>NZ_JAELYA010000010.1 GCF_017589465.1 Pseudomonas schmalbachii
CCGAAGCCGAAGCCGAAGCCGAAGCCGAAGCCGAAGCCGAAGCCGAAGCCGAAGCCGAAGCCGAAGCCGAAGCCGAAGCCGAAGCCCTGCCCGTGGAGGTTGAGCCCGAGGAGGCGAATCCCGCACCGCTGGAAGCCTTCGAACTCCAGGATGACCTGCCGCCGGATGCGCAGCCCGCTCCGCTCGCCGAGCCGGCCCCGGTGGCTGTCATCGCCCAGGAGGGATGGGAGCAGGGGCACGACCAGGAACTGGTGGATATCTTCCTCGACGAAGGTTTCGACATCCTCGAAAGCGCCGCCAGTGCATTGCAGCGCTGGATGCAGGACGTCCACAACAGCGTCGATCTGGAGTCCCTGCAGCGCGACCTGCATACCCTCAAGGGCGGCGCGCGGATGGCCGAGATTCGTCCGGTCGGCGATCTCGCCCATGAGCTGGAATTCCTCTACGAAGGCCTGGCCGGCGGGCGCCTGCGCGCCAGCCCGGCACTGTTCGATCTGCTGCAGCGTTGCCATGACCGCCTGGCGGACATGCTCGAAGCGGTGCACCTGCGCCAGGCCCCTCCGGATGGCGAGGCGCTGATCGAGGCGATCCGCGAGTTCCGCGCCAATCCCGACGAGCAGGCGAGCGCGCCGGCCAGCGTCGCACTGGCGCCGGTTTCCGCTCCCGCCCCGCAGGCCGAGGGCGAGGAGATCGGGGAAATCTTCCTCGAAGAGGCGGATGACCTGCTGGAAGCCATGGAACGCGCGCTGGGCCGCTGGGACGGCGAGCGCGAAGGCGAGGCGCTGGACGAACTGCTGCGCATCCTGCACACCCTCAAGGGCGGTGCGCGACTGGCCGGACAGAACAGCCTCGGCGATCTCGCCCATGACCTCGAACAGCATCTGGCCGAGGCGCAGCAGCAAGGCGCGCCCTGGCCGGAAAGCCTGCTGCTGGACGCCCAGTCCGGCTTCGAAGGGCTGCAGGCCGAGGTCGATGCATTGCGCCAGCGCCTCGATGCGAGCGATGTCGAGGAAACGCCGGAGGTAACGGCACCGCTGCCGCAGGAACGCCTGCCGGAGCCCGCACTGCCCGAAGCGATCATGGCGGCGGCCGAAGAGCAGCGCAGCGAGCCGCTGAAGGTCCTGCCGTTCGTCAAGCGCGCGCAGGAAGCGGCCCAGGAAGCGGCTGCCCGCCGTGCGCCGCAGGAACTGGTGAAGGTGCCCGCGCAGTTGCTGGAGAATCTGGTCAACCTGGCCGGCGAAACCTCCATCTTCCGTGGCCGGGTCGAAACCCAGGTCAGCGACGTCGGCTCCACCCTGGCGGAAATGGAAGCCACCATCGAGCGGGTGCGCGACCAGTTGCGCCGCCTGGATATCGAAACCCAGGCGCAGATTCTTTCGCGCCACCAGGCGGACGCCGAGCGCGCCGGCTACGAGGACTTCGATCCGCTGGAAATGGACCGCTATTCGCAGTTGCAGCAGCTTTCCCGCGCGCTGTTCGAATCGTCCTCCGACCTGTTCGACCTGAAGGAAACCCTGGCGGCGAAGAACCGCGACGCCGAGACCCTGCTGCTGCAACAGGCGCGGGTCAACACCGAGCTGCAGGAAGGCCTGATGCGCACCCGCATGGTGCCGTTCGACCGCCTGGTGCCGCGCCTGCGGCGTATCGTCCGGCAGGTGGCCAGCGAGCTGGGCAAGCAGGTCGATTTCGTCGTCAGCAACGCCGAAGGCGAGATGGACCGCACCGTGCTGGAGCGCATCGTCGCGCCGCTGGAACACATGCTGCGCAACGCCGTCGACCACGGCATCGAGTCCGCCGACGCGCGCCGCGCCAGCGGCAAGCCGGAGGTAGGCACCATCCGCCTGAACCTGGCCCGCGAGGGTGGCGACATCCTCC
Organism: Pseudomonas schmalbachii; assembly: GCF_017589465.1. GTDB lineage: Bacteria > Pseudomonadota > Gammaproteobacteria > Pseudomonadales > Pseudomonadaceae > Pseudomonas > Pseudomonas schmalbachii. The sequence goes on from NZ_JAELYA010000010.1 coordinate 1,876, forward strand.
TGACCCTGGCCGACGATGGCGCCGGCATCCGTCTGGACGCGGTACGCCGCAAGGCCATCGAGCGCGGCCTGATGACGGCGGACAGCGACCTCACCGACCACGAGGTCCTGCAGTTCATCCTCGAGGCGGGCTTCAGTACCGCCGAGAAGGTCACGCAGATTTCCGGACGCGGGGTCGGCATGGACGTGGCCAATGCCGAGGTGAAACAGCTCGGCGGCTCGGTGAGCATCCATTCCGCCTCCGGCGAAGGCACCCGCTTCAATATCCGCCTGCCGTTCACCGTGTCGGTCAACCGCGCGCTGATGGTGCTCTCCGGTGAGGATCTCTACGCCCTGCCGCTGAACACCATCGAAGGCATCGTGCGGGTTTCGCCCTACGAGCTGGAAGCGCTCTACGAACAGCAGGCCGCCGACGGCGCCGCCGCGCCGCACTTCGAATACGCCGGACAGAGCTACGAACTGAAATACCTCGGCGACCTGCTCAACAATGGCCAGCATCCCAAGCTGGTCGGCCAGTCGCTGCCGCTGCCGGTGATCCTGGTGCGCTCGGCCGATCACGCGGTGGCGGTGCAGGTGGACGCCCTGGCCGGTTCCCGTGAGATCGTGGTGAAGAGCCTCGGCCCGCAGTTCGCCGGGGTCAACGGCATCTCCGGGGCGACCATCCTCGGTGACGGTCGCGTGGTGGTGATCCTCGACCTGCTGGCGACCATCCGCGCCCGGCACGCGCACATGGCGCTGCAGAACCGCCCGCGGCGCATGCTGCCCGGCGATGTGGCGCCGGACGGCGATTACCAGCGTCCGACTCTGGTCATGGTGGTGGACGACTCGGTCACCGTGCGCAAGGTCACCAGCCGCCTGCTCGAACGCAACGGCATGAACGTGGTGACCGCCAAGGACGGGGTGGATGCGATTGCCCAGCTGCAGGAGCACAAGCCGGACATCATGCTGCTGGACATCGAGATGCCGCGCATGGACGGCTTCGAGGTGGCGACCCTGGTGCGCCACGACGAGCACCTGAAGGACCTGCCGATCATCATGATCACCTCGCGGACCGGCGAGAAACACCGCGACCGCGCGCTGGCCATCGGCGTCAACCAGTATCTCGGCAAGCCGTACCAGGAGTCCGAGCTGCTCGAATGCATCCAACGGCTGGTCAAGACCCATGGTTGAAAGCAACGCCTTGCGCATCGCCGTCATCGCCGACACCTCGCTGCAGCGCCACGTGCTGCAGCAGGCGTTGCTGGCGCATGGTTACCAGGTGGTGCTGAACGCCGATCCCGGCCGCCTGGAAGAGTCGCAACTGGCGAGCTGCGAGACCGACCTGTGGCTGGTGGACCTGGCGCAACAGGACGACTCGCCGCTGCTGGACAGCTTGCTGGAGCAGGACCGGGTGCCGGTGCTGTTCGGCGAGGGCAATGCGCCGGAACGGCATTCCGAGCACTACCCGCGCTGGGAGCGGCGCCTGATCGGCAAGCTGCGCCGGCTGATCGGCGATCCCAGCGCCGGCGTCGGCCAGAGCCTGGAAACGCTGCTGGCCGAGGCGCAGCGCCCGGCGCGCATCGAGCTGCCGGCCAATCTCGCCGCCGCACCGCTGAAGGCCGGCGAACCGGCCGAACAGGTCTGGCTGCTGGCGGCCTCGCTGGGCGGTCCGGAGGCGGTCAAGGCTTTCCTCGACGCCTTGCCCGGCGGGTTGCCGATTGGGTTGCTCTACGCCCAGCACATCGACCCGGCCTTCGAAACGCGTCTGCCGCAAGCCGTGGGCCGGCACAGCCAGTGGCACATCAACCAGGCGCGCGCCGGAGATACGCTGCGTTGCGGCGAGGTGGTGGTGGTGCCGGTCAGCCAGCAGCTCGGTTTCGACGAAGACGAGCGCATGCAGCTGGACGGTCGCCCGTGGCCGGAACCGTACAGCCCCTCGTTCGACCAGATGATGCTCAACCTGGCGCAGCGCTTTGGCGCACGTTGCGGGGTGATCGTCTTCAGCGGCATGTGCAGCGACGGCAGCGCCGCGGCCGCCTATGTGCGCCGCCAGGGCGCGGAAATCTGGACGCAGCGCGCCGACAGCTGCGTCTGTTCGAGCATGCCGGACAGCCTGCGCGAGGCCGGCTACAGCATGTTCTCAGCCGACCCGCGCGAGCTCGCCGCCGCGCTGGTCAATCGTCTGGCCGCGCAGTGCGTGCCGAGTGGGATTAGCGGAGTGGTGTCATGAGTGATCTTCCCGTGCTGAAAAGCGGCGGCCAGAACGCGGTCGAAGCGAGCGACGCGCCGGCCAGCCTGACCGGCCTGCTGGTGCCGCTGGCCGACCGCACGCTGCTGCTGCCCAACGTGGCGGTGGCCGAGCTGATCACCTACCGCGCACCGCAGGCGGTCGATGGGCTGCCCGACTGGTATCTCGGCCAGATCGCCTGGCGCGACCTGCGCCTGCCGCTGCTGTCCTTCGAGGCCGCTTCCGGCGGCCAGGCCCAGGTCGGGCAGGGCGCTCGGGTGGTCGTCCTCAACGCCCTCGGCGGAAGGCCGCGGGTCAAGTTCCTCGCCCTGCTGGTGCAGGGTATTCCCCGCTCGGTGAAGCTCGGCCCGGACCTGGCGCGCGCCGATGTGCCGCTGGCGCCGCTGGAGATGGATGCAGTGAAGCTGGCTGACGAAGTGGCACGCATTCCGGATCTGGAAGCGCTGGAGCAGAAGCTGGCGGATGCTGGGCTGATCTAGCTGTAGCGGATGTGGTTCGCCTTCGTAGGTTGGTGCTGAACGAAGTGAAGCCCAACATTAGCCGAGCCGTTGCACCGCACCGTTGGGCTTCGCTGCGCTCAGCGCCAACCTACGATTGCGCCAACCCAAGGGCTTAGAAGTCGCCCCAGAGTTGCTGCGCCACGCTGAGCGCCACCACCGGCGCAGTCTCGGTGCGCAGCACGCGCGGGCCGAGGCGGGCGGCGTGGTAGCCGGCGGCTTTCGCCTGGTCCACTTCGGCGTCGCTGAGGCCGCCTTCGGGGCCGATGAGGAAGGCCAGGGTCGTCGGCCGGGCATGGCTGGCCAAGGGTTCGGCCACCGGATGCAGCACCAGCCTGAGTTCTGCGCCGGTCGTTTCCAGCCATTCGCCGAGGGCTACCGGCGGGTGGATGAGCGGCAGCACCGAGCGCCCGCACTGTTCGCAGGCGCTGATCGCGATCTGCCGCCAGTGCGCCAGGCGCTTGTCGGCGCGTTCGTCCTTCAGGCGCACTTCGCAGCGTTCGCTGACGATCGGGGTGATTTCCGCCACACCGAGTTCGGTGGCTTTCTGGATCGCCCAGTCCATCCGCTCGCCGCGCGACAGGCCCTGGCCGAGGTGGATGCGCAGCGGCGATTCGGCAAGGCCGTCGAACTGTTCACGCAGTTCGACGCGTACGTTCTTCTTGCCGACCTCGATCAACTCGCCGAGATATTCCTGTCCCGAGCCATCGAACAGCTGCACGGCATCGCCGACCGAGTGCCGCAGCACCCGGCCGATGTAGTGGGCCTGGGCTTCGGGCAGTTCGTGCTGGCCGAGAGAAAGGGGAGCGTCGATGAAAAATCGGGAGAGGCGCATAGGGGCAGCTGCAAGCGGCAAGTGGAAAGCGACAAGCTTAAAGCTTTCAGCTTGCCGCTTATAGCTGGCCGTAGGCCTTAGCCCGGATCGCGATGGTCCGGATGGAAGTTGCTGACGGGGACGCTGACCGCCTCGCGGGTGGCGATGTCGATGCCTTCGCTGGCGACTTCGGCGAGGAAGTCGATCTGTTCCGGGGTGATCACGTACGGCGGCAGGAAGTACACCACGCTGCCCAGCGGGCGCAGCAGGGCGCCGCGTTCCAGGGCGTGCTGGAAGACCTTCAGGCCGCGGCGTTCCTGCCACGGATAGGCGACCTTGCCGGCCTTGTCCTGGACCATCTCGATGGCGAGGATCATGCCGGTCTGGCGCACTTCGGCGACGTGCGGGTGGTCCGCCAGGTGCGCGGTAGCCGAGGCCATCCGGGCGGCGAGGGCCTTGTTGGCTTCGATCACGTTGTCCTGCTCGAAGATATCCAGGGTCGCCAGGGCGGCGGCGCAGGCCAGCGGGTTGCCGGTGTAGGTGTGCGAGTGGAGGAAGGCGCGCAGGGTCGCGTAGTCGTCGTAGAACGCCTGGTACACGGTGTCGGTGGTGAGCACCGCGGCCATCGGCAGGTAACCGCCGGTGAGCGCCTTGGACAGCACCAGGAAGTCCGGTGTGATGCCGGCCTGCTCGCAGGCGAACATGGTTCCGGTGCGGCCGAAGCCGACGGCGATCTCGTCGTGGATCAGGTGCACGCCGTAGCGGTCGCAGGCTTCGCGCAGCAGCTTGAGGTAGACCGGATGGTACATGCGCATGCCGCCGGCGCCCTGGATCAGCGGCTCGACGATCACCGCGGCGACTTCCTTGTGGTGCTCCTCCAGGGTGCGCTCCATGTACTCGAACATCAGCCGCGAATGCACTTCCCAGCTGACGCCCTCGGGACGCAGGTAGCAGTCCGGGCTCGGCACCTTGATGGTGTCGAGCAGCAGCGACTTGTAGGTCTCGGTGAACAGCGCCACGTCGCCCACCGACATCGCCGCCACGGTTTCGCCGTGGTAGCTGTTGGTCAGGGTGACGAAACGCTTCTTCGCCGGCTGGCCGCTGTTGAGCCAGTAGTGGTAGCTCATCTTCAGCGCCACTTCGATGCCGGAGGAGCCGTTGTCGGCGTAGAACACCCGCGACAGTCCCGGCGGGGTGATCTTCACCAGGCGCTCGGACAGCTCGACCACCGGCTGGTGGCTGAAGCCGGCGAGGATGACGTGCTCCAGCTGGTCGACCTGATCCTTGATGCGCTGGTTGATGCGCGGATTGGCGTGGCCGAACACGTTCACCCACCAGGAGCTGACCGCATCGAGGTAGCGCTTGCCCTCGAAGTCTTCCAGCCACACGCCTTCGCCGCGGCGGATCGGCACCACCGGCAGGCGTTCGTGGTCCTTCATCTGGGTGCAGGGGTGCCAGAGCACGTTGAGATCGCGCTGCATCCACTCGGCGTTCAGACCCATCGGTAAATTCCTCTGAAAAGCAGGCCGTTTCGGCAATCGGACAAGCCTATTCAATGCCCTCCGAGTGAACAAGCTGAAAGGGTGAGCTGTCTGTTCAATGCGGCCGACGGAGACGTATGGCCGGGCCTGTGGCGCTGGCGTATGCTGCGCGCCTTTGCAGCAAGACCGGGGGATACGGAGTGATGAAGATGGGATGGCTGCGCGCTGCGGCGCTGCTTGCTTTGGGGGCGTTCAGCGTGGTGGCGCTGGGCAAGGACAAACAGCCGACGGCGATCGTCGTCGGCGGCGGACTGGCGGGCCTGAGCACCGCCTATGAACTGCAACAATCGGGTTGGCAGGTCACCCTGCTGGAAGCCAAGCCGCAGATCGGCGGCCGTTCCGGCCTGGCCACCAGCGAGTGGATCGGCAATACCCGCACCCAGCCGACGCTCAACGGCTACCTCGATACCTTCAAGCTGAAGGCCGTGCCGGCGCCGGATTTCGTCCGTACGCCCAGCTACCTGATCGACGGCGTGTACTACTCCAGCAGCGACCTGGAGAAGAAGATGCCGGCGGTCGCAGCCGACCTGAAGCGCACCGAGAAGGCCATCGACGACCTTTCCGCGTCCATCGACGACCCGCTGAACCCGCTGGCCAACAAGACGCTGTTCGCCCTCGACCAGATCAACGCCGCCCGCTGGCTGGACAAACAGAACCTGTCGCCGACCGCGCGCATGCTGGTCAACCAGCGCATCCGCACGCGCTACGACGAGCCGTCGCGCCTGTCGCTGCTCTACCTCGCCCAGCAGGGCCGGGTCTACCGCAACGTCGATGACCGCGACCTGCGCGCCGCGCGTCTGCCGGGCGGCAGCCAGGTATTGGCGCAGGCCTTCGTCAAGCAGTTGAAGACCATCAAGACCAACGCCCGCGTCACCTCGATCACCCAGGACAAGAGCGGCGTGACCGTGAAGGTCGGCGCCACCGGCTACAGCGCCGACTACGTGGTGCTGGCGGTTCCGCTGCGCGCGCTGGGACAGATCCAGATGATCCCGAGCCTCGCCGAGACCCAGCAGGCGGCGCTGAAGAGCACCAACTACGGCTGGCGCGACCAGATCCTGATGAAGTTCAAGCGCCCGGTATGGGACGACAAGTCCCGTCTTTCCGGCGAAATCTACAGCGACCAGGGCCTGGGCATGATCTGGGTCGAGCCGGCGCTGAAGGGCGGGGCCAACGTGCTGGTCAACCTGTCCGGCGACAACGCCCGCGTGCTGCAGGCGTTCGGCGACCGGCAGATAGTCGACCAGGTGCTGATCCGCATGAACAAGTACTACCCGAAGATGCGTGGCGCCTTCGATGGCTACGAGCTGCGCCGCTACAGCACCGACGTCGGCACCGGCGGCTCCTACCTGGCCTACGGTCCGGGGCAGATCAGCCGCTTCTGGCGCGTCTGGGAGAAACCGGTGGCGCGCGTGGTGTTCGCCGGCGAGCACACCGATGCGCTCTATCCGGGCACCCTCGAAGGCGCCCTGCGCAGCGGCAAGCGCGCCGCCAGCCAGGTGCGCGACCTGAGCGCCGGCAAGACGCCGGAGCTGGAAGGCAAGTCGGTGGCGGCGGGCGAAAGCAAGCCGGCTGCCGCCAGCGGCGACAGCGGCGAGAAAAAGAGCTGGTTCCGCAAACTGTTCTAATCTGAACCTGACTACGACAATGCCGGCCTTGTGCCGGCATTGTCGTCTCTGATGGGTGAGGGTCTGTCGCCCTCGTCAGTCGGCGAACCTATCTTGTTTGTCGATGTTTCAAAGCAGGATTTTCTACTTTCTTTCGATATTTTTGCCGCTAATCTTGATGCCTCGGTCAATAAAGGATGCCTGTCGATGCAATGGCGCAATAGCCCCGCCCGCTACGGTCTGATCAGCCTGTTCCTGCACTGGGTGGGCGCGCTGGCGGTCTTCGGGCTGTTCGGCGTCGGCCTGTGGATGGTTGGCCTGGACTACTACGACACCTGGTATCACCGCGCCCCGGAAATCCACAAGAGCATCGGCATCCTCCTGCTCATCGCCATGGTCCTGCGCCTGGTCTGGCGCTTCGTCAGCCCGCCGCCGCCGGCGCCGGCCAACCACGGCAGCCTGACCCGCGTCGCCACCAAGCTCGGCCATCTGGCGCTGTATCTGCTGCTGTTCGGCGTACTGATCTCCGGTTACCTGATCTCCACCGCCGAAGGCGTGGCAATCGACGTCTTCGGCTGGTTCTCCATGCCGGCCACCCTCAGCGGTCTGCCGGAACAGGCGGATGTCGCCGGGGCGATCCACCTCTATCTGGCCTGGTCGCTGGTCGTCCTCGCCGTGCTGCACGCCGTGGCGGCGCTCAAGCACCATTTCTTCGATCGTGATCCCACTCTCACCCGCATGCTCGGCCGTTCCGCCGACTGAATACCTCACCTATAAGGAGATTGCCCATGCTGAAGAAGACCTTCGCCGCCCTGGCGCTCGGCACCGCCCTGTTCTCGGCCGGCCAGGCCATGGCCGCCGAGTACAAGATCGACAAGGAAGGCCAGCACGCCTTCATCGAGTTCCGCATCCAGCACCTGGGCTATAGCTGGCTGTACGGCCGCTTCGACGACTTCGACGGTGCCTTCACCTTCGACGAGAAGAACCCTTCCGCCGACAAGGTCAAGGTGACCATCAACACCAACAGCGTGAACACCAACCACGCCGAGCGCGACAAGCACCTGCGCAGCCCGGACTTCCTCAACGTCGGCAAACACCCGACCGCGACCTTCGAGTCCACCTCGGTCAAAACCGCCAGCAACGATGCGGAAATCACCGGCAACCTGACCCTGAACGGCGTGACCAAGCCGGTCACCATCAAGGCCCAGCTGATCGGCCAGGGCGACGACCCGTGGGGCGGCTATCGCGCCGGCTTCCACGGCAGCACCACGCTCAAGCTGAAGGACTTCAACATCCAGAAGGACCTCGGCCCGGCTTCCCAGGAAGTCGAACTGGTCCTGTCGGTGGAGGGGGTGCGCCAGTAAGGCACGAAATGACGAAGACGCCGGCGGATGCCGGCGTTTTCGTTGAGGGGAGATGTGGGGCGTTGCGATGTTGGGCTTCGCTGCGCTCAGCGCCAACCTACGGGAGCAGCCAAATCTACGCTGGCTCCTCTGCGGTCTGGGCGGCGAGGCAGCGCTTGAGCAGGCGGGCGACGGTGGCCTTTTCCTCGGCATCCAGGGTGGCGAACAGGTTGTCATGGGTGCGGGCGAGGATGGCCCTGGCCTGCCGGTCGATGACCTTGCCGTTGTCGGTGAGGAACAGGCGGAAACTCCGCTGGTCGTTCGGGTTGCGCTCCCGGCGCACCAGGCCGCGGTCTTCCATTTCCCTGATCTTGCGGGTGATCAGCGCCTTGTCGCGGCTCATCTGCCGGCCCACGTCCTGCAGGCTGAGCCCGGCGGCGGAGCCGATCAGTTCGAGCAGGCAGATGTCGGGCGGCGTCAGGTCGAGCCCTTCCGCACACAGGCCATCCTGCACGCGCGCGCGCAGGTGATCGAACACTTCCATAAGGGTTTTCGGCAGATCAGAAGTCACAGGGCCAACCATGGTCTCGATGGAGTAAAAGCAATGTAAATCCGGTTGATTGGGTCAACTATTTTGCTTATTTTAGTTGACCTAATCAACTTTGCCGCCGAACCGCTGCGCCTTGCGAGAAATCCGCTGCAATCAGGGCGTCATGCTCAAACGTTTCAGTGCATTTCTGACAGTGCTTTCGGACGTTTACAAACACAGTTGAATGTAAGTATTTTTGCCGCCTTCCCGGAGCGATGGCCGATAGCCGTCGTTCCGGTTGTTTCGTTTACGAGGAAAAGGATATGCAACGAACGCCAGCCATGCGCGCCCTGCTTCCGGCCCTGTTGGTCGCCATGGCGACCCTCGCCGGTTGCGAGAAGAGCGAGGCGCCGCAGGAGACGAAGATTCCCGAAGTGGGCGTGGTGACGCTGCAGCCTCAGGTCGTGGCGCTGAACTCCGAGCTGCCGGGACGCACCACCGCGTACCGTGTCGCCGAGGTCCGTCCGCAGGTCAATGGCATCATCCTCAAGCGCCTGTTCAAGGAAGGCAGCGACGTCAAGGAAGGCCAGCAGCTCTACCAGATCGATGCGGCGACCTACGAAGCGGCCTACCAGAGCGCCCAGGCCAACCTGATGTCCACCCAGCAGCAGGCCGAGCGCTTCAAGCTGCTGGTGGCCGACGAAGCGGTGAGCAAGCAGCAGTACGCCGATGCCCAGGCGGCGGCGCTGCAGGCCAAGGCGTCGGTGGACGCGGCGAAGATCAACCTGCGCTACACCAGGGTGCTGGCGCCGATCTCCGGCCGTATCGGCCGTTCCGCGGTCACCGAGGGGGCGCTGGTGACCAACGGCCAGTCCGCCGCGCTGGCTACCGTACAGCAGCTCGATCCGATCTACGTCGACGTCACCCAGCCCTCCACCGCGCTGCTGCGCCTGCGCCGCGAGCTGGCCGACGGCCTGCTGGAGAAGGCCGGGAAGAACGCGGCGAAGGTCAAGCTGTTCCTCGAGGACGGTTCGGCGTACCCGCACCAGGGCACCCTGGAGTTCTCCGAGGTGTCGGTCGATCCGGGCACCGGCTCGGTGACGCTGCGCGCCGTGTTCCCCAACCCGGGCCATGACCTGCTGCCGGGCATGTTCGTCCACGCGCAACTGCTGGAAGGCGTGAAGAAGCAGGCGATCCTCGCCCCGCAGCAGGGCGTGACCCGCGACATCAAGGGCCAGGCCACCGCGCTGGTGCTCAACGGCGAGAACAAGGTCGAACTGCGCGTGCTGCAGGCAGACCGCGTGATCGGCGACAAATGGCTGGTCAGCAAGGGCCTCAACCCCGGCGACCGGATCATCACCGAGGGCCTGCAGTACGTGCACCCGGGCGACGAGGCCAAGGCGGTGCCGGCGAGCAACGTCGCACCCGTGCCGGAAGCGTCGCGGCCGGTAGCCGTATCCGGCGACCAGGGCTAAGCGAGGAAATCCGGTATGTCCAAGTTTTTCATTGACCGGCCCATCTTCGCCTGGGTGATCGCACTGGTGATCATGCTGGCGGGCGGGCTGTCGATCCTCAAGCTGCCGGTCAACCAGTACCCGGCCATCGCGCCGCCGGCCATCGCCATCCAGGTCGCCTATCCGGGCGCCTCGGCCGAGACGGTGCAGAACACCGTGGTACAGGTGATCGAGCAGCAGATGAACGGCCTCGACGGGCTGCGCTACATCTCCTCGGAGAGCAACTCCGACGGCAGCATGACCGTCACCGTGACCTTCGACCAGGGCACCAGCCCGGACATTGCCCAGGTGCAGGTGCAGAACAAGCTGCAGCTGGCCACTCCGCTCCTGCCGCAGGAAGTGCAGCAGCAGGGCATCCGCGTGACCAAGGCGGTGAAGAACTTCCTGATGGTGGTCGGCGTCGTCTCCACGGACGGCAGCATGACCAAGGAAGACCTGTCCAACTACATCGTCTCCAACATCCAGGACCCGCTGTCGCGGACCGCGGGCGTCGGCGACTTCCAGGTGTTCGGTGCGCAGTACGCCATGCGCGTCTGGCTCGATCCGGCGCGGCTGAACAGCTACCAGCTGACCCCCGGCGACGTGAAGACCGCCATCCAGGCGCAGAACGTCCAGGTTTCCTCCGGCCAGCTCGGCGGCCTGCCGGCGGTGCGCGGCCAGCAGCTCAACGCCACCATCATCGGCAAGACCCGCCTGCAGACCGCCGAACAGTTCGGCAACATCCTGCTCAAGGTCAACGGCGATGGCTCCCAGGTGCGCCTGAAGGACGTCGCCCAGGTCAGCCTCGGCGGCCAGGACTACAACATCAGCGCCCAGTTCAACGGCAAGCCGGCCTCCGGCATCGCCATCAAGCTGGCCGCCGGCGCCAACGCGCTGGATACCGCCAAGGCGGTCCGCGCGACCCTCGCGCGGTTGCAACCGTTCTTCCCGCAGGGCATGCAGATCGTCTACCCGTACGACACCACGCCGGTGGTTTCGGCCTCCATCCACGAGGTGGTGAAGACCCTCGGCGAGGCGATCCTGCTGGTCTTCCTGGTGATGTACCTGTTCCTGCAGAACTTCCGCGCCACGCTGATCCCGACCATCGCCGTCCCGGTGGTGCTGCTCGGCACCTTCGGCGTGCTCGCCGCGTTCGGCTTCTCGATCAACACCCTGACCATGTTCGGCATGGTGCTGGCCATCGGCCTGCTGGTGGACGATGCCATCGTCGTGGTGGAAAACGTCGAGCGGGTGATGGCCGAGGAAGGCCTGCCGCCACGGGAGGCCGCGCGCAAGTCGATGGGGCAGATCCAGGGCGCACTGGTCGGCATCGCCCTGGTGCTCTCGGCGGTGTTCCTGCCGATGGCGTTCTTCGGCGGCTCCACCGGGGTGATCTACCGGCAGTTCTCCATCACTATCGTCTCGGCCATGGCCTTGTCGGTGCTGGTGGCGCTGGTCCTGACCCCGGCGCTCTGCGCGACCATGCTCAAGCCGATCGAGAAGGGCGACCATGGCGAGCACAAGCGCGGCTTCTTCGGCTTGTTCAACCGCTGGTTCATCAGCACCACACACGGCTACGAGCGTGGCGTGGCGAGCATTCTCAAGCGCCGCACGCCGTACCTGCTGCTCTACGTGGTGCTCATCGCCGGCATGGTCTGGCTGTTCGCGCGCATTCCCACCTCGTTCCTCCCGGACGAGGACCAGGGCGTATTGTTCGCCCAGGTGCAGACGCCTTCGGGCTCGACCTCCGAGCGCACGCAGAAGGTCGTCGACCAGATGCGCGAATACCTGCTGACCGAGGAATCGGCGGCGGTCAACTCGGTGTTCACCGTGACCGGCTTCAACTTCGCCGGCCGCGGGCAGAGCTCGGGCATGGCCTTCATCATGCTCAAGCCGTGGGAAGAGCGCGAAGGTGCGGAGAACGGCGTGTTCGCCCTGGCCGAGCGCGCCCAGCACCACTTCGAGCGCTTCATCGACGCCAAGGTATTCGCCTTCGCGCCGCCGGCGGTGCTGGAACTGGGTAACGCCACCGGTTTCGACCTGTACCTGCAGGATCAGGCCGGCCTTGGCCACGAAGCGCTGATGGCGGCGCGGGACAAGTTCCTCGACCTGACCCACGAGCGTCCCGAACTGGACAGCGTGCGTGCCAACGGCCTCAACGACGAGCCGCAGTACCAGCTCGAGATCGATGACGAGAAGGCCCGCGCGCTGGGGGTTTCGCTGGCGGACGTGAACACCACGGTGTCGATCGCCTGGGGTTCCAGCTACGTCAACGACTTCATCGACCGCGGGCGGGTGAAGAAGGTCTATCTGCAGGGCCAGCCGAACGCGCGCATGACCCCGGAAGACCTGGCCAAGTGGTACGTGCGCAACGACCAGGGCGAGATGGTGCCGTTCACCGCCTTCGCCAGCGGCCACTGGGTCTACGGCTCGCCGAAACTGTCGCGCTACAACGGCGTGCCGGCGGTGGAAATCCTCGGTGCTCCGGCGCCCGGCCGCAGCACCGGCGAGGCGATGGCAGTGGTCGAGGAGATCATCAGCCAGTTGCCCACCGGCATCGGCTACTCCTGGACCGGGTTGTCCTACGAGGAACGCCTGTCCGGCTCGCAGGCGCCGGCGCTGTACGCGCTGTCGCTGATCGTGGTGTTCCTCTGCCTGGCGGCGCTCTACGAGAGCTGGTCGATCCCGTTCTCGGTGATGCTGATCGTGCCGCTCGGGGTGATCGGTGCGCTGCTGGCGACCTCCATGCGCGGCCTGTCCAACGACGTGTTCTTCCAGGTCGGCCTGTTGACCACCATCGGCCTCTCGGCGAAGAACGCCATCCTCATCGTCGAGTTCGCCAAGGAACTGCACGAGCAGGGCAAGGGGATCGTCGAGGCGGCCATCGAGGCCTGCCGCATGCGTTTGCGGCCGATCGTGATGACCTCGCTGGCGTTCATCCTCGGCGTGCTGCCGCTGACGATCTCCAGCGGCGCCGGTTCGGGCAGCCAGCACGCCATCGGCACCGGGGTGATCGGCGGCATGTTCACCGCCACCGTCTTGGCGATCTTCTGGGTGCCGCTGTTCTACGTGATGGTCTGCTCGCTGTTCAAGGAGCCGGCGGCCAAGGATGAAGGGGAGCCGGAGATGGCTGCCGAGAAGGTGCAACGATGATGAAGAAGTCCCTGGTTTCCCTCGCGGTGACGGCGGCGCTGCTGTCCGGCTGTTCGCTGATCCCCGAGTACCAGCGTCCGGAAGCGCCGGTTGCCGCTGTCTATAGCGGCGGGCCGGCGGAAACCTCCGCCGTGAAGGCGGCGGATATCGGCTGGCGCGAGTTCTTCAACGATCCGCAGCTGCAGCGTCTGGTCGACGTGGCGCTGGAGAACAACCGCGACCTGCGTGTCGCCGCGCTGAACGTGGAAGCCTTCCAGGCGCAGTACCGCATCCAGCGCGCCGAGCTGTTCCCGGCGGTGGACGCCAACGTCACCGGCTCGCGCCAGCGCGTGCCGGGCGACCTGTCGCAGACCGGCAGCCCGACCATCAACAGCCAGTACGGCGCGACGGTGGGCACTACGGCCTGGGAGATCGACCTGTTCGGCCGCCTGCGCAGCCTGCGTGAAGGGGCCCTGGAACAGTTCCTCGCCAGCGAGGAAGCGCAGCGCGCCACGCAGACCGCTCTGGTGGCCAGCGTGGCCAACGCCTACCTGACCTGGCGCGCCGACCAGGCCCAGCTGCAGCTGACCCGCGATACCCTGGCGACCTTCCAGAAGAGCTACGACCTGACCCGCCGCAGCTACGAAGTGGGCGTCGCCTCGGCGCTGGACCTGCGCCAGGCGCAGACCTCGGTGGAAAGCACGCGGGCGACCCTGGCGCAGTACACCCGCCTGGTCGCGCAGGACCAGAATGCCGTGGTCCTGCTGCTCGGCGCCGGCCTGCCCGCCGACCTGCCGCAGGGCCTCGACCTGGATGCCAGCCTGCTCGCCGAAGTACCGGCCGGCCTGCCGTCCGACCTGCTGCAACGGCGCCCGGACATCCTCCAGGCCGAGCACCAGTTGAAGGCGGCCAACGCCAACATCGGCGCGGCCCGCGCGGCGTTCTTCCCGAGCATCAGCCTGACCGCCAATGCCGGCTCGCTGAGCAGCGACCTGTCCGGGCTGTTCAAGGGCGGCTCCGGCACCTGGCTGTTCCAGCCGCAGATCAACCTGCCGATCTTCAACGCCGGCGCGCTGAAGGCCAGCCTGGACCTGTCCAAGGTGCAGAAGAACATCTTCATCGCCCAGTACGAGCAGTCCATCCAGATCGCCTTCCAGGAAGTCGCCGACGGCCTCGCCGCCCGCGCGACCTACAACGAGCAACTGGATGCGCAGCGCGCGCTGGTCACCGCCAGCGCCGACTACTACGGACTGGCGGAGAAGCGCTACCGCACCGGCGTGGATAACTACCTGACCCTGCTGGACGCGCAACGCCTGCTGTTCAGCGCCCAGCAACAGTTGATCAGCGACCGCCTGGCGCAGCTGACCAGCGAAGTGAACCTGTACAAGGCGCTGGGTGGCGGCTGGGAGGAACGTACCGTCAGCCGCGACAACGCAGCGCAGACTCCTCGGGGATGAGGTAGTTCGGTAATGAAAACGCCGCCCGTAGGGGGCGGCGTTTTCGTTTGGGGGTTGGGGATTTTCCTGGTTTTCTTGCTCCCCTCACCCCAGCCCTCTCCCGGAGGGAGAGGGGGCGGTATGGAGCTGCTAGTGAGCACGGAGTTTCGTCTGGCACCGAACAGTCCCCTCTCCCTCCGGGAGAGGGTTAGGGTGAGGGAGCCCTTGGCACCCTGGCGGGCGCTGTGCCGACCTTGTAGGAGCCAGCTTGCTGGCGATCCGGAGTTTCGCTTGCTACCGATGCTGCCGGCTGAACTATTGATCGCCAGCAAGCTGGCTCCTACATTCCTGCATTGCGTCCCGGGCAGTCCGGTAGGGCGGGTGCAACCCGCCACGGGCCTCCAGTCACTTTGGCGGGTTGCACCCACCCTACGGCAATACGTCAGCCAGAAAACGCCGGCCTCCCGGCCGGCTGCAGCTCGTGCGCCGCCAGCCATTCCAGTGCCAGCTCGCGCAGGCGGTCGGCCTGGTAGACGTGCCAGGCCTGCAGGATCACCGGATAGCCCATCAGCACATGATGGAACGCCTTCACCGGCCGGCGCCCCTCCAGCGCGCTGGCCAGCGCCGCATAGGCGTGGGGCTCGGCGACCTCAAGGAGGAAGTCGCGCATCAGCTCCAGCGACCGTTCGCCGCTCAGCGGCTCGATCGGTACCAGGCGCTCGGGTTCGTCTTCCAGCAGGTCGGCGAACTCCGTGACGGCGGCGTCCGGCGGGGCCAGGAGGACCTGGCCATTGGCGAGATCGAAATAATGGTCGAGGCCCGGGGAGTCCAGGGCGACGGCCAGTTCGTCGAGGTCGATGGTCAGTGGGCGCATGGTCGCTCTCCGAATGGGCGTGAACTCGATCCTACGCTATCCAATGTGTCAGCAGGATGTTTTGCAGCCTGCCAGTTGCGACAGGCTGCAAGCATCCCGCTTTACAGGCGGAACCTGCCCACCTGCACCTGCAGCTCGTTGCCCAGCCGCGCCAGTTCGTTGCTCGAACTGGCGGTCTGCTCGCTGGCGGCGGCGGACTGGTCGGCGACTTCGCGCACCTGGCTGACGCTGCGGTTGATCTCGTCGGCGACGCTGCTCTGCTGCTCGGCGGCGGAGGCGATCTGCAGGTTCATGCCCTGGATCTCGGCGACCGAGCGGGCGATGCTGCCGAGGGTCTCGCCGGTGCGGCGGGTCAGGTCGACCGAGCTGCCGGTCAGGCGGCGGCTTTCCTCCATCATGTTCGCGGCCTCGTGCGCGCCCTGTTGCAGGCCGGCGATCAGGCTTTCGATTTCCGCAGTGGACTGCTGGGTGCGCTTGGCCAGGCCGCGAACCTCGTCGGCGACCACGGCGAATCCGCGCCCGGCCTCGCCGGCGCGGGCGGCTTCGATGGCGGCGTTGAGCGCCAGCAGGTTGGTCTGCTCGGCCACCGACTTGATCACGTCGAGCACGCTGCCGATCTTCTGGCTTTCCACGCTCAGGCGGTCCATGGCCGTGGCGGAGCGCTCCACTTCGGCGGCCAGGCGGTCGATCTGCTCCATCGCCTCGTAGACCACGCGGTCGCCCTGGCGCGCCAACTGGTCGGCCTGCTGGGCGGCGGCGGATGCCTGTTCGGCGTTGCGCGCGACTTCCTGCACGGTGGCGGCCATCTCGTGGATGGCGCTGGCCACCTGCTCGGTTTCGACGCGCTGGCTGTTGACCCCGGCGCGGGTCTGCTCGGTAACGGTGGAAAGCTCGTCGGCCGCGGTCGCCAACTGGTTGACCCCGGCGCCGATGTGGCCGATCAGGTCGGCCAGGTTGTCGCGCAGGCGCAGCATGACGCGCTGCATCTGGCCCATTTCGTCGAGGCGCTTCAGGTCCAGTTCGTTCTTCAGGCCGCGCGACAGATCTCCCTGGGCGATGCTCTCGCCGAGCTCCAGGGCTTCACGCAGCGGGCGGGAGATGTTCCTGCTGATCGCCAGGACCGACAGCACGCCGAAGACCAGTGCGACCAGCGCGAAGATCGACTGGCGGAACAGCGCATTGCTGGATTCCTGGCTGCGCACCTGCACGGTTGCGTCGTGCAGCGCGACGTTGGCGGCGTGCATTTCCTCGGTGTGGTTGTCCATGGCCTGGTGTGCCCGCTGGGCGGCCGCGGTGCTGTCGCGGAAGCGCTGCAGACCGGCATCGCAATCCTGCAGGCTCTGCGCCAGCGTTTGCATGTCGTCGGCGATGGCGGCGGGTAGCTGGCTCTGCAGGCTGCCGGCGGTCTGCAGGACCTGCTGCATGGCGGCGAGGGCCGCCTGCTCGGTCTCGGCGCTCGGCTGGGACAGGTAGTCCAGCGCCAGGTAGCGCAATTCGAGGAATTCGTGGTGCAACTCACCGAAGGCTTGCGCCTGTTGCGGCAGTTGCGTATCGCCGGGTTGCGCGGCGATCAGGCCGAAGAGTTTTCGGTCGGTTTCGTTGAAGCGTTGCAGAGCCTGCCGGGCGCTCTGCTCCAGGGCCGTCCGGGCCTGGTCGCGCTGCTCGTAGGTGCGGGCCAGTTCGTCGAAGGAGACCCGATAGGATTCGACTGTCCGGCGCGAGGTTGCCAGTAGCTGCTCGTCGAGATCGATGCCGCTGAGCTGCTTGTTGAACAGCGCAAGCATCTGCTCGCCGAGTTGCCTCAGGTGGGCGATCTGGGCCGGATCGTGCTCCAGCTCGAACTCCAGGCGGGCGATGCTTTCCTGCCGGCTCAGGTCGTTCAGCTGGGTGATGGCTTCAAGTTGTTCGTTGCGCGCTGCCTGGTGGTTCACCGTACGGAAACCGCCGAGCAGGATCAGCACGGTGAGAAACAGCGGGATGCTGAAGCCGAGGGCCAGCTTGCGGCTGACGCTGAGACGGCCGTAGTGAAAGACCAACCATTCGTGCATGTCGAATACTCCCGGCAGACCACGGGAGTGACGGGCCCGTGGCGGACTGTGTCGAGACGATGCTCTCTGTTCTTGTTGTCGGTGAGGTGGTCTTTGTCGTTATCAGGCGCATCTGCGTGCGTCAGGGGTTATCGGCCGGGGGAGCTGGAACTTCAGTGCGAGAATGCGAGTAATGCTGTGCTGCGATCTTGTAGGAGCGGGCCATGCCCGCGAAATGCCGGCGCCGCCGAAATCGCGGGCATGGCCCGCTCCTACGGGGAAACGCTCAGAACAGGGCTATGGCTCGGCAGATGTTGGGCTTCACTGCGTTCAGCGCCAACCTACGTGTGAGTGGGCGGGATCAGAACAGGCGGGCGAGGAGGGCGGTGACGGCGGTTTCGACGCGCAGGATGCGTTCGCCGAGCTGCACCGGGGCGAGGCCGGCTTCGCGCAGCTTGTCGACCTCGTAGGGAATCCAGCCGCCTTCCGGGCCGATGGCCAGGGTCACCGGCTGCTCGACGGCACGCGGGCAGGCCGGCCACGGCCCGGGGTGGCCGATCAGGCCGAGGCTGCCAGTGGCCATGGCGGGCAAGCGGTCCTCGACGAAGGGTTTGAAGCGCTTCTCGATGATCACTTCCGGCAGCACGGTGTCGCGCGCCTGTTCCAGGCCGAGGATCAGTTGCTCGCGGATCGCCGTTGGTTCGAGGAAGGGCGTCTGCCAGAAACTCTTTTCCACCCGGTAGCTGTTCAGCAGCACCAGGCGCGGTACGCCCATGGCGGCGACGGTCTGCAACACCCGGCGCAGCATCTTCGGCCGTGGCAGGGCGAGCAGCAGGGTGATCGGCAGCTTGGCCGGCGGCGGCTGGTCGAAACTCAGCTGGAGTTCCGCTTCGTCGCGCTCCAGGCGCAGCAGGCGGCCTTCGCCCATCAGACCGCCGAGACGGCCGACGCGCAGGCTGTCGCCGCTCTCGGCACGGTGCACTTCGTGCAGGTGGGTCAGGCGGCGGTCGCGCAGGACGGCGCGATCCGCCGCGACGAAGTCGGCGTCGTCGAGCAGCAGCAGGTTCACGGGCGGGTGGCGGGCGGCTGGTCGCCGCTCTCGTCCTCTTGCGGCTGGTCGCCGCGCTTGCGGATCAGGCGGCTGAACAGCACGCCGGCCTCGAACAGCATCCACATCGGCACCGCCAGCAGGGTCTGCGACAGCGGGTCCGGCGGGGTGAGGATCATGCCGACCACGAAGCAACCGATGATCACGTACGGGCGGATCTTCACCAGGTAGGCGACGTTGACGACGCCGACCCATACCAGCAGCACGGTGGCGACCGGGATCTCGAAGGTGAGGCCGAAGGCGAACAGCAGGGTGAGGAAGTCCAGGTAGCTGTTGATGTCGGTCATCGGCGTCACCCCTGCCGGGGCCGAACCGATGAAGAAGTGGAACATCAACGGGAATACCAGGAAGTAGGCGAAGGCCATTCCCGCGTAGAACAGGACGATGCTCGCCACCAGCATCGGCAGGGCGATGCGCTTCTCGTGCTTGTACAGGCCGGGCGCGATGAAGCCCCAGACCTGGCCGAGGATGACCGGCATGGCCAGCAGCACGGCGACGATCATGGTCAGCTTGAGCGGCGCGAGGAAGGCCGAGGCCGGGTCGATGGCGATCATCGTCGCGCCTTCCGGGAGGAAGCGGCGCAGCGGCTCGGAGGCCAGGGTGTAGATCTGCTGCGAGAAGTACAGCAGTGGGAGGAAGATCACGAACACCGCGATCACGCAGCGCAGCAGGCGCGTGCGCAGCTCGGTGAGGTGCGAGACCAGCGGCATTTCCTGGTCGTTCTCGGGCTGTTCGGGTTTTTCTTCGCTCATGGATTACGCAGCGTCTCGGGCGGAACTGGCGTCTGGCTGGTGGCGGCCGGAGCGGTATCGGGGGTAGCCGGAGTGGCGGCTGTCGCTGTTGGCGTCTGGGTCGGAGCAGGCGTTGCCGGGGGCGCCGGCTCGGCTGCTGTCGTCTCTGCCGGCGGTTGCTGGCCAGTCAGCGGGGCCATCAGCTTTTGCGCTTCACGCTCCATCGACAGGATGTGCTCGTTGTGCAGTTGGCGACGGATCTCGTCGGCGCCGAGCTCACGCTCGACTTCCTGCTTGATCGTGTTGAAGCTGCGCCGCAGCCGGCCGATCCACAGGCCAGCGGTGCGCGCGGCTCCCGGCAGACGGTCGGGGCCGAGCACGAGCAGGGCGACCAGACCGACCAGCAGCAGCTCGCTGAAGCCGATACCGAACATGGCTTAGTCCTTGCGAGCCGGTTCTTCGACCTTGCGCGCCTGGCCTTCGATGGTGTTCGACTGGTTCAGCGACGGATTCGCGGGATTCTGTTCGGACTTCTGGTCTTCCTCGGTGTTCATCGCCTTGCGGAAGCCCTTGATGGCTTCGCCGACGTCCGAGCCCAGGTTCTTCAGGCGCTTGGTGCCGAATACCAGGACCACCACGATCAGGATGACCAGCCAGTGTTTCCAGTCAAAAATGCCCATCTTTCTCTCCTCGGAATACGTGTTCAGGCCGACGGTTGGCGGGCCGCTTTTTCATCGTGGCCGGACAGGCCGAAGCGGCGGTCCAGTTCGTCCAGTACCGCCTGCGGATGCTGGCCAAGGGCGGCGAGCATCACCAGCGAGTGGAACCAGAGGTCGGCGGTTTCGTAGATCAGGTCCGTGCAGTCGCCGCTGCTTGCGGCGTCCTTCGCGGCGAGGATGGTTTCCACCGATTCTTCGCCGACTTTCTCCAGGATCTTGTTCAGGCCCTTGTGGTACAGGCTGGCGACATAGGAACTGTCCGGGGCGGCATTCTTGCGCGCTTCGAGGACTTCCGCCAGACGGGCGAGGGTGTCATTGCTCATGTTCGTGTTCCGCGTGCTGCTGGGCGTGGTGGTAGATCGCGTCGGGGTCCTTCAGCACCGGGTCGACGGTGCGCCAGGCGCCGTTCTCGTAGACGCGGTAGAAGCAGCTCTCGCGGCCGGTGTGGCAGGCGATGCCGCCAAGCTGCTCGACCATCAGGATGACCACGTCGGCATCGCAGTCCAGGCGCAGTTCATGCAGCTTCTGCACATGGCCGGACTCCTCGCCCTTGCGCCAGAGCTTGCCGCGCGAGCGCGACCAGTAGATGGCGCGGCCTTCGGCGGCGGTCAGGGTCAGGGCCTCGCGGTTCATCCAGGCCATCATCAGCACGCGGCCGCTCTGGTGGTCCTGGGCGATGGCGGGTACCAGTCCGTCGGCGTTCCAGTGAATTTCGTCCAGCCAGTCTTTCATTGTCGATTCCGTACTGCGGGCACTTGCGTCGCCCACGGCGACATAAGTCAGTAATTAGTTAGTGTGCCAGCGACGACGGCCACTGGCTATCGGCGCAGGATCAGATATAGACCGCCGGCCAGCATCGCCCATGCCGGCCAGGCCGCCAGCGAGTGCGTGGCGAGCCCGGTCTGCGCCGCGCCGGCGACCAGCACCGCGCCAATCAGCCGCGCCGGCCAGGCGCTGGCCGCGGGCGGCTGGCCGTTGCCGCGCGGTTGCGCGAGCGGCTCGCTGGACAGGCGTTCCAGGGTGTCGCGGGTCATCTGCGCCAGGTGCGGCACCTGCTCGACCTGCTGCTGGAAGTTGCGCAGCAGGTGGCTGGGGCTGACCCGCTCGCGCATCCAGCGTTCGAGGAACGGCTGCGCGGTGGTCCACAGGTCCAGTTCCGGATAGAGCTGGCGGCCGAGGCCCTCGATGTTCAGCAGGGTCTTCTGCAGCAGCACCAGTTGCGGCTGCACTTCCATGTTGAAGCGGCGGGCGGTCTGGAACAGGCGCAGCAGTACCTGGCCGAAGGAAATGTCCTTCAGCGGCTTCTCGAAGATCGGTTCGCAGACGGTGCGGATCGCTGCTTCGAAGTCGTTGACGCGGGTTTCCGCCGGCACCCAGCCGGAGTCGATGTGCAACTGCGCGACCTTGCGGTAGTCGCGCTTGAAGAAGGCGATCAGGTTGCGCGCCAGGTAGTTCTGGTCCTCGTCGGTGAGGCTGCCGACGATGCCGCAGTCCACCGCGATGTACTGTGGGCTCCACGGCGTGCGCGTGCTGACGAAGATGTTGCCGGGGTGCATGTCGGCGTGGAAGAAGCTGTCGCGGAACACCTGGGTGAAGAAGATTTCCACGCCGCGTTCGGCAAGCGCCTTGAAGTCGGTGCGCTGGTCGCGCAGCACGTCGAGGTCGGTGACCGGGATGCCGTAGATGCGCTCCATCACCAGTACTTTCGGCCGGCACAGGTCCCAGTACACCTGAGGCACGTAGAGCAGCGGCGAGCCGTCGAAGTTGCGCCGCAGCTGGCTGGAGTTGGCCGCCTCGCGGAGCAGGTCGAGCTCGTCGTAGATGACCTTCTCGTAGTCGCTGACCACTTCCACCGGATGCAGGCGGCGGGCGTCGCTGGAGATGCGTTCGGCGAGGCGGGCGATGATGAACAGCCAGGCGATGTCGGCGCGGATCACCGGCTTGAGGTTCGGGCGGATCACCTTGACCACCACTTCCTCGCCGGTCTTCAACTGTGCGGCGTGGACCTGGGCGACCGAGGCGGAGGCCAGCGGTTCGCGCTCGAAGCGGGCGAAGATCTGCTCGACCTTGGCGCCGAGCTGTTCCTCGATGCGCGCCACGGCGAGTTCCGGCGGGAACGGCGGGACGTTGTCCTGCAGGTGTGCCAGTTCGTCGGCGATGTCGTCCGGCAGCAGGTCGCGGCGGGTGGAGAGGATCTGGCCGAACTTGATGAAGATCGGTCCGAGGTCTTCCAGGGCCAGGCGCAGGCGTTCGCCGCGGCTGAGCTGCAGCTTCTTGCGCGGCAGCCAGCGCCATGGCAGCAGGCCGCCGAGCAGGCGCAGCCACCAGGGCAGCACCGGCAGTTCGAGTACCAGGTCGTCGAGTCGGTAGCGGATCGCAACGTGCTGGATGCGTAGCAGGCGGCGGAAAGCGAGGAGCTTCATGCTTCGGGCTTGGTCTTCTGGGCAAGGCGCGCAATGCGCGCGTCGAGTCGGTCGAGGGCGATCTTCATCTGATCGAGTTCGGCGAAGCGCGCTTCCGCTTCGTGCTGGCCGACCAGTGCGCGGCTTTCCTCGGCGAGGTAGTCGGCCAGGCTCAGACGCAGGCTTTCCAGGCTGTCGCCGGTCCAGCGCGCGGTGCCGCGCAGGCGCGTGCCGAGCAGATGGGCGGGCAGCGGGCCGAGCCAGCGCGAGACTTCGTATTCCCAGTCCAGCTCCAGCGTCTGCAGGATGTCGGCCAGTTCCAGCAGCACGCCGCTGTCGCCGTCCATTTCCACTTCCGGGCTGTGCAGCACGCCGGTCTTGTCCTGCGCCACGGCCAGTTGCAGCAGGCGGTTGGCGGGGGCGCGCAGGGTGCAGTCGACCTCGGCCTCATGCTGTGCGGCGAGATGCAGGCCGTCGCCGGCCGGAAGGATGAACAGGCGCAGGACAGGTCCCTGGCAATCCACTTCCAGCACCTTGCCGGCGAGCCGCGCCAGGCGCTGCAGGGCCACGCCGTCGAGACGCAGCACGCGGTTGACGCCGCTTTCGGCGGCTGCCAGCAGGGCCTGCGTTACCAGGGACTGGCCGGGCAGCGTCATCAGGGTTTGATGCCGCGGTGCAGGGCGACGATGCCGCCGGTCATGTTGTGGTAGGTGACGCGGTCGAAGCCGGCCTCGACCATCATCGCCTTCAGCGTTTCCTGGTCCGGGTGCATGCGGATCGACTCGGCCAGGTAGCGGTAGCTCTCGGCGTCGTTGGTGATCAGCTTGCCCATCAGCGGCAGCAGGTTGAAGGAGTAGGCGTCGTAGGCCTTGGACAGCAGGTTGCTGGTCGGCTTGGAGAACTCCAGCACCAGCAGGCGGCCGCCCGGCTTGAGCACGCGCAGCATGGAGCGGATCGCCGCGTCCTTGTGGGTGACGTTGCGCAGGCCGAAGGCGATGGTCACGCAGTCGAAGTGGTTGTCCGGGAACGGCAGCTGCTCGGCGTCGGCCTGGACGAAGCTGACATTGCCGGAGACGCCGCTGTCGAGCAGCTTGTCGCGGCCGACCTGGAGCATCGAGGCGTTGATGTCGGCCAGCACCACTTCGCCGGTCGGGCCGACCAGGCGGGAGAACTGGCGGGTCAGGTCGCCGGTGCCGCCGGCGATGTCGAGCACGCGGTTGCCGCTGCGCACGCCGGACAGTTCGATGGTGAAGCGCTTCCACAGGCGATGGATGCCGCCGGACATCAGGTCGTTCATCAGGTCGTACTTGGCGGCCACGGAGTGGAACACCTCGGCGACTTTCTGCGCCTTCTGGCTCTCCGGTACCGTCTGGTAACCGAAATGCGTGGTCTGTTCGGCGGGGCCTTGGCCCTCGCGGGAATTGCGCGACTCGCTCATGGCGTGTGTACCCTGGACGTAAGTGGCGGCCATTCTAACAGGATGCGCGGAAAGTGCCGCGTCGCTCGCAGCCGGCCGGCGTGCGGTGTTTTGTCATGACGGGTTATAGTCGTCACATTTGCCTTCAGCGACAGACTGCCCGGAGTAGCCCTGATGTCTCATATCCGTATCGAACGTACCCATTCGCTCGGCCTGGAAGCCGCTCGCGAGAAGGCGGAGAAGCTTGGCGAGCGCTTCGCCAGGGAGTATGGGCTGAGCCATGGCTGGCGCGGCAATACCCTGGTGTTCCAGCGCACCGGCGTGGACGGCCGCATCGATGTGAGCGAGGACCGTGTGGTGGTGGACATCAGGCTCGGCCTGCTGCTCTCGGCCATGGGCGGGGTGCTCAAGAGCGAGATCGAACGCGGCCTGGACAAGGCGCTGGTGTGACCGCGAAAGCGGCTGCCGGCCGCAGCCGCAGGCCTGGAATGGCACGCCAGAGGGCATCCGGCTCGGCGCCTTGATTCTCCCGTTCGTATCGTTGGTATGCGTTTTCTAATTTTCCTCGGTACCGTGCATCTCAAGTCCGCGATTGGCGGGCGCATACCCTAGCCCACTTGTGAGGTGCACCATGGCCAAAGCCATCAGCAAGAAGAAAGTCGAAGAGCAAGCTGCTTCCCTGGTTTCCGACGTCAAGCACTACACCCGTCAGGTATGGCTCGCCAGCCTCGGCGCCTACGCCAAAGCCGGTCAGGAAAGCGTCGAGTACTTCAAGGAGCTGGTGAAAGCCGGTGAAGGCGTCGAAGAGAAAGGCCGCAAGCTGGTCACCGACCGCGTCGAGTCGGCCAACGAGCGCGTGAAGAGCAAGCTGTCCCTGGTCAAGGACAAGCTGAACTTCGACGATCGCGTTTCCGCTTCCCTGAACCGCATCGGCATCCCGTCGCGCAACGATGTGAACGCACTCTCTGCTAAGCTGGATGAGTTGGGTGCAGCGCTCGAGAGCGCCGCCCGCCCTCGTTAATTTAGGAGAGCAGGATGGCTGGCAAGAAAACTACCGACAAAGAACCCAACTGGGTCGGCGAGATCGAGAAGTACTCGCGGCAGATCTGGTTGGCCGGCTTGGGCGCCTACTCGAAGATGAGCAAGGACGGCAACAAGCTGTTCGAGACCCTCGTCAAGGATGGCGAGAAGGCCGAGAAGCAAGCCAAGAGCGAGGTCGAGAAATCGGTCGGCTCGGTAAAGGCTAGCGCCAAGTCCAAGGTCGACGCAGTCAAGGGCAAGGCTCTGGGCAAATGGGGTGAGCTGGAAGAGGCTTTCGACAAGCGTCTGAACAGCGCCATCTCCCGTTTGGGTGTCCCGAGCCGCAATGAGGTGAAGGATCTGCATGGCAAGATTGAAGTCCTGACCAAGCAGATCGAGGCCCTCACCGGCGTCAGCATCAAGAGCGCCAAGCCCGCTGCGAAAGCTTCTGCCGCCAAGCCTGCAACTGCGAAGGCCACTGCAGCCAAGCCTGCGGCCAAGGCAGCAGCCACGCCGGCCGCCAAACCGGCAGCCAAGGCAGCGGCTAAACCCGCGGCCAAGGCGGCTGCCAAGCCTGCCGCGGCGAAACCTGCAGCAGCCAAGCCGGCCGCCAAGCCGGCTGCGGCGAAGAAGCCGGCAGCAAAGAAGCCAGTTGAGGCGAAACCGGCGGCAGTGAGCGCCCCGGCTGCGGAGGCCGCTCCGGCTCCGGTGGTCGCGGAAGCTCCGGTAGTTGCACCGGTGGTTGCCCCGGCGGCTACTCCGGATACTCCGAAAGAAGTCTGACGGCTTCCTCGCGGTACCCAACGCCCGGCTAGATGCCGGGCGTTTTCATTGGCGTCAGTCGGCCAGGTAGCTTTGCGCGATCCGCTCGGCCCCTTCGCGGGCCTCGTCGTGCAGGTGGGGCGCGACCAGCATCATCACCTGGTAGACCACCAGTTTCACTTCCCCTTCATGGCCGAGGATGCGCTGGTAGTCCAGGGAGAACAGCAGGGTCAGGGTGATCTGGTCGACCAGTTGGCCAAGGGATTCGATACCGCTGTTGACCTGGCCTTCGCTCTTGAGCTGGGCGAGCAGGGTGGCGAGCGTGCGCTTGAGGGTGTTGAGCCAGGTGCGCATGCCGCGCGCCAGCTTGGGCAGGCGTCCGGCGAGGTTGGACAGGTCCTGGAAGAGGAAGCGGTAGTGCGCCAGGCGTTCGACGATCAGGTGCAGGAACAGCCAGTAGTCCTCGGTCTCCAGGCTGGCTTCGGTGGGCGGGTCGAGCAGCGGCGCCAGTTCTTCCTGGAAGCGCTCGAACAGCGCCAGCACCAGCGGCTCCTTGCCATGGAAGTGGTAGTACAGGTTCCCGGGGCTGATGCCCAGCTCCGTGGCGATTTCCAGGGTGGAGACGTTGGGTTCGCCCTGCTCGTTGAACAGCTGCAGGGCGCACTGGAGGATGCGGTCGCGGGTTTTCATCCGTGTTCTTGTTCCAGGTTTGCTGCAGCGACGATAGCCGCAGCTTACGTGTGACGCCATCCCCCCAAAGTGGGTTTCGACTGGTTGGCGCGTAGGGCGGGTGCAACCCGCCAACCGGTTGCAGGGCCATTGGCGGGTTGCACCCGCCCTACCGTCATTCAGCGGATATGCACGTAGGTGCCGGGTGCGGCCTCCATCGGCGGGTATTCTGCGTTGCCCAGCTCCAGGCTCACCGTGCGCCGCTCGCCGGAGCGTTCCTGCAGCCACTCCAGCCACATCGGCCACCAGCTGCCGTCGTGGCGCTGGGCGTCGTAGTACCAGGCGCGCGGGTCGGAACTCAGCTTGCCGTTCTCGAAGAAGCACGCTTTGGGGTTGCCCGGCGGGTTGAGGATGGCCTGGATATGCCCGCTGTTGGACAGCACGAAGCGCTTGTCGCCGCCCATCAGCAGGGCGGAGCGGTACACCGAGTCCCACGGGGTGATGTGGTCGGTGATGCCGGCGACGTGGAAGCTGTCCACCGCGACCTTCTGCAGGTCGATCGGCGTGCCGTTGACCTCCATGGCGCCCGGCCGGTTCAGCGGGTTGTGCTTGAAGAAGTCGAGGAAGTCGCCGTGCAGGGCGGCCGGCAGGCGGGTGTTGTCGTTGTTCCAGTAGAGGATGTCGAACGCCGGCGGCTGCTTGCCGAGCAGATAGTTGTTGACCCAGTAGTTCCACACCAGGTCGTTGGGGCGCATCCAGGCGAACACCCGCGCCATGTCGCGGCCGTCCAGCACGCCCTGCTGGTAGGAGCGGCGCTTGCTGGTTTCCAGCGTCTGCTCGTCGGCGAACAGCGCGGCCGGGCTTTCCACCTGGCTGTCGAGCAGGCTGACCAGGTAGGTGGCGCTGGCGATCTTGCGCAGTTGCCGGCGCGCCTGCAGATGGCCCTGCAGCGCCGCCATGGTCAGGCCGCCGGAGCAGGCGCCCATCAGGTTGACGCTGCGGCTGCCGCTGATCGAGCGGCACGCCTCGATGGCTTCGTCGACGGCCTTCACGTAGGTGGACAGGCCCCATTCGCGATGCCGCGCATCCGGGTTGCGCCAACTGATCATGAACAGCTGGATGTTGTTCTTCAGCGCGTACTGCACGAAGCTTTTTTCCGGCGACAGATCGAAGATGTAGAACTTGTTGATCTGCGGCGGCACCACCAGCAGCGGCTTGGCGTGCAGGTATTCGCCCAGCGGCTTGTACTGGATCAGCTCCAGCACCTCGTTGCGGAATACCACCGCGCCCGGCGTGGTGGCGATGTTCCTGCCCACCTCGAAGGCCGTCTTGTCCACCTGGCTGGGCATGCCGCCGTTGTGCCGCAGGTCGTCGAGCAGATGGCGCGCGCCCTTGACCAGGCTCATGCCGCCGGTATTGAACAGCTCCTTCACCGCCAGCGGGTTGGCCAGGCTGTTCGACGGCGACATCGCATCGGTGAGCAGCGACAGCAGGAAGCGCGAGCGGGTGCGGTCGTCCTGGTCCAGGTTGCT
This sequence comes from Pseudomonas schmalbachii, assembly GCF_017589465.1. Classification (GTDB taxonomy): domain Bacteria; phylum Pseudomonadota; class Gammaproteobacteria; order Pseudomonadales; family Pseudomonadaceae; genus Pseudomonas; species Pseudomonas schmalbachii. Next base: position 29,752 of record NZ_JAELYA010000010.1, read on the forward strand.
TTCGTCGATCCAGGCCTGCAACTGCTTCTGCCAGGCCAGGTAGCCCTGCAGGGTGCGCCGGTAGACCGGGTTGAGCCGCCAGGACGGGTCCTGGAAGCGCGCGTCCTGCGGATTGGGCTGCAGCTCCGAGTCGCCGAGCAGCACCTTGCCCATCTGCTTGCCGAGGGCCGCCAGGTGACGCGCGCTGTGCAGCGGCTGGCGCACGCCCTGCAGTGCGAGCAGGCGCATGGTGGACAGCAGGTCCTTGCCGCGCAGGCCGACGATGGCGTTCTGCGCATTCATGAAGTCGGCCTGGGCGTGGACGCTATCGGACTGGGGCTTTTCTCGCATCTGCAGCTCTCCGTGAAGGGACCGTCGTTATCCGGGTCCAGCAAGGCCTGTACCAGAACTCGCGACGGCGCCTTGCAGAGCGCTGCCAACGCGGCTGCCAGTCCGGTGCTTGCCCTGTTCGTGAACGATCGAGGATGCCTTCGCACCATTACGATGCGATGACATCCGGAACCGTCCAGAGTAGTGCAGTGTTGCGCGGGCGACAGCGAATCAGCAGTTGCTAGCTCACCCGGGGCACGAACGGACGCGGATGCATCACCGCGCGCTGCCGTTCTTCGGTGAGGAATTTCATGATGATCGGCGCCACCGTTTCGGCGCGGGTGATGAGGAACAGGTGGCCGTCATCGATCACGTGCAGCTCGGCATTGGGGATGCGCCAGGCGATCATGCGCATGTTGATCAGCGGGATGATCGGGTCGTCGTCGCCGGCCAGCACCAGGGTCGGCTGGCGGATCTTGTGCAGCCAGTGGAAGCTGGTCCAGCCGAGGCCGGCGAACAGCTGCCAGTAGTAGCCGAGCTTGCCGCCCGAGCGCACCTTGCTGGCGAACGTCAGGGCCAGCTTGGGGTCGCGGCGGAAGCCGCCGCCGTAGATGTCCGGTGCGATGCGTGCGCCGTACGACGGCTGGATGTAGCGCCGCGGGCTGGCCATGCGTATCAGCACCTTCGGCCGGCCGGGAACCATCACGGCGCCGGCGGCGGTGGCGGCGAGGATCAGCTTCTTGCAGCGTTCCGGGTAGTCGTGGGCGAACTGCTGGGCCAGCGCGCCGCCCCAGGACACGCCGATCGCCGTGACCTGGCCGTAGTCCAGGTAATCCAGCATGCGCGCCACCAGCTTGGCCAGGCCGGGGAAGCGGTAGGGCGAACTGGGGGTCGACGAGCCGCCGACCCCGGGCACGTCGAAGGCGATCACTTCGAGTTCCGGGTCCAGCGCGGCGACGAAGGGAAACACCAGCTCCAGGTTGGCGCCGATGCCGTTGAAGATCAGCAGCGGGGTCATGTGCGACTTGCCCGGCCGCACGGCGGTGCGGATGCTCTGCCCGTCGAGTTCGATGGTGCGGAAGGCGAACGGCTGCGGATGAATGCCGGCCTTGACCGCAGCGGGCTCGGCCGGTTCGCTGCGGGGCTTCCTTCTGTTCCGCGGCGCTGCCGGCGCGGCTGCGGCGAATGAATCCGCCGCAGCCTCGGAAATGGCCGTGATCATCGGGTTTTCGTTGGGCATGTCTGTCTTCATCGTTCGTGCACGTAGGTTCCGGGTGATGCCTCGGCTGCCGTATGAGTATGGCTGCCGAGACTGGTCGGTGCCTCTTTGGTGGCGCCGGAGCGCGCGGTCACCCACGCCTGCCAATGCAGCCACCAGGAATCGGCATGTTTACTGGCGTTTTCCTGCCAGGTCTTCGGGTCGGCCGATACTTCCGGGCCGGTCATGAACCGCGCCTTGGGATTGCCCGGCGGGTTGAGGATGCTCTGGATGTGCCCGCTGTTGGACAGGATGAACTCGCACTTGCCGCCGAGCAGGCGGGCCGAGCGGTAGCAGGCTTCCCACGGCGTGATGTGGTCGTTCAGCCCGGCCACGCAATAGAAATCGCAGGTGACCTGCCTGAGGTCGATCGGCGTGCCGCTCACCTCCAGCGCGCCGGGGCGGCTCAGCGGGTTGCTCTTGAACATTTCCACCAGCTCGCCGTGCAGGGCGGCGGGCAGGCGGGTGGTGTCGTTGTTCCAGAACAGGATGTCGAACGCCGGCGGTTCGTTGCCAAGCAGGTAGTTGTTGACCCAGTAGTTCCAGATCAGGTCGTTCGGGCGCATCCAGGCGAACACCTTGGCCATGTCCTTGCCTTCCAGCACGCCGGCCTGGTACGAGCGGCGCTTGGCCGCTTCCAGGGTCTTCTCGTCGGCGAACAGCGCGACCTGGGTGTCCAGCTCGAAGTCGAGCACGCTGACCATCTGGGTGAAGGCGTGCACCTTGTTCTCGCCGAGGGCGGCGTAGTGGCCGAGCAGGGTGACCGTGGTGATCCCGCCGGAGCAGGCGCCGAGCATGTTCAGGTCGGGGCTGCCGGTGATCTCCAGGACCACGTCGACGGCTTCCTTGAGCGCTTCGATATAGGTGGTCAGGCCCCATTCGCGCTGCGACTTGGTCGGGTTGCGCCAACTGATGATGAAGGTCTGCAGGCCGCTCTGCAGGCTGAAGCGCGCCAGGCTCTTCTCCGGCGACAGGTCGAATACGTAGAACTTGTTGATCTGCGGCGGCACCACCAGCAGCGGGCGCTCGTGCACCGTCTCGGTGAACGGCTTGTACTGGATCAGCTCCAGCACGTCGTTGCGGAATACCACCGCGCCTTCGGTGGTCGCCAGGTTCTTGCCGACCTCGAAGGCGTCCATGTTCACCTGGCTGGGCATGCCGCCGTTGTTGACCAGGTCCTTGGCCAGGTGGGTCAGGCCATCGAGCAGGCTCTTGCCGCCGGTCTCGAAGAAGCGCTTGACCGCCGCCGGGTTGCTCAGGGTGTTGGTCGGCGACATCGCCTCGGTCATCAGGCTGATGATGAACTGGCCCCGGCTGATGTCTTCCGCCGGCAGGTCGCTGTCGGCCATCCAGTTCTGCAGTTCCCCGCGCCAGGCCAGGTAGGTCTGCATGTAGCGGCGGTACAGCGGATTGTTGCTCCAGGCCGGGTCGGCGAAGCGGCGATCTTCGTTGCCCGGGCGCAATTTCGAGGTGCCGAGCAGCACGTTCTTCAGTTCGACGCCGAGGCGGGTCGCATGCTTGGCGCTGTGGAACGGCTGCCTGATCGCCTGCAGCAGCACCATACGGGCAGAAGTAAGCAGATCCTTGCCGCGCACACCGATCACCGGATTGAGGTTCAGGGTGCTTTCCGCGGCCTGCTGGGACAGTCCGTTGTTGTTCTTCTGGGTCATAGGCGATGCTCCATGGTCCTGAGACCGATACCGGCGGATTGCATCTCGATGCATGTGGGGCCGGGTATCGCTCGGGTTGACGGATCGCCTGGTGCGTCGCTGTTGCCAGGGCAGCAGCAGTGCGTCGTGGTGCACTGATCTGGTCAGCTGTTCGGCAGCGACTGCACGCAAGCGGATAAGGCATCGAACCCTGTACGACAGTATGGCGCGAAGGATTAGAAAACGCGCCCTAGCGAAGGCCGCGGATCGAATCGCCGTGCCCTGTTTTCGTGCAGGCTCGTGCTGTATTCAGTTTCCGCGTGAAATGTTGCAAATGACGTGCCCTGCATGGATGCATGGCAGAAATGGGAGGGAAGCCCGCCGAACGGCAGCTTCAGAGCATCAGTTTGACCACGGATTCCGCCGGATCGCGGGACTTGCCGGCCTTGTGCAGCTCGGCGAGGTATTCATCCCACAGCTGCTCCTGGCGGGTACACAGCTGGTAGAGGTAGTCCCAGGTGTACAGGCCGCTGTCGTGGCCGTCGTCGAAGGTCAGCTTGAGCGCGTACTGACCGGCCGGTTCGAGGGCGTTCAAGCCGACGTTGAGCTTGCCGTACTGCAGGATCGGATTGCCGTGGCCCTGGACTTCCGCCGAAGGCGAATGCACCCGGAGGAATTCGGCGCTCAGGCTGTAGCGCTCGCCGGGGCCGTATTCCAGCTCCAGGGTTTTCGAGGCTTTGTGCAGCTTGATCGCGGTTGGCAGGCGCATCGCAGGGGTTCCGGGAGTGGGCTTTTTATAGGAGCCAGCTTGCTGGCGATCGAAGCCCCGGGAAGAGCTTCGCCAGCAAGCTGGCTTCTACAGGTTGGTTCGTCGGGCGCTCCTTTACAGGATATACCGCGACAGATCCTCGTCCTGCGCCAGTTCGCCCAGATGCCCGTTCACGTAATCGGCATCGATGCGGATCGGCTGGCCGTCGTGCTTGCTGGCCAGATCGGCGGCGTCGAACGAGACTTCTTCCAGCAGGCGTTCCAGCAGCGTGTGCAGGCGGCGCGCACCGATGTTCTCGGTCTTCTCGTTGACCTGGTAGGCGATCTCGGCCAGGCGCTTGATGGCGTCCGGCGCGAACTCGATATCCAGGCCCTCGGTCTTCAGCAGCGCGGTGTACTGCTCGGTCAGCGAGGCGTGCGGCTCGGTGAGGATGCGCTCGAAGTCGCTTGGCGTCAGCGCCTTCAGCTCGACGCGGATCGGCAGGCGGCCCTGCAGTTCCGGCACCAGGTCGCTCGGCTTGGACAGGTGGAACGCGCCGGAGGCGATGAACAGGATGTGGTCGGTCTTCACCATGCCCAGCTTGGTATTCACCGTGCAGCCTTCGATCAGCGGCAGCAGGTCGCGCTGCACACCCTCGCGGGACACGTCGGCGCCGCCGGCATTGGCGCGCTTGGCGATCTTGTCGATCTCGTCGATGAAGACGATGCCGTTCTGCTCCACCGCCTCCAGGGCGCGGCCCTTGAGGTCCTCTTCATTGACCAGGCGCGCGGCTTCCTCGTCGCGGATCAGCTTCATGGCCTCGGCGACCTTCAACTTGCGGGTCTTGCGCTTGCCTTTGCCCATGTTGGAGAACAGGTTCTGCAACTGGCTGGTCATTTCCTCCATGCCAGGCGGGGCCATGATTTCCACGCCGGCCGGCACGTCGGCGACCTCGATATCGATTTCCTTGTCGTCCAACTGGCCTTCGCGCAGGCGCTTGCGGAACAGCTGGCGGGTGTTGGAGTCCTCGCGCGCCGGCTCGTCGCCGAAGTTGCCAGTGCGTGCCGGCGGCAGCAGGGCATCGAGGATGCGATCTTCGGCGGCGTCTTCGGCGCGGTATTTGACCTTCTGGATTTCCTGCTCGCGCAGCATCTTGATCGCCGCATCGGCGAGATCGCGGACGATGGATTCCACATCGCGGCCGACGTAGCCGACCTCGGTGAACTTGGTCGCTTCCACCTTGATGAACGGTGCATTCGCCAGACGTGCCAGGCGGCGGGCGATCTCGGTCTTGCCGACACCGGTCGGGCCGATCATCAGGATGTTCTTCGGCGTCACCTCGGCGCGCAGCTCGGCGGGGAGCTGCATGCGCCGCCAGCGGTTGCGCAGGGCGATGGCCACGGCGCGCTTGGCGTCGTCCTGGCCGATGATGTGGCGGTTGAGTTCGTGAACGATCTCGCGGGGCGTCATGGACATAGGGTTACTCCGGAGCGACAGGCCAAAAATTCATTCCTGATCTGCTGCGCGTCGGCAGAACTGCGTTGAAAACGGATTCGGAATGCTCATTTGCAAGTGCAAACTCCGCTCCTTCATCCCTTTCCGCCTTGTTCTGCTCTAGCTCGCCAGATCATGAACAGAATTTTTAAACGGCGCTGTCCTGCTCCTCGATGGTGAGATTCTGGTTGGTGAACACGCAGATCGAGCCGGCGATATTCAGTGCTTTCTCGGCGATCTCGCGGGCCGACAGTTCGGTGTTTTCCAGCAGCGCCATGGCCGCGGCCTGGGCGAAGCCGCCGCCGGAGCCCATGGCGATCAGACCGTGCTCGGGTTCGACCACGTCGCCGTTGCCGGTGATGATCAGCGAGGCGTCCTTGTTGGCGACCGCCAGCATGGCTTCCAGGCGGCTCAGCGAGCGGTCGGTGCGCCAGTCCTTCGCCAGCTCGACGGCAGCGCGCACCAGGTGGCCCTGATGTTTTTCCAATTGTTGCTCGAAGCGCTCGAAGAGGGTGAAGGCATCGGCGGTGGCGCCGGCAAAACCGGCCAGCACTTCACCGTGGTACAGGCGGCGGACTTTCTTCGCGTTGCCTTTCATCACGGTGTTGCCCAGGGAAACCTGGCCATCGCCGCCCATGACGACTTTGCCGTGGCGGCGTACGGAAACGATTGTGGTCAAGGGAGTTACTCCACACAGCGGGGCGAATTGCCCGAATGCAGAGTCAGATGGGGATGCGGGTGGCCGGGTTCAAGTCCCTGGGCGACGAGTGAGCATTTTTGATGGGAGTCCGGCTGGCGCGCGTAAAGCTCCCTCACCCTAACCCTCTCCCGAAGGGAGAGGGGACTGACCGGGTTGCCGGTTGGCACGGCATACATTCCCACGCCGAGGCGCCCCCTCTCCCGCTGGGAGAGGGTAGGGGTGAGGGTGGTCCAGGGTTCCTCAGCGATTCTGCCGCTGCTGCACCAGCACGTTGTTGAAACCGTTGGACGACAGCTGCTTCTGCGCCTGGGATACCTTGCTGCGGTCGCCGTACGGGCCAACCATCACCCGATACCAGGTTTCCTCGCGCACGGTACCCGACTCCACCCGCGCGCTCTGTCCGAGCATGCTGATCTGCGCGCGCACGCGCTCGGCGTCGGCCTGCTTGCGGAACGAGCCGGCCTGCAGGAAGTACTGGGTGTTGGCCACCGCCGGCGGTGCTGCCGGCTTCGGCGGGGCGGCAGGTGTCGCCGCCTTGGCCTGAGCCGCTGCGGGCTGCGGCGGAGTGGCCGGCTTGACCACGGCCGGAGGCGGCGGCGTCTGCCCGCTGAGGGCGGCAAGGGCGCGCTGGGTGTCGATCTTCGCCGCTTCCTCGGCCGTCGCCACCACGGTCGGCGGCTGCACCGGCTGTGCCGGAGCCTGCGGCTTCGCCGGCACGGCTTCCGGCGGCACCACGACCTCCGATCCCGGGAGCAGCGTGTAGAAGTCGTACTTCGGCTTCACCGCGACAGGCGCGGGTTGCTGCTGCTGTGCCGGTTTGCCCTGGACGGCGGCGGGCTTCTGCTGTTCCGGCTTTTCCCGGCGCACTTCATTGCGCCCCGGTTCGAGCTTGGTGAGGAACATGATGAAGCCGCCGATGGCCAGTCCGGCGACCAGCCAGACCCAGCCGGGCACCGACGAGTTGCGTGCCGGCGCCTGGTAGCGGCTGGCGCCGCGCTTGGGAGCTGGTTTCTTCTTCGCCATCGATGGTTACATGCGCTCGAGGGTTTCCAGGCCCAGCAGTTCCAGGCCTTGCTTGAGGGTGCGGCCAGCCAGCGCCGCCAGTTTCAGACGGCTTTCCTGCTGCTGCGGGGTTTCCGCGGCGAGGATCGGGCAGTGCTCGTAGAAACTGGAGAACAGCCCGGCCAGTTCGTACAGGTAGGCGCAGAGGATGTGCGGCACGCCTTTCAGCGCGACGTTGTTGAGCACATCGCCGAACTGCGCGAGCTGCGCGGCCAGGGCCTGTTCCTGCGGCTGTTCCAGGGCGATCCTGCCGCCGGCTTCGTCGAAGCTCTTGCCCAGCTTGCGGAAGATGCTGGCGACGCGGGTGTAGGCGTATAGCAGGTAGGGCGCGGTGTTGCCCTCGAAGCTCAGCATCAGTTCGAAGTTGAAGCTGTAGTCGCTGGTGCGGTGCTTCGACAGGTCGGCGTACTTCACCGCGCCGATGCCAACGGCACGGGCGATCTGGCGCAACTCGGCGTCGTCGAGCTCGGGGTTCTTGGCCTTGACCAGTGCGTAGGCGCGCTCTTCGGCTTCCTCCAGCAGGTCGATCAGCTTCACGGTGCCGCCGTCGCGGGTCTTGAACGGGCGGCCGTCGGCGCCGTTCATGGTGCCGAAGCCCATGTGCTCCAGATCCATGCTGGCCGGAACGAAACCGGCGCGGCGGGCGACCTCGAACACCTGCTGGAAGTGCAGGGCCTGGCGCTGATCGACGAAGTACAGCACGCGGTCGGCGTGCAGCTTCTGATGGCGATAACGCATCGCCGCGAGGTCGGTGGTGGCGTAGAGGTAGCCGCCGCCAGCCTTCTGCACGATCACCGGCAGCGGGTTGCCTTCGGCGTTCTTGAACTCGTCGAGGAACACGCACATGGCGCCGTCGCTCTCGACCAGCAGGCCCTTGGCGGTGAGGTCGGCGACCACGCCGGGCAGGTCGTCGTTATAGGCGCTCTCGCCCATCACGTCGGCCATGGTCAGTTTCACGCCGAGGCGGTCGTAGACCTGCTGGCAGTGCGACAGGGAGATGTCGTTGAAGCGCTTCCACAGGCGCATGCATTCGGGGTCGCCGGCCTGCAGCTTGACCACCAGTTCGCGGGCGCGGTCGGCGAATTCCGGGGACTCGTCGAAACGCTTCTTGGCGGCGCGATAGAAGACCTCGAGGTCATGCAGCTCGGCCTGGGCGTCCACCGCCTGCTCTTCCAGATAGGCCAGCAGCATGCCGAACTGGGTGCCCCAGTCGCCAACGTGGTTCTGGCGGATCACGGTATCGCCGAGGAATTCGAGGACGCGCGCGACACCGTCGCCGATGATGGTCGAGCGCAGGTGGCCGACGTGCATTTCCTTGGCCAGGTTCGGCGAGGACAGGTCGACTACCACGCGCTGCTGCGGACCGTTCTTGTGCACGCCGAGGTGCGCATCGGCAAGGGCGGCATCCAGGCTGCTGGCCAGCCAGGCTTCGTCCTGGAAGAAGTTGAGGAAGCCGGGGCCGGCGATTTCCACCTTGGCCACCTGCGGATGCGCGGGCAGCGCCGCCTGCAGCTTGACGGCCAGGTCGCGCGGCTTCATCGCGGCCGGTTTGGCCAGCATCAGGGCGATGTTGCTGGCGTAGTCGCCGTGGGCTCGATCCTTGGTGGTTTCCACCTGGATGTCGGGCGACAGGCCGGACGGCAGGGTGCCGTCTTCGGTCAGGCGGGCAAGTGCTTGCTGGATCAGCTGGCGGATGGTGTCTTTCATCTTTATCTCCGTCATCGCGCGCGAGGGGGGCGGGCGACCGGTTGTCTGGCTCAGAACCGCGCATTATCCGTGGCCGGGCATGGCTTGCCAACCGCGGAGGAATTCTTGTCAGTCTGGCACGTGGGGGCGTGCAGTTCGGCTGATGAAGGTCAATGTAGATAAGGTGGCGGGGTTTGCCCTCACCCTAACCCTCTCCCGGTGGGAGAGGGAGCTGTGTGGTATCGGGCGGAACACCAAGCTCCCCTGCCGCTTCGTATGACTCCCTCTCCCTCTGGGAGAGGGCTGGGGTGAGGGACGTCTCAAAACAGATCGATCGGGTCCACATCCACCGACCAGCGCACCTGCCGCCCGCCGGGCAACTGCTCCAGCACCTGCAACCACGGCGTCAGCAGCCGGTGCAGCGGCGCGCGCGAGCTGGCCATCAGCAGCAACTGCGCGCGATGCCGGCCGGCGCGGCGTTCCATTGGTGCCGGAACCGGGCCGAGCAGCTCCACATCGCTGCCGAAGCTGGCCTGAATGTTCTCCGCTTCGCTGCAGGCGGCATCGAGAAAGGCTTCCGCCTGCCCCGGCTTGTGCGCCTCGGCGCGCAGCAGGGCGAGATGGGCGAATGGCGGCAGCCCGGCGGCGCGGCGTTCGCTGAGGGCCTGGTCGGCGAAGGCGAAGTAGCCCTGTTCGGTGAGCTGCACCAGCAGCGGGTGGTCGGCCAGATGGGTCTGGATCAGCACGCGGCCCGGTTCTTCCGCACGGCCGGCGCGTCCGGCGACCTGGACGATCTGCTGCGCCATGCGCTCGCTGGCGCGGAAGTCGGCAGAGAACAGCCCGCCATCGGCATCGAGGATCGCCACCAGGGTGACGCGCGGGAAGTGGTGGCCCTTGGCGAGCATCTGGGTGCCGACCAGGATGCACGGCTCGCCTTTATTGATGGTGGCGAACAGGTCGCGCATGGCGTGCTTGCGCGAGGTGCTGTCGCGGTCGATGCGCAGCACCGGATGCTGCGGGAAGAGGATGCTCAGGCGCTCCTCGGCGCGTTCGGTGCCGGCGCCGACCGGGCGCAGGTCGACCTTGCCGCAGTCCGGACACTTGCGCGGCGGGCGCTGGCGCTGGTCGCAGTGGTGGCAGCGCAGTTCGCCGGAACCCTGGTGCAGGGTCATGCGCGCATCGCAGCGCGGGCATTTGCAGATCCAGCCGCAGTCGTGACAGAGCAGGGTCGGGGCGAAACCGCGGCGGTTCAGGTAGACCAGCACCTGCTGGCCGGCTGCGAGGGTTTCGCCGATGGCGCGTTGCAGCGGCATGGAGATGCCGGCATCCAGCGGCAGGCTCTTCACGTCCAGGCGCTGGAACTTCGGCTGGTGCGCGCCGCCGGCTCGCTGGTTCAGGCGCAGCAGGCCGTAGCGGCCGCTCTGCGCGTTGTGCAGGCTTTCCAGCGCCGGCGTGGCCGAGCCGAGCAGGATCGGCACGTTTTCCAGTCGCGCGCGCACCATCGCCAGGTCGCGGGCGTGGTAGCGCAGGCCTTCCTGCTGTTTATAGGAAGCGTCGTGTTCCTCGTCGATGATGATCAGCCCGGGATTCTTCAGCGGGGTGAACAGCGCCGAACGGGTGCCGATGACGATATCCGCCTCGCCGTCGCGGGCGGCCAGCCAGGCGTCGAGGCGTTCGCGGTCGGTCAGTGCCGAGTGCAGCAGGGCGATGCGCGCATTGAAGCGCCGCTCGAAGCGCGCCAGGGTCTGCGGACCGAGGTTGATCTCCGGGATCAGCACCAGCGCCTGGCGGCCTGCCTCCAGTGCTTCGCGGATCAGTTGCAGGTAGACCTCGGTCTTGCCGCTGCCGGTGACGCCCGCCAGCAGGTAGCTGTGGAAGCCGCCGAAGCCGGACTTCACCGCCTCGAAGGCGGCGCGCTGCTCGGCGTTGAGCGGCAGCTCGGCCTGCGCCAGCCAGCCGCCGTGGCGTTCGGGCGGGGTCTGGCGGCGTTCTTCGAGGGTTGCCAGGCCCTTTTCCTGCAGCAGGTCGAGGCTGTCCTTGTTGATCTCCAGCTGGGTCAGCAGTTCGTGGGCAACGCCATGGGGATGCTGCATCAGCACCTGCAGCGCCTGGCGCTGGCGCGGCGCGCGGGCCAGGCGCGAGTCGTCCAGCCGCGCACCGGCTGCGGCGTGCCAGAAGCGCAGCAGCCGTGCCTCGGCCGGTTCGCCCTGGCGCAGCAGGTTGGGCAGCGCCCAGGAGAGCGTGTCGCCTAGGCTGTGCTGGTAGTACTGCGCGGTCCAGCGGCACAGCTCCAGCAGGTGCGCCGGCAGCGGCGGTTCCCTGTCGAGCACGGCGAGGGCCGGGCGCAGCTTGTCCTGCGGCACTTCGGAGTGTTCGACCTTGTCCACCAGCACGCCGACGATCTCGCGGCGGCCGAACGGCACGCGCAGGCGCACGCCAGGCTGCAGGCGTTGCGCGTCGATGCCGCGTGGCGGCAGGTAGTCGAACAGGCGGCGCAGCGGTGATGGCAGGGCCAGGCGCAGGATGTTGAGCTGGGGCACGCGGCGGCTTCCGAGGCGGCGGGAGGCGGGGATGTTAGCATGCTGCAAGCGACGGCCGGTCTCGGCGCGACTTGCATGGAAAGACGTCTCTGGTATGATTCACGCCCTTAATTTCGTGCGGTGCCTGGTAAGATCCCGCCTGCGGCCTTAGATTGCCGTGGCTCGGCTTCTGACAGATCAGGTGGCGGCACACCATGACCTGAGGAATACAGCATGAAACCGGAAATTCATCCCGCGTACGAAGAAATCGAAGCTACCTGCAGCTGCGGCAACGTGATCAAGACCCGTTCGACCCTGTGCAAGAGCATCCACCTGGACGTCTGCTCCGAATGCCACCCGTTCTACACCGGCAAGCAGAAAGTCGTTGATACCGGTGGCCGTATCGACCGCTTCAACCAGCGCTTCGCTATGTTCGGCAAGAAGTAAGAGCGATTTCCGGGGAGGCCACTATGGTTTTTCACGGCATTGCGAAAAAGGCGTCCCTCGTGGGCGCCTTTTTTTTGCTCGTGAATTTTGCAAGCGATCTGTCCGCCGCGACCTGCAGCGCGCCGCGCTCGCCAGAAACGGTGCGGGTGGCCAGGGTGGTGGATGGCGACACGCTGAAGCTCGCCGATGGCCGCAGCGTGCGGCTGATCGGCGTCAACGCGCCGGAACTGGCGCACCACGGTCGTCCGGTGGAGCCCTTCGCCGAAGCGGCGCGGCGGCGCCTGCAGCAACTGGTGGCGGCCAATGACGGCGAGGTCGGCCTGGTCCCGGGGCGGCAGGGGAAGGACCGCTACGGCCGTACCCTCGCGCATGCCTTCGATAGCTCGGGCGCCAACATCGAAGCGCAGTTGCTGGGCGAGGGCCTGGGCTATCTGGTGGCGGTCGCGCCGAATACCGAGCTCACCACCTGCCAGCAGGCGGCCGAACGCCAGGCGCGCGCGGCCGGGCTCGGGCTGTGGAAGCGCTCGCCGGTGCAGGCGGTCGAACAACTGCACCAGGGCGGCTTTGCCGTGCTGCGCGGGCGGGTCGCGGAAGTGCAGCGCAATCGCGGCGGCCTGTGGATCGAAATGGATGGTTCGCTGGTCCTGCGCATCGATTCGCGGCAGGTTTCGCGCTTCGACAAGTCGCTGCTCGGTAGCCTCCGCGGGCGTACAGTAGAAGCGCGCGGCTGGGTGATCGATCGAGCCGAACGCGGCGGCGTAAAACCGGGGCAGGCACGCTGGATGCTGCCGCTCACCGATCCGGCGATGCTGGAGGTATTGCCATGATGCAACGGATGCTGACATTCATTTGCCTGCTGGCGCTCGCCGGCACGCTGGGCGGCTGCGCGGTCAACCCGGCCACCGGGCGCACCGACTTCGTGATGATGAGCGAGCAGCAGGAGATCGATCTCGGCCGGAGCTACAGCCAGGAAGTCGCCAAGCAGTACCCGCGCTACCCCGACGAGAAGTTGCAGGCCTACGTGCAGCAGGTCGGCGAGCGGGTTGCCCGCGCCAGCGACCGCAGCAACCTGCAATACTACTTCACGGTGATCGACTCGCCGGACATCAATGCCTTCGCCGTGCCCGGCGGCTACATCTACATCCATCGCGGCCTGCTCGCCTATCTCAACTCCGAGGCGGAACTGGCGGCGGTGCTCGGCCACGAGATCGGCCACGTCACCGCCCGCCACAGTGTGCGCCAGCAGAGCCAGTCCACCGCCTGGAACATCCTCAGTCAGGCCGTCGCCATCGGCACCGGCGTCGGCGCCGCCGGTGACATCACCAATGTGCTCGGCACCTCCGTGGTGCGTGGCTACGGCCGCGACATGGAGCTGGAGGCCGACGGCCTCGGTGCCAAGTACCTGGCCCGCGCCGGCTACGATTCGACGGCGATGATCCAGGTGGTGCGGGTGCTGAAGAACCAGGAAGACTACGCCCAGGAGCAGGCGCGCAAGCGCGGCGAGGCGGTGGAGCCGGTCGGTTATCACGGCCTGTTCGACACCCACCCGGACAACGACAAGCGTTTGCAGCAGGTGGTTGGTCCGGCGCAGGCGCTGGCCAGCAAGCAGCAGGAAGTCGGTCGCGAGCGTTTCCTCCAGCATCTGGAAGGCCTGCCGTTCGGCGACTCGGAGTCCACCGGAATCCTGCGCGGGCGCAACTTCTACCATGGCGAGCTGGACTTCACGCTGAGCTTCCCCGCCGGCTGGGGCGTGCTCAATCAGCCCTCCGCACTGGTTGGCTATACTCCGGACAAGTCGGCCTACATCGGCATGAAGCTGGTGCAGCGGGATGGCCGGCTTACCCCGCTTGAGTACCTGCGCAAGGGTGCGGGCGGTCGCCTGGCTGACGAGGAAAGCTTGCAGCAGGCCGGCCTGGAAGGGGCTACGGCGGTGGTTCCCGGTTCTCCGGCGCGACGTGTTGCAGTCATCTATCAGCAGCAGCGCGCCTACCTGTTCGTCGGTGCGGTCAAAGGTCGCGGCTCGCTGGAAGGGCAGGATGACGCCTTCCTGCAAGTCATCCGCAGTTTCCGGCCGCTCAAGGCTGAAGAACGCAAACTGGCCCAGCCGCAGCGGTTGTCCATCGTGCAGGCGAAAGCGGGGCAGACGCTGGAGCAGCTCGCCAGGACGAATGGCGGATCAGAAATTGTTGCAAATGAGGCGTTAAGATTGTTGAATGATTTGTATCCAATCGGTCAGCCAAAAGCCGGGGATAGCCTGAAAATAGTACGATAAGAGTATTGACACCACCTCGCGGATGGCCTTGGCAGGTGTGCGCTTTCTGCGTATGCTCGGTCGCCCGTCTTCTCCAACAAGTTATAAAGCGGAAGTGCCAAAATGTCTGATCTCAAGACCGCTGCTCTCGAATATCACGCCCAGCCCCGCCCCGGAAAACTCAGCGTCGAGCTGACCAAGCCGACCGTTACCGCCCGCGACCTGTCGCTGGCGTACAGCCCTGGCGTGGCCGAGCCGGTCCGCGAGATCGCCCGTGATCCCGAGCTGGCCTTCCAGTACACCGGCAAGGGCAACCTGGTAGCGGTGATTTCCGACGGCACCGCCATTCTCGGCCTGGGCAACCTCGGCCCGCTGGCCTCCAAGCCGGTCATGGAAGGCAAGGGCGTGCTGTTCAAGCGTTTCGCCGGTGTCGACGTGTTCGATATCGAAGTCGACGCCGAGAGCCCGCAGGCCTTCATCGACACCGTCAAGCGCATCTCCATCACCTTCGGCGGCATCAACCTTGAAGACATCAAGGCGCCGGAGTGCTTCGAGATCGAGCGCGCGCTGATCGAACAGTGCGATATCCCGGTCTTCCACGATGACCAGCACGGCACCGCCATCGTCACCGCCGCCGGCATGCTCAACGCCCTGGAAATCGCCGGCAAGAAGCTGGAAGAGGCGAAGATCGTCTGCCTCGGCGCCGGCGCTGCAGCCATCTCCTGCATGAAGCTGCTGGTCAGCATCGGTGCCAGGGTCGAGAACATCTCCATGGTCGACCGCAAGGGCGTGATCCATGCAGGCCGCGACGACCTGAACCAGTACAAGGCGGTATTCGCCAGCGAAACCGACAAGCGCACCCTGGATGACGCCCTGGAAGGCGCCGACGTGTTCGTCGGCCTGTCCGGCGCCAACCTGCTGAGCGCCGAAGGCCTGGCGCGCATGGCGCCGAATCCGGTGGTGTTCGCCTGCTCGAACCCGGACCCGGAGATCAAGCCGGAACTGGCCCACGCCACCCGCAACGACGTGATCATGGCCACCGGCCGTTCGGACTATCCGAACCAGGTGAACAACGTGCTCGGCTTCCCCTTCATCTTCCGCGGTGCCTTGGACGTACGCGCCACCCGCATCAACGAGGAAATGAAGATCGCCGCCGCCTACGCCCTGCACGACCTGGCCAAGCAGCCGGTGCCGAAGGAAGTCTGCGAGGCCTACAACGTCACCCATCTGGAGTTCGGCCGCGAGTACATCATTCCGAAACCGATGGACCCGCGCCTGATCACCGTGGTTTCCGACGCCGTGGCCAAGGCCGCTCTCGAAACCGGCGTGGCGACCCTGCCGTATCCGAAGCACTATCCGCTGCAGTCGGTGGAAGACGTGTTCAAGGGTTGATCCCGACCTGACTGAGAAACCCCGCTTCGGCGGGGTTTTTCTTTTTGGGGAGTGGCTCACCCGCGTGATGAGGGGGGCGGAGCGCCTGTCGTCGATACCTCGGTGTACGGCTCATGGGTATCGCTTCGCTCAACTCATCCTAGGGGCTGCAATCCCACCGTAGGTTGGCGCTGAGCAACGCGAAGCCCAACATTGCCATCGTTGGGCTTCACTGCGTTCAGCACCAACCTACGCCCGCCCCGCCTGCAACATCCGGCAATGCCGCCCCACGGCCCAGAAGCGGGCTCCGCATGGGGTGAGGCTATGCTTTGGAGAAGGGCGCCGTTCATCCGTGCGCCGTTTCGCCGTCGGCAACCCTGGGGAGGCCGGAATGCTTCCGTTCATTTACCGCTGCTTTCTACTGCTGTCGCTCACGCTGCTTGCGGTGGGAGCGTCGGCGGCCAGCGCGCCGGTGGTGGTGCTCAGCGTCAACGGCGCGATCGGTCCGGCCACCGCCGACTACCTGGTGCGCGGTATCGCCCGTGCCGAAGAGGAGAAGGCCCCGCTGGTGGTGATCCGCATGGACACGCCGGGCGGGCTGGACACCTCCATGCGCGCGATCGTCAAGGCGATCCTCGCCAGTCCGGTGCCGGTGGTCGGCTACGTGGCGCCGGGCGGGGCGCGGGCGGCGAGCGCCGGCACCTACATCCTGTATGCCTGCCATGTCGCGGCGATGGCGCCGGGCACCAACCTCGGCGCAGCCACGCCGGTGCAGATCGGCGGGCCGCCGGATATGCCCGATCCGAACGAAAAGCCGGGCGATAAGAAGGACAAGGCACCCGCCGACAGCAATAGCGACACCCTCAAGCGCAAGCAGGTCAACGATGCCGCGGCCTATATCCGCGGTCTGGCGCAACTGCACGGGCGCAATGCCGAGTGGGCCGAGCGCGCGGTGCGCGAAGCGGTCAGCCTGTCCGCCGAGGATGCGCTGAAACAGAAGGTGATCGACGTCGTCGCCCCCGACCTGCCGCTGCTGCTGCAGATGCTGGACGGCCGCAAGCTCAAGGTGCTCGGCAGCGAGATCAAGCTGAGCAGCGCCGGCGCGCAGATCGTCGAGCATGAGCCGGACTGGCGGGCGCGCCTGCTGGCGGTGATCACCGATCCGAGCGTGGCGCTGATCCTGATGATGATCGGCGTCTACGGGCTGATCTTCGAACTGGCCAACCCCGGCATGGCGGTGCCCGGCGTGCTCGGCGGCATCTGCCTGCTGCTCGGCCTCTACGCCCTGCAACTGCTGCCGGTGAGCTATGCCGGCGTCGGGCTGATCCTGCTCGGGCTGATGTTCATGGTCGGCGAGGCCTTCGTGCCGAGCTTCGGCATCCTCGGCATCGGCGGGGTGGTGTCGTTCGTGATCGGCGCGCTGATCCTGATCGACACCGACGTCCCGGGCTTCGGCATTCCGCTGGCGCTGATCGTCGGCGTGGCGACGGTGAGTGCGCTGTTCATCGGCGGCATCCTCGGCGTGGCGCTGAAGTCGCGACGACGGGCGGTGGTGAGCGGTCCGATGGGGCTGGTCGGCAGCCTTGCGACGATCAACGCGGTGGCCGAGGAGGATATGCGCAGCGGCTGGGTGCAACTGGAAGGCGAACAGTGGCAGGTGGACTCCTCTCTGCCGCTGAGTCCGGGCCAGCGCGTGAAGGTGCTGGCGCGCAAGGGGCTGCGCCTGGAAGTGGCGGCCGTCGATGAAACAGGAGGCAAGTGATGGGATTTCCCTTCGGTCTGATGGTGGCGCTGATCCTGCTGGCGATGCTGGTGGTCAGTTCGCTGCGCATCCTGCGCGAGTACGAGCGCGGCGTGGTGTTCCAGCTCGGTCGTTTCTGGAAGGTCAAGGGACCGGGGCTGGTGCTGGTCATTCCGGTCGTGCAGCAGATGGTGCGGGTCGACCTGCGCACCGTGGTGCTCGACGTGCCGCCGCAGGACGTGATCTCGCGCGACAACGTCTCGGTCAAGGTGAACGCGGTGGTGTACTTCCGCGTGATCGATCCGCAGCGGGCGATCATCCAGGTGGAGAACTTCCTCGCCGCCACCAGCCAGTTGGCGCAGACCACCCTGCGCGCGGTGCTGGGCAAGCATGAGCTGGACGAGATGCTCGCCGAGCGCGAGCGCCTGAACGTGGATATCCAGAAGGTGCTCGACGCGCAGACCGACGCCTGGGGGATCAAGGTGGCCAACGTCGAGATCAAGCACGTCGACCTCAACGAATCGATGGTCCGTGCCATCGCCCGCCAGGCGGAGGCCGAGCGCGAGCGGCGGGCCAAGGTGATCCACGCCGAGGGCGAGCTGCAGGCCTCGGAAAAACTCATGCAGGCCGCGGAAATGCTCGGCCGCCAGCCCGGCGCCATGCAGCTGCGCTACATGCAGACGCTGGGCACCATCGCCGGCGACAAGAGTTCCACCATCGTGTTCCCCCTGCCCATCGACCTGCTCAAGGGAATGAGTGTGAATGTTGGTGAGTCAGGCAAGGGGTGAGCGGCGGCGCTTCGCTCTGCAGGTGAATTTCGCTGCGGGTGGCTCGCCGCCCGCGCCGAGGCCGGATATTGTGTCGGTCTTTCCCGGGATGGAATGATCGATGGCTCTGCGAGTCCTGCCGTTTCTCTTGCTGTTGCTGATTTCGCCGCTGTCGCCGGCAGACGAGTTGCGCATGGCCGGTGGACGCTGGCCGCCGTTCGCCGACACGCGCCTGCCGGACAACGGTTTCTGCGTGCATCTGGTGCGCGAGGCGCTGACCCGCGCCGGGTACGCCAGCCAGTACGCCGAAGTGCCCTGGCCGCGCGCGCTGCACGGCCTGAGGAAGGGCGAATACGACGTGGTGGTGGACGCCTGGTACAACGCCGAGCGGGAGTCCTACGCGATCTATTCCCAGCCCTACCTGACCAACCGCGTGCGCCTGCTCAAGCGCAAGGGCGAGCCGATCGCCTACGCCCGGCTGGCCGACCTGTACCCCTACCGCATCGCCGTGGTGCGCGGCTACAGCTATTCCACGGCGTTCGACAGCGATCCGCGGCTGACCAAGGTGGAAGTGGCGAGCTTCGCCAATGCCGCGCGGATGCTGGATGCCGGGCGGGTCGAACTGACCCTGGAGGACGAGATGGTCGCCCGCCATCGGCTGGCGACCGAGCTGCAGCCGCTGCAGGGCCGCCTGGAGTTCCTGCCGACCGCAGTGGCCGAGAAGGAGCTGTACATCATGGTCAGCCGTGCCAACCCGCGCCATGCGGAGATAGCGGCGGGATTCAACCAGGCGATCCACGAGATGCGCGGGGACGGCAGCTACGACGCGCTGCTGCGCGCCCACGGCCTGCAGTAGTCAGCGGCCTTCCTGCTTCAGCAGGTGCGCCGCCAGCGTGCGCAGCGGCGCGAGCTGGCGGCAGATCAGCGCCAGTTGGCTCTGCACCAGGCGGTGCGCGTCGTCCTGCTCCTCCGGCAGTTGCTCAAGGCGCTTGGCCAGCTGCTCTTCCGTATCGCTGTAGATTTCCACCGGGCGCTTCTCGCTGAGCCGCGCGGCGATCTCGTCGAGGCTGGCGGTGAGGGTTTCCGCCGCCTGCCGGATCAGGCCGTCGCTGGCGTCCTGCGGCAGCGCATCGCGGTGGGCGCCGAGGGCGGAGAGGTAGCTGAGCAGCGTGTGCGAAAGCACCAGGAAGCGGAAGCCGAGCTCGGCGTCCTTCCGGAAATGCCCCGGCTCCAGAAGCATGTTCGACAGCGTGGTGGACAGCGTTGCATCGGCGTTGTGCGCGTTGCGCCGGGCCAGGCGGTAGGCGAGGTCGTCGCGCTTGCCGCTGGCGTACTGCTGCATGATCTCGCGCAGGTAGCGGCTGTTGCAGGCGATGCTGTTGCCGAACAGGTTGTGCAGGCGGCGGCCCTGCCAGTCCGGCAGGATGAGGAACACCGCGAGGCCTGCGATCAGCGCGCCGAGCAGGGTATCGAACAGGCGCGGCAGGATCAGCCCGTAGCCGTTGCCCACCTGGTTGAAGCAGAGCAGCACCAGCAGGGTGATCGCCGCCGTCGCCAGGGTATAGCGCGTGCTGCGGGTGGCGAAGAAGGCGACCCCGGCGGCCACCGCCAGCAGCGACTGCACCAGCAGATTGGGGAACAGGTCGATCAGCGCCCAGCCGGCCACCAGCCCGAGCAGGGTGCCGACGATCCGCTGCACCAGGCGGATGCGCGTGGCGCCGTAGTTGGGCTGGCAGACGAACACGGTGGTCAGCAGGATCCAGTAGCCCTGGCTGGGATGGATCAGGTGCAGCAGCGCGTAGCCGGCGCTCAGTGCTACCGCCAGGCGCAGCGCATGGCGGAACAGCAGCGAGGTCGGCGTGAACTGCTGGCGCAGGCGCTCCCAGGCGTCCTTCAGCGAGTGCGGCGCGCGGTCGAGCAGGCTGCTGTCCTGCTCCTCGGCCAGTGCGTCGGGGTTGCTCGCGTCGCGCAGCTTGTGGTCCAGCGTGGTCAGGTTGGCGGCCAGCGCGGCGAGCGAGCGCAGCAGGCCGCGCCATTCCGGGTTGCCCTGGCGGCGCAGGTGGTCCAGCGAGGACTGCAGGTCGGCGAGAGCCAGTTCGCTGTCGTTGTAGTCGAACGGCTGGCGCAGCTGGATCGCCCGCGCCAGGGCGCGGCAGGCCTTGCCCTGCTGGTTGAGCAGGCGCTGGCAGCGGAACAGCACGTCGCTGTGGAAGAACGCCTCGGCCAGCCGGTTGTACGGATGGTGCGAGGAACTGGCGCGCTCGTGGATGTCCTGGGCGATGAAGTACAGCTTCAGGTAGCGGTTGATCTTCGGCCCCGGCCGACCGTGGCCGAGGCGCGCGAGGATGGTTTCCTTGGTCTGGTTGAGCGCCACCACCAGCTTGCCGTTCTGCCGCGCCAGGGCCAGGCGCTGGCCTTCCACGTCGAGCTGGCGCAGCGGTTCGAGCAGCGACGATTTGATCTTCAGATAGACGCCCAGCTCGAAGAACAGTCGCGCCAGGCTCTGCTGCACCGGCTGGTTGGCGAACAGCGCATTCCACAGCACCGACAGCAGCCCGTACCAGGCCGCGCCGGTCACCAGCAGCAGCGGTTCGCGCCACAGCTCGCCGGACGCGCCGCGCTGATCGACGCCGATCATGGTGTAGATCGACAGGATCAGGGTCGCCGAGGCGATCGCCGCGTAACGCTCGCCGAGGGCGCCGAGCAGCGGCAGGGCGAAGGCTGCCAGCGCCAGTCCGGCGGCGAACAGCCAGGGGTAGGGGAACAGCAGTTCGACGGCGAGGGAGGCCAGGCTGAAGCAGGCCAGGGTCACCAGCAGGGCCTGGAGACGGCCGAGCCAGTGGTCGTCGGTTTCCGCCAGGGCGCTGGCGATCACGCCGAGGAACAGCGGGATCACCAGTTCCAGGTCGTCGAGGAACCAGCAGACGGCCATCACCCCGCTGAGGGCGACGAACACCCGCAGGCTGTAGGCGAACTTGTCCAGCGCCCAGAGGCGCCGCAGGGAATGGAGCAACGGCGAGGACTGCATGTGCAACGGGGACTTCCGGATGTCTCCCGCTCAGACTAGCGGATCGCTGCAGTGCCGTCTCGTGGGCACTGAACGTAGGTTGGCGCTGAGCTTGCGAAGCCCAACGGTGCCATGGCTCGGCAGATGTTGGGCTTCGCTTCGCTCAGCACCAACCTACGTCGCGTAGTCGGGCTCCTCAGAGAATCCGCGCCTTGAACGAACGGCCCTTGATCTTGCCTTCGAGGAAGTGCTTCAGCGCCGGCTTGGCGAGGTCGCGCTGCACGGCGACGTAGGCCTGGAAATCGAAGATGGCGATCTTGCCGATAGCGCTGCCGGGCAGGCCGGCCTCGCCGGTCAGGGCGCCGAGGATGTCGCCCGGGCGCAGCTTGTCCTTGCGTCCGCCGGCGATGCTCAGGGTGGTCATCGGCGGCAGCAGCGGCGCGGTGTTGGCGCGCAGGAAGTCGATGCGTTCCCAGTTCAGCGGAGTTTTCTGCAGTTCCTCGATGGCCTGCGCGCGGCTGGCCTCGGCGGGCGCCACCAGCGACAGCGCCAGGCCCTTCTCGCCGGCGCGGCCGCTGCGGCCGATGCGATGGATGTGCACTTCCGGATCGCGCGACAGCTCGACGTTGATCACCGCTTCCAGCGCGGCGATATCCAGGCCGCGGGCGGCCACGTCGGTGGCCACCAGCACGCTGCAGCTGCGGTTGGCGAACATCGCCAGTACCTGGTCGCGCTCGCGCTGCTCCAGGTCGCCGTGCAGGGCGAGGGCGGAAATCTTCTGCGCCTCCAGGTGCGCGGCCAGTTCCTGGCATTGCTGGCGGGTATGGCAGAAGGCGACGCTGGATTGCGGGCGGAAGTGCTGTAGCAGGCGCACCACGGCGTCCATGCGCTGGCGCGGGTCGATCTCGTAGAAGTGCTGCTCGATCTGCGAATCGTCGTGCAGCGCCTCGACTTCCACGCGCAGCGGATTGCGCAGGAACTTCGCCGCCAGCTGTTCGATGCCTTCCGGGTAGGTGGCGGAGAACAGCAGAGTCTGCCGGCGCGATGGAAGCTGGCCGATGATGTCGGCGATGCTGTCGTAGAAGCCCATGTCGAGCATGCGGTCGGCTTCGTCGAGCACCAGGGTGTTGAGGCCGTCGAGCTTCAGGGTGCCTTTGCGCAGGTGCTCCTGGATGCGTCCCGGGGTGCCCACGACGATATGCGCGCCATTTTCCAGCGAGCCGATCTGCGGGCCGAACGGCACGCCGCCACACAGCGTCAGCACCTTGATGTTCTCGGTGGCGCGGGCCAGCCGGCGGATTTCCTTGGCCACCTGGTCGGCCAGTTCGCGGGTCGGGCACAGCACCAGCGCCTGGCAGCCGAAGTAACGCGGATTCAGCGGGCTGAGCAGGCCGATGCCGAAGGCGGCGGTCTTGCCGCTGCCGGTCTTGGCCTGGGCGATCAGGTCCTGGCCCTTGAGAATCGCCGGCAGGCTGGCGGCCTGGATCGGCGTCATTTCGCGATAACCGAGGGCGTCGAGGTTGGCCAGCAGGTCGGAGGAAAGGGCAAGACTGGAAAAGGCGGTGGCGGTCACGAAGGAAAACCTGGAGAAATTCACGGCGCGCAGTGTAGCAGGCCTTGCGCTGGCACTCCCGGCTGTCGCGGCTTGGCGCGCGTCCTAGGACGCCCGGGAAGGCCACTCGTCAGAAATGTCTGCAGCATTTTTTTATCCGGATTCGCTTTCCTGATTTTTTTGTCGTAGAGTGCATGCACTGTGTTTGCATGGGTCGCCGTCGATCGTGACCTGATGCGGTCGGAATTTCCACCCCGTCCTGCTCGACTCCTTGTAACTCCTTGCAACTCAGTTCCTGCCACATTCAGTGGTTTTAAATTTTTTTGTTCCAAGGAGAACAACATGTCGAATCGTCAGAACGGCACCGTCAAGTGGTTCAACGAGACCAAAGGCTACGGCTTCATCACTCCGGAAAGCGGCCCGGACGTCTTCGTTCACTTCCGCGCCATCGAAGGTAACGGCTTCAAGACCCTGGCCGAAGGCCAGAAAGTCAGCTTCGAAGTCGTGCAAGGCCAGAAAGGCATGCAAGCTGAGCGCGTTCAGGTGATCAACTAAGATCCCCTAGGCGCTGCCGAAGAACCCCGGGTGGAAACATCCGGGGTTTTTTATTGTCTGCGTGTTTCCGGATTTCCTGTCGCCGAGGAGCGCAAAACCATGAAGCTGCCGAACGCCGCCTTGCTGGCTGCCCTGCTGGGAGTCTTCGCCGTCACCGCCGATGCGGCCCAGCCGAGCGTATGGGGCTGGCAGGAGCAGGCCCGGCTGATGCCGGAGAGCGTCGCGATGAAGGCGCGGCTGGATACCGGCGTGCAGACCTCGGTGATGGATGTGCACAACATCAAGCGCATCCGCAAGAACAACCAGCGCTGGGTGCAGTACGACATCCAGGTCAAGGACCCGGAAACCGGCAGGCTGATCAGCCTGCCCTTCGAGCGCCCGGTCGAGCGCGTGCTGCGTGTACACGGCGTCGGCGGTTCGGAGAAGCGGCCGGTGGTGTCGATGGACATCTGCCTGGGCGAACAGGTCTACCGCGAGCAATTCGCCCTGCGCGACCGCGGGCTGACCGACTTCCCGCTGCTGCTCGGCCGGCGCACCCTTGAACGTCTCGGTGCGGTGGATGCGTCGAAGACCATGACCGTGGCGCCGACCTGCAAGCCCTGATTGCGCCCCTCAGTGGGGATCGCCCATCCCGCCCTCGGCGGCATCCACCCGCCTGATCTGCGCTTCGCGGCCATCCTCGCTGCCGAGCTGGAAGAAGATCGCCGCGGCGAGCATCGACATCAGGCCGACGCTCAGGTAGGTGGCATGGAAGGCGCCGAGCACATCCCCCGCAGCGATGCCCAGTTCGCCCTGGAAGCCACCCAGTAGCGCCGCCGCGCAGGCCACGCCCATGCTGATCGACAACTGCGTCACCACCGACAGCAGGCTGTTGCCGCTGCTGGCGTGATTGTCGCGCAGGTCGATCAGGGTCAGGGTGTTCATCGCGGTGAACTGCAGCGAGTTCACCGCGCCCAGCACGCCGAGCAGGGCCAGCAGGAGCAGGTAGGGCGTGTCCTGGCCGACCAGGCCCACGCTGGCGATCAGGCAGCCGAGCAGCAGGGTGTTGCCGACCAGCAGGCGGCGGTAGCCGAACAGTTCCAGCAGCGGCTTGGCCACCGGCTTGATCAGCATTGCCGACAGCGCCAGCGGGATCATGGTCATGCCCGCCTTGGCCGGCGCATAGCCGAGGCCGACCTGCAGCAGCAGCGGGGTGAGGAAGGGCAGGGCGCCGCTGCCGAGGCGGGCGAACAGGTTGCCGAGCAGGCCGACGGAGAAGGTACGGATGCGGAACAGGGCGGGCGGGAACAGCGGCGCCTCAATGCGCAGTGCGCGCAGCCAGTAGGCGGCCAGCAGGACCAGCCCGCCGACCAGCAGGAGCACCACGCGAACATGCGGCAGTTGCAGCTCGCCCAGTCCTTCCAGGGCGACGGTGACCAGCAGCATGGCGCCGCCGAACAGCAGGAAGCCCGCGCCATCGAAGCGGCTGCGTTCGGCGCCGCGCAGGTCCGGCATCAGGCGCATGGCGAAGAGGTAGCCGAGGGCCCCTACCGGCAGGTTGATCAGGAAGATCCAGTGCCAGCTCGCGTACTCCACCAGCCAGCCGCCGAGGGTCGGCCCGGTCAGCGGCCCGAGCAGGCCGGGAATGGTGACGAAGCTGAGGATGCGCACCAGCTCGCTGCGCGGGTAGGCGCGCAGTATCACCAGCCGGCCGACCGGCAGCATCAGGGCGCCGCCGAGCCCTTGCACGACGCGGGCGCCGACCAGTTGGCCGAGGGTCGATGACAGCGCGCAGAGCAGCGAGCCGAGGCTGAACAGCAATACCGCGACGAGAAACACCCGGCGGGTGCCGAAACGGTCGGCGAGCCAGCCGGATGCCGGAATCAGCAGCGCCACGGTGAGCAGGTAGGAAATCACCACGGCCTGCATGCGCAGCGGGTTCTCGTCGAGGGAGAGGGCCATGCTCGGCAGCGCGGTATTGAGGATGGTGGCATCCAGCGCCTGCATGAAGAAGGCGATGGCCACCAGCCAGGGCAGCAGGCGGGCGACGCGGGGAGTCAGCGCGGGCGTTTCGGACATGATGCCTCCGTGCGGGTAGGGCACAAGCTTAGGGGAAGCGTCGCGGGCTTGTCTTGACGTCTGCCTGTCAGGTTGCCGCCCCGCCGGCGGGAAATCCGCTAGACCTGATAGGAACTTCCACCGACTGAACGATGGCGGAGGTGCCCGGTCGAACCCGTGTCCCGTGCGGACAGCGGGATACCCGTTCTCTTTCGAAGGAATTGATCGATGACAGCCACACCCCGTTTCGCCCTCGCCATTGCCGCCCTGCTGGCGGCTTCCTCCGTCTTCGCCTACGGCCTCGGAGACGCCGCCAAGGCGGTATCCGGGGCCACCGGCGGCAGCGTCGCCCAGGTCGCCACCACGCCGGAAGCCAGCGGCCTGCTGAGCGCCCTGACCGGCCAGCTCGGCGTCACCGACCAGCAGGCGCTCGGCGGCACTGGCGCGCTGCTCGGCCTGGCGAAGAACAAGCTCAGCGGCACAGACTATTCCCAGCTGCTGAATGCCGTGCCGGGCCTGGACAAGCTTGCCGGCGGCAATGCCCTCGGCGGCAGCCTCGGTAATCTGGGCGGCAGCGCGCTGGGCAACGTCAGCAGCATGGCCGACGTGAACAAGGCCTTCGGCGCGCTGGGCATGGATCAGGGCATGACCGGCAAGTTCGCCGGCGTACTGCTCGACTACCTGGGCAAGCAGGGCGCGGGCGGCGATCTGCTGGGCAGCCTTGGCAGCCTGTGGGGTGTCGGCGGCTAGCGGCAGGGCGCCTGGCCATCATCCAGGGGAACGAACCGCTGGCGCTCCAGTCGAAGTAGCGACCCGGCCCGTACTGTGGCCGGGAGTTCCCGCTCTGGAGTCGCCGATGTCCGCCAAATCCGCAATCGCCCTTGTCGCCGCCTGGCTGGCGGTGAGTTCCGTGTTCGCCGCCACCTTCACCGAAACCCCGGACGACGCTCCCGTAGCGGAGGCGCCAGCCGCGCCGGCGGCTGCCACGCTGATCGATACCATCAGCCACCAGTTGGGCGTCACCAATGCCCAGGCCGTGGGCGGCACCGGCGCCCTGCTCGGCCTGGCGCTGAATACCCTGCAGGGCGCAGACCAGACGCAGCTCCAGCAGTCCCTGCCCGGCATCGAGCAGCTCGCCGGCAACAGCGCGCTCGGCGGCCTGGGCGGTCTGGGTAGCCTGCTGGGCGGAACCGGCGGCGCCAGTGCCCTGCTGGGCGGGGTCGGCAGCCTACAGGATGTCGACCAGATATTCGGCGTGCTCGGCATGGATCAGTCGATGATCGGCCAGTTCGCCGGCGTGCTGCTCGACTATTTCGTCAAACAGGGCCTGAACAGTCAGTTGCTGGGCACCCTCGGCGGCATCTGGGGCGCGCCCGCCAGCCCGGCGGTGGAACCGATCGTCGGCCGCGGCGCGTAACGCACGGCTAGTGCGACAGCGGCCACACACAGGTGGTGTTGCCGCCCCGGTTTTTCGCTGCATAGAGCGCCCGGTCGGCCTGGGCGATCAGCAGTTCCGGATCGTCGTCGTCGCCTGGCGTGGCGATGGCCAGGCCGATGCTCAGGGTCAGATAGCCGAGGTTGCACTCCGGGTGGCTGATCCGCAGTTCGGCGATCTGCTCATGCACCCGCTCGGCGATATGACTGGCGCCATCGAGGCCGGTCCCGGCAAGGATGATGGCGAATTCCTCGCCGCCATAGCGGCAGGCGGCGTCGCTTTCCAGTTGCCGCGCCAGGCTGCTCGCCTGGTAGGCCAGGCGCTCCTCCGCACGCTGTCCTTCGCGCTCCTCCAGTCGCTGGCCCAGCCAGTAGCTGGCCGCGAGCAGAATCAGGAGCAGACCGCCGAGTCCGAGATAGGAAAGCAATGCAGGCTTCGGCCGGCGCATGGGGTGGGTTCCGACGAAATGTCACCTGTGTAATAGCACAGTGCCTTCAGTCTTTCATCGTCGGACGAGGGAGAGGATCAGTCGCCATTGCTCGTCGTCGACCGGCATCACCGACAGGCGGCTGCCGCGTTTGACCAGGGGGAGCTCTTCCAGGCCGGCCTGGTCCCGCAGCGTGGCCAGCGGCAGGACGGCCGTGAAGGCTTCGACGAAAGCGACGTCGCGTGCCGTCCAGGGGTTCTTTTCCGCCGTTGCCTTGGCGTCGTGATAGTGGCTTTGCGGATCGAGGGCGGTCGGATCGGGATAGGGCTCGCCTTCGATGCGCGCGATGCCGGCGATGCCCGGTTCCGGGCAGCTGGAGTGATAGAAGAAGAACAGGTCGCCCGGATTCATGCTGCGCATGAAGTTGCGTGCCTGGTAGTTGCGAACGCCGTCCCAGCGGGCTTTTGTGAGTCGTTTCAAATCGTGAATCGAGAGCTCATCGGGCTCCGATTTCATCAGCCAGTACGGCATGATCCTTGCCTCCTTTTCGCCGCTGTTAATCGGAAACGGCCTACTCCGACGACTGGTTGGTCCTGCAAATTGCGGGGAGCAATTCATTGTCGGAGAATGCGCGCCGCTTTGTAGCTTGGCACGCCGGACGGACATAAAAACCAACCGCCGGCCATCGTGGGCAGTTTGCCTTAAGGGGGAGGCAATCGATGAAACGCAAGCCTGACTTGTTGTGGATATTGGTGATCATTTTCGGACTGGGTGTTGTCACCACCGGTTACACCCAGAGCCTGTGGGATCGCCAGGGCAGCCTGCCTGCCGAAGTCGTGACGCAGCAACCCTGATTCATCCCGCCCGGTGCCGCAGGGAGCGCGGCGCCGGAGCGAGTTCGCCATACCAGCCGCCATCGGTCACCGTGGCCTGCAGCGGCACATCCCAACTGGCCATGTCCAGTCGATCGACCTTCTGGCACTCGTGCGCCAGACCCAGCAGCGTCGGTTTCTGCCAATTCTTGCGCCGGCCCAGATACGCCAGGGTGCGGTCGTAGAAGCCCTTGCCCATGCCCAGCCTTCCGCCCTGCGGGTCGAATCCGACCAGCGGCAGCAGCAGCAGGTCCAGCGCCCAGGCCTTGCGCTGGCGGCCGCGGTCCGGCAGCGGCTCGTGGATGTCGAAGCGGTTGCGCTTCCAGCGTTCGCCGTTGCCCACGCGCTGGAAGGTCATGTGCGTCTGCGGCCAGCGGCTGAGCACCGGCAGGTAGGTGGCCTTGCCGCGTTTCTGCGCGGCGAGCAGCAGCGGGCGCGGATCGATCTCGCCGTCGTTGGGCAGGTACAGGGCGATATGCCGGGCGCGGCGGAACAGCGGATGCTGGGCCATCTGCAGGTACAGCTTGCGGGCGGCGATCTTTTGCTGGTGCGCTGGGAGCGATCGGCGGGCCTCGCGCAGCAGACGGCGTAGGGCGGGGCGGGAAAGGTCTTGGGCGTGGATCATGAAAGAAATGAGGCTCCCCGGAAATGCCGCTGTCGGGTTAGCCCTTGAACCCGAAAGTTCAAGGTGGCGGCTGCAGTAGACTTTAAGGCTTTCCGTCGTGCGGACATGCACACCAGTCCAACTGGCAACCTCCGTTGTTGCGATTATCGGCTCAGGGACATCACCGACTGGCAAACACACCAGGGAGCGGGGCGATTATACCCCACAGCTCGCGCCGGGGTCAGTCTTCCCCGGTCGGCGAATCGGTGGTAAGGGCGCGGTCGACGCGCTCCAGCAGTTCGCGCACGCGCTCGCGGGTCGAACTGGTCTCGTGGTCCAGGCGCTCCTGCTTGTGCAGCAGGTCGTGGGTGATGTTCAGCGCGGCCATTACCGCCACGCGGTCGGCACCGATGACTTTTCCGCTGGAACGGATCTCGCGCATCTTGCCGTCGAGATAACGGGCGGCGCTTTCCAGGTTGGCACGCTCCTCGGCGGGACAAGTGATGCAATATTCCTTGTCGAGGATTTGGACATTGATGGTGTTCGGCTGGCTCATGAGTCCTGCTCCAGGGCTTTCAGACGCAAAATCATCGCTTCGACCTTGTGCCGTGCCAATTCGTTCTTCTCGATCAGATGAGCGCGCTCTTCGCGCCACGCCCGTTCGTGTGACCGCAACAGCCGGTTCTCCGCCTTGAGCTGTTCCAGGCGCTGGAGCAGCAGGTCGAATTTGGCGATCAGCGCGTGCAAGTCGGCGTCTTCCATGGACTCTCGCTTCGGAAAGGCTTCGATCGGGTTTATATAGGACTGCTTGGGCGGGGGGTCAACGCTGGGCGGCCATCACCGGCCTTCGCATGGTCTAGCCGCGCCCGGCGATGCTAGGATACAGGGCACATTCTATTCGCAGCGCCTGATGGCGCCTAGCCGTCCAATCCAGGTCAGATATGTCTTCCAACTCCGCCTATTCCGCCTTCGCCGCCCTGCTGGCCGAAGCGACAATGCCGATTTCCCCCGCCGAACTGCACGGCCACCTGCTCGGGCGGGTCTGCGCCGGTTCCGGTTTTGACCAGGGGGAATGGCTGCAGGCCGCCGCCGAGCTGCTCGGCGGCGATCCCGGCGAGCGCCTGAACGCCGCGCTGGGCGGGCTGCTCGGCATGGTCGAGCAGGATTTCGCCGCCGGCGAGATGGCCGTACTGCTGATGCTGCCCAACGACGATGCGCCGCTGGCCGAACGCGCCGCGGCCCTCGGCCAGTGGTGCCAGGGCTTCCTCGCCGGCTTCGGCCTGGCGCTGCGCCAGGCCAGCCTGTCCGACGAGGCCGACGAAGTGCTGCAGGACATCGCCGCCATCGCCCAGGTCCAGGGCCAGCTGGACGAGTCCGAGGATGGCGAGTCGGACTACATGGAAGTCCAGGAATACCTGCGAGTCGCGCCGCTGCTGCTGTTCGCCGAGTTCGGCAAGCCCGCCGCGCCGGCTCCCAAGCCTTCATTGCACTGAGGTCTCTGCATGATCCGTATCTCGAAGCCGGAATACGCCCGTCGGCGCAAGACGCTGATGGAGCAGATGGAGCCCAACAGCATCGCCATCCTGCCGGCGGCGCCGATGTACATCCGCAACCGCGATGTCGAGCACGTCTACCGCCAGGACAGCGACTTCCAGTACCTCACCGGTTTCCCCGAGCCGGAAGCGGTGATGGTGCTGATCCCCGGCCGCGCCCATGGCGAATACGTGCTGTTCTGCCGCGAGCGTGATCCCGAGCGCGAGCTGTGGGACGGCCTGCGCGCCGGCCAGGACGGTGCGATCAAGGACTTCGGCGCCGACGACGCCTTCCCCATCGGCGACATCGACGACATCCTCCCGGGCCTGATCGAAGGCCGCGAACGCGTCTACTACGCCCTCGGCGCCAACCCGGAATTCGACCGCAGGCTGATGGACTGGATCAACGTGATCCGCTCCAAGGCCCGCCAGGGCGCGCAGCCGCCGAACGAGTTCGTCGCTCTCGACCACCTGCTGCACGATCTGCGCCTGTACAAGAGCGCCGCGGAAGTGAAGGTGATGCGCTATGCCGCCGAGGTTTCCTCCAACGCCCACGTGCGCGCCATGCAGGAATGCCGTCCGGGCCTCTACGAATACCATCTGGAAGCCGAGCTGGAGTACGTGTTCCGCAAGGGCGGGGCGAAGATGCCGGCCTATGGCTCGATCGTCGCCTCCGGACGCAACGCCTGCATCCTGCACTACCGGGAGAACGACGCGCAGATCAAGGACGGCGACCTGATCCTGATCGACGCCGGCTGCGAGATCGACTGCTACGCCAGCGACATCACCCGCACCTTCCCGGCCAGCGGCACCTTCAGCCCCGAGCAGAAGGCGATCTACGAGCTGGTGCTGGAAGCGAACCTGGATGCGATGAACTACATCGCCCCCGGCCGCCACTGGAACGAAGCCCACGAAGCCACCGTGCGGGTGATCACCGCCGGCCTGGTGAAGCTCGGCCTGCTCAGCGGCAACGTCGACGAGCTGATCGCTAGCGAGGCCTACAAATCCTTCTACATGCACCGCGCCGGCCACTGGCTGGGCATGGACGTGCACGACGTCGGCGAATACAAGGTCGGCGGCGAGTGGCGCGTGCTCGAACCGGGCATGTCGATGACCGTCGAACCGGGCATCTACATCGCGCCGGACAACACCAGCGTGGCGAAGAAGTGGCGCGGCATCGGCGTGCGCATCGAGGATGACGTGGTGGTCACCAAAACCGGTTGCGAAGTGCTCACCAACGGCGTGCCGAAGACCGTCGCCGAGATCGAGGCGCTGATGGCCGCAGCCCGGGCGCAGGCCGCCTGAGATGCGGCGTCCGCAGATCGCCATCGTCGGTGGCGGGCTGGTCGGCGCCAGCCTGGCGCTGCTCCTGCAATCCCGCGCCCGCGAGCGCGGCTGGAAGATCCTGTTGATCGAGCCGTTCGCCCCCGGCGACAGCTACCAGCCCAGCTACGACGCGCGTTCCACCGCGCTGTCCTTCGGCAGCCGGCAGATCTACGAGCGCCTGGGCGTCTGGCAACAGATCGCCCAGCGCGCCGAGCCGATCGCGCAGATCCACGTTTCCGACCGCGGCCGCTTCGGCTCCGCGCGCCTCACCGCGATGGAAGAGGGCGTGCCGGCCCTTGGCTACGTGGTGGAGAACGCCTGGCTCGGCCAGTGCCTGTGGCATGCGCTGGACCCGGAGCTGGTCAGCTGGCGCTGCCCGGCCGAGGTGCGGCAGATGGAAGCGCTCGGCGACGGCTACCGGCTGACCCTGGACGACGACAGCCAGGTCGACTGCGACCTCGCCGTGCTCGCCGACGGCGGCCGTTCCAGCCTGCGCGAGCAGCTTGGCATCGGCGTGCACACCGCACCCTATGGGCAGACCGCGCTGATCGCCAACGTCAGTCCCTCCGAGGATCATCGCGGACAGGCCTTCGAGCGCTTCACCGATCACGGGCCGATGGCCCTGCTGCCGCTGCCGGAAAACCGCTGCGCGCTGGTCTGGACCCGTTCCTCGAAGGATGCCGAACGCCTGCGCGAACTGCCCGATGCGGAATTCCTGCGCGAACTGCAGGACACCTTCGGCTATCGCCTGGGCACGCTGCGCCAGGTTGGCGCCCGCTACACCTATCCGCTCAGCCTGATCGAATCCGAGGAACAGATCCGCCCGCATCTGGTGGTGCTCGGCAACGCCGCGCACAGCCTGCATCCGATTGCCGGACAGGGCTTCAACCTGTCGCTGCGCGATGCCCAGGCGCTGGGCGACCGCTTGCTGCAGGAAGAGGCGCCGCCCGGCGATTTCGCCGTGCTGCAGCGCTACCTGGAAGGCCAGGCGCTCGACCAGCAGATGACCGTCGGCTTTTCCGACCGCGTCACCCGCCTGTTCTCCAACGCCCAGCCGCTGCTCGCCACCGGCCGCAACCTCGGCCTGCTCGGTCTCGACCTGCTGCCGCCGGCCAAGCGCTGGTTCGCCCGCCAGGCCATGGGCCTCGGCGCGCGTCCCGTCTAGGAAAGCCCATGCAAGAACGCAAACTGGCCCGCAAGGCCCGCCTGCTCCGCTTCGTCCTGAATCTCTACCCGCCCTATATCGGCGCGGGCGTGCGGGTGCGCCACATCAGCCCGGATTTCCGCAAGGTAAGGGTGCGCATGGGGCTGAACCGCTTCAACCGCAACTACGTCGGGACCCAGTTCGGCGGCAGCCTGTACAGCATGACCGACCCGTTCTTCATGCTGATGATCATGGAGAACCTCGGGCGCGATTACATCGTCTGGGACAAGGCGGCCAACATCGAATTCGTCAGCCCCGGCAAGGGCCCCGTGTATGCGGACTTCCACATCGACCAGCAGTTGCTGGACGACATCCGCACGCAGACCGCCGGCGGCGACAAATACCTGCCCAAGCTGCACGCGGAAGTGCGCGACGGCGAGGGCACGCTGGTGGCGCGGGTGCAGAAGACTCTCTACGTTCGACTGAAGCCCCGGGCAAGGGCGGCATAAGGAAGCGATATGCACGCGGATCTGGTCATCGTCGGTGCGGGAATGGTCGGCAGCGCCCTGGCGCTGGCGCTGGAAGGCAGCGGGCTGGAAATCCTCCTGGTGGACGGCTCGCCGCTCAGTGTCAGGCCGTTCGACCGCACGGCGGCCTTCGAGCCGCGCGTCAGTGCGCTGTCCGAGGCCAGCCGGCGCATCCTGCAGCGCCTGCATGCGTGGGACGGCATTCTCGCGCGGCGCTCCGAGCCGTACCGTGAAATGCAGGTGTGGGACGGCTCCGGCACCGGGCAGATCCACTTCAGCGCGGCCAGCGTGCATGCCGAAGTGCTCGGCCATATCGTCGAGAACCGCGTGGTGCAGGACGCTCTGCTGGAGCGTCTGCACGACTCCACCATCGGCCTGCTGCCGGGCGCGCGCCTGGAGCAGTTGCGCCACTCCGGCGAAGACTGGCTGCTGACTCTCGCCGACGGCCGGGAAATCCGCACGCCGCTGCTGGTCGCCGCCGACGGCGCCAACTCGGCGGTGCGCCGCCTGGCCGGTTGCGCCACCCGCGAGTGGGATTACCTGCACCACGCCATCGTCACCAGCGTGCGCTGCGCCAAACCGCACCTGGCTACCGCCTGGCAGCGCTTCACCGACGACGGCCCGCTGGCCTTCCTGCCGCTGAGCCTGGAAGGCGACCGCCACTGGTGCTCGATCGTCTGGTCGGTCACACCTGAGCAGGCGGAACGCCTGATGGCGCTGGACGACGACGGCTTCTGCGCGGCCCTCGGCCGGGCTTTCGAGGAGCGCCTGGGGCCGGTCGAGAAGGCCGACCCGCGGCTGTGCATCCCGCTGCGCCAGCGCCACGCCAAGCGCTACGTGGAGCCGGGACTGGCGCTGATCGGCGACGCAGCGCACACCATCCATCCGCTGGCGGGGCAGGGGGTCAACCTCGGCTTCCTCGACGCCGCGACCCTCGCCGAAGTGCTGCTGCATGCCCACGAACGCGGCGAACGCATTGCCGACGAACGCGTGCTGAGCCGCTACGAACGCCGCCGCATGCCGCACAACCTGGCGATGATGGCGGCGATGGAGGGCTTCGAGCGGCTGTTCCAGACCGACGCGCTGCCGCTGCGCTGGCTGCGCAACGCCGGACTGAGCCTGGTGGACCGCCATCACGAAGCCAAGGGTGTGTTCGTCCGCCAGGCCCTCGGACTGAGCGGCGACCTGCCGGAGCTCGCGCGGGTCTGAGCGCTCCCGTCGGGCTGCTGTTGGGCCTTCCCGTAGGTTGGGCTGAGGCACGAAGCCCAACGATGCCATCTCCGACACATGTTGGGTTTCGCACTTTGTAGGTTGGCGCTGAGCGCAGCGAAGCCCAACGTTTGTGTGGCCGGATGTTGGGCTTCGCAAGCTCAGCGCCAACCTACAGAAGTTCCTACACGCCGCGGAACAGGCTCGGGCATGCTCCGCTCCAGCGCTGGAAGGCATGCCGGAAGCTGGCTGTCTCGCTGTAGCCGAGCTGTTCGGCGATCAGGTAGATCGGCAGGTCGGTGTCCTTCAGCAGTTGCCGTGCCTTGTCATAGCGGACTTCGTCGAGCACCTGCTGGAAGCTGGTATTCCGCTGCTGCAGATGACGGCGCAGGGTGCGCGCGGAACGGTGCAGGTGGCGGGCGACGGATTCCAGGTCGCGCGCTTCGTGCAGGTGGCTGGCGAGGTGCTGGCGGATCAGTTCGAGAATATCGCTGCGGCTGCGGAAGGCCGCGCTCAGCTTCATGCACTGCTGCAGGCCGTTGTGGCAGCTCACCGGGTCGGCCAGCGGCAGCGGGCGGTCGAGCAGCGCCGGACTGAAGCACAGGGCGCTGACCGGCGCGCCGAACTCGACCGGGCAACCGAGGCGCTCGGTGTAGATATGCGCGTGCAGCGGCGGGCGATAGGCGAGCAGCAGGCGCCGTGGGCGCACCGATTCGCCGAGCAGGTCGCGGATCACCGTGAGCAGCGAGGTCAGGCACAGTTCGGTGTTGAACACCGTCAGTTCCGGGGCGTAGCGGTAGCCGTCGGCGCTCAGTCGAACTTCGTCGTCGTGCGGCTGCAGGGCCAGGCGGAAATAGGTGCCGAGCAGCTCCGGATGGGCCAGCGCCAGTTCCAGCGCGTCGCGCAGGGTGCGGCTGGCGAGCATGCTGTAGCCGAGGATGCCATAGGCCGACACATGCATGCGCAGGCCCATGCACAGGCCGAGCGCGGGATCGTGCTGGCAGTTCAGCGCGTTGGCGAACACCCGCAGTTCCTGGGCGTGGGTGATGAGTTTTTCCGGGGTCTGCAGGTCGGCTTCGGCGATCCCGCTGCCTTCCAGCAGGCGCATGCGGGGAATGCCGGCATGGCTGAGCACTTCGGTCGCCAGCACTACGGTATGCAGTGTGGCCAGGGCTCGTTGTTCAGGAAGTTGTGATGTGGCCATCGGAACTTCTCTTGTAGTAATTCGAGCGGTGAGGGCTGCGATAAGCTGAATCTAACCTGTGGATTTTTCATATGGCTAGCGAATTAAGCGGGGCTTCAGCCTGCCTGTGCTATTCCTAGAAGCCATTCCCCTGTTCGAGCCGACCATGCCGCGCCTGACGTTCTTTCGCCTGCTGTTGATAGTCCTGCTGATCGTGCTGGCGGCCCTGGCCTGGCTCGGCCAGCAATTCCGGGTCTACGAGCGCGGCTGGTTTGCCGTGCGCGAGTGGCGCCATGCGGAAAGCTGGCGCGAGCGCTCCATCTGGCTGCCGGACTACCGTGTGGTGATCGAGGGGAAGGAAATCGAAGGGCTGGATGACGATGTCTCGGCGCTGACCTACGACCCCGACCGGCACAGCCTGTTCAGCGTCACCAACCAGCCGGCGCAGATCATCGAGTTGTCCCTGGATGGCCGCCTGCTGCGCAA
Source organism: Pseudomonas schmalbachii (assembly GCF_017589465.1). GTDB lineage: Bacteria > Pseudomonadota > Gammaproteobacteria > Pseudomonadales > Pseudomonadaceae > Pseudomonas > Pseudomonas schmalbachii. The sequence continues at coordinate 65,650 of NZ_JAELYA010000010.1, forward strand.
GATTCCGCTGACCGGCTTCGGCGATCCGGAGGCCATCGAGTACATCGGCCCGGGCAGCTACGTCATCAGCGACGAGCGGGAGCAGCGGCTGATCCGCGTCCACGTCGACGACCTGACCTCCTTCATCGATGCTGCCGACGGCGAGCAGTTGTCCCTTGGCATCGGCCTGAGCGGCAACAAGGGCTTCGAGGGGCTGGCCTTCGACGCCGCCGAGCGCCGGCTGTTCGTCGCCAAGGAGCGCGATCCGGTGCGTATCTACGAAATCCGCGGCTTCCCGCACACCCAGGCGGACAAGCCATTCGCTGTGCACGTGCTGGACGACCCCAAGCGCGACCGCCGGCTGTTCGTCCGCGATCTCTCCAGCCTGCAGTACGACGAACGCAGCGGCCATCTGCTGGCGCTGTCCGACGAGTCGCGGCTGGTGGTGGAGCTGGACGTCGACGGCAAGCCGATCAGCACCCTGTCGCTGCTGGGCGGCATGCAGGGCCTGGAGCGCAGCGTGCCGCAGGCCGAGGGCGTGGCGATGGACGAGGCGGGCGCGCTGTACCTGGTCAGCGAGCCCAACCTGTTCTACGTGTTCCGGAAACCCGAGCTGCAGAAATGATCAGGACGCTCAGGTCTCGTCACTGACTCCCGCATCCGGCGCATAGCGCTGCACGGCGGCCACGCCCGCTTCGGCGTTGGCCTGGCTGGCGTACAACTGGCTCTGGCCGACCACCTGGCCGTTGGTGGCCTTGAGGACGAAATGGAACTTGCCGTTGGCGGCGGCCTTCACCTCGAACGCGCCTTCGCGTTGCGAGTTCTTGCGCACCGACTCGATGCCGTCGAGCGCCGAGGGCTTGGCCTTGTACAGCTCGCTGGTAAGGATGATCTCGCCATTGCTGGCGTGCAGGTTGAAGTGGAATTGGCCGTCGCTGGCCTTCTTCAGGTGGAATTTACCGGCCATGTCGCTGCTCCGTGCGGGTAGGGATGACCCCATAAGCGTAGACGCCCTGCGCCGTAGGAGCGGGCCATGCCCGCGAAGAGCCTTTTCGCGCGCATGGCGCGCTCCTGCAGGGGCTATACCGGCGTTAGCTCAGGCGCGCAGTTGCTTCACTCCCTCGGCGGTGCCGAGCAGCAGCAGGTCGGCCGGGCGGGCGGCGAACAGGCCGTTGGTGACCACGCCGACGATGTTGTTGATCTGTTCTTCCAGCTTGGTCGGGCTGTCGATGCGCAGGTTGTGCACGTCGAGGATGATGTTGCCGTTGTCGGTCAGTACGTGCTCGCGATACACCGGATCGCCACCCAGCTTGACCAGTTCGCGGGCGACATGGCTGCGCGCCATCGGGATCACTTCCACCGGCAGCGGGAAGGTGCCGAGGATCGGCACCAGCTTGCTGGCGTCGGCGATGCAGATGAACGACTTGGCCACCGCGGCGACGATCTTCTCGCGGGTCAGCGCGGCGCCGCCGCCCTTGATCAGCTCCAGGCGCTCGTTGGTCTCGTCGGCGCCGTCGACGTAGAACTCCAGTTCGCTCACGGTGTTCAGGTCGTACACCGGAATGCCATGGGCCTTCAGGCGCTGGGCGGTAGCTTCCGAGCTGGCCACGGCGCCATCGAATTCGGCCTTGTGTTTGGCCAGCAGGTCGATGAAGAAGTTGGCGGTGGAGCCGGTGCCGACGCCGACGATGCTCTTGCTGTCGAGGTGCGGAAGAATGTGGTCGACGGCGGCCTGGGCGACGGCCTGCTTGAGCTGATCCTGATTCATGGAGAGTTTCCGGGCGGATGGCAGAAAGGGCGAATTATAGCGGCGGACCCGGGGCAAAAGTTGATTCGCCAACCAATGGTCGAATTTGTTGGGTTAGACTCCCTGCTTCCCGCCAGATCGCCAGCGAAATCGCCATGCTCGAACAGTACGTCAAGAAGATCCTCACCTCGCGCGTCTACGACGTCGCCGAGGAAACCCCCCTGCAATCGGCCCGCCAGCTCTCCGAGCGTCTGGGCAACCAGGTCCTGCTCAAGCGCGAGGACCTGCAGCCGGTGTTCTCCTTCAAGATTCGCGGCGCCTACAACAAGATGGCGCAGCTTTCTCCCGAGGAGCTGGCGCGTGGCGTGGTCACCGCCTCCGCCGGCAACCATGCCCAGGGCGTGGCGCTGGCGGCGCGCGAGCTGGGGATCAAGGCGACCATCGTGATGCCGCGGACCACTCCGGAACTGAAGGTCGCTGGCGTACGCGCACGCGGCGGCCATGCCCTGCTGCACGGCGACGCCTTCCCCGAGGCGCTGGCGCATTCGCTGAAGCTGGTGGAGGAAAAGGGCTACGTCTACATCCATCCGTACGACGATCCGGACGTGATCGCCGGCCAGGGCACCGTGGCGATGGAGATTCTCCGCCAGCATCCCGGCCGCCTGGACGCCATCTTCGTGCCGGTCGGCGGCGGCGGGCTGATCGCCGGCATCGCCGCCTACGTCAAGTACCTGCGCCCCGAGGTGAAGGTGATCGGCGTCGAGCCGGACGATTCGAACTGCCTGCAGGCCGCGATGGATGCCGGTGAGCGGGTGGTGCTCGGCCAGGTCGGACTGTTCGCCGATGGCGTGGCGGTGGCGCAGATCGGCCAGCACACCTTCGACGTCTGCAAGAAATATGTCGACGAGGTGATCACCGTCAGCACCGACGAGATCTGCGCGGCAATCAAGGATATCTACGACGATACCCGCTCGATCACCGAACCGGCCGGCGCGCTGGCCGTGGCCGGGATCAAGAGGTACGTCGAGCGCGAGAACGTCCGCGGCCAGACCCTGGTGGCGATCGACTCCGGCGCCAACATCAACTTCGACCGCCTGCGCCACGTCGCCGAGCGTGCCGAGCTGGGCGAGAAGCGCGAGGCGATCATCGCGGTGACCATCCCCGAGCAGCCGGGCAGCTTCAAGACCTTCTGCGAGGCGATCGGCAAGCGCCAGATCACCGAGTTCAACTACCGCTACAACACCGCCCAGGAAGCGCACATCTTCGTCGGCGTGCAGACCCATCCGGAGAACGACCCGCGCGAGGTTCTGGTCGAGCAGTTGCGCGAGCAGGGTTTCCCGGTGGTCGACCTGACCGACAACGAACTGGCCAAGCTGCACATCCGACACATGGTCGGCGGCCGCGCGGCGTGGGTCAGCGACGAGATGATCTTCCGCTTCGAGTTCCCCGAGCGGCCGGGTGCGCTGTTCAACTTCCTCAACAAGCTCGGCGGGCGCTGGAACATCAGCATGTTCCACTACCGCAACCACGGCGCCGCCGACGGCCGCGTGGTGGCCGGCCTGCAGGTGCCGGAAGATGAGCGGCACCTGGTGGCGGAAGCGCTGGAAGAGATCGGCTACCCGTACTGGGACGAGAGCGACAACCAGGCCTACCGGCTGTTCCTCGGCTGACGGGGCTGTCCGGAGCCCGCGCTGGCGCGGGCTTCAACTAGCCTCTAGGGATCGGGGCGTTATCACAGGGACGCAGAAGATGGACACATTTCAGACTTTCCGAATCCTGCATGGCGCGGCGGTGGTACTGCTGTTCCTGGCGGTGATCGGGCTGGCCTGGTATGGCTGGCGCACCTGGCGGCGCGGCGACGCCGGCGGCATCGCCAAGGCGTTCCAGCGTATCGGTTTGATCGGTTGGGTGCTGGTCGGCGGCAGCGTGCTGAGCCTGCCGGTGACCGGCTGGCATCTGGTGCACATGACCGGCTGGCCGCTGGGTCAGACCTGGCTGCTGGGCAGCGCCTGCCTGCTGATTCTCGCGACGATCTTCTGGCTGCTGTTCACCAGCCGCCTGTGGCGCATCCGCCGCCAGGCCCTGGCCGCCCAGGGCAGCGGCGAACCGCTGGCGGCGCAGGCGAGCCGCGATCTGAAGTTCGGCCTGGCGTTCTTCGTCCTGGCCTTGCTGACGATGTTCGTCATCCTCTGGATGATGATCGCCAAGCCAATGTAGGTTGCGGCTGAGCCTGCGAAGCCCAACAACCGTATCCGCCATCACGAGATGTTGGGCTTCGCAAGCTCAGCGCTAACCTACAAATCATCAGCGCCAACCACAAATCAATCGCGTAGGGATATCACCGGCCAGCCGCGTTCCGTGGCGACGGCGCGCAGGTGGTTGTCCGGATCGACGGCGACCGGGTGGGCCACCGCTTCCAGCAGCGGCAGGTCGTTGCGCGAGTCGCTATAGAAGTAGCTGCCTTCCAGGCCAAGACCGGTTTCTTCCAGCCAGCGGTTCAGGCGCGTCACCTTGCCGGCCTGGTAGCAGGGGATGTCGGTGGTACGCCCGGTGTAGCGGCCATCGGCCATTTCGCACTCGGTGGCGAGCAGGGTGTCGACGCCCAGGCGCGCGGCGATCGGCCCGGTGATGAAGCGGTTGGTGGCGGTGATGATCACCAGCTTGTCGCCGGCCGCGCGGTGTTTCTCCAGCAGCACCTCGCCCTGTTCCAGGATGATCGGCTCGATCACCTCCTGCATGAACTGGGCATGCCAGCGTGCCAGTTGCTCCATCGAGTTGCGGCCGAGGATGGCCTGGGTGAAGTCCTGGTAGGCGATCACGTCCAGCTTGCCGGCCACGTAGTCGGCATAGAAGGCATCGTTGCGCGCCTGGTATTCGGCGGCGTCGACCAGCCCGCGATGGCACAGCCATTCGCCCCAGCTATGGTCGCTGTCGCCGGCCAGGAGGGTGTTGTCGAGATCGAAGAGAGCCAGTCGCACGATGATTTACCGCCAATTGCCAATGCCGAAAAAACGCCTAGAGTAACGGCTTTTGGACGCCCTGCACATGACGCCGCGCCTTGCGTTGCCGCTGTAACAGGCTTTGTGGAACAATGCGTGCACATGCGATTTCGAGGATGCCCAGTCGTGATCGATTCCGATGGTTTTCGCCCGAATGTCGGCATCATCCTGTCCAACGAGGCAGGGCAGGTGCTGTGGGCACGGCGCATCAACCAGGACGCCTGGCAGTTTCCGCAGGGCGGCATCAACCCCCGGGAAACTCCCGAGCAGGCGCTGTTCCGTGAGTTGAACGAAGAAATTGGCCTTGAAGAGCAGGATGTGGAGATCCTTGCCTGCACTCGGGGCTGGCTGCGTTACCGACTGCCGCAACGGCTGGTGCGAACCAACAGCCAGCCGCTGTGCATCGGCCAGAAGCAGAAGTGGTTCCTGTTGCGCCTGACCGGCGATGAAAACCGGGTGCGCATGGATGTGACCGGCAAGCCGGAGTTCGACGGCTGGCGCTGGGTAAGTTACTGGTATCCGCTGGGACAGGTGGTTACCTTCAAGCGCGAAGTCTATCGGCGTGCCCTGAAGGAACTGGCGCCGCGCCTGTTGGCGCTCGACTAGCGATCATAGATCAAGGAGTTAGACCCCGAGCCATGCTCAACACGCTGCGCAAGATCGTCCAGGAAGTGAACTCCGCCAAGGATCTCAAGGCGGCGCTGGGCATCATCGTGCAGCGCGTGAAGGAGGCCATGGGTACCCAGGTGTGTTCGGTCTACCTGCACGACGTGGAGACCAACCGCTTCGTGCTGATGGCGACCGAGGGTCTGAACAAGCGTTCCATCGGCAAGGTGAGCATGGCGCCGAACGAGGGCCTGGTCGGCCTGGTCGGCAGCCGCGAAGAACCGCTCAACCTGGAAAACGCCTCCGAACACCCCCGCTACCGCTACTTCGCCGAAACCGGCGAGGAACGCTACGCCTCCTTCCTCGGTGCGCCGATCATCCACCATCGCCGGGTGATGGGTGTTCTTGTCGTCCAGCAGAAGGAAAAGCGCCAGTTCGACGAAGGCGAGGAAGCTTTCCTGGTCACGATGAGCGCGCAGCTCGCCGGGGTTATCGCCCACGCCGAGGCGACCGGCTCGATCCGGGGCCTGGGCAAACTCGGCAAGGGTATTTCCGAAGCCAGGTTCGTCGGCGTGCCCGGCGCGCCCGGCGTTGCCGTGGGCAAGGCGGTGGTGGTGCTGCCGCCGGCCGATCTGGAAGTGGTGCCGGACAAGCCGATCGACGACGTCGAGGCCGAGGTCGAGCTGTTCAAGCAGGCGCTGGAATCGGTGCGCGAGGACATGCGCAACCTTTCCAAGAAGCTTGCCACCCAGTTGCGCAAGGAAGAACGCGCGCTTTTCGACGTCTACCTGATGATGCTCGACGACGCCTCCATCGGCCTCGAAGTGAAGCGCGTCATCCGCACCGGCCAGTGGGCCCAGGGCGCCCTGCGCCAGGTGGTGATGGAGCACGTCAAGCGCTTCGAGCTGATGGACGACGCCTACCTGCGCGAGCGTGCCGCCGACGTCAAGGACATCGGCCGGCGCATCCTCGCCTATCTGCAGGAAGAGCGGCAGCAGACCCTGACCTATCCGGACCAGACCATCATCGTCAGCGAGGAGCTTTCGCCAGCCATGCTCGGCGAGGTGCCGGAGGGCAAGCTCGCCGGCCTGATCTCGGTGCTGGGGTCGGGCAACTCCCACGTCGCGATTCTTGCCCGCGCCATGGGCATTCCGACGGTGATGGGCGCGGTCGACCTGCCGTATTCCAAGGTCGACGGCATCGACCTGATCGTCGACGGCTACCATGGCGAAATCTACACCAACCCGTCGCCGCAGCTGGTCAAGCAATATGGCGACGTGGTCGCCGAAGAAAAGGAGCTGAGCAAGGGCCTCGCCGCCCTGCGCGAGCTGCCCTGCGAGACGCTGGACGGCCACCGCATGCCGCTGTGGGTCAACACCGGCCTGCTGGCGGACGTCGCCCGCGCCCAGGAGCGCGGCGCCGAAGGGGTCGGCCTGTACCGCACGGAAGTGCCGTTCATGATCAACGACCGCTTCCCCAGCGAAAAGGAGCAGCTGGCGATCTACCGCGAGCAGCTCACCGCCTTCCATCCGCTGCCGGTGACCATGCGCACCCTGGATATCGGCGGTGACAAGGCGCTGTCCTACTTCCCGATCAAGGAAGAGAACCCCTTCCTCGGCTGGCGCGGCATCCGCGTCACCCTCGACCACCCGGAAATCTTCCTGGTGCAGACCCGCGCCATGCTCAAGTCCAGCGAAGGGCTGGACAACCTGCGCATCCTGCTGCCGATGATTTCCGGCACCCACGAACTGGAAGAGGCGCTGCACCTGATCCACCGTGCCTGGGGCGAAGTGCGCGACGAGGGCGTGGATATCCCCATGCCGCCGATCGGCATGATGGTGGAGATCCCCGCCGCCGTGTACCAGACCCGCGAACTGGCGCGGCAGGTGGACTTCGTCTCGGTCGGCTCCAACGACCTGACCCAGTACCTGCTGGCGGTGGACCGCAACAACCCGCGCGTCGCCGACCTCTACGACTACCTGCACCCGGCGGTGCTGCAGGCGCTGAAGAAGGTGGTCGACGACTCCCACGCCGAAGGCAAGCCGGTGAGCATCTGCGGCGAGATGGCCGGCGACCCGGCGGCCGCGGTGCTGCTGATGGCGATGGGCTTCGACTCGCTGTCGATGAACGCCACCAACCTGCCGAAGGTGAAGTGGCTGCTGCGGCAGATCACCCTGGCCCGCGCCAAGGAACTGCTCGCCGAGCTGATGACCTTCGACAACCCGCAGGTTATCCACAGTACGCTGCACCTGGCCCTGCGCAACATGGGCCTCGGCCGGGTGATCAACCCGGCGGCGGCCGTCCAGGCCTGAGCCAGTCCCTGTGGGGGCTCGGAACACTCTTTCTCGCGGTTCCCTGTAGGAGCGCGCCATGCGCGCGAATCGGCGGTGCCGGTATTTCGCGGGCATGGCCCCTACGGATACTCCGGCGTTGCGATCCCCTCACCCCAACCCTCTCCCGGAGGGAGAGGGGGCGCGACGGTGTGAGGTGGTACACCATGCCAGCCGGCAACTCCGGACAGTCCCCTCTACCTGAGGGAGAGGGTTAGGGTGAGGGGGAAGCATCATGACGATGCAAGACAGTTGCTCCTACGGGCTGCAATGCCCACTGTAGGTTGGCGCTGAGCAACGCGAAGCCCAACATCGCCATCGTTGGGCTTCACTGCGTTCAGCACCAACCTACGTATGCCCGTAGAGGCGCCATTCGGCAGCACTCAAACCAACAACCGCACCTCGCCCAGATGCGCTCCGCAGGGGCCGAAGCTGCGTTCCACGATTTCCCGCCGCCCGTCCGCTTGGACGATCAGCGCCGTGCTGGCGCGGGTGCCGTAGTTCTGGCTGGCGATGAACACGCTCGACAGCAGGCGCTCGGTGGCCAGGCCCACGCCGGTTTCCGGAAGACGCTCGTCTTCCGGCTGGTGGGTGTCCGCCAATAGTGCGAGCAGGCTTTCCGCGTTCGGCGCTGCCAAGGTCTCGCCGAGGGCGGCGCGGGCGCGTTGCAGCTTCGGCCAGGGCGTGTCCAGCGCGGCATTGGACAGGCCGTGGACGCCAGGCTCCAGTTCTCGGGGCAAGCCGATGCGTGGATTGAAGTAGCAGAGTTGCCGGGCGTCGCCGACCAGCAGGTTGAAGCCGGAATACTCGCTGGCCCGGCGCTGGACGTGGTGCAGGTACTCCAGCGGCGCCTCGCGCCCGCGCAGGAAGCCGGCGACCAGTTCGCCACGGGAGCGCAGGCCCACCGGCTGACCCGGGTCGCGGACGTTGGTCAGGGCGGCGAAGCGTCCGCCGGGAGCGATGCCCAGCCAGGTGCCGCCGGCCTCCAGGTCGCGTCCCGCATAGACGTCCGCAGCCTCTTCCCAGGCCGCCAGCGGCAGGGTGGGGCGGGCATAGAATTCATCGCGGTTGGCCGCTACCACGAGCGGCGTGGGATGCCCGGGGCGCCAGGCGAAAACGATCAGGCACATGGGAAACTCCTTGGTCTGGCCTGAGTCTACCAAGCCCTTGGCGGCCCGGAGCAACTGGAGCGACCCATTGGCTTCCGCTACCATGCCGCCTTTCTTCGCCCGAGGTTGACCATGGAGTTCCTGCTCTACCTAGTGCTCGGCGCCTGCGCCGGCGTGCTCGCCGGGCTGTTCGGCGTCGGCGGTGGCCTGATCATCGTGCCGGTGCTGGTCTACAGCTTCACCGCCCATGGCTTCTCCCCCGACGTGCTGACGCAGATGGCGGTGGGCACTTCGCTGGCGACCATCGTCTTCACGTCGGTCAATTCCATCCTCGAACACCATCGCCGCGGCGCGGTGCGCTGGCCGGTATTCATCTGGATGACTATCGGCATCCTCGCCGGCAGCGCCCTCGGCGCGCTGACCGCGGCGCAGATCCAGGGGCCGGTCCTGCAGAAGATCATCGGCACCTTCGCCATCCTCGTGTCGCTGCAGATGTCCCTGGGCCTGCAGCCGAAGGCGACCAAGGGACTGCCGGGCAAGGCCGGGCTTGGCGTCGCCGGCGGCGTGGTCGGTTGGGCTTCGGCGATCTTCGGCATCGGCGGCGGTTCGCTGACCGTGCCGTTCCTGTCCTGGCGCGGCGTGCCCATGCAACAAGCGGTTGCGACTTCGGCGGCTTGCGGGCTGCCGATCGCCATCTCCGGTGCGCTATCGTTCATCGCCGTCGGCTGGCACAACGCGCAGCTGCCGGAACTGAGCTTCGGCTTCGTCTACCTGCCGGCGCTGGTCGGCATCGCCACCACCAGCATGTTCTTCGCCCGTATTGGCGCGCGGCTGGCCCATCGCCTGCCGCCGAGAGTGCTGAAGCGCCTGTTCGCCCTGCTGCTGTTCTGCATAGGCCTGAGTTTCCTGATTTGAGTCGCTAGGAGAAGCGCATGTTGCCTTATCCCCAGATCGACCCCGTGGCGATATCGCTGGGTCCCCTGAAAATTCACTGGTACGGACTGATGTACCTGATCGGCATCGGCGGTGCCTGGCTGCTGGCATCGCGCCAGCTGAAGCGCTTCGACCCGACCTGGAGCAAGGAGAAGCTCTCCGACCTGGTGTTCTGGGTGGCCTGCGGCGTGGTGCTCGGCGGGCGGCTGGGCTACGTGCTGTTCTACAACCTGGAGGAATACATCGCCAATCCGACGCTGATCCTCGAAGTATGGAAGGGCGGCATGTCGTTCCACGGAGGCCTGCTCGGCGTGATCCTGGCGGTCTGGTGGTTCGGCAGGCGCAACAACAAGAGCTTCTTCCAGCTGATGGACTTCATCGCCCCGCTGGTGCCGATCGGCCTGGGCGCCGGGCGCATCGGCAACTTCATCAACGCCGAGCTGTGGGGCAAGGTAACCGACGTGCCGTGGGCAATGGTGTTCCCCACCGGCGGCGACCTGCCGCGTCATCCGTCGCAGCTCTACCAGTTCGCGCTGGAAGGCGTGGCGCTGTTCGTCATCCTCTGGCTGTTCACCCGCAAGCCGCGGCCGACCGCTTCGGTGTCCGGCCTGTTCGTGCTGTGCTATGGGATCTTCCGCTTCATCGTCGAGTTCGTCCGCGTGCCGGACGCCCAGCTCGGCTACCTCGCCTGGGGCTGGCTGACCATGGGACAGGTGCTCTGCGTGCCGATGATCCTCGGCGGCATCGCCCTGATGGTCTGGGCCTATCGCCGCGCGCCGGCGCAGCCGCTGCCGAACTGAAGCGCGCCATCCGGCAGGGTGGAGTCGCGACGACTCCACCCGTGCCGTGGCCGGTCAGGCCAGTTCGAGAACGCGGTCGACCAGCTTGTTGATGCCCGAAGCGGCCTCGGCGATCGACTGGGCGAGCATGTAGGCCGGGGTGGTCACCAGCTTGTGGTGGGCATCCTCGACGATGTCTTCCACCGTGCACTCGACATGCTTGGCACCCATGCGGGTCAGCGCCGCAGCGGTGTCGGCATCGTTGCCGATGGTGCATTCGATGCCCTGGCCGTAGATGCGCGGAGCCATGGCCGGAGCGATGCAGATCAGGCCGACCGGCTTGTGCGCCGCGGCGAAGGCCTGGGCCAGCGCCAGCAGGTCGGGCTGCACCGCGCACTGGTCGCCGTTGAAGGCGAAGTCGCAGAGGTTCTTCGCGGCGCCGAAGCCGCCGGGAACGATCAGCGCATCGAAATCTTCCACCTTCGCCTCGCGCAGATCCTTGATCGCGCCGCGGGCGATGCGTGCCGCCTCCACCAGAACATTGCGGGTTTCCGGCATTTCCTCGCCGGTCAGGTGGTTGATCACGTGATGCTGGGCGATGTTCGGCGCGAAGCACTGGACATCGGCGCCGCGCTGGCTGAGGCGCAGCAGGGCGATCACGCTTTCGTGGATTTCTGCGCCGTCGAAGACGCCGCTGCCGGAGAGGATGACGGCAACTTTCTTGTGCATGGATTGCTCCTTGGGGTCATGCCTTGAAAAGGACTGGGCGGTCAGGCCTTGGTCCAAGCATAACGATTCGGCCATGTGCCGAACCACTGGAACATCCGGCTGGCCGTCAGTTGTTGTTGCGACTGTTCTTGATGCGGCGGCGCAGCCAGAGCAGCAGGCCGACGACGATGAAGCCGCCGAGCACCATCAGTTCGTATTTCTTGATGTTGCCGAGGATGCCTTCCAGCACACTGCCGAAGGTGTAGGCGGCGCCGCCGAGCGCGGCGGCCCAGACGATGGCGCCGAGGCCGTTGAGCAGCAGGTAGCGGAGCGGCGGATAGCCGGACAGGCCGATGGCGACCGGCATCACCGTGCGCAGGCCATAGACGAAGCGGAAGCTCAGCACCCACAGGTCGGGATGGCGGCGCACGTGGTCCAGCGCCTTGTCGCCCATCTTCTGCCAGCGCGGCTTGCGCGCGAGCAGCTTGCGCCCATGACGGCGGCCGAGGAAGTACCAGAGCTGGTCGCCGGCATAGCTGCCGAGGAAGGCGACCGCGATGACCCATTCAAGCTGCATGTAGCCACGAAAGGCGAGGAATCCGGCCAGCACCAGAATGGTCTCGCCTTCGAAGAAGGTGCCGAGAAACAGCGCCAGGTAGCCGAAGTCCTGCAGGAATTGTTGAAGCATTATGGAGGCAACGCAGCAAAATGAACGCGCAGCCTACCCCCATTGACGCCATGGGGGAAGGCTCGGCGCGTGTGCGAATGTTCATTCAGATGAGCCCGGTCATCTGATCATCCATTTCCCTACAAGTACATTCGTAGAAGCGTGTAGGCGTGACTCCGGGTCACTGTTACCGAGTGTAACCTATCGGTCATAATTCCACTTTATAACTGTCAGACTGCGCCTGGTTGCCGGGCCCTGGAGAACACCGTGAGTTTCATTTCTGCCGAACGCGCCTTCCCCTTCACTCGCCTGCGGCGCAACCGTCGCGATGAATTCTCCCGCCGTCTGGTGCGCGAGAACGTGCTGACGGTGAACGATCTGATCCTTCCGGTGTTCGTCCTCGACGGCAAGAACCAGCGCGAGAGCGTGGCGTCGATGCCGGGCGTCGAGCGCCTGTCCATCGACCTGCTGCTGAAGGAAGCCGAGGCGCTGGTGGAACTGGGCATTCCGGCGCTGGCGCTGTTCCCGGTGACTCCGCTGGAGAAGAAATCCCTCGATGGCGCCGAAGCCTACAACCCGGACGGCATCGCCCAGCGCGCCACCCGCGCCCTGCGCGAGCGCTTCCCGGAACTGGGGATCATCACCGACGTGGCGCTCGATCCGTTCACCAGCCATGGCCAGGACGGCATCCTCGACGAGAACGGCTACGTCATGAACGACGAGTCGGTCGACGTGCTGGTCAAGCAGGCGCTGTCCCACGCCGAGGCCGGTGCCCAGGTGGTGGCGCCGTCGGACATGATGGACGGCCGCATCGGCGCCATCCGTGAGGCGCTGGAGTCCACCGGCCACACCAACGTGCGCATCATGGCCTACTCGGCCAAATACGCCAGCGCCTACTACGGCCCGTTCCGCGATGCGGTCGGCTCGGCCGCCAACCTCGGCAAGGGCAACAAGGCCACCTACCAGATGGACCCGGCCAACAGCGACGAGGCGCTGCACGAGATCGCCGCCGACCTCGCCGAGGGGGCCGACATGGTCATGGTCAAGCCGGGCATGCCCTACCTGGACATCGTCCGCCGGGCCAAGGATGAATTCCGCGCGCCGACCTTTGTCTACCAGGTCAGTGGCGAATACGCGATGCACATGGCGGCGATCCAGAACGGCTGGCTGAGCGAGGCGGTGATCCTCGAGTCGCTGCTGGCCTTCAAACGCGCCGGCGCTGATGGCATCCTGACCTACTTCGCCAAACGCGCGGCAGAACAACTGAAAAAGGGGGGGTAACCCCCCAACGACGAGACTTGCGATGAATACCGAAGGCCTTAGCGAAACCGAAGTACTCGAAGCCGAACCCACTGTGACCGTCGTTCCCGATCCAGCCACGCTGGAACCGGTTGCCCCGCCCGTGGTGGCGGAAACGGTCGTCGCGCCGGCGATCAACGTCGACGACAGTGCCCTCTATATTCATCGCGAGCTGTCGCAGATGCAGTTCAACATCCGCGTGCTGGAACAGGCGCTGGATGAGTCCTACCCGTTGCTGGAGCGGTTGAAGTTCCTGCTGATCTTCTCCAGCAACCTCGACGAATTCTTCGAGATCCGCGTCGCCGGCCTGAAGAAGCAGATCGCCTTCGCCCGCGAACAGGCCGGCGCCGACGGCCTGCTGCCGCACCAGGCGCTGGCGCGGATCAGCGAGCAGGTGCATGTCCAGGTCGCCCGCCAGTACAGCATCCTCAACGACATCCTGCTGCCGGAACTGGCCAAGCACGACGTGCGCTTCATCCGCCGGCGCTACTGGACGCCGAAGATCAAGGCCTGGGTGCGGCGCTTCTTCCGCGACGAGATCGCGCCGATCATCACGCCGATCGGCCTCGACCCGACCCACCCGTTCCCGCTGCTGGTGAACAAGAGCCTGAACTTCGTGGTCGAGCTGGAAGGGATGGACGCCTTCGGCCGCGACTCCGGCCTGGCGATCATCCCGGCGCCGCGTTCGCTGCCGCGGATCATCCGCCTGCCGGAAGACGTTGGCGGCGCCGGCGACAACTATGTGTTCCTTTCCTCGATGATCCATGCCCATGCCGACGACCTGTTCCCCGGCATGAAGGTGAAGGGCTGCTACCAGTTCCGCCTGACCCGTAACGCCGACCTCTCGGTGGACGCCGAGGACGTCGAGGACCTGGCCCGCGCGCTGCGTGGCGAGCTGTTCTCCCGCCGCTACGGCGACGCGGTGCGCCTGGAAGTGGTGGACACCTGCCCGGCGCAGCTGTCCGACTACCTGCTCAAGCAGTTCGGCCTGGCCGAGAGCGAGCTGTACAAGGTCAGCGGGCCGGTCAACCTGACCCGTCTGTTCAGCGTCACCGGCCTGGCCAGCCACCCCGAGCTGCAGAACCCGCCGTTCACCCCGACCATTCCCAAGCTGCTGCAGAAGAAGGAAAACCTCTTCGGCGTGCTGGCCAAGCTCGACGTTCTGCTGCTGCACCCGTTCGAGTCCTTCACCCCGGTGATCGACCTGCTGCGCCAGGCCGCGAAGGACCCCAACGTGCTGGCGATCAAGCAGACGCTGTACCGTTCCGGGGCCAACTCGGAGATCGTCGACGCACTGGTTGAAGCGGCGCGCAACGGCAAGGAAGTCACCGCGGTGATCGAACTGCGTGCGCGTTTCGACGAGGAATCCAACCTGCAGCTCGCCAGCCGCCTGCAGCAGGCCGGCGCGGTGGTGATCTACGGCGTGGTCGGCTTCAAGACCCACGCCAAGATGATGCTCATCCTCCGCCGCGAGGACGGCGAACTGCGCCGCTACGCGCACCTCGGCACCGGCAACTACCACGCCGGCAACGCCCGCCTGTACACCGACTACAGCCTGCTGACCGCCGACGTGGCGCTCTGCGAGGACCTGCACAAGCTGTTCAACCAGCTGATCGGCATGGGCAAGACGCTGCGCATGAAGAAGCTGCTGCATGCGCCGTTCACCCTGAAGAAGAACCTGCTGGAAATGATCAACCGCGAAGCGGCCCAGGCCGCCGAGGGCAAGCCGGCGCAGATCATGGCCAAGGTCAACTCGCTGACCGACGCCAAGGTCATCCGCGCGCTGTACAAGGCCAGCCAGGCCGGCGTGAAGATCGACCTGGTGGTTCGCGGCATGTGCTGCCTGCGTCCGGGCGTGCCGGGCGTCTCGCACAACATCCAGGTGCGCTCGATCATCGGCCGCTTCCTCGAACACAGCCGCATCTACTACTTCCTCAACGGCGGCGACGAGAAGCTGTTCCTCTCCAGCGCCGACTGGATGGAGCGCAACCTCGACATGCGCGTCGAGACCTGTTTCCCGGTGGAAGGCAAGAGGCTGGTGCAGCGGGTGAAGAAGGAGCTGGAGCTTTACCTGGCGGACAACACCCAGGCCTGGACCCTGCAGGCCGACGGCAGCTACCAGCGGCAGGCGCCGAGCGGCAACCAGAACCCGCGCAACGCGCAGGCGATGCTGCTGGAGCGGCTGTGCACGCCGGTGATCAATTCGCACTGACCGGTTGTTCGGCTGCAATGAAAAGGCCCTGGCGCGAATGCGTCAGGGCCTTTTCGTTTGGAGCGCCAGATCTGTCGCGGGCATGGCCCTACGGTTCGCTCGTGCAGAACGTAGGGTGGAAAACGGCGAAGCCTTTTCCACCATCAAGCGCGGTGCGACGGGGCGGTGGACAAGCTTCGCGTTGTCCACCCTACAAAAAGCACCCTCGGTGGCAAGACAGTTGCTCCTACGCAGGGCGTGGCTGGGCCATAACCCGCGTAGGTTGGTGCTGAACGCAGTGAAGCCCAACGATGGCGATGTTGGGCTTCGCGTTGCTCAGCACCAACCTACGGTGGGCATTGCAGCCCGTAGAAGCTGCCTCAGCTCACACTGAGCTGGTAGCCGACCCGCTTCAGCCACCCGGCTTCCTGTTCGAAGTCGGCGCGGGTCAGCGGGTTGGTCGCCAGCCAGCCGTCCGGGAAGCGGATATCCAGGCTCTTCGCCGCGCACTTCAGGGTCACCGAAGGCATCTGCTGGTGGCCGCGGATGTGGTGGAAGAGGATGGCGAAGCGCAGCACGATGCACAGGCGGATCAGCTTGTCGCCTTCGTCGCCCAGTTCGTTGAAGCGGTCGGCCGGGATGTTGCGCCGGTGGCCGCGCACCAGCAGCGCCAGGGTCAGCTGGTCCTGGCGCGAGAAGCCGGCCAGGTCGGAGTGCTCGATCAGGTAGGCGCCGTGCTTGTGGTAGTGGTAGTGGGCGATGTCGAGGCCGAGCTCATGCACCCGCGAGCCCCAGACCAGCAGTTCGCGGTGCCAGTCGTCCTTCAGGTCCCAGGCGTCGGCGACCTGTTCCAGGGTCTTGAGCGCCTTAGCCTCGACGCGCGCGGCCTGTTCCGCGTCGACGTGGTAGCGCTCCATGAGGGCGCCGATGGTGCGTTCGCGGACGTCCTCGTGGTGGTGGCGGCCGAGCAGATCGTAGAGCACGCCTTCACGCAGGGCGCCTTCGGAGTGGGCCAGGCGGGTCAGTTCGAGGGCGTCGAACAGCGCCTCGACGATAGCCAGGCCGGCCGGGAAGATCGGCCGGCGGTCGGGCTTGATGCCCTCGATATCGAGCTTTTCCACCTCGCCCAGCTTGAAGATCTTGCGCTTCAGCCAGGCCAGGCCTTCCGGGTTGATCTCACCGTTGCCGTGGCCGCCGGCCTGGATCGCCAGGCACACCGAGCGGATGGTGCCGGAGGCGCCGACCGCTTCATCCCAGCCGAGGCGGCGCAGGCTGTTCTCGATGGCCATCAGCTCCAGGCGCGCCGCGGTATAGGCCTGGGCGTAGCGTGCCGGAGTGATCTTGCCGTCCTTGAAGTAGCGCTGGGTATAGCTGACGCAGCCCATCTGCAGGCTTTCGCGCAGTTGCGACTCGAAGCGCTGGCCGACGATGAACTCGGTGCTGCCACCGCCGATGTCGGTGACCAGGCGGCGGCCCGCGGTATCCGGCAGGGTGTGGGAGACGCCGAGATAGATCAGGCGTGCCTCCTCGCGGCCGGAGATGACTTCCACCGGGTGGCCGAGGATGGGTTCGGCGCGGCGGATGAACTCGGCGCGGTTGCGCGCCTCGCGCAGGGCGTTGGTGCCGACCACCCGCACCGAGCCCGGCGGCATGCCGTTGATGAACTGGGCGAAACGCTTCAGGCAATCGAAGCCGCGCTGCATGGCTTCTTCGCTGAGATTGCGCTCCTCGTCGATGCCGGCGGCCAGCTGGACCTTCTCGCCAAACCGTTCAAGGATGCGGACTTCGCCGTGATCGGCCTTGGCCAGGACCATGTGGAAACTGTTGGAGCCGAGGTCAAGGGCGGCGATCAGCGGGAAGGCCTTCGCAGGGGTATGGGGCATGGTGGGAAAGTCCGGAAAATAACTTCGACATCCTGCCATGATAGGCGGTGGCAGCCAAATTACAGTCTGGTTTCCGATTGGCAGCCGCCTCGCTGACGATAGGCAGACTCAATCGCCTGCGCCTTTCGGTGGGGGCCAAGGCGGGCTATGATGGCGGTCACTTTTTTGTCCGAATCCGATCCACGGAGAGAATTCATGAGCGAACATATCGTCAACGTCACCGATGCCAGCTTCGAGCAGGACGTTCTCAAGGCCGATGGTCCTGTGCTGGTGGACTACTGGGCTGAATGGTGCGGCCCGTGCAAGATGATCGCGCCGGTGCTCGACGAGATCGCCAAGGACTATCAGGGCAAGCTGAAAGTCTGCAAGCTGAACATCGACGAAAACCAGGACACCCCGCCGAAGTACGGTGTGCGCGGCATTCCGACCCTGATGCTGTTCAAGGGCGGCAATGTCGAAGCGACCAAGGTCGGCGCCCTGTCGAAGTCGCAACTGGCGGCCTTCCTCGACAGCAATATCTGAACTTGACGTTCGGCAAAAGCCCCGTAAATAGCGGGGCTTTTTTCTTTCCGGCCCCCTAGACGCCGGCCAAATCGCGGTGATACAGTCCTTCGCGCAACGTTGATACGTTGTCCCCTGCAAGCCGTCGCCGACGCACTCCAATTCGAATTCCAAGCGATCCTGTCCGTCACTCTGCGGCACGGCTCTTCAAGCTCAACGCTTGTTCCCTAATTCCTCTTTCTACGTCCCCTTTCATATGAATCTGACCGAACTCAAGCAAAAGCCGATTGCCGAATTGCTGGAAATGTCCGACGCCATGGGCCTGGAAAACATGGCTCGTTCGCGCAAACAGGACATCATCTTCGCATTGCTGAAAAAGCACGCGAAAAGCGGCGAGGAAATCTCCGGCGATGGCGTGCTGGAGATTCTCCAGGATGGCTTCGGCTTCCTGCGTTCCGCCGACTCTTCCTATCTGGCCGGCCCGGATGACATCTACGTCTCGCCCAGCCAGATCCGCCGGTTCAACCTGCGCACCGGCGACACCATCATCGGCAAGATTCGACCGCCGAAAGAGGGCGAGCGCTACTTCGCGCTGCTGAAGGTCGACTCGATCAACTTCGATCGTCCGGAAAACGCCAAGAACAAGATTCTCTTCGAGAACCTGACCCCGCTGTTCCCCACCAAGCGCCTGACCATGGAAGCCGGCAACGGCTCCACGGAAGACCTCACCGGCCGGGTGATCGACCTCTGCTCGCCGATCGGCAAGGGCCAGCGCGGCCTGATCGTCGCCCCGCCGAAAGCGGGCAAGACGATCATGCTGCAGAACATCGCGGCCAACATCACCCGCAACAATCCCGAATGCCACCTGATCGTCCTGCTGATCGACGAGCGTCCGGAAGAAGTGACCGAGATGCAGCGCACCGTGCGCGGCGAAGTGGTCGCCTCGACCTTCGACGAGCCGCCGACCCGCCACGTGCAGGTTGCCGAGATGGTGATCGAGAAGGCCAAGCGCCTGGTCGAGCACAAGAAGGACGTGATCATCCTGCTCGACTCCATCACCCGTCTGGCGCGCGCCTATAACACCGTGATCCCGAGCTCCGGCAAGGTCCTCACCGGTGGTGTCGACGCCCACGCCCTGGAAAAGCCCAAGCGCTTCTTCGGCGCCGCGCGCAACATCGAGGAAGGCGGTTCGCTGACCATCCTCGCCACTGCGCTGATCGAGACCGGCTCGAAGATGGACGAGGTGATCTACGAGGAGTTCAAGGGCACCGGCAACATGGAGCTGATCCTCGACCGCAAGATTTCCGAGAAGCGCGTCTTCCCGGCGATCAACATCAACCGCTCCGGCACCCGCCGCGAAGAGTTGCTGACCGGTGAGGAAGAGCTGCAGCGCATGTGGATCCTGCGCAAGATCCTGCACCCGATGGATGAAATCTCCGCCATCGAGTTCCTCCTCGACAAGCTCAAGCAGACCAAGACCAACGACGAGTTCTTCGACTCCATGAAGCGCAGCAAGTAAGCGCGGAGATGACACCGTCGACAGCACGAAGGCCGGGGAAACCCGGCCTTCGTGTTTCTGCGCGCGGGCGGTTGCGGCTAAACTGTCGTATTCATTGCCTGACAGCCCATCGAGACCTTCATGCAGTATCGCGATCTGCGCGACTTCATCCGCGCGCTGGAACAGCGCGGCCAGCTCAAGCGCATCCAGGTGCCGGTTTCCCCCGTGCTGGAAATGACCGAAGTGTGCGACCGCACGCTGCGCGCCAAGGGCCCTGCGCTGCTGTTCGAGAAGCCCACCGGCTATGACATCCCGGTGCTCGGCAACCTGTTCGGCACGCCCGGGCGCGTCGCCCTAGGCATGGGCGCCGAGGATGTCGGCGAGCTGCGCGAGATCGGCAAGCTGCTGGCCTTCCTCAAGGAGCCGGAGCCGCCGAAGGGCCTCCGGGACGCCTGGTCGAAGCTGCCGATCTTCAAGAAGGTGCTGTCGATGGCGCCAAAGGTGCTGAAGGACGCGCCGTGCCAGGAAGTGATCGAGGAGGGCGACGACGTCGACCTGTCGAAGCTGCCGGTGCAGACCTGCTGGCCCGGCGACGTCGGCCCGCTGATCACCTGGGGCCTGACCATCACCAAGGGTCCGAACAAGGAGCGGCAGAACCTCGGCATCTATCGCCAGCAGGTGATCGGCCGCAACAAGGTCATCATGCGCTGGCTCAGCCATCGCGGCGGCGCGCTGGATTACCGCGAGTGGTGCCAGAAGCATCCGGACAAGCCCTACCCGGTAGCCGTCGCCCTCGGTGCCGATCCGGCGACCATCCTCGGCGCGGTGACGCCGGTGCCGGACAGCCTTTCCGAATACGCCTTCGCCGGCCTGCTGCGCGGGCACAAGACCGAGCTGGTCAAGGCGCGCGGCAGCGACCTGCAGGTGCCGGCCAGCGCCGAGATCGTCCTCGAAGGGGTGATCCATCCCGGCGAGATGGCCGACGAAGGTCCGTACGGCGACCACACCGGCTACTACAACGAGGTCGATCGCTTCCCGGTATTCACCGTCGAGCGCATCACCCGCCGGCAGAAGCCGATCTACCACAGCACCTACACCGGCCGCCCGCCGGATGAGCCGGCGATCCTCGGCGTGGCGCTGAACGAAGTGTTCGTGCCGATCCTGCAGAAGCAGTTCCCCGAGATCACCGACTTCTACCTGCCGCCGGAAGGCTGTTCCTACCGCATGGCCGTGGTGACCATGAAGAAGCAGTACCCCGGCCACGCCAAGCGCGTGATGCTCGGCGTGTGGTCGTTCCTGCGACAGTTCATGTACACCAAGTTCGTTATCGTCACCGACGACGACATCGATGCACGGGACTGGAACGACGTGATCTGGGCGATTACCACGCGCATGGACCCCAAGCGCGACACGGTGATGATCGACAACACGCCGATCGACTACCTCGACTTCGCCTCGCCGATCTCCGGCCTCGGTTCGAAGATGGGCCTCGACGCCACCCACAAGTGGCCGGGCGAGACCAACCGCGAATGGGGCCGCGCCATCGTCCAGGACGAGGCGGTGAAGCGGCGCGTTGACGAGATGTGGGCGAGCCTGGGGATAGATCGATGAACCACGTGCCCCGCATTGCGCTATCGCGGGCATGGCCCGCTCCTACAGGAGTTGGTGCACGCAGGAGCGGGCCATGCCCGCGATCCGGGACACCCACCAGGGGACTGGTAGCATGAGAGTCACCCTGCAACCCTCCGGCGCCACCTTCGAGGCGCAGCCCGGCGAGCGCATCCTCGATGCCGCACGGCGCCTGGGCTACGAATGCCCGCAGAGCTGCCGCAACGGCAACTGCCATATCTGCGCCGCCTTGCTGGTGGAAGGCCGGGTGAAGCAGAACGGCGATGTACGCGACCACGGCGAGCTGTTCACCTGCCTGGCCGAGCCGCTGGAAGACTGCGTGCTGCACTGGGACGGCGTGCTCGCCCCGGGCGAGCTGCCGCTGCGCCACCTGGCCTGCCAGGTCACCCTGTGCCAGCCGGTGGGCGGCGATGTCTGGCGCGTGCGCCTGCGCGCGCCGGCCGGCAAGCCGCTGCGCTATCACGCCGGACAATACCTGCTGATCGAGCGCGAGGGCGGTCATTCGGCGTTCTCCCTGGCCTCCGCGCCGCACGAAGGGCGCGACCTCGAATTGCACATCCTGGCCCGTGAGGGCGGTGCGGTGAAGATGGTCGAGCAGCTGCGCAACAGCAGCACGGTCCGTGTGCAGATGCCCCTCGGCGACGCGCATCTGGCCGACCTGCCGGACGGCCCGCTGGTGCTGATCGCCGCCGGCACCGGTATGGCGCAGATGCACAGCCTGATCGAGCACTGCCGCGCCCAGGGCTTCGCCCATCCGGTGCACCTGTACTGGGGCGTGCGCCAGCCTGAGGACTTCTACGAACTGCCGCACTGGCAGGAGTGGCAGAAAGTGCCCAACCTGCACCTGCACAAGGTAGTCAGCGAGCCGGACAACTGGCAGGGCCGCACAGGCATGCTGCACGAGGCGCTCTGCGAGGACTTCGCCGACCTGCGGGGCCTGCGCGTCTACGCCAGCGGCTCGCCGGCGATGGTCTACGGCACGCTGGATGCGCTGGTGGAAGCCGGCATGGACGCGCACCAGATGCGCGCCGACGTGTTCGCCTACGCGCCGCGCTGATCGGCCGGCGCGGCGGCGCACAGTTCGGGAAACTCTTCCCGCAGCGCCGCGGCGATCCATTCCAGGAACCACTCGATATCCGCGCTGCTGCGGCCGGCCGGAATCAGCAACTGATAGCTCTCCAGCGGCACTTCGGTGGCGACCGGGCGCACCAGCGCGCCCGAGGCCAGCTCGTGCTTGACCAGCACCTCGTTCGCCAGGGCGATGCCATGGCCCGCCTCGGCCATCGATAGCGCGTGGTCGTTGCTGATGTAGAGCATGTCGGAACTGACGCGGATATCCAGGTGATTGGCGGCGAACCAGGCGTTCCACCATTCACCGTCGTCGACATGGATCAGCTTGTGCCGCACCAGGTCCTCCGCACGCGCGATGGGGTCGATGCTGGCGAGGAAGTCCGGCGAGCACACCGGGAACACGTGCGGGTGCAGCAGCGTCGCGTGGCAGTTGGCGTATTGCCCGGGCATGCCGTAGACGATGCCGAGGTCGGCGCTCTTGCCGTCCACCTCGGTGAAGGTCGGGTTGGGTTCGATGGCGATCTTCAGGCCGGGGCGTTGCTGGCGCAGCGACTCCAGGCGCGGCATCAGCCAGCGCTTGGCGAAGGCCGGCACCACGCGGATCTTCAGCCAGCGCATCGAGCTGCCCGGCGCCAGTTCGTTGCCGGCATCGGCGATCTGCTGCAGGGCTGTGGATATCTTCGCGTAGTAGCGCTGGCCGGCGGCGGTCAGGGTCACGCCGCGAGGGGTGCGTTCGAGCAACTGCACGCCCAGCCATTCCTCCAGCAGCTTGACGTGGCGGCCGATCGCCGGTTGGGTGACGTGCAGCACGCGGGAGGCGGCGACATAGCTGCCGAGCCGGGCCGCGGCCTCGAAGGCGCGCACGGCGTTGAGCGGGGGAAGGCGGTGGGAGGGCGTGAATCGGAAACCTTGCCTTCGCTATTAAATTATTTAACAGCCAATGTAAGAAAATTGAGCTTTTTGCTCAACCATGTTTGCCGGAATATCCCCCCAGCAGCAGTACAACGAATCGAGCCGATACAGGCCGCACGCTGCATCCAGACTTTCTCTAGTCCTGCCAGAACAAATACAAGACCCGTCCGCCGGCCCATGCCGTGGACGGGAAGGGAACCGGAGGTAATTCCATGAGTGCCCTGCATAGCGTGCAGACGGCGGCGGTATCGATTCGTTCGGTCCGCAAGGTCTACGGCGATCCGGACAGCGGCCCGGTCGCGCTGAAGAGCGTGGACCTGGACATCCGCGACAACGAATTCTTCACCCTGCTCGGCCCTTCCGGCTGCGGCAAGACCACCCTCCTGCGGATGATCGCCGGCTTCGAGTTTCCCACCGCCGGGGAAATCCTCCTGTATGGCGAGAACATCGCCGATCGTCCGCCGTACGAGCGTTCGGTGAACACGGTGTTCCAGCACTACGCACTGTTCCCGCACATGACCATCGCCGAGAACCTGGCCTTCGGCCTGGAATCGCACCCGCTGGGCAAACGCATGGACAAGGCGCAGATCGCCGAGCGGGTCCGCGAGATGCTCGCCCTGGTGCAGATGGAACGCTTCGCCCAGCGCAAGCCGACCCAGCTTTCCGGCGGCCAGCAGCAGCGCGTGGCGCTGGCCCGCGCGCTGGCGCCGCATCCCAAGGTTCTGCTGCTCGACGAACCGCTGTCGGCGCTCGACCTCAAGCTGCGCCAGGCGATGCGCGAGGAACTCAAGGCGATCCAGGCGAAGACCGGCATCACCTTCATCTTCGTCACCCACGACCAGGAAGAAGCCCTGACCATGTCCGACCGCATCGCCGTGCTCTCCGAGGGTGAAGTGCAGCAGGTCGGCCGGCCGGATGACATCTATGAGCATCCGCGCAACCGCTTCGTCGCCGACTTCATCGGCGAGACCAACTTCATCGAGGCCCGCGTCGAGCAGGTGGCCGATGGGCAGGCGCTGTACCGGATCGCCGGCGGCAGCCTGCTGGCCGCGGCTGCCGGTGAGGGTGTGAAAGCCGGCGCCACGGTGACCCTGTCGATTCGTCCGGAGCGCCTGCAACTGCTGGCCGACTCCGCCGAAGCCACGCCCTGCACGGTGATCGCGCAGATCTACCTGGGCACCGACCTGCAGTACCAGGTCAGCCTTGCCGACGGCACGTGCCTGACCGTGCGCGCGCCGAACAGCGCCGGGCAGCGCCAGCGCTTCGCCGCCGGACAGAGCGCCGGACTGCAATTCGAGAAGGGCAGCGCCAGCGTCCTGCTGGACTGAGCCAGCCAACGCTTCCCCGTGGGGCCACACATGCACCAGATGCGCAACAACATTGCCGGCTCGCTGGAGCGGCGCCAGGCGTTGAGGAGCTTCCTCGGCGTCTCCCCGGCGCTGCTGTCCATCGGCCTGTTCCTGATCGTGCCGATCCTCATCGTGATCGCCTACTCGCTGATGGAGGCCAACCCCTACGGCGGGGTCAACCGGGTCTTCAGCACCGACGCCTACCTGTCGCTGATATTCGAACGGCAGCTGGACGACAGCCTGGCGTTCGCCGACTCCTACCTGATCATCGCCCTGCGCTCCATCGGCATCGCCGCGGCGACCACCCTGATCACCCTGCTGATCGGCTTCCCCGTGGCGGTCTGGCTGGCCATGCAGCCGCCGCATCGGCGCGGCCTGCTGATCTTCCTGATCACCGTGCCGTTCTGGGCCAACCTGCTGATCCGCACCTATGCCTGGATCCTGCTGCTGCGCGGCACCGGCGTGGTGAACAACAGCCTGCTGGGTCTCGGCCTGATCCACCAGCCGCTGGAACTGCTCTACAGCGACGGCGCCGTGCTGCTGGGGCTGGTCTACACCTACGCGCCCTTCGTCGTGCTGCCGATCTACTCGACCCTGGAGAAAATGGACGTGCGCCTGCTCGAAGCGGCCCAGGACCTCTACGCCGGACGCCTGCGCACGCTGCGCAAGGTGGTTCTGCCGATCGCCCGGCCGGGCATCCTGGCCGGCGCCATCCTCACCTTCGTGCCCTGCCTGGGCGCGATGATCGCCCCGGAACTGCTCGGCGGCGGCACCAAAATGATGCTCGGCAACCTGATCTTCCGGCAGTTCAGCGATGCGCGGAACTGGCCTTTCGGCGCCGCCCTGTCGCTGGTGCTGATGGCCGCGGTGATGCTGGTGCTGATGTTCTACGCGATGCGCGCCGAGCGCCTGCGCATCGCGCGGGGAGGTGAATGATGCGTGCGCTGCCCGGTAAACGCCGTCTCGGCGTCCAGGACTTCCCCGGCTTCGGTGGTTTCAGCTTCCTCTTCTATCTCTACCTGTACGCGCCCATCGTGGTGCTGGTGGTGTTCTCCTTCAACGCCAACCAGTCCGCCACCGTGTGGACCGGCTTCAGCCTCGACTGGTATCGCGCCGCCTTCGCCAACCAGGCGCTGCGCCAGGCGGCCGGCAACAGCCTGCTGATCGCCGTGTGCGCCAGCGTGATCGCCACGGCGATAGCCACCCTGGCCGCGCTGGGCACCTCGCGCGGGGCGAAGTTCAAGGGCCTGCGCCTGTCCATGGGGGCGATCATGCTGCCGCTGGTGCTGCCGGAGATCGTCGTCGGCGTCGCCACCCTGGCGCTGTTCTCCACCCTTGGCCTGTCGCTCGGCTACGGCAACCTGATCATCGCCCACACGGTGTTCTGCATCCCGTTCGCCTACCTGCCGATCCGTGCCCGGCTGAACGACATGGACCTGTCCCTGGAGCAGGCCGCCGCCGACCTCTACGCCGGCCCCTGGCGGACCTTCCGCAAGGTCACCCTGCCGCTGCTGATGCCGGGGATCGTCTCCGGGCTGATGCTCGCCTTCATCGTCTCGCTGGATAACTTCGTGATCTCGATGATGGTTTCGCAGGCCGGCACCACCACGCTGCCGATCTTCATCTTCGGCCTGCTGCGCATGGGCGTTACCCCTGATGTGAATGCGGTATCGACGCTGATCCTTGGTGTTTCGGTGCTGTTCGTCACCCTGTCCTACCTGCTCGGCAAAAAGAAAGCCTGAGCCAAGCCAACACTGGGAGTTGAAGCATGAGCAAGTTGATCGTCGCCGTTGGGGCCTCGCTGTCGCTGGGCCTGGCTGCCGGAGTTCAGGCCGCCGAACAGTTGAACGTGGTGAGCTGGAGCGGCTACTTCACGCCGCAGATCCTGGAGAAGTTCGAGAAGGAAACCGGCATCAAGGTCACCGTGGATTCCTATGACTCCAACGAGACCCTGCTGGCCAAGCTGAAGCAGGGCGGCGCCGGCTACGACGTGGCGATCCCGTCGCACCAGTTCGTGCCGATCCTGATCCAGGAGAACCTGCTGGAGCGCTTCGATCCGGCGCAGCAGCCGTACTACGCGAACATCGTCGACAACCTGAAGACGCCGACCTGGGACCCGCAGGGCGCCTACTCCGTGCCCTTCATCTGGGGGACCACCAGCGTGGTGCTGGATACCGCCATCTACAAGGGCCCGACCGACAGCTACGACGTGCTGTTCCACCCGCCGGCGGAGCTGCAGGGCAAGATCAACATGTTCGACTCGGTCAGCGAAGTGGTCGACGCGGCCAGCGTCTACCTGGACATCCCGCTGTGCAGCGAGGACCCCAAGCAGATGCAGCAGGTGCTGACCCTGCTCAAGGCGCAGAAGCCCTTCGTCAAGACCTACAGCTCCAAGGCCGGCTCGATTCGCGAGAACCTCGCTTCTGGCGAAGTCGACATGTCGATGTTCTGGGGCGGCTCGTCGATGCGCGCGCGTGAGATGAAGCCGACCCTGAAGTACCTGTATCCGAAGGAAGGCGTGCTGGCCTGGGTCGACAACATGGTCATCCCCAAGGGCAGCCGCAACCCGGAGAACGCGAAGAAGTTCATCGCCTTCCTCAGCCAGCCCGAGAACTCCGCGATGACGCAGAACTTCCTCAAGCACCAGAGCCCGATCAAGGGTGTCGAGCCCTTCCTCGATGCCAGCCTGAAGGACGCTCCGGAGCTGCATATCCCCGAAGGCACCAGGGTGGTGTTCAGCAAGACCTGCGGCGAAGGCTCGATCCGCCTGGCCGACCGCCTGTGGACCAACCTGATGCGCTGAGGCGGATTCCCGGCCCCCCGCGTCCGCGGGGGTGACGGATGACCGTGGGGCGGACCGGCATCGCGCCGGTCGGCACGACCCCGTTCGCCCGTCTTTCCGCCTTTCCCGTCGTCCCGCGAACCCGATCAACAAGCCGTTTCAAGGCAACGTCGTATGAGCCAGAACAACAACATCAGCGAACTCGTCCAGCTACAGGCCCACGAACTGGCCGGACTCATTCGCCAGCGCGAGGTGTCCTGCCACGAAGTGATGGTGGACTATCTCGGGCATATCGAGCGCTTCAATCCGGCGGTCAACGCCATCGTCAGCCAGCAGCCGACGGAGCAACTGCTGGCCGAGGCCGATGCGCGCGACGCCGAACTGGCGCGCGGCGAGTACCGCGGCTGGATGCATGGCCTGCCCCATGCGGTGAAGGACCTCTCGCTGACCCGCGGCATTCGCACCACCCTGGGCTCGCCGTTGTACCGCGACTACCTGCCCGAGCGTGACGGCATCATGGTCGAGCGTCTTCGCGCGGCCGGCGCGGTGCTGATCGGCAAGACCAATACCCCGGAGTTCGGCCTCGGCTCGCAGAGCTACAACCCGGTCTTCGGCGCCACCGGTTGCGCCTACGACCCGGGCAGGACCGCCGGCGGCAGCAGCGGCGGGGCGGCCGCGGCGGTGGCCCTGCAACTGGTGCCGGTGGCCGACGGCAGCGACATGATGGGCTCGCTGCGCAACCCGGCGGCCTTCAACAACATCATCGGCTTCCGTCCTTCGCAGGGCCGGGTGCCGTTCGACGACAGCGCCGACCTGTTCATCGACCAGCTCGGCTACGAAGGGCCGATGGGCCGCAGCGTGCGCGATGTCGCCCTGCTGCTGTCGGTACAGGCCGGCGGTGACAGCCGCGCGCCGCTGTCCATTCCCGAGTCGGGGGCTGCCTTCGCCGGTCCGCTGGAGTGCGATCTCAAGGGCGCGCGGCTCGGCTGGCTGGGTGATTTCAATGGCTACCTGCCGATGCAGAGCGGCGTGCTCGAACTGTGCCGCCGTGCCTTCGCCGACTTCGAGGCGATCGGCTGCACGGTGGAAGAAGCCGACTCCGGCTTCTCCCCGGAACGGCTCTGGGAATGCTGGCGCACCCTGCGTCACTGGATGGTCGCCGGTTCCCTCGGCGAGCTCTACGCCGATCCGCAGAAACGCGCCCAGCTCAAGCCGGAAGCCTGCTGGGAGGTGGAAAACGGCCTGCGCCTGTCGGCGGTGGATGTCTACCGCGCCTCGGTGGCGCGCAGCGACTGGTACCGTGCGATCAGCAAGCTGTTCGAACGCTACGACTACCTGCTGCTGCCCAGCGCGCAGGTGTTCCCGTTCGACAAGAACCTGGAATGGCCGAAGGAAATCGAAGGCGTGGCGATGGACACCTACCACCGCTGGATGGAGGTGGTGATCCCCGGCACCCTGTCCGGTTGCCCGGTGGCCAACGTCCCGGTCGGCTTCAATGAACAGGGTCTGCCCATGGGCCTGCAGATCATCGGCCGGCACCACGCCGACCTGGCGGTCCTGCAACTGGCGCATGCCTACGAGCAGGCCAGCCGCTGGTACCAGCGCTGCCCGCCGCCATTGCTCCGCTCGGAGCGGTAACGGCGGCACTTCGAACGCAGAACGAGGGGGAAACGATGAACGTCAGCTTCTTCCAGGAACTCTTGCAGAGCATCAGCGAACGTGGCCGGCAACTGCTGGAATCGCGCGAGCCAGCGCCGATCAGTGCGGCGACGCTGGTCGAGGCCAGCCGCCGGCTGCTGTCGGGGCATGGCGAGGCGTCCGGCGTGGCCCTGGCGCGGCAGGTGCTGTGCAGTTATCGCGACTGTCCGCCGGAGCAGCAGAAGGTGTTCTTCGATGGGCTGCTGAAGGAGTTCGCGCCACCCCACGACGCGCTGGCCGAGGCCTGCCGGCGCTATCTGGAAAACCCCGGTGCGGAGCAGGTGAGTGCGCTGTTCCGCGCCTGCGAGCCGCCGCGCCAGGAGCTGTTCCGGCGCCTCAACCAGGCGCCCGGCGGCACCGCCGAGCTGATCGCCATGCGCCGCCTGCTGCTCCAGCAGCTCAAGGCCAAACCCGAGCTGATCGCGGTCGACCAGGACCTGCAGCATCTGCTGACCTCGTGGTTCAACCGCGGCTTCCTGGTGCTGCGGCGGATCGACTGGTCGACCCCGGCGTCGATCCTGGAAAAGATCATCCGCTACGAGGCGGTACACGAAATCAGGGATTGGGACGACCTGCGCAGCCGCCTGCAACCGGCGGACCGGCGCTGTTTCGCCTTCTTCCATCCGGCGCTGGCCGAAGAGCCGCTGATCTTCGTCGAAGTGGCGCTGACCCGCAGCATGCCCGGCGCCATCGACGAGATACTCGAACAGCGCCCCGACGGCGTGGCGGCCGAGGAGCCGGATACCGCCGTGTTCTATTCCATCAGCAACTGCCAGGAAGGATTGCGCGGGATTTCCTTCGGCAACTTCCTGATCAAGCAGGTGGTGGAAGAGCTGGCGCGGGAAGTCCCGAGCCTGAGGAACTTCGTCACCCTGTCGCCGGTACCCGGCTTTCGCCGCTGGCTGGACGGCCTCGACGGCGATGCGCGGCTCGCTCCCATCGCCGCCGACTGTCTCAAGGCGCTCAAGGGCGACAGCGCACCTCCGCCACGCCTGGAGCAACCGCTGCTGGCGCTGGCCGCCGAATACTTCCTCAACGCGAAGAACGCCGAAGGCCGCCCGCTCGATCCGGTGGCGCGCTTCCACCTCGGCAACGGTGCGCGCCTGGAGCGCCTGAACTGGCGCGGCGACCTGTCCCCCGGCGGGCTGCGCCAGGCCGCCGGATTGATGGTGAATTACCGCTACGAACTGCGCCAGATCGAGAAAAACCACGAAGCCTATGCCAACCAGGGCACCGTCATGGCCTCGCCCGAGGTCAAGCGTCACGCCACCCTGCTGCGCAAGGCCAACAGCTAGGAACCGAGCATGAACCAGAGTCTTTTCGCCGCCATCGGCGCGCATCTGCCGAGCGATCTGCAGAAACCTTTCATCCGCACGCCCGACGGCGGCGGCTACAGCTATGCCGACATGCTGCGCAGCACCGCGCAGTTCGCCCATGCCCTGGTCGAACTCGGCGTGCAGCCGGGCGACCGGGTTGCGGTGCAGGTGGACAAGAGTCCCGAGGCGATCATGCTCTACCTCGCCACCCTGCGGGTCGGCGGCGTCTACCTGCCGCTCAACAGCGGCTACACCGCCGACGAGCTGCGCTACTTCCTCGGCGATGCGCAGCCGACGCTGTTCGTCTGCGCGCCGGCTTTCGAGGCCGAGGCCCGGCAACTGGCCGGGGAGTGCGCCGTGGCTCAACTGGCGACTCTTGGCAGCCATGGCGAAGGCAGCCTGATGACGCGGGTGGACGGCCAGCCAGGGAACTTCGCCGATGTGCCGCGCAGTGCCGACGATCTCGCGGCGATCCTCTACACCTCCGGCACCACCGGGCGCTCCAAGGGCGCGATGATCAGCCACGGCAATCTGGTCTCCAACGCCCGCGCGCTGGTGCAGGCCTGGCAGCTGTCGGCGGACGACTGGCTGCTCCATGCGCTGCCGATCTTCCACATCCACGGCCTGTTCGTGGCCTGCAACAGCCTGCTGCTGGCGGGCGGCTCGATGCTGTTCCTGGAGAAGTTCGACGCCGCGGAAGTCCTGCGCCTGCTGCCCCAGGTCAATCTGCTGATGGGCGTGCCGACCTTCTACACCCGCCTGCTCGATCAGCCGGAGCTGAATCACGCGGCGGTCGCGCACATGCGCCTGTTCGTATCCGGCTCCGCGCCGCTCACCGCGGAAACCCACAGGGCGTTCCGCGAGCGCACCGGGCAGGCGATCCTCGAACGCTACGGCATGACCGAAACCGGCATGAATACCTCCAACCCGCTCGACGGCGAGCGCATCGCGGGCACCGTCGGCTTCCCGCTGCCGGGCGTCGAGCTGCGCATCACCGATCCGGGCGTGGCCGAGCCGACTGTCCTGCCGCAGGGCGAGCCGGGGATGATCGAGGTGCGTGGACCGAACGTATTCCAGGGCTACTGGCGGATGCCGGAAAAGACCGCCGAGGAACTGCGTGCCGACGGCTACTTCATGACCGGCGACATCGGCTTCATCGACGAGCGGGGCTATGTGCAGATCGTCGGGCGCAGCAAGGACATGATCATCAGCGGCGGCTACAACGTGTATCCGAAGGAGCTGGAGCAGATCATCGATACCTTGCCGGGCGTGGCCGAGTCGGCGGTGATCGGCGTGCCGCACCCGGACTTCGGCGAAGGCGTGACGGCGGTGGTGGTCGCCACCCCCGGCGCCGTGGTGCAGGAAGCGGAGATCGTCGCCGGCCTCGACGGCAGGCTGGCGCGCTACAAGCAGCCCAAGCGGGTGCTGGTGGTCGACGCGCTGCCGCGCAATGTGATGGGCAAGGTGCAGAAGAACCAGTTGCGCGATCGCTTCAAGGATCTCTATCGATCCTGATCGGGACGATATGTTCCGGATGCATTGATTGCCGATTCGGAGTCTTGGGGAAGTTTCAGGAAAGTGCAATTTCCGGTTTGTGGATAATTGCACTTTCTCTGATTCTGTTAAATTTCTGAAACGCCGTCGGATAACTATTAAAGTGTTTTGTGTTATTTGGCGGCTATTCTTTGACGCTCGTCTGGGGAAAGTCTGGCGTCAAGCAAGTTCCACTCTCTCTGGATAATTGCGAAGGGGACGAAGACGCTGATTCTTTTCGCTCCCTTGGCGCCAGGGCTGTCTATATTGTTCAAAAGTGTCGAGTAGATCCCAATATTGATTCCGACGATCTGGCCGTCGCTGCCAATCACCGGTCCGCCGGACATGCCTTCCACCAGCGGCGCGTCATGGATGGCGTAGTAATCGCCGCTGTTTTCGTCGGTATTGACGAAGGGCGCCGGGTAGACCTTGCCCTGTCCGGTGACGCCCAGCAGATAGGGGCTGGCGCCGGCCGCGGTGATGTTCTCGCCGACGCGCGGGGCGCGCCAGAGCGGGACCTTGCAGTCGCAGCGATGGCGGATGAAGACCAGGTCGCAGCCGGTACTGCAGGTATGCGCCTTGCCGGAAACCAGCGGAATGTGCCGCACGGTGACGGCGTATTCCTCGTTCCACTGCACCGCCGAGGCCATGTACAGGAACGGCAGCGGGAATCCGGAAAATACCCGGAAATAATGCGGCTCGCCGGTGCCGTCCATATCCGGACGAACCAGGCCATTGCATCCTGCGCAAACAGCGCCGGACAAGAAAACGGCCATGACCTTGAACATGTTCAGTCACCGACAGTTCAATTGATTGAAGGGCCGCATTGGAGTTGATGCGGGAAACGCCGAAATATATTCGGCGGAGTTTTTTGTAATGTATGGACGACGCAGAGAAGTTCGTTTGATCAAATTCTGCTAATCGATATTGCCTTTCGCTTCAAGAGCGAAAGTTGCACCGGATGAGTGCAAAAAAGCAGGGGCGGGAAATAAGGAAGGGGTATTTCGGATCTGTAATAGTGCCGTAACAACAAGGGGAGACTGGCGCCTCCCCTTGCAGTGTTTCAGCGTACCTTGACCACCACCTTGCCGACCGCCTTGCGCTGGCCGAGGTGGTTGATCGCCTCGCCGGCCTTTTCCAGCGGCCAGGTCTGCGAGATCAGCGGTTTCAGCTTGCCCTCGGCGTACCAGCGGAACAGTTGCTGGAAGTTCGCCACGTTGTCCTGCGGCTGCTGCTGGGCGAAGGCGCCCCAGAACACCCCGACCAGCGAGGCGCCCTTGAGCAGGGCGAGGTTGACCGGCAGCGAGGGGATGCTGCCGCTGGCGAAGCCGATCACCAGCATGCGGCCGTTCCAGGCGATGGAGCGGAAGGCTTCCTCGAACAGCGGGCCGCCGACCGGATCGTAGATCACGTCGACGCCCTTGCCGCCCGTGGCTTCCTTCAGCTTGTCCTTCAGACTGCCTTCGCTGTAGTTGATCAGCACGTCGGCGCCGGCAGCCCGGGCCACTTCCAGCTTGGCTTCGCTGCTCGCCGCAGCGATCACCCGCGCGCCCATCGCCTTGCCGATCTCCACCGCCGCCAGGCCGACGCCGCCCGATGCGCCGAGCACCAGCAGGGTTTCGCCCGGCTGCAGGTTGCCGCGCTGCTTCAGCGCATGCATCGAGGTGCCGTAGGTCATGCTGAAGGCGGCGGCGCTGGTGAAGTCCATGCCGTCCGGGATCGGCAGCGCCTTGAAATGCTCCACCGCGACCTGCTCGGCGAAGCTGCCCCAGCCGGTCAGCGCCATCACCCGGTCGCCCGGCTTCAGGTGCTTCACCTTGTCGCCTACCGCGGCGACCACGCCCGCCGCTTCGCCGCCCGGGGAGAAGGGGAAGGGCGGCTTGAACTGGTACTTGCCCTCGATGATCAGGGTGTCGGGGAAGTTGACCCCGGCGGCATGCACATCGATGAGGATTTCGTTGCTCTTCGGCTCGGGACTGGCGACTTCTTCGAGAACCAGGTTTTCGGCGGGGCCGAAGGCTTTGCACAGCACGGCTTTCATCGGCGAGGCTCCTTGTTGGAATCCTGCCAGTGTAGGAACCCACGGCCGTCGGGCAATCAGAATCGTCAGCGGTTATACCGCCGCATAGCTTGGGCGACGGCGAAGGACTGGATATGCTTGCCGGCAACCTTTGCGGAGTGCCTGCCTTGAGAACCATCCTCGCCCTGCTGTTGGCCCTGTCGTCCAGCCCGTTCGTTGCCGCCTCGGAGAAACCGGCCGCGGACGAGGCGAACAAGCCGGCCTTCGTCTCGATCACCCCGGCCCTGGTGGGCAACTACGGCAACGGTCCGCGACTGAAGTACTACAAGGCAGATATCGCCCTGAAGGTGACCGGCACCGAGGCGGCGGACAAGGTCGAGCAGCACGAACCGCTGATCCGCAACCAGTTGATCATGCTGTTCGCCCAGCAGACCGACGAAACCCTGGGCAACCTCGAAGGCAAGGAAAAGCTGCGCCAGGAGGCGCTCAAACAGGTGCGCGCGGCGATCAATGCGGAAGAGGGCAAGCCGCTGGTGGACGACCTATTGTTCACCAACCTGATCATTCAGCCGTGAGGCCCGTAGGTTGGCGCTGAGCGCAGCGAAGCCCAACATGGGCCCGGCATTGGCACGTTGGGCTTCGCAAGCTCAGCGCCAACCTACGTATCGCCACGTTCCGATATGGATGTACGACGTTTCCCTGATCGGGTGACATGAATCAAGCCCGATTTTCTGCCCAGCAACGAAGCTCTCCAGTTCAACGGTCGTAATGGCCGCAGACGATAAGGGAGGATCGATGACCGGAAACTCCAGACGCTGGCTGTTCCGCGGAATGATCGCCGTGGCGCTCGCGGTGGCCGCTGCACTGGCCTGGCAGACCCTCAAACCCGACGGGCTCGGCGACGGCTTCGCCAGCGGCAACGGGCGCATCGAAGCCACCGAGGTGGACGTCGCGACCAAGCTGCCCGGGCGGGTGGCGGAAATCCTGGTGGACGAAGGCGACTTCGTGAAGATCGGCCAGGTCGTCGCGCGCATGGATACCCAGGTGCTCCAGGCGCAACTGGCGCAGGCCGAAGCGCAGGCGCGCCAGGCGCAGAACGCCAAGCTCACCGCCACCGCCCTGGTGGCGCAGCGGGAAAGCGAGCAGGCCACCGCCAGCGCGGTGGTCAACCAGCGCCAGGCGGAACTGACCGCCGCGCAGAAGCGTTTCGCCCGTACCGAAGCGCTGGTCAGGCGCAACGCCCTGCCGCAACAGCAACTCGACGACGACCGCGCGGTGCTGCAGAGCGCCCAGGCGGCGCTGGCCGCGTCGCGTTCGCAGGTGCTCTCTGCGCAGGCCGGCATCGAGGCGGCGCGCTCCCAGGTGATCGAGGCGCAGTCGGCCATCGAGGCCGCCGATGCCAGCGTCGCGAGGCTGCAGGCGGATATCGACGACAGCCTGCTCAAGGCGCCGCGCAACGGCCGCGTGCAGTACCGCGTGGCGCAGCCCGGCGAGGTGCTGGCGGCGGGCGGCAAGCTGCTCAACATGGTCGACCTGAGCGACGTCTACATGACCTTCTTCCTCCCGGCGCCGCAGGCCGGATTGCTGCAGCTGGGGCAGGAAGTTCGGCTGGTGATCGACGCGGCGCCGCAGTACGTGATTCCGGCGAAGCTGTCGTATGTCGCCAGCGTCGCGCAGTTCACCCCAAAGACCGTGGAAACCGCCAGCGAGCGCGAAAAGCTGATGTTCCGGGTCAAGGCGCGCATCGATCCGGAACTGCTGCGCAAGCACATCACCTACGTGAAGACCGGCGTGCCGGGGATGGCCTACCTGCGCCTCGATCCCCAGGCCGAGTGGCCGGCGGACCTGCAGATCAGGGTTCCTGAATGAACGGCGGGGCGGACAGCGTGGCGCGCCTGTCCGGGGTGTCGCTGCGCTACGGCGCGACGCGTGCGGTCGACGAGGTCAGCCTGGAGATTCCGGCCAACCGCATGGTCGGCCTGATCGGCCCGGACGGCGTCGGCAAGTCCAGCCTGCTGGCGCTGATCGCCGGCGCGCGGAAGATGCAGGACGGCGAGATCGCCGTGCTCGGCGGCGACATGCGCAGCCGGAAGCATCGCCGCACGGTCTGCCCGCGCATCGCCTACATGCCGCAGGGGCTGGGCAAGAACCTCTATCCGACGCTGTCGGTGTTCGAGAACGTCGATTTCTTCGGCCGCCTGTTCGGCCACGAGAAGGCCGAGCGCGAGCGGCGCATCGCCGACCTGCTGCGCAGCACCGGGCTGGCGCCGTTCGCCGACCGCCCGGCGGGCAAGCTCTCCGGCGGCATGAAGCAGAAGCTCGGGCTGTGCTGCGCGCTGATCCACGATCCCGACCTGCTGATCCTCGACGAGCCGACCACCGGCGTCGATCCGCTGTCGCGCAACCAGTTCTGGGAGCTGATCGAGCGCATCCGCGCCGACCACCAGGGCATGAGCGTGCTGGTGGCGACTGCCTACATGGAGGAGGCCGAGCGCTTCGACTGGCTGGTGGCGATGGACGAGGGCCGGGTGCTGGCCACCGGCACGCCCGCCGAGCTGCGCGAGCGCACCGGCAAGCCGTCGCTGGAGGCCGCCTTCATCGCCCTGCTGCCGGAGCGCAAGCGCCATGGCCACCACGAGCTGCGGATTCCGCCGCGCAGGCAGTTCGACGGCATCGCCATCGAGGCCCACGACCTGACCTGCCGCTTCGGCGATTTCGTCGCGGTGGATCACGTCAGCTTCCGCATCGAGCGCGGGGAAATCTTCGGCTTCCTCGGCTCCAACGGCTGCGGCAAGTCCACCACCATGAAGATGCTCACCGGCCTGCTGCCGGCCAGCGAGGGCAACTGCGCGCTGTTCGGCCAGGCGGTGGATGCGAAGGACATGGAGACGCGCCGGCGGGTCGGCTACATGTCGCAGTCGTTCTCGCTGTACAGCGAGCTGACCGTATTGCAGAACCTCGAACTGCACGCGCGGCTGTTCCACCTGCCGGCGGAAAGCATCGATCCGCGGGTGGCGGAAATGCTCCAGCGTTTCGACCTCGAAGCGGTGCGCGACGAACTGCCGGGCCGCCTGCCGCTGGGCATTCGCCAGCGCCTGTCGCTGGCGGTGGCGGTCATCCACAAGCCGGAAATCCTCATCCTCGACGAACCGACCTCGGGCGTCGACCCGGTGGCCCGCGACGGCTTCTGGGAGCTGATGGTCGAGCTGTCGCGCAACGACGGCGTGACCATCTTCATCTCCACCCACTTCATGAACGAGGCGCAGCGCTGCGACCGCATCTCGCTGATGCACGCCGGCCGCGTGCTGGCCAGCGGCACGCCGGACGAGCTGACCGAGCAGCGCGGCCTGGGCAGCCTGGAGGCGACCTTCATCGCCTACCTGGAGGAAGCGGCCGGCACCGGCGAACCGGTGGAAACGCCGCCGCCAATGGAAAGCGCCGACAGTGCGCCGCATCGCCAGCGCAGGTCGCGCTTCAGCCTGCTGCGCCTGCTCAGCTATGCGCGGCGCGAGACCATGGAGCTGCGCCGCGATCCGATCCGCCTGACCCTGGCGCTGCTCGGCACGGTGATGCTGATGTTCATCATCGGCTACGGCATCAACATGGATGTCGAGGACCTGTCCTACGCCGTGCTCGACCGCGACCAGACCACCACCAGCGAGGCCTACGCGCTGAACCTCGCCGGCTCGCGCTACTTCATCGAGCACGCGCCGATCCACGACTACTCGGAACTCGACCGGCGCATGCGCAGCGGCGAGCTGAGCCTGGCCATCGAGATTCCGCCGGGCTTCGGCCGCGACCTCAAGCGCGGCGCCGCCCCGGCCATCGGCGCCTGGGTCGACGGCGCCATGCCGACCCGCGCCAACACCGTGCTCGGCTATGTGCAGGGCATCCACAACCAGTACCTCGCCGACCTCGCGCGGCAATCGGCCATGGACGCCCCGGGCGCGCCATCGACCATCGAGCTGCGCTACCGCTAC
Organism: Pseudomonas schmalbachii; assembly: GCF_017589465.1. GTDB lineage: Bacteria > Pseudomonadota > Gammaproteobacteria > Pseudomonadales > Pseudomonadaceae > Pseudomonas > Pseudomonas schmalbachii. The sequence goes on from NZ_JAELYA010000010.1 coordinate 103,169, forward strand.
AACCCCGACGTGGAGAGCATCAAGGCGATGGTGCCGGCGGTGATTCCGCTGCTGCTGATCATGATCCCGGCGATGCTCACCGCCCTCGGCGTGGTGCGCGAGAAGGAGCTGGGCTCGATCACCAACCTCTACGTCACGCCGGTCACGCGCCTGGAGTTCCTGCTCGGCAAGCAGTTGCCCTACATCGCCATGGGCATGGTCAACTTCCTGCTGATGGTGGCGCTGGCGGTGCTGATGTTCGGCGTGCCGCTCAAGGGCAGCTTCCTCGCGCTGCTGATCGGCGCGCTGCTCTACGTGACATGCAGCACCGGCCTCGGCCTGGTGCTGTCGACCTTCATGCGCAGCCAGATCGCCGCGGTGTTCGGCGTGGCCATCGCCACCATGATCCCGGCGGTGCAGTTCTCCGGCTTCATCCACCCGGTTTCCTCGCTGGAAGGGGTGGGCCTGTGGATCGGCAAGGTCTACCCGGCGTCACACTTCCTGGTGATCAGCCGCGGGACCTTTTCCAAGGCGCTGGGCTTCCCGGACCTGTGGAGCTACTACCTGCCGCTGCTGATCGCCATCCCGCTGCTGACCGCGCTCAGCGTGCGTTTCCTGAAGAAGCAGGAGGACTGAGCCGTGCGCCGCCTGCTGAACGTGTTCCACCTCGGCATCAAGGAATTCCGCAGCCTCGGCCGCGACTACGCGATGCTGGCGCTGATCGCCTGGGCCTTCACCCTCGGCGTCTACAGTTCCGCCACCGGCCTGCCGGAAACCCTGCACCACGCGCCCATCGCGGTGGTCGACGAGGACCAGTCGCAGCTGTCCTCGCGCATCGTCAACGCCTTCCAGCCGCCGTACTTCCGCCTGCCGGCGATGATCGACCCGGCGCAGATGGATCGCGGCCTGGATACCGGGCTGTACACCTTCACCCTGGACATTCCGCCGGACTTCCAGCGCGACGTGCTGGCCGGGCGGCAGCCGGCGATCCAGGTCAACGTCGATGCCACGCAGACGGCGCAGGCGTTCTCCGGCGCCGGTTACATCCAGAACATCGTCGCCACCGAGGTGCGCGAGTTCGTCAGCCGCTACCGCGAGGCGCCGGCGATGCCGGTCGGGCTGGACGTGCGCATGCAGTTCAACCCGAACCTGACCCAGTCGTGGTTCGGCGCGGTGGTGGAGGTGATCAACCAGATCACCATGCTGTCGATCATCCTCACCGGCGCCGCGCTGATCCGCGAGCGCGAACACGGTACCGTCGAGCACCTGCTGGTGATGCCGCTGTCGGCGCTGGAGATCATGCTGGCCAAGGTCTGGTCGATGGGCGTGGTGGTGCTGGGCGCGGCGGCGCTGTCGCTGACCGTGGTGGTGCAGGGCTGGCTGGCGGTGCCGCTGGGCGGCTCGCTGGCGCTGTTCCTGCTCGGCGCGGCGCTGAACCTGTTCGCCACCACCTCCATCGGCATCTTCCTCGGCACCGTGGCGCGCTCGATGCCGCAACTCGGCCTGCTGACCATCCTGGTGCTGCTGCCGCTGCAGATCCTCTCCGGCGGCACCACGCCGCGCGAGAGCATGCCGGAACTGGTGCAGCAGATCATGCTGGCGGCGCCGACCACCCACTTCGTCAGCCTGGCCCAGGCGATCCTCTATCGCGGCGCGGGACTCGCCATCGTCTGGCCGCAGTTTCTGGCGATCATCGCCATCGGCTCGGCGTTCTTCGCCGGCGCCCTGTGGCGCTTCCGCCGGACCATCGGCCAGATGGCATGAGCGGCTTCTCGTAGGTTGGGCTGAGGCACGAAGCCCAACGATGGCCGGGCGCTGCACCGTTGGGCTTCGCTGCGCTCAGCGCCAACCTACGGTTATCGCCATCGGCTCGGCGTTCTTCGCCGGCGCCCTGTGGCGCTTCCGCCGGACCATCGGGCAGATGGCCTGAGCGGCTTTTCGTAGGTTGGGCTGAGGCACGAAGCCCAACGATGGCCGGGCGCTGCACCGTTGGGCTTCGCTGCGCTCAGCGCCAACCTGCGGTTACAGCTCCTTGCGGAGTTGGTCGATGCGGTCGTCCTTCTCCGTCCACAGGCGCGATACCCAATCCTGCACCTGCTGGCGGAATTGCCCGTCGTTCTCGTAGTCGCCCTGCCACAGCGCCGGGTCGATGGCGTGGGTGCGGATATCCACGATCACATGGGGAACCTTGCCGCTGAGCAGGTCCCAGAAGCCCGGCGCGCGGCCCTGCGGGTAGACCACGGTGACATCCAGCATGGCGTCGAGCTGTTCGCCGAGGGCGCCGAGGACGAAGGCCACGCCGCCGGCCTTCGGCTTGAGCAGGTTGCGGTACGGCGACTGCTGGCGGGCGTGCTTGGCCGGGGTGAAGCGGGTGCCTTCGAGGTAGTTCACCACCGTCACCGGCATGCGCTTGAACTTCTCGCAGGCGGCCTTGGTGATTTCCAGGTCCTTGCCCTTCAGGTGCGGGTTCTTCTCCAGGAAGTCCCTGGCGTAGCGCTTCATGAACGGGTAGTCCAGCGCCCAGAAGGCCAGGCCGAGCAGGGGCACCCAGATCAGCTCCTTCTTCAGGAAGAACTTGAAGTACGGCGCCTTGCGGTTGAACGCCTGCACCAGCGCCGGGATATCGACCCAGGACTGGTGGTTGCTCACCACCAGGTAGGACGTATCGCCGCGCAGGTCGCCGGCGCCGCGGATGTCCCAGTGCGTCGGGGTGAGCAGGGCGAAGATGGCCTTGCAGAGTTCCGCCCAGGTCTCGGCGACCCACATCACGCCCCGCGAACACGCATCCTTCAGCGCCTGGCCGGGCAGCACCAGCTTGAGCAGGGCGATCAGCAGCAGCGGGCCGATCAGGATCAGGGTGTTGAGCAGCAACAGAAGGCTGGCGAAGACGCCTGTCAGCAGTGCCTGCATGGCGGTCCGGTTCCTTGTGCGGAGTGACGCGGGCCATGATACGCAGGCCGCCATGGCTTCCCAAGCTGGCGAACCGTTTGCCGGCGTGTTAGTCCTATGGGGATTGCCCGCCTCTGGAGAACCCGCGTGAAGCGCGCCCTCGCCCTGTTGACCCTGATCGCCCTGCCAGCCCTTGCCGCCGAGCCGCACCTCTACGGACGCTACGAATGGGTCGGCCTGCCGGACCTCGACCGCACCCTGCAGGCGAAGATGGATACCGGTGCCTACACCTCTTCGCTGTCGGCTCGGGACATCGAGATATTCCAGCGCAACGGCGAGGACTGGGTGCGTTTCCGCCTGGCCACCAAGGAAGCCGACAACTCGGTGTACGAGCACAAGCTGGCGCGCATCTCGAAGATCAAGAACCGCGCCGACGGCCGCGACGAGGAGGAGGAAGAGGAGGACAACCGCCTCAGCGAGCGCCCGGTGATCGAGCTGCCGGTTTGCCTGGGCGACGACCAGCGGACCATCGAGGTCAACCTCACCGACCGCAGCAACTTCAACTACCCGTTCCTGATGGGCGCCAAGGGCCTGCGCAAGTTCCACGTCGCGGTCGACCCGCGCGAGCGCTTCGCCGCCGGCAAGCCGAACTGCTCGGCCGACTGATATTCAGGGAGCAGGGAATGCCACATATCCTGATCGTCGAAGACGAAGCCGCCATCGCCGACACGCTGCTCTACGCGCTGCAGGCGGAGGGCTTCGCCGCCACCTGGCTGACCCTGGCCGGCGAGGCTCTGGAACGCTTGCAGCGCGAGGCGTTCGACCTGGTCATCCTCGACGTCGGCCTGCCGGACATCAGCGGCTTCGAGGCCTGCAAGCGGCTGCGGCGCTTCTCCGAGGTGCCGGTGATCTTCCTCACCGCGCGCAACGCCGAGATCGACCGCGTGGTCGGCCTGGAGATCGGCGCCGACGACTACGTGGTCAAGCCGTTCAGCCCGCGCGAAGTGGCGGCGCGGGTCAAAGTCATCCTCAAGCGAGTCGCGCCCCGCGAGGCCGCGCCGATGCAGTCCGGCGGGTCGTTCGAGGTGGACGGCGAGCGCATGCGCATCGCCTATCGCGGCCAGCCGCTGAGTCTGACCCGCCATGAGTTCCGCCTGCTGCAGACGCTGCTCGGCCAGCCGGAGCGGGTGTTCAGCCGCGAGCAGTTGCTCGATGCGCTGGGCGTCTCCAGCGAGGCGGGCTACGAGCGCAACATCGACAGCCACATCAAGAGCCTGCGCGCCAAGCTGCGCCAGGTCGCCGCCGACGCCGAGCCGATCCAGACCCACCGCGGCCTCGGCTACAGCTACGCGCCGGGCCAGAGCTGATGCCGCTCGGCGTCCGCATCTTCCTGGTCTACTTCCTGTTCGTCGGGCTGACCGGCTATTTCGTGCTCAGCACGGTGATGGACGAAATCCGCCCCGGCGTGCGCCAGTCCACCGAGGAAACCCTGGTGGACACCGCCAACCTGCTGGCGGAAATCCTCCGCGACGACCTGAAGCGCGGCACCCTGGCCCAGAGCCAACTGCCCGAGCTGTTGCAGGCCTACGGCAAGCGCAGCCCGCAGGCGGATATCTGGGGCGTGCGCAAGACCGAGGTGAACCACCGCATCTACGTCACCGACGCGCGCGGCATCGTCCTGCTCGACTCCAGCGGCGCGGCGGTGGGGCAGGATTATTCGCGCTGGAACGACGTCCATCTGACCCTGCGCGGCAAGTACGGCGCGCGCTCGACCCGCGAGTCGGCGGACGACCCGGATTCCTCGGTGATGTACGTCGCGGCGCCGATCAGGGATGGCGAGCGGATCATCGGCGTGGTCTCGGTTTCCAAACCCAACCGCACCCTGCAACCCTACATCGACCGCTCGCAGCGCCGGCTGGCCTGGCTCGGTGCCGGGCTGATCGGCCTCGGCCTGCTGGTCGGTGGATTGCTGTCGTGGTGGCTGAGTGGCGCGCTGCGGCGACTGACCCGCTACGCCCAGGCGGTCAGCGAGGGCCGGCGTGCCGAGCTGCCGCGCTACCGTGGCGGCGAGCTGGCTCAACTGGCCGAAGCGGTGGAACGCATGCGTGTGCAGCTGGAGGGCAGGGAGTATGTCGAGCGCTACGTGCATAGCCTGACCCATGAACTGAAGAGTCCGCTGGCGGCCATTCGCGGCGCCGCCGAACTGCTCGAAGGCGAGATGCCGGCGCAGCAGCGGGCGCGCTTCGTCGGCAATATCGCCGGGGAGAGCGAGCGCCTGCAGCAGGTGATCGAACGGCTGCTCAGCCTGGCCCAGGTGGAGCAACGGCAGGGGCTGGAGGAGCGTGTTGCGGTGCCGTTGCGCGAGCTGGTCGAGGAACTGTTGCAGGCACGCATCCGCACCGATGTGAAGATCGAGAACCTGCTGGGCGCCGATGCGGTGGTCATGGGCGAGCGCTTCCTGCTGCGCCAGGCGCTGGCCAACCTGCTGGACAACGCCCTGGACTTCACCCCGGCGGGCGGGACGATCCGCTTCAGCGCCGAACGCGAGGACGGCAACTGGCGGCTGGCGCTGTTCAACCAGGGCGAACCGATCCCCGACTACGCCCTGCCACGCCTGACCGAACGCTTCTACTCCCTGCCGCGCCCGGGCAGCGGGCGCAAGAGCACCGGGCTTGGGCTGAACTTCGTCGCCGAAATCGCCGCGCTGCACGGCGGCGAGCTGTGGGTGGGGAATGTCGAAGGTGGCGTCGAAGCGCGGTTGACCCTGCCGGCGTAGGTTGGTGCTGAGCGCAGCGAAGCCCAACATCTGTCGGGCGTGGCACCGTTGGGCTTCGCAAGCTCAGCACCAACCTACGGGATCCGAGTAGTGCCCGGGGCAATCTCCACACAATCTCCATATTTCCACCCCGGTGGCTCCATCCGCGCCGCCGAGACTCTCCGCATTCCAACCCGACGGAGAGACTCCCGATGAACCGCACCCTGGCCATCAAGCTCGGCGCCATTGCCGGCCTGATCCTGCTTTTGCTGATCCCCCTGCTGATGATCGACGGCCTGATCGGCGAGCGGCAGGCCTATCGCGATGGCGTGCTGCAGGACATCGCCCGCAGCTCCAGCTACGCCCAGCAGATCACCGGGCCGCTGGTGGTGGTGCCCTATAGCCGCACCGTCCGCGAGTGGCATGTCGACAAGGAAACCAAGAAGCGCACGCTGGAAGAACGCGAATACCGTGGCCGCCTGTATTTCCTCCCGGAAACCTTCGAGCTCGACGGGCAGATGCGTACCGAGCTGCGCCATCGCGGCATCTACGAGGCGCGCCTGTACCACGCCGATTCGCGCATCAGCGGGCACTTCCTGCTGCCGGCGAATTACGGCATCGACGAGAACCTGGCCGACTACCGTTTCGAGCAGCCGTTCCTGACGGTGGGCATCAGCGACGTGCGCGGCATCGAGAACGCCCTCAAGCTGCGCCTGAACGGCCAGCAGCTGGACTTCCAGCCGGGCAGCCAGGAAAGCATGCTTGGCAACGGCGTGCATGCGCCGCTCACCGGCGTGAACGGCAGTGCGCAGCAGCGCCTGGACTACGCCTTCGACCTGGCCCTGCTCGGCAGCTCGCGGCTGGACATCACGCCGATCGGGCGCGACAGCCAGGTCAGCCTGAAGTCCGACTGGCCGCACCCGAGCTTCGGCGGCGAGTTCCTGCCCACCGAGCGTACGGTGAACAACGACGGCTTCAGCGCGCGCTGGCGCAGCAGCTTCTTCGCCACCAACCTGGAAGAGAAAGTGCAGGCCTGCGCCGCCCGCAGCGGATGCGACTTGAGCGCGAGCAGCTTCGGCGTCGGCCTGGTCGATCCGGTGGACCAGTACCTGAAGGCCGACCGGGCGATCAAGTACGCGCTGCTGTTCATCGTCCTCACCTTCGCCGGCTTCTTCCTCTTCGAGGTGCTGGCGCGGCTGGCGGTGCACCCGATCCAGTACGCCCTGGTCGGCATGGCGCTGGCGCTGTTCTATTTGCTGCTGCTGTCGCTCAGCGAGCACCTCGGCTTCGAGCTGGCCTACCTGATTTCCGCCAGCGCCTGCGTCGCGCTGATCGGCTTCTACCTCTGCCATGTGCTGCGCAGTCTGGCGCGGGGGTGTGGTTTCAGCCTCGGCCTGGCGGCGCTCTACGGGATGCTCTACGGCCTGCTGCGCGCCGAGGACTATGCGCTGCTGATGGGCTCGCTGCTGCTGTTCGGCGTGCTCGCCGGAGTGATGGTGCTGACCCGCAAGCTGGACTGGTACGGCATCGGCAAGCCGCGCGGCAAGGACGAACTGCAATGGTCGCTGGACGAGGTGGAGGTGCAGAAGTGAGCGCCTGGCACGGACTGCGCGAGGAACGCGAGCAGGGCGCGCGCTTGGCACGGCACATCGCCCTGCTGTTCCACTGGCCGCCCGGCCCCGTACCTGCCCGGGCATGTAGGGCGGGTGCAACCCGCCAATCCCGCAATCAGGACAATCGGCGGGTTTTACCCGCCCTACGCCGGGACGATTTCGACAGCTGAAAACAACCGGGGCCGCATCTGCGGCCCCGTTCGTATCACCACTTGTAGTCGACGCTGGCGACGACGTTGCGGCGGTCGCCGTAGTAGCAGTAGAAGCCGTCGCAGGTGGAGATGAACTCCTTGTCGAACACGTTGTTCGCGTTCACTGCCACGCTCAGGCCCTGCAGGGAGCTGTCCAGGCGACCGAGGTCGTAATGCACGGCGGCGTCGTAGACGGTGTAGGAGTCGGTATCGCCGTCAGACTTGTCGCGCACGAAGGCCATGCTGCCAATGGCGATGTTCTCGGTCTCGCCGACGTAGCGCGCGCCGAAGCCGATGCCGAAGCCGTCCAGCAGGCCGGTGTGCCAGGTGTAGTCGGCCCACAGGGACGCCTGGTTTTCCGGGGTCAGCGGCAGCGGGCGGTTCTTGTCCGCTTCCTGGGCGACCTTGGTCATCTTGCTGTTGGCGTAGGTGTAGGCGGCGGTCACCTTGAGGTTCTCGGTCACGTCACCCACGGCTTCCAGCTCGAAGCCCTTCACTTCTGCCTCGCCCACCGGACGGCTGATGAAGTCGCTGCCGGTGAGAACGATGTTCTCGCGCTTCAGGTCGTACACGGCGGCGCTGAGCAGGATGTTCTGGCCCGGCGGCTCGTACTTGATGCCCAGTTCGTACTGCTTGCCGGTGCTCGGTTCGAAGATCTCGCCGCCGCTGCCGCCCGGCTCGGGCTGGAACGACTCGGCATAGGAGACGTAGGGTGCCACGCCGTTGTCGAACACGTAGCTGAGCGCCGCATTGCCGCTGAACTGCATGTCGCGGCGGGTGTCGGTGGCGCCGCCGACGTTGTAGAACTTGGTGCCGGTGTGAACCCAGTCCTCGCGGCCGCCCAGGGTCAGGCGCCAGTTGTCCAGGGCCATCTGGTCCTGCACGTAGAGGCCGGTGTCGCGCATCTTCTGGTTGTAGTCGTTGATCGCGAAGTAGCTGACGTTGCTGAAGTCCTGGCCGTAGATCGGGTTGACGATGTTGCTGGTCGGCGCGGCGCCGAACAGCCAGTTGAAGTTGGTGTTGGCGCGCTGGTGGTCGAGGCCGAGCAGCAGGGTGTGCTTGACCGCGCCGGTGGCGAAGTCGGCCTGGAAGTTGTTGTCCACGGCGAACTGGCTGATGTCCTCGTTGACCACGTTGGCGCCGCGGTCGAGGGTGCCGTCGTCGGCCACCGCGAAGGCGTTGCCGCCGGCGGTGATGCCCTGGAACGACAGGTCGCTCTTGGTGTAGCGCAGGTTCTGGCGGAACTGCCAGACATCGTTGATGCGATGCTCGAAGGCGTAACCCAGGGCGTAGTAGGTCTTGTCGTAGAACTCCCAGTCCGGGTCGCCCAGGTTCTCGTGGAATTTCACTTCGCCGGCCGGGGTCGGCAGCTTGGTGCCCTGCAGCGGCAGGAACTGGCTGGTGATGCCGGTGTCGTCGCGGTTGTACTGCGAGAGGAAGGTCAGGCGGGTGTCTTCGTCGAAGTTCCAGGTGACGCTCGGCGCGATGTTGTAGCGCTTGTTGTCGATGTGGTCGATCTGGGTGTTGCTGTCGCGCACCAGGCCGCTGACGCGATAGAGCATCTTGCCGTTGTCGTCGATCTTGCCGGTGCTGTCGAAGGCGATCTGCTTGTGCTCGTAGCTGCCGACCTGGCCCAGCACTTCATGGCTGCTCTCTTCCTGCGGACGGCGGCTGACCATGTCCAGCATGCCGCCGGGCGGGGTCTGGCCGTAGATCGAGGAAGCCGGGCCGCGCAGCAGGGCGACTCGCTCCAGGTCCCAGGTTTCCAGCTTGGGCATGGTGTAGGCGCCCTTCGGCAGCGGCAGGCCGTCGAGGAACTGGGTCGGCTCGAAGCCGCGCACCTTCAGCCACTCGGCGCGGGTGTCGCTGCCGTAGCTGCTGGCGATCACGCCGGGCATGTAGCGCACGGCGTCGTCGAGGTTCTGCACGTTGCGGTCCTGCATCTGCTCGCGGGTGGCGATGGAGACCGAGCGCGGGGTTTCCAGCAACGGGGTGTCGGTCTTGGTGCCGACCATGGTGCGGTTGGCGAGATAGCCCTGCACCGGGCCTTGCGGGTCTTCCTGGGCGCCGCTGACGGTGGTGGCCGACATCGACAGGGTGTCCTGCGGAACGGGGCGCAGGCTGAAGCTGCCCGAGTCGCTCTGTACCAGTTCCAGGCCGCTGCCCTGCAGCGCCTGTTGCAGCGCGCCGACGGCATCGTAGCGGCCTTCCACGGCGCGCGCGCTGCGGCCGGCGGCGAGGGCCGGGTCGAGGCTCAGGCTCAGGCCACCTTCGGCGGCGATGCGGTTCAGCGTGCTGGCCAGCGGGCCGGCGGGTACGTGGTATTCGCGGATGCTGTCATCGGCGAAGGCGCCGCTCAGCGGCGTGGCGAGGAGGATGGCGGCGGCCAGCAGATGCGGACGGAAGGCCAGGGCAGGGCGGGGCATTGGTAACTACTCCTGAATGGAAACGAATCTCAATGCCTCCTTGCCGGATGAGATTGGAAAAGTGATAGGGGGGAGTGAAAAAAAGTTTTCGCGACTCCCGAGTAGGTTGGCGCTGAGCCTGCGAAGCCCAACATCGCCATCGTTGGGCTTCACTGCGTTCAGCGCCAACCTACGGATGTCAACCGCGCGGCACCACCTCGACCCACCAGTCGTTATGGCGCTCGATGCGCACCGGCAGCGTCGGCTCCAGCGACTTCAGCGCGAGGTCGATATTGCGCAGCGGGAAGCTACCGGTGATGCGCAGGTCGGCCACCGCCGGGGCGACGCCCAGGTAGCCGGGTTGGTATTCGCCGAGCCGCTCGATCAGCTCGCCCAGGCGCACGTTCTCCACCACCAGCATGCCGTGGGTCCAGGCGTCGGCGGTGGCGCTGTTGGCTTCCAGCGGGCCCAGCCCGTCGCGGCGCACCAGCACGTGCTGGCCCTGCTTGATCACCTGCTCGTCGGGTCGCAGTTCCGGGCGCGCGGCGACGGCCGACTGCAACACGCTGAGCAGCGTGCCGTGGTCCTCGCGCTCCACCAGGAAGCGCGTGCCGAGGGCGCGCAGGTGGCCGTCGCGGGTTTCGACGATGAATGGGCGGGCGTCGCCGTGGGCGGTCTGCACCATGATCTCGCCGCTGAGCAGGACGACCCGCCGCTGCCCGGCGTCGAAGCGGATGTCCACGGCGGTGCGGCTGTTCAACTGCAGCAGGGTGTTGTCCGGCAGGCGCATTTCGCGCAGCTCGCCGGTATGCGTGACGACATCGGCCAGCGCATAGCGCACCGGCAGATAGCGGTTGCCGAGGGTCAGCGCCAGCGCGCCGGCGACCAGCAGCGACAGCCCGGTGCCGGCCAGCCGGCGCAGCTTGCGCCGCGATTCGCCGGGCGAGCGCAGCAGGGCACTGCGCGCCGCCGGTGTGCTGGCGGCCGACAGGTTGCGGTCGAGCATGCCGAGCTGGCTCCAGGCGCGCGCGTGTTCGCTGTGCGCGGCGTGCCAGCGGGCGAAGGCGGCCTCGTCTTCGGCCTGCGCCTCGCCCGAGCCCAGGCGCAGTTGCCAGGCGATGGCCTCGTCGAGGACGCGCAGCGGGACCGGGCCGTTCATGTCGGCTCTCCGTACAGCGCGCAGTAGCACTGGCGCAGGCCCTGGGCGATGTACTGGCGCACGCGCGGCACCGAGACGCCGAGGCGTTCGGCGATTTCCGCATGGCCGAGGCCGTCCAGGCGGTTGAGCAGGAAGGCGCTGCGCGCGCGGACGGAAAGCTTGCCGAGCAGACGGTCGATCTCGCGCAGGTCGGCGAGGATCAGGTATTGCTCTTCCGCCGACGGCTGGGCGTGTTCGGGGAGTTGTTGCAGTTCTTCCAGATAGGCCTGTTCCAGGGCGGTGCGACGCCAGTGGTCGACCAGCAGGCCCTTGGCGATGGTGAGGAGGAAGGCGCGCGGCTCCTTCAGCGACGGCAGTTCGCGACGGCCGAGGACGCGGACGAAGGTGTCCTGGCCGAGGTCTTCGGCGCGTTGCCGACAGCCGGTGCTGCGATTGAGCCAGCCGACCAGCCATTCGCGGTGGTCGCGGTACAGAGCGCCGACGAGTTCGCCATTGCCAGTCTGGACTGCCAACGCCTCTTGCTCCCCCATCCCAAACGGGACGAATCAACAAACGATAATGATTCGCAAATGATCGCAAAGTGCGATTGCGACTGCAATCGGCGCCTGTCGGTTTTTTGTACGGTTGTCCCGCTTGCTCGGGGGCCGCTTCCTGATTTATTGAAAATGCCCCTGTGCCGTGATCGATGATGGTGCGCTTTTGTATACAGCCCTGCAGGTGGTTTGTTGCACACCTCCGTAGGTTGGCGCTGAACGCAGTGAAGCCCAACGTCTGGCACCTGTCGGGCTTCGCAAGCTCAGCGCCAACCTACGTGCATAAAAAAACCGCCCCGAAGGGCGGTTTTTCGTGTCGCAGGTGCGAATCAGAGGCCGTTCTTCGCCTTGAACTCGCGGCGGCGACGGTGCAGGACCGGTTCGGTGTAGCCGTTCGGCTGCCTGGTGCCTTCGACTACCAGTTCCAGCGCGGCCTGGAATGCCACGTTGTCGTCGAAGTTCGGCGCCAGCGGGCGGTACAGCGGGTCGCTGGCGTTCTGGCGGTCAACCACCACAGCCATGCGCTTCAGGCTTTCGACTACCTGCTCCTGGGTGACCACGCCGTGGCGCAGCCAGTTGGCCAGCAGTTGGCTGGAGATGCGCAGGGTGGCGCGGTCTTCCATCAGGCCGACGTCGTTGATGTCCGGCACCTTGGAGCAGCCGACGCCCTGGTCGATCCAGCGCACGACGTAGCCGAGGATGCCCTGGCTGTTGTTGTCCAGCTCGTTGGCGATCTCTTCCGCGGTCCAGTTGGTGTTCGGCGCCAGCGGAATGGTCAGGATGTCGTCCACCGACGCCGGGGCGCGCTTGGCCAGTTCGGCCTGGCGGGCGAATACGTCGACCTTGTGGTAGTGCATGGCGTGCAGGGTGGCGGCGGTCGGCGACGGAACCCAGGCGGTGTTGGCGCCGGCCAGCGGGTGGGCGATCTTCTGCTCGACCATTGCGGCCATCAGGTCCGGCATCGCCCACATGCCCTTGCCGATCTGCGCGCGGCCCTGCAGGCCGGTCGCCAGGCCGATGTCGACGTTGCTGTTCTCGTAGGCGCCGATCCACTTCTCGGTCTTCATGGCGCCCTTGCGTACCATGGCGCCGGCTTCCATGGAGGTGTGGATCTCGTCACCGGTGCGGTCGAGGAAGCCGGTATTGATGAACACCACGCGCTCGGCGGCGGCCTTGATGCAGGCCTTGAGGTTGACGGTGGTGCGGCGTTCCTCGTCCATGATGCCGACCTTCAGGGTGTTGCGCGGCAGGCCGAGGACGTCCTCGACGCGGCCGAACAGTTCGCAGGCGAAGGCGACTTCTTCCGGGCCGTGCATCTTCGGCTTGACGATGTACATGCTGCCGGTGCGGCTGTTCTTGCGGCTGCTGCTGCCGTTCAGGTTGTGGATGGCGATCAGGCCGGTGAACAGGCCGTCCTGGATGCCTTCCGGTACTTCGTTGCCGGCGGCGTCGAGGATCGCCGGGTTGGTCATCAGGTGGCCGACGTTGCGCACGAACAGCAGGGAGCGGCCGTGCAGGGTCAGCGCGGAGCCGTCGGCTTTGGTGTACTCGCGGTCCGGGTTCATGGTGCGGGTGAAGGTGCTGCCGCCCTTACTCACTTCCTCGGCGAGGTCGCCTTTCATCAGGCCCAGCCAGTTGCGGTAGACCACGACCTTGTCGTCGGCATCGACGGCGGCGACCGAGTCTTCGCAGTCCATGATGGTGGTCAGCGCGGACTCCATCAGCACGTCCTTCACGCCGGCGGCGTCGGTCTTGCCGATGTTGTGGTTCGGGTCGATCTGGATTTCGAAGTGCAGGCCGTTGTTCTTCAGCAGCACGGCGCTCGGCTTGGCCGCGTCACCCTGGAAGGCGACGAACTGGGCGGTGTTCTTCAGGCCGGTCTCGGAACCGTTGGCCAGGCGCACTACAAGATTTCCGCCAGCCACTACATAACCGGTGGCATCGGCGTGGGAGCCGCTTTCCAGCGGGGCGGCCTGGTCGAGGAAGGCGCGCGCGTAGGCGATGACCTTGTCGCCGCGGACCTTGTTGTAGCCCTTGCCCTTCTCGGCGCCCCCTTCTTCGCTGATCACGTCGGTGCCGTAGAGCGCGTCGTACAGCGAGCCCCAGCGGGCGTTGGAGGCGTTCAGGGCGAAGCGGGCGTTCATCACCGGCACCACCAACTGCGGGCCGGCCACGCGGGCGATCTCGTCGTCGACGTTCTCGGTGACGGCCTGGAAGTCGGCGGCTTCCGGCAGCAGGTAGCCGATTTCCTGGAGGAATGCCTTGTAGGCCACGGCATCGTGGGCCTGGCCGGCGCGGGCCTGGTGCCAGGCATCGATTTTCGCCTGGAGCTCATCGCGCTTGGCGAGCAGGGTTTTGTTCTTCGGCGCCAGGTCGTTGATCACGGCTTCCACACCGGCCCAGAACGTGTCGGCGGCAACGCCGGTCCCGGGGATGGCTTCGTTGTTCACGAAGTCGAACAGCACTTTGGCGACCTGCAGGCCACCGACTTGAACGCGCTCAGTCATTGCTTGCCTCACTCTGCTCAGAACCAGCTTTGGACTGCGGCAAAATCGCCTTGTAGTCCGAGTTGCGGGATACTACATGAAGCGACGGGAAAAACCAGTGGGCTAAGGTCGAGGACCGACCGGGAAGCGCGCGACAGTCATGCAGTGGCAGTAATGTTCGCAAAAAATAGATAGATTGTTCCAGATAAATCTTTAAACAGTACACGATTGGTTTGTCGGAGTACCTGTGGCGGCCCGTCGCAGCCGGGGGCGGAAGTCGCACCTATACTTTTGGCTTCAGCCCGGGATTCCCGCCACCCCGCTGTCCGGGCCAGCTTCGTCGCCCAGGAGTCTGCCTTATGGATCATCTCGTTCTAACGGTCATCGCCCCCGACCAGCCGGGGCTGGTGGAGCGGATCGCCCAGTGCATCGCCGCCCACGGCGGCAACTGGCTGGAGAGCCGCATGTCGCGGATGGCCGGGCAGTTCGCCGGCATCCTGCGCGTCGCGGTTCCGGCGGAGGGTTACGACGAACTGGTAGAGGGCCTGCAGGGGCTGGCGGACCACGGCATCCGTGTGCTGCTGGCGGAAAGCGGCATCGAGCCCTCGTGCGACTGGAAACCCATCCATCTCGATCTGGTGGGCAACGACCGGCCGGGGATCGTCCGCGATATCACGCGGTTGCTGGCCGAGCAGGGGGTGAACCTGGAGCGCCTGACCACCGAAGTGCGCCCGGCGCCGATGAGCAGCGAGCCGCTGTTCCATGCCGAGGCGTTGCTGGCCGTGCCGTTGACCCTTTCCCTGGACGATCTGAAGCAGCACCTGGAACAACTGGCCGACGATCTGATGGTGGAGCTGAGTTTCAACAGCGAAGAATGACTGAGGGGGGTTATCCACGCATTCTGTGGATAACCCTGTGGGCAGACTGTTCCCAGATTCCTCCATGGCGCGCCGGCTGCGGGCTTCATTCCCTTCTCCGGCGCGCCCTCGGCTTTGCACAGCTGACGTGGAAGGCCTTGTGCGCCGCCTGTTGATAAGTTCTTGCAGGCCACGCCTGGCAATGGTTTCGAAAGACTGATCGAAATCTGTACAGGTTCGCTCCAATGGTTTGGGGCGGAGAGGGAGAAATCTGTGTCTGGGGATAATTGCCGGCCATTCGCGGCGTTATCCACGGCGGGGCTGGATGAGTCTGTGGACAAGGTGCGGGCATTCCTCTGCAGGCCTTGGCAGCTCTGGCCTGCAGAGGATCGATCAATTTCTGCTCAGGCGCGGGACAGCCTGTACCAGGCGTCCGCGCTGTATACGATCAGCCCCGCCCAGATGAAGGCGAAGGACAGCAGGCGCGTGCTGTCGAGGTGCTCGCCGAACAGCAGGGTGGCCTGCAGCAGCACCAGGGTCGGCGCCAGGTACTGCAGGAAGCCCAGGGTGGCGTAGGGCAGGTGGCGCGCGGCGGCGTTGAAGCACACCAGCGGCACCAGGGTGATCGGGCCGGCGGCGGCGAGCCAGAGCGCTTCGCGGGTACTCCAGAAGTCGGCATGGGCGCTCGGACCGTCGCTGAATGCCAGCAGCCAGACCAGCGCCAGCGGCAGCAGCATCCAGGTTTCCACCACCAGCCCCGGCAGCGCGGCCACCGGCGCCTGCTTGCGGATCAGCCCGTAGAAACCGAAGGTCAGCGCCAGCGTCAGCGATACCCAGGGCAGGCTGCCCAGCTGCCAGACCTGCTGCGCCACGCCGATCGCCGCCAGGCCGACGGCTATCCATTGCAACGGCAGCAGGCGCTCGCGCAGCACCAGCATGCCGAGCAGCACGTTGATCAGCGGGTTGATGTAGTAGCCGAGGCTGGCTTCCAGCATGTGCCCGTTGTTCACCGCCCACACGTATATCATCCAGTTGCTGGCGATCAGCATCCCGCTGGCGCCGAGCACGGCGAAGCGCTTCGGGTTTTCCCGCAGTTCGCGCCACCAGCCGGGATGCTTCCAGACCCGCAGCAGGAGCGCGCCGAAGATCGCCGACCAGATGGCCCGGTGGGTGATGATCTCCAGCGCCGGAATGCGTTCGAGCAGTTTGAAGTAGAGCGGAAAGAGTCCCCAGATCACGTAGGCAGTGAGACCGAGGGCATAACCCCGGCGGGGATTGGCGGTGGCCATGGAACATCCTTGATTAGGCGGCTAATGATTGTCCGGCCATTCTAGGATGCCGTTCGAGGCTTGTCTGTGCGCTCAGGTTTTTAGTGGGCGGTAGCCGCAACGTTGCCCGTAACGGAGGGTTTACAGGCGCGTGACGGGGGCCTTGCAGGAGCGCCCCATGGGCGCGAATCGCGGGCATGGCTCTACGGTTCGCTCATGCAGAACGTAGGGTGGAAAACGGCGAAGCCTTTTCCACCATCAGGCGCGGTGCGACGGGGCGGTGGACAAGTTTTTTGAGTTGCCGGCATTCGCGAGCAGAGCTCGCTCCGGGGGTTACGCAGCCCAACGTCCGGAGTGGTGATGTTGGGCTTCACTGCGTTCAGCGCCAACCTACGAGAACAGTCGCAGCGGCTCTTCGTCCAGCGCGGCAAGCTGTTCGCGCAGTATCAGCACTTGCTCGCCCCAGTAACGCTCGCTGCCGAACCAGGGGAAGCTCGGCGGGAACGCGGGGTCGTCCCAGCGTCGTGCCAGCCAGGCGCTGTAGTGCATCAGGCGCAGCGAGCGCAGGCCTTCGATCAGCGGCAGTTCGCGCGGATCGAAGTCGTGGAATTCCTGGTAGCCGTCCATCAGCTCGGACAGTTGCGACATCCGTTCGTGACGCTCGCCGGCGAGCATCATCCACAGGTCCTGCACCGCCGGGCCCATGCGGCAGTCGTCGAGGTCGACGACGTGGAAGGTGTCGTCGCGGCACAGCAGGTTGCCCGGATGGCAGTCGCCGTGCATGCGGATCGGGTTGTAGGTGACGCGCTCGAACAGGTTGTCGAGCCGCTTGAGCAGGTCGCGCGCCACCGACTCGTAGGCGGGCAGCAGGCTGGCCGGGATGAAGTTGCTTTCCAGCAGGGTCGCCAGCGATTCGTGGCCGAAGTTGTTCACCGCGAGGGTTTCGCGGTGCACGAACGGCCGGTTGGCGCCGACCGCGTGCAGGCGGCCGAGCAGCTGGCCGAGGCGGTAGAGCTGGTCGAGGTTGCCCGGCTCCGGCGCGCGGCCGCCACGGCGGGGGAAGAGGGTGAAGCGGAAGCCGGCGTACTCGAACAGGGTCTCGCCGTCATGCACCAGCGGCGCCACCACCGGTACCTCGCATTCCGCCAGTTCGGCGGAGAAGGTATGTTCCTCGCGGATCGCCGCGTCGCTCCAGCGTCCGGGGCGGTAGAACTTGGCGATCAGCGGTTCGCTTTCGTCGATGCCCACCTGGTAGACGCGGTTCTCGTAGCTGTTCAGCGCAAGAACGCGCGCATCGCTGCGGAAGCCGATGCTTTCCACCGCGTCGAGGACCAGGTCTGGCGTGAGGGCGGAAAAGGGATGGGTCATGGCGGCGGACCGAGGCAGGAGGAATCCGCCTAGTTTACGCATGCCGCCATGGGAATGGTTGCCGCCGTCGCGATCACTCGCCGGGCAGGCGGTAGCCGGCCTTGCGCAGCAGCTCGCGGTGGGCGTCGAAGTACGTGATGAAACGCTCGGCCAGCTCATGTCGCGGACCTTCCACCAGCACCACGTATTGCTGCTCGTGCTTGCCGTGGGCATAGGTCTTCGGCGCTTCACCACGGCCGAGGGCGTGCAGTTTCCGCGGGCCGACGCTGTCGTCGGCGAAGTACATGTCGTACGGCGCGCCCTTTTCGATCTCCGCCGCCATTTCGTCGCTGGGGCCGTCGATCAGCAGCACCTTGTTGCCGGTTTCCATCTGGTACTGGTCGACCAGCGGTTCGAGGGTTTTCATGAACTGGCTGCCGCAGGCGACGCGCAGGACATCCGGGGTGGCCTGGCCGATAGCGGGGAACAGGGGCAGGCAGGCGAGCAGCAAAAGGGCAAGCAGACGGCGCATGGAAATGGCTCCGAGAGGGGCTGGAGATTTCCGCAATTGGAGCGCGATTTAGCCGAAACCCGTTTGATATATGGCAGCCGATCCTCAGAGCCTGTTCATGATCTCGCGAGCTAGAGCAGAACAAGGCGAAAACGGGGGAGGGAGCGGAGTTTACACGCAGTAAATGAGCATGACTCGCTTCGCTCTCCCCTTCGGGGCCGCACTGAAGTGCGTTAGCTACAAGTAGCTTCCGAGCCCGTTTTCAACGCAGTTATGCCGACGCGCAGCAGATCATGGGCAGGCTCTCAGAGGGGCGTGCCGAGAATCACTTGTGCCGGGGAAAACTGCGCGCGCACATAGTCGCCAACCCGCAGGCGCAGCATCCCGACGCGCTCCGGGTCGGTCAGTGCGCAGAGGGTCTGGCCGCTGGGCAGCTGGATGCGCACCTCGCAGGGCCCGTCGCCGGCCTCGCGAATTTCCTCGATGTTGCCCTCCAGCGCGTTGAGGCCTTCCGGGCAGGGGATCTGCGGCAGGTCGACGTAGAGCCAGCCGGCCTTCATCAGCGCGATCACCGGCTGGCCGACGCCCAGTTCGAGTTTTTCCGTGCTTTCGCGGGTGATCCGCGCCTGGATGCGCGCGCCGCCCGGCAGTTCTATGTGCACCAGGTCGTTGAGTCCGACCGTCTGGATCTCGCCGATCCGTCCGTGCAGTTGGTTGCGCGCGCTGGTGCGCATCATCAGGCGGCCGATCAGTTCGAGGTCGGACTGCTGCTCGACGTGTTCGACGATGTGCTCGCGCAACGCCTCCAGCCGCTGGTAGAGCGCCAGCAGGCGCTCGCCCTCGGGCGTCAGGCGCGCGCCGCCGCCGCCCTTGCCGCCGACGCTGCGTTCCACCAGCGGACGTTCCGCCAGGTTGTTGAGTTCGTCGATGGCGTCCCAGGCGGTCTTGTAGCTCATCCCCGCGGCCTTGGCGGCCTGGGTGATGGAGCCGAGCTGGGCGATCTGCGCCAGCAGGGCGATGCGCTGCGGGCGGCGGGTGACGTGCTGGGTAAGGAGGCTGAGGGTGGTCATGGCGTTCGCTGTGGAAATTCGTCTACGGCGAGACTCGATCAAACCGGAGGCGAAGGCAAGCCGTGGCGTTCAATCCGGCTTCGGCGTGCGCGCCAGGCAGTAGACATCCACCCGCGCCGCGCCGGCCTTGCGCAGCAGTTGGGCGATGCGCGCGGCGGTGGCGCCGGTGGTCAGCACGTCGTCCACCAGCGCCAGGTGCAGGCCGCGCAGATCGGTACCGACATCCAGGGCGAAGGCATCGCGCAGATTGCGCTTGCGGGTGGCGGCGTCGAGGCCCTGTTGCGTCGGGGTTTCGCGGATGCGCTGGACGATGCGCCCAGCAACCTGCAACTGCAGGCTGCTGCCCAGCCAGTCGGCCAGCATCGCCGCCTGGTTGAAGCCGCGCTGCCGTTGCCGGCGCGGCGCCAGCGGCACCGGCAGGAGCAGGTCGGGACGTGGCAGTCCGTCATGAAAGGCATGCTGCAGATGGCGCGCCAGCAGCAGGCCGAGCAGCCGTCCCAGCGGCCACTGTCCATGATGCTTGAAGCGGGTGACCAGGCTGTCCATCGGGAAGGCATAGCGCCACGGCGTTTCCACCCGGCTGAACGGCGGTGGTTTCTTCAGGCATTCACCGCAGGCCAGGCCCTGGCTCGGCAGGGGCAGGGCGCAGATCGCGCATTGGCCGCCGAGCCAGGGCAGGTCGGCATCGCAGCCGGGGCACAGCGGCAATTCGGCGTTATCCGCCGGCGCGCCGCAGAGCAGGCAGTGCGGACGATTCTCCAGCCAGACGGGGCGTAACCGCCGCAGCAACGGAACGAGTGATGGCATGGCCCCTCCATGGGCGATGCGGCGCTGCTCAGCGGATCAGCCAGCTCATCACGATCAGGCCGAACAGGGTCCAGAGCAGGCCGCCGAAGATCGAGCGGCGCGCGAAGGCGCGGACGCCACTGTAGATCAGCAGCAGGCCGAGGAAGAGCAGGACGAAGCTGAAGAACGAGACGTCCATTCCGATGGCGCGCGCCAGGCCGTGGAGGAAGTCGTCCATGGCGCCCCAGATGCCGCCGAGCACGCCGGAGAGCAGGTCGACGAGGAAGCGGATGGCCTTGCCGAGCGTTTCGCCGAGCCAGTCGAAGAAGCTTTCTGTGCCCATGAGTCCCATGGTTCCTTGGGGTCTGTTGGATTGGAGCGAAGATTAGCCGTTCGGTTCAGCGGCGCGAGCTGCTCAACTGCGGGGCGAGGAAGGACTGATGGAAGTATTCGCGGAACGCCTTCATCGCCGGGGTGAATTCGCGGTCGCGCAGCCAGGCCAGGCCGACGCTCATCGACGGCACCGGATCGATCAACGAAAGCGTCTCGATGCGTTTGCCTTCCAGCGACCACGGTCGGTAGACGAGGTCGGAGAGGATAGCCACGCCGGAGCCGTTGGCCACCATGCTGCGCACCGCCTCCACCGAACTGGTATTCAGGATCACCTTCGGCTGCTGCCCGCTGGCCGCCCAGTAGCGCATCGAGCTTTGCCCGGCCTCGTCGACCGTGAGCATGATGTACGGCTCGCTGGCGACATCCGCCAGCCCCACGGCGGTGCGCTCGCTGAGCGGATGGCGCACCGGCAGCCAGAGGCGGCGAGTGGAGCTGAACAGGGTTTCCGCGGCGATCTGCGGTTCGGTGAGATTGCCGGTCAGCACCACGGCCATGTCGTAGCGACCGTCGAGCAGGCCCAGTTCGATATCCACCCGCTCCTGTTCGTGCAGATGCACCTGCAGATCCGGATAGGCCTGCGCCAGGCGCTGCAGATGGTGGGGCAGGAAGTAACCCATCACGGTGTAGCTGGCGGCGACGTTCATGCTGCCGCTGATGTGGGTGTCCGGCAGAGGGCTGTTCAGCGCGTCCTCCACGCTGCGCAGGATCGAATAGGCGTGGTTGAGAAAGTGCCGGCCATTGTCTGTGAGGATCATGCCCTGTGCAGTACGTGTGAACAGCGTCGCGCCGAGCAGGCTCTCCAGTTCCTGGATGGCACTGGTCACCGCCGACTGGGAAATGTGCAGGTTGATCGCCGCCTGGGAGATCTGCCCGATCTCGGCGGTGGCGACGAAGTAGCGGACCTGGCGCAGGGTGAAAGCCATGGAAGTGCTCCCGCAGGTATCGATTTTTCAGAAACTGATCTATCGGATAATAAATCTACCCAATACCGACATGCGGATTTAACGTCTTCCCAACGACCTCTACAACAAGCACAAGCGAGGCCTGCGGGCGATGAAAGCAGTCGATCTCAATTCCGACATGGGCGAAGGTTTCGGCCCATGGACCATCGGTGACGGTGTGGACGAGGCGATCATGCCGCTGATCAGCAGCGCCAACATCGCCACCGGCTTCCATGCCGGCGATCCCAACATCATGCGCCGCACCGTCGAGCTGGCTATCCAGCACGGCGTCGGCATTGGCGCCCATCCTGGTTTCCGCGACCTGGTCGGCTTCGGCCGCCGCCACATCAATGCACCGGCCACCGAACAGATCAACGACATGCTCTACCAGCTCGGCGCGTTGCGTGAATTCGCCCGCCTGAACGGTGTGTGTCTGCAGCACATCAAGCCCCACGGCGCGCTGTACATGCATCTGGCGCGCGACGAGCAGGCCGCCCACGAATTCGTCGAAACCCTGCACCGTCTCGATCCCGAACTGCTGCTGTTCTGCATGGACGGCTCCGCCACCTGGCGCGCTGCCCAGGAACTGGGCCATCCGGTGGTGCGCGAGTTCTATGCCGATCGCGACTACGACAACAGTGGCTCCATCGTCTTCATCCGCCGCGTAAAAGCCCTCGACTCGCAGGAAGTGGCGGCCAAGGTGCTGCGTGCCTGCCGCGAGGGCAAGGTACGCACGGTGGAAGGCGACGATATCGATATCGCCTTCGATTCGATCTGCATCCATAGCGACACGCCCGGCGCACTGGCGCTGGTCGAGGCTACCCGCGCCGCTCTGGACGCCGCCGGTATTGCCATCCGGGCGCCACGCTGAGCGCCTGCCCGCCGCCGTGCGGACCTTTCCCACTGCCAACCTGCCATCCATAGACAATTCGAACAATGAGGACCAGTCATGGCCAAACATAATGTGCAGTCGCCCCTGCCGGGCACTTTCTATCGCAAACCGAGCCCGGACACTCCGGCCTACGCCGAGGTCGGCCAGCGGGTCGAAGCCGATAGCGTGATCGGTCTGGTGGAAGTGATGAAACAGTTCTCCGAGGTACGCGCGGAATGCGCCGGAACGCTGCAGGCGTTCCTGGTCGAGGACGGCGACCCGATCGAACCGGGACAGGATCTGGCGACCATCGCCACCGAAGCGTGAGGGCTGGGTCATGCTGAAGAAATTGCTGATCGCCAACCGTGGCGAGATCGCCGTGCGCATCATCCGGGCGGCGCGCAGCCTGGGCATTCCGACCGTGGCGGCATGCAGCGAGGCGGACGCCGACTCGCTGGCCGCGCGCCAGGCAGACGAGGTGTATATCATCGGGCCGGCGCGAGCCGACCGCAGTTACCTGAACGCCGAAGCGCTGCTGCAGGCGGCGCGTGACAGCGGGGCGGACTCGATCCACCCCGGCTATGGCTTCCTTTCCGAGAACGCCGCATTCGCCGAAGCGGTGGCAGATGCAGGGCTGATCTTCGTCGGTCCGGATGCACAGACCATCCGCCGCATGGGCGACAAGGCCGAAGCACGGCGCACGGCGATGGCCGCTGGCGTGCCGGTGGTACCGGGTTCGCCGGGAGAGTTGGAGAATCTGGATGCGGCGCTGCGTTGTGCCGAAGACGTAGGTTATCCGCTGCTGATCAAAGCCTCGGCCGGTGGCGGCGGGCGCGGTATCCGCATCGCCCACGATGCCGACGAACTTCGCCGGGAGTTTCCCATCGCCCAGCGCGAAGCGCAGGCAGCGTTCGGTTCGGATGCGGTCTATCTGGAGCGCTTCATCCGTCAGGCTCGGCATATCGAAGTGCAGATTCTGGGGGACGGCGAACGCGCGGTGCACCTGTTCGAGCGCGAATGCTCGCTGCAGCGGCGCCGGCAGAAGGTCTTCGAGGAAGCGCCTTCTGCCGCGCTGAATGGCGCTCAACGCGAAGCGCTCTGCACCAGCGCCGTACGCCTGGCTGAGAGCCTTGGCTATCGCGGCGCCGGTACGCTGGAATATCTGTTCGATTCGCACAGCGGCGAGTTCTTCTTCATCGAGATGAACACCCGCATCCAGGTCGAGCACCCGGTCAGCGAGATGGTCACCGGCATCGATCTGGTGCAGTCCATGCTGCGCATTGCTGCCGGCGAGAAACTCGAATGGAGCCAGGAGGACATCCGCCTGGAAGGCGCCGCGCTGGAAATGCGCATCAACGCCGAAGACCCCGAGCGCAACTTCTTCCCCAGCCCCGGCGTGGTGGAAAGCCTCGGCTGGCCGCAGGGCGAGGGCGTGCGCGTGGACAGTCACCTGTATCCGGGCTATCGCGTGCCTGCCTACTACGACTCCCTGCTGGCGAAGATCATCGTCCACGGCAAGGACCGCGCCGAGGCGTTCGCCCGCGCACAACAGGCTCTGGAAGACACCACGCTGACTGGCATGGCGACCACGCTGCCGCTGCACAGCTGGTTGCTGGCCGACCCCCGAGTGCAGTCGGCGCAGTTCGATACCGGAACCCTGGAAACCTGGCTGGCCGAACGCGCGGCCGTCGCGGAGGTGTGAGATGCACGAAGAGATCCGCTACAGCTTCGGCGGCGACGAGCACCTGTTCGCCGAAGTCGCCGAATCCATGTCGCTGGAAGCCTTCTTCCGCGGCATGGCCGTCACCCGTGCGATCGAGCAACAGGCGATCCCCGGCGTGCTGGACATCTGCCTGGCCAATGCATCGTTCCAGGTGCGTTTCAATCCCGACCTGATCGAGCCGCAGGCGCTGCTCGAACGCGTCCGCCAACTGGAGTCGCGGGCTACTACCGCGCGGCAAATCCAGACGCGGATCATCGAGATCCCGGTGCTCTACAACGACCCCTGGACCCACGAGACGCTGATGCGTTTCCGTGATCGTCACCAGGACCCGGAGTCCACCGACCTGGAGTACGCAGCGCGGATCAACGGCTATCAGAACGTGCAGGCGTTCATCGAGGCGCACAGCGGTACGCCGTGGTTCGTCTCGATGGTCGGCTTCGTCGCCGGCCTGCCGTTCATGTACCAGATGGTCGAGCACGAGCGGCAGTTGCAGGTGCCCAAGTACCTGCGCCCGCGCACCGATACGCCGAAACTGACCCTCGGCCACGGCGGCTGTTTCGGCTGCATCTACTCGGTACGCGGCGCCGGCGGCTACCAGATGTTCGGCGTCACCCCGGCGCCGATCTACGACTCGCAGCAGCGCCTCGGTTACCTGAAGGACTCCATGGTGTTCTTCCGCGCCGGTGACATCGTCCAGTTCAAGCCCATCGACCGCGAGGAATACGACCGGGCTGTGGAGGCGGTGGATGCCGGAACCTTCGAGCTGCGCATCCGTCCGGTCGATTTCGACCTCGACGCTTTCCTCAACGATCCGCAAGGCTGCAAGCAGCGCCTGCAGGAGGTGCTCCATGTCGATTAAGGTGCTCAAGCCCGGCCTCGCCACCTCGGTGCAGGATTCCGGTCGCGAAGGCTATTACCACCTCGGAATCCCGCCGTCCGGGGCGCTCGACCAGTACTCCCTGCGCGCGGCCAACCTGCTGGTCGGCAACTCGGCTACAGCGGCGGTGCTGGAGTGCACCCTGCTCGGGCCGCAGCTGGAGTTCCAGCGTGACGCTTTGGTGGCCGTCTGCGGTGCTGCCATGACTCCTCGCGTCGATGGCGCCGAAATGCCGCTGGATACCGCATTCCGCGTGCGTGCCGGGCAGGTGCTCGGCTTCGATTTCATCAAGGGCGGTGCCCGCGGTTATGTCGCCATCGAGGGTGGCATAGACGTGCCCGAAGTGCTGGGCAGCCGTTCCACCTATGGCCTGGGGGCTATCGGCGGATACAACGGTCGACGCCTGGAAGCCGGCGACGTGCTGCCGCTGGGCCAGCCGAGTGGGCGTGGTCAGGAAGGGCTGGCGCTGCCGCGTTCGCTGCATGTCGAGGTGGGGGGCGAGATCAGCCTGCGAGTGGTTCCAGGCCTGTATTACCACCGCCTGACGGCGCAGGCTGCCGAGCAGTTCTTCGCCGACACCTGGACGGTCGGTTCGGAGGCGGACCGTACCGGCTATCGCTTCAAGGGCGGCACGCCGCTGCAGTTCGAGCCGCGCGAGCAGCCGTTCGGCGCGGGTTCCGACCCGTCGAATATCGTCGACGCCTGCTATCCGATCGGCTCGATCCAGGTTCCCGGCGGGCTGGAGCCCATCGTCCTGCATCGCGACGCGGTATCCGGTGGCGGCTACGCGATGATCGGTACGGTGATCAGCCCGGACCTCAATCGAATCGCTCAGTTGCAGCCGAACCAGAAGGTCCGTTTCGTCCCGATCTCCCTTGAGGAAGGGCTGGAGGCGCGGCGCAAGTACAACCAGCAACTGGAAAACCTCAACCGTTTCTTTCTTGCCTGAACCGTTCGTAGAAAACCGATAACAAAAAACGCCGCGGCGGCGTTCCCGGTGGTCCCCGATCCTGAGGGACCGCCGCGGCGTCCTGCTGCCGCGAATCGAGCACTCACGTTCTCCGCGCCGCTGACTTTCGTGATCTCTGCCGGTGTCTACGCCGCGTTTCGACGTCGTCTGTCGGTGCAGTTGGCTAGCGAGATGAATTGATCAATAAGTGATCAGATGTCAACCTGTGTCTTTTCACGGGTTGACAGCATCCAACGGGTTCTTGAATCATTCAGCAAGCCTGATTACCCGGTGGCGCGCCGCCGGGCACCCCTGACAAGAGGCGCCCCGAAGCGTCGAAGGAAGCCGATCCATGAGTGCCACCGCAACCCAGACCACCCGCCACGACTGGACTCTCGCCGAGGTCCGTGCCCTGTTCGAACAGCCTTTCAACGACCTGCTGTTCCAGGCCCAGACCATGCACCGCGCGCATTTCGACCCGAACCGCGTGCAGGTTTCCACCCTGCTGTCGATCAAGACTGGCGCCTGCCCGGAAGACTGCAAGTATTGCCCGCAGTCCGGCCACTACAACACCGGCCTGGACAAGGAAAAACTGATGGAAGTGCAGAAGGTGCTGGAAGCCGCGGCGGAAGCCAAGGCCATCGGCTCCACCCGCTTCTGCATGGGCGCGGCGTGGAAGCACCCGTCGGCCAAGGACATGCCCTACGTGCTGGAGATGGTCAAGGGCGTGAAAAAGCTCGGCCTGGAAACCTGCATGACCCTCGGCCGCCTGACCCAGGAGCAGACCCAGTCGCTGGCCGAAGCGGGCCTGGACTACTACAACCACAACCTCGATACCTCGCCGGAGTTCTACGGCAACATCATCACCACCCGCACCTACAGCGAGCGCCTGCAGACCCTGGCCTACGTGCGCGAAGCGGGGATGAAGATCTGCTCCGGCGGCATCCTCGGCATGGGTGAGTCGGTGGACGACCGCGCCGGCCTGCTGATCCAGCTGGCGAATCTGCCGGAACACCCGGAATCCGTGCCGATCAACATGCTGGTGAAGGTGAAGGGCACCCCGCTGGCCGAGGAGAAGGACGTCGATCCGTTCGACTTCATCCGCACCCTGGCCGTTGCCCGCATCATGATGCCGAAGTCCCACGTGCGCCTGTCCGCCGGCCGCGAGCAGATGAACGAGCAGATGCAGGCCCTGGCCTTCATGGCCGGCGCCAACTCGATCTTCTACGGCGAGAAGCTGCTGACCACCACCAACCCGCAGGCGGAGAAGGACATGCAGCTGTTCGCCCGCCTCGGCATCAAGCCGGAAGAGCGCGAAGAGCACGCCGACGAGGTGCACCAGGCCGCCATCGAGCAGGCACTGGTCGAACAGCGCGATTCGCAGCTGTTCTACAACGCCGCCTCGGCCTGACCATACTGTGGTGGATGAAAAAACGTCATCCACCCTACGCAGGCGCTGACTTCAGCGTAGGGTGGATAACCCGCTTGCGGTTATCCACCATCACGAGCGACTTGCCATGTCCTTCGATCTCCCCGCCCGCCTTGCCGAACGCAGGGCGCAAGACCTCTACCGTCAGCGTCCGCTGCTGGAAAGCCCGCAGGGGCCGGAAGTGGTTATCGACGGCCAGCCCCTGCTGGCCTTCTGTTCCAACGACTATCTCGGCCTCGCCAACCATCCCGAAGTGATCGCTGCTATGCGTGCCGGTGCCGAGCGCTGGGGCGTGGGCGGCGGCTCCTCGCATCTGGTCAACGGCCATTGCGGCCCGCACCACGAGCTGGAACTGGCCCTCGCCGAGTTCACCGGCCGTCCGCGCGCGCTGCTGTTCTCCACCGGCTACATGGCCAATATCGGCGCGGTCACCGCGCTGGTCGGCAAGGGCGACACGGTGCTGGAAGACCGCCTCAACCACGCCTCTCTGCTGGATGCCGGGCTGCTTTCCGGCGCGCGTTTCTCGCGCTACCTGCACAACGACGCGGCCAGCCTCGCCTCGCGCCTCGATAAAGCCGAAGGCAACACGCTGGTCGTGACCGACGGCGTGTTCAGCATGGACGGCGATCTCGCCGACCTGCCGGCCATCTGCGCCGCCGCGAAGAAGAAGGGCGCCTGGGTGATGGTCGACGACGCCCACGGCTTTGGTCCGCTGGGCGCCAATGGCGGCGGCATCGTCGAGCATTTCGGCCTGGGCATGGATGACGTGCCGGTGCTGGTCGGCACCCTTGGCAAGGCCTTCGGCACCGCCGGGGCCTTCGTCGCCGGCAGCGAAGAACTGATCGAGACGCTGATCCAGTTCGCCCGCCCGTACATCTATACCACCAGCCAGCCGCCGGCCGTCGCCTGCGCGACGCTGAAGAGCCTGGAACTGCTGCGTCGGGAAAGCTGGCGCCGCGAGCATCTGGCCGCGCTGATCGCTCGCTTCCGCAAGGGCGCCGAAGCCATCGGCCTGACCCTGATGGACAGCCCGACGCCGATCCAGCCGATCCTCATCGGCGGCAGCCGCCAGGCCGTGGAACTCTCCGCCGAGCTGCGCCAGCACGGCATCATGGTCGGCGCGATCCGTCCGCCGACCGTGCCGGCCGGCAGCGCGCGCCTGCGTGTGACACTTTCCGCCGCCCACAGCGAGGCCCAGGTCGACCGTCTGCTCGACGCCCTGGCCGACAGCTGGCAGCGGGTGTCATCTACCCTTCTCGCGGAGATCGAAGGCGAGGAGGGCGACGATGCGTGACCAACTGATCCTGCTGCCGGGCTGGGGCCTGGGCAGCGCACCGCTGGAGCCGCTGCGCGAGGCGCTGCTGGAGCAGGCGCCACACCTGAACGTGCAGATCGAACCGCTGCCCGGCGATGCGGATGCCGCGACCTGGCTGGATGAGCTGGACGACAACATTCCCCACGATGCCTGGCTTGCCGGCTGGTCGCTGGGCGGCATGCTCGCCGCCGAACTGGCCGCGCGCCGGGGCGAAGCCTGCCGCGGGCTGATCACCATTGCCGCCAATGCCTGCTTCCGCCAGCGCGAGGACTGGTCAGCGGCGATGGCGAACGAGGTGTTCGAGGACTTCTTCGAAGCCTTCCTGCTCGACCCGGTGATGACCCGCAAACGCTTCACCCTGCTGGTCAGCCAGGGCGCCCGTGATGCCCGCACTCTGGCGCGTCAGCTGCAGGTGGCGTTGCCGCAACTGGACAGCGAAGCGCTGTCCGCCGGCCTGCAGTTGCTCGGTCAGTTGGATACCCGCGAGGCGCTGCACAACTATCCCGGTCCGCAGTTGCACGTGTTCGCCGGCAGCGATGCGCTGGTTCCGGCGAGTGCCGCCGACGCGCTGCTGGAGTGGCTGCCGGATATCGAGGTGAGCGTGTTCGCCGACGCCAGCCACGGCCTGCCGCTGGAGCGCCCGGATGAGGTAGCCAAAGCGGTGCTGCGTTTCATGCAAGAGGGCGAAGATGCCTGAGTTTTGTGTAGAGGGCGTGCTGCCGGACAAGCGCCAGGTCGCCGCCTCGTTTTCCCGTGCGGCGGAAACCTACGACGCCGTCGCCGAATTGCAGCGCGCGGTGGGCGAAGGCCTGCTGGCGCGCCTGTCGGATGATTTCGTCCCGCAGCGCTGGGTCGATCTCGGCTGCGGTACCGGCTATTTCAGCCGCGCGCTCGGTCGGCGTTTTCCTGATAGCGAAGGGATCGCCGTGGATATCGCCGAGGGCATGCTGCGGCATGCTGGCGCCCTTGGCGGCGCCCGGCATTTCGTTGGTGGCGACGCCGAATGCCTGCCGCTGCGCGATGCCAGTTGCGACCTGATCTTCTCCAGCCTGGCGATCCAGTGGTGCGCGAATCTGCCGGCGGTACTCGCCGAAGCATCGCGGGTGCTGCGTCCGGGCGGCGTGCTGGCCTTCAGCAGCCTGTGCATCGGCACCCTCGGCGAACTGCGCGAGAGCTGGCAGGCGGTGGATGGCTTCGTCCACGTCAATCGCTTCCGCCCGTTCGACGAATACCAGCACCGTTGCGACGAAAGCGGGCTGGAGGTGCTGGAGCTATCCACCGAGGACCGCGTCCTGCACTTCCCCGACCTGCGCAGCCTGACCCATGAACTCAAGGCCCTCGGCGCGCACAACCTCAATCCCGGCCGCCCCGGCGGGCTCACCGGCCGCGAGCGGGTGCGCGCGCTGATCGCTGCCTACGAGCGCTTCCGTCAGCCGGAAGGACTGCCGGCGACCTACCGGGTGGTCAACGCGATCCTGCGCAAGTCGTCGTAGGGCGGGTGAAACCCGCCGGAACGGCACCAGATGTCATGGCGGGTTTCACCCGCCCTACGCTTTGAGAACTGCAATGATCCACGCCTACTTCATCGCCGGCACCGACACCGAAATCGGCAAGACCACCATCGCTTGCGGCCTGCTGCATGCTGCGCGACTGGCCGGGATGTCCACCGCGGCGGCGAAGCCGGTGGCCTCGGGTTGCGAGAAGACCGCCGCCGGCCTGCGCAATTCCGATGCGCTTGGCCTGCTCGGCGAATGTACGTTGTCGCTGCGCTATGAGCAGGTGAACCCCTTCGCCTTCGCGCCCGCCATCGCCCCGCACCTGGCCGCCCGCGAGGTCGGCATCAAGCTGGACGTGGCGAGCCTGGTCCCGCCGGTACGCGAGGTGCTGGCGCTGGGTGCCGACTTCACCGTGGTGGAAGGCGCCGGCGGCTGGCGTGTGCCTCTGGCGGGGGAGGAGAGTCTTTCCGACCTGGCCATCGAACTCGGGCTGCCGGTGATCCTGGTGGTCGGCGTGCGGCTGGGCTGCATCAACCACGCCGTGCTGAGCGCCGAAGCCATCCTGCACGACGGCCTGCCGCTGGCCGGCTGGGTGGCGAATATCGTCGACCCTGCAACATCGCGTATCGAAGAAAACCTCGCCACCCTCGCCGAGCGCCTGCCGGCCCCCTGCATCGGCCGCGTGCCGCGCCTGCCGAACGCCACTCCCGCCGCTGTCGCCAGTCATCTCGATCTCGGCATCCTCGATCTACCGGCCTGATACCCCACTATTTTCGCCAGCCCGCCCTGCGGGCTTCCGGCGCTGCGCTTTACTTGATCTAGACGCTTCCGTTCATTCCGGGCGGACCGGCTCGCCGGCGGCTGACCGGCCGGTCGGTCTTCGTGCTTGACAAGGTATTGTGGTGATACGTATGTTTCAAACGACTGTTTGACTGTCGGGGTGCCTGCGTGCGCCGACAGGGCGGCCGGACGACCTGGCCGACCGTTCCCAGAACCCTTCGTAGAGGTTTACTGCTATGCCCGAATACAAGGCCCCATTGCGTGACATCCGTTTCGTTCGTGACGAGCTGCTGGGCTACGAAGCGCACTACCAGAACCTGCCGGGCGCCCAGGATGCGACCCCGGACATGGTCAACGCCATCCTCGAAGAGGGTGCGAAGTTCTGTGAACAGGTGATCGGGCCGCTGAACCGCGTCGGTGACCTGGAAGGCTGCACCTGGTCTGCCGAAGGCGTGAAAACCCCGACCGGCTTCAAGGAAGCCTACCAGCAGTTCGTCGAAGGCGGCTGGCCGAGCCTGGCGCATGACGTCGAGCACGGCGGCCAGGGCCTGCCGGAATCCCTCGGCATGGCGATCAGCGAAATGATCGGCGGCGCCAACTGGTCCTGGGGCATGTACCCGGGCCTGTCCCACGGCGCGATGAACACCCTGAGCGCCCACGGCACTCCGGAACAGCAGCACACCTACCTGACCAAGCTGGTTTCCGGCGAGTGGACCGGCACCATGTGCCTGACCGAGCCGCACTGCGGCACCGACCTCGGCATGCTGCGCACCAAGGCCGAACCGCAGGCCGACGGCAGCTACAAGGTCACCGGCACCAAGATCTTCATTTCCGCTGGCGAGCACGACATGGCCGATAACATCGTGCACATCGTGCTGGCCCGCCTGCCCGACGCCCCGCAAGGCACCAAGGGCATCTCCCTGTTCATCGTGCCGAAGTTCCTGCCGAATGCCGAAGGCGGCGTGGGCGAGCGCAATGGCGTTTCCTGCGGCTCCATCGAACACAAGATGGGCATCCACGGCAACGCCACCTGCGTGATGAACTTCGACGGCGCCACCGGCTTCCTGATCGGCCCGGCGAACAAGGGCCTGAACTGCATGTTCACCTTCATGAACACCGCTCGCCTGGGGACCGCGCTGCAAGGCCTGGCCCACGCCGAAGTCGGCTTCCAGGGCGGCATCGCCTACGCTCGCGAGCGTCTGCAGATGCGTTCCCTGACCGGCCCGAAAGCTCCGGACAAGGCTGCCGACCCGATCATCGTGCATCCGGACGTGCGCCGCATGCTGCTGACCATGAAGGCCTTCGCCGAAGGCAACCGCGCGATGCTGTACTACGCCGCCAAGCAGGTCGACATCGTCCAGCGCAGCCAGGATGAAGAACAGAAGAAAGCCGCCGACGCGATGCTGGCCTTCCTCACTCCGATCGCCAAGGCGTTCATGACCGAAGTTGGCTTCGAAGCCGCCAACCACGGCGTACAGATCTACGGTGGCCACGGCTTCATCGCCGAGCACGGCATGGAGCAGAACGTCCGCGACAGCCGCATCTCCTGCCTGTACGAAGGCACCACCGGCGTCCAGGCCCTCGACCTGCTCGGCCGCAAGATCCTCATGACCCAGGGCGAAGCGCTGAAGGGCTTTACCAGGATCGTCCACAAGTTCTGCCAGGCCAACGAAGCCAACGACGCGGTGAAGGAATTCGTCGCTCCGCTGGCACAGCTGAACAAGGAATGGGGCGAACTGACCATGAAGGTCGGCATGGCTGCCATGAAGGATCGCGAGGAAGTCGGCGCCGCTTCGGTGGACTACCTGATGTACTCCGGCTACGCGGTACTGGCCTACTTCTGGGCCGACATGGCCCGCCTGGCCGCCGAAAAACTGGCTGCCGGAACCAACGAGGAAGCCTTCTACAAGGCCAAGCTGCAGACCGCGCGCTTCTACTTCCAGCGCATCCTGCCGCGTACCCGCGCTCATGTGGGCTCCATGCTGTCGGGCGCCAGCAACCTGATGGATATGGCCGAGGAAGATTTCGCCCTCGGTTACTGATTTGCTCCGTACTTGGAGAAAGGGCCCGCCATCTGGCGGGCTTTTTTTTCGCGCGTAGGGCGGGTGCAACCCGCCAGTTTTTTTGCTTCGAAAATGGCGGGTTGCACCCGCCCTACGACCACGACTGATCTATGAATGATCGGTCATGCAGTGACGCTACGTTTCACAATGGTTGTGGATGTAAGCTCCGCAACATCGCTCGTTCGCGTCCTATCCTGATTGCCATCCGTCGTTGTCTGTTCGAGGAATTCCCATGGCCGACTACAAAGCCCCCCTGCGTGACATGCAATTCGTCCTCAATGAAGTGTTCGAGGTCGCCAAGCTCTGGGCGGAGCTGCCGGCCCTGGCCGAAACCGTCGATGCGGACACCGCCGCGGCGATCCTCGAAGAGGCCGGCAAGGTCACCGCGGGCAGCATCGCGCCGCTGAACCGCTCCGGCGACGAAGAGGGTTGCCAGTGGACGGACGGCGCGGTCAGCACGCCGGCCGGCTTCCCCGAGGCCTACCGCACCTATGCCGAAGGCGGCTGGGTTGGCGTCGGCGGCGATCCGGAATTCGGCGGCATGGGCATGCCCAAGGCGATCTCGGCGCAGGTCGAGGAAATGGTGCACTCGGCCAACATGTCCTTCGGCCTCTACCCCATGCTGACCGCCGGCGCCTGCCTGTCGCTCAACGCCCACGCCAGCGAGGAGCTGAAGCAGAAGTACCTGCCGAACATGTACGCCGGAGTCTGGGCCGGCTCCATGTGCCTGACCGAGCCGCACGCCGGCACCGACCTCGGCATCATCCGCACCAAGGCCGAGCCGCAAGCGGATGGCAGCTACAGGATCAGCGGCACCAAGATTTTCATCACCGGCGGCGAGCACGACCTCACCGAGAACATCATTCACCTGGTGCTGGCCAAGCTGCCGGATGCGCCGGCCGGTCCGAAAGGCATCTCACTGTTCGTCGTGCCGAAGGTGCTGGTCAACGCCGACGGCTCGCTGGGCGAAAGGAACGCCGTGTCCTGCGGCTCCATCGAGCACAAGATGGGCATCAAGGGCTCGGCTACCTGTGTGATGAACTTCGATGGCGCCACCGGCTGGATCGTCGACGCGCCGAACAAGGGCCTGGCGGCGATGTTCACCATGATGAACTACGAGCGCCTGGGCGTCGGCATCCAGGGGCTGGCGGCTGGCGAGCGCTCCTACCAGAGTGCCGTGGAGTATGCCCGCGAGCGTATCCAGAGCCGCGCGCCGACCGGTCCGGTAGCGAAAGACAAGGCTGCCGACCCGATCATCGTGCACCCCGATGTGCGCCGCATGCTGCTCACCATGAAGGCCCTCAACGAGGGTGGCCGTGCCTTCTCCAGCTACGTCGCCATGCAGCTGGACACCGCCAAGTTCAGCGAGGACGCCACTACCCGCAAGCGCGCCGAGGAACTGGTGGCGCTGCTGACCCCGGTGGCCAAGGCCTTCCTCACCGATGTCGGCCTGGAAGCCTGCGTCCACGGCCAGCAGATCTTCGGCGGCCATGGTTACATCCGCGAATGGGGCCAGGAACAACTGGTGCGCGACGTGCGCATCGCGCAGATCTACGAAGGCACCAACGGCATCCAGGCCCTCGACCTGGCCGGGCGCAAGATCGTCGCCAGCGGCGGCGCGTTCTACAAGCACTTCGCCGACGAGGTGAAAGCCTTCGCCAACGGTGCCGGTGCGGAACTGGCCGAGTTCGTCGAGCCGCTGAAGGCCGCCATCGCCAACCTCGACGAGCTGACCGCCTGGCTGCTCGAACAGGGCAAGGCCAACCCGAACGAAATCGGCGCCGCCTCGGTGGAGTACCTGCACGTGTTCGGCTACACCGCCTACGCCTACATGTGGGCGTTGATGGCACGGGCCGCGCAGGGCAAGGAAGGGCAGGACGAGTTCTACGCCAGCAAGCTGGGCATCGCGCGCTTCTTCTTCGCCCGCCTGCTGCCGCGCATCCACTCGCTGACCGCGTCGGTGAAGGCGGGTAGCGAGTCGCTGTATCTGCTGGATGCGGCGCAGTTCTGATCGGCGGCCTGTCTAGCCCGGAAGCCCGGCATGTGCTGGGTTGTTGGGCTTCGCTGCGCTCAGCGCCAACCTACGCAATCGGTGAAAGCCCGCTCTATCCGAGCGGGCTTTTTCTATTCAATGCGATGTGCCTTCGACAAAGCCGATCTTGTTGCCGACGTTGTATTTGCCGGACGGCTTGTTCATCGGTATGCGCTTCACTTCTCGCAGGCTGTGCGCATCGTAGATCACCAACGCACCGTCCTTGTCCCAGACGCTGAGCAGCGCATAGCGGCCATCGCGGGTGAACTCGACATGGCCCGCGGTTTTTCCCGGCATGGGTTGCAGGCGGTGGGCGATTTCCAGGCTCTGCTTGTCGATCAGCAGGATCTCGTCGTTCTTCTTGCCGAGGAAGGTATCCGTCCAGGCATAGGGCGAGTCGGCGTGGCTGCGCATGAAGAAACCGGGGCCGTCGGTGGTTATTTCCTTGATCGGCTTCCAGTCCTGAAGATCGACGACCGAGATCACGCCGCGCCTGATATTGGGCGTGGCAAATACCCAGCGGCCATCGCGCCGCCAGTAGATGCCCGAGCCCAGGTGGGGCATGCCCGACATTGGAATCTCGGCGATCTTCCTGCCGTTGTCGAGATCGATGACCTCACCGCCGCTGGACTGCCGTGAACTGCCCAGCAGATACCGGTAGTCCGGGGTGAAGGAGAAGTCGTCGAGGTAGTCCTGAACCTGCAGGCGCCGAGGCGTGACCGGTTGCTGCCCGGCGTATGGCAATTCCCATAGCTCGTGAACATCCTTCAGGGCGACCACGAAGCTGTGACGAGGCGGTGCGGTGTACACCGCGCTGACCCGCGATGGCTTTCCGGCCAGGTCCTGCGCGGGGATCACCTGTACCAGCGAGAGATCCCGCGCATCCAGCAGCACGAGATTGCCCGGCAGGTAATTGCCTGCCAGAGCCCAGCGGCCGTCATCGCTGACCGCGAGGTTGCGGGTATTCAGCCCGACACGGATCTCGGCGATGGTCTTCAGGTTGTGGAGGTCGTAGAGCGTGATCCAGCCATCGCGGGAGGCGAAGTAGACGAAGCGGCCATCGGGCGAGAACTTCGGCCCGCCGTGCAGCGCGTAGCGGGAAGCGAAGCGGGTGAGCGGTTCGAAGCGCTCGCCATCGAGGATGGTGACATGGTGATCGCCGGACTCGACCACCACAAACAGGTTCAGCGGATCGCTCTTGTGTTGCGGCTGTGCGGGGAGGCTGTCCGGCCGGTTGACGATGATATGGCTGGCACGTATGTCGGCAGCTTCCCAGACCGGTCGCACGGCAGGTGGCTGGAAAAGGTAGTCGACCAGCCGCTCGATCTGGCTGTCGTCGAGTTGACTGGCGAAACCGGCCATCTGCGTTGCTGGACGGCCGTTGCGAATTACCGCGCACGCCTGCTCCGGCTTCAGTCGGTCGAGGCTTTCCGGCAGCAGTGCCGGACCGCTGCCTCCGAGCCGTGAGCTGCCGTGGCAGGATTGGCAATGCTGGCGATAGAGCTGCTCGGCGTCATCGCCAGCGGCCAGGGCGGCAGTGCTGATCAGCAGGGTGGCGAACAGGGCTATCAGGCGCATAACTCGGCCTTGGCGATTGTCTGAAGCGCGATCGGCTGGCTGAAATTGGCAAGCATCGCTTCGTCGAACAGAGTCACCACCTTGCCGATCACGATCAGCGTGGGGGGATCGAAGCGTTGTTGCGTGGCTAGTTGCGCAAGCGTGCACAGCTCGCCGCGAAGCACCTGCTGGCTTTGCTGTGTGCCGTGGCTGATCAATGCGGCCGGTGTGCTGGCGCACAGACCGTTTTCCATCAACCTTCGGGTGATTTCGCCGAGATTGCCCAGGCCCATGTAGAACACCAGGGTGTGCCGGTCACTGGCCAGGGCTGCCCAGTCCAGGTCGAGGCGGCCGTCGTTCTGCAG
Source organism: Pseudomonas schmalbachii (assembly GCF_017589465.1). Lineage (GTDB taxonomy): Bacteria > Pseudomonadota > Gammaproteobacteria > Pseudomonadales > Pseudomonadaceae > Pseudomonas > Pseudomonas schmalbachii. Next base: position 139,809 of record NZ_JAELYA010000010.1, read on the forward strand.
GTGGCCGGTGACGAATACGCAGGCCTGGGCCAGGTCCCGGTGAGTAAGAGGAATGCCGGCGTAGGTCGTGCAGCCGGACGCGGCGGTGATGCCCGGGACTACCTGGCAGGGGATGCCATGGCGCAGCAGCAGATCCAGCTCTTCCGCGCCGCGTCCGAAGATGAATGGATCTCCGCCCTTGAGTCGAACCACACGCCGTCCCCGATGCGCCAGGCCAAGCAACAGCAGGTTGATCTGATCCTGGGGCAGGCTGTGATGGCCACTGCGCTTGCCGACATAGTGCCGCTCGCAATCCGGCGGCAGCATTCCGATTATTTCGTCGGCCACCAGGCGGTCGTAGACAACTGCGTCGGCCTGTTGCAACAGGCTCCATCCGCGCAGGGTGAGCAGGCCGGGATCGCCGGGGCCGGCGCCGACCAGCGCCACGCTGCCAGGCTGCAGTGCGGTGCCGAATAGCTGGGTGGGTAATGCGGGAATGTCCATATCGACGGTCTCACACTGCTTCAAGAGGTATTCGTTGTGGCTCGCTCATCCCGATCTCCGCATCGGTCAGGTGGCATCCGGGGTCCTCGCCCCAGAGATCGCCACCGGCCCAGGCGCGGGTTCGCGTGTTGCCATTGCAGATGTCCAGCCAGCGGCAGGTAGAACAGCGTCCGCCGACAGGGCGTGGATGCTGGCGCAGTTGCAGGAGCAGTGGGTCGGGCTGTTCGAACCAGAGTTCGGCGAAGCGCCGATGGCGCACGTTGCCGACGCTGTGGTGCCACCAGTAAGTGTCCGGATGCACCTCGCCGGTGTTGTCGATGTTGGCGATGCCCGCGCCGGAAGCGTTGCCGCCCCATTGCCGCAGCATTCGCTCCAGACCGGCCCGCTGCCAGGGACGGTGGCGCTCCACCCAGCCAAGCAGCAGAACGGCATCCGCGTCGTTGTTGCCCGTGACGAAGTCGCTGTCCCGCCCCGCGCGGATATCTTCGTCGGCCCGGGCGAATAGCAGTTCCACCGCTTCGCGGGCGCGCTGGTGATGGGCGTCGAGCTTGCGGCTGCGGCGTCCGCGACCGCTGTAGTTGAGGTGGGACAGATAGAACTTCTGCACATCCAGTTCGCGCATCATGTCCAGCAGCGCAGGGAGCTGCGAGGCATTCTCCTCCGTCAGCGTGGTGCGCATTCCCACGCGGATGCCGGCTTCGCGGCACAGGCGCATGGCTCCCAGCGCGCTGTCGAAGCTGCCTGCCAGTTGGCGGAAGCGGTCATGGGTTTCCCGCAGGCCGTCGAGGCTGATGCCGACATAGTCGAACCGGGCATCGACGATGCGCTGGATGTTTTGCGGGCCGATCAGGGTGCCGTTGCTGGACAGCGCGACAAGCATTCCAGACGCACGGGCGTGGGCGGCGATCTCGAACAGGTCGGGATGCAGCAGCGGTTCGCCGCCGGAAAGGATCATCACGCGCACACCGGCTGTGTGCAGGTCGTCGATGACGCGGAGGATTTCTGCCGTGGGCAGCTCGTCCCTGAATGCGCTGTCGGCGGACGTCGAGTAGCAGTGCTTGCAGGTCAGGTTGCAGCGGCGCAGCAGGTTCCAGATCACCACGGGCGGACGCGGTGTACCGGCGGCGGGAGAGCGGGAGGGCTCTTCCGGTTTGTCCAGGCTGCGCAGGTAATGGCTGATTCTCAGCATGTCGGGCTCTCCGGCAGGCGCAGCCCGGTCTTCTTCAGGATGCGGCGGCTGACCAGCATCTCGTCGGCGCGACAGCTGTCGCCCAGTAGCACGCGAATCTGTCGGCGGTAGCCGTCGATTTCTTCGCTGCTGCGCCCATGTACCATGGCGAACAGGTTGTAGGGCCAGTCGGGCAGGTGACGCGGACGTCGATAGCAATGGCTGACGAAGGGCAGGATGCCGACGATGCGGCCGAACCGGTCGACGAGCTGGTCGTCCACGTCCCAGACGGTCATGCCGTTGTGCCGGTAGCCCAGGCGATAGTGGTTCGGCACGGCGGCGATCCTGCGGATGACACCGGCTTGCTGGAGCCGCCGGAGCAGGGCGAGGGTTTCCGCTGATGTCAGCTCCAGCCGTTCGGCCAGCCAGTCCCAGGGTTCGTTCACCAGCGGCAGGCCGGCCTGGGTCAGTGCGATCAGGCGGCGGGCCAGCAACTGGTCAGAGGGAGAAATGCAGGCCGACATGGTAGGTCCTCTCCTTGGGCAGGGAAATCACCGGCAGCCCGGTCTCTTTCTCGATGCGCTCGAGGGTGGCGGAAACCTGTTCCGGGCTTTCGCAGGCCAGCACGAACCACATGTTCAGGCGGTGCTCGCGCTGATAGTTGTGCGCCACCTCCGGCATGGCCCGCAGCTGTGCCGCAACCTCCTTGAAGCGATTTTGCGGGACGCTCATGGCGGCCAGGGTGAAGGCACCCCCAAGGGGTTCGATATCGAACATGGGGCCGAAGCGGGTGAGGGTGCCGTCGTCGAGCAGGTACTGCAGGCGTGCGAGCAATACTTCCTCGGTGCAATTCAATTCCGCTGCCAGCAGGGCGTAGGGATGGGGTTCCAGGGGCAGGCCGTGTTGAAGACGGTTGAGCAGGCGCCGGTCGAATTCATCCATGGCCCGCGTCCTGTTTTCCCGGTGCTGGCGTATAGCGGGCGCCGCATTGCTTGAAGGCGCGCAGGCTGAACAACATCTGGTGTGGCCGGTCGTGCAGGCCTTGGCGTTCGAGCAGGGCGCGTACCTGTCGCTCCACCTGTGCACGTTCGCGACCGTGAATCATGCAGAACAGGTTGAATCGCCAGTGCGGAAGTCGTCGTGGCCGGCGGTAGCAGAGGGATATCGCCGGCTCCTGCCCAAGGCGCTGTCCGATGGCGTCGACCTGGTCGTCGTCGATGTCCAGCACCAGCATGGCATTGGCCGTGAAGCCCAGCGCGCGATGGTTGACCACCAGGCCGAGGCGGCGGAACAGCCCGTTGTCGCTCCAGTGTTGTACCTGCTGCAGCACCTGTACCTCGTTGGCGCCAATGCGCTCGGCAAGCTCCCGATATGGGCGGCTCGTCAGCGGCAAGCCCTTTTCGAGCAGATGGCGCAGATGCCGGCACTGCTCTTCATTGAGCGGTACGAATGCAGTCATCAGTGGTTCCGAATGGCGGGAACGCCAGGTCGATGTGATAGGCCTGCAGCATCGGCAGGTCGAGGGGCGGCAGTCCGGTATCGGCAGCGATCTCATCCAGCACCGCATCGATGTGGTCACGGTTGTCTGCTGTCAGGACGAACCACAGGTTGTAGAAGTGCTCGCGCTGGTAGTTGTGATTGACTTCGGGATAGCTGCTGATGCGTTGCGCGACGGCCTCCAGTCGTTCGGGAGGAACCGCCAGGGCGGCCAGGGTGCTGGCGCCGGCCAGCCGATGTTCGAATACCGGGCCGACGCGGGAGAGCGCGCCACCTTCATGCAATTGTTCGAGGCAGCGCAGGACCTCCTGCTCTTCGCAGCCAAGCACCTCGGCGATCATGCGATACGGTTCCGCGCAGATAGGCAGTCCCTTCTGGAACCGGTCGAGGAGCTGGCGGCTGAGGGTGTCGAGTTCCATGCATATTCTCCCTACAGGCCTATGCGCTGGGCGCGTTTGCTGAAGAAGATGCCGCTCGGACTCTGTGCGGGCAGGCTGGTGATCGGCTCTAGGCGATAAGGGTCCCAGACCTGCACCTGCTCTCCATCACGCACGGATATCCACACCTGCTCGCCGCGCCCGCTGAACTCCATGTGCAGCACGGCGGGGCCAGGCGTCAGGGTCTTGATGATCCGGTGGGTCTCGCTATCGATGACCTGCACCTTGTCGTTGTCCGGGTAGGCGAAGTTCACCCAGATCTGGCGCTCGTCGGGACTGTTCATGACGAACACCGGCTGCCCGGCGACGTCGATGGCGTCGGTCTGACGCCAGTCGTGGCTATCCAGCACCAGTACCTGGTGATGCCCCACGGCGGGGACGAACGCCTGGTCGCTGGCGATGGTCCAGCCCTCCAGATGCGGCATCTTGTAGACCGGCAGCTTTCGCGAGCCGCGCCCATAGTCGGCGAGCACACGTTTGATTCCGCGTTCGGGATGCCAGAGATCGAGCTGGGCCATGCCGTCTTCACCGAACAGTCCGGCCATGTAGTAGCGGCCGCCAGGGCTGATCAGTGCGTCGTAGGGCTGCTTGCCGATATCGCGGTAGCGGGTGATTTGCGGGGACTCGCCCTGGCTGAAGTCGGCGACCCAGATTTCCCCGGTGTCGAACAGGCTGAACACGAAACGTTGGCCCGGCGCATCCACCAGGCCGACCACGCGGGAGTTCTTCTGTTGGCCGGGAATCGGGGTGGCCGGGATGTCCGCCACCAGACGCAGCGTCTGGGCATCGAATACCTTGACCCCACCGGGCTCGTAGTTGGAAACCGCTATCAGCCGGCCGTCCTGGCTGATGGCTCCGCCGATGCTGTTGCCGCCCTGGATGATGCGTCGGCCGATCTTCATGGCCAGCAGGTCGACCTTGCTCAACCCGCCATCGCGACCGAACACGTAGGCAAAGCGCTGGTCGCGCGAGAACACCACCGAGGCATGGGACAGATCTCCCAGGCCGTCGATTCGCCCCAGGGCAACCAGGTTGCTGGTATCCACGACCTGCACGCTGCCGTTGGCCCGCTCGATGACCACGCCCAGATCGCCGGTGCCGCGCAAGACGGGAGTTTGACTACAACCACAGAGTAATCCGGCGAACAGGCAGAGCGACAGCAGAAGGCGGGTCATGGGGCCGGATTTCCTTGCAACAGGTTGTCGACCAGCCAGGCGGCTTCGCGTTCGTCGAGCAGGCCGGTCCAGGGCGGCATGGCGGTGCCGGGGCGGCCGTGGAGGACGGTGGCGATCAGCGAATCGCGGGGTTTGCCGTGCAGGGCTGTCGGAGTGAGGGCGGGGCCGAGGCCGCCGGTCAGGCGCAGGCCGTGGCAGGAGCCGCAGTCCTGCAAAAGCAGGTGGCGTAGTTGGGTCTGGCGTTGCGTGTCGATTCCGTTCTCCGCCTGGGTGGCTGGAGGAAGGGCGGCGAGCGTCATCCCGAATACCAGGCCTAGGAGGTAAAGTTCGGGATGCCGCTCGCCGTGTCTGGTCATTTCTGCGAAAGCACCCATTTGGCCAGGGTCGAGGCCTCCTCGGCGGTCACGGAGTTTGGCGGCATGGGGATCGGTCCCCAGACACCCTGGCTGCCTTCCTTGATCTTCTTGGCAAGCTCCTCTTCGGCACCCGCCTGGCCGGCGAACTTGGCGGCCACATCCTTGTAGGCGGGGCCGACCATCTTCATATCGATGGCGTGGCAGGCGGCGCAGCCTTTGGCCTTGAACAGGGCTTCTCCAGCCTCGTCGGCGATGACGGCCTGGCTGGCCAGCATGCCTCCGGCGATGGCTAGTGGGAGAAGCAGTCGAATATTCATGGGGTTCCCTCAATCAGGTAGTTATCGGTGCGAGTTCCCACTGCAGCGGGTTATTGCTTTGCGGCATTGATCTGGGCTTCGGCGTTGTCGATGCCCAGCTTGTAGCCCAGGGAAACATGGTGGAAACGGCCGGCGGCGCTGTCGTCGTGGATGGCGAAGCCGAAGTTGTAGGTCTTGCCGGACTCCAGGGCGACGTCTCCTTCGCCGCCAACAAGCTTGCGGGTGAACACCACTTCCCAGGTGTCGCCATTGAGCTTGCCTTCGGCACCGAGCAGGGCCTGTCCGCCTTCCATGACGCGCTGGTCGGCGACATAGCCGTCGAAAGCCTTGTTCTCGCCGCTGCGCCACTGGTTGAGGTCGTAGAACACGCCGTCCGCCAGCGAGCCGCCCTTGACGTATTTCGTCTTGTCGTTGGCGGCGCCCGGCATGGTGCGTGCATCGTTGTGGCAGGTGGCCCAGCAGCCGCTCTGGCCAGCCAGTTCGATCTTGTCGCTGGCTTCCAGCATGTAGGCGATCTTGACCGGGTTCTTCTCGTCCATGCCGGCAGCGCCGGAGGCCTTGGGTTGCTTCCAGGTGAAGCGCAGGTAGAGGTTTTCGCCATCGTGCGCGGCCTGAACCCTGGTCTCGATATAGGGCGCCTTGCCAGGGATCGGGCTGGGTTCGATCTTCTCCCCGCTGACGATCTTCTGGCCCATTTCGACGGCCTCTTCCGAGTGGCAGTCGATGCAGCTCTCGCCTTTCTTCAGCGCGCGCGCACCGCCATGCTCGGTACCCTTGGTGATCCACTCCAGCGGTGATACGCCGGGGTAGAACAAGGTGATTTCGGTAGCCGGGACGGCATCCCAGGTGGCGGGTGGCGCGGCGATGACGTTGCCTGCCAGCAGGGCGAGCGCCATGCCCACGGCGCTGGCTATCCTGTTCCTTTCCATGTCGGGTCCTCGTTGTTGAAGCTTGGCAGGCACGGCTTACTCTTCGTCTTCTTCGGTCATGCCATCGGGTTTGTGGTGTGCAATACCCTTGTGGCAATCGATGCACGTCATGTTGTCTTCGCGCGCCATTTCGTGCTGCTTGTACGCCCGTTGTTTTTGCGCCGTGGTCTTCATGCTTTCGAAGCTGTGGCAGTTGCGGCATTCGCGGGAGTCGGATGCTTTCATCCGCTGCCACTCGTGGCGCGCCAGCTCCAGACGCTTGGCCTGGAATTTCTCGCGGGTATCGATGCTGCCGACCAGCTTGCCCCAGAGCTCCTTGGAGGCCTGGGCCTTGCGGACCATCTTGTACGTCCAGTCCTTCGGCACATGGCAATCGGGGCACGTCGCGCGCACTCCGGTGCGGTTGCTGTAATGGATCGTCTGCTGGTACTCGGGATAAACGTTGTCGCGCATCTCATGACACGAGATGCAGAATCTTTCGGTGTTGGTGGCTTCCACGACGGTGTTGAAACCGCCCCAGAAAATCACCCCGCCGATGATGCCCATCGCCAGGATGGCGCCGAGCGAATAGCGTGAACTTGGACGACGTAGAAAACCGAGGAGACCAGCACTTCTCTTCTGACCTGTCATGGCACTTTTCCTTGCCCCGCTGTCCTTCTGCTCCGCCTATCCCGTGGGGTGAGCACGGGATAGGACGGGGCGCCGGTCAATACACGTCGTGCATGGTGTTGAAGACGTTGAACTTGCCGGTCGGGGTGACGATCTCCGGACTGGTGATGACCTGCTTCAGCTTGAGGGTCTTGTCGTCGTAGACGACGATCGCCGACTGGTCAGCCTTGCCGCCCCACAGTGAAATCCACACCTCGTCGCCAGCCACGTTGTACTCGGGCTGCACGGCGCGGCGGATTGCCTTGGTTTCCGGCAGGCCGGAGTCCTTGGCCACGTCGAGGCGAACCGGGTCCTTGCTCAGGTTGTCCTTGTCGAACACGTAGACGCCTTCGGCGATTTCGCGCTCGGGGTTCATCGGGGCGTCGGCCCAGAAGTGCTTCGACTTGGGATGCGTCTTGACGAACAGGTTGCCCGCGCCCGGCATCTTCAGTTCCTGGACCACCTTCCAGTTGTACTGCTTGAAGCGTGCGTTCTTCGGGTCGTCCGAGGCGGTGGAGATCAGCGAGACCACGGCAGCGCCGAGGTGGCCGGTAGCCCAGACCGGGCCGAACTCCGGATGGAACAGGTTGGCGCCGCGGCCAGGGTGCGGGATCTTCGCGGTATCGATGATGGCCGCCAGTTTGCCTTCCTTGGTATCGACCGCAGCCACCTGGTTGGAGGCGTTGGCGGCAACCATGAAGTACCGTTTGGAAGCATCCCAGCCACCGTCGTGGAGGAACTTGGACGACTCGATGGTGGTGGTCTTGAGGTTCTTCAGGTCGGTGTAGTCGACCAGCATGATCTGCCCGGTCTCCTTCACGTTGACCACCCACTCCGGTTTTTCCGACGAGGCAACGATCGAGGCGACGCGGGGTTCCGGGTGGTATTCGCCGTCAATGGTCTGGCCGCGGGTGGAAACGATCTTGATCGGCTCCAGCGTCTCGCCATCCATGATCGAGTACTGCGGTGGCCAGTAGGTGCCGCCGATCAGGTATTTGTCCTCGTACCCCTTGAACTTGGACACGTCCACCGAGCGGGCATCCGAACCGAGGCGTACGGTGGCGACCGTGGTGGGTTCGGCGTACCACATGTCGATGATGGTGGTCAGGCCGTCGCGGCCGACGGTGTACACATAGCGGCCGGATGCCGAGAGACGCGAGATGTGCACCGCGTAGCCGGTATCGAGAATCTTCCAGACCTTGTGCGTGTCGCCGTCGATGAGGGCCAGCTTGCCGGCATCGCGCAGGGTGATGGCGAAGACGTTCTTGAGATTGACCTTGTTCATCTGCTTCTTCGGCCGTTCGGCCACTGGAACGATGAGCTTCCAGCTGTCCTTCATGTCCTTGAGGGAGAACTCTGGCGGAACATCCGGAGGATTCTGGATGTAGCGCGCCATCAGGTTGATTTCTTCCTTGGTGAGGATGTCGTCGTAGTTGACCATGCCACCTTCGGTTCCGTAGGTGATGATCTTCTCCAGACGTTTGGTCCCCAGGCTGAGCGTGCCGCCTTCGAGTTTGTTGCCGTCTTCCTGGGTCTTTTCCCAGTGCGGCTCCAGGTTCTTGCCGGTGGCGCCCTTGCGCAGCACGCCGTGACAGCCGGCGCATCTCTCGAAATAGATTTTCTTGGCGACTTCCTTTTCCGCGGCGGTCATCGCCGGGGCGCCCGCATTTCCCGATGTGTCGTTGCTCGCATGGGCTACCGCCAGCCCCATCAGAGTCAGCGAGGCAATCAGTGTCCCTGCGAATTGCTTGCCGAATGGCATGGTGTTTCTCCTTAGGGGTCTCACGAGTAGCTCCCCGTGCAGTAGAGGTTTGGCTGCGACGGAACTCCCGGGATTCCAGGCGCGAAATGATCATAAGAACGGCTGACGGATATGCCGCTTGATCGCAATCAAGTTTGCATCCCGTAGGGCTTGTTCCCCTGCTGGGGCGCGGATAGCTTGCCGACGGAAAATTCAGGCAGAGCAGGGGCTATGCATGAGTCGGATATCGAGTGAGGAAGCAGTCGCAGCGCCGTTCTACGTACCCGTGGGAAACGAGGTGGAGCTCTTCGAACAGGCCTGGAAGCACGGCTTGCCGGTGCTGCTCAAGGGGCCGACCGGTTGTGGCAAGACGCGCTTCGTGCAGTACATGGCGGACCGCCTGGAACTGCCGCTGTACAGCGTGGCCTGCCATGACGACCTGAGCGCCACGGACCTGGTCGGGCGCCACCTGATCGGCGCAGACGGCACCTGGTGGCAGGACGGGCCGCTGACCCGTGCGGTGCGTGAAGGCGGCATCTGCTATCTCGACGAAGTGGTCGAAGCGCGCCAGGACACCACGGTTGTGGTCCATCCGCTGGCCGACGACCGTCGCGAACTTTATCTGGAACGCACCGGCGAACGGCTGCAGGCGCCGCCGTCGTTCATGCTGGTCGTGTCCTACAACCCGGGTTATCAGAATCTGTTGAAAGGGATGAAGCCGAGTACCCGGCAACGCTTCGTTGCCCTGCGCTTCGATTACCCGGGCGAGGCTGTGGAAACCGACATTCTGATCGGCGAGGCGGGGCTCGACGAACCGTTGGCGCGCCGCCTCGTTTCTCTCGGGCAGGCCCTGCGCCGCCTGGAGCAGCATGATCTCGAGGAAGTCGCTTCGACGCGTTTGCTGATCTTCGCCGGCCGCCTGATTCGCTCAGGGCTCGATCCGCGCCAAGCCTGCCTGGCGAGTCTGGCCGAGCCGCTATCGGACGATCCGGCAACCGTGGCCGCGCTGATGGATATCGTGGATGTCCATTTCGGCTGACCGACCGCGGGCCCAGTCCGTGCGGTTGCCGGGCGACCTTGCCATGTGGTTCTTCATCCTGGCCGAGCTGACGGTGTTCGGCCTGCTGCTGCTGACTTTTGCTGGCGCCCAGGTCATGCAGCCGGAGTTGTTCCAGAAGGGGCGGGCGGAACTGGACAGCCGCTGGGGCATGTTGCTGACCGCATCGCTGCTGACCTCCGGGCTTTTTGCCGCTCTGGCGGTACACGGAGTGCGCCGTGCACAGGTGCGGCTGGGAACGTTCAGTCTGCTAGCGGCGTTGCTGACGGCGGGCGGTTATGTCGGCTTGAAGCTGCATGAGTATGCCCATCTCGCCGGGAAGGGACTGGATATCGAGCACGACACCTTCTTCACCCTCTACTGGAGTCTTACCGGATTCCATTTCCTGCATGTGCTGCTGGGCATGCTGATCCTTGCCGCCATGGCGCTGCGCTGTTGGCGCGGTCGCTATGGACCTGGAAGCTGCGCGGAACTGGAGGCGGGCACCCTGTACTGGCACATGGTGGATCTGGTCTGGGTGCTTCTGTTTCCGCTGGTCTACGTCCTGTCGTGAGAAGAGGCGATGCGGGCATTGTTTAGCTGCTGGATCGTCCTCTTGCTGCTGACGCTGGTCAGCGTGAGCTGCGGTTCCCACGGGGAGCGCTGGGCGATGGGGCTGGTTCTGGGATGCGGCGTGGCCAAGGGCTGGCTGATCAGCGAGCGCTTCATGGAGCTGCACAGTGCACCACGACTCTGGCGCATTCTCCTGCTGGCCTGGCCTCTGTTGCTGGCCCTGCTGGTCGGCATGACGCTCTGGCCGGGGCTTCGAGAATAGCCGACTAAATCGTTTGGGGATTCTTGATTGCCATCAAGCGAGGTATTTCGGACGGTTTCCTATGATGGCGCCGCATTCGTCATTCAGGAGGCTCCATGTCCGAGACTTTTACCAAAGGCATGGCCAGGAACATCTACTTCGGGGGAAGCCTGTTCTTCATCCTGTTGTTCCTGGCCCTGACTTTCCATACCGAAGGAACCCTGCCCAAGCGGACCAACCAGGATGCGATGAGCGAGGCCGTGGTGCGCGGCAAGCTGGTCTGGGAGCAGAACAACTGCATCGGCTGCCATACCCTGCTCGGCGAGGGTGCTTACTTCGCTCCGGAACTGGGCAATGTCGCCACGCGCCGTGGGGGTGACGAAGGCTTCAATACCTTCCTGCATGCCTGGATGAAGATCCAGCCGATCAATTCTCCAGGTCGACGCAAGATGCCGCAGTTCAACCTGAGCGAACGCCAGGTGGATGACCTGGCCGAGTTCCTCAAGTGGACCTCGAAGATCGATACCAACAACTGGCCGCCGAACAAGGAAGGTTGATATGTCGCCCAATCCATCGCTCAAGTTCGCCTCCCAGGCGGTCGCCAAACCCTACTTCGTTTTCGCGTTGATGCTGTTCGTCGGGCAGATCCTGTTCGGCCTGATCATGGGCCTGCAGTACGTGATCGGAGACTTCCTGTTCCCGGCGATACCGTTCAACGTCGCGCGCATGGTGCATACCAACCTGCTGATCGTCTGGCTGCTGTTCGGCTTCATGGGCGCGGCCTACTACCTGATCCCGGAGGAAAGCGACTGCGAGCTGTACAGCCCGAAGCTGGCCTTGGTGCTGTTCTGGGTATTCGCCGGGGCCGGCGTGCTGACCATTCTCGGCTACCTGCTGGTGCCCTATGCCGGGCTGGCGGAACTGACCGGTAACGAACTTTTGCCGACGATGGGACGAGAGTTTCTCGAACAGCCGACCATTACCAAGGTAGGTATCGTCGTGGTGGCCCTCGGCTTTCTGTTCAACGTCGGCATGACCGTGCTGCGTGGGCGCAAGACGGCGATCAGCATGGTGCTGATGACCGGCCTGATCGGTCTCGCCGTGCTGTTCCTGTTCTCCTTCTACAACCCGGAAAACCTCGTCCGCGACAAACTCTACTGGTGGTGGGTGGTGCACCTGTGGGTGGAAGGCGTATGGGAACTGATCATGGGCGCCATTCTCGCTTTCGTGCTGGTGAAGATCACCGGCGTCGACCGCGAGGTGATCGAGAAGTGGCTCTACGTGATCATCGCCATGGCTCTGATCACCGGGATCATCGGGACCGGCCACCACTACTTCTGGATCGGCCTGCCAAGCTACTGGCTGTGGCTCGGTTCGGTGTTCTCGGCGCTGGAGCCGCTGCCGTTCTTCGCCATGGTCCTGTTCGCCTTCAACATGATCAAACGCCGCCGTCGCGAGCACCCGAACCGTGCCACCGCGCTATGGGCGATGGGTACCACGGTAATGGCTTTCCTCGGTGCGGGTGTGTGGGGCTTCATGCATACCCTGGCCCCGGTCAACTACTACACCCATGGCAGTCAGTTGACCGCCGCCCACGGCCACATGGCCTTCTACGGCGCCTACGCGATGATCGTGATGACCATCATCTCCTACGCCATGCCGCGTCTGCGCGGGATTGGCGAGGCGATGGGGAATCGTTCGCAGGTGCTGGAGATGTGGGGCTTCTGGCTGATGACCATCGCCATGGTGTGCATCACCCTGTTCCTCACCGCCGCGGGCGTACTGCAGGTCTGGCTGCAACGTCTGCCGGCCGACGGGGCTGCCATGACCTTCATGTCCACCCAGGACCAGTTGGCGATCTTCTACTGGATGCGTGAAGCCGCGGGCGTGATCTTCCTGATCGGGCTGCTGGTCTACCTGCTCAGCTTCCGCCGCAGAGCTGCCCTGGCCTGAGTCGCGCATGGGCATCCCGCTGGAGCTGGAGGAATGGGTCGGCGGGCACTGGCATCGCTTCATCACCCGCCGTAGCGACAGCGGCTTTCCGCAGGCGGAGGTCACCCTGGAGAGCATGGCCCGTTCGCTGGCCATGCTCTTCCATGCCTTCGGCGGCGAATCGGGCATGGCACTGGAGGGCGCTCCCGCTCGCCAGTTGCTGTTGCGCCGGGGCTGGTTGCAGCGGATCGCCGGCACCTGCGGGCAGGTGACCGTGGCCTGGCGCAGCCAGGACTGTCTGCGTCTGCCGGAGCGCCTGGCGGTGTATCCGGAGGCCGGATTGAATCGCGAACTCTATCGCTGGCTGGCCCTGCTGGCGGCCGGCGCAGACGGGATTGCCCACTGGGGGCGGGACAACCAGCGCTGGACGTCCCGCCTGCTTGTCGAATATCCAGCGCTGCGTGAGCGCTATCGGCAGTTGGCGGAAGCGCACATTGCCCTGCGTCCCGAGCCCGATAGCCTGCCGCGCGCAGAAGCGGCGCTGGAGGATTGCATTCGGCAGGCCCTGCTGGAGCCGGGCAGCGTCGAACACTTCCCACGCGCCGACCGGGCGCCCTGGCCAGTACCATTGTGGCTGTATCCCGAAGGCCGGTTGCAGGAGCCGCAGTCGACCCATCTGGTCGAGGAGGAACCGGGCAGCGGCGTGCGTCATGCCGACCAGACGCGTGGGTCGAGCAAGCGCGCCCAGCGGGTCGCCGACAGCCAGGGCAAGGATGGCTTGCTGCTGTTCCGTCTGGAAAACCTGTTCAGTTGGTCGGAGTACCTGGACCTGGATCGTTGCGGCGACGATGAGGAGGATCAGGATGCCGCCCGCGTTGCCGAGGATCTGGATCAGTTGGCGCTATCCCGGCAGCGCTCGCACAAGGGCGGTGGCTTGCGTCTGGATCTCGATCTGCCTGCGGCCGAACTGGACGACATACCCCTGGGGCCGGGCTGCCGGTTGCCGGAGTGGGACTATCGCCAGCAGCGCCTGCTGGATGATCACGTGTCGCTGCAGCAGATGCTGCCCCGCGACGCCCTTCCTTCAGCGTTGCCGGAACGCTTGCGGCCTTTCGCGCTGCGCCTGCGCCGACAGTTCGAGCAGTTGCGCGACGGCCGCCAGCGTCGGCGGCAGAGGCCGCAGGGCGAGGAGCTGGACCTGGATGCGTGGCTCGACTTCCAGGTCGAGCGAAAGCACGGCACCTGCGCCGAGCGCGGCTTCTTCGTCGAGCGCCTGCCCGTGCGCCGGGATCTGGCCTGCCTGCTGCTGGCCGATCTGTCGATGTCCACCGACGCCGCTCTGGACAACGAGCGGCGGGTGATCGATGCCATCATCGACAGCTTGCTGCTGTTCGGCGAAGCGCTCGACGCGCTGGGCGATCCGTTCGCCTTGTACGGTTTTTCCTCGTTGCGCCGGCAGCAGGTGCGCATGCAGGTGCTCAAGCCGTTCACGGAGCCCTATGGGGATGCCGTGCGTGGCCGCGTCCTGGCGCTCAGGCCGGGCTACTACACGCGCATGGGGGCGGCGATTCGCCAGGCCACGCGGCTGCTCGGTGCCTGTCCGCAGAAGCGGCGCCTGTTGCTGCTGGTCAGCGACGGCAAGCCCAACGACCTGGACCGCTACGAGGGACGCTATGGCGTGGAGGACACCCGCCAGGCCGTGCTGGAAGCGCGCCGGCAGAATCTGCTGCCGTTCTGCATCACCATCGACCGCGAGGCCGGCCAATACCTGCCCTACATGTTCGGTGCCAACGGTTATGCAGTGGTTGCCCGCCCCGAGCATCTGGCGGCGCGCCTGCTGCATCTTTACCGGCAGTTACGTCGCTGAGCCGCGTCTCAACCAAGGATGGTACGGGGCAGCCAGAGCATCATCACCAGGCAGAACAGCGCCAGTCCCACGCAGAACCAGAAGAATCGCCGCTGCCGCTGGCGGAGCTGCGCATTCATGGTGGCGTCGGGCAGGGGCATCCCGCATTGCGGGCAGTCGCGAAGGTCGGTGGGACTGTTGTGCTGGCAGTACAGGCAGTGGCGCATGATCCGGCTCCCGCGGTAATCGGCACAGCATGCGATTGCCGCCGGGAAATATCCCTTGATGGCAATCAAGGGATGGCGGGCATCACTCGAAGTTCTCCAGGCGGGAGCGGTCGAGGATTTCGATCTCGCGACCGTCGAGGCAGATGATGCACTCGTCGTGCAGCCGGTGGAGGACGCGCGAGAGGGTTTCCGGCTGGATCGACAGGTGTCCGGCGATCAGTTGCTTGCTCACCGGGATGGCGAAACGCTGCCGGTCCACCGGCAGGCGCGAGGCTTGCGTCAACAGGTAGCGGACCACGCGATGCGTGGCGTTCTTCAGCGACAGCGTCTCGATCTCGTGGATGCGCTGGTGCAGGCGGATGCACAGCTTGGCCATCAGTGCCAGCGCCAGCGAAGGCTGGTTCTGCAGCAGGTGCAGATAGGTCCTGTTGGACAGGCGGAAGAGCTGGGTCGGCGCCACTGCCTGGGCGGTGGCGACGTAGTTGGGGGTGTCCATGAGCGTCATGGCTTCGGCGAAGGTGTTGCGGTCGCCGACCACCTCGAGGATTTTCTCCTGCCCCTCGGGCGTAAGCCGGTAGATCTTCACGCAGCCGGAAATCACGAAATAGAACGCGTGGGCCGGCTCGCCCTGGCGGAACACGTAGTCGCCCTTGTGGAGGTTGAGCAGATCGCTGTTGGTGAGCAAGTCCCGCAGATGGTCGGTGCTCATGGATTCGAAGAGGGGATGGGATAACAACAGTTGCTGGTGGATCAGTTGCGGTTCCATTGCATTGATTTCGCGGCCCAGGGCGGCCTTGGACTATGCCTGTGGCAGGTCTGGCCACATTGATTCAGGGCAAGGCGGGAGGAATGGCCGGATCGGGCGCCGTGTAAGCCAAGGCTTACACGGCGCGGTGGCAATCACGCCTATCGACCCCTCATGCCGGCGAGTAATCTCTTTTCCTGTCAGGACATTGCGCAGGAAGCGCCAAAGACAAAATGGAAACAACGGGATTCCGCCACGGATGGTGGCTAGCAAGGACGTCAGGATATCGGTCTGCAAAGCCCCGCTTCGGCGGGGTTTTTTATTGCCCGCGATTTTTCCGGGCGAGCTAGAGCACATCCGCCAGCAGCGAGCGCAGCAGCTCCACCGTACTGCGCTGGCGCTGGGCGTCGCGGTAGACCAGGCCGACGCTGAGCGGAATGCGCGGCTCGCTCAGCGGTTTCCACAGCAGGTCCGGATGGCTGTGCAACTGGCGGGCGCGTCCCGGCAGGACGGTGGTGAACTGGCTGTGCGGCAGGCTGTCGAGGATGCCGCTCATGTGGTTCAGCTCGGCCTGCACTCGCGGGCGCCGGCCGATCGCGGCGAGCTGTTCCTGCCAGATCTGCCGGGCGCGGAATTCCTCGCCGAGCAGCAGCATCGGCAGGTCGGCGGCCTGGGCCAGCGATACCTTGCGGAACTCGCGCAACGGGTGCTCCGCGGGGATCACCAGTTGCAGCTCGTCGTTGTACAGCTCCACGCCGTGCAGCGCCGGTTGGCGTGGCGGCAGGAAGCCGATGCCGATGTCCAGTTGGCCGGCGAGCAGACGTTTCTCGATCTCCACCCCGGACAGTTCGTAGATGCGCACCTGCAGGTGCGGCTGGGTGTTGTGCAGGCGCTCGACGATATGCGGCACCAGGCTGGCGTTCACTGTCTGCAGCACGCCAATCGCCAGGGTGCCCGGCGTGTGGCCGCGGAACGCGCGCAAGGCTTCGTGGGCGCGTTCCAGGCCTTCCAGCAGGGGCACGGCGTGGTGGTACAGGGTGTGCGCCGCCGCGGTCGGCACCAGGCGCTTGCCGCTGCGCTGGAACAACGCCACTTCCAGGTTCTGTTCGAGCTGGCGGATCTGCTGCGAAAGCGCCGGCTGGGACAATGCCAGGCGTTCGGCGGCGCGACCCACATGGCCTTCCTCATAGACGGCGACGAAATAGCGGAGCTGGCGAAAATCCATAAGCAATGCTTATCAACGAAGCTGGAAAATCGAAATGGATGGAAACCTCTCGGTGCCGCTAGTCTAGCGCCTGTCCGCTGTCTGTAGTGGAGTTCGGAAGGTGGAGTCGATCGTTATCCAGGGCGTTTTCATAGGAAAAGTCGAAGAAGTCTGGGGTGGTTTGCTCAGCGGAATCGACAAGCTGAGGATGGACCAGGAGTGCTGGCTGGGCAGCGACGGATTGCCCGGCGACGAACAGGCCGACCTGCGTCATCACGGCGGCCTGGACCGTGCGCTGCACCATTATCCGGCCGAGCACTACCGCCACTGGTGCAAGCAGTACCCGCAGCAGCGCTGGCAGCAGCCGGCGTTCGGCGAGAACCTGTCGACCTTCGGCATCCGCGAGGCGGATGTCTGCATCGGCGACCTGTTCCGCTGGGGCGATGCGCTGCTGGAAGTCAGCCAGCCGCGTTCGCCGTGCTACCGCCTGGGCGTGCGCTGGAACCTCGCGGAGCTGCCCCGGCAGGTGCAGGAGCAGGGGCGCTGCGGCTGGTTCTACCGGGTGCGGCGCAGCGGCATGGTTTCCGCGAACGAGCCGCTGGAGCTGGTACAGCGTCACTACCCCGAACTGAGCGTGGCGCGCCTGCTCGACTGGTACTTCGGCACGCCGCTGGATCGCACCGGCCTGCGCCTGATGCTGGCCTGCGAAGCGCTCTCGCTGCGCTGGCGCAAGACCGCTGCCAAGCGCCTGGCCAGCGGCGAAGTGGAAGACTGGACGGCCCGTCTGGCCGGTCCGCAAGAGTTTCTCCGGAACGGCGGAGCGGCCTCCGCCTGACCTTTCCTCGCGCCCGCCCCCGGATTTCGTCTT
Source organism: Pseudomonas schmalbachii (assembly GCF_017589465.1). Taxonomy (GTDB): domain Bacteria; phylum Pseudomonadota; class Gammaproteobacteria; order Pseudomonadales; family Pseudomonadaceae; genus Pseudomonas; species Pseudomonas schmalbachii. The sequence goes on from NZ_JAELYA010000010.1 coordinate 157,232, forward strand.
GGTCCTGTGGGGCGGCTTTTATTCGGTTCTTCGCTGGCGCTCCCCGCCCACTTCGGCTGAGGACGCGTCTGTAGGAGCGCCCCATGGGCGCGAATCGCGGGCATGGCCCTACTACAGGTATGGCAAGATCGTAGGGTGGAAATCGCGAAGCATTTCCACCTTGTCGTGGGGCCGGGGCGGTGGACAAGCGGAGCGTTGTCCACCCTACGCCTAGGGGCACCTCGCGACGATGCGGAGACAGTTGCTCCTAAGGTCAGCCGTGGCGCGAGGTCCTGTGGGAGCGAGCTTTGCTCGCGAACGCCGGCACCACAAAAGCTTCGCGAGCAGAGCTCGCTCACATCTAGCGCAAAGACAGTTGCTCCTGCACTTTGATGCCGCCTTTCGGGCAGGACGAGCGGAGCTCGTCGCCTCTATCTTCCCCGATAATCCGCGATGAACCTTTTATTCCCGTCGAACGCTGTCATTTCCCGGTAATCTGCCCTGCATAACCTCCCGCTGCCGATGCCTGGCGTCGGTGCGCGCGGTTCCGAGGAGATGCGATGAGCGACGACTTCCACGAGCGCCTGGCTGCGCTCGACGACCAGCCGGTCAATCCCACTGCCAACACGCCGCTGGACGAACTGGTGGACCAGCGCCGGCGCAGCCTGCTCAAGGGCGGCCTGGCGTTGTGCGCGCTCGGCTTCCTCGGCGGCGGCCTGATTTCTCCCCGCGTGCTCAGGGCGGAGCCAGCGGCGCTGCTCGGCTTCAAGGGCGTGGCGGTGCAGCAGGACCCGCAGTTCGACCGCGTGGTCGTCGCCGAAGGCTACAGCGCGCGGCCGTTCTTCTCCTGGGGCGACCCGGTGCTCCCTGGCGCGCCGGCCTGGCGTGCGGACGCATCGGACGACTGGCGCGCCCAGGAACTGCAGGCCGGCGACAACCACGACGGCATGCACTACTTCCCTTTCCCGGACGACCCCAACGACCACGGCCTGCTGGTGATCAACCACGAATCCATCAACCAGACCCTGCATCCGCGCGGCCTGACCTTTGAGAAGCGCGCCGACGGCAGTCGCGGCCGACCCGAAGGTGAGGTGCGCAAGGAAATCGCCGCCCACGGCCTCAGCGTGATCGAGGTGCGCAAGGACGGCGCCGGCCAGTGGCGGCGCGTCGCCGGCTCGCCCTACAACCGGCGCATCACCGGCAGCACGCCGATGCAGCTGAGCGGTCCGCTGGCCGGGCACGAGTCGATGAAGACCACCAGCGACCCGGGCGGCCGGACGGTGCTCGGCACCCTCAACAACTGCTCGATGGGCGTTACGCCGTGGGGCACCTACCTGATCTGCGAGGAGAACTGGCACCAGTACTTCGTCAACCGCGACAGGGACGACTACGCCGCACGGGTATCCCACAGGCGTTACGGAATTTCCAACCGCGGCTCCAGCAACTACTACGCCTGGGAAGCGGTCGACCCGCGCTTCGACGCCACGCCATACCCCGACCAGCCCCACGCCGGACACGTCAACGAGCCGCATCGTTTCGGCTGGGTGGTGGAGGTCGATCCCTTCGACCCGCAGAGCACGCCGAAGAAGCGCACCGCGGTCGGCCGCTTCTGCCGCGAATGCTCGACCCTGTCCCTCGGCGCCGACAACCGCATGGCCTTCTACTATGGCGACGACACCAAGGGCGAATACGTCTACAAGTTCGTTCCCGCAGGCCGCTACCAGCCCGGCGACTCCGCCGCCAACCGCGACCTGCTGGACGAGGGCACGCTGTATGTCGCGCGCTTCGACGCCAATGGCGGCGGGCGTTGGCTGCCGCTGGTGTTCGGCGAGAACGGGCTGAACGCTGGCAACGGTTTCGCCAGCCAGGCCGAGGTGCTGCTCAACGCCCGCGCCGCCGCCGACCTCCTCGGTGCCACGCCGATGGACCGGCCGGAGTGGGTGGCCGTGCATCCCCGGACCCGCGAGGTCTACGTCAGCCTGACCAACAACAGCGACCGCGGGCGCAAGGACAACCAGCCGCTGGACGCCGCCAATCCGCGCAAGCGGAATCTGCACGGACAGATCCTGCGCTGGAACGAGGCCGGCGGCGACCCGACCGCCACCAGCTTCCGCTGGGAAGTGTTCCTGCTGGCGGGGGAGGGCGAGGACTCCGCTGCCGACGAGAACCTGCGCGGCACCATCAACGGCGACATCTTCTCCTCGCCGGACAGCCTGTACTTCGACCGCGCCGGCCGCCTGTGGATCGAGACCGACTACGAGGACGGCGAAGCGGAAATGCATGCCATGGGCTGCAACCAGCTGCTCTGCGCCGATCCGCAGAGCCGCGAGGTGCGCCGCTTCATGGTCGGCCCGCGCGGCTGCGAGATGACCGGCATCACCCAGACGCCGGACGGCCGGACCATGTGGGTGAACATCCAGCATCCGGGCATCAGCTACCCGGCGAGCGACGGCAAGTCGATCCCGCGCTCGACCACGGTGGTGATCACCAGGGATGACGGTGGAGTGATCGGCAGCTGACGAATGCGCTCTTGGTAGGAGCCAGCTTGCTGGCGATCCTGGTGTTCGTCCTGCACCGACGTCACCTGCTGATACCGATGATCGCCAGCAAGCTGGCTCCTACAGTTCTGGTCCAACCGCATCCACCCCGTAGGATGGGTTGAGCGCAGCGATACCCGTCAAGCGATACCCATCAATTATTGGTCCCAGCGCTCAGAGCTCCACCTCGCCCCCCGCCAGCGCGCACAGCTCGGTGAAATCGAGGATCTCGGTTTCCCGCCCGTCGGCCTTGATCAGGCCGTGCTTCTGCAGGCGGGTGAAGCTGCGCGACACGGTTTCCACCGCCAGCCCCAGGTAGTCGCCGATCTCGTGGCGCGACATGCTCAGGCGGAAGCGCAGGGCGGAGAAGCCGCGCTCGCGGAAGTGCGCCGAGATGTTGAGCAGGAAGGCGGCGATGCGCGAGTCGGAATTGAGCCGGGACAGCAGCAGCTTCATCTGCTGATCCTCGCGGATCTTGCGGCTCATCATCAGCATAATCTGGTGCGACAGGCCGGGAATCCGGGTGGACAGTTCCTCCAGTTGATCGAAGGGGATTTCGCTGCAGAGGGTGCTTTCCAGTACCTGCGCGGAAACCGGATAGGTGCCTTCGCTTATGCCGGAGAAGCCGAAGATCTCGGTGGAGAAATAGAAGCCGGTGATCTTCTCCAGGCCCTGCTCGTTGGTGGTGAAGGTCTTTACCGAACCGGAGCGCACCAGGTAGACGTTCTCGAACGGGTCGCCCTGGCGGAACACGAACTCGCCCTTGTGCAGCAGATGCCCCGGCTTGATCAGGGCTTCGAGCTGCTCGACCTTGTCGTCGCTGAGTGTGGGCGGCGCGAGGCGGCAGTTCTTGCAGTACGGTTGCGGTTTGAGCATTTGATTCATCCATTTCCCCTGAGCGCCGCCTGCCGGGCGCACTGCCAAACCAGCCCACGGGCGACGAAGCCGGATTCCGGGGCCATTTCCCCTATATGACCATAGCAACTGGTAGGCATCTGTCACTGCGCGCGCCGTCGTCGGCAGGGGCGATGCCGGCAGGATGAAGTTTCAAATCATATTTTTCATGAAAGGCATAAATTGATTTTTCATGGGGCCGTCATGTTCCTGCGCTCGACCGAACCCGTAGCCACCTGTTACGCCGCGCCACTGGAAGCGACCGGCAAGGCGTATTACCGTCTGCGCGACTTCTTTTGAGATGCGATGACATGAGCGAAGCAAGCACCAGCGAAGATCTCGCCGCCATCGCGGCCCAGGTGCGCGACCTGCGCAAGCGCAAGGGCGTGACCCTGCAGGCGCTGGCCGACGGCATCGGCCGTTCGGTGGGCTTCGTCTCCCAGGTCGAGCGCGGTTTGTCGCGCCCGGCGGTGGACGACCTGGTAGCGATCAGCCAGGTGCTCGGGGTTTCCGCCACCTACTTCTTCGGCAGCGGCCAGACCCCGGTCACACCGTGGATCACCCGCCCCGACGAGCGCCGCACCCTGACCTACGCCCGCGGCGCGGAAGACAGCCTCGTCTCGCCGCGCCTTGGCGGCGCCTTCTTCATGCTGGAAACCCGCCTGGAGCCGGGCGCCGACAGTGGCGAGCGCAACCTGGTGGACAGCTCCGAGCAGGGCGGCTACGTGCTGGAGGGCGAGCTGAGCCTGTGGCTGGACGACGAGCTCCACGTGCTGCAGGCCGGCGACGGCTTCCAGATCCCCAGCCATATGCGCAGCCGCTACGCCAATCGGGGCAAGACGCGGCTGCGGGTGTTGTGGATCTACGCCTGAGGTCCAGTTGTTGGGCTTCGCAAGCTCAACCCAACCTACGGCACTGAACCGCGTAGGTTGGCGCTGAACGCAGTGAAGCCCAACATCAGGTGGGTATGGGATCGTTGGGCTTCGCAAGCTCAGCACCAACCTACGTTCTGGCAGGATGGGTTGAGCGAAGCGCACCGCCCATCCGATGCTCGCAGGTATCAATACCCGGCGTCCGCCGCGAGGATCGCTCCGGCCAGTTGCATGTCGCTGTTCCGCTGCAGATCGGGATTTTCGCTGCGCAGTCGCTGCAGCGCGGCTTCCAGATACGGACCGCGAATCTCGCCGTCGCTGGCGATGAAGGCGCTGGCGTCGTCCTGCACCGGGCCGACCAGCTTGTGGTCGCTGCCGCTGGTCAGGTAGGTCGAGGCGGTGGTGGCGCCGGTGGAGAGGAGGCCGCGCAGGAGGTCGTCGTTGTCGTGGTGGCGGTGATCGGCCAGGGCGGGAGCGAACGGGATGGCGGCCAGGATGAGGGCGGCGGCTGAGGTACGGATACGCATGGCTACTCCTTGATGTCTGCGTCCCCCTCAGATTGTTGGTCCGTAGGTGAGTTCCGAACGGCCGAAGCGAAATTTCCTGCGCTTTTTGTAGGAGCGAGCTCTGCTCGCGAAGCTTTTGAGTCGCCGGTGTTCGCGAGCAGAGCTCGCTCCTACAGGAATTTGCCTTAGCACCGGGCCATCCGTAGGAGCGGACCATGTCCGCGAAAAAAAGCATCGCGCGCATGGCGCGCTCCTACGGGAGCGGCGCTCACTCCCTCCGCAATGCCGGATCGTCCGGATTCTGCTGCTCCAGCTCCGCCATCAGCATCTGCACCTTCTGCATCTGCCCGCTCTCGCGCAGGTAGTCCGCCAGGGTCAGGCGTGCGCTGCGGTTGGTCGGGTTGCGCTTGAGCAGTTGTTCCAGCTGCTTGCTGGCCTCTTCCTGCTGGCCGCTGTCGTGCAGGGCGATGGCGAGGACGAAGCGGAACTGGTCGTCGTCCGGGCTCAGGCGCACGGCTTCCTTGAACGCCGCCAGCGCCTGCGGGCGTTCGCCCTTGCGCACCAGGGCGAGGCCGCGTGCGTGCTGCAGCAGGCCGGACTTCGGATGCTGGCGGATCGCCTCGTCGAGCAACTGCCGCGCCTCGTCGGTGCGGTAGTTGTTCTCCAGCCACTGCGACAGGCTGACCAGCGCCGGCAGGAAGCCTGGGTTGCGCTTCAGCGCGGCGCGCAGGGCGGGTTCCACTTCGTTCGCGCGGTTGGTGGCCTGGTACAGCAGGGCGCGGTTGAGGTTGGCCTCGGCGCGTTCGGCCAGGCTCAGCTGCACCGACTCGTACTCTTCCAGCCCCTTGGCGAGCATGCTCTCGAAGCCGGCGCGCAGCTGCGGCGGCAGTTGCGCCAGTTGCCAGGCGGTGGCGATGCGCACGGCGCGCACCGGGTCGCTCAGGCGCGGCAGCAGCAGGCTGGCCTGTTGCTGCGGCGGGGCGAGCTGGCCGACGGCTTCGACGGCGGCGTGGCGGACCTGCGGCTCCTTGTTGTTCAGGGCGATGGCCGCCAGCTCCATGGAGCGCTGGCTGGGATAGCGCGGCAGTTCGGCGAGCAGCGTGGCGCGGCGGATCGCCGGCAGGTCGGCGGACTCCAGCAGCAGGTGCAGCGCCCGCGAGGCGCCCGGCAGGCCGTCGCGCGCCTTGGCCACGGTGTCGTCATAGCGCGGCGCCGGGTTGCTCGACGGCGCCGGCTTGTCCGCCGCCGGGCTGGCGTACCACAGGCGGAACTGCTCGGCGACCTTGCTGCTGGCCTTGTCGGCATGGCAGCTCAGGCAGGCGTCGGGCGTGCCGAGTTTCTGCGCATGGAGCGGGTTGGGGATGGTGAAGCCATGGTCGTGGCGGTAGTCGTTGACCATGTAGAACTTGCCCGGCATGTGGCAGGAGGTGCACTGCGCGCCAGGGGTGCCGGGCTGGTGATGGTGGTGTTCCGGCGAGTCGTAGTTCTTCGCCTGCAGACCGCTGCCGTCGATTTCCGGGCGCGTCGGCTTGCCGGCGGTGTTGTGGCACTGCAGGCAGACGCCGTTGCCCGGCGCCTTCAGCTCGCCGCTGTGCGGGTTGTGGCAGTCGGTGCACTTCACGCCCTTGGCGAACATCTTGCTCTGCACGAAGGAGCCGTATTCGAACACCTCGTCCTTGATCTTGCCGTCGAGCTGGTACAGCTCGCGGGTCAGGTTGCTCGGCAGGTAGTCGTCCATCAGCCGGTGCTTCTGCTCGAAGCCGTCGGCCAGCGGCGCACGGCGGGCGTGGCAGCGTCCGCAGGTTTCCACCAGGGTGACCTTGTCGCTGCCCTTGAGCGGCATGTCGAAGCCCTTGGCGCTGTCGCGGTCGGGGCGGGCCGCCCATTCCAGGTGCTTCGAGGCCGGGCCGTGGCAGGACTGGCAGCCGACGCCGAGGGCGTCCCAGCGGCTGGCGAAGCTGTCCGTCTGCGCGTCGAAATTGCGCTTGAAGCCGGTGGTGTGGCACTCGACGCACATGAAGTTGGCGTTCTGCGCCGGGCGGGTCCAGTGCAGCTCGTCCTTGTGGTCGATGCGTTCCCCCGGCATCAGTTCGAACCAGCGCTTCTTCTGCGTATCCCAGGCCACGCCGAGGGCCTGCAGGCGGCCGCCGGGGTATTCCAGCAGGTACTGCTGCAGCGGTTCGATGCCGAAGGTGTAGGCGACCTTGAAGTCGGCCGGCTTGCCGTCGGCACCCGGCGTATTGACCCAGAATGCGCCATCCTTCTGGAAGAAGCGGGTGGTCTCCGTCGTTCCCTTGAAGGTCACGCCGCTGAAGTTGCCGAGAACGGTCTCGGCGGTCGGCTCCTGCATGGCGCGCTGGTGATGCGAGCGCTGCCAGTCCTGGAACTGCCCCTGGTGGCAACCCTGGCATTGCTGCTCGGCGACCATGGTGGCCGGTTTATCGACCTTGATCGGCGCGACGGGCTTGATCGCGGTGGGCGGCGGAGTCTGCGGTAGTGCCGGCGGCAGCGTCGGCGTGCTGTTCTGCACGTACCACCAGGCGCCGCCGCTGGCGAGCAGCAGGAGGCAGGCGACGCCCAGGTAGATGCGCCGGGCGAGCGGGCCGGGGGCCGCGTTGGGGGATTTCTTCTTATCAGGCTTGGACATGCGGGTCGCCGTCTGGACGGGCTGGTTTCACGGTGGGGTGCAGCTTCTGTGACTGCCGGGGGGATGTCAAACCGTGTGGCGGGGAGGGGCTGCCGTTGCCCCCCGGAGAGGAGTGTTAGGTGCCAGGCGAAACGCCGTGCACACCTGCAACGGCGTACCGCCCCCCTATCCCTCGCGGGACAGGGGGTGGTGGATCAGTGCTGCTGTTGCTGGGCCTGCTGTTTCATCTTCTCGGCGATCTTCGCGTTCACCGCGGCCTGTACCTGGTCGATGGTGAAGCTGGCCGGACGCTGGCTCGGCGGCCACTCGACGAAGGTCTGCAGGAACTGCGAGGTCTTCATGATGCCGATGCCGAGCAGGTAGCCGTTCCTGATGACCCAGTCGTTGTACTGGTCGGAGACGATGTCGGCGGTCTCGTACGGGTCCATGCGCAGGTTGTACAGCTTGGGTATGCGCAGGCAGACGAAGGGTTCGCTCCACACTTCGAAGCCGCCCGGTTTGCGCTGCTCGCAGAACACGTACTTCCAGTTGCCGATGCGGGCGGAAACCAGTTGGCCGTCGTCGTTGAAGTAGTAGAACTCGTTACGCGAGCTGTTCTTCGCCTTGCCGGTCAGGTAGTCGAGCTGGTTGTAGCCGTCCAGGTGCACCTTGTAGTTCTTGCCGCCGGATACCGGCGTCCAGCCCTTGAGCAGCTTCTCCTTCACGTCCGGCACGCCGGCGGCGGCCATCAGGGTTGGGAACCAGTCGAGGCCGGAGAACATCTCGTTGGAGACTTCGCCCGCCTTGATGTGGCCCGGCCAGCGGATCATCGCCGGCACGCGGAAGGCGCCTTCCCAGTTGGAGTTCTTCTCGTTGCGGAACGGCGAGGTCGCCGCGTCCGGCCAGGTGAAGCGGTTCGGGCCGTTGTCGGTGGTGTAGACGACGATGGTGTTGTCGGCGACCTTGAGGTCATCCAGCGTCTTCAGCAGCTTGCCGACGTCGCCGTCGTGCTCGAGCATGCCGTCGGCATATTCGTTGCCCGGCATGCCGCTCTGGCCCTGGTGCTCCTTGCGCACGTGGGTGAACAGGTGCATGCGGGTGGTGTTCATCCAGACGAAGAACGGCTTGTCGGCCTTGACCTGCTTCTCGATGAAGGCCTGGGCGGCAGCGGTGGTCTCGTCGTCGATGGTTTCCATGCGCTTCTTGGTAAGCGCACCGGTGTCCTCGATCTTGCCGTCGGCGTAGGAGTGGATCACCCCGCGCGGCGAGAAGTGCTTGACGAAGGGATCGTTGGGGTCCTTCGGCCAGTAGGGCGCTTCCGGCTCTTCCTCGGCGTTCAGGTGGTACAGGTTGCCGAAGAACTCGTCGAAACCGTGGTTGGTCGGCAGGAACTCGTCGCGGTCGCCCAGGTGGTTCTTGCCGAACTGGCCGGTGGAATAGCCCTGGCCCTTCAGCGCGGTGGCCAGGGTGACGTCGCGCGGCTGGATGCCGACCGGCGCGCCGGGGATGCCGACCTTGGTCAGGCCGGTGCGCAGCGAAGCCTGGCCGGTGATGAAGGTGGAGCGGCCGGCGGTGCAGCTGTTCTCGCCGTAGTAGTCGGTGAACAGCATGCCTTCCTTGGCGATGCGGTCGATGTTCGGTGTCTTGTAGCCGACCACACCCAGCGCGTAGGCGCTGATGTTGGTCTGGCCGATATCGTCGCCGTAGATCACCAGGATGTTCGGCTTGTCGGCCGCGCTGGCGATGCTGGCGCCGAGCAGCGCGGCCGCACCGAGTGCGAACCTCGCCAGGCGGCGGTTGAACGTAGGCATGGGGATAGCTCCTGTCACATCGTTGTTCTTATTCGCGGAGCGAGGGCTCGCGGACGTGGCGAGGATATCCGTGCGGGCGGCGGACCGGACCCAACCAATCGGGTAGGTGGGCGCAGACGCTTCTTCATGCACCGTTGCAGGCCGCGTATTTACTGGGCTGCGGGTGTGGTGCGGGGATCATTCAGGCAGGGAATGATGCTCGGTTTGCCTGCTCCGCCCGTTTCAGGAGCGCTTTTCGGCGGTGGGATTGAGCGCGGCCAGGGCGCCTTTCCCGTTGCGCCGGACCTGCCGCCGCGCCTGCCGGCGCAGCACGGGGAGTTCCCGGCGCAGGGCGGCGAGCGCATCGCGGACCTTGCCGTCGCGGCCATAGCAGGCGCGCAGCAGGTCCTGCAGGCGTGCACGCAGGCCGTTGGGCAGGTGGGGGCCGAGCAGGCGCGGGTCGCTTCCGGGAAAGGCGCGGCGGGCCCACAGGTAGAGCGCATCCAGCCGTGCCGGCGACGCACGCAGTTGCGCCGGAATGCGCCGCCAGGCATGGCCCGCCGAGCGCCGCCAGGCTTCGCGGCGGGCCCGCCAGAAGCGCCGTGCGGCGCGCCACAGGCTGCGCCAGTAGAGCTGCCCCCAGTAGAACAGCGCAGTGCCGGCGAACAGCGCCGCCAGCAGCGCCGTGCCGTGGCGGGAGATGCTGATTCGCGCGTCGTGGCCGAGCTGGCGCAGTTCCTCGTCAATGGAGAACGGCCCGCTGGCCCGCGTGCTGGCGCTGGCCTCGAACTCCAGCGCGGGCAGGCTGGCGGTCCGCGCCTGTCCGCTGTGGATATCCCACCAGCGCAGCTCGATGGCCGGCAGGCGGTAGCGGCCGGGCTTCTCGATCACGTAGCTGGCGCTGTCGATGCGCTGGCCGCCGGCGACGCCGCCACGTCCGCCGGGGCTGGGGATGTCGCTGACCTGCGGGCTCTTCGGGTAGCGGCGCAGGCCATCGACCTCGGCCAGCGGCAGCGCTTCGAGAAGCATCGCCTGGGCGCCGTCGGCCTGCAGGGTGATGCGCCGGGTGATGCTGTCGCCAACCTGCAGGGACTTGCTCGACTGTCCCAGGGTCTGGCTCAGGCGCAGTCCTTCCGCCACCAGCAGGTTCTCGCCGCCGGCCGGCAGGCTGGCGCTGAAGCGCAGCGGCTGGCTGCGCACGCTGACCGGCGCGCTGGCCTCGCCGGCCGTCACCGTCACCTGCAGGGCGGGGATGGCGAAGCCCTGGGGGCGGGTCGGGGTGATGCGGTAGATGTAGCGCAGGCCGAACAGGGTGGCGCCGTCGCGCTGCAGGGTCAGGTGCTGGCTGGAGCCGGCCGGCGGGGTGACCAGCGCGCCGGGCAGTTCCAGCGTCGGCAACTGCGGCGCGGCGGTGAACCAGGTGTCCACCAGCACGTCGACTTCCAGGTCCAGGGTACGCCCGACCACCACTTCGCCACCGGGCTGCAGGCGGCTTTCCACCAGCACCTTCGGTTCGGCGAAGGCCAGCAGCGGGCATAGGCAGCAGAGGATCAGCAGCAGGCGCCTCATGGCCGGGCCTCCCGCGCGTCCTGCAGCATGAACTTGCGCTTGAGGAACTGTGCCGGCGAGGTGCTGAGGTTCTGCAGCCAGATGTCTTCCGAGGTCGCCTTCTGCTTGTCCATGACGACGTCCTTGCCCTTGCCTTTCTGCTTGTCGAACTCGATCTTGTCCGGCTCGTCGCCCGGCGTCACTTCGCGCTGCTCGTCGGCGATCTTCTCCAGGGCGAGAGCCAGCTCCAGGTTGGCCTGCGCCTCGGCCATTCCCGGCTGGCGCTGCAGTGCCTGGCGATAGGCAGCGGCGGCGTCGGCGAACTTCGACAGATGCATGTAGGTGTTGCCCAGGTAGAACCAGCTTTCGGCGCTGTCGAGGCGGGCGAAGGCGGCCAGCGCTGCCTGGTAGTCGGAGGCCTGGTAGGCGGCGCGGCCCTTCCAGTACGGATCGTCGAACAGCTCCGCCGCCTGTGGATAACGCCCCTGCTCGAAGGCCCAGCGGCCCTGCTGGTCGCGGGTCAGGAAGGCGTCGGCGAGCGCGCCGGCATTGGCCTCCTGCGCCGGCATCGCCTGCAGGAACAGGCCAAGCAGCAGCGCCGCCAGCCAGTTCACGCTCCAGCCGCGGCGCACGGCGAGGAAGGCCAGCGCCAGCAGCGGCCAGCACAGCCAGTAGCCGGCGTCCTTCCAGTGGATTTCCTCGTCGTCGCCCTGGGCGGCCTGGAAATGGCGCTGGGCATGCAGTTCGATCCAGTCGAGGTCGTCGTCGTTCAGCGTCAGGCTGCCCAGCGGCGCATCGGCCGCGTCGGCCAGCTGCTTCAGTCCGTCGCCGTCGAAGCGGCCGAGCACCGGCTTGCCGCTGGCGTCCAGGCGCGGCTGGCCGTGGGCGTCGCGCAGCATGCCGCCGTCCTGGTTGCCGACGGCGAGGACCAGCACCTGCAGGTCGCTGCCTTTCAACGCCTGTTCGACGGCGTCCAGCTGGCTGGCGTCGGCGCCGTCGGTGGCCAGCACCAGGGTACCGGGCGTGTGTTCGGCGGCGAGCAGGCGCTTGGCCTGTTCGATGGCGGCGAGGGCGTTCTTGCCGGGGCGCGGGATCATGTCGCTGCCGAGCACCTGCAGGAAGCTGTCGAGCAGCGCCGGATCGTCGGTGGGCGGCAGCACCAGATGGGCGCTGCCGGCGTAGGCGAGCAGGGCGATGCGGCTGCCCTTGCGGCGCTCGATCAACTGGTGGAACTTGTTGCGCGCCGCCTCCAGCCGGCTCGGCGGCACGTCGGCGGCATCCATCGACGGTGACAGGTCGAGGGCGAGGATCAGTGGTGCGCGGTCGTCGAGGAAGGCCGGGCGGTCCTGCTCCCAGGTCGGCCCGGCGGCGGCGATGGCGCCGAGGGCGAGCAGCGCGGCGAGCAGGTGCACCGGGCGCAGGCGCGCGGAGTCCTGCGGCTCCACCAGCAGGTGGCGCAGCAGCGCCGGGGGGATGGAGATATTGCGCGCCGGGTCCTGTGCGCGCAGCCAGAGCGCCGGCAGGGCGGCGGCGAGCAGGATCAGCAGCAGCCAGGCCGGACGCAGGAAGTGGAAGGCGGCGAGATCGATCTGCATCAGGCCTCCTCCACCCGGCGCATGCGCAGCCGCGCCAGCAGCAGGCTGAACAGGTGGTACAGCGCCAGCAGCCCGAGTGCGCCGCCCAGCGGCAGCCAGAACAGCTCGCGGCGCGGCTGGTGGCTGAGGGTCTGCACTTCGTGGGCGGTCAGTTCGTCGAGGGCGGCGTAGACCTGTTCCAGGGTGCGCCGGTCTTCCGCGCGGAAGAAGCGTCCGCCAGTGTTCAGGGCGATTTCGCGCAGGACGTCGAGATCGACCTTGGCTTCGCCGCTGGCCTGCACGTCGCCGATGCCGATGGTGTGGACGGTCACGCCGTGGCGGTGCGCCAGCTCGGCGGCGTGCTGCGGCGGGATGGCGCTGCCGGTGTCGTTGCCGTCGGTGAGCAGGATCACCAGCTTGTCCTTTTCCTTCGCCTGGTCGAGCAGCTTCACGGCGAGGCCGATGGCGTCGCCGATGGCGGTGTTCGGTCCGGCCATGCCGATGCCGACTTCGTCGAGCAGCAGGCCGAGGCTGGCGTGGTCGAGGGTCAGCGGCGCCTGCGGGAAGGCGTTGCTGCCGAAGACGATCAGGCCGAGGCGGTCGTCCTTGCGGCGGACGATGAAGTCGTGCACCACTTCCTTCACCGCCCTCAGGCGGTCGACCCGCTGGCCGGCGGAGTTGGCGAAGTCCGGCGTCTCCATGGATTGAGAGATGTCGATGGCGAGCATGATGTCGCGCACCGGCTGGCGCTTCTCGATGGGTTTCTCGATCCACACCGGGCGCGCACAGGCGATCAGCACCAGACCCCAGACCAGCATGTTCAGCAGCAATTGCGCGCGGCTGCCGCGCAGGCCGTCGCGCTCCGGCTTGCCGCCGATGGCGCGGCTGATGCCGGTGAAGAACGGTACGCGGATGGCGCTGCGCGCCTCGCGATAGGCCGGCAGCCAGCGATAGCCGAGCAGCGGCAACGGCAGCAGCAGGAGCAGCCAGGGGTAATCAAGCTGCCACATGGTGCGTCTCCAGCCAGCGGCGGGCGATGGCGAACAGCTCGCCGGCATCGAGCTGGCGCAATTGCGCGTCGGGCGCATAGGCCAGCCGCGCCAGGCGTTCGGCGAAGTCCGCCGGCAGCGGCGTCGGGCAGCGGTTCTGCAGGAAGGTCTGCCACTCGGCGCCGCTCAGACCGGCGACTTCCGTGCGCGGGCCGATCGACAGGGCGACGCGCTTGAGCAGGCCGGGCAGTTCGCGCAGGGCTTGTGGATCGTCGTCGAAGGCGATCTGCAGGGCGGCCAGCTGCGCCAGCGCTTCGCGGCGATAGCGATTGCGCCGCCAGCGCCGCAGGGCGAGGCCGCCCCACACCAGCAGCGCCAGCAGGACCAGCCCGCCGAGCGCCAGCCAGCCCCAGGTCTGCGGCATCCAGCCTGGCGGCATCGGCAGCGGCAGTTCGCGCATCTGGTCGAGAGACGGTTCCGGCTTGCTCATCGGCGCATCTCGCCCAGCTTGCCGAGTTCGCGGCGCAATTGCTGCAGCGCCGGCTCGGCGGTTTCGAAGAGCATCAGCGGCACCTGGCTGCGGCGCAGCAGTTCGCCCACTTCGCGCAGGCGACCGCCGATGAACTCGGTGAGCGGCTCATGCACCCGGCGGCGCTCCACCGCCAGTTCCAGCTGCAGGTCGCCCTGGGTCACCCGTGGCCGGCCGCGCTTGGGCAGGTTGAGTGCCAGCGGGTCGTAGATCTGCATGGCGATCACGTCGTTGTGCACGGCGAGCTGGCGCAGCAGTTGCTGGGTGCGCGCGCCGGCGCCGGCGAAGTCGCTGACGATGACGATGGTCTGGCCGTGGCAGCCCAGCGACAGGCAGTGCAGCAGGGCCTTGTCGAGTTGCCCGTGGGCGTCCTCGACCTGCGGGGCGTTGGCCGCCAGCGCGTTGTTCTGCCGGACGATGGCCGCCAGCAGCGCTTCCACCCGCGTGCGGCTGCGCAGCGGGGCGATGCGTTCTATGCGGCGGTCGTCGAACACCAGGCCGCCGACGCGGTCGCCGCCGTGGTAGGCGATCCACGCGGCCAGAGCGGCCAGCTCGGCGGCGCAGGTGGATTTGAAGGCGCGCCGGGAGCCGAAGAACATGTCCATGCGCTGGTCGACGAGGATCTGCGTCGGGCGGTCGCGTTCCTCGCTGAAGGAACGCACGAAGGGCTTGCCGTAGCGCATCGAGGCGCGCCAGTCGAGATGGCGCAGATCGTCGCCGGGCTGGTAGCGGCGCAGCTCCTCGAAGTTCAGCCCGCGTCCACGCAGCAGCGAGGCGTGGCGGCCGGCGAGGATGCTCGCACGCGGCTTGCGCACGGCGAAACTCAGGCCGCGGCTGTGCGCTTCCAGCGCCATCAGTTGGGCGAGGCTGGCATAGACGAGGCCGTCGGCTTCCACGGACATGGACCGGACCTCAGGCAGGAATGGCGACGCTGTCGAGCAGGCGGTCGAGCAACTGGTCGGCAGCGATCCCGTCGGCCACCGCGTCGTAGGACAGCTGCAGGCGGTGGCGCAGAACCGGGTGCAGCACGGCGCGCACGTCGTCGGGGCTGACGTAGTCCTGCCCGGCCAGCCAGGCGTGGGCGCGGGCGGCACGGTCGAGGCCGATCACCCCGCGCGGGCTGGCGCCGACCAGAATCCAGCGCGCCAGGTCGGCGTCGTAGGCAGCGGGCTTGCGGGTGGCATTGACCAGGTCGACCAGATAGCGGTCGATGGCCGGGGACACGTGGATCGCGCTGACCTCGCGGCGGGCGGCGAAGATCGCCTGCTGCGGGATCGGCGTGGGGGCCGGTGCCGGCTGGGTCTCCAGCGCGCCCTGTTCCTCGGCGCGCAGCAGGCGCAGGACTTCGGCCTCGTGCTCGGGCTGCGGGTAGTCGATCAGCACCTTCATCAGGAAACGGTCCATCTGCGCTTCGGGCAGCGGGTAGGTGCCTTCCTGCTCGATGGGGTTCTGCGTGGCCAGCACGAGGAACAGATCGGGCATCCGGTAGCTGTGCCCGGCCACGGTGATCTGGCGCTCCTCCATGGCCTCCAGCAGTGCCGCCTGGACCTTGGCCGGGGCGCGGTTGATCTCGTCGGCGAGGATCAGGTTGCCGAACAGCGGGCCGGGCTGGAAATGGATCTGCTGGTGGCCGTCGACCTGCTGGAGGATCTCGGCGCCGGTGATGTCCGAGGGCAGCAGGTCGGGGGTGAACTGGATGCGGCTCATGTCGGCGTCCAGATGGCGCGACAGGGCCTTCACGGTGCGGGTCTTGGCCAGCCCCGGCAGGCCTTCGAGCAGCAGGTGACCGTTGGCCAGCAGGCCGAGGATGATCTGCCGCACCACGTCGCGCTGGCCGAGCACGGCGGCATCGACGCTGCGCTCAAGTTCGAGGATCTGCTCGCGACTGCTCATCGGCGGCTCCTGGTTCGCTGTTCGGTTGTTGTTATCGGGATGGCAAGCCTGCCATGCAGGGACGGCAAACTCTAGCGATGTGCAGGGCGGCAAGACACTCCCTTATCCGGGTAGTGGCGGTCTGCCGGTGGTTGAGGGCTGCATGGTGCGGGCGCCCGGCGGATTCATTCAGGTGCTGAATGATCGGGCCGGCGAACCGCTCGGTCGGCCAGGGTGGCGGCGCCGGGCGGCGGCCCGTAGTATTGCCGCTTGTTCTGATTCGGGCAGGATGCCCTTCGACACGGGTTTTCGATGAAACAGTACCTCGACCTCATGCGCCACGTGCGCGACCACGGCACCTTCAAGAGCGACCGCACCGGCACCGGCACCTACAGCGTTTTCGGCCACCAGATGCGCTTCGACCTGGCTGAGGGATTCCCGCTGGTCACCACCAAGAAGTGCCACCTGAAGTCGATCGTTCACGAGCTGCTGTGGTTCCTCCAGGGTTCGACCAACATCGCCTACCTGAAGGAAAACGGCGTCTCCATCTGGGACGAGTGGGCCGACGAGAACGGCGACCTCGGCCCGGTGTACGGCTACCAGTGGCGCTCCTGGCCGGCGCCGGACGGCCGCCATATCGACCAGATCGCCAACCTGATGACGATGCTGAAGAACAACCCGGACTCGCGCCGGCTGATCGTCTCCGCCTGGAACCCGGCGCTGATCGACGAAATGGCCCTGCCGCCGTGCCACGCGCTGTTCCAGTTCTACGTTGCCGACGGCCGCCTGAGCTGCCAGCTCTACCAGCGCTCGGCGGACATCTTCCTCGGCGTACCCTTCAATATCGCCAGCTACGCCCTGCTGACCCTGATGGTCGCCCAGGTCGCCGGCCTGCAGCCGGGCGAGTTCATCTGGACCGGCGGCGACTGCCACCTGTACGCCAACCACCTGGAACAGACCGACCTGCAGCTGACCCGCGAGCCGCTGCCGCTGCCGACCATGAAGCTCAACCCGGAAGTGAAGGACCTGTTCGACTTCCGCTTCGACGACTTCGAGCTGGTCGGCTACCAGTCGCATCCGCATATCAAGGCGCCCGTGGCGGTGTAAGCACAGGATCGCGGGCATGGCCCGCTCCTACGGGGACATTCCGTGTAGGAGCAACTGTCTTGCCGCCGATGATGCTTTTGTAGGAGCGAGCTCTGCTCGCGAACATCCGCCCCGCAAAAGCTTCGCGAGCAGAGCTCGCTCCTACAGGAATTCGACCCGTTGCTGACCGTAGCGTAGGAGCGGGCCATGCCCGCGACAAAAAGAAAGCCCGTCGATTCGACGGGCTTTCTGTATCTACAGCCGCATCAATCGTCGCGATGCTTGTGCTTATGCTTGCGCTTGTAATTGGCCTTGCGGTTGTCGCTGTGATGGTCGTCGTCCTTGGCCAGGTTGTTGCCGATCGCGCTGCCCGCGGCACCGCCAACGCCTGCGCCGATCAGGCCGCCGGTGGAGCCGCCGACCTTGTTGCCGATCACCTGGCCGCCGGCTGCGCCCAGGCCGCCGCCAAGGGCCGCTTCGGTTTTCTTGCCGTCCTTCGCGGTCATCGCGCCGCCGGCCGCGCCGCCTACACCTGCGCCGATGGCCGCGCCGGTGTTGCCGCCGATGGCCTGGCCGACCACGCTACCAAGGGCGCCGCCCACACCGCCACCGATGGCGGTGGTAGTGGTTTCGCCGGCAATCGCGTACTGCGACGCCAGGATGGTGAAGGCAAGAGCTGAAAGGGGTTTACGCATGTGGCGTATCTCCAGTGGGAAAAAGATTCGGAAAATTCTGTCGCATACGAAACAGCCGGACAATGCGAGTCCGGCTGTTCGTAGACATGGGTCAAGCTTTAGCCATCAATCCCAATGACGGTGCTTGTGACGCCAGTGCTTCTTCTTGTAATGGCCACGGTGGTAGCCATTGTCGCGCCAGCCGTTGCGGCGGCCATCGCGATAGCCTTCGCGGTAACCGGCACGGCGATAGTCGCGGCCGTCATAGTCGTCGTCGCGGTTGTTGTCGGCGTAATGGTTGCCCAGCGCGCCGCCGGCGCCGCCACCCAGGGCTGCACCAATCAGGCCGCCGGTGCTGCCGCCGACCTTGTTGCCGATGACATTGCCGCCAGCTGCGCCGAGACCGCCGCCAATGGCCGCTTCGGTCTTGTTGCCACGGCGAGCACCAACTGCACCGCCGGCTGCGCCGCCGAGACCGCTACCGATTGCGGCACCGGTGCTGCCGCCGACCGCTTGGCCGACGACCGAACCCAATACCCCACCCAGCGCGCCACCGACACCCGCACGGGTATCGCCATCCGCGAAAGCATTGCCGCCGGCCAGAGCCAGGGTAAGCAGGAGCATCGAGGAGTACTTCATAGAGAGTGTCTCTCTGTGGTTGTGTTGGCGCCGATGCTGGGGTCGCGCGAGCGGCCAGACAAGCGTCTCCCGACGAGTAGCACGACTTTAGCTAAAAAATGCAAGTCATTGATTTTCTGGTGGAACTTCTTTGGATTTGGCTTGTCTGAGCCTTATTCCGAACCCCCGATCAAGGGGCTTTTCGGCCTTCGGATGATTGCGATCTGATGGCTCGCAACGATGGAAGATCCCCCTGCCTGCAGCGCGCTCCTTTCCGCTTTCGACGGATTGAGCGCAACCCCGCTTCGCACTCCCCCCGACCCATGTAAACTCCCGTGACCGACGAATCCCAAGGAGCATGCATGGACTTTGCGCTCGACCTGATCGCCACCGCCTCCCGCTGGAGCCGCAACCACCTGTCCGAGATCGCCATGGCGCTCATGGCCACCCTGCTGGTGCTGTTCGGCCCGGCGATCAACGCCTGGGTGCAGCAGCGCATCGGCAGCCTCAACTTCATCTTCCGCACCCTGCTGTTCGTGCTGATCTGCGCGGTCGGCTACGGCCTGGCGATGGTCTTCGTCACGCCATGGGTCGCCAAGGGGCTCGGCTACTTCAACAACTACACCCTCGCGCCGGTGCTGCTGCTAGTGTTCTTCGTGATAGGCATGATCGCCGACCGCAGCTGAGCCTGCCGGTATCCTCGGCGGTCGACCAACAGACCCTGGTGCCGCGGAGGGAACATGAAAGCGATCAAGCATCTCTACGTCCACTTCAACGATGGCCAGCGCATGGCGCTGCGCTTTCCCCAGCAGAGCGACGATCCTGCCGAGATCGCCCGCGGCATCCGCAAGCAGATGGAATCCACCTCGATCAGCATCGAGGTGGATGGCGACCTGCTGATCATTCCGCGCAACAGCATCAAATACCTGCAGATCAGCCCGGCGCCGATGCGCTTGCCGGAAACGACGGTGCTGGGGGCGGAGGTGATCGATTAGCGGGCTTGTTTTGCCCTCACCCTAACCCTCTCCCGGAGGGAGAGGGGACTGATCGGCGCCCGGCGAAACTCCGTGTCTGCCCACAACTCCGTACGGCCCCCTCTCCCTCCGGGAGAGGGCAGGGGTGAGGGGCTCCCAGAATGAAAAGGCCTGCAATGCAGGCCTTCGATGACTCATTCGACGCGCTGGAACTTCAGGTCCCACACCCCATGCCCGAGGCGCTCGCCGCGGCGTTCGAACTTGGTCGACGGGCGCTCTTCCGGGCGCGGTACGTAGGTGTTGTCGGCGGACAGGTTGCGGTAGCCCGGCGCGGCGTTCATCACCTCCAGCATGTGCTCGGCGTATTGCTGCCAGTCGGTGGCCATGTGCAGCACGCCGCCGATCTTCAGCTTCTGCCGCACCAGTTCTGCCCACTCCGGCTGCACGATGCGGCGCTTGTGGTGGCGGGACTTGTGCCACGGGTCGGGGAAGAACAGCAGCAGGCGGTCGAGGCTGGCGTCGGCTACGCAGTTCTTCAGCACTTCGATGGCATCGCAGCTGTAGACGCGGATGTTGCTCAGGTCCTGCGTCAGCATGCCGTTGAGCAGCGCGCCGACGCCCGGGCGGTGCACTTCCACCCCGATGAAGTCCTGATCCGGCGCCGCGGCGGCCATCTCCAGGGTGGCGTGGCCCATGCCGAAACCGATCTCGAAGGTACGCGGCGCCTGGCGGCCGAAGACCTTGTCGAAGTCCTGCAGGCCGTCGGCCAGTTCCAGGCCGAAGCGCGGCCAGCCCTGGTCGAGGCCGCGCTGCTGGCCTTCGGTCATGCGTCCGGCGCGCATCACGAAGCTCTTGATGGTGCGCATGGGGCGCGCATCGGCAACGGCTGCCTGGGTTTCCTGGATATCGCTCATGTCTGGAACCTTGGAACTGTAAATGAGACGGGCCGGACACCTCAGGCATCCGGCCCGTCGTCAGGAGATAGAAAAGGGTATCAGAGCCTGTTCAGGATCTCGCGAGCTAGAGCAGAACAAGGCGAAAACGGGTGAGGGAGCGGAGTTTACACGCAGTAAATGAGCATGACTCGCTTCGCTCGCCCCTTCGGGGCCGCACTGAAGTGCGTTAGCTACAAGTAGCTTCCGAGCCCGTTTTCAACGCAGTTATGCCGACGCGCAGCAGATCATGGACAGGCTCTTAGCCGATCAGGCCTTCCAGCGGCGAAGACGCACTGGCATACAGCTTGCGCGGCATGCGTCCGGCCAGGTAGGCCAGGCGGCCGGCGACGATGGCGTGCTTCATCGCCTCGGCCATCATCACCGGGTTCTGCGCGTGGGCGATGGCGGTGTTCATCAGCACGGCCTCGCAGCCCAGCTCCATGGCGATGGTGGCATCGGAGGCGGTGCCCACGCCGGCATCCACCAGCACCGGGACGGTGGCTTCCTCGAGGATGATGCGCAGGTTCCACGGGTTGCAGATGCCCATGCCGGAGCCGATCAGGCCGGCCAGCGGCATCACCGCGATGCAGCCGATCTCGGCCAGTTGGCGGGCGATGATCGGGTCGTCGCTGGTGTACACCATGACGTCGAAGCCGTCCTTGACCAGCACTTCGGCGGCCTTGAGGGTCTCGACCACGTTGGGGAACAGGGTCTTCTGGTCGGCCAGCACTTCCAGCTTGACCAGGTTGTGGCCGTCCAGCAGTTCGCGGGCCAGGCGGCAGGTGCGCACGGCCTCGATGGCGTCGTAGCAGCCGGCGGTATTCGGCAGGATGGTGTAGCGATCCGGCGGGATCACGTCGAGCAGGTTCGGCTCGTCGGGGTTCTGGCCGATATTGGTACGGCGCACCGCCACGGTGACGATTTCCGCGCCGGACGCCTCGATGGCGCGGCGGGTCTCGTCGAGATCCTTGTACTTGCCGGTGCCGACCAGCAGGCGCGACTCGTAGGTGCGGCCGGCCAGGGTGAAGGGCTTGTCGACAGGCAGGGTGGATGGAGCTTGGCTCATCGGATCACTCCTCGGGAGATAAGGCTGGGCGGGGCCTGATTCTGCAGCGGCGGGCTGGTTCTAGCCGCCGCCGATAGCGTGCACAACTTCAACCTGGTCACCTTCGCGCAGGGCGATGGCGGCGTGCTGGCTACGTGGCACGATGTCCAGGTTCAGTTCGACCGCGACGCGGCGGCCGGTCAGTTCGAGACGCTCGAGCAGGTTCGCGACGGTCTGGCCATCGGGCAGCTCGAAAGGTTCGCCATTCAACTGGATACGCATGGGCGGACAGGTCGTAACTGGAGGGGGACGGCATTCTAGCCCGATATCCCCCCGGGACCAAGGCGAACGGCTTCCATTCGCCGGGTTTTCTGACGCTCGGGTCAGGCCAGCTTGAAGGCGACCAGGAACAGCAGCAGCCAGCCGCCAAGGAAGGCCACGCCGCCGATCGGCGTGATCATGCCCAGCATCGGAGTGCCGGTCACTGTCAGCAGGTAGAGGCTGCCGGAGAACAGCAGGATGCCGGCGGTGAACAGCCAGCCGGCGACCTCGACCAGTCGCCCGCCGATGTGCGCCGAGAGCAGCGCCACGCCGATCAGGGCCAGTGCGTGGATCTGCTGGTAATGCACGCCGGTCTGGAACACCGTCAGGTACTCGGCGCTCAGGCGGGCCTTGAGGCCGTGGGCGGCGAAGGCACCGAGGGCAACGCCGGTGAAGCCGAAGAATGCGGCCAGCATGAGGAAGGTGCGCAGCATATGAAGAATCCATTCAGTCGGGACAGTCCCGTTATAATGACCCGTCCAATTTCCCAGGCATAGCCTCATGCGCAACCTGCCCCGCCGCCTGCTCAAGTACCTGCTCTGGTTCCTCGCCGGCAGCGCCGCGCTGGTGCTGGTGCTGCGCTGGGTGCCGCCGCCCGGAACCATGCTGATGGTCGAACGCAAGGTGGAGTCCTGGTTCGACGGCGAGCCGATCGACCTGCAGCGCAGCTGGCGTTCCTGGGATGAGCTGCCGGATACGCTGAAAATGGCGGTGATCGCTGGCGAAGACCAGAAGTTCGCCGAGCATCACGGCTTCGACCTGCCGGCGATCCAGCAGGCCATGGCGTACAACCAGCGGGGCAGGAGCGTGCGCGGCGCCAGCACGATCAGCCAGCAGGTGGCCAAGAACCTGTTCCTCTGGCCGGGCCGCAGCTGGCTGCGCAAGGGCTTCGAGGCCTGGTTCACCCTGCTGATCGAGACCTTCTGGTCGAAGGAGCGGATTCTCGAGGTCTACCTGAACAGCGTGGAATGGGACAGCGGTGTGTTCGGCGCCCAGGCTGCCGCGCGTCATCACTTCGGTGTGGATGCCGGTCGCCTGTCGCGCCAGCAGGCCAGCCTGCTCGCCGCGGTGCTGCCGAATCCGCGCGAGTGGAGCGCCAGCCGCCCCGGTCCGCATGTGCGTCAGCGTGCGGCGTGGATTCGCCAGCAGATGGTCCAGCTAGGCAGCGCCGACTATCTGCGCCGCCTGCACTGAGCGGGGGCTGTCAGCCGCCGGTTTGTTCCGGCTTCGTGAACGCCTTGCGCGGCACCACGCGCAGCCATTGCAGGGCGCCGTCCTTGTGCAGCAGGGTCAGGCCGCGGTCGGGGTAGACCCAGGCTTCGCCGTCGTCGGTCTGCAGGGTCACCCGCGGCTGGCCGAACGCCGCGGCGAGGTGGCCGATGGCGAGGTCTTCCGTCGGCGCCAGGGCGATGGAAGCGACCGGTTTGCCGGACAGCTGCTCCAGCATCTGCTTGCTCAATGCCTGGGCAGGGCTACCCGGCGCGATACCGGTGGCCTGCTGCAGGCTGTTGCGCTCTTCGGCGCTCAGCGCCAGCTCGGCTTCCATGCGCCAGGCGCCTTCGTCCGTATCCAGTTCGCCGCGGTAGCTGAGTTCGGCGCCTTCGGCGTCGGTGGTCAGCCACAGCTCGCCGGGCTGGCGGGCGTGCAACTGGCCTAGGGTCAGGCTGTCGTCCGCCAGTGGCGCCAGAACTTCGCGCTGCCAGTCGGCCAGCCAGGCCGGCGGCTTGAGCGGCGCGGAGGAGCGGGCGAACCACAGGCCGATGGCGAACGCCAGCACGGCGATGACGAGGAAGAACAGGCCGTGGCTCGGGCGTAGGCGTGGCATGTGGATCTCCGATGCATATGAAAAAGCCGCGCCTTGATGGGGCGCGGCTTTCAATCGTAGCGGGTTCGCCGTGGCCAGTCAGGCCTCGATGCGCCCCTTCAGTTTGTTCATCGCGTTCTTTTCCAGCTGGCGGATACGCTCGGCGGAAACGTTGTACTTGGCCGCCAGGTCGTGCAGCGTGGCTTTCTCCTCGGCCAGCCAACGCTGGTAGAGGATGTCGCGGCTGCGCTCGTCCAGGCCTTCCAGCGCCTCGTGCAGGCTGGCGGTAGAGCTGTCGCTCCAGTCCGCGTCCTCCAGTTGGCGCGCCGGGTCGTAGCGATGGTCTTCCAGGTAGTGCGCCGGCGACTGGTAGGCGCTTTCGTCGTCGGCATCGGCTGCCGGGTCGAAGGCCATGTCCTGGCCGCTCAGGCGGCTTTCCATTTCCAGCACTTCGCGCGGCTCGACGCCAAGGGTTTCGGCGACGCGGTGCACTTCGTCGTTGCTCAGCCAGGCCAGACGCTTCTTCTGGCTGCGCAGGTTGAAGAACAGCTTGCGCTGCGCCTTGGTGGTGGCGACCTTGACGATGCGCCAGTTGCGCAGGATGAACTCGTGGATTTCCGCCTTGATCCAGTGCACGGCGAAGGAAACCAGGCGTACGCCCATTTCCGGGTTGAAGCGCTTCACGGCCTTCATCAGGCCGACGTTGCCTTCCTGGATCAGGTCGGCCTGGGCCAGGCCATAGCCGGAATAACTGCGGGCGATGTGCACGACGAAGCGCAGGTGCGCCAGCACCATCTGCCGGGCCGCTTCCAGATCCTGTTGGTAGAAGAGGCGTTCGGCCAGCTCGCGCTCCTGCTCCGGCGACAACAGCGGGATGCTGTTCACCGAATGCACATAGGACTCCAGGTTTGCACCGGGAACCAAGGCATAGACAGGTTGCAGGGAAGTGGTCATTCGAAACCTCCGACTTACGAAACTCGCGCAATATAGCACTGCGGCATCTGACTGCAAGTGGGTGTAAAAGTTCTTTTACACTTCACTGAACAACCCGAAAAAAACTGACCTGAATCAACGCGGTGCCAGCTCCCGCAGGTGCCGCGCCACCGCCAGCCAGGCGCCGATCCAGCCCAGCAGCACGGCGCCGATGGTCAGCGACAGGCCGTCTTCCAGCGGCACGCCGGCGAGGGCGAAATCGCTGCCGTAGAGCCCGGCGAGATTGACCACGGAGGCATTCAGCCAGTCCAGGCCGAAGGCCAGCAGCGCCCAGGACAGCAACCCGGCGCCGAGGCCGTAGAGCGCGCCCATATAGAGGAAGGGCCGGCGTACGTAGCCGTCGGTCCCGCCGACCAGCTTGATCACCTCGATTTCGTTACGACGATTTTCGATGTGCAGACGAATGGTATTGCCGATCACCAGCAGCAGGGTCAGCACCAGCACGATGGTCAGGCCGAAGACGAAGCGGTCGCCGAGCTTGAGGATCGCCGACAGGCGCTCCACCCATACCAGGTCGAGCTGCGCCTGCTGTACGCCGGGCAGCTCGGAGAGTTGCTGGCGCAGGGTGTCCAGCTGGGCCTTGTCGATCTGTTTGGGCGTGACCGAGATTACCGCCGGCAGCGGGTTGTCCGGCAGCTCCTTGAGCGCCTCGCCGAGGCCGGACTGCTGCTGCAGGTCCCGCAGCGCCTCGTCGCGGCCGATCAGCTGGGCTTCGATCACGTCGGGCATGCGTTCGATTTGCTCGCGCAGTTCCTGGCCCTGCATCTCGTCGGTCTTCAGGTCGAGGAACAGGGAAATCTGCGCCGCGCGCTGCCAGGAGCCGCCAAGGCGCTCGACGTTGTTCAGCAGCAGCGACAGGCCCATCGGCAGGCTGAGGGTGATGCCCATCACCAGACAGGTGAAGAAGCTGCCGAACGGATGGCCGAACAGCCGCTTGAGGCTGTCCGTCAGGCTGGCACGGTGGCTCTCGGCGTAGGCGCTCAGCGAGCCGCTGTAATCCAGGCTGTCCTGTTCGGGCTCCGCACGGGCGTTGCGTTGCGGTGCGCCCTCTTCCGGGCCGTGGGGCAGTTCGTTGGCGCCCATCAGGCGTCCTCCTCGCGGTCGGCGATGATGCGCCCGCGTTGCAGGGTGATCATCCGGTGGCGCATGCGCGCGATCAGTGCCAGGTCGTGGCTGGCGATCAGAACGGTGGTGCCGAGACGGTTGATGTCCTCGAACACCGACATGATTTCCGAGGCCAGGCGCGGGTCGAGGTTGCCGGTCGGTTCGTCGGCGAGCAGCAGGGCGGGGCGGTGCACCACCGCGCGGGCGATGCCGACCCGCTGCTGCTGG
The DNA here is from genome assembly GCF_017589465.1 of Pseudomonas schmalbachii. Classification (GTDB taxonomy): domain Bacteria; phylum Pseudomonadota; class Gammaproteobacteria; order Pseudomonadales; family Pseudomonadaceae; genus Pseudomonas; species Pseudomonas schmalbachii. The sequence goes on from NZ_JAELYA010000010.1 coordinate 182,730, forward strand.
CCGGTGGAAAGGTCGGACGGCAGGTCCTCGGCCTTTTCCTTGAGGTTTACCCGGTCCAGCGCGGCTTCCACGCGATAGGCGATGTCCGCCTTGGGCAGGCCGAGGATCTGCAGCGGCAGGGCGACGTTGTCGAACACGCTGCGGTCGCCGAGCAACTGGTGGTTCTGGAACACCACGCCGATCTGCCGGCGCAGGAAGGGAATCTGCGGCGTGCTGATGCGGCCGAGATCCTGGCCGCCGAGCAGCAGCTTGCCGGAGGTCGGCCGTTCCATCGCCAGGATCAGGCGCAGCAGGGTGCTCTTGCCGGCGCCGGAGTGACCGGTGACGAAAAGGATTTCTCCGCGGTGGATGTCGAACGAAATCTCGTGCAGGCCGACATGGCCATTGGGATAGCGTTTGCCTACCTGCTCGAAGCGAATCATGCGTTCTCCCGCTCTGCGAAGAGTGCCTGGACGAAGGCGTCGGCCTCGAAGGTGCGCAGATCGTCGATCCCTTCGCCGACGCCGATGTAGCGGATGGGCAGGCCGAACTGCTTGGCCAGGGCGAAGATCACCCCGCCCTTGGCGGTGCCATCCAGTTTGGTCAGGGCCAGGCCGGTGAGTTCCACTGCGTTGTTGAACTGCTTGGCCTGGTTGATCGCGTTCTGTCCGGTGCCGGCGTCCAGCACCAGCAGGACTTCGTGGGGAGCCGTCTCGTCCAGCTTGCCGATCACCCGGCGCACCTTCTTCAGCTCTTCCATCAGGTTGTCCTTGGTGTGCAGGCGGCCGGCGGTGTCGGCGATCAGCACGTCGGCGCCACGGGCCTTGGCGGCCTGCACCGCGTCGAAGATCACCGAGGCCGAGTCGGCGCCGGTGTGCTGGGCGATCACCGCGATGTTGTTGCGCTCGCCCCACACCTGCAACTGCTCGACAGCGGCGGCGCGGAAGGTGTCGCCGGCGGCGAGCATGACCTTCTTGCCGTCCTGCTGCAGCTTCTTCGCCAGCTTGCCGATGGTGGTGGTCTTGCCCACGCCGTTCACGCCGACCACGAGGATCACGTAGGGCTCGCGCTTGTCGATCTGCAGCGGTTTTTCCACCGGGCGGAGCAGGCTGGCCAGTTCTTCCTGCAGCGCCTTGTACAGCGCGCCGCTGTCGGCGAGCTGCTTGCGCGCGACCTTCTGGGTCAGGTTCTGGATGATCACGCTGGTCGCCTCGACGCCGACGTCGGCGGTCAGCAGGCGCGTCTCGATCTCGTCGAACAGGTCGTCGTCGATCGCCTTGCGGCCGAGGAACAGGCTGGCCATGCCTTCGCCGATGCTGGCGCTGGTCTTCGACAGGCCCTGCTTGAGGCGGGTGAAGAAGCCGACCTTGGCCGGTTCGGCGGGAGCCGGGGCCGGTTGCTCCGCTGCCTGGGGTGCGGGAGCTGCTTCGGGCTGGACGACCTCGGCGACGGGGGCAGCCGGTTCCACGGCCTGCGGTGCGACTTCGACCGCTGGTTGCGGTGTGGGAGCGGTCTCAGGCTGAGGCGCCGGCTGCGCGGGCTTGTTCTCGGCGCCGGAGAAGCCCTGCTTGAAGCGGGTGAAGAAGCCGGGTTTATCGGCTTCGGCGACTGCCGGGGCGGGAGCGGGTTCGGGTTGCGCCGGGGCGACCGGTTCGCTGCTGGCGATCGGCGCGGGCGCGGGGGTCGCTTCCACGACCGGGGCGACAGGCTCCGGCGGCGTCGTCGGCTCGGGTGCGATCTGCGGAGCTACGGCCGGCTCGGCGGCCTGCGCGGCGGGCTCTGCTGCCGGCGCTTCGCTCGCCACCGGGGTGGCTTCCGGCTGCGCGGCTGCGGGCTGGGTCTCGGCCGGCTTCTTCTTGAACCAGCCGAAAAGACCTTTCTTTTCCCCGTCCTGCGGGGCCTTCTTGTCGTCGTTGGAACCAAACATGAATGGATCGAATCTCTTGATGACACCGAGGGACGTGGCCGCCCGGAAAACGGATGGGTATCCTAGCATCTCCTCGCCCGCCGGGGTTAAGAGGCTGCCCGACGCCTCTTGAGACCATACGGATAGCCCGAAAGGTTCACGATCACGATGAAGATCCCCGCACGCCGTTATGCCGGCCTGCTGCTCGGCAGCCTTTGCCTGCCGCTGCTCGCCAGCGCCGCCGAACCACAGCCCACCCACGAATTCACCCTGGACAACGGCCTCAAGGTCGTCGTCCGCGAAGACCACCGCGCCCCGGTGGTGGTGTCCCAGCTCTGGTACAAGGTCGGCTCCAGCTACGAGACGCCCGGGCTGACCGGCCTGTCCCACGCGCTCGAACACATGATGTTCAAAGGCAGCCGCAAGCTTGGCCCCGGCGAGGCCTCGCGCGTGCTGCGCGATCTCGGCGCGGAGGAGAACGCCTTCACCACCGACGACTACACCGCCTATTACCAGGTGCTCGCCCGCGACCGCCTGCCGGTGGCGTTCGAGCTGGAGGCGGACCGCATGGCCCACCTGAACCTGCCGGCCGACCAGTTCGCCAGCGAGATCGAGGTGATAAAGGAAGAGCGCCGTCTGCGCACCGACGACAAGCCCAGCTCGCTGGCCTTCGAGCGCTTCCGCGCCGCCGCCTTCCCGGCCAGCGGCTACCACACCCCGACCATCGGCTGGATGGCCGACCTGGAGCGCATGACCATCGACGACCTGCGCCGCTGGTACCAGGCCTGGTACGCGCCGAACAACGCCACCCTGGTGGTGGTCGGCGACGTGCAGCCGGAGGACGTGAAGAACCTCGCCCAGCGCTGGTTCGGCGATATTCCCAAGCGCGAGCTGCCGTCCGCGCGCAAGCCGCTGGAACTGCCCGAGCCCGGCGAGCGCCGCCTGATCCTGCATGTGCGCACCCAGCTGCCGAGCCTGATCATGGGCTTCAACGTGCCCAGCCTGGGCAGCAGCAAGAACCCGCGCGAGGTGCACGCCCTGCGGCTGATCTCCGCGCTGCTCGACGGCGGCTACAGCGCGCGCCTGGCGGTGCATCTGGAACGTGGCGAGGAACTGGTCGCCGGTGCATCCGCTTCCTACGACCCCCTCAACCGCGGCGACAGCCTGTTCATCCTCAGCGCCACGCCGAACGTGCAGAAGGGCAAGACCCTGCAGCAGGTCGAGACCGCGCTGTGGCAGCAGCTCAACGAACTGAAGAGCAACCCGCCCAGCCAGGAGGAACTGGAACGCGTGCGCGCCCAGGTGATCGCCGGGCTGGTCTACGAGCGCGACTCCATTGCCGCCCAGGCCAGCAGCATCGGCGAGCTGGAAAGCGTCGGCCTGCCCTGGAAGCTGGCCGACGAAGACCTCAAGTCGCTGCAGGAAGTCACCGCCGAGGACATCCAGAAAGCCGCGCGCACCTACTTCACCCGCTCGCGCATGACCCTCGCCCACGTACTGCCGCAAGCCACCGCCGACAAGGAGCCGAATCATGAGTGAGCGCAACGGCCTGCGTTTTGGCCTGCTCGGCCTGGCCGTCATCGTCCTGGTGACTGGCCTGGTCTTCTTCATCGGTCGTCCCGCCGCCGTCGGCGAAGGTGCACCGCCTGCCGTGCAGACTTCGGGCGAATCGACCCCGCCGGTCCTGCAATCCCTGGCGGAAGTCGCCGACAAGGCGGTCAGCCACCGCAAGCTGGATATCCAGCAATGGAAGACCGCCGAAGGTGCCCGTGTGCTGTTCGTCGAAGCCCATGAGCTGCCGATGTTCGACCTGCGCCTGACCTTCGCAGCCGGCAGCAGCCAGGATGGCGACAACCCCGGGCTGGCCATGCTGACCAACGCCATGCTCAACGAGGGCGTGCCGGGCAAGGACTCCACCGCCATCGCCAGCGGCTTCGAAGGCCTCGGCGCCGATTTCGGCAACGGTTCCTACCGCGACATGGCGGTCGCCAGCCTGCGCAGCCTGAGCGACGCGGACAAGCGCGCAGCGGCATTGCAGCTGTTCGAGCAGGTGGTCGGCCAGCCGAGCTTCCCCGAGGAGGCCCTGGAGCGCATCCGCAACCAGGCGCTGTCGGCCTTCGAGTACCAGAAGCAGAACCCCGGCAAGCTGGCCGGCATCGAGCTGTTCGAGCGTCTCTACGGCAAGCATCCCTACGCCCACTCCAGCGACGGCGACGAGCATTCCGTGCCGAAGATCGGCGTCGCCCAGCTGCGCGCCTTCCACCAGAAGGCCTACGCCGCCGGCAACACGGTCATCGCGCTGGTCGGCGACCTCAGCCGCAGCGAGGCGGAAGCCATCGCCGCGCAGGTCTCCGGGGCCCTGCCGAAAGGTCCGGCATTGCCGGCGCCGGCTGCGCCCGAAGTGCCGAAGCCCGGTGTGCACCACATCGAGTTCCCGTCCAAGCAGACCCATCTGATGCTGGCCCAGCTCGGCATCGTGCGTAACGATCCGGACTGGCCGGCGCTGTACCTGGGCAACCAGATCCTCGGCGGCGGCGGCTTCGGCACCCGCCTGATGGAGCAGGTGCGCGAGAAGCGCGGGCTGACCTACGGCGTCTACTCCGGCTTCACCGGCATGCAGACCCGCGGCCCGTTCACCATCGGCCTGCAGACCCGCGCGGAAGTCAGCGAAGGCACCCTCAAGCTGGTGCAGGACATCGTCCGCGACTTCCTCGCCAGCGGTCCGACGCAGAAGGAGCTGGACGACGCCAAGCGCGAACTGGCCGGCAGCTTCCCGCTGAGCACCGCGAGCAACGCCGACATCGTCGGCCAGCTCGGCGCCATCGGCTTCTACAACCTGCCGCTGGATTACCTGGAGAACTTCCTCGCCCAGGTGCAGAGCCTGACCGTCGAGCAGGTCAAGGCGGCGATGAACCGCCATCTCGATGCGGATGCCTTCGTCGTCGTCACCGCCGGCCCGACCGTGGAACAGAAACCGCTGCCGGCGCCGAGCGACAAGCCTGTCGAGCAACCCGTCGGCATTCCGGAGCATTGATGAACAAGCGAACCAACGGCGCTTCCCGCGCACCGCAGCGTCAGCACGGCGGACAGGGCCAGTTGCGCATCATCGGCGGCGAGTGGCGCAGCCGGAAGTTCAGCTTCCCGGACGGCCCGGGCCTGCGCCCGACGCCGGATCGCGTGCGCGAGACGCTGTTCAACTGGCTGGCGGCGTACGTGCCCGGCGCCCGCGTGCTCGACCCGTTCGCCGGCAGCGGCGCGCTGTTCCTCGAAGCGCTGTCGCGCGGAGCCAGCGAGGGCCTGGCGCTGGACCTCAACAGCGAAGCGGTGGCTGCCCTGCGCGGCCATCTGGCTACGCTCAAGTGCGAAAGCGGGCAGCTCCTGCAGACCGACGCCCTGCGCTATCTGGAATCCCAGCCGGCCAGGGCGTTCGATCTGGTCTTCCTCGACCCGCCATTCCACCAGGACCTGCTGCAGAACGCCTGCCGCCTGCTCGAAGAGCGCGGCTGGCTGGCGGCGAACGCCTGGATTTACACCGAAAGCGAAGCCGTCCCCTCCAGCCTCGGCCTGCCACCCAACTGGCGCCTGCATCGGGAGAAGCAGGCCGGGGCGGTACATTACGCGCTGTGGCAACGCAACTCGTAGGTTGGCGCTGAGCCTGCGAAGCCCAACGATTCCACGCCCACCAGATGTTGGGCTTCACTGCGTCCAGCGCCAACCTACGCATACGGCCCTGTTTCGCGGGCATGGCCCGCTCCTACGGTTTAGCCCTGCGTGGCTTCTGTAGGAGCGGGCCATGCCCGCGAATCTTTACGCAGCGCTGCGGCGCCAGACCAGCCGGGCGGTGCGGGCTTCGCTGGTGCCTTCCTCCAGGCGGGCGGTGAGGGCCAGTACGTTGCCGTCCAGTTGCGCGACGCGGCGCTGGGTGCCGCCTTCCCAGTTGGGGAACAGGCTGTGGCGCACATGGTGCAGCACGGTGTCGCCCTGCACCTCGTAGCCGCCCGCGTAGGTCAGGTAGCTGCCATAGGCGGCGGCCTTCTCCGCGTCGTTGGCAGACCACTGCCCGCCGCTGTTGAATTGCGCGCGGCCCTTCTTCGCGATCACGCAGAACATGCCTTGCGGCCCGTACTCGATGAAGCCTTCCAGCTCCACGCCCATCGGATGGACGACGCGGCCGTCGTCGTAGAGTTGTTCCCAGGCCAGGATGTCCCAGCGGCCCTGGATATCTGCTGCGTTCATCGTGCTACTCCGGAGTTGTCGTGAGGAAGTCGACCAGCAGGCGGGTGAAGGCCTGGGCGCGTTCGATCTGTACCCAGTGGCCGCACTCGCCGAACACGTGCATCTGCGCGTGGGGAATCAGGCGCAGCAAGCGTTCCGACACTTCCAGCGGTATCACCTGGTCGTCGCGGCCGTGGATGATCAGGGTGTCGTGGGGCAGGGCGCGCAGTGCCGCCTCGGGCAGCGCGAGCATTTCCACGCCCTGCTGGCGCGGCGCGGGGAACAGCTGGGTGAAGCGCGTCTGCACGTCGTCGCGGATGCTCGCCTCGTAGCGCATGCGCACCAGGTCGTCGTTGATCAGCGACTGGTCGTAGGCGAACACGCCCATCAGCTCGCGCATGGCTGCCAGCGACGGCTGGTAGCCCCAGACCTTCTCCAGCCCTTCGCTGATCGGGAAGGACACCCCCACCGCGCCCATCAGCACCAGCCGTCGCACGCGCTGCGGATGCCGATGCGCCAGCGCGAGGGCGATGGCGCCGCCGAAGGAGTTGCCGACCACTGACACCGACGGGATATCCAGCGCATCGAGCAGGCCGATCAGTTGGCCGACCCAGGCGTCGGGATCGAGCTTGCGCCCGGCCGGGCACTGGGTGTAGCCGAATCCGAGCATGTCCGGGGCGATCACCCGGGCGCGGCGCGACAGTTCGGGAATCACCCCGCGCCAGTTGGCCCAGGCGGTGACGCCCGGGCCGGAACCGTGGATCAGCAGGATCGGCTCGCCCGACCCCTGGTCGTGGTAGTTGATCTGGCAGTCGCCGACCTGCAGGCGGTTGGCGATTTCCGGCAGGGCCGGAGCGATGGTGGCGGTCATTGGTTGGCCTTTGCGGTCTGGGTGGTGGTCACGACGGGGGCGCGCATGCCCTGGTCGGCGAGTCGCTTGAGGATCTGCCGGGCTTCCTCGCGCTTGTCGTCCGGCAGCCAGGTGCGGTCATGGCCCCACAGGCTCATGCCCTGCAGTTCCTCGACCTGCCAGTCGGGGCCGATGGTGCGGCCGGCCCAGCCCAGCTCGAACATCCAGCCGTCCGGGTTCTTCAGGTAGAAGGAGGTGACGTGGTCGTTGATGTGCCGGCCGAGGGTGACGCCGATGCACTCCGGGTTCTCCAGGGCCATGTCGTAGGCGCGGCCGAGGTCGTCGAAGTCGTTGTATTCCAGCATCAGGTGGTAGACCTTCGCCGGCCCGCCGGTGTGGGCGATGCCGAGGGTGTGGTGGCGCGGGTTGACGTGCAGGAACTCGACGCGGAACGGCGCGCTGGCACGGTCGCTGACGCGGAAGCCGAGCACGTCCTTGTACAGCCGGCACATCTCGTCGAAATGCGCGGTGATCAGCGCGACATGGCCGATGCCCAGCTCGCCGGTGCGGAAGCCGCCGAGCGGGCGGCCGGGCGCGAAGGGCGTAGCGGCGTCGGCCAGCCCATGGGCCACCTCGATGCGCATGCCGTCCGGATCGCGGAAATGGAACATGCCGGCGACGCCGCGCAGGGTGATCTCCTCCGCCGTGCCGCCGATGGTCGGGTAGCCGGCCTGCTGCAGCGCCCGCCGCACTTCCTCCAGCTCCTCGGCAGAACCCACCTCGAAGCCCATCGCCATCGACGCCTCGCCTTCGCAGGCCTGCAGCAGCAGGCGCTGCACCTTGCCGTCCATGCGCAGCCGCGCGCAGACGCCGGGCTCGACCACCTCCACCTGCAGGCCAATATGGCTGCCGGCCATCTCCAGCCACTCCGGCAGCCGTGGCGTATTCGCCACCACATAGCTCAATGCGTTGATCATTACCGAGGTTCTCCTTATTCCGCCGACATCCCGCCGTCCACCGAGAGGGTGGTCCCGGTGACGTAGGAAGACTGTGCGGAAAGCAGCCAGAGCAGCGCCGCGCTGACTTCGTGGGGGCGGCCGATGCGGTGCATGGGCACGCCGTCGTCGTACATGTGCTCGTCGCCGCCGGTGACGCGGTCGAAGCTCGGCGTCTTGATCGGTCCGGGGCAGATGGCGTTGATGCGGATGCCGCGCGTCGCGTAGTCCAGCGCCGCGGCGCGGGTGGCGCCGACGATGCCGTGCTTGGCGGCGACGTAGTAGGCGGTCTTCGGCATCGCCTTGAGGCCGAAGATCGAGGCGTTGTTGACGATGGAGCCGCCGCCGCTGCGCAGCATCGCGGCAGCCTCGTACTTCATCATGTACAGCACGCCCTTGAGGTTGATGTCGATGACGTCGGAGAAGTCCGCGTCCGGCGTCTCGTGCACGTCGTTGAATTCGCGCTGCAGGCCGGCGTTGTTGAAGGCGCCATCGACCCGCCCGTAGCGCTCCATCGCCAGCGCCACCAGCGCCTCGCAATCGGCCGGGCGGGAAACGTCCGTCACCCGGAACAGCGCCTTGCCGCCGGCCGCGACGATCTCCTCGACCACATCGGCGCCGGCCTGCGCGTTGCGATTGCCCAGCACCACGCGGGCGCCTGCCCGAGCCAGCGCCAGGCAGGCGTCGCGGCCCATGCCGCTGCCGCCGCCGGTAACGACGATCACCTTGTTTTCCAGACTCATTGTTCTTTTCTCCGGGACAGGGAAACGGGCGCCGGCATCAGGCCGGCGGGATGCGGCCGAGCAGCGCTTCGAGGGCGATGCCGATGGCCAGCAGGCGGCGGTCGGAACCGAACGGCGCGTCCAGCTCCAGCCCGACCGGCAGGCCGCTGCGGCTGCCGATGCCGATGGGCAACTGGATGCCTGGCAGGCCGGCGCTGGCGGCTGGCTCGGTGTTCTGGATCAGGCGCTCGAAGCACTCCGGCAGGTTGACCTCGTCGTTGGCCGGCGGTGCGACGATCGGCGTGGTGGGGAACACCAGGGCGTCCAGGCGGTGCTGTTCGAACAGGTCCTGGTAGTGCTCCTTCAGCGCCGGGCGGCCGCTGTTCTGCGCCGCCTCGTAGATCGGTGCGACGTCGACCAGACCATCGGTGCCGGGCACCTTGCGTGGCAGCACCCATTGCTCGTAGATCGCGCGCACGTCCGGGCTGTGGATATCGCGGGCCAGTTCCCCGATGGAGATGCCCGGCCCTTCGTCGCGCAGGTAGGCGACCATCGCGTCATGGGCCTCGTGGATCACCACCGGGAAGCCGACCGGCTGGTTCAGCTCGTGCAGGCGTGCGTCGGGCACTTCGACCAGCGTCACGCCGTGGCGGGAGAGTTTCGCCAGCGCGGCTTCGGCTACCTCGCGGGTGTCGGCGTCGAGATTACTCCAGAAGTCCTGGGCGATGCCCAGGCGCAGCCCTTCGAGAGTTACCGGCGGCAGCCCGTGTTCGTCGGTGATGAGGGCGTCGAGCAGGGTGACGTCGGCCATGCACAGTGCCATCGGCCCGACCGTGTCGCGGCTGGGCGCAATGGGCACCACGCCCTTGCTGGAGTAGCGGCCGGCGCTCGGGCGCAGCGAGGAGCAGCCGTTCAGCGCGCAGGGAATGCGCATCGAACCGCCGGTGTCGGTGCCCAGCGCTGCCAGCGCCATGCGCGCACCGAGCGCCACCGCGCTGCCGGACGAGGAGCCGCCGGCGATGCGCTCGCTGTCGTAGGCATTGCGCACGCCGGGGCGGCTGCCGGTGTTGAAGGCGCCGTTGTAGCCGGTGGCGCCGAAGGCCAGCTCGTGCATGTTGGTCTTGCCCAGCAGGATCGCCCCGGCATCGCGCAGCTTCTGCAGGGTCGGCGCGTCCTGCCGCGGGACGAAGCCGGCCAGCGCCGGCGTGCCGGCGGTACAGGGCAGACCGGCGGCGTGGATGTTGTCCTTGACCACGATGGGGATGCCGGCCAGCGGCTTCAGCGGCCGTCCGGCGCGCCGCGCGGCATCGGCGGCCTTCGCCTCGGCCAGCGCGCCGTCGCCGTTGAGGGTGACGAAGGCATTCAGCTCGCGGCCTTCCTCGGCACGGTCCAGGCAGGCGCAGACCAGTTCGGTGCTGGTCAGGACGCCGTCGCGGAAAGCGGCCTGGGCCTCGGCAATGGTCAGGTCGGAAGTGATCGGGATGGATTGGAAGAATTTCATGCAATGGCTCCGTTCAGCGGATGAACGCCTCGTCCTTGAACTGTTCCGGACCGGGATAGGCGAGCTTGCTGTGGGAAAGTCCGAGGTCGAGAAGCACTTCGCACAGCTTGTAGGCGATCACTCCGGGGTTGAGCACCGGTACCGGCAACTGCCCGGCGAGGTAGGCGTGGGACTGGTGCATGGTGGTCGAGCCGAGCACGATCACATCGGCGCCGTCCTCCTCGATGGCCAGTCGCGCGGCTTCCAGCAACTTGCCGAACACCACTTCTTCCTTGCCCTGCAGAAGGGCCGCGGTGTCCGGGCGTACATCGATCGAGCGGATCGACGCCAGCCGCGATTCCAGGCCGTACTCCTTCAGCGTCTTGCGATACAGCGGATACCAGCGCGGCCACATGGTCAGCACGCTGAATTTCTGCCCCAGCGCGCAGGCCATGAGGAACGAACTCTGCCCCGGCGCCAGCACCGGAATGCTCAGCCGCGAGCGCAGCGCGGCGAGGCCGGAGTCGCTGACGGTGTTGATGCACACGGCATCGAAGCCTTCCGCCTCGGCTGTGAGACCGGCCTCGATCACCGCCATCTCCATGATCGCCATGTCGTAGTAGCTGTCGGCGAGGGTCGACACCTGGCCGGCGCCGACGAAGCACACCTCGATGTCCGGGCGCAGCAGTTCGGGTGGCAGTTGCGACTCCACCAGCGGACGGGTCGCCTCGCTCATCGGCACCGGGAAAATCATCTTCACGCGTTTGCGCATGTCCGTTCTCCCCGGCCTAGAGGCCCAGTTCGTGGCGTGGACGGGTCAGGGTGTCGATCAGCGCGTACATGATCTTCTTCGCGCAGGGGATCAGGTCGGGGATGTAGGTCGCGCCCATCCCGCCCAGCCCTTCGGCCACCGGCAGCGGCGCACCCGTTGCCGGCCACGGCCAGCCGATGCGCGCGGTGGGGATGCCGTAGCGGCGCAGGGCGGCGCCGTCGGTCTGGCCGCCGAGCAGGTCGGGCATGCCGTGCGGACGCTGTTCGATGTGCTCCCAGCCGCGCTTGGCCGACTGGATGATCCAGTTCTGCGGATCGGTGGTGCCGCCGGGCACCGAGCCGTACATCTCCCACTCCAGTTCCAGCTCGGGGCGCTGCGCCTGCAGCTCGCGGACGAAGGCGGCGAACTGCGCCTTGACCTCGGCCGGGCTGGTGCGCGGATTGACCCGCACGTCGAAGAAGATTTCCGTCACCGCCGAGGGGAAGGCCGGGCGCTCCGGGTCGCCGCCGCGCACGCCGGCGATCCAGCCGTGGGGATGGATCACGCCGGACTTGTTGCGCTCGGCGTAGTCGATGATCCACTGCTCCAGTTCCTGGATCACCGTCGCCGCCGGCACCACCGAGCTGCGGAAGCCCGGCGTGCCGCGCGGGACGCCGGCGTAGCCAAGGCTGCCGTAGACGCGCAGCTTGAACCAGGCCATGCCCGGCTCCTCGTGGTAGACCCAGTTCCACGGCTTCATGATGATCGCGAAGTCCGGCGCGGCGCCGCGGTTGAGCAGATGCAGCACGCCGTTGGACATGCCCGAGTGCTGGCGCGCGGAGATATCCACCGGCATGCCGCCGTCGGCCAGACCCAGCAGCAGGTCGCCCACCAGCGGCACCTCGGCCTCGATCAGCGCGGTGGCGACTTCGGTGAGGGTGGCGATCATCCCCTTGGGATTCGACGCGCCGAGGCCGAACACCCAGTCGTCGACCATCTGCGCCATCGGCAGCATGTCGGCCTGGCCGGCATCGCCGGTGAGGATCTTCTCCGCCTCGTCGCATTCCAGATGGGTGTCGATCGGCGCGTACAGCATCACGCTGGCGCCGCCGCCACTGCCGCGCACTTCACCGAGGACGTTGCCGCTGGTGAAACTCATCGGCATGTAGCGCGCCGACATGCCGATGCGGTTCAGGTGACCGGCCATGAATTCGCTGGCGGCGCGGGCAGAGCCGGTCGGGCTGTGGATATCGGTGAGGGCGAACAGCAGGTCCTGCAGGCGCTTCGGATCGATCTTCGCGCAGGCCTGTTCGTACCACTTCATCTGGTCTTCGGAGAACGGGGCGGGAGTGGTGGGTTGCATGCTGGAGTCCTTATTTGGAGGCAACGAACTGTTCGGCAAAGATGTTCGCGGGATCGACGCCCAGCTCGATCAGGCGCGCGGTGGCGGCGTCGATCATCGGCTGCGGGCCGCACAGGTAGGCGACGGTGTCGGGGCTGACCACGTCGCCTTCGCGCAGGGCGCTGACCGGGCTGCCGTGGTGCAGTCCGTCGCGCGGCTCGCGGTCGACGCAGATGCGCGCTTCCAGGGTCGGCAGCCACTGCTGGCGCAGCTCGATGTCGTCGAGGCAGAACAGCACTTCCGGGGTGGCGCAGCCGAAGCTGAGGAGCATCGGCGGCTTGCGTCCGCCACCCTGGCGCAGGGTGTCGATCATCGACAGGATCGGCGCCAGGCCAGTGCCGCCGGCGACGAAGATGTGCGGCGCGCGCTTCTTCTCCTCGCGCAGGAAGAAGGCGCCGTAGGGGCCGCTGAGGGTCAGCACCTGGTCGGGCTTGACCTGTTCTTCCAGATAGCTGGACATCGCACCGCCCGGCAGCAGGCGAATGAGGAACTCCAGCTTGGGTAGGCTGGCGGCGGTGCTGGAGGGCGAGTAGCTACGCAGCACCTCGAAGCCCGGCACCTGGATCTGCATGAACTGGCCGGGGCGGAAGTCCAGAGCGTCGCCTTCGGCCAGTTCCAGGGTCAGGCGCACCACGTTGCTGGCGATGCGCTCGGCCGAGTCGACGAAGGCGTGCACTTCAGTGGCCGTGCTGGAGCCGACTTCGCTGCTGTAGGGCAGTTCGAAGGTGCAATCCGTCTGCGCCTGGCACAGGCACAGCAGGCGCTGGCCGGCGGCATATTCGCTGGCCAGCAGGGTCGAGCTGGCGCCGGGCCGGGTATGCGCCTCGCCCTCGGCGAGCTGGGCGATGCAACTGGAGCAACTGCCGGAGCGGCACTGGTAGAGCAGGGGGACTTCCGCCTCGATGGCGGCATCGAGAATGCTGGACTCGGCGGCGACGCTGAAACTGCGGCTGACGCCGTCGGAGAAGTTCACGGTGACCTGGTGGCTGAGATCGTTCATGAGCGGGCGGTTCCTGTGATCGGTTACCAGCGGCTGGGCTGGGGTCATGGCCCGATCTTAGGAACGGCATTCGCGACCGGCGCTCCCGTGGGTTACGGGGTTATCCCGAGAGTGCAGGATCTTGCGTTGGGTCAATTGGCTTCGCGGGCATGGCCCGCTCCTACAGAGGGCGCATCCGGTCCATGTCCGTTTTTTCACGCGAGGGAAGGATCGTTGTAGGAGCGGGCCATGCCCGCGATATCAGCCCGTCCTACGCCACAATCCGCCAATTCCTCTAGCCCAGCCCGCGCAGCACTCATGACAGTCGGTTTTCCTGTTTCCGGAGACCATCCATGAGTCAACCTCCCCGCAAGCCTGGACATTCCGCATTGAGGAAAGGCCGTGCATCTCTGGCCGGCGGCATCTACCTGATCACGGCAGGCACAATAGGCCGGGCGCGTGTGTTCGATGATTTCCCGGTTGCATGCATCGCTGCCCGTTGCTTTGAAGATTCAACGGTGCTGGGCAGCAACCGCATGTTGGCCTGGGTGTTGATGCCGGATCACGTGCATTGGGTGCTTCGGCTGGGGATCGGAGAGCAGCTTGCTGCGAGCGTCGGCAGGTTGAAGTCAGCCAGTTCCCGCCGGGTGAATTTCTGTCTGGGACGACAAGGAGCCTTGTGGACTCCTGCATTCCATGACCATGCCTTGCGGCGAGAGGATGATTTGCGGGCGATTGCGCGGTATGTCGTGGCGAATCCGTTGCGCGCGGTGGTGCGGAGGGTTGGCGATTATCCGTTCTGGAATGCGATCTGGTTGTGATGCGATTTTTTCGCGGGCATGGCCCGCTCCTACAGGGGACATCCGGTCCATGGCCGTTTTTTCGCGCGTGGGAACGAACGTCGTAGGAGCGCCCGCCCCCGTGGGAACGGGTTCCACCGTAGGAGCGGGCCATGCCCGCGATATCTTCACAGCCCCTGCGGGCGGGCCTTGTGCCAGTCGGTCACTTTCTGCAGCGCCATGCCGGCGCGGCAGAGGATGCCTTCGGCGCCCTTGCCGGCGATGAACTGGCAGCCGATCGGCAGGCCGCCGTCGGTGAAGCCGCAGGGCAGGCTCAGGCAGGGGTGGCCGCTGACGTTGAAGGGTGAGGTGAACTGGATCAGCCGGCGGTTGGCCTCCGGGTCGAGGGCGAGGTTGGCCAGTTGTTCGTGGGTCGGCGCGGCATAGGGTTGTACCGGGGCGAGCAGCAGGTCGACGTCTTTCAGCAGCGCTTCCAGCTCGCCGTTGAAGCGCTGCGCATCGAGTAGCACACGCTGGTAGTCCATGCCGGAAAGCTGGCGTCCACCATCGATCAGCCGGCTCAGTGCCGGGCCGTATTCCGCCGCGCGGGCCGGATAGGTATTGGCATGCGCTACGGCGGTCTGCACGCCGCAGTGGGCTTCCCAGTTGGCGCTTACCGCACGGGTATCCGGCATGCGCACGCGCTGCAGCATGCCGCCGCCGTCGCGGATGATCGTCATCACCTGCCGCAGCGCCTGCTGGATCACCGGGTCGACGCCATCGCTCAGCCAGGCTTCGTCGATGCCGACGCGCAGGCCACGGAAGGAATCCTCGATGCCGGGAATCTCCAGGCACACGCTGGGCAGCGAAGTCGGGTCCTTCGGGTCATGGCCGGCGATGGTCGACAGCATGAACAGTGCGTCGCGCGCGCTGCGGGTGATCGGGCCGATATGGTCGAGGCTGGCGGCGAGTTCGAAGGCGCCGTAGCGGCTGACCCGGCCCCAGGTGGGCTTGAGCCCGGTGAGTCCGTTGGCAGCGCAGGGGAAGCGGATCGAGCCGCCGGTATCGCTGCCCAGCGATGCATAGCAGAGGCCGGCAGCGGTAGCCACGCCGCAACCGCTGGAGGACGCGCCAGCCCAGTGCCCGGCGTTCCACGGGTTGTTCGGCGGGGTGTAGTCGGGATGGTGGATGGCGAAGGCGCCTTCGGTCATCTGCAGCTTGCCAAGCATCACCGCGCCGGCCTCGCGCAGGCGCGCGACCACGGTGGCGTCCTCCGGCGGGATGAAGTCGCGGTGAATTGGCATACCGGCGGTGGTCGGCACGCCGGCGGTCCACAGCAGGTCCTTGTAGGCGATGGGAATGCCATGCAGCGGACTGCGGCATTCGCCGCGCATCAGCTCGCGTTCGGCCTGGCGGGCCTGTTCCAGGGCCAGTTCCGGGGTGACGCGGGCGTAGCTGTGCAGGTCGCGGTCGATGCGGTCGATGCGCGCCAGTTGCGCCTCGGTGACCTCGACCGGCGACAGCTTGCGGGTGCGGATCAGCAGCGACAGCTCGTGCATCTCCAGATAGTGCAGGTCGGTCATGCGTAACCCCCGATGAAGCTCAGTGCGAGCGCGTTGAATTCGTCCGGGCATTCGCTCTGCAGATGGTGCGCGGCGTTGCCCATCACATGCAGGTGGGCGTCGGCGAACTGGTTGAGCATCAGCATCGGCACGTCGACGCCGCCGAACCAGTCGTGCAGGCCCCAGAGGATCAGGGTCGGCGCCTGCACGCGGGAAAACACCGGCAGCAGGTTTTCCCACTCGCCGAAGGCGCCGGGCGTCTGCATCAGCCTGATGAAGTCCGGGTTGTCGCTGGCCTGGAAGCGCAGGCGCAGGTTTTCCTCGTCGAGGCGATTATCGTCGTGCAGCTCGTAGCGGCGGATCAGCGCGGCCATCTTCTCCAGGCTCGGCCCGCCGTCGGTGAGGAAGTAGTCGGACATCAGGCTGGCGGCGTGCTTGCTGAACAGCGGCAGCGGTTGCGAGATGCCGCGCTCCACCGGCTGCGAGCCGATCAGTAGCAGGCGTTCGACACGCTCCGGATGATCGGCGGCGAAGCGGATCGCCACGCAGCCGCCGAAGGACTGGTTGACCAGATGCGCACGCGGAATGTCCAGCGCATCCATGAAACCGAGCAGCTTGCGCGCATGCCAGCTGAACACCGGGCCATCCACCGGGACCATGTCTGACTGGCCGAATTGCGGGAAGTCGAGGAAGTAGCAGCGCTGGCGTGCGGCGAAGGCCGGGGCGCTCAGGCGGAAGTTGCTCCAGGCGGTGCTGCCGGGACCGCCGCCGTGGGTGAAGATCACCGGGGGACTGTCATCCGGCCCGGCGACCTCGTGGTAGTGCAGGCGCACGCCATCGACCGATACGAACCGGCTTTCGCCGGGAGGGATAGGCGACATACAGGCTCCAGAAAATGGGAAGGCCAGCGCTCGCGGGGAGCGCTGGCTCGGTGGGCATCACTCTTCGATCTTGCGAACCTTGTAGCCCGGGCGATGCCCGTCGGCGGTGTCCTTGAAGATCAGGCTGGTGTCCTTCAGGGCGCCCGCCACTCCGCGACCCGGCTTGGCGATGCCGCGGTTCCAGCGCGAGGCCATCTTGCGCCAGGTGATCGGCGACACGTCGGTGGCCACCAGTTGCTCGTTGTCCCAGCCGGTGCCGTCGGAGTAGAAGTTCTGCATGGCTTCGCGGGCGTACAGGTCGCAGTCGTTGAAGCCGTGCAGGCACAGCGGCTTGTACATGTAGTCGTAGCGGTACTTGAACTTCGCGCGCTCGTCGTCGGTGTTGCACACGCGCACGAGGATTTCCCAGTACTCGTGGGTGTCGTCGGTGATCGGCACGTACCATTCGTATTGCACTACGTGCTCTTCCGGCCAGTTTTCCACCATCAGCACGCCCGGCAGCACCACTGAGGTGCGGTAGTGGCGGCCGTTGAGGCCATCCACCTTCAGGCCGAGTTCCTTGTTCTCCAGGATCGGCGCCCACTTGTCGGTGAACAGCCACTGCATCAGGCCCTTCGGACCGTTCTCGTCCTCGATCACGCTGATGCAGTCGTCGGCGGTCGGCAGGATGCCCAGCGGCAGTACCCAGTCCTTGGCATGGACGATGGCGTTGTCCTTGTGCACCAGGATGTGGGCGTTGTCGAAGCCGTTCTCGCAGGCGATCCGCCAGTTGCCGTAGCCGGTGCGGTGCATGCCGTGAACCACGGCGTTGTCATCGGCGACGCTCGGCGAGGCCGGCCACAGCGGATGCGGGAAGCGCTCGCTGTTTTCCGGGAAGCGGAACGGCAGGTCATGGGTCAGCGGCGGCACGTCTTCGTCCGGGAAGTCGTCCTCGCGGACGAAGACGAAGATCATGCCGTTGATCTCATGCACCGGGTAGGTGGTGAGGCCGGTGGTGCCGATCAGCTTGTCGTCCGGGTTGGCGACGATGGTCACCAGGTCGCCCTTTTCCAAGTCGAAGGTGAAGCCGTGGTACCAGCAGGAAATGGTGCTCTTGGTGAAGCACATCGGCTTCTCGGACAGGCGCACACCACGGTGCAGGCACTGATCCTTGAGTGCGTAGACCTTGCCGTTGACGCGACGCAGGACGATCGGCACGCCGCAGATCTGGATACCTTCGACCTGATCCTCGGCCAGCTCGTGGGTGAACAGCGCCGGATACCAGTGGTTGATGAAGCCCCAGGCGGCGTCCTTGTAGGGCTGGTACTGGCTCTGGGTCTTGGCGTTGTTGGCGCGGGCATCGCTGATGCCGGTCTTCACCTGGCGGCGACGGATGATCGGTTGGTCTGCGGACATGAGGGCTCTCCCGATTGGCTGACGGTTCAGGCACCGCTCTGTGTGGTGCGCTTGAGGGTCATCCTAGGAAGCTGCGTCCGGGCTGACGCTCCCGAGACCGAGGGGCTTATCCCGGCAGTGCAGAAAATGCGCGAGCGATGTTTGAGGGGGCCGTCAAAGCCGCAGTCGGCGCGCAGTCGAAGCATCGCGGGCATGGCCCGCTCCTACAGGGGATGCCTGGCGTTGGGGTGAGGGGAATAAGACAGTTGCGCCTACATATGGAATGAGGTGGCGCTTTTCGTAGGAGCGGGCCATGCCCGCGATTGGTGCAGAGAGGGTGGACATCCCTGTCCTGAAGATCAGCGCGCCAGCGTCTCCGACGGGCTCTCGCCGAAGCGGCGCTTGTAATCGGTGGTGAAGTGGCCGAGGTGGCTGAAGCCCCAGCGGAAGGCCACCGCCGTGACGGTGGTGGTGGAAACGCTCTGCTGCTGAAGTTCCTCGTGAACACGGCGCAGGCGCACTTCCTTCAGGTAGAGCATCGGCGAAGTATTGCGGTAGCGGCGGAAACCGCTGAACAGCGAGCGGCTGCTGACGCCGGCGTACTCGGCCATGTCGACGATGGTGATCGGCTCGTGGGCGTGCTCCTCGATGTAGCGCTCCACCTTCTTCACGAACGACGGCGCGATGGTGGGGCCGGAGTCGGCCAGCATCTCGGCGGTGTAGTTATGTGGCTGACAGGCCAGCAGCATGGTCACCAGCGCGTTCTCGAACTGCCCTGCGAGCATCGGCGGCAGCTCGCCGTCATCGGCGGAAATGCTGTCGTAGACCCAGCCGACGGTGCGCATCCAGTTGCGCCCCTGCGGCGTATCCAGCGGCATCGCCGGCTGGAACTCCACGGCCTTGCGCAGGGTGCGCCCCAGGTATTGCTGGCAATGGCGTTCGAGCAGGCTGCTGTCGACGCGGATGATCAGCTTCTCGGTGCCGGAGCGGTGCTGAATCCGCGACGGCCCGTGGATGTTGAGGATGGAGCCCATGCCGGGTCTGGAATCGACGCGCTGGTTGCGCCACTCGATCAGCTCCTGGCCGCAGATGGGCATCTGGATCAGGGCGAAGGAATCGAGGTCGCCGGGTTCGATGGTGACGTCGCCGCCATAGCTCATGCGGCCGACGCCGACACTGCCCAGGCGCTTGTAGTAGATGCGGGTATTTACCGAACCCTTGGCGTCCACGCTGCGCAGACGGTTCTCGCAGAAGATCCGTTCGCCCCATTGGCGCGCTTCTTCGAGGTCATGCGTACGGCACAGCTCGTACCGGGACAGCACCACGTCGGGGGGCACTGCGGGGGAAAAGTTCAAGCGGTCCATGTAGCACCCTCCACTACCCGGGCATACAACCGGGCAGGCAATCTCACGGTTTATGCGGTCCTCGGCGACGAGCGCCGGGCCCCTTCGTTGTTTTTCGCGAGCAAGGTCAGTGAGGTGCCGTTACCCGGTGTGCTTTCGGCTGGAGCGGGCGCACTGCGAGGAGGCGGGGTGCTTCAGCATGGAGCGGGGGAGCGGCGTGTCGACCTGCGCAAGGCATCGGAACTGCAGCAATTTCTTGTTAGATGTTGGGATTTTTCTGACAGTTTGAGAGAAGGCAAGAAGCATGCCCGGCGCCCTCCGCCATCCGCGGAAAAATGCCGGACGGCGAAGCGCGCCGGGCGGGCTGTCGCGCACCGCTCTGGAATGCCGGTTCCAGCCCGGCGGCGGATGGCGATCATTTCCGCCTCCCGGCGCTAGCCACGTGACGCGCCGACCATGACGAACAGCATCCGCGCCGGAGTGTTACCGGTGTTACGCCAGGCGTGACGCGTACCCATCTGCACCACCACATCGCCACGGCGCAAATGAGTGCTGCGGCCTTCGTCCAGTTCCAGGCAAAGCTCGCCTTCCAGCACCACGCCGTAGTCGATGGTGTCGGTGCGGTGGAAGCCGGGGTTGTCCGCTTCGAAGAGTTCGCCGAGGCCCGGAAGGCGGGCGCAGATTTCCGCAGCGGCGGCCGCCGGATCGAAGTCCGCCGGCAGGGGCTGGTCCTGCGGCGGGAAGGTCACCAGCATGGCGCTGGTGCCGCCGACGCCGGGCAGTACCGAACGCAGCGGCCGCTGCGATTCGACATCGGCAAGCACCGGCTCGGCGCTGGTCTGCCAGACCAGTGCGGCGGAGAAGCCCGGCGAGTGGGTGAATTCCTCGTTGCCGGGAATCGGGCCGGCGCTGACGATCTGCGAGAGTCCGCGATCGTCGTGGCCGGTGATGATTCGTTGTGCAGTCATGTCAGGTCACCTGCAGGGCTGGACGGCACGGCGCCACGGCCAGGCGTGGCGCCGTGCGGCGGTCACTGGTGGAGGATGTGGAAGTTGCTGAAGCCGCTGGCCTGGGTCTGGATGTCCTCCAGCGCCTCGTTCAACCGGTCGAGCGGATAGGCGCGCTCTTCCAGCAGGGACAGGTCGAGGAGGCCCGACTCGATCATGCTGGCCATCTCGTCGCCCTCGGTAGTGGTGAACCACAGCGAGCCGATGTACTGCAGCTGCGCGCACATGAACGGGTGCGGGTCGATCGGGATCGGCCCGGCGACGCCGCCGATCTGCACGATGCGTCCGCCACGGGTGACCGCCTGCATCGCATCCACCGAGAGCTGCGCCGGCGCTTTTGCACCCAGCGTATCTAGCATCGCATCGACGCCGCCGGGCACCTTCTCCAGCACCTGCTCGGCGATGGAGCGGGAGCCGATCTGCACCGTTTCGATTCGCTGCGGCGCCAGTTCCTTGAGGCGATCCAGCGCATTCTGGTCACGCGCGACGACCACCACTTTCGCGGCGCCGAAGGCCAATGCCAGCAGCGCCGCACCGACGCCAAGGGTGCCCGAGGCGCCGAGGATCAGGATGCTCTGCCCCGGCCGCAGCGCAGCCTTGCGGATCGCCGAATAGGCCGTGCCGAGATAACCGAAGCGGGTCGCCTGGGCGAAACCCAGACGCTGCGGCAGACGCACCAGGTTGGTGGCCGGCGCGGTCATGTACTCGCCGTAGCCGGCGTAGGGATACTTCTCGAAGATCGCCTGCGAGCCCGGTCCGAAGCCGAAGTAGCCCATGAAGGTGTAGGCGTCGCAGCGGGTGTTCTCGCCCTGCTTGCAGAAGCGGCACTCGCCGCAGCCGACACCGGGGTTCACGTAGACGCGGTCGCCGGGCTTGAACGAGGTGACCGCCGAACCGACTGCCTCGACGGTGCCGGCGGAGTCCAGGCCGAAGATCGCCGGCAGCGCCGGCAGCGGCAGGAACGGATACCACTCGGGGAAATGCGTGGTGACGTTCTTCAGGTTGGGGATCACCCCGCTGGCCGCGACCTTGACCAGCACATCGTGCGGGCCGGGTTCGGGGCGCGGTACTTCGTCGAGGGTGAATTTCCCGCCGATTTCGTGCAGGCGCGCGGCTTTCATCATTGCCATTGTTCTTGTCCTTCGCTTGCGGCCGCCAAAAAGGGACCGTGCTGGCTGGCGGCAACCGCAGGGGTTGCCGCCGGGGAGGTTGTCGTCAGGAAATCAGCGGCCGGCCGCCTGCAGGGTCTGCAGGGAGAAGTTGCTGGCCTTGGCATCGAAGTTGGTCTTCCACGAGGCGGTGTCGATCAGCGACAGCGTGGCGTGGTTGCGCTGGAAGTCGATGACCGCGCCGGCCGTGGTGCGCACGTCGCCGTCGGCGATGTTGGAGTAGGAGTGGAACTCCATGAACTTCCAGAACTCGCCCTTGCGGTCATAGGCTTCGGCGTAGTGGAAGCGCGGGTACTTCACGTCCATGTACAGGACCTTCTTGCTGTACGGGTGCACGGACGGGGTGATCGCCTCGATCACATAGACCTCGCGCGGTTCGAAGCTGTTGTTGTTCAGGTTCCAGTACGGCGGCTGGTCGTCCAGCACCGGGTACTTCTCGGCGAAGCTCTTGCCATCCGGGTTCCACAGGCCGGTCTTGCTGTTCGCCGCGGCGAGCACCCAGCGCTTGCCGACCAGCTTGTATTCCGGGTACCAGCAGGGGCGCGCGTTGAACACGTCGAGGTCGTCCTGCAACTGGTCGGAGGAACCCACCGGGTCCATCCACGCTCCGCCGGACAGGCGACGGACGCGGCGCACCGCCGGGATATAGGCCCACACGTCGTTGACCTTCTCCGAGTCGTACATCTGGGTGTAGGTGCCGAGGCCCTTCATGTCGGAAGGCGCCTTGAAGTACAGGAGCTGACGACCGCGCTCGCTGCCATCGCCCTCGACGGCGTTGCCGTTCAGGCGGCCCTTCATGGTGTAGCGGCTGAACTCCGCCACCGGATCGGCGTGGATGCCCTTCTTGCCGTCGATCAGCAGCTGGGTGAATTTCGGCACCTGGGACACATCGCCGACCAGTTGCCCGAGGTGCCAGTTCCACACCAGCTTCTCGGCGGCCTGCGGGTCCTTCATGTCGATATTGGGGAAGGGCTCGCCGGCGCTCCAGCCGTCCACCCGGCAGGCTTCCTTGTTGATCGAGGTCTTGCCGGCGTTGGCCTGCGAAGCCGCGACCCAGCGCGGGTCGAGTTTCACTTCCTGGGACTTGGCCAGCGGCAGCTTCCAGCCGCTGTTGCGGATGCGCCATTCCATCTTCTCGGTGAGCAGGCTGGCGATGCTGTGGCCTTCGAAGGTGTCGTTCTTCACCTGGTCGATGTTGGCGGCGGAAATCACGGTGCCGGCCGGCAGCTCGGCGGCGGTGGCGGTCATGCTGCCGGCGGCGATGAGGCCGGCGGCCAGGGCATGGCGGAGGGCGAAGCGGGATACGTTCATGGCGAAGTCTCCGGTGCGGCTCAGAAGAGGTAGGTCAGGCTGGTGTAGAGCTGGTCGCGGTTGTGGAAGTAACCGAACAGGGTGGTGCTGTCGCAGGTGGCGGCGTTGCCCGGGGTGCACTTGTCGCCGTCGCGCCATTCGTCATCCCAGAAGGCGTCGTACTCGACCTTCCAGCGCAGCTTGCTGGAGAGCTCGAAGGTCACGGACGGCACGGCGAAGCCGCCCTTGTTGGTCAGGTCGGCGCCCAGCACCAGTTGCGGGTGGATGCGGCCGCTGTTGTAGCTGAGGTCGAAGATGGTGGTTGCCAGGGTGGTGTGTTCCTTGACCTTGCCGCCCCAGCCGACGCTGTAGAGCAACTGGTCGTCGTCGTCGAAGTTCTGCACCCATTTGTCGAAGATCTGCACGGAGAAGAACATCGGCTTCTCGGTACCCAGCAGGGACTGGGTGAAGGCGAAGTTCTTGTCCATGCGCAGCATCGAGGCGAGCACGTCCTTGCGGGTGAAGCCGTCGAAGCCCGGCGCGACGAGCTGGCTGATCAGGGTCGGCACCTGCGCCTGGAACTGGTACGGCGCGTCCTTGATGTAGGCGATCTCGGTGCTGAACACCGCGTCGGCCCAGTCGGAGTAGCGGCTGCCGGTGAAGCCGAAGATGTCGACGATCGGGTAGATGACCTCGCCGGCCACGCCGCGGGTCTTGCTGGTGCCCTGGGTTTCCGCGCCGGACGGCAGGTCCGGCCGGCCGATCAGGCGCAGGTCGTCGGAGGCGTTGAGGATCGGCGAGTTGTAGAAGGTGCGCAGGTACGACAGCGAGTAGTTGTTGTCGCCCCACATGCCGCTCCAGCGGATGCCGCCGGTAACGTCGCGGTAGTCGCCCTCGTCGTTCTCGAAGTTGTAGGGATCGATGTTGCGGAAGTCGACGCCGGCATAGGGCTGGCTGGACCAGCGTCCGCCGTAGATGTCCAGTTCGGTGCCGATGTCCTTCTTCGCATCCAGGCCGGGACGCAGGAAGACTTCCAGGCCGCCCTGCGCCTCCGGCACGTCGATGTTCATCTTGATGATGTTGTTGGTCTTGCGCAGTTCCTCGTTGGCCGGCTGCAGGAAGCTGCGCCAGGTGTAGTCGAAGCCATGCACCAGGTCGTTGGCGGCGAAGAAGTCGGTCTCGCCCCAGGCGATCTGCTGCTTGCCGATACGGAACGAGGTGCGCTCGCCCACCGGGAAGTCGACGTACAGCTCGCGGATCTCGGCGCGGTCGTAGAGATCCATGATGTCGCCGCGGCCGTCCGACTCGTGGTAGTTGTTGGCGCCCATCTTCTCCAGGTGGTCGAGGAAGTTGGTCTTGATCTCCTTCACGCCACGCAGCTTGGCCACCACCGAGACGCTGTCGGTGGCCTTCCAGTCAAAGTTGAGCTGCGCGGTGGTGCGCGCCATGGAGAGCTTGCCGCGGTCGTCGTAGTCCTTGGTGTCTTGCCAGTTCTCGGTGTTCCAGGACAGCTCTTCACGCAGGTAGCCGTCGAACTTGAAGGTGTCGTCCGCCAGCAGCGGCGTGGCGAGGGTGGCGAGTCCGATCGCCAGGGCGATCCTGTGGTATGGAGCACGCGGGCGTGCGGCGGCAATGCATGGCTTGTTCACGTTGTTTCCCCTGAAGGTGATGGCAGCGAGGGACCGGTTGGCGGTTTTGTTGTTGTTTTCCATCGCTCACCTCAGGCCGCGTGCAGCGGTGCAGACGGGGCCGGCTCCGTTGCGCGCTCACCGAAGATGAAGCGCGGGCGGAACACGTAGATCAGCGAAGGCATTACGAACAGCGCGGAGAAGGCCGAGACGCTCAGCCAGATGGCCATCAGCAGTCCCATTTCGGCCTGGAAGCGCAGCGACGACAGCCACCACAGCAGGGTGGCGAGGATCAGTACGCTGGCGGTGACGATCACGCCCATCCCGGCGGAGTGCAGCGCCTGGTACACGGCGCGTTCGGGGCTGCTGCCGGCGGCGATTTCTTCCTTGATGCGGTCGGCGATGTAGAAGGCGTAATCCACGCCGAGACCGATGCCGAGGGCGGCCACCGGCACGGTGTTGATGTTCATGCCGATGCCTTTCCAGGTCATGAAGGCGAAGGTCAGCATGTTGGAGATGATCACCGGGACCATGAACAGCATGCCGGCGACGGCGGAGCGGTAGACCATGGTGCAGAGCACGGCGAGCACCAGCAGGGCGAGGGCGATGGCCTCGATCTGGCTGGAGAGGATGATCTCGTTGACCGCCGCCATTACCCCGATGACCCCGCCGGCCAGTTGCCAGTGCCCGGTGGACAGCGGGTTGGCGGCGATGAACTCCTTGATGCGGGCGACGGCGGTGCGGATGGTCTCGCCCTGGCGGTCGCGGAACATCAGGGTCACCGAGCCGTTGGCGTACTTGGTGTCGGTGAAGCGGTCCATATCGCCCGGCTCGGAAACCGAATCGAGCATGGCGGCGAGGCTGCCGTTGATCGCGTCGCTGTCGCTCAGCTCCAGGTAGCGCGGGTTGCCTTCGCGCAGGCTGCTGTTCACCTGCGGCAGCACGTCGGCCAGCGACAGCGAGCCGCCGATCTCCGGCTGTGCCTCGATGAAGCGCTGGAAGCGGTTCATCGCGTGCAGCGCCTCGTTGCTCTTCACCAGGTTCGGCTGGTTGTCGTCGCCGAGCACGATGAACATGCGGTCGACGCCTTCGAAGCGCTTGTTGATGGCGGCGGAGTCGCGGTTGTACTCGGCGTCCGGCCAGAGGATCGGCGAGCCCGGATTGGCGTCGCCGATCTTCAGGTTCAGCGAGTACCAGCCAGCGCCCAGCACCACCAGCAGGCTGCAGCCGAGCACGGCATAGCGGCCGCGGGAGAGGGTGACCCGGACGCTCAGGTCGAGCACCTTGCGCAGCGCCGGCAGACAGTTGATGGGGTGCGCGGTGCCGTGCGGACGGCGGATGAAGGACAGCATGACCGGGGTGAGGATCACCGCGCTGATGGTCAGCGTGGACACCCAGACCACCGACAGCACAGTGAGCTTCTGCAGCATCGGGATCGGGCTGAGGGCGACTACCGCCATGCACGCGGCGTCGGCGATCACCCCGAGCATGCCGGGGCGGAACAGGTCGGCCAGGGCGATGCGTGCGGCAATGCGCGGCACGTCGCTGTTGGCCGGCAGCAACTCCAGTTCGTCGTCGAAGCGGTTGACGATCTGCACCGAGTGCGACACCGCCCGCGAGGTGATCAGCATCGCCACCACGATCACCAGCGGCTCGAAGTTGATCCCCAGCAGCCGGCAGATGCCCAGCGCCCAGATGGCGCTGACCGCGCCGGCCAGCAGCGGCAGGAACACCCCGCGCCAGGTGCGCAGCAGAAGGAACAGCAGCACCAGCGTCACCGCGATGGCGGCCAGCACCAGGTGCATGGTTTCCGGCAGGTGATGGTTGACCCAGCCGTACAGGATCGGATCGCCGACCACGCGGATCTTCGCGCTGCCGTCGTCGACCCTGGCGATCAGCCCGCGAACCTGCTCGAACACCTTGCCGTAGTCGACCTGGCTATCGATGAAGTCGACGGTGATCAGGGTCGACTGCAGGTCCTTGGATACGTACGGTCCGTAGACCAGCGGGTTGCGCAGCACGGCCTGCTTCAGCTCGTCCATGGCCTGCGCATTGGCCGGCACGTCCGGCCACATCAGCGGGCGGCTCTCGATGCCGTCGGTGGAAGCGCGCACTTCCTTGAGCTTCTTCGAGGCCAGCGAAGTGATCTGGTACTGGTTGACCGCCGAGACCTCGCGCAGGCCCAGGGTCACCTGGCGCACCTTGTCCAGCAGGCTGGTCTGGAAGATGTCGCCCTGGTCCACCTCGAACATGATGGTGACCATGTTCGAGCCACCGAAGGTGTCCTTGAACTTCTCGTGGGTCTGCACGTACTCGTGGCGCGAGGGCAGCATGTCCTCGAATACCGTACGGACTTCGATGTGCAGGGCGAACCAGCTGAGGATCAGGGTCAGCGTCGCCAGGATGCCGACGACCCAGGCGCGCTGGCGGATGCAGAAAGCGGCTATGCGTTCGATCATGCTGTTGTCTCGAATGAAGGGGGCCAGGGCAGGCTCAGGGTTTCAGCGGCGACCAGTGCTGGCCGTCCCAGCGGCCGATGCCGTCGCCGGCCAGCCAGACTTGCGTGGCGCTTGCCAGCGCACCGGTGTGCCAGCCCATGTCGCGCGGGTCGACGGTGCCGGTCTGCCAGTCGATGCCATCGGCCGTGGGCGTGCCGGTCACCCAGCGGCCCAGCGCGCCGACCGCCAGCCACTGCTTCTTGCCGGCGTTCCACAGCACGTTGAACAGGTGGTCGCCGGTCTCCAGCTGGACGGGGCTCCATTGCCGGCCGCCATCGCTGGTGACCAGCACGGTGCCTTCCACACCGACCGCGACGCCGTTGGCGGCGTCGCGGAAGCTCACCGACATCAGCGAAACCGGGACCGGCGCGGGGATTTCCTCCCACTGCTGGCCGAGGTCGTCGCTGAGCAGGATGCGGCCGAACTCGCCGACCACCAGCAGGCGGCCGTCGTCGAGCAGGGCGGCGTCGTTCCAGGCGACGTCCTCTTCCTCGCGCAGGCGCTGCCAGTGCTTGCCGTAGTCATGGCTGGCCAGCAGGGCGCCCATTTCGCCGGTGGCAATCGCCAGTCCGTCCTTGCCGAGGCGCACGCGGTTGAGCTTGTTGGCGACGTCCGAGCGCGGCACGTCGGTGACCGCGCTCCAGTGCTGGCCGCCGTCCTCGCTGCGGAGGATCACGCCGTCGTTGCCGACCGCCACGGCGTGGCTGGAGTCCCATGTGGCGATGTCCTGCAGGGTCCTGTCGGTGGGCGTGGGCAGGCGACGGATCTTTCCGTCCGCGCCGATCGAGAGGATCTTGCCGTAGGAGCCGGCGGCCAGGACCGCGCCGTCCGCAGCCTGCGCCAGGCCGTAGAACTGGTCGCGACGCTCCAGGGCCGGCGGCGTCACACTGCTGCCGACCGGTTGTGGCTTGATGAACAGGCCGGCCCAGAGCAGGCCGCCGATGATCGTCCAGGGCAGCACCACCGTCAGCCCGTTGAGCGCCCGCCGGGCGACACCCGGCTGCGTGGCGATCCGGGAGGATGGGGATGCTTCGATATTCATGAGTTTTGTCATGGCGTTGAGTCCGCACGCTGGGGCCGTCCGGGGACTGACGACCAAGGCAGCTCCACTGTAGGAAGGCGGCGCCCGGCGGGACTATCCCGCCACTGCAGGGGTTATCCGCTGTGCGCAGATTAATGACAGGGGTCAAGTGGGGGGCATGCGCGAGCGGCCGATGGCCGCGAATCGCGGGCATGGCCCGCTCCTACGGGTGGGTTTGCGTGCGGAATTGTAGGAGCGGACCATGTCCGCGAAAGGGGCGGAGATCGCGGTCATGGACTCCTACGAAGATGCTCTCGCGTTGCCGGTTCCCTCACCCTAACCCTCTCCCGGAGGGAGAGGGGACTGTCTGGCGTCGCCGGGTGGCGCGGTGTGTCGGCACGCTCCGAATAGCCCCCTCTCCCTCCGGGAGAGGGCAGGGGTGAGGGCAAGGGGATTCGGCACGGAGGGTATGGCGGAAGTAGGTTGGTGCTGAGCTTGCGAAGCCCAACGGCGCCATGGCTCGGCAGGTGTTGGGCTTCACTGCGTTCAGCGCCAACCTACGAAGAGGCTTTCGAGGCCAGCAGGTCGAGGGCGACGTCGACGATCATGTCTTCCTGGCCGCCGACCATCCGCCGCTTGCCCAGCTCGACGAGGATGTCCACCGCCTTGATGCCGTACTTTGCGGCCGCCACTTCCGAATGGCGCAGGAAGCTCGAATAGACACCCGCATAGCCCAGCGCCAAGGTTTCGCGATCCACGCGCACAGGGCGGTCCTGCAGCGGCCGCACCAGGTCGTCGGCGGCGTCCATCAGCGCGTAGAGGTCGGTGCCATGGTTCCAGCCGAGCTTGTCGGCGGCGGCGATGAACACCTCCAGCGGCGCGTTGCCGGCACCCGCGCCCATGCCGGCGAGGCTGGCGTCGATGCGGTCGCAGCCTTCCTCCACGGCGGCGATGGAGTTGGCCACGCCGAGGCTGAGGTTGTGGTGGGCGTGGATGCCGGTCTCGGTCGCGGGATTCAGCACCGCCTTCACCGCCCGGAAGCGCGCACGGATATCGTCCATGTTCATCGCCCCGCCGGAATCCACCACGTAGATGCAGGTGGCGCCGTAGCTCTCCATCAGCTTCGCCTGCTGCGCCAGTCCCTCCGGCGTCTGCATATGGCTCATCATCAGGAAGCCGACGGTATCCATGCCCAGCTCGCGGGCGTACTCGATGTGCTGCTTCGAGACATCCGCCTCGGTGCAGTGGGTTGCCACCCGCACCACGCGAGCGCCCGCGTTATAGGCGTTCTTCAGGTCATGGATGGTGCCGATGCCGGGCAGCAGCAGGGTGGCGATCTTCGCGTGCCGCACCACATCGGCGGCGGCTTCGATCCACTCCAGATCGGTATGCGCACCGAAGCCGTAGTTGAAGGACGAGCCTTGCAAACCATCGCCGTGAGCCACTTCGATGGAGTCGACTTTCGCCAGGTCGAGGGCTGTGGCGATGGCTCGCACGTCATCCAGCGAATACTGGTGGCGGATCGCATGCATGCCGTCGCGCAGGGTGACGTCGGAGATATAGAGTTTCTTGCCGTTCATGCCGAGGCTCCCATGGACTGGGCCATGCGCTCGGCGGTGGCCAGCGCGGCGGAGGTCATGATGTCGAGGTTGCCGGCATAGGCCGGCAGGTAATGGGCGGCGCCTTCCACTTCGAGGAAGATCGAGGTCTTCAGGCCGCTGAAGCGACCGTGGCCGGGGATATTCAGGTCGCGGACCTCGTCGAACTGCACCTTCTGCTTTAGCCGATAGCCCGGCACGTAGGCCTGCACGGCGGCGGCCATTTCCTCGATGCTCGCCTCGACCTTGGCCTGGTCCACCGATTCGGACAGCACATAGACGGTGTCGCGCATGATCAGCGGCGGCTCAGCCGGGTTCATGACGATGATCGCCTTGCCCTTGCTGGCGCCGCCGATCACTTCGATGGCCTTCGAGGTGGTCTCGGTGAATTCGTCGATATTGGCGCGGGTACCCGGGCCGGCGGATTTCGAAGCGATGGAAGCGATGATCTCCGCGTAGTGCACCTTCGCCACCCGCGATACCGCCGCCACCATCGGAATGGTTGCCTGGCCGCCGCAGGTGACCATGTTGACGTTGAGCGCCTGCAGGTGCTGCTCCAGGTTGACCACCGGCACGCAATAGGGACCTATCGCGGCCGGGGTCAGGTCGATCATGCGAAGAGCGGGCTTGTGGCCCCGCAGGAACGCGTCGTTCTTCACATGCGCCGAGGCACTGGTGGCGTCGAAGACGAAGTCGATCTCGTCAAAGATCGGCAGGCGGGTCAGGCCCTCCACGCCTTCGTGGGTAGTGGCCACGCCCAGTCGTGCTGCGCGGGCCAGACCGTCGGACGCCGGGTCGATACCGACCATGGCGGCCATTTCCAGATGCTGCGCGTGGCGCATCACCTTGATCATCAGGTCGGTGCCGATGTTGCCGGAACCGATGATGGCGACTTTTTTCTTGCTCATAGGGATTCTCTCTGCTGTCAGTCGGCGCTGAAGGTCGTGGCGACCCGGCCTATGCCGTCGATCTCGGCTTCGAAGCGGTCGCCGGCGGCCACCGCGACCATCGGCCCGAGCGCGCCGGTGAGGATGAGGTCGCCGGCCCGCAGCGGCTCGCCGAGGCCGGCCATGGTGCGGGCCAGCCACACTGCGGCGTTCAGTGGGTGGCCGAGGCACTCGGCTCCGCTGCCGGTGGAAACTTCCTCGCCGTTGCGGGTCATGCGCATGGCCGCGCCGCGCAGGTCGAGGCCGTCGATGCGGCGCGCCGGACCGCCGAGCACGTAGCAGCCGCTGGAGGCGTTGTCGGCCACGGTGTCGACAAAGCGGATGTTCCAGCCTGCGACGCGACTGCCGACGATCTCCAGCGCCGGCAGCACCCAGCCGGTGGCGGCCAGCACGTCGGCGAAGCTGGTGTCGGCGCGCGGCAGGTCGCGTTCGAGGATCAGCGCGATCTCCGCCTCGATCTTCGGCTGCAGCACGTGCGAGACCGGCACCACCTCGTTGTCGCCGTAGGCCATGTCGGCGAACAGGGTGCCGAAGTCCGGCTGGCCGACGCCGAGTTGCGCCTGCACCTTGGGATTGGTCAAACCGATCTTGCGTCCGACCACGCGACGGCCGGCGGCCACGCCGTGGGCAACGTTGAGGCGCTGGATGGCATAGGCGGCGGTGCCGTTGTCTTCACCGATCCGTTCGCGCAGCGGGGCGATCGACTCGCCGCTGGTTTCAGCCTGGCGGAGGGTGGCGGCCAGCTGTTCGAGAGTCTGTTGGGTAACGCTCATGCTTCACCTCAGTGGCGCAGGAAATCGAGGACCATGCGGTTGAACTTGTCGGCGTGCTCCCACTGCGCCCAGTGGCCGCAGCGGTTGAATACGTGCAGTTCGGCGTTGGGGATGCCGGCGAGCAGGCGCAGGCCGGTATCCAGCGGTACGAAGCGATCCTCGCGACCCCAGATCACCAGGGTCGGCGCGGCGATCTCGCCGAGGCGCGGGCCGAAGTCGGGGAACTGTTTCGGATTGGCGGCCAGGCTGGCGACGAAATTGTCCAGGTGGTCCTGGCGCGCGAGGATGTTGTCCAGGCGGGTCTGGAACAGTTCCTCGGTCAGGTTGCTGGTGTCGTGGACGAAGATGTTCATCATCTTCTTCAGGTTGTCGATGGTCGGCTCGCGGTACACCGCCTGCAGCAGCTTGATGCCCTCGGTGGGCATCGGCACGAACGGACTGGCGCCGCCGGTGCCGCCGCCCATCAGCACCAGCTTGCCGACGCGCTGCGGGTTGGCCAGGGCGAAGGCGACCGCGCTGTGCGCACCCATGGAGTTGCCGATCAGGTGCACGCGCTCGATACCGAGCCCGTCGAGCAGCCCGCGCAGGGCGGTGGCGTTCAGCTCGGAGCGCGAGCCGCGGCAGACCACCGGATCGCTCTTGCTCCAGCCCGGGCAGTCCATGAGGATCACCCGGTAGCCGGCCGCCACCAGCGGTTCGACGTTGCGGTTGAAATTCGCCCAGCCGCTGGCGCCCGGGCCGGAGCCGTGCAGCATGACCACCGTCTCGCGGCCTTCGCCGGCATCGTTGTAATGCAGGCGCAGGTCGAGTTCGCCGGTGCGGATGTGGGCGAAGCGGCTGGTGGATGACTCGCTCGGTTCCACGGTGTGTGCCGTCATCGGTTGCTTCCTTCAGTTGTGTTCGGGGGTGGCGGCGAGCGCGCCGAAGCCGGCGATCCATTCGGGAATCGGCCGGTAGTAGCGGTCGTGGGCACGGTAGGGGCCGAAGGCGGAGAGGGCGGCGAAGGCGGCCATCCAGGTCTTCACCTCATGGGTGGAGCGGCCGGCGATGGCGGACAGCTCGTCGTTGCCCAGCGCGTCCAGTTCGGCCAGCCGGCCTTCGCCGAGGGTGTCGAGGAACTGCCGGTCCCACTCGGGGTTGAGCGGGTGCAGCGAGTTCTGGTCGTGCACGAAGCGCTCGGCGGCGGAGATCACCCGTTGCTGGCGCGCCTGGCGTTCATCGGCCGGCAGGTTGCGGCCGCTGCCCATCAGGCGGTCGGCCATGCGTGCATCGACCTTGGCCAGCTCCGGCACCGGCGGCTGGTGCGACAGGCCGCCGGAGCCGAGGAACAGCACCCGTTTGTCCAGCATGCGGGCGAAACGCCCGATGGCCTCGCCGAGCAGGCGGGCACGCTGGAAGCCCGGCAGCGGAGGCGCCACCGCGTTGATGAAGACCGGCAGCACCGGCCTGCGGTCGAGGCCGCCAAGCAGGAATTCCAGCGGCTGGGCGAAACCGTGGTCCACCTGCATGCTGTAGGACACGGCGACATCCACGCCGGCGTCGAGCACTGCCGTGGCGCAGTCTTCGGCCAGCTCGCGGGGCACCGCCAGCGGCCCGGCGGCGCTGCCGAAGTCGCCGATGGCATGGGCCGCCATGCCGATGCAGAAGGGCGGCATGACGTCGTAGAAGAAACCGTTGAAATGGTCGGGGGAGAACAGGATCACCAGCTCCGGATCGAAGCGGGCAATCCGCTCGCGGGCCTGGGCGACGACATCGTCGACTTCGGCCAGCACATCCGGCGCCGGGTCCACGTGGCCGACCAGCGGGGTGTGCGAAAGGCATTGCAGATAGGCAGTCATCTCGAACCTCTTTGGCCCGCCAGGGGCGGGGACAGGGCAGGTTCGACTTTAGGGAGGCGGCGAAAGCAGGGGCTATCCCGCCGCTGCAGGGCTTATCCGCTGTGCGCAGATTAGTAGGGCGGACACTGTGCAGGCAGGATGGACTGCCTTGTAGGATGGGTTGAGCGCAGCGATACCCATCGGCGTTGCGGGGAATGATGGGTATCGCAAGCTCAACCCATCCTACGGTTTCCTCCGCACGTCGATACAGCCGTAGGAGCGGGCCATGCCCGCGATTCGCACCCATGGGGCGCGGCATTGCCGCAAAAGAAAAGGGACCTGCCGGTCCCTTCGATTGCTCCAGTGGCGCTTCAGTCGTCGCCTTCGTCGTCCGGGCCTTCGACTTTCATGCCCAGTTCCTTGATCTTGCGCGTCAAGGTATTCCTTCCCCAGCCCAGCAGCACGGCGGCGTCGCGGCGGCGGCCGGCGGTGTGCTTGAGGGCGGTTTCGATCATGATCCGCTCGAACGCCGGTACGGCGGTATCCAGCAGGTTCGACTGGCCGCGGCCGAGGGCCTGGTCGGCCCAGTGGCGCAGGGCCTGTTCCCAGTTGGCGGCCGGCGCGCTTTCCTGCGGTTGGGCGAGCAGTTCCGGCGGCAGGTCGTCGATCAGCACCTCGCGTCCGGAGGCCATCACGGTGATCCAGCGGCAGGTGTTCTCCAACTGGCGCACATTGCCGGGCCAGCCGAGGTTCTGCATGTACTCTTCGGTTTCCGGCTTGAGCAGCTTCGGCTCCACCGCCAGTTCCTGGGCGGCGCGGGCGAGGAAGTGGCGGGCCAGCGCGGGGATGTCTTCGCGGCGGTCGGCCAGGCGCGGGATGTGGATGCGGATGACGTTCAGGCGGTGGAACAGGTCCTCGCGGAACTTGCCTTCGCGCACCAGGGTTTCCAGGTTCTGGTGGGTGGCGGCGATGATCCGCACGTCCACCTTCACCGGCGTGTGGCCGCCGACGCGATAGAACTCGCCGTCGGCCAGCACGCGCAGCAGGCGGGTCTGGGTGTCGGCGGGCATGTCGCCGATCTCGTCGAGGAACAGGGTGCCGCCGTCGGCCTGTTCGAAGCGGCCGCGACGCTGTGCGGCGGCGCCGGTGAAGGCGCCCTTTTCATGGCCGAACAGTTCGGATTCCATCAGGTCCTTGGGGATCGCCGCCATGTTCAGCGCGATGAACGGCGCCGCCGCGCGCGGGCTGTGGCGGTGCAGGGCGTGGGCGACCAGTTCCTTGCCGGTGCCGGATTCGCCGTTGATCAGCACGGTGATGTTGGAGTGGCTGAGGCGGCCGATGGCGCGGAACACCTCCTGCATGGCCGGCGCCTCGCCGATGATCTCCGGGGTGCGGGTCAGGCTGGCCGGGGCTTCCAGGCCCTGCTGCTCCTGCGCGTGCTGGTTGGCGCGCTTGACCAGCGAGACGGCTTCGTCGACGTCGAACGGCTTGGGCAGGTATTCGAAGGCGCCGCCCTGGTAGGAGGCCACCGCGCTGTCCAGGTCGGAATGCGCGGTCATGATGATCACCGGCAGGCGCGGGTGCAGTTCGCGGATCTGCGCCAGCAGGTCGAGGCCGCTGGTGCCGGGCATGCGGATGTCGGAAATGATCACGTCCGGCTGTTGCCGGCCGAGGCGGCTGAGCACGCTGTCGGCGCTGTCGAAGCACAACGTGTCCATGCCTTCCTGTTGCAGGGCTTTCTCCAGTACCCAGCGGATGGAGCGGTCGTCGTCGACGATCCAGACAGTCTCTGAACGGCTCATTGGTTAATGCACTCCTTGTTCCAGGGGCAGGAACAGACTGAATACGGTGTGCCCGGGATGGCTCTCGCATTCGATCAGACCCTGGTGCTGGCTGATGATGTTCTGGGCGATGGCCAGGCCGAGCCCGGTGCCGTCCGGGCGGCCGCTGACCATGGGATAGAAGATGGTTTCCTGAAGTTCCGGGGGGATGCCCGGACCGTTGTCGATGATTTCCACCTTGCACACCAGGCGGTGGCGGGTGTGGCCGATGGTGAACTGGCGAACGGTGCGCGAACGCAGGCTGATGCGGCCGAGGCGCAGGTCGTTCTGCGAGGCGACGGCCTGCATGGCGTTGCGCACGATGTTGAGCACGGCCTGGATCATCTGCTCGCGGTCGAGCAGCAGGTCGGGGATGCTCGGATCGTAGTCGCGGACGATGGTGATGCTGCCCTGGGTTTCCGCTTCCACCAGGCTGCAGACGCGCTCCAGCACTTCGTGGATGTTGGTCACCGCCAGTTGCGGCAGCTTGTTCGAGCCGAGCATGCGGTCCACCAGGTTCCGCAGGCGGTCGGCCTCTTCGATGATGACGTTGGTGTAGTCCTTCAGCGCCTCGTCCGGCAGTTCGCGGGAGAGCAACTGCGCCGCGCCGCGGATGCCGCCGAGCGGGTTCTTGATCTCGTGGGCGAGGCCGCGCACCAGCAGCTTGGTGGTTTCCTGCTTGGACAACTGCGCCTCTTCCTTGGTGATCCGCATCAGCCGGTCGCGCGGATGCACTTCGAGCAGCAGCAGGGTTTCGCGGCGGCTGAGGATCGGCGTCACTGCATAGTCGACGGTGATCGACTGGCCGGTGAGGGAGGTCAGCGTCGCCTCGCGCTTGGTGAAGGGGTGCGCCTCTTCCACCGCCTGACGCAGGGACTGCAGGGCTTCCGGCGATTCGGTGAACAGCTCGCTGATGAACTGCCCGTGGCTGCGCTGGCCGCTGACGGCGAGGAGCATCTCCGCCGCCGGGTTCATGTATTCCAGGCGCAGATCGGCATTGAGCAGGATTACTGCCGTGGTGAGGTTGTCGAGCAGGAGTCTGAGCTGGGTTTCTGTAGGCATGGCGCGGAAATGTCCCAAGGTTGGGCAGGAAAATGCAAAAAACAAACCAGGCCCTGAAAAGGCGCGTCATTCGGCGCTTGGCGCGGGATGGCGGTGCACCGGGAGGAGGATGCGCCGCTCAAAGTGCCCTGAAACAGGGAGAGTATAGAAAGTGGTGCATTTAAATGCACCGAAATGGTGCGTAGGCTGGCGCTGAACGCAGTGAAGCCCAACATTGGCCGGCATTGGCACCGTTGGGCTTCGCAAGCTCAGCGCCAACCTACGGGATCGTTGCCAACCCGGGTTGCGCGGGGTTCGGGTTGCCGGCGATCGATACGCGCTTCATGTGGAACGGCTGGTTGGGCGTCTGCTCCAGGGTGCGGCCCTGGCCATCGAGGATTTCCACCGACAACTGGTGGGTGCCGCGATCGACGTTGTGCAGCGGGAATACCGGACTGCGGCCGGGCTCGCCGACGCTCTTGCCGTCGAGCAGCAGGCGGTAGGAGTGGCCGGGCAGCAGGGTGGGGTCGCTGCTGACGCTGACGATCATCTCGCCGTTGTTGGCGCGGATGGTGGCATCGGGCTCGGGCACGAGGATGCGCAGCAGCTGGTACTGCGGCGGGCTCGGCGGCGGCGACGGGGCGTAGGGGTTGTACTGGTCGGCCGGCGCCGGGGGCATGGCGTTGGACGGCGCCAGTTCGATGCGCTGGGCATTGCTGCGCTTTGGCTGGTCGGTGAAGACGCGATTGCCGTCCTGGTCGATGTAGGTGTAGACCCCGGCGAAGGCGGGCAGGGCGGCCAGCAGCAGCGAGCAGAGCAGCAGTCGGCGCATGGGTCAGCGGTTCACATGCACGCGCTGCACGGTGAACGACACCGGCGAGCTGGATTGCAGGACCCGGTCGCCGCTCAGCACCTGGACGGCCAACGTGTGGTCGCCGCGGTCGATGTTCTCCAGGGTGAAGGTGGTTTCGCGGCTGGGTGGGCCGTAGGGCTGGCCGTCCAGCAGCAGGCGCAGCTGATGGTTGCCGGCCAGTCGTGGCTGCTGGATCACGTCGACGCTGAAAGTGCCGTTGTTGGCGCGCAACGCCTCGGCGGAGGGCAGGTTGCCCAGCGCCAGGATGCTGTAGGGCGTGCCTGCGCCGGGATTGTCGGCTGCCTTCGGCGGCGCGCTGGCCGGGGGCTGCATCTGCACCGTCGGCGCCGGCGGCAGGTCCACCGGCTTGGTGTCGACGCCGGTCGGTGGTTTGTTGGTGAACACCGTCTTGCCGTTGGCATCGGTGTATTTGTAGATCTCCGCGCTGGCTGGCAGCACGACGGCAAGCAGCGCGATGGCAATCGACAGGCGCATGGGACGGTCTCCGCTGGTTCCTGCAAGCCTTGCACCTCCGTGGGCGCCGGGCAAGCGGGTTATTGTCGGCGAGTGTTGCGGCGAATGCTGTGCGCCATTGCTCGCAAGCAGCCGTTGGCGCCGGGCTTGCGCATCCCAACGTTGCTACGCCTGACAGATGTTGGGCTTCGCTCTTGTAGGTTGGGCTGAGGTACGAAGCCCAACGGCGTGGCTGCCGGCAATTGTTGGGCTTCGCTGCGCTCAGCGCCAACCTACGGACATAAAAAAGGCCTCCCGAAGGAGGCCTCAATGTTGACGCTACTTATAGTAGGTATTCGTCGAAATCAGACGCTGTAGTACAGGTCGTATTCCAGCGGGTGCACGAAGGTGCGGACCTTGATTTCTTCTTCCGACTTCAGCTCGATGTAGGCATCGATGAACTCGTCGGTGAACACGCCGCCCTTGGTCAGGAACGCACGGCCCTTGTCCAGTTCTTCCAGCGCTTCCTTCAGGCTGCCGCAAACCTGCGGGATTTCCTTCGCCTCTTCCGGCGGCAGGTCGTACAGGTTCTTGTCGGCGGCATCGCCGGGGTGGATCTTGTTCTGGATGCCGTCCAGACCGGCCATCAGCAGAGCTGCGAAGCACAGGTACGGGTTGGCAGCCGGGTCCGGGAAGCGCGCTTCGATGCGGCGGGCTTTCGGGCTGGATACGTACGGAATACGGATCGAGGCGGAACGGTTGCGGGCGGAGTAGGCCAGCATTACCGGGGCTTCGAAGCCCGGAACCAGACGCTTGTAGGAGTTGGTGGCCGGGTTGGTGAAGCCGTTCAGCGCCTTGCCGTGCTTGATGATGCCGCCGATGAAGTACAGGGCGGTATCGGACAGGCCGGCATAGCCTTCGCCAGCGAAGGTGTTCTTGCCATCTTTGGAGATGGACATGTGAACGTGCATGCCCGAGCCGTTGTCGCCGTACAGCGGTTTCGGCATGAAGGTCACGGTCTTGCCGTAGGCGTCGGCAACGTTGTGGATGCAGTACTTCAGGGTCTGAACTTCGTCAGCCTTGGCAACCAGGGTGTTGAACTTGACGCCGATTTCGTTCTGGCCGGCAGTCGCCACTTCGTGGTGGTGAACTTCGACGACCAGGCCCATTTCTTCCATGGCGTTGCACATGGCGGTACGGATTTCGTGGTCGTGGTCGACCGGCGGTACCGGGAAGTAGCCGCCTTTCACGCCCGGACGGTGGCCCTTGTTGCCCGACTCGATGTCAGCGTCGGTGTTCCAGGAAGCCTGCTCGGAGAAGATCTTGAACATCGAGCCGGAGATGTCGGACTTGAACTTCACTTCGTCGAAGATGAAGAACTCCGGCTCCGGGCCGACGAATACGGTGTCGCCGATACCGGTGGACTTCAGGTATTCCTCGGCGCGCTTGGCGATGTTGCGCGGGTCGCGCTCGTAGCCTTGCATGGTGCTCGGCTCGATGATGTCGCAGACGATGATCAGGGTCGGCTCTTCGGTGAACGGGTCGAGCACGGCGGTGCTGTCGTCCGGCAGCAGGATCATGTCGGAGGCTTCGATGCCTTTCCAGCCTTCGATGGAGGAGCCATCGAACATCTTGCCGGCTTCGAAGAACTCATCATCCAGCGCGTCGCGAGCCGGCATGGTGACGTGTTGCTGCTTGCCTTTGGTATCGGTGAAGCGCAGGTCTACCCACTTCACGTCATGGTCTTTGATCAGTTGCTGCGACTTGTACGACATGCTGTCCTCCAGGAGGGATCTAAAGCGTGGAGCTCGTGCTCCGTAACGGTTGACGCCGGGCGGGAATACTCCGCCAGGGCGACCTGCATCACAAGAGAGCAAGTAGCGTGCCAGTGCCCGCATTTGGGCAAGGGGCCGCAGAATAAGGCTTTCAGCGCCTGTCGCGCGGGAAATTCCGTCAATTGGCGCACCATTGTGGTGCCTGCATGTGGTGCGTCAGTCCATTTTGGTGCATCGAAAAGAAAGTCATCCTCTTCTGCTCAAGTCTTGAGCAATTTCGGATATAATCTCGCCCCTTTTTTTAGCGACTTGGCCGCCATCGGTCCTTCTGCATGAAACTCATCGTCAAGGTCTTCCAGGAAATCACCATCAAGAGCCGGCCGGTGCGCAAGCGCTTCATCCGGCAACTGGCGAAGAACATTCGCACGGTGCTGCGCGACCTCGACCCCGAACTGCTGGTAGAAGGCGAGTGGGACAATCTGGAGGTCGAGACCAGGGTCAGCGACGCCAAGGTCCTGCGCGAGATGATCGAGCGCCTGACCTGCACCCCGGGCATCGGCCACTTCCTCGAAGTGCACGAATACCCGCTGGGCGACTTCGACGACATCCTCGCCAGGTGCAAGGCGCACTTCGGCGACAAGCTGCAAGGCAAGATCTTCTCCGTACGCTGCAAGCGCGCCGGCAAGCACCCGTTCACCTCTATAGATGTGGAGCGTTACGTCGGCGGCGGCCTGCGCCAGCAGTGCGGCGCGGCGGGCGTTTCGCTGAAGGACCCGGAAGTCGAAGTGCGCATGGAAATCCGCCATGACCGCCTGTACGTCATCCATGAAAAGCACATGGGCCTCGGCGGCTATCCGCTGGGCGCGCTGGAGCAGGTGCTGGTGCTGATGTCCGGCGGCTTCGACTCCACCGTCGCGGCCTACCAGATGATGCGCCGCGGGATGATCAGCCACTTCGTGTTCTTCAACCTCGGCGGTCGTGCCCACGAACTGGGCGTGATGGAAGTCGCCCACTATCTATGGGAGAAGTTCGGTCGCTCGCAGCGCGTGCTGTTCGTCAGCGTGCCGTTCGAGGAAGTGGTCGGCGAGATTCTCACCAAGGTCGACGACAGCTACATGGGCGTGACCCTCAAGCGCATGATGCTGCGCGCCGCCAGCCGCGTGGCCGAGCGCCTGCAGCTGGACGCGCTGGTGACCGGCGAGGCGATTTCCCAGGTGTCCAGCCAGACCCTGCCGAACCTCTCGGTGATCGACCGGGTGACCGACACCCTGGTGCTGCGCCCGCTGATCGTCAGCCACAAACAGGACATCATCGACACCGCCACGAAGATCGGCACCGCCGAGTTCGCCAAGCACATGCCGGAATACTGCGGCGTGATCTCGGTGAATCCGACGACCCAGGCCAAGCCGTACCGTGTCGATCACGAAGAAACCAAGTTCGACATGGCCGTGCTGGATCGCGCCATGGAGCGCGCCACGCAGATGACCGTCGACCGCGTCATCGACGAGCTGGGCAAGGACCTGCCGGTGGAAATGGTCGCCGAAGTTCTGCCGGGGCAGATCGTCGTCGACATCCGTCACCCGGACGCCCAGGAAGACGAACCGCTGGCGCTGGAAGGCGTCGAAGTGCTGCCGATGCCGTTCTACGCCATCAACAGCAAGTTCAAGGAGCTCGACCCGAATCGCCAGTACCTGCTGTATTGCGACAAGGGCGTCATGAGCCGCCTGCATGCCCATCACCTGGTCAACGAGGGGCACACCAATGTGCGTGTTTATCGCCCGGCTTAAGCAGCCCGGGCTGTTCGGCGGCAGTATCCGCCACCGACCTCCCGACATATTCCGGGCGTAGTTTTGCCCTCCGACTGCCCTGAAATACCGCCGTATACCGGCCAATCGCTGCCAAGGCAGCCTGAAGATTTCTTCTCGAGACAGATACCGTGATCGAAAAACTCCGCAATATCGCCATCATCGCCCACGTCGACCATGGCAAGACCACCCTCGTTGACAAGCTGCTGAAGCTGTCCGGCACCCTGGACCGCAAGGAAGCCGAGAACGAGCGTGTGATGGACTCCAACGACCAGGAAAAGGAACGCGGCATTACCATCCTGGCGAAGAACACCGCCATCAAGTGGAACGGCTACAACATCAACATCGTCGACACCCCCGGCCACGCCGACTTCGGTGGTGAGGTAGAGCGCGTGATGTCGATGGTCGACTCCGTGCTGCTGGTGGTCGACGCCCAGGACGGCCCCATGCCGCAGACCCGTTTCGTGACCCAGAAGGCCTTCAAGGCCGGCCTGCGTCCGATCGTCGTGGTCAACAAGATCGACCGTCCGGGCGCGCGTCCTGACTGGGTCATCGACCAGATCTTCGACCTGTTCGACAACCTCGGCGCCACCGATGAGCAGCTCGACTTCCCGATCGTCTACGCCAGCGCCCTGAACGGTATCGCCGGCATGGACCACGAGAAGATGGACGACAACATGGACGCGCTGTTCCAGGCGATCATCGACCACGTCCCGGTTCCGCAGGTCGACGTCGACGGCCCGTTCCAGATGCAGATCTCCCAGCTGGACTACAACAGCTTCCTCGGCGTGATCGGCATCGGCCGTATCGCCCGCGGCAAGATCAAGTCCAACACCCCGGTCGTGGCGATCAGCGACGACGGCACCAAGCGCAACGGTCGCGTCCTCAAGATCATGGGCCACTCGGGCCTGCAGCGCGTGGAAGTGGCTGAAGCCGAAGCCGGCGACATCGTATGCGTCAGCGGCATGGAAGAGCTGTTCATCTCCGACACCCTGTGCGACCCGCAGAACGTCGAGGCGCGTCCGCCGCTGACCGTCGACCAGCCGACCGTGAGCATGACCTTCCAGGTCAACGACTCGCCGTTCGCCGGTCGTGAAGGCAAGTTCGTCACCAGCCGCAACATCAAGGACCGCCTGGAGAAGGAACTGCTGCACAACGTCGCCCTGCGCGTCGAGCCGGGCGAATCCGCCGAGAAGTTCAAGGTTTCCGGCCGTGGTGAGCTGCACCTCTCCGTACTGATCGAAACCATGCGCCGCGAAGGCTTCGAGATGGCCGTGGGCCGTCCGGAAGTGGTGATCATCGAGAACGAGGCCGGCGAGAAGCAGGAGCCGTACGAGAACGTCACCATCGACATCGAAGAGCAGCACCAGGGCTCGGTGATGGAGCAGATGGGCCTGCGCAAGGGCGATCTGAGCAACATGATCCCCGACGGCAAGGGTCGCGTTCGTCTGGAGTACACCATCCCGGCGCGTGGCCTGATCGGCTTCCGTAACAACTTCCTGACCCTGACCTCGGGTACCGGCATCCTGACTTCGACCTTCAGCCACTACGGCCCGATCAAGGCCGGCGAAGTCAGCAACCGTCAGAACGGCGTACTGGTCTCCATGGCCACCGGCACCGCGCTGACCTACTCGCTGGAAACCCTGCAAAGCCGCGGCAAGCTGTTCCTCGGCCCAGGCGACGAGATCTACGAAGGTCAGCTGGCCGGCATCAACAGCCGTGACAACGACCTGGTGATCAACCCCACCAAGGGCAAGAAGCTCGACAACATGCGCGCTTCGGGCAAGGACGAAGTCATCGCCCTGGTTCCGCCGATCCGCTTCACCCTGGAGCAGGCGCTGGAATTCATCGCCGACGACGAGCTGGTGGAAGTGACGCCGAAGTCGATCCGCCTGCGCAAGAAGCTGCTGAACGAGAACGACCGCAAGCGCTACGAGCGCGCCAAGGTCTGATCCGTTCCAGTGGAACAGCGAAAGCCGGGCATCTGCCCGGCTTTCGCGTTGCTGGGGGAGCTATTGCTCGTCGCGGCGCAGAACACTGATATGCGTCAGATGCTTCCTGCAGGCGAGTTTGCGGCTCGCCGATATACTCGCAGCACGGGTCCTCTCCTCGCAGGAAGGCTGGGCAGGGTGGATGCGTTGTTCCCCTTCAAGGATTGCTCGCATGCAATGGATCTTCATGCTGGTCGGACTCGTCATCGGGGCGAGTGCGGGAGAGTCGATCACCGCTGGCGTGCTCGGCGCGCTGGTGGGACTTGGGCTGGGTCAGGCCATCGGGTTGCAGCGTCTGCAGAAGCAGAACGCCGAGCTGAGTGGCAGGCTCGCGGCGTTCATCGCGCGCTTCGAGGCCGAGGGGCAGGCGCTCAAGCGGCAACTGCAGGAGGCGGAGACGCGCGAGACGGCTCCGTCGCCCTCTGCGCAATCGCCTGTTGCTGCCGATCTCGAATCTCCAGTTGCCGAGGAGCCGGTTTCCGCTACTGCGGCCGCTGAGGCCGATCTGCTCTGGGATATAGAGCTGCCCCGTCCGAGCGAGCAGCCCGCCGTTGCAACTCCTGCCGAACAGCCGGAGGCGACGCCGTTCGACTGGTCGGCGAATGCCGCTCCGGCGGAAGCCACTGCATCCCCAGAGCAGATGCAACAGGACCCGTGGTCGGCAGGGGCGGCCGAGCCCGCCGGCCCATCGATCTTCGAACGCGCTTTTGGCCTGGCCCGCGACTGGCTGCTGGGCGGCAATACCGTCCTGCGCGTCGGTGTGGTGCTGCTGTTCCTGGGGCTGGCCTTCCTGCTGCGCTATGCCACCGAAGGCATGGTCATGCCGCCGCAGGCTCCCTATATAGGTACGGCAGCGGCGGCCCTGGCGCTGCTCGGGCTGGGCTGGTGGCTGCGCCGGCGGCGCACCGGCTACGCGCTGGTGCTGCAGGGTACAGGTGTCGCGGTGCTGTACCTGACGGTGTTTGCCGCCATCAAGCTCTATCCGCAGATGAACGGCGGCGACGTGCTCATCTCTG
Organism: Pseudomonas schmalbachii; assembly: GCF_017589465.1. Classification (GTDB taxonomy): domain Bacteria; phylum Pseudomonadota; class Gammaproteobacteria; order Pseudomonadales; family Pseudomonadaceae; genus Pseudomonas; species Pseudomonas schmalbachii. Next base: position 226,450 of record NZ_JAELYA010000010.1, read on the forward strand.
CCGAAGCGGGCTTCGTGCTGCTGGTGGTGGTGACGGCCTGTTCGGCGGTGCTCGCCGTATTGCAGGATGCGCTGGGACTTGCCGCGGCAGCGGCGCTGGGCGGCTTCGCGGCACCGATCCTGACGTCCAGCGGTGGCGGCAACCATGTCGCTCTGTTCAGCTATTTCGCGCTGCTGAATGCCGGCATCTTCCTGATCGCCTGGTTCAAGGCCTGGCGTCTGCTCAATCTGATCGGCTTCATCGGTACCTTCGGCATCGGTTTCGCCTGGGGGTTGCGCTCATATACGCCGGAGCTGTTCGTCAGCACCGAGCCGTTCCTGCTGCTGTTCTTCCTGATGTACGTCGCCATCGGCCTGCTCTTCGCCCGTCGCCAGTTGCGCGAGGTGGCGGGGCAGGAAGAGTCGGCCAGTAGTGAGGAGAGCCTGCTCCGGTCGTTGCGGCAGACCGACTATGTCGATGCTTCGGTGCTGTTTGGCACGCCGCTGGTTGGCTTCGGCCTGCAGTATGCCGTGATCCGCCATATCGAATTCGGAGCGGCATTCAGCGCGCTGGCGCTGGGACTGTTCTATATGGTGCTGGCGCGCCTGCTGGCCGGGCGCAAGGTGCAGTTGCTGGTCGAGGCGTGCCTGGCGCTTGGCGTGGTATTCGGCACGCTGGCCATTCCGCTTGGCCTGGATGCGCGCTGGACTTCTGCGGCCTGGGCGGTGGAAGGGGCGGGTATCTACTGGCTCGGCCTGCGCCAGCAGCGTCGGCTGGCGCGGATTTTCGCCCTGCTGCTGCAGGGCGGTGCTGCGCTGGCATTCGTCGCCAGCCTGCACGCAGGTGGCGACACCCTGCTGGATGGTGCGCCGCTGGGTGCCCTGATGCTCGGCGCAGCGTTGCTGTTCAGCTTCTGGCGCCTGCGTAGTGAGCCTGCTGAGCGCCTTGGCGCCTGGGAGCCGAAGTGCGAGCCGGTGCTGGCCTGTGCCGGGCTGGCGTTCCTCTATCTGATCGCGCCGCTGTGTTTCGCCGCGCAGGCCTCGGCGATCGCCTGGGCGCTGGCCGGCCTGGCGACGCTGTTCGCAGGCTTGCGACTGCGCTCGCGCAGCTTCCTGTTCTGCGCCTTCGCCGTGCAGTTGCTTGGCGGCGTGTTGTTCCTCCTGGATATGCGCGGTGCGGAGCTGGGGGCTGGTTTCGTTGCGGGCTGGCAGGGCCTGCTCGGCGCCTCCTTGATCGGCTTGGCGCTGGTCGCCGGCATGCTGATCGCCGGGCGCGATCCGCTGCTGCGTGAAGACCGGCGGCTGATGCTCGGCTTGAGCGTTGTGCTGCTGGCCGGTCTGGCCTTCCTCAATCTCGCCGTGCTGTTCGCTCTGCCGTGGCGTACGGCAAGCGCAGTATGGGCTGGCAGCGGCCTGCTGATCGTCTGGCTCAGCCTGTACCTGCAACAGCGCGCCAGCTTCGTCTTCGGCCTGGCGCTGCAGATCATCGGTGGTGCAGCTTTCCTGCTCACCGGTCCATCTCTGCTCGGGCCCTTGCCCAGCGAGGGCTTGAGTCCGCTGGCTCATGCCGGCTTCTGGACTCCGGCAGTGCTGGCGCTGGCTGCGCTGGCCGGCGCCTGGCGGCTGCATCGTGCGGGTGAGCGGGAGCGCAGCCTGGCGCTGGGTGCTCTCGATCTCGAACGCTTGTCGCAGTTGCTGCTGATCTGGGGCGCTGGTTGGTGGGCTCTTGCCGCGCTGTGCGAGATCGGCCGCTTCGTGCCCGGCGAAATGCGCGAGCATGTGGCGCTGCTGGTGGCTGCATTGACTGTGGCGCTGTGGACGCTGCTCGCCCTGCGCGAACAGTGGCGCGCCCTGGCGCTGCTCTGCCTGGCCCTGGTACCGCTGGCCTGTCTGGCTTTGGCGAGCGCATGGCAGCCGGAATACCATCCACTGGCGAACCTCGGCTGGCTGGGCTGGCTGGCGCTACTGCTGGTCCACCTGCTGTCGCTCTGGCGTCTGGGTGACCTGCTGCCGAAGCCGGCGGCAAGCGCAGTCCATGTGCTTGGCTGCTGGCTGATCCTCGGCGTGCTGGCCTTGGAGTTGCGCTTCCTTTTCTATGCCCTGGCCGAGCACTACAACGCCTGGCGCTGGCTGGGCTGGGCATTGGTGCCGAGCCTGTTCCTCATCGTCATGGGTTCGCACCGGACACTGCCGTGGCCGGTGTCGGCGTTCCCGCGCGAGTACCGTGGCATCGCGGCATTGCCGGTGGCGCTGTTGCTGCTCGCCTGGTTCTGGCTGGTCAACCTGCTCAGCAATGGCGCGGCCGACCCGCTGCCCTATCTGCCGCTGTTCAACCCGCTGGAGCTGGGCATGCTGATCGTCCTGCTGGCGGTCTACCGCTGGGCGCTCGCTGGCCTGCCGTTACTTGGTGTGGACTCGCGCTGGCTCGGGCAGCCGCTTCAGGTACTCGTCGGCGCCTCGCTGTTTGCCCTGGCGACCCTGGCGGTATGCCGTACTGCGCATCACTGGGCCGGCGTACCGTTCGAGCTGGCCGACCTGCGTCATTCGATGGTGGTGCAGGCCGGGCTGTCGATCGTCTGGACCCTGATCGCCCTCGGACTGATGATCTTCGGCCACCTGCGCGCTCGCCGCGATCTGTGGATGGTCGGCGCAGCGCTGATCGCGGTCGTGGTGGTCAAACTGTTCTTCGTCGAGCTGGGCAACAGCGGCAGCCTGGCGCGCATCGTCTCGTTCATTGGTGTCGGCGTTCTGCTGCTGATAGTCGGCTATTTCGCCCCCTTGCCGCCGCGGCGGGCAGAGCCAGAGGAGCATCCTTCCACATGAAGTCGACCGTCTTTATCAAGGCATGTGCCGCGCTGTTCTGCGCCGGTTTCCTGAATGCTGGCGCGGCGGCGGAAAACCCGGCCGATTTCGCCAGCCAGGTACCGCTCGCGGTGTCCGGCACGGGGCCGTGGTATCGCCTGCAGTTGCCGATCGAAGTGCAGCTTGCCGCCCGGCATGCCGACCTGCGGGACTTGCGGGTGTTCAATGCCGAGGACGAGGCATTGCCCTACAGTCTGCGCGCAGGCACTGCCAGGCAAAGCGAAACCCGCCTGGAAGCGACGGCAAGGGTGTTCCCGCTGCGTGGTGCGGCGGGAAGCACGGCACTGGAAGGGCTGAGGGTGGTGCGCAATACCGCTGGCACCATTGTCGAGATTCCTCCCGCGGCAGTGCCTGATGGCGCTCGTCAAATCCTGCGCGGCTGGTTGCTTGACGCCAGTACCAGCGATTTTCCGCTGGACCGCCTGAGTCTCGAGTGGAGTGCCGAGGCGGAAGGCTTCCAGCGTTTCCGCATCGAGGCCAGTGATGACCTGAACCGCTGGAGTCCGTTGGGTGAAGGGCAGGTTGCACGGCTGAGCTTCAATGGCGAGCGGATCGACAATAACGACGTCGAACTGCCGGGAGTGCATGCGCGCTACCTGCGTCTGCTGTGGCTTGCGCCGGAGGAGGCGGCGATGCTCAAGGGGGCGCGCCTGAGCGGCATCCGCAGTAATACCGAGCCGGCACCCCTGGTGTGGTCGGCGCCCCTGGCAGGGCGTTCGGGGGTGGAAGGCGAATTCATCTGGAACCTGCCTCAGGCATTGCCGCTGGAGCGCCTGCGGATTCCTCTCGAACAGCCCGAGACGCTGGCGCCGGTCTCGTTGCAAGGCAGGCTCGATGGCAAGGTGCAATGGAGCCCGCTGGCGCGCACGGTGCTGTACCGCCTGTCACAGGATGGCCGGGAGATGCGCCAGGATGAGATTGCGTTGCCGGGGTGGCCGGTCAGTCAGTTGCGCTTGCTGGTGGATTCGCGGGGCGGCGGCCTGGGTGGCCCGGTTCCACAATTGAGTGTGGCGCTACGTGCCAGCGAGGTGATTTTCCTCGCCCGTGGTAGTGCGCCTTATAGGGTTGCCGTGGGGAATGCGTCGTCGCAGAGCTCCAGTCTGCCAATGACGACGCTGGTGCCTGGCTACGACGAATCCAGTCTGGCGACAATGGGCAGAGCCCAGGTCGAGGGTGTTCTGCAGGAAGGGATGGCGTCCCGGGTTGGGGATGCAGGCGATGGCACCAATTGGAAGCGCATCGCGCTCTGGGGCGTCCTGCTGCTTGGGGTGGCCCTGTTGGCGGGAATGGCATTGAGCCTGTTGCGCAACTCTGCGACGAAGCGCTGAGGCCGCATTAATGCGGAGGGCGGGCTCTGGTCGGCATTTCCCTGCTGCGTCGGGATGTGGCGGTAAACTGATTGTCCGGGCAGGTTTAGAAAGTATTTTCAGAAAGTCGTTGACGAAGTTTTCTGAGTCCCTATAATGCGCCCCACTCTCACGGCGGCGCCGGCAAAGAGCTTGAAAATCAAGCACTTAAGCAGCAACGAAGTGAGAGTGAAGTGCCGAGAGGGGCTTGACAGCGAGATTGATCGCTGTAGAATGCGCCTCCCGCTGACGAGAAGGCTCGATCTTCTCCTTGGCGCAAGCGATTGAGTAGAAACGAAAATTTCGAAAAATAAGGCTTGACGGACGAAGAGGTTGGCGTAGAATGCGCGCCTCGGTTGAAGCGAGGGCCTCAACCAACTGCTCTTTAACAAGTTGAATCAAGCAATTCGTGTGGGTGCTTGTGAGTTAAGACTGATCGATCGCAAGATTATCAGCATCACAAGTAACACTCGTGAATTCGAGAGTTTTTTGCGATTGCTG
>NZ_JAELYA010000011.1 GCF_017589465.1 Pseudomonas schmalbachii
TCGGCGCTTGTCGTGAGCGCGTGGGTGGGGGAAGTCTCCTACCGTCTGGCTTGCAGAAGCGGGTCTTGTCCCTCCACCCCCGACAGGTTCCTACCCTACCGCCATACAAGCGGGCCATGCCCGCGAATCGCACGCATGGCGTGCTCCTACAATGTCCCCGCGCGGTGGTTCCGTAGGATGGGTTGAGCGCAGCGATACCCATGCGGATGAATCGGGTCTTGTCCCCCCACCCGGCCATCCGCAAAGACATAAAAAAGCCCCCAATAAAGGGGGCCGAGAGAAAGCGTATCGGTCGGTCGTCAGGCAAAGGCGTGCAGCGCGCCCATCTTGCCGCGGCAGTAGATCATCGGGATCACGTCCTGCTCCGGCACGATCAGGTTCTTCACCGCGCCGACCAGGATGGCGTGGTCGCCGCCCTCGTATTCGCGCCACAGCTCGCATTCGATGATGGCGGTGGCGTTCGGCAGCAGCGGGTTGCCCAGTTCGCTCAGGGTCCAGTCGATGCCCTGCGCCTTGTCCTTGCCCTTTTTGGCGAAGGCATAGGCTTCGTCGCGCTGGTCGGCGGAGAGCAGGTGGATGGCGAAGCGCCTGTTGCGGATCAGCACCGGGTAGGAGTCGGAGCTGTAGTTCGGGCAGAACAGCACCAGGGCCGGGTCCATGGACAGGGAACTGAAGGCGCTGGCAGTCAGCCCGACGACCTGGCCATCGTCATCCAGGGTGGTGATGACGGTGACGCCGGAGGGGAAGGAGCCCATGACTTGTTTGTAGGCATTGGTGTCGATCATTTCGGGTACCTATCGGGCAGGTGGCTGCGGCCGGCAGCTCGTGTGTGTCTGATGGTATACCGTAATACCTAAGTTGCAAGTACTATTTTCCGGTGCTTCCGACGAACGACGAGAGCCAGGCTGAAAGCCAGTAAAAGCGCGGCTTTCAGCGATAAGTGGAAGGGCGGTGCGCGCCGTTCTGATAGGGTTTTCCTGCTCCAATCCGATCTGAAAAGTCTTGCCTGTCTTTTGGAATACCATAATATGGCCCGCGCCAAGCGGCTGGCCGGAGTCATGGCCACGAGCCCGAAGACGAGCCCTCGCGGCTTTCCTACAAAGACAATAAGCAAGGCAAGACGATGTCCGAGAATTCCCAGCAGACGCTGATCGAGAACCATACCGTCGACTACGTGCCGCCCGCCGAACGCCATGGCAGGGCACGCGACCTGTTCACGCTGTGGTTCAGCACCAACATCGCGCCGCTGCCCATCGTCACCGGGGCCATGGTGGTCCAGGTGTTCCACCTCGACCTGCTCTGGGGCCTGTTGGCCATCGTGCTGGGCCACATGCTCGGCGGCGTGTTCATTGCGCTGGCCTCAGCCCAGGGACCGCAGATGGGCATCCCGCAGATGGTCCAGAGCCGCGGCCAGTTCGGTCGCTACGGCGCACTGCTGATCGTGTTCTTCGCCGCGGTCATCTATGTCGGCTTCTTCATTTCCAACATCGTCCTGGCCGGCGAGTCGATCCACGGCATCGCTCCCACCGTGCCGATGCCGGCGGCCATCGTCATCGGCGCGATCAGCGCGACCGCCATTGGCGTGATCGGCTATCGCTTCATCCATACCCTCAACCGCATCGGCACCTGGGTGATGGGCGGGGCGCTGCTGGCCGGCTTCGCCTGGATCTTCATGAACGAGCTGCCGGCGGACTTCTTCAGCCGCGGCAGCTTCAACCTGTCGGGCTTCCTGGCGACCATCTGCCTGGGAACCATCTGGCAGATCAGCTTCTCGCCCTACGTGTCGGACTACTCGCGCTACCTGCCGGCCAGCGTCGGCATCGCCAGGCCGTTCCTGGCCACCTACGCCGGCGCCTGCCTGGGCACCATCCTGTCGTTCAGTTTCGGTGCGGTCGCCGTGCTGGCGACCCCGGAAGGCACCGAGGCCATGGCGGCGGTGAAGCAGGCCACCGGCGTGCTCGGCCCGGTCCTGATGCTGCTGTTCCTGCTCAACATCATCAGCCACAACGCCCTCAACCTGTATGGCGCCGTGCTGTCCATCGTCACCTCGATCCAGACCTTCGCCGGCAACTGGACGCCGAGCATCCGCGTGCGCGTGGTGCTGTCGGCGGTGGTGCTGGCCGGCAGCTGCCTGATGGCGCTGGGCGCCTCGGCCAACTTCATCTCGCACTTCATCGGCCTGATCCTGGCGCTGTTGATCGTGCTGGTGCCCTGGGCCTCGATCAACCTGATCGACTTCTACCTGATCAAGCGCGGCCGCTACGACATCGCCTCGATCTTCCGGGCCGACGGCGGCATCTATGGACGCTTCAACCCGCATGCGATCACCGCGTACTTCATGGGCATCCTGGTCCAGCTGCCGTTCGCCAACACCGCGCTCTACGTCGGCCCCTATGCCAACTACATCGACGGTGTGGACCTGTCCTGGCTGGTCGGGCTGCTGGTGACCTGCCCGCTGTACTACTGCCTGGCGACCCGCACCAAGGCGTCGGCTCGCTATGCGCTGGAGGAGTGCTGATCGCTGTGCCCGGGCAGGGCGCGTTTTTTCATATGGTCCGGGAAAAGCGTCCTACCTGGCCGCCGCCCAGGTAGGCATCGAAAGCCATACGACTGGTTCGACGCCCGCGACCATGGCCGCCCCTATGGCAACAGCCGCGACCGCACGCGGTTGGGGACGACGGTGGAAGCGCTCTATTGCTTCTGACGCGCTCCGATAGGCCGGCGCGGCCATGTCTTGCCGACGGCGTTTTTCCTGCACCTCGTAGGAGCAACTGTCTTGCATCCTGCGTAACTACGTGGCTGGGCCATAACTCACGTAGGTTGGTGCTGAACGCAGTGAAGCCCAACGATGGCGATGTTGGGCTTCGCGTTGCTCAGCGCCAACCTACGGTGGACATTGCCGCCTGTAGGAGCGGGCCTGCCCGCGAATCGCGCCCAGGGGGCGCTCCTACAGGGAAGCGGGGCTCCCATGACGTCGCCTCAGCCCTTCAGCGCCTCGTGGGCGAGCACGGTGCGGGTGGTGGTTTCGTAGTGTTGCGCCAGCAGCACGCAGGCCTTGTCGACATCCCGCGCCAGGGCGGCATCGAGCAGCGCGCGGTGTTCGCCGGGGACGTCGCGTTCGGCGCCGTTCTCGTAGTGCACCGAGAGCATGCGGTAGCGCGCGGTCTGGTCGCGCAGCATGCGTGACAGGTGCAGCAGCCAGGGCGAGCCGCAGTTGGCGATCAGCGCCTGGTGGAAGGTCTCATGGGCGTTTTCCCATTCCGGCTTCATCAGCCGTTCCGGGCCTTCGACGATGGGCAGTCGGTCCAGGCGGTGGTGGGCGGCGATCAATCGGCTTTCCCACTCCAGGTCGCCCCGGCGGATGGACTCGGCGAGCGCCTGGCATTCGATGAGCAGGCGAGTGTTGGTGATATCGCGGATTTCCTCGGCGGAGATGCGGCCGACGCTGAAGCCCTTCTGGTCCTCGGCGGATACGAAGCCGCTGGCGGCCAGGCGCGACAGTGCCTCGCGCAGCGGGATGACCCCGGCGTCGTAGTGCTCGGCCAGTTCCTTGAGGCGCAGGCGGCTGCCCGGCGTCAGGCGGCCGTTGATGATGTCTTCGCGGACCCTGGCTTCCAGCTGGGACGCCATGGTGCGCTTCTCCGAGGCTTCGGGCTGCTCCACCCAGCGTTCGGATCGGTTCATGGGCTGTACCACGGTTGATTACTGATGAGGCAAATAATACACACGAGGAGGTTTTATCGATAATCCCAGTAAAATATATTTTATCGTTGACGGCATATTTTCCTGGGATTAGCTTAGGGCCCATACCGTCCTGCCTGGCGGTCGTCACGAATCACAACAAGAGGTCAGCTCCATGCGTTACGTCCGTTTCAATCACGAAGGCCGCCCGGTGCTGGGCGTGCATACTGCCGAAGGTGTCCGCGTCCTGGGCGAGGAAACCCTGGAGTCGCTGCTGGAGCGGGGCGTCGACCTCGCCACCTACGGCACCGAAGCCAACGGGCCGCTGGTGGAGATCGGTGAGCAGGACTACCTGCCGCTGATGACCCGTCCGACCAAGATCGTCTGCGTCGGCCTCAACTACGCCGATCACACCAAGGAATCGCCCTACGCGCAGCCGGACTACCCGACCCTGTTCCCGCGCTTCAACAGCAGCCTCACCGCGCACAACAAGCCGCTGATCCGCCCGCGCATCTCCGACACCCTCGACTACGAAGGCGAGATGGCCGTGGTACTGAAGAGCGGCGGCCGGCATATCCCGAAGGACCAGGCGCTGCAGCATGTCGCCGGCTACGCGCTGTTCAATGAGGGCTCGGTGCGCGAGTACCAGTTCAAGTCGCCGCAGTGGACCGTGGGCAAGAACTTCGACGACACCGGCGCCTTCGGCCCGGACCTGGTGACCGCCGACGAACTGCCGGCCGGCGGCAAGGGCCTGCTGCTGCAGACCAAGGTGAACGGCAAGGTGGTGCAGTCGGCCAACACCAATGACATGCTGTTTGACGTGGCCACCATCATCTCGACCCTCAGCGAGGCGGTGACCCTGGAAGCGGGCGACGTGATCGTCAGTGGCACCCCGGCCGGCGTCGGTTTCGGCATGGACCCGAAGGTCTATCTGAAGGCCGGCGATGTGGTGGAAGTCTCCATCGAAGGCATCGGCACGCTGGTCAACCCGGTGGTCGACGAAGCCTGAGCGGCTCGTTTCGCAGACGAGAAGAGAAGCCCCTGTCCCGGGGCTTCGGCTACAACAACCCGAGCACCCACGCCATAGCACCGACAGGATGTCGGTGTGACGAAGCCGGACGTACCGTCCCGGCTTCGTTCCCGTCATGTGCCGGATGCGCATGCCGTCGCCGGCGCCAACGGTGCCGTGCGACGTTCCTTCCCTCGCGCCGCCCTGTCTTTGCTACCAGAGCTCCAGGGTGTAGTCGACGTTGATCCGCGTTTCGTTGAAGTAGTGCGAGAGGCCGTTGTGATGGCTCGCCTGGTGGTGCGGAAGGCGAGGCACTTCAGGCTTTCCGATTGCCCCTCGCAGCTGTGATTCGGCGGACTGTCTCTTGGTCGTTGGGCTTCGCTGCGCTCAGCGCCAACCTACGGGAGGCCCTCTCCCGGATGCGGGAGAGGAGGCGGGGTTCCTTAGAGAAGCGTCAGGGTGTAGCTCAGGATCAGGCGGTTCTCGTCTTGGTCGCGGGCTGCGTCGCTGCGCAGGGCGGCGTTGCGCCAGGAGAAGCCGAGGCCTTTCAGCGGGCCTTCCTGCAGCACGTAGTCGAGGCGGAAATCGCGCTCCCACTCGCCCTGGTCGCTGGCCTGGGTCTCGATGTTGCTGCCCTTCAGGTAGGTCGCTATCGCCTTCAGGCCCGGCACGCCGAGCTTGGCGAAGTCGTAGCCGTACTCAGCCACCCAGGTGCGTTCGCCGGCGCTGAGGAACTTGCCGATCTGGCGGTCGGTGATCAGGTAGGCAGTGGCGCCGTCGCCCTGGTTGAGGAAGGGGAAGGCGCTGTCGCCGGACACCTGTTGGTAGCCCAGGCTCGCCGCGTGGCCACCCAGGCTGTAGGTGAAGAAGGCGCTCCAGGTGCGGTTGTCCACTTCGTAGCGGTCCGGGTCGCTGGCTGCCCAGTTGCCACTGCTGCGGAAGCCTTCGGCACGGCCGGCAGCGCTGGCGTTCTTGCCATCGGAATCGCTGTAGAAGTAGCGCAGGTCGGACTTCAGCGCGCCCACCGGCAGCGCCCAGTTGTGGGTCAGGCCGAGGAAGTGCTGTTTGTAGAAGTCTTCCAGGTTGCCGTAGTAGTACTGGGCGGCGAGATTGTCGCTGACCTTGTAGTCGCCGCCGGCGAAGTAGAATTTGTTGACGAACTGGCCGCTGCGGGCGTTGTTCGCGCCTGCGATGGACAGGCCGCGGGCATCGCTGGAGTTGCGTCCCTTGGCGTGTTCCAGCTGGCCGCCGACCAGGGTCAGGCCCTTGATCTCGCTGGAGGTGATCTGCCCGCCCTCGAAGGTCTGCGGCAGCAGGCGACCGTCGTTGGAGGTCACTACCGGCAGCTTCGGCAGCAGGGTGCCGATGCGCGCCTCGGTCTTGGAGAGGCGTACCTTGCCGGTCACGCCCAGGCTGCCGAAATCATCCTTGGCGCGGCCGTCGTCGTCGGTGGGGAACACGATGCCGCCGTAGCTGGCGCTGGTGGGGTTGTAGTGGCGGCCCTTGCCGGAGTTCAGTTTCACACCGAGCAGGCCGAGGGCATCGACACCCACGCCCACCGTCCCTTCGGTGAAGCCCGAGGCGTAGTTGAAGATGAAGCCCTGGCCCCACTCCTCCTGCTTGGAAGGTGCGTCGGCGAACTGACGGTTGTCCGAATTGATATAGAAGTTACGCAGGGTCAGGCTGGCCTTGCTGTCTTCGACGAAACCGCCGGCGGTGGCCTGCTGGGCCAGCACGCCGAGGGTGACGGCCAGGGCGAGAGGGGATTTGTACATCGTGACACTCCTTTTTCTTATGGTCTTGAAGGGCCTCTTCCGAGCGCTTCGGGATATCATCGCTATATTATTTTGTATATAGCGAAAGGCGGAAATTGGCTTAGCAGATATTTCCGATTCGCTCAGGAGGCTTCGTTCAGGGCTGCGAGACGGTCTGGATGACAGTCGAAAAGCGCGAGGCGGCGTGCATGACGCCAAAACTTGACCTTAAAGTCAAATAATTTAAGGAGCCGCACCGGTTGATCCACTTCAACCGGCGGGAAATGCGGGGAGTTGGGCGTGCCGCTTCGACCCCGACCTCGGGCACCAATCCAGAGCCGTCCCTGTTTATGCAGAGGCGGCTTTTATTGATTGGTGCATCGCGCTTTCACGGGGTGATTTTCAGGAAGAAGTGCGCGGAGTCGTGGAAGCCATCGAGGAAGCCGCCTGCGGTGTGACAGGTCGGCTTCCGGCAGGCTTTCCACCTGCCCGGTTGCCTCAATGCGAACCTGCAGCCTTGGTCAGGTCGCTTTCGTTCCACTCGCTGTAGACGCACGCGTCGGCGGCGGCCCAGCGTACCCGCACCGGCGCGCCCGGTTGCAGCGGCTGGGTGGCGCCGGAGAGTTCCTTGAGGGTCAGGTTGGTACCGCCGGAGGTGACCACGCTGCAGGTCAGGCTCTCGCCGAGGAACACGGTTTCCGCGACCTTGGCCGGGATCTCGTTCCAGCCGGCGGCCAGCGGAGTCTGCGCGGACTGTTCCGGAGTCAGCACCTGGGCTTTTTCCGGGCGGACCATCAGCACCAGGTCCTGGCCGTCGTGCAGGCCGGCGGTGGGGCGGATGGCCAGTGGCTGGTTCTCGAAGCTGGCCGCGGCGTTGCCCTGGGCCTTCACCTTGAGGAAGTTGGAGTTGCCGAGGAAGGACGCGACGAAGGCGTTCGGCGGGTTCTGGTAGAGGTCATAGCCGCTGCCCAGGCCGACGATCCTGCCGTGGCTGAAGATGGCGATGCGCTGGGACAGGCGCATGGCTTCTTCCTGGTCGTGGGTCACGTAGACGATGGTGATGCCGAGGCGGCGGTGCAGGTGGCGCAGTTCGTCCTGCAGGTCCTCGCGCAGTTTCTTGTCCAGCGCGCCGAGCGGTTCGTCCATCAGCAGGATGCGCGGCTCGTAGACCAGCGCGCGGGCGATGGCCACGCGTTGCTGCTGGCCGCCGGAAAGCTGGGCCGGGCGGCGGTGGGCGAACTTGTCCAGTTGCACCAGCTTGAGCATGGCGTCGACGCGCTTGGCGGTCTCGGCGGCGTTCTGCTTGCGGATGGTCAGCGGGAAGGCGATGTTGTCGCGCACCGACAGGTGCGGGAACAGCGAGTAGCGCTGGAACACCATGCCGATGTCGCGCTTGTGCGGCGGCACGTTCACCAGCGACTTGCTTTCGACGAGGATTTCCCCGGAGCTGGGCGTCTCGAAGCCGGCCAGCATCGACAGGGTGGTGCTCTTGCCGGAGCCGCTGGAGCCGAGGAAGGTGAGGAACTCGCCGTCCTGGATGTCCAGGGAGATGTTGTCGACGGCGGTGAAGTCGCCGTAGTGCTTGTTCAGGTTGCGCAGGCTGACCAGGGTCTTGTTTTCGCGGGTGTCTTGGATCACGGCACTCATTTCGGTTACCTCGGCGCTCAGGCGCGGATTTCGTTGCGCCGGCGCAGTGCGGCGGCGACCAGCATTACCAGGACGGACAGGCCGATCAGCAGCGTCGAGGCGACGGCGATCACCGGGGTCAGGTCCTGGCGCAGGGTGGTCCACATTTTCACGGGCAGGGTCTGCAGGGTCGGGCTGGCCATCATCACGCTCAACACCACCTCATCCCAGGAGACCAGGAAGGCGAACAGAGCGCCGGCCACCATGCCCGGGCGAATCGCCGGGAAGGTCACCTTGAACACCGCCTGCAACCGCGATGCCCCGCAGATCACCGCGGCATCCTCGATGGACTGGTCGAACAGCTTCAGCGAGTTGATGATCGAGATGATGGTGAACGGCAATGCGACGATCACGTGGCTGACCACGAAGGAGAACAGCGTGCCGGTGTAGCCGAGCTTGAGGAACAGCGCGTACACGGCCACCGCGATGATCACCAGCGGCACGATCATCGGCAGGGTGAACAGCCCGTAGAGCATCTCCCGGCCGGGGAACTTGCCGCGCACCAGGGCGAAGGCGGTGGGCAGGCCGAGGGCGACCGAGCACACCGTGGTCAACACGGCGACCTTCAGGCTGGTCAGCGCCGACTCCATCCACTCCGCGTTGGAGAAGAACTGCTCGTACCACTTCAGCGTCCAGCCCGGCGGCGGGAACACCAGCCACTGCGACGAGCCGAAGGACAGCAGCACGATGAACACGATCGGCAGCAGCAGGAAGGCTGCGATCGCCCCGGTGGTCAGGTACAGGCCGAAGCGCAGGCGCGGGCCCATGGCGTTGGGTGACAGCAGCATGGCTTACCTCGCGGTACTCGAAGCCACCGGGGATTCCGGCTGCAGCTTCAGGTAGAAGTAGAAGAGCACCAGGGTGATGACGATCAGCAGCGCGGCGGCGGCGCTGGCCAGGCCCCAGTTGAGGAAGGACTGCACCTGCTGGACGATGAACTCCGGCAGCATCATGTTCTGCGCACCGCCGAGCAGGGCGGGGGTGACGTAGTAACCGAGCGACATGACGAAGACCATCAGCCCGCCGGAGAACAGTCCCGGCCGGCACAGTGGCAGGAACACCCGGAAGAAGTTGGTCCAGGGGCTGGCGCCGCAGATCGAGCCGGCCTGCAGCACCATCGGGTCGATGGCCGACATGGTGGCCTGCAGCGGCAGCACGATGAACGGGATCATGATGTAGCTCATGCCGATCACCACGCCGGTGAGGTTGTGCACCAGTTCCAGCGGTTGATCGATGATGCCCATCGCCATCAGGATCTTGTTGATCACCCCGGACGCCTGCAGCAGCACCAGCCAGGAGTAGGTGCGTGCGAGCAGACTGGTCCACATCGACAGCAGCACGATGTTCAGCAACCAGCGGCCCCAGCCGCGCGGCACCAGGGTGATCGCCCAGGCCAGCGGGAAGCCCAGCAGCAGGCTGATCACGGTCACCAGACCGCCCACCGCGAAGGTGTTGAACAGCACCCGGGCATACGCCGAGTTGGCGAACAGTTGCTCGTAATTGCCCAGGCCCGGAGTCGGCTCCAGCACGCCGCGCAGCAGCAGGCCGATCAGCGGGGCGAGGAAGAACAGGCCGAGGAACAGCAGGGCCGGGAGCAGGTTGCTGGCGCCGCGCCAGCGCAGCGCGGCCTGGTTGTCTTCTTTCATCGACACAGCCCCGGAGCTGGAAGCGCGGGAGGCGCCTCCAGTGGCCTTGGCCGGTGGCGTGGGCTGAATGGCAGCCATCTTCACTTGACCAGCCATTCGTTCCACCGTGCCGCGATTGCCGGGCCGTTCTTGGCCCAGTACGCGTAGTCGAGGGTGATCTGATCCTTAGCGTAGGCGGTCGGCAGGTTGGGGGCGAGGTCGCCCTTGAGCTGGCCGATGCTGTCGACGTTCACCGGGGCATAGGCAGTGAGGTTGGCGAAGTCGGCCTGGCCCTTGGCGCTGCTGGCGTTGGCCAGGAATTTCATGGCCGCATCCTTGTTCTTGGCGCCCTTGGGGATGACAAGGAAGTCGGCCATGACCAGGTTCTGTTTCCAGCTCACGCCCACCGGCGCGCCGTCCTGTTGCAGGGCATAGATGCGGCCGTTCCAGAACTGACCCATGCTGGCCTCGCCGGAAGCGAGCAGCTGCTGGGACTGGGCGCCGCCGCCCCACCAGACGATGTCCTTCTTGATGGTGTCGAGCTTCTTGAAGGCGCGGTCGAGGTCCAGCGGGTAGAGCTTGTCGGCGGGGACGCCATCGGCCAGCAGGGCCAGTTCGAGCACGCCGGGGCTCGGCCACTTGTAGAGGGCGCGCTTGCCGGGATAGCTGGCGGTGTCGAACAGGGCGCTCCAGTCCTGCGGGGCCTTGCCGCCGGTCTTGCCCTGGTTGTAGCCGAGCACGAAGGAGAAATAGAAGGAGCCGACGCCGTGGTCGGAGACGAAGCGCGGGTCGATCTTGTCGCGCTGGATCACGTTGAAGTCCAGCGGCTCCAGCAGGCCTTCGGCGGCAGCGCGGAGAGCGAAGTCGGCCTCGACGTCGACCACGTCCCACTGCACGTTGCCGCTTTCCACCATGGCCTTGAGCTTGCCGTAGTCGGTGGGGCCGTCTTGCACCACGCGAATGCCGCTGGCCTGGCTGAAGGGCTCGGCCCAGGCCTGCTTCTGTGCATCCTGGGTGGTGCCGCCCCAACTGACGAAACTGAGATTGTCGGCGGCGATGGCGGCAGTACCGGTCGCGGTAAGGAGTGCCGCGGCGAGCACCGCGATTGCACGTTTTTTGAACACCATCTTGCTTGCCCTCATTGTTGTGTTTGTAAGCAAGCGGGCCTTGTTCTTGCCCGCTTATCAGGAGCAGTGACCCCGGTGGGTGGGGTTTCAAGGGCGGCCGTGGCGGGAGGCAGGTCCCGGAAATTATCTCGGCCTATGGAATGGCATATTATGGTATGCCAAAAATTTTGCAAGTCCTCGGCGTACCGATCATCGCCGGGCGACGAGTGGTTGCGATTCCCGCAGGAGCAACTGTCTTGCATCCTGCGTAACCATGTGGCTGGGTGGCTGGGCCATAACCCGCGTAGGTTGGTGCTGAACGCAGTGAAGCCCAACGATGGCGATGTTGGGCTTCGCGTTGCTCAGCGCCAACCTACGGTGGGCATTGCAGCCCGTAGGAGCGGGCCATGCCCGCGATGCTCCTGGGAGAGGCCGATCGCGGACATGGTCCGCTCCTACGGATACTCCGGTGTTGCGATCCCCTCACCCTAACCCTCTCCCGGAGGGAGAGGGGGCGCGACGGTATGAGGTGGTACTCCGTGCCAGCCGGCAACTCCGGACAGTCCCCTCTCCCTGAGGGAGAGGGTTAGGGTGAGGGGGGAAGCATCATGACGATGCAAGACAGTTGCTCCTACTCCTTGTCAGCCCTCGAACGGCAGGGTCTCGACCACTTCCAGGTCATAGCCGGTGAGGCCGGCGTACTTCAGCGGTGGGCCCAGGTGGCGCAGCTTGCCGGCGCCGAGGTCCTGGAGGATCTGCGCGCCGGTGCCCACTTCCGAGTAGATGCGCGATTGTGTGCGGCTGAACTGCCGGCGCGGCTGGGTGAGTTGGGGGACGCGTTCCAGCAGGGCCTGGGAGGATTCGTTGTTGGCCAGCACCACCACCACGCCATGGCCGGCCTCGGAAACCTTCTCCAGGGCGGCCCACAGGGTCCAGTTCTTCGGCCCGGTGTATTCGGCGCCCACCAGGTCGCGCAGCGGGTCGATCACATGTACCCGCACCAGCGTCGGCTCGTCTCGGTGGATGTCGCCCATCACCATGGCCATGTGCACGCCGCCGGCAATGCGGTCCTCGTAGGTCACCAGGCGGAAGGTGCCGTGCACCGTGGGCAGCTCGCGCTCGCCGATACGGGTGACGGTGTGCTCGGTGCTGAGGCGGTAGTGGATCAGGTCGGCGATGGTGCCGATCTTGATCCCGTGCTGCTCGGCGAAGGTTTCCAGCTCCGGCCGGCGCGCCATGCTGCCGTCGTCGTTCATCACCTCGACGATCACTGAAGCCGGGGTGAAGCCTGCCAGGCGCGCCAGGTCGCAGCCGGCTTCGGTGTGGCCGGCACGGGTCAGCACGCCGCCTTCGCGGGCGCGCAGGGGGAAGATATGGCCGGGTTGCGCCAGGTCGTCGGCTTTCGCATCGGGGGCCACGGCGGTCAGCACCGTGTGGGAGCGGTCGGCGGCGGAGATGCCGGTGGTCACGCCGCTGGCCGCCTCGATGGAAACGGTGAAGGCGGTGGAGAAGGCGCTGCCGTTGGCCGGCACCATCTGCTCCAGGCCGAGGCGCTGGCAATGCTCGTCGGTCAGGGTCAGGCAGATCAGGCCGCGCGCTTCGCGGGCCATGAAGTTGATCGCCGCAGGGGTGCATTTCTCCGCCGCCAGCAGCAGATCGCCCTCGTTCTCGCGGTCCTCGTCGTCCACCAGCAGGACCATCTTGCCCTGGCGATAGTCTTCGATGATTTCTTCGATGCGATTGAACGGCATGTCGGTTTACCTGGCTGGATCATGGTGATTTAGTTTGGTATACCATAATACATATTTGAGCCGGACAATAGAGGTCAGCATGAAGGCTTACTGGATCGCCCACGTCGATGTGACGGACCCCGCGCAATACAGCGAATACACCAGCCGCGCCCCGGCGGCCTTCGCCAGGTACGGCGGCAGGATGCTGGCCCGCGGCGGCCGCTCGCAGGCGATGGAGGGCCGCCCCACACCCCAGCGTAGCGTGGTGATCGAGTTCGACTCGTACGAACAGGCGCTGGCCTGCTACCGCTCGGCGGAGTACCAGGAGGCGTGCAGCTATCGCCAGGGCGTGGCGCGGGCGGAAGTGATCATCGTGGAGGGTGTCGAGTAGGTTGGCGCTGAGCTTGCGAAGCCCAACGGAATTGGGGCAGGCCCCACCAGATGTTGGGCTTCGCTGCGCTCAGCACAACCTACGGCTCCATCAGCTCCAGCACCGCCCGATACAGCGGCGTACCCGGCTCGCCCAGTTGCAGCACCACGTCGAAGTGGTTGCGTCCTTCCGCCGGCACATGGCGGCCGCGCAGGCCCGAAGCATTCCAGGCACTCAGGAAATCATGGGACTGGCGGGCGAATTCGCCGGTTTCCAGTGCGCCGTAGCTCACCACCAGTTCCCCCGCGCTGTCGGGCAAATGGAAGAGGGGACTGTTGCGTCGCGCGGCGGTTTCGTCGAGGTGCATCCAGGCGTTGATATGGGTGGGCAGCAGCGGGCGCAGGTCGAACAGGCCGCTGATCGGCAGGGCGCCGCGCAGGGCGTCCGGCGGGATGCCGTAGCCGGCGTGCCAGACGCCGGCCAGCAGCATGCCGGTCAGGTGTCCGCCCGCCGAACTGCCGCTGGCGAACAGGCGCCGGGGATCGCCGCCGAAGCCGGCGATGTTGTGGTACAGCCAGGCCAGCGCGCGGCGTACCTGGTCGACGATATGGTCGAGGCTCACCGCCGGCGCCAGGTCGTAGTCGAGCACCGCCACGCAGGCGCCGGCTTCGGTCAGCGCCGGGGCCATGAACGCCGAATCGGCCTTGGACAGCGCCCGCCAGTAGCCGCCGTGGATGAACAGCAGCACCGGCGCATCGGGGCGGCTGGCGGGGAAGATGTCCAGCCGCTCGCTGGCGCCCGGTCCGTAGGGCACGTCCTTGAAGCAGCGCAGGCCGGCATGGGCGCGGTCGCTGAGTTCGCGGTACAGCCGCGGGTACTGTTCGTAGTCGGCGACGCTGGCGCGGGCGTTGTATTGCACGTCGTAGTAGGCGGCCAGTTCGAGGTCGGTCATGGGGATCTCCGGTCATGGAAAGCAAACGGGCGCCGAAGCGCCCGTTGGGGAGGGATGGCGTCAGACGCCCAGGTAGCGGTGCGACAGCTCGGGCGTCGCGGCTAGCTCCGCCGGCGTGCCCTGCCAGACCTGGCGGCCTTTCTCGATGATGTGGTGGCGGTCGACCACGCGGGCCATCTCCTTGAGGTTCTTGTCGATCACCAGGATGGTCTCGCCTTCGTCCTTGAGAGTCGCCAGGCAGTTCCAGATGGTCTCGCGGATCACCGGCGCCAGGCCCTCGGTGGCTTCGTCGAGGATCAGCAATTGCGGATTGGTCATCAGCGCGCGGCCGACCACCAGCATCTGCTGTTCGCCGCCGGAGAGGGTCTTCGACAGCTGGTCCTGGCGTTCTTCGAGGCGCGGGAACAGCCGGTAGATGCGCGCCAGGTCCCACTTGCCCCTGCGGCCGGCGGCGGTGGCCAGCAGGTTCTCCCGCACGCTGAGCGAACCGAAGGCGCGGCGGCCTTCCGGCACCAGCCCGAGGCCGGCCTGGGCGATGCGGTAGGGCGTGGCGCCGCGCATTTCCCTGCCGTGGACGCGGATGCTGCCGGCGCTGGGCTTGAGCAGGCCCATGATGGATTTCACCGTGGTGGTCTTGCCCATGCCGTTGCGGCCGATCAGCGAGACCACCTGGCCCTGTTTGATCGTCAGGTGCATGTCGAAGAGCACCTGACTGAGGCCGTAGCCCGCCTGCAAACCACTGACTTCAAGCATGTTCTTCTCCCAGGTAGGCGGCACGCACCTGCGCGTTGCTGCGGACCTCATCGACGCTGCCGGTGAGGATGGTCTGGCCGTACACCAGCACGGTGATGCGGTCGGCGAGGGTGAACACGGCGTCCATGTCGTGCTCCACCAGGAGGATCGAGTAGCGGCCCTTGAGCGCCTGCAGCAGCTCGGTCATGCGCGCCGATTCCTCGGCGCCCATCCCGGCCATCGGTTCGTCGAGCAGCAGCACCGAGGACTCCTGGGCCAGCGCCAGGGCGAGTTCCAGTTGCCGACGTTCGCCGTGGGACAGTTCGCTCACCAGATGCTCGGCACGGCCGCCGAGGCCGACGGTTTGCAGATACTCCCTCGCCGGATCGAGCAGGCGGCGGTCGCGGCTGAGCGGACGCCACATGCCGAACGTCCGGCCTTCGCGGGCGGCGATGGCCAGGGCGACGTTCTCCAGCAGGCTGAACTCGGGATACAGCTGGCTGACCTGGAACGAACGGGCGAGGCCCAGGCGCGGCCGATCGTGGGCGGGGACGCGGGTGATGTCCTGGCCGGCGAGGAATATATGGCCCTGGTCCGGCTGGATTTCCCCGGCGATCTGCGAGATCAGCGTGGACTTGCCGGCGCCGTTGGGACCGATGATGGCGTGCAGTTCGCCGCGCGCCAGTTCGAGGTTGGCGCCGTTGGTGGCCTTCACCGCGCCGAAGGACTTTTCCAGCCCGCGGATGGACAGTTGTGCGCTCATGGGGTCACCTCGCCCAGTCGAACGCCGGGCTCGGCGGCCGGCGCGGGTTTGCGTTGCCTGCGCGAAAGCAGCAGGAGGCCGTAGACGCCCTGCTTGCCGAACAGCACCACGGCCAGCAGCAGCGGGCCGAAGAACAGCAGCCAGTGCTCGGTCCAGAGGCTCAGCAACTGCTCCAGGCCGAGGTAGACGGCGGCGCCGAGGACCGGGCCGACCAGGGTGCCGACGCCGCCGAGGATGACCATTGCCATCAGCTCGCCGGACTTCTGCCAGGAGCCCATGTCGGGGCTGACGAACATCGCGTAGTTGGCCCAGAGGATGCCCGCCAGGCCCGCGCCGAGGCCGGCGATGACGAAGGCGGTGAGGCGGTAGCGCAGCGGCTTGAGGCCCAGGCTGACGCTGCGCCGCTCG
Organism: Pseudomonas schmalbachii; assembly: GCF_017589465.1. Lineage (GTDB taxonomy): Bacteria > Pseudomonadota > Gammaproteobacteria > Pseudomonadales > Pseudomonadaceae > Pseudomonas > Pseudomonas schmalbachii. The sequence goes on from NZ_JAELYA010000011.1 coordinate 15,817, forward strand.
CTCTGCTTGAGCCCGCGCAGGACGAAGCCGAAGCGCGAGGCGACCAGCCGCCGGCAGAACAGCAGCCAGCCGACCAGGCAGCCGACGCACAGGTAGTAGAACTGCGCCGGATCGTTCAGATCCATTCCCGGCAGGCTGTTGCGTTCCAGCAGCAGGATGCCGTCGTCGCCGCCGTAGAGCGACAGCGAGCCGAGGATGAAATAGAGCATCTGGCTGAAGGCGAGGGTGATCATGATGAACTGCACGCCGCTGGTGCGCAGCGACAGGTAGCCCATCGCCAGGCCGAGCAGGGCGCACAGCCCGAGGGCCAGCGGCCAGATCAGCAGCGCGCTGTTGCTGCCTTCCCAGCCCCACAGCGGCAGCATCTGCGAGGTGTGGAAGGCGACGATGCCGACCACGTAGCCGCCCATGGCGAAGAAGGCGGCGTGGCCGAAGCTGACCATGGCGCCGTAGCCGATCAGCAGGTCGAGGCTGGCGGCGGCCAGGCCGTAGATCGCCAGCCGGGTGAACAGGCTGACCAGGAAGGGTTCGTCGAGCAGCGCCGCCAGCAGCGGCATCAGCGCGAAGATGGCCAGGCAGGCCAGATCGATAAGCATTCGACGGGACATCTCGTTCTCCTTCAGGCGCGCGCCGGCAGCAGGCCGCGCGGGCGCACCAGCAGCACCAGGGCCATGACGATGTAGGCGCTGGCGGAAATCAGGCCGGCGCCGAGGGCACCGGCGACTTCGGCGGGCAGCAGGCGGTCCAGCAGTTGCGGGATGTAGGCGCGGCCGAGGCCGTCGACCATGCCGATCAGCAGGGCGCCGACCAGCGCGCCGCGCACCGAACCGACGCCGCCGACGACGATGACCACGAAGGTGGTGATCAGCACCTTCTCGCCCATGCCGATCTCCACCGACAGCAGCGGCGCCGCCATGAAGCCGGCGAGGCCGCAGAGCACGCAGCCGAAGACGAACACCAGGGTGTACAGGCGGGAGATGTTCACCCCGAGGGCGCCGACCATCTCGTGGTCGTCGGCGCCGGCGCGGATCAGCATCCCGAGGCGGGTGTGGTTGATCAGCAGCCACATGCCGATCGCCACCAGCGCGCCGGCGCCGATGAACAGCAGGCGGCTGACCGGGTACATCAGCCCCGGCAGCACCTCGACGAAGGCGTTGTACCAGTCCGGGGTCGGCATGGCCGGTGGACTGCGGCCGAACAGCAGGGTGATCAGCTCGTTGCTGAAGAACACCACGGCGAGGGTGGCGAGCACCTGGTCCAGATGGTCGCGGTTGTACAGCCGGCGGATGATCCCGGTTTCGATCACCAGCCCGTACAGCGCCGCGCCGCACAGGGCGGCAAGGCCGCCGAGCCAGAACGAGCCGCTGGCGATGGCGGTGTAGGCGGCGCAGAACGCGCCGACCATGTAGAAGGCGCCGTGGGCCAGGTTGATGACACCCATGATGCCGAAGATCAGCGTCAGGCCCGAGGCCAGCAGAAACAGCAGCGCGCTGTACTGCAGGCCGTTGAGGATTTGTTCGAGCAACAGCATGGCGATAGTCCTGCGAGGAATGCCCGCCGGCCTGGTGGCCGGCGGGCTGGCTGGAGCGGCGACGGATTACAGCGCGCAGCGTGCGGCGTAGCTGTCGACCTGGGACTTGGCGATGGTCTTCACCGGCACTTCGGCGAGCTTGCCGCTGGCGTCGGCCTGCACGCGCAGCAGGTGCCAGTCGATCACCGCGTGCTGGTTGCTGGCGAAGCGGAAGTCGCCGCGCACCGAGTCGAAGCGTGCCTCGCGCAGGGCGGCGCGGAAGGCTCCGGCGTCCTTGAGGTTGCCGTTGGTGGCCTTGAGGGCTGAGCCGATCAGCCGCGCGGTGTCGTAGCCCTGGGCTGCGTACATGGTCGGCGCGCGGTGGTACTTGTCGTTGAAGGCCTTGATGAAGGCCTGGTTGGCCGGGTTGTCCGACTGCGGGTTCCAGCCGCTGACCACGTTGACGCCTTCGGCCACGCTGCCGGTGGCGGCGAGCATGCGCTCGTCCATGGAGAACACCGGCACCAGCATCGGGATGCTCCTGTTCAGGCCGGCGCTGCCGTACTGCTTGGCGAAGTTGATGCCGGCGCCGCCCGGATGGAACTGGAACACCGCGTCCGGCGCCAGCGAGCGCACGCGCGCCAGTTCGACGGAGAAGTCCAGCTGGTTGAGCTTGGTGTAGATCTCGGTGACTTCGCCCTTGAAGGTGCGCTTGAAGCCGGCCAGGGCGTCGCGTCCGGCCTGGTAGTTGGGCGCGAGGATGACCATCCTGCGGTAGCCCAGCTCGTTGGCGGCGACGCCGGCCATCTCGTGGGGCACGTCGTTCTGGTAGGACGCGGAGAAATAGTTGGCCTTGCACTGCTCGCCGGCCAGGTTGGACGGCGCGGCGTTGGCGCTGATGTAGAAACCGTCGTTGCGGGTGGCGCTGTTCACCACCGCGGCGAGCACGTTGGAGAACATCACGCCGGTGTAGAGGGAGATGCCGTCCAGGCTCATGCGGTCGACGATCTGCTTGCCGCGCGCGGGCTGCAGGCCGTCGTCCTCGACCACCAGTTCCACCGGGACGCCGCCGAGCTTGCCGCCTTCCTGCTCGATGGCCAGGCGGAAGGCGTCGCGGGCGTCCTCGCCGAGGTAGCCGGCGGGCGTGGACAGGGTGGTGATGAAGCCGATGCGCACAGGGTCCTGTGCCAGGGCGGGGAGGGAAGAGGCCATTACGGCCCCGAGCAACGCAAGGGGGAGGGTCTTTTTCATGATGCCGCCTTTTCTGTGCGATGCCGTGCGAGCGGCTCGCCGATTGTTATTGGAATTGCAGGGCAGTCGGGAAAGTCGGGGTGTTGCGGGTGGTGGTTCCTCTTGTTCGGGGGCATTTCATCGCGGGCATGGTCCGCTCCTACGCGAGCTTTGGCGCTGGGGGTTCCCTCACCCCAGCCCTCTCCCGGAGGGAGAGGGGGCAATACGGTGTTGGGAGATGTGCCGTGCCAGCCGGCAACATCGAGCCGTCCCCTCTCCCTTTGGGAGAGGGTTAGGGTGAGGGGGAGGTATCAGGGTTACGTATTGCTCTCGGTGAACTTCTCGAAATACAGGTTGCCGTGGCCGAGCTGCTGGTCCTGCAGCCAGGTCTTCACCGACTCGACCATCGGCGGCGGGCCGCACAGGTACATGTCGAAGGGCGCCTCGCGCAGTTCCGTCGCGTCGAAATGCTCGGGCACGTAGCCGCGCTTGCCGTCCCACTGGCCGGCGTCGTCGCTGATCACCGGGGTGAAGCGGAAGCCGGGGATGCGCTCGGCGTAACCGGCGATGCGCTCCAGTTCGCAGAGGTCGGCGACCTGGCGCACGCCGTAGTACAGGTGCACCGGCTGGCCGCCGCCGCCTTTCTCGGCGATCTCGTCGAGCATGCCGAGGAAGGCCGAGAGGCCGGTGCCGCCGGCCACCAGCAGCAGCGGCTTGTCGATGTGGCGCATGTAGAAGGCGCCCAGCGGGGCTTCGAAGCGGATCTCGTCGCCGACCTTGCAGCGCTCGCGGATGTAGTTGCTCATCACCCCGTCCGGCAGCAGGCGGATGAGGAACTGCAGCCGGTTCTGCGGGTTCGGCCGGTTGGCGAAGGAATAGGAGCGCTTGTCGTCGGTGCCGGGCACCTGCAGGCGCGCGTACTGGCCGGGCAGGAAGTCCAGCTGCTGGCCGTCGACGCCGGCGTCCAGGTGGAGGATCGCGGTGGTCGGCGAGACCTGCTCGACGTGGGTGACCACGCCGTGTTCGTGCACCGGTTCGGCGGCGCTGCACAGCGACGAGTCGAAGTCGAAGTAGAACGACGCGTCGGATTGCACGCGGGTCTGGCAGGTGAGGATCTTGCGCTGCTCCAGGTCCTGCGGCGACAGGGCTTCCTCGTCGACGTAGTCCATCGCGTAGCGGCCGGACTCGCAGCGGCCCATGCAGGTGCCGCAGACGCCTTCGCGGCAGTCCAGGGGAATCTTGATGCCGTTGCGCAGCGCGGCGTCGAGGAGGATTTCGTTGCCCTGCACGGGGAAGAACAGCGTCTTGCCGTCGGCAAAACTGAAGGCGACCTTGTGGTTCATGGGTGCTACTCCGCCCGTCACAGATGGTAGAAATCGAGCACCGAGTTGATGGTGTCGTTGAGCAACAGGGTGTGCTTGCGGGTGATCTTCCAGCTCTCGCCGGTGGGCCGCAGGTGGTAGGTGGCGTGGCCGAAGAATTGCTCGGCGGCGCCCAGGCGGTAGTACAGGGTGTGCCAGCTGGCGCGTACTTCCAGCTCGCCGCCGTCACGCTCGGCGATGCGCACGTTGCTGATCTGGTGCAGGGTGCGCGGCATCGGCACGGTGGAGGCGGCCTTGCCGGTGCGGATGCGGAACACCCGGTCCTCCAGGCCGCCGCGGTTGGAGTAGTAGATCAGCGACATGCCGCGCTTCGGGTCGGTGGTGTAGGTGTGCTCGGAGTCCCACTGCGGCAGGTGGAATTCGCAGTTCTCGTCGAACAGGTCGAGGTAGGCGTCCCAGTCCTGGGCGTCGCACAGCTCGGACTTGCGGAAGAGGAACTGCTCGATCTGGTGTTGCAGCTGCGGATTCATGCCTGCACCTCCTGCAGTTTCAGGGCTTTCCGGTCCAGGCCATCGAGCAGGAAGCGCTGCCAGTTGGCGTGCTGGTTGACGTACAGGCCTTCGTGGGTGAATTCGGTGCCGGTCAGCGCCGGGGCGATGCCGAGGGTCTGGCTGTTCGGCGTGACGCCAGTGACCCACTTGTCATAACCGCGGGAGATGTCGCTCCAGCGCTCCAGGCGACCCTGGAAGCCGCGCTGCTGCTCGCGGAACTCCACCAGGTCGTCGGGCGTGCCCATGCCGGAGACGTTGAAGAAATCCTCGAACTGGCGGATGCGGCTTTCGCGGTCCTTGTCCGATTCGCCCTTCACGCCGATGCACTGGCTGATGATCTCGGTCTTGTTCCAGGCCACCGGGCGCACGATGCGCAGCTGCGAGCTGATCTGGTCCATGAAGAACAGGCTGGGGTAGATGTTCAGGTTGCGCAGGCGGTGCATCATCCACTCGGCCTTGCCCTGGCCGAATTCCTCCACCAGGCGCGGCATGACGGTGGCGTAGCCGGGGCGCACGGTGGGGTTGGGCATGTCGCTGAACAGCACGCTGTGGCCGTTGGCGAAGGAGAACCAGCCGTCGTCGGTCTGCGCGTCGCCGGCGCCGAGCTTGCTGTAGTCGAGGGTGTCGCTGGTGGCGCCTTTCTCGGCGTTGACCTGCTGGCGGTGCTGCACGGTGGCCACGTAGTTGTAGTGCACGGTACTGACGTGATAGCCGTCCAGGCCGTTCTCGTTCTGCAGCTTCCAGTTGCCGTCGAAGGTGTAGGTGGACTTGCCGGGCAGCACTTCCAGCTCACCGGTGGGCGACTGGGCGACCATCATGTCGAAGAACACCCGGGCGTCGCCGAGGAAGTCTTCCAGGCTGTCGCTGGCGGCGGTGTCCAGGCTGATGAAGACGAAGCCCTTGTAGCTTTCGATGCGCGCCTTCTTCAGGCCGCGGGTGGCCTTGTCGAAGCCTTCCGGATATTCGCCCGGCGCCTTGACCTTCACCAGGCGGCCGTCGCTCTTGTAGCACCAGGCGTGGAACGGGCAGGTGAAGGTGGACTGGTTGCCCTTGCCGACGCGGGTGAGGGTGGCGCCGCGGTGCTGGCAGGCGTTGACCAGCGCGTGCAGCTGGCCGTTGCCGTCGCGGGTGATGATCATCGGCTGGCGGCCGGCGCGCATGGTCATGAAGTCGTTCGGGTTGGCGATCTCGCTCTCATGGCAGGCGTAGATCCACTGCTTCTCGAAGATCAGCTCCATTTCGAGATCGAAGAGTTCCGGCTCGGTGAACATGTCCCGGGCGATGCGGTAGACGCCTTCGACAGGGCGGAAGTCCAGGCAACCGCTGATGTATTCCTTCCACTGCGCGACGCTTCTCGTTGAGTTGTTCATTTTCTTGTACCTCCCACATCGGGCGAATCGGTTGGAGGCATTAAATGGATCGGCGCGTATTCCGGTCTATCCGCTTAGTTGGCGAAGGCAGTCCGCAAATTTGGCGCTGCTTCTATTGGCGCAGGCGGCGGTTTCCGGGGGGTAACACGGATGGGTAGAAAGCGCACAGCGTGGGGCGCGCGGCGCACCGTTGCGGAGCGACGGCAGGCAGCGAGAGCGGGAGCGGGGCGGCCATTTATCCGGAAAATCGACGAACGCTATCCGGAAATTCCGGGTTGGGCCTTATCGTGTAGGCAGCGGCCCGAACCTTGCCTTTTGATATGTCATGCGCCGTCAGAGCGCGAATTAAAACTACCGTGTCGAGCGTTGCCAGATGAGTACGAAACCCGTGGTCCCGTTCCGCGATATCCACGCCGATCTTTTCGACGTGGCCGGTGCCCGCTCGTGGATGTCGAGCATTTGCGGGCCGCACATGCTGAATGCCAGCCATCCCGCCGATATCCAGTTCCGCCACAGCGGCAACGTGCTGAAGTCGATGTCCACCACCCTCGGCTGCATCGAGTACGGCACCGACGTGACCATCGGCATCGTCGAGGTCGACAGCTTCAACAGCTACAGCCTGAGCCTGCCGCTGCACGGCGAGCAGGAGCTGAGCAAGGGCGGCGTGCACCTGCGCTCCGATCCCGGCCGCGGCGTGATCGTCTCGCCCAACGAGCCGCAGGAGCTGAACATCGCCGGCGACTGCCGCAAGCTGCAGGTGGTGATCACCCGCACCGCCATGCACAAGACCCTGGAGGAAATGCTCCAGCGGCCCATCGACAAGCCGCTGCGCTTCGATCCGGAAATGGACGCACTGAACGGCGCGACCGCGTCCTGGTGGCGCATGGCCAAGCACTTCATCGACGAGATGGAGCACAGCGACCTGTACGGCCAGCTGTTCTTCACCCGCGATCTGGAGCGTGCGCTGATCAAGGGGCTGATCCTCGCCCAGCCGAACAACTACTCCGACGCATTGCGCCAGAGCCTCGGCGTGAAGCCGCCGCACTACCTGCTGCGGGCCCGCGAGTTCATCCACGCCAACGCCCGCGAGGCGCTGTGCCTGGAGGATATCGAGAATGCCGCGGGGGTCTCGCGCTTCAAGCTGTTCGATGGCTTCAAGCGCTACTTCGGCCTGTCGCCGATGGCCTACCTGAAGAACCACCGCCTGACCGTCGTGCGCCAGGAAATCCTCGAAAGCGGCGCCAGCCGCAACATCTCCGAGATCGCCATGAGCTGGGGCTTCACCCACCTCGGCCGCTTCGCCAGCGAGTACCGCAAGTTGTTCGACGAGACGCCCAGCGTTACGCAGCAGCGGAGCAGGGGATAAGCGAGTAGCGCGTAGGGTGGGTGCGCCATCGTTTGGAATAAAAAAACCGTACCAGCCGAGGTTCTGAGCGTGCCCGGCTGATACGGTTGAAACTGAGCGTAGCTCCCGTAGGTTGGCGCTGAACGCAGTGAAGCCCAACGACTGCTGAAGCCGGCAATGTTGGGCTTCGCAGGCTCAGCGCCAACCTACTGTCATCAATCGCGGCGGTGCACCGAGCGGCCGGCGGCGAAGGTTTCCTTCACCGTGCGGTCGTCGCCGAGCATGATCAGCGCGAAGAGTTTTTCCTCCAGGTCACGGGCCTGACGCAGGCGGTATTCCAGCAGCGGGGTGGCGTGCTGGTCGAGGACCACGAAGTCCGCCTCGTTGCCCACGGCGAAGCTGCCGATCTTGTCGTCCAGCTCCAGCGCGCGGGCGCCGCCGAGGGTCGCCAGGTACAGCGACTTGAACGGATCGAGCTTGATGCCCTGCAACTGCATGACCTTGTACGCCTCGTTCAGCGACTGCAGTTGCGAGAAGCTGGTGCCGGCGCCGACGTCCGTACCCAGGCCGACCTTGACCTTGTGCTTCTCCAGCTTCGCCAGATCGAACAGGCCGCTGCCGAGGAACAGGTTGGAAGTCGGGCAGAACGCCACCGCCGAGCCGGTCTCGGAGAGGCGCTGGCATTCGCCATCGCACAGATGCACGCCGTGGGCGAACACCGAGCGCGGGCCGAGCAGGCCATGGTGGTCGTAGACATCCAGGTAGCCGCTGCGCTCCGGGAATAGCTCCTTGACCCACTCGATCTCCTTGCGGTTCTCCGACAGGTGCGTGTGCAGGTACACGCCCGGATGCTCCCTGAGCAGGCGGCCGGCGGCGTCGAGCTGCTCGGGCGTGCTGGTCGGGGCGAAGCGCGGGGTCACCGCATAGAGCAGGCGGCCCTTGCCGTGCCAGCGCTGGATCAATGCCTTGCTGTCGCGGTAGCTGGTCTCGGCGGTGTCGGTCAGGTAGTCCGGCGCGTTGCGGTCCATCATCACCTTGCCGGCGATCATCCGCAGGTCGAGCTTCTCGGCGGCGGAGAAGAACGCATCCACCGACTGCGGATGCACGCTGCCGAACACCAGCGCGGTGGTGGTGCCGTTGCGCAGCAGCTCCTTGAGGAAGATGCCGGCGACATCGGCGGCATGTGCCGGGTCGGCGAACTGGCGCTCGGTGGGGAAGGTGTAGGTGTTCAGCCAGTCCAGCAGCTGCTCGCCGTAGGAGGCGATCATGCCGGTCTGCGGGTAGTGGATATGGGTGTCGATGAAGCCGGGGACGATCAGCGCGTCGGCGTACTCGACCACTTCCACACCGCACACGCCCGGCAGCAGGTCGGCGGCATGGCCGACATTGACGATCTTGCCATCCTCGACGACCAGCAGGCCGTCTTCGAAGTATTCGTAGGAGTGCTTCGCGCCCACTTCGGCGGGGTCGGCGATGCTGTGCAGAATGGCGGCGCGATAGGCTTTGACTGAACTGCTCATATCGATCTCTTCATTAGGTCCGCGTAGGTTGCTGTGCGCGGCGTGATTCGGGGACCAGCCGGGGCACGTTGGATTTCTCGCCAAAATTGGCGTTGTAGGTGGCGATCACCTCGCCGGCGATGGACACGGCGATCTCCACGGGCAGCTTGCCTTTCACTTCGGCGATGCCCATCGGGCAGCGCATGCGCTGCACGGTCTCGCCGGCGAAGCCGCGTTCGCGCAGGCGGTGCTCGAACTTGACGCGCTTGGTCTTCGAGCCGATCAGGCCGAAGTAGGCGAAGTCGTCGCGCTTGAGGATTTCGGCGGTCAGTTCCAGGTCCAGTTGGTGATTATGGGTCATGACGATGTAGTAGCTGCCGGCGGGCAGGTTCTCCACCTCGTCGACCACCTCTTCATTGACGATCCTGTTGACCCCGGCCGGGATGGCTTCCGGGAACTCGTTCTCCCGCGAGTCGATCCAGCTCACCTTGCACGGCAGGCTGGCGAGCAGCGGCACCAGGGCACGGCCGACGTGGCCGGCGCCGAACACGGCGATATGCGCCTGCGGCTGGCCGAGCGGTTCGAACAGCAGCACCGTGGCGCCGCCGCAGCACTGGCCGAGGCTGGCGCCCAGGCTGAAGCGCTCCAGGCGGGTGTCGCGGCTGCGCTCGGCGAGCATCTCGCGGGCGATCTTCATCGCCTTATATTCCAGATGACCGCCTCCGATGGTTTCGTACAGTGCGTCGGCGCTGACCACCATCTTCGATCCGGCATTGCGCGGGGTGGAGCCGCGCTCCTCGATGATGGTCACCAGCACGCAGGGCTCGCCGCGTTGCTGCAGGTCGGCAAGGGCGTTGATCCAGCTCATGTCGTCAACCTCGGTGGGTTTGCACGGGGCACGTTTGTTCGTTGCGTTGCGTAGGGCGGGTGCAACCCGCCAATGGGGGCACACCGTGGCGGGTTGCACCCGCCCTACGTTATTACGCCGGTTCGGCTTCGGTGGGGGCTTTCGATGCCTGCTGTGCCTTCAGCTTGAGCATCTGCTCCACACCCCACAGCACCCGCTCCGGCGTCGCCGGGGCGTCGATCTGCGGTTGGGCGCGGTAGTCGGCGAGGCTGGCCACGGCGTCCTTGATCGCGCAGAACACCGAGATGCCGAGCATGAACGGCGGTTCGCCGACGGCCTTGGAATGGAACACCGTTTGCTCCGGGTTCTTGCGGTTCTCCACCAGCTTCACCCGCAGGTCGAGCGGCATGTCGGCGATGGCCGGGATCTTGTAGCTGGCCGGGCCGTTGGTCATCAGCTTGCCCTTGGCGTTCCACACCAGCTCTTCCATGGTGAGCCAGCCCATGCCCTGGACGAAGCCGCCTTCCACCTGGCCGATGTCGATGGCCGGGTTCAGCGAGTCGCCGACGTCGTGGAGGATGTCGGTGCGCAGCATCCGGTATTCGCCGGTCAGCGTGTCGACGATCACTTCCGAGCAGGCCACGCCGAACGAGTAGTAGTAGAACGGCCGGCCGCGCGCCTTGTCGCGGTCGTAGTAGATCTTCGGCGTGCGGTAGAAGCCGGTGGACGACAGCGACACCTGGCCGAAGTAGGCCTGCTGGATCAGCTCCTCGAAGGGCACGATCAGGTCGCGCACGCGCACCTGGTTGTTGCGGAATTCGATGTCTTCCTCGGTGACCTTCCAGTGCCGGGCGGCGAACTCGACCAGACGCTGCCTGATGATCTCGGCGGCGTTCTGCGCGGCCTTGCCGTTCAGGTCGGCGCCGGAGGATGCGGCGGTCGGCGAGGTGTTCGGCACCTTGTCGGTGTTGGTCGCGGTGATCTGCACGCGGTCGATATCGACCTGGAACACTTCGGCGACGACCTGGGCGACCTTGGTGTTCAGGCCCTGGCCCATCTCGGTGCCGCCGTGGTTCAGGTGGATGCTGCCGTCGGTGTAGATGTGGATCAGCGCGCCGGCCTGGTTGAGGAAGGTGGCGGTGAAGCTGATGCCGAATTTCACCGGCGTCAGCGCCAGGCCCTTCTTCAGGATCGGGCTCTTCGCGTTGAACTCGCGGATCTCGGCGCGGCGTTTGGCGTACTCGGCGCTGGCCTCCAGCTCGGCGGTCATTTCCTCGATCAGGTTGTGCTCGACGGTCTGGTGGTAGTGGGTGACGTTGCGCTCGTCCTTGCCGTAGTAGTTGCGCTTGCGCACGTCCAGCGGGTCCTTGCCGAGCGAACGGGCCACGGCGTCCATGATCTCCTCGATGGCGACCATGCCCTGCGGGCCGCCGAAGCCGCGGTAGGCGGTGTTCGATGCGGTGTTGGTCTTGCAGCGGTGGCCGTTGACCGTGGCGTTGCCGAGGAAGTAGGCGTTGTCCGAGTGGAACATGGCGCGGTCGACGATGGAGCCGGAGAGGTCCGGCGAGTAGCCGCAGTTGCCCGCCAGGTCGATCTGGATGCCGTGCAGCAGGCCGTCGTCGTCGAAGCCGACGTCATATTCGAGGTAGAAGGGGTGGCGCTTGCCGGTGATGGTCATGTCTTCCACGCGCGGCAGGCGCATCTTCGCCGGGCGGCCGGTCAGGCGCGCGATCACCGCGCACAGGCAGGCGGGCGCAGCGGCCTGGGTTTCCTTGCCGCCGAAGCCGCCGCCCATGCGGCGCATGTCGATGACCACCTTGTTGAAGGACACGCCGAGCACTTCGGCGACCAGCTTCTGCACCTCGGTCGGGTTCTGCGTCGAGGTGTAGACGATCACGCCGCCGTCCTCGGTGGGCATCACCGAGGAAATCTGCGTCTCCAGGTAGAAGTGCTCCTGCCCGCCGATATGCAGGGTGCCCTGCAGGCGGTTCGGTGCGGTGGCCAGCGCGGCTTCAGAATCGCCGATCTTGTGCTGGTGGCTGTCCAGCACGAAATGCTTCTTGCGGTAGGCCTCGACCACGTCGAGCACCGGCTCCAGGTCCTCGTACTCGACGATGGCGGCCATCGCCGCCTTGCGCGCGGTTTCCAGGCTGTCGGCGGCGACCGCCAGGACGATCTGGCCGACGTACTCGACCTTGCCGTCGGCCAGCAGCGGGTCGCCGGCGACCACCGGGCCGATGTCCAACTGGCCGGGCACGTCGTCCTTGGTGATGGCGATGGCCACGCCGGGAAACTCGTAGCAGGGGCTGACGTCCAGCTTGGTGATGCGCGCGTGGGCGCGGTCGCTCATGAGGGCGTAGACGTGCAACTGGTTGGGGAATTCCAGGCGGTCGTCGATGTAGATCGCCTCGCCGGTCACGTGCTTGGGCGCGCTCTCGTGCTTGACGCTCTTGCCGACGCCGGTGGTCAGGTCCGCGCGGAAGAGGGCGGCGAGTTCTTCCTGGCTCTTGTGTTGCTTATGCATATGCGGTCACCCGGGTAACGGCCTGAGGAGCTTCCAGCTCGTAGAAGCACTTGCGCAGCAGGTTCTGCGCGGTGAGCAGGCGATATTCCTTGCTCGCGCGGAAGTCGCTGAGCGGGGCGAAGTCCTCGCCCAGCGCCTCGGCGGCGCGTTCGAAGGTCGCGGCGTTGAACGGCTGGCCAAGCAGCGCGGCCTCGCACGCCTTGGCGCGTTTCGGAATCGCCGCCATGCCGCCGAAGCCGCTGCGTACGGCGGTGATGCGGCAGTTCTCCACGGTCAGGTTGAACGCGGCGCAGACGGCGGAAATGTCGTCGTCCAGGCGCTTGGAAACCTTGTAGGCGCGGAACGCCTGGTTGCCCTGCGGGCGCGGGATGATGACCTTCTCGATGAACTCGCCTTCCTGGCGGGCGGTGACCTTGTAGTCGATGAAGTAGTCCTCGATCGGCAGCTCGCGGCTGTCGCTGCCCTTGCGCAGCACGATGCGCGCGCCGAGGGCGATCAGCAGCGGCGGCGAGTCGCCGATGGGGGAGGCGTTGCCGATGTTGCCGCCGAGCGTGCCCTGGTTGCGGATCTGCAGCGAGGCGAAGCGGTGCAGCAGCTCGCCGAAGTCCGGGTAGTCGTGGGCGAGGGCTTCGTAGCAGTCGGTCAGCGGCGTGGCGGCGCCGATCTCGATGCGGTCGACCAGCACCTCGACGCGCTTCATCTCTTCGACATGTCCGACGTAGATCATCACCGGCAGTTCGCGGTGGAACTGGGTGACTTCCAGCGCTAGGTCGGTGCCGCCGGCCAGCAGGCGCGCCTGCGGGTTGGCGCTGTAGAGGTCGGCGAGGTCGGCAATGGTCAGCGGCAGCAGACAGCGCTTGTCGCCGCTGTTCAGCTCGGCGGTTTCGCGCGGGGCGATGGCCTTGAGCTGGGCGATGGTGGCGGCTTCGGCGGCGTCGAACTGGTCCGGCTGTTTCTGGCAGCAGGACTGCTCGGCGGCATCGAGGATCGGCCGGTAGCCGGTGCAGCGGCAGAGGTTGCCGGCCAGCGCTTCATGGGCTTCGGCCTTGCGCTCCTCGGCGTCGGCGCCGCTGGTGTTCTTCTGCAGGGCGAACAGCGACATGACGAAGCCGGGGGTGCAGAAGCCGCACTGCGAGCCGTGGCAGTCGACCATGGCCTGTTGCACGCCGTGCAGCTGGCCGCGGTGCTTGAGGTCGTCGACGCTGATGAGCTGCTTGCCGTGCAGCGAGGAAACGAAGGTCAGGCAGGAATTGAGGGTGCGATAGCGAATGCGCTCGGCGCCTTCCGCGCCGACCAGCTCGCCCACCACCACGGTACAGGCGCCGCAGTCACCGGAGGCGCAACCCTCCTTGGTGCCGGTCTTGCCGAGGTGCTGGCGCAGGTAGTTGAGCACGGTGAGATTGGGATCGAGGCGGTCTTCGACTCGCAGCTCGCGGTTGAGCAGGAACCTGATCACAAGGCATGCCTCCAGGCTGTTTTTGTTTTTGGAATGGGGGATGAGGCGAATGTAGGAAAAGCTGACTTTCAAGTCAATTAAAATCTGTCTGTGTGGTCAGAAACATCCACGGAAGTTTGAATTCGTAGGTTGGTGCTGAGCTTGCGAAGCCCAACATTGCCGGGTGCCATCGTTGGGCTTCACTGCGTTCAGCGCCAACCTACGTTGGGTTGCGTTGGGCAGAAGCGCAGAGAGCCCGGAGCTGATCGCGCAGCGAACGCCCGGCGCTGCCCAGGCCGGGGCGGGCGTAGAGCGCCAGTTCCAGCCCGCCGATGGCCGGGAAGCCGCTCTTCTCATCCAGCAGGACATGACCTTTCTGACGGCAGCGCAGCGGCAGCAGGCTGATGCCCATACCGGCGCTCACTGCTGCGCAGAGGCTGGCCAGGCTGGCGCTGCAATAGCTGATGCGCCACGGCTGGCCGAGGCTTTCGAGGGCGTGGAGCATCTCCTGGCGGTACAGCGCGCCGAGCGGGAACACCACCAGCGGCAGCGGGTCGCGGCCGGCGGCGGGGCGTTCGGCGCTGTCCAGCCAACCCAGCGGTTCGGGCCAGCGTTCCAGGCAGTCGCTGTCGGCGCCCCATTGCTTGACCAGCAGCAGGTCGAGCTCGCCGTTGCGGTACTGGCGCAGCAGTTCATGGCTCAGGCCGCTGGAGACTTCCAGGCGCAGCCGTGGCCGTTCCGCGCCGAACCTTGCCAGCAGCGGCATGATCCGCTCACCGGCGAAATCCTCGGGCAGGCCGAGGCGCAGCACGCCCTCGCTGTGTTCGCTGCTCAGCGCCTCGCGGGCTTCCTCGCCGAGCTGGAGGATGCGCCGGGCGTAGCCGAGCAGGCGTTCGCCTTCCTCTGTCGGCAGCACCTGGCGCTGGCTGCGATCCAGCAGGCGGGCGTCGAGCTGCTGTTCCAGGCGCAGCACATGCTGGCTGACGGTGGACTGGGTGAGGTTCAGCTGTTCGGCGGCGCGGGTGAAATTGCCGGCGTCCACCACGCTGACCAGGCTGCGCAGCAGGATGGGGTCGAGCATCATGATTCCCACTGATTTGTAGTGAATCATTTAATTTCAGCATGGAATGCGCCGACTTCATACTTTCCTCCGAGAGGAGGATTTCCCCATGCATCACGAAGACTTCATGCGCGAGGCGGTCGATCTGGCTCGCGCCAATATCGGCGCCGGCGGCCGGCCATTCGGCGCGGTGCTGGTGCGCGACGGCCAGGTCATCGCCCGCGCCGCCAACACCATCCATCTCGACAACGATCCCACCGGCCATGCCGAACTGCAGGCGATCCGCCAGGCCAGCCAGGTGCTCGGCAGTCCGCGCCTGGACGGCTGCGTGATCTACGCCAGCGGCCACCCATGCCCGATGTGCCTGGCCGCGATGCATCTGTGCGGGGTGAGCGCGGCGTACTTCGCCTATTCCAACGACGACGGCGAGCCGTTCGGCCTGTCCACCGCCGCCGTCTACCGCGAAATGGCACGGCCGCCGCTGCAGCAGTCGCTGCCGTTGCGCCCGCTGCGGCCGGCGGGCGAGGAGGGGCTTTACGCACTCTGGCAGGCGCGCAAGGCATGAACCGCGTGGCTTCCCTGCAGGCCGAGCGGGCGAGGGTCGGCTGGCTCGGGCTCGTGGTGATCGTCTGCCTGGGCATCAACCTGCGGCCGATCCTCACGTCCATCGGCCCGCTGCTGGCGGAAATCCGCGAGGCCACCGGGCTCGGTTTCCAGGGCGCATCGCTGCTCACCGTGCTGCCGGTGCTGTGCATGGGCTTTTTCGCGCTCGCCTTGCCGTGGATCGGCCCGCGTCTGGGCGAGGCTCGCGGCATGACCTGTGGCCTGCTGGCCATCGCCACCGCCTGCCTGTGGCGCCTTTTGCTGGACAGCGGCATGGCGCTGATCGCCAGCGCGGTGCTGGCCGGCATCGGCGTGGCGATCATCCAGGCGCTGGTGCCGGGCGTGATCAAGCGCTGGTTTCCGACTCGCGTGCCGGGGGCGATGGGTCTCTATTCGGCATCGCTGATGGCTGGCGGCGGCAGCGCCGCAGTGCTGGCGCCGGTGGTGGCGACTCGTCTTGGGCATTGGCAGACCGGGCTTGGCGTCTGGGCCGGACTGGCGCTGGTCGGCCTGCTGTTCTGGTGCCTGGCAAGACCACGCGAAGCTGTCGCCCAGGAGCCGGCACGTCGCACCCAGCATTTCTTCGGCAGCCGCCGCGCATGGCTGCTGGCGATCTATTTCGGGATGATCAATGGCGGCTACACCAGCATGGTGGCGTGGCTGCCGGTGTACTACCGCCAGCTCGGCTGGAGCGCCGAGGCCAGCGGGCAACTGGTCGGGTTGATGACCATCTTCCAGGTGCTCGCCGCGCTGAGCATTCCGCTGCTGATCCGCAGCTCGCTGGACCGCCGCGGCTGGCTGGCCCTGTGCCTGCTGATCCAGCTCGCCGGCTTCTGCGGCCTGCTGCTGGCACCGCTGCACCTGCCCGGCCTGTGGGTGGCGCTGATCGGCTACGGCCTCGGCGCCTGCTTCGCCCTCAGCCTGACCCTGACCCTCGACCACCTTCCCGACCCCGGCGCGGCTGGCCGTCTGGCGGCGTTCGTGCAGGGGATCGGGTTCATCATCACCGGGATCATTCCCTATGTGACGGGGTGGCTGCGGGATTACACCGGCAGCTTCCAGATGTCGTGGACGCTGCTGGCGGTGCTGGTGGTGGCGATGCTTGGGGTGACGGTGTGGTTTGCGCCGAAGGGGTATACGAGGGCGATGGCGGGATACGCATCGAACCTGTAGGCGCGCGCCATGCGCGCGAATCGCGGGCATGGCCCGCTTACGGTCATCGCTCCCACGCTCCTGCGTGGTAGCGCGACTCCATGGACGCTCCGCGTCCGGACGCTGGAGCGTCCAGGGATGCATTCCCACGCGGGAGCGCGGGAATGATGACGGTCTCACGGCGATTGGCCGGACAAAAAAATCCCCGCGGCCAGGAGCAGGGACCGCGGGGGTGGAGAGGTCGATTGCTCGACCGGAGAGGTAAACCGTCAGGCGGAGGGTTGCCAGCCGCCGCCGAGTGCCTTGTAGATCGCCACGATGCCGCGGTACACGTCGACTTCCGCCAGTGCCTGGGCATCCTCGGCGGCGAGCTGTTCGCGTTCGGCGTCGAGCAGGTCGAGGAAGTCCACCGTGCCTTCGCGGTATTGCTGTCCGGCCTGTTCCACAGCGGCGCGGCTGGCTTCCGACTGGCGCACCAAGGAGAGCAGGCGCTGCTGGCGCTTGCCGTAGTCGCTGAAGGCGTTGGATGACTCTTCCAAGGCTAGCAGCACCTGTTGCTCGTAGCTGGCCAGCGCACCGTCGGCGTCGGCCCTGGCGGCGCGCAGGCGGGCCTGGACGCTGCCGAGGTCGAAGGCGGCCCAGGTGATGCTCGGCGATACCGCCCAGGCGCGGGCGGCGGACGAGCCGAGCTGCGAGCCACGGCCGGCGGTGAAGCCGAGGAAGCCACCGAGGCTCACCCGCGGGAACAGGTCCGCCGTGGCCACGCCGACATCCGCGGTGGCCGATGCCAGCCGGCGTTCGGCGGCGGCGATGTCCGGGCGGCGACGCAGCAGTTCGCCGGGGTCGCCGATGGGCAGGGCCTTGGCGATGGCCGGCAGCTTCTTCGGTGCGAGGTCGACGCTGAGTTGCTCCGGGCGCTGGCCGAGCAGGGTGGCGATGCGGTTCCGCTGGCGCACTTCCTCGGCCTGCAGTTGCGGCACGCTGGCTTCGGTGGCGGCCAGGCGCGCTTCGGAGCGCTGTACGTCCAGTTCGTTGCCGATGCCGGCATCGCGGCGCTGGATGGTCAGGTCGCGGGATTCGCGCTGGTTCTCCAGGTTGCTGCGGGCGATGCTTTCCCGCAGTTGCGCGCCGCGAAGCTGGCCGTAGGCATCGGCCAGTTCGGCGATCAGGCTGACCTGCAACTGCTGCAGGTCGGCCAGCGCGGCTTCGCTCTGCGCATCGCTGGATTCCAGCGCGCGCTGCACGCGGCCGAACAGGTCGACTTCCCAGATCATGTCCAGACCGAGGTCGTAGCGCTCGGTGTTGACGCGATCCTCGGTGATCCCCGGCACCTGGCCCTTGCCGATATCGGCGGAGGCGCGGCTGGTGACGGTGGGGAAGCGGTCGTTGGCCACGTCGTCGCGTATCGCCCGCGATGCCTTCACTCGGGCAAAGGCGACGCGCAGTTCGCGGTTCTCCTGCAACGCCTGTTGCACCAGCTGTTCCAGCACCGGGTCGTCGAACTGCTTCCACCAGGCACCCTCGAAACGGCTGCGGTCGTAGTTGCCCGCCGTCGTTTCGATCTGCGCCGGCGCGGTCTGCGGCACTTGGTAGTCAGGCCCAACGACACAGGCGCTGAGCGCGAGGGCGAGCAGGGCGGGTGCGAAAAACTTCATGCGTGGGCCTCCGGCGAATGGGCGATGCGGCGTTGGGCTTTCTTCTCGGCGCGGTCGTCCATCACGCGGCGGATCAGCAGGTAGAACACAGGCGTCAGCAGCAGGCCGAAGAAGGTCACGCCGAGCATTCCGGAGAACACCGCGACGCCCATGGCATGGCGCATTTCCGCGCCGGCGCCGGACGACAGCACCAGCGGCACCACGCCCATGATGAAGGCGATGGAGGTCATCAGGATCGGCCGCAGACGCAGGCGGCAGGCTTCCAGCACCGCGCTCAGGCGGTCCATGCCTTCTTCCTGCTTGTCCTTGGCGAACTCGACGATGAGGATCGCGTTCTTGCACGCCAGGCCGACCAGTACGATCAGGCCGATCTGCGTGAAGATGTTGTTGTCGCCACCGGACAGGATCACCCCGGCGATGGCCGACAGCAGCGTCATCGGCACGATCAGGATCACCGCCAGCGGCAGGCCCCAGCTTTCGTACAGCGCGGCCAGCACGAGGAAGGCGAGCAGCACGCAGAGCGGGAAGACGAAGATCGCGCTGTTGCCGGCGAGGATCTGCTGGTAGGTCAGGTCGGTCCACTCGTAGCTCATGCCGTTGGGCAGTTCCTGCTTCAGCAGCCGCTCGATGGCCGACTCGGCCTGGCCGGAGCTGTAGCCCGGTGCGGCGGCGCCGTTGATCTCGGCGGTGATGAAGCCGTTGTAGTGCATCACCCGGTCCGGGCCGGAGGTGTCGCTGATCTTGATGAAGGTCGCCAGCGGGACCATCTCGCCACGGTTGTTGCGCACCTTAAGCTGGCCGATCTGCTCGGGCTCCAGGCGGAACTGCTGCTCCGCCTGCACGTTCACCTGGTAGGTGCGGCCGAAGCGGTTGAAGTCGTTGGCGTACAACGAGCCGAGGTAGACCTGCAGGGTGTCGAAGATGTCGCTGATCGCCACGCCGTGGGTCTTGGCCTTCTCGCGGTCGATGGCGGCATCCACCTGCGGCACGTTCACCTGGTAGCTGGAGAACACCGAGTTCGGGTCCAGCTCAGGCAGCGCGCGGGCTTTTTCGAGCAGGTTCTGCAACTGCTTGTACAGCTCCTCGTAGCCCAGCCCGCCACGGTCCTCGATCTGCAGGCGGAAGCCGCCGATGGTCCCCAGCCCCTGTACCGGCGGCGGTGGGAAGATCGCGATATAGGCGTCCTGGATGTCGGCGAACTGCTTGTTCAGCTCGGCGGCGATTTCCCCGGCGGACATGCCCGGCCCCTTGCGCTCGCTGAAGTCCTTCAGCGGGGTGAAGACGATGCCGCTGTTCGGACTGTTGGTGAAGCCGTTGATCGACAGGCCGGGGAAGGCCACGGTGTGCTCGATGCCCGGGTGCTTGCCGGCGACTTCCGACATGCGCTTGATCACCGCCTCGGTACGGTCGAGGGTCGCCGCATCGGGCAGCTGGGCGAAGGCCACCAGGTACTGCTTGTCCTGCTGCGGCACGAAACCGGTCGGCGTGCTGGAGAAGCCCAGGTAGGTCAGGCCGATCAGGCCGCCGTAGACCAGCAGGGCGATGGAGCTGCCGCGCAGCACGCGGGTGACGGTGCCGACGTAGCCATGGCTGGCGCGGTCGAAGAAGCGGTTGAACGGACGGAACAGCCAGCCGCCGAGCAGCTTGTCGAGCAGCACGGAGAAGCGGTCCTTCGGCTCGTGGTGACCCTTCAGCAGGACGGCGGCCAGCGCGGGCGAGAGGGTCAGCGAGTTGATCGCGGAGATCACCGTGGAGATGGCGATGGTCAGCGCGAACTGCCGGTAGAACTGCCCGGTAAGCCCGGAGATGAACGCGGTCGGAATGAACACGGCGCACAGCACCAGCGCGGTGGCGACGATCGGGCCGGTCACTTCCTTCATGGCGCGCTTGGTGGCTTCTATCGGTGTGAGTCCGAGGCCGATGTTCCGTTCGACGTTCTCCACCACCACGATGGCGTCGTCCACCACGATGCCGATGGCCAGCACCAGGCCGAACAGCGACAGCGCGTTGAGCGAGAAGCCGAAGAAGTGCATCACCGCGAAGGTGCCGATCAGCGACACCGGCACGGCGGCCAGCGGGATGATCGAGGCGCGCCAGGTCTGCAGGAACAGCACGACCACCAGCACCACCAGCACCAGCGCTTCGAACAGGGTGTGCACCACCGCCTCGATGGAGCCGCGCACGAAGATGGTCGGGTCATAGACGATGGAGTAGTCGACGCCCTGCGGGAATCCCTGCTTCAGCTCGGTCATCTTCTCGCGGACGAGGTTGGAGATTTCGATGGCATTCGAGCCGGGGCGCTGGAAGATCGGGATGGCCACGGCGGGCTGGTTGTCCAGCAGCGAGCGCAGCGCGTACTGGCTGGAGCCGAGTTCGACGCGGGCGATGTCCTTCAGACGGGTGATTTCGCCGTCCGGGCCGCTGCGGATGATGATGTTCTCGAACTCTTCCTCGTTGACCAGCCGGCCCTGGGTGTTGATCGACAGTTGGAAGCTGGTGGCAGTCGGCGCCGGCGGCGCGCCGAGGGCGCCGGCCGCGACCTGGCGGTTCTGCTCGCGGATCGCCGTCACCACGTCGGTGGCGGTGAGATTGCGCGAGGCCACCTTGTTCGGGTCGAGCCAGACGCGCAGGGAGTAGTCGCCCATGCCGAACAGCTGCACATCGCCCACGCCGTCCAGCCGTGCCAACTCGTCCTTGATGTTGAGCAGGGCGTAGTTGGACAGGTAGAGCATGTCGTAGCGGTTATCCGGCGAGGTCAGGTGCACGACCATGGTCAGGTCGGGCGAGGCCTTGTCGACGGTGATGCCGATGCGGGTGACTTCCTCGGGCAGCTTGGGTTGGGTGCGGGTCACGCGGTTCTGTACCTGCACCTGGGCGTCGTCCAGGTCGGTGCCGAGGGCGAAGGTGATCGTCAGGGTCATCTTGCCGTCGGCGGTGGACTGCGAGGACATGTAGAGCATGTTCTCGACGCCGGTGATGGCCTGTTCCAGCGGCGCGGCGACGGTCTCGCCGATCACCTTGGGGTTGGCGCCGGGGAAGTTGGCGCGCACCACCACGGTGGGCGGCACCACTTCCGGGTATTCGCTGATCGGCAGCTGGAACAGCGAGATGGCCCCGCCGATCAGGATGATCAGCGACAGCACGGCGGCGAAGATCGGCCGCTGGATGAAGAATTGCGAGAAGTTCATGGCGTGGTCCTGTGGGCAAAGGTCACCCATGACCCCGCCAAGGACGGGGCCTGGTACTGCGATTCAAAGGGTTTGAGGGTGACGGTCAGCCGCGCGGGCTGCTTCGCTGCGGATTCTTCTCCGCGACCTTCGGCACATCGGTGCCATCCACCGCCTGCCGCTGGCGGGCGAGGGCGGCGAGGGTTTCCGGGCTGGCCATGGCGACGCCCTGGGCATCCACCTGGGTGCCGGGGCGCACCCGCTGCAGGCCGTTGACCACGATACGGTCGCCCTTGGCCAGACCGCTGCGGACGATGCGCAGGCCTTCCAGCTTCGGCCCGAGTTCGATGCCGCGGTAGTCGACCTTGCTGTCGGCACCGACCACCAGCACGAATTTCTTGCCGAGGTCGGTGCCCACCGCTTCGTCCTTGATCAGCGCGGCCGGGTAGGCCTTGCTGCCGACCAGCTTGAGGCGCGCATAGAGACCGGGGGTGAAGTCGCCACGGGTGTTGTCGAACACCGCGCGGCCACGGATGGTGCCGGTCTTCGGGTTGACCTGGTTGTCCAGGAAGTCCAGGCGACCTTCGTGGGGGAAGCCATCCTCGCCGGTCAGACCGAGATACACCGGGCTGCTGCCGCGAGCATCCGGACCGCCGTGGCGGGCCAGGTCGACGTACTTCAGGTAGACGCGCTCGTCGGCGTCGAAGTAGGCGTAGACCTTGTCGGTGGAAACCAGCGTGGTGAGCAGGGTCTGCCCGCTGTTGACCAGGTTGCCGGCGGTGACCTCGGCGCGGCTGACGCGGCCATCGATGGGCGCGGTGACCTGGGTGAAGCTGAGGTTGAGGCGGGCGTTGTCGAGTTCGGCCTGGGTCGCCGCGACCACCGCGCGAGCCTCGGCGGCGGCGCTGCTGCGGGCATCGGCCAGTTCGGCGGAGATCGCATTGGTGGCACGCAGGCGCTCGCCACGGGCGGACTCGTTGGCGGTGCGCTGCTGGTTGGCGCGGGCCTGAGCAAGCTGCGCTTCCAGACGCTTGACCTCGGCCTGGAACGGGCGCGGGTCGATCTGGAACAGCAGGTCGCCTTTCTTCACGATGGTGCCTTCGCGGAAGGTCACCTTGTCGATGTAGCCGGACACGCGCGGACGCAGATCGACGGACTCCGGAGCCTCCAGGCGGCCGGTGAACTCGTCCCATTCGTTGATCGGTTGCTCGATGACTTCGGCCACGCTGACCTTCGGCGCCGGGGCCGACTGCGCGGCATCCTCGCTCTTGCCACAGGCACTGAGCACCAGCGCCGCGGCAAGGGCGAGGGGAATACGCAGGATGTTGGTTGCACGCTCCATGGGAAGACTCCGCCAGTTTCTGGTTTTAATGGGCGGAGTCTGCAGGTCGACGTCCGAATGGACTAATCGAACGGGCAGATTTTGATTATCACGTGGAGTGATAAAGGTTCTTGCGGCATGCGCATGAATCGTTGCCTTCGTAGGTTGGCGCTGAGCGCAGCGAAGCCCAACGAAATGGTGCAACGCCCACCTGATGTTGGGCTTCGCAAGCTCAGCGCCAACCTACGGTGCTTGTCCATCCTTGGGCGTATGGGAATGGTGGATCGGTGAAGCGTGATCCACCCTACGCGGCGGGCGATCGCCGTGTCGGCCGGACGCCATGTCGTCAAGGAAATCCGGGTAGGGCGGGTGCAACCCGCCAGGAACGGCGCCGCTCAGAGGCTATCCGGATCGCCCACGAACATGCTGATCCGCGAGCGCAGCCAGCGTTCGGCCGGGTCGTTGTCCTGGGCGCCGCGCCAGACCATGGAGAGTTCCGCTGGGCGGGTCGGGAAGGGCGGTTCGTCGGCGCGCAGGCCGCCGGCGGCGGTGAGGGCGAGGGCCACGTATTCCGGCACGGTGGCGATGATGTCGGTGCCGGCGAGCAATGAGGCGAGACCGTTGAACTGCGGCACGGCCAGCACTACCTGGCGCTTGCGGCCCATATCGGCGAGGGTCTGGTCGACCATGCCGTCAAGGTCGCCGGCGTAGGACACCAGCGCGTGCGGGCGGGCGCAGTAGTCGTCGAGGCTCAGCGCGCCGGGAATCGAGTCGGCGCGCAGGATCTTCCAGATGCTGCGGCGCAGGGTCTTGCGCTTGGAGTTGGCCGGCAGCTCGTCGGTGTAGCTGACGCCCACCGAGATTTCCCCGGAGTTGAGCAGGTTGGGCATCAATAGATAGTTGGCCCGGCGCACCACCAGCACGATGCCCGGCGCCTCCGAGCGCAGGCGGCGCAGCAGCGGCGGCAGCAGGCCGAACTCGACGTCGTCGGACAGGCCGATGCGGAACACCGCCTTGCTGGTCGCCGGATCGAAATCGGCGGCGCGGCTCATTGCGGTGGAGATCGAGTCCAGCGCGGGAGAGAGGTGGCCGAAGATTTCCTGGGCCCGCGCGGTGGGCTCCATGCTGCGCCCGGTGCGGACGAACAGCGGGTCGTCGAACAGGTTGCGCAGGCGCGCCAGGGCGGCGCTGATCGCCGGCTGGCCGAGGAACAGCTTCTCGGCCGCGCGCGTCACGCTGCGCTCGTGCATCAGCGTCTCGAAGACAATCAACAGGTTGAGGTCAACCTTGCGGAGGTCGTTGCGATTCATGAAGGCTCCCCGGCGATGGGTGAAAAGTGAAGCGCACGGGGGTGAACGTCAAGTTCTGTCAGAACTGTTCCTATGATTTTGTAGGAGAATGTTTGGGTGTTGCGGCAGCTTTTCCGAGCAGCCGCATCATCGCCATTTATGTCGACTATCAACGGCGGCAGGTGGCGTGGCTGGCAAAGCCCGGATAGAGTCCGTGGCTATAAGGCAATAAAAGGCGAGGTATTCGATGTCCCGCATGATCCGTTTCCACCAGTTCGGCGACGCCTCGGTGCTCAGGCTCGAGGA
Source organism: Pseudomonas schmalbachii (assembly GCF_017589465.1). Classification (GTDB taxonomy): domain Bacteria; phylum Pseudomonadota; class Gammaproteobacteria; order Pseudomonadales; family Pseudomonadaceae; genus Pseudomonas; species Pseudomonas schmalbachii. The sequence goes on from NZ_JAELYA010000011.1 coordinate 40,003, forward strand.
AGTGCCGACCCCGCAACCGGGGCCGGGCGAAGTGCTGGTGCGCGTGCAGGCGCTGGGCGTGCTCTGGCGCGACGTGCTCTGGCGGCAGAACCTCGCCCCCGATCAGGCCACGCTGCCTGCCGGCCTGGGCTACGAACTGTCCGGCATCGTCGAAGCGGTTGGCGACGGCATCACCGATCTGCAGCCCGGCGTGCCCGTGGCCAGCTTCCCGGCGGACTCGCCGAACCGCTATCCGGCCTGGGGCGACATGGTGCTGATGCCGCGCACCGCGCTGACCCGCTATCCGTCCGTGCTCAGCCCCAACGAGGCGGCGGTGCATTACACCGGCCTGCTGTGCGCCTGGTTCGCCCTGGTCGAGCTGGCCAAGATCAAGCCCGGCCAGCGCGTGCTGATCACCGAGGCCGGACACTGCCTGGCGCCACAGTCGGTGCAACTGGCCAAGGCCCTCGGCGCGCAAGTGATCGCCACCACCAGCGAGGCCGAAAGCCGCGACTTCATCCGCAGCCTCGGCGCGGACAAGGTGATCTACACCGAGGAACAGGACCTGGTGCTGGAAGTCGAGCGCTTCACCCAGGGGCAGGGCGTCGAGGTATCCCTCGACCAGTGTGCCGGCCCGCAGATGAAACTCCTCGGCGACGTCGCCGCGCCGCGCGGCAAGCTGGTCCTGTACGGCGTGAACGGCGGCAACGACACAGCCTTCCCGGCCTGCGCGGCGTTCAAGAAGCACCTGCAGTTCTATCGCCACTGCGTGATGGACTTTACCGGCCAGCCCGAGCTTGGCCTGGTCCGCGACGAGGAGGCGGTGCAGAAGGCGCTGCACGGGATCAACCAACTGACTGCCGACCATCTGCTGAAGCCGAATATCGACAAGGTTTTCGACTTCGCGGACTTCGTCGAGGCCAACCGTTATATGGAGACCTGTCCTGGCGGTGGGCGGGTGGTGATGAAGGTTTCTGATTGATCAGTTTCTTCCCCTCACCCCAGCCCTCTCCCGGAGGGAGAGGGCTGGGGTGAGGGGAAATGGGCCACGCCGATACCTCACCCCGGTCCGTAGGGTGGAAAACCGCGAAGCGTTTTCCACCGAAACGAAAGGTGGACAAGCTTCGCGTTGTCCACCCTACGGTTGTTCCTCACCCCCGCCCCGATGCCTTGCCCCTCAGAACAACCCCATCTGCCCATCCACCAGTGACGTGAAATCGCCGCCCACGAACGGCAGGATGGCGTCCGCCACCGGCTTCAGTTGCCGGCTGATGTAGTGCTCGTAGTCGATCGGCGAGCGCCGGGTTTCCAGCGGTTCCGGGCCGGCGACGGTGATCACGTAGCTGATCCAGCCGCCGTTCTGGTACTGCCGTGGGCGCCCCAGGCTGTCGTTGTAGTGGTCGGCGGTGCGCGCCGCGCGGACGTGGGGCGGGACGTTGCGCTGGTAGTCGTCGAGCGGGCGGCGCAGGCGTTTGCGGTAGATCAGCAGGTCGTCCAGTTCGCCCGTCTGGGTCCGGCGCACGTAGTCGCGCACATAGTCCTGGTACGGCTGGCGGTTGAAGATGCGCAGATAGAGTTCCTGCTGGAACTCGCGGGCCAGCGGCGACCAGTCGGTGCGCACGGTTTCCAGGCCCTTGAAGATCATTTCCTCGCTGCCATCGGCACGCTGCACCAGCCCGGCGTAGCGCTTCTTGCTGCCTTCCTCGGCGCCGCGCACGGTGGGCATCAGGAAGCGCCGGTAATGCGTCTCGAACTGCAGTTCCAGCGCGCTTTCCAGGCCGAATTCGCGCTTGAGGTGATCGCGCCACCACTGGTTGACGTTCTGCACCAGCGCGCGGCCGATGCGCGCCGCATCGTCCTCGGCATGGGCCTGTTGAAGCCAGACGAAGGTGGAGTCGGTGTCGCCATAGATCACCGTGTAGCCCTCGGCTTCGATCAGTTCCCGCGTGCGGCGCATGATCTCGTGGCCGCGCAGGGTGATGGAGGAGGCCAGGCGCGTGTCGAAGAAGCGGCAGCCGCTGGAGCCGAGCACGCCGTAGAAGGCGTTCATGATGATCTTCAGCGCCTGCGACAGCGCCTTGTTGTGCTCGCGCTTGGCCGCCTCGCGGCCCTGCCAGACGCGCTCGACGATGCTCGGCAGGCAGTGTTGCGTACGCGAGAAGCGTGCCCCGCGGAAGCCGGCCACCGATTCGCTGTCGTCCGGATGGCGCAGGCCTTCGATCAGGCCCACCGGGTCGATCAGGAAGGTGCGGATGATCGACGGGTACAGGCTCTTGTAGTCGAGCACCAGCACCGATTCGTACAGGCCCGGGCGTGAATCCATGACGAAGCCGCCGGGGCTGGCCTGGGGCTGCTTGTCGCCGAGGTTCGGTGCGACGAAGCCGAGGCGGTGCATCAGCGGCATGTACAGGTGTTCGAACGCCGCTACCGAACCGCCGCTGCGGTCGGCGGCCAGCCCGGTGACGGTGGCGCGTTCCAGCAGGAAGGTGAGCAGTTCGGTCTTCTCGAAGATGCGCGTGACCAGCTCGCAGTCCTTGAGGTTGTAGCGGGCGAGGGCGGGCTTGTCCTCGGCGAACATGCGGTCGATCTCGTCCATGCGCTGGTACGGGTTGTCGATCGACTTGCCCTCGCCGAGCAGGGTCTGCGCGACGTTTTCCAGGCTGAACGAGGGGAAGGTCCAGGTCGCCGAGCGCAGCGCTTCGATGCCGTCGATGATCAGCCGCCCGGCCGCCGCGGCGAAGTAGTGGTTGTGGCTGCGGTGCTCGCGCCAACCCATCGCGTCGCCGCCGCGACCGAGCAGCAGCGGCACTTTCAGGCGCTGGGCGTGCTCATGGAGGACGCGCAGATCGAACTGCACCAGGTTCCAGCCGATGATGGCGTCCGGGTCGTGGCGGGCCAGCCAGTGGTTGAGGCGCTCCAGCAGCTCCGCGCGGGTTTCGCAGTATTCCAGCTGGAAGTCCACCGCGCCGGCGTCGCCGTTGGCCGGGCCGAGCATGTAGACCTGGCGCTGGCCGCAGCCTTCCAGGGCGATGGAGTAGAGATCGCCGCGCATGTTGGTCTCGATGTCGAGGGAGACCAGCCGCAGGCGCGGGCGGTAGTCCGGCGCGGGTTTCATCTGCGCATCGAGCAGCGTGCCGCTGGCGTCCGGCGTGCCGCCGAACCACGCCGGGGCGTTGATGAAGCGCTCCATCAGGTAGCGCTCCGGCGGGCGGATATCGCCTTCGTACACGTCGACACCGGCGCCGCGCAGCGTCTTTTCCAGCTTCATCAACTGGCGATGCTGCTTGCAGTACAGGCCGAGCACGGGGCGGTGATGGAAGTCGCGCAGCTCCAGCGGGCGCAGTTCGACGTCGCGTTCGCCCTGCAGCAGCGCTTCGGCCCGCCTGCGCTGCTCCGCCGGGATGAACGCCACCGAGGTCTGGCTGGGCAGGCGGACGTGCCGGGGGCCGTCGTCGGTCGCCAGCCAGAAGGCCACTTCCGTGCCTTCCGGCGTGTCGCGCCAGTGCCGGGTGAGCACGAAGCCCTGCTGCAGATCCACCTGAACGACCTCTCCAATCCATTCCAGACGGCCATTCTACCGTCCTCGCGCGGTTTGACGCCGGCAGTGCTTTTCACCAAGCTAGCCGGTCCCGAACTCTCCAGGATTCATGGCGTGACTGTCCGATTCCCCCATTGGCGCCGGCTCTTGCTCTGCACCCTCCCGCTCGCTGCGGTACTGGCAGGATGCGATGGCGATAAAACCGAGACCACCGAACCCGCCAAGGTCGCCACCTACAGCAAGGCCGAATGGAGCGACCTGCCGGCCACCAGCGACGCCGATGTGCTCGGCGGCTTCAACGCCTGGCGTTCCGCCTGCGCCCGGCTGGTCAGGGACCCGGTCTGGGCCGCGCCCTGCGGCAACGCCGCCGAGGTGCCGGAGGAGGCCGGCGCGGTACGCCACTTCCTCGAAACCAACCTGCAGGTGTACGGCCTGAACTCGGCCAGCAATGGCGCGAAGGGGCTGATCACCGGTTACTACGAGCCGGTCTACCCCGGCAGCCTGGAACCCACCGAGCGCACGCCGGTGCCGGTCTACGGCGTGCCCGAGGACCTGATCGTCGTCGCGCTGGACAGCGTCTACCCCGAGCTCAAGGGCAAGCGCCTGCGCGGCCGCCTGGAAGGCAATGTGCTGAAGCCCTACGACGACGCCGACACCATCCGCCGCGAAGGCGTGAAGGCGCCGGTGCTGGCCTGGCTGCACGATCCGATGGACCTGCAGTTCCTGCAGATCCAGGGCTCCGGGCGCATCCAGCTGGAAGACGGCCGACAACTGCGCGTCGGCTATTCCGACCAGAACGGCCACCCGTACCGGCCGGTCGGCCGCTGGCTGGTGGAGCAGGGCCAGATGGCCAAGGAAGAGGTGAACATGGGGCGCATCCGCGACTGGGCCAGCGCCAACCCGCAGCGGGTGTCGGAACTGCTGGCGAGCAACCCCAGCTACGTGTTCTTCAGCCCGCGCCCGGACAGCAACGAAGGCCCGCGCGGTTCGCTCAACGTGCCGCTGACCGCCGGCTACAGCGTGGCCATCGACCGCAAGGTGATCCCCCTCGGCAGCATGCTCTGGCTGTCCACCACACGCCCGGACGGCAGCCCGGTGATCCGCCCGGTGGCCGCCCAGGACACCGGCGGCGCGATCACCGGCGAAGTACGCGCCGACCTGTTCTGCGGCACCGGCGCCGAGGCCGGCGAGCTGGCCGGCAACATGAAGCAGGAAGGGCAGATCTGGCTGCTGTGGCCGAAGGGAGCGGCGCTGCCCACCGTCCAGTAACGGGCAACTTGACCGCAGGTGCCGCCAGCGAAATCCGGCGGTCAAGTCATGGTAAGACGGGCCGGATAAGATCGGACCACGTCCGTTCCAACCGACAAAGGCCGACAGGCGGGCCTTTGCATCGACAACCATGCAATCAGGGAGGTGGCCCGATGGCCCTCGCAATATTCGACCTGGACGACACCCTCATCGACGGCGACTGCGCCAGCCTGTGGAACGACCGCATGGTGGCGCTGGGCTGGGTGGACGGCGAGTCATTCATTCGCAAGGACCGCGAACTCATGGCGCTCTACGCCGAAGGCAAGCTGGCGATGGAGGACTACATGGCCTTCAGTCTGTCGCCGCTGGTGGGGCGCAGCACCGAAGAGGTGGACTATGTCGTCGGACCCTTCGTCGAGGACATCATCGAACCGCTGATCCACTCCGACGCCACCCGCTGCCTGTCCCGCCACCGCGAGGCCGGCGACCGCCTGTTGATCATCTCCGCCTCGGCGCACTTCCTGGTCAGCAGCATCGGCGGACGCCTCGGCGTGGAAGAAGTCCTGGCCATCGACCTGGACGAGCGGCAGGGCGCGTACAGCGGCCTTACCCGTGGCGTGCTGACCTACCGTGAAGGCAAGGTATTGCGCCTCAACGCCTGGCTGAAGGAGCAGGGCGAGAGCCTGGCCGGAGCGCACTTCTATTCCGACTCGCGCAACGACCTGCCGCTGCTGTCGATAGTGGAGAACCCCAGGGTGGTAAACCCCGACCCGGCCCTGCGCGCCCATGCCGAAGAGGCTGGCTGGCCGATCCTGAACTGGCGATGAGGCCAGCCTGTCGATTGGCGCTCGCCGACGGCAGGTTGCCCCTCATCTCGACGCCCGTGGAGCGGCGGCGGTAATATCCGGGGCCGTTTTCACCGACGCCGCTCCCCCTCTGGGCCGTGCCGGTCCGAGCCCTGCCGCCCTGTGCGGAGGAGGGCTCGCCTTCGTTCACTCCTTTCGACGAGACCGCCCCATGAGTGCTTCTTCCCGCTTCGCCCCCATGCCTGACGCCAACGGCTACTTCGGCCCCTACGGCGGCCAACTGGTGCCCCCGGAGCTCAAGCAGGCGATGGACGATATCGAGGCCGCCTACGAGGAAATCCGCCAGCGTGCCGATTTCCAGGAGGAGCTGGCTTCGCTGTTCGCCGACTACGTCGGCCGTCCCAGCCCGATCTTCCATGCCAAGCGACTGTCCGCCCAGCTAGGCGGCGCGCAGATCCACCTCAAGCGCGAAGACCTCAATCACACCGGCGCGCACAAGATCAACCACTGCCTGGGCGAGGCGCTGCTGGCCAAGTTCATGGGCAAGTCCAAGGTGATCGCCGAGACCGGCGCCGGCCAGCATGGCGTGGCGCTGGCCACCGCCTGTGCGCTGGTGGGCATTCCCTGCGAGATCCACATGGGTCAGGTGGACATCGAGAAGGAACACCCGAACGTCATCAAGATGCGCATTCTCGGCTGCAAGCTGGTATCGGTCACCCGCGGCGCCGCGACCCTCAAGGAAGCGGTGGACAGCGCCTTCGAGGAATACCTGAAGGACCCGCAGAACTTCATCTACGCCATCGGCTCGGTGGTCGGCCCGCATCCGTTCCCGAAGATGGTCCGCGACTTCCAGTCGATCATCGGCAACGAAGCCCGCGAGCAGTTCCTCGCCCGCCATGGCCGCCTGCCGGATCACGTCACCGCCTGCGTCGGCGGCGGTTCCAACGCCATCGGCATGTTCACCGCGTTCCTCGATGACGAAGGCGTCAACCTGGTCGGCGTCGAACCGGCTGGCGAGGGCCTGGAGATTCCCGGCCGCCATTCCGCCACCCTGACCAAGGGCAAGCCCGGCGAAATCCACGGCATGGCCTGCTACGTGCTGGAAGACGAACAGGGCAACCCCTCGGCGGTGCATTCCATCGCCTCCGGTCTCGACTACCCGGGCACCGGTCCGCAGCACTGCTACCTGAAGGACATCGGCCGCGTCGAATACGCCACCGTCACCGACCAGGAATGCCTCGACGCCTACATGACCCTGTCGCGCGTGGAAGGCATCATCCCCGCCCTGGAGAGCGCCCACGCCGTGGCCTGGGCCATCCGCACCGCGCCGACCCTGAGCCCGGACCAGCACATCCTGGTCAACCTCTCCGGCCGTGGCGACAAGGATGCGGATTACGTCGCCAACCTGCTCGGCCTCTAACTAAGTACTACCCGCGCTGCTCTCCCATCGGGACGGCGGCGCGCCTCCATCATTGCCCGGCATGACCACTATCGATCCCGATAAATGGTCAGTTGCGGCACCGCTCGCTAGAGTCGCGCTCAAAGTCATGTCCGCCCTCCGGCGCGACCTTGAGTGGAGTGTTCGATGAAGTCCCTTTCCGAAACCGCCTTTTCCATGCTCGACCTGGTGCCGATCCGCGATATCGGCAGCGCCGCCGAAGCCCTGAGCAATGCCGTGGAGACCGCACGGCATGTCGAGCGCCTCGGCTTCACCCGCTACTGGCTGGCCGAGCACCACAACATGGAAGGTATCGCCAGCTCGGCGACCGCACTGCTGATCGGCCATATCGCCGGCAAGACCGAGCGCATCCGCGTCGGCTCCGGCGGCATCATGCTGCCCAACCATCCGCCGCTGGTGATTGCCGAAAACTTCGGCACGCTGGAAACCCTCTACCCGGGCCGCATCGACCTCGGCCTCGGCCGCGCCCCCGGCGCCGACCAGGCGACCATGCACGCCCTGCGCCGCGACCGTCTGATGGGCGCAGGCGAGGATTTCCCGGAACAGGTCGCCGAACTGGAAATGCTCCTCGGCCCGCGCCGCCCGCAACAGTCGATAGTGGCGGTGCCAGGGGAGGGCACCAACGTGCCGATCTGGCTGCTTGGCTCCAGCCTGTTCAGCGCCCGGCTGGCAGCGGAAAAGGGCCTGCCCTATGCCTTCGCTTCGCACTTCGCCCCGCGCTACCTGCACGACGCCCTGCGCATCTACCGGCAGAACTTCCGCCCCTCGGCGGTACTCGACAAGCCCTACGCCATGATCGGCGTCCCCCTGATCGCCGCCCCCAGCGACGAAGAAGCCGACTACCTCGCCACCACCGCCTTCCAGCGCACCCTGGCGCTGATCCGTGGCCAGGACCTGAAGTTGCGCCCACCGGTGGAAAGCATGGTCGGCCGCTGGCTACCCCACGAGCAGGAAGCCGTCGGCAACTTCTTCGGCCTCGCGGTAATCGGCGGCCCGGAAAAAGTCCGCGCCCGCCTGGAAATCCTGCTGGAGCAGACCGGGGTGGACGAGCTGATCTTCACCAGCGATATCTACGACCAGGAGCTGAGGTTGCGGTCGCTGGAGATCGTCGCAGGGCTTCGCTGAGACGCCGGCGCGTTGGGCGTTGTAGGTTGGGCTGAGCCCGCGAAGCCCAACATCCTGGTGCCAGCTCGCATGATTGTTGGGCTTCACTGCGTTCAGCGCCAACCTACGCGGTTTTTCGTAGGATGGGTTGAGCGAAGCGATACCCATGCTGGGTGCCGGAGATCGATGGGTATCGCTCTGCTCAACCCATCCTACGGGGCCCCAGGCGGGAGAGGCTCCGTTGGCGCTGAACGCAGTGAAGCCCAACGATCCCGAGCATGTCACTGACCGGCAAGCTGCCCGGTCATCTCGCTAATCACGATACTGACGATAGCCCGCAACAACCTCATCTCCCCGGCAAGCGCCGGGCGAATGTCGGGGTGGGCCTCTGCCAGTACAGCATTTTCCTGTTCGGCTTCCAGCAGCAGCGCCTGTGCCTGATCGCGAACCGCCGCAGCCAGCTTCGCAATGGTGGTCCTGGCCGTTGCCGGCTTGATCCCCATGCTTTCGCCGGCCGCCGTCAACTCCTGCATTCCGATCTGCTGCAGGCGCTGAACGCCAAGGATCGGCCAGGCCATGCTTGCCAGGGCAGGCCATCTGTCCTGGCCGAACGCGCGGGTGCCGTAGACCGCAGTGCAGAGCAGGTCGTAGAAGGGTGCGAGCATCACGCTGCGACCCTTCATCAGGAAGCTGAGGTTCTTCAGGTGGGCGTCTTCGTTGCCGACCAGTACGTTGAATACCAGCCACTGGAACAGCGACAACCGCGCCTTTGCCGAGGGGAGGCAATGGGTGGCGATTTCGGCCAGCCGTTCGATGCTCCCCTCGACGTACTTGTAGGTCCGGTCCAGCCCCAGCAACTGGCAGGCGTCGATGCAATGCAGGCGTTCCCAGCCGTCCGCGCCGTGGCGGCGATCGAAGCGCTCGATCAGGTACACCGGCTGCGGAACGTAGCGCCGGGACACCGTCGGCACCGAGAGTCCGACCCGCTTGGCCAGGGTCATGACGAACCACTCGTTGATCACCGAGTGCGCCCATGCCTCGTCCGGGTGGTCGGGTTTTAGGATGTGGGTCGAGGGGGCGCTGCCGACGGGTTCCAGCAGTCTTCCGCCTTCATGGACTATCGCCACCTTGTGCTGGGCGCCGGCCAGCGACATGCGTTTCGCCGAACGCTCCGCAAGGGGTATCCGGGGCATTTCGCGGATGCGTTGGGACAGCACCTCGTCGGGCAGCGGCTGCAGGGTGCCAGCCGTAGGCGTCTGCCCTGGCGGAAGGAGGGTGAGCGAACCGGCGGACTCCGCCCCCAGGTGCTCCAGCAGCCCGAAAGCATCCGCCTCGGACACGTGGGCCGCCCTGGCGATGAGCATCCGCTGTCCTTCTTCAGGCAGCAGGTTGTCGAAATACCATTGCACAGGACGTTCGCTGGCGCCGTCGACATGTACTTGCGCCTGTAGGGGCAGTCCGGGGCAAAGAGGATAGGCATCTGGGTTGGTCAGCCATTCCTGGCCGTAGCCGAAGGTCCAGAGGCCGTTCTGTTCGCCGAGCACACCGACCTGGGTATGGTTGATCCAGACGTTCAGTTCCCGCGCCATTTACTCGGCCTCGCGCGAAGACGATGTCTTGCCGCGGGCTGCCTTGCCTTGCAGGCTCGCCTCGACCCGCGCCGAGAACTCGTCGGGCACCTCGACGGACAGGCTGAGTCCCAGTTCCTTCATCACCTGGAAGAGCTTGCCCCACTGGACGGTCTCGCCGCCGCGCTCGACCTTGCCGAGAAAGTTTTCGCTCACGCCGATGCTGCCGGCCGCATCGTCCTGGCGCATGTCCATGGCCTTGCGACTGGCGCGGATGACCTTGCCGAGTTGGTCCGGGGAGTCGATGACGAACTTCATGATCAGAATCCTCAAGATCGTAAGGAATGTTCCAGAGCGGGGGGCGTGGAATACAAAATCCTTTCGGTTGTGAGGATTATTGGTGGGGTAGCAGGGGTAACTACAAGAATCCTCGCGGTCTTAAGGATTTTAGCGATTGAGGCTCCATTCGCAAGAAAATACGCAAGATCGTGAGGATTCGTTGCTTCGCGTAGGTTGGGCTGAGCTTGCGAAGCCCAACGGTGCAGTGGTTCGGCAGATGTTGGGCTTCGCTGCGCTCAGCGCCAACCTACACAACCTCGGTATAGCGCCCCAGCGTCTGCGACTCCCGTTCGAACCAGTCGCGGGCGGCCGGTGTGAATCCGGTGGCCTGTTCGAAGACGAAGTGTTCTTCCAGCGTGTCGATGGCGAACAAACGCTCACAGGGGGCGCCGTCGATCGACAGCCGCTGCCGTACGCGTTCGCCATCGGGCAGCAATTCGAATCCATCCAGCGGCAGCAGTTGTTGCTGCAGCCGTTCGGGGCGGGTCGAGAGGGTGATGCGGTAGCCGTCTTCCAGCGACCCATGGGCCACGGAGGTTTCGAAGTTGAACAGCTGCGCCAGGCGTTCGGCATCGCCCACGGCCTGGATGGCCAGATCGCGCAAGGCAATATCGGCGATCACCGGTTCGGCGCGGCCAAGCACCAGTGCCGCGTGCTCACCACAGACGATCAGCCCGCCGCCGCGATGGCGGATGGAGCCGTCGGCGAGATTGCGTTCCTCAATCAGCCGCAGGCCGACCAGCGGGCCGGGCGCGGATGGCTGCAGGCGCCAGTCCTCGACGTAGGCGCCGCTGGGAGCGAATTCGATCATGCAGTTGCCGATGCGCTGCAGCAGGGCCGGTTTCGGCCAGCGGTTGTGCAGTTGCAGGGAGGTGTCGCTATGCCAGCTCAATGCCTGCCCGTCCCAGGTGCTGAGGGCTTCCCAGCCTTCGTAGTTGGCCAGGATGCGCAGTTCCTCTTTCGAGTACTCGACCAGCGCCTTGGCGGGCACCTGCTGGTCGGCTAGGGGCAGACGCAGGTCGATGGTGAAGTTGCGACTCTGCAGCCAGCAGACGTGGGTGCGCACGTCGGTTTCGCCGTTGGCGAAGCTGATGGAGCGGCGCTTGAAGAAACCGAGCATCCAGTCCGGCACGCTACTGGTCGGCCTCCGGGCGTATCTGGCGATGAGTTCGGCGAGGGTCATGCTCATGCTTCCTCCAGCGCCGACTGGCGGCCATAGGACGACAGGCCTTTCGCACCGCTCGGCAATGACAGCTCGCCGGCGTCCAGGCGGTGTTTCAGATAGCCGAAGGTCTGGATGGTCTGGGCATACAGGTGTTCGCCGCAGACCACGGGCTCGTAGGGGCGGCGTCCGTGCTTCTCGACCAGACTGGCGACCGGCTCGATCATGGTGTCGTAGTCGCAGGCGCAGAAGAGGGGGAACGAATAGCGCTCCTCGGCCACCTTGCGCACGCGGTGCGAGGTCGCCACGTAGGCGCCGTTGCTGAGCACTTCGAGCATGTCGCCGATATTGATCACGAAGGTGCCGTCGATGAGCGGGACATCGATCCATTCGCCGGCGCCGTTGAGCACTTCCAGGCCCGGCGCGGTCGGCAGCAGGATGGTGAAGCACTCGTAGTCGGTGTGAGCGCCGATGCCGGGGCGGTCGGCCGGGGCAGAAGGATTGAACGGGTAGTGGATCAGGCGCAGCTGGCTGGGCGGCGTGCTGACATGGCGGGTGAAGGCGTCTTCCGGCAGGCCCAGCGCCAGGGCGAAACCGCGGAACAGCCGGTTGCTCAGCTCCAGTACGGCGGCGTAGTAAGTCTGCACATCCTCCCTGAAGCCGGGCAGGGCGGGCCACTGGTTGGGGCCGAGCATGGGCCGCCGGCCGGTTTCGGCGAGGTAGTCGAAGCCGATGTCGTAGGCCTCCTTGTGATCCACCGTGCCGCCGGCGAACTGCTCTTCGCCTTCGGGCACGTAGCCGCTGTGGTTGACCGACTGGCCGATGTAGTCGCGCATCTTCCGTTCGGGCGGCTGGGCGAAGTACTCGCGGGCCCGGGCCTTCAGCGCCTCGATCAGGCGGGGCGGAATGCCGTGTCCGCCGAGATAGAGAAAGCCGGCCTCGCGGGCGGCGCGGTCCAGTTCGTCGATGGTGCTCTGGCGGGCGAGCGGGTCTGCGGAATCGAGTCCGGAAATGTCCACCAGCGGCAATGATTTGAAGGCCCTGTGCGGGCTGTGGGCGCGCGGCGCTGACGCCATGGCAACCTCCTGATTTGGGGAATCGAAGTGTCACCTGGTCGTCCAGATCGAGCGATAGCCACGGGGCTACCCGGGTCGTCCCGGGAACGATCCGCCCTGTCGGGCAGTCCGGGGAGATCAAGCGAGTTGTGTGCCAATTACCCTGGAGACGTTGTGCGCCGTGGAATCCGGGCCTTCCGGGGCGGCCGGCGCATGACGGCGATGGCGCCGGATGCACCGGGCAGGTGCGGCGCGGCGAAAGTGGTGCGGAGTATCGGAATTGCAGGCGGGCCGTTCAGGCAAGCCGCAATGCCACCGCCCCTACGGCGATGACGCCTGCGCCGATGATCCGCAGCGGCGTCAGCGACTCCTTGAGGAATAGGCCGGCGATCAGCGTGCCGAACAGGATCGACGTCTCGCGCAGTGCGGCGATCACCGCGACCGGTGCCAGCGTCATGGCCCACAGCGCCATGCCGTAGGAGGCGGTGGTGCCGAAACCGCCGACCAGGCCGAGTCGCCAGTTGGCGCCGATATAGCCGATGAAGTCCCGCCGCCGGGCGAACAGGGCCCAGGCGCCGAGAACAAGGCCGGTCAGCAGGAAGATCCACAGCGTATAGGCGATTGGCGCGTCCGAGCGGCGCACGCCGATGCCGTCGACCAGCGTATAGCCGGCGATCACCACGGCATTCAGCAGGGCCAGCGCCAGTCCGGTGCGGTTGCTGCGCTGGCGCCAGGCGCCCATGCAGAGGATGCCCGCGCAGATCACCACGATGCCGAGCACGGCGGTGGAGGAGAGGTGGTCGTCGAGCAGGAGGAGGCTCAGCAGCGCCACCAGCAGCGGCGCGGTGCCGCGCATGACCGGGTAGGTCTGGCTCATGTCGGCGATATGGTAGATCCGCGCCACCAGCGCGAAGTACACCACCTGCAGGACCACCGAGGCGGCGAGGAACGGCCAGCTAGGCATGGCCGGCTGCGGGAGGAAGGGCAGGATCGGCGTGGCCAGGACAGCCGCGGTGGTGGTGATAAGGACGGTACTCAGCAGCTTGTCGCTGCCACCCTTGACGATGGCGTTCCAGGTGGCGTGCAGCAATGCCGCGAACAGTACGACTGCGTAGACCGACACCCTGTCCTCCTTGTCCGGCCCATGGACCCTGGGTGCAAGCATGCCTGAATCGGAAGGCCCGTCATATGCTAGCCCGTTCGCCGACCACCCCATCCAGGCGCGGGAGATCGTGCTAGCATCTTCCCCGGCCCCGATTCTTCCGGCTCCGCCAGTGTCTGGCGCGAGCCTCCATGCCGGTCCTCGCGGCCGGCCATCCCACTCGAAAAGGAAGCAAGCAATGGCTCAAGTCACCCTCAAGGGCTCCCCGATCCACGTCGATGGCAAGCTGCCGCAGAAAGGCGAGAAGGCTCCGGTCTTCAGCCTGGTCAACAGCGATCTGGCCGACGTCTCCCTGGAGAACTTCGCCGGCAAGCGCAAGGTGCTGAACATTTTCCCGAGCGTCGATACCCCGACCTGCGCCACCTCCGTGCGCAAGTTCAACGTCGAGGCGAGCAAGCTGGCGAACACCGTGGTGCTCTGCGTCTCCGCCGACCTGCCGTTCGCGCAGAACCGCTTCTGCGGCGCCGAAGGCCTGCAGAACGTGGTGAACCTGTCCACCATGCGCGGCCGTGAGTTCCTTGCCAACTATGGCGTGGCCATCACCAGCGGCCCGCTGACCGGCCTGGCCGCCCGCGCCGTGGTGGTGCTGGACGAGAACAACCAGGTCCTGCACAGCGAGCTGGTCGGCGAGATCGCCGATGAGCCGAACTATGCGGCGGCTGTGGCTGCGCTGGGCTGATTTCGTGGCGTAGGGTGGATGGCGCTTTTGCCATCCACCATAGGCGCTGCGGGGTGGTGGAAATGCTTCGCGATTTCCACCCTACGACTCTGTAGGTTGGGCTGAGGTACGAAGCCCAACATTTGGTTGGCGTGGCGACGTTGGGCTTCACTGCGTTCAGCGCCAACCTACGCGGTGTTCCCGGTGGAGCAATCGGGTAGGGCGGGTGAAACCCGCCACGCTCATAAACGAAAAAGCCGCGCTGAATAGCGCGGCTTTTTCGTTGCGGGTGTCCTTACTGCGGCGCGCCCTTGGCGATCCAGGCGCCGATCAGGTTGCGCTCTTCCTGGGTCATCTGGGTGATGTTGCCCAGCGGCATGATCTGCGAAGCCACGGCCTGGGCCTGGATCTTCGGTGCCAGTTGCTGGATCTGCTCGGGCGTGTCGAACATCACCCCAGCCGGCGCGGTGCTGAACAGCGGGCTGGTCGGCTTGGACGAGTGGCAGACGGTGCAGCGCTCCTGGATCACGCTGTGCACCTTGTCGAAGTCCCCGCTACCGGCGGCGTTGGAAGCCTGGGCCGGGGCGGTGGCCGGAGCCTCGGCGGGAGCGGCCGGCTTGGCGGCTTCTTCCTTGGCCAGTTCGGCTGCGGTCTTGCCACCGATGGCGGTGGCCGGCAGCGGCTGGTACTCGACCTGTTCGACCTTGGTGACGTTTTCCACCGGCTGCGAGTTCGGGCCGGTGACGAAGGCCAGGGCGATCATGCCGACTGCGCCGGCGGGCAGGGCCCAGGCCATGCCGTTACCGTTGTGGCGGGTGTTGAAGTAATGCCGCACGATCACCGCCAGCGCCGCGATGCACGCCAGGATCAGCCAGTTGTAGTGGCTGCCGTAGGTGCTCGGGAAGTGGTTGCTGATCATGATGAACAGCACCGGCAGGGTGAAGTAGTTGTTGTGGCGCGAACGCAGCAGGCCCTTGGCCGGCAGTACCGGATCGGGCTCGCGGCCTTCCTCGATGGCTTTCACCAGCGCGCGCTGGGCCGGCATGATCACGCGGAACACGTTGCCGACCATGATGGTGCCGATGATCGCGCCGACGTGCAGGTAGGCACCGCGGCCGCTGAATACCTGGCTCAGCAGGAAGGCGGCCAGCACCAGCAGGACGAACAGGATGCCGCCGAGCAGGGCCGGAGTCTTGCCGAGGGCGGAGTCGCAGAGTGCGGAGTAGATGAACCAGCCGGCTACCAGCGAACCGATGCCGATGGCGACGGCGGCGGCCGGAGCCAGATCGCTGCCGGGGGCAACCAGATACAGCGTCGGGTTCAGGTAGAACACGATGGTCAGCAGGGCGACGCCGGACATCCAGGTGGCGTAGGCCTCCCATTTGAACCAGTGCAGGTTCTCCGGCATTTTCGGCGGGGCCAGCTTGTACTTCTCCAGGTGGTAGATACCGCCACCGTGGATGGCCCAGAGATCACCGGAGAGCCCGTCGCGCGGGTTGACCCGGTTGAGGTTGTTTTCCAGCCAGACGAAGTAGAACGATGCGCCGATCCATGCGATTCCCACGATCATGTGAATCCAGCGGACCAGCAGGTTCAGCCATTCGATGAGATGTGCTTCCACAGTTTTTACCTCTTGCCCGTTCGCCGGCACGCCGGCAGCGGGGCCACTCTTATTAGTTTAGATCCGGCTGCACGCGAACCTGCGCTCAGACCGGACCGGCTTGGGGGTCGAGGAGGAGCTGTTCGTCCTCTGTGAAGAAATGCTCGTCGCAGTTGTTGCCAGAACCGCTGCGATCGACCACCAGGAAGTCATCCCGCTTTTCGATCGTCAGCACCGGGTGGTGCCAGACGCCGCGGTGGTAATTGACGCCCTGCCTTCCGTTGGTGAGGAAGGCGCGGACGAGACCCGGTACAGGTACATCGCCAATTGGCGCGACCACGACCAGAAATGGGTTGCCGAGCAGCGGAATGAACGCCTGGCTGCCCTGCGGATGACGCTCCAGCATGCGGATGCGCAAGGGCATCTCCAGGGCTTCGGCGCTGAAGATGCTGATGATCGCCTTGTCGTCAGGTTGCGCGGTTTCCACCGTGGCGAGCTTGTGATAGCGGCGGGTGGAACCGTTGTTGATCATGAAATAGTCGCTGCCTTCGGTTTCGATGACATCACCGAACGGGGCGAAGGCTTCCTTGGTCAACGGCTCGATTTTCAGGCTACGCATGGCTGGTCTACTTGTTCGTTGTCTGTCCCCCTCTCCCTCTGGGAGAGGGCTGGGGTGAGGGTCCTCTCCCGCAATGGGAGAGGGGCTCATTGCTTACTTCGCCACCTTGCCGAACAGGCGCAGACGGCTGACGCCACCGTCCGGGAAGATGTTCAGGCGCACGTGGGTGATCGGGCCGAGTTCCCTGATCTGTTCGATGAAGGTGTGCTCGCTGTGCATCTGCAGCTTCTGGCTTGGCAGCAGCTCGCGCCAGTACAGGCTCTGGGTCTCGATCTGGCCGTCGGTGCCGCCTTTCACATAGGCCGCCTGGATGCTGCAGCTTTCCGGGTAGTTGCCCTTGAAGTGCAGGGTGTCGACGACGATCTGCTCGACGATGCCGGCATGGCCGAGGGCGACGATCACCCAGTCGTTGCCGGGGGTACGGCGGCGGCCGGTTTCCCAGCCGTCGCCCATGTTCACGCCGCGGCCCGGGTTGAGGATGTTGCTCATGCGGCCGAAGTGTTCGTCGGAGCAGGCGAGGGCGCGGCCACCGTTGAGGGCGGCGGCCAGGTCGACCTGTTCGTTCGGGTTCTGGTTGGCCCAGTCGCGGAACGGGATGCCGTAGACGCGCAGGCGGGCAACGCCGCCGTCCGGATAGATGTTCAGGCGCAGGTGGGTGTAGGCGCGGTCGTCGGCGATTGCGTGGTAGTGGTGGCTGTTGCCCTGCAGCTCGACGGAGGACAGCACTTCGGTCCACTGGGTTTCGTCGGTCGGGTCGCCTTCGGCCACGAAGCAGCCGTCGAGGGAGGCGGACGGCGGGAAGTTGCCGGTGAAGAAGCTGGTGTCGATGTCCACGCCCTTGATCGAGCCCGGAACGCCCAGGCGGATCACCGCGTAGTCATAGCCTTCGAAGCGCTTGCGGCGGGATTCCCAGCCGTCCATCCACTTGCCGTTGTCGTCGAATACGCCTTCCTTCCACACCGGCGCTGCGGCTTGCAGCATGCGGCTGGCGGCGGCGAACCACTCGTCGGTGACACTGATCACCTTGCTCCCGAGGCGGTCGTCCGCCAGGTTCACGTATTTCTCGAAGGGAGCGTTGTAGGTTCTCATCTTGTTCTCCTGGTTGTTCGTTCTTCGTAGGAGCGAGGGGGACGCCCAGTCCGATGCTCGCGAAGCTTTTTGCGTTGCCGGCATTCGCGAGCAGAGCTCGCTCCTACGGATCAATGCGTGCTTACAGCTGCTGCAAACGGAACATCGCGATCTTGTTGATCTCGGCCAGGGCGGTCTGGAATTCCTGCTCCGGCGAGTTGTGGATGCGCTCTTCGAATGCGGCGAGGATCTGGTGCCGGTTGCTGCCCTTCACCGCCTTGATGAAGGGGAAGCCGAACCTGGCCTTGTACGCGTCGTTCAGTTCGGTGAAGCGGGCGAATTCCTCGGCGGTGCAGTCCTGGATGCCGGCGCCGGCCTGTTCGGCGGTGCTGGATGCGGTCAGCTCG
The DNA here is from genome assembly GCF_017589465.1 of Pseudomonas schmalbachii. Taxonomy (GTDB): domain Bacteria; phylum Pseudomonadota; class Gammaproteobacteria; order Pseudomonadales; family Pseudomonadaceae; genus Pseudomonas; species Pseudomonas schmalbachii. Next base: position 57,775 of record NZ_JAELYA010000011.1, read on the forward strand.
CCACGGATCGCGGCCTTGCCGGCGAGGTCCGGGTGCGCGTTGATCAGCGCCAGCTGCGCCTCATGGCTGGCGGACAGGAGGATGTCGGCCATGCGCTGCTGCAGGGATTCGATGTCGTTGAGGCTGTCGTCCACGCCCAGGTCATAGGCCTTTTCGGCGACCCACGGCGAGTGCTCGTAGATGTCGGCGAAGGTGGCGACGAACGCGTCGCGGTCGAGGCTGGCGGGGGTCAGGGTCTGGAAGCGGCTCATGCCTTGGTCTCGTTCTTGAATGGATGAGTGGCGTGCCAGTGGCGGGCGATGTCGACGCGGCGGGCGACCCACACCTTCTCGTGGCTGTTCACGTAGTTAATGAAGCGCTCCAGCGCGGCCAGACGTGCCGGACGGCCGAGCAGGCGGCAGTGCATGCCGATGGAGAGCATCTTCGGCGCGCCTTCCACGCCCTCGGCGTAGAGCACGTCGAAGGCGTCCTTCAGGTATTCGAAGAAGTCGTCGCCCTTGTTGAAACCCTGCACCTGGGTGAAACGCATGTCGTTGGTGTCCAGGGTGTAGGGAATCACCAGGTGCGGCTTCTCGGCGGTGCTCGCCGGGTCCCAGTAGGGCAGGTCGTCGTCGTAGGTGTCGGAGTCATAGAGGAAGCCGCCTTCCTCCATCACCAGGTTGCGGGTATTCGGGCCGGTGCGGCCGGTGTACCAGCCCAGCGGACGTTCGCCGGTCAGCTCGGTGAGGATGCGGATGGCTTCGAGCATGTGCTCGCGTTCCTGCTCGGCATCCATGTACTGGTAGTCGATCCAGCGGTAGCCGTGGCTGCAGATCTCGTGGCCGTCGGCGACCATCTGGCGGATCGCCTCGGGGTGACGCTGGGCGGCCATGGCCACGGCGAAGACGGTCAGCGGCAGGTTGTGCTTCCTGAACAGCTTGAGCAGGCGCCATACGCCGGCGCGGCTGCCGTATTCGTAGAGCGACTCCATGCTCATGTGGCGCACGCCCTGCAGCGGCTGGGCGGCTACCATTTCAGAGAGGAATGCTTCGGACTCCTTGTCGCCGTGCAGGACGCAGCGCTCGCCGCCTTCCTCATAGTTGAGGACGAAGGACAGGGCGATGCGGGCGTCGCCCGGCCAGTGCGGATGGGGTGGGTTGTTGCCGTATCCGATCAAGTCGCGGGGGTAGTCTGCGCTCACAGCGGTATTCCTTGTAGTGGTTGGCGACCTGCGCTGGGCCGGTGGGCGGAGTGCGCAGCCGTGATGGGCTTATTGTATACAATGTGAATGGCGGTCTGTAAATACAATCTGCGCTACAAACTTTCTTTCCGCTATGCCGGATCGCCATTTTCGTAAACTGTCCATTCGGTCAGTTATTTTTGGCTAAAGTGTTGCTGTGAAGGGCGTTGAGTGAAATCAGCACAGGGCGGTCATCTACGCCGCTTGGTGTGGGTTGTTAAAGTTTTTGTATACAATCGTCGAATCGCGAGCGTATATTCCGTCCTGCGGCCACGACACGGCCGCCAGGCGCCTCGGGCGACCTGTCGCCACCGGATCAACAACGTAAGGAGGAGGGCGTCCGCCGGCCGCGCCGGAGATGCCGAAAGCCCATGGGACGTTTGACGACGCATGTACTGGATTCCGCCCACGGCTGCCCCGGCCATGGGATCAAGATCGAGCTGTACCGCGTGGAAGGCCAGCAACTGGAGCTGATCGCCACCCGCGTGACCAACGACGACGGCCGGGTCGACGAGCCGCTGCTGCAGGGCGACGATTTCCGCGCCGGCGTCTACCAGTTGCTGTTCAACGCCGGCGACTACTACCGCGCCCGTGGCGTGCAACTGCCGCAGCCGGCGTTTCTCGACCAGGTGGTGCTGCGCTTCGGCATCGCCTCCGAGGCCGATCACTACCATGTGCCGCTGCTGATTTCGCCTTACAGCTACTCGACCTATCGCGGCAGCTAGCTGCCAGATTGCTCCCCCGACTCTTCGTGGAGTCTCCCTCGGCCCGCCGGTATGGCGGGCTTTTTTTTGTTTGGCGTCAGGCCCCGCACCAAGGTTGCCGGGTGTTGCTGGAGGGGTAGGGATGAAGGGATTGGTGGAAGATTTCCACCCTGCGATTGGCGCGTGGGTATCGCTTCGCTCAACGCCACCCTAAGGTGCTGCCGCCAAGGCCCAGCGTAGGGTGGACAACGCGAAGCTTGTCCGCCGTTGGGTGGTGTCTATATTAATGTTTAAGTTGAATAATATTTTATAACCAGTTGATTTTGAACAAATCGAAAAAGTTAAAGTAATTTCTCAAGTCCGGAAAAGCGCTCATCCAGACGCTGCTCCCTGAAGCGCTCCAGCACGAAATCGACGAAAACACGCGTCTTCGCCGGCAGCAGTTTCTGCGCCGCGTAGTACAGCGTGGTGTTGCCGGCATCCACATACCAGTCCGGCAGCACCCGTTGCAGGCTGCCCGATTCCAGATAGGGCAAGGCGTGCTGCATGCTCACCAGAGTGATGCCCAGGCCCATCTCCGCTACCCGGCAGGCGGCTTCCGGGTCGCTCATGATCATGCGTTCGCGCAACTCGATGGGCGCCTCGGTCTTCTCCCGGTTGGTCAGCGGCCAGGTGCGGATGCGGCCGGTTTGCGGCGAACGGATGCGAATACCGTCGAGCTCCGCCAGATCGGCGGGGATTCGGATCGCCGGGCGGTTCTGCAGATAGGTGGGAGAGGCGAGCAGCACCAGATGCGCGGGCGACAGCTTGCGCGCCACCACTCCCGGCGGCAGTTCGAAGCCGCCGCCGATGGCGGCGTCGAAGCCTTCGCTGATCAGGTCCACCTGGCGGTTGTCGAAGTGCCAGTCCGGTTTGATCGCGGGATAAAGGGCGAGGAAATCGCCCAGCAGCGGCACGATGTAGTCGCGGCCGAACGACTGGCCCATGCTCACCTTCAGTGTCCCGCTCGGCTGGCCGCCCGCGCTGGCCAGGTTGGCGATGGCGTTCTGGATGCTGGCGAGACCGCCGCCGACTTCCGCCAGGAAGCGCTCGCCGGCCTCGGTCAGCGCCAGGCTGCGGGTGCTGCGCTGGAACAGCCGGACGCCCAGATTGCTCTCCAATCGGGCGACGTTCTTGCCCACCGCCGCCGGCGTCAGGCCCAGACGTCGCGCGGCCCCGGCGAAGCTGCCGGCCTCCGCGCTGCGGACGAAGCATTCGATGCTGCCGAGAGTTTCCATAAGGCGGATTCAAAACCATTGATATCGACTGAATATAGCGATTACCGGCTACCGGGTAAGGAATCTTCGGCGGAAACTGACCCCGTCACTTACCCACTCCCCGAATCCGGAGACATGCCATGACCAATCAAATCTCGCCGCTCGCCGGCAAAGTCGCTTTCGTCCAGGGCGGTTCGCGCGGCATCGGCGCCGCCATCGTCCAGCGTCTGGCCCGTGACGGCGCGGCCGTCGCCTTCACCTATGTCAGCTCGGCGCAGCAGGCACAGGAACTGGTCGCCGACGTCGAGTTCAGGGGTGGCCGCGCGCTGGCGATCAAGGCCGATAGCAGTGATGCCAGAGCCGTGCAGTCGGCCATCGACCAGGCCGCCGAAGCCTACGGCCGTATCGATATCCTGGTGAACAATGCCGGCGTACTGGCGATAGCGCCGGTGGAGGAATTCCAGCTGGAAGACTTCGACCGCACCGTCGCGGTCAACATCCGCAGCGTCTTCGTCGCCACCCAGGCCGCCGTGCGGCACATGGGCGAGGGCGGCCGGGTGATCACCATCGGCAGCGTCAACGCCGACCGCATGCCCTTCGCCGGCGGCAGCGTCTACGCCATGAGCAAGTCGGCCATCGTCGGCCTGACCAAGGGCCTGGCGCGCGACCTCGGCCCGCGCGGCATCACCGTGAACAACGTGCAGCCCGGCCCGGTGGATACCGACATGAACCCGGCAGAGGGCGACTTCGCCGAATCGCTGAAGGCCCTGATGGCGCTGGACCGCTACGGCCGCGCGGAGGAAATCGCCAGCTTCGTCGCCTATCTGGCCGGGCCGGAAGCCGGCTATATCACCGGCGCCAACCTGACCATCGACGGCGGCTTCGGCGCCTGAAGCAACGCCCGCGACCGGCGTTCACTGGGCCCGGTCGCGGCTCTGGATGTTCCAGTGCGCGGCGCTGCTGGCGAGGCTTTCGGAGAGCTTTTCCACCTGCTCGTACAGACGCAGGGTGAGCCAGTAGAAGCCCTGCTGCTCGAAGGAGTCGATCAGGTTGTGTGGCCGCTCCGGCAGTTTCGCCAGGCCCTGGCACTCCTGCACCAGCTTGCTGGTGCGGCTGAACTTCAGCGCATGGGCCGACTGCAGCAGCAGGCGGATGGTCAGGGTGCGGTGCTCGTCCAGGCTGACCGGGATCGGCTCGATATCGCCGGCCTGCGCGGCGAACTGGCGGGAGGCGATCAGCGATTCCAGGGTGCCCATGATGGCGCGGTGGATGCGCTGGATGATCTCCAGCTGGCGTAACGGCATGCCGGTTTCCCGCGCCACCGGCGACAGGTGCGCCCGCGCCGCCACCAGGCGCTGGTCCAGTTCCTCCAGCTGGCTGGCGTAGTGCTCGGCGCTGAAGTCGCTATGGGCAGTCAACTGCCCGTACATGCGCGCGCAGGCCCGCAGGTTGTCCGACAGCAGATAGCGCCAGACGTACACCGCACGCAGCGGATAGATCTGCGCGAAGAGCAGCGCCAGGCCCACGCCGATCAGCACATTGAGCGTGCGCCAGAGCCCTTCGGTAATGCCGTTGATGCCAGGCTCCGCGACGATGAACAGGGTGATCCCGGCGAGCAGCGCGACATAGCCGGCGCTGCGGATGGCGTAATAGGCACAGACCGCGCCGAGCAGCGCCATCAGCACATGCATCAGCGTTATCGAGCCGGTCAACTGGGCCACCAGCGTCACCCCCAGACCAGCCGCCGCGCCGACCAGGGTGCCGACTATCCGCTCGTAGGACTTGCCGCGAATGGTCCCCTGGTGCAGCAGCCCGCCCATCACCACCAGCACGGTGACCGAGGACCAGAGGCCGTGGGGAATGGAGAAGGCGCTGCTGAGCAGCATCGACGCCAGCAACGCCAGCCCGACCCGCGCGCAGTGAATCCAGGCGGCGTAGCGGTAGCGCGTATAGGGGTTGGCCAGGCGCCGGAAGGGCAGGGTCAGATGGTGCAGGAGATTCGCCAAGGCGGTGTGGGCTCTTGTGGAGGACACCTGTCAGCTTAGGTGTTGTTTTTGCCCTCACCCCAACCCTCTCCCGGAGGGAGAGGGGACTGCTCGGTGTGAGGCGGAGCTCCGTGCATCCCGGCGGCTCCATACTGCCCCCTCTCCCTATGGGAGAGGGTTGGGGTGAGGGGGCTGCCTGCATCAAATCGCCGAAGTAGCGATATAGATCCGATAGGTAATGATCGACAACATGCTCAACACGCCGATCCACATCAGCGCGAGCCCCGAGTTGCGTTCGCGCAGCGTGTAGCCCGTGCCGAGCATGAACATGCTGAAGATGATGATGAGCAGGGTGATGAAGAAGGAATCCATGCTGCGTCCTTGTCCGTTCGGTAGATAGTTCAAGTCTAAGCCATGACATGTAGGTTGGGCTGAGCGTAGCGAAGCCCAACGCATGTACCGGCCAGATGTTGGGCTTCGCTGCGCTCAGCACCAACCTACGATTCCGATTTCTTCTCCAGTAGCGCAGCGAGGCCGGCGAGCCCCTTGTGCGTTACCTTCGGTCCCTGCTGCCCGCTGGCGTCGTTGCCCTGGTAGTGCGCATCGACCTGGCGCTGGTGCTCGTTGTCGTGGCAGTAGAGGCACAGCAGCTCCCAGTTGGAGCCGTCCTCGGGGTTGTTGTCGTGGTTGTGGTCGCGATGGTGAACGGTCAGTTCGCTCAGGCGCTTGCCGCTGAATTCGCGGCCGCAGCGGCCGCAGATCCACGGGTACATCTTCAGCGCCTTTTCCCGGTAGCTCTTCTCGCGTTGGCGTTGCGCTTCGGCGAGCAGTTCATCGACCTTGCTCATTTGCCTTGCCTTTCTCATGGAGATTGCATTGAGGATAAGCCCGCATTCCGGCGCGGGCCATAAAAAGGCTCTTCCCAGGTAGGGCGGGTGCAACCCGCCAATCCGGACGCATCATGGCGGGTTGCACCCGCCCTACGGAAAGGAGGAACCAAAAAAAGGGCCAGGCGGGGAGTACCCGCCCGGCCCGTCCCCTCAGCCGGCTTGTGAGGGGCAAGAGAGAAACTCGTCAGCCCTTGTCGGCCTTGCCCGCCGCGGCGGCGAATTTCGCCAGGCGTACGTCCAGGCGGCGTGGGCGGCGGCCGTGGTCTTCGGCGGTTTCCTTGCGGCGGATGGCGTTGCGCACCATCAGCGAGCCGACGTAGCGGATCGGCTCCGGCGGGAAATGTCCGAGCGGGCCCTGGGTCAGCGGCGAGCGGGTCCATTGGTTGTCCAGGCCGAGCACCAGCGAGGAGAGAATCTGCCCGCCCATGTGGCACGGGCCGACGCCGCTGCCGGAGTAGCCGAAGCCGTAGAACACGTTGCCGCCTGCGCCGAGCTGGCCGAAGAACGGCAGGCCGGTCACCGAGCGGTCGGACGGGCCGTTCCAGCTCGCCGCGATGGGCACGTCGGCGAAGGCCGGGAAGAAATCGCCGAGGCTGCGGCGCAGCAGGTCGATATAGGGCGAGGGCTGGTCGAACACCGGCAGCATGCGTCCGCCGTAGGCGAAGGTGTTGCCGCCCTTGCCGAGCATGATCCGGCCGTCCGGGGTGTTGTGGTAGTAGTGCACGAAGATGCGCGAATCGAGCACGGTGACGCCGGAGGTCAGGCCGATCTGCCTGAGCAGGTCCGGACGCGGCTCGGTGATGATCATGTCGCTGGAGACGATCGCCACGGTGCGCTCGAACTGCGGGAAGGCCCGCGCCATCCAGGCGTTGATCGCCAGCACCACGCGGTCGGCGATGACCGCGCCGTCCGGCGTCTGCACGGTCGCCGGGCGGCCTTCCTCCAGCCCGGTCATCGGCGTGCCTTCGTACAGGCGCACGCCCAGCTCCAGGGCGACCCGGCGCATGCCGCGCACCAGCTTGCCCGGCTGCACGCTGGCGGCGGCGGGGGAGAACCAGCCTTCCAGGTGCTTGCTCGAACCGGCCATGCGCCGCACGTCTTCCAGCGGGCGCTTGCTGAAGGAGTTGATGCCGTGCTTTTCCAGTGCGGCGATCACGCCGTCGGTGGAGCCGACCTGAGCCTCGTTGGTCGCGGTGTAGAGGGTGCCGTCGAGGCGGTAGTCGGCATCCACCGCGTACTTCTCGCAGAACCTGCCGATGGCGTGGATGCTTTCCTCGGATGCCCTGACCAGGCGGATCGCCTCTTCGATGCCGAACAGCCGTTCCAGGGTGAAGAACTTCGCCGACCAGGACAGCGCGCAGCCGCCGTTGCGTCCGCTGGCGCCGGCGCCGCAGAGGTCGGCCTCGATGATCACCACGTCGAGGTCGGGGTTCTGCTCCTTGAGCATGATCGCCGTCCACAGGCCGGTGTAGCCGCCGCCGACGATGCATACGTCGGCGCGGGTGTCCTGCTGCAGCGGGGCGGCCCGGTCGCTGTCGTGCTTGAGGGCCTGGTCTAGCCAGAAGGGTCGCATGGGTGTTCTCCGTTGAGGGTTCAGCGTTCGGGCAGCGCGGCTACTGCGATCATTTCCACGCGCCAGGCGGGGTCGATCAGTTCCGCCAGGGTGCAGGCGCGGGTCGGGGCGTGGCCTTCGGGGAAGAACTCGTCCCACACCCGATTGAGTCCGGCGTAGTCCTCGCGCCGGGCCAGCAGGATGCGCACCGACAGCACCTGGTTGCGGTCGCTGCCGACGCTGTGCAGCAGGCGCTCGATGTTCAGCAGGATTTCTCGGGTCTGGGCCTCGATATCGCCGCCGGTGTCGTCGGCCACCTGGCCGCCGATGTAAAGGGTGCGGTCGTGCAGAACCATCTCGGCGCGGCGTTTCACCACCCCGAAGCGTTCGATGTTCATTGCGGATACCTATATATGGAGGAGTGGGCGGGCACGTCCCTGTGCCCTGCGGGATCAGGAGCGCGCCGGGCGGACTCGCATCGGCTGGTTGGGAACGCGCGGAGTTTCCTTCTTCGCGCCTTCCGGCAGGCTGTTCCAGTACGGGATGAGGATGCCGGCGGAGATCAGCGCGGCGACGGTGAAGCCGATGAAGACGCTGTAGGTATCGAAGTAGCCCGGCAACAGGCCGCCGAGGATCGCACCCACCGAGCCGCAGCCGTTGACGAAGCCGGCGGCGGTGCCCGCGGCCTTGCCGGTGCCGAAGTCGATGGCGGCGGAACCGCTGATCATCGAGTCCGGGCCGTAGAGGGTCAGGCCCATCATGAACAGCAGGGCGAACACCAGCATGGCGCTGCCGGTCTGCATGGCCGGGACGAACAGCGCCAGGCAGGCGGTCAGGGCGATCAGGCTGATCACACAGGCTGGCATGCGGCGAGCGCCGAACAGCTTGTCCGAAGCCAGGCCGATGAGGATCGGACCGAGCAGGCCGGCGATCTCGAAGGATGTCGGCAGGATCGCGGCGCCGACCTTGCCGAGGCTGGGCATGCGCTCATAGACGATCACCGGGCCCCACAGCAGGATCGCGTAGCGCGCCGGCTTGAGCAGGAAGTAGGCCAGGCCGAGCATCAGCACGGTGCGGTTGCGCAGGATGACCCGCAGCGTCTCCCAGAAACCCGGGTTCTGTCCCTCCGGCTTGAAACCGGCATAGCGCACGGCCTCCGGTTCCTCGCCCTCGATCGGTTCCAGGCCGACATCCTGCGGACGGTTGCGTTGCAGCAGGAGGAACAGCACGGCCACGCTGCCGACCACCGCCGCGGACGAATAGAACGCCGCGTGCCAGGTGCCGAACACCGAATAGGCCCACCAGCCGGCGAACGGCGAGGCGACCAGCCCGCCGAAGGCGTAGCAGGTGCTCCACAGGCCGAGCACGCGGCCGCGTTCATGGGTGGCGAAGAAGCTGCCGATGTTCTTGCAGAGCCCGGACCAGCCGGTGGACTGCGCGAGCCCCTGGACGACCATGCAGGTGGCGAAGATGGGCAGGGTGGCGAAGGAGCCCATGATCACCGCGACGACTGCCGAAATGACCAGGCCGCCAAGCACCACGACGCGGGGACCGAAGCGGTCGGCGAAGACGCCCCAGGTGAACTGGCCGACGGCATAGGCCGCCAGGTAGAGCGCATCGAGGTTGGCCATGGCGGCCTTGTCGAGTTCGAAACTGGGGTCCTCGGCGATGCCGAGTTTGGCGACCGAGAAGGCCTTGCGGGTGAAGTAGAACGCCGCATAGGCGATCCAGGTGATAGCGAAAATCTGCACGCGCCAGCGTTGCATGGAGCCGTTGCTCGGCCGCACAGCAGCCTTGCCGGTGGAATTGCTCATCTGATCTGACCTCGTTGTTGTAGGTGTGCCGGCAGTCAGTGGAAACGCCTTGTTTTTGTTATGTGAGCACTTCGCGTGCCGTTCCTGTGGCACGGGTCAGAGGTGTTGATCCGGTGGGTTGCCTTGCGCCGGGAGCAGGGGATGGGCGCTGGGTGAAACGAATGGAATCAATTCCGGATAGATAAATAAAATCGATTTATCAAATTTTAAAAATAAGCTCAGCTTGTAAGTCGCGAGGTCAGGATGGCAAAGTCTTCGCTGTAGGACCGTGCAGTCACATTCTGTCAGAAGTGCCCAGGCCGGTCTCAATCCCACGACTGAGGGCTCTGCATGTCGGTTTCCCACGCGCAACTGAAGGCATTTCACGCCGTCGCCGTGCACGGCAGCTTCACCCGTGCTGCCGAGCGTCTGTTCCTCACCCAGCCGGCGGTTTCCGACCAGGTGCGCAAGCTGGAAGAGCGTTACGGGGTGCTGCTGTTCAACCGCAACAAGCGCTCGGTGCGCCTGACCGAACTGGGCGAACGCCTGCTCGCCGTCACCCAGCGGCTGTTCGTCATCGAGGCCGAGGCGCAGGAATTGCTGGCCGCCTCCAGTGCACTGCAGACGGGCAACCTGACTCTCGCGGTGGACGCGGCGGTGCACCTGCTGCCGCAGGTCGCGCGGTTCTGCCAGCGTCATCCCGGCATCCGCGTGCGCATCGAAACCGGCAATACCGACGAATCCCTGCAGGCGCTGTTCGACTACCAGGCCGACCTCGCCCTGCTCGGGCGGGCGGTGGAGGACGAGCGGCTGATATCGATCACCCTGCGCAGCGACCCCATCGTCGCCTTCGTCGCCAGCAGCCACCCGTGGGCGGGACGCGAGTCGATCCGCCTGGCCGACCTCGACGACGCGCCGCTGGTGCTCCGCGAGCAGGGCTCGGTGACACGGCAGACGCTGGAGGAGGAAATGCACCGCGCCGGACTGCGCATCCGCCCGGCTATCGAGGTGGAAGGCCGCGAGGCGGCGCGCGAGGCGGTGGTGGCGGGGATTGGCGTCGGCGTGGTGTCGGCCGCCGAGTTCGGCTCCGACAGCCGGGTGCATGCGTTGCCGATCATCGATTGCGAGCGGCGAATGAGCGAAACCCTGGTGTGCCTGCGCGAACAGAGCAACCGGCGCATCGTTTCCACCTTCCTCGATGTGGTGCGGGAGGGCGTACCAGAGCAAACGTAGGTTGGCGCTGAGCTTGCGAAGCCCAACGGTGCCATGGCTCGGCGGATGTTGGGCTTCACTGCGTTCAGCACCAACCTACGGGCGATCCCGCGTCAGCCCTGTGCCGGATTCGTAGGATGGGTTGAGCGAAGCGATACCCATGGGCCAGCGCCAACCAACGGATGATGGGTATCGCAGGCTCAACCCATCCTACGGCGCTACAAACCATGCCCCGGTCGAGCGTAGCGGGCCATGCCCGCGAATCTTAGCCCTGTGCCAGCTCCATAAACGCACTCACCACCCGCAACCCCTTGTGCCGCTCCAGGCAGCCGATCATGTGGCGGTTCACCAGCCCTTCGCCGATCAGCGGCACGGCATGCACGCGCGGGTCGCGGCTGATTTCCAGCGACGAGACGATGCCGATACCCAGTTCGGCGGCCACCGCTTCGGTCACTGCCTCGCGGCTGTCCAGCTCCAGCAGCACCCGTGGCTGGATGTCCTGCTCGCTGCAGGCGCGGTCGAAGGTGCGGCGGGTGATCGAGTCCGGTTCGCGCAGCACCATGATCTGCTCGTGAAGCTCCGCCAGGCAGATGCCGTCCTGCCGCTCGCACCACGGATGGCCGTCCGGCAGCAGGGCGCAGATGTGCGACTCCACCAGTTCGCGCAGATACAGCCCCGAACGCGGCTCCACCTCGGTCACCACGGCGATATCGACATGCTCGCTGAGCAGCGCGCCGAGGGTTTCCTGGGCGTTGCCCAGGCGCAGGTTGACGGTGATGCCGGGGTAGTGCGCACGCAGGCGGGCGAGCATCGGCATCACCAGGTGCGGGCCATCGGCGGCCACCTCGATGCGTCCGCTGACCAGTTGGCGGCTGGCGTCCAGCAGTGCTTCGGCTTCTTCCTCCAGGGCGAACAGCGTCCGGCTGATCGCCGCCAGCCGCCGGCCTTCCTCTGTCAGCTCGACGCTGCGCGCGGTGCGGCGGAACAGGCTGACCTGGTAGTACTCCTCGAGCGCCTTGATATGCCCGGTCACCGCCGGCTGGCTGATGAACAGCCGCTCTGCGGCGCGGGTGAAGCTGCGTTCGCGGGCGACGGCGTCGAAGGCGCGCAGTTGGAAGAGGTTCATGTTCTATATGTCCCACTTATGGCTCGCATCATGACAAACAATTTGAGCGATGGATGGGCGATTGGCAAGTTATGTCCCAAGCCCGGCCACGGAGTCGAAGCCAGGCTCACAACAACCTCCCGCCATCACCAGACGGCGTCTGTCGTGAATGAGGAATCGAGAATGACCATTGCCGAGCGCGCTCCCATCCTTCTGACCCCCGGTCCGCTGACCACTTCCTATCGCACCCGCCGGGCGATGCTGGTGGACTGGGGCTCCTGGGACAACGATTTCAACCAGCTGACCGCCAGCGTGTGCAGCCGTCTGCTGAACATCATCCACGGCGAGGAAACCCACACCTGCGTACCGCTGCAGGGGAGCGGCACCTTCTCCGTGGAAGCCGCGATCGGCACCCTGGTGCCGCGCGACGGCAAGGTCCTGGTGCTGATCAACGGCGCCTACGGCAAGCGCCTGGCGAAGATCTGCCAGGTCATCGGCCGCAACTTCAGCACCTTCGAGACCGAAGAGGACGTGCCGACCACCGCCGCCGACGTCGAGCGTCTGCTGCAGGCCGATCCGGAAGTCACCCACGTCGCGCTGATCCACTGCGAGACCAGCACCGGCATCCTCAACCCGCTGGAAGCCATCGCCAAGGTCATCGAATCCCACGGCAAGCGCCTGATTATCGACGCCATGAGCTCCTTCGGCGCGCTGGATATCGACGCCCGCCGGATTCCCTTCGACGCGCTGATCGCCGCGTCCGGCAAGTGCCTGGAAGGCGTGCCCGGCATGGGCTTCGTCTTCGCCCGCAGCAGCTCGCTGCAGGCCAGCGCCGGCAACTGCCACTCCCTGTCGATGGACCTGCAGGACCAGCAGGCCTACATGGCCAAGACCGGCCAGTGGCGCTTCACCCCGCCGACCCACGTGGTCGCCGCGCTGCACGAGGCGCTGACCCAGTACGAGGAGGAGGGTGGCCTGGCGGCCCGTCATCAGCGTTACGCAGAGAACTGCAAGACTCTGCTCGACGAAATGGCCAGGCTCGGCTTCCGCAGCTTCCTGCCGGCGGAAATCCAGGCGCCGATCATCGTTACCTTCCACGCCCCGCGCGACCCGCGTTACACCTTCACCGAGTTCTACAACCGCGTGCGCGAGAAGGGCTACATCCTCTACCCGGGCAAGCTGACCCAGGTGGAAACCTTCCGTGTCGGCTGCATCGGCCAGGTCGATGCCAACGGCATGCGCGAAGCGGTTGCGGCCATCGCCGAAACGCTGAAAGAGATGGAAGTCTTCGAGATCTGAAGCCCCTTGCCCACTGACTTACAGGATCGATAACAATGAACTACAACCAGCCGCAACAACTGCAAGCCGCCATCCTCGACTGGGCCGGCACCGTGGTCGACTTCGGTTCCTTCGCGCCTACCCAGATCTTCGTCGAGGCGTTCGCCGAGTTCGGCGTGCAGGTCAGCCTGGCGGAAGCCCGCGGGCCGATGGGCATGGGCAAGTGGGACCACATCCGTACCCTGTGCGACATCCCGGAGATCGCCGAGCGCTACAAGGCCAAGTTCGGCCGCGCTCCGACCGACGACGATGTGACAGCGATCTACGAGCGCTTCATGCCGCTGCAGATCGAGAAGATCGCCGAGCACTCCGCGCTGATTCCCGGCGCCCTCGATGCCATCGCCGAACTGCGCCAGATGGGCCTGAAGATCGGCTCCTGCTCCGGCTACCCGGCGGTGGTGATGGAGAAGGTCGTGGCGCTGGCCAAGACCAACGGCTACGTCGCCGACCACGTGGTCGCCACCGACGAAGTGCCGAACGGCCGCCCGCATCCGGCACAGGCCCTGGCCAACGTGATCGCCCTCGGCATCGACGACGTCAGCGCCTGCGTGAAGGTCGACGACACCTGGCCGGGCATCCTCGAAGGCCGCCGCGCCGGCATGTGGACAGTGGCGCTGGTCTGCTCGGGCAACGCCCTGGGCCTGACCTACGAGGAATACAAGGCGCTGCCGGCGGCGAAGCTGGAACAGGAGCGCCAGCGCATCGGCCAGATCTTCGAAGGCTCGCGCCCGCACTACCTGATCGACACCATCGCCGAACTGCCGGCAGTGGTCCGCGACATCAACGCCCGCCTGGCGCGTGGCGAGGTGCCGCAAGCCTGCTGATGCAGTGAGGGAAACAAGGCCCGCACAGAGGGGATGCTGTGCGGGCTTTTGTTTTTTAGCGGCCCGCACCGGAGCGGTTGTAGGTTGGGCTGAGGCACGAAGCCCAACGGCGTGGTTGCCGGCAAATGTTGGGCTTTGCGCCCGTAGGTTGTGCTGAGCTTGCGAAGCGCAACGTTGCAGTGGTCTGGCAGGTGTTGGGCTTCACTGCGTTCAGCACCAACCTACGCTTCAGTTCACCACATTCCGCACAAACCGCACGAGGTTTTCGCCCTCATTGCGATAGGAAAACGGCTGGTTGCTCTTGAACACATGGAAGCCGCCGCTTTCCACCTGCAGCGTTTCCTCGGCGAGCACGATGGTCAGGCGGCCCTCGACGACATAGACCATGTCGTACCAGCCGTCCGCATCCGGTTCGGCGTTATAGATGTCGCCAGGTGCGAGCGACCAGTGCCACAACTCCGCCTGCTTGTGCGCCGGTGTGCTGGCAAGCAGGGTACCGCGGCTTTCGGGTTGCTCGCCGGCCCAGGCGACTTCGTCGATGCGGTCGAGGTGGCCGGTGGACGGTGGCCTGATCAGGTCGGCGAAGGCCACGCCAAGGGCGGCGGCGATACGGTCGAGGGTGTTCAGGCTGACGTTGACGTCGCCACTCTCGATGCCGACCAGCATCCGCCGGCTGACGCCCGATGCGGTGGCCAGCGCGTCCTGGCTCAGGCCACCGGCGCGGCGCAGGGAGCGGACATTTTCCGAGACGTGGACGAGGACGCTGGGACGTTCATTTGTGTTGGGCAATATATTGCTCACTCTGCTTATTTTGCGCATTATGTTGCGCATCAGAGTAAGCCAATTTTCCCTGCCTGTTTCAACCTGCCCGGTCGCTTCGCCATGTCTCGCTCCCCACTCGCTTCGCTGCTGTATCCCGTTGCACTCCTGCTGGTCGCCATGGCCTCGATCCAGAGTGGCGCCTCCCTGGCCAAGAGCGTCTTCCCGGCCATCGGCGCACAGGGCACCACGGCCATGCGCCTGCTGTTCGCCTCGGTGATCCTGCTGGCGATCCTGCGTCCGTGGCGCAAGCGCATCGAGCCCAGGGCGTGGAAGGCGCTGATCATCTACGGGATCGCGTTGGGCGGCATGAACCTGATGTTCTACATGGCCCTGCGCACGGTGCCGCTGGGCATTGGCGTGGCGCTGGAATTCACCGGGCCGCTGGCGGTGGCGCTGTTCGCTTCGCGGCGGCCGATCGACTTCCTCTGGATCGCCCTCGCGGTGTTCGGCCTCTGGCTGCTGCTGCCGCTCGGCTCGCTGGGCGCCGGGGTCGATCCGGTCGGTGCCGCCTTCGCGCTGGGCGCTGGCGTGTGCTGGGCGCTGTACATCCTTTATGGCCAGCGCGCCGGCGCCGATCATGGCGCCCAGGGTGCTGCACTCGGCGTCACCATCGCCGCGCTGTTCGTCGCACCCATCGGCTTCGCCCATGCCGGCACCGCGATGTTCGCCCCGGAATTGCTGCCGGTTTTGCTCGGCGTCGCCGTGCTGTCCAGCGCGTTTCCCTACACCCTGGAAATGTATGCGCTGACCCGCCTGCCGACGCGCACCTTCGGCACCCTGATGAGCATGGAGCCGGCGATTGCAGCGATGTCAGGGCTGATCTTCCTCGGCGAGCAACTGACCTTCATCCAGTGGATCGCCATCGGCGCGATCATCCTGGCCTCGGCCGGCACCACCCTGAGCAGCCAGCCGAACCATCCGGCACCGGTGCCTGTGGCGGATTGAGTTCACACGCGGCTCCTACAGGGTAGGGCATGGCATTCGTTGCCCGAGACTTGATGTAGGGTGGAAATCGCGAAGCATTTCCACCGCTTGGCGGCAGGGGTGGTGGACAAGCAGAGCGTTGTCCACCCTACGACTGCGCGGCCCCTCGTAGGATTACAGTTCACGCCCTGCGTTCGTGCAGGCGGATGCTGCGTCGTGCGCTGCGGTTCAGGCGGATGCAGAGCATGACCGCCGCGCAGGTCAGCCCGACGATCAGCCCCTGCCACAGCCCGCGCGGGCCGCTTGGCTCCTGCAGCCAGTCGGTCAGGCCGAGGGCGTAGCCGACCGGCAGGCCGATGCCCCAGTAGGCGAACAGCGTCATCAGCATGGTCGCGCGGGTGTCCTGGTAGCCGCGCAGGGCGCCGGCGGCGGTGACCTGCACGGCATCGGAGAACTGGAACAGCGCGGAGAACACCATCAGCGAGGCGGCCAGCGCCAGGACCGTCGCGTCCGAGGTGTACAGCGCAGCGATCTGCTCGCGCATCAGCAGCATGCCGCTGGCCGACAGGCAGGCGTACCCCAGTGCGGTGCCCATGCCGACGCCGGCGGCAAAGCGCGCATCCCGTGGTGAACCGGCGCCCAGGCGCTGGCCGACACGCACGGTGACCGCCATACCCAGCGCATAGGGAATCATGAACACCATGGCGCTGACGTTCAGGGCGATCTGGTGCCCGGCGACGGTCTTCTCGCCCAGTTCGCCGATCAGCAGGGCGATCACCGAGAAGATGCTCGATTCGGCGAACACCGCGATACCAATCGGCAGGCCGACCGACGCCAGCCGGCGGATCACCTCCGGGTCGGGGCGCTCCCAGCGGGCGAACAACTGGCTCGGACGATAGGCCTCCGCACCGTTCACCCAGCACAGCATGCCCAGCAGCATGAACCACATCACCGTGCCGGTGGCCCAGCCGCAACCGGCGCCGCCGAGTGCGGGGAAGCCGAGGTGGCCGTAGATCAGCACATAGTTGAGCGGAATGTTCAGCAGCAGGCCGCAGATGCCCAGCACCATGCTCGGCCGCGTCCGCCCCAGGCCGTCGCTG
Source organism: Pseudomonas schmalbachii (assembly GCF_017589465.1). GTDB lineage: Bacteria > Pseudomonadota > Gammaproteobacteria > Pseudomonadales > Pseudomonadaceae > Pseudomonas > Pseudomonas schmalbachii. Next base: position 74,499 of record NZ_JAELYA010000011.1, read on the forward strand.
AAGCAGCGCAGCACATGGTAGAGCGCCACCGCCGGCAGGCCGCAGCCGATGCCCTTGAGATAGAGAATGCTGGGCGCGATCAGCGCTTCCTCGACCTTCATCGCCCGCAGCACCGATTCGGAGAGTAACCACAGCGCCGCGCCCGCCAGCGGCCCGACCAGCAGCGCCAGCCACAACGCCTGGCGCACCAGCGGGCCGGTGCCGGGCTGGTCGCCGGCGCCGTAGCGCTCGGCCACTTTGGGAGTGGTCGCCAGCAGGGTGCCGGTCATCAGCAGGAACACCGGAATCCAGATCGAATTGCCCAGCGCCACCGCCGCCAGGTCGCGCGGGCCGACGCGGCCGGCCATCACCGCATCGACGAAGCCCATGGCCGTGGTGGCCAACTGGGCGATCATGATCGGCGTGGCGAGGGTGAGCAGTTCCTTCAGCTCGGTGGTGACGCGCCGTCTGCGGGAGACAGGCAGTGCAATGTTGGTCACGGGAATCCTTGGCGGTGCGATGGAAAAACGCACCAGTCTAAAGCCTGACGCAGTGGTCAGGAAGCGCCACGCATCCTTGCCAAGACCGGAGTGCGTCGCGCTGGTAAAGTGGGCGTCTCGGAAAACGGAGTCAGTCCATGCGTATTCTTGCCGATGAGAACATTCCCCTGGTCGAAGCCTTTTTCGGCAGCCACGGCGACATCCGCCGCGTGCCGGGCCGCGGCATCGACCGCGACGCCATCGGCGATGCCGAGGTGCTGCTGGTGCGTTCGGTGACCCGCGTCGACCGTGCGCTGCTGGAAGGCAGCAAGGTGCGTTTCGTCGGCACCTGCACCATCGGCACCGATCATCTCGATCTCGGCTGGTTCGCCGAAGCCGGCATCGCCTGGGCCAGCGCGCCCGGCTGCAATGCGCGCGGCGTGGTGGATTGGGTGCTGGGCAGCCTGCTGGCGCTGGCCGAGGTGCATGGCGTGGATCTGACCACGCGCAGCTACGGCGTGGTCGGCGCCGGTCAGGTCGGCGGGCGGCTGGTCGATGTGCTGCGCGGCCTTGGCTGGAACGTGCGGGTCTGCGATCCGCCACGGCAGGCGGCGGAGGGCGGCGATTTCGTCGAACTGGAAGAACTGCTGCGCGAGTGCGATGTGATCAGCCTGCACACCCCGCTGACCCGCACCGGCGCACATCCCACCTGGCATCTGCTGGATGCGGCGCAGCTGCAGGCGTTGCGTCCCGGTACCTGGCTGCTCAACGCCAGTCGTGGCGCGGTGGTGGACAACCTGGCGCTGCGCGAGCACCTGCAGGCCGGTGCCGATCTGGAAGTGGCGCTGGATGTCTGGGAGGGCGAGCCGCAGGTGGATATCGGCCTGGCGCACCTGTGCCAGATCGCCACTCCGCACATCGCCGGCTACAGCCTGGACGGCAAGATTCGCGGCACCGCGCAGATCCACGAGGCGTTCTGCGCCTGGCTGGGGGTTGCGCCGACGGTGCGCCTGGACGACCTGCTGCCGCCGCAGTGGCTGGCCGAACTGAGCCTGCGCGAGGACTGCGACCCGGCCTGGGCGCTGGCGTTGCTGTGTCGTGCGGTGTACGACCCGCGCAGCGACGATGCCGCGTTCCGCCGCAGTCTCGCAGGTGACGACGCCACCCGGGCGAAGGCGTTCGATGCGCTGCGCAAACACTACCCGCCGCGCCGCGAGATCACCGGGCTGTGGGTGGACCTGCAGGGTGAGTCACCGGCGCTGCAACGCCTGGTCGACGCGCTCGGCGCCAACCGGGCGGGCGAGTAGCGTTCCTCTCGCCTGGAGGGAGAGGGGACGATCGATCCGCTCAGCCGGATTTCTCGTCGCAGCTTTCGTCCAGCTGCTTGCACGCACGCTGGATCATTTCCTCGGTGATGGGGATCTCGTGTCCCTCTGCGTCGATGATCGCACCACCGGTCGATTGCTGCGCAGCACCGGGTTGGGGGGCGGGGCGGGGCTCGACGTTGCGAGAATCCTGGATGCTCATGGCCAATCTCCTCATCAGCAGTAACTGCAGTCTAGGCAGATCTCATGAAGGCTCGGTGACACCTCTCGGTTTCTCCAGAGCAAAAAAGACCGGGCGCTCTCGCGTTCTGCGTGCCAAAGGCGAGATCCCCGGTCTTTGCTTGTCGTTATAGTGTGTCCTTACCGGCGCTGAACCGGTTCAGGTTCTGTACGGAAATTGCCTGCGCTCGGTGAGGCGTCGTTAAAAATCGGTTCGGACAGTGGCTTGCCACTGAACGCGCTTTAGCGCGGCCCGGAGGGCGAGCGGAGCGAGTAATGCTCATTTACAGCTCGTAAACTCCGCTTCCTCACCAATTTTTGCCTAGCCTGACCTTCGCTCGGCGACTTTCCGTACAGAACCTGGGACGAGGTACAGCAGAAATGAGTATGGACGGTTTTCGTCTGGGGCTGATCATCAATCCGCTGGCCGGTATCGGCGGCCCGACCGCGCTCAAGGGCAGCGACGGGGTGGCCACGCTGGCTTTCGCCCGGGGTGCCGAGCCCCACGCGGCGGACCGTACGCGGATCGCCCTGGAGCAACTGCTGCCGCTGCGCGAGCGCCTGGCATTCCTGACCTTCCCCGGCCCTATGGGTGCGGACCTGCTGCAGAGCATGGGCTTCCGCTACCAGGTGCTCGGCGAAATCGAAGGTCCGCAAAGCACGGCGGAGGACACCCGTCATGCGGTGCAGCTCCTGCAGGATGCCGGCGAGGCGCTGATCCTCTTCGCTGGCGGCGACGGCACGGCGCGGGATGTCGCCGCTGTCGCGCGGGAGGATCAGCCGGTACTGGGGATTCCCGCCGGGGTGAAGATTCACTCGGGCGTCTACGCCATCAGCCCGCGCGCCGCCGGCGAACTGGCCCGGCGCCTGATCGAAGGCGGGCTGGTGCGGCTGACCCACGGCGAAGTGCGCGACCTGGACGAGGCCGCCCTGCGCGAAGGCCGCGTGGCGGCGCGCTGGTACGCCGAGCTGACAGTGCCGGAAGAAGGGCACTTCATGCAGCACGTCAAACAGGCCGGGGTGGAAACCGAGGAACTGGTGCTGGCCGATCTCGCCGCCTGGCTGGAGGAAGGCTGGGAGGAGGGCGTGCGCTATGTGTTCGGCCCGGGTTCGACGTTGCATGGGCTGGCCGGCGAACTGCGGCTGGACACCACGCTGCTGGGCGTCGATGTGATCGAGAACGGCCAGGTGATCGCCCTCGATGTCACCGAACAGCAACTGTTCGAACTGGTCGATGGTCATCCGGCGTTCCTGCTGGTCACCGCCATCGGCGGCCAGGGCCACATCATCGGCCGCGGCAACCAGCAGATCAGCCCGCGCGTGCTGCGCGCCATCGGCCTGGAGCGTCTGCGGGTGATCGCCACCAAGCGCAAGCTGGGGACTCTGGAAGGTCGTCCGCTGCTGGTCGACAGCGGCGATCCGCAACTGGATGCGGAATTCCCCGCAGCGGTGCGGGTCTGGGCCGGCTACCGCGAGGAACTGCTCTATCCCGTGGGTTTCGGCGACTGAGCCGCTCGCGCCATTCGACTGGCGCAGGCAAGGGCATGGTCTAGACTCCTCCTTTCATGCAACGGGGAGTCCGGCCATGTTCCTGGGCAGAGCGCTGTTCAACATCGTGTGCAACGAGTGTAGTCGCGCCAGGCCGGTTTTCCATGGCGGGTCAGGCTAAGGCCTGCCTCCGGGTCGATACCATGGAGAACTGATGTCCGCGTCCCTCACTCCACCTTTCCGTGTCCTGGTGCTGGGCGGCTACGGCAACTTCGGCAGCGTCATCGTGCGCCGGCTGGGCGCCTGCGACGGCATGCGGGTGCTGGTCGCCGGACGCGACCGCAAGCGCGCCGGGGACCTGGCCCGGGCGGTCGGCGGCGAGGCGGTGTGCCTGGACATGAACCAGCCGACCCTTGCCGGGCGCTTCTCCGAGCTGAACGTGGATCTGGTGATCTCCGCCGCCGGCCCGTTCCAGGGGCAGGATTACCGGGTCGCGCGGGCAGCTGTCGCGGCACGGGTGCATTACCTCGATCTGGCCGATGCACGCGCCTTCGTCTGCGGTATCGGCGAACTGGACAACGCCGCCCGGCGCGCCGGAGTGCTGGTGTGCAGCGGCGCCAGCACCCTGCCGGCGTTGAGTTCCGCGGTGATCGACCGCCTGCAGTCGGCATTCGGCCGGCTGGACAGCATCGCCCATGGCGTCAGCACCTCGGCGAAGAGCCATGGCCTGGCTACCGTGGCAGCGGCGCTCGGCTATTGCGGCAAGCCGCTGCGCCAATGGCTGGGCGGCGAATGGCGGGAGGTTCATGGCTGGCAGGGCCTGCGTCGCCACCGCTTCCCGTCGCCGTTCGGCCGGCGCTGGCTGGCCAATGGCGATGCGCCGGACCTGGAGCTGTTCCCCAAGCGCTACCCTTCCGCGCGCAGCGTGCAGTATTTCGCCGGCACCAGGCTGCGTACCGTCCAGCTGGGCATCTGGGGGCTGTCGTGGCTCGTCCGCCTGGGGTTTCTGCGCAGCGCCGCGCCCTTGAGCGCGAAGCTGCATCGCCTGGCGATTGCGCTCGAACCCTTGAGCAATGGCCGCAGCGGCATGTTCGTGCGCCTGCGCGGTACGGGGAATGACGGCCGGCCGCTGGAACTGTGCTGGGAGCTGCTCGCCGACAGCGAGCATGGGCCGAGCATCCCCTGTGTCGCCGCAGTGCTGCTGGCGCGCAAGCTGGCGCGGGGCGAGCTGAAGGAGCGCGGCGCGATGCCGTGCCTGGGCCTGCTGGAGCTGGACGAGTACCTGGCGGAGCTGGATGGCGTGAAAGTCTGGCAATCGACCCGCGAGATGGCCCCTCTGCCTGCCTGAATGTTGCGCGGCAGTGCAATGATCCACCGCAAGATCGCCACTCGTGCCCCGACCTAGACTCCCGAACCGCTCACATCTGCGAAAGGAGTCATCCCCAATGAACGTGGACATTGCCATCGTCGGCGCCGGGCCGGCGGGATTGTGCCTGGCCCGCTCGCTCTCCGGGCACGGCCTGTCGATCCTGCTGATCGACCGCCAGCCACTCGCCGCGCTGGCCGAGCCGGCGGAGGACGGCCGCGAGATCGCGCTGACCCATGCCTCGCGCGCACAAATGCAGGCGCTCGGCCTGTGGTCGCGGATTGCCGCCGAGGATGTCGCGCCGCTGCGCGATGCGCAGGTGCTCAACGGTCCCTCGCTGTTCGCCTTGCGCATCGAGGCCGGCCAGGCGGATGCGCAACAGCTGGGGTATCTGGTGCCGAACCAGGCGATTCGCCGGGCGGCCTATGCGGCGGTGGCCGAATGTGCCGATGTCAGGCTGATGACGGAAAGCGCTGTCGCCGCACTGCAGGTCGAGCGCAATGGCGTACGCCTGTCGCTGGCCAATGGCGATGAGGTGGACGCGCGACTGCTGGTGGCGGCCGATAGCCGTTTCTCGGAAACCCGGCGCATGCTCGGTATCGGCGCGCGGATGCAGGACTTCGGCAAGACCATGCTGGTCTGCCGCATGGCGCACGAGCGCCCGCACCAGCAGGTGGCCTGGGAGTGGTTCGGCTACGGCCAGACGCTGGCGTTGCTGCCGCTGAATGGCGACCGTTCCTCGGTGGTGCTGACCCTGACGCAACGCGAGATGGCGCCGCTGCAGGAGATGGGCGAGGAAGCCTTCGCCCGTGAGATCGAACGGCGCTTCGACCGGCGCCTGGGTGGCATGCGCCTGCTGGGTGCGCGGCATGTCTATCCGCTGGTTGGCGTCTACGCGGAACGCTTCGCCGGGCCGCGCTGCGCGCTGATCGGCGATGCGGCAGTGGGCATGCATCCGGTCACCGCCCATGGCTTCAACTTCGGCCTGCAGAGCCAGCGTCGTTTGGCAGAGGAAGTGCTGGCTACGCACCGGCGCGGCGGCGACATCGGCTCGGCCTGGCCGCTGCAGCGCTACGCACTGGCCCATCGCCTGGCGACCTGGCCGCTGTACCAGGCGACCAGCGCCATCGTCGGCCTGTACAACCAGCCGAGCCCACCGGCACGCCTGCTGCGCAACGCCGGATTGCGCCTGGCGCAGGCCATGCCACCGCTGCGCCGGGCGATTGCGCGGCATCTGACGCAGGGGGCGTGATCCATGGCTCTTTGGGCTGCAACGCCACAATTGTTGGGCTTCGCAAGCTCAGCACCAACCTACGCGGGCTCTGGCTCAGCCACGTAGTCCCGTAGGATGGGTTGAGCGAAGCGATACCCATGAGGCCAACAATCGATGATGGGTATCGCCGTAGGTTGGCGCTGAACGCAGTGAAGCCCAACATCGCCGTTGGGCTTCGCAAGCTCAGCACCAACCTACGCGGGTCTCCGGCTCAGAGGAATATCCCGCCCGAAACCTCCACCCGCTGGCCGTTGATCCAGCGGCTGCCGTCCGACAGCAGGGCGGCGATGGCGCCGCCGATGTCGTCCGGCAGGCCGACGCGGCCGAGGGCGGTGCCGGCGGCGATCTGGGCGTTCATGGTGGTGTCGTCACGTACCACGCCGCCGCCGAAATCCGTCTCGATGGCGCCCGGCGCCAATACGTTCACCCCGATTCCGCGCGGGCCGAGTTCCTTGGCCTGGTAGCGGCTCAGCACTTCGATGGCGCCTTTCATGGCCGCATAGGCGGAGAAGCCGGGCAGGGAGAAACGCGTCAGCCCGGTGGAGATATTGAGGATGCGTCCGCCATCGGCGATCAGCGGCAGCAGGGTCTGGGTAAGGAAGAACGGCCCCTTGAGGTGGATCTTCATCAACTGGTCGAACTGCTCTTCGCTGGTCTCGGCGAATGGCACGTTGATGCCGATGCCGGCGTTGTTGATCAGGTAATCGAAGTCCGGTCTGCCGAAGGTGTCGTTGAGCACCGACGCCACCTGATGGGCGAAGGCGGTGAAGCTGGCGCTGTCGCCGACATCCAGCTGCAGCATGACGGCGCGCCCGCCATGTTTCCCGATTTCCGCGGCCACCGCCCTGGCCTCGTCGGCCTGGCTGCGGTAGGTGCCGATGATGTCGACGCCCTGGGCGGCGAGATGCAGGGCGGCGTTCTTGCCGAGGCCACGGCTGGCGCCGGTGATGAGGGCGATCTTGCTGTTCATGCGTGGGCTCCTCGTAGCGGTGGGAAGGCGTGGAAGTTGAGCTTAGCAGCCGCGCCGGAGCAGGATTGCGCCGACAACGGTTAGAATCCCGCTGCCATTCGCCTGCTTCGGGAGCCTTTCTTGCAATTTTCTCCAGCCATACCGGCGCGTTCCGCAACGGGCCAAATCCGATGACCCAGGCACTGTCCTCTCTTTCGCCGCTGGCGGTCTACCGGCATGCCGTCGATGCCCTGGGATTCGCCGCCGACCCAGCGCAGTTGCAGGCCGCCACGCTGCTGGAGGAGTGCCAGCAGGCGCTGCATGACGGGCTGCGTCCCCAGGGTGTCTATCTATGGGGGCCGGTCGGACGCGGCAAGACCTGGCTGATGGACCGTTTCCACCAGAGCCTGCGGGTGCCTTCGCGGCGCCAGCACTTCCACCATTTCATGCAATGGGTTCATCGCCGCCTGTTCCAGCTCACCGGCACCGCCGAGCCGCTGCGCGCGTTGGCCCGCGAACTGGCAACGGAACTGCGGGTGCTGTGCTTCGACGAACTGTTCGTCAGCGATATCGGCGACGCCATGCTGCTCGGCGGGCTGCTGCAGGCGATGTTCGACGAGGGCGTGGTGATGGTCGCCACCTCCAACCAGCCGCCGCAGCAGCTCTACGCCGATGGCTTCAACCGCCAGCGCTTCCTGCCGGCGATTGAAGCCATCGAGCGGCACATGCAGGTGGTTTCCGTCGACGGAGGGCAGGATCACCGTCTGCATCCCGGCTCCGCACTGCAGCGCTACTGGGTTCGCCAGCCGGGCGCGCCAAGCGTATTGCCGGAGCTGTTCGCCGAGTTGTCCGGTGGTGCGGAAACCGGCGAGCCGCTGCCCCTGGAGCATCGCAGCATCGTGGTGGTCAGGCGTGGCGAGGCGGCGGTCTGGTGCCGTTACGCCGATCTCTGCGAGCAGCCGCTGGCGGCACTGGACTTCATCGAGCTATGCGACCGCTTCAGCGCTATCCTGCTGGGCGACGTACCGAGTCTCGGCGCCGCCCAGCGCGAAGGACGGATCGCCCGGGGCACCGAGGATGGCGTGGAGCGCGTGGAGGCGGGCGACCGCGAGCTGCCGCAGCTTTCGCCCAACGACGATGGCGTGCGCCGCTTCATCGCCCTGGTCGACGAGTGCTACGACCGCAAGGTGCCCCTCTATATAGAAGCTGCTGTGCCGCTGGAGCAGCTCTACACCCAGGGCTATCTGGATTTCCCGTTCCGCCGCACCCTCAGCCGTCTGCGCGAAATGCAGCTGCGGCGCTTCGGCAACTGATACCGACATCCGGCGGTCCCCCCGCCGGGCAGCGGTATAGAATGCCGCGCTTCGCATCACTGAAGCCGAGCCATGAACCCGCAAGCCATCGCCGTCCTGCAAGAGCAACTCAGCGCCGCCCTGAGCGACCCGCCCGACGAGGTGCGCCGCCTGTTCCATGGGCGCGGCCGGCGCTGGCCGGGGCTGGAGCAGATCACCGTCGACTGGCTGCAAGGCATCGTGCTGGTATCGCTGTTCCGCGAACCGGAGGAGGGCGAACTGGCGGCACTGAAGGAAATGCTCGCGGCGCTCACCGACTCGGCGACCTGGCGGGATAGCGGAGCCCAACGGCTGTTACTGCAGCACCGCTATCTGCTGGAGAGCACCACCGAGTTCCTTTTCGGCGGGGAGATCGACGAGTGCGTCGTCAGCGAGGACGGCCTGCGCTTCAAGCTGGACCTGGGCCGCAAGCAGAACAGCGGCCTGTTCCTCGACATGCGCTACGGCCGCCAGTGGGTGCGGGAACAGGCGCAGGGCAGGCGGGTGCTGAACCTGTTCGCCTACACCTGCGGCTTTTCCGTCGCCGCCATCGCCGGCGGCGCCGAGCATGTGGTCAACCTGGACATGGCCAAGGCCGCTCTCACGCGCGGGCGGGAGAACCACCGGCTCAACGGCCATGAGATGGAACGTGTCAGCTTCCTCGGCCACGAGCTGTTCAAGTCCTGGGGCAAGGTGAAGCGATCCGGGCCCTACGACATGGTCATCATCGACCCGCCGTCCTTCCAGAAGGGCAGCTTCGCGCTGACCCGCGACTACCGGAAAATCCTCCGCAAGCTGCCGGAGCTGCTGAGCGAGCAGGGCATCGTGCTGGCCTGCGTGAACGACCCGGCCATCGGCCCGGACTTCCTGATCGAGGCCATGGCCGAGGAAGTACCGAGCCTGAAATTCCAGCAGCGACTGGAAAATCCCCCGGAGTTCGCCGATATCGATCCCGATAGCGGGTTGAAGGCCCTGGTGTTCACCCTGTAGCGGAGCGAACCACCGCTTCGCTTTGGCTTCTAAGCTGAATCGAACACTCCTTCGTGAGGCAGCCATGAGCATTCCGCAACGACTGGCGCTGATCATGCTGGCGACGCTGCTGTATCTCGCCCTGGCCATCCTCGGCTGGGGCGGAGTCGCCGCGTTTTTCTCCCACCCGGCCCTCGTCGCCCTGACGCTGGTGCTCTTCGCGATTTCCGGGCTTGCCGTGTTCGCTGGCGGCAGCATGAGTTCCGGCGAGCGCGAGGACCGCGCCAATCGCTGGGTGCTCCCCGTGTTCGGCGTGCTCGGGCTGCTCAGCGCGTGGCTGCCGGCGTACACCGACCGCATCGACTTCTGGACCCTGGATGGCGACGCCATGCGCTGGTTCGGTGTCGTGCTTTTCGGCGGTGGCTGCGTCCTGCGCTTGTGGCCGGTGTTCGTCCTCGGCGACCGCTTCAGCGGATTGGTCGCCATTCAGCCCGGCCACCGGCTGGTCACCAGCGGCGTGTACAGCCGGATTCGCCATCCCAGTTATCTCGGTTTGCTGATCGGCAGCTTCGGCTGGGTATTGGCGTTCCGCTCCGGGGTTGGGGTGTTGCTCACGCTGCTGCTTATTCCGCCGCTGCTGGCGCGTATCCGCTCGGAGGAGGCGCTGTTGCGCTCGCAGTTCGGTGCCGAGTACGAGGCCTATTGCGCGCGCACGGCACGGTTGCTGCCGGGCATCTACTGACCCGCTTTTGTAGGAGCCAGCTTGCTGGCGACCAACCGTGCCCACCGGCGATGTCTTAGCCGGACTGAAACCTCGGATCGCCAGCAAGAACTAGGCGTCCCCCTGGCTCCTACAGGGGATTGTGTGGTTGCCAGGTGCGAGGAATCCTGCGAAAACAGCGCCCGGCGAGAATCCACGGCCACTGGATAACGAGAGAAAACGATGAGCGACGAACTGCGGATAGAAGACATCCAACTGGGCGACGGCAAGGAAGCGGTCAAGGGCGCCCTGATCACCACCAACTACGACGGCTACCTGGAGGACGGCACCAAGTTCGACTCGTCCTACGACCGCGGCAAGCCGTTCCAGTGCGTGATCGGCACCGGCCGGGTGATCAAGGGTTGGGATATCGGCCTCATGGGCATGAAGGTCGGCGGCAAGCGCAAGCTCTTCGTGCCGGCGCATCTGGGCTATGGCGAGCGGCAGGTCGGTGCGCACATCAAGCCGAACTCCAACCTGATCTTCGAGATCGAGCTGCTGGAAGTGCTGACCCGCGACGACTGACGCGGCTCGGCGCCCCGGTGCCGGACCCCATCCTGGCAGCGGTTGCGCTGGCGGGTTGCACCCGCCCTACACGCTGCTGGCGGTCAGATCGCGCATGCGCTCGACCGCTTCGTCACGGCTGCTCACGCCGAGCTTGCCGTAGATGTTGCTCAGGTGCCATTTCACCGTCTCGGGGGAAAGCCCCAGCGCGCGGGCTATCTTCTTGTTCGGCAGCGCCTGGGCCAGCAGGTGGAGGATTTCCAGCTCGCGTTCGCTGAGCAGCTCCATGCCCGGCAGCACCGCCGAACCGTCCGCTGCCTCGGCGGGAGCGATCATGGTTGGCGTGCATTGGGCCAGCAGCCGCTCGGCATAGAAGGCCAGCAGCGGATCGAGTTTCTCCCCATGGGCGACCTGGCGAATCAGTTCCAGCGCATCCGGGTGGATATCCAGCAGCGTGCGCATCAGGCCAAGCTGTTGCCCGCGGCGCAGGGCGGTCAGCACCTTCTCCCGGGCCGCATCGTGATTTCCACGGTGGGAGTCGATCACCGCCGCCAGCATCTGCAGACGTGTCGCGCCGAGCAGCCGCTCGCGCGCTTCGCAGACGGCGATCAGCGGCTCCAGCGCCGTTGCCGCCTGCTCCAGATTGCCCAGCGCCACGTGCCAGCGAATGCGCGCCCCTGTGGTCAGGAAGCGGATTTCGTCCAGTGCGCTGTGAGCGACGTCCCTGTGCCGTGCGGCGATGGCGTCGAGGCGCTGCAGGTGGTTTTCGGCAGCGCTCAACTCGCCCAGTTGCAGGTTCCAGTGGATTCGCCGCACCAGGCTGTAGGTCAGCAGCCGGTCCAGGTTCAGCTTGGTGGCGTATTCCTCCAGGCGGTCCAGGTAGGCGAAGGCTTCCTGCTGGTTGCCGGTCAGCCACTGCGCGCCGGCCAGCACCACCAGCACGCGCAGCACCGAATCGGGGATGGAAAGCCGTTCGAGCAGATCGACCTGCCCGGCGAGCAACTGGATCGCCGCGTCGATCTCGTTGAGCTCGTAGAGCACTTCGCCGAGCAGCGCCGATGCCAGGCACCGGGCATCCACGCCGGACTTGCCGCAGCGCTCGGCCTCGTGCAGCACTTCGCGGTAGACCCGTTCGGCCTGGGTCATCCGGCCTTCCATGGCCAGGCTGAGCCCGGCCAGGCAGCGCCCCTGGAGGATGCCGGAGGCGGTGCCGAGCAGCGGCTTGCCATCCACCAGCAGCGCCGGCCGCTCGCTCTGTATTCGCCGCGCCTGCCGGTACTCGCCGCGATGCAGGTAGAGCCAGGTGAGGATGTTGCTGCACGAGCCGCGGCTTACCGGATCGGTGCCCACCGGCGGATCGAGCAGCATTGGCAGCACGGCCAGCGCGGCATCGGAGTCGTCGCGCTGCAGGGCGAGCATGGCCTGTTGCACCGCCAGCCTGAAGCGTCCCGGGCGGTCGCTCTCGGGAATGCTGTGCTGCAAGCGTTGCAGGCTTTCGGTGGTGGCGCCGAAGTCGCGGGCGAACAGTTGCATGCGTGCCCTGACGATACCCAGCGTCACCCGCGAGTCGACTTCTTCCGCCGGCAACTGGCGGACCAGGCGGATCAGCTTGCGCTGGTCTCCCGTGGCGTACAGCGGGTCGGCCAGCGACTCGACCAGCGCCGCGGCCTCCGGGGCGGCGCCACCGAGCACCGCATGGCGGACGGCTTCTTCCAGATGCTCATGCTCGCGGAGCCACGCCCAGGCGCGGGCGTGCACCGCCCGCTGCCGTTCTGCGCCGAGCAGGTCGAAATGCTTGAGCAGCGTCTCGCGCAGCAGCGGGTGCAGGCGGTACCAGGTTTCCCGGCCGCTGCCTTCGAGGGGGATCAGGAACAGGTTGTCGCTTTCCATCCGCGCCAGCAGCGCCATGGCGTCGCCGGCCGCGTCGGGGTTGCCGGTCAGCGCGGCGCACAGGCTGGCGCAGAAACGGTTGCACACCGCCATGTGCAGCAGCAGTTCCAGGTCGGTCGATGACAGCTGCCCGAGCACTTCCGTCTCGAAGAACTCGATGAATGCCTGGACGTCGCGAATCTGCACCGGCTTGCCCGGGCCCCGACGGCTTTTCTTGTGGCTGACGCAGAGCAGTTGCAGCCCGGCCGCCCAGCCATCGGTCAGCTCGTGCATGCGGCGGGCGTCGCCGGCGGAAATCTCGCCCAGGCGGCTCCTGAGGAACTGCTCCGTTTCCTCCGGGGTGAAGCGCAGGTCGAGCACGCCCAGCTCCAGCGCCAGCCCCTGGCTGCGCAGGCGCGCCAGCGACAGCGGCGGCGTACCGCGCGAGGCGATGACCAGGTGCAGGTTGTCCGGCGCGTAGTCGATCAGCCATTGCAACGCCTGGTGGATGCCGACATCGCTGAGGTGGTGCAGGTCGTCCAGCACCAGCATCACCTCGCGTGGATGGGTGGCGATGCCGCGCACCAGGGTGACCATGCTGCGTTCCACCGCTTCGCTGTCGCGGCCTTCCAGCAGGGCGGCCTGGCGGCTGATCGCCGGGTCGATCCCGGCCAGCCCGGCGAACAGGTATTCGAGGAACTGCAGCAGCTCGTTGTCCTCGGCGGACAGGGTGAGCCAGGCGAAATCGTAGCCAAGCGGCAGCAGTTGCTGGCGCCAGGCCGACAGCGTGGTGGTCTTGCCGCAGCCGGCGGGGCCGCTGAGCACGATGCAGCGCAGGCGCCGGGCCTTCAGCAGGCGTTCGTGCAGGTCGCGCGCGACGATGCCGCCGGCGGTGCGCGGCGGCGTCCGTCGTTCGTTCGCGAGGACAGGTGAAGTGGAAGTCCAGTGGCTGTTCTGTTTGCTCATTCGAATGGGGCCCGGAGAAAACTGGCGTTCGAGTGTATCGCGGCGTCGGGCTGCCAACGCTGGGTACTGTTTTGCCTTGCCGGGGCGGGTAGTGCGCCACCCGGCGTGGGTGGCCTTTCACAAAAGGTGCATTGGTCTACTGGATATCGATTCCGTCCCGCCGGGCCACACGTGCGCCACACGGTTCCGGCAGTCGATAACAAGAGAGGATTCACCATGTATCTGACCCAGGGGCTGCACCGCATGCAGCAGCTGCAGCCCGACGCACTGGCCACCGTGTTTCGCGGTCGTCGCCGCACCTATGGCGAACTGGTCGAGCGCGTCTCGCGCCTGGCTGGCGCCCTGCAGCAGCTGGGCATGCGCACCGGCGACCGCGTCGGCCTGCTCGGCCTGAACTCCGACCGCTTCTACGAATACCTGCTGGCGACCTGGTGGGGCGGCGGGGTGATCAATCCGGTGAACATCCGCTGGAGCGTGCCGGAGATCGTCTATTCGCTGGACGACTGCGACACCCGCATCCTGCTGATCGACGATCACTTCCTGCGCATGGCCGAGGGCATTCGCGCCAGCGCCAGGTTCCCGCCCCTGCTGATCCACATCGGCGACGGCCCGGCGCCTGAGGGCATGCTCTCCTACGAGCGGCTGATCGAGGAAGCCGAACCGGTGGAAGACGCCTTCCGCGGCGGCAACGACCTGGCCAGCATCATGTATACCGGCGGCACTACCGGCTGGCCCAAGGGCGTGATGCAGTCGCACATGAACCTGTGGTCGTCGGCCGTGGGACGGATGGCCGAGCATCCGGTGCCGGCCGACCGGGTATGCCTGCATATCGCGCCGATGTTCCATGGCGCCGCCATGTCTGCGGTCATCGCCCAGGGGCTGCTCGGCCAGCCGCACGTCTTCGTCCCGGCGTTCGATCCGCTCGACGTGCTGCAGACCATCCAGCGCGAGCGGGTGACCGAAACCCTGCTGGTGCCGACCATGCTGCAGGCGCTGATCATGCATCCGGAGTTCGCCAGCCACGACCTGGGCAGCCTGCAGCGCCTGACCTACGGTGCCTCGCCGATTTCCCCGGCGCTGCTTGAGCAGGCGCTGGCGCAGTTGCCGGGCGTGGAGTTCGTCCACGGCTACGGCATGACCGAAGTGGCGCCGCCGATCTCGGCCAACGGCCCGGAAAACCACGGTCCGGAAGGCATCGCCAATGGCCGCGTGCGCTCCGTCGGGCGTCCGGCGCTGGCGGTCACGCTGCGCATCGTCGACGAGAACGACAACGACGTGCCACGCGGCACCGTCGGCGAAATCATCGTGCGCGGGCCGAACGTCATGCAGGGCTACTGGAACAAGCCGGAGGAAACCGCCCAGGCCCTGCGCGGCGGCTGGATGCATACCGGCGACGGCGCCTACATGGACGAGGATGGCTACCTCTACATCGTCGACCGCATCAAGGACATGATCGTCACCGGCGGCGAGAACGTGTACTCCGCCGAGGTCGAGAGCGCACTGGCCCGCCATCCGGCGGTGCTGAGCAGCGCGGTGATCGGCATTCCCCATGACCGCTGGGGCGAGGCGGTGCATGCCGTGGTGGTCCTCAGACCCGGCGTCGAGGCGAGCGACGAGCAGCTGATCGAGCACTGCCGCCAGCACATCGCCGGCTACAAGTGCCCGAAGAGCATCGAGTTCCGCGACGGCATGCCGCTGTCCGGCGCCGGCAAGATCCTCAAGCGCGACCTGCGCGCCCCTTACTGGAAAGACAAGGCCCGGGCGGTCAACTGACGACCCGTACCTGAGAAATCGATACGTCCCGGGCCGTCGTGTCGGCGGTCCGGCAACCCTTTCTGGAGGAGCTTCCCCCATGTTCAACCATCAATCTTCCTGGATCACCGATGACCTGGTGATCTTCCAGGAGTCCGTGCGCCGCTTCATCGCCGAAGAGCTGGTGCCCAACGACGAGCGCTGGGCCAAGCAGCAATACATCGACCGCGAAGCCTGGAACCGCGCAGGCGAGGCCGGCATGCTGCTGCTGAGCATCCCCGAGGAGTACGGCGGTGGCGGCGGCAACTTCGCCCACGACGCCATCATGGCGCTGGAACAGTCCCGCGCGATCAGCACCGCGCTGGGCACCGGCGTACACAGCGGCATCGTCGCCCACTACATCCTCGCCTACGCCAGCGAAGAGCAGAAAATGCGCTGGCTGCCGAAGATGGCCACCGGCGAGTTCGTCGGCGCCATCGCCATGTCCGAGCCGAGCGTCGGCTCCGACCTGCAGAACATCAAGACCAAGGCCATCCGTGACGGCGACGAGTACGTCATCAACGGCTCGAAGACCTTCATCACCAACGGCTACCACGCCGACGTCATCCTGCTGGTGTGCAAGACCGACCCGACCCAGGGCGCCCGTGGCACCTCGATCGTCGTGGTCGAGACCAGGGACCTGCCGGGCTTCCGCCGTGGCCGCATCCTCGAGAAGATCGGCAGCAAGGGCCAGGACACCGTCGAGCTGTTCTTCGACGACGTCCGTGTGCCGGTGGCCAACCTGCTTGGCCCGGAGGAGGGCAAAGGCTTCTTCCAGCTCATGCAGCAACTGCCGCAGGAACGCATGATCATCGCCCTCGGCGGCCTCGGCACCATGGAGCGCGCCCTGGCGGACACCGCCGAGTACGTGCGCAACCGCAAGCTGTTCGGCAAGGCCTCGCTGGAGCTGCAGAACACCCGCTTCAAGCTGGCCGAAGTGAAGACCACGGTGACCATCGCCCAGGCTTTCATCGACGACTGCATGGTCAAGGTGCTCAAGCGCGAACTGAGCGGCGAAGTGGCGGCCATGGCCAAGTGGTGGTGCACGCACAATGCCGGGCTGATCGTGGACGAGTGCCTGCAACTGCACGGCGGCTACGGCTACATGGTCGAATACCCGATCGCCCGCCAGTACGTGAACACCCGGGTGAGCCGGATCTTCGGTGGCTCCAACGAAATCATGAAGGAAATCATCGCGCGGACCCTCTGATGGGGAGGCGATGCACGCCGGGAGCGGTTTGGACTGCTCCCGGCGTTTTTTGTGGTGCTTCCCTGGCGTTCCACATCCGTAGGGCGGGTGCAACCCGCCATGATGCTTCCGGATTGGCGGGTTGCACCCGCCCTACCTGCTGTCTTGCCGCCGATATCGGAGGGTTGTTTTTGTAGGAGCCAGCTTCAGGCCGGTTCCTGACAGACATCCACCCAATCCGCCTCGACGAGCTCCGCCAGGCGTTCTGGGTCGATCCGTACCGCGCTGTGCAGCGCGCCGGCAGCCGGCAGCACTTCCTCGAAGGCGCGCAGCGAAACGTCGCAATAGATCGGCAGCGGCGTGGCCAGGCCGAATGGGCAGACGCCGCCGACCGGGTGGCCGGTCAGCTCGGCCACTTCCTCGGCCGCCAGCATCTTCGCCTTGCCGCCGAGCGCTTCCTTGAGCTTGCGGTTGTCCAGCCGCGCATCGCCGCGCGCCACCACCAGCACGGTGCGTTCGCCGACGCGCAGGGACAGCGTCTTGGCGATCCGCCCGGGCTCCACGCCGTGGGCCTCGGCGGCCAGGGCGACGGTGGCGGTGCTGGTGTCCAGTTCGATGATGTCGATGTCGGGCGCCTTCGCGGCGAAGAAGGCACGAACCGATTCCAGGCTCATGGGAGCAGTCCTTTGGCATTGGTGAACTGCGGAATTTAGATAGACGGGGAAAGCCTTGTCCAGCCTGGCCTGCATGCCGGTTCCCCGGCCCGGGCGTCTGTCGCCCGCAGGATCTTCGCCTATCCTCCCTGGTTTCACGGGAAATCGTGGCTGGGCGACGGCCGATGAATGGCTGCGGAAAGCCGTCGCGTTTGTCGAATCGTCATGTGCCGGTTCGACTATTCGGCAGAGTCGGGAAGCTACCCGCTCTCCCACGCCACCGACAGGAGGAGCAAGTCATGCGCTTCATGGTGATAGTCAAGGCCACCGCCGATTCCGAGGCGGGCGTGATGCCCGACGAGAAACTTCTCGCGGCAATGGGGGCCTACAACGAGGAACTGGCGAAAGCCGGCGTGATGCAGGCCGGCGAGGGCCTGCAGCCCAGTTCGAAAGGCGCGCGGGTGAAGTTTTCCGGAAACCGGCGCGAGGTGGTCGACGGTCCGTTCGCCGAAACCAAGGAGTTGATTGCCGGATTCTGGATTTTCGAGACCGCTTCGCTGCAGGAAACCATCGACTGGGTCAAACGCTGCCCCAATCCGTTCGAAGGCGAGTCGGAAATCGAAATCCGCCAGATCTTCGAAGCGGACGATTTCGGCGAAGAGTTCACCCCGGAACTGCGCGAGCAGGAAGAACGCATCCGCCAGCAGATCGCCGACAAATCCTGAAATGACGAGGTACGTGCCATGTACATGAATGCCTATCTGACTTTCGATGGCCGCTGCGAGGAGGCTTTCCGCCTCTATGCGCAGGTGCTGGGCGGCGAGCTGCCGCTGATGATGCGTTTCAGTGACGGGCCGGGTTGCGAGGAGATTCCGGAAGCGGAGCGGCAGCGCATCATGCACGCGCGCCTGCAGGTCGGTGACCAGGTGCTGATGGGCTCCGACACCTGCCAGGGGATGCCCTACGAGGGCGTCAAGGGTTGCTCGATTTCGGTGAACGTCGACAGCAAGGCCGACGCCCGGCGGGTCTTCGACGGCCTGGCGGAGGGCGGCAAGGTGGTGATGCCGCTGGAGAAGACCTTCTGGGCGGCGGCGTTCGGAGCGCTGGAGGATCGTTTCGGCGTGCCGTGGATGATCAACTGCGAGCACGACCGTTGACAGGAGTAGGGC
Source organism: Pseudomonas schmalbachii (assembly GCF_017589465.1). Lineage (GTDB taxonomy): Bacteria > Pseudomonadota > Gammaproteobacteria > Pseudomonadales > Pseudomonadaceae > Pseudomonas > Pseudomonas schmalbachii. Next base: position 92,778 of record NZ_JAELYA010000011.1, read on the forward strand.
GGGTGAAACCCGCCATGGCGCGTCTGTCTGGCGGGTTGCACCCGCCCTACGGATGTGCGCCGCATCGCTGGCGACAATAAAAAAACCGGCCATCTGGCCGGTTTTTTCGTGGAGCGCGCAGGTATCAGCGGTATTCGCAGAGGTATGCGGTGTCCTGGGCGACCTTCAGCTGGAACTTGCTGTTGGCCGGAACTGTGAAGTTGCTGCCGGCGGCGAAGGTTTCCCAGTTTTCGCTGCCCGGCAGCTTGACGGTCAGGGCGCCGGCGATGACGTGCATCACTTCCAGCTGGCTGGTGCCGAACTCGTACTCGCCGGCGGCCATCACGCCGATGGTGGCTGGGCCCGCGGCCATGTCGAAAGCGATGGATTTGACGGTGCCGTCGAAGTACTCGTTGACCTTGAACATGGGCTTCTCCTGCAAGAGGGGGGAATAAGAAGGGCCGCCAGTATGCCCAAGGGCGCGGGCATCGTCACTAGAGCGGGACGCTCATTCGCAGGCGGGCAGCGCCAGTGGCAGCAGGCGGGCGGTGTTGCGGGCGTCTTCCAGCGCGCGATGCTGCTGGCCCTGGAAGCGCAGGCCGGCCAGTTGCAGGGCGGTGTTCAGGCCGACCGGGCGTTTCAGCTGGCGGGCTTCGGCGAAGCGTTGCTTGAGATTGATGTGGCGTAGCCGGCAGAGCTGGCTGGAGAGGTTCTGCCGGCTCCATTCCTGCTCCAGCTGGCGGCGGTCGTAGTCGCCCCAGCTGGCCCAGCCGGCAAGGCGCGGGCTGTGCTGCGCCAGCCAATGCTCGAACTGCGCCCACACCTCGTGCAGGGGCGCGGCGTTGTCGACGTGGCTCTGGCTGATATGCGTGAGTTCGCGGCAGAAGGTGGTCAGCACGGGGCGGCGACGCGGCCGCACGAAGCGCTGGAAGTGATCCAGCTCGCGGCCATCGGTTTCGGCGACCAGGGTCGCGCCGATCTCGATGATCTCCATTTCCTCGACCGGCCAGCCGCCTTCCTCGGTGGTCGCTTCCAGATCGATTACCAGCCAGTGGGGCATAGGCGCTGTCCTCGGTTTGCCAAGCAGTATGGAAGGGCTTTCCGGGCTCGGCAAACCGCTGTGCTAGGCTCTGCGGCTGGTTCGAACAGGAGTGATCGACATGGCGAAAGTCGCTTTCATCGGCCTTGGCGCAATGGGCTACCCGATGGCCGGCCATCTGCAGGGCAAGGGCCACCAGGTGTGCGTCTACAACCGCACCGCCGCGCGGGCCGCGCAGTGGGTGGCGCAGCACGGCGACAGCTCGGCGCCGACGCCACGGGAAGCGGCGCAGGGGGCGGAGTTCGTGATGTGTTGCGTGGGCAACGACGATGACCTGCGCAGCGTGGTGCTCGGCGAACATGGCGTGCTCGCGGGGATGCGGCCGGGCAGCCTGCTGATCGACCACACCACCGCTTCGGCACAGGTCGCCCGCGAGCTGGCGGTGCTGGCCGCCGAACGCGAACTGGGCTTTCTCGATGCACCGGTTTCCGGCGGCCAGGCCGGCGCCGAGGGTGGAATCCTCACGGTGATGGTTGGCGGCGAGCAGGAGTTCTTCCAGCGCGCCGAGCCGGTGATCGCCGCCTATGCACGGATGGTGCGCCTGATGGGCCACGTCGGCAGCGGGCAGTTGACCAAGATGGTCAACCAGATCTGCGTCGGCGGACTGCTGCAGGGACTGGCCGAGGCGCTGCACTTCGGCCAGTGCGCCGGTCTGGATGTGATGGCGGCTATGGAGGTCATCGGCAAGGGCGCGGCGCAGTCCTGGCAACTGGAGAATCGTCACCAGAGCATGCTGGAAGGGCGCTTCGACTTCGGCTTCGCGGTGGACTGGATGCGCAAGGACTTCGCCATCCTGCTCGACGAAGCCCGCCGCAACGGCGCGCAACTGCCGGTGACCGCACTGGTCGACCAGTTCTACGCCGACGTGCAGGCAGCCGGAGGAGGGCGCTGGGACACCTCCAGCCTGATCACCCGCCTGAAATCCTCGACGTAGGTTGGCGCTGAGCGCAGCGAAGCCCAACATCTGTCGGGCGCTGCACCGTTGGGCTTCGCAAGCTCAGCGCCAACCTACGGGAGGCCGCATCCATCGTCGCGGGATCATGGGTATCGCTGCGCTCAACCCATCCTGCGGGGGCTGGCGAGTGACCAGACGCTGTTCGGCGGACCGAAGCGTGCGCGCCGCCAAGCCGCGCGGCCTGCCAGTCCGAACGATACGGCCAGGCCCGCCAGCATCAGGTCGATCACGGCGACGCCCCAGAGTTGCTCGCGAATCGTGACCAGCAGGTTTTCCCGGGTCAGCATGGCGTTGAGGATCGGCAGGACGGCATAGACAACCGCACAACCGGACAGCAGCTCCACTCCCGCCCGGCTCGGCGGCCGCGCCAGCGACCACATCAGCGCGCCGAAGAAGCCGATGAAGTACATGTTTGCTTCCAGCGGTTGCTGCGTGACGACGCCGGCCACCAGCAGCCGGTTGCCGAGCAGTGCGAAACCGATGCCCAGGCAGCAACCCAGGCATACCCCCAGCGTGACCTGGGCCATGACCCAGCCGCTTCCGGGTTGCGCGGGTTGCCGATGCCGGCGCCGGCTTTCGATCCACAGCAGGTTCCCCGAGAAGAACAGGAAAGCGCCCGCGAGCCCGAGCAGGAAATAGAGGGCACGCATGAGTTCCCCGCCGAATTCGCCGACGTGCAGGGACAGGTAGCTGTTCTCCAGAACCAGTCCGGTACTGCGCTCGCCCGGCGCGTCGACTTTCAGAATCTCCCCGGTGATGGGCGAAACGATGACCCAGCCCTGCGCGATCAGCTCCGTGCGCAAATGCCCCGTGACCTTCGCGCTGGCCTTTTCCGTGCCATAGGCCGTGTAGGAAATACCGGTTGGCTGAAAGCCATCCACACGTGCAGACGCAATGGCGATCAGCCGGCTGGCCGGCAGCATCGCCACGACCGTGCCGGGCGCCTTGTCAGCGCCGGAACCTCCGAATTTGCTCTCGCCGAAACGCCCCTCGGCCAGGTAGGCCTTCGATGGCGCGGGTGTCGGTGTCAGTGTCTGCATCAACCCCGGCATCACCAGGAACGCGGAAAACAGGAAGCCGGTGAAGGCGAACATCAGGTGGAACGGCAACGACAGCACGCCAACCACATTGTGGGCATCGAGCCAGAGTCTTTTCAGGTTCCTGCCGACGCGCAGGGCGTAAAGGTCTGCCAGCAGATGCGGCAGATGGATCAGGACTCCCGTTACCAGGGCGAGGAAATACACCAGGCTGACCACGCCCATCAGGAGGAATCCCGCAGTAAACGGCAGCCCCAGGGTGAAATGGATCTGGTTGATGAAATGACGGATTTCGGAATGGGTCTGGCGCGGTACGACTTCGAATTGTTCGTCAAGGACGCGCGTTTGCTGGGGACGCGAGCGGTCGTTGCCTTCGAAGTAGCTGGCCGAGGGCTTTTCGCCATCGCCGAGGGAGATCGAGAAATTTCCGCCGCTGGCGCGCTCGGTCGCCACCACGGAAACCAGTCGATCCAGCTGCGCCAGCGTCCCGCTCGACTGCCGCAGCTCGGGATTGGCCCATTGGTGCAGCGCCTCCGCATACATGGTGATCGCGCCGGCGTAGAAGGCGATGAACAGCGCCATGCCGGTGGCGATGCCGATCCAGCTGTGCACGGACGTAAAGCGCTTGATGGTTTGCGGCGAGAACATTCGCGACTTCGCCATCGTCAGCCTCCACTGGAATGCCGGGCAAGGAAAAGAACACCGCCGGCAATGGCCAGCGCGCCGCCCAGGCCAATCCAGCAACTGAGCGACTTAGCGCGCTTCAGCCCCCAGATCATGACCGCGCACCAGACCGGCACCAGCAGAAACACGGCGACCACGAAGCGGGTATAGGGAAGACCCGGGCCGTACTCGGCGTACAGCGCGCACAAGGCCAGCGTCAGGGGCGTGCCGAGGAATGTGCTGGCGACTGCCTGGGAGCGATAGGACACCTACAGCTTCCTCCGCGCCAGAAGGTAGGGCAGGGCAACGCTGACCAGCATCCATACCGCGAGCGCCAGCAGACCGCCCACCAGTCCGCCCCATGCCACCGTCCACGCGGCGGTTCCGGCGAACAGGAACGCCGCGCCAAGCACCAGAAACGGTGCGGGTCGGAACGGCCTGCGCAGCAGTCGCTGGTGTGCGGATGTCAGGTACAGGAACAGGGCGCCGAGGGAAACCAGCAGGAACCCTGCGCCGGAAAAGAGGGCGTCATCAGTCATCGACTATCCCGCCAGGAAGAATCATTTGCCGTGGAAAGCAGGAAACCCGGCGAATGCCGGGCTTCCTCTCGTCAGGATCAGAAGTTCAGGTCGAGCGTCGCACCGACCACCCGCTCGCGACCGACCACGGCCGTCTGGACGGCGGAATCCTTGTTGCGGAAGAGGAAATACTCTTCGTCGGTGGCGTTGTCGGCCCACAGCGTCAGGCGCCACTGCTCGGCGGCATAGCCGGTGCGCAGGTTGAGGACGGTGTAGACCGGCATGCGGTCCTCTTCCTCGCCTGTCAGCACAGTGGTCGAGGTGGTGGTGCCGGTGTACTTGAGGTCGCCACCGACGAACCAGCCGCTGGAATGCCGGTAGTCCGCGCCGAGCGCCGCAGTCCACTCGGGGGCCCCGGGGAAGGGCTCGCCTGCCAGGTCCAGGGTCTGGCCTGCCTGCACGAAGTTGAACTCGTCGAACTCGGTCTTGGCCATGCCCAGCGAGGCGAAGGTATCCAGCCCTTCCAGCGGCTGCATGCCGACTTCGATCTCGAAGCCGGTGACGTGCGACTTGCCGGCGTTGACCACCACATCGCTCTGGACGTTGCCCGGGTCCTGCAGCAGGTTGATCTGCTGGTCGTCCCAGTCCAGGTAGAACAGGTTGGCGTTCAGGCGCAGGCGGTCCTCGAACCACAGCGAGCGATAGGACAGCTCGTAGTTCCAGGCGTACTCGGGGTCGAAGTCGTAGACTTCCTGCGTCACGGTGTTGGTCGCGGTGCCGCCGGCGCGGTAGGCGCGCTGCACGGTGAAGCCGACATTCTGGCTGGCGTCGATCTGGTACTGCACACCGAGCTTGGGCAGCCATGCGTCGTAGCTGGTGTCGCCATCGCTGGCGGTGTCGCTGTCGAAGACCGGGAAATCGCCGAACAGCAACTGCTGGGCGCCCGCGCTCTTGAAATCCTGCTTCTCGTAGTCATAGCGAAGGCCGCCGATCAGGGTCCAGCGCTCGTCCAGGTGCCAGTTCATCTCGCCGAACAAGGCGTAGTTGTCCACCTTGGTCTTGTTGCGATCCTGGGTCTCCAGGGTCAGCCCGGGGAATCCGACGAACTCTCCGGGAATTACCCGCTCGGCATGACCCTTGTCCTCGCCGGTATTGATGTAAAGCCCCGCCACCGCTGCGTACTGCGGGTTATCCCAGTTCAGGCGCAGTTCCTGGGCGGTCTGCTCCTCGTCGAATTCACCCTGCCAGACCAGGTCGACCGAAGGGCGGCTGGTCTCGGTCTTCACGTGGGTGGTGAGCGAGGTCAGGGTCAGGCCTTCGCTCAGCGGCTGGACGATTTCCAGCGCGGTGTTGTAGCTGGTGCTGCTGCGCTCCTCGGTCAGCGTCGGCGAGAGTTGCGGCGAAGGCACGTTGCCCCAGACGCGATCGAAGTAGTCCACTCCCGCAGAGGGGCCGTCGACAGTGTTGCCCGCGGGCGAGTCGTAGCTCTTCGAGTGGCTGAGCAGGATGCGGGTATCGCCGGCACCGTACGGTTCGAACAGCAACTTGCCGCGCACCTGCCAGTAATCGTCCTCGGCGCGCTCGTCGCCGCGTGGCGCATTTTCGAAGTATGGATAGTCGATGCCGCCGTCGGCATGGCTGCGTTCTGCCGCCAGGCGGAAGGCCAGCTTGTCCTCCACCAGCGGGCCCGAGACCATCGTGGCATAGCCGCGGGTGTCCAGTTCGCCGGTGGTGCCGCGGGCGGCGCCTTCCCAGAAGTAGGTCGGGTCCTTGGTGTCGATGCGGATCGAACCGGCCAGGGCGTTGCGCCCGCTGACCGTCGACTGCGGGCCGCGTAGTACTTCCACCTGCTCCACGTCCCACATCCCGAGCGCGCCGCGCCGGGCGCCCTGCAGGGTTTGCGCCACGCCATCGACGTAGAGGGTGGCCAGCGGACGGCCCTGCGGCCCGCCGATACCCTCGGAGTTGATACCGCGGATGATGTAGCCGGAGTCGACGGAGGCAGCGTCGCTGACGTTGGCCATCATGCGAAAGGTGTCGGGCAGGCTCTGCAGGTGGGCCTGTTCGATCCGCTTGTCGTCGACCACGGCCACGCTGGAAGTGGTCTGCTGCAGGTCCCGCTCGATCTTCTCGCCACGCACGACCATGGGCGTCAGCGCGAGATCGTCATCGCTCGCTGTCGGGTTCGTCTCCAGGGTGACGGTGCGTTCGCCGGTGAAGCGGGAACTCAGGCCGGTGCCTTCGAGCAGGGTGCGCAGGGCCTGCTGCCGATCCATCCGGCCGCTGACCGCCTGCGAGCGCCGGCCCTGGCTCAGCTCCGCGTCGTACAGGACCTGTACGCCACTGGCGATGCCGTATGCGGTCAGCGCGTCGTCCAGTTCCTGGGCCGGGATGTTGTAGTGGACCAGGTCATTGCGTTCGGTGCTGGCTTCCGCGGCCTGGGCGATCGTGGTGTCGACCAGCATCGTCGAGCAGGCGAGCAGGATCGAGGCCGCCAGACGGCTCCTCAGTGGCAGTGGATTCGGCATGTGTTCTCCCCGGATGGTCATCGAAAAGGTGCAGATGAAAAGCATTCCTGTTCGATAGACGCTTCCCGAAAGGCCGACCCGCAATGCGAAGCGAAAAATTATTTGGCGCTGTACGATCGGAGGACGTTTTTGTAGGAGCCAGCTTGCTGGCGATCCGTCGTTACGCCCAACACCGACGCTGTCGGTAAATATCATTGATCGCCAGCAAGCTGGCTCCTACAAAGTGCGCGATCCCGCCGTAGGAGCAACTGTCTTCGTATTGTCGCGAGGCTACCCCCTCACCCTAACCCTCTCCCTCAAGGGCGAGGGGACTGTCCTGAGTGGCCGGCTGGCACGGCATATCGCCTGACGCAGTTGTGCCCCCTCTCCCTCCGGGAGAGGGATGGGGTGAGGGAATCGCAACGCCGATGATTCCGTAGGAGCGGGCCATGCCCGCGATTCGCGCCCATGGGGCGCTCCTGCAGATGCGAAGCGCATTGGTTTTTCTAGCGCAACACGACCCAGTTGCCGGGAAGGTAGGTCGCCGTCAGCCCGAGGCTGCTGCGGATATGCTCCAGCGCCTCGTCGGTGCGTTGCAGATGGAAGACGCCGCTGACCGGTCGCCGGGCGGCGGCGTCGCTGGCGAGGATGATGCGGCCACGGCGGTAGCGGTTCAGTTCCTCCACCAGTTCCGACAGCGGACGCTGCTTGAAGACCAGCAGGTCCTTGCGCCAGGCCAGGGCTTCGGCGCTGTCGACCGGCTGGGGCGCGCTGCTGTCGGCCTCGCCATAGCGCATCTGCTGGCCAGCTTCCAGGCGATGCGGCTGCTGGTTGGGCTGACGCACGGCGACCACGCCCTCGCTGCAGACGACTCGCACCGAGGAAGCCTGGTGGCGCACCTCGAATACGGTCCCAAGGGCGGTGACGCTGCCATCGTCGGCCTCGACCACGAAGGGGCGGGAAGTGTCGTGCTGCACATGGAACACCGCGGCACCGCCTTTCAGCACGATGTGTCGGCGCTCGGTGCTGTAGTCGACGTCCAGGCGGGTGCGGGCATCCAGTTCGACCCGGCTGCCGTCTTCGAGGACTACCTCGCGCCGTTCGGCCGTGCCCGTGCGGTAGTCCGAGGCCACGAGGCGGCCGCCGATGTCCTGATCCAGTTGCAGCCAGCCGAGGCCGAGGAACAGCACGGCGCAGGCGGCCAGCCCGGAGCGCAGATAGCGACGGCGGGGGGCACGCACGGCGGTTTCCATGGGAAGACGGCCCAGTTGCTTCCACAGTCGGGCGGCCTCCTGGTAGGCCCGGGCGTGTTCCGGGCTGAGGTCGCACCACTCGCGCAGGGCGCGGGCGTCCTCGACCGTGGCCTGGCCGGAGGTGAGGAGTACCACCCAGGCATTGGCTTGCCGGGTCAGCTCGTTCGGGGCTGGATCAGTGTGGGATGTCATGGGCGAATACTGTATCTCAGCGTTCCTGCCCGGTCTCGCCGCTCAGTTGCTGCAAGCGGAGGGCGCAGTAGTCCAGGGCGCGCCGAACCTCCAGTTCGACTGTCCGCAGGCTGACGCCGAAGCGCTGGGCCAGGGCCTTGTGCGGCAGCCCTTCGAGCCGCGCGGCGACGAACAGTTCGCGGCGGCGTTGCGGCAGCTCGTCGAGTATCTCCACCAGGCGCTGCAGTTGTTGCTGATCGGAGGCGACCTGCTCTGCGTTGGGTGCTTCGTCGGGCACCTCCAGCAGCATCTCGATCTCCATCGGGTCCAGCAGGCGGCGGGCGTTTGCACGGGCGTCGTCGATGGCCAGGTTCGCCGTCATCCGCCGCAGGTAGGCCAACGGGTTGTCGACCGGCTCGCCGGATTGCAGCCGGTGCAACTTGAGCCAGGCTTCCTGCAGGACATCGTCGGCGGTGGCCCGGCAGCCGATGCGCCCCGTCAGGTAGCGGACGAGGTTGCGGCGCTCGGCGATGAACACGGCCAGTAGGGAGGGGAATTGCTGCGACATCGCCCGAATGAGGTCCAGACCTGCGGGAAAATCCGGGCGCTAGCTTATCGATAAGTAGAATTGATCTCAATTGCACTCATTGGCTAATGAGGCTCGCCCACCTACGTAGGTTGGTGCTGAGCGAAGCCCAACATTTCCACGGCAGGCGTTGGGCTTCACTGCGTTCAGCACCAACCTACCTTCACGCGCGGAAGATGAAATACACCGCGCCGATCATGCACAGTCCCGCCCACAGATAGTCGAGCTTCAGCGGCTGCTGCAGGTAATACACGCTGAACGGCACGAAGACCGCCAGGGTGATGACCTCCTGCATGATCTTCAGCTGGCCGACGTTCAGCACGGTAAAGCCGATGCGGTTGGCCGGCACCTGCAGCAGGTACTCGAACAGGGCGATGCCCCAGCTGACCAGCGCGGCGATAATCCAGGGCTTGCTGTTCAGCGTCTTCAGGTGGCCATACCAGGCGAAGGTCATGAACAGGTTGGACAGCACCAGCAGGCCGGCTGTCTGCATGGTTATCGGCATGGGCGGGGCTCCGGGGATGAAAAGCTGCGCAGCCTAATCGTTGCCAGGAGGTTCGCCAAGGGCGCCTGTCGCCCGGCGCTTGGCGGCGTGCCCCGGCGGCGATATCCTCGCCCCGCACCGTGCACAGCGCACGGCCAGACGTCCGAATCACGATTCCCGAGAGCACCACTGACATGCACTGCCGAGCCGGTTGCGGCGCGTGCTGTATCGCACCCTCCATCTCCTCCCCGATCCCGGGCATGCCGCAGGGCAAGCCTGCGGGTGTGCGCTGCGTCCAGCTGGACGAGGACAACCTCTGCCGGATATTCGGCCACCCCGAGCGCCCGGCCGTTTGTTCCGCGTTCGACGCCGATGCCGAATCCTGTGGCGACAGCCGCGAAGCCGCCCTGCACATTCTTGCCGAATGGGAGCGCATAACCGCGGCCTGAACGCTTGGAACTCCTCTTCAGTGAGGCCATACTTGCGTCGCTCTGACCGGAAAGCCGATCATGGTCACGGAATGAGCAAAGATCGGGCCTCACGCTCAGGATCTGAAAACCATAACGAGAGGAATCCCTACATGCGTGGCGTTTTGCGAATGACCCTGTTGACCGCTGCCGTCCTCGGGTTTGCCGGAACCGCAATGGCGGAAGACTGGCAACTGGCCAAGGACGAGGATGGCATCAAGGTCTACCTGAGCAGCGTCCCCGGCTCCAAGTACAAGGCCTATCGCGGTGTCGTCGACATCAAGGCCGACGTGCAGACCATCGGTGCCCTGCAGGATGACGTGGCAGGTTCCTGCAAGTGGATTCACGCCTGCGGGGAAATGCGTCTGGTGAAGCAGGAAGGCGCCGGCGACAGCTGGACCTACTCGAAGATCGAAATGCCCTGGCCGGTGACCGGACGGGATGTGGTGATCCACGTGACTGTCGAGAAAACCGCCGACGGCGGCATGATCCGCCACCTGAAGGGCGATCCCAAGGCAGTGCCCGCCGTGCCCGGGCAGATCCGCGTACCGAAGCTCGACGGCGAATGGCGACTGGTGCCGAAGGGCGCCGGCGTGACCGAAGTGACCTATCAGGTGCAGACCGAGCCGGGCGGCAGCATTCCGTCCTGGCTGGCCAACAGCTTCGTGGTCGATGCGCCAATGAATACCCTCAAGGAGCTGCGCGCCACGGCGGAGAAACGCTGAGCGACAGCCCTGCGGTTGGTTGTTGCCCCTTTACCCGCCAGCGCCGACGGTCGGGGAAAAGAGGGAATGAATAGCAAGTCCATCGAATTCGGCTCTGCAAATTACCCTCATGTACTACTCCATTAGGGTGGTGTGCTGTAGCCGCGAATGCTTTAGCGTTGCATCAGTTTCGCTGTGAATCTGATCACAATGCGAAAGCTCTGTCCCCTTGGTTCCGGACCGTGAGGTCCGGTTTTTTTTCGGAGTACCTCATGAAAATCCTGGTCGCTGTAAAGCGCGTGGTCGATTACAACGTCAAGGTCCGCGTCAAGGCGGACAATTCCGGCGTCGACCTCGCCAACGTCAAGATGTCGATGAACCCCTTCTGCGAAATCGCCGTGGAAGAAGCGGTACGTCTGAAAGAGAAAGGCGTAGCCACTGAAATCGTCGCCGTTTCCGTCGGCCCGACCGCCGCCCAGGAGCAACTGCGCACCGCGCTGGCGCTGGGTGCCGACCGCGCCATCCTGGTCGAATCCAATGACGACCTGAGCTCCCTGGCCATCGCCAAGGCGCTGAAAGCCGTGGTCGACAAAGAGCAGCCGCAACTGGTCATCCTCGGCAAGCAGGCCATCGACAGCGACAACAACCAGACCGGCCAGATGCTGGCTGCACTGAGCGGCTACGCCCAGGGCACCTTCGCCTCCAAGGTCGAAGTCGCTGGCGACAAAGTCAATGTCACCCGTGAGATCGACGGCGGTCTGCAGACCGTTGCGCTGGCCCTGCCGGCCATCGTAACCACCGACCTGCGCCTGAACGAGCCGCGCTACGCGTCGCTGCCGAACATCATGAAGGCCAAGAAGAAGCCGCTGGACGTGGTTACTCCGGACGCCCTGGGTGTTTCCACCGCGTCCACCGTCAAGACCGTCAAGGTCGAAGCCCCGGCCGCCCGCAGCGCCGGCGTGATGGTCAAGTCCGTTGCCGAACTGGTCGAGAAACTGAAGAACGAGGCGAAAGTAATCTGATGGCTATCCTGGTAATCGCTGATCACAACAATGGCGCTCTGGCCGGTGCCACCCTGAATACCGTCGCTGCCGCTGCCAAGATCGGTGGCGACATTGCCGTGCTGGTCGCTGGCCAGAACGTCGCTGGCGTGGCTGAAGCTGCCGCCAAGATCGAAGGCGTGGCCAAGGTGCTGGTCGCCGACAACGCCGCCTACGCCAACCAGCTGCCGGAAAACGTCGCGCCGCTGATCGTCGAGCTGGCCAAGGGCTACAGCCACGTGCTGGCCCCGGCTACCACCAACGGCAAGAACTACCTGCCGCGCGTAGCCGCCCTGCTGGACGTCGACCAGATCTCCGAGATCGTCGAAGTGGTCAGCGCCGACACCTTCAAGCGCCCGATCTATGCCGGCAACGCCATCGCTACCGTGCAGTCCTCGGCTGCCGTGAAAGTGATCACCGTGCGTGGCACCGGTTTCGACGCCGCCAAGGCCGAAGGCGGTTCCGCCGCTGTTGAAGCCGTCGGCACCGTTTCCGACGCTGGCAAATCCGCCTTCGTCGGCGAAGAGCTGGCCAAGTCCGACCGTCCGGAACTGACCGCCGCCAAGATCGTGGTCTCCGGTGGCCGTGGCATGCAGAACGGCGACAACTTCAAGCTGCTCTACAGCCTGGCCGACAAGCTGGGCGCTGCCGTCGGCGCTTCCCGTGCCGCGGTCGACGCCGGCTTCGTGCCGAACGACATGCAGGTCGGCCAGACCGGCAAGATCGTCGCGCCGCAGCTGTACATCGCGGTCGGCATCTCCGGTGCCATCCAGCACCTGGCCGGCATGAAGGACTCGAAAGTCATCGTCGCGATCAACAAGGACGAAGAAGCTCCGATCTTCCAGGTTGCCGATTACGGCCTGGTTGGCGACCTGTTCCAGGTCGTACCGGAGCTGGAAGCAGCCATCTAAGGCTTCTCCCGTTCAAGAAGAAACCCGCCACTCGGCGGGTTTTTTCATTTCCGGCGGCTCTCGTAGGAGCAACTGTCCCGACGCCGATGGTGCTTTTTTGTAGGAGCGAGGGGGACGCCCAGTCCGATGCTCGCGAAGATTTTGTGTTGCCGGTGTTCGCGAGCAGAGCTCGCTCCTACAGGAGTTTGTTCCGGCGCCAGATCATCTCGCAGGATGGGTTGAGCGCAGCGATACCCATGCGGGCCATGGATGATGGGTATCGCAAGCTCAACCCATCCTGCGTCAGCGCCAACCCACGGGGGCATCTCAAACCACCGCCATCTTCGCCGTCAGGTTCTGCTGCATGTAGTCCAGGAAGCGGCGCTGGAACAGCATGGTGTGCTCATGGGCGGCCTTCTCGGCGGCGTCGGCGTCACGGGCGGCGATGGCTTCGATGATTTCCTCGTGATCGCGGCCCAGCTTGATGCTGCTGGCCGAGCTGACGATATGGTCGAAGTGCAGGTGCAGCAGGCGCTGACCCTCTCCCAGCAGGCGTTCGTAATAGTTGATGAAGTAGGGGTTGCGCCCGGCCTCGGCGACGGCCATGTGGAAGGCCTTGTTGAGCTCGGACATGGCCTGGAAGTCGCCACTCGCCACCGCATCCATGTAGGCAGCGTCGGCCTTGCGGATGGCCAACAGGTCCTCGTCGCGGTGCTGGATGGCGGCCAGGCGGGTAACGGCGCGCTGGACCAGGTCCAGGGCGGCGACGTAGTTGGGGAATTCCTCGATCTCGAACGGCGTGACCAGGGTGGTGCGGTTCGGCAGGATGGTCACCAGGCCTTCGGTGACCAGCCGCGCCAGGGCGTCGCGAACCGGAGAACGGGACAGACCGAACTGGGTGGCCAGCGACACTTCGTCCAGTTGCACGCCGGGCTTGAGCTTCAGCGTGAGGATCTGCTTGCGCAGCTGCTCATAGATGTAGCGTCCGCCATGGCGGCGCCCGTTGCTTTCCACTTCTTGCTCTTTGGCCATCATCAGGTCTCGGTTTGCGCGGGCTGTGTCATACAGACCAGCCCGTCATTTTATCGCGGTGGCGCTCAGCGCGGGAACGCCGGGCCCCAGGTATCGCTGAGCATGAACCCCGCCGCCAGCGGATCGTCCGGATCGACACCGATCTGCTGGATGCCGTACAGCCAGGCGCGACCCTCCACCCGTGGCAGCACCGCCGGACGGCCGGCGACTTCAGTATGCCCCAGCAGCTCGACCTTGAACTCGCCGCCGATGGTGGAGCGCGATACCAGCCGGTCTCCCGGCTGCACCAGGCCGCGTGCGCTCAGGGTGGCGAGGTTGGCCGAGCTGCCGGTGCCGCAGGGCGAGCGGTCGACCCGGCCCGGCGGCAGGGTGGTGCAGGTCTGGTAGGTGCGCTCGTCCAGACGGTTGCGGAACATCACGTAGGCCACTTCGTCGATCTGCTCGTACAGCGGATGCTGCACGCGCACCTGGCGGTTGATCAGTTCCTTGAGCTTCATGCCGGCATCGGCCAGTTCGCGGGCGTTCTCCGGCGCGATGCTCAGGCCGACCTGCTCGACATCGACCAGCGCGTAGTAGACGCCGCCGAAGGCGATATCGGCCTTGAGCGGGCCGAATTCGCCGCCGTCGATGGCCACGTCCAGCTGCTCGACGAAGGACGGCACCATGTCCAGCGAGACGCCCAGGCAGCGCCCGTCGGCGCAGCGCGCGCGGGCGGTGACCAGGCCGGCGGGGGTGTCGAGCACCACGGTGGTTTCCGGCTCCTGCATCGGCAGCATGCCCAGCTCCAGCAGCGCGGTGACCACGCAGATGCAGTTGCTGCCGGACATCGGGTGGGCCTTGTCCGCCTGCAGCACGATGAAGCCGGCGTCGGCCTCCGGGCGGGTCGGCGGCAGCAGCAGGTTGACCGACATCTGCAGGCAGCCGCGCGGCTCCATCACCACCAGGCGGCGCAGGCTGTCGTCGACCTCGTTGATATGGTTCATCTTGTCCAGCATGGTCGCGCCGGGGATGCCCAGCACGCCGCCGGTGATGACCTTGCCGATCTCGCCTTCGCAGTGCACGTCGGCGAGTTGCAGTGTTTTCTTCCAGCGCATCAGTCGCACCTCACTTGATGTACCAGCCCCAGGGCTGGTCGCTGTCGTAACGAGTGATCTGCTTGGTTTCCAGGTAATTGTTCAGGCCCCACTCGCCGAGCTCGCGGCCGATGCCGCTCTGCTTGTAGCCGCCCCAGGGCGCCTCGGTGAAGGTCGGTTGCGAGCAGTTGATCCAGACGATGCCGGCGCGGAATTTGCGCGCCACACGCTCGCAGCGCTCCAGAACGCGCGACATCACCGCCGCACCCAGGCCGAAGCGCGAGGCGTTGGCCGCACGCACGGCTTCATCCTCGCTGTCGAACGGACGCACGCAGACCACCGGGCCGAAGATCTCCTCGTTCCAGATCCAGCTGTCCTCCGGGACGTCGGCGAATACCGTCGGTTGCAGGTAGAAGCCCTTGTGCAGGCCGGCTGGACGGTCGCCGCCGCAGACCAGTTGCGCGCCTTCCTCGCGGCCACGGGCGATGGCCTGCAGCACCTTGTCGTACTGGGTCCTGTTGACCAGCGGGCCGAGCAGCACGCCTTCCTCCAGGCCATTGCCGATGGTGATCTTCTGCGCTTCCTCGGCCAGGCGCTTGAGCAGCGGCTCGTAGAGTTCGCGCTGCACCAGCACCCGCGAGGTGGCCGAGCAGACTTCGCCCTGGTTCCAGAAGATGCCGAACAGGATCCACTCCACCGCCGCCGCGATATCGCTGTCGGCGAAGATCACGAAGGGCGACTTGCCGCCGAGCTCCAGGCTGATGTTTTTGATGTCGCGGGCGGCCGCCTGCATGATCCGGCTGCCGGTGGGTACGCTGCCGGTGAAGGCCAGCTTGTCGATCCCCGGGTGCTCCGCCAGCGGCGCGCCGGCATCCGGGCCGAGGCCGGGCACCACGTTGAGCACGCCGGCCGGCAGACCGGCCTCGTCAGCGATGCGGGCCAGTTCGAGCGCGGTCAGCGGCGTTAGCTCGGAGGGTTTCAGCACCACGGTGCAGCCGGCGGCCAGCGCCGGAGCGACTTTCCAGGAAGCCATCAGCATGGGGAAGTTCCACGGGATGATGGCCCCAGCCACGCCCACCGGCTCCTTGCGCGCCACCGAGTTGAAGCGCTCGTCGGCCAGTTCGATTTCCTGTTCCTGATTGCCGTCGAGCTTTTCCGCCAGACCGGCGTAGAAGTCGAAGCAGCCGGCGGTGTCACCGATGTCCCACAGCGCCTCGGGCAGCGGCTTGCCGTTGTCGCGCACTTCCAGTCGGGCCAGTTCGTCCTGGCGATCGCGGATGCCCTGGGCGATGCGGCGCAGCACCGCCGCACGCTCGGCGCCGGAAAGGCGCGGCCAGGAGCCTTCGTCGAAGGCGTGGCGGGCGGCCTTCACCGCCGCGTCGATGTCCTCGGCGGTGGCGGCGGCGACGCGGGCGATCACGCTTTCGTCGCTGGGATCGATGGTTTCGAACGTGCCGCCTTTTGCGGGGGACACCCACTGGCCGTCGATGTAGAGCTGGTCGTAGGTGTTCATGCGAGTCCTCCGATGAAGGCGAAGCGCTTGGCGCTGAAAGGGGTGATGTTCTGGGCCGGCTGGCGGCCGGCAGCGAGGTCGCCGATCAGGCGGCCAGTGGTGGCTCCGAGGGTCAGGCCGAGTTGGCCGTGACCGAAGGCCATGAGTACGTTGTCCAGGCGCGGCGAGCGGTCAATCACCGGCTTGGTGTCCGGCAGGAAGGGCCGGTAGCCGACGCCGAACTCGACGTTGCGGGTCTGCAGTTGCGGCAGGACGCGCCGGGCCTTTTCCAGAATGATTTCCGCGCGCTTGAAGTTGGGCTCGGCATCGGGCCCGGCGAACTCGATGGTGCCGCCGATCTGCAGGCCGCGGGTCATGGGGCTGAAGCAGAAGCCGCCGTCGGAGTAGATCACCGAGTGGCGGATGTCGACTTCCGGAGTCGGCAGCACGGCCTGGTAGCCGGCGATACCGGCCAGCGGGATGTCCACGCCGAGTTGCCCGAAGAACTGCCGCGATCCGGTGCCGGCCGCGACCACCACCAGGCTGGCCGGATGGCGTGAACCACTGGCCAGGGTGACGCCGGTAGCGCGGTCGGCGTTTTCGTCGATACGTTTGACCTGATCACGCACGCGAATGCCGCCCTGGGCGACGAAGCTTTCCGTGAGCGCGGCGATGAAGCCCTCGGTATCGCTCACGGCGCGCCAGTCGGGGAACAGCAGGCCATGCCGGAACTTGCCGGCCAGCGCCGGTTCGAGATCGCCGATGGCAGCGGCATCCAGTTCCTCGGACTGGAAGCCCAGCTCCTTGCGCAGTTCCAGATGCGGGCGTTCGTGGGCCAGGCCACTGGGCGAGTCGAACACCTCGATGATCGGCCGCTGGCCGAGCATGTTCCTGTCTTCGCAGGCATCCAGCAGCGGCGCATAGTCCTGGTAGACATGGTGGGTCAGTTGCGCCATGTCCCGGGCGATCTCGACGATCTTCGAGTGCCGGGCGCAGGCGACGAAGCGCAGGAACCACGGCAGGATGCCCGGCAGCGCGCTGGGCCGCAGCGCCAGCGGGCCCTTCTGGTCGAGCAGCCAGCCGGGCACCTTCATCAGAATGCCCGGTTTGGACAGCGGGATGACCTCGCTGACCGCCATCTGCCCGCAGCTCCATTTCGCCGTGCTGTCGCCGGGCGCGGCGGGGTCGACCAGGGTCACGCGGTGGCCTTCGCGCTGCAGGTAGAGCGCGCAGCACACGCCGACGATGCCGCCGCCGATGACGACGGCGTTTTGCGCAGAAGCTTGCGGGTCGTTCATTTCACACTCTCTTTCTGCGAGCGATTGCCGGTGAACTCGTTCAGGCTGAACCCGTTCCAGTACGGCTGGGTGCGGTCCACGTAGTATTCCGCGCGGCCGGTGATGAAGGCGCGGCCCTCGACGCTCGGCCGTATCGCCGGGGTGCCGTCGGCCAGTTCCACGACTTCCTCGACGCGACCGGCGAAGCGGCTGCCGATCAGGCTTTCGTGGCGGAACACGCCATCGCGGGCCAGCAGGCCACGGGCGAAGCGCTGGGCGACCCGCGCCGATGTGCCGGTGCCGCAGGGCGAGCGGTCGATCAGGCTGTCGCCGGCGATGACCACGCTGCGCCCATCGGAACTGGCGGCCAGCGGCTGGCCGGACCACATGCAGTGCCTGACGCCACGGATGGAGGCGTCCTCCGGGTGCACCACGTCGAATTGCCGGTTCACCAGTTCCTGGATGCTGCGGCCCCAGTCGAGCAGTTGCTGGGGCGAGAAGTGCTCGCAGCCAGGATAGTTCGGCTGCGGCTCGATGATCGGGTAGAAATTGCCGCCATAGGCGATGTCGAAACGCAGCTCGCCCAGCGCCGGCAGGTGCACCGACAGGTCCCGGTACAACAGGAAGCTGGGGACGTTGGTGAAGTGCACCGAGGCGACCTTGCCGGACTCCATCGTGTAGCGCGCGCTGACCTGGCCCGCCGGAACGTCCACCACGACCTGTCCCGGGGTCTTCGGCTGCACCAGGCCCGCTTCCAGGGCGAAGGTGATCGAGCCGAGGGTGGCGTGGCCGCACATCGGCAGGCAGCCGGAGGTCTCGATGAACAGCAGGCTGAAATCCGCCTCGGCGCTGACCGGCGGATAGAACAGGGTGCCGGACATGTGCGAGTGGCCGCGCGGTTCGAGCATCAGCGCGCGCCGAATCCAGTCGTGCTCGGCCAGGAAGCTCTGGCGCTTCTCGCTCATGCTGGCGCCGTCCAGTTCGGGAGCGCCGTCCACCACCATGCGCACGGGCATGCCTTCGGTGTGGCCTTCGATACAGATGAATGTGTGCCGGGTCATCGTTCGGTCCTTTGCTGGCACCGCTGCCGCGTGGGGCAGCGGTGCTCATGCGATTAACGCTGGGAAGCTTCGAACACCTTGCGGAATTCGGCCTTTTCCTCGTCGGTCAGCGGCAGCAACGGTGCGCGGGCGTTACCGGCGCTGAAGCCGGCCAGTTCGCAGCCGTACTTCACCTTCTGCACGAACTTACCGCTTTCCATGCTGGCCATCACCGGGAACAGCGACTTCACCACTTCCTGCGCGCCGGCCAGGTTGCCGGAGGAGAACTTGCGGTAGAAATCCACCACCTGGTCGGGGAAGCAGTTGGCCGGGCCGCAGATCCAGCTGGTTGCGCCCCAGATGAAGAAGTCCAGCGCCTGGTCGTCGGAACCGCAGGACAGTTGCAGCTTGTCCTTGTAGGTGGTGCCGATCTCGATGGCGCGCAGCAGGTTGCCGCTGCTTTCCTTCACGCCGACCACGCGCGGATGGTCCTTGAGGGCGTCGAGCACGCTGTAGCCGACTTCGACGTTGGTGCGCACCGGGTAGTTGTAGAGCACCACGTTGATCTCGGGGAAGGTGTCGAGGATCGTCTGGTAGTGCGCGGCCAGCTCTTCCTGCGACGGCAGCGCATAGTAGGGCGGGGCGATCAGCAGGTTGGTGTAGCCGGCCTCGACGGTCTGCCTGACCTGCTCAAGCACTTCGCGGGTGCAGGAACCGTTGGCGCCGGCGATCAGGGTGCCGCGGTCGCCGACCACTTCCTTGACGGTGGCCAGCACCTGGCGGCGCTCCTCGTTGGTCAGGGCGTAGTACTCGCCGGTCGAGCCCAGCGGTACGAAACCGCTGACGCCGGCCTTGAGCTGGTACTCGATGATCGAGGCCAGGGTTTCGTGATCGACCGCGCCGGACTTGTCGAAGGGCGTGACGAGGGCGGGCAGGATGCCTTTCATTTGCATGGTGAATCTCCGATTTGGGCGGGTGGGGTGTCAGTAGGCGTAACGCCTGAGCATCCGGGCTTCGATCACGCCGACCAGGCGGGTGAGCGGGAAAGCCACGAGGAAGTAGATGACCGCGACGGCGGAGAGGAACTCGACCGGCCGCGCGGTGCTGTTGGAAATGTTCTGGCCGACGAACATCAGGTCGGCGACACCGACCGAGGAGATCAGCGCGCTCTCCTTGAACAGGCTGACGACGTTCGACAGCAGCGGCGGAACGGAGCGCAGCAGGGCCTGCGGGAAGATCACGTAGAGCACCTTGACCCGCGAGGTCAGGCCCAGCGCGGTGCAGGCGTCGTGCTGCTCGCTGGCGATGGACTTCAGCGCGCCGCGGAAGGTCTCGCTGGTGATGGCCGCCATGTACAGCGTCAGGGAGATCAGCACCGAGACGTATGGCGGAATATCCAGGCCGAACACCACCGGGAAGCAGAAGAACACCCAGAACAGCTGGATCAGCAGCGGCGTGCCGCGGAAGAACTCGACGAACAGCATCACCGGCAGCTTCACCAGGCGACTGCGCACGCTGCGCAGCAGGCTGAGGACGAAGCCGGACAGGCTGCCGATAAGCGCGCAGCCAACGGTGAACGCCAGGGTCAGCGCCAGGCCCTTGAGCAGCACCTGCCAGTACGAGAGGACGATGGAGAAATCGAGAGTCATGGCGGTCTCCTCAGCGCTGGGTGGCCAGGTCCTGGCGCCGTTCGATGTACTGCACCAGCTGGCCGATGGGCAGCGACATGGCGAAGTAGATCAGGGCGATCAGGGTGTAGGTTTCCAGGGGGCGGTAGGCCTCGGTGGCCAGGCTCTTGCCGACGTACATCAGGTCGGAAACCGCGACGATGGCCACCAGCGCGCTCTGCTGCAGGCTGCCGATGCCGTTGGTCATCAGGACCGGCACTGCGCTGCGCAGCGCCTGCGGCAACACCACGTAGAGCGTGCGCTGCCATTGCCTGAGGCCGAGGGCGATGGAGGCGTCCAGATGCTCGCGCGGCACCGCCTGCACGCCGGCGCGGTAGGCTTCGGCGTTGAACGCGGTGAGGTTCAGGCCCAGCGCCAGGAAGCCCATGGCGATGGGGTCGATGAACACGTTGAAGAGCATCGGCACGCAGTAGAAGAACCAGACGATCTGCAGCAGCGCCGGGGTGCAGCGGAAGAACTCGATGAACAACTGTGCCGGCCAGCGGATGAAGAACCAGCGGCTGAGCGTCATCAGGCACAGGGCGAAACCGCAGACCAGGCCGATCAGGTTCGAGACCAGCGCCAGTTCCAGGGTGACCTTGAGGCCGCCGAGCAGGGCCGGCAGGCTGCCGCTGAGGAAGTGGAAGTCGAATTGATAGTTCATGGCGGCGCCCCTCAGTCCAGATGCACGACCTTTTCCAGGAACTCGCGGGTGCGGGCTTCCCTGGGTTTGGTGAAAATCTGTTCGGGAGGGCCTTGCTCCACGACTTTGCCGTTGGCGCAGAACACCACGCGGGTGGCGATGTGCCGGGCGAAGTGCATGTCGTGGGTGACGATGATCATCGCCATCTTCTGCTCGGCCAGTTGCAGCATCACGTTCTGCACCTCGATGACCATTTCCGGGTCCAGTGCCGAGGTGACTTCATCGAACAGCATCAGCTTGGGTTCGAGCATCAGCGCCCGGGCGATGGCCACGCGCTGCTTCTGGCCGCCGGAGAGCTGGCTGGGATAGGCGTGCAGCTTGCTTTCCAGTCCCAGGCGGGCGAGGTAGGAACGCGCCTTCTCAGTGGCCTCGGCCCTGGACATGCCGTGCACCTTCATTGGCGCGAGGATCAGGTTGCCGAGCACCGACAGGTGCGGGAACAGGGTGTAGTGCTGGAAGACCATGCCGATCTGCGTGCGCAGGCTCTCGTCCAGCGGCTTGCCGCAGCGCTTGCCGCCATTGATGTACGGCTTGCCCTGGAAACCGATGGTGCCGCCCTGGATGCCCTCCAGCCCCATCATCACCCGCAGCAGCGAACTCTTGCCGCTGCCGGACGGGCCGATGATCACCAGGCGATCGTCGGCGCGCATGTCGAGGTTCATGTTGTCCATCACGACCAGTTGCTCGCCGTAGGACTTGCACACGTCACGAAGCTGGATGAAATCGCCGCCGGGGGTCGGATTCGGGACGAGCGGGGCCTGTGGCTGGGCAGCCACCAAACGGGGGGTATTCATGAGCGGGGTTCTCCGCGAGGGCCGCCGGTGCGCGGCCCCCGGTATCGGCAGGGGTTACTTGGCGGCTGTCTTGGCGTTGACTTCAGCGGAGGCCTTGTCGACCAGCCTGTCGATCTCGCCGGTCTCGCGGCGCTGGGTCACGTAGATGTTGAGCACCTGCAGGTCGGCTGCCGAAGCATCGCGGCGCAGTCCGAAGGACACGCCCTGCTTGGCCAGCGCCGGCTTGGGCAGGACTTCCCTGGCCCAGTCGTTGGCCATGGCGTAAAGGTGGTTGGTATCGCTGGCGTCGACCAGCACGTCGGCGCGGCGGGACATCAGCGCCAGGCGGGTTTCGTCCATGCCGGGCAGGCGCATGATGGTGCCTTGCCTGACCACCGCGGAAATCGCCTTGTCCTGCGCCGTGCCGGACATCACCGCGAAAGTCACCCCGGGCTTGTCGTAGTCGGCGACAGCGTTGCCGGCGCCGCTGAACTTGGGGTTCTCCTTGTTGACCACCAGCGACACCTGGTAGTCGGTCGCCGGCGCCGAGAAGGACACCGCCAGCGCGCGTTCCGGAGTCTGGTTGAGGGCCATGGCCAGGTCCCACTTGCCGCTCTGCAGGCCGGCGACGAGGTTGTCCCAGTTGGTGTCGACGAACTCCACCTTGACCTTCAGCACCTTCTCGCCGAAGTCGCGGCACAGGTCGACGAAGTAGCCGCTGTACTGCCCGTTGCTGGCATCGCGCATCACATAGGGAGCGGCGACGGCCGCGCCGCAACGCAATACGCCGGCTTTCTGGATGTTCTGCCACAGCGATGGTTCGGCGGCGGCCTGGGATGGAGTCTGGGTGAGCAGCGCGCCGGTGGCGGCCATGCAAGCCAGGGCTTTGCGGATCGAGCGGGGGAATACAAGAGCCATTTTGACCTCTCCGTTAACTTGTTTTTGTAGGCAGAAGGGCAAACAACTTATCGCTGTGTGGTGTGATGCACTCTTCGATGTGTGCAGCGATGTATGCAGAATATGAGCGAGCAGCAAAACCTGTCAACAGGGGGCGCTGTCGCTTTTTCTTCGTGGAATGACCGGGTAGTCGAACTGCGAGGGGGTAGGGCACAGGCTATGCATTGCCTGCAGATCGTTAATTAAAAATTCTTGTAAATTAATAGGTTATGAATGGAGCGTAGCTATTTGCGGATATCGCCAGCGCTGCATGACGGTGAAGCGGAAGGGAAAGAACCCGGGCTTTGCATTCGATTTTGCAAAACTGAGCATGTGAAATATTGGATCTGATCGATCCGGGAGCGGGCCAGCAGGATGGACGCCAGCGAATCAGCCCACGATTCCCCGGCTCGCCGCATGCAGGCGCTGGCGAAACTGCCCCGGACTTTCCCCCGTCCACTGGCGGAACGCCCGGTGGAAGGCGCTGGATTCCTGGAAGCCGGCGCGCACGGCGATTTCGCCGATGCAGAGGCTGTCGTCGTGCAGGTGTTCGAAGGCGATGGCGCGACGGGCCTCGTGCTTGAGCTCCTGGAAGGTGAAGCCCTCGCGCTCCAGCTGGCGGCGGAAGGCTGTCGGGGTCATGCCGTATTCCTGCGCCAGGGAGTTCTGCGTCGGCCACTCGGGATCGTCGTGATGGCGCAGGCGGCGGTAGACCCAGGCGGCCAGGCCGTCGTGGTTGCGGAAGCGCACCACCAGCCATTGCGGCGAGGTGCGCAGGAAGTGCTTCAGCGCCGGCAGGTCCTGCACCACCGGCAGGCGCAGGTAGCTGGCGTCGAAGGTGACTTCGGTGCAGGGCGCGTCGAACTCCAGCAGCGGCCCCCAGAGCAGCGGATCGGCGCCGTGTTGCGGGCGCGGATGACCGAAGCGCGTGTGGTTTATCGGAATGCGCCGGCCGGCCAGCCAGCAGAGCACGCCGAGGACGATGCTGAGGAAGATTTCCTCGGCGATGGTGCGAATGGCCGGGTCCTGCAGGGAGGTGCGCAGGCTGATCACGGCGCGGCCGCCGCGGATTTCCAGTTCGCCGCGAATATCGTGGAGGAACAATCCCAGCCCCTTGAGGAACTGCTTCAGCGCCTTGCCGATCGTGGGCTCCTGGATCAGCCCCCGGCAGATCAGGGCGAAGCCGCCGCAGGGCAGTCCGTGGGAGTCGAAGCCGAAGAATTCGTCGCCAAGCTCTTCGGTCATCGCCAGCCAGAAGCGGGTGACGGCGGAGGCGGGCAGGCGGGTTTCGGCATCTTCCAGCGAAGCGGGGTCGATGCCGGCCTTGTCGAGCACCGTCCGCAGCCGGGCAGGCTGGTTGCGCAGGTTGTGCGAAGCCGCCTGTACGAAGTACGCCGCTACCGAATCGTGCTCGCGCATGGTCCTCTGTCCGAATTCCCGGGTGCTGGTCCGAAGGGGGCTGATGATAGTGCATCCGGCGTCATCGCTGCGCCGGCAGTGGCAAAAACTGGCGGGCAGCGGCGCGCAGTTTGGGCATAGGTGCCGTGGGCTCTTGTGCCTAGACTTGTACTCGGTTTGAACAGATTCGAGGAAGCGGCAATGCCAGCCTATAACGCCCCCCTGCGTGACATGCGTTTCGTCCTGCATGAAGTATTCGAAGCACCCGCGCTGTGGGCCCGTCTGCCGAAGCTGGCGGAAACCGTCGACGGCGACACTGCCGACGCCATCCTGGAAGAAGCGGCGAAAATGACTGGCCAGCTTCTCGCGCCGCTGAACCGCAGTGGGGACGAGGAGGGCGCGCAGTGGAACGATGGCGTGGTGACCACGCCGGCCGGCTTCAAGGAAGCCTATGCCACCTACATCGACGGCGGCTGGGTCGGCCTTGCCGGCAACCCGGCGTTCGGCGGCATGGGCATGCCGAAGATGCTCGCCGTGCAGTTCGAGGAAATGGTCTATTCCGCCAACAACAGCTTCGCGCTGTACTCGGCGCTGACCTCTGGCGCCTGCCTGGCGATCGATGCCCACGCCAGCGAAGAGCTGCGCGACACCTACCTGCCGCCGATGTACGAAGGCCGCTGGGCCGGCTCCATGTGCCTGACCGAGCCGCACGCCGGCACCGACCTCGGCATCATCCGCACCAAGGCCGAGCCGCAGGCGGATGGCAGCTACAAGGTCAGCGGCACCAAGATCTTCATCACCGGCGGCGAGCAGGATCTCACCGAGAACATCGTGCACCTCGTTCTGGCCAAGCTGCCGGATGCGCCGGCCGGTCCGAAAGGTATCTCGCTGTTCCTGGTGCCCAAGCACATGGTCAACACCGACGGTTCGCTGGGCGAGCGCAATGCCGTGAGCTGCGGTTCCATCGAACACAAGATGGGCATCAAGGCTTCCGCCACCTGCGTGATGAACTTCGACGGCGCCACCGGTTACCTGGTGGGCGAGGCGAACAAGGGCCTGGCGGCGATGTTCACCATGATGAACTACGAGCGCCTGTCCATCGGCATCCAGGGCATCGGTTGCGCCGAGGCGTCCTACCAGTCCGCCGTGGCCTATGCCCGCGAGCGTATCCAGAGCCGCGCGCCGACCGGCGCGGTAGCGAAGGACAAGGCTGCCGACCCGATCATCGTGCACCCTGACGTGCGCCGCATGCTGCTGACCATGAAGGGTCTGACCGAAGGCGGCCGCGCCTTCGCCTGCTACGTCGGCCAGCAGCTCGACCTGGCGAAGTTCGCCGACGACGCCGACGAGCGCAAACGCGCCGAGGCACTGGTCGCACTGCTGACTCCGATCGCCAAGGCGTTCTTCACCGACAATGGCCTGGAAAGCTGCGTGCATGGCCAGCAGGTATTCGGTGGCCACGGCTACATCCGCGAGTGGGGCCAGGAACAACTGGTGCGCGACGTGCGCATCGCGCAGATCTACGAAGGCACCAACGGCATCCAGGCGCTCGACCTGCTCGGCCGCAAGGTGGTGGCCGATGGCGGCGCCGCGCTGCGCGAGTTCTGCGCCGAGGTTCGCCACTTCGCCCACAAGCACGAGACGCCGTACGGCAGCGACCTGGTGGTGGCGCTGGAACGCCTGGAAGCGACCAGCGGCTGGCTGCTGGAGCAGGCCAAGGCCAACCCGAACGAGATCGGCGCCGCCTCGGTGGAGTACCTGCACCTGTTCGGCTACGTCGCCTACGCCTACATGTGGGCGCGCATGTCCGCAGTTGCCGAAGCTCGTCGCAGCGAGGACGAGGCTTTCTACAGCGCCAAGCTGGCCACCGCCGAATTCTTCTTCCGCCGCCTGCTGCCGCGCACCCTGGGCCTGGAAGCCAGCATCCGCGCCGGTAGCGAATCCCTCTTCGAACTGACCGCCGAACAGTTCTGACGGTTGAGTGTCCTTGGGCGCGGCTCCGGGCTTCCCGGACCGCGCCTTTTTCTTTTGGGGCTGGGCGCCAGCTCAATCCATCCCATGTGTGCGCCATGTCGTAGGAGCGGGCCATGCCCGCGAATCGCACGCGTGGCGTAGGGTGGACAACGCGAAGCTTGTCCACCACCCCGCAGAACCATGCTTGATGGTGGAAAAGGCTTCGCCGTTTTCCACCCTACGTAGAGGTTCACCCGAGCGAGCTCTGCTCGCGAACATCGGCAACACAAAAGCTTCGTGGGCATTCCCCCTACGGATCACATGTGGTTCCGTAGGATGGGTTGAGCGCAGCGATACCCATGGGTGTTGCGAATGATGGGTATCGCAAGCTCAACCCATCCTACAAAGAGCGCTGCCCCCAACGGCATGCGCGCTCCTACAAGCTTGTCCCCCTTTTCCGACGAGCGTAATCCCTTTCCAAAGACGAATCGGTCAGCCGTGCGTTTGCCTGAAATGCGCGTCCTAGAGCCGTTTCAGTGATTTGACCGGTCGGTCACAAATGGCACAAATGCCATCAGACAGATCATCCGATAATGGTAGGTTCTTCTGCCGAGGCGGTTGGTACTCTGCAATGGTGTTTCTACGCTTCGTACAACGCGCTTCCAGTTTTCATACAAGGACGCAGAGGAATGGAAAGTAGGCAAGTCCGTCTCGAACAGCATGAGGGCAAGAACGGCGTGAACGATGCTGCCGTACAGCCGATATTCCCCGGAGAAGGTGTTCCGCAGGTATTGCGTGCCGGCACCCTGGACCGGGAAGCGCGGGCGCTGCTGAGGTTCGTCAATCTTTCGCGTTCCTCGCGCTCGACCAGGAACATCCCGCTGAATCGCATGCGCCAGGGCTGGCGTCTGGCGGCGATGGCGCTGGGACGTCGGCCGCGGGTGGCGTCCGTCAGCGAGCGGGTGATCGATGGCCCCGGCGGCCCGATCACCCTGCGCATCTTCAAGCCCAGGCATACCAGCCAGTTGCTTCCGGCGTTCCTCTGGTGCTACGGCGGCGGCTTCGTCATCGGTGACCTGGATTCGGCCGACTCCATCTGCCGCAACATCGCCAACATGGCCGGCTGCATCAGCATCGCGGTGCGTTATCGCCTGTCGCCGGAGCACGATATCGTCGCCAGCCGCGAGGACGTGCTCGCCGCCTTCGATTGGATCGCCCGCAACGGCACCGCGCTCGGCATCGACACCACGCGCCTGGCGATCGGCGGCGACTCGGCCGGCGGCAACCTGTCGGCGGCCATCTCCCAGGAAGTCCAGCGTCGCGGCGGCCCGGGGCTGCGCATGCAGGTGCTGGTCTACCCGGCGACCGAGCTGGTGGACAAGTTCCCGTCTTATGAAGAGAACCTCAACGGCGGCTATTTCCTCACCGCCGAGGGCGTGGAAATGCTCGAAGGCTTCCTCGCCGGTTCGCTCACCACGCTGAATCTGCATGACCCGTGGATTTCGCCGCGGCGCAGCCCGGACCTGAGCGGCCTGCCGCCGGCAGTGATCGTCACCGCCGGTTTCGATCCGATCCGCGACGACGGCATCGACTACGGCATGCGCCTGCGTGCGGCGGGCGTACCGGTGGAGCTGCTGCACTATGCCGGGCAGTTCCACGGCTTCCTCAATTTCGACTCGGTGATCGGCGCCAGCCGCGACGCGCTGCGGCGCATCAGCGAGGCACTGGTCTGCGTGTTCCATGATCGCCCGGCACCGGATCGGACCATCGAGATCGCCGACGCAGCGCTGCCGGCCGTACAAGGCCTGTCGCACAAGGCCGGCGAGATGGCGACCTCCACCCTGACCGCCTGGGTGGCGACCGAAGGCTGGACCAGGACGCTGGTGCGCCTGGCCTCGCCGAAGGCCGCTTCGACGTTCCGACTTTTGTTGACGCCCCTGTTCGTACCGACCGATTTCGTCCGGCGCAGGGTGATTGCCCGCATGGACCGGCTGGCTGCGCGCCAGACCTGGCCAGGACGAGGCTGAAAAAAAGAATTGATCGGCCGGTGACCGCCAGTCCTCGGACAGGGTGGTCGTCGGTCGAGCTGTGAGTGATTGCCTGCGTGCGCGGCAGTCGACCGTTTCAACATTGTGATTGTGATGATTCACAAGGAGTAAAGCGTGGCGTTGTCGTTTTTACCTGATCCCCTGAAGCTCTGCCGCGAGGCCCTGAACAAAGTCGAAACCGGCGTGAACGAATACGCAACTCGCCGCATGGAGTCGAAAGAGTTCGCGCAGGTGGTCAGCCAGGTTTCCAAGGTAACCCTCGGTGTAAAGCATGTCTCCGAGAAGTCGATTTCCGGCGTGTACCGCCGGCTGGACATTCCGACCCGCGCCGAAGTGGACGCCCTGGCCGACGCCCTGCGCCGTGTCGAGGACAAGCTTGACCTGTTGCTGCCGAAGCAGGAAGCGGCCGTGCCGCGCCCGGCGCGTACCCGTCGCCCGGCGGTAGCCGAGGCTGCGGTCGAGGAAAAAGCCAAGGCTCCGGCCAAGCGTGCCGCCAAGCCGAAGGCCAAGGCCGAGGAGAAAGTGGAAGTCCAGGCTGAAGTGAAAGACGCCGCGCAGGAGGACAGCAAAGATGTCGTCGCTGCGTGAACGCAAGTCGTCCGAAGGCTCGCTGGTCGAGCGCCTGCGCACCGAAGTCAGCCAACTGGTACAGCGTAGCGTCAAGGGTTTCGAGTACCTGACCACCCCGCACCCGCAGGTCGGCGTCACGCCGCGCACCCTGCTGCACCGTCGCGGCACCCTGGCGCTGTACCACTATCACAGCACCGCCAGCGAGGTTTACCGGGTTCCGCTGCTGATGGTGATGGCGCTGAACGCCAAGGCTTCGATCTTCGACCTGGCCAAGGGCCAGAGCCTGATCGAGTACCTCATCGGTCGCGGCTACGACGTCTACGTGATCGACTGGAACGCGCCCACCGCGGCGGAAAGCGGCCTGAAATTCGAGGACTACGTGCTCGACTTCATTCCGGACAGCGTGCGCCGGGTGCAGCAGGATTCGGGCTGCGACGACGTCTCCATGATCGGCTACTGCATGGGCGGCGTGCTGTCGACCACCTATGCGGCGCTGCATCCTGAAGGTCCGCTGAAGAACCTGGTGCTGTTCACCACGCCGACCGATTTCACCAAGATGTTCTTCCACAACATGCTGGACAAGGGCTCCTTCGACATCGGCCGCATGATCGGCAAGGATGGCCTGCTGTCGGCGGCCGCCATCGAAAAGGCCATCGACCTGCATCGCCCGGCGACCCGCTATGCCAGCCAGCTCCGCCTGTGGGACAACATGTGGAACGACCACTACGTCAAGGCGCATCGCATGATGATCAGCTGGGGTTCCGGCGCCATGCCGTTCGCCGGCGCTTTCTTCCAGCAGATGCACAAGGAATACATCCGGAAGAACGGCTTCATCGAGGGCGGCATCCGGATCGGCGGCAAGCCGGTGGAACTGAAGAACATCAAGGTTCCGCTGCTGCACGTGATCGCCCAGTACGACTCCCTCGTCCCGCCGGAGTGCGCCAAGCCGCTGGTGGAAGGCGTGGGCTCCACCGACAAGGAAGAACTGATCCTGCCGGGCGGCCACGTCAGCCTGGTGGCAGGGCCGGCAGCGGTCAAACGCATGTGGCCGAAGCTCGACCAGTGGCTGAGCGTGCGTTCGGTCTGAGTGCATCGTCCCCGTTGCATCGAGCCGCGCAGGCTCGATGCGGCGAACCTCGTCATTTGCACCCATCGCAGAGGCGGGGGAGGAACATTCCGATTGCTGCGCCGAGGGGCTTGCCGCTTGTCGCTGCCGAGACCTGAAGCACGCCTACCACCCTGTGCGGGTAGGGAAATAACAATCGTTGCTGATTAATCTATGCACAAGAACAAGAAAATTCCTACGAGGTAAGGTTCGATTTCCCAGTGAGATCTCCGCGCCCGTAAGAATATGGAGCAAGCACCAGCCTATGGATTTCGGTGCGGCTCGGACTGAAGTTCTCAGATGTGTCTGCCGTTCCACAGCATTTGCTGGTGGGACGCTACCGGAGAAGTCCGCTTCCGAGGATTCAGCCCGGTGAGGGATTCGGCGCATGTCGCGCCATGCCTCCCCGAGCGAACCAATGATGTGTGGACGAGGCGCCAAAAGCACTTCGATCCTCCACGCCACGAAAGCGATGTGGCGATATCCACCCGGTCCTCGCGGGTGGTTCCGGGCGCAGCGGCGACACCCCCGCAACGCCCGATTTCGCCGAATTCGGCCACTGCCAGAAGAAGATTGCCCGCGACGATCGTTCGTCACGGTCATCGGTGCGCGTTGCGCGCGCTCCGGCAGTGGGCAAGCAGAAACAACACCTGTTCACCCTTTGAACATTTCAGGTTCCATTTAGTGAGAGAGACTCACGAGGAGTTCGTTGTGGCATTTTCGTTGATTCCGGACCCGTTGAAGATGTGTCGCGACGCGCTGACCAAGATCGAAAACGGCGTCAATACCCTGGCCGCCCGCAAGCTGGAGTCGGGTGATTTCGCCCTCGCGATCAGCGGGATTACCAAGGTCACCCATGGCGTGCAGTACATCTCCGAGAAGTCGCTGGAGACCATCTTCAAGCGCCTGGACATGCCCAGCCGCCAGGAAGTCACCGCGCTCGCCGCCGCCGTGCAGCGCGTCGAGGACAAGCTCGACCAGTTGCTGCCCGCTCCCGAAAAGGCGGCGCTGATTCCGCGTCCCGCCCGTACGCGCCGGCCGGCCCCGGTGGAAGAGGCCGCTGCACCGGCCAAGCCTGCCGCCAAGCCGAAGGCCAAAAAGGCGGCTGCCAAGCCGAAGGCCAAGGCTGCGGCACCCGCGCAGGAAGCGAAGAAGGAGGAGGTGAGCGATGTCATCGCTCCGTGATCGCAAAATGTCCGATACCTCTCTCGTCAAGCGCCTGCGCTCGGAAGTCAACCAACTGGTAAAACGCAGCCTCAACGGCTTCGAGTACGTCACCACCTCCGGCCCGCGACCGGGCGTAACGCCGCGTACCCTGCTGCACCGGCGCGGCACGCTGTCGCTGTACCGTTACCACCCCAGCGTGGACGAGATCTACCGCGTCCCCGTGCTGCTGGTCACGCCGACCACCAACTCGGCCTCGATCTTCGACCTGGCGAAGGGCCAGAGCCTGGTCGAGTTCCTCCTCGGTCGGGGCTACGACGTCTACGTGATGGACTGGAACGCGCCGACCGCAGCGGAAAGCGGCCTGCGGATCGAGGACTACGTGCTCGATTTCATCCCGGACTCCATTCGCCGCATCCAGGCGGATACCGGGGAGCAGGAAGTGAGCCTGATCGGCTACTGCATGGCCGGTGTGCTCTCCACCATCTATGCCGCCCTGCATCCGGAAGGTCCGCTGAAGAACCTGGTGCTGTTCACCACGCCGACCGACTGGTCGAAGGTCGTGTTCAAGAAGCTGGCCGCGGGCGTGCAGGTCGAACCCCAGCGCATGGTCGATTCCAACGGGCTGGTTCCGGCGGATACGATCACCAGGACCATCGACATGATCCGCCCGGCGAGCCGCATCGCTGGCCATATCCGCCTGCTGGACAACCTGTGGAACGACGATTACGTCCATGCCTACCGCCTGATGATGAACTTCGGCGCCGAAACCATTCCGCTGGCCGGCGCGTATCATCGGCAGATCACCAGTGAGCTGATGGAGAAGAACTCCCTGGTGCAAGGCACCATGCGCATCGGCGGCAGGCAGGTGGACCTGAAGAACATCCGCGTTCCGCTGCTGCACGTGATCGCGCAGTACGACCACATGGTGCCGCCGGACTGCGCGCAACCGCTGGTGGCGGGCGTGAGTTCGGAAGACAAGGAAGAACTGATGCTGCCGGGCGGCCACCTTAGCCTGGTAACGGGGCCGTCTGCGGTAAAACGCATGTGGCCGAAGCTCGATCAATGGCTGGGGAATCGCTCCATATGAACAAGTCCGTACTTCGCAAATACCCGCGCAGCATGCCGTTCGGCGATTCCCGCGTGGAAATCCGCCTGATGACCGCTGCGGATGGCCCGGCGTTCACCGCCTTCATCCAGACGCTGCCCAGCCACGACCTGCTGTTCGTGCGCCGTGACATCAGCCACCCGAAGGTCATCGCGGCCTGGATGGAGGCCATCGATCAGGGTCGCCTGCACAGCCTGGTCGCCTTCCATGGCGACGAGCTGGTCGGTTGTGCCGCCATCGTCGTCGACGACCTGTCCTGGTCGCGCCACGTCGGCGAGTTGCGCGTGCTGTCGGCGCCGTCCTGGCGCGGTCGCGGCCTCGGCCGCTGGCTGATCCAGGAAAGCTTCGCCGTCGCCCTCGGCCTCGAACTGGAAAAGCTTACCGTGCAGATGACGGTCGACCAGACCAACGCGATTGGCGCCTTCGAGGAACTCGGCTTCCGCCCCGAGGCGGTGCTGACCAGGCAGGTCAAGGATCGCGACGGCAAGGCCTACGACATCGCGCTGCTCAGCCATGACGTGACGGCGGTGCAGTCGCTGATGGAGATCTTCGGCCTGCCCGAGTCGCTGGGGAACTGAGGATGGGATGGTTGAACGCGGCGATGGGTATCGCTGCGCTCAACCCATCCTACAAAAAGCACCCTCGCCGCAAGACAGTTGCTCCTACAAATCCGCTAGGGCGGGTGAAACCCGCCATTTGCACAATTCCCATCCTGGCGGGTTGCATCCGCCCTACGTCTTTCCCCCGTCACAACACCCGGAAATTCCTGAACTGCCAGGGATCGTCGTAATCGAGGTCTTCGGGGAACAGGGCGCGCCGCCCCTGCAGCGGCGTCCAGTCGGTGAAGGTCCCGCCGAGGTCGCCGAGATAGGGGCGACACAGTTCGAGAATCGGCTCGAACGGTATCTCGTCGGGTTCGACGATTCCCCTGTCCGGATTCCGCATCGCCCATACCACTCCGGCCATCACCGAGGCCGTCACCTGCAGGCTGGTGGCGCTGTTGCGCGGGCAGAGTGCGCGGGCCTGTTCGACTGAAAGCTGCGAGCCGTACCAGTAGGCATCGCCTTCCTGCCCCATCAGCAGCACGCCCAGCGCATCCACGCCGCCGAGCAGGTCGTCGAGCAGCAGGCGTTGTCGCTCCTGTGGCTGCCAGTGGCGCCCGACCAGTTCGTGCAGCGACAGCACCGCGTCATCGCAAGGGTGATAGGCGTAGAACACCGTGGGGCGATAATCCGGTGCCAGCGGGTCGCCGATGGTGAGGTAATCGGCGATGGAAATCGCCTCGCCATGGGTGATCAGGAAGCCCTGTTGCGGGCCGCTCAGGGGCGTCCAGCCGTAGACCCGCGTGGTGCCGCCCGGGCGTTGCAGATAGATGGCCGCCTGGCTGCCGAACTCGTGGCGCCGAGCGTCGTCCGGCATTGCCCGCTCGTGGCTGCCCCAGCCCATTTCCGCCGGTTGCGCGGCCTCGCTGATGAAGCCCGGCACCGACCAGGTGTTGACGAATTCGCCCATCGCCTTCGCGGTGCCGGATAGCTGGGTATCGCGCTCGGCGATCTGGATGCAGCGCACCCCGAGTCCATGTGCCAGGCGTGCCCACTCTTCCCGCGTGGCGGGGACCAGGGCGGGGCGCGCAAGATCGAGCAGAGCCTGCTTGAGCAGA
Source organism: Pseudomonas schmalbachii (assembly GCF_017589465.1). GTDB lineage: Bacteria > Pseudomonadota > Gammaproteobacteria > Pseudomonadales > Pseudomonadaceae > Pseudomonas > Pseudomonas schmalbachii. The sequence continues at coordinate 126,130 of NZ_JAELYA010000011.1, forward strand.
TGGGAAACCAGGCCGGGATTGGCGCCATGGTTGACGATTGCAGTGGGGCCGGGGCCGAGACGGTTGCGCAGTCCCAGCGTCGTTTCGCGCAGGGCGTAGTTCGATCGCGCGGAGATGCTCAGCGCCGGATCGTCATAGCCGCCGCTCCATGGACCGATGCAGGTGTCCAGGTAAAGTACGCCGAGCTGGTGGCAGAGCTGGATCAGCGCATGGGTGGCGACGCTCACGGAAAGATTGAGCAGGAAGTCGCCGCGCTGCAGTTCGGCTGTCAGTTTCTGACGGTAGTCGTCCGGCGTCAGCCCGCAGGCCAGTACAGGCAGCCCGAGTTGCCGGGCCAGCGTTTGCTCGGCCGGATTCGGGCTGATGATCAGTATGCGTTCGGCGGGCAGGTCGATATGCCGTTGCAGCAGCGGCAGGACACCGCGGCCGATGCAGCCGAAACCGAGCATGACCAGGCGGCCAGTGAAATGTTGCTTGCGCTGCTTCTTGTCCATGACGTTACTCCGGAGGCAACGCCGCAACCTGATTCGCTCCACAGCGAGAAGGGCCGTCGCCGCCTTCCCGGCCGGATTGACCGGGCTGTCACTAGAAGCTTAGCCGCCAGTCATCGATTACTCATGCTTCCGGTTCTATCGTCGCGGCGTTGCGCAGGAGGGCGAGCTGCATCGCGGTCTCGTTCAGCTGCAGGGTGGTTTCGTCCAGCCTTTCCCGTAGTTGCTGCTCCTGCTGTTGCTGCGTATCCATGGCTGCATTCAGCCGGGCGACCTCTGCCTGCAGATGCTGTGTGCGTTCTTCCAGCGCGGCCGTCGCGCCATTGGCCTGGGCGAGGGTGCTACGCAACTCGTCGATGAGCCGCTCCTGCTGCTCCAGTTGCCCGGTGTGGATGCGCTGTTCCTTGAGCATCTGCCGTGCTTCGGCGAGCAGGCGCTCGTTGTCACGATGCAGGCGGGTCAGTTCGTCCTGCTTGACGATCTGCGCCTGCTGCAACTGGCGGAGCTCCACCTGCAACTGCTGGATCTGCGTCTCGTGCCGGCGCTGTTCCTGCTCGCGCTGCTCCTTACTGGCCTGGCGGTAATGCTCCAGCGCATCGCGGGCATGGCGATGCTTGTCTTCCAGCGAGCGCACCTGCTCGTCGCGGTCCGCCAGGCGGGTCTGCAGATCATGGTCGGCCTGGCGCAGGCGGGCGATTTCCACGGCGGCTTCCTGTGCTTGCCGTTGCGCCTGTTCCAACTCCTGGCGGGTTTCCTGCAACTGGCCAGACAGTTCCGTGCGTTCGCTTTCCAACTGCTGGATGCGGCTGTCCGCCTGGTTCAGGCGGGCCAGGTAATCCAGCCGTTCCCGCGCCAGTTGTTCGCGGTCCTGCGCGACCGAAGCCTGTGCTTCCTCCTGCAGTTGCGCTGCCAGTTCTTCCACCAGGGACGCCAGATGCTCGCTCAGCGTGGCGGGTGAGGGCGGCGCGGCGCTCGTTTCGCTTTCCAGCTCTTTCAGATAGCGGTGGATGGTGCTTTTCGAGCCGGTATTGCCCAGCTCCACCCGCACAGCATCGATGCTTGGATGTTCGCCACGGGCGAGCAGGGTCTGCCGGGCTTTCTGCACCACCGCCTTGTTTATCCCGCCTCGCGCCATGCCATCACTCCTACGATTTTGTACTGTATTACATACCATGTATGAACATATTACGTTACGGCTAGTATCAGCGCTAGACGACGAATAAAATGAAAATGGATAATGACGAATTATCAAATATCATGACGTGAAAGCGCGGTTTGTACGCGTCCAGCGGTACGAAAAGAGGAAAGGCAGGTGAGCGAAGAAATCGAGCGGTACCTGCGGGCCGGTACGCGGGAGAACACCCGGCGCAGCTATCGCGCGGCCATCGAGCATTTCGAAGTGAGCTGGGGCGGCTTCCTGCCGGCCACCAGCGATGCCATCGTGCGCTATCTGGTGGATCACGCCGGCAAGCTGTCGCAGAACACGCTGCGCCTGCGTCTTGCCGCACTGGCGCAGTGGCATGTCAGCCAGGGCTTCCCCGATCCGACCAAGACGCCGGTGGTGCGCCAGGTGCTCAAGGGCATCCGCACCCTGCATCCTCAGCAGGAAAAGCAGGCCGAGCCGCTGCAACTGCGCGAACTGGAACGCTGTGTCGCCTGGCTGGAGCGGCAGTCGCAGGAGGCGCGGGAGTCTGGAGACTATGGCCTTCTGCTGCGCTGCCAGCGTGATCGGGCGCTGCTGTTGATGGGCTTCTGGCGTGCTTTCCGCAGCGACGAGCTATGTCGCCTGCAGGTGGAACACATCCAGGCGCAGGCCGGGGAGGGCATGCGCATCTTCCTGCCGCGCAGCAAGGCGGATCGCGACAGCCTCGGCGTGACCCACTCGGCTCCGGCGCTGGCGCGCCTGTGCCCAGTGCAGGCTTATCTCGACTGGATCACCACGGCGGGCATCGCCTATGGGCCAGTGTTTCGCGGCATCGACCGCTGGGGGCGGCTGGCGGAAAGCGCGCTGCATCCGAACAGCCTGATTCCACTGCTGCGCGGAATCCTGAGCGGCGCGGGATTGCCGGCGGAACTCTACAGCAGCCACTCCCTGCGCCGCGGCTTCGCCACCTGGGCGACCCGCAGCGGCTGGGACCAGAAGTCGCTGATGAGCTACGTCGGCTGGAAGGACGGCAAGTCGGCGCTGCGCTATGTGGAGGCGGGGACGTTTTTCCCGGGAGGGTTCCGGCAGTTGCCTGCGGAATGAATATGCGAGCTCTCGCAGGTTGGCGCTGAGCGGAGCCCAACATTTGTCGGGCGGTCACACCGTTGGGCTTCGCAAGCTCAGCGCCAACGTTTGTAACCAACCTACGCGAAACTGTCGGGAGGACGTGCTCCGTAGGATGGGTTGAGCGAAGCGATACCCATGCTGGGGTGCCAGAGACCGATGGGTATCGCTCTGCTCAACCCATCCTACGCAGTCCAGCGCCAACTTGGCTTCAGCCCAGCAGCCATCCCGCCACGGCGCTGCCCAGCACCACCAGCCAGGGCGGCAGCTTCCAGAACATCAGGGCGACCAGTGCCGCCAGTGCCAGTCCGAAGTCCTGCGGTCGATGAATCGCGCTGGTCCACACCGGCTGATAGAGCGCGGCCAGCAGCAGGCCCACTACCGCCGCATTGACCCCGGCCAGCGCGGCCTGCGTACGAACGTTGCGGCGCAGGCTTTCCCAGAATGGCAGGGCGCCGACCACCAGCAGGAAGGATGGTGCGAACACTGCCACCAGACAGACCAGCCCGCCCAGCCAGCCTGACGGTTGGTCGTTCATGGAGGCGCCGAGGAAGGCGGCGAAGCTGAACAGCGGCCCGGGTATCGCCTGTGCCGCACCGTATCCGGCGAGGAATGCTTCGTTGTCTACCCAGCCCCGGCCCACCACCTCGGCCTGCAGCAGCGGCAACACCACATGCCCGCCGCCGAACACCAGCGAGCCGGTGCGATAGAAGGCATCGACCAGGTCGATGGCCTGACCCGGAACGAGCCTGGCCAGGAGCGGCAGGCCCATCAGAAGGGAGAAGAACAGCGCCAGCCAGATCACCCCGGTGCGATGCCTGACGCTGATCGGCAGCGGATCGTGGGGCTCCACCTGGCGCGGCTTGAACAGCCGCAGGCCAGCGAAAGCTCCGGCAGCGATGACGCCGACCTGCCCCCATGTCGTCGGCACCAGCAGCACCAGGCAGGCCGCGATCAGCATGATGGTTATGCGTGGGGCATCCGGGCATAGGTTGCGCGCCATGCCCCAGACCGCCTGAACGACCACCGCGACCGCCACTACCTTGAGTCCGTGCAGCACGCCGGGCGGCATGGCGTCGCCAAAGTTTGCGATCCCCATCGCAAACAGGATCAGAGCGATCGCCGAGGGCAGAGTGAATCCGACCCAGGCAGCCAGCGCACCGGTATAGCCCGCGCGAGACAGGCCCAGCGCCATGCCGACCTGGCTGCTCGCCGGCCCCGGCAGGAACTGGCATAGCGCGACCAGGTCCGCATAGCTGCGCTCGCTGAGCCAGCGTCGGCGGCTCACGAATTCATCGCGGAAGTAGCCCAGATGCGCAACCGGCCCGCCGAACGAGGTCAGGCCGAGCCGGAGGAATATCAGGAAAACCAACCAGGCGTTGCGATCCGTCTTGTCTGGCAGGGACATTCGAATTTCCTAATCAGGTATGTCTATGTTCACTCGCCAAGCGGGCATGCCTGAACAGGGCCGTGAGGCCGTTGGCTGAGTTCTGCATTCTGGCTGATCCTCCGAATGAAGTGTTCGCTATAGCCCTGCATCGATGCAACATCCAATGGATGTGGATGGTCTCCTGATAAATATTTCACAGTGTTCCTGCTAACAAATAGATTTGAACCTGTTTTCTCTCCGTTGAACTTTTGCTGCGACTCTGCTGTAAGTCGATTTTATGGCTCTTATATTGTTTCAAAAGTAGGCTCGCTCATGCCTTTCGCAGAGGGAAGGCCATTGGAGGAGTGAGGCGCGGGCTGGTTAGTGGGAGAACTCCTAGGGACACTCGCTCAGTTTTCACTGTTCTCGCGATAAGGGAATTCTGGAAGCTTGGCAAGTCTGGACTCAGGTCAATGGAAGGGTCGATCGAAAGCCCGGAGTGTGACGCGTTTGGCAAGGAGAATGGCTATTTCGATGTCGGAAATCGATTACATTCCTTGTCGCGTCTGTAGGAATCGTAAGTCAGTTGTGTAGGAAAACGCTTAGGGGCCATAAACGCGCACCTTCCTGTCTCGACAAGAAAGCTTTGGAGGATATCTTCAGTTCAATCGGTTGGCTAAATGACTGGAGATGTGCTGTGAGCAGGATTCTTATTGTTGATGATCACCCTGTTGTCTGCATGGCGGTCACCGCCATGCTGGAAAAGGAAGGGCACACAATTGTTGGCACTGCGGACAATGGTGTTGATGCTTTATATATGACGAAGGAATTGCTTCCTGATCTGGTTATTCTGGATATAGGAATTCCAAAACTTCAGGGCCTGGAGGTTATAAGTCGTATGACTCAAGCAGAGTTGCCAGTCAGGGTGCTGGTTCTCAGTAGCCTGGAGCCATCGTTGTTTGCCATGCGTAGTCTGGAGGCGGGTGCGGCAGGATTCATCAGCAAACAAAGTGGGCTTGCAGATTTGATGGGCGCTGTTAATGCAATCTTATCTGGATATGACTGTTTCCCAGTTATAAATGGGCGGTCACTTTGTAAGCGAGAAGACGATGATATTCTGCAAAGCCTTTCTGATAAGGAAATCATCGTGCTCCAGTACCTGGCGTCGGGATTCGCAAGTAAGGAAATAGCAGAGCAAATGCTCATAAGTATAAAGACGGTGAGTACCTATAAAACCCGACTGCTAAAGAAGCTTCGGATGAAGTCTCTTGTAGATATAGTTGATTTTGCAAAACGTAACGCAGTAGTTTGAGACTGAATAAGAAATGTTAGCTGGCTCAGTTTCTAGCTGAAACTTTTTCAGTGATCTCCAGATGTTAAGCCGTGGTTATCCTAAGGAAGTCATCGAGATACTGGCAACGTTTCGATGCATTGGTCGATGCAGAATCAAATAGTGAGGCGGACTCGACATGCTGTCGTGGTCAGATGGTATGGAAACGTAGTGGAGGGCTACTGAGATGGGGAACGGCCTGTTCAAGCCAGTCGGGCGTGAAGGTATTCGAGAATGCCATGGGCATGTTCCACCAATGGCGCCTGCAGGGGGCAGTGCGGGTGCCTTCGACATTCATGCCCTCGAAAATATAGCCGGCAACAATCCTGAGCTGATGCAACGCCTGATAGAGCAGATTTGCTCCAGCAACCGTGATGATGCCAATCAAATCGAATCCTTGCTGGCTCAGGGTAACCGGAAAGGCCTCATGTGCCTTGCCCATCGCATCAAGGGCTCCGCAAGGTTGATAGGTGCGCTGCCGGTACAGGAAGGCTGCTCCTTGCTCGAACAAGGCTGTGAGGGCGGCATGGAGGCTCACGAGCTCCGGCGGGTCGTTCAGGCGCTACTTCAAGCCTTGGATACTTTGCAGATACAACTAAAGTCAATCATGGAAAGCCTAGCGTCGCTTCCAGCAGCTGAGGGCCATTGCGGGAAATAGCTGAGTTGCTTTCCTGATCCGACGGCCCGGCTGCGCACGCATCTGGATATCAGGGAGTGGCAGATGAAAACCGTGATGATCGTGGACGAGCAGCCTGTCACCCGACACGCGCTCCGGCTGCTGATGGAAGCAGAAGGCCTTGTCGTAGTCGCGGAGACTGGCAATGGCACCGAAGCGCTAGCCTTGGCGCGCCAGCATTCACCAAATCTGTTGATCCTGGAGCTATCGGTCTCAGGTCTTGGGGGGTTGGAAATAATCCGTCGTCTGACGAAGTCGAACCCTGACGTGAAAGTGCTGGTATTGACTGCCCAGAACCCTGGTTATTTTGCCATGCGTTGCAAGGAGGCTGGCGCCATGGGCTTCGTCAGCAAGCAGCAGGATCTCCGCCAGGTAAACCTTGCCGTCAAGGCCCTGCTGCATGGGAACACGTACTTCCCCCACGACATTGGGCATGTGCAAGGTTCCGCTTTTGGCAACGACCGAATCGACGGGGAGTTGAAGAAACTCTCCGATCGCGAGCTCACTGTTCTGCAGATGCTGGCAAAGGGAATGAGCAACTCCGTAATCAGTGAGCGCCTTCTTCTTAGCGAAAAGACGATCAGCACCTACAAAAGCCGCATGATGCAGAAGCTGCATGCGAACTCATTCCTGGAGCTTATCGATACCGCTCGGCATGCCGGACTGGTGACGGACGTCGAATCGACAGAGGCAGGCGCCACGCCTCCTGGCCTGGACGAGGCAAGGCAGCATGAATTGGATCTGCTGCGCGAAGCGATCGATACCATGCCCACCACCATATCCGTCTGGGACCTCGATGGGCGCATGATCATGTGCAACAAGCAATACCTCGAAACCTTTGGCGTTGAGCCAGAGGCGGTGATAGGGCGATTCATCTACGAAACCAATTTCACCGTCGGCGAAGACACCCATTGGATTCATGAGCGCCTGGTCGCCTCGATCAGACAGGGGAAGGCCTATACAACCGACATCGTCCTGAGCATCAAGGGGCAGCAGCGGATTCTTCGCCATTGGGGGAGGCCCTATCGCGATACCCGGGGGAGTCTGATTGGCCTGATTTGCGGAAGCACCGATATCACTGACCGCAGCACAACGCTCATCGATCTGGAGGAGTCCAACCTGCAGCTGGAAATGGCCAATCGGGAGAAAGTGAGCTTCATCTCTTCTGTCACCACGGAAATGTGCGGGCCGCTCATCACCGTCACCGCCATGCTGGATCTGGCCCAGCAACAGGTCGACTCGATGAGGCAGCGCGAGGCGATAGCTGTTGCCAAAGGAGCAGCGCAGAGCCTGCAGACACTTTTCGATGACTTCCAGAGCTTCCTGCGTCTGGAGGAGGGCAACCATTCGCTGCGGCCGGAGCCCCTGAATTTGGATCTGCTGCTACGCCAGATAATGAACGGCTACCGCTCTGTCGCTCAGGAGAGAGGGTTACAGCTTGGCCTCGACACCACCGCCGCACAGCAGCCTGATGTGTGGATCGACCCGGGCGCGTTTTGCCGTGTGGTCGATAGCCTGGTGAGCAACGCCGTGAAGTTCACCGATCAGGGCAGGGTAGATGTGACCCTTGGAACCGAAGGTCGGGGAAGTGGCCTGGTCGCGGTGACGCTGACCGTGAAAGACAGCGGGATAGGAATTCCGCTTACCGACCAGCACCGTATGTTCGAAATGTTCGTGCAAGGTACGGATGACCAGCAAATTCGCCGTCGCGGGAGCGGAGCGGGGTTGGCGCTGTGCAAACGACTTGTGGACCTCATGAATGGTTCACTGGAGCTGGAAAGCCAGCCGGGGCAGGGCACCCGCGTTACCGTAAAAGTGATGCTGCCTGCAATACGATAGGCCGTGCGTTGCGCCGGAGAATACCCGGCTAGTGGGCTCGCTTGGCAGACAAGCATGATTTTCGTTTTCGACCGTCAGCGAGATATTTTGATAGGTAGAGCGTTTTCCTACAATCTTGTAAGTTGATTCGTATATAGCTTCATGTTTCACACGCCTAAAGTAACGGTATCGCTCATTTCGATACCAGCATTCAGATGCCGTCTCTTTCGTGCAAGGTAATGGTCCTGTGCTCCAACCCAGGCCGCTTGATTGAGTACAGCGTTCTGTTGAATCGTCTGCAGCTTTTCAAGCTGAATCTATGCACTGATTTTGATGAGCTGCAGAAGGCGCTTGTAAAACAAAACCATTATGAACTTTTCATTCATGCCGATTTCACCCCTGAGGCTGACACGCTCTCCAGGTTGCAATCGATGAATAGGGAAAACTCATTTGGCCAGTTGGTATTGATTGGCAAAACAACAGATCTGGAAAAAGAGCAACTCTATCAGTGGGCCTGGGATAACAGGATTCCATTGCTGCGCGTGCTGAATCACCCCGTCACTTTCGCCAAATTTCGCGAGCTGATCGATAGTCTGGTGTTCTACCGGGTCAAGGATCTGGATGTTTTGAGCCTTGCCAGGAATTCCATGACGCCAATAAATTCCTTCCCCGAGTTCTGTCGGAATATCAGTAAGGCGTGATGCCTGTATCCTCCAGGCTCCGGTTGCTGGGATTTTGTAAAGAAAAATTCCTCGGTCAGGCGTACCTCTTTTGTGTTATTTGCGATTGCTCTTTAGCATTATGTTTCGTATTCCTAGTGAGTGATGTGAGAATTGCTCATAAGAATTCGATAAGTCTGAAGGGTGTTTCATAAGGCGTTTTCCTACACACTCCGAAGGAAGCCCTGACAGAGTAAAAGCAAAGAGACCCGTATCCTGCAAGCGCACTAACCAACCATGTGTTTTCAGTATGAACGCTTCCTCCAAGTCTCATTTCTCTTTCCGGAACTATGGACGAGTATTTGGAAAAGGATTTCCACCTATTCCCCCTCGGTCAAAAGTACGTGCGCCATTGCTGCGCGCCACTTTTGATGTGTTGCGCAGCGCTGTATTCAGTACATTCGTCGTTGCTGTGTTAATAAACAGCGCTAGTGCTGCAGGGTCGCTCGACGCCGAGCAGTCGCACCAGGTCCTGCTGAGCAGGCTTCCACTGGGTCAGGTCGTTTCCAGCAATGCTGGCGAAACTGATCGGAAGACCCTCCTGGCTATCTACAAGCAGGCCGTTGCCGATGACGCTGCCGGTCGCCATGAGCAGGCACGCAAATGGTATGACGCGCTCCAGGGCACTCAGCTCAACACTGATAGTGCCGTGCCGTCAGCGGTCAATCTGGCCGTGCTCGGTCGTTTCGCCGACGCCCGCAAGGCTTTCGACGCCATTGCCAGCAGCGGCGGCAACCCGCGTGATGTCGGCTACGCACAACTCTGGCAACTCTGGCTGACCGCACGCGATGGCGGTGAGCCTGCGGCACTCGAACGCACGCTGGCCAACGCCAGTGCCAAGGTGGAGGCCGCCAATCCCCAACAACAAGCCCTGGCTGACCTGTATGCCGGCAAGGGCAGTGTGGAGGCGGTATACGCCGCCATCGATGCGATGTCCGTCACCGATGAGCTGTTCCGGCGCGATGCCCGCGCCGAGGCGGCGTTCTTCGCTGGCGGTTACCTGCAGTACGTCCGTCAGGACAAACCCTCCGCTCTGCGCTTGTACCAACGCGAGCTACCGCAATCCAGCGTCTCGGTCGAACGACCGCTCCTCGAGCAGGTTATCGCCGCGCTGCAAACCGTTTCCCGTTAATCACCTCTTGGACAATTAAGCAGCCGGCTCCTCACGAGCCGGCAAGGGAGTGGCTATGAATAAAGTTTATCGTCTGGTCTGGAATGCGGCCCTGAATGCCTGGGTGGTGGCTTGTGAATTCGCCACTGCCAAGGGCAAGGGCAAGAATGGCAGCCGTCGCTTGGCAATTCGTGCTGGCGCCTCTGGCAGTGTTTTGGCTGCGGCCTTCCTGGCTGGGCCGGCATCAGCTTATGTTGCGGGGGGAGGTAGTTCGCCTGATGTTAATGCGGTAGCTATTGGGACATACGCTTCGGCAGGTGACGCCCTCGTGGTTTATGGCGTAGGTGGCTCTGGCAATACCAGTATTAACGGACAGGCTGTACAAAGCGTCGCAATTGGGGCGGTGGCGGGTGCAGCAAACGCGGGGGTTGCGTTAGGTTCTTATGCAACAGCAACGGTTCAATTGGGGACGGCCATAGGTTCGTATGCCATAGCCGGTCAGGGGAGCACGGCTGTTGGTGCGGCGGCGTATGCACAGGGAGTCAACTCTGTCGCGATTGGGTTGTCCTCACGAACTTATAAAGTTGGTGATGTTGCACTCGGCATGGCAGCAGAAGCAGGGAGTAGCAGCGATAGCGGGTATAATTTTGCCGGTGGCGCCGGTGCGAAGGCCGTGGGGGGGAACGCACTCGCGTTAGGTGTAAGTGCGAATGCCTCGAAGACTGACTCGGTGGCACTGGGTAGCTATACAACTACGGCGGCAGCGGTCACCACGGCAACCGGTACGGTAGCGGGCACCAGCTACAACTATGCTGGCGGCACACCGATCGCCACGGTGAGCGTCGGCAACGGCACTGCCAACCGTACCATCACCAACGTGGCCGCCGGCCGCGTCAGCGGCACTAGCACCGATGCCATCAACGGTTCGCAGCTGTATGCGACCAACCAGGAAGTTGGCAAGCTCGACACCCGTATCGACGACATCGACAACGGCGCGGGCATCAAGTACTTCCACGCCAAGTCCACCCTGGCCGACTCTTCGGCCACCGGCACCGATTCGATCG
>NZ_JAELYA010000012.1 GCF_017589465.1 Pseudomonas schmalbachii
CCGAACTCAGCAGTGAAACGACGCATCGCCGATGGTAGTGTGGGGTCTCCCCATGTGAGAGTAGGTCATCGTCAAGCACCTATCCCGAAACCCCTGGTCAGCAATGACCGGGGGTTTTGCTTTTGCGTGCGGAAAAAGCCAATTTGGTGGAACTGCCCGTGGTGCAAGAGCATCAAAGCGAGTGGCGATGCTACGTACCCTTACAGCGCAGGCGCAGATTCCACGCTAGAATGCGCCCAGTTTTTTCCTTGTTCCGGAGCCTTCCATGTCCCGTGTTACCCTGAGCCGCTACCTGATCGAGCAGACCCGCAGCCACAACACCCCGGCCGACCTGCGCTTCCTCGTCGAGGTAGTAGCGCGCGCCTGCAAGGAAATCAGCCATGCGGTGTCCAAGGGCGCGCTCGGCGGTGTGCTTGGCAGCATGGACACCGAGAACGTGCAGGGTGAGGTGCAGAAGAAGCTGGACGTGATGTCCAACGAGATCCTTCTGGAAGCCAACGAATGGGCCGGCAACCTGGCTGGCATGGCCTCCGAGGAAATGGATCATCCCTACCAGATTCCCGGCCGCTATCCGAAAGGCGCCTACCTGCTGGTATTCGATCCGCTGGACGGTTCCAGCAACATCGACGTCAACGTCTCGGTCGGGACCATCTTCTCGGTGCTGCGCTGCCCGCAGGAGTACCTGAGCCAGAACGACAGCCTGCATGAGAAAGCCTTCCTTCAGCCGGGCACTACCCAGGTCGCCGCTGGCTATGCCATCTACGGCCCGCAGACCATGCTGATGCTGACTCTCGGCAACGGCGTCAAGGGTTTCACCCTGGATCGTGAACTGGGCAGCTTCGTGCTCACCCACGAGAACGTCACCGTGCCGGAAAGCACCGCAGAGTTCGCCATCAACATGTCCAACCAGCGTCACTGGGAAGAGCCGGTGAAGCGCTATGTCAGCGAACTGCTGGCCGGCAAGGAAGGCCCGCTGGGCAAGAACTACAACATGCGCTGGATCGCCTCGATGGTGGCCGACGTGCATCGTATCCTCACTCGCGGCGGTGTCTTCATGTACCCGCGCGATGCCCGTGAGCCGGAGAAGCCCGGCAAGCTGCGCCTGATGTACGAGGCCAACCCGATGTCCTTCATCATCGAGCAGGCCGGCGGCGCCGCCACCAACGGTCATCAGCGCATCCTCGACATCCAGCCGGAGAACCTGCACCAGCGCGTGGCCGTGTTCCTCGGTTCCAAGGAAGAAGTCGAGCGCGCCACTGCCTACCATCGCGAGGCCTGATGAGCGAAGCGACGCCCTGGCAGCCACTGCTGGACTGGTGGTTCGGCGATGAGCTCGGTGCGACCGAGGTAGCCGCGCAACGCGGCCGCCTCTGGTTTGGCAAGAATGCCTGCCAGGATGTCGATGCCGACAACCGTTTCGGCGCTCTGGTACGCCAGGCGCTGGATGGTGGTCTGGATGAGTGGAGCCAGTCGGCTGATGGCTGGCTCGCGCTGATCCTGCTGCTCGACCAGTTGCCGCGCATGATCTTCCGCGACACGCCACGCGCCTATGCCGGTGATGCTCGCGCGCAGCTACTGGTTCGCCGTGGATTGGCCGAGGGACTGGACCGAAAGCTGCGGCGAATCGAGCGGGTGTTCGTCTCTCTCGTCCTGGAACATGCCGAAGATATCCACAGCCAGGCACTCAGCGTGAAGTTGCACCAGGAGCTGTGCGACGAGGCTCCAGAGGATGAGCGGGCGCTGTTCGACGACTATCTGGACTGGGCGCAGCGGCACCAACGGGTGATCGAACGCTTTGGCCGTTTCCCCCATCGCAACGCGATTCTCCAGCGCGCATCGACCGAAGCGGAACTGCGTTTCCTCACGGAACCCGGCTCGCGTTTCTGACTCCAAGGCTGCATTCTTCTGCCTGGTGCCAATATGGCATGGGCTGCCCCGCACAAGGAGTTTCCAATGTCTTTCCGTCGTATCGCACTGGTTGCGCTGTGTATTGTCCTGGCCGCCTGCAGCAAGGTGAACCAGGAGAACTTCTCCAAGCTGAAGACCGGCATGCTCAAGAGCGAAGTGGAAGACCTGCTCGGCAAGCCGGCTGAGTGCTCCGGTGCGCTCGGCTTTTCCAGCTGTACCTGGGGTGACGACAAGGTATTCATCAGCGTGCAGTACGCCGGGGACAAGGTGCTGCTGTTCTCCGGCCAGGGGCTGAAGTAAGAAGTGGATGCCTGAATGCAGCGAGGCCCAACATCATCGTTGGGCCTCGCTGCATTCGGACCTGATCAGTTCAGCAATTGCCGCAGCACTCCGGCGAACTCCGCCGCGCTGCGTTCCTCCAGGTCATGGCGACCGTCGCGGACCTGCCACTTCCCGCCCACCATCACATCCCGTACCTGACGATCACCGCCAGCGAACAGCCAGCGGTTGAGAGTCGCATCGCCCTCGGCGGTTGCCAGGTAGGGATCGCGGCCATCGAGCACCAGCAGGTCGGCACGCTTGCCGACTTCCAGCGCTCCGGTCGGCTGGCCGAGCGCCTGGGCGCCGCCAATCAGCGCGGAGTCATACAAGGTGCGGCCAACCATTGGCTGATCGCTGCCATACAGCCGATTGCGCCGCTGGTCTCGCAGCCGCTGGCCGTATTCCAGCCAGCGCAGTTCCTCGACCACGCTGAGAGATACGTGACTGTCCGAGCCGATGCCGAAGCGTCCGCCCTGGGCCAGGTAGTCCACCGCGGGGAAGATACCGTCGCCGAGGTTGGCTTCGGTGGTCAGGCAGAGTCCGGCCACCGCCCTGCTTCGAGCCATCGCCGTCACTTCGTCCGCTTCGGCATGGGTGGCGTGGACCAGGCACCAGCGCGAGTCCACCTCCACGTTTTCGTACAGCCATTGCAGCGGACGGCGGCCGCTCCAGGCCAGGCAGTCGTCGACTTCCTTCTGTTGCTCGGCGATATGGATGTGGACCGGGCAGTCGCTGCGGTCGCTGACCAGCACCTCGGCGATCTGCTGCGGAGTGACCGCGCGCAGCGAGTGGAAGCACAGACCCACGTCCTGCAACGGCTGGCCGGAGAACTGCGCGCGCAGACGTTCGATCAGCGCGAGGTAGGCATCGGTGCCGTTGATGAAGCGGCGCTGTCCTTCGTTCGGCGCCTGTCCGCCAAAGCCGGAGTGGGAATACAGCACCGGCAGCAGGGTCAGGCCGATTCCGCTGTCGGCGGCAGCCTGGCTGATACGCAGGGACAGCTCGGCCGGGTCGGCATAGGGCTTGCCGTCGCGATCATGGTGCACGTAGTGGAATTCGGCGACGCCGGTGTAGCCGGCCTTGAGCATCTCGATGTAGAGCTGGCGGGCGATGATGCCGACCTGCTCCGGATCGAGCCGGCCGACCAGGCGGTACATCAGCTCGCGCCAGGTCCAGAAGCTGTCGTTGGGATTGCCGGCGACTTCGGCCAGGCCAGCCATCGCACGCTGGAACGCATGCGAGTGGAGGTTGGGCATGCCCGGCAGCACCGGACCGGACAGGCGTTCGGCACCTTCCGCGGAGCCATCGATCTCTACTGAGCTCAGCAGGCCTTCGGGAGAAACCTCGAAACGAACATTCCGCTCCCAGCCCGTGGGGAGGAGGGCGCGTTCGGCGTAATAGGCGGGCATAATCTATGCTCCTGCACGCATGGACTTATTTGTATATACATATACAGATGTTCATGGGGTGCGTAAACTGCTGTTCAGCGCCATCTCGCCAAGGAGCGCCCAGATGCCGAAACCTCAGTCCACGCCAACGCCGCTGGCGGCGCAGCTCGGGGAAATGCCTGCGCCGCTCTATGCGCGGGTCAAGCAGATGATCACCCAGCAGATCGCCAGCGGCGCCTGGCCACCGCATTACCGCGTGCCGTCGGAGAGCGAACTGGTCAGCGAACTGGGTTTCAGCCGCATGACCATCAACCGCGCGCTGCGGGAGCTGACTGCCGATGGCCTGCTGGTGCGCATGCAGGGCGTCGGCACCTTCGTCGCCGAGCCCAAGGGCCAGTCGGCGCTGTTCGAAGTGCACAACATCGCCGACGAGATCGCCAGTCGTGGTCATGTCCATCGCTCCGAGGTGATCGTCCTCGACGAGGTCAAGGCCACGCCTGAGCGCGCCATGGCCATGGATCTGCGCGAAGGCCAGCGGCTGTTCCACTCGCAGGTCGTGCATTTCGAGAACGAAGTGCCGGTGCAGATCGAGGAACGCTACGTGAATCCCCAGGTGGCGCCGGACTACCTGAAGCAGGACTTCACCCGGATCACGCCGAATGCCTACCTCACCGCCCTTGCGCCGATGACCGAGGGCGAGCATGTGGTCGAGGCGGTGCTTGGCTCTGCCAGCGAATGCAAGTTGCTGAAGATCGAGCGCGGCGAACCCTGCCTGCTGATCCGCCGGCGCACCTGGGCCGGTCGCGTGGTGGTGGCGAGTACCCGGCTGCTCTACCCGGGCTCGCGTTACCGACTGGAGGGAAAATTCCACTCATGATTCGTTTGCTCCGCGCCGCGGACTACCCGCGCATGCCCTGGAAGAACGGGGCCGGCACCACCCTGGAAATCACCCGTGACGCCGGCGACGGGCTGGACGGCTTCGGCTGGCGGCTGTCGATCGCCGATGTCGGCGAGTCCGGCGGATTTTCCGCGTTCAACGGCTACCAGCGGATCATCACCGTGCTGGAAGGCGAAGGTATGAGCCTGACGGTCGATGGCGTGGAGTCGCGGCCGCTGCATGCGCTCGATCCGTTCGCCTTTTCCGGCGATAGAGCCGTGCAGTGCCGGTTGCTGGGTGGCGCGATCCGCGATTTCAACCTGATCTATGCGCCGAAGCGCTACAGCGCGCGCCTGCAATGGCTGCGTGTCGACGGCACGCAACGGTTGTTTTCCTCGGCGCCGACCGTGCTGCTGTTCAGTGCAGGGAATGGCCTGGCGGTGCGGCTGGATGGTCAGGAATGTGGCGCCCTTGAGCGTCACGATTGCCTGCAGGTCGAGCGTGGGGATGGGTTGGCGGAGCTGGTTCTGAGCTCCATACAGCCATCCGATTGCTGCCTTATCGAATTGACACCTACGTAGGTTGGCGCTGAGCTTGCGAAGCCCAACATCACCATAGCCGGATGTTGGGCTTCACTTCGTTCAGCGCCAACCTACGTGAGCTCAGGCATGCAGCCGGGAGTACGGCACCCAGCGCTCGAACGTCCCTTCCTCCACCCACGCCCGCGCCGCAGCGATATCCGGGGCGAAGTAGCGATCCTGCTCGTAGTGCGGGACCTGGCTGCGAATCAGCGCGATCACATCATTCAACTGCGGCGAACTCTGTAGCGGCCGATGGAATTCCACGCCCTGCGCAGCCGCCAGCAATTCGATGGCGACCACTGCCGAGCTGTTGCCGGCCATGTCCAGCAGGCGGCGGGCAGCGAAGGTGGCCATCGATACGTGGTCTTCCTGGTTGGCCGAGGTCGGCAGGCTGTCCACCGAGGCCGGATGGGCCAGGGTCTTGTTCTCCGAGGCCAGCGCCGCCGAGGTGACCTGGGCGATCATGAAGCCGGAGTTCAGGCCGCCTTCCTTGACCAGGAACGCCGGCAGGCCGGACAGCGCCGGATCGACCAACTGCGCAATGCGTCGCTCCGATAGCGCGCCAACTTCCGCGATTACAAGCGCCAGCACATCCGCCGCCATCGCCACCGGCTCGGCGTGGAAGTTGCCGCCGGACAGCACGTCGCCGTCGGCGCTGAACACCAGCGGGTTGTCCGACACCGCGTTGGCCTCGCGCAGGAACACCCCGGCGGCGAAGCGCAGGTGGTCGAGGCAGGCGCCCATCACCTGCGGCTGGCAGCGAAGCGAGTACGGGTCCTGCACGCGCTTGCAGTCGATGTGCGACTTGTTGATCTCGCTGTCGTGCAACAGCTCGCGGTAAAGCGCGGCGACGTCGATCTGCCCCGGCTGGCCGCGCACCGCCTGGATGCGCGGGTCGAACGGAGCATAGGAGCCCTTCAGCGCTTCCACCGTCAGGCTGCCGGCCACCACGGCTGAGACGAACAGCTTCTCGGTGGCGAACAGCCCGCGCAGGGCGAGTGCGGTGGATACCTGGGTGCCGTTGATCAGCGCCAGGCCTTCCTTCGGCCCTAGCGTCATCGGTTCGAGACCGGCAATGGCCAGGCCTTCGACGGCATCCATCACCCGCCCCTCGTGGCGCACCTCGCCGACGCCGATCAGCACGGCCGACATGTGTGCCAGTGGCGCCAGGTCGCCGGATGCTCCGACCGAACCCTGGGACGGAATGCACGGATAGACCCGCGCCTGATGGAGCTTGTGCAGCGCCTCGATAACCTCCCAGCGCACGCCGGAGAAGCCGCGCGCCAGCGAGGTCATTTTCAGCGCCAGGATCAGGCCGACGGTGGCATCGTCCAGCAGCGGACCGGTGCCGGTGCAGTGCGACAGCAGCAGGTTACGCTGCAAGGTGACCAGTTGGTCATCCGGAATCGAGGTGCGCGCCAGCAGGCCGAAGCCGGTGTTGATGCCATAGACGGTGCGCTGGCTGGCGATGATCTCGTTCACCGTGCGGGCACTGGCCTCGATCGCGGCGCGGCAGGCCGGGTCGAGCTGGATGTCGGCGGATCGCTGGTGGATGGCGCGAAGCTGGTCGAGAGTCAGTTGGCCGGGAGTGATGAGCAGGGAGTGGGTCATGGGTACATCCTGGAAAACGCAAATGGATAGATACATTCCTGTATAGACAGGATAGGCAATATCCAGACCACTCGGTCACAGCACGGTCGCCGGCCGTTCCCCGGCGAGACCTGGCAACAGGTCGAGCGCTTCCTGCAAATGTGTTACCGCGTGCCCTGGAACAGTGCCGCGTGCTGCAAAAAGTGGCAGCCATGTCCGTTTTGGTAACACTAGCCTCACTTTCCCCTATCCCGTTCCGCCATTCGTCCGCACCGGCGAAAAGCTCCGGAAAACGCGCGCTTCCTTATATGCACAGGCGTTTTTTCAAGCCCATCGGCAAGGTTGGCCCTCATCATGCATATGCTTGTATGTACAAGTTAATACGTGTGCAGAAATTCCTCCCTGCCACCCCCAGTCAGGAGCCGCTTCCATGAACAACCCGAGCAACAAATTCCGTGACGTCGAGATCCGCGCCCCGCGTGGCACCCAGCTGAGCGCCAAGAGCTGGCTGACCGAAGCGCCGCTGCGCATGCTGATGAACAACCTCGATCCGGAAGTGGCCGAGAACCCGAAGGAACTGGTGGTCTACGGCGGCATCGGCCGCGCCGCGCGCAACTGGGAGTGCTACGACAAGATCGTCGCCACCCTCAAGGAACTGAACGACGACGAAACCCTGCTGGTGCAGTCCGGCAAGCCGGTCGGCGTGTTCAAGACCCACGCCAACGCACCGCGCGTGCTGATCGCCAACTCCAACCTGGTACCGCACTGGGCGACCTGGGAGCACTTCAACGAACTGGACGCCAAGGGCCTGGCCATGTACGGCCAGATGACCGCCGGCAGCTGGATCTACATCGGCAGCCAGGGCATCGTCCAGGGCACCTATGAAACCTTCGTCGAGGCGGGCCGCCAGCACTACGACGGCAACCTCGCCGGCCGCTGGGTACTGACCGCCGGCCTCGGCGGCATGGGCGGCGCCCAGCCGCTGGCCGCGACCCTGGCCGGTGCCTGCTCGCTGAACATCGAATGCCAGCAGAGCCGCATCGACTTCCGCCTGAAGACCCGCTACGTCGACGAGCAGGCCAAGGACCTGGATGACGCCCTGGCGCGCATCGCCAAATACACCGCCGAAGGCAAGGCGATCTCCATCGCCCTGCACGGCAACGCCGCGGAAATCCTGCCGGAACTGGTACGTCGCGGCGTGCGCCCGGACATGGTCACCGACCAGACCAGCGCCCACGACCCGCTCAACGGCTACCTGCCGATCGGCTGGACCTGGGAACAGTATCGCGACCGCGCGCAGTCCGAGCCGGCCGCCGTGGTGAAGGCCGCCAAGCAGTCCATGGCCGTGCACGTGAAGGCCATGCTGGACTTCCAGAAGCAGGGCATCCCGACCTTCGACTACGGCAACAACATCCGCCAGATGGCCAAGGAAGAGGGTGTGGATAACGCCTTCGACTTCCCCGGCTTCGTCCCGGCCTACATCCGCCCGCTGTTCTGCCGTGGCATCGGCCCGTTCCGCTGGGCCGCGCTGTCCGGCGATGCCGAGGACATCTACAAGACCGACGCCAAGGTCAAGGAGCTGATCCCGGACGACGCCCACCTGCACCGCTGGCTGGACATGGCCCGCGAACGCATCAGCTTCCAGGGCCTGCCGGCGCGTATCTGCTGGGTCGGCCTGGGCCAGCGCGCCAGGCTCGGCCTGGCGTTCAACGAGATGGTCCGCAGCGGCGAGCTGAAGGCACCGATCGTGATCGGCCGCGACCACCTCGACTCCGGCTCGGTTTCCAGCCCGAACCGCGAGACCGAAGCCATGCAGGACGGCTCCGACGCCGTGTCCGACTGGCCGCTGCTGAACGCCCTGCTGAACACCGCCAGCGGCGCGACCTGGGTTTCGCTGCACCACGGCGGCGGCGTGGGCATGGGCTTCTCCCAGCACTCCGGGATGGTGATCGTCTGTGACGGCACCGACGAAGCCGCCGCGCGTATCGCCCGCGTACTGACCAACGACCCAGGCACCGGCGTGATGCGCCACGCCGACGCCGGCTACCAGATCGCCATCGATTGCGCGAAAGAGCAGGGCCTGAATCTGCCGATGGTCACCGGCAAGTGAGGGGGCAGGAATGAGCACAGTGACTGAAATGCCCTCTGCCCGGCCGCTGCTTGGCGTGCGCGTGCTGGACCTGAGCCGCGTGTTGGCCGGTCCGCACTGCACCGCCATGCTCGCCGACCTGGGCGCCGAGGTGATCAAGTTCGAAGTGCCGGGGCATGGCGACGACAGCCGCCATCTCGGCCCGTTCAAGGACGGCGAAAGCGTCTACTTCGGCCTGATCAACCGCGGCAAGCGCAGCGTCGAGTTGGACTTCAAGGCGCCCGCCGACCTAGCTCGCTTCCAGCAGATGGTCGCCGACGCCGACGTGGTGGTGGAGAACTTCCGCCCCGGCGTCACCCAGCGCCTGGGCATCGACTTCGACAGCCTCAAACAGCACAACCCGAAGCTGATCTACGCGAGCATTTCCGGCTTCGGCCAGAACGGCCCACTGTCGCGCCGCCCGGCCTACGACATCGTCGCCCAGGCGATGTCCGGGCTGATGAGCGTGAGCGGCTTCCCCGAAACCGGCCCAACCCGCAGCGGCGAGGCGCTCGGCGATCTCTGCGCCGGCGTCTACGCGGCCTGGGCGATCAGCAGCGCGCTGTTCGCCCGCGAGCATCAGGGCAGCAGCGCGCAGTACATCGACGTCGCCATGTTCGACGTGCTGGTGAGCATGCAGATGACCGGGCTTTCCAACCTGTTCGCCAACGGCGTCGCGCCGGGACTGGTGGGCAACCGTCACCCGGTATCCACGCCGTTCGACACCTATCGCGCCGCCGACGGGCTGGTGGTGATCGCCGTGGCCAGCGACAAGCTGTTCCGCCGCTTCTGCGAAAGCATCGGCCGCTCCGAACTGGCCGACGATCCGCGCTTCGCCGACGACCCCTCGCGCACCCGCAACGAGCAGGCCCTGCGCGCCGAGCTCGAGGCATGGACCGGCCAGCGCAGCGTGGAACAGGCCTGCGACCTGCTGCTGGATGCCGGCGTGCCCGCTTCGCCGGTGTGGAACCTCGCCGAGGCCACCGGCAGCGAGCAGGCGCAGGTGCGCCAGCTGCTGTTGCAACAGGACGACGGCGAGCCACCGCTGGTGCCGCAGCCGGTGTTCTTCAACGGGCGCAAGCCTCACGCAACGACGCGCGCGCCCCGCCTGGGCGAAGCCAATGCCGCGTTCGGTCTCGATCACGCAGTTGGAGCAGTGCAATGAATTTCACCATCGACGCCACCGAGCAGGCGATCATCGACTCCGCCGAGCGCGTCTGCCGCGACGTGCTGGCCGCCAATGCGCAGCGCTACGACGAAAGCGAAAGCTTCTGCGCCGAGAGCATGCAGGCGCTCGGCGAGCTTGGCTTCATGGGCATCAACCTGCCGGAGACCTACGGCGGCTTCGGCATCGGCAGCCTGGCGATGAGCGCGGTGGTCGAGGCGGTCTCCGCCGCCTGTGCCTCCACCGCATCGGCGCTGACCGCGCACTTCCTCGCCACCGATTCGATCCTCATCGGCGGCACCGAGGAACAGCGCCAGGAGCTGCTGCCGCGCTGCGCCAGCGGCGAACTGCTCGGCGCCTTCGGCCTGACCGAGCCGGCCGCCGGCTCCAATCCGGCGGACATGCGCACCCGCGCCGTGCGCGAGGAAGGCGGCTGGCGCATCCGTGGCAGCAAGCACTACATCACCAACGCCCGCGAAGCCGACTTCATCGTGCTCTACGCCAAGACCGACGCTGACGCCGGCGCCCGCGGCATCAGCGCCTTCGTCATCCCGAAGGGCACCGCCGGCGTGACCTTCGCCAACCCGGAAAAGACCATGGGCCTGCGCGGCAGCACCATCTACGAGCTGGCGCTGGACTGCTGGCTGCCGGCATCGGCGCTGCTCGGCGAGGAAGGCAAGGGTTTCCACACCGCCATGGAAGTGCTGGATCGCGGCCGCGTGGAAGTCGCCGCCATGTCCCTCGGCATCGCCCGTGCGGCCATGGAATACGCGTTGAAATGGGTGGACGAGCGGCAGATCGGTCCGAAACCGCTGGCCGCCTACCAGGGCACCCAGTGGCGCATCGCCGATATGCACGCCCAGCTGGAAGCCGCGCGCATGCTGACCATGAAGGCCGCAGCCCGGCGCGACAGCGGCGAACGCTTCAGCCTGGAATCGGCCACCGCCAAGCTGTTCGCCGCCGAAGCCTGCGGCTTCATCACCGATGCCGCGCTGCAACTGCATGGCGGATACGGCTACATCCGCGACCTGCCGCTGGAGCGCTTCGTCCGCGACGCCCGCATCCTGCGGATCTTCGAGGGAACTTCGGAAGTACAGAAGATCATCATCTCCCGCGCCGTACTGGAGGCCGCCCGCCAGTAATGGCGTGCATACGACTCGGATAACTACAACAGGCGCGGCCGCACGCCGGCCGCGCACGAGGAGAGCGTCAATGGCTGGCAATTCACTGATCGAAACCCGCTCGATCGACTACATCCCCGAAGGCGAACGGCACGGCAGCCTGTTCAGCCAGTTCACCCTGTGGTTCGGCGCCAACCTGCAGATCACCGCCATCGTCACCGGCGCGCTGGCGGTGGTCCTCGGCGGCGACGTGTTCTGGTCGCTGATCGGCCTACTGATCGGGCAGATCTTCGGCGGCGCGGTGATGGCCCTGCACGGCGCCCAGGGGCCGAAGCTCGGCTTGCCGCAGATGATTTCCAGCCGCGTGCAGTTCGGCGTGTTCGGCGCGGTGATCCCGCTGGTGCTGGTGTGCATCATGTACGTCGGCTTCAACGCCACCGGCACGGTGCTCGCCGGCCAGGCCATCGGCCAGCTGGCGCATGTCAGCGACACCGCCGGCATCCTGATCTTCGCCGCCGTGATCGTGATCCTCACGGTGTGCGGCTACCGGGTCATCCACATCCTCGGCAAGGCGGCCAGCGTGCTCGGCATCCTCGCCTTCGCCTACCTGTTCGTGCGCCTGCTGTCGGTCAACGACATCGGCGCGCTGCTGGACAACCGCCACTTCTCCTGGAGCACCTTCCTCCTCGCGGTATCGCTGGCGGCGTCCTGGCAGATCGCCTTCGGCCCGTACGTGGCCGACTACTCGCGCTACCTGCCGAGCGCCACGTCGGCGCCGAAGACCTTCTTCGCCGTCGGCCTCGGCTCGGTGATCGGCTCCCAGGCCTCGATGGTGCTCGGCGTGTTCGCCGCGGCGCTGGCCGGCAAGGAGTTCTCCGGGCAACCGGTGGCCTATGTGGTCGGCCTCGGCGCCAGCGGGCTGATGGCGGCGGCACTGTTCTTCAGCGTGGCATTCGGCAAGGTCACCATCGCCACCCTCAATGCCTACGGCAGCTTCATGTGCATCGCCACCATCATCAGCGGCTTCCGCGGCCACCTGACCATCACCCGCCTGCAGCGCCTGGTGTTCGTGCTCGGCATCGTCGGCCTGTCCACCGCGCTGGCGCTGGCCGGGCAGCATTCGTTCCTCGCCGCGTTCAAGTCGTTCCTGCTGTTCCTGCTGGCGTTCTTCACGCCGTGGAGCGCGATCAACCTGGTCGACTACTACTGCATCACCCGCGAGCGCTACGACATTCCGGCGCTGAGCGATCCGGACGGGCGCTACGGGCGCTGGAACTGGACCGGCATCGGTGTCTACCTGTTCGGCGTGCTGGTGCAGATGCCGTTCATCGATACGGCCTTCTATGCAGGCCCGCTGGTGGCTCAACTGGGAGGTGTGGATATCTCCTGGCTGGTCGGCCTGCTGCTGCCGGCGCTGATCTACTACCCGCTGGCGCGCCGCGACGCCCGCCACGTACCGGCGCGGCTGGTACTGCCGACCGCCTGAGTGGAGGAACCGATGAAACAGCTCTGGCAGAACTGCCACGCGGCGACCATGGCCGGTGGCAAGTACTCGATCATCGAGGACGCGGCGATTCTCACCGACGGCGCGAAGATCGCCTGGATCGGCCCGCGCGCGGAAATGCCCCTGCATGAAGTGCAGCGCAGTCATGACCTCGGCGGCGCCTGGGTCACGCCGGGGCTGATTGACTGCCACACGCACCTGGTGTTCGGCGGCGACCGCAGCGGCGAGTTCGAACAGCGTCTGGAAGGCGTCAGCTATGCGGAGATCGCCGCCCAGGGCGGCGGCATCGCCAGCACCGTGCGTGCGACCCGCGAGGCCGGCGAGGACGAACTGCTGGCCAGTGCGGTCAGACGCGCCCGTTCGTTGCTGGCCGATGGCGTGACGGTGCTGGAGGTGAAATCCGGCTACGGCCTCGACCTCGCCAGCGAGCGCAAGATGCTGCGCGTCACCCGCCGGCTCGGCGAGGCGCTGCCGGTGACGGTGCGCGCCACCTGCCTGGCGGCCCATGCATTGCCGCCGGAGTATGCCGGTCGCGCCGACGACTACATCGAGCTGGTCTGCCGGGAAATCCTCCCGGCGCTGGCCAGTGAAGGGCTGATCGACGCGGTGGATGCCTTCTGCGAGCACCTGGCGTTCTCGCCGGCACAGGTGGAGAAGGTGTTCCAGACAGCTCAGCGCCTTGGCCTGCCGGTCAAGCTGCATGCCGAGCAGCTGTCCTCGCTGCACGGTTCCAGTCTCGCCGCGCGCTACCACGCGCTGTCCGCCGACCATCTGGAATTCATGACCGAGGAAGACGCCATCGCCATGGCCACCGCCGGCACCGTCGCCGTGCTGCTGCCGGGCGCCTTCTTCGTCCTGCGCGAGACCCAGCTGCCGCCGATGGATGCCCTGCGCAAGCACGGCGTGGCCATCGCCGTGGCCAGCGACCTCAACCCCGGCACCTCGCCGGCGCTGTCGCTGCGCCTGATGCTGAACATGGCCTGCACCGCCTTCCGCCTCACGCCGGAAGAGGCGCTGGCCGGCGTCACCCTGAATGCGGCGAAGGCCCTCGGCATGGGCGACAGCTATGGCAGCCTGGAAGCCGGCAAGGTCGCCGACTTCGTCGCCTGGGACATCCAGCGCCCGGCGGAGCTGGCCTACTGGCTCGGCGGCGATCTGCCGAAACGCATCATCCGACACGCAGAGGAAGTCACCTGTGGATAACGTATTGAGCTTCAGCCGCGGTCGCGTGCCGCTGCTGATCAGCATGCCGCACCCCGGCACCCGCCTGACTCCGGCGGTGGAAGCCGGCCTGGTGGACGAGGCGCGCGAGCTGGCCGATACCGACTGGCACATCCCGCGCCTCTACGACTTCGCCGTCGAAATGGGCGCCAGCGTGCTGGCCGC
The DNA here is from genome assembly GCF_017589465.1 of Pseudomonas schmalbachii. Lineage (GTDB taxonomy): Bacteria > Pseudomonadota > Gammaproteobacteria > Pseudomonadales > Pseudomonadaceae > Pseudomonas > Pseudomonas schmalbachii. The sequence goes on from NZ_JAELYA010000012.1 coordinate 13,970, forward strand.
GCAGTATTCGCGCTATGTGGTCGACCTCAACCGGCCTTCCGACGACAAGCCGCTGTACGCCACCGCCACCACCGGTCTTTATCCGGACACCCTGTTCGACGGCCGTCCGCTGTACCGCGAGGGCATGACGCCGTCGAAGGAGGAGAGGGCGCGCTACCTGGCCGAAGTGTGGACGCCCTATCACCGCACGCTGAGCGAGGAGCTGGCGCGGATGAAGGCGGAGTTCGGCTATGCGTTGCTGTGGGATGCGCATTCCATCCGCTCGCTGATTCCGCACCTGTTCGAAGGCCGCCTGCCGGACTTCAACCTGGGCACCAACGCCGGCGCAAGCTGCGCGCCGGAACTGGCCGAGCGCCTGCAGGCGGTGTGCGCCGGGGTGTCGAACTACAGCCATGTGCTCAACGGCCGTTTCAAGGGCGGCCATATCACCCGCCACTACGGCCAGCCGGAGCAGGACGTGCATGCGGTGCAACTGGAGCTGGCGCAGTGCAACTACATGGATGAAAGCGCGCCGTTCGGTTATCGGGAGGATCTCGCAGGGCCGACGCGGGAGGTGATCCGCCAGTTGTTGCAGGCATTCATCGATTGGGGGCGGGAGCGGTACGGGCGTTGATCGCGGCTACGCCGCATGGGTATCGCTGCGCTCAACCCATCCTACGAAACCTCGTCGTGGCCGATCCGTAGGTTGGGTTGAGGAGCGAAGCGACGAAGCCCAACGAGAGGAGCCCGGCGCTACATCGTCGCCGGGTAGTTGGGCTTCGCTGCGCTCAGCGCCAACCTACGCGGCGCACCCGTCAGGCTTGCAACCCTAGATGCCGTATCACCGGCTCCGCCGTCGCCAACCTGTCCCAGACATCGTCAAGCAACTCCGCCGGGTAGAACGACTCCAGCCGCGGCAGCTCCGCGCGCGGCACCCAGGCCACGTCGAGGATTTCGAACTCGTCGCCGCCCAGGCCGAGCAGGTTGCGCATGCCCAGTTCGCCACGCCAGGCGTCCACGCGATAAAACAATTCCATGTGGAAGCGCCCGGCCAGCGGCTCGGCGAATTCGCGGACGTACACCAGCGGGCCGACTTCCACCTCCAGGCCGGTTTCCTCCATGCACTCGCGCTGCACCGTGTCCCGCGTCGAACGGTCGCTGACGGATTCGAAGCCGCCGCCCGGTGGAATCCAGTAGATGTCGTCGCGCAGCCGGTGCTTGACCAGCAGGATGCGATCATCCTGCAGCAGCAGGCCGGCGGCGCGGATACGGTGTTGCAGGGCGGGATTCATCGCTGGTCGGGCCTCATCGGTTGCCGGGCGTCATGTCGGGCGCGAAAGGCGATTCGTGGCGCCTTTCCCTCTATATAGAGCGTCGCGTTCCATCTGGCCTGGTCCGGAGTCCCACTGAACCGAAAAAAAGAATCAACTTCTTTTGCAGAGTGCACGAACTCCTTTATCGGTTTTGCTCCGGCCCTAGTATCATGCCCGGCAGAGCCAGGGATGGGCATCCGGTCGAGGGACGACCGCACGCACTGATTCGGGAGCGCGCCATGCAATCTTTGTATCCGGAAATCAAGCCTTACGCCCGGCACGAGCTGCCTGTCGAGGAACCGCACGTCCTGTATGTGGACGAGAGCGGCAGCCCCGACGGCCTGCCCGTGCTGTTCGTCCATGGTGGCCCGGGTGCAGGCTGCGATGCCATGTCGCGGCGCTTCTTCGATCCCAACATCTACCGCATCGTCACCTTCGACCAGCGCGGCTGCGGCCGTTCCACCCCGCACGCCAGCCTGGAGAAGAACACCACCTGGGACCTGGTGGCGGACATGGAGCGCATCCGCGAGCGGCTCGGCATCGACAAGTGGGTGCTGTTCGGCGGCTCGTGGGGCTCGACCCTGTCGCTGGCCTACGCGCAGACGCATCCGGAGCGCGTCCATGCGCTGATCCTGCGCGGCATCTTCCTGTGCCGTCCGCAGGACTTCCTCTGGTTCTACCAGGAGGGCGCCAGCCGCCTGTTCCCGGACTACTGGGAGGACTACCTGGCGCCGATCCCGGCGGACGAGCATGGCGACCTGATGAAGGCCTTCCACAAGCGCCTGACCGGCGCCGACCAGATCGCCCAGATGCACGCCGCACGCGCCTGGTCCACCTGGGAAGGGCGCACCGCCACGCTGCGGCCGAACCCGGACCTCGTCGACCGCTTCGCCGACCCGCACCGTGCGCTGTCGATCGCGCGCATCGAGAACGACTACTTCGTCAACGGCGGCTACCTCGAACCGGACCAACTGCTGCGCGACATGCACAAGATCGCCCACCTGCCGGGCGTCATCGTGCACGGCCGCTATGATGTGGTCTGCCCGCTGGACAACGCCTGGGCACTGCACAAGGCCTGGCCGAACAGCGAGCTGCAGATCGTCCGCGACGCCGGCCACGCGGCGGCGGAACCGGGGATCACCGATGCGCTGGTGCGCGCCACCAGCGAGATCGGCCGGCGCCTGCTGAACGTGCCGCCGGAGGCCGAATGAAAGGTCTGATCCAGCGCGTGCGCGGCGCGCGGGTGGAAGTGGCGGGGGAAGTCGTCGGTGCCATCGATCATGGCCTGCTGGCGCTGGTCGCTGTCGAACCTCGGGACGATGAGGAGTCTGCGGCGAAATTGCTGCATAAGCTGCTCAATTATCGGGTGTTCGCCGACGATGAAGGTAAAATGAATCTTTCGTTGAGCGATGTCGGCGGCGGCCTGCTGCTGGTTTCGCAGTTCACCCTGGCTGCCGATACCCGCAAGGGGCTGCGGCCGAGCTTTTCCAGTGCGGCGTCGCCGGAGCGGGGCGCCGAACTGTTCGATCATCTCGTTGAACAGGCGCGAGTCCGTCATCCGCTGGTCGCTACCGGACGTTTCGGCGCCGACATGCAGGTTCACCTGGTCAACGACGGGCCGGTCACCTTCCTGCTGGAGGTCTGAGCGAACGGTTGTTTGTCATCGAACCGTAGGACGATGGTCATGCGCTTGCACGCAAAACAATGGTTCCCCGGGAGGACGCCGTCACGCACGGTGAATCATTCCTGCCGACCGGGGTCGGAACTCAATAGCCGGCATCCTGGCACTGCCTTTGCTGGCCTCAGAAATTTTTCGTACACGGACGAGGGGGACTCGTGATTTTCCGTTCCGTTCAGTTAACCGCTTCTCGCACTTTCTTCGGGGGGCTGTTGCTCGGCTCCGCACTCCTGGCGTTGAGCGCCGGCCAGGCGTGGGCATTCAACCTGGACGACGTCGGCGAGAAGGCAAAGAAACTCGCCGGCGAGCAGTACAAGGCTCCCAGCAGCAATCTGCCGTCGGAGTTCAGCGAGATGAAGTTCGCCGACTACCAGCAGATCCGCCTGCGCCTGGAGAAGGCCTACTGGACCGACCAGAAGACACCGTTCAAGCTCGGCTTCTATCACCAGGGCATGCACTTCGACACGCCGGTGAAGATCAATGAAGTGACCAGCACAGCCGTGAAGGAGATCAAGTACGATCCCTCGCAGTTCGACTTCGGTTCGCTGAAATTCGACGAGAGTGCCACCAAGGATCTCGGCTACGCCGGCTTCCGCATCCTCTACCCGATCAACCAGGCCGACAAGCAGGACGAGATCGCTTCGTTCCTCGGCGCCAGCTATTTCCGCATCGTCGGCAAGGGCCACGCCTGGGGGCTTTCCGCCCGCGGCCTGGCGCTGGACACCGCGCTGCCGTCCGGCGAGGAATTCCCGCGCTTCCGCGAATTCTGGATCGAACGGCCGAAGGCGAAGGACAAGCACCTGGTGATCTTCGCCCTGCTCGATTCGCCGCGCGCCACCGGCGCCTACCGCTTCATCCTGCGCCCGGGCGTCGAGACCGTGGTCGACGTGAAGGCGCGCGTCTACCTGCGCGACAACGTGACCAAGCTGGGCCTGGCGCCGCTCACCAGCATGTTCCTGTTCGGCTCCAACCAGCCGTCCGAACAGCACAACTTCCGCCCCGAGCTGCATGATTCCACCGGCCTGCAGATCCACTCCGGCAACGGCGAGTGGATCTGGCGTCCGCTGAACAATCCGAAACACCTCTCGGTCAGCGCCTACAGCGTGGAGAATCCGAAGGGCTTCGGCCTGCTCCAGCGCGGCCGCGAATTCTCCCGCTACGAAGACCTCGACGACCGCTACGAGCTGCGTCCGAGCGCCTGGGTGGAGCCGCAGGGCGACTGGGGCAAGGGCACCGTCGAACTGGTGGAAATCCCCACGCCGGACGAGACCAACGACAACATCGTCGCCTTCTGGAATCCGGAGAAGCGCCCGGCCGCCGGCGAGCCGCTGGACTTCGCCTATCGCATGCACTGGACCCTGGACGAAGCCGGCCTGCATGACCCGCAGTCGGCCTGGGTCATGCAGACCCTGCGCTCGATCGGCGACGTCAAGCAGAAGAACCTGATCCGCCAGCCCGACGGCACCACCGCGCTGGTCGTCGATTTCGTCGGCCCGTCGCTGAAGGCCCTGCCGCCGGACGCGCCGGTGAGCAGCCAGGTCAGCACCGACAAGAATTCCGAGGTGAAGGAAAACAGCCTGCGCTACAACCCGGTCACCCAGGGCTGGCGCCTGACCCTGCGGGTCAAGGTCAAGGACCCGAAGAAGCCGGTCGAGATGCGCGCTGCGCTGGTCAACGGCGAGAAAACCCTGTCTGAAACCTGGAGCTACCAGCTGCCTGCCGATGAATAACCCGACGCCCATCAAGTCCCCGCTGAGCGAGTATCTCGAACATCTGCCGATGACGGCGGATGAGCGGGAGGAACTGGCGCGCGCCGGTTCGTTCAGCGAAATGCACCAGCGCCTGGCCGGCGAGGAGGGCACCGCCGAAGGTGCCATGGCATCGGTCGGTTCGCGCCTGGTCCACGGTTTCGGCCGCGAGCTGGACGACGCCGACATGCTCGGCCTGGACGACAACGGCCGCGCCTACCTGAAGGCCGCGCCGCCGATCCAGCGTACCAAGGTGCTGCCCGAGCCCTGGCGCACCAACCTGCTGGTGCGCGGCTGGCGCCGGCTGTTCGGCCGCAGCAATCCGCCCAAGCCGACCCGGGACCTGCCGAAGGCGCGCTGGCAGCGGGTCGGCTCGCTGCGCCGGTTCATCCTGGTGCTGCTGATGCTCGGCCAGACCACCATCGCCACCTACTACATGAAAGGCATCCTGCCGTACCAGGGCTGGGCCTTCGTCGACTTCGACGAGATCATGCAGCAGTCCTGGCTGGCCAGCCTGCAGCAGGTGCTGCCGTACCTGATCCAGTTCGGCGTGCTGTTCCTCTTCGCCGTGCTGTTCTGCTGGGTGTCGGCGGGCTTCTGGACCGCGCTGATGGGCTTCCTCGAACTGCTCACCGGCCGCGACCGTTACCGCATCTCCGGCAGCAGCGCGGGCAGCGAGCCGATCGCCGCCGAGGCGCGCACCGCCATCGTCATGCCGATCTGCAACGAGGATGTGCCGCGCGTCTTCGCCGGCCTGCGGGCGACCTACGAATCGGTGGCCGCCACCGGCGAGCTGGACCGCTTCGACTTCTTCGTCCTCAGCGATACCAACCAGCCGGACGTCGCCGTGGCCGAGGAGAACTCCTGGCTCGAGCTGTGCCGCGAGGCCGGCGCCTTCGGCCGCCTGTTCTACCGCCGCCGTCGGCGCCGGGTGAAGCGCAAGAGCGGCAACATCGACGACTTCTGCCGCCGCTGGGGCAGCCAGTACAAGTACATGGTGGTGCTGGACGCCGACAGCGTGATGAGCGGCGAGTGCCTGACCAGCCTGGTGCGCCTGATGGAGGCCAACCCCGAGGCGGGCATCATCCAGACCGCGCCCAAGGCGTCGGGCATGGACACCCTCTATGCGCGCATCCAGCAGTTCGCCACCCGCGTCTACGGCCCGCTGTTCACCGCCGGCCTGCACTTCTGGCAGCTCGGCGAATCGCACTACTGGGGCCATAACGCGATCATCCGGGTGAAGCCCTTCATCGAGCATTGCGCGTTGGCGCCGCTGCCGGGCAAGGGCTCGTTCGCCGGGGCGATCCTCTCCCACGACTTCGTCGAGGCCGCGCTGATGCGCCGCGCCGGCTGGGGCGTGTGGATCGCCTACGACCTGCCGGGCAGCTACGAGGAACTGCCGCCGAACCTGCTCGACGAGCTCAAGCGCGATCGCCGCTGGTGCCACGGCAACCTGATGAACTTCCGCCTGTTCCTGGTCAAGGGCATGCACCCGGTACACCGCGCGGTATTCCTCACCGGCGTGATGTCCTACCTGTCGGCGCCGCTGTGGTTCACCTTCCTGGTGCTGTCCACCGCGCTGCTGGCGGTGCATTCGCTGATGGAGCCGCAGTACTTCATGGAGCCGGGGCAGTTGTTCCCGATCTGGCCGCAGTGGCACCCGGAGAAGGCCATCGCGCTGTTCTCCACCACCCTGACCCTGCTGTTCCTGCCCAAGCTGCTCAGCGTCATGCTGATCTGGGCGAAGGGCGCCAGGGGCTACGGCGGCGTGATCAAGGTGACCCTGAGCATGCTCCTGGAAATGCTTTTCTCGGTGCTGCTGGCGCCGGTGCGCATGCTCTTCCACACACGCTTCGTGCTGGCCGCGTTCCTCGGCTGGGAGGCGGTATGGAAGTCGCCGCAGCGCGACGACGACGCCACGCCGTGGAGCGAGGCGGTGCGCCGCCACGGCCCGCAGACGCTGCTCGGCGTGGCCTGGGCTGCGCTGGTGGCCTGGCTCGACCCGCTGTTCCTCTGGTGGCTGTCGCCCATCGTTGGCTCGCTGCTGCTGTCGATCCCGGTGTCGGTGATCACCAGCCGCGTCAGGCTGGGGCTGGGTGCGCGCGACAACGCGCTGTTCCTGATCCCCGAGGAATACGACACGCCGCGCGAACTGCGCGCCACCGACGAGTACAACTACCAGAACCGCTGGCAGGCGCTGAAGGATGGCTTCCTCCGTGCGGCGGTCGATCCGCAGCTGAATGCCCTGGCCTGCGCCATGGGCACCGCGCGCCATGGTCAGGCGGACGTGATCGAAGCACTGCGCAGCGAGCGCGTGCGCCGCGCCCTGGAGACGGGACCGGAACCGCTCGATGGCCCGACCAAGCTGGCGCTGCTCAGCGACCCGGTAGCGCTGTCGCGCCTGCACCTGCAGGTGTGGGAAGGCGGCCGCGACAACTGGCTGGCGCCCTGGCGCCAGTCGCTGCAGGCCGATGCCCATGCGCCGGCCGTGCCGCTGGCGCCGCTGCCGGGCAGCGAAGCCGTCCCGCTGGCTTCCCAGGCCTGATGCCGCCGCCCCCGCCAATGTCTGGCGGGGGCGGCGCGTTTGCCTTTCACGGCGCTGCTGTTAACCTTCAGCCTTCGATCCACAAAGTCTTGTGATGTCCGGCGAATTGGGTAGCATCTGCACCCTTTCGCGCCCGGCGAGGCTTTGCACGGGATACGCCGGATGCAGGCAACGGAAACCGCCGCATCGGCAACGGAACTCATTGACTATTAGGGGTATGGGGAATGAAGAAACTTCTGGCATCGCTGGTGATGGGCGTCTGCGCCCTGGTCGGCGTGAGCGCGGCCAACGCCGGCGCGGTGGACGAGGCGGTCAAGCGCGGCACGCTGCGCGTGGGCATGGACCCGACCTACATGCCGTTCGAGATGACCAACAAGCGCGGGCAGATCGTCGGCTTCGAGGTGGACGTGCTGAAAGCCATGGCCAAGGCCATGGGCGTCAAGCTGGAACTGGTCTCCACCGGCTATGACGGCATCATCCCGGCGCTGCTGACCGACAAGTTCGACATGATCGGCTCGGGCATGACCCTGACCCAGGAACGCAACCTGCGCATCAACTTCACCGATCCCTTCATCGTCGTCGGCCAGACCCTGCTGATCCGCAAGGAACTGGAAGGCACCATCAAGTCCTACAAGGACCTGAACGATGCGAAGTACAGCATCACCTCGAAGATCGGCACCACCGGCGAATTCGTCGCCAAGAAGCAGCTGAGCAAGGCCCAGTACCACGGCTTCGACAACGAGCCGGAAGCGGTGATGGACGTGGTCAACGGCAAGGCCGACGCGTTCATCTACGACTCGCCGTACAACGTCGTCGCGGTCAGCAAGTTCGGCGCCGGCAAGCTGGTCTACCTCGACCAGCCGTTCACCTACGAGCCGCTGGCCTTCGGCCTGCGCAAGGGCGACCACGACAGCATCAACTGGATCAACAACTACCTGAAGCAGATCCGCGAGGACGGCACCTACGCCCGCCTGCATGACAAGTGGTTCAAGAACACCGACTGGCTGAAGGACATGGAATAACCCGCGTCCCAAGGTACGTCCACCCGACGCGCAGGCCTGGCCTGCGCGTTCGCTTTTTATACGGTATGGATTCGTGGCAAAAACCAAACGCGCAACCTGGCCCTGGCACGGGCTGACCGGGCTGATCATCCTGCTGATCGGCGTGGGCATCTGGTATTCCACTTCGCTGATCTCCTACGAGTGGCGCTGGAACCGCGTGCCGCAGTACTTCGCCTACCAGGCGGAGGAACCGCAGCGGGCGGACAACATCTCCCGCGTCGAGAAGATCGAGGAGAGCGGCAAGGACGTCCGCGTCACCCTGGTCGATGACGATGGCAGGCAGCAGGTGCTCAGCGTCGCCAGCGACAGCCTGCAGTTCTCCGAGAACGACGACGTGGCCGAAGGCGACGTGGTCGGCGTGCAGCGCCACTGGGCGGCCGGCCCGCTGGCCTGGGGTCTGTGGACCACGCTGTGGATTTCCTTCGTCTCCGGCGCCGTCGGCCTGGTGATCGGCCTGTTCACCGGGCTTTGCCGGCTGTCGAAGAACCCGACCCTGCACGACCTGTCGACGCTGTATGTCGAGCTGGTACGCGGCACGCCGCTGCTGGTGCAGATATTCATCTTCTACTTCTTCATCGGCACCGTGCTGAACCTGTCCCGCGAATTCGCCGGGGTCGCCGCGCTGGCGCTGTTCACCGGCGCCTACGTGGCCGAGATCGTCCGCGCCGGCGTGCAGTCCATCGCCCGCGGGCAGAACGAGGCGGCCCGCTCGCTGGGCCTGAACGCCGCCCAGTCGATGCGCCACGTGATCCTGCCGCAGGCCTTCAAGCGCGTGCTGCCGCCGCTGGCCGGGCAGTTCATCAGCCTGGTCAAGGACACCTCGCTGGTCTCGGTGATCGCCATCACCGAACTGACCAAGAGCGGCCGCGAGGCGATCACCACCTCGTTCTCCACCTTCGAGATCTGGTTCTGTGTCGCCGCGCTCTATCTCGTGATCAACCTGCCGCTGTCGCACATGGCCAGCCGGCTGGAACGGAGGCTCGGGCAAAGTGATTGAAGTCCGCAACCTGACGAAAGTGTTCGATACCCGTGGCCAGGTGGTGCGTGCTGTCGACGACGTCACCACCAATGTCACGCGCGGCGAGGTGGTGGTGGTGATCGGGCCTTCCGGCTCGGGCAAGTCCACCTTCCTGCGCTGCCTGAACGGCCTGGAGGAGTTCGACTCCGGCTCGGTGAGCATCGACGGCGTCGACCTCGCCAACCCGAAGACCGACATCAACGCCTACCGCCGCGAAGTCGGCATGGTGTTCCAGCACTTCAACCTGTTCCCGCACATGACCGTGCTGGAAAACCTCTGCCTGGCGCAGAAGGTCGTGCGCAAGCGCGGCAAGGCCGAGCGCGAGGAGAAGGCGCGGGCGTTGCTGGCCAAGGTCGGCATCAGCCAGAAGGCCGACGAGTATCCGTCGCGCCTGTCCGGCGGCCAGCAGCAGCGCGTGGCCATCGCCCGTGCGCTGTGCATGGAACCGAAGGTGATGCTGTTCGACGAGCCGACCTCGGCGCTCGACCCGGAAATGGTCGGCGAAGTGCTCGATGTGATGAAGGCGCTGGCCGTGGAAGGCATGACCATGGTCTGCGTCACCCACGAAATGGGCTTCGCCCGCGAAGTGGCCGACCGCGTGCTGTTCTTCGATCACGGCAAGCTGCTGGAAGACGCGCCGCCCGCGCAGTTCTTCGACCAGCCCCAGGACCCACGCGCGCAGACCTTCCTGCGGCAGGTGCTGTAACGTAGGTTGGCGCTGAACGCAGTGAAGCCCAACATTGCCGGGCCGGACGTTGGGCTTCGCAAGCTCAGCGCCAACCTACGGGGTGCATCTCCGCGGTAGGTTGGGTTGAGTCGCGAAGCGACGAAGCCCAACGAGAGGAACCTGGAAACAAGAACGCCGCTCTTTCGGAGCGGCGTTCTTGTTTGTCAGCGATTGCGCGTCAGCAGCGCCGGGCGTTCGCCCTTGCGGCGCGGTTCCAGCTCTTCCAGCTGCTCCGCCGTCGGGAAGCGATCGCCGCGGATCAGGTCGCGCTTGTTGATCACCACCGGCTGGCGGGTCGGCTTGTTCACGTTGTACTCGGACGGCTCGCGCAGGGGAGCGTCGCTCATCCGCGAGATGTCGCTGCGACCCTGGCCGCCGCGCTTGCTCTTCGCGGCGCGCTGCTTGCCCTGGCCTTGGCCCTGCTGGCCGCTGCGCGCGGAACCGGAGCCGGAGCCCTTGCCGCGTCCGCCGCCCTGACCGCCACGAGCCTGGCCCTGCTGCTGGCCTTGGCCTTGGCCCTGACCCTGTCCGCGGGCGCGCGGCTGCTGGCCACCCTGGCCCTTGCCCTGGGCTTGGCCTTGACCTTGGCGCTGCCGCTGTCCGCGCGCTTTGTCCTTGTCCGGGAACGGGCTGACGTAATCGGCGCGGTTGCCGAAGTTGTCGTAATCGTCGTCGAGGAACTCTTCGGGATCACGGTCCGTGTTGGGCGCCGGCGGGCGAGCCGGTTTCTGCGGCTTGGCGGCGTGCGGCTGCTGCTGGCGCGGCTGACGCTGCTCCTGCTGCTGAGCTTGCTGGCCTTCGGGCTTGTTCTTGCCCTTGCCGCCGCGACGACGACGCTTGCCGGCGGGCTTTTCGCCCTGGGGCGTGTCGGCTACGGCTTCGCCTTCGGCGGTGACAGCGGCGGCCTGTGCCGGCTGCTGTTCCCTGTTGCGCTCCTTGCGCTCGCCGCGCTCACCACGCTTTTCCTTGTTCTTGCGCGGCTGCCGTTGCGGGGCTTCCCGGGTTTCCGGCTGGGCGACTTCCGGCAGCACCATGTCCGGGTCGAAGCCCTGCATGTCGCCGTCGGGAATGCGTTGCTTGGTCAGGCGCTCGATGGCCTTGAGCAGCTTCTCTTCGTCCGGGGCGACCAGCGAGATGGCCTCGCCGCTGCGTCCGGCGCGGCCGGTGCGGCCGATGCGGTGGACGTAGTCTTCCTCGACGTTAGGCAGCTCGTAGTTGACCACGTGGGGCAACTGGTCGATATCCAGGCCGCGCGCGGCGATATCGGTGGCGACCAGGATGCGCACGTCATTGGCCTTGAAGTCGGCCAGCGCCTTGGTGCGCGCGTTCTGGCTCTTGTTGCCGTGGATCGCGGCGGCCGGCAGGCCGTGCTTGGTCAGGTATTCGGCCAGGCGGTTGGCGCCGTGCTTGGTGCGGGTGAACACCAGCACCTGTTCCCAGGCGCCGAGGGTGACCAGATGCGCCAGCAGCACGCGCTTCTGTACCGCGGGCACGCGGAATACGCGTTGCTCGATGCGCTCGACGGTGGTGTTCGGCGGGGTGACCTCGATGCGCTCCGGGTTGTGCAGCAGCTTGTTGGCGAGGTCGGTGATGTCTTTCGAGAAGGTCGCCGAGAACAGCAGGTTCTGGCGCTTCGGCGGCAGCTTGGCGAGGACCTTCTTGACGTCGTGGATGAAGCCCATGTCGAGCATGCGGTCGGCTTCGTCGAGGACGAGGATTTCCACGTGGGACAGGTCGATGCTGCCCTGGCCGGCAAGATCGAGCAGGCGGCCGGGGCAGGCGACCAGAATATCGACGCCCTTGGATACGGCCTGGACCTGCGGGTTCATGCCGACGCCGCCGAAGATGCAGGCGCTTTTCAGCGGCAGATCGCGGGCGTAGACCTTGAAGCTCTCATGCACCTGGGCAGCCAGCTCGCGGGTCGGGGTCAGTACCAGGACGCGGGCCTGGCGCGGGCCGTGGCGATGCTCACGGTCGGGGTGGCCGGCGGGGAACAGGCGTTCCAGGATCGGCAGGGCGAAACCGCCCGTCTTGCCGGTGCCGGTCTGGGCGGCAACCATCAGGTCGCGGCCTTGCAGTACGGCGGGAATGGCCCGTTGCTGGACGGGCGTAGGGTGCGCGTAGCCGGCAGCTTCTACTGCATTGGCCAGGGCCTCGGAGAGACCGAGGGAAATAAAGGACATGCGGGGTTCCTGTATGTCGGCAACCTGCCGACTCTAGGGCGCGTGATTATCGCTCGGGGCGAGTGCCTGGCCGGGAGGCCAGCAGCACCCCGCCCACGATTCACCGGCTCTGCGCTGGCCGGGAATCTGGGCGGTGAGCCCGGAGCAGTGACCTCAGCGTGGAAGCTTGAGGTTGTTCCAGATTGCCAGGCTGGGTTCAGCCTGGTTCAGTGTATAGAAATGCAAACCCGGTGCGCCGCCAGCCAGCAGGCGTTCGCACATCTCGGTGATCACTTGCTCACCGAAGGACTGGATGCTGCCGACATCGTCGCCATAGGCTTCCAGTTGCTTGCGGATCCAGCGCGGAATTTCCGCACCGCAGGCATCCGAGAAGCGCGCCAGCTTGGTGTAGTTGGTGATCGGCATGATCCCCGGCACTACCGGGATATCAACGCCAAGCTTTTCCACACGGTCGATGAAGTGGAAATAGCTGTCGGCGTTGAAGAAGTACTGGGTGATGGCACTGTCTGCGCCGGCCTTGGCCTTGCGCACGAAGTTAGCCAGATCATCCTCGAAGTTGCGGGCTTGCGGGTGAACTTCCGGATAAGCGGCAACTTCGATGTGGAAATGATCACCGGTTTCGTTGCGGATGAACTCTACCAGTTCGTTGGCATAACGCAACTCGCCACTGGCCATGCCCATGCCCGAAGGCAGGTCGCCGCGCAGTGCAACGATGCGGCGGATGCCGGCTTCCTTGTACTGGGCGAGGAGGGTGCGCAGTTCTTCGCGGGAGTCGCCAACGCAGGACAGGTGCGGTGCGGTGGAAACCTTCACCTCGCCATCCAGCTGCAGCACGGTGGTCAGGGTGCGGTCGCGGGTGGAACCACCGGCGCCGTAGGTGCAGGAGAAGAAGTCCGGCTTGTAGCTGGCCAGCTGGCGTGCAGTGGCCAGGAGTTTTTCATGCCCGGCTTCGGTCTTCGCGGGGAAGAATTCGAAGCTGTAGCGGCGTTCTTGGGACATTTCGAAAGTCCTTCTTGGCGTAGGGTGGAAAACGGGCCTTTCCCACCGTCAGGCTGAGTGACGGTGGGAAAGCGCTACGCGCGTTTCCCACCCTACGGTATCAGTAGCGATAGGTGTCCGGCTTGAACGGGCCTTCCACGGTGACGCCGATGTATTCGGCCTGTTTCGGGGTCAACTGGGTGACGACACCGCCAAAGCCCTTGACCATTTCCAGGGCGACTTCCTCGTCGAGCTTCTTCGGCAGCACTTCGACGGAGAGGTGCTTGGCCTTCTCGGCGGCCGGCAGGTCGGCGAACTTGCGCTCGAACAGGTGGATCTGCGCCAGCACCTGGTTGGCGAAGGAGCCATCCATGATACGCGACGGGTGGCCGGTGGCGTTGCCCAGGTTCACCAGGCGGCCCTCGGCGAGCAGGATCAGGTAGTCGTCGTTGTGCGGATCGAAGCCGTCGTTGCCGGTGCGGTGGATCTTGTGCACCTGCGGCTTCACCTCTTCCCATGCCCAGGTCTTGCGCATGAAGGCGGTGTCGATCTCGTTGTCGAAGTGGCCGATGTTGCACACCACGGCGCGCTTCTTCAGCGCCTTCAGCATGTTGGCGTCGCAGACGTTGACGTTGCCGGTGGTGGTGACGATCAGGTCGATCTTGCCCAGCAGCGCGGCGTCGACGCTGGCTTCAGTGCCATCGTTCAGGCCGTTCTTGTACGGCGAGACGACTTCGAAGCCGTCCATGCAGGCCTGCATGGCGCAGATCGGGTCGACTTCCGAAACCTTGACGATCATGCCTTCCTGGCGCAGCGACTGCGCGGAGCCCTTGCCCACGTCGCCGTAGCCGATCACCAGCGCCTGCTTGCCCGACAGCAGGTGGTCGGTGCCGCGCTTGATGGCGTCGTTCAGGCTGTGGCGGCAGCCGTACTTGTTGTCGTTCTTGCTCTTGGTCACCGAGTCGTTGACGTTGACCGCCGGGACTTTCAGGGTGCCGGCCTTGAGCATGTCGAGCAGGCGGTGCACACCGGTGGTGGTCTCTTCGGTGATGCCGTGGATCTTGTCCAGCATCGCCGGGTATTTCTTGTGCAGGATCTCGGTCAGGTCACCGCCGTCGTCCAGCACCATGTTGGCGTCCCACGGCTGGCCGTCCTTGAGGATGGTCTGCTCGATGCACCACTCGTACTCTTCCTCGGTTTCGCCCTTCCAGGCGAATACCGGGACGCCGGCGGCGGCGATGGCGGCAGCGGCCTGGTCCTGGGTGGAGAAGATGTTGCAGGAGGACCAGCGCACTTCGGCGCCCAGGGCGACCAGGGTCTCGATCAGCACGCCGGTCTGGATGGTCATGTGGATGCAGCCGAGGATCTTGGCGCCTTTCAGCGGTTGCTGGCCGGCGTACTTGCGGCGCAGGCCCATCAGCGCGGGCATTTCCGACTCGGCGATGATCAGCTCGCGGCGGCCCCAGGCGGCCAGGGAAATGTCGGCAACTTTGAAATCTTTGAAACCGGCAGGCGTCATGACAGCGCTCATTAAATGAGATCTCCATTCGTATTGGTGCGAATGGGCGCCGTTGGTGCGTTGACAGGGCGGCGAGACTGCCCTGTGAGCGCGCTCCATTCGAGCCTGACTGGTTTGCTACCAGCTGCAGCGCCCCTCGAACGGAAGGCGGGAGCGACCGGACGGCCGCTTGAGTTGGCGATTATAGCGGCGCCGCCGGGATCGCCCAAGCATGACGTGCGCCGCCCGGCGGTCGGAACGGTAAATTTTGTTCTTCGCGGAGCTCCGGGAGGGGGCGGGTAGGGCGGGTGCAACCCGCCAGCCCAGGAGTGTCATGGCGGGTTGCACCCGCCCTGCTGCGTTCGAATCCTGTGAGCTCTACCGGAAACCGTACTCTCTTTGTTAAAATAAGAAGTATTATCAATTGCAATTGATCGGGGGCCGTCATGCCAAGCGATCAGGACAGCGCCATCGGCCTCCTCTACAGCGGCCACCATAGCTGGCTGCACAACTGGTTGAACCGCCGTCTCGGCTGCCGGGAGAGTGCCGCCGATCTGGCCCAGGACGTTTTCGTCCGCCTGCTGCGCAGCCGCCAGCCGCTCTCGCTGCATGAGCCCCGCGCCTACCTGAGCAGCATCGCCCGCGGTCTGCTGATCGACCACTACCGGCGCCGCGCCATCGAACAGGCGTATCTGGAAAGCATCGCGCTGCTGCCTCCGCCGGAGGTGCCCTCGGAAGAGGAGCGGCGACTGATCCTCGATACCCTCGAACGCCTCGACCAATTGCTCGACCGGCTCAAGCCACGGGTGCGCCAGGCCTTCCTGCTGGCACAGCTCGACGGCCTGAGCTGCCCGCAGATCGCCGAACGGCTCAGCGTGTCGCGCGCCACCGTGGAGCGCGACCTGGCCAAGGCCCTGCACGCCTGTTACCGACTTCGTTATGCCGACGCCTGATTCCCGCCCCCTCGACCCGGCCATCGTCGACCAGGCCATCCACTGGCTGGTGCGCCTGCGCTTCAATCCGGCCGACGCCGAAACCAGCCATGCCTTCGAACACTGGCATTGCCAGCACCCCGAGCACGCCCTGGCCTGGCAGCGGGTGGCAGGGCTGGGGGACGACTTCGCCAGGCTGCCGCCGGCCCTTGCCCGCGACACCCTGCAAGGCGCCCGGCGGCGCATGAGCCGCCGCGACAGCCTGAAAGTGCTCGGCTTGCTGCTCGGTTCCGGCAGCCTGGCCTGGCTGGGACGCGAACACACGCCGCTGCCCGAACTGTTCGCCGAGCAGCGCACCGGCACCGGCGAGCGGCGCCGGGTAACGCTGGACGACGGCTCCCGCCTGCAACTCAACAGCGGCAGCGCCGTGGACCGGGAGTTCGACGACGCGCGACGGCTGCTGGTATTGCGCCGTGGCGAGCTCATCGTCGAGACCGGGGCCGACCCGCGCAGCAGTCATTTGCGGCCGCTGTGGGTGCGCACCCGCGACGGCTACCTGCGCGCCCTCGGCACGCACTTCCTGGTCCGCGAGCGGCAGGACGGCACCCTGCTTTCCGTGCGCGAGGGGGCGGTCGCGGTATTTCCCGGCCAGGGGCAGCGACAGCCCGCACAGGTGATCCGCGCGGGCCAGTCGATCCTCTTCGACGAACGGGGAATGCACTCGCCGCCCGACCTGGGCCTCGATCCCTGGTCCTGGAGCGACGAGGTGCTCAGTGCCCGCAACGCCCGCCTCGCGGATTTCCTCGCCGAGCTTGCCCGTCACCGTCCCGGCCTGCTGCGTTGCAGTGCCGCGGCGGCCGACCTGCGGGTGTCCGGCGTCTACCAGTTGGCCGACACCGGCCAGGTGCTGGCGCTGCTGGCCCGCGCCCTGCCGATCCGGGTCGACACCTTCACGCCCTACTGGGTCAGCGTCGACTCATTGGCTTGAGCGCCTTCCTGGGGCTGCCGGAATCTGCCGAAAAATAAATGAGGGGGTTTCTCATTCTTATCCGACCTGTAGAGGAAGGCCGCACGACAGGCCCATCGCCATCCCTATCGAAAGAGCATCTACAGGCAATGAGAACCCTTTCCGCCACACCCTTGAGCAGTGCCATCGGCGCCGTGCTGCTCGGTCTGTCCCTGAGCGCCAGCATGCTGCCCCTTGCCGTCCAGGCCCGGGAGGCCACCGGTCTTGGCCAGGTACGGAGCTGGAGCATCCCGGCCGGCGAGCTGGCCGCCGTGCTCGACATCTATGCTCGCCAGTCCGGCGTCAGCCTGTCCTATGAGGCCGCTGCCGTGGCGGGCAAGCGCAGTGCGGGAGTTTCCGGCAGCTACGACAACCGGCAGGCGCTCGATATCCTGCTAAGCGGCTCGGGGCTGGAGGTGCTGCCGCAGACGGCCAACAGCTTCCTGCTGGCTCCGAAAAGGGACAGTGCCGAAGTCCTGGAACTCAGCGCCACCGACATCACCGGCCAGCGGCTTGGCGAAGTCACCGAAGGCAGCGGCTCCTACACCACCGGGCTGATCTCGATCGGCAAGACGCCGCAGTCGCTGCGGCGCACGCCCCAGTCGGTGACGGTGCTGACCGAGCAACGCCTGCAGGACCAGAACCTCACCAACCTGACCCAGGTGCTCGAACAGACGCCCGGCATCGCCGTCAACTACACCGACAGCGAGCGGGTCAACTACTACTCGCGCGGCTATGCGATCGATGCCGTGCAGTTCGATGGCGCGACCGTAGCCCAGAGCACCGGCAACGGAAACTTCATCCAGCCCGACTCGGCGCTCCTCGACCATGTCGAAGTCCTTCGCGGCGCCAGCGGCATGCTGCGTGGTTCGGGCAACCCGTCCGGTACGGTGAACCTGGTGCGCAAGCGGCCGACCCGCGAGGCCCATGGCTCCGTCAGCGCCACCGCCGGACGCTGGGACGCCCAGCGCTACGTGGCCGACATTTCCGGCCCGCTGGCCGCCGACGGCGCCATCCGTGGCCGCATGATCGCCGTGCACGACGACCGCGACCTGTTCCAGGACGGCCGCTCGGAGCGCAAGAGCGTGCTGTATTCGGTGCTCTCCGCCGACCTGGGCGACAGCACCACGCTGACCGGCGGCCTGGAATACACCGATCTGGACGCCACCGGCGCCTGGGGCGGGCTGCCGGCCGACTTCGACGGTTCGCCGCTGGGCCTGTCGCGCGACACCTTCCTCGGCGCCGACTGGGCGCGCTGGGATCGCAGCAATTTCCAGATGTTCGGCGATCTGGAGCATCTCTTCGACAACGACTGGCGGCTCAAGCTTTCCGCCTCCCGCACCCGCTTCGCCTACAACGACCGCGGCTTCTACCAGACCTTCATCTCCCGGGCCAGCACCACCAATCCCTACCTGATGAACATGTCGGTAACCCGCAGCGACGGCGGCAGCAAGACCGCCCACACCAACCTCGGCGCCGTGCTCGACGGGCCGTTCAGCCTGCTCGGCCGCGAGCATCACCTGACGGTCGGTGCCGAGCGCATCAAGGTCGACAGCACCGCCCTGCAGACCAACTTCCTCAATAACGTGCTGACCAACGTGGATGTGCGCAACTGGGACCCGTCGAACATCCCGCTGCCGTTCTTCACGGTCCCCAACAGCTCGACCGACACGGTGACCACGCAGAACGCCGTCTACGGCTCGTGGAACATCTCCCTGGCCGACCCGTTGACGGCGATCGTCGGTGCCCGCCTGAACTGGTTCGACTTCGAGCAGAACACCACCGCTACCGGCGACTACAGCGTCGACCGCGAAGTCGTGCCGTACGCCGCGCTGATCTACGACCTGACCGAGCAGATCAGCGCCTACGCCAGCTACAGCGAGATATTCTCCCCGCAGGCCGCCTACGACTCGTCCGGTTCGCTGCTCGATCCGCTGACCGGCGAGGTCTACGAGCTGGGCCTGAAGGGCGAGTTCTATGAAGGGCGCCTGAACAGCTCCATCGCCGTGTTCCGCACCAACCAGGTGGGCAAGGCGCTGGACGATCCGGACGCCACCGGCGGCGTCCAGTCCTGCCCGCCGTATTACCCGACCGGCTACTGCAAGACGGCCTCCGGCAAGACCCGCAGCGAGGGTGTGGAAATCGAGCTGTCGGGCGAAGTCCTGCCCGATTGGCAGGTTGGCGGCGGCTACACCTACACCACCACCGAATACCTGAAGGACACCCTCAGCAATACCGGCAACCCGCTGCGTACCGGCGATCCCGAGCACATGTTCAAGCTGTTCACTTCCTACCGCCTACCGGGTGCCTATTCGGCCTGGACGGTGGGTGGCGGCGTCCAGGCGCAGAGCGACATCTACGAACGCAGCGGCGCGGCCGAAGCCCGCCAGGGCGGCTATGCGGTGTACAACGCCATGCTCGGCTACCGCGTCGATGAGCACTATTCGCTGCAGCTCAACGCCAGCAACCTGTTCGACAGGCACTACTACCGACAGGTCCGGCCGACCGCCACGGGCTACTACTGGGGCGAGCCGCGCAATATCGCCCTGACCCTGCGCGGCGAGTTCTGAGCGAACGGCTGCCGTTGCGATGGGCTGCGCAAAAAAAACGCCACGGGGCCGTGACAGCCCGTGGCGTGAATTCCAGCCCCTGGGGGAGGGACCGGCCGCCCGCCGCTCGACGGGCGGGGTGCTTCAGATGACCTTGCTTTCGCGCAGCTTCGCCTGTGCGGCGTCGTCCAGGCCGAGCACGTCGGCGAGGATCTGCGCGGTGTGCTGGCCGAGGGTCGGCGGCGCGTTGCGGTATTCCACCGGAGTCTCGGACAGGCGGATCGGACTGGCGACCTGCGGCACGCTGCCGGCCAGCGGGTGCGGCAGGTCAATGCGCAGCTGGCGGGCGATCACCTGCGGATCGGCGAACACCTGCGACAGGTCGTTGATCGGTCCGCACGGCACGCTGGCGCGTTCGAGGATCTCGATCCACTCGGCGGTGGTGCGCATCACCGTGGACTGGCGGATCAGCGGGATCAGCACCTCACGGTTGGCGACGCGCGCCTTGTTGGTGGCGAAGCGCGGGTCGTCGGCCCATTCGGCGTGGCCGGCGAGTTCGGCGAACTTGCGGAACTGACCGTCGTTGCCGACGGTGAGGATGAAGTCGCCATCGGCGGTCGGGAAGTCCTGGTACGGCACGATGTTCGGGTGCGCGTTGCCCAGCCGGCGCGGCGGGTTGCCGGTGGTCAGGTAGTTCAGGGTCTGGTTGGCCAGGCAGGCGACCTGCACGTCGAGCAGGGCCATGTCGATGTGCTGGCCGATGCCGCTGACATCGCGGTGCGCCAGGGCGGCGAGCACGGCGGTGGCGGAGTACAGGCCGGTGAGGATGTCGGTCAGTGCCACGCCGACCTTCACCGGGCCGGCACCGACTTCCTGGTCGGAGCGCCCGGTAATGCTCATCAGGCCGCCGAGGCCCTGGATCATGAAGTCATAGCCCGGACGCTTGGCGTAGGGGCCGGACTGGCCGAAACCGGTGATCGAGCAGTAGATCAGCTTTGGATTGATCTTCTTCAGCGATGCGTAGTCGAGGCCGTACGCCTCAAGTCCGCCGACCTTGAAGTTTTCCAGCAGGATGTCGGATTTCGCCGCCAGTTCGCGGACGATGCGCTGGCCTTCCGGCTGGGTGAAGTCGAGGGTGACGGATTTCTTGTTGCGGTTGGCCGAGAGGAAATAGGCCGCCTCGCTGGTGTCGCGGCCCTCGGCGTCCTTGAGGAACGGCGGTCCCCAGTGGCGGGTGTCGTCGCCGACTTCCGGGCGCTCGATCTTGATCACTTCGGCGCCGAGGTCGGCGAGGATCTGCCCGGCCCAGGGGCCAGCGAGTACGCGGGAAAGGTCGAGGACGCGAATGTGCGAGAGAGCGCCGGACATCGCTGGACTCCTTTGGTAAGGGGCGGGCGCTCTTGTAGGAGCGAGCTTGCTCGCGAAGCAGGCGATATGGGGATCGCCAGCAAGCTCGCTCCTGCAGGGAGCGTGGCGTTCGAGTTAGAAGAACGCCTGGATGCCGGTCTGGGCGCGGCCGAGGATCAGCGCGTGGACGTCGTGGGTACCTTCGTAGGTATTCACCACTTCCAGGTTGACCAGGTGGCGGGCCACGCCGAACTCGTCGGAGATACCGTTGCCGCCCAGCATGTCACGGGCCATGCGCGCGATATCCAGCGACTTGCCGCAGCTGTTGCGCTTCATGATGGAAGTGATTTCCACAGCGGCGGTGCCTTCGTCCTTCATCCGGCCGAGGCGCAGGCAGCCTTGCAGGGCCAGGGTGATCTCGGTCTGCATGTCGGCCAGTTTCTTCTGGATCAGTTGGTTGGCAGCCAGCGGACGGCCGAACTGCTTGCGGTCCAGGGTGTACTGGCGGGCGGTGTGCCAGCAGGCTTCGGCGGCACCCAGGGCGCCCCAGGAGATGCCGTAGCGGGCGGAGTTCAGGCAGGTGAACGGACCACGCAGGCCACGCACTTCAGGGAAGGCGTTCTCTTCCGGACAGAACACGTTGTCCATCACGATCTCGCCGGTGATCGAGGCGCGCAGGCCGACCTTGCCGTGGATGACCGGGGCGGACAGGCCTTCCCAGCCTTTCTCCAGCACGAAGCCGCGAATCTGGCCTTCGTCATCCTTGGCCCAGACCACGAAGACGTCGGCGATCGGGCTGTTGGTGATCCACATCTTGTTGCCGGTCAGGCGGTAGCCGCCGTCGACCTTCTTCGCGCGGGTGATCAGCGAGCCCGGGTCGGAACCGTGGTTCGGCTCGGTCAGGCCGAAGCAGCCGATCCACTCGCCGGAGGCCAGCTTCGGCAGGTATTTCTGCTTGGTGGCTTCGTTGCCGAATTCGTTGATCGGCACCATCACCAGCGAGGACTGCACGCTCATCATCGAGCGGTAGCCGGAGTCGACGCGCTCGACTTCGCGGGCGATCAGACCGTAGCACACGTAGTTCAGGCCGCTGCCGCCGTACTGGGTGGGGATGGTCGCGCCGAGCAGGCCGACTTCGCCCATCTCGCGGAAGATCGCCGGGTCGGTCTGTTCATGGCGGAAGGCTTCCAGCACGCGCGGGGCCAGCTTGTCCTGGGCGAACTGCCGGGCGCTGTCGCGCACCATGCGCTCTTCTTCGGTGAGTTGCTGATCCAGCAGCAGCGGATCTTCCCAGTTGAAGCTTGCTTTGGTGGCCATGGATGGATACCTCGGGGTACAGGCAGGGAGGAGCCCACTCAAGTGTAGGTGGGTGCATTGGCGGCCATCCTAGTCAGCCGTCGGGAAACCCGGCAAACGAATAATTCGCACGCTGCTGTGCTATTTTCTCACTCCGTGATCTTCGCGAATCGAACTGGTGGCGTCTGATGCCGATGCGCTGCCGGTTTTCGCCATGAATTGCGTGTTACGAAATTCCGGAGAGGCATTCGATGCGACGCAAGATTCCCACCACGGCGGCGCTGGTCAGTTTCGAATCGGCCGCCCGTCACGAGAGCTTCACCAAGGCCGCGGAAGAGCTGGCGCTGACCCAGAGCGCCATCTGTCGGCAGATCGCCGGGCTGGAGGAATTCCTCGGCGTAGAGCTGTTCCGCCGCTCGCGGCGCGGGGTGAAGCTCACCGAGGCGGGGCTCAGCTACAGCCGGAGGGTCGCCGCGCGGCTCGATGCGGTGGAGCGCGACACCCTGGCCGTCATGGGCCAGCAGGGCGGCGGCACCATCGAACTCGCTGTGGTCCCGACCTTCGCCACGCGCTGGCTGTTGCCGCGGCTGAAGACCTTCAAGCAGCTGCATCCGGAAGTGACGGTCAACCTGACCAACCGCACCCGGCCATTCCTCTTCGCCGATACCGAGTTCGATGCCGCGCTGTATTTCGGCGATGGCGTCTGGTCGGGCACCTCCGCGCACTTCCTGATGCGCGAGAACCCGGTGCCGGTGTGCAGCCCGGAGCTGACCGCCGGCCGCACGCAGTTGAGCGCGGGGGAAATCGCCGAGCTGCCGCTGATGCAGCAGACCACCCGGCCGTACGCCTGGCGCCAGTGGTTCGGCTCGCTGGGGCTGAACGTCGCCCATGACATGAGCGGCACGCGCTACGAGCTGTTTTCCATGCTCGCCCAGGCCGCCATCCACGGCATGGGCGTGGCGCTGATTCCGCCGATGCTGATCCAGCGGGAACTGGAGGAGGGCAGGCTGATCGTACCGATGCAGCATGCCTATTTGAGCGAAAACGCCTATTACCTGATGATTCCCGAGCGCCGGGTGGAGTCGGCGGCGGTGGGGGCTTTCCGCGACTGGCTGGTGGAAGAGGCCCGTATCTACCGTACCGAGGCCGGCCTCGAATAACGCCTATCGGCGAAACCCGCGCATCCCGCCCACAAGGCGATACCGCAAGGAGCCCATATGAATTTCCACACCCGTAAATGGGTCAAGCCCGAAGACCTCAACCCGAACGGCACCCTGTTCGGCGGCAGCCTGCTGAAGTGGATCGACGAGGAGGCGGCGATCTACGCCATCATCCAGCTCGGCAACCAGCGCGTGGTCACCAAGTTCATGTCGGAGATCAACTTCGTCAGCTCGGCGCGCCAGGGCGACATCATCGAACTGGGCATCACCGCCACCGAGTTCGGCCGCACCTCGATCACCCTGACCTGCGAAGTGCGCAACAAGATCACCCGCAAGAGCATCCTCACGGTCGACAGGATGGTCTTCGTCAACATGGGGCCGGATGGTCTGCCGGCGCCACACGGACGCACGGAAATCCTCTACATCAAGGACCAGTTCAAGGACGAGGCGATGTCCGACGCCTGAGCGCGTCGCGGCGGGCTTGCGGGAGGAGGGGCATGACGGGATAGAATCCGGTTTGGTCTATACCAGATGGGGATTCCCGTGTTCGCTACCGCCCTGGTGCTTCTTGCAGCCGTCCTGCACGCGGCCTGGAACACGCTCGTCAAATTCAGCAGCGACCGCCTGCTGGTCGTTGCCTGCATGGACGTGGTCGGAGTGCTCGTCGCCCTCGTTCTGCTGCCCTGGATCGACACGCCGCCGGCCGAAGTCTGGCCCTGGCTGCTAGCCGCCACCGCCCTGCAACTGGTCTATCGGGTGCTGCTGATCGAGGCCTACAAGGTCGGCGACCTCGGCCTGGTCTATCCGCTGATGCGCGGGCTGTCGCCGCTGGTGGTGCTGGCGCTGACTTTGTATTTCGGCGGCGAAACCCTGAGCGACCGGCAGATCTTCGGCATCCTGCTGATCCCCGTGGGCATGCTCTGCCTGCTCAAGGGTGGCGGCGGTGCGCGCCTGCCCTGGGTGGCCTATCCGGTCGTGCTGCTGATGGGGCTGTGCATCGGCAGCTACACCTGGACCGACGGCAACGCCCTGAAGCGCTGGCCGCAGCCGCTGGACTACCTGGTCTGGCTGACGCTGCTCTCCGGCGGACCGTTCCCGCTGCTGGCGATGTTCGCCCGCACCCGCGCCTTCGCGCGCTTCTGGATCAACGAATGGCGAGTCGGCATCACCGTTGGAGTCTGCGTGGTGGCCAGCTACGGGCTGGTGCTGTGGGCCATGCAGCTCGGTTCGATCGCCGAAGCTGCCGCCCTGCGCGAAACCAGCGTGCTGCTGGCGGTGCTGTTCGGCATGCGCTTCCTCAAGGAGCCCTTCGGCCTGCCGCGTCTGCTGGCCTGTGCGCTGGTGCTGGCGGGCATGCTGTTGATGAAGCTGTGAGATGGACGAGCGCAGCCCGATGTTGCAGGCTGGCGGCTTCATCCTCACTGAGACATCGACATGACCATCGCCTTCTGGTGTGTGCTGATCGCTTTGTGCCTGCCTTATCTGGGCGCCTGGACTGCCAAGTTCGGCGGCCGTGGCTTCGGCCTTCAGGAAAACCACGACGCGCGCAGCTTCCTCGCCGGGCTCGAAGGGTTCCGGAAGCGCGCGCATTACTTCCAGCTGAACAGCTTCGAAGCGACGCCGGCGTTTGCTGTCGCCGTCATCGTCGCCTACGTGGTGGACAACGCCGATCCGGCGCTGGTGGATACCCTGGCGATCGGCTGGGTCACCAGCCGCCTGCTGTATTTCATCTTCTACCTCGCCGACCTGGCGATTCTGCGTTCGCTGGTGTGGTTCGTCGGCATGGCGATTGTTATCGCGCTGTTCGTCATCTCGGCCTGAGTTGCCGATCACGGGTTGCGGCAGATGGCCGCAACCCGGTCGACTGGCTATGGATCAATCAGGGAGTCGGGCGGATAATCCGCCGCTCCGTGATTGACCAGCCCCAGAAGCATTCCCATGAAGTTGAAGACATTGCTCGTCCTGCTGTTGGCCGGCTCGGCCCTGGCCGGCTGTAACCGCCTCGATCCGAATTCCCCGCTGGCCAAGCGCCAGGTGATCTTCAAGGACATGCTGCGCACCAGCGAAGACATGGGTGGGATGCTGCGCGACCGCATTCCGTTCGATGCGGACAAGTTCCGCGCCGGCTCGGTGAAGCTCAGCGAACTGGCCGACAAGCCCTGGCAGTTCTTCCCGAGCACCAAGCCGGCCGAGATGGACAGCGACGACACCCGGGCGAAAGAGGAAATCTGGCAGCGCCAACTGGAGTTCCAGGCCGATGCGAAGACTTTCCAGCAGGCGGTCGCAACGCTGGAAGCCAACACCCGCCAGGCGGCGCCGACGCCGGACAAGGTGCGCAAGGACTTCGCCGCGGTGGAAGACGCCTGCGAAGGCTGCCACAAGAAATTCCGCGCCCTGTAATCCCACTTCATCGGCAATGCGGAACTGCCACGAGCATGCTGGTCTGAAATCAGACAAGGCTCGGGAACATCCGCATTTTCCCCTGCCTGCCGTCCCGTCGAGCGACTAGAGTTGCCCATGGGGCGACCGGTTATGCGCTGTTCCGCGAGATGTGCTCCATTCATCGGGCCCGAGTGGCCAGTGGAGAGGAGGGCACCATGCGCGTGGTCATCCGCTTGCTGCAATTTTTCATCGGTGCACTGGCAGCGTTGCTGCTGGTTGGCGTCTGGTGGTACGTGCCGAGCGAAATGCTCAGGCGCCCGGCGTTGACCGGCACCAGCGAGGACTCCACCCTGCGCGTGGCCGGGCTGCGGCGCAACTACGTCCTCTATGTGCCGCGCCAGTTGTCGGAAAATCCGGCGTTGCTGGTGGTGCTGCACAGCGCGCGCAGCAACGGCGAGCAGATGCGCCGGGACAGCGGCTACGGCTTCGACACGCTGGCCGACCGCGAGGGCTTTCTGGTGCTCTACCCGGATGGCGTCGGTGGCCGCTGGAACGATTGCCGCAAGGCCTCCAGCCACGACGCGCGGCGCCGGCAGATCGACGACGTACGCTTCCTTTCCCGGCTGATCGAGCAGGTGCGCAGCGAACGCAATGTCGATCCGCGCCGCATCTATGTCACCGGCTACTCCAACGGAGGGCAGATGGCCTTCCGCATGGCGGCGGAGGCGCCGCAACTGCTCAGCGGGATCGCCACGGTCGCGGCCAGTCTGCCGACGGCCCAGGACTACAGCTGCCCTCCGCCGGCACAGCCCATCGCCGCCCTGTTGATGAACGGCACCCAGGACCCGATCAACCCGTACCGGGGCGGCGCGGTGACTCTGTTCGGCTTCGGTGACAGCGGCAGAGTGCTGTCGACGGAGCAGACCGCAATGTTCCTCGCGCGCCTTAACGGCATCGAGAGCGAGGCCAGCCCCGAGCGTCTGACCACGTGGGGACCGGTCTGGTCGGAACGCCAGCTCTGGCAGGCGCCCGGTACGCCTCCGGTGGAGCTGGTGAGCGTGCACGGCGGCGGCCACCTGCTACCGCAGCAGGGCTACCGCCCGCCACGCCTGCTCGGGCGAGTCGATCCGGAGCTGGATGGACCGGAGGTGATTTGGCGGTTCTTCAGCCAGTTGTAGGGGCTGCTGTCACGTGGCTGGACCAGAACTCGCGTAGGTTGGTGCTGAACGCAGTGAAGCCCAACGATGGCGATGTTGGGCTTCGCGTTGCTCAGCGCCAACCTACAGTTCGATGACCCAATACGGATCGAACCCACCGTCCTCGCCCGGATAGGCGCCGGGGTTGGCGACGATACGCGCCTTGCCGATGCGGTAGTCCATGCGGTCGTGCACGTGGCCGTGAATCCACAGGTCGCAGCGTGCGGCGAGCGCTTCGAGGTCGGAAGCGAAGGCCGGGGAAAGACTGTCACCGACATACTGCTGCGGGATCGAACGGGCGCTCGGCGCGTGGTGGGTGACGACCACGGTGCGCCCGGCGAAGGGCTCGTCCAGCCGTTCCGCCAGCCAGTCGCGGGAGGCCTGGAACAGGCTGCTGCTGAGTTCCGGCGTATAGGGCGCGCCGAAGTAGTCCACGCAATGGAAGTCCGGCATCAGGCGCAGCGCCTTCTGGTGCGCCAGCACGGCGGCCTCGCTGCCGTAGAGCTGGAAGTCGGTCCACAGCGTCGCGCCGAGGAAGCGCACGTCGCCGAGCACTACCGCGTCGTTCTCCAGGAAGTGGATTTCCAGCGCGCGGGCGAGGTTGCGCATGGACTGGGTCAACTCGGGCAGGTCCGAGTTGTAGAATTCGTGATTGCCGGAGACATAGACGATGGGCGTGTCGGGAAAGGCCTCCCGCGCCCAGTGCAGGCCCTGCAGGTGTTCGTGGATATCGCCGGCGAGCACCACCACGTCGGCCTCCACTTCGGGCAGCGGGCGCAGGCCGCCGAAGTGTTCGTGATGCAGGTCGGAAAGGATGCGGATGCGCATGGTGGCTCGGGCTTCGGCGAAGGGATGGGACATTCTGCGCACAAGTGTCCGTCGGCGCCATCAGAAGCCTTGCACGCGGGCTTCCCGCAGTTGCTGGCGCAGGTGCAGGACCTCGGCATCCCTGAAGAACGCGGCGAGTTGGACCGCGCGGCTGGCGCCGATGCCGGGGAGCTCCTGCCATTGCGCTTCGCTGCGGGCGGCGAGGGTGTCCCAGTCTTCGCCAGTGGGCAGCGAGTCGGCGGCGGGAGCGCCAAGGGCATTCATCCAGCGGCGGAAGGACTGCTGGCGGGCGAGCTGGAATTGCTCGACCAGCTTGCCGGCGCTGCGTTCGCCGAAGCCGGGTGTCTTCGTCAGGGTCTCCGCCGGCAGTTGTAGCCAGTCGAGCAGTCCGTCCAGTTGACCGGCATCCAGCAGCTTCTGCCAGGTGCCGGGGCCGACGCCGCGCATGCCCAGGCCCTGTCTGCCGCTCAGCCATTGCAGACGAGCGAGGAACTGACCCGCGCAGCCGGGCGTCGGGTGCCAGCAACTCAGGGCGTGGAAGTCTTCGGCACGGGGCGCATCGATGGACGTGCGTTCGGGTGAGTGCCAGACGACTCCGTCCAGGCGCGGAATGGTCAGGCCGGCGAGGGCGATGGCAACCTGATCGCCGGGGCGGATGTCCAGCGCCTGCCAGCGTTGCAGCGAACCGACGCTGACGCGCTGGATATTCCGGCCGTCCAGCACCACCGATTGCAGTTGCAGCACCGGCGTGATGCGCCCGCTGCGGCCGATGTTGAACGCCACGGCGCGCACCTCGGCGAGCGCCTGGGCGAAGGGATATTTCCAGGCTTTGGCCCAGGATGGCGGCTGCGCCTGCCAGCTTTCTCCAGTGGGGCGGCTGCCTTGGCGGATGACGATGCCATCGCTGGCGAATGGCAGGGGACTGCGATACCAGTGCTCGCGCCAGCGCTGCACATCGGCGAAATCGTGTACCGGTTCAGTGAGCCCGGCGCTGTCGCTGAAGCCCAGCTCCTTCAGGCGTTGCAGGCGGCCAGGCATGTCCGTTGGACCGAGCGGCAGTTCCCAGACGAACAGGCCGATATTTTCCGCATCCCGACCAATGTCTTCCCGCGCCATGGCTCCGGCGACTTTTCCACGGGCGCCGAGGCTGCCCTGCCGGACCTGCACATGCCCGGTCAGGCGCCAGTGCAGCTCGCCCTGGATCACCAGCCTTCCATGCTCCCCCGGCAGTTTTGCGGGAATCGCCGGCACCTTGCGCGCATTGGCCGTCCAGTCCTGGCCGCGCAGACCGTCGCCACGGCTGATGGCCTGCTGCAGCACTCCATCCCGATAGACCAGGCTGACTGCCACGCCATCCACCTTCGGCTGCACCCATAGATCGCTGCGACCGCGCAGCCATTCCTGCACGGCGGTGGCGCTGGCGAGTTTGTCGAGCCCGGTATGGGCAATCGGGTGGCGCACCGTTCCGGCGCTGCTGTCCAGCGGGGCGGGGAGGTCAGGCGCCTGCTGGGGGAAGCAATGGCTCCATTGCTCGAAGCGAGCACGGGCCTGGTCGTAGAGTTCGTCAGCGACCGGCGAGGCGCCCTGTCGGTGATAGGCGTCATTCCAGCTTTCCAGTTGCTGTGCCAGGGTGGAAAGCTCCGTGCGGGAGCGCTCGGGGGTCCAGTCGGGGCAGGTTGCGGCGAGCGTCGGGCCGACAACGAAACAGAGAATGAGGGCGAGGCGATAGCGCATGGCGGCTTCCTTGCTGCGATGGAAAGCCGTCAGCCTATGGGCGGGCCGGGCAGGAAGCGGCCGTGAGGCGTGGGGGAAGACTCCGGAAAACAAAAAGCCCCGCCGAAGCGGGGCTCTCTGTCGAGGTCTGGAAGCTTACAGACCGGCAGCGTCGCGCAGGGCGGCAGCTTTGTCGGTTTTTTCCCAGGTAAAGGCGGTGAAGGTGTCGCCGTCGTAGGTCATCTCGTACGGGTTGCGACCGAAGTGGCCGTAGGCCGCGGTCGGCTGGTACATCGGGTGCAGCAGGTCGAGCATCTTGGTGATCGCGTACGGACGCAGGTCGAAGTGCTCGCGGACCAGTTGGACGATCTTGTCGTCGCTGATCTTGCCGGTGCCGAAGGTGTTCAGCGAGATGGAAGTCGGCTGGGCCACGCCGATGGCGTAGGAAACCTGGATCTCGCAACGCTCGGCCAGGCCGGCGGCGACGATGTTCTTCGCCACGTAGCGACCGGCGTAGGCAGCGGAACGGTCGACCTTGGACGGGTCCTTGCCGGAGAACGCGCCGCCGCCGTGACGGGCCATGCCGCCGTAGGAGTCGACGATGATCTTGCGGCCGGTCAGGCCGCAGTCGCCCACCGGGCCGCCGATCACGAAGTTGCCGGTCGGGTTGATGTGGAACTGGGTGTCCTTGTGCAGCAGTTCGGCCGGCAGCACGTGCTTGACGATCAGCTCCATCACGCCTTCGCGCAGGTCGTTGTAGGAAACGTCAGGGTTGTGCTGGGTGGACAGCACGACCGCGTCGATGCCGACGACCTTGCCGCCTTCGTAGCGGCAGGTGACCTGGGACTTGGCGTCCGGACGCAGCCACGGCAGCAGGCCGGACTTGCGCGCTTCGGCCTGGCGCTCGACCAGACGGTGGGAGAAGCAGATCGGCGCCGGCATCAGCACGTCGGTTTCGTTGCTGGCGTAGCCGAACATCAGGCCCTGGTCGCCAGCGCCCTGGTCTTCCGGCTTGGCGCGGTCGACGCCCTGGTTGATGTCCACGGACTGCTTGCCGATGATGTTCAGCACGCCGCAGGTGGCACCGTCGAAGCCGACGTCGGAGCTGTTGTAGCCGATGTCGATGATGACCTTGCGCACCAGATCTTCCAGGTCGACCCAGGCGGAGGTGGTGACTTCACCGGCGATGATCGCGACACCGGTCTTCACCAGGGTTTCGCAGGCCACGCGGGCGTATTTGTCCTTGGCGATGATGGCGTCGAGCACTGCATCGGAAATCTGGTCCGCGATCTTGTCCGGATGGCCTTCGGATACGGATTCGGAGGTGAAAAGAGAGTATTCGCTCATCTAGCGGTTCCTGTCATTACCGGTGGGTGAGGACGCTTTGCGGACCCGGCTTGGCGAAGTGCCGCACCTGAATCTGAAAGCCATTTCTTAAACCAATGTAAACACTTTCGCCGGGCTCCAGCCCGGCGGCGTCGGCCCAGCGCGCCAGGTCTTCCTGGTCGAAGCCGAGCCAGAGATCGCCGCAGGCTTCCCGGGCCCAGCCCTGGTCGTGACTGCAGAGATCGGTTACCAGCAGGCTGCCGCCCGGGCGAACCAGGCGTGCCAGCTGTTTCAAGGCATCCGCCGGGGTCGCGAAGTGGTGCAGCACCATGTTCAGCACCACGCAATCGGCGACCTCGGCGCTGTCGTGCAGGGCATCGGCCAGCGTCAGCCGGACATTGCCCAGTCCTTCCTCGGCGCAACGGGCCTGCGCCAGTTCCAGCATCGCCGCGCTGTTGTCCAGCGCTGTGACCTGGCTGAAGCGGCGCGCCAGCTCGGGGAGGAATCCACCGTCGCCGGGGCCGACCTCCAGCGCCGTGGCGCCGGGGGCGAAGCTCAATGCGTCGAGCACTGCCAGTACGCTCTCGCGATACTGTGGCAGTCCTGCGATCAGGTCCTGCTGGGCGCGCAGTTTTTCTGCGCTGCGGGTGAAGTAGTCGCGGCTCACCGCGGCCCGCTGGGCGTGCACGGCGGCGATACGCGCGCCGACTGCCTCGGGCAGCTCCAGTCCGTCTACCTCTTCGAGCAACGCGCCATGCAGCGTGCCGCCCAGCGAGTCGCTGTGGGGCAGGGCGCGGCGATAGAAGATCGCATTGCCTTCGCGGCGGGTCGCTACCAGTCCGGCCTGGGACAGCACCTTCAGGTGGTGGCTCATGCCCGACTGGCCGATATCGAAGATCTGCGCCAGCTCCAGCACGCCGAACGAGTCGTTGGCCAGTGCGCGCAGCACGTTCAGCCGCAGCGGATCGCCGCCGGCCTTGCACAGGGCGGCCAGTTCGTCGCAATCGTCGTGGCGGATCGAGGGCATGCGCAGACTCATAAGGTGCGCAGTCTAGTCGCCACTATTGGGTGGGGCAACACCTGTATCAAAAAGTTTTGATATTGCCTGATAAGTGGCCACCCACAGCCCTCTCGCCGTTGACTCGCGACGGCCGAAGAGCGGTTCGCACGGAACGCTCGCCGATCTGTCATTGCCCCGAAGGCGTCGGCTGGGCGAAAATAACCGCCTTTTTTCCATACCCTTCGTTACAGAAGCAGCCCCCGCAGGAGATTCAGCGATGCCCAGCCGTCGTGAGCGAGCCAATGCCATCCGTGCACTGAGCATGGATGCCGTGCAGAAAGCCAACAGCGGCCATCCCGGTGCCCCCATGGGCATGGCGGACATCGCCGAAGTGCTGTGGCGCGACTACCTGCAGCACAACCCGGTCAACCCGGAGTGGGCCAACCGCGACCGCTTCGTGCTGTCCAACGGCCACGGCTCGATGCTGATCTATTCGCTGCTGCACCTGACCGGCTACGACCTCGGCATCGAAGACCTGAAGAACTTCCGCCAGATGAACTCGCGCACTCCGGGTCACCCGGAGTACGGCTACACCGCCGGCGTCGAGACCACCACCGGCCCGCTCGGCCAGGGTCTCGCCAACGCCGTTGGCATGGCGCTGGCGGAGAAGGTGCTGGCGGCGCAGTTCAACCGCGACGGCCATGACATCGTCGACCACTACACCTACGTTTTCCTCGGCGATGGCTGCATGATGGAAGGCATTTCCCATGAAGTCTGCGCCCTGGCCGGTACCCAGCGCCTGAACAAGCTGATCGCCTTCTACGACGACAACGGCATCTCCATCGACGGCGAAGTCCACGGCTGGTTCACCGACGACACGCCGAAGCGCTTCGAAGCCTACGGCTGGCAGGTGATCCGCAATGTCGACGGCCACGACGCCGACGAGATCAAGACCGCCATCGAGACCGCGCGCAAGAGCGACGTGCCGACCCTGATCTGCTGCAAGACCGTGATCGGCTTCGGTTCGCCGAACAAGTCCGGCAAGGAAGAGTGCCACGGCGCGCCGCTGGGCAACGACGAAATCGTCGCCACCCGCGCCGCCCTCGGCTGGAACCATGGCCCGTTCGAAGTGCCGGCCGATATCTACGCCGAGTGGGATGCCAAGGCTGCCGGCGCCCAGCGTGAAGCTGCCTGGAACGAGAAGTTCGCCGCCTACGCCGCTGCCTATCCGGAACTGGCTGCCGAATTCCAGCGCCGCATCAAGGGTCAGCTGCCGGCCGACTTCGTGGCCAAGGCCGAAGCCTATATCGCCGAAGTCGCCGCCAAGGGCGAGACCATCGCCAGCCGCAAGGCCAGCCAGAACACCCTGAACGCCTTCGGCCCGCTGCTGCCGGAATTCCTCGGCGGTTCCGCCGACCTCGCCGGCTCCAACCTGACCCTGTGGAAAGGCTGCAAGGGCGTGGACCCGGAAGACGCTGCCGGCAACTACATGTATTACGGCGTCCGTGAGTTCGGCATGAGCGCCATCATGAACGGCGTGGCCCTGCATGGCGGCTTCATCCCCTACGGCGCGACCTTCCTGGTGTTCATGGAGTACGCCTGCAACGCGGTGCGCATGGCCGCCCTGATGAAGCAGCGCGTGCTGTTCGTCTATACCCACGACTCCATCGGCCTCGGCGAAGACGGCCCGACCCACCAGCCGATCGAACAGCTGGCCAGCCTGCGCATGACCCCGAACCTGGACACCTGGCGCCCGGCCGATGCCGTGGAATCCGCGGTGGCCTGGAAATCCGCGATCCAGCGCAACGACGGCCCGTCGGCGCTGATCTTCTCCCGCCAGAACCTGCCGCACCAGGCGCGCGATGCTGCCCAGTTGGCCGACGTCGCCCGCGGCGGCTACGTGCTGAAGGACTGCGCCGGCGAGCCGGAGCTGATCCTGATCGCCACCGGTTCGGAAGTCGGCCTGGCCGTGCAGGCCTTCGACAAGCTGACCGAGCAGGGCCACAAGGTGCGCGTGGTTTCCATGCCGTCGACCAGCGTGTTCGACCAGCAGGACGCCGGCTACAAGCAATCCGTACTGCCGGTGCAGGTCGGTGCGCGTATCGCCATCGAAGCCGCCCATGCCGACTACTGGTACAAGTACGTGGGCCTGGAAGGCCGCGTGATCGGCATGACCACCTTCGGCGAATCGGCCCCGGCCGCGGCGCTGTTCGAGCACTTCGGCTTCACCGTCGACAACGTGCTGGAAGTGGCCGCCGAGCTGCTCGACGCCTGAGAGGGTGTTCTTTCGTAGGATGGGTTGAGCGAAGCGATACCCATCGAAGCCTGATGCAGCGTGGGTATCGCAGGCTCAACCCATCCTACGGTCCACCAAGGGATAACAATGTCCAATCGCCCTTACAGAGTTGCCTTGAACGGCTACGGCCGCATCGGCCGCTGCGTCTTCCGTGCCTTGCATGAACGCGGAGCGCGCGCCGGTTTCTCCATCGTCGCGCTGAACGATCTCGCCGACATGGCGAGCCTGGAATACCTGACCCGCTTCGACTCCACCCACGGCCGCTTCCCTGGCGAAGTCAGTGTCGCCGATGGCTGTCTGCAGGTGGACGGCGCCAGCGTGCAGGTGCTGCGCCAGGCCGAACCCGAGGCGATCGACTGGGCGGCGTTGGGTGTCGATCTGGTGCTGGAATGCTCCGGCGTCTATCACAGCCGTGCCGATGGCGAGCGCTTCCTGGCTGCCGGCGCGCCGCGCGTGCTGTTCTCCCAGCCGATGGCCAGCGAAGCGGCGGTCGATGCCACGGTGGTCTACGGCATCAACCAGGCCTGCCTGACCGGCGCCGAACGCCTGGTGTCCAACGCATCGTGCACTACCAACTGCAGCGTGCCGCTGCTCAAGCTGCTGAACGACGCGGTGGGCATCGACTACGTGTCGATCACCACCATCCACTCGGCGATGAACGACCAGCCGGTGATCGACGCCTATCACCACGAAGACCTGCGCCGCACGCGCTCGGCCTTCCAGTCGGTGATCCCTGTTTCGACGGGGCTCGCGCGGGGTATCGAGCGCCTGCTGCCGGAACTCTCCGGGCGCATCCAGGCCAAAGCCATACGCGTGCCCACGGTGAACGTCTCGGCGCTGGACATCACGCTGCAGACGTCCCGCGATACCTCCGCCGAGGAAATCAACCGCGTACTGCGCGAGGCCGCTGCCAGCGGCCCGCTGCACAAGCTGCTCGCCTATACCGAGCTGCCCCACGCCAGTTGCGATTTCAACCACGACCCGCATTCGGCCATCGTCGACGGCAGCCAGACCCGGGTTTCCGGCCCGCGGCTGGTGAACCTGCTGGCCTGGTTCGACAACGAATGGGGCTTCGCCAACCGCATGATCGACGTCGCCGGACACTACCTGCGCGTCGCCGCATCCAACCGCTGATTCGACCAGCCCACAACAGGACTGAACACCATGACCGTGTTGAAGATGACCGACCTCGACCTCCAGGGTAAGCGCGTACTGATCCGCGAGGATCTCAACGTGCCCGTGAAGGATGGCGTGGTGAAAAGCGACGCGCGCATCCTCGCCTCGCTGCCGACCATCAAGCTGGCCCTGGAGAAAGGCGCCGCGGTGATGGTCTGCTCGCACCTGGGCCGCCCGACCGAAGGCGAATACTCCGAGGAGAACAGCCTGAAGCCGGTCGCCGACTACCTGAGCAAGGCCCTCGGCCGCGAAGTCCCGCTGGTCAGGGATTACCTCGACGGCGTCGAAGTGAAGGCCGGTGAAGTCGTGCTGTTCGAGAACGTGCGCTTCAACAAGGGCGAGAAGAAGAGCGCCGACGAGCTGGCGCAGAAGTATGCCGCGCTGTGCGACGTGTTCGTCATGGACGCTTTCGGCACCGCCCACCGCGCCGAGGGTTCGACCCATGGCGTGGCGAAGTTCGCCAAGGTCGCTGCCGCCGGCCCGCTGCTGGCCGCCGAGCTGGACGCCCTGGGCAAGGCGCTGGGCAACCCGGCCCGTCCGATGGCTGCCATCGTCGCCGGCTCCAAGGTTTCCACCAAGCTCGACGTGCTGAACAGCCTGGCGCAGATCTGCGACCAGCTGATCGTCGGCGGCGGCATCGCCAACACCTTCCTCGCCGCGGCCGGCTACAAGGTCGGCAAGTCGCTGTACGAGGCTGATCTAGTCGA
Source organism: Pseudomonas schmalbachii (assembly GCF_017589465.1). GTDB lineage: Bacteria > Pseudomonadota > Gammaproteobacteria > Pseudomonadales > Pseudomonadaceae > Pseudomonas > Pseudomonas schmalbachii. The sequence continues at coordinate 49,612 of NZ_JAELYA010000012.1, forward strand.
CACCGCCAAGGCCATCGCCGCCAAGGTCAGCGTGCCGCTGCCGGTCGACGTGGTGGTCGCCAAGGAATTCGCCGAAAGCGCCGCCGCTACCGTCAAGGCCATCGCCGACGTCGCCGACGACGACATGATCCTCGATATCGGTCCGAAGACCGCCGCGCAGTTTGCCGAGCTGCTGAAGTCGTCGAAGACCATCCTGTGGAACGGCCCGGTCGGCGTGTTCGAATTCGACCAGTTCGGCGAAGGCACCAAGGTGCTGGCCAAGGCCATCGCCGAGAGCCCGGCATTCTCCATTGCCGGCGGTGGCGACACCCTGGCGGCAATCGACAAATACGGCATCGGCGAGCAAATCTCCTACATTTCCACTGGTGGCGGCGCCTTCCTCGAATTCGTCGAGGGCAAGGTCCTGCCGGCGGTGGAGGTTCTGGAACAGCGCGCCAAGGCCTGATCCGGCGCAGCGCAGGCCTCTCCGTCATCCCGACTGGATGGATATGGAGAATGCTCATGCGCTATGCCGCCCTTGTGTTGCCGCTTTGCCTGGTAGTGGTCGGATGCAGTAGTGAAGGCGGTCCGACCAGTACCTGCGAAGTCTTCAGTTCGTCGTTGCCCGCATCGCCCAGCGACCAGAACAGTGAGCGGGTGGCGATGCAGGCCAGCGGCGATCCGGTTCCGGAAAGGGACCCGGTACGTTGCCGGGACCTGCCATGAGCCAGTGGCCGGGCTGAGCGATTCGCGGGTGGATTCGAAATGGATGATGTGAGCTGCGGTCGACCCGCGCAGAAGGAGATTGCCCGATGAAGCCATTGTTCGCCCTGGGCCTGGCGTTGCTGCTGGCAGGGTGTTCCAGCCAGCCTTCCGGCTCTGCCGGCAAGTCCGGCGGCTGGAACCACTGGGTCTGCGACAGCAAGGCCGAGGTGCTCTGGCGCTATGTCGATGGTAGCAAGTCGGTGGTCGACCTGCGCCTCGGCGAGGGCGATGTGGTGCATCACCTCGAAGAGGAACCCGGCGGCTCCGGCGCTTTCTACAGTGACGGACTGGTCGGCTTCAGCATCACAGGCGAGCAGGGGCTGATCTACTGGGTCGAGAGCAATGACCTGATCGGCCGGGGCTGCAAGACCCTGTGAAGCGCGGCGGCCGTATGTCCGCCGGTGAGAGAGATACTTGAACATGGCCTGCCCCTCCGGCAGGCTTTTGGATTACTGAACGAGCCCGACTTCTGGGAGAAGCGAAAACCATGGCACTCATCAGCATGCGCCAAATGCTGGATCACGCCGCCGAATTCGGCTACGGCGTTCCGGCTTTCAACGTCAACAACCTCGAGCAGATGCGCGCCATCATGGAAGCGGCCGACAAGACCGACTCCCCGGTGATCGTGCAGGCCTCCGCCGGTGCCCGCAAATACGCCGGTGCGCCCTTCCTGCGCCACCTGATCCTCGCGGCCATCGAAGAATTCCCGCACATCCCGGTGTGCATGCACCAGGACCACGGCACCAGCCCTGACGTCTGCCAGCGCTCGATCCAGCTGGGCTTCAGCTCGGTGATGATGGACGGCTCGCTGAAGGAAGACGGCAAGACTCCGGCCGACTACGACTACAACGTCCGCGTGACCCAGCAGACCGTGGCCTTCGCCCATGCCTGCGGCGTGTCCGTGGAAGGTGAGCTGGGCTGCCTGGGTTCCCTGGAAACCGGCATGGCCGGCGAAGAAGATGGCGTCGGTGCCGAAGGCGTGCTGGATCACAGCCAACTGCTGACCGACCCGGAAGAAGCCGCCGACTTCGTCAAGAAAACCAAGGTCGACGCCCTGGCCATCGCCATCGGCACCAGCCACGGCGCCTACAAGTTCACCAAGCCGCCGACCGGCGACATCCTCGCCATCGACCGCATCAAGGCGATTCACGCGCGCATTCCGGGTACTCACCTGGTGATGCACGGTTCGTCCTCCGTCCCGCAGGACTGGCTGGCGATCATCAACGAGTTCGGCGGCGAGATCCCGGAAACCTACGGCGTGCCGGTCGAGGAAATCGTCGAAGGCATCAAGTACGGCGTGCGCAAGGTGAATATCGACACCGACCTGCGCCTGGCTTCCACTGGCGCCATCCGTCGCTTCCTGGCGCAGAACAAGAGCGAGTTCGACCCGCGCAAATATTTCGCCAAGACCATCGAAGCCATGCGCGATGTCTGCATCGCCCGTTACGAAGCCTTCGGCACCGCCGGCCATGCCTCGAAGATCAAGCCGATCTCCCTGGAAGGCATGTTCCAGCGCTACGCCAAGGGTGAGCTGGAGCCGAAGGTCAACTGATCTTCGACCCTCCCCGAAGAGCCCCGCCGCCGTGCGGGGCTCTTGCTTTACTCTGTCGTGATTCTTCCCATATGACTCCACTCCGCTATCTCCAGGCCTATCCCGCGTCCTTGCAGGATCAGGTTCGCCAGCTCATCGCCGAGAACCGCCTGGGCGACTATCTGCAGCGCCGCTACCCCGAGCGGCATGAAGTGCAGAGCGACAAGGCCCTGTATGCCTATGCCATGGGGTTGAAGCAGGAGCGCATGCGCAATGCGCCGGCCGTCGACAAGGTGCTCTATGACAGCAAGCTCGATGTGGTGCACCGGGCGCTCGGCCTGAATACGGCGATATCCCGCGTGCAGGGCGGCAAGCTCAAGGCGAAGAAGGAGATTCGCGTGGCCTCGCTGTTCAAGGATGCCGCGCCGGAATTTCTCAGGATGATCGTGGTGCATGAGCTCGCCCACTTGCGCGAGCGGGACCACAGCAAGGCGTTCTACCAGCTGTGCGAATACATGCTGCCGGGTTACCACCAGCTGGAATTCGATCTGCGGGTCTATCTGATCTGGCGCGAACTGGCCTGATACGGAATCGGCCGGGAGGGGAGTTGCCGCGGGTGACTCCTGTCGAGCCGGATGGGGTTCGGCTCGACAGGAGTCATACCCCGCCGCGAACTGAAGATTAATCAATGAATTGGCGGATTGCCATCATTTGCTCGGATTTTTCCTGCGCCAATAAGCGAAAGCCCCTCGGCTGAGGGGCTTTCGCTGGTTCAGAACAGATCGATCGGCGCGACGTCGTCGGCCGGCATTCCACCACCCGGCGAGCTGCCGGGCGACAGTTCGCTTATCGACGGCGGCGTCTCTTCGTTCTTGAACAGTTCGAAGTAGGCGCCCGGCGTACCCGGCGGTGCGGCCCGGCCGGTGTACGGATCGATGCGCAGGCTGACCATGCCGGCCGGCTCCGGCAGCAGGTGGGACGGTTTGTCCTTCAGTGCGGAGCCCATGTAGCGCATCCAGATCGGCAGCGCGACGTTGCCGCCGTACTCGCTGCGGCCGAGGGTGTCCGGCTGGTCGAAGCCGACCCAGACGGTGGTCATGTAGTCGGCGTTGTAGCCGGAGAACCAGGCGTCCTTCGATTCGTTGGTGGTACCGGTCTTGCCGGCGATGTCGTCGCGCTTGAGCGCCAGGGCGCGGCGGCCGGTGCCGCGCTTGATCACGTCCTGCAGCATGCTGGTCATGATGTAGGCGGTGCGCGCGTCGAGGATGCGCTCGGCGGCAGCCGGCTCGATGGTCGGGCCGGCCTGCGGATCGGCGTCGCTCGGGGTGCTGGTCGTGACTGGCTGCACGGGGGTGGTGGAGGCGGTCAGCAACGGCTCGTCATGCGGTACGCGCGCCGGGTTGGCCTGGTAGAGCAGCTGGCCGTCGCGGCTTTCGATGCGCTCGATGACGTACGGGGTGATCTTGTAGCCGCCATTGGCGAAGGTGCTCCAGGCGCCGGCGATTTCCAGCGGCGTCAGGGTCGCAGTACCGAGCGCCATGGAGAGGTTGGGCGGCAGTTCATGCAGGTCGAAGCCGAAGCGGCTGATGTACTTGCGCGCCCGCTCCACGCCGAGATCCATCAGAATCCGGATCGACACCATGTTGCGCGACTTGTACAGCGCCTCGCGCATGGGGATCGGGCCGAGGAAGGTGTTGGTGTCGTTCTTCGGCCGCCAGACCTTGTCCAGGTATTCGTCGTAGAACACCACCGGCGCGTCGTTGACCAGGCTGGCGGCGGTGAAGCCGTTGTCCAGCGCCGCGCTGTAGATGAACGGCTTGAAGCTCGAACCGGGCTGGCGCTTGGCCTGGGTGGCGCGGTTGTAGTTGCTCTGGTCGAAGGAGAAGCCGCCGATCAGCGCCTTGATCGCGCCATCCTGCGGATCGAGGGAAACCAGCGCGCTCTGCGCCGCCGGTACCTGGGTAAGACGCAGGGCGCCGTCTTCCTTGCGCTGGATGCGGATCACGTCGCCGGCCTGCACGACATCGCCGGGTTGCCGCGGCAGCGGGCCCATGCTGTTGTTGCCGAGATAGGGGCGGGCCCACTTCATGTTGTCCCAGGCGATGGTTTCTTCGTTGCCGTCGCGGGTCATGACCATGATCCCGCTTTTCTCCACCTGGGTGACGATGGCCGGCTCCAGTCCGCCCAGCGGGCGCTGCTGGACAATCGCCTGGTGCCAGGCATCGCGCGTCTTGCCCGGCAGGCGGGTTTCCGGACCACGATAGCCATGCCGCTGGTCGTATTCCTGCAGGCCCTTCTGCACGGCATCGTTGGCGGCCTCCTGGAGGTCGCTGCGCACCGTGGTGAACACGCGATAGCCCTCGGTATAGGCGTCGCTGCCGTAGCGGCCGACCATTTCCGCACGGGCCATTTCGGCGATGTACGGGGCGATCAGCTCGGGACTCTGTACGTGGTAGGAGGCGGCGACGGGTTCGCTGACCGCTGCGTCGTATTTGGCCTGGTCGATGAGGCCCAGCTTGAGCATGCGCTCGAGAATCCAGTTACGCCGCTCCAGGCTGCGCGCCGGGTTGGCCAGCGGGTTGTAGCGCGAGGGCGCCTTGGGCAGGCCGGCGATCATCGCCATCTGCGCCAGGCTGAGCTCGTTGATCGACTTGCCGTAGTAGACCTGGGCCGCGGCCTCGATGCCGTAGGCGCGGTTGCCCAGGTAGATCTTGTTCACGTACAGCTCGAGGATCTCGTTCTTGGTCAGTTCCCGTTCGATCTGCAGGGCGAGCAGAATCTCGTTGGCCTTGCGCGAGAAGCTACGCTCATTGGTAAGGAAGTAGTTTTTCGCCACCTGCATGGTGATCGTGCTGCCGCCGGTCTGGATGTGTCCGGTCTTCAATAATTGCGCGGCAGCACGCATCAGGCTCTTGACGTCCACGCCATAATGATTCGCGAAATTGTCGTCTTCAGCCGAGAGCAGCGCGTTGATGAAGTCCTGGGGGATATCGCTGAAGCGAATAGGAGTGCGGCGCATCTCGCCAAATTCTGCTATCAGTTTGCTATCGCTGCTATAAACCCTTAAAGGCATCTGCAGGCGAACGTTACGCAGCGCATCGACGGACGGCAGGCTGGGGCTGAGATACAGGTAAGCGCCGCTGAAACTGAGCAGCAATCCACAGAAGATGGTGACGCATGTCCACCACAAAAACTTCAGCAAGCGCATGGAATATTTCGGATTTCCAAGGAAAAGAAAGAGTTAAGCGAGAGGCGCGGCGCATAAGGGAAAAGCTGGTCACATTATAAGCAGTTTTTGGGGTGGCTAGCCATTTGCGCGCCTGTCAAGTGTGGTATCTAATGTCAAAAAACATAAATCGACCGTAAGTGTCGGATGCTGATAGGAAATCAGTCGTGCTAGGGCTCTTCAATAAGAAAGCGAACACGCTGCTGGGGATAGACGTCAGTTCGACTTCGGTCAAACTTCTCGAGTTGAGCCGTTCGGGCGGGCGCTACAAGGTAGAGGCCTACGCCGTCGAGCCGCTTCCGCCCAACGCAGTGGTAGAAAAGAACATCACCGAGCTGGAGGGGGTTGGCCAGGCGCTCGCGCGCGTGGTGGCCAAGGCGCGCACTGGTGTGAGAACTGCGGCGGTGGCGGTAGCCGGGTCCGCGGTCATCACCAAGAGCATCGAGATGGATGCCGGCCTTTCCGAGGACGAACTGGAAAACCAGCTGAAGATCGAGGCTGACCAGTACATCCCCTATCCCCTCGAGGAAGTGGCCATCGACTTCGAAGTCCAGGGCGTCTCCGTGCGAAATCCGGATCGCGTGGACGTGCTGCTGGCGGCCTGCCGCAAGGAGAACGTCGAAGTACGCGAAGCCGTGCTGGCGCTGGCGGGACTGACGGCCAAGGTGGTCGATGTCGAGGCCTATGCCCTTGAGCGTGCGTTCGGCCTGCTCGGCGACCAGCTCGGCGGCAACGCCGACGACCTGACCGTCGCGGTCGTCGATATCGGCGCCACCATGACCACCCTCAGCGTGCTGCACCACGGGCGCACCATCTACACCCGCGAGCAGCTGTTCGGCGGCCGCCAGCTCACCGAGGAAATCCAGCGCCGCTACGGCCTTTCCATGGAAGAAGCCGGTCTCGCCAAGAAGCAGGGCGGGCTGCCGGACGACTACGAAAGCGAAGTGCTGCAGCCGTTCAAGGATGCCGTGGTCCAGCAGGTTTCCCGCTCGCTGCAGTTCTTCTTCGCGGCCGGGCAGTACAACGATGTCGACTACATCCTGCTGGCCGGCGGCACCGCATCGATTCCCGGCCTCGACCGCCTGATCCAGCAGAAGGTCGGTACTCCGACCCTAGTCGCCAACCCGTTCGCCAATATGGTGCTCAGTGCGAAGGTCAATGCGGGGGCGCTCGCCAGCGATGCGCCTGCGCTGATGATTGCCTGCGGTCTGGCGATGAGGAGTTTCGACTGATGGCACGCATCAACCTGTTACCGTGGCGCGAGCAGCTTCGCGAAGAGCGCAAGCAGCGCTTCCTGGTTACCCTGGGTGGCGTCTTCCTGGCATCGGCCGGACTGGTTTTTCTCGGCGACCAGTACCTCGATTCGGCCGTCGAGAACCAGAACGCGCGCAATGATTTCCTGCGCAAGGAAATCTCCGTGCTGGATGCCCGCATCAAGGAAATCAGCGAGCTCAAGACCCGCCGCCAGCAACTGCTCGAACGGATGAAGATCATCCAGGACCTGCAGGGCAACCGGCCGATCATCGGGCGGGTATTCGACCAGTTGGTGCGCACGCTGCCCGATGGCGTGTATTTCACCGATCTGAAGATGAACGGCAAGAGCATTTCCATTGCGGGGGCTGCCGAGTCCAACAACCGCGTCTCCAACCTGATGCGCAATCTCGACTCCTCGGAGTGGCTGACTGCGCCGAACCTCACCGAGGTCAAGGCGGTGACGCAGGGGGCCCTGGACCAGGCGAACATATTCCAGCTGACCGTCCAGCAGACCCAGCCGGGCGATCCTGAACAGAACAAGAGCCCCAATGCGCAAGGAGCCAAGAAATGAGTCTGGCCAGTTCCTTGGAAAGCCTGCGCAAGATCGACATCAACGATCTTGATTTCAACAACATCGGCTCCTGGCCGGTGGCGGTCAAGGTGATCGCCTGCATCCTGCTGATGGCCGTGGTACTGGCCCTTGGCTACAACTTCCAGTTGAGGGACCTGCAGGACTCGCTCGATCGGCAGCGCAGCGAAGAAGAAACCCTCAAGCAGCAGTTCTCCTCCAAGGCGTTCCAGGCGGCGAACCTGGAAGCCTACAAGGACCAGATGAAGGAGATGGAAGAATCCTTCGGCGCCTTGCTGCGCCAATTGCCGAGCGACACCGAGGTGCCGGGGCTGCTGGAGGACATCACGCGTACCGGCCTGGGCAGCGGACTCGAATTCGAAGAGATCAAGCTGCTTCCGGAGGTCACCCAGCAGTTCTATATCGAGCTGCCGATCCAGATCAGCGTGGTGGGTGGCTATCACGACCTGGCGACTTTCGTCAGCGGTGTCTCGAGCCTGCCGCGCATCGTGACCCTGCACGACTTCGAGATCAAACCCGCCAGTGCCGACAGCACTTCCAAACTGCGGATGAGCATTCTGGCCAGGACCTATCGCTATAACGACAAGGGACTGACAGCCAATCCCAAGACGGGAGCGAAGAAATGAAGGAGCGCCTGATCATCTGCAGCCTTGTGCTCCTGAGTCTTGCCGGTTGTGGGGCGAACAACGATTTCGGCGACCTGCAGGCCTTCATGGACGAGGTTCGCGCGCGCCCGAAAGGCAACATCGAACCGTTGCCGAAGTTCCAGCCGTACGAGGCGTTCACCTACAGCGCTTCCGCGATGCGCAGCCCGTTCCAGCCGCCGGTGAAGATCGACCTGACCATCCGGCAGAAGGGGACGAAAGTCATCAAGCCGGACGAAACCCGGGTCAAGCAGTTCCTCGAAGGCTTCAATATCGAGACTTTCGAGATGGTCGGCACCCTGGCCAACCAGCAAGGCGTGTTCGCCCTGGTGCGCGGTGCGGGAGGGGTACACCGCGTTAGGGTGGGGGATTACCTGGGGCGCAACGATGGCAAGATCATCGCCATCAACCAGGGTCAGGTTGACGTGATCGAGATTGTTCCCGATGGTGAGGGCGGGTGGCTCGAACGTCCGCGCAGTCTGACTCTCAAGGAACGCCAATAAGAGCGGGATGGAAATGGATAAAAAACAGCAGTCTCCACGACGGATTCAGACGATGAACAGAACTCTTTCCCGCTTGAGCGCTTCGCTGCTGGCAACGATTTTCGCTTCCAGCGCGCTGGCAGCCGACCTGCAGAAAGTCGACGTGGCGGCTCTGCCCGGCGATCGCGTTGAGCTGAAGCTGAGTTTCGACGAGCCGGTTTCCGCGCCGCGGGGCTACACCATCGAGCAGCCGGCGCGTATCGCCCTCGACCTGCCGGGTGTGCAGAACAAGCTGGGGAGCCGGAACCGCGAGCTGGGTGTCGGTAACGCGCGCAGTCTGACGGTCGTCGAGGCCAAGGATCGTACTCGCCTGATCATCAACCTCACCTCGCTGGTGCCGTATTCCACCCGTACCGAAGGCAACAACCTGTTCGTCGTGGTCGGTGGCGCAGCCGCCGCCGGCAGCAGCGCGATGGCCGCGACTCCGGTGGCCGCGCCGGCCGCCCGTCCGGCTGCACCCAAGCCGTACATCCCGATGGGCAAGGCGATCCGCAATATCGACTTCCAGCGCGGTGAAAAAGGCGAGGGCAACGTCGTCATCGACCTTTCCGATCCGACCATCAGCCCGGATGTGCAGGAACAGGGCGGCAAGATCCGTCTCGACTTCCCGCGCACCCAGTTGCCGGACAACCTGCGCGTACGCCTGGACGTGAAGGACTTCGCCACGCCGGTGCAGTTCGTCAATGCCAGCGCCGCGGGTGATCGGGCCAGCATCTCGATCGAGCCGACCGGGCTGTACGACTACCTCGTGTACCAGACCGACAACCGCATGACCGTCAGCATCAAGCCGCTGACCCAGGGCGATGCGGAGCGGCGCAAGAAGGATTCCTTCACCTATACCGGCGAGAAGCTGTCGCTGAACTTCCAGGACATCGACGTCCGTTCCGTCCTGCAGTTGATCGCCGACTTCACCGACCTCAACCTGGTGGCGAGCGATACCGTGCAGGGCAACATCACCCTGCGCCTGCAGAACGTTCCGTGGGACCAGGCGCTGGACCTGGTGCTGAAAACCAAGGGGCTGGACAAGCGCCAGGTCGGCAACGTGCTGCTGGTGGCGCCGGCTGACGAGATCGCCGCGCGCGAGCGCCAGGAGCTGGAGTCGCAGAAGCAGATTTCCGAGCTGGCACCTCTGCGTCGTGAGCTGATCCAGGTGAACTACGCCAAGGCTTCCGATATCGCCCGGCTGTTCCAGTCGGTGACCGGCTCGGGCGATCCGGCGGCAGGAAAGGCCGATGAGCGCGGTTCCATCACTGTCGATGACCGCACCAACAGCATCATCGCCTACCAGACCCAGGACCGCCTGGACGAACTGCGCCGGATCGTCGCTCAGCTGGATATTCCGGTACGTCAGGTGATGATCGAGGCGCGCATCGTCGAGGCCAACGTCGACTACAGCAAGAGCCTCGGTGTGCGCTGGGGTGGCGCTGCCACCTTCGGCAACTGGGTGAGCTACGGCAAGGATGGCAACATCGGCGTGGGCGGCGACAACGGCCCCAGCTGCGGACCGTTTGCTGGTGGCTGTACCTTGCCGACCGTGGCCAACATTCCGACGCCGTCGGTCGATCTTGGTGCGACCTCCAGCACCTCCGGCCTCGGCATCGGCTTCGTGACCAACAACGTCCTGCTCGACCTGCAGCTTTCCGCGATGGAGAAGGGCGGCAACGGCGAGATCGTTTCCCAGCCCAAGGTCGTCACCTCGGACAAGGAAACCGCGAAGATCCTCAAGGGCTCGGAAATTCCCTATCAGGAAGCCAGCTCCAGCGGCGCCACCTCGGTGTCGTTCAAGGAGGCGGCGCTGTCCCTGGAAGTGACTCCGCAGATCACTCCGGACAACCGCATCATCATGGAAGTGAAGGTCAACAAGGATGCCCCGGACTTCGCCAACGCCCTCAACGGCGTGCCGCCGATCAACAAGAACGAGGTGAACGCCAAGGTCCTGGTGAACGACGGCGAAACCATCGTTATCGGCGGGGTGTTCTCCAATACGCAGAACAAGGCTGTGGACAAGGTGCCCTTCCTCGGTGACCTGCCGTTCCTCGGCCGCTTGTTCCGGCGTGACACGGTAACCGACAGCAAGGCTGAACTGCTGGTTTTCCTTACCCCGCGGATCATGAATAATCAGGCCATTGCAATCGGCCGTTGATGAATTCCGTGTCCAACATGATTCTGGTAGGCCCGATGGGAGCTGGAAAGAGCACCATCGGGCGTCTTCTTGCGAAAGAACTACACCTCGTTTTCAAAGATTCCGACAAAGAGATCGAACAGCGCTGCGGAGCCAACATCCCCTGGATTTTCGATGTGGAAGGGGAATTGGGCTTTCGTGAGCGCGAGCAGGCGATGATCGCCGAGTTGTGTTCCGAATCCGGCCTGGTGATCGCCACCGGTGGCGGGGCCGTGCTGCGCGAGGCCAATCGCGTTGCGCTGAAAGGCGGCGGGCGGGTGATTTACCTGCACGCCTCGGTCGAGCAGCAGATCGCCCGGACGGCTAGGGACAAGGGGCGGCCGTTGCTGCAGAAGCCGAATCCGGGGCAGGTCCTGCGCGATCTGATGGAAGTCCGCGACCCTCTCTATCGGGAAATCGCCGATGTGGTGGTCGAAACCGACGAACGGCCGCCGCGAATGGTCGTGCAGGAAATTCTGGAACGCTTGCGCAGACTGGAGCGCCATTAACGGCGCACCGTTCTGCGTTATGCTAGCCACCTTTCTTGCCTGGGGGTTTCATGCGCACGCTCAACGTCGATCTTGGTGACCGCAGCTATCCGATCTATATCGGCGAAGGGCTGCTGGATGATCCGCGCTACTTCGAGCCACACATCCGTGGTCGCCAGGTGGCGATCGTCACCAATGAGACGGTTGCTCCGCTCTATCTCGAACGCCTGCAGAAAACGCTTTCCGCCTACGCGGTGACTACCGTCGTGCTGCCCGATGGCGAGGCCTTCAAGAACTGGGAAACCCTGCAACTGATCTTCGATGCGCTGCTCCAGGCGCGCCATGACCGCAAGACCACGCTGATCGCCTTGGGCGGCGGGGTCATCGGCGACATGACCGGTTTCGCCGCGGCCTGCTATCAGCGCGGCGTCGATTTCATCCAGGTGCCGACCACGCTGCTGTCCCAGGTGGACTCCTCGGTTGGCGGCAAGACCGGCATCAACCACCCACTCGGCAAGAACATGGTCGGCGCGTTCTACCAGCCACGGGCGGTGGTGATCGATGCCGCATCCCTGCGCACCCTGCCGGCGCGCGAGCTGTCGGCCGGGCTGGCCGAGGTGATCAAGTACGGTTTCATCTGCGACGAGCCCTTCCTCACCTGGCTCGAACAGCATGTCGACGATCTGCGTGCGCTGGAACCGGCTGCCCTGATCGAGGCCATCGAGCGTTCCTGCGCCGCCAAGGCGCGCGTGGTCGGCGCCGACGAGCGCGAGTCCGGCGTGCGCGCCACCCTCAATCTCGGTCATACCTTCGGCCATGCCATCGAAACCCACATGGGCTATGGCGAATGGCTGCATGGCGAGGCGGTGGGGGCGGGAACCGTGATGGCACTGGAGATGTCGCATCGTTTGGGGTGGCTGACAGTTGCCGAGCGCGATCGCGGCATTCGTCTGTTGCGCCGCGCCGGGCTGCCGATCGTGCCGCCGCGGGAAATGACCGCGGAACACTTCCTAGAGCACATGGCAGTCGACAAGAAGGTTCTCGACGGGCGCTTGCGCCTCGTTCTGCTTCAAGGGCTGGGGGCTGCGGTGGTAACTGCCGACTTCCCGCGTGAAGCGTTGGACGACACGCTGCGTGCCGATTTCCAGGCTTTGGCCGATCTGTCAGGAGAACATTGAGGTTCCCATGTCCAGTTTGCATGCCGACGAGGCCTTCCTGGCCCACTACCAGTTCAGTCACGATCCCTTCGCCCCCCGCGTGCCCGGCTTCAAGTTCTTCCCGGCGCAACGCAAACCGGTGCTGGGCCAACTTCATCACCTGGCGCGCTACAGCAACCTGCTGCTGGCGGTGACCGGGCCGTTGGGCAGCGGCAAGACCCTGCTGCGCCAGGCCCTGGTAGCCAGTACCAACAAGGACGTGGTGTCCAGCGTGGTGATCTCCGGTCGTTCCGCGGCCGACGAGGCGACGCTGCTACGCCAGCTCGCGCAGGGTCTGGGCATCACCCAGACGGGCGTCGAGGCGATCCTGACCAAGGTCGCCCAGTTGGCCATCACCGGCCACGATGTCTACCTGCTGGTGGACGATGCCGAGCAGTTGCGCGACGGCGCCCTGGAGGTGCTGCTGCGCCTGGCGGCCGGCAACAGCGAAGCGCGTCTGCATGTCTTCCTGTTCGGCGAGGCGGAGCTGCTGGAGCGGCTGGAAGCGTTGTCCGAAGGGGAAGAGCGCTACCACGCGATCGAGCTGCAGCCCTACAGCGAGGAGGAAACCCGCGAGTACCTGGCGCAGCGCCTGGAGGGCGCCGGGCAGGATGGCGCGCTGATTTCCGACGATCTGCTGGGCGATATCCACGAGCAGTCCGGTGGCTGGCCGGGAGCGATCAACCAGGTGGCCCGCGACGCGCTGATCGAAGCGATGCTCGCTGAGCGTGGCAAGGCGCGCAAGGCTCCGGCTGGCGCTGGTTTCAGCCTGCCGAAGAAGCATCTGGCGATACTGGCGGTGGTTGCCGTCGGTGTGATCGCCGCCTGGTTCATGCAGGGGCGCAGCGGCAAGACCGAGGCGACCGCGCCTGCTACCGCGCAATCGCCGGCTGCGCCGCAGGCGGATGGGCAGAAGCCTGCCGATGGTTCGGCGCCTGCCGTGGAATTCGCCGGCTCCAATCAGCCGCTGCCGTTGCCCCTGGTCGGCGAGGCCCAGCCGGTCATTCGCGAGCCCATGGCTCAGGCGGGCGGGCAGGACGACCCCGATGAAGGTGCGCTGCCGTCGGCGATGATTCCGCCTACCGTATCCACTTCGGCGCCGCCGGTGACGCCGCTGGCCAATACCGGCCCGGCTCCGCTGCATCCGGTGCCGAACGCTCCGGTTTCCTCCGCTGCGCAACCGGTCGCCCAGGCTCCGGCGCCGGCTCCGCAGGTCGAACCGGTCCGTCCGGCCGAGCCGGCGGCTGCCAAGCCTGCTCCGGCCAAACCGGTAGCCAAGCCGGCCGCTCCTGCGGTAGCTTCCGCCAAACCGGCACCTGCCAAACCTGCTGCGGTGGCTGCGGGCGGCGGCGCCGGCTCCGAGTGGTATCGCTCGCAAGGGGGCAGCCGCTATGCGGTCCAGGTGCTCGGGACCGGCTCGGAAGCCAGCGCCCAGGCGTTCATCCGCCAGCAGGGCGGCAGCGGCTACCGCTACTTCCGCAAGAGCCTGCAAGGCAAGCCATTCTTCGTGGTCACCTACGGCAGCTTCGCCGATCGCGCTTCGGCAGTGGCCGCCATCAAGAGCCTCCCGGCCAAGATTCAGGCGTCCAAGCCGTGGCCGCGGACCTTCGCCAGCATCCAGCAGGACATCGCGACCACGCGCTGATCCGCTCTCTGCAATGACGAAACCCGGCAGTCGTTAACACGGCTTCCGGGTTTTTCATTTCATCATTGCGACATGAATTTACAGGGGTTCGTCGCAAAATTTGTCGCGCGGGAATCGCCTGTGTACAATGGCTTCCCTTTGCCTGTCGGAAACTCGCCGCATGAGCGGGTAGACAGGCGATGTATATGAATTAAAAAAGTTTTGCCGGTGAGAGTTCCCTATGAAAGCAGGTCTTTACCATCCTGAAACGTTCAAGGATAACTGCGGATTCGGCTTGATCGCCCATATGCAGGGCGAGGCAAGTCACGAACTTCTGCAAACAGCCATCGAAGCGCTGACCTGCATGACCCACCGAGGTGGGATCAACGCGGACGGTAAAACGGGTGACGGTTGCGGCTTGCTGATCCAGAAGCCCGATCTGTTCCTGCGCGCAGTGGCCAAGGAAGAGTTTTCGGTCGAGTTGCCCGAGCAGTACGCGGTGGGCATGGTCTTCTTCAACCGGGACCCGGTGAAGGCCGAGGCCGCTCGCGAGAACATGAATCGCGAGATCATCGCCGCCGGCCTGCAGCTGATCGGCTGGCGCAAGGTGCCGATCGACACCAGCGTCCTCGGCCGCCTGGCCCTGGAGCGCCTGCCGCAGATCGAGCAGGTGTTCGTCGGCGGTGCCGGTCTGAATGACCAGGAATTCGCCATCAAGCTGTTCAGTTCGCGTCGTCGCTCCTCGGTCGCCAATGCCGCCGATGCCGACCACTACATCTGCAGCTTCTCGCACAAGACCATCATCTATAAGGGCCTGATGATGCCCGCCGACCTGGCGGCCTTCTATCCGGACCTCGGTGACGAGCGCCTGCAGACCGCGATCTGCGTGTTCCACCAGCGCTTCTCCACCAACACCATGCCGAAGTGGCCGCTGGCCCAGCCGTTCCGCCTGCTGGCGCACAACGGCGAGATCAACACCATCACCGGCAACCGCAACTGGGCCCAGGCCCGTCGCAACAAGTTCACCAACGAGCTGATCCCCGATCTGGAAGAGCTCGGCCCGCTGGTCAACCGCGTCGGTTCCGACTCCTCGAGCATGGACAACATGCTGGAGCTGATGGTCACCGGCGGCATGGACCTGTTCCGCGGCCTGCGCATGATCATTCCGCCGGCCTGGCAGAACGTCGAGACCATGGACGCCGATCTGCGCGCGTTCTATGAGTACAACTCGCTGCACATGGAGCCGTGGGACGGCCCGGCTGGCGTGGTGCTGACCGATGGTCGCTACGCCGTCTGCCTGCTCGACCGCAACGGCCTGCGTCCGGCGCGCTGGGTGACCACCAAGAACGGCTACATCACCCTCGCCTCGGAAATCGGCGTGTGGGACTACAAGCCGGAAGACGTGATCGCCAAGGGCCGTGTCGGTCCGGGGCAGATCCTCGCCGTGGACACCGAGACCGGCCAGGTCCTGCACACCGACGAGATCGACAACCGCCTGAAGTCGCGCCACCCGTACAAGCAGTGGCTGCGCCAGAGCGCGCTGCGCATCCAGGCGACCCTGGACGACGACCATGGCGTGGCCAGCTACGACAGCGACCAGCTCAAGCAGTACATGAAGATGTTCCAGGTCACCTTCGAGGAGCGTGACCAGGTGCTGCGTCCGCTGGCCGAACAGGGCCAGGAAGCGGTCGGCTCGATGGGCGACGACACCCCGATGGCGGTGCTGTCCAAGCGCATCCGTGCGCCGTACGACTACTTCCGCCAGGTCTTCGCGCAGGTGACCAACCCGCCGATCGACCCGCTGCGCGAAGCCATCGTGATGTCCCTGGAAACCTGCCTGGGCGTCGAGCGCAACATCTTCGAAGAAACCGCCGATCACGCCAGCCAGGCTATCCTCACCACTCCGGTGATCTCGCCGGCCAAGTGGCGGACCCTGATGACGCTCGACCGTCCGGGCTTCGATCGTCACCACATCGACCTGAACTACGACGAGTCGACCGGCCTCGAAGCCGCGGTGCGCAACATCGCCGACCAGGCCGAGGAAGCCGTGCGTGCGGGCAAGGTCCTGCTGGTCCTCAGCGACCGCCACCTCGCTCCCGGCAAGCTGCCGGTGCATGCTTCCCTGGCGGTCGGTGCGGTGCACCATCGCCTGGTCAAGACCGGCCTGCGCTGCGACTGCAACATCCTGGTGGAAACCGGTACAGCCCGCGATCCGCACCACTTCGCGGTGCTGATCGGCTTCGGCGCCTCGGCGGTCTACCCGTACCTGGCCTACGAAGTGCTGGCCGACCTGATCCGTACCGGTGAAGTGCTGGGCGACCTCTACGAGGTGTTCAAGTACTACCGCAAGGGCATCTCCAAGGGCCTGCTGAAGATCCTGTCGAAGATGGGCATCTCCACCGTCGCGTCCTATCGCGGTGCGCAGCTGTTCGAGGCCGTGGGCCTGTCCGACGAAGTCACCGAACTGTGCTTCCCGGGCGTCTCCAGCCGCATCCAGGGCGCGCGGTTCGTCGACATCGAGAACGAGCAGAAGCTGCTCGCCGCCGAAGCCTGGAGCAGCCGCAAGCCGATCCAGCAGGGCGGCCTGCTGAAGTTCGTCTACGGCGGCGAATACCACGCCTACAACCCGGACGTGGTGAACACCCTGCAGGCTGCCGTGCAGCAGGGCAATTTCGAGCTGTTCAAGGAATACACCGCGCTGGTGGACAACCGCCCGGTGTCGATGATCCGCGACCTGCTGAAGGTCAAGGAAGCTCCGCAGCCGCTGAGCCTGGACGAAGTCGAGCCGCTGGAGACCATCTTCAAGCGCTTCGACGCCGCCGGTATCTCCCTCGGCGCGCTGTCGCCGGAGGCCCACGAGGCGCTGGCCGAGGCGATGAACCGCCTGGGCGGCCGCTCCAACTCCGGTGAGGGTGGCGAAGACCCGGCGCGCTACGGCACGCTGAAAAGCTCGAAGATCAAGCAGGTGGCCACCGGCCGCTTCGGTGTGACCCCGGAATACCTGGTCAACGCGGAAGTCCTGCAGATCAAGGTGGCCCAAGGCGCCAAGCCCGGCGAGGGCGGCCAGCTGCCGGGCGGCAAGGTCAACGGCCTGATCGCCCGCCTGCGCTACGCGGTCCCCGGCGTGACCCTGATCTCGCCGCCGCCGCACCACGACATCTACTCCATCGAAGACCTGGCCCAGCTGATCTTCGACCTCAAGCAGGTCAACCCGCAGGCGCTGGTTTCGGTGAAGCTGGTTTCCGAGCCGGGCGTCGGCACCATCGCCGCTGGCGTGGCCAAGGCCTACGCGGACCTGATCACCATCTCCGGTTACGACGGCGGCACCGGCGCTTCGCCGATCACCTCGATCAAGTACGCCGGTTCGCCGTGGGAACTCGGCCTCGCCGAAACCCACCAGACCCTGCGCGGCAACGACCTGCGCGGCAAGGTCCGGGTGCAGACCGACGGCGGCCTGAAGACCGGCCTCGACGTGATCAAGGCGGCCATCCTCGGCGCCGAAAGCTTCGGCTTCGGCACCGCGCCGATGATCGCGCTGGGCTGCAAATACCTGCGCATCTGCCATCTGAACAACTGCGCCACCGGCGTCGCCACCCAGAACGACAAGCTGCGCAAGGACCACTTCATCGGCACTACCGAGATGGTGATCAACTTCTTCACCTTCATCGCTTCGGAAACCCGCGAGTGGCTGGCCAAGCTGGGCGTACGCAGCCTGGGCGAGCTGATCGGCCGTACCGATCTGCTGGAAATCCTGCCGGGCGAGACCGCCAAGCAGCAGAACCTCGACCTCACTCCGCTGCTCGGCAGCGACCTGATCCCGGCCGACAAGCCGCAGTTCTGCGAAGTCGAGAAGAACCCGCCGTTCGACCAGGGCCTGCTGGCCGAGAAGATGGTCGAGCTGGCGCGCGATGCCATCAAGAACGGCAGCGGCGGCGAGTTCGAACTGGACGTCTGCAACTGCGACCGTTCCATCGGCGCGCGGATTTCCGGCGAGATCGCCAAGGTCCACGGCAACCAGGGCATGGCCAAGTCGCCGATCACCTTCCGCTTCAAGGGCACCGCGGGTCAGAGCTTCGGCGTGTGGAACGCCGGCGGCCTGCACCTGTACCTGGAAGGCGACGCCAACGACTACGTGGGCAAGGGCATGACCGGCGGCAAGCTGGTGGTCACCCCGCCGAAAGGCAGCCCGTTCAAGACCCAGGAGTCGGCCATCGTCGGCAACACCTGCCTGTACGGCGCCACCGGCGGCAAGCTGTTCGCCGCGGGCACCGCGGGCGAGCGTTTCGCCGTGCGCAACTCGGGCGCCCATGCCGTCGTTGAAGGTACTGGCGACCACTGCTGCGAATACATGACCGGCGGTTTCGTCTGCGTACTGGGCCGCACCGGCTACAACTTCGGCTCCGGCATGACTGGCGGCTTCGCCTACGTACTGGACATGGACAACACCTTCGTCGACCGCGTGAACCACGAGCTGGTGGAAATGCAGCGGATCAGCGGCGAGGCGATGGAGGCTTATCGCAGCCACCTGCGCCAGGTCCTGGTCGAGTACGTGGAAGAGAGCGCGAGCGAGTGGGGCAGGAACATCCTGGAAAACCTGGATGACTACCTGCGTCGCTTCTGGCTGGTGAAACCGAAGGCCACAAGCCTCGGTTCCCTGCTCAGCAGCACCCGTGCCAACCCGCAATAAGCGCCTGAAGAAGTTTGATGAGGTTTTGAAATGTCTGAACGTCTGAATAACGACTTCCAGTTCATCGAGGTCGGGCGCAAGGATCCGAAGAAAAAGCTGCTGCGTCAGCGCAAGCGTGAATTCGTCGAAATCTACGACCTGTTCAAGCCGGCGCAGGCAGCCGACCAGGCGCATCGCTGCCTGGGCTGCGGCAACCCGTACTGCGAGTGGAAGTGCCCGGTGCACAACTTCATTCCGAACTGGCTGAAGCTGGTTTCGGAAGGCAACATCCTGGCCGCCGCCGAGCTGTCGCACCAGACCAACACCCTGCCGGAAGTCTGCGGCCGGGTGTGCCCGCAGGACCGCCTGTGCGAGGGTGCCTGCACCCTCAACGACGGCTTCGGCGCGGTGACCATCGGTTCGGTGGAGAAGTACATCACCGATACCGCCTTCGCCATGGGCTGGCGCCCGGACATGTCGCGGGTCAAGCCGACCGGCAAGCGCGTCGCGGTGATCGGCGCCGGCCCGGCCGGCCTCGGCTGCGCCGATGTGCTGGTGCGTAACGGCGTGACTCCGGTGGTGTTCGACAAGAACCCGGAAATCGGCGGCCTGCTGACCTTCGGCATCCCCGAGTTCAAGCTGGAAAAGAGCGTGCTGAGCCGTCGGCGCGAAGTGTTCACCGGCATGGGCATCGAGTTCCGCCTGAACACCGAGATCGGCAAGGACGTGACCATGGAACAGCTGCTCGACGAGTACGATGCAGTGTTCATGGGCATGGGCACCTACACCTACATGAAGGGTGGCTTCCCGGGTGAGGACCTGCCGGGCGTGCACGACGCGCTGGACTTCCTGATCGCCAACGTCAACCGCAACCTCGGCTTCGAGAAGTCCCCGGAAGACTTCATCGACATGAAGGGCAAGCGCGTGGTGGTACTGGGCGGTGGCGACACCGCGATGGACTGCAACCGCACCTCGATCCGCCAGGGCGCCAAGAGCGTGACCTGCGCCTATCGCCGTGACGAAGAGAACATGCCGGGTTCGCGCCGCGAGGTGAAGAACGCCAAGGAAGAGGGCGTGAAGTTCCTCTTCAACCGCCAGCCCATCGCCATCGTCGGCGAGGACCGGGTGGAAGGCGTGAAAGTGGTCGAGACCCGTCTCGGCGAGCCGGACGCCCGTGGTCGTCGCAGCCCCGAGCCGATCCCGGGCTCCGAGGAGATCATCCCGGCGGAAGCCGTGCTGATCGCCTTCGGTTTCCGCCCGAGCCCGGCGCCGTGGTTCGACCAGCACCAGGTGCAGATCGACAGCCAGGGCCGCGTCATCGCCCCGGCCGCCGCGCAGTTCAAGCACCAGACCAGCAACCCGAAGATCTTCGCCGGCGGCGACATGGTCCGTGGTTCCGACCTGGTGGTGACGGCGATCTTCGAGGGCCGTACGGCTGCCGAAGGCATCCTGGACTACCTCGGCGTCTGATCGCTCGACCGTTCGATGGGTATCGCCTCCGGCTCAACCCATCCTGCGGCGCTGCGTAGGTTGGTGCTGAGCGCAGCGAAGCCCAACAGTTGGTGTACCGACCGTTGGGCTGCGTCGCGAGCTCCTTAGCCCAACCTACGTGGCGGATGTAGGTTGGCGCTGAGCGTAGAAGCCCAACAGTCGGTGCGACAAAAGATGGAAGGCACGGCGCAAGCCGTGCCTTTTCTTTTGGGCTTTGCGAAAATGCCCGCACTTTTTCTCCGGATGCCACCATGACTGCCCTGAAGAATGATCGCTTCCTTCGCGCCCTGCTCAAGCAGCCCGTCGATGTCACCCCTGTCTGGATGATGCGCCAGGCCGGCCGCTACCTGCCGGAATACCGCGCCACCCGCGCCAAGGCCGGTGACTTCATGAGCCTGTGCATGAACCCGCAACTGGCCTGCGAAGTCACCCTGCAGCCGCTGGACCGCTACCCGCAGCTGGACGCGGCGATCCTCTTCTCCGACATCCTCACCGTCCCCGACGCCATGGGCCTCGGCCTTTACTTCGAAACCGGCGAAGGCCCGCGCTTCAAGAAGGTCGTGCGCACCGCCGCGGATATCGATGCGCTGCCGATCCCCGATCCGGAAAAGGACCTCGGCTACGTGATGGACGCCGTGCGCACCATCCGCCGCGAGCTGAATGGCCGCGTGCCGCTGATCGGCTTCTCCGGCAGCCCCTGGACCCTGGCGACCTACATGGTCGAGGGCGGGTCGTCGAAGGACTTCCGCAAGTCCAAGGCGATGCTCTACGACAACCCGCAGGCCATGCATGCGCTGCTGGACAAGCTGGCGCAGTCGGTCACCAGCTACCTGAACGGCCAGATCCTCGCCGGCGCCCAGGCGGTACAGATCTTCGATTCCTGGGGAGGCAGCCTGTCCGCCGCGGCCTATCAGGAGTTCTCCCTGGCCTACATGAAGAAGATCATCGACGGCCTGATCCGCGAACACGACGGCCGCCGCGTGCCGGTGATTCTCTTCACCAAGGGCGGCGGCCTGTGGCTGGAATCCATGGCTGATAGCGGCGCCGAGGCGCTGGGCCTGGACTGGACCTGCGACATCGGCAGCGCCCGCACTCGCGTCGGCGACAAGGTCGCCCTGCAGGGCAACATGGACCCGTCGGTGCTCTACGCCAACCCGGCGGCGATCCGCGCCGAAGTGGGGCGCATCCTGGCGGCCTACGGCAACGGCAGCGGCCACGTGTTCAACCTCGGCCACGGCATCACCCCGGAAGTCGACCCGGCCCACGCCGGCGCCTTCTTCGAGGCGGTGCACGAGTTGTCGGCGCAATACCACGGCTGATCGGAGCCTTTCCGTAAGGTCCGTAGAAACGAAAAAGCCCTGCCAGATGGCGGGGCTTTTTCATGTTTGTAGGAGCGAGCTCTGCTCGCGAACATTGGCCCCGCAAAAGCTTCGCGAGCAGAGCTCGCTCCTACAGGGGCGTTCCACGGCGGGCTGCAGGAGCGGGCCATGCCCGCGATGGGTCAGGCGGCGTCGGCCACGATTCCGGCCGCGCGTTGAGCTTTCCGGCGCTGGGACACCAGCAGCCCGGAGCAGACCACCACGATGGTCAGCAGGGCAGTCGCCACGACCTCCATGCGATGGTCCGGGCGGATCATCATGATCGCCAGGGCGCCGACGATGAACAGGATCACCGCCCAGGTCAGCCAGGGGAACAGCCACATCTTCAGTTTCAGCTGATGGCCGCTGGCGAGCAGCTTCTGGCGCATGCGCAGCTGGGAAATGGCGATCACCAGGTACACCAGCAGGGCGATGGCGCCGGAGCTGGCCAGCAGGAAGTTGAAGACCTCGGCCGGCGCCAGGTAGTTGGCGAAGGTGCAGAGGAAGGCCATGGCGGTGGACAGCAGCACGGCGAACACCGGGGTGCGGCTGACGTTGGTCACCTGGGCGATGCGCGGGGCGTCGCCGCGTTTGCTGAGGGAGAACAGCATGCGCGAGGCGGTGTACAGCGCCGAGTTCAGGCAACTGGTCACGGACACCAGGACGATGATGTCGACGATCAGCTTGGCGTACGGCACGTTCAGGCTTTCCAGCACGGTCTGGTAGGAGCCCATGCTCACCAGGCGCGGGTCGTTCCATGGCACCAGGCAGACCACGATGAGGATCGACAGCAGGTAGAACAGCGCGATACGCCAGATCACCGAGTTGGTCGCGCGGGTGATCTGTTGCGCCGGGTCCTTCGACTCGGTGGCGGCGATGGTGACGATCTCCGAGCCCATGAAGGAGAACATGGTGGTCAGCAGCGCGGCCAGCACGGCGCCCCAGCCCTTGGGCATGAAGCCGCCCTCGGCGTACAGGTGGCTGATGCCGCCGGCCTGCGGATTCAGCGAGAAGCCGAAGATCGCCGCGCAGCCGAGGAAGATGAAGGCGATGATCGAGCAGACCTTGATCAGCGCCAGCCAGAATTCGAACTCGCCGTAGTTCTTCACGCTGAACAGGTTGGTGACGGTCAGCGCCGAGGTAATGACGAAGGCCAGCACCCAGATCGGCGCGCCGGGGAACCAGGCGTGGATGATCGCGGCGGCGGCGTTGGCTTCCAGCGGGATCACCAGCACCCAGAACCACCAGTACAGCCAGCCGATGGTGAAGCCGGCCCAGTGGCCGATGGATCGGTCGGCATAGGTGGAGAAGGAGCCGCTGTCGGGCTGGGCGACCGCCATTTCGGCGAGCATGCGCATCACCAGTACCACCAGGGCACCGGCGACCAGATAGGAAATCAGCACCGCCGGGCCGGCTTCGGCGATGGCGTGGCCGGAGCCCACGAACAGGCCGGCACCGATGGCGCCGGCGATGGAGAGCATGGTGACGTGACGATTTTTCAGGCCCTGCGAGAGCCCGGAGGAAGGGGTACTACTCATGCTTTACCTATACAGCGGGGAGGGAGTGTGCAGCGGGGGCAAGCGGTGCTTGTTCTTGGAATCCAACGCGGCGTGCGCAATATTTTACACAATTTGCGCGTCATATTTTGTTACGACCTAAGTCGTAAGGCGAAATAGAGGGCTCCAGCGCCCAGGCGGGCGCTGGAAAAAGTGCGGATCAGCCTTTCACCGGGGCGATCGCATTGCCCGGCAGCGCCGGTACCCGCGCCAGGTGCAGTGCGGCGGCGACGGCCAGCGACAGCAGCGCGGCGATGAACAGGCCGACGCCCATCCAGCCGTAGTGATGCCAGAACACCCCGCCGACGGTGCCGGCGACGCTGGAGCCGAGGTAGTAGGTGAACAGGTACAGAGACGACGCCTGGCCTTTGGACTTCAGCGCGCGGCGGCCGATCCAGCTGCTGGCCACCGAATGGGCGGCGAAGAAGCCGAAGGTGAACAGCAGCAGGCCGGTGACGATCAGCGGCAGGGCGCTGAACAGGGTCAGCAGCAGGCCGCCGAGCATCAGCAGGATCACTGTCCACAGCACCTTGCGCCGGCCCAGGCGGTCGGCCAGCGAGCCGACCCAGGCGGAGCTGTAGATGCCGACCAGATAGACCAGCGACAGCACGCCGACGATGGCCTGGCTCATGTGGTAGGGCTCGGCCAGCAGGCGATAGCCGATGTAGTTGAACAGCGTGACGAAGCCGCCCATCAGCAGGAAGCCGATCAGGAACAGCCACGGCAGTCCCGCATCGCGCAGATGGCCGGCGAAGCCGTCGGCCAGTTGCCGGACGTTCAGCGACGCCGCACGGAAATTCCGCGACTCCGGCAGGATGCGCCAGAACACCACGGCGGCGACCAGCGCGATGCCGCCCAGCGCTGCCAGCGCGGCATGCCAGGAGACGAAGTCCACCAGCACCCCGCTGATCAGCCGCCCGCTCATCCCGCCGATGGCGTTGCCACCGATGTACAGCCCCATGGACAGGCCGATGTGCTGCGGATGGATTTCCTCGCTCAGGTAGGTCATGCCCACCGCCGCCAGCCCGCTCAGGGCCAGGCCGAGCAGCGCGCGCATCGCCAGCACGCCGTGCCAGGTCGGCATCAGTGCGCTGCCGATGGTGAACAGGGCGGCGAGAAACAGCGAGGCGACCATGATCGACTTGCGGCCGATGGCGTCGGAAATCGGTCCGGTGACCAGCAGGCCGATGGCCATGGTGATGGTCGAGATCGACAGCACCAGGCTGCTCTGCGCGGCCGTCAGGGCGAATGCCTTGGACAGCACCGGCATCATCGGCTGCACGCAGTAGAGCAGGGCGAAGGTGGCGAAACCGCCGGAGAACAGCGCCAGCGAGGTGCGGCGGAATTCGGGGGTGCCTTTCTCGATGTAGCTTTCGATTTCCCTGGCGGCGCCGACGACCGACAGGTTCGCCGCGCTGGCGGCTTGCAGCAGGGGAGGCTCGCTATCCGTGGAAGCCCGCAAAGCAGATTGACTCACAACTCACCTCGAGTGCGATGCGACTGCCCGGGGCGGCGCGTAAGGTCGGGCGGTCAGGATGGAGGTTGTTATTGGGCTTGTGTGGAAAGAATACGGAGCAGAATTTATTATTTCCAATATATTGATCGACACATTTGATATGTATTTCGAATCAATTGGTGAGAGATGGAACTGAGACACCTGCGCTACTTCGTCGCCGTCGCCGAGGAGCTGCATTTCGGCCGCGCCGCCGAACAACTGGGCATTTCCCAGCCGCCGCTGAGCCAGCAGATCCAGGCGCTGGAAGAGGAAATCGGCGCCCGACTGCTGGACCGCACCAATCGCCGCGTGAGCCTGACCGAAGCCGGCCGGCTGTTCCTCGACGAGGCGCGGCAGATCCTCCAGCAGGTCGACAAGGCCGTGCTGCTGGCGCGGCGGGCGCACCAGGGCGAGGTCGGCGAGCTGAAGATCGGCTTCACCGCGTCGGCGCCGTTCACTTCCAGCATTCCGCGCAGCATCCTGGCGTTCCGCCGGGCCTATCCCGCGGTCCATCTCGACCTCCGCGAGCTGAACAGCAGCGAGGTCGTCCAGGCGCTGCTCGACGAGCGGGTGCAGGTCGGGGTGATCCGCCCGATCGAACTGCCGGACATCCTGGAGATGGTCGAGCTGTTCAGCGAGCCGCTCGTCGCCGTCCTGCGTGCAGGCCATCCCCTCGCCGGGGGAGGCGACAGCCTGTCGATCGCCGAGCTGGCCGAGGAGCCCTTCGTGTTCTTCCCGCGCACCTTCGGCACGAGGCTCTACGGCAAGCTGATGGAGCTGTCGCGCCAGGCGGGATTCACCCCGACCATCGCCCAGGAAGCGGGCGAGGCGATGACCATCATCGGCCTGGTGGCGGCGGGGCTTGGCGTGTCGATCCTGCCGGCATCGTTCCGTCGTACGCGGGTGGATGGCGTGGTCTACCGCACGCTGAGCGACCCCGGCGCCACCACCTCGGTATGGCTGGTGCGCCGGCGCAACGAAGGATCGCCGCTGGCGCATTCCTTCATCGAACTGGTCACCCGCGAGGTGGTGATGATGCATTCGTCGGGGGCATAAGGGGCGATTGGGCGGAAGTTCTCGCGGTGCCTATGTGCATTGCATAGAATCCAGGCTCACTCGAAAGGCTCCGGGAGAGAGACTCATGCGGCGTGTGGTGTTCAATCAGAAGGGCGGGGTGGGCAAGTCCAGCATTGCCTGTAACTTGGCGGCAGTCAGCGCGGCGGAGGGCTATCGGACCCTGCTGGTGGACCTGGATGCGCAGGCCAACTCATCGCATTACCTGACCGGCCTCACCGGCGACGAACTGCCGGCCGGCATCGCCGATTTCTTCAAGCACGTGCTGTCTTCCGGGCCGTTCGGCCGCAACGGCAGCGTGGATATCTACGAAACGCCGTTCGACAACCTCCATGTGGTGACCGCCAGCCCCGAGCTGAAGGACCTGCAGCCGAAGCTGGAGTCGAAGCACAAGATCAACAAGCTGCGCAAACTGCTCGACTCGCTGGACGGCGAGTACGACCGGATCTACCTGGATACCCCGCCGGCGCTGAACTTCTATACGGTTTCCGCCCTGATCGCGGCGGATCGCTGCCTGATTCCCTTCGACTGCGACAGCTTTTCCCGCCAGGCGCTGTACGGCCTGCTGGGCGAGATCGAGGAACTGAAGGAAGACCATAACGAAGACCTCGAAGTCGAGGGCATCGTGGTCAACCAGTTCCAGCCGCGCGCGACCCTGCCGCAGCAGATGCTCGACGAGATGGTCGGCGAGGAACTGCCGGTACTGCCGGTGTACCTGATGAGTTCGGTGAAGATGCGTGAATCCCACGAAGCCTGCACACCGCTGATCTTCATGGACCCGCGCCACAAGCTGACCCAGCAGTTCGTCGAACTGCACGGCCTGCTCGAAGCGGAGTAATCCATCCCATGCGCGGCGGTTATCCCGCCGCGCTCCTCACACGCTTTGCCGCGCCAGCCAGTCGAGCAGCTGCGGCAATGGCATCGCGCCACTCTGGCGCGCCACCTCACGGCCATCGCGGAACAGGATCAGGCTGGGAATCGAGCGGATACCCAGTTGCGCCGACAGCCCGCGGTTGGCCTCGCTGTCCAGCTTGCCCAGACGGCAGCGCCCGACCAGACGTGCGGCAGCCTGCTCGAAGACCGGCGCGAAGGCCTTGCACGGCCCGCACCAGTCGGCCCAGACATCCAGCAGCAGCGGCAGGTCGCCCCTGACCTGTGCGGCAAAACCGGCTTCATCGATCTCGAACGGACGGGACGGCAGGACATCGCCCCGGCAGCGGCCGCACCGCGGCTGGTCGGCGAGGCGGTCGGCGGGAAGGCGGTTGAGACCACCGCATTGCGGGCAGGGAACGAGCAGGGTTTCGGACATGGTGGGATTCCTGATGCTAAGGAGCGCAACCAATGTTGTGCCGCGGCAGCCCGATTGCAATGGGGACGGGGTGGTCCGGATCGAATCGGGATGCCTGCGACGGTTGCCAGTCCGGGTCAGCCTTGTCCGCTATCGGGCGGCGGCCTGCAGAGCCTGGGTCAGGTCGGCGAGGATGTCGTCGATGTGCTCGATGCCGATCGACAGGCGCACCATGTCCTGGCTAACCCCGGCGCGCGCCAGTTCCTCCGCGTTGAGCTGACGGTGGGTGGTGGATGCCGGGTGGCAGGCCAGCGACTTGGCGTCGCCGATATTCACCAGGCGCACCACCAGTTGTAGGGCGTCGATGAAGCGCGCGCCGGCTTCGCTGCCACCCTTGATGCCGAACGAGAGGATCGCCGCCGGCCGGCCGTCCATGTAGCGCCGGGCCAGGGCGTTTTCCGGGTGATCGGCCAGGCCGGCGTATTTCACCCAGGCCACCTGTGGATGGTTTTGCAGGAACCCGGCGACCTTCAGCGCGTTGTCGCAATGCCGCTCCATGCGCAGGGCCAGGGTTTCCAGGCCCTGCAGGATGAGGAAGGCATTGAATGGCGAGAGCGCCGCCCCGGTATTGCGCAGCGGCACCACGCGGCAGCGGCCGATGAAGGCGGCGGGGCCGAAGGCTTCGGTGTAGGTCACGCCGTGGTAGGACGGGTCGGGCGTATTGAGCAGCGGGAAGCGCGCCTGGTGCTGCGCCCAGGGGAACTTGCCGGAGTCGACGACCATGCCGCCGATGCTGGTGCCGTGGCCGCCGATGTATTTGGTCAGCGAGTGTACGACGATGTCCGCGCCGTGCTCGAACGGCCGGCACAGCACCGGCGTCGCCACGGTGTTGTCGACGATCAGCGGCACGCCGTGGCGGTGCGCGGCATCGGCCAGGGCCTGCAGGTCGACGATGTTGCCGGCCGGGTTGCCGATGGACTCGCAGAACACCGCCTTGGTGCGCTCGTCGATCAGCGCTTCCAGTGCGGGGATGTCGTCATGGGCGGCGAAGCGCGTCTGGATGCCGAAGCGCGGCAGGGTGTGCGCCAGCAGGTTGTAGGTGCCGCCATACAGCTTGGCCACCGAGACGATGTTGTCGCCGGCCTCGGCGACGGTCTGGATCGCATAGGTGATCGCCGCCATGCCCGAGGCCACCGCCAGCGCGCCGACGCCGCCTTCCAGCGCGGCGACGCGTTCCTCCAGCACGGCGTTGGTCGGGTTCATGATCCGCGTATAGATGTTGCCGGCCACCTTCAGGTCGAACAGGTCGGCGCCGTGCTGGGTGTCGTCGAATGCGTAGGAGGTGGTCTGGTAGATCGGCACGGCCACCGCCCTGGTGGTCGGATCGGGGCTGTAGCCGGCGTGGACGGCGAGGGTTTCCAGTTTCATGCGACGCTCCTTCGTATGGGATGGCGGGCATGCCAGCATGGGGATGCACCGGTAACCGGTCAATGTCGCAGGGCAATGAATCAGGGCAGGCCGGCGCCTGGCCGATTCCTGCCTACCGCCGGTCGTCATGGGGCCTGCATCGCGAACGAAATAGTTACGAAAAATGTCTAGTCTCCTGTGTTAAGCACGCGTTCCACCACCACCGATATCCAAGAACAATCGAGGTGTCCCATGAGACAGCGCAAGACACTGATCGCCGCGGCAATCTGTGCGGCCCTGTATGCCGGAGCGGCGGTGACCCCGCTGATCGATCACCTGGTTTCTTCGGCTCACGCCGCTAGCGGTTCGGGTAGCGGCGGTGGAGGCGGAGGTGGCCATGGCGGCGGTGGTGGAGGTGGTTCCGGCGGGGGCGGTGGTGGCTCCGGTGGCGGCGGGGGCGGTGGCTCCGGCGGCGGAGGTGGTGGCGGCTCGGGTGGCGGCGGTTCCGGCGGCGGTCACGGCGGCTCGGGCAGCGGCCATGGCGGTGATGGTGGCAGCGACGGCGGTGGACGGGGCGCCAACAGTGGTCATGGCGGCGCCAACAGCGGACCGGGGAATGCGCATGGTTCCTCTGGCCATGGGGTTTCCGGCAATTCCGGACCGGGCCGTGGCGAGGCGGAGGCGGGTGATACCCGTGGCCGTGACGGTGAAAGCGAAGCGCGCGGACGTGAGGCCGAAGGCGAAGCGCCACGCGGCCAGGACGGCGTCGGCGACGTGGCGGAAGCCCGTGGCCGTGAAGCCGAAGGCGAGGCTCCACGTGGCCAGGATGGCGTGGGGGATGTCGGCGAAGCCAGGGGCCGCGAGGCCGAAGGCGAGGCCCCGCGTGGTCAGGACGGCATCGGCGACGACGGCCGGGTCAGCAACTGAGTGAGCGTTCGCGCCGGAGTCAGGACGAGCAGCTGATTTCCAGATGCTTGCCCCACTCCGGCGGGCGTTCCGCATAACGCTCGCGTCCGGGCTGTTCGTCGAACGGCCGCATCAGCACTTCATACAACTCGCGAACCGGGGCGTAGTCGCCCTGTTCCGCGGCAGTGATCGCTTCCTGGGCCAGATAGTTGCGCAGCACATAGCGCGGGTTGACCGCGTGCATGCGTTCGCGCCGCTGCTGCTGGTCGCCGCCATCGCGTTCGACACGGGCGCTGTACTCGGTGGCCCAGGCATCGAAACCGGCCAGATCGACGAATTCCTCGCGCAGCCGCGCCAGCGCCTCGGCGGGCGCGCTGTCGCCCAGTTCGCGGAAGAAGCGGCTGTAATCCACGCCGCCGCTCTGCATCAGTTGCAGCAGACGCTGCACCAGCTCCTCGTCACCATCCTCGGCGCTGGTCAGGCCGAGCCGGCGGCGCATCAGGTCGAGGTAGTGCGCCTGGTACAGCGGCAGGAACAGGCCGAGGCTGGCGCGCAGTTCGTCCACCTCGACGAGGGGCGTCAGCGCCTGGCCCAGCGCCGCGAGGTTCCAGTGGGCAATCGGCACCTGGTTGCTGAAGGAGTAGCGCCCGGCATCGTCCGAGTGGTTGCAGATGTGCCGCGCATCGAAGTCGTCAAGGAAGGCGTAGGGGCCGTAGTCGAAGGTGATGCCGAGGATCGACATGTTGTCGGTGTTCATCACCCCGTGGCAGAAGCCGTAGGCCTGCCACAGCGCGATCAGCTCGGCGTTGCGCTCCACCACTTCGCGGAAGAACGCGGCGTAGGGCTGCTCCTGTTCCAGGCAGTGGGGGAAATGGCAGCGCAGCACGTGCTCGCCGAGCTCCTTCAGGCGCTCGGGTTGCTGGGTGTAATAGAAGTATTCGAAGTGGCCGAAGCGCACGTGGCTCTGCGCCAGGCGCAGCAGCATCGCGCCGGTTTCGCGGGTTTCCCGCCATACCGTGGTGCTCGATCCCGTTACGCACAGGGCGCGGCTGGTGGGGATGCCGAGGGCATTGAGGTATTCGCTGGCGAGGAATTCGCGGATCGACGAGCGCAACACCGCGCGGCCGTCGCCCATGCGCGAATAAGGCGTCTGGCCGGCGCCCTTCAGGTGCAGGTCCCAGTGCTCGCCGGCGTCGTTGACCACCTCGCCCAGCAGCAGGCCGCGGCCGTCGCCGAGGCGTGGGTTGTAGGCGCCGAACTGGTGGCCGGAATAGACCATCGCCCGCGGCTCGGCTTCCGCCCACAGCTTGTGCCCGGCGAACAGCTCGGCGAACACCGGGTTGTCCGCTTCCGCCGGATCGAGGTCGAGCAGCGCCATCGCCGCCGGGCTGGCGACCACCAGGCGCGGTTCGGCGATGGGGTCGGGCAGCACTTCGGTGGAGAAGGCATCGCCCAGGCGGGCATAGCGGTTGTCGAAAACCAGGTCGTCGAGCTTCTTCAAGTTGGGACTTTTCCACATGGAAAACGAGACAAGTCCGAGCATTGTGCTCGGACTTGTCCGAAGGCGTCCAGATTCAGGACTTCTCGGCGCCCGGTTTGAGCTGCTGCAGTTGCACGGGCTGGGCCTGGACCTGCGGCTGGCTCTGCGTCTTGCCGATGATCAGCTGGGCTTCCTGGCCCTGCAGGTTCTTGACGAACACATCGACCTGGTTGAACGCCATCTCGACGTTGTTCTCGCGGAACGCCACGGCAATCTTCGAGAGGATTTCGTCCACCGCCGGGTTGCGGTCGCCCAGCTCGCGCACGTGGAAGCGCAGTTCGTGGTCGAAGGTGCTGGGGCCGATATTGAGGAAGTACAGCAGCGGTTCCGGATCGCGCAGCACACGCGGGTTGTCGAGGCAGGCCTGCATCATCAGCTTGCGCGCCAGCGGCAGGTCGGTCTCGTAGGCCAGGCCGATCTTGATGGTCACGCGGGTGACGGTGTCGCTCAGCGACCAGTTCACCAGTTGGCCGGTGATGAAGGTCTGGTTCGGGACGATGATTTCCTTGCGGTCGAAGTCGGTGATGGTGGTGGCGCGGATGCGAATCCGGCTGACCGTGCCGGACAGGTTGCCGATGGTCACCACGTCGCCGATCCGCACCGGGCGTTCGAAGAGGATGATCAGGCCGGAGACGAAGTTGGAGAAGATCGCCTGCAGGCCGAAGCCGAGGCCCACGGAGAGCGCGGCGACCAGCCATTGCAGCTTGTCCCAGCTGACCCCCAAGGTGGACAGCGCGCTGACGATGCCGATGCCGCTGATCGAGTAGGACAGCAGCGTGGTCATGGCGTAGGCGCTGCCCTGGGCCAGGGTCAGGCGCTGCAGCACCAGTACTTCCAGCAGGCCCGGCAGGTTGCGCGCCAGGGCCACGGTGACGCCGGCGATGACCGCCGCGGTGAGCAGGTCGCCAAGGCTGATCGGCGAGCTGGAGGCGGTGTCGCCGCTGCCGCTGGTGAACTGGTACAGGGTGACGTTATCCAGGTAGGACACCACGCTGATCAGGTCGGCCCACACCCAGTACAGGGCGATGACGAAGCCGATCAGCAGGCCGAGGCGGATCAGGCGCATCGACTGCTCGTTGATCTGCTCGATGCCGAGGGTCGGTTCCTCCACCGTT
Organism: Pseudomonas schmalbachii; assembly: GCF_017589465.1. Classification (GTDB taxonomy): domain Bacteria; phylum Pseudomonadota; class Gammaproteobacteria; order Pseudomonadales; family Pseudomonadaceae; genus Pseudomonas; species Pseudomonas schmalbachii. Next base: position 81,507 of record NZ_JAELYA010000012.1, read on the forward strand.
TCGCCGCCTTCCGGGCCTTCCCTGGGCTGGGTCTGGCGCTTCGCCAGGGCGCGCTGGTAGGCCAGGCGGCGGGCGGCCACGCCCATGCCGCGGACGAAGGTCGCCTCGATGATGACCCAGAACAGCAGCAGGTACAGCGTATCGATCAGGCGGTCGGTGAGCTTCAGCGCGGTGTAGTAGTAGCCGAAGCTGACGGCCAGGAAGAGCGCGATCGGCAGGGCGGTGAAGGCCAGGCCGACGATCATCTTGATCATCGACGGCCGTTCGGTGGAGGGGCGGTTGAACAGCAGCTGGGCCAGCAGCCAGGTCATGGCGGCATAGCCGAACAGCACCACGGCGATCCCGATCACGTCGTCGGCCAGGCTGGCCGGCTGGTGTTCGGCGACCGTCACCACCGCGACCAGGAACAGCACGACGATGCCCAGCCGGCGCAGCAGCTTCCTGAGGAACTGCACCTGCGCCGGACTCCAGTGGAAGTGCCGCTCGGCGATGCCGCCCGGACTGAGGATGCGCAGGGCGGTGTAGAACACCAGCCAGACCTGGGCCATTTCCAGCAGGGCGCTGCCGAGGGTGGCGTTCTGTCCGCGGGCGTCGAGCACCAGCGCCAGGCCGCCGATGGCCAGGGCCAGGGTGCCGGGCATGGCCAGCGAGATGGCGACCAGCAGGGCCAGCGGCGTGTGCATCTGGCTGTCGCGCTTGAAGTGGCCGATATCGTCGTTCAGCGAATCCAGCTTGTCGTAGAGGTAGCGGCGCTTCCACAACAGCACGGCGATCATCAGCAGCAGCGGCAGGAACAGCAGCGGCCGCTCGATCAGTCCCTCGCCCAGTTCGCGCACGCCGGAGCCCCACGGCACCTCGGAAAGCTGGTGCTGCAGCAGCAGCGGTGAAATCTTGAACCAGGACAGGTCCAGCGGACGGTTGCTGGGAATCCAGAACATCTGCTCGTCCAGCGTGGCGCGCAGCTTCTGGCTGGTTTCCTGGAGCTGCGTCTGGTTCAGCTGCAGGGTGATCGCCTCGCTGAGCAGGGCATTCAGTTCGTGATTGAGGCGATCGGCCAGCTCGATGCGCGTGTTGACGACCTCGGTCAGGCCCTGGCGCAGTTCCGGCGTGAGGGTTTCCTGGGGATTCTCCGCGAGCAGCTTGTCGATGTAGAGCTGCACGTCGCCCAGTTCGTCGCGCTTCTGGTTCAGCTCGAACTGGTAGAGACGCAGGTCGGCGATTTCGTCGGCCAGCTTCCGGTCGGCCTTGATGATCGGCAGCGACTGCTTTTGCTGATAGAGGATCTTCGACAGCAGCAGGCTGCCGCGCAGGACGCCGACCTGCTGGTCGAGGGCCTGTTCGCCCTGGGTCAGGGCGTCCAGTTGCTGCTTGCTTTCCAGGTTGGCGCGGGTGAGCTGGTTGAGGCGGTCGGTGGTGCGCAGCAGGTAGTCGGAAAGACGCACGTTGTTGGCGTTTTCCTTGCTCAGCAGGGTATCCACGCTGGCTGCCGCGCCGGCCTCCTTGGACAGCTCGGCGACGGTCTTTTCCGACTGCTCGCGGCGCTTCTCGCTGATCATCGCCTGCAGATCGAGAATCTGCCGCTCCTGGCGCGAGATGCGCTCGCTGAGCAGGTCGCGCTGGCTGTTGGCAAGGTCCAGCAGCAGGTTGTTGCCGGCCAGTTCCTGGCGCAGCAGCTGGGCCTTGGCGTTCAGCGCGGCCTGTTCGGCCAGCAGTTCGTCATGCTGCTCGGTGCTCAGCGGCTTGCCGCCTTCCTTGCCGGCCTTGAGCGCCGTGGCGATTTCCAGCAGGCGGGTCTGGTTGGCGCTGATATCGGCCTGGGCGCGTTCCGGGCGGGTCTGCGCGGTGATGATCTGGCCCTTGGCTTCTATCAGCGTCTTCTGCCAGGCGGCCAACTGGCTGCTCTGCTCGTTCAGCAGCATTTCCAGCTGGGTGGCGCTGTAGCTGCCGTACGCCTGGCGGGCGGGCTTCTCGATCTCGCCGCGCAGGCGGGTCAGCACGCGCTGGTTCTCGTTGATCTGGCGCGGCGCGTCGGCCAACTGGCCTTTCAGCTCGGCGATCTGCTTGTCGCTGTCGTCCCTGGCCCGGAGCAGCCTGAGGGTGTTTTCCAGGCTGGCCTTGACCACTTTCTGGTCGGCTTCGGCCAGCTTGCGGTCGGCCAGGCCGTCCAGGCTCTTCTGCACTTCCCCGGCCTTGGGCACGTCGGTGTCGGCAGCGATAGCGGGCAGGCTGGAGAGAGTCGCGCCGAGCAGCACGACGGTAAGGAGGGAGCGCAACAGGAATGACATGATCGGGGAGGGACGCTCTCGATGCGATGGGAAAAGGGTAGTGTGCGGTTGCCGGAGCCTGCAAGGCTCCGACCGATGGTCAGACCGCGTCGTACGCGGTCTGTAGGACGAGGCGGGGATTACAGGAAGAGGCCCGGACCGGGACGACCTTCGGGGAATTTGACCCCCACCTTGCGAATCTTGTTCCCTTCCAGCGCGGCGACCGTCCAGGTCAGGCCATTCCACTCGACCTGGTCGCCGACGATCGCCTGGCCGCCGATCTCGTGAGCGATGAAGCGGCCGAGGCTCTGGCTGCCGTCGAGGTCGTCCAGCTTCAGGCCGTAGAGCGCCGCCACCGCGGACAGCTGCGCATCGCCTTCCAGCACGAAGTCGCCGAAGAAGCGTGCGCTGAGGCCGCGGTCCGGCGCCTGGCTGAACAGCTTGCCGAGGGCGGGCAGGTCATGCTCGTGGCCGATCACGCAGAGGATATCGTCGGCTTCGAGGATGGTGCTGCCCGACGGGTGGAGCAGCTGGGTGCCGCGGAACAGCGCGGCGATCCGCGTGCCTTCGGGCATCTTCAGCTCGCGCAGGGCGGCGCCGATGCACCACTTTTCCTTGCTCAGGTGGTAGACGAACAGCTCCCACTCGCTGGTCGGATGGACTTCCAGGCCGGCGCGGGAAATCGGCGCCGGGTCCGGCGGCACCACCACCCGCAGCAGCTTCGCCGCCCACGGCAGGCTGGTGCCCTGCACCAGCAGCGATACCAGCACGATGAAGAAGGCCACGTTGAAGAACAGCTGCGCGTTCGGCAGGCCGGCCATCAGCGGGAACACCGCGAGAATGATCGGTACCGCGCCGCGCAGGCCGACCCAGGAGATGAACAGCTTCTCGCGGCCGTGGAAGGCGCGGAACGGGATCAGTCCGACCAGCACCGACAGCGGCCGCGCGATGAGGATCATCCACAGCGCCAGGCCCAGCGCCGGCAGGACGATCGGCCAGAGGTCGTGCGGCGTGACCAGCAGGCCGAGGACCAGGAACATGCCGATCTGCGCCAGCCAGGCCATGCCGTCGAGCATGTGCAGGATGCCGTGGCGTGAGCGGATCGGCTGGTTGCCGAGCACCAGGCCGCACAGGTAGATGGCCAGGAAGCCGCTGCCGTGCACCGTGTTGGCCAGGGAGAAGATCACCAGGCCGCCGCTGATCAGCAGCAGCGGGTAGAGGCCGCTGGCCAGGTTCATGCGGTTGATCAGGTGCAGCAGCACCCAGCCGCCGCCGAGGCCGAGCAGCGCGCCGATGCTGAACTCGCGCAGCAGGTGGCCGAGGAACTCCAGGCCCAGCTCGCTCTCACCGTGGGCGAGCATGCTGATCAGGGTGGCGGTGAGGAACACCGCCATCGGGTCGTTGCTGCCGGATTCGATTTCCAGGGTGGCGGTGACCCGTTCGTTCAGGCCCTTGCCGCCGAGCAGCGAGAACACCGCCGCGGCATCGGTGGAGCCGACGATGGCGCCGATCAGCAGGCCTTCCATCCAGGTCAGGTTGAACAGCCAGGCAGCGGCCATGCCGGTCAGCCCGGCGGTGATCAGCACACCCACCGTGGCCAGCGACAGCGCCGGCCAGAGCGCCACGCGGAAACTGGCGACGCGCGTGCGCAGGCCGCCGTCGAGAAGGATCACGGCGAGCGCCAGGTTGCCCACCAGATAGGCCACGGGATAGTTGTTGAAGCCGATGCCGCCGGGGCCGTCGGTGCCTGCGACCATGCCGACGGCGAGGAAGATGACGAGGATGGGGATGCCGAGACGCGAGGAGAGGGAGCTGACCAGGATGCTCATGCCAACCAGCACCGCACCGATCAGGAAGTAGGTATTGACGGCTACGGCATCCAAGGCGGCGGTCTCCGGGCGGCGGACTCTTGAGGGGAAGCGGCTGCCGGGAATGATGCAGACCGTGTGCCGGGCGATTCTAACCTGCGGATTTACAAGGCTGTCAAAGGTTGTTACAGGGCTTCATTCTGGTGGCGGTCAGCGTAACGTTGTGGGCTTCGCAAGTTCGTAGGGTGGACAACGCGAAGCTTGTCCACCGCCCCGTCATTCCGCGCTTGATGGTGGAAAAGGCTTCGCCGTTTTCCACCCTACGCTCTTGCCATACCTGTAGGAGCAACTGTCTTGCATCGTCATGATGCTTCCCCCTCTCCCTCAGGGAGAGGGGACTGTCCGGAGTTGCCGGCTGGCATGGTGTACCACCTCACACCGTCGCGCCCCCTCTCCCTCCGGGAGAGGGTTAGGGTGAGGGAACCGGCAACGCGAGAGCATCTTCGTAGGAGCGGGCCATGCCCGCGAATCGCGCGCATGGCGCGCTCCTGCAAGGGATGGTGGCTTTCCGGAACAAAAAAGCCCCGGTGCGTGGCCGGGGCGGGAAAGACATGCGGAACTAGAACCACCCATCCTGCATGTCGAGACAGGTCTCGTCGCGACTTTCGAGCAGCGCCAGCTCATGGTGACAACCCGGCACCTCCCAGGTCAGGAAGTAACGCGCCGCCTGCAGCTTGCCGCGATAGAAGTCGGCGTCGGCCGGGTTGCCGCCTTCCTTCTCCAGGCGGACGAGGCCCTGTTCGGCGCGGATCGCCTGTTCCAGCCAGCGCCAGCCGATCACCAGGTGGCCGAACACCTTGAGGTACAGCGCCGAGTTGGCCAGCGTCTGGCTGACCTTGCCCTGCAGCAGGTCGCCGAGCAGCCCCAGAGTGACCGCCGACAGGTGCTCCAGGAGTTTTTCCAGCGGCTGGCGTAGTTCGTCCAGTGCCGGATAGCCGCTGGCGCGATCGCAGGCGGTGTGGATCAGCCGGGTCAGTTGCTTGAGGCCGGCGCCGCCGTTCTGGCTGAGCTTGCGGCCGAGCAGGTCGAGCGACTGGATGCCGTGGGTGCCTTCGTGGATCGGGTTCAGGCGGTTGTCGCGGTAGTACTGCTCCACCGGGTATTCGCGGGTGTAGCCGTGGCCGCCGAGAATCTGGATCGCCAGCTCGTTGGCCTTCAGGCAGAACTCCGAGGGCCAGGACTTGACGATCGGGGTGAGCAGGTCGAGCAGTTCATGGGCCTGTTTGCGTTCTTCCTCGCTTTCCAGCGTCTCGCAGTCGTCCATCAGCCGCGCGGCGTACAGGCCGAGGTCGAAGGAGCCCTCGACGTAGGCCTTCTGCGTCAGCAGCATGCGCCGCACGTCGGTGTGCTGAATGATCGACACCTGCGCCGAGGCCGGGTCCTTGGCGTCCGGCAGGCGGCCCTGCGGGCGCTGGCGGGCGTACTCCAGCGAGTACAGGTAGCCGGCGTAGCCGAGCATCACCGCGCCCATGCCGACGCCGATGCGCGCCTCGTTCATCATCTGGAACATGTAGGCCAGGCCGTGGTGCGGCTTGCCCACCAGGTAGCCGACGCACCCGCCGTTATCGCCGAAATTCAAGGCAGTGGAGGTGGTGCCGCGCCAGCCCATCTTGTGGAACAGCCCGGCCAGGGTCACGTCGTTGCGCGGGCCGAGGCTGCCGTCGTCGTTGACCAGGAACTTCGGCACGATGAACAGGCTGATGCCCTTCACCCCGGCCGGCGCGTCCGGCAGCTTGGCCAGCACCATGTGCACGATGTTCTCCGACAGCGGATGGTCGCCGCCGGAGATGAAGATCTTGTTGCCCCTGATCCGGTAGCTGCCGTCGGCGGCCGGTTCGGCGCGGGTGCGGATGTCCGCCAGGGACGAGCCGGCATGCGGTTCGGTCAGGCACATGGTGCCGAAGAAGCGGCCGTCGATCATCGGCTGCAGGAAGCGCTGCTTCTGCTCGTCGCTGCCGAACGCTTCGATCAGGTTGCCCGCGCCCATGGTCAGCAGCGGATAGGACGAGGTGGCGATGTTGGCCGACTGGAAGTGGGCGAAGCAGGCGCGCGACAGCAGGTTGGGCAACTGCATGCCGCCCTGCTCGAAATCGCGGGTGGCGTTCTGGAAACCGGCGCCGATGAAGGCGTCCAGCGCCGGCTTGATCTCCGGGATCAGCTTCGCGGCGCCGTCCACGTACTCGGGCTCGTTCTCGTCGTTCTTGCGGTTGTGCGGGGCGAACAGCTCCTCGGCGATGCCACGGGCGGTGGCGATGGCGGCGTCGAACGTGTCGCGGCTGTGGTCGGCGAAGCGTTCTCGGCGGGTGAGCGCTTCGGCGTCGAGGACTTCGTAGAGCTCGAAGGCGAGGTTGCGGGAGCTGAGCAGGGTTTCGGACATGGTTGGGGTCTCCACGGTAGTCGCCGCAGTCTAGGCTGGTGGGTACGGCCCGCCCAGCAACATTAACCGACGTGATAAGGGGTCAAAGTCCTGCGCGAGCGGCTAGAATGCGCGGCCCAAGGAGCCAGCCCGTCCATGAACTATCGCCACGCCTACCACGCCGGCAACCACGCCGACATGCTCAAACACATCGTCCTCGCCCGCCTGTTCGCCCTGATGGCGCGCAAGGACACGCCGTTCGCCTATCTCGACAGCCATTCCGGCGTCGGCCTCTACGACCTGCAGGGCGACGAGGCCAGTCGCACCGGCGAGTGGGAGCAGGGCATCGCCCGCCTGTGGGATCGCGACGACCTGCCGGAGCTGATGGCGGACTACCTGGACGTGGTGTGCGCGCTCAACCCGGACGGCGAACTGCGCTACTACCCGGGCTCGCCGGAGCTGGCGCGGCGCCTGACCCGTTCGCAGGATCGCCTGCTGCTCAACGAACTGCACCCGGAAGACGGCCGCCTGCTCAAGGCCAACATGGCCGGCGAACGGCGCATCGCCGTGCACCAGGGCGACGGCTGGCTGCTGCCGCGCGCCTTCCTGCCGGCGCCGGAGAAGCGCGCGGTGATGCTGATCGACCCGCCGTTCGAACAGGGCGACGAACTGGAGCGCTGCGTCACTGCGCTGAACGAGGCGATCAGTCGGATGCGCCAGACGGTTGTGGCGATCTGGTACCCGATCAAGGACGAACGCCAGCTCAAGCGCTTCTACCAGAACCTGCAGAAGAGCGATGCGCCCAAGCTGCTGCGCGCCGAACTGCTCATCCACCCCGCCGACAGCGCCGACCGCCTGAACGGCTCCGGCCTGGCCATCGCCAACCCGCCGTGGCCGCTGGAAGACGAACTGCGCAGTCTGCTGCCGTGGCTGGCGGAAAACCTGGCGCACAGCGAGGGCAGCTGGCGGCTGGATTGGCTGGTCGAAGAGAGCGGAAGGTAAAACACGTAGGTTGGTGCTGAGCAACGCGAAGCCCAACGCCACGCCGGGCCTGATGTTGGGCTTCGCTGCGCTCAGCACCAACCTACGGCTGTTGCCATAGCTGGCAGCACATAAGCCTTCAACCAATATTTTGAAGAACTTGATTCCAATCAATTCGCTCATCGCTGTATAGCAATGAATATAGCGCCCCGACATACCAGGGAGCGCCATATCTCATGCTCAACGATTTGCGGGCAGAGCTCGAATTTCAGCTGCAGGACGAACTGAGGCATCTGCGTCTGCAATCGGCGGTAGTTGGAATCTTCTTTACCGGTGTCCAGCTTGAGAACGGCGCTGCCGGGTTGTGCGCAACGCCGATCAAGTCGATACCGGAGGCGGTGTGTTGTCCCAGTTCGGCGAAAGCCCTGCCGTTCGCCGGCAAGCTGAAGGGCAAGCCCATCAGGTCCGTGTTGCACGACCTCGACCATCCCGCTGCCTTGCGCCGCACGCTGGCCCTGGCCACGCTCAACGCCCTGGTGGAAACCCTGTGGCGGCGCAACGGCGTTCCCTCCTGCGAGTACAGGGAGGCTGGCGACATATTCAGCGAGCTGGACCTGCAGCCGGCCGACAGGGTCGTTGTGATTGGTGCCTTCGCGCCCTATCTGCGCGAGCTGCGCAGGCGCGAGCAGGACTTTCGCGTACTGGAGAAGTACCCCTCCACCCTCAAGCCTGGCGAGCTGCGGCATTACGTTCCCGCTGACGATGCCTACCGGGTGATCCCGTGGGCCGATGTCGTGATCGCTACGGGCACCACGCTCCTCGACGGCAGCCTCGATCAGTTGTTGAGCTGGACCCGCCCCGGCTCGCGGGTCGCCCTGGTCGGTCCCAGCGTTCCCCTGTTGCCCGGTCCCTTCATCAAGCGCGGCGTCACGCTGCTGGGCGGCGTTCGCATACGCCAGCCGCAAGCGCTGCTCGAACTGCTCACCGAAGGGGCCTCCGGCTACCACTTCTTCGACGATCTCGCCCAGCGCGTCACTTTGCGGCTGGCTTGAGCGAGCCCGTAACGGATCTACATATCAGTCACCCTATAAAGGACTAGCTCATGTTGTACTCAGGTTCGCTGCCGTTTCCCCGGCTCCGTTTGCGCAGTGTCGTTCGCAGTATCTGGTTGGGCGGCACGGTGGCGGGCATGGCTGTTCTCTCGCTGCCCGATGCGCTGGCGGAGGAAAGCGTTTTCGAACTGGGCAGCGTGGTAGTCCGTGGCGACCGCATGTCGACGACCAGCGAAGAAGTGATGGGGGAGGAGGCCATGCGCGCGTTCAATCGCGACACGGTCAGCAGCGCGGTCAACACGCTGCCGGGGGTCAACCTCTCTCGCAACAGCCGCAATGAGGACATTGTCTATGTCCGGGGTTTCGATGCCCGCCAGGTGCCGCTGTTCCTGGATGGCATTCCACAGTACGTGCCCTATGACGGCTATGTGGACTTCGGTCGCTTCACCACTTTCGATCTTGCCGAAATCCGCGTAGCCAAAGGCGCGGCCTCGTTGCTCTATGGTCCGAACATCATGGGCGGCGCGATCAACCTGGTTACCCGCAAGCCCTCGCGGGAACTGGAGGGCAATGTCCGCATCGGCGCCGCCACCGGCAGCGAGCGCAAGGTGGCCGCCAACCTGGGCTCCAACCAGGGGCTGTGGTACTTCCAGCTGGGCGCTTCGTACCTGGACGCCGACAGCTTCGCCCTGGGCCGCAGTTTCACCGACCACAAGCCAAAGCCCACCGATACCGACGACCGTCGGGAGAACGCCTATCGCACCGACAAGAAAGGCTCGCTGAAGATCGGTTTCACGCCCAACGATACTGACGAATATGCGCTCGCCTACAGCAAGCAGGAGGGCGAGAAAGGCAACCCGGTCTATACCGGCCGAGGGAAAGGTGCCCGCTACTGGCAGTGGCCCTACTGGGACAAGGAAAGCCTGTACTTCCTCAGCTCCACCGACCTGAACGATGAGCTGACCCTGAAGTTCCGCCTGTACGCGGACAAGTACACGAACGGTCTGGATATGTTCAAGGACGCCAGCTACACGACCCTGGATGGCCCGCGCAGCATCTACGACGACAAGACCTACGGTTCGGCGGTGGAACTGGTCAGTCGCCATTTCGACGGCCACGAGCTGCACCTGGCGCTGCATTACAAGGACGACCGGCATGTCGACAAGGCGGAAGGCTCGCCGGACAAGAAGTACCGCGACGTGACCCGTTCGGCCGCTGTCGAGGACATCATCGAGCTGGCCAGCGATTGGCGCCTGCGCCTGGGCGTCGATCATGAGGAGCGCGAGGCCCGCCAGGTCTATTACTGGCCCACCGGCACGACCCAGGCCACCAATGCCCTGGCCGAGCTGGCGCACGACCTGCGCCCAGGCCTGGAGGCCTATGCCAGCGTGGCGCGCAAGTCACGCCTGCCGACGATCAAGGATCGCTACTCGGCGCGCATGGGCAGTGCCTTGCCCAATCCGGACCTGAAGCCCGAAAAGGCCCGCCACGCCGAGCTGGGCCTGCGTGGGGAGCCCTGGGACGGCAGCTATGCGGAAGCCGCGCTGTTCTACAGCGGCATTGACGATCTCATCCAGAGCGCCATCGTTCCCGGCTCGTCGTGCAGCGGCGGGAAGGAGTGCAACCAGGCGCAGAACATCAGCAAGGCGCGACACCGCGGCCTGGAGCTGTCCCTTGAGCAGGCGCTGGCGGATCGGTGGAAGATGGGCGCCGCCTACACTTATCTGGACCGCGACAACCTGAGCGACCGGGACATACCGCTCACCGACTCCCCGACGCACAAGCTCTTCGCCCATCTGAGCTGGTTCCCCAGCGAGCGCTGGGAGTTGCAGACCACCCTGGATGCGGAAGAGGGCCGGGAGGTCAGTTCTTCTGCCTCTGCATCGCGCTACGAGACCCTTGGCGGCTTCGCCATCCTCGGTGCCAAAGGCGTATGGAAGCCCCGTCCGGATCTGGCGTTGGAACTGGGCGTGAGCAACCTGGGCGACAAGGACTACGAATTCAGCGAGGGCTTCCCCATGCCCGGTCGTACCCTGTTCGCCAACGCCAGCTTCGATTTCTAGATGTACCCGGATTGCGGCGCTGGTCCGTGGCTCGCCTGTGCTCATCCAGCAAACCGCTGGATGCCTGCGCGGGCCAGTCGTGAGTTGATGCCGGCTCCAGCGTGCGTTTCCAGAGAGGCGCACACCCCCGTCCTGGAGCCGGCTTCACCTCGCAATCCCGTGGGTCGACAGGAGAGTTCCCTATGACGAGTTTCCCTTTCGCCGCCGTTCTCCATGCCGGTCGGGGCGAAGGCAATGAGCTGCTTTGGCAGTTCTGCAAGCGCCTGCAACTGGCCGGCTGGCGTGTGCGCGGCTTGCTCACGACCCGGGGCAAGGACCCGGATGGGCGTCTGCCGATGCTGATTCGCGATGTTCATGACGGGCACAGCTACGCCATATCCCAGCCGCTTGGGCCGGGCTCGCTGGCATGCAGCCTCGACCCTGGCGGTCTTGCGCAGGCCAGCGCGGTCTTGCGTCGATCGCTCGCGGAATCGCCGGACCTCGTGCTGGTCAATCGCTTCGGTGCAATGGAAGCCAGCGGTCGAGGGTTCGCCCAGGAGATGCTGGCCCTGATGAGCGAAGGCATTCCCCTGCTGACCCTGGTAAGCCCGCAATATCAGGCCGATTGGCAGCGCTTCACCGGCACTCCGGATGCGATCCTGCCATTCGAGGAAAGCGCCTTGCTCGACTGGGCCAACGCTCTGCCCAATCGTCCCGGGGAGCCGCTGGCATGAGGCGTCGACAATTTCTGCAGGCACTGGGTTGCATGCCCTGGCTGCTGCCTGGATTGCTGCAGGCTGGCGATGGCTCCCTGGCTGCCGTCTTCGGACAGCAGCCCGCTGCGGGACGGGTGCGGCGGATCTTTGCCGCCGGACCTCCCGCCGCGGTGCTGGTCTATTGCCTGGCTCCGGACAAGCTGCTCGGCTGGCCATGGCCATTGACGGAGGAAAAACGTTCCCTGATCGCCCCGGCGCAACGGGATCTGCCCGTGCTGGGCGGTCTGGCCGGCCGTGCCAGCACCATCTCCATGGAGACCCTGGTCAGGCTGGCGCCGGATCTGATCGTCGATGCCGGTACGGCCGACGCCACCTTTCGCTCAGCGAACGCCAGGGCCAGCGAGCAGACCGGGATTCCCTGCGTGAGCTTCGCGGGCCGTCTGGCGGACTCGCCGTTGTTGTTGCGTGAAGCTTCCGCGCGGTTTGGCGTCGAGGCGCGTGGCGAGCGGCTGGCAAACCATGCGCAAGCGATATTGGAGCGCAGCAGGAATGGCTCGCATCGTCTCGGTACGGTTTACCTGGCACGGGGCCCGGATGGGCTGGAAACCGGCCTTGGCGGTTCCATCCATAGCGAGGCGGTCGAGCTGGCCGGCCTGGAGAATGTCGCCGCGCGGCTTGGCTCCGGCGGCCTGGCGCGGGTTTCGCTGGAGCAGTTGCTGGATTGGCAGCCAGATATCGTGCTCTGCCAGGATGCCGGATTGCAGCAGTACATTCGCCAATCCGCGCTTTGGCGGAACTTGCCGGCTGTGCGCGCCAACCGCGTTTACCGGGCACCGGCGCTCCCCTTCGGCTGGCTGGATGGTCCTCCCGGGCTCAATCGCCTGCTCGGCCTGGAATGGTTGCTGGCCCTGACCGACCCGAGCCAGGTGGCAGCGCTACCACAGCGCGTTCGGGAGTTCTTCTCGCTGTTCTACTCCATGGAGCCCAGCGAAATGCAGATTCGCCAGTTGCTCTCCAGCCACCCGAACAACCCGTACGCGGCCGTTCCCGGGACAGCTTTCGGGGCGCTGCAATGAGGCCCTCTCAGGCAACCAGCCATACCGGTATCTGGGTCATGCTGACGGGCGCGCTGCTGGCCTGCCTGCTCATCGCCCTGCTGGCCGGCAAGTATCCGCTGCACCCCGCCGATCTCTGGCAGTCGCTGGCCGCGCACCTTGGCGGCGATCCCGGGGACGTACCCGAGCAGATCGAGACCGTGTTGTGGAACCTCCGTCTGCCGCGCATTCTCGCTGCCCTGGCGGTTGGCGCCAGCCTGTCCGCGGCCGGGGCCGCGTACCAGAGCATGTTCCGCAATCCGCTGGTGTCGCCCGATATCCTCGGCGTTTCGGCTGGTGCCGGGTTGGGCGCGGTCCTCGCCATCTTCCTTGGCCTGTCGTTGCCATGGGTGCAGTTGTCGGCCTTCTGCGGCGGCTTGCTGGCCGTGGCCCTGGTCTATCTGCTCGCAAGCCGGGTCAGGCGGCATGATCCGGTACTGGTCCTGGTGCTCGCCGGGGTGGCGCTGTCGGCGCTGCTGGGGGCGGGGATTTCCCTGCTGAAGGTGCTTTCCGATCCCTATACCCAGTTGGCCAGCATTACCTTCTGGCTGCTGGGCGGCCTCAATGGCGTCAGCCGGGAGGACCTGCTGGGCGCTGCGCCGCTCATGCTGCTCGGCATGCTGCCGCTGGTCCTGCTGCGCTGGCGCATCAACCTGCTCAGCCTGAGCGACGAAGAGGCCGCCGCGCTGGGCCTGAATATCGTTCGTACCCGCCGTCTGCTGATAGTGGCGGCCACCCTGATGACCGCCAGCGCCGTGTCCATCACGGGCATCATTGGCTGGATCGGACTGGTCGTGCCGCATATGGCGCGACTGCTGGTCGGCGCCGAGTTTTCCCGTCTGCTGCCCGCCAGCCTGTTGCTGGGAGGTGGCTTCCTGCTGCTCACCGATACCCTGGCGCGTACCGTGACGACCATGGAGCTGCCGCTGGGCATTCTCACCGCGCTGGTCGGCGCACCCTTCTTCCTGGTGCTGCTGGCGCGTGGCGGGCGCAGCGCATGAGCCGGCTGGAAGCGCGGCAACTGGCTATCGGCTACCCCGGCCGGCTACTTGGCCAGGGCATGGATCTGCACCTGGAGCGTGGCGAAGTGCTCTGCCTGCTGGGGCCCAACGGCAGCGGCAAGTCCACCTTGTTCAAGACCCTGCTCGGCCTGCTGGCTCCCCGGGCCGGTACTGTCCTGCTGGACGGGCGGCCGTTGCCGCAGTGGTCCCGGCGAACGCTGGCCGGGCGCATCGGCTATGTGCCGCAGGCCCAGGACCGGGGCTTTCCGTTCAGCGTCGAGGAAATGGTCCTGCTGGGGCGCAGTGCGCACCTCGGGGCTTTCTCCAGTCCTTCGCCGCATGATCGGGACGTGGCACATGCCTGCCTGGAACGACTCGGCATCGTGCACCTGCGGCAACGTATCTACACCACCCTGAGCGGCGGAGAACAGCAACTGGTGCTGATCTCCCGCGCGCTGGCACAGGAGCCATCCCTTCTGGTGCTGGATGAGCCCACCGCCAGCCTGGATTTCGGCAACCAGATCCGCGTGCTGGAGCATATCCAGGCGCTGCGCGGACAGGGGCTGGGTATCCTGCTTTGCACTCACCAGCCGGAGCATGCCTTACGTGTGGCCGACCGTATTGCGCTGTTCAAGCAGGGTGGCCTTTTCCATTGCGGGGATGCGCTCAGCGTGGAGCGTCTGGCCTGGCTGTATGACCTGCCGGCGCAGCAGATCCGCACCCAATTGCAACTGTTTTCCGGATTGATCCGCGGGAGTGGCCATGAGCCTGGATGATATCGACTTCGCCGAACGCTACCGCCAGCAAATGCGGCTTGCCGCGCACCAGCCCAAGCCAGCCGGCGCCTGGGACAGGCGAGCCAGGGAGATGAGCCGCAAGAGCCTGGGCGGCCCCTACAGCGAAGCCTTCATCGGGCGTATGGATCTCACGGGAGCCCGCAGCCTGCTGGATGTCGGCTGCGGCCCCGGGGCCATCTGCCTGCCGCTGGCCGGGCGCCTGGAGCGGGTCTATGGCCTGGACTACAGTCCGGCGATGCTCGAATGCCTGGAGGACAACGCCCGCCAACTCGAACTGGACAACGTGCAGCCGATCCTGCGCGCCTGGGAGGACGACTGGAGCGACGTGCCGGTCTGCGACATCCTGGTGGCCTCGCGTTCGGCCATGGTCGCCGATCTGGATGCGATCCTCGACAGGATCAATCGCCATGCCCGCCTGCGCGTCTATCTGACCCAACTGGTCGGCGGGCGCTTCATCGACAGCGAGATCGCCTCTGTGCTGGGGCGCGAGCTTCCGCCAGCGTTTCCCGACTACATCTATACGATCAATCTGCTGCACCGGCGGGGCATCCATCCTCGCCTGGACTATATCCAGACGCCCAGCCGACTGGCCGGTTGCAGCCGTTTCGAGGAGTTCGCCGACAAGATTGCCTGGTCGTTCGGGAGCCTCTCCGACGACGAGCGGGCAGCCCTTCAGGCCTGGTTTGCCGCCGACCCTGAACGCACCCGGCGCGGTGGTGCGCCGATGCGCTGGGCTTTCGTCAGTTGGGATATCCCGGGCTGAGCGATGTCATCTCCCGCCGGCTATGCCGGCAGGCAGACCCCGGTGCCGCCCAGGCCGCAGTAACCGTTGGGATTCTTCGCCAGGTACTGCTGGTGATACGCCTCGGCGTAGTAGAACGGCGGCACTTCGCGGATTTCCGTGGTGATCGCACCGTAGCCATTGCGTGCCAGTTCGGCCTGGAAGGCCGCGTGGCTGGCGTCGATGGCGGCCTTCTGGGCGTGGTCGAACCAGTAGATCGCCGAGCGGTACTGGGTGCCGGTGTCGCCACCCTGGCGCATGCCCTGGGTCGGGTCGTGGGATTCCCAGAACACCTTGAGCAACTGCTCGATGCTGGTTTCGCGCGGGTCGTAGACCACCAGCACGACTTCGGTGTGCCCGGTCAGGCCGGAGCAGACTTCGTCGTAGGTCGGGTTCGGCGTCAGGCCGCCGGCGTAGCCGACCGCGGTGACCCACACTCCCGGCTGTTGCCAGAAGCGCCGCTCGGCGCCCCAGAAGCAGCCGAGGCCGAGGACGATCTGCTGCAGGCCGGCGGGGAACGGCGCCTCCAGCGGCCGGCCGTTGACGTAATGCGCTTCCGGTACCGGCATCGGGCTTTCCCGGCCCGGCAGGGCCTGGGCGGCGCTGGGCAGTTCCAGCTTTTGGGTCAGTATTTGCGAGCGCAGGACCATGGCATTCGTCTCCTCTGCGAAAAATACTCCGGTGGACCGCAGAGATTACAGGTTTTTCCCGGCCTGGCGACGCTTCGATTCTGTCAGGCTTTTACGCTGCTGCGTGACGGGTAGCGCTGCAGGCGGGTGGCCAGTTCGTCGGCGGGGATCGGCTTGTCAAACAGGAAGCCCTGGCCGATATCGCAGCGGTTGCGCCGCAGGAAGGCCAACTGCGCGGCCGTCTCGACACCTTCGGCGACCACCTGCAGCTTGAGGTTGTGGGCCATGGCGATCACCGCCGAGGTGATCTCCATGTCGTCCTGGTTGTCCGGGATGTCCTTGATGAAGCTGCGATCGATCTTGATCACGTCGATGGGGAATTTCTTCAGGTAGCTCAGCGACGAATAGCCAGTGCCGAAGTCGTCCATCGCCAGGCTCAGCCCCAGTTTCTTCAGGCGCTCCAGTTGCTGGCGGGTATCGTCGGTGGCATCCAGCAGCAGGCTTTCGGTCAGCTCCAGTTCCAGTTGTCCGGCGGAAATGCGCTCTTCGACGAGGATCGCGGCGATGGCGTCGACCAGTTCGGGGTCGCCGAACTGCCGGGGCGACAGGTTGATCGCGATGCGCAGGTAGCCGAGCCCCTCGCTGGCGAGCGTACGGACCTGGCGGCAGGCCTGGCGGATCACCCACAGGCCGATCTGCACGATCAGCCCGGTTTCCTCCGCCACGCTGATGAACTGCTCCGGGCCGATCATGCCTTTCACCGGGTGCTGCCAGCGCAGCAGGGCTTCCAGGCCGAGCAGCTGGCCGCTGCGCAGGCACAGCTTGGGCTGGTAGTGCACGGCCAGTTCGTCCTGGGCCAGGGCGCGGCGCAGGTTGCTCTCGACGAACAGCTTGTAGCTGGCCTCGGCGGTTAGTTCCTCGGTGAAGGTCTGCAGGCGGTCCTTGCCGTTGGCCTTGGCCTTGTGCAGCGCCAGGCCGGCGTTCTTCAGCAGCGTGTGCGGATCGCGACCGTCGCGCGGCGCGCAGGCCAGTCCGATGGAACCGGTGATGTTGATCAGCTGGTTATCGACGAACAGCGGCTTGTTGAGGATGTCGAGGATCTGCTCGGCGACGTGTTCGCCGCGCCGCTGGCTCGACTCGTCCAAGAACACGGCGAATTCGTTGCTGGCGAAGCGGGCCAGGGTGACGCTGTCGCCGAGGCTGCCGCTCAGGCGGCGGGCCAGGCGGGTGAGCAGCTTGTCGCCGGTCTGGTGGCCGAGGCTGTCGTTGATCCGCTTGAAGTTGTCGATATCCACCAGCAGCAGGCTCAGCGGCCGCTCGCCGCCGCTGTGCAGGCGCTCGGTGAGGGCGTTGATGAAGAAGTTGCGGTTGGCCAGGCCGGTAAGGTTGTCGCGGTAGGCGAGCTTCTCGATGTGCTGCTGGGTCAGTTTGCTGCGCGTGATGTCTTCGTAGATGCCGATGTAGTGGGTCGGCTCGCCGTTCTCCGCGCAGACCTTGGTCAGCGAGAGCTGCGCCCAGTACGGGTCGAGGTCCTTGCGCCGGCTGCGGAACTCGCCCTGCCAGCTGTTCTGGGTGGCCAGGGTGGTGCGCGCCTCGCGCAGCAGCTCGCCGATGTCGACCAGCGCCGGCAGCTCCGCCAGGGCATGGCCGCGGACTTCCTCGGCGGCGTACTGGGTGATGGCGGTGAAGCTGGGATTGACGTATTCCACCCGGCCGTCGCGGTCGATCAGCAGGAAGGCGCTGGCGCTCTGTTCGATGGCCCGCTGGAACAGGTGCAGGGCGCTGGAGGCGCTGCGCCGCTCGTGGTTCATCAGGACGTGGGCGTACTGGTCGGCCAGCTCGCCGGCGAACGCCACTTCGTCGCTGCGCCACTGGCGCTCGCCGCCGGTGTGCTCCAGGCAGAGCACACCGACCACTTCGCCGCCGACGCGGATGCTGGCGTCGAGCAGCGAACCGATGTCCCGGGGGCGCAGATACTGGCTGGCCAGCTCGCGGGTGCGCGGGTCGTGCTGTGCGTCGTGCGCGTCGATGGCGCGACCGCTGTTGAGTGCTTCGAGGTAGTAGGGGAACTGGTCGGCGTCGATGTCAGGTGGTTTTTCGTACGCGCCGCTCTCGCGGCAATAGACGATCACGGACTCCAGGCGGTTGCCGGCATGCAGGCGCCAGATGCCGGCGCGCGCCACCGCATAGGTTTCGCAGGCGGCCTGGGCGATCAGGCGGGCGGCTTCCAGCAGCGGATCGTCCGAGCGGTAGCGGTGCCGCGCCAGGCGCACGATCAGGTTCTGCTGGGTGCGCGAGCGCACCAGATGCTGCAGATGCTCGTCCTGGCCGCGCTGGTACAGCTCCAGCGCCTGCTGCAGGCGGGCGTTCTGTTCTTCCAGATCGAGCAGACGGGTCTCGTCGGCCGCCGCCGGTTCGTCCTGCAGCAGGTAGCCGTGCAGCAACTGCCGGCCATTGCGCTGGAAGGCCTCGCCGAACTCCAGCAGGTGCAGGCGACCGTTCGGGCTGTGCAGGTTGTAGCTGACCCGGTAGCGGCCGTTCTGCAGCAACTGTTGCTGGATCTGTTCGTGCAGGCGATGCCGGGCCTCGGGTTCCATCAGGCTGGCGAACGGGGTTTCGACGAAGTCGCAGAGCTCCGGCGCGGACACGCCGAACAGGCGCTCGCAGCCGGGATCGAGGAACAGCATGGTCCAGCTGTGTTCGTTCAACCGCTCGAAGCGCAGCATCCCCAGTCGCGAGGGGATGGGTAACTGCGTGACAACCTCGGTAGCCGTCCGGTTGACGGCATCCGGATGATTCTTCATTCGCGACGGGTTCCTGGGCGGAGGGGTCTGCCTCGGCCTGCTTCCATGGTTGAGGCAAGGGTGCATGATGTGGAATGGTCTGACAAGTAAGGGGTTTGTCGGCTGTCGGAAAGATGGAATGGGGCCGTGCGACGGCCTTCTGCGGCAAAGAATTTTCAAGCGCAGAAAAGAGGTTTTTCGCGGGGAGGTAGTGTGGGTGCAACCCGCCAAACCGGAGGCGTCATGGCGGGTTTCACCCGCCCTACGGAACGGGCACGCAAAAAAATACCCCGCCATCCGGCGGGGTTGGAGAGAACGAGCGTGGCGTGCTCGTCAGAGAGAGTGCGCGGCGCCGGGTGGGCGCCGCGAGGGTAGTGCCTACAGCAGCAGGGCGCGGATGTCGCCGAGCAGGTCGCCGAGACGCTTGGTGAAGCGTGCGGCGGCGGCGCCGTTGATTACCCGGTGGTCGTAGGACAGCGACAGCGGCAGCATCAGGCGCGGCTGGAAGCCCTTGCCGTCCCATACCGGCTGCATGGTCGCCTTGGACACGCCGAGGATCGCCACTTCCGGCGCATTGACGATCGGCGTGAAGCCGGTGCCGCCAATGTGGCCGAGGCTGGAGATGGTGAAGCAGGCGCCCTGCATGGCGTCGGCCGAGAGCTTCTTGGTCCGTGCCTTCTCCGCCAGTTCGGCGGCTTCGGCGGCCAGTTGCAGCAGGCTCTTCTGGTCGACGTTGCGGATCACCGGCACCAGCAGGCCGTCCGGAGTGTCCACGGCAAAGCCGAGGTGCACATACTTCTTGCGGATCAGCGCCTTGCCGCTGGGGGCCAGGGAGCTGTTGAAGTCCGGCATTTCCTTCAGCACATGGGCGCAGGCCTTGAGCAGGATCGGCAGCACGGTCAGCTTGACGCCAGCCTTCTCGGCAGCGGCCTTCTGCGCAGCGCGGAAGGCTTCCACCTCGGTGATGTCGGCGTTGTCGAACTGGGTCACGTGCGGCACGTTCAGCCAGCTGCGATGCAGGTTGGCGGCGCCGACCTGCATCAGGCGGGTCATCGCCACTTCCTCGACCTCGCCGAAGCGGCTGAAGTCGACTTCCGGCACCGGCGGGATGCCCGCGCCACCGGTAGCACCGGCGGCCGGCGCTTCCTTGGCCTTCTGCATCATCGCCTTGACGTAGACCTGCACGTCTTCCTTGAGGATACGGCCTTTCGGACCGGTACCCGGGACCGCGCCGAGCTCGACGCCGAACTCACGGGCCAGCATGCGCACTGCCGGACCTGCATGGACCTTGGCGCCGTCGCGGCTGGGCGCGCCGACCGGAGCCGGGGTGGCAGCAGGTGCCGGGGCAGCGGCTTGCGTAGCCGGGGCGGGCGCTGCAGCGGCAGACGCCGGAGCGGCAGCCGGTTGTTCCACGGCAGCCGGAGCAGCAGCGCCGGCCACCTTGAGCTTGAGGATCAGGTCGCCGGTGCCGACTTCGTCACCGATCTTGACCGACACGCTTTCCACCACGCCGGCGGCCGGCGAGGGGATTTCCATGCTCGCCTTGTCCGACTCCAGGGTGATCAGCGACTGGTCGGCTTCCACCGTGTCGCCGGCCTGGACCATCACTTCGATGACGCTGGCCTTGCCAGCCGAGCCGATGTCCGGAACGTGGATGTCCTGCACGCTGGCAGCCGCCGCCGGAGCGGGGGCCGCAGCCTGCGGGGCTGGCGCAGGCGCTGCGGCAGCCGGAGCCGGTGCCGGCGCTTCGGCCTTGGCAGCCGGCGCTTCGGCGGCAGCGGCGCCACCCTCGGCTTCCAGCTCGAGGATTTCGTCGCCTTCCTTCAGCTTGTCGCCGAGCTTGACCTTGATGCTCTTGATGACCCCGGCCTTCGGGCTGGGGATTTCCATGCTGGCCTTGTCCGACTCCAGGGTCAGCAGGCTCTGGTCAGCCTCGACCTTGTCGCCGACCTTGACCAGCAGTTCGATCACTTCACCTTCGCCGCTGCCGATATCGGGTACGCGAATCAACTCACTCATCGTGCCTCTCCTCAGCAGTCCAGCGGGTTGCGTTTTTCAGGGTCGATGCCGAGCTTGACGATGGCTTCGGCCACTACTTTCGGCTCGATGTCGCCACGGTCGGCCAGCGCTTCCAGCGCGGCCAGCACGACCCAGTTGCGGTCCACTTCGAAGAAGTGGCGCAGCTTGCGGCGGGTGTCGCTGCGGCCGAAGCCGTCGGTGCCGAGGACCTTGTACTCCTTGCTCGGGACCCACTGGCGGATCTGCTCGGCGTACAGCTTCATGTAGTCGGTGGAGGCGATCACCGGGCCCTGGCGGCCGGTGAGGCACTGCTCGACGTAGCTCTGCTTCGGCTTCTGTTCCGGATGCAGGCGGTTCCAGCGTTCCACGGCCAGGCCGTCGCGGCGCAGCTCGTTGAAGCTCGGCACGCTCCACACGTCGGCGCCGATGCCGAACTGCTCGCGCAGGATCTTCGCGGCTTCCTCGACCTCGCGCAGGATGGTGCCGGAGCCCAGCAGTTGCACGTGGTGCGCGGCTTCCTTCTTGTCTTCCTTGAGCAGGTACATGCCCTTGATGATGCCTTCCTCGACGCCGGCGGGCAGAGCCGGCTGCTGGTAGGCCTCGTTCATCACGGTGAGGTAATAGAAGACGTCCTTCTGCTCCTCGATCATCTCGTGGATGCCGTGGCGGATGATCACGGCCAGCTCGTAGCCGTAGGTCGGGTCGTAGGTGCGGCAGTTCGGGATGGTGCTGGCCAGCAGGTGGCTGTGACCGTCCTCGTGCTGCAGGCCTTCGCCGTTCAGCGTGGTACGACCGGCGGTGCCGCCGACCAGGAAGCCGTGCGCGCGGCTGTCGCCGGCGGCCCAGGCCAGGTCGCCGATACGCTGGAAGCCGAACATCGAATAGAAGATGTAGAACGGCAGCATCGGCTGGTTGTGCGTGGAGTACGAGGTACCCGCGGCGATCCAGCTGGACATGGCGCCGGCTTCGTTGATGCCTTCCTCGAGGATCTGACCTTTCTTGTCCTCGCGGTAGAACATCACCTGGTCCTTGTCGACCGGCTCGTAGAGCTGGCCCACGGAGGAATAGATGCCGAGCTGGCGGAACATGCCTTCCATGCCGAAGGTACGCGCTTCGTCAGGCACGATCGGCACGATGCGCGGGCCGAGTTCCTTGTCCTTGACCAGCTGCGAGAGGATCCGCACGAAGGCCATGGTGGTGGAGATTTCGCGGTCGCCGGTGCCGTCGAGGATCGCCTTGAGTGTTTCCAGCGGCGGAGTCGGCACGCTGAAGCTCTTGGCGCGGCGCACCGGCATCACGCCACCGAGGGAGGCGCGACGCTCGGCGAGGAACTTGGCTTCGGGGCTGTCCGGGTCCGGACGGTAGAACGGCAGGTTCTCCAGTTCGGAGTCCTTGATCGGGATGTCGAAGTTGTCGCGGAATTTGCGCAGGCTGTCGACGTCGACCTTCTTCACGTTGTGCGCGATGTTCTTCGCTTCGCCCGAGCCGGTGCCATAGCCCTTGATGGTCTTGGCCAGGATGACGGTCGGCTGGCCCTTGTGGTTGACCGCCTGGTGGTAGGCCGCATAGACCTTGTAGGGGTCGTGGCCGCCACGGTTGAGCTTCCAGATTTCCTCGTCGGAGAGGTCCTTGACCATCTCCAGCAGCTCCGGACGCGAGCCGAAGAAGTGCTCACGCACGTAGGCACCGTCTTTCGCCTTGTAGTTCTGGTATTCGCCGTCGATGACCTCGTCCATGCGCGCCTGCAGCAGGCCGGCGGTGTCCTTGGCGAACAGCGGGTCCCAGAAGCGGCCCCAGATAACCTTGTTGACGTTCCACTCGGCGCCGCGGAAGACCCCTTCCAGTTCCTGGATGATCTTGCCGTTGCCGCGCACCGGGCCGTCCAGGCGCTGCAGGTTGCAGTTGATCACGAAGATCAGGTTGTCCAGCTTCTCGCGGCCGGCCAGGGAGATGGCGCCGAGGGATTCCGGCTCGTCGCACTCGCCGTCGCCCATGAAGCACCAGACCTTCTGCTTGCCGGCGGGGATGAAGCCGCGGCTTTCCAGGTACTTCATGAAGCGTGCCTGGTAGATCGCCTGGATCGGGCCGAGGCCCATGGATACGGTGGGGAACTGCCAGAAGTCCGGCATCAGCCACGGGTGCGGGTAGGAGGACAGGCCATTGCCATCGACTTCCTGGCGGAAGTTCAGCATCTGCTCTTCGGTGATGCGGCCTTCGAGGAAGGCGCGGGCATAGACGCCGGGGGAGGCGTGGCCCTGGAAGAACACCAGGTCGCCGCCGTGCTCGTCGGTCGGGGCCTGGAAGAAGTAGTTGAAGCCGATGTCATAAAGAGTCGCCGAGGAGGCGAAGGTGGAGATGTGACCGCCCAGGTCCGGGTCCTGCTGGTTGGCGCGCATCACCATGGCCAGTGCGTTCCAGCGCACCAGCGAGCGGATGCGCCGCTCCATGAACAGGTCGCCCGGCATGCGTGCCTCGTGGGTAACCGGAATGGTGTTGCGATACGGCGTGGTGATCGCGTAGGGCAGCTGGGTCCCGGTGCGGGTGGCCAGCTCGCCCATGCGGGTCATCAGATAGTGAGCGCGGTCTTCACCCTCATGCTCGAGGACGGATTCCAGGGCGTCCAGCCATTCCTGGGTTTCGACGGGATCGAGGTCTTGCATGGCTTGCTCCAGGGCGGAAAGGCTTCCAGAATCGAAAGCCAGTAGATCGTTGCCGATAGCAGCGCCGGCCTCGTGGGCGACGCCGCGAATTCTTGGAATTGCACCGGGGGTGGCTCCCGGGCGGGTTGTAGTTTTACTACAAACTGCCGCTTTTGACAGCCCTCCGCTACAAAAAAATAGTAGTAAAACTACATCGTTCGTCGGTTCGCGGGTGGCGCGGCGACGACGACCCTTCAGGATAGACCATGAGCCTGCCCTCCCTGGCCGCGCTGCCGGCCACTCTCAAGCCCCTCGCCGAGCGCGCGGAGCAGAACTTCCAGAACGCCGTAGCCGATCTTCCCGCCGAGTTCCTGGCCCTGTTCGAGACCTGGCCCGACGAACGGCGCGCGCACTTCCTGCGCGTGACCGCCGGCAGCGACTTCGTCGCCGAGCAGGCCGTGCGCGATCCGCAGATGCTCCTGGAACTGGCCGCCGCCGGCGAACTGGAGCGGGGGCTGGCGCGCGGCGAACTGCGCGGCCAGCTGGAGCGCGAACTGGCCGATTGCGCGGACGAAGACGAGCTGGCCCGCCGCCTGCGCCGCTTCCGCCGGCGCCAGCAGGTGCGCATCATCTGGCGCGACCTGACCCGCCAGGCCGATCTGGCCGAAACCTGCCGCGACCTCTCGGACCTCGCCGACACCTGCATCGACCTTGCCTATCAATGGCTGTACGTGCGCCATTGCCAGCAGTTCGGCACGCCGATGGGGCGCCGTTCGAACCTGCCGCAGCATCTGATCGTGCTCGGCATGGGCAAGCTCGGCGCCGGCGAGCTGAACCTGTCGTCGGACATCGACCTGATCTTCGGCTACCCGGAAGGCGGCGAGACCGAAGGCGCCAAGCGCTCGCTGGACAACCAGGAGTTCTTCACCCGGCTCGGCCAGAAGCTGATCAAGGCGCTCGACTCGATCACCGTCGACGGCTTCGTCTTCCGCGTCGACATGCGCCTGCGTCCTTATGGATCGAGCGGCCCGCTGGTGCACAGCTTCGCCGCGCTGGAGCAGTACTACCAGGACCAGGGGCGCGACTGGGAACGCTACGCGATGATCAAGGCGCGGGTGGTCGGCGGCGACCAGGATGCCGGCCAGCGTCTGCTCGAACTGCTGCGGCCCTTCGTCTACCGGCGCTACCTGGACTTCTCCGCCATCGAGGCGCTGCGCAACATGAAGCAGCTGATCCAGCAGGAAGTGCGGCGCAAGGGCATGGCGGAGAACATCAAGCTCGGCGCCGGCGGCATCCGCGAGGTGGAGTTCATCGCCCAGGCCTTCCAGCTGATCCACGGCGGGCGCGACCTCAGCCTGCAGCAGCGGCCGCTGCTGCGCGTGCTGGCGATCCTCGAAGGGCAGGGCTACCTGCCGCCGGCGGTGGTCGGCGAACTGCGCGAGGGCTACGAATTCCTCCGCTATGCCGAGCATGCGCTGCAGGCCATTGCCGACCGGCAGACGCAGATGCTGCCGCAGGATGAAGTGGAGCGGGTCCGCGTCGCCTTCATCATGGGCTTCGCCAACTGGTCGGCCTTCCATGAGCGCATCAGCCACTGGCGCGAGCGCATCGACTGGCATTTCCGCCAGGTCATCGCCGACCCGGACGAGGATGGAAGCGGCGAGGCCGACGACGGCTGCATCGGCGGCGAGTGGCTGCCTTTATGGGAAGAGGCGGTGGACGAGGAGTCGGCCTGCCGCCAACTGGCCGATGCCGGCTTCGCCAATCCGCAACTGGCGTGGAAGCGCCTGACCGACCTGCGCAACGGCACCCAAGTGCGCGCCATGCAGCGTATCGGTCGCGAGCGGCTGGATGCCTTCATGCCGCGCCTGATCAACATGATGGTCGAGCGCGGCCAGCCGGACCTGGTGCTGGAGCGCGTGCTGCCGCTGGTCGAGGCGGTGGCGCGGCGTTCGGCCTACCTGGTGCTGCTGACCGAGAACCCCGGCGCCCTGGAGCGTCTGCTGACCCTCTGCGCAGCCAGCCCGATGGTGGCCGAGCAGATCGCCAAATTCCCGATCCTGCTCGACGAGCTGCTCAACGAAGGCCGGCTGTTCCGCCCGCCGCAGGCGCCGGAGCTGGCCGCCGAGCTGCGCGAGCGGCTGGCGCGGATTCCCGAGGACGACCTGGAGCAGCAGATGGAGGCGCTGCGCCACTTCAAGCTGGCCCACGGCCTGCGTGTGGTGGCTTCGGAGATCGCCGGAACCCTGCCGCTGATGAAGGTCAGCGACTACCTGACCTGGCTCGCCGAGGCGATCCTCGAACAGGTGCTGGCGCTGGCCTGGCGCCAACTGGTGCAGCGCCACGGTACGCCGCTGCGGGCCGATGGCACGCCGTGCGATCCGGATTTCATCATCGTCGGTTACGGCAAGGTCGGCGGCCTGGAACTCGGCCACGGCTCGGACCTCGACCTGGTGTTCATCCACGATGGCGATCCGCAGTGCGAGACCGACGGCGCCAAGCCGATCGACGGGGCACAGTTCTTCACCCGCCTGGGCCAGCGCATCATTCATTTCCTCACCACGCAGACCACTTCCGGCGCGCTCTACGAGGTGGACATGCGTCTGCGTCCGAGCGGCGCTTCGGGCCTGCTGGTCAGCTCGCTGAAGGCTTTCCTCGCCTACCAGCAGGGCGATGCCTGGACCTGGGAGCACCAGGCGCTGGTGCGCGCCCGCGTGCTGGCAGGCTGCAAGCGGGTGGCCGCGGCCTTCGAGGAAATCCGCGCGCAGGTGATCGGCCAGCAGCGCGATCTCGCCGAGCTGCGCCGCGAAGTCAGCAAGATGCGCGCGAAGATGCGCGACAACCTCGGAACTGCATCGACTGCCGCCGGAACTGCGCCGAACGCCTTCGAAGCCGCGTCCCCGTTCGATCTCAAGCAGGACGCCGGTGGTATCGTCGATATCGAATTTATGGTGCAATATGCGGCCCTGGCGTGGTCGTGGCAGTACCCTGATCTGCCGCACTTCACCGACAACATCCGCATCCTGGAAGCGTTGGAGCGGGCTGGCCTGATCGCCAGCGAGGATGTCCGTTTCCTGCAGGAGGCCTACAAGGCCTATCGCGCGGCCGCCCACCGCCTGGCATTGCAGAAGCAGCCGGGCGTCGTGAGCGGTGACCATTTCCATGACGAACGACGCGGAGTGATGCGGATCTGGCGTGAGTTCGAACTCAGCTGATCCGGTTTCAAACTATTTGAGGAGCTGGCAAGTATGTCGATGGCCGATCGTGATGGCGTGATCTGGTATGACGGCGAACTGGTGCAGTGGCGCGACGCGACCACCCATGTACTGACCCACACCCTGCATTACGGGATGGGCGTATTCGAAGGCGTGCGTGCCTACGACACTCCCCAGGGCACGGCGATCTTCCGCCTGCAGGCGCACACCGACCGCCTGTTCGATTCCGCGCACATCATGAACATGAAGATCCCGTACACCAAGGACGAGATCAACGAAGCCACCCGCGCCGCCGTTCGCGAGAACAACCTGGAAAGCGCCTACATCCGCCCGATGGTGTTCTACGGAAGCGAAGGCATGGGCCTGCGCGCCACCGGCCTGAAGGTCCACGTGATCGTCGCCGCCTGGAACTGGGGCGCGTACATGGGCGAGGAAGCGCTGCAGCAGGGCATCAAGGTCCGCACCAGCTCCTTCACCCGCCACCACGTGAACATCTCGATGACCCGCGCCAAGTCCAACGGCGCCTACATCAACTCGATGCTGGCCCTGCAGGAAGCCATTTCCGGCGGCGCCGACGAAGCCATGATGCTCGACCCGGAAGGCTACGTGGCCGAAGGCTCCGGCGAGAACATCTTCATCATCAAGGATGGCGTGATCTACACCCCGGAAGTCACTGCCTGCCTCAACGGCATCACCCGCAACACCGTGCTGGTGCTGGCCAACGAGCTGGGCGTCAAGGTGGTCGAGAAGCGCATCACCCGTGACGAGGTGTACATCGCCGACGAAGCCTTCTTCACCGGCACTGCCGCCGAAGTCACCCCGATCCGCGAAGTCGACGGCCGCCAGATCGGCGCCGGCCGCCGTGGCCCGGTGACCGAGAAGCTGCAGAAGGCCTACTTCGACCTGGTGTCTGGCAAGTCCAGCAGCCATCCCGAGTGGCGTACCCTGGTCAAGTAAGGGGTAGGTTGGGCTGAGCGCAGCGAAGCCCAACGATATATGGCGGCGCGGCTGCCGCCCATCGTTGGGCTTCGTCGCTGCGCTCCTCAACCCAACCTACATCGAGCGTTATGAATATCCTGATTATCGGTCCCTCCTGGGTCGGCGACATGGTAATGGCGCAGACGCTGTTCCATTGCCTGAAGCAGCGCCATCCGGGTTGCGAAATCGACGTGCTGGCGCCCGAATGGAGCCGGCCGATCCTCGAACGCATGCCGGAAGTCCGCCAGGCCCTGAGCTTCCCGCTCGGCCACGGCGTGCTGGATATCGCCGCGCGGCGGCGCATCGGCAAGTCGCTGGCGGGCCAGTACGACCAGGCGATCCTCCTGCCCAATTCGCTGAAATCGGCGCTGGTGCCGTATTTCGCGCGGATTCCCAAGCGCACCGGCTGGAAAGGCGAGATGCGCTACGGCCTGCTCAACGACATCCGCAAGCTCGACAAGCAGCATTACCCGCTGATGATCGAGCGCTTCATGGCGCTGGCCTACGAGTCGGGCACCGAACTGACCAAGCCCTATCCGCAGCCGCGCCTGCGCATCGATCCGCAGAGCCGCGACGCCGCGCTGGCCAAGTTCGGCCTGGCGCTGGACCGGCCGGTGCTGGCGCTGTGCCCGGGCGCCGAGTTCGGCGAGGCCAAGCGCTGGCCGGCGGAGTACTACGCGCAGGTCGCCGAGGCGAAGATCCGCAACGGCTGGCAGGTGTGGATCTTCGGCTCGAAGAACGACCACCCCGGCGGCGAGGATATTCGTGCGCGCCTGATTCCCGGCCTGCGCGAAGAGTCGGTGAACCTCGCCGGCGAAACCGCACTGGCCGAGGCCATCGACCTGATGTCCTGCGCCAGCGCCGTGGTCACCAACGATTCCGGCCTGATGCACGTGGCCGCGGCGCTCAACCGCCCGTTGGTGGCGGTGTACGGTTCCACTTCGCCGCAGTTCACCCCGCCGCTGGCCGACCAGGTGGAAATCGTCCGCCTCGGCCTGGAGTGCAGCCCGTGCTTCGACCGCGTGTGCCGCTTCGGCCACTACAACTGCCTGCGCGAGTTGAAGCCTGCTCCGGTGCTCGAAGCCCTCGGCCGGCTGGTGGCCGATCCGGTCGATCTGGACGAGCTCTAGCATGCGGGTCCTGCTGATCAAGACGTCGTCCCTGGGCGACGTCATCCATACCTTGCCCGCGCTGACCGACGCCGCCCGTGCCATTCCCGGCATCCAGTTCGACTGGGTGGTGGAGGAAGGCTTCGCCGAGATTCCGGCCTGGCATCCGGCGGTGGCGCAGGTCATTCCGGTGGCGATCCGCCGCTGGCGCAAGAATCTCTGGCAGACCATCAGGAGCGGCGAATGGAGCCGCTTCAAGAAGCGCCTGCGCGAGGTCGACTACGACCTGGTGATCGACGCCCAGGGCCTGTTCAAGAGCGCCTGGCTGACCCGCTACGCGAAGCGCCGCACGCCGGTCGCCGGGCTGGATAAACAGTCGGCGCGCGAGCCGGTTTCCAGCCGCTTCTACGATCGTCCCTATCCGGTGGCCTGGGGACAGCACGCGGTCGAACGCGTGCGTCAGTTGTTCGCCCAGGCGCTGGACTACCCGCTGCCGAAAGGCGTCGGCGACTATGGGCTGGATCGCGCCCTCCTGCTCGATGAGGGCACCGCGGGGCCGTACCTGGTGTTCCTGCACGGCACCACCTGGGTCACCAAGCACTGGCCCGAGGCGTACTGGCGCGAACTCGCCGAGCGCATGGGCGAGCGCGGCTGGTCGGTGCGCCTGCCGTGGGGCAACGCTGCCGAGCGCGAGCGTGCCGAGCGCGTGGCGCAAGGCTTGGAAAACGTCTCGGTGCTCCCCAAGTTATCCCTGGCAGGCATGGCCAAGGTGCTGGCCGGCGCTTCCGCCTGCGTAGCGGTGGACACCGGTCTTGGCCATCTGGCCGCCGCGCTGGACGTGCCGACGCTGTCGCTGTTCGGCCCGACCAATCCCGGCCTGACCGGCGCCTACGGTCGCTCCCAGGTACACCTGGCCAGCGACTGGCCGTGCGCGCCGTGCCTGCTGAAATCCTGCACCTACCAGCCGACGGACGAAGACCGCCGCCAGTTCGACCTGCGCGAGGAACAGCCTCTATGCTTCACCCGGCTGAATCCGCAGCGCGTGTCGACCCAACTGGAAGCCCTGCTGCTGGCTCCGGAGACGCTTCGATGACCCTGGCTTTCATCCTCTACAAGTACTTCCCGTTCGGCGGGCTGCAACGCGACTTCATGCGCATCGCGCTGGAGTGCCAGCGCCGCGGACACTCGATCCGCGTCTATACGCTGATCTGGGAAGGCGACGTGCCGCCGGGCTTCGAAGTGCTGGTGGCGCCGGTCAAGGCGCTGTTCAATCACCGCCGCAACGAGAAATTCACCGCCTGGGTCGCCTCCGACCTGGCGAAGCGCCCGGTGCAACGGGTGATCGGCTTCAACAAGATGCCGGGGCTGGACGTCTACTACGCCGCCGACCCGTGCTTCGAGGACAAGGCGCAGACCCTGCGCAATCCGCTGTATCGCCAGTGGGGACGCTATCGCCACTTCTCGTCCTACGAGCGCGCCGTGTTCGACCCGCAGTCGAAGACCGAGATCCTGATGATCTCCGAGGTGCAGCAGCCGCTGTTCGTCAAGCATTACGCCACCCCGGCGCAGCGCTTCCACCTGCTGCCGCCGGGCATCGCCCAGGACCGCCGCGCGCCGCCGAATGCCGCGGAGGTCCGCGCCGACTTCCGCCGCGAATTCAAGCTCGCCGACGATGACCTGCTGCTGGTGCAGATCGGCTCCGGCTTCAAGACCAAGGGCCTGGACCGCAGCCTGAAGGCCGTCGCCGCGCTGCCGCGCAAGCTGCGCAAACGCACGCGGCTGATCGTCATCGGCCAGGACGATCCCAAGCCGTTCCTGCTGCAGGTGAAGACGCTGGGCATCTCCGACAACGTGCAGATCCTCAAGGGGCGCAGCGACATCCCGCGCTTCCTGCTCGGCGCCGACCTGCTGATCCACCCGGCCTACAACGAGAACACCGGCACCGTGCTGCTGGAGGCGCTGGTCGCCGGCCTGCCGGTGCTGGTCACCGATGTCTGCGGCTACGCCCACTACATCGCCGAGGCCGACGCCGGCCGCGTGGTGCCGACGCCGTTCGAGCAGGACACCCTGAACGCCATGCTGGTGCAGATGCTCGAAGACGACGCGGCGCGCGCCGCCTGGTCGCGCAACGGGCTGGCCTTCGCCGACAGCGCCGACCTGTATTCCATGCCGCAGCACGCGGCGGACGTGATCCTGCAGGAGCGCCCGTGAAGCTGGAGCTGCACGAACCCTTCAAGACCCTCTGGGCCGGCAAGGACCCCTTCGTCGAGGTCGAGCGCCTGCAGGGCAAGGTCTACCGCGAACTGGAAGGCCGCCGCACCCTGCGCACCGAGGTCGACGGACGCGGTTACTTCGTCAAGATCCATCGCGGCATCGGCTGGGGCGAAATCATCAAGAACCTGACCACCGCCAAGCTCCCGGTGCTTGGCGCGGGGCAGGAGATGCGCGCCCTGCAGCGCCTGCACCAGATTGCGGTGCCGAGCATGACCGCCGTGGCCTACGGCGAGCGCGGCATCGATCCGGCGCACCAGCACTCGTTCATTATCACCGAGGAACTGGCGCCGACCACCGACCTGGAAGTCTTCACCCAGAACTGGCGCCAGCAGCCTCCGCCGCCGCGCCTGAAGTGGGCGCTGATCGATGAGGTGGCGACCATGGCCGGCAACATGCACCGCGCCGGGGTCAATCACCGCGACTGCTACATCTGTCATTTCCTGGTGCATACCGAGCGGCCGGTGACGGCCGATGACTTCCGTCTGTCGCTGATCGACCTGCACCGCGCGCAGGTCCGCGATCACACGCCGACGCGCTGGCGCAACAAGGATCTCGCCGGGCTGTACTTCTCCGTCCTGGATATCGGTCTGACGCAGCGCGACAAGCTGCGCTTCCTCAAGGCCTATTTCACCGCGGCCGAGGGCAAGTGGTCGCTGCGCGCGATCCTGCGCGACGAGGCGAAGCTGCTGCAGTGGCTGGAGCGGAGGGCAGCGAAGCTGTACGACCGCAAGCAGCGCTACGGGGGGCGGCTCTGATGGCGGGTTGGACTCTCGAAGCCGACTACCAGCACCTCGCCACCGATTTCGGCAGCCTGGATGCGGTATTCGCTCTCGAAGGCGAGCAACTGACCCACGACCCGCTGTCGGAGGTGGTCCGCGTGGAGCGTGGCGGCGTGCGCTACTACGTCAAGCGCTACCGCAGCGCCGGCAAGGTCTACCATCGCTACCTGCCGCGTCCGCGGATCAAGGCCGAGTGGCAGAACCTCAAGCAGTTCGCCAAGTGGGGCATTCCCACCGCCGAGGTGGTGGCCTGGGGGCTGGAGCGCAGGCATGGAGCTTTCGTTCGTGGCGCCATGATCACCCGCGAACTGCCCGGCACCCGGGATCTGGCGCTGCTGGCCCGCGACAACGACTCGCGCCTGCGCGACCGCGCCTGGGTCGACCATGTCAGTCGCCAGCTCGCCGCGCATACGCGAACGCTGCATGATCACCACTTTGCCCACAACGACCTGAAGTGGCGCAACCTGCTGGTGGACCCGCAGGGCACGGTGTATTTCATCGACTGCCCGAGCGGCAGTTACTGGGGCGGCTTCATGCTGCGCTACCGCATCACCAAGGACCTGGCCTGCCTGGACAAGGTCGCCAAGTATCATCTTTCCAATACCCAGCGGCTGCGCTTTTATCTGCAGTACCGCCGGCGCGAGCGGCTGAACGCTGCGGACAAGAAGCGCGTTCGCCACATCGCCCGTTTCTTCGAGGGGCGCGAGTGAAGGATTTCATCGCCAATACCGATCAGGAACTGCTCGAACGCCACAAGCTGGCTGACTTCGATGCGCTGTGGGGACTGGACCTGCAAGCCGTGGACGAACCGAACAAGGAGCGCGGCGGCTGGAGCAGCGTCCATCGCCTGGAACTGGACGGCAACGTCTACTACCTGAAGCGGCAGAGCAACCATCTGACCCGCAGTCTGCTGCGCCCCCTCGGCGAGCCGACCTTCGCCCGTGAGTTCCGCAACATCCAGCGTTATCGGCAACTGGATATCCCGGCGTTGGATGCGGTGTTCTTCGGCCAGCGCGAGGTCGGTGGAGAGCGCCGCGCCATCCTGTTGACCCGCGCGCTGGAAGGCTGGCGCCCGCTGGATTCCTGGCTGAAAGACTGGTCGAGCCTCGGCGCCGAGCGCCGCCAGGCGATCCTGCGAGCCTGCGGCATGCTGGCCCGCCGCCTGCACGAGGCTGGGCAGATGCATGGCTGCTTCTATCCCAAGCACATCTTCCTGCGGGAGGCGGGCGAGGAATTCGAGTCCCGCCTGATCGACCTGGAGAAAACCCGCCCGTTGCTGCTCGGCACCCGTGACCGGGTCAAGGACCTGGAGCCGCTGCTGCGCCGGGCTCCGGACTGGAGTGAGGCGGATGTGCGCCAGCTGCTTTCCGCCTATCTGGGCAGTTCGGTCAGCGGCCTCGATGTCGATGGCTGGTACCAGCGCCTGACCGCGCGCCGCCGTCGCAAGGAGGCGCGCGCGTGAAGCTGTCGGAACTGCGGGGGGCGGGACGGCAGCCGGAACTGCCGCTGCGAATCGAACTGGCCGATGGCGCCGGCAGCGCCGAGTTGCGTCTGGACAGCCTGCTGCGCGTTCTGCCGGGCCAGCGTTATGTCGGCGCCGGCGAATGGCGCGGCACGCGCGTGCTGGCCAAGCTGCTGGTCGGCGGCAAGGCGGCACGGCATTTCCAGCGCGAGCTGGAGGGCGCGCGACTGTTGGCCGAACAGGGGCTGGTCACGCCGCAGTTGCTGGTCGACGGGCTGCAGGAAGGCGAGGGCGGCTGGCTGCTGTTCGAATACCTCGACGATGCCGAGAGTTTGTGGGACGCCTGGCGTGTGGTGGAAGGCGAGGCGCCGCTGTCCGATGGCCAGCAGGCGGTGATCGGCGAAGCGCTGGGCGCCATCGCCACGCTGCATGCCAGGGGCCTCTGGCAGGAAGACCTGCATCTGGACAACCTGCTGCGCCATGCTGGCCGCCTGTACCTGATCGACGGCGCCGGCATCCGCGCGGAAACGCCGGGACAACCGCTGTCGCGCAAGCACGTGCTGGAAAACCTTGGCATGTTCTTCGCCCAGCTGCCGCACAGCCTCGATCCTTATCTCGAAGAATTGCTGGTGCACTATCTGCTGGCCAATAGCGAGCACGCCCTGCCGCTGGAAGCCTTGCAGAAGGAGATCGCCCGGGTGCGGCGCTGGCGCCTTGGCGACTACATGAAAAAGATCGCCCGCGATTGCAGCCTGTTCAGCGTCATGCGCGGCGCCTTTGGCCTGCGCGCGGTGCGTCGGGAGGCGGAAGCTGGCCTGGACACCTTGCTGCAGGCGCCGGATGCTGCGCTGGAGCAGGGGCGCCCGCTGAAGGAAGGCGCCACGGCCACCGTGGCCGAGGTCACGCTCGACGACCGCAAGCTGCTGCTCAAGCGCTACAACATCAAGGGCCTGCTGCACTGGCTGACGCGCTTCTGGCGTCCCAGTCGCGCCTGGCACAGCTGGCGCGAAGGCAATCGCCTCGACTTCCTCGGCATCGCCACGCCACGCCCGCTGGCTGTGCTCGAACGGCGTTTCCTCTGGCTGCGCGGCCGTGCCTACCTGATTACCGAATATCTCTCCGGGCAAGATATAATTGCCCGTTTCCGACCCTACCTGGACGACCCGGATGGGGCGGGTGCTCCGCCCGAAGCCGAGTTGCAGGCCCTCGACCGCTTGTTCGCCGCGCTGATCCGCGAGCGGATCAGCCATGGCGACCTCAAGGGCTACAACCTGTTCTGGCAGGACGGCCGCTGGACCCTGATCGATCTCGACGCCGTCTGCCAGCATCGCAGCGAGCGCAGCTTCGCCAGGGCTTATGCCCGCGATCGTGCGCGCTTCCTGCGGAACTGGCCGGCCGATTCGGCACTGCACCAGCTACTGGACAAACGTTTACCGCAGGTGCCGGTCACCTGCCCTGAAAGAGGCTAACCCTGTGGCACTGACGATTCTCGGCCTTTCCGGCGCCCTCAGCCATGATCCTTCCGCCGCGCTCTACATCGACGGCAAGCTGATCGCGGCCGCCGAAGAAGAGCGCTTCGTGCGCGACAAGCACGCGAAGAATCGCATGCCCTACGAGTCGGCCAAATTCTGCCTGGAACAGGCCGGCATCAAGCCCTCCGACGTGGATGTGGTGACCATTCCGTTCGCCCCCATCAGCCTGTTCGGCAAGGCCCGCTGGCACTACGCCAAGCGCTACTGGTACGCCCCGGACCGCGCGCTGGACGCCATCCTCATGGGTAACCGCCGCTACAAGCGTTACCGCAAGAAGATCGTCTGGTGTCTGGAGCAACTGGGCTTCGACGCCAAGAAGGTGAAGATCGAGCCGGTGGAGCACCACCTGGCCCACGCCTCCAGCGCCTACCACTGCTCCGGCTTCAAGGAGAAGACCGCGATCCTCGGCATCGACGGCAAGGGCGAGTACGCCACCACCTTCTTCGGCTGGGGCGAGAACGGCAAGATCCACAAGATCAAGGAATTCTACGATCCGGATTCCCTCGGCGGCCTCTACGGCGCCATCACCGAGTTCCTTGGCTTCGAGATGCTCGACGGCGAGTTCAAGGTCATGGGCATGGCGCCCTACGGCGATGCCGCCAAGTACGATTTCTCGCGCCTGGCCAAGTTCGAGAACGGCGAGCTGACCATCAATACCGACTACGCCAACGTCATCGGCTTCCGCCGCTACAAGGAAAAGGGCAAGGGCTACTACTTCTCGCCCAAGCTGATCGAGTGGCTGGGTCCGAAGCGTGAAGGCGACATCGCCGACGATCCGTACATCCACTACGCCGCCAGCATGCAGGCACTGTTCGAGAAGCTGGCGCTGGAGATGATGGACTACTACCTCGGCGACATCATCCGCGAGACCGGCAAGATCGCCTTCGCCGGCGGTTGCGCGCTGAACGTCAAGCTGAACCAGAAGATCATCGCCCGCCCGGAAGTGAAGGAACTGTTCGTCCAGCCCGCTTCCGGCGACGCCGGCACCTCGGTGGGCGCGGCCGCCTACGTCTCGGTCAAGCGCGGCGTGCCGGTGGAGAAGATGGAGCACGTCTACCTCGGCCCGTCCTTCAGCAACGAGGACGTGATCGCCGCCTGTGCCCGCCATCCGCAGAAGCCGGTGTTCAAGCGCATCGACAACACCACGCAGCGTATTGCGAAGATCATGGTCGATGGCAACCCGGTGGCCTGGTTCCAGGGTCGCATGGAGTTCGGTCCGCGCGCCCTTGGCGGCCGTTCCATCATCGGCTGCCCGAGCGCGATCGGCGTGGCCGACCGCATCAACGAGCAGATCAAGTTCCGCGAGCGCTGGAGACCCTTCTGCCCGTCGATGCTCGACACCGTGGCGCCGCAGATGCTCAAGGTCGATCACCCATCGCCCTTCATGACCTTCACCTTCGAGGTCAACGAAGAGTGGAAGACCCGCGTGGCCGAAGTGGTACACGAGGACGGCACATCCCGCGCCCAGGTGCTGGAGCGCCGCCACAACCCGCGCTGGTACGACCTGATGAAGGAACTGGAAAACCTCACCGGCAACGGTGTCTCCCTGAACACTTCGCTCAACCGTCGTGGCGAGCCGATGATCTGCTCGCCCACCGATGCGCTGAACATGTTCTACGGCTCGGACCTGCAGTACCTGATCATGGAAGACGTTCTGGTCATCAAGGATGGCAAGGACTGGTACGACAATGTCGGCTAGGCCGCTGCTTAGCGTCATCATTCCTAGCTACAACTACGCGGGTGTGCTCCCGCGTGCCGTGGAGTCGGTGCTGGCCCAGGCCACCCCGGAGGTCGAACTCTGGGTGGTGGACGATGGCTCCACCGACGATACCCCGGCGGTCTTCACCGCCCTGAGCCAGCGTCATGGCGCCTCCTTCCAGGGCGTGCGTCAGGTCAACGCCGGCCCCTCGGCTGCACGCAACAAGGGCGTGCAGCTGGCACAGGGGCGCTACGTACTGCTGCTGGATGCCGACGACGAGCTGGCGCCCGGCGTGCTGCAGGGCCTCTGCGAGCGCCTGCGCCAGCAGCCGGATGTCGGCCTCTGGCTGGCCGGCCACGTGGCGGTACAGCCTGATGGCCGCGAGCGCGAGCATCCGGCCAGCCGCGTGCCGGGCGATGCGCTCCAGCGCCTGAACGACTACCTGCTGGACAAGAAGATCGCCCTCGGCCACGGCTCCTGCGTGTTTCTCCGCGAGCTCCTGCTGGAGCGGCCTTATCCCGAGCAAATGCGCCACAGCGAAGACATTCCGGTCTTTGCCTATTGCCTGACCCAGCGCCAGGTGGAGGTTCTCGACCTGATGCTGGCGCGCATCCACAAGCATCCCGACAGCCTGCGCCACAATGCCGAAGCCGCCCGCAAGGTCGGTCTCGCCCTGGTGGATGAGGTTTTCGCCAGACTGCCGGCCGATCTCCAGTCGCTCAAGCCCGCCTACCGTGCCCAGCGCTGCCTGTCGCTGTTCCGCACCTGCCTGCTCGCCGGAGAGTGGGACAGCGCCCGTGACTATTACCGCGAAGCGTTGCGTACCGACTGGCGGGTGCTGTTCAAGTTTTCCTATACCCGCAAGGCCCTGCGCCTGTGGCTGAAGCCCAAGAAGAACCCGGTATGAGCCAGCGCCGTATCAAGGTCCTGCAGCTGCAGAACTACTACAACGTCAATGCTTCGGACCTGGCCGAGCAGATCGTCCAGGCCTTGCCGACCGACCGCTACGAAGTCACTACCGCCTTCCTCCGTGGCCGTCCGGGTCCCGGCGAGCCGGTGAGCAAGGCCGAGCGCTCGATCTATTTCGGCTACAGCAAGTCGGCGGTCAGCGGCCTGCGCCTGCGCGCGCTCTGGGCGCTCTACAGGCACTGCCGCGCCGAAGGCTACGACGCTGTCATCACCCACCGCTTCAAGCCGGTGAACATGCTGATGCTGCTCAACCGCTGGCTCGGCATCCGTGCCTGCATTGGCGTCGCCCACGGTTTTGGCGAATACGACCGCTCCTTCCGTTGCTGGGTGGCTCGGCAACTGGTGACCCCGGCCTGGCGCCTGGTGGGGGTTTCCCGCGCGGTGCGCGACTACCTGATCGGCTCTGGCGCCGGCTTCACCCCGGCCAATACCCGACAGATCAACAACGCCATCGACATCCCCCGCGCCGAAGGACTGCAGCACCCGCGCGACAAGGCCCGGGAGATGCTCGGCTTGCCGGCCGGCGCCTTCGTGTTCGGCGCCATCGGTCGCCTGGTCCCGGTCAAGGGACATATTCACCTGCTGCGTGCCTTCGCCGAGATCAAGGACGAGTGTCCCGACGCACTGCTGGCGATCATCGGCGAGGGGCGCGCCCGTCCAGAGCTGGAAGCCGCCATTGAAGAGCTGGGCCTCCAGGGCCGGGCGCTGCTGCTGGGAGCCAGGGACGATGCGCTGCAGTACGTGCGTGCCTTCGATGCCTTCGTCATGCCGTCCCTCAGCGAAGGCCTGCCGCTGGCGCTGCTGGAAGGCATGAGCGGTCACCTGCCGGTGATCGGCTCGGACATCCCCAGCCTCAAGCCGATACTCGAGGACTGTGGCGGACGTATCTTCCCCGTCGGCCAGCACGCCGTATTGGCCGGGCGCCTGCGCGAGGTGCTGGCCCTGTCCGCCGATGCACGTGCCGCGGAAGGCGAGCGAGCCTACCAGTACCTCTGCCGGGCCCATTCGATCGATGATTTTCGTCGCCAGTACCGCGAGTTGCTGGTGGAGCTGCTGGAAGGGCGCCGCGATGGGTGACTCGAAGGATCTGCCGCTGGTCAGTGTGGTGATTTCCTCCTACAACCACGCCGATTACATCGAAGCCTGCATCGAGAGCGTGCTCGCCCAGACCTATCCGAAGGTGGAGCTGCTGGTGGTGGACGACGGCTCCCGCGATGACAGCGTCGCGCGTATCCGCCGGCTGCAGGAAGTCCACGGCTTCGATTTTGTGGCGCAGGAGAACAGGGGGCTTGCCCGTACGCTCAACGAGACCATCGCCCGCTCGAAAGGCAGCCTGATCGCGCCGTTCGGTTCCGACGACGTCATGCTTCCCGAACGCCTGGCCATCCAGGTCGCGTATATGGAGGGAAAGCCCGAGGTGGGTATCTGCGCGGGCAACATCGAGCATATCGATGGCCAGGGCAACGCCCTGGTCAGGCGTGACCGCGAGCGGCCATTCCGGCGCCTGGATTTCGATGATGTCTTCACCTCTGCCAAGGATGGGGCTCCGGCACCCACCCTGCTGTTCCGGCGCGAGGCGCTGGAGGCGGTGGGCGGGTTCGATCCGAGCATCCGCCTGGAAGACCTGCTGGTGGAGCTCAACATCACCCGCGCGGGCTATGTCATCGACGTGCTCCCCGACGTGCTGGCCAAGTACCGCGTGCACGGTGCCAACACCTACAAGAACCGGCGCTTCATGATCGAGACGGTCATGCAGACCTATGCACGGTTCAGCGATCATCCCGCCTATCCCAAGGTATGCGCGAGCTTCATCAATTCCATGCTGCTCAAGTGCGCGCGCGACGACAAGGCTCTGGCTCGCGAGCTGCTGCGTCAACTGCCGCTGCGCCACTGGAATGGCAAGACCCTGAGAGCCCTGGCGCGACTGGCGTTTCGCTAGGACCCGGGCTGGATGCGGGCGAGATCGCGACTCAGACGTGCCGCTGCGGAGTTCCCGCAAATGCTGGCATAACCCCTGATCCAGGCCTCTCGATGCTGTCGTAGCAGCCAGTCGCTGTCTTCCCGGTAGCGCAGGATGTGCTGGAGGTTGCGACGACGCTTCCATGACGCCAGAGGGCGATTCTCGATCTTCATGTCCGACAAGTCGATCAGGCCGAGTTCGCCTTCGGGCAGCTTCAGCACGTTGCCCAGGTGCAGCGAGCGGAAATAGACACCCAGTTGGTGGAGCTGGCCGAGAAAGGCGCCGAACTGCTCCACGCCCAGCTCCCGCGCCGACGCGTCGAGCCCTCGCCAATAGCTTCTCAGGGTATCCCCCGGCAAGGGATGGTATTGCACGGCGTTCAGATTGCGGCTGGGAATCAGCAGCAGCGCTTCGATCATCGGCGCGGCGATGCCGAGTTGCCGCAGGCGCTCCGCATTGCGCGCGAAGCGCCGCGCGGGCGGCGACCACAGGGCGGACGACAGTAGGCGCTTGCGCCGGTAGAGCTTGAGGAAGTCGCCATTCGACAAGCGCGCCACCTTGAGCCCCAGGCCGTCTTCTTCGATGGTCTGGGCGCCCAGCAACAGGGCGTCGAGCTCGGCCTCGCTCAGGTTCTTCATTGTTTGTCCAGGGCGCGTTGACTGATGGATAGGGCCGCTACCAGCGAAAGCGGAATCCATATCAGGAACCAGCTTTCGTTCGGGCGCGAGAGGAAGCTGCTGCCCTCGGTCAGCCCGGCACCGAACCCGTAGACGAGCATGGCCGAAGCGATCAGGAACTCGGGCTGTCGGCGCTGGGCGAAGCAGCGCCATAGCCCGTAGCCATACATCAGCAGCCAGAACAGCAAGCCCACCAGGCCAAGCTCCAGCAGTACGGCGAGTTCGACATTGTGCGGATCGCTCATGGTCATGCCGAGGCCTTCGGCGTGGAAGCTGAAGCTGTTGTTGAAGCCATGGCCGAACCAGAGCTGCTGTGCGGCCTGGCCGAGCGCGTCGGCCCAGAGTTGCGGGCGGAAGGACACGCCGCGCTCCAGCAGCAGTTCAGGGAAGGCGAGGAAGCTGGCTGCGACGACACCGATGCCGACGACCAGCAGATATGCCGCCCGGCGCGGCGCCATGAGCAGCATCCAGACACCCACCAGGGACAGCGCCAACAGCGGTGTGCGGGACCCGGTCGCCATCAGCGCGGCGAGAATCGGCAGGCAGAGCAGGATCGGAATCCAGTCCCGGCGGACATCCCGGGTCACCCAGACGGCGATCCAATAGGTACAGAACATGCCGAATACATGGGAGGTCAGCAGCGGGTTGCGCAGCGCTCCCAGACCGATGAGACGCCATTCCGGCGGCGGTTCCAGGAGAAAGAGCGCAAGGCTCACGGCAGCAGCCAGCGCAGCCAGCGTGGCCCCCGCTCTCAGTACCTTCAGTAGCAGTTCCCGGTCTTCCAGGGCAATCAGCGCGCAACAGGCGAAGAGCATGAAGACATAGAGCGGGTGTTTGGCCAGGCCACCGGGCTCCTCATCGGTACCCGACCAGGTCAGGCTGAGCAGAAGCCAGGCGGACAGGGCGAGGAAAGCGAGCAGAAGCGGCTCGCGGACGAGGCACGCGAGCCTGGGCGGGTTTTGCACCAGCGCCAGCAGGGCGGGAAAGGCGATCATGCCGTAGAAGACCTTGGTGTAGAGGCTTCCATTGGGCAGCCAGAACATCCCGGTCAGGAGCGCCAGGTAACCCAGCACCAGCCAGCGACGCACAATGAATCGAGTTCTGGCCGAAGCGAGGAACCAGGATATTAGAGGCACGGAATGCACGTTATAGACCGGTGGGGCGCTGCAAAAAGGCCAGCATTCTAGCACTCGCGGGGAGCAGGGGGCTGCTCTGTGATAAGCTTTGCCACCTTTCGACAACGTCGACGCGTGAACGCATGTCCGATCAGCACCCAGAATCCGCCCGGCCCACCAGCCTGAAGATTTATTTCCGTCTGCTGGGCTATGTCCGTCCCTATATCGGGATGTTCCTGGTCAGCATCATCGGCTACATCATCTTCGCCTCCACCCAGCCCATGCTGGCCGGCATCCTCAAGTACTTCGTGGATGGCCTGAGCAACCCGGACGCCGTCCTCTTCCCCAGCGTTCCCTACCTGCAGGACCTCAAGCTGCTGCAGGCGGTGCCGTTGCTGATCATCCTGATCGCCGCCTGGCAGGGACTGGGTTCCTACCTGGGCAACTATTTCCTGGCCAAGGTCTCCCTCGGTCTGGTGCACGACCTGCGCATGGCCCTGTTCAACAGCCTGCTGACCCTGCCCAACCGCTACTTCGACAGCCACAACTCCGGGCACCTGATCTCGCGCATCACCTTCAACGTGACCATGGTCACCGGTGCCGCCACCGATGCGATCAAGGTGGTGATCCGCGAAGGGCTGACGGTGGTCTTCCTGTTCGGCTACCTGCTGTGGATGAACTGGAAACTGACCTTGGTGATGGTCGCCATCCTGCCGCTGATCGCCCTGATGGTGAGCAGCGCCAGCAAGAAATTCCGCAAGCAGAGCAAGAAGATCCAGGTGGCCATGGGCGACGTGACCCACGTCGCCTCCGAAACGATCCAGGGCTACCGCGTAGTGCGCAGCTTCGGCGGCGAGACCTACGAGTCGGAACGCTTCAAGGCGGCGAGCGAGGACAGCACGCACAAGCAGCTGCGGATGACCAAGACCTCGGCCGTCTATACCCCGATGCTGCAACTGGTGATCTACACCGCCATGGCTGCCCTGATGTTCCTGGTGCTGCTCCTGCGCGGAGAAGCGAGCGCGGGCGACCTGGTGGCCTACATCACCGCCGCCGGTCTGCTGCCGAAGCCGATCCGCCAGCTCTCCGAGGTCAGTTCCACCGTGCAGCGTGGCGTGGCTGGTGCGGAAAGCATCTTCGAACAGCTGGACGAGCAGCCCGAGGTCGACCGCGGCACCGTCGAACGGGAGCGTGTCGGTGGACGCCTGGAGGTGCGCAACCTCAGCTTCCAGTACCCCGGTACCGACAGGCCCGTGCTGCAGGACATCAGTTTCGAGGCCGCGCCCGGGCAGATGGTCGCCCTGGTGGGGCGCTCCGGCAGCGGCAAGTCCACCCTGGCCAACCTGATCCCGCGCTTCTACCACCATGAGCAGGGGCAGATCCTGCTGGATGGCGTCGACATCGAGGAATACCGCCTGCGCGACCTGCGTCGGCATATCGCCCTGGTGACCCAGCAGGTGACCCTGTTCAACGACTCGGTGGCCAACAACATCGCCTACGGCGACCTCGCCGGCGCGCCGCGGGCGGATATCGAGAGAGCGGCCGAGGCGGCCTACGCCAAGGA
This sequence comes from Pseudomonas schmalbachii, assembly GCF_017589465.1. GTDB lineage: Bacteria > Pseudomonadota > Gammaproteobacteria > Pseudomonadales > Pseudomonadaceae > Pseudomonas > Pseudomonas schmalbachii. The sequence continues at coordinate 123,862 of NZ_JAELYA010000012.1, forward strand.
GTTCGTCGACAAGCTGCCGCAAGGTTTCGACACAGAGGTGGGCGAGAACGGCGTGCTGCTGTCCGGCGGCCAGCGCCAGCGCCTGGCCATCGCCCGGGCGCTGCTGAAGAATGCTCCGGTGCTGGTGCTGGACGAAGCCACTTCGGCGCTGGATACCGAGTCGGAGCGGCACATCCAGGCCGCGCTGGATCGGGTGATGGATGGCCGCACCACGCTGGTCATCGCCCACCGCCTTTCCACCATCGAGAAGGCGGACCTCATCCTGGTCATGGACCAGGGGCACATCGTCGAGCGTGGCAATCACGCCGAGCTGTTGGCCATGAACGGCTACTATGCACGCCTGCATGCCAACCAGTTCGCCGAGGAGACACAGCCGGAGCCGAGCTGAGCCGCACGGCAGCCTTCACCTCCCCCGCAGTGATTTTTCCTGTACGACTCGCGCATTGGCAGTGAAGTCTCCCGGCGCGCGTCTGTCAGCTGTGTGAACGCATCGACGTTTTGATCAGCGCGTCCCGCATACGACCGGCATCGCATGACGAGCCATCTGTCGGGTCACTAGCATCGGCCGGATTTCCGTTCGGCTTTTGAGCGTGGCTACGAGTTGCCGGGTTATGACTGAAAGCACTTCCCCCTGGATAGTTCCCAGCAAGTTCAGCGTGGCTCGCGAGGCACGCTCCGAACGCAAGGGGCATCGTCCGTTCTGCGTCTGGTTCACCGGCCTTTCCGGTGCAGGCAAGTCGACCCTGGCGAACCTGCTCGAGGAAGAACTGCACGGGCGTGGCATGCATACCTACCAACTGGATGGCGACAACGTGCGTACCGGCCTGTGCCGCGATCTCGGCATGGGCCTCGACGATCGCCGGGAGAACGTGCGCCGCCTCGGCGAGGTGGCGCGGCTGTTCGTGGATGCCGGGCTGGTGGTGCTGGTTTCCGCCATTTCGCCGTTGCGCGAGGATCGCCAGGCCGTGCGCGAACGCTTCGCTCCGGGCGAGTTCTTCGAAATCCATGTGAGCACCTCTTTCGAGGAGTGCCAGCGACGCGACGTCAAGGGCCTGTATCGCGCGGCCCTGGAAGGACGGCTGCGCGACTTCACCGGTGTCGACAGCCCCTACGAGGAGCCCCTGACACCGGAACTGCGTATCGACACTGGCGTGGTCGGCCCGGAGCAGGCCGTCAGGCAGTTGCTTGCCATGCTGTCGCTCTGAGCGCGCGGGTTGTGGCGATGGGCTGTGCTAAGATTTTGCCCCTTCGTTCTCACACTGCGGAAGCGCCCATGAAGTTGTCCATGCCCCGTTTCGATCAGGCCCCCGTGCTGGTAGTCGGCGATGTAATGCTCGATCGCTACTGGCACGGCGCGACCTCGCGTATCTCGCCGGAAGCGCCGGTACCGGTGGTGCGGGTCGAGCAGCATGAGGATCGTCCGGGCGGTGCCGCCAACGTTGCCTTGAACCTTGCCGCGCTGGGCGCGCCGGCATTCCTGGTCGGTGTGACCGGTGCCGATGAGGCCGCCGACTGCCTGAGCGACCGTCTGGGCGCCGTCGGCGTGCAGACCCGCTTCCAGCGCATCGCCGGGCAGCCGACCATCGTCAAGCTGCGGGTCATGAGCCGCCACCAGCAACTGCTGCGGGTGGACTTCGAGGAACCCTTCACGACCGACGCCGTCGCCCTGAGCGCCGATGTCGAAGCGTTGCTGGACCAGGTCCGCGTGCTGGTGCTGTCCGACTACGGCAAGGGCGCGCTGAAGAACCACCAGGCGTTGATTCAGGCCGCTCGCAAGCGCGGCATCCCGGTGCTGGCCGATCCCAAGGGCAAGGACTTCGCCATCTATCGCGGCGCCAGCCTGATCACGCCGAACCTTTCCGAATTCGAAACCATCGTCGGCGGCTGCAAGGACGAGGCGGAGCTGGTCGCCAAGGGCCAGCAACTGATGAGCGATCTGGAACTGGGTGCGTTGCTGGTCACCCGTGGCGAGCACGGCATGACCCTGCTGCGTCCGGGCCAGACGGAACTGCACCTGCCGGCCCGCGCCCGTGAAGTGTTCGATGTCACCGGTGCCGGCGATACGGTGATTTCCACCCTGGCCGCCGCCTTGGCTGCCGGCGAGGAACTGCCGCAGGCGGTGGCGCTGGCCAACCTGGCTGCCGGCATCGTGGTCGGCAAGCTGGGTACCGCGGCGATCAGCGCCCCCGAGCTGCGCCGCGCGGTGCAGCGCGAGCAGGGTTCCGAGCGTGGCGTGCTGGGCCTGGAGCAACTGCTGCTGGCCGTCGAGGACGCCCGCGCCCACGGCGAGAAGATCGTCTTCACCAACGGCTGCTTCGATATCCTGCATGCCGGCCATGTCGCCTATCTGGAGCAGGCCCGCCAGCAGGGCGACCGCCTGATCGTCGCGGTCAACGACGATGCCTCGGTGACCCGCCTGAAAGGCCCGGGCCGGCCGATCAACAGCGTCGACCGGCGCATGGCCGTGCTGGCCGGCCTCGGTGCGGTGGACTGGGTGGTGAGCTTCAGCGAGGACACCCCGGAGCGCCTGCTGCGTCAGGTGTTGCCGGACGTGCTGGTCAAGGGCGGCGACTACGGCGTGGACCAGGTGGTCGGCGCCGAGATCGTCACGGCCAATGGCGGCGAAGTGCGGGTGCTCGACCTGGTGGCGAACAGCTCGACCACCATGATCGTTGAGAAGATTCGCCAGAAGGGCTGATTGCCTGCTGTCGAGGGTAGGGCGGGTGCAACCCGCCATGCCGTCAAATCATGCCTGGCGGGTTTCACCCGCCCTACCTGCTGGCGACCAGCTTTCAGGGGGCTGATTTCGCGAGCAGAGCTCGCTCCTACGGATATGGGAGTGGGCTGAGATCAGGCCATCGCCGGTTTTCGGAGCGTGCCTTTTCCGCTAGTGCCCTTTCCCGACGGCCACTGATCCATCCAGTCGCGGAAGCGGATGCGTTCGTCGCGCACCACCCATCCCTCCTGGCGGGCGAAGCTTTCCGCCAGCCACACCCCGCGGGTCGCCGCCTTGCACAGCTCGCCCTGGTTCAGGGTGTAGAGCTCGCCGCTGGGGTGCCCGTGGTCCAGCGGCAGCAGGTAGAGGTCGGGCCGGCGGCGGTCCAGGCGGGCAACCAGCGGGCCGCGCTCCAGGCGTTCGTCGACGTGGTAGAGGCTGACGTCGCGGGCATCCCTCGGCAACTCCAGCGACATGTCATACACCAGCTGCAGCGACGCGGTCGGCAGGTGCACGTAGGCGCGCGGGCGCTCCAGCAGGCGCAGGCTGCCGGCCTGCACCGGCCGCGCGGCGCCGGACAGCGGGGTCAGGGCGAAGTGGCTGGCCTCGCGGTAGCGCAGGGCGTCTTCGTAGGGCGTCGGCAGCCAGGTGGCGCCGAAACGCCCGCCCAGCCAGCCGTCGGTGGTTTCCACCAGGCATTCCTCGGCGACTTCCTGGATGGCGGTGAGCAGCGGCAGGTTCAGCTCGTGGGACGGCACGTAGCCGGAAATCAGCTTGAGCACCGTGTCGCCCCGGTCTTCACGACGCTGGCGCACCAATATCCAGTATTCGCGGCCCTGCCAGTTCAGGGTCAAGCGCACGGAAACTCCAAGGTTGGCCAGTTCGGCGGTGAAGTGGTGCGGGTCGGGCACGTTGATCGGACGCCTGCGCGCCAGCACCTGCCTGAAATTCAGCGGCAGCCCGAAGGTCTGGTAGACCAGGCCATCCGCGTTGGCTTCCACCAGCAGCGGCAGCGTTTTGAAAGCGGTCGGGTCCTTGCGGGCGAGCGTACGGGGCATGGCGGCTCCTTTTCATGCAGGTGCAGGGGGCTGTGGATAACCACGGCCCGGCCGATCGTTTCTGGTTGGCCGCCGGCTGCCGACGCTGGGAGGTGAATCGAAAAACACCGACTATTTCGAGTTAATTCCCGAAAAAGCATGGGTTTTCGGATTTTTTACCCGCATTTCACGTGTTGGCGGCATTTTCGCGTGCTGCGGATTTTCATCCGCGGGAACTGAGCATGGCACAGGAATGGCGGCAACGGGTTGCGCAAAAGTGTCCGCCGATCAGTGGTCGCCCAGCACTTCGACGGCCATGGCGACGTTGTGCGCCAGATGCAGCGGATTGATGGTGCCGACGATGGCGCTGGTCACGCCGGGATGGCCGAACACCAGCTCGAAGCTGGCGCGCACCGGGTCGACGCCGGGGGCGAGGCAGGCATGGCCGCTGGCCAGCGCCTTCTTGATCAGGATGCCGCGGCCGTGGGCCTGGGCGTAGTCGATCACCGGTTTCTCGGCCTGCTCGTTGAGGTTGTAGGTGACCATCGCGCAGTCGCCGCGCTGCAGCGCCAGCAGGCCGCCGTCGACGGTCTTGCCGGAGAGGCCGAAGGCGCGGATCAGGCCTTCTTCCTTCAGGCGCTCCAGGGTTTCGTAGACGCCGGTGTTCTGCAGGATGTCCAGGTCGTTGCCGTCGGAATGCACCAGCACCAGGTCGATGTAGTCGGTTTCCAGGCGCTTCAGGCTTCGTTCGACGGAGAAGCGTGTGTGTTCGGCACTGAAATCGAAGCGTGACTGGCCGTTGTCGAACTCCTCGCCGGTCTTGCTGACGATCACCCAGGCGTCGCGCTGGCCGCGCAGCAGCGGGCCGAGGCGTTCCTCGCTGCGGCCATAGGCCGGCGCGGTGTCGATCAGGTTGATGCCGAGCTCGCGGGCGAGGGCGATCAGGTTGGCGGCTTCGCGATCGTCGGGAATGCTGAAGCCGGAGGGATATTTCACGCCCTGGTCGCGGCCCAGCTTGACCGTGCCGAGGCCGAGCGGCGAGATGTTCAGGCCGGTGCTGCCCAGCGGACGATGCAGGTGGTGCAGGGTTTTCATCCGAGCAGTTCCTCCCACACCGGACGGGCCAGCGGCGGGCGCGGCAGTTCCGGCAGCGTGCTGGCAGAAACCGGGCGGATGCCGGCCAGATCGAGGTTTTTCTGCACGCGATCGGCGAGGTCGGGAGCGAGGGCGAGTTTGGTCGGCCAGCCCACCAGCAGGCGGCCCTGTTCGGCGAGGAAGGCGCTGTCCGGGCGCAGCAGGTTGGATTGCGCCGGCTCGGCACGGTCCACTCGCAGGGTCGCCCAGCGTGCGTTGGACAGGTCGATCCACGGGACCAGCTTGTGCAGTTCGTGCTGCGCCTCGGCGATCTGTTCGGCTTCGCTGCGGGCGACACCGGCGGCTTCGGCGATATCGCCACCGAGATACCAGACCCACTGGCCGTCGGCGGCCGGATGGGTGGTGACGGTGACCCGCGGCTTCGGCCCGCCGCCCAGGCAGTGGGCGTACAGCGGTTTCAGGGTCGGCGCCTTGATCAGCACCATGTGCAGCGGCCGGCGCTGCATGGCCGGCTGTTCCAGACCGAGGCTGCGCAGCAGCGCTTCGTTGCCGGCGCCGGCGACCAGCACGATGCGCTGGGCGCGAATCTCGCGGCCGTCGACGCGCAGGCCGACCAGTTCATTGCCTTCCTGCAGCGGTTCGATTTCCCTGCCGGCGAGCAGGCTGTCGCCGGCCAGTTCGGCGAGGCGGGCGATCAGGCTCGGCACGTCCAGCACCAGTTCGGTCAGGCGGTAGGCCTTGCCCTTGAACGCCTTGTCCTGCAGGGCGAGCGGCAGGTCGGCGCCCTTCACCTGGGCGACCCGGCTACGCACCGCCTTGCTGGCGAAGAAGCTGGTCAGGTTCCCGGCCAGACCGCCCGGCGACCACAGGTAATGGGCGTCGGACAGCAGGCGCACGCCGCGCAGGTCGATCTGCCCGTCGCCGCTCAGGCACTGGCGCCACAGCTCCGGCATGTCGGCGATGGCCTCGGAGGCGCCGGTCAGCGCGCCATGCAGGGCGTACTTGGTGCCACCATGGATGATCCCCTGCGAACGCATGCTCTGCACGCCGCCCAGCGCGCCGCTTTCCACCAGCACGGTGGCGTAGCCGGCGCGGCGCAGGCGGGCGTTCAGCCAGAGTCCGGCGATGCCGCCGCCGACGATGAGGATGTCGGTGCTGAGGGATTGGGTCATGGAAGCGCCTCGTGGAAAAACGGAGGCGCAGTATAACCCTGCTTATTAATGCCCGGTCGTTTGCGAGAACAGTTGGATCACCACCACGCCGCTGACGATCATCCCCATGCCCAGCATTGCCGGGGCATCCAGTTTCTGCTGGTAGAGCACCAGTGCGGCGACGCTGACCAGCACGATGCCGAGCCCAGCCCAGATGGCGTAGGCGATGCCGACCGGAATGCTGCGCACCACCAGGGTCAGCATCCAGAAGGAAATCCCGTAGCCGACGATCACCAGCAGCAAGGGCAGGGGCGTGCTCAGGCCCTTCACCGACTTCAGCGAGGCGGTGGCGACGACTTCGGCGACGATGGCGATGGCGAGATAGAGATAGCCGGGCATGATGAGTCCTCCCCCGTAAGCATGCCGGCCATTCTAGTGATCGGGGCGATGGGATAAAGTCATTACCTATCTTGATTGGAGATAGGTCATGCAGTGGAACCTCGAACAACTGCGGCTCTTCGTCAGTGTTGCCGACCAGTCCTCGTTTTCCGCTGCGGCCCGCCAGCTCAAGCGCGTGCAATCGGCTGTCAGCTCGGCCATCGCCATGCTGGAAGCCGATCTCGGCGTGACCCTGTTCGAACGCAGCAGCGGCCGCCAGCCGGTGCTGACCGCCGAGGGCCGCGCGCTGCTCGACGAGGCGCGGGAAGTGCTGCGCCAGTGCGAGCGCCTGGAAAGCCGGGCCACGTCGCTGGTGCGCGGCGAGGAAGCGCTGCTGCGCCTGGCCCAGGACGAGGCGATGCCCTACCAGCCGGTGCTCGCCAGCCTGCAGGCGCTGGCGCATCGGTTCCCTCTGCTGGAAGTGCAGCTGGCCAGCGGCGCCCAGGGCGACGTGGCGCGCAAGCTGCTGGAGCGGCGCGCCGACCTTGGCCTGCTGTTCCACCACGAAGACATGCCGGAGGCGCTGGAACGCCAGCGCCTGGGCACCATCGAGATGGTCACGGTGTGCGGCGCCGGGCATGAACTGGCTGGCAAGGACTACGCCGATCGCCGCGAACTGGCGCGACACCGGCAACTGCTGATGGCGCCGCAGGGCAGCCGTTACCCCGGCGGCGAGCAGATCAGCCCGCTGGTCTGGCGCGCCGACAGCTTCTACGCCATGGCCGAACTGCTGATGCGCGACCTCGGCTGGGCCTGGCTGCCGAGCCACGTGGCGCAGTACCCGGCGTACCAGAACCATCTGGTCGAACTGGCCAGCGACTGGACGCCGCCGCCGCTGGTGGTGGAACTGGTCTGCCGCCGCGACGAACCTTTGGGGCCGGCGGCTCGCTGGTTGGGGGAGTGTTTTGCGGAGCATCTGAAGGGGTAGGGCGGGTGCAACCCGCCGTTGGCCTGGCGATTTGGCGGGTTGCACCCGCCCTACGGTTTGCAGCCGGATGCTGCCTTATTTGCTACTCTCCGCCGCCATGAATCGAACCCTCTATACCCTGCTGATCCACCTGGGCCTGCCGTTGATCGCGCTGCGCCTGTTCCTCCGTTCGCGCAAGGCGCCGGCCTATGCCCGGCGCATCGGCGAGCGGTTTTCCTTCGGCCTGCCAGAGCTGCGTCCCGGCGGCATCTGGGTGCATGCCGTGTCGGTGGGCGAGAGCATCGCCGCGGCGCCGATGATCAAGGCGCTGCAGGCGCGTTATCCACAGTTGCCGATCACCGTCACCTGCATGACCCCGACCGGCTCCGAGCGTATCCGCGCGCTGTTCGGCGACAGCGTGCAGCACTGCTACCTGCCGTACGACCTGCCATGGGCGGCGGCGCGCTTCCTCGACCGCGCGCGGCCGAAGCTGGCGGTGATCATGGAAACCGAACTGTGGCCGAACCATATCCACCAGTGCGCCAAGCGCGGCATTCCGGTGGCGCTGGCCAATGCGCGGTTGTCCGAGCGTTCGGCGCGCGGTTATGCCCGCCTCGCCGGCCTGACCCGGCCGATGCTGGAAGAGATGAGCTGGTTCGCCGTGCAGACCGAGGCCGAAGCCGAGCGCTTCCGCCGGTTGGGCGCGCGTCCGCAGTGCGTGGAAGTGACCGGCTCGATCAAGTTCGACCTGACCATCGATCCCGAACTGCTCGCCCGTGCTGCGACCCTGCGTGCGGAGTGGCAGGCCACACAGCGACCGGTGTGGATCGCCGCCAGCACCCATGCCGGCGAGGACGAGATCATCCTCGACGCCCATCGCCGCCTGCTGCGGCGTTATCCACAGGCCCTGCTGATCCTCGTGCCGCGTCACCCGGAGCGCTTCAACGGCATGTACGAACTGTGCCGCCGCGAGGGCTTCGCCACGGTGCGACGTTCCAACGGCGAGGCGGTGACCGCGCAGACCAGCGTGCTGCTCGGCGACACCATGGGTGAATTGCTGTTCCTCTACGCGCTGGCGGATATCGCTTTCGTCGGCGGCAGCCTGATCGAGAACGGCGGGCACAACCTGCTGGAGCCGGCAGCGCTGGGCAAGCCGGTGCTGTCCGGGCCGCACCTGTTCAACTTCCTCGAGATCGCCGCGCAATTGCGTGAAGTGGGGGCGTTGCGGGAAGTGAACGATGCGGCGGGGTTGGCGGCTGCGGTGGAACTGCTCTGGGATCAGCCCGAAAACGCACGGCGCATGGCCGAGGCGGGATTGGGCGTGTTGCGCGCCAACCAGGGGGCGTTGAAGCGGTTGCTGGATGGGTTGGGACGGTTGATCAAGGTCGGGTGAAACTGCGCTGCCCGCTTTTTTTAGGAGCCAGCTTGCTGGCGATCAACCGTGCTTAACCGGCGATATCGTAGCCCGGATGAGGCCTCGGATCGCCAGCAAGCTGGCTCCTACAGGTTCGGTGCTCCGGCTGCTTGCCCTGCGCCCTAGAACGTCGGCGGCGTAATCACCCACAGCACCACGGCGTCGCTGTCTCCCGGATTGCCGTAGCGATGCGGCTCCTGGCTGGAGTAGCTGAAGCTGTCGCCTTCCCTGAGTTCGAAGTGGCGGTCGCCGACCCACAGTTCGAAAACTCCGCTGAGGATATAGCCGGCTTCCTCGCCTTCATGGCTGTAGCTCTGCTGGCTGTAGGTGCCGGGCGGGAAGCGCGAGTGGAGGATTTCCAGCTGGCGGCTGGGCTGCGGGGTGAGCAGCTCGTCGATGATGCCGTCCTCGTAGTGCACGCTCATGCGGCTGTTGCGCCGCACCACGTAGCCGGCGTCCGCCGGGTCCACTGCCGCTTCGCTGGCGAAGAACCACTGGATGGTCACGCCGAGGCTGCGGGCGATGTTGAACAGCGCGGGGATCGACGGGTAGGCGAGGTTGCGCTCCAGCTGGCTGATGTAGCCGGCGGTGAGCTTGCTCTGCTCGGCCAGCTCGCTCAGGGTCATGCCGCGGCGCTTGCGCAGGCCACGGATGCGCGCGCCGAGGAAGTGCGCTTCCGCGCCGGGGGCGGTGGCCTGGTCGATGGCTTCCTGCGGGGCTTTGCGGCTCATGCGGCGTGGGTCCTGGCGGCGCGGGGGAGCGGGCATTCTAAACAAAAAGCGGGGCGGCGGGACTTTGGTCGGCCTGTAAGGCGTGGGCGATGAGTGATGGGTATCGCTGCGCTCAACCCATCCTACAGGTGCGGGAAGTTTCGCGGGCATGGCCCGCTCCTACGGGGGAGTCCGTTGTAGGAGATTCTATGTCAATGGGGCTTCGCCTCCTGGGGGTGATAAGCCGTCTGCGTCTGCATCAGGGCAAAGGCTATCCGGGCTAATTTGCGGGCCAAAATGGTCAGGGCCTCGGTCTTCTTCA
>NZ_JAELYA010000013.1 GCF_017589465.1 Pseudomonas schmalbachii
ATCGGCGCTTGTCGTGAGCGCGTGGGTGGGGGAAGTCTCCTACCGTCTGGCTTGCAGAAGCGGGTCTTGTCCCTCCACCCCCGACAGGTTCCTACCCTACCGCCATACAAGCGGGCCATGCCCGCGATCAGCCTTTCTCTAGCGCCCCTGCATCGCATCCACCCGCAGCCAGCGTTCCAGCAGGCGGAACAGGCGGGTGAGCACCAGGGTGATGAGCAGGTACAGGACCCCGGCCAGGCAGAAGAACAGCATGGACTCGTAGGTGCGGGCGATGATGGTGCGGGTCATGCCCATGATGTCGAACAGCGTCACGGTGTAGACCACCGCGCTGGCCTTGAGCATGAGGATCACCTCGTTGCTGTAGGCCGGCAGGCCGATGCGCGCGGCGCGTGGCAGGATGATGTGGAACAGCGCCTGCTTGCGCGACATGCCCAGCGCCCGCGCCGCCTCGACCTCGCCGACCGGCACCGCGCCGATGGCGCCGCGGAGGATCTCGGCGATATAGGCGGCGGTGTGCATGGTCATGGTCAGCAGCGCGCACCAGTACGGATCGCGCAGGTACGGCCAGAACATGCCCTGGCGCACCGCTTCGAACTGCGCCAGTCCGTAGTAGACGATGAACAGTTGCAGCAGCAGCGGGGTGCCACGGAAGAAGAAGATGTAGGCGTACGGCACCGCGCGGATGTACCAGTGCCGGGAGGCGCGGGCGATGCCCAGCGGCAGCGCCAGGGCGAGGCCGGCGACCACGGCGATGGCCAGCAGCTCCAGGGTCAGGCCGACACCCTGGAGCATCTTCGGCAGCCATTTGATGATCAGCTCCAGATCGTTCATAGCTCGGTCCTCACGAAGCCGCGGCCGGCGCGGCGCTCAAGGAAGTGCAGGGCCGCCATGATGAAGACCGTCAGGCCGAGGTAGATCAGGGCTGCAGTCATGTAGAAGGTGAAGGGTTCCTTGGTCGCGTTGGAGGCGACCTGGGCCTTGCGCATGATCTCCTCGAGGGTGATCAGCGAGACCAGCGCGGTGTCCTTCAGCAGGATCAGGTACAGGTTGCCCAGCCCCGGCAGCGCCACGCGCCACACCTGCGGCAGGACGATACGCCAGAAGATCCGCGGCGCGGAAAGCCCGAGTGCCTGGCCGGCTTCGCGATGCCCCTTGGGGATCGCCAGCAGCGCGCCGCGGAACACTTCGGTGGCATAGGCGCCGAAGCACAGGCCGAGCGCGGTGGTGCCGGCGGCGAAGGGCGACAGGGCCAGTTCCGGCTTGCCGAACAGATCGCCGAGGGCGTTCAGGCTGGTCACCGTGCCGAAGTAGATCATCAGTACCCAGAGGGTTTCCGGCACGCCACGCACGATGGTGGTGTAGGCGCCACCGAGGAATTGCAGGAAACCGCTCTTGGAAGTCTTGGCGACGGCGCCGAGCAGGCCGAGCAGCAGTCCCATGCAGACTGCGGCCAGCGAGAGCTTCAGCGTCATCCAGGTGCCGGCGATCAACTGATCGCCAAAGCCGTGCAGGTCGAAAATCATGGAGTGTCACGCCTGAAGGCACGCGCCGGCCTTGTGGGCCGGCGCTGCGGGGTCGGCATCAATAGATGCTGAAGGGGAAGTACTTGTCGTTGATCTTCTTGTAGGTGCCGTCGTCGACGATTTCCTGCAGCGCGGCGTTAAGCTTGTCACGCAGCGGGTCGCCCTTGCGCACGGCGATACCGATCTTGTCGTTGTCGAACACCGGCTCGCCCTTGAACTCGAAGTCCTTGCCGGCGTTGCTCTTCAGCCAGTCGTACTGCACGAACTTGTCGGCCAGCACGCCGTCCAGGCGGCCCGAGGACAGGTCCAGGTAGGCGTTCTCCTGGGTGTCGTAGAGCTTGATGGTGACCACGTCGGCCAGGTTGTCTTCCAGCCAGGTGCCGGCGATGGTGGCACGCTGCGCGCCGATCACCTTGCCTTTCAGGTAGCCCTGGTCGGTCTTGAAGTCCACCGACTTGGGCGCCACGAACTGCAGCTTGTTGGTGTAGTAGGGGTTGGTGAAGTCGACCGCGCGCTTGCGCTCGTCGGTGATCGACATGGAAGCGACGATGAAGTCGAACTTCTTGGCGTTCAGGGCCGGGATGATGCCGTCCCAGTCCGAGGTGACCACGTCGCACTCGGTCTTCATCTTGGCGCACAGCGCCTTGGCGATATCGAGGTCGAAGCCGACCACCTGGCCGCTGGCATCGATGCCGTTGAAGGGGGGGTATGCGCCTTCGGTGCCGATGCGCAGCTTGTCGGCGGCAACGGCGTGGGCGCCGAAGGCCAGGGTAGCTGCTGCGGCCAGAAGAAGCTTCTTATAGTTTTTCATGCGATGTTGCTCCGTTAGCGGTGGCTAGACATGAATTGTTTACAGCGTGCCGACGTCGGGTTGTCAAATACCTGCTGCGGCGGGCCCTTCTCCTCTACCAGGCCCTGGTGAAGGAAGACCACTTCGCTGGAAACCTGGCGGGCAAAGTTCATTTCATGGGTGACCAGCAGCATGGTCCGGCCTTCCTCGGCCAGCGCGCGGATCACATTAAGCACTTCCTGGACCATTTCCGGGTCGAGCGCCGAAGTCGGCTCGTCGAACAGGATCACCTTCGGCTGCATCGCCAGGGTGCGGGCGATGGCCGCGCGCTGCTGCTGGCCGCCGGAGAGCTGCGCGGGGAAGCTGTGGCGCTTGTCGGAGATGCCGACCTTGGCCAGCAGGGCCTCGGCGATCTCGATGGCTTCGGCCTTGCTCTTGCCCAGCACGCGGCGCGGCGCCTCGATGATGTTGTCGAGGATGCTCATGTGCGGCCACAGGTTGAAGTTCTGGAAGACGAAGCCGAGCTCGCTGCGCAGGCGGTTGATCTGCCTGTTGTCGGCGGCGACCAGGTCGCCGTTCTTGCTCTTCTTCAGCTTGAGCTCTTCGCCGGCGACGAGGATCTGGCCCTCGTGCGGGTTTTCCAGCAGGTTGATGCAGCGCAGGAAGGTGGATTTTCCGGAACCGGAGGAGCCGAGGATGGAGATCACATCGCCGTCGCGGGCGGTAAGGGAAATGCCCTTGAGCACTTCGAGGTCACCGTAACGCTTGTGCAGGTTACGGATTTCCAGGGCGGGTACAGCCTCAGCCATGCGGGGCTCCTCTGTTTTGTTCTTGGATGTTTCTGATACTTGCTGCTGCAAGATTGGGGCCTTCCTGGCGACGCGAAGCTAACACGCGACCTGGGGTGCGCCAAGCATCCGCAAGCCGCGCGCGGTCGGGATAGTGGCATGTTGTCGCATTGCTGCAGGGCCTTGTCGCCTGGGGTGAACAAGAAGCTGACAGCAACGTCTTGCCGACGACTCAGAACTTGCCGTGCAGTGATTCAGAATAGCTTCTGTGGGAATTGGTGTTGGCGGTGGGGCGTCATGCCTCCTCTCCCCTTGCGGGAGAGGAGGCGGAAACACTCATTGCATCAACTGCCGCACTTCCGGAGCCGTATCGCTGGGCAACTCGGTACCGGTGGAGTCCCTTTCCAGCTTGTCGAGCTGGTTGGCCATCAGCACCGGATGGCCGCCAATGCGCGGTCCGGCCGGTGCTGTGCTGTCGGCAACCTTGCCGGCGTCCGGACCACGTGCATCGATTGCCGATTTGCGCGGCTGGGTGGTGACGTGGAAGTCGGTGATCTCGATGACGCCGCGGCCCTCCACCAGCAGGTGGAAGGAGAACGCCTTGCGCGCCTTCTCGTTATCGAAGCCGAAGCTGACTTCCAGCGGCTCGCCGCGCTTGACCAGCGGGAACTCCGGCAGTTGCAGGTTGACCGGCTTCTCGAACTCCTTGGTTTTCAGCTGCACCTTGGCGCCCTGCGCATCCATGCGGATCGCGCGGATCTTCAGGCTCACCGTGGTGTGGCTGTCCGGCGGGAATTCCAGGTACTGCGCGCCGATCAGGTTATCCGTGTAGTCGTTGGTCGCGTTCGGCTTCAGGCGGATGCGCTCGCGGGTGGCGAACTGGTATTCGCGCTCCATCGGGTTGGCGATCACCGAATGGTCGAGCACCGCGGCGCGGGCGGAGATCAGCCGCGCGTTGCGTCCGCTGAAACGGTCGATGAAGCGCGCGCTGTCGGCGATGAAGCCTTCGCTGCGGTAGCTGCGGCACACCTGGAGGAAATCGCACTCGGTAAAGGTGCCCTTGCCGTCGTGATAGCGCAGCAGGCCGTTGGTGAACGACATCATCTCGCGGCCGCTGTCGTAGACGCGGAACAGCGAGCGGCCGGACAGGTCCTGCGGCACCTGGAAACCGAAGTAGTCGAGTACCGAGGTGGCCAGGTCGACATGGCCGTAGACGCCGCTCTTCACCGGTGGCAGGGCGGCCTGTTCCGGGGCGAGGACCAGGTTCAGGCCCCAGGAGGAGGCGAGGCGGACGCCGTCGATGCCGTGGGATTCGTCGGACGTCAGGATCACCAGGGTGTCCTTCAGCACGCCCTGTTTCTCCAGGCCGCGAAGGAACGCGTCGATCGCGTCATCCAGGTAGGCGACGGCCGCTTCGCGCGGAGTGGCGAACTTGGCCAGGTATTCCGGGGTGGCCGAGTAGGGCTGGTGGGTGCCCACGGTCAGCAGGGTGAGCATCCACGGCTTCTTCGCCTGGCGCAGTTCGCCGACGTAGTCCAGCGCGCCCTCGAAGAACGACTTGTCGTCCATGCCCCAGGCGAATTCCAGGTACGGCGTGTTCTTGAACCAGTCGCGGCCGAGGGTCTTGTCGAAGCCCATCGCCGGCATGACCTTGTCCTTGGCCATGAAGCGCAGCCCGGCGCCCTGCAGGAAGTGGGTGCTGAAGCCGTGCTGGTGCAGCTGCGCCGGCAGGCATTCCGCCGCGCGGGAGGGATTGCCGAGCAGTTCCAGGCCCTTGGGCGTGCCGTTGTCGAGCTTGCTGTAGTCGCCGCAGAGCAGGGCGTACATGCCACGGATGGTCTGGTGGCTGTGCACCACGTAGTCCGGCGTGGTCATGGCGCGCTGCGCCCAGGCGCTGAGCTTGGGCATCAGCGATTCGTTGTAGCTGCTGCTGAGCGCCGCCCGGTTGGTCGCCACATAGGCGCCGGGGATGCCTTCCATCGCCACGATCAGCACGTTGCGCGCCTGGCCGTTGCCGGCCAGCAGCGGGGTTCCGTTGAGGTCGAGGCGGGTCAGGCCGCTGGCGTCCACCGGGATTTCCGGCTTGTCGCGATCCTGCCAGTTCTCGATGGCCAGTTCGGTGCGGGTGAACGAGCCGGCGAGCAGCTTGTGCGGCAGGTTGAACTGCTTCCATTCCCAGGCGTCGCTGGGCACGTAGTACTGCATGCCGAAGTGGCCGAGCAGCAGCGACACCGGCACGGCGTAGGCGTAGCGCGGCAGCGGTTGCTCATTGCGCCGCCAGAACACGGCGCAGAACAGCAGGGCGCCGCCCAGCGCGGCCGCCAGCCACGGGTGAGCCAGGCCGCCGCCCGCGCCCGCCGTCGAGTTGCCGATGAACTGCGGGTCCAGCAGGTACTTCACATCGGATACGTCCGGCATGCGCCCGACGGCGCTGACCAGCTCCACCGAGCCAATGCTGATCATGCCCCACAGCAGCATCACCGGCAGGGCGACGATCAACCGGCGGTTGTGCAGCAGCAACACCAGCAGGCTGCCGATGAACAGGTCCGACAGGTAGCCGAGTGGCGTGCCCCAGCCCAGCAGGTGACGGCTGACCAGCGGAACCAGCAGGAACAGGGCGGCGAGGGTGGCGAGATTGCCGCGGGTTTGCCACCAGCGAATAAGTGAGCGCACAGGTGCTCCACAAGGAAACGAAACATTGAGGGCCGGACGGTATTTTCCCTTTTGACGAAAAATCGTCCGGAATTTCATGATTCTGAAATATCGCCGTGCTACATGCTAGTAGACAGTGTTGCCGACGATTCATTCGAACCGCTTCGTCCGTCAGGATGTTTCGGCTGTTTGCGGCGGAATGCTGCGCGGCCCTGTGGGCGGCAGGAAGGCCGGGGCCTTGGGCAAGGCCCCGGAAAGTGGCGCGGTCAGGCGTTACCAGTCCACCGAATAGCTCAGCGCCAGGCGGCGTCCTTCGGCATGGGGGAACGGCGCGGCGGCGTTGGCCTGGACGAACAGCGTCTTGTAGGTGCGGTCGGTCAGGTTGTACAGGCCGGCCTCCAGCTTGCCGACCGGCAGCGCCACGGCGCCGAGCAGGTCGACGGTGGTGTAACCCTCGATCTTGCGCCCGTTGCTGTCCTTGAACGCATCGTCGTAGCTCTCCAGGCGCATGGCCTGCAGGCGCAGGTTGTAGTCGTCCCGCTCGAAGCCGACGAATGCTCGGCTGCGCTGGTCGAAGCCGGCGGCGCGGGTCGCAGGGTGATGCTGCGCTCGCCGCTGAAGCGCCATTCCAGCCCGCTGCCCTGCAGCAGCCGCTCCAGGGCCTGCTCGGCGCTGTAGTCGCCGTGCAGCGCGGGCGCGGTCTTGCCGGCCAGAAGGCTGGCGTCGGCGCCGATCGACAGGCCGGTCCGCGCCGTCAGGTCGGTCAGGGCACGATCCAGCGGCTGGCTGGACTGCTCGAAGTGATAGGTCCTCTCCGCCGCCACGGACAGTACCGGCATGGCGCAGCCGAGGGCCAGCGCCAGCGCGCTGATGCGGAAAAGGGACAGGGTCGGTGCGGTCATTGGTGTTCCCCCCCAAGGGAGTTCGAGTGTTTGCTTCCAATGACCGGGCTCAGAAAAAATCGGGCAGTGCCCTCGGCAAAATTCTTCTGCCCGCTGTTGCAGGAGCAACCGTCTTGCATCCTGCATAAGGGCCAGAACCCGCGTAGGTTGGTGCTGAACGCAGTGAAGCCCAACGATGGCGATGTTGGGCTTCGCGTTGCTCAGCGCCAACCTACGGTGGGCGATGCAGCCCGGAGTGAGCTCTGCTCGCGAAGCCCTGTCGTATTCACCAGCTAGCTGGTTCCTACAGTTCGTAGGGTGGAAAACGGCGAAGCCTTTTCCACCAATCGCCACCTCAGTGCGGCACTACCCGCAGCAGATAGTCACTGTGGCGTTCGATGCGAATCGGCAGGCTCGCTTCCAGCAGGCGTAGGGCGGCATCGCTGTCTCTTCCTCGACGCGCCGCCGGTGGTACTGATTGATCAGCAAGCGGTTGGCCGCCACCAGCAGATAGGTGCGCGGCTCCTGCAGCGACTCCAGTTCATTGCGCCCGATCAGCTTGGCAAAAGTGTCCTGCGCCGCATCGGCCGCATTCTCCGGACAGCCGAGCCTCTTCCGCAGCCAGCCGAACAGCCAGCCATGATGGCTGCGGTAGAGCGCGGCAAGTGGAGAGGCGGAGGGAAGGGGCACGCTGCGAGTCTCGGTCGGTCACTGCGGGCGAAATAATAAAGACTCGCATTTGAGAATGCATGCACTTCGTGCTGGCACGACGCAGGCAAGATTCAGGGGGAGGGCGTGGCGCTTTCCGTCCAGTTGATCTGGTACCGGGTGGAACGGCCGCCGCCGGGCAGGCGCCGCAGGCAGCCCTTTTCCAGCAGGTCGCTCAGATGACGCGTGGCGGTGGCCTTGGAAACCTTGGCGACGGCCTGGTACTGGCTGGCGCTGATGCCATCTTCGAAGCCGCGCTCGCCGCCGTCGAGCAGCCGATTGAGCACTCTGATCTGTTCCACGGAAAGCGCCTGCTCGCGATGCTGCTGCCAGAAGCGTGACTTGGCCAGCACACGGTCGATGCGCGCCAGTGCCTGCTGCAGGCTGCGCAGCAGGGTGCCCAGGAACCATTCGAGCCAGGCGCTGATATCCAGATCGCCCTTCTGGCTGCTTTCCAGGATGCGGTAGTAGCCGCTGCGGTCGTCGAGGATGCTGGCGGACATCGCGTAGAAGCGGATGGCCTGGTTCTCCGCCTGGGCCAGAGCCAGGTCGGTGATGGCGCGGGTCAGCCGACCGTTGCCGTCATCGAACGGGTGCAGGGTGACGAACCAGAAATGGGCGATGCCGGCACGCAGCAGGGGATCGAGACTGGCATCGCTGCGGCTGCTGGCGAACCAGTCGAGAAAGTCATTGAGCTGTCGCTCCAATCCGTCGCGGGGCGGCGCCTCGAAATGCACGGTGGGGCTGTCCAGGCGGCCGGAAACCACCTGCATCGGCTCCTCACCCCGTAGGGCGCCGACATGGATGCGCCGGGGCAGCAGTTCGTCCTGCTCGGGGAACAGCAAGGCGTGCCAGTGCAGCAGGCGCTGTTCGTCGAGTGGTCGTTCGAAATGCTGGGTGGCATCCAGCATCAGTTCCGCAAGCCCCTCGCTGCGTGGGCTGACGCGGCCGTCGGCGGATTGCTCCAACCCCAAGCGACGGGCCAGCGAGGAACGCACCGAACCGACGTTGAGCTGCTCGCCCTCGATGGCCGAGGACGTGAGGATGTTCTGCAGCAGAACATCCAGTTCGCTCTGCGCGGCGAGCTCACTGCCTGTCGCACCGACCATGCCAAGCAAACGCCCCTGGGCCTGCGCACACTCGCGCAACAGCGGCGCCAGGCGCTCCGCCCGCCAGTGGAAACGGGGCCAATCGGGTTGCTGCCAGATCCAGCGAGGGTGGTCCATGTCGGTTCTGATCCAGTCGTGAGCCGGATAGAGGAGTTATTCGGCTCATTGAGTGAGCCGATTGTGGATTCTATTCGGCTCACCGTCCAGATTGCGGCGCGGAACCGGACGGCTGCATGGGGGCCTGGAGGAAGACTGAACCGGAAAGCCCCCAAAAATGCCCCTAAACCAAAAAGGAAGGGAAAATCCAGGCAACAAAAAACCCGCACTAGGCGGGTTTCTTGGGGCTTTCGGGTGGTTTTGGCACCACCTGAAAACGAAAGGTGGTGCCCAGGGACGGAATCGAACCGCCGACACGACTAGGCAATGGCTAAGCCCCTTTAAATCGGGGTATTTCAAGGATGCCCCTTGTTCATAGTGTACCGATACTGTGTACCTAGAGGAAGCTGCATTGGTCTCTTGTTGTGGTCCGTACGAGGCTGCTTGCCCTCAGTTGGATTGCCTTCTGCTCGTTTGCACTTATGCTTTAATCCTTGTGAGGAGTTCTGGTGTATATATGGAATTCCCAGCATTAGGTAAACGGTAAGCTTGAGAGTGTTTTTATTTGCTCTGTTGGGGGTGATGTCATGGGTTTTTGGGGTTCGTTAGTTGTGATGTATAAAAAGAGTGAGGCTGCTGTAGTTTTGCAGAAGCTTTTTGAGGGCTATAAAAGACAAGGGTTGCTTGAGTCGGGTCCGGCTGCGTTAGCTAATAAGTTGATTGAGTCTGCTTGGGTCCATGAATCGTATTTTTTTGAAGGGAGGTTCGGAGGGCGCCCTCATAAATTATCTGCAGCTGCGATAGCCTTGGTGCATTCGAATTATGTTTTGGATAGAGCTCATCCGGATTATCAGATGTTGGTTTTATGCTTGGGTCAAGTTATTGCAAAGGCTCAAATTCATAAGCGGCTCCATAAATTTAATAGTGTTGATGATGCTCTGTTAGGATTTGCTTCTAAGTATTACGTGGATGAGGTCGAGAAGAAGGCGTATTTGCTCCAGCCCAGAAGGCCTGATATCGACTATGCAGTGAAAGGGTTTGCGAATCTTTATAGTGTTAGTGAGGCCTCCGGCGGAGCTGAGTTGCATTCAGTTGAGATGAGATTTGCTGAGAAGGTTTTGAATGACGGTGGGACAGAAGAGCAAGCGTTATCGGCTAGGTTTGGGGGCGTTCTAGCTATTTCGGCAGACCCATTATTAATGGAGTGTCTATATCGTAGATTTGAAGAGGCTATGGAAGGTATGCCGGAGGAGTATATGTTAAGTGACGAGTATAAGTTGGTTAGGCTGAATGCGGCAGCCACTGAATATATTTCTGGCTTGTTGGTTGAGTGTCCGGATGAGTATGAAAATTTCCTAAACTACATAGGGAAGTAAATTTTGGGGGCTGGATAGGCGGCGCTACGTCAGCAAGGAGTCTCTGTGCTGTATTGCGCCCTCTAAGTCTCTTTATCTCTTTGCATGTTCGGCGCAGGCTATTCTTAGCGGTATGTGGCAGTAGTGTGAGGTTTCTTGGTTTCGTCGTTTAGGAACATTGCTTATAGGGTTATTGGTGATTGGGACAAGATGTATGTCAGGGATGCAGAGATGGTAGTGGCGTATCTTAAGAACATGGGCCTTTGGAGTTGGCTGATGTTTGTTGTATGGTTGCGTTAGCCGCGCTGTTGGAGGGCCAGAGTAGAGAGATGGGCGATTCATGGCGGCTCTGCAGTACATGTTCAATGAAGGCGAACCGTCGAGGCAGGAGTTTGGTGAATTCTCGCTAATGAATAGTTGTCTGATCTCAATAATGTGGGCCGATCTTGGGCGCGGTGACAGTACTGCGTACCTAACAAAGATTCTGGATGTTCGGACTCTCTTGGGTGCACATCCGCTGGGCGGAAGGCTTGCCGCAATGACTAATCTTGAAGTGCCCACAACATTCAACCTAAGTAGCCTTCTGTGCTCACGGCCCAAAATCGCACCTCGTACGGGCGGTGGGGCCTGAGAACATAATGCGCTTACCTCCCCCGGTGGCCCTTCTCCTCCAAGTATCTCTACTCTTCTACGTGTGGCGTCGTGCCTAGTAGCTCCACTATGGCGCTCGGCCGATCCGCCTTGCACGCGTCGCGTCAAGGGGAGCGTGTCTCAGAGGTGCGGGGCGCTCAAGTGCTGGGCTGCACAACAAACCTCCGTTAGATGCGACCGTCTGTCGGGGTACCTGTCTGGTTGCATCAATATAGCCTTGCATATTTTATGCGCCATCTGCATGGTGCGACTACGTTTGTTGCTACCGGAGATGCCAGCATGAGCCGCGCCTTCCTTTACGCCCGAGTCAGTACGGCTGACCAGACTACCGACAACCAGTTGCTTGAGGTGAAGGCTGCCGGATTTGATATCCAGCCACAGCGAGTCATGGCTGAGACTGTTAGCGGTTCCGTCCCTGCTTGTGATAGGCCTCAATTCCAGAGGCTACTGGAACGCATGGAGTCAGGGGATGTGCTGCTGGTGACGAAGCTAGATCGACTCGGCCGCAATGCAATGGACGTGCGGAGCACTATTGAGCTACTAGCCGTCCGTGGCATCCGGGTACGCTGCCTCGCCCTTGGGGACGTGGACCTCACCTCGGCAGCCGGCAAGATGACAATGCAGGTGCTCGTCGCCGTGGCTGAGTTCGAGCGCGACCTGTTGATCGAACGGACGCAGGCGGGGCTACAGCGGGCCAAGGCTGAGGGGAGGAAGCTGGGGCGGCCAGTAGCCACCGGGACGCGGGAGAAAGTGCAGAGGCTGAAGGCTGAGAGGTTGAGTCAGTCGAAGGTCGCCGAGCGCCTTGGGGTGCATATAGCTACGGTGAAGCGGCATTGGGCGGAGGTCTGAGCCCGTAGTGACGTGGCGGAGAGTGATGGCTGCCAAGGCACCTGTAAGGCCGCTGGTGAAACGCTGGCTGCCAGGCAGTGCATATAAGCGGCGGCTGCATCGCGCCCCGCTGGCGGCATTGCATGGGCCTTCTAATTGGCCCCGTATCCAGACTAGAGAGACATTCCAGTCAACCGGCGTACCGACCGACCGACGACAAACAGCATTAGCTGAACCGACGACCTATACCCAGCAGCCACGGCTTTCGTGGCGGGGAAGGGGAGAGGGATATTTGTCAGAGGGAAGGGAGGGCGAGCGGAGCGCCAGCGACGCGAGAGTTGTCAGACTCAGAGCCAGACGCAGGTCGGATGCAGAGTCAGAGTATCCCAGGACCAAGCTCAATCTGTATCGGGGGGGTATGGGGGGGTAGCTATGCGTGGATTAGGGAGGGCAGCCCTGCGGCCTGCCTGATCCCCAACACATCACCACGACGCCTGTGGGAGCTTGCAGGGCTATGCCTTGAGAGCAAGCAGCGGCGCCGGCGGAAACTTCTCCAGTTCCTGAGCTATCCGGCTCAACGGCATGGAGCCGTAATCCCGGCTGACATTCTTCGGGCTGTGTCCCGTGATTGCGTCGTGAACATCCTCCGGAATACCGACCTGTCGACTCAGTGTCTTGAACGTATGGCGGAAGCCGTGGGACGGGCTAGCAGGCCCGCTGATGCACGCCTCATCTCGGATATACCTACCCCATGCCTTCCCCCAGTTCGCCCCGTAGAACCCCGCTGGAGAAGGTTTGAGCAGGGGGAATAGTTGCCCGTCAGCGGGGACGCTGGCCGCGTACTCGCGGAAGCCCAACCTCAGCAAGTCAGGATGCAGGGGAACCCGTCGCCGGCTGCCTGCCGTTTTGACGGTGCGGTCGTCATCCTCCGGCCCGTCGTCCTCGTGGGCGAGAATGGACAGGTACGGTATCCCGTCCTCTTCGCTCACGTCAGCCACGGCGAGCTGGGCCAGTTCCTCGCGCCGGCAGCCTGTGTAGTACATGAGCAGCGGGAGCCAGTACCACGCCTTCCCGTAGTTGCCCCCTCCTGCGGGCTTCCAATCGCGCTGCGTGAAGGCAGCGGAGCTGAAGATGGCCTGCAGCTCTGCCTGTGTGTAGTCCTTCCTCTTGCGGTCTGCCCTTGCCCCTGCGGCTTTGGCTGCCGCCTTGGCAATGCCGCCTG
The DNA here is from genome assembly GCF_017589465.1 of Pseudomonas schmalbachii. Taxonomy (GTDB): domain Bacteria; phylum Pseudomonadota; class Gammaproteobacteria; order Pseudomonadales; family Pseudomonadaceae; genus Pseudomonas; species Pseudomonas schmalbachii. The sequence continues at coordinate 12,604 of NZ_JAELYA010000013.1, forward strand.
CCTCGACAGGGTTTTCCTTGATCCAGTCCATACGGACGGCGAAACCGAGGACTGCCGACAGCGCCCGTAGTCGGTTCCGAATGGTTGCCGGTGAGAGCAGAGGCAGAGATTCGGCCTTGGCCTTGTCGATTAGCTGCTGGGCTGTCAGCTTGCCGGCCCCGGCGGTCTTCACAGGGAACTCCGCCAGCTTGGACCTGTACTCCTGTACCACCGCTCGGGTGAGCTTGGTTACTTCCACATCCCCGAACAGCTCAACAAACCGCCTGAGCGAACTGCGGAACTCGTCCAGCGTCTTCCTCGTGCTGCGATTGTCGCCATCGTCCAGTGTCTTGGCTTTGGCATATGCCTCGAAGCATTCCAGCAGCGTCTTGGCCTTGGTCTTTTCCCGGTTGCCAATGCTCAGAGGCTCATGGTGGAGGACATTTACCTCGGCCAGCCAGTTGCCTTCGTGGCGTTGCTTGGCAATATCGGAGAGTTTGAACAGGTGCTCGTGGAATGCCTCGACGAGATTGTTCCGGGCAGCCGTGTTCTCTTGAGGGAAGGGTAGACTCTCGGCCTTCATGGCCTTGCGGGCATACGACAGACTTGCACCAGCGGCATCTATCTCGTTTCCGGACTCAACTGCTTCCCGGTAGCTGAGATACTCCTGCCGTTCTTCCCAGCCATACGGAGTTTCCCAAGACTCCACGGAGCCGGGGATGAGAAAAGTCCGGAACTCCCCCGTGCGCTCCATCTCGTCTAGCTCCTGCCGGAACCAACGAGACGCTAGCTGCTGGATATCTCGTGCCGAGAGCACTGCCGTCCCTTGCAGTTGGAGCCGGGCCAGTGAGAACACCTCTTCGCTCTTGGCGTACTCGGCGGCAAAGCGTCCTTTGGCTTCGCTGGGATCACGAGTCTTCAGCGAGCGCTTGTATTCGCGGCCAAGGATGCTGCGGAGTTCGTCGGGGACGCGACGGCGGAGGTAGTACACGCCGCTCGTGGGATGCTTGAAGGGCTGAGCCATGAAGGACCGCTGCCTCGGGATGGCTGGTCCTTTGATGATAGGCCTAGAGCTGGTCATGTGTACCCACCTTGTGTACCAGAAGGGTGGGCTTAGGCCATACCGTAGAAACACAAAACCCCTGAAACCTTTCGGAATCAGGGGCTTAGGTGTCTTGGTGCCCAGGGACGGAATCGAACCGCCGACACGGGGATTTTCAATCCCCTGCTCTACCAACTGAGCTACCTGGGCGACGGGGCGCATTAAAAGGGTTTTGGAGGGGGGTGTCAAGCGCGCCGTGAAAAATTTTTTCAGTTAATACCGAAACTTACGAGCTAGGCGGGACGTAACCCTCGGCCTGGGCGTATTCCTCGCCGGAGAGGAACTTGTCCATTTCGGCCTGGAGGAACTTGCGGTCCTCGGCGTCCATCATGTTCAGGCGGCGTTCGTTGATCAGCATGGTCTGGTGCTTCTGCCACTCTTCCCAGGCTTTCTTCGAGACGTGGTTGTAGATGTCTTCGCCCTTGGCGCCGGGGTAGGGCGGGCGGTCGAGGGCGGGCAGTTCTTCTTTGTACTTGCGGCACATCACCAGTCGGGTCATGGCATTTCTCCTGCTTTCAACGCGTCGGCTGCCCGTTTGAGCAGCTTTTTCACCGGGGCGGCGAGGCCGAGCCGCGGTGGGGTGGCGAGGTTATACCAGAGCCAGTCGGCCTCGGCCATGGCGGGCGCCGCGCCTTCGACGCGCACCAGCCAGGGTTCGATGGCCAGCTGGAAATGGCTGAAGGTATGGGTCAGCCCCGGCAGTTCCCGGCGCTGGCCGAGGTCGAGGGCGTGACGTTCGGCGAGCGGGGCTAGGGCGGCGAGGTCGTCCAGTTCGGGGAAGCTCCACAGCCCGCCCCAGAGGCCGGTCGATGGGCGGCGGTAGAGCAGGATGGCGCCTTCGCGGTTGGCCAGGATCGGCATCAGGGTGCGTTTCTGCGGCAGCGCCTTGCGCGGCTTGGGCACCGGGAAGTCGGTCTCGCGGCCGAGCAGGTGGGCGCGGCAGCCCTCGCGCAGCGGGCAGAGCAGGCAGTTCGGGCGGGTGCGGGTGCAGAGGGTGGCGCCGAGGTCCATCATCGCCTGGGTGTAGTGGTTGACCCGCTCGTGCGGGGTGAAGCGTTCGGCGGCGTCCCACAGCTGTTTCGCCACTTTCGGTTCGCCCGGATAGCCGTCGGTGGCGAGATAGCGGGCCAGCACGCGCTTGACGTTGCCGTCGAGGATCGGCGCGCGCAGGCCCATGGAGATGCTGGCGATGGCGCCGGCGGTGGAGCGGCCGATGCCGGGCAGTTCGGCGAGCTGTTCGACGTCGCGGGGGAATTCGCCGCCGTGCTGCTCGACCACCGTCTTCGCGGTCTTGTGCAGGTTGCGCGCGCGGCTGTAGTAGCCGAGCCCGGTCCACAGGTGCAGCACTTCGTCTTCCGGCGCGGCGGCCAGCGCCTCAACGCTGGGCAGCGCTTCCATGAAGCGGTCGTAGTAGCCCAGCACGGTGCTGACCTGGGTCTGCTGCAGCATGATTTCCGAGACCCATACGCGGTACGGGTTGATATCCCGCTGCCAGGGCAGGTCGTGGCGGCCGTGGCGGTCGAACCAGTCGAGCACCGCGGTGTTGAAGCGTTCCGGCGTCATTGTTTCTTGAACAGCCCTTTGAGTGCGTCTTTCAGTTCGGGACTGACCTTGTCGCCGAGCTTCTCTTCGATCTTCTTGTTCAGGCGCTGCCCGGCCAGTTGCGCGGCGATCTTGCCGAGGCCTTCCTGGTCCAGGCGGCAGGCCTTGGCGCCGAGTTCCAGCGGTCCGCGGCAGAGCAGCGGCCAGGCGATGCCGACGTAGCGTTCGTTCACCTGGCAGGCGGGGTCGGGCATGTCGCTCTTGTCGCCTTCGATGACCACGCCGACGCGGTAGTCCATGCCCAGCACGCGCAGGTCGAGGTCGCCGTCGGCGTTCACCGTCAGGCCGGGGATGGCGACCTTGAGGTCGGGGTTGCTGGCCACGCCGTTGCGGAAGGTCAGGTTGCCCTTGAGTTCGCGGAACGGCGTGTCCTTGCCGCCGTGGGGCGCGGTCAGGGCCTTGCGGTTGAGGGTGGCGATGCCCTGGCAGAGCTGCTGTTCGAGGTTGGCGTTGAGCAGCACGCCGCGGTTGACGACGAAGCTGGCGGTGCCGTTGAGGTTGTCGATCCAGGCGCGCTGGCTGTTGCCCTGGGTGGTGATGTTGCTGTCCATGTCGAGCAAGCCGGTGAGCGGCGGCTTCTCGCCCCAGGCTTCGACGATGCGCTCCGCCGGTACGTTGGCGACGTGTTTCTGCGCACTGAGCAGCGGCACGTCCTGGCGCACGTCGAGGTTGGCCTTGGCGTTGAAGCGGCCGTCGTACAGCTCGCCGCGCATGTCTTGCAGGTCGATCACGCCGTTCTGGCCGCGCAGCTTGAGGTTGGCGTTCTCGATCGGCAGCTTGTTCAGGGTCAGTTGGCCGAGCTTCAGGGCGACGTCCAGGTCCAGCGCGCGCAGGCGGGCCATGGGCAGCAGCGGTGCATCGCTCCAGGCCTGCTGGGTCGGCGACGGCGGCAACGGGGTGTTGCCCTGGGTGGCGCTGGTGATGGTGGCGTCGACTTCCGCCTTGCGCGTGGCGCTGGCGGCTTCCTGGGCCTTGGCAGTGCGGGCCGGCAGGTAGCGGTCGAGGTTCAGGCGGTCGCCGTTGAGTTGCACGCGGATGGCCTGTTTGGCGATATCGGCGAGGCCCAGGCTGCCGGTGAAGCTGCTGTCGTCGAGCTTCAGCTTCAGGTCGCCGAGCTGGATGCTGTTGGCGGTGCCGCTCAGGCGGGTGGACAGTTCGACCTTGCCCAGGGTGCTGCCGTCGGCCATCGCCGGCAGGGTCTGGCCGATGCCTTCGAGGAATTCGCGCAGGTTGAACTGGGCGACGGACAGGCCGCCTTCGAACTTCGGCTGCTTGTCCAGTTCACGGGCCTTCAGCTCGCCGAGTGCGCGCAACTGGTTGACCGAGACTTTCAGCCCGTCCCATTCGGCGATCTGTGCGGCCTGGTCGAGCAGTAGCTGGCCCTGGGCCGAGAAGGTGGCGGTCTTGCCGTGCAACTGGTCGCCGGAAGCCTCGCCGGAGAGCTTGGCGTCTTCCAACTGGTAGCGCTTGAGTGCGCGGTCGAAGCGCAGGTTGCCGGTCAGCTCGGTGCGGGCGCGGGTGACCGGCTGGTTGGTGCCGAGGTAGGCGCTGAGCTTGAGCGGAATGCTGCTGCCCTCGCGGATCTTGCCGGTGCTGAGGTCGATGCCTTCGACGGTGTACTGCTTGCCGCTCTGCTCGTCGCTGTAGTCGATGCGCGAATTGCGCATGGTCAGGCTGTCGATATCCAGCTTCAGCGGGTCGCGGGGCTCGCTGGTCGGCGGCGTCGGTTGCCCGGACGGGGCCGGCTGCGTGGCGGGAGCCGCGGTGCCGGCGGCGGCTGGCTGCGCCGGTTTGCCGATGTTTTCCCAGTTGCCGGTGCCGTTCTTGTCGCGGCGCAGGGTGAGGGTCAGGCCGTCGACGCGGATGTCGCTCATCTGCACTTCCTTGCGCAGCAGCGGCAGCACGCGCACGGAGAGGCCGAGCATCTGCACGTCGGCGAACGGCTTGTCCGGTGTCTGCGCGCTGGCGACGCCGGTTTCGTGCAGTTGCAGGCCGAGCCAGGGGAACAGGCTCCAGCCGATGTCGCCGCGCAGGTCGAGTTCCAGGTTGGCCTTGTCGCGGGCGAGCTGGCGGATCTCGTCCTTGTAGTCGTTCGGATCGAAGAAGTGGGTGAGGATGAAGCCACCGGCGACGATCAGGAGAAGCAGGGCGAGCAGCACGATGCCCAGGATTTTGCCGAACGCTTTCATGGACGGATCCTTGTTCAGACGGCGGATGGAATAGCCGGGAAGTATATCAATGTGATGGCCGTCAAATGACGGCGGCGACGCGTTCGGCGATGGCCAGGCTGGCGGTCAGTCCGGGGGACTCGATGCCGAACAGGTTGACCAGGCCGGGCAGGCCGTGGTCGTTGGGGGTTTGGATGAAGAAGTCGGCCGCGGGTTCCCCGGGGCCGCCGAGTTTTGGGCGGATGCCGCTGTAGCCGGGCTGCAGGCGCCGGGCGTCGAGGCCGGGGAAATAGCGGCGGATGGCCTGGGCGAAGGGCTCGCGCAACTGTTCGTCGACGCTGTAGTCGATGGCATCGAGATAGCGCACGTCGGGGCCGAAGCGCAGTTGCCCGGCGAGATCGAGGGTGGCGTGGATGCCCAGCCCGGCGGTGTTCGCCTCGGGCATCGGGTAGATCAGATGGCGGAACGGCGCGTGCCCGGAATAGGTGAAATAGCGCCCCTGGCACAGGTGCAGCGGCGGAGCGGCTGCAAGTCCATCGGTATTCGCGGCCAGTTGCTGGGCGAACAGGCCGCCGGCGTTGATCACCCGTTCGGCCTTCAGTGCGAAGGGCTCACCGACGCTGACACCTTCGGCGATCCAGCCGTCCGCCGTGCGCTGCAGGCGCTCGATGCGGGTATCCAGCACCAGTTGCGCGCCTTTGCTTTCGGCTTCGGCGAGCAGCGATTGCAGGTAGGCGTGGCTGTCGATGATCCCGGTGCTTGGCGAGAGCAGGGCTGCGACGCCGCGTACCGCCGGTTCCAGCGCGTGCAGCCGGGCGGCATCCAGTTCCTGTAGATCGTGCACGCCGCAGGCCGTGGCGTTCGTAGCAAGGCTTTCCAGCTTGCCGCGTTCGGCGTCTTCCACGGCCACCAGCAGCTTGCCGATACGCCGGAACGGCACCTCATGGGCGGCGCACCAGGCGTACAGGCGCTCGCGGCCTTCCAGGCAGAGCCCGGCCTTCAGCGACCCGGGCGGGTAGTAGAGGCCGGCGTGGATGACTTCCGAATTGCGGCTGGAGGTGTGGCTGCCGATCAGGCGTTCCTGCTCGACGATCAGCACGCTGCTTCCCGGGCGCGCCAGGCGAGCGGCGCAGGCCAGGCCGAGCGCGCCGGCACCGACGATCAGCAGGTCGATGCCGTCCACGGCTCAGTATTGCTCCAGCGGCAGGTGCGCCTTGGCGGCCAGGGCCTGGGCTTCCAGATGACCGGCGGGCGCCTGCAGGTGCAGCGGCTTGCCGGCTTCGCTGGCCAGGCGCTGCGCTTCGTCGAGCAGGCGGCGGCCGACGCCGCGTCCACGGGTGACCTTGCGCACGCACAGGCGCGACAGGCGCCAGGCGTCGTCATCGCATTGCAGCCAGGCGGCGCCGAGCAGGCGGTCGTTGAAGCGCCCGCCGAGCAGCCGGCCGTCGCGCAGCCCGGCTTCCACCAGCGCGGCCGCGTCGGCATGCGGGGCGAGCAGCCAGTCCGGCGCATCGGCGTAGATCTTCAGCAGGTCCTGGCGGTCCTGTTCGGAAGGCTGGGGCAGCGTGGTGACAATGACGGGCATGGCGGACTCCTCGACTCGGGCCGGCAAGTGTAAGGAACCGGGCGCCCTGCCGGCCAGCTTGCCGACCGCCGCCGGTAGCCGCGTCCGGCCCGGCGCGCCTATAATGCCCGCCCTTCTTATAATTACGTGCAGTGTTAGCTGTGGAGCTGGTGATGGCCGAACGCAAGGCATCCGTCGCGCGCGACACCCTGGAAACCCAGATCAAGGTTTCCATCGACCTGGATGGAACCGGCAAGGCCCGGTTCGATACCGGGGTTCCGTTCCTCGAGCACATGATGGACCAGATCGCCCGCCACGGCCTGATCGACCTGGACATCGAGTGCAAGGGCGACCTGCACATCGACGACCACCATACCGTCGAGGATATCGGCATCACCCTCGGCCAGGCCTTCGCCAAGGCCATCGGCGACAAGAAGGGCATCCGCCGTTACGGCCATGCCTACGTGCCGCTGGACGAGGCGCTGTCGCGCGTGGTGATCGACTTCTCCGGTCGCCCGGGCCTGCAGATGCACGTGCCGTACACCCGCGCCAGCGTCGGCGGCTTCGATGTCGACCTGTTCATGGAGTTCTTCCAGGGCTTCGTCAACCACGCCCAGGTGACCCTGCACATCGACAACCTGCGCGGACACAACACCCACCACCAGATCGAGACCGTGTTCAAGGCCTTCGGCCGCGCGCTGCGCATGGCCATCGAGGTGGACGAGCGCATGGCCGGGCAGATGCCGTCGACCAAAGGGTGCCTCTGATGCAGACGGTAGCCGTCATCGACTATGGCATGGGCAACCTGCACTCGGTGTCCAAGGCGCTGGAGCATGTCGGTGCCGGCCGCGTGCTGGTGACCAGCGACGCCGCGGTGATCCGCGAGGCCGACCGCGTGGTATTCCCCGGTGTCGGCGCGATCCGCGACTGCATGGCCGAGATCAAGCGCCTCGGCTTCGACACGCTGGTCCGTGAAGTCAGCCAGGACCGTCCGTTCCTCGGCATCTGCGTCGGCATGCAGGCATTGCTGGAGCACAGCGAGGAGAACGACGGGGTCGACTGCATCGGCCTGTTCCCCGGCAAGGTGCGCTTCTTCGGCAAGGATCTGCACGAGGACGGCGAGCACCTGAAGGTGCCGCACATGGGCTGGAACCAGGTCGCGCAGTGCGTGAACCACCCGCTCTGGCACGACATCCCGGACAACGCGCGCTTCTACTTCGTGCACAGTTACTACATCGAGGCGGGCAATCCGCGCCAGGTGGTCGGCCGCGGCCACTACGGCGTCGACTTCGCCGCCGCGCTGGCCGATGGCTCGCGCTTCGCCGTGCAGTTCCACCCGGAGAAGAGCCATACCCACGGCCTGCAGTTGCTGCAGAACTTCGCCTCCTGGGACGGCCGCTGGTAAGCCATGGCCCGCCAGAAGGACAAGCCCGCGATCCTCGAACTCGATGGCGCCCAGCGCCAGAGTGCGGCGCGGGCCATCCAGCGTTTCCTCGAAGACCGTTTCGAGCTGGACGTGGGTGCCTTCGAGGCCGAAGAGGCGCTGGATTTCTTCATGCGCGAGTTCGGCCCGCTGTTCTACAACAAGGCGATCTTCGATGTGCAATCTCACCTGAAAGACCGGTTCGAGAGCATCGAGAGCGACTTGTGGGCGCTCGAAAAGAGCTGACTCCCCCAATTTCAACGACTTTGAGCAGGTTCAACCGATGCTGATCATCCCCGCTATCGATCTGAAAGACGGCGCCTGTGTGCGCCTGCGCCAGGGCCTGATGGAAGACGCCACGGTGTTTTCCGACGACCCGGTGGCCATGGCTGCCAAGTGGGTCGAGGGCGGCTGCCGCCGTCTGCACCTGGTCGACCTGAACGGCGCCTTCGAAGGCAAGCCGGTGAACGGCGAGGTGGTCACCGCCATCGCCAAGCGCTATCCGAACCTGCCGATCCAGATCGGCGGCGGCATTCGTTCGCTGGAAACCATCGAGCACTACGTCCGCGCCGGCGTCAGCTACGTGATCATCGGCACCAAGGCGGTGAAGCAGCCGGAATTCGTCGGCGAAGCCTGCCGCGCCTTCCCGGGCAAGGTCATTGTCGGCCTGGACGCGAAGGACGGCTTCGTCGCCACCGACGGCTGGGCGGAAGTCAGCGAAGTGCAGGTCATCGACCTGGCCAAGCGCTTCGAGGCCGATGGCGTGTCGGCGATCGTCTACACCGACATCTCCAAGGACGGCATGATGCAGGGCTGCAACGTCGAAGCCACCGCCGCGCTGGCCAACGCCACGCGCATCCCGGTGATCGCTTCCGGCGGCATCCACAACCTGGGCGACATCCAGAAGCTGCTTGACGCCCGCACCCCGGGCATCATCGGCGCCATCACCGGCCGGGCCATCTATGAAGGCACCCTGGACGTCGCCGAAGCCCAGGCGCTGTGCGACAGCTTCAAGGGCTGAGTTCAGGGTAGGGTGGAAAACCGCGAAGCGTTTTCCACCAATCGATGGTGGACAAGCAGAGCGTTGTCCACCCTACAGAATTGCGAGAGCACCACTATGGCACTGGCAAAACGCATCATCCCCTGCCTCGACGTGGACAACGGCCGCGTGGTGAAGGGCGTCAAGTTCGAGAACATCCGCGATGCCGGCGACCCGGTGGAAATCGCCCGCCGCTACGATGAGCAGGGCGCCGACGAGATCACCTTCCTCGACATCACCGCCAGCGTCGATGGCCGCGACACCACGCTGCACACCGTCGAGCGCATGGCCAGCCAGGTGTTCATCCCGCTGACCGTCGGCGGCGGCGTGCGCACGGTGCAGGACATCCGCAACCTGCTCAATGCCGGTGCGGACAAGGTCTCGATCAACACCGCCGCGGTGTTCAACCCGGAATTCGTCGGCGAGGCTGCCGCGCGTTTCGGCTCGCAGTGCATCGTCGTCGCCATCGATGCGAAGAAGGTTTCCGGCCCCGGCGAAACGCCGCGCTGGGAAATCTTCACCCACGGCGGCCGCAAGCCCACCGGGCTGGACGCGGTGGAGTGGGCGAAGAAGATGGAAGGCCTGGGCGCCGGTGAAATCCTCCTGACCAGCATGGACCAGGACGGCGTGAAGAGCGGCTACGACCTCGGCGTGACCCGCGCCATCAGCGAGGCGGTGAGCGTGCCGGTGATCGCTTCCGGCGGCGTCGGCAACCTGCAGCACCTGGCCGACGGCATCATCGAGGGCAAGGCCGACGCGGTGCTGGCGGCGAGCATCTTCCACTTCGGCGAATACACCGTTCCCGAAGCCAAGGCCTACCTGGCCAGCCGCGGCATCGTGGTGCGCTGAGCGCCCATCCGCGATCCGCTGTTCCCCTCCCGATCCCGCGGCTCTGGCTCGCGGGATCGGGAACGTGCACCAAGCACGTTTCTTGCGTTGAAACACATCGAAGCAGAGATGGCCTTCGGCTATTCTGCTTCGGTACGCGCAAGATTTTCTGACGCCAGATTTGCGTCACCTCCTGCGCCTTCCCGAAAACTCGAATAATTCAGGAAATTGCCAATGCTGAAACGCACATTGCTTGCGTGGGTGAGTTGTACCTTGTTGTTGGCCAGCGGCGCGCGTGCCGAGGTGGACCCGGACTACAGCATGGTGCTGCTGACCGAGAACTTCCCGCCGTACAACATGGCGATCAACGGCAAGAATTTCGCACAGGAAGACAACATCGACGGCATAGCCGTGGATGTCGTGCAGGAAATGTTCAAGCGCGCCGGGATCAAGTACAGCCTGACCCTGCGCTTCCCCTGGGACCGCATCTACAACCTGGCGCTGGAAAAGCCCGGCTACGGCGTGTTCGTCACCTCCCGCCTGCCCGAGCGCGAGGCGCTGTTCAAGTGGATCGGCCCGATCGGCCCGGACGACTGGGTGCTGCTGGCCAAGGGCGACAGCAAGATCGGCGTGAACAGCCTGGACGAGGCCAAGCAGTACAAGATCGGCGCCTACAAGGGCGATGCGATCGCCGAGTTCCTCGGCAAGCGCGGCTTCGATCCGGTGCTGGCGCTGCGAGACCAGGAAAACGCCGGCAAGCTGGACAAGGGCCAGATCGATCTCTGGGCCAGCGGCGACCCGGCCGGCCGCTACCTGGCCAAGCAGGAAGGCATCAGCGGCCTGAAGACCGTGCTGCGCTTCAACACCGGCCAGCTCTACCTGGCGCTCAACCGCGAGACTCCCGACGAGGTGGTCAGCAAGCTGCAGGGTGCGCTCGATCAGATGCGCTCCGAGGGGTATGTCGATCAGGTGCTGGGCAGTTATCTCTGATAGTCGGGCATTTGAGGTAGGGCGGGTGCAACCCGCCAGGCTGCATTGTGGCGGGTTGCACCCGCCCTACCACTGAACCCGCCCCGCGAAGCCCGACGCGATATCGTTGGGCTTCACTGCGTTCAGCGCCAACCTACGGACTGCGCCCGCCCTGCCCCTGTAGGAGCGAGCTCTGCTCGCGAAGCTTTTGACTTTGCCGTTTTTCGCGAGCAGAGCTCGCTCCTTGTATGTCGACTAGCCCGCATCAGTGGGCGATAGTCTCCGACTGATCATCGGAAGGAGGGCCTGGAAGACGACTCGCTCCTTAGGCTTCGAGCCTGCATCGTAGATAGCGCTCCGGCCCTCCGCACTCACCCAGTGAATCCGAACGGTATCTTGAGCCCGCATTACGCGAGAGCTCGTATTGGCAAGGTTGGATCGGGTGTAGTGATGATCGACGAGCATTCATTGAGGAGGACCCTATGCCCATCGTTGTCGGCGTTGATATTGCCAAACGGACATTCGATATCGCCCTGCTGCAAGCCAATGGCAAATACCGCACCAAGGGCAACCTGAGCAATGATCCGGCTGGTTTCAGGGAGTTTACCCAGTGGCTGGAAAAATATGCCGAGCCGGGGGCCTGGGTCGTTATGGAGGCGACCAACGTGTACCACGAAGCCCTCGCCGATCATCTGGTGGGGCTGGGTTATCGGCTGTGCGTGGTCAATCCGGCGCGGATCGCCAGCTATGCACAAAGCCAACTGCAGCGGGTGAAGACCGACAAGGTCGATGCCAAGCTGATGGCGCTGTTTGGTACGCGGCACATCGACGAACTGCAGCCCTGGCAACCCGAGCCGCCGGCCCGGCGGCGCCTGCGCGCCCTGGTACGGCGCTACGAAGAGCTCAAGGAGCTCTACCGGATGGAAAGCAACCGCCTGGACACGGCCGAGTCCAGCGTCAAGGAATCGATCCTTTCGGTGATGACCCACTTGGAGCGGCAGATCGACCAGACCCTGAAAGCAATCCAGGAACAGATCGACGACGATCCTGACCTGCGCGGCAAGCGCGATCTACTGGTGAGCATCGACGGTATCAGCGACAAGACCGCTGCCTTGTTGCTGGCGGAGTTGGGCGACCTCTCGCGGTTCGACAATGCGCGTGCCGTCGTCGCCTTTGCCGGCCTGAATCCACGCCTACAGCAATCCGGTAGCCACCAGGGGCAGGTGCGGATCTCCCGCATGGGCTCGGCCAGGCTGCGGGCCGGCCTGTACATGCCGGCCATGTGCGCGATGCTGCACAACGCAGCGGTAAAAGCCCTGCGCCTACGTCTGCAAGAGAACGGAAAAACCGGCAAGCAAATCATCTGCGCTGCTATGCGCAAGCTGCTCCATATCGCCTATGGCGTTCTCAAATCAGGCCAGCCCTTCAAGGCAGAACTGGCCTTGCCCGCTCGCTAGAGACACGGTATCTACAACATGTCGGGGCGCTTCTCAGCGATAGATCCCATTCTTCCCATGCGCCGCCATCGCCCGGTTGGCGCGCACGGCGATCAGTGGCAGCGGCTCGATCAGCTCGATACCGGCCGCCTTCAGGCCTGGCAGTTCGCGGGCGAGTACGCGCAGGGTGGCGGGTTTCGGGTGGCCGATCAGCACCGCCGAGCCCTGCCGGCGGGCGAGGGCGATGCCGGCCTGCAGCTGGCGCGCGACTGCTTCCTCGCTGGGGTCGTCATCCAGGAAAACATCGCGGGAAAGGCTCGCCAGCTGGGCCTTCTGCGCTTCCGCTGCGGCCACGGTGGCGGCGCTGGTGCGGCTGTCGAGGAAGAACAGGTGGCGCTGATGCAGGCTCTCCATCAGCCAGCTCATGGCCGGGCGGTCGCTGGTCATGCGGCTGCCTTCATGGTTGTTCACCCCTTGCACGTAGGGCACTGCGGCTAGCGCCTTGTCCAGCCGCCGCTGCAGTTCTTCGCGGGGGAGTCCGGGGCGCCAGGCGTAGGGGCCTTCGGCCGGGTCCATCGGCAGGTGCAGGAGTACCGTGCGTCCGCGCCGATGTGCCTCGCGGGCCAGTTCGGCGGCGTGCGGGGTGTCCGGCAGGATGGCCAGGGCCACGGCCGGTGGCAGCTCGAAGATGCGGCGGTCGCGTTCGAGGTTCTGCCCGAGATCGTCGATGACGATGCTGAGTAGCGGCGGCTGCGCAGCCTGCGCCTGGCACAGCGTGGCGGCCAGGAGCAGGCCGAGCCATGCCAGGCGCATCGGTCAGTTGTTGCCGCGGCTGACGCTCAGGCCTTTCAGCAGGCTGAGGGCCTGGCTCAACTGGTAGTCGGCATCCTGCGGGCGCGGCTGGCTCGCGGATTTCTTGCCGGCGGTCGGGCGATCCTCGCCACCATTGCCATTGGACAGGTGACCAGCCAGGTCGGCTTCCTTGAAGCCCTCGAACTCGCTTTGCTCGCGGGTCACCTTGGCGCGCTCGACCTCGATGTCCGGAGCGATGCCCTGGGCTTGGATGGAACGGCCGTTCGGCGTGTAGTAGAGCGCGGTGGTGAGCTTCAGCGCACGGTCGTTGTTCAGCGGCAGCACGGTCTGCACCGAGCCCTTGCCGAAGCTGTCGGTGCCCATGAGGATCGCGCGCTTGTGGTCCTGCAGGGCGCCGGCGACGATTTCCGCCGCCGAAGCGCTGCCGCCGTTGATCAGCACCACCAGCGGTACGCCGTCGCTGGGGTCGGCCGGATCGGCGGAGAAGCGCAGCTCGGAGTTGGCGATGCGGCCCTTGGTGTAGACGATCAGCCCCTTGGTGAGGAAGGAGTCGGCCACTTCCACGGCGGATTGCAGCACGCCGCCGGGGTTGTTGCGCAGGTCGAGGACGATGCCCTTGAGCTTGCCGTTGTTCTCCTTGCGCAGACTGGCCAGCGCCTTGACCACTTCCTCGCCGCTGTTGACCTGGAACTGGGTGATGCGCAGGTAGCCGTAGTTCGGTTCGAGGATCTGGCTCTTGACGCTCTTGACCTTGATGATCGCGCGCTTGAGTTCGACGTCAAACGGCCGGCCGCCGCCGCGCACGATGGTCAGGACGATCGGTGAGCCGGGCTTGCCGCGCATGCTGTCGACCGCCTCGTTCATCGACTGGCCCTTGGTCGGCTTGCCGTCGATCTGCACGATCAGGTCGCCGGGCTGGATGCCGGCTCGCGCCGCCGGGGTGTCGTCGATCGGCGAAACCACCTTGATGAAGCCGTCTTCGGTGCCGACCTCGATACCGAGGCCGCCGAATTCGCCGCTGGTGCTTTCCTGCAGTTCGGAAAATTCCTGCGGGTCCAGGTAGGCCGAGTGCGGGTCGAGGTTGCTGAGCATGCCCTTGATGGCGTTTTCCAGCAGGGTATGGTCGTCCACCGGTTCGACATAGGCGGCCTTCACCCGGTCGAGCACTTCGGCGAAGGTGCGCAGCTCATCGAGGGGCAGCGGCGCTTCCTTGCCATTGGCGGCCGGAACGGCGGCAGGCGCGGCCAGCACGGCGCCGCTGCCCAGCAACAACGCCAGGGCCAGGGTGGTGAGACGGAAGCAATGCAGCATGTTTGGCTCCTAAGGCGTGTCGCCGCTTATCCCTGCGTGCGGCACCAGATAGAGGGGTCTGCCGGGCGACCCTGGTGGCGAATGGCGAAGTATACCGCCGGGGCGCTTTGTCCGCCGCTGGCGCCGACCGTGGCGATGGCCTCGCCGGCCTTCACCGTGTCGCCGGCACCCTTCAGCAGGCTCTGATTGTGGCCGTACAGGCTCAGGTAGCCGCCGCCGTGATCGAGGATCACCAGCAGGCCGGCGCCGCGCAGCCAGTCGGCGAACACCACGCGCCCGCCATGCACGGCGCGCACCGTGCTGCCGGCGTTGGCGCTGATGAGGACGCCGTCCCAGGTGGCGCGCGGGTCGTCGCCGCGTGGGCTGCCGTAGCGCGCCAGCACGCGGCCGTCGACCGGCCAGGGCAGCTTGCCGCGGGCGGCGCCGAAGGCTCCGCCGTAAGTGCTGCCTGAACTGGAGACCAATGGACCGCTGTAGTCGACGCGCGGTTTCTTCGGGGCGACGGATGAACTGCTGGCCAGCTCGCGTTCACGCTCGCGCTCGCGGCGGGCGCGTTCGCGTTCCTCGGCAAGGGCGCGCTGGCGGGCCTCTTCGGCTTCGCGGGCCTGGCGCGCCAGGGTTTCCTCGATGGTCTTGAGCACCTTGGCCAGTTCCGCCTGGTCGTCCTGGCGGGCCTGCAGCTTCTTGTCGCCGGCGCTGTATTCGCTGTTCAGCTTGGCCAGCGCCTGCTGGTGCTCCTCGCGCACCTTGGCGAGTTCCTCGCGGCGGGCTTCGAGGGCGTTCTGCTGCTCGATCTGCTGGCTGTTCTGGCTGGCGATGTCCTTCTCGACGTTTTCCAGCTGGCGCAGGGTTTCATTGAAGGAGGCGAGCTGTTCGAGGCGGGCGCGGTTCAGATAGTCGTAGTAGGTGAGGGTGCGGCTGAATTTTTCCGGGTGTTCCTGGTTGAGCAGCAGCTTGAGGTATTCCTGGCGGCCGCTCTGGTAGGCCGCGCGGGCCTGGATGGCGATCAGCCGTTGCTGCTCAAGGCGCTGACCCTGGAGTTTTTTTTTCTCCTGATCGAGCCGCTGCAGCTCTTCCTCGCTCTGCTTCAACTGTTCCTGCAGTCCCTTGACCTGCTTCTCCAGATCGCCCATCTGGGTTTCGGTGGACTTCAGCTGCTTCTGCACCCCGGATTTCTCTTCCTGGATGCTGCTGAGGGTCTTCTTCAGCTCGGCGATGTCTTTCCGCGTCTGTTCCAGTTGGCGCTGGGCATCGGCGCGCTCGTCGGCGACGGCGGCGAGGGGGCCCAGCAGGCAGATCAGCAGGAGGGAGGAGAGCGCGCGATGCATGGGGTGGCGGGCACCTGGAGGGTAGACCGGCCTAGTATGCCCGTCGCGGCCACTAAAAAAAACGCCCCGGGCCGCGTGGCATGGGGCGTTTCCGTTCGCCGGCGGATTACAGCAGGGTGACGATCGAGCGGCCGGTCATTTCCTGCGGCACCGGCAGGCCCATCAGGGTCAGCATGGTCGGTGCCACGTCGGCCAGCACGCCGCCTTCGCGGATGCTCAGCTTGCGCTTGCCGACGTAGACGAACGGCACCGGCTCGCAGGTGTGCGCGGTGTGCGCCTGGCCGGTCATCACGTCTTCCATCTGCTCGACGTTGCCGTGGTCGGCGGTGATCAGCGCTTCGCCGCCGACCTTGTCCAGCGCCGCGGCGATGCGGCCGACGCAGGTGTCCAGCGCTTCCACGGCCTTCACCGCGGCGTCGAACACGCCGGTGTGGCCGACCATGTCGCCGTTGGCGTAGTTGACGATGATCACGTCGAAGCGCTGGTTCTCGATGGCGTCGACGATGCGGTCGGTGACTTCCGGCGCGCTCATTTCCGGCTGCAGGTCATAGGTGGCGACCTTCGGCGACGGGATGAGGATGCGCTCTTCGCCCTCGAACGGCTCTTCGCGGCCACCGGAGAAGAAGAAGGTGACGTGGGCGTACTTCTCGGTCTCGGCGATGCGCAGCTGGGTCTTGCCGTTCTTCGCCAGGTATTCGCCGAGCACGTTGTCCAGGGATTCCGGCTTGTACGCGCTCGGCGCGGGGATGCTCGCCGCGTACTGGGTCAGCATCACGTAGCCGGCCAGGTTCAGTTCGCGCTGGCGCGGGAATTCCTTGAAGCCCGGCTCGACGAAGGCGCGCGACAGTTCGCGAGCGCGGTCGGCGCGGAAGTTCATGAAGATCACCGCGTCGCCGTCTTCCACTTTCACCTGCTCGCCGATGCGGGTGGCCTTGACGAACTCGTCGCTCTCGCCGCGCTCGTAAGCGGCGGCCAGGCCTTCGACGGCGTTGGCGGCGGTGAATTCGGCCTGGCCTTCGGTGATCAGGTTGTAGGCGGCTTCGACACGGTCCCAGCGGTTGTCGCGGTCCATGGCGAAGTAGCGGCCGATCAGGCTGGCGGTGCGGCCCTTGCCGAGGCGGGCGAAGGTTTCGTCCATCAGCTTGATCGAGGGTTCGGCGCTCTTCGGCGGAGTATCGCGGCCGTCGAGGAAGGCATGCAGGTAGATCTTCTCGGCACCGCGCCTGGCGGCCAGTTCGGCCATGGCGACCAGGTGGTCCTGGTGGCTGTGCACGCCGCCGTCGGAGAGCAGGCCCATGAAGTGCACGGCCTTGCCGGCGGCAACGGCCTTGTCCACTGCGCCGGTCAGCACCGGATTCTCGAAGAACTCGCCGTCGCGGATCGCCTTGGTCACGCGGGTGAAGTCCTGGTAGACGACACGGCCGGCGCCGAGGTTCATGTGGCCGACCTCGGAGTTGCCCATCTGGCCATCGGGCAGGCCGACATCCATGCCGGAGCCGGAGATCAGGCCGTGCGGCTGGCTGGCCAGCAGGCGGTCCCAGTTGGGCTTCTTCGCGGCGTAGATGGCGTTGTATTCGGGGGTGTCGCTATGGCCGAAGCCGTCCAGGATGATCAGGACCAGGGGTTTGGGCGATACGCTCATGTGGTTACGGCTCTTTCCGGGAACGGGTCAGAAAAGGACCGGCATTTTACCGTCTGGGGCCGACGGGCGCCATGATTCGCGGGGTTCAGCCGTCAGGAGGGGCTGTGTATACTGGCCGGCATTTTTACATCCGGACATCTCGCCACATGCAAGCTTTCCTCACTCGTCTGATCGAATTCACCAGCAACCATTACCTGCTGGTCGGCGCCCTGGCTGTCCTGCTGGTCCTCCTGCTGCTTCACGAGCTGCGCCGCGGCGGCCGCAGCCTGTCGACCCGCGAGCTGACCGCGCTGGTCAACTCCGACCAGGGCGTGGTGCTGGATATCCGCTCGAGCAAGGAGTTCTCCGCCGGCCACATCGTCGATGCGCTGAACATCCCCTCCGACAAGCTGACCGCCCGCATGAGCGAGCTGGACAAGCACAAGGCCAAGACCATCATCGTGGTCGACAGCATGGGCCAGCACGCCGGCACCTGGTGCGGCGTGCTGCAGAAGGCCGGCTACACCGCGGCCAAGCTCTCCGGCGGCATCGGCAGCTGGCGTGGCGATAACCTGCCGCTGGTGAAGTAAGATGCCGGCGGTACTGATCTACACCACCCAGTGGTGCCCCTTCTGCATCCGCGCCAAGTCGCTGCTGGAGCAGAAGGGCGTCGCCTACGAGGAAATCCCTGTGGACGGCAATCCCGCACTGCGCGCCGAGATGGCCGGCAAGGCGGGCCGCACTTCGGTGCCGCAGATCTGGATCGGCGATATCCATGTCGGCGGTTGCGACGATCTTTACGCGCTGGAACGCGCGGGTAAGCTGGACACGCTGCTGTCGGCGTGATTCCTCACTGCAAACGAAGCACAAGAAGGTCCTGAAATGACTGAGCAAACCAACACCGGCGCTGCCGAGCAAGACAACAACCCGCAATTCTCCCTGCAGCGCATCTATGTGCGCGACCTGTCCTTCGAAGCGCCGAAGACTCCGGAAATCTTCCGCCAGGAGTGGCAGCCGAGCGTCTCCATGGACCTCAACACCCGCCAGAAGCAGCTCGAAGGCGACTTCTTCGAAGTGGTGCTGACCGTTTCCGTGACCGTGAAGAACAAGGAAGAGACCGCCTTCATCGCCGAAGTGCAGCAGGCCGGCATCTTCCTGGCCAAGGGCCTCGACCCGGCGAGCATGAGCCACACCCTCGGCGCCTTCTGCCCGAACATCCTCTTCCCATACGCCCGCGAAACCCTGGACAGTCTGGTGGTGCGCGGCTCGTTCCCGGCGCTGATGTTGTCGCCGGTGAACTTCGACGCCCTGTACGCCCAGGAGCTCGCCCGCATGCAGGCCGCCGAACAGGCTCCCTCCGTGCAGTGATCGCCGTTCCTCGATGAAGAACGCGATGAAGAAGCGCCTACGGGCGCTTTTTTCATTTGGGGCCTGGCAGTCCCACCCCGTAGGGCGGGTTTCACCCGCCCTGCCTTGATAATCCGTGAACGACCTTTCTCTTTGCCTGCGAGGAAATTCCGGCCTGTGGATTCCGAATCGTCTGAATTCCATTGCTGGTGCAGGAATCCTCCTCGGATGACTCCGTCATTCTTCCTGCCGAAGACTGCACGAAAACCGGGCTTCTCGTTGAAGGCACCGCCAGACAAGGCTTCCGTGGATCAGTCCACAGCTCTTTCCCGTCCTTTTCCACTGTATCTGTGTATATCCCGGCCTTCCTGCGCCATGCACAAAAGGCTGTGGATAAGTCTGTGGGTTGCGTGGGGAGCGCCTGGTCTGTTGGACGTCTGTTGGCTGATCAACAGAGTTGTCTGATTTTTGATCAGTCGGCGCCACTTTGGTGCGCCTCGCACTAGCACTGCGCAGGACATTTTCGCTTCCAGAGCGCTTCTGGAACGCCCGTCCGAGAGCCTGCGGCAGCCGCAGAGCGCTGCATTCCAGAGCGAATCGCCCGTAATCCGTGGCTTGCCGTCATGAGGCGGGTTTTTGCTCCGGTTCTTTCGCCGAAGTTGGCACAGCCCCTGCAATGATCCAGTCAGACAACGGTTTTGGGGCCTCGGTACAGGCAGGCTGGGGAATCCCACTTTTACAACCGGCGGATCGCGCCGCAGTGCGCGGCGAACGCCGCCTCACGGTTCGGGGGTCCTGGTACAGGCAGGCCGGGGAAACCCCCTTTTTAATCCCGGAGGAGCGCAGCGCGCCCTCCAGACCCGTTCAGGGGCCCTCGGTCAGGCAGGCTGGGGAATCCCCTCTTTCTACACCGGCGGAGTTCGCTTGCGATCCGCCGAAGTCTTCGGGGGCCCGGTTTAGGCAGGCCGGGAGATCCCCGCTTTTATTCCGCCTGAGGGCTGATCGTCAGCCGCCACCCATCGTCGTCTTCGGCACCGCTCCAGGTGCCGCGCAGCGGACGGGTGGAAACCAGGCTCAGCAGCAGATCATTCTCCCGCGGCACGATGCGCCAGCGCAGCGGCAGGTCGCCAAGACGCCCCTGGCCCTGGCGGGCTTCGCCGTCGGCGGCCAGCGTCAGGGCCAGCGCACCGTCGACATGGCCGGCGTGCACCTCCACCTCGCGGTCGAAGCGCAATTGCAGGCTGTCCGCCTGCATTTCCACCGCCAGCAGACGAGGCTTTCCGGCTTCCGGAGCGAACAGGCGCCCGAGCATCAGGCCGACCAGCAGGCCGAACACCGCGAGCGACAGCATCACCCGCAGCCAGGGGCGGGGCCGCACTTGCGTCGCAGGGGGAGTAGAATGCCGGCCGTCCTCAGGCCCGGAGCGCTGCATGTTCCACGTGATCCTTTTCCAACCGGAGATTCCGCCGAATACCGGCAACATTATCAGGCTGTGCGCCAACTCGGGCTGCAGCCTGCACCTGATCGAGCCGCTGGGTTTCGAGCTGGACGACAAGCGCCTGCGCCGCGCCGGCCTGGATTACCACGAGTATGCCAGTGTGCGCCGCTACGCCACCCTGGAAGAGTGCCTGGACAGCCTCGGCCATCCGCGCCTGTTCGCCTTCACCACCAAGGGCTCGCACGCGTTCCACGAGGTCGCCTACCAGCGTGGCGATGCCTTCCTGTTCGGTCCGGAAAGCCGCGGCCTGCCGGAAGAGATACGCGATGCACTGCCGCCCGAACAACGCCTGCGCCTGCCCATGCGGCCCGGCTGCCGCAGCCTGAACCTGTCGAACACGGTGGCGGTGACGGTATACGAGGCCTGGCGCCAGCACGGTTTCGCCATGGACTGACGCCCGCCCGGCGGAAATCCGTTCCGCCCGGCTATTACCGGGGCGCGCCGCCGGTTGGCGACGGACCTTGCGATAAACTTTTCAGCATCCCCATCGCCTTCCTGTTGAAAGATGAACTCCGCCGATCCGTTCAAACCCGCCTGGTGGTTGCCCGGCCCGCACCTGCAGACGCTGTGGAGCCCGTTCTTCCGCGCGGCGCCGCAGCTGCACCGGCAGCGCGAGCGGCTGTGGCTGGAGGACGGCGACTTCATCGACCTCGACTGGCACGGCCCGCACGAAGCCCATGCGCCGCTGGTGCTGGCGCTGCACGGCCTCACCGGCTCTTCCGGCTCGCACTACATCCTCGGCCTGCAACAGTCCCTCGCCGCGCGCGGCTGGGCCAGCGTGGCGCTGAACTGGCGCGGCTGCTCCGGCGAGCCGAACCACCTGCCGCGCGGCTACCACTCCGGCGTCAGCGACGACCTCGCCCTGGTGATCGCCCACCTGCGCGCCCAGCGGCCGCTGGCGCCGCTCTATGCGGTGGGCTATTCGCTGGGCGGCAACGTGCTGCTCAAGTACCTCGGCGAGACGGGCAGCGACTGCCCGCTCTGGGGCGGCGTGGCGGTTTCCGTGCCGTTCCGCCTGGACCAGTGCGCCGACCGCATCGGCATCGGCTTCTCGCGGGTCTACCAGGCGCATTTCATGCGCGAGCTGGTGGCCTACGTGAAGACCAAGCAGCAGGCCTTCATCCAGCGCGGCAGCCACGAGCACCTGGCGAGCCTCGAACGCCTCGGCACACTGGACGGCATGCGCACCTTCTGGGACTTCGACGGCCGGGTGACCGCACCGCTGCACGGCTTCGCCGATGCCCACGACTACTACCGGCGCGCCTCCAGCCGCTACTACCTGGGCGGCATCCGGGTGCCGACGCTGATCATCCACTCCAGCGACGATCCGTTCATCGATGCCCACAGCGTGCCATCACCGGACGAACTGACCGCCGCCACCGAGCTGGAATTGCTAGGGCAGGGCGGGCACGTCGGCTTCATCGGCGGCACGCCGCGCCAGCCCGACTACTACCTGGAGAGGCGCATTCCGGAGTGGCTGGTCCAGATTAGTAGAACCCGCTACTGAGCATCCCCGCAGCGCCAACCCTCGCTCTTTTCCGGCATGCCCGGTGTCGCTCATACAAAATTATCGGAAAACTCCTACGAGACGCCGGGTTGACCTTTCGCACGGCCGTCAATAATCATGGAAAACGATAATCAATATCATCTGTGGTTGGTGGTAAGAATTTTGCCGGTACTTGGTGAATCCTTTTTTCCCATGTCGGTTCTTAACTTATAAGACCAGGCACTTGGAAAACTTCCAGGAAAGGAGAGAGTGTAAATGTCAGAAAATAACGTATGCAGAATTATCGAGTGCCCCGCACTTACCATGGACCTTTGTAAGGAACTTGGGGCGATCTACACTTCGGTAGGTTGGGGACAAGAGCAAGACTATGGCGATGAAAAGGTCAAGAATATATTCCTGGGTTCCAGTTACTGTTTGATCGCCCGTCGTGACGGCAAGACTGTTGGGCTGCTCCGTGCCTTGAGTGATGGGCATCTGACTACATGGCTGGCCGAAATTGTTGTCGCCCCGGAACATCAAGGGCGTGGAATTGGCGACAGCATGCTCAGGAAGTTTCTTGATAAATACTCCCATACTGCCATCTACATAGATGCACTTGCTGGAACAGAAAGCTTCTTTGCCAGACACGGAGTGAATGCCAGGCAGAAATTGATTGCATGCTCGCGCCGGGAGCTTTAGTTCACGTTCCAAATTTATAAGGTGTAGGATGAATTAATCCATTCACTGCCCAGTTCTCATCATGACCGACGCATCGCTGACAATTATTCAGAACCCCGTGCTGGACGACGCCCAGTGTGCGGAGATCGCTGCGCTCTACCGCGCCGTCGGCTGGGGCCATCCGGGCACGCCGGCGGAGTTGCGCGATATCTACGACTATCCCAGCTATTACCTGCTGGCGCTGGACGGCGAGCGGGTGATCGGGTTGCTGCGGGCGGAGAACGAGAACGCGCAGACCACCTGGCTGGCGGAACTGGCCGTGCTGCCCGAGCACCAGGCCAGCGGCATCGGCAAGGCGCTGATGCAGCGCTTCCTTGCCGACCATCCGCGTACGCGGCTGTATACCGACGCCACCGATGGGGTGGAAGAGTTCTTCCGGCGCCACGGCATCGCCCTGCGCCGCCCGCTGGTGCCGGGACCGAGCAAGGTCTGAGTGATGTAGGGCGGGTGCACCGACCTATGCCCCCGGACGCGTTACGTAGGTTGGCGCTGAGCGCAGCGAAGCCCAACACCGGCAACAGTTGGGCCGGATCGTTGGGCTTCGTACCTCAGCCCAACCTACGGGAAGGGACCAGCAGGGCTGTTCAGCCCCGGCAATCCTCCAGCGGCACGTATAGCCGCTCGAATATCCGCTCCACCGCCGGCTGGAAGTCTGGGGCGATATGTCCGCCTTCCAGCGCCAGTACCTGGTAGATGCCCCGCCGCATCATCGCTTCGCTGAGGTCTCCGGCGACTTCGCGGGTGGTGCAGAGGAAGCGAATCCACGAGGTGAGGATGATCCAGGAGTTCAGGGTCAGGGATTCCAGCTGCGCGTCGTTCATCAGCAGGATTCCGGATTCGACGAAGCCGCGGTAGATCGCCTGGGCATTCGCCAGGGTGCGGCGGGCGAAGTCGCGGTAGGTGGCGGCCAGTTCCGGGTCGCTGTCCAGCAGGTGCTCGAGGTCGCGGTGGAGGAAGCGGTAGCGCCACATCGCGGCGAGCAGCGCCTCCAGGTAGAAGGTCTTGTCGTCCACCGTCAGTGCGCGTTCTTCGGGCAGGCGCAGGAAGCCGTCGACATCGGCTTCGTAGGCGGCGAACAGCTCGGCGATGATCTCCTGCTTGTTGCGGAAGTGGTAGTACAGGTTGCCGGGCGAAATGCCCAGGTGCGCGGCGATGTGGTTGGTGGTGACGCTGCGCTCGCCCTGGGCGTTGAACAGCTCCAGGCTGGCCTGGACGATGCGGTCGCGGGTCTTGATGCGTGGGGCCATTTGGTAATTCGGATGCATGGGCGGGGGACCGTCGGTAGCGTACCATTTGACAGTCTAGAGCAATTGCTCTAAAAATTCGCCAACAACAATCGATGGGAAGCCGCCGTGCCCGCGAAAAGCTTCCCCAAGCCGGACCGCCGAGGAATCCGCCATGGTCGCCGACATTTCCTACCTGCAACAGACGCAACAACAGATAGCCCAGCTCGATGACCTGCTGGCCCTGCAACGCCAGGCCTTCCGCGCCAACCCCATGCCCAGCGCCGGACAGCGTATCCAGTGGCTGAAAAGCCTGGCCGGGGTACTGGTCAGCGAGCGCGATCGGCTGGTCGCGGCGATTTCCGCGGACTTTGGCAATCGAGCCGCCGACGAAACCCTGTTCGCCGAGATCATGCCCGCGCTGCACGGCATCCAGTACGCCAGCAAGCGCCTGAAGAAGTGGATGAAGCCCTCGCGCCGCGCGGTGAGCATGCTGTTCATGCCGGCCTCGGCCAAGGTGGTGTATCAGCCGCTCGGTGTGGTCGGCGTCATCGTGCCGTGGAACTACCCGCTGTTCCTTGCCATCAGCCCGATGGTCGCCGCGCTGGCAGCCGGCAACCGGGTGATGGTCAAGATGAGCGAATCGACCCCGGCCACCGCCCAGGCGCTCAAGGAAATCCTCGCCAAGGTCTTCCCTGAAGACCTGGTGGCGGTCGTCGAGGGCGAGGTGGACGTCGGCGTGGCGTTCTCCAGGCTGCCCTTCGACCACCTGCTGTTCACCGGCGCCACCAGCATCGGCAAGCACGTGATGCGCGCCGCCGCCGAGAACCTGGTGCCGGTCACCCTGGAGCTGGGCGGCAAGTCGCCGGCGATCATTTCCGCCGACGTGCCGATGAAGGATGCCGCCGAGCGCATCGCCTTCGGCAAGTCGCTGAACTCCGGGCAGACCTGCGTGGCACCGGACTACGTGCTGGTGCCGCGGCGCCGGGTCGACGAGTTCATCAGCGCCTATCGCGAGGTGGTGCAGCGCTTCTACCCGACGGTGGAAGGCAACCCGGACTACACCACGATCATCAACGACCGCCAGGCGAGCCGCCTCGACGGCTACCTGAAGGACGCGGAGGCGCAGGGCGCGCGGATCGTCCCGGTGCTGCCGCAGGCCCAGGGCCGGCGCATGCCGCAGGCGCTGCTGCTGGATGTGCACGACGGGATGAAGATCATGCAGGAGGAAATCTTCGGCCCGCTGCTGCCGGTGCTGCCCTACGACGGGCTCGACGAGGCCCTCGCCTACATCAACGAACGGCCGCGCCCGCTGGCGCTGTACTACTTCGGCTACGACAAGCGCGAGCAGGAACACGTGCTGGCGCACACCCACTCCGGCGGCGTGTGCCTGAACGACACCCTGCTGCACGTGGCCCAGGACGACATGCCGTTCGGCGGCGTCGGCCCTTCCGGCATGGGTCACTACCACGGCCATGAAGGTTTCCTGACGTTCAGCAAGGGCAAGGGCGTGTTCAGCAAGCCGCGCTTCAACTCCGCGCGGCCGGTCTACCCGCCCTATGGCAAGGCGATCCAGAAGCTCGTCTATAAACTCTTTATTCGCTAGACACCCCCAGGTGACAAGAACAATGACAGACACCACCGTCGCCGCGCCCGGATTGTCCCGGCGCGGCGTGCTCAAGGTCGGCCTGCTCGGCGGCGCCTTCCTTGCCACCGCCGGCGTCACCGCCAGCCTGAGCGGTTGCACGGCCGACACTCCGGCGCAGGGCCTGCGCATCGTCCGCCAGTCGGACCTGCCGTTCCTGCGTGCGCTGATCCCCGTGCTGCTCGCCGGCGCAGTGCCCGCCGAGCGCATGGCGGATGCCGTGCAGGGCACCCTGCAGAGCCTCGACTACAGCCTCGACCGCCTTTCTCCCGAAATGCTCAAGCTGACCCGCCAGCTGTTCGACGTGCTCGCCCTGCCGCTCACCCGCGGCCCGCTGACCGGCATCTGGGGTGGCTGGGAAAAGGCCGGCGCCGAGGATGTGCAGAACTTCCTGCAGCGCTGGGAAAACAGCTCCATCAGCCTGCTGCGCCTGGGCCACTGCTCGCTGCAGCAAATGGTGTTGATGGCCTGGTACGGCCGCCCGGAGTCCTGGGTGCACTGTGGGTATCCCGGCCCGCCGAAAATCTGAGAGCCTGTCCATGACCTGCTGCGCGTCGGCCAGACGGCGTTAAAAACAGCCTCGGAATGCTCATTTACACTCGTAAACTCCGCTTCCTCGGCTGTTTTTGCCTTGTCTGGCTCTAGCTCGCAAGATCATGAACAGGCTCTGCGCTACACAAGAACAAGAAAGCATTCGCCTGAGAGAGTTTTTTAGATGCCTGTACCCGATCTGTTCGCCCAGGGCCTGGCCCGTGGCTGGAAAGTCCATGATGGCTCGCGCCTGGACAACGACCTGACCCTCGAAGCCGACGTGGTCATCGTCGGCACCGGCGCCGGTGGCGGCACCAGCGCGGAAATCCTCAGCGCCGCCGGCTTCAAGGTGCTGCTGGTGGAGGAGGGGCCGCTGAAGACCAGTTCCGACTTCAAGCTGCAGGAGGCCGAGGCCTATTCCAGCCTGTACCAGGAAGGCATCGGGCGGATGAGCAAGGATGGCGCCATCACCATCCTCCAGGGCCGCGCCGTGGGCGGCACCACGCTGGTCAACTGGACTTCCAGCTTCCGCACCCCGCAGCCGACCCTGGAGCACTGGGCGCAGGAGCACGGCGTCAAGGGCCACGGCAGCGCCGAGATGGCGCCCTGGTTCGAGAAGATGGAGCAGCGCCTGGGCGTCGCGCCCTGGGCGATTCCGCCGAACTCCAACAACGAGGTGATCAGGAACGGCTGCGAGAAGCTCGGCTATCACTGGAAAGTGATCCCGCGCAACGTGCGCGGCTGCTGGAACATCGGCTACTGCGGGATGGGCTGTCCGACCAACGCCAAGCAGTCGATGCTGGTCACCACCATTCCCGCGACCCTGGAGAAGGGCGGCGAGCTGCTCTACCTGGCGCGCGCCAACCGCCTGCTGATCGACGGCGACAAGGTCACCGGCCTGGAATGCCTGGGCATGGACGAGCGCTGCGTGGCGCCGAACGGGCGCAGGATCACCATCCGCGCGCGCCACTACGTGCTCTCCGGCGGCGGCATCAACACCCCGGCGATCCTCCTGCGCTCGAATGCGCCTGACCCGTACGGACGCGTCGGCAAGCGCACCTTCCTGCATCTGGTGAACTTCAGCGCGGCGCAGTTCGACAACGTGATCAACCCGTTCTACGGCGCGCCGCAGTCGATCTACTCGGACCATTTCCAGTGGGACGACGGCACCGCCGGACGCATGTCCTACAAGCTGGAAGTGCCGCCGCTGCATCCGGCGCTGACGGCCACGCTGCTCGGCCGCTTCGGTGTGGACAACGCGCTGCGCATGGAGCAGCTGCCGCATACCAACGTGATCCTCGCCCTGATGCGCGACGGTTTCCATCCAGACAGCGCGGAAGGCACGGTCAGCCTGCGCGGCGACGACACTCCGGTGCTCGACTACCGGATGACCGACTACACCTGGGACGGCATCCGCCGCGCCTTCCACACCATGGCGGAAATCCAGTTCGCCGCCGGGGCGAAGGCGGTGATGCCGCTGCACGCCGACGCCGGCTACGTGAACACCCTGAAGGAAGCCCGCGCCGTGATCGACGGCCTGAGCCTGGAGCTCTACCGCACCCGCCTGGGCAGCGCCCACGTGATGGGCGGCTGCGCCATGGGCGAGGACCCGCAGCGGGCGGTCTGCGACAGCCTCGGCCGGCACCATCAACTGGCCAACCTGTCGATCCACGACGGTTCGCTGTTCCCCACCAGCATCGGCGCCAACCCGCAGCTGTCGGTCTACGGCCTGACCGCGAAGCTGGCCAGCGCCCTTGCCGAGCGGCTGGGCAAGGCCTGATATGCAGTGCAGCCAGGCCGCCGGCCCGGTCTGGCGGCACGCTGCGCCAAACGGCCGCATGCACGCTTGGCCGCGGCGGCCGGCGTGCGTTACCATCCGGGCCTCCAATTACAACGCAGATCCACAGAGCTGACAGGACGCCGCGATGAACCGAGTGCTGTACCCGGGTACATTCGACCCGATCACCAAGGGCCATGCCGACCTGGTCGAGCGCGCCTCTCGTCTGTTCGACCACGTGGTCATTGCTGTCGCCGCGAGTCCGAAGAAGAATCCGCTGTTCCCCCTGGAACAACGGGTAGAGCTGTGCCGCGAGGTGACCGCGCACCTGCCCAATGTCACCGTGGTCGGCTTCTCCTCGCTGCTCGTGCATTTCGTCAAGGAACAGAACGCCAACATCCTGTTGCGCGGACTGCGCGCGGTGTCGGACTTCGAATACGAGTTCCAGCTGGCCAACATGAACCGCCAACTGGCGCCGGACATCGAGAGCATGTTCCTCACCCCGTCCGAGAAGTACTCCTTTATTTCCTCGACGCTGGTTCGTGAAATAGCTGCCCTCGGCGGGGACATCACCAAGTTCGTCCATCCGGTGGTCGCCACCGCGCTTTCCGAGCGTTTCCAGCGCTGATCACAGCGTCCGCCATGGATGGCGGACTTCGCCCCGCGTGCACTGCGGGCGCCGATGCGGCAAAATTGCAGAGTTCCATTCCTGAATCGCCATGCCGCCGCCCATGGCCGGAGTTTTTCGATGTCCCTTAAGATCACCGACGATTGCATCAACTGCGACGTCTGCGAACCCGAGTGCCCGAACGGTGCGATCTCGCAAGGCGAGGAGATCTACGTGATCGACCCGAACCTGTGCACCGAATGCGTCGGTCACTACGACGAGCCGCAATGCCAGCAAGTCTGCCCGGTCGACTGCATCCCCCTCGACGACGCCAATGTCGAGAGCAAGGAGCAGTTGATGGAGAAATACCAGCGGATCACCGGCAAGTCCTGACCCCTCTCGTTCCGACCGACTGACCGGGCAGCTGCGCCCGGACCGGCGGGATTGGCTATTCTCCCAGTTCGCTCCAGCGATTTATCGTCAGGCCATTCGCCGGGCTGACCGGCGATTCGTGAGATGCCATGTCCCTGTTGAACAGCTGTTCCCGCCACCTCGCGTTGTGCAGCCTGCTGCTGCTCAGCGTCGTTCTGCACGCCGCCGAGAATCCCGCCCAGGGCACGGTCGCCACGGCCCATCCCGCCGCCACCGTGGCCGGTCTGGAGACCCTCGCCGACGGCGGCAACGCCTTCGATGCCGCGGTGGCGATCAGCGCCGCGCTGGCGGTGGCCGAGCCCTACGGATCGGGTCTTGGCGGCGGCGGTTTCTTCCTCTTGCGCCAGGCCGGCAATCCGCCGACCTATCGCTTCATCGATGCTCGCGAGCGCGCGCCGCTGGCCGCCGACGAGCGTCTCTACGTGCGCGACGGCCAGGTGCAGCCGGCGCTTTCGCTGAACGGCGCGCTGGCCGCCGGCATTCCCGGGCTGCCGGCGGCGCTGGTGGACATCACCAGCCGCTACGGCCGCAAGCGGCTCGCCGACAATCTGGTGCCGGCCATTCGCCTGGCCACCGATGGCGTGTCCATCGACCGTGTCTACCTCGACCGTGCCTACGGGCGTCTCGATGCCATGCGCGACGATCCGGAAACCGCGCGGATCTTCCTCGACCGCGGCAACCTGCCGGAGGAATGGGACCTGCTGCGCCAGCCGGAGCTGGCGCGCACGCTGGACAAGCTGGCGCGCTACGGGCGGATCGGCTTCTACGAAGGCGATGTCGCGGAGAAACTGGTACGCGGGGTGCAGGCGGCCGGCGGCATCTGGACCCTCGCCGACCTGCGCGACTACCGCACCGTGGAGCGCCAGCCGCTGCGCTTCCGCCTGGACGACCAGCGCGAGCTGATCAGCGCGCCGCCGCCTTCGGCCGGTGGCGTGGCCATCGCCCAGAGCCTGGCGATGCTCCAGCAACTGGACTGGCGCAAGGCCGAGCCGGCGCAGCGCGCGCACCTGGTGGCCGAGGCCCTGCGCCGCGCCTATCGTGACCGCGGCCTGCTCGGCGATCCGGACCGGGTGGCCATTCCGCTGCAGCAACTGCTCGCGCCGGCCTACCTGAAGGAGCTGGCCAAGGGCATCGACCCGCAGCGCGCCACGCCCAGCTCCACCCTGCCGCGCGCGCCGGCCTGGCGCGAGGGCGACCACACCACGCATTTCGTGGTCATGGACTCCCAGGGCAACGCCGTGGCGGGGACGCTGTCGATCAACCTGCCATTCGGCGCGGCCTTCACCGTGCCGGGCACCGGCGTGCTGCTCAATGACGAGATGGATGATTTCGCCAGCGATCCGTCCGGCGCCAACGCCTATGGTCTGGCTGGCAGCCGGGCGAACGTCATCGCACCGGGCAAGCGGCCGCTGTCGAGCATGAGCCCGAGCTTCATCGAAAGCCCCAGCGAGCTCGCCGCCTTCGGCACCCCCGGCGGCAGCCGCATTCCCAGCATGGTGCTGCTGGCGATGCTGCAGTACCTGGACGGCCAGCCCATCCAGCGCTGGGTCTCGGCGCCGCGCTACCACCACCAGTACATGCCGGACGTGCTGGAGCACGAGCCGCGCACCTTCAGCGCCAGCGAAGAGGCCGACCTGCAGCGGCGCGGCTATACGCTGA
The DNA here is from genome assembly GCF_017589465.1 of Pseudomonas schmalbachii. Taxonomy (GTDB): domain Bacteria; phylum Pseudomonadota; class Gammaproteobacteria; order Pseudomonadales; family Pseudomonadaceae; genus Pseudomonas; species Pseudomonas schmalbachii. The sequence continues at coordinate 42,730 of NZ_JAELYA010000013.1, forward strand.
AGAATGTCGGGCGCAGCTACGGCAACCAGCAGGTGCTGCGCTGGGACAAGAAGACCGGCACGGTCGACGCGGCCAGCGACCCGCGCGGCATCGGCCTGTCGGCGCAGCCGCCGAATCCCTGAACGCCGCTCAGGGCAGGACGATTGCCGCTTCCTGCTCCGCCGGCGGGCTCTGCAGATCGATGAACAGCGCCTCGCCGACACCCAGCTGCAGCACGTTGCGCAGGCTCTGGATGATGCGGCTGACGTAGCCGAGATCGTTCATCAGCGAGCTGGTCTGCAGGCCGTCCAGTTCATGACGGCGGACCGCGCCGAACAGCCGCTCGCGGAACTCCGTGTCGAACTGCGCGGCCTGCTGGTCGAACAGCGCCAGGCGCGCCGCCCAGGCGCCTTCCGGCAGGCTGGCGACGTCCAGCGTACCCAGCGCGCGCACTTCGCGCAGGGCGACGAGCAGGTGACGGCGCAGCTCCACGTAGGCATCGCGCGCCGCCGAGTGGTCGGACTGCAGCCAGAAGCCGAGGTTCTTCTGCAGGTGCTTGGCGTCCTTCACCGCATCCACCAGTTGCAGCGCCACCACCTGGCAGGTCATCCAGAAGCGCTGGTGCTTCTCGTCGAGCGCCATGTCGAAGCGCCCCATGAAGCTCAGCAGGTCGCTGTAGACCCCCTTGATATGCCGCTGGTAGAGGGTTTCCGCGTCCAGCGAATAGCGCTCCGGATGCGCCCGCAGCAGGGCTTCGTCGGGCCTGGGCTGGGCCAACTGGTCGACCGGCAGGTAGAGCGCGTGGCAGATCACCTCGATGCTCAGCCGGCGCAGGTGCTGCAGTTCGCGCAGCACCGCGCTGGCCGCGGCATCCACCGAATGCAGCGCGCGTTCGTTGAGGTAGCGGGCATGGATGCGCTCGGTTTCCGGCTGCGCAGGCGCCATGTCGGTGATCAGCACCTGCGGCTCCTCGACTTCCGGCAGCCAGCGGGTCAGCCATTGCGCCAGACGGCCCTGCCAGGGCCAGAACAGCAGCACGCCCATGGCGTTGAACAGGGTGTGGAACAGGGCGAGCTGGAGCAGCGGGTTGTCGGTCAGCAGCCAGCGCACCAGCCAGGTCAGCGGCTGCAGCAGGATGAAGGCGAGCACGGCGGTGAGCACGTTGAACAGCACGTGCGCCAGCGCCAGCCGCTGTCCGCTGCGGTTGCCGCCGAGGGAGCCGACGAAGGCGGTGGTGACGCTGCTGCCGACGTTCGAGCCGATGGCGATGGCCAGGCTCTGGCCGAGTTCGAGCTGGCCGCCGGCGAGGGCGGCGAGGGTCAGCATCAGGGTGGCGTGGCTGGATTGCAGGACCACCGTGACCAGCGTGCCGATGGTGACGAACAGCAGCGCGCCGAGGACGCCTTCGACTTCCCGCCCGCTCATGTCGAGGGCATGGCCGAAGCTGGAGAAGCCGTCCTTGATCTGGTCGATGCCGAGGAAGATGAAGGCGATGCCGAGCATGATCCGGCCCGCCGCCTTGCTTTTCGGGCCGTTGAAGCCGAGCAGCACGCCGAATACCAGCAGCGGCAGGGCCAGCGGGCTGAGGCTGAGGTTCTGCCCGGCCAGGGCGAGCAGCCAGATGCCGCTGGTGGCGCCGAGGTTGGCGCCGAAGAGGATGGCGATGCCGCTGGCCAGGCCGATCAGACCGGTACTGATGAAGGCGATGGTGAGCAGCGAGACCAGCGTGCTGGACTGCAGCAGCATGGTGCCGCAGACGCCGAACAGCAGGCTCTTGGTGCGCGTCGCGGTGCTGCGTTCGAGCCAGGTTTCCAGGCTGCTGCCGGCCATGTCGCGCAGGCCTTCTTCCAGGCACTGCATGCCGAACAGGAACAGCCCGAGGCCGGCGCCGAGCTGCAGCAGGCCGCCGCTGTACCAGAAGGCTCCGGAGAGGGCTATCGCGGCCAGCAACAGCAGGACTGGCCGCAGGTATTTCTTCGGTTCCACGGGAATGCTCGCAAGGTCGGCTGCGACCTCGACGGGCCGCAGGAGAGGACGTCAGTCCTTCTTGTAGCCGCTGGAGGTGCAGCCCAGGCAGCGTACGAAGGCTTCCTTGCCCGGATCGATCACCAGCGCCTGCCCGGCTTCCTTGACGTTGCCGCCCAGCGCGCTGAACGGCAGGGTGACGATGAAGGCGGCGGTGCCGACGATGGTGGCGGCGATCAGCAGCGGGCGGGCGAAGATCAGGTCGCCCATCATCGAATAGGCCGGCGGAGCCTCGACCGTGTAGATCGGGTCGCCACTGGAGTATTTGTCCATCTGGGCCATGGCCGGCATGGCCGAAAGCCCGCAGGTGAGTGCCAGAACAGCGGCGGTCGTGCGAAACAGGTTCATGGCGCAAGTCCTTTTTATGTGCGTTATAGGCGTGGGCAGACTGCGATAACTATAACAGCGCTGCCGCGCTTTACTCCGTGACCGCTTTCAATCGCCGGCAAGGACGGTTCAACGCTGGCAGCGCGGGCAGTACACGCTGGCGCGCTGGCCGAGGCGGACTTCCCGCAGGGTCGATCCGCAGACCTTGCAGAACTCGCCGCCGCGCCCGTAGACGAACAGTTCCTGCTGGAAATAGCCCGGCTTGCCGTCGCCGCCGACGAAGTCGCGCAGGGTGGTGCCGCCGCACTCGATGGCGATCGCCAGGATGCGCTTGATCTCCCCGGCCAGCCGCACATAGCGTGCGCGCGAGATGCTTCCGGCCTCGCGGCGCGGGTCGATGCCGGCGGCGAACAGCGCCTCGCTGGCGTAGATGTTGCCGACCCCGACCACCACCGCGTTGTCCATGATGAACGGCTTGACCGCCATGCTGCGGCCGCGGGACATCTGGTACAGGCGTTCGCCCTCGAAGGCGTCGGTCAGCGGTTCCGGGCCGAGATTGCGCAGCAGTTCGTGCTCCAGCGGCGCCTGGCTCCAGAGCAGCGCGCCGAAGCGTCGCGGGTCGGTGTAGCGCAGCGCCAGTCCGGATTCCAGCTCGATATCCACATGTTCGTGCTTCGCCACCGGCAGGCCGCATTCGACCAGGCGCAGGCTGCCGGACATGCCGAGATGGCTGATCAGCGTGCCGGATTCGGCGCCGAGCAGCAGGTACTTGGCGCGCCGCTCGACCTTGAGGATCAACTGCCCGGACAGGCGCACGTCGAGGTCCTCGGGAATCGGCCAGCGCAGCCGCCGCTCGCGCACGACCACGCGGCTGACGCGCTGGCCTTCGAGATAGGGTGCGATACCGCGGCGGGTTGTTTCGACTTCGGGTAGTTCAGGCATGGAAAAACACCAGAAATGCACGGGTGCGTAGGTTGGCGCTGAGCAACGCGAAGCCCAACGCCTGGCATGGAAATGTTGGGCTTCGCTGCGCTCAGCGCCAACCTTGGTTAGTTCAGCCATGTAGGATGGGTTGAGCGAAGCGATACCCATCATTAAGTCAGAACAGATCAATCCAGCGCGCGGGCCAGCAGGATCAGCTCTTCGCGCCACTCGGCTGCCTGCGGCAGGGCGAGGAAGGAGGTGTTGAGGAAGTTCTCCCGCGCTTCGTAGGTGAACGGTTCGCCGCGCAGGTTCAGCACCTCGCCGCCGGCGCCTTCCAGCACGCCTTGGGCGGCGGCGGTGTCCCACTGCGAGGTCGGCGCCAGGCGCGGGTAGCAGTCGGCTGAGCCTTCTGCCAGCAGGCAGAACTTCAGCGAGCTGCCGATGTTGGCCAGGGCCAGGTTGCCGAAGCGCTCCGCCAGGCCCTCCAGCAGGCGTTCCTGCGCCGGGCTGGAGTGGCGCTTGCTGGCGACCACCGTGAAGGCCTCGTCCGGCGCCACGCGCACGGCGATTTCCTGCGGCTGGTCATCGCGCTCTTCGCGCCAGGCGCCCAAGCCGGCACCGCCGTAGTAGCAACGGCTGGCGGCGGGAATGCCGACCACGCCGAACACCACCCGGCCGTGCTCGATCAGCGCGACGTTGACGGTGAACTCCTCGCTGCCGGCGATGAATTCTTTGGTGCCGTCGAGCGGGTCCACCAGCCACCAGCGCTCCCAGGCGACGCGCTGCTCCAGCGGGATGTCGCAGTCTTCCTCGGAGAGCACCGGGATCTCCGGCGCCAGGGCGCGCAACCCCTCGCTCAGCAGGCGGTGGGCGGCGAAGTCGGCGACGGTGACCGGCGAGGCATCGGCCTTCTCGTCGATCGCCAGGTCGCTGTGCCAGAACGGCAGGATCAGGTCGCCGGCCTTGTGCACCAGGTCGACGACCGCGGGAATCAGGGTGTGAGTCATGCTTGGAATTCTCCGCGCTGGATGAGGAGATCGCGAACAAGGTAGAGGGCAGCCAGTGCGCGCCCTTCGCTGAATTGTGCGTTCTGCGCCAGGCTGGACAGCTCGCGCAGGCTGATCCTGTCCACCCGCATCGGCTCCGGCTCGTCCCCCGGCAGGCTTTCCGGGTACAACTCGCGCGCCAGCACCACCTGGATGCGCTGGCTCATGTAGCCCGGCGACAGCGACAGCTCGGAGATGAACTCCAGCTTGTGGGCGCCGAAGCCGGCTTCTTCCTTCAGCTCGCGGTTGGCCGCGGCGAGCACGTCTTCGCCCGGCTCGACCAGGCCCTTGGGCAGCGACAGCTGGTACTCGTCCACACCTGCGCAGTATTCCTCGACCAGCACGGCATGCTCGGCATCGAGCAGCGCCACGATCATCACCGCACCGTAGCCCTGGCCCTTGCCCACCAGGCGCTCGTAGGTGCGTTCGACGCCATTGGCGAAGCGCAATTGCAGTTCCTCGACGCAGAACAGTCGGCTCTTGGCGACTATCTCGCGGGCGAGCACCGTGGGTTTCTGGCGCATGGACAACTCCTGGGAATGAGCGGGTCGGTTATGATAACCCGCCTTTTCCGATTATCCCTGTCCGCAATCACGTCCAGCCGTCAGCCAGGTCGTACGATTGCGGCATCCACCACCGAGTCGCCAATGCCACGCCTGCCCTGGGCCGAGATCGATACCGTCCTGCTCGACATGGACGGCACCCTGCTCGACCTGCATTTCGACAACCATTTCTGGCTGGAACACCTGCCGCAACGCTACGCCGAGCACCACGGCATCAGCCGCGAACTGGCCGATGCCGAGCTGCAGCCACTGTTCCGCGACCACGCCGGGCAACTCAACTGGTACTGCCTGGACTTCTGGAGCCGCGAGCTGAGGCTGTCGGTCCGCGACCTCAAGCGCGAAGTCGCCCACCTGATCGCCCTGCGCCCGGACGCCGACACCTTCCTCGCCGCCCTGCGCCTGCAGGGCAAGCGCACGGTGCTGATCACCAACGCCCACCGCGATTCGCTGTCGCTGAAGCTGGAGCGGGTCGAGCTGGCGCCATGGTTCGACCGCCTGATCAGCTCCCACGACTACGGCTATCCGAAGGAAGACCAGCAATTCTGGCAGGCCCTGCAGGACGACATCGGTTTCGACCCGGCGCGCAGCCTGTTCATCGACGACAGCCTGCCGATCCTGCGCAGCGCCCGGCAGTTCGGCGTCGCCCACCTGCTCGCGGTGCGCGAGCCGGACAGCCGCAAGGGACCGAAGGACACCGGCGAATTCGTCGCCGTCGACGACTACCGTGCAGTAATCGAAGGAATGTGACGAACGGGCTGATCCGGGATCGTAGGAGCAACTGTCTTGCAACCGAGGGGGCTTTTTGTAGGAGCGAGCTCTGCTCGCGAAGCTTTTGAGTTGCCGGCGTTCGCGAGCAGAGCTCGCTCCTACGGAAGCACCGGCGTCGCGATTCCCTCACCCCAACCCTCTCCCGGAGGGAGAGGGGGTAAAACGGTGCAAGGATATGCGCCGTGCCAGCTGGCCACTCCGCACAATTCCCTCTCCCTGGGGAGAGGGCTAGGGTGAGGGGATAAAGGCCACGCCGGTGCGAATCACTCCGGAATCCGCAACACCTGCCCCGGATAGATCTTGTCCGGATGGCTGAGCATCGGCTTGTTCGCCTCGAAGATCTTCATGTAGGCGTTGGCGTTGCCGTACTCGGCCTTGGCGATGGCGCTCAGCGTGTCGCCCTTCTTCACCGTCACGAAGCGCGCAGCGGGGGCCGGGGTGGCCACGGTGATGTTGTCCTCGACACCGGACACGCCGGCGACGTTGCCCAGCGCCAGGAGAATCTTTTCCTTCTCCTCCTGGCTGGCCACCTCGCCGCTGGCGATGACCTTGTCGCCTTCGACGCTCACCTGGATGTTCGGGTTGCCGAGCCCGACCTTGGCGACGTGGTCCTTCAGCGATTCAGCCGCCTGGGCTTCCTGTCCGACCAGGGTTTCCCAGAGTTTTTCTCCTGCTTCCTTCACGAATGCCAGCAATCCCATCTCGATCTCTCCTTATCGCCGATGGCGATGGGCGGCGCCGGGATGGCGCCGCGGTAACCTGGCAGTCTAGTCCGCTGACGCTGTATGAATGGGCTTCGAACTGATCTGGACAATTCTGCCGACGACCGGGTTAATAGCCCGCATGGACATCAAGCAACTGAAATTCCTCTGCGCCCTCGACGAGACCCGGCATTTCGGCCAGGCGGCGGCGCGCTGCCACGTTACCCAGCCGACCCTGTCGATGCGCCTGCGCAATCTGGAAGAAGAGCTCGGCCTGGAGCTGGTGCGCCGCGGCCAGCGCTTCGAAGGTTTCACCGAGGCCGGCGAGCGCGTGCTGGCCTGGGCGCGCAGCCTGCTCGCCGCTCACGACGGGTTGTATGCGGAGGCCGCCGCCTGTCGCGGGCAACTGGTCGGCACCCTGCGCCTCGGCGTGGTGCCGCTGGCCGGCTTCGACCCGATGCGGCTGGTCGAACTGTTCGCCGAGCGCCATCCGGAGCTGCGCTTCCAGATGTTCTCCCTCAGCAGCGAGCAGATCCTCGAAGGCCTCGGGCGCAACCAGCTCGATCTCGGCCTGTCCTATCTCGACCGCCTCGATCGCGAGCATTTCGAGGGCCTCGAACTGGCCGAAACGCACATGGGCCTGCTCCACGACCGCCGGCACTTCCAGCCAGCCGGCGAGCGCCTGCGCTGGGAAACCCTGGTCGACCTGCCGCTCGGTCTGCTTTCCTCCGGCATGCATTTCCGCCAGTCCATCGACCATGCCTTCCGCAGCCGTGGCCTGACGCCCCGGCCGCGGCTGGAAACCGATGCCGTCCACCAGTTGCTGCAGGCGGTGGAGCGCGGCATCTGCTGCGCCATCATGCCCCTGGGCAGCGGTGTAGATGCCCACGGCAGCCACCTTGCGCTGATGCCCATCGAAGAAGCCCGGACCCTCTCGCCGCTTGGCCTGATCATGCGTCGCGGCGCGCCGCGCTCGCCGCTGGCGGAGGCGTGTTTCGCCGAAGTGCGCGACCTGGTGGGCGAATCCCTGTTCAACCGATAGAGCGCGTCGATCACGGCATCGGGAATAACGATTAGACTGCCCCCGCGCACAAGCCTAGGCTGAACAAAACACCCGAATACAGGGTCGAGTCCATGCCTTGCCTGCATCCCCGCCCGGCCTCCGCCGATGCCCGGGCCATCGCCACGCCGCCCGGCGACTATGCCTACGCCGAGCTCCAGCCGCAGCTGCACACCGGCCACGCCGCGCTGGCCGAGGAAGTGGCCCTGGCCATCGCCTACAACGGCCTGAGCCAGGCGGTGATGATGGTGTCCCCCTGCGACCTGGAAGACTTCGTGCGCGGCTTCAGCCTGGGCAACGGTCTGGTCGAGTCCATCGACGATATCTATGACATCCGCCTGATCAGTCATGGCGAGTCCGTCAGCGCCGAAGTGGAAATCAGCAGCCGTGCCTTCTGGGCGCTCAAGCGCCAGCGGCGGCAACTCGCCGGCACCAGCGGCTGCGGCCTGTGCGGCGTGGAAGCGCTCGACCAGGCATTGCCGCAACTGCCGATACTGGCCCCGGCGCCATTGCCGCCAGCCGCGCACCTGCAGCGGCTGCGCGAGCGCATCGGCGAATTCCAGAAGCTCGCCCGCCAGAGCGGCGCCCTGCATGCCGCGCTGTTCGTCGATGGCAGCGGGGAAATCCGCCTGTGCCGCGAGGACATCGGTCGCCACAACGCCCTCGACAAGCTGGTCGGCGGCCTCAAGCAGGAAGGGCTGGATTGCCAGGAAGGCTTCGCCGTGGTCACCAGCCGCGGCAGCCTGGAACTTATCCACAAGGCCGTGCGTGCCGGCATCGCCAATCTGGTCAGCCTCTCGGCGCCGACCGCGCTCACCGTGCAGTGGGCCCGGCAGCACAACCTCAACCTGATCCACCTTCCGCATCACAGCGCGCCCCGGGTATACAGCCCGGCGCCGCAGACCGACTGAGCCGCCTGATCGTCAATGAGCCTGCAACCACACAACCCGCAATACAAACCCTACAGCGGGGCCGCCGCCGGCTGGGGCGCGCTGAAGAGCGTCACGCGCTTCTGGCTGGACAGCAAGCAGCCGTTCAAGAACCTCCGCGCCCTGCTGAAGACCAACCAGAACGGCGGCTTCGACTGCCCCGGTTGCGCCTGGGGCGACTCGCCCGAGGACGGCCGCATCAAGTTCTGCGAGAACGGCGCCAAGGCGGTGAACTGGGAGGCCACCAAGCGCCGGGTGGATGCGGCGTTCTTCGCCCGCCACAGAGTCAGCGCCCTGCGCGGGCAGAGTGACTACTGGCTGGAGTACCAGGGCCGGCTGACCGAGCCGATGCGCTATGACGCAGCCACCGATCATTACCTGCCGGTTAGCTGGGACGACGCCTTCGCTCTGATCGCCGAATATCTGAACAAACTGGAAAGCCCCGACCAGGCCGAGTTCTATACCTCCGGCCGGGCCAGCAACGAGGCGGCGTTCCTCTACCAGCTGTTCGTCCGCGCCTATGGCACCAACAACTTCCCGGACTGCTCGAACATGTGCCACGAGGCCAGCGGCGTGGCGCTCGGGCAGAGCGTGGGAGTGGGCAAGGGCACTGTCACCTTCGCCGACTTCGAGCACGCCGATGCGATCTTCGTGTTCGGCCAGAACCCCGGCACCAACCATCCGCGCATGCTCGAACCGCTGCGCGAGGCGGTGAAGCGCGGCGCCCAGGTGGTCTGCTTCAATCCGCTGAAGGAGCGCGGGCTGGAGCGCCTCCAGCATCCGCAGCACGCGCTGGAGATGCTCACCAACGGCTCGGCGCCGCTGAACACCGCGTTCTTCCGCCCGGCGCTGGGCGGCGACATGGCCGCCATCCGCGGCATCGCCAAGTTTCTCCTGCACTGGGAGCGCGAAGCCCAGGCGAAAGGCGAGCCGGCGGTGTTCGACCACGCCTTCATCGCCGAGCATACCGATGGCGTAGACGCCTACCTGGCCGAGCTGGACGCCACGCCATGGGAGCTGGTCGAGCGCCAGTCCGGCCTGCCGCGCCACGAGATCGCCCAGGCCGCGCGGATGTACTGCGACGCCGGGCGGGTGATCGTCTGCTGGGGGATGGGCATCACCCAGCACCATCACTCGGTGGCGACCATCCAGGAAATCGTCAACCTGCAACTGCTGCGCGGCAACGTCGGCCGTCCGGGCGCGGGGCTCAGCCCGGTGCGCGGCCACAGCAACGTGCAGGGCGACCGCACCATGGGCATCAACGAGCGGCCGCCGGCGGCGTTCCTCGACGCCATGGAGAAGCGCTTCCGCTTCAAGGTGCCGCGGCATAACGGGCACAACGTGGTCGAGGCGATCAATGCCATGCTCGATGGCCGGGCGAAAGTGTTCATCGGCCTCGGCGGCAACTTCGCCCAGGCCACGCCGGACAGCGCGCGTACCCACCAGGCGCTGGGCAACTGCGCGCTGACCGTGCAGATCAGCACCAAGCTCAACCGCAGCCACCTCACTGTCGGCGGCGACGCACTGATCCTGCCGTGCCTCGGCCGCACCGACGTCGACCGCCAGGTCGAAGGCAAGCAGGCGGTGACGGTGGAAGACTCGTTCAGCATGATCCATGCCTCTTACGGGCAGTTGGAGCCGCTTTCGCAGCAGATGCGTTCGGAGCCGGCGATTATCGCCGGCATCGCCAAGGCTACCCTGGGCAATCATCCGGTCGACTGGGACGCGCTGATCGCCGACTACGACCGTATCCGCGAGCTGATTGCCGACACCATTCCCGGCTTCGCCGATTTCAACCGGCGCGTGCAGCATCCGGGCGGCTTCTACCTGGGCAACGCCGCCGGTGAACGGCGCTGGAACACGGCCGCCGGCAAGGCGCGCTTCATGACTCATCCGCTGAAGGACGACCTGCTGCCGCAGCAGGTGCGCGACAGCGGCCGGCAGCCGGACCTGATCCTGCAGACCCTGCGTTCCCACGACCAGTACAACACCACCATCTACGGCCTCGACGACCGCTATCGCGGCGTGCGCGGGCAGCGCGAGGTGGTGTTCGCCAACGAGGCGGATATCCACCGCCTGGGCCTGCAGCCGGGGCAGAAGGTCGATGTGGTGTCGCTGTGGAGCGACGGCGTGGAGCGCCGGGTCAGCGGCTTCACCCTGCTGGCCTTCGACATCCCCGCCGGCCAGGCCGCCGCCTATTACCCGGAAACCAACCCGCTGGTGCCGCTGGACAGCCACGGCGTCGGCAGCCACACACCGACCTCGAAGTTCGTCGCCGTGCGCTTCGAGCCGGCGCGGGAGAACGGGCGGATTCTCTGATCCCCGTAGGTTGGCGCTGAACGAAGTGAAGCCCAACATTTACCGAGCCTCACGGCAGGAAATGCTGCAGCAGGTCGTTGAGGAACAGCTGGCCGCGCTCCGTCGGGCGCAGGCGTTCGGCGTCGTCGGCCAGCAGGCCTTCGCTGCGCGCCAGGCGGCAGGCGGCTTCGATGCTCTCCAGCGGCAGGCCGGTGCGTTCGCTGTATAGCGCGGTGGGTACGCCGTCGGTCAGGCGCAGGACGTTCATCATGAACTCGAAGGGCAGGTCGGCCGCTTCCAGCAGGCGTTCGCCGGCCTGGAAGCTTTTCGCCGGGTTCAGGTAGTCCTTCGGCAGGCGAGTCTTCCAGGTGCGCCAGATGCGGCCGTCCGGGCTGCTCAGCTTGGCGTGGGCGCCGGCGCCGATGCCGAGGAAGTCGCCGAAGCTCCAGTAGTTCAGGTTGTGCCGGGCGCGGCGGCCGTCGCGGGCGTAGGCGGAGGTTTCGTACTGCACGTAACCGGCCTCTGCCAGGCGCGCCTGGCCGGCTTCCTGGATTTCCCACAGTGCGTCGTCTTCCGGCAGCTCCGGCGGCTGGCTCCAGAACACCGTGTTCGGCTCCATGGTCAGTTGGTACCAGGAGATATGCGTCGGGTTCAGGGCGATGGCCTGTTCGAGGTCGGAGAGGGCGTCGGCGACGCTCTGGTCCGGCAGGCCGTGCATCAGGTCGAGGTTGAAGTTGTCGAAGCCGGCCTGGCGCGCCATGTCCGCCGCGCGTACCGCCTCGTCGCCGTCGTGGATGCGCCCGAGGGCCTTGAGCTTCTCGGCCTGGAAACTCTGCACGCCGATCGACAGACGATTGACGCCACGCCTGCGGTAGTCGGCGAATTTGGCCTGTTCGAAGGTACCGGGGTTGGCTTCCAGGGTGATCTCGATGTCCGGCTCGAAGCCGACTTCCTGCTCCAGGCCATCGAGGATGCGGCCGATGGCGTCGGCGGAGAACAGGCTGGGGGTGCCGCCGCCGAAGAAGATCGAGGTCAGCTTGCGTCCGTGAACGTGCGCCAGGTCGGCGTGCAGGTCGGCGAGCAGCGCGGCGACGTAGTCGTCTTCCGGCAGCTCAGGGCCGGCGGCGTGGGAGTTGAAGTCGCAGTACGGGCATTTGCGCACGCACCAGGGGATATGGACGTACGCGGAGAGGGGCGGCAGGCGGAACGCGGAAGCCGGAGACTCGGCGCCGCTCCCGGCTTCGAGCCTCGAGCTTCCTGGGGTGTTCATAAGCCCAGCCGTTGCTTCAGCAGTGCCATCGCGCGGGCGCGGTGGCTGATGCGGTTCTTGTCTTCCGCGGCGAGTTCGGCGCTGGAGCATTCGCGCTCCGGCACCCAGAACAGCGGGTCGTAGCCGAAGCCGTTGGCGCCGCGCGCTTCATGGAGGATGCTGCCTTCCCAGATGCCTTCGCAGAGGATCGGCAGTGGGTCGTCGGCATGGCGGACCAGGGCCAGCACGCTGACGAACTGTGCGCCGCGCTCGGCGTCCGGCACGTTCTTCAGCACGTCCAGCAGCTTGGCGTTGTTCGCCGCGTCGCCCTTGCCGTCGGCGTAGCGTGCGGAATAGATGCCCGGCGCGCCGCCTAGATGGTCCACGGCGAGGCCGGAGTCATCCGCCAGCGCCGGCAGGCCGGACACCCGCGCGGCGTTGCGCGCCTTGAGGATGGCGTTCTCGACGAAGGACAGGCCGGTCTCTTCCGGTTCCACGTCGCTGAATTCGCCGATGGAGCGCACGCGCACATGCTCGCCGAGCATGGCCTGCAGTTCCTTGAGTTTGCCGGCGTTGTGACTGGCCAGCACCAGTTGTTCGAGCTTGATCATTCGTCCGGGAAAATTTCCTGCATGAACTGGAAGCTTTGCGGCGCTTCCTTGCCGGCCTGGACCTGGATGTTGAAGGTCAGGGTTTCGCGTTGCGTGATGGGGAACTGCGCAAGGTAATAGACCGCGCCTTCCTCGGCCACGCGCTTGAAGTTCAGCGTGGTCTCCTGGCCGAGCAGGTTCTTGGCGGAGCCGGATACGGTGGCGTCTATCGGCTTGCCGGCGGCGTCCTGCGGCACGATGTTGACCACGCCCTGGGTCTTGCTGCGCACCAGGCCGACCGCGGCGGCCACGTTGGGCTGCAGGAAGCTGGAGTTGAGCACCATGTAGTGGACCTGGATGTCACCCAGGCGCTTCACCTGTTCGGCGAAGGCCGGTGCGGCGAGGAAGAGGCAGAGCAAAAGGGCAGTCAGGCGGCGCATTGTGGTTCTCCTGGGCGCGGTGGCGTGGCGGGTCAGACGGCGAAGCGATGGTCCTGCACGCCGGGGCCGCTGATCCGGTAAATGCCGATCTCTCCCAACAGATTAGGCCAAACTCGGCATTGCCAGCGGTGCCGGTGCTCGCGGTCCACCGCCATGTGGTCGAGCACGCGCAGCCGCTTCTCGCGGCACAGCGCCTCGAAGTCCTTGAAGGTGCAGAAGTGGATGTTCGGCGTGTTGTACCAGGTGTACGGCAGGAACTCGGAAACCGGCATCCGGCCGTTGCGCAGCAGGTCCCAGCGGCAGCGCCAGTGGCCGAAGTTGGGGAAGGTGATGATGCAGGTGCGGCCGACCCGCAGCATCTCTTCGAGAATCCGGTCCGGGTAGTGCACGGCCTGCAGCGCCTGGGTCATCACCACCACGTCGAAGCTGTCGCTGGCGAAGTTGCCGAGGCCCTTGTCGAGGTCCTGCTCGATGACGTTCACACCATTTTCGATGCATTTGGTGATGTTTTCCGCATCGATCTCCAGCCCGTAGCCGCTGACCTGCTTGTGGTCGCGCAGCCAGGCGAGCAGTTCGCCGTCGCCGCAGCCGAGGTCGAGTACCCGGCTGCCGGCGGGAATCCAGTCTTTGATCATGTCCAGATCGGCGCGCATGGTGGTCCTTATACGCTGATGCGCTTCATGTAAGCGCTGAATGCTTGCAGGTAGCGGGGTATCGGAATGAGGAAGGCGTCGTGGCCCTGCGGCGCGTCGATGTCCAGGTAGGTGACGTTCTTCTTCGCCGCCAGCAGGGCGTCGACCATCTCCCGCGAGCGGGCCGGGGAGAAGCGCCAGTCGGTGGTGAAGGACATCAGGCAGAAGTCCGCCTTGACGTGCTCCAGGGTCTTGGCCAGGTCGCCGCCGTGGGCCGCCGCCGGGTCGAAGTAGTCCAGCGCCTTGGTCATCAGCAGGTAGGTGTTGGCGTCGAAGCGGGTGGAGAACTCCTCGCCCTGGTAGCGCAGGTAGCTCTCGACCTGGAATTCCACGCTGCTCAGGTCGTAGTTGAGCTTGTCGGCCTTCATCACGCGGCCGAATTTCTCGCCCATGGCGTCATCCGACAGGTAGGTGATGTGGCCGACCATGCGCGCGAGGATCAGGCCGCGCCTGGGGATCACGCCCTTTTCCTGGAAGTGTCCGCCATGGAACTCCGGGTCGGAGAGGATCGCCTGCCGGGCCACCTCGTTGAAGGCGATGTTCTGCGCCGACAGCTTCGGCGCGCTGGCGATGTTCAGGCAGTGGCGCACGCGCTCCGGGTAGCTGATGGTCCATTGCAGCGCCTGCATGCCGCCGAGGCTGCCGCCGACCACCGCGGCCCATTGCTGGATGCCCAGGCGGTCGGCCAGGCGCGCCTGGCTGTGGACCCAGTCTTCCACCGTGATCACCGGGAAATCGGCACCGTAGACCTTGCCGGTGGCCGGATTGCGGCTGCCGGGGCCGGTGGAGCCGTTGCAGCCGCCAAGGTTGTTCAGCGCGACGACGAAGAACTTGCGGGTGTCGATGGGTTTTCCCGGACCGATGCAGCTGTCCCACCAGCCCGGCTTGCGCTCTTCCGTGCTGTGGTAGCCGGCGGCGTGGTGGTGGCCGGAGAGGGCATGGCAGATCAGCACGGCGTTGCTGCGCGCCGCGTTGAGTTCGCCGTAGGTCTCGATCACCAGCTGGTATTCGGGAAGCGTCTTGCCGCAGGCGAGGGCCAGCGGTTCGCTGAAGTGCAAGGTCTGGGGGGAGACCAGACCGACGGAATCTTCGGGGAAGACTGTAGGCATCGACCCAGCTCTGGAATTTAAGGAGGCGCCAGTCTAAAGAGCACCGCCACCTGCGGCAAGCGCCCGGCGCGCCTGTTGCGGGGGCTTCAGGCCCGTTGCGAGCCGTGCAGGGCGACCACCTTGGCCTGCCGCTTGAGCGGCGGCGGGCGGCGCAGCTGGCGCAGGATGTCCGCGGCTTCCTCCAGCTGCTTCTCCAGTTCGTCCCGGTAGCGGTCGAGCTGCAGGGAGCGCTGGCGGGCCTGCTGGGTTTCCTGGGCCAGGGATTTCAGACGCAGCATGTGGGTTTCCAGCATCTGCTTGTGTTCCAGGCTGTACTGCATCAGCGGGATCAGCGCGTCGGCGGACCAGTGGTCGATGTCGTTGCGCAGGTTCTGGTACAGGCCGACCACTTCCTGGGCCAGGGTGGAGATGAAACGCCGGGTCAGCAGGCGCTGCTCGGTGAGCAGGGTCTTCAGCTCCATGCGGAAGATGTCGGCCTTCTCCTTCAGGCTGGCCAGCTCGCGCAGGTAGGGCTCGACCTTGAAGCGTGGGGCGTTCAGGGTGTTCAGCGGATTTTCCTGGTTATGCCGCGCGTAGATCGCCTCGACCATGCGGTTGGCCAGGTCGGCTTCGTGGCGCAGGTTGGTCAGGTCGCTTTCCACGGTGCGGAAGAAGTGCGAAATGGCCTGGCTCATGCCGACGGTGGTCCAGCTGCCGCTGAGTTTCTCCCGCACCTGGGACAGGTGCAGTTCCAGGCGCTCGGGTTTGACCGCCTCGCGCAGCAGTTCGCCCTGGTGGCGCAGCAGTTTCTGGTTGGTCTTCAGGCCGAGCAGGCGCTTGTGGTGGGTGCCGTGGTCGTCGCGGGTCTTGGAGGTCAGGTCGAACAGGGTCTGGCCGTTGTCCTGCTGCTGGCTTTCCAGCTGGGCCTGCTGCTCGCGGACTTTTTCCAGGCGCACGCGCAGGCTGTTGTGGCTGTTGCTCACCAGGCTGAGGAGGTGGTCGAGCACGGCGTCCTGCAGCAGCTTTTCCTTCTGCGCGACGATGCGTTCGCAGAGCAGGTCCTCCAGCCTGCCCAACTGGCTGCGTTCGAGAAGTTCACGGTCGCCGCGAATCTTCGCCAGCAGCGCCTGTTTGGCCGACAGCGGCAGCACTTCGTCGTTGGACAGGCCGAGCTGGCGGGCGACGGTGTCCTGCACGCGCTCGATCTCCAGCTGGACGAAGTAGTCGCCGGCGAGGTCGTCCCACAGCACGTCGATCTTGTTCAGCACCGCGTAGAGGCTGGCCTGGCCGTCATCGCCCAGGCGCCGCACGTGGTTCTGCCACATCGCCATGTCGGAGGCGGTGACGCCGGTGTCGGCGGACAGCAGGAAGAGGATCGACTGGGCGTTGGGCAGCATCGACAGGGTCAGTTCCGGCTCGCTGCCCAGCGCATTCAGGCCGGGGGTGTCGAGGATGCGCAGGCCCTGGCGCAGCAGCGGGTGGTCGAAGTTGACCAGCGCGTGCCGCCAGGCCGGCACCTGCACCATGTCCGGCTTGCCGGCGCTTTCCAGCTGGTCCGGGAGGAAGCCGAGCTGGATCGCCTGCTCGACCGGCAGGACCTTGGTCGCCGCCACCTGGCTGAACGCCAGCGCCATGTTGGCCGGGTCGGAGGCGTCGAGGGGGATGTTCACCCAGTGCCCGGGCGAGCGCTTGAACTGCGCGATGCTGGCGTCGGACATGCGCGTCTCGATCGGCAGCAGGCGGATGTAGGGGTGGCCGGAGGCGGGGTCGTAGAACAGCTCGGTGGGGCACATGGTGGTGCGCCCGGCCTGGGAAGGCAGCATGCGCTGGCCGTAGGCGGAGAAGAACAGGCTGTTGATCAGTTCGGACTTGCCGCGGGAATACTCGCCGACGAAGGCCAGGGTGATGTGATCGAGGCGCAGCAGGCGCAGGGAGCGTTCGAGTCGGCTGTCGATGTTGGGCGTGTTCAGCCGGCAGCGTTCGAGCCAGTCACGATAACGGGAGATTTCCCGGACCAAATCCCGCTTCCAGCTGACGTATGCGTCGATCTGCTGACTGAGTTGTTCCATGCCCATCCAGGCCGTCCTTTGGTTCGCGCATCCACTGCAGTGAAAGAGGGGGAGGATGCCAAGGAGTATGGGTGGGCTGGCGGTACTGTCAATTCTCCGGCGGAATTGCTGGAGCCTGTGGTCGGTGAGCGCTACCGAACGGTAATTCCAAGCTCTTCTGGAAGTCGGGTGGGGCGGGGGATGCGTACGCGCTTCTGTCGGTTCAGTTCGCCGCTGATCAGTTGCACGGCGCTCTTCGGTACCCCGAAGGCCTTGGCGAGGAAGGCCATGAGGTGCGCGTTGGCCTTGCCCTCCACCGGCGGGGCGGTGAGGCGGATCTTCAGGCGCTCGCCATGCAGCCCGGCGAACTCGTCACGGCTCGCCTTGGGCTGCAGGTGGCAATCGAGGATCAGGTCCTCGCCGTCCCAGCGGTAGAAGCTCATAAAAAGACCTTTGGAGCTGGCGAGCTAGAGCGAGACAAGGCGAAAGCAGCCGAGGATGCGGAGTTTACGAGCTGTAAATGAGCAATCCGAGGCTGCTTTCAACGCAGTATCGCCGACGCGCAGCAGCTCCCTTCCTTACATGAACGGGCTGAGGATCTGGGGCATCCCGGTCATCGCGGCGAGATTACCGATCACCAGCATGTCCACCAGTTTGATCGCAATAAAGGCGAAGATCGGCGAAATATCCAGGCCGCCGAGGTTCGGCAGCAGCTTGCGGAACGGCATCAGCAGCGGTTCGCAGATCTGGTTCACCAGTTGCGCGCCGGGGTTGTAGCTGCCGGGGGCGACCCAGGAGAGGATCACGCTGACGATCAGGGCGAAGAAGAACACCTTGAGGAACAGCGAGGTCACGGCGATCACCGACCACACCAATAGTTGCAGGATGTAACCGCCGACGCCGTAGCCCATCAGGGTGAGGGTGACGATCATCAGCACCAGCTGCACCAGGATGGCCAGCACCAGCGACGCCAGGTCGATGCCGCCGAAGCCGGGGATGATCTTGCGCAGCGGGTTCAGCAGCGGCTTGGTGGCGCGCACGATGAACTGGCTGAGCGGGTTGTAGAAGTCGGCGCGGACCAGTTGCAGGATGAAACGCAGCAGGACGATCAGCAGGTAGAGGCTGCCCAGGGTCTGGATGACGTAGATGGCAGCGGTGGAAAGGCCGGTCATTAAATTCCCCTTTTCATTGACCCAGTTGTTCGGCCAGCTCGGCGGAGCGGTGGTCGGCGGCGCCCAGCGCCTGTTCGACCAGCCCCTCGAATCCATTGGCCTGGAAGGACTTGATGGCAGCCTCGGTGGTGCCGTTGGGTGAAGTCACGCGACGGCGCAGTTCGGCCGGTTCGACATCGCTGTCGACTGCCATCTTCGCCGCGCCGAGGGCGGTCTGCAAAGTCAGGCGGGCGGCGACATCACGGCTCAGGCCGAGCTTCTCGCCGGCGGCGGTCATCGCCTCCATCATCAGGAAGAAGTAGGCCGGGCCGCTGCCGGAAACCGCAGTCACCGCGTCGATCTGCTTCTCCTCGTCCAGCCACAGGGCGATGCCGACCGCGCTCAGCAGTTGCTCGGCCTGGTCGCGCTGTTCGGCGCTGACCTGGGCGTTGGCATACAGGCCGCTGGCGCCGAGGCTGACCAGTGCCGGAGTGTTCGGCATGCAGCGCACGATGGGCCGGGCGCCGAGCCAGCGCTCCAGGCTGGCGCAGGGGATGCCGGCGGCGATGGAGACGATCAGTTGGCCGGCCGACAGGTGCGCGGCCAGCGGCTCGCAGACCTGCTTCATGACCTGCGGCTTGACCGCCAGAACCACCACGTCGGCATCCTTCACCGCGCTGGCGTTGTCCTCGAAGACCTCGATGCCGTGCTCGGCGGCGATCTTCGCGCGCTGCTCGGCGCCCGGGTCGCTGGCGCGCAGGTTGGCGGCGGGCACGCCCTGGGCGCGCAGGCCGCCGATCAGGCTGGCGGCCATGTTGCCGGCGCCGACGAATGCGATGCGGATATTGCTCATGGGGTCGTTCTTCCTTTGCTGGTGAGGCCGCTCATGGCTGGGCGCCGTAGTCGCGGGCGCCGAACAGGGCGGTGCCGATGCGCACCCAGGTGGCGCCTTCGGCGATGGCGGCTTCGAGATCGTGGCTCATGCCCATGGACAGGGTGTCCAGGCCGAGGTTCAGGGAGTTCATCAGCTCGCGCAGGCGGGCGAATGCGGCGTGCTGTGCGGCGATGTCGTCGGTCGGTTCGGGAATCGCCATCAGGCCGCGCAGCGCCAGGTTCGGCAGCTTCGCCACGGCTGCGGCCAGGGCCGGCAATTCTTCGGGGGCGCAGCCGGACTTGCTGTCTTCGCCGCTGACATTCACCTGCAGGCAGACATTCAGCGGCGGCAGGCCGACGGGACGCTGCTCGGACAGGCGCTGGGCGATCTTCAGGCGGTCCACCGAGTGCACCCAGTGGAAATGCTCGGCGATGGGCCGCGTCTTGTTCGACTGGATCGGCCCGATGAAGTGCCAGGCGATCGGCAGGTCGGCCAGTTCGCCCTGCTTGGCGAGGGCTTCCTGCAGGTAGTTCTCGCCGAAATCGGCGATCCCCTCGGCGAAGGCTTCGCGGATGTCGGCGGCCGGCTTGGTCTTGCTCACCGCCAGCAGGCCTACGCCCGCGGCATCGCGCCCCGCAGCTTGCGCCGCCTCACGGATACGCGCGCGAACCTTTGCAATATTGTTTGCTATCGTGGACATTACCTGCGCTCTGCCGCCCGGCCGCTGCGAATTCTGCGGCATTCTACCTGCTTGCATTCGATTGGGGAGTCCCATGGATATTACCGAGCTGCTCGCCTTCAGCGCCAAACAGGGCGCTTCGGACTTGCACCTCTCGGCCGGTCTGCCGCCGATGATCCGTATCGATGGCGATGTGCGCCGGATCAACCTGCCTGCGCTCGATCACAAGCAGGTGCACTCGTTGATCTACGACATCATGAATGACAAGCAGCGCAAGGATTTCGAGGAATTCCTCGAAACCGACTTCTCCTTCGAAGTGCCTGGCGTGGCGCGTTTCCGGGTCAACGCATTCAACCAGAACCGTGGCGCCGGCGCGGTGTTCCGGACCATTCCCTCCAAGGTGCTGACCATGGAGGACCTCGGTTTGGGCGAGACCTTCAAGCGCATCGCCGACGTACCGCGCGGGCTGGTGCTGGTCACCGGGCCGACCGGTTCGGGTAAATCCACCTCGCTGGCGGCGCTGCTCGACTACCTGAACAACACCAAGTACAGCCACATCCTCACCGTCGAGGACCCGATCGAATTCGTCCACGAGTCGAAGAAGTGCCTGGTCAACCAGCGCGAGGTGCACCGCGACACCCTCGGCTTCAACGAGGCGCTGCGTTCGGCCCTGCGGGAAGACCCGGACATCATCCTGGTCGGCGAGATGCGCGACCTGGAAACCATCCGCCTGGCGCTGACCGCGGCGGAAACCGGTCACCTGGTGTTCGGCACCCTGCACACCACCTCGGCGGCCAAGACCATCGACCGTATCGTCGACGTGTTCCCCGCCGAAGAGAAATCCATGGTCCGTTCGATGCTTTCCGAATCGCTGCAGGCGGTGATTTCCCAGACCCTGCTGAAGAAGATCGGCGGCGGCCGGGTGGCGGCCCACGAGATCATGATCGGCACCCCGGCGATCCGTAACCTGATCCGCGAGGACAAGGTCGCGCAGATGTACTCGGCGATCCAGACCGGCGGTGCGATCGGCATGCAGACCCTGGACATGAGCCTGAAGAGCCTTGTCGCGAAAGGCCTGATTACCCGGGATGCCGCCAAGGAAAAAGCCAAGATCCCGGAGAATTTTTAAGGGCCTAGGCCAGCGCCCCACCCGCGTCACACGCGCGCGAACGGGGCCCCGAGGATTCGATTGCGGACGGCGTGATCCAGGCGGGTATCCCTATGGAATTCGACAAACTGCTGCGACTGATGGTGGAGAAGGGCGCTTCCGACCTGTTCATCACCGCTGGCGTCGCGCCGTCCATGAAGGTCAACGGCAAGATCCTGCCGGTGACCAAGACCGCGCTGTCGCCGGAGCAGACCCGCGAGACCGTGCTCTCGGTGATGAGCGAGCAGCAGCGCCGCGAGTTCGCCGAGAACCACGAGTGCAACTTCGCCATCAGCGCCCGCGGCGTCGGCCGCTTCCGAGTCAGCGCGTTCTACCAGCGCAACCTGGTGGGCATGGTACTGCGCCGCATCGAGACCAATATCCCGACCATCGACGATCTCAAGCTGCCGGAAGTGCTGAAGAAGCTGTCGATGACCAAGCGCGGCCTGGTGATCTTCGTCGGCGCCACCGGCACCGGCAAGTCCACCTCGCTGGCGGCGATGATCGGCTACCGCAACCAGAACTCCACCGGCCACATCATCTCCATCGAAGACCCCATCGAGTTCATCCACCAGCACAAGGGCTGCATCGTCACCCAGCGCGAGGTGGGGCTGGACACCGAATCCTTCGAGGTGGCGCTGAAGAACACCCTGCGCCAGGCGCCGGACGTGATCATGATCGGCGAGGTCCGCTCGCGGGAAACCATGGACCACGCCGTGGCCTTCGCCGAAACCGGCCACCTGTGCCTGGCGACCCTGCACGCCAACAACGCCAACCAGGCGCTGGAGCGGATCATCCACTTCTTCCCCGCCGACCGGCATGGCCAGGTGTGGATGGACCTGTCGCTGAACCTCAAGGCCATCGTCGCCCAGCAACTGGTGCCGACCCCGGACGGCAAGGGCCGCCGCGCGGTGATCGAGGTGCTGCTGAACACCCCGCTGGCTGCCGACCTGATCCGCAAGGGCGAAGTCCACGAGCTCAAGCCGCTGATGAAGCGCTCCACCGAACACGGCATGCAGACCTTCGACCAGGCGCTGTACCAGCTCTATTCCCAGGGCGAGATCACCTACGAAGACGCGCTGGCCTACGCCGACTCGGCCAACGACCTGCGCCTGATGATCAAGCTCGGCTCGGAAACCGACGCCGACCACCTGACCAGCATGACCCAGGGCCTGACCCTGGAGCTCAGCGAGGACGACCCCAACCGGCGGCGTCGTTGAGGTAGCGAGCCCGCCAACTGGCGGGCTTTTTCTTCTCCTCGCGTGCAAACGCATGGCACTCTTCGGAGTCGAAGCATCGTGTTCCAGCAAAGGAGAACTGCATGAACAGCAACCACGACACCCACAGCAAGACCATCGGCTATCTGCTGTGGCTCTTCGGGTTCCTCGGCGCGCACCGCTTCTATTACGGACGGCCCATCACCGGGACCATCTGGTTCTTCACCCTCGGGTTGCTGTTCATCGGCTGGATCATCGACCTGTTCCTCATCCCGTCGATGGACGACGCGGCGGACCAGCGCTACCGCAGCGGCGGCGTCGACTACAACGTGGCGTGGATCCTGCTCACCTTCCTCGGCGTGTTCGGCGTGCACCGCATGTACATGGGCAAGTGGATCACCGGGATCATCTACCTGCTGACCGGCGGCCTGTTCCTGCTCGGCGTGCTTTACGACTTCTGGACTCTCAACAACCAGATTTCCGAGCGCAACGCGCCAATGCGTCTCTGATCCTGTAGGGCGGGTGCAACCCGCCGATTCCGCCATGCCGTGATGGCGGGTTGCACCCGCCCTACGGCGAACGTCATACCCTCGTTTCGTCGCGCCTTCCTGGCGGCATCGCCGGGGCCGGCCTATGGTGCAGACAGGCCTGCCTGCGCCGAGGTGACGAGATGACGAACGATTCCCGCCCCGCTGTACTCGACCTGATCGGCAACACTCCGCTGGTCCGGGTCACCCGCTTCGATACCGGTCCCTGCACCCTGTTTCTCAAGCTCGAATCGCAGAATCCCGGCGGCTCCATCAAGGACCGCATCGGAGTGGCGATGATCGAGGCGGCCGAGCGCGATGGCCGGTTGAAGCCCGGCGGCACCATAGTCGAAGCCACCGCCGGCAACACCGGCCTGGGCCTGGCGCTGGTCGGCCGCGCCAAGGGCTACCGGGTGGTGCTGGTAGTGCCGGACAAGATGTCCACCGAGAAGGTCCTGCACCTGAAGGCGATGGGCGCCGAGGTGCACATCACCCGCTCCGACGTCGGCAAGGGCCACCCAGAGTACTACCAGGACGTCGCCGCGCGGCTGGCGAAGGATATTCCCAACGCCTTCTTCTCCGACCAGTTCAACAATCCGGCCAACCCGCTGGCCCACGAATGCAGCACCGCGCCGGAAATCTGGGCGCAGACCGCCCACGATCTCGACGCCATCGTCTGCGGCGTCGGCTCCGGCGGCACCTTGACCGGGCTGACGCGCTTCTTCCAGCGCGTACAGCCCGAACTGGAATTCGTCCTGGCCGACCCGGTCGGCTCGGTGGTCGCCGAATACTCCCGCTCCGGCCAACTGGGCACGCCCGGTTCCTGGGCGGTGGAGGGGATCGGCGAGGACTTCATCCCGACCATCACCGACCTCTCCAGCGTGCGCCACGCCTACTCCATCAGCGACGAGGAAAGCTTCTCCCATTCCCGCGCCCTGCTGCAGGCAGAGGGCATTCCCGGCGGCTCGTCCACTGGCACCCTGCTGGCCGCCGCGCTGCGCTTCTGTCGCGAGCAGAAGGAGCCGAAGCGGGTGGTCAGCTTCGTCTGCGACACCGGCACGCGATACCTGTCGAAGATCTACAACGACCAGTGGATGACCGACCAGGGCCTGCTGCAGCGCAAGACCTACGGCGACCTGCGCGACCTGATCGCACGGCGCTTCGAGGATGGCCGGGTGATCAGCGTCGGCCCGGACGACACCCTGCTCACCGCCTTCCAGCGCATGCGCCTGGCGGATGTCTCGCAACTGCCGGTGCTGGAGGATGGCAAGCGGTTGGTCGGGGTGATCGACGAATCCGACATCCTGCTTGGTGTGCACAAGGGCGAGTCGCACTTCCGCATGCCGGTGGCCAGCGCCATGACCCGCAACCTGGAAACCCTGCCGCCCGGCGCCAGCCTGGCCGAGCTGGAATCCGAGCTGGATCGCGGACTGGTGGCGATCATCGCCGATCAGTCGGGCTTCCACGGCCTGATCACCCGCTTCGACATGCTCAACCACCTGCGGAGAACCCTCACATGAGCCAGCACGATTCGTCTTCCGGCTGGGGCTTCGCTACCCGGGTGATCCATGCCGGGCAGTCGCCGGACCCCTCCACCGGCGCGCTCATGCCGCCGATCTACGCCAATTCCACCTACCGCCAGGAAAGCCCCGGCGTGCACAAGGGATTGGACTACGGCCGCTCGCACAACCCCACGCGCTGGGCGCTGGAGCGCTGCGTGGCGGACCTGGAGGGCGGCGCCCAGGCGTTCGCCTTCGCCTCCGGGCTGGCGGCGATTTCCTCGGTGCTGGAGCTGCTCGATGCCGGCTCGCACATCGTTTCCGGCAACGACCTGTACGGCGGCACCTACCGCCTGTTCGAGCGCGTGCGGCGACGCAGCGCCGGGCACCGCTTCAGTTTCGTCAACCTGGCCGAACCGGGCGCGCTGGAGGCGGCGCTGCAGCCCGACACGCGGATGGTCTGGGTGGAAACGCCAAGCAATCCGCTGCTCAGCCTCACCGACCTGGCCGAGGTGGCGCGCATCTGCCGCGAACGCGGGATCATCTGCGTGGCCGACAACACCTTCGCCAGCCCGTGGGTACAGCGGCCGCTGGAGCTGGGCTTCGATATCGTCGTGCATTCGACCACCAAGTACCTGAACGGCCACTCCGACGTGATCGGCGGCATCGCCGTGGTCGGCTGGAACAACGACCTGCGCGAGCGGCTGGGCTTCCTGCAGAACGCCGTCGGCTCCATCGCCGGCCCGTTCGACGCCTTCCTTACCTTGCGCGGGGTGAAGACCCTGGCGCTGCGCATGGAGCGCCACTGCAGCAACGCCCTGGAGCTGGCGCGCTGGCTGGAGCAGCAGCCGCAGGTGGCGCGGGTGTATTACCCCGGCCTGCCTTCGCACCCGCAGCACGAACTGGCGCAGCGGCAGATGCGCGGCTTTGGCGGCATGATCTCCCTGGACCTGCGTGGCGACCTGGACGGCTCCCGGCGCTTCCTGGAAAGCGTGCGCATCTTCGCCCTGGCCGAGAGCCTCGGCGGGGTGGAAAGCCTGATCGAGCATCCGGCGATCATGACCCACGCCAGCATCCCGCCCGAAACCCGCGCGGTGCTGGGCATCGGCGACACGCTGGTGCGGCTGTCGGTGGGAGTGGAGGATGTCGAGGACCTGCGCGCGGATCTGGCGCAGGCGCTGGAGAGCGTCTGAGACGGGTTGGGTATCGGTAGGATGGGTATCGCTTCGCTCAACCCATCCTCCGAAGCCACGAACGTAGGTTGGTGCTGAACGCAGTGAAGCCCAACAATCGTGATGTTGGGCTTCGCAGGCTCAGCACCAACCTACGGGTGAAGCCGCCCGCCAATCGGCGGGCTTCTACTCAGGCCTCGAAGGTCAAATGCCCATCCATCAGCGTGTAACGCACGCTGCCCGGCAGGCAGTGGCCGAGGAATGGGCAGTTCTGTCCGCGCGAAAGCCAGCTTTCGCCGGCCACGGTCGAGTCCTGCGGGTCGAACAGCACGATATCCGCCGCTTGGCCGACCGCCAGTTGGCCGGCGGGCAGGCGCAGGGCGCTGGCCGGGCCGTGGCTGAGGCGGGCGATAAGGGTCGGCAGGTCGAGCAGGCCGTCCTGCACCAGCGTCATCGCCAGCGGCAGCAGCAATTCGACGCTGCTGATACCCGGCTCGGTGGCGGCGAACGGCGCGTTCTTGGCGTCCACCTCGTGCGGCTGGTGATGGCTGGAGATCGCCTGGATCACGCCGCTCTTCACCGCTTCGCGCAGTGCTTCGCGGTCGGCCAGGCTACGCAGCGGCGGCTGCACGTGGTACAGGCTGGAGAAGTCGCGCAGCGCTTCATCGGTGAAGATCAACTGGTACATCGCCACGTCGGCGGTAACCGGCAGGCCGCGCTGCTGGGCGCGGGCGATCAGTTCGACGCCGCGTGCGCTGGTCAGTTGGCTGAAGTGAGCGCGTACGCCGGACTGCTCCACCAGCAGCAGGTTGCGGGTAAGAGCCACGGTTTCGGCGGTTTCCGGGATGCCGGCCAGGCCGCGGAAGCTTGCGGTCGGGCCGTCGTGGGCGAGGCCGCCCTCGGCCAGTTCGGGGTCCTGGGAGGTGAACACCACGGTCAGGTCGAAAGTCGCCGCGTACTCCAGTGAGCGCAGCAGGATGCGATTGCTGCCCATCGGCGCCAGTCCGTTGGTGAATGCCACGCAACCGGCATTGCGCAGGGCAACCAGTTCGGACAGTTGCTCGCCGGCGAGCCCGCGGGTCAGTGCGCCGACCGGGAAGACCTTGGTATTGCCCGCTTCCCGGGCGCGGTCGAGGATCAGCTCGGCGACTGCCGGCGTGTCCAGTACCGGCTTGGTCTGCGGCGGGCAGCACAGGCTGGTGACCCCGCCGGCGGTGGCGGCGAGGGTCTCGCTGTAGATATTGCCCTTGCGGCTGTAGCCGGGTTCGCGCAGGGCGACATTCAGGTCCACCAGGCCGGGGGCGGCGACCAGCCCGGTGGCGTCGATCACGCGGGCCGTTTCGAAGCCGGCGGGAGCGTTGCCGAGGGCTGCAATCTTGCCGGCCTCGATATGGATGTCGGTGATCTGGTCCAGGCCGCTGGCCGGGTCGATTACGCGGGCGCCACGGATACTGACGGTCATTCGGCGTCCTCCTGTTGTTCGATCTGGCGTTGCGCAGTCTGGCCGCTCATGGCCATGGACAGCACGGCCATGCGGATGGCGATGCCGTAGGTCACCTGGTTGAGAATCACCGACTGGCTGCCGTCGGCGACCGCCGATTCGATTTCCACGCCGCGGTTGATCGGGCCGGGGTGCATGACGATGGCGTCCGGCCTGGCCAGCTTCAGGCGCTTTTCGGTGAGGCCGTAGAGCTTGAAGAACTCGCCTTCGCTGGGCAGCAGGCCACCCTGCATGCGCTCGCGCTGCAGGCGCAGCATGATCACCACGTCAACGTCTTTCAGGCCTTCGTCGGCATCGGTGAACACGCGCACGCCATATTCCTGCTCCAGACCGGTAGGCAACAGGGTGCGCGGCGCGACGACACGGATGTCCGGGCAGCCGAGGGTCTTCAGGGCGATCATGTTCGAGCGTGCCACCCGCGAATGCAGGATGTCGCCGACGATGGCCACCGAGAGTTTGGTGAAGTCGCCCTTGTGCCGGCGGATGGTCAGCATGTCGAGCATGCCCTGGGTCGGGTGGCCGTGGCGGCCGTCGCCGCCGTTGACCACCGCCACGTTGGGGCTGACGTACTCGGCGATGAAGTGTGCGGCGCCCGAGTCGCTATGCCGCACCACGAACATGTCGGCGGCCATCGCCTCCAGGTTGCGCAGGGTGTCGGTAAGGGTTTCGCCCTTGCTGGTGGAGGAGGTGGAGACGTTGAGGGTGATGACGTCGGCAGACAGCCGCTTGGCCGCCAGCTCGAAGGTGGTGCGGGTGCGCGTGGAGTTCTCGAAGAACACGTTGCACACCGTCTTGCCGCGCAGCAGCGGGACTTTCTTCACCGCGCGGGCGCCGACTTCGAGGAAGGAGTCGGCGGTGTCGAGGATTTCCGTGAGCAGCTCGCGGGGCAAACCGTCGAGCGAGAGGAAGTGGCGCAGCTGGCCCTGGTCGTTGAGCTGCAGCGGGCGCTTGGCGTCGGTCGGCATGTGGCAGGCCCTGATCCTGAGGTTGGAAAGTAGGCGTGTGCGCTCAGAGCGCGCTGATGACGGTGCGCTCGAGGGTCAGTGGTGCGGGACCGCGCAATTTTACCCGTTCGTTGCGGGCGAGCGACAGGGTCTGGCCGACCACATCGGGGCGAATCGGCAGTTCGCGGGCGTTCAGGTCGACCAGGCAGACCAGGGTCACGCTGGCCGGGCGGCCGTAGTCGAACAGTTCGTTGAGCGCCGCGCGGATGGTGCGCCCGCTCATCAGCACGTCGTCCACCAGCACTAGGTGCTGGCCATCGATCTCAAACGGCAGCTCGGACGGGCGCACCTGCGGGTGCAGGCCGCTCTGGGTGAAGTCGTCGCGATAGAAGGAAACGTCGAGAATGCCGAGGATTTCCTCGCTGTGCAGCTCCTTGAGCAGGGCCTGGGCGACCCAGATGCCGCCGGTATGGATGCCGACGAAGCGCGGCGAGTCGATGCCACGTTCGGCGAGATGGTTGCGCAGGTCGGTTGCCATGCGTGGCAGGAGTTCGGCGGGGCTGGGCAGGGTCATGACATCTCCTGTTGTTGCGAGGGGCGGCCCGTGGGGGCTTTCGATGGTCGCGGAATGGCCGGGGAGGTCGCAAGTGGCCTGTTTGGTTGATTCAGTTAGTCAATTTCGGCCCCTGTGGCCCTCATGCTGCGTTAGCGCTCCTCGCCATAGCCCTGCTATGACTCGTCGCGCTGCCTTGCCTGAGAACCACAGGCATCCGAACTTGAGTTAACCAATCAACCGCGCAGGCCACTAGTCCGGCAAGCTTAGCGGCTTTCCCGCTGGCGGCTCTGTTACAGGTCAAACGCTGCCGTGCTCGGCCAGCCAGCCCTCCAGCAGCAGGGCGGCGGCCAGGGCGTCGACCGGGCGTTCGCGGTAGCCGTCGCGCTGGCCCTGGGCCAGGCGTTCGCCCTTGGCCGCGTAGGTGGTCAGGCGCTCGTCGTGGGTGTGTACGGGGAGGTTGAAGCGGCCGTTGAGGCGGCGGGCGAACTTTTCCGCGCGTTCGCTCATGTCGCTCGGCGTGCCGTCCATGTTCAGCGGCAGGCCGACGACGATGGCGTCCGGCTGCCACTCGCGGATCAGCGCTTCCACGCGGTTCCAGTCGGGCACGCCGTTCTGCGCCTTGAGCACGCACAATTCGCGGGCCTGGCCGGTGACGGCCTGGCCGACGGCGACGCCGATCTGCTTGGTGCCGTAGTCGAAGCCCAACAGCAGGCGCAATGGCTTGTCGGACATCAGGCGTGCCCGGCCTGGGCGGTCAGCAGGCTGAGGTTGATCCCCAGGCGCTCGGCGGCGGCGGACAGGCGCTGCTCGGCGGGAGTGTCGAAGAGGACGGCGAGATCGGCCGGGCAGGTCAGCCAGGCGTTGTCGCTCAGCTCGGCTTCCAGTTGTCCGGCGTCCCAGCCGGCGTAGCCGAGGGTGATCAGGCTGCGCTCCGGGCCGCTGCCGTCGGCGATGGCGAACAGCACGTCCTGCGAGGTGGATAGCGCCAGGTCGCCCAGTTCGAGGGTCGCCTGGTACTGCTTGCCGGCCGGATGCAGGACGAAGCCGCGGTCGGTCTGTACCGGGCCGCCGCTGAAGATGCTCATCGCCTGGCAGCGCGCCGGCGGCAATTCGTCCGGGCGCAGCTGTTCGAGTACGTCGCTGAGGCTTAGCCCGCTCGGGCGATTGATCACCAGCCCCATGGCGCCCTGCTCGTTGTGCTCCACCAGATAGGTGACGGTCTGGGCAAAGTTGGGGTCCGCCATGTGCGGCATGGCGATCAGGAAGTGGTTCTTGAGGTAGGTAGGGGCACTGTTCATGGCCGCTAGTTTCAGGTTTCGGGTTCCGGGCTGCAAGCTTCGAGTCGTGGCTTCAGGTTTCTGCAAAGTACGACTGCGCGACTGCTTTCATCCTGCAGCCTGGAGCCTGCCGCCGCTCTAGCGACTCGACAGGCGGTCGCCGCGTTCGAAGCGCCAGGTGCGGATGATTTCCAGGCGGTCGATGTCGGACAGGTCGCCGGTGAACGGGGCGAACGGCGCGGCCAGGCGCACGATGCGCTGCGCGGCCTGGTCGAGCAGCGGCTGCCCGGAGGATTCCAGCACCTGCACTTCGTACAGGCTGCCGTCACGGTTGATCGAAACCAGCAGGCGCAGGCTGCCGTAGATCCGCTGGCGGCGGGCCTCATCGGGGTAGTTCAGGTTGCCGATCCGCTCGATCTTCTTGCGCCACTCTTCCTTGTACCAGGCGCCCTTGTCGCGCATGGTCGAGGCGGCGCTGAGGCGGTGGATGCGCGGGCGCTTGGCGTAGGCCTGCTGCTCGCGGGAGAGGTCGGCCTCGAGGCTGGCGATTTCCGCGGAAAGCTGGCTGGCATCGAACTGCGGCGCCGGCTTGGCGACCGGTTCGGCCTTCGGCTTCTGTGGCTTGGCCTGGACCTGCTGCGGGCGCGAGGACTTGGTCGCCACGGCGGTCTTCGGCGCTTCCGGCGCGGTGGCCTGCTTCGGCGTCTGCGGCGGTGCGACCTTCTTCACCGTGGTGTCCTGGAACGGCGCCTTCTCGGTGGTCTTGGGAATGGCCTTGTGTTCGAGGGTGCCGCTGCCCTGCTGGTTCATCTGCGCCGCGTAGTCGGCTTTTTCCGGCTGCTTCTCGCTCTTGAAGGTGGCGAGGGTGACCTCCAGGGTCTTGCTCAACTGGCTCCGCGTCGGCATGTCGAAGCCTACGCCGAGCAGCAGCGCGATATGCAGGATCGCCGCGACGAACAGGGTGAAACCCAGCCGGTCCGCCGGGCGAACGCCGGAGGACATGGGGAAGGCGGAGTGGGTTGCAGCGTTCATCGCGGGTCGTGTTGGCCGGGGAGGGCGAAGTCTGCCGACGGTACCGGCAAAAGTCTATGACGTACTGCGCGCCCCGAGTCTTTCGGCGATGACATCCATCAGGCGCTCGCCGATGCGGGTGTCGAAGGCCTTGTCGATCTCGCGGATGCAGGTCGGGCTGGTGACGTTGATCTCGGTGAGATAGTCGCCGATCACATCCAGACCGACGAACATCAGCCCGCGTTTGCGCAATTCCGGGCCGATCTGTTCGGCGATCCAGCGGTCTCGCTCGGACAGCGGCTGGGCCACGCCACGGCCGCCGGCGGCGAGGTTGCCGCGGGTCTCGCCCTGCGCCGGAATGCGCGCCAGGCAGTACTCCACCGGCTCGCCGTCGATCATCAGGATGCGCTTGTCGCCGTCCTTGATCTGCGGCAGGTAGCGCTGCGCCATGATCTGCAGGGTGCCGTGCTGGGTCAGGGTCTCGAGGATCACCGAGAAGTTCGGGTCGCCTTCGCGGTGGCGGAAGATCA
Source organism: Pseudomonas schmalbachii (assembly GCF_017589465.1). Classification (GTDB taxonomy): domain Bacteria; phylum Pseudomonadota; class Gammaproteobacteria; order Pseudomonadales; family Pseudomonadaceae; genus Pseudomonas; species Pseudomonas schmalbachii. The sequence goes on from NZ_JAELYA010000013.1 coordinate 73,542, forward strand.
TGCTGCCGCCCATGCCCTCCAGGGGTTTGAGAATGATGTCACGATGTTCGGCGGCGAACTCTCGCAGAATGTCCGCCCGGCGGCTGACCACGGTCGGCGGCGCGCATTGCGGGAACAGCGTGGAGAAGAACTTCTCGTTGCAGTCGCGCAGGCTCTGCGGGCGGTTCACCACCAGCACGCCGGCGTTTTCGGCCTGTTCCAGCAGGTAGGTGGAATAGATGAACTCGTTGTTGAAGGGCGGATCCTTGCGCATCAGGATCACGTCGAGGTCGGCCAGCGGCAGGTCGAGTTCGGCGTCCAGTTCGTACCAGCGCTCGGCGTCGTAGAACACCTTCAGCGGGCGCATGCGACCACGTGCCTCGTTCGCTTTCTGGTAAAGATCCTGCTGTTCCATGTAGAACAGCGACCAGCCGCGCGCCTGTGCCGCCAGCAGCATGGCCAGGGAGCTGTCCTTGTTGAAATTGATGCGCGCGATGGGATCCATCACGATCCCGAGGCGTACGCTCATGGGATGTCCTCCACGTGGGCTGAAAGGCGCGTCGCGCGCCGCTGCAAAAGGATAAACGGTTGCTCAGGGTGGCGCTGGATGTAGACCCGGTCAAGGAAAAGTCGCCGGGATTCTGGCTTTATGGATGAGTTGGGGGAGAGTGTGCTAAAAGGTTTCGACGACTGGGTCGAAGCCCCACGGTGGCAGGGCGTCAGCGCTCTGATATAAGGCACATACAACGATTCACCGAATGTAGTAAGGGCGAACATGGAACAGCATTCCGAGGGCTTGAGGGTCATGGTGATCGACGACTCGAAAACGATTCGTCGCACTGCGGAAACCCTTCTGAAGAAAGTGGGCTGCGACGTCATTACCGCGATCGACGGCTTCGACGCGCTGGCGAAGATCGCCGATACCCATCCGAGCATCATCTTCGTCGACATCATGATGCCGCGTCTGGACGGTTATCAGACCTGCGCCCTGATCAAGAACAACAGCGCTTTCAAATCCACGCCGGTGATCATGCTGTCTTCCAAGGACGGCCTGTTCGACAAGGCCAAGGGTCGCATCGTCGGCTCCGACCAGTACCTCACCAAGCCCTTCAGCAAGGAAGAACTGCTCGGCGCGATCAAGACCCATGTGCCTGACTTCACCCCGCTGGAGCATGCTTCCTGACGTCCGGCCCGCGCGCCGGTGACGCTTTTTCCGTATGGGGAACCCAATGGCTCGAATTCTGATTGTTGATGACTCGCCGACCGAGATGTACAAGCTGACTGCGATGCTGGAAAAGCACTCGCACCAGGTACTCAAGGCGGAAAACGGCGCCGACGGCGTCGCCCTGGCCCGCCAGGAGAAGCCGGACGTGGTCCTGATGGACATCGTCATGCCCGGCCTGAACGGCTTCCAGGCGACCCGCCAGCTGACCAAGGACCCGGAAACCAGCGCGATTCCGGTGATCATCGTCACCACCAAGGATCAGGAAACCGACAAGGTCTGGGGCAAGCGCCAGGGCGCGCGCGACTACCTGACCAAGCCGGTGGACGAAGACACGCTGCTGAAGACCATTCAGACAGTACTGGCCGGTTGATCCGGCCGGGCTCGAATAAATAATTATTAGAAAAGGCCAGGGCCGGCATGTCGCAAGTCCAGAGTCCCTTCCAGCTTCTCGTCGATATCGATCAACGCTGCCGCCATCTGGCGGCGGGCCTGCCTGCCCAGCGCGAGGTGGTGCAGACCTGGAACGGCATTGGTTTTCGTATGGCCGGGCGCCTGTTCGTGGCGCCCATGGGGGAGGTCGGCGAGGTGCTCCACGAGCCCCGCTATACCCTGTTGCCCGGCGTGCGCGACTGGGTGAAGGGCGTGGCCAACGTGCGTGGCCGCCTGCTGCCCATCATGGATCTCAGCGGTTTCCTCGGTGCGGAGCTGTCGCCCCTGCGCAAGCAGCGGCGCGTGCTGGTGGTCGAGCATCGGGATGTGTTCGCCGGCCTCGTCGTCGACGAGGTGTTCGGCATGCAGCACTTCCCGGTCGATACCTTCAGCGAGCAGTTGCCGCCCCTGGAAGCATCGTTGCAACCCTTTATTCATGGCGTATTCCATCGAGAGCAGCCGTGGCTGGTATTCAGCCCGCATGCCCTGGCGCAACACCCGGGCTTTCTCGAGGTCGCCAGCTAGTAGTTGACCGGTTGGGCCGGCTCGCCGGCCTGTGTCGTGACATGGAAATCGTAGGCGTGGCAGGTCCAGGCGGGGGCCGTATATGAAGAAAACAACCTCAGGCAGTCTTTTCTCCGGTGCGCGCAGCAGTTCGCTGATCGCGGGACTCTTCGTGATCCTGATCGTCGCGATCGTCCTGCTGTTCGCCAACTTCGCTTACCTCAACACCCAGTCGAACCACGACAAGCAGTACATCGCACACGCCGGTGAACTGCGCGTGCTGTCGCAGCGGATCGCCAAGAACGCCACCGAAGCGGCGGCGGGCAAGGCGGAGGCGTTCGGGTTGCTGAAAGAGGCACGCAACGACTTCGAGCAGCGCTGGAACATCCTGGCCAAGGGCGACGAGAGCACCGGCCTGCCGTCCAGTCCGGAAGCGGTGCAGCCGCAGATGGGCGAAGTGCAGAAGGACTGGGACGTGCTGCGCAAGAACGCCGACGCCATCCTGGCCAGCGAGCAGACCGTACTGTCCCTGCATCAGGTGGCCTCGACCCTCGCCGAGACCATCCCGCAGCTGCAGGTCGAGTACGAGGAAGTCGTGGACATCCTGCTGGAGAACAACGCTCCCGCCGACCAGGTCGCGGTGGCCCAGCGTCAGTCGCTGCTCGCCGAACGTATCCTCGGCTCGGTGAACAAGGTGCTGGCCGGCGACGACAGCTCGGTACAGGCCGCCGACAACTTCGGCCGCGACGCCAGCCTGTTCGGCCGTGTGCTCAAGGGCATGAAGGAAGGCAACGAGGCGATGCACATCTCGCGGGTGACCAACGCCGAGGCGGTGAGCCGCCTGAACGAGATCGCCAAGCTGTTCGAATTCGTTTCCGGCTCGGTGGACGAGATTCTCGAAACCTCGCCGGAACTGTTCCAGGTGCGGGAAGCGGCGAACACCATCTTCGGCGGTTCGCAGACCCTGCTCGACAAGGCCTCGCAACTGGCCGACGGCTTCGAGAACCTGGCCAACGGCCGGCAGTTCAACCAGGTCGCCAACATCGTGCTGGGCATCCTGGTGCTCGGTTCGATCATCCTCATCGGCCTGGTGATGGTGCGCGAGACCAACCGCCGTCTCGCCGAAACCGCCGAGAAGAACGAACGCAACCAGGCGGCGATCCTGCGTCTGCTCGACGAGATCGCCGACCTCGCCGACGGTGACCTGACCGTGGCGGCGACCGTGACCGAAGACTTCACCGGCGCCATCGCCGACTCCATCAACTACTCCATCGACCAGCTGCGCGAACTGGTGGAAACCATCAACCAGACCGCCGTGCAGGTGGCCGCCGCCGCCCAGGAAACCCAGTCCACGGCGATGCACCTGGCGGAGGCTTCCGAGCACCAGGCGCTGGAGATCGCCGGCGCGTCCGCCGCGATCAACGAGATGGCGGTGTCGATCGACCAGGTGTCGGCGAACGCCTCCGAGTCCTCTGCGGTAGCGGAACGTTCCGTAGCCATCGCCAACAAGGGCAACGAGGTGGTGCACAACACCATCACCGGCATGGACAACATCCGCGAGCAGATCCAGGACACCTCGAAGCGGATCAAGCGCCTCGGCGAATCGTCCCAGGAGATCGGCGACATCGTCAGCCTGATCAACGACATCGCCGACCAGACCAACATCCTCGCCCTGAACGCCGCGATCCAGGCGTCCATGGCCGGCGACGCGGGCCGTGGCTTCGCCGTGGTAGCGGACGAAGTACAGCGCCTGGCGGAACGTTCCTCGGCTGCAACCAAGCAGATCGAGGCGCTGGTGAAGACCATTCAGACCGACACCAACGAAGCGGTGATCTCGATGGAGCAGACCACCACCGAGGTGGTGCGCGGTGCCCGTCTGGCCCAGGACGCCGGTGTGGCGCTGGAAGAGATCGAAAAGGTATCCCGGACCCTGGCGGCGCTGATCCAGAACATCTCCAACGCCGCCCGTCAGCAGGCGTCCTCCGCCGGCCATATTTCCAACACCATGAACGTGATTCAGGAAATCACCTCGCAGACTTCCTCCGGTACCACTGCCACCGCGCGCAGCATCGGTAACCTGGCGAAGATGGCGAGCGAGATGCGCAACTCCGTATCCGGCTTCAAGCTGCCGAATATCGCGGAGCAGGCCTGAGCAGAGGAAGTGCGCCGCTCTGAGCGGAGTGGTGCACGGCAGTCTTGAGCGAGAGGCGCGGCATGCAGGCAGAGGGCGTGTGGTCGTTGCAGCCGTTGGCCGATATGTCGGCCACGGAGTTCCGCGCATGGCAGGCGCTGCTGGAGGATCGCACCGGCATCGTGGTCAGCGCTGAGCGCCAATCCTTCCTGCAGACCAGCCTTGGCGGGCGTATGCGGGAACTGGGGGTTGGCGATTACGCCAGTTACTACCGGCGGGTCACCGATGGCCCGCGCGGCGCCATGGAATGGTCGAGCCTGCTGGATCGCCTGACCGTCCAGGAAACCCGTTTCTTTCGCCATCGCCCCTCGTTCGATCTGCTCGCGACGTATCTGCGCGGGCGATTGGCCGAGACCGGCACGGCGCGTCCGCTGAAACTCTGGAGCGTCGGTTGCTCCAGCGGTGAAGAACCCTACTCCCTGGCGATGGTTGCCGCGGAGACGCAGGTCGAGATGGGGCTGTCGTGGTATTTCGGCGTGACCGGAACCGACATCAGCCCCGGTGCATTGAACAAGGCGCGCGAGGCGATCTATTCGCCGCGCAAGCTGGATGAAGTGGATGCCGCCCTGGCGCAGCGTTATTTCCAGCCATGCGGGGATGGCCGTTACCAGGTGGTTGCGAGCCTGGCGGAGCGGGTCTGCTGCGCCCGGTTGAATGTGCTGGAGCTGACGCAGGCGCCGATGTCCGGCATGGACGTGATCTTTTGTCAGAACCTGCTGATCTATTTCCGCCGCTGGCGGCGGCGCGAAATCCTCAATCGCCTGGCCGAACGGCTGGCGCCGGGGGGCTTGCTGGTGATCGGAGTCGGCGAGATGGTGGATTGGCACCACCCGGCCCTGGAACCGGTCGCCGATGAGCGGGTTCTGGCTTTTACCCGGAAGGGGTGACACAGACACATGAGTGGAGTGGCTATGGGTGATCGGCACGATTACGTCGCCCTGGAATGGGTGAAAGGCGAGATAGCCGAAACCCTCAAGCAGGCGCGGCAGGCCCTGGAAGCGTTCGTCGAGAACCCTCGCGACCCTACGCGCATGGGCTTCTGCCTGGCTTACATCCATCAGGTGCGGGGCACCCTGCAGATGGTGGAGTTCTATGGCGCCGCGCTGCTCGCCGAGGAGATGGAGCAGCTCGCCCAGGCACTGATCGACGGCCACGTCGCCAGCCAGGGCGAGGCCCTGGAAGTGCTGATGCAGGCGATCCTGCAGCTGCCGGTCTATCTCGAACGGATCCAGAGCGCCCGCCGCGACCTGCCGATGGTGGTGCTGCCGCTGCTCAACGACCTGCGCGCCGCGCGCGGCGAGAAGCTGCTTTCGGAAACCAGCCTGTTCTCTCCCGACCTGTCCCAGCGCCAGCCGGAATTGCCGGCCGAAGCCCTGGCGCGGCTGCAGACCGCCGAACTGCCGGTGCTGCTGCGCAAGATGCGGCAGATGCTGCAGGTCGCGCTGGTCGGTGTCATCCGCCACCAGGACATGCCGACCAACCTCGGCTACATGGCGAAAGTGTTCGCCCGCCTGGAGTCGCTGTGCCAGGGAACCCCGCTGGGGGCCTTGTGGCCGATCGCCTCGGCAATCGTCGAGGGTATGGCCAATGGCGGCATTGCCAACGGCACCTCCATGCGCACCCTGCTGCGGCAGGTCGACCATGAGCTGAAGCGCCTGATCGAGCAGGGCGCCGAGGGCGTGAACCAGCCGGCGCCGGAAGAGCTGATCAAGAACCTGCTGTTCTACGTCGCCGAGGCTTCCGAGGAGTCGCCGCGGATTCGCGCGCTGAAGGAGCAGTACCGGCTCGAAGACGCCATGCCCGGCGCCGCCGTGGTCGACGAGGAGCGTGCGCGGCTGGCCGGGCCGGATCGCGACGCCATGCGCTCGGTGGTTGGCGCCCTCTGCGAGGAGCTGGTGCGGGTCAAGGACAGCCTGGACCTGTTCGTGCGCAGCGAGCGCAAGGCGCTCGACGAACTGAAGGCGCTGCTGCCACCGCTCAAGCAGATCGCCGACACCCTGGCGGTGCTCGGCTTCGGCCAGCCGCGCAAGATCATCCTCGACCAGATCGAGTCGGTGAGCGCACTGGCGCGCGGCCAGACCGAGCCGAGCGACGGCGCGCTGATGGATATCGCCGGCGCGCTGCTGTATGTCGAAGCGACCCTGACCGGCATGGTCGGGCCGAGCGAAGAGACGGGCAGCGAGGAAAGCCACGCGCCGACCACCGACGTCGAGCAGATCCACCAACTGGTGATCAAGGAGGCGCGCAACGGCCTGGAGCAGGCCAAGGACGCCATCATCGAGTTCATTGCCTCGCAGTGGAACCACGAGCATCTGGCGCGCGTGCCGGAGCTGCTGACCCAGGTGCGCGGCGGTCTGGCGATGATCTCCCAGGATCGCGCGGCGAAACTGCTGGAGTCCTGCAACAACTACATCCAGGACCAGTTGCTGGCGCGCAAGGCGGTGCCGGACTGGAGCAGCCTGGATACCCTGGCCGACGCCATCACCGGCGTCGAGTACTACCTGGAACGCCTGTCCGAGGACCAGAGCGCGCAGAGCGAACTGATCCTCGATGTCGCCGAAGACAGCCTGGAAAGCCTTGGCTATGCGCTGAAACAGCGCGCATCGGTGCCGGCAGCGGCCGTCGAGCAGGAGCCGGCGCCGCTGGCCAATCCGCTGGACGAGATCGACGTGCTGGCCGCTGCGCCATGGCCCGATTCACAGGAAGAGCCGGTTGCGCCGGAAGAGCCGGCAATTGCGGCAGCCGAGGAACAACCCGAGGCGCTCGTCGCCGCCGAGCCGGACGCGCCCGAGGCGAATGCCGACCAGCCCCTGGCGGAAGAGGGCAGCGAACTCCTGGTATCCGACGATAACTGGACCCTGGGCGAGCCAGAACAGCCGCTGACGGATGACGCCGGCATCGACTTCAGCCTGGATGTGCCGCTGGAGGGGGAAGGCTCCACCGGCGAGGCCTCCGCCACGGCAACGGATGGCGAGGAACTGGTCTGGGATATCGAACTCCCGGAAGCGCCGCCGCAGGCGGAGCTGCTGGTATCCGACGACAACTGGACCCTCGGCGAGCAGGAGCAGCCCTCGGCGGAAGAAGGCGGCATCGATTTCAGCCTGGATGCACCGCTGGTCCTGCAGGACGAGCCGTTGTTCGATTTCGCGGCCCTGGACACCCAGCCGCTCGACGAACTGATCGTGGAGCAACCGGAAGACCTGGCGGCCGAACCGAACCTGGAGGCCGCCGAGACCGTCTCCGACGAGGCGGTTGCGGATGGGCAGGACATGGCGCCGCAACCCGACGCCGAGGTGCCGCGCGAAGAGCCGCCGTTGTCGCTGGCCGAGGTCATGGCGGCCCCGGTTGCCGCGCTCAACCCTCCGGCCGTCGCGGCCCCGCCGAGCCTGTTGCCGCCCCCGGCGGACGAGGAGCCGGTGGATGAGGATCTGCGCGAAGTCTTCATCGAAGAAGCCGGCGAAGTGCTGGAAACCATCGGCGAGCAATTGCCGCTGTGGCTGGCGGACGCCGAGGCGCGCGATGCGCTGATCGAGGTGCGTCGCGCCTTCCACACCCTCAAGGGCAGCGGACGGATGGTCCGCGCACTGGTCATCGGCGAGCTGGCCTGGTCCGTCGAGAACTTGCTGAACCGAATCCTCGACCGCAGCGTCGAGGCGAGTCCGGCGATCCGCCAGACCGTGGGCAGCGTCGTGGCGCTGTTGCCCGAGCTGGTCCGCGAGTTCGCCGCCAACGCCCAGCGCCAGCGCGACGACGTGGATGCCCTGGCGGCGGCCGCCCACGCCCTGGCGAAGGGCGAGCCGGTGCAGCTGGCAAGCGTTGCGGAAGCTCCGGCGGAGGCGCCCGTCGCTGCGGAAGAGTCCGCCAGCGATGAGCTCGAATGCCTGGACCCGCAGTTGCTGGAAATCTTCCGCAACGAGGCGGAAACCCATCTGGAAACCCTCGACGGCTTCCTCACCGACTGCGCGCGGGAGCTGCCGCAGCCGGTCACCGACGATCTGCAGCGCGCCCTGCACACCCTCAAGGGCAGCGCGCACATGGCCGGCATCCTGCCGATCGCCGAAGTGGCCACGCCGCTGGAGCGGCTGGTCAAATACTTCAAGACCAACGTGCTGCAGGTGGACCTGCGCGAAGCCGAGCTGTTGAACGAGGCCGCCCGCCTGTTCCGCATCGGCCTCGAACAGCTGCTCGCCGGCAGGCCGCTGGCGCCCATCGAGGGCAGCGCCGAACTGCTGGAGAGGATTGCCCAGGTTCAGCAGGAGCATCAGCAGGCAGCCGAAGCCCAGCGTCGCGACGAACGCGGCGAGTGCAACGATCCGCGCATGATCGGCGTCTTCCTCGCCGAAGGCATGGATATCCTGCTGGATGCCGAGGATCTGCTCGGCCGCTGGCGCGAACATCCCCAGGAGCGCCAGGAGCTGGGCGCGCTGCTCGACGAACTGAACACGCTCGGCCGAGGCGCGCAGATGGCCGAACTGCCGCAGATGGCCGACCTGTGCGCGGCGCTGCTGGCGGTCTACCAGGCTGTCGAGCAGGGGCGGTTGCAGGTGGGCGAGGCGTTCTTCGGCGTCACCCAGGCTGCCCACGAGGCCCTGATCGGCATGATGGACCAGGTCGCAGCCGCGCTGCAGGTCACCCCGCGGCCGGAGCAGGTGGAAGCCTTGCGGAACCTGCTGGACAACGCTGTTCAGGATGATGCGGACGAGGACTTCATCGACCTGGACCGCCTCAGCGCCGACGATTTCCCGGCCGAGGAAGACGAATTCCCCCTGCTGCCGCGGGAAACCGCGGCGGAGAACCTGCCGGACGGCCTGACCTGGCCGCCGCTGGGCGACTCCGGCAAGGTCGGCGGTGCTTCCCTGCGTGAGGACGACGAACTGGTCACCATGCTGACCCCGCGTCCGCCGCTGGTGCCGCACAAGGCGCCGCGCGCCCTCGACGAGGAAATGGTGACGATCTTCCTCGAAGAGGCCGTGGATATCCTCGAAAGCTCCGGACGCGCCCTGGAACAATGGCTGCAGGCGCCCGAGCAGCTTGCCGCGCTGTATACCCTGCAGCGCGACCTGCACACCCTCAAGGGCGGTGCGCGGATGGCCGATATCCGCGAGATCGGCGATCTCTCCCACGAACTCGAATCGCTCTACGAGGGCCTTCTGCAGCAGCGCTTCCCGGTGTCGCCGGGGCTGGCCGCGCTGCTGCAGTCCTGTCATGACTGCCTGGCCATCCAGATCGACCAGCTCCAGGCGGGACGCGCGCTGACCGATCCGGCCGCGCTGATCCAGGTGATCCGCGACTTCCGCCAGGGGCCGGCGGCCGACTTGACGGAAATCCTCACGCCCCCGCAGCCTGAAGCCGAAGCCGAAGCCGAAGCCGAAGCCGAAGCCGAAGCCGAAGCCGAAGCCGAAGCCGAAGCCGAAGCCGAAGCCGAAGCCGAAGCCGAAGCCGAAGCCGAAGCCGAAGCCGAAGCCGAAGCCG
>NZ_JAELYA010000014.1 GCF_017589465.1 Pseudomonas schmalbachii
CATGTTCACCGCATCGCTGTCGTCCTCACCACGGGCCACGTTGGTGATCTTCGTGCCGCCGGTCTTGGTGACGCTGTTATAGGTGTCGCCACCCATGGTCACGCTGTTGTAGTTCACCGTGCCGTCGTCGTTGATGTCGTACTTCACCGAGCTCAGGTCCAGGTTGCCGACATCGTCGCTCAGGGTATCGATCGCCGAGTTGGTGGCGAACAGTTGCGAACCGTTGATCGCGTCGGTGCTGTCCGCGCTCAGGCGGCCGGCGGCGACGTTGGTGATGGTCCGCTCGTTACCCACCGAGCCCACGCTGACGGTGCTGGTCGGCGCAGTGCCGGCGAAGTCGTAGTCGGTGCCGGCGATGGTTACACCGGTCGTACCTACGGCTGCATCGGTCACCGAACCGGCGCCCAGGGCCACGTCATTGGCATTGTTGGCCTGAGCCTCACGGCCCAGCGCCAGGCTGCTTTCACCGATGGAGGTGGCGTTGTAGCCCACCGCGGTGCTGCCCTGGCCTTCGGCCGAGGAGTCGCTCTGCACCAGACCGGCTTCGTTGGTCCGGGCGTAGCGGATGCCCACGCCATGCTCGTCGGTGAAGATGTTGGTGGTGTCGCCGGCGAAGTTGTTGATGGTATCGCCCAGATCGGTGATATCGCTGGCGTTCTGCTCAACCGCCTGGTTGGTGGCGAACAGTTGCGAACCATTGATCGCGTCGGTACTGGTCGCGCTCAGGCGGCCGGCGGCGACGTTGGTAACGGTCCGCTCAGCGCCCACTGCACCAACACTGACGGTGCTGGTCGGAGCAATGCCGGCGAAGTCATAGTCAGTACCGGCGATGGTCGCACCGGTGGTTGCCACGGCAGCACTCGCAGTGGAGCCATTGCCCAGTACCACGGTGCCATCCAGGCCAGCGCCGACGGTGACGTTGTTACCGATCACAAAGGCATTGTTGGCGTCGACCAGGTTGTCGTTGCCCAGCGAGTAGCTGCGAGAGCCATTGACCGTGCTTGGATCACCGATCGCACCGGAATTGTTGCCGTTGACCACGTTACCAGTGCCAATGCTGATCGAGTTCAGCCCATTGGACTGGGCTCCTTTACCCATGGCGATAGCATTGGTCGCCGCGCTCACAGCCTCAGGACCGACAGCGATCGAGTTAGCCCCGATGGCAGACGAGTCAGCCAGCACGGAGTTGGCATGGAAGTACTTGATGCCCGCGCCGTTGTCGATGTCATCGATACGGGTATCGATCTTGTTCACTTCCTGGTTGGTCGCGTACAGCTGCGAGCCGTTCACCGCATCGGTGCTGGTCGCACTCAGGCGGCCAGCGGCTACGTTGGTGATGGTGCGTTTGACGGTATCACTACCAACGCTCACCGTGCCGCTCGGCGCACCGCCGGCATAGTCATAGCTGGTACCAGCTATCGTACCGCCGGCCGTGGCCACGGCTGCCGCCGTGGTTGCATCGTTACCCAGCGCTACCGAGTTGGCCACCGAGGCATTCGCGCCCATACCGATCGCGATGGCATTGACCCCCGTGGTGCTGGTAGTAGCGCCCGAACCAATCGCCACACTGTTTACCGCTGCAGCGTTGCTGGCAGCACCCAGCGCAGTACTGTTGATATCCGACGCAGTTGCCCCGTGGCCGACCGCGATCGAGTTGATCGACGAGCTCACGGCCTCCGGCCCCACCGCGATCGAGTTCGTCCCGGTCGCCGACGAATCGGCCAGGGTGGAATTGGCATGGAAGTACTTGATGCCCGCACCGTTGTCGATGTCATCGATACGGGTATCGATCTTGTTGACTTCCTGGTTGGTCGCATACAGCTGCGAGCCATTCACCGCATCAGTGCTGGTCGCACTCAGGCGGCCGGCGGCGACGTTGGTAACGGTCCGCTCAGCGCCCACTGCACCAACGCTGACGGTGCTGGTCGGAGCAGTGCCGGCGAAGTCGTGGTCGGTACCGGCGATGGTTACACCGGCCGTACCTACGGCTGCATCGGTCACCGAGCCTGCGCCCAGTGCTACGTCGTTGGCGTTGTTGGCTTGCGCCTCACGGCCCAGTGCCAGGCTGCTTTCACCGATGGAGGTGGCGTTGTAGCCCACCGCGGTGCTGCCCTGACCTTCGGCCGAGGAATCGCTCTGCGCCAGACCGGCTTCGTTGGTCCGCACGTAGCGGATGCCCACGCCATGCACGTCGGTGTAGTTGTTGGTGGTGTCGCCAGCGAAATTGTTGATGATCTCGTTCGTCTCGTTGAGCTGAGACATGTTCACCGCATCGCTGTCATCCACGCCACGGGCCACGTTGGTGATCGTCGTGCCGCCGAGCTTGGTGGTGCTGTCATAGGTGTCGCCACCCATGGTCACACTGTTGTAGTTCACCGTGCCGTCGCCGTTGAGGTCGTACTTCACGGCGTTCTGGTCCAGGGTGCCGACATCGTCGTTCAGGGTATCGATCGCCGAGTTGGTGGCGAACAGTTGCGAACCGTTGATCGCGTCGGTGCTGTCCGCGCTCAGGCGGCCGGCGGCGACGTTGGTGATGGTCCGCTCGTTACCCACCGAGCCCACGCTGACGGTGCTGGTCGGAGCAGTGCCGGCGAAGTCGTAGTCGGTACCGGCGATGGTCGCACCGGACGTACCTACGGCTGCATCGGTCACCGAGCCTGCGCCCAGTGCTACGTCGTTGGCATTGTTGGCTTGCGCCTCACGACCCAGCGCCAGGCTGCTTTCACCAATAGAGGTGGCGTTGTAACCCACCGCGGTGCTGCCCTGGCCTTCGGCCGAGGAATCGCTCTGCGCCAGACCGGCTTCGTTGGTCCGGGCGTAACGGATGCCCACGCCATGCACGTCGGTGTAGTTGTTGGTGGTGTCACCGGTGAAGTTATTGATGATGTCGCCCAGCTCGGTGATATCGCTGGCGTTCTGTTCGACCCCCTGGTTGGTGGCGAACAGCTGCGAGCCATTCACCGCATCGGTGCTGGTCGCACTCAGGCGGCCGGCGGCGACGTTGGTGATGGTCCGCTCGTTACCCACCGAGCCCACGCTGACGGTGCTGGTCGGAGCAGTGCCAGCGAAGTCGTAGTCGGTACCGGCGATGGTCGCACCGGACGTACCTACGGCTGCATCGGTCACCGAGCCTGCGCCCAGTGCTACGTCGTTGGCATTGTTGGCTTGCGCCTCACGACCCAGCGCCAGGCTGCTTTCACCAATAGAGGTGGCGTTGTAACCCACCGCGGTGCTGCCCTGACCTTCGGCCGAGGAATCGCTCTGCACCAGACCGGCTTCGTTGGTCCGCACGTAACGGATGCCCACGCCATGATCGTCGGTGTAGTTGTTGGTGGTGTCGCCAGCGAAGTTGTTGATGATCTCGTTCGTCTCGTTGAGCTGAGACATGTTCACCGCATCGCTGTCATCCACACCACGGGCCACGTTGGTGATCGTCGTGCCGCCGAGCTTGGTGGTGCTGTCATAGGTGTCGCCACCCATGGTCACGCTGTTGTAGTTCACCGTGCCGTCGCCGTTGAGGTCGTACTTCACGGCGTTCTGGTCCAGGGTGCCGACATCGTCGCTCAGGGTATCGATCGCCGAGTTGGTGGCGAACAGTTGCGAACCGTTGATCGCGTCGGTGCTGGTCGCACTCAGGCGGCCAGCAGCCACGTTGGTGAGGGTGCGTTCCGCACCGGCCTTGCCCACGCTCACGGTGCCAGTCGGGGCAGCCCCGGCGAAGTTGTAGGTGGTGTCCGCGATTTTGGCGGAAGCCGTGCCCACAGCCGCGGCGGTGGTCGCGCCGTCGCCCAGCGCCACGCTGTTGGCGGTGGAGGCAGTAGCGCCCTTACCGATGGCGATGGAGTTGGTCGCCGTGCTCTTGGCAGTCGGGCCAACCGCGATCGAATCGGTACCGGTGGCCGAGGAATCGGCCAGGGTGGACTTGGCATGGAAGTACTTGATGCCCGCGCCGTTGTCGATGTCATCGATACGGGTGTCGAGATTGTTCACTTCCTGGTTGGTCGCGTACAGCTGCGAGCCGTTCACCGCGTCGGTGCTGGTCGCACTCAGGCGGCCAGCAGCCACGTTGGTGAGGGTGCGTTCCGCACCGGCCTTGCCCACGCTCACGGTGCCAGTCGGGGCAGCCCCGGCGAAGTTGTAGGTGGTGTCCGCG
>NZ_JAELYA010000015.1 GCF_017589465.1 Pseudomonas schmalbachii
AAGATGCGCGGTAGAGGAGCGTTCTGTAAGCCTGTGAAGGTGAGTTGAGAAGCTTGCTGGAGGTATCAGAAGTGCGAATGCTGACATGAGTAACGACAATGGGAGTGAAAAACTCCCACGCCGAAAGACCAAGGGTTCCTGCGCAACGTTAATCGACGCAGGGTGAGTCGGTCCCTAAGGCGAGGCTGAAGAGCGTAGTCGATGGGAAACAGGTTAATATTCCTGTACTTCTAGTTACTGCGATGGAGGGACGGAGAAGGCTAGGCCAGCTTGGCGTTGGTTGTCCAAGTTTAAGGTGGTAGGCCGAACACTTAGGCAAATCCGGGTGTTCAAGGCCGAGAGCTGATGACGAGCTTTCTTTTAGAGAGCGAAGTGGTTGATGCCATGCTTCCAGGAAAAGCTTCTAAGCTTCAGGTAACTAGGAACCGTACCCCAAACCGACACAGGTGGTTGGGTAGAGAATACCAAGGCGCTTGAGAGAACTCGGGTGAAGGAACTAGGCAAAATGGCACCGTAACTTCGGGAGAAGGTGCGCCGGTGAGGGTGAAGTATTTACTACGTAAGCCCATGCCGGTCGAAGATACCAGGCCGCTGCGACTGTTTATTAAAAACACAGCACTCTGCAAACACGAAAGTGGACGTATAGGGTGTGACGCCTGCCCGGTGCCGGAAGGTTAATTGATGGGGTTAGCGCAAGCGAAGCTCTTGATCGAAGCCCCGGTAAACGGCGGCCGTAACTATAACGGTCCTAAGGTAGCGAAATTCCTTGTCGGGTAAGTTCCGACCTGCACGAATGGCGTAACGATGGCGGCGCTGTCTCCACCCGAGACTCAGTGAAATTGAAATCGCTGTGAAGATGCAGTGTATCCGCGGCTAGACGGAAAGACCCCGTGAACCTTTACTGTAGCTTTGCACTGGACTTTGAGCCTGCTTGTGTAGGATAGGTGGGAGGCTTTGAAGCGTGGACGCCAGTTCGCGTGGAGCCATCCTTGAAATACCACCCTGGCATGCTTGAGGTTCTAACTCTGGTCCGTAATCCGGATCGAGGACAGTGTATGGTGGGCAGTTTGACTGGGGCGGTCTCCTCCTAAAGAGTAACGGAGGAGTACGAAGGTGCGCTCAGACCGGTCGGAAATCGGTCGCAGAGTATAAAGGCAAAAGCGCGCTTGACTGCGAGACAGACACGTCGAGCAGGTACGAAAGTAGGTCTTAGTGATCCGGTGGTTCTGTATGGAAGGGCCATCGCTCAACGGATAAAAGGTACTCCGGGGATAACAGGCTGATACCGCCCAAGAGTTCATATCGACGGCGGTGTTTGGCACCTCGATGTCGGCTCATCACATCCTGGGGCTGAAGCCGGTCCCAAGGGTATGGCTGTTCGCCATTTAAAGTGGTACGCGAGCTGGGTTTAGAACGTCGTGAGACAGTTCGGTCCCTATCTGCCGTGGACGTTTGAGATTTGAGAGGGGCTGCTCCTAGTACGAGAGGACCGGAGTGGACGTACCTCTGGTGTTCCGGTTGTCACGCCAGTGGCATTGCCGGGTAGCTATGTACGGAAAAGATAACCGCTGAAAGCATCTAAGCGGGAAACTTGCCTCAAGATGAGATCTCACTGGGACCTTGAGTCCCCTGAAGGGCCGTCGAAGACTACGACGTTGATAGGTCGGGTGTGTAAGCGCTGTGAGGCGTTGAGCTAACCGATACTAATTGCCCGTGAGGCTTGACCATATAACACCCAAGCAATCTG
>NZ_JAELYA010000017.1 GCF_017589465.1 Pseudomonas schmalbachii
CAGGTAGCCGGATCAAGCGTATGCAGCCGCCGCATTGCATCAGCCATGATGGATACTTTCTCGGCAGGAGCAAGGTGAGATGACAGGAGATCCTGCCCCGGCACTTCGCCCAATAGCAGCCAGTCCCTTCCCGCTTCAGTGACAACGTCGAGCACAGCTGCGCAAGGAACGCCCGTCGTGGCCAGCCACGATAGCCGCGCTGCCTCGTCTTGCAGTTCATTCAGGGCACCGGACAGGTCGGTCTTGACAAAAAGAACCGGGCGCCCCTGCGCTGACAGCCGGAACACGGCGGCATCAGAGCAGCCGATTGTCTGTTGTGCCCAGTCATAGCCGAATAGCCTCTCCACCCAAGCGGCCGGAGAACCTGCGTGCAATCCATCTTGTTCAATCATGCGAAACGATCCTCATCCTGTCTCTTGATCAGAGCTTGATCCCCTGCGCCATCAGATCCTTGGCGGCAAGAAAGCCATCCAGTTTACTTTGCAGGGCTTCCCAACCTTACCAGAGGGCGCCCCAGCTGGCAATTCCGGTTCGCTTGCTGTCCATAAAACCGCCCAGTAGAAGCCATAGAGCCCACCGCATCCCCAGCATGCCTGCTATTGTCTTCCCAATCCTCCCCCTTGCTGTCCTGCCCCACCCCACCCCCCAGAATAGAATGACACCTACTCAGACAATGCGATGCAATTTCCTCATTTTATTAGGAAAGGACAGTGGGAGTGGCACCTTCCAGGGTCAAGGAAGGCACGGGGGAGGGGCAAACAACAGATGGCTGGCAACTAGAAGGCACAGTCGAGGCTGATCAGCGGGTTTAAACGGGCCCTCTAGACTCGAGCTATCAAGAACATTCGGCGGGGGCCAGAGATTTTTCGACGGTGTGCCCTTCGTGGGTGACCTGACAGGTCACGGACTGGTAGCTCTTCCACTGGTTGGCGGTCAGGTGCAGGAAGGAGCTGGCGGCGTACTTGTTGTTGGACTGCTTGCTTGGCTGGGTGGTGTCCACTCCCTGGGTCACGCTGTTTCCGTCGGCCTTCCAGTTCACCTTCACGGTGCGGGGGTAGAAGTCGGAGATCAGGCACACCAGGGTGGCCTTGTTGTCCTTCAGCTCCTCGGAGGAGGGAGGGAACAGGATCACGGATGGGGTCACGGCTGGCTGCCTCTTGATCTCCACCTTGGTGCCCTGGCCGAAGGTCCAGGGGTAGTTGTAGTCCTGCAGGCAGTAGTAGGTGGCGAAGTCCTCGGGCTGCAGGGAGCTGATGGTCAGGGTGAA
Source organism: Pseudomonas schmalbachii (assembly GCF_017589465.1). Lineage (GTDB taxonomy): Bacteria > Pseudomonadota > Gammaproteobacteria > Pseudomonadales > Pseudomonadaceae > Pseudomonas > Pseudomonas schmalbachii. The sequence goes on from NZ_JAELYA010000017.1 coordinate 1,268, forward strand.
GTCGGTTCCGGAGCCGCTGCCGGAGAACCGGCTGGGCACTCCGGAC
>NZ_JAELYA010000018.1 GCF_017589465.1 Pseudomonas schmalbachii
CGCTTGTATGGCGGTAGGGTAGGAACCTGTCGGGGGTGGAGGGACAAGACCCGCTTCTGCAAGCCAGACGGTAGGAGACTTCCCCCACCCACGCGCTCACGACAAGCGCCGATAAGGAATCCATCGGATATTGAGTAGCCGCTCAAACCGACAATACCGGCAAGCCTGCGCCAATGTGAGCCCCGACAGGTTGTTCCATCTTCACTGTCGGAGTGCGCCATGACAAGCCAAACCCCGGTTATCGGGATCGATGTCGCCAAGGAGTCGTTGAGCCTGTGCCATGCGCAGTCTGGCGAGGTGTTCGAACTACCCAATGACTCCCGCTCGATCAAGGCCTGGCTCAAGACCCTGCCGGCCAACTGTGCCATCGCGATCGAAGCTACCGGCATCTACCACATGGACGTCGCAACCCTGGCGCACGCACGAGGGCACCGGATCTATGTCATCAATGGCTTTCGCCTGAGCAACTATCGCAAGGGCATCGGTGGACGCAACAAGGACGATCGCAGCGACGCTCAATTGCTGGCTCGTTACCTGGCCCATGAGCAGGCGCAACTGGAGCCCTGGCAGCCGCCCAGCAAGGCGTATTGCCGCCTGCAGACGTTGCTGCATCGCCGTGCCGCCCTGGTCCGTAGTGCTACATCCCTGCGCCAAAGCTTTTCCCAGGACCGTCAGCTGACAAGGGCGCTCCAGCCGGTCCTCAAGCGCATGGCAGCCTTGGAGCAACGCCTGGAGAAAGATATCCGGGAAGCACTGCGTGAGGCCGGATTGATGGAGCAGAGCAAACGCTGCCAGGCGATCGAGGGCATCGGCCTGCTGACGGCCGCCGCCCTAAACCTGGCATTTCTGCGTGGCCACTTCCGCAATAGCGACGCCTTCATCGCCTTCCTGGGGCTGGATGTGCGACTCAAGGAGTCTGGCCGCTACTGCGGCCGACGGAAGCTGACCAAACAAGGCGACCCAGAAATTCGCCGGCTGCTGCACAACGCCGCCATGGCTGCAGCGCGTACTCAGCGCTGGAAATCTCTTTACCAGGGTTACCTGATGCGCGGGTTGAAGAAGACCGAGGCCCTGACCATTTTGGCCCGCAAATTAGCCCGGATAGCCTTTGCCCTGATGCAGACGCAGACGGCTTATCACCCCCAGGAGGCGAAGCCCCATTGACATAGAATCTCCTAC
>NZ_JAELYA010000001.1 GCF_017589465.1 Pseudomonas schmalbachii
GTGGCGACACCTATAACAGCGTCACCAAGACCGGCGGCACGAAGATCACCAACGTGGCCCGTGGTGAGGACGACAGCGATGCGGTGAACATGTCGCAGCTCAACGAGACGAATGAAAACGTCACGAACCTGGGCGACACCATCAACAACTTCGCTGGCGACACCAGTACCACCTACATCGAGCAGTACGGTCGTGGCATCCGCTATGCGCGGACCAACGACACAGGGATGCCGCAAAGCGACGCCTTCGCGACGGGCCAGGCCAGCACGGCGGTGGGTTATGCGGCCCGTTCCATCGGTGCCGGCAGCCTGGCGCTCGGCGCCGGGGCGAAGGCTAACAACGAGGCCGATGTGGCGCTGGGTGCGCTCTCCACCACCGACGTGGCGGTGGCGACCACGGGCACGACCATTGCCGGCAAGGAGTACGCATTTGCCGGTGGGGAGCCGGTAGCGACCGTCAGTGTCGGTAATGGCGAGCTCAAACGCACCATCACCAACGTCGCCGCCGGCCGCCTGAGCGCGGACAGCACCGATGCGGTGAACGGCTCGCAGTTGTTCGCTACGAACCAGGCGATCGATACGCTGAGTTCCAATATCACCAATGTCTTCGACAACGGCACCAAGTACTTCCATGTCAAGTCGACCAAGGCTGACTCGGTTGCCAGTGGTGAGGACTCCATTGCAGTAGGCCCGAATGCCAAGGCCAGTGGTAATGGCTCCGTCGCCATGGGCAATGGCGCCGAGGCTACCGGCACGGGCTCTTCGGCCATGGGTCAGGCGGCGAAGGCTGAGGGTGCAAGCTCGGTGGCAATGGGTGATGGCGCCCAAGCGACCAAGGAGAAGAGCACGGCCATTGGCAGCGGTGCGAAGGCTACGGCCAAGAACGCTGTTGCTCTGGGTGCCGACTCGGTAGCTGACCGCGAAAATAGCGTGTCGGTAGGCAGCGCAGGCAAGGAGCGCCAGATCACCAACGTGAAGGCTGGTGAGAAAGACACCGATGCGGTGAACGTTGCTCAGCTCAATGGACTGAAAGGCAGCGTTACCAACATCGGAGGAGATGTCACCAATATCCAGAATGGCACCGACGGTATGTTCCAGGTGAACAACACCAGCAAGCAGCCGAAGCCGAGAGCTACTGGCACGGATGCAGTTGCGGGTGGTGCTGGATCTACCGCAAGTGGCAAAAACAGCATGGCGATCGGTACCAAGGCCAATGCTGCGGGTGAAAACTCGGTGGCAATGGGTAATGGCTCCAACGCCAAGGCGAAGGACTCGGTTGCCCTTGGTGCCAACTCGGTGGCTGATCGTGCGAACACCGTTTCGGTAGGTTCTGCCGGAGCGGAGCGCCAGATCACCAACGTGATGGCTGGTAAGGAAGATACCGATGCGGTGAACGTCGCACAGCTCAACAAGAGCATGGGTGACGTCACCAACATCGCCAACAACTACACGGATCAGCGTTACAACTCGCTGAAGCGCGACTTGGCTGAGCAGGACGACACCTTGAGCGCCGGTATCGCTGGAGCCATGGCGATGGCCAGTCTGCCGCAACCCTATACACCGGGTGCGAGCATGGCGGCCGCAGGCCTTGGTACCTACCGTGGTCAGGGCGCTGTTTCGGTTGGCGTATCGCGCATCTCCGACAACGGCAAGTGGGTAACCAAGCTGCAGGGCAGCACCACGACCCAGGGCGACTTCGGTGTGTCGGTGGGTGTCGGCTACCAGTGGTAACCCTTCACTCCTGAGCAAAGGCCCGGCGCAAGCCGGGCCTTCCAACCGATCTGGAATATTTCGAGGCAATCATGTTGAAGATCACACGCACCATTGGCCAGAGCATGTTGGCCGGTTGCGCCATGGCAATGCTGGCTGCTTGCGGTACCACGGTGAGCAACGTCGATAGCGAGGGCAAGACGGATAACCCGGTATTCCTGCCCATCGAAGACGCGGGCCGCCCCGATGGCACTTATGTGAACCTGGAAAACCTGGGCAAGATTCGCGAGGGTATGACCAAGCGTCAAATCTTCGAACTTATCGGCCCGCCGCACTACTCGGAAGGCTTGGCAGGTGTGCACGAATGGGACTACGTGCTGAAGTTCCGCCAGGGCAATGGTCAGCCGGATAAGGTGTGCCAGTACAAGGTTCTGTTCGATGCCGAGATGATAGCCCGTTCGTTCTTCTTCAATCCGGAGAACTGCGCGGAGCCCGAACCGGTGGTAGCGCCAAAGGCGGCAGAACCGAAACTCAAGGAAATCTCTCTCTCCGCCGATGCCACCTTTAGCTTCGACAGCGCGGAACTGCGGCCAAAGGGAAGGGCGGAGCTGAGTCGTCTGGCTCATGAGCTGAATCAAACGGATCCGGTACCGGTAGTCGGTATCGTCGGCCACACCGACCGTTTTGGAGACCATTCGCACAACCTGGAACTCTCGTGGAAGCGGGCCTACGCAGTGCGGTCGTACCTGATCCAGCAGGGTGTGCCGGCATCATTGATCAGCGTCGACGGCCGTGGGTCGACAGAACCGCTGGTTGAGTGCCCCGGCAAGAAATCCCCTGCGGTAATCGAGTGTCTGGCACCGAATCGTCGCACCAGTATTCACATTCTTGTCAACTAACTCTCAAGAAGGCGGTGGCTTGCCACCGCCTCTCATGCTGATAACCACCGACTGATTGAACTGGATCAGAGTCCGGTCCAGCCAATTCTTGAACATGATTCGCTTACACACATGGAGGAAGCCCGGCTTTACGTTGGCTTGGGTCGTTTGTGTGGGCAATTGCCTGATAATTTCGTAGGTACCTTAAGATGAATACCAAGCCTCTATTTGCTGCTGTTCTCCTCGGACTGCTGACCTTGACCGGTTGCAATGGCAACCAGTCATCGGATGCCAGCAGCGCCCCCTCTCAACCTAACTGGCTGAGCACTCCTGCATTACCCATTATTCAGGATGCAGTGTTTTCGCTAACCCCCACTTTCAATGGCCAACGCAACCCTCTGCTCATGGAACAGGTATGCGGCTTGGCTAGTGGCGAACTCAAACAGGAACAGGTGAACGCCTTCCTGTCGCAACGGAACGTCGATGTGACAAAAGTGCCGAAGCAGGGGGACGCGCTCTCGCTTCTGGTGAATGGCGATAAGGCATCCCAGGCCACTGCATGCGCTGCACATCTGGCTACCACAGTGCTCACCACGGTGGACGCTGGGGAGTTTCTGCAAAGTGTCGTTCCCGCAAGTGGTACCAACGGCCAAAGCAATAACACTTCCGCCAGCAAACCGGCTGAGCCCACCCTGCAGATCGATAACGCTCGTCTGGGCCAACTGTTGCCAATCAAATTGGCCGAAGCTCGCGTAAATGCCGAGGTTTTCGCACTGATCGCAGCGGAGCTGCAACGCCGTCCCGGGCTCACGGTTTCGGAATATCACAAGCAGGCGGTGGAGCTATTTGCGCGCCTTGCCCCTGTCTACCTGGAACGCATCAAAGCCCAATTGCCACCAGCCGGTACGAACTACGCGTTGGTACAGCTTGATGGTCAACGCTTTGCCTTCACCAGTTCGACAGGGAACTTGTTCGAATACACCAGTGAGGGTTTGGTCCTGCGGCAGAACGGAATTACCTGGTACGGGCAAGGCAAACTTCTGGGACAGGAATACCCTCTGAAGGTTGCCTATTTCCCCAGTTCTGTAAACAAACTCCTGGCTCCAAAGAAGAAGTGATACCTATGGTCATACCTCCCAAGGCTATAGGGCGATCATGACCAGGTTGTTGAATCTGATGCGGGGCGCCTGACCCGCATCATTCTCTTTGCTCCTTTTACTGAGCCAGAGCGGCCCGGACTTTTTCCAGCTTCGGCAAAAGGGACACATCAATGTTGGCAGCTGAAATTCGCCGAAATATCGAAGTGTTCCGTTTCGCGGCCCGCAAGCGGCGGCTTACCGGCAAGTGGGGTGCAACCGAATCGATCCGCTTGAATATTTCCCCACCAGCAAGCGAAGCACAGATTCGTGCGGTGGAGGAGTCGATCGGTGAAACGCTACCGCCGACACTACGTCGGTTCTACGGCACATTCTCGGCTGCCATCGACATTTTCTGGCTCATGCCTGGGCGTGAAACATATACGCCCGAAGGGGTGACGATAATTGAGTTCGACACTCTCCCTCCGCCTCTTCTTCAACATGAGTTGAGAGTCTTCGACTGGAGCCCACCGATCCCCCAGCCGGCGGTGATAGGTGGCCAGATGAGATTTTCCTTGCATGACACGGTTAGCGAACTGGCCAATACGCGCGCCAGGAGCGAGAGCTTTCGGGACTGCGTGACCTACTACCGGGATATATGTCCCGATGACTATTTGCAGCAACATTACCTGCTTCTGGCGCAATGGTGGGAGCGCGGTTTCCCGCTGGGCCAGGACGGTGGCGGCAACGTCTTTGCAATCGATTCGGAAGACGAAAAAGGCCGTCTGCTCTGGCTTCAACATGACGGGGTCGATCTCGGCGGGTTCATCGAGCACGAACTGATGGACTTCATGCTTATTCAAAGCCGCTTGGGTTTTCCCGGCTTCAACGAAATCGAGCCGGTCTTTGCCGGATCAACCAAAGAACCTGGCGACCGGGAGCAGCGTTACCTGCTGGAACATCCGGATGCTGCCCAGCCATTCAGTCACCGACTTGACGATAGTTGCGAGGCCGTGCGTGTCTGGCGAGATTGGCTCGGAATGTCATGACTCATTGACTTCTCTCCGATATCGCTTGATTTGGTCAAGAGTTCAGGAGTCAACACGATGATAGAACCAGACTTCACAAGAACAAGCTCAGAAGCAACTCTCACCCCGCTTCGGGCATACGACATCGATGTTCTTGACCAATCTGTGCATGAAGATGGATGCCGCGGGCATGGTTGGTGTTTCGGCCTGCCGCCTGGTATCTCACATGAGCAATGGCCGCTGAACCCGAACAATGGTTATCCGTTGATGCATGGGTTCACCGTGTTGTTGCCAGAGGACTATCGTTGCCATGGGCCAGACATGGTTGCCTTGAGCTTTTTCAGCGTTGCTCCGGACCATTCTGAGCTCCATGCCATTTGCACTGCCAGGGAGCAGAAGCGTCCCTCTGCCGGTCCAGATCCCCTTGGCTTTGAGGGGGGCGCCCGTACCGAACATCCGCGACTATTCCGCCTGACCGACCGCGCCTGGCCGGATGACCCCTATGCAATCATCCTGTTGACGCAAGCGGAGTTCGACGGGCCGTTCTGCAGACCTCCACGACCATACTGCAATCCGTATCAGAAACAGAGCTGCGTACCCGAGCCTGCATGGCTCAGTGAAGGAGCTGCCTGGGCCTACTCAAGGGCCAACCCCTATTCAAGTTTGGGCCAGTTAACTGAAGCGGAAGGGGATCTGGCGTTCAACCGATCCATTCGTTGGACACCCCGCGTCAAGGATCCAAATGTTGGAAAAGTGCCGCGAGAATACTACGGCGACTCGGTACCGGGTGCGGATTCTTATTTGCAGCCATTCTATTGGCAGGACGACATCATAGATGTCGAACACTATCGTGTGCATGGCTGGGCTAAAGATCACAAGCCAGATCACATTGGGGGAACCATGTATCCGGAGAAGGGTATTCCTGATGGTTTCGGACCGTACTATATCGAATTCAATGAAACATTTGGAGGCTACAACTTTGGCCGTGGTATCGCTCAGCTAGATTTTCAGAATATGCGCTTTGATTGGGCATGCTGATAGTTGATAAAAGATTGCATGTTGTTTTGTTGGTGGCATCTGATTTGAGGAGTCTTCATTATGAATATCGTTGGCTTGTTTGTAAATCCGAATGGTAGGGTGGGGCGCTTACCTTACGCTCTTGCACTAGGCGTTCTGTACACGACGTTCTTTGTTTTCTTCATTGCGACAGATATCCAGGTATTCCTCCTTGAACACGGCCTCGGTGCTGTTCGAGTGCTCCCTTTGGTCTTCATAGGCTGGGGATGCGTCATATTATTCATCAAGCGTATGCGCGACAGTGGCCGGTCTCCCTGGATAGCCTTGTTGCTACTTATCCCAGGAGTGAGTGTCATCCTGCTTGTCTTTGCAGCCTTCTTGCCAAGTAAGGTTGTTGAAGTTTCGTGAACTTGTTTTTGACTGTTCAGAGTTGGAGGAGGGTACATGACGGAATCGATTTTTGCATGGGCGCCATTGGGGCTATTTATTTTACTTTACATTGTCTCGAATTATTTTATGACTAAGAAATATTCAAGCCTTGTCGAGGAAAGCATAGAGGTTGCGCGTGAAAACACGGAAGTCATTCGGGAGTTGACGCGTGAATTGGAAAAAATACAGAAATACAAGGATTAATAGGTTTTAATTTTGTGCGGCAGATTATTGCTTGAGGTTTTCATGTGTCAGGGTTTTTATATATCTCAAGGTACTTGCAAATGACTAGAATTCTCCGATTGAAAGATCTTGAATTTTCCATTGATTACGCCGAACTCACAGGTTATCTCGATGGTGCTGCTGAATATGATGGCGCAGGCTGCGCCAACAGTTGGTACCTGGAGGTGAAGGGCGAGGGGAAGTTATTTGGTGATGACCAAATATCTCAGACACTGAGTCCACGCTTTTACTGGTCTCTGCCAATAAATATCGATGATTGGCGAAAGCTGGAGGGAGTCCGCCTCAGCTTTGATCTTGAGACTGACGATGATGAAGACGACGCGCCATTTCTCTATCTGTGCGCGCACTTGGAGTTGCCAAGAACGGAATTACATCTGGGGCGGCGGCAAGCCAATGCTTTTTCGTTGCATTGGAGCGGTTTGGCGGACGCAAACTGGGATGAGCAATATGGAGACTCGATGCCATTCAGCATGGAGTTCCCGATAGAGTTCACCAATCAGGAAGTCTGTTTCTGGCAGGTCGGTGACGATGAAATCCAGAATGACGAATACGTGGAAACCATGGCGCGTGAAATAATGAAAACACGTGGCTTATCTGACGAAGCGCTGCGTTTCTCGCACTGGAAACGAATGCGGAACGAGTCGGACGATTACCATTACCGTTGGATTCGCGCGATGTTTCTACCAATGGCCGAATAGCTAAATTTGGCGGGCGCACGCGGTCAGAATATAGATGACAGTAGTTCCTTACTGAGGTGGCATTTTTATGTGTCAGTGGCTTATTTATGGAAAGTCTCCCAGCCTGGACACTCTCTGGGATGAAGAGCTTAACGTTGGTCGTTCGCCCGCCACAATCGAAGCCATCATGGCATTGGAGTTCCGTCTACAAATCGTCTTGCCAGATTGGCTGCGCCAACTTTATTCGCGCTATGACGGCGGCGCTGTGCGCATGGCGCGAGGTGCTTCGCTGCAGGAGCCGGAAAACTGGCTCAAAGCGGACTGGCTGATACCACGTGGGCGTCTGTTCTCTATCGGGGAGATCTTTTCGTTCGCGGAACTGCGCCTGCTCGAGGATTACAAAGATGATGCCTTCTCCACAATAGCCGCGGATGACAGTCGCCTTATCGCAATTGCGATGGACGAAGGAACTACAACCTTATGCCTGGACTATTCCGATTCGAAGCACGCCGTAACGCCTCGGATCGTCTTGACGGATCAGCGCAGGCGTCTACGCGTGTTTGACGACGTCAAAGGGTTTCTCGCGGAACTGGTTGATGCCCAATACTGGAACTCGGCGCTGGAGAGTCACCATGGTCCCGATCCCGACCCGGATATGCCTTGGAATGCAATAAATTGGGAGCCGGAAGCGGCCAGCATAGAGAATTTCTTCACTGGGGCAGGGTTCTGGAGCGGCGCCTCTGACGCGCCTGCGTCAGAAGAATTGATTAGCGCCACTGAAAACCGTTTGGGCGTGCAGTTGCCAGCCTTGTTGAAAAAATTGTATCGCCATCAGGATGGTGGTTATACGGATTTCAAACTGGTTCCCTTATTCCGCAAACCTTCCAGACACCGGCATAGTTGGGAGTCTGCCATTATCGACAGGTGTCTCTATGGCACGAAGTATCTGGAGACACTTGCAGAAGTAGCATCTGGCTTCGACGATAATGAATACCCCCGTAGCTTCTATCGAATGCATGCGCATTGCGAGTGGCTGGTGGTCCTCTGTAGTCATGGTCTTGATTGGATGCTCTGCCTCGACTACCGGAGAAATGGTCCAAACCAGGAACCTGAAGTCGTCCTCTTTCAAACATTTGACCGCGAGTTGGAGCCACTGTACCGCGCGCGTAATTTCAATCAGTTCTTCGGTGATTTACGTCGTGATGCGTACGAGTAAGGGTGAATATGAGCATCAAACCACTGAGGGATATATGGGTTCTCATTATGGAAATCACAATCAAGGTGATTAGATACTTACTTATATTCATTGTTGCCACGGCAATAGCCATTGCTGGCCTGATCGCCTGGGGCGATAGGTGGGGGGATGGTGTCGAACGCGGAAGTTGGAGGGCATTTGGAATGCCCGACGTGTTGAATGGCTTTCCCGCGTATGACCCGTGTGGCCCGGTGACACAACGTTATAAGGGCAGAGATGGCGAGCGGTGGCCTGCCTTCGGGGTTTCATATTGTTCTGCCATGTCCGCGCCAGAGTTGCTCAGCCAATATCGATCCTATATGGACGTTATGGGATGCGAAACTATTTTGGATGAGATCTCATCCATTCTCGGCGCACAATGCCCTAAAGCTTATATGTATGATGTCGTCATAGGGGTGAAAGATGACGGGCGATACAAAAGAGTGAATGTGGATTGGTTTGGAGAAGATTGATCAATGTGGAGTTTAGGCTTTGCAATTGATTATCACTAAAGTCGTACGGATTACAGATTCGTATTTTGAGGTCTTCCGTAATTTTTTTAAAGGTTAGGCCATATGTCGGATTATACGGTTTACATGGGTGATATCGTAAGAAGTGTTTTGGGGTCTGAATATTTTCTTGAGGATATTACAGGGGGGTGGAGTGAATTCTCACTGGTTGTAACAGTCGCTGATCCGGATGAATGTTCTGGGTGCTATGGGTATGCCTATGATGATAATGGTGATTGGTACGCGGCTACTCCTAAGGTTCGGGATATAGAAGATTCCGTTATCGCCTATCGTGAAGCCTTGAAAGCTGAATATGAAGTTGGGTTCAAGAAAATACTTTTCCAGTTCAACAAGAAGACTCGAAGGGTTAATGTGCAATTTGAATTTGAAGATAGTGGCAGGTGGAAAATTACACCATCCAACCTGGATGAAATGATAGCAACGCTTAGGCCAAATTTATTTTGATGTATACGTGCCAGATTAGCCACCTACTATAAAGTGGTGTCTGGTTAGATTGAATCTGAAGAATGGAGTTCTTTCGTGTCTCAAGACGGAGAGCTGAGATTAATTTTGGATAATTTCATCAGATCAAACGAATCTGATACTTTTACTTTTTTGGCCAAGTCAAAATCTTATTTTGCCGAGGCAGAGGAAGAATCCATATTTTCAGAATTCATGCGGCGCTATCAAGAAATAAAGGCTGCCCTTAGAAAAATCTGTGGCGCACCTATTGCGAGAGATATTTTTGGTTGTAATTTTCCGGAATTTACGCTTTCTGAGAATGAAAAGCTCGCAAGTATGCTGACGTTGTTTAATTACGAAGGCTGTCGTTTCGGGGTCTTGCTTTATCAGGAAGGGGAAGGTCAGCCACTTGAGATTCGTCTCTCTGCTTGCCGGCCATCCAAGCTCCCAGTCAAGCCGCCATTGGTTGAGGAACTAAGGCGATTCATGAATAAGTTTATCGGATCACATAGGGCGGAAGGCCATAAGGTTCTGAAATACTCAGGAACCTTCTTTGCAGGGGATGAGGAGGAGTTCGACAGCAGCGGCGAGGGTGAAACGCTTTGGGAGCGTACTTGCAAGGAATTCAAGGATGAATATGAAAAGGTAGTGTCTCTCCTGAAAGGAATTTGTGGGGCGCCTTTGGTAGAGAACGTTTCTGCATGGGAGTTTGAAGAGTTTTCACTTGCTGAGTGTGAGAGCATGGCCGATGAACTCACTTTATTCAGCTACAAAGGCTGCCGCTTCGGAGTTCTGCTTCATCAGGAAGACAGGGAGTTACCGCTTGAACTTTGGTTGTCTGCATGTCGGCCGGATAAATTATGACTTGAGCGCCATATAAAATTGGAGCGGCAACTTACTATGAGCCGAAAGCCAGAATTACCTGTCGATGTGTGTCTGAAGATTGATGAAGCGCTGACTGCATCCGGAAAATTATATCAGGCAGGCAATATCGAGAAAGCCATTGAGGAAGGCATGGTGGGGTGGAGTCTGATCCCTGAGCCAAAAGCCAAATGGGATTACTACCCTCAAAGCATGTCGGCGCACTTTCTCCAGAGTTACGCCATGCTTGGTGATATTGAGAGCACCAAAAAATGGGTCGAGATCACTGCGCAAATGTACGATGATCCAAATCATGAGGATCACTATGTCTTGATGCTCGAAGGTGAGGCAATGTATGGGCTTGGCGATCTTGATCGAGCATATTATGTGTTTGCCAGGATACATGAGATATATGGGCGAAATGGATTTGCTGAGGATCAGATTAAATATCTGAAATTCTTCTTGAAAGAGCAGGCGCGCCGCGATGGTTGAATACCCTGAAGAGTTGCCGGACAACATTTATGAGCGTGTGATCGATTTGTCAGTGCAGGGGAATCTGTTTCTCGATTCAGGTGATGCATTGAGTGCTGTGAATGTTTGGTGCGAGGCACTTGCGTTGCTTCCATCCCCGAAAGACAACTGGGAGGCATGTCTGTGGCTCAATGCCTCACTTGGAGAGGCTTATCGGGTGGAAGGCCAATTGGAAGAGGCCAAAGCTTGTCTCTTGGATGCCTTGAACTGTCCCGATGGACATGTCAATCCCTTCGTTCTTCTCCGGTTGGGCCAGACGTTAGTTGATCTTGGCGATGAGAATGCCGGCGTCGATTATTTGCTGCGGGCCTATATGCTCGAAGGTGAGGAGATCTTTGAAGAAGATGCCCAATATCTTCAGTTGCTGCGCAATCGCAAGCTGGTTGACTGATAGTCTATTCCCGTTTCTGGCGAAATACGCTGATTCCGTGTTCGAGTTCCCGGCGGAATAAGTAACTCTGAGCCCATTGGTTTTTGGAGGCTCTTGTCTTTCTGAAGTGAGAAGTAGGCATGACTCGAACCCAACTCGTCTTCAAGGCACCACGATTTTCTCTTTTCGCTCCGAATCTGAAGTTCTATGTAATGTTGCCTGGCTATGACTGTCGGGGACCGGTGTCGCTTCGGGAGACTTTTGAAATCTCTGATGAGCTTCCTCCCGGCAAATATCGGCTCAAAGGTCATATCCTGGATATCAATGTGGATATCGGTTTTGAATTGTGTGCCGGCCTTGCCACTACATTGCAGTTGGCTGACAGTATGAACTTCACACAACGCTTCGCGATTGATGCCAGTGCCGAACTGTCGACACTTTACGTCCTGAGGGAGCAGCACTATGTCTCACATTTCTGGATTGGGCATTGCGATAGCGATCTACGCTTGGCAGCTCTTTTATCCGAAGCCCATTACTGGGCGTTGACGGATGAAGAGAGGGATCAGGCCTACCTATCGGAGTTTGGACGGACTCAGAACGAGCGCTGGTATGACCACGACTTCCTGGAGGCAGGATGGGAAACCAAGGGTTCGAATTTGCTTGAGCGATTCGAAGAATACTCTTGGGTCGAGGAGTGGGCCGAGGAACTTGAACGTCGCGCCAGAGAAATGGGGCTGAAAGAGCCCAACTGTTTCATCATGCTGGGTGGCTCCCCGGTTCGACCAAGGAATTGGGAACTGGATAAGCCATGTCAAATTGATCGACCAGGAATAAACTTGCTCTATGTGAGAAAGATCGAATTCACCTTCTTCTGAAGACGCTTAGATGTCTTTCGTATATATATCGGGAAGGCGAAGCAGCTGGCGACCTGGGTCATTTGGTTCTGGAAATATCTTATACGGATAGTTAAATATTTTCTGTTTCCTGAGTATGGGGAGTGGCCGGCGGGGTTATTTTTTCAGCTGCATTGTATTTGGATAGAGGTGCTACGCCATGAGCTATGACTTGATGGTTTTCGAGCCGAAAGATGTGCCGCGAGAGAAAAATGCGTTTCTTGATTGGTACCAATCACAAACAGAATGGTCCGAGGGGCATTCCTATGATGACCCATCTGTAACAACAGCAAACCTATTGGAATGGTACGTTGCAATACGCCGGTACTTTCCTAATATGAGTGGTCCCGATGCTTACGAATGTGCAGACGGCGAGTACAACCCCCGCGTAACCGGCTACTCCATAGGCAGGTCGGTGATCTACGCCAACTTCCGATGGTCAGAGGCGGCAAGTGCATATGCGGCCGTTCGCGCATTGGCTGTGAAGCATGGGGTTGGCTTTTTCAATGTTAGCGCCAATGATGGCGAGATCTGGTTTCCACCAGCAGAGTACATTCCGGATATAATGGCGATTCCAGATCTGATGTTGAGCCTTGAAGGGCAGCAGGCCTTCAAATCGCCATCGGTTGCCTTGATTGAAGCTGCCGTCGACTGGCTTCAGCCTGCCGGTGGGCCAGGCTTTCTTCTCTTGGAAAAAGACAACGGTTACGTGCAAGCAGGTGGAGGGAAGGGCGCTTGTACTGTGGAGTGGCGAGAGTATTCGAACGGCAATTTTCGGCACTGGGTTGCGGGGCTCCCGGATCATGATGCTGAAGCAAACATCTTAATCCTCGGGAACGGGGTGCATTTCTTGGTAAAAGCCAACGAACGGCTTTCGAATGATAATGTCAAGGTTGTTTTGCGCGCTTTTGCCCGTGGTATGTCGAAACCACAGGATTTTGTCTGGCGCGATATCTCGGAACAATTAAATGTCGAAAACTAAAGGGGCATAGTAATTCTTTCGGTCAATTACCGACCTGATGCCTGAATATTCGTCGCATATTCCTGCTTTGCGGATCTACTGAGGCTCAACCACATTACTGACCAACTAAAGCAGCCCTTGAGACCCACTCTCTCAGCGTTGCTGAGCCTAATGGCGTTCTATCCGTAGAAGATGGCCGGCTAGAGCTAGAGGCCAATGTTTTTGATCATGCTGCAACGCCTACCAGTTCTACAGGAATTAAAAATTCATTCAGACCGGAACTGCTTCGCGGTTCGACTTAATGCAGGTGTTAGGTAGCCCAAAGGGAGGGGTGTGAACAGCAGATTCAAATTGACGGATTACGCGCGGAAAGTCGCACGCAAACTGCCTTACCATGCTGGGAGTCGATCAGTGATTTCGTACTGGAAATGTTCGCAGCGCAGGGGTGGCTCAATGTGCACTAGCGGATCCATTGGGCCAATCTCGCCCCTTCTGTCGCGGCGTACTGGCCGTCTAGGTTTGTTCGTGGGGGCCGTGGCTTTGGCATTGCATATCGCGCCGGGCGCGATGATGGGGAGGACGTATGCGTCGGAAGCCCAGGCCGATTTCCATGGTTACTACTACTTCGTCGATCAGGATGCAGGCTGCATCAGCCCCCTGCAGATCAAGGTCGCGATAGAAGACGATGGCCTTGTTGCCTACACGCCGACGCTTTTACCAAGTGCATGGATGAAACCAGTGGCATGGGTGAAAACGGGGCTGCTTCGCCCGCTAACGAGCGAGGAACTCCGGATGATCTTTTTCCCTGATGATGGCAATGGTATTGAGGCAGTATTGTTTGAGCAGAATCGCGATGGTTGGATATTGGGCCATGCGCCGGCACGTGCCTTCAGGTTTGACGGGAACCGCGATCCCTTCTCGACCCGATCGGGGTATTTCATATTGACTACATCTGGGCCGTTCGAGCTGCTGCGGACTCGGACTGCTGATGCGGTCGAGCTTGGGCAAGCTCAGTCAAGGTATCCAGTATGTAAGAAATGAAGCCCCCTTTTGTTATTCGCCACTCTCTCTGCTGTGCACTACTGCCTTCGATGTTCAGGTGACGGTACTTGTGCAACTCTCTTGATTTCGCAGCCTCGGCATCCAGGCGGGCAAATTCGTTGCGCCCTGGTCAGGTGATTGACTTCCACCGAGCACGCGTCCCCGGCACCAGAGGCGGTTGCCCACGCGGCCGCGAACAGGGACATTTCAAAGGACGAAGGCACGGAACTCCAGCAAACTTCGAGGCACCCGTCATGGTCGTACATGCCAGCCAGGTGCTCCATGAAGGACGACCCGCTGTTTGCATCGGCAAGCGCCCGAACATATCCGAGCGTGAACGCCAGGCGTTGAGTCCGAGGCTGAACTCGATCGTTGGCTACCTGTGCGGAAATCTCTGATTCGATCAAGATGCCATACCTCAACCTGCCTATCCCTTCCCGGCATGAAGGAGGGGGAGGGTTACTCGCCAAGGGTCCGCATCGAGACCCAAGGCCAAGGCCGATATAGGCGCCGCATAATCTCTACTGCGAAAAACAGAGTCGCCAGCGCCATACCGGCCTATGGCCTGCCGTCTATGGTCAACGACCTGCGGTACCGGTAGTTCCGGTAGTCCCGGTGGTTCCGGTAGTGCCTGGAGTACCGTGGCCACCGTCGCCGTTGTTGGATACTGCAAGGCCAATTGCGATCAGCGCGGCACCGGTTCCTAGCGCAGTCCCGACGTTGATATTTCCATACAACGGAGTTGAGAGACGCAGGGTTGAACATTCGCCCGGTGGCAGCGGTGTTGCTGCTCCATCCTTGCTTTCAACATTTTCCTGGTTGCTCGAAGCCCCACCAAGTAGCGGCGGGCATCCGGCATTTGCAGAGGCAAGCATCGGGGCGCCCATGCTTATCACCAGAAGCGAAATAAGCAATTTCTTCATGTTCTGTCACTCCAGTCAGACGAGAGACTGTGATGCTAGAGTGAACTCAGAATTTAAACTGTCGCCAGATTCAGCGCGCCCGGTAGGAATTTGCCTTTTATTTTGCAGAAGAATCTTAGAGGGTCTCCGGGCAAGCCCGCACCAATATGGCCAAAGCGAGTTCAAGGGGCTTTCAGCTCTGTCTCAGCCGGTTGACCCGTCCCCCAAGCCGGTTATTTGCGCGGGTTTCTATGTGTTACAGGAGCACCTCTGCTGCATTCGTCAGCAAATGTCGCGGGGGCGTCTACAGGTTTGGCAGGGCGAACAGAGTGACCAACTACAAACTAAAAGGGACGGAGTGATTTATTTTCAGTCACCAGCCAACGCCTGCTGGGCTTCGAATTCCTCGCGATTCCACAGCGAGAAGTAGAGAACGGTGTCCCAGTAGCCCATTCCCATCACGCGCTCCACACCGACATGGTCGAAATCGTCGGCAAGGCTCAGGCCCTTGAAAGGGGCCAGCCTGTCGTCGCCGGATTGCACGGCGCTGCGCAGTTGCCGGGCGGCCAGGAAGTCAAAGCAGGACAGGGCATCGACCGCCGCGCCGGCAGCCCGCGCCGCTGCCAGGTGCTCTTCCGCCACCGCCCGCAAGGCGGTTTCGCTACTAGTGTTCATCAAGTCCAGTTCTATCGTCTCAAGCAGGAAATAACGTTCCCGGTGGCTTGCCAGAAAGCCCAGGGCCTCGGTGATCGACTCGCGCAATTGCGTCGACTCGGCGGGAGCAGCGCGCCTCAGCACCTTGGCGAAACGCTCCAGCCGGGCGTAACCCGTGGCGAAATCCCCGGTAATGGCGTACAGCCGTGTCTTGTTGTCGGGGGCTTCGTCCTCGAAGCCGTCGGAGATGAGCGACGCGCACAGCCTGGGGTTGCCGGACAACAGCAGGTAATAGACCAGCGGGACATTGTAGGGCCACTCCGAAAGGCCGGTAATGGTTTCGGGACGGTCCTGGTAGCTCTCCGGCTGGTTGCTCAGGGAGTAAAGATAAGAACGGTTCGCCATGTCTTCTCCGTGATGGCAACAAAGGAATGGATTACGGAAGGATGGGAATCCTGCGTACCGGGCGGACGAGAAACTCCCAGTCCCTGTTATAGGGCTCAAGGAGGTTGAGGTAGACGTCCGCGCGGAGTGCGAGGTCGGCGGACAACTTCGAACTTGACCAGTACCAGCAATTAAGGTGCGGATCCTCGAAGCTGTTTATCTCTCCAGCGTCGTTGGCGGCGAACAACAGGTTCAGCTCCAGAGCGGCCGGGATGAATACGCTTTCGCCAATCTCCAGCGCTTTCCTGGCGATCAGGCTTCCGGCTTCTGCCATGGCAACAGTGTTCGCAAGGCCGTCGCTGTAGCTCTTGGCACCTTCAACACTCTGGTCGCGCGCGCTCCACTCTCCTTCGAACTCTTGTTCGGCGCCAAGCTCGACCAAGGCGTACTCAACACCGTTCAGCCAGTAGCGGGTGACGAATATGCCGTCTGCCAAGGGCTGGCCGACGGCTGGAAGGTCGGCTGCAGCGATGGCTGCCGGGATTATCTTGTCGGTCATGTGGTGTCCCTTATGCTGTTCGGTTGATTTCTCGCTATTTCTCTTGCGAAAGGCATGTGAGGAGTCGGTGTTTCTCCAGTGAAATAAATTACTCCGTCCCCTTTAGTTAACTCAGACATAGCCTTCTCTTATGACATACCGTCATGCCTCCCATCTGTGAAATAGCAGAAGTTGAACATTCATTGCTGGCACCCTAGTGGGTACCTGGCTATCCACTTGGGGGTTGTTGGCGGTCGGGCGGTGCAGGGTATGATCTGAGGACATTTCTTATACGGAGAGCATCATGGAAGACATCCTCAAACCCTTGACCCGTGACCTGCAGGAACTAAAGGCGTCGCTGGCCGACTTGTCCCTGCCGCTGCGCACTTTGGCCCTGAGCCACTTGGCGGAACGACGCCCGCCAGCTGTACGCGAGCGGTTCCGCCAGGCTCTGCAGGATCAGGATTCGCGGATTCGGTCTGCCCGCCTGCTCCTGCAATCAGTCCGCGAAGGTGATAGCCGTCCGTGGGAGGTTTTTGCCGTCGAAGAAAGCCGGGATGTGGTGGAGGCCACCCAACAGCGAATCAAGCAACTGATGGATGAGTTGCAGGCAGAGCAGCAAAGATACCAGGACCTAGTGCGCTCCGAGCCGGTCTTGTTTGCGCTGCTGCAGGCTGAGCAGCAGCTGTGTGCCTACAAGGAGCAGTAACCATGGTCTGGGTTCAAGCAGAGTGAACCTACGGTAATAACAGCTCATTATCCGACTTGCTGCACATCAAGCTCAGTTCTTGAACATGGGACTCTGGATGCGCTGGGTATGTTGACATCCTCCCTGGCCTGAAGGCCGGGGAGGATGTCAATCTGCATCGCTGTTTAGCCCTTTGCAACATAGCCTTAGTTAATGTCTTCTCCATGGCCGCAATGAAGGAATGGATCAATGAAGGATGGGAATCTTGCGGACGGGGCGGACTTGGAAGTCAAGGCTCTTGCCGAGGTTGTTCGTCCAGCCGTCGGTGAAGTGCACGAGGAAGGCGTAGTAGGCGGAGCACTGTGAACTCGACCAGTACCAGAGATCGTTGAGTCCGCTGATCTCGCCGGCCTGCTTGTCAGAGTACAACGTCATCAGTTCCAGGGCCGATGGAATGAACACCCCTTCGCCAATCTCCAGCGTTTTCTTGGCGATGAGGCTTCCGGCCTCGGCCATTGCGGCGGTGTTCGCAGCGCCGCCGCGGTAGCTCTTGGCGCCCTCCACATCTCGTTCGTCAATCCTCCTGTTCCGCAGCTCGCAAAGCAAGCGACAGATACACAGCCAAATTTTTCTCCTTGATTTGAGCCACAGACCTCAACTTGATGTGTCTGCGCCCCTTTCCCGATCCCTTGAGAAAACCGAGAGGGCCAGTGATTTTTGCTCCGCTTCCGAATTCAACGGTTACGTATTCTTTGTAGGAAAATACCCCGCAAAATTGAATTCCTGAAGTAAACAAAATGCCCCCGTACTTGACTTCTTCCGATAACTTTTCAAAAGTCTTCCGCACCAAGGCGCGTATGGATTCCACGATTTCATAATTCTGCTCATTTACATGGCGGATGTCTTCAAGCAGCATTTGAACGGATTTTTGGGTCATGTCGAAAGTCGGGTTGGTAATTGATAGTGTGTTTTCGGCATAACTCGGCCATCATTCGAACTCTTCCGTGGCTCGAAACTCGTTTATCGGATCGGCCCCTTATTCGGAGCACGGGTGGTTAGCACGTCGCCGACCACAGGTCCGTGCTCGATAGTGCCGTCTGCTCCGCGCCGATACCTGATGCCGGCCTTGCAGGCATGGGGGGCCATCTCCCAAACCCAGCCGTGGAGTTGGCGCCCGGTGTTCTGGGGCGAAAAGAGCGGCATGTTCATGCGCAACCCGTCATCCTCGCAAAGATCGAGCGTGCACATGACGGTGCCTTCTCCCTCCTCTTCATCTTCTTCATCGAGGTTCGGAGCGGCGACATGGGTGATCGTGGTGAGAAGCGGCTCGACATGTATCAACGCCTGCAGTGCCTTTGGCAAATCCATGAATGGCGGTGACGGCAAATCACGGTCATCGCAGGGATCCTCCGGGAAGGCGTCATCCAGCGTCACCCGGCGAAAGTAGTATTCGCTACGCCCCATCTCGTCGTAGGCACCGATCGGAGTTGCAATGGCCCCCAACTGTTGAGCGCGCAGCAGAAACGTCATCCCGCCCGAATGCATTGCGACCAGCCGGCTGTCATTGTCATCGCCGCCGGATGAATCCTGTCGCAGGACGATGTCGAGAGCGACAATCTCATCGCCAGCGGAACTGTGCGAGACCTTGTAGGGGCCGCTGTAGGATCGTACGTCGATGCGCTCGAACGTCCGGTGGTGGATGCGCCAGAACAGCAGGCGGTACTGACCGTCCGGTTGCAACGCCAGCAGTCGGTGCCAGTCGATGTAGGAGGACAGATACAGGCCGGCGAGACCCTGGCCTGTTGCGATGTCCTCGAACATGGAGCGGTGTTCGACCGGCATGGCGTCCGCCACCGTTGTCGGTTTGTCGTCTTTCGGCTCGGGCGAGTCGACGGCATCGCGAAGGCGCCGATGCATGCCGAGCGCATCGACTTTCACGATCTGCAGCATCTGCATCGACAACAGCAACTGGTTGACTTCGTAGACTTCGCCTGGCACGAGCGGTCCACATTCCCTGTGTGCGGACTGTGCCAGCGCCGGCGAAATGATCGATTCAAGCGCATCTCGCTCGCAAAGAAACTGATTGAAGAATTCGTCGAGACTCCAGGCCAGGACACCGGTCTCTTTCGACACGGGATCGACGTAGGACACATCCTCGTCCGTGGCTGTCAGTTTGCGGTAGTAAACAAGCATGCCGAATGGCGTCAGCGCGATGGGGATGCGCCGCACGTCATCCGGTGGCGAAATGATCCACCGGTCGAGCACGGGTTGCCACGGCCGCGGGTCGATCAGCGCGAGCTGCAGATCACCATAGAATCCAAGCCCTTTCAGGCGCCATAGTTCGATGAGGCTGGAGGGGAGAATGCCTTCGTAGGCGGAGAGCAGGTCGCCAGGAGCCGGCGAAACTTGGCGCGAGGGGGGATGCGTCTTAACAAAGTGGTGAAGAGCGAGGCGACGGAAAAGGGCCATACAAATATCTCCAGCAAATAGTTCCGCAAAACGATCGAGCCCATCTGTCTCAACCAACGACTTATCTGCCCGAGAGACGAGAGTCGTTATGCCCGTCCAGTGCAGGATTTCAGACTTGAGCTGGCATGGACTGTACTGTTCTTTTCTTCGAGGAGCCTGCATGTTCCTGGGCATAGAAGAGGTATCGCCTTGTTCGGAAGACACCTGCACAAGCGACTGTACATAGGGGAAACGGCTAGCGGGCCTTGTTTCATCCGCTGCAATGCTTTCTGACGCGTTTTGGCGAGTGTGTGTAGGAATGGACGACACGATCAGTGTGCGGCAAAGCCGAACCAGCTACTCGTCTATTCGTAGTGGCACAAAGGTGGTCGCGGCCTGCCTTTGTTGGTGGGGGTTGTGCCGTCATACCATCCAGCGCCCCGGGCTATGATGCCGATCTCGAAACCTAGAAAAGCGTTGGGAGCTTTGCTGCCAATTACCTGTTCCGCAACCTCATGGAATTTCCAGCTTGGGGTACCGCCAACTCGGCAAATGGCCTCGCCGGCAGCGTCAGCCCGGATCAGTACATCGAAATGTCTAATGAGTAGATCGTGGCTGCGCTTAATGTCGGGCAGCTGCGGTGTCTCGGCGCATCTTCCACTTGTCACGATGAAGCCCGGCGGTACGTACAACAGGTCCGGCGAGTAGAATGACAACTCTCCTGAGACGATCGATGCGCTGAGGAATCGCAAGTATTCCAGATGAGCCTTGTCATTGTTCCAACCGCGAGATGTCTCCAGGGTCTTAATGAGGCCCGGTCCGTCCAGGAAACATCCGATATCGCCATCCTTCGCGTACGCATCGGCGGCAGACAGATTCTGGATAACCTCAGGATCACTCACCCGGATTTCGCTCGTCACAACGGGCGGCCGGATTTCGCAAGCCTCCGGCGAAAGAACCAGCCAGTCACCGGTCTTCACTGTTTTGGGATCGTTGCGCACGGTTGCCGCATAGGTTTCGATTGCCGAGAGTTCGATGTCATTGGCGACCGCCGCCGCGATAGTTGAGGGCCCGATGGCGCAGCCTTGGGCCGCGAAAAAGTCCTTGATCTGCTTGTCGTCGGCACTGACCGGCGCAGCGGTTAGCGAGATGGCAATCGCCAGCGCCGCGAGAGTCTGCAAGGTTCCGGTAATGTTGCTTGTCATGCGGCCTTCTCTGTCCCTGCTTCAGCTTCTGCGCTCACGAAGATTGAGAGCCGGGCAGAGCGTAAGTCTTGGTGCGCGGCATGGTTTCTTGGCGGTACAGATTCATCGCCTGAGCACCTCCGGGTAATAACACATATACCCCTTGCTGCAGCCTTCGATCGAAGGCCGCAGCTCTTGTGCAAATCGCATGACCTGTTCGGGATCGTCGCCCGCTTCGACACGATCCATTACCGACCGAACCATTTTCACGCTTGCAAGTTTCCTTGCCAGCGGAGCTTCCCGCCCCGCGATCTTCACTGCAGTAATCCGGCCTTCCAGTAATGCCGGTAGGGCACATAGTCCACATGGACCAAACGGCATGCCGGTCTCAGTAGTCGTGAATCCACAGGAGAAGCGATACCAGAGCCATTGCCTGTATTCCCGGTCATTCTCCTGAAGTTTGTCGATGAGCGATTCTTTAAGGCTTCCGCCGCCGCGCCGGCTGTAGTGGTTTACAAAATTATCCATGCATATCGGGCCGCCCAGATTGCGAGGTAGGTGAAGAGTTGCACATGCGCCTTCCTCGAATATGCATCCATCATTGAGAATGAATGTCTCGATTTCCAGGTCGGGTGTTTCGGCCGATATTTCACATGCTTCGCATATCGTTATATCGCGAGGCAGGATCAGCCGTGAGGCTCCCAGTTCTCTGCAAAGCCGTGCTGCGCTGCTGTTACGACAGGTCGCAACAGAGCTGACATGAATCCGCAGCGACGGTACATGTCCCGCCAGCTCTCCGATCAAGCCGAGGTCGGAAACGATCAATGCATTGCCACCCATGTCCCGAAACGACTCCGCCATCGTGACAAGGGCAGTCAGCTGGTCATTCGTATAGCTCTGGGCATTGAGAACCAGAGACATCGAACAGTCGTTCCGGTGTGCGATCTGGATTGCCTGCTCAAGCTCGGCATGGCTCCGGAAGTTTCCGGATGGCCGTCTGTTCGCATTCAGCCCCCCAAACCTTTCGAGCCAGGCATCCGGAACGAACCCGCAATACAACTCCCTGGCCCCGGCACGTGACAGGACCTGGACCTCTTCCGTACTCATGACCGGCGCGACAATTTTCATATCGCCTCCCCGGGAACGACGAGCCGGTTGATGCGTCCCTGCTCAACTGCACTCATGACGAACCCAAGAGCCTCCCGCGAATGCCTGGAAACGATGGTGTTGCCCAGTTGATACGCACTAAAAGTATCGCTGGCAGTGGGGCGCTCAAGCCTTGCACTGATTTTCAGGCACTCTTTCCTGCATTTGCGACCCACAGCGAATCGTTCCGGTCCTTGAAGTGCGAGCGACCCTATTCGACACATTCGGCCTTTTGCGACGCAGGAAAATGGAACGTGAACACTCGTATGCATCGGCAGTGTGGAAAATGTGTCGCTGTTGACGGATAGAGGCACATCGATCTCCATTCGGCAGAACCCCAAACGGGCGAACATCGGGCGTAATGGAGCCGGGTCAAAATCGCACTGGGCGGGCAAGTTGGACTGCCCGAGACGTGGGTCTTTCAGCATGCGGCACAGGATGCGCCCTGCGGCCAACCGGAGCGCCGGGAAGTGCTCCTTGACGAAATGAGCCACCCCCCAATCGTTCGCGACCACTTCGCAACCCTCCGGGAGGCAAGGCAGCAGATCGGCCAGGGCTCGCATGACCTGCGGGGAAGCGATTGGCGTCAACAGCGCGATGCGGAGGTTCAGATCCCGGGCATGGTCGACGGCCTTCTTCAACATGTTCGTGCTCGGGAGAAGGTGTTCGCAGAATTCGCTGCCAACGTAGAAATGGGTTGGTGCGAAGCCGGCAAGCCATCGGGCGAAGTCCGGGTCGCCCAGAGTGGCCAGCCAATGTGCAAGGCGGGACGGCTTGTCCTCGCCCATTCGCAAAAGCGACGCCGGGTTGACCGCCGATACGGCAAGTTCGGGTGGGCTGTGACTCGCTACCATCGGATCCTCACTGATGAATGCTGTTGGTTCAGTCATGGGTCGTTTGGCGTCTTGTCTCGGCCCGTGAATTGCCTGCCGGAAAGGTGCTACGCAAGGGGATATCGCCAGGCCTCCCTCATCTCCCGCGAGCAGCCTTGCTCATCACCGTGGCATTTCACTCGGTGACACCATTCTTCTTCTCAAGGAGTCGCTGGGAGCCTGCCTGCTCCCAGGCATGGAGCCCATTCCTCGATGGAGGTATCACCTCGTTCGGAACGGCTTGTACTACGGTCGGGGCGTTGCTGCCCCGATAACATGGCGGGGCAGGGCGCTGGAGATGAGGGCGGCGAGCAGCACGAAGGCCGCGGAGATCCACAGGCAGGCGACCAGCCCATGGGCCTGGAACACCCAGCCCGACAGCACGGTGCCGATCAGCCGGCCCATGGCGTTGGACATGTAGTAGAAGCCCACGTCCAGCGACACGCCGTCCTCCTGTGCGTAGGAGACGATCAGGTAGCTGTGCAGCGAGGAGTTCACCGCGAACAGCGCGCCGAACGCCATCAACCCTCCAGGCAGCACGATCTCGGCCGGCCAGCCTGCCGTCAGGCCAATCGCGATGGCCGCCGGCAGCAGCGCCAGTCCCAGCGCCCAGACGAATGCCGCGCGGCCGTCCGGCACGTGGCCGCGGTGTTTGCCGGTGAACGCCGGGGCGAAGGACTGGACGATGCCGTAGCCGATGATCCACGCGGCGAGGAAGCCGCCGACCAGCCAGAAATCCCAGCCAAAGGTTTCGCTGAGGAACACCGGCAGCGCCACCACGAACCACACGTCGCGCGCGCCGAAGAGGAACAGGCGGGCGGCGGAGAGGATGTTGACCGCCCGGCTCTTGGAGAGGATGTCGCGGAACTTCGGTTTGGCCTTCGCCTTGCCCAGGTCCTTCTTCAGCAGGATCAGGCTGGCGAACCAGATCAGGCCGAGCACCAGCGCCATCGCCAGCACGGAGCCACGGAAGCCGAGGAGGGCGAGCAGGGCGCCGCCGAGGAAGAAGCCCACGCCCTTCAGCGCGTTCTTCGAACCGGTGAGAAGCGCCACCCAGCGGTACAGCCGGCCCTGCTGGCCGTCCGGCACCAGCAGCTTGATCGAGCTCTTGGCGCTCATCTTGTTGAGATCCTTGGCGATGCCGGAAAGCGCCTGCGCGCCCATCACCCACGGCACGCTGAGCCATGCCGCCGGCACCGTGAGCATCAGCAGCGCGATCACCTGCATCGCCAGGCCGACATTCATGGTGCGGTTCAGGCCGAGGCGGGCGCCGAGGTAGCCGCCCAGCAGGTTTGTGACCACGCCGAAGAATTCGTAGAACAGGAACAGCGCGGCGATCTGCAGCGGCGTGTAGCCCAGCGCGTGGAAATGCAGCACCACCAGCATGCGCAGGGCGCCGTCGGTAAGAGTGAACGCCCAGTAGTTGCCGGTCACCAGCAGATACTGGCGCACCTCCGCCGGGAGTGCCGCTATCGCCTTTATCACCATTCCCGTCAGCCTGCCATGCCGACCAGCCTGGCCAGTTCGACGGTGCGGTTGGCGTAGCCCCATTCGTTGTCGTACCAGGCGTAGATCTTCACCTGAGTGTCGTTGACCACCATGGTCGACAGCGCGTCGATGATCGACGAGCGCGGGTCGGTGCGGTAGTCGATGGACACCAGCGGCCGCTCCTCGTAGCCGAGGATGCCTTTCAGCTCGCCCTCGGCGGCGGCCTTGAGCAACTGGTTGACCTCCTCGACGCTGGTGGAACGCTCCACCTCGAACACGCAGTCGGTCAGCGAGGCATTGGCCAGCGGCACGCGCACCGCATGGCCGTTCAGGCGGCCGCGCAGTTCGGGGAAGATTTCCGCGATGGCGGTGGCCGAACCGGTGGTGGTCGGGATCAGGCTCATGCCGCAGGCGCGGGCGCGGCGCAGGTCCTTGTGCGGCTGGTCGAGGATGCTCTGGGTGTTGGTCAGGTCGTGGATGGTGGTGATCGAGCCGTGGCGGATGCCGAGCTTCTCGTGGATCACCTTGACCACCGGCGCCAGGCAGTTGGTGGTGCAGGAGGCGGCGGTGACGATACGGTGCGACGCTGGATCGAACAGGTGCTGGTTGACACCCATCACCACGTTGAGCGCGCCCGATTCCTTCACCGGGGCGCTGACCACCACGCGTTTCACGCCCTGGTCGAGGTAGGCCTGCAGCATGGCTACCGTCTTCATCTTGCCGCTGGCCTCGATCACCACGTCGCAGCCGGACCAGTCGGTATCGGCGATGGCCTTGTTGGCGGTGACCGCGCTGCGCTTCTCGCCGATCACCACGTCATTGCCGTCTGCTTCCGCTTCATGCTGCCAGCGGCCGTGCACCGAGTCGAAGTTGAGCAGATGGGCGTGGGTCGCGGCGTCGCCGGCGGGGTCGTTGATCCGCACGAACTCCAGCTCGGGCCAGCCCCATGCGGCGCGCAGGGCGAGGCGGCCGATCCGGCCGAAGCCGTTGATACCTACCTTGATGGTCATGTTCGTTCTCTCGCGTCGATTCTGTTGGTCGGTCAGCAGCAGGCGGCGAGCCGCTGGGGACGGTCGCCCATGTTGTCGAGGCGTTCCGCGCTGCTGCTCAGCCAGTGCCGGTTGGCTTCCAGGGTGGTCGTCAGGATGCTGTGGACCCAGCTCGGCAGGTTCGGATGCAGGCGGTAGTACACCCACTGTCCCTGGCGGCGATCTTCCAGCAATCCGCAGGTACGCAACTGCGCCAGATGCCGGGAGACCTTGGGCTGGCTTTCGTCCAGCGCGCAGGTCAGCTCGCAGACGCACAGTTCTTCCTCGCGGGCGATCAGCAGCATCATGCGCACGCGGTTCTCGTCGGCCAGGCACTTGAACAGCGTGGTTGGGGTCAGGTGATGGGGCATGGCTGGTCTCGGAACGTACGGCGGACCGGTGGGGTGCCGAATATATATGAATTTTCGAATATACGAATTTTCGTATGAGCGGCAAGAGAATTTCTTGTTACAGCGAAGGAGGAAGGCCGGGAATGCGGGGATATGCATGGGCGAGGGAGCTTATCCCCCTCACCCTAACCCTCTCCCGGAGGGAGAGGGGACTGTTCGGGGCTGCGGTTGGCACGGCACCTCTCCCGACACCGATGCGCTCCCTCTCCCTCCGGGAGAGGGCTGGGGTGAGGGCGCTACGACGCCGGACAACCTGCCGAGGGAGAAGGTGGACAAGCTTCGCGTTGTCCACCCTACAAGGTCATCTACTACGCCGAACCGTGCTCCGCTGCCTTGCTCCTGCGGCTTTTCTTCAGTCTCCGGGCCCGGCGTTCCAGCCACAGGTAGACCGCGCAGGCGAGCAGCAGCGGAATCAGGAAGTACAGCACCCGGTAGCCGATCAGGGCGGCCAGCAGGCTGCTCTTGCCGATCTTCGCGTGCAGCAGTGCGATGAAGACCGCCTCCAGCACGCCGAGTCCAGCCGGGATATGCGCGATCACCCCGGCGATGCTGCTGACCAGCAGGACTGCCAGCACTTCGAAATACTCGGCGCGATCCGGCAGCAGGACGTACAGCAGCAGCGCCATCGTCGCCCAGTTGGACATGCCCAGCCCGGCCTGCATCAGCGCCACCCGCAGCGTTGGCAGGCTGAAGCGATAGCGCTTCCAGCCCCACTGGCGGCGCGTGGCGAAGCGGCAGGCCAGCAGGTAGCCCGCGCAGACGGCCAGCAGCAAGGCGCCGATCAGGCGCAGGCTGACGCTGCCGCTGGTCCAGCTTTCCGGCAATCGTGGAATGCCCGAGCTGAACAGCAATCCCGCCAGCAGCATGTAGCCGAACCAGTTGGTCACCACGCTGAAACTGAGGATGCGCGTGATGTCCGCCGCGCTCATGCCGAGTCGCGAGTAGAGGCGGTAGCGCATGGCGACGCCGCCTACCCAGGTGCTCAGGTTGAGGTTGAACGCGTTGCAGACGAACGCCACCGGGTAGACCCGGCGCACCGGCAGCGGGTGGCCGATATAGAAGCGGCTGAGCACGTCGAAGCTGCTGAACACCGAATAGCCGCCCAGGGCCACCAGCAGTCCGAGCAGCAGGGTAGTGGGGTGATATTCGCGCAGGGCGGCGATGACTTCCCGCCAGTCGATGCTCCTCGCCAGTAGAAACAGCAGGACCGGCAACAGGATCAGGAAGCCCAAGGAAAAGGCCCGGCGCGCGAGTCGCCACCTGCGCGCTTTCCGCTCGCCGGCGCTGCTCATGCCGAATGCTCCGAATCGAGGGACTGCTGGTCGTCACTGGCCGGGGAGTGCAGGCGCTGCCGATGTGCCGGCAACTGGCCGGCGATGGCCGGGAAATGTCGCAGGAAGTGGAAGCTGAGGAACACCAGCGGCGCCCTCCACCAGTAGCCGCGCCGCGCCACCTTGCGGGTGACGCGGCGGCAGCAGGTGGAGGAAAGCTCCTGCAGGTGGCGATCCAGTTCTTCGGCGAAGGCCGGGTCGTCGATCAGCAGGTTGCCTTCGAGATTCAGCGACAGGCTCAGCGGGTCGAGGTTGCTCGAGCCCACGGTGGCCCAGCGGCCGTCGGCCAGCGCCACCTTGCCGTGCAACGGCCGGTCGCAGTACTCGTAGATTTCCACGCCGTCGCGCACCAGGGTGTCGTAGAGCAGCTCGCTGCACAGGCGCACCAGCGGCATGTCCGGCGAGCCCTGGAGGATCAGCCGGACTTTCACGCCACGCCGCGCGGCCTTGCGCAGTTCGCGCAGCAGCCGGTAGCCGGGGAAGAAGTAGGCGTTGGCGATGACCAGCCGGCGCCGCGCCGCACGGATCGCCGCCAGGTAATGCGCCTCGATGTCCCGGCGATGGCGGCGATTGTCGCGCAGCGCCAGGCGTACGCGGCTGTCGCCGGCCGGCGGCGGCTGTTCGACCTTCGCCGCTTCTGCACTGGCGCCGTGCATGTCCAGCATTTCCAGGCAGGCATGGCGGATGTCCGCGGCGACCGGCCCCTCTACCTGCACCGAGTAGTCCTGCTTGGCCATGGTGCCGAAGTCGGCCAGGTGATCGGCGCTGAAATTGATGCCGCCGACGAAGGCGCAGCGACCGTCGACCACCAGCAGCTTGCGATGCAGGCGGCGGAACAGGTTGGTGCGCATGCCGAACAGGCGCGGCTGCGGATCGAACAGGTGCAGGCGGACGCCGGCGCCGATCATTTCCCCGATGAACCGCTCGCCAAGGTCGGCGCTGCCGTAGCCGTCCACCGTGACGATCACGCGGACGCCGCGCCGGGCCGCGTCGATCAGCGCGCGCTGGATGCGGCGGCCGACCTTGTCGTCGAACAGGATGAAGGTTTCCACCAGCACTTCCCGGCGTGCGGCTGCGATTGCGGCAATGACGCGGGGAAAGAAGTCCTCGCCGTTGATCAGCAGTTCCACGCTGTTGCCGTCGCGCCATTCGTATTTCATAAGCGTGCCTCCACGGCCAGCGGCAGGTGGTCGGAAAGGTGCGGCCAGGGGCGGCGCGACAGCACCCGGGGCTTGTGGGCGGAGAGCCTGCGCAGGTAGATGCGGTCCAGCCGCAGCAGCGGCAGGCGCGCGGGGAAGCTGCATGGCGAGCCGCCGAAGCCGTCGAACGCCTCCACCAGCCCGCAGCCGGCCAGCACCGGTCCGGCACGGCCGCGCCAGTCGTTGAAGTCGCCGGCCACGATCAGCGGGGCGTCGTCCGGCAGTTCGCCGACCAGGCGGCAGAGCAGGCCGAGTTGCTGCTGCCGTTGCGATTCGCGCAGGCCGAGGTGCACACAGATGGCATGCAGCACGATGGCGTGGCCGGGCAGTTCGATCTCCGCGTGCAGCAGCCCGCGCTGTTCGTTGCCCTTGATCGAGACATCCAGGTTGCGGTGGCTGCGAATCGGGAATTTCGACAGCAGCGCATTGCCGTGATGCCCCTCCGGGTACACGGCATTGCGCCCGTAGGCGTACTGCGGCCACATGCTGTCGGCGAGGAATTCGTAGTGCGGAGCGGCCGGCCAGCCGGGGTGGCGGCCGGCATGCCGGCGGTGTTCGCCGTGGACTTCCTGGAGAAACACCAGGTCGGCGGCAGTCTCGCGAACGGCATCGCGCAGCTCATGAAGAATGAAGCGGCGGTTGAACGTGGTGAATCCCTTGTGGGTGTTCACCGTCAGGATCTTCAACGCCCGCACCGGCGCAATGATGCCCTCCGTCACGATGGGGTTGGTTTCGCTCGCCCTGCTCACGAAGACTCCTCGAGGATTTCCCGCTACCTGTGGGAATGCCTGCAGCTCCCGTTCCAGCTCCTGGAGGGCGAGGAATCACTGGCGACAGGGCATGCAGAGGCCGGGGAGGCTGGCAATTTGCACGATCGGGCCGGGAGCGCCGCGCATTCTGCAATTCCCCTCGATTCGACCGACCGCCGATCCGTTCAGTGAAACGATCCGCCGGCGCATCCGGTCCCCACTACAGGCGGCGCATTCACGTGGCGCCCTCGGGAGCAGGCTCCCGTGGAATCCATGTCATTCACCGTCGGCAGTGCCGGCAAGGGAGCGTTTTCATGACGAGCGACGACAAGAAAGTGACCCTGAATGTTCTCAATGACCTGATCGAGACCAGCAAGGACGGCGCGGCAGGCTTCCACACCTGCGCCAGCGACGTGAAAAGTCCGGAGCTGCAGCAACTGCTGGAAAGCCGCTCGCAGCAGTGCGAGGCCGCGGCTGAGCAGCTGCAGGCGCTGGTCCTGCAACTTGGCGGCAAACCCAGGGATACCACCAGCGTTGGCGGCGACATTCATCGGCGCTGGGTGGATTTGAAGGCGATGGTCACCGGCAAGGACGAGAAGACGGTGCTCAGCGAGTGCGAGCGTGGCGAGGACGTCGCCAAGCGTCACTACCGGGACGCCCTGGGGCATCCGGAATTGCCGATGGACATCCGCGCAGTGATCGAGCGCCAGTTCGACGGGGTACTGCGCAATCACGACATGATCAAGAGCATGCGCGACAGCTACGCGGGACGTGTGTAGCGACCTGCCTAACGCCGGTTCGCCAGCAGTTCGACGACTTCCCGGTCCTCCGTCTGGGTGAAGTCGAGATAGTACTGGCCGACCGCGGCGAAGAAGTCCGGCGTGATCAGGCAGACCAGCTCGTCGACCAGTGGACGCAGGGCCGCGACCGTATCGGGCGGCCCCACAGGCACGGCGAGAATCAGTTTCCTTGCCCCGGCAGACGCCAGTGACTGCAGCGCGACACGCGCTGTACTGCCGGTGGCAAGGCCATCATCGACCACGATCACATCGCGCCCGGCCAGTGGCACCGGCTCACGGGAGCCAAGGTAAAGCCGGCGCCGTCGTTCGATTTCCGCGAGCTGCCGCTGCACCTGCGCCTCGAACCAGTCCGGCGGCACGGAGAAGTGGCGCAGCAGATTGTCGTCCCTGATCCATTGCGGATGCTCGCCGCCCACCACCGCGCCGACGGCGAGTTCCTCCTGCCCGGGTGCGCCGATCTTCCGTACCAGCAACAGGTCCAGCGGGGCGTTCAGGGCCCGCGCCACTTCATCGGCGACCGGCACGCCGCCACGTGGCAGCGCCAGTACCACCGGGTCCGGTAAATGGAGCTTCTGCAGCACCTCGGCCAGGGCGATGCCGGCCTGTCTGCGATTGGCGAACATGACGACCTCCGTTGCAGAGGTGTTCGACCCGGCGCCGTGGCGCGTCAGCCGAGCTGATCGACCATGACGGCGTTGGTGTAGATCAGGCTGCCGTCGCTCTGCCGGTGTCCGACCAGGTGGAACTGGCCGCGCTGCTCGTCGTCGCGGCTCAGGTAGACGCGCATCTGGCAATCGGAAAGCGGGCCGCACTCGGGTGGCGTGACCAGTTCCAGGGTGCCCATGTCGACATCGAACATCACTTCCGGCTCATGGGTCTTCTGCAGGTGCTCTTCGGCCTGTTCCAGACGCAGATGGTCGTCGTCGGTGACGTGGAAGTGGATATCGCCGATGGGGATGGATTTCTGGGCGCCGGTGGGCTTGCACCAGCCCTTGATGGTCAGGGTATTCATGCTCGAACCTCCTGCGTTATCTGTGAGTCACACCCTCCAGCAGAATATTAGACAAACTCCGGGCCATGACTACCCGTATATATCGCTACATATATCGTTAAACGATTCCCGCATAAGAATTTTCCTCTGGTAATCGACAGGAATAATGGAGACTTCCTGAAAAAGGAAAATACTGCCGTCTGTCGTGTCGAATAGATATCCCGGGAATATTCGAAATGCTCTGCGAGTACCGATTCAAACGCATTTCCGTTAATCGGAGGTGAGTGGCGAAAAGCGTGGAAAGGCTGGTCTAACGGCTTGAACGGCGGCGAACGCCGGTGCCTCGGGAGGGCGATGCTATACTCGCCAATTATGCAAGAAATGTGCAGTCGTAACTGTGCTTGAAGAGTCACACCTACCGACCGAAGGAGATGGGGATAAACAATAAACAGGTGCGAGTCAGGAGGTTTCCACATGAATCGGCACTA
The DNA here is from genome assembly GCF_017589465.1 of Pseudomonas schmalbachii. Classification (GTDB taxonomy): domain Bacteria; phylum Pseudomonadota; class Gammaproteobacteria; order Pseudomonadales; family Pseudomonadaceae; genus Pseudomonas; species Pseudomonas schmalbachii. The sequence goes on from NZ_JAELYA010000001.1 coordinate 31,220, forward strand.
TTACATCAGCAACAGTCTCGACGATCTGGAAGTTGTTGAAAACGAGCTGGAAGCCAGTGGCATCAATACCGAGCAGATACATGTGCTCAGTGATATGGATGCGGATGTAGAAGACCATCATCTCCACGACGTGAACTCGTTCATGAAGCAGGACGTGGTTCATTCCAGCGAGATCGGCGCGTTCATCGGCGTACCCCTGGCGGCCCTGGTGCTTGGCGGTGCCTACCTTCTGGGCTGGACCGAATCCGCCGCAGGCTGGGTGCCGTTCGTCTTCCTGGCCATCGTGATCCTCGGCTTCTGCATCTGGGAAGGCGGCTTCTTCGGTATCCAGGTGCCGAACGCCCACTTCACCCAGCTGAAGTCGAAGCTCAAGGATGGCGAGCACATCCTGTTCGTCGACGTCGACCCCGCCCAGCAACCGATCCTCGACCGGATCATCACCCACCACCCGCGCCTGCGTGACGCCGGCACCGGCGCTGCGGCCCCGCACTGGATCGTGTCGTGGCTGCACCGCTGGCATCAGTTCAAGCGTGCGATATAGCGACCAGTCACGTAGGTTGGCACTGAGCTTGCGAAGCCCAACATTGCCGGGAAGGGGTGTTGGGCTTCACTGCGTTCAGCGCCAACCTACGAATCACGGCCGACCTACGGGCCCATCCTACGTCTACGGCGTGGCACCCACGTAGGTTGGTGCTGAGCTTGCGAAGCCCAACATTGCCGGGGGTGGATGTTGGGCTTCACTGCGTTCAGCGCCAACCTACGAATCGCGGCCAACCTACGGGCCCAGGAATACTTCCCGGGTGAAGAGGACGTAGTTGCGTAGGATGGCACCCACGTAGGTTGGTGCTGAGCTTGCGAAGCCCAACATTGCCGGGAAGGGGTGTTGGGCTTCACTGCGTTCAGCGCCAACCTACGAATCGCGGCCAACCTACGGGCCGAAGAATACCTCCCGGGTGAAGAGGACGTAGTCGGATTCGGCGGCCATCAGACCGACCAGCACCAGCAGGCACATCGGTGGTACGAGGATGGCGTAGACCAGTGCCAGGCGCTCCCAGGCCATGTGCATGAAGATCGAGACGATCAGGCCGGCCTTCATCAGCATCAGGATGACGATCAGCGACCAGCGCAGAAGCCCGTGGAAGTGGAAGTAATCCACCATGTAGGAGAGGGCGCTGAGGACGAACAGCAGGCCCCAGATCTTCAGGTACAGGCTGATCGGATGCTGCTGGCCTTGTGCGTGTGTGGTCATGGCTGGTTCTCCCTCCGTGGCCTCACCACAGGTAGAAGAAGGCGAAGATGAATACCCAGACCAGGTCGACGAAGTGCCAGTAGAGCCCGGCGATCTCGACGATCTGGTAGTTGCCCGCGCGTTCGTAGTCACCGCGCAGCACCTTGAACGCCACGGTGCAGAGGTAGATGACCCCGATCGACACGTGCAGCCCGTGGAAGCCGGTGATCATGAAGAAGCTCGCGCCGAACTGCGCGGCGCCCATCGGGTTGCCCCAGGGCCGCACGCCTTCCTCGATCAGCTTGGTCCACTCGAACGCCTGCATGCCGACGAAGGTCGCGCCGAAGGCGGCGGTGGTCAGCATCAGCGCGGCACTGCGGAAGCGGTCGCGGCGGTAGGCGTAGTTCACCGCCATGGCCATGGTGCCGCTGCTGCTGATCAGGACGAAGGTCATGATGGCGATCAGGATCAGCGGGATATGGTGGCCGGCGATGGTCAGCGCGAAGACTTCGCTGGGGTTCGGCCAGGGCACCGTGGAGCTGATGCGCACCGACATGTAGCCGGTGAGGAAGCAGGTGAAGATGAAGGTGTCGCTGAGCAGGAAGATCCACATCATCGCCTTGCCCCAGGGCACCCGCTTGAAGGCGTCCTTGTCCGACGACCAGTCGCTGGCGATGCCTGGCCAGCCGGGGACGGCCTCGTCGGCGGCGGTCACGCTGGATTCCCGGGGTGGAGGAGGGTGCGAGGCCATGTTTCACCTCAGTCCGCAGAAGGCTGCGATGGCGTGGTAGGTGGCCGGTGAGCTGGTCAGCAGGAGCAGCAGGACGACCCACAGCGCCAGCAGGTAGTGCCAGTAGGTCGCGCACAGGCCGACGCTGCCGCTGAGCCGGGGTAGCGGCATGTGGTTCAGCAGGCGGGCGAAGGTGCGGCTCCAGGCGACCAGGCCGCCGAGCAGGTGGGCGCCGTGCAGGCCGGTCAGCAGGTAGAAGAAGGCGTTGGCCGGATTGCCGGAAACCAGGTAGCCGCTGTCGACGAACTGCTGCCATACCGCCAGTTGGCCGAGCAGGAAGCCCAGCGCGCACAACCCGCCGACGATCATCCCGGCCAGCGTGCCGCGGCGGTCGTCTCGCCGGGCGGCGACCCGCGCCCACTGCAGGCCGACGCTGGCGACCGCCAGCACCCCGGTATTCACCCAGAGCAGCCAGGGATTGGCCAGCGGCGCCACGGGATCGGTCAGTGCCTGCCAGTCGCCGATCTGCGAGCGGGCGATGAAGGCGATCAGGAACAGGAAGAACAGCGAGCTCACCACGCAGAGGAATACCCGCAGGCCGACTTTCGCCGTGCGCTCGCGGTCGATGTGCGCCGCGGGTTCGCCGCTCCAGCCGCTCGGGTCGTTGTCGTCGATGTTCTTCAGCAACTGGCTGTTCATGGCTTGTCACCGGTGGTTTGCGCGGCGGCCGTGCGTTGCTTCATCTGCTCCAGCTCCTCCTGGGAGACGGTCTGCGGCACGAAGTCCGGCTCGACTCCCGGCACGCTGTAGTCATAGGCCCAGCGATGCACCACCGGCAGTTTCTCGCCCCAGTTGCCATGCACCGGCGGGGTGTCCGGTGTCTGCCATTCGAGGCTGGTGGCGTGCCAGGGGTTGCCGCCGGAGGGCCGGCCCTTGAAGGCGCTCCAGACCAGGTTGAAGAGGAACAGCGACTGCGACACACCGACCAGCAGCGCGGCGATGGTGATGAAGACGTTCAGGTCGTGGGCCGACTGCGGGACGAAGTCGTACTCCGTGAGGTAGTAGCGGCGCGGCATGCCCAGCAGGCCCAGGTAGTGCATCGGGAAGTAGATGGCATAGGTGCCGAGGAAGGTGATCCAGAAGTGCAGCTTGCCGAGGGTGTCGTTGAGCATCCGGCCGGTGATCTTCGGATACCAGTGGTAGATCGCGCCGAACACCACGAGGATCGGCGCCACGCCCATGACCATGTGGAAGTGCGCGACGACGAAGTAGGTGTCGGACAGCGGAATATCGACGATCACGTTGCCGAGGAACAGCCCGGTCAGCCCGCCGACCAGGAAGGTGACGATGAAGGCGAGGGCGAACAGCATCGGCACCGTCAGGTGGATGTCGCCGCGCCACAGGGTCAGCACCCAGTTGTAGACCTTCAGCGCGGTCGGCACGGCGATCACCAGGGTGGTGGTGGCGAAGAAGAAGCCGAAGTACGGATTCATCCCGCTGACGTACATGTGGTGCGCCCAGACCACGAAGCTCAGCACGCCGATGGCGACGATCGCCCAGACCATCATGCGGTAGCCGAAGATATTCTTCCGCGCGTGGGTGCTGATCAGGTCCGAGACCAGGCCGAACGCCGGCAGCGCGACGATGTACACCTCCGGGTGGCCGAAGAACCAGAACAGGTGCTGGAACAGGATCGGGCTGCCGCCCTGGTGGTCCAGCGTCTGGCCCATGGAGACGATCGAGGGAATGAAGAAGCTGGTGCCCAGCAGCCGGTCGAACAGCAGCATGATGGCGCTGACGAACAGGGCGGGGAAGGCCAGCAGGGCGAGGATCGAGGCCATGAAGATGCCCCACACCGACAGCGGCATGCGGAACAGGGTCATGCCGTAGGTGCGCGCCTGCAGCACCGTGGTCACGTAGTTGAGGCCGCCCATGGTCGCGGCGACGATGAAGATCGCCAGGGAGATCAGCATCAGCACGATGCCCCATTCGGCGCCCGGCGTGCCCTGGGTGATCGCCTGCGGCGGGTAGAGCGTCCAGCCTGCGCCGCTGGGCCCGCCGGGGACGAAGAAGCTGGCGAGCAGCACGATCACCGAGAGCAGGTAGAACCAGTAGCTGAGCATGTTGACGTAGGGGAACACCATGTCCCGCGAGCCGACCATCAGCGGGATCAGGTAGTTGCCGAAACCGCCGAGGAACAGCGCGGTCAGCAGGTAGATCACCATGATCATGCCGTGCATGGTCATCGCCTGGTAATAGGCGCTGGCATCCATGAACTCCAGGCTGCCGGGGAAGCCGATCTGCATGCGGATCAGCGCCGACAGCACCAGGGCGATCAGGCCGACGAAGATTGCGGTCAGGGAGTACTGGATGGCGATGACCTTGTGGTCCTGGCTCCAGATGTAGCGCGTGATGAAGCTCTTGGGTTCATGCAGCGCTTCCGCTTCGGCATGCTCCGCATAGGCCATGGGCTTGACCTCCGGGAACGGTCGGGGCTACTCGCCCGGCTTCGCTCCGTTGGATTGTCCGGCGTCCTGTTCCGCCAGCGAGCGGATGAACGCGACGAGCGACTCCAGGTCCTGGTCGTTCGGGGTAAAGGCCGGCATCACCGGGGGATAACCCTTGACGATCTGCGCACTGGGTCTGAGGACGGAATCCCTGATATAGCTGTCGTCGGCCTTCACTTCGCTGCCGTCTGCCAGGGTTACCGTCTTGCCATACAGCCCCTGCCATGTGGGGCCGATGCCTTTGCTGCCATCCAGGCTGTGACAGGCGAGACAGCCAAGCGACTGCGCCAGCTGCTGCCCGCTCGCAGGCGCCGCGGCACCTGCAGCCGCCGTATCCTGGCCGGCGGCGCTCAACGACTTGATGTAGGCGATCAGCGCGGCCACCTCGTCGTCGCTGAAAGTATAGGTCACCATCACCGGCGGATAGCCTTTGACCAGCTTGGCCTTCGGATCGAGGATCGACTCCCTGATATAGGCATCGTCGGCCTTGACCGAACTGCCGTCGGCCAGTTCCACCGTCTCGCCGTACAGATCCTTCCACCCCGGGCCGATGCCCTTGCTGCCGTCCTGGCTGTGGCAGGCGTGGCAGCCGTTGGCTTCTGCCAGCTTGCGGCCTTTCTCCGCCAGTTCGCCGCCGGCGCTTGGTGCGGTGGCGGTGAGCGTCTGGGCGAAGGTCGGCTGCTCGGCCAGCCATTTGTCGAAGACTTCCGGCGTCTCCACCAGCAGCTTGCCGCGCATGTTGTAGTGGCCCACGCCGCAGAACTCGGCGCACAGCACCTCGTATTCGCCCAGCTTGTTCGGGGTGAACCAGAAGTGCGAGACCATGCCCGGCACCATGTCCATCTTTCCGCGCATCTGCGGGATGTAGAAGTTGTGCAGCACGTCCTTGGAGCGCATCAGCACCTTCACCGGGCGGTCCAGCGGCAGGCGCAGCTCGTTGCTCCTGATCAGCACGTCGTCCTGGCCGGCCGGGTCCTCGGGGTCGAGGCCGAAGGGATTCTTGCCGTCGATCCACTTGATGTCCGAGCGGCCGAGCTGGCCGTCCTTGCCGGCGAAACGGTACGACCACTGCCATTGCTGGCCGAGCACTTCGAGCTGGAAGGCTTCCTTCGGCACCCGGACGAAGTCGCTGTAGACGAACAGTCCCGGCGCGAGCATGCCGACGATGCCCAGCGAGGTGACGACGATCAGCCACCATTCCAGCTTGCGGTTTTCCGGCTCGTAGTGGGCGCGGATGCCTTCGCGATGGCGGAAGCGGATCACCGCGATGGCCATGAACGCGGTGATGGCGATGAAGAACACGCCGGTGATCAGCAGCGTGAGGAGCAGGGTGGCATCGATCGACCCCCAGTTCGACGCGGGCGGCGTCGGGTGCCAGGGCGCCAGAAGGTGAAACAGAACAGAAGCGACGATGACCAGGATTAGGATGATTGCAATCGCCATTTTCTCTCGATCCTGTTGGTCCAGCCTGCCGATCACGAACAGCGATGCCCGACAGCGAACTCACGGTGAAGTTGGGAACTTGCCAACCAACTCGGAGCAAAGGCTGTGAGCAGTATAGTGCAGGCCCGGCGAGCAGCCGGGTAATGGCGGGTGGACCTTGCGGAGGTCAGGCGTCGAGGTGGCTGATCTGCATGACTTCGGTGATGCGCTGGGCGCGGCCGTCCCAGAAGTAGCGCAGGTGCGGGCCCTGCACGGGAATCGACAGGGCGCGCGGGCGGAAGGCGGCGACGCACTCGGAACCCGGCGCGCGCACGCTGTTGTAGAGCAGGCCCCAGCCGCCGGCGTTGCGAATCTCCGCGGCGAACGGCTGGGTCACGGCATAGCTGGACGGATCGGGGGAGTGGAGTTCGGCGAAACCTTCGCGGATGTCATGCATCGGTTGCTGCACCTGGTTGATGTAGGTGCGCATCGTCAGTTCCAGGCTGTCTTCCCGGGTCGCCGCCATGAAGCGCTCGCGGTGGTAGACCGTTTCCGCCACGGCGGTGCTGAGGGAGTTGGCGCAGTAGTAGACCCCATAGGTGCCGTCGGTGAAGCGGCTTTGCGCGCCGACATGGGTGAAGGCCGCCATCACTGGCGTGGAGCCCGGCCCCGACACGCGATCCTCCGGCGCCACCCGCGCCAGTACGCCGGCCTCGTCGAGCAGGCGGTCGTTGGTCATCGCTTCGATGGCGAAGGCCAGCTCGAGATCGGCCGGGTCGAGCACGTCCTCGAAGACCGAGATGGGCGGGAAGGAGCTGCTGATGATCCGGTAGGCCCTGGGCCAGTCCGGCAGGGTCCGTTCGATCTGTTTCAACCGCGCACTCCATCCAGATAGCGGCGCACGTCGGCCAGGTCGATCACCCGGCCGGCCAGCATGTAGTCCAGCGCGCTGCGGCCGTTGAACGGCGCTGCGCTGTTGGCCTTGTGCACCCACTCGTCGCCGCGCTCGGGGTTGGTGCTGAAGATGATCCGCAGCGCCTTGTGGATGCCCATCAGGTAGGAAATCCGCTCCAGGGTATCCCGCGGCAGACGCACCTCGGGCAGCTTGCGATAGCTGTAGTAGGTGGTGTTACCGATGGAGCCGAGCAGGGTGCGCTGCTGTTCGGGCGTGCAGCCCCAGCGCTCCATGAGGTTGAAGAAGAACTTCAGGGCGACCCGGCCAGCCGCGGGGCTGCCGGTATCGGCGGCGGGAACTGCAGCGTGGGTTTGCATGGGAACCTCCTTCTTCGGACTATCCCCCGTCTGGCATTGCCGGCGGCGGGCTACCTCGTGACTGCAGTATAATTCGTATGCGAATAATTTTTCCAGTTTGATTCGGATACGTATATCAAGGCGAAGTGATGGCTACCGGCCTTTTCTTCCAGCCCGGTAACGCCATTCGGCAGGCGGGGCATGGCTGGTCATGTCGGAGGCGATTGAAAAGAGTTTATGATTCAAGCTCATGCCTTCAGATGTTAAGGAAGAATCTCCGGATGCTGTCTGCCGTCAAGCACTACACATCGCTGCTATCCGGAGCGTTGGCACGCTATTTCCCTCGAACCACCGCCTATCTGCGCGAGGAAGGTCTCACGCTCACAACGCAGAAAAAGCCCAAGGCGCGGACGAAGAAGGGCTCCAGTGCAACCAGGGGCAAGGCGGAAAACGGCAGGAAACCGGCGAAGCCCCGGAGCAAGAGCGCAAGGCCGGCCGGGCAGGGCATCTACCCGGCGACAGCGATGACCGTGAGCGAGCAGCAGGTCGCGGCCATGCGCGAGCAGGTCGGCAGGGCCGTGGCGGCGGGGGTGGTCAGTGCGCCTTCGGAAGAGCAGTGGGCGATGATCCTCTGCCGCGATCCGCTCACCCGCATCTTCGCCGGCGCGGGTTCCGGCAAGTCCACCACCCTGGTGCTGCGCGTGGTGTTCATGCTCTGCCACCTGGGCATCGAACCTGGCCGCCTGACCGTCATTTCCTTCACCAATGCCTCCTGCGCCCAGCTGCGCGAGCAACTGAAAAAGGTTCTCGGCTTCTGCCAATACCCCTTCGATGACGCCCAGGCCCGGCAGTGCGTACGCACCTTCCATTCGGCCATGGGCGTGCTGGCCAGGGAGGTGCTGGGCAATCCGGCCTGGTTCGAGCAGCTCGACGAGAAGGGCGCGTCCGCCGATGAGCTGGACAATCCGCTCACGTCCTCCCGCCTGCGGCCAGCCCAGCAGCGCCTGCTAAAACGCGCTTATCAGGATTGCTACACCCAGGACGCGGGATTCCGCGAACGGGTGCACAGCCTGCTCGGGCTGCCACCGCCCGCGACGGAGAGCAAGCCCGGCAAGGCGCCGCTGGATGGCTTCAAACTGACGGGAGAGTTCGCGCCATTGCCGCTGTTCGAGGCATTCCATGCCCAGGCGGGATTCATCGAGAGCATCGGCATCCGCCTCGACCGGCTGCGCGCCCGCGACCTGCAGTGTTCCACGCGGGAGCGGCAGTTCCTCGAAGCGCTGCTGCTGTTCTGGAAGCACTTCATGGCCTGCCTCGGCGAGAACGGCCTGATGACCTTCAACGGTGCCTTCCAGAAGCTCAGCGATGTACTTGGAGCCGAAGGGAAGGGCGTTCCCGTCCAGGCCCTGGCGCCATTCAGCCACCTGCTGATCGACGAGTTCCAGGACATCTCGCCGCAGATCGTGCAGTGGTTGCAGGCGCTCCACCGGGCGCTGGCGCGCAAGGGGGAAGCGGTCAGCCTGATGGCCATCGGCGACGACTGGCAGTCGATCTACGGCTGGCGCGGCAGCTCGCCGGAGCTGTTCATGGACTTCGACCGGCACTTCCCCAGCCGCGGCCGGGCGAAGAAGAGCAGCGTGCTCATGCTGGAGACCAACTACCGCTCCATCGAACCGGTCATTCGCGATGGCGAGGCGGTGCTGGCCGGCGTGGCCTTCAAGCAGACCAAGACCAGCAGGGCCTTCAAGACCATGCAACCCGGCGACCACGGCGTGAAGGTGGTGCAGCGCTTCGACCTGAAGTCGCGCCTGCCGGAGCTGCTGAAGGAAATCCACGGGCAATGCGAGCACGTCGCCGGACGCCGCTCGAACGAGCGCACGGCGGTGCTGGTGCTGAGCCGGCGCAACGAAGCCTTGCAGACCATCCAGGCGCAGCTGGACCGCAAGCTGCCGGTCAAGGCCTACACCATCCACCGCGCCAAGGGACTGCAGGCGGAAGTGGCGATCATCGTCGATGACTGCCTGCCCCCGGAAAAGCACCCGCTGCGCAACGAGCTGTATGCCCATTCGGGCTTCTTCCGCAACAGCTACGACCAGGCGATGCAGGACGAGAGCCTGCGCCTGGCCTACGTAGCCATCACCCGTGGCGTGAGCCGGGTGCTCTGGTACACCCGCAAGGCCCAGGGGGCGACCCAGGTTCTGCTGCGGCGCTGAGTTCGCCTGCATCTCGCGCTCCAGGGCCGGCCGTGGCCCTGCCCGCATCCGGCAATCCATATCCGAACAAACCCACCAGATCACCTCTGCCACGCGGATGACGCTGCCCATCCGCGCGCGGCTAATTCCGCCTCGTGCCGGCATTCATGGTGTCCGACCAGCGGTTCATAGCCAGGTATGAATTCTCAGAAAAATAAATCTGTCCCCTTATTTGTTTCTCGCATGGAGAAACGTCTTATTTGAGAAGCGGGCTCTAATTAGAAGTTACAGGCGGAACAGGGCATCTTTCTTTCGAAACCTCTGAGGAGTCTCCCTTTCGAGGAGGATCGTGTGATTCGCTCCAGCCAACTAGCTCTGGGTTGCTCCAGTTCTTAGTATGGATGATACCGTTTGTAACTCCCGAAAATTCAGCAAGTTCACAGGCAAAAAAACGGCTGGCATGATTGCGTACGCCGCCTGGGCTTTTGTTTAAATTAAAGCGTAGATCCTTGACTAACGATGGCCTTTTATTCGGCGGTATAATTATGTTAATTGGCAGTCTGATGTAGGCGAGGGCCTCACCGTGCTCGAAAATTCGATCTATCTCCAATCCTTCGGCATTATGTTTTCGGGGAGGATTGGGAGTGCTGCGGTAACCGGTAACCGGGGAAGAGTTGAATGCAATGACTTTTTGGACTCGGACTGGATTTACTTTTGATTGAGGGAGTGCATAGGCTAGCTGTTGGGCCAGCCCTCCTCCGAGAGAATGGCCAATAGCGACAATGCTAACAGTTGGCGGCAATTTGCCTTGTTGAATACGATTTCGAATTTCAGCCTCGAAGGCTTTGCTTACATAGTCTCGCGTAATATCGTACTGATCCTCCCTCCTGAGCCAACTTGGAATAAACCATCTCCCGTTTGATATCCAATCTTGATATTGATCCGCCTGGGTGCCACGAAATACGATGGCAACTTCAGAAATACCCTCAATTCCTGGAGCGGTGCGGTGCTCCCAGACACTAAAAAATAGGCTGGGAGTTTCAGCTTGCCTTGCTAATTTTGGGGGCGGGAAGTCAGACCACGCATACCAACCAGGGGTTGGAATCAATTCGTTGGTTTCATTTTTACAAGCTTGAGCAAATTGCATTTGTAAAATTGATTGCTGAGCGCCAATGTTTTGCTGGGTTTTAATATTGGCAATAATTATTTTTTGCTTGTAATTTGGCCAGTCGAGGAGATAGGAATTTGCAGCCAAGGCAGTGTACTGCCAATAATTCTTAGCGAATTTCGCCACATCTCGATACGGCTTATATCTAGTCTCATCCGGTTTTCGCACCAATACGGTGCAATCATCTTGGAGCAAGATACTGCAACCAGCCAGCGCAGCACATAAAAACACCAGCGTGACTGACTTGATATACATGGCATCGAGCCTCATGTTTGATGGGGTAGTGCTACTGGCAAGCGATTTAATGATAGCTGCCATCGCGAATCGAGGGATTTAATTTTTATGGGCGCTTTTAACATGCCCGACAAATGGAGGCGGCGAACGTCAAAATTCTCGCCACTCCATTAAGTGGGTTCTATTTTGTGATTAAACCGCATCCAGCTCCGGCAATCATCATGAGGAACCTAATTACATCTGCAATCTTTTCCCCGTAAACCGGTATTTTTTCAAGTTTCGGAAGCCACTTCTCTAATCTTGGCTTTACATTTTCCTCATACTTCTTACAGAGATCTTTTAGGTCGGCTTTTTCAATTTGCTTGCTATCAGAATTTAGATATTTGTGAATTTCATCGAGCTCTTCTAGTTCTTCATAATCTTTTGCCATGACTTGTGCTCCGGTGATTAATATGAGTGCGACATGCCTAGGTCAATCAAATCAGCACACACCCGGCTAATGATGGTGCTTTCTACTCGATAGCTGTTTTTTTTGTTATGCGACTGAATAGATATTTAGTTTGCGATGTGTGTCACACTTGCCGCTATTCATTCATGTTGAAGCAACTCGCGGTTTTGCCTCGTTGCAATAGGGATCAGGATAGGTACGGGCCTGCTTGCTGGAATGGGGGCCCCGCAGAGCCTGAGACCTGCGGCATGACTCGATGAGCTCTTCCGGTGACCATAAGGCTTCTGGATCGGAAAAGGGGCAGATTTGTTTTCCTACTCTAATTTCGGCCTTCGCAGGTCAGAAGGCCGATAGCACGGTGTGTCAATCCCCCTGACCATTGGTCCTCCAGTAGTGGCCGTGGCCCTGTCCGCATTCAGCAATCCATACCCGAACAAACCCTCTAGATCACCGCTGCCACGCGGATGACGCTGCCCATCCGCGCGCGGCTATTCCGCCTCGTGCCGGCTGTCATGGCGTCCGACCAGCGGCTCATACCTAGGTATGAGTTTTCGAATCACTACTTCGTCGCTTACGCCCGGACCGGGAGGGGTGATTAGCTTTCGCCGCCAACACAGAAACCCCAACAGGGAAGCCGCATGAAAAAAACAAAACGGCCCGGAACCTTCCAGCCACACATCCTCGCCCTGGCCGTTGCCATGGGCAGCATCGCTCCTGCGCATGCCGTCAATTTCAATATTGGCGAGATCGAAGGGCAGTTCGACTCGTCGCTGTCGGTCGGTGCCAGCTGGGCAGTGCGTGGCGCCGAGCCGGATCTGATCGGGGCCAACAATGGCGGCAAGGGCCTGTCGCAGACCACCGACGATGGCCACCTGAACTTCAAGAAGGGCGAGACCTTCTCGAAGATCTTCAAGGGTATCCATGACCTCGAACTGAAGTACGGCGACACCGGCGTCTTCCTGCGCGGCAAGTACTGGTACGACTTCGAACTGAAGGACGAGAGCCGCCTGTTCAAGGACATCGACGACAGCGGCCGCAAGGAAGGTTCGAAGTCCTCCGGCGCCCAGTTGCTCGATGCCTTCGTCTACCACAACTACAACATCGCCAATCAACCCGGCTCGGTGCGCCTGGGCAAGCAGGTGGTGAGCTGGGGCGAGAGCACCTTCATCCTGAACAGCATCAACTCGATCAACCCGATCGACGTGTCCGCGTTCCGCCGTCCCGGCGCCGAGATCAAGGAAGGCCTCATCCCGGTGAACATGTTCTTCGTCCAGCAGAGCCTGGGCGACAACCTGTCCGCCGAGGCCTTCTACCAGATCGAGTGGGACCAGACGGTGATCGACAACTGCGGCACCTTCTTCTCCCAGGTGGACGTGGCCGCCGACGGTTGCAACGACAACATGCGCGTGCTGACCAACAACCTGGCCGTGGGGCAGGCGCTCAACAACGGGCTGCCCGGGACTGCGCTCGACATCGACCAGAACGGCGAAGGCACGCTGGTACGCCGCGCGGGCGACCGCGATGCGCGTGACAGCGGGCAATGGGGCATGGCGCTGCGCTACATGTTCGAACCGCTGGATACCGAATTCGGCGCCTACTACATGAACTACCACAGCCGCGCGCCGTTCCTCAGCGTTTCGGCGCCGGCGCAGGCCGTCTACAACGTCGGGGCGCAGACCGGCGCTGGCGCACCGGTGGTGGTTGCCGGCAACTCCAGCTACTTCATGGAGTACCCGGAAGACATCCAGCTGTATGGCCTGAGCTTCTCCACCACGCTGCCGACCGGCACCGCCTGGAGCGGCGAACTGAGCTACCGCCCGAACGCGCCGGTGCAGCTGAATACCACCGACGTACTGTTCTCCGCCGTCGGCCCGCTGGGGGCGCTCAGCCCGGCCTTCGCCGCCTTCGGCAACGCCTCGCTGCTCGATGCCGCTCCGGGCAGCGACATGCATGGCTACCGGCGCAAGGAGATCACCCAGTTCCAGACCACCCTGGTGCACTTCTTCGACCAGGTGATGGGCGCCGAGCGCGTGACCCTGCTCGGCGAAATCGGGGTCGTGCATGTCGGCGGGCTGGAGTCCAGCAGCCAGGCGCGCTACGGCCGCGACCCGGTATACGGTCCGGGCCCGCTGCCCGCCACCGGCCCGGTGAACACCTGCCGCGCGCTGAACCAGTCGACCCTGGGCGGCGCAGTCGGCAACACCAACTTCGAGAACCTGACCAGCAACTGCAAGGACGACGGTTTCGTCACCGGCACTTCCTGGGGTTATCGGGCGCGGGCGATCTGGGACTACAACGACGTGTTCGCCGGAGTGAACCTCAAGCCGAACATCAGTTGGTCCCACGACGTCGATGGATACGGCCCCAACGGGCTGTTCAACGAAGGCAGCAAGGCCGTCAGCCTGGGAATGGATGCCGAATATGCCAACACATACACGGCCAGCGTTTCCTACACCGATTTCTTCGGTGGTGATTTCAACACCTCGGTCGACCGAGACTTCGTAGCGCTCAGTTTTGGCGTGAACTTCTGACAAGAAGAGGACTATGCAGATGCAATTCCCAACAACCTTGCTGAAAACCAGCACACTGGCTCTTTCGATGCTGGCCGGCAGCGTGATGGCTGCGGTCCCCGCTGATCAGGTCGCCAAGCTGGGCACCAGCCTGACCCCGATGGGCGCAGAGAAGGCCGGCAACGCCGATGGCTCCATTCCTGCCTGGACCGGTGGCCTGCCCGTCAACGCCGGTGCCGTGGATTCCAAGGGCTTCCTGGCCGATCCGTTCGCCAGCGAAAAGCCGCTGTTCACCATCACCGCGGCCAACGCCCAGCAGTACAAGGACAAGCTGACCGCCGGCCAGTTGGCGATGTTCCAGCGCTACCCGGACACCTACAAGATCCCGGTCTACCCGACGCACCGCACCGCGGCGCTGCCGGACGACATGTACCAGGCGATCAAGACCAGCGCCCAGCACACCGAGACCGTGGGCAACGGTAACGGCCTGAAGAACTTCGACAGCCACTACTACGCCTTCCCGATCCCGCAGTCCGGCGTCGAGGTGGTGTGGAACCACACCACGCGTTACCGCGGCGGTAACATCCACCGTTACATCACCCGCGTGCAGCCGCAGACCAACGGCGCCTTCTCCATGGTGAGTTTCGAGGACGAGATCTCCTATCCGGCCAACCTGCCGGACCTGGACAAGGAGAAGGGCAAGAACATCCTCTTCTACTTCATCCAGCGGGTTAACGGCCCGGCGCGCCTGGCCGGCAACGTGCTGCTGGTCCACGAGACCATCGACCAGGTCGCCGAGCCGCGCCAGGCGTGGATGTACAACGCCGGCCAGCGCCGCGTGCGCCGTGCGCCGCAGGTGGCCTACGACGGCCCGGCGACTGCCTCCGACGGCCAGGCGACCGCGGACAACTACGACATGTACAACGGCTCGCCGGACCGCTACGACTGGAAGCTGGTCGGCAAGAAGGAACTGTACATCCCGTACAACAGCTACAAGCTGGACTCGCCGAAGCTGAAGTACGCCGACATCATCAAGCCCGGCCACATCAACCAGGACCTGACCCGCTACGAGCTGCACCGCGTGTGGGAAGTCGAAGCCACGCTGAAGTCGGGTGAGCGGCACATCTATGCCAAGCGCCACATGTATTTCGACGAGGACACCTGGCAGCTCGCCGAGGTCGATCACTACGACGGTCGCGGCCAGCTGTGGCGTGTGGCCGAAGGCCATGCGCAGCAGTACTACCACCAGAAAGTGCCCGGCTACACCGCCGAGACACTCTACGACCTCGTCTCCGGCCGCTACGCGGTGGTGGGGCTGAAGAACGAGGAGAAGCAGAGCATCGTCTTCGGCGCCAAGGCTGTCGCCGGCGAGTACACCCCGGCGGCGCTGCGCCAGGCGGGCGTGCGCTAAGCGCATCCGCTGTCAACGAGCAACTCCTGTTTCGGGCGGCCAACTGGCCGCCCGTTTTTTTGGTTTATACGGAACGCCAGGCCGGTTGGTGTAGGAGTAACTGTCTTGCACGTGGCTGGGCCAGAACTCGCGTAGGTTGGTGCTGAACGCAGTGAAGCCCAACGATGGCGATGTTGGGCTTCGCGTTGCTCAGCACCAACCTACGGTGGGCATTGCAGTCACGTAGGATGGGTTGAGCGAAGCGATACCCATGCAGGTTCGGCAATGATGGGTATCGCAAGCTCAACCCATCCTACGGCGCGGAGCCGAGGAAATTTCCGTCAGTCGATTCGTGTCATACTTGCCGCCAGAATTTGCCGCATTCATCGAGTAGCGCCATGTCTCTGGCGAGATACGAAAACAACCTCTCCAGCGCTCCGCCCCTGCCTTCGGGGTTCCTGCCACGCCCGCGCCTCAGCGAAACCCTGCTCAACGCCGAATGCCGGCTGCGCCTGATCTGTGCGCCGGCCGGCAGCGGCAAGAGCTTTCTTCTGCGCGAATGCGCCCAGTCCTGCCCGGCCGAAACCCGCCTGTACTGGCTCGACCTGAAAGGGTTGCAGCTCGATGAATCCGGGTTCCTCCAGTTGCTGGCTTCCACGCTTGGCCTGGATCGCTCCGACCTGGCGTCGATCCAGTCCTGCCTGATGCAGCAGCGCAGCCCGATCTGGCTGATGCTCGACGATCTCCCGCGCCTTCCCGACGAAGGTGCCGACCGTCTCCTCAACCGGCTGCTGCAGACCTCGTCGCCGAATGTGCTCTGGTGGATCGCCAGCCGACGCCGGCCGCGTTGCCAGCTCGAACGCCTGCTGCTGGAAGGCGAGCTGTTCGAAATCGGCAGCGCCGAACTGGCGCTGAACGCCGACGAACTTGGCGAGTTGCTGGTCAGCCAGGGCCACGCGCGCTCCCCGGAGCTGGTCGACGCGCTATTGGAGCAGACCGGCGGATGGTACGCCGGCGTGCGTCTGCGCCTGCATGGCTACGGCAGCGGCCAGTTGCCGGACCCGGTGCACAGCGACCATCTGATCCAGAGCTACCTGGAGCGCGAGCTGTTCAGCGACCTGCCGGAACCGTGGGTGCAGGCGCTGGGCACGCTGGCTTGCCTGCAGCGCTTCGATGCGACGCTCTGCGAGCACCTGCTCGGCGTCGGCGAGGGCGCGCAGATGCTGCGCCATCTGCAGGAGTGCGGCGCGTTCATCGAGGAAACCCTGGATAGCGGCGCCCGGCTGTACCGCGTGCATCCGGCGGTCGCCGGGGTGATCGCCGGCAGCGTTACCGAGGGGCCGAAGAAGGCGCTGTATCGCAGCGCCTGCCAATGGTTCGTCAGCCGTGGCCAGTTGCGCCAGGGCATCGAATACGCATTCCTGGCGGACCAGCCGGATGTGGCCGCCAGCCTGCTGCACCGTTTCACCGACGACCGCATCCTGCAGGGCCGCAACCTCGGGCGGGTGCTGCAATGGCGTAGCGAACTGCCTGCCGACCTTCAGGCCAGCACGCCGCGACTGCTGATCCTGTTCGCCTGGGCGCTGCTGATCGGCGGGCGCCTGGACGAAGCGGAGCGCTGTGCCGCTCAACTGCAGCGCTTCCTTCCGCAGCCCAGCGCCCGGGAGCAGCGCGAGCTGCTTGCGCATTGCCAGGCGCTGGCCGGCAAGGTCGCCTATCACCGCGGCGAGGGCGACACTCCGCATCTGGAGGAATCGATTGCGCAGCTGCCGGAACTCTCCTGGGCGCCGCGTCTGGTCATGCTTTCGGCGGCCATCGACCTGCGCCTGTTCAGTGGCCAGGACGAGGCCGCCCAGCAGCTCAACCGCGAAGCGGTCAAGCTGGCGCGCAAGCACGGCAGCCGGGCCATGGAAGCGGTCCTGGTCCTGCAGCATGTGCAACTGCTGGAAATTCGCGGCGAGCTGAAACGCGCGGAAAGCCTGCTCGAACGCTTGCTCAGCGAACTGGATGGCCTCTGGGATGGCGAACCCAACCCCCTGCGTGGCCGCGCGCAACTGCTCATGGGTGGAACCCTCGCGCGCCTGGGGCGCTATGCCGAGGCCGCCGAGATGTACCAGGCGGGCCTGCAGCAATGCCTGGACTGCGCCGACCCGGCCGCCTGCTGGGGCTACTTCGGCCTCGCCGAGCTGGATGCGGCGGACAACGAGCTGAGCCGGGCCTTCTCCCGCCTCACCGATGCCGAGCGCATGCTGCAGTACCGCAAGATCACCGAGCCGCTCTACCAGAGCCTGCTGGTGCTCGCCCAGGGCAAGCTCTGGCTGCAACAGGGGCGCCATGAGCGGGCGCGGGAGGCGCTGGAAAAATGCCTGCAGCAGTTCCGCGGCCCGCAGGCGCACAAGCCGCCCTATGGCAACCCGGAGCTGGTGCAACTCCTGGAACTGCTGCTGGCCCAGGTGCGCATGGCCTGCGGCGAGGAGGTGGCTCCGCAGCTCGAAGCCATGCTCCAGCACGCCCTGGACAAGGGCCACCGGGTGCTGGCCTGCGAACTGTGGTTCGCCCTGGCCGAGGCCCATTACACCGCCGGCCAGCAGGGCAGGGCGCAGACCGCGCTGCTGGAAGGGCTGACGCTCGCGCGGCAGATCGGCCTGGCCAGCATCGAGCGCTTCTGCGGCATGCGTAACCCCGGCCTGCTGCGCTGGGGACGGGAGACCCTCTGCGAAGGCGGTGCCAGCACCCAGGCCGTGCTGCTCAGCCGGCGCGAGCTGTCGGTGCTGCAGATGATCGCCCAGGGGCTGTCCAACCACGAGATCGCCGAGCGCCTGTACATCTCCCTGCACACGGTGAAGAGCCACGCCCAGAAGATCAACGTCAAGCTGGGCGTATCGCGCCGCACCCAGGCCATCGTCCGCGCCAAGGAGCTGGGCCTGGTGAAATGAGGTTCATCGCGGATTATCGGGGAAACAGGGACTGCGGCGCCAAAGAGTAGGAGCGAGCTCTGCTCGCGAACCTCGGCCCCGCAAAAGCTTCGCGAGCAGAGCTCGCTCCTACAGGAGTTCACCCCGCAAGGGAAGAACCTGAAACCGCCTGAGGCTTAATGCAACAGGGTTGCGGCGTGCGGCTATTTGCTGCGCGCCGTCCCGTCCATACGCTTCCTCTTCGCAGCGATAAGCGCCTGACGGCATGTCGGGGCGATGCGTACGAGAGGAAACGATGAATCAGCAAGTGTTCGATTACGTGGTGGTCGGTGGCGGCTCGGGCGGTTGCCCGGTCGCGGCGCGCCTGAGCGAGGACCCGCAGGTCAGCGTCTGCCTGGTCGAGGCCGGCGGCAGCGACAAGAAGATCCTGATCCAGGCGCCGCCCGGCGTCGTGGTGATGATGCGCGAGGGCTTCCACAACTGGTCCTTCGAGACGGTGCCGCAGCCGGGCCTCAACGGCCGCCGCGGCTACCAGCCGCGCGGCAAGGCGCTGGGCGGTTCCAGCTCGATCAACGGCATGGTCTACGTGCGCGGCCACCGCTGGGACTACGACCACTGGGCGAGCCTCGGCAACCCCGGCTGGAGCTACGAGGACGTGCTGCCGTACTTCCGCAAGTCAGAACACAACGAGCGCTTCGGCGACAACGAATTCCACGGTGCCGGCGGCCCGCTGAACGTCGCCGAACTGCAGTCGCCCAGCCCGCTGTGCGAAGTGTTCATGAGCGCCGCCGAGGCCCAGGGCATCCCGCGCACCGACGACTACAACGGCCGCGAACAGGATGGCTGCTTCCGCTACCAGGTCACGCAGAAGGACGGCGAGCGCTGCAGTGCCGCCAAGGGCTACCTGTGGCCGAACCTGAAGCGCGGCAACCTGAAGCTCTTCCTCAATGCGCCGTTCCACAGCCTGATGTTCGAAGGCAAGCGCTGTGTCGGCGTGCGCTACTACAACGGCAAGCAGGTCCAGGAAGTGCGCGCGCGCCGCGAGGTGATCCTCGCCGCCGGCGCCTTCGGCTCGCCGCAGGCACTGATGCTCTCCGGCATCGGCCCGGCCGAACATCTTCAGCAACTGGGCATTCCGGTGCTGGTGGACCTGCCTGGGGTAGGGCAGAACCTGCAGGACCACATCGACTACACCGTGCCCTACAAGGTCAGCAACCCGGAAGGCTGCATCGGCCTCACCGTCGGCGGCGGCATCAAGCTGGCGGCCGCTGCCGTGGAGTGGGCGAGCAAGCGCAGCGGCATGCTCACCACCAACTTCGCCGAGGCCGGCGCCTTCCTGCGCTCCGCTCCGGCGCTGGACAAGCCCGACCTGCAGATGGTCTTCGTCACTGCGGTGGTCGACGACCACGGCCGCAAACTGCACTGGGGCTATGGCTACAGCTGCCATATCGAGGTGCTGCGGCCGAAGAGCGTCGGCACTGTCACCCTGCGCAGCCGCAACCCGCTCGACGCGCCGGTCATCGATCCGCGCTTCTTCGAGCACCGCGAGGACATCGACCTGCTGGTACAGGCCGCGAAAATCCAGGCGCGGGTTCTCGAATCCGAGCACTTCGCGCCCTTCGGCGCGCAGCTCATCTATCCCATCGACTGGAACGACGACCGGCAGATCGAGCAGGACATCCGCAGCCGCGCCGACACCCAGTACCACCCGGTCGGCACCTGCAGGATGGGCCCGGACAGCGACCCGCTGGCGGTGGTCGACGAGCGCCTTCGCGTGCGCGGCGTCGAGGGCCTGCGCATCGCCGACGCCTCGATCATGCCGACGATCCCCGGCGGCAACACCAACGCGCCGACCATCATGATCGGCGAGAAGGCCGCCGTGATGCTCAAGGAAGATGCGCTGCGCGCGTGAACGGCAAGCGTCCGAAAACTCCAACAAGAGAAGCCCCGAACCATGTACTACACCCAAGCCCTGCACCGCGCCGCGCAACAGCACCCGCAGCGCATCGCCAGCATCTTCGGCGAGCGCCGCCGCACCTACGCCGAACTCACCGACCGCGTCGCGCGGCTGGCCGGAGCGCTCCAGGGACTGGGCATGGCGCCGGGCGACCGCATCGCCATGCTGTCGCTGAACTCCGATCGCTACTTCGAGTACCTGTTCGCCGTGCCCTGGGGCGGCGGCGTGCTCAACCCGTGCAACATTCGCTGGTCGGTCGCCGAGATCCTCTATTCGCTGGAGGATTCCGGCTCCAGCATGCTGCTGGTAGACGACGCCTTCCTGCCCATGGCCCGGACCCTGATGGCCGAGTCCGGCACCCTGCGCCGGGTGATCTATTGCGGCGACGACGAAACCCCGGCGGGCATGCTCGACTACGAGGCGCTGATCGCCGGGCATGAGCCGGTCGAGGATCGGGTGCGGCGCGGCGACGATCTGCTCGGGGTGTTCTACACCGGCGGCACCACCGGCTTTCCCAAGGGCGTGATGATCAGCCATGAGGGCATGGGCTGCTCGACGCTGGCGCTGCATGCCGAACTCGGCCCGAGCCTGGACGGCGGCGTCTACCTGCATGCCGCGCCGATGTTCCATCTGGCCGACATGGCGGGTGGCGGCGTGCACTGGCTGGCCGGCAATACCCATGTGGTGGTCCCCATGTTCGGCGCCGAGGCGGTGATCGACGCCATCGAGCAACATCGGGTGACCCACACACTGCTGGTGCCGACCATGATCCAGATGCTGGTCGACCATCCGTCGCTGCAGCAGGGCCGCGACCTGTACAGCCTGCGGACCATCATCTATGGCGCCTCGCCGATCTCCGAGGCGGTGCTGGAACGCGCCATGGCCCGGCTGCCGGGCATCGATTTCGTGCAGGCCTATGGCATGACCGAAATGTCTCCACTGATTGCCGTCAACCCGGCCTGGACCCACCGCCCCGAACACCGCGCCTGCGGCAAGCTGCGCGCGGCCGGCCGCTCCGGCCTGTGCGTGCAGGTGCGCATCGTCGATGGCGACGGCAACGAAGTGCCGCGCGGCACCATCGGCGAAATCGCCGCCCGCGGGCCGAACATGATGCTCGGCTACTGGGACAATCAGGAGGCCACCGACGCGGTGGTACGCAACGGCTGGATGCACACCGGCGACGGCGCCTGGATGGACGAGGACGGTTTCATCTTCATCGTCGACCGGGTCAAGGACATGATCGTCACCGGCGGCGAGAACGTGTACTCGGTCGAGGTCGAGAACGCCGTGCTCAAGCATCCGGCGGTGTTCCAGTGCGCGGTGATCGGCATTCCCGACGACCGCTGGGGCGAGCTGGTGCATGCCTGCGTGGTGCTCAACCCGGGGATGACGCTGGAGCTGGACGAACTGGTCGGCCACTGCAAGCAGCACGTCGCCAACTACAAATGTCCGCGCAGCCTGGAGATACTGGAGAGCCTGCCGATGTCCGGCGCCGGCAAGATCGTCAAGAACAGCCTGCGCGACAGGCACTGGGCAGGCCAGGCTCGCCGGGTGGGTTGAGTCGTCGATTCTGATGGAGAGAAGTGATGGGACCATTGGCTGGACTGAAAATCGTTGAATTCGAGGGAATAGGTCCGGGCCCGCTGGCGGGGATGCTTCTCGCCGACATGGGCGCCGAAGTCACGGTGATCGCCCGCAAGGGCGGCGTGGCGCTGGCGAAGCAGCTGGGCGGCGACGTTGGCCTGGATATTCTCCAGCGCGGCAAGCACCGGCTGGTCATCGACCTCAAGCAGCCGGAGGGCGTGGCCCTGGCGCTGGACCTGCTGGCCGGGGCCGATGCGCTGATCGAAGGCAACCGCCCGGGCGTAATGGAGCGCCTGGGCCTCGGCCCCGAGCAATGCCTGGCGAGGAACCCGCGGCTGGTCTACGGCCGCATGACCGGCTGGGGCCAGGACGGCCCGCTGGCCCAGTCCGCCGGACACGACCTGAACTACATCGCACTGACCGGCCTGCTCGGGATGGGCGGCGGCCGCAGCGACCCGCAACGCCCACCGGCGACCGTGGCGGGCGACGCCATCGGCGCTCTCGGACTGGCCTTCGGCATCGTCTCGGCGGTGTTCGAGGCGCGGAATTCCGGCAAGGGACAGGTGGTCGACGCCGCCATCGTCGACATGGTCGCGGTACTCGGCTCCATCGCCCACTTCATCCACGCCTCGGGACAGATCGGCGGCAAACGCCCCAGCGCCTTCTACGACTCGCCGTTCTACGACCTGTTCCAGTGCGCCGACGGCGAGTGGATTTCCCTGGCGCCGCTGGAGCCGCAGTTCTATGCGGAGCTGGTGGAGCGGCTGCAACTGGCCGATGTCGACCCCAAGGCACAGTACGATCTTGCCCAATGGCCGGAACTCAAGGAGCGCCTGACCGCACTGTTCCGCAGCCAGCCGCGTGAGCACTGGTGCGCGCTGCTGGAAGGCAGCGATGTGTGCTTTGCGCCGGTACTTTCCCCGGCGGAAGCGGCCGCGCATCCGCACAACGTCGCGCGCCAGGTGTTCCGGACCGAACCGGTCATCCAGGCCAACCCGGCACCACGCTTCTCGCGTACGCCTGGGGAGATTCGCCGGGTCGGCGGGGAGGCGCCGTTGCTGGCGGGTGTGGCGGCGGAACGGCTGGAGCGGTTGCGTGTGGCGGGGGTGTTGGCCTGAAGCTCTCTTGAACCGAAGCAAGAAGCCCGCTCTATTCGAGCGGGCTTTTCATTGCAGGAGCCAGCTTGCTGGCGATTACCGAGCGTTCCGGCGACTACATTGCTTCGGGATAGCTTCGGATCGCCAGCAAGCTGGCTCCTACATGAACCGCGTAGGTTGGCGCCGAGTGGAGTGAAGCCCAATATCCTACGTTCTGTTTCCCTCACCCCAACCCTCTCCCGGAGGGAGAGGGGGCTGCACGGCATCAAGCGAAATACCGTGCCCAACCGACACCTCCGAACTACCCCCTCTCCCTCTGGGAGAGGGCAGGGGTGAGGGGCTTTTCATAGTGCGCACCGTGCCGGTCGGCGTACGGTGCTCGGTTTTTCGGGCAAAAAAACGCAGGCGCCAGGAAGGCGTCTGCGCAAGGGAAAAAGGGAAGGGCAGGATTACAGCTGGCGGGCGATCAGGTCCTTCATCACCTCGTTGGCGCCGCCGTAGATCTTCTGTACCCGCGAATCGACGAACAGCCGGGCGATCGGGTATTCGTCCATGTAGCCGTAGCCGCCGAACAGTTGCAGCAGTTCGTCGGTGACCTTGCACTGCATGTCGCTGCACCACAGCTTGGCCATGTAGGCGGCCTGGGCATCCAGCTTGCCGTCGAGCAGGCGCTGGATGCAGTCGTTGATGAAGGTGCGGCCGACGTGGGCGATGGTGGCGCATTCGGCCAGCTTGAACTTGGTGTTCTGCAGGTCGAACAGGGTCTGGCCGAACATCCTGCGGTCCTTGGCGTACTCGGTGGTCAGTTCGACGGCCCGTTCCATGATCGCAACCGCCGGCACCGCCAGCAGCATGCGTTCGTACGACAGCTGGCTCATGAGTTGAACGAAGCCGTTGCCCTCGACCGGGCCGAGCAGGTTGGCGGCCGGCACGCGCACGCTGTCGAAGAACAGCTCGCAGGTGTCGGAGCCATGCAGGCCGATCTTCTTCAGCTTGTTGACGCTGAAGCCCTTGAGGTTCTCGGTCTCGATCACCACCAGGGAAATACCCTTGGCGCCTTCGTCTGAGGTGCGCACGGCGAGCACCACCAGGTTGCCGCTGTAGCCGTTGGTGATGAAGGTCTTGGAGCCGTCGATCACGTACTCGTCGCCTTCGCGGCGGGCGCGGGTGCGCAGGGTCTTGAGGTCGGAGCCGCAGCCCGGTTCGGTCATGGCGATGGCGGCGAACAGCTCGCCGCTGACCAGCCGGGGAATCCACTTCTGCTTCTGCTCCTCGGTGCCGTAGTCGAGGATGTAGTGGGTGGCGATGGAGTGCACGGCGGTGCTCGGCGGCAGGCCGCTGCGGCCCAGCTCGTCCAGGGCGACCAACTGGTAGGACAGCGGGGCGCCGGCGCCGCCGTATTCCTCGCCGACTTCCGGCAGCAGGAAGCCCATCTCGCCGAAGCCCTGCCAGACCTCGCGCGGTACGAAGCCCTGGTCGCGCCACTGGTCGTTGTGCGGCGCCATCTCGTTG
This sequence comes from Pseudomonas schmalbachii, assembly GCF_017589465.1. Classification (GTDB taxonomy): domain Bacteria; phylum Pseudomonadota; class Gammaproteobacteria; order Pseudomonadales; family Pseudomonadaceae; genus Pseudomonas; species Pseudomonas schmalbachii. The sequence continues at coordinate 55,365 of NZ_JAELYA010000001.1, forward strand.
GCGATGTAGCGACGTACCTGGTCGCGGAAGGCCTCGATGTCGGAATCCATCCAGGCATGTTGGTGCAGTTGGGGCAGCATAGGCTCGTTCTCCACGAATCATGGCGTGCGCCGCCGGTGGCAGCGTGTGGAAAACGAGCCTAGAGGCAGGGCGGGGGCGCGCAAATAGCCGCGCGCCTCAAAGCTGTTGCACTTGGCCTCAGTCCGTCAGACGCCCTTGCGAACCTGTCCGGGAGTCTGGCCGGTCCAGCGCTTGAAGGCGCGCTGGAAGCTGGCGCTGTCGGCGAAGCCGAGTTCCTCGGCGAGCACGGGAATCGGCAACTGGGTGGTTTGCAGGCGGTAGATCGCCCAGTTGCGGCGCAGGTTGTCGCGGATGTTCTGGAACGAGGCGCCTTCCTGGGCGAGGTGGCGCTGCAGCGAACTCGCCGAGCAATGCAGCGCGGCGCTGGTCTGTTCCAGGTCGGGCCAGGCCGAACGGCGCGCGTGCTCTACACGCAGATAGACGCGCACCTTGTCGCTGGTGCGCGTCGGGATGGTGGGCACCAGCAGGTCGAGCAGGGCCTTGTCCAGGTAATCGCGCAGCAGGGAGATATCGCGGCGTACCGGGGCCTGCAGGGTCTGGGAATCGAACCAGATGGCGGAAACGGGTGCCGAGAAATTCAGTTCGCAAGGGAAGACCTTCGGGTATTCGCCGGCGTAACCGGGTGGCGGAAAGGCGAAGTCGATTCGTACGCCGCGCAGGCGCCCACCTTCCAGCCAGGCCATGACGCGCCAGATCAGGCGCACGAGCAGTTCGTGGGCGAAGTGCCGTGCCTGCACCTCCGGGGTGGTGAAGTGCAGCTCGACCCGCACATGACGGCCGTCGTCCAGCAGTATCGGGTTGAGGTCGTCCTGCAGCAGCCGCAGCGTGTGGGTGAACTCGTACAGGGCGCCGACCAGCGTGCCGCTGGCCAGCGCCGAGCGAACCATCAGCGCGAAGCTGCCGCGCCGCAGCTTGCGCGAGAACAGCGCGAAGCCTTCGTCATCGAGTCCGGCGATGAGTTTGCGCAGCAGTGCCGCGTACTGGTCGGCGGTGACGTGGTGTTCCTGATCCAGGGACATCTGCGGATCGATGCCGGCTGCACGCAGGAAGCCTTCTAGCTCGATGCCGCGCTCGCGGGCTGCGACGAGCAGGGAGGCGACGAACACGGCGGGGAAGACAACGGGGGTTGGATTCGACATTGGTGGATTCTGCAAGGCAATTGCGGTGTTGCGACATTGGCGGTTTTTGGGGCGCCCATAACATTAAGCCCACAAAGCCACACCTTGTCGCAACTCAATCCAGGAAAGACGCCATGAGCCGCAATGTCTACGTGATCGGGGTCGGCATGATCCCCTTCGTCAAACCGGGTGCCAGCGCCCCCTATCCGGAAATGGCCTCCACCGCCCTGCGCACCGCGCTGGCCGATGCCGGCGTGGACTACGCCAGGATCGAGCAGGCCTTCGTCGGCTACGTCTACGGCGATTCCACCGCGGGCCAGCGCGCGCTGTACGAAGTCGGCATGACCGGCATCCCGGTGGTCAACGTCAACAACAACTGCTCCACCGGCTCCAGCGCGCTGTTCCTGGCCAACCAGATGGTGCGCAGCGGTGCGGCGGAATGCACCCTGGCGCTGGGCTTCGAGCAGATGAACCCGGGCGCGCTGGGCAGCATGTTCGGCGATCGGCCGAGCCCCTTCGACCGCTTCGACCAGGTCACCGAGGAGCTGGTCGGGAACGCCGAGGTTCCTCTGGCGCTGCGCTACTTCGGCGGCGCCGGCCAGGCGCACATGCAGGAGTTCGGCACCCGCCTGGAAACCTTCGCGAAGATCCGCGCCAAGGCCAGCCGACACGCCGCGCATAACCCGATGGCGCTTTTCCGCAACGTGGTCAGCGCCGAGGACGTGATGAACTCGCCGATGGTCTGGCCGGGCGTGATGACCCGCCTGATGGCCTGCCCGCCGACCTGCGGCGCCGGCGCGGCGATCCTCTGCTCGGAAGAGTTCCTGAAGAAGCACGGCCTGAAGGGCGAGGTGTGCATCAAGGCCCAGGCCATGGTCACCGACACCCCGAAAACCTTCGCTGCGCACGACATGCGCGAAGTGGTCGGCTTCAGCATGGCCCGCACCGCTGCGCAGAAAGTCTACGAGGCGGCCGGCGTCGGTCCGGAAGATATCCAGGTGGTCGAACTGCACGACTGCTTCGCCCAGAACGAGCTGCTCACCTACGAATCCCTGGGCCTCTGCCCGGTTGGCGGGGCGGAACGCTTCGTCGAGGACGGCGACAACACCTACGGCGGCAGATTCGTCACCAACCCGTCCGGCGGCCTGCTCTCCAAGGGCCATCCGCTGGGCGCCACCGGCCTCGCGCAGTGCACCGAACTGGTCCAGCAACTGCGCGGCCAGGCCGGCGCACGCCAGGTGGAAGGCGCGCGTCTGGCCCTGCAACACAACCTGGGACTCGGCGGCGCCTGCGTCGTCACCCTCTACGAAAAAATCTGAGGAACACCGGATGATCGACAAGAAGTGGATCGGCCACGAACTGGCCGCCACCACCATGCTGCTCGAACGTGGCCGCCTGTGCGCCTTCGCCCGCGCCATCGGCGAGACCGAGCCGCAGTTCACCGATCTTGCCGCCGCCAAGGACGCCGGCTACGCCGACCTGCCGGCGCCGCCGAGCTTCCTGTTCGGCGCCGAGCTGGATGCCGGCACCCTCGACACCATGCTGGCGGATCTGGAAATCCCGATCGCCAGGATCCTCCACGGCGAGCAGAGCTTCACCTATCACAAGCCGGTGTGCGCCGGCGAGACGATCACCGTGACGTCGCGCATCGACGACATCTTCGACAAGAAGAACGGCGCCCTGGAATTCCTGGTGAAGACCTCGGAAGTCCGCAACGACACCGACGAGCTGGTCGCCGAGATGCGCTCCGTGCTCGTGGTCCGCAACTGAGGATTCCCGGCCATGAATAATCCACTGCAAGACGTGAAGGTCGGCGACCTGCTGCCGGAGCTGACCCTGCCGGCGATCAACCGCACCACCCTGGCGCTGTTCGGCTGCGCCTCGGGCGACCTCAACCCGATCCACATCGACATCGACTTCGCCCGCAAGGCCGGCATGCCCGACGTGTTCGCCCACGGAATGCTCGGCATGGCCTGGCTCGGCCGCCTGCTGAGCAATTGGGCCCCGCAGAGCCGGCTGCGCAGCTTCGGCGTACGTTTCCAGGGCATCACCCACCTGGGCAACGTCATCACCTGCCGGGGCAGGGTGACCGAGATCGCCGAAGTCAACGGCGAACGCTGCGCCCGGGTCGAGGTGGCCACGGTGAACCAGTACGGCCAGGTCAAGATCGCCGGCGACGCGCTGGTCGCCATTGGCTGATCGCATTTCCCACATTTTCCAGGACTGACAGATGAGCAAGAAACTCGAAGGCAAGGTGGCCCTGATCACCGGTTCCGGCCGTGGCATCGGCCGCGCCATTGCAATGAAATTCGCCGCCGAAGGCGCCCGCGTGGTGGTCAACGACCTCGACGCCGCCCCGGCGCAGGAAGTGGTGGAGGCCATCAAGGCCGCCGGTGGCGAGGCTGTCGCCTGTGTCGGCAGCGTCGCCGCGCCGGACTTCGCCGAGCGCTTCGTCGGCACCGCGGTCGAGCACTACAAGGGCCTCGACATCATCGTCAACAATGCCGGCTACACCTGGGACAACGTGATCCAGAAGATGACCGACGAGCAGTGGTACGCGATGCTCGACGTGCACCTCACCGCGCCGTTCCGCATTCTCCGCGCCGCCCAGCCGGTGATCCGCAACCTGGTCAAGGCCGAGCAGGAAGCCGGCGTGAGCAACGTGCGCAAGGTGGTGAACATTTCCTCCGTCGCCGGGCTGTTCGGCAACGCCGGGCAGGCGAACTATTCCACCGCCAAGGCCGGCATCACCGGCATGACCATGACCCTGGCCAAGGAATGGGGACGCCTGAACACCACCGTCAACTGCGTGGCCTACGGCTTCATCAAGACCCGCCTGACCGAAGCTACCGCCGACGGCAACGCCACCGCCAACATCGAAGGCCGCGAGATCAAGGTCGGCGTCAACCCGGACCTGATGGCCATGGTCGAGCGCAGCATTCCGCTGGGCCGCGCCGGCACTCCGGAAGACGCCGCCGGCTCGGTGTACATGTTCTGCATCCCCGAGTCCGACTACGTCAGCGGCCAGACGCTGATCTGCAGCGGCGGCCTGACCGGCATGTAAGCGACCGCGCCCGCGTTTGCGCGGGCGAACTACAACAACAAGGAAAAGACATGAACGACAAGCGCAGGTGGCTGTCGCGGATGGCCCTGCTCGGCGTTTCGCTGATGGGCCTTTCGGCGACCGCCGGAGCCGCCGACAAACCCAACATCCTGGTGATCTTCGGCGACGATATCGGCCAGACCAATATCAGCGCCTACAGCCATGGTGTACTCGGCTACACGACGCCGAACATCGACCGCATCGCCCGGGAAGGCATGATGTTCACCGACTACTACGGTGAAAACAGCTGCACCGCCGGCCGCTCCACCTTCATCACCGGACAGGCTTCGCTGCGCACCGGCCTGACCAAGGTCGGCATGCCCGGCGCGCCGGTCGGTATCCAGCCGCGCGATATCACCATGGCCACCGCGCTGAAGGCCCAGGGCTACGCCACCGGCCAGTTCGGCAAGAACCACCTGGGCGACCGCAACGAGTTCCTGCCGACCAACCACGGTTTCGACGAGTTCTTCGGCAACCTCTACCACCTGAACGCCGAGGAAGAGCCGCAGCGTCCGTACTGGCCGAAGGACGATCCGGACTTCGTCAAGGCCGCCACGCCGCGCGGGGTGATCCATTCCTACGCCGACGGCCGCATCGAGGACACCGGCGCGCTGACCACCAAGCGCATGGAAACCATCGACGACGAAACCACCGCCGCCGCCCAGGCCTTCATCGAGAAGCAGGCCAAGGCGGACAAGCCGTTCTTCGTCTGGATGAACACCACCCGCATGCACCTGTTCACCCACGTGCGCAAGGAGCATCAGGGCATGAGCGGCATGCCGGGCAACGACTACGCCGACGGTATGCTCGAACACGACGGCGACGTCGGCAAGCTGCTGAAGACGCTGGATGACCTGAAGATCGCCGACAACACCATCGTGGTCTACAGCACCGATAACGGCCCGAACCAGTTCTCCTGGCCGGACGCGGCGACCACGCCGTTCCGCAACGAGAAGAACTCCAACTGGGAAGGCGCCTTCCGCGTGCCGGCGCTGATCCGCTGGCCGGGCCACATCAAGGCGGGCGAAGTCGCCAGGGGGATGTTCTCCGGCCTCGACTGGTTCCCCACGCTGCTGGCGGCGGTGGGCGACACCGACGTCAAGGAGCGCCTGCTCAAGGGCGCCAGCTTCGACGGCAAGACCTACAAGGTGCACCTGGACGGCTACAACCAGCTCGACTACCTGACCGGCAAGTCGAAGGAGAGCGCGCGCAAGGAGTACTACTACTTCAACGACGACGGCGTACTGGTCGCCTCGCGCTTCGGCGACTGGAAGGCGGTGTTCTGCGAACAGCGCGCGCCGGGCGGCCTCGAAGTGTGGAGCGAGCCCTTCACCTGCCTGCGGGTGCCGAAGATCTTCAACCTGCGCATGGACCCGTACGAGCGGGCCGACATCGTCTCCGACCAGTACCACGACTGGCTGCTGAAGAATGCCTACCTGCTTGGCGTGGCGACCATGAAGGCGTCACGGTTCCTGCAGACCTTCGTCGAGTACCCGCCGAGCCAGACCCCGGCGAGCTTCAGCATCGACCAGGTGCGCAAGCGGGTGGACCAGCAGATCGAAGCGAGGATGAAGCAGCAGTGAGGGTAGGGCGCTTTTTGTAGGAGCAACTGTCTTGCATCGTCATGATGCTTCCCCCCTCACCCTAACCCTCTCCCTCAGGGAGAGGGGACTGTCCGGAGTTGCCGGCTGGCATGGTGTACCACCTCACACCGTCGCGCCCCCTCTCCCTCTGGGAGAGGGTTGGGGTGAGGGGATCGCAACGCAGGAGTATCCGTAGCGGGCCATGCCCGCGAAGGAGGTTCCGGCGTCGCCGATATATCGCGCGCATGGCGCGCTCCTACAGCCGCGAAAGATGGGTATCGCAGGCTCAACCCATCCTACGGTGCTGGCACCGACTTCCGGGTAGGGCGGGTGAAACCCGCCATGGCATCCCCGAACTGGCGGGTTGCACCCGCCCTACGGCTGTACCGCGTTTCGTAGGGAGAGGGGGCTATCCGGCATCAAGCGAAACGCTGTACCAACCGTCAACGCCGAACAATCCCCTCTCCCTGGGGAGAGGGTCAGGGTGAGGGGGAAGATGTGGAACCGAGCAACCGCCGCCGCATCTCCCGTGGCGTCATGGCGAACCAGCGGCGGCAGGCGCGGTTGAAGACGCTCTGTTCGCTGTAGCCGAGCAGGCCGGCGACCTGAGCCAGCGGCATGTGGCGTTCGGCCAGGTAGATTTCGGCGCGCGAGCGGCGGGTGCGTTCCAGCAGCTCCTCGAAGCCGCAGCCCTGTTCGGCCAGGCGCCGTTGCAGGACGCGCTCGTGCAGGCCGAGCTGTTCGGCGATCAGCGCGAGGCGGCAGCGCTGGGTCGGCAGCATGCGCAGGATCAGGTTCTCGACCTGCTGCGGCAGGTCGGTGGGCGACTGCGCATCGAACGCGCTGAGGTATTCCAGCAGGACGCGGTGCAGTTGCTGGTCCTGCTGCTCGATGCGCTGGCTGAGGTGTTCCTCGCGCAGGACCAGGGCGTTGTGCGCCTGGCCGGTGTAGACGGTGGTATTGAAGTAGCGGCGGTAACGCGCCGGGGGGAGGGGGCTGACGCCGCTGAGCAGCAGCGACTGGGCGCTGAACTGGCTGCCGCAGAGCAGCTTCATGGTGTTGTGCGACACGCCCATCGCCAGTTCTTCCATCTGCCGGCGCTGCAGCAGGCCGGGCAGGCGGATGTCCACGACGAGTTGCGGGGCTTGCGGCTCGCTGCGGTCGAGCTGCACATCGACGCCCGGGCTGTGGTAGCCGATGAAGCGCGAGATTTCCTCCAGCGCCTGTCCCACCGAGGCCGAGCTGCGGGCGATCAGCGCCACCGGGCCGAGCACCTGCAGGTCCTGGTATTCGGCCATGCGCAGGCCGAAGTCGGGGCAGTCCAGCTCCTGCGCCGCGCACTCCAGCACGGCCACCAGGGAGCGCAGCGGCACCCGCGCGTCCTCCTCGTGGAGCGTTCGCGGGTCTACGCGGAAACGCCGCAGCAATGCCGCCGGGTCGCCGCCGAGCTGGCTCACCAGTTCGGGAAAACCGGTGAAGGAGGTGGTGCGGATCAGGGCCGTCATAGTCGTGATAAGTCAAAAACAAGTCGTCGAAGATCAATAAATCTGCACGCTGCGGGCGAAGAATTCCAGCCCAATGCTCCGTGCCGTCGTTCGAGCCGGTGCCTGTTCCCGTCGCAACCGAGTACAAGAACAATGGAATTCGACTACATCATCGTTGGTGCCGGCTCCGCCGGCTGCGTGCTGGCCAACCGCCTGAGCGCCGATCCGTCGGTCCGCGTCTGCCTGCTGGAGACCGGCCCGGAGGATAAGTCCCCGCTGATCCACACCCCGCTGGGTGTCGCCGCGATCCTGCCGACCAAGCACGTCAACTGGGCCTTCCATACCGTGCCGCAGCCAGGCCTGGGCGGCCGCACGGGCTACCAGCCGCGCGGCAAGACCCTCGGCGGCAGCAGCTCGATCAACGGCATGATCTACATCCGCGGCCACCACAGCGACTACGACGACTGGCACGCGCTGGGCAACCAGGGCTGGTCCTACGCCGACGTGCTGCCGTACTTCCGCAAGAGCGAGAAGCACCACGGCGGCGGCAGCGAATTCCACGGCGGCGACGGCGAGCTGTACGTCGGCAAGGTGCAGGCGCATGCCGCCACCAATGCCTTCATCGAGGCGGCGCGCCAGGCCGGCCACATTCATAACCCGGATTTCAACGGCGCCGAGCAGGAGGGTGTCGGCCAGTACGACGTGACCATCCGCGACGGCCGCCGCTGGAGCACCGCCACCGCGTTCCTCAAGCCGATCCGCGAGCTGCGCGGCAACCTGACCGTAATGACCGGAGCCCGTGCCCAGCGCGTGTTGCTGCAAGGCAAGCGTGCGACCGGCGTGCAGGTATCGATCAAGGGCCAGCGCATGGAACTGAAGGCGCGCAAGGAAGTGCTGCTCAGCGCCGGCGCCTTCGGCAGCCCGCAACTGCTGATGCTTTCCGGCATCGGCGCGGAATCCGAGCTGAAACCCCATGGCATCGCGATGCAGCATGAACTGCCGGGTGTCGGGCAGAACCTGCAGGACCATCCGGACGTGGTGATCTGCTACAAGAGCCACGACACCTCGCTGCTCGGCATCTCCGCTGGCGGCAGCCTGAAGATGGGCAAGGCCTTCGTCGACTACGTACGCCACAAGAACGGGCCGTTCGCCAGCAACTGCGCCGAGAGCGGCGGCTTCCTGAAGACCGACGTCAACCTGTCGCGCCCGGACATCCAGCTGCACGCGGTGATCGGCACCATCGACGACCACGGTCGCAAGCTGCACTGGGGACACGGCTTCAGCTGCCATGTCTGCGTGCTGCGGCCGAAGAGCATCGGCAGCGTCGGCCTGAACTCGGCCGATCCGTTCGCCGCGCCGCGCATCGACCCGAACTTCCTCGGCCATGAAGACGACGTGCGCACCCTGCTCAAGGGCTACCGCATGACGCGGGAAATCCTCGAACAGTCGCCCATGGCGCGCTACGGCCTGAAGGACATCTACAGCGACGGCCTGCATAGCGACGAGCAACTGATCGACGTGCTGCGCCGGCGCACCGACTCGGTCTACCACCCGATCGGCACCTGCAAGATGGGCAACGACGAGATGGCCGTGGTCGACGACCGTCTGCGCGTGCATGGCATCGAGGGCCTGCGGGTGGTCGATGCGTCGATCATGCCGACGCTGGTCGGCGGCAACACCAACGCCCCGTCGATCATGGTCGCCGAGCGCGCCGCCGAGTGGATCGCCTCGGCCTGACGACCGCCGGGACAGCCGTGGCGGCCGGACAGGTCGCCACGGCAATCGCTTCAACAGGAACCCACAAGAAAAAGGCAATGCAATGCCCAGTACCCTGAAGAGTTTCACCATCCTCGCCACTGCCGTGTTCCTGGCCTCCGCCAGCGTATCGGTGATCGCCAACACCGTTCCCGCCAAGCCGGCCACCGAGGCGACCAGGGCCGCCAACGCGTCGGTGCTGAAGAGCCTGCCGTTCGACGACCAGCGCGATTTCGAGGACTCCCGGCGCGGCTTCATCGCCAAGCCCGACGCACTGACCATCAAGGACGCCAATGGCCGGGTGGTCTGGGACATGACCAGCTACGCGAGCTTCATCGGCCCGGACAAGCAGGCGCCGGACACGGTCAACCCCAGCCTGTGGCGCAACGCCCAGCTGAACATGCAGTACGGCCTGTTCAAGGTCACCGACCGCATCTACCAGGTGCGCGGCTACGACCTTTCCAACATCACCTTCATCCAGGGCGACAGCGGCTGGATCGTCTTCGACCCGCTGATCTCGGTCGAGGCGGCGAAAGCCGCACTGGATCTGGCCAACCAGCACCTGGGCAAGCGTCCGGTGGTGGCGGTGCTCTACAGCCACTCCCATGCCGACCATTTCGGCGGCGTGCGCGGCGTGGTCGACGAGGCCGACGTCAAGGCCGGCAAGGTGCGCGTCATCGCTCCCGAAGGTTTCTCCGAGCATGCCATCAGCGAGAACGTCATCGCCGGCAACGCCATGAGCCGCCGCGGCGTCTACATGTTCGGCGCGCTGCTGCCGCGCAACGCGCAGGGCGGAGTCAACGCCGGCCTGGGCCAGACGGTTTCCACCGGCACCGCGACGCTGATCGAGCCGACCGAGTTCGTCCACAGGACGGGCGAAGAGCTGACCATCGACGGCGTGAAGATGGTCTTCCAGATGACTCCCGGCACCGAGGCGCCGGCCGAGATGAACACCTGGTTCCCGCAGTTCAAGGCCATGTGGATGGCGGAGAACACCACCAACACCATGCATAACATCCTCACCCTGCGCGGCGCCCTGGTGCGCGATCCGCTGAAGTGGGCGGGCGGCATCAACGAGACGCTGGAGCTCTACGGCGACGACATCCAGGTCAAGTTCCAGAGCCACCACTGGCCGATGTGGGGGCATGAGCGCGTCGTCGATTACCTGAAGAAGCAGCGCGACCTCTACAAGTACATGCACGACCAGTCGGTGCGCCTGATGAACGAGGGCTACACCGGCGAGGAAATCTCCGAGCAGATCCAGCTGCCGCCGGAACTCGACCATTACTGGCCGAACCGTGGCTACTACGGCACCCTGCGCCACAACTCCCGCGCCATCTACCAGCGCTACATGGGCTGGTACGACGGCAACCCGTCCGACCTGAACAACCTGCCGCCGGAGCCGGCGGCGAAGAAGTACGTCGAGTACATGGGCGGCGAAGAGGCGGTCATGAAGCGCGCGAAGGCCGATTTCGACAAGGGCGAATACCGCTGGGTGGCAGAGGCGCTGAAGCACGTGGTGTTCGCCAATCCGTCCAATGAAGCGGCGAAGCAACTGCTGGCCGATACCTACGAGCAGCTCGGCTACCAGGCCGAATCCGGTCCCTGGCGTTCGGTGTACCTGCAGGGCGCCTACGAGTTGCGCAACGGCCTGCCCAAGGCCGGCGCCACCCGCACCGCCAGCCCGGACATCATCCGCGGCATGACGCCGGAGATGCTCTTCGACTACCTCGCCGTACGCCTGAACGGGCCGAAGGCTGCCGGCAAGACGCTGACCCTGAACATGGCCTTCACCGATCTCGGCAAGCAGTACGCACTGCACCTGGAGAACGGCGTGCTCAACTACTCCAGCAAGCCGGCGGAGAAGGCCGATGCCAGCCTGACGCTGACCAAGACTGCGATGGATGATGTACAACTGGGCAAGGCTACGCTGGAGCAGCAGATCGCCGCCGGCAAGGTGAAGGTCGACGGCCGCAAGGATGCCTTCGGTGAGCTGATGGGCCTGATGGACGACTTCGATTTCTGGTTCAACATCGTCACGCCCTGAAGACCCGCCACGGGGCTGGCCGGAGCCGGCCCCGTGCAGCGCTGGATACGTCCCGAACAATTACAAGAAAGGTTGATCACTCATGCATCTGACCCAAGGCCTGCACACCGCACTGCAACTGAACCCCGAACACCCGGCCACCGTCTACCGTGGCCGCCGCCGCACCTATCGCGAGTCCGCCGAGCGGGTCGCCCGCCTGGCCGCCGGCCTGCGCAGCCTGGGGCTGGGCGAGGGCGAGCGGGTCGCCGTACTGGCGCTGAACTCCGACCATTACCAGGAAGCCATGCTGGCCTGCTGGTGGGCCGGCGCGGTGCTCAATCCGGTGAACATCCGCTGGAGCGCCGCGGAAATCGCCTACTCGCTGGACGACTGCGAAGCCTCGATCCTGATCGTCGACGACCACTACCTGCCGCTGGTCGAGGCCATCGTCGCCGGCATGCGGCAGAAGCCGCAGCTGATCCACGCCGGCGAGGCCGGGACGCCGGCCGGCATGCTGTCCTTCGAAGGGCTGATCGCCGGGTCCGCACCGATGGCCGATACCTTCCGGGGCGGCGAGGCGCTGGCGGTGGTCATGTACACCGGCGGCACCACCGGCCGGCCGAAGGGCGTGATGCTGTCCCACGGCAACCTGCTGTCCGGCGTGCTGATGCGCATGGCCGACCTGCCTCCGGTGGCGGACATGGTCGGGCTGTGCGTGGCGCCGCTGTTCCATATCGCCGGCCTGGCCTCGGCCTATGGGCGGATCATCACCGGCGCGACCAACGTCTTCGTTCCCGTCTTCGATGCGCTGGAAGTGATGGAAACCGTGCAGCGCGAGCGGGCCAACGAAATCCTGCTGGTGCCGACCATGCTGCAGGCGGTGCTCGACCACCCGCGCTTCGCCGAGTTCGACCTGACCTCGCTGCAGCGTGTCCTCTACGGCGCCGCGCCGATCAGCGCCGCGCTGCTGGAAAAGGCGCTGGACAAACTGCCCTGCGCCGGCTTCGTCCACCTCTACGGAATGACCGAGAACGGCGGACAGGTGACCGCCAATCCCCCGCACAACCACGGCGCCGGAAGCCCGCTCAGCCGTTCGGTGGGCAGGCCGACGCTCGGCCAGTGGGTGCGGATCGTCGACGAGCAGGGCAACGAAGTACCGCGCAACACCGTGGGCGAACTGATCTGCAGGGGGCCGTCGGTGATGCAGGGCTACTGGAACCTGCCGGAGGAAACCGCGAAAACCCTGCGCGACGGCTGGCTGTACACCGGCGATGCCGCCTACATGGACGACTCGGGCCATCTGTTCGTGGTCGACCGGGTCAAGGACATGATCATCACCGGCGGCGAGAACGTTTATTCGGTCGAGGTGGAAAACGTCCTCGCCCGTCATCCGGCCATCGCCCTCTGCGCGGTGATCGGTATCCCGCACGACAGCTGGGGCGAGGCCGTGCACGCGGTGGTCACCCTCAAGCCCGGCACGCAGGCCAGCGAGGATGAACTGCGCGCGCACTGCCGCGAATCCATCGCTGCCTACAAGTGCCCGAAAAGCGTGGAGTTCCGCGAAAGCCTGCCGCTCTCCGGGGCCGGCAAGATCCTCAAGCGCGACCTGCGGGCTCCGTTCTGGCAGGAAAAGGGTAGTGCGGTGAACTGAAGGTCGAACGCATGAACATCCCGTCAGCGGCATGCAGCCGTTGACGGGACATGCGGCGCGTCAAGGGCTTGCCCGGATATTTTCATGAATACCGGATCGTTCCTTATCAGATGTATTCTTGAATGCGCGCGTATTTCTTTCTGTCGAGTCGAATTCCGATGGATGGTGGTTTCGGCCAACTTTTCCTGCTGGCCAGGATTTTCCTGAAATTCATGCAAGTCCTTCTGCTGCGGGCTTTTCAAGGGTAATTTTCATGCTTGCCGAAGGCCTGCGAGAAAAGAAAAATAGCTTTCCCCTGAAAAACCTGTATTATCGTTCCTGCTGCGTTGCGGTTTATTCCGCGAGCCTGGTTTGATGTATGTTGTACTTTCATCTCCTCGGTTTCTCTTCAAATATTTCGCGTCTCAGCTTGCATAGATCAATTTCGATCTATTTCTATATCCTTGGAGATTAAATATGACTACTCGTCAAACTGGCACCGTCAAATGGTTCAACGATGAAAAAGGCTTCGGCTTCATCACCCCGGAACAAGGCGCCGATGTATTCGTTCACTACCGTGCGATTGAAAGCACCGGCTTCAAGTCCCTGAGCGAAGGGCAGTCGGTGACCTTCCTCGTAGTGAAGGGTCAGAAAGGGCTGCAGGCCGAACAGGTCCAGGTGGTCTGAATTCTGCAGAAAAAGCCCCGTGAATCGGGGCTTTTTTTCGTCATGATCCCTTCACAAGACCTTCCAGCCAGGCACCTGGCACAGGCCAGCGCAATGAACAGAATCAGCTTCGATCAGATCGCCACCGTCGATCTGGCGGGGGTTACCCATATCCTGGCAGTCAGCCGGGGCGGGTTGTCGAATGAGGGAACCCTGATATGGGAATCCCGCCGCTCCTCCACTTTCCATGGCTTCTCTTCGGCAATCGACGATGCCTTGGTGAGTACCCTGCTTGTCGAGGTCGAGGAACTGGACGATCCACAGGTCATCCAGGATATCCAGGACGCCCTCATGAACAAGGACACCTTGCGCGGCTCGGACCGCTATGGATTCAAGAGCGCTCATTGAGCAGACTCTTGTTTGCGCCATTTCAAGGTGGCTTAGTTTCGCAATGCCGGATACGTCAAGTTGGTCCTGGCAATGTACGTCACAAGATTAGTGATATAGCCGATAAGCCCCCTGATTTACTGGCGGGCACAAGAGATATCGAATAAATATCCATTCGGTATTTTCAGGGAGAAAGTTAATTTCTCTCCTAGCTTTTCATATATTTCCCATCTTCCCGATCATCCCGCTCATTGCCGGTCACTATTGACGTCGATGAATAGTGATATTGGCGCATCCATCTTCCATGGTTCCCTCCTGATAGTTTCTCTCGCAATTCCTGTCTGACTGAATAGTCCGTTTGCCTATTTCGTTTCCCGTCGTGCCTCAGCCGGGTACGCTCGCCGGCCGCGTCGTCTGTTCGACCTGTTCCTCGAACCAGTTCAATACCGCCTGGCACGCCGGATGCGTCACGCCGCTGTCGCGTAGCCAGAGCGCATAGACGCCTCCCGTTCTCAGCGCCTCGCCGAAGGGCACGATCAGGTCGCCGCGTGCCAGCGCATCGTGGGCCAGGACCTTGTCGGTCATCGCCACGCCCAGGCCACGGGCAGCGGCATCCAGCGCGAGATCGTCGAGGTTGAACAGGAGGTGCTTGTAGCTGCGCTCGGTCTGGTCCTGCTGCGCCTGCAGCCAGAGCGTCCACTCATGGCGTCCGGTGGAGCCGTGGATCAGGGCGTGTCCGGCGAGTTCATCGAGCGAGCGCGGCGGCGCCAGGCCGCCGCTGAGTTCGGGGGCGCAGACGGGAATCAGGTATTCGTCGAACAGCGGGGTGAGCGGCCGTTCGTCCAGTCCGCCGGGCAGGTACAGCACGTAGGCGTCGCAGTCACCGCCGGTGTCCACCGTCTCGCCGCTGACGGTCTCGATGGACAGGCACAGGCCGGGGTTGATGGCATAGAACGAACTCAGCCTGGGCAGCAGCCAGCGCACCGCCAGCGACACGAAGATGCGGATGCGGAAGGGCCGATCCTGAGGCGGTGGCGCCAGGCGCAGTTCGAGTGCGCGCAGCGACTTCAACATCTCCTGCGCGACCTGGTACACCTCCCGTCCGTGCGCGGTCAGCGCGACCTTGCGGCTGGTGCGGTCGAACAGCACGGTCTGGTAGTGCTCTTCGAGCTGCTGCACCTGCCGGCTGATGGCGCTCTGGGTCAGGTGCAGCTGCCGGGCGGCTTCGGTGAAGCTGCTGGTATCGGCGACCCGGACAAGGGCCTGCAGAGCCTGCATCGAAGGAACGCGGAATAATTTATCCATGCGAATCCAGAATGGATGGATGATTTTTTAACGTTAGAACCCAGCCATGCATGCCCGTAGATTAAAGCCATGCGGCGCATTCATGGGGTTATTGCCAATAACTCCTGCGCATTGATTGTGAGGGAGTGACAGGCAATGAACAACCACTGTGGCTGGATCGCCCTGGCCGGCGAATCCCCGGTACGGCCGCGGCTCGAAGGCACCCACAAGGCCGACTGGCTGATCATCGGCGGCGGCATCACCGGCCTTTCGGCGGCGCACACTCTGGTGAGCCGGTTCCCGTCGCAGCGCATCGTGTTGCTCGACCGCCAGCGCGTCGCCCAGGGCGCCTCCGCGCGCAACTCGGGCTTCGTGGTGAGCCACGAATTGCCTGCGGCCGGCGAACTGATCGGCACGGACGGGTTCTCCGCCTACCAGGTGGCTTCCCGCATCGGCGTTGCGGCTGGCAACGAGGTGCGCCGGCGGATCGCCGAACTGGATATCGCCTGCGAACTCAGCGACGACGGCTACCACTTCGCGGTGCACGAGCCTGCGCACCTGGAGCATGTGGAAAAAGCCATCGAAACACTGGCCGCAGTTGGCGCAAAGGCTCGCTACTTCGAGGGGAGTGCCCTTGAGCAACGCCTCGGCACGGCCTTCTACCGCCGGGCGATTCATTGCGCGGGGGGCAACGGGCTGCTGCAGCCGGCGCGCTACGTCAAAGGCCTGGCCGACAGCCTGCCGGAGCAGGTGGACGTATACGAAAACAGCGCGGTGACGGCGCTACGGCGCATGTCGGGCAAGGGCTGGAAAGCGACCACCGCCGAGGGCGAGGTGGAGGCCGCGCAGGTCCTGCTCTGCGTCGGCGCCTTCCTGCCGCGCGTGGGGTTGCATCGCAGCGGCACGTTCCCGCTGGAACTGAGCGCCAGCATCACCCGCCCGCTGACGGAAAAGCATTGGCAGTCGCTGTTCGACGAGCAGGGCTGGGGCGTGCTCTCGACCCTGCCAGGCGGCTGCACGCTGCGCCTGCTGCCGGGGCGCCGCCTGATGATTCGCAACACGGTCGAGTACCGCCAGCGCGACCTCGACGCCAGCGAGCTGGCCGTGCGCCAACGCGAGCATCTTGTCGGACTGCAGAAACGCTTCCCCGGCATCCAGGCGCAAGACCTCGAATACACCTGGACCGGCCACCTGAGCGGCACCCGCTCCGGCGAGCCGTATTTCGCCAGGGTCAACGACGGGCTGCATGCGGTGGCCGGCTGCAACGGCTCCGGCGTCGCGCGCGGCACCCTGTGGGGCCGTCTGCTGGTCGAGTTGGCGATCGGCGCGGACTCGCCCCTGCTCAGCGATGTACTCGGTCAGGCCACGCCAGGCTACCTCCCGCCCAGACCTTTCTTCGATGTCGGCGCCAGCGTGCGCATGGCCTGGGAAGTCTGGCGGGCAAGAAACGAGCGTTGAAAACCCCGGCGCATACGCCGCAGCTAAAACAAGAGAGGAACCCGATGATCAAGCGCACCTGCGAGGCACTGTTCGCAACGACACTGCTTTCGACGGCATTGCTGGCCGGTACGGCCCATGCGGCGGAAACGGTCAACATCGCCAACTGGAGCGGCTATATCGCCGACGACACCCTGGCCGAGTTCACCCGCCGCACCGGCATCCAGACCACCTACGACCTCGTCGACAGCAACGAAACCACCGAAGCCAAGCTGATGACCGGCGGCAGCGGCTACGACCTGGCCAGCCCGTCCAACCACTTCCTGCCGCGCCTGATCAAGGCCGGGGCCATCCAGGAACTGGACCGGAGCAAGCTGCCCAACTGGAACAACCTCGATCCCAAGCTGATGAAGATCCTCGAGGCCAGCGACCCGGGCAATCGCTACGCGATTCCCTACATGTGGGTGACGGTGGGCATCGGCTACAACGCCGACAAGGTCAAGGCCATCTTCGGCAACACCGACGTGACCCAGTCCTGGCAGCTGCTGTTCGCTCCGGAAAACATCAAGAAGCTCAGCCAGTGCGGCGTGGCGTTCCTCGACAACCCGACGCAGATCGTCTCCATCACCCTCAAGACCCTCGGCCTGGACCCGCACAGCCAGGACCCGGCCGACCTGAAGAAGGCCGAAGCGGCGCTCCTGGCCATCCGCCCCTACATCCGCTACTTCCACCAGTCGAAGTACGTCAGCGACCTGGCCAACGGCAACATCTGCGTCGCCATCGGTTTCAGCGGCGACGTGCTGCAGGCCATGAGCAGCGCGCACCAGGCGGGGAACGGCGTGAACCTGGGCTACAGCATCCCGCGCGAAGGCTCCACGGTGGCAGTGGACATGGTGGTGATACCGAAGGGCGCGCCGCATCTGGACAACGCCTATGCCTACATGAACTACCTGCTGGAACCCAAGGTGATCGCCAACATCAGCAATGCCGTGAAGTACCCCAACGGCAACGCCGAAGCGCTGGCCTATGTCGACCCGGATCTGCGCAGCAATCCGGCGGTCTACCCGCCGCAGTCGGTGCTCGACACCCTGTTCCCGATCCAGACCCTGTCGCCGGCCGGCATGCGCCTGAGCACACGACTGTGGACGCGCGTGACCACCGGCAAGTGAGAGGATGGTCAACTGGCTGGATAGCCTGGTAGCCAACTGGTGGAAAACGCTTCGCGGTTTTCCACCCTACCGGAAGCATGGCCTGGCGTAGGGTGGACAACGCTCTGCTTGTCCACCGTCCTCATTCACCTCGAAAACCTTCTCCGATAATCCCTCGGCGAAATCGCCAGGTGCCGCTGGAAGGTGGCGCGCATGCGTTCCTCGTCGCCGAAGCCGCACTGGCGGGCGATCTGGTCGATGTTGCGATTGGAGGATTCCAGCAGGCGTCGGGCGGCTTCCAGGCGGAAGACTTCGACGGCCTTGGCGGGGGAGCGGCCGGTCTTCTGCTTGTACATGCGGGAGAAGTTCCGCGTGCTCATGTGGCAACGCTCGGCCAGGATTTCGACGCCGAGGTTGGGAGCGTCGAGGTTGTCGGCGAGCCAGCGGTGCAGCTCGTCGAAGGCTTCGGTGTCCCCGCTCTGGGCCTGCAGCAGTTCGCTGAACTGCGCCTGGCCGCCCGGACGCTTGAGGAACACCACCAGCTCCCGCGCGACCTGCATCGCCACGTCGCGGCCGCAATCGGCTTCCACCAGGGCCAGGGCGAGATCGATGCCGGCGCTGACGCCGGCGGAAGTCCAGACGGCATCCTGCCGCACGAAGATGGCGTCGTTGTCCACCTCAATCGACGGGAAACGCTTGCTCAGCATCTCGCACATCGCCCAGTGGGTGGCGGCGCGCTTGCCTTCCAGCAGCCCGGCTTCGGCCAGCAGGAAGGTGCCGCTGCAGACGGAGGCGGTGCGGCGGACCTGCCGGGAGCCGCTGGCGATCCACTCGATCAGTTCCCCCGACTCGGCAACCGCCCGTTCGATCTCCGGCGCACCGGGCACGATCAGCGTGTCGATCTCGCAGCCGGCCAGGCTCGCCAGCGGTTCGGTATCCACGACCAGTCCCTCGGCGGTGGTCACCAGTCCGCCAGTCAGGCTGGCGGTGCGCCGCTCGTAGCCGGGCAGGTCGCGCTCGTGCATGGCCTTGGTCGCGGCCCAGAACACCGTCTGTGCGCCGGTCAGGTCGAGCAGGCCCATCTGCGGGTACGCGACGAACAGGATGGTGCGCGGATGTCGTGGCCTGAATTCAGGGGTATCTGTCATTTGCGCCGAATCGCTTCTTTCCTAGGATGGCCCCTCAAACGATACGCCCAAAGCGAGGTGGCGAAAGATGAAACAGGAAATCCTGATTGTCGGCGGCGGTTTTGCCGGGGTTTGGAGCGCGCTGAGCGCCATGCGCCTGCTCGACCTGCATGGGCGTACGGACATCGCCGTGACGCTGCTTGCGCCCAAGCCGGAGCTGCATATCCGCCCGCGTTTCTACGAGCCCAACGTGCACACCATGAGCGCGCCGCTGCGCGATCTGTTCGGTGCGGTGGGGATCAATTTCGTGCAGGGTGTGGCGGAACGGATCGACTCGCATGGGCAGCAAGTCACCTATCGGGACAACTCCGGCGAAGAGGCTTCGCTGGTCTACGACCGCCTGGTGCTGGCCACCGGCAGCCAGCTGTTCAGGCCGCCGCTGGCGGGCGTGGTGGAGCATGCCTTCGACGTCGACGGCATCGAGGAGGCGACTCGCCTGGAACGGCATATCGAGGGACTGGCCCAGCAGCCTGAATCAGCTGCACGCAACACAGTGGTAGTGGCCGGAGGCGGCTTCACCGGCATCGAAACGGCCACCGAAATGCCAGCCCGGCTGCGGGCCGTGCTGGGCGATGACGCGCCGATCCGGGTGATCGTGGTCGACAGGGCAGAGCGGATCGGCGCCGCGCTGGGCGACGGTATCCGCCCGGCCATCGTCGAGGCCTCCCGCGAACTGGGCATCGAATGGCGTCTCGGCACTTCGGTGGCCTCGGTCAATGCCGGCGGCGTGGAACTGGCCGACGGCGAACGCATCGAGGCGAATACCGTGATCTGGACCGTAGGCTTCCGCGCCAGCGGGCTGACCGAACAGATCGCCGCACCGCGCGACGGGCAGGGGCGCCTGCAGGTGGACCCGTACCTCAAGGTCAGCGGACAGCCGGATATCTTCGCCGCCGGCGACACCGCACGCGCGGCGACGGACGATCGCGGCAACTTCACGGTGATGTCCTGCCAGCACGCGATCGCCCTCGGCCGCTACGCCGGCAACAACGCCGCCGCCGATCTCATTGGCGTGGCGCCGACGGTGTACAGCCAGCCCAAGTACGTGACCTGCCTCGACCTCGGCAGCTGGGGCGCGGTGTTCACCGAGGGCTGGGACCGCCAGGTGAAGCTGATCGGCGCCGAGGCCAAGGAGCTGAAGCGGCAGATCAACACCCAGTGGATCTATCCCCCGGTGGCGGACCGCGAGGTCGCCCTGGCGGCTGCCGATCCGGCGAACCCGGTGGCCTGAGCACCCCCGGTCGCTTGCGGAGTTACCGGCAACCGCCCGGCCAGCCGGCCTGTTGCAACGCCACGGTCAGTGTCCTGACATCCAGCCTGTGCACGCGGTTGCCGTTGCCTGAGGTCGTGTCGGCGGCAAGGAGGGCATTGATGATGGCTTCTTCCACGGCCTCGGCGGCGAGGCCTTCCCCTGTAGGAGCCAGCTTGCTGGCGATCCGGAGTCATCCACAACGCCTGTGCGGCCGGCAAGCTCGTGATCGCCAGCAAGCTGGCTCCTACAGGGACGTGCCCGTCGGCAGCCACGTAGGATGGGTTGAGCGAAGCGATACCCATCATTTATGGCGCGGCTGGACGGGGCCGAGGCAATTTCTGTAACCTTGCCAGGGCATTGAATCAATTTTAATGAACTTATTAGCCATTAAATTTCATTTAATTTCAGCTAAGCACCCAGCCTAGTATTTCCCTGTTGCCGTTCGCCCTTACGGTTTCAGGAGCTTCCGCCATGCCTCATCCCGCGCTGCATACCCCACTGGTCGACCTGCTGGGCTGCCGAGTGCCGATCATCTGCGCCGGCATGGGAGGTGTGGCGCGCCACGAGCTTGCGGCGGTGGTGGGCAATGCCGGCGGCTTCGGTTGCCTGGGCATGGTGCGCGAGCCGGTCGAGCTGATCCGCCGGGAAGTCCAGGCCTATCGCGCCCTGAGTGAAAACCCGTTCGCCGTCAACCTGATCCCCGCAGCCACGCCCGGAGACCTGCTGGCCGAACAGGTCGCCGCCTGCCTGGACCTGCAGGTTCCGGCCATGGCGCTGTTCTGGGATGTGCAGCCCGAGCTGATCCGCCGGCTCAAGGACGCGGGTGTGCTGGTGCTGCAGCAGGTAGGCCGGCGCAGCGACGCGGAAGCGGCGATACGTGCCGGGGTCGATGTGCTGATCGCCCAAGGCGTCGAGGCGGGCGGGCATGTCTGGGGAGATGTCTCCACCCTGGCCCTGGTGCCGGAGCTGGTGGCCCTTGGCGAGGTGCCGGTGGTCGCTTGCGGCGGCATCGGCAACGGCAATGCGCTGGTGGCGGCCCTGGCCCTTGGTGCGCAAGGGGTGGCCTGCGGTTCGGCCTTCCTCGCGACGACCGAGTCCTACGCCCACGACTATCACAAGCAGCGCCTGGTCGAGGCCGGCGCGGAGCAGACCCTGCTCACCACGGCGTTCTTCCGCAACTGGCCGATGCCGGCACCGGTGCGCGTGCTGCCCAATGCCGTGACCCGCGGCGAGTACGCCGATCTGCACGCCCGTGGCGACACACCGGTGATCGGCGAGCAGGACGGCGGCCCCATCCATCTGTTCTCCACCGACTCGCCATTGCGCGGTGCGCAGGGTCGCCTGGAAGACATGCCGATCTATGCCGGGCAGTCCTGCGCCCAGTTGCGCGACATCCGGCCGGCTGCGGAACGACTGGCGCGGATGGTGGAGGAGGCCGAAGCCTGCCTGGCCCGCCTGCAGGGTGCCGCCGATAGCGAGGCGGACCTGGTCGACTGGCTGCAGGAACTGTTGCGTGCCGAGCGCGCCGGCGCCCGGGTGATGGTCGACAGCGCCGCGCAGACCGAGGACCCGCAGTTGCTGGACCGCCTGCACGTCCTGCACCGCGGCGAGGCGGAGAGCTGCCGGCGCCTGCGTCGCAGTATCGAATACCTGGGCGCCGAGCCCTGCCGTGAACTCGGCGCCTTCCACGCCAGGGCCATGGCCATCGACGACCTGGCCGAGCGCCTGCAGTTCATCGCCCGTGGCCAGCGCTGGGTCGCGCGGCGGCTGAGCGAACGCCTGCCGCATATCCGTCAGGCCTGGCTGCGCCAGGAGCTGAAGGAAGTCCTGCGCCTGCACCGGGACGACCCCGGCTCCTGAGCACAAACAGAATTCGAAAAACCAGAAAGGAAACACCATGCCTTCCGAGCTTTCCACCCCCAGCCCAGCCGCTCCGGCTGCCAGTTCCCATGCACAACGTTTTGCCCAGTCGCTGCTGGAGCAGGCCGGCCTCGGCATCGACGCCGAGCATTCCTGGGACATGCAAATCCACGATTCCAGGGTGCTGCCGCGCGCCCTGGCCCAGGGCAACCTCGGACTGTGCCGCCGGCTTCGGTGCTGTCAGTCAGCCGGATTTGCGTGCGCTCAGCGATGTACCCGCGACCCCGCCCAGTGCCGGCCCGCGAGCATGCGCGGCGCCATGGCGGGAGTGCTCCTGAATGGGCAGGCGGCCACCCGGGTGGTGAGGCAAGCCGTCGAGCGATTCCTGCCGCAGGCTGCGCATCAGGGTGTAGCTCATCACCGTCATCAGGAACGCGATGGGCAGCGCCACGACGATACTCGCCGTCTGCATGGCCTTGAGTCCGCCGGCCATGAGAAGGCCGGCAGCGACGGCACCCTCCAGAATGCACCATAGCAACCTGATCCAGCGGGGCGGATTGGTGCTCCCCAGTGCGTTCAGCGTGCAGAGGACCTGGGTTCCCGCATCGGCCGTGGTGACGAAGTGCACGGCGAGCAGCAGGCAGACCAGAAGGGACAGTGCGCCGCCGACAGCCGGGCCGTCCAGCTGTTCCAGCAGGGTGAACATGGCCGCGGTGTGGTCCTTCCTGGTCGCCTGAAGAATGGCTCCCCCTTCGAACTTGTCCTGCTCCTGGACCAGCTCGCCGCTTGCAGCCGCCTGCTGGTATTGCTGGCGATCCTCCTGCTCGCTCTTCAGCGCGCTACCGCCGAAGACGGCCATCCAGAGGATGGTCACCAGCGTCGGAACCAGCAGGGCGCCAACCACCAGCTCGCGGATGGTACGTCCCCGGGAAATGCGGGCAATGAACAGCCCCACGAAGGGTCCCCAGGTCATCCACCAGGCCCAGTAGAAGGCCGTCCACCAGTTCTGCCAGTCGCCGTTCTTCTGGGTGTCCATCCACAGGCTCAGGCCCGGCAGGTTCTGCAGGTAGTCCCCGGTGGATTCGAACATCAGGTTGAGGATGTAGCCGGTGGGGCCGATGGCCAGGACCACCAGCATCAGGGCGAACGACAGGTACATGTTGAGCGTGGAAATCCGCTTCATCCCCCTGGACAGCCCGGCCAGGAGCGATATGGACGCGATGATGGTGACGACCAGGATGATGGACAACTGGAAGCCGATGCTGACCGGCAGCCCGAATACCTGATTGAGCCCGGTATTGATCTGCGCGACACCCATGCCCAGGGACTGGGAAACGCCGAATGCGGTGATGGCGACGCCCAGGATGTCGACGATATGGCCGATCCAGCCGTAGATCCGGTCGCCGATGAGCGGGTAGAGGAGGGACCGCAGCGCCAGCGGCAGGCCCTTTCGATAGGCGAAGTAGGCCATGCTCAGGCCGATCAGGGTGAAGATCGCCCACGGGTGGAGTGCCCAGTGGAACAGCGTTATCCGCATCGATACGGTTGCCGCTTCATCCGTCAGCCCGGTGGAGAACGGGTTGCTGGCGTAATGCAGCATCGGTTCGGCCACGGACCAGAAGATCAGGCCGATCCCCATGCCGGCGCTGAAGAGCATTGCGATCCAGGAGCCGAAGCTGAATTCGGGCTCGTCGTCCTGGGCGCCGAGCTTCAGGTTGCCGAACCTGCTGGAGGTTATGTACAGCAGAAGGCAAAGCGCACCGCTGACCAGCGCCAGGTAGTACCACTTGAAGGTGTTCAGGATGGATGTGGATGCCGATTCGAAAGCCTTGGCGGCCTGTTCATCCTTGAGCGCACAGAACAGCACAAACAGGATTACGGTGAATATCGAAGTCAGCGTTACGTTCGGGTTCAGACCTTTCAGAAGGCCCGATTCTGCACGCATTCTTGTCCCCTTTTCTTTTTGTTCAAGGGCGAGGCCTTGTCGGCGGAGCGTCAGGCGTTGCCTGTCGTCCGGGCGACTCGCCATTGGGTGCCCACCTGGTCGGTTCAGGTCCGTGATGTGGCCACACGACCTGGCGTCAACTCGCTTCTCCTCATCGACTCATTACCGGCACGCATAGATACCGGACTGCCTGTCTCCATGCATATCCATTACCGTCCAGGGGCTGCCCGACAGCGCCAGATTCCCGATTCATGGGCAAAACCGGCCGCCGGCGATTGGAGGCATGGCCGGGACATCGCGCAATGGGGAACTGTGGAGCCAGGTCGACCGTTACTGGCCAGGGCCGGCCGGAAGACCGGCCTTGCGGAAGCCATCGACGAAATGTTCGAGCGTCGCAGCGTCGCGGAATGGCTCCGTCGCGGCCCAGTGGCGGATGGTGAAGTGCGGGTTGCCGACGAGGAAGAGTTCGGCCTCCGCGCGCGCCTCGTCGAGCCGGCCCAGTTGGGCAAGGCTTGCCGCCAGGAAGCGGCGTGAGCTTGTCCGATATGTCTCGTCCCTGCACAGTGTCTCGACAGCGGCTGCGTATTCGCCGGCCGCGTATTGCGCCTGGCCGAGCGTCAGGTAGTACCAGCTTGCCGGAAACGGGTTCAGCCGGAACGCCTTGCGAATGTGCTCAAGACCCTCGTCGATGCGCCCGGCCAGGACATCGATATCGGATAACGCCGCCCAGGTGTCCGCCTCGTTGGGGTCGAGTTCGATCGCCCTGGCGAACTCCGCATCCGCCTCGGCAAAGCTGCGCTCATAGGCCAGCAGGTAGGCCAGGACCCAGCGACAGCCCGCATCGTCGGGATCGAGCGCCACCGCCTTGCGCGCCAGCTCCAGGGCGACGTTGCGGGCAGCTTCCGACGGTCCGCCGCTATGCACCCAGCCCATCCAGTGGTTCATGGCGAGCCAGCGATAGGCCTCGGCGTACTCCGGATCGAGCGCGACCGCGCGCGTGAGCATCAGATGCGCTTCCTGCGCCGTCTGCGGCGAATCGTCCATCAGCCTGCGCGCCCGCACGCAGAGGTCGTAAGCCTCGAGACTCCTCGGCCGATTGCGCGGCGGCGGTGTGCGCAACCGGCCGAGCAGCGCCTCCACGATCCTGCCGGTGACCTCGTCCTGGACGACGAAGATATCGTCCAGGCTGCGATCGAAGCGTTCCGCCCACAGATGATCGCCGCTCACCGCGTCGACCAGTTGGGCGTTGATGCGCACGCGTCCCGCGGCGCGTCGTGCGCTCCCTTCCAGCAGGTAGCGCACGCCGAGGTCCTGGGCGATCTCGCGCACATCCATCGCCTTGCCCTTGTAGGCGAAGGCCGAGTTGCGAGCGATGACGAACAGGCCGGAGATCCTCGACAGGTCGGTGATCAGGTCTTCGGTCAAGCCATCCGAGAAGGACTCCTGCTCGGGATCGTTGCCGAGATTGACGAAAGGCAGCACGGCTATCGACGGTTTGTCGGGCAGCGGCAAAGGTTCTCGCTTCGCGCCAGCGAGCTGTTCGACGGCCCCCGTGAAGCGGTAGCCGACGCGCGGAACCGTGGCGATCCACTCCGGCCCCAGCAGCTTGCGCAACTGCGCGATCTGCACGGTGAGATTGCCTTCCTCGACGACCATGCCCGGCCACGCCGCGTCAATCAGCTCGGCCTTGCCGAGGATTTCGCCGTGCCGCTCGACGAGCGCCGCAAGCAGCTTCAGGGCGCGGTGACCAACGGCAACGGGGACATCGTTCCGCAGGAGTGTCCCGGCGCCCGGATCGAGCACGAACGGGCCAAAGGCATAGCGTGATCCCTGCATACGGCCCCCGTTTGGAATTTTTAGGAACTATTTGGGAGAGCTTAAGTACGACGCTGTTGGTATCCCGCAGGATAGAGCCTTGTTCAAGTCGAGGGCTCCCGGCCCCTCGGAGATTGCCATGAACGATACTAGCCCCCTGTCGGCGGACGTGTCGCAACAAGATCGGCTGCCATGGGCCGCAATGGCGGGCATCATCGCGACCGTCATGGTGTTCGCCGTGGCGCAGGGGCTGACCTATCCGCTGCTCAGCTTCATCCTGGAACGGCAGGGGACGCCGCCCGGCCTGATCGGCCTGTCGGCGGCGATGACGCCGCTGGGATTCATCGTCTCCGCACCCCTCATCCCGGCACTGGCGCGGCGTGTGGGTGGAGCGCGACTGGCGATCCTCTGTTCGATCCTGGCCGCGCTCACGCTGGTCGCGATTGCCTGGATGCAGGACGTCCGGGCCTGGATGCCGCTGCGCTTCCTGCTCGGCTTCTTCGCCAATCCGCTTTACGTGATCAGCGAAACCTGGCTCATCTCGATCACGCCCGCGTCACGCCGGGGCCGCATCATGGGGCTCTATTCATCGATCGTTTCGGCCGGCTTCGCCATCGGCCCGCTGTCGCTCGGCCTGGTCGGCACGCAGGGTTGGCCGCCGTTCACGGTCGGCATCGCGGCCTTCCTCCTCTGCGGCCTGATCGTACTCGCGGTCGTGCCACGCCTGCCGAAGATGCCCCGTGAAGAAGAGGCAACATCGGTCGGCGGCTTCTTCGCACTGGCGCCGCTGCTGCTGTTCGCGGTTCTTGTCGCAGCGGCCTTCGAGCAGACCCTGGTTTCCCTGTTCGCGGTCTATGGCACCGCGCTCGGCAGCGCCGAAGAGCGCATCGCCTCGCTCATCACCTGTTTCGTCGCGGGCAATGCCATGCTGCAGATTCTGCTCGGGCGCGTGGCCGAACGGTTTGGCTCGCAGCGCACCATGCTGTTCTGTGTCCTGGCTTCGCTGGCCGGCTGCCTGCTGCTGTCGCCGGCCTTCGACTCGTGGCTGATCTGGCCGCTCGTGTTCGTCTGGGGCGGCGCCTCGTTCGGGATCTACACCACGTCGCTGATCCAGCTCGGCGAGCGCTTCACCGGCCAAACCCTGATCGCCGGCAACGCCGCCTTCGCATTCGTATGGGGCATCGGCGGCATCGCGGGCTCGCCCGCAACAGGACTGGCGATGCAACTGATAGGGCATCAGGGGCTGCCATCGGCCCTTGGCATGCTGTGCTGTGTGCTGGCTGTGTTTCTGATGATGGGGAGACGGTGGGGCTGATTGCGGCACTTGCCTCGTGAGGGCGGCGGTATCGAAGTGGATGGCACGCCTCGACCCGGTAGCGGACGGAGGAGGGGAGTTCTCTTCCGGGCGACAGAGGCAAGACCGGGGAGCCGGCTACATATGGCGCAGCCGCCCCCGGCGGGCCGAATCCGCCTGATCAAACTTCCAGCGTCCATTCTCGAAGACTCGTGTGTCGGCCCATGCCTCTAGGTTGCGCTATAAAGGCTTTCAGAACTGAACAACCATTCGATTCAGTAACGAGGAAGGAACCTATGCCCTTAAGCGACTATTGGAACGGCCCAGCGCACCGGCAGCGGGCGGATGACCTGGACATCCAGCTTACGGACCTTCAGGCGCGCTATGCGCAGTTGCAAGCGCTCAATAGGAAGATCGGCGCCATGGACGCCCTGGAAGTACAGAGGCTGATTGAGCAAGAGAAAGGGAAGCTTGCTGCTGTCCGCCAGGAAACTCAGCGCGCCGAGCAGGAGGTGACAGCGCTCGCGCAGCGCTCCTCTGATTTACAAGGGCAGATCCTCGTATGGGAGGAGACGTTACTTCTGGAGAGCTTTGCGCTCTATGAGCCCAAGTTCAAGCTGAATGCCAGCCATGAATACAAGTCCCGACTGGACAGTGTCCGTGAGCGACAGAAGGCGATGATCAAGAGCGGAGAGGCTGCCACTGGGAACATGGACTGGACGGTCAATGGCAGTAAGCCGCAAGGGCGCAAGCTCGTAAACGACATGATCAAGCTGGTGATCCGGTCGTTCAATAACGAAGCAGATTACTGCGTGGACAACGTAAAGTTCGATAACGTCGAGTTGGGCGAGAAGCGAATTCTCAAGTCGTTCGAAACCTGCAACCGCCTCGGCAAGATCATGGACGTGGAGATATCGCGCAGATACCTGAGCCTCAAGCTTGATGAGTTGCACCTTGCCCACGAGTTTCAGATCAAGAAGCAAGAGGAAAAGGAAGAAGCCAAGCGCGCCCGGGAAGAGCTGCGTGAACAACAAAAGCTTGAGCAGGAAATTCGCGCAGCCCGGGAGAAGATCGCCAAGGA
This sequence comes from Pseudomonas schmalbachii, assembly GCF_017589465.1. Taxonomy (GTDB): domain Bacteria; phylum Pseudomonadota; class Gammaproteobacteria; order Pseudomonadales; family Pseudomonadaceae; genus Pseudomonas; species Pseudomonas schmalbachii. The sequence goes on from NZ_JAELYA010000001.1 coordinate 83,501, forward strand.
ACGCAAACACTTCGCAACCGCTATGCGTGACCTCCAGGCTCGCCTGGACAAGGCAGAGTCCGAAGAGGAGCGCACCCTCCTTTTGGCGAAGCTGGCTGAGGTTGAAGCGGGCCGGGCCGAGCTGGAGAGTGAAGAGAAGCTCATCGACTATCGCGAACAGAATGCCAAGGCCGGCTATGTGTATGTGATCTCCAACATAGGGGCATTCGGGGAGGGGGTTTACAAGATCGGCATGACCCGCCGCCTGGAGCCGATGGACCGCGTCGATGAGCTGGGTGACGCGTCGGTGCCGTTCTGGTTTGACGTGCATGCGATGGTCTTCTCTGACAACGCCCCAGCGCTGGAAGCGAAGCTGCACGAACGCTTTGCCAAAGGTCGCCTAAATAAGGTCAACGGGCGCAAGGAGTTCTTCCGTGCGGATATTGCTGAGATCGAGTCGGTCATTCGAGAAAACTACGACGCTGCCGTCGAGGTCACCCACGAAGCGCCAGCCGAGCAGTATCGCGAAAGCCTGCGCATGGAATTGCCCAAGGCCGCAATTCAGCAATCAGAACGAGTTGCGGCACAGCGCTAGCATTACCGATTGGATGCCCGCGAATAGGCTTCGGTTTCTAGAGGCCTATCTACCTCAAGGAAAATAGGCGAAACGTCCGCTTCTGGCCGGGTGCCGCTCGTCACGAACGGCTGCAACCGGCCGATTCTGTTGAAAAAGTCGGTGTACTCTAAGTTCGCTCGTGGAAGACCGAAAAGCACCCGATCACAGCATTGCTACGCGAAATCTGGAGCAATTAAGCGCCGGCATTGCTTTAGATTTCAACGTACGGCGTGTTCTTTCGCTGGCCGAAGTTTAAGAGGGAGTTTTTCAACAGAATCGGCCAAGAGTTGTCATTCGCCGAGGTCACTCTTGCCCGAAACAGTCGCTCACCAATGGCATCTCTGTCCTAATGCCGACCTTGTGCCCGCGGGCGCCGACGGTGGGAGGCACGCGCGGGGTGCACTGAGCTTGGTCTGTAGGGCTCGTGGTTACAAGGTGTTGGGCTGGTAAGAGCAGTCTGCTGAGACGCTGATGGCGTCGTCATTCTTTGTGTTTTTCCAGCTACTCCGTACAAAGTGGGCTAATTAGCTGAATACTAAGTATTTGGACCGTATTTCTCTCAGGATCTATTCGGAAGCCAATAGCCATGCAGGTGCGAGTGCCTCTGGAGATACCTTGCTCCGCCGGCGAAGAAATATCTTCAATAGCCAAAACATTATTGCGATATAGATTGTATTTTGAATTATTCCGCTAATTGCCATGGGTAGTAGAGGTATTCCAAGTGATTCTAGCCTCCCGCTAAGTTCTGGCGTTCTTGTAAGATAAATAGAAAAAGCCACTCCAATATTGAATCCAAACACACCAATTATGTGGCCTACAATGAACAGTGATTTCGGCTTCCGCCTCCCCTCGGAACGCGATATTCCGAACCTGGTAGATATAAAGACGAAGTAAGCTGAAATTAACATTGCAGGCAGAAAGAATAGAGCGCTTCTAATTGATTCTGCTAGTTCTGTGGCGGTGATGGCGCTGAAGAGTTCTTCGGGCCAAAAAAATTCTCCAGCAAGAACTCCAAGCGTAGAGAAGCAAGATATATGTATGAATCGTTTGGTGATTGTTCCCCAGCCGCTTTTTTTAAGCCACTCTCCTGCGGAAAATTTTTGTACCATCTTAGACCAAATTACAGCGGAGTATATTAGTCCTGCCAACAGAATGGGGGAGACCATCAGGATCGAGCTTAAATTGTCCGACCAGTCCGCTTCGCTAGGGCTATGTCCACTGATTGCGAAAAATGGGAGTTCGATAATAAGCAATGTGATCTGAAGTATTGTGTATACGGCGTATGAGGTAAGGAAGGCGTCCAGTCCGGATATTTCAAAGGCTGTTTTTTCTGGGTGGAGAATGAAGCTTGCTCGTTTTAATAGATCTGGATGTTTTTTGAAGAGAGGAGGGATTGTTTTTTTGGAGATGCTCTTGCTGTTCTCAAATATGGATATAAGGGTTTTTTGTGCTCCATTAACGCTTGCTGTCCAGTCGGCGTGATGTTCCCTTGCTCTGAGTATTGAACAGTACTCAATGGCTAGTATTAATTGCATGAATAGGAATGGAACGACATTTGAAAGGAAGCGGGGAATATTCTGAAGGTGCCACAGGATAAACCACCTGTAGTTTCCTGCGTCAAAGTGCACGAGTATCTCGGGGTAGACGTCGATGAAATCAACTATGTAGCTAAGCCCACGGAACAATATGATCGGTACTGTAGCGATTACTGCAACCCAAAAGAGACATCTGGAATAATAACCTTTGAAGATGTCTCCGTTTCTAACATGCGCTAATTCATGAAGTATTATTGCTTCGAATTTTTCTGGATTGCGAGCACTCATTAGAATTAGCCCGCCATCCATCTTTAATATTTTTTGAGGGCCTAGTCCAAACACTTTTGCAGCCTGCCGCCTATAGTTCTCAGACACAAAGATCCTCGGGGCTTGGCACTCCATTTTTTCTGCTAGATTGTTAACGGCGCTCCGTACGTTAGAAGGGGGATTTGGATCGATCTCCTTTAGGTCTTCTTTCTTTATTATCGCTCTGGGGTGTAGCATATAAATTAGGTATGCCAGCAAGTAAATGTATGCGCTTACTAGTGCTGACACATACACGTCGTTAATCTGTGAGAATGGGGGCGGCAGAAAATTCGCATACCAATCACCAAGAATCCAGGCTTGAGCTCCTGCGGTCAGGATGAAGACTGAGAATCTTTGATTTGTTCCGCTTGGGTATACGTCAGGGCTCAAAACAGCCATGGCATTGTCCTGTATTTATCTAAAGGACTTTATCTATGAAGTTCGAAGAAAGCCTCACTGCCAAATCGGTTTTTATTCCAGCCTCCGATGCGGCGGAAAGCAATGCTTTTATTAGGGTTTCCTTTTGTTCGGGGGTTAAATTATCGGCTATTTCAGGATTTTCCGAAAATCGGCCTCGGATCCAGTTTTTGTATTTTTCCTTTAAAACATCTCCCCCTGCTTCGCTCATTATCTCAAGCACGAAATTCATGGCTACGCTTGCCATCATCATAGCAATTGGGGTTATTGCTGGAACAACTTCAGTCACACCGAATGCGAATGCATCATCGTCATCCAGAAAATCATTGCTTGATTGTTTTTTTAATTCTTCAAAATAGCCGATCTCTTCAGGTGCATGCAGTTCTACCAAACCCTTTGCCAAGGACTCTACTGCTCTCTTATTGTCGTTTTCCATGGCTTCTCTCATGCCGGTTAGAAGGGTTGGCAAGTTAGAATCTAGACAGAGTTGAGCATTAATGACAAAGGTTTCTTAGAATAAATCAGAATATTGGAAATCCCCCTTATTCAATCAATTTCAAGAGGGATAGAGATGCGGCCTGGGTCTGATGAAGACTCGGAGAGCACTCTCTTCATGGGCACTTCTCGTGTGTATGCTTAGGTGCGTGATTACTTTACTGACTTCATTACACCCATGAACTGCCATTCTTCATTTCCGACTTGGTAGTAGAGCCACTGTTTTTCGCAGTCCCTATCTGCGATAAAAATTTTAAAGTTTGGTGCATCCTCGCGTTCAACTATGGTTGCTTTACATCTCCCGAAGTTTGTTCGTCTTATTTCTTTAAATTTTGTGAAATTCCTTCCGTGTGGAAGAGTCTCCCTCCAAATACCTTTCCCAATTTGTGACCAGGAGCGTTCACCGGCAAATTCACCATGAGGGTAATCGAATGTGAAGCTTTCGGGGCTCCCTGTAAGTTTTACGGGTTTAGGTTGCATGAATGCCAACACAAGGGGGATAGAGAGGGCGATTATCCCGCCTGCACCGCCAAGCCCTGCGAGCAATAGGATAAAGTCATCTTTCTTCATTTTAATCAGTCTCCCTAGCGCGGTGTGATGGGTTCCAAGTTAAATTATCCTATGAAAGATATTTCTTAACTGGGCAAGCGGTTATTCATGTAGTCATGATGTATATTTTCTGCTTTTGGATCAGGTCTAGAATATCAGAAAATGCTGAAAAATATTCTCTGAACCCACCTTAGCTACCCTTGGCTATGAAACTCCCCAAGAGAGGTGTGCTTTCTAATGGTATATTTTGTCCTAGACTGAAGGTGGAAGGTGTTCTCTCGAATTCGTCTATGAATCTGTTAAGGGGGTTCTTTATAGTCAATATTTGAGGGAGAAGAATTTTTTGTTCGGGTAATTCTATTTTTATGACCTTGGGTTCACGAGCCAGAGACTCTAAGGAGAGTTGCGTGGTGTTGATGGGGTCGAATTGCTCTTGGCAGGATTCATAAGAAATTGTTTTGCTATGCTGGTTGCTGTCGTCGCAGGCCGACGACTTGCATTTTTCACGTATATTTCTTCTGATCTTTTTGGTTCGAGAGTAAGCGTCAATCAATCTACACAAGGCAGCCTTTCTTGACTCATTTAGTGCTGTGCGACGTGACTGGCAACAGGTGTATGTCTGAATAATAACTCCACCTGCAATGCCAAAAAAGATAACCTGAATTTCAAATTCGAGAGTTTTGTAGCGTAGACCTTTAAAGCCCTTTTCTTTACTGGGCAAAAATGATGTAGAAAGCAGTCCGGCGAACAATAGTAGAAGTGTAATGACTAGTGTCATCCGCTTGGCAATGCTGCCTTTAGCAACTGTGCGGCCGTTGTCCATGGCTACTCCCCTTTAGGTCCATGTGTCTGGAGGCTGTTGATCAATATAGCCATTTTGTGGCAATGAGCCGGTTTGAGACGTCGGCCGGCTCGCCTGGACTATCGCCCGCTACCAGCCGGTAACCATCCTGTGCCGGCCCAAGCAGTTGAATCAGGCACATCGAGACTGCAGTGGCGCCAATGTCTACTTCCTGCCACTGGCGCTGGATGACATCTGGGTTCGCGATTACGGCGGCTGTTTCGTCCTCGATGGTGCCGGCGACTTCGCGCTGGTCGATTTCAACTTCAACGGCCGGGGCGGCAAGCATATCTCCCGCAACGACACCCGCGTCGCCGAAGTGTTGAGCCAGGAACTGGAGGCCCATTACATCTCCAGTTCGATTACCGGCGAAGGCGGAGGCATCGAAGTGGATGGCCACGGCACGGCCATCCTCACTGAGAGCTGCTGGATCAATCCCAACCACAACCCCGGAGTGGTCAAGGCATGGATCGAGGTCGAACTGAAACAGCGTCTCGGCCTGCGCAAGATCATCTGGCTGCCGGGCATCCGCGGCAAGGGCATCACCGATGCCCACGTCGACTTCTACGCCCGCTTCGTAAGCCCCGGAGTGGTGATCGCCGACCTCGATAATGATCCGCAGTCCTACGACTACGCCGCGACGTGCAAGCACCTGGAAACTCTCCGGAACGCCACCGACGCCGCAGCCTGCAAATCCGTACGCTACCCCCAACACGGAAACTCCGCCGCAATGTCTACACCAACGACAACCCGGACTTCGCCGCCGGCGATATCAACTACCTGCCCATCAACGGCACCGTGATCGCCCCCAAATTCGGTGGCGCTGCTGCAGGCAGTTACTGCAAGGAGTTGCTGGGCAAGCTCTATCCCGGCCGCGCGGTCGAAAAGATGCGTATCGACCCGATCACGGCCGGAGGCGGGGGAATTCATTGCGTAACGAAGCAGATGCCAAGGGTTTGAGGAGGTTAGGAGGGGTGGCTTTTCAGCGGCACCGACATGTGCTCGGTTAGTCAGGAAAGCGTATGAGCCGTTGGAAAATCCCCATAAAACACAGAAACCAGGGCATTACCCTGGTTTCTGGCTGCCAACAGGCGCAGCAGTAGCGACGATAAGTGCTGCCCGCTAAGCATTCTCCGCCGATTCCGCCAGCGCCTCCCGCACCAGCGGGTGCAGGGCGTCGCCATCATGCTCCGCCTGCCATGTCATCAGTTCACGCCGCATGGCCGGGGTCCAGAAGCTTTGCAGGTGCTGTTGCACGCCGCGCACGGCCTGTTCCTTGTCCGGTTCGCTGGCGAAGAACAGGGCGATCTGATTGGCCATCTTGATCAGGTTGTCGATGCTCATCTACGCACCTCGGCTTTCTCGGCGTGGCGGCGTTCCTTCAGCAGGCGCCGCTGTTCGTTGCTGAACGCCTGGTAGCGTTTCTGCCATTCCGAAGGCTGGTAGACGCGCACGACTTCCACCGCTGTGACCTTGTATTCCGGGCAGTTGGTGGCCCAGTCGGAGTTGTCGGTGGTGATCACGTTGGCGCCGGATTCCGGGAAGTGGAAGGTGGTATACACCACGCCCGGCGCCATCCGCTCGCTGACCTTGGCGCGCAGCACCGACTGCCCGGAGCGGCTGCCCACGCCGACCCAGTCGCCGTCGGCGATGCCGCGGCTCTCGGCGTCGGTCGGGTGGATCTCCAGGCGGTCCTCGCCGTGCCAGGCGACGTTGTCGGTGCGCCGGGTCTGGGCGCCGACGTTGTACTGGCTGAGGATGCGTCCGGTGGTCAGCAGCAGCGGGTAGCGGCTGTTGACCTTTTCATCGGTGGGCACGTAGCCGGTGAGCATGAAGCGTCCCTTGCCGCGCACGAACTGGTCGATGTGCATGGTCGGGGTGCCGTCCGGTGCCTCGTCGTTGCACGGCCATTGCAGGCTGCCGTGGCGGTCCAGTTCGGCGTAGCTGACGCGGGTGAAGGTGGGGGTCAGGCGGGCGATCTCGTCCATGATCTCCGACGGGTGCTTGTAGTCCATCCGGTAGCCCAGGGCGTTGGACAGCGCCACGGTGGCCTCCCAGTCGGACTTGCCACCGAGGGGCTCCATCACCTTGCGGACCCGCGAGATGCGGCGCTCGGCGTTGGTGAAGGTGCCGTCCTTTTCGAGGAAGGAGCTGCCCGGCAGGAACACGTGGGCGAACTTGGCCGTCTCGTTGAGGAAGATGTCCTGCACCACCACGCACTCCATGGCCGACAGGGCGGCGGTGACGTGCTGGGTGTTGGGGTCGCTCTGGGCGATGTCCTCGCCCTGGCAGTAGAGCGCCTTGAAGGTGCCGTCCAGCGCCGCCTCGAACATGTTGGGGATGCGCAGGCCCGGTTCGGGCAGCAGGGTCACGCCCCAGGCCTGCTCGAACTGGCTGCGCACTGCCGCGCCGGAAATGTGCCGGTAGCCGGGCAGTTCGTGGGGGAAGGAGCCCATGTCGCAGGAGCCCTGGACGTTGTTCTGTCCGCGCAGCGGATTCACCCCGACGCCTTCGCGGCCGATGTTGCCGGTGACCATGGCGAGGTTGGCGATGCCCATCACCGCGGTGCTGCCCTGGCTGTGCTCAGTGACGCCGAGGCCGTAGTAGATCGCCGCGTTGCCGCCGGTGGCGTAGAGCCGTGCGGCGGCGCGGATCTGTTCGGCGGGCACGCCGCAGACCGGCCCCAGCACTTCGGGGGCGTTCTCCGGCAGGCTGACGAAGTCGCGCCAGCGGGCGAAGTCGGGCGCCTCGCAGCGATCCTCGACGAAGGGCTGGTTGACCAGGCCCTCGGTGACGATCACGTGGGCCAGGGCGTTGAGCATGGCCACGTTGGTGCCCGGGCGCAGTTGCAGGTGCAGCTCGGCGCGGCCATGGGGCGAATCCACCAGGTCTATGCGGCGCGGGTCGATGACGATCAGCCGCGCGCCCTCGCGCAGGCGCCGCTTGAGCTGGGAGCCGAACACAGGGTGGGCGTCGGTGGGGTTGGCGCCGATCACCAGGACGACGTCGGCCTGCATCACCGAGTCGAAGCTCTGGGTGCCGGCGGATTCGCCGAGGGTCTGCTTGAGGCCGTAGCCGGTGGGCGAATGGCAGACGCGGGCGCAGGTGTCGACGTTGTTGTTGCCGAAGGCGGCGCGCACCAGTTTCTGCACCAGGTAGGTCTCTTCGTTGGTGCAGCGGCTGGAGGTGATGCCGCCGATGGAGTCGCGCCCGTACTTCTGCTGGATGCGGCGGAACTCGCTGGCCGCGTAGTTGACTGCCTCGTCCCAGCTGACTTCCTGCCACGGGTCGCTGATGTGCTTGCGGATCATCGGCGTGGTGATGCGATCCGGGTGGGTGGCGTAGCCGAAGGCGAAGCGGCCCTTGACGCAGGAGTGGCCGTGGTTGGCCTGGCCGTTCTTGTCCGGGACCATGCGTACCAATTGCTCGCCCTTCATTTCCGCGCGGAAGGAGCAGCCCACGCCGCAGTACGCGCAGGTGGTGATGACGCTGCGCTCCGGCTGGCCGATCTCGACCACGCTCTTTTCCATCAGGGTGGCGGTGGGGCAGGCCTGCACGCAGGCGCCGCAGGACACGCACTCGGAGTCGAGGAAGTTGTCGCCGCCGGCCGCCGCCACGCGGGACTCGAAGCCGCGCCCGCTGATGGTCAGGGCGAAGGTGCCCTGGATTTCCTCGCAGGCGCGCACGCAGCGGTTGCAGACGATGCACTTGCTCGGGTCGTAGTCGAAATAGGGGTTGGAGACGTCCTTGGCCTCGGCCAGGTGGTTGGCGCCATCGTAGCCGTAGCGCACCTCGCGCAGGCCGACCTGGCCCGCCACCGTCTGCAACTCGCAGTCGCCGTTGGACGGGCAGGTCAGGCAGTCCAGCGGGTGGTCGGAGATGTACAGCTCCATGACGTTGCGCCGCAGCGTCGCGAGCTTCGGCGTCTGGGTATGCACCACCATGCCCTCGGTCACCGGCGTGGTGCAGGAGGCCGGGTAGCCGCGCATGCCGTCGATTTCCACCAGGCACATGCGGCAGGAGCCGAAGGCTTCCAGGCTGTCGGTGGCGCAGAGCTTGGGAATGCTGGTGCCGAGCAGCGCCGCGGCGCGCATTACCGAAGTGCCGGCGGGGACGCTGATTTCGCGGCCGTCGATGGTCAGGCTGACCTGCACCTCGCTTTCGCGAGCCGGGGTGCCGAGGTCGATGTCGCTGGCGGGGTCGAATATGTTGATCACTGGTCGGCCTCCGTGGTCGCCAGACCGAAGTCGGCGGGGAAATGCTTGAGGGCGCTGGTCACCGGGTAGGACGTCATCCCGCCCAGGGCGCAGAGCGAGCCGTACTGCATGGTGTCGCAGAGGTCCGTCAGCAGTCGGGCCTGTTCCTCGCGAGCGGTGATGTCGGTGGCGGCGATCAGCCGGTCCACCACTTCCACGCCACGGGTCGAACCGATCCGGCACGGCGTGCACTTGCCGCAGGATTCCTCGGCGCAGAACTGCATGGCGAAACGGGCCATATGGGCCATGTTGAGGCTGTCGTCGGCTACCACCACGCCACCGTGGCCGAGCATGGCGCCCATGGCGGCGAAGGCCTCGTAGTCGAGCGGTGTGTCGAACTGCGCGGGCGGCACCCAGGCGCCCAGCGGGCCGCCCACCTGTGCAGCCTTCAGCGGACGGCCGCTGGCGGTGCCGCCGCCGTAGTCTTCCACCAGCTCGCGCAGGGTCAGGCCGAAGGCGCGCTCCACCAGGCCGCCGTGACGGATATTGCCGGCCAGTTGGAAGGGCATGGTGCCGAGCGAGCGGCCCATGCCGAAGTCGCGGTAGAACTGCGCGCCGCGGGCGAGGATCACCGGCACCGAGGCCAGGGTGAGCACGTTGTGCACCAGCGTCGGCTGGCCGAACAGGCCCTCCAGCGCCGGCAGCGGCGGCTTGGCGCGAACCACGCCGCGCTTGCCTTCCAGCGAGTCCAGCAGGGCGGTTTCCTCGCCGCAGATGTAGGCGCCGGCGCCGACCCGCACTTCCAGTTCGAAGGCGCGGCCGCTGCCGCCGACGTTGGTCCCGAGGTAGCCGGCCTCGCGGGCGATGCCGATGGCCGCGCGCAGGGTTTCCACCGCCTGCGGGTATTCGGAGCGCACGTAGATGTAGCCCATGCCGGCACCGACGGCGAGGCCGGCGATGGACATGCCCTCGATCAGCAGGAACGGGTCGCCTTCCATCAGCATGCGGTCGGCGAAGGTGCCGGAGTCGCCTTCGTCGGCGTTGCACACCACATATTTCTGCTCGGCGACGGCGTCGCGTACGGTGCGCCACTTGATGCCGGCCGGGAAGGCCGCGCCGCCACGGCCGCGCAGACCGGAGTCGAGCACGGCGGCGACCACTTCCGATCCGTCCATTCCGATTGCGCGGGTCAGGCCTTCGAAGCCGCCCTGGGCGCGGTAGTCGTCCAGCGACAGCGGCCGGGTGATGCCGGCGCGGGCGAACAGCAGGCGCTGCTGAGTCTTCAGGTAGGGAATGTCTTCCACAGGTCCCAGGGCCTGCGGATGGCTGCCGGGGTCGCTCGCCAGGGCGTCCAGCAGGGCAGGGACGTCCTCCGGTGTGAGCGGGCCGAAGCCCAGCCGGCCGTTGGGGCTTTCCAGCTCAACCAGCGGCTCCAGCCAGTAGAGGCCACGGGAACTGGTGCGGCGCAGCTCCAGCGGCAACTGCCGGCGCTCGGCCTCGCTGGCCAGCGCGGCGGCGACCTTGTCCGCACCGACGGCGCGGGCGACCGAGTCGCAGGGGATGAACAGCGTCAGCATGCTTCATCCTCCATGCAGCCGTTCACCAGCTCGCGCAGGCGTTCGGGAGTGATCCGCGCATGCAGTTCGCCATCCAGCTCAAGGGCCGGCGAGCAGGCGCAGGCGCCCAGGCAATAGACCGGCCGCAGGCTGATCTTCCCGTCGGCACTGGTGCCGTGATCGTCCAGCGCCAGTTGCTCGCGCAGCTGTGCGGCCAGGCGTTCGGCGCCCATGCTCTGGCAGGACTCGGCCCGGCACAGGCGCAGGGTATGGCGTGCCGGCGGCGTGGTGCGGAAGTCGTGGTAGAAGCTGATCACCCCGCGCACCTCGGCCTGGCTGAGGTTGAGGGCATGGGCGATCTCCGGGACGGCGGCATCGGGGATGTACCCGCAGCCCTCCTGGATGGCGTGGAGGATCGGCAGCAGGGCACCGGGGGTGTCCTTCTCGCGTTCCAACACGCTGTGAATCAGAGGCAGGTGGAGCGTTTCATCAGGCATGCAACGTACCTCGGCATCACGAACGTGCTGCCGCATGGGGCAGTCGTCCGGAGTCTCCGGCTGCGGCGTCCGACCACGTCACGGAAGCGTGGTTGCTCCGGTCGCCATCCTTGCTCTCCGGCCGGATGTCTGGCGCATCCGGTCCGGGGCATCGTGAAAGCTTGCCATCCCCACCGCCTGGAGATTGCACCCAGGCGACCCGTCGCATCCTGAAACCGACCTGCGGGGCAGGGCGTTGCCGGCCCAAGTGTATCGGCCGGTTGCGTGCGGCCAGTGGCGATGCTGTCCACGGCTGGCGACTGGATGGTCGCCTCTCTTGAAAGGATAGCTTTACGTGCGGGGGAGGGAGGCCGAAGACGGGCCTTTCATGATGCCTGAAACAAAACGGCGCCCAGGGCTGCTGACCCTGGACGCCGTCGATTTCCCCGATGCGCCGTCAGGCGAATACGAAATACTTGCGAACGGTTTCCACCACTTCCCAGGTGCCTTTCATGCCCGGTTCGATGACGAAGACATCGCCGGCCTTCAGGTGGATCGGCTGCTCGCCGTCCGGGGTGATCACGCAGTAGCCGTCGAGGAAATGGCAGTACTCCCACTTCTCGTAGTTCACCTCGAACTTGCCGGGGGTGCAGATCCAGGTGCCCATGATCTTGCTGCCGTCCTGCGAGACGTAGGCGTTCAGGTTGACGGTGTGCGGATCGCCGCCGATGCGCTTCCACTTGGTGGCGTCCAGCACCGGAGTCGGACAGGTTTCGCGCAGAACGGTGATGAAGTCGGACATGACAGCTCCAGGTCGATCGGTTGATTGGCCCGTGACCATAGAGCCAATGCGAACGCCGGGATTGCCTCGTTTCGACTCCTGGTTGCCTGGAAACGCAGGATCGCCGCCCCGTTAGCGCGTCATCGGCAACGCCGCGCCGATCAGCGCGAAGAGCGTGCCGCAGCCGCGGTTGAAGCCCTTGCCGCCGCGCTCCATCCACGGGCGGACCCTGAAGGCGAGGCGCGCCAGCAGGTACTCGACGATGAACTCGGTCACCGCGAAGGTGGCGGCCATCACGATGAACTGCGGCACCAGCGAGCGCTGCGGATCGATGAATTGCGGCAGGAAGGCGCCGTAGAACAGCAACACCTTCGGGTTCGCCACCGCCGACAGGAAGCCCTGGCGGAACAGCGTCGCCGCGCCTGGCGTGCCGGCGCCGGTAATGGGCGTGAGCTGCAGCGCGGGTGCCCGCCAGAGCTGGATGCCGAGCCACAGCAGATAGGCGCCGCCGACCCATTTGAGCACCGTCAGGATTTCCGACGACGTCTGCAGCAGGGCGCCAAGGCCGACCATGGCCAGTGCGATCAGCGCGCTGAATCCGCTGATGCCGCCGCTGATGGTGCAGAGCGTCCGCCGCGATCCATAGAGGGCGCCGTGGGTGAGGGCGAGCAAGCCGTTCGGCCCGGGCGTCAGCGACAGGCCAAGGATTGCGAGGGCGTAGATGAACCAGGTTTCCAGAGCCATGCGGCATTCCTCGTGGAGAATGGGCGCAAGTCTAGAGGCTTGTCTGGTCTGGCAGAGGTAGAATCTGGACATTCTTCGGTGATAACTGGACGCATGCCGCCATGCATACCGACGCCGTCAGCCCCGACCTGCGTTTCCTCCTGCTGCCCTTGCCGGGTTTCGCCATGCTTCCCTTCGGCAGCTTCCTCGACAAGCTGCGCTTCGCCGGCGATGAGGAAGACTACAGCCGCCAGCGCTACTGCGCCTGGACCATCCTCGGACAGCAGGCAGGGCACGTGGAGTCCAGCAGTGGCGCCGCCGTGCGCGTCGAGGTCACGCCGGCGGACATCCGCTACCGCGACTACGATTATCTGGTCCTGTTCGGCGGGCGCAGCGCCAGCGCGACCGAGGCGCTGGCACCGACCTATCGCAAACTGCTGCGCGACGCCGCGGCTCAGGGCGTGAAGCTGGTGTCCATCGACAACGCCTGCTTCCTGCTCGCCGCCTGCGGCCTGTTGAGCGGCCACAAGGTGGCGGTGCACTGGCGGCATGAGGTGGAGTTTCGCGCGTCCTACCCACGGATTCCGGTGGTGAGCGAACAGCTCTATTGCATCGACGGCGCGCGTATTTCCTGCGCAGGCGGGCTTGCCGCGATAGATCTGGCGGTGGAATTGCTGGCACGGGCATGCGGGCGGACACGCGCCTTGAAGGGCCTGGCCGACATGCTGGTGGACGAGCCGCGCAGCAGCCTGCACCAACTGAAATCGCGGGAAACTCCGGGCCCCGGCGGGCGCCAGGTCGATCGCGCCATCGCCCTGATGCGCGAGTGGATGGCTTCCGACCGGACCATCGACCAGTTGGCCGGGCAGGTCGATATCTCCCGCCGCCAGTTCGACCGCCTGTTCCGCGCCAGCCATGGCGTGACGGCCAGGGAGTACTGGGCCGAGATGCGCCTGCGCCACGTGGAATGGCGCCTGCTCAACTCCAGCCACAGCCTCGCGCTGATCGCCGACGAGATCGGCGTGGCGGACACCAGCTATCTCGCCAAGCTCGTGCGCAAGCGCTTCGGGATGACGCCGGCGGCGCTGCGCAGGCGCGGCGTGCAGGCCCGGGAAACCTGAGGTAACAAGCCGCCCGTCCAGCCACCGTTATCGCGAGTGAACTCCATCGGCCCGCCTGCTGTCTGTCTCCAGTCGGCCCACCCTGGAACGCGTTCCTGTCTGCAGCAATTCGCCTGGCCGGCCTTATTTCGCGCCCGTTCGCCGGGTTTCGTTCTATCGCCATGTGAAGATTGCCCATGTCCCTATCCCGTCATTTCCCCGCCTGTGTTTCCTCGCTCCAGACCCGCGCGCTCGCTGCCTTCCTGCTAGGCGGCCTGCTGGCGGCCGGTGCCCCGGCGCAGGCCGAGGAGACCGCCAGCAGCGCACGCTGGGTGAGCGATGGCCTGACGACCTATGTGCGCAGCGGCCCGACCGACGGCTACCGCATCGTCGGTACGCTCGCCTCCGGGGAGAAGGTCGAACTGGTGAGCACCCAGGGGGACTACAGCCAGGTGCGTGGCGAGAGCGGCAAGACCGTGTGGATTCCCAGCCGCTATCTGCAGGAGGTGCCCGGCCAGGCCGAGCGCCTGCCGCAACTGGAACGGAAGGTGGCTGAGCTCACCGCCGAACTGGAAGGCATCAACGACAGCTGGAAAACCCGCGTGCAGGGCATGCAGGAGACGCTGGACTCGCGCAAGACGCTGATCGACGAGCTGCAGGCGGCGCGCACGGCGCTGGACGCCGAGCTGACCCAGGCGCGCTCCGAGTTGCGCGAGGTGCAGGCGCAGCTGGGCGACGAGAACAAGCAGGTGCTGATGCGCTACATGATCTACGGCGGCAGCATCGCCGGCGCCGGCCTGTTCGCCGGCCTGATCCTGCCGACCATGCTGCGGGTACGGCGCAAGCGCAACGACCAGTGGATCTGAAGCACCTTTCGCCGCGATGGGCGCAATGCTCATCGCGGGGGAGGGAGTTGGAAACCGGGACTGCCGCGAGCGGCTATGGAGAAGGCCGCAAAGCTATGCGTGCCGCTCTCGCTCTATAGATAAGCCTGCTATGCGCTAAGGCTGAATTGGGTGGCCAATGCATTTCTCGAAAACCTGCTTCATAGGTCCGAGGTTGCAGTTGTAGGCAGCAATGTTGGCGTAAATCCACTCATCTTCCTCAACTCCCCACCAACTGATTTCGAATCCGGCGTTCAGGATGAGGTGTTCAAAAAGAATACGCTGTGTACGCCCGTTGCCCTCACGGAAAGGGTGCACCACATTGAGGTCGGAGTAGGCCTCGGCAACTGCAGCTATCAGCTCCCCGCGGTTCATGCCTTCGAACCAATTGGCCTCAGCCATGGCCTTGAAGATCTTTCCGGCCTCCTTCTCCATGTATTCCGGTTGGCAGAAGCGCGTTGCCTGCTTGGAGATTCCGACAGTCCGCAACTCCCCGGCCCAGTCATAGAGGTCAGAGAACAGGACTCGGTGGATATTCTGAAGGTAAGCCAGGTTGTATGGGGGAGGGCTAAACTCGATTTCTTCAACTGCAATGGCAGAAAGCTGACGCTCAGCTTCGCTCAAAGTTGCATCGTCACGGATGTCGAGTTTGTTACGGAGGACATCAGACCCAGGGTAGCAATAGGAGTCTTGGCCACCTCCGTATTTATCAGACATTACGCCGAGGTTTTACCGAAAGCCTTCAACACATCTTCGCGCGAAGGTAACTCGCGCTCACTGTCTGTGAGAACTGATTTGAAGCCTTCCAGCCGCAGGCTGGCCGCGTAGTTGGACTTGCGCGTCTTGGCTGCGTAGGCCTTCTTGGCTTCAAGGCTGAGAGTTGTCATAGCGTGGACCTCAAGCGCAGTTGGTTGACGAATTATAACGGATACCATTGACGTGGCCTACCAGCCAGGTGGCGAGGCATGGTCGGTATCGGTACGGCGCTGGCCATCGACCCACATCTGCCGCGCGACTGGCGTCTCGGCAAGGACAATGCCCCGCAATTGCCGCCGATCACCTGGAAGAACAAGACCCTGGCCTCGCTGGCGAACATGGCTGTCGTCAAGTTCCAGCTGAGCAAACTCAGCCTGGACAGGGCGCCTGACCCGAAGGTGTCGCCGTTGCGAGCGCTGATCCTGCAACAGCTGGCCAATGCGCTCCGCACCCGCCAGTACCGGCGCAGGATGGGGATCTAGCCTCGGCCAGAAATGCCCCTCCACAACATCTGTAATGTGGAGGGGAATCGCCCGAAGCCGCCCGGACTCAGAACGGCAACGGCAGTTTGGCCGTTCGGCCGCCGTCGACGACGATCACCTGGCCGGTGATGAAGGCCGCTGCGTCGCTGGCCAGGAAGACCACGACACCGCCAACGTCCTGCGGCTCGCCGGTACGCCCGACCGGATGCAGCTTGAGCAGGCCGGCCCGCGCCTGCGCGGGATCGGGCTGGGCGTCGATATAGGCGTGGCTCAGGTCCGAGTTGATCCAGCCGGGGGCGATGGCATTGCAGCGAATGCCGTCGCGCCCCAGATCGACCGCCAGCGCCCGGGTGAAACCGTGCACGCCGGCCTTGGAGCCGCAGTAGGCGGTATGCCAGGGGTTGGCGCCGATGCCTTCGATCGAGCCGATATTGACGATGCTGCCGCCACGCACGCGCAACTGCGGCAGCAGGGCCTTGGCCAGGAAGACCGGGGCGCGCAGGTTGACGGCCATCATCCGGTCCCAGTCGTCCTCGCTCATCTCGTCGAGCGAGCGTTCGAACATGAAGCCGGCATTGTTGACCAGGATATCGACGCCGCCGAACCGCTCCTCGGCCGCCCGCGCGATGACGTAGGGCGCATCGCGTTCGGCGAGGTCGGCTTCGACCCAGGCCACCTGCGGATTGGCACCCAGGCTGTCATCCAGCGGCTGGCGCTGTGCGACCAGCACCCGGGCGCCGGCTTCCAGGAGTTTTTCGGTAATTCCGCGACCGATTCCACGCCCGCCGCCGGTAACGACGGCCACCTTGTTGTTCAGCATCGTCATTCCCCTCAGCCGGAAACCGGTTTGGCGCCGGTGACATCGAGCGTCGCGCCGGCGATGTAGCGCGCCTGGTCGGAGGCCAGGAAGGCGATCACATCGGCGATGTCCTCCGGTTCGGCGATGCGGCCCAGCGGCACCGTCCTGTTCAGTTCCTCGACGGCCTTGTCGGGATCGAGGCCACGGCGCTCGAAACCGGTGCGGATCATCGGCGTGTTGATCTCATGCGGGCAGACGGCATTGACGCGGATACCGAACGGCGCGCAATCCCGGCCGAGGTTCTGCGAGAACGCCGCCACCGCGCCCTTGCTGGTGCAATAGGCGACATGGCCGGGGCCGGGATGGGTGCCCCAGACCGAGGAGGTGTTGACGATGGCGCCGCCGCCACGCTGTTTCATATGGGGAATGGCGGCGCGGCAGAGGAAGAACGCGGCATTCAGGTTGACGTCCATCGCCGTGAACCACATGTCGTCGGTGGTTTCCTCGATGGTCCCGCGCGGAATGATGCCGGCGTTGTTGAGCAGGATGTCGACGCCGCCGAAGCGTTCGACCGCCCGGGCGATGACCGCTTCGCAATACTCCTTCTCCCGCAGATTGCCGGCCAGGCAGTCGGCTTCGGCGCCCAGCTCGCGGGCCTGGTCGACCACCGCCTGACAGCCGTCGGCATTGATGTCCGAGATCATCACGCGCGCACCTTCGGCGGCGAACAGCCGGACCAGTGCCTGACCGACGCCGCCGGCGCCTCCGGTAATCACGACAACCTTGTTCTTGAATCTCATTGTCTTGCTGCCTCCGGGTGGGTTATCCGGGGTCAATGATCGAGAGGCAGGAAACCGCTGACAAACGAGTTTTGCGCGCTCTTCACTTAGCTTTTGATTAAGTGAATAGAAGACCTCCGGCACAGAAACGAGCAGTTAGCCCGCAGGAACCTGTCATTCCCGGTTGCGCTCTGGTTAACTGTTCGATGTGTCCGATTCATCGTGTGCGCCCCATGAGCAACCTCCGGCAGCTACTCCCCCCATTGAATGCCCTGCGCACCTTCGAAGCGGCCGCCCGCCACGGCAGCTTCAAGATGGCGGCGGAGGAACTCTGCGTGACCCAGGCAGCGATCAGCCGCCAGATCCAGACGCTGGAAGACTTCTACGGCCTGAAGCTGTTCCTGCGCGGCAACCGCAAGGTCGAGCTCACCCGCGACGGCCACGCGTTGTACCTGGCTGCCTCTTCCGCCCTGCAGCACATCGCCACGGCTTCCCGCGAACTGCTGCGCCGCAACAGCCTGGATTACCTGGCGCTGATCACCACCACCGCCTTCGCCCAGCTATGGCTGATGCCGAGGCTGAAGCAACTGCGGGCCCAGCATCCTGAACTCCAGTTGCACCTGATCAGCACCGAGGGAAACCCGGACTATCAGGAGAACTTCAGTGCCGCAGTGACCCTCGGGCTGGAGGAACACCCGCACTATCTGGCCGAATACCTCTTCTCCGAAGAGATATTTCCGGTTTGCACGCCCGCTTTTCTCGAACAGCACCCGCAGATCAAGACCCTGGAAGGGCTGATGAGCGTCACGCTGCTGAACCTCAGTGCGAGCCACTGGAAAGCCAGGCTCTGGGTGCCTGTCGATTGGGCGTTCTGGTTCAGGCAGTTCGGTCTCGATGCCTCCAGGTGCAGGGAAACGATGGATTTCAGCCATTTCTCGATGCTGCTGGATGCGGTCCAGGAGGAAGTCGGTGTCGGCCTGGCCTGGCGCCATCTGGTACAGCCGCAGCTGGACTCAGGCAAGCTGGTCAGGCCGACCAGCGAGACCTTTCTTGCCGATGACCGCAAGCATTACTTCGTCTGCCGCCGCGATCTGGCCGGGTCGCCGGAAATGCGGATACTCCGCGATTGGCTGGTGGAGCAGACGCAGGAGTTGCGGGAGCAGCCCTTGTAGAAACGTCAGGCCGGCACCAGCGGATTGATTTCCACGGTGACGTGTACGAGTTCTTCGTGAATGCTCAAGGCCTGACGAACGCGATCGGCGCTCAGGGGCTCCCGGCTGGCCAGGGTCAGGATGCAGGCGTACTTGTCCTTGCCGACCCGCCAGACGTGCAGGTCCGTGATCGCGGCGTCGGGCTGCAACTCCCCGACAACCTCCCGAACTTCCTCCACGACCGGGGCGTCCATTTCCGCATCCAGAAGCACCCGCCCGGTATCCCGCAGCAGGCCTTTGGCCCAGATGGCGACCAGTGCCGCGCCGACCAGCCCCATGACGGGGTCCAGCCAGTTCGCTCCCCAGAACTTCCCGGCGAGCAGGGCGATGATCGCCAGTACCGAGGTGGCGGCATCCGCTATCACATGCAGATAAGCCGATCTGAGGTTCAGGTCATGGTGATGGTCGTGCCCATGCTGATGATGATCGTGGCCGTGATGATGGGAGTGGTCATCGCGCAGTAGCCAGGCGCAAGCGAGATTCACCGCCAGGCCGATAACGGCGATGGAGATGGCTTCGTCGTAGTGGATCTGCCCCGGAGAAAGCAGTCGCTCGGCCGACTGGAACGCCATCAGTCCCGCAATCCCCAGCAACAGCATGGCGCTGGAGTAGCCGCCCAGGATCTCGATTTTCCAGGTGCCGAATGCGAAACGCCGGTCATGGGCAAACCGGCGCGCCGCGGCGTAGGCGAGCAGCGAAAGCCCGAGCGCGAGAACGTGCGAACTCATGTGCCAGCCATCGGCGAGCAGGGCCATGGAGTTGAAGTACCAACCCCCCGAAATCTCCGCGACCATCATCACGGCGGTCAGCCAGACGGCCAGGCGCGTTTTGCTTTCACCATGGGTGTTGCCCTGGTGGAAGTGATGGGAGTGCACCCATTTCTCGTGGTCGTTGGCGGTCATGATCTATCATGCCTCAGATGTTGAGCTCACATACTATACCCCAGTATATATTCGGTAATTGAGGCGAGATGACGCATACCATCAAGAACAAGCGGCAGTTGCTGGCTCGCGTCCGGAGGATCCGGGGACAGGCGACGGCCCTGGAGACCGCCCTGGAGGAGGGGCGGGACTGCCTGGCAATCCTTCAACAGATCGCCGCCGTCAGAGGCGCCGTGAACGGGTTGATGGCGGAAGTGATGGAAGGGCACATCCGCGAGCATCTGGCCGCCGAGGGGCTTACGGCCGAGGAGCGCCTGGAAGAGGTTGACCAGATATCCTCGCTGCTGCGCTCCTATCTGAAATAGACGAGCGGGCATACCCCCGGGAGTATGTCCGTCAGCCGCCACCCGGCGCCCCACGGGTGCCGGCGCGGCGTTTGGTCGCTACAATGCGCGCTTTGCACCGTGCCGAAGCGTCCGCCATGTCCCTACCCAAGCATCACCTCGAACTCCTCAGCCCCGCCCGCGACACCAGCATCGCCCGCGAGGCCATCCTGCATGGGGCCGATGCCGTGTACATCGGCGGTCCGAGCTTCGGGGCGCGGCACAATGCCTGCAACGAGGTGGCGGATATCGCCCAACTGGTGGAATTCGCCCATCGCTACCATGCGCGGGTGTTCACCACCATCAACACCATCCTGCACGACGACGAGCTGGAGCCGGCGCGCAAGCTGATCCACGAGCTGTACGACGCCGGCGTGGATGCGCTGATCATCCAGGACATGGGCGTCCTCGAACTGGATATCCCGCCCATCGAACTGCATGCCAGCACGCAGACCGATATCCGTACCCTCGGCCGGGCGAAGTTCCTTGACCAGGCCGGCTTCTCCCAGCTGGTGCTGGCCCGCGAGCTGAACCTGCAGGAAATCCGCGCCATCGCCGATGCGACCGACGCGGCCATCGAATTCTTCATCCATGGCGCGCTGTGCGTGGCCTTCTCCGGGCAGTGCAACATCTCCCACGCGCAGACCGGCCGCAGCGCCAACCGTGGCGACTGCTCGCAGGCCTGCCGCCTGCCGTACACCCTGAAGGACGATCAGGGCAGGGTGGTGGCCTTCGAGAAGCACCTGCTGTCGATGAAGGACAACAACCAGAGCGCCAACCTGCGCGCCCTGGTGGATGCCGGCGTGCGTTCGTTCAAGATCGAGGGGCGCTACAAGGATGTGGGCTATGTGAAGAACATCACCGCCTACTATCGCCAACTGCTGGACGGAATCCTTCTTGAGCGCCCGGACCTGGCCCGCGCCTCCAGCGGTCGCACCGATCACTTCTTCGTGCCGGACCCGGACAAGACCTTCCACCGCGGCAGCACCGACTACTTCGTCAACGAGCGCAAGGTCGACATCGGCGCGTTCGACTCGCCGACCTTCACCGGTCTGCCGGTGGGCGAAGTGCTCAAGGTCGGCAAGCGCGACTTCATCGCCGTCACCCATGAGCCGCTGAGCAACGGCGATGGCCTCAACGTGCTGGTCAAGCGCGAGGTGGTCGGCTTCCGCGCCAACGTCGCCGAGCTGCAGGAGCAGTTCGAGGAGGAGGGCGAGCCGCGCTGGCGTTACCGCGTGGAGCCGAACGAGATGCCGGCCGGCCTGTACCGCCTGCGTCCGAACCATCCGCTCAGCCGCAACCTCGACCACAACTGGCAGCAGGCGCTGCAGAAGACCTCCGCCGAGCGCCGCATCGGCCTGAGCTGGCAGGCGCGCCTGCGCGAAGAGCGTCTGGAGCTGACCGCCTCCAGCGAGGAGGGCGTAAGCGCCACCGTCGGCCTGGACGGTCCCTTCGGCGCGGCGAACAAACCCGAACAGGCGCTGGAGCAACTGCGCGACCTGCTCGGCCAACTGGGCACCACCATCTACCACGCCGAGGGCGTCGAGCTGGATGCGCCGCAGGCGTTCTTTATCCCCAATTCGCAATTGAAGTCGCTGCGCCGCGAGGCCATCGAGGCGCTCACCGCGGCGCGCGTGGCCGCCCATCCGCGCGGCGGACGCAAGGCGGTCAGCGTGCCGCCACCGGTCTATCCGGAATCGCACCTGTCCTTCCTCTACAACGTCTACAACCAGAAGGCGCGCGACTTCTACCACCGCTATGGCGTGCAACTGATCGACGCGGCCTACGAGGCCCACGAGGAAGCCGGCGAGGTGCCGGTGATGATCACCAAGCACTGCCTGCGTTTCTCCTTCAACCTCTGCCCGAAGCAGGCCAAGGGCGTCACCGGCGTGCGCACCAAGGTCGCACCGATGCAGCTGGTGCATGGCGACGAAGTGCTGACCCTGAAGTTCGACTGCAAGCCGTGCGAGATGCATGTGATCGGCAAGATGAAGGGCCACATCCTCGACCTGCCGCAGCCGGGCAGCGCCGAGAGCGCGGTGAAGCAGATCGTCGGCCAGATCAGCCCGGAAGACCTGGTGAAGACCATCCGCCACCGCCGCTAAGCTCGCGTAGGTTGGCACTGAGCTTGCGAAGCCCAACGTGCCAATGCCGGGCCGATGTTGGGCTTCACTCCACGTAGGTTGGGCTGAGGTACGAAGCCCAACGGTGTGGCTGCCCGGCAAATGTTGGGCTTCGCTGCGCTCAGCGCCAACCTACGGTGTATGCCGCCTCAATCGACTGGAATCACCGGCGGCTTGTTCGCATCCTTGAGCAGGAAGACCAGGAACCTGGCGGGCTTTTCCTGGCTGGCGTTGCGTCCGACCGTGTGGATGTCGTTCGGGCCCTCATGGAAGCTTTGCCCCGGCATCAGGGTGACCTCCTTGCCGCCCTTCACCCCCATGACGATCGAGCCTTCGAGCACATAGATGAAGCCGTGCGCGTCGTGGCGATGGACCGGGTCGGCACCGCCGGGTGGATACTCGACCGTGATCATCAGCACTTCCTTCCCCGGGTACTCGGGGAGCGCCTGGACCATCACGGTCTCGACGACCGGTGGTGGCGCGGCGGTTGGCTTGTCCCCGGCCATGACGCCCCCGCAGCACGACAGGGCCAGCAGGGCGGGCAGATGATGGATTCGCATGTGAGCTCTCCTGTTTCGTGGCCAGCCGGCTAGCGCTTCGCCGCGCCACTCTTGAGCCAGTTGTCGAAATGGATCGCCCCGAGGATCGGATCTGCGCCAGGGGTCAGCGACTGGTCATCGATCCGCGCGCCGAAGTAGGTGGCCTGGTCATCCGCGATCACCTCCCGCCGGTCTCCGTTGAACTCAAGGAACGTCCTGACGAACGAGACGAGCGGCTCCCGGTCAGGCCCGGCGACTTCGGTGATCTGGTTGGTGGGACTGCCCTCGGCGATCTTCGCCAGCGCCGCCGCGACGTCCGCCGAAGCGATCGGCTGCAGTGCGGCCGTGGTCAGGCGCACGGTGTCGCCCTCGGCGCCGGAGTGGGCAATGGCACCGATGAATTCGAAGAACTGCGTGGCCCGCAGGATGGAGTAGGGCACGCCCGCTTCCTCGATCAGCTTCTCCTGGGCCATCTTGGCCCGAAAGTAACCGCTTTCGAGCATCCGCTCGGTGCCCACGACAGAAAGGGCGACGTGGTGCCTGACCCCGGCGGCCTTCTCCGCGGCGAAGATGTTGCGCCCGGATTTCTCGAAGAACTCCAGCGCAGCGGCGTCTTCGAACGACGGCGAGTTCGCCACGTCGACGACCACATCGGCGCCTTCCAGCGCTTCCCGCAGGCCTTCGCCGGTGACGCTGTTGACGCCGGTATTCGGCGAGGCGGCGAGAACTTCGTGTCCCCGTTCGCGCAGGTTGTTGCAGAGCTGGGTGCCGATCAGGCCGGTTCCACCGATTACGACGATCTTCATGTGTGCCTCCCCATGGGTGGGCGCCGCAGGAATTTCCCGCGGCTTGGGACATGCGCCCGGCCGGCTGGCAGGAGCGTGCGGTCGAGCGGGTGGCAGGCGCTACGTCGGGCCGGTAGCCAGCGCTGCTGCGTCGACTGTCACGTTAGGCCGGTACGCTGATCCCGCAAAGGACATTGATCGTTGGATTTCGGCCATGCGGGCGGTCGGGCGGCTGCGCGCCCAGGTCATCCGCGTCTAGGCTGAAGCTGACACGAACAGCCCGGAACAGGTGGTCCCGCCATGTCGCTCGCGCTCTACGGTCATCCCTTCTCTTCGTACACGCAAAAAGTCCTCATCGCGCTGTACGAGAACGCTACGCCGTTCGAATTCCGCTGCCTTGGGCCGGACACACCGCAGCACGCGGCGGACTGGTTGCGGCTGTGGCCGCTGGGCAAGTTCCCGCTGCTGCTCGACGGGCAGCGCAGCGTCGCCGAGTCGAGCGTCATCATCGAGTACCTGCAACTGGCGCACGGTGGCCCCGTGCGCTTGCTGCCCGCCGAACCGATGGTGGCCCTGGACGTACGCTTCCTCGATCGCTTCTTCGACCTCCACGTGATGAGCCCGATGCAGCATGCGGTGGGCGGGGCGCTGACCGGCGACGCGACGAAACGCCAGGACGCCCTCGCGACCGCTGTGGAGAAACTCGAACTCGCCTACGCCTGGCTCGAAGGGCATCTGGCCGGCAGGTCGTGGGCAGCGGGCGAAGACTTCACCCTCGCCGACTGCGCGGCGGCGCCGTCGCTTTTCTACGCCGACTGGACGCACCGCATCTCCGACGCCTACCCGGTGCTCCGGGCCTATCGCACGCGCCTGCTGGCCCACCCCTCGTTCGCCCGGGCCGTCGACGAAGCCCGTCCTTACCGCCCGCTCTTTCCGCTCGGATCGCCCGACCGGGACTGAGTCGGTAGGGCACGGCCGGCGCTTTCGCCAGCAGCCTGGGCCGGATGCGGACCTGACCCTTGGCATTCAAAGACCTGAAACTCATGAAGCTGAACCTTTTCGCCGGCTACACCTACAACCACACGGTCGACAGCAAGGACGACGCGACCCGGGCCATCTACAGCGGCGTCACCCCCAAGCACCTGTTCAAGCTGTGGGCCACCTATCGCCTGCCGGGCGAGCTGGAGAAATGGAAGGTCGGTGCCGGCGTCACCGCGCAGAGCGCCAACTATCGCAGCGGCACGGTCGCCACTTTCGATCCGGCGACCCAGAGCTACACCGGCCCGACCGAGGACTACAAGTTCACCCAGGCCGGCTACGCCATCTGGAATTCCAGCATCGACTACCTCATCGATGAGAACTGGTCGACCACGCTGAACCTCAACAACCTGTTCGACAAACGCTACTACCAGACCGTGGGCACCTCGGCCAACGGCAACTTCTACGGTGAACCCAGGAACTTCGTGCTAACCGTGCGCAGCAAGTTCTGACGCAGGATAGCGGCTCTTGTCGCCTCATGACGAACGCCGCTTCTGGCCGGTTGCAGACTGTCGTGAGCGGCTGCAACCGACCCATTGCTGCCGTTCAAAGAATGGTGGACAAAAGAGCGTTGTCCACCCTACGCCACTCCAACCATCTGCGTAGGGTGGAAAACTGCGAAGCATTTTCAACCAGGAGGTTTCCAGGCTACCTCGCTGAATCGGCCCTGATTCTCTAGACACACCTAAAGGGCGGCTTCTGGCCGCTCTCTGCCGGTCGTGACGGGCAGAAGTCGACCCGAATCGGACATGCGCAGGCGTCATGCATCCCTGAGTATCTGAGCCGTTCAGGGTGAGATCGCTTACTCGTAGATCTTGCCGCAGTACAGAAATACAGCGAACTGCTGCCAAGGATTGGACGGCGTAAGCCCTTGGCTCAGGCCGAAGTCGCTATCTTCCGCCCATGAGATAGCTCCATCCAGAAAGGCTTCTATCGTGGTGTTTTCCCAGCCATTGCCAGTGGCCTTGTCCGCCGCGAGTGCCCGAGCAAATCTCAGAAAGGTCGCGGAATCGTTGACCTCGTCCAATTGTTCATGAAGCTCCACATTGTTCTCCGCAAGTTGAGCAGGGGCCGCGCGTCATTCGCGGTGGGTTAGTTTCTCTCAACCAGAGCCCGATGTCCGCTATTGGCCGAAAGCGGACATTGGTCAACGCCGATGCAATCAATGGTCAGTTTCGTTGCAATTGGCTGCTCAAGAGCCTGATTAGCCAGCTTGCAGCTGTTCCTGCGTTGCAATGCAGCACGGCCGACGATCAATAGATCGTAGGCAGGTTCTTAGCGCTTCACGCAGACAAACAGTGCATTCCCGGACTGGCCGCCCCAGGGAGTGATCCGTTCGTAGTCATGCTCGAAGACGTGCACCTCGAAGTGCGGCTGCAACAGCTGCTGCAGCTCGGTGAAGCTCAGGGCGACCATCGCGTGTTCGTCCTGCCAGGCCTGGGTCACCCCCGCCGTGGTCTTCTCGATGCTGAGGCGCAGCGCCTGCCGCTCGCCCTCGCCGCTGTAGTGCCAGCCGGAACCGAAGGTGAAGTGGCTGCCCTCGTGCTCCACGGTATGGCGCACAAATGAGCGGTTGTCGATCTGCCGCTTGTCCACCGTGTTGAAGCAGAACACGCCGTCATCCTCAAGCGCGCCGTGCACGCTGGCCAGGCACGCCCGCAGTTGCTCCAGCCCGGCGTTGTAGTGGATCGAGTAGAGGAAGCAGGTGATCAGATCAACCGGCTCGCCCACTCGGAAGTCCGCCATGTCCTGTCGACTGAACTGTGCCTCGGGGCAGCGCAGCTGGGCGATATCCAGCATCGGCTGATTGATGTCCAGGCCGGCACTGCGGTAGCCGAAGTCGAGGAAATGGCGCACGTGCGGCCCGGTGCCACAGGCGAGATCCAGGTGCCTGCGCCCCTGATTGCCGAATAGCTGGTGCAGCCGGTGCACGCTGTGGCTCTGCGCCCGGTAGTCGATGTCGGCGCACATCAGGTCGTAGTAGATGGACAGGTCGGTGTACAGCGCGTTGGAGGACATAGGCAGCCAGAGGGTTCGACGGAGGTTTCGGCGCAGCATGGTACCTCACCCCCGAGCGCTCCCCGCCAAAGAGGTCCGGATATGCGTATTGGAGGCGTGGATCAGCGCATAGTCCAATGCGCTATCCAGCGCCTCCAGGAGTGCCATTGTCAGCCCGACACAGCCTCGATGCCCGGATGCGCATAGGGCGGTAGGACCGGCGCCGGCAGGATGTCGCGCCCGTCCAGCGAATGGACCGTCAGCCCGGCAGAGAGCGGGAAGTGCAGGCTGTGGGTGAGCAGTCCGGTGCGCTCGCTGGCGGGCAGGTGACAAAGCGCCAGGGCCGTCTCGGCCAGGTACTCCACCCGCTCGGTCGGGTAGTCGTCCGGGATGTAGCGGGCGGCACCCGGTGTGAGGATCGCGGTGCTTGGCGCAACCAGATTGACCGCGATGTCGTCGGCTTCCAGTTCGGCCGCCGGTCCCTGGGTAAAGCGCGCCAGTGCCGCCTTGGCCGCGGCGTAGACGCTGATGCCGCCTGCCCGCGCGAAGTCGTCGTAGGGCTTGAGCGGTGGAAGGGCAGTGACCGAGCCGAGGTTGACTATCCAGCCGGCGCCGCGCTGGCGCATCAGCGGTATCGAGGCCTTGCACAGCGCAAAGGGAATGCGCAGGTAGTGGTCCAGCGTGCGTTCGTATACCTCCAGTGGCATGTCTTCTACGCGGCTGTAGTCCGCCACTCCGGCATTGTTCACCAGGATATCCAGTCCGCCGGCTACCTGCGCGGCGCGGGCCGGCAGGGCATCGCGCTCGGCCGCGTTGCACAGGTCCGCCGCGAGCGGGATCGCACGGCCGCCGGCCTGCTCGATCAGGGCCACGGTTTCGGCCAGGGTCCCGCTCATGTTCGCCGAGTGCTCCAGGCTGCGCGCCGCGACCACCACGGTGGCGCCTTCGGCGGCAAGACGCTGGGCGATGGCACGGCCGATGCCGCGACTGGCACCGGTCACCAGTGCGACCTTGCCGGCAAGCTTGGGGGTACGGGGATGGTGCATGGTTCATCTCCTCTGGGTTGGATGAACCGATTGTGCGAATGCCGGCCTCCAGCGGCCGGCATCCGCTCACTCAGGCAGCGCTACCGGATCGCTCGATTGGCGTTTCGGTAGTGGCTTGGCGGATGGCCCGTCAGCCGAACCATGGCGCGACGCATCGCGGCAGCGTTGCTGAACCCCAGGTGCCCGGCCACCCGTTCGATGGGCCACTCGGTGCTCTGCAGGTAATGCTTCGCCGCTTCCAGCAGGCAGGCTTCACGCAGGCTGCGATAGCTGCTGCCTTCGGCGTGAAGTCGCCGGCGCAGCGTGGCCACGCTGATGGACAGGGCGGCGCTGAGCTCCCGTTGGGTCGGCAGGGGCGCCTGCCGTGCGAGGGAGGCATCGATGAAGCTGCGTACCTGCTGCGCCAGCGGCACGTTCGAGGCCGGTTCGCCAGAGGCCAGGCGGAACGGGAAGTCCACCAGGAAGGCTTCCAGCTCCGCCGGCCGGCGGCGCACCGGGCGCTGCAGCAGTTCGGCGTCGAAAACGAAACCATAGGCCTGCTGGCCGACCTCCACTGGGCAGTCGAACAGGCTGAGGAAGGGGATGGCGTCTTCGCGGTTCGGATGGCCGAGGAAGTTCCGCTGCGGGCGTATGGGTTCGCGGATCAGCCAGGCGAACAGGCGCTGGTAGAACAGCAGCCCGGTGACATCGACCAGGCAGGCCGCCGGGCTGTGCCGCCGACGCAGCGAGTCCATGCGAAACACAGCGGCATTCCCGTCCATGGAAAGGCTCAGCGCCCCGGCGCGCGGGTGCAGCATCGCGCAGAAGTCGGCGGCACAGTGGATGGCGTCGGCCAGCATCCGGCAACTCAGCACGCAACGGCAGAGCAGGTCCGCCTCGCGCTTGCTCATCGGCGCATGGCCGTCGCCCTGCGCGACCTGGGCTTCCAGATGTTCGATGGCCGAACGATACAGGGCGGCGAATGCCCCGGCCGACAGGTGCCCGGCCGCGTCGGCCATTGCTGCGTTGTCAGCCCCGCTGCGGCGCAATTCATCCAGCAGGCGGGTGCCGAGGCCGGTGGTGGGTGCAGGTTCGGAGCGATGGGGCATACGAGTCAGCCTGAGCGGTTCGGTGATGCTTGGTGATCGATCGGGTAGCGGTCCGGTCGGACACGAGCATGCAGGATAGCCATCGAATTTGGCAAAGGTCCTGATCGATGATTCACCTTCTTGACGAACTCACTCTCGATGCGGGCGACGTGAAACACGTCCTGGCGCTGCTCGACGAAGAATTGCTGCCGGGCCGTGCGGAACCGGTTCCTCAACTCGTGAACCGCTGGGTTTCGCCACCGGTGGTGGTGCCCGGTGTGGCCACCACGCTCTGGCTGCTCTGGCAGGTGCCCGATGTCATGGCGTATTACCGGATGCGCGGCAACCCCGGCTCGACGCCGGAAGTCTGGCCAAAGGTCGACCGCTTCTGCAGTAGCCGCCGGCGCCACATCCTGACTGACGCCGGGACAATGCTGCCGATGCCGGGAGAGGTCGCTCATGCAGTCTGAAGTCGCACAGGTCTATCTCTCGGCGGATGCCGACATGCCTACCTTCGAACTGGCCCTGGAGCGCTGGCGCCAGGCCCATCCGGGTGCCTTCGCCGGTCGCAATCTGCCCGGTTGCTGGGGCGCGGGGGACTTCAGCATCGAACTGCGCGGGCACGACGCAGCCAGTCTGCAAGCGTTGCCGGGGATAGAGGGGGTGGACCGGCTCAGCCATGTCCGCATAGGTGGCGGCGAGCGCGCACCGGGCCTATCCGGAGGTGTCCTGCGCACGCTGCTGCTGCGGGTACGGGCGGACGTTCCGGCAGGTCAGGTGGAAGCGCTGGAGCGCGAACTGCTGGCGATGCCCGACTACATGGCGGGCATCCGCAACTGGCAACTCTGCCGCGTCACTTCCGCCAGCGACTGGACTCATGTCTGGCAGCAGGAGTTCGCCGAGGTGGGCGATCTGCACGGCGAATACCTGCTGCATCCCTATCACTGGGGCTGGGTCGACCGCCGGTTCGATCCGGCCTTCCCGGAGTGGACGGTCGAGGCCATCTGCCATGCGTACTGCCCGCTGCCGGAAAGCATCCTGACCGCGGCGCAATAAGTGAATGCCGCATAGACGGCAATCGAACAATGGAGAAATGAAGATGCGTGCAGTGGTAATGGAACGCCTCGGAGGCACCGAGGTTCTGCAACTGGCCGACCTGGAATGCCCCCGGCCCGGACCGGGTGAAGTGCTTGTGCGAGTGGCCTGCGCCGGGGTCAATCCGGCCGACTGGAAATGCCGGGAGGGCTACCTGGGCGCCTTCTTCGAATACCGCTTCCCCTTCGTTCTGGGGTTCGACCTGTCCGGGACGGTCAGCGCGGTGGGCGAGGGCGTGCACGATCTGCCGGTGGGGACGCGGGTGTTCGCGCAGAGCGATGTCGGCGCCGGGAAGTGGGGCTCCTATGCCGAGTACGCCTGCGTTTCGCGCACATCCGTCGTGGAGATGCCGGCCAACCTCGACTTCGCCGCCGCTGCGGCCGTCCCCACGCCGGCCCTGGCGGCCTGGGCCGGATTGTTCGACGAGGGCGGACTGCAACCCGGGATGAAGGTGCTGGTCCACGGCGGCGGCAGCGCGGTCGGAGGCTTCGCCGTTCAACTCGCCCGCTGGGCCGGAGCGACCGTCGCCACCACCTGCGGCCCGGACAACCTGGCGTGTGTGCGTGATCTGGGTGCCGAGCTGGCTATCGACTATCGCAGCGAGGACATCGCGTCGGCATTGCGCCGCTGGGCGCCCGAAGGGGTCGACCTGGTGCTCGACTGCATCGGCTCCGGCAGCCTGCCCGACGCGCTCGGCCTGTTGCGCCAGGGCGGCATCCTGGTCGCGATTCTCACCCTGGTGCCGGACGATGCAGGGCCGAACCATCTCGAAGCTGCGCAGAACGGCCTGCGTACGGCAGTCGCCTACAGCCGTATGCCCAGCGGCGCGACCCTGGGGAAAATCGCCGAGCTGCTGGCGTCCGGAGATTTGCGCCCACCACGCCTGGAAGTGTTGCCGCTGGCCGAAGTCGCGACGGCCCATGAACGCCTGCAGCAGGGCAGGGCGCGCAGCAAGCAGGTTTTGCAGGTTGCCGAGTGAACTGATGTGTGGTCTGGGTCTGCCCCGGCTCCCTCTGTAGCCGGTGGCCAGCCAGGCCGTAGTAGCAACCGGCTGCACATAGCCAAAGCCATTGGAAACTAGTCCCTGGAAAACAGAATGCGTACCCCGCGCCGACCGAGCGCCAGGGCCAGACCGGCGGGGTCGTCCACGCGGCCGAGGCGGGTGTACGAGTAGGGTGAGTCGAACGTCAGGTAGAAGACGACCAGCGTGTCCGACCCATACAGCATGAGATCGCCATTGCGGATCGTTCCCGGCCGGCTGGCATTCGTGGGCAGCGTTTTGGGCAGGTCGCCGTGCTTTTCGTTGCCGTTGAGTTCGGCCATGTCCAGTGTCAGCGGCAGCAGCGTGGCGAATGCGCGTGCAGCGGCGTTGTCGGCCAGGGTGATGGCGAAACGGTGTTCGCCGACGGTCATCCACATGCGTGATTCCTCCGGTTTTACAGATGCCGTGCCGGGCAAGTCCGACGTGGCGTGCTGGCCGGCTTCGCCACAACCCAGCACGAGCAGGCCGACCAGCAGACTCAGGCCGCGCAAGGTTCGTAAGCCCCGAGTTCGGCGGCTGCTCATGGGCATCGCTTTTCTCCTTGCTCCACGTGTGGCGCTGGCGAGCGTGAGGCCAGGAAGGTCAGCACGGCGGCGAGCAGCAGCACGGCCGCGCTCACCGCGAAGGTGCTCCGGTAGCCGCTGCCATCGAACAGCAGGCCGCCAAGGGTGGAGCCCAGGGCGATGGACAACTGGATCACCGCCACCATCATCCCGCCGCCGGCTTCGGCGTTCCCGGGCATGGCCTGGGCGATCCAGCTCCACCAACCCACCGGGGCCGCGGTGGCCACCAGGCCCCAAAGGCCCAGCAGTACCGCGACGGCCGCGGTCCAGGCGCCGAAGGGAATCAGCGCCAGGGCGATCGCCGCCATCAGCAGCGGAAGGGTGATCAGCGTTCGGTAGAGGCCCTTCTCCAGGAGCGTGCCGATCAGCAAAGTGCCGATGAAGCCGGCCACCCCGATGACCAGCAGGATGAGCGAGAGCGTGGAAATGCCGACATGCGTCACCGTTTCGAGGAAGGGCCGCACGTAGGTAAACAGGGCGAACTGCCCCATGAAGAAAGCCCCGCAGGCGGCCATGCCCAGCGCCACGGACCGACTCCCGAACAGCTTGAGCACATTGCCGGAGCCCGGCGAACGATCATCGGCCGTCATCGACGGAAGACTGGCCCACTGCCAGGCGAACGCGATCGCCGCCACCGGCACCAGGCAGAAGAAGGCGCCGCGCCAGCCAATGACCGAACCCAGATAGCTGCCCAGCGGCGCAGCCACCACGGTGGCCAGCGCGTTGCCGCCGTTGAAGATCACCAGGGCCCGTGGCACCTGGTGGGCAGGCACCAGCCGGATGGCCGTCGCTGCCGACATGGACCAGAAGCCGCCGATGACCACGCCGATGAGGGCGCGGCCGATCATGTAGGCCAGGTAGTTCGACGCCAGTGCGACCACGGCGCCGGACAGGGCCATCACCCCGGTCAGTGCCAGCAGCAGCGTCTTGCGGTTCATGCTGCCGGCGAGCGCGGAGATCGACAGGCTGGTCAGGACCGCAAATGCGCCGGAGATTGCGATGCCTTGCCCCGCCATCCCTTCGGTGACCTGCAGGTCCGCAGCCATCGGTGTCAGCAGGCTGACCGGCATGAATTCGGACGCGATCAGCGCGAAGACGCATAGCGACATGGCAAAGACGCCGCTCCAGCAGGCGGGTTGCGTCTCGTGAAGGGCGCGGGATTTCATGGATCTCTTCATGCGATGGATGCTCCCGCAGGAAGAGGCTCATGACTACCTAATCAATGCTTAACGAGGCTATAAGAGCTGCTAATCAATCAGGCGAAACGGCAGCGCCTGGCGCTTTTACCGGCGTTCCACCCGTAGCGCGTCGACCACCAGAGAAAATGCCGGGGAGGGCTGTCGCCGGCTCGGGTAGTAGAGGTGATATCCGGCGAAGGGCGGGCACCAGTCTTCGAGCACCCGTAGCAGACGTCCCTCGGCGAGGTGAGGGGCGAACTCTTCTTCCGGCAGATAGGCAATGCCCACGCCGCCGACGGCGGCATCGGCGACATGGACGGTGGTGTTGAACACCAGTTGGCTATCCACGCGCACCTTCAGCTTCTTGCCCCGCCGTTCGAACTCCCAGGCATCCACGCCGCCATAGGTCGGGAAGCGGATATTGATGCAGCGGTGCGCCACCAGGTCGCGCGGCGTCCTGGGGATCGGGTTCTCGGCGAAGTAGGAGGGCGCCGCCACCACAGCCATGCGCACGTCCGGGCCAATGGGGATCGCGATCATGTCCTGGTCCACGGTTTCGCCAAAGCGCACGCCCGCGTCGAAGCGGTCGGCGACGATGTCGCGGAAGCCGTAGTTGATATCGAACTCGAGCCGTATGTCCGGGTATTCCCGCAGCAACGGCATCAGTTTCGGCAGCAGCGTCGTCTTCACGATGTGATCGCCACAGGTGATGCGGACCGTTCCGGCCGGCTTGTCGCGTAGTTCGGTCAGCGCATCCAGTTCGGACTCGATTTCGTCGAAGCGCTGACCGATCGCCTCCAGCAGGCGCTCGCCGGCAGCGGTCAGCGAGACGCTGCGCGTGGTGCGCGTCAGCAGGCGAATCTTCAGCCGCGCCTCCAGCCCGGAGACAATTTGGCTGACGGCCGACTGGGTGACGCCCAGGTGCGCCGCCGCCCGCGTGAAACTTCCTTCCCGCGCGACCACCACGAAGGCCATGAGGTCGTTGAAGTTGTGCCGGGCCATGCTGCGCTCCATTGAACTGATTAGCAGAATTTATAACCGCTTTAAGCATTCATTACCTAATCAGCGGCTCCCGCTTTGGTGAAAATATGACCAGTCCTTCGCTGCCTCTGGTGGGGAGGGGATTTCTCCAGACAGGGGCCGCGTCGCCCGCCAGCCGCAAGGGAAGATCCAATGAAAAGACTCGTCGTGTTGCTTGGACTTCTGATCAGTTCGTTCGCCGCAATGGGAGCCGATATGTCCAGGGGTGCAGACAATTTCTACAAGAGCGACAAGGTGACCGTGCAGAAGGTCACCTTCAAGAATCAGTACCAGATGGATGTGGTGGGCAATCTCTTCGTTCCCAAGGGCCTGGACCCGAACGGGAAGAGCCCTGCCATCGTCGTCGGCCATCCGATGGGCGCCGTGAAGGAGCAGAGCGCCAACCTGTACGCGCAGAAGCTGGCCGACCAGGGCTTCGTGACCCTGTCCCTGGACCTGTCCTTCTGGGGCGAGAGCGAGGGCCAGCCGCGCAATGCCGTGCTGCCCGACCTGTATGCCGAGGATTTCAGCGCCGCGGTGGACTTCCTCGGCACCCGCTCCTTCATCGACCGCGAGCGGATCGGCGCGCTGGGCATCTGTGGCAGCGGCAGTTTCGTCATCAGTGCGGCGAAGATCGACCCACGCATGAAGGCGATCGCCACCGTCAGCATGTACGACATGGGCGCGGCCAATCGCAATGGACTCAGGCATTCGCAAACGCTGGAGCAGCGCAAGCAGGTGATCGCCGCGGCAGCGCAGCAGCGCTACGTGGAATTCACCGGTGGCAAGGCGCTGTACACCAGCGGCACGGTGCATGAACTGACCGCCGACACACACCCGATCCAGCGCGAGTTCTACGACTTCTACCGCACCCCGCGCGGCGAGTTCACCCCGGCCGGCTCCTCGCCGGAGCTGACCACGCACCCGACGCTGAGCAGCAACGCCAAGTTCATGAACTTCTACCCGTTCAACGACATCGAGACCATCTCGCCGCGCCCCATGCTGTTCATCGCCGGGGAAGAGGCGCACTCGAAGGAGTTCAGCGAGGAGGCCTACCGGCTTGCAGGCGAACCGAAGGAGCTCTACATCGTTCCTGGGGCGGGGCACGTGGATCTCTACGACCGGGTGGAGCTCATTCCCTTCGACAAGCTGACGCGGTTCTTCCGGGACAACCTGAAGTAAGCCGCCGAAGGGCTGTCATTCTCTTCTGGTCGTCATCCTTCCCACACTCCCGCGTGGGAAGGATGAGGCGATCTTGTCGCCTGCCGATGGCTCAGATGCTTCGGGCAGTCCATCGAGGAAGGCGGCAACCTGCCGGGTACCGCGCAGGTGCACCACGGGCACTTGCGGCCCCGTGGCCAGACGCGCGGCCTCGATACCCGGGCGGTAACCGCGATCGAAATGCCATACGAACTTCAGGAAAGTCAGGAATTCCCGGTCGAAATTCTCTCTGCAGCCCGCTGCAAGGTCAGGTCGAGGACGGTTCATGACGCTACGCATGAGCACTCGCAGTAAACAGGTCAGCCGCGGCGTATCGAGCCAGATGACCAGGTCGGCGCGGGGCAGGCGCAGGTCGAAGGTGCGCCGGGCATAGTTGCCTTCGCAGACCCAGGCATCCGTCGCAACCGCATCGCGGACCCGTTCACGGAAGTGCTCAGCGTCGGGCTCGACCCAGCCGGGTTTCCAGAACAGCGCGTCCAGATGCACCACCGGCAAGCCAAGGCACTTGCCCAGGGCGCGAGCGAGGGTGGATTTGCCGCTGCCGGCATTGCCCAGAATCACAATCCGTTGCATGGAGACTTCCTGTCGCGAAAAGGGGCGGCGATTTTGAGGATTTTCGCCGGCCTGTCAACGGCGATCGGTCCTAACCGCTGGTTAACCCTTCAACGCGGCTTCGATCGCGGCGATATCGATCTTCTGCATGCCCATCATCGCTTCGAACGCGCGCTTGGCCGCCGCTCGATCGGGACCGGTAACCGCGGCCGTCAATACGCGTGGCGTGATCTGCCACGACAGGCCCCATTTGTCCTTGCACCAGCCGCATGCGCTTTCCTGGCCGCCGTTTCCAACAATCGCGTTCCACAAGCGGTCCGTCTCGGCCTGGTCGTCGGTCGCAACCTGGAACGAGAAAGCCTCGTTGTGCTTGAACGTTGCCCCTCCGTTGAGCCCAAGGCAAGGAATGCCCATCACCGTGAACTCGACTGTCAGGACATCGCCCTGCTTGCCCGCAGGATAATCGCCAGGCGCGCGATGGACAGCGACCACGGCGCTATCCGGGAACGTCTCGGCGTAGAACGTTGCAGCATCCAGCGCAGTGCCGTCATACCAGAGACATATCGTGTTTTTGCTGATCATCCTGGTTCTCCACGATTGGGACTGATGCATGGATTCTAGCTACGCAGCTGGCTTGGAGCGGGGACAGAGCATGTCGCTTCCCGCTCCGTTGCTGCCGTTCAAAGAATGGTGGACAAAAGAGCGTTGTCCACCCTACGCCACTCCAACCATCCGCGTAGGGTGGAAAACTGCGAAGCATTTTCCACCAGGAGGTTTCCAGGCTGCCTCGCTAACCGGTAGGCGACAGAGACGCGACAGGCAGAGATCGACCCTTACCTACCTGTCGATTCGGCCAGGAATCGGCTAGGAGCGGACGACTGAAAGGTGCCGAACTGGACTGTGCGTATGCAACGATTCTGCGGTAAGGGCTACGGCGAAGTGCTATGTGCCAAGCCCCAAAAAACCGACCGCGAAGGCAAATACAAAAGTCAAAGAAGCCCTCTAACCAAATGACCAACGCATCGGCCAAAGATGATACTCACAGAAAAGCCTTGCATTGCTTTCGGAAAAGTATGCTTTACAAGATGGGGGAATATCCCGGGGACAGCTCTTTTCTCACACGTTACCGCTCAAGCCAGCAGCGATGTATAGCGCCGAAGGTCTCGGTCCCTTTCACCACGAACGGCATCGAAGAAGCTCTCGCGACGATCATCAGGCACCAGTGCGGGAGGCGGGTCACTGAACATCCTTGAGGTCGGCGAGGAACGAAAGATCGCCGGGAACTCCTGCATCTTACCCGTCAGCTGCACCACTCCCTTCGACGACTTCGTGTAGGAGCGAACGAAGGTCATTGTTGCGCCATTGGCATGGGATACCGCGGCAATCAGTTTCCCGGCTGCACCTTGCTCTGTAACCGCATCGATGGGCTCAGATCCCGAGATGATCGCGTACGCCTCGGGCTTCAACTGGTGGACAAGCTCATGGCACAGGTCGTAGTACCGCGCGCGGTCATTCATGATGGGATCGAACCACCAGTACCCGTCGCGGAAGAAGAACATGCAGCTTGGGCACAGCTCGTAGCCATGCGTGATCATGTTCGCGAGGGTGCAGAACTGGGCGGCAATGGTGGGCTTGTACCTGCTTGTGTGCTGCTGCACGTGACGATCTCCGAGGCACGGGGCGGCGCCATCGTGGCATACTAGTCAATTGTGCGCCAGCCAGGCTCGGTGCGTCCCTGGAGGGACGCTGACCACCGCGAACGCTTGCCTGAGCTAGGCCGCCGCTGCCATTTCCCGAGGCACCAGGACCAGTCGCCAGTTGCTCTCCGCATTCCCGCGATTCTTCATCTGCACCAGCATCCACCGGCAGCACCTGGCTATTCTCTGCCGCTTGCTTCTCTGGTCCAATCTCGCACTCAAGCCAAGCCCAATCACCCATCCGCAAACAACTCCACCATCAACTGCCTCAACCATCGGTTGGCCGGATCACGGTGATATTTCGCGTGCCAGAACAGGTTGATGTCGATCTCCGGCAACTGGACCGGGTGGGGTAGGGCGATCAGGTCGAAGGGCTCGATGCAGGAGTCGGCGAAGCGTTCGGGGACGGTGGCCAGCAGGTCGGTTCGCTGGAGGATGTGGCCGACCGCGACGAAGTGCGGGACTTCCAGGCGGATGTCGCGTTCGATGCCCAGTCGCGCCATGTGCGCGTCCACCTCGCCGTGACCGGTGCTGGCGGAGATGACCCGCACATGACCGTAGGCGCAGAAACGCTCCAGGGTCAGCGGCTCGCGGGTGGCCGGGTGGTTGCGGCGGCACATGCAGACGTAGCGGTGGTGGAACAGCCGGCGCTTGTGGAAGCCGGCCTGCAGGTGCGGCAGCAGGCCGACGGCGAGGTCGACGGTGCCGTTCTGCAGGGCTTCGATCAGGGTCACCGAGGTATTGCGTACCGTGCTGATCCGGCATTTCGGCGCCAGGCGGGCGAGGGCGTCCATCAGGCGCGGGGTGAAGTAGATTTCGCCGATGTCGGTCATGGCGATACTGAAGGTGCGCTCGCTGGTTGCCGGGTCGAAGCTGTCCTGCCGGCTCAGGGCCTCGCGCAGGGTGTGGATCGCCAGCGAGACTGGCTCGGCCAGTTGCTCCGCATAGGGTGTCGGCTCCATGCCCTGGTAGGTGCGCACGAAGAGGTCGTCCTGCAGGGCGCCGCGCAGGCGCTTGAGGGCGTTGCTGACGGCCGGCTGGGTCAGGCCGAGGTTGTCCGCCGCGGTCGATACGCGTCGGTCGACGAGCAACTGGTTGAAGACCACCAGCAGGTTCAGGTCCAGATCCCGGATATCCATGAAACCTCTCGCATGGGCAGGTCTGTAGGAATATTCATACCCATGATAATCCGTATGCGGGTCGCTGCATTTATCAATATTCCTGCGCCCGCCATGATGGCCTCACTCCAACAACAACCATCATGGGTACGAACATGAGCAAGAAGCCTGCCTTGCGAGTCGGCATCATCGGCGGCGGTATCTCCGGCGTCGCCCTGGCACTGGACCTGTGCCGCCATTCCCATCTCGACGTCCGCCTGTTCGAGTCCGCACCGGCCTTCGGTGAAGTGGGCGCGGGGGTTTCCTTCGGCGCCAATGCGGTCCGCGCCATCGCCGGGCTGGGCCTGGCCGAACCCTACGGGCAGGTCGCCGACCGTACGCCGGAGCCCTGGCAGGACGTGTGGTTCGAGTGGCGCCGCAGCAGCGATGCCGGCTACCTGGGCGCCAGTGTGGCGCCAGGGGTAGGGCAGTCGTCCGTGCACCGGGCGGACTTCCTCGATGTGCTGGCCAGCCGGCTGCCCGAGGGCATCGCGCAGTTCAACAAGCGCGCCGCCAGCGTCGAGCAGCAGGGTGACGAAGCCCGCGTGCTGTTCACCGACGGCAGCGACTACCGCTGCGACCTGCTGATCGCCGCGGACGGCATCAAGTCCGCCATCCGCAACCATGTGCTCGAAGGGCTGGGCGCCGCTCCGGTCGCTCCACGCTTCAGCGGCACCTGCGCCTATCGCGGCATGATCGACAGCCTGCGCCTGCGGGAAGCCTACCAGGCCGCCGGCATCGACGAGCACCTCGTGGATGTGCCACAGATGTATCTCGGCCTCGACGGCCACATCCTGACCTTCCCGGTGAAGCACGGACGCATCATCAACGTGGTGGCCTTCGTCTCGGATCGCAGCTCACCGGCACCCATCTGGCCGAAGAATGCGCCCTGGGTACGCGAGGCCAGCCAGCGCGAAATGCTCGATGCCTTCGCCGGCTGGGGCGATGCCGCGCGCGTGCTGCTGCAGTGCATTCCCGCGCCGACCCACTGGGCGCTGCACGATCTCGCCGAGCTGCCGGGTTACGTGCACGGCCGCGTGGCGCTGATCGGCGATGCCGCGCACGCCATGCTGCCGCACCAGGGCGCCGGGGCGGGGCAGGGGCTGGAGGACGCCTACTTCCTGGCCCGCCTGCTCGGCGAACCGCAGCTGCGCGCCAGCGACCTGAGCGCGCTGCTGGAAAGCTACGACGCCCTGCGCCGCCCGCGTGCCTGCCGGGTACAGCGCACCTCCTGGGAGACGGGCGAGCTGTACGAACTGCGCGATCCGGCAGTCGGCTCGGACGAACAGGCGCTGGGCGCGACCCTGGCCAGCCGTTTCGACTGGCTGTGGAACCACGACCTTGATGCCGACGTGGCCGAAGCCCGCGCGCGCCTGGGCTGGGCGACCCTGAGCGACTGCGCCTGACAGTCTCGTTTACCGGGCGCGCCACCTGGCGCCCCCGGCTCCATAACAATGACAAGAAGAGCCATGCCATGCGTACCATCGACGTTTCCGCCCTGCTGGACGGGGCCCGCTTCAATGCCTTTCATGCACGCGTGCTGTTCTGGTGCGCGCTGATCATCATCTTCGACGGCTATGACCTGGTTATCTACGGCGTGGTCCTGCCCGCGCTGATGCAGGCCTGGGGGCTGACGGCACTGCAGGCCGGACTGCTCGGCAGCTGCGCGCTGGTCGGGATGATGCTGGGAGCGCTGTTCTTCGGTCCGCTGTCGGACCGCATCGGGCGACGCAAGACGATCATGACCTGCGTGCTGCTGTTCAGCGGATTCACCGTGATCAACGGCTTCGCGCGCAGTCCCGAGGAGTTCGCGCTGTGCCGTTTCATCGCCGGTCTCGGCATCGGCGGGGTGATGCCGAACGTGGTGGCGCTGATGAACGAATACGCGCCGAAGAAAATTCGCAGCACCCTGGTCGCGGTCATGTTCAGCGGCTATTCGGTGGGCGGCATGCTTTCCGCCGGGCTGGGCATGTTGCTGATGCCTGCCTGGGGCTGGCAGGCGGTGTTCTTCGTGGCGGTGGTGCCGCTGCTGGTATTGCCGTTGCTGGTGCGCCAGTTGCCGGAGTCGCTGAACTTCCTACTGCGCCAAGGGCAGGTCGACCGGGCCCAGGCGCTGCTTGCCCGCGCCGTTCCGGAATATGTACCCGGTGCGGGCGACAAGTTGAACCTCGCCAGCGGGCAGGCGGACAAGGTCGCCATCGCGCAGCTGTTCCATGACGGCCGCGCGCTGAACACGCTGATGCTCTGGCTGGCGTTCTTCTGCTGCCTGCTGATGGTCTACGCCCTGAGTTCGTGGCTGCCCAAGCTGATGAACGCCGCCGGCTACGGCCTCAATTCCAGCCTGGCGTTCCTGCTGGTCCTGAACTTCGGCGCCATCTTCGGGGCCATCGGCGGCGGCTGGCTGGGCGACCGCATCGGGCTTGGCCGTGTGCTGCTGGCGTTCTTCGCCATTGGTGCGCTGGCCCTCAGCCTGCTCGCGCTGAAGTCGCCGCTGTCGGTGCTGTACCTGCTGATCGGCATCGCCGGAGCCTGCACCATCGGCACGCAGATTCTCGCCAACGCCTGCGCCGTGCAGTTCTACCCGGCGCACATCCGTTCCACCGGGCTCGGCTGGGCCATGGGTATCGGCCGCATCGGCGCGATCATCGGCCCGCTGCTGGGCGGGGCGCTGCATGCCGCGCAATTGCCGCTGCAGGTGAGTTTCCTGGCCTTCGCCTTGCCGGGGCTGGTCGGTGCTGGCGCGATCCTGGTGTTCATCTCGCACCGCCCGCGCCTCATGGTCCACGTTGCCGAGCGGCCGCTCGAATCCACTGCCGGCTGATCGGCTGCCGCTGCCCCACGTCCCTGTGGGGCAGCGGTGGATCACCACTGATGGCTGTAGCTGGCGGTCAGCACTGTGCCCGGAGCGGGCAGGTGACTGGTGGTGTTGTTATTGCGCAGCAACTGGCTGTACAGCGGGTAGTAGTCGCGGTTGAACAGGTTCTGGATGCCGAGGCCGAGCTTGTCCGCTTCGCTCAGGCGGTACTCGCTGATCAGGTCCACGGTGGTGTAGCCATCCACGTCGCGGCGGCCGAAACTGGCCTGGCCGTCCAGGCGGTAGTCCTCGCTGGCGAAGTAGGTCGCCTGCAGGCGGTTGCTCCAGACGTCCGTGGGCTTGAGCTGCACGTAGGCGGTCAGCTTGAGCGGCGGGATGCGGTAGCCGGTCATGTCCTGCCAGTCGCCGTTGTCCGGCTTCTCGCGGCCTTTCATCCAGGTGAAGGTGCCGCCCGCGCCCCAGACTTCGTCGAGCGAAAGCCAGTCGGCGCTGCCTTCCACGCCATAGATGCGCTCCTTGGTGCGGGTGAGGATCAGGCCGTTGTTGAAGCTCTGCACATCGCCCAGCTTGGAGGTGGTGTAGAACAGCGCCAGGCTGCCCAGGGTCTGCTCGCCCAGCGCACCACGCCAGCCCAGCTCGTAGTTGTTGGTCTTCACCGGCTCCAGGTCCGAGGAATCGATATCGAAGCCACGCCGGGCGTTGCGCAGCTGGATGCCGACATCCGGCAGCTGGAAGCCCTGGCTGAAGGCCGCGTAGATTTCCTGGCCGGCCACCGGCGAGTAAACCACGCCGATGTTGGAGAGCACTGCGTCATAGTCGATCTCGCCGCCCTGCACGGTGGCCGGGCTGGCGTTATGGATTTCCGAGAGCGGGATGAAGTCGTCGAACTCGGCGGTGGCGTATTCGTAGCGCAGGCCGCCGTCGATCGACCACTGGTCGTTGAAGCGGTGCTGCAGCTGGGCGAAGGCGCCGGTGCTGAGAGTGGTCAGCTCGGGCATGTAGGTGAGCTTGCTGGTCTTCTCGAACACCCGGCCGCCGCTGGCGTCGTAGAGGGCCGGATCGAAGATGTCCAGCGGCATGTCGCTGCGCTCGCGGTTGAGGTCGCCGCCCCAGACCAGCTCGGTGGCGTCGCTCAGCGGGGTGCGCAGGGTCAGGCGGCTGCCGAAGACTTCGCTGTTCTGCATGACCTGGTCGACGAAGCGGCCGCGGGTGGCGACGCCGCGGGCGTCGAACGGGGTGAAGCGGGTGAAGTAGTCGCGGTAATAAAGCTGGGCGGAAAGCGCGCTGCCGAGCACGTCGAGATGGCTGTATTCGAGGTTCGCCAGGGTGTTCCTGATGCGGTTCTGCTCATCCAGTTCGAGGCCCTTGAGCGGCCTGGCCGGCACCGAGCCCGGCGGCAGGAGGGCTACCGACGGGTCGGAGGCGTAGTCGGTGTCCTGCTTTGCGTCGTAATGGCTGGCGGAGAGCTGGATGCGCTGCTGGTCGTCGATGCGCAAGCCGAGCTTGCCGCCGATGTTGTAGGTGTTGGCGTCGAACAGGTCGCCCTGGCTGGGTTCGGGCGCGATGCGATGGCCGTCGGCGTCGAAGGAGCCGCCGATATGCCGGGCGCCGAAGTCCAGTGCGTAATCCATCTGCCCCTGCGCGCCGGAGAAGTGCTGCTGCAACTGGCCGCCAAGGCTGTCGTTGTCCAGCTGGGTCAGGGACGAGGTGGCATCCAGGCGGGTTTCCGCGCGGGTCTCGCCGCCCGCCGGGCGTGTGGTGATGTTGACGATGCCGCCGGTGGCGCCGGCGCCGTAGATGGCGCTGCTGCCGTGGATCACTTCGATGCGTTCGATCAGCGCCGGGTCGATGTTCGCCAGGTTTCGCGCGGAATCGCGGTTGGTGTTCAGCGGAATGCCGTCGACCAGAACCAGCATGGTGCGACCGCGCAGCGTCTGGCCGAAGTCGGTGATGGTGCGGCTGGAGTCCGACATGCCGGGAACGCTCTTGGCCAGCAGCGTGGCCAGGCTGTCCGAGCCCTGGCGCAGTTCGTCCAGCTGCTCGCGCTCGATGACGTTCACCTGGCGCACCTGCGGCACCAGGCTGCTGGCGGTGCGCGAGGCGGTCACTTCCATGGCGTCGAGTTCCACCGGCTGCGCCATGGCTTCAGTGGCGCCGGCTGCCGGGACCTGGCCGGGCACCACGACATAGGTGTGCTCGTCCTGCTGCTGGACTTTCAGTCCGCTGTTGCCCAGCAGTCGCTCCAGTGCTTCCTGCGGTGTAAAGCGGCCGCGCAGGGCAGGGGTGGTCTTGCCGGTGGCGATGTCGCTGGAGAAGAGAATCTGCGTGTCGGACTGCTGCGCAACGGCGTTCAGCGACGCTTCCAGCGAAGCTGGCGGAAGGTCGAAGTCGATTTCAGCGGCCTGCGCCAATGAGGACAGGCCGAGCAGCAGGCTGCTGGCCAACAGGGAAAGGCGCCGGGTGGGGTGATTCACTGGTGGGTTCTCCGGGAAATGTGGGGCGTTCCTGGAGATAGCCATCACAGCCTCCGCCGAACCCTACCTGCAAGATGAAAATTATTTTTCCGCGTCGCGGCCCAGCAGATGCACTGCTCCATCGTTTTCCCGGGAAACCTTGACGGGAAGGATTTGCGGCAGCAGGGCGAGCAGGCTGTCCGGCCGGGCGCTGTCGAAGACGCCGGACACCGGCAATTCCGCCAGGCGCGGATCGTCGAGGTGGATGGGCGCATCCCGGTAGCGCTGGAGGGTCGCCAGCACTTCGCGCAGCGGCGTGCGTTCGAACACCAGGCGGCCGTCCTTCCACGCCGCGACCTTCTCCGCATCGACCCGCGTCGGTTGGCCGAGCTGGCCGGCGTGCCCCCGTATCTGGTCGCCGGGAAGCAGGTTCGCGCTCGCACCGTTGCCGCGCACGACCACCTTGCCTTCGGCCACCGTCACGCGCACATCGTCCCGTTGCCGGTCGACGTTGAAGCGGGTACCCAGCACTTCGACTTCGGTGGCATCGGCGCTGACCCGGAACGGACGGTAGAGGGCGGGGGAGACGCTGAACAGCGCCTGGCCGGCCCGCAGTTCGACCCGGCGGCTGCGCAGATGCCAGCTGACAGGGATGCGGCTGGAGCCATCCAGCGTGACATGGCTGCCGTCCGCCAGATCGAGCACCTGCCGCTGGCCGATGGCGCTGCTGTAGTGCTCGCTGCGGTAGGCCGGGTCCAGCCAGGCCAGGCTGCCGGCGGCGACGCCGAGCACGAGCAGGGCGCCCAGGGTGGTGGAGCGGCGTTTGGGCTT
Organism: Pseudomonas schmalbachii; assembly: GCF_017589465.1. Lineage (GTDB taxonomy): Bacteria > Pseudomonadota > Gammaproteobacteria > Pseudomonadales > Pseudomonadaceae > Pseudomonas > Pseudomonas schmalbachii. Next base: position 127,466 of record NZ_JAELYA010000001.1, read on the forward strand.
GGGCTGCGGCAGCGGGAAGCGCTTCTTCAGCTCCTCGCGGTGACGGGCGAGGGCCTCGTCCGCCAATGGGGCGTCATCCTGTTTGCGCAGGCTCATGCGTGGGACTCCTGCCAGCCCAGATGCGCACGGCACGCCGCCATGCCCAGCCGGAGGTGTTTTTCCACGGCCTTCAGCGAAATGCCCATGCGTTCGGCGACTTCCGCCTGCGGGAGTTCGTGGATCTTGTGCATGACGAATACCATCTGGCAGCGCGGCGGCAGGTCGGCGATGGCGTCGCACAGGCGGTCGAGTTCGCTCGCCGCCTCATGCTGACGTTCCGGTGTCGGCCTTGCGCAGACGATATCCGGCAGTTCCGCCTGGTCATCGACCCAGGCCTGGCGCCGTCGCTCGCTGCGATAGAGGCTGACGGCGCGATCATGGGAAATCTTGCGCAACAGCGCCAGCGGTGAGCGTACGCCGTCCTTTTCCGGCTCTTCCAGGAGCTGCACACAGACGTCGTGGACCACCTCGCGGGCGAAATAGCGGTCGCCCAAGCGTCGACGCAGGGAGTCGACCAGATCGTCGTAGTGACGAACCAGCGCGGCAACCAGGGTTGGCTTGGGCGAGTCGAGAGGCAAGGGGAGCCTGCTGCAGGGCGAAGTATGGAAAGCCGGCGAATATAAATGAGAAGTCTTTCTATTTGAAGGCCAATTCTCTGGCCATTTGCCAAATGGCGGCTGCGGATATCACAGTTCGGGAATGGCTGAGGCGAGAATTGCCGCAGCCTGGTGTCAGTCGAAAGACTTCAGATCAGGCGATCGGAGGTAACCACATGAGTGCCCGGCCTGGCGGCGATGGCGGCATCGAGCAATGCCGCGGCGATCCGCTCGGCCGGGTTCAGCCGCCAGCCCTTGGGCAACACCGGCCCCAGCAATGTGAGAGCGAGTACCGAGAGACGTTCCCCCGGCCGGAATTCAGCACGGTGGCCACCGATGAGCCCGGGCCTCACGAACGTGAGCGACGGGAAACCCAGCCTGGCGAGGTCACGCTCCAGTTCGCCCTTGACCCGGTTGTAGAAGAAACGCGAGCCCACATCCGCACCGATGGCGGAATTCAGCACGTACGTCGGTGTCCCGGCGTGACGCGCCAGACGCGCAACAGCAAGAGGATAGTCATGGTCGACGCGGCGGAAAGCCTCCTCGGAGCCAGCCGCACGCATGGTGGTTCCCAGCGCGCAGATCACGGCGTCGACCTGCCACCAGTCGGCGTCATCCGGCAGGTGGGCGAAGTCCACCTGGACGGTGCGCAGCTTGGGGTGATCCGCCAGCGTACGCCGTGCGAGGACCACCACACTGGAAACACGGGAATCGGCCAGCGCCTGGCTCAGCACATGGCTTCCTACGAGTCCGGTCGCTCCGACAATGAGCAGTTTCATGGTTACGCCCCCTGGCTGATCACGGCTTGAGCTTGAGACTCTTCACCGAATGCGCTCGTTGTTCGTCGAGCGAGTTGTAATAGGTGTTCTGCGTAGTGCTCAGGCTATTGTGGCGCAGGTCGGCCTGCAGGTCCTTCATGTCCCGGTGTGGCGCGTCGAAGGTCGCCGAGGTGTGGCGCAGCCAGTGCAGTGAAGCCGAGCGCAGTTGGTCCCGCTCATCGTCGCTCCAACCCTCGTCGGCCATGCGGGCGAGCGCACGGTCGAACACTTCTTGCAGCAGCAGGCGGATATGCCGGTCGGACAGCCCACCACGGCCCTTGAGCGTCGACAGCAGCGGCTGCTTGTCATGGGGCGAGGGCAGGGGAGGCAGCCCCAGATGGCGGCGATAGCGGGTGAAATAGGTCTGGATATAGTCGTCGCGAACGCTGACCTTGGCAGCCTTGTTGCCTTTGCCGACGACGTGGAACCACCAGTTACCCGCGGTATCCCGGCGGAAGTCGCCCATGGTGGGTTCCCAGTTATCGCGGCCGACCAGATCGGATACGCGCAGATACATCGAGAACAATGTGGTCAGGATAAACAAGGTGCGCTCATGGACTTCATCTTCATCGGCCATTCGTTCGGCAGTTTCGATGGCATAGCTCCATTGCAGTTGCGTAAGTGAACGACCGGCAACATCCAGCGTGTTGCGCTGCTTATATATGGACTTCTGTTTGACCGCGCGGAACGGGTTGACTTCGGTTAGTCCTTCATCGATCGCGTGCTGGAAGAAACTTCCGCAAACCGCGAATACCTGCGCCACCGAACCCTGGGACATCTTGTAAGGGCGCTCATGGGCTTCGCCCAGAGATCCTTCCGCAATCTTCCGGTCGCGTTTGGACACCGTCACACTGAAGGGCCGCCAGGCATCGTTGACCTGCCAGGTGTCGGACTCCAGCTTCTTGCGTCCACCAAGACGAACGAAGCGGGACTTGATCACCGGACCGACCCAATCCGCTGGCGGTTTCAGACAGAACTCCATGAAAGCCTCGGCATCGCGCCGGCGCAGCTCCAGCAGGGGTTTCCGAGCGACCAGCAGGGCCCATAGCAACAGGCGTTCGACGTGGGTTCGGTAGGAATTGAAGGTGGTTTCGTTGCCGGCATAGGACTTCAGGAATCCACGAACAGCCAGATAACCCTCGACGGCCTGGCTATCGTCGGCAAAGCCGGTCAGGTATTCGCGCACAGCGGGAAGTTCCTCACTGAGTTGCATGAAGTTCAACTCGTGAAAACGGCTGTAGGTCTCGAAAAGCGGCTGGATATCTTTCGACATGGATAAGTTCAGTGCGGGAGGATCAGGCCGATCCTGATTCAGGTGTACTGCATTATATGCAATATCCGGGTCTGGTGATTATCGGATATTACATATTTTTCAATGAGATAGATTTGAGTCTTGAGAGTTTGCATTAAAGCACACTCTCGCTCGGCTACGACCTTTGGATGCTCGATAAGTGAACGTTACAGGGATAACGGCTTCGGCTTGCAACCTGGCCTTGGGAAAGTGTTTTTCGCACATTACCCGTCGTTGAATACGGCATCCGTCAGACTCCCGAGGTCTCTCCAACGTGAATGCGGAACTTGGAATCTCCGCAAACGAAACCATCAGAGCAAAGCCAGCACATCAAAACCCGATCCTTGAATAATCCGTGGCACGTTTCGACTCCTGTAGTTCGTGCAGCCGCATAAAACAGCGAGCCAAGGTGCGGACTGAATGGCAAGAGAGCGTCGCGGCAGCATGGCGGATTTTGAGGAAAGGATCGACGCAGACGTCAACGCAAGAGCGCCAGGATCTGAAGCATTAGAGTATGAAGAACGGCGACGGATATCTGAGGACAACGAACTGAACAGCAAGCACAGAATAAGGATGCGTCTGGCGAAATCCCTCTGGCTCGGCTGCTCCTGACTCAATACGTAGCTTCGCATAATGTATATTATGGTAAATGTCATATGCGCGTAAGTCAGCCGTACCCCGTTGGTTACAGCGCACCGAACTAAATCCTCAAATTGGCAATGCCCCATCCTCTCGCACTCGATCCTTGTCCGCTTGAAATTGGTGCACGACGGAAATGCGGTCTAGCCTGACCTGTGTTTCGCAGTACCTATAACGAGATCTTGCAGCACTAACCGTGATTCGGCCTTTGGCAGCGTTCTTTGCAGTGGAACTGGGCTTACCAGCACCCGGAACAGCCGCGGCTGATACAAAAGCGTCGCTTTGAGCACCGATAAGGGCTTCCATGGCTACGAACGTACCAACCCGCGATCAGTACCGTGCACTCGGCCTTTCCACCCTGGCCTTCACACTGTGCTTCGCCGTATGGACGCTGTTCTCCATCCTCGGCCTGCAGATCAAGAACGAGTTCGGGCTCACCGACACCCAGCTCGGTCTGCTGATGGCGACACCGGTGCTGACCGGTTCGATCTCGCGAATCTTCCTCGGCCTGTGGACCGACCGCTACGGCGGCCGCTGGGTGTTCGGCCTGCTGATGCTGGTTTCCGCCGTCTGCGTCTACCTGCTGACTTTCGCCGACAGCTTCCCGATATTGCTGGTCGCGGCGCTGGGCGTGGGCCTGGCCGGCGGCGGCTTCATCGTCGGTACGGCCTACACCGCCACCTGGTTCGAGCCGAGCCGCCAGGGTACGGCGCTGGGCATCTTCGGTGCCGGCAACGTCGGTGCCGGCCTGACCAACCTCGCCGCCCCGCTCCTGCTGCTGGCCTTCGGCTGGCGCGGCGCCGCCCTGGTGTATGCGGCGGTGCTGGGCAGCATGGGCATCCTGTTCATCCTGCTGGCCAAGACCGACCCGCAGGCCGCCACCCGCCAGGCCCGCCCGATTCCGCTGGCCGAGCAACTGGCGCCTCTGGCCGAGCTGCGTGTCTGGCGCTTCTCGCTGTACTACTTCTTCGTATTCGGCGCCTTCGTCGCTTTGGCCCTGTGGCTGCCGCACTACCTGATGGAGGTGTACGGCCTGGGGCTGGCGGCCGCTGGTTTCGTCGCGGCGCTGTATACGGTGCCCGCCTCGCTGTTCCGCATCCTCGGCGGCTGGCTGTCCGACCGCTACGGCGCGCGCAAGGTGATGTACTGGACCCTGGGCATGTCGGTGCTCTGCACCTTCCTGCTCAGCTATCCGCCGACCCGCTACGCGGTCACCGGGATACGCAGCGAGATCGAGTTCTCGATGACCCTCGGCCTGGTCGGTTTCACCCTGATCATCGCGGTGCTGGGTTTCTTCATGTCCCTGGGCAAGGCGGCGGTGTTCAAGCACATCCCCACCTATTACCCGGACCACGTCGGCGTGGTCGGTGGCCTGGTGGGCATGATCGGCGGCCTCGGCGGCTTCCTGCTGCCGCTGACCTTCGGCATGCTCAACGACGTCGTCGGCATCTGGCAGAGCTGCTTCATGCTGCTGTTCCTGATCGCCGCCGGCGCCCTGCTGTGGATGCACTACGCGATCCGCATGGCCGAGCGCCTGGAATGGGCCGAGCACCGGGAAAGCCGAGACCTGCCGGAGCTGTCCACCCCCAGCAGCTTCGTGCTGCGCGAATGGCATCCGGAAGATCCCGCTTTCTGGGAGCAGACCGGCAAGCGCATCGCCACCCGCAACCTGTGGATCTCCATCCCCAACCTGCTGCTGGCCTTCGCCATCTGGATGGTCTGGTCGGTGGTAGTGGCCAAGCTGCCGCTGGCCGGCTTCAACTACAGCGCCAACCAGCTGTTCTGGCTGGCCGCCCTGCCCGGCCTGTCCGGCGCCACCCTGCGCATCTTCTACAGCTTCATGGTGCCGATCTTCGGCGGCCGGCGCTGGACGGCGCTATCCACTGCCTCGCTGCTGGTGCCGGCGCTGTGGATCGGCTTCGCCGTGCAGAACCCGCAGACGTCCTACCTGGTGATGCTGATCCTCGCGCTGTTGTGCGGTCTGGGCGGCGGCAACTTCTCTTCGAGCATGGCGAACATCTCGTTCTTCTTCCCCAAACAGGCCAAGGGCGCCGCCATGGGGCTGAACGCCGGGCTGGGCAACCTGGGCGTGAGCGTCATGCAGTTCCTGGTGCCGCTGGCGATCACCATGACGGTGTTCGGCAGCCTGGGCGGCGATCCCCAGATGACCACCGAAGGCACCCCACTGTGGCTGCAGAACGCCGGCTTTATCTGGGTGCCCTTCATCATCGTCGCCACCCTCGCCGCCTGGCTCGGAATGAATGACATCGCCAGCGCCAAGTCGTCGTTCAGCGACCAGATGGCGATCTTCAAGCGCAAGCACACCTGGCTGATGAGCGTGCTCTACACCGGCACCTTCGGCAGCTTCATCGGTTTCTCCGCCGGCTTCCCGCTGCTGGCCGGACACCTCTTCCCCGATGTCGACGTGCTCAAGTTCGCCTTCCTCGGCCCGCTGATAGGCGCCCTCGCCCGCGCCTTCACCGGCGGCCTGGCGGACCGCTTCGGTGGTGGCCGCATCAGCCTCTGGGTGTTCGTCGCCATGGCCGCCTGCGTGTTCGGCGTGCTGTTCTTCATCGCAGGCAAGGACCAACCGGGCGCCTTCTGGGGCTTCCTGGCGATGTTCCTGCTGCTGTTCTTCTTCTCCGGCGTGGGCAATGCCAGCACCACGCAGATGATTCCGGCGATCTTCCGTGTCCAGACGCCACGGCTGTTCCCCAGCCTGCCCGCCGAGCAGCAGGCGCTGCAGAGCGAGAAGGAATCCGCCGCCGCAGTGGGCTTCATCTCGGCGGTGGCGGCCTACGGCGGCTTCTTCATTCCGAAGTCGTTCGGCAGTTCCTTCGACCTCACCGGGGGCCCTGAATGGGCGCTCTACGGGTTCATCCTGTTCTACCTGCTGTGCATCGCGCTGACCTGGTTCTTCTACACCCGCCGCAATGCCGAGGTGCGCTGCTAGCCATTACCGCGCGCCACCAAGGAAAGGAGGAGAAACATGAGCTTCTTCATCGACCGCCTGCGCTACCTGGTCAAGCGTCCGCCGGAATTCGCCGGCAGCCACGGCGAAACCCGCGACGAGAGCCGCGACTGGGAAGACGGCTACCGCCAGCGCTGGCAGTTCGACAAGATCGCCCGCTCCACCCACGGGGTGAACTGCACCGGCTCGTGCAGCTGGAAGATCTACGTGAAGAACGGCCTGGTGACCTGGGAAACCCAGCAGACCGACTACCCGCGAACCCGCCCCGACCTGCCCAACCATGAGCCCCGCGGCTGCCCGCGCGGGGCCAGCTACTCCTGGTACCTGTACAGCGCCAACCGGCTCAAGTACCCCATGGTGCGCAAGGCGCTGGTGCAGCTCTGGCGCGAGGCGCTGGCGACCCACAGCGATCCGGTGCTGGCCTGGGCGAGCATCGTCGAGGACCCGCAGAAGGCGAAGCAGTACAAGTCCATCCGTGGCCGCGGCGGTTTCGTGCGCACCGACTGGGACGAAATGCAGACCCTGGTCGCCGCCGCCAACGTCTACACCGTGAAGACCTACGGCCCGGACCGCGTCGCCGGCTTCTCGCCGATCCCGGCGATGTCGATGGTGTCCTACGCCTCCGGCACCCGCTACCTGTCGCTGATCGGCGGGATCTGCCTGAGCTTCTACGACTGGTACTGCGACCTCCCCCCCGCCTCGCCGCAGGTATGGGGCGAGCAGACCGACGTGCCCGAGTCGGCCGACTGGTACAACTCCGGCTACATCATCGCCTGGGGTTCCAACGTCCCGCAGACCCGCACCCCCGATGCGCACTTCTTTACCGAGGTGCGCTACAAGGGCACCAAGACCATCGCTATCACCCCCGACTACGCGGAAATCTCCAAACTCTGCGACGAGTGGATGAGCGCCAAACAGGGCACCGACTCGGCGCTGGCCATCGCCATGGGCCACGTGATCTTCAAGGAATTCCACCTGGAGAAGCCCAGCGCCTATTTCACCGACTACATCCGCCGCTACACCGACATGCCGATCCTGGTGGAGCTGGAAACCCGTGAGGACGGCAGCCTGGTGCCGGGCAAGCAGCTGCGCGCGAGCGACTTCGCCGGCAATCTGGAGCAGGCCAACAACCCCGAGTGGAAGACCATCGCCTGGGACGAAGGCGCCGACCGGCTGGTGGTGCCGCGCGGCTCCATCGGTTTCCGCTGGGGCGAGAGCGGACACTGGAACCTGGAGCCGGTGGACGCCGACGGCAAGGAAGTGACGCTGTGCCTCTCGCTGCTCGGTCGCCACGACGAAGTGGCGCGGGTGGCCTTCCCCTACTTCGGCGGCATCGAGCGCAAGCACTTCCCCAGCGTGCCGCTGCGCGACGTCATCCATCACCACGTGCCGGCCAAACGCCTGAAGCTGGCCGATGGCCGCGAGGTGCTGGCCGTCACCGTGTTCGACCTGGCCGCCGCCAACTACGGCATCGACCGTGGCCTGACCGCCACCGTTGGCGGTGCCGGCGAAGATGACGGCGCCAGCGACTACGGCCAGCTCAAGCCGTATACCCCGGCCTGGCAGGAGGCGATCACCGGGGTGCCGGCGGCGCAGATGATCCGCATCGCCCGCGAGTTCGCCGAGAACGCCGACAAGACCCACGGCCGCTCCATGATCATCGTCGGTGCCGGGATGAATCACTGGTACCACATGGACATGAACTACCGCGGGCTGATCAACATGCTCATCCTCTGCGGTTGCATCGGCAAGAGCGGCGGCGGCTGGTCGCACTATGTCGGCCAGGAGAAGCTGCGCCCGCAGACCGGCTGGACGCCCCTGGCCTTCGCCCTGGACTGGCATCGCCCGCCGCGCCACATGAACGGCACGTCGTTCTTCTACAACCACTCCAGCCAGTGGCGTTACGAGAAGCTGGAAGTGAGCGAGCTGCTCTCCCCGCTGGCCCGCCCGCAGGACTTCAGCGGCAGCCTGGTGGACTTCAACGTGCGCGCCGAGCGCATGGGCTGGCTGCCCTCCGCGCCGCAGCTGGGCATCAACCCGCTGCGCCTGGCGGCCGCCGCCCAGGCCGCCGGCAAGAGCACGGTGGACTACACCGTCGAACAACTGAAAAGCGGCCAGCTGCGTTTCGCCAGCGAAGACCCGGACAACCCGCAGAACCACCCGCGCAACCTGTTCGTCTGGCGCTCCAACCTGCTTGGCTCCTCCGGCAAGGGCCATGAGTACATGCTCAAGTACCTGCTCGGCACGAAGAACGGCGTGCTCGGCAAGGATCTGGGCGAGTCCGGAAAACAGAAGCCCGAGGAAGTGGTGTGGAAGGACGAACCCATCGAGGGCAAGCTCGACCTGCTGGTGACCCTGGACTTCCGCATGTCCACCACCTGCCTGTACTCGGACGTGGTGCTGCCCACCGCCACCTGGTACGAGAAGGACGACCTCAACACCTCCGACATGCACCCGTTCATCCACCCGCTCACCGCCGCCACCGACCCTGCCTGGGAAGCGCGCAGCGACTGGCAGATCTACGACGGCATCGCCCGCGCTTTCGCCCGCCTGTGCGTCGGCCACCTGGGCGAGGAAACCGACCTGGTGACCCTCCCCCTGCAGCACGACAGCCCCGGCGAGCTGGCCCAGCCCGAGGTGCGTGACTGGAAGAAGGGCGAGTGCGAACCGATCCCCGGCAAGACCATGCCCTCGCTCATCGAGGTCAAGCGCAACTACCCGGAAACCTACGAGCGCTTCAGCTCCGTCGGCCCGCTGCTGGACGATATCGGCAACGGCGGCAAGGGCATCGCCTGGCAGACCCAGGAGGAAGTCGACCTGCTCGGCAAGCTCAACTACCGCAAGCTCGACGGCTCGGCCAAGGGCCGGCCGAAACTGGACTCGGCAGTGGATGCTGCGGAGATGATCCTCGCCCTGGCGCCGGAAACCAACGGCCAGGTGGCGGTGAAGGCCTGGGCGGCGTTGTCGAAGATCACCGGGCGTGACCACACCCACCTGGCGCGGCCCAAGGAAGAAGAGAAGATCCGCTTCCGCGACCTGGTCGCACAACCGCGCAAGATCATTTCCAGTCCCACCTGGTCGGGCCTGGAAGACGAGCACGTCAGCTACAACGCGTGCTACACCAACGTCCACGAGCTGATCCCCTGGCGCACCCTCACCGGCCGCCAGCAGTTCTACCAGGACCACCCCTGGATGCGTGCCTTCGGTGAGAGCCTGATGGTCTATCGCCCGCCCATCGATACCAAGGCCGCCGCCAGCGTCGCCGCGCCGAAGGGCAACGGCAACCCGGAGATCGCCCTGAACTGGCTGACTCCGCACCAGAAATGGGGCATCCACTCTACCTACAGCGACAACCTGCTGATGCAGACCCTCTCGCGCGGCGGGCCCATCGTCTGGATCTCCGAGGACGACGCGCGCTCCATCGGCGTCGCCGACAACGACTGGATCGAGCTGTACAACGCCAACGGCGCCATCGCCGCCCGCGCGGTGGTGAGCCAGCGGGTGCGGCCGGGCATGGTGATGATGTACCACGCCCAGGAACGCATCCTGAACATACCGGGCTCCGAGGTGACGGGCACCCGTGGCGGCATCCACAACTCGGTCACCCGGGTCTGCCCCAAGCCGACCCACATGATCGGCGGCTACGCCCAGCTCTCCTACGGTTTCAACTACTACGGCACCGTCGGCTCGAACCGCGACGAATTCGTCATCGTGCGCAAGATGCGCAACATCGACTGGCTCGACGGCGAAGGCAACGACTACCAGCAGGAGGCCGTGAAATGAAAATCCGTTCCCAGGTCGGCATGGTCCTGAACCTCGACAAGTGCATCGGCTGCCACACCTGCTCGGTCACCTGCAAGAACGTCTGGACCAGCCGCGAAGGCATCGAGTACGCCTGGTACAACAACGTCGAGACCAAGCCCGGCATCGGCTATCCCAAGGAATGGGAGAACCAGAAGAAATGGAACGGCGGCTGGGTGCGCAACGCCGACGGCTCGATCAACCCGCGCATCGGCGGCAAGTGGCGGGTGCTGGCGAACATCTTCGCCAACCCCGACCTGCCGGAAATCGACGACTACTACGAGCCCTTCACCTTCGACTACCAGCACCTGCACAGCGCCAAACAGGGCGAGCACCAGCCAGTGGCGCGGCCGCGCTCGCTGATCTCCGGGCTGCGGATGAACAAGGTGGAATGGGGGCCGAACTGGGAGGAACTGCTGGGCACCGAGTTCGCCAAGCGCCGCAAGGACATCAACTTCGACCAGGTCCAGGCGGACATCTACGGGCAGTTCGAAAACACCTTCATGATGTACCTGCCGCGTCTGTGCGAGCACTGCCTGAACCCGGCGTGCGTGGCCTCCTGCCCGAGCGGCGCGATCTACAAGCGCGAGGAGGACGGCATCGTCCTGATCGACCAGGACAAGTGCCGCGGCTGGCGCATGTGCATCTCCGGCTGCCCGTACAAGAAGATCTATTACAACTGGAAGAGCGGCAAATCCGAGAAATGCATCTTCTGCTACCCGCGCATCGAGACCGGCCAGCCAACCGTCTGCTCCGAGACCTGCGTCGGGCGCATCCGCTACCTCGGCGTGCTGCTCTACGACGCCGACCGCATCGAGGAAGTGGCCGCCTCGGCGGATGACCGCGACCTCTACCACCGCCAGTGCGAGATCTTCCTCGATCCCAACGATCCGGAAGTGATCGCCCAGGCCCGCAAGGATGGCGTGCCCGACAACGTGATCGCCGCCGCCCAGGCCTCGCCGGTGTACAAGCTGGCCATCGACTGGCAACTGGCCCTGCCGCTGCACCCGGAATACCGCACGCTGCCGATGGTCTGGTACGTGCCGCCGCTCTCCCCCATCCAGTCCGCCGCCGAGGCCGGCCACGTGGAGTTCGACGGAGTCCTGCCGAAGGTCGAGTCGCTGCGCATTCCCGTGCGCTACCTGGCCAACATGCTCACCGCCGGCGAGGAAGCGCCCGTGGTGCTGGCCCTCAAGCGGCTGATGGCGATGCGCGTATACATGCGCGCCAAGCACGTGGACGGCACCCTGAACGCCGAAGTGCTGCAGCAGGTCGGCCTGAGTCAGCGGCAGGTGGAAGAGATGTACCGCTACCTGGCCATCGCCAACTACGAGGACCGCTTCGTCATCCCCACCGGCCACCGCGAGCATGTTCCCGAGGCCTATGCCGAACGCAGCGGCTGCGGCTTCACCTTCGGCGACGGCTGCAACGGCGGCAACAACCAGGTCAGCCTGTTCGGCGGGCGCAAGCAGACCACCACGCTGGTCAAGCCGGTGCAGACCTTCGATCCGGTGGAGGACAGCCGCCATGGGTAACTACGAACCCTGCGATGGCCCGGCAGTGGGCCTGCTCAGCCTGCGCGTGCTGGCGCGGCTGCTCGACTACCCCAGCGCCGAACTGCAGGCCGCCAGCGCCGAGGCGATCGCCATCCTCGGCGCCGAGGAGCGCCTGCCCGCCCCGCTGCGCGAGCAACTCGCCCAGTGGTGCCGGGAGCTGGCCGGCGGCGACCTGCTGGACCTGGAGGAAGCCTACGTCGAGCTCTTCGACCGTGGCCGCGCCACCTCGCTGCTGCTCTTCGAGCACGTGCACGGCGAATCCCGCGACCGCGGCCAGGCCATGGTCAACCTGCTGGCCGAGTACGAGGCCGCCGGCTTCCAGCTCGACGCCCGCGAACTGCCGGACCACCTGCCGCTGTTCCTGGAATACCTGTCCACCCGCAATCACGAAGAGATCGGCCAGTGGCTGGGCGATATCCAGCACATCCTCGCCCTGCTGGCGGCGCGGCTGGAAGAGCGCAACACCCGCTACGCATTGGTGCCCCGCGCCCTGCTCGCGCTGATCGGCGCCACCGACGCCATCGACGAGCAGCGCTCCACGGTCTCGACCGAACAGCCGGACAACACACCCCAGGCGCTGGACGCGGTGTGGGAGGAAGAGGCGGTGCGCTTCAACGCCGAAACCGACAAGGACTGCAGCCTGCAGTCCGCCGAAGGCCGGAGGCTCGCCGAGCGCAAGTACGAGACGCTGCCCCAGGTCATCCAGGTCATGCCGTCCGCCGGCCAATGAACGGAGGCTCATCATGTTCGAGGACTACCTGCTCCACCTCATCTACGGCTTCTACCCCTACCTCGCCGGCACCGTGTTCCTGCTCGGCAGCCTGCTGCGCTATGACTACGGCCAGTACACCTGGAAGACCGGTTCCAGCCAGATGCTCTCGACCAGGCACATGCGCCTGGCGAGCAACCTGTTCCACATCGGCATCCTGGCGATCTTCTTCGGCCACCTGATCGGCCTGCTGACGCCGCACTGGGTGTACGCGCCATTCATGTCCGCCGGCAACAAGCAGCTCATGGCCATCGTCTTCGGCGGCGTGGCCGGCGTGCTCTGCGTGATCGGCGGCGCCATGCTGCTCTGGCGCCGCCTGTTCAACCCGCGGGTACGCGCTTCCTCCAGCGTGATGGACAACCTGATCATCGCCCTGTTGCTGCTGCAGGCGATCCTCGGGCTGATCACCATCTTCTTCTCGCTGCACCACCTGGACGGCGGCATGATGCTGCTGCTGGCCAACTGGGCTCAGTCCATCGTGTTCTTCCGTGGCGACGCGGCCAGCTTCCTGGTCGGGGCGCCGCTGATCTTCAAGCTGCACATCTTCATCGGCCTGACCATCATCCTGCTGTTCCCCTTCACCCGCCTGGTGCACGTCTGGAGCATTCCGCTGGGCTACCTCGGGCGCAACTACCAGATCGTCCGCCGACGCGGCTGAGGAGTGCAGACATGGACATGATCGCAGTCGAGAACCTGCCCCCTACCCCTGTGCCGGTGATCCGGGTCGGCGACACGCGGCTCACTGAGGCCGACATCGCCCGGGAAACACCCTTCCATCCGTCCTCTACGCTGGCCGAAGCCCAGCTTAATGCGGCCCGCGCCCTGGTGGTGCGCGAATTGCTGGCGCAGCGCGCCGCCATGCTCGGCCTCACGGCGGACAGCGAGGCGGAAAACGACCAGGCGGTGGCCACCCTGCTGGAACGCGAGTTGAACGTGCCGGAACCGGACGAAGCCGCCTGCCGTCGCTATTTCGACACCCACCGCGAGCGCTTTTCCGAGCCGACCCGGCTGCGCGTCCGGCACATCCTGCTGCCGGCCGCCCCCGAGGACGCCCGTGCCCGCGACGCGCACTACCGGCTCGGCGAGAAGCTGCTGCGCGAACTCGGCGAGCACCCCGAGCGCTTCACCGAGCTGGCCCAGCGGCACTCCGCCTGCCCGTCGAAGGACGAAGGCGGCGACCTCGGCTGGCTGACCTCCGGCCAGACCGTCGCCGAACTGGACCAGGCGCTGCAGCGGTTGCCGGTCGGGCTGCATGAGCGGCCGCTGGCGTCTCGCTACGGCTGGCACCTGGTGAGCATCGACGAGCGCCAGGAACGCAAGCCCCTGCCCTACGCCCAGGTCGCCAGCAGGGTGCGCTACAGCTTGCGCGAGGAATCGACCCGCCACGCCCTGCGCCAGTATCTGCTGGCGCTGGAGGCAGAACTTGGCGTCGAGGGCTTCAGCCTCGCCGAAGACCCGAGCGCACCGCCCGCTTCGAGATGATCGATCGCCATCCGGCCCTGGTGACGGAGCCAGGGCCGGGAGGATGTTTCCACAACTGTCGACCACATCCCCGGCCTTTTCGATCGCAGGGCTTAGAAGCGATAGTCCATACCCACGCTCAAACTACGGCCGTTGCCGCTCAGGAAGGTGGGCTGGCTGGCGTCGGCGCGATTGCGAATCGCGTAGCTGCTGGCGTAAACCTCATCGGCCAGGTTGTCGCCTTGCAGATAGACGGACAGCTCCTCATTCGCCTTGTAGCTCGCCTTGAGACCCCAGAGCGCGTAGGAGTCCTGGTAGTTGTCGCGAGTATTGGCGTGGTCGGTCGGGGTGTCCTGCGGCAGCCAGCGCAGGTTCGGGCCGATGCTCCATGGGCCTCGACGATATAGCAGCTCCGCCGCCCACAGCTGGCGAGGCACGCCCGCAATCTGGTTGCCTTCGAACTCGCCTCCACGGAAGCGGAAGTCGCTGAAGGTCCAGGCCAGACGGTAGGCCAGATCCCCACCGATGCTGGAGGAAGTCGGCAGTACACCATTCAGCCCCGCCTCCACACCCTGGTGGCGAGTGCCGGAACCATAGTTGTAGGTCCCCACCTTGACGCCCAGGCTGTCACTGGTGGAAATCAGCTCGTCCTCCACGTCACTGCGATACAGCGACAGGCTCCACTGGTTCGGGCCGATGCGGCCCTGACCACCAATCTCGTAGGTGGTGGCACGCTGCACGTCGAGATCGACCAGTTGCGCCGTGGCCAGGGCGGGAGCGGTCGGCGGCACTTCGGCGGTGACGATTTCCCAGAAGGTTGGCGCCTCGTGGCTCCGGCTGATGTTGGCGTACCAGCGCTGGTTTTCGCTGGGTGTCCAGTTCAGGCCGATCTTGGGCGTGGAGTAGTTCCATCCCTGGTCCAGCTTGTTGCCGCTATCGCGCGACCGTGCATCGCGGCTGACATCGCTCCACTTCACCTCGGTCACCAGCGTCCACTGCTCGGCCAGATGCCAATCCAGCCCCGCCAGCAGATCGAGGTTGCGCGCTGCCAGATCGAAGTCGCCGAAACGCTGCAGGCGCTGGCCATTCTGAGGACTGTTGGCATAAAGCTCACGACGCATGTCGCTGTAGGACCAACTGGCGCCCAGTCGATAGCCGAACAGGCGCTGCTCACCCGCCAGCTGCCATTGGGCACCCATGGTGTCGCTGTCGGTCAGGGTGTGACTGAGCGGATCGGTGAAATCATCCACCGTGTTTTGCCCGTAGACACCGAAACTCTGCTGCCAGCCCTCGCCGCTCCACAGTGTGCGGTTGGCCAGGCGCAACTGCTGGGTGTCCCGGTGCGGGTCGCGCCGGTAGATATTGAGCAGGCGGTCCTGCGGGGTATTGCCGTCGCCCAGCACGCTGCGCGGGTCATCTTCCAGGCGCGACTTGGTGATGACGTTGGGGATCTCGAAAGTCAGATCGCTCCACGACAGGTAGCTGCGGTTCTGCACGCCATTGCCCAGGTCCAGGCCGAAGTTGCTCTGTGCCACGGTGCGATGGGAGGCGGAATGGTGGCGATAACCGTCGTATTCGTCATGGCTGACACTCACTCGCGCATCATGCCCGCCCTCCGCCAGACCGGCCGCAGCCTGGAGTCCATGGCGGCCGAAGCTGCCGCTTTCCAGGCGCAGTCGGCCAGCTTCGTCGCTACCGGTCAGCGAATTGAACTCCAGCTCGCCGCCGAGTGTGGTGGCGCCAGGACTGCCGGCATTGGCGCCGCGCCGGGCACTGATCCAGGCGGCATTGCGCGGCTCCAGCAGGCCAATGACGAACGAGCCATCGGCCTCGTTGAGCGGAAGGCCATCCTGCAGCAGCAGAACGCCGCGATTGACCGGATTGCTCTGGACTCCCGAGCCGCGAATATTCAGGCGCGGCTGATCGGTACCGCCGAAGAAGTCCTGGATGATCAGGCCCGGTTGATAGTCCAGCGCATCACGCAGGGTCGCCAGGCGCGTCTCGCGTTGCGGTTCGGCCAGGTTGGTGCCGCCCGGCACGCGGGCCAGGCGTTCGCGCTCCGCCTCGACCGACAGGCTGGCCGGCACCTGGCGCTGCTCGCTGATCTGCATCGGCTCAAGTTCCACTCTGTCCTCGGCCACTGCCGAAAGGGGCAGCAGGCCAACGACCAGCAGGGGAAATGAGAGTCTCGGATGAATGGAACGACTCATGGCTAAACTCCGTTAGCTGAAAAACTGGATCACCAGCTCAGGTAGAACATGCCCTTGGCCAACAGAACGATGCCGACCATGTGGGTGAAGACGCTCAGGTGAATTCGGCGGAAGTACTTCGAGTTCATGCGCCCGCTGAACAGCAGGTACATGGCGGTGAAGAAGTGCCCGAGCACGCTCAGGGCGAGGAGCATCTTCAAACTCAGCAAGGTGCCGAATGAGGACGCCAGCGGGTTGGCCAACTGCGGCAGGTAACGCACCCAGACCATGCCGAGGCCGGCGCTGAACAGCACGAGCAGTACCCAGGGCATCAGCCGGCGCGCACGCTTTCCTATGCCCTGCTCGACCTCACGCATCACGGCGGGCGGCACGTGCTTGCGCACGCCCTCGAGTATCAGCACCTCGAAGAACACCGTGCCGATGAACATCAGTGCGGCGAAGAGGTGCAGGGTCAGCAGAATGGGATAGATCATGATGTGGGGGCCTCCAGGGCCAGCAGGGTCTGATGAAGTGCCTCCAGCGTCTGCTCCGGTGCATGACTGGCAAGGTCGAATGCCTGCAGCGAGCCGGAGTTCAGCAGCACGAAGCGATCGACCAGCCCCACCAGCTCGCCGGGGTGATGACTGACGCACAGCAGAGCCGCGCCCGACTGATCGAGCCACTCGCGACAGAGTTCGATGACTGAATTGCGCAGGGCCGGGTCCAGCGCGCTGAAGGGCTCGTCGAGCATCAAAAGATCAGGCTCGACCGACAGCGCGCGAGCCAGCGCCACGCGCTGCGCCATGCCGCCTGAAAGCTGGTTTGGCCAGGCATCCACGTACGCGCTCAGGCCGACCCGCTCCAGCCAGTCGGCCGCCAGGCGCCGAGCCGCCGCCTTGGCATGTCCGGCCGCACGCAGGGGAATTTCCAGGTTCTCGCTGACCCGGCACCACGGCAGCAGGCGCGGCTCCTGGAAGGCCAGAACCGAATGCCGGAACGTATTGCCGTACGTGCCCCGCTGTACGCCCAGGATGCCGGCGGCCAGGCTCAGCAGGCAGCTCTTGCCAGCGCCGCTGGGCCCGAGAATGCCCACCCGCTCGCCGGCCAGAACCTGGAAGTCGACATGGGCCAGCACGGATCGTCCACCCAGAGTCAGGTCCACAGCGCGCAGTTCAAGCATGGGCAGGCTCCTGCCAACGTCCCATGCGGCGTTGCAACGGTTGCAACAGAGCGAACTCCAGCCCGGCGACCAGCAACAGAATCAGCAACGTCCAGGCATACAAGCCGGCGCTATCGAAGGTGCTGCGCGCGTTGGCCAGCGCGAAGCCGGCACCGCTCTCGGCGCCCAGGACTTCGGCCATCACCACCAGCCGCACACCACCACAGGTAGCGATCAGCAGCGCTGCACCCAGCGGTGCGGTCAGGGCGGGAACATACAGGTGACGCAGCTTCTGCCAGGCGCCGAAGCGGTATACCCGGGCCATTTCCAGCAGGTCCCGGTCCACCATCAGCATGCCCTTGACGGTATTCACGTACATGCCCGGCGCCAGCATCAGCACGCTGATGAACACCACCATCGCCGATCCCAGGCCGAACCAGAGCATCGCCAGCACGACCACTACCACCGGCGGTGTAGCCATCAATAGCCAGCGCAGCGGCTCCAGCAGCCCACGCAGCCGCGCATCGAGGCCAGCCATCAACCCCAGGCTGAAACCCAGCAGACACCCCAGGCCAACCCCGAGACCGATGCGCAACAGGCTGGCACCGGCATGCAGGCGAAAGTCCGCCTCGAACGGCAGCCGCCACATCGCATCCAGCGTCTGCAACGGCGTAGCCATCAGCAGCGGCCCCAGGCGCAGCGCCAGCAACTGCCAACCGAGCAACATCAGGAGGCCGCCCAGCAAGGCCCAGAGTCGTGATGTGGGGCGCAGGTTTCTCATGCTCATGGCCCGTAGAACCCGGCAGCCGGCATGGCGCCACCGATGGACTGCGGATGCCGTTCGGCGATGAGCCGATAGAGCGCTTCGAGCTGCTGCCGCGTCTGGCTGGCGGTGCGGCTTTCCAGGCGGGTGACACGGATCGAATCGGCGATGGCCGCGACCGGCAGGTACGGCAGATGCCGGTGTACCAGTTCGGCGCAGTTATCGGGAAATGCACTGCACCAGCGCGCCGAGTCGGCATACGCCGAGACCACCGCACGCGACAGTTCGGTCTCGCCAGCCATCCGCGCGCTGGTCATGAGGCCCGCCTGGGGCAGTTCGGGTTGCTGCGCAAAGGCCTGTTTCCAGGCGCTTTCCAGGCTTTGCACGCGGAACAGTGGAGCGCCCTTCTGCTGCTGGTTACGCCAGAGCAGCAGCGATACGCCCGGTTCGACCAACAACGCATGGTCGGCGCGTCCGGCCAGCAGCAGCGCCTGCGCATCCTGGCCATCGCGCACGGGGCGCAGGGTCAGGTCCCTGCCCGCCTGCAAGCCATGGCTGCGCAACAGCTCATCGACCAGAACCGCCGGCAGATCCCGCTGGAACGGCAGCACCAGCTCCTTGCCGGTCAGGTCGGCGAAGCTCTTCACGGACGGGTCCCGGCTGACCAGCCAGATGATTCCCCATACCGACACGTTCAACAGCTTCACCGGCTGGCCGCGCCCTGCCATCAGTGCCGGCAGATTGACCGGGGCCGCGCTGAAGTCGATCTCGTCCTTGGCCAGCAGTACGCGCAGTTGATCGGGGTTCTGCCACAGGCGGAACTCAACGCGCTCCGCCTGATCTTTCAGCGCCCCGCTCTCGATCATGTGCAGCAGCGGGAAGCTGACCACCGCGGCAGGACCGGCCAGTCGCAGTACGGCTTCCTTCGCTTCGATCGCCGGGGCGGCGAATGCACCGAATACTGCCAGCCAGAGGGAGGCCGCCAGTGTGATGGCCTGATGATTGCCATGTATGCGAATACGTCTTATCTTCATTCGCACATCATCACAGCCAGCACGCCAGCTACGAATGACAAATGTTAAGTCTCAGGCGGACATCGGCGAGTGCCGGCGCCTGCTCTCCTCGCTCCCGCTATTCGCCGACCTCCCGCACGACCTGATCTCGATCCTTGTCGAATCGGCCAGCCATCTGCGGGCCACCAGCGGGAACATGCTGTTCCGCGAGGGCGACCAGGCAGAGCACTACCTGCTGGTGAGCCACGGATGCGTAGAGATGATGCGCTTCACCAGTGACGGCGAAGAACGCGTTTTCCATCTGTTTCGTGAGGGGCAGTTGATCGCCGAGGCAGCCATGTTCATGCCTCACGGGCGGTATCCGATGAATGCCCGGGCACAATGCGACTGCGCCTGCTATCGCCTGAGCCGGAAGGCGCTGCGCCGTGCCTGCGAGAGCCATCCGGCGCTGGCCATGCGTATGCTGGAAAGCCTCAGCCAGCGCCTGTACCGGCAGGTCAACGAAGTGGACTGGTTGACCGCCAGTTCGGCATCACAGCGCCTGGCGGCCTATCTGCTGGCCCTGCATCGGCACCAGGGCGAAGATCTCCTGCTGCCGATCAGCCAGCGCCAGCTCGCCATCCAGTTGGGAATACGCCCGGAATCGCTCAGCCGCCTGTTGTCCGACTGGCAACAGGCAGGGCACATTCGCGGCCGCTTGCGCCAATGGCACCTCTGCGACCTGCCCTATCTCAACCAACTGGCCAGCGCTGCCGTTCGCGCCTTCTGAAACGCGCCGACATCACCGGGCGTCTTCGACCAGCAAGGCAGCCGCGCCTGCGTAGCGTTGGCCTGGAGCGAGCCGCAGCCCATTGGCTGCGGCTCATGGTCTCTCGTTGCTGCATCGCGAAGGCTCTATGATCGGTCTTTTTATCTTCCGAACGGAAAGGAGTCCCGTCATGCATCGCCGTTTCTCATCGCTTTCCCGTCTGGGTCAGGGCGTGGCTGCAACACTGTGCGCCGCCGTCTTCGGCAGCATCGGCATCGCCCAGGCTGCCGGCTTTACATTGAGCAGCCCGACAATCAAGCCCGACAGCCAGCTCACCGAGGCCCAGGTGTTCAACGGCTTCGGATGCAGCGGCAAGAACGTCTCACCGGCGTTGAAGTGGAGCGATGCGCCCGCCGACACGAAGAGCTACGCCCTCACCGTCTACGATCCCGACGCACCGACTGGTTCGGGCTGGTGGCACTGGGTGGTCTACAACATCCCGGCCAACGCGAGCGAGCTGCCCGAAGGCATAGGCACAGCCGATGGCAAACGGCTGCCTGCGGGCGCGGTGCAGGGCCGTACCGACTTCGGCGCACCGGGCTTCGGCGGCGCCTGCCCACCGCAGGGCGACAAGCCGCACCGCTATATCTTCACGCTGTATGCACTGAAGACCGACAAGCTCGACGTACCGTCCGACGCGACCGCTGCGCTGGTAGGCTTCATGATTAACGCGAACCAACTGGGCAAGGCGAGCTTCACTGCCACCTATGGCAGGTAAAGGCGCCGATCGCTGACCGACAGACTGCGGTCATCAAGCTCTTGATGACCGCAGCAGAAAAACATGAGCACTTGCCTCCAGCTAAGTACCGCGTTTCAGCAGCATCTTCTCGATATGTCCGATGGCCGCCCGTGGCTTGAGCTTTTTCGGGCAGAACGCGATGCAGTTGTAGATCGAGCGACAACGGAACACGCTGAATGGATCGTCGAGCTCCGACAGCCGCGCCTCGGTGGCCGTATCGCGGGAATCGACAAGGAAGCGGTAGGCATTCAACAGGCCCGCCGGACCTATGAAGCGCTCCGGGTTCCACCACCAGGACGGGCACTGCGTCGAGCAGCAGGCGCACAAGATGCATTCGTACAACCCATCCAGCTTGTCCCGGTCCTCCGGCGACTGCAGCCGCTCGATGGCAGGTGGCGGCTCGTCGTTGATGAGATAGGGCTTTATCCGTTCGTATTGCTTGTAGAACATCGTCATGTCGACGACCAGGTCCCGTATCACGGGCAAGCCGGGCAATGGCCGTATGACGATGTCCACATCGCCCCGAAGGGGCCTGACGGGCTGCCCGGACGGCAGTTGCCCGCCGTCGAGCAACGTCGAGACGCTGGTGATGCAGGCCAGGCAGTTGGCGCCGTTGATGTTCATGCCGTCGGAGCCGCAGACGCCTTCGCGACAACTGCGCCGGTAGGTCAGCGTCGGGTCCTGGGTTTTCAGGTGCTCCAGCAGGTCGAGCACCATCATGTCCTTGCCCGGCTGCAGGTCGCAGGTGTAGTCCTGCAGTCGCGGCGCGTCGTCTTCTTCAGGGAGATACCGGTAGATACGGATTTTCATCTTGTTCGCCCCCGAGCCGATCTCGCTTCGTTGTGACGAACCGGGTCGGGCACGGAACCCGACCCGGTCTCCATTCCATCAGCCCTGCGCCGCGCCATTGCCTGCGGAGCCCTCTCCTGGCGGAGTCGCGAAACGCCGGCGCCATTCGCCGAGTTCCTCCAGACGCGCCTGCAGCGCTCCGTTGATCGTCCCGGCGGGGAAACGTCCCTGCTCGTCGGCGCTGCCCGCGGCGAGTCCGGTGAGCAGTTCCATCGCCTGTTCGACGTGTGTCACCGCATGGACGTGGAAGCGCCCTTCGGCCACCGCGTCCAGCACGCCCTGCTGCAGCATCAGGTGCTTGACGTTGCCCTGCGGGATGATCACGCCCTGGCTGCCGTTCAGGCCGCGCGCTGCGCAGAGGTCGAAGAAGCCCTCGATCTTCTCGTTGACTCCGCCGATGACCTGCAGGCGTCCGTGCTGGTCCACCGAGCCGGTGATGGCGAGGTCCTGGCGCAGCGGTAGCGCGGCCAGTGCCGATTGCAGCACGCAGAGCTCGGCGGCCGAGGCGCTGTCGCCGTCGACTCCGCCGTAGGACTGCTCGAACACCAGGGTAGCGGCGAAGGACAGCGGCTGGCGGCCACCGAAACGGCTGGCCAGGTAGGCGGAAAGGATCAGTACGCCCTTCGAGTGCAGTGCGCCGCCCAGCTCCACCTCTCGCTCGATGTCGACCAGCTTGCCGTCGCCCAGGCGCGCGGTGGCGCTGATCCGTGCCGGATGCCCGAAGGACTGCCCGCCCGCCTGCAGCACCGCCAGGCCGTTGATCTGCGCCACGCAGGTGCCGCTGGTTTCGATATGGCGCAGGCCGCGCAGGGCGGCTTCGAGCAGGCGCTCGCGAATCTGTCCTCCACGGTCCAGGCGCGCCTGCACCGCACGCTCGACATCCTCGCGAAGGATCAGCGAGCGCTGTTGCTCACCGGCCCAGTAGTCGGCCTCGTGCAGCAGATCGAGCAGCCCCTGCATGTTCAGCGACAGCTTCTCGCCATCGGCGGCGGCACGCGTCGCCTGTTCGATCACCCGGCCGATGGCGCGGGCGTCCAGCGCTCGCAACTGGTGCTCACGCTGCAGGGTGGCCAGCAGGCGCGCGTACAGGACAGTGCTCTGCGCGTCCCGGGGCATGTCTTCGGCGAAGTCCGCCTCGACCTTGAACAGCATCGGGAACTCCGGATCGAACTGGCTCAGCAGGTGATAGAGCAGACGGTCGCCGATCAGCACCACCTTCACGTCCAGCGGGATGGGATCGGGCTCCAGCGATATGGTGCTGGCCAGGCTGAGCAACTGCTCGGGGGACTGGATGCGCAACTGGCGGGCCTGCAACGCGCGCTTCAGGGCGTCCCAGGCGAAGGGGGTGGTCAGCAGCTTGCGCACATCGAGCAACAGGTAGCCACCGTTGGCCCGGTGCAGCGCGCCGCCCTTGATCAGGGTGAAATCGGTATGCAGCGTGCCCATCTGCGCCTGGTGCTCGATGCGCCCGAAGAGGTTCTGGTAGATCGGGTGTTCCTCATAGACCAGCGGAGCCACGCTGCTGACACCGTGGTCGACCAGCACGTTGACGAAATAGCGGTTGAACGGCGTCAGGCGCTGGTGTTCGAGCAGTTGCAGTTGTTCGGCCGGTGCCGAGCCGAACAGCTCCAGGCCCTTTTCGATCAGGTCGCGCTTGACCTCGTCGAGGAACGACGCAACCTGATCGAGATGCGCGTAGCGGATTTCCAGGTGGTTGAACTGGCGGTCCACGGTGGTGCGCGCCACCGCCTGGTTGAGCTGTTCGATCTGCAGGTCGTGATCGCGGCTGGCCTGGGCCAGTTGCTGCAACGTCTGGCGCAGCAGCTGGCTCAGGTGCTCCATATGCTCGTTGATCCGTTGCTTTTCCGCCTCGGGGAGCTTGTTGAAGGCCTCGGCGTCAAGCACCTCGTCGTTCTTCATTGGCGCCAGGGAGAAGCCCGTCGGCGTGCGCAGCAGGATGATGCCCGCCTCTTCCGCCTGGCTCTCGACATTGCTGAACAGCTGCTTTTCGCGGTTCTTGAACTTGTCCTTGATGCTCTGCACGGCATCGCGGTACTCGTTGCTGGCGAAGACCGCCGGCAAGGCCGTGAGCAGTGACCGCACCAGCGCCCGCAGGTCATTGTCCAGGCCGCAGCCGGTGCCGGCAGGCACGCGCAGTACGCGCGGCTTGTGCGGCGTGCGGAAGTTGTGGACGTAGCACCAGTCGCTCGGCGCCGCGAGCTGCGGCAACTGGCGGCCGAGCAGTTGGCGGACGATGGCGTGCTTGCCGAGTCCCGGCGAGCCCATCACGTAGAGGTTGTACCCCTCGTGGCGGATGCCCATGCCGAAGCGCAGCGCGCCCAGCGCCCGCTCCTGGCCCAGGCCGGAATCCAGGTCGGCGAGTTCGTCGCTGGTGGTGCAGCCCAGTGCCTCCGGGTCGCAAGCGTGGTAGAGCTGTTCGATGGTCAATTCGGGATGCTGCGGCACCTGGCACCTCCTCTGCCCGGGTCGTTCTTCGGGGCTACCTTGATTTAAGTCCATGTCGGCCGGCAGGCCATCGCCGGGCAGCGACGCCGTCCCGTGCGTTCATGCCAGATGCGACTGCAGGTACCCGACCAGATCGTCCAGCCGGTTGAACCGCCAGTAATCCTCCTCCGGGATGCTGACGCCCAGGCGCTGGTGCAGGAGCGCCATGAAGCGCAGCCAGTCCATGGAGTCCAGGTCGACCTCCTCGCGCAGCGGCCGGTCGCTCCGCAGGCTGGCCGGATCGATCTCCGGCGCGATGGTTTTCAGGGCTTGCAGCACCTCGCTGCGGATCGCGGCCTCGTCCATCCTGCACCTCCTCACAAGTCGCCGGGCCGCTGCAGCAGGCGGCGTACCTCGGCAAGGAAACGTCCGCCGTAATGGCCGTCGCTGACCCGGTGATCGGCCGCCAGGGTCGCATTGACCAGCGGCCGTACGCACAGCTCGCCGTCATCGACCCACGGCCGTTCGGCAATGCGACCAAAGCCCACCAGCGCCACTTGCGGCGGGTAGATGACACCGAACACACTCTCCGCCCCCTGGTCGCCGAGCAGGGTGACGGTCAGGCCCGCATCGCCGAGTTCGGAGCTGCGCAGGGAGCCGGCGCGGGCACGTTGTACCAGGTCGGCGAACTCGCCCATCAGGGTCGGCAGGTCCTTGTCCGCGACATCATGCAGGGTCGGAGCGACCAGCCCGCCCTGGCGCAGCGCGATGGCGACGCCCAGGTGGATGCCGCTGGCCGGCTGGAAAGCGCCGTCGCGCCAACAGCCGTTGAGTTGTGGGTAGCCGCGCAGGGCCAGCGCCACTGCCTTCAGCAGGGCCACGGCGGGCAGCAGGCGCTGTTCCGGGGGTAGCGCTGCATTGAACGCCTGCAGCCAGCCCAGCAGCGGTCCCAGGTCCACGCATTCCATCAGGTAATAGTGCGGAATCTCGCGCTTGGAACGACTCATCGCACTGGCGATGGCCTGGCGCATGGCGGCGTTGCGGTCACCCGCAGCAGGCTGCCGTGCCGCCTCGACGTCGCGCAGCGTCACCGCGCCCTGCGGCCCGCTGCCTGGAATGCGTTCGACATCGATGCCCAGCTCGGCGGCACGCAATCGCGCCGCCGGGGAAACCCGTGGGCGGGTGCCGGGCGGCGGTCCGGGCATCGGGCGGGGCGGTTCGGCGACCCTGGCCGGGGCTGCTGGCCGCCTCCGCTTCCGCGCGCTGGCCGCCGTCTCGCCGGCTTCGAGCAGCGTCGCCAGCGGTGTGCCGACCGGCACCTTGACGCCCGGCTCGACCAGCAGCTCGAAGACCTCGCCGGCCTGCCAGCATTCCACGTCCACCGCCGCCTTGGCGGTATCCACCACGGCCACCACCTGACCGCGCTCGACGGTGTCGCCTGGGCGTACCTTCCATTCCAGCAACGTGCCCTCGTCCATGTCGGCGCCCAGCGACGGCAGGCTGAACTCGATCATTTCAGCAACCCCCTGGCCGCCGCGACTATGCCGGGCACCTGTGGCAAGGCTGCCTCCTCCAGGTGTTTGGCATAGGGAATGGGCACCTCTTCGCCGCAGATTCGCGCTGGTGGCGCATCCAGCTCGTAGAAGCCCTGCTCGACGAGGCGCGCGATTATCTCTCCGGACAGCCCGCCGCTGCGCCAGGCCTCGTCGATCACCAGGACCCGGCGGGTCTTGCGCAGCGAGGCCAGCAGGGTGACGTCGTCCAGCGGGCGCAGCACACGCAGGTCGATGACTTCGGCGGAAATGCCCTCCTCCGCCAGTTGCCCGGCGGCGGCCAGCGCCTTGTGCAAGGTGCCGCCATACGCCACCAGGGTCAGGTCGGTGCCCTCGCGACGAACCCGCGCCGAGCGGATATCCACCGGCGCCCCGGCGTCCAGTTCGCCCTCCATGTTGTAGAGCTGGGCATGCTCGAAGATCAGTACCGGATCGGGGTCCTCCAGCGCCGGCCAGAGCATGCCGCGCGCATCCTCCAGGGTGGCCGGGGCGAGGATCTTCATGCCGGGGACATGGGCGAGCCAGCCTTCGAGGCTGTGCGAGTGCTGCGCAGCCAGTTGCCGGCCCGCGCCCGTGGCCATGCGCACGACCAGGGGGACCGAGAACTGGCCGCCGGACATGTGCCGCAGGGTGGCAGCGGTATTCACCAGCGGGTCCAGCGCCAGCAGGCTGAAGTTCACCGTCATGACCTCGACGATCGGCCGCATGCCGCCCAGCGCCGCGCCTATGCCCGCGCCGACGAAGGTCAGCTCGGAGAGCGGGGTGTCGCGGATGCGCTCTTCGCCGAACTCTTCGAGCAGACCCTTGGAAACCGCATAGCTGCCGCCGTAGCGCCCGACATCCTCGCCCATCAGGAACACCCGGTCATCGCGCAGCAGGGCTTCGCGAAGCGCCTCGCGCAGGGCTTCGCGGTAGGTCGTGCGAGTCATGGCGCGCCCTCCTCGGTGTAGACGTCGCTCAGCAGCGTCGCCAGCGGCTCCAGGGTGCCTGCCTCGGCGAAGGCGACCGCTGCCTCGACCTCCCGTTCCACCTCGGCGAGCAGCGCGGCGGAAGCGTCCTCGTCCAGCGTCCCGTCGGCGAGCAACCGCGCGCGGTAGGCCGGTATCGGGTCGCGCCGCTTCCAGCGCTCGACCTCGGCCTTGTCGCGGTAGAGCTCGGGGTCGAACATCGAGTGCGCGCGGAATCGGTAGGTCTGGAACTCGATGAAATACGGCCCCGCCCCGGACCTGACCCACTCCACCGCCCGGCGGCTGGCTTCGTGCACGGCGAGCACATCCATGCCATCCACCGCCTGCGCCTGCATCTTGTAGGCCGATGCCTTGGCGCACAGGTCGGTCTGCGACTGCGAGCGGACCAGGGCGGTGCCCATGGCATAGAGATTGTTCTCGCAGCAGAACAGCAACGGCAGCCGCCAGAGCACAGCCAGGTTCATGGATTCGTGGAAGGCGCCTTCGGCCATCGCACCCTCGCCGAAGAAGCAGGCGACCAGGCGATTGCCGCCCTGCAGGCGCTCGGCCAGGGCCAGCCCCGCTGCCAGCGGCAGACCGCCCCCGACGATGGCGTTGCCGCCGAAGAAGCGCGTGGCCTTGTCGAACAGGTGCATGGACCCGCCCCGCCCACGGGAGCAACCCTCCAGGCGACCGAACATCTCCGCCATGATGGCGTTCATCGATACGCCCTTGAGCAGCGCATGGCCATGCTCGCGATAGGTGGCCACCAGCGCGTCGTCCTCCGCCAGCGCGCGCACGGCGCCGACCGCCACAGCTTCCTCGCCGATGTACAGGTGCAGGAAGCCACGAATCTGTTGCTGGCCGTAGAGCTCGGCGGCGCGTTCCTCGAGCCGGCGGATACGCAGCATGTCGTGCAGCAGGCCCACAGCTTGCGCCTGCGACGGGGGCGATGGTTGTCCGTTCATACCGGGTTCTCCAGTGTCGAGGTATCGCCTTCCGGCAGGCCCAGCTCGCGGGCCTTGATCAGTCGGCGGAGGATCTTGCCGCTGCGGGTGCGCGGCAGGGCGGGAAGGAAGTCCAGTTCCTTCGGCGCAACGACGGCGCCCAGCCGGACCCGCGCGTGGCCGAGCAGCTCGTCCCGCAGGGCGTCGCTGGGATTGAAGCCGGCCTTCAGCGCGACGAACGCCTTGACCCGCTCTCCCAGCAGTTCGTCGGGTTTGCCGATCACCGCCGCCTCGGCCACCGCCGGGTGCTCCATCAGCGCGCTCTCGACCTCGAACGGGCCGATCAGGTGTCCGGCGGACTTGATGACATCGTCGCTGCGGCCGACGAACCAGTAGTAGCCATCGGCGTCGCGCCGGGCCAGGTCGCCGCTGAGATACCAGTCGCCGACGAAGCAGCGCTGGTAGCGCGCTTCCTGGCCGAGGTAGGTGCGAAACATGCCCGGCCATGGTTGCCGGAGCGCCAGTTCGCCGAGCTGGTCGTCGCCGAGCCATTCCAGTGCGCCGTCATCCTTCACCCGCACGATGGCTGCCTCGATGCCCGGTAGCGGCTTGCCCATGGAACCGGGCTTGATCGGCATGGCCAGGGTGTTGGCGATCATGATTCCGCCGGTTTCGGTCTGCCACCAATTGTCGTGGATGGGCAGGCCGAGCACATCCTGGCCCCACCACACCGCCTCCGGATTGAGCGGCTCGCCCACGCTGGCGACGAAACGCAACTGCGGGAAAGCGTGACGCCGTGCCAGTTCCGGCCCTGCCCGCATCAGCATGCGGATCGCCGTGGGCGCGGTGTACCACACGCTGACCCGCTCCCGTTCGAGCGTCGCGTACCAGCGCGCCGCATCGAAATCGCCGGCATCGACGATGCTGGTCACGCCGAGCATCAGCGGAGCGAGGATGCCGTAGGAAGTGCCGGTGACCCAGCCGGGATCGGCGGTGCACCAGTAGATATCGTCCGGGTGCAGGTCCAGCGCGTATTTGCCGGTGACGTAGTGCATCAGCGCCGCGCCATGCACATGCAGGGCCCCCTTCGGCGTGCCGGTGGTGCCGCTGGTGAAATGCAGCAGCGACGGGGTGTCCTCGCTGCAGGACACGACCTCGAAGTCGTCCGGCGCCTCGTCCAGCAACCGGTGCAGGTCAAGGGTGCCGTCCACGGGCGTCGTCTCGCCCTCCCCGTCGTAGACCAGCACCTGTTCCAGCGCCGGCAGGCGCTCGCGCAGCGCCGCCACCTTGCGCCGGTAGAGGCTCCGGCTGGTCAGCAGGACGCGGCACTCGCCCAGGCGCAGGCGTGTTTCCAGGGGCTCGGGGCCGAAGGCGGCGAACAGCGGCGTGACGATGCAGCCGTTCTTCAGTCCTCCCAGCACGCCAAGATACAGCTCGATGCCCCGCTCGCAGAGGACGAACAGCCGGTCCCCCACCGAGAGCCCGAGGCGCTGCAGCACATTGGCGAAGCGGTTGCTCAGGCGACTCAGCTGGGCGTAGCTGACCTCCTGGCGCCCGCCGTCGCGTGCCAGGATGCACAGCGCGGTGTGATCGCACCGCGCACCCAGGGCATGGCGATCGACCGCCTCATGCGCCAGGTTCAGGCCGCCATCGGGCAGGCGCGCCAGCTCGTGCGCGGCGGCCTGCCAGGAGAAACCGGCAGCGGCCTCGGCGCTGTCCGGCCAGTTGGGCTTCACACGCATCGCTTCGGGATGCTTGTCGATTGCAGCTGGACGCATCGTTCACCTCCGGATCGGCTGAGGTTTCAACAGTTCGGCCCGGCTGAACCGACCCGGGTCTGCTACGGGGTCTTCGGCGGCCCGCCGTTGCGGTACTGCTGCTGCCACATCATGTGGTTCATCATCTGCTGCTGCATGTTCATGTACTGGTCCATCATGTACTGGTGCTGCCGCATCTGCTCGGGGGTAAGGTGCGAGTAGTAGCCACGCATGTGCATCCAGCCGCCACCACCGCGCCCCATCATGCCGGGCCCCATTCCCATCCCCATTCCACCGTGGCCCATTCCTGCCGGCCCCATGCCGTGGTCCCAGAGACCATGCATCGTGTCCATGGTGCTGCGCATGCTGATCCAGTGCTCGTCCAGCAGCTTCTGCCTTTCCTTCGGGTCCTGCGTGTTCTGGATCTTCTGCATCTGCTCGTGCATCGCATTCATCTGCTGCTGGATCTTCTCCAGCTGCTTGTCGAACTCCTCGGTATTCGGCGCCCTGGGCGCGTCCTGCGCCGCTGCCTTCCCGTCGGTCTGGGGGTTGGTCTCCGCGCCTGTCACCGAGACCACTGGAGTGCTTGCCAACAGCACCGTTGCCAAGGCCATTGCGATTTTCTTCATGATTTTCCTCCCGGTGCCGGGCTGGATTGCCCGAATGCGTTCGGCCACTTCAAAAAAGCCTGCGCGCCTGGTGCGGAAAAACTTTGATAACAATCAAACCACGTCCATGTCGTTCCCGATGCGGCAACGCGCACCCGCCTACCCTCCCGGCGTCCCTTGCGTGCGCAGGGGGCGCGGCTACACCCCCGCGGATTCTTTGCTAGGGTTAGGGGAAGGAGATGGCATTCCTCCTTCAACCGCCTCGTGCTGATGATGCCTACATGACCATGGACAGCCGCCCCTGAGGGCCCAGGCTGTCCACTCATGAGGACAGGATCATGTCATCAGCCACACACCCCTTCGCGGATGGCGTTCCGGTGCAGTCTCCGGCCATCCCGCTCGATGAATTCCACAGCATTCTCTTTCCCGGGCAACGGCGGCAACCGCTGATCTCCTTGCCACCGCCCTGTTTCAAGGACCTGAACCTCGACCAGATCGTCGACGCCATCACCGCCGACCGGGAGGAGTACGACCTCAAGCCGTTCTTCTACAGCCATCTGGAAGACCCGGACACCATCCGCTACCGCCAGGCAGTCATGCGCGACCTGCAAGCCCCGGCGGTCCGCGCTGTCGTCGAGGTCTTCGCCGGTTCGATGCGGGCCATGCGGAGCCATCGGGAACAGGCGCAGAAGCTCCATCACCCCAGGCAGCAGGAGCGCAGTTTCCTCGAAGCCGTCCTGACCTATTGCGATACCGTCATCCTGTTGGGGCGCGAGCTGGCGAGCCTCGCCTTCGCGTCACGGGGCCTCGCCGGGTTGCAACGCTACCTCGCCCACTACCTGGCCTCCGAAGCATTCCTGACGCTGGAGCGGGATGCCCGGCATCTGCTCGACGCACTGGGTCAGGTGACCTATTCGATGCTGATCAGGGACAACCGCATCGAGGTCCGCGAATACACCCCGACGGCCGATATCAGCATCGCCATCGACAGGACCTTCGAGAAATTCCGCCAGGGCGAGGTTCGCGACTATCTCGCACAGTTCCACGAATGGCCGAACATGAACCATGTCGAGACAGCGGTCCTCGACATGGTCGCGCAGCTTTACCCGGAGACCTTCGCCGGGCAGCGCGCCTTCTGCACAAGGCATGAGCGATTCATCGACCAGCGCCTCCGCGACTTCGACCGCGAGGTGCAGTTCTACCTGGCCTACCTGAGCCATATCGAACCGTTGCAGGCGGCTGGCCTGCCCTTCTGCTATCCCGGCGTGCGGGACGACGACAAGGCCGTCTCGGCCCGCGACACCTTCGACCTGGCACTCGCCGGCAAGCTGGTGAAGAGCGGCAGCGAGCTGGTGTGCAACGATTTCGAGCTGTCCGGCAAGGAGCGGATACTGATGGTTTCCGGGCCCAACCAGGGCGGCAAGACCACCTTCGCCCGCCTGTTCGGCCAGGTTCACCATCTGGCCTGCATCGGCTGTCCGGTGCCCGGCAGCCACGCCGAACTGTTCCATTTCGACCGGATATTCACCCTGTTCGAGAAGCAGGAACGCCCCGGCGATCTGCGCGGCAAGCTGCAGGACGACCTGCTCCGAACCCGCGATATCCTCGAACGGGCCAGCGGGCGCAGCCTGATCCTTATCAACGAGATCTTCTCCTCGACCACCGCCGCCGATGCGGCCTTCCTCGGGCAGAAGATCATGCGGCGGGTGATCGATCTGGACGCGATCTGCGTCTGCGTCACCTTCATCCACGAACTCGCGGAGATGGGCGAAAGCGTCGTCAGCATGATGAGCTGCGTCGACCCCGACGATCCCTCGCGACGAACCTTCCGGGTCGTGCGCAAGCCGGCGGACCGGCTGTCCTACGCCCTCTCCATCGCCAGGAAGCACCGCCTGACCTACGACTGCGTGAAGGAGCGGGTCCAGCCATGAAAGCCCATCTCATGTATCCGGAGCGGGACTTCGAGCCGGACAGGGAGCTTCCGCCACAGGCCGACGCGCTGACCCAGGACCTGGCCCTGGATACGCTGTTCGGCGCCATGGCCGGCGACGACAAATTCCTCCTGCAGATCGCCAGGACCGCCCTGCTCACCGCCTTCGACAACAGCGCCGAGGACGTCCGCTACCGCCAGGCGATCCTGCGCGACTGCCTGGCCAACGCCGCGACGATCCGCGAGCTGTACCGGATCGCCCTGGACGCCGTCGGCCTGGAGCACAACGTCTACCTGAGCTTCATGAGCAAGTATCCGGGCACCATCATGCACCGCTCGATGAAGCTGCTGCAGATGCAGATCGACATGCTCACGCGCCTGCGCCGCATCGCCGACAGCGAGGCCCGCCGCTTCGCCTCCGAGGGTTTCCGCAACCTGTTCCAGCTGGTACGGACGGAAATCAGCGACCAGTACTTCGCCGAACTGAACGCTCACCTGAAGCAGCTGGAACTGCGCAAGGGCTACCTGATCAGCGCCCGGCTGGGCAGCCTGAACCGTGGCATCGACTATTGCCTGCGCCAATATCCACCACTGCAAGGCTCCTGGCTGCGCCGGCTGTTCCAGAGAAAGCCGCCCGCCTACATCTACCAACTGGCCGAGCGCGACGAAACCGGTGCCACGGCGCTTTCCGAACTCAAGGATCGCGGCGTCAACCAGGTGGCCAACGCCATCGCCCAGGCCGCCGATCACATCACCGCCTTCTTCGCGATGCTGCGCAGCGAACTGGCGTTCTACATCGGCTGCATCGGGCTGCGCGAGCGGCTGGGCGAGATGGGCGCGGATATCTGCTTTCCGGAAGTCGACGATCCGCCCGAACGCCGCGAGGATTTCCAGGGGCTCTACGACATCAGCCTGGCGCTGACCATGCAGCGCCCGCTGGTGGGCAACGATCTGGCCGGCGACGGGCGCCATCTGTTCATCGTCACCGGCGCCAACCAGGGCGGCAAATCGACCTTCCTGCGCAGCATCGGCATTGCCCAGCTGATGCTGCAGTGCGGGATGTTCGTACCCGCCCGCAGGCTGCGCGCCAACCTGTGCGACGGCCTCTTCACCCACTACAAGCGCGAGGAGGACGCCGGGATGAAGAGCGGCAAGCTGGACGAGGAACTGGGCCGCATCAGCGCCATCATCGACCGCCTGAGTCCGCGCTCCATCCTGCTGTGCAACGAGTCGTTCGCCGCCACCAACGAACGGGAAGGCTCGGAAATCGCCCGCCAGGTCGTGCGCGCGCTGGCCGAGGCCGGGGTGAAGCTGTTCTTCGTCACCCACCTCCACGACTTCGCCGAAAGCCTGTACCTGGCGCCGCCCGAAGGCACCCTGTTCCTCCGCGCGGAACGCCGCGACGATGGCGAGCGAACCTTCCGCATGCTCGAAGGCCCACCGCAAGCCACGGCGTTCGGCAGGGACCTGTATGTCCAGGTTTTCGCCGAGGCGTCCCGATGAGCAGCTACCGTAGAAAGTCTGCTCGCCTACCCGTCAATCAACGAACGCCGATGAGGTGCAACCATGCAAGGCTACCTGGTGACCTTCTTTACCCATCAAAGTCGCCGCCACGGCGGCAAGCCGATCACCGACTGGATGGTCGACCTGGCCAAGGCCATGAAGCTCAAGGGCGCCACCCTCATGCTGGGCTCCGAAGGCTTCGGTCATGCCGGACGCCTGCACTCCTACCACTTCTTCGAACTGGCCGATCAGCCGGTGGAGATCTGCATCGCCGTGACCGAGGAAGAATGCGAGCGACTGTTCGAACGCCTGGAGCAGGAAGACCTCGCGCTGTTCTACGTCAAGACGCCTGTCGAACTGGGCACGGTGGGCAAGCGCAAGGCCGAACGCGACAGCACCCCAACCTGATACCTTCTGGAGAAACGCAGCATGAGCTACAACGACATCCCCGCCGGCAAGGACATCCCGGACGACCTCTACGCGGTGATCGAGATCCCGGCCAACCATGCACCTATCAAGTACGAGCTGGAGAAGTCCTGCGGGCAGATCTTCGTCGATCGCTTCCTCAGCACGCCGATGTTCTACCCGGCCAACTACGGATTCATCCCCAGCACCCTCAGCGAGGACGGCGATCCGCTGGACATTCTGGTCGTCGCGCCGTGTCCGGTCTCTCCTGGCGTGGTGATTCGCTGCCGGCCCGTCGGTGTGATGTACATGACCGACGAAGCCGGCCCGGATGCCAAGATAGTCGCCGTCCCCCACGACAAACTCAGCACGCTCTACCAGCACGTCCGGCAGTGCAGCGATCTGCCGTCGCTGCTGCTGGCGCAGATCCAGCACTTCTTCGAGAACTACAAGGCCCTCGAACCCGGCAAATGGGTGCGCATGGATCGCTGGGGTGATGTCGAGGAAGCACGCGAGGAAATCCGCAAGTCGGTGGCGGCCTACGCAACCGCGAAATGAGCAAAAGCGGCGGAGCGCCCGGCGAAATGGGCGCGCCCGATCGAATGTACGGAGAGCGTCATGGCCATTCTCATCCAGCAGATAGACGCCCGGGAAATCCTCGACTCGCGGGGGAATCCTACGGTGGAAGTGGACGTGACCCTGGAGGACGGCTCCCAGGGGCGCGCATCGGTGCCTTCAGGCGCCTCCACCGGCAGGCACGAAACGGTGGAATTGCGCGATTGCGATCCAGCGCGCTTCGCGGGCCTTGGTGTGCTGCAAGCCGTGCACAACGTCCGCAGCGAAATCGGCCCGCTGCTGCGCGGCCATGACGCTCTCGATCAGACCTCCATCGACCTGGCGATGCTGCAGTGCGACGGCACGCCGAACAAGTCGCGGCTGGGCAGCAACGCCATCCTCGGCGTCAGCCTGGCGACCGCCCGCGCCGCCGCCACGGCCTGCAATGAGCCGCTGTTCCGCTACCTGGGCGGCGACGACGCCAATCGAATGCCCGTGCCCATGTTCAACGTGTTGAACGGTGGCGTGCATGCGCATTGGCAAGGCACCGACTTCCAGGAGTTCATGCTCGTTCCGTCCGGAGCCGGCAGTTTTCGCGAGGCGCTGCGCTGGGGCGCAGAGATTTACCAGCACTTGCGCACCATCCTGGAAGCCCGGGGTTTCTCCACGGCCGTGGGGGACGAAGGCGGTTTCGCTCCACCGCTCAAGCGCAACAGCGATGCTCTCGACCTGCTGATGACAGCCATCGAGGGAGCGGGCTACCGGCCAGGTGAGGACATCCAGCTGGCCATCGATCCGGCTCCCAGCGCCTTCTACGAACACGGCCGCTACCGGTTGCACTCGGAGGGACGCCTGCTGGACCCGGAGGAGATGATCGAACTCTACGGCGACTGGGTGGAACGCTACCCCATCGTGGTGCTGGAAGATGGTCTCGCCGAGGACGACTGGGTGGGCTGGAAGCGCCTGACCGAAGCGCTCGGCAAGCGCATCGAGCTGGTCGGCGACGATCTCTTCGTCACCAGTGCCGAGCGCATTCGCCGCGGCATCCGGGAGAACGCCGCCAACGCCGTGCTGATCAAGCCGAACCAGATCGGCACCCTGAGCGAGACCCACACGACCGTGCTGCTGGCCCACAACAACGGCTGGGGAGCGATGGTTTCGCACCGCAGCGGCGAGACGGTCGACAGCTTCATCGCCGACCTTACCGTGGCCTTCGGCACCGGGCACCTGAAAGCGGGCGCGCCATGTCGCGGCGAGCGGGTGGAGAAATACAACCAGTTGCTGCGCATCGAGGAGATGCTCGGCGGCACCGCCCGCTATGCCGGCCGCCAGGCCTTCGTTCACTGAGCGGAGCGAGTCGCTGCATCGGCCGTCACGCCGGCCAGATGATAGGTCTCGTTGATGCGCTGAATGGTGAAAACCCCAGCCTCAGCCACGATCTCGTTGATACAGCAGGGCTCCTGCTTCAGTCGCCAGTAGCGTGCCAACGGCAGGCCCAGGAACTGCAAGAGCAGGACGCGGTTGATGCTGTCATGGCCCACCAGCACCAGGGTCTCGCCCGCGTGCCGTTGCAGAACCTCGTGCAGCACCCTGAGGCCCCGGGCCAGCACATCCGCCAGGCTCTCGCCACCGGGAATGGCCGCCAGGTCGGGAGACTCCAGCCAGGTGCGATGTTCGTCCGGCCAGCGCTGCCGCACCTCGTCGTGAGTCAGTCCCTGCCATTGTCCGTAGTCGGTATCGGCAAGACCGTCGAGGACGAGCGCCGAGCTGCCGGTCGCGCGTGCAATGGCCTCTCCCGTATGGATACAGCGTGACAGCGGGCTGGTGTAGATCGCATCCGGCTGCCAGCTCCCGGCAATCCGTAACGCAACCGCTTCGGCCTGGCGCTTGCCCAGTTCGGACAGGGGCAGCTCAGCGCGCCCCCGGAAACGCTCCGGTGCGATCCAGTCCACATGGCCATGTCGAGTCAGAATAATTCGCGTCACGTGATTCTCCTGTTGCAGAGTCAATATTGCAGGCTGGCTACGATGCGCTGCGGGCAGATCAGCATGTCCAGTGCGGAAAGAATGTCCAGGGCAACCAGGTCAGCCGCCCCCAGCGCAATGGACGAAGCGCCTTCCGGGCCGATCACCGCAATGCTCAATGCCGCCTTCTGCAGCATGTGCCGATCGTTGCCGCCGTTGCCTATGGCGACGACCCCGTGCATGCCCAGGGTTCGCAGATAGTCCTCCTTGGATATCGCGTGCTCCTTCTCCGAGAGCACCAGCAGGTTGACGTCCAATGCCGCGAGTTCCGCTTCCGCGCTGCCGAAGGTATCTCCGGTCACCACATGCACCGACAACTTCCTGCCGAGCACCTGCAGACGCTCGGCCACACCGTCGATCAACCGGCCATCCAGCGCCAGGGTTCCGTTGAAGTCGCAGATCAGATGCTTCAACTGCAGGTTCTTCACCCCGGGAATCTCGATTTGCAGCATATCCCCTCCTCCACGAACTCAACCGCGAATCACGGTTACGGCGCACGGCGCGTGGTCGATCACCTGGCGTGCCACCGAGCCGAGCAGCCAGCGCTCGAACCCCGAGTGCCCGCGATGGCCAATGACGATGTGGTCGATGCCGTGTTCCTCCGCGTAGCGCACGATCTGCTCCGCCGGGCGCCCCACCGCGACGTGGGTCTTCGGTCGCTCGTCGGCCGGCATGCGGCTGTAGCCCAGCAACTTGAAGGCGTGCGCGAAGTGCGCGCGGGAGCGCTCGATCACCGCCTCGGTCTCCACCTCGTCGCCGAACTCCGGCGGCTGGGCCACCGCCAGGATGTAGAGGCTGGCGCCGAAGCGCCCGGCCAGTTCGTTGGCGAAGTTCAGCGCCAGCGTCGCCGCATCGGAGGCGTCGTAGGCCACCAGAATCCGCTTGATCATCATTCATCTCCTCTGCGCCGCGTCCCGGCGCACGTCGTCACGCTGCGAAGCACCGGAGCCCGCCGCCGGCGTTTCCCCGACCTCCCCTTTTGCCTCCTCCTTGTCGCCTCGCTGCAGCAGGTGCCGCGGCAGGAAGAAGGCATTGGCAATCAGGGTCGGAATCACCGCGCTGCCGATGACCGCCGCCACCAGCGCCGAGTACTGGCCCTGGTCGATCAGCCCGTGGGACAGGCCGAACAGCGCCGAAATCGTCCCGAAGGTCAGCCCCGTGGACATCAGCAGGGTCGTGTACATCCCCTCGCGGTGCGGCGAACCGTACAGCTGGCAGACCGGGTAGACGCCGACGAACTTGCTCAGCATCTTCACCAGCAGCAACAGCAGGAAGGCCGCGGGTGCCGCCGCCAGTTCCGGCAGGGACACCAGCGAACCGGCACGGATGAAGTAGAACGGCGTGAGCAGCCCGAACGTCAGGGTGCGCAGGCGGCGGATCAGCGCATGGTCCTTGCCCACCGTGCCCGCCAGCACCATGCCGATCAGGTAGGCCGGCAGAACGGCCTCGCTGTCGGCCCAGGTGGCGATCGCGCCCAGGCCGAACAGGCAGAGCATGAGGAACTTCGCCTCCAGCTCCGAAGGCCGTCCGCCGAAGCGCCGGAAAAAGCGCGGAGTGATCCACGGCAGCAGCAGCGCGGCGAGCGTCAGCGCCGCGACGAAACTCACCGTCTTCAGGGTGAACGGCGCGAAGATCAACCCCAGCGCGACCACCGTGGCCAGGTCGGTGACGAAACAGGCGGCCAGCACCACCTTGCCGAACTCCGTGGTATTGATCTCCAGCTCCAGCATCACGGCGTAGACCACTGCCACCGAGGTCGTGGACATGGCGATCCCGGCCAGCCAGCTTGCCGGCGCCTCCCAGCCGAGCCCCCAGCGAGCCAGCGCAGCGCAGCCGAGGAACGGCACGGCGAAGCTGACCAGGCCGATGGCGGTCGCCTGTTTCCACTGCCTGCGGAACACCTGCGGGTCCAGCTCCGCCCCGGCAAGGAAGGTCAGCAGGATGGCCCCGGCGCCGGAGAGAAACCTGATCCAGCTGGCATCGCCCTGCAGCACGGCCGCACCCAGCGCCGCGCCGATGATCAACTGGGCGATGGTGCCGACCACGATCTCGGACAGCGCGGTAGCCACGCGCAGGTAGATGGACACGAGCGTCGCCAGCAACGCCAGGCCCAGCCATAGCGCTGCCTGGGTCCAGATCTCAGTCATGGCCACCTCCCGGCAACTCGCCGAAAACGGCGAACGGCAGAAGGACCAGCAGGAAATCAGGCAGGGAGCGGCGAGACGAGCGACTCGTCGCCAGCGCGCAGGCACAGGGAAATGAAGAGAAACGCGATGAGTTCATGACAGCTGTCCATGGGCACACTCATGGACAGCCCGGCAAAGCCTACGCCGCCCATGATGGGTTATGCGTAGGCATCATCAGCCGGAGGGCGGTTAAAGGAGGAATGCCATCTCCTGAGTTAACCCTAGCAGCTTGGTCGGGTTTTGCATCGCGCAGGTCGGGCGGGAACGCCTCCGGATTGGCGGGCCCGGCCGAGGGCGCTTTTTGTAGGGTGGACAACGCGAAGCTTGTCCACCGCCCTGTCGCGCTTGATGGTGGAAAAGGCTTCGCCCTTGCCGCTTTTGTAGGAGCGAGCTCTGCTCGCGAAGCTTTTGCGGGGCGGATGTTCGCGAGCAGAGCTCGCTCCTACAGGAATTAGCCTCAGCTCCGGAGCCTCCGTAGGAGCGGGCCATGCCCGCGATCGCGCGCATGGCGCGCTCCTACAAAAGACATCTCCCGGCAGCGACTTGAACGGTGCAACCCGCCACCGCCATCACCCCTTGTGCTGCAACGCCCACTCCTGCAGGGCGGCCAGAAGGCGCTGGATGTACTCGCGGGTGGCGTCGTCGGTCAGGTTGCCCTGCGGGTCGAACAGGTTCTGCGCGGTGGAGATCATCACTTCCGGCTTGTTCAGCGGGCGCATGTCGAGGAACACCATGCATTGCCGCAGGTGGTATTGCGCCCGCGCCGTGCCGAAGCGGCCGGCGCTGGCGCCGAACAATGCCACCGGTTTGCCGGCGAAGGGTTGCTCCGGTGGGCGGGAGACCCAGTCGATGGCGTTCTTCAGCACGCCGGGGATCGAGTAGTTGTATTCCGGAGTGGCGATCAGCAGCGCATCGGCGGCGCGGATCTGTTCGCGCAGGCGCTGCACCGGCTCCGGAAAACCCTGGGCGTAGACGTCCTCGTTGTACAGCGGGATGCCGCCGAGGTCCGCCATGTCGATGCGCATTCCCTCCGGCGCCAGACGCATCGCCTCGCGCAGCGCGGCGGTGTTGTAGGAGCCCTGCCGCAGGCTGCCGGAGATGCCCAGTACGTTGATTTCCTGCTGATTCGCCATTACTGCCTTCCTTCTGTCGATAAGCCGAATACAGGGGAACTCTAGACTGCAATGCCTGGGCTGGGGGCCTGTAGGTTGGCGCTGAACGCAGTGAAGCCCAACATCTGCCGGCAGTGGCACCGTTGGGCTTCGCAGGCTCAGCGCCAACCTACGGACTCCCCATCCCTCACTGCGCCGCCCACCCGACAAGATTTCCTTCGATTTCCCCGGAAAGGTAGAGAACCCCCGCCAGCACCCCGCTGTCGCGATTGCGCATCAGGTCCAGCCATTCCTCGTCGAAGGCCTGGTTAAGGTTCTTCCGCAACTGCACCGCCATCTTCGGCCGCTCGTTCTCGTTGGCCATGGCGCCGAAGCTCGCCACTCCCAGGGAAATCATCGAGCCGGCCACCCGCCCGGCCATGGCACCGATGGCGCTGGCGATGCCGCTGGTGGCGAGTTCGGATTCCAGTTTCTCGCTGGTTTCCCGCGCCACCGGGGCGATGCCGGTGTCTGACGATCCGGCCACCGCGCCGCCGGCGGCCTTGCGCACCCGTCCCAGCAACGCCTGGAACGCCGGCAGCCGCTCGACCGGGTCGGCATGCACGAGTTGAAAGAGCGAAACACTGTGCGCTGCGGGAGGCGCCAGGTCGATGGCGGGGATTTCCGAGAGCCGGCGATTGAATTGCGCCATGGGCACGCCACGGCGCTGGGGGATTTCCCGCAACTGGCCGGCGAGCACCTCGACGTAATGCTGCGTCGCCCGCGCCATGACGGCATCGGGGTCGAGTTGCCGCGAGACCGGTTTCAGCACGCGGTCGTGGTACTCCTCCTGCAGATAGACAGCCAGGCGATTGACCACTGCGTCCTTCTCTTCCCCGGAATTGAGCCTGTACCAGCCGACCTTGATGGTCAGCCATTTGCGCGTCCAGTAGCCGGTGAACCAGGGGATGTAGTCGCTCTCGGTGCGCTGGTAGACCAGGTCCATCCAGCGCTCCATGGCCTCCCGCGCGTAGTCCTCGGCCTGCGCGGCGGCGCTCTGCGATGCGGCGGCGATGTCGCTGTCGACCTGCCGCCAGGTGCCTTGCGAAACCTCCGCGGCAGGCCCCGGGCCGACCGCCCGTTCCGTCGTGACGCATCCTGCCAGCGCCACCAGCACGGCGACGATCAGGCAACGCAGACTCGACATCGCAGGCCTCCGGCAACCCGTCATTGCGGGTGCTCCGCTGCTGCGTCTGCAGCGACGGTGCCTTGAGTATAGGCCTCTCGCCGAGGCTTCCGGCGACAGAAGCCGACCATACTGTATCAACGATGAAACACCTGTTTCACCAGCGTAACGACGGGCATTTGACGGCTTTCTTTTGACGAATGTGTTTCATCGGTAATACACCTTTACTTAAGAACGAATCTAGAAAAGATATACAACCTATTAATATTTATTGAGTTTCAATGTAGGGCTCGACTCTTGCTCCTTCCCAGAGGCCTTGCTGTATCTGTGTTCGGCCGGAAGAGGGATCGCTGCCATGCTGCGCTTTGTTCGAGTTACAGCTGCTTCATTGACCTGCTTCGCCCTGCTGGGAGCAGCGGCGCTGCCCGCCTCCGCCGAGGACGGCAACATCATCATCAAGCGTGATGTCCAGCCACGAGTCGCCGTACGGGCGCCACTGGCTCCCGATCCCAACCCCACCCAGGTCAACGCCAACGTCGCTCCACAGGTCAACCGCATGCTGACCACCTCCGGCGTCAACGAACTGGGCGACGAAGAGTTCGCCAGCGTCACCAGCGGATCTGCCATGCAAGCCGCCACCACTCCTGGCGGCAACCTGGACAGCCTGACTTCCCAGGTGAGCAACTCCACGACAACCGCCAATCTGGGCGGCAATTCCATGAGCGGCGGCGGCATGGGCAACCGCATCGCCAACACCGTCAACGACAGCGTGCAGCGCGGCCTGGCGCCGCTGCAGGCGATTGGTGGGGGGAGATAAGGATGATCCGTCACTGGCTCCTGCTCCTTCTCATCGTTCCCCTTGTCGCGCTGGCCGATCACAACCACGGCCCCCAACAGGCCGTGCGGGTGCACGAGATCGACCGCAGCCTGCTCGATTCGAGCGGCATCGGCTACAACGGCGTGCTGTCGATCAACCAGGCCGCCGGCAGCTTCCAGCAGCAGAGCAATGCCCGCGCCCTTGCCATCGGCGAGACCGCCAGGGCGACCACTTCCCAGAAGCAGGAACTTGAAGTCCGCGGCGTAGACCGCTCGCTGGACGCAAGTTCGGAAATCCTCGGGCCGGCCTTTACCGGCGGCAACGGCGCGCTCGGTGTGAACCAGTCCGCAGGCGCTGCGACTCAGCAGGCCAACGCCATGAACATCAGCCTCAGTGCCGGACCGCAAGGTCTTGCGGACAGCGAGCTGGAACAGAGCGTGGCCTTCAAGCAGGACTCTGGCTCGGATGGATCGGCCATAGGGGCGCGGAGGGTCGTCACCGACGACCAGGCCTTTGCCGGCAGTAATGGCGTCGTGCAACTGAACCAGAGCGCAGGGGTGGGCAACCGTATGGCGAACACCCTGAACATCAGGATCGCGGACCGACCCTGATAACCCCTGAGAGGGGAAAAACCAAGCAGAGAGGAAAAAGAACCATGAAAACCAAACTGCTGTTGACACCGTTGGCATTCGCCCTGGCCAGCGCAATTGCGGTCAGTGGCGCCTATGCCGATTCCACCTCCACAACGGATAGCACCCAGAATCTGACCGGAAACGCAATCAATTCGGAAGACGTCAGCAATACCGCCGATGCCGAGGGCAGCAGCGCGGAAGGTAACGTGGGCATCAACTCCGCAGCAGGTGCCGGCAACCAACAGGCCAATTCGGTAGCCCTGGCCAATGACGACGAAGCGCTGATATTCGGCGCGACCGCAAATACCACATCCAACCAGACCATCGACGGGAACGATCCGGTCAATGCAGTCGTTGGCGACAACACCGCCACCTCGGGTGAAGTGAGTGGTTCGGGTAATGTCGGCGTGAACGTTGCGGCTGGATATCTGAACCAGCAAAACAACGCTCTGTCAGTTGCCAATACCACCACCAGCGGAACGTTTGACCCGGAAGATCCGCCCCAGGGCGGAACCGCTTCTGCCACCAGCACCAGCAATCAGCTCCTCTCGGCACAGGTGGTCAACTTCGAATCCGCCATCCCGGACGGCGAAGAACCAGCAACCTTCACTCCGGGTCAGGCAGCTCCGGAACGGGAAGAATCCAGAAACGGCAACCTGGTAGCTGTACCTCAGCCTGAACTCGGCTCCCTTGCTTCCGTCAACTCGGCCACCGCAGGAGCGGTGTCCTCCGCGGGTAATGCCGGTGTGAACGTTGCCGCCGGTATCGTCAACCAACAAAGCAACTCGCTGGCAATCGCTTCGAACGCGAATGCAACAGCAGCGGCTGGCAATGGCGGCGGAGGCGGAGCTCCGTAATCCTTGCCCCCAACGGGCTCCGGCCACGCCGGAGCCCTGTTTCTTTCCTTATGAGGAGATTTCCTCATGCGTGGGCTGACAGCTTTCGTACTGCTCTGCCTGACGTTCTGGACCCAAGCTGCCGAAATTCCGGTCGTGGCGTTACCGGGTGGCGGCTACGCCTACAAGGAAGTGGAAAGTATCCGTGAGCGGAGATTCCGCAGCCTGATTCCGCAGAAGACCGATTTCAGCTGCGGGGCCGCATCGCTGGCGACCATTCTCCACCAGGCATATAGCCTGCAGGTGACCGAACAGATGGTCATCGAGGGGATGCTCAGCCATGCCGATCCGGAAACGGTGCGGACCAAGGGCTTCTCAATGCTCGACATGAAGCGCTATGTCGAGTCGATCGGACTGCGCGCCCGTGGATACCGGGTGTCCGATGCGCAGTTCCGCCGCCTGCAGATGCCGGTGATCGTGCTGCTGGATGTACGTGGCTACAAGCATTTCGTGGTCATGCAACGTACCCGCAACGACTGGGTGTACATCGGCGACCCGATCCTGGGGCACAAGCGCTACGCCTTCGAGGATTTCAAGAAAGGCTGGAACGGCATCGTCCTGGCCATCGTCGGACCGGGTTACGACCGTACGAATGTCCTGCTCAGCCCGCCCGATCCATTGACGGCGCGAGACCGGATGAACGCCTTCCAACCGCTCCAGGATGCCCAGCTCATGGAGTTCGGCTTTATCCAGAGTGACTTCTTCTGATGGGAGGGGATGTCCCGGGAGGATGTTATGAAGATGCGGCAATGGTTGATCACAGGTCTGCTGGCAGCGGCCTTCCCCGTACAGGGCGAGTTGCTCAAGCCCATCGAGCTGACGGACGCGCAACTGGAGCAGTTGCGCGGACGCTTCGTCATGCCGGGACGCATCATCAGCTTCGGCGTGATCATGAGCAGCACCTGGCAAGCCGCCAACGGACAGGTGCTCGGCGGGCAGGTCAGCATGCAGATGCAGCAGGGCATGGCGATGCCGGTGTTCAACGTGTCCCTTTCCAGCAACGGCGGGCGCGGTTCGTTAGCGGCCGGCAGCGGGCAAGTGATCGGCGGCAGCGGCCTTGGCCAGGTCCAGGGGGTTTCGCAAAGCGCGCGCTCGGCAGGTGATTTCAATGTGACCCATAACGGCGTGAACATCGATGTTCGCGAGAGCTCGCAACTGGGCAGGCAACCGCACGGCAGCACCACGCTGGATACCAGCGTACGCACCAGCAGCCTCGGCGAGGTCCGTGTCGAACCGGCGGGCGGAGGTGTGCAAATGTCGATCCAGGCAGCCGGACAAGGCAGCAGCATGCAGCGGATCGGCGGCGGTAGCCTCATTCAGAGCGCCGACATCATCAGCTCGCGCAACAACGTCGAGAACCTCACCCAACTGAATGTGGTGATGAGTGACGGCGGTCCGTCGGTTAACGGTCTGAATTCGGCGATGCCGCTGGTACGCCCGGGTATGTGAGAGGTTACCCGTCCCCATCCGCAGGCCCTAGCAGAGCTGGTGCTTGTGCAGCAGGCGATAGAAGGTCGGGCGTGAGATGCCGAGCATGCGCGCCGCGCGGGTGTGGTTGTCGGCGTAGCGGGTCAGCGCATCGCACAGCGCCTGGCGTTCGGCATGCAGCTTGTACTCTTCCAGGGTATGGCGCAGCGCGCTGGTCTGCTCGATCTGGTCCAGCCCCAGGTCGGCCACTTCGATCTCCCTCCCCTCCGCCAGCACCAGGGCGCTGCGGACGCGATTGG
The DNA here is from genome assembly GCF_017589465.1 of Pseudomonas schmalbachii. Taxonomy (GTDB): domain Bacteria; phylum Pseudomonadota; class Gammaproteobacteria; order Pseudomonadales; family Pseudomonadaceae; genus Pseudomonas; species Pseudomonas schmalbachii. The sequence continues at coordinate 172,136 of NZ_JAELYA010000001.1, forward strand.
CCAGTTCACGCACATTGCCCGGCCAGCCGTGCTCGGCCATCGCATTCAGCGCCTCCTTGCTGAAGCGCCGCGGCCGCCGGCCGGTCTCGACGCTGTAGAAGCGTGCGTAATACTCGGCGAGGAAGGGAATGTCGGCCACCCGCTCGCGCAGCGGCGCGGTGTGCACCTTGAGGACGTTCAGACGGTAGTAGAGGTCCTCGCGGAAGCGGCCGTTGCGCACCGCATCCTCCAGGTCTATATGGGTCGCCGCCACCACCCGCACGTTGACGCTGACCGGCTCGTAGCTGCCGACCCGCTCGATGTGCGATTCCTGCAGGAAGCGCAGCAGGTTGACCTGCAGTTCCAGCGGCAGGTCGCCGATCTCGTCGAGGAACAGGGTGCCGCCGTCGGCCGCTTCGATACGGCCGATCTTGCGCTGGTGGGCACCGGTGAAGGCGCCCTTCTCGTGGCCGAACAGTTCCGACTGGATCAGTTGCTCCGGAATCGCCCCGCAGTTGATCGCGACGAACGGCTGCTGCGCCCGTCCCGACAGGCGGTGCAGCGTGCGCGCCACCAGTTCCTTGCCGGTCCCGCTTTCGCCACGGATCAGCACCGGCGCGTCGGTTGGCGCCAGTTTCGCCACCAGATTGCGCAGGTCCTGGATACTCTGGCTTTCGCCGAGCAGTTCGTCATTCGGCGCGGAGGGGTGGCCGAAGCCGTCGAAGCGCGAACTCGCGGACAGGCTCGCCCGGCCCCAGGCGCGGCCAAGGGTCATCTGCACCAGGGCGTCGTCGAACGGCAGGGTGTGGAAATCGAAGAACCACTCGCGCAGGAATTCCCCCATGCCCTGCGACTTCAGCGAAGTGGCGGCGAGCACGGCGATCCACTCGGTACCGCTGCGCTGGATCATCTGCTTGATGATTTCCGGACGCTGCATGTGCGCTGGAGTAAGGCGCAACAGACCGACATCGCAGTAGCGCCCCGACAGATTGTCCAGCCGGCAACTCTCGACCAGCCAGCCTGCCGCCTGGAGATCGGGGAGAAGTCTCTGACAATCGGCGCACGGGTCCACCATCAGCAACCGTCGTTGTGATGCCGCCGTATCGAGCATGTCCGATCCCCGCGTCAATTGACCCATCTCCATCAACTGCCGCACGCGTCAACGGAACAGAGGCATAGCGTATCAACCTTTGGAATGCGCATTAGAAGCATTCCTCATAGGTGCCAGGCCCCGATGTCATGAGGCCGGCCGGGTTCCGCAAAACCCAGGGCGAATGCAAGGTTGGACCCGATCAGCAGGTGTCAGATTCAACCGCTCGGGAAAACTGATGAAAAATCTGACAGCAACTTCGTGAAATTCTGACATAGCAGTCAGACATTTCTTTCCAGACTCGCCGCATCCCACTTTTGAGGCGGCGATCATGAAATCCCTTCGACACGACTGGCTGTTGTTCCCCAACCTGCGCCGGTCGAGACTGGCCCATGCCATAGGTCTGTTGCTGGCCGGGCTCGGCGGCTCCTTCGAGGTGGATGCCGATACCGATGTCGCGACTATGGGCGGCTCCGGCATTGCCGACGACGGCACCTACTCCGGCCAGGTCATCAAGCTGAAAGCCGCGAACACGACCGGCGTCCTCGCGGGAGCCGGCAAGAACATCCGGCTCGACGCCTGGAGCATCGAAAGCGGTGCCGTCAATGCCGCCCAGGCCAAGGATCAGGTTGGATTGCACGCAGAGAACGGCGGCCAAATCGCCGCCAGCGGCAGCAGCGTGGTTCTTGAGCCCAGGACCGGCGCCGGAGCAGTAGTCACCGCCAGCGACATGACCGGCGTGCTCGTCGAATCCGGCGGTTCCGTCTCCCTGACCGACACCGACGTGCTGGTGGGCGGTAATGTCAAGGGCAACAACAACCGCGGAGTGGTCGTGACCGGAGATGGCTCCGCCTTCGACATGAGCGGCGGTTCGATCGGCACCACATCCTGGGGCGCCATCGGCCTGTCGGTCGAAAATGGCGGGCAGGCCACGCTGAGCAACGGCACCAGCATCGCCACCAGCGGCGCACGCAGCACCGCGACCGCCGGCAGCCATGGCCTGCGAGTAACCGGCGCGGGCAGCTCGCTCACTGGCGACAGCATCAGCGTGACCACCACTGGCACCTCCGCCTATGGCGTGCGAGTCGACGATGGCGCCCGCGTCGACCTCACCGATTCCAGTGTTGCTACTAGCAACAGCTACGGTCATGGCGTACTGGCGGACAACGGCTCCGTCGAGATCACGGGCGGCACCATCACTACCACCGGCAAGGGATCGGTCGGCGCCTGGGCGCGCAATGGCGCAAGCATCGTGCTGAAGGACGGCACCACCGTACAGACCAGCGGCGCCGCCCTCTCGACAGCTAGCCCGCTCGACAACGAGAAGACGCTGAGCCTCAGCCATGGCCTGCTGGCCACAGGCGGCGAAATCGATGCCAATGGCATCTCGCTGCTGATCGGCGGCGCCAGCGCCAGCGCGGCCCGTGCCGAGGACGGCGGCAAGATCACGCTGACCGGCAGCACGGTCGAGGTCAGCAGCGCCGCGACCAGCACGACGACCACCGCCATCCTGCATGCCTTGGCCAACAGCCAGATCGTGGGCTCGAAACTGACGATGACCACCACCGGCGCCAACATTGGTGGCGCTCGCGCGGAAGGCAGCGGCGCCAGCGTTGAACTAAGCGACAGCACGGTCAACGTCAGCGGGGGCGGCAGTATCGCCAACCCCGCCGCCGCGGCGCGCGCCATGGCCGGCGGCTCCGTGGCAATCGATGGCTCGTCACTGTCGGCAACCGGGCTCTATGGCCATGGCGTGTCCATCGAAGGCATCGGCTCCCATGGCAGCATCTCCGGCTCCAGCATCAGCGTCGGCGGCAACCGCGCAATTGGTATCAACGTTACCGGGGGCGCCACTGGCGAGGTGAGCGAATCCAGCATCCTCGTCGACCAGGCGCCTGGCGCGATTGGTCCCTGGGCTCCCGGAGCACTGGTAGATGGCACAGGTTCCCGACTGGGCCTGACCGGCAGCCACGTGCATACCACGCAGAAATCCAGCTACGGCGTTCAGGCAACGAACGGAGCGTCGCTCGGCATGAGCAAGGGCTCGGTCACCACCGACGGCAACTATTCGGCGGCGATCACCGCAGCGAACTCGACCGCTACCGTCGATAACGTGAGCGTCACCACCCATGGCAACGACAACGCCATGGGCATCCTGGCTGACACAGGAGCCACGGTGACGGTCACCGGCGGCACGGTGACCACTACCGGCGATGGCTCGCCCGTGGCCAGCAACCTGACCTTCCCCCACGGCCTGGCATCGCGTAACGCCGGCGCACTGCTGACCGCCACCGGCACCAGCGTGACGACCACCGGCAAACAGGCCTACGGCGCGGCGGTCGACGATGGCGGCAGCATGGTGCTGAACAACCTTTCGATTCGGACCGAGGGCGACTATTCGCGCGGACTCTATGCCGGTATCGGCGAGGCCAAGCCTGGCGTAGTCAGCCTAAAGGCGAACAACATCACCGTGGAAACCCTCGGCGACCAGGCTGCCGGCGCGTTCACCAGCCGGAAATACAAGGATGAAACCGCGAATCTCGACTTGGTCCAGTCCACCATCCGCACCCACGGCCAGCAGTCCCACGGCCTGCAATCCGAGACCGGCGCCGCGTTGACGGCCACCGGCAGCGTAGTGACGACGAGCGGCGAAGGCGCCCTTGGCGCATTCGCCAACGACACCGCCAGCATCGGCCTGGATACCGTGGGCATCGCCACTTCCGGCGCCTCGGCGCATGGCATCGTGGCCCGCAATGGCGGCAGTGTCAGCGGCCAGGGCGTGGTTTCGGAAAGCAGCGGCGCCCAGTCCGCCGCCCTGTATGTACAGGGAACCGATGCAGCAGCCGGCACAGTCACCCTTCAGGACAGCGTGCTGCACAACCAGGATGGCGCCACCATCGCCGTGGCAGGGGTTGGCGATGTCGACCTCAGCCGGACGATCGCCAGCGGCAGCGGGCAATGGCTGAACGTCGACAATACGGCGCTGAGCGATGCGGCTAGCGTGCCCGACTTCGGCACCGGCCAATGGCAAGGTATCGGCCAGTCCGTCGCGGCCGTCGGACGGGCGACAGTCGATCTGTCCAACTCCGTGGTCGTCGGCTCGGCGAATACCGCAGCCGGCAGCTCCTCGGACGTGACGATGCGCGATACCAGCATCTGGAATCTCACCGGCGACTCCAACCTGAGCACCCTGCGCAACCAGCAGAGCCTGATCGACTTCAGCACTCCGGCCGCGGGCAAGTACAAACAACTGCGCGTCGGCAACTACCAGGGCGATAACGGTACCGTGGCGCTGAATACCTACCTTTATACCGACGACTCGCCATCCGACCAGCTGGTGATCGACGGCGGCACCGCAGGCGGCAATACCAACCTGCAGATCAAAAACGCTGCCGGCCCGGGGGCGCTGACCACCGGCAACGGCATCAAGGTGGTCGATGCCGTCAACGGCGGCACCACCGATGCCGCGGCATTCCGCCTGCTCAGCCGGGTCAAGGCCGGTCCCTACCAGTACACGCTGAACCGTTCCAGCCTGGACGACAGCAATCCCGAAGCCTGGTATCTGCGCTCGACCAAGGTTACCGGCAGCACGGGAGGCGGAGATGACCCGGAGCCCCCGACCACTCCGAGTACCTCGGCCGCCCCTACTGCCCCCGGGGCGCAGGAACCGGTTTCTCCCCTGGCGATGCCAGTTCAGGTGCCCAACTACCGCGCCGAAACCTCGCTGTACAGCGCGATTCCGGCAATGGCGCTGAACTACAGCCGGGCCATGGTGGACACCCTGCATGAACGGGTCGGCGAGGAACGGCGCCTGTCTACCGAACCGCTGCCCAGCGAAGAACGGGAAACCTACGGTCCTTCGCTCGGCTGGGGCCGGGTGATCTACCGCAAGGGCGACGACTCGCTGCCCGGCGGCGCCCGGTACGACTACCGGGTGCATGCCTTCCAGGTCGGCGTCGACCTGTATCGCCATGAAGATACCGATGGCAGCACCGACCAGGCGGGCCTGTCGTTCTCCTCGGGCAAGCTGAGCGGCAGCGTCGATCACGAGGATGGCCGCAATACCGGCGACGACTCTCTGCGCGCCACCGGTATCGGCGGCTACTGGACGCACTTCGGTCCGGACGGCTGGTATCTGGATGGCGTGCTCCAGTTCAATCGCTTCGATATCGAAGCCAATCCCAGCGAAATGCCGAAACTGAAGACCAAGGGTCGTGGCGTCACCGCTTCCCTGGAAGCCGGCCGACCGTTCAGGATCGACGACGATGAGAAGGACAAGGACGTCTATATCGAGCCGCAGGCGCAGATCATCGCCAGCAAGCTGAAGATCGACGACGCCCGCGACGAAGCCGCCGACGTGCGCTTCGAGGACGTCGACTCGCTGACCGGGCGCCTGGGCGTGCGCATCGACCGGGACATGTTCCGCACCGACGACAAGGGCAAGACGCTGCGGACCAACGCCTGGGTGCGCCCGAGCGTGTGGCACGAGTTCAGGGGCAAGGCCCGGACCGAGTTCTCCTCGGCCGACGGCTACATTCCGTTCGGCACCGAGATGAGCGGCACCTGGGGCGAGCTCAACGCCGGCATCGACTATCAGGTCAGCGAGCGCACCACCCTCACCGGATCGCTCGGCTATCAGAAGGCCTTTGGCGATGACAGCCGCAGCTATGAAGGCATGCTCGGGGTCAAGGTGAACTTCTGAGCCGCCGGTTGGGCGGGCTGCAATGCCCACCGTAGGTTGGCGCTGAGCAACGCGAAGCCCAACATCGCCATCGTTGGGCTTCACTGCGTTCAGCACCAACCTACGCGGGCTCTGGCCCAGTCCCGTAGGGCGGGTGCAACCCGCCACAAGCCGACGCTGGAACAAAAAAAACCGGGCCACAAGGCCCGGCAAAGTGCCAACCAGCAAACGAATTAATCAGGCCCGCGGCATCAACCGGTCGGATGGCATGGTTACTGATCGAAAACGATGACCGAACGCGCCAACTCGCCACGGCGCAGTTCGTCGAAGCCCTCGTTGATCTGCTCCAGCCTGATGCGCTGGGAAATCATCTCGTCGAGCTTCAGGCGGCCCTGCATGTAGAAGTCCACCAGGTTCGGCAGATCCACCGGGAAGCGGTTGGAGCCCATGAATGAACCCTGGATCTTCCGCTCCTGCAGCAGCGCATAAGGGTCGAGCTCCAGCCTGGTGCCCGGTTTGATCATGCCGATCACGGTGGCGCATCCGCCGCGACGCAGCATGGCGAAGGCCTGCTCGGCGGTCTGCTTGAGGCCGATGCATTCGAAGGAGTGATGCACGCCGCCGCGAGTCAGCTCGATGACCTGCTGGACCGCATCGCCGTTCTTCGGATTGACCACATCGGTGGCGCCGAACTGCTTCGCCAGTTCCAGCTTGGAATCCAGCATGTCGATGGCGATGATGCGGCTGGCACCGGCCAGCGCCGCGCCGTTGATGGCCGACAGGCCGATGCCGCCGCAGCCGATCACGGCCACGGTCTCGCCCGGACGCACCTTGGCGGTATTGAATACCGCGCCGGTGCCGGTGGTCACCGCGCAGCCCAGCAGCGCCGCGCGATCCAGCGGCATGTCCTTGCGAATGGCGACCAGCGCGTTCTCGTGCACCAGCATCTGCTCGGCATAGGCCGAAAGATTGATGAACTGCACCATCGGCTTCTGCACGTAGGTCAGGCGCGGCTCATCCTCTGGGCCGCGCTTGGTCTCCGGGGAAACACACAGCGACAGGTGGCCGGTGACGCAATGCTCGCAGTGGCCGCAGAAGGCCGACAGGCAGGTCACCACATGGTCGCCCGGCTTCACCGTGCGCACGTCGGAACCGACCGCCTCGACGATGCCGGCGGCTTCGTGACCGAGCACCACCGGCGCCGGATGGGGATAGGCGCCATCGACGAAGTGCAGGTCGGAGTGGCACATGCCGACCGCGACGGTACGAACCAGCACCTCACGCGGGCCGGGCTTGCTGATGCCAACGTCTTCGATGGTCAGCGGGGAGCCTGGCTGGTGGAATACGGCTGCTTTCATGGAATCACCTTTGAACGAAATGAATTTGGAGCGGATCGCTCAACGCTTGATCAGCGAACCAACGATCTGCCGAACCTGCTCGACATAGGGCGGGCGCATCAGGTCCGGACCGTCGCCGGCACGCAGGACCGACCTGGCGTGACTGAAAGTCCTGAAGCCGTCGAAGCCGTGGTAGGCGCCCATGCCGCTGGGGCCGACGCCGCCGAACGGCAGGCTCTCGACTCCGACGTGCCTGATCACGTCGTTGAGGCAGACGCCGCCGGAGGTGGTGCGTTCGAGGACGAAGGACTCTTCCGCCGCGTCGTCGCCGAACCAGTACAGGGCCAGCGGGCGCGGATGGGCGTTGATGTACGCGACCACCTCGGCGATGTCCTTGTAGGGCTTGATCGGCAGCAGCGGGCCGAAGATCTCGTCCTGCATCACCTTCAGCTCGTCGCCGGGGTTGCGCAGCAGGGTCGGGGCGATCTTGTGGTGTGGCTGGTCGGCGAAGTCCTCGCCGGCCGGGTTCAGTTCGATCAGCTCGACGCCGGCCTCGCGGGCCTCGTTCAGGTAGCCCTGCAGACGCTCGAAGTGGCGGGCGTTGATCACCGATGTGAAGTCCGGGTTGTCCTTCAGGCTCGGGAAGTAGCCGGCCAGCGCCGCGCGGGTGACGACGATGAAGTCCTCCACCGACTCTTCGGGCACGAACACGTAGTCCGGCGCGATGCAGATCTGCCCGGCGTTGTGCATCTTGCCGGTGATGATCTTCGTCACGGCGCTCTTCAGGTCGGCCGAACGGGAAACGATGGTCGGCGACTTGCCGCCCAGTTCCAGGGTCACCGGCACCAGGTTCTCGGCGGCTGCGCGCATCACGTGCCTGCCGACGCTGGTGGCGCCGGTGAACAACAGGTGGTCGAACGGTTGCGAGCAGAACGCCTGGCCGACGTCCGGGCCGCCGGTGATCACGGCGACTTCGTCCTCGGCGTACACCGAGCGAATCATCCTGGCCATCAGCTCGGAGGTTTTCGGGGTGAACTCGGAAGGCTTGAGCATCACCCGGTTGCCGGCGGACAGGGCGCCGGCCAGGCCACCGAAGGCCAGGTTCACCGGGAAGTTCCACGGGCTGACGATGCCCACCACGCCCAGCGGCTGGTATTGCACCCAGGCTTCGCCGCGGTCGGTATACCGCGGTTCGGGCTTCATCCACCCGGCCAGTTGCGCCTTGGTCTGCTTCAGCGCGGCAATCGGCGAAAGCACCTCGGTGACGCGGGAAAAATCCTTGCTGCGGTGGCCGAAGTCGGCGCACACCGCATCGATGATTTCCTGCTCGTGGTCGACCAGCAGGCCGATGGCGCGGTCGATCAGTTCGATACGCTGTTCAGCGCTCAACGGGCCCGTGGCCAGGCTGGCGGCGCGCTGTTTGTCGAGAATGGCACGGATGTCGGCCACACCCGGGTTGTCACTGGCGCTCATTGCGATGTCCCCTTTCTTGTTGGTAGGCGCTGGCGATTTACGGCCCCCGGATCGGGCGCCGCGCCGCGCTCACTGAAGCGGCCCCCATGGTTGAGCAACGCCCACCACCCTTCGCCACCCGAATCAGGTGGCCGGGCGAGCTAGCCGAGAATGCCCTTGGCCTTGGCCCAGTGGATGGCCTGGGTGCGCCGGCTGGCGCCGAGCTTCGCGTTGATGTTCTTGGCGTGGTACTTCACCGTGTTCACCGAGATGAACAGGGTGTTGCCGATTTCCTGGTTGGACAGGCCCTCGGCCAGCAGCTTGAGCACGGAAACCTCGCGCGGGGTCAGCTCATCCAGGTAGTAGCCGCGACGCAGGGCTCGGGCGGAGAGCGGCGATGCTTCCGCGGCAACCTCTCCGCCGCGCTCTTCGCCCGCCGCCGCGCCGTCCTGTGCGTCCTCGAGAACGACGCCCATGTCGGCCAGCGCCCGCTGCACGTCCCCGGTCAGCATGCCGAGGCCGCTGTGCCTGCACTGCTCGTACAGCGCGACGAGCCGCAGCCGGGCATGTTCGGGGTGGCCGGTTTCGCATTCCGCCAGGGCCAGCATCAGCTGGTTGCGCTGCGGCAGGGACGGCATGCCCAGCGGCGCCAGGCGTGGCGTCGCGCCAAGCAGTTGCTCCGCCAGGGCGCGGGCCATCGGCAGAACCTGCTCCCAGCGGCCCTGGCGCGCGAGGATGCGCATGGTCTGGTGGGCCAGCGCACCCTTGTAGCAGGACTCGTGGATATTCCCGCAATGCATGCGCCGCTCGCCCTCATGCAGGTACATGTGCGCCCGGTCGAAGGCGCCATGGCAGGCGGCGGTCTCGGCGAGCGCCAGATAGGCTGGCAGCAGGTGCGCGCCCGAGCAGGTGCGCATCTGCCGTAGCGCGGCCTGCAGGGCGCTTTCGCCTTCGCCGAGGCGTCCCTGCAGCAGGTGCAGCTCGCCCTGCACCAGCAGCAGGCGACCGAGTACCGGGCTGGGGCCGTCGTCGGGCGGCAGCCGCGCCAGGTCTTCCTGCAGCAGCGCTTCGGCGAGACCGAACTGCCCCTGCAGGGTCAGCAGCCGGATACGTTCGACGTCGACCAGCAGTTCGCCATCCAGATAACCCTGGCGGCGCGCCAGTTCGATGGCTGCCTGCAGGTTCCGCCCGGCCTCCTCCAGTTCGCCACTGGCCATGGCGACGCGGCCCAGGGTCACGTGACAAAGCACTATCGCCAGCCAGTCGCGCGCGGGCAGCCGGGCCAGCGCATCCCGGCTGTGCAGCCGGGCGAGCCGGGCATCGCCGCGATGACTCTGCAGGCTGCCATGCAGCGCCTGCCAGTTGGCCAGCAGACGGGTGTTGCGCGCCGATTGCGCCAGCGGCAGGAAATTCCCCAGATGCGCCAGGTAATCCTCCGCCTCGTCGAGACGGCCGCTGAACAGCAGCGCCCGCGTGCAAAGGCAGAGCAGCCGGGGCGTGCTGTGCAGCAGATTGACGGGGATGCGGTCCTGCCAGCCGATGAACAGGCTCAGGTGGCGCTTGCTGAGCAGCCAGTCCAGCTTCAGTCGTTCCATGTAGCTGGCGGCGACCTCCGGCTGCCCGGCCGCCAGCGCCAGCTCGATGGCCTCGTTCAGGTGGCCGGCCATGCTCAGCAGACGGCAGGCGCGCAGACGCAGGCGCTTCATTTCCGCGGGAGCCTGCATGCCCTGCAGTGCCAGGGCCACCGCCGGCAGCAGGCGATACCAGCCGTCCTGCCGTTCGAGCGGGATGAAGAAGGCCTGGGATTGCAGCAGTCGCCGGAAGATCGGGCCACCGCCCTGCTCTTCCCAGAGTTCGGCGCAGAGCTCGGCGGACATCTTCGGCAGATGCGCCAGGCCAATCAGCACTTCGCGCTCCACCTCGTCCAGGCGAGCCAGCAGCTCATGCTGCAGGTATTCGCGCAGCAGCGACACGCTGGCTGCGCCGCCCCGCGCCAGCAGGATGCGGACACCCGTACACCAGCCCTCGGTCCGCTGCCAGAGTTCCGCGCGGGATGCGTCGTCCAGGCGCGGCAAAAGCCGGTCGACCAGGGAATCGAATTCGTCGCGGGATAGCGCCAGTTGCCGGGCATCCAGCTCCAGCAGCTCGTTGCGCAGCCGCAGGCGTGGCAGATTCCAGTCGGGACGCTGGCGGCAGGTGACCAGCAGCTGCACAGCGCACGCCGGCAGCGCCAGCAGGCGTTCGATCCAGTCGTCGAGATCGGCGGGCAGCTCGCCCGGCAGGTCGTCGAGAACCAGGTAGACCGGATCGTTGCCGGCGGCCAGGCGATCCAGCAAGGCGTCCGCATCGGCGGTCTTCGCCTGCGCCGAATCGAGCTGCGCGGCGATCCTGGCGCAGAGCTTCTCCAGCGACAGGGCTTTCCCCGCCAGATCCAGCCAGAGGACTCTTTTCGGGCCGGGCTTGCGCGACAGCCACTCGCTCAGCAGGACGCTCTTGCCGAACCCCGCCGGCGCACAGAGCAAGCGCAGGCGGCGGTCTTCGCCCAGCAGCGCATCCAGCAGGCGCGGACGCAGCAGATGCCCATCGGGCAATTGCGGAATATGTGCGGCGTTGCCTCGTACCACGAAAAGCCTGACACCAACACCCTGCATGGCGGACCTCGATCAGTCTGGTTTGACGAAACCATCGATCCAGCCGGGAGAGCGTGCGGGGGATCGCCCCGAACTCGCCACATCCCTGCTGGAGGCCGGGACATGTTCGAACGGGACCACCCACCATGCGCCACCCATGTCAGGTGGCAGGGGAAAAACGACATGGCGCCCCTGCGACGGGGCGCCGTGTCGTGTACCGCACTTGCGGGGCTCAGCGGATGCCGGCGTTGCGCAGGGCGGCCGGGGTGAAGTCGTTCATGCTGAACTTCTGGCCGTACTGGGTGGAGCGCTTGGCCTCGTTGGTCATGCCGGTCACCGCGTAGCGTCCGGCGATCAGGTCATACAGCGCCTGGGCCGCATAGGTGCTGGCGCCCTGCTGGTAGTCCAGCACCTGGTGGCCCTCGCCGACGCGCCACAACTGGCCGCGGCCGTCGTAGTGATCGGCCTCGACGATGGCCCAGGTGTCCTCGTCCACGAAGAACCGGCGCTTGGCATAGATATGCCGCTCGTCCGGCTTCACCGTGCCTTCGACGACCCATACGCGGTGCAGCTCGTAGCGGGCCAGGTCCTGGTCGATATGGCCGGGCTTGAGGATGTCGGCGTACTTCACCTTCGGCGACCACAGCTTGTAGCTGTTGTACGGCACGTACATTTCCTGCTTGCCGATCAGCTTCCAGTCGTAGCGGTCCGGCGCGCCGTTGTACATGTCGGCGTTGTCGGCGGTACGCATGCCGTCGGCGGCAGTGCCCGGACCGTCGTAGGCCACCTGCGGGGCGCGGCGCACGCGGCGCTGGCCGGCGTTGTAGGCCCAGGCCAGGCGCGGCTCCTTGATCTGGTCGAGGGTTTCGTGGACCAGGGTGACGTTACCCGCCAGGCGCGCCGGAGCGACGATTTCCTGCTTGACGTACATGAGGAAGTTGGCGCCCTTCTCCAGCGAAACGTCGGGCATCGCCTGGGGGAACCCCAGGTCCTGCCTGAACTCGACGATGGTGTAGGAGCCATTGGCCTGCGGGGTGGCCTGGGCGACCACCTGGGTGTAGTTGCTGCCGCGATAGCGGGCCTCGTGGTTCCACACCACTTCCACGCCGTTCTTCGGGATCGGGAATGGATAGTAGTGCGACTGCTCGAAGTTCTTCAGGCCGTTGCCGTCGTTGATCGACTCGGTGGTCACCGCGCTCTTCTTCGCCGCGTCATAGATCGCCTGCGGAGCGGCGGCGCTACGGCGGGTCGGATACACCGGGATTTTGTAGGTTTGCGGGTAGCGCTGGAACATCGCCAGTTGGCCGGGGGTCAGCTTGTCCTTGTACTGGTCGACGTTGGCCTTGGTGATGGTGAACAGCGGCTTGTCGCTCTCGTACGGGTTGCCGAGGAAGCCGTTGGCATCCACCGGCGCGGCGCCCGGCTGGAGGCCGCCGGTCCACTCCGGAATGCTGCCGTCGGCATTGCCGGCTTTCTCGCCGCCCAGCGGAGTCAGGCTGGTGCCGAGCTTGGCGGCTTCTTCCGGGGAAACCGCGGCCATCACGCTGGAAGCCAGCAGCGACAGCGCCAGGGCACCCACATGCATGATTGTTGTTTTCATGTGCATTACCTCTCGGTGGATCAGAAGTTCACGCCGACGCTGAGTGCGACGAAATCGCGGTCGACGTTGGTGTTGAAGTCACCACCGAAGAAATCGGTGTAACTCAGGCTCGCGGTGTAGGTGTTCAGGTAGTCCGCATCGAGACCGATGCTGATCGCCTTGCTGCCTTCCTCGAAGTTCGGTCCCCAGCCATCCACGTCATGCGACCAGGCCAGGCTCGGCGCCAGGTTGATGCCGGCGAACACGTTGGAGTAGTCCAGACGGGCGCGGGCGCGGTAGCCCCAGGAGTCGGTGGTATAGAAGCCGTGGTTGCTGCACTCGCGCTGTGCGGCATCGGTGGGCAGCGGGCAGGCAGCCCCCGTAAGCGGGCCGGAGCCATACACCGGGCTGCGGCCAAAGCGCAGTTCCGTGCTGGAGGCGTCGGCCAGGCCATTGATGCGGTTGTAGCCGACCTCGCCGACCAGGGTCAGGCGGCTGGCGCCCCAGACCTGATCGATGAACTGGGTGGCGGTCATCTGCGCCTGCAGCACCGGCATGCGCTTGTAGCCGTTGATGCTCGCACCGAGTCCCTGGGCGCTGTTGTTCACCGTGCCGGTGGTGATCAGCGGCGAGGTCGGCACGCCCAGCGTGGCGTTCAGCAGGTCCGCGGTATTCAGCTGCAGCGGCATGTTCGGCCGGTAGCTCACCTCACCGCCCAGCGAGGTGCCGCCGACGTTGGTCTGGAAGCTCAGGCCGTAGAGACGGATGTCTTCCGGGAAGTCCATGAAGTAGTGGGAGTTGCGGATCGCGTTGATCTGCGCCACCTGCTGCGCCTGCGGTGTGGCGCCGCCCAGCCGGCTGGTGGAGTGCACCGTGCTCAGGTACGGATTGCGGCTGTGATAGTTCATGTAGTAGGCGCCGAACTCGGTGTCGTTCAGTTCGGGCACGAACCAGCGCAGCGCCACGCCGTACTGTCCGCCGTCGCTTGCCTCGTTGTCTTCCAGGCGCGGGATGAAGGCATCGTCGGTGCCTGCGGAGATGCCGGCGATGCTGGTGTTCTGCGCCACGCCCGGCGCCAGGTCCGGCCCGGCGGCGACCAGGCGGTCGTTGCAACCCTGCGGCACGGCATCGTTGCCGAAGAAGGTCCCGCAGTTGTCGACGATGGTCTTCTCCCACTGCAGCTGGTAGAAGCCCTCGGCGGTGACGTTCTCGGACAGGCCCTGGGACAGGTAGAACATGTTCACCGGGATCAGGCCTTCCTTGATCTCGGCCCCCGGGCGACGCACGGCAGCCACGTCGATCGGGTTGATCACGTTGATGCTGTTCTGGATGAAGGTGCTCTCGCCCCAGCTCACCACCTGCTTGCCGAAGCGCACGTTGCCGGGCAGCTCGCCGAGGTTGTAGTTGTAGTAGACGAAGGCATCGAGGAACTCCGCACCGGACGACTTGGCCAGGTCTTCGCGGCCGCTGTCGTCGATGTCGTAGAACAGCCGGTGCTCGTCCTTCAGCTCGAAGTCGTACCAGTACTTGCCACGGATGAGCGCGCCGCCGTCGCCGTATTTCAGCTCCAGGTCGTGCAGGCCCTTGAAGATCTTCGAGAAGGTCTCGCCCTTCTTGAAGTTCAGGCGGTTGTCGTCGGCGGTACGGCTGGCCGCCTCGCCACGCTTGCCCATCACGTTGTTCGGCGAAATGAAGGATGGATCGCCCCCTCGCAACGCCCAGCTGGCACCCATCGACAGCGATGAATCGAACCGTCCCTCTATCTCCCCGATATTGAATTCAACGGCGTTGGCCTGCGCGCTCACGCCCAAGGCTACGGCGGCAGCCAGCAATTGCGGCTTGAACACACCGCGCTTTGTTGTTGTTCTCATGCAGCGCTCCGAATAGCTACTACGGTCATTGGAGGCCTCATGCTATTGAGCCGGCCGGACGTTCTTGACACCCGATCGGGTAAGTTTTCATTGCCTCCAGCCGCTTCTTGCGAGGGGATGATCGGGCGCCCTGTTACCCAGGGTTACATTCACCCGCGCAGCGCTACGCGGACCGACTCCGTAGGGCGGGTGCAACCCGCCATGCTGTCGTGGACTGGCGGGTTGCACCCGCCCTACCGCTGCTAGGCTTTCAGGCACTCAATCGATGTCCGGAGGTGCCGTGATGACTGCCTCGCTCGCCGCAATCGACAGCGCCATCCCCGCAGTGGCACGGAAAATCCGCGTGCTCGACGCCCTCGCCTGGCCGGACGGACTGGAAGACCGCTTCCTCGACAGATGGCACGCCGGCAAGCCGGAGCTGCCCAAGGTGAGCCTCGCGCCACGCGACCACCGCAGCGAGATAGGGGAACTGGAACGCCTCGCCGACCAGTGCGACGACGAGCATCCCGCCGGCCAGTTCCTCGCCGCCACCGCACGCAGTTACGCCACCGCCGGACGCATGCTCGGCGCCATCGGCACGCCGGAATTCAGCGAGCATTCCGCCCGCCTCTACCGCCGCCCGGACTTCGTCTACCGCCGGCAGAAACTGACTTCTATGGACAGCGCGCGCTTCTTCCTGGAAACCACCGACGCGCTGCTCGACAGCAAGCACATCCCGCCGACGGTGGCCGATATCACTGCGCAGGAACTGGCCGACTGGATGCAGCCGGAGCTCGACCGCTTCTTCGGTCCGGAACGGATTCGCGTGGTGCTCGATCCCGACCTGGCGTCCAAGGCCATCGCCGGTGCGACGCGCATCCGCCTGCGCGCCAGCGCGATGTTTTCCGAGCAGGACAAGAACCAGCTGCTGCAACACGAGGCGTTCGTCCATGCGGCCACGGCGCAGAACGGCATGGCCCAGGCCAACCTCGGCTGCCTCGGCCTCGGTTCCCCGCGCACCACGGAAACCCAGGAAGGCATCGCCATGCTCGCCGAACTGCTCACCGGCAGCATCGACATCCAGCGTCTGCGGCGCATCGCCCTGCGGGTGATCGCCGTGCAGCAGGCGCTGGACGGCGCCGATTTCGTCGAGGTATTTCGCGGCTTTCTGGATGCCGGGCAGTCGGAGGAGGAATCGTTCCGCTCGACCCAGCGGGTGTTCCGCGGCGGCGATGTGCGTGGCGGCGTCGCCTTCACCAAGGACGCCTGCTACCTCTCCGGCATGATCAGCGTGCATACCCTGCTGCGGGTGGCCATCCGCGACAATCGTCCGGAACTGGTCCGCCAGCTGTTCGCCGGCCGCCTCACCTCGGCGGATGCGGTGCGCCTGGCGCCGCTGTTCGAATCCGGCTGGCTGAAGATGCCCAGCTACGTGCCGCCCTGGGCCCAGGACATGCGCCGGCTGGCGGCGGCCTTCGCCTTCTCGGCGTTCATCGGGCAGATCAAGCTGGACCTGGTGGACCTGGAGCGCTTCGTCAGGCTGGAAGACGAGCGCTATCTCTGAATCGGAATTTCTGCGGATACCGGCGTTTCAACTGCCGGTGAATTTCGGGGTGCGCTTCTCGACGAAGGCCTTGCGGCCCTCCAGGCGGTCGCGGCTGTCGCGCAGCAGGCCCCAGTGCAGGTTGGCCTGGGCGATGAAATCGCGCGGATCGAGGTGGGTGGTTTCCACCGCCAGCTTCTTGATCGACTGCACCGCCAGCGGACCGTTGGCGGCGATCTTCGCGGCCAGTTCCAGGGCCAGCGGCAGCAGGCGCTCGCGCGGCACCAGGTCGCTGACCAGGCCGATGCGCAGGGCTTCGGCGGCATCTATCGGCTCGCCGGTCAGGGCCATTTTCATGGCGTGGGCCGCCGGCACCGCACGCAGCAGGTACTGCACGCCGCCGACCGCGGGGATGCTCGCCACCCTGGCTTCCGGCAGGGCGAAGGATGCGCCCTCGGCGGCGATGCGCAGGTCGCACTGCAGCGCCAGTTCCAGGCCGCCGCCCAGGCAGTAGCCGTTGATCGCGGCGATCAGCGGTTTCCAGATTGCCAGGTTGCTGAGGTCGATCAGCCGCGTATAGCCGCCCTCCTCGGCCTCGGCTTCGCGGCTCTTCAGCACGCTGGTGGCGAAGCCGCTGGCCGGCGACAGGGACGCCTTCAGGTTGGCGCCGGTGCAGAACGACCGTTCGCCGCGGCCGGTAAGGACGATGGCGCGGATCTGCTCGTCGTCCTGGCAGGCCACCAGCGCCTTGCGCAGATGGTTGAGGTCGCCGATGGTCAGGGCGTTGAGCGACTCCGGCGCATCGAGGGTGATCACCGCGATGTGGCCGTCGATCTGGAATTGAATAGCCATGCCGATGCTCTCCTGGTTCGACAACGGGCGCCGGTCTGCGCCGGATATTGGCGGCTAGTAGAGCAACAGCCGGGCGCGCCACCGCCACCCGCGTCGGGTGGAAGCGCCGGAGCCCCGTGCCAGAGCCTGCTGGGAGCCGGGATGGCCGTTCTGCCGGGGAATCTCTGCGGTACACTCCGCTGATCTTGAGACTGAATTCGCCTGGATCGCTCATGGAAAAACAACAAAAAACGGGCGCGGTGCGTCCCGCTTCCGCCCCTGCCCGCGCGCTGCACCCGATCGACAGCAGCAAGCTGATGCCGCCACGCAGCACCGCCCGCATCGTCGCCCGCGAACGCCTGCTGGAACAGCTGCTGGAAGCGCGCCGGCGCCGCTGCATCGTGCTCAAGGGACCGGCCGGATGGGGCAAGACCACCGTGCTGCTGTCCTGGCGGCAGAAGCTGATCTCCTTCGGCTTCGACGTCGCCTGGCTGACCCTCACCCAGGACGACAACGACCTCACCCGCTTCCTCGACTACCTGCTCGCCAGCCTCGCCTACCTTTCGCCGGAGATCGTCCGCGATGCCTCCCTGCTGGAAGGCAGCGGCATCGACCGCGAGGGCGTCGAGCGCACCGTGGTCACCCTGGTGCGCGGTATCGCCAGTCACCCGCGCGAAGTGGTGCTGGTGCTCGACGACCTGCACACGCTCACCGACACCACCATCCACGAAGCCCTGCAATGGCTGCTCGACTACGCGCCGGCCAACCTGCACCTGGTCCTGGCGTCGCGCAGCACGGTGCCGCTGTCGCTGGCGCGGCTGCGCAGCCAGGAGCTCGCGCTGGAACTGGACCTGCGCGACCTGCGCTTCACCCCGGAGGAATCGGAGCAGTTCCTCAAGGCGCAGCTGGGCGATATCGACGCCCGCGACGCCCGCCTGCTGCATGACCTCAGCGACGGCTGGATCGCCGGCCTGCAACTGCTTTCCGTGGGCCGCAAGAAGGGCAAGGCCGCCATCCAGTCGCCGGTACAGCTGCGCGACACCGAGGCGTTCGCCAGTTTCTTCGAGAGCGAGGTGCTGTCGCGCCTGTCGGCGGAGGATGTCGAACTGCTCCTGCACATGGCGGTGTGCAACCGCTTCTGCGCCTCGCTGTGTGCCGCGTTGAGCGGTCGCCCCGAACACGATGCGGTGACGCTGCTGGCGCGGCTGGAAAGCGACAACCTGTTCCTCATTCCCATCGACAGCGACGACCCGGAAACCTGGTATCGCCTGCACCCGCTGCTGCGCGAAAACCTGCTCAAGCATTTCGAATCGCGCAGCGAGGAAGAACGGCGCAGCGTGCATGCACGGGCGTGGGTGTGGTTCCGCGAGCACGATCACCTGGACGAAGCGGTACGCCATGCCGTGGCCGGCGGCGAAGCGGAGGCGGCGACGCGGCTGGTAGAACACCGCATGGAAACGCTGTACGCCCAGGGCGACCTGCGCGTGCTCCTCGAACTGATCCGCCAGTTGCCGGCCGAGCAGGTCCGCAGGCACATCGGCCTGCGCCTCCTGCAGGCGCGCATGCATATCTACGCCCGCGAGTTCGCCGCCTGCATCGAATGCGTGGAACAGCTGGAGCGCGACATTCCCCACGACCACCGGGAAGACCGCTTCCATCTCGCCCTGGTACGCGCCCTTCTCGCCATCCAGCGCGACGACACCGACAGTGCGCTGGCGCTGCTGCCCGAGCTGATCGACCCGCCGGAAGGCGCCGATGCCGCGTCGGTTGGCGGCAGCATCAACCTGCGCTCCTGGCTGTGCATGCATCGCGGCGACTACGAGGAAGCCCGGCGCATCCAGGTCGAGCGGCCGGCGCTGACGATCAACGGCGCCCCGCTGCTGGGCACGCCGGGCGGCGTCCTGCAGGGCCGCTGCCTGATCGGCCTGAGCTACGCCATGCAGGGCCGCATGAACCAGGCCGAGCGGGTCTACCGCGAGGTGCTGCACGAGGCCGAGCGCGGCGGCAAGGCCTGCGCCGAATCGATGTACATGGCCATCGCCCTGCTCGGCGAAGTGCTGTACGAGATGAACGACGTCGCGGCGGCGCACAAGCTGCTGGCCGACCGCATCGACACCCTCGAACGGATTTCCATCCCCGACTCGGTGCTGCGGGTAATCGAGGTGCTGTGGAAGGCCGAATGGCGGATCGGCAACCGCCTGGAGTCCGGCGCCTACATGGAACGGCTCGAAGAGTACGCGACCAAGCTCGGGCTCGACCGCCTGCTGGCCCACAGCCTGAACTGGCAGTTCCTCTGGAGCCTGCTGCAGGGCGAACGGGCCGACGCCGAAGCCAGGCTGGAACGCCTGAACGCCCTCGACGCGCGCCATCCCCATGCCGAGGACAGCGCGCTGAAGGAAATCTACCTGCTCGCCGAAAGCTGCCGCGTCCGCTGGCAGGCCAGCCAGGGCGACCTGAAAGGCGCGGCGCGGCGCCTGGAGCGGCTGATCGAGCGCAGCGAAGGCACCGGGCGGCAACTCGGCACGGCGCGCCTGCTGATGCTCGGCGCGGTATTCGACAGGCAGTTGGGGCAGCCCGACGCGGCTCGCGCCAAGGTCATCGAGGTGCTGCGCTGTGGGCATCGTCTCGGCCTGCTGCGCAGCCTGCTGGATATCCACCCGGCGGCGGCGAGCCTGATCGAGGAGGTCACCCGCGGCGAGGCCCTCGACCCGGTGCTGGCCTTCTATGTCGAGCGCCTGCTAGCCACGCAGCCCGTGCCCGCTACCGAGCAAGCCCCGGCACCCGCCGACCCGCGTACGCGCAAGCCGCTGACGGCAAGCGTGGAGCCGCTGAAGGAGCGCGAGATGGAAATCCTCCACCTGCTCGCCCAGGCGCTGCCGAACAAGAAGATCGCCCGCACCCTCGGCCTGTCGCCGGAAACGGTGAAATGGCACCTCAGCCACATCTACAGCAAGCTCGGCGTGAGCAGCCGCGACGAGGCCGTGGCGCGCATGCGCGATATGGAAACCGGGCTGGAGGACTAGCGCCTTCCGCCTGTACATCGCCGCCCGCGACGGCGGCGATGCGCCCCTTTCCCCGCCACCCGCCATGGGTGGCGTTCCCCCTCTCCTGCTCGCCTACCGTGGCGGCGTGTCGTTCCACGCAAGACCGCCACCTATCCGTTCGCAACCAGGAGATAACAATGTCCAACAAAGTATTCGTCGCCGGCGTCGGCATGGTTCCGTTCACCAAGCCCGGGGCCAGCGAAAGCTATGACGTGATGGGCGAGAAGGCCATCCGCCAGGCCCTGGCCGATGCCGGCCTGGACCTTTCCGACATCCAGCAGGCCTATGCCGGCTACGTCTACGGCGACTCCACCTGCGGCCAGAAAGCCCTGTACCGCGTCGGCATGACCGGCATCCCGGTGATCAACGTCAACAACAACTGCTCCACCGGTTCCTCCGCCCTGTTCCTCGCCCGCCAGGCCGTGCGCAGCGGCGCGGTGGATTGCGCGCTGGCCTTCGGCTTCGAGCAGATGAACCCGGGTGCGCTGAAATCCGCCTGGACCGACCGCGCCCCGGCCATGGAAATCTTCCAGAAGCAGTCCATCGAACTGACCGACGTGCCGGACATCCCCAACGCCATCCGCATGTTCGCCGGCGCCGGCAAGGCGCACATGGACAAGTACGGCACCCGGCTGGAAACCTTCGCCAAGATCCGCGCCAAGGCCAGCCGCCACGCCGCGCGCAACCCGCTGGCGGTGTTCCGCAACGTGGTCAGCAGCGAAGACGTGATGAACGCGCCGATGCTCTGGGACGGTGTGATCACCCGCCTGATGGCCTGCCCGCCGACCTGCGGCGGCGCCGCGGCGATCGTGGTTTCCGAAGCGTTCGCCAAAAAGCGCGGCCTGCGCACCGACGTGCTGATCGCCGGCCAGGCGCTGACCACCGACCTGCCGAGCACCTTCGAAGCCCGCGACATGATCCGCCTGGTCGGTTACGACATGGCCGCCCTGGGCGCCAGGCAGGCCTACGAGGAAGCCGGCATCGGCGCCGAGGACGCCCAGGTGATCGAGCTGCACGACTGCTTCGCGCAGAACGAACTGCTCACCTACGAGGCGCTTGGCCTGTGCGTCGAAGGCAGCGCCGAGCGACTGGTCAACGATGGCGACAACACCTATGGCGGCCGCTGGGTCACCAACCCGTCCGGCGGCCTGCTGTCCAAGGGCCACCCGCTGGGCGCCACCGGCCTGGCGCAGTGCTACGAGCTGACCCGCCAGCTGCGCGGCGTCGCCGAAGGCACCCAGGTGGAAGGCGCGCGCGTCGCCATCCAGCACAACCTTGGCCTGGGCGGCGCCTGCGTGGTGACCGTGTACCAGAAGAACTGAACAAGGGACGTCACCACATGATCGACAAGAAACACATCGGCATGCAGTTGCCGGCCTTCTCCGTGACCGCGGAAGCCGGGCAGCTGCGCTTCTTCGCCAAGTCCATCGGCGAGACCAGCCCGGTCTACTTCGACGAGAACGCCGCCCGCGACGCCGGCCACCCCGGCCTGCCGCTGCCGCCGACCTTCCTCTTCTCGCTGGAGTTCAACATCCCGTCGAACGCCTGGCGCGACGAGCTGGGCATCGTCCCGGCGCGCATCCTCCACGGCGAGGAATCGTTCAAGTACCACCGCCCGGCCTACGCCGGCGACACCCTGCGCTTCGAAGGCCGCATCACCGACATCTACGACAAGAAGGGCGGCGCCCTGGAATTCGTGGTGCGTGAAACCCGCGTGACCAACCAGCACGGCGAACACGTGGCGGACCTGCGCACCGTGCTCGTACAGCGCAACGGCTGAACCGGAGAATCCAGATGAGCCAATTCGACTTCGATACCCTGCAGGTCGGCGACGAACTGCCGCCGCTGACCCTGGCGCCGATCAATCGCACCACCCTGGCGCTGTTCGCCGGCGCCTCGGGCGACCACAACCCGATCCACATCGACATCGACTACGCGAAGAAGGCCGGCATGCCGGACGTATTCGCCCACGGCATGCTGTCGATGGCCTACCTCGGCCGCCTGCTGACCCGGTGGGTCGACCAGCGCCAGTTGCGCGAGTACGGCGTGCGCTTCGCGGCGATCACCCAGCTCGGCGACGTCATCACCTGCTCCGGCAAGGTGGTCGGGAAGGACGAAACCAACGGCACCCTGCGCCTGGAGCTGAGCACCCGCAACCAGGCGGGCGAACTCAAGCTCGCCGGCGAGGCGGTGGTCGCCAGAACTGCTTGAGTCCTTCCCGCGCCGGGTTGCCTGCGGGTGGCCCGGCCGGGAATTTTCGGTTCGCTTTCGACATCTTCCCCTCACCCTAACCCTCTCCCCAAGGAGAGGGGACTGCCCGGCATTGCCGGCTGGCACGGCATTCATCCCGACGCCAATCTGCCCCCTCTCCCTCCGGGAGAGGGTTGGGGTGAGGGCGTCCCAGCGCTGGGATGACCATCGTAGGTTGGCGCTGAGCGCAGCGAAGCCCAACATCCGCCGACCGTGGCACCGTTGGGCTTCACTGCGTTCAGCGCCAACCTGCGCGACTATTCTCAAATAAGATGCCTGACGCTCGGTGGACTTCTTGCGCATCCCGCAGGCGTCGGCTACCACGCCACGCTGGAGGACATCGTCGCCAACCCGAAGGACATCCGGATCATCGAACTGGAAGCCGTGCAACTGGTGCGCGCGCTGGACGACGTCGACCTCGCCCAGGGCTACCCGCACTACATCCGCCTGGCCGGCACCCTCGACCCGAAGAGCGCGCTGCTGTTCGACGGCATCGAGAACCGCGAGTACGTCATCCAGTTCGTCACCCGAAACGACTACGCCGATCCGGATGGGAAATTGAAGAAATTCGTCGACATCTACCAGCACTCGCCGCAGGTGCGCGCAGCATTGGACAAGGCGCATGGGGGGCTTTACCAGCCGGGGTGGTGACTTGAAAGCCCCCTCACCCTAACCCTCTCCCATTGGGAGAGGGGACCGTGCGGTGCATCGGATGACCGCTGCAGTCAGCCGGTGGCACGGATTGCCCCCTCTCCCTCCGGGAGAGGGCTGGGGTGAGGGCAAACCAACCACACCAAACCTTGTAGGAGCCAGGGGACGCCTAGTTCTTGCTGGCTCCTACCAAAAGCGCGACGAATCGCCTGAGAGAACATTTATGGTCAGCTTCAACCAGAACCTCGAACTCGCCACCCGTCACATCGCCATCAAAAGCCTGGGCAAGACCTACGCCAGCGGCGCCGGCTCGGTGCAGGCCCTCGCCGATATCGAGCTGAACGTCCAGCGCGGCGAGGTGTTCGGCATCATCGGCCGCAGCGGCGCCGGCAAGTCCTCGCTGATCCGCACCCTCAATCGCCTGGAAAACCCCACCTCCGGCAAGGTGCTGATCGACGGCGAGGACATCGGTGCCTTCGACAGCCAACAACTGGTCGGCCTGCGCCGTCGCGTCGGCATGATCTTCCAGCACTTCAACCTGATGTCGGCCAAGACCGTGGCGCAGAACATCGCCCTGCCCCTGCGCGTGGCCGGCGTCGACAAGGTACGCATCGAACAAAGAGTCAGTGAACTGCTGCAACTGGTCGGCCTGGAGGAAAAGCGCGACGCCTATCCCGCACAGCTTTCCGGCGGGCAGAAGCAGCGCGTCGGCATCGCCCGCGCGCTGGTGCACCAGCCGGAAATCCTGCTCTGCGACGAAGCCACCTCGGCACTCGACCCGGAGAGCACGCAGTCGATCCTCGCCCTGCTGCGCGACATCAACCGCCGCCTCGGCCTGACCATCGTGCTGATCACCCACGAGATGGCGGTGATCCGCGAGATCTGCGACCGCGTGGTGGTGCTCGAACGCGGGCGCATCGTCGAGCAGGGCAAGGTCTGGCAGGTGTTTGGCGACCCGCAGCACGAAGTCACCCGCACCCTGCTCGGCACGCTGCAGCATCTGCCGAACGATGTGCTGGAGCGGCTGAAGCCGGGCGAAGTCCTGCTCGACCTGCAGTACACCGGCCAGCGCGAGGAGGAGCCGGACCTGCTGGCCATCGCCCAGGCGCTGGGCAGCCGCGTCAGCCTGCTGCACGGCGGGATCGACCGCATCCAGGGCCGCGCGCTGGGACGATTGCTATTGAGTGTTTCCGCTGCGCCGGAGCATGTGCCGGAGCTATTGGACAAGGCCCGCGGCGTGGCCGACCGGCTGGAGGTGCGGGCGCATGCTTGACCGGTTGATCCAGGGCCTGCTGGATACCCTGCTGATGATCGGCGTGTCCTCGGCCATCGTCCTGCTGGTGGGCATCCCGCTGGCGCTGGTGCTGGTCACCACCGGCCCCGGCGGAATCTTCGAGGCGCGCCTGCTCAACCGCTCGCTGGGCAGCGTGGTCAACGTGCTGCGCTCGGTGCCGTTCCTGATCCTGATGGTCGCGCTGATCCCCTTCACCCGGCTGATCGTCGGCACCAGCTACGGCGTATGGGCCGCCGTGGTGCCGCTGACCATCGCCGCCACGCCGTTCTTCGCGCGCATCGCCGAAGTCAGCCTGCGCGAGGTAGACCACGGACTGGTGGAAGCCGCCCAGGCGATGGGCTGCGAGCGCCGCCACATCATCTGGAACGTGCTGCTGCCGGAAGCCCGGCCGGGCATCGTCGGCGGCTTCACCATCACTCTGGTGACCATGATCAACTCCTCGGCCATGGCCGGAGCGATTGGCGCCGGCGGGCTGGGCGACCTGGCGTATCGCTACGGCTACCAGCGCTTCGACACGCAGGTGATGCTGACGGTGATCATCGTGTTGGTGGGGTTGGTGACCTTGATCCAGTTTGGTGGCGACCGCCTGGCCCGGCTGCTGAACAAACGCATTTGAATCGCGGGCATGGCTCCTACGGTCGGCAATGGCACGTACCCTGTAGGAGCGGGCCATGCCCGCGAATTTGTTTAAATGCCGATCTCCACCGTCGCCCCGCGCAACCGCACCGGCCACACCTTCAACTGCTGCTCCGGATACTCCAGGCAACTGCCGTCCTCCAGACGGTAATGCTGCTTGTACAGCGGCGAGGCGATGACCATGGCGCCGCCGAGGTTGCCGACGAGGCCGCGGCCGATGACGTTTGCGCCGGACAGCGGGTCGCGGTTTTCCACGGCATACAGCCCTTTTCCGGTGTCGTCGTCCGGCAGGTAGAACAGCGCCACCTGCTCGCCGTCGACCCAGGCGACCACGCCGGAGTTGGGCACCAGGTCGTCGCAGGTGCACAGCGCCTGCCAGCTGATATTCCCTCTGTAATCGATACGTTCTGCACTTTGCTGGGCCATCAGACCACCTCCTCGGTTACGGGAATCAGGTGAAGTTCATGCTCGCGGACCGGCCGGCGCTGGCCGCGTTCCTTGACGAAATGGATGTCCGGGTCCGGACGCGAATCGTTGACGAAGGTGCGGAAGCGCTTGAGCTTCTCCGGGTCCTGGATGGCGTTGGCCCATTCGCATTCGTAGCGGTCCACCACGGTCTGCATCTGCGCTTCCAGCTCGGCACCGAGGCCGAGGCTGTCGTCGATGATCACCGCCTTCAGGTAGTCCAGCCCGCCTTCCAGGCTCTCGCGCCAGACCGAGGTGCGTTGCAGCTTGTCGGCGGTGCGGATGTAGAACATCAGGAAGCGGTCGATGTAGCGGATCAGCGTCTCGTCGTCGAGGTCGGTGGCGAACAGCTCGGCGTGGCGCGGGCGCATGCCGCCGTTGCCGCAGACGTAGAGGTTCCAGCCCTTCTCGGTGGCGATCACGCCGACGTCCTTGCTCTGCGCCTCGGCGCATTCGCGGGTGCAGCCGGAGACGGCGAACTTCAGCTTGTGCGGCGAGCGCAGGCCCTTGTAGCGGTTCTCGATGTCGAGGGCCATCTTCACGCTGTCCTGCACGCCGTAGCGGCACCAGGTGCTGCCGACGCAGGATTTCACCGTGCGGGTGGACTTGCCGTAGGCGTGGCCGGTTTCGAAACCGGCGGCGATCAGTTCGCCCCAGATATCCGGCAGTTCGTGCAGCTGGGCGCCGAACAGGTCGATGCGCTGGCCGCCGGTGATCTTGGTGTAGAGGTTGTATTTCCTGGCCACCTCGCCAATGGCGATCAGCCCTTCCGGAGTGATCTCGCCGCCGGGGATGCGCGGCACCACCGAGTAGGTGCCGTTCTTCTGCATGTTGGCCATGAAGGTGTCGTTGGTGTCCTGCAGCGGCACCAACCAGGGGTTCATGATCGGGCGGTTCCAGCAGGACGCAAGGATCGAGCCCACCGCCGGCTTGCAGATATCGCAGCCGATATGGCCCTTGCCGTGCTTGGCCAGCAGTTCGTCGAAGGATTCGATGCCTTCCACGCGGACGATGCCGTAGAGCTCCTGGCGGGTGAACGGGAAGTGCTCGCAGAGGCTCTTGTCCACCGCCACGCCGCGCGCGCTCAACTCGTGCTCGAAGACCTGCTTGAGCAGTCCGGCGCAACCGCCGCAGCCGGTGGCCGCCTTGGTGCACGCCTTGAGCCCGGCGAGATCGCTGCAACCGCCGTCGATGGCCGAGCAGATCGCACCCTTGCTGACGTTGTGGCACGAGCACACGGTGGCGGTCGCCGGCAACGCGTCGGCGCCCAGCGCGGGAGCGGCCTCGCCGAGCGGCAGGATCAGGCTGGACGGGTCTTCCGGCAGCTTGATGCCGTTCTGCACGTATTGCAGCAGGGTGTCGTAGTAGCTGTTGTCGCCCACCAGCACCGCGCCGAGGGCCTGCTTGCCGTCGGCGGAGACCACCAGGCGGCGGTAGCTGGAGGTCGCCTCGTCGATGAAGCGGTAGCTGCGCGCGCCGGGCAGCGCGCCGTGGGCATCGCCGATGGAGCCGACGTCCACGCCGAGCAGCTTGAGCTTGGTCGACATGTCGGCGCCGATGAAGGGCTCGGCCTCCTCGCCGCAGAGGCTGGCGGCGACGTTGCGGGCCATCTGGTAGCCCGGCGCGACCAGGCCGAAGACGCTGCCGTTCCAGGCCGCGCATTCGCCGATGGCGTAGATGTCCGCATCGCTGGTCAGGCACTGGCCGTCGATGGCGATGCCGCCGCGCGGGCCGAGTTCCAGGCCGCACTCGCGGGCCAGCGCATCCTGCGGGCGGATGCCGGCGGAGAAGACGATCAGGTCGGTTTCGAGCCACTCGTTTTTACCAGCAGCGTCTCCAGCGAAGTTCATCCGGTAGCGGTACTCCTCGCCGGCGCTGATCGACTGGGTCGCCTTGGACAGATGCACGCCGACGCCAAGGGATTCGATACGCGCCTTCAGCGCCGCACCGCCATGGTCGTCCAGTTGCACCGGCATCAGGCGCGGGGCGAATTCCACCACATGGGATTCCAGGCCGAGGGACTTCAATGCGTTGGCCGCTTCCAGCCCCAGCAGCCCACCGCCGACCACCACGCCGCGACGGGCATTGGCGGCTGCCGCGCGGATGGTGTCGAGGTCGGCCAGGGTACGGTAGACCAGCCGGGAGTCGCCTTCCGCGCCTTCGATGGGCGGCACGAAGGGATAGGAACCGGTGGCCAGCACCAGCTTGTCGTAGGCCACGCAGCCGTTGGCGGTGATCACCTCGCGGCGGGCGCGGTCGATCTCCAGCACCGGCACGCCAAGATGCAGGGTGACGCCGGGGCGCTGGTACAGCTCCGCTTCGCCAAGGGCAAGCGATTCGGCATCGCGGCCGGTGAAGTATTCGGAGAGATGCACGCGGTCATAGGCGCGCAGCGGTTCTTCGCTGAACACATGGATGCGGTAGCGATCCAGCGCGCCGCGCCCGACCAGTTGCTCGACGCAGTGGTGGCCGACCATGCCGTTGCCGATGACGACCAGCGTTTGCATATCAGTGAAGGTAGTGTTCATTGGGAGCACCCAGCCAATCCGGTTCTGGAAACAAAAAAGGCGCCTGGAACCTTGCGGTCCCAGGCGCCTTTGCCTGTTCGTTCGTGAGTGCCGCCGGGCAACGCTGCCTGGTGCACCTTTATGTATGCCCTGGACTCGGATCGCCATTGATCGGCCGGGCTTGAGTGGGGATATGCAGTGGGTGTGCCAGATTTGGTGAATGCCTGATTTTGTGGGGCTTCCGCGCAATTCCGTCGAATCGCCCGGCATCCAGACGGAACCAGAATGGTGCGCCGATGAGCGTTTCGCCCCAGCGTGACGCCGAATTTGTGCCCATCGTTCCCGCGCTCCCGCGTGGGAATGCATCTCCGGACGCTCCTGCGTCCGCTCCGATGGGTATCGCTGCGCTCAACCCATCCTACGGAATGACGCCTCCCGTAGGGCGGGTGCAACCCGCCAAAAAGGTCGTGGCGGGTTGCACCCGCCCTACGCGATTCGTCTTCGTCCTGATCTGGCGCGAGCCTTGCTAGAACCTGATCAGGGCAATCAACGCCGATTGCCCCAACCCACGACAAAGGCGCCGTGCGGCCCCCGCAACAACGGAGGGCAGCATGGCGCTTTTTTCGTTTCTGGCTGGGAAAAGGTTATGGCGAGCAGAACGGTAAAGAGCGTGTGTCCCTATTGCGGCGTCGGCTGCGGGATCGTCATGGAGGTCGCGGACAACCGCGTGGTGAAGGTGTCGGGCGACAAGAGCCATCCGACCAACTTCGGCCGCCTGTGCACCAAGGGCAGCACCTGCCACCAGCCTCTCGTCGAATCGGGCCGGATGGAGCATGCCTACCTGCGCCACGAACGCAGCCACGACCCGCTGCAAACGCCGATGGACGAGGCCATCGCCACCACCGCCGCCCGCCTGCGCGCCATCCTCGACCAGCACGGGCCGGACGCCCTCTCCTTTTATGTCTCCGGCCAGATGTCGCTGGAGGCGCAGTACCTGGTCAACAAGCTGGCCAAGGGTTTCATCGGCACCAACCAGATCGAGTCCAACTCGCGCCTGTGCATGGCCAGCGCCGGCAGCGGCTACAAGCTGTCGCTGGGTTCCGACGCACCGCCCGGCTCGTATCAGGACTTCGACCACGCCGACCTGTTCTTCGTCAGCGGCGCGAACATGGCCGACTGCCACCCGATCCTGTTCCTGCGCATGATGGACCGGGTCAAGGCCGGCGCCCGGCTGATCGTCGTCGATCCCCGGCGCACCGCCACGGCGGACAAGGCCGACCTGTTCCTGCAGATTCGTCCGGGCACCGACCTCGCCCTGCTCAACGGCCTGCTGCATCTGCTGTGGCAGAACGGCCACTGCGACGAAGACTTCATCGCCGAGTTCACCGAAGGCTGGGAACAGATGCCGGCCTTCCTCGCCGACTACACCCCGGCGCACGTCGCCGAAACGACCGGGCTCGACGAAGCGGCGATCCGCCAGGCCGCGCAGTGGATCGGCGAGGCCGGCGAATGGATGAGCTGCTGGACCATGGGCCTCAACCAGAGCACCCACGGCACCTGGAACACCAACGCCATCTGCAACCTGCACCTGGCGACCGGGAAAATCTGCCGCCCCGGCAGCGGCCCGTTCTCCCTCACCGGCCAGCCGAACGCCATGGGCGGCCGCGAGATGGGCTACATGGGCCCGGGCCTGCCGGGTCAGCGCAGTGCGCTGGTCGAGGCGGATCGCACCTTCGTCGAGGATGCCTGGGGCATCCCGCGCGGCACCCTGCGCAGCGAGGCCGGCGGCGGCACCATCGCGCTGTTCGACGACATGCGCGCCGGCAAGGTGAAGGCCTGCTGGATCATCTGCACCAACCCGGTCGCCAGCGTCGCCAACCGCGCCACGGTGATCGAGGGCCTGCAGGCCGCCGAGCTGGTCATCGCCCAGGACGCCTTCCTCGATACCGAGACCAACCGCCACGCCGACATCCTCCTGCCCGGCGCGCTGTGGGCCGAGGCGGAAGGCGTGATGATCAACTCCGAGCGCAATCTCACCCTGATGCAGCAGGCCGTCACCCCGCCCGGCGAGGCCATGGCCGACTGGCGGATCATCGCCCGCGTGGCCTGCGCCATGGGCTATGCCGAGGCTTTCGACTACGCCTCGGCCGACGAGGTGTTCGAGGAGATCAGGCGCTTCTGGAACCCGAAGACCGGCTACGACCTGCGCGGCGCCAGCCATGCGCGCCTGCGCGAAATCCCGCTGCAATGGCCCTGCCCGCCGGATGACGGCGCCGACCGCCATCCCGTGCGCTACCTGAACGATGGCGTCAGCCAGCACCTGCGTCTCGCCGAAGACGGTGGACAACCGCGCCTCGCCTTTGCCACGCAGAGCGGCAAGGCGCGGTTCTTCGCCCGTCCGCACCTGAACCCGGCGGAGATGCCCGATGCCGAGCACCCCTTCGTGCTCAATACCGGGCGCCTGCAGCACCAGTGGCACACGCTCACCAAGACCGGGAAAGTCGCCACGCTGAACAAGCTCAATCCCGGCCCCTTCGTCGAAGTGCATCCGGAAGACGCCGCGGCGCTCGGCGTGCGCGACAAGGACCATCTGGAAATCCGCTCCCGCCGTGGCCATGCCGTGCTGCCGGTGGTGGTCAGCGACCGCGTGCAGCCCGGCGCCTGCTTCGCGCCGTTCCACTGGAACGATGTGTACGGCGAGAACCTGGCGATCAATGCGGTGACCAGCGACGCCATCGACCCGCTGTCGCAGCAGCCGGAGTTCAAGTTCAGCGCGGTCGCCCTGTGCCGGGTCGAGCTGATCGACCACCAGTTCCTCGAGACGCCCGCCCCCGCGGCGCTCGCCACTCCTTCCCCTCTCTCAAAGGAGCGCACCATGTCGCGCATCGACGCCTTCGCCGCGCAGGTCGGTATCGACGCCAGCACGCCGCCCGTGCTGAACGATAGCGAACGCACCTGGCTGTCCGGCTTCATCAACGGTTTGCGCAACCACTCGGACGGCGTGCCGTGCCTGCCGTCCCACGCCCCGCTGGCCACCCCGGCCCGGCTGTGGCTGGACGGCATGCTTGCCGGGCTGTTCAGCCGCGTCGAAGCCGGTGCGCCGGCCAATGACGCGGCCATGACGGCGCCCGCCGGCAAACCGGTCACCCTGCTCTGGGCCTCGCAGACCGGCAACGCCGAAGCCCTCGCCGAACGCTTCGCTGCGCGCCTGGGCGAGGCCGGCCTGGCCGTCGAGCTGAGCAGCATGGCCGACTACCCGCCGGCGAAGCTGAACAGCGTCGACAAGCTGCTGCTGCTCAGCAGCACCTTCGGCGACGGTGACGCGCCGGACAACGGCCAGGGCTTCTGGAACACGCTGCAACAGCAGTCCGATCTGAAGGGGCTGAACTACGCGGTGCTGGCCCTGGGCGATCCGAACTATGACCAGTTCTGCCAGCACGGCAGGAACCTCGACCGCCGTCTGGCCGAACTCGGTGCCAATGCCCTGCTGCCGCGCGTGGAATGCGACACCGACTACCAGGAGCGCGCCGACGCCTGGCTGGGCGAACTTCTGCCGCTGCTCAAGCCGACGGAAGCCGTACCCCAGGAAAAACCGGCCATCGGCAAGGACAGTCCCCATGCCGCGAAGCTGGTCGCCAATCAGTTGCTGAACGGCCCCGGCTCGGCCAAGGAAACCCGCCTGTTCGCCTTCGACCTTCGCGATTCAGGGCTGACCTACGAAGCCGGCGACGCCCTCGGCGTATGGCCGCGCAATTGCCCGGAGCTGGTGCAGGAAGTGCTCGACCTGACCCGACTCGACGGTGAGCAACCGGTCAAGGTCGCCAAGGTCGGCGAGCTGCCGTTAAGGGAAGCACTGACCAGCCATTTCGAAATCGCCCGGCCCAGCACCGAATCCCTCGCCCTGATCGCGGAACGCAGCCGCAGCGAGGAACTGCGCCAACTGCTCGGCGAGCGCAAGGCCGAGCTGAAGGACTGGCTGTGGGATCGCCAACTGGCGGACGTGCTGCAGGCGTTCCCCATCGACTGCAACGCCGGGGAACTGCTCGCCAGCCTCAAGCGCCTGCAGCCGCGCCTGTACTCCATCGCCTCCAGCCCGAAGGCGCATGCCGGGGAAGTCCACCTGACCGTGGCCGCCGTGCGCTACGGCAGGCGCAAGGGCGTCGCCTCGACCTTCCTCGCCGACCGCGCCAGCGAAGTCCCGCTGTTCGTGCAGCCGTCCAAGCACTTCCGCCTGCCCGACGATGGCGATACACCCATCGTGATGATCGGCCCGGGAACCGGTGTAGCGCCGTTCCGCGGCTTCCTCCACGAGCGCCGCGCCCGTGGCGACAATGGCCGCAACTGGCTGTTCTTCGGCGAACAGCACGCCGCCAGCGACTTCTACTACCGCGACGAACTGCAGGGCATGCAGCGCGACGGCCTGCTCAACCACCTGAGCCTGGCGTTCTCCCGCGACCAGGCGGAGAAGATCTACGTGCAGGACCGCATGCGCGAACAGGGCGCGGAGCTGTGGCGCTGGCTGCAGGATGGCGCGCGGGTCTATGTGTGCGGCGACGCCAGCCGCATGGCGAAGGACGTCGACCGGGCGCTGCGCGACGTCGCCCGGCAACATGGCGGGCTGAGCGAGGACAAGGCGGCGGACTACATCCGCACCCTGGCAGAACAGAAACGCTACCTGCGCGACGTGTATTAACCGTAGGTTGGCACTGAGCGTAGGTTGGTGCTGAACGCAGTGAAGCCCAACATCCGGTGGGGCCTGCACCATTGGCGTTGGGCTTCGCAAGCTCAGCGCCAACCTACCCGGAGTCGTCTGCAATTTCGTACAGGACTAAGAAGGGCTGTCGGAAATTTCCGAAAAGAATGTTTCTGGATTAGGATGGCGTAACGCCGCTATCCGCACCGACCGAGTCCGCCATGCCGTCGCTATCCGCGCCTGACGACGAAGCCGCCCTGCCAGTCCCCGCCACTCCCGGCGAGGAACGCTATCAGGCACTCGCTCGCCTGGCGCGGCTGCATTTTGGTGTGGTCGCGGCATCGATCAGCATCGGCCAGCGGCTGGAATCCTGGAGCGGGTTCCCGCTGCGGCAACCGTTGCCCGGCGCTCACGAGGACATCCTGGTGATCGCCGACCTGCAGGCCGACCCGCGCTTCGCCGGACAGCCCTGGCTGAACGAGGCCCCCTTCCCGCGCTTCCATGCCAGTTGCCCGCTGCTCGACAGCGCTGGTCATTGGATCGGCAGTCTCTGCCTGTTCGACGACAAACCCGGCGATCTCGATGCCGACCAGCGCGCCTACCTGCGGGAACTCGCCAGGCTCGCGGCGATGATCGCCGACAGCGACCAGGCCACGGTGCGGCTGCGCATACAGGCCGACGCGCTGCGCGAAAGCCGGCGCCGCATGGCGCTCGCCATCGCCGGCAGCGGGACCGGCATCTGGGACCGCGATATCCCGGGCGACCTGATCCACTATTCCAGCGGCTGGAAGGCGCTGCTGGGGTACACCGACGAAGAAATCGGCAATCGCATCGAGGAAAGCTACACGCGCATCCACCCCGACGACCTCGGCTACGTGAAGGCGACCATGCAGGCGCACTTCGAGCAGCGCACCGCCGCCTACGAGGTGGAGCACCGCATCCGCTGCAAGGACGGCAGCTACAAGTGGGTCTGCAGCCGCGGCAAGGTGGTCAGCCGCGACAGCGAAGGCCAGCCGCTACGCATGATCGGCACCACCACCGATATCACCGCGCTGCGCAGCCTGGCCGAGCATCAGCAGCAGACCGCCAACCTGCTGACCAATCTCACCAACGAGGTTCCCGGCATGGTCTTCCAGCTGCGGCGGATGCCCGGCGGGGAGTCCTTCTTCCCCTATGCCAGCGCCGGTATCCAGGACATCTACGAAATCGCCGCGGAGCAGGTGGCGGCCAGCGTCGCGCCCATCGACGACCTGATCCACCCGGACGACCTCGCTCTCTACAGGACGTCGCTGGAAACCTCCGCCGCCAGCCTGTCGCCCTGGCACCTGGAATATCGCGTCTGCCTGCCGGACCAGGGCACCTGCTGGCGCCAGGGAGACGCGCGGCCGACGCGGCTGGAGGACGGCAGCATCCTCTGGCACGGCTTCATCACCGACGTCACCGAGCGCAAGCGGATCGAAGCCGAACTGCACGAGTTCGCCACCACCGATTGCCTGACCCAGGTCTTCAACCGCCGCCACTTCCTGAAACTGGCCGAGGCCGAACTGGAGCACCTGCGGCAGAGCGACGAGCGCTGCGCCAGCATCCTCATGTGCGACCTGGACCACTTCAAGGCGATCAACGACCGTTACGGTCATGCGGTCGGCGACCATGCGCTCAGCCACTTCGCCAGCATCCTGCGCCATCACCTGCGCCGCACCGACCTGGCCGGGCGCCTGGGCGGCGAGGAGTTCGCCGTGGTGCTGGTCGATGTCGACATGGAAGGCGCGACGGCAATCGCCCAGCGCCTCCAGGCCAGCCTGGCGGAGTCCACGCTGACCGAGGGCGACATGCGGATCGACCTGACCATCAGCATCGGCATCAGCGTGATGCACGCCAACGACACCAGCGCGGAGGTAGCGCTGACCCGCAGCGACATGGCGCTCTACCGGGCCAAGCAGGCCGGGCGCAACCGCATCGAGTGCCACTGATATCACCGTGCTCCTTCACCACCGTTGGAAAACCCGATTGCGACGAACGGATGCCCCTCTCGTCGCAATCGGGCTTTCCACCGGCCGAGCTTCCAGCGCGCGAGCCCGTCTGTGATGGCGGATCAGCGGCGGCGGCCACGATTGGCTATTTGCAGGGTGCCTGCATATGAAGGATTGTTCGTTGACAGTCCGGCGCCAGTTAAGTGTCATGCGGTGGATTGGCATTGACGAGACGCTACCCCAGGCGGGTAACGCAGGTAGTCAGCGAACCGACCGCCATGTCGGTGATATACGCATCTGCGAGGAACCCCGCCGGCGTCGCCCCACACCGCAACACACGCATGGAGGGCCCGGCAATGTACCGCGAAGCAGCCGAACAACCGCATCGTGACAACGATCCCTTCCTCTTCGCCTTCGAAACTCACGTCCTGCAGAAGGCGCTGCCGGCATTCGAGGAAGCCAGTCGGATAGCGCGTGACCGAGGATTGAGTTGCACGGTGGAGTTGCTCACCAACGCCGACGGACATCCCGAGCTCCGCCTGCAGGCCCGCCAGCGCGACGACCTGCCCCACAGTACCTTCAGGATCATTGCCGACCCGGCCACCCGGGCCGTCGTGCATGAGGAATATTCCGCGATAAGCCGGCGGACCCACCGGGTCGAAGGCCGCCTCTCCTCGATCAACAGCACGGCGGTGGACAACCAGCTCTCCGCCTTCTTCATGCATGCCTTCGCCCTGCGCCTCGACTACACCAGCCCGCGGCCGATAGGGACGGTCTGGTAGCACTGCGTTCCCCTCACGAAAGCGGCGGCTGCGGTCGCCGCTTCTTGCCCCGCATGAATCTCCGACCGAACGTCGCCTGGGGCCGCTTGCGCATGACTTGAGGCAAGCCCGATGGCCCTGGCGACGCTATCATTCACCCCTTTCCAGGCGACCGTTGTCCGGCGCTCTCTTCCCACTTCCTGCCCCCCAATGCCATGCACGAGTTCCTTGTACATTTCCAGGACGACCGCCATCCCGGCAAGACCGTTCTGCGTTCGTTCGCCCGCCACATGAGCCTCTCCGAAGCACGCGCCCGTCTGCTGGCCTGCTACCCGCTGCGCGCCCCGCAATACCTGAGCATCACCCACCTCGCTCCTCTTCTCCCCGGCCGCTAGAAAGCCCCCGCTGCCCCGCACGAAGCTCTCCATGTTGGGCTTCACTGCGTTCAGCACCAACCTACGGAGCCCGCTTGAAGATCCCGTAGGATGGGTTGAGCAACGAAGGGCTGGTGCCCGACCGGAATGTCGGCTTTCCTGAACCTGTAGCGAGCTTCCCGGGTCAAGACCTTTACCCATGGACAGATGCATCCACAGACGAGGAGAACCGCCATGCTATTCACCTCTCGCAACCATCACCCCATCTCCGCCATCCAGGGCAAGACGATCGCCGAACTGCAGGCGCTGATCGACGAGATGGACTCCCTGCTCAAGACCGGCCGTGAAATCGCCGCCGAGGAAGCGCCCGTGCTCAGGGCCAAACTCGGCCATCTGCTCGACACCAGCAAGGGCATCCTCGACCGTACCCAGCGTCAGGGCCGCGCGGCGGTCCGCGCTTCCGGCGAATATGTCGTCGAACACCCGTGGCAGACGGCGCTGGCGACCGGGATCGCCTGCGGCCTGGTGGCCTTCCTGGTGATGCGCCGCCACTGAGGCGAAGCGTTGCGCGCTCCCACGCTCCGGCGCGTGGGAGCCACGAAATTCATCCCCAGCCTTCCAGACGCATGGTCGCGCGCACCAGCCGCTGCTCTTCCTGCTCGATTTCCCTGAGGCTGTCGCGAACGCTCTGGATATGCTCGCGCGCGGCGCGCTGGGCCTGGTCCGGCAGGTGATCGACCACCGCCTTGTACAGGCGCGTGTGCTGGCGGTCGATCTGGCGTTTCTGCGCCGGCCGGTGATAGAGGTTGTTCACCGAGGCGAACACCGTGCTCAGCATCAGGTCGTTGAGCGACTGCAGGGTGTGCACCAGCACCGGATTGTGCGAGGCCTCGCTGATCGCCCGGTGGAACGCGTGGTCGCGCCGGGCATGGGCGCGCGGATCGTCGTCGCCGGGGGCCTCGAACATTTCCTCGTAGCGGCGGCGCAGCAGCACCAGGTCGGCCTCGGTGGCGCGCAGGGCGGCCAGCCGCGCCGACTCGCCTTCCAGCAGCGCGCGCACCTCCAGCAGGTCGTAGAGCGTGCGCGGCTGCGAGCTGAACAGGTGCATCAGCGGCGAGACGTCGCTGGCGCCGTTCAGCGCGGCGACGAACGAGCCGCGTCCCTGCTCGGTATCGATGATGCCGCGCCCACGCAGCACGCGCAGGCCCTCGCGCAGCGCCGAACGCGAGCAGCCGAGTTTCTCCACCAGGCGCCGCTCGGAGGGCAGCGCCTGCCCCACCTTCAGCACGCCATCGACGATCAGCCGCTCGATGCGCTCGGCGACCTGATCGGCCACCTTGCTGTGGCCCTGCCGGATCTCTCCACCCATATCGCCCCCAACTGGTAGGACCAGTGCAACAGTGCAGGACTACGCTTGTAGAGACAGGGCTCTGCAGCGGGCCCTGAGCCACACATGGTCCGCACAAACTGGTAGGACCAGCGCCCCCGCAGGTGGACGCTACGCATGGCCCGGTCCAGTCTAGCAGGGCCTGTAGGCCACGCCGGAGCCGCTCCACGCCGGCTCCGATCAGAACAAAATCGGTGAGCCTGGATGAACATCCTCCATGACGAGCGCCTGGATGGCGCACTGCCTGACGTGGACAAGGCGGCGTTGCTGCATGAGCTGCGCACCGCCCTGCCCGACCTGGAAATCCTCCACGAGACCGAGGACCTGCGCCCCTACGAGTGCGACGGGCTCTCCGCCTATCGCACCACGCCGATGCTGGTGGCGCTGCCCGAGCACGTCGAGCAGGTGGAAACGCTCCTTGCCCTCTGCCACCGCCTGAACGTGCCGGTCGTTGCCCGTGGCGCCGGCACCGGGCTTTCCGGCGGTGCGTTGCCGCTGGAGAAAGGCATCCTGCTGGTGATGGCGCGGTTCAAGCGCATCCTCGAAATCGACCCGGTCGGGCGTTTCGCCCGCGTCCAGCCCGGCGTGCGCAACCTGGCGATCTCCCAGGCGGCCGCGCCCTACGGCCTGTACTACGCGCCGGACCCGTCGTCGCAGATCGCCTGCTCCATCGGCGGCAACGTCGCGGAAAACGCCGGCGGCGTGCATTGCCTGAAGTACGGCCTGACCGTGCACAACGTGGTGCGCCTGGACATCGTCACCATCGAGGGCGAACGCATGACCCTCGGCTCCGACGCCCTCGACAGCCCCGGCTTCGACCTGCTCGCCCTGTTCATGGGCTCCGAAGGCATGCTCGGCGTGGTGGTCGAGGTCACCGTGCGACTGCTGCCCAAGCCGCAGGTGGCCAAGGTGCTGCTGGCCAGCTTCGACGAAGTGGCGAAGGCCGGCGGCGCGGTGGCCGACATCATCGCCGCCGGCATCATCCCCGGCGGCCTGGAGATGATGGACAACCTGGCGATCCGCGCCGCCGAGGACTTCATCCACGCCGGCTATCCGGTGGACGCCGCGGCCATCCTGATCTGCGAGCTGGATGGCGTGGAAGCCGACGTCCACGAGGACTGCGAGCGGGTCCGGGCGATCCTGGAAAAGGCCGGCGCCAGCGAAGTGCGCCAGGCCCGCGACGAGGAGGAACGGCAGAAGTTCTGGGCCGGGCGCAAGAACGCCTTCCCGGCCGTCGGGCGCATCTCGCCGGACTACTACTGCATGGACGGCACCATCCCGCGCCGCGAGCTGCCGCGCGTGCTGGAGGGCATCGCCGCGCTGTCCGAACGCTTCGGCCTGCGCGTCGCCAACGTGTTCCATGCCGGCGACGGCAACATGCACCCGCTGATCCTGTTCGACGCCAACCAGCCGGGCGAACTGCAGCGCGCCGAGGAACTGGGCGGCGCCATCCTCGAACTGTGCGTGGCGGTGGGCGGCAGCATCACCGGCGAGCATGGCGTCGGGCGCGAGAAGATCAACCAGATGTGCAGCCAGTTCAACAGCGACGAACTGACCCTGTTCCATGCGGTCAAGGCGGCGTTCGACCCGCAGGGGCTGCTCAATCCCGGCAAGAACATTCCCACCCTGCACCGCTGCGCCGAATTCGGCGCCATGCACATCCACCACGGCCAGTTGCCATTTCCCGACCTGGAGCGTTTCTGATGGATCGCAGCGCAAAACTGCTGGAACAGGTTCGCCAGGCACTGGCGGATTGCGCGCCGCTGGAGATTCGCGGCGGCTCCAGCAAGGCTTTTCTCGGCCGTCCGCTACAGGCGCGGATACTGGATGTGCGTGGCCACAGCGGCATCGTTTCCTACGACCCGACCGAACTGGTGGTCACCGTCCGCAGCGGTACGCCGCTGCGCGAGCTGCAGGCCACGCTGGACGAGGCCGGACAGATGCTCGCCTGCGAGCCGCCGTGCTTCGACGGCGAGGCCACGGTCGGCGGCATGCTCGCGGCGGGACTGTCCGGGCCGCGGCGTCCGTGGGCCGGCGCGGTGCGCGACTTCGTCCTCGGCACCCGGCTGATCAGCGGGCTGGGCACCCATCTGCGTTTTGGCGGCGAAGTGATGAAGAATGTCGCCGGTTATGACCTGTCGCGCCTGATGGCCGGCAGCCTGGGCTGCCTCGGGGTGATCACCGAGGCGTCGTTCAAGGTCCTGCCGAAGCCGCGCTGCCGGGTCAGCCTGCGCCAGAGCATGCCGCTGGAGCGTGCCCTGATACGGCTCGGCGAGTGGGGCCAGCAGCCGCTGCCGCTGAGCGCCGCCAGCCACGATGGCGAAACCCTGTACCTGCGCTTCGAAGGCAACGAAGGCTCGGTGAAGGCGGCCTGCGAACGCATCGGCGGCGATGACCTCGATGCCGGCTGGTGGGACGACCTGCGCGAGCAGCGTCTGCCGTTCTTCCACGATCCCCGACCACTGTGGCGCCTGTCGCTGCCGGCGAACACCCCACCCCTTTCGCTGCCGGGCACGCAACTGATCGACTGGGGCGGCGCCCAGCGCTGGCTGAAATCCGACGCCGACGCGGACGAAATCCGCGCCACCGTCACCCGCGTCGGCGGGCACGCCACCTGCTTCACCCCGGGCCAGGTGGACAGCCCCTTCCACCCGCTTCCCGAGCCGCTGCTGCGCTACCACCGGGCCCTCAAGCGCCGCCTCGACCCGCGCGGCATCTTCAACCCCGGACGCCTGTACGCCGAGGTCTGACCATGCAAACCAACCTGAGCGACGCCGCCCGCCAGCTACCCCACGCCATGGAAGCCGAACGCATCCTGCGCACCTGCGTGCACTGCGGCTTCTGCAATGCCACCTGCCCGACCTATCAGGAGCTGGGCGACGAACTCGACGGCCCGCGCGGACGCATCTACCTGATCAAGCAGTTCCTCGAACAGGACCAGGTCAGCGAGAAGACCCAGGAGCATCTCGACCGCTGCCTGACCTGCCGCAACTGCGAGACCACCTGCCCGTCCGGCGTCGAGTACCACAAGCTGCTGGACATCGGCCGCGCCGCCATCGAGGCACGGGTGCCGCGTCCGCTCGGCCAGCGCCTGCTGCGTGGCGGCCTGCGCGCGCTGGTGCCGCATCCGGCACTGTTCCGCACCCTGGTGAATACCGGCGAGGCGCTGCGCCCGCTACTGCCGCAGGCGCTCCAGGCCAAGCTGCCGCGCGCGGTTCCGGCACCGGGAGTGCGACCGCAACCACGTCACGAACGACGCGTGCTGATGCTCGAAGGCTGCGTACAGCCGGGGCTTTCACCGAACACCAACGCGGCCGCCGCGCGGGTACTGGATCGCCTCGGCATCAGCGTCACGCCGGCATCGCGGGCGGGCTGCTGCGGCGCGGTGGACTACCATCTGAATGCACAGGAACAGGGTCTGGCGGATGCCCGGCGCAATATCGACGCGTGGTGGCCGGCCATCGAAGCCGGCGCCGAAGCCATCGTGCAGACCGCCAGCGGCTGTGGCGCCTTCGTCAAGGAATACGCCTACCTGCTGCGCGACGATCCGAAGTACGCAGGCAAGGCGCAACGGGTCAGCGAGCTGGCCAGGGACCTGGTGGAAGTCATTCGCGCCGAGCCGCTGGAGAAGCTCGGCCTGCATTGCGACCAGCGCCTCGCCTTCCACTGTCCGTGCACCCTGCAGCACGCGCAGAAACTCGGCGGCGCGGTCGAGGACGTGCTGCGTCGGCTAGGCTTCCATCTCACCGCCGTGCCGGATGGCCATCTCTGCTGCGGCTCCGCCGGCACCTATTCGCTGACCCAGCCGGAACTCTCGCGGCGCCTGCGCGACAACCGGCTGGACGCACTGGAGAGCGGCCATCCGGACATGATCGTCACCGCCAACATCGGCTGCCAGACCCACCTCGACGGCG
Source organism: Pseudomonas schmalbachii (assembly GCF_017589465.1). Classification (GTDB taxonomy): domain Bacteria; phylum Pseudomonadota; class Gammaproteobacteria; order Pseudomonadales; family Pseudomonadaceae; genus Pseudomonas; species Pseudomonas schmalbachii. The sequence goes on from NZ_JAELYA010000001.1 coordinate 213,054, forward strand.
CCGGCCGCACGCCCGTCCGCCACTGGATCGAGCTGGTCGACCAGGCACTGGAGAAAGGAGCGTAATGCCATGCAAACGAAAGCCGTGCTGACCCAGACCGAGGTCGCCCGCATCCTCGCCGCGGCCCGTGCCGAAGCCCAGGCCAACCAGTGGGCGGTGAGCATCGCGGTGGTCGACGACGGCGGTCATCCGCTGGCGCTGGAGCGCCTCGACGGCGGCGTTCCGCTCACCGCCTACATCGCCGTCGAAAAGGCCCGTGGCGCCGCCCTCGGCCGCCGCGAGACGAAAGCCTACGAGGAGACCATCAACGGCGGACGCACCGCCTTCCTTTCCGTGCCGGTGCTCAGCGGCATGCTGGAGGGCGGCGTGCCGATCCTGGTGGATGGCCAGGTGATCGGCGCGGTCGGCGTCTCCGGCGTCCGGGCCGAGCTGGACGCGCAGATCGCCAAGGCCGGCGTGGCAGCGCTCTGATGCAAAGCGGATTCGTAGGGCGGGTACAACCCGCCAGTTCGGAGATGTAATGGCGGGTTGCACCCGCCCTACTCCTACAGTTCCCTCTGGAGGACCTTGCGATGATCGAACGAGCACCCCGACATCGACTGCAGGTTGCCAACAGCCTGCTGCGTTTCATCGAGGAAGAAGCCCTGCCGGGCACCGGCGTGCCGGTGGCGGACTTCTGGGAAGGCTTCGACCTGCTGGTGCATGAACTGGCGCCGACGAACCGCGCCCTGCTGGTCGAGCGCGATCGCCTGCAGATCGAGCTGGACAACTGGCACCGCAGCCATCCCGGCCCCATCGGCGATCACGCCGCCTATCGCGGCTTCCTCGAAACCATCGGCTACCTGGTGCCGCAACCGGATCAGGTACAGATCACCACCAGCAACGTCGATAGCGAGATCCGCCAGCAGGCCGGCCCGCAACTGGTGGTGCCGGTGATGAACGCGCGTTACGCGCTGAACGCCGCCAACGCCCGCTGGGGCTCGCTGTACGACGCCCTCTACGGCACCGACGCGATCAGCGAGGAAGGCGGCGCCGAGAAAGGCCGGGGCTACAACCCGCGGCGCGGCGAAAAGGTCATCGCCTTCGCCCGCGCCTTCCTCGACCAGGCCGTGCCGCTGGCCAGTGGTTCCCACGCCGACGCCAGCGCCTATCGCATCGAGGACGGCCAACTGCGCGTGACGCTGGAGGACGGCAGCGTCACCGGCCTGGCCCAGCCGACCAAGTTCCTCGGCTACCAGGGCGACCACCTGACTCCCACCGCCGTGCTGCTGAAGAACAACGGACTGCACCTGGAAATCCAGATCGACCCGGCCAGCCCGATCGGCCAGAACGATCCGGCCGGGGTCAAGGACGTGCTGCTCGAATCCGCCGTCAGCACCATCATGGACCTGGAGGACTCCATCGCCGCGGTCGACGCGGACGACAAGGTGGCGGCCTATCGCAACTGGCTCGGCCTGATGAAAGGCGATCTCGCCGAGGAAGTGGACAAGGCTGTTGGAAGCTTCATCCGCCGTCTCAATCCGGATCGCACCTACACCGCCGCCAACGGCGCGCCGCTGACCCTGCACGGGCGTTCGCTGCTGTTCGTGCGCAATGTCGGCCATCTGATGACAAATCCGGCGATCATCCTCGACGACGGCCACGAAATCCCGGAAGGCATCATGGATGCCATGATCACCTCGCTGATCGCCATCCACGACCTGCAGCGCAAGGGCAATTCGCGCAGCGGCAGCGTCTACATCGTCAAGCCGAAGATGCACGGCCCGGCGGAAGTGGCCTTCGCCGACGAGCTGTTCGGCCGTGTCGAGGACGTCCTCTGCCTGCCGCGCCACACCCTGAAGATGGGCATCATGGACGAGGAACGGCGCACCACCGTCAACCTCAAGGCCTGCATCGCCGCCGCCAGCGCGCGGGTGGTGTTCATCAACACCGGCTTCCTCGACCGCACCGGCGACGAGATGCACAGCGCCATGGAGGCCGGCGCCATGCTGCGCAAGGGCGCGATGAAGGGCACGCCGTGGATCGACGCCTACGAGCGCAACAACGTGCTGGTCGGCCTGGCCTGCGGGCTGCGCGGCCGGGCGCAGATAGGCAAGGGCATGTGGGCGATGCCGGACCTGATGGCGGCCATGCTCGAACAGAAGATCGGCCACCCGAAGGCCGGCGCCACAACCGCCTGGGTGCCCTCGCCCACCGCGGCCACGCTGCACGCCCTGCACTATCACCAGGTCGACGTCGCCGCCGTGCAGGTCGAGCTGGAGCTGACCGACCACAGCGGCGAGCGCGACGAACTGCTGCGCGGCCTGCTGACGGTGCCCGTGGTCGCCGCGCCGGAGTGGTCCGCCGGGGAACTGCAGGAGGAGCTGGACAACAACTGCCAGGGCATCCTCGGCTACGTGGTGCGCTGGGTCGAACAGGGGGTCGGCTGCTCCAAGGTGCCGGACATCCACAACGTCGGCCTGATGGAAGACCGCGCCACCCTGCGCATCTCCAGCCAGCACATCGCCAACTGGCTGCACCACGGCGTGGTCACCCAGGAACAGGTCCTGAAGACGCTGCAGCGCATGGCAAAAGTGGTGGATGGGCAGAATGCCGGCGACCCGTTCTACCGGCCGATGGCGCCCGACTTCGACGATTCCCACGCCTTCCGCGCCGCCTGCGACCTGGTATTCAAGGGCCGCGAGCAACCCAGCGGCTACACCGAGCCACTGCTGCACCAGTGGCGCCTGCGCTACAAGCGGGAGGTGCGATAAGCCCCGCATTGAAACGTAGGCTGCAAACGTAGGTTGGTGCTGAGCGCAGCGAAGCCCAACAATCGTTCGAGCCGGCACCAGGGTGTTGGGCTTCGCGGGCTCAGCCCAACCTACAAGGTTGCCAACGTCAGGCCAATACGTGCGCCTCGCCGATCACCGAAAGGTGCACGGTGCTGCCTTGCGCCGGAGCGAAGATGCCGGGGACGCGCACCGGCACGCAGCGCTCCGGCATCTGCCCGGAAGAACCGTTGAGGGGCCCGGTCAAGCGGACGGTGACCGTGCAGTTGCTGCCGCCGAAGTCCTTGTCCGTCACCACGCCCATGCGACCGTCCAGTTCCGGCGGCGTCGTGCCGATGTCGCTCAGGCGCAGTTGCTCCGGACGCAGCATGATGCGCGCCGGGCCATGGAATTCGCCGTCGCTGACCGGCAGCCGGCCAAGCTCGCAGTCCGCCCAGCCGCCCTCGATACGCGCCGCCATGACGATGGCATCGCCGAGGAAGATCGCCGTCTCCTCGTCGCGCGGGCGCAGGTACAGGTGCATCGGCTGGCCGACCTGGACCAGCCGTCCGTGACGCATCACGGCCAGCTGGTCGCCGAACGACAGCGCTTCCTCCTGGTCGTGAGTCACGAGGATGGCGGTCACCCCGGAATCGCCGAGCACTTGCGCGACCGCCTTGCGCATGGCCGCGCGCAGGCCTGTGTCGAGTGCCGAGAACGGCTCGTCGAGCAGCATCAGCCGGGGGGTTCTGCGCCAGTGCCCGGGCCAGGGCGACCCGTTGCTGCTGTCCGCCCGAAAGCTCATGGGGCCAGCGTTCGAGCATTTGTGGGGCGAGGGAGACCATTTCCGCCAGTTGGGCGATCCGCTGGCGTTTCGCCTCCCTGCCGCCGACGAGGCCGAAGCCGATGTTGCCGGCCACCGTCATGTGCGGGAACAGCGCGCCGTCCTGCGGAACGTAGCCGATCTGGCGCCGGTGGGCCGGCAGGCAGGTCGCCCCGTCCACCAGCACCTCGCCGCCGAGGGTGATGCTGCCGGAGTCGGGCATTTCGAATCCGGCGATCATCCGCAGCAGGGTGGTCTTGCCGGAACCGGAGGGTCCGACGATGGCGGTGCGGCTGCCCTCCGCCACCGACAGGCTGACATCGACAACGGCCAGGACATCCTCGTAGAAGCGCGACACGCCATGCACTTCCAGCGCGCTCATCGGCCTGCCACCCGCTGCGATTGCCGGTAGAGCAGCCAGGTCAGCGGCAGCGACATCAGCACCATGATCAGCGCATAGGGCGCCGCAGCGGTGTAGTCGATCTCGCTGGTCAACGCCCAGAAGCCGGTCGCCAAGGTGTAGGTGCCGTTGGGTGCGAGCAGCAGGGTCGCGGTCAGCTCGTTGACGATCGCCAGGAACACCAGCGCGGCGCCGGCTCCCGCGCCGGGCGCGGCAAGGCGCATGGTGATGCCCCAGAGCGCCTGGCTCGGCGTGCGCCCGAGGCTGCGGGCGATGTTCTCCAGTTCCACCGGCGCCTGGGCGATCCCCGCGCGCAGGCTGACCAGCGCGCGCGGCAGAAACATCAGCAGGTAGCCGAGCAGCACGGTGATGACGGTCTGGTACAGCGGCCGGGCGAAGCGCACCGAGAGTGTCACTACCGCCAGCGCCACGACGATGCCGGGCAAGGCGCTGGAAATGTAGTTGCAGCCTTCCAGGAATCGGTGGAACCGGCCCGGCGAGCGCACGGACAGCCAGGCGATGGGGATTGCCGCGAGTGTGGTGAGCAGCGCGCCGACCGTGCCGTACAGCAGCGTCTGGCCCAGTGCCGGAAGGATTTCTTCCAGGCGCCACACCTCGATTCCACCCTCGACCAGCCAGCGGCCCAGGGTGATCAGCGGCACACCAAGGGCCAGCGCGGCGGTGGCCAGCGGCAGCAGCTGCGCCATGACGGCCGTCCGCCGGCCCAGGCGATGGATTCGCGGCTGGCGCGCGCTGCCCGGACCGAGCCGCGCATAGCGCGCCTTGCCGCGCGTGCCCGATTCCAGGATCAGCATCCCCAGGCAACAGAGCGCCAGCACGCCCGCCAGCATGTTGGCTGCGGGGCCGTTAAACGACGACTGGAACTGGTCGAAGATGGCGGTGGTGAAGGTGTCGAAGCGGATCAGCGCGAACAGGCCGTACTCCGCCAGCAGGTGCAACCCGACCAGCAACGCCCCACCCCAGACCGCCAGGCGCAACTGCGGCAGCACCACGCGGAAGAATATCGCCCAGGGCTTCAGACCCAGCGACTCGGCGACATCCTCGATGGATGGGTCGAGACGCCGCATGGCCGCCGCAGCCGGCAGGTAGATGAACGGAAAATAGGCCAGCACCGAGACCAGCACCGCCGGGAACAGCCCGTGGATGGCCGGCGCCAGGCTGATCCAGGCATAGCTGTGGACGAAGGCCGGTATCGCCAGCGGCGCGGCGGCGAGCAGCGACCAGCCACGGCGGAAAGCCAGGTCGGTGCGTTCGGTCAGCCAGGCCAGCGCGACGCCCAGCGCCACCGCCAGCGGAACGGCAAGCACGCCGAGCAGCGCAGTATTCACCAGCAGTTCGGCGACGCGCGGCCGGAACACCAGTTGCTGGACGGTCGCCCAGCCGGTCTCGACGCTCACCGCCGCGACGAAGGCCAGCGGCGTCAATGCCAGCAGCGACACGACCAGCGCCGAAGCGGTGACCCAGCGGGCGGCGCCATTGCGCTTCCTGCGCCGCCGGAGAATGGAAAGGTCCGCGCCGACGGGGGCCGTGCTGACGCTCCCCGGCTGCACGGCGTTCATGCCTACAGCAGCCCGGCCTGGGTCATCAGCTCGACGACCTTCTTGCTGTTCAGGCTGGAGGCATCCACGGCCGGCGCATCGAGCTGATCCAGGGGCACCAGTTTCGGGTTCGACTGGTCGCCCTCGCCGACGGCGTATTCGAACGAATCGCCATCCTTCAGCACCGCCTGTCCCCCTTTGCCGGTAACCCACTTGAGGAATGCCTGCGCCTCGTCTGCGTGCTTGCTGGACGCCAGCACACCGCCGCCCGAGATGCTGACGAAGGCGCCCGGGTCCTTGTGGCGGAAGTAGTGCAGCGCGGTGTTCCTGCTGTTCTCGCCGGTTTTCGACTGGTCGACGAAGCTGTAGTAGTGGTAGATCACCCCGCCGTCGATCTGCCCGGCATTCGCCGCCTTGAGCACGGCGCTGTTGCCCCGGTAGAAGCTGGCGTTGGCCTTCATCGCCTTCAGCCACTCCAGCGTGGCGGCCTCGCCCTTCTGCGCCAGCAGCGCGCTGACGATGGCCTGGAAGTCCGCACCGGCCGGCGATGCGCCCCAGCGGCCCTTCCAGTCCGGGCCGGCCAGGTCGAGCAGCGACTTGGGCAGGTCCTTCTCGGCCAGCTTGTCCTTGTTGTAGACGAACACCGTGGAGCGGGCGGCGATCCCCACCCACTTGCCATGCGCCGGGCGATAGGCCGGCGCCACCTGCGCCACAGTCTCCGCGGCGACCGGCGCGAACAGGCCGGCATTGTCCACCAGCACCATCGCCGGCGAGTTCTCGGTGAGGAACACATCGGCGGGCGACGCGGCGCCCTCCTGCACGATCTGGTTGCCCATCTCGCTGTCGCTGCCATTGCGCAGGGTGACCTTGATGCCCGTGTCCTTGCTGAAGCCCTCCACCCAGGCCTTGGTCAGCGAGGCGTGCTGGGCGTTGTAGACGACGATGCCTTCGGCGCTGGGGGCCGCGAGGGAATTGGCGGCGCCGACGAGTGCGGCGGCCAGGACAGCCAGTTTTACCAATGCAGGGGGATGGAGGGTCATTTTCCGCGGCTCCGGAACGTGGCTGAGGATCAGCCTGGGGTGGGCAATCGAACGCAATAGCGTGTGGAAGCTAGAATCACGGAAGAACAATTATCATTATCAGAATTGCCGCGAACCCGTTCTTGTCAAGGCGCACCGGCCTGGCTCCGGCGCCTCCGGACGACCGGCTTGCAGGCGGGCTTACCGCCACGTCCGCGAAGACAGCGCAGCATCGATCCGCGGACTCAGATAAGTCCTAGGACATCGACGGACTTGTCCTACAGAACCGAACCCGCTCAGGCCCTAAGGTTGCACCCTTGCAGGCCGCCACTGTTCCCCCTCTGGCCGCCTGGCAAGCAATGGCGAGGTGCTCGGCGGCAGTGCTCGATATCGAGTTGATCTGCCGCTCTCAAAGGGCCCTTTGGTGTGGCTGCCGATCGTTGGCAGCATCGATGCGGGATCGGTTCCTCTTGCCGGTTTCGCATTTTTTTTGCGCCCTCCCGGGAGCCCCGATGTTGTAGGAGCAACTGTCTTGCTGCCGAAGGTGCTTTTGTAGGGTGGACAACGCGAAGCTTGTCCACCGCTCCGTCACGCCGCGCCTGATGGTGGAAAAGGCTTCGCCGTTTTCCACCCTACGTAGCGTCACCCGTAGGAGCGAGCTCTGCTCGCGAACATCAGCCCCGCAAAAGCTTCGCGAGCAGAGCTCGCTCCTACAGGAACTCGCCCCACGACGGACTGTAGGGGCCATGCCCGCGAAAAAATGATCGCGCGCATCAGGCCTGCCGGGGCAAGCCGAAACGGAACGCCGCGCCCCATCCGGGCAGCTCCACCAGCCGTATCTCCGCGCCATGCAGTTGCAGGATGCTCTGCACGATACGCAATCCGAGGCCGCCGCTGCGGCGTTCGCCCCCGAGGGCGAAGGGGCGTTGGAACAATCCCTCGCGCAGTTCGGGCGGGATGCCGGGGCCGGTGTCGGCGACGGTGACCGCCACCGAATCCGCCTGTGGCTGCAGCGACACCTCCACCACCCCGCCCTCCGGCGTGTGACGCAGGGCGTTGTCCAGCAGGTTGGTCAGCACGCGCTCGATCAGCCCCAGGTCGGCGCAAACCGGCGGCACTTGCGCATCGAAACGCGCCGTCAGCGTCACCTGCCGGTCCTGCGCGGCCAGTTCGAACTTCTGGAACACGTCCTGCACCAGATCGGTCAGCGAGAACGGCTCGCGCTCGGGCTGGACGAAGCCGTATTCCAGCCGCGCCAGTTCGAACAGCGACTGCGCCAACCCGCCGACCTTGCGGCTCTGGTCGAGGGCGATGCCGAGGTAGCGGCGGCGCTCTTCCGGGGTGAGCGTCGCGTCCTTCAGCGAGAGGGTTTCCAGATAGCCATGCAGCGACGACAGCGGCGTGCGCAGGTCGTGGGAGATATTGGCGATCAGCTCGCGGCGCTCCTGATCCTGTCGGGTCAGGGCGCGCCATTGTTCGCCGAGGCGGGTCGCCATCTGGCGGAAGGCGCCGTCGAGCACGGCGATCTCGTCGTTGCCGTCCTTCGCCCCTTCGACAGCCGGCGGCAGCGGCGCCGGTGCGGCGTCGATATCGAACTGGCGCACCGTCTCGGTCAGGCGCCGCAGCGGCCGGGTGATCCAGCCGAACGCCAGCAGGCCGGCGACCAGGCAGAGCAGCGCCACCAGCCCGAGCGACCACAGCGCGGTGCTCAAGACCTGGTTGGTGGCGCCGCGCTGGACCAGTTTGTCGTGTTCCTCGCCCAGCAGCACGACGTAGATGAAACCCATGTCGCGTCCGCCGACCCGCAGCGGCGCGGCGCTGAATACCTTGCGCGCGTCCGTGCTGCGCGGATCGTCGCCAAGGATCGGCAGCATGTCGCCGGCCAGGAAGCGCCGCAGCGGCGCCAGGTCGACGCGCTCGCGGCGCAAGCGGCCAGGTGGCGCGGCGTGGCCGGTGATGCGGCCGGCATCGTCGAGCAGATAGACCTCCACGCTCGGGTTGACCACCATCAACTGGCTGAACAGTTGGCGCGCGGCGTCCGGGCGGATGCCGCTGGAATCCATCAACTGGCTGTCGCGGGCGATGGTGGCGGCCAGGTCGCGCGACAGGCCCTGCACCACTTCCATCTCGCGCATCTGGTTGGAGCGCAGTTGCAGCCATGCGGAGGTGCCGGCGGAGACCGCCAGCAGCACGGCGAACACCAGCGACAGGCGCTGGCTCAGCGTAAGGCTCACGGCGCGTCCTCCGCCGCTGCGAACTTGTAGCCCCGGCCCCACACCGTGAGGATGCGCACCGGTTGCGCCGGGTCGGCCTCGATCTTCGCGCGCAGGCGGTTGATGTGGGTGTTGACGGTGTGTTCGTAGCCTTCGTGGTTGTAGCCCCACACGGCATTCAGCAGGTCCATGCGGGTGAACACCTTGCCTGGCTGGCGGGCGAAGAAGTACAGCAGGTCGAACTCGCGCGGCGTCAGGTCGAGGCGGCGGCCGTCGAGGCTCGCTTCGCGGGCCAACGGGTCGATGGACAGCCCGCCTTGCGACAGGCTGCCGGCGTCCACCCGCGCGCTGCGCGCCATGGCGTCGGCGCGGCGCAGCAGCGCCTTGACCCGCGCCACCAGTTCCAGCACGGAGAACGGCTTGGTCAGGTAGTCGTCGGCGCCCAGTTCCAGGCCGAGGATGCGCTGCACCTCGCTGCCGCGCGCGCTGATGATGATGATCGGCGTGTAGTGCGCCATCGCCCGGGCGCGGCGGCAGATTTCCAGGCCGTCGACGCCGGGCAGCATGATGTCGAGGATCAGCGCGTCCCAGCCGCCCCGCTCCACCTCGCGCAGGCCTCGGGTGCCGTCGGCGCAGTGCAGCACCTCCAGCTGCTCGTCGCGCAGGTGCAGGGCGAGCAGGTCGGCGATGTGGATGTCGTCCTCGACGAGCAGGACGCGTCTAGGCTGATCCATAGGGGATGAATCCTGACTGGCGTGAACCTCATTGTGCGAAATTTCCGAACGCCGAGGTATCACGAATTGTTTAACTCCCCGTGAGGACTTCGCGACCGCATCCCCCATAACCTGCCAGCCATCCCGACCACTCCCGCATGGCGGAGGACGCGATGAGCACCAGACGACAATTCCTCTTCACCGGCGCGACCGCCCTCGCGTTCGCCGGCCTGCTGCCGCGCTTCGTGGCAGCGGAAAGCTTCGAAGTGGCCTACAGCGACGCCGAATGGCGCAAGCGCCTGCCGCCGGAGCGCTACCGGATACTGCGCGAGGAAGGCACCGAGATGCCCTACAGCAGCCCGCTCAACGACGAGCACCGCGCCGGCACCTTCGCCTGCGCCGGCTGCGGCCTGCCGCTGTTTTCCTCGAAGACCAAGTTCGAAAGTGGCACCGGCTGGCCGAGCTTCTGGCAACCGCTGGACAACGCCGTCGGCACCCGCACCGACAGCAGCTACGGCATGGTCCGCAGCGAAGTGCACTGCCGGCGCTGCGGCGGCCACCTCGGCCACGTGTTCGAGGACGGCCCGGAGCCCACCGGCCTGCGCTACTGCATGAACGGCCTGTCGCTGACCTTCACGCCCGATGCGGCCTGACCTCACCTGCACGAGACACACACCATGTTGCTGCTTCTTCTCGCTTACCTTGGCGGCGTGCTGACCATCCTCAGCCCGTGCATCCTGCCGGTGCTGCCGTTCGTCTTCGCCAGCGCCGGCCAGCGCTTCTCGCGCAGCGGACTGCCGCTGCTGGCGGGCATGGCGCTGACCTTCGCCGTGGTCGCCTCGCTGGCCGCCGTCGGCGGTGGCTGGGTGGTCGCCGCCAACCAGTACGGGCGCTGGCTGGCCCTGGCGCTGGTCGCGGTCTTCGGTCTGGCATTGATGCTGCCGAGCATCGCCGAACGCCTGACCCGCCCGCTGGTCGCCGCCGGCAATCGCCTGTCGGCAGCGGCGCAGAGCGATGGACAGGGGCGTCCCGGCGCATCGTTCGTGCTCGGCATCGCCACCGGCCTGCTGTGGGCACCGTGCGCGGGGCCGATCCTCGGCCTGATCCTGACCGGCGCCGCGCTGCAGGGCGCCAGCCTGAACTCGGCGTTGCTGCTGCTCGCCTACGCGGCCGGCGCCGCCACCTCGCTGGCGTTCGCCGTGCTGCTCGGCGGCAAGGTGTTCGCCGCCATGAAGCGATCTCTTGGCGCCGGCGAATGGATCAAGCGCGGCCTCGGCGCCACCATGCTGGCCGGTGTCGCCGCCATCGCCCTCGGCATGGACACCGGCGTGCTGGCCCGGCTGTCCCTCGCTTCCACCGGCGGCCTGGAACAGAAACTGGTGGATAGTCTGGCCACTCCCCGCGAGCGATCTGCACCGGCGATGCGGAACGAATCCGCCGGCATGATGATGGCCGCCAACGATGCCATGCGCATGCAGAAAACCGCGCTGCCGGACGAAGGCCCCCTGCCCTCGCTGGGCGGCGCCGTGGAGTGGCTGAACTCGCCGCCGCTCAGCGCCGAAAGCCTGCGCGGCAAGGTGGTGCTGGTGGATTTCTGGACCTACTCCTGCATCAACTGCCTGCGCGCCCTGCCCTATGTGAAAGCCTGGGCGGACAAGTACCGCGACCAGGGGCTGGTGGTGATCGGCGTGCACGCGCCGGAATTCGCCTTCGAGCGCGATGTCGGCAACGTCACCAAGGCAATGCGCAAGCTCGGCATCGACTACCCGGTGGCCATCGACAACGACTACGCGATCTGGCGCGCCTTCGACAACCAGTACTGGCCGGCGCACTACTTCATCGATGCCAACGGACGCATCCGCCATCACCACTTCGGCGAGGGCGAGTACGAGCAGTCGGAACGAGTGATCCAGCAACTGCTGCGCGAATCCGGCGCGCAGAAGGTCGCCGCCGGCCTGATCGACGTGCGCGCCGAGGGCGTGCAGCAGGCGGCGGACATGCAGCAGATGCGCTCGCCGGAAACCTACCTGGGCTACGACCGCGCCGAGAACTTCGCGTCCAGCGGCGCCGTGGTGCCCGATGAACCGGGCAGCTACCGCGCCCCGGCGCAACCGGCGCTGAACCAGTGGGGGCTGGAAGGCAGCTGGACCATCGAGCCGGAACGCGCCGTGCTCGAAGGCCGGTCCGGGCGCATCGTCTACCGCTTCCAGGCGCGCGACCTGCACCTGGTGCTCGGCCCGGGGCCGGACGGCAAGCCGGTGCGCTTCCGCGTGACCATCGACGGCAAGGCGCCGGGCGACGCCCACGGCAGCGACGTGGCACCGGACGGCAGCGGCACGATCACCGAGCAGCGCCTGTACCAACTGGTGCGCCAGCCCGGCGAGATCGCCGAGCGCACCTTCAGCATCGAATTCCTCGACCCCGAAGTCGCGGCCTACGCCTTCACTTTCGGCTGACGCGCAGGAGGTAACCGCATCATGAACACCTCGATTTCATCCTCACGGCGCGCGCTGCTTGCCGGTGTTGCGACGCTGGCCGCCGGCCTGCTGCTGTGGCAGGGCCAGGTGTTTTCCATGGGTTCGGCGGAGAAGGCAGTCGCCCTGCCCCCGCCCGCGCTCGACCAGCCGGCCGGCATGGCGAAGACGGATACCGCGATCTTCGCCGGCGGCTGTTTCTGGGGCGTGCAGGGGGTGTTCCAGCACGTGCGCGGAGTGACCCGCGCGGTGTCCGGCTATGCCGGCGGCACGGCGCAGACCGCACAGTACGAGATGGTCAGCAACGGCGATACCGAACATGCCGAGTCGGTGCAGGTCACCTACGACCCGAGCCAGGTTTCCTACGGCACGCTGCTGCAGATCTTCTTCTCGGTGGCCCACGACCCCACCCAGCTGAACCGCCAGGGCCCGGACCACGGCACCCAGTACCGCTCGGCGATCTTCCCGACCTCCGACGAGCAGCGCCGCATCGCCGAGGCGTATATCGCCCAGCTCGGCGCAGCCGGTGCCTTCCCCGCGCCAATCGTCACCCGCATCGAGAAGGACAGCGGCTTCTACCCGGCGGAGGATTACCACCAGGACTTCATGACGGAAAACCCGAGCTACCCGTACATCGTCATCAACGACCTGCCAAAGGTGGAAAACCTCCGGCAGATGTTCCCCGCGCGCTACCGCGAACAGCCGGTGCTGGTGAAGAAGTCGGGCTGAGAAAAGCAAAGGCCACCGTTCCGTTTCCGGGCGGTGGCCTTCAGATGCCGAGCACGCAGGATGGGTTGAGCGAAGCGATCCCCATGACGCAGTGCCCGGCAGTTGTTGGGCTTCGCTGCGCTCAGCGCCAACCTACGTCACGCCTCGGAGCAGGTGCGTGCTTTTCGTAGGTTGGTGCTGAGCCTGCGAAGCCCAACGGTGCAGTGCCTTCAGATCAGCGGATACCTGCGTTGCGCAGGGCGGCCGGGGTGAAGTCCTTCATGGTGTAGGCCTTGCCGTACTCGGTGGAGCGCTTGGACTCGTTCATCAGACCGAGCACCGAGTAGCGGCCGGCGATCAGGTCATACAGGCTCTGGGCGGCATAGGTACTGGAGCCCTGCTGGTAGTCCAGCACCTGGAAGCCCTCGCCCACGCGCCACAGCTGGCCACGGCCGTCGTAGTGATCGACTTCCACCAGTTGCCAGGTGTCCTCGTCGAAGTACATGTGGCGCTTGGCGTAGATGTGCCGCTCACCCGGCTTGACGGTGCCTTCCACTTCCCACACGCGGTGCAGCTCGTAGCGGGTCAGGTCCTGGTTGATGTGGCCGGGCTTGATGATGTCGGCGTACTTCAGACTCGGCGACCACAGCTTGTAGTTGTTGTACGGGATGTACAGCTCCTTCTTGCCGACCAGCTTCCAGTCGTAGCGGTCCGGCGCGCCGTTGTACATGTCGGCATTGTCGGCCACGCGCAGGCCGTCGGCGGCGGTGCCCGGGCCGTCATAGGCGACCTGCGGGGCGCGGCGCACGCGGCGCTGGCCGGCGTTGTAAGCCCATGCCAGGCGCGGTTCCTTGACCTGGTCGATGGTCTCGTGGACCAGGGTCACGTTGCCGGCCAGGCGGGCCGGAGCGACCACGGTCTGGGTGGCGTAGAAGAGGAAGTTGGCGCCCTTGTCCGCCGGCACATCCGTCATCTGCTCCGGGAAGGCGACGCGCATTTCCATTTCGACAACGGTGAAGGTGCCGTTGGCTTGCGGAGTGGCCTGGGCAATGACCTGCCGGTAGTTGGTGCCCTTGTAGCGGGTCTCGTGGTTCCACACCACTTCCACGCCGTTCTTCGGAATCGGGAAGGCGTAGTAATGGGACTGGTCGAAGTTCTTCAGGCCGTTGCCGTCGTTGACCGGCTCGGTGGTCAGGGCGCTCTTCTTCGCTGCGTCGTAGACCTTCTGCGGAGCCGCCGCGCTACGGCGGGTCGGGTAGACCGGAATCTTGTAGGTGTCCGGGTAGCGCTGGAACAGCGCCTGCTGGCCGGGGGTCAGCTTGTCCTTGTACTGCGCGACGTTGTCCTTGGTGATGGTGAACAGCGGCTTATCGCTTTCGAAGGGGTTGCCGAGGAAGCCGTTGGCGTCCACCGGAGCGGCGCCCGGCTTGAGACCGCCAGTCCAGGCCGGGATGCTGCCGTCGGCGTTGCCGGCCTTTTCGGCGCCCAGCGGGGTCAGGCTGGTGCCGAGCTTGGCCGCTTCGTCGGGGCTGACGGCTGCCATGACGCTGGTAGCCAGAAGAGACAGTGCAATAACGCTCGATTTCAGAATTGTTTTTGTTGTCATGGTTTCGCTCTCCGCTATTCGTAGGAAGTGCACGTCGATACAACGCACGAGCCAGTCGTGGTCGACGCTGGTGCTGAATGGCCACCGATACAGATGAAACAGCGGACATGTCGCGAGCTCATGATCATCACGGGGGGTGGGGAGACATAACTACCCGCGTCGGGTAGGCAGGGGGCGACGTTCTGCCACAGCGATGCAGCCGCTCTAGCCCGGAGCATTGATCAATGCGAATGACGCAGGCATCGGCGCGGCATTCGTCGGAAAATGGCGGCGAATTTCGCGGGCCCGGCAGGCTGGGCGATGGGTAAAACGGAAGGCTGGAAGGGGGAATTGCAGAAGAGGTATTGCGAGAGGGGTATTGCGCAGGGCGTCAGAACACGGGGGCCCCACCCTCAGGCGGGGCCCCGTGCTGTTCGCTCAGTTCACCGAGCCGGCAATCAGCCGCGGCCGTACAGGGTGACGACGCAGGCGCCGCCCAGACCGAGGTTGTGCTGCAGGGCGAGGTTCACGCCTTCCACCTGGGTGCCTTCGGCGACGCCGCGGATCTGACGGGTCAGCTCGTAGCACTGCGCCAGGCCGGTGGCGCCCAGCGGGTGGCCCTTGGACAGCAGGCCACCGGACGGGTTGGTGACGACCTGGCCGCCGTAGGTGTTGTCGCCGTCGAGGACGAACTTCTCGGCGCCGCCGACCGGGCAGAAGCCCAGGGCTTCATAGGTCAGCAGTTCGTTGTGCGCGAAGCAGTCATGCATTTCGGCTACGCGGATGTCCTTCGGATCGACGCCGGCCTTTTCATAGACTTCCTTCGCCGCGCGCTGGGCAAACTCGAAACCGACGACCTGGATCATCGACTTCGCCTCGTAGGCTACCGGACGGTCGGTGGTCATGGACTGGGCGAGGATCACCACGTCGGTGCGCAGGCCGTGCTTCTTGGCGAAGGCTTCGGAGCAGATGATCGCCGCGCCGGCGCCGCAGGTCGGCGGGCAAGCCATCAGGCGGGTCATCACGCCCGGCCAGATCACCTGGTCGTTCATCACGTCCTCGGTGGTGACGACCTTGCGGAACATCGCCAGCGGGTTGTTGGCGGCGTGACGGCTGGCCTTGGCGCGGATCGCAGCGAAGGTGCTCATCTGGGTGCCGTACTTCTGCATGTGCTCGCGGCCAGCGCCACCGAACATCTGCAGGGCGCCCGGAATGCCGGCGACGTCAGCGCACAGCTCGTCGATCACGCCCTGGGTCATGTGGGTGGTAGCGCGGGGACGGTCGTCCCAGTGTGCTTTCAGGGCACCCGGCTGCATCTGCTCGAAGCCGAAGGCCAGGGCGCATTCCACGGCGCCGGTTTCCACGGCCTGGCGCGCCAGGAACAGCGCGCTGGAGCCGGTGGAGCAGTTGTTGTTGACGTTGAAGACCGGGATACCGCTCATGCCGACTTCGTACAGGGCGGCCTGGCCGCAGGTGGAGTCACCGTAGACGTAGCCGGCGTAGGCCTGCTGCACCAGGTTGAAGTCCAGACCGGCATCCTTCAGGGCCAGGCGGATAGCCTCGGAACCCATTTCGATGTAGGTGCCGCTGGTGCCCGGCTTGACGAATTTGATCATGCCGACGCCGGCAACGTAGGATTTCTGCGACATCTTTGTTTCTCCTGTAGGCGGTGCTTGACCGCGTTGGGGTATTGCGTCCGGGCTTGCGTTTCGGGCACGTCCGGCTTGTAGAACTTCGGTTGATGTCGCCCACCGCGGACTGCGCGGCAGGCGGGCCAGGATGGATCAGGCGATACCGCGCGCGCGGCCTTCCCAGAACGGCTTGCGCAGCTCGGTCTTCAGCACCTTGCCGACGCTGGACAGCGGCAGCGCCTCGCTGAACTCGATGCTGCGCGGGCACTTGTAGCCGGCGATGCGCTCGCGGCAGTGGGCGACGATCTCGTCCTGGGTGGCGTTGCAACCCGGTTTCAGGACGATCACCGCGTGCACGGTCTCACCCCACTTGTCGCTGGGGATGCCGATCACAGCCGCCTGGGCGACCGCCGGATGGCTGGAGATCGCGGTCTCGACCTCGGCGGAGTAGATGTTCTCGCCACCGCTGACGATCATGTCCTTCAGGCGGTCGCAGACGTAGACGAAACCGTCCTCGTCCATGTAGCCGCCGTCGCCGGTGTGCATCCAGCCGTTGCGCAGCGCCTCGGCGGTGGCTTCCGGCTTGTTCCAGTAGCCGAGCATCACGCTCGGGCCGCGCACCACGATCTCGCCGACGGTACGCCGCGGAACCTCGTTGTCGTTCTCGTCGACGATGCGGACTTCCACATGGCTGTACGGCTTGCCGGCGGAATGCATCTTGCCGCTGGCCTCGTGTTCGGGGGAGTGATACTCGGCGGTCAGCTGGGTGGCGCCGGGCGACAGCTCGGTCATGCCGTAACCCTGGGCGAAACCGGCCGAGGGGAACATTTCACGGGCGCGTTTCAGCAGCGCCGGAGTGATCGGCGACGCGCCATAGCCGATGCGCAGGATCGAACCGAGGTCGTACTCCTTCGCCTCGGGATTGGCCTCGCGATAGTCCAGCAGCATCTGGATCATGGTCGGCGCGAGGAGGATCTCGTTGATCTTCTCGTTGTGCACCGCCTCCAGCAGCGCCTTGGGCGTATAGGCCGGCAGGACGACGTGGGTGCCCCCGCTGATGAACAGCGAAACCATGGCGGCGAAATCGGCCAGGTGGAACATCGGCATGGAGTGCAGGAAGACGGTCCCGGCGACACAACGCCCCATCACCTGCGATGCCATGGCGTTGAAGCACACACCGATGTGGCTGAGCATCACGCCTTTCGGGAAGCCCGTGGTGCCGCCGGTGTAGAAGATACCGAGCAGGGAGTCGCCACCGCGGCGGGCATCCTCGACCGGCTCGCTCTCGGCGATCAGCGCCTCGTAGGAGAGCATGCCGTCCGGGGTTTCGCCGTCGCCTGCATAGATCAGCGTGCGCACGGTCTTGGCGGTATCGAGAATCTGCTGCCCAAGGTGCTTGTAGTTGTCATCGACCATCAGCACCGTGGTGCCCGAATCGTCCAGCGAATAGACGATTTCCGCCAGGCTCCAGCGGTAATTGACCGGGTTGACCACTGCATCGGCCCAGGGCACCGCCAGGTAATACTCGATGTAGCGCAGGGAGTTGGCCGAAAGCATCGCCACGCGGTCACCGCTGGCCACCCCGAGCTTCTGCAGCGCACCAGCCAGCCGAGCGACGCGGTCGCCGAACTCGGCATAGCTGATGCCCCGTCCCAGATAACGTATGGCAGTGGCATGCGGACGCTGCTGAAGGTGGCGGTGCAAACCCTGGGTGATGTACATGCGAAACTCCAATTCTTGTTGCTATTAACCAGTGGTGTCGCTGTTACCGCCGTGCCGGACTGGCGGTAATGAAATAGGGAATTCCGCGCGAAACGGGCCTGCTTCCATCCCTTGCACGCGGAAATTCGGTGACCATCCCTGGCGCTGCGATGGCCGTCCGGGTCATGGACGGCCGCTCGCGGAGTATTGCGGGCCGCTTGCCCATCCTCGCGTCCGGCGACGCGAGGGGGCGCGGCAGACGGGCCTTAGCGCGGGCCGCCGGCGCAGTACAGGACCTGGCCGGACAGGTAGTTGGATTCCGGCAGGCAGAACAGCAGCACGGAACCGGCAGCTTCCTTCGGAGTGCCCGGACGGCCCAGCGGGATGCCGGTCTTGGCGCGCTCTACCAGTTGCTCGCTGATACCGACCTTGATCTCGCGACCTTCGATGTTGACGGTCTTGCTGTCCGCACCGGCGAAGGGCTCGGTCAGGCGGGTTTCGATGTGGCCGAAAGCGATGCAGTTGACGTTGACCTTCAGGCGGCCCCACTCCTTCGCCAGGGTCTTGGTCATGCCCATGATGCCGGCCTTGGCCGAGGAGTAGTTGGTCTGGCCAACGTTGCCGCCAGCGGCTCCGGAGGAGATGTTTACGATCTTGCGGAACACTTCCTTGCCCTCAGCGGCCTCTTTCTTGGCGGCGGCGCTGATGAACGGCTGGGCGGCACGCAGGATGCGGAAGGGAGCGGTCAGGTGGCAGTCCATGATGGCGTACCACTGCTCGTCGCTCATCTTCTGGATCACGTTGTCCCAAGTGTAGCCGGCGTTGTTGACGATGATGTCGATACCGCCATAGGTGTCGACGGCGGTCTTGACGAAACGCTCGGGGAAGTCGACAGCGGTCACGCTGCCCACGCAGGCAACGGCTTCGCCGCCGGCGGCACGGATTTCCGCGACTACTTCGTCAGCCGGAGCCTGGTCCAGGTCGTTGACCACGACCTTGGCGCCATATGCGGCCAGTTGGTGGGCGACCTCGCGGCCGATGCCACGGCCGGAGCCGGTTACCAGGGCGACTTTACCTTCGAGCTTCTTCATTGTTCTGTTCCTGTTCGGATTCTTGTGCAGGGCGGGTGCAACCCGCCGGAGCGGAGTGGCCGATTGGCGGGTTGCACCCGCCCTACGACGTGTTCGTATGGGTTATCAGGCCAGGGCGACGACTGCTTCGCCGACCAGTTTCTCGTCGCCGTACTGGTTGCCGCAGCGAATGGCCAGGCGGACGCGCTTCTCGCCGTTCTCTTCGAACTTCTCGGTGATCTTGCCGGTGCAGGTCGGGACGTGGCCGAGCTGGGTGATGCCGGTGAAGCGCACGGAGTAGCTGCGCAGCTGCGACTGCGGGACCCAGTTGGTCAGCAGGCGGCCGAGGTAGGCAGCGGACAGCATGCCGTGGGCGAACACGTCGGGCATGCGCGCCTTGCGGGCGAAATCGATGTCGATGTGGATCGGGTTGTGGTCGCCCGAAGCGCCGCAGTACAGGGCCAGGGTGGTGCGGTTGATGGCCGGCAGCTGCAGCAGCGGGATCTCGTCGCCAACCTGGATATCGGAGAACTGGGTGGTCATCGAATGGCTCCTTAGCGCTGGACGAGGGAGGAACGGACGTCGGCGATGTGCACGCCATCCTGGTTGGTGACGCGGGTCTCGGTGACCGCGAACTGCAGGGCGCCGCCCTTCTTCTCGTAGATTTCCGAGATGCGGGTTTCGAAGGTCAGCACGTCACCGGCGAACGCCAGGTTGTGGTACACGAACGACTGCTCGGCGTGCAGGATGCGGGCGATCTCGAAACCGATCAGGTCCAGGAAGGCACGGGTATCGCGGCCTTCGCCTTCGATGCATTTCAGGAAGGTCGGCGGAACCAGCAGCGACTTGTAGCCGGCGGCCTTGGCGGCGGCTTCGTCGGTGTAGACCGGGTCGGTCTCGCCGATGGCCTTGGCGAAGAAGCGCAGGCGGCCCTTCTCGACTTCGGCGCTGGTCGTGGCGACGTGACGACCGATCAGGCTCTTGTCTGCCATTGATGTTCACTCCTCTTGTTGTTGACGCTCGCTCGGCGGAGCGCACGCTGGTTAGGTCCGGCAGGCCCGGGACAAAGGCTTTGCCGCCGTTGTCGACAATCCTAGGGAGCGCACCAGCGCGCAGCGACCGTCGAAGGGATGAACTTGCGGAGGAACTACAGGCACCTCCGAATGGACTAGGCGGGGTAGCCCGTGCGGACTGCGCCGAGGCGGGAGCACGCCATGCGTGCGATTCGCGGGCCCGCTACGGAAGCACCGGCGTTGCGATTCCCTCACCCCAACCCTCTCCCGGAGGGAGAGGGGGCGCGACGGTGTGGGGTGGTACACCATGCCAGCCGGCGACTCCGAATAGTCCCCTCTCCCTCCGGGAGAGGGCTAGGGTGAGGGGGAAGCATCATGACGATGCAGACAGTTGCTCACGGTCAGCTGCGGCGCGCGGAGGAAACTGTAGGAGCCAGCTTGCTGGCGATCCGGAATTTCACCTGGCACCGAGTTGCCAGTTGACACCATTGATCGCCAGCAAGCTGGCTCCTACAAGGACACCCCGGCATCGGCTGCAAGACAGTTGCTCCTACAGAAAAGCAGCCCTGCCGACCTCATCGAGAGAATCCAGGGCGGGTTGCGCCCGCCCTGCCCGCCTTGACCGGCGCTTCCTCTACTCCATTCGAACGGGAGCGATTCCTCCGCAGGTTCATCCCTTCGACGGTCGATCCGCTCGCACGCCGCCCCTAGGATTGGGAGCGAGACAGCAACAACCCTATTCGAGGAACTTTCATGAGCTACAGGCCATCGTGGATGACGGAAGACATGGCGATCTTCCAGGAGTCGGTTCGCCGCTTCTTCAACGAAGAACTGATCCCGCACGACGAAGAGTGGACCAAGCGTGGCTACATCGACCGTGACGTGTGGCTGAAGGCTGGCGAATTCGGCCTGCTGCTGCCGGCCATCCCGGAAGAATACGGCGGCGCGGGCGGCAGCCACGCGCACAACGCCATCATCGCCTTCGAGCTGGCGAAGTCCCTGGGCAGCATGGGCACCAACGTGCACAGCGCGATCAGCGCCCACTACATCCTGCGCTACGCCAGCGAAGAGCAGAAAAAGAAGTGGCTGCCGAAAATGGCCAGCGGCGAACTGGTCTGCGCCATCGCCATGACCGAGCCGGGCGCCGGTTCCGACCTGCAGAACATGAAGACCCGCGCCGTGCGCGACGGCGACCACTATGTGATCAACGGTTCGAAGACCTTCATCACCAACGGCTACCACGCCGACCTGGTGCTGCTGGCCTGCAAGACCGACCCGACCAAGGGCGCCAAGGGCATCTCCATCATCGTCCTGGAACTCAAGGACCTGCCGGGCTTCCGCCGTGGCCGCATCCTCGAGAAGATCGGCCAGAAGGCCCAGGACACCGCCGAGCTGTTCTTCGACGACGTGCGCGTGCCGGTGGAAAACCTGCTCGGTCCGGAAGAAGGCAAGGGCTTCATCCAGTTGATGCAGCAGCTCCCCGAAGAGCGCATGTTCATCGCCATGGGCGCCCTGGGCTACATGGAGCGCGCCGTCGAGGAAACCATCGCCTACGTGCGTGAGCGCAAGATGTTCGGCCAGTCCCTGCTGGACATGCAGAACAGCCGCTTCAAGCTGGCCGAGTGCCAGACCCTGCTGACCATCGCCCGCAGCTTTGTCGATGACTGCATGAACAAGATGGTGCGCCACGAGCTGGACCCGACCACCGCCGCGATGGCCAAGTGGTGGGTCAGCCAGCAGTGCAACACCGTGATCGACGAATGCCTGCAGTTGCACGGCGGCTACGGCTACATGCTCGAGTACCCGATCGCGCGCCTGTACGCCAACGCCCGTCCGATGCGCATCTACGGCGGTTCCAACGAAGTGATGAAGGAACTGATCGCGCGTACCCTGTAAGTTCGCTTGCAGGACCGACAGGCCCGGATGGCGGCACACCGTTGTCCGGGCCTGTTCCGTTTCAGGCCCGGAAGATCGCGGGGCAGATATCCGCTTCGTCCGGGTTGGTATCGCTCCAACTAGAAAGACCCAACAAGAAAAGGACTCCCGCCATGAGTGCAGTCGAACTAACGCCGGTATCCACCGTCGCCGAAGACAACCCGCCGCCCGGCTTCGAGCCGATGGTGCGCGCCTCGGGTTTCGTCCGGCAGTGCACCGGCATGTATCGGGACACGGAGCGCGGCATCCTCGGCGCGCGGATTCGCCAGCAGCATCTCAACCCGCTGAACATCGCCCACGGCGGCTTCCTCGCCACGCTGATCGACACCGCCTTCGGCTGGGCGGTGATCCAGGCGACCGGCTCGGAACGGCCGATGGCGACCGTGAGCCTGACCATCGACTACCTCAGCCCCGCCCGCCCCGGCGACTGGATCGAGGCCCACGTGGAAGTGCACAAGGCCGGCCGCACCCTCTCCCATGCCAGCCTCAGCGTGATGGAAGGCGACCGGCTGATCGCCCGGGGCAAGGCGATCTTCATCAGCAGCAGCTCAAGCGGGCTGTAAATTTGTAGGTTGGGCTGAGCCCGCGAAGCCCAACGATGCAACGCCCGACAGATGTTGGGCTTCACTGCGTTCAGCGCCAACCTACAGAGCAGGCCCTGCCAGAGCCGGAAGCGGCCTCCCGTAGGTTGGTGCTGAGCTTGCGAAGCCCAACGATGCCGCGCTCGACAGATGTTGGGCTTCGCTGCGCTCAGCGCCAACCTACGCAAGACAGTTCCGCAACAAAAAGCCCCGCACTTGGCGGGGCTTTTCGTTTTCAGGCGCTGCGGCGGCGCATCATGCGCAGCGGGGTGTAGACCAATATGGTCTCGCCGCGCTGGTTGACCACCGCGTTGCGCGTCCGTACCAGGCCGCGGTCGGGCTTGGAGGTGGCGCGGCTTTCGATGACTTCGCATTCCACATGCAGGGTGTCGCCGACGAAGGTCGGGCCCTGCATGTTCAGGTCGGCGTTGAGGAAGGCCATCCCGGACGCCTGGAACGACGGCGCGACCAGCCCCTCGGCGAAGGTGTAGACCAGGCCGCCCGGCACCACGCGGCCCTGGATGCCCATGCTGGCGCGGTCCGCCGGGTCGGCGTTGGTGAAGAGTTCCTCGGTCAGCCAGGTCAGGTTGACGAAGTTCACCAGGTCGGTCTCGGTGACGGTGCGCTTCTTGGTGTGGAAGCGCGTACCGACCGGCAGGTCATCCCAATAGATGCCGACCTCGAGGGACAGCACGTTGTTCTCGGCCATGGTCGTTCCTCAGTAGGACTTCGGCATGCCGAGGACCTTCTCGGCGATGAAGCAGAGGATCATCTCGCGGCTCACCGGGGCGATGCGCGGGATCATCGCTTCGCGCATGTAGCGCTCGACGTGGTACTCCTTGGCGTAGCCGTAGCCGCCGTGGGTCATCACCGCGGTCTCGCAGGCGCTGTAGCCGGCTTCGGCGCCCAGGTACTTGGCGGCGCCCGCCTCGACCCCGCATTCCTCGTTACGGTCGAACTTGGCGGCGGCGTGGAAGGTCATCAGGTTGGCCGCTTCCAGCTCCATCCAGTTCTTCGCCAGCGGATGCTGGATCGCCTGGTTCTTGCCGATCGGGCGGTTGAACACTTCACGCTCCAGCGCGTACTGGGAAGCGCGGGCCAGGGCGGCGCGGCCCAGGCCCACCGCTTCGCCGGCGACCAGGATGCGCTCGGCGTTCATCCCGTGGAGGATGTACTTGAAGCCCTTGCCTTCCTCGCCGATGCGGTCCGCCACCGGTACGCGCAGGCCGTCGATGAACACCTGGTTGGTGTCGATCGCCTTGCGGCCCATCTTGTCGATCTCGTGCACTTCGATGCAGCTGCGGTCGAAGTCGGTGTAGAACAGCGACAGCCCCTCGGTCTTGTTCTTCACCTCTTCCAGCGGCGTGGTGCGCGCCAGGATCAGCATCTTCTCGGCGATGCTGGCGGTGGAGATGAAGGTCTTCACACCGCTCAGCACGTAGTGGTCGCCGTCACGCACGGCGCGGGTCTTGAGCTGGGTGGTGTTGAGGCCGGTGTTCGGCTCGGTGACCATGAAGCAGGTGCGGTCCTTGCCGGCGATCAGCGGCGGCAGCATGCGGTGCTTCTGCTCCTCGGTGCCGAACACGACCACCGGGTTGAGGCCGAAGATGTTCATGTGCACCGCCGAGGCGCCGCTCATGCCGGCGCCGGATTCGGCGATAGCCTGCATCATCACAGTCGCTTCGGTGATGCCCAGACCCGAGCCGCCGTAGGCTTCCGGAATGCAGATGCCCAGCCAGCCGTCCTGCGCCAGGGCCTGGTGGAACTCGGTGGGGAAGCCGCCGTGCTTGTCTTTTTCCAGCCAGTAGTCGGCGTCGAAGCGCTCGCAGATCTTCAGGATCGCTTCGCGGATTTCGCGATGCTCCGGGGACAGGTTGGAGGCGGTGGATGCGATTTGACTCATGCTGTTTTCTTCCGCTGCTGGGCTGCCGTGCTGTACGGCAGCTTGAAAATGTTGTCCGTGCGCTGCGCACTCACGCAGTCGCGGGTATGGCTGTCATTCGCTGCCGAGCGCATCCAGCAGCCGCTCGATCATCTGCGGCACTTCGCCGGTTGCGACCCTGGCGCCGTCGGCATAGCCGATCGCCGAAGGCTCGCAGCCGCCACGCATGGGCGTGGGTGCGATGCCGGCGGCGAGCGCGCCACTGAATTCGTGTATCTCGGTGCGGAAGCGGTCGTCGCGCGACGCGTTCCGCCCTCCCCCGACAACGGCTGGCGATTCGTTCCCGGCGCCGACGATGCAGCCGGCGAGACTGCCGGAATCGAGCAGCGCCCCGGCCTTGCCGAGCATTTCCCGGGTGGTGATGAGCACCCGGCTGCCGGAGTCCTCTGCGTAACGGGCGATCTCCTCGGCGCTGCTTGCCGGGCTGATCGCCACCACCACCGCCTCGCAGCGCTGGATGGCGTACCAGGCGATGACGAAGTGCGGGCAGTCCTCCATCAGCAGCAGGACACGGTCGCCGCGCTCGACGCTCAGGTGCTGCTGCAGGTAGCCGGCCAGCGACAGGACCGCCCTGTGCGCCTCGCTGTAGCTGATCCGCTGGTCGCGGTAACGGAAGGCCGCCCCGCCGGGCGTCGCTGTGGCACTTGCTTCGAGATGGCTGAACAGATGGCGTCCGGACCACTCCGCTTGATTGGCGGCGCCCGCTGGTCGGTGCTCGCAGTTTCTGGTCGGTATCGGCATGGCCACGGCTCCCTGAGGTTGCTCCCCTGCCCGCCTCGATGGCGGTTTCTTCTTGTTGGTGCTGGCACATGCCGGCGCGCGGCCGGCATGTGCACGACTTCCTTAGAAGCCGCCGCGGCCGCCGCCGCAGATGATGGTCTGACCGCTGACGAAGTTGGATTCAGGGATGCAGAACATGTAGACCGAGCCGGCAGCCTCTTCCGGAGTGCCGAAGCGGCCCAGCGGGGTGTCGCGGTAGGCAGCGGCGATACGGTCCGGGTGTACGCCGACCTTGATTTCGCGACCTTCGACGTTGACGGTCTTCTCTTCGGTGGTGGCCTGGGTCAGGCGGGTCTCGATGGCGCCGAAGGCAACGCAGTTGACGTTGATGTTCAGGCGGCCCCACTCCTTGGCCATGGACTTGGTCAGACCCATGATCCCGGACTTGGCGGCGGAGTAGTTGACCTGGCCGGCGGCACCGCCGGTGCCAGCGACGGAGGAGATGTTGACGATCTTGCGGTACACCACCTCGCCGGCTTCGGCTTCTGCCTTGGCGGCTTCGCGGAAGTACGGGTAGGCGGCCTTGAGCAGCATGAACGGCGCTTTCAGGTGGCAGTCGACGACGGCGTCCCACTGCTCTTCGGACATCTTCTGGATCACGTTGTCCCAGGTGAAGCCGGCGTTGTTGACGATGATGTCGATGCGGCCGAAGGCGTCCAGCGCGGTCTTCACGCAACGGTCGCCGAAGTCGGAGGCAGATACGTTGCCGCAGCAGGCTACGGCTTCGCCGCCGAGGGCGCGGACTTCCGCAACCACTTCATCGGCCGGAGCCTGGTCGAGGTCGTTGATCACGACCTTGGCGCCTTCGCTGACGAATTTCAGGGCGATGGCACGGCCGATGCCGCGGCCGGAACCGGTAACGATGGCGACTTTGCCTTGCAGAGTACCCATGGAATGACTCCTGTTATCTGGTTTGCGAGGTAGGGCCGCGCCAGGCGCGGCCAGAAGAAAATCGGATCAGTTCTTGCCGTACATGGTGACGACGCAGGCGCCGCCGAGGCCGAGGTTGTGCTGCAGGGCGATCTGCACGCCGTCGACCTGGCGCGCATCGGCATTGCCGCGCAGTTGCTGGGTCAGCTCGTAGCACTGCGCCAGGCCGGTGGCGCCCAGCGGGTGGCCCTTGCACAGCAGGCCGCCGGACGGGTTGGTGACCACGCGGCCGCCGTAGGTGTTGTCGCCGTCGAGGACGAACTTCTCGGCGGTGCCTTCGGCGCACAGGCCGAGGGATTCGTAGGTCAGCAGCTCGTTATGGGCGAAGCAGTCGTGCAACTCGACCACGCGCACGTCCTGCGGGCCGACGCCGGCCTTCTCGTACACGGCGCGGGAAGCGCGCTCGGCCATGTGGGCGCCGACGAAGCCGATCATGGTCTTCGGCTCGAAGGATTCGACCGGGTCGGTGGTCATCGCCTGGGCCAGGATGGCCACGTCGGTGCGCAGGCCATGGCGCTTGGCGAAGGCCTCGGTGCAGATGATCGCGGCGGCGGCGCCGCAGGTCGGCGGGCAGGCCATCATGCGGGTCATCACGCCCGGCCACATCAGGGTGTCGTTCATCACGTCTTCGGTGGTGACGATCTTCTTGAACAGCGCCAGCGGGTTGTTAGCGGCATGGCGGCTGGCCTTGGCGCGGATCGCGGCGAAGGTTTCCATCTTCGTGCCGTACTTGCGCATGTGCTCGCGACCGGCGCCACCGAAGGTGATCAGGTTGCGCGGGATATCGCCGGCATCGGCGCACAGCTCGTCCTGGATCGGCAGGTAGTCGCCGCGCGGAATCGGACGGTCGGGGAAGTTGGACTTGGTCGGACCCGACTGCATCTGCTCGAAGCCGACCGCCAGGGCGCATTCGACCTGGCCGCTTTCCACCGCGGCGCGCGCCAGGTAGAGGGCGCTGGAGCCGCTGGCGCAGGCGTTGTTGACGTTGAACACCGGGATCGCGGTGCGACCCACGCGATAGAGCACGGCCTGGCCGCAGGTGGTGTCGCCGTAGACGTAGCCGGCGAAGGCCATCTGCACCTTGTCGTAGTCCAGTCCGGCATCCTTCAGCGCCAGGCGCACGGCGTCGCTACCCATCTCGATGTAGCTCGGGCTCGCGCCCGGCTTGGTGAAGGGAATCATGCCGACACCGGCTACTACCACCTTGTTGCTCATGCGTGTCTCCAGACTTGCTTGAAACGTGGATTTATGGCGCTCGTTGCCCGCAACATCGCTGCAGATACACGCAGACTGAGCCACGGCGCCCGAACTTCGTCGTAGACCAATCGTTTCATGGAGGGGGGTGGGTTGGGAGCTACTCCCGGTGGGTAGGTGCTGGCGAGGTGGGAAGCGGCAGGATCAGGCCATTCCGGCCAAAGCGGATGCCGGAAACGACTGCGCCGGCGGAGACTGGCATCTCCGCCGGCGCAGGCATTGCAACTGCGACCGGGGCAAGGCCACTACCCTGCCCCGGCGACACGATGCTTACTGGTCGAACATGATCACCGAGCGGGCCAGCTCGCCGCGGCGCAGTTCGTCGAAGCCTTCGTTGATCTGTTCCAGCTTGATGCGCTGGGAAATCAGCTCGTCGAGCTTCAGGCGGCCCTGCATGTAGAACTCCACCAGGTTCGGCAGATCAACCGGGAAGCGGTTGGAACCCATGAACGAGCCCTGGATCTTGCGCTCGTGGAGCAGCAGCATCGGATCGATGTCCAGCTTCACGCCGGGCTTGATCATGCCGATCACGGTGGCGCAGCCGCCACGTGCCAGCATGGAGAACGCCTGCTCGGCGGTCTGCTTGAGGCCGATGCACTCGAAGGAATGATGCACGCCGCCGCGGGTCATCTCGATGACCTGCTGGACCGCATCGCCGTTCTTCGCGTTCACCACGTCGGTGGCACCGAATTTCCGCGCCAGCTCAAGCTTGTTGTCGAGCATGTCGATGGCGATGATGCGGCTGGCGCCGGCCAGCGCCGCGCCGTTGATGGCCGACAGGCCGATGCCGCCGCAGCCGATGACCGCGACGGTCTGGCCCGGCTGCACCTTGGCGGTGTTGAACACCGCACCGGTGCCGGTGGTGACGGCGCAGCCCAGCAGCGCGGCGCGATCCAGCGGCATGTCCTGGCGGATCGCCACCAGCGCGTTCTCGTGCACCAGCATCTGCTCGGCGTAGGAGGACAGGTTGATGAACTGCATCATCGGCTTCTGCACGTAGGTCAGGCGCGACTCTTCTTCCGGGCCGCGCTTGGTCTCCGGGGAGATGCACAGCGACAGGTGGCCGGTGACGCAATGTTCGCAATGGCCGCAGAAGGCCGACAGGCAGGTCACCACGTGGTCGCCCGGCTTCACGGTGCGCACCAGGGAGCCCACAGCCTCGACGATGCCGGCGGCTTCGTGGCCCAGGACTACCGGGCCGGCCGGCCACGGGTAGTGACCATCGACGAAGTGCAGGTCGGAGTGGCACATGCCCACGGCGACAGTGCGTACCAGCACCTCGTGCGGACCCGGCTTGCTGATGCCGACTTCTTCGATGCTCAGCGGGGTGCCCGGCTGGTGGAATACGGCTGCTTTCATGGTTATCCCTCGATAAAGGAAATGAAGTTGGAAGGCACGGCGGGATCTGCCGCCGTGCTTCGCGGAGCGTTAGCGGGTGATCAGCGAACCGACGATCTGCCGGACCTGGTCTACATAGGGCGGACGCATCAGGTCCGGACCATCGGCCGAGCGCAGGATCGACTTGGCATGGCTGAAGGTCTTGAAGCCATCGAAGCCGTGGTAGCAGCCCATGCCGCTGGCACCGACGCCGCCGAACGGCATGGTGTCAACGCCGGCATGCTGCAGCGCGTTGTTGATGGTCACGCCACCGGAGCAGGTGCGGCGCAGCACCAGCGACTCTTCGGCGGCATCCTGGCCGAAGTAGTAGAGGCCGAGCGGACGCGGACGGGCGTTGATGAAGGCCACCACGTCGGTGATGTCCTTGTACGGCTTGAACGGCAGCAGCGGGCCGAACAGCTCGTCCTGCATCACCTTCAGATCGTCGCCCGGATTGCGCAGCAGGGTCGGGATCATCTTGTGGTGCGGCTGGCCGCTGAAGTCTTCGCCGGCCGGGTTCAGCTCGATCAGCTCGACGCCGGCTTCGCGCGCTTCGTTCAGGTAGCCGTGCAGACGCTCGAAGTGACGGGCGTTGATCACCGAGGTGTAGTCCGGGTTGTCCTTCAGGGTCGGGAACAGCTTGGCGACCACTTCCTGGGCGGCGGCGACGAACTCGTCCTGCAGTTCTTCCGGGACGAACACGTAGTCCGGCGCCAGGCAGATCTGCCCGGCATTGTGCAGCTTGGCGGTCAGGATCTTGGTGACCGCGGTCTTCAGGTCGGCCGAGCGGGAGATGATGGTCGGCGACTTGCCACCCAGCTCCAGGGTGACCGGCACCAGGTTCTCGGCGGCGGCGCGCATCACGTGCTTGCCGATGCTGGTCGCACCAGTGAACAGCAAGTGGTCGAACGGCAGGCTGCAGAAGGCCTGGCCGACTTCCGGACCGCCGGTGACCACGGCCACTTCATCCTCGGCATAGACCTCGGCGAACAGGCGGGCGAACAGGTCGGAAGTCTTCGGGTTGAATTCGGAGAGCTTGAGCATGACCCGGTTGCCCGCGGCCAGCGCATCGGCGAGGCCGCCGAAGATCATCACCGCGGGGAAGTTCCAGGCGGTGAGGATGCCCACCACGCCCTTCGGCTGGTACTGCACCCAGGCTTCGCCACGGTTGGTGGCGCGGGTGTCGGGCTTCATCCACTCGGCGAGGTTGGCCTTGGCGTATTTCAGCGAGGCCAGCGGGCTCAGCACGTCGTACATGCGGGAGAAGTCGCGGCTGCGGTGGCCGAAGTCGGCCGCCAGCGCTTCGACGATTTCCTCCTGGTGATTGACCAGCATGCCGATGGCACGGTCGATCAGCTCGATTCGTTGCTCGGCAGTCCATGGCTCATTCGCCAGGTAGGCAGCGCGTTGCTTGTCCAGAGTGGCGCGGGCAGCAGCCGCGCTCAGGTTCTCGTTGGCGCTCATGTTCATTTTCTCTCTTTTTGTAGGAAGTCCCGGGTGACGAAATCTGTACGACCGTACCAACCAGGTACTCTAACCACAGGTGCAGTGCTGTGCTTTACACGGCTGATACTAGAAAGGACTAGTACAACTGGCGACGACCAAATGGAGGAAGCTCGGATGTATTTCGCCTACTCCAAAAGAACTAGGCGGCGCTCACCCCAAGCGGCTAGCCCGCATGTTTCGCGGGCTTGACCAGCATAGCCGGTCCAGCCCAGCTCAGATGGCCGGACCAGAGGCATCCAGCGCCGAATCGACGAAGGCAATCAGCTGCTTCTGCAGGATGGCGAGATCGACGGCCGTCGGGTCGAGCAGGAACTGCATCATCATCCCGCGCATGGCGCCGAGGATCAGCGCGGCGGCGGCCAGCGGGTCGACGTCCACGCGGATCTCGCCCTTGGCGATGCCCTCGCTGACATGCCGGGCCAGATAGCTCTGCACCGAGCGGTTGTACTCGGCGAGGATCTCCGCCGTCTCCGAGTCCTCCGTCACCGCTTCGGCCATCAGCGCAAGCAGCGCCCGGGTATTCACCCAGTCGCTCTCCTTGCGCCCGAGGTAGACGCTGACGAAGCCTTTCAGCGTATCCAGCCCCGGACGCCGCTTCGGCGCGGCCTTCACCAGATCCATGAAGCTGGTATTGACGAAGCCGGCCAGTGCGCGCAGCAGGCCGGCCTTGTTGCCGAAGTGATGGGCGGCCAGGCCGCGACTGTAACCGGCCGCCTCGCCCACCTCGGCGAGAGTCATGCCGACCCAGCCCTTGCGCGCGACGATTTTCCGCGCCGCGAGCAGCAGGCGCTGTTCGGCCTCCGCGCGGCGCTCGGTCTGGGTGCGGCGGGTGCTGGTCGGTTCGGTTTCGGCGGTAGCCATCCATCCTCCTCGTTGTCTACTGGCCGATGGTCATTGCCCGCTGATCACTTTCCGGTGAAGACGGGGAGACGGCGCTCGGCCATGGCCTTGTTGCCCTCGGCGAAATCGGCGGTGACGATCTGCCATTCCTGCTCCGAGGCCTCGCGGTCGATGATCGCGTCGACCGCATCGGCCAGCCCCATGCGCAGCGTCTCGCGGCTGGACATCACCGCCAGCGGCGAGCACTCGGCGATTTCCTCGGCCAGCGCGCGGGCGGCCTGGCGTTCCTGGCCCGGCTCGGCGAGCACGTCGGCGAGACCGATGCGCACCGCCTCGCGGCCATCGATGCGGCGGCCGGTGGCGATCAGCAGCGAGGCCATCTGGATGCCGACGACGCGCGGCAGGGTAACCGAAATGCCGAAGCCCTGGTGAATCCCCAGGCGGTTGAAGTTGGCCGAGAAGCGCGCCTTCTCGCTGGTCACGCGATAGTCGCCGACCAGCGCCAGGCCCAGCCCGCCACCGACGGCGGCGCCCTCCACCACCGCGATCAGCGGCTTGCGAGTGCGGAACATGCGCACGGCGTACTTGTACAGGCGGCGCGGGAACTGCGGGTCCTTGGTTTCCTCCGAGCCGGTGAAGTCGGCGCCGGCGCAGAAGGTCTTGCCCTCGGCCTGGAGGACCACCACGCGGCACTGCTCCAGTTGGTCGAGGTATTCCAGCGCGGAGACCAGATCCATGATCAGGTCCTTGTCGAAGAAGTTCAGCGGCGGACGGCTGAATTCCAGGGTGGCGACATGGCCTTGCAGTTCGAGCTTGAGGCCGCGGCCGGGAACGAAGGAATCGGGAGTGGACATGCTGGCTCCGTGACTGACGGTAGATGACCGGGATCATCGCGTGCTTGATCCCGCCTTGGGGTGCTGTTAGCGTAGATACTTGCTGACTAACAAGCAAGTTGCGAAACGAGCTTCCCATCCCCTATCCAAGAGCAGATACAGATGCAGGCACTCGACATTCGACCCTGTCGCCTGGACGCCAACGCCGAAGCCTTGCGCGCCGAAGTGCGCGAGTTCCTCGCCGAGACGCTGAAGGACTACCCCGCCGCCGAGCGGGCCAAGAGCTGGAACGGTGTGAGCGAAGAGTTCAGCCGCAAGCTGGGCGCGCGCGGCTGGCTGGGCATGACCTGGCCGAAGCGCTACGGCGGCCATGAGCGCAGCGCCCTGGAGCGCTACGTGGTCCTGGAAGAACTGCTGGCCGCGGGCGCACCAGTGCAGGCCCACTGGATCGCCGAGCGCCAGAGCGCGCCGCTGCTGATGAAGTTCTCCCCTGACGTGCTGGCACCAAGGATCTGCCCCGGTGTGGCCCGTGGCGAAATCTTCATCGGCGTCGGCCTCTCGGAACCGGATGTCGGCTCCGACCTGGCTTCGGTACGTACCCGCGCCGAGAAGGTAGAGGGTGGCTGGCGTGTGAACGGCCAGAAGATCTGGACCACCGGCGCTCACCGCGCGCATTACCTGGTGACACTGCTGCGCACCGGCCCGAAGGACGAGAAGAACCGGCACGCCGGCCTGTCGCAGTTGGTCATCGACCTGAAGTCGCCTGGCGTTACCGTCCGACCGATCTACAACATGATCGGCGAGCATGACTTCAACGAAGTGTTCTTCGAAGACGTGTTCGTTGCCGACGAGTACCTGCTCGGCCAGCCGGGTGATGGCTGGAAGCAGGTCGGCGCCGAACTGGCGCTGGAGCGCAGCGGCCCGGAGCGCTACCTGTCCAGCACCCAGCTGTACCTGGAGATGCTCGATGCCGCCGATCCCGCGGACAACCACCACGCCGTCAGCCTCGGCCGCGTGGCCGCGCGCTACGCAGTGATGCGGCAGATGTCCCTGGGCGTTGCCGGCATGCTCGCCCGCGGTGACGACCCGGCTACCGCGGCCGCGCTGGTCAAGGACCAGGGCGCCGTGCTGGAGCAGTCGCTGCCCGATCTGGCCCACGACCTGTTCGGCGGCCTGCGCGAGCCCGGCTCGGATCTCGACCAGGTGATGCGTTACGTGACCCAGACCGCCCCGTCCTTCTCCCTGCGTGGCGGCACCCGTGAAATTCTCCGCGGCATCATTGCCAGAGGACTCGGACTGCGATGAGCGAAGCAATCAACTATCAAGGCGTGGACGACAGCGCCCCGTCCGAACTGCAAACCATGATCGCCGACAGCGTCGAGCGCCTGTTCGCCGAGCAGGTCACCCCTGCCCTGCTGGAACGCTTCGATGCCGGCCACAACGCCGATGAACTGTGGCAGATGGTGGTGGACAACGGCCTGCCCGGCGCCCTGGTGCCGGAAGAGGCCGGCGGCAGTGGTGCCAACTGGCTCGACGCCAGCCCGGTACTGCGCGCCATCGGCTACTGGCAGGCGCCGCTGGCCCTCGGCGAAACCATGCTCGCCTCCCTGCTGCTGGCCCGCGCCGGGCTGGAAGTGCCGGAAGGCGCGATCAGCCTGATCCAGGCCGGCCGCCTCGGCGACCTCCGTCTTTCCGAGGACGGCCTGCGCCTCGACGGCCGCGTGGTCAACGTGCCCTGGGCGCGCAGCTGCCGCTGGGCGGTGGTGGCCGATCAGAATCGTCTGGCTCTGGTCGATCTGCGCCAGGACGCGATCAATCTGGAAGCACAGACCAACTTCGCCGGCGAAGAGCGCGACACCCTGGTCTTCGCCAATGCCGACACCGCGGCCTGCGGCGATCTGAAACTGGCTGACGTGGCCGAACCGGTCTGGCTGTTCGGTGCTCTGGTGCGCGCTTGCATGATCGTCGGCGCCCTCGAATCGAGCCTGGACAAGGCGGTTGCCTACGCCAACGAGCGCGTGCAGTTCGGCAAGCCGATCGGCAAGCAGCAGGCGCTGCAGCAATACCTGGCACAGATGGCCGGCAGCATCGGCGCCGCCCGCATAGCCACGCAGATCGCCCTGCGCAGCGCCGTGGAAGCGCTGCAGGCCGAACCCGGCAGCCGCACCAGCCTGGCCTTCGACATCGCCGTGGCCAAGGTCTGCGCCGGCGAAGCCGCCAGCCTGGCCTGCTCGGTGGCGCACCAGGTCCACGGCGCCATCGGCTTCACCCACGAACACACCCTGCACTTCGCCACCCGCCGCCTGTGGTCCTGGCGCGACGAATTCGGCAGCGACGCGCAGTGGGCCCGGGTGCTCGGCCAATCGGCAATCGCCGCCGGCTCCGAAGGCTTCTGGGCAGGGCTGACAGCCCGCAGCCTGTAACCTTCGCGGAAACCAAAACGCCGGGCTTCGAGCCCGGCGTTTTCATTTGCGACGGCGGATGGGCTGAACCCCGCGTAGGTTGGTGCTGAGCGCAGCGAAGCCCAACATTTGCCGCCGCCCCACCATCGTTGGGCTTCGTACCTCAGCCCAACCTACGAAGAACGAAAACGCCAGGCATCGAGCCCGGCGTTTTCATTTACCCCGTCGGATGGGCTGAACCCCACGTAGGTTGGTGCTGAGCGCAGCGAAGCCCAACATTTGCCGCAGCCCCGCCATCGTTGGGCTTCGTACCTCAGCCCAACCTACGAAGAACGAAAACGCCAGGCATCGAGCCCGGCGTTTTCATTTACCCCGTCGGATGGGCTGAACCCCGCGTAGGTTGGTGCTGAGCGCAGCGAAGCCCAACATTTGCTGCCGCCCCACCATCGTTGGGCTTCGTACCTCAGCCCAACCTACGAAGAACGAAAACGCCAGACATCGAGCCCGGCGTTTTCATTTGTGACGGCGGATGGGCTGAACCCCGCGTAGGTTGGCGCTGAGCGCAGCGAAGCCCAACATTTGCCGCCGCCCCGCCATCGTTGGGCTTCGTGCCTCAGCCCAACCTACGAAAAACGAAAACGCCAGACATCGAGCCCGGCGTTTTCATTTACCCCGTCGGATGGGCTGAACCCCGCGTAGGTTGGTGCTGAGCGCAGCGAAGCCCAACATTTGCCGCCGACCCACCATCGTTGGGCTTCGTACCTCAGCCCAACCTACGAAGAACGAAAACGCCGGGCTTCGAGCCCGGCGTTTTCATTTACCCCGTCGGATGGGCTGAACCCCGCGTAGGTTGGTGCTGAGCGCAGCGAAGCCCAACATTTGCCGCCGACCCGCCATCGTTGGGCTTCGTACCTCAGCCCAACCTACGAAGAACGAAAACGCCGGGCATCGAGCCCGGCGTTTTCATCAGCCGACCGCCGCAACCTTCGCCGGAGCTGCCGTCTCGCCGGCATGCCGCGACAGCAGACGCATCTTCACCAGCACCCACGGCATCACGAGGGTGATGAACAGACCCATCGACAACCCGCGCAGGGCCTGCCAGTACAGCGGCTCCAGCGGCAGTTGCGCGCCCACGGCCTTGAGGCCCTTCTGGAACAGCAGGAACGCCACGCTGCCGATTACCGCCGCAAGGGCACGCTTCCAGACCGCAACCTCGACGCCGAAGTCGATGGTCTGCCGTTCGATACGGAAGCCCAGTCCGGCGCCGACCAGCAGGCCGACGAACATCGGCACGTACTCCGGAGCCTTGCCCGGCCACAGCGCGACGCTGGCCACACCGGCCAGCACAGCCAGGCCCACCGGCAGCGCGAGGTTGGCCTTGTTCCACAGCGCCCAGTCCTTGATCCGGGCGAATACCAGCAGGGTGACGCCGCCCAGCGCCGCGCCGACGAGCACGTCCTCGACGTCATGGGCGGCGAGATACAGCCGGCTGAGGCTGACGCCCAGGCAGATCACCGAGCAGACCAGCCAGAACCACAGGCGGCGCACTTCATAGGCCAGCCACAGCCACAGCACCACGGCCATCTGCGTGTGTCCGCTGGGCAGGCCGTAGCTCTCGCCGACGCGGTCGTCCATGCGCAGTTCCAGCGGCGGGCGCGGGTCCTGGAAGTAATCCTTGAACAGTGCGTTGAGCCAGGCGGAAACGGCGATCAGCACCAGCAGGCGGAAGAAGGTTCCCTTGTTCCAGGCCCAAAGACCGAGCGGGATGGCCAGCAGCAGGAAGGTGCCGTAGCCGAGCCAGGTAAAGCCGTTGGCGACATGGGTGAGCCCCGGCGAGCGCAAAGGCAGCACCCAGTCGAGGTTGTGCAGCAGTTCGTACATGACCAGTCCTTCATCTTTATTGTTTTGGGAAACGTGGAGCGCCCGTACTAATACTGCAACGGCAATCGACCAGACAACGGAAGACGCCGGGCACTGCTCGACTTTGGCCGATTCGCCCTCCCTCGCCGCCAGCCGGCCAGCCCCGCTCCCTCTCAATGCGCCTGATGATGCCCCATTCATCACGCTGCTGATGCCCGCAGAGCCCATGAACAGTGGGCATTCATACTTCCGGGCGACACGCAGATTACAACCTTGGTGCGCTTATCCGGCCGTTCTCCGCTGAGTACGTTGCAGCTGTGTTTGCCAACCACCACAGAGAAAGCCGCATGACAAAAACAATACGGCCCGGATTCTTCCAGCCGCACCTTCTTGCACTCGCCGTGACCGCCGTGACTCTTGGTATTTCCACCCAGGCGCAGGCCGTCAGCTTCAACGTCGGCGAGATCGAAGGCCAGTTCGACTCCACGTTGTCGCTCGGCGCCAGCTGGTCCACCGCCGATGCCGACAAGGACTTCATCGGCTACAACAATGGCGGCCGGACAGCCACGCACACCACCGACGACGGCCG
Source organism: Pseudomonas schmalbachii (assembly GCF_017589465.1). Taxonomy (GTDB): domain Bacteria; phylum Pseudomonadota; class Gammaproteobacteria; order Pseudomonadales; family Pseudomonadaceae; genus Pseudomonas; species Pseudomonas schmalbachii. Next base: position 249,542 of record NZ_JAELYA010000001.1, read on the forward strand.
CCTGAACTTCAAGAAGGGCGAGACCTTCTCGAAGATCTTCAAGGGCCTGCACGACCTCGAACTGAAGTACGGCGATACCGGCGTGTTCATGCGCGGCAAGTACTGGTACGACTTCGAACTGAAGGACGAGGGTCGTCCGTTCAAGGAAATCAGCGACGACAACCGCAAGCAGGCCGCCCAGTCCTCCGGCGCCCAACTGCTCGACGCCTTCGTCTACCACAACTACGACATCGCCGAGATGCCGGGCAGCGTGCGCCTGGGCAAGCAGGTGGTGAGCTGGGGCGAGAGCACCTTCATCCCCAACAGCATCAACAGCATCAACCCGGTCGACGTCTCCGCCTTCCGCCGTCCCGGCGCGGAAGTGAAGGAAGCGCTGGTGCCGGTCAACATGTTCTACCTGTCGCAGAGCCTGACCGACAGCCTCTCCGCCGAAGCCTTCTACCAGCTGGAATGGGACCAGACGGTGCTGGACAACTGCGGCACCTTCTTCGGCGGTGACGTGGTTCCGGACGGCTGCGACACGAACAACGCCAACAACGCCGCGCCCGGCTTCGGCGCGCTGATGCAGCGCTTCGAACCGATCGCCGCGGCCAACGGCCAGGGCTTCCTGGCGACCGACGAAGGCGTGATCCTGCCGCGCGGAGGCGACCGCGACGCCCGCGACGACGGTCAGTGGGGCCTGGCGATGCGCTGGATGACCGACGCGGTGGAGTACGGCGCCTACGCCATGAACTACCACAGCCGAAATCCCTACTACAGCACGCAGACCGCCGGCGCGGACACCCTCGCCTCCCTGTCCGCCATCCTCCCGGCGGTCGGCCAGTCCTGCGCCGGCGTCCCGGGTTGCAGCTCGGTGGTCCAGGGCATGGCGCTGAGCACCGTGCTGGGCAACGCCAACTACTTCATCGAATACCCCGAGGACATTCGTCTCTACGGCCTGAGCTTCGCCACCACCCTGCCCACCGGCACCGCCTGGTCCGGCGAACTGAGCTACCGGCCGAACATGCCGCTGCAGATCAGCACTCCGGACATCACCCTGGCCGTGCTCAACCCGATCGCACCGACCACTTCGCCGACCGTTCCGACCCGGCCGGGCCAGGACAACCACGGCTACCAGCGCAAGGAAATGACCCAGCTGCAGACCACCTTCATCCACTTCTTCGAGCGTGCCCTGGGCGCCGACCGCGTGACCCTGGTCGGCGAGCTGGGCGTGACTCACCTGGGCGGCCTGGAGCACACCAGCGACATGCGCTTCGGCCGCTCCCCCGAGTTCGGCCAGTGGGCACCGGGCAACAACCACGGTTTCTACACCGCCAACTCCTGGGGTTACCGCGTGCGCAGCGTGTTCGACTACAACGACGTGTTCGCCGGCGTGAACCTCAAACCGAACCTGGCCTGGTCACATGACGTGGATGGCTATGGCCCGACCTTCAACGAAGGTTCCAAGGCGGTCAGCATCGGCCTGGATGCCGACTACCGCAGCACCTACACCGCCAGCCTGTCGTACACCGACTTCTTCGGCGGTGACTTCAACACCCAGATCGACCGCGACTTCCTCGCGCTCAGTGTCGGTGTGAACTTCTAACCTGGCCTCCCGCGAGGATCACGACATGAACAAGAAAATTCGCCTCATCGGCACCCTCACCCTCTCCCTGCTGGCCGGCAGCGTCATGGCCGCGGTTTCCCCGGAAGAAGCGGCCAAGCTCGGCACCAGCCTGACCCCGCTGGGCGGGGAAAAGGCCGGCAATGCCGACGGCAGCATCCCCGCCTGGAACGGCGGCCTTGGCACCAGCGCCGCCCCGGTGGACGCCAAGGGCTTCCTCGGCAACCCCTACGCCGGCGACAAGCCGCTGTTCACCATCACCGCGCAGAACGTCGACCAGTACAAGGACAGGCTCGCCGAAGGCCAGGTGGCGATGTTCAAGCGCTACCCCGACTACAAGATGGTGGTCTACCCCAGCCATCGCAGCGCCGCGGTACCGGACTTCATCAACCAGGCAGCCAGGACCAGCGCGCTGAAGACCAGCCTGGTGGAAGGCGGCAACGGCCTGCAGGGCTTCGGCGACAGCCGCTGGATCGCCTTCCCGATTCCGAAAAACGGGCTGGAAGTGGTGTGGAACCACATCACCCGCTTCCGCGGCGTCAACATCCTGCGCGCCTCGGTCACCGCCGCGCCGCAGGTCAACGGCGCCTATACGCCGATCCGCTACGACGAGGACCTGGCAGTGCCCAAGGGCATGGCCGACGTCGATCCGAAGAGCTCGGAGAACCTCCTCTACTACTACAAGTCGCGCGTCACCGAGCCGGTTCGCCTGGCCGGCAACGTACTGCTGGTGCACGACTCCCTCGACCAGATCAAGGACCCGCGCATGGCCTGGCAGTACAACGCCGGCCAGCGCCGCGTGCGCCGCGCCCCGCAGGTGGCCTACGACAGCCCGACCTCGGAAGTCGACGGCCTGCGCACCTCGGACGGCCTGGACATGTACAACGGCGCGCCCAACCGCTACGAGTGGAAGCTGATCGGCAAGAAGGAGCTGTACATCCCGTACAACAACTACGAGCTGGCCTCGCCGAACGTGAAATACGCCGACATCCTCAAGGCCGGCCACGTCAACCAGGAGCTGGTGCGTTACGAGCCGCACCGCGTCTGGGTGGTCGAGGCGAACCTGAAGGGCGGTGAACGACATGTCTATGCCAAGCGCCGCTTCTACGTCGACGAGGACACCTGGTCGATCTCGGTTTCCGAGCAGTACGACGGCCGCGGCCAGCTGTGGCGGGTCGGCGAGCTGATGCAACTGCAGGACTACAAGGCCCAGGTACCGTGGTACGCACTGGAAACGCTGAATGACGTGATCAGCGGTCGCTACGTGGTCAGCGGCATGATGAACGAGGAGAAGAACTGGATCCGCTTCGGCGTACCGAACTCCGCCTCCAAGTTCACCCCGGCGGCACTGCGCAGCGCGGGCGTGCGCTGAGTACGTTAACTCCTGACTCCAGGCGGCCTTCGGACCGCCTTTTTTTGGTTCTTGACCACGTCGTAGGGTGGACGTCGCTCTTCACGTCCACCATGGCCCTGGCGTCATGCCATCCGTAGGTTGGCGCTGAGCAACGCGAAGCCCAACATCGCCATCGTTGGGCTTCACTGCGTTCAGCACCAACCTACGCGAGTTCTGGCCCATCCACGTAGTTACGCAGGATGCAAGACAGCAGAAATCAGCGGCATCTGGCCGATGGCCATCTATCCTGAACAGCCGGACCGAAAACATCGCGCAAAGGTGAATCACCTTGAACTCGCTTTCCTTCGCCATCGTCGATCCACACATCCACCAGTGGGACCCGTACACCACTCCGCACAAGGCCGGCCTCGCGGTGCGCCTGCTCGGCTCGCGGCCGCGCCTGCTGGAGCGGGTGATCCGCGCCACCCAGCCACGCGCCACCCTGGACACGGTGGGCCTCACCGACCATGTGCTGGCGCCCTACCGCCCGGACGACTATGCCGCCGACTGCAATGCCTACAGCGTCGAGGCGGTGGTGCATATCGAGGCGGGCTGGCATCAACACAAGGATTTCGGCGTGGTCGGCGAAACCCGCTGGGTCGCGCAGCTGCCGTTCGGGGAGGACAAACCGCGCCTCGGCGCCATCGTAGGCACCGCCGATCCGGCTGCCGACTGCTTCGAGAGGGTTGGGATGGGCGCGCTGAAGGCGATCTTCCGCGACAACGCGCTGCGCTTCTATCGCATGCAGGCGTGAGGGAAGAGCGTCGTGGCTGGGCCATAACTCGCGTAGGTTGGTGCTGAACGCAGTGAAGCCCAACGATGGCGATGTTGGGCTTCGCGTTGCTCAGCGCCAACGGTGGGCATTGCAACCCGTAGGAGCCAGCTTGCTGGCGATCAATGGTGTCTGCCGGCAACCCGGTGCCAGGTGAAATTCCGGATCGCCAGCAAGCTGGCTCCTACAAAAAAATCTCGCAGGTTGTACCCGGCCGTGCGCTCCCTCACCCCAACCCTCTCCCGGAGGGAGAGGGGGCGGCATGGCGTGACCGGCAAGCTCGGTGCTTCGCTTCACACTGGACAGTCCCCTAGAGGGTTAGGGTGAGGGCAAAAAAAACACCGGACCCGCCCCCAGGCCCGGCGTTCCCCACCGCCCTTTAGATCCGCTCCACCTGCGGCAACGCATATTCCCCGTTGAGAATCCCCTCCGCCGGCTGGTACAGCCGCAGCAGCAAGTAGAAATCCCCCTTCGGCGCCGGCAGCCAGTTGGCCTTTTCCGCGCCCTGTGGCTGTTCGTGCTGGATCGGGATGCTGAACGAACCGTCTGCCCCCATCTGCAGTCCCGGCGTGTCGGAGCCGACCTTGTAGCGGGCGATGGGGTTGTACACCAGCAGCTTGCTGCCGGCGTTGTAGATGGTCAGCGACCAGAACGAACCCACCGGTGGCGCCTTGTCAAAGGTGATCCGGTAGCGGTTGGTGCCGCTCAGCGGTTTGCCCTCGGCGTCGGTGTAGCGGATCGGGTAGACCGCTTCCTCGGCCAGGTTGCCTCCCAGGTAAGGCCCGGCCATCAGCGAGCGGCCCGGGTAGTTGAAGCCGAACTCGGAGAGCAGCGCGATGTTCCAGCCGTTGCGCAGGACGGTCGCGGTGGCCGTCGCCTTGCCGACCACCAGCGGCGCATCCGTCAGGGCCCGCTTGAGGCCCCTGAGCTGTTCCGGCGTCAGTTTCGACGGCTGGAAGCCCTGCTCGCGGGTCAGGCCGATCCGTTCCAGCTGGCCGACCAGCGCCTCGTCGACCGGTTTGATGCGGTTGTGCTGCATGGCGTAGCCGAGATGGGTGAAGAACCCCAGCTCATCGCCCTCGATCGACGGCAGCGGCGGCAGGGTTTCCTGCGGCGCGACGTAGCCGGCCTTGCCCAGTTGGCTCAGCGGGCGCAGGTCGAACTGTTTCTGCAGGGCCAGCACGGGTGCCGTGTCCTCGCCCTGGAGGATGTGCAGGCGGCCCCACAGCCAGACCTGGTCGGTGCTCACCGGCAGCGCCTTGACCCCGGCGGGCAGCGTGCCCTTCCAGCCCGGCGGCACCAGTGCGAACTGCCCGGCCCTGGTGCCCGTGGCGCGGCGGCCGATGTAGTGTTCGAGGTCGTGGTACATGTCGAAGACGTTGACCACGTAGTAGCGGTCCGCCGTATCCGGAACGCTCAGCACGTAGGGCTCGGTCAGTCGGACCACCGCGCTCATGTACAGGGTGTCGTTGTTGGCGGTGGGCATGTCGGTGTCGGCCGCGGTCGACAGCGCGGTGGCCCAGCCGATCCGGTTCAGCGGCGCGCGGTAGCTGGTCGGCGGCTTGTTCGCCGGGACGTCGATGTACTCGCGCAGGACACGCTCCAGGCGCACCAGCGGATAGCCCCAGGTGTAGGCCGTCATGCCCAGGTTGTAGGCCTCGACCTCCTGGGCCTGGGCGACTTTCTGCGGGGTCATCACCAGGCCGATCTGCGGATCGGGAAAGATTTCGGCGCCCTGCCCGTGGGCAGGCAGCGCTGTGGCGACGGCCAGGGCGACAAGCGTCGAGCGGAAGATTCGTTGCATGCGAACTCCTGAATGTTCGTTGCGGAAAGAGTCTCAGGGCAGCAACAGGCTGCCCATCGCCAGACCGGCCTTCGATGTGCTGGCGGTCTGCTCGTCGACCGGTTCGAAGTCCGGCATCTTGAAGCGCTTGTCGAACAGCTCGTCGGTGGCGCCGTAGAAGCGGAAGGCCGGCAGCGGGCGCTTGCCGCCGCTGGGAATCCAGTTCGACTCCAGCCCTTGCGGGGCCTGCGGGCCGACGTAGAGGGTGACGCTGCCGTCGGCGTTCTTCTTCATCCGCTCCAGGCCGTAGGAATCCAGCGTGGTGCGGTTCTCGCGGGTGTAGATGAAGGCCATGGTGGCGCGGTCGTACAGGGTCAGCGCCCAGAACTGCCTGACCGGCATGTCGGCCGGCACCGTCACCTTGTAGGTCCGCCCCGCTTCCAGCGCTCGCCCCTGTTTATCCGCCATCGCCAGCAGGTAATAGGCCGCCGGCCGCTCGGGAACGCGCTTCGGCACCAAAGTGCACCAGAAGAACGCCAGCGCGCGGCCGTCGACATCGACGCGGTCGGGATATTCGAAGCTGAAGCTGCGGTTGGCGTCCGGCAGCAGCAGCGGCACGTACTGGCGGTCGGTCCAGTAGTACTTGTCCCGCGGCAGGTGGTCGAAGCGCTCCTGCAGGTAGTACCAGGCATCCACCACCGCCTGGCGCATCGCCTTGCGGGTCTTCTCGTCCGGCTGATAGGGCTTGCCACGCTCGATGCCGAGGGACGCCAGCAGGCCGAGCATGTGGCGGTCCTGCGGGCGCACCGGCTCGTAGGTGATGGTGTCGTGCAGCAGCTGGAAGTAGCGCTCGTCCTGCGGCAGCAGCGACGAATAGCGCTGTTCGGTGGGATCGACGAAGCGCTGCCGGGGCGGATTGGCCGCCTGCGACAGGTTGTACATCTTCAGGCGCTTCGAATAGGCGTATGCGTCCGCGCCGCTCTTGCCGGGCGCGCGCACCGAGCGGAAGGCGAAGACCACGCGCCGGGTCGGCGACGCCGCGTGCAGATAGCCGGCGGGAATTGGCCCGTTGTAGTCCGGGCCGGTCAGCAGCAGCCTGCCGCCCTTGCCGGCGTCGATGCCGGACGGGCCGATATCGGCGATGGTCATCTGCCAGGCATCCACCACCTGGCCGTAGAGGCTGCCGTCGGGACCGGCTGGCGGCACTTCCAGCACCACCGGTTCGTTCTTCAGGTCGGAATAGGCGAACACGTAGGGCGTCGAGCTGTTCGCCGTCCAGGTCTCGAATTTCGGCGTGGCGGTGCCGGACATGGCGACGATGTCGTTGTCGCGCATGTCCAGCCCGCCGAGCGTGGCCATGCGGCCGCCCTGCACCTGCACCAGCGGCAGGGACCAGAGCACGGCCTCGAAGGCGCGCTGGTATTTGACCTGGTAGTCGAAGTCGGCGACCGAACGCTGGCTGCCGGGTGCGGGCTGGCCGCCCAGCGGCTCCTGGACGGCCAGACCGCCCGCCTGGGCGTGCACGGCCATCGCCAGCAGCAGCGACGTCACGAGAGGTTTGCGAAGCATGATGGCAATTCCATTGGAAATGCGCCCGCCGCAGCGGGCGCCAGGGTTAGCGGGACTGGGCCTGCAGGGTCTTGGCCAGCGTCTGGTCGGTCATCCAGCGCAGCAGGCCGCTGGTCTTGCGCGCCATGGCTCGCAGCAGGCGGGCGCGCACGCCCGGGGTGATCATGTATTCGCGCTTGCGCAGGCCGCGCAGGATGCCGTCCACCGCCTCTTCCACGGTGAGCACGCCGGCGGTGGCGTTGAGCGCCTCGGTGACCTTGCTGCCGTGCTGGCGCTCGTAGGTCAGCAGCGGCGTGGCGATCTCGCCCGGGCACACCACCGAGACGTCGATGCCGCGCGGCTTCTGCTCCAGGCGCAGGACCTCGGCGAGGCCGACCACGCCGAACTTGGAGGCGCAATACGCGGCCTGGGTATAGCCGCCCATGATTCCGGACAGCGACGCCACCAGCACCAGATGGCCGCCCTGCGGCATGTGCCGCAGCACCCCGGCGGCGAAGTTGCGGCTGCCGAGCAGGTTGATGCGCACCACCAGCTCGAAGGTTTCCGCCGGCAGTTCGGTGAACAGCGCGGTGCGCAGGATGCCGGCGGAGTTGAAGGCGAAGTCCGGCGCGCCCAAGCGCGCTACCGCCGACTCCACGGCGTCGTCCACGTCCGCCGCCTTCGAAATGTCGACGTTGAACACCTCGATGCGCTGCTCCGGCCGCTTGCGCAGGGCGCGCAGTTCATCGAGGACGCCGGCCTCGACCTTGAGGTCGAACAGCGCCACGCTGGTCCCCTCGCCCACCAGAGCCCTGGCGATCTGCCGGCCGATGCCGCTGCCGCCGCCGGAAATGAATGCGATGCGCGGGGCGCCATAAATCCAGTTGCTCATGCCTGACTCCGTACGTGCGGGGATTGCGGCGCCGGGGCGCGTTCGCCCTGGCGCTGGCGGGAAAAATGCTCGGCCAGTTCGGCCATCGCCGCCTCGAAGCTCACCGGCGGCCGATAGCCGAGCAGGCGCTGGGCCTTGGTCACCGAGAACTCGTTGGGCCCGCCCATCAGGCGGTAGGTCTGGCGGGTCAGGTGCGGGCGCTGCTGTTGCTTGCGCAGCTTGCCCCACCACTCCATCAGCGTCGCCAGCAGCCGCGCCAGCCAGTTCGGCATGCTCTTCGGCGCCGGCACCTGGGCCGCTTTCGCCAGCTCCTGCAGGTAGGTCTTCCAGGTCACGCCAAAACCGTCGGCGGCGATGAACACCTCGCCCTGGGTGTAGCTGGAGCGGGCGGCGGCGATCAGCAGCGCGACCAGGTTGTTGACGTGCACCAGCCCGGCATCCCAGTTGCCCGAGCCGAGCAGGCACGGCCCGCCGTCGCGCAGCACCTGCACCAACGAGTTCACCCACGGCATGCTGCCGACGCCGAAGACGTTGGCCGGACGCACGATGGTGGCGCGCAGGCCGCGTGCCACGCCGGCGCGGGTCACGCGCTCCTGTTCCTGCTTGCAGAACTCGTAGGCCGACGACGGCTTGCCGACCGGGCTGTCCTCGCTCAGGCGGCCCCTGGCCAGGGAACTGGCGAAGGCGCACACGCTGGTGGTCACCACGAAATGCGCGCCCCAGCCCAAAGCCAGGTCGATAGCCTGCTCGGTGCCCTTGACGGTGACGTCGACGTGGGACTGCGTGCTGCCCCAGTCGCTGACCACCGCGGCGAGGTGGAAGATCGCGTCCACCTTGCCGATCTCCTCGCGCAGGTCGACCAGCCGGCGCACGTCGCCGATCACCACCCGCACCCGCTCGCCCCACTCCGCCGGCACCGGCTCGCCCGGCACCATCAGGGCGACCACGCGGACCTCCTCGGCCAGCAACTGGCGCACCAGATGGCGGCCGATGAAGCCGCCGGCGCCGGTGACGAATGCACTGTGCATCTGGCTCATGGTCACTCACCGACCACGATGAGGTTGTCGCAGGTCTTGCCTTCGGCGGCGCACAGCGCGCGGTACACCGTCAGTGCAGTACGGGCGTCGAGGATGCGGATGACGTCGCCGTTCTCGTCGATGTCGACGTTGCTGCCGAAGATGGCGAACCAGACGTCGGCGTCTTCCTCGGCATCCTCGGCGACGCACAGGGTATGGATCGAGTGCGCCGGTTCGTACAGGTAGGAGCCGGCCTTGTTCACCTTGTCCGGGTATTCCCGGTAGAACCACTCGCCGGTCAGGGTGACGGCGAACACCGGGCCGGTGTGGTAGTGGGTGTCGACGCCGAAGCCCGGCTTCATGCGGGTGCGGTTGATCCACAGGTTCTGGTTCAGGTCCACGTGCAGCAGCTGGATGGACGAGCCGTCCGGCAGCGGCACCCAGGGCAGGTCGTTTTCCAGGATCAGGATGGCTTCGCGGGCGTGGTCGCGGGGAACCACCGGGCCACCCTGCATGGCGGCGAGGACTTCCAGGGCTGCGGCGTTGATCTCACTCATCGGAGTTTCTCCAGTCTTGTTGTTGTGGCGCGCGGGATGCGCAAGAGGTGGATGGGTCGATTTCGAAGCGAGCGCCGCCCAGGCGCCGGTCATGACGACGGCGCCGGAAGGCTTCCCTTCGAGGATGGTTCGGGGGCGACCGGCTCAGCGGCCGCGCCGGGACGGATTCACTTTCCGGCCTGCTTGAGAATCTGTTCCTTGAGCTTGTCGAAGCTCAGCGACATGCCTTCCTGCACCGGCGGGAAGTCCTTGAAGGTCTTCAGGTGCTCGCCGATCAGGCCGGTCATCGCGTACAGCACGTGGGCCTTCTTCTGCAGCAGGTAGGCGCGCGGTCCGGGGGCCTGCTCGAAGCTTTCGAACGGGTCCTGGCGCAGGTTGAACATCCACGGGATGTCCAGCGTGGTGGTGCTGCCGTAGTAGCCGTCGCGGGTGTAGAAGTGCGCCTTCCACTGGTTCAGGCGCACGGCCTGCAGGCGGCTCTCGGCGTAATAGAGCATGAAGTTGCGCGCCGAGTGGTCGGACTTGCCTTGCCAGTAGGCCAGATTGTCGACGCCGTCGATGTAGTTCTTCTTCACCACGCCGGTGCCGAAGTCATCACCCTTTGCCAGGCGCTCGCGCACATCCGGCACGCCGGCGGCGACGGCCAGGGTGGTGAACAGGTCCTCGTGGGACTGGATGCCATTGAGCTCGGAACCGGCCTGGATGTGCCCCGGCCAGCGCGCCAGCATCGGCACGCGGATGCCGCCTTCCCAGGTGGTCATCTTGGTGCTGCGGTACGGCGTGGTGCCGCCGAACGGCCAGGTCTCGTGCTCCGGGCCGTTGTCGGTGGAATAGATGACGATGGTGTTGTCGGCCACGCCGAGGTCTTCGAGCTTCTTCAGCACCGAACCGACGTCCTCGTCATGCTGCAGCATGCCGGCGCAGTGTTCGTCCTCGCCGCTGGTGAACTGCTTGCAGCGCTCCAGATACTGGTTGGGCGTGTGGGTGAAGACGTGCATGCGCGTGGTGTTGATCCAGGCGAAGAACGGCTTGTCCTCCTTCACCGCCTTGTCCATGAATTTGAACGAGGCCTGGGTGAACTCCACGTCCACGTTCTCCATGCGCTTGCGGGTCAGCGGGCCGGTGTCCTCGCAATGCTGCTTGCCCCACTTGCCGAAGCGCGGGTCGTCGCCGGGCTGGTCTTCGGCGCTGGCATGGCAGTGCAGCACGCCGCGCGGGCCGAAGCGCTTCTGGAACTGCGGGTCCTGCGGGTAATCGACGTCCTCCGGCTCCTCCTCGGTGTTGAGGTGGTAAAGGTTGCCGAAGAACTCGTCGAAACCATGCACCGTCGGCAGGTACTCGTTGCGGTCGCCGAGATGGTTCTTGCCAAACTGGCCGGTGGCGTAGCCCTGGGTCTTCAATACTTCGGCGAGGGTCACGGTCTGCGGCTTCAGGCCCAGCGGGCCGCCCGGCAGGCCGACGGTGGTCATGCCCGAGCGGATCGGCAGCTGCCCGGTGATGAAGGCGGCGCGGCCGGCGGTGCAGCTGGGCTGGCCGTAGTGGTCGCTGAAGATCGCGCCTTCCCGGGCGATGCGGTCGATGTTCGGCGTGCGGTAGCCCATGGCGCCACGGTTGTAGGCGCTGAGGTTCCACAGGCCGATATCGTCGCCCCAGATCACCACGATGTTTGGCTTGTCCGCCGCCTGGGCGAAGGACAGCGGCAATAGCAGCGCCAGAAGAATGCCCAGCAGGGGCGTGGCCAGGCGGGAAAGCATCTGAGTCATTTGTTGTTCTCGGTTTATCATCGAAGAGCGACGTGGGCGTGGCCGTACGCCGCCCCATCCAACGGCCACATGAGACTGCAAGGGAGCCAAGGGGAACATGTCCGAAAGGGACAAAAATCGGCCAAGTGTGGCCAGGGCCAGGGTCGGGAAATTCCATCGCGGCGCCATGGGACGGGTGCTCGCGCGCTTCATCGGCGAGCACAGCGACGAGAAGGAATTCGGCCTGGTGGAGCTGGGGCAGCTCTGGCAGCGTGCGGCGCGCATCGACCCGGCCATCGGCCTGCATCTTCACCGCCAGTTCATGCCCCGCGAGCGCTTCGTGCTGGTCTATCTCTCGCAGTGCAGCGCCACGGTCGGCGAAGCCCTGCGCCATTGGCAGCGCTACGCACGGCTCGGTTCGGACCTGGATCGGCTATCGATATACGAAGAAGACGGGCATCCGGTGCTGCAGGTGCAGGTGGACGGGCCGGAGAGTCTGCGTCGGCATTTCGGCGAACATGGACTGGCGATGACCATGACCCAGCTGCGCGAGTACTGCGCCGAGCCGGTAGTGCCGCTGCGGGCGGAATTCGCCTACCCGCGCCCGCCCTATCACGCCGAGTACGTCGAATGGTTCGGCCCGGCGCTGCAGTTCGGCAGTTCGCGTACCTGCCTGGTGTTCGACCGGAGCGTGCTCGACGTACCCATGCGCGGCGCCCACCCGGTGCTGGTCGAGCTGCTCGTCGAAGGCCTGGAACAGCGCCTGGCGCGCCTGCGGCAGTTCAGCGGCCACGCGGCGCGGGTCGCCGAGCATATCCGCGCGGAGCTGGATGCCGGCGTCCCCGCCAGCCTGGAAAGCGCCGCCGAAGCCCTGCACATGACCCCGCGCACCCTGCGCCGGCGCCTGCAGGAACAGGACCTGGGCTATCGCCAGATACTCGCCGCCGTGCGTACCGAGCTGGAACAGCACCTGGAACTGCAGGGCCTCAGTCGCGAACAGATCGCCGAGCAACTCGGCTACGCCGACAGCGCCGTGTACCTGCGGGCACGCAAGAGATGGCAGGAGCAGGGGCCTGAATGAGGCACGATTCGCGCGGGTGATGGCCGCATTGAAATACGCGATTCGTCGGTTGTAGGGCGGGTGCAACCCGCCACGATGCCGAGTCCCTCCGGCGGGTTTCACCCGCCCTACCACGGCACCCAACCACGGCGGCATCCCGCTTTGTCAAATCCTGGACAGTTGCCGCCCCCGGCGACTGGGTAACGTGCGGACTCTCTTCACACACCCCCAACAAGAAGGAAGTCCATCGTGAGCCAATTCGCCGTGCCCAACGTGAAAAACCTGGTATCCGAAGAAGAATGGCAACTGCGCGTCAACCTCGCCGCCTGCTACCGCCTGGTCGCAATGTACGGTTGGACCGACATGGTCTTCACCCACATCAGCGTGCGCATTCCCGGCCCCGAGCACCACTTCCTGATCAACCCCTACGGCCTGATGTTCGACGAGATCACCGCCTCCAACCTGATCAAGATCGACATGGACGGCAACAAGGTCCTCGAAAGCCCCTACTCCGCCAACCGCGCCGGCTTCGTCATCCATAGCGCGATCCACGCCGCGCGCGAGGACATCCAGTGCGTGCTGCACACCCACACCCGCGCCGGCGTGGCGGTGAGCGCCCAGGAATGCGGCGTCCTGCCGATCAGCCAGCAGTCCACCTTCGTGCTCTCCTCCCTCGCCTACCACGACTACGAAGGCATCGCCCTGCGCGACGACGAGAAGCCGCGCCTGCAGGCCGACCTCGGCGACAAGCTGTTCCTCATGCTGCGCAACCACGGTCTGCTCGCCGTCGGCCGCACCGTGGCCGATGCCTTCCTCCACATGTACACCTTCGAGAGCACCTGCCAGATCCAGCTGGCGGCCCAGGCCGGCGGCAAGCTGATCGAGGTCGACCCGCGGATCATCGAAGGCGTGGCCGATGCGGCGAGCAAGCAGACCGGCGGCCTCGGCGGCGAGTTCGTCTGGCCGGCGCTGCTGCGCAAGCTCGACCGCGTCGACACCAGCTACCGCGACTGAGGCTGCCCGCATGAGCGATAAACCGATCATCGCGATCTCGCGCCAGGTGCCCGGGCAACTGCTGGCGCCCCTGCTCGCCTTCGGGGAGGTCCGCATGCCGGACGCCCCGCCGCCCACCGACCTGCTCAGCGTGATGCGGGACGCCGACTACGCGCTGGTCACCGCCGGCGAGCGGATCGACGAAGCCCTGCTGGATGCCTGTCCGAAGCTGAAGATGGTCAGCACCGTCAGTGCCGGCTACGACCATATCGACGTCGCCGCCTGCTCCGAACGCAACGTCCGCGTCTGCAACACGCCGAAAGCCGTGGGCGCGGCGACCGCCGACATGGCCTTCGGCCTGCTGCTGGCGGCCTCGCGGCGCATCGTCGAGGCGGACGCCTTCGTCCGTGCCGGCAAATGGACCCGCAGCGCCGAGCCGCTGTTCGGCGTCGACGTGAACCACAAGCAGATGGGCATCGTCGGCCTGGGACGCATCGGCGCCGAGCTGGCCAGGCGCGCGCGGGGCTTCGACATGGACGTCACCTACTACAACCGCCGGCGCCTGCCGGCGGAGGAAGAGCAGCGTCTCGGCGTGCGCTACCTGGACTTCGACAGCCTGCTGGAACAGAGCGATGCGCTGATGGTGCAGGCGCCCTACGGGCCGGCCACCCACCACCTGATCGGCGCGGAGCAGTTGGCGCGGATGAAGCCGAGCGCCGTGCTGGTCAACGCCGCGCGCGGCGGCGTGGTGGATGACGCGGCCCTGGCGGCGGCGCTGCGCGAGGGGCGCATCGCGGCGGCCGGGCTGGACGTCACCGAGGGCGAGCCCGACGTGCATCCGGATCTGCTCGGCCTGCCCAACGTGGTGCTGTCGCCGCACAGCGGCGCCTCGACCCGCGACACCCACCGGCGCATGACCCTGGAGGCGTTCGCCAACCTGGTCGACGCGCTGCGCGGCGGGCCGCTGGAAAACTGCATCAACCCGCTGCCGGCCACCGCCGACATCGCCTGAAGGAGACATTCCCCATGACTGTCCAGAGTGTGGTCATCGCCTGGCTGAAGGAGCCGCACAACGAGGCGCACATCGCCCGGCTGACCGCGGCCTGCGAACGCCTGCAGGAGATCCCCGGCGTGCGTGAAGTGCGCTTCGGTCCGCGCGCCGAACTCGGCCGCCCCAGCCCCGCCGACGATACCTTCGACTTCGGCACCATCGTCACCTTCGACTCGCTGCAGGCCGCCCGCGACTACGGCCCGCACCCGCTGCACGTGCAGGCGGCGCAGGTGAACATGGAGCTGGTCGAGCGCTTCCAGAGCTTCTATTTCGAGACCTGATCGCGACCGCGAGGCTGCCGGCAAGCTCCGGCAGCTTCGCTCCTGCAGGTATGGCAAGAGCGTAGGGTGGAAATCGCGAAGCATTTCCACCATTTCGTGGGGCCGGCTCGGTGGACAAGCTTCGCGTTGTCCACCCTACGAAATGCACTCTCGGCGGCAAGACAGTTGCTCCTACGTGGATGGTATTGCGTTGCCGCTTCCCTCACCCCAACCCTCTACCAGAGGGAGAGGGGGCGCGACGGTGTGAGGTGGTACACCGTGCCAGCCGGCGACGCCGAATAGTCCCCTCTCCCTCGAGGGAGAGGGTTAGGGTGAGGGGGTAGCCTCAGGACGAGGCAAGACAGTCGCCCCTTCCTGCAAGGAATCAGGCCTCACCCTGCGCCACCGCCTCCAGCATGGCCTGGTCGATCACGGTGACCCGGCCGTAGCGATGCTCGATCATCCCCTCCGCTTCCCACTTCTTCAGCACCTGGTTGACCCGCTGGCGCGTCGCGCCGATCAACTGGGCCATGGTCTCCTGGGACAGGTGCAGGTCGATCCGCAGACCCTGCGCTCCCGGGCTGCCGAAGGACATGCCGAGCCCCAGCAGGCGGCCGGCCAGGCGCTGCTCCAGCGATTGCGTGGAGAACGACGAGAACGCCACCAGCATGGCGCGCAGGCGCAGGCATTCGAGAGACAGGACCTGACGGCTGAAGCCCGGGTAGCGGGCCAGCAGTTCCTCGAAGTGCGCCGGAGTGATCTGCAGCACCAGCGACGGCACATGGGCGACGGCGTCATGGGTGCGCGGCAGGCCGTCGATCATCGACACCTCGCCAATCCAGTTGCCCGGCTCGTAGAAGTTCAGCAGCGCCTCGTGCCCGTCCGCGGAGGTGTTGCTCAGGCGGATGACGCCGTCGATGACGAAGTACGCACCGTCCGGCGGCCCGCCCCGGCGGAACAGGCAGCGCCCGGCAGGCAGGTTGCGCAAGTGCGTGCGCAGCAGCAGCTCGTCGCGGTCGTCCTGCGGCAGGCAGGCGATCCACGGATTGCTCATGAAGGCATCGAGCTGCTGTTCCGAGAGTTCTGAAGGGGACGTCACGCCTGTTATCTCCAACTGTGCGTACTACGGGTCCACGTGCAGGGGGGCGCCATTCTCGGCGCGATCGGCCGGCCTGCACAAGCGTAGCTCCGGGACGGCTCCGTCCCCCGCCCTCATCCGCGCCGCTGCGACGAGCGGAACCGGCCATGCAAATTTATGACAGTCCCGCCGCGGCGGCTGGTCGCACCATGCGCCCCCATAAACCTATAACAAGACTACGTGGAGACCTTGCACAGTGCAGACACCGTGGACTCGCTCTTACCCCGCCGGCGTTCGTTGGGACACCGACCTGACCGGCCTCAACGTCCTGGAAATGCTGGATGACAGCGTACGCCGCTGGCCCGACCGTTCCGCCGTCGACTTCATGGGTCGCAAGATCAGCTACCGCGAGCTGTCCGACCTGATCGCGCGCATGGCCGCCGGCCTGCAAGGCATGGGCGTCGGCCCGGGCGTGCATGTCGGCCTGTACCTGCCGAACGTGCCGCAGTACGTGATCAGCTTCTTCGCCATCCTCCGCGCCGGCGGCACCGTGGTGAACTACTCGCCGCTGGACGCCGGCAATGTGCTGGCGCACAAGATCGAGGACAGCCGCACCGATATCCTCATCACCCTCGACCTGAACTCCCTCTACCCGACCATGGCCGGCCTGCTCGGCAAGTCGCGGCTGAAGACCCTGGTGGTCGGCTCGCTCGGCGAATTCGGCGCGATGCCGGAACAGACCCAGGCGCAGCTGTGGCAGCAGGGCCAGGTCGGCAGCGTGCAGTACGGCGACCGCTGCATCCCCTTCGCCGAACTGCTCGACAATGCCGGCCAATACCAGGCCCACCCGCTGCGGGACCCGGCGCAGACCGTCGCCGTGCTGCAGTACACCGGCGGCACCACCGGCCTGCCGAAGGGCGCCATGCTTACCCACGCCAACCTCGGCGCCGCCGCGGCGCAGGTGATGCTGACCAACGTCGACAACGAAGAGCTGATGCACGTCGGCAAGGAAAGCATCCTCGTGGTGCTGCCGCTGTTCCACGTCTACGCCATGGTCTGCTGCCTGCTGTTCCCGGTCGCCTGCGGTGCCGAGATGCGCCTGCACGTGCGCTTCGACGCCGAGACCGTGCTGCGCGAGATCGACGACCACGGGGTCGGCTGCTTTCCCGGCGTGCCGACCATGTTCACCGCGCTGATAAGCCATCCCAGGGTGCAGGACTACAACCTGCGCTCACTGAAGGTCTGCGCCTCCGGCGGCGCGCCGCTGCCGGTGGAGCTGATGCAGCAGTTCAAGGCCCTGACCGGCTGCCAGCTGACCGAAGGCTGGGGCATGACCGAGACCTGCACCGGCGGCACCTTCACCCCGGCCGGCAGGCTCAAGCCGGGTTCCTGCGGCCTCCCGCAGATCGGCGTGACCATCAAGTTCCTCGACACCGAGGACCCGACCCGCAGCGTGCCCCCGGGCGAGAACGGCGAGCTCGCCATCAGCGGCCCGAACATCATGCGCGGCTACTGGAACAAGCCGGAGTCGACCCGCGAGAGCTTCACCGAGGACGGCTTCTTCCGCACCGGCGACGTCGGCTACATGGACGAGGACGGCTTCATCTACATCGTCGACCGCACCAAGGACATGCTCCTGTGCGGCGGCTTCAACGTCTACCCGCGGGTCATCGAGGAAGCCATCTACGCCAACCCGGCGGTGGAGGAAGTGATGGTGCTCGGCATCGACGACCCGTATCGCGGCCAGTCGCCCAAGGCCTACATCAAGCTGCGCCCGGGCTACCCGCAGTTCAGCCTCGACGAACTCAAGGCATTCCTCAGGGACCGCCTGGGCAAGCACGAGATGGTGCAGGCCCTGGAGTTCCGCGCCGAGCTGCCCAAGACCGCCGTGGGCAAGCTGTCGAAGAAAATGCTCAAGGACGAGCTCGCCGCGCAAGCCGGCGTCAGCGCCTGAGCCGCACGGGGAGCCGCAGGCGGTGAACGCCCTCCCCCGCACCAGCCCGCGGCTCCTTCGCAGCGACGAAGCAAACCAACAAGAATCGAGTCGCGACACCCGCGGCGCTCCCGATGGGACGCCCGGGTCGTCCGCCACCGCCGGCCCTCGCGGCCTGGAGCTTTGCATGTCGACAACCCTCAGCGTTCCGACTACCCCCACCGAGATTCGCCAGGCCTCGCAAGGCCAGCTCGACGCCATCTACGGCAAGATCACCCGCCGGCTGGTCCCGTTCCTGTTCATCTGCTACCTGCTGAACTTCATCGACCGCGCCAACATCGGCTTCGCCCAGTTGCAGATGAAGACCTCGCTGGGCTTCAGCGACGCCGTCTACGGCCTCGGCGCCGCCATGTTCTTCATCGGCTACGTGATCTTCGAAGTGCCGAGCAACATGCTGCTGCAGCGCATCGGCGCGCGCATCACCATCATGCGCATCATGGTCCTCTGGGGCCTGGCCTCCAGCGCCACCCTGCTGGTCAGCACGCCGACGCAGTTCTACATCGTGCGCTTCCTGCTCGGCCTGTTCGAGGCCGGCTTCTTCCCCGGCATCATCCTCTACCTCACCTTCTGGTATCCGCCGGCGCGCCGCGCGCGGGTGCTGGCGTTCTTCTGCACCGCCCAGGTGGCGGCGGCCTTCATCACCAGCCCGGTGTCCGGCTGGATCCTGAAGAACATGCACGGCCTGCACGGCTGGGAAGGCTGGCAGTGGATGTTCTTCATCGAAGGCATGCCCACCGTGCTGCTCGGCGTGCTGGTGTTCTTCCTGCTGCCCAACGGCCCGCGCGACGCCCGCTGGCTGACCCCGACGGAACAGGATCTGGTCTGCCGCGCCGTACAGGAACACGAAACGCCCGCCGTGCACGGCGAGCGCGGCGCCCTGGCCGGCGTGCTGCGCGACCCGCGGGTCTACCTGCTGGCCTTCGGCGCCTTCGCCTCCGGCTGCGCCGGCTACTTCCTGGCGTTCTGGACCCCGACCATCATCAGGGAGCTGGGCGTGGCGGACCTGCAGATGGTCGGCATCTACGCGGTCATCCCGAACGTCTTCGCCCTGTTCGCCATGATCTGGTACGGCCGCCGCTCCGACTGCCGCGGCGAGCAGCGAATGCACTGGTCCTGCGCCTTCCTGGCGGCCGCCGCCGGGCTGCTGGCGCTGGCCTGGACCACCGGCAACAGCCTGCCCTGGACCATCGCGGCCATCGCCGTCGGCGGCTCCGCGCTGGTCGCGGCGACCCCTGTGTTCTGGGCCATGGCGACGCGCTACCTGGACAACAGGCGTGCGGCAGTCGGCATCGCCTATATCAGCACCCTGTCCAGCACCGCCGGCATAAGCCCGGCCGTGGTCGGCGCGATCAAGACCCAGACCGGCAGCCTGGCAATCGCCATCTACCTCATCAGCGCAATGCTCGTGGTGGCCGCCATCGCCGTGGCCCTGGGCATGCGCAACGCCCTGCCCCGTCAACCCTGAATCCAACAACAAGCAAAAGAGAGGAGATCATCATGAAACTGGCCACCTTCAAGCGCATGGAAGACAGCACCCGGGAAGACTTCGAGATCATCACCCCGCAGATGACCGAATTCGCCGGCAACCTCGCCGACCGCGTGCTGGCCCACCTGGCGCTGCTCAAGGGCGAGCACAGCGGCTTCCCCATCGACCGCTACGACCACAGCCTGCAGACCGCCACCCTGGCCCTGCGCGACGGCCGCGACGAGGAATACGTGGTCTGCGCCCTGCTCCACGACATCGGCGACAGCCTCGGCTCGTACAACCATGCCGACATCGCCGCGGCGATCCTCAAGCCGTTCGTCTCCGGGGCGAACCACTGGATGATCGAAAACCACGCGGTGTTCCAGGGCCACAACTTCTTCCACCACGTCGGCCTGGATCGCGACAAGCGCGACATGTTCGCCGGCCATCCGCACTACGAGCGCACCGCGGAGTTCATCGAGCTCTACGACAACCCGGCATTCGACCCGGACGGCGAGACCCTGCCGATCGAAACCTTCGAGCCGATGGTCCGTCGCCTGTTCGCCCGGCCGCGACGCTCCCTCTACATGAAAAAAGAGGCCTGCGAGGGCTGAACACATGAACCCTTCAGCGTATTTTTCCCAGACCTACGCCGAGGCGCGCGACAAGTTCCTTGCCGCCGCCCTGTCGGTGCAGAGCCATCCGCACCCGCTCACCGGCATGCACGGCGAGGCGCTGGCGATGGACGTCGCCCGCTTCGGCGCCGCCGATGCCCGTTCGCTGCTCATCGTCAGCAGCGCCTGCCACGGCGTCGAGGGCTTCTGCGGCTCCGGCGTGCAGCTCGCCCTGCTCGCCGACCCGGAATTCCATCGCCAGGCGGAAGCGGCCGGCGTCGCGCTACTCTACATCCACGCCATCAACCCCTGGGGCTTCTCCTGGTGGCGGCGCTGGACCCACGAGAACGTCGACCTGAACCGCAACTTCCAGGACTTCAGCGACCTCTCGAAGCTGCCTGAGAACCCCGGCTACGACCAGCTCGCCCGCGCCCTGGTGCCGGACAGCTGGCCGTCGCCGGCGGCCGACGACGAGCTGTACGCCTATCTCGACGAGCACGGCCAGCCGGCGATCCAGCGGGCGGTCAGCGGCGGCCAGTACACGCATCCGGACGGCCTGTTCTACGGCGGCAACGCGCCGACCTGGAGCAACCTGACCCTGCGCGCGGTACTGCACGAACATGCCAGCCGCTGCGAACGCCTGGGCTGGATCGACCTGCACACCGCCCTCGGCCCCTGCGGCCATGGCGAGCGCATCGCCCACGCGCGCCGCGACGATTCCGCCGGCCTGGCCCGTGCCCGCGCCTGGTGGGGCGACGACGTGACCTCGCTGTACGAGGAAGGCTGCGTCTCCGCCGAACTGGCCGGCAACATGTGGCACCTGGCCTACGAGGCGTGCCCGCAGGCCGAGTACACCGGCATCGGCCTGGAGTACGGCACCGTGCCGTCGGAGGAAGTGCTGTGGGCGCTGCGCGGCGACCAGTGGCTGAGCAACCAGTCCGAGGTCGACGAGAGCACCCGCAACGCCATCCGGCGGCGCATGCGCAACGCCTTCTACGTCGACACCGACGTCTGGAAGAAGCAGATCGTCGAGCAGGCGCTGGACGCCGCTCGCCAGGCCGTCAGTGGTCTTTCCAGTCGCTGATCAGCGCGCAACCGGGAGCCGACAGATGTCCCAGAACGAGAAGATCCACGTCCTCCATCCGAACGCCCAGCCGCGCCAGCCGGATAACCCGCTGCCGCGCCTGCCTGCCGGGCATATCGACCGCCCGCGCCTGGCCCGGCGCCTGCTGGCCGGAGGGCAGAGGCTGAGCCTGCTCTGCGCGCCGGCCGGCTTCGGCAAGAGCGTGCTGCTCAACGAATGCGCGCGCCAGGCCGAGCCCGGCGTACAGGTGATCTGGCTCGACCTGCACGGCCAGCCGCTCGCCCCGCAGGAGCTGCTCGCCCGCCTGGCCGGAATCCTGCGCATGGCCGTCGGCGACGGCGGTGCGCAGGCCGGGCTGGAACAGTTGCTGGAGCATGTCGAACAACCGCTGTGGATCTTCCTCGACGACTACCCGCGCCAGCCCTGCGCCGAACTGGACGACTGCCTCGATCGCCTGCTGGAGCGCGGCGCGCCGAAGGTGCGCTGGTGGATCGGCGGACGCCGGCGCCCGGCCTGGAACCTGCCGCGCCTGCTGCTGCAGGGGGAACTGCAGGAGGTCGATGCGCAATCCCTGGCGCTGGACGCCGGGGAGCTGTCGCACCTGCTGGAACGACGCGAGCTGGAGCTGTCCGACGACCTCCGCGAACGCCTGCTGGAGCACAGCTCCGGCTGGCCGGCGGGCATCGGCCTGCTGCTGCTCGGCGGCAGCGCCGACGACCTGGAGCTGCGCCTCGCCGACGGCACGCCGATGCTTTCCGAATACCTCGAACGCGAAGTGCTGGCCGGCCTGCCCGCCTGCCTGCGCGAGGCGCTGGACATTCTCGCGCACATGCCCCGCTTCAACGCGGCGCTCTGCGAGCACCTGCTGGAAGGCCGCGACGGCGTGGACGCGCTGCACGCCCTGCAGCGGGACCTGCTGTTCCTGGAAAACCTGGACAACCGCGGCGACTGGTTCCGCCTCTGGCGCCCGCTGGCCAATGTCCTGCAGCGCCTGGGCGGACGCCGCAAGCCGCTGCAGGCACACCTGCGCGCCTGCCAGTGGTTCGCCAGCCGCGGCGAGGTGCGCGAGGCGGTGGAGCACGCCCTGCACGCCGAGCAGCCGGAAACCGCGATCAGCCTGCTGCAACGCTACGGCAACGACCAGATCATGATCGACCGCAGCGCCCGGCAATTCCTGCAATGGCGCGAAGAACTCCCGGGCGAACTGTTCGCCGGCAGCCCGCAACTGATCCTGCGCAACGCCTGGGCCCTGATCATCTGCGCGCGGCTCGACGAAGTGGACGCCTGCCTGCAGAACCTGGCGCGCTTCCTCCCGCAGCCCAGCGCGCGCTGCCAGCAGCAGTTGCTGGCGCACTACCAGACCGTGACCGGCATGCTGCAACGCCAGCGCGGCCTGCCCAGCGCCCGCCGGAATTGCCTGGAGGCTCTGGGGGCGCTGAACGAGCACTCCTGGGCGCAACGCATCCTCTGCCTGCAGAGCCTGGCCCAGCAGGCGATGGCCGAAGGCGACCTGGACACCGCACGCGGCCATGTGCAGGAAGGCCTGCGCCTGTCGCGCCAGCACGGCAACCGGCTGTTCGAGGCGCTGCTCAGCGTCGAGAACATCCACCTGCTGGGCATGCGCGGCGAGCACGAGCGCGCCCTGATCCTCGCCGAGCAGATCCTCCAGGACCTGCCCGCCAGCGGCCAGCAGGGACCGATGATGGCCCGCTTGCGCCTGCTGCGCGGCTTCCTGCTGGCCCTGCGCGGCGACGACGAAAAGGCCCGCGAGGAACTGGAGAGCGGCGTGGCGGCGGCCGAGCGCTGTTCCGATGCCTATCTGCTGTTCGGCTACCTCTCACGCTTTCTGCTGGCGATCGCCGAAGGCGATCTTGCCCAGGCCCAGTACCTGCTGTGCAAGGCCGAGCGGCAGATGCAGTGGCTGCAGGTGCCCCAGGTGTTCTACCGCGATGTGCTGCAACTGTCCGAGGCGCGCCTGTGCCTGGAGCAGGGCAATCCGGAGAGCGCGCTGACCGGCGTCCGCCAGGTGCTTCGCCAGCTCGACGAACAGTCCCTGCTCGCGCCGCTCGGCTTCTACGACATCCGCCTGCGCACCCACCTGCTCGGAGCCACCGCCACTCTGCGCCTCAACCGACCCACCGATGCCGTGGCGGAGCTGCGAACCCTCCTGGAAGACTGCCGGCGCAGCGGCTATCACAGCCTCGGCGGCGAGTGCCATCTGCTGCTCGCCGAAGCCCTGCGCCTCGCCGGCCTGTCGTCGGAGGCCGACAGCGAACTGCTCCGCGCCGTGGCCGAGTGCGAACGGCTGGGCATGGCGCAACCGCTGCGCGCTCTGCAGCGCCGCCAACCCAACTGGCTGGGCAACTGCCTGGCGCAACGGCTGGCCGAACCGCGCTGGCAGGCGCTGCTGCAGATGGAGACGGTGGACAACGGCGAAACCCGCCAGGACTCGCCGCTGAGCAGCCGCGAAACGGCGGTGCTGGAACTGATCGCCCAGGGCTGCTCCAACCGCGAAATCGCCGAGCGCCTGCGCATATCCCTGCACACGGTGAAGACCCACGCCCGGCGAATCAACGTCAAACTCGGCCTGGAACGCCGCACCCAGGCCGTAGCAATGGCAAAGGCCGAAGGATGGCTAACGTAGGTTGGCGCTGAGCGAAGCGAAGCCCAACAATCGCCGGCAACCACGCCGTTGGGCTTCGTACCTCAGCCCAACCTACGGAACCAACCCAACCACGGCGGGTTGCGGACCGTAGGTTGGCGCTGAGCGAAGCGAAGCCCAACACCCGCCGGCAACCATGCCATTGGGCTTCGTACCTCAGCCCAACCTACGAAACCAGCCCAACCACGGCGGGTTGCGGACCGTAGGTTGGCGCTGAGCGAAGCGAAGCCCAACAATCGCCGGCAACCACGCCGTTGGGCTTCGTACCTCAGCCCAACCTACGAAACCAGCCCAACCACGTCGGGTTGCGGACCGTAGGTTGGCGCTGAGCGAAGCGAAGCCCAACAATCGCCGGCAACCACGCCATTGGGCTTCGTACCTCAGCCCAACCTACGAAACCAGCCCAACCACGGCGGGTTGCGGACCGTAGGTTGGCGCTGAGCGAAGCGAAGCCCAACAATCGCCGGCAACCATGCCGTTGGGCTTCGTACCTCAGCCCAACCTACATCCCGAAGAACCATTGGTAATACGGGTTGCCGCCGTCCTCGCGCATCACCTGCCGTGCCTGGCGGGCCCATTCCTCGCGGTTGCCGCTGTAGGCATGCAGGCTGACCGAATAGAAACGCTGCAAACGCATCCACTCGTCATCGACTGCCGCGTGGAAGGCAGGCTCGGCATTTTCCAGCGGTGGCGAGCGGCGCAATGCCAGCAGCGTCGGCAATACCCGGGCGATTTCCCGGGGGCGGACCCACGGGGCGTATTCGATGCGCGGCTGGTCGTCGGTGACCGGTTCGGCATCCCCCGCGTAACCCAGCAGCCCGTCGCGGTCGGTCACCCAGGTGGCGAGCAAAGCCTGCGGCGATGCCACACCCACCTCGCGCAACGCGGCGGCGACTTCCGGCTGTTCGAAGCGCCGGCTGATCCGTGGCACATCCAGCGTCAGTGGCTGCAGCGAACCGACCAGCAGCATCTCGTGGAACTCGGTGGTCCACATGCTGGCGTAGGGGAATACGTCGAGGAAGCTGCGCACCAGCGAGCGGCTGTCCTCGTCGTTCTGGGTCGGCAATGGCAGCCACTGGGCGAGGATTCCGCCCTCCCCCAAACGGCTGGCCGCCAGTTGGTAGAAGTCCCTGGAGTACAGGTTGACCACCCCCGCAGCCGAGGGCGGTGGCGGTTCCAGGGTAATCAGGTCGTAGCGTTCGTCGTTGCGCAGCAGTTCGCGCCGGCCATCGCGCAGGCGGATGTCCAGGCGCGGGTCGTGGATGGCATCGAAGGTGCCGTGGAATTGCGGTGCGGCGGCAAGCACCTCGGGCAGCAGTTCGGCGACCACCGGTTTCTGCAGGCCGTCGTAGCGCAGCATGGCGCCGGCGGTGATGCCGGTGCCGAAGCCGATGACCAGCGCCGACCGCGGTTCGCCGCCATGGATCAGCAGCGGCAGCAATGCCTGCAGGCGCATGTAGCGCAGCGACGGCATGGCGTCGCCGGTATTCGACACCCCCTGTATATAGAGGCGGCTGAACTGGCGGTTGCCCTTGCCCTGCTCCACCACTGCCACGGTGCCGCCGCGGCCTTCCTCATAGAAGGTGATCTGCCCGTTGCGCGCGCCGGGCAGCAGCTGCGCCAGATGGCCGGGCTGCATATATATGCTGATTGCAAGGGTGGCAAGGCCGATCAGCGCGACGCTCCAGCGCGCACCCTTGCCGACCTGCGTCCCACGCCAGATCGCCAGCAGGCCGATCACCGCCGCCACGCCAGCCAGCACCGCCAAGGTGCGCACCAGGCCGAGGCCGGGGACCAGGACGAAGCCGGTGAGCATGACGCCGACGATGCCGCCCAGGGTGTTCAGCGCCACCACCATGCCGACATCGCGGCCGACATGCTCGCTGTCCACCGCCAGACGCAGCGCCAGCGGAAACGCGGCGCCCAGCAGCGTGGTCGGCAGCAGCACCACGCAGCCCGCCGCCACCGCGAAGCGCGCGCACATGCCGGCCAGTTCGTTGCCGGTCAGTTGCAGGACGAGGAACTCCACGCGGGTCTGCAGGATCACCAGCCAGTGGCCGAGCCCGGCGACCTGCAGCAGCGCCAGCAGGCCCGCCGCCGCGATCAGCAGGCCGAACAGGCCCCACGGATCGCGCAGCCGGTCCGCGCGGCGCGCATACAGGGCGCTGCCCAGCACCAGGCCGGTGAGATAGGTCGCCAGTACCACGGCGAATGCGAAGGCGCGGGTGCTCATGAACTGCACGATGGATTGCGTCCACACCACCTCGTAGCCCAGCGCCACGCCGCCGGCCAGGCAGTAGAGGGCGATGGCCAGACGCGCCTGGCTGGAGCGCGCGATTGCGGGCGGCAGTGCCAGCGGGATCGCATTCCGCTCCCGCTGGCAGGCAAGCAAGGCGCCGCCGGCGACCAGCAGGTTGAGCCCGGCGGCGGCCCAGGCGCTGCCGAGTACGCCCAGCCCGGGCAACAGGACGAACGCGGCAAGCAGGGTGCCGACGATGGCGCCCGCGGTGTTCGCCGCATACAGGCCGCCACCGGCCGATCCCATCTGGCCGCTGGCCGGCCGCAAGGCGCGGACCATCACCGGCAGGGTTCCGCCCATGAAGAAGGCCGGCAGCCCCACCAGGACGAAGGGCAGCAGCCAGGCCAGCAGGCCGAGCTGGTCTTCGAGGCGGGCGAACAGGCCGGCGGAACGGGACAGCGCCAGGGTCGCACCGACGGCGCAAAGTGCAACCAGCGCTTCCAGCCCGGCATAGAGCAGCACCGGGCGCCGCAGGCGGTCGGCCCAGCGGCCGAAGGCCATGCCGCCCAGCGCCAGGCCGGCGAAGAAGGCGCTGATGGCGGTGGTGACGGCGTACACCTCGACGCCGACCACCAGGGAAAGCTGCTTGACCCACAGCACCTGGTAGACCAGGGCCGCGCCGCCGGAGGCGAACATCAGCAAGGCGGGGACCAGCATGGACAAATGCGCCCGCGGACGGGCCTCTTCTGCTACCGCACGGCGAGGGCGCATATGGGGCGAACTTCCGGCTGAGGACATCGGACTGGACCTTGTCGGATCGATGTAAACCCGCGACGGACCGATCCGTCGCGGGTCATGGGTGCCTTTCCAGTAGCGGCACGTTGGTACAGGACTACTGCTTCTTCATCTTCTCTTCGATCTGCTTGTCCACATTCTGGCGGATCTGGTCGATGCTGAAGCTGGCCGGACGCTGGCTCGGCGGGTACTCGACGAAGGTCTGCAGGAACTTCGCGGCCTTCTGCGTACCCTGGAACAGCAGGTAGTCGTTCTTGGTCAGCCAGTCGTAGTACTGGTCGGAAACGATGTCCGCCCGCTCGTACGGGTCCATGCGCAGGTTGAACAGCTTGGGCACCCGCAGGCAGGTGAAGGGTTCGCTCCAGACCTGCAGGCCACCCGGTGCACGCTGTTCGCACCAGACGATCTTCCAGTTGCCGAAGCGCATGCCCACCAGCTCGGCTTCATCGTTGAAGTAGTAGAACTCGTCGCGCGCACTCTTGTCGGACTTGCCGGTCAGGTAATCCAGCTGGTTGTAGCCATCCAGGTGCACCTTGAAGTTCTTGCCGCCGATGCTGGCACCCTTGAGCAGGCGTTCCTTGATGTCGGTGTCGCCCACGGCCGCCAGCAGGGTCGGGAACCAGTCCAGGCCGGAGACCATCTGGGTAGCGATGCTGCCCGGCTTGATGTGGTTCGGCCAGCGGATGATCGCCGGTACCCGGTAGGCGCCTTCCCAGTTGGAGTTCTTCTCGTTGCGGAACGGCGTGGTCGCCGCATCCGGCCAGGACCACTGGTTCGGACCGTTGTCGGTGGTATAGAGGACGATGGTGTTGTCGGCGATCTTCAGGTCATCCACGGCCTTGAGCAGTTTGCCGACGTCGCCGTCGTGCTCGATCATGCCGTCGGCGTAGTCGTTGCCCGGCATGCCGCTCTGCCCCTGCATGGACTCGCGCACATGGGTGAAGGCGTGCATGCGCGTGGTGTTCATCCAGACGAAGAACGGCTTGTCGGCTTTCACCTGCTTGTCGATGAAGTCGATGGCGGCCTGGGTGGTGTCGTCGTCGATGGTTTCCATGCGCTTGCTGGTCAGCGCGCCGGTGTCCTCGATCTTGCCGTCGGCGCTGGACTTGATCACGCCACGCGGCGAGGCCGCCTTGGTGAAGGCCTCGTCGTCCTTCGGCCAGTACGGGCGCTCCGGTTCCTCTTCGGCGTTGAGGTGATAGAGGTTGCCGAAGAACTCGTCGAAACCGTGCTTGGTCGGCAAGTACTCGTCGCGGTCGCCCAGGTGGTTCTTGCCGAACTGGCCAGTCGCGTAGCCCTGGGCCTTGAGCGCCTCGGCGATGGTCACGTCGCGCGCCTGCAGGCCCACCGGCACGCCCGGCATGCCGACCTTGGACAGGCCGGTACGCAGGATCGCCTGGCCGGTAATGAAGGTGGAACGTCCTGCCGTGCAGCTGTTCTCCGCGTAGTAATCGGTGAACATCATGCCTTCCTTGGCCAGGCGATCGATGTTCGGGGTGGTATAGCCGACCACGCCGAACGAATAGGCGCTGATGTTGGTCTGGCCAATGTCATCGCCGAAAATCACCAGGATGTTCGGCTTGTCCGCGGCATTGGCAACCGCGACTCCCACTATCGCGGTCGCCGCCAGGGCGAACCTCGATAACCATCTTCCTGTGCGCTTCATTAGCTGATTCTCCGTTCCAGTTACATGTCGTAATTCCACGACTACGCACACTGGAGATTCCGACAGCTCGCTGGTTATCCCCTGTGTCCCTGCGGCTTTCAGGGTTTGCTGGGGGCCGTTTCGAACGGATAGACCCGCGTCCATTCCCTGGCCATGTCCACTACCACCCAGTTCTTGCTCTTTGCCTCGTCCAGCGCCTTGTCCAGGCGCCCGATCTTGCTTTCGCGGTCATAGGCCCATTCGCGCTCGCCGTCGGTGTGGTGCACCAGCCCGGCAAAGCGCTTGCCCTTCCCGGCCATGGTCCACTGGAGCATCTGCAGGTCGCCGTCGGAGTTGCCGAAGGCGAGGATCGGCCGGCGGCCGATGATGCTGTCGATGCTTTCCGGCTTGCCCGGGCCGTCGTCGTTGTGCGCCAGTTTCGGCAGGCGCAGGATCGACAGCTGGCCGTCCTTGTCCTGGAACTGGCTGGCGAAGGTGGTGCCGATCACCTGCTCCGGCGGGATGCCGTAGACCTCCTCGGCGAACACGCGCATGAACGCCACTTCGCCGCCGGAAACGATGTAGGTCTTGAAGCCGTTGGCGCGCAGGTAGTCGAGCAGCTCCAGCATCGGCTGGAAGACCATTTCGGTGTACGGCTTGCCGCTGCGCGGATGTTTGGCGCTGGCCAGCCAGCGTTCGGCGTTTGCGCTGAAGGCTTCGGTCGTCATGTTGGTGTGGGTGGCGCCAACGATCTCCAGCAGCCCCTTCATGCCGCTGGCCGCCAGGGTTTCGCGATCACCTTCGAGCAGCGCCTTGAACGGCTGCTTTTCCTTCCACTCGGGATGCTGCGGGGCCATGCGCTTGACCTCGTCGAAGGCGAACAGCACCTGGAAGTACATCGGCTGCTCGCTCCACAGGGTGCCGTCGTTGTCGAACACCGCGATCCGCTCCGCCACGGGGACGAAGTCCTTGCTGCCCTCGGTGGTGACCGCGCCGACGAACGCCTCGATGGCCTTGCGCGATGGCCCGTCGTTCCAGGATGGCAGGACTTCGTTCGCCGCCTGTGCGAGCAGGGGCAGCACCAGCAGCAGTGAAAGAATCCAGCGCATGGCGCCAAGGGGGCGGTGTGTCTGATACATGGGACATCCTTGCTGTTCGCGGGCCATCGGGATTCAACGGCCACGGGGGTTCAATGACTTCAGACCTTTGCGCGACCGCGAATCCGTTCGCTGCTCCACTACAGCCTGGCGAAGCTCGGGCAACGTCTTCGCCAGCTCGGCGGGCGCGTCTTCCCTGCGCTGCCCCATGCCGTAGCAAGTTCTGAAAAAGGCTAGCAAACGTTCGGAAATTTCAACGGAAAAAGGCTGGAAATGGCTAAGCAGATTGCGACTGCCGGTACTTCTGCGAATCCACAGGTAGAGGCCGTCCAGCCGTGGCGGACGCACCGCAAGCTGCTCGCCGGCCTGGCGCCAGGCAAAGTCCGCGGAATCCAGCCAGGCCTGCCGGCGGCGCTGCCGCCACTGGCGCCAGGCATCCAGCAGGCGCTCCATCCAGGGCCGGCCGAAATGCCAGGCAAGGCCGCCGCCCAGCAGCACGACAGCCAGCACCAGCCAGTGCCCGGCGATATGCACCCGTGCCTTGCGGCCCAGCGCGCGCAGGTCGTCGGTAATGGAAAACGGCGCCTGGTAGCCGGCCGCCGCCGTGGCCTCGAACGCCACCTCGGGCACCGACAGCCTGTGTGCCTGCCCCGTTCCGGCATCCCACCACTGCAGTTCGATGGCCGGCAGGCGGAACCGGCCGCTCTCGGCCACTACGTAGGTCGCGGCGTCATCCCGCGAGCCGCCGATGACGCCGCCGCGCCCGTCGCCCAGCGGCTGGACAGCGGGCGTCTGCACATAGCGCTTCAAGCCGTCGACGGGGGCGAACGCGGGCGGCGGAATCAGCATCGCCTCGCCCCCCTCGGCCCGCACGCTCAGGCGCCGCGTGACGCTGTCGCCGACCCGCAGCGGATCATGGGAACGCACGATCTGCTGGGTGAACTCGACCTTCTGCGCCACCAGCCGCTGCTGGCCCTCCGCCCCGGCGACCTGCCGCGCGACGAAACTCTGCGGCTGGCTGCTGACCTTCTGCGGACCGCTGCCCTGCCCCGGATTGACCTCGATGGCCAGCGCCGGAATGTCGAAGCTCTGAGCCCGTTGCGGAGCGATCCGGTAGATGTAGCGCAGGCCGAAGAAGGTCTTGCCGTCGAGGCGTTCGGTGAGGTGGGTCGCCTCGCCGCTCGGCGCAGAGACCATGGCGCCATCCAGCTCCAGCTTCGGCAGCTGCGGCGGCGTGGAGAACCAGGTATCCACCAGCAGGTCGACCTGCAGCTGGACGGTGCCGCCCACCATCACCGGGTCCGCCGGCACCAGGCTGGTGCGCACCCGCACCTCGGGCTCGGCCACTGCCGCCAGCGACAGCATCAGCAGTACCAGCAGTGCCAGGCACCTCATGGCGTACCTCCCGCCGGCTGCCTGCGCGCCGCGTCCTGCAGCTGGAACTTGCGCTTGAGGAAACGCGCGGGCGACGTGCTCAGGTTGTCCAGCCACAGTTGTTCCGAGCTCGCCTGCGCGGTCTTCTGCTCCACGCTCTTGCCCTTGTCGGCCTTGTTGTCGAAGTCCACCTTGTCGGCCTTCTCGTCCGGCGGGCCGGCCTCCTGCTGGTCCTCGCGATCCTTCTCCAGCGCCTCGGCCAGCGCCAGGTTGGCACTGGCCTGCGGGAAGTCCGGCTGCAGGCGCAGCGCCTTGCGGTAGGCCTCGATGGCTTCGGGGAATTTCGACAGACGCACGTAGGTATTGCCGAGATAGAAGTACGCCGGGGCGCTCTCCAGACGCGCGAAGCTGGCCAGTGCGGCATCGAAGTCCGCGGCCTGGTAGGCGGCCAGCCCCTTCCAGTATGGATCGCTGAAATGCGCCGCCGCCTGCGGATAGTGCTGGTGCTCGAATGCCCAGCGCCCCTGCTGGTCGGGGGTGAAGAAGGCATCGGCCAGCGCTCCGGCATGGGCGGGAGCGGCCGGCATTCCCAGCGCCACGGCCAGCAGCAGCCCCGCCAGCCAGTGCACCCGCCAGCCGCGCCGCGCGCAGAACAGCGCGATCAGCAGCAGCGGCCAGCACAGCCAGTAGCCGGCGTCCTTCCAGTGCACTTGCCGGCCATCCCCGCTGGTGGCCTCGAAGTGTTGCTGGGCGTGCAGTTCGATCCAGTCGAGGTCGTCGTCGTTCAGCGTCAGGCTGCCGAGCGGCGCATCGGCGGCATCGGCCAGTGCCTTGACGGCGTCGGCGTCGAAGCTGCCCAGCAGCGGCCGGCCGTCGCTGCCAACCCTTGGCTGCCCGTGCTCGTCACGCAGCACGCCGCCATCCTGGCTGCCCACGGCGAGGACCAGCACCTGCAGGCCGCTGCCCTCCAGGCGCTTGCCGATCTGCTCGAACTGGCTGGCGTCGGCGCCATCGGTGAGCAGCACCAGGGTGCCCGGCGAGCGTTCGGCTTCCAGCAACTTCCTGGCCTGGTCGATGACGCCCAGCGCATCCTTGCCGGCGCTGTCGATCAGGCCGGTCGACAGGGACTGCAGGAAGGTATCCAGCAACGTCGGATCGTCCGTCGCCGGCAGCACCAGGTGCGCGCTGCCGGCATAGGCGATCAGCGCGGTGCGGGCGCCGGCGCGGCGCTGGATGAGGTCGTGCAGCTTGTGCCTGGCGGCGGCCAGGCGCGACGGCGGAACATCCGTCGCGTCCATCGACGGCGACAGGTCCAGCGCCAGGATCAGCGGCGCGCGATTGTCGAGGAAGGCCGGGCGATCCTGCTGCCAGGTCGGCCCGGCGGCGGCCACGGCGCCGAGGATGAGCAGCGCCGCGAGCAGGTGCACCGGACGCAGGCGCTGCTCGTCCCGCGGCGTGATGAGCAGGTTCTGCAGCAGGTGCGGCGCGACGATGCCGTCCAGTTGGCGGACCAGATCGTGGCGGCGCGACCACACCAGCGGCAGGATCACCCCCGGCAGGATCAGCAGCAGCCAGAGCGGCCGCAGGAAGTGGAAGGCGCCGAAATCCATGTCCATCTCAGGCTCCCGGCTCGGTCTGCTGCCGCGACGAGGCGGAAAAACGCGACGCCAGGGCGGCCACGCCCTGGCAGAGGGCCAGCAGGACCAGGGCCGCGCCAAGCGGAATCCAGAACAGGTCGCGCTTGGGCTGGTGGCTGAAGGTCTTCACCTTGTGCGGGGTGAGCCGGTCGAGGGTGGCGTAGACCTCCTGCAGGGCGTTGCTGTCGTCGGCGCGGAAGAAGTGCCCGCCAGTGGCCTGGGCGATGTCCTGCAGGGTCTGCAGGTCGACCTTCGCGTCGCCGCTGGCCTGCGGGTCGCCGATGCCGATGGTGTGCACCACGACGCCCTTTTCCCTGGCGATCTTCGCCGCATGATCCGGGGTGATCGCGCTGCCGGTGTCGTTGCCGTCGGTGAGCAGGATCAGCACCTTTTCCTGCTCCTCGGCCTTCTCCAGCAGCTTGATGGTCAGGCCGATGGCGTCGCCCAGCGCGGTGTTCGGCCCGGCCATGCCGATGCCGACCTCGTCGAGCAGCATCAGCAGGCTGGCGTGGTCGAGGGTCAGCGGCGCCTGCGGATAGGCGCCGGTACCGAAGACGATGAGCCCGATGCGGTCGTCCTTGCGCCGCGCGATGAAGTCGCGCACCACGCTCTTCACCGCGCTCAGGCGGTCGACCTGGCGGCCGGAGGCGTCGGTGTAGTCGGTGGCTTCCATCGACTGCGAGATGTCGATGGCCAGCATCAGGTCGCGGATCGGCCGCTCGCGCTCGATGGGCTTCTCCACCCACACGGGCCGGGCGCAGGCGGCCAGCAGCAAGGCCCATACCAGCAGGTTCAGCGGCAGTTGCCAGCGGTCCCCCGTCGCCCTCGCGCTGCCCGGCACCTGGCCGACCGCGCGGCTCATGACGGCGAAGAACGGCACCCGCATCGCGCTGCGCGATTCGCGGTATTCGCCCAGCAGGCGGTAGGCCAGCCAGGGCAGCGGCAGCAGGAGCAGCACCCAGGGGTAGTCAAGCTGCCACATGGTGCGCCTCGATCCACTTGCGGGTGGTGCCCAGCAATGCCTGCACCTCGCTGTCGGCCAGGGCCAGTACGCGCTCTCCCGGCGCATAGGCGAGCAGCGCCAGTTGCCGGGCGAAATCGGCAGGGAGCGGCGCGCCGCCATGGCGCTGCAGGAACGCCTGCCACTCCGCCCCGCCCAGGCGCTCGACCGCCGGCGCCTGCGGCGTCGACAGCGCCACCCGCTTGAGCAGTTCGGGCAGCTCGCGCAAGGCGCGCAGGCGCCGCTCGGGGTCGCCGAGATCCTGCGCCAACTGGTCGAGCCGCCGCAGCGCTTCGCGGCGGTAGCGCTCGCGCTGCCAGCGCAGGCGGCGCATGACCAGCCACGCCGCCAGCAGGACGAGCAGCAGCAACGCCAGCACCAGCCAGCCCCACGTCTGCGGAACGTAGCTGACCACCGGCGGCGGCAGAGGCAGCTCCTGCAGCTGGGAGATATCCGGCCTGGCGCTCATCGCGGACTCCCGGCCAGCCGTCCCAGCTCCTGGCGCATCTGTTCGAGCGTTCCCTCCCCCGTGCTGAACATCAGCAGCGGCACGCGGCTGCGGCGCAGCAGCGTGGCCACGTCCTTCAGGCGGCCGGAGAGGAATTCGCCGAGCGGCTTCTGCACCTGGCGGCGCTCGATCTCCAGCTCGACCTGCAGTTCCCCCTGGGTCACCAGCAGCCGCCCGCGCTCCGGCAGCTTCAGCGCCAGCGGGTCGTAGACCTGCATGGCGATCACGTCGTTGTGCGCGCTGAGCTGGCGCAGCAGGTGCAGGGTCTGCGGCCCCACTCCGGAGAAGTCGCTGATGATGCAGATCAGGTGGTCATGGCTGGCGACACCCAGGCAGCGCCGCAGCACATGATCGAGCTGGTCGAGACCCTCGGTGTCGGGCCCGGTGGCGTTCAGCGCCTGGTTGTTGCGCACGATGGCCGCGCACAGCGCCTCGACCCGGGCGCGGCTGCGCAGCGGGCGGATGTGGTCGATGCGGCCGTCGCCGAAGACCATGCCGCCGACCCGGTCGCCGGCATGGAAGGCCATCCAGGCGGAAAGCGCGCCCAGTTCGGCCGCGGTCACCGACTTGAAGTTGCGCCGCGAGCCGAAGTACATGCTCATGCGCTGGTCCACCAGCAGCATGGTCGGGCGGTCGCGCTCCTCGGTGTAGGTACGCACGAACGGCTTGCCGAAGCGCAGCGAGGCGCGCGAGTCGAGCTGGCGCAGGTCGTCGCCGGGAATGTACTGGCGCAACTCGTCGAAGCTCAGGCCGCGTCCGCGCAGGCGCGAGGCATGGTTGCCGGAAAGCACGCTCGACAGCGGCTGGCGCGAGACGAAGCTCAGGCCGCGCGCGTGGTGCTCCAGCGCCATCAGCTGCGGCAGCGAGGCGTAGATGAAGCCGTCCGCGACAGGCCGGTTCTCTTGCATCGGCATGACTCCCCTCAGGCCGGGATCGCCACCTTGTCGAGCAGGCGATCGATGACCTGGTCCGCGCTCACGCCATCGGCAACCGCGTCGTACGACAGCAGCAGCCGGTGGCGCAGTACCGGGTGCAGTACCGCCCGGACATCGTCCGGGGAAACGAAGTCGTTGCCGGCCATCCAGGCATGGGCACGCGACACGCGGTCCAGGCTGATGCCGCCGCGCGGGCTGGCGCCGACGTTGATCCAGCGCGCCAGGTCGGCGTCGTAGTCGGCGGGCCGGCGGGTCGCGTTGATCAGGTCGATCAGGTAGCGGTCGACCGCTTCCGAGACGTACACCCCGCTGACTTCCTGGCGCGCGGCGAAGATTTCATCCTGCGCCAGGCACATCTGCTCCTGCGCGGCGCCGCCCTGCCCCTTCTGCTCCTCGCGGCGCACCAGGCGCAGTACCTGGGTCTCGTCCTCGACCTTCGGGTAGTCGATCTGCAGCTTCATC
Organism: Pseudomonas schmalbachii; assembly: GCF_017589465.1. Classification (GTDB taxonomy): domain Bacteria; phylum Pseudomonadota; class Gammaproteobacteria; order Pseudomonadales; family Pseudomonadaceae; genus Pseudomonas; species Pseudomonas schmalbachii. Next base: position 284,800 of record NZ_JAELYA010000001.1, read on the forward strand.
AGGAAGCGGTCCATCTGCGCCTCGGGCAGCGGATAGGTGCCCTCCTGCTCGATGGGGTTCTGCGTGGCCAGCACCATGAACAGGCCGGGCATCGGGTGGGTCTTGCCCGCCACGGTGATCTGCCGTTCCTCCATGGCTTCGAGCAGCGCCGCCTGGACCTTGGCCGGCGCGCGGTTGATCTCGTCGGCGAGGATCACGTTGCCGAACAGCGGGCCGGGCTGGAACTCGATGCGGTTCTGGCCATCCACCTGCTGCAGGATTTCCCCGCCGGTGATGTCCGACGGCAGCAGGTCCGGGGTGAACTGGATGCGGCTCATGCGCGCGTCGAGGTGCCTGGCGAGGGCCTTGACGGTGCGGGTCTTGGCCAGGCCGGGCAGGCTTTCGAGAAGAAGGTGGCCGTTGGCCAGAAGGCCAAGCAGCACGTGGCGGATGGTTTGCTCCTGGCCGAGTACCGAGCCCCCAACCTGCTTCTCCAGGGCGACGATCTGCTCTCGTGTGGTCATTGTGGTTTTCCTTGCGGTGGCCGCCGAGTCTCGAATCGATTTCCCTGCCGGTGGCGCGCCAGAGCGGTCCTGCTCCGTACAACCGTCCATGCCGAAAGAGTTTCGGTAACTGTAGACCGCATGTCCCAGCGCGCCACGGCGAATCCCGGAAGCGGCTGTCGCAAAAAGAACACTGCTGCCAGTGGGTGAAGTCCCGCTGTTTGCACAACCAAGGCCAGCATCTAGGCTGGACTACGTCAGGCACCAACTGCGGGAGAGTCGCGCGCACGCGCGACAGCTGGAGAGAGGCGGCATGCCCCACAGCACCGGCAGCAGGCGAACCCCGAGCCTCACGATCGACGGCCAAGCAAAGGAAGCGCCATGAAGAAGTACACTCCCCGGCCCGCACTCTCCCTCCATCTGCCCGCACTGGCCTGCACGCTTGGCCTGGTGGCTGGAAACGCCTGGGCCGGAGGCGACCTGCTCTACGAAGCCGGCCAGGAAAGCGCCGCTCTTGCCGGTGCCGGCGCCGCCGCCCTGGCCAGCGACCCCAGCGTGCTGATGAACAACCCGGCCGGGATCACCGAGCTGCGTGGCACCCAGATAAATGCCAACGGCCAGCTGATCCTCGGCCACCTCAGGTTCTCCCGTGACGACGCCAACCAGTTCGACGGCAACGAGGGCGGCAATGCCCTGGAATACCTGCCCGGCGCCAGCCTGTTCATCAGCCACCAGATCGACGACCGCTCGGCCGTCGGCTTCGGCATGTACGGCAACTTCGGCCTGGCGCTGGACTATGACGACGACTGGGCCGGCCGCTACTTCACCCAGGAAGCGGCGATCATCGGCATCTCCTTCCAGCCGACCATCGCCCACAAGTTCACCGACGACCTGTCCATCGGCTTCGGTCCGCGCATCATGCTCGGCTACTACCGCACCGAAGTGGGCATCGACAACAACCTGCTGGGCCTGCGCGACACCCCGGACGGCCAGCTGGAATTCAAGGACACCGATACCGCGGCCGGCTTCAACATCGGCCTGCTTTACCGGGTCAACGACCGCACCAGCATCGGCCTCGCCTACACCAGCAAGATCGACCTGGAATTCAGCGACAGCCCGGACGTGGACGGCGTCACCAATCCGATTATCAACCTCGCCCTGCGCCGCGCCGACGTCGACAAGCTGGAACTGGACGTGACGGTTCCACAGACCGTGATGTTCAGTGTCGCCCACGATCTCGACGCGCAATGGAAGCTGCTCGGCAGCCTCGGCTGGCAGGACTGGAGCGAGTTCGGCCAGATTGGCGTCGAGGTCGACGCGGACGCCGTCGATGTCAGCCGCACCGTCGACCGCCAGTACAAGGACACCTGGCACGCGTCCCTCGGCGCGCAGTACCAGTCCTCGCCCCGCCTGCGCTGGAGCATGGGCGTGGGCTACGACAGCTCGGCGGTGGACGACGATGACCGTACCGTGGACAACCCGATGGGCGAGGCCTGGCGCCTGGCGGCCGGGGTCAACTATGCCCTCGACGACGGCCTGGACCTGCACTTCGCCTACACTCTGGTCTGGCTGGGCGACATGGACGTGGACCAGACCAAGGCGCGCTCCGGCACCACTCTTTCCGGCACCTACGACAACGCCATGCTGCACATCCTGGGTGGCGGCGCGACCTGGCGCTTCTGAGGCCAGGCCGCCGCCCCTCGGCACCGATTCATCAACAGCACTGCCATCACCTACTGCAGAACCACCCATCAGGAGAAACTCGATGAAGTTGAAGTCGTTAGCGGTATCGCTGTGCCTGGCGTCCCTCGCGCTATCCGGCTGCGCGAGCAAGTACGTCCAGCCCGAGCAGTATTCCGGCTTCCTCAAGGACTACAGCGCACTGAAGGAAGAAAAGTCGCCGTCAGGGGCACCAGTCATGCGCTGGATTCAGCCTGGCGTGGATTCCAGCCGCTTCACCAGCGTCTACGTCGAACCCAGCCAGTTCTACCCGCAGCCGCAGCCCACCGAGAAGATCCCGGCGAGCACGCTGCAGGGCATCACCCAATACTATGACCAGGCGCTGCAGACGCAGCTCTCCAAGGCCCTGCCGCTGGCCAGCGCCCCCGGCCCGGGCGTGCTGGTGGTGCGCCCGGCGATCACCGCCGTCAGCGCTTCGACCCAGGGCCTGCAGCCCTACGAGGTGATCCCGATAGCCCTGGTGGCCGCCGGCGTCAGCGCCGCCACCGGCATCCGCGACCAGGACACCAGCATCGCCACCGAAGCGGCCTTCCTCGACGGCGGCAACAACCAGGTGGTGGCCGAGGTGGTCCGCAAGGGCGCCGGCGCGGAACTGGAGAACTCCTCCCAGGTCATGCAGCCCGCGGACGCCCGCGCCGTGCTCGATGGCTGGGCGGCGGACATGCTCAAGTCCTTCCAGACGCTCAAGAGCAACTGACGCCAGCGCGCTCGGGTGGCCTGCCGCGCACCCGAGCGCCGCTGTCGATGCTCCGCCCGTAGACTCCAGTCTCGTCCTCGCTGCCCTGCAAGAACCACCATCAGGCTCCATTCCTGTCGTGGGCGTATTTTATCAATCCGGGATATACCCCCGACGGCAGTCCCGTGAGGCCAGCATGGGAACCGCTGTGACGGTGGTGGCGCCGTCCTTCTGGCTGGAGCTGTTCAGCGGGCCGCCGACAGCGTAGTCGAAGGTCAGGGTGCGCTTGGAATTGCCGCTGGCGACACCGTCCCATTCCAGCTGCTGGGTGGCCTGGTTGATGTCGTTGTAGGTGCTGGTACGGGTGAAGGCCGTTGTGCCGCTGCTGTTGTACTCGGTGTAAGCACTGACCCGGCCCAGCGCATCGTTGACGCGCCGCGCACGCAGCACCCCGTCGATGCGGGTGTCTTCCAGATAGCCGTCGGCGGTGTAGGTGTAGTCCTCGCGGTGGCCGTCACTGCCATAGACCGCCGAAACCCGTTCGGAGGCGGCGTTGTAGCTGAGCTGCACACCGCTGCTGCCCTTGACGATGCTCACCGTTGCGTCGCCCGCCGAGGTGCCACGCACCCCGCCCGACAACTGGCCCATGCTGACCACGAAGCGGTTCATGCTGTCGTAGGCGTACCAGTAATCCCGCGTGGTATTCGCGCCCTCGACCCCGTCGTGGTAGTAGCTCCACACCCGCCGCCGGTTGCCGACGGCATCGTACTCGTAGCGGATCTCGGCTTTCGGATCACTGCGCACTGATCTTGCGTAAGCGCTTCTTCTTTCGGTACTTGAAGTACCCATCTAGCCATGCGGACTTAGTTACCCACATGATTTCGAAGGTATATATCGGCAGAGCACCGATTCCCATCCATATGATGCTTAGAGCATGCGGCCGAGATACCAATAGAAAGACCGAAGAGCCCAACCATAAGAGAATTGAAATAAAAAACAGGGCAAGGTAAACGGTACTACGAGAAATTTCGCGGACCAGCAGCATGTCGTCGCTGTTCAACTCCCTGAAATACTTGAGTGTTTTTCTGAAGCGTTTCCTCGCCCATAGCCGGAGCTTACCTTTAGTGCTTTGGAGCTTCCCGGTTATCCATTTGAGTACTATCGGAGTAACGAATTTCAGGATACCTGAAACTACGAGACCCCAAAAAATTGCCCACCACTCGGTTGGGTTGGTGATGAACTCCAAACTCATAAATTTGCCTATCCCTTTAGCTGGTGCCTTCAAACCCTGGGGGGAATTGTTCTGGTTAATAGCCTCTCGCAAATCTCATCCAACTACTGGTCACCGACTGAGCGGTCGGTGACCATGGCGCGGGCATCCCAATTACTGCCAACCTGGCGGCGGCTTGGGTGGGCTGTAGCGCGGGTCAGGATATTGCACGCCTCGCGCTTTGAGCATTTCAATTACTTTATCTTTTAAGCGCTGCGCTTCAGAATCAGGAGGAACAACACGACTCTGTAGGTCAAAAGCTAAATCCTGGAGATTGTCATGTAAACCATGCTCCAAAAAATAAACTATTAAATCAAATTCGGCCATACCAACCGCAACATTTGCGGGCGTATCACCATCTGCGCGGGCAATATTTACATCCGCGCCTCGCTCAACTAGCAACTCAACACAGTCCCGACAAAAAGACATGACGGCCTTGTGCAATAAACTATCGCCTTGTGGCCCTAATAAATTTGGATCACCTTTGTAGCGAAGCAAGATATCTAGTAAATCTACCCGACCAGCATCGACAGCGAGATACAGTGCAGAAGCATGGTGTTTTTCATCGCGATAATTTGGATTAGCCCCTTCCTGCAGAAGCTTCTCAGTGGCTCGAACATTACGCAAGTAGACTTGCCAGATCAGCGGTGTAATTCCTTCTTTACCAACAGCATTTACATTGGCCCCAGCCTTTATTTGCGCATCAACCTCCTTGAAGTCCCCATTGCTCGCAGCTTCAACCATCTGCACTACTCGGGGGTCATCAAAAGCATCCCGAGACGTCATCCCGCCCACCTCACGACTAGCGGCACAGCTGTTCATTATGGATAGCGTTAACATAAGTATGAGCAACCTATAGAATTTAGACATGTTTAATCCATAACTTAAGACCCAGAACTGATTTTAGAGTAGAGAAAATAAATCCACCCTTTTTCTCTTATAAAGATAAGTCCGCCTTTTTCTCCTGCGGTCATTTATTATTTGCAATTCCCTTCAATACGTCGCTCATCACCAGGTGGATAGCATGGAGTGTACACAGGGAAAGTAACTCCTCGTTTCTTAAGCATTTCAATCACTATATTTTTCCAGTATTTCTTATCAGTCTCGGTAACTTGCCGAATTTCGACTGCCCTGGCCAAGTGCTGTAAGTTGTAGTCATAACCATTATCTAGAAGGTAAGCCGTAATTTCAAAATTGCCCGTCACCATAAAAGCAAGAGCCGCAGCGTTTAGCTCATAGGAATCATGAGCATTAACATCAGCCCCGGCAGAAACGAGAATTTTTACATTCGATAACCTACCTTGCGCTGCAGCTCTTGAAAGAGGTCGATCCTCAATTTTTCCTGTATCGTTTGAGTTCGGATTTCCACCATGGCTTAATAATAAGCTTAGTTGTTCCGGATTATCACCGCCGGCAGCCCAAACCAACGGGGACACACCGCCGACCGTCTTTTGATTTGGATTGGCGCCAGCTTTAAGCAAAGCTTCCATTCCAGCCAAGTTATTAGCATGCTGAACCCACAACAATGGGGTAGTGCCTTTATCCCCAATGGCATTTACGTTAACCCCTTGAGCTACCAAGCCAGCAACTTTTTCGATTTTTCCCACCATTGCCGCCTCAATTAACTCCACCAAATTGGGGTCCGAAAATTCATCGTCTAAAGCCTGCCCACCTATTTGCATTGCACTATATGCATTAAAGCTCATAATTATTCCTAAGATAATACCTGACAGCCTTATGGAACCCCACATACAAACCTCTCAAACATATAAATAAGTAAATAAGCAAGAAATAAGGGGACAGATTTATTTTTCTACTCTATTTTGGGTCTGCCCGGCCCTCTTCGCTCAATACGCAACCCTATCAAGCTCTCCACCTCAGCCACAAACCGCGAATTACCTGTCAACTGTCCCCTTTGCAAAGCCTCACGAATCAGGCTCAACTCTCCATCGTCGACAGATTGCCCCAGATAAGCGCAATAGCGGCTGCGGCGCTCGTCATCCGTATCGCCCAATGCGTCGAAACAAGGATCGCCATCCAGCCAACTCGGTTCCGACCCTAACCGTTGCGCATAACTCGACCAGGGGTAGTCTGCTGCTCGGGCAACCAACCGGGCCCGCACGGGGTTCAGCTCGATGTATCGACTGCATGCCAGCAGGTAGGTGTCCGACTGGACAACGCTGGACTTGAAGCGGCTTTCCCACAAGGTGCCGCTGCGACCCTCTAGGCGGTTGCGGTAGCGCGTCATCCGGGCGGCCAGGGCCTTCATCAACTGGCTTAAACCGGCGAGAGAGTCGCCCGGTGCCAGCAGCAGATGGACGTGGTTGGTCATCAGACAGTACGCATAGACCTTGACGCCGAAGGCATCTTTCAATTCTCGAAGGTCCAGCAAATAGCGCTCATAATCATCCCGCTCCACGAAGACCACCTGTCGATTGTGGCCGCGCTGAACGATGTGGTGCGGATAGTTGGGCAGAAGCACTCGTCCCATCCTTGGCATGTCGGCATCCCTCCTGGAGCCCCTGGAGAGTTAATGATCAGGGAGATTGGCACACTGTGCTATCGGCCTTCTGACCTGCGAAAGCCGAAATTAGAGTAGGAAAATAAATCTGTCCCCTTTTCCCCCCCCGGCGCGGAACTGGAGAACTCCTCCCAGGTCATGCAGCCCGCGGACGCCCGCGCCGTGCTCGATGGCTGGGCGGCGGACATGCTCAAGTCATTCCAGACGCTCAAGAGCAATTGACGCAAAGGGAGTCCGGGCGGCCTGCCGTGCACCCGGGCTCCTCTCCCGCCCGTAGAGATCCAGAGCAGCAACGCTTCTTCCGCTAGCCGTAAGCATTTTGTGACAGCAAAAATAACGACCTGCGCCAGCCAGGCGACGCCGAAAAGCGGCCGGCCCCGGCGGGCAACTCATCGCTCCGCACGTAAATCAGCCAAATCTACAGCCATACTCGGAAGGACTTGCGCTTCAGACGTGAAGCCGGCCCTTCCACCCGGGACAGGACCAATACATGGACAGCATTCGCGGCACCGCCTTCCTGCAGTTCGGCGAACTGCTCGCGCAGCATGGCGCGTCGATACGTGACCACCTGGCGCCCCACCGCATCAGCCTGGATGTGGTGGGCAACTACGAGAAGAAACTCCCCTACCAGAGCCTGGTGCAGATCTTCGAGGGCAGCGCGCAGGCCCTGAGAATGCCGGAATTCGGCCTGGAGCTGGCGGCCCGCCAGGGCTCCACGCTGCTCGGTCCGCTGCAGTACCTGGCCCTGTCGGCGCCGACCGTGGGCGACGGCCTGGTCGCGCTGATTCGCTACATGCGCCTCTACAGCACGGCGATCCACTACCGCCTGGAGCGCCGGCACGGCCGGGTGCTGCTGTACTTCGAGAACACCCTGCCCAACAGCCTGGAGATTCCGCAGATAGTCGAGAAATCGGTCCTGCAGGCCAGACTGATAGTCGCCGAACTGCTCGGCGCCCCTTTCCACCCGAGGACCGTATTGCTCCGCCACCAGCCCCAGGCCAGCCAGGCGGTCTACCAGCGCTATTTCGGCTGCCCGGTGCTGTTCCAGCAGGAGCACAACGCCATCGAGATGACCCCGGAGGACCTGCAGCGCCCCTGCGCCCAGCATGACGCCATGCTCCACAGCATCGTGCGTTTCTACCTGGAGGCCCACTGCATCCCCGATGGCCTGCAGGCCGAGGTCAGGCAACAGATCCAGGCGCTGTTGCCAAGGCAGCGCTGCAACCTGGAACAGGTCGCCCAGATCCTCGGCCTGCATGCCAGGACCCTGCAGCGGCGCCTGGCCAGCGACGGTGTCGACTTCGAGCAGCAGGTGGACCAGGTCCGCCGGAGGCAGGCCGAACAACTGCTGCGGCATTCGTCGCTGAGCGTCGCGCAGATCGCCAGTGAACTCGGCTACCTGCGCCCCGCCTCGTTCTGCCGGGCACACCAGCGCTGGTTCGCCATGACTCCGCTGGAACACCGCAGGCTGCATGGCCAGGGTGGCGCCAACATGGCGGCGGACGACGACCGCCAGCATCCGGACGACGACTGACGAGTTCGCGCGAACCCCTCATATGACGGATGTGAACGACATGTCCGGCGCTGCCACGGAGAACGGAGCGAACCCGCTCATCGTTCATCCTCCCCCCGCTCCGGTTCCCGCGCCGGAGAGGTGAACCAGCGCTCCTTCGGCACCCACTTTTCCTCTTCCGGGTCGCCCAGGTAGTGCGGCGACATGATCTGCACGCCGTGCTCGTTGAACACATCCTGGAGGTTGGCGTGCAGCATGCTCAGCAATTCCGCGCGGGGGCGCGGCTCGCTGGGAATGGCCTGGGCCACCAGACGGTACTCCGGGTAGAAGTCCGACAGCGCGGTCTGGAACACCTGCGGCGCCGGCTTCTGCAGTATCCCCGGCGTACGCGCCGCCGCCTCCAGCAGCAAGGCCTCCACCTGCCGCCACGGCGTGTCGTAGCCGATGGTGACGGTGGTATCCACCACATAGCCCGCACCCTGCACCGTCCGCGAGTAGTTCTTGGTCACCGTGCCGGTGATGGTGGAGTTGGGAATGGTCAGCACCTCGCCGAGGCCGGTGCGGATGGTGGTGGTGAACATGCCCAGCTCGGTCACCGTGCCTTCGTGCTCGCCGACCCGCACGAACTCGCCGGGCCGCAGCGTGCGCGTATAGGTGAGGATCAGGCCCGCCGCGGCCTGGCCGACCATGCTGGATGCGCCCAGCGAGATCATCAGGCCGAGCAGTACCGAGAGCCCCTTGAAGGCCTCGGTCTGGGCGCCCGGCAGGTACGGGTAGGCCATGGCGAGAGCGAACAGCCAGATCGCCAGCGACGTCAGCCGGGTGGTGGTCTGCAGGGTTTCCTGGTTGAGCCAGCTGATGTTCCCCGGACGCGCCAGGCGCTCCAGCATGCGCCGGACGAAGCCGCTGACTGCACGGGCCATGAGGAAGATGGCCAGGGCGATGATCAGGCCCGGGATCGCTCCGACGATGCCGTCGAGCAGGTAGCGTCCGAGGTCCAGCAGGTAGTTGTTGAGGCTTTCGCCCCACGGACGGGTGTAGGGGAATCGACGCAGCACGAAGCTGAGCCACTCGTAGCTGAGCAACAGGACCACGGTCCAGCAGACCAGGCCCAGCAGCCGGCTGATCAGCGGGTACAGGTTGCTGGTATCGACCAAGGGCGTATGGCCGATCTTCAGCCCGCTGGCGTGCTTGCGCATCATCCTGGGGACGAGGCCGAGCAGCTTGCGCCGTGCGTAGAACACCAGGCGCACCAGCGCGACATACACGAGCGTGGCCGCCGCCGCGATCCCGGCTGCCACGATGAGCGTGCGCAGACTGCGGGTTTCATGGGTTTCCGCCACCACCTGGCGCAGGCGCGCGGCGGCATTCTCGGCGGTCTGCAGGACGGATTCATCGGCCGGCCCCAGGTCCTTCGGCGTGACGATGAAGGCCCGCCGGTCCCCTAGAAGCACGAGATAGCTGTCCTGGATCGGATCGAGCCTGACCTGAAGCTCCGCCGCCTCCTCCAGTGCCCCGGAGATCACCGCCTCGGCCCGCGCCACGCGTTGCGCAGGCGTCTCCCCCAGCACCGTGCCGCGAAACACCATGATGCCGCGGTTGGCGATCTTCAGCTCCACCGCCTGCTGCGCCGCCCCGGCCGGCTGGCCCTCCCCCACGGGGAGCTGCGCCCACGCCAGCACGGACCACAATGCCCCCAGCAGAACCCCCATCCACCGCCACACGCCGTTCTCCATAACCCGCGCCCCAAAGTGACTCCCGGCCCCTGGCCGTGCGGCATCCGCCATGCACCGCGAATTCCCACGCCTCCGATTTGGCAGGCTAGTTCAGTTTCAAGCACTTGCGTGGCAACGACTGCCCCGTTTCCGGGAGCGGAACCGGTCCCTGCGCAGGGCTGCCGCATCGATGGGAACACCTGCCGCCCGCAACGCGCCTCCCTGCGCGGGCTGCGTCCGCCAGACGCGATCCGGGATGCCGCCCACGCTCCGGCAGTGGCACAAAGTGAACATTGGATTGGCCGAAAACCCGTCTACGCTCAGTCCCTACGAGCCGGTAACTGCCCAGCCGGCCAGGTTCTCGCCATGAAGGTGACCGACGAAAATAATGTGCAGTGATGGAGGCATGACCTCCTGTCCGTTTGGTCCGGCAGTACCGGCAAAGTGAAACTAGCGTTCTTTCAATGGGCCTCTATTTGTCAGAGAGACGCATTTGCCAGATCAACGATCGGATGCAGCGGTGAGCGATATGCAACAGACGCCTCGCCCGAAGGCCTTCGCTCCGGCCAGTCATGCTCTTGCCCTGGAGCCCCGCATTCTGTTCGACGGGGCGGCGGCGAGTGCCGTCGAGCAGCATCACACGGACAACGCCAACACCGCCGATGCAACCCCGCATCCAGCCGCCACCGCCGAACCGCCCTCACCCACCGAAGCCCCGCCTGCCCCATCGGCCGCGCGCCACCTGCTGGTGCTCGACAGCCGCGTGGAGAACCGCGAGCAGCTCACAGCCGACCTGCCCGCCGACGTCAAGGCGGTGGTGGTCAACACCACCGAGGACGGACTGGCGGCCATCTCCGCCGCCCTCGCCGAGCTGGGCAAGGTCGACTCGATCCAGATCTTCTCCCACGGCGCCTCCGGGCAATTCACCCTGGGCAACCGCACGCTGACCGCGGCCAACCTCGACCAGGTCGCCAATGTCCTCGACGGCTGGCGCGCCTCGCTGAATCCCGGTGCGGACATCCAGCTCTACGGCTGCAACATCGGCGCCGGCACCGCGGGCCGCGCGCTGGTCGAGGAGCTGGCGCAATTCACCGGCGCGGACGTGGGCGCCTCCAGCAATGACACCGGCGCCAGTGCGGCCGGCGGCGACTGGAACCTGGAAGTCCGCAGCGGCCTGATCGACCGCGACATCGCCCTCGGCGCCGAAGCCCTCGCCGCCTTCGACGGCCTGCTGGCCGACGCCGGGCCGACCACCACGCTGCCCACCGCCGAGGCGGAAGTGCTGCTGGGCGACCAGTTCAGCTTCACCGTGGATTTCGCCAACGTCTCGACCCAGCCCGGCTTCGCGCCCTTCGTCACCCTGTTCATGCCCGCCACCGGCAAGGACGGCGACGACGGCGTCACCTTTATTTCCGCCAGCTACCTGGGGCAGAACCTGGTCACCCACGTGATCACCTTCGACGCCAACGGCCAGGCCATCCACCCGCTGGCCCAGGACGCCAACGGCAACTTCCTGGTGATCAACGCCGCCGACTTCGGCATGCGCGCCGGCGACCAGATGGTGGTAGTCGAACTGCCCTTCGCCAGCGTGACCCAGGACCAGCCGATCATTTCCGTGCAGATCACCGCGAGCCTGAGCAACCTGGCCGACACCAGCCTCTCCGACGGCTCGCCGGACCTGACCATCCGCGTCAGCGGCGGCTTCGAGTTCGGCAACGATGCGCTCGACGACCCGACCCAGGACCCCAGCCTGATCGAGGCCGTCACCCATAGCTTCATCGTCCACCCGACGGTGATCACCGCGACCCAGACGGTCAACGTACCCGAGGGCGAAACCGCCACCGGACCGAACTACGGCCGCACCCTGACCACCACCGTCACCCCGGCCAACGGCCAGACCCTGACCAACGTGACGGTCACCCAGCCGCTGCCGGGCAATATCCAGGTCACCGCGATCACTCCCGCCGCCGGCGGCGTGCTGACCTCCATTACCCTCGCCGACGGGCAGGTGGTCACCAATCCGGCGGAAATAGCGGCCCTGATCGCCGCCGACAACGTGTTCATCAGCCAGTTCACCGTCACGTACGCCACGCTCACGGGACCTACCGACACCCTGGTGCAGTTCTACGTGCCGGATGCCGACTCCACCGGCCAGCAAATCCTCGACCCGGCCACCGGAGCGCCGGTCACCATCACCATCGATGCGCCCACCGCCAGCGGCCAGTGGGTGCCGCTGGACCCGCGCGACGTGGTGCCGCCCGAGACCAGCATCGACTTCACCGCCACCGGCGAGGACACCAGCTTCGTCGCCAAGTCGATCACCCTGCTGAAGACGGCGACCCTGCAGGTGGACGTCGGCCATGCCGGCATCAGCGTCGGCGACACCCTGAATTACCGGCTGGACATGGCGGTATCGGACTTCTTCGCCTACGGCATGGATTTCTTCGGCGAAGGCGAACTGGTGATACGCGACCAGATCGGCGACGGCCAGACCCTGACCGGCACGCCGACCATGACCGTGACCCTGGGCGGCGTCACGCAGACCATCGCCCTGGTGACCAGGACGGTGACCAACCCGGACGGCACCACCTCGCTGGAAATCGATATCGCCCAGTCACTGCGCGACGCCTTCTCCGGCATCCGCGGCTGGTTCAACGGCGACCTGGCCTTCGACAGCACCCGCGACGGCGCGGCCACGGCGGTCATCAGCTACAGCACGGTGATCAGCCAGAGCTACACGCCACCGTCCGGCGCGCCGCACAGCGAGATCAACGAGGGCGACAGCGTCGGCAACGCCGTCGAGGTCAGCGGCACCATCCTCGAAGACATCTTCAACCTCACCGGCAGCTCGCAGTCCGACACGTCCAGCAGCGTCACCACCATTCCCACCAGCACGGTCGATATCCAGCTGGTCGAGGTCAACGACGGTGCGCCGCCGCCCAGCGGCGAGCTACGGCCGGGCGACGAGGTGACCTTCCGCCTGTCCTACGACCTGATCACCGGCGACTACGAGAACTTCCAGCTCACCGCCTACCTGCCGCTACCGCTGTTCGACGTGTCCGGCATCACCTGGACCATCGGCGACGGCTCCGGCCAGTGGCAGATCGGCACCGGCAACAGCAACGCCGGCCCGGTGCTACTGGTCAGCAGCGGGCCGGGCAACTCGGTGGTGTTCGACTTCGGCAGCTTCGTCACGTCCGATATCAACGGCAGCCGCATCGTCGTCGAATTCACCCTGCGCGTCGGCGACCAGCCGTTCGCCGACCAGCGCTCGCTGGACGTGCTGGCGCAATCCACGCAGCAGACCACCCTCACCGACCAGACGCTGATTTCCTCCGATATCGCGGTGATCGTCTCCGTCGCCGAGCCGGTGCTGAATATCCGCCACGGTGTGGTTTCCACCAGCCACGGCACGGTGACCGGCACCACCGGCACCTGGGGCGCGCCGGGCAGCACCGGCGTGCCCTTCAGCGGCAGCGTCACCGAGCTGGATGCAGTGAACGGCGATGTCAGCGGCATCGACGGCGGCGACCTGCTGCGCCTGGCCACCGCCATCGAGAATAGCGGAGGCGGCGGCGCCTTCGACGTGGTCACCAGCATCACCCTGCCGCCGGGGCTGAGCTTCGCCGGCGGCAGCCTGGCCGCCGCCAACCTGCAGATCTACCGTGGCGACGGCACCCTGCTGGTGGCCGGCGTGGACTATGCGGTGACCGGCAACAGCATCACCTTCCTCGACGCCAACAACACCGCCAGCCTGCTCGCCGGGCGCGCCGGCACGCCGGCCGACGCCAGCGGCGCGAACATGGTGGTGATCGTCTACGACGTGGTGGTCGACAATGCCATCGCCGCCGCGCGCAGCCTGCAGAGCACGGCGATCCTCAGCAACTACGCGAGCGTCGAGGGCGGCAGCGACTTCACCCCGACCGACCTGCAGGAACTCGCCGGGCAGCAGGTCGCCGCCCCGGAAGTGCGCAAGGTGTTCGCCGGCGGCACGCTGGACGACGGCGATTCCAGCGCCACCCACACCACCGGCGCGGACCTGGTGATCGGCGAAAGCATGCAGTTCGACATCGTCGTCACTCTGCCCGAGGGCACCACCCAGACACTGCGCCTGGACGACCTGATCCCGCCCGGACTGAGGCTGGACCCGGCGTTCAACGGCGGCCAGGGCTACCTGCTGATCACCACCGCCGCCGGCAGCGGCGCGCTGACCGGCGACTTCGCCGGCACCATCACGGTGGGGACCTTCACCGCGCTCGGCGGCAGCCTAGGCGACGACGGCGGCGATGTGCGCTGGACCTTCAGCGTCTCCAGCGCCGCGGCCGACAACGATACCGGCAACAACACCTTCGTCATCCGCGTACAGCTGGTCGCCAGCAACGTCACCGGCAACCAGGCCGGCACCGTGCTGCAGAACAACGCCCAGGCGCTGTTCAGCGACCCCGACGGCGACACCCCGAACGGCACCGTGGCGCTGGAGCGCACCGTCACCCTGATCGATGGCCAGCCGACCGTGTTCATCCGCGAACCGACCCTGCAGGTCACCCAGCAACTGGTCACCACGCCGGACTTCAACGGCTTCGACGAAGGCGACCCGGTGGAATTCACCATCACCATCGCCAACGGCGCCGCGGGCAGCGATTTCAACGCCTTCGATATCAGCTTCGCCGACCTGCTGCCCACCGAACTGGACAACCTGCAGTTCACCGTCACCTACCTGAACGGCGCGACCAACAACGGCGGCGCGGACTTCGAGCTGGTCGGCGGCCAATTGCGCACGGTGGCCGGCGCCAACATCGACATCGTGAAAGGCGGCAGCATCGTGATCCGCGTGACCGGCGTGGTGAACGCCACCGCGGCGGCCGAGTCGACCTTCGACAACGTGGCGACGGTGCAGTGGACCAGCCTCGACGGCACCGTCGGCGGCACCGCCAACCCGGCCGGCGAGCGCACCGGCGTCGACGGCCCGCTGAACAGCGGCGTGCTCAACGACTACCAGCGCAGCTCGACCCTGCTCATCCCGGTCAACCAGGCCATGCAGCTGTCCCGCGTGGGCGGCCTCCCGGATACCCCGGCGCCGACGCCCGACACCCTCGCACCGAACGAACAGGTGACCGTCGGCGAAGTGATCCGCTATCGCCTGGCGGTGCTGGTGCCCGAGGGCGACAACCCCAACTACCAGCTGCGCATCGAGCTGGAGAACGGCCTGCAGTTCATCGATCCCGCCGGCAACAACCTGCGCATCGCGCTGATCTCCAACAACGGCGGGCTGACCAGCGATGCCCTCCTCGCCCTCACCGGCGGCCTGCAGATAGAAGGCAACGAAACCAACGCCGAGGCGCGGCCGATCACCGCGGACCTCAGCGGCGCCGGGCCGGTGGCGCTGCTGAATGCCGCGCGGGTGACGGTGATCAACAATCCCGACGGCAGCCAGACGGTGATCTTCGACCTGGGCAACCTGGTCAACGCCAACAACGATGCGGACCTCGAAGGCATCGTGCTGGAATTCAACGTCCGCGTGCTCAACCAGGCGAGCAACGTCGCCGGCGCCACCCTCGACGTGCAGGCCCATGAGTTCGTCAATGGCGTCAATCGCTCCAGCAGTGAAATCCACACCGAAACCATCGTCGAGCCCGGCTTCAACGGCCTGAACAAGCAGGTCACCAGCTTCGATCCGAATCCATCCGGCACCACCGGGACCGCCACGGTGTCGGTGTCCTTCACCCAGAACGGCGGCCTGCCGGCCTTCGATACGCGGCTGACGGACAGCTTCCCCGGCGGCAGCAACTACACCCTGATCAGCCTGCAGATCGGCGGCAATACCTTCGGCCCCGGCAACCTGCCGCCGGGCGTCACCTTCAGCAATGCCGGCGGCATCACCATCGACTTCGCGCAGATCGATCCGGGCACCGCGATCAACGTCGTCTACCAGGTCACGGTGCCGAACGACGCCGCCATCGCCAACAGCAACGCGGTGCTGACCTGGACCAGCCTGCCGGAAGACTTCACCGCCTTCGGCGGCTCCACGGTCGGCACCGACGGCCAGCCGGACGGCGAGCGCACCGGCAGCGAGGTCGGCCCCAACACCTACATCCTGCGCGAAGGCGCCGGCCTCGGCATCATCGCCGGCACCCTGTGGAACGACACCGGGTCCGCCACCGGCAGCGCGGTGCCCGACGGCCCCGGCCTGCCCGGCCAGACCGTGACCCTGACCTGGGCCGGCGCCGACGGCGACCTCGCCAGCACCGCCGACAACCTGGTGTTCTCCGCCGTCACCGATATCAACGGCCAGTACCGCTTCGGCGTGCTGCCGGCGGGCATCTTCCGCATCGACGCGCCGGCCGGCACCATCAGCTATCCGCAGCCAATCGGCGACCTGCGCGTGCGCATCGATACCGATGCCGCCAGCCCGCTCGGGCAGATCGTCGTCACCCTCGGCGAAGGCGCCACGGGTGCCGCCGACGCCGGCTACGTGGAACAGAACGACGCACCGGTGAACACCCTGCCCGGCACCCAGAACGGCCTTGAAGACGTACCGCTGCCGATTGCCGGCATCTCGGTCGCCGATATCGATGCCAATCGCGATCCTGATACGGCCGGCCGTGCCCTGCAGGTCACCCTGACGGTGGCGAACGGCACCCTGTCGCTGTCGGCCACGCCGCCGGGCGTCACGGTCACCGGCGCGAACAGCGCCAGCCTGACCCTGACCGGCAACCTCGCCGATCTCAACGCCGCGCTGGCCAACCTGGTCTACCTGGGCAATCTCAACTTCAACGGCATCGACACCCTGACGGTGCGCACCAGCGATCTCGGCAACTTCGGCGATGCCGACGGCGACGGCATCCCCGGAGAGAATCCCGAGGACGCGCTGATCGACCAGGACAGCCTGCAGATCGTCCTGCAGCCGGTGAACGACCCGCCCATCGCCAACCCCGACGTGACGGACGCGGTGGAAGCCGGCGGCACCTTCAACAACATCCCCGGCGTCGATCCGCGCGGCAACCTGCTGGCCAACGACACCGACGTCGATATCGCCACCAACGCCGACGTGCTGCGGGTGGTGTCCATGGGGCTGACCGGGCAGACGCCGACCACCATCCTCGGCGCCGGCGGCACGGTGGTGAACGGCACGTTCGGCCATCTGGTGGTGACCGCCGCCGGCGGCTTCGAGTACGTGGTGCACAACGACGACCCGCGCGTGCAGGCCCTGCGCCTGGCCGGCGAGACGCTGGTGGAGCAGTTCACCTACACGATTTCCGACCTTGGCGGGCTGCTCTCCAGCTCCACCCTCACCGTGACCATCCACGGCGCCAACGACACCCCGGTCGGCGTGGACGACGACGGCTCCGCCACCGAGGCCGGCGGCGTGCTCAACGGCACGCCGGGCAGCGACGCCACCGGCAACGTGCTGGCCAACGACACCGACGTGGACAACGGCGACGCCCGCACCGTCACCGGCATCCGCAACCTGCGCGAAACCGCGCCCGGCACGCTGATAAACGTCCCCGCCGGCACCAACAGCACCAACGGCACCGTCATCGTCGGCACCTTCGGCACCCTGACCATCGGCGCCGACGGCAGCTATCGCTACGTGCTGGATAACAACAACACGGCAGTCCAGCGGCTGGTCGCCGGCGACACCCTGATCGAATTCTTCAGCTACCAGGTGACCGATCTCGGCGGCCTCAACGACATCGCCCAGCTGCGCATCGTCATCAATGGCGCCAACGACAACCCCGTCGCCAGCGACGACCAGGCCGCCGCCCAGGCTGCCTCGACCAATGGCAATGCCCAGGAAAGCAATCCGACCGGCAACGTCATCCTCTTCCCCAGCCGGCCGGGCGACATCAACCAGCCGGGCGGCAACGGCGTGGACCAGGACGTCGACCGCACCGACCGGCCCAATACCCTGCTCAACGTCACCGGCATCCGCGTCGGCGAGGAAACCGCGGGCGGCGCGCTGACCGGCGTGGACGGCGGCACCACCCAGGCCGATGGCACCGTGATCAACGGCCTGTACGGCACCCTGCGCATCGGCGCCGACGGCTCGTTCTTCTATGACGTGGACAGCACTAACGCGGCGGTGCAGGCCCTCGGCCCCGGCGAGACGCTGGACGAGTTCTTCACCTACGAGATCACCGATACCGCCGGGCTGACCGATCAGGCGCAACTGCACATCATCGTGCGCGGCGTGAACGACCCGCCGGTGGCGCAGAACGTGGTGGTCATCGCCAGGGAAGCCGGCGGAGTGGGCAACGGCACGCCGGGGGTCAATCCCAGCGGTGACGCCACCGCCAACGCCTTCGACCCCGACGGCGACCCGCTGACGGTGACGCTGATCCGCGCCGGCGCGGAAGGCGCACCCGGCACCGGCGTCCCGGTCCTCCCGGCGGGCACGACGATCGTCGGCCTCTACGGCAGCCTGACCATCCGCCCCGACGGCACCTTCGACTACGTGGTGAACAACGACAATCCGGACGTGCAGGCCCTGCGCGACATCACCGACATATTGTCGGAGCGCTTCACCTACACCCTTTCCGATGGCGTGCAGCCGACGCCGGAAACCGATGCCGGCGAAATCATCGTGCTGATCTTCGGCCAGAACGACAATCCGGTCGCCGCCGACGACGCCGCCACCGCCGTGGAAGCCGGCGGAATCAACAACGGCCAGGCCGGCGTCGATCCGGTCGGCAACGTACTGGCCAATGACACCGACGTGGACGGCGGCGAGATTCCGGCCGACCCGATCAACTACGGCGAGACCCAGGCGGTTTCCTCGGTGCGCACCGGCGCCGAAGCCGGAACCGGCACCGCCGGCACCCTCGGCACCGAGCTGCGCGGCACCTACGGCTGGCTGACGCTGAACGCCGACGGCAGCTACAGCTACCGGCTGGACAACGCCATGGCCGAGGTGCAGGCCCTGCGCACCAGCGCCAACACCCTAACCGACCAGTTCAGCTACACGGTGAGCGACACCGCCGGTGCCGAGGACCGCGCCACCCTGACCATCACCATCGTCGGCGCCAACGATGCGCCGGTGGCGAACAACGACAACGCCATCGCCGTCGAGGCCGGCGGCCTGAACAACAACGCACCGGGGATCGATCCGACCGGCAACGTGCTCGCCAACGACACCGATGTGGACGCATTCGGCGAAACCCTGAGCGTGATTTCCGTGGGCCAGGGCTCCAATGTCGGCACCGTCGGCACATCCTTCATCGGCACCTACGGCACCCTCACGCTGAACGCCGACGGCAGCTACACCTATGTGCTCGACAACGCCAACCCGGCCGTGCAGGCCCTGCGCACGCCGCTCGATGTCCTGCGCGAGAGCTTCACCTACAGCATCCGCGACCTGGCCGGCGCGACCAGTTCGGCACTGCTCACCATCACCATCCAGGGCCGCAACGACAACCCGATAGCGGTGAACGACTCGGCCCTCGCCGTCGAGGCCGGCGGCACCTTCAACGACATTCCGGGCATCGATCCCAGCGGCAACCTGCTGACCAACGATACCGATGTCGATGCCAACGACGGCAAGGTCCTGACCGGCGTCCGCGCAGGCCCCGAAGCGGCCTCCGCGCCCTTCACCGCAGTCAATGGCAGCCAGAGCATCCAGGGTCTGTACGGCACCCTCACCGTGGCGGCCGACGGCAGCTACACCTACGTGGTGAACAACGACCTGCCCGCCGTGCAGGGACTGAAGATCGGCGACAGCCTGGTCGAGCAGTTCACCTACAGCATGCGCGACACCGCCGGCGCCACCGACATCGCGCAGCTCAACATCCTTATCCGCGGTGCCTACGATGCGCCGGTCGCCCGCAACGACTTCGCCCTGGCCGCCGCCGACAACGGCAATGGCAATGCGGTCAACCCGACCGGCAACGTGCTGGCCAACGACACCGACGTCGACTTCAACGACCAGGACCGCGGCAGCGCCATCCGTGTGGGAAGCGAACTCCTCGGCGGCACGCTGTCGCCGATCGCGGAGGGCACTACCAATGTCAACGGAACGGTGCTCACCGGCCGCTTCGGCACGCTGATAATCGGCGCCAACGGCAGCTACGTTTATCTCGTCGACTCCAGTAACCCGGAAATCCTGGCGCTCGGTCCGCTGCAGTTCGTCGAGGACGTCTTCACCTACCAGGTGACCGACCTCGGCACCCTGAGCGACCTGGCGGAACTGCACATCATCATCCGCGGCCGCAACGACACCCCGACACCCAACACCGACGAAGGCGTCGCCATCGAAGCCGGTGGCCTGAACAACGCCACGCCTGGTTTCAACCCCACCGGCAATGTGCTGGCCAACGACACCGACCTGGAAGGCGACCAGCTCACGGTCACCGGCGTCAGTACCGGCAGCACCGCCGGCACCCTGGGCGCGCCTCTGCGCGGCCTGTATGGCGACCTGACGCTGAATGCCGACGGCACCTGGAGCTACGTGCTCGACAACAGCCTGCCGGAGGTCGAGGCCCTGCGCACCGATGGCCAGATCCTCAGCGAAACCTTCACCTACACCCTGCGGGATGCGCTGGGCGCAACGGCCAGCTCGCAACTGACGATCATCGTCAGCGGGCGCAACGACACCCCCATCGCCAACGACGACGCCTCCATCGCCATCGAGGCCGGCGGCATCGCCAACGGCACGCCGGGCGCACCGGGGCTCGGCAACGTGCTGGCCAACGACACCGACGTCGACAGCATCGCCAACGGCGAGACGAAACAGGTGCTGCAGTTCGCCAGCGAAACCGGCCAGAGCGGCGCCGCCGGACAGGTCGTGGCCGGCCGCTTCGGCCAGTTGCTGATCAACGCCGACGGCAGCTACAGCTACGTGGTGGACGATGCCAACCCCACCGTGCAGGCGCTGCGCACCGCCGGCGAGACGCTCAGCGAAACCTTCACCTACACCATGGCCGATACCGCCGGCGCCACCTCCGTGGCGCGCCTGACCATCACCATCCAGGGCGCCAACGACAACCCGGTGGCGCAGAGCGACAGCAACGTCGCCCTCGACCAGACACCGTCGCCGCAGGCCAGCGGCAACGTGCTGCCCAACGACGGCGACATCGACAACGGCGATGCCCTGCAGGTGGTCGGCATCCGCACCGGCGCCGAGTCGGGCAGCGGCAGCGCCGGCACGGTCGGCCAGCCGCTGGCCGGGCGCTACGGCACGCTGATCCTCAATGCCGACGGTAGCTACACCTACGCCATCGACCTGAGCAACCCGGAAGTGCTGGCCGCCGCCGGACTTGGCCGGGTGCTGCAGGACGTCTTCACCTACACCATCGCCGACCTCGCCGGTGCCACCGACCAGGCCGAACTGGTGATCACCCTGGATATCGCCGCGCCCTTCATCCCCGCGCCGGACAACCCGCCGATGTTCAGCCAGCGCGGCGACACCCGCTTCATCCACCTGCCGCTGCCGGACATCGACCCGGCGGTATTCGTCGGCCCGGTGGTGGAGCGCGAGTCCAAGCTGCTCGAACTGTCCTCCTGGGGCGCCAGCGGCGGCAACCTGCGCCTCGGCCTGCCGGAGGAAATCCGCAGCGAGTCCATCGGCGCCGGCCTCGGCGTGGTGGAAGGCCAGTTCGTCGCCGAACAGGTGGCCGCCAGCCGCCTGGACAGCAACCTGGACCTGGCCTGGATGCTCGGGCGCCACGAGCGCATCAATCTCAGCGCCGACGGACTGCTCGCCAGTCCCTCAGTATTCGCCAGCGATGCCGAAAGCCTGACCCGCGGCCCGGCGCAGGCCGAGGCCCCGGTACGCACCGCCCCGGGCTTCAGCGCGCAACTGCAGGCCGCCGCGCAGCGCCTGCACCCCGGCTGGCTGGCACGCCACGATTCATCGGAAGAACCAGGACCGCGCAGGTGAATATGTCCAGATATGCCTACTCGCTTCTCGGCGTCGCCGTCGCTTCGGCGGTACTCGCTGCCTGTACTTCGCTGGACCCGAAGCCCTACACGGAAGAGGAAAAGCGCCATCGGCTGATCGTCGACCAGGCGAGCATGTATTCCGAGCAGGAGCCGGTGAGTACGCCGCTCACCTTCTACGAGGCGGCCGCACGCGCCCTCAAGTACAACCTCGACTACCGCCTCAAGCTGATGGAAAGCGCGCTGGCCTCCAACCTCAAGGACGTGACCAGCCACGAGATGCTGCCGCGGCTGGTGGCCTCTGCCGGCTACGCCGGGCGCAACAACGACTCCGGCGGCACCTCGATCGGCATCGAGGACCGCCAGGAATCCCTGCGCGCGTCCACCTCAGAGGAGCGCTACCGCGAACTCTACGGCCTCGGCCTGAGCTGGAGCCTGCTGGACTTCGGCGTGGCCTACTACCGCAACCAGCAGCGCACCGACGAAATCCAGATGGCCGAGGAACGCCGGCGCAAGGTGGCGCAGAACGTCCTGCAGGACGTGCGCAACGCCTACTGGCGCGCGCTCGGCGCGCAACAGCTGATGCCTCAGGTGGACAACCTGCTGATGCGCACCCACCAGGCACTGACCGCCGCCCGCGAGGCCGAGAACAGGGGCCTGCTGCCGCGCCAGGAAATCCTCGCCTACCAGCGCGCCCTGCTCGACTCGGTGTACCTGCTGACCGTGCGCCGCCAGGACCTGGAATTCGCCCAGGCCGAACTGGCCGCGCTGATGTCGCTGCCACCGGGCTCGCGGATGGTCCTCGCCGACCAGAGCGAGCCGCCGCTGCCGCTGCTCAAGGCGGACATGGATCGCCTGGAACAGCTGTCGCTGGAGAACCGCCCGGAGATCATGGAAGAGTGGTATCGCAAGCGCGTCTCGGCCACCGACCTGAAGATCGCCAAGGCCCAGGTATGGCCGAACGTGACGCTGAGCTACGGCTTCCAGTACGACTCCAACAAGTTCCTCTACAACAGCGACTGGTGGGAGACCGGCGTACAGGTATCGATGAACCTCCTGCGCCTGGCGCAGTTGCCCGCGCTGAATGCCGCCGCGGAATCCCAGGAGAAGACCGACGACGCCCGGCGCATCGCGCTGTCCATGGCGATTCTCACCCAGGTGCGGGTCGGCGCCCTGCGCTACCAGTTGGCGCGCCAGGAAGTCGAGTTCACCGACGAGAGCCTGCGCGTCGACGAAAGCCTGCTGAACTACGCCAAGGCGGCGAAGAGCACCACCATCGGTTCCGAACTCGAACTGATCCGCGCCGAGGGCCGCTACCTGCTGTCGCGCTACCAGCGCGAAGCGGCCTACTCCAGCGCCCAGGCGGCCTGGGGCCGGCTGTACAACTCGATCGGCCTGGACGTGCTGCCGGAGCAGATCGACAAACACGACATCAAGAGCCTGGCGCGGGAGATCGAACGCACCCTCTCCGCCCAGGAAGGCCGCAACCTGCTCGCCAGCACCCAGGAACCCAGTCCCCAAGGAATGGCCAATGCCTCGTACCAGCCGTAGATTCATGATGTTGCCGCTGCTGCTAGTCCTCACCACCCCGGCCACGCAGGCCGAAGAACCCACCCTCCCCGGCGGCATGGAAGAGCCGGGGGCGATCCGCGTGCTGCTGGCGGCGGACCTCGAAACCACCCTGTCCAGCCAGATGAACGGCACCCTCGGCGAACTGCGCGCGGCCCTCGGCCAGACGGTCGCGAAGAACGCCGTGCTCGCCCAGTTCAACTGCACCGAGGCGCAGGCCCGCGCACGGGTCGCCGACTCCGAGCTGACCATGGCCCGGCAGAACCTCGAAGCCAAGCGCAACCTGCGCAAGCTGGATGCGGTGGGCGACCTGGAAGTGGCGATGGCCAACACCGAGGTGCGCAAGACCGAGGGCGCCCGCGCGCTGGCCCAGGCGCAGGCCGGCTACTGCAACGTCGTGGCGCCGTTCGCCGGGCGCGTCGCCAAGGTCCATGCGAAGCCGTACCAGACGGTGAATGCCGGCACCCCGCTGTTCGACCTGGTCAGCACCGGCGCGCTCAAGGTCCGGCTCAACGTGCCGTCCCGGCTGCTGCAAGGGCTGAAGGTGGACATGCCGCTGGAAGTCAGCATCCTCGAAACCGGCAAGACCTATCCGGCACGGATCAGCGCGATCAACTCGCGGGTTGACGCGGTGGCGCAGACCGTGGAACTGGAGGCGCGACTGGATGCCGAGCATCCCGAGCTGATCGCCGGGATGACCGGTACCGCGCGGTTCCCCGATGACCGTCAGTGAACCCTCGCCCGGCATCCAGTTCCTCGCGGGACTGGCGGCTCTGCGCGATCGCGCGCTGGAGGCCGACTCGCTGCAGGCGCTGGCGTTCGGCATGGCCAACGACCTCTATCCGCTGCTGCGTTTCCACCAGGCGCTGGTCTTCGCCCAGCGCGGCACGAATCTCGACCTGCTGTGCGTGTCCGGCCTGGCGCGGCCCAGCGAGGACTCGCCCTATCTGGTCTGGCTGCAACGCGCCAGCCGCTGGGTGGGCAGTCAGGTCGACGGCAGCGAGCCACGCTGGCTGGCCCGCGAGAGTCTCGACCCGCCGGCGGAGATCGCCGACGGCTGGACGGAATGGTGGCCCGCCGGACTCTGGTGCGTGCCACTGCAGGGCAAGGACGGCCAGCGTCTCGGGCTGCTGCTGTTCCTCCTCGACGAGGCGCCGGCGGAGGGCCTGCAACAGCATCTGTCCGGCCTGTGGCGGACCTATGGCTACTGCTGGGAAGCGCTGGCCAGCCGGCGCCGCCTGTCACGTTGGCGGCCAGGACGGCGCAGGACCCTGCTGGCGCTGGCCTGCGCCCTGCTGGTGCTGCTGATCCCGGTGCGCCAGACCGCCCTCGCCCCGGCGGAAATCGTTTCCCATGAGGCGCAGATCGTCAGCTCGCCCATCGACGGCGTGATCGCCCGCATGCAGGTACGCCCCAACCAGACGGTCGAGGCCGGCACACCGCTGTTCGCCCTCGACGAGACCACCCTGCGCAACCGCGCCGAAGTGCTCGGCAGCGAGGTGGCGGTGGCCGACGCCGAGTTGCTGGCCGCCAACCAGCGCGCCTTCGACAATCCCCAGAGCAAGAACGAACTGACCCTGCTCGGCAGCCGCGCCGCCCAACGCCGCGCCGAACTGGCAGCCGTGCGCTCCCAGTTGCAGCGCACCCAGGTGACTTCGCCGCGGGCCGGGGTGGCGGTGTACAGCGATCCCAACGACTGGCTGGGCAAACCGGTGGTCACCGGCGAGCGGATCATGCTGGTGGCCGACCCGGCGCAGCCGGCGATGCGCATCCAGCTCGCCGTGGCCGACGCCATCGCCCTCGAACCCGGCGCCGAGGTGACGCTGTTCCTCACCGCCTATCCGCTGCAACCGCTGAAGGGGCGCATCCTGGAAACCAGCTACCAGGCCCGGCCGAGCGACGAAGGCGTGGCCTCCTACCGCCTGCTGGCGAGCATCGACGAACATCCCGCCCACGCCCGCCTGGGCCTGCATGGCACCGCCAAGCTGTACGGCGAGCGGGTCCTGCTCGGCTACTACCTGCTGCGCCGGCCGCTGGCCAGCCTGCGCGCCTGGACGGGCTGGTGATGGACACGCTCCCCCTCGACGCGCCGCTGCCGCCACTGCGCGAAGACCTGCGCCTGAGCGAAGCGGCCACCGGCGCCAGCGGAGAACCGGCCTGGGTGATCCAGGACACGGTGCTCAACCGCTTCTACCGCATCGGCTGGCTGGAGTTCGAATGCCTGCTGCGCTGGGGCCAGTCGGCCAAGGCGATCAGCGAGCAGATCGGCGCGCAGACGGCGTTGAAGCCGGAGCCGGAGCAAGTCCTGCAGTTCAACGAATTCCTCGAACGCAACCAGTTGCTGCGCCTCGGCCCGCAAGCGCTGGAACGCCTGCGCCAGCGCGACCAGGGCAACGCCTGGCTGAGCTGGCGCTGGTGGCTGCACCACTACCTGTTCTTCCGCATCCCGCTGGTCCGCCCGCAGCGCTTCCTCGGCGGCCTGGCGCGCAGCCTGGACTGGCTGTTCCATCCGTTCATGGCGCTGCTGGTGATCGCCCTCGGCGTGCTCGGCATCGTGCTGGTGCTGCACCAGTGGGACACCTTCAGCCACGACGTGGTCGAGTCGTTCTCCGCCGAGGGGCTTCTCAGCTTCGCCCTCGCCCTGATGGTGGCGAAGACCCTGCACGAGCTGGGCCACGCGCTGGTCGCCACGCGCCTGGGACTGCGTGTGGCGCACATGGGCATCGCCTTCGTGGTGATGTGGCCGATGCTCTACACCGACACCGGGGAAAGCTGGAAACTGCACAGCTCGAAGCAGCGCCTGGCGATCGCCTCCGCCGGCATCCTCACCGAACTGGCGCTGGCCGGCCTCGCCACCCTCGGCTGGGCGCTGAGCGATCCGGGCGCATGGCGCAACGCGCTGCTCTACCTGGCGACCACCAGCTGGGTGCTGTCACTGGCGCTGAACGCCAGCCCGTTCATGCGCTTCGACGGCTATTTCATCCTCTCCGACCTGCTCGACTTCCCCAACCTGCACGAACGTTCCTCGGCGTTCGCCCGCGTCACCCTGCGCCGCCGGCTGCTCGGCCTGCAGGAACCCTGGCCGGAACCGATGCCGGCCGAGAAGCGGCGCATGCTGGTCGCCTTCGCCTTCGTCACCTGGGTCTACCGGCTGGTGCTGTTCCTCGGCATCGCCGTGGCGGTCTACCTGTTCTTCTTCAAGCTGCTGGGAATCTTCCTGTTCGCCGTGGAAATCGCCTGGTTCATCGTCATGCCGGTGTGGCGCGAACTGAAATACTGGTGGGGCGCCCGCGCCCATGTCCCCTCCAGCCGCCGGCGGGTGTTCTGGGGGGTGATGGCCCTGCTCCTGCTATTGCTCGCCCTGCCCTGGCGCACCCAGGTGGCAGCGGTCGGCGTGGCGCGGGCTGAGCAGCAGTTCCGCGTGTTCTCGCCCTATCCGGCGCTGCTGCAGCAGATCCGCCCGGCCGGCCAGGTGCAGGCCGGCGAGGCGCTGGTGGTGCTCGACGAACCGGACATCGCCACCCGCATGCGCGGCTCCGAGGCCGGCATCAGCGGCTATCGGGCGCGCCTGGCCGGGCTGATGGCCGACCCGTCCGGACTGGCCGAACAGATCGCCATCCGCCAGAAGCTCAAGGTGCAATTCGAAGAAGCGCGCGCGGCCCGCTCGGAAATGGCGCGGCTGAACCTGCAGGCGCCGTTCGCCGGCGTCTGGCGCGACATCGCCCCGGACTGGCAGCCGGGCCAGTGGGTCGGCCGCCGCGAGGCGCTGGGGGTGCTGATCGACCCGAGCCGCTGGCAGGTCGACGCCTACGTCAAGCCGGATGAAATCCACCGGCTGCAGCCCGGCGCCCAGGTGCACTTCTATCCGGACGGGCAACCGGTGGCCCTTCCAGGCCGGGTGATCGCCATCGGCACCACCCGCATCAGCCACCTGGAACACCCGATGCTCGCCTCACGCCACGGCGGCCCGCTGGCCACCGCCAACGAAGGCGAGGAACTGATCCCGAATCCGCCGGTATTCCACGTGCTGATCCAGCTCGACCAGCCCCCGGAATCCCTCCACGAAACCCGCGGCCGCCTGCAAATCGACGGTGCCCGCCTCAGCCTGCTGGCCGAAGGCCTGACCCGCCTGGCAGCCGTGGCGCTGCGGGAAAGCGGGTTCTGAGCAGAACGGCCACAGAAGCGCCCCATGGGCGCGAATCGCGGGCATGTCTGCTCCTACGGTATGTGCCCCGTAGGAGCGAGCTCTGCTCGCGAAGCTTTTTGCGTGGCCGGCATTCGCGAGCAGAGCTCGCTCCTACAAAAAAGCGCCCCCGGTCGCAAGACAGTGCCGTAGGGCGGGTGCAACCCGCCATGGCGCCTCGGGATTGGCGGGTTGCACCCGCCCTACCCGCCGATCCGTCGCAACGTCAGTCGCGCACGATAGCCAACGCCACACCCTGCCCACCGCCAATGCACAAGGTCGCCAGACCCTTCTTCGCATCGCGACGGATCATCTCGTGCAGCAGGCTCACCAGCACGCGGCAGCCGGAAGCGCCGATCGGGTGGCCAAGGGCGATGGCGCCGCCGTTGACGTTCACTTTCGCGGTATCCCAGCCCAGTTCCTTGCCAACCGACAGGGACTGCGCGGCGAAGGCTTCGTTGGCTTCGATCAGGTCCACCTCGTCCAGCGACCAGCCGGCCTTCGCCAGGCAGTTGCGGGTGGCGGAAACCGGGCCGATGCCCATGATCGACGGATCGACGCCAACGCTGGCGTAAGCCTGGATGCGCGCCAGCACCGGCAGGCCGAGTTCCCGTGCCTTGGGCGCGCTCATCAGCAACACGGCGGCGGCACCGTCGTTGAGGGTGGAAGCGTTGCCGGCGGTGACGCTGCCGTCCTTCTTGAAGGCCGGTTTCAGCTTGCCCAGCGACTCGGCGGTAGTGCCGGCGCGCGGCTGCTCGTCGGTGTCGAAGGGCAGCGGCTCGCCCTTGCGCTGCGGAATCAGCACCGGGGTGATCTCGTCCTTGAAGCGGCCGGCCTCGACGGCAGCCACGGCCTTCTGCTGCGACTGGGCGGCGAAGGCATCCTGGGCCTCGCGGCTGATGGCGTACTTCTCGGCCAGGTTCTCGGCGGTGATGCCCATGTGGTAGCCGTTGAAGGCATCGATCAGGCCGTCGCGCAGCAGACTGTCCTGCAGCTCCGCGTGGCCCATGCGCAGACCGGTGCGTGCCTTGGGCAGCACGTAGGGGGCGAGGCTCATGCTCTCCTGGCCGCCGGCGATCACCACCTCGGCGTCGCCGCAGCGGATCGCCTGGGTGGCGAGGAACAGGCTCTTCAGGCCGGAGCCGCAGAGCTTATTGATGGTCATGGCCGGCACGGTGACCGGCAGGCCGGCCTTGATCGCCGCCTGGCGCGCCGGGTTCTGGCCGTTGCCGGCGGTGAGCACCTGGCCGAGGATCACTTCGTCGATCTGCTCCGCCTTGACGCCGCTGCGTTCCAGCAGCGAACGGATCAGCGTGGCGCCCAGCTCATCGGCCGGTACGTTGGCCAGGCTGCCCTGGAAGGCGCCGATGGCGGTGCGGGTGGCGGCAACGATAACTACGTCTTGCATGTCTATGCTCCGAAGCGATTGCGTAGGGCGGGTGAAACCCGCCAAACGAGGTGCGTCAGGGGTGGCGGGTTGCACCCGCCCTACCTCGCTGGCTTTCCTGTAGGAGCGCGCCATGCGCGCGAATCGCGGGCATGGCCCGCTCCTACAAGTGGAATCAGAAGGTCATCTCGACCACATCGTCCGGCACGATCAGGCGCCCGGCGGTCTTCTCGGCGATCTCGGCGATGCTCACGCCCGGCGCGGTTTCGCGGAGGATGAAGGCGCCGTCCTGGATCTCCAGGTAGGCCAGGTCGGTCAGCACCTTGCGGATGCAGCCGGCGCCGGTCAGCGGCAGGCTGCAGCGATCCAGCAGCTTGGACTCGCCGTCCTTCGAGGCGTGGGTCATGGTGACGATGATGTTGTCGGCGCCGGCCACCAGGTCCATCGCGCCGCCCATGCCTTTCACCAGCTTGCCGGGAACCATCCAGGAGGCGATGTTGCCCTGCACGTCCACCTCGAACGCACCGAGCACGGTGAGGTCGACGTGGCCGCCGCGGATCATCGCGAAGGATTCGGCCGAGGAGAAGATCGACGCGCCCTTCACGGCGGTGACGGTCTGCTTGCCGGCGTTGATCATGTCGGCGTCGACCTCATCCTCGGTGGGGAACGCGCCCATGCCGAGCAGGCCGTTTTCCGACTGCAGCATCACTTCCATGCCTTCCGGCACGTAGTTGGCCACCAGGGTCGGGATGCCGATGCCGAGGTTGACGTAGTAGCCGTCCTTCAGCTCGCGCGCCACGCGCTGAGCCATCTGTTCGCGGGTAAGTGCCATTGCGAATTCTCTCTTGTTGTCCGATGGGCTCAGGAACGCACGGTGCGCTTCTCGATGCGCTTTTCAAACGTGCCTTGGATGATGCGGTCGACGTAGATGCCGGGAGTGTGGATCTGTGCCGGGTCCAGTTCACCCGGCGCGACGATCTCTTCCACCTCGACAACGGTGATGCGACCGGCGGTAGCGGCCAGCGGATTGAAGTTCTGCGCGGTGTGGCGGTAGATCACGTTGCCGTAGTGGTCGGCCTTCCAGCCCTTGACGATGGCGAAGTCGCCGGTGATGGCTTCTTCGAGGATGAACTTGCGGCCATTGAACTCGCGCACTTCCTTGCCGTCGGCAATCGGGGTGCCGTAGCCGGTGGCGGTGAAGAAGGCCGGGATGCCGGCGCCGCCGGCGCGCATCTTCTCGGCCAGGGTGCCTTGCGGAGTCAGTTCGACTTCCAGCTCGCCGCTCAGTAACTGCTGCTCGAACAGGGCATTCTCGCCAACGTAGGAAGCGATCATCTTGCGGATCTGCCGGTCTTCCAGCAGCACGCCAAGGCCGAAGCCGTCGATGCCGCAGTTGTTGGAAACCACGGTCAGGCCCTTCACGCCCATGCGGCGGATCTGCGCGATCAGGTTTTCCGGGATGCCGCAGATGCCGAAGCCGCCGGCAATTACCGTCATGTCGTCGGTGAGCCCGGCGAGCGCCTCTTCGTAGCTGCCTACGCGTTTATCGAGTCCTGCCATGTTGCTGCCTCTTGTAATTGTCGAGTCGGCCTGATAGCCGAAAACACTTGCAGCTTCACTGCTGGGAACTCATTTGTTAAGTTTGTTTTTCCAATCCATTGATCCGGTTTCCTTATCAATGACCGTCAAACAACTGCGCGCCTTCCTCGCCGTGGCACAAACCCTCAGCTTCGCCCAGGCCTGCGAGCGTCTGCACCTGTCGCAGCCGGCGCTGAGCCTGGCGATCAAGAGCCTGGAGGAATCCCTCGGCGGCCCGTTGCTGGTGCGCACCACCCGCAGCGTCAGCCTCACCCCCGAGGGCGAGACCCTGCTGCCCATCGCCCGCAGCCTGCTGGCCGACTGGGACAACGCCGAGGATCTGCTGCGCCAGCACTTCACCCTGCAACTGGGCAAGGTCTCCATCGCCTCCATGCCCTCCTTCGCCGGCAACCTGCTGCCGGAGGTGCTGATGAACTTCCGCCGCCGCTACCCGAAGGTGAACGTGGCGGTGCACGACGTGATCAACGAGCAGGTGCTGGAAATGGTGCGCAACCGGCGGGTCGAACTGGGCATCGCCTTCGAACCGGAGAATCTCGACGGGCTGGACTTCGCGCCCTTCTACACCGACCGTTTCGTCGCCGTGCTGCCCGCGCAATCGCCACTGGCGCTACAGGCGCAGGTGAGCTGGGAAGAGCTGCTGCGGGAGAACTTCATCACCCTGCAGCGCCCGTCGGTGCTGCGCCTGCTGCTGGAGGAAAGCGTCAGCGCGCGGCACGGCAAGCTGCCGGTGGCGTTCGAAAGTCACCAGTTGGGCACCGTCGGCCGCATGGTCGCCGAGGGCCTGGGCGTCAGCGCCGTGCCGCGGCTGTGCGTGAAGCAGATGGAAGAACTCGGAGCGCGCTGCGTGGCGCTGCATGACCCACGCATCGAGCGCCAGGTGGGCCTGATCACGCTGGCCGGGCACTCGCTGTCCAGCGCAGCACAGGCGCTGAGCGATGTGCTGTTGCAGGGGATGGATTGGGCGAGGATGGAAAGCGCATGAGCCAGCATCCCGTAGGTTGGTGCTGAGCGTAGCGAAGCCCAACATCTGCCGGGCATGATAACCGTTGGGCTTCGCAAGCTCAGCACCAACCTACGCGAGTTCCGCTGACTGCCGCTCCAGAACGCCTTGACCTTGCGTAGGATGGGTTGAGCTTGCGATACCCATGGGGGCGGACGCAGGAGCGTCCAGGGATGCGTTCCCATGCAAAAACGTGGGAGCGATTGTTCACCCTACGCCTGGCCACCCATCCTCTCGCTGATCTGTCCCGCCACCTCGCGCAGATAACCCGCCGCCTCCCCCTCGATCTCGGCATCGAACCCCGCCGCCGAGCCCACCACCGTGATCACCCCGGCGATCTGCCGGCCGGTGGCGAACAGGGGTGCCGACAGCGCGTTCACCCCCGGCATCAGCAGCCCGTGGATGGAATGGATGCCATCGCGGCGGATCTGCTCCAGCACGTCCCCATCGCCGTCCTCATCGCCACGGAACGCGGCGAACACCAGCCCGGTGGACGAGCCATGCAGCGGCAGCACCGAGCCGATCTGCGTCACCAGGGTGACCATGCCCTGCGCCGGCTCGACCTGCACCACGGTCGGCCCGTGGCTGCCCCAGATCGCCAGGAAGCAGGTCTGTCCCAGCCTGTCGCGCAGTTCGGCGAGATACGGCGTGGCGATCCTCACCACATCCAGCCGGCGGATCGCCGCCAGGCCGACGTACAGCGCCTCGCGCCCCAGGCCGTAGTGGGTGGTCGCCGGGTCCTGCTCGGCGAAGCCGCTGGCGATCAGCGCCTGCAGGTAGCGATGGACCTTGGCCGGCGGCATGCCCAGATGCTCCGCCAGTCCCTTCAGCGATGTGCTCGGCGCCAGGGCGGCGAGGCCCTTGAGAATCTCGGTGCCGACTTCCGCCGACTGCACCTTGCCGCGCGTCGGCGCGGTTTCTTCCTGTTCGTTCGTCGCTTTCGACTTGTCCCTTGCCATCGTCCCCTACCCTTAACCTTGACGGACCGCCTCGCAGAAATTACGTTAATCGTAACTCGATTACGATAAAAAACGAGAACACCATGAACGACCTTATCTACCAGTCCGGCTTCGGCAACGAATTCAGCAGCGAAGCCCTGCCCGGCGCCCTGCCCGTCGGACAGAATTCCCCGCAGCAGGTCCCCTACGGCCTGTATGCCGAGCTGCTTTCCGGAACCGCCTTCACCGTGCCGCGCGGCGAATCGCGGCGGACCTGGATGTACCGCATCCGCCCGTCCGCCGCGCATCCGCGCTACCAGCGCCTGCCGCGCCAGATCGCCGGCGGCGAACTCGGCCCGATCACCCCGAACCGCCTGCGCTGGAGCCCGTTCGAGCTGCCGTCGGAGGATACCGATTTCATCGACGGCCTGCTCTGCGTCGCCGCCACCGCGTCGGCGGATGCGGCCAGCGGCGTCAGCGTCTACAGCTACCGCGCCAACACCTCGATGCAGCGGGCGTTCTTCAACGCCGACGGCGAGATGCTGATCGTCCCGGAATCCGGGCGCCTGCGCCTGGTCACCGAACTCGGCGTGCTGGAGATCGAACCGCTGGAAATCGCCGTGCTGCCGCGCGGCATGCGCTTCCGCGTCGAACTGCTGGATGCCACGGCGCGCGGCTACGTCTGCGAGAACCATGGCGCCGCCCTGCGCCTGCCAGACCTCGGTCCGATCGGCAGCAACGGCCTGGCCAACCCCCGCGACTTCCTCGCCCCGGTGGCGCACTACGAGGACGTGGAATGCCCGGTGCAGCTGGTGCAGAAGTTCCTCGGCGAACTCTGGGCCACCACCCTCGACCACTCGCCGCTGGACGTGGTCGCCTGGCACGGCAACAACGTGCCGTACAAGTACGACCTGCGCCGCTTCAACACCATCGGCACGGTCAGTTTCGATCACCCGGACCCGTCGATCTTCACCGTGCTCACCGCGCCCAGCGACACCCACGGCATGGCCAACGTCGACTTCGTGATCTTCCCGCCACGCTGGATGGTGGCCGAGAGCACCTTCCGTCCGCCGTGGTTCCACCGCAACCTGATGAACGAATTCATGGGCCTGATCCAGGGCGCCTACGATGCCAAGGCCGAAGGCTTCCTGCCTGGCGGCGCCTCGCTGCACAACTGCATGAGCGCCCACGGCCCGGACAACGCCACCACCCGCCAGGCCATCGCCGCCGACCTCAAGCCGCACAAGATCGACAACACCATGGCCTTCATGTTCGAAACCGGCCGCGTGTTGCGCCCGACCCGCTACGCTTTGGAGAGCCCCCAGCTGCAAGGCGACTACGACGGCTGCTGGGCCGGCATGGAAAAGACCTTCACCCAGGGTAAATGAGCCGATGACTACAGATAGCCTGCCCACCAGTTGGGTCGAGTCGGCCAACGGCCACCCGGATTTCCCGCTGCAGAACCTGCCGCTGGGCATCTTCAGCCCGCCGGGCGACACGCCACGCGGCGGGGTCGCCATCGGCGACTACATCTTCGACCTCAAGGTCGCCTGCGACACCGGGCTGTTCCATGGCTCGGCCGGCGAAGCGGCGCGCGCGGCCAGCGGCGAAACCCTGAACGCCTTTTTCGCCCTCGGCTCCACGCCGCGCCGGGCCCTGCGCAAGCGCCTGCTCGAACTGCTGGCCAGCGACAGCCCGGACCACAAGCGCCTGGAGCACCTCGGCGCGGCCCTGCTGAAGCCGCAACTGGCCTGCCGCATGCACCTGCCGGCACGCATCGGCGACTACACCGACTTCTACGTCGGCATCCACCACGCGCAGAACATCGGCAAGCTGTTCCGCCCGGACAACCCGCTGCTGCCCAACTACAAATACGTGCCAATCGGCTACCACGGCCGCGCCTCGACCATCGTGGCATCCGGCACCGACGTGATCCGCCCCAACGGCCAGACCCTGCCGCCGGGACAGCAGGTGCCGACCTTCGGCCCCAGCGCGAAGATGGATCTGGAACTGGAGCTGGGCATCTGGATCGGCAAGGGCAACGATCAGGGGCGCTCGATTCCGATAGGCGAGGCGGCGTTCCATGTCGCCGGTTTCTGCCTGCTCAACGACTGGTCGGCACGCGATATCCAGGCCTGGGAATACCAGCCGCTCGGTCCGTTCCTGTCGAAGAGTTTCGCCACCACCGTCTCGCCGTGGGTGGTCACGCCCGAGGCGCTGGAGCCCTTCCGCAAACCGCAGCCGCCGCGTGCGGAGGGCGATCCGCAGCCGCTGCCCTATCTGCTGGACGTGGAAGACCAGGACAACGGCGCGCTGGATATCGAGCTGGAGGTGCTGCTGCTCACCGAGCGCATGCACGAGCAGCACCTGCCGCCGCAGCGCATCGCCCTGAGCAACACGCTGAACATGTACTGGACCGTGGCGCAGATGATCGCCCACCACAGCGTCAACGGCTGCCGCCTGCAACCGGGCGACCTGTTCGGCTCCGGCACCCTTTCCGGCGAACAGCGCGAAGCCGCCGGCAGCCTGATGGAACTGACCGGCAACGGCCAGCAGCCGATCATCCTGCCGACTGGCGAGGAGCGGCGCTTCCTGGAGGACGGCGACGAGATCATCCTGCGCGCCCGCTGCAAGGGCGACGGGCAGGTGTCGATCGGGTTTGGCGAGTGCCGGGGGAAAATCTTGCCGGCGCGGTAAGGGGGCATGGTTCTCCGTGGGAACCACCTGTAGGAGCGCGCCATGCGCGCGATTCGCGGGCATGGCCCGCTCCTACGGTGCGTATGCGTAGGTTGGGCTGAGGTACGAAGCCCAACGATTCGGCCTGGCACCGGCTATCGTTGGGCTTCGCTGCGCTCAGCGCCAACCTACAGGGTGCGGGCGATCACCATGCGTTGTACGTCGCTGGTGCCTTCGTAGATCTGGCACACGCGCACATCGCGGTAGATGCGTTCCACCGGGAAGTCGTTGAGATAGCCGTAGCCGCCCAGCGTCTGGATCGCCGCGGAGCAGACCTTCTCGGCCATCTCCGAAGCGAACAGCTTGGCCATCGAGGCTTCGGTCAGGCACGGCAGGCCGGCTTCGCGCAGGCTGGCGGCGTGGTGGACCATCTGCCGGGCGACGGCGATCTGGGTCGCCATGTCGGCGAGGCGGAAGGCCACGGCCTGGTGCTCGATGATCGGCTTGCCGAAGGTCTTGCGCTCGTGGGCGTACTCGCAGGCGTATTCCAGCGCGGCGCGGGCCATGCCCACCGACTGCGAGGCGATGCCGATGCGGCCGCCTTCCAGGTTGCTCAGGGCGATGCGGTAGCCCTCGCCCTCTTCGCCCAGGCGACAGCTGGCTGGCAGGCGCAGGTCGTCGAACTGGATCTGGCAGGTGTCCGAGGCGTGCTGGCCGAGCTTGTCCTCGACGCGCACGACGCTGTAGCCGGGCGAATCGGTGGGGACGATGAAGGCGCTGATGCCCTTCTTGCCCGCTGCCGGGTCGGTCACGGCGAAGACGATCACCACGCCGGCATGGCTGCCGGAAGTGATGAACTGCTTGCTGCCATTCAGCACGTAATGGTCGCCATCGCGGCGCGCCTTGGTGCGCAGGTCGCTGGCGTCGGAGCCGGCCTGCGGCTCGGTGAGGGCGAAGGCGCCGATCTGCTCGCCGCGGGCCAGCGGACGCAGGAAGCGCTCCTTCTGCTCGTCCGTGCCGAACTTGGCGATGGGCATGCAGCCCACCGAGTTGTGCACGCTCATGATGGTCGAGCAGGCGCCATCGCCGGCGGCGATCTCTTCCAGGGCCATGGCGTAGGCCAGGTGGCCGGTCTGCGCGCCGTCCCAGCGTTCCTCCACCAGCATGCCGAGGAAGCCGAGGTCGGCCATTTCCTTCAGCGCTTCGGCAGGGAAGCGGTGCTCGCGATCCCAGTCGGCGGCGAAGGGCTTCAGCCGCTCCTGGGCGAACTGGCGGGCAACGTCGCGGAT
Source organism: Pseudomonas schmalbachii (assembly GCF_017589465.1). GTDB lineage: Bacteria > Pseudomonadota > Gammaproteobacteria > Pseudomonadales > Pseudomonadaceae > Pseudomonas > Pseudomonas schmalbachii. The sequence goes on from NZ_JAELYA010000001.1 coordinate 321,232, forward strand.
CTGGATGTCTTCTTCACGTGGAATCATGGCTTCGTTCTCAATTCAGACGTTCGACGGCGACCGCGGTGGCTTCGCCGCCGCCGATGCACACCGCCGCCACGCCGCGCTTCAGGTCGTACTGCTGCAGGGCGTTGAGCAGGGTCACGATGATCCGCGCGCCGGACGCACCGATCGGGTGGCCGAGGGCACAGGCGCCGCCGTGCACGTTGAGTTTTTCATGGGGCAGCTTCAGTTCGCGCATCGCCGCCATGGCGACCACGGCGAAGGCCTCGTTGATCTCGAACAGATCGACTTCGCCAAGCGACCAGCCGCTGCGCTGCATCAGGCGCTGGATGGCGCCCACCGGTGCGGTGGGGAACAGGTTCGGCGCATCGGCGAAGGAGGCATGCCCACGGATCGCCGCCAGCGGCGTCAAACCACGGCGTTCGGCTTCGGACAGGCGCATCAGCACCAGCGCGGCGGCGCCGTCGGAGATGGAACTGGAGTTGGCCGCAGTGACCGTGCCGCCTTCGCGGAATGCCGGTTTCAGGGTGGGGATCTTGTCCAGGCGTGCTTTTGGCGGCTGCTCGTCGGCGGCGATGGTCACCACCTCGCGACCGGACTTCGCCTGCACTGCAACGACTTCGGCGGCAAAGCGGCCTTCGTTCATGGCCTTCTGCGCACGACTCAGCGAGGCGATGGCGAATTCGTCCTGCTGCTCGCGGGTGAAGCCGTAGGTTTGCGCGCAGTCCTCGGCGAAGGTGCCCATCAGGCGGCCCTTGTCGTAGGCGTCTTCCAGGCCGTCGAGGTACATGTGGTCGAGCACCCGACCGTGGCCCATGCGGTAGCCGCTGCGGGCGCGGTCCAGCAGGTACGGGGCGTTGGACATGCTTTCCATGCCGCCGGCCAGGCCGACGGCGATGCTGTCGGCGACCAGCGCGTCATGGATCTGCATGACCGCCTTCATGCCCGAGCCGCACATCTTGTTGACCGTGCTGCACGGCGTGCCCTTGTCGAGACCGGCGCCAATCACGGCCTGGCGCGCCGGAGCCTGGCCCTGGCCGGCGCCGAGGACGCAGCCGATCACCGCGTCCTCGACTTCATTGGCCTGCAGGCGCGCGCGTTCGACGGCGGCGCGCACTGCGGCGGCGCCAAGGGTGGCGGCGGTCACGTCCTTGAAGTCGCCAAGGAAACCGCCCATGGGAGTGCGGGCGGCGCTGACGATGACAATGGGATCTTTCATCTGGAAATACCTCTGATTACTTCGCGGCCATGCGGATGGCACCGTCGAGGCGGATCACCTCGCCGTTGAGCATGCTGTTCTCGGCGATATGGCGGACCAGCGCGGCGAACTCGTCCGGCCGGCCCAGGCGCGACGGGAACGGCACACTGGCGCCGAGGGCGTCGCGTACCGGCTGGGGCATGCCGGCCACCAGCGGGGTTTCGAAGATGCCGGGGGCGATGGTCATCACGCGGATACCGTGGCGCGCCAGTTCGCGGGCGATCGGCAGGGTCATGCCGACCACACCGCCCTTCGACGCGGAATAGGCGGCCTGGCCGATCTGCCCGTCGAAGGCCGCCACCGAGGCGGTGTTGACGATCACGCCGCGCTCGGCGCCTTCGTCCGGCTCGTTGCGGCTCATGGCCTCGGCGGCCAGCCGCAGCATGTTGAAGGTGCCGATCAGGTTGATGTTGACGATCCGCGCGAAGCTTTCCAGGCGATGCACGCCATCGCGGCCGATGACTTTCTCCGCCGGCCCCATGCCGGCGCAATTGACCAGCCCGTGCAGCGCCCCGAAGGTCTCCACGGCGGTCTGCACGGCGTTGATGGCATCCGCCTCGCTGGTCACGTCGGTGCGCACGAAGCGGGCATTGGCTTCACCCAGTTCGGCCACCCGGGCCGCACCGGCTTCGGCGTTGATGTCGGCGATCACCACCTTGCCACCCGCTTCCACCAGCGTTTTCGCGGTGGCGGCGCCGAGGCCGGAACCGCCGCCGGTGACGATGAATACCTTGTTTTCGATACGCACTGTTGCTCTCCCGAATCTATTAGGAACCGCCGCGCTCAACGCGCGGCGGCCTCGTTCTGCTTGGCGATTTCCTGGTTGCGCAGGAGGAATCGCTGGATCTTGCCGCTGGGAGTCTTCGGCAATTCGTCGACGAACTCGATCTCCCGCGGATAGCTGTGCGCGGACAGGCGCTTGCGCACGTATTGCTGCAGCTCCTCGGCCAGTTCCGGCGTGGCGCGGTAGCCCTGGCAGAGCACGACGAACGCCTTGACCAGTTCGGTGCGCTCCGGGTCCGGCTTGCCGATCACCGCGGTTTCCATCACCGCCGCATGCTCGATCAGCGCGCTTTCCACGTCGAACGGGCCGACCCGGTAGCCGGAGGTGGTGATCAGGTCGTCGGAGCGGCCGACGAAGCTGATGCTGCCATCCTCGTTCAGCTCGACGGTATCGCCGCTCAAATAGTAGTCGCCGATGAAGGCCTTGGTTTCCATGCCTTCGTAGCCGCCGAACCACATCAGCGGCGAGCGCTTGCGATCCATGGCGAGAATGCCCGGCTGGCCGGCCGGCAGTTCGTTGCCCTGCTCGTCCAGCACCACCACGCGGTGGCCAGGAATGGCGAAGCCGGCCGAGCCCATGTGTACCTTGTGCTCCAGCGCATGGTGGTTGGCCAGCACCATGCCCAGTTCGGTCTGCCCGTAGTGGTCATGGATGGTCACGCCGAGGTTATCGGCGAACCAGCGGATCACCTCCGGACTGAGCGGCTCGCCGGCGCTGCTGACGGCACGCAGGCGGCCCTTCAGCGCTTTGCTCACTTCCTCGCCAGCAGCGATCAGCAGGCGGTAGGCGGTGGGCGAGCCGGCCAGGTTGGTGATGCCGTACTTGCGGATGATCCGGCAGGTGCTTTCGACGGTGAAGGCGCCTTCGTAGAAGGTGGTCGGGTGCCCCATCGCCAGCGGACCGGTAACCGCGTAGTAGAGCCCGTAGGCCCAGCCCGGGTCGGCGACGTTCCAGAAGGCATCTTCCGGACGCAGCCCCACGGCATCGCGCAGGTAGCCGGTAAAGGCGACGATGGCCCGGAGCGGCACGGCGAGCGGCTTGGCCAGGCCGGTGGTGCCGGAGGTGAACATCAGCAGGAAGGGATCGTCGCCGCTGCGCATGACCGGTTCGAAGTCCGGCGAATGACGCTCCAGTTCGGCCCAGAAACTGTAGTCGCCGTGGCGAATGCCCTGCCCCTTCGGTCCGCCGACGGTGACGGTCAGCGGCGCGTTCTCCACCTCGTCGATCTTGCTGCGGTTGGCGCCGTCGGTGATCACGACCCGGCTGTTCGCGGTCTTCACCCGATGCTCGATGGCTTTCGGGCCGAAGGCGGTGAACAGCGGCTGGTACACCGCACCCAGGCGCCAGGTGGCGAGGATGGTGATCAGCAGCTCCGGTGTGCGCGGCAGCAGGCCGGAAACACGGTCGCCGGGACGTACGCCGAGGCCGTGGAGGAAACTGGCGAAGCGGCTGGAAAGGTCCTTCAGCTGGGTGAAGGTATAGGTCTCGCTCTCACCGTTCCTGCCTTCCCAGAACAGCGCGATGCGCCCGGGGATGGCATGGCGGTCACAGCATTCGACAGCGGCATTGAGGGCGGAGAAGTTACCCGCCAGGGTGGACTCGGCGGCGGCCTGGTAGTCGAACTCGGCCACTGCTGCATCGTACTTGCGCATCGCGAAACTCCTGGGTTGTTCTTGTCATGGAGTGACTACGATGTTCGCGCCGGATCGGCACGGGGGCAATGTCGAAAGGATTCAATGTGGCTGAGCGGAATGGACAGCGGATGCTTCGGGGTTGCTGGCCCCCTCACCCTAACCCTCTCCCGGAGGGAGAGGGGATTGTTCGGTGTTGCCGGATAGCACGTTGCATCAACCCACTCCGGAGTGCCCCCTCTCCCTCCGGGAGAGGGCTGGGGTGAGGGTATCCGCGCACCGCTACTCCGCCCCCTGCTGCATCACCGCCCGGTACTGCCCCGGCGTCGAGCCGGTCCACTTGCGGAAGGCCTTGTAGAACGCGCTGGTATCGGCGAAGCCCAGTTCGCTGGCGAGGTCGGCGAAGTTGACCTCGCCGCTGTCCAGACGGGCGATGGCCAGGTCGCGGCGCAGTTGGTCCTTCAGCGCCTGGTAGGACTGCCCTTCCACCGCCAGCTTGCGGCGCAGGGTCGAGGGCGCCATGTAGAAGTGCCCGGCCAGCGCTTCCAGGTCGGGCCAGCGTTCGAACTTCAGGCTGCGCAGATAGGTCTTGATCCGCGCGGCGAGGCTTTGCGGATCGCGGTAGCGCACCAGGATGTTGGCCGGCGCGCCCGCCAGGAAGCGGCGCAGTTCGCGTTCGTCGCGGCGTACCGGCAGGTCGAGGACTTCGGCGTTGAACAGCAGGCGTGTCTGCCGGCGCGAGAAGCGCAGGTTGTCGCTGAACATCACCCGGTAGTCCTCGATGTAGTCCGGCTGCTCGCAGTGCAGGTCGATGGCGAGGATCGGGATGCGCCGGCCAACCAGCCAGCAGGCCAGGCCGTGCACCATCAGCCACAGGGTGAAGTAGCAGAAGGCCCGCTGCGGCGGCCCTTCGCCCTCGTCGAGGACGATCGCCGCCAGGCCGTCCTGGCGCGTCAGGCGCGGCGAGAGGCCATCGAAGATCAGGCCGAAGAAGCGCAGCGCGACGTTCAGCGCCGGCTCCAGGCTGGTTTCATGGATCGCCGCGCGGGCCATGAAATTGAAGCTGCCGGGCTTCATCCGCCGCGGATTCATGGCGAAGAACTCATCGTCCAGCCGCTTCGCCAACTGCAGCCAGAGCCGCGCATAGGCCAGGCTGGAAACGCGCGCGTAGGGTTTGTCGAGCAGTTCGGCGGATATCCCTGCCGCTTCGAGCAGCGGCGCCGCATCGAGGCCGAGGCGGCGCAACTCGGCCAGCGCCTCGTTGACCAGGCGGATGGAGATGGTGCCTTTCTCTATGGGCATGGCGGTTTCTGGATCGGAGTGGGAGCCGCGCACGATAACGCGCGCGGCGCTCCCTTCAAACAGCCCTTCACTTGCCGCGGATTTCCTCGATGCTGATTTCGCGCATGCGGAACTTCTGGATCTTGCCGGTCACCGTCATCGGGAACTCGTCGACGAAGCGGAAGAAGCGCGGCACCTTGAAGTGCGCGATGCGCGCCTTGCAGAACGCGCGCAGGTCGTCCTCGCTGGCGGCGTGGTCGGGGTGGAACTTGACCCAGGCGACCAGCTCTTCGCCGTACTTCTCGTCGGGGATGCCGATCACCTGCACGTCGGCCACCGCCGGGTGGGTGAAGAGGAATTCCTCGATCTCGCGCGGATAGATGTTCTCGCCGCCACGAATGATCATGTCCTTGCTGCGTCCGACGATGCGCACGTTGCCGCGCTCGTCCATCACCGCCAGGTCGCCGGTGAGCATCCAGCGCGCCGGGCTGATCGCTTCGGAAGTGGCCTGCGGGTTGTTCCAGTAGCCGAGCATCACGCTGTAGCCGCGGGTGCACAGCTCGCCGATGGTGCCGCGCGGGACGATGCGGCCATTCTCGTCGATGATCCGCGTTTCCAGCTGCGGCTGGGTGTGGCCGACGGTGGTGACGCGGGTTTCCAGGTCGTCCTCGGGACCGGTCTGCAGCGACACCGGGCTGGTCTCGGTCATGCCGTAGGCGATCTGCACCTCGGCCATGTGCATCTCGTCGATGACCCGGCGCATCACTTCGATCGGGCAGGTAGCGCCGGCCATGATCCCGGTGCGCAGGCTGGTCAGGTCGAATTCCTTGCGCCGTGGGTGGTCCAGTTCGGCGATGAACATGGTCGGCACGCCGTAGAGCACGGTCGCGCGTTCTTCCGCCACGGCCTGCAGGGTCGCTTCCGGCTCGAAGCTCGGCGCCGGGTAGACGATGGTGGAGCCGTGGGTCATGCAGCCGAGGTTGCCCATCACCATGCCGAAGCAGTGGTACAGCGGCACCGGCACGACCATGCGGTCTTCCTCGGTCAGGCCGAGGCTCTCGCCGACCATGTAGCCGTTGTTGAGGATGTTGTAGTGGCTGAGCGTGGCGCCTTTCGGGAAGCCGGTGGTGCCGGAGGTGTACTGGATGTTGATCGGCTCGTCGAACTGCAGCAGCGCCTCGCGCTCCTTCAGCTCGGCCGGCGCCACCGAGGCGCCCAGCGCGGCCAGTTGGCTCCAGCGCAGGAAGCCGGCCGGCGCCTGGTCGGCCAGGCTGATCACGCCGCGCAGTTCCGGCAGGCTGGCGCTGGACAGCTCGCCCGGACGCCCCTGCCCCAGCTCGGGCAGCATTTCGCCGAGCATGGCGTGGTAGTCGGACGTCTTGAACGAGTCTGCGCAGATCAGCCAGGTGCAGCCGGACTGCTTCAGCGCATATTCCAGCTCGCCGAGGCGATAGGCCGGGTTGATGTTGACCAGCACGGCGCCGACCTTGGCGCTGGCGAACTGGGCGATGCACCACTCGGCGCAGTTCGGCGCCCAGATGCCCAGGCGGTCGCCCTGGCGCAGGCCGAGTGCGAGGAAGGCGCGGGCGACGGCGTCGACGGTCTCGGCGAGGCTGGCCCAGCTGTAGCGGAGGTTCTGGTGCTTGACCACCAGCGCCTCGCGTTGCGGGAAGCGGGCAACGGTGGCGTCGAAGGCGGCGCCGATGGTCATGGCCAGCAGGGGTTTGTCCTGGCGGCCACGGGTGTAGCTGAGGTTGTTCATGGCTTTCCCTTGTTGTCTTTGTTCTGGGAGCGATGCTGGGCAGCCGAACCGGTTGGAGCGCCGGAAATTTCGACGGCCGGTCACGCCTCCGGGCAGTGCCGGAAGGTACTCATTATGTTTACGTTAACGTAAAGGTAAGCACAAGTCCCAAACATCCCGGCATCGTCCTGGGGAAGACCACAGCAGGGTCCGTGCCAGCCTTAACAAATTCTTTTATTTCAAATACATGTACTCATTTCATGGCCGGATGCACGCTCGCTCGGCGCATTTCGCGACACACCTCGTTGCACATCGCATCCCGTCCTACGCGCGTTGCGTCGCCATGGGCACGCAGTCTCGCGCTGTCTCAAAGTGAAACACCGATGAAATGCCATCGAAGCCCTCTGGAACGCACGTGCGCGGTAGAAGGGCATGGATTAGAATTGTGGGAATTTACATACAAGAACACCGTATTTTTTCCCACTCACATTCGCGAATCCTGTTCATGGCCATCCGTCGCTCGCTTCTGAGTCTGGTTTTTCTTTTCACCTCTGCCGTCTGCACTACGAATTCCCTTGCCGCCGAAAAGCTCCCGGCCGCCGCAAAACCGCTGGTCCTTGCCTCGGGCAGCGCCCTGGTGATCGACCTGCAAAACAACGATGTCGTGTACTCCAGCAACCCCGACGTGGTCTCGCCGATCGCCTCGATCACCAAGCTGATGACCGCCGTGGTAGTGCTGGACGCCAAGCAACCCATGAGCGAACTGCTCGACGTCGATATTTCCGAAACTTCCGAGATGAAGGGCGTGTATTCCCGCGTTCGTCTGAAAAGCCAGATCGACCGCCGGCAGATGCTGGAACTGGCGCTGATGTCCTCGGAAAACCGCGCCGCCGCCAGCCTTGCCCACCACTATCCGGGCGGCACCCGCGCGTTCGTCCGGGCGATGAACGCCAAGGCCCAGGCGCTGGGCATGAGGAACACCCGCTTCAAGGAGCCGACCGGGCTGTCGGAATACAACGTATCCAGCACCCGCGACCTGGTCCGCCTGGTCCGCGCCGCCTACCAGTACCCGATGATCCGCGAGCTGAGCACCACGCCGAGCAAGACCGTGCGCTTCAGCCACCCGAACTACTCGCTGGGCTTCTTCAACACCAACCCGCTGACGCGCAACCCGAAATGGGACGTGCGCCTGACCAAGACCGGCTTCACCAACGAGGCCGGGCACTGCCTGGTGATGGTCACCGTGATGAACGGCCGCCCGGTCGCCCTGGCGCTGCTCGACGCTCTCGGCAAGCGCACCCACGTCGGCGATGCCACCCGCATCCGCACCTGGCTGGAAACCGGCAAGACCAGCCCGGTGCCGGCATCCGCCCTGCGCTACAAGGTGCAGCGCAACCAACTGCGCCAGGTCACCGCGACCTACCAGGCGGCGGAGTGATCGACACGGCACCCTTCTCTATCCGGGGCGCCGCTTTTCCCGTCCTGATGCATGACAGTGTGGCGATACCCTCGTGACGTTAGAATGACGGACAGCATCTGATCACTCCCAGGAGGTAGCGCCCGCCATGCGCTATTCGGAAGACCACAAGGCCCGGACCCGCCAACGCATCATCAATGAAGCCGCCGAGCGCTTCCGCCGCGACGGCGTCGACGCCACGGGGTTGCAGACGCTGATGAAGGCCCTTGGCCTGACCCACGGCGGTTTCTACGCGCACTTCAAGTCGAAGGACGAACTGGTGGAAATCGCCCTGCAGGAAGCCGCCGGGCAACTCGGCGAAGTGAGCGAGCGGCTGTTCGCCAGCGACGATCCGCTGGACGCCTTCATCGACAACTACCTCTCCGCCGACCATCGCGCCGGCCCCGGTCGCGGCTGCCCGCTGCCGACCATCTCCGCCGAACTCGGCGCGCGCGGCCATGCCAGTCCGACCACCGATGCGGTCGTCCGCGAGCGGCTGGAAATGATCGAGAAGAACCTGCCAGCCGAGCACGCCCGGGAACAGGGCGTCGCCCTGCTGGCCAGCCTGGTCGGCGCGCTGGTGCTGTCGCGCAGCGTGGCGGATGAGGAGCTATCGGACCGCATTCTTGGGGATGCGCGGGCTTATCTGAAGCGGCAGGTGAAGGAAGGGAGTCCGGCCTGAAGAGCCTGTGCCCGCTCCACTTTTCCCCTCACCCCAGCCCTCTCCCAAAGGGAGAGGGGGCCGCTCCGGAGCGGCGAGTGGGCACGGCATTCCGCCTCACACCGAACAGTCCCCTCTCCCTCCGGGAGAGGGTTAGGGTGAGGGCATGAAATCGCTCCCACGCTCCTGCGTGGGAGTGTCGCCCTGGACGCTCCGCGTCCACGGACCGGACGCGGGAGCGTGGGAACGATAGGATTGCGATCCCCTCACCCCAACTGCTTCTTCACGATCGCTTCGGAAACATTCGCCGGCGTTTCCGCGTAGCGGGTGAACTCCATGGAATAGCTGGCACGCCCCTGGGACATCGAGCGCACGTCGGTGGCGTAGCCGAACATCTCTCCCAAGGGCACTTCCGCGCGAATCACCTTGCCCGCCGGCGTGTCTTCCATACCCTGGATCAGGCCACGGCGGCGGTTCAAATCGCCCATCACGTCGCCCATGTAGTCTTCCGGCGTCACCACCTCGACCTTCATCACCGGCTCCAGCAGCACCGCGCCGCCCTTCTGCGAGAGCTGCTTGGTGGCCATCGACGCGGCGATCTTGAACGCCATCTCGCTGGAGTCGACGTCGTGGTAGGAACCGTCGAACACCGTCGCCTTCAGGCTGACCAGCGGATAGCCGGCCAGCACGCCGTTGCGCATCTGTTCCTCGATGCCCTTCTGGATCGCCGGGATGAACTCGCGCGGGATCGCCCCACCGACCACCTCGTTCTCGAACTGCAGCCCGTCCACGCCTTCGGCAGCCGGTTCGAAGCGAATCCAGCAATGGCCGAACTGGCCGCGTCCGCCGGACTGACGGACGAACTTGCCTTCGATCTCGCACTTGTTGCGGATGGCCTCGCGGTAGGCCACCTGCGGCTTGCCGATGTTCGCCTCGACTCCGAACTCGCGCTTCATGCGGTCGACGATGATGTCCAGATGTAGCTCGCCCATGCCGGAGATGATGGTCTGGCCGGTTTCCTCGTCGGTCTTCACGCGGAACGACGGGTCCTCCTGGGCCAGCTTGCTCAGGGCGATGCCCATCTTCTCCTGGTCGGCCTTGGTCTTCGGCTCGACCGCCACGGAAATCACCGGATCGGGGAAGTCCATCCGTTCGAGGATGATCGGTTTCTCGATGGCGCACAGGGTGTCGCCGGTGGTGACATCCTTCATGCCGATCAGCGCGGCGATGTCGCCGGCGCGGCACTCCTTGATTTCCTCGCGCTGGTTGGCGTGCATCTGCACCATGCGCCCCACCCGCTCTTTCTTGCCCTTCACCGAGTTGAGCACGGCATCGCCGGAACTCAGCACGCCCGAGTACACGCGGGCGAAGGTCAGCGTGCCGACGAAGGGGTCGGTGGCGATCTTGAAGGCCAGCGCGGAGAACGGTTCGTTGTCGTCGGCATGGCGCTCGTCGTGGACATCCTCGTGATCCGGATGGGTACCCTTGATCGCTGGGATTTCCGAAGGCGCCGGCAGGTAGTCGATCACCGCGTCGAGTACCAGCGGCACGCCCTTGTTCTTGAACGACGAACCGAGCACCGCCGGCACGATCTCGTTGGCCAGGGTGCGCTGGCGCAGGCCGGCCTTGATCTCCTCAACGCTCAGTTCCTCGCCTTCCAGGTACTTGTTCATCAGCTCGTCGTTGGCCTCGGCGGCGGCCTCGACCATGTGCGCGCGCCACTCCTCGGCCAGCGCCACCAGCTCGGCGGGAATCTCTTCCTCGCGGAAGCTCATGCCCTGGTCGGCCTCGTCCCAGTAGATGGCCTTCATCCGCACCAGGTCGATCTGCCCGCGGAAGTTTTCCTCGGCACCGATGGGCAGCTGGATCGGCACCGGGTGGTGGCCCAGGCGCTCGTCGATCTGCTTGACCACGCGGAGGAAGTCGGCGCCCTGGCGGTCCATCTTGTTTACGTAGGCCAGGCGCGGCACGCCGTACTTGTTGGCCTGCCGCCAGACCGTCTCGGACTGCGGCTCGACGCCATCGGCGCCGCTGAACACCACCACCGCGCCATCCAGCACGCGCAGAGAGCGCTCCACCTCGATGGTGAAATCGACGTGCCCGGGGGTATCGATGATGTTCAGCCGATGTTTCTGGTACTGCTTGGCCGAGCCCAGCCAGAACGCCGTGGTGGCCGCCGAGGTGATGGTGATGCCGCGCTCCTGCTCCTGCACCATCCAGTCCATGGTCGCCGCGCCGTCGTGGACCTCGCCCATCTTGTGGTTGACCCCGGTGTAGAAAAGGATGCGCTCGGTGGTGGTGGTCTTGCCTGCATCCACATGCGCGACGATACCGATATTGCGGTAGAGCTCGATGGGGGTTGTGCGCGCCATGATCCACTCCTTTTCTACTGGAGGGCTGCGAGGTACGGCTCCCGGAGCAGCCCTGAATCCTCGAAATACCAATCGGGACAGGCTCAAGGTAGCGCGTCTGTGCGGCAATTCCAGTGCAGTCGAGTGCTGGCGTACACCACTCATCCGATGCGGGCGGCAGCATCGGGCGCATACGCCGGGAACGGAACTTAAAGTAAAGTCTTAATAAAATTTAGTTATTTTAAATCAATGAATTGCAGTAAAAACTTAACGTTATTACTGAAGAAAAACAGAGCCGGAACTGCGGGCCACGGTGGCCAGCCACGGCGCTCGGCGCCGGTGTGGCCCGCTGTCTGCACCTTCAGCCGCAGTGAATCTGGCGGATCACCTGTTGCGCATCGACGTCGATGTTCAGACGCAGGGAGTTGTAGTCCATGGTCACCGGATCGTTGGGGTTCAGAACCCGGGCGACATGCGCACCTGAGGAGCGCTTGGCCTCGTCGACCAGCGTGGGGGAAACCGGTTTGCCGATCAGCGCCTGGACCGGCTGGGCATTGCAGCGATCCATGCTGGCGACGGCGTCTTCGGGTTGCTTATCGGTTGAACTGCACCCAGCCAGCAGCGCGACGGTGAAGAGCGCGGCAAGGGAAGCACGTTGCAACGACATGATGACCTCCTGAGTCTTTTGCAAAGAGGCAACCATAGCAGCCGAGGCCGGTCTCCGGCAGCAATTGCTGCCATGCAGTTTGCTACCGGGCGTTAACGCGGCCGATGCTCGCGAATACAGCGAAATAGCCGTGTTTTTCCGGCAGATAGCCGTACGGCGCCATTTACACTCCCTTTACACAGCACTGGTTAATATTTGTTCAACACATTTGTCTGAGAAGTGTTGGCAAGGCGCCAGTACCTTCGAGGAGGTGCACCATGCTTAGCCGTATCCCTGCTTTGGTTGTGCTGTGCGGTTCCCTGGCCGTTGCCGGGCCGGCTTCGGCAAACAGCAACAGCGACGCCGCCGCCATCGGCGCGGTCGTCGGCGCACTGGTCGGAGGAGCCATAGTCGCCGGCGGCGGCTACTACGCCCCCGCCCCCGTCTACGCCCCGCCACCGGTCTACTACGCCCCGCCTCCGCCGGTCTATTACCAACCCTATCCGGTCTACTACCAGCCGCCGGTCGTGGTGGTTCCGGGACCACGCTATTACGCGCCGCGCTACTACAACGGCGGCGGTAGGTACTACAACGGGGGCAGGTACTACCACAGCGGCAAGCACTATTACGGCGGCCGTGGCTATTACAACGGCGGCGGCTACAAAGGCAAACGCTGGTGATTCGAAAGCCCCGCCTCGCGCGGGGCTTTTTCGTTATGGGGGGGGGCGGGTTGCTGGTGACGTAGGTTGGCGCTGAGCTTGCGAAGCCCAACATCCGCCGGGCACTGCATCGTTGGGCTTCGCTACGCTCAGCACCAACCTACGGTGTCAGTACCCAACATCCGCCGGGCACTGCATCGTTGGGCTTCGCTACGCTCAGCGCCAACCTACGGTGTCAGTACCCAACATCTGTCGGGGGCTGGATCGTTGGGCTTCGCTGCGCTCAGCGCCAACCTACGGGATCAGCGGCTGGCGCTGGCGTCCTGGATCTGGTTGCTGTCCCAGCCACCGCCGAGGGCGGCGATCAGTTGTACGCTGGCGGTCAGGCGGTTGCCGAGCAGGGTCAGCACGGTGCGTTCGTTGTTCAGTGCGGCGGTCTGGGTGGTGACCACGCTGTTGTAGTCGACGGTGCCGGCCTTGTACTGGTTGCTGGTCAGGCGCAGCGCCTCGCGGGCGGCGTCGAGGGCTTCCTGCTGCACGCCGCTCTCCTCTTCCAGCACGTCGAGCTGGACCATGTAGTCCTCCACCTCGCGGAAGCCGTCCAGCACGGTCTGCCGGTAGCTGGCCACGGTCTGGTCGTAGCTGGCCTCGGCCTGTTCGACCCGGGACGAGATCAGGCCGGCATCGAACAGGGTCATGGCGAACTGCGGGCCGATCGACCAGAAGCGGTTCGGTGTGCTGATCCAGTTGTCCAGGCTGCCGCTGCGGTATCCGCCCGTTGCACTGAGGGTCAGGTCGGGGAACCAGGCGGCCTTGTTCACGCCGATCAGGGCGTTGGCGGCGATCACCCGGCGTTCGGCGGCGGCCACGTCGGGCCGGCGCTCCAGCAGTTGCGACGGCAGCACGGCGGGCAGGTCCGGCAGTTTCGGGATGTCGTCCACCGCCGCCAGGCTGAACTGCGCCGGCGGCTGGCCGACCAGCACGGCGATGGCGTGTTCGAGCTGGGCGCGCTGGTACTTCAGGTCGATGGCCTGCGCCTCGGTGCTCTTCAGCTGGGTGCGCGCCTGGGCCACGTCAGCCTTGGTGACGATGCCGGCGTTGTACTGGTTCTCGGTGAGTTTCAGCGCACGCTGGTAGGCCTGCACGGTGTCGTCGAGCAGGCGTTTCTGCTGGTCGATCACCCGCAGTTGCAGGTAGGTCTGCGCCAGTTGCGACTGCAGGCTGAGCTGCGAGGCGGCGAGGTCGGCGGCGCTGGCGTCCATCGCGGCGGTGTCGGATTCCAACTGGCGGCGCAGCTTGCCCCACAGGTCGAGCTCCCAGCTCACGCCGATGCTGGCGTCGTAGCTGGTGGAGACGCCGCCGGTGCTGCCGCTGCTCACCGTCGAGCCGTCCGGCAGGCGCACCGTACCGCCACCGCCGCCCTGCCCCGAGCGAGTCTTGCCGGCGCTGGCACTGATCGACGGGAAGAACGTCGAACGTGATCCCTTCACCAGCGCCGCTGCCTGGCGATACGACGCCTCGGACTGCGCCAGGGTCTGGTTGGCGGCGATCAGCTTGTGCTGCAGGTCGTTCAGCGTGGCGTCGCCGTACAGTTCCCACCAGGCGCCGCGGTTGAGCAGCTCCTGCGGCTGCGCCAGGCGCCAGCCCTGGGCTTCCTTGAAACTGGCGGGCATCTGCAGGTCCGGCCGCTGGTAATCCGGGCCGATGGCGCAGCCGCCAAGAGCGGCGGCGAGTGCCAGGGCGATCACGGAATACGGGAATTTCATAACGGTGTCTCCAGGGCGCCATCGGTGCGCACGCCGCGCTTCTGGTTGACCCAATGGCGCAGGCGGTCGAGATAGAGGTAGACCACGGGGGTGGTGTAGAGGGTGAGCAACTGGCTGCCGATCAGCCCGCCGACGATGGTCATGCCCAGCGGACGGCGCAGGCCGGCATCGCCGCCGACGCCGAAGATCAGCGGCAGCGCGCCGAGGATGGCCGCCAGGGTGGTCATCATGATCGGCCGGAAGCGTTTCATGCAGGCTTCGAGGATCGCGTCGCGCGGGCTCAGGCCCTCGTTGCGTTCGGCGTCGAGGGCGAAGTCGATCATCATGATCGCGTTCTTCTTGACGATGCCGATCAGCAGGATCACCCCGATCAGCGCGATCAGCGACAGCTCGGTGCGGAACAGCAGCAGCGTGAGCAAGGCGCCGACGCCCGCCGACGGCAGCGTCGAGAGGATGGTCAGCGGATGCACGTAGCTCTCGTAGAGGATGCCGAGCACGATGTACACCGCCACCAGCGCCAGCAGGATCAGCCAGGGCATGTCGTCCTGGGTCTGCTGCACGGCGCCGGCGTTGCCTTCGAAGCTGGCCTGCACGTCGAGCGGCAGGTGGATCGGCTCCAGCGCCGCCATCACCGCGTCACGCGCCGGGCCGATCAGCGCGCCCGGGGCAAGGTTGAAGGAGAAGGTGGTCGCGGCGAACTGGCCGTCGTGGTTCACCGACAGCGGCGCGCGGCTCGGCTCGTAGTGGGTGAAGGCCGACAGCGGCACCTTCTGCCCGTCCGCGCCGATCACGTAGACCTGGCGCAGCACCTCCGGCGACTGCTGGTACTGCTGGTCCACCTCCATCACCACGCGATACTGGTTCAGCGGGTTGAAGATGGTGGAAATCTGCCGCTGGCCGAAGGAGTCGTTGAGCACGCCGTCCACCGCCGCGACATCCACGCCGAGGCTGGCGGCGCGGTCACGGTCGATCACCAGGCGCGTCTGCACGCCCTTGTCCTGGGCGTCGCTATTCACGTCCGTCAGTTGCGGCACCTTCTCCAGCACCGTCTGCACCTTCGGCGCCCATTCGCGGAGCAGCGCGAGGTCGTCGCTGCGCAGGGTGAACTCGTACTGCGCGTTGCTCTGCCGGCCGCCGATGCGCACGTCCTGGCCGGCCACCAGATAGAGCGTCGCCCCCGGCACTTCCGCCATGCGCTTGCGCAGGCGCGCCGCGACCTGTTCCACCGGGTCGCGCTCGCCGATAGGCTTCAGCGAGACGAAGAACGAGCCGGTGTTGCTCGACATCCACTTGCCGCCGCCGACGAAGCCGACCACGTTCTCCACCGCCGGATCCTCGGTGAGGATCTGCCGGAAGCGCGCCATCTTCTGTTCCAGCGCCTGGAAGGAAATGCTCTGGTCGGCCACCGCGAAGCCGCGCAGGCGCCCCGAATCCTGCGATGGCAGGAAGCCCTTGGGCACCACGGCGAACAGGTAGAAGTTGAGCGCGATGCAGCCGAGCAGGATCACCATCATCAGCCGCGAATGCTCCAGCGCCCAGCTCAGGCTGGCGCGGTAGCTCAGCATGAAGGCGGTGAACAGGCGGTTGCCACGGCGCGCCAGGGAAGCCTTCGGCGTGCGGTCGATGGGGCGCAGCAGGCGCGCGCAGAGCATCGGCGTGAGGGTCAGGGATACGATCAGCGAGACCATCACCGCCGCCGCCAGGGTCACGGCGAACTCGCGGAACAGCCGGCCGGTGATGCCGCCCATCAGCAGTAGCGGGATGAACACGGCGACCAGCGAGAGGGTCATCGACAGCACCGTGAAGCCCACCTCGCGGGCGCCGCGTAGTGCCGCCTGCAGTGGACGGTCGCCCTCCTCGATGCGCCGCGCGATGTTCTCCACCACGACGATGGCGTCGTCCACCACGAAGCCGGTGGAGATGATCAGCGCCATCAGCGACAGGTTGTTCAGCGAGAAGCCGCACAGGTACATCACGGCGAAGGTGCCGATCAGCGACACCGGCACCGCCAGGCTGGGAATCAGCGTGGCGCGGCCGTTGCGCAGGAACAGCCAGACCACCAGGATCACCAGCGCCACCGAGATGAGCAGGGTCAGCTCGGCCTCTTCCAGCGAGGCGCGGATCGACGGACTGCGGTCGTCCATCACGTTCAGCTTGACCCGCGGGCCGAGCACGTCCTGGAGGATCGGCAACTGCTCGTGGATGGCGTCGGTGGCCTCGATGATGTTCGCCCCCGGCTGGCGGCTGACGATCAGCAGCACCGCCGGCAGGTTGTCGGAGAAGCCGGCGTTGCGCACGTCCTCCACGCTGTCGCTGACCTTCGCCACGTCCCGCAGGCGTACGGCGGCGCCGGTCTCGGCGTTGTAGTGGACGATGATAGGCGCGTATTCGGCGGCCTTGCGCAACTGGTCGTTGGCGTCCACCTGCCAGTGACGGCCGTCCTTCTCCAGCGCGCCCTTGGGGCCGTCGGAGTTGGTGTTGGCCACCGCGTTGCGCACGCTTTCCAGCGACAGGCCGTAGTGGCTGAGCTGGTCCGGATTGAGGTCGATGCGCACCGCCGGCAGCGAACTGCCGCCGATGCTCACCTGCCCCACCCCCTTCACCTGCGACAGGCGCGGCGAAACGATGGTCGAGGCAAGGTCGTACATCTCGCCGCGGGTGTAGGTGTCCGAGGTGAGCGTGAGGATCATGATCGGCTGGTCCGACGGGTTCGCCTTGCGGTACGTCGGATTGTTCGGCATGCCGGTGGGCAACAGGCTCGCCGCCGCGTTGATCGCCGCCTGCACCTCGCGGGCGGCGCCGTCGATGTCCTTGGACAGGTCGAACTGCACCACGATGGTGGTGTTGCCCAGCGAACTGCTGGAGGTCATCTGGGTGATCCCGGAGATCCGCCCGAGGGAGCGTTCCAGCGGCGTCGCCACCGACGAGGCCATGGTTTCCGGGCTGGCTCCGGGCAGCGCGGCCTGCACCATGATCGTCGGGAAATCGACGTTGGGCAGCGGCGCCACCGGCAGCAGGCCGAACGACAGGATGCCGGCGAGCAGCAGCGCCAGGGTCAGCAGCGTGGTCGCCACCGGCCGCAGGATGAACGGACGGGAGATGTTCATCAGCCCCGCTCCGCCTCGCCGCCTTCGTCATCGGCATACGGATCGAGCCCGTGGCGCCGGCGCCAGGCATTCCAGCGCCGCGCCAGGCGGTCGAAGTACAGGTAGATCACCGGCGTGGTGAACAGCGTCAGCACCTGGCTGAGCAGCAGGCCGCCGACCATGGTGATGCCCAGCGGCCGGCGCAGCTCGGCGCCGGCGCCGGTGGCGAGCATCAGCGGCAGCGCGCCGAGCAGCGCGGCCATGGTGGTCATCAGGATCGGCCGGAAGCGCAGCAGGCAGGCCTGGTAGATCGCCTCGTGCGGCGGCTTGCCTTCATTGCGTTCGGCGTCGAGGGCGAAGTCGATCATCATGATCGCGTTCTTCTTGACGATGCCGATCAGCAGGATGATGCCGATGATCGCCACGATGCCGATGTCCTGCCGCGCCACCATCAGCGCCAGCAACGCGCCGACGCCCGCCGAAGGCAGCGTGGAGAGGATGGTCACCGGGTGGATG
Organism: Pseudomonas schmalbachii; assembly: GCF_017589465.1. Taxonomy (GTDB): domain Bacteria; phylum Pseudomonadota; class Gammaproteobacteria; order Pseudomonadales; family Pseudomonadaceae; genus Pseudomonas; species Pseudomonas schmalbachii. The sequence continues at coordinate 339,071 of NZ_JAELYA010000001.1, forward strand.
AAGCTCTCGTAGAGGATGCCCAGCACGATGTACATGGTGACCACCGAGGCGAGGATCAGCAGCAGCGTGTTGGTCAGCGACGACTCGAACGCCAGCGCCGCGCCACGGAAGCCGGTCTGCAGGCTGAGCGGCATCTGCATCTCGCTCTCGACGTCGCGGATCGCCTGCACCGCCTCGCCCAGCGCCACGCCGTCGGCGAGGTTGAACGACACGGTGGCCGCCGGGAACTGGGCGATATGGTTGATCGCCAGCAGGGTGTCACGTTCCTCCACCTTGGCCAGGGTCGACAGGCGCACCTGGGTGCCGTCGCTGGCCGGCACGTAGAGGTTTTCCAGCGATTGCGGGCCGATCTGGAAGTTCGACGCCACCTCCAGCACCACGCGGTACTGGGTGGCCTGGGTGAAGATGGTGGAGATCAGCCGCTGGCCGAAGGCGTTGTAGAGCACGCTGTCGATGTCCGCCAGGCTCACGCCGAGGCGCGCGGCGCTGTCGCGGTCGATGTTCAGGTAGGCCTGCAGGCCCTTGTCCTGCCAGTCGCTGGCGACGTCGGCGAGCTGCGGCAGCTCCTGCAGGCGCGCGACCAGCTTCGGCACCCACTCGGCGAGCACGTCCGGGTCGGCGTCCTGCAGGGTGAACTGGTACTGGGTGCGGGCGATGCGGTCTTCGATGGTCAGGTCCTGCACCGGCTGCAGGTACAGCCTGATCCCGGCGATGTCGTCCAGCTGCGGCTGCAGGCGGCGGATCACTTCGCTGGCGGTGACGTCGCGCTCATGGTGCGGTTTCAGGTTGATCAGCAGACGGCCGGTGTTCAGCGTCGGGTTGGTGCCGTCGACGCCGATGAACGACGACAGGCTTTCCACCGCCGGATCGGCCAGCAGCACCTTGGCCAGTTCCTGCTGGCGCGAAGCCATGGCCTGGAAGGAAATCGACTGCGGCGCCTCGGCGATGCCCTGGATCACCCCGGTGTCCTGCACCGGGAAGAAGCCCTTGGGCATGAACGCGTAGAGCATGGCGGTCAGCACCAGGGTGCCGATGGCGACCAGCAATGTCAGCGGCTGGTGACGCAGCACCACCTTCAGCGCGCTGGCGTAGCGCGCGATCATGCCGTCGATGACACGGCCGGCGGCGCGGGCGAAGCGGCCTTCCTGTTCCGGATCGACGTGGCGCAGCAGCTTGGCGCTGAGCATCGGCGTGAGGGTCAGGGAGACGAAGCCGGAAATCAGGATCGCCACCGCCAGGGTGATGGCGAACTCGCGGAACAGCCGGCCGGCCACGTCGCCCATGAACAGCAGCGGGATCAGCACGGCGATCAGCGAGAAGGTCAGCGAGATGATGGTGAAGCCGATCTGCTTGGAGCCCTTCAGCGCCGCCTGCATCGGCGAGTCGCCCTTTTCCAGGTAGCGCGCGATGTTCTCCACCATGACGATGGCGTCGTCGACCACGAAGCCGGTGGCGATGGTCAGCGCCATCAGCGTCAGGTTGTTGATCGAGAAGCCGGACAGGTACATCACGCCGAAGGTGCCGATCAGCGACAGCGGCACAGCGAAGCTGGGGATCAGCGTGGCGGAGATGTTGCGCAGGAACAGGAAGGTCACCATCACCACCAGGGCAACGGCGAGCAGCAGCTCGAACTGCACGTCCTTCACCGAGGCGCGGATGGTGGTGGTGCGGTCGGTCAGCACCTGCACGTCGAGGTTGCCCGGCAGGGTCGCCTGCAACTGCGGCAGCATGGCCTTGATGCTGTCGACCACCTCGATGACGTTGGCACCGGGCTGGCGCTGGATATTCAGCACCACCGCCGGAGTGGCGTTGGCCCAGGCGGCCAGGCGCACGTTCTCGGCGTCGTCCTCGACGCTGGCGACATCGCGGATGCGCAGCGGCGAGCCGTTCTTGTAGGCGACGATCAGGTCGCGGTAGGCATCGGCATCGCGCAGCTGGTCGTTGGCGTCGAGGGTCGAGGAGCGTGTCGGACCGTCGAAGCTGCCCTTCGGCCCGTTGAGGTTGTTGGCGTTCACCGTGCTGCGCACGTCTTCCAGGCTGAGCCCGGCGGCCGCCAGCGCGGCGGGGTTGGCGCGGATACGTACGGCCGGACGCTGGCCGCCGCTGATGCTGACCAGGCCGACGCCGGAAATCTGCGAGATCTTCTGCGCGAGGCGGGTATCCACCAGGTCCTGGATCTGCGGCAGCGGCATGTTGTCGGACATCACCGCCAGGGTCAGGATCGGCGCGTCCGCCGGGTTCACCTTGCTGAACACCGGCTGGTTCGGCAGATCCTTGGGCAGCAGGCTCTGCGCGCTGTTGATCGCCGCCTGCACTTCCTGCTCGGCGACGTCGAGGTTGCTGTCCAGGCTGAACTGCAGGGTGATCACCGAGGCGCCGCCGGAACTGGTGGAGGACATCTCGTTGAGCCCGGGAATCTGCCCAAGCTGGTTCTCCAGCGGCGCGGTCACCGAGGAGGTCATGATCTCCGGGCTGGCGCCGGGATAGAGGGTGACGACCTGGATGGTCGGGTAGTCCACCTCGGGCAGCGCGGAGATCGGCAGGAAGCGGTAGGCGATGATCCCGGACAGCAGGATCGCCACCATCAGCAGCGTGGTGGCCACCGGCCGCAGGATGAACGGACGGGACGGGTTCATTGCGCCTTACCGTCGCCCTTGCCCGCATGGGAGCGCGCGGCGCCTTCGGGCTTGTCGCCATTGGCTGCCACCGGCGCCTTGTCCGGGCTGCCGGCGATGCGCAGTTGCGAACCGTCGCGCAGGCGGTCGGTGCCTTCCACCACCACCCGCTCGCCGGCCTTCAGGCCCTCGCTGACCACCACGCGCTCGCCTTCGGCAGTGCCCAGGGTGACCAGCCGGCGCTGCGCCTTGTCGCCCTCGCCGGCGACGAACACGTAGGTGCCGTCGTTGCCGCGCTGCACGGCATTGGCCGGGATGGTCAGCACGCTCTGCAGGGTCTCGGCGAGCAGGCGCACATTGACGAACTGGTTGGGGAACAGGCGCTGGTCGTCATTGACGAATTTCGCCTTGAGCTTGACCGTGCCGGTGGTGGTGTCGATCTGGTTGTCCAGGGTCATCAGCGTGCCGGTGGCCAGGGTGCGGTTCTGGCTGCGATCCAGCGCTTCCACCGGGATCGGCTGGCTGCCGGTGAGCTGCTGGGCGACGGTACCGAGCTGCTGCTGCGGCAGGCTGAACACCACGGTGATCGGCTTGACCTGGGTGATCACCACCAGCGGCGTGGTATCGCCGGAGGTCACCAGGTTGCCGACGTCCACCTGGCGCAGGCCGAGGCGGCCGGCAATCGGTGCGCGGATCTGGGTGAATTCGAGGTTCAGCTTGGCGTCGTCGACCTGGCCCTGGTTGGTGCGCAGGGTGCCTTCATACTGGCGCACCAGCGCTTCCTGGGTATCCAGGGTCTGCTTGGCGATGGAGTCCTCGGCGTACAGGCCCTTGTAGCGCTGCAGGTCGGTCTGGGCGTTCGTGAGTTGCGCGCGGTTCTGCAGCAGGGTGCCCTCGGCCTGCGCCAGCGCCGCCTGGTACGGGCGCGGATCGACCACTGCGAGCAGATCGCCGGCCTTCACTTCCTGGCCTTCCTGGAACAGCACCTTGACCAGTTGGCCGTTGACCCGCGGACGCACGTTGACGGTGTTCGACGCGGTGACGGTGCCCAGCGCGTGGTAATGCACCGGCAGGTCGCCCTGCACCACCGGCGCCACGCTGACGGTGATCATCGCCCCGCCCGGTCCGCCGCCCATGCCCGGCCCAGGTCGCCCGCCGCGTGCCTGTGGCGCGGGATCGGGCGCCGCGCTGAGCCACATGATCAGCAATGCCACCGCGGCGAAAGCCGCCGCAGTGATCAGCCAGGGGCGCAGGGTGCGGAGTTTCGAGGGCGTTCCATTGCTAGGGATCATGATGGTCATAGGAGGACGGAGGGCATCAGAGAGTATCGAGTGTGAACGATAAGCACGGCAACGTCGCAGGCAAAGCCTCTTTACCCGCTATTTACCTTTGTTTTACCGGGGGTTACGTATTCGCGGCGGCATTCTGCCCGCAATCCTGCCCGCTGTCCGTACTCGCATCGGGTGGGCAGCCGCTGCTCGTCCGGCCAGACATGCCACAAGGCCGGCACGCCAGAGCCTTGGAAGTGGTTTTGTATACAAAAAACAGATTGAATCGAGCACAGGCAGCGGGTATAAATTCGTCCGCTGCATCGCCCGGCCCTTGCCGGCGCTTGACGAGCCCATCGGCGCCGAACCTCACCGGCGTCCGCCAGCGACTGACAACAATAAAAAGCCCGAGGTGTTGCATGTCCGAGGTACCTGAGCGCCGCGTCAGCGGCTCGGCTGTCGATCAACGCTTGCCGCTGCTGCAGCTCCTGCTGGTCGGTTTCCAGCACGTGCTGCTGATGTACGGCGGCGCCATCGCCGTTCCGCTGATCGTCGGCCAGGCAGCCGGCCTCTCCCGCGAGGAGATCGCCTTCCTGATCAATGCCGACCTGCTGGTCGCCGGTATCGCCACCCTGGTGCAATCCCTCGGCATCGGCCCGGTCGGCATCCGCATGCCGGTGATGATGGGCGCCAGCTTCGCCGCGGTCGGCAGCATGGTGGCCATGGCCGGCATGCCCGGCGTCGGCCTGCCCGGCATCTTCGGCGCGACCATCGCCGCGGGCTTCTTCGGCATGCTCATCGCGCCGTTCATGAGCCGCATCGTGCGCTTCTTCCCGCCACTGGTGACCGGCACGGTGATCACCTCCATCGGCATGAGCCTGTTCCCGGTCGCGATCGACTGGGCTGGCGGCGGCCACTCCGCGACCACCTTCGGCGCGCTGGAGTACCTGGCGCTGTCGTCCTTCGTGCTCGCCGTGATCCTGCTGATCAACCGCTTCCTGAAAGGCTTCTGGGTCAACGTCTCGGTGCTGATCGGCATGCTGCTCGGCTACCTCATCGGCGCCGGCATGGGCATGGTCGACCTGAGCGGCATGGCCGAGCGGCCGATGTTCGACCTGGTCACCCCGCTGCACTTCGGCATGCCGGAGTTCCACCTGGCGCCAGTGCTGTCGATGTGCCTGGTGGTGGTGATCATCTTCGTCGAATCGACCGGCATGTTCCTCGCCCTGGGCAAGCTCACCGACACCGAGATCTGCCCGAACCGCCTGCGCCGCGGCCTGCTCTGCGACGCCGGAGCGTCCTTCCTCGCCGGCTTCCTGAACACCTTCACCCACTCGTCCTTCGCCCAGAACATCGGCCTGGTGCAGATGACCGGGGTGCGCAGCCGCTTCGTCACCGTGGCCGCCGCCGGCATCCTCATCGCCCTCAGCATGCTGCCCAAGGTCGCCTTCGTGATCGCTTCCATCCCGCCGGCGGTGCTCGGCGGCGCCGGCATCGCCATGTTCGGCATGGTCGCTTCCAGCGGCATCCGCATCCTCCAGGAAGCCGACATCAGCGACCGCCGCAACCAGTTGCTGGTGGCGGTGAGCATCGGCATGGGCATGATTCCCGTAGTCCGCCCGGACTTCTTCGCCGCCCTGCCCCACTGGCTGGAGCCGATCACCCACAGCGGCATCGCCATGACCGCGATCTGGGCGGTGGCGCTGAACCTGCTGTTCAACATCCTCGGCGAACGCGGCCGGGATGCGTTGTGCGGGCATCATTAAGACGCTCACCGTAGGTTGGTGCTGAGCTTGCGAAGCCCAACGGTGCCGCGGCTCGGCAGATGTTGGGCTTCGCTGCGCTCAGCGCCAACCTACGCGCCGCTCTGGTAGGAATCGAGCACCTCGTTGAGGCCGCGCAGGGCCGGCATTTCGGTGCCGCGTCGCCAGAACAGCCAGGTGGTGACGTCGGCGTGCCTGGACTCCAGCGTATGGATCGCCACGTTGCTGCCGCCGGCCAGGCTTTCGAACATCCGCCGCGGGATCATCGCCACCCCGCCGCCGGCGGCGATGCAGGCGAGCATGCCGTGGTAGGACTCCATCTCGATGATCTTGCCCGGCACCACGCGATGTTCGGCGAACCAGCTCTCCATGCGCTTGCGGTACGAACAGGTATCGCGGAAGGCGAACACCGTCTCCCCCGCCACGTCCCGCGCATCGCGTACCGGCGGATGCGCGACGGTGCTCATCAGCACCAGTTCTTCCTGGAACACCGGGCGGCCATCCAGTTGCGGATGGTTCGCCGGGCCGTCGGAGAAAGCTGCGCTGAATCGTCCGGACAGCACGCCATCGATCATCTCGCCGGAAGGCCCGGTGGAAAGATCCAGCTGCACCTTCGGGTAGCGCTGGTGATAGGCCGCGAGCAGGGCCGGAATGCGTACCGCCGCAGTGCTTTCCAGCGAACCGAGGGAAAAGCTGCCATGCGGCTCCGCCCCGCTGGCGACCTGCCGCGCTTCCTCCACCAGATCGAGGATGCGCTCGGCGTAGCCAAGGAAGCTCTTGCCGGTCGCCGACAGGCGCAGGCGTAACTTCTCGCGGATGAACAACTCGGCGCCCAGCTCCGCTTCCAGCTGCTTGATGCGCGTGGTGAGGTTCGACGGGACACGATGCATCAGGCCGGCGGCCGCGGTGATGCTGCCGGTCTGGGCGACGGCGCGGAAAATTTCCAGTTGGGTCAGGTCCATATTCTCTCCAAGAGAAAGAATCTTTCTTGATTATTCATTTTACATGAATTCATGCGCAGATTAATTTTTGCTCAACAACAACACCACCTGCGCCTCGCGAGGACCACATGAACCAGATCGCCGCCATCCCTGCCGCCATCTCCCGCAGCCCTGCCACGGGCGAGGAACTGGCCCGCTATCCGTTCCAGAACGCCGACGACCTTGAGTCCGTGCTGCAGTCCGCCGACAGCGCCTTCCGCCAGTGGCGCGATACGCCGGTCGAGCAGCGCGTCGAAGTGCTGCGCCGGATGGCCGCCGTGCTGCGCGCCAATGTCGAGCCGATGGCCCGTATGGAAGCCCGGGAAATGGGCATGCCGGTCAGCCAGGCGCGCGGCGAGATCAACAAGTGCGCCGGCCTCTGCGAGTGGTACGCCGAACACGGCCCGGCCATGCTGCAGGACGAGCCGACCAGCATCGAAGGCGGCAAGGCCTATGTCTCCTGGCTGCCCCTCGGCCCCGTTCTGGCGGTAATGCCGTGGAACTTCCCGACCTGGCAGGTGATGCGCGGCGCGGTCGCGATCATCCTTGGCGGCAACACCTACGTGCTCAAGCACGCGCCGAACGTCATGGGTTGCGCCTACCAGTTGCAGAAGGCCTGGCTTGAAGCCGGTCTGCCGGAAGGCGTGTTCGAGGTGCTCAACGTCGAGCCGCCGCTGGTATCCAGGGCCATCGCCGATTCGCGCATCGCTTCCATCGCCGTGACCGGCAGCGTCGGCGCGGGTGCGGCCATCGCTTCCCAGGCCGGCGCCGCGCTGAAGAAGTGCGTGCTGGAACTCGGCGGCTCCGACCCCTTCATCGTCCTCGCCGACGCCGACATCGATGCAGCGGTGAAAGCCGCCGTCGCCAGCCGCTTCAACAACTGCGGCCAGGTGTGCATCGCCGCCAAGCGCATCATCCTCGAAGCGTCGATTGCCGATGCATTCACCGAGCGCTTCGTCGAGGCGGTCAAGGCGCTGAAGATCGGCGACCCGCTGGACGACGCCACCTTCGTCGGCCCGATGGCCCGCGCCGACCTGCGCGAAGAACTGGACCAGCAGGTGCAGAAAACCATCGCCGAAGGCGCCACCCTGCTGCTGGGCGGCCACAAGCTGGAAGGCGACGGCAACTACTATGCGCCAACCGTTCTCGCCGGAATTCAGCCGGGCATGACCTCGTTCCGCCAGGAAATCTTCGGCCCGGTGGCCTCGCTGATCGTCGCCCGCGATGCCGAACATGCCATCGAGATGGCCAACGACAGCGAGTTCGGCCTCTCCGGCGCACTGTGGAGCGCCGACGTCGCCAACGCCAAGCGCCTGGCCCGTCGCATCGTCAGCGGTGCGGTGTTCATCAACGGCTTCTCCGCCTCCGACCCGCGCGTACCGATCGGCGGCGTGAAGAAAAGCGGCTTCGGACGCGAGCTGTCGCACTTCGGCCTGAGGGAGTTCCTCAATCCGCAGACGGTATGGTGCGATCGGCGCTGAGTCGATCCACCCGCCCTGCCGCAACTTGTAGGATGGGTTGAGCGAAGCGATACCCATGACGCAGTGCCCGGCAGTTGTTGGGCTTCGCTGCGCTCAGCGCCAACCTACGTCACGCCTCGGAGCAGGTGCGTGCTTTTCGTAGGTTGGTGCTGAGCCTGCGAAGCCCAACGGTGCAGTGCCAATCGATGGGTATCGCAAGCTCAACCCATCCTACGGTCCTTGGGCCATGCCCGCGATCCGGCGCCCCGGGCGTAGGGCGAGTGAAACCCGCCAGATGGCCACCACAAGAATTGGCGGGTTGCGCCCGCCCTACCCGTCTGGCCGCAAACAAAAAGGCCCCGCTCTTCAGCGGGGCCTTTGCGTTTCCAGCCTGGCGATCAGGCCGCCGAATCCGCATCCGCCTTGGAGCGGCGCGGTTTCTTCTTGCTGGTCAGCAGGTGCGAGAAGACCGCGTGCAGGTCGCCGGAGGCGGCGTCGCTCTCCAGGTTCAGCTTGTCGTCGATGTGCGCCATGTGGTGCATCATCAGGGTCACGGCCTTTTCCTTGTCGCCCTTCTCGATGGCGTCGAGGATTTCGTTGTGTTCGTCGAACGAACAGTGCGAACGGCCGCCGCTTTCGTACTGGGCGATGATCAGCGAAGTCTGCGACACCAGGCTGCGCTGGAAGCTCACCAGCGGCGCGTTCTTCGCCATTTCCGCGAGCTTCAGGTGGAACTCGCCGGACAGGCGGATGCCGGCGCCGCGGTCGCCGCGAGCGAAGCTGGCCTCTTCTTCCTTCACCATCTCGCGCAGTTCGGCCATCGGCTCGGAGCTGGCGTTGTCCACCGCCAGTTCGGTGATGGCGCGTTCGACGGTGCGGCGGGCGAAGAGGATCTGCCGGGCTTCGTCGATGCTCGGGCTGGCCACCACCGCGCCGCGGTTCGGACGCAGCAGCACCACCTGCTCGTGGGCCAGGCGCGACAGGGCGCGGCGGATGATGGTGCGGCTGACGCCGAAGATCTCGCCCAGCGCCTCTTCGCTCAGCTTGGTGCCGGGCGCCAGGCGCTGTTCGAGGATGGCGTCGAAGATGTGAGCGTAGACGATCTCGTCCTGGGTGCCGCTGCGGCTCTTGCCATTGCGCGGCTGCTTCTTGAACTGTTGCAACTGGTCGGTCATCGGTATCGAACCTTGCTCATCCGGCCATCGGCCTGGGCTGAATCCATTCGGGGACGGCGAAATAGTGGCACGCGCGTGCGTTTGCGCAATAGTGTACACAAATTGTCCAGTCCTGCGCAGCAATCCTGCATGTATCCCACCCCTCCTCCACCCGCCAATTCCGGGCTGGATGTCGAGCAGAAGCGTGGGAACGACCTGTGTGTTTTTTTGTAAAGAACGCGCAACCACTTACGAAACATTATTTGAACTTTTTGTATACAAGTGCATAATCCGCCGCGTGACTTCCTGACTTCAAGGTCAGAAACACACCCTCACAGCCTTTCCGTTGCGCAAGGGACGCAGGTGAACCAGCCGACGGCAAGGACCAACAACAAGAGCGTTGAGGAGTACCCGCTGTGGAACAAGAACAACAAGCCATCTATTCAGCTACAGCCCGACCCGCCGGCGGCCTGCTCGAACGTCTGTTCAAGCTCAGCCAGCACGGCACCACGGTGAAGACGGAACTGGCCGCCGGCCTGACCACCTTCATCACCATGGCCTACATCATCTTCGTCAACCCGAACATCATGGCCGACGCCGGCATCGACCACGGCGCCGCGTTCGTCGCCACCTGCCTGGCCGCCGCGCTGGGCTGCATGCTGATGGGGCTGTACGCCAACTGGCCGGTGGGGCTGGCGCCGGGCATGGGTCTCAACGCCTTCTTTACCTACACCGTGGTCAAGACCATGAACTACAGCTGGGAGATCGCCCTCGGCGCGGTGTTCCTCTCCGGCATCCTGTTCATGGTGCTGACCTTCTCGCGCATCCGCGAATGGCTGCTGAACAGCATTCCGCCGAGCCTGCGCTTCGCCATGGGCGCGGGGGTCGGGTTGTTCCTCGGGCTGATCGGCCTGAAGACCGCCGGCATCGTCGTCGCCAACCCCGCCACCCTGGTGCACATCGGCGATCTGACCAAGCCCGGCCCGCTGCTCGCCGCCATCTGCTTCCTGATGATCGCGGTGCTGGAATATCGCCGCGTGTTCGGCGGCATCCTGATCAGCATCCTCACCGTCACCCTCGTCGGCCTCGGTCTCGGTCTGGTGGAATTCGGCGGCGTGTTCTCGATGCCGCCGAGCCTGGCGCCGACCTTCATGGCGATGGACATCGCCGGCGCGTTCAACGTGACCATGATCAGCGTGATCCTGGCCTTCCTCTTCGTGCACATGTTCGACACCGCCGGCACCCTGATGGGCGTGGCGCAGCGCGCGCATCTGGTGCGCGAGGACGGCCGCATCGAGAACCTGTCCAAGGCGATGAAGGCCGACAGCGCCTCCAGCGCGGTGGGTGCGGTGCTCGGCGTGCCGCCGGTGACCAGCTACGTGGAAAGCGCCGCGGGCGTCGCCGCCGGTGGCCGCACCGGGCTGACCGCGGTAGTCGTCGGCCTGCTGTTCATCGCCGCGATGTTCTTCGCCCCGCTGGCCGGCATGATCCCCGCCTATGCCACCGCCGGCGCGCTGATCTACGTCGCCATGCTGATGATGGGCGGCCTCGCGCACATCGACTGGGAGGAACACACCGAGACCATCCCGGCCATCGTCACCGTCATCATGATGCCGCTGACCTTCTCGGTCGCCGACGGCATCGCGCTGGGCTTCGTGACCTATGTGGCGATGAAGGTGTTCACTGGCAGGTACAAGGATGTGACCGTTAGTCTGTATGCACTTTGTGCAATCTTTGTGGCCAAGTTTATCTTCCTGTAAGCTGCGGGGAGTTCGGTTCCCGGGTTGATTTGCTTGCGGGGCTTTTCCCCCTCACCCCTGCCCTCTCCCAGAGGGAGAGGGGGTTGCATGGAGTTGCGGGGTAGCTTCAGCGTTTCGCTTCACGCCTTACCATCCCCTCTCCCTCCGGGAGAGGGTTAGGGTGAGGGGAACAAGCAACTCGAACCAGGACCTTCCATCCCAGCCCAGCGAGCCCCTCACCGATGAACCTGGAAACCTGGCTGCTCTTCAGCAGCGCCGCCCTGATCGTGATCCTGATTCCCGGCCCGCTGTCGCTGCTGATGGTCAGCAACAGCCTGAACTACGGCCTGCGTCGCTCGTTGCCGGCGTTCCTCGGCGGGGTCAGCGCGTCGATCTGTCTGCTCAGCGCCTCGGCTCTCGGCCTCGGCGCCCTGCTGGCGGCATCGGAGAAGTTGTTCAGCGTGCTCAAAGTCCTCGGTGCGCTCTACCTGTTCTATCTCGCCTGGCAGAGCTGGAAGGAATCGCGCATCGCCGGCAAGCCGCGGACTGCCGAGGAGCAGCCGGTGAACCCGAGCTTCCGCAGCATGTTCTGGAAGGCTTTCGGCCTCGGTGCGAGCAACCCGAAGGACCTCCTGTTCTTCGCCGCCTTCCTGCCGCAGTTCCTCACCACCGCACACCCGCTGTGGCAGCAGTTGCTGCTGATGATCGCCACCTGGGCCGTGCTGGATTTCGCCTGCAAGCTGTTCTACGGCCTGAGTGCCCGCGGTGCCGCGCACTTCCTCCGTTCCGGCAGGGGCCAGGCCTGGTTCAACCGTGGCAGCGCTGCGCTGTTCGCCACCGCCGGCGGGGCTTCGCTGCTGAGCCGTTGAGGCTCATTCACTGGCAGCCGGCAACCTCAGCCGCACCGTCACCCGGGTACCCACGCCCGGCTGGCTGTTCAGCTCGATACGGCCGCCCATCAGCCTGACCAGCCGCTCGCACAGCGTCAGGCCGATTCCGGTGCCACCGCGCAGCAGTTGCTGCTTGTCGGGCACCTGGCGGAACGGTTCGAACAGGTGCTCCAGCTCGTCCGCGGCGATGCCGATGCCGCTGTCCTCCACCTCCAGAGCAACCTCGACCTCTCCGCCGGCAGTCCCCACCATGTCCAGATGCAGCACCACAGCGCCGTGGTCGGTGAACTTCAGGGCATTGCTCACCAGGTTATCCAGCACCTGCCGCAGCCGCCCGCCATCGACCCGAACCCGCGACTCGCGGACCTGTCCCTCCTGCAGGCGCAGCTCCAGCCCCTTGGCGATGGCAGTTGGGCGGTAGTCGGACAGGCAGGCATCGATCAGCTTGCGCAGGTCGTGCGGCCGGGGATCGAGGGCGCCCCTGCCGGCGTCCAGCTCGATGAAATCGTCGAGGTCGGAAAACACGCCCTGCAGATTCTCCGCGATCTCCCGCACCGCCTTGAGCAGGTCGCGTTGCGCTTCATCGACGGCCGGCCGCGCCAGTACCCGCTCCAGCGTCCCGGCGATGCCTTGCACGGCCGCACCGATCTCGCGGGTCACGGTCGCGGCGAATGCGCTCTTCACCTGTTTCATGGACTCCGCGCGCAAGGTCGAATCGCGCAGTTGGCGTACCAGTTCCTCGCGCTGGGTGTGGTCCTCCGAGCCGCAGAACATGCCGATCAGCTTGCCATCGGTATCCTCCAGCGGCTTCGACCAGATGGAGAGCGTGCGCCGTCCCGTCTGTCTATCCGCCACACGATCGACAGACACCAGCTTCTGCTCGGCCACCCCTTCGAGGAAGGTCTCCTGGACCAGTTGTGCTTCTTCCGGATCGATGTAGCTGGGGAGGTCGGCGAGGCTTGAGCCGATCGCTTTCTCCCGGGTCGTGTCGGCCAGCTCCAGCCAGGCCTGGTTACAGATCATCAGCCGCCCATCGGGGTCGCGCAGGGTCAGCGGAGTCGGCATGGCATCGATCAGCTTCTGCAGGAACTGCATTCTTTCCCGCTGTTCCGCATCCAGCCCGCCGCCCCCATGCTCCTCCAGTTCTCCGCCGGCCGTCGCGAGCAGGCCGTGACGCCGGGCGATGTCCACCAGTTCAACCAGAGAGGTGGCATTCAGCTTGTGCATCAGGCGCACCTTGTACGTGCTGACGGTCTTGTCGCTGATCGCCAGTTGCTCGCTGATGGCGACATTGTTGAAGCCGCGCGCCAGCAGTTGCAGTACCGTCAGCTCGCGAACCGAAAGCCCCTGCAGTGCCTCGTCCGCATGGCCGGCGCTGCTGAGGGCATGGCCGGGGAAATAGCTCTGGTCATTGAGCAGCGCCTTCACCGCCGCCTTCAGTTCGTTCGGGTCCTGCTGCTTGCTGACGAAACCGCGGGCGCCGGCCTGCAGGCAACGCCCGGCGAAGTACTTCGAGTCCTGGGTGGTCAGCACAAGGACCCTGCAACCCTCGTCCAGGGCCAGCAGACGCTGGATGACTTCCAGCCCACCAAGCCCCGGTATCGACAGTTCGAGGATCACCAGGTCCGGAACCAGGCGCCGGGCCAGTTGCAGCGCCAGCGGGCCGCTGTCCGCCTCGCCGACGACCTCATGCCCCTCCGACTCCATGAGCAGGCGGACCGCGTGCCGGGTCACCGGCTGTTCATCGACGATCAGGATGCTGCTCATTCGCTCTCTCCCTATCTTCAGAAGGCTCCATGGACTCAAACACCGGCCACGGGCAGCACCAGCCGCACCGTGGCGCGCGTGCCTTGCTCCGGCTGGCTGCTCAGGACGATGCTGCCGCCCATCAGCGCCAGCAGCTCGTGGCACAGGGTCAGCCCCAGGCCGGAGCCGCCGCGCAGCAGACGCTGCTGGTCGGGCAACTGGCGGAACGGTTCGAACAGATGCTCCAGCTCGGACTCCTCGATGCCGATGCCGCTGTCTTCCACTTCCAGCGTGACCTCGACCTGACCCTTGCCGCAGCCCGTGCTGTTCAGGCGGCAGACCACCCCGCCGCTGTCGGTGAATTTCAGGGCGTTGCTCAGCAGGTTGTCGAGCACCTGGCGCAGGCGCTTCGCATCGACCCACACGCGGGACTCCTGCAGGCGGCCGACCTGCAACTCCAGCGCGAGCCCCTTGGCCTGCGCCTGTTCGCGATAACCAGCGACACAGGCTTCGAGCAGGCTCCGCAGATCCTGCGGTTGCGGAACCAGATGCACCCTGCCGGCCTGCAGCCGGCTGAAATCCTGCAGATCGGAAAACAGGTCCTGCAGCCGGGTAATCATGGCGTACGCGACCTTCAGCGGTTCGCGCTGCGTGTCGTCGATGACCGGCTGGGCCAGCGCCAGATCGATCATCGCCGAGATGCCGCGGAACACCCCGCGAACCTCCCGGCTCATGGTGGCAGCGAAGGCCGTGCGGACGCGATCCTCCGCCTCCATGCGCTGCGCCGTGTCGTTCAGCTCGCGCAACAGCTCATCGCGTTCGGAGTGGTTCTGCGAACCGCAGAGCATGCCGATCAGCTTCCCCTCGGCATCGTGCAACGGCTTGGCCCACAGGGTCAGTACGCGCCGGCCAAGACGGCGGTCGTCGAACACCCGCTCGAACGCCGTCGGGATACCCTGTGCCACCGCCTGCAGGTAGTTTTCCTGGATCGCCCGGCCATCCTCTTCCGAGTAGCTGGGCAGATCGGTGTAGCGGGTGCCGATCAGTTCCTCCCGGCTAACCCCGGTGATGTCCACGAAGGCCTGGTTGCAGATCAGCAGGCGCCCGTGGGTATCGCGGACGACGAGGGTTCCCGGCACGGCATCGATCATCTTCTGCAGCAGTTCCAGCTGCTCACGCTGACCGGGCTCCAGGCTGGCGTCCTGCCCCGCATCGGCCTCGTTGCCGGCGGCCTCGATCAGACCGCTGCGGCGAGCGATATCCACCAGTTCCACCAGCGAGGTTGCCTGCAGCTTCTGCATCAGGCGCACCTTGTAGGTACTGACGGTCTTGTCGCTGATCGCCAGTTGCTCGCTGATGGCGATATTGCTGAAGCCGCGCGCCAGCAACTGCAGAACGGTGAGTTCACGCACCGACAGCGCCTGCACGGCGCCGCTCTGCTGCTCCTGCCCCACACCCTTGAGCACATGGCCGGGGAAATAGCTCTGGCCGTTGAGCAGCGCCTTCACCGCGGCCTTCAGCTCGTGCGGGTCCTGCTGCTTGCTGACGAAGCCACGGGCGCCGGCCTGCAGGCAGCGCCCGGCGAAGTATTTCGAATCCCGGGTAGTCAGCACCAGGATATTGAAGCCCTGTTCGAGCGCGATCAGGCGCTGGATCACTTCCAGCCCGCCGAGCCCGGGTATCGACAGTTCGAGGATCACCAGGTCCGGCACCAGGCTGCGCGCCAGTTGCAGTGCCTGCGGGCCGCTGTCGGCCTCGCCTGCCACCTCGTGACCTTCCGACTCCATCAGCAGACGAACCGCGTGCCGCGTCACCGGCTGCTCGTCGACGATCAGGATACGGCTCATCCAGCGCCTCTCCACAATTTCCTATGGCTAATCTTTCAGGTTAGATGGCAACGGCCGGCCCAGTGATTCGCCGGATGTAACAGCATATATCGAATCGGACGCAGGCTTAGCAGGAATCGCTATTTGCGGATATCGGCAAACCCAGTCCCTCTCCAGCAACGGCCGGTCACAGGCGGGCTCATCGGCGATGCGCTCGACCGGGAAGTCGATCAGCAACAATTGCGCGTTCAGTGACTTGAATTCGGAACAGTGGCTGCGGGGCTGGTCTTGGCCGCAGTGCTGGCCCATTCTTGGTGAATTGGACTTCCGGAGAGCCTGGCAATGAGCAAGACCCTCACCATCGACTTCATCTCCGACGTGGTCTGTCCCTGGTGCGCCATCGGCCTGAACGGCCTGCTCGCAGCCATTCGCCGGCTCGGCGACGAGGTGGACGTGGAGCTGCACATCAAGCCGTTCGAGCTGAACGCCGACATGCCGCGGGAAGGCGAGGACCTGGTCGAGCATCTCAAGCGCAAGTACGGCATCGACGCCGACGAGATCGCCCGCAACCATGAGAACATCCAGGCGCTCGGCGCGGAAGTGGACTTCCACTTCGACCTGCACAAGCGCACGCGCATCTACAACACCTTCGACGCCCACCGCCTGCTGCACTGGGCCGCCCAGCAGCACCGCGACGTGGCGCTCAAGCAGGCGCTGCTGCACGCCTACTTCGGCGAAGGGCGCGACCCGAGCGATCCCGAGGAGCTGCTGTCGCTGGCCGTGGAAGTCGGCCTGGATGCGGTGCGCGCGCGGGAAATCCTCGACAGCGATGTGTACGGGAACGAGGTGGTCAAGGCGGAGGAGTTCTACACGAGCCACGGCATCCATGCGGTGCCGGCGGTGATCGTCAACAGCCGCCAACTGATCTCCGGAGCGCAATCCAGCGAGTACTACGAACAGGCGCTGCGGCAGATAGCCAGGGATGTGCCGGGGGTGTAGCAGGCCATGCGTGCGATGCGCGAGGTGAACTCCTGCAGCGCAACACGCCGAAGCGGAAGGTGGACAAGCTTCGCGTCGCACCCCAACTCCGAGCAGGGTGGAAAACGGCGAAGCCTTTTCCACCGTCGGCATGTCCAGGCTACTCGCTGAATCCCGTAGGGCGGGTGCAACCCGCCAAGCCATTACTTACTTGCTGGCGGGTTTCACCCGCCCTACGTCAACGCGTCTGGATCAGAGCGCGGACCAGCCGTCAGTCTTGCCGCCCAGTTCTTCCGAGTGTTCCGCCAGCAGCGACTCGTAGGCGCTGATGTTCTCGTGGGTAGGTTCCATCACCGGGTAAGCCAGCACCTGCCACGGTAGTTGGTCGTTGCCATCGTATTCCGAGCAGGCCACTTTCTGGCCGTTCTGCAGCAGCATGACGGCGAACTCCATGGCTGCCTGCTCGTCCGGGAAGATCACGGCAAACTCCACTTCACGCTCGAACGACAGATCCTCACCGTCCTCCTGCAGAGCCCAGAGGGCGTCGCCGATCTCGTCAGCCGGGAATAGTTGTATGTCGCGGGTCATGTGCTGGCTCCAGAAAAGGGGAAAGACACCCAGTTGAGGTTGGGTGGCATCCCCACAGCATACCTGCCCCGCCCCAGCCGTGCCGGAAAATCTCGCCGCAGCCGCATGGCTGTGCCCGCCGCCCCCCAACACGAGTCGGCACGTTTCCTGCGTAGGCCCCTTCATCCGCCCCCAGGGAGGGTACTGAGATGTACGGCCAGAAAGACCTGACGCACCTGGCGTATCGCATTACCTAC
The DNA here is from genome assembly GCF_017589465.1 of Pseudomonas schmalbachii. GTDB lineage: Bacteria > Pseudomonadota > Gammaproteobacteria > Pseudomonadales > Pseudomonadaceae > Pseudomonas > Pseudomonas schmalbachii. Next base: position 356,314 of record NZ_JAELYA010000001.1, read on the forward strand.
ATCACCATGGAAGACCAGAACCTGCAGTTCGAAACGCAGATCGCCATTACCAGCGAGTCCGGAGTCCTTGCGCTGTGGCAGGCGCCTACCTTGCCCTCGGAGCGCAAGGAACTGCGCGAACTGCTGCTTCAGGAGCAGCCGTGACGTATCGCGCACGACCGATAACGCCAGACCGGAAAGTCCGCCACCCAGTGCCTGGCGATCTCCTCCCGCCGGCAGATCCACACCTGATCGTAATCGAGAAGACGTGCCAGCCGAACAGCGCTCAGCGGCTGACCTGGCCCTCGCTGACCGCCTTCTGCGCGCGCAGCGCCTGGGCCACGCGGCTGCCCATCTGGTAGGCCGGCGCTTCGACGCTGTTGAAGTCGTGGCTGTAGCGCGTGGCGAACTCCTTCACGCCCCACTGCTGGTACTGCTCGACATGCTTCAGCTCGTGGGCCCAGAGCGGGATGTTCTCCATGGCGTCGTTGAGGTTGCGGAAGACGATGACGTCCACCAGCGTCACCGCTTCGGTGTCCGGGCTCTGCATCACCGCGTTGCCGATATTGAACTGGTCGCCGCTGCCGATCTTGAAGCGCGCCGCATCCAGCACCTTGCTGTCGTAATACGGTTCGAGCTGCTTGCGGATATCCGCCGGGATCGGCTCGCTGCCCTCGCGCAGGGCCGCCGCGCGCGACTCGAGAATCCACGACTGCAACGCGGAGGCGGCGATTCCGCCAAGGTCTTCCTGCATGGTGCCGAAGATCGGCCGGGGATCGGGAATGCACGTACAGGTGGCAATGCACACTTCGCTCTGCCCTTGCGGACAGGCTTGCGCTTGCACGCCAGAGGAAACGGCAACGCCGAGGGCCAGGGCCGCCAGGCGCAGGGAGGCAGTCAGGGAAATGGAAGACATCGGGCATTCCAGGGAGAAAGGGGCAGTCCGGAGCGCAACGCTGCTCCGGTTTCGCTTTGATATCAGAGTTTGCCTGGCGTTCCCAATGGCGGCTGGAGATTTGGTACAGGAGTTTTCCCGGCTTGGGTTGCTCCGGATACCCAATCGCGCGCCTTTCCCCTCACCTGAAGGGAGAGGGGATTGTCCGGTGTCGCCGGATCGCACGCTGTATCAATCCGCTCCACAGTGCCCCCTCTCCCTCCGGGAGAGGGTTGGGGTGAGGGCATCATAATGCACCCGTCGTCGAACACCGCACCTAGCCAAAGCGCACGCAATAGACCGGTGGCAGGTGCGCCGACAGGCAGCTCCAGCTGTCGCCGCCGTTCTCGCTGAGCCACAGGCCGCCGGTGGTGGAGCCCATGGCCAGGCAGTCGCCGTCGTCGTCCACCGCCAGGCAGTGGCGATAGATCAGGTCGTAGGCCGGCGCCTGCGGCAATCCGGCATCGAGGGTTTCGAAGGTCTTGCCGCCGTCGCGGGTGCGGGTGACGACGAAGCGGCCGTCCACCGGCACGCGGCATTCGTCCTTCGCGGCGGGAACGAACCAGGCGGTATCCGGCTTTGTCGGGTGCACGGCGACGGCGAAGCCGAAGCTCGACGGCTGCGCGCATACGTCATGCCACTGCATGCCGCCATCGCGGGAGGCGAAGATGCCGTTGTGGTGCTGGACCCACAGCACGTCCGGTTGCGCCGGGCAGTGCACCAGCCGGTGCGGGTCCTGGATCGCCGATTCCTCGCTCAACTCCGGCGGCATGTAGTCGGCGCGCATCCCCTTCGTCGTACAGTTCCAGTTGGCGCCGCCGTCACGGGTCTGCCAGACGCCGCCGCAGGACACCCCGACGGTGACGTGCCGGCTGTCGCGCGGATCGACGCTCACCGAGTGGATGCCCGGCCAGTCGTAGCCGCCGCCGAACCAGCGGGCGCGCTCGGGGCGGTCCCACAGCGGGCGGTTCAGTTCCCAGCTATCGCCGCCGTCGGCACTGCGGAACAGTCCGCCGGGAATGGTGCCGGCCCAGAGCACATCCGGCTCGGCGGGACCGCCGGTCTCCAGGCACCAGATCTGCTGCAGGCTCCAGGGCGCCGGCGGGGCCTCGCCCTCCTTCGGCTCGGGCAGCGGGTCGGGCTGCGGCGGGTAGACCGGCACCGCGCATTCCTGCCACTCCTGCCCTGCCCGCTGGCGCCACAGTTTCACGCCGAAGTGGCCGAGGTTGAGCGAGGCGTACAGGGTTTCGTCACGGGGATCAGACAACAGCATGCTGACCGGTTCGCCAAGGAAATCCTTGCGCGTCTCGCTCCATTGGCCGCCCGTGTCACGCTCGAAGGTGAATAGCCCCTTTCGGGTGCCGACCAGTAGTCGATCGTCCATAGCAACCTCCTCAGCCGCCTGAAAGCGCTTGTACTACATAGATCTCGCTCCCCGTTTCGACCGGGTCGCTCAAATGGTCACGGTCGCGCATACGCAGGCCGTCCACGAAGATCACCAGGTGCCGGCGCAGGCTGCCCTGGTCGTCGAGGATGTAGCCACGCAGGCGCGGCTCGCGGGCGAACACCGCCTGCAGCGCCTCACCGACCGTGCGCGCCGCCACATCCTGCTCCTCGCAGGGAACATGTCGCTGGATGGAGGGTGCGAAGACGATATGGGCCATGGGCGAACCGCGCTGCTCGGAAACCTTTCCAGTCTAGTCGTCTGGGAAAGGCGCCCATCGACAGCACTCAGTTTCGATTCTGCTAAACCAAGTATCTTGAAAATCGCATTTAATCAATCTATCCGCCTGTGCGAGGCTGTCCGGCATCTTCGGTCCCGATCGACTTCATGCTCCCGCCCTTCGCACTCGCCAGCACTGACACCTTCGCCCCCGCCATGGGCGGCGGAGTCCATCTGTCCGGCGAGCGCAGCCAATGGCGGCGCCTGCAACCGCTGACCCTGCCTCTCGAACTGGCCTTCTGGGCGCTCTGGCATTGCCGCCATGCGCGTCCACCGGATGCTGCCGCGCACTGAACCGGCTCAGCCGGCCTGAACGCATCCAACCCCTTTTCGCCTGCCCCGCTCGTCCTGCGAGCGCGCTTTCGTGCAGGCCGTCCATGCGCCCATAGAAGGCGCTATCGAGAGCCCAATGAACTTCGCCTCCGAGCAAGAAGCCCAGGATTTCCTGACCCAGAACCCCGATATCGAAATGGTCGAGCTGTTCATCCTCGACGCCAACGGTGTGCCGCGCGGCAAGCTGCTGCACCGCGAGGAACTGCTCGCCGTGTACCAGTCCGGCCGCCCGCTGCCGAGCACCATCCTCGGCCTGACCATGCATGGTGAGGACGTCGAGGATTCCGGGCTGGTCTGGGATGTCGGCGATATCGACTGCCGCGCCTACCCGCTGGCCGGCAGCCTGGTGCGCCTGCCGTGGCGGAAGATTCCCACCGCCGCGGTGCAGGTCAGCATGCATCCGCAGGAAGGCAAGCCGGCGGATATCGCCGATCCGCGCCATGTGCTGGTGCGGGTGATCGACCAGCTGAAGGCCGACGGCTACCACCCGGTGATGGCCTGCGAGCTGGAGTTCTACCTGCTCGACGCCAAGCGCGACGCCAATGGCCGCCCGCAGCCGGCGCTGGACAGCGACGGCGGCCGGCCGCGCTCCACCCAGGTCTACGGCCTGCGCGAACTGGAGCAGATCGAACCGTTCCTCGCCGACCTCTACGCCGCCTGCAAGGCGCAGGGCATTCCGGCGCGCACGGCAATCTCCGAATACGCGCCGGGCCAGGTGGAGATCACCCTGGAACACGGCGACGCGCTCACCGCCATGGACCAGGCGGTGCGCTACAAGCGCATCGTGAAAGGCGTGGCGCACAGCCACGGCATGCAGGCCTGCTTCATGGCCAAGCCGTTCGCCGAGATCGCCGGCACCGGCATGCATATGCATGTGTCACTGGCCGATGCGCAGAGCAGGAACCTGTTCGCCAGCGAAGACCCCGCCGGCACCCCGCTGCTGCGCCAGGCGGTCGGCGGCATGCTCGCCAGCCTGCTCGACTCGCTGCTGCTGTTCTGCCCCAACGCCAACTCCTACCGACGCTTCCAGGCCAACAGCTACGCCCCGCTGGCGCCGACCTGGGGCGTCGACAACCGCACCGTGTCGCTGCGCGTGCCGGGCGGGCCGGCCTACACGCGGCATATCGAGCACCGCATCTGCGGCGCCGATGCCAACCCGTATCTGGCGGCGGCAGCGATCCTTGCCGGTATTCATCGCGGTATCCGCGAAAACATCGATCCGGGCGCTCCCGTCGAGGGCAATGGCTATGCCCAGGCCAAGGAATTGCTGCCCACCGACTGGCTGACCTCGCTGCGCGCGCTGGAACGATCGAGCTGGACTCGCGATGCGCTCGGCACCGCATTCCTTGGCGTCTACCTGGCCGTGAAGCGTGCGGAGTATCGACAATTCATGGGCGAGGTCGGGGAGCAGGATTGGCGCTGGTATCTGACGCAGGCGTGAAGAGCCCCTCACCCTAACCCTCTCCCAGGGGGAGAGGGGACCGTATCGGCGCTCCGATTACATCCCGCCGCACCGTAAAACCCCCTCTCCCTCCGGGAGAGGGCTGGGGTGAGGGCCAACGCCTCCACCCAAGGATTCAGAAAGGACAAGAACAAATGAACGCCGCATTGCAACACCCGAAACCCGCCGCCGAACGCGCGCTCTCCTACTACTCCGCGTCCCTCAACGAGGAAACCCACTACCCCACCCTGCAAGGTGAAGTGAACGTCGACATCGCCATCATCGGCGGCGGCTTCACCGGCGTGGCCACAGCGGTGGAGCTGGCCGAGCGCGGCTACAAGGTCGCCATCGTCGAGACCAACAAGGTCGGCTGGGGTGCCAGCGGACGCAACGGCGGGCAGGTCACCGGCAGCCTCTCCGGCGACGCCGCGATGAGCAAGCAGATGCGCCAGTGGCTGGGCGACGACGTCGACGATTTCATCTGGCACCTGCGCTGGCGCGGTCACGACATCATCAGGAACCGCGTGGAGAAATACGGCATCCAGTGCGACCTGAAGTTCGGCCATCTGCACGCGGCGATGAAGCCGGCGCACATGGACGAGCTGAAAGCCTCCCATGAGGAAGCCCAGCGTCGCGGCATGGGCGACCAGGTCACCCTGCTGGACGCCGCCGGCGTGCGCGCCAACCAGGGCAGCGATATCTACTGCGGGGCGCTCAGGAACACCCGCAACATGCACCTGCACCCGCTCAACCTTTGCATCGGCGAGGCGAAGGCAGCAGAGAGCCTCGGCGCGCTGATCTTCGAGCACTCCGAGGTGCTGGATATCGTCCATGGCGAGCGTCCGGCGGTGGTCACCGCGAAGGGCCGGATCAACGCCAGCCAGGTGCTGCTGGCCGGCGACGTCTACCACAAGCTGGAGCGCAAGCAGCTCAAGGGCATGATCTTCCCGGCCATGGGCGGCATCGTCACCACCGCGCCGCTGGGCGAGCTGGCACAGCAGATCAATCCGCACGACCTGGCCGTCTACGATTGCCGCTTCGTCCTCGACTACTACCGCCTGACCGGCGACGGCCGCCTGCTCTTCGGCGGCGGCGCCAACTATTCCGGGCGCGACTCGCGGGATATCGCCGGGGAGCTGCGGCCATGCATCGAACGCACCTTCCCGCAACTCAAGGGCGTGCAGATCGATTTCCAGTGGAGCTGCGCCATGGGCATCGTGATGAACCGCATCCCGCAGCTCGGCAAGCTGTCGCAGAACGTCTGGTACTGCCAGGGCTACTCCGGCCACGGCGTGGCGACCACCCACATCATGGGCGAGATCATGGCCGAGGCCATGAGCGGCAGCCTGGAGAAGTTCGACACCTTCGCCCGCTGCAAGCACATCAAGGTGCCGCTGGGCGACCTCTTCGGCAACCCGATGCTGGCGGCGGGGATGTGGTACTACCAGATGATGGAGAAGTTGCGCTGAGGCCAGGTGGCGGGTTGCACCCGCCCTACCGGCTGCGCTGACCGTTTTCCCCCGGGATGGTGGATGGAAGAGCGCCATCCACCCTACGCTTGGGGTTCGGGGTGGATGTAGGGTGGTGTTGAGCGAAGCGATACCCACCATGGGCTGCGATGGGTATCGCAAGCTCAACCCATCCTACGCCAACCGTGGGGTATTTCGGCGGGTAACGGGGTAACCTCTATCCGCCCTGTTCCCAACCGATCTCGCCCATGATCAGCCTCCGCCACATCGAAGTGTTCCGCGCCGTGATGACCACCGGCAGCGTCACCCGCGCCGCGCACTACCTGCATACCAGCCAGCCCACGGTCAGCCGCGAGCTGGCGCGGCTGGAGCAACTGGTGGGCTTCGAGCTGTTCCGCCGTGAGCGTGGCCGGCTGTCGCCCACGGCGCGGGCGTTGATGCTGTTCGAGGAGGTGGAGCGCTCCTTCACCGGGCTGGAGCGCATCGTCGCTTTCGCCGGCAGTCTCGGCCAGTTCGCCGAGGGGCGTTTCTCCATCGGTTGCCTGCCAGCCTTCTCCCAGGCATTGCTGCCGGCGGCGTGCAAGCGCTTCAGCCAGGCCAATCCAAATATCGGCATCGAAATCACCGCCCTGGAGTCGCCGCGTCTGGAGGAACAGCTCAGCGCGCAACGCCACGACATCGGCCTCACCGAGCTGGACGAGGCGCCGCGCGGCACTGAGTTGCAGGCGCTGCTGCGGGTCGACGAGGTCTGCGTGCTGGCCGACGATCACCCGCTGCTGCGCCACCCGCGCCTGTCCGCCACGCATTTCCGTGGCGAGGCGTTCGTCAGCCTGGCGCCCGGCGACCGCTACCGGCAGTTGATCGACGGAGTGTTCCAGGCCGCCGGTATCGAGCGCCACCTGCAGGTGGAGACCGACAGCGCGGTGTCCGTCTGCGCGATGGTCAAGGCCGGGCTGGGCGTCGCCATCGTCAACCCGATCACCGCGCTGATGTTCCACGGCCAGGGCCTGCACCTGCGCCCGCTGGATTTCTCCCTGCCGTTCCAGGTCAATCTGGTGAAGCCGCTGTACCGCCCCGCCACGCCGCTGCGCGAACGCTTCGTCGAGGCCCTGGGCAAGGAAATCGCCGGCTTGAGCGAGCGCTTGGGGGCGCTGGGCGTGGCCTGTTCCCAAGGCATCCATATCAGGAATGAATAGATCAACAAAGGCCAGGCATTAACAGCCTCCATGAATGGCGCGGTAGACTAGCGCGATCTAGCCTTGGAGCCCATTCATGAAAAGCCTTCCCCTCGCCCGCGCAGAAGAACTCGTCCAGCGCTTCGGCACCCCGCTGTGGATCTACGACGCCGAGGTCATCCGCGCGCAGATCGCCCGCCTGCAGCGCTTCGACACCATCCGCTTCGCGCAGAAGGCCTGCTCCAACCTGAACATCCTGCGCCTGATGCGCAAACAGGGCGTGAAAGTCGACGCGGTATCCCAGGGCGAGCTGCAGCGCGCACTGGCCGCCGGTTTCTCGTGCCGCGACAACGAATCCGACATCGTCTACACCGCCGACCTGCTCGACCGCGCCACCCTGGCGGCGGTGATCGAGCACAAGGTGCCGGTCAATGCCGGTTCCATCGACATGCTCCACCAGCTCGGCGAAGTGTCCCCCGGCCATGCGGTGTGGCTGCGCATCAACCCCGGCTTCGGCCACGGCCACAGCAACAAGACCAATACCGGTGGCGAGCACAGCAAGCACGGCATCTGGCACGAGGAGCTGCCGGAAGCGCTGGCGGCGATCCGCGCCCACGGCCTGCGCCTGGTCGGCCTGCACATGCACATCGGCTCGGGCGTGGACTACGCGCACCTGGCCGAAGTCGGCAACGCCATGCTCGAACTGGTCCGCGAAGTGAAGGCCGAGGGTCACGACCTCAGCGCACTGTCGGCCGGCGGCGGCCTGTCGATTCCCTACCGCGCCGGCGATCCGGAAGTGGATACCGAGCACTACTTCCAGCTCTGGGATGCCACCCGCAAGGCCGCCGAGGAACTGCTGGGCCATCCGCTGCACCTGGAGATCGAACCGGGCCGCTACCTGGTCGCCCAGGCCGGCTGCCTGCTCAGCGAAGTGCGCGCGACCAAGGACGTCGGCCGCAACCACTTCGTGCTGATCGACGCCGGCTTCAACGAGCTGATGCGCCCGTCGATGTACGGCAGCTACCACGGCATCAGCCTGCTGGCCGAGGATGCCGCCGCGCGCGAAACCATCGATACGGTGGTGGCCGGCCCGCTGTGCGAGTCCGGCGACGTGTTCACCCAGGGCGAAGGCGGCAGCGTGATCCCGCGCAACCTGCCGCGCGCGCAGGTCGGCGACCTGCTGCTGATCCACGATACCGGCGCCTATGGCGCGTCGATGTCGTCGAACTACAACAGCCGTCCGCTGATTCCGGAAGTGCTGCTGGATGGCGAGGAAACCCGGCTGATCCGCCGTCGCCAGAAGGTGGAAGAGCTGCTGGCGCTGGAGCTCGATCCGAGCTGATAGCCATCACTTCCGGAGGGCGAATCGGGACAATCGGATTGGCGGGTTGCACCCGCCCTACATCGTGCGACGTAGGTTGGCACTGAGCTTGCGAAGCCCAACGGTGCCACGCCCGACAGATGTTGGGCTTCGCTGCGCTCAGCGCCAACCTACGGCCACTCCCGCCTTCATCGGAGGGCGGGGTTGAGCGAAGCGATACCCATGTTTTCGGCTAATGCTGCCGCTCCGGCCGGATCAGGCCGAGTTTCTCGATCTTGTAGCGCAGCATGTCGCGGGTCAGGCCGAGCAGGCGGGCGGACTTGGTGACGTTCCAGTCGGTCTTGTCGAGCATGCGGATGACCATGTCACGCTCCACGTCCGGCAGTTTCATGCTGCCCATTCCGGGCGGCGCATCGGTCTGCGGCGGGCGTTCGAGCGGGTGCGGGTCGGCGGTCCGGTGTGGTTCGTCGACCAGTCCAGGGCAGATGTTCAGCTGGGCCGGCTGCACCACATTGCCCTGCGCCAGCAATACCGTCTGCTCCAGCATGTTGCGCATTTCCCGCACGTTGCCCGGCCAGCTGTAGCTCAGCAGCAGCTCCTCGGATTCCGGCGAGAACTGCAGGTCCGACTTGCCGTAGCGCTTGCCGTGGTGGCTGAGGAAGTGCCGGGCCAGCAGCAGGATGTCGTCGCCGCGCATGTACAGGCGCGGCACCTTGATGCCGATGATGCGCAGGCGGAAGAACAGGTCGCGGCGGAACTTGCCCTGCTGGACCATCTGCTCCAGGTTGCAGTTGGTCGCGCTGATGATGCGCAGGTCGACCTTGCGCTCCTTCACCGAGCCGATCCGGCGGATGGTGCGGTCCTCCAGCAGCTTGAGCAGCTTGGCCTGCAGCACCAGGTCCATCTCGCCGATCTCGTCGAGGAACAGCGTGCCACCGTCGGCAGCCTCGACCAGGCCCACGCGGCGTTCCTTGGCATCGGTGAACGCACCTTTCTCGTGGCCGAACAGCTCGGCTTCCAGCAGGTTGGACGGAATCGAGGCGCAGTTGACCTCGATGAACGGCCCCTTGCTGCGCGCGCCGTCGAAATGCAGCGCACGGGCGATCAGTTCCTTGCCGGTTCCGGTATCCCCCTCGATCAGCACCGGCGGCAGTTCGGTGGTGGTCATCCGCCGTTCCGCGTCGAGGATCTGGGTGATGACGTTCTTCAGCCCGCGCATCGCCGCCGACTCGCCGATCAGCGCCTGGATGCCGGAAGACTGCGCCTCGCGCGCCTGGTAATAGGACAGCTTGCGCTCCATGCGCTCGGCCACCAGCGCCTTGTCGAGCAGCAGCTTGAGTTCGGACAGCGCCACCGGCTTGGTCAGGTAGTGGAATGCCCCCTCCTTCATCGCCGACACCGCATCGTCGATGTTGCCGTAGCCGGTCATCATGATCAGCTTCAGTTCCGGCGCGTCCTTGTTGAGCTTCTGGATCAGCTCGTGACCGCTCATGCCCGGCAGGGAATTGTCGGTCAGCACCACATCCGGCCGGAAGCTCTTCAGCTTCTCCAGCGCGTCTTCGGCGCTGTGGCAGACGACTACCTCGAAATCCTTGCGCTCCAGGTAGGTCTGGATGTTTTCGGCCAGCAGTTTGTCGTCTTCAACCAACAGTATGCTGTGTTCCATACTCCCCACCCTCGGCAATCTTGAACTGCAGCTTCACGCTGGTTCCCTCGTGTTCCCGGCTGGTCAGGCTGACCCTGCCGCCGAACCTTTCCATGATGCGTTTCACCAGCATCAGGCCGACTCCGAGCCCGCCCTGCTTGGTAGTAAAGAACGGTTTGAAGACCATTGCCTGCTGCTGCTGCGTCATGCCCCGGCCGGTATCGTCGAAGGTCATGCACAGCGTGCGCGCGGATGCGTTCGGTTCTATCCCGATCTTCAGCGAGCCGCCGGACGGCATGGCTTCCAGCGCATTGGCCATCAGGCTGTTGAGCACCTGCGAGAGCAGCACGCGCTGGCTGACCACATAGGGCGCGTAGTCGCTGGCGAGCTCCACCTGCACGCCGGAGTTGGCGATCTGCTGCTCGTAGGAATGCAGCACGTCGCGGGTGGTCGCGATCAGGTCGACGGCCTCGGAATCGCCGCTGAGCGGCCGCGACGACATCAGCAGTTCGCGCACCCATTTCGACATGCGGTCGACCTGGGAAATGATGTCGGTGATGTTCTTTTTCGCCGGCTGCTCCACCAGTTCCTCGGCCAGTTCGGCGCTGGAACGGATGGTCGCCAGCGGATTGCGCAGGCTGTGGGCGACGGCCGAGGACATCTCGCCGAGCAGCACGTAGGTTTCGTTGGTGAGCAGCTGTTTCTGCTGCGAGTCGAGCAGCGCGGCGGCGCGGCGGACGATCCAGAACAGGCCGAAATAGATCAGCGCACCCCCCATGGCAGTGGTCAGCCAGATCATCTTGTAGCCGCGCTCCATGCGCTCGATCAGGTCGCGCGGCTCCTTGTAGACCTCGACGATCGCCTGCACTTCCTGCTCGTCGGTATCGAACAGCGGAATGTAGTTCTCGATGACCAGGTCTTCAGGCGGGTGCAGGAATTCCTGCTCCTCGCTGCCCTCCTCCTTCTTGTGAAAGCTGGAGGCGACGCGCTCCTTGGAGACGAAGGCTTCCTCGAGGTCGGTATCGCCGAGCAATGGCTTGCCGATCAGGTCGGGATTGGTCGACCAGATGATCACCCGGTCGGGCGCATAGATGTTCACCAGCAGGGCGTCGGGCAGGTGCGAGACGTGATCGAGGAACTCCGCCCGGGCCTGGGACTGCGCCTCCAGCGAAGCGCCGGGAAGATCGGCGGAGTGGCGGGTGTCGAGGAATTCGCCCATGGTGCGCCGGCCGGTGATTCCGACGTGACGCAGTTCCGATGCCGCAATGGTCTGGATGAACTGAGCCGTCAGCATGGCATCCCGTTCGACGCTTTCGTTGACCACGAAGCGGATCGAGATGGCGCCGAGACCGAAGGTCACAGTGGCGATGATGATCAGGCTGACCAGAGAAAACCAGCGCAGCAGATTGAACTGCCTTGTCGGGTCTTGCTCTCGTGCTGCCTCCCCTTCCTGCCCCTGCGAAAGCAAGCCCTTGAACGGCAGTACTGGCATATCGGATGTCCTATCCGCTTTATTCTTTTAGGGTTATAGCCCACAGGTCCACGGGTATTTAAATCACGAATCGTGATTAAGACTTGCGTGATAGTAATCTGATGGCATTACCAATTCTGACGCCAAACTTCCGCCCCTCAACGGAATAATTCGCACAAAAACTAATAGCATGTGATGTAGGAACTCGCCTGTTCAATACAACAAGAAACTTCCTCCCCATTCTTCTCCCCCCACTTTCGGGGGTTCCGCGAAATAACCCACTCCTGGGTGATCCTCCCAACTCCGGGAAGCCCGCCACCCCCTCCCTGAAACCCTGAAACCCTCAAGTCCACTGGCCTCCAGACAGCTGGCAAGGTGCTGGCACGCTTGTTGCCGATGTCTCTTCAAGCTCCGTTCGACCGAGCTGTTTCCCCAGCCAGCGTCATTTCGAGAGGACTGAATCATGCACAACAGATTGACCCTACTGGCAAGCTCGATCCTGCTTGCGTCAATCAGTGGAGGTGCGGCGCAGGCAGCACTCTATGCCGTAGCACCCGCACCGGCCGAAGATGATCTCAGCACCGGCGGTTATGCACCGTGGTATCAGGATACCCATGGCAGGACCCTCGACCTTTGCCAGAGTAAGGCCGTCAGTTCGCGCGTCCCGGGCACCGTCGCTGCCCCGACCTACATGTGTACCCTCAACGCCGCACCGGGGGAGTTCGACCCCGCCCAGCCGATGCTCTTCCCTGCCGAACCCGATGACCCCGCCAACTGGCCGGATGAAACCTTCTGGTTCACTGCGGACTCCGCCATCACCGACGCGGCCAGCGGTATCGATCTTGGTTATGTCGCAGCCATCGAAGCGGCCTTCAGTGGCGATATAGCCGATGGCAACCAGGTGAGCTTCGCCCGCATCCGCATCCGTGTGGATGTTCCCGTCGCAGGCGTCTACACGGTCACCCACCCGTACGGTGTCGAAGTATTCGATGTGACTCCGGAAGAGTTCACCGACACCGGTGGCGACCGCGCGATCAACATGACCCGGGATATCGGCATCGGCACTCCGCGGATCGACTACTCGGGCGCGCTGAAGGGTGACATCGGCCCGTTCCTGCGCAGCGTCAACGGCCCCTACACCGAGACCAACCCGGAAACCGGCCTGCAGGACAAATTCATCGGTGACCCGAACCTTGAGGAACAGGTCACCGGCAGTCCCTTCAATACCAACTACGTACGTATCCAGGGGCCCAACGGTATCGACCTGCGCACCGACCTGTTCTCCATTTCCGGCAAGCTCTCCACCGTGGACCTCCCGGCGCCGAACCTGGTCCAGCGCGCGACCTACTCGCGGGAAAACGCCTCCGGCGGAGTGGCCGCGCAACAGGATGTCTTCACCATGGCACCGCCGCCACCCGGCACCGCCGTCTTCAACGACAGCGCAAACAATCCCGTGACCATGACCGAAGCCAATTCGACCGGCAGCTGGTACGGCCAATCGACCGTCAATCCGTCGCTGCCGGCAACCCTGCAGGTGACCGTCGACAACCACCTGGCAATTCCCACCGCTCTTGCCCCCAACACCGTACCGATCCAACTGACCGACCTGGTCACCATCACCCGCGCCGAATACCGGCTCAGTGACAACCGATTGACCATCCAGGCCTCAACCAGCGATCGCACCGCGCCACCGACTCTGACCGCCTATGCCGGCGAGAGCGGTGCGCTGATCGGCGAGCTGGCCGGCGGCGCCGACAAGTCCATGTCGCCAACCGTCGGCCTGGTTCCTCCGGCGACCGTCCGGGTGACTTCGGCGAACGGCGGTAGCGATACAGAAGAAGTGGTCATCGTCCAGTGACCAGTCCGATTCGGTTCAAGAGCCAGGAGGCATCATGAACAAGTGGCCACAATTCATGCTCAACACGCTGGGCCTGTCCATCGCCATGGTGGGTGGTGCAAGCGCCGCCCTGCAGGATTTCGACCGGGGGCCGTATACCCTCGCCACCGGCCGGTTCCCCATGTGGTACCAGGACTTCAACGGTCTGAAGCTGGAGCTTTGCCTGCAGAAGACAGTCAGCTCACGTTCTCCGGGCACTGCAGCCGCCCCCGGCTTCATGTGCACCATTCCTGCGGAGGGCGGATTCGATCCCCTGCAGCCCATCATCTTCCCCAACAACTTCCCGGGCGAAAGCTTCTGGTTCACCGCTGACGGCAGCGTCGGCGACAGGAACTGGGGTATCGAGCAATACGTCGCGGCAATGGAAGCGGTGGCCGGTGAGGGAGTGATCGTCGATGGCGAACAGCACAACTTCGCCCGCATCCGCATCCGCGCAGGCGTTCCCACCGCCGGCATGTACACCGTGCGCCATCCCTACGGTACCAAGGTGTACGTGGTCACCGCCCCCGGGCGCCGGGCTATCAACGATACCAGCGACGTGGGCATCGCCACCCTCAACTACGCGGGTGCCCTGAACGGAGCTATCGGCCCCTTCCTGTACACGGCCAATCCGAATGCGACTCCCTTGATGGACGGCGCCAAGGAAATCGCACGCTATTACACCGAGACCAACCCGGAAACCGGGCAAGTGGAACGGTTCATCGGCGACCCGAACATCGAAGAGGCCGTCCTCGGTAGCCCTGTCCTCGATGCCAGCGGCCAACCGCAGAACTACCTGGAAATCTCCGGTCCGGCAGGAACGTTGCGTACCAATACGTTCTCCATCTCCGGCAAGATCTTCGACGACCGCATACAGACTCCGGTAGAGGTGGAGCGCGCCACCTATCAGCGCGATGGCAGCGGCTCGCGAGTCGAGCTGTTCGTCAACTCGTTCCGTGCCGGCCCTAGTGGGCAGGCTCCGGTTCCGGCCGCATCGAACGTGTGCTATCGCGACACCCTGACGCTCGTCGGCACACCACCGGCGCCCTGCCTGCCGTCGCCGGCAGGAGACCTGAGGCCGGACAACAACGGTTACTTCTACACCACCTTCACCCGTCCCGGCGCCCCGCCGTCGGTCGTGGTGCTGACCGCCAGCGAAGCCGGCGGAGCGAACAAGCCGACGTCGGTATCGCGCACGCCGGTCGATGTGGTGAAGATCAGCACCGCCAGCTATGACTCGGCCAACCACCGCCTGACCATCACCGCGACTTCCAGCGACAAGGTGCTCAATCCTGTGCTGCTCGCCCAGGGATTCGGCCCTCTGCCAACCAGCGGGACCCTGGTGGTGGAAGATGTACCTCAGCCGCCTGAAAGTGTGATCGTGAAGTCGGCCGCCGGTGGTGCGGACAGCGAACCGGTCCGCGTCGTCGGCATCGCCGAGGCGCCGGCCGACAACCAGAAACCGCTGGCCGGGGCAGACTTCGCCAACACCAGCTCGGGCGTGCCGATCACCATCAACGTGCTGGCCAACGACAGCGACCCGGACAACAACAACCCGCTGGCCATCGACAGCTTCGTACCACCGGCCGCCGGCCAGGGGACCGTGGCGCTCAACGGCACTACCAGCCTGACCTATACGCCACCGGTGACCAACGTCCCGCTGGTTGCGACCTTCACCTACATGGCGAAGGACAGCAAGGGACTGGCCTCGGACCCGGCAACCGTCACCGTCAATGTCAGCCCCAACCAGCCGCCGGTCGCCGTCAACGACGCCGCCACCACCCTGGGTGTACCGGTGACCATCGCCGTGCTGGCCAACGACACCGACCCGGAAAGCAACCTGCCGCTCGGCCTGGTCAGCGTGACCCAGCCGGCCACCGGCCTGGGCACGGTAACCGCCAACGCCGACGGCACCGTCACCTACAACCCGCCAGCCAACTTCACCGGCACCATCACCCCGACCTTCACCTACCTGGTGCGGGATTCCCTGGGGGCGGTCTCGGTGCAGCCGGGCAGCGTAACGGTGACCGTGCAGCAACGGCCGACGGCCAATGAGACCTTCACCGTGACCACGGCGGAACTCCAGGCCCGCACAAACAACCGCTGGACCTGGGAGTTCGCCGGTACGTCGTCGCTGACCAACGCCAACACCATCACTATCCGCGTCCAGTCGACGACCGGCCTGGTGACCCTGGGTACCACGACGGTGCCGGCCAACGGTCGCTGGCGGTTCACCGCGAACAACTCGCTCGTGGCACCCGGCTCGACGCTGTCGGCAACCATCAGCTCGTCCTTCGGCACAACCCGGACTGTTGCGGTTACACAGACCCGCTAACGGGTGAAGTTCCCCGCCTCCTCCCGGGGAGGCGGGGTGGTTGAAGGCCAACGGACAAGGCCCACCGACATGCAGTATCCGGCACTGGTTTCTCGACTCATCGCAAGGTTGCTGTTCGGCCTGCTGCTCAGCGTCGGAAGTTCGCTGCTGATGGCCGACGACCTGATGGACAACGGCGATCTGTCGAACACCGGCGACCTTGATGAACCCATCGTCATCGCACGGCTTGCGATGCCGAAAGGAGCCCAGGCAACCATCAACCAGAACGGCCAGGGGAACAGGGCCGGGCTGAAACAGAACGGAACGGCGCTGATCGGACAGATCGTCCAGAACGGCAGCAACCAGGAGGCATACATCCTGCAAGAAGGCAGTAACGACATCGCCTTCATCTACCAGACGGGGTATGGCAACCAGGCGGAAATCATCCAGCGCGGCTACGACAACCGCGCACAGATCAGCCAGAACGGCAACCAGAACAACGCCCGCATCGAACAGATCGGCAACGGATTGGGCGCCAGCGTGAGTCAGGTCGGCAATGGAATGCGCGTGGAAGTTCGACAAAGGCAATGAACCACGCTGCCGGCAGTTCCAGGCAGCAGAGGGATCGCATCCCGGAGGCACTGAAATGTTCAAGCTCAAGCCCCTCGCAGCAGTCATCAGGGAGCCGGCATTCACAAGAAAGACGCCAGCGGGATGGCCACCGGAAGCAGGGAGGAACAAGGCTACCAAGGGAACAACCTGAAGCGCGGCTCCGACAACCGCACGAGCAATGACGATAACGGCGACCAGCACCACGCCCACACCACCGAGAAGAACTGGGCAAGGCATCGGGAGCCAGCGCAGGCCAGGTCGGCACTGACATGCGCAGAGAGATTCGCCAACGCCAATGAGGTACCGGCGGCCTGAACCTTCAGACCGACAGGGAAATCAATCCAGGAGGCTTCACCATGCTCAAGTTCAATCTCACCCCCATCGCTTCGGCAATCCTGCTCATGGCTGCAACCCACGTCATGGCCAACGACAGCGTCACCAACCAGCTCCAGGTGGGTGAAGGGAACAATGCGTTTTCCCTTCAGGATTCCAGCATCAATGACAGCACCGTCAACCAGGTCCAGTCCGGCAGCTTCAACGCCGACTACGCCGATCAGATCAACGAGAGCGGAAGTACCGTCAATCAGCTCCAGAGCGGGCAGATGAACGACAACTTCGCCAGCCAACTGGACGGTGTCGGCAACACGATCAACCAGACCCAGATCGGTCCGGACGGATTCGACTCCGTCAACGGCACGATGTCGTTCCAGACCGGGCAGACTTCCGCTACCGCGACCATCAACCAGGTGGGCACCAATCACCTGGCAATCACCGAACAGGACAACTTCCTCGGCGGCACCACCGCCAACAACCAGGCCCTGATCGAACAGAGCGGCGATGGCAACTACGGCACCATCAGCCAGGCGGACCAGACCGACAGCTCGGCCTCCATCTTCCAGGGCGACGGGCTCAATACCGCGCAGGTGCTCCAGAGCGAAGGCAGGGCCAGCAATACCGACGTCTATCAATCGGGCGATACCAACGAAGCGCTGGTATTCCAGGACTTTCAGGACGGCAGCGATGCGCTGGTGGTCCAGTCCGGGGCCCTCAACCTGGCGGTGATCGACCAGAACGGTGCCGGCGCCGTGTTCAACGACAACAGCGCGAGCATCGCGCAAACCGGGATGCTCAACCAGACGGAGATTGCGCAGTTCGAAGCCTCCGGCTCTACCGGAATCGCCGGGGTGGATGGCGAGGGCAACCAGCAGTATGTCTACCAGACCGGCAGCGGCCATTCCGCCAGCGTGGCCACCATCGGCAACGACAACCTGATCCAGATGGGCAATACCGTCACCGTCGGTTCCAGCGAAGGCGGCCAGTCCGGTAGTGGCCAAACCGCCGAACTGGCCCAGCTCGGCGACCGCAACACCATGACCGTTGCCCAGGCCAACAGCAACAACGAGCTGTACTTCACCCAGAACGGCAACGACAACATCCTCGTCGCCGAACAGCGCGGCACGGACAACGTCGCCGAAGGCTATACCGGCGGCGACTTCAACACCGTGGAGCTCTACCAGTCCGGCGACGGCAACTACGCCAACACCTTCCAGGGCGACCTGAGCGACAACAACGTCATCAAGATCACCCAGAGCGGTGTCTCCAGCAACGCCTACGTAGTCCAGAACGGCTCCATGAACAACGCCGACGTCCTGCAGACCGGCAGCAACATGCTGGCCAACGTCAACCAGAGCGGTACTGCCAACATCGCGGTCGTCCAGCAGCACTGATGGAATGCCGCTACCATCTCACGATGGTAGCGGCTTCCCTTCCCCACCCTCATGTCCACCATCCTTCCTGCCCTCATGCTCGCCAGCCTGGTTCCCGTCAGCCCGAGCCTCGATCTCCAGCCCGGCAATGCGGGAATGCTCGTCCTGAACCTGTGCTTCACCGGCGGCGGCCAGCAGGTGCGCTTCGACCTGCGCATGGAATCCCTCGGCAAGGCCGGCCGCTCACGTTCGCGCCAGCAGGGCCAGCTCGTCGCCGCGACGGAGCAGCACTGCCCGGCGCGCATGCAGGTCGGCCCGGGGAATGCCGAGGAAGTCCGCGCGTACCTGCGCTGGTGGGTGGATGGGGTCGAGCAGGAACCGCTCGACAAGCGCCTGCATCGGCTTTGATATGCGGGACCGGATGATGGGTATCGCGCAAGCTCAACCCATCCTACTTGCTGCTGCGTGCCCTTGTAGGAGCGCCCCATGGGCGCGAATCGCGGGCATGGCCCGCTCCTACGGATACTCCGGCGTTGCGATCCCCTCACCCCAACCCTCTCCCGGAGGGAGAGGGGGCGCGACGGTGTGAGGTGGTACACCATGCCAGCCGGCAACTCCGGACAGTCCCCTCTCCCTGAGGGAGAGGGTTAGGGTGAGGGGGAAGCATCATGACGATGCAAGACAGTTGCTCCTACAGGCGCCACCACCCGGCGCAAAAAACTCAACGATCGATGCGCGTCGACAGGATGATCGACGACATCGTCCGCTCCACCCCGTCCAGCGCGCCGATGCGGTCGAGCAAGGCGTCCAGGTCGCGGATCGACAGCGCCTCGACGATCACGATCATGTCGAAGTTGCCGCTCACCGAATGCAGGGTCTTCACCTCCGGGATCTTCTCCAGCGCCTGCACCACCTGGTGCGACAGCTTGGGCAGCGCGGTGACCAGTACATGCGCGCGCACCAGCGACTGCGCGTAGCTGTCCGACACCTTGATCGAATAGCCGCTGATGATGCCCTGCTGCTCCAGCCGCTCGATCCGGCTCTGCACCGTCGAGCGCGATACCCCGAGCTTGCGCGCCAGCTCGGAAACCGACTCGCGGGCGTTGGCGCGCAGGAGGTTGAGCAGGGCCGCGTCGGCCTTTTTCGTCATTTTGCGTATTTCTCCGGTTAATCTGTCTGAAATTACTCGTTCATATGACAGATTCACGGATTCATTTCAACGACACCCTCTGGAATAGTGTTCGGCAACGGCGAGCGATCCACGGCTCGCCATTTTTTCGCCCGCACGTTCGCCTGCCCGTCCATCGGACCGGCCGCCGAACGACCCGCGCGGCCATGCAAAGCCTTGCGGCCTGGACGATGCTGAATGCCCGGGCCGGTACGCCATCCAGCTGGGAGATTCCAATGAATAACAACCGTCACCCCGAAAGCCACGGCAAGAAACCCGTCACCATCTTCGGCCCGGACTTCCCCTTCGCCTTCGACGACTGGATCGAGCACCCCGCCGGCCTCGGCAGCATTCCGCAAGCCGCCCACGGCAGCGAAGTCGCCATCGTCGGCGCCGGCATCTCCGGGCTGGTCGCCGCCTACGAGCTGATGAAGATGGGCCTCAAGCCGGTGGTCTACGAAGCGTCGAAGATGGGCGGCCGCCTGCGCTCCGAATCCTTCGAGGGCGCCGAGGGGATCATCGCCGAGCTGGGCGGCATGCGCTTCCCCGCCTCTTCCACGGCGTTCTATCACTACGTCGACAAGCTCGGCCTGCAGACCAAACCCTTCCCCAACCCGCTGACCCCGGCCTCCGGCAGCACGGTGGTGGACCTGGAAGGCACCAGCCACTACGCCGAGAAACTCGACGACCTGCCGGAAATCTTCAAGGAAGTCGCCCAGGCCTGGGCCGACGCGCTGGAAGACGGCGCGCGCTTCAGCGAAATCCAGGACGCCATCCGCGAGCGCGACACGGTCAAGCTCAAGGCGCTATGGGACGAGCTGGTGCCGCTGTGGGACGACCGCACCTTCTATGACTTCGTCGCCAGCTCCAAGGCGTTCTCGAAGCTGAGTTTCCTGCACCGGGAAATCTTCGGCCAGGTCGGCTTCGGCACCGGCGGCTGGGACTCCGACTTCCCCAACTCCATGCTGGAAATCTTCCGCGTGGTGATGACCAACTGCGACGACCACCAGCACCTCGTCGTCGGCGGCGTCGAGCAGGTGCCGCGCGGCATCTGGAACCACGTGCCGGAGAAATGCGCGCACTGGCCGGCCGGCACCTCGCTGTCCTCGCTGCACCACGGTGCGACGCGTCCGGGCGTGAAGAAGATCGCCCGCGCCGCCGACGGCACCTTCGCCGTCACCGACTACTGGGGCCACACCCACCACTACGCGGCCGTCCTCGCCACCTGCCAGACCTGGCTGCTGACCACCCAGATCGAGTGCGAGGAATCGCTGTTCTCGCAGAAGATGTGGATGGCCCTCGACCGCACCCGCTACATGCAGTCGTCGAAGACCTTCGTCATGGTCGACCGCCCGTTCTGGAAGGACAAGGACCCGCAGACCGGCCGCGACGTGATGAGCATGACCCTCACCGACCGCCTCACCCGCGGCACCTACCTGTTCGACAACGGCGACGACAAGCCGGGGGTGATCTGCCTGTCCTACTCGTGGATGAGCGACGCGATGAAGATGCTGCCGCATCCGGTGGAGAAGCGCGTGCAACTGGCCCTCGACGCGCTGAAGAAGGTCTACCCGAAGGTCGATATCGCCAGCCACATCATCGGCAACCCGATCACCGTGTCCTGGGAGGCCGACCCGCACTTCCTCGGTGCCTTCAAGGGCGCGCTGCCGGGCCACTACCGCTACAACCAGCGGATGTACGCGCACTTCATGCAGGACGACATGCCGGCCGAACAGCGCGGCATCTTCATCGCCGGTGACGACGTATCCTGGACCCCGGCCTGGGTGGAAGGCGCGGTGCAGACCTCGCTGAACGCCGTCTGGGGCATCATGAAGCACTTCGGCGGCGCCACCCACCCGGAAAACCCCGGCCCCGGCGACCGCTTCGCCGAACTCGGCCCGATGGTGCTGCCCGACTGAGCAGCGGAGGAACCTGCATGCGCCTTGCCCTCTACCAGTGCCCGCCGGGCCCGAACGATGTGACGGGCAACCTGCGGCGGCTCGAACAGGCCGCCCAGGAGGCGGCACAGCAAGGGGCGGACCTGCTGGTCTGCCCCGAGATGTTCACCAGTGGCTACAACATCGGCGCAGAGCGGGTGGCCGCCCTGGCCGAACCGGTTGACGGAGCGACCGCCGACGCGGTCGCCCTGCTCGCCCGGGAAATCGGCGTGGGGATTCTCTACGGCTATCCGGAGCGGGCGGCGGACGGAGCGATCTACAACTCCGTGCAACTGATCGACCGCGATGGCCGGCACCGCGCCAACTACCGCAAGACCCATCTCTACGGCGAGCTGGACCGCAGCCAGTTCAGCGCCTCGGATGCCGCGCCGGCGGTGTTCGAACTGGACGGCTGGCGCATCGGCCTGCTGATCTG
Organism: Pseudomonas schmalbachii; assembly: GCF_017589465.1. Taxonomy (GTDB): domain Bacteria; phylum Pseudomonadota; class Gammaproteobacteria; order Pseudomonadales; family Pseudomonadaceae; genus Pseudomonas; species Pseudomonas schmalbachii. The sequence continues at coordinate 377,854 of NZ_JAELYA010000001.1, forward strand.
CTTCGACGTCGAATTCCCGGAAGCGGTACGCAGCCTGGCCCTGGCCGGCGCCGACCTGGTGCTGGTGCCGACCGCCAACATGCGTCCCTACGAGTTCGTCGCCAACGTCGTGGTGCCGTGCCGCGCCTACGAAAACCAGGTGTACCTCGCCTACGCCAACTTCGACGGCAAGGAATACGAACTGGATTACTGCGGGCTGAGCTGCATCGTCGCGCCGGATGGCGAAGTCCTGGCGCGAGCCGACCAGCCGGAGCAGGTGCTGGTCGCCGACCTGGACCGCGCGCGCCTGGCGCGTACGCGGGAGGCATTCAGCTACGTCGGGCTGAGGCGGCCGGAGTTGTATCGGCCGTGAGCCTGGCCACCCTCACCCCTGCCCTCTCCCAGAGGGAGAGGGGGTAATCCGGGCGGGCTGATGCAACGTGCCACCCGGCAACGCCGAACAATCCCCTCTCCCTCCGGGAGAGGGTTAGGGTGAGGGGAAGCCCAACACCCAATACCCACCCGACAAACGGCCCGCCAATTTAGGTTGTCCATTCCACTCCCCCGGCGCGACCCTCCCTGCACTCCACAAGAACAACAGACGCCCCATCAACTCTGCCTGTTCCAGTGGTCGAGGCCAGCCTCGACAGGAGGGCTTATGCGCCTGCGTTGTTTCTTCCTGGGATGCCGTTGGGATGAAGGGACTCTGACGGACGTTGGAATGACACCCATGCTCTGCCAGCGATGTACACGCTGCGGGGCACAACGCTATGTGAGCGTGGAACCGGATCGCTGAAACGACGGCGCGGCCAGCCCCCGTTGGCCGCGCCTGCCGGCTGTGCCCCGTAGCAACGACGCGATCCGCCGCCGTAAGTCGGCCGACCGCTGGCGGGCCCAAGTGGCGATACAAGTCGTTATGATAACGATCCTCGATCAGCCAGCAGCCGCCTGCCCCCATGACCCATATCGTTTCCTCCCTGCCCGGGCGTATCCGCGTCCGTGACGCCCGACTGCGCAACGCCGACCGCCTGCGCGGCCTGCACGAAAAGCTGGCCGGCCTCGACGGCGTGCTTTCCTGCGAGTCCAACGCCAAGTCCGGTTCGCTGCTCCTGCATTTCGCCGCCGAGCAGGTCGACCTTGCGGCTTTCGAAGCGCAGATCGATGCCCTGGTCGACGCCGAACTGGCCAGGCCGCAACTGGTGAGCGGCCGCCGTCCGCTGAAGATGCGGGTCAACCGCTATGCCAAGCTGGGCATGATCGCCGGCCTCGGCAGCTCGCTGGCGCTGGTGGGCATGGGCTCCAAGCGCGGGCATGCGGCCGCCGGCGCGGTGTTCGTCGCCTGCCTGGGGGTTCACCTGAGCACCCATCGCCGGCACATCCTGCGCTGACCGTCAGCCGGGACGATTTCAGGCGAAGTCCTGCGCTTCCCGGCTGACCAGGACGACCAGCCGCCTGGCCAGCTCCACGGCGGCATCCTGATCGCCGTCAGGCAGGTACACCTCCATGCCGACGTAGAGGAAATCCGGGTTCGCCCAGATGCGCCGCGGGATCACCGTGGCGACACCCTCTCCCAGCGGCACCACCTCAACCCCCTGCCCATCCAGTCCTTCGCGGACCAGGGCGGAATCCAGCGCCCGGCCGAAGCGCGGCTCGCCGCAGTAGAGGTCAACGCTCGGGCCGTCGTGATCCCGTCCGCTGTGCAGGTCGATCAGCACCCGGTAGCGTCCGCTCGCCAGCGGCAGCAGCTGTTCATACAGCGCCGCATGCAGGAGTTCGTGGTGAAAACGCTGGTCCGCCCGTGGATGGCGCCCGGACAGGCCATCGGGTATCCGCTGCACATCCGCCCAGGCGGGGTCGACACCCTCGGCAACCCGCTCGCCGAAGGCCAGTTCCTCGCGGTGGATGCCTATCACCAGCAGCGCCGGCGCACGCTTCAGGGCCATGTTTCCAGCATCACGCGCCGTCGCCTGGCGCAATGGTGACCCATTCGTAGACGACGATGCTGGCCGGATCGCACTTGCAGCAGGTGCCCCCGCCGCACGACGTTCCGCTCGGCAGGCGACGCACGCGGCCCTTGCGTTCGAGCACAGCGAGCATGCCTTCCAGCGCCTCCGGCGTGGTGTCCAGGTGGTGCTGCATGTCGTGCAGGCTGACCCGTCCGTGCGTCTTCAGGTAGTCACTCAGTTGCGACAGGATCATGGGCGCCTCCTCAGGACCGCGGAACCGGCAGGCTGACGGCGACTCGCGGCTCGCTGCGGCCGGCGATGCGCATGGACATGAAGGCCGCGGCGAAGGCGATCAGCACGCCGGCGCACCACGCCAGCGACCCCAGCGGATGCGCCGCCCAGTTCGCCAACTGGTAGAACAGCACCGCCACGCCATAGGCGAGCCCGGTGGTCCAGGCCACCACGAAGAGCATCCAGCGAGTGCCGGCCTCCTGGTACACGGCGGCCATGGCGGCCGTGCAGGGCGAATAGAGCAGCACGAACAGCAGATAGGCGAAGGCCGCCGAGGTGCTGACGAAGCGGGTGACCATGGCGCCGAAGATGCTGCTCGACACGTCATGGGCGGCGGCGACCGTCGCCTGGTCGGAGAGATCGGCCTCCAGGCCCAGCGGGTCGGTCCAGCGGCCGAACGCCTCGGCCAGATTGGCCGGGATGGTGGCGAAGGCGTCGGCGATGCCGCCCCACAGGTCGAACGGCCCCTCCTCGGCTTCTTCCGCCTGTCCGGCCAGCGCGCCGTAGGTGGTGTTGAGCGTACCGACCACCGCTTCCTTGGCGAGGATGCCGGTGATGATGCCCACCGCCGCCGGCCAGTTATCCGCGGTCACGCCCATGGGCGAGAAGGCCGGCGCTATGCCGCGCCCCACCTCAGCCAGCACGGAATGATCCGGCGGCACGCTGGCGAAGCTGCCGTCGGTGCCGGTGGAGTTGAGCATGTTCAGCACCAGCACCGTCGGCACGATGATCCGCCCGGCCTTGACCACGAAGCCCTTCAGCCGCGACCAGGTGTGCAGCAGCACGCCCTTGATCGTGGGGATGTGGTACGGCGGCAGCTCCATGATGAACGGCGTGGCCTCGCCCTCCAGCAGGCTGTGCTTGAGCAGCAGGCCGGTCAGCACGGCGGCGCCGATGCCGATGATGTAGAGGCCGAAGACGATGTTCTGCCCGTGTTCCGGGAAGAACGCCGCGGCGAACAGCACATACACCGGCAGCCGCGCGCCGCAGGACATGAACGGCGCCATGGCGATGGTCAGCAGGCGGTCGCGGCGGTGCTCCAGGGTGCGGGTCGCCATGATCGCCGGGACGGTGCAGCCGAAGCCGACGATCATTGGCACGAAGGACTTGCCGGGCAGCCCCACCCAGCGCATGAAGCGGTCCATGACGAAGGCCGCGCGGGCCATGTAGCCCGAGTCTTCGAGGAAGGAAAGGAACAGGAAGAGGAAGCCGATCACCGGGATGAAGGTCGCCACCGTCTGCACGCCGGCGCCGATCCCCTGGGTCAGCAGCGCCACCAGCCAGTCGGGCGTGCCGATTGCGCCGAGCAGTTGGCCGAGGCCGTCGACGAAGAGCAGAGCGCCGAGCTGGTCGAAGAAGTCGATGAAGGAGCTGCCGATGTTGATGGTGAACATGAACATCAGGTACATCATCGCGAAGAAGATCGGGATGCCCAGCGCGCGGTTGAGCACCACGCGGTCGATGCGGTCGGTCAGGTCGCGGCTGGTGCGGCCGAGCATCGTCAGGGCGTCGCGGGTGATGGAGTTGGCCAGCCCGTAGCGGGCGTCCGCCACCATGATGTCGATGTCGTCGCCCAGTTCCTGCGCCAGCTGCGCCGCCTCCTGCACGGCCTGCGGCCCGGCGGCGGCGCGGGCCAGGTCGTCGCCCTCCAGCAGGCGCACCGCCAGCCAGCGCGGCGCGGTGCCGCCAACCGCCGCGGTCAGTTGCGGCAGCAGTTGCTCGATGGCCTGCTCCAGCCCGGAGTCGTAGGTCACCGCCGCCCCCGGCCGACGGGCCTGGCGCAGGGTGTCGCGCACCACCGCCTTCAGCTCGTCGATGCCGCTGCCCTCCGACGCCACCACCGGCACCACCGGGCAACCCAGGCGCTCGGCGAGCTTGTCGGCATCCACCCGCATGGCCTTTTCCTCGGCCACGTCGATCATGTTCAGCACCACCAGCAGCGGCACCTGCATCTCCGCCAGTTGCAGGGTCAGGTAGAGATTGCGTTCGAGGTTGGAGGCATCGACGATGTTGACGATCAGGTCGGCCTCGTTGGCATGCACGTAGTCGCGGGCGATCTTCTCGTCCAGCGAGACTTCCTGGTCGACCACGTCCAGGGAATAGGTGCCCGGCAGGTCGACCACCTCGTAGCGCTCGCCCTCGAAGCGGTACTCGCCGCTCTTGCGCTCCACCGTCACCCCCGGCCAGTTGCCGACCCGCTGGCGCGAACCGGTCAGGGCGTTGAACACCGTGGTCTTGCCACAGTTGGGATTGCCCACCAGGGCGATGCTGCGGTGCTCGCTCATGACAGCTTCTCCACCACCAGCGCGTCGGCCTCGGCCTTGCGCAACGACAGGGAGAAGCCACGCACGCGGATCTCCACCGGATCGCCCATCGGCGCGACCCGCGTCACCGCCAGTTCGGCCCCCGGTGTCAGGCCCATGGACAGCAGCTTGCGTCGATAGGCGCTACCGCCCTGGTTGAAGCCGGTCACCCTGGCCCGGTCGCCCACCGCCAGCTCTTTCAGCATCGCCATGGCATTCCTCCCGGTGCACCGTCAGACGGGGCACACCATGATCTTGTGGGCCATCCCCGCGCCGAGGGCGAAACGGGTCTCGCCGCGCGACACCACCAGGCCGCCGCCCTGGCTCTGCCGTACGATGATTTCGCAACCGACGTTGAGGCCCATTTCAGTGAGCCGCCTGACCGTGCCCGGTCCACCGAGCAGCGCGACGATGCGCACCCTGGCGTTCTCTCCGGCCATGGACAGCGGCAGGGACTGCGGCGAAGAAGTCGAGCTCATGGCGAACCCTCCCCTGTCTTGCTCCCGCCCGGCATCCCGGAGCCGGCCAGCGCGCGCAGGAGGATGGCGATGGTGCTGCCGTTGTGCAGCATCGACGCCGACACCGGGGTCAGCAGACCGAACGAGGCGGCCACGAGGATGCTGGTGTTGAGGCCGACGATGAGCCTGAAGTTGCTGTTGATCAGGTCGCGCGCAGCTATGGCGATGGCCTTGACGTCGGCCACCCCGGCGATGCCTTCCTCCAGCAGCGTGATGTCCGAGGCCAGGCGGGCGATGTCCGAGCCCTGGCACATGGAAATGCCGACATGCGCGCCGGACAGCGCCGGCGCGTCGTTGATGCCGTCGCCGACGAAGGCGATGTGCGCGCCCTCGTCGGCCAGTTCCTTGATCGCCTCGGCCTTCTCGTCGGGCAGCAGGCCGGCGCGGAAGCCGTCCAGATTCAGCTCGTCGGCCAGCGCCTGGGCGCGCTCGGGGTGGTCGCCGGTGAGCATGATGATGCGCTTGACGCCCTGCTCGCGCAGGCGGGCGATGGTCGCGGCACTGTCCGGATGGACACTGTCGAGCATGCCCAGCACGCCGAGCAGTTCGCCACCGTAGCCGATGTAGAGCAGCGTCTTGCCTTCCCGGCGCAGGCGCTCGATGTCGTCGGCGTAGGCGGCGGTGGAGATGCCCTCGTCTTCCTCGACGAAATGCCGCGAGCCGACCACGATGCGCTTGCCGTCGATCACGCTGGCCACACCGTGGGCGACGATGAACTGCACCTCCTCATGATTGAAGTGCTTGCGGTGCGCCAGGCGGCTGGCCGCGTCGACCACCGCCATGGCCATCGGGTGGTAGTAGTGCTCCTCCACCGAGGCGGCGATGTTGATCACGTCCTCGGCGGTGTAGCCGGCGCTGCACACCAGCGAATCGGTGACGCGCAGGGCGCCGGTGGTCAGCGTGCCGGTCTTGTCGAAAACGAAGGTGTCCGCTTCGGCCAGTCGTTCCAGCGCATTGGCGCCCTTGACCAGCACGCCGCGGCGGCCGGCCTGGTACATCGAGGCCTTGAACGCCACCGGAGTGGCCAGCTTGAGCGCGCAGGAATAGTCTGCCTGCAGCACCGCCGAAACCCGCTGCAGGTTCTGCGACAGCAGCCAGGTGCCGCCGGCCAGGCCGAGCACCATGGGCACCAGGCGGTCGGCCAGGCGCGAGGCCTCCAGCTGGGTGGCGCTCTTCACCGCCAGGGACTGCTCGACATAGTTGGCGATGCGCGCGGCGGCGGCATGCCGGCCGACCTTTTCCGCGTAGATGCGCAGCCGCCCTTCCTCGATCAGCGTTCCCGACAGCACATTGTCGCCACGTCGGCGCGCCACCGGCACGCTCTCCCCGGTCATGGTCGCCTGGTTGACCAGCGCCTCGCCGCCCAGCACGGTGCCATCGATGGGAATCACCGTGCCGGTGGCGGCGATCACCGTGTCGCCCACCATCACCTCGCGGGCGTCGACCAGTTGCTCGACGCCGTCGCGCTCGACCCAGACCTCGCTGCTCGCCGGGCGCAGCAGGCTCTTCAGCAGGTTGTCCGAATGGCGCTCGATGGAGTGTTCCAGGTAGTCGCCCACGGCCAGCAGGAAGGTGGTGGTGTTGGCGGTGAGGAAGTCCCGCCGGCTGATGGAAATGGCCACCGCCAGTGCCTCCAGCACATGGGAGGTGACGCCGCGCTCCATCAGCTCGGCCAGCGCCTTGCCGAACAGCGGCATCGACACCGCCACCGACAGCGGCCCCTGCAGCTCCGGCTGCAGGCGGCGGTCGGCGAACAGCGCCGCGCCGGTGGTCAGCACGCCGGAGGGCGATACCGCGCCATGGCCGCGGGCATGCTCCTGCGACAGCGGGAAATCCGGATATTCCATGGTGAGGATGGCCTGGCGCAGGGCTTCGGCATCGACCAGCAGATCCTCGAACTCGACGATCAGGGCGTGGATGCCCGGGTTGACGCGCACCTTGCGCACTCCGCGCAGGGCCTCGATGGCCCATTCGATACGGCGCGGCTCGCCGCTCCGGCCCGGCTGGCAGCGATAGCGATAGCGCGCCCTCCCGGCGGTGTCATGCACCAGTTCGAGAGCGGCGAACCAGGCTCCGGACATCACTCGTCCCCGCGCTGCTGCGCGCCGAACTCAGCCTTGACGTCAGCCATCTGCTCCTTGAATTCCTCCAGCCCGCCGGCCAGGTTGGCGTAGAGCTTGACCGCGGACTTCAGCAGCTTGCCGCGCAGCTCCTCATCGGTCAGCACCCAGGTCGCCGCGGTGCCCACCAGCAGGCCGAGCAGGAACTGCTCGGTGTTGCGCGAACGCAGAAAGGTCGGCAACCCCTGGAGAATGCCGGCGTCCATGCCGCCAGCCATGCCGAACATCGCGGCCGGGTCCTGCCAGCCGGCTCCCGGCGCACCGCCCATCATCTGCGGCGGCGCCTGCCAGGCGCCCTGGTTCTGCGGCACGTAGCCATAGCCGCCATATCCGGTGCCATAGCCGTTGCCCTGGTCGTAGCCGCCGGCCTGCCGATGTTTCTTGCCCTTCTTAGCCATGCTCGATCTCCTGACTGGACCGCGCGTCGTCGCGCAGCAAACGCTCTACAAGCATCACGCCCAGCGCCCCGGCCATGCCGGTGAGCAGAGCCCGTGAATATTCCTGGCGCTGCAGCGCCCGCGCCGCGAGCGTCCCGGCGCATATCGCCGTGCCGCCCTGCAAGGCGTGCCGCGCCACCCGCCGCAGGTCCGGCTTGCCCGGCACATCCTGGAACGCGGATAGACAGGCGCTGGCGACGAAGCCCCGGACGAAGTTGCCGTCATCCCATGCGGGCGGCCGGGGAACTGGCGGATAGGCTTTCATTCCTGCCGATCCTCATTGGCCGCGGGCCTGGCCGCCGGCTTGCGCGTGCGGGCGGCGGGTGCCTTCTTCGCCTTCGGCGCTGCTGCGGCGGGTTTGGCAGCAGCGGCAGGCTTGGCGGCCGCAGGCTTCTTCGCGGCGGGCCGACGCACCGGCGCCTTCGCCGGCACCTCTGGCACGCTCGGTTCAACGACGGGTTCCTCCTTGCGCGACTTGCCACGGCGAATCAGGCGCAGCGCGACCACCCCGGTAACCAGGCCGGCCGCAAAGGGAATCAGTGGCAGCATGTTCAGTTCTCCTCTTCAGGCTTTGCGATCTTGCGTTTCTTCCACAGGTACACGCTGCCGCCACCGACGGCCACGCCCGCCAGCAGGGCCGGATTGACCCGGCGCAGCAGCGGACCGGCCAGGCCGAGCACCCCGCCCTGGCCGCTGAGGTGGGCGATCAGGTACTCCGTGAAGTCGGAAAGCGGGCCGTGGCTGGCGTAGGCCTCCTGGGGCAGCACGCCCTTGCCGGCGTGGTAGCGCTCCTGGTCGAAGGCATCGCTCGCCGCCTGGCGGAACTCCGGCAGATGGTTGGCGAACGAGGCAGCCTGCAGATCGAGGAACACCCGCCGCACCTCGGGCACGCCGACATGGGCCAGCAGGTAATCGTAGAGACGGACGTTGGCGCTCTCGCCGACCACCGCACGCATGCAGTTGGCCAGCCAGGTGGGCTCGATGGCGGTTTCCGCCGGGAACGGATCGAGCGGCCGCGGGATGCCCAGCCGCGAGGCCAGTCCGGAAAGCGCCTGGATATGCCGCTCTTCGCTCTGCAGGATGGCGGGGAACGGCGGCCGCGGACCGAATGCCTCGATCACCCGGGCGTAGAAGCTGCGGGCGGCGTATTCGTCGTAGAGGGCGATGCGTACCGCCTGGTGCAGGATCGGAAACGGCGCGGCGGGCTGCAGCTGGCGGCTGCGCAGGATGGACTCGTCATAGTTGCGCATCGACGATCTCCCGATAGGTATCGCGCAGGATGTCTTCCAGGATGCCGGCGGCGGGCGAGCGGCTACCGGCGAGGAAGTCGCTCCAGGCCTGGTCGGGAATGATCGAGGGGTCGTACTCCACTGCACAGGAACGTGCCAGCGGGTTGAGCCGCAGGGACCGCACGCCAGGGGTGCGCGCGGCGATGTCGTGGGCCCTGCGCAACGCACTGCGATCCGGCAACCGGGCCGGCACTGGCACCGGCAGGTCGGCATCGATCAGCTTCAGGCGTATGCGCCCGCGGATGTGATGGACGACGCGCACCCTGGACACGAGCAGCAGCAGTGTTTCGAATCCGACCATCCCGCCACCTCTCGCTCAAGGCGTGCCAGAAGATTCCCGCAGACAGCCGGAAAAAAGACCTCGAACAACTTGGAAGCGGCTGATTGACAATTTTCCGTCATTCCAGATCGAGCTTTCCCGGGAAGTTCAAGCTAGTCCAGACGGAAATGAGTCGCAATTGATGTTGATCAAGGAACAGCGCTGACGAGGCGAACTTTCGGACGTAAGGACGGGGAAATGGAGTCGAAAGCGGGGGTAAACACCGTGGCGGATGGTGATCCCGTAGGAGCAACTGTCTTGCTGCCGAAGGTGCTTTTTGTAGGGTGGACAACGCGAAGCTTGTCCACCGCTCCGTCACGCCGCGCCTGATGGTGGAAAGGCGGGGCGGCCATCCGCTTCGCCGTTTTCCACCCTACGTAGCGTCACCCGTAGGAGCGAGCTCTGCTCGCGAACATCAGCCCCGCAAAAGCTTCGCGAGCAGAGCTCGCTCCTACAAAAAGGCACCCCGGTCGCAAGACAGTTGCGCCTACGGAAGATCCGGTATTGGGGCCCCTCACCCCAGCCCTCTCCCAGAGGGAGAGGGGGCAAATTGGAGTGGGACAACATGCCGTGCCAGCCGGCAACGCCGAGCAGTCCCCTCTCCCTCCGGGAGAGGGTGAGGGTGAGGGAGAAGCCGCAGGACGAGGCAAAACAGTTTCTCCTACGGCTCACCCCGCCTCAGCGCACGAACGTCTGGCTGGTGGTGATCGCCATGTCGCCGCCCGGCAGCTTCAGGCCGCCGATGCGCTTCATGCTGTCGGCATCGAAGATCGCCACGTCGTTCAGGGTACCGGTCAGGTAGATCTTGTTGCCGGCCTTGTTGAACGAGATGCAGTAGTACGAGTGGTCGAGGTTGGCCGCCTCGATCAGTTTCTTCTCCTTGATGTCGTACTTGGCCAGGCGGTTGAGCACGCCGAACATGACGTTCGGGTCCTTCGGCGAGCGACCGCCGCTGAAGTACACCTCGGTCACCGGGCCGAAATCCACGGTCTCGGTCTTTCCGGACGCCAGGTCGATGCTGAAGAAGCCGTACAGGTACTCGGCAGTCGCCAGGTCCTGCTTGTCGTCCTGGAATTTCGCCGTGGTGTAGAGCAGCGAGAAGTCGCGGCGGTAGGTCTGCTGGTTCCACACGTAGAGCACGTCCGGCGCGGCATACAGCGGGCGTTTCCAGTTGCGGCTGGGGATGATCACGTCGAACTTGCCGGTCTTCGGATCGACCTTGTAGATGTCCGGACCGGCCACGTACAGGCTGCCGTCGTCGCCGCTCTGCATGATGGTCAGCTGTCGTGGCGCCGGGAAGGTGCGGATCGGCTTGGCGTTCATCCCGCCGTCGGCGGCATAGACCTGCAGGCGCGGCTGCTGCACTTCGTAGTGCTCGCTGAGGATCTGCGTCGGGTTGGCCACCGCGTAGATCTCCTTGCCATCGTGGCTGACGGTCATGGAGAACAGCGCGCGGGCATTTTCCCCCGGCTTCTGCGCGATGGTGCCGTGGAACACCGGTTTGCAGTCGTCCAGCTGGATGCCATAGATGTCCGCGTAGTGATTGCTCAGCACGTAGACGATCCTGCGATCCGGCGACAGCTGGGTCATGCCCGGGCCGAAGGCGCCGGGAATGGTGCAGGTCTTGTAGATCTTGTCGGTCTGCATGTCGATGACGTGCAGGTTGTTCGGGTAGTTGGTGGTGATCAGGTACTCATGGCCCGCTTCGAGCGCCTTGCCCTCGTCGGCCATGACGTTCAGCGAACAGGCGGCGACCAGCGCGGCTACGCCGGCGAATGCTTTTCTGGACATGCAGGTTTTCCTCTTGTTCTTCTGTCCGCTCATTTGTCGTCCGGGAATACGGTGCCGAGATTGCGCCAGTTCTCCGCCGAGGCCTGGGCGTCCTTGTTCCAGTCCGGGTAGGTGCTCATCATGTCGGGCACCTGCGCCGGCCACCAGCAGGGGTCGGAACAGCCGTAGAGGTCGGCTTCCATCGGCTGGCAGAGCGAGGTCACGCCGCCGAACACGTCGACTTCCCAGCCCGGGTCGGTGGTCGCCGCGCAGCCCGCCACGGAGTTCATCGCCACCACTTCCTCGATACGGTCCTCGGCGGCGGCCTGTTCCAGAATCTGGGCTTTGTTGTTGATTGCCTTGAGATGTTTCATGTCAGTGCGCCTTCCGCGGAGTGATATGGCGGTCGATGAATCCGGGGTTGCTGGTCATGATCCGGCTGTAGACCTCGATGCCGAAATCGACCCAGTCCCGCATCAGTTCGCAGTAGTGATAGGTGGGGTGCGCCGGATCGCCGTAGCGCGCGTAGCTCTCGTGGTAGCAGCCGCCGGAGCAGAGATTGCGGATGCGGCAGGTATTGCAGCCGGTGTTGGTGCGATCCAGACGCTGCGAGAGGAAGTCGTTCAGTTCGGCCTGCTTCACGCCCTCATGCACGTTGCCAAAGGTCGGCAGCGAGGAGCCGGTGAAGCGGTGGCAGAGATTCAGCTCGCCCTTGTGATCGACCGCCAGCATCTTCAGCCCGGCGCCGCACGGTAGGGCCTTCTTGTGCCCTTCGTGGATGTCGGTGATCAGCTGGTGCAGGTTGGAGAAGCCGATATTGCGGCCTTCCAGCGCTTCCTTCAGATAGAGGCGACCGAGCGCCTTCATGTTGGCGAAGACTTCCACCAGCTCTTCACCCGTCAGGTTGAAAGCATCCATGTCGCCCGAGGTGACCGGGGCGAATCCGACTTCGGCGAAGCCCAGCTCGTTGAACAGGTGGTTCCAGATCGTCTCGATATCGGTGATGCCACGGGTCAGGGTGACCCGCGCGCCGACCGGCCGGCTGTTGTAGCGCGACAGCAGCATGTCGGCCTTGCGCCGCACCACGTCGTAGGTGCCCTGCCCGCCCACGGTGATGCGATTGCGGTCGTGCACGGTCTTCGGTCCGTCGATGCTGACGGAGAGGCCGAAGCGATGCTTGTTGAGGTAGTCGACGATTTCCTCGGTGAGCAGCGTGGCGTTGGTGGTCATGACGAACTCCACCTGCTTGCCGGCTTCGCCGAAACGGCGCTCGCAGTAATCCACCATGTGCTCGATCAGCGGGCGGTTGGACAGCGGTTCTCCGCCGAAGAACACCACGGTGTAACGGCTCTCGTCCGGTGACTCCTTGAGCAGCATTTCCACCGACGCCTCGGCGGTCTCGGCACCCATCTTCTTGCCGGCGGACGGCTTGTCCAGGTCTTCCTTGTAGCAATAGGTGCAGCTCAGGTTGCAGCCGGTATTGACGTTCAGCACCACGGTGTTCAGCGCGGTGCGGTCGACCTTCTTGATGCCGATCTCAGGTGTCAGCGGCGAGCCGTCGCTGACCAGTTCCAGTGCAATCAGCTCGCGCAGGGTTTCGTCGATTTCATTTTCGGCAAAGCGATTACCCAGACGCTCGGTCAGCTCGTCTACCGAACAGGCGTGCCCACGCAGGGCATCGATGATCCCGCCGGTCAGCTCGTCGCTGGCGAACAGCGAGCTGCTGGGGATGTGGAACAACAGGCGGTCGGCGTCGACCTGCACTTCATGCAGGTTGCGTTCGACCAGATTCAGAATGGCGCCCATGGCGACCTCCCGTGAACTCTTGTGATTCACCCGCCGCACGCGACGGGCACTCAGGTTCTGTCCAATCCCGTCTTACGGGATCGGCGGGTTGTTCCAGCGTTGCACGGTGACGATCATGTGGCCCTCGCCTTTCAGCGACTTGCCGCCCTCGTCCACCGCGGCGATCACCTTCAGGTTGCCGGCGTTGTTGGTCATCATCTTGCGCGCCGGATTCGGGCCGGCATCGCCCGGCAGGAACACGCCAGTGGCGGCATCCATCACGCCGGCGTACTTGACGTCCTCGTCCTCTTTCGCGCGCTCGTCGAACGGCTCGACCGACCATTTCGCCGGGAACACGCCGATGCGGTATGGCTGGCCATCGGCGCCCTTGCCCCAGGCTTCGGCATCGAAGCGGCCCTGCACCTTCGGCGTCGAACCGCCGCCACCGCCGATACGGGCGATGGAGAACTCCGGCACCACCTTCACTTCGGCGATGTCGCTGTACACGGCGAGCGAGCCGCCCTTGACCGCGCCGACACTCACTTCGTGCAGGCCCGCCGCGGCATCGGCGCCGGCCTTGACCTTGACGGTCACGCGCTCGGGCGTCTGCGAAACCACCGAAACCACCTCGATGCCCTTGCCGAACGCCGGCTTGCCGGAAAGATCGCTGCCGACGATGCTGACTTCGGCTTCCTCGCCAGCCTTCAGGTAGCCCGGCTGCACAGCCAGCACGCGGGCGGTACCCTTCTGTGCGGCGACGAAGTCGAGGCCACGCTCGTCATGGGCCTTCTCGAACATGCGGCCCTGCAGGGCGCCCTTGCTGGCGGCGAACACCTGGCGCATGGCCACGCCATCGATGCTGACGTTGCCGCGCCATTCATAGCCGCTGTAGAGCACCGCGCTGCCCTCGCCGTTGAACGGGCTGCCGTCGGCATACTTGCCCTTCACCGTTACCTTGAACTTGTCGCCGCCGCTGCTGGCGACTTCCATGGTCCCGGCCACTTCGCCCTTGCCCGGCATATGGCCGGCGAAGCTCCACTGGCCGGCCAGCGATTCGGCCTTGGGCATGGATTTCTGCCAGTCGCTCCAGGCCTTGCTGTCGAACGGATAACGCTTGGCCAGCTCGGGCACCATTTCCTTCTTCGCCAGCTCGAACCAGTCGCGGTCGCGGGACAGCGCCTGGTATTCGAGGGACGGCCAGCGGCCGAGGTGGAAGTGCACGAGCTTCTCCCACTCCGCCGCCGGGCGGCGCTGCAGGGCGATGCGCGCGCCGGAGTGACAGCGGGCGCACATCTGCTCGAAGTTGGTATCGAATTCCTCGACGGTATTCAGGCGGCGCTCCAGGGCGTAACGCACGCCATCGGTTTCGCTCGGCGCCAGGCCCTGTCTGTCGGCGAGGAACTTGACCAGGTCGCGGCGTTCCTCGTCGGTGACTTTCACGCCGTACATGACCTGCATGCGCGCGATGCTCATCAGCCAGCCTTCCGGCGTCTTGCGCTGGTGGCTGATGCGGCTCAGGGAGTTGTTGCCTTCAGGCGTGTGGCACGCCATGCACTTGGCGTTGAGGATGGCCTGGCCATCCTCCGCAAGCACCGGTTGCCAGGCTGCGCCAGCCATCACGGCCAGGGTCCCGGCACCCAGGTAATGCCGAAGTCGAGTCATCTTCAAGGTCAGGCCTCCACGTTATTGTTTTTGTTGTCCGCGCCCGTCGACGGGCAAGGAGCACATCCACTCAAGGTTTAGCAGGTTGCGTGCCACACCGTTCGAAACCCTCTTCCGGCGCCGCTTGCGCCAGCTTTGCAGGGTTCCGCGGCGACGCCGGGGCAGCCTCCCGGCGTCTAATTTCGCGATAGCTGTCTAACTCTGAGACAGGCCGTGAGAAACGCTCTGTTCCCTGCCCTTCGCGGCGGCCACGCCCGGCAGCAGGAGCATGCCGCCCAGCATCGCCAGCAGGCCGACCCAGACGAACGAAACGAAGGGGAAGCGCCGCACCACCACCACGCTCTGGATGTCGCTGGCCGCCTGGTCCACCTTGCCGCCATTCGCCATCAGGCGTGGCGACGCCGGCACCCAGACCTGCAGGTCCTGCGCCCAGCCACGGACGATGAAGGGATGCAGCACGTAGCCGCGATCCGATTCGTAACGAGCGTAGTGGTAGTCGAGGATTTCGCAGAGCTGGCGCACCGGTCCCTGATAGGCCGGCGGATGGCCGCGGCTGTCCTGGAACAGCGCGTGACCGGCGATGACCTTGCCGCCTTCGCGCAATTCCACCCGGGCGACCGCCTTGTAGCCGGAGAAGTTCTCGTGGGTGCTGTCGGGCAGGACGCGCACCTGCATTCCATCGGCGACGCGATGCCACTGCTCCGGGCTGGTCGACGGTTCGATATTGATCGGCATGTAGGAATTCAGCGCCGTGGAGGCCAGCCCACCGACCAGCGCGACGACGGCGCCGCCATGGATCAGGGCCAGTCCTCCCGTATAGCGCAGCAGGCCCATCCGCCGGCTTTGCCAGAGGCTCACCCCGCCCCAGACCAGGCACGCGCCCATCAGGAAAGCACCGCCAAGCAGGGCGCCATCCAGCCAGGGCAGGATCGCCACCACGCTCTGCGAGAGCATGCCCTCCCCCGTATAGCCAGCGGTCAGCCAGCCGCCATGCCACACCGTGAACGCCACGACCAGCGTCATCGCGAAAGTCGCCACAGCCGCCACCCGGGACGATGCGCAGCGGCGCAGGAAGGCATAGCCGCCGACCAGCCCCAGCACCCCGAGGAACGGCGCCAGCCAGCGGCCGAGGGCGTAGCCATCCACGTCCCACTGGTCGAAGGCGCGGCGGATCGCCACGACTTCCTCGGCGCCGGCCCAGGCCAGCAGCGTTTCGAGGAAGGGCTTGGCTTCGGAGGGTTTCTCCACGCCCAGCCACTCGTGGATGTGGGCCTGGACAAGCGCGCCAATCGCCAGCAGCGCGGCGCCGGCGAACAGGTAGATTGCCAGGTCGAGCGTCCACTCGGCAGCGGATCGGCGCCGCTGTCCAGTGGACGTACGGGCTGACAGCCGTCGACCGGCATGCCAGAGCGTCAGCCCGATCAGCACTGCAGCCAGCGCCAGGTGGCTCATCCAGGACGTGGTGCCGATGTAGCGGTGGGAGCTGGCCAGCACCTCGCTGCGCGTCACCGACATGGCCACGCAGGCGAAGGCCGCGGCCAGCAGGCTGAGCACCGGGAGCAGCCGCCGGTTGGTGCCGCTCGGGCGCCAGCGCTTGGCGCCATGCAGCACCGCCCCGAGCAGCGCCCAGACCACGAAGGCGGCGGTCTGCACGGGGTCCCAGTGCCAGAGCTGGCCGAAGGTGAAGTCTTCCATCGCCCAGGCCATGCCGGCGCCGATGCCGGCGGTCAGCACCAGCCAGGCGCGTCGGCTGTAACGCAGGGCGACCGGGCCGTACAGCGAACCGCCGTCGTCCAGCGCAGCGATGGCCGCGCCGGCGGGCGCCAGGGCCCAGGCGTAGGCGGCCAGCACCAGCGGCGCATGGAAGGCCATCCAGAAGGTCTGCAGATGGGCGTTCATGCCCTGGCTGGGCTGGGCCGCCAGCCAGTCCGCCGGGGTCGCGGAGAACGGGCCGAGCCACGCCGCGGTGGCCACGTACCACGCGGCGATCAGCGCGCTGCCGCGCCCGGCCCAGCCCGGCAGGGTCGCACTGCCAAGGGCGATGCTCATGCAGAAGGTCGCCAGCAGCAGCATCGTGCCCTCGTCCCCGCCCCACAGATTGGACATCTTCAGATAGGCGGGCAACGCGGAGCTGCTGTAGAGCCAGGCGTAACGCAGCTGGAAATGATCGGCGAGCAGATGCAGGGCCAGCGCCAGGCAGGCGCCATACAGCGCGCCCAGGGCAATCGGCCAGGACAGCGGGCGCAGATCCGGGCGAATCGCCCCGAGGACGATCACGGCGGAGACGGCCCAGAGCAGGCTGTTGCCCATCTGCGACAGGAACCACAACAGCGCGCATACGACTAAAGTCGTAGACGCCACCCGCATCGTGGCCGACGCGGTATCGGGATTTTGCTTCCTCTTCAAATCAGGCCTCCTTGGAATCGCTCCCCGCGCTCCGTTACGTGACGCAGCGGCAGTAAAGCTTCCAGGCCCTTACATGTTGTGTGCCATGACAGAAAAGGTCTTTTTCTACAGACCTTTAGGCGAATCCGCCGGAACTTCGCAGCCCGCCCGCGCGTCGCATTTCGCGACAGCCACGACAGTCTGAGACATCCCGGACTTCCCACCCGGCGGCATATCGGGCAATCCACCCGAACGCCACCAGATCCATCGCGATAACGACACGTACGCCTCCGTTGTCCACGGTACAGGCGCAACTCCGGGTGGATAACCGAAAAAGGGTGATTATTCTTCCTTTAGCCTTGGTCAGGCCTGACTGCAATTCAACCCAGGAGGTTTTCGAGCAGCCCGGCCTGGTTTCGTGCTCCCCGCAATCTGCAATCCGTAATCCGACAGACACCCGACCCACAGCCTGAGTGCGGTAACGGTGGTACTCCGGCCAAGCAAAATAACAAGACGGAGAAGAGAAATGGCGGAACTCGACAGCGTGAACGAGGGCACAGCCCCCAACCGCGGGATAACGAAGGAAGAGCGCAAGGTGATCTTCGCCTCCTCCCTCGGAACCGTATTCGAATGGTATGACTTCTATCTCTACGGCTCGCTCGCCGCGATCATCGCGAAGCACTTCTTCGCCGGCGTGAACGAGACCACCTCCTTCATCTTCGCCCTGCTCGCCTTCGCCGCCGGCTTCGCCGTACGGCCGTTCGGCGCCATCGTGTTCGGCCGGCTCGGCGACATGATCGGGCGCAAGCACACCTTCCTGATCACCATCGTGATCATGGGTGTATCGACGGCGGTGGTCGGCCTCTTGCCCGGCTACGCGACCATCGGCGTGGCCGCGCCGATCATCCTGATCACCCTGCGCCTGCTGCAGGGCCTGGCGCTCGGCGGCGAGTACGGCGGCGCGGCGACCTATGTCGCGGAACACGCACCCAAGGGCAAACGCGGCTTCTTCACTTCCTGGATCCAGACCACAGCGACCCTCGGCCTGTTCATGTCGCTGCTGGTGATCCTGGCCTGCCGCTCGCTGCTCGGCGCCGAGGCATTCGAAGCCTGGGGCTGGCGAATTCCCTTCCTGCTCTCGGTGATCCTGCTGATCGTCTCGGTGTACATCCGCCTGCAACTCAACGAGTCGCCGGTGTTCCTGCGCATCAAGGCCGAGGGCAAGGCCTCCAAGGCGCCGCTGACCGAGTCGTTCGCGCGCTGGGATAACCTCAAGGTGGTCATCATGTCGCTGCTCGGCGGCACGGCCGGCCAGGCGGTGGTCTGGTACACCGGGCAGTTCTACGCGCTGTTCTTCCTGCTGCAGATGCTGAAGATCGATCCGCAGACGGCCAACCTGCTGATCGCCGGTTCGCTGCTGCTCGGCACGCCGTTCTTCATCTTCTTCGGCAGCCTGTCGGACCGCATCGGCCGCAAGAAGATCATCATGGCCGGCTGCATTCTCGCGGCGCTGACCTACTTCCCGATCTTCAAGGGGCTGACCGAGTTCGGTAACCCGGACGTGTTCGCCGCCCAGGAGAAGAACCCGGTCACCGTGGTCGCCGATCCGGCCCGCTGCGCGTTCCAGTTCGACCCGGTCGGCAAGGCCAAATTCACCAGTTCCTGCGACATCGCCAAGAGCCTGCTGGCGAAGAAGGCGATCCCCTACGAGAACGAAGCCGCGGCACCGGGTGAAGTGGCCCGGATCAGGATCGGCGACAAGGTGATTTCGGGCTTCGAAGGCACCGGCATGGCGGCAGCGGACTTCAAGGCCAGTTCCGAGGCCTTCACCGCGGAACTCGGCACCGCCCTGAAGGACGCCGGCTACCCCGAGAAGGCCGATCCCGCCAAGACCAACTACATCGCCGTGCTGTTGCTGCTGACGATCCTGGTGATCTACGTGACCATGGTCTACGGCCCCATCGCCGCCTGGCTGGTCGAGCTGTTCCCGGCGCGCATCCGCTACACCTCGATGTCGCTGCCCTACCACATCGGCAACGGCTGGTTCGGCGGCTTCCTGCCCACCGTGTCGTTCGCCATGGTGGCGGCCACCGGCAACATCTATTACGGCCTGTGGTACCCCATCGCGATTGCGGTGATGACGGCGATCCTCGGCACGCTGTTCCTGCCGGAAACCAAGGACCGCGAAATCCACCACGCATAAGCGCCGGACCGCGCTCCACAGGACAGCCCGACTCGCTCGGGCTGTTCCTTTTTCAGGGGGCTATCTGTCGTCGCTGCGGCCGGCCGCGGCTGTCTCAGGGCTGTCGCAATGTGCGACAGGCAGCGCCGAAACCTCCCCGGCGAACCTCTAACGAATCCAGATAAATCAATGAGTTGAACTGAAAGACCGGGTTTGGCACAGCGGTTGCGATAGCCGTTTCGACAAACTCCACAAGAGGCATTCGAGATGCTCGCTTCCCTGCCCATCAAACCCCAGACCGGCGCCTTCCTGCAGCGCGCTCCGAAGATGCTCATCGGCGCCGACTGGGTTTCCTCCAGCGATGGAGCCCTGATGGACCTGCGCAACCCCGCCACCGGCGAGGTGCTGTGCCAGGTGCCCGCCGGCACCCCGGACGACGTCGACCGCGCCGTGCGCGCTGCCCGCCAGGCCTTCGACGACTCCGCCTGGAGCCGCACCCGCCCGCGCGAACGGCAGAACCTCCTGCTGAAGCTGGCCGACCTGATGGAGCGCGACGCCGACATCCTGGCCGAGCTGGAATGCCTGAACAACGGCAAGAGCGCCGCCGTGGCGCGGGTGATGGACGTACAGCTGGGCATCGACTTCTTCCGCTACATGGCCGGCTGGGCGACCAAGATCCAAGGTTCCACCGTCGACGTATCGATGCCGCTGATGCCGAATGACGACTTCCACGGCTTCATCCGCCGCGAGGCGGTGGGCGTGGTCGGCGCCATCGTCGCCTGGAACTTCCCGCTGCTGCTGGCCTGCTGGAAGCTCGGCCCGGCGCTGGCCACCGGCTGCACGGTGGTGCTCAAGCCGGCCGACGAAACCCCGCTGTCCGCGCTGAAACTCGCCGAACTGGCGCTGGAAGCCGGCTACCCGGCAGGGGTGTTCAACGTCGTCACCGGCACCGGCATCACCGCCGGCTCCGCCCTCACCCACCACCCGCTGGTGGACAAGCTGACCTTCACCGGCTCCACCGCGGTCGGCAAGGAAATCGGCAAGGCGGCGATGGACAACATGACCCGCGTGACCCTGGAGCTGGGCGGCAAATCGCCGACCATCGTCATGGCCGACGCCGACCTGAACACCGCCGCCGCCGGCGCCGCCCAGGCGATCTTCTTCAACCAGGGCCAGGTGTGCTGCGCCGGCTCGCGCCTGTACGTGCAGCGCAAGCACTTCGACAACGTGGTGGCGGACATCGCCGGCATCGCCAACGGCATGAAACTCGGCAACGGCCTCGACCCGAGCGTCGACATGGGCCCGCTGATCTCCGCCCGGCAGCAGAAGCGCGTGTTCGACTACATCGAACTGGGCCGCGACAAGGGCGCCACCATCGCCTGCGGCGGCGAGCAGTTCGGCCCCGGCTACTTCGTCAAGCCGACGGTGATCGTCGATGTCGACCAGAAGAACCCGCTGGTGCAGGAAGAAATCTTCGGCCCGGTGCTGGTGGCGATGCCCTTCGACGACATCGACGACGCCGTGCGCCTGGCCAACGACAGCCCCTACGGCCTCGGCGCGAGCATCTGGTCCAACGACCTCGGCGCCGTGCACCGCATGATCCCGCGCATCAAGTCCGGTTCGGTGTGGGTCAACTGCCACAGCGCCCTCGACCCGGCCCTGCCCTTCGGCGGCTACAAGCTCTCCGGCGTCGGCCGCGAGATGGGCGCGGCGGCGATCGAGCACTATACGGAGCTGAAGTCGGTGCTGATCAAGCTCTGAGATGCGCAACCGGCAGACGGGATATCGAACTCAGTCCCGCCTGCCGGGCCATTGGCCCGCTACGGGCAGCAATGCCCACCGTAGGTTGGCGCTGAGCAACGCGAAGCCCAACATCGCCATCGTTGGGCTTCACTGCGTTCAGCACCAACCTACGCGGGTTGTGGCACAGCCACGTAGTTACGTCCGGATGCAAGACAGCCTGCAGGAGCGCCCTGATCTGAGGATTACCACTCATGAGGCACAGCAGGTCAGGACTGCCAGAGCTGTTCTACAGCAGCCTGGCTATACGCAGGGCTGGAATGCATCGACTTCCCGACACCGCAACTCACGCCGAAGAACGTAATCAAGGCAAGCACCAGGACCAGTTTCATCGCTTCCTCCTGCTCGAAAGGCATCTCCTGATCCACCCACCCCACCAGCCGTCCTTGTCCGATGCCAGATGGGGCGGGCGTCTCGTCTGAGTAGACAGCGTCCCCCTCACAAGTTCCAGGCGCAGGCGAGGTATCCCCATTTCTTTACGCCTGCCGGCCGAGCGAAAACCAGGTCGAGGTGGCCGGATTGGCTAGACCAGAACCTGACGGGTGCTCGCGATCAAGTCGTGAACCTGGCGCACCACATGCTCTTCCGTGGGCGTTTCAGGTCCGAGCCCCTGGGGACAGGGCATGCTCGGGGTCGTCCCGAACAGCCGGCAGATCAATGGACGCTGCTCGTAGGCCTCGCAGCCGTCGGGCCCCAGATGCACGCAATTCCACTCGGCCAGCGCCGCATCGTGCTCGGCATCGCTCTTTACCGGCAGCCGCGACATTTCCTCGGACGACGCCGTCACCGGCCCACAGCAATCGTGGCAGCCGGGTTTGCAGGCGAAACTCGGAATCTGCCGACGCAGTTTGTCGATCTTGCGGCTGATGCAGGTCATGGGGTGCCTCGGTGGTGGGACCGGGATTATACCCGGTCCCCTGTAGCTCCTCTCTCCCGCCCGTCCCTGCGCGGATCGCCGGCAGGCAAGTGAAGGCTCCCGCTATTGCATCAGCACCGGCACCGGCGGTGCGAAGGCCTTGAAGGTCGCGGCGTGCTGCTTGGCGGCCTGCAGCAGGACCGGGATGTGCGGCTGCTTGAGCGGCCCCATCGCATGTTCCTCCTTCGGGTCGATCAGCAGGTCGAACAGCTTGCCGCCATACAGCGAGCTCTGCAGCGTGCCCTGGAACGGGCTGTTGCGTGGCCAGGTGTCGTCGTGCTGGTAGACCTGGTCGCGGACCAGCACCTTGAACTCGGCGATGCGCAGGCCCATGAACGCGTTCCCCGCCCAGTAGTACACCGTGCGCCGGCGCGAAGCGCCGTTGTCGGCCAGCAGGAAGGAGGACTGGTCGATGCTGTCGATGTAGCGGTCGGCGGGCAGCCTGTCGCCGGCGCCGGCCAGTGCCAGCGCGGTGGCGTAGAGATCGGTCAGGTCGAACAGGCCGGGGGAAACGCGGCCCGCCTCGATCGTGCCTTTCCAGTAGGCGATGGCGGGGACGCGCACGCCGCCTTCGTAGCTGGTGCCCTTGGCGCCGCGGAACGGCGTGTAGCCGGTGTCGGGGAAGGCTTCGGCGAAGGGGCCGTTGTCGCTGGTGATGAAGAGCAGTGTGTTCTCCAGCTGGCCGCTGCGTTCCAGGGCATCGCGGATCTGGCCGATGCGGTGGTCCAGTTCGACCATCACGTCCTTGTACGGATACTTCGCCAGCGACTTGCCGACGAAATCGGGGTGCGGGTAGTTGTCGTTGTGCGCGCCACGGGTGGCGAAATAAAGGAAGAACGGCTTCCCGCTGTCCTTGCTCTGCTCGATGAAGCGCACCGCATGCCCGGTGAGTTTCTCGTCGACGAAACGGATCGAGTCGTTGTCGATCGGGAATACCGGTTTCGCCTCCTCGCCGCGATCGCCCTCGACGATGGCCATGGTCTCGCCCTTGGCCGCCCAGGCCTTGCGCACCGGGTCGGCGATCAGGTCGGGGTTGCGCCAGGGCTCGCGCCAGGCGGTGTAGTCGTCGGACGAGGTAAGGATGCCGTAGTAGTGGTCGAAGCCGACGTTCTGCGGCTGGGCTTCCTTGAAGGTGCCGAGGTGCCACTTGCCGACTGCACGGGTGACATAGCCCGCCTCGCTGAGCTTCTGCGCCAGGGTCGCCTGCGGGTCGAGGCCACGGCCCTTGGCGCCTTCGCCGGGCAGCATCGGGCGCAGCAGGCCGTTACGCACGGGCAGTTGGCCAGTCATGATGGTCGCGCGGGTCGGGGTGCAGGACGGCTGCGAGTAGGCGCTGGTCAGCTGCAGTCCGGAATGGGCGAGCTGGTCCAGGTTCGGCGTGGCGGCGCCGACGGCAGCGCCGCCGCCGTAGACGCCAAGATCGCCCCAGCCGACGTCGTCCATCAGCACCACGACGATATTCGGTGCCTGGCCGAAGCGCTGCCTGAGGGCACCCAGGCGCTCGGCGCTGCTCTTCTGCTGCTCGGCGCGCTGGATGGCCGGTTCCTGGTTCGGCCGCTCCGCCGTCGGCCGGGCGAGGAAGGTATCGTCAGTCGCCGCCTGTGGGGCAGCCTGGGCCCAGGCCGGCAACGACAGGGCGGCCAGCAGCGCGACACAACGCGCGCCGCTCGATGCGAGGGTGTTCATGCAGGATTCCTTATGGTGTGTCGCGTGGAGAATGGGCCGCCCCTCAGCAAGGCGGCGATAGCCGGCAGCAGGATCAGCGCGCCGACCATGTTCCAGATGAACAGCAGCACCAGCAGCAGGCCCATGTCCGCCTGGAACTTCAGTGCGGAGAAGACCCAGGTGCCGACGCCAAGCGCCAGGGTGATGCCGGTGAATGCCACCGAGGTGCCGGTGGTCTTCAATGCCTCGAAGAACGCCGCGCGGAAATCCAGGCCCTGGTGCAGGAAGCCCTCCATGCGGCTGTACAGGTAGATGCCGTAGTCCACGCCGATGCCGACGCCGAGGGCGATCACCGGCAGCGTGGCGATCTTCACGCCCAGGCCCATTTGCGCCATGACCGCCTCGCAGAGCACGGTGGACAGGTACAGCGGCGCCATCAGCGCGACGGTCACCTTCAGCGAACGGAACTCCCAGAGCACCACCAGCGAGATGATCGCGAACACCAGCGCCAGCATTCGCTTCTCGGAGTGCTGGATGACGCTGTTGGTGGCTGCCTCGATGCCGGCGTTGCCCGCCGCCTGGAGTATCTGGAAGTCGGCGCTGCCATGCCGGCCGGCGAATTCCTCGACGGCGGCAGCCACGCGGGCGAGGGTCTCGGCCTTGTGATCCGACAGGTACAGGCTGATGGGCGCGACGCTGCAATCCGGGTCCACCAGCTCCGAGGAAACACCGGAGCGCGCGTTGTTCATCACGTACTGGTCGCGGGAGAACTCGGCCCACTTCGGGTTGCCCTCGTTGCGCGCCTGGATGTTGAAGCGCATGGCGCGATACAGCGACTGCACCGACTCCACGCCATCCACTTCCAGCAGGGTCCGCTCCAGCCGGTTCGCCAGGTCGGCGGCGGCGAAGCGCGAGCACTGTTCCTGCGGGGTCCTGAACATCACCACGTACACATCGGTGCTGGTGCTGTAGTGGTCCAGCAGGTAGGCGTTGTCCCGGTTGTAGCGGGCCTCGGGGCGAAACTCCGGAGCGCCGGCATCGAGGTCGCCGATCTTCAGGTCCTGCCGAGCGTAATAGCCAACCCCGAGCAGCAGCAGACTGCCGAGCACCAGCGGGATGGCATAGCGCGGTTCGACCACCGCCGAGAGACGGCGAAACACCGGCCACGAGGACTGTGCGCGCTTCTGCTGCTGGCGCAGGCCGCGCGGACTAATGCCGACATAGGACATCAGCACCGGCAGCAGGAACATCTTGGTGAAGATGGCGACGAACACGCCGATGCTGGCGGTGATCGCCAATTGCTGGATCACCCCGATGTCGATCACCAGCAGGGTGATGAAGCCGACGGCGTCGGCCAGCAGAGCCGTGGTGCCGGGGATGAACAGCGCGCGGAAGGTGCGTTGCGAGGCCTCCAGCGGGGTGGCGCCGTTGCCCATTTCGCTCATCGTCAGGTTGATGTTCTGCACCGCATGGCTGATGCCGATGGCGAAGATCAGGAACGGCACCAGGATCGAGTACGGGTCCAGGCCAAGGCCGAGCAGCCTGAGCAGGCCGAGCTGGCAGACCACGGTGAGCAGGCAGGTCAGCACAGTGACCGCAGTGCTGCGCCAGCAGCGGCAGTACCAATACAGCAGCGTGCTGATCAGCACCACGGTAATGGCGAAGAACAGGGCGATATCGCGGGCGGCGGCGATCAGGTCGCCGATGATCTGGGCGAAGCCGATCACGCGGATGTTCACGCCGCGGGCGCCGAAGTGCTCGCGCACCTCCTTCTCCAGGCTCTGGGTGAAGGCGCGGTAGTCCAGCGGACTGCCGGTTTCCGGATCGTTCTCCAGCAGCGGCACTCGGATGATCGCCGAGCGGAAATCGTTGGCCACGAAGCTGCCCAGCATATTGGCGCGCAGGATGTTCTGCCGCACCAGGGCCAGGGATTCGGCGCTGCCGTCATAGGTGTCGGGAATGACGCGCCCGGCGCGCACGCCCTCGGTGGTCACCTCGGTCCAGAGCGCGTTGGGCGTCCACAGCGACTTGAGGTTGCCGCGGTCGACGCCGGGAATGTAGAAGACCTTGTCATTCACCTCGCGCAGGGTTTCCATGAACTCCCTGCTGAGGATTTCTCCCCTCGGGTTCTCCACCAGCACGCGCAGTACATTGCTCTGCGGCCGCAGCACGTCCTCGAACTTCAGGTAGTTCTGGATGTACGGGTGGCCGGTGGGAATCATCCGCGTGAAGCTGGCGTCCGGGCGCAGCTCCAGGGCCTTGTAGCCAAGCAGCAGCGAGGCGAGCAGGAAGAACACCAGCACGGCCACGCGGTTATGGAACAGGACCCGCTCGATGAAGCCGACCAGGCGCTGCACGGCGCTCTGCGGCAGGGAATCCTGATTGATGCTGGCGTTCATTGGCGCTGCTCCCCGATCCCGGCCAGCGGCATGACCTGCAGGCCCGCGCTGCCGATCAGCGCCAGTTGCCCAGCGTCGATAGCGGCAACGCCGAGCAGCGCGCTCCGGCCCTTGCCCTGCCAGGGCGTGAAATTCCGACCATCCCTGCTGGCCAGCAGCACACCGCCCTGCCCGGCGAGCAGCAGACTGCCGTCGGCCAGTTGCTCGCCGCCGTAGAGACCGGCGCGCACCGGCAGCGCGACGCTCTGCCAGTTCTGTCCCTGGTCCTGGCTGGACAACAAAGTGTCGCCGAAGCCGAGGGCCAGCAGCCTGCCGTCTGCCAGTTGCAGCAGCTTGTACAGCGAGGCCTGGGTCGGTTGCTGCGCCGGCTGCCAGGTCCGGCCGCCGTCGCTGGAACGGTACAGACGGCCACCCTCCCCTGCGACCAGCAGACTGCCATCGGCAAGGCCGAGCACGGCGTTGAGGTGCAGGCGCTCCGGGTTGTCCAGGCTGGACAGGTATTCCCAGCTTTGCCCGCCGTCGGCGGTGTGCACGATCATGCCGTAGGCGCCGACGGCCCAGCCTTCCCGGGCGTTGCGGAACCAGACGTCCAGCAGGGGGCGTGATGGTCCGGATGCAGCACCGGCCCTGGCGTCGTCGAGGGCGAACAGGGCGTTGTCCAGCGCCTCGTCGTCTGCGTCGCTGGCCGCTTCCAGGCGCGCCACCTCGGCCTCGGCCCATTTCAGCATCAGCGCATTGATCGCCACGCCATCCAGTTGCTTTATCCAGGACTGGCCGCCATCGCCGCTGTGCAGGATCACGCCGTCGTGGCCGACCGCCCAGCCGTTGTGTTCATCGACGAAATGCACAGCGGTCAGCAGCAGGTCGACCGGCACCTGTGCCTGCTGCACTTTGCCGTCGGCATGGCGCAGAAGTATGTGGCCGTTGGCGCCGACCATCACCAGCCGGTCGCCAATACGCTGCACGTCGGTGAGCGGTTCCTGGCGGGCGTCGGCGGCTTCGCGTGAGGGGCGTTCCAGGCGGTCGCCGGGTGGCGCGGCGAAAACCGGCGCAGCCAGCCCGAGCAGCAGCCCGAGGGCGCAACGCAAGGGAGTATTCATGGAGCATCTCTCCGGAAAAAAAGGGGGCGGCCGCGAGGCGCGCCCCAAGGGGCATGGAGTTGCTCGGGTCAGCGTCCGGCGCGGCGCAGGGCGGCGGGACTGAAATCCTTGAGGCTGGCGGTGATGCCGAAGCGGGTGGTCCGTTCCTCGTTCTCCAGGCCGTACACCACGTAGCGGCGCGCCTGCAGGTCGTAGGCGACATCGCTGACATGGATTGCCGAAAGCACGTCGTAGCGCTGCAGGCTGTGGGCTTCCTGCACCCGCCACAGCTCGCCGCGGCCGTCGTAGAGGTCGGCGCCGAGGATGCTCCAGCTGTCCTCGTCGATGTAGAACACCCGCTTGGCGTAGATATGCCGCTCGCCGGGCTTCAGGGTCGCCTCGACCACCCAGACGCGGTGCGGCTCGTAGCGCAGCAGGTCCTGGTCGAGGTGACTGGCCTGGATGATGTCCTTGTACTTCAGCGAACGGTCGGCGAGCTTGTAGGTGTTGTAGGGCACCAGCATTTCCTTCTTGCCGACCAGCTTCCACTCGTACTTGTCCGGCGCGCCGTTGAACAGGTCGAGCGAATCGTTGGTACGCAGCCCGTCGGAGGTGCTGACCGGCGAGTCGTAGGCGATCTCCGGGGCGCGCAGCACGCGGCGCTGACCGGGGTTGTAGGTCCAGGCCAGGCGTGCCTCGCGGGTCTGGTCCAGCGGTTCGTGGATCAGCGTCTGGCCGCCGGCGACGCTTTCCGGCGAGGTGACCTTGCCCAGGTAGTAGAACAGCCGATTCGACTCCGGGTTGCCCATGGCCGAGGCCATCACCACCTTCACCTCGCGGCGCACCGGGGTGAAGCTGCCATTGGCCTGCACCACCATTTCCGTTGGGTAGTACTGGTAGCCGCCGGCGCGGTAGCGCACGAGGTGGTTGTAGATCACCTCGATCCCCGATTTGGGGACCGGGAACGGCACGCTGGACTTCTGGTAGCCGAGCAGGCCGTTGCCGCCGTTGGCCAGCTCCACCTTGGCCGCCTCCTGGGCGATCTGCGCGTACTCGGCCGCAGGCAAGGCCGCCGTGCGATGACTGGGATAGACGTTCATGTGGTAGCTCGGGTACTTCGCCAGCAGCGCCCGGTAGCCCGGGCTGAGCTGGTCGGCGTACTGCGCCACGTTCGCCTGGGTGATGCTGTACAGCGGCTTCTCGTCCGCGAATGGATCGATGTAGCCCTTCTCGGGGCTGTATCCCGCAGGCGGAGTGGTCAATCCACCGGTCCAGGCCGGAATGCTGCCGCTGGCGTTGCCCGCCTTCTCTGCGCCGGTCGGGGTCAGGTCGCGCCCCAGGCGGGCGATTTCATCGGCACTCAAGCCGGCCATGGCGGAGCCGCTGGCAAGGGCGAGCAGGCCGCCGAGCGCAGCGGCGGAAATCAGGTTCTTGTTCATTGCGGTTACCTCGGTTTCAGAAGCCCATGCGCAGGCTGAGGGCGATGAAGTCACGGTCGGTGGCACCGAACGGGGTGTTGCCGCTACCCGACCAGGACAACTCGGCTGAGTAGTTCTGCAGGTAGTCGGCCTTCACGCCGACCGAGCCCAGCAGGCGGTCCTCGACGAAATTGCCGTCGTAGGACCAGCCCTTGACGTCGTGGCCGAAGGCGACGAAGGGCGAGACGTTGATCCCGGCGAACAGCCCCGGATAGTTGAGCTGCGCGCGCAGCCGGTAGCCCCAGGAGAAGCGGCTGGCGTAGCCGTCGGCGCTGCAGGCGAGCTTCCGGTACTGCGGCGCGGCCCCCAGCGTGCAGCCGGCGGCGCTGCCCTGGGCCAGGTCCGAGCCGTACAGGTCGCCCTTGATGTAGCGGCGCTCGCTGAGGCTGGGCAGGTCGTGGACGTACTTCATCCCGGCCTCGCCGATCAGGTTGAGGCTGTCAGCCGCCAACACCTGCGGGATGGACTTGATGAAGCCGAGCGAGAGCTGCGATATCTCGCGCCGGTCGTAGCCGTTGTAGATCGAGCCGGGTGCCGCGTTGATGGCGTCCTGACCGAGGGTCAGGTCCTGGCCGATCGCCTGGCCGGTCAGCAGCGGGTTGCCGGCGAACGCGGGGATCAGGTCGCCGGTCGCCAGTTGCACCGGCTGGTTGGGGCGGTAGCTGTACTCGCCGAACACCGAGGTGCCCCAGAGATTGGTCGAGAAGCTCAGGCCGAATATGCGGATGTCCTCCGGATAGTCGGCGAAGTAGCGCCCGTTGGTGGCCTGCTGTCCCGGCAGCCAGCCCGCGCCCACGGCCGGGCGCAGGTCGGTGCGGATGCTGGCATAGGGCGTGCGCGAGTGGATGTTCAGTGCGTAGGCGCCGAACTCGGTGCCGATCTCCTCGGCGAAGTAGCGCAGCGCGACGCCGAACTGGCCGGCATCGGATGGTTCGTTGTCCGGAGCGCGACGGATGATCAGGTCATTGCCGAAGCTGGTCGGATCGTTCGCGCCGCCCCGCGGCACACCGAAGCAGCCGTCCGGGATGTAGTCGTTGGTGGAGAAGTAGGTACCGCAGCCTTCCAGTACGGTCTTGCGCCACTCCAACTGGTAGAAGGCTTCCAGGCTCAGGCTGTCGGTCAGGCCGAGGTTGCCGTAGAGCATGGGCACCGGCAGCAGCGCTTCCTTGACCTGCGAGCCGGGCCGGCGCAGCGCCGCCACGTCGATGGGGTTGGCCGCGTTGATGCCGTTCTGGAAGAACAGGCCCTCGCCCCAGTTGACCACCTGCTTGCCGATACGCGCATTGAGCGGGTGTTCGCCCAGTTCGAAATCGCCGAACAGGTAGGCGTCGAGCAGGGCCGCGCCCTGGAACTGGGCCAGTTCGTCGAAATGACTGTCGTCCAGCTTGCTGTCCGCCCGGTAGCCGTTGGCGGAGTGGCCGAAGTCCACTTCGCGGTTTTCCAGGACGTAGTCGTACCAGGCCTTGCCACGGACGAACGCCCCGTAGTTGCGCCAGTTCAGCTCCATTTCCCCGAGCAGCGTCACCGGCGCGGATACCAGGTTGCGCTTGCGGAAGTTCAGGCGACCGTCGTCGCCGGTGCGCCCGCCGCTCGGGTTGAACTCGCCCGCCGAGCCATAGCCGATGCTGTTGGCGTTGCCCTGGAAGATGTTGTCGCTGTCCGGCTTTTCGGCATTCCAGATGGCGCCGACGCTGAGGCTGCCATTGACGCGGCCGCCGATCTCGCCCCATTGGAACTCGCCGGCTTCGGCGCCCAGCGACACGGCCAGGGCCAGGGGAGAAAGAGCCGCCGCGGCCCGTGCAAGCCGCTCACGGCGGGTCTGTCGGTGAATCATGATGCTGCCCTCATGCTTGTTTTTATGTGAGTTGCTATGTGAGGTACTGGGAGCCCGATTCCGGCGCGAGCGCGGTCGCCCCACTCCGGCAAGGCGTGGGCGTGTGGTGGGATCGGGTGTTGGGAGTGGTCTGGCCGCTGGATTACCCGGGAATGGCCTTGAGCACGGCGCTGACCATGGCGTTGAAGGCTTCCTGGGAATCGCTCGGACGCAATGCAGGCGCCGCGCCGGCCCCGGCCTGGGTGGCGCGCGGCTGCATGTCGGCGGCGGAGGCGAGCTTGACGATCACCAGTTCGCGGGCTGGGTTAATGTAGATCTTCTGGCCGAAACGCCCGGCCGCCTCCACCGAACCATCGCCGTCGTTCTTCTGGTACCAGTAGTTGCGGTAGGAGTAGCCGTCCCGCCCCCTGGCCTTGCCGCTGGCGGCGACCAGGGCGCGGTTGTCATGGGGAGCGAGGCCCGACTGCACGGCGCGGACGAACGAGTCCTGCCGATCCTCGCTGGCCAGGGCAAGACGCACCGCCTCGGCGAAACGTCCCGTATCGCGCAGGCTGCTGCTCAACCCGCCGCTGGCCATTTCGATACCCTGCTCGTCCACCAGCATGTCGGCATCGTCCGCGGCAAAGCGCGACCAGATCCGCTCCGACACCAGGCTGCTCCAGCTCTGGCCGGTGATCCGGCTGATGGCCCAGGCGACCGCCTCCGGGGAGCCGTTCTGGTAGAAGAACAGTGGCTCTCCGGACTGCCCCGGCACACTGCGCACCACCTTGAGGAAGTCGTAGATGGTGCCCGGCATGCCGGGCTTGCGCGGGAAAATCCCGGTCGCGGCGAACAGCCCGATATCCGGCGGCACATCGCTGGGATAGCTGACGGCAACTTCCATATCGAGGTTCTGCTGGACGCTGGCATCGCCGAACGGCGTGCCGGCCAGCTCCGGCACATAGCGGGACAGCCTGGCCTGCGGGTCCAGCCGTCCCTCGGAGACGAGCTGGGCGGCGAGCAGGCCGGTGACCGACTTGGTCATCGAGGCCCAGATGTGTGGCTGGCCTGCGGAGAAGCGCTCGAAGTAACGCTCGTAGACCACCTCCCCCTTGTGCAGGACGAGGAAGCCGTCGGTGTCGGTCTCATTCAGGTAGCGGGCAAGCGTCATCGACTGCTTGCCAACGGGAAAGGCCAGGATGCTCAGGTCGCGCGACTCACCACCCGGCAGCGCCAGCGGCGACTCCGCCCGGGCGACATTGCGCGTGGGCGACAGCTCCCGCGCATGGCTGACGGCCCAGCGCAGATAGGGCATGCGGAAGGCGTTGGCCTTGGTCACACGCTGCTCGGCCGCCGGCGGAAAGCCCTGCATGACGCCCGCGCCGTCCACCGCGAACGCGGGTTGCAGGCCAAGGGTCGTGAGCAGCAGGCAGGCGGCGGCAACTCGTTTGCAAGGGGCAGGCACGATGATGGATATCGGTGGGATGTTCATTGTTGTTGTGTCCTTCCGGGCCAGTGCGGGGCACGCCCCCGGCTGTCCGCGATTCTTGTGGTGAGGCTCCAGTCTGTGAGAACGTCAGGCATAAGCGCAATGAACCATAAGCGCCAATCTCATAACCAAGTGGAATGCCATGGACACTCGCGATCTCGAATACGTGGTCTGCATCCAGCAGCAAGGAACCATCGGCAAGGCCGCCGATGCGCTGGGCATCAGCCAGCCCGCGCTGACCAAGGCCGTGCGGCGGGTCGAGCAGCAACTGGGCATCCAGCTGTTCGAACGCCTTCCGCAAGGCATGCGCGCCACCCAGGCTGGCGAGCTGTTTCTGGAGCGGGCGAAGCACCTGAGCCGCGACTTCGACGATGCGCTCGCCGAGATGCGCTGCATCAGCACTGGCGAACAGGGCGTCGTGCGGCTCGGCTACTCCCCCACTTTCCCCGATACCCTGGTCGTCGCCGCCTGCCGCCGGCTCATGCGCGAACGCCCGGCAGCCCGGCTGCGCCTGCGCTGTCGCATGGCCAGGGAACTGCTGGAAGCGCTGGACGCCGGCGAGCTGGACATGGCGTTCGTGCCGATACCGGATTCGAACCGCGAATTCGCCATGCAGCCGCTGTATGAAGATCGCCTGGTGGTCGCCGCGGACCCGGGCCATCCCCTGGTCGCGCGACGGCAGGTGACTCTCGCCGATCTCCAGGGCGAGGAATGGCTATTGCCCGCCGGACACATGACGGTTCGGCAGATGCTGGAAGCGGCCTTCCGCCAGCGCGGACTGCCTCCACCCGCATTGCGCGCCGAGGCCGACTTCAGCAGCGAGATTCTCTACCAACTGGTCGAGGGAACCCGGCTGCTGACACTGGCACGTCACGGAAAGGGTTTCCTCGGCACCGGCCTGGCGGCCATCGACCTGGCTCCGAAGGAACTCGAACTGGATCGTTGCGTTGGAATCGTCACCCGCGCCCAGGGCTACCTGTCGCCGGTTTGCCAGCGGACGATCGAGCTGTTCAGGGAGGAGATGGCGAAGAAGGATGTGCTGCAGTGGTTGTAGGGAAGTGTCGAAAATGACTATCGACCGCCACCCCACCCGGTCCATCCCCCTATAAGGCGTGGGTCAACCGGCGAAGCGGTTGTGTTAAACAGGCGCTACTGTCTTGTGCTTTTGCCGGTAATGGACCCCGGTGCGATTCCGAACGTTCCGGATGGCAACGCCCAGACAAACCGGCCCCATTTTCCGACGATATCTGCGCCAATCCGCGATGAACCGACCAGTCCTCAAGCTCAACAAGTTCCGTCCTCCGCGCCTGCCTGTGGCGACCCTTGCTCGCCCGGCGCTGCTTCAGCGTCTGCGCGAGGCGCCGCAGCGCGACGTGCTGTTGAGTCTGGTCCGGGCGCCGCTGGGCTATGGCAAGAGCACGCTGCTGGCCCAGTACGCCGCGGGCCTGGAATCGCCGTGGGCCTGGTATCGGCTGGACAGCGGCGACAACCAGCCGCTCGCCCTGATCCTGCACCTGCACCACGCGCTCGGCCTGCCGGCGCCGCAGCCTCCGGTGAACGTGGACTGCTTGTGGGCCGCCATCGTCGGTCATCTGGAGGGATTGCAGAGCCGCTTCACCCTGATCCTCGACGACCTCCACCTGCTGCGATCCGGCCCGGCCTGCCGTTACCTGGAAGAACTGCTCCAGCACTCGCCGGGCAATCTGCACCTGCTCGCCGCCTGCGAAGGGGAGCCCGCCCTGCCGCTCAACCACCTGCGCCGCGACCAGCGGCTGCAGACCGTGGATGCGCTCGAACTGGCGCTGGGCAGCGAGGAAATCCTCGAACTGGGGCAGGTGCGCGGGCAGGTACTGGACAGCGACCTGGCCTATGTAATGCGCTCCGGCAGCGAAGGCTGGATCAGCGGGATTCTCTTCGCCCTGGCCCTGCGCGCGGAACAGGGTTACCCGGACACCTCAAGGCGGGAGGCATTGCGCCTGCTGGCCCAGCAGACCTTCGAGCACGTGGCCGGCTACTTCCGCGAGGAGGTGCTGCGCCCGCTGTCGGCGCCGTTGCTGCATTTCCTCGAACGGGTGGCCGTGGTCAGGGCCTTCGATGCCGACCTCGCCGCCAGCCTGAGCGGCACGGACAACACGCCCCTGCTGATCCGCCAGTTGCAGAACCGCGACCTGTTCATCCAGCAGCGCGGCGACGAACGCCTGGTCTACCGTCTCCATCCCCTGCTGCGCCGCACTCTCTACCAGTCGTTGCGCCAGCGCGATCCCGGACGGGTCAGCCAGTTGCACCGGCAGGCCGCCGACTGGCTGATGGAGCGCCACCACTACACCGAAGCGGTCTACCAGCTGGGCCGCGCCCGTGACTTCAACCGCCTGCTGGCCGCCATCGAGCGGCACAGTTTCGACCTGCTGCGCGAGGGCGAGGTCAACGCCATCGTCGACTTCCTCGCCGACCTGCCGGGCGAGGATGCCGCCGACCATTTCACCCTGGCAGTCACCGAAGCCAGCACGGTGATCGTCACCAACGACGTTTCCCATGCCAGCCGCTGCCTGCGCCGCCTGGACCGCCTGGTGCGGCGGCGCGAGACACCGGGCCGGCGCCCGGAGCGCGTGCACCAGACCCTTGGCTTCCTGCGCAGCCGCCTGGCCGCCCTCGGCGGAAACTTCAGCCACGGCCTGAACCTGGTGGACCGCACCCTGCGCCAGTACCCGCAAGCCAGTGCCGCGACCGCCGTGCTGCGTTTCAACCGCGCGTCCTGCCTGTTCGCCCTCGGCCGGCTGCATCGCGCCCGTGAGGACGCCACGCGTGCCCTGGCCGAGCTCGAAGCGCTGGGCTTCGTCGGCTACACCAACATGCTGCAACTGCTGCTGGGGCAGATCGAACTGGCGCTGGGCCTGATCGACCTGGCCGAGCAGCGCTTCCTCGCCCTCGGCCAGCCGCGGCCCAGCGGCGCGCCACGCAACTTCTACGACCTCTTCCAGCACCTCGGCCAGGGCCAGGTCCTGCTACTGCGCAACCGTCCGGCGCAGGCCGCGCACTGCTTCAGCCTGGCCGAAGCGCTGGCACTGGATTTCCCGCATTGCGCCGGCCTGCCCTGGGTGCTCCACCACCAGGCCTGCCGGCATGCCGCCCAGGGCGAACTGGCCCAGGCTCGTGCCCGCTGGGACGAGGCCCGGCGCCTGGCCCGCCAGTTCAAGCTGTTCGCCCTGTACCGCCAGGTCGGCGCCTGGCGCGCGCGGCTGGCAGTGCGGGAATCCGACAGCGACTACATCCTCGCCTGGCTGGAAGAGTGGCACTGGTGCCGGCGGCACTACGGCGCCGAACTGCAACCCGAGGAATGGCTGGCGTACGCCTGGGTGCAACGGCACCTCGGCCAGCAGGGCAGCGCCGAACAGATCGCCCTCAACCTGCGCGAACTGGCTCAGGCGGAAGACAACCACCAACTGCAACTGGACCTGCACCTGCTGGATGCCGCCCTGCATCAGGACAAGGGCGATCGCGCCGCCGCCCTGGCCAGCCTGGAGCAGGCCCTGCAACTGGCGGCCCGGGACGGCTACGGCCAGTTGCTGCAGTTCGAGGGTGGCGAACTCGGCGAACTGTTCCGCCTGTTGGTCACCCCGCAGGCACGCCGCCAGTACGACCTCGACCAGCCGCTGCCGCCGCGCGAGCGACTCGCCACGGTGCTGCAGGGCCTGTCGCCCAACGTCCCGCGCGACGTCCAGCGCCAGTTGGAACCCCTGACCCCGCGCGAGCAGGACGTGCTGCGCCGCATGGCCCGCGGCCAGGGCAACCAGCAGATCGCCGACGGCCTGTACATCAGCCTCAGCACGGTGAAGACGCACATCAACAACCTGTTCCGCAAACTCAATGCCAGCGACCGCGACGCCGCACTGCAGGCTGCCCGCACATTGAACCTGCTGGACTGAATCCACCTGCTGCTCCACCTGTCTCCACCCGCAAATCCACCCCCGGGTAGGACGCAGCCGCCCCCTGCAACTGCTAAAAAAGCGGCACATCTCACCCGCAAGGAATTCGGTATGCCCGCCTACCAGGCCCCCGTGCGCGACCTGCGCTTCGTCATCCATGAACTGCTCGACCTGCCGGGCCACTACCAGCAGTTGCAAGGCTGCGAGGCGGTGGACGGCGATACGCTGAACGCCATTCTCGAAGAAGGCGCGCGCTTCGCCGAAGAGGTCCTGGCGCCGCTCAACCGGGTCGGCGACGAGCACGGCTGCCACTGGCAGGACGGCAAGGTCACCACTCCGCCCGGCTTCGCCGCCGCCTACCACCAGTTCGCCGAAAACGGCTGGGCCGCCCTGGAGAAGCCTGCGGCATTCGGCGGCCAGGGTCTGCCGGGGTCGCTCGCCAGCGCCATCAACGAAATGCTGTTCAGTGCGAACCATGCCTGGGCCATGTACGCCTCCCTGAGCAGCGGCGCGGTCAGCACCATCGACGCCCATGGCACGGACGATCTGCGCGCATGCTTCCTGCCGCCGCTGATCGAGGGCCGCTGGAGCGGCACCATGTGCCTGACCGAAGCCCATTGCGGCTCCGACCTCGGCCTGCTGCGCACCCGCGCCGTGCCTGAAGCCGATGGCAGCTACCGGATCAGCGGCAGCAAGATCTTCATTTCCGCCGGCGAGCACGACATCACCGAGAACATCGTCCACCTGGTGCTGGCCCGCATCGAAGGCGCGCCGGCCGGGGTCAAGGGCATCTCGCTGTTCGCCGTGCCGAAGGTCATGGTCAATGCCGACGGCAGCCTCGGCGAGCGCAACGGCGTGAGCTGCGGCTCCATCGAGCACAAGATGGGCATCCACGGCAACGCCACCTGCGTGATGAACTTCGACGGCGCCACCGGCTATCTGCTCGGCGAGGCCAACCGCGGCATGAGCGCGATGTTCACCTTCATCAACGAATCGCGCCTGGCAGTCGCCCAGCAGGGCCAGGGACATTGCGAGGCGAGCTTCCAGGGCGCCCTGCGCTATGCCCGCGAGCGCGTGCAGATGCGCGCCGAGCCGCGCCTGAAGCCGGAGCAGCCGGCCGACCCGATCATCGGCCACGCCGACGTGCGCCGCATGCTGCTGACCCAGAAGGCCTACGCCGAGGGTGGCCGCATGCTCAACCTGGCCTGCGCGCAACTGGTCGACCAGCTCCACCACGGTGCCACGGAGACCACCAAGAACGCCGCCGCGCGACGCCTGGCGCTGCTCACGCCGATCGCCAAGGGCTTCCTCACCGAGGCCGGCATCGAGGCGGCGCAGCTCGGTGTGCAGGTGTTCGGCGGCCACGGCTTCATCCGCGAATGGGGCATGGAACAGATTTCCCGCGACGTGCGCATCACCGCCATCTACGAAGGCACCAACAGCATCCAGGGCATCGACCTGCTGACCCGCAAGGTGCTGGCGGACGACGGCGCCGAGCTGAATGCACTGCTCGACGAGATGGACAGCTTCTGCGCCGACTGCAAGGCCCCGCGCGAACTGGCGCAGCAACTGGCCCGGCAAGTGGCGACCTGGCGCGAGCTGACCGGCTGGCTGAAAGTCGCGCAGAAGGATGACGCCAACCTGATCGGCGCCGGCGCCTTCGATTACCTGATGCTCGCCGGCTACACCCTGCTCGGCTACTACTGGCTGCGCGCCGCCGCCATCGCCGAAGGCGAGCTGGCCGCCGGCAACAGCGATGTCGACTTCTACATCGGCAAACGCGAGACCGCCCGCTTCTTCATGCAGCGCCTGCTGCCACGCGCCAACCAGCATCGGGCACTGATCGAAAGCGGCAGCGCCAACCTGATGGACATCCCGGACAGCGCCTTCGGCCGCTGATTGCCCGCACCTACGGGCTGCAATGCCCACCGTAGGTTGGCGCTGAGCAACGCGAAGCCCAACATCGCCATCGTTGGGCTTCACTGCGTTCAGCACCAACCTACGCGGGTTCTGGCCCAGAGCGTAGGGTGGAAATCGCGAAGCATTTCCACCATCCGCACGGGGCAACGGTGGACAAGCAGAGCGTTGTCCACCCTACGCCTACGTTCGGCACGAGCGAACCGTAGGAGCGGCCCATGGCCGCGATTCGCGGGCATGGCCCGCTCCTACAGTCGGCTGCGGAGCAAATTCCTGTAGGAGCGAGCTCTGCTCGCGAACACCGGCAAAGCAAAAAGCTTCGCGAGCAGAGCTCGCTCCTACAAAAGCATCATCGGCGGCAAGACAGTTGCTCCTGCGGCTCGACGCTCCTGGCAATCACCTTCCGGACAAACCCGGAAGGCACGCCCTGCAACGCCAGAAAAAGTTAAACTTCCCCTTTATATTCAATTAGTTAATTTCAAAACCGTTTCCCCGGAATCCGGAACGAATGCGCTGTCGCGCTCCATACACTGGACAGACGGTCCGCACCTGATTTCCGGGCGGAGGCATGTCGTCCTGTCGTCCCGCCAGATGCCGCTTTCGCACCGCCGATGCGGTGAGCCCATGGACCAGATTCCAGCCCCCGGCCGTTGCGTCGGGGGACTTCATTCGACCCGCCTGAGGTAATGCAAGCATGACCACCTGCATCGGATTCGGCGCCCATGAGGCCCACGGCAAGCTTTCCCCGCTGCGCATCGAGCGCCGCGCCCT
This sequence comes from Pseudomonas schmalbachii, assembly GCF_017589465.1. GTDB lineage: Bacteria > Pseudomonadota > Gammaproteobacteria > Pseudomonadales > Pseudomonadaceae > Pseudomonas > Pseudomonas schmalbachii. Next base: position 416,090 of record NZ_JAELYA010000001.1, read on the forward strand.
GCGCGACGACGACGTCGCCATTTCCATCGCCTATTGCGGCGTCTGCCATTCGGACCTGCACTTCGTGCACAACGACTGGAACAGCACCGTGTTCCCCTGCGTGCCCGGCCACGAGATCGTCGGCCACGTCACCGCGGTCGGCGCCGGCGTGACCCGCTACAAGGTCGGCGATAGCGTCGCCGTCGGCTGCATGGTCGACAGCTGCCAGCATTGCGCACCCTGCGAGGATCACCAGGAACAGTTCTGCGCGGGCATGACGCCGACCTACAACGGCAAGGACCGCCAGACCGGCGACCTGACCTACGGCGGCTACTCCGACTCCATCGTGGTGCGCGAGAAGTTCGTCCTGCGCGTGCCGGCCAGCCTGGACCTGCGCTTCGCCTCGCCGCTGCTGTGCGCCGGCATCACCGTGTGGAACCCGATGCGCCGCTTCGGCATCGGCAAGGGCTCGAAGGTCGCGGTGGTCGGCCTCGGCGGCCTCGGTCACATGGGTGTGAAGCTGGCGGCTGCGCTGGGTGCCGAAGTCACGGTGATCACCACCTCGCCGGGCAAGGCCGATGACGCCCGCGACCTCGGCGCCCACCACGTGCTGCTGTCCACCGACCCGCAGGCCATGCAGTCGGCGTTCAATCGCTTCGACTTCATCCTCGACACCATCCCGACCCGGCACAACCTCAACCCCTACCTGATGCTGCTGGGCCGCAACGGCCAACTGGTGCTGGTCGGCGCCATCGAACCGCTGGAGCCGATCCACGGCGGCCTGCTGATGCGCAACAACCGCTCCATCGCCGGCTCGCTGTTCGGCGGCCTGCAGGCGACTCAGGAACTGCTGGACTTCTGCGCCGAGCACAACGTCCTGCCGAGCTGCGAAATGATCGCCATCCAGGACATCAACAGCGCCTTCGAACGCATGCAGAAGAACGACGTGAAGTACCGCTTCGTGATCGACATGCAGTCGATCAAGGACGTGCGTATCGACTGAAGCATGAGGGGCTGCGGCTTTCGGGCCGCAGCCCGCCGCCCACGGTTCAACCACTACAAGCACAACAATCCGGTTACCCGCAGGACGATTCACATGAGTTCCACTCCCCAGCAGTACGGCTCCACCGTTCTCCACGACTCGCCGGCAACGGCAGCGAGTGTCTACCGCAAGGCGGTCTGGCGGCTGATGCCGTTCCTCTTCCTGGCGCTGCTGATCAACGGCATCGACCGCATCAACATCTCCTTCGCCAAGCTGCGCATGGCCGAGGACATCGCCCTCAGCGACGCCGCCTACGGGCTGGGCGTCGGCGCCTTCTACCTGGCCTACCTGCTGTTCGAAGTTCCGAGCAACCTGTACATGCAGCGGGTCGGCGCCCGCGCCACCCTGACCCGGATCATGGTGCTGTGGGGTCTGATCACCATGGCCACCGCCCTCGTCACCACGCCCGGCCAGTTGATCGCCGCGCGCTTTCTGCTCGGCATCGCCGAAGCTGGCTTCTTCCCCGGCGTGATCCTCTACCTGACCTACTGGTTCCCCTCCGCCCTGCGCGGCCGCATCACGGCGTCCTTCATGATGGCGGCGGTGGTTGCCGGCATGATCTGCGGCCCGCTGTCGGGCACCATCATGGCCCACCTGGACGGCTGGATCGGTCTGCAGGACTGGCAGGCGCTGTTCATCCTCACCGGCGCGCCGGCCGTGGTGCTCGGCGTGTTCGGCTGGTTCTGGCTGACCGACCGGCCGGATCAGGCGGGCTGGCTGAGCGATGCGGAGAAGCAGGCGATCACCACCGATATCGCCGCCGAGCAGAAGTCCCACGGCACCAGCGAGCGCCTCGTCGATGCATTCCGTGATCCACGCGTCTATATCGCCGGACTGGTGTACTTCTCCATCTACTGCGGCACCAACACCGTCATCTACTGGCTGCCCACGCTGATCCGCGGCCTGGGACTGGACGACATCAAGCTGATCGGCCTGGTCTCCGCCTTGCCCTTCACCGCCGCGCTGGCCGGCATGTACCTGCTCGGGCTCAGCTCGGACAAGCGCCACGAGCGCCGCTGGCACGTAGCCGGTGCCATGCTGGTAAGCGCGGCCTGCTTCGCACTGCTCGGCTTCACCCAGGGGCAACTGGTGGCTTCGCTGGTGGTCATCGGTATCGCCGCCTCCGCCGGGCTTTCCGCCCTGTCGCTGTTCTGGACCATTCCCCCGGCGTTTCTCACACCGACCCGCGCGGTGGCCGGCATCGCCATCATCAGCAGCATCGGCAACTTCGCCGGAGTGGTCAGCCAGGGCGCGGTCGGCGCGATCAAGTCGGCCACCGGCAGCCTGTACCTGGCCTTCGACATGATCGCCATGGTGCTGGTCGCGGGCGCGCTGCTCCTGCTGATCGCGATTCCCGCCCGTATCCTGCGCTCCGCCAGCCATTGACGAAATGGCGGGTTGCACCCGCCCTACCCGCCACTCCGGCCGTAGGGCGGGTGAAACCCGCCATGCACTTCCAAGGAATCGACATGAACGACATCAACGGCGCCGAAAGCCTGGTCAAGACCCTGCTCGCCTGCGGCGTGGACACCTGCTTCGCCAACCCCGGCACCAGCGAGATGCACTTCGTCGCCGCCCTCGACCGCATCCCCGGCATGCGCTGCGTGCTCGGCCTGTTCGAAGGCGTGGTGACCGGCGCCGCCGACGGCTACGCGCGCATCGCCGGCAAACCCGCCGCCACCCTGCTGCACTGCGGCCCGGGCCTCGCCAATGGCCTGGCCAACCTGCACAACGCACGCCGGGGCAATACGCCGATCGTCAACATCGTCGGCGACCAGGCAACCTACCACCGTCCGTACGACGCGCCGCTGACCGCCGATACCGAAGGCTGGGCGCGGCCGGTATCGGTATGGACCCGCACCGCCACCAGCTCCGCCAGCGTCGGCACTGCCGCGGCGGCCGCCGTGCAGGCCGCCTGCGCGGCGCCGGGCGGAATCGCCAGCCTGATCCTGCCCTCCGACGTGTGCTGGGATGCCGGTGGCGTGGTGGCCGCACCGCTGGCGCCGACTCCCACGCCCAAAGTCGCGCCGGATGCCGTGTCGAAAGCCGCCCGCGTGCTGCGCTCCGGCCAGCCGACCCTGCTGCTGCTCGCCGATAGCGCGCTGGAGCAGGCAGCGCTCGCCGACGCCTACCGGATTTCCGCCGCCACCGACGCACAACTGCTCTCCGTCGTCTTCAACGCCCGCGTCTCGCGCGGTCGTGGGCGCTTCTCCATCGAACGCATGCCCTACTTCGGCGACGCGGCGCGCGCCCGTCTGGCCGGCATCGCCAACATCATCCTGGTCGGGGCACCGTCACCGGCTAACTTCTTCGCCTACCCCGGCAAGTCGTCGCTGCCCTATCCGGACGATGCGGTGATCCATGTGCTGGCCCGTCCCGAGGAAGACCTCGCCGATGCGCTGGCACGTCTGGCCGATGAACTGGGTGCACCGGTCGTGGAGCCGCCGCGATTCGACGGCGAACTCCAGCCGGGCAGCGGCCCGCTGACCTCCGAATCCGTTGCCCGTTCGCTCGCGGCCCTGATGCCCGACGACGCCATCGTGGTCGATGAGTCCGCCACCTTCGGCCGCGCCTTTTATCCGGGAACCGTCCACGCGGCGCCACACGACTGGCTGCAGAACACCGGCGGCGCCATCGGCGCGGGCCTGCCGATGGCCCTCGGCGCGGCGGTGGCGGCCCCCGACAGGCGCGTGGTCGCGCTGCAGGCCGACGGCTCCGGCATGTACACCCCGCAGGCGCTCTGGTCGATGGCCCGCGAACGCCTCGACGTGACCGTGGTGATCCTGGCCAACCGCAAGTACGCGATCCTCCAGCACGAACTGGCCAGCGTCGGCGCCAGTGCGGGCAAGACCGCCATGGACATGCTCGACATCGGCAACCCGGACCTCGACTGGGTGCGGCTGGCCGAAGGCATGGGCATGCAAGCCGCCCGCGCCGGGAGCACGGATCGTTTCAACGAGCTGTTCGCCATGGCCAACGCATGCCCGGGACCGTTCCTGATCGAACTGGCGATCTGAACGGGCCACGCCGATGCCCACCGTAGGTTGGCGCTGAGCAACGCGAAGCCCAACATCGCCATCGTTGGGCTTCACTGCGTTCAGCACTAACCTACGCGTCACTCCTGGATCACCACCAGCGGATCGAGCACCGCGCGCAGCGCTTCCGACAGCGGTTTCGGTCGGCGCGATTCGCGGTCCACGTAGACATGCACGAAATGCCCCTGCGCGGCGGCTTCGTCCTCGCCCTCGCGGAACAGGCCTATCTCGTAGCGCACGCTGGACGAACCGAGGCGCGCCACGCGCAGGCCGGCGTCGATCACGTCCGGGAAGGCGATGGAGCGGAAGTAGTTGCAGTGGGTTTCCACCACCAGTCCGATGGTTTCGCCGCGCTCGTAGTCGAGCACGCCTTTGCGCATCAGGTACTCGTTCACCACAGTGTCGAAGTAGCTGTAGTAGTTGACGTTGTTGACGTGGCCGTACACGTCGTTGTCCATCCAGCGCGTCGGGATGCGCAGGAAGTGGCGGTAGCTGTCACGGCTGTCGGAAGCGGGTTTCATCGGGATGTTTCCTCTTGTCGATGCTGGTTCAGCCGCGCAGCGCGGCCACTAGGTTGGCGCGCACTTCAGGCTTGCCGGCGAACGGATCGCCCGGCGTGCCTGCGCGAAGCACGGCGTCGAAGCGGTCCTTCACCAGCGGCATGGCCTGGGGGTGCGAGAAGATGTAGAAGTCGCCATCGCGGATGCCATCGAAGGTCATTTGGGCGATCTCCGCGGCGCTGACCTTGCCGGCGCCCGTGGAGCGCTCGGACATCGCCTGAGCGATCAGCTGCGAGCGCGTCGGCGCCGTGGCATTGCCCAGTTCCGACGGGCGATTGCGGCTGGACTGGCTGAAGCCGGTCGGCACGAAGAACGGGCACAGCACCGAGCAGTGCACCTGCTCGCTGACCAGCCCCAGGTCCTGGTAAAGCGTCTCGCTGAGCGACACCACCGCGTGCTTGGTCATGCTGTACACGCCCATCGCCGGGGCGTTGACCAGCCCGGCCATGGATGCGGTGTTGACGATATGCCCCTGGTAATCCGGGTCCTGCTCGGCGGCGGCCAGCATCAGCGGAGTGAAGATGCGTATGCCGTGGATGACGCTGCGCAGGTTCACACCGAGCACCCAGTCCCAGTCCTGCTCGGTGTTCTCCCAGATCAGCCCGCCGGCGCCGACACCGGCGTTGTTGAACAGCAGGTGGACAATGCCGAAGCGCGCTATGGCCGCGTCGGCGAGCGCCTGAATCTGTTCGGAACGGGAAACGTCGGTGCGCAGGCCGATCACCTCGACACCCTGCCCTGCCAGCTCGCTGACGGTGGCGTCCAGCGCATCCTGCTGGATATCCGCCAGCACCAGCTTCATGCCGAGCGACGCGCCGATCCGGGCGAACTCCTTGCCGAAGCCGGAGGCGGCGCCCGTGATGACCGCGACGCGGCCGTTGAATTCTTTCATGGGAACTCCTCAAAGGGTCGCCGGACGCCGAAGCCGTCCGGCGAGACATTGGTTCACGCCTCGGCCTTGGCCTTGTAGCGACGCACGCGGATATCCGCCTGCTCCTTGTGCCCGGACATGTGCTCGTAGCCGCACAGGCGCGAGCAGTACTCGCCCACCATCACGCTCGCCTCGTCGGTCAGCACGCGCTGGTAGGTGTGGGTCTTGATGAACTTGCCGACCCACAGCCCGCCGGTGTAGCGGCCGGCGCCCATGGTCGGCAGCGTGTGGTTGGTGCCGATCACCTTGTCGCCGTAGCTGACGTTGGTGCGCTGGCCGAGGAACAGCGCGCCGTAGCGGGTCATGCGGTCGTGGTACCAGGCCGGGTCCTTCGTCATCACCTGCACGTGCTCGGAACACAGGCGCTCGGCGACTTCCAGGGCTTCTTGGTCGCTGTCGCACAGGTAGATTTCGCCGAAATCACGCCAGGCGACGCTGGCCACCGGCGCGGTATCCAGCCGCGACAGCACCAGCTCGATGGCGGCCGGCAGTTCCTCGGCGATCTTCCGGCTGGTGGTCACGCAGTAGGCCGGCGAGGTCGGACCGTGCTCGGCCTGGCCGAGCAGGTCGACGGCGACCAGTTCGGCGTCCACCGTGTCGTCGCAGATCACCATGGTTTCGGTGGGGCCGGCGAACAGGTCGATGCCGACGCGGCCGAACAGCTGGCGCTTGGCCTCGGCCACGTAGGCGTTGCCGGGGCCGACGATCATGTCGACGCCGGCGATGCTCTCGGTGCCGATGGCCATCGCCGCCACCGCCTGCACGCCGCCGAGGCAGTAGATCTCGTCGGCGCCGGCCAGGTGCATGGCCGCCACGATCTCGGGGCACGGCTGGCCTTCGAACGGCGGCGCGCTGGCGATCACGCGCTTGACGCCGGCCACCTTGGCGGTGAGCACGCTCATGTGCGCGCTGGCGATCAGCGGGTACTTGCCGCCGGGGATGTAGCAACCGACCGAGTTGACCGGAATGTTGCGATGGCCGAGGACCACGCCCGGCAGGGTTTCGACTTCAACATCGTGCATCGAGTCCTTCTGCACCTGGGCAAAGTTACGGATCTGCGCCTGGGCGAAGCGGATGTCGTCGAGGGTCTGCTGCGGCAGGCTGGCGATGCAGGCGTCGATCTGCTGCTGGCTGAGGCGGAAGCTCTCCGGCGCCCAGTTGTCGAACTTCCCGGAGTACTCGCGTACCGCCGCGTCACCGCGCTGTTCGATGTCGGCGAGGATGCCTTCGACGGTGCTGCGCACCTGCGCCTGGTTGCTGGCCTTGGCCTGGGCCGACTGGCCCTTCTTGAGGTGTTGGATCATGGGAGCTTCCTGAATGCCGCGTCAGGCGGCGTGAGGGATGACGACTGGCGGCCGGAAGACCGTCAGGGCGGGTGAATGCTCTGGTTTTCGGTGCGGCGAACCTAGGCGGACGAGCGCAACACGAGGCGCCCCGGCAGCTCGCGCAGCGCTTCGGCGACGCTGCCACCCGGGCGCCCTTCGTCGAGCAGGCGGATGGCGCAATCGATCATCTCACTCACCGGCTGGTGCACCGTGGTCAGGCCGTTCTCCGGGTAGGCGGCGTCGCGGATGTCGTCGAAGCCGACCACGGCCACGTCCTGCGGAACGCGCAGATGCGTGTTCATGCGCAGATGGCTGAGCACGCCGAGGGCCATCACGTCATTGGCGCAGAACACCGCATCGACGGCGGGCTGGCCGGCGGCGAACAGCCGGGCCGCCGCGGCCCGTCCGCCTTCGTAGGTGTATCCGCCCTGCACGCAGGCAACCAGGCGCTGGCCGTGCATGGCGAGACCGTGTTCGAAACCGCGCAGGCGGTCGGCGGTGGTGGAGACGCTCGGGTCGCCAGAAACGAAGGCGCAGGCGCGGCGATTCGTCCCCACCAGGTACTCGGCCACCACCGTGCCCATGCGCTGGTTGTCGCAGCACACCGACCAGACCGTCGGGTCCTCGACGCGGCGGTTCACGAACACCAGCGGCACGCCCTGGCGTCCACACAGTTCCGACATGTGCGAGGACAGCCGCGCCGCCGTCACCACGACGGCATCGACCTGGTATTGCAACAGCTGCGGCATCAGCTCATCCGCATCGCCACCCGGCGGCACCACGAAGAGCAGCAGCTGCCGGCCGGTGCGCCGCAGTTGCAGGGAGAACTCTTCGAGGGCCGCGGGATAGAAAGGGTTGCCCATGTCGCCCATCACCAGCGCCACGATGCCGGTCTTGCGCTGGTTCAGCGAGCGCGCGATGGCGTTGGGGCGATACCCCATCTCGTCGGCCATGGCGACGATGCGCTGGCGCAGTTCGGCGGAGATGCGCGATTGCTTGTCGAAGGCGCGAGTGACGGTGGATGTGGCCACGCCGAGGCGTTCGGCGAGGTCCCTGGCGGTGACCCGCACGGCACGCTGGGCTGGTGAATCCGGAGGTGTGCTATTGCGCTTCATAGGGCTATTCCGGCCGTTCGTGCACACGTGTGCACAGATGGCCTGAATGCTATCCGCGCCTTTCAGGGCGGCGCACCCGCTCGAATCGAGGGGGGATCGCTGCAAGAGCATCGCGCGCTCCTCGGGAGCAGCTTGCCCGCATATAGAGAAGCCCCCCCGATCCCCCCATCCCAAACGGGGGGATTCGATGCAGACGCATTCCTGATTCACTGCAAACGTCCGACCGGCAGCTCGCCCGAACCCACGGCGCCCTGCCTTGTTCCGCAACACCAGGAGACGCCCGCCATGAGCAATCCAGTCCATTACCACCTCGAAGACGGGCTGGCCCTGATCGGCCTGGCCAACCCGCCGCTCAACACGCTCGACCAGCCGCTGCGCGCCGCCCTCGCCGATGCCTGCGAGCGGGCCGCCGCCGATCCGGCGGTGCGGGCGATCATCCTGCATGGCGCCGACAGCCTGTTCAGCGCCGGCGCGGATATCGGCGAGCTCGGCAGCCCGGCGTCTTGCGCGGTGCCCGCTCTCCCGGACCTGCTGACGCGCCTGACGCGGATCGACAAGCCGCTGATCGCCGCCATCGGCAAGCTGGCCCTGGGTGGTGGTCTGGAACTGGCGCTGGCCTGCGGTTATCGCATCGGCGCGCCGGATGCCCGTGTCGGCCTACCGGAAGTCAATCTCGGCCTGATTCCCGGCGCCGGCGGCACCCAGCGCCTGCCGCGCCTGATCGGCGCCGAACCGGCGCTCAACATCATGCTTTCCGGGGAGCAACTGGACGCCGAGCGGGCCCGCCTGGTCGGCATTCTCGACAGGGTCGCGGACAGCGCCGAGAGCCTGCTGGACAACGCCCGCGCCTATGCCCACGAACTGCTCTGCGCCAGCGCGCCGGCCCGTCGCAAGGAGCGCTATCCGCACCCGGCCGACGAGCTCCACGACGAATTCTTCCTCGACTTCCGCGTCGAGCACGAATCGCGCTGGAAAGGCCGCCTGGCGCCGCGCCTGATTCTTGCAGCGGTGGAAGCCGCCTGCGTGTTGCCGCTGGAGGAAGGGCTGATCCGCGAGCAGGCGCTGTTCAGGCAGGCCGAGGAATCGCCGCAGTCGGCCGCCCTGCGCCATGTGTTCTTCGCCGAGCGCGAGGCCGGCAAGGTGCCGGGCATCGACGCCTCCACTCCGCTGCGCAGCATCGGCAAGATCGCGGTGATCGGCGCCGGCACCATGGGCGGCGGCATCGCCATGAACTTCATCAACGCTGGCATCCCGGTGACCATCCTGGAAAGCCAGGGCGATGATCTGGATCGCGGTCTGGAGCGGATCTACCAGAACTACGCGAGCAGCCTGAAGCGCGGCAAGCTGCGCGCCGAGCAGGTTCGCCAGCGCATGGACCTGCTCACCGGCACCCTCGACTATGCCGATCTGGCCGACGCCGACCTGGTGATCGAGGCGGTATTCGAGAAGCTGGAAATCAAGCAGGACGTGTTCCGCACCCTCGACCGGGTGTGCAAGCCGGGCGCCATCCTCGCCACCAGTACCTCGTCGCTGGATGTCGACCAGATCGCCGGCGTGACCTGCCGGCCGGAGGACGTCATCGGCCTGCACTTCTCCAGTCCGGCCAACGTCATGCGCCTGCTGGAAGTGATCAACACCCGCAAGACCGCCCCGGACGTGCTGGCCACCACCCTCAGGCTGGCTCGCCAGATCGGCAAGGTTCCGGTGGTTTCCGGCGTCTGTTCCGGCTTCATCGGCAACCGCATGCTCGAACGCTGCGCCCGCGAAGCCCAGCGCCTGGTGCTGGAAGGCGCCAACCCGACGCAGGTGGACGGCGTGCTTACCGGCCTCGGCCTGAACATGGGCGTACCCGGCATGCCCGCCCTGGCGGGGCAGCGCCGCGAGGATTTCAAGGTCATCACCCTTGCCGAACGACCGGCCGGCGAACTGCAGATACCGCGCCGGCCCATCGACGATCAGGAAATCCATGATCGCTGCCTGCTGATGCTGATCAACGAGGGCATCCAGCTGCTCGACGAAGGCATCGCCCTGCGCGCCAGCGATATCGACCTGGTATGGATCAACGGCTACGGCTTCCCCGCGCACCTCGGCGGCCCGCTGTATTACGCCGAACAACTCGGCCTGGACAAGGTGGTGGCCGGCATCCAGCGCTACCGCAAGGAGCTTGGCGCCTACGGCGAGATGTGGTTCCAGCCGGCGCCGCTGCTGGAACGTCTGGTCGCCGCCGGCAAGACCCGCATCGAGCCGCTGTGGCCCGCTGCGTTGCAGCCTGCTTTGTTCCTGGCGTCCTGATCGCCACAACTACCTCGGAACGGAGTTTTTTTGCCTGTGCGGACTTCCGTAGGATGGGTTGAGCGCAGCGATACCCATGGGGCGCCCAAATGATGGGTATCGCAAGCTCAACCCATCCTACGTGTCGGCCTGCGCTGCGGCATGCCCCCGATGCAATGGTGGAAATGCTTCGCGATTTCCACCCTACGCCGGACTCCGATATATGCTGCGTGGCACCTTGTAGGAGCAACTGTCTTGCGACCGAGGGTGCTTTTTGTAGGAGCGAGCTCTGCTCGCGAAGCTTTTATGTCGCCGGTGTTCGCGAGCAGAGCTCGCTCCTACAGGAACTCGCGCCGCGGCTGACCGTAGGCGGGCCATGCCCGCGAATCGCACGCATGGCGTGCTCCTGCAGGCAGCGCCAAATCCACAATAAAAAAAGCAGCGGTCTTGAAAACCGCTGCTTTTTTTCACCACTTCCTCAGATCGAAGGACGCAGCCACGGTGCCGGGGTGGTTTCCGGTGAGCCGATCTGGTTGGAGATCCACTTGCCCATGCGGCGCATCGGTTCGATGGAATCCTGCGGGGCGGCGAATTTCATCGCGGCGGCGTAGCCCAGCGAGACGATGCGCTGCGCGCCGTACAGCGGCAGGATGTCCTTCAGCTCGTCCTTGACGCTTTCCGGGTACACGCCCACGGTCTGGGTGTAGGAGTCCACCGCGGCCATCATCTCGTCGAGGGAATCCACCGGCACCAGGTTGGCGGTGCGGTCGTCGAGCATGGTGGAGAAGGACACCGCCTCGGGAATCTGCGAGCAGATGATCGCGCCTTCGCCGTCCTTGCCGCCGATGACCTTGTACCACTCGTCATCCAGGCGCAGCGCGTCCACTTCCGCCTTGAGTCGCGGCTCGTAGCGCTTGGGTTTGGTGGACAGGGTGTTGGGCAGGTTCAGCATGGCGTCGTAGACATAGCCGCCGAAGACGTTCAGCCGCTCCAGGCCTTCCTCGTCGGTGCCGGACTGCACGTAGATGGTGCGGGCGCAGACGCAGCCCTTCTGGTTGATCGCGCCGATATCGGCCGCCACACGTACGGCCGCTTCGCGCATGGTCTCTTCGCTGTCGAAGGTGCCCTTGCCGATGATGCTGGCGCTGCGCTTCGGATCGAGGGAGATCAGTTCCAGGCCCGGCTGGATGTACTGGGTGACGTGCTTCATCGACGCGAAGCCGCCCCACGCGACGATCTTCTCCAGGTTCTGCGGCTGATACAGACGCTGTTCGAAGGCCTGGTCGCCACCTTTCCAGTAGGCGACGGTCAGGTGTTTGGTCAGCGGATGATCCGGCGCCATGTCGATCATGGTGCGGGCGATGGCCAGGGCGGTGAACGGGTCGTTGGATGGCGCCTTGATGATGGCGTCGCTGCGCAGGACCATGTTGCGGATGATGGTCCACAGCGACAGGGACACCGCGTTGCCGGCGACGATGTGCAGGGTGCGCGCCCCGAAGCAGCGCACTTCCAGCTCGGTGCCGTCGAGCAGCGTCTGCTTGACCCAACCTTCCAGGTAATTGACGCCAACCGTGGTTTCCACCATCTCGGTGATGAACTCGCGGGTCAGCATGTTCTGCAGGCCCATGTAGGAGGCCCGGACGATGGTCGGGGTGGTCGGCGCGGTCAGGTAGGACAGCTCGCACGCTTCCTGCAGGTAGGGGTTCTTGCTGAACTCCAGGCGCTTACCGAGCTCGACGCAGTAATCGAGGATGTCGTCGAAGCTGAGGCTGTACAGGTCGGCCAGCTTCGCCGGATTACCCAGCGGCAGCTTGTCGATGTACTTGTGCGCATCCGGGGTCATGAAGGTCAGGTCGCCGCCACGGCCGCCCACTTCGATCAGGTTGTCGGTGATCACTTCGCCGCGAATGATCAGCGGTGCGATGGGATGGGTCATGACTCATTGCTCCATGGTGTTGAGGAAGTCCATCGCCTCGCGATGGGACTGTTCGGACGCGGCGCAGGTGATCTTGTCGTCACCGCCGTTCTTGTCGCTGTAGCGCTGGATCGCGCCGGCCACGTAGCGGCTCGGGCAACCGCAGGCGCAGGGCTTGTCCCACTCGACGGTGATCTCGTCGCCGGTGATGAAGCCGCCCCAGCGCAGGTCGGCGCCCAGGTCGTAGAACGCCGCGCGGCCGGTCTGGCGACCCTCGCGGGGCAGCGGCTTGCCGGTTTCCGGATCGAGCACGAAGGGGATCGCGGTGTGGGCAAAGTGGTAGTTGCCGTGTTCGCAGAGGCGGTGCGAGCCGCTGGGGGTTTCGGACATGGCGTAGGTCTCGAAGATCTTCTTCGCACCGGTGAAGCGCATCACGTCTTCGCGCCAGCCTTCCGGCTGGACCACACCCTTTGCGCCGCCGGTGGTGGCGATGAAGGAATCCGGGTGGAACACGCCCTCCAGGCCGCGCTCCAGGCCGGCCTTGGCCATGTTGTGCAGCAGGTTCCAGGTGCCGCCGATGTAGACCGGCTTGCCCTTGAGCTTGCCGGTCATTTCTTCGAAGAAGCTCGCCAGGTACTGCGGCATGTCGGCCTGCAACTGGTCGTATTCCTTCTTCTTGGCCATCAGCTCGGGGCTGATCACCAGGCGGTCGAGGGTGCCCTTGGCGTGCGCCGCGCGGACCTTGGCGCCGAGGTGCAGCACATCGCTGGACAGCGTCGCCGGGTAGGCCGGGTGGAAATTGTCCAGGCTCGGCAGCACGGTGTTCATCAGCCAGACGTTACCGCGCATGTGGCTGAGGTAGCCCTTGCGGTAGTACGGATAGGCGGAGTGCATGTCGGGCGTCGGCGTCTGCGGGCCTTTCATGTTCCAGGCGTACAGGCGGCGGATCTGTGTCGACTTCTGGAACTCGCGGTTGCCCAGCGGCAGGAAGGACAGCGTGCCGGAAGTGCCGGACGTGTGGCTGAGGCACAGTTGCGGAACCGCCTCGTCCATGGTCTCGAACCACTCGTCGAGCCCCTGGCAGCCGCTGACATCGGTTGCGAGGATGGCCTCGGCCACCTCCGGCACGACCAGCTTGGACAGCCACTTGTTGATGGCGGTGAAGTTGTTCTTTTCCAGCAGCGATGGCGGGTAGGACTTGAATACCGTGTGCTCGAACAGCAGCGGCACCAGGTCATCGAACTTTTCGATGCTCTCGACGCCCTCGCCATCGGCGAGTTTCTTCAGTACGGGAATGCTGTGGCGCATCTGCGCGAAGCGGCGCTTGAGGGCGGCGAGCTGCAGCGCGTCGATCTCCTCGCGTGGCATCTGGTTCCACTTCTCGAAGGAGTGTTCGGCCAGCTCCGCCGGGTCGGTCAGCAGCAGCTCGACCTTTTCTTCGAATGTTCTTGTCATTGTGTGAGGCTCCTGGATTGCACCCATTCGCGCGGTGGTCGCTGGTCGACGCATGTGCGCGAAAGGCCGGCTACCCGGTTGGGTCAGCCTTCATGGCAATGCCAGTCTAGGGCCTCGGAGGGCTCCCAAGTTCCGGATTCCGGAGCCCCTTATCTTGACTCAACTAATTGAAAAACAAGGATTTATTATTACTTTCCGGATGCCGTGGCGGAGCCTTCCGAATCTTCCGCGGTGAGCACCGCATGGATCATCCGCGACAGCAGGCGAACCGTTTGCGGCGACAGGAGATATTCGGGCCGGTCGATGACCAGCGCCCGCGGAAGGGCGAGCACGGCCTGGAATGCGAGGAAGCCGGCGAGCTCGCGATCGCGCACCACGACCTCCGATGAGAAGCGCTCGACCAGCACCGGCAGAACCTGGGCGGCCCAGGATTGCTCCGACTTGACCATTTCCAGACGCACCAGCTCGGCGTAATAGGCCGTCTTGACGCTCAGCTCCGAATCGATCTGCAACCAGCGATGCAGTTGGGCCAAGCCGCTCTTCAGCAGTGTCTCGATGCCATCCATCAGGGTCGCGGAGGCCGGCAGCGACTGGATGCAGGCGATGGCTTCGCGCCGGCCATCGGCGCGATAGTCATCGAAGATGGCCGCGACCAGCGATTCGATGGTGGGGAAGTATTCGTAGATCGAACTGATCGCCACACCCGCGTGCTCGGCCAGGCGATACACGGACAATGCCGCGCGCCCTTCCCGTTCGAGGATTTCGCGGCCGGCGATCTTCAGGGCGTCGACCAGCGCGATGGAGCGGGCCTGCCTGGGCCGCTTGCGCTGCCTGGCAGGCAGGGTCACCTGCAGCAGACTGTCGCTGGTGGCGGCGCGAGGCGTTTCCTCGGTCTCCCGCTCGCCGGATGGGGGCTGGGGGCGTCTTGTCATGGGGCTCACTACGGGCTGCGGGCGGGGACACCGGCGTCCGGCCACCGGTTTAGTCTGGTGGACTTCAGTTGAATGCGCTGATACCGGTCAGCGCGCGCGAAATCAGCAGCTTCTGGATCTCGCCGGTGCCGTCGGGAATCGGCATCCCGATGGCCTCGCGGGCCAGGCGCTCGACGTCGAATTCACGGGCCAGTCCATTGCCGCCATGCAGCTGCACGGCGCTGCGGCATACCTGTACCGCGATCTCGCCGGCGTACCACTTCGCCATCGACGACTGCACGTCGCAGCGGATGCCCGCATCCATCATGGAAAAGACGCGGAAGCACATCAGCCGCGCGGCATCGATCAGCGTCGCCATCTCGGCGATCTTCGCCGCTCCCAACTGGTGCGCGGCAATAGGCTTGCCGAAGCGAGGGCACTCGCGGGCGTCGGCGAGCGAGGCATCGAGCGCCGCCCGCATCAACCCGACCGACAGGATGCCGAGGTTGGCGCGAGTGCTTTCGAACAGCTTCATGTTCTGCCTGGGCCCAGCGCCCTCCTCCCACACCAGGTTGCTCGCCGGCACCCGCGTTTCGCTGAAGAAGACCTGCGCGGCGGACTGCGAATTCAGGGCCTGCCTGTCGATGTTGCGCAACACGTAGCCGTGGTCCTGGCGATCGACGAGCAGGTGCGCCAGCCCTTTCGAGCCGGTGCGTACCGTGGCGATCAGGAAGTCCGAATAATGGCCGTTGGAGACCCGGGATTTCTCGCCGTCGACGACGAAGACATGGCCCTCGCGCATCGCCGCGACCCTGATGTCGGCCACGCCGGAATCGATATCGGGCTCGCTGAGGCAGAAGCCGGCGAAGGTACGCCCGCTGAGGATGTCGGCCAGATAGCGCTCGCGCAGGTGCGCCCGCTCGTCAGGCAGCTCCGCCAGCAGCATGGCCGCGCTCTTGTTGATCATCACGCAGCGGGCGATGTCCACCGAGACCGTGCACAGCTCCTCGAACAGCATGGCCTCGGTGACCAGGGACAACCCCATGCCGCCGAACTCCTCGGCAATGCTGGCGCCGGGCAGGCCGAACTCGGCGATGCCCTGGGTCAGCTCGCGCATCCGCCCCTTGGGAATGGGCCGGTCGCGGAACTCCCGGGCGACCGGAGCGACCTCGGAAGCGAGAAAGCAGCGGAAGCTCTCGACCGCAAGGAGCTGCTCTTCGGTTGGCATTTCAACCTGCATGTTGTTTCCCTCTTCCCTTGGCCCGGCTCAGGCCTGCACGCGAAATCCCCCTTCTCGTTACGGGTCGGGGTCGATCCGGGTGTTTGATGCAGGTCAGGGTATACAAGGCCCCGGCAACAGGCTCCCCCGCGTTTGGAGGGGGCCGGCTTGAGTGGAGACGTAGGAGCAACTGTCTTGCATCCCACGTAAGCGCCAGAACTCGCGTAGGTTGGTGCTGAACGCAGTGAAGCCCAACGATGGCAATGTTGGGCTTCGCGCTGCTCAGCGCCAACGGTGGGCATTGCAACTGTAGGAGCGGTCCATGACCGCGATCGCGCGCATGGCGCGCTCCTACAGTTGCAGCGATCAACCGCGCTCGCCGGCAGCATCGGTGTGCGCCTGAAACTCCGGATCGCCAGCAAGCTGGCTCCTACAGCGTCATCGCGAACGGTGATGAGCTGTCTTTCGTCGACAAGCTGTAACGACGCTGTAGGCGGCCCATGTCCGCGAAAGGATTGCCCGGCAGCTCCGTTACGTCCTGAACCGCATCACCAGCCGGTTCAGCTCGTCGCTGAGCCCCGTGAGGTTCTTCGCGTCGCCGCTGGTGGAAGTGGCCAGCTCGGCCACCAACTGCGCGTCCTCGTGGATCTGCGCGGCATCGGCGCTTATGTAGCGCTTGAGACCAGCGTCGATGCCGTTCAGTAGCGGATGGCTGGCGAGATAGTCGACGTTCTGCTCGATGCTCTCGAAGAACAGTTGCATGGCGTGGTCGACCTGGCGGATTTCCCGGCCGCTGCTGTCGAGGAAGGCGGCCCGGGCCTCCTCGCGCAGGTTCAGGATCACCAGCAGCGCGACCAGGAGTACCGGCAGACCCGCGATTGCAGCGAATGCCAGTACCAGCTTGTGTTTGATGTTCATCCCCTCTCCCTGGTGTTGTTGTCGTGAAGGACTTGCAGATATTCCGTATTATGGTATACCAATATCCAGCAGACCGTACAGCGGGTCGAAGAGTCCCCCGGACGGAGTCATCCACCACCGCGGCCGCGTCCTGGCCGGGCAATAAAAAGATTCGAGGTAAGCGACATGAAATTCTCTTTGTTCGTGCACATGGAGCGCTACGACGAGCAGGTCAGCCACCGCCAGCTCTTCGAGGATCTGACCGAGCTGACCCTGATGGCGGAAGCCGGCGGCTTCAACACCGTGTGGATCGGCGAACACCACTCGATGGAGTACACCATCTCGCCGAGCCCCATGCCGCTGCTCGCCTACCTCGCTGCCCGCACCACCACCATCCGCCTCGGCGCCGGCACCATCATCGCGCCCTTCTGGCATCCCATCCGCGTCGCCGGCGAGTGCGCCCTGCTCGACGTGATCAGCAACGGCCGCATGGAAGTGGGCCTGGCCCGTGGCGCCTACCAGTTCGAATTCGACCGCATGGCCGGCGGCATGCCGGCCACCTCTGGCGGCCAGGCGCTGCGCGAGATGGTCCCGGTGGTCAAGGCGCTGTGGCAGGGCGACGTGGCCCATGACGGCGAGATCTGGAAGTTCCCCACCTCCACCTCCTCACCGCGTCCGATCCAGAAGCCCACGCCGCCGATGTGGATCGCCGCCCGCGATCCGGATTCGCACAACTTCGCCGTGGCAAACGGCTGCAACGTGATGGTCACCCCGCTGATGAAGGGCGACGAGGAAGTCGTCGACCTGAAGAACAAGTTCGAGGCTGCCCTGGCCAACAACCCCGAGGTGCCGCGTCCGCAACTGATGGTGCTGCGCCACACCCACGTGCACAGCGCGGACGACCCGGACGGCTGGAAGGTTGGCGCTGCCGCCATCTCGCGCTTCTACCGCACTTTCGACGCCTGGTTCGGCAACAAGGAAGTCCCGGTCAACGGCATTCTCCAGCCGAGCCCGGAAGAGAAGTTCAAGGACCGTCCGGAGTTCGAGCTGGAGAACATCCGCAAGAACACCATGATCGGCACCCCGGAAGAAATCATTGCGCGCATCCGCCACTACCAGGAACTGGGCGTCGACGAGTTCAGCTTCTGGGCCGACAACAGCCTGTCCCACGCGGAGAAGAAGAAGTCCCTGGAGCTGTTCATCAAGCACGTGGTGCCGGCGTTCCGCTGAACCATTCCAGCCCGCATGTCGGGCTGAACTAATCAATGAAGCCCAACGAGTCCGCGCACGCTGGAGTGCGCCGGGACGTTGGGCTTCGCTGCGCTCAGCGCCAACCTACGGAGCTACGCGACCTTCCGTCGCCATGCCCTCGGCCTTCCCTGCACCTGCCTCTTGCATATTCAATATTATGGTATACCATCAGACAGCAAGAGATTTCCCCAACCAGGAGAGCCCAATGAGCTTCGAAATCCGCAAGATCGTCAGCTACGTGGAAGAGACCTTCATCGAAGGTGGCAAGGCCGCCGAGAAGCCGGTGACCATGGTCGGTCTGGCCGTGGTGCTCAAGAACCCGTGGCTGGGCCGTGGCTTCGTCGAAGACCTCAAGCCGGAGATCAGGGCCAACTGCTCCGACCTCGGCGCCATGATGGTCGAGCGCCTGACCGCCGCCATCGGCGGTGCTGCCAGGATCGAAGCCTACGGCAAGGCTGCCGTGGTCGGCGCCGACGGCGAGATCGAACATGCCTCCGCCGTGATCCACACCCTGCGCTTCGGCAACCACTACCGCCAGGCGGTGAACGCCAAGAGCTACCTGAGCTTCACCAACAAGCGCGGCGGCCCGGGCACCTCGATCCAGATCCCGATGATGCACAAGGACGACGAAGGCCTGCGCTCCCACTACATCACCCTGGAAATGCAGATCGAGGACGCACCGCGCGCCGACGAGATCATCGTCGTGCTGGGCGCCGCCGACGGTGGCCGCCTGCACCCGCGCATCGGCAACCGCTACATCGATCTGGAAGAACTGGCCGCCGAGCAGGCCCAGTGATCCCAAGGCTTGTGCAGGAGCGCTCCATGATACGGCTCACCGCTGAACGCACCCCGGCCGGCACCAGTTACCTGGCGACCGGCCAAGGCCACCCCGTGGTGCTGATCCACGGCGTCGGCCTGAACAAGGAAATGTGGGGTGGCCAGATCGTCGGCCTGGCCCCGCAGTTCCAGGTCATCGCCTACGACATGCTCGGCCATGGCGCCAGTCCGCGCCCCGAAGCGGGCACCGGTCTGCTGGGCTACGCCGAGCAGTTGCGCGAGCTGCTGGAGCACCTCGGCGTGGCCCAGGCCACGGTGATCGGCTTCTCCATGGGCGGCCTGGTGGCGCGGGCCTTCGCCCTGCACTACCCGCAGCATCTCGAAGGGCTGGTGATCCTCAACAGCGTGTTCAACCGCAGCGCCGAGCAGCGCGCCGGTGTCATCGAACGCACCCGCCAGGCCGCCGAACACGGTCCGGACGCCAACGCCGAGGCGGCCCTGTCGCGCTGGTTCAGCCGCGAGTACCAGGCAGCCAATCCGGCGCAGATCGCCGCCATCCGCCAGACCCTTGCCAGCAACGATCCGCAGGGCTATCTGACTACCTATGAGCTGTTCGCCACCCAGGACATGTACCGCGCCGACGACCTCGGCAGCATCAAGGTGCCGACCCTGGTCGCCACCGGCGAACTGGACCCGGGCTCGACGCCCGAGATGGCCCGGCAACTCGCCGAGCGTATTCCCGGCGCCCAGGTGGCGGTGCTCGACGAGCAGCGGCACATGATGCCGGTGGAGTCGCCGCGCCTGGTCAACCAGGTGTTGCTGGACTTCCTCCTGCAGGCACAGAGCTTCCAGAACCAAGCAAAGGGGATCGTCGCATGACGCTCGCACGCTTCCAGATGTGCATCGACGGCCAGTGGGTCGATGCGCTCTCCGGCAAGACCTTCCAAAGCCTCAACCCGGCGCTGGCCGAGCCCTGGGCGGAACTGCCCGATGCCGACGAAGCGGATGTCGAGCGCGCCGTGCGGGCTGCCCAAGCTGCCTTCGAGAATCCGGCCTGGCGCGGTCTCAGCGCCACCGCACGGGGCAAACTGC
The DNA here is from genome assembly GCF_017589465.1 of Pseudomonas schmalbachii. Classification (GTDB taxonomy): domain Bacteria; phylum Pseudomonadota; class Gammaproteobacteria; order Pseudomonadales; family Pseudomonadaceae; genus Pseudomonas; species Pseudomonas schmalbachii. Next base: position 435,865 of record NZ_JAELYA010000001.1, read on the forward strand.
TGCGCCGGCTGGGCGACCTGATCGCCGAAAACAAGGAACACCTGGCCCAGCTGGAAAGCCGCGACAACGGCAAGCTGATCCGCGAGACCCGCGGCCAGGTCGGTTACCTGCCGGAATTCTTCCACTACACCGCCGGTCTGGCGGACAAGCTCGAAGGCGGCACCCTGCCCCTCGACAAGCCGGACCTGTTCGCCTACACGGTGCACGAACCGCTGGGCGTGGTGGCCGGGATCATTCCGTGGAACAGCCCGCTGTATCTCACCGCGATCAAGCTGGCCCCGGCACTGGCCGCCGGCAACACCATCGTGCTGAAGCCGTCCGAGCATGCCTCCGCGACCATCCTCGAACTGGCTCGTCTCGCCTTGGAGGCCGGCATTCCGGCGGGCGTGGTCAACGTGGTCACCGGCTTCGGCCCGAGCACTGGCGCTGCTCTCACCCGCCATCCGCTGGTGCGCAAGATCGCCTTCACCGGCGGCGCCGCCACCGCGCGTCACGTGGTGCGCAGCAGCGCGGAGAACTTCGCCAAGCTGTCGCTGGAACTGGGCGGCAAGTCGCCCAACATCATCTTCGCCGATGCCGACCTGGACAGCGCCATCAACGGCGCCGTGGCCGGCATCTATGCCGCCTCCGGGCAGAGCTGCGTGGCCGGCTCGCGCCTGCTGGTGCAGGACGGCATCTACGACGAGTTCGTCGAGCGCCTGGTGGAGCGCGCCCAGCGCATCCGCATCGGCAACCCGCAGGACGACGCCAGCGAGATGGGCCCGATGGCCACCGCGCAGCAACTGGCCGTGGTCGAGGGCCTGGTGGCCGACGCCATCGCCGAAGGTGCGCGCCTGCGCATGGGCGGCAAGCGCCCCGAGGTGGACGGCAACGGCTGGTACTACGAGCCGACCCTGTTCGAGTGCGACCGCAACTCGATGAAGATCATGCAGGAAGAAGTCTTCGGCCCGGTAGCCTCGGTGATCCGCTTCAAGGACGAGGCCGAAGCGCTGGCCATCGCCAACGACTCGCAGTTCGGCCTCGCCGCCGGCATCTGGACCCGCGACCTCGGCCGCGCCCACCGCATGGCCCGCGACATCCGCTCCGGGATCATCTGGGTCAACACCTACCGCGCGGTTTCGGCCATGGCGCCCATCGGCGGTTTCCACAACAGCGGCTACGGCCGCGAGAGCGGCATCGATTCGGTGCTGGCCTACACCGAGCTGAAAACGGTGTGGATCAACCTCTCGCAGGCACCGATGCCCGACCCCTTCGTGATGCGCTGAGAGGAGTTGCGAAATGATCGAACCCGGAATCTACAAAGAAGTGATGGGCTCCTTCCCCTCCGGCGTCACGGTGGTCACCACCCTGGACGCGGACGGCGAGATAGTCGGCATCACCGCCAGCGCCTTCAGCGCCCTGTCCATCGACCCGGCGCTGGTGCTGTTCTGCCCCAACTACGGCTCCGACACCTATCCGATACTGCGCGACAGCAAGCAGTTCGCCATCCACCTGCTCTGCTCGGACCAGCAGGCCGAAGCCTATGCCTTCGCCAAAAAAGGCAAGGACAAGGCGCAGGGCATCGAATGGCACCTGAGCGAACTGGGCAACCCGTTGCTGACCAAGGCCACCGCCATCATCGAATGCGAGCTGTGGCGCGAATACGACGGCGGCGACCACGCGATCATCGTCGGCGCGGTGAAGAACCTGATTCTGCCCAAGGACGAGGTGACGCCCATGGTCTACCACCGCGGCAAGCTCGGCGCGCTGCCGGAGATTGCCTGATTCCCTTGCAGGGCCGCTCGTCCCTACCCGAGGCGGCGGCCCTTTTTTATAGCCATCGTTCCCGCGCTCCCGCATAGCGTCGGAAATGAATCTCGGCGCCGGGATTCCCTCACCCCAACCCTCTCCCAGAGGGAGAGGAGGCAGATCGGCGCGGGATCGTGTGCCGTGCCAACTAGCAACTCCGAACAGTCCCCTCTCCCCCGGGAGAGGGTTAGGGTGAGGGGAAAACAGGCAGTAGCTCCCGCAGGCAGAACGATAGAGGTACAACAATGAGCAACGAGAAATACGAAAAAGGCCTGCAGATCCGCACCCAGGTGCTGGGCGAAGCCTACGTGAGCAAGTCGATCCAGAACGCCGACGATTTCACCCGCCCCCTGCAGGAACTGGTCACCGAGTACTGCTGGGGCCACGTCTGGGGCCGGGAGGGTTTGTCGCTGAAAGAACGCAGCATGATAAACTTGGCGATGATTTCGGCACTCAACCGGCCGCACGAGTTGAAGCTGCACATTCGTGGCGCCCTGCGTAACGGCCTGTCCCGGGAGCAGATCCGCGAGATCCTCCTGCAAGTCGGCATCTACTGTGGTGTGCCGGCGGCAGTGGACAGCTTCCGCATCGCCCGCGAAGCCTTCGCCGAGGCGGATGCCGAGGCCCAGGGTTGATTGCCGCCGCTACTCGATGATGGAGCACCCTCTGGTGCTCCTTCGTTTTACTACGGACAGCCATAACCAGAGCCGGATCACATGAAACGCTTGCCCCTCGACGACAGCTTCAAGGTCAACCGCAACCCCGTCACCCTGCGCGAGATCGTCCTCGACAAGCTGCGGGGCGCCATCCTGAACTTCCAGCTGCTGCCGGGCGACCGTCTGGTGGAACGCGACCTCTGCGACCGACTCGGCGTCAGCCGCACCTCGGTGCGCGAGGCGCTACGCCATCTGGAGTCCGAGGGGCTGGTGGAATTCGCCGACGCCAAAGGCCCGCGCGTGGCCATCATCACCCTGGAAGACGCCTGCGACATCTACGAGCTGCGCTGCGTGCTCGAAGGGCTGATCGTCCAGCTGTTCACCCTCAACGCCAAGGCCAAGGACATCCGCGCGCTGGAAAAGGCCCTGGCGGAAAACCGCAAGGCTCTGGAAGAAGGCGACCTGCAGCAGGTGCTGGAGTCCGTGCAAGGCTTCTACGACGTGCTGCTGGAAGGCTCCGGCAACCACATCGCCGCCACCCAGCTGCGCCAGTTGCAGGCCCGCATCAGCTACCTGCGCGCCACCTCGGTGTCCCAGCAGAACCGCCGCGGCGCCAGCAACGCGGAAATGGAAAAAATCGTCGAGGCCATCAAGAGCGGCGACCCGCTGGCCGCGCACCAGGCCTCGGTGGACCACGTCCGCGCCGCCGCCAAGGTGGCGCTGGACTACCTCAAGTCCAAGCAGGACGAGCCGGGCAAGGTGCGCGACATCGCCGTCCCCATCGCCCTCAAGGAACCGCGCATAGGACGCTGACGCCATGGCCGACCCGCGCTTCTGTCCCGGTTGTGGTAGCGGCAACCTGAGCCGCCAGTGTCCCCAGGGGGATACCCACGAAAGGCTGGTGTGCGCGGGCTGCGGCTACGTCCATTACGTCAACCCGAAGATCATCGCCGGCTGCATCATCGAGCGCGACGGCAAGTACCTGCTCTGCCAGCGCGCGATCCCGCCGCGCCCCGGCACCTGGACCCTGCCCGCAGGGTTCATGGAAAGCGGAGAAACCACCGAGGAAGCGGCCCTGCGCGAAGTCTGGGAAGAGAGCGGCGTGCGCGCCGACATCGTCTCGCCCTACTCCATCTTCAGCGTGCCGAAGATCAGCGAGGTGTACATCATCTTCCGCGCCACCGTGGTGGAAGAGACCGGCCAGCACGGCCCGGAAACCCTCGACTACCGCTTCTTCGCACCCGAGGAAATTCCCTGGGACAGCATCTACTACCCGGCCATCCGGCAGATCCTCGAACGCTACATCGAGGAACGCCGGGCCGGGGTGTACGGCATCTACATGGGCAACGACGACACTGGGAAGATTCATTTCATCCGCTGACCGTAGGTTGGCGCTGAGCGCAGCGAAGCCCAACATCCGGGAGCTAATCCCGACAAGAGCTTCGCGGGCATGGCCCGCTCCTACGAGTTGCAATGCCCACCGTAGGTTGGCGCTGAGCAACGCGAAGCCCAACATCACCATCGTTGGGCTTCACTGCGTTCAGCACCAACCTACGCGGGTTCTGGCCCAGCTACTGTAGTTACGTAGGATGGGTTGAGCGAAGCGATACCCATGATGCCAACAATCGACGATGGGAAGCTGGAAGCCTCAGAACAACTTCCACGTGTAGTTGAACACCAGCCGGTTCTCGTCGATATCCGTCCGGTAATTCGACCGCGCCATGACGTTGCGCACCCGCACGTTCAGCCCCGCCAGCGGGCCGCTTTGCACGGTGTAGCCGATGTCCAGGTCGCGTTCGCGGTCCTTGCCTTCGAAGCCCTGGCCGGTGTCGACGTTGTCGCCGGTGATGTAGCGCAGGGTGCTGGTCAATCCCGGCAGGCCGAGGGCGGTGAAGTCGTAGTCGTAGCGCACCTGCCAGGAGCGCTCGTCGGCGAAGGCGAACTCGTAGGTCGGCACTTCGTTGCCCAGCGGGCTGACGTTGGCGAAGACGCGCGGGAACGAGCTGTCGCCGTAGATGCCCTGGTAGCCGACGTAGAAGGTATGGGCGCCGCGCTTGGCCGAGAGCAGCGAGTAGAACGCCTGGTTGTCGATCCGGCCGAGCAGCTTCTTGCCGTCCTCGTCGGCATCGAAGTAACCGAGATTGGCGCCCAGTACCCAGTTGCCCACCGGCTGCGCGTGCTTCAGGCCGAGGAAGCGCTGCGCGTAGATATCCTCCAGTTGCCCGTAATAGGCGCTGGCAACCGTGCGCTTGTCGTTGAACGCATAGTCGCCGCCAGCGTAGTTGAAGGCATCGGCGCTGGCCTGGCGCTGCGGCACGTGGCCGAGTATCGCCTGCATCTTGTCGTCGCCGCCTTCGTTGCGCAGGTGCGTGGACGTCAGGTGCCCGCCCTGCAGGGTCAGCCCGCCAATTTCGTTGGAAACGATGCTCGCGCCCTGGTAGCTCGGCGGCAGCAGGCGGATATCGCTGAAGGTCAGCACCGGCAGGTTCGGCTGCAGCTCGCCGACTTTCAGTTCGGTCTTCGAGAAGCGCGCCTTCGCTGCTACGCCGAGACGGCTGTAGTCGTCGGCGGCGCGGCCGTCTTCCTTGACCGGCAGCAGGCCGGTGTTGACCCGGTCAGGACTGCTGTCGAGCTTGATGCCGAGCAGGCCGATGGCGTCGAGGCCGAAGCCGACCGGGCCCGGCGTGTAGCCCGACTGGAAGTTGAGGATGAAGCCCTGCGCCCACTCCTCCGCCTTCGACTGCTGGTTGGCGCCGACGATGTCGGAGTAGTCGCGGCTGAAGTAGTAGTTGCGCAGCTGGAGGGTCGCGCTGGAACCCTCGATCAGGCCCTCGGCCGCCGCCACGGACTGGGCGAGACCGGCGCTGACGCCGGCGGTCACCATGACGCAGGTGATGCACGCATTGGTTTTCATATCGTCGCTCTTGTTTTTATTAGGACAAACGATCCCCTGCCGAGCGACCGAAAGCCGCGGCATACGCAGGACAGGAATCGATTTCTTGCCGGCGGCGGGACGCTCCTGGTTCTGCTCCGCGTCCCGCAGGCGGTCATTGTCTTCGGCGACCGCCCCGGCCCGGCCGGTCGCCTGCATCGCTACGGTTCGCTCGTCGCGTCCCGTTCCACCTCAATGGCCTGCCGCCAGGGCGGCGGCAGGTTGTTACTTGCCAACCAACCTCAGGCGCCTTGCACCTGCAGCGCGCGCGGACGATGGCTGCGCTGCTCGTCATCGGCGTCGGCGGCCTTCTGCAGCTGGAAGCTGAACTCCAGCTCGGCATAACGGCCGGACACGCCGCGCGCGCCGTCCTCGCGGAACGCTATTTCACCGACCAGACCGTCGCGGGTGGCGTAGGCGAAGTCGTCCCACAGGTACTTGTCGCCGGACAGGTTGATCTGGGTGGTCAGGTGACGGTAGCCCGGCGCCGAGATGAAGAAGTGGATGTGCGCCGGACGCTGGCCGTGGCGGCCGAGCTGGTCGAGGCATTCCTGGGTCGGACCTTCCGGGTTGCAGCCGTAGCCGGACGGCACGATGCTGCGGGCGCGGTAGCGGCCTTCGGCGTCGGTGACGATGCGGCGGCGCAGGTTGTACTCGGACTGGCTCTGGTCGAAGTAGGAGTAGTTGCCCTTGGTGTTGGCGTGCCACAGGTCGACGATGGCGCCGGCGACCGGCTTGCCGTCGAGGTCCAGCACCTGGCCTTCGAGGAACATGGTGGTGGCGACGCTCTCTTCGCTGCCGTCGTCCATGCGCGTCTCGCCCTGGGCGATCGGCGCGCCGGCCACATACAGCGGGCCTTCGATGGTGCGCGGGGTGCCGCCGGTCTGGCCGGCCAGCTCATCGCGGGCGTCCTGCAGCAGGTCGAGGAAATGCTCGATGCCCAGGCCGGCCACCAGCAGGCCGGCTTCGTTCCTGCCGCCCAGGCGGTTCAGGTAGTCCACCGCGGTCCAGAATTCGTCGTCGGTGACTTCCAGGTCTTCGATGATCTTCGCGGTGTCCTGCAGGATGCGCAGGACGATGCGCTTCAGGCGCGGGCTGCCCTGGTCGTTGCCGAAGCCGGCGGCTTCTTCGAAGAACTTCTGGATGTCGGCAGTGTGGGAAATCTTCACGGTCATGATGGCTTGCCTCTTGTTTTTATCCGGTGGTGTTCAGGTGGTGAGAATCAACGGTCGTCGGAGTGGATCGACGACGGATGGCGGCAGAGCCCGTCGATCTCGATATCCATGTAGGGGAACAGCGGCAGTTGCATCAGCGTGTCGTGCAGCTCCTCGACGCTGGCGAGGTCGAACACGCTGTAGTTCGCGTAGTGCCCGGCGATGCGCCACAGGTGACGCCACTTGCCCTCGTGCTGCAGACGTTGGGCGAGTTCCTTCTCGTCGGCCTTGAGCTGGGCAGCCCTGGCCGGGTCCATGTCGACCGGCAGCTTCACGGTCATCTTCACGTGGAACAGCATCGGTTTTCTCCTTTATCGGACGGTTATCAGTGGCGACGGAAGCGCGCCAGGCGCTCTTCGTCGAGGGTCAGGCCAAGGCCGGGGGTACGCGGCACGTGCAGCTGGAAGTCGCGGTAGACCGGCGCCTCGGTGACGATTTCCTCGGTCAGCAGCAGCGGGCCGAACAGTTCGGTGTGCCAGGTCAGCCTGTTCAGGGTGACGAAGGCATGGGCGGAAGCCAGGGTGCCGACGGCGCCTTCCAGCATGGTGCCGCCGTACAGGGCGATACCGGCCGCCTCGGCGATCTGCGCGGTGCGCAGCACGGCACGCGGGCCGCCGTTCTTGGCGATCTTCAGGGCGAACACGCTGGCCGCGCCGTCGGCGGCGAGGCTGAAGGCGTCCTCGACGCTCTCGATGGATTCGTCGGCCATGATCGGCGCCGGGCTGCGCTGGTTCAGGCGGATCTGGCCGCCACGGTTGATCCGCGAGATCGGCTGTTCGATCAGGTCGATGCCGTTCTCGCCGAGCACCTGGCAGCCGCGGATGGCCTGGGATTCGTCCCAGTACTGGTTGACGTCGACGCGCACGCTGGCGTGGTCGCCGAGGGCCTTCTTGATCGCGACGACGTGCTTGAGGTCCTGCTCCAGCGGGTTGGCGCCGATCTTCAGCTTGAAGATGCGGTGGCGGCGGATTTCCAGCATGTGTTCGGCTTCGGCGATATCCCGCGCGGTGTCGCCGGAAGCCAGGGTCCAGGCCACTTCCAGGCTGTCGCGCACGCGGCCGCCGAGCAGTTCGCTGACCGGCAGGCCGAGGCGCTTGCCCTGGGCGTCGAGCAGCGCGCTTTCGATGCCGGACTTGGCGAAGGTGTTGCCCTTGGCGATCTTGTCCAGCTTCTGCATGGCCGCGTTGATGTTGCCGGCTTCCAGGCCGATCAGCGCCGGCGCCAGGTGGCTGTCGATGTTCTGCTTGATGCTTTCCGGGCTTTCGTTGCCGTAGGCCAGGCCGCCGATGGTGGTCGACTCGCCGATGCCTTCGATGCCATCCGAGCAGCGCAGGCGGATGATCACCAGGGTCTGGTTCTGCATGGTGTGCATCGCCAGCTTGTGCGGGCGGATGGTCGGCAGGTCGACGATGATCGACTCAAGGCTTTCGATGACGGCGCTAGGCATGTTTCGTATTCCGACGTTGTGGTCCCGGCAACCGGGGCGGACCCAGCTTGCGATACCTTTTGGGTTATTTTCTTTCTGGCCCAAGGATTGCGCTACAAAGGCCGTGGAGTCCAATATCACCTCAGTCTGATTCCATACCCTGGAGGTATCATGGAGCTGAGACACCTGCGCTACTTCAGGGAAGTCGCGGAAACCCTCAACTTCACCCGCGCGGCGGAGCGCCTGCACATCGCCCAGCCGCCACTCAGCCGGCAGATCCAGCAGCTCGAAGACCTGCTCGGCGTGGAGCTGCTGGAGCGCAGCCGCCCGCTGCGCCTGACCGAGGCCGGGCGCTTCTTCTACGAGCAGAGCGGCACCCTGCTGCAGCAGCTCGACAGCATCTGCGACAGCACCCGCCGCATCGGCCGTGGCCAGCGCCAGTGGCTGGGCATCGGCTTCGCCCCGTCGACCCTGTACGACGTGCTGCCGGAGCTGATCCGCCAGCTGCGCGCCGACACCGAACTGGAACTCGGCCTGCAGGAAATGACCACCCTGCAGCAGGTTGAGGCGCTGAAGAGCGGGCGCATCGACATCGGCTTCGGCCGCATCCGCATCGACGATCCCATGATCCTCCAGCAGGTGCTCAGCGAAGACCCGCTGGTCGCCGCGCTGCCCACCGGGCATCCGCTGCTCGGCCGGCCGGTCAGCCTGGAGGAGCTGTCGCGGGAAGCCTTCGTGCTCTACCCGGCCAACCCGCGGCCGAGCTACGCCGACCACGTCCTCGCGCTGTTCGCCAACCATGGCCTGAGCATCCGCGTGGCGCAGTGGGCCAACGAGCTGCAGACCGCCATCGGCCTGGTCGCCGCCGGCCTCGGCGTGGCACTGGTGCCGGGCTCGGTGCAGCAGCAGCACCGCCCGGACATCGGCTACGTGCCGGTGCTGGAACCGGAGGCGGTATCGCCGATCATCCTCAGCCGCCGCGCCGGCGATGTCAGCGCCCTGGTGCAGCGCTGCCTGGAGCTGATCGAACAGGCGCGGGGCTAGATTCATCAGCGCCCTGCGCCGTCCTTCGCTGCGGGCCACTCCTGCGCTGCCGACCTGGGCAGCCGTGCGCGCATCAGGAAGTGCGCGCCAAGGCCGAACACCAGCCCCCAGAACGCCGCCGACAGGCCGAGGAAGGACACCCCGGAAGCGGTGACCAGGAAGGTGAACAGCCCGGCATCGCGTTCCGCCGGCACCGCCGCGCTGCGGGTCAGCGCCTCGCTGATGGCGCCGAACAGGGCGAGGCCGGCCAGCGCGGCGATCAGCTCGGCCGGGAACGCGGCGAACAGCGACACCAGCGTCGCCCCGCCGATGCCGAACGCCAGATACAAAACACTCCCGGACAGCGCCGCCACATAGCGGCGCTGCGGGTCTTCGTGAGCCTCGGCGCTGGTGCACAGGCTGGCAGTAACCGCCGCCAGGTTCAGGCCATGGCAGCCGAATGGCGCCAGCAGCGCACCGCCCAACGCACTGGCGCTGACGAGGGGGCTGGCCGGCGTCTGGTAGCCGGCGTTGCGCAGCACCGCCATGCCCGGCATGAACTGCCCGGTGAGCGCTACCAGCACCAGCGGCAGCGCCAGGTTGAGGGTGGCGTGCAGGCTGAATTCGGGGGCGATCCATTGTGGCGTGGCGAGGCCGAACACCAGCGCCTCGCTGCGGAATCCGCCACCGAGCACGGTGACAAGCAGGCCGACCAGCAGCACCGCCATCACCGCGTAGCGCGGCATCAGGCGGCGCATCGCCACGTAGACCGCGAACATCGCAAACACCAATACCGGCTGGGCCGGCAGCGAGCGGAACACCTGGGCGCCGAAGCTGAACAGGATGCCGGCCTGCATGCCGGCGGCGATGGAGCCCGGCAGGCGGGCGATAATGCGGTCGAAGGCGCCGCTGATGCCGATCGCCAGCAGGATCAGGTTGGCCACCAGATAGGCGCCGATGGCCTGGTTCAGGCCGATCTCCGGCAGCATGGACACCAGCAGCGCCGAACCGGGGATCGACCAGGCGACCACCACCGGCACCCGGTAGCGCAGGCTGAGCAGGATGCCCAGCGCCGCGCTGCCGATGGAAATCGCCCAGACCCAGGACGACAGCAGTTCGTGGGACAGCTTGGCGCTGTCCGCCGCCTGGAAGATGATCACCAGCGGCCCGGCGTAGGAAATCAGCGTGGCGATCATCCCCGCGATCACGGCGGACAAGGAGCAATCACGCAGCAGAGCTTTCATGGAACCTCGCTGGATGCGGGAGCGAACCCGGCGGATTCGCTCCCGGATGGAGCCGGTCAGGCTTTCGCCGCCAGCAGCGCGCCCTCGGCCGACTGGCTGCGCTGGGCGCTGATGAGGAACACGGTCATCGCCAGCGCGGCGATGGCGCCGGGAATGGCGAAGGCCATGAAGTTGAGTTGCAGCGGCAGGTTGATGCCCATCAGCGCGCCGCCCAGCAGCGGGCCGACGATGGCGCCGTTGCGGCCGATGCCGGAGGCCCAGCCGAGGCCGGTGGAGCGCACCGACAGGCCGTAAAACTGCGCGGCGCCGGCGTACAGCAGGATCTGCGTGCCGATGGTGGTGGCGCCGGCGACGAAGATCAGCAGGTAGAGCAGCGGCATCGGGCTGTTGAAGCCGAGCAGGCTGATCGACGCGGCGGCGGCGATGAAGAAGGCCACCGTCACCTTGGTCAGGTTGTAGCGATCGCCCAGCCAGCCGCCGAGGATGGCCCCGGCCATGCCGCCGAAGTTCAGCGCGAGCAGGAACGACAGGCTGGAACCGAGGCTGTAGCCGGCACCCGCCATCAGCTTCGGCAGCCAGGAACTCAGCGCGTAGACCATCAGCAGGCAGCAGAAGAACGCCACCCAGATGCTCAGGGTGCGCACACCACGGCCTTCGCGGAACAGTTCGAGAGCCGAGACGCTGCCACCCTTGGATTCGCTCATCACCAGTTGTTCGTCGCCCTTCAGCGCGAGACCGGGATCGATGCGTTGCAGCAGCTCGCGGGCCTGCTGCGTGCGCCCCTGACGGACGAGGAAGCCGACCGATTCCGGCAGATACCAGAGGATCAGCGGCAGCAGGAGCAGCGGTACGGCGGCAGCGAAGAACATCGCCTCCCAGCCGAAGCGCGGCAGCATGTAGATGCCCACGCCAGCCGACAGCATGCCGCCCAGCGAATAGCCGCTGAACATGACCGCCACCAGCGTGCTGCGCAGGCGCTTGGGCGCGTACTCGTTCATCAGCGCCACGGCGTTGGGCATCAGGCCGCCGCAGCCGAGGCCGGCGATGAAGCGGCAGATGCCGAACTCGGTCGGGCTGCTGGCGAAGCCGTTGACGATGGTGGCGCTGGAGAACAGCGCGAAGCAGATGGCGATGCCCTTCTTGCGCCCGATCCTGTCGGCCAGGGTGCCGAACACCAGCGCGCCGAACATCATGCCGAACAGCGCATAGCTGCCGAGCGCGCCGGCCTGCAGGGGCGTCAGGCCCCATTCCTTCATGATCACCGGCAGGACCACGCCATAGATGAACAGGTCGTAGCCGTCGAAGATCAGCAACAGCGCGCACCAGAGCATCACCATCCAGTGAAATCGGGTGAAGCGCGCGTTGTCGATGGTCTGGTTTACGTCGATTTTTCGCATGGCATCTGTCTCTTGTTTTTGTTGTGTAGAAAACCGCTCTAAATGACTGCGGATGCTTTTGGCTGCCTTGCTCCCCTCACCCTAACCCTCTCCCAGAGGGAGAGGGGACTGTCTGGAGTTGACGGCTGGCACGTCGTACGCCCCAACGCCGTTGTGCCCCCTCTCCCTCTGGGAGAGGGCTGGGGTGAGGGAGCCCGAGGCCAGGATTCAGCCGAGATCCCCACCACCCACCGGCAACGTGACGCCGGTGATGTAGGAGGCTTCGTCCGAGGCGAGGAAGAGGATCGCGCCGGCCTGTTCGTCGATGCTTCCGTAGCGTTTCATCAGGCTGCTTTCGACGGTCTGGTCGACGATCTGCTGGTACCAGACCTTCTCCTGCGCGCTCTGCTCGGCGCCGTTGCGCGGGATACGGCGCGGGGGCGCCTCGGTGCCGCCCGGTGCGGTGGCGTTGACGCGGATGCCACGTTCGGCAGTCTCGAAGGCCAGGCAGGCGGTCAGCGCATTCACCCCGCCCTTGGCCGCTCCGTAGGGCACGCGATTCACCCCACGGGTGGCGATGGAGGACACGTTGACGATGGCGCCGCTGCCCTGCTCCAGCATCGGCACCAGCGCGGCGCGGCAGCACCACAGGGTGGGGAACAGCGAGCGGCGTACCTCCGCCTCGATCTCGTGTTCCTCGTAGTGCTCGAACGGCTTGGCCCAGATGGTGCCGCCGACGTTGTTGATCAGGATGTCCAGCCGGCCGAATGCCTGCACGGCCTGGGAGACCACACGCTCGCACTCGGCGAAGCGTTCCAGGTCGGCGGTCAGGGTCAGCACCTTGCCGTCCCGGCCCGGGTGGTCGAGCAGTTCGTGGACCAGCTCGGAGCGGTCCACCGCCACCAGCCGCGCGCCCTCTTCCACCAGCCGCTCGGCGACGCGGCGGCCGATGCCCTGGGCGGCGCCGGTGACCAGGGCGACCTTGTTTTCGAATCGTTGAGTCATGGCAACCTCGTTGCGAATGGGTGTACGGCCGTAGGGCGGGTGAAACCCGCCATTCGCGTTTGGGTTGGCGGGTTGCACCCGCCCTACGGTATGTCGCGCAGGCTCAGGCCGCGCTCGCCGCAAACTTCTCGTAATAGAAATTCGCCGGCTGGATGCCCTGTTCGCGGATGTACTGGCTGACCGCCTCGACCATCGGCGGCGGGCCGCACAGGTAGACGTCGACGTTGCCGTCGTTGAGGTGCTTCGGCTCGATGTGCTGGGTCACGTAGCCCTTCTGCGGGTAGGCGCTTTCCGGGTTGGCGACGCAGGCGCTCCAGGTGAAGTTGGGGATGCGCGCGGCGAAGTCGGCGAGCTTGTCCATTTCCACCAGGTCGAAGTCGTTGGTCACGCCGTAGATCAGGTGCAGCGGGTGCTCGCTGCCCTGCGCGGCGATCTTCTCCAGCATTGCGGTGAACGGCGCCAGGCCGGTGCCGCCGGCCAGCAGCAGCAATGGGCGCTTGATGTCGCGCAGGTAGAAACTGCCCAGCGGGCCGGCCAGGGTCATGGCATCGCCGGCCTTGGCGAGATTGGTGAGGAAGCTGCTCATCAAGCCGCCCGGCACGTTGCGGATCAGGAAGCTGACCTCGCCGTCCTTCGGCAGCGAGCTGAAGGAATAGGCGCGGGTTTCGCTGCTGCCAGGAACCTGCAGGTTGACGTACTGCCCCGGCAGGAACGCCAGCTTGCTCAGCGATTCGCCCTTGATCGACAGCGCGATGGTGCTTGCGGACAGCTGACGCACATTGCTGATGGCCGCCTCGTAGCTGGCCTGCTGGGTCTTGCACACATCCGAGGACGCCGGCACGCGCACCACGCAGTCGCTCTCGGCGCGCATCTGGCAGGTCAGGACGTAGCCCTGCTCGGCTTCCTCTTCGGTCAGGGCATCCTCGATGAAGTTGTCGCCCATGTCGTAGCGGCCGGCTTCGGCGAAGCACTTGCAGGTACCGCAGGCGCCGTCGCGGCAGTCCAGCGGGATGTTCACGCCCTGGCGATAGGCCGCGTCGGCCACGGTTTCGCCGGCATTGGCGTCAATGAAGCGGGTGACGCCGTCTTCGAAGTTCAGTGCGATATGGAAGCTCATGGCAGCCACCTCAAATGTGATAAACGTCGATGACCTGACGTACGTAGTCATTTTTGAGAACCACCTTCTTCGCCTTGATCAGCGGCTGCTCGCCGCGCACGTCGAGGGTGTAGAAGCTGGTGCCGAAGTAGCTGTCCGTCGCCTTGTAGCGGAAGCTCAGGGTGTGCCAGTTGAAGCGCAGCTTGCACAGGCCGTCGGCGACTTCGAGGATCTCGATGTTGCTGATGTTGTGCGAGGTGCGGGTGTCCGGCATGGTCGCGCTGGAGCGCTCGGTCTTGATGCGGAACACGCGGTCTTCCAGGCCGCCGCGGTTGCCGTACCAGATCAGCGAGATTTCGGTCTGCGGGTCTTCGGTCAGCTCGTCGCGGTCGTCCCAGGACGGCATCCAGAAGGTGGCGTCGGCGGCGTACAGCTCCAGCCACTCGTCCCACTGCTTGTCGTCCAGGTAGCGCGCTTCGCGGTAGAGGAAGTCGCGCACGGCTTCGTAGGAAATGCTCATCACACGGCCTCCTCTTCAACCGCTTGCAGGGGAATCTGTTTGGCTTGCTCGGCCTGCAGGGCGGCGATCATCGCCTCCTGCCAGTACTTGTGCTGCAGCACGAACAGGCCTTCATCCTCGGTGCGCACGCCGGACATCAGCGGGTGCAGGTCGATTTCCTTCGCCGCGTCGTCGGCGCCGTGGATCCAGTGCGTGGCGCCACGGGACATGTCGTTCCAGGCGGTGACGCTGCCCTGGTAGCCCTGCTGGCAGGAGCGGAATTCCTCCAGGTCGTCCGGAGTGGCCATGCCGCTGACGTTGAAGAAGTCTTCGTACTGGCGGATGCGCTGGGCGCGGGCCTCGGCGCTTTCGCCCTTCGGCGCGATGCAGTAGATGGTGATTTCCGTGCGGTTCACCGAGATCGGCCGGGCGATACGGATCTGCGAGCTGAACTGGTCCATCAGGTACACGTTCGGGTACAGGCAGAGGTTGCGCGAGTTCTGGATCATCCAGTCGGCACGGGCCTGGCCGAAGTCGCGGGCCAGTTCCTCGCGGCGCTCGAAGGCCGGACGGTCCTCCGGGTTGGCCCAGCGGGTCCAGAGCAGCAGATGGCCCTTGTCGAAGGAGTAGAAGCCGCCGCCGTTCTTGGCCCAGCCGCCAGCGCTCATGGTCTTCACTTCTTCGCCGGCGTCGCGCACCTTGCGCTGGTTCTGGGTGGCCGCGTAGTTCCAGTGCACGGAGCTGACGTGGTAGCCGTCGGCGCCGTTCTCGGCGGTGAGCTTCCAGTTGCCTTCGTAGATGTAGCTGGAGGAACCGCGCAGGACTTCCAGACCTTCCGGCGACTGGTCGACGATCATGTCGATGATCTTCGCCGACTCGCCGAGGTGCTCGACCAGCGGCGGCACGTCCGGGTTCAGGCTGCCGAACAGGAAGCCGCGATAGGACTCGAAACGGGCGACCCTGGTCAGGTCGTGGGAGCCCTCGCAGTTGAAGCCTTCCGGATAGCCGGCCTCGGCCGGGTCCTTGACCTTCAGCAGCTTGCCGGAGTTGTTGAAGGTCCAGCCGTGGAACGGGCAGGTATAGGAGGAACGGTTGCCGCTCTTGTGCCGGCAGAGCATGGCGCCCTTGTGGCTGCAGGCGTTGATGAAGGCGTTGAGGACGCCGTCCTTGTTGCGCGCGATGAAGATCGACTGGCGGCCCATCATGGTGGTCAGGAAGTCGTTCTTCTCGGGGATCTGGCTTTCGTGGGCGAGATACAGCCAGTTGCCTTCGAAGATGTGCTTCATCTCCAGGTCGAACAGGCGGGGGTCGGTGAACATCTCGCGCTTGCAGCGGTAGACGCCCTTCTCGGGGTTGTCTTCAAGCAGGGACTGAAGGTACTCGATACCCAGGGACATGGCCGGGGCCTCCGTTGTTTTTGTTCAGGCAGGGCCAGATTAGGGAGGCGCAGGGCGCGGCAATATCCGCTTTGTGCAGAGTGCTATCCGTTTTTTGCAGGGGGTGTAACAGGGGATGGATAAAGCGGAGGTGGAATGGATGGCGCAGGTGTAGGGCGGGTGAAACCCGCCGTTATTGCCGGTATGGAAATGGCGGGTTGCACCCGCCCTACGGGATGACGCTCAGCCGCGCCGCTTGAACGTCTCGGAAGGCAACTCGCCAAACTGCTGCCGGTACGCCTCGGAGAAGCGCCCGAGATGCAGGAAGCCGTAGTCCAGCGCCAGCTCGGTGACGTTGCGCACGTTGCAGCAGGGGTCGCCCAGGCTGGCATGGATGCGCTCCAGCTTCCTGTTGCGGATGTACTGCTTCGGCGTGACGCGCACATGCCGCTCGAACAGGCCGTACAGCGAACGCAGGCTCATCTGCGCCTGGCGGGCGAGCTCCTCGACGTCGATGTCCTGCTTGAGGTTGCGCGCGATGTAGTCGTCGATGCGCTCGAACGAGGCCATCGGGCTGGCCAGGCATTCGCGGCTGACATTGGTCTTCATCAGGGTGAGCATCTTGCTCGCGACGATCTGCTGGTAATGCTCCTCGATGCGCGGCAGGCGCTCGCCGGATTCGGCTTCCAGGCAGACCATCGACAGCAGGTTGACGAAGCCTTCCAGCTCGCCCAGCTGATAGCGGTTTTCCAGGAAGCGCACACCCTGGCGCGGGTGCTGCCAGCGCTGTTCGGCGCAGATCGATTCCAGCACCGCGGTGGGAATCTTGACGATGAATTTCTCGCAGTCGTCCGAGTAGGTCAGGTCGACCGGGTCGTCCGGGTTGATCAGCAGCAGCTCGCCGGGAACGAGGTAGTGCTCCTGGCGATGGCCGCGCCACAGGCAATTGCCGCGCAGGAGGATCTGCATGTGGTAGATGGTTTCCAGCGCCGGCGAGGTGACGCGCACGGCGGCGCCGTAGCTGATCCGGCAGAGGTCGAGACTGGAGAACTTGCGATGGTTGAGGCTGGCCTCGGGGCGCCCTTTCACCGGCAGGCGGATGCAGTGCGTACCGACATGCTGGTTCACATAGCCGGACACCGCGTAGGGGTCGGCATGTTCGAACACCTGGCTGCGTTCGCTCAGCAGGCGGCTTTCCATAGGCAAGGCACTCATGGCTCATTGTTGTTGTACGCCACGCTCTTCGGCGCGGCTGTCGTGTGGAACAGTCTATGCGTATCCCGCTGCGCGGGCAGGACTACGGGACCGGCGGCAGTAGAAGGCTACGGCCGGGTGCGGGAAGCGGCAATTGGACCTCCGTCGATGCGTGCGGTAACCGCACGCTTTGTCAGAACACCGCTGGGCTTCACGTAGGTTGGGCTGAGGTACGAAGCCCAACGATATGGCTGCCGGCATGTTGGGCTTCGCTGCGCTCAGCACCAACCTACGCGAAGCCCGGCGATTACAGCGTCGCCAGGCCGAACAGCTGCAATACGCGATCCAGATGCTCCTCCCTCGCCTGGCGCAGGTCGTCCGGCGCGGTCAGCCGCTCGCCGTTGCGCAGGAAGCCGAGCTGGTCCTTCTGCTCCGCCTCTTCCAGGCACTTGAGCAGATCGGCGCGGGTCCGGCTGCCGTCCAGCAGCGGCAGCAGATGGCTGGCCACCACATCCAGCGACACCGTCTCGTGCCAGGCGTTGAACACATGCGGCGTATGTCCCTCGGGCAACGCGCGGACATAGGCAACCAGCGCGGGATCGATACACGGCTTCTCGCACGGCTCCACCCTGGCCACCACCGGCTCCAGGCGGATGCGCGCCATGCCGGAGATCACCAGTTGCTCGAACAGCACGGTCAGATGGTGTTCCGCCCGCGCCGACAACGAACCGAGCTGCCTGCTCACGGCGGCCAGCAGTTCTTCCATGCCCAGGGTGTTCGGCCAGGCCTCGGTCAGCGCCACCGCCGCGCATTTCACTTCCCTGCCCTTCAGCACCAGGCTCCTGCCATTGGCATCGCCGAACGACTGCTCGCTCGGATCGAAACGCGGCTCGCCGCTCAGGCACGGCAGATGGGCGGCCAGGTGCAGCGTGCGCAGGCCGTCGCTCTGCAACTGGTAGCGAATGTCGCCGACGCGCTCCTGGCGGACCAGCAGGGACTGGCGGAAGGTACGGTTGGTGAGGAAGTCCAGGTACGCCTCCAGCAGCACCTGGCTGCCGCCGCACTCCGCCAGCAGCGGACCCTGCACGGCTGGCGCGTAGTTGCCGAGGAACATGGTGGCGGGCGTGGCGTCGGCCAGGTAGCTCAGCCCCTGCTCTTCGGCGAGCCGCACGAAGTCGCTGAAGTAGCACGGCGCATTGAACGGCTCCAGGTACTCGTGCATCAGGTAATAGTCGGAGAAGGAGTGCGCCTGCTGCTGGTATTCCTGCAGCGCCCGGCCGAGCACGCTGCCGGCATCGACGTGCTGGTGGAGGAAATCGATCATCCCCCGCGCCCGGCCGAGCTTTTCCTCGGGCGACTGGTTGGCGCGCAGGAGCATCGCATCGCGCACCAGCTCGCGCCCCTTCCAGCCGGGATAGGTGTTGTAGCTGATGTAGGCGATGCCGTCCGGGGCCAGGTTGTCCCGGCTGATGCGCAGGATCGCGTCGCGCACCGGTTCCGGCACCCAGCTGTAGACGCCGTGGCAGATGATGTAGTCGAATTCGCCGAGTTCCGCGCCCATCGTGGAGAGATCGCCGGCGATCAGCTCGACATTGCCGAGCCCCATCTGCTCCAGCTTGCGCTTGCCGAGGTCGATCTGCACCGGCGACAGGTCGATACCCACCAGCCGCGCCTGCGGATGGCGCACGGCGAAGGGGATCAGGTTGCCCGCTGAACTGCAGCCCAGCTCCAGCACCCGCGCGGTGGCGACCGCCGGGGCGCTCAGGCCGAACAGGTAGGCGATGGCCGCCAGGTGCTCCGGTGCGGTCTGCGGGAACATATAGGAATCGTACGGAACTTCGTCGTAGTACTGTTCTACCTTCTGGATGCCGTCTGACATGTCGCCTCCTTCTGACTAAGCGTCATGCAGGGTATCCGGAACCTGCCTAGCGGGGCGTCGGAACCCGGCGCGGAAATGCTTACTGATTCGACAGGTATAGACGAAAGCTCTGTCAGAAATCGCGCTTGAAGAACAGATCCAGCGAGCTGGCCAGTCCGCTGGCGGCCTCCAGGTAAAGACGCTTGGTCAGGATGTAGCGCAGGGCGATGGTGTTCGCCGGCTCGAATACCCCCACCCCGTAGCGCAGGCTGAGACGGTCGGAGAGCTGCCCGCTAGCGACCACGCTGGTGGCGTTGCCGCTGCCCTCGGTATCCAGTTGGAAGTCACGGATGCCCAACCGCTCGGCGACCTTGCCGGTAAGCGGCGCGCTGCCGGCCAGGCCGAGAGCCAGCGCCGCCTGGCCGACCACGTTGCTGTCCTCGCCGCTGCTCATCGGCCGTCCCAGCACCAGGTAGGACAGCGCCTGCTCCTGGCTCATCGCCGGCTCGGAGAACACTTCGCTGCGCGGCTGCTCGGCGTTGCCGGTCAGGCGCAGGCCGGCGATGACGTCGTCGACCTTGCGGATCGCCTCGATGTCCAGGTACGGCTGGTCGATCGGCCCGGCGAACGTCAGGCGCGCACGGCGGATGGTCAGGCGCTGGCCATAGGCGCGGTAACGCCCCTTGTTCAGCTTCAGTTCGCCACGGGTGTCGAGGTTGTCGCCGATGTGCACCTGCCCGGCCAGCTCGGCGGTCAGGCCGAAGCCGGAGAAGGCCAGCTTGTCCTGCCCCACCACGACGTCCACATCCATGGCCAGCGTGGTGGTCTTCTTCTCTTCCGCCGGGGCGCCGACGATCACCGCGTCGTCCGACACCTTGACCGTCGATGGCGGCAACTGGCGGATGGTGATGTCGCCGCGCGGCACCAGTACCTTGCCGGCAATCGCCAGCCGCTCTCCGGCCATGCGTACCGAGAGGTCCGGCTCCACCTCCAGGGTGGCGTAGGGTTCGACGGTCACCGGCAGGCGATTGCCGCGAATCGCCAGGTCGACGTCCAGGCCGCTGGCCCAGGCGATCCGCCCGGCCAGACTGCCGTTGCCCAACTGGCCGGCCTTCCAGTTGCCGCTCAGATCGACCTGTTCGCCGGCGATGCGCGCCTGCAGCTGCAACTGCTCGAAGCGGGTCGGCAGGTCGCCGCCGGAGATTTCTCCGTCGCTGAGCCGCAGATCGCCGTCTACCCGGGGCGCCAGCAGGGTTCCGGAAATCCGCCCGTTGCCGTTGAGACGGCCCTTTAGCTGCTCGACCATCGGCACGAACGGTCGCGCCACCGCCAGGTCCAGCCCGTTCAGGTTGAAGCTGCCGGACAGCGGCTTGTTCTGCGGACGCGGATCGAGCTGGGCCTGCACGTCGAGAGTGCCCAGCCCCTCGCCGCGGAAGGTCAGCCCGGTGTCGATGCGCCGGGGCGTCAGGCGGCTTTCCAGGCGCAGGCTCTGGTAGGGGAAGTCGTGCCATTCGTCCTGCTCCTTCAGGCGCAGGGTGCCGCTGCCGGCATCGAGCCGGATGTTGCCGTTGGGGCCGCTGGCGGGCAGGTCCAGCTGCACGTCGCCGTTCAGCGTGCCCTGCCAGGCGAACTCTTCCGGCAGCCAGCGCGCCAGGCTGTCCAGCGGGAAGTTGCGCAGGTGGAAGCGCAGGCGCGGATCGGGCTGCAGGCGCGAATCTTCGCCGCACAGGCTGGCGGCGCCGCTGGCCCAGCAGTGCGCGCCGAGATTCACCCGGCCATCAGCCAGCCGTTCCAGGCGCGCCGGCTGCTGCAGGCGCCAGTCCTGCCCGCCGCTCTGGATTTCGCCCTTGGCGATTTGTCCGCGCCAGTTCTTGCCATCCCAGTTGCCGGCGACATCGAGGGCCAGCACCAGCGGCTTGCCCTGCAGGTTCAGGCTGAGTTGCTGGCGTTGCAGGGTGCCCTGGGCGTTGGCGGTCAGCACGCCGAAGTTGGTCTCGCCGGAGTTCACCCCTTCGGCGCGCAGGTCCAGGCGGCCGCGTTGTTGCGCGTCGAGGTTGGCGGCAAGCGTCAGGTTGCGCACGCGCTGGTCGTCCATGCCCACTCGCCGCCCCTTCAGATCGAGCTTGCCCTGCGGCGCCTGCAGGCTGCCGGCGAGGTCCAGGCGACCGTCCAGCTGGCCGAACAGGCCAGGCCAGAGTTGCCCGAGCCGCGCCAGGGCGATGTCCAGATGCCCGGACAGGCGCTGGTCGAGGCTGGCTTCGCCACTCACCCGGTTGTCGCCGAGGCGCAGTTCCAGTCCGTCGACCTTCCACGCATCGCCCTCGCCCCTGGCGACGGTCTTGAACAGCGCCGGCTGGCCACGCAGACGACCCTGTAGATCGAGCTGGGCATCGAGGCGCAGCTTGCCGTCCTTCAGTTCGCCGCTGCTGCGCAACGGACCGCCCAGTTGGCCGGGCATCTGTTCCAGCCAGTAGGACGGGTCGAGGTCGCTCAGGGTCAGCGCGGTATCCCAGGCCAGCGTGTCGGCAAAACGCAGCTTCAGATTTCCCTCCGCCTTGCCCTGCCCGGCCCGCAATTGCAGCGACGGCAGATGCACCTGGCCGAGATCGCCGGAGACCGGGCTGGCGACGGTGAAGGCGCCGGCCGGGCCGTTGAGGGCGGCGTCGAAGTTGCCGAGGTAGTTGCCGTCGCGGTACTGCACTTCGGCCTTCAGCGTATGCAGGCTCACCGGCGGCTCGTCGATGGCCGGGTACAGGCGCCGCCAGGGGAAGTCCAGCCAGTCCAGCCGCGCGTCGGCGGCGAAGCCTTCCTCCCAGTCCAGACGGCCGTTCAGCGCCACCCGTTGCTCCGGCGTAGCCGTGAGGTCGAGGGCGGCGATATCCGCGCCCCTGGCATCGACACGGCCCTGCAGGGCCAGGGCGACGTCGCCGCCCTCCCCTGGAAGGCTGGCGCTGCCGGTCACCTTGTAGCCGCCCTGCAGGTCGCCAACGGCATCCAGCACCAGCTTGTTCAGAGTCAGGGTGTCCGGCAGGTCGGCGCTGGCCTTGAAGCCATCGGCGGTCAGGCGCGCCTTGGCCGGCAGGTTTTCGGCCAGCGGTTGCAGGTCGCCCTGCAGGCGGCCCTTGAGGTAGCCGCTGCTGTCGGCGGTCAGTTGCAGATGGCCGAGCAGTTCGCCGCTGGTCTGCAGATCGATGCTCCACGGCTTGCCGCCCGGCGCCGGCAGTTTCAGTTGCCCGCGCGCTTCCAGCGGCCAGTTGGACTGCGGCTTGAGCGTGCCGGTGAGGTTCAGCGAGAGATCGTCGCGCGCCAGCGACAGCGAGTCGATGCGCAGACCGTCGCCATCCCACTGCGCGGCGGCCTGCAGGTCCCTGAGCTGTTCGTTGCCGTCGAGGCGGAAGCTGCCCAGCCAGACCTCGCCGACCTGCAGCGACAACGGCGGCAACAGTTCCGGCAGGCTGATCGGCCCGGACGATTCCTCCGCCGGGGTATCCGGCAGGTCCAGCTCGACCCGCTCGGCGCGCAGCTTGTCCAGGCACAGGGTGCGGCGCAGCAGGCAGGATGGCGACCAGTCCAGCTCCGGCTTGTCCAGTTGCAGGCGCGTATCGGCGTTGGCCCATTGCACGCTGCGGGCGCTCCAGTGGCCGCCGAGACGGCCCTGGAATTCCTCGACATCCAGCCCCGGCACGCGTCCCAGCGCCCAGCGGCTGCCGGTCTCGCTGCCGAGGATCAGGCCGATTGCCAGCGCCAGCAGGAGCAGCAGGCAGAGCACCGCCCCGGCAAAAATCAACAGCGCGCGCTTCACAGCTCTGGCCCCATGGAGAAGTGGATACGGAAGCCGCCGCCCTCATCCAGGCCGTTGGCGAGGTCGAGGCGCAGCGGGCCGACCGGCGAGACCCAGCGCACGCCGATGCCGACGCCGGTCTTGATCGACGGCGCGCTGAGCGAATCGAAGGCGTTGCCCTCGTCGATGAAGGCCGCCACGCGCCAGCGTTCGGCAATCGGGTACTGGTACTCGACGCTGCCGGCGACCATGTAGCGGCCACCGATCTTGTTGTCCTCGGAATCCTCCGGCGACAGGGTCTGATAATCGTAGCCGCGCACGCTCTGGTCGCCGCCGGCGTAGAAGCGCAGCGACGGCGGGATCACGTCGAAATCGTTGGTGGCGATGCCGCCGACCTGCACCCGGCCGAGCAGGCGATGACCGCCGAGGAAGCTGGTCACG
Organism: Pseudomonas schmalbachii; assembly: GCF_017589465.1. Classification (GTDB taxonomy): domain Bacteria; phylum Pseudomonadota; class Gammaproteobacteria; order Pseudomonadales; family Pseudomonadaceae; genus Pseudomonas; species Pseudomonas schmalbachii. The sequence continues at coordinate 458,774 of NZ_JAELYA010000001.1, forward strand.
CCCTTGGCCAGGGCGCTGACGTGGACGAGGTCGGCGTCGGACAACGCCCCCTCCTTGGCGCCCTTTACGGCGAACTGCAGGCGATAGCCGCGCGATGGATCGACCTTGTTATCAGCCTGCAGGATCGACCAGCCAATGCCCGGCATGAGGAAGGTACTCAGGCCGGAATCGTCGCCGAGCTTGAATTCCTCGTGCTGCCAGTTCAGCGAGATCGCCCGCTGCCAGCCGCTGTCCAGCTTGTGCTGCCACTCGCCGCCGAGGGTCAGCAGCTTGCTTTCGGTGTCCACCAGGTCCTCGAACTGGTAGCCGCCGGTGAAGCGCAGCTTGTCGGTGAGCGGCGGATCGAGCGGTATCTCGTACCAGGTGCCGACGTTCTGCCGGGGCGCGGACAGTTCCATCTCGGCACCCAGGCTGTGGCCCTGGGGGTTGAGCCAGTGGCGCGTCCAGTTGAAGCGGGCGCGCGGGCCGACGTCGGTCGAGAAGCCCAGGCCGACGCCCATGCTGCGCGGCTTGCGCGCGGTGAGCTGGACATTCACCGGGATCACTTCGCCCTGTGCCAGGGTCGGCGCCGAGTCGACCCGCACGCCGTCGAAATAGCCGCTGGACTGCAACGCCTGGTTGAGGTCGGCGATCAGCTCAGAGTCGTAGGGTTCGCCGGCCTTGAACGGCACCATGCGCTGCAGCAGCTCCTCGTCGAACGGATGGTCGCCGCTGAAGGTCACCGCGCCCAGGCTGTAGCGCGGCCCGCTGGCGTAGATCAGCTCGATGTCGGCCACGCCGGCCTGCGGATCGACGCTCAACTTCTGGCTGGTGAACTGCCCACGGAAGAAACCGAAGCGCGACGCCTGGTTCTCGATCAGCCGCTTGGCGTCCTCGTAGATACCATGGTTGAGCTGCGCGCCCGGCTTGAGCTCGTCGCCGTCCGGCACGCGGAAGCTCTTCAGCCGCGCCGCCGGCCCTTCCACGCGGATGACCACCGAACGCAGCCGCACCGGCTCGCCAAGGGTGACGCTGATGCGCAGGGTCGGCTCCTTGCCATCGCGCACGCGGGCGCGGATGCGTGCCTGGTAGTAGCCAAGCGCCTGGGCGGCCTTGCGCGCGCTGTCCTCGGCGGTGCGGCGGAAGCGGCGCAGGGACTGTTCATCACGCTCGCCAACGCTGCCCACATAGGCCTCGATATTGGCCTTGAGCGCGGAATTGGCGGGGGTGATTCGAACATCGAGACGGCTTTCCGCAAGGGCTGCATTGATGAACAGCAGGCCCGCCAGCGTCAGCCAGGGCAATCCGTTGACGACTCTCATGGCCGCAAATGCTAGCACGAGCATTCGTAGGTTGGCGCTGAGCGCAGCGAAGCCCAACAACTGCCTGACCGCTGCACCGTTGGGCTTCGCAAGCTCAGCGCCAACCTACGTGGGGCTCGCCTACGTGGGGAGCGGCGTCAGTCGAGCTTCTTGCGAATCCAGTAGAGGTAGGTGCCCGCCTCTTCCTGCTGCTCCACCAGCTCGTGGCCGAGGAACATGCAGAACTTGGGAATGTCGCGGCGGGTGGAGGGGTCGGTGGCGATCACCTTGAGCAGGCCGCCGGCCGGCAGGTCGCGCACCTTGTTGTGCAGCATCATGACCGGTTCGGGGCAGTTGAGGCCGGTGGCGTCGAGGGTGTCGTCGACAGCGTGGGACATGTGGGAACTCCGTGAAGCGAATGCGCGCATTGTCGCGCAAAGCGCCGCCGCGGGTAACCCTTGTCCCGCCGCGAGGCGGCTCAGCGGCCCATCAGCAGCGCCTGGCTGGCTTCCGCCTTCTCGCGCAGGAAGTCCCAGGTGGTGCGCATCCGCGCGATGTCCTTGAGCTCGACCGGCATCAGCATCCAGAAAGTCCGCACGAACTCGATCTCGCCGCTGAGCACTTCCTCCAGGCGCGGATCGCCGGCGGCGGCGAAGCTGGGCAGGATCGCCACCCCGGCGCCCTCCGCCACCGCGCGCTGCTGGGCGAGGATGCTGGTGCTGCGCAGGGCGATGTTCAGCGGCCGGCCGATCTCGTCGAGGTACTGCAGCTCCTTGCTGTAGAGCATGTCGTCGACGTAGCCGATGAAGGGATGGGTGCGCAGGTCGTCGCGGCTGTTTATAGGTGGGTGCGCGGCCAGATAGTCGCGCGAGGCGTACAGGCGCAGCACGTAGTCGGTCAGGCGGGTGACCAGGTAGGGGCCGCGCTCCGGGCGCTCCAGGGTGATAACGATATCCGCCTCGTGGCGCGACAGTTGCAGCGCGCGCGGCACGGCGAGCAGGTCGACACCGAGGTGCGGATGGCGGCGGTTCAGCTCCACCAGTTGCGAGGTCAGGACCGTCGAACCGTAACCCTCGGTGGCGCCGATCCGTACCTTGCCGGACAGCCTGTCCTCCGCCCCGCCCAGGCGCTTCTCGATGACCTTGCAGGCGCTCTCCATCGCTTCCGCCTGCGGCAACAGGTCGTGTCCCGCCTCGGTCAGCCGATAGCCGGCGGTCTCGCGCACCAGCAGTTGCGCGCCGATGCTTTTTTCCAGCGCCTGCAGCCGGCGCGCCACGGTGGTGTGGTCGACGCCCAGGCGCCGCGCGGCCACGGTGAGCTTCCCGGCCCGCGACAGTTCGAGGAAAAAACGCAGATTGTCCCAGTCCATTTCGGCCTTCCTGTGCAAAAACGCAGACCATGCTTGCACATCGCCGCATTGAGTTCATCAAAAACGCACTGCTACTCTCAATCCGAGTCTTCCCCCGCCCTCCCGGGCCATAACGACAATTCGCAGAAGGTTGAGTCCCATGACCACGCAAGCCACTGCCGCAACCGCCACCGTCAAACTGCTGATCGACGGCAAGCTCGTCGAATCCACCACTTCCGAATGGCGCGAGGTGATCAACCCGGCCACCCAGGAAGTCCTCGCCCGCGTGCCCTTCGCCACCCAGGAAGAGATCGACGCGGCGGTCGCCAGTGCCAGGAAAGCCTTCAAGACCTGGAAGAAGACCCCGATCGGCACCCGCGCGCGGATCTTCCTCAAGTACCAGCAACTGATCCGCGAGAACATGAAGGAGCTGGCCGCGCTGCTCACCGCCGAACAGGGCAAGACCCTGCCGGACGCCGAGGGCGATATCTTCCGCGGCCTGGAAGTGGTCGAGCATGCCTCCGCCATCGGCAACCTGCAGCTCGGCGAGCTGGCCAACAACGTCGCCGGCGGCGTGGACACCTTCACAATGCTGCAGCCGATCGGCGTCTGCGCCGGCATCACGCCGTTCAACTTCCCGGCAATGATCCCGCTGTGGATGTTCCCGATGGCCATCGCCACCGGCAACACCTTCGTCCTCAAGCCTTCCGAGCAGGACCCGATGGTCACCATGCGCCTCGCCGAGCTGGCCCATGAAGCCGGCGTGCCGCCGGGCGTGCTGAACGTGATCCACGGTGGCGCCGCCTCGGTGAATGCGATCTGCGACCATCCGGATATCAAGGCCGTTTCCTTCGTGGGCTCCACCAAAGTCGGCACCCACGTCTACAACCGCGCCTCCCAGGCTGGCAAGCGCGTGCAGTGCATGATGGGCGCGAAGAATCACGCGGTGGTGCTGCCCGACGCGAACAAGGACCAGACCCTCAACGCCATCGCCGGTGCTGCCTTCGGCGCTGCCGGCCAGCGCTGCATGGCGCTGTCGGTGGTGCTGCTGGTGGGCGAGGCGCAGAAGTGGCTGCCGGAGCTGGTCGAGAAGGCCAAGACCCTGAAGGTCAGCGCCGGCGTCGAGCCGGGCACCGATGTCGGCCCGCTGGTTTCCTGCTCCGCCCTCGACCGCGTCAGCGGCCTGATCGAACGCGGCGTGCAGGAAGGCGCGCAACTGGTACTGGATGGCCGCAACCCGCAGGTCGCCGGCTATGACAACGGCAACTTCGTCGCCCCGACCATCTTCTCCGGCGTCACTCCGGAAATGACCATCTACCGCGACGAGATCTTCGGCCCGGTGCTCTGCGTGGTGCAGGCCGACACCCTGGACCAGGCCATCGAGCTGATCAACGCCAACCCGAACGGCAACGGCACCGCCCTCTTCACCCGCTCCGGCGCGGCTGCCCGCCACTTCAAGGAAGAGATCGACGTCGGCCAGGTCGGCATCAACGTGCCGATTCCGGTACCGGTGCCGCTGTTCTCCTTCACCGGCTCGCGCGGCTCCAAGCTCGGCGACCTCGGCCCGTACGGCAAGCAGGTGATCCAGTTCTACACCCAGACCAAGACCGTCACCGAGCGCTGGTTCGACGAGAACGAGGTCGGCGGTGCGGTGAATACCACCATCGAACTCAAGTGATGCGACACACGTAGGGCGGGTGCAACCCGCCAGATTTTCAGCAGGTGGCGGGTTGCACCCGCCCTACGTGCACGTCCGCAAACAACAAGAAGGACATCCCCATGCGCATCGGCTTCATCGGTCTCGGCAACATGGGCGGCCCCATGGCCGCCAACCTGCTCAAGGCCGGCTACGACCTCACCGTCTTCGATCTTTCCAGTTCCGCCGTGCAGAGCCTGGTCGGCCAGGGCGCCAGGAGCGCCGCCTCGCCCGCCGAACTGGCACGGGCCGACGTGGAAATCATCCTCACCATGCTGCCTGCCGCGCAGCACGTGAAACAGGTCTACCTCGGCGACGACGGCCTGCTGGCCAACGTCCAGCCGGGCGTGCTGCTGATCGATTCCTCCACCATCGACCCGCACAGCGCCCGCGACGTGGCCGCCGCAGCCCGCGCCCACGGCAACCCGATGCTCGATGCGCCGGTTTCCGGTGGCACCGCGGGCGCAGCGGCCGGCACCCTGACCTTCATGGTCGGCGGCGAGCAGGCGGACTTCGAGCGCGCCAGACCGGCACTGGCGGCCATGGGCAAGAACATCGTGCACTGCGGCGCAGCCGGTAACGGCCAGGTGGCCAAGGTGGCGAACAACATGCTGCTGGGCATTTCCATGATCGGCGTGGCCGAGGCGATGTCGCTGGGCGTGAAGCTGGGAATGGATGCGGAAGTGCTGGCCGGGATCATCAACACCTCCAGCGGCCGCTGCTGGAGCTCGGAGGTGAACAACCCGCTGACCGGCGCACCGGCAGCGCGCGGCTACAGCGGCGGCTTCGGCACCGACCTGATGCTCAAGGACCTCGGTCTGGCCAGCGAGGCGGCCCGCCAGGTGCGCCAGCCGGTACTGCTCGGCGCCCTCGCCCAGCAGCTCTACCAGAGCTTCAGCGCGCAGGGGAACGGCCAGCTGGACTTCTCCGCCATCGTCCGGCTGTACCAGGAACAGTGAATCGGCAGAAAGTAAAAAGCCCGCTCTAGAGCGGGCTTTTCGTCTGGGGTGCTAGTCCTTTAGCTGGGTCCATCATTACCTGATATCTGTGAAGAATTCGTGAAACGCGTCGACCTTCTTTCCGGAAAAGCCGCCACTCATCCGGAAATCCCTCATCAGCCCGAGTAATCCAGCGCCGTCCACATCCGGCTCAGCCCGCCACGAATGCTGCAGGTGGAAAGGTCAGCGGGTTCGTCGCCCACCGCGTAGACGGTCGTGCCGAGCGATTCGCCCTCGCCGCCGGTCAGCCACTGCAGGCGGCCACAATTGGGCGTCTCGATCACATAGCTGGCGGCAATCGGCGAGCGCGCCTTCGGCAGGTGGATCGCGTCGAGCACGGTGCCACGCTCTTCCACGCGCTTGCCATCGGCGACCAGCACCGCCCAGGCCTCGCGGCCTTCGATGATCAGGTAGGCGCCGTTCGCCTTCGGCTGTTCGACCGGCGGCTCGGCACAACCGGCCAGCATTCCCAGCACCGCACACACCATCAGGACTCGTTGCATCGCCATGCGCTCCTTTTCCGAAGGATTCCCTGCAGGTCCGACAGCTTGGTCCTGCAGGATGGGACATCGTTTCAGGTCAGTGAGCTCATGGTAGTCACAAAACACTGTTTATGCATACAGTATTTTTCGATTACTCTTACGGACATCGACGAAAGGCCGTCCGAGACGGGTCAACAACCGTCGTCAGAACTAGGAGCAGGAACCCATGGCAGACATCCGCCAGTTGAAATACACCGTCAACCACATGGCCACCGAGGAAGTCAGCGAAGCCGTCGCGGAACTGCTGCTGGAAGGGCTGGTGACCGAAGGCAAGACGCCGTTCACCCGCACCCACTTCAACACCTGTTTCGCCGAGATCGAGGCGCTGCTGCAGCGTGCCGGCTACCACCGCCCGCTGGACGTGGTCGGCTATCAGGGCAAGGCGTACGCGATGTTCGACCCGACGCGCTGGGACGCCGTGGAAGTGCTGCGCTGGCTGAAGGAGTATGCGGAGGAGGCAGAGCAACAAAGGGCAAGGGCATAGCAGCAACTGTCTTGCCGCCGAAGGTGCTTTTTGTAGGGTGGACAACGCGAAGCTTGTCCACCGCCGCGTCGCGTCGCGCTTGATGGTGGAAAAGGCTTCGCCGTTTTCCACCCTACGTTCTGCACGAGCTAACCGTAGGAGCCAACTGTCATGCGGAATATTTCCCTCGCTGAAAAACAGCACTATCGTGCTACATTCTGGAAAATTCCTACCTGGCAGCGTGCAAATTCCTCATGACAAATTCCATATTCCGTGGTTGGCGGTGGGCCTATCAAAAGCTCCGCAACTGGTACGTCAGCCCTATTGAATCGGTGTTTCGCGCCACCCTGTTCAGCCTGCGCGGAGATACCGGCGTGTTTTACAGCCATGGTGGGCAACGCAAATCGCGTATCGTCCGCGACGGCGACTAAACTCAGGGTTGTGACTGGCGGCGGATGACAGTTCGGCCGCCCGGCGTGACGGGATAGGTGGTGCCGTCGGGATACTCGACGCTCTGGCGAATGCCGCCGCTGCCGGACTGGATCACCGTGGTGGAACCACTGTTTCCGTAATTGCGCGGAACCCGATAGCCCCCGTAGCCGTCATAGCGCTGCCAGTTGGAAGATGTTCCGACACTGCCGCTCGCGCCCGGACTGACGTAGACACGTTCGACCACCTGCGGCCGCTGGTACGGGTACTGCGTCGATTGCCGGGGTGCCACTTCCTGGGCCGAGAAATCCCGCGCCGAAGCCGGCAGCGCCAGCACGCCGCAGGCCAGGACAACGGCAGCGCCGAACCACTTGATCGTCATCGAACCACCCTCCTCAGGCTGTCGCTCCAGCTTACCAGCCTCGCTTCCGAACACTCGAAAAATCGACCGGATGCCATTCGATTGCCACGATTGGCAATCCCTTCATAATCATTAAGATGCAGCTATTTCCTTAAGTAAAATATAATGATTATTCGCTGCGTATCCTTGCTGCTGCTCCTGTCCCTGCCGCTGGCCGCTTCCGCAGCAGCGCCCCGAACCTTTGCCGAAGCCAAGAAGATCGGCTGGAAGCTGTATGCCCGGCAGTCGGTGGAGTTCTACTGTGGCTGCCGCTACACCGGCAACAAGGTCGATCTCGCCAGTTGCGGCTACGTGCCGCGCAAGCAGCCGGCGCGGGCCAAGCGTATCGAGTGGGAGCACATCGTGCCCGCCTGGAACATCGGCCATCAGCGCCAGTGCTGGCAGAACGGCGGACGGGAGAACTGCTCGCGGCATGACCGCATCTATCAGAAAGCCGAAGCCGACCTGCACAACCTGGTACCCAGCATCGGCGAGGTGAACGGCGACCGTGGCAACTACAGCTTCTCCTGGCTGCCGAAGCAGGCACCGCAATACGGCGCCTGCCCGATGGTGATCGACTTCAAGGCGCGCAAGGCCATGCCGCGCCCGCAGGTCCGCGGGATGATCGCCCGCACCTACTTCTATATGAGCGACCGCTACGGCCTGCGCCTGTCGAAACAGGACCGCCAGCTGTTCACCGCCTGGAGCAGGCAATACCCGGTGGAAAACTGGGAGCGCCAGCGCAACCAGATGGTTGGCTGCGTGATGGGCTGGGGCAATCCCTATGTCGGCGAGGTCGAGATGAACCGCTGCCCTGCGCCGAAGAAGTCCGGGCGCAATTCGTAGGCTGAGCTTGCGAATCCCGATGTAACGGTAGGGCGGGTGAAACCCGCCAGGCCAATGCACAGCACGTGCTACCTGTGGCGGGTTGCACCCGCCCTACATCCCGCCCTATCCCACGCGCTACACTCCACGGGTTTGCCCAACCCCTGCAATCATCTGGAGTATCCGCATGTCCCTGTCGATCTACGAAGCTTCCGTTCCGGTGTTCATCCGCATGCTCGGCAATCTTTCGACCATCCTCGGCAAGGCCGCCGCCCATGCCGAGGCGAAATCCATCGACCAGGCGGTGCTGGTGAACGCCCGCCTGGCCCCGGACATGTTCGCCCTCGCCCGCCAGGTGCAGATCGCCAGCGACAGCGCCAAGGGCTGCGCCGCGCGCCTGGCCGGCGTGGACGTGCCGAGCTATCCGGACGAGGAAACCACCCTGGAGCAGTTGCAGGCGCGCATCGCCAAGACCGTCGAATTCCTCAAGGCCATCAAGCCCGAGCAACTGGAAGGCAGCGAGAAGCGCACCATCAACCTGAAGATGCGCACCCGCGAGGTCAGCTTCAGCGGCCGCGACTTCCTGCTCGGCTTCGCCATGCCAAACTTCTACTTCCACGTCACCACCGCCTACGACATCCTGCGCCACAACGGCGTGGAGGTCGGCAAGATGGACTTCCTCGGCGGCGTCTGAAGCAACCACGGGGCGCTGTTTCCGGCGCCCCTTTCCCGGATCAGCGCCCCGGCAGCGGCAGGCTGGTGGTGGACTTGATCTCCGACAGCGCGACGATCGAGTTGATCTCCTGGATGCCCGGCACCTGGGAGAGCTTCTCGAAGATTAGTTACCCTCAAATTCACTCCTAAAATTCTTCAATTTCCCCCATTGAAAGCTGAAATTTTCTCTAACACGCCTTGACTGCAGCCCTGCAACGTCAAGAGTTACCCCTACCAAATACAAAATTCCAAGAGACATGGTAGGGGCTTCGATGAATACCCTGTTTGAATCCTCCCACCGCGAGTACAGAACAATCATCGGTAATGCGGTCGGGCTGCAAGCCGTGTTGCCTGTTGTCGTCACAGAGCATGGCGTGCTCAGTCAGTTCGCCCGGTACATTTATCGGAAGCAACGTAGGAGCCGTGCGTGGCAGGACACCGCCACCTTTGCAATTCAACTGTTGCTCGAATTCTCGGAGGCGAACCAGGGGTTCTATGAGGAGCCAAGAGCCCTTTTCGCTGCCTTTTCAGATGCCCTCTATACCGGCACGATTGAGCGAGGGTGCGATCCGTCAGGACTTTATTGGCAAGCACGCCAGCCCAACGACGCCAGCAAGCTGATCAATCACATCACCCAATTCTCGGACTGGCTGTCAGCAATTAATGAGGATGCTGGCCTCCAGCTCAATCCGTGGCGGGAGGCTACTCGGCATGAGCAGCGTCTGAATTGGGCCGCATACACGCATCGACGGGACAACGCATTTCTCTCCCATCTTGTGTTTCGAGACGAGCCACAAACGGATCAATCCAGAGCAATTAGATCCCAAGGGTTACCGATTGAACATCTGACCCCGGCCAAGGCCTTCCCTGAGGCAAAGATCGATCTGCTGCTCACGGATGGATTTCGCAGGCGGGCACGGGACGGGCGCGGGCCGACAAACCTGCGCAATGTCCTTATAACGTTGCTCATGCACAACGGGGGACTGCGGCTGTCTGAAGCGCTTTCACTGTGGAGTGATGACGTCACGATTGAGAATGGGGAGGTCATCGTCCGGGTGTATCACCCGGAATATGGACTAGCCCCAGATAGTAGGACCAATCGAGCGACTTATTTGCAGCATCGCTTTGGTTTGCTACCGCGCAAACGGCTGGTGAAAGCGACTGACCCTCTGTTTCTTGGATGGAAGGATCCACTGATTACCGATCCAGCTCGAAAGTGTTTCGAGGTCTATTTCTTTCCCCATAGCGCCGGAGAGGAATTTGCTCAGCTGTGGCTCGACTATCACCGGAAGCAACGGGTAAAGCCATTGCTGAACGCCCAGCATCCTTATGCGTTTACCAACCGCGACGGCCAGCCCTACTCACACCGCATGTTTCGTAAGGCCCACCAACAGGCAGTCGAACGTATTGGTCTGGAACCCGAAAAACTCCTGGGTACAACTCCGCATGGTCATCGACATGCTTTCGGCCAGCGCTTGGCAGCGGCCGGCGCCTCGGACCTCACGATCAAAACCGCCATGCACCACAAGTCGATTGAGTCGAGCCAGACCTATACGCAACCGACCTCGACAGATCTTCGCAATTGCATGATTGAACTGGAGTCACAGCTTTCTGAGCGGCACGCAAGCGCCAACGCACTACAACTCAGCAAGGAGTGAAAGTGATGCCAGTAAAGAAGGATTTTTACAACTACGCCGAGGCGCAGGCAGCAGCCCAGGCGCTGAGAATCAAGAATTTGCCTGACTACAAAAAGCGTCATCACGAAGATCCGCGGCTACCTGCTGTCCCCCATCAATTCTATGCCAATGCCGGTTGGACGAACTGGTATGCCTACCTGGGTCGGGAAAAAACCAACCTTTACGCCACCTACGCCGAGGCGCAGGCAGCAGCCCAAGCGCTGGGAATCAAGAATGGGACGGACTACAAAAAGCGCTACCGCAAAGATCCGCGGCTGCCTGCTGGCCCCCATCAATCCTATGCCAATACCGGCTGGACAAACTGGTACGCCTTCTTAGGCAAGGAAAAAGCCAACTTTTACGCCACCTACACCGAGGCTCAGGCAGCAGCCCAGATGTCGGGGATGAAGAGTCAATCTGACTACCTCGCACTCTACAAAGAAGATCCGAGACTGCCTGCCACCCCTGACAGGGTATACGCCGATGCAGGCTGGACGAACTGGTACGCCTTCCTGGGCAATAAACAACCCAACCAATACGCCACCTACGCCGAAGCACAAACAGCAGCCCAGGCGCTGGGGATCAAGAGTCAGCCTGACTACAAAAAGCGCCGCGATGAAGACCCGAGACTGCCTAGCCGTCCCGACCAGCGCTATGCCGACACCGGCTGGATAGGCTGGCACGCCTACTTGGGCAAGGAAAAACCGGACTTTTACGCCACCTACGCCGCGGCCCAGGCAGCAGCCCAGGCGCTGGGGATCAAGAGTCAGCGTGACTACGAAAAGCGCCACCATGAAGATCCACGGCTACCTGCTAGCCCCCATCAATGCTATGCCAATACCGGCTGGACGAACTGGCACACCTTCCTGGGCAATAAACAACCCCTCCGATACGCCACCTACGCCGAGGCGCAGGCAGCGGCCCAAGCGCTGGGGATCAAGAGTGGGCCGGATTACGAAAAGCGCTACTGCCAAGATCCGCGGCTACCTGCCTCCCCCAGCCAATTCTATGCCAACATCGGCTGGACGAACTGGTACGCCTTCCTGGGCAATAAACAACCCGACCGATACGCCACCTACGCCGAGGCGCAGGCAGCGACCCAGACACTGGGAGTCAAGAGTGAGCCGGAGTACAAAAAGCGTTACCGCGAAGATTCGCGGCTACCTGCCACCCCCAACTACGTCTATGCCAACGTCGGCTGGACAAACTGGTATGCCTTCCTCGGGACTGAAGGACCTTATGATGCTGCAACTGACTATCCAATTATCTGGGCCGATTTTGAACGATGGCTAAGCAATTCTCTGGGGCATACCATCAAGAGAATTGCGATTAGGGCGCTGTTGGCAAATTTCTTTCGGGGACAGGGCTTGCCCGACGACCCACGATACTTGCTGCTGCGTACCAATCCCTTCAATGCCGAAGCTTACCAACAGTTCATCGAGAACCAGGCCGAGTCCACGAAAGTCCAATTTCACAGCACTTTCAAAGCCTTTTTCGGATGGCTATTGGATATGTACTGCACCGATGTCGATGCCTACGAGCGCGTCGTGCTTCCAGAGTACCGAAACCCCTTTTTGACAGTGCTTGCCGGCTTTGCCGATAGCTTGGGTAGTTATCGACCAAGCCAGTCCACAAAGGTACCTCTAGGTTACGAATACATACTTCGAGCGCGTCAATTCTTAGTGCCGAACGGCGAACAAGTTATGCAAACTCGGCCGTGCCTTAAGGACATTCCGCACCTGCAAGAATTTTTCAGTAACGACTGGAGGTCTGTTGATGAGGCCATTATTGATCGGAGTGATCCGAACTGTATTTGGCGTATAAAGAAAGGGCGAGCTAAAGGCTATGAGATTTGGTCGCCAGTTCGCTTCATCGCCCTCTACACACTACTGCGCTGCCCACTGCGTGGCCAGCAGATCCTCTGGCTCGACAGCGGAGAGGCGGACAGCGAGATTGCCGTTCTAGATGCTAAAAATGGCGGTATCCGCTGGGAGAAAAACGCCGGCCCCCTGACTGGAAAAGGAAGCAAGAAGCGTCGCCCACAAGCCGCAATTCAACGCGGTAGTTTGAATGAGCCGAAGTTCTATGTAACCACGAACAAGACCAGTCGAGTCAGAGGCGGTTACGAAATCGAGTGGATTCCCGACGACCTTGTCTACTGGTTCATCCTGCTGCGGGACTGGCAGGCCAAATACGCCCCCTTGAGCGCACCGACCAACTGGTCTGCAATTGGCCTTGACAGCACGACCAATTCAAAGATTTTGCAAGCACGGGGCACACAGTGTTTTCTGTTTCGCGCTGGCGCCTCGGGCACACCAATGGCCACCTCCACTGCCTTCACTCAATACTTCCCCGCGTTGCTCTACCAGATTCAACGCGATGGCGAGAATCTGGCTACCCCAGATCCTGAATGGCCTACACGCCAGCGCTATCTCAGCCCGTACACTCCCCACTGTCTGCGCGTGAGCCTCATTACGGCATTCATTATTGACGGCGACCTGCCCGTTGCAATCGTCTCGAAACTGGTCGGCCATGCCTCGTTGGTGATGACGATTTACTACACCAAGCTGAACAGGGGACAGATGCGGCATGCAATGGGAGAGGCAGAAAAGCGAGCCGCGCAATTGGTTACGGAGGCCGGTGTCGAATCGATCAGAAAACAGGGGCTGAAGCCCCTTCGCCACCAGTTGATTGCAACAGACGGCAATCGTTCGCTGCTCGAGACTGACGTACCGAATTCCGCCTGCGTCGTGTTCGATCACGGAATCTGCCCAATGTCAGCCAGCGCCTGCGAGGAAGGTGGGGACCTACTGGTAGAGAACGTTGCTCAAGCCGTCTATGGCCCCGTTCAAGTAGGTTATCTCGGAAAGAAAAATTGCCCCCAATGCCGGTTCTTTGTCACTGGCATCCCATTTCTCGGCGGATTGGTGGCAATCGCCAACGAGGTCGCACTGGAGATACACGCGGAGAGCAAGCGCTACCAAGACTACACCACAGAGGTTGAACGGCTTGAGCAAGAGCGCTATGACTCTTGCCAGGAAAATCTACCAGATACCCAGCAACCGAAGCTGAAACAGGCGATTGCCTGTCAGCAGCAAAGCGCCGCAAAGCTGGACAGCCTACTGGCTGATTACATCGCGATTAGCCGTTACATCCAGGGTTGCCTGAAACTGATCAATGAAGGCGAGCAGCATAGCGAGAGCCAGGATGCCGTCAGACTGATCGTCGCTGACGGCGTTGGTGAAGTTGGCGCGACATATGAAGAATCCAAGACCGAATACCATCTGCTCGCCGAGATTTGTCAGAACGCGACCATCTATCAATCGGCCAATCCTTCGCGCGCTGTGCCCCTTATCGCCCAGGCCATCGACCGCATGGCTGAAAACAACGGCCTGGCACCTGCAATGTTCAGGCTCAGCGACAAACAAAAGTTGGTCGTCGCCAACGAGTTGAACCGACTACTCCTCCAACGCCTCGGCTCGTGGGAAAGGATCGACGATCTGTTTGCCGGCGACTTGATGCTGCTCGATATCGATACCCATGAGCCGGCATTGACGCGCATCTCGACCGAGATACAGCGTCTGCTATCTAACCCAAATAGCGCTCGCCAAGTTGCTCTCGAGGTTCCGGCTAATGAGTGAGCAGCTAACTACGCCGCAGGAAACGTTCGAGCGACTGATCAACGAGGCTAGCGATGCGCGCCGTAAACGCAGTCTGGATGCTCTGAATGAGGCATGCCGGTTGTTACATGAGCGCGGGTCTTCTGACTTCTCGTACAAGACCATCGTCACCCTCGGCCAGGACCGAGGGCTTTCAGTACCCGGTGAAAAATCAATTGTTAATGCCACGGGAGCGCATTACCGCGAGCTGATCCAAGCCTGGAAACTGAACTCGGTCGCGGGGAAGGCCAACAGAAAGGTCGCTCCAAATGATTGGATAGAGAAGATAGATGATCCTGTGTTACGCCTGAGTGTCGCGCTACTGGCCAAAGAATTGCGCGCAATCAAGACAAAGATTGCTCGGCAAGAGAAGGCCAACGGTGCACCGATTTATTTGGGTGCTTCTCAAGTCCAAGGCCAAGGCACCTCGAAACAACCGAACCTGAACGCCGCTGAGTTGGACGCCCTCAAGGCCGCAATTGATCCGAGCGTCCTATCGCCGCTTGGATATTCTATTGGCAGTCGTGGCGAAGTGGTGGATGCGAAGGGCAGGAAGATTCATAAGCCTGGATTTCGGGATGCCATTGAGAAAATCCTGTCTGTACAGGTGAAGTGAAATGGCCAATGGATAGCAGATAAGCCCTGTTCACCGAGGGGTGACAGTCCCTAGGAATTACCATGCGAGCACCTATCGACGGTCCAACATCAAAATCGCGTGATGGAGACTCCGCCATCGTCCAGGGACGCCGCCCCGATCACGAATGCTGAGTCATCCGAGGCTAGATAAAGAACCGAGCGAACCTGCTCTTAAGGCTTCGCCACATGCATCAACGCATGCAGATTGGTAACGAAATTATCTATCTGAATCACCCTGGTCGATCGAGTTCATCTAGGCCTCCTCGACCGCCTGTAGGCAAGCACATACAGGTTCTCCTATGCGTTGGAGGCACCGATCGACGTCCGGTCGCTTCCGTTGGCCAGCCCAAGGAACTGCAGCTCCCGTTCTAGGCGGGTGATGAGCGTTCGACTGTCCTGATGCGGCTCTTTATACAGGTAAGCTGCAATTAGCAGAGTCGCCGGGTGCACCTCCAATACGTCGGCCAACTGCTCGAGCTTCTGAATCGTCGGGACCTTCTGTCCGCGTTCCAAGGTGCTCAGGTAAGTTCGGCTGCTGACCGTCGAAAAATCCTCCTGAGTCAGCTCTCGCTGCTTGCGTAGCTGCTTGAGGGCAAGCCCGAATGCGGTATTCAGTTCCATTTTGCCAATTCCGCAAAAGGAACAATGAGGCCTACATGAACACTATGGAGCTACAATCTATAGGACTCATTTCGAGTGTCCGGCCATGTTTATCACCTATCGCTACGCCGAGATGTCTCTGGATCCGCGGCTCGAGTTCACCCCGGCACAGCTGTGGGCGGCTGTGGAGCAGGATATCCAGTGGCCTTGGTTTTACGTGCAGATCGCTCGGCGCGATGGACGCGAAGTGGTTGCCAGTGCGCTGCTGCTCCAGCATGCACATGATCTGGAAACCATTATCCAGAGCCAGTCGAAGCACGCGTGGGTCGAGCAAGTGCAGATCGTCACCCCGGCGCATCTCAATGGACATGCCAGATGGCTGATGGAGCCGTTGAAGGAAGTGTGCTTAATGCAAGACGATGCTGGAGAGAAAGGCCTGCTGTTCAAGGTGGAGAATGATGTCCGCTATTCGCTGCACCCGCAGCGCAACCTGGAGCAACTGCTCTTGATCAAGGTGTTGTTCTCGGCCGAGTCGGATCTGCAGCGGCGTTGAACGAGGGACAGTCGAGGCAGGCAACCTCGACCGGAATCTAGTGAGCGCGCGGTGGCGGCTGCTTTGTCTGCACTAGGTGGTGTGTGCTCGCGAGCCATTGTCATGGCATCGATTTGCATTGTCCGCAGGGGAAGACGGTTTCCCGTCAACATGTCCCTAGGACCGTGAAGTCAGTTTACTCGAAAAGAAATCACTACTGACATATCTAGCCGGTTGGCTCACTGGGCAGTGGCTTAAGCTTCAGGGACAGCACACTCTCGACACGCTCAAGGATCAACTCGTCGCCCACAACCCACCCCAGCCTCTCAAGCAGTTCGGATGGCAGCTCGATGATGGCGTCGCCACTGCCATCCCCAGCGTCTTGGCAGGCAACCCGCCACGTATTGATATCAGCCATTGCCCATATCCTCGTCAAGTGATGGCATCGTAGGCACTCTAACGCTCGGCCCCAGTCACTCGACGCGAGTGCGAAATGGACCGGCCTGCTATGGTTCGAGATCGGTCGCCCGTGAATAGCGGTACTCTTCCGACGAAAGGCGCCCCTTGGGACCAAACAGCAAGTTGGCCGTGAGCGTTTCTAGATAGACCATTGCCTCCGGTTGAGTGTGCTGCGCGAAGTATGCCCGCTGCGTCGCAGGCAGGGTGGCGCGGTGCGCCAGGCAGGCACTCACCATCTCCGCCAGCACATAGCCACGAACGTCGTAACGCTCATCTACAGCACGCAGGACGGTGCGATAACACGAGCGATAGGTCGGTGTCCGGCCGGCCTGCCGGTAAGCGTCGTTACTCATCCCTGGCTCCCGGCCTGCCAGGAGGCCAGAAACTGCAATATCTGCTCAACCTGGCCCTGACTGATCAGTTGCTCCGCAGTCCGGCGCTCGAAGGTCGGCAATGGCTCGTGGCGGAACCAGGCAATAGATTTCTCGATCGCCACCCCGCTCTCGGCCACCGCCAGTACCACGCGCAGGGCGTCAGCTATGAAATGCTGCGCGGCTTCGGCTTCGGACGCGGCGGCGACGAATGACTGGCTGCGGCGATAAGAATCGACCTGGGCGGCCCAGATGGCCGGGCTGACGCCGAAGACCTTGGTATAGCGCTCAGCCGAATAGGTCGCTCCATTCGCGGTACGCAGGTAGTCGTTCAGCTCGCCAGCCGACATCGCCCCTTGCTGGAATGCCTCCCGATTCATGGCTCGCTCCTCCCGCCGCATTTTGATGACAGCATGCCCGCAAACAGGCGGCGGGCAAAGCCCCGTTCGCTAGCCAGGGGCTGCCAGTTTTCGCTGCCGTTTCGCCACTTGGCGCGACCAGCTTGGCTAGCTGCTGCTCGAGAGTGCTCGCCCTGGCCTTCTCGGTGGCAGCGATCTGCTGCGCATCACTGAGTTGGGCCAGTGCGATATTGCGCTGAACTGGTTAAAGCAGCATGTGCAAAATTTGCGCATGCTGCAACCGCTGGAAAACTATATCGCGCGGTTCCTGCAAGCCACTCAATAGCCGCCGACTCGGCCCCCGACACCTCACCGGCTATTCACTGCCGTACCACCGCCGGCGGCGTCCAGGAGCCATCGATGATTTCCCCGCGCGGCGAATAGAGGCGCATGAGCAGGTTGAACGGTGCCTTGTCGACCGGCAGCCAGTTGGCTTCCTTGTCCGCTCCGGGCGACTCTGCCTGGATATACAGGTCGAGCGAGCCGTCGGCGTTGCTGGCGAGCTTGTCGCGGTCGCCGATTGCCTGGCGTTTCAGCGAGTTCGGGATGAAGTAGCCGTCGGTGTCGTAGGCCGTCACCGACCAGAAGGCATCCACCGGCGGCAGCTTGCCTTTTTCGAAGTGCAGCACGTAGCGGTTGTTGCCATCGAGTTGCCGGCCTTCGCTGTCCTTCGCCAGCGAGGGATAGATCGCGTCCTGCGGCAGGTTCATGCCCAAGCCGAAGTTGGCGACGGCGGCGCGGTAGTAATAGTCCACCCCGTATGCGCCTGCACGTGTCGTGTAGATCCATCCCTGACCACCAATGCCGGCGGCTTTCCTGCCCTCGGCCGCCACCTGCGCCATGCCGTCGGCGAAACCGCGCTCGAACGCCTGCCGGACACTCGCTGGCGCCGCTGCGAGGTTGAAGCTCTGCCCTACCGTGAATCCCGCCCGTTCGAGGCGGTGGATCATCGGATAGTCGGTCGGGTTCGGCGGATTGTCCTTCAGCAGCTCAGCAAAACGGCCGAAGAAGGTTGCCGCTTCCATCTTTTTCACCTGCGCCGGCGGCGGCGTCTTCATGTCGATGGTCGGGTCGACCTGACCTTTGGGCGCTACGTACGCGCCGTTACCCCAGGCGGAGAGCGGCACCAGGTTGAGGGTGTCCTGGATCTCGTGGACTTTCGCGTAGTCGGCCACGCCGTTGGTCTGGGTCCGACCGATGATCCACGCATAGCGGGTGGGGCTTTTGATCACCTCCAGTCCTGCCGGCACGGTGCCGTGCCACTGCGGCCCGACCACGAGGAAATTGCGCGCCGTATTCCGGCCGGTAGTACGAGTGCCGGGCACGGCGAACACATCGGTCCACAGGCTGAGAATAGGCAACTGGAAGTAGCGGTCGGTGGCCGGTACCGAGAGAACCACCGGCTCGGCCTTCAGGTCGAGCACGGCGGCCGAGTACAGAGTGTCGACGTTCGAGCGAATGACGGTCTTGCGGCTGGGGTCCGGGAACTCGCGGGCGTGATAGAAGCGGTTGGCCGGGCCACGGACCGAATCGTTCGGCTCGGCGAAGTTGCTCAACTGCTGCAAGGTGAGGTGCGTCAGTACCAAGGGGTAGGCATAGACGTAGGCGTCCTTGGCGATGGCACGGATCTCCTCCTCGGAAATCGCCTGGACCGGTGCCGCAGGGCGCACCGTCGCGGGCTTGCCCTGGTCCTGAGCGACGGCCACGGGAAGGGTGCCGATCGCAAGGATTACCACGGCATTGAAAGTTGCTAGCCATTTTCTCAACATGTGTATTTGTCCTCTTTCTTATTGATATCGGGGAACGCCCGAGAAATCAGCGAAGATCCACCGTCACCCGGTCCAGCTTGCCTTCGAAGGTGAACGGCGGCGTGTAGTCGCCCGACACCGCGGAGCCGGAATCCAGGCCGACGTCCTGGCCTTCGTATAGCGAGTAGATGAACGGCACGGTGCGCTCCACTTTCCCTTCTGCGATGACCTTGCCGTCGGCCGACAGGCGCAGGGTGCCACCCTTGCCACGTTCCTTGGCGCTGCCGGCGTAGTCGAAGTCCATCTTCAGTGTGGTCTTGCCAGTTGGCAGTACCGACTCGCTGTCCACACGGTAGCTGGCCATGCCCAGGTAGTTGTGCACGGCGGTCAGGTGCCCATCCTTGAGGTAGAAGCCCCAGCCGCCAGTGAAGCCGCCCTGGGTGAAGAGCATGCCGTTGGCCTTCTCCGGCAGCTCGACCTCCGCCGTCACCGAGAACGAGCGATTGTGCAGCCCCGGCGAATTACCCTCGGGCAATGCCGCCAGCGCGCCGTTGTAGACGAACTGCTTGCGACCGGCTGCCAGGCTCGGGCGGCCCATCAGCTCGGCGTTGAAGCGCTTCACGCCGTCCCAGTTCAGCGGCAGGATGTTGGCCTTCTGCGCCTGGGCCCACCACAGCTGATCCATCTGCCTGACCTTCTCCGGATACTGCGCGGCAAGGTCATGGGCCTGGCTGAAATCTTCGTCGATCTTGTACAGCTCCCAGGTGGTCTTATCCACGTCGAACTCGTCGCGATCCGGATTCCACGGCGTGGAACCAATCGAGGAGGCGAACCAGCCGTCCTGGTAGATGCCGCGATTGCGGAACAGCTCGAACACCTGGCCCCGGCGGCGGTCTCTGGCCTTCGCGTCATTGAATGTATAGAGCATGCTGATGCCATCCATGGGCTTCTGCGTCACGCCATTGAGCACGCTCGGCGCCTCGATGCCGGCGGCTTCGAGGATGGTCGGCGTGATGTCGGTGACATAGGCGAACTGGCTGCGCAGGCCGCCCTTGTCCTTGATCTTCGCCGGCCAGGAAATCACCAGCGGGTTGCGCGTACCACCGAAGTGCGAAGCGACCTGCTTGGTCCACTGGAACGGGGTGTTCATGGCATGCGCCCAGGCTGAGGGGAAGTGGTTGAAATGCTTCGGCCCACCCAGCTCGTCGATGACCTTGAGGTTGCTCTGCCAGGTCTCCTGTACACCGTTGAAGATCGAGAACTCGTTGGTGCGGCCGTCCATCCCGCCTTCGGCGGAGGCACCGTTGTCGCCGACCATGTAGATGATCAGGGTGTTGTCACCGTCCGGCAGCTTGCGCACGGCGTCGATGATCCGGCCCATCTCGTAGTCGGTATGCGCACTGAAGGCGGCGAACAGCTCCATCATCCGCGAATACAGGCGCTTCTGATCCGGCTGCAGCGAGTCCCAGGCGGCCAGATCGGCCGGGCGCGGCGTCAGTTGGGCGTTCGCCGGGACCACGCCGAGCTTCTTCTGGCGCTCCAGGGTCAGCTCTCGGTACTTGTCCCAGCCCATGTCGAACTGGCCCTTGTACTTGTCGCGCCAGTCGGCCGGCGGCTGGTGCGGCGAGTGGGCGGCGCCGGGGGCGACATAGAGGAAGAACGGCCGCTGCGGGTCGATGGCCTTGGCCTTGTTGACCCAGGTGATGGCGTGATCGGCCAGGTCGGTGGTCAGGTGGTAGTTCGGGTCCTTCGAGCGCGGCACCAGGCTGTGCCCTTCATAGAGGATCGGCTCGAACTGGCTGGTATCCCCGCCGTTGAAACCGTAGAAGTAGTCGAAGCCGAGGCCCGTCGGCCAACGGTCGAACGGTCCCACTTCGCTGGTTTCCCAGGGCGGCGTGTTGTGGTTCTTGCCGATCTGCGCGGTGGCGTAGCCGTTCTGCCGGAGGATTTCGGCGATGGTGCCAGTACTCCTCGGCAGGATGCCGGTGTAACCGTCGTAGCCGATGCCGAGTTCGGAGATCACCCCGAAGTTGGCCTGGTGCTCGTTGCGCCCGGTGAGCAGCGCGGCGCGGGTCGGCGAGCACAGCGCAGTGGTGTGGAAACGGTTGAAGCGCACGCCGTCAGCCGCGAGCTTGTCGAGGCTCGGCGACGGCACAGCGCCGCCGAATACGTCGAACTGACCGAAGCCGACATCATCGAGCAGGATCACCAGCACGTTCGGCGCGCCTTTCGGCGGGCGTTCCAGCGGTGGGAACTGCGGCGGATCGCTGTCGAGCTTGGTGCGCCCGACATACCCCGGATAGTGGTAGTCCGGCTTCGGCAGGATCGTCTCGGCATGCACCTGGATCGCCAGGGCACAAAGCCCCAGCAGCAAGCCCAGGGCGCGCACTTTCTTCTGAATGAACATGCTTGCTCCTAACTGAATGGGGCCCGGGTTGCGGGCCTTGTTGCAGGCGTTCCAAGGGTTCTGCGGGGCTCGCAGAACCCCAGGGGGATCACTGCTCGGCAGATGATTTCTGCAAACCCATCAGGGCTTTCCGGATCGCCAGGCTCTGGTAATTGATGTTGGCCGGGTTGAGGTTCTCGCCTTCCTGGAAGGGGTACTGCCCCAGTGTCGCCATGAACTTCTTGATTTCGGCCTGTACCGGCACGAACAACCACATCTGGTCAGCAGCCCAGCGCGCGGACAACCCAGAATCCTTACGCGCGGTTTCAAAGGGATCGGCCTTCAGGTTAGTGAGGCTCGGCCAGTTGGGGACCGTGCGCGATGCCCGGGAGACGGAGCCTTCGAAGCTGGCGAAGGCGATTTTCCAATCGTTCCAGCGCAGCGCATTCAGCTCGCCCCCCTGACCGAAATAGAAGTACTCCTCACGCGGGCTGCTCTTCGTTTCGCCCTTGAAGAACGGCAGAAAGTCGTAGCCGTCCAGGTGCACCCGGTACCGCTTGCCGTTCAGCTCGCCGCCCTTGGCCAACTGAGCCACCAGGTTGGAGTTTCCGGCGGCCGCGGCCAGGGTCGGCATCCAGTCGTTGAGGGCAATCATGTTGTTGTAGCGGATGCCTGGCTTGAGCACGCCCGGCCACTTGACCAGCATCGGTACGCGGTGGCCGCCCTCGTTGGAGGTGCCTTTCTCGCCATTGAACGGCGAGGTGCCGCCGTCCGGCCAACTGGCCTTCTGCGCACCGTTGTCGGTGGTGTAGACGATGATGGTGTTGTCGGCGATGCCGAGGTCGTCGAGCTTCTTCAGCAACTGGCCGACCTGGCCGTCGTGCTCGACCATGCCATCCGGGTACAGGCCGATCCCGGTCTTGCCGTCCGACTCTTTCTTCAGGTGAGTCCAGACGTGCATGCGCGTGCTGTTGAACCAGACGAAGAAGGGCTTGTCGGCCTTGTGCGCCTTGTCGATGAAGTTCTCGGTGGCTTCGACGAACTCCTGGTCGATGGTCTCCATGCGCTTGCGGGTCAGCGGACCGGTGTCCTCGATGCGGCCGTCGGCATAGGAATGGATCACGCCGCGCGGGCCGTATTTCTTCCGGAATTCCGGGTCTTTCGGGTAGTAGTAGGTTTCCGGCTCTTCCTCGGCGTTCACGTGGTAGAGATTGCCGAAGAACTCATCGAAGCCGTGGTTGGTCGGCAGGTGCCTGTCGCGGTCGCCGAGGTGATTCTTGCCGAACTGGCCGGTGGTATAGCCCTGCTGCTTCATCACGTCGCCCAGGGTCGGCGCCCAGTCCGGGATACCGTGCTCGGAGCCGGGCATGCCGATGGTCAGCAGGCCGGTACGGAACGGATGCTCGCCGAGAATGAAGGCAGAGCGGCCGGCGGTGCAGGACTGCTCGCCGTAGGCGTGGGTGAACAGCGCACCCTCTTTGGCGATACGGTCGATGTTCGGCGTCTCGTAACCCATCATCCCCTGGTTGTAGGCGCTGATGTTGTAGTAGCCGATGTCGTCGCCGAAGATCACCAGGACGTTTGGTTTGTCTGCCGCATCGACGCTCAACGCAGCTCCAAGCAATGATGCTGCCAGGACGAGTCTGGGCAGCCATTTGTTCAATCTCTTCATTTCGCCAGTTCTCTGTTCTTGTTTTGCGGGCCGGTCGGCCCATGAACGGATGCTATTCCTCTCGGCTTGCGCAGGAACCCGCCCATTCCGGCCAGGCCACCCCACTCCTTCCCCACTCCATGGGCACCGACCAGCCACCCGGACGCCATGCTCATGGCGGGGCAACGAAAGTGGGTATCTTCAGGCAGGAAAACTTCCGCCAACCGCCCCGCAGGGCGGCTGGTTGGAAGGTCGGGAGGCAGTCGCCGGTCAGGCGATATTGCGCGAGTGGTTTTCCCAGTAGGGTTTGCGCAGCTCGTTCTTGAGAATCTTGCCCACGCTCGACAGCGGCATGGCCTCGCGAAACTCCACGCTGCGCGGGCACTTGTATCCGGCGATGCGCTCACGGCAATGGGCGACGATTTGCTCTTCGCTCACCGAGTGCTCGGGCTTGAGCACGATCACCGCATGCACCGACTCGCCCCACTTGTCGGAGGGGATGCCGATGGCCGCGCACTGCGCCACGGCGGGATGGCTGGAAATGGCGTTCTCGACCTCGGCGGAATACACGTTCTCGCCGCCGCTGACGATCATGTCCTTCAGGCGGTCGACGATGTAGACGAAGCCCTCTTCGTCCATGTAGCCGCCGTCGCCGGTGTGCATCCAGCCATCCTTCAGCACTTCGGCGGTGGCTTCCGGCTTGTTCAGGTAGCCGAGCATGACGTTGGGGCCGCGCACGGCGATCTCTCCTACCGTGCCGCGCGGCACCTCACGGGATTCGCTGTCGACGATGCGTATTTCCACGCAATTGATCGCCCGGCCGGCCGAATACATCTTGCCGCTGGCCTGGTGTTCCGCGCAGTGGTACTCGGGGTCGAGCAGGGTTCCGCCGGTAGTCAACTCAGTCATGCCATAACCCTGGAAGAACCGCGCAGCCGGGAATGCTCCCCAGGCACGATCGAGCAGCACCGGGGAAATCGGCGAGGCGCCATAGATGATGTTGCAGATCGACTCCAGTTCAACCCCGGCCCACTCCGGACTGGCGTCACGGGCATCGAGCAGCATCTGGATCATGGTCGGTGCCAGCATCAGGTCGCACACGCCTTCGCGGGTGATGGCCTGCAGGGCTGCCTCACCGGTGAACGCCGGAAGGATCACATGGACCCCACCGGATACCAGCAGGCTGTACATGGCGGAGAAATCGGCCAGGTGGAACATCGGCATGGCATGCAGGAACGCCGTGCCGCACTTGAAGAAGCCTCTGTTCTGGGAAGCCAGCGAGGCGAAAGCCAGGTTGTTCTGGCTGATCATCACGCCCTTGGGGAAACCGGTGGTGCCGCCGGTGTAGAATATCCCCAGCAGCGCATCGCCGCTGCGGCGAACATCCTCGACCGGTTCGGCCGCGGCGAGCAGCTCCTCGTAGGACAGCATGCCCTCGGGAGTCTGCTCGTCGCCGGCGTAGATCATGTGACGGATAGTCTTCGCCTGCTGGGCAATGACCGCGCCCATGCCCTTGAACGTGTCGTCGACGATCAGCATGGTCGACTGGGAGTCATCCAGGGAATAGACGATCTCGGCGACGCTCCAGCGCGTATTGACCGGGTTCAGCACGCCATCGCCCCACGGCACGCCCAGGCTGTACTCGATATAGTGCTGGGAGTTGCGCGACAGCATGGCGATGCAGTCGCCGCTAGCCATGCCGAGTTTCTTCAATGCACCGGCCAGCCTCGCGACTCGTTGGCCGAGCTCGGCGAACGTCATGCTGCGTCCCTGGCTGCGAATGGCAGTGGCATTGGGGCGCTGCTGCATGTGGCGGTGTAAGCCTTGGGTGATGTACATCTGAACCTCCACTCTTGTTGTTATTGGCGGATGCGCTCGGTGCAGGCTGCATGCAACGCCAGGTCATTCATGCCCCTTCCGGGACTTCATCAATCGTTGGCCACAGCCAATGGCATCGGTTCGGTATATCGGCTGCGGGCCAGTAGTCTTCTCTCGGCTTCGCCGCCGCGTTGGTAGGCATGGCAGGTGCCGATCACCCATTTGTTGCCGGCGAACTCGCTGGCCCGGTCGACCGCCGCGCGCTCCCGCGGGGTGCCATAGGCGAGCATGGAGACTGTCTGGTAAACGGTAGTCGCCATCGGCCCGAGCAGCTCGGTCAGGTGAGTGCAGCCCTGCTCTCCTCCCACGCGTTCAAGCAGCCGCTTCTTGAAGCCTGGACCGATACGCAGCCCCTTCAGGGCCGCGTAGGCGCCGTTTATCTGGCGGCAGAACGGCGTCGGGCCAGCCTCGGTGACTGCCTTCAGGTCATGGATCACCAGGTCCCGGTCGACCGTCATGATCATCAGCATCTGGTGCACCGGCTGGTTGGCGGAAATGCTGCTGAACAGCAGGGTGGTGTCGTACGACTTAGTGTCGCGCAGCCGTCCTTCGAACTCGAACAGGCCATCCTCGCGCAGGTAACCCTCACAGCTGACCTGCCGGGTGTGCAGCAGGCGCCGCCGCTGGTTTTCCGATGCGTGTTCCGCCATCGCAGTCTTCTCTTGTAGCTGGCAGGCTGACGACAGCCCGCTGGTTGAAAGGCCTTCCCTGGCGGTGTGGGCGGCGCTCTCGTGGCTGAACACCGCCCTGATCCACTGTTACAACGACCGACCGACCAACTCGCGCTGGATCTCGTTGGCGCCGCCGTAGATACGCGCGACGCGGGCGTCGGCGTACATCCGGGCGATGGGGTACTCGTTCATGTAGCCGAAACCGCCGAAGAACTGCAGGCAACGGTCCATGACCTCACCCTGGCGCTCGGTCAGCCAGAACTTGCCCATGGACGCCAGCGTGGTATCCAGGCTGCCATCCACCCAGCGCTGGATGATCAGGTCGACGAAGGTGCGCGAGGCGACCACCGTGGCCTTCACATCGGCGAGGGTGAAACGGGTGTTCTGGAAGTCCAGGATCGCCTTGCCGAAGGCCTTGCGTTCCTTGGTGTACTCCACGGTCAGCGCCAGGGCTCGCTCCATCTGCGCGACGGCCTGGATGGAGATTTCCGCGCGCTCGTAGGGCAACTGCTGCATCAGCTGGTAGAAGCCCTGCCCCTCGGCGCCGCCGAGCAGGCAGTCGGCCGGTACTTCGCACTCGTCGAAGAACATCTCCGAGGTGTCCTGGCCCGGCATGCCGATCTTGTCCAGGCACTTGCCACGGATGAAACCGGGGGTCCTGGTATCGACGATGAACAGCGAGATACCCTGCGAACCCTTGGCTTCCATGTCGGTCTTGGCGACCACGACCACCATGTCGCTCAGTTGGCCGTTGCTGATGAAGGTCTTGGAGCCGCTGATGACGTACTTGTCGCCCTTCTTCACCGCGCGGGTACGCACGCCCTGCAGGTCGGAGCCGGTGCCCGGCTCGGTCATGGCGATGGAGCAGATGCACTCGCCCGAGGCGATCTTCGGCAGCCACTGGCGCTTCTGCTCCTCGGTACCGCTGGCGAGGATGTAATGGCCGACAATGTGGCTGATGCTCAGCGCAATGCTGGCCGCGCCGCCGTAGGCCAGCTCCTGCAGCACCACGGCGTAGTGCGCCGGGGTGCCGTCGGCGCCGCCGTACTCGGACGGAACGTCGGGCAGGATCATGCCCATCTCGCCGCAGGCCAGCCAGGTTTCGCGGTCGCCCTGGTGCTGGGCGCGCCATTTGTCCTCGTTCGGCGCCATCCGCTCACGGACGAAGCGGCGGATGCTGTCGCCGAAAGCCGACAGGTCGTCGGTCATCCAGGCGGAACGGTAGTTGTCCAGTTGCATGACGGATTCCTCTCAGGTCACACGGTGCCCAGGCCGCCACCGCAGACCAGGACCTGGCCGGAGACGAAATCGGACTCGGGGATGCAGAACAGGTAGACGGCGCCGGCGGCTTCCTCCGGGCTGCCCGGGCGACCCAGCGGGCACATCATCTTGCTCGCCTCGATGGCGGACTGCTGGATGCCGACCTTGATCTCGCGGCCCTCGATGTTCACGGTCTTGCTGTTCTCGCCGGCCAGCGCCTGGGTCATGCGGGTCTCGATATGGCCGAAAGCGACGGCGTTGACGTTGACCTTGTGACGGCCCCACTCCTTCGAGAGGGTCTTGGTCATACCGAGGATGCCCGACTTGGCGGTGGAGTAGTTGGTCTGCCCGGCGTTGCCGGCGGCGGCGACGGAGGAGATGTTGACGACCTTGCGGTGCACGACCTTGCCGGCAGCGGCTTCCGCCTTGGCGGCGGCGCTGATAACCGGGTAGGCGGCACGCAGGATGCGGAACGGAGCGGTCAGGTGGCAATCGATGATCGCGTACCACTGCTCATCCGACATCTTCTGGATCACGTTGTCCCAGGTGTAGCCGGCGTTGTTGACGATGATGTCGATGCCACCGAAGTTCTGCACGGCGGTCTGCACGAAACGGTCGGCGAAGTCGACGGCGGTCACGCTGCCCACGCAGGCAACGGCTTCACCGCCGGCAGCGCGGATTTCCGCGACCACTTCCTCGGCGGGCGCCTGGTCCAGATCGTTGACCACCACGCGGGCGCCGTCGGCGGCCAGCTTCAGGGCCACGCTGCGGCCGATACCACGACCGGAACCGGTCACCAGGGCAACTTTACCTTCGAGCTTTTTCATTGTTCCTTACCTGTGTTTTCTTGTTCGGTTGTTTGCTTCAGGCCAAAGCCACCACGGCTTCGCCGACGATCTTGGATTCGCCGTACTGGTTGGCGCACTGGATTTCCAGGCGCACGCGCTTCTCGCCGTCCGCCTCGAACTTCTCGGCGACACGCCCGCTCAGGTGCGGGATATGGCCGATCTGAGTGATGCCGGTGAAGCGCACCGCGATCTTGCGGATCTGCGGCTGCGGCACCCAACTGGTGAGCAGGCGGCCAAGGTAGGCGGCGGAGAGCATGCCGTGGGCGAATACGTCCGGGACGCGCGCCTTGCGGGCGAAATCGATGTCGATGTGAATCTGGTTGTGGTCGCCGGAAGCGCCGGCATAGAGCGCGAGCATGGTGCGGTCGACCGGACGCAGCTTCATCAGCGGCAGCTCGTCGCCAACCTGCACATCGCTGTATTGCGGAATATTCATGGCCATTTCCTCAGCGCTGGACGAGGGACGAGCGGAGATCGGCAATGTGCTCGCCGTCCTGATTGGTGATGCGGGTTTCCTGGACCACGAACTGCAGCGCCCCACCCTTCTTCTCGTACACGTCGGCGATGCGGGTATCGAAGGTCAGCACGTCGCCGGCGAAGGCCATGCGGTGATAGGTGAACTCCTGCTCGGCATGCAGGATGCGGCCGAGGTCGAAGCCCATGACGTCCTCGACGATGGCCTGTGGATTGCGGCCTTCGCTTTCCAGGCACAGCAGGAAGGTCGGCGGTACCGGCAGGGATTTGTAACCGGCAGCCCTGGCGGCGGCCTCGTCGCTGTAGATCGGGTTGGTTTCACCGATGGCCTTGGCGAAGAAACGCAGGCGGCCCTTCTCCACTTCGCTGGTGGTGGTGCCGGTGGATCGGCCGATCAGGCTCTTGTCTGCCATTTCGGTTGGCTCCTGTTGTTGTCTTGAAGTGGCGCGCCCTACCGGGCGCGCGTGTCGTGCCTGATCAGCCGCGACCGTAGAGGGTCACGACACCGGCGCCGCCGAGGCCGAGGTTGTGCTGCAGGGCGAGCTTCACGCCTTCGACCTGACGGGCCTCGGCGGTGCCGCGCAGCTGGTGGCTCAGCTCATAGCACTGCGCCAGGCCGGTGGCGCCCAGCGGGTGGCCCTTGGAGAGCAGGCCGCCGGACGGGTTGACCACCACCTGGCCGCCGTAGGTGTTGTCGCCATCCAGGACGAACTTCTCGCCCTCGCCCACCGCGCAGAAGCCCAGGCCTTCGTAGGTCAGCAGCTCGTTGTGGGCGAAGCAGTCGTGCAGCTCGCAGACGCGGATGTCTTCCGGACCGACGCCGGCTTTCTCGTAGACCTGCTGGGCAGCCGCATGGGTCATGCCGGTGCCGACCACGCTGATCATCGACGGCGGCTCATAGGCATCGGGGGTGTCGGTAGCCATCGCCTGGGCGAGGATGGCCACGTCGGTGCGCAGGCCATGCTTCCTGGCGAAACGCTCGGATACGAGGATCGCCGCAGCGCCGCCGCAGGTCGGCGGACAGGCCATCAGGCGGGTCATCACGCCTTCCCAGACCACCTGGTCGGCCATCACGTCCTCGGTGGTGACCACCTTGCGGAACACCGCCAGCGGGTTGTTGGCCGCATGGCGGCTGGCCTTGGCGCGGATGGCGGCGAAGGTTTCCATCTTGGTGCCGTACTTCTGCATGTGTTCGCGACCGGCGCCGCCAAAGAGCATCAGCGCACCCGGCATGCCGGCGCCTTCCGGGAAGACTTTGGAGGCGGCGCGATAGGATTTGCCCATGGTCGGTTCGCGATCGGTCCAGAAGCTCTTCAGCGCACCCGGCTGCATCTCTTCGAAACCGAAGGCCAAGGCGCAATCCACCGCCCCGCTTTCCACCGCCTGACGGGCCAGGAACAGCGCGGTCGAGCCGCTGGCGCAGTTGTTGTTGACGTTGATCACCGGGATACCGGTCATGCCGACTTCATACAGGGCAGACTGGCCGCAGGTGGAGTCGCCGTAGACATAGCCGGCATAGGCCTGCTGGATCAGTCTGAAATCCAGGCCGGCGTCCTTCAGTGCCAGGCGCACGGCCTCGGCGCCCATCTCGATGTAGGACTTGCTCGCGCCGGGCTTGGCGAACGGGACCATGCCAACGCCAACGACATAGGTTTTCTGCGACATCTTCTTCTCCACGCTCAGTTGACAGTGTCCCGGCTGGCAGTCGAGCCGGGTTTATTGATGGATCAATGGTTGCGCAAGCGGGGGGTGGTGTATCCCGCCCATGGGGAGTGGCATGGAGTGGGATTTGGTGGTCCGCTTTTGCATGGGCGCAATCGCGGGCATGGCCCGCTCCTGCTGAGACTTCGGCGCTGGGAATGCCTCACCCCAACCCTCTCCCGGAGGGAGAGGGGGCACAACGGTGTCGGGAGATATGCCTTGCCAGCCGGCAACGCCGAGCAGTCCCCCCTCCCTGAGGGAGAGGGTTAGGGTGAGGGGGATACGTAGGGCGGGTGCAACCTGCCATATCAATGCCAGGCGACCGCACCAGAAATAAAAAAACCGCCGTGCACGAAGCACGGCGGCGCTCGAAAAAGTCGATCAGAGAGTGCGGGCGATCAGCTCGCGCATGATGTCGTTGGCGCCGCCATAGATGCGGGTGACACGGCAGTCGATGTAGTGGCGGGCAACCGGGTATTCGAGCATGTAGCCGTTGCCGCCGTGCAGCTGCAGGCAGGCATCGACCACCTTGGAGTACAGGTCCGAACACCACATCTTGGCCGCGGCGGCCGCTTCGGTGGTCAACTTGTGCTCCAGGCAGAGTTCCATGCAGCGGTCGACATAGGTCTGGCCGATGACGATCTCCGCCTTCAGGTCGGCGAGCTTGAAGCGCGAATTCTGGAAATCGATGATCGGCTTGCCGAACACCGTGCGGCCGCGGGTGTAGTCGATGGTGCTGTCGAGCACCGCCTGCGCTCCCGAGATGCAGGAGATGGCAATGGACAGGCGCTCCCAGGCCAGCTCCTTCATCAGTTGGTAGAAGCCCTGGCCCGGCACGCCACCGAGAACGCTGCTCTTCGGTACACGCACGTTCTCGAAGAACAGCATGGTGGTGTCCTGGGCATGCAGGCCGACCTTGCGCAGCGGTTTGGACTTGCTCAAACCGGGGCGATCCGCCTCGACCAGGATCAGCGAGATGTCCTGGGAGCCCTTGCCGCTGTTGCCGGTCTTGGCTACTACCACGATGACGTCGCAGTTGGTGCCGTTGGAGATGAAGGTCTTGGCGCCATTGATGACGTACTCGTCACCCTCGAGGACCGCGCGGGTCTTCACCGCCTGCAGGTCGGAGCCGGTGTTCGGCTCGGTCATGGCTACGGCGGAGATGATCTCGCCAGTCGCCATCTTCGGCAGCCACTCCAGCTTCTGCTCTTCGGTGCCGAAGTTGTTCAGGTAGCCGGCGCAGATATCGTGAATCCCGAAACCGTTCAGGCCAGTGGTATTAGCTAGGCCGATCTCTTCGGCAACGATCATCGAGAAGCGCCAGTCCAGGCCCAGGCCGCCATAGGCTTCCGGGGTAGTGGGATTGAGCATCCCCAGTTCGCCGGCCTTTCTCCAGATTTCGCGCGGCACGCGGCGGTCCTCTTCCCACTGTTCATGGTGCGGCATGCACTCATCGGTAAGGAATCGGCGGACGGTACTGCGGAACTCTTCATGTTCGTGACTGAACAGCGTGCGTGGAATCATGGCGGCATTGCCCTCTGTATATCGACTGGATCGTGCCCGCTCGGATGGCGGCAACTCACCCAGGCAGGTTAGGGACATGGCCTTGCGCACAGACCACTCCGTTGGAGTTGGCCGGGGGTGAAAAAAGACTGGGGTGGACCTGTTCCTGCAGGGAGTGGTGTACCGCCCCACTCCGAAGGAAGGGATCGGTAACGCGCGGGTTTCGCTTAACTAGCGAACGCCCGATCCACCGACCCCGGACATTCCAATGAGCAGCCTGATCCGCTATCGCATCGACAACGAACTGGCCCTGATCGGCCTGGCACGCGCGCCCGTCAACGCCCTTGGCCAGCCGCTGCGCGCCGCCCTGCTGGAGGCCATCGAATGTGCCGCTGCCGATCCTTCGGTGCGCGCCATCGTCCTGCATGGCGACGGACTGCCGTTCAGCGCCGGCGCCGACATCGGCGAATTCGGTAGCCTGGCCAGTCTCGCCGCACCCTTCCTGCCCGATGTGCTATTGCGCATGACGCGCCTGGACAAGCCGCTGCTGGCGGCGATCGGCGGTGTCGCCATGGGTGGCGGACTGGAGCTGGCGCTGGCCTGCGGCTATCGCATCGGCGAGCCCACGGCACGCCTTTCCCTGCCGGAAATCAATCTCGGCCTGCTGCCCGGCGCCGGTGGCACCCAGCGCCTGCCACGGCTGATCGGCGTCGAGCCGGCGCTGGAAATGATGATCTCCGGCCAGCCCGTCGATGGTCGTCGCGCCCTGGAGCTGGGCCTGCTGGACCGCGTCAGCCACGATGGAGAGAACCTGCTGGATGCGGCCTGCGCCTTTGCCCGCGAACTGCTCGCCCATGGCGCCCCTGCGCGCCGGCCGGAGCCCTGGACGAACCCGGCAGACAGCATGGCCGACGACTTCATCGAGCGCTATCTGGCCGACAACGAGCCGCGCTGGAAGAACCGCCAGGCGCCCTATCGGGTACTGGCCGCGATAGAGGCCGCCTGCACGCTGCCGCTGGACGAAGGCCTGGCCTGCGAGAGCGAGCTGTTCAGGCAGGCCGAGAGCTCCGCGCAGTCGGTTGCCCAGCGCCATGTGTTCTTCGCCGAACGCGAAGCGGGAAGGATTCCGGGAGTGGATGCCACTACCCCGCTCCGCCCGATCCGCAAGGTCGCGGTGATCGGCGCCGGCACCATGGGCGGCGGCATCGCCATGAACTTCGCCAACGTCGGCATTCCGGTGAAGCTGCTGGAGCAGAAGGCCGAGGCGCTGGATCGCGGCCTGGCGCAGATCCGCAAGAACTACGAGATCAGCGTCAAGCGCGGCAAGCTGACCGAAGCGCAGCTGGAGCAGCGCATGGAACTGCTGCAGGGCACCCTCGACTACGCCGACCTGGCCGACGCCGACCTGGTGATCGAGGCCGTGTTCGAGAACCTGGCGATCAAGCAGCAGGTGTTCCGCACCCTCGACGAGGTGTGCAAGCCCGGCGCGATCCTCGCCAGCAACACCTCGACCCTCGATGTCGACGCCATCGCCGCCGTCACCCGCCGCCCGCAGGACGTCATCGGCCTGCACTTCTTCAGCCCGGCCAACGTCATGCGCCTGCTGGAAGTCGTGCGCGCCCGGGAAACCGCCCCCGACGTGCTGGCCACCACCCTGAAGATCGGCAAGCGTATCGGCAAGATGCCGGTGGTGTCGGGCGTGTGCTTCGGCTTCATCGGCAACCGAATGCTCGAACCCTACTCCCGCGAGGCCCATCGCCTGGTGCTGGAAGGCGCCACCCCGGCGCAGATCGACAAGCTGCTCACCGACCTCGGCCTGGCCATGGGCGTGATGGCCATGCACGACCTGGCCGGCATCGACGTCGGTTACCTGGTGCGCGAGTCGCGCCGCGAGGTCATTGCCCATGACCCGAGCTACTGCAAGCTGGCCGACGAACTCTACGCACTCGGTCGCTACGGGCAGAAGACCAATCGCGGCAGCTATATCTACGAAGGCCGCGAACGCAAGGAAGACTACGAAGTGGTCGCCCTTGCCGAGCGTATCTCCGGCGACCTGGGCATTCCGCGCCGCCCCGTTTCCACGCAGGAGATCCACGACCGCTGCCTGTTCATGCTGATCAACGAGGGCATCCAGCTGCTCGACGAGGGCATCGCCCTGCGCGCCAGCGACATCGACCTGGTGTGGATCAACGGCTACGGCTTCCCCGCCCATGTCGGCGGCCCCATGCATTACGCCGAACAGCTCGGCCTGGACACCGTTCTGGCTGGCATCCGCCAGTACCGCAAGCAGCTCGGCGAGTACGGCGAGATGTGGTTCCAGCCGGCGCCGTTGCTGGAACGCCTGGTTGCCGCTGGCAAGCCCCATATCGAGAAGATCTGAGTCAACCGCGCCCTTCTCTCCTCTCTCTCTGGGAGAGAGGACTAAAACGCCCACAGGACATCCCCATGAAAGAAGCCGTCATTCTCTCCACCGCCCGCACGCCGATTGCCAAGGCATACCGTGGCGCCTTCAACAACACCCGTTCGCCAAGCATGAGTTCCTTCGCCATCCGTGCCGCCGTAGAGCGTGCCGGTGTCGATGCCGGCGAGATCGAAGATCTGGTCATGGGCTCCTCACTGCCCTCCGGCACTGCCGGCTGGAACCTCGGCCGCATGGCCGCGCTGGCCTCCGGCCTGCCGCTCAGCGTCAGCGGCCAGACCATCGACCGCCAGTGCGCCTCCGGCCTGATGGCCATCGCCACCGCTGCCAAGCAGATTATGGTCGACGGCATGCAGGTGACCATCGGCGCCGGCCAGGAGCAGATCAGCCTGGTCCAGCAGTGCAGCGTCGAATGGGCCATGAGCGAGCGCGACGAGCAGGTGACGCGCCACGCCGAGCACGCCTACATGCCGATGCTGCAGACCGCCGAACTGGTAGCCAAACGCTACGGCATCAGCCGCGAAGCGCAGGACGCCTACAGCCTGCAATCGCAGCAGCGTACCGCCGCGGCCCAGCGGGCCGGGCTGTTCGCCAACGAGATCGTCCCGGTCACCGTCACCAAGCAGACCGTGGACAAGGCTACCGGTACGGTGAACCTCGAAGAGGTCACCCTTGGCCAGGACGAAGGCAACCGTCCGCAAACCCGTCTGGAAGACCTGACCGGCCTGAAAAGCGTTTTAGAAGGCGGCTGCATCACTGCTGGCAACGCCAGCCAGCTGTCCGACGGCGCCAGTGCCTGCGTGCTGATGGACGCCCGCCTGGCGGAGCAGCGCAATCTGGAGCCGCTGGGTCTCTATCGCGGCATCGCGGTAGCCGGCCTGGCGCCGGAAGAAATGGGCATCGGCCCCGTCCTGGCCGTGCCCAGGTTGCTCAAGCAGCACGGTCTGACCGTCGACGACATCGGCCTCTGGGAGCTCAACGAGGCCTTCGCCTGCCAGGTGCTCTACTGCCGCGACCGGCTTGGCATCGACAACGACAAGCTCAACGTCAATGGCGGCGCCATCGCGATCGGTCATCCCTACGGCATGAGCGGCGCGCGCATGGTCGGCCACGCCCTGCTGGAAGGTAAACGACGCGGCGTGAAATACGTCGTGATCACCATGTGCATCGGCGGTGGCATGGGCGCCGCCGGCCTGTTCGAGGTGCTTTGATGGAACGGAACATTTTCTCCCTGGCCGGCAAGACCGTGCTGATCACTGGTGCGTCCAGCGGTATCGGCGCTCACTTCGCCCACACCGTAACCGCCGCCGATGCTCGCGTGGTGATCGGCGCGCGGCGGGTCGATCGCCTGCAGGTACTGGCGGCGGAACTGCGCGACAAGGGCGCCAAAGTGCTGGACGTGGCAATGGACGTGACCAGCCGAGACAGCGTCGAGGCGGCTTTCGATGCTGCCGAGGCGGCGTTCGGCGTGGTCGACGTGGTGGTCAACAACGCCGGTATCGGCAACGGCCGGCGCGCGCTGGATATCAGCGAGGAAGACTGGCGCGCCATGCTCTCGACCAATCTCGACGGCGTCTGGCGCGTGGCCCAGTGCGCGGCGCGGCGCATGGTCAAGGCCGGGCGCCCGGGCAGCATCATCAATATCGCCTCGATCCTCGGCCTGCGCGTCGGCATGCAGCTCAGCCACTACTGCACGGCCAAGGCCGGTGTAGTCCAGCTGAGCAAATCTCTGGCGCTGGAACTGGCACGCAGCAACATCCGCGTGAATGCCATCGCTCCCGGCTACTACAAGACCGAGATCAACGACACCCACTTCGAAACCGAGGAAGGCATGGCCTACATCCGCCACATGGTGCCGATGCGCCGCCTGGGCCAGTTGGAGGAACTGGACGGCCCCCTGCTGCTGCTCGCCAGCGAAGCCGGCTCGTTCATGACCGGTTCGGTGCTGGCAGTGGACGGCGGCCATCTGGTCAACTCACTGTAGCCGGCGGTATGGTCCGCCCTCCTCACCCCGGGCCGGGCGGACCATCGGCCTCAGGAGCCGCGCGGAACGCGCTTGCGGGCGATGATGATCGCCTCGTAGCGGCTGGATACCCCGAGCTTGGAGAAGATGTTGCGCAAGTTCCACTTGACCGTCTGCAGGCTCAGGTTCAACGCCAGGGCGATGCGCTTGTTGGACATCGACTGTTCGAGCAGTTCGAGGATTTCCAGCTCGCGCCTGGTCAGCAGCGGCTCCTTGGTCTCGGCCCCGCCGACCTGCGGCTCGACCTCGTCCTGCTCCGTCTGCACAGGCTGCCGCCGGGTGAGTTCCTGCAGGTACGCCGCCAGCTCCTTGTCGGCCGGGATTTCCAGGCGAGTCAGCAGTCTGCGCAGCGGTTCGCCTTCATCCAGCAGCGTGCGCAGCATGCCCATGCGGTAAGCGCCGGCCAGTACGCTCTGCGCGCGCTCCAGCGACTCCTCCTCGCGGCCGAGCATGTCGAGGACGAGGGTGCGGAGGATTTCCGCCTTCAGCCGCCAGCCGCTGCGGGCATACTCGCGCGCGGGCCCCTCGATTTCCGAAAGCGCCCGCAACGCCAGTTCGGGCTGCTGCCGCGCCAGGGCCAGCCGGGCTTTCGACAGCGCGGTGAGGACGGCCACTTCCGCCTGTGCCGGCGTCGGTTCGAGCGTCTCGCGCGGCAGGTCTTCCAGCGCCGCCTGGATGACTTCCGCCTGCCGCCAGTCGCCGCTGCGCAACAGGATGCGCAGCCGCTCGGCGAGCATGGCGGCGACGCCACGGTGCAATCCCAGGTCGCGGAACTGTTCCTCCTGCCGGGACAGATACTCCAGTGCGCTGCGCGAAGACTCCTGCAGCAGCTGCAGGCGCGCATGGCTCAGGGCCGAGCTGATGCGGTACTCCGGCACCGCGAAACGCAGGATGTCCTGGCGATTGGCGAGGACCTCGCGCGCCTCGTCGATGCGGTCGAGCTCGTAGTACGCCTCCCCGAGGATCGCCGCGCAGTTGCAGGCGCTGACCGAACGCCGGCCATGCACCTGCTCGGCCTGGGCGAGCACCGTGGAACAGCTGCGCTCGGCCTCCAGCACGTTGCCCTCGAACAGCGCCATCTGTGCCATCGAGGCCGCGCCGATCAGCGCCATTTCATAACTGCTCGAACGCAGGCAACGACCGGCCGGCGAGTTGAAGTAGCGGCGTGCCTCGGCGTACCGCCCGAGACTGCTCAGCGCGCTGACGGTCAGGCAGGCGCATACCTGGGCGAGGAACGGATTCTCCAGGGTCGTGCCCATCAGCGGCTCCAGCAGCGCATGGGCCTCGGCCATGTCGTCGTGCTGGATTGCCAGGGTCGCCCGCAACAGCGCCACCTGGTCCTGCCATTGCGGCGTCAGTTGCGCGTCAACCAGCGCGGCCAGCCAGCTCTCGGCCCTGGCGGTGCGAGAGGTCAGCAGGCAGCTCCAGATGCCCATGATAAGCAGGTCAGGATGCTGAGTGAGCAGCAACAGCGGAACATTGTCGAGCCAGCGGATGAACTGGCCGAGATGGCTGACGCTCTTGTACGACGGCTGCGAGCGGTGCAGCAGCTCGACCAGCAGGTCGAAGTCTTCGGCGAGCAATGCATGGCGCATGGTTTCGGCAACCAGTCCGGCCCGTTCGAACCACTCCGTTGCCCGCCGGTGCAGCAGTCGCACGTCGGTGCCCGAGGCAACCAGGCGCTTGGCGAGGAATTCGTTGAACATCGGATGCAGGCGCAGCCACTGGTAGTCCCCCGGCGCATCGACCGACTGCAGGAACAGGTTGCGCGACTCGATCGCCTCGATCATCGCCTCGGCCTCGGACACGCCGGTGACATGGGCGGCCAGTGGCGCATTGAAGCGCCGCAGGATGGAGATCTTCTGCAGGAAATCCAGCAGGCCGGCCGGCAGGTCGGCGATCACGTCTTCCGCCAGATACTCCTCCAGGCCCTGGCTGCTCGCCTGCGGGTTGATCGACCCACCCCGGCGCCGCGGGTTGGCCTTGCGCGAAATCGACAGCAGTTGCAGACCGATGGGCCAACCGTCGGCCTGGTCGTGCAAGGCATGGGCCGTATCGACGTCGATCGCGCTGTCCAGATGGGTCTTGAGGAAGTCGTGCGACTCGTGGAAATCGAAGGCCAGTTCCGCGCCCTCCACCTCGCACAGCTCGCCCATCGCCCGCAGGCGGCCAAGCAGCAACCCCGGCATCTGCCGCGAAGCGAGGGCGATGTGCAGGTTGTGCGGCGCGCCTTCGATCAGCCCTTGCAGCAGTTGGGTGATGCGTGGGTCGCGCGCCTGCTGGAGGTCATCGAGCATCAGGTAGAACTCGCCGCTGGTCCTGGCCAGGGTATTGATCAGCAGCGACGACATCATGTGCATCACATCGCTGCCTGCCTCCTCATTGAGCGGCAGGAGATTCTCCTCCAGCGACACCCCGACCTGCTGCAGCGCACCGATCAGGCTCAGGCAGAACGTCTCCAGCTGACTGTCGTCCTGGGACAGCGACATCCAGGCCACGGTCGCCCCGTCGGTGATCAGCGCCTGGCGCCACTGGGCGAGCAGGATGGTCTTGCCGAAGCCGGCGCCAGCGGTGACCAGGAACAGGCGGTTCTGGTGCTCGGCCTGCAGCCGCGCCAGAAGATTCCTGCGCGGGACCGACTGGCTGCCAATGCGCGGCGGGGAGAACTTGGTGCTGACGAGCAGTGGGGAGGTCGGATTCATCTGAACTGGGAACTCCGGGATTGCGGGAACTGGCTGGCGGGGTGGGAACGATGTTTTCACTTGAACGGTGGGTCACCCCTCACTCCAGCCCTGGCTGCGCGCCCCGCTCCAAGGGAGAGGGGACTATTCGGCGTCAGGCGAAACATCGCACTAATCGACACTCCGTCCGGCCCCCTCTCCCTGAGGGAGAGGGTTGGGGTAAGGGGAAACGTTTTGGCCAATGGCTCAGCCAATCGCCCCCACCTCACGCAACACCTCGATTGCCTCCTGGTCGAGCCCGAGCTGTTCGAGGATTTCCAGCGTGTGCTCGCCATTCTTCACCACCTTGCCGACCACGCCCGGCGTGCGGCTCAGGCGCGGTGCGGGCGCCGGATGCACGATGCCGTCGCTTTCGACGAATACGCCACGTGCCTGGTTGTGCGGATAGTTCGGCGCCTCGCTCAGGTCCAGCACCGGGGCGAAGCACACGTCGGTGCCTTCCAGCAGCTCGCACCATTCGTCGCGGGTGCGGGTGAGGAACATGGCTTCCAGTTTGGCACGCAGCTGCGGCCACTCCTTGCGCTCCCACTGGTGCAGGAAGGCCGGATCGTCGATGCCGCAGAGTTCGAGGAACAGCTGGTAGAACTGCGGCTCGATGGCTCCCAACGAAATATAGCCGCCGTCCGCGCAGGCATAGCAGCCGTAGAACGGCGCGCCGCCGTCGAAGATGTTCTCCCCGCGGCCTCGCCATTCGCCTTTCTGCCGGAGCTCGTAGTACATGGTGCCGAGCAGCGCCGCACCGTCGCAGATGGCCGCATCCACCACCTGCCCCTTGCCCGAGCGCTGCGCCTCGAACAGTGCGCTAACCACGCCGAAGGCCAGCATCATCGCTCCGCCGCCCATATCGCCGACCAGGTGCAGCGGCGGCGTCGGCGCACGGTCGGCATGTCCCATGGCATGCAGGGCACCGGTGATGGCGATGTAGTTGAGGTCATGCCCGGCGACCGGCGCCAGCGGGCCGTTCTGGCCCCAGCCGGTCATGCGTCCGTAGACCAGTTTCGGATTGCGTTGCAGGCAAACCACCGGGCCCACGCCCAGCCGCTCCATCACCCCGGGGCGGAAGCCCTCGATCAGCACGTCGGCCTCGTCGATCAGACGCAGCAGCACATCCACCGCCCCCGGTTTGCGCGGGTCGATGCCAATACTGCGGCGGCCACGACTGATCACGCTGTCGTCGCCATTGAGGAAGCCGGACACCAGGCGGTCGACGCGGATCACTTCCGCGCCCATGTCCGCAAGCAGCATGGTGGCGAAGGGCGCCGGCCCTATCGCATTCATTTCCACTACTTTCACACCTGCCAGGGGTCCGGCCATGTTCATTCTCTCTGCGTGATTGAAAAATACCTGCGGGGCCGAGCGCCCCGGCGGTCCTGCGCCCAAGGCTATCCGGGCCGCCGGACATGGCAATCACTCGAATGGCTGAGTACCCTTGGAAGACCCTATCCATCTGCTGGAGAGATCGATGCCTGACCGTCCCGACCTGCTGGCACGCCTGGCCCTGGTACCCGGAGCCGACCAGAAAGGCGGCCTGCAACCACTGCCCAGGCACCTGATCCCGGTTCCGGGATTGCCGGCGAATGAGCAGGCGGTACGGATCAACGCGGGCAAGTTTCGCCCACCGCTCGCCTCCCCCTTCCATCTCCAGCGCAAGCGAATCCTCGCCCGGCTGGGCGAGGTGGCTGGCGCCGGGCTGGTCCTGATCCGCGCCGCCGCTGGCTTCGGCAAGAGCACCCTGCTCTCGCAGTTGCGCGAACTCTGGGCGGCCAATGGCAGGCCGGCTCTGTGGATCAACCTGGATGCGGCGGACAATGACCCGCAGCGCCTAGCCGCACACCTGGATGCCGGTCTGCGCGAACTCGACCTGGCGCGCGGGGTTCGCGTCGAACGCGCGACTGGCGCGCCCCGGCCGGCGGCCCTGCTCGACGAGGTCGCCGAGCGCCAGCAGCCCTTCGTCATCCTCCTCGACGAATTCGAGGTGCTGAACAGCGCCGAGGTGCTGGATTTCGTCCGTCAGTTGCTGGACGCCCTGCCCCCCTGCGGGCTCCTGGCCATTGCCACGCGCAATACGCCGGACCTGGGGCTGGGCCGGCTCAGGGCGCATGGCCGGCTGCTGGAAATCAACGCTGACGCCTTGCGTTTCAGCATGGAAGAAACCCATGCATTCGTTCACGACAAGCACAACCTGTCGCTTCCCGACAGCGAAATCGAGACGCTGCAGAACCGCACCGAAGGCTGGATCACCGCCCTGCACCTGGCCACCCTGTCGCTTCAGGGGCGCCGCGAGCAGAGCGAGTTCGTCGCGGCCTTTTCCGGTACCCACCTGGAGCTGGCCGAATACCTCACCGAAGACGTCCTCTCCCGGCAGAGCGACGAATGCCGCCAGTTCCTGCTGCAGACCTGCATCCTCAATCGCTTCTGCGCGCCGCTGTGCGACGCACTGACCGGCCGCAGCGACAGCCAGTCGATGATCGGGCAGCTGCTGCGCGCAAACCTGTTCCTCTTCCCGCTGGACAGCGAGAACCGCTGGTTCCGCTATCACCCGCTGTTTGCCAGCTTCCTGCGCAGCGCGCTGGAGCGGCAATTGCCCGGACAGGCGCCAGCCCTGCACCGCGCCGCCGCTAGCTGGCATTTCGCCGCCGACCTGCCCTTGCAGGCCATCGAACATCTGCGGCTGGCCGGCGATGAGGAAGAAGTCGCCCGCCAGCTCGACGCGCACCTGGACCAGTTGATCGACATCGGCAGCCTGCGCGCGCTGCTGCGTTGCATCGACCCGATCGCCGCGCCGGTCATCGACCGCTATCCGCGCCTGGTGCTGGTGCACGCCTGGACCCTGCTGCTGGCCCGCCGCTATGCGCAGGCCATGCAGGTCGTCGAGCGCAACTCGTCCAGCCGGGAGACGGAAACCATCCGCTGTCTCCTGCTGGGCCTGACCGATCGGCTGGAGGCCGCCTGCGGTGCCGCCCAGACGCAGTTCGAGCGCCTGCCGCCGGAGGAAACCTTCCAGCTAGGCCTGGTGGGCAACGTCCTCGCCTACTGCCTGATCGCCACGGCGCGCTACGATGAGGCGCGACAGGTGCTGGCACGCATGACCCAGGCCAGCGTGCAGCCGCGCGCACTCATCGTCGACGCAGTCGCCGAGTGCCAGCACGGCATCATCGAACTGGTCCAGGGCCGCCTGAGCGAGGCACGTACGCGCATGCAGGCCGTCGCCGAACGGCGCCGCCAGGGCTCGGAGGACAGGTGGCCGGCAGGCCGGGTGCCGCTAGACATATTCAATGCCCTGACCCTCTATGAAGCCGATCGGCTCGACGAGGCTCGCCATGCGCTGGAGGACGTCCCGCTGGCGGCGATGGATGGCGGCGGCCCTGACGCATCGATCATCAGTCGCGTGCTGCAGGCGCGGATGGCTCATCTGCGTGGCGACCGCACGCTCTGGCTGCATCATCTCGCCTGTCTCGAACAGCTCGGCCGGCAGACCGATTCCTCTCGTCTGCTCTGCGCGGCGTGGCTCGAACGTGCGCGCATCGCCACTATGGAGAACCGCCTGGACGTCGCCAGCCAGGCCCTGCATTCCGCCGAACTCAACAGCGACTGGGAACGCTCCGGGGTACTGCTGTATGGCTGCGATGTGGACACTCCTTTCATCGCCCGGCAGCGCCTGCTCATCGCCCGTGGCGAACATGTGCAGGCCGTGAAGGCCCTGCAGGAGGCCATCGAGGATGCCCTGCGCTTCCAGCACCATCGCCGTGCCCTCAAGCTGCGTCTCCTGCATGCCATGGCGCTGGCCGGCAATGGGCAGCGGGATGAGGCACTTGCCGCGCTCACCCCGGCGCTACAACTGGCGAGCCGCGAGGGCTTCCTGCGCACATTCCTCGACGAAGGGTCGCGCCTGGCGAAGCTGCTTGCCGACTGGGCGGTGTCCTTCCAGCCGGGCTGCAGCAGCCTTGGCATCGCGCCGGCGTTCCTCGCTGATCTTCTTGGCCGCGCGGGCGTGGCGAAAGGCACCGGCAGCAGCGATGCGGACGCGCTGCTGAGCAACCGCGAACTCGAAGTGCTGCGCCTGTCGGCCGCCGGCAATCGCAACCTGGCCATCGCGGCGAAGATGAACCTGTCGCTGCACACGGTGAAAAGCCACCTGCGCAACATCAATCACAAGCTCGGCGCGGAAGGTCGCACGGCGGCCATCGCCATCGCCCGGACGCGCGGCCTGATCGACTAGGCCAGCATGCCTAGCACCCGG
This sequence comes from Pseudomonas schmalbachii, assembly GCF_017589465.1. Classification (GTDB taxonomy): domain Bacteria; phylum Pseudomonadota; class Gammaproteobacteria; order Pseudomonadales; family Pseudomonadaceae; genus Pseudomonas; species Pseudomonas schmalbachii. The sequence goes on from NZ_JAELYA010000001.1 coordinate 501,343, forward strand.
GCCCGCATCACTGCCTGGGTACGCCGCTTCACGCCCAGCTTGTGGTTGATGCGGATGGTGTGCGCCTTGACCGTGTTCAGCGAGATGTACAGCCGTTCGCTGATCTCCATGTTGGACAGACCCTCGGCCAGCAGCTCCAGCACGGAGAATTCGCGAGTGGTCAGCACGTCCTGCTTGCCGGGATGCAGGCGCGTCACGCTGCCCGGGCTTGCGACAGGAGGCGTCGCCCACTTCGCCAGCAGGCTGAAAGGCACCGGCTGCCGGATTTCCCGGGGCTCCGGGCAACTCCAGCCCAGTTCCTGCTCGACTTGGCGCAGTGCGACCCCGGCCTCCGCGAGAAGACCGGCGAAACGCAGGCGCTCGCAGCTCTGCGATAAGGCACGCAGTTCCTTTTCCGCCTCGCTCAGATCGCCAGTACCGCGCAGGGCCAGCGCCTGAAGCAATTGGATGCGTTGCGGCAGGGATGGTGCATGCAGCGGCGGTAGCTCCGCCCGCGCCTGCTGCTCCAGCGTGCGCAGTTGAGGCAGCATCTGCTCCCATGCTTCCTGGCGGGCCAGCACGCGCAGGTTCTGCTGGGCGATGGTGCTTGCGTAGCAGTCGGCATGGACCCGTGCGCACTGCATGCGGCGCTCGATCTCGCGCAGATGCTGGCCCGCCTGCTGGTAATCGCCGCGACACGCCGCCACTTCGGACAGGCCGATCCGCGCATGCAGGATGAATGGGTCGGCGCATTCGCGCGCATGATCCTCGCCCCGGCGCAGGGCGATCTCGCTGGCATCCAGGTCACCGCCGAGGAGTGCCAGCTCGCCACGGAGCAGATGCAGGCGGCCAAGCAGCAGGCTGTGTTCGCCTCCCTCCTCCGCGACCAGTTGGAAACATTCGTCCAGCAGAGCGTGCGCCTCGTCCAGCTCGCCGTTGAGGATCATCAGGCGGATGCGGTCGGTGTCGATCAGCACCTCGCTGGCCAGGCAACCCTGACGCCGCGCCAGTTCGAGGGCGGTATGCAGGAGGTTGTGCGCCTTGTCGCCTTCACCGGCGGCCATCGCTACCCGGGCCAGGGTCGAATAGCACAGGTACGCCGATTGCCAGTCGCGTACGTCCAGGTGTTCCAGCGCCGAGTGGCAATGTTCTCGGGCCCCTTCAGCGTTGCCTTCCAGCCCCTGCAGGGTGCCGTACAGCGCCTGCCAGTTGGCCAGGGTTCGCCGGTTGCGCGTGGCGGTGGGTTGCGGCAGGAGGTTGCCGATCCGCGCGATGCACTGCCGCGCCTCGTCCAGCCGCCAGCTGCTCAGCAGCGCCTGGGCATTCAGGTAGATCAGGAATGGTGTGCCTTCCAGCAGGCTGATCGGCAGCCGCGTACGCCAATCGAGCCAGGTGGCCAGATGCTGGTCGGTGAACAGCCAGTCCGGGTGCATGCGATCCATGTAGTTGGCGGCGGTGTCCGCCTGGTCGGCGCAGAGCGCCATTTCCACGGCCTCGTCGGCGAACCCGGCGTCCCACAGGAAGCGGCAACTGTGCACGCGCAGGCGGCCCAGCTCAGCGGCATTCAGCTCCGGCTGCAGGGCGGCTGCCACTGCCGGCAGCAGGCGCCACCAGGTTCCCTGGTTGTCCATGGGCCGCAGTAGCGCCTGTGGCAGCAGGCGATCGCGGAACACGTTCCCACCATCCAGTTCCGGCCAGAGTTGCGCGCACAGCTCGGCAGACACCCGAGGCAGATGCGCCAGGCGAATCAGGATCGTGCGTTCATCCTCGCCCAGGCGCGACAGCAGTTCGCTGCCGAGATAGTCGCGCAGGCTCAGGGCTCCGGGGCGCCCGCCACCCTGATCGTCCAGCAGCAACCGGCTGCCCGCGCACCAGCCAAGGGTGCGCTGCCATATTCCATCGCGGAATGCTTCCGTGGTCGCCGCACCGAGCAGGTTGGCCAGTCCGTCAAATTCGTCGTGGGTGAATGCCAGGTCATCCGCGCCCAGCTCCAGCAGCTCTCCCTCCAGCTGCAGGCTCGACAGCCTCCAGGCGGGACGCCGCCGGCAGCTGACCCAGAGCTGTACGCGCGCGGGCGAGCGGGTCAGCAGATGATCGATCCAGGCGTCGAGCTCGACATCGGCCTCCTCCGGGTAGTCGTCGAGCACCAGGCAGATGGTTTCCCGGCTGGCTTCCAGCGCATCCAGCGTGGCCACGGCGAGGCCATGCGTGGTGCCGCAGCCGGGCAGTTGCATGCGGAGCTTTCCGGCAAGGCGTTCGCAGAAACGGGCCAGTGACGTGGGTTGGCCGTTCAGGCTCAGCCAGCAGCGGCGCCTGCCGGGCGATTGCCGGCCCATGCAGTCGCTGAGTAACGCCGTCTTGCCGTAACCGCCCGGTGCGCAGAGCAGGTGCAGGCGCTTCGGTACGCCCAGCAACCTGTCCAGCAGGCGTGTGCGGGAAAGGAATGCACTGGGCAGTCTGGCTTGCCCGGCGGCCGGAGGCAGTGTGTCGTACCGATCCTTACCAGTCTTGGCGGACCAATCGACGGGGATGTCCTGAAGGTGACTGAACGGAACCATGGGCACTTACCGCATGCAATTATTCACGCCTGCGATGCTCGCCCCGCCCAGGCCGGCGCTCAATCAGCCATAGGAGGTAATTGGACCGGGAGCGGGTGTTCCGCCAGCGCTTGTTACCTTCGGATACAGCTATCCCGCTTCACCGATCAGTAGCAGCGGAAATTCGCTGCCGACGCGTCGATCTAAACCCTTCGGGTAATGCCGCGAAATTGCCAGAACAGGCAATTCAGGCCAGCCGGCGCTGTGCATAGCATGAAGTCTCCAACCGTTTCATCCTCTGGAGTACGCATGCTGCCAACAACAATAAAAATGCGCCGAGCATACCGCCCCCACGCCCTGGCCACAGCGGTGGCACTGGCGTGGACTGCGCAGGCCAGCGCCATTGATTTCAATATCGGGGAGATCGAGGGCAAGTTCGACTCATCGCTGTCGATCGGCGCGAGCTGGTCGACCACCGGCGCCGACCCTGATTTCATTTCCAACGCCAACTCGCTGGGCAAGACCGGCAGGGCCGCGAGCCGTACCCTCGACGATGGCCGGCTGAACTTCAAGAGCGGCGAGAACTTCTCGACCATCTTCAAGGGCCTGCACGACCTGGAGCTGAAATACGGCGACGGTGGCGCCTTCATTCGTGGCAAGTACTGGTACGACTTCGAACAGAAGGACGGCAGCCAGCACTTCTACGACATCGACGACAGCGGTCGCGACGACCTGGCCAAGTCCTCCGGCGCCGAGTTCCTCGATGCCTTCGTCTACTACAACTACAACCTTGGCGAGTTGCCGGGCAACGTGCGCCTGGGCAAGCAGGTAGTCAGCTGGGGCGAGAGCACCTTCATCCAGAACGGCATCAACGTGATCAACCCGATCGACGTGGCCGCCCTGCGCCGTCCGGGTTCGGAGATCAAGGAAGGCCTGGTGCCGGTGAACATGTTCTACCTGTCCCAGGGCCTGAGCGAGAACCTCACCGCCGAGGGCTTCTACCAGATCGAGTGGGAGAAGTCGGTAATCGACAACTGCGGCACTTTCTTCGGCAACGACGGCGTCCCGCCGGGCTGCAACGACCGCCTGGTGACCGCCGGCCTCGACCTGGCGCCCGGTGTGGCACAAAACACCGGTGGCCTGGCTGCCATCGCCGCGGGCACGGACAACGCCTACATCCCACGCCTGAAGGACGACGATGCGCGCGACGGCGGCCAGTACGGCATCGCCCTGCGCTGGTTCGTGCCGGAGCTGAACGACACCGAGTTCGGCGCCTATGCGATGAACTACCACAGCCGCAACCCGTTCCTCAGCCAGATTCACTCCACCACGTCTCTGGCTGGCGCCACGCCGCTGGCGCGGCAGGTCGCGCAGGTCAATGCGATCCGCAACACCCGCTATTTCGTCGACTTCCCCGAGGATATCCGCCTCTACGGCCTGAGCTTCCAGACCAACGTCAGCGGCACCGCGCTGGGCGGCGAACTGAGCTTCCGGCCGAACCAGCCGCTGCAGCTGAGCACGCCGGACCTGACCAGTGCGGCGCTCGGCGTGCCGACTTCGCCGCTGTACACCAGCGGATTCGCACAGAACGTGCTGGGCGCGGAAATTCCCGGCTACAAGCGCTTCCCGGTACTGCAGGCGCAGATGACCGCCACCCAGTTCTTCGATCAGGTCTGGGGCGCCAGCCGCCTGACCCTGGTCGGCGAGGTCGGCTACAACCGCATCAACGGACTGGGCGACAGCGACGGCACCGACGTGCGCTTCGGTCGCAGCCCGACCTTCGGCGCCGGCGTGACTCCGGGCGTCGCCTGTGCCGATCCGGCAACCAGCCCGGTAGTCGTCGAGTGCAACAGCCACGGCTTCTACACCACCAATTCCTGGGGCTATCGCGCCCGCGCCCGGCTGGATTACCCGAACGTGTTCGCCGGCATCAACCTGGCGCCGAACCTGGCCTGGTCGCATGACGTGGAGGGACGTGGACCGAACTTCGAGGAAGGCGCCAAGGCAGTCAGCGTCGGCGTGGATGCCGATTACCTGAACATCTACACCGCCAGCCTCAGTTACACCGATTTCTTTGGGGGCGACTTCAACACCAACACCGACCGGGACTTCGTCTCGCTCAGCGTTGGTGTGAACTTCTGATACACGCCTGATAGAGGGCAGGAAACATGAAATCGAGCACTTTGTTGAAAACCGGCGCCCTGGCGCTTTCCCTGATGGCCTCCAGCGTGATGGCAGCTGTCTCCCCCGATGAAGCCGCCAAGCTGGGCACCAGCCTGACCCCACTGGGCGCCGAGAAGGCCGGCAACGCCGACGGCAGCATTCCCGCCTGGACCGGCGGCCTCAAGCCGGGCGCAGCTCCGGTGGATGGCAACGGCTTCCTCGGCAATCCGTTCGAGAGCGACAAACCGCTGTTCGTCATCACCAAGGACAACGTCGCGCAGTACAAGGACAAGCTCACGGCCGGCCAACTGGCGATGTTCCAACGCTATGGGGACACCTACAAGATCCCGGTCTACCCGACCCGCCGCAGCGCCGCGGCGCCGCAATCGATCTATGACGCCGCGAAGAAGAGTGCCGTGACCACCGAGACGGTCAACAATGGCAACGGCCTGAAGAACTTCGAGCAGTCGCACTACTACCCTTTCCCGATTCCGAAGAATGGCGTGGAAGTGGTGTGGAACCATGAGGCCCGTTATCGCGGCCCCAACATGAAGAACGTCACCGCCCAGGCTTCCCCGCAGGCCAGCGGCGCCTTCAGCATCGTCGAACTGGAGCAGAAGATCGGCTATCCGCAGGCCATGCCGGATGTCGGCCCGGAGAAAGGCGCCAACGTCCTCTTCTACTTCACCCAGGCGATCACCGCGCCGTCGCGTCTGGCCGGTAACGTTACCCTGGTTCACGAGACCATCGACCAGGTCAAGGAACCGCGCATGGCCTGGGCCTACAACGCCGGCCAGCGCCGCGTGCGCCGCGCCCCGCAGGTTTCCTACGACGGCCCGGGCACCGCTGCCGACGGCATGCGTACCGCCGACAACTCGGACATGTACAACGGCGCGCCGGATCGCTATGACTGGAAACTGGTCGGCAAGAAGGAGATGTACATCCCGTACAACAACTACAAGCTGTGGTCGCCCAAGCTGAAGTACGCGGAGATCCTCAAGCCGGGCCATATCAACCAGGACCTGACCCGCTATGAGTTGCACCGCGTGTGGGAAGTGGTGGGTACCGTGAAGCAGGGCGAACGGCACATCTATGCCAAACGCCACATGTACTTCGACGAGGACACCTGGCAACTGGTGGAAGTCGACCACTACGACGGCCGCGGCCAGCTGTGGCGCGTCGGCGAGGGCTTCCAGGTGCTGGATTACCAGCAGGGCGCCGGTATCTATGCCGTGCAGGCGCTGTACGACCTGATCGCCGGCCGCTACGCCGTGCTGGGGATGATCAACGAGTCCAAGCAGGCCTACCAGTACGGGCAGAAGTTCACCATGAACGACTTCACCCCGGCCGCACTGCGTAACGCCGGCATTCGCTGAAACAAGACAGCTGTAACCATCCGACCGACGCCCTGCTTGCAGGGCGTCGGTTTTTTGTTTCTGGTGTTACCACGCTGTAGGGCGGGTGAAACCCGCCATGACGCCTCTGAATTGGCGGGTTGCACCCGCCCTACTTTCCTTTGCGAGGCTCCAGATCGCATAGTGTCAGTCCCTGCTGGCCCATATGGAATTTGATGGCTTCGCTGGGATCGGACGGCGGGATCGGATAGTGCTCGTCCTCGTACTTCTCGATCAGTACCGCCAGCGCTTCCAGTTCGTCGCCCTCTGGCGTACCGGTTTCGGCACCCCACCGTTCCTCCATGCGTACAAAGGCCTCTGCCAAGTTTTCCTTGGAGCGAATTGGCTTGATGTTCATCACACTGTCTCCGCGTTGATCTGGTCGTACTGGCTGTAATCCGCAATGGAACCGATGGTGGGTATCGCTGCGCTCAACACCACCCTACACCATCAGGCCACCCTCTTACGCCGTTATCCCGGTAGGAGTGGGCCATGCCCACGATGCTCTTTCGTGCTTTCGCGGCCATGGGCCGCTCCTACGCAAATAATTCATCGCCCACAAAAGAAAACGCCCCGAACTTGTCGGGGCGTTTCTTGAATCGAGTCTGGGTCAGACCGAGCGCCTGCCCAGCCACTGGTCGAGCTTGGGCCACAGCCGCCGGATGGCGGCCGGGCCGGCCATCAGGCTGACGTGGCCGCCTGGCAGGATCAGCTCTTCCTTGTCCTGCGAACTCACGCCTGCCACCAGCGGCCGCGCGCACTCCGGGGTCACCAGGGTGTCGTGCTCGGCGATCACGTGCAGCAGCGGAATCCGGATGTTCTTCAGTTCCACGCGCTTTCCGTCAAGGCACAGGGTGCCCTCGTACAAGCCGTTCTTGCGCAGCAACTCCTCGACGATCTGCCGGTAGTAGTCGCCCGCCAGCGGCAGCGTATCGTCGCCCCAGCTCAGCATCATGCGGAAATTCCGCACGTAGTCTTCGTTCCACATGTTGTCCCAGAGACGAATCTGGGTGGCGATGGGGCCGGCGGGCCGATGGAGTTCGACCAGCCGCTTGAACACCGTCGGAGGAAGAAGGCCCTGCGAATTGATCACCCGGTCCGGGCTGAACTGCTCGTCCTCGACGACCTTGCGGAAGATCATCCGGGTCCAGTCGGTCGGCGTGGTGAACAGCACCAGGTTCTTCACCGGGCCATCGGGATGCAGCGCGGCGTATATGGTCGACAGCAGTCCGCCCATGCAGTAGCCGACCAGCGTGACGTCCTCGATCCCGGAGCCTTCCTGTACGCGACGGATGCAGTCCGGAATAAAGTCCAGCACGTAGTTTTCCAGCTTCAGGTGGCGTTCGAGCGTCGTCGGCGCGTTCCAGTCCATCACATAGACGTCGTAGCCATGATCGAGCAGGAAGCCGATCAGGCTCTGCCCTTTCGCCAGGTCGAAGATCGAGGCCTTGTTGGTCGTCGGCATGACGAACAGCAGTGGCACCCGGTAAACCTCTTCGGTCGTGGCCTGGTAATGGTACAGGGCCAGGGTGCCGCGCCGGTGCAGCAGGGTCCTTGGCGTCGTGCCGACCTGCGGAGCCGGCGTTCTGAGATATTCGAGGCCGTTGATGCTGCGCTTGCACAGTTGATCGACTTCGTTGCGCAACCGCTCGACGAGGGACACAGCGGAAACCTTGCCGTTACGAAGCGACGCCATTGCCCACCTCCCCGCTGCCGGCTTGCCTTGCGGCGGTGGCCGGCTTGCCTGCACCCTTGTTGACCTTTTTCCTGGTCGGCTGCGAACTTGCGCTCTCTTGCGGACGGCGAGTTCGTGACGGTCGTGGCGCACTCGCTGCATCGGCCGACGGCGCGGTCAACTGGTCGATCCTGTCCTCGACGCGTCCCAGGAGCGCAGCCAGGTTGTCGATTTCGGAGCGGCTGGGCAGTCCCAGGCATTTCTGGATGCCGTCCAGTGTCCTCTCCGATACGTACTTGGCGCCACAGGCCACTTTGGAAACCCGATTGAGCACCCGAGCGAACTCCCTGGTCTCGAATTTGCTGGCGGCCAGCGAGTTGACTCCGCTTTCGAACTTGTCCAGGGCTTCTCGGCAGAGGCGCAAGGGGTCGAGGATTTTCATGCGTAGCTCCTTGCTCAGCGTTCCGCTGAGCAATCTTTCATTGTCGGATAGGTTTGGTGTGCATCCAGCCGGTCGAGACGGGCAATGATCCTGCCCCTGACCAATGCAACGGGGATGGACCACGGCTTGAGCAGGAACTGGCAAACCGTGGCCGCCTTCGGCGACAGCAGACTCAGCAAGGTATTACCCCAGCGCTCGGTCGCCACCCAGGCGGTCAGGGTGGAAGTCGCCACTTCATTTGCGGCAGCCAACAGCGACGACTGCACCTGTGGCGATTCGTCGGCGATTTCGATGGTCCGGTTGCATGCAGGATCGAGTCGGAACACCTGCGCCAGCGCATCGGCGACGCGCTGCAATGCATCTCGTCCGGAGCCGAACACCTCGTCCAGGTTCAGGAAGCCGTGGATCTGCCCGGCGTAGTGCAGGACTTCCACCGGCACTCCGGCAGCACGCAGGCGTGCGGCATAGTCGAGGCCGTCGTCGCGGATCGGGTCGAAGCCGGCGCTGATCACCACTGCGGGGGGCAGTCTATGGAGATCAGCACTGCGGCGCGGCGAGAGCCATGGATCTTCGGCATCCAGAGTGCCCAGGGAGCCAGCTACGATCTGCTTCATCTGCTCCAGCAGGCGAGCGGTGATCAGGTAGCCTTCGGCGTTCTCCGCCAGCGAGGGAAACTCGTGCACCAGGTCGGTTGCCGGATAGGCCAGGACCTGCATGCACAGTTGCGGGCCGCCGCGGCGGAAATTCTCCTGTGCCACCACTGCGGCGATGTTGCCGCCCGCGGAATCGCCACCGATCGCCAGCCGGCTGGTATCGATGCCCAGCTCGGCGCCGTTGTGCGCCAGCCACTCCAGCGCGGCCAGGCAGTCCTCGCGGCCGGCGCTCAGATCATGTTCCGGTGCCAGGCGATAGCGCACGGCGACGGTGATGCAGCCGGCGGCAAGGGCGATGCTGCGACAGATCGAGTCGCCGGTATCGAGGCCTCCGATGATGAACCCGCCCCCGTGGTACCAGAGGAAAGCCGGCAATGCCTGCTCCGAACTGGCGGGGGTGAATATCCGCAGGGTAATGGGACCAGCAGGGCCGTCGATCTCCCGCTCGATCACCGACTCCAGCTGAGGCCGGCGACCCAGCGCAAGAGCCACCAGGCGCCAGGCCTGGCGAAGCCGAGGCAGCCGGGTAAGCGAGTGGTTGTCGGTGCTCCGCGCACGCGTCAGCAGGTTGAGCGAGCGCAGGAATGCGCGCACCTCCCGGTCGGGCTCACGAGCACGCAGCACCAACGGCATGCCGGTATTTGCCGTGGTGTTGGTTTGCCGGTCTTCAGCGGTATTCATTCGGTGGTCCTTGCACGAGTGGAGAAAACCATTCGCAAAGGTTACCGATCGCCATTCTCCCGCGCGCCCACCCGTGGGGATTGGGGGGATGGGGTGGCGCACAATGATTGCGGGTTGGCTCCCAGCCTGCGGCTTACGGGCCTTCCACCTAGTCAGCCATGAATGCAGGGGCCCGGAGTCGGTTTCAATTTCCGCAGATGGACTGTCAGCCCTCGGCTTCCTGGATATTGCGCTCCAGCTGATCCAGCGCCGCCGAGTTCCTGGCCGCCCAGTCGTAAAGCGCATGGAGCGGCTCGACGAAGGTTTCGCCGAGTTCGGTCAGCGAATACTCCACCTTCGGCGGCACCACGTTGAACACCTCGCGCCTGACCAGTCCCGCGTTCTCCACCTCACGCAGGGTCTGGGTCAGCATCTTCTTCGAGATGCCCGGCAGCGTCCGCTCCAGTTGGCCGGTGCGCAGGGGGCCGCGGCTGAGCGCATAGAGCACCATCGATGTCCACTTGCCGTTGAGTACGTAATGGATGCGCCGCTGAGGGCAGTTCTCTCGCAGCACGAAGGGGGTCTGCTCGTCTTGATTCGCCATATTGGTTACCAAAAGGTTACTACGGAACAAAAAAGTGCCTACTTTCCAAAATTACCCTACAGCAAATACGATGCTATCACCAACTGGGGCGCCACCTTTTGGAACGCAGGTTACTTCTGCATCCCATCCAGTCGATTAGAGGACTCAACATGAAAGCTGCAGTGATTCGTGCCTTTGGTGGCCCCGAACAGATTCGCGTCGAAGACATCCCGACCCCGACTCCCGGTCCCGGCCAGGTACTGGTCAAGGTCCTGGCGGCCGGTATCAACCGCCTCGACCACTATGTCCGCCTGGGGCAGATCAATCCCCACCTGGCGTTCCCGCACATCCTCGGTTCAGATGCCGTGGGCGAGGTCGCCGAACTGGGCGTCGGCGTCACCCGCTTCCAGGTGGGCGAACGCGTGATCGCCATGCCGGGCTACCCGATCGATCCTGCCGAGGCACACATCCGCCCGGTCACCACCGCTGCGAGCTATGCGATTCCCGGCACTCATATCCAGGGCACCTATGCCCAGTATGCGGTCGTGCCCGAGGCCTTCCTGCTGCGCGACACCACCGGTTTGCCGGTGGAGCAGATCGCCGCCATGCCGGTAGCATTGCTCATCGCGATCCGCTCTGTGCAGATCGTCGGCGAGGTGAAAGCCGGTGACCGGGTTCTGGTCCATGCGGGTGCCTCTAGCACCGGGATCATGAGCATCCAGGTCGCCCGCGCGCTCGGCGCCCATGTCGCCGTGACCGTGCAGAACGAGGCATCGGCGCAACTGGCGCAGAGCCTGGGCGCCGAACGGGTGATCGACTCGGGCAAGGCGGACTTCGTCGCGGAGATCGGCAAATGGACGGCTGGCCGTGGCGTCGATGTGGCAATCGACAACCTGGGCGGCAATATCCTCGCCCGCACCATCGACGCAGTGAGGCCGCAGGGCATCGTCGTCGCCATGGGCTTCATGGCCGGCCCCGAGGTGACCTTCGATATCCGCAACTTCTTCTTCGCCCAGAAGCAGCTGCGTGGGACCCTGGTCGGCGATATCGAAGACTTCGCCGCATGGCTCGACCCGATCCGCGAGAGCAAGATCAAGCCGGTGATCGACTGCGTGCTGCCGCTGTCCGAGGCCGCCCGGGCTCACGAGCGGATCGGCAGCAACCAGGCGCGCGGCAGCATCGTCCTGCTGCCGTGGGCAGAGTGAAGCGCAGGAGGTAGTCATGAGCGATCTGGCCTTGCAACGCCTGCACGCACTCGGCTGGCAACTGCCCTCGCCTCCCGCTCCGCTGGGAGCCTACCGGGCGGTGGTGGAGGCGAGTTCGATGCTGCATATCTCCATGCAGGGGCCGATGCTCGAAGGACGGCCCCTCCTGACAGGGTTGCTCGGCCGGGAGGTCTCGATCGAAGAAGGTCGCGAGGCGGCCCGGGTCAGTGCGCTCAACGCGCTGGCCCAGGCCCACCACTACCTCGGCAGTTTCGAATGGGTCAGGCAGATCGTGCGCCTCGACGCCTACGTCGCCTGCGAGGAATCCTTCACCAGCCATCCGCAGGTGATAGACAGCGCCTCGGAGCTGTTGGCCGAGGTCTTTGCCGAGCGGGCCGGACATGTGCGAACGGTCTGCGGGGTGCGCAACCTGCCGGGAAACCTCCCGGTCGCCCTGGCCCTGAGCATGGAGCTCGTGCAACCACTCGACTGATCGACGCAAGACGAGCGGGCAGCGAGTGCGAGGATGGCACTCATGGCAAGGCTTCTGGCAAGCAGGACAAAGCCTGGCCTTGGGCAGATATGCGGATAATCCAGGGCTGAGGTCCAGCCAGGGGTGCACAGATGAACTCTTCCCAGTTGTTCACGGCAAGTTCCGCAGAGGTGGCCAAAGGGGCGCTCAATGAAGCCTTCTTCGACGACGTCGATGCCTGGGAAGCAGCGGTCGAGCGTAGCTGCGCACCACTGCGCATCAGCCTGGAAGCCAGCCGCCCGCTCAGTGCAAGACTGATCGAGCAGCAACTCGGCGTGCTCCATCTCAGCCGGGTGACTTCGGTGGAATGCCGCTGCGAGCACGACCGCCAGCACATCGTGCAGAGTCCTGACGACGCCTTCCTCTACAGCCTCCAGTTGCAGGGCGAAGGCCTGCTGGCCCAGGGTGAGCGCAGCGTGTCGCTCCGGCCCGGTGATGGCGTGCTCTACGATTGCAGCCGCCCCTTCCAGTGGGCATTCAGCGGCCATCTGCAACAACTGGTCGTCCGCCTGCCGCGCGACCTGCTTCGCGGCAGGCTGAAGGACCCGGACAAATGCACGGCGTTGCGGGTATCGGGTGGGCAAGGCATCGGCCGCCTGCTGGCGACACAGCTCCACTCGCTGCTGTATGAGCGTGATGCGATCGATCCCGAAGCCGCACGCTATGTCTCCGGAAGCACGCTCGACCTGCTGTCGGGAGCGCTCAGCGAACTGAGTCGCCAGCTGCCCGGCCCGGCCAGCAACATCCAGACCTACCACCTCAATCGCGCCTACTCCTGCATTGCCGAGCGCATTCGCCAACCGGAACTGTCGCCCGAGTCCATTGCGAAAAGCCTGGGCATTTCGCTGCGCTACCTGCACCAGCTGTTTCATGGCACGGGTACCACGGTGGCGCGCCACATCCAGGACATGCGGCTGGACGGCTGCGCCCGCGAACTGGCCGCCCTGCCCGCCCGCAGCCACTCCATCACAGATCTCGCCTTTGCCTGGGGCTTCGAGAGTTCTGCGCATTTCAGCCGGGTCTTCCGCAATCGCTTCCAGCTCAGCGCCCGTGAATACCGGGCGCAGCATGCCAGCGGCCGTTGACGCGCAACCGGAGTGCGCTGGCAGTCAAGAAAACGCTGCATCCACAGCGAAGAACCCACCCGAGGCCTTCCATAGCATCCGAGTCGACAGCTGCGCCGTAACCGACTGTCACGCGCGCGGCTTTCATTCACTCGCTACTGGAGAGCCATCTCATGGCCATCGATTTCACGCTGACACCCTCGCAGGTCGAGCTGCAGAAACGCGCCCGCCAGTTCGCCAGACGAACCCTCAGCCAGGTAACGGAAACCATCCGCCAACTGCCGACCCCGGAAAGCCGCTTCCAGGCGACCCGCCCCTTCTATGAAGAGCTGATCCGCGAAGGCTTCCTGCAGCAGTTGATTCCCCAGCCGTTTGGCGGTGGCGGGAGCGGGATGGTCGACATGGCCGTCGTCGCAGAGGAGTTCTACGCGGAAGACGTCAATATTTCCCTCACGATGTTCGCCAACCTCCTGGGCCTGATGCCCCTGTTCCTGGCCGGAACGCCCGAACAGCAACGCCGCTTCATCGCCCCCTTCCTCGCATGCTCGGGTGCGCCCCTGGCCGCCCTCGCTTCCAGCGAACCCGGTGGAAGCGCCAACTATCGCTCAGCCGCTGCAGGTGGCGGGGTTCGGACCCAAGCCGTGCTGGATGGCAATGACTGGGTGATCGACGGCTCCAAGCAGTGGGTATCCAGCGCCTCGGGCTGGGACGGCAAGGGTGCGGATCTGCTCAGCGTGGTGTGCCGGACCGATCCGGATGCCGCGCCCGAACAGGGCGTCTCCGTCATCCTGGTGCCCGGCCCCGTGCAAGGTTTCGCGGTCAACCGCTTCCATGACTCGCTGGGGCACCGCGGCCACCTGACCTCCAACTTCAGCCTCCACGACGTGCGGGTTCCGCGGGAGAACGTGGTTGGCGAGGAAGGACGCGGCCTGGACCTGGTGGATGCCAGCTTTTCCGCCACCGCCGCGCTGGTTGGCGTCATGTCGCTGGGTGTCATGCGCGCCGCGTTCGACACCGCCCTCCACTTCGCCAGGACGGAACGCCGAGGCGGAGAGGTCACGATTATCCACCACCAGGCGGTCGGCTACGCCCTCGCCGATGCCAAGGCCGCCATCGAGGCGGTGCGAAGCCTTAGCTACCGGGCCTGCTTCGCGCTGGACCAGCAGGCGCCGGAAGCGCTGGAGTTGTCGCTGCAGGCAAAGGTATTCGGCTCGGAAACCGCCGTGCGGGTTATCACCGAGCTGATGCGCGTCGTCGGCATCGACAGCTACGACCATTTGTCTTCGCCGCTGCCCGGCATGCTGCAGGACGCCCTGGCATTCCCCCTCTTCGATGGCGGAAACATGGGTGTGCGCCGTCGCCAAATGCATGAACTGATGCAGCACGAAGGCTATGACTCGACCGCCACGGTATTTCACCGCTAGTTCGGCGGCACGCGGGTTTGCCGGAACCGGCAGCGAATAGCCAGTGCACAGACAAAGAGTCGCGACAATGAATAACAAGAGCGCAAACAACCGAATCGAATCCCTTGCGAGATTCCGCCCTTCAGACGATTTCTTCCGGCGACTGATCCCGGGCCTGTTCTGCCTGGGCAGCATGGCCGCCAATGCCGGAGTCATCGCCACCGACCCCGGGGACTACGTCGCCTTTCCGGCGGGCACCAACCTGGCCTTGCTGTATTACAACCACGCGGAACGCAACGACATCTATCTGGACGGCCACAAGCAGGATGCCTCCGGGTTCGGCCTGGACAGCGACATCGCCGCGCTGCGCGCGGTTCACTACGTCCAGTGGGGCCCGGTGCTAGCCGCGCCACAGGTCATCGTACCCTTCGGCAGCCTGAGGATGAGCGGCGCCCGGAATGACAGTGCCGAAGGCGTCGGCGATCCCATGTTCGGCAGCGCCTTCTGGCTACTGAACGACCCGGAGCATCAGCGCTACCTGTCCTTCGGAACCTGGATTGCCGCGCCGCTGGGCAACTACGACGAAGACGACGCAGCGATGAACATCGGCGAAAACCGCTGGAAAGGCATCGTGCACGCCTCCTATACCCAGTCCCTGGTCGGCAACCTCGCTGCGGAGATTACCGCCGAGTGGGACTTCTTCGGCGACAACAACGACTTCGCCGGGATGACGCGAAAGCAGTCGCGCATCTTCGAGACGCAAACCCACCTTCGCTACAACTTCTCGCCGGGCAACTTCGCCGCCGTCAGTTACTACCACACCACGGGCGGCGAGAACGAACTGGACGGCGTCGACCTGGACGATGGGCTGAACAGCAAAAGAGTCATGTTCTCGGTGGCGCACATGCTCACGCCGAGCGTGCAGTTGCTTGGACAGGTGGGCCAGGACATCGAGGTACGCAACGGTCCGGAAGAGCAGTTTCGCGTCGGCTTTCGCCTGCTGAAGATCTTCTGACGCCGTTCAGCGGCTAGCTAGCCCTGGAGGTACATGTTCAGCCGCTTGGCCGCGTTGCGCAGATGGGTTTCCGCCGCCTCGGCCGCCGCTTTCGCATCGCCGGCCTCGATTGCATTGAAGACGGCCTTGTGCTCGTCCTGCACGTCCTGGATCAGCTCGGCGTAGTTCTGCGCGGTGTTCGTGCGCGCCTGGCGGATCAGCCGGCGGGCGTGCTGTTCCAGGTAGTCGTTGAGCGATACGAAGTGAGGATTGCGGGTGGCCTCGACGATGGCCTGGTGGAAGGCGAAATCCTCTTCCTCGCCCAGTTCGTCATTGAGTATCGCGTACTCCATGCCGACCAGCGCACGCTTGATGCGCTTGAGGTCCTCCGGCGTACGGCGCAGAGCTGCATAGCGCGCGGCGGCCGATTCGAAGGTCACCAGCAGTTCGAGGATATGCGTCAGGCTTTCACTGTCGTCCAGCGATGCCGGCTGCAGGCGAAAGACCTGACGCGCTCCACGTTCGTTGACGAACACTCCCCTTCCCTGCTCCGCCCGGACCAGTCCCTCGGACTTGAGCTGCGACAGCGCCTCGCGCACGGCCGAGCGGCCGACCGAGAAACGCTCCTGCAGGGCGCTTTCGCTGGGCAGCTTGTCGCCCGGCTTGAGCTCCTCGCTCTCGATCTGCCGGTGCAGCCACTCGACGATCGCCTCCGTCACCAACTGGCGCGACTGTTCGGTTGCGGGTTTCGGCGTTTTCTGTGCAGCGGTCATCTGGGCAAGCCTTGGGAATGGGGTATCCGGTGAAGAAACATCGTGGCCGATATTCCTACACCATGTACAGGCCGCCGTTGACGTGCACAGTTTCGCCGGTCACGAAACCGGCCAGCGGCGAGCAGAGGAACACGATGCAGCCGGCCACCTCTTCCGCCGTGCCGAAGCGACGCATCGGCGTGTTGTCCATCAGCAACTTGCCCTTGCTCTGCAGCAGATCGGTAGTCATCGGGGTTTCGATGATGCCGGGCGCAACCAGGTTGACCCGGGTCCTGGGCGCCAGCTCGAGGGCCAGGCTCTTGCTGAAGCTGCTCACCGCACCCTTCGACGCCGAGTAATGCGCATGCGAGGGGCTGCCGCGATGGCCGGCCACGGAGGACAGGTTGACGATGGAGCTGTCGTCGCTCAGGTACGGCATCACCGCGCGGCAGATGTAGAAGGTGCCATCGAGGTTTACACGCATGACCTTCTGCCAGTCGGCATCTTGCATGTCACGTACCCATTCTCGCGGGTAGATGCCGGCGGCGTGGATCAGGTGATCGATACGGCCATGGCGCGTGGCCACCGCTTCGCTGGTACGGATGCAGGATTCTTCATCGCCGATATCCAGCACGTGGCAGCTGATGCCGCCGCCCACGCCATCGGCGACCAGCTCGGCCTGCAGCACTTCCAGCGCGGCCTCGTTGATGTCGGCCAGGGCCAGATTGGCGCCTGCGCGCCCCAGCATCCGCGCACAGGCACGGCCGATGCCGCTGGCAGCGCCAGTGATCAGGACGGTTTTGCCATCGAAAGCAATCATTGTTTTCCCTCTGGTGATGACGGTACGCAGTATTCGCTACGCCAACTTGTCTGACAGGATTTGAAAGGATGTTGACAACATCTGTTGCCGCCCATAATGTGCGACAACCTGTCAGACAAGTAAACAATATCTGTCCTACATGCTGACGAAATACATCCGCCACGGCTCGACCGGAAACGAGGGAAGCATGATCAACGGAAAAACCCGCGTCGTCGGAATCGTCGCCGACCCCATCGAGCACGTGCGCACGCCGGAACACTTCAATGCGTACATGCGGGAGCTGGACTGCAATGTCGTCCTCGTGCCCTTCCATGTCCGTCCGGAAAACTTCGCGGCCTTCGTCGCTAGCCTGCCGGCCATGTGCAATCTCGCGGGTCTGGTAGTGACCATTCCCTACAAGGAATCCGTGCTGCCGCTGTGCACCGAACTCACCGACGCGGCTCGGCAGATCGGTGCGGTCAACGTCCTGCGCATCGACCATGAGAGCGGAGCGCTGATCGGCACCAACCTCGACGGCGAAGGCTTCGCCCGCGGTCTGCTCGGCCAGGGCCACAGCATTCGCGGCCAGCACATCTACATCGCCGGCGCCGGTGGCGCGGCCAAGGCCATCGCCCATGCGCTGGCCAACTACGGCGCGGCGTCCATCGGCATCTACAACCGTACCGAGAGCCGCGCGCGGCAACTGGTGCAGGAACTGCGCGCCCATCACCCGCAGCTGCAGGCCGAGATCGCCGGACCGGCACCGGAGCACTGCACGCTGGCGGTGAACGCCACTGCGCTGGGACTGAAACCTGGCGATGGCCTGCCCTTCGAGCTGGATCGGCTGCCAGTCGGCGCGCTGGTCGCCGAGGTAGTGATGAACCCGGACATGACCCCGCTGCTGTGCGCCGCCGCCGAACGTGGCCACCCCGTGCATCTGGGCCGGCACATGGTCGATGCGCAGATCGGAGCCATGGCGCGCTTCTTCGGCCTGGCCTGAGCAGGAACGATGCGGCCTCGCCCTGCACGGCGCCGCGATACCCCGAGAACAATGACAATTGAAGGGCTGGATAGCGGTATGACTCGACAAACCACCGAACAAGCGACGACGCAGCGATACGCGGAACTGGCCGGCAAGACCGTCTTCGTCACCGGCGCGGCCAGCGGCATCGGCCTCGCCATGGCCAGGGCGTTCGCCGCCAACGGCGCGAACCTGGCGCTGTTCGACATCAATGGTGCCGCCCTGGAGCAGGTTCGCGCCGAGCTGGGCGAAGCGCATCCCGGCATCCAGCTGGAAGCCATCGCCGGCTCGATCACCGATCCGCAGGTGGTGGACGACGCGGTGCAGCAAACCGTGGAGCGCTTCGGGCGGATCGACGTACTGCTGAACAATGCCGGTATCGCCATGAACCGCCCGACCCTCGAACTGAGCGCGGATGACTGGCGCCGGGCAATCGATATCAACCTCAACGGCGTCTTCTACTGCGCGCAGTCGGCCGGCCGCCGCATGGTCGCCCAGGGTGGCGGGGTGATCCTCAATACCGCCTCGATGTACGGCCTGAGCGCCGCCCCCGAACGCGCGGCCTACTGCGGCAGCAAGGCCGCCGTGGTGATGTTGACCAAGGTGCTGGCCATCGAATGGGCCAGGTCCAACGTGCGGGTCAACGCCATCGCTCCCGGCTATGTGCAGACCGCCCTGGTCGACCAGCTGGTGCGCGACGGACGCATGGACCTCGATGCCCTGACCGCCCGCACCCCGGCCGGGCGCCTCGCCCAACCGGAAGAGATCGCCGGCGTCGCCCTGTTCCTCGCGGCCGACGCTGCCGCCTTCATCAATGGCCAGACCCTCGTCGCCGATGGCGGCTGGACGGCTTACGGCTACATCTGACCCGAGAGACGAACACCATGGCAGAACATATTTCGCTGTCCCCCGCGGCAGCGTGGGTGGAGCTGCGCGCCACCGAACAGGACTGGAAGGACGCCGACCCGACCGTGCTCGGCACGCTGCTGGCGCACATGCACCTGATCCGCGCCTTCGAGGAATGCGTGCTGGAGCTGGCCTCCGAGGGCCTGGTCCATGGACCTGCGCATTCCAGCATCGGCCAGGAAGGCGGAGCCGCCGGCTCCATCGTGCCGCTGGTCGCCGCCGACCAGATCAACGGTTCCCATCGCGGGCATCATCAGTTTCTGGCCAAGGCGCTCGGTTACCTGAATCCCGCCGGCATCGATCCCCTGGCGCCGCTGAGCAGCGAAGTCGAGAACCTGCTGCAACGCACGCTGGCCGAGATCCTCGGCCTGGCTGACGGCTTCTGCCGTGGACGTGGCGGCTCCATGCACCTGCGCTGGCAGGAGGCCGGCGTGCTCGGCACCAACGCCATCGTCGGTGGCGGCGTGCCGCTGGCTGCCGGCGCCGCCTGGGCCCACCGGCATGCCGGCACCGATGCCGTGGCGGTCACCTACTTCGGCGACGGCGCGGTGAACATCGGTTCGGTGCTGGAGACTATGAACCTGGCGGCCGCCTGGCAGCTGCCGCTGTGCTTCTTCATCGAGAACAACCGCTACGCGGTATCGACCACCGTCGAGGAAGCCACCGCCGAACCGCGCCTCTCCGCCCGCGGCGCGGCCTTCAACATTCCCAGCTGGCGCGTCGACGGCATGGACCCGCTGGCGGTCTACCTGGCGATGCAGGAAGCGCTGGCGCACATGCGCGCCGGCAAGGGGCCGACCATCATCGAGGCCAACGTCTACCGCTTCTTCCACCAGAACGGCGCCTTCCCCGGCAGTGCGTTCGGCTATCGCAGCAAGGAAGAGGAACAGGCCTGGCGCGAGCGTGACCCCATCGATCACCTCGGCCGGCGCATGCAGGAGCGCGGCCTGATCGACGCCGGGCAGATCGCTGCACTGCGCGGACGCGCCCAGGCGGCCATGCAGCGCGCCGCTGCCGCACTAACCGAAGCCGACGTCGGCGCCCGCGCGGGCAAGCGGCGGATTCGCCTCGACCTCTGGCCAAGCCCGGACTTCTGCAACGTCGGCGTGCGCGGCGATCTGTCCGAGTTGCAGGGCGCGCGTACCGCAGAGGAAGCCGGTTTCCAGGGCAAGCTGGAGAAGCACAAGTTCATCGACGCAGTGGCAGACGTGATGACTCGGCGCATGGAAACCGACCCGGGCGTGGTGGTCATGGGCGAGGACGTGCATCGCCTGAAAGGCGGCACCAACGGAGCCACCCGTGGCCTGAAGGAGCGTTTCCCGGATCGCGTGCTCGGCACGCCGATCAGCGAAAACGCCTTCGTCGGTCTCGGCGGCGGGCTGGCAATGGACGGCCGTTACCGTCCGGTGGTGGAGTTCATGTATCCCGACTTCATGTGGGTAGCGGCGGACCAGGTGTTCAACCAGATCGGCAAGGCCCGGCACATGTTCGGCGGCGACATCGAGGTGCCTTTCGTCCTGCGCACCAAGGTTGCCATGGGCAGCGGCTACGGCTCGCAGCACTCCATGGACCCGGCGGGCATCTTCGCCACCAGCCCCGGCTGGCGCATCGTCGCGCCCTCCACGCCGTTCGACTACATCGGCCTGATGAACGCCGCGCTGGCCCTCAAGGACCCAGTGCTGGTGATCGAGCATGTCGACCTGTATGCCTCGTCGGGCATGGCCCCGGTCGAGGATCTCGACTACCAGATCCCGTTCGGCAAGGCCGCCATCCGCCGCAGCGGCAAGGAAGTGACGGTACTGACCTACCTGTCGATGGTCGCCCATGCCCTCGAAGCCGCCGAACACAGCGGCATCGATGCCGAGGTGTTGGACCTGCGCTGGCTCGACCGCGCCAGTCTCGACTGGGAAACCATCGAGGCAAGCATCCGTAAGACCAACAACGTGCTGATCGTCGAGCAGGGCTCGGTCGGCACCTCGTATGGCGGCTGGCTGGCCGACGAAATCCAGCGCCGCTGCTTCGACTGGCTCGACCAGCCGGTGCAGCGCGTAACGGGCAGCGAAGCGTCACCGAGCATTTCCAAAGTGCTGGAGCGTGCCGCCTGCGCGCGCACCGAAGAGGTGGTCGTGGGCCTGCATCGCATCATGCGCGACAAGGGCGCCGCCTGAGCGGAGGGAACAGCGAAATGACCATTCACATGACCGCCCCCCTCGAAGTGGGCATCGCCTGCCGCGATCTGCTCGCGCAACGCGCTTTCTATGAAGGCGTGCTGGGCCTGCAGTTCATCAGCGAATTCCTTGTCCCGGCCGACAAGGCCAGCGCTGCCGCACTGTGCCCCGAGCACTACATCGTCGTGCGTCTGCAGACCAACCGTGGCGAGCGCATCAAGTTGCTGGCGCGGGCCACGCCGACCGCAGCCGAGGCGCCCGGCGAGTGGATTCTCGACCGGCCGAACGCCACCTATCTGACCTTCATCCTCGACGACATCGACGCCGCCATCGCCGATCTGCAGCGCGCCGGAGTCGAGTTCATGACCGGCCCGCAGCGTGTGGAAGTGCGGCCCGGCGTTTACCTGGCGTTCTGCCGCGACCCCGAGGGCAACGTCCTCGAACTGGTGCAGTACGAAAACATTGGCGACTACCGTCCCGACCTGATCAACGGAGCGAGCTGACATGGCAAAACTCATCCGCATGCCGGAAATTGCCGCCAACGGCACCTCCGCCGTGCTCAACGAATGGCTCAAGCAGGAGGGCGACGCCATTGCCGTCGGCGATGTCCTCGCCACCATCGAAACCGACAAGGCCCTGGTGGACTTCACCGCCGACGAGGCTGGCGTGCTCGGCAAGATCCTCAGCCCGGCCGGCGAGGATGTTGCCGTGGGCGCGCCCATCGCCGTGCTCAGTGCGCCGGGCGAGAATGGTGTGGACATTCAGGCGTTGCTGGGCGCGGCTCCCGAGCCTCAGGCCGCAGCGCAAGCGCCTGCAATCACCCCTGCCACCGGGAACACTGCCGTAGCGCCCGATGCCGAGCGCATCAAGGCCAGCCCGCTGGCCCGGCGTCTGGCCAGGGAACAGGGAGTGGATATTGCCACCCTGCAGGGCAGCGGCCCGCACGGGCGGATCGTCAAGCGCGACGTGGAAGGTGCCCGTCCGGCGCCCCCCGCACCAGTTCCCATGCCGCCACCGGTCGCTCCGGCGGCCAGCATCGCTGCGGTGGACTATGAGGAAATCCCGCACTCGAACATGCGCCGCACCATCGCCCGCCGCCTCACCGAGAGCAAGGCCAGCGTGCCGCACTTCTACCTCAAGGTGGAATGCCGGATGGACCGGCTGAACGACCTCCGCGCCCAGGTCAATGCCAGTGCGCCGCGCAAGATCTCGGTCAACGACTTCATCGTCAAGGCGGTCGCCGCGGCGCTGCTGGAGTTGCCGGCGATGAACGTCAGCTGGACCGATACCGCGCTGCGCCGCTACAGGCAGGCGGATATCGCAGTAGCGGTCGCCACCGACAGCGGACTGATCACCCCGGTGGTGCGCGATGCCGGCAGCAAGTCGCTGTCGCGCATAGGCAGCGAGGTCGCCGAACTGGCCGAGCGTGCCCGCAGCGGACGCCTGGCTCCGGCGGAGTACCAGGGCGGCAGCTTCACCATCAGCAACCTCGGCATGTACGGCATCGAGGAGTTCTCCGCGATCATCAATCCGCCCCATGCGGCGATCCTGGCCGTGGGCGCCACCTCGCTGCGCCCGCTGGTCGAGGATGGCGCGCTGGTGGTGGCGCCGGCGATGACCGTGACGCTCTCGGCCGACCACCGCGCCATCGACGGTGCCCTGGCCGCGCAGTGGCTGGCGGTGTTCAAGCGCATCATCGAAAACCCGTTGGCGATACTGGTCTGAGGCGGCGATGAGTACACAGGAATTCGATCTGATCGTCGTCGGTGGCGGCCCGGGTGGCTATGTCGCGGCGATCCGCGCCGCACAGCTCGGCATGCGTACGGCGCTGGTGGAAAAGGCCCAGCTCGGCGGCATCTGCCTGAACTGGGGCTGCATTCCCACCAAGGCGCTGCTGCGTTCGGCCGATGTACTGCGGCTGGTGCGCGATGCAGGACGCTTCGGCGTCACCGTTGGCGCCCCGCAGGTGGATCTGCCCGTCATGGTCGCCCGTTCACGTGCGGTGGCCGGCCAGTTGCAGCGTGGCGTCGAGCACCTGATGAAGAAGAACGGCGTCAGCGTGATCAACGGCCACGCCCGTTTGGCGGGACCGCACAGGTTGCAGGTGACCCGCGACAGCGACTCACTGATGCTGGCGGCCCCGCACATCATCCTCGCCACCGGCGCGCGGGCACGGCAATTGCCGGGACTCGAAGCGGATGGCTGCAGCGTCTGGTCGTACCGTGAAGCCTTGCAGCCCTCTGCCCTGCCCCGGCGCCTGCTGGTCATTGGCGCCGGCGCCATCGGCATCGAGTTCGCCAGCTTCTATCGTGCGCTGGGCAGCGAAGTCAGCGTGGTGGAAATGGCCGAGCGCATCCTGCCAGTGGAGGACGCGGAGATTTCCGCCCACGTCGCCGACTCGCTGCGCAAGGACGGCATCACCCTGCACACCGGCAGCCGGCTGAAGTCGCATCGCCGGGTGGCCAGTGGCTGGCAGGTTGAACTGGAGGGTGCCAGCACCGAGACCCTGGAGATCGACGTGATCCTCAGCGCCGCCGGCATCGTCGGCAATGTCGAGGATCTCGGCCTGGAAGGCACCGCGGTCAAGGTGGAGAAAAGCCATATCGTTACCGACCGCTACTGCGCTACCGGCGAGCCCGGCGTCTACGCCATCGGCGATGTCGCCGGCCCGCCGTGGCTGGCGCACAAGGCCAGCCACGAGGCGCTGATCTGCGTGGAGAAAATCGCCGGCCTCGATCCGCATCCACTGGACGCCAGCCGCGTTCCAGCCTGCACTTACAGCCATCCGCAAGTCGCCAGCGTCGGTCTGACCGAGGCCCAGGCGCGCGAAAGCGGGCGCGACGTGCGCGTCGGCAAGTTCCCCTTCGCCGCCAACGGCAAAGCCATCGCCCTGGGTGCAACCGGCGGCTTCACCAAGGTGGTGTTCGATGCCGGCAGCGGCGAACTGCTCGGCGCGCACATGGTCGGCGAGGAAGTCACCGAAATGATCCAGGGCTACGCCATCGGCCGGGAGCTGGAAACCACCGAAGCGGAACTGATGGCCACCATCTTCCCCCACCCGACCCAGTCGGAAGCCATGCACGAAGCCGTGCTGGCCGCCTACGGCCGGGCGCTGCACATCTGAATTCGAGGAATACGCAATGAACGATCTGAACAATGAGTCCCGCGAACGCTACGGTGTCGAGCCCGGCTGGGCATTCGGCAAATGCTTCGATGTGCGCTGGTCCGAGGTGGATGCCTTCGGCCACGTGAACAACCTAGCCTATCTGGGCTGGTGCGAGGAAACCCGCAATGCCTACATCGAGTCGCTGGGCGTGCCGTCCTTCACCCGCGACGCCCCGGGGCCGGTGATCAAGGAGCTCGGCTTCACCTACGACCGCTCGCTTGAGCACGCTGCAAGAATCCTCGTCACTGGCCGCGTCGCCTGGATTCGCAACACCAGCTTCCGCATGGAGTTCGCGGTCTGGAACGGCGCCCAGGTCGGTCACGGCCACGCCATCTGTATCTGGATGCTCAATGCGACGGGCGAAAAGGTGACCGTGTCGGACGAACTGCGCCGCCTGATCGTCGAGCGCGATGGTGCGGAGTTGCTGTCATCGCAGGCGCAATGACTTGGAAACAAATCTCCTTCGGGCGGGCCAGGTCAGTAACCTGTGCCCCGCCATATCAGCGAATGAGTCGTTTAACTTTCGCGCCGGGGCGCTGCGCACTCCGCTTGCCATCCGTACCAAATGCGAGTTGGGTGGCGGTCTTGCTGTTTCCCCTCAAGTGCAGCAACCGACATGCAGAAGAAGATTGCCGAGTTGGAACGAGGGTAGAACCCCACAACGATGAATACCTTTATAGCTACAGATGAGGGCGTGCTAACTACGCTGAGGCTCAATCAAAAAATCTTGGAGTGAACGAAATTTTCACCCTAGAAATAGCCCAAGAAAAAAGTAATAAATATCAACGAGAAATACTCACTGACTTGAATTGTTGGACTACTTTAGGATCACTTCCTTTGAAGAAGCGTTCGTAGGCCTCGATATCCTCGGTGACGATGCGCAGCATGAAGTCCACCGAGCCCATCAGCACATGGCACTCCAGCACCTCGGGGAACTCGCGGATCGCCTCGGCGAAGTCGGTCAGGTGATTGCGCCCGTGGGTGTTGAGCTTCACCTGGGCGAATATCTGCGCGTTCAGGCCGATCTTCTTGCGGTCCAGCAGGGTCACCTGCTTGCGGATCACTCCTTCTTCCTTCAGGCGCTGGATGCGCCGCCAGCAAGGCGATTGCGACAGGCCGATGCGTTCGGCGATCTCGGCGGTGGACAGCGTGGCTTCATCCTGCAACAGGGCGAGGATTCGCTGATCGTAGGCATCCAGCTCAGTGCGCATGAACAATTCCCAGATCAATTTATACGCGCATAGTTTATGCGTAGTTTCCGCCCATCCGCATCCAGATAGAACAACAAAACCATCCGACCGGCTGCAGAATGGCTTCATCCGATCCCACTCCCCGGAATGCCCATGAACCAGGCCCTGCACCTCCCCTCCAGTCCTGCCGACTGCCTGCCAGCCGACCTCCAATGCCGTCCCGATGGCTGGGGCGCCCGCCCGGAAGATGCCCATCACAGCGCGCTGTTCGACATCCAGGCGGAGGCGGAAGCCGACATCCTCTGCCGCCTGCTCAACCTGTTCGCCCTGCAGGGCTACCTGCCGGCGGAAGTCCACGCGCATCAGGAGGACGGCTGGATACAGGTGCGGCTGCGCCTGCATGCATTGCCGCGGCATCGCGCCGAAGTGATTGCCGCACGCATGCGCTCGATGGTGACGGTGAGCGAGGTCGGACTGAGTTTCCACACCTGCTGAGCGGCAGATTGTCCGTTCAGCGATACAGGCTGGCGCTATCGCGTTAGTCGGAAAGCCGGCGGCTGGGTAGATTCTCTCGAACCGTTCGCCTTGCCTGCGAGATCCGCCCCATGGCCCGCCCACGCCTGCTCCCCGACAACTTCACCCTGGCCCTGATCGCCACCGTGGCCATTGCCACCCTGCTACCCTGCGAAGGCAAGGTGGCGGTGGCCTTCAGCTGGATCACCAACGCCGGCATCGCCCTGCTGTTCTTCCTGCACGGCGCCAAGCTGTCGCGACAGGCCATCGTCGCCGGCGCCACCCACTGGCGCCTGCACCTGCTGGTGTTCGCCTGCACCTTCATCCTCTTCCCGATCCTCGGCCTGCTGCTCAAGCCAGTGCTGTCGCCGCTGGTGACGCCGGAGCTGTACCTGGGGATGCTCTATCTCTGCGCCCTGCCGGCCACCGTGCAGTCGTCCATCGCCTTCACCTCGCTGGCACGCGGCAACATCCCGGCGGCGGTGTGCAGCGCCTCGGCGTCCAGCCTGCTCGGCGTCTTCCTCACCCCGCTGCTGGTGCAGTTGCTGGTTGGCGCGCATGGCGATACCGGCATGTCGACCCTCGATGCGATCGGCAAGATCACCCTGCAACTGCTGGTGCCCTTCGTCCTCGGCCAGATGCTGCGGCGCTGGGTCGGCGCCTGGGTCGAGCGGCGCAAGCCGGTGCTGCGCTATGTCGACCAGGGTTCGATCCTGCTGGTGGTGTACACCGCCTTCAGCGCGGCGGTGATCCAGGGGCTGTGGCACGAAATCCCGCTGCCGGCGCTGGCCGGTCTGGTCGTCGCCTGCTGCGTGCTGCTGGCCCTGGCGCTGCTGGCGACCAGCCAGCTGGGCCGGCGCCTCGGGTTCTCCCGGGAGGACTGCATCACCATCGTCTTCTGCGGCTCGAAGAAGAGCCTGGCCACCGGCGTGCCGATGGCCCAGGTGCTGTTCGCCGGCGGCACCATCGGCGTGATCCTGCTGCCGCTGATGCTGTTCCACCAGATCCAGCTGATGGTCTGCGCTGCGCTCGCCCAGCGATATGCGCGGCGGCCGGAAGAACAATCGACAGGACTGATCGAAAGCTAACGAAAAAATCCAACGCCAGCAGAATGACGTTGGGCTTTCATGGGTAGGGCGGGTGAAACCCGCCAACTCGAAGATGCCTTGTGGCGGGTTGCACCCGCCCTACGATCGACGGTCGCTATGCCACCGGGGTGCGCAGGGTGACGAATTCCTCGGCGGCGGTCGGGTGGATGCCGATGGTTTCGTCGAACACCCGCTTGGTCGCCCCGGCCTTCAGCGCCACGGCGATGCCCTGGAGAATCTCCCCGGCTTCCGGGCCGACCATGTGGCAGCCGAGCACCCTGTCGCTATCGGCATCGACCACCAGCTTCATCAGGGTCTTTTCCTGGCACTCGGTCAGGGTCAGCTTCATCGGGCGGAAACGGCTTTCGAAGACCTTCACCTTGTGCCCGGCGCTGCGCGCCTCTTCCTCGGTCAGGCCGACGGTGCCGATGTTCGGCAGGCTGAATACCGCCGTGGGGATCAGCTTGTAGTCCAGCGGACGGTACTCTTCCGGACGGAACAGGTGCCGCGCTACCGCCATGCCTTCGGCCAGCGCCACCGGGGTCAGCTGTACCCGGCCGATCACATCGCCGAGGGCACGAATCGACGGCTCGCTGGTGTGGTAGGCATCGTCGACCTTGATGAAACCCTTCTCATCCAGATCGACCGAGACGTTCTCCAGCCCCAGGTTGTCCAGCATCGGCCGGCGCCCGGTGGCGTAGAACACACAGTCGGCCTCCAGCACGCGGCCATCCTTGAGGGTGGCGGCCAGCGTGCCGTCCGCCTGTTTCTCGATGCGTGCGATGTCGCTGTTGAACTGCAGGTTCATGCCCTTCTTGCCCAACTCGTCGCGCAGGTGCTCGCGCACGCTGCGGTCGAAACCGCGCAGGAACAGCTCGCGGCGATACAGCAGGGTGGTCTGCGCGCCCAGGCCATGGAAGATCGAGGCGAACTCCACAGCGATATAGCCACCGCCAACCACCAGCACGCGGCGCGGCAGTTGTTCGAGGAAGAACGCCTCGTTGGAGCTGATCGCATGTTCCTTGCCGGGAATATCCGGAATCTGCGGCCAGCCGCCGGTGGCGATGAGGATGTTGGCGGTGCGGAAGCGCTGGCCGTCGACCTCCACCGTGTGCGCGTCGCAGATGCGCGCGTGACCTTCCAGCAGGGTCACCCCGCTGTTCACCAGCAGGTTGCGGTAGACGCCGTTGAGACGCTGGATTTCGCGGTTCTTGTTGGCGATCAGGGTCGGCCAGTCGAAGGTCGCTTTTTCCAGGCTCCAGCCGAAGCCGGCGGACTGTTCGAAGTCCTCATGGAAGTGCGCTCCGTAGACCAGCAGCTTCTTCGGCACGCAGCCCACGTTCACACAGGTGCCGCCCAGGTAGCGGCTTTCCGCCACCGCCACCTTCGCGCCGAATCCGGCGGCGAAACGCGCGGCACGCACGCCGCCGGAACCGGCGCCAATCACGAACAGGTCGAAATCGAAAGACATCATCGTTCTCCGCAGGCAATTGCCGGGCAGCATACCTTATCCGGACTGGCCTATCCTGCGGGGAGACCCTGCTGGAGGAGCCGCCATGCGCCCTACCCTGACTCATCTGGCCCTGCACGTTCCGGACCTGGACGCCTGCATCGCATTCTACGAAGACTTTTGCGGCATGCGCGTGATCCATCAGCGCGAAGGCAAGGGCTCGCGGATCGTCTGGATGGCGGAGCCGGGCAAGGAGCACAGCTTCATTTTCGTCATCATGCCCGGCGGCGAATCCCGCCATCTGGCCGAGGACGACTACAGCCACTTCGGCTTCGCCGTGGACAGCCACGAAGCGGTGGACGCCATCGCCGCCAGGGCCGCCGAGGCCGGCTGCCTGATCTGGGCGCCGCGCCAGGAGCCTTATCCGGTTGGCTATTACTGCGGCGTTCGTGATCCAAGTGGTAATTACGTGGAGTTCAGTTACGGCCAGCCGCTGGGGCCGGGATCGGAGGCCATGCCGATTCCTGAACGCAGCCCGTAGGTTGGGCTGAGCGCAGCGAAGCCCAACGGTGCCATAGCTCGGCAGATGTTGAGCTTCGCTGCGCTCAGCGCCAACCTACAAATGAAAAAGCCACCCGAAGGTGGCTTTTTCGCAACAGGCGGGCTCAGTGCGCCTTGCCGGTCTTGTACAGGTGCTCGTAGCAGAAGTTGGTCGCGTCGATGTAACCCTCGGCGCTGCCGCAGTCGAAACGCTTGCCCTTGAACTTGTACGCCAGCACGCAACCGTCCTGGGCCTGCTTCATCAGGGCGTCGGTGATCTGGATTTCACCGCCCTTGCCCGGCTCGGTCTGTTCGATCAGGTCGAAGATGTCCGGAGTCAGGATGTAGCGACCGATGATCGCCAGGTTGGACGGCGCATCTTCAGGATTGGGTTTCTCGACCATGTTGTTCACGCGGAAGATGTCGTCGCGGATCATCTCGCCGGCGATCACGCCGTACTTGTTGGTCTCTTCCGGCGGCACTTCCTGGATCGCCACGATGGAGCAGCGGAACTGGTTGTACAGCTTGACCATCTGCCGGAGGACGCTGTCGCCTTCCAGATTCAGGCACAGGTCGTCCGCCAGGACCACGGCGAACGGCTCGTCGCCGATCAGCGGGCGGCCGGTGAGGATCGCATGGCCCAGGCCCTTCATTTCGATCTGGCGGGTATAGGAGAAGGTGCACTCGTCGATCAGGCGACGGATGCCGACCAGGTATTTTTCCTTGTCGGTGTTGCGGATCTGGCTTTCCAGCTCGTAGCTGATGTCGAAGTGGTCTTCCAGGGCGCGCTTGCCACGACCAGTGACGATGCCGATCTCGGACAGGCCTGCTTCGAGGGCCTCTTCAACGGCGTACTGGATCAGCGGCTTGTTGACCACCGGCAGCATTTCCTTGGGCATGGCCTTGGTGGCCGGGAGGAAGCGAGTGCCGTAGCCGGCAGCCGGGAACAGACATTTCTTGATCATGGGGGTCCTTCAGGGTGGACGTATGTGCCAGGTGCGCGAAGTCTAATGAGGCCGGGCACGCCTTACAATGCCCGCCCTCACTGGCATTGACCGGGGACAGAACAGCTGTCGCGCCCGATTCTGACCGCCCGGACAGTCGACGGTTCAACAGCGCCGCCGACCGCACCCTCAATCGCCGGCCGCATGCCGGTGCAGGTTCCAGCGCACCACGCCCCAGATCGACAGCTCGTCGCCCTCGGCGATGCGGATCGCCGGGTAGCGGTCATTGGCCGCCAGCAGGGCGAACTGCCCGTCGATGATGCCCAGCCGGCGGACCATCGGCTCCCCGTTCACCGCCGCCACCACGATCTCGCCGGCGGACGCCAGCAGCGAGCGGTCCACCACCAGCAGGTCGTCGTCATGAATGCCGGCGCCTGTCATCCCATCGCCATGTGCGCGGACTATGTAGGTATGGGAGCCGCCCAGGTCGAGCAGCGAATCCAGCGATACGCCCCCACCTGCCGGCACGGCAGCGGAAAACGGGAAGGCTGGAGCGGTGGAAGCGGATGCCAGGCATGCGGAGGCAGACATTGTCGGTTACCTGCAACGAATACTGTATATTCATACAGATAACAGAAGAAAGCAGGCCTGACAAGCGGCTCTTGGGCTGCATATGGCCAGATGCGACCATTCGGCTGCAGCCGTTGTCCGGCCAAAAGGCTGGGCTACCCTTACTGGGGCGAGGGCTATCAAGATGAATCCCGGTACGTTCGTGACACTCCTGATTCTCGGCTGGTTGCTGCTGGCTGCCGTCACCCTGTGGGCACTGCTGCGGGTGCATCGGCGCAAGGCCAAGCTGCACAAGGCCCTGGGCGCCACGGAAGAACGCTCGCGCCACCCTGCCGTTCCGCACTGACTGGCCTCGGCCCGCCCTCTCCTCCTCTCTCCTTCTTCTATAGGTCGCCGGTTACGCGGATCACTGCACCATCGGCGCGCCCATGCCGCTATCGGCCGCTCGATTCGTGGAAAGCCTGCCGGCAATCCGGTGAAACGCTTTCTGACGCACGGACAAAATTTTGTATACAAAGTCGTAGCCAATCACTTATTTCTTTGTCTACAGTAGCCGCACAACAATAAACATGAGCGTACCACCCATGAAAACGCCTTCTGCTGGAACGGCTTCCGTGCAACGTCCGGAAGACGAGAATCTCGGTATCGGTGCAAACATGGCCTATGGCCTGCAGCATGTTCTGACGATGTATGGTGGGATAGTCGCAGTACCCCTGATCCTCGGCCAGGCGGCCGGTCTGTCGCCCAGCGACATCGGCCTGCTGATCGCGGCCTCGCTGTTCGCCGGTGGTGTGGCGACGCTGCTGCAGACCCTCGGCATTCCCTTCTTCGGTTGCAAGCTGCCGCTGGTCCAGGGCGTTTCCTTCGCTGGCGTGGCGACGATGATCGCCATCCTCGGCGGCGGTTATGAAGGCGGCGGCATACCCGCGGTGCTCGGCGCGGTCATGGCGGCCTCCTTCATAGGGCTGCTGATAACGCCGATCTTCTCGCGCATCACCAAGTTCTTCCCGCCGCTGGTCACCGGCGTGGTGATCACCACCATCGGCCTGACGCTGATGCCGGTGGCCGCCCGCTGGGCCATGGGCGGCAACAGCCAGGCGCCGGACTTCGGCAGCATGTCCAACATCGGCCTGGCGGCGTTCACGCTGGCCGTCGTGCTGCTGCTGAGCAAGCTCGGCAGCGCTTCCATCTCGCGGCTGTCGATCCTGCTGGCGATGATCATCGGCACGCTTGTCGCTGCGGCGCTGGGCATGACCGACTTCTCCAGGGTCGCCCAGGGCCCGATGATGGCGTTCCCGACGCCCTTCCACTTCGGCATGCCGACCTTCCACATCGCCGCGATCATCTCGATGTGCATCGTGATCATGGTGACCCTGGTGGAAACCTCGGCCGACATCCTCGCCGTGGGTGAAATCATCGAGACCAAGGTGGACTCCCGCCGCCTCGGCGACGGCCTGCGCGCCGACATGCTGTCGAGCCTGCTGGCGCCGATCTTCGGCTCCTTCACCCAGAGCGCCTTCGCCCAGAACGTCGGCCTGGTCGCCGTCACCGGCGTGAAGAGCCGCTTCGTGGTGGCCACCGGCGGCCTGTTCCTGATCACCCTCGGCCTGCTGCCGGTGATGGGCCGGGTGATCGCGGCGGTGCCGACCTCCGTCCTCGGCGGCGCCGGCGTCGTGCTGTTCGGCACCGTGGCGGCGAGCGGCATCCGCACGCTGTCGAAGGTGGACTACCGCAACAACATGAACCTGATCATCGTCGCCACCTCCCTCGGCTTCGGCATGATCCCGATCGCCGCTCCGCACTTCTACGAGCACTTCCCGAGCTGGTTCGCCACCATCTTCCACTCCGGCATCAGCTCCGCCGCAGTGATGGCCATCGTGCTGAACCTGCTGTTCAACCACGTCAAGGCCGGCAACTCCGACCAGCAGTCGGTCTTCGTCGCCGCCAGCGACCGCACCCTGCGCTACCAGGACATCGCCGCGCTGAACGATGGCGACTACTTCCAGAACGGCAAGCTGTACGACGCCGACGGCAAGGAGGTGCAGATCGTCGACGACGAGCACGGCCACCACGCCCCGGAGTCCCGACGGCAGGGAATGCCGGCGACTGAAGGCAGCCATGCCTAGCGGCAGCTGAAACGAACGGGACCCCGCCAATTGGCGGGGTCTTTGTTTTTGCAGTCGTAGGTTGGCGCTGAGCTTGCGAAGCCCAACATTTGCCAGGCCATTGCAGTGTTGGGCTTCACTTCGTTCAGCGCCAACCTACGAACACGCCGTTCTGTTTCTACAACACCACATGTAAAAAATATCTGACCAACGCATACGACACTCTCTAGTCAACCCCAACAAATCAGCCGCTTACGAAACAGAACAATCGCTCGTCCGTCATTTTTTTCGTTCATCGACCATCTAATCGTTTGACATATTTTACGAGTTTGGCAGACTGCCCGACCGTTGTAGTAAGTGGTTACGCTTTCCTTGCGTGCTGGCTCCAGCACACCCGCCGCCCGCTTGCGACACACAAACAAAAACAACTCAGTCAGTCGCGGCGCCCCTGCCCAAGCCACGCTCGGCGGGACGGTGTCGGACGCGCCAACGGAAAGTACAAATGCTGATCTGGTTTGTAGCGGTATACCTGCTGATCACTGTCGCTGTCGGCTTCTACGCCACCACCCGCGTGCACAACTCCTCGGACTACGCTGCCGCTGGCCGGAGCATGTCCTTCCCCCTCGTCGTCACCATGGTGTTCGCCACCTGGTTCGGTTCCGAAGCCGTGCTGGGCATTCCGGCGACGTTCCTCGAAGAAGGTTTCGCCGGGATCGTCGAAGATCCGTTCGGCTCCTTCGGCTGCCTGATGCTGGTCGGCCTCATCTTTGCCCGTCCGCTCTACCGCCTGAACCTGCTCACCATCGGCGACTTCTTCCGCAAGCGCTTCGGCCAGCACGTGGAAATCTTCACCAGCCTGGTGATCATCATCTCCTACATGGGCTGGGTCGCCGCGCAGATCACCGCGCTGGGCGTGGTCTTCAGCGTGCTGTCCGACGGCGCACTGACCACCACCCAGGGCATGATGATCGGCGCCACCATCGTTCTGCTGCATACCCTGTTCGGCGGCATGTGGTCCGTTGCGCTGACCGACTTCCTGCAGATGATCATCATCGTCGCCGGCCTGTTCTACCTGGTCTGGCTGATCGGCGACATGGCTGGCGGTCCGGTCAATGTGATCAGCCACGCCGCCAGCGAAGGCAAGTTCACCTTCCTGCACGGCACCTCGGCCAAGGACATCGTCGCCTTCCTGGGAGCGGCGGTGACCATGATGTTCGGCTCGATTCCGCAGCAGGACGTCTATGCCCGCGTAATGTCGGCCAAGACCGAGAAGATCGCCTCGCGCGCCACCATGACCGGTGCCTGCTGCTACCTGGTCTTCTGCATGCTGCCGATCTTCCTGATCTACGCCGGCTCGATGATCGAACCGGAGATGGTCAAGCACTGGCTGGCCGAAGACTCGCAGCAGATCCTGCCGCACCTGATCCTGGAACGTACCCCGCTGTTCGCCCAGATCATGTTCTTCGGCGCCCTGCTCTCGGCAATCATGTCCTCCGCCTCGGGCGCCCTGCTGGCCCCGTCGGTGACCCTGACCGAGAACATCGTCAAGCACTTCCTGCCCAACATGACCGACCGCCAGGCCCTGCTGGCCATGCGTTGCAGCGTGCTGGCAATGACCCTCGCCACCTGCGTGTTCGCGCTGTACTCCACCGCGAGCATCTACGAGATGGTCGGCAACGCCTACAAGGTGACCCTGGTCGCCGCCGTGGTGCCGCTGTTCTTCGGTCTGTTCTGGAAGCGCGCCACCACCCAGGGCGCCCTGACCGCCATCGCATGCGGCCTGCTCACCTGGGTATCGCTGGAAATCGGCCATCAGGAAGGCGACTTCTGGCCGCCGCAGCTGGTTGGCCTGATCTGCAGCGCCGTCGGCATGATCGTCGGCTCCCTGGCCCCGCAGTTCAGCAAGCACCGCGGCGAGAGCGTCTCGGCCATGGCTGCCGCAGCCGGTAACTGAGTTGCAATGAAGAAGCCCCGCCTCGTGCGGGGCTTTTTCATTTCCGTCTCGGTAACGGTTGATACCGCCTGCTGGGCAGGGTGGTCACGAGCCCTGCGCACAAATAAATAGTCATTTATTTGACCATTGTGATTAATTTATCTTCCATTCGTCGGATATTTGACTCTTTTCCGTTACACCCATCTCCCTCCCTTCTGCAGCAACTCCTTGATTTGCAAGCCTCGCCGCGCACAAGCGGTGGGTCCGCCGAGCAAACGTCCGCGTTAAGCCAGCGAAACAGCAGTTTGGGCTGACCTAGACTCAGCCCATTGGCTCCCAGCGGAGGCGATCAGCATGCGCAAGTTGTTGATAGTCGTTCCTATTTTCGCCCTGGCGGCAGGCGTCACGGGCTTCTGGACCCGCCCCGATCCGGTGCCGGTCCGGCTGGCCGAAGTGAGCAGCGGACCGGTGGAAACCCTGGTCGCCAATACCCGCGCCGGCACCGTCAAGGCCTGCCGCCGCTCGAATCTCTCGTTCAAGATCGGCGGGCAGGTCAGCGAACTGCTGATCCAGCCCGGACAGCGGGTGAAAGCCGGCGACGTACTCATGCGCCTGCGCCAGGACGACCTGCAGGCACGCGCCGACGAAGCCCACGCCCGCCTCGACGACCAGCGCAACCTGCGCGAGCAGCGCTGCCAACAGGCCCTGCGCGACGGCCGCGACCTGCAGCGCCTGACCCACCTGGCCGAGCGCAACCTCGCCTCCCGAGACCTGCTCGACCAGAGCGCCACCCGCGCCCGCCTCTCGCGCCTGCAATGCGATGGTGCCGCCGCGCGCATCCGCGAAGCCGAGGCCGCGCTCGACCTGCAGCTCTCCCTGCTCGACCAGGCCACCCTGCGCGCGCCCTTCTCCGGCGTGGTGGCGGAAATCAACGGCGAGCTGGGCGAAGTGGTCACCCCTTCCCCGCCGGGCATCCCCACGCCGCCGGCGGTGGACCTGATCGACGACCAGTGCCTTTAT
The DNA here is from genome assembly GCF_017589465.1 of Pseudomonas schmalbachii. Lineage (GTDB taxonomy): Bacteria > Pseudomonadota > Gammaproteobacteria > Pseudomonadales > Pseudomonadaceae > Pseudomonas > Pseudomonas schmalbachii. The sequence continues at coordinate 536,792 of NZ_JAELYA010000001.1, forward strand.
GTGGAAGCGCCGATCGACGAAGTGGACGCCGCCCGCGTACGTCCGGGCATGCCGGTACGCATCACCCTGGATGCCCTCGGCGAGCGCAGCTTCGAAGGCGAAGTCGCGCGCATCGCGCCCTTCGTCCGCGAACTGGAGAAGCAGGCGCGCACCGTCGACGTCGAAGTGCGTTTCGCCCGCCTGCCGAAGGACGTGCCGCTGCTGAGCGGCTACAGCGCCGACGTGGAAATCCTCCTGCAGCAGCACCCGCGCACCCTGCGCGTGCCGACCGAGAGCGTGCTCGACGGCGGCCGCGTACTGCGCCTGGACCCCGCCAGCGGTCATCTGCGCGAACGGAAGGTCGAGATCGGCCTGACCAACTGGCGCTGGAGCGAAGTCACCGCCGGGCTGGATGCCGGCGACAGGGTGATCGCCGGCCATGACCGCGAGGGAGTGCGGGACGGCGCCCTGGTGACCGCCCTCGACACACGGGAGAACACGCAATGATCCACCTGCGCCAGATCAGCCGTTCCTTCCACCTTGGCGAGCAGCAGGTGCCCGGTCTCGACGCCATCGACCTGGATGTCGCCGAGGGCGAATACCTGGCGATCACCGGTCCATCCGGCTCGGGCAAGTCAACCCTGCTGAACATCCTCGGCCTGCTCGACGCGCCTGACTGCGGCGAATTCTGGCTGCGCGGCGAAGCCACCGCCGCCCTCGACGAAGCCCGCCGTGCCGCCCTACGCAGCGAGCGGATCGGCTTCGTATTCCAGGCTTTCCACCTCATCCCGCGCCTGACCGCCCTCGACAACATCGAACTGCCCATGCTGCTCGCCGGCATTCCTCCCGCCGAACGACGCCAGCGCAGCCTGGCATTGGCCGAGCGTCTGGGACTGCAAAGACACCTGCAGCACCATCCCGGTGAACTGTCCGGCGGCCAGCGCCAGCGCGTCGCCATCGCCCGCGCCGTGGTGATGCGGCCGAGCCTGCTGCTGGCCGACGAACCGACCGGCAACCTCGACAGCCAGTCCGGCAACGAGGTCATGGGCCTGCTGGAAGAACTCAACCGCGACGGACTGACCCTGATCCTCGTTACCCACGACCTCCAGCACGCCGCCCGCGCCCACCGCCGCGTACAGATGTGCGACGGACACATTTTCGAGGAAGCCTGGGCAGGAGCCGCCTGATGCGCGGCGAGGATGTCTGCCATCTGTGCCTGGCCACCGTGCGCAGCCATCGCACGCGCAGCGCCATGCTGCTGCTGGCCGTCGGCATCGGCGTCCTCGCGGTGAACCTGCTGACCGGTCTCGGCGAGGGCGCGCGCGCCTATGTGCTCGGCGAACTCGGCCTGCTCGGGCGCAACGTGCTGATCGTCCTCCCCGGGCGCAACGAAACCACCGGCGGCATGCCACCGGTCAGCGGCACCTCCGCACGCGACCTGACCCGCGCCGACGCCGCCGCACTGGCCCGCCTGCCCGGCGTACGCCATGTCGCCCCGGTACATGCCGGGCACATGGAAATCAGCCAGGGCAATCTGCGCCGCGAAGCGCTGACCGTCGGCACCACCGCCGCCTTCTTCGCCATCCGCAAACTCAGCCTCGCCCAGGGCCGCGCGCTGCCGGAGCGCGACAGCGGCCGGGTCGAGGATGTCTGCGTGCTCGGCGCCCGCCTGCGCGCCGAACTGTTCGGCAGCCGCACTGCCCTCGGCCAATGGCTGCGTGCCGGAGACCGGCGCCTGCGGGTGGTCGGCATCCTGGCCGCTTCCGGCGAATCGCTGGGCATGGATATCGACCAGGCACTGCTGATCCCGGTAGCCAGCGCCGAAGCGCTGTTCAACCGTAGCGGCCTGCTGCGGGTATTCGTCGAGACCAGCGCGCAGATCGACAGCACCCGCGAACGAATCCGCGCGCTGCTGGCGGAGCGGCACCAGGGCGAGGAGGACGTCACCCTGGTCAGCCAGGATTCGCTGCTGGCCGGCTTCGACCGCATCCTCTCCGCGCTGACCCTGGCACTGGCCGCCATCGCCGCCATCAGCCTGCTGGTCGCCGGCCTGCTGATCATGAACGTCACCTGGATCGCCGTGATGCAGCGCAGCGCGGAGATCGGCCTGCTCAAGGCCATCGGCGCCAGCACCGCTCATATCCGCGCCCTGATCCTCGGCGAAGCCGCCCTGCTCGCCCTGCTCGGCGCCGCTGGCGGACTGGCGCTCGGCGAGTGCCTGCTGTGGATCGGCCGCCTGTTCAGCGCGCTTCCTTTATATAGCCCGTGGTGGGCCCGCCTCGGCGCCCCGGCCCTGGCGCTGGCCGCCGCGCTGCTGTTCGCCTGGCTGCCGGCCGCGCACGCCGCGCGCCTCGCCCCGGTCCAGACCCTGCGCCCGGCGCGGAGCGGCTGATGCGCTGGGACGACGGCCTGCGACTGTGCAGCCTGGCGCTGCTCGAACGGCCGCTGCGCAGCCTGCTGTCATTGCTCGGCGTGGCCATCGGCATCTCCGCCGTGGTGGTCCTCACCGCCATCGGCGAAGGCCTGCGCGGCCGGGTGCTGGAAGGCTTCTCGCAGTTCGGCACGCGGGTGATCACCGTACGCCCCGGCCGCATGCAGACAGGCGGCCTCGGCGGCCTGCTCGCCGGCACCCGCCCGCTGAGCATCGCCGACGCCGAAGCGCTGCGCCGCCTGCCCCATGTGCAGGCGGTGCTGCCGATCATCCACGGCAACGGCGACATCGAGGCACCCGAGCGCTCCCGCCGCGTCGATATCTACGGCACCGGCGCCGACCTCGTCCGCGCCTGGCAGGTCCGCATGGCACTCGGCCGCTTCCTCCCGCCGGCCAACGACGGCCGCTCGCCGCCCAACGTGGTCCTCGGCCACCGCCTCAGCCAGGAACTGTTCGGCGCAGCGAATCCGCTGGGCCAGCGGGTGCGGGTCGGCGGCATGCGCTTTCGCGTCATCGGCGTGCTGGAAAGGAAAGGCAACCTGCTCGGCTTCGACCTCGACGACATCGCCTACATCCCGGTGGACTGGGCCGAGCAATTGTTCAACCGCGAGGGACTGGTCAAGGCCCAGGTACTGTTCGACGAGAGCATCCAGGCCCCGGTCTTCGTCGAGCAGGTACGGGAGCTGCTGGTGGCGCGACACCGCCAGGAAGACTTCACCCTCACCGCCCAGGACACCCTGCTCGGCAGCCTCAACCGCATGCTCGCCGCCCTCACCCTCGGCGTCGCCACGCTGGGCGGTATCTCGCTGCTGGTCGGTGCGGTGGGCATCCTGACGGTCATGACCACGGCGGTCAGCGAGCGGACAGCGGAAATCGGCCTGCTGCGCTCGCTGGGCGGTTCGCCTGGGCAGGTGCTTGGGTTGTTTCTTGGCGAAGCGATTCTGCTGTCACTGGCGGGAGGATTGCTCGGGCTTGCTCTAAGCGCAGTATTGCTGGGTGGGCTGCATCTTCTGGCTCCGGGACTGCCGCTTGCACTCAATCCGTCGCTGGCGCTGATTGCGCTGGTCCTCGCTGCAGTGGTTGGGGTGCTGGCCGGATTCACCCCGGCACGCCATGCCGCGCGGTTGCAGCCGGTGGAGGCGTTGAGGTGTGAATAGATCAGGACTCAATGCGAAGGACTGTAGCGATTCTGCAACGTCAGATCCTTCCGCCGAGAAGCAATGGAGATATTTGTCCGCCACTTAATACGCAGAAAATCTCATTTGGAGGAAAAAATAACGCTCTCTTCTTTCACCATAGCAACCTTAGAGTCAAAAATTATTCGACTCTATTTTCGCACCTCGTAAAGCCACATAGCAACCATAAAATATTTACAGAACGAGGCCCTACATGAACAACACAAACCAGACACAAGATAAAGAAGCAAGGGATGATATATTTCGCACCTACGCCTGGAATTACTTCACACTTCATGCAGACCAGCGAATAAAGTCATTTCAACTTTACATCACTCTCTGCACTGCCATAAGCGGCGGCGCCACCTTACTTATGAAAGATGAAAAAACACCCCTTTGGTCGGCAGCTTATGGAATTTTGCTTATAGTACTTTCCATTATATTTTGGCTAATTGATAAACGAACCAGACAACTGCTCGAAAATGCAAAGGCAGCATTAAAGACCCTAGATCTACAGCATAATTTGCCAAAAGTTGAAAATATGCCACACCCCTGTTGCATAATCCCTCGAGAAGAAGCACTAAAAAAAGACCGCCCTTGGTATAAGAGCTACACATATACCAACTGCTTCTGGGGTGTATTCTCACTCTTTTCAGCCCTTGGCTTTGTTTATTGTGTTTTTATTCTGTATCAAAATTTTTGCCCAATGAAATTTTAGCACTCAACTACAGGAAATAATTCACGGCTTTCTACTCTACCTAAAGGATGGATTGGCGTAGGGTGGACAACGCTCTGCTTGTCCACCATTGCCTTGAATCCCACGCCGTAGCCCCAATCCCACCCGTTCCTAGTAGTGCCCTGGCACCCCCGATTCGCCTATCTTGGCCGGCATCGAATTTTTGAGGCCGATCAACCATGAAACATCGCGTCAACGTCCTGGGTGTAGGGGTCACACAGCTCAGCCTGCCGGGCGCTGCGCCGGATGTGGTGGCTCTGGCTTCCGAAGCCAGTCGTCTGGCTCTCGCCGATGCGGGCATCAATCATGAGCAGGTCAAGAGCGCGTATGCCGGTTTCGCCGGGGGCAATCTCCAGCGCGGGTGCGGCGTGCAGGGCATGGATCTGATCGACATGCCCGGTGTCAGCGCGATGACCTTGGGCTGCGCGACTGCCGCGTTCTCGCTGGGCCGGCAGGTGATCGAGTCGGGCTCGGCGGACTGCGTGCTGGTTATCGGTGCCGAAGCGCTCGAAGCGAACGCAGAAGAGCTGGATTCTGCCTTCGCCGGCCGCCTGCCCGCCTTGAGCAAGGCCCACACGCTGGGCAACGAGCCGCTGGCGCAGCAGATCCTCGCCGGTGCCGCGCGGGAGTACATCGAACGCCATGGCGCCAGCACGGAGAGCTTCGCCAGTGTGGCCCTGAAGGCCCACCGGCACGCCAGCCGCAACTCGCAGGCACTCCATGCGCAACGGATCACGCTGGACGATGTGCTGGACTCCGAAGCGCTCATCGACCCGTTGACCCGCCTGCAATCCAGCCAGCACGTCAATGGCGCGGCGGCGGTGATACTGTGCTCGGACGCGTTCCTCAGCAAGATCGGCGACAACCGGCCGGTACGTATCGTCGCGCAGGCGATTGGCCGGGAACCATTAGGCGCCACTGGCGACAGCTTTACCTGGGCCTCCGGCCATGAACTGAATGCGGCGACGGCTCGACAGGCGTATGAGCAGGCCGGGTTCGGGCCGGAAGAAATCGACGTCTGCGAGCTGGACGACACCACTTCCGCCAGCGAGCTGCTGGCCTACGAGGCGCTCGGCTTCTGCCCGGAAGGCGGAGCCGGGAAGTTCATCGCGGACGGCGGCAACACCTACGGCGGCGCCGTGGTGATCAACCCGTCGGGCGGCGCGCTCGCTGGCGGCAATGCCCGCGGCGCGACCCCGCTGGCCCAGTGCGCCGAGCTGGTCCGGCAGTTGCGCGGGAGCGCCGGGGAGCGTCAGGTGGAAGGCGCGAGAACCGCATTGCAACAGTGTATCGGTCTGAGCGGTGCGAGCCTGGTGACCATCTACCAGTGCGATTGACCAGGGCGGTGGAAAACGCTTCGCGGTTTTCCACCCTACCCGGGGTCACGTCTGCGTAGGGTGGACAACGCTCTGCTTGTCCACCGCCCCTCGCCTTTCGTGACTTGAACTCAAATATCCTTTTCCCTGTCCCGCATTCCACATGGGTATCGCTCAACCCATCCTCCGGGTGTACCGTCACGAGTCCGAACAGCACACTCACCCGGACAGGAATGACACATGGATCTTGGAATCGAAGGCCGCTGGGCGGTGGTCTGCGCGGCCAGCAAGGGGCTCGGCAAGGGCTGCGCCCGGGCGCTGGCCCGCGAGGGCGTCAATCTGGTGATCAATGCCCGCGGCGCGGAAGCGCTGGAAGCCACCGCGCAGGAGCTCCGCCAGCTCAACCCGGCTATCGAGGTGCGCAGCGTCGCCGGTGACGTCGGCCAGCCCGATGTTCGCGCTGCCCTGCTTGCCGCCTGCCCGCAGGTGGACATCCTGATCAACAACGCTGGCGGGCCGCCTCCCGGTGACTTCCGCGACTGGCAGCGCGAGGATTGGCTGCGCGCGCTGGAGCTGAACATGCTGACGCCCATCGAACTGATCAAGGCGACGGTGGACGGCATGGCCGAGCGCGGCTTCGGCCGGGTTGTGAACATCACCTCGTCCGCGGTGAAAGCACCCATCGACATCCTCGGCCTGTCCAACGGCGCGCGCAGCGGCCTCACCGGCTTCGTCGCCGGACTGGCGCGGCAGCCGCGGCTGGCCGGACGCAACGTGACCATCAACGCCCTGCTGCCCGGCTCATTCGATACCGACCGCCTGCGCAGCACCCTGGGCGACGATCCGGAAACCGCTGCCGCCGAAAGCATCAAGGCCATCCCGGCTGGTCGCTTCGGCACCCCCGAGGAGTTCGGCGCATTCTGCGCCTTCATCTGCAGCGCCCATGCCGGCTACCTGACCGGGCAGAACCTGTTGCTCGATGGCGGAGCGTATCCGGGGGCCTATTGACACCCCATAGGTGGACAAGCGGAGCGTTGTCCACCCTACGAACTGAAACTCATACCTGTAGGAGCCAGCTTGCTGGCAATCAGCCTTGCTCGCCGGCAGCATCGACATGTGTATGAAACTCTGGATCGCCAGCAAGAACTAGGCGTCCCCCTGGCTCCTACAGGTCCGGTGTGTTGTTGTTTCCCGGAGTAAAAAAACGGCGCGCCACCGTTTCCGGTGGGCGCACCGAGAATTCGGAACGGGCGCTGGCCGCGCTGCATGTGCAGGCGTTCGACCGCAAGCACCTGGGTGCGCTGGTCGACCTGCTGTCGGCCGCCATCCTGGAGGAGAGGCCCCACAGCGCAAGCGCAAGGCCGTGGAGGCCGGGTACGAGCAGGGTCTGGTCCGCATACTCATCGACGAAGGTCCGCTGACCGAGAAGCTGCACCGGCGACTGACCGAGGAAAAGGCAGTCAAGGGCGAGGTACTGGTGTGGGCGCGCAATCACAATCTGATCGAGTGAACATCCGCTGGGCTGCCGGCGACATTGCGCCGTCGGCAGCCCGTCGCTGTGGCGATCAGCGCATGCCGTCGGTACGCAGCGCTGCCGGGGTGAAGTCGAAGGTCTTGGCCTTGAAGCCGTATTCGGTGCTGCGCGGCTCCTCGTTGCGCAGGCCGAGCACAAGGTAGCGGCCGGCGTTCAGGTCATACAGCGCCTCGGCTGCCAGGTAGGTGGCCTGCTGGTCGTAGCGGTATAGCGCGTGGCCCTCGCCGACCCGCCACAGCTGGCCGCGACCGTCGTAGTGATCGACCTCGGCGATCTGCCAGGTGTCCTCGTCGATGTACATGTGGCGCTTGGCATAGATATGGCGCTCGCCCTGCCTGAGGGTCGCGACCACTTCCCATACGCGGTGCAGCTCGTAACGGGTGTGGTCCGGGTTGATGTGGCCGGCCTTGATGATGTCGTCGTACTTCAGGGCCCTGGATTCCAGCTGGTAGCTGTTGTACGGGATGTACAGCTCCTTCTTGCCAATCAGTTTCCAGTCGTAGCGGTCCGGCGCGCCGTTGAACATGTCGAGGTTGTCCGCCGTGCGCAGGCCGTCTGCAGCCGTGCCCGGGCCGTCGTAGGCGACCTGGGGAGCGCGGCGCACGCGGCGCTGGCCGGCGTTGTAGACCCACGCCAGGCGCGGTTCGGTGAGCTGGTCCAGCGTCTCGTGGGCAAGCACCACGGTACCGGCGAGACGCGCGGGTGCAGTGACGCGCTGCTTCACGAAGTACAGCAGGTTGTCCTTGCGCTCGACGGGTAGGTCGGGGATCTGCTTCGGATAGACCTGCTCCTCCTCGAAGCGCACCGCCGTGTAGGCGCCGTTGGCCTGCGGGGTGGCCTGGACGTAGCTGCGCTTGTAGTTGCCGCCGAGATAGCGGGTGACGTGGTTCCACACCACCTCCACGCCATTCTTCGGAATCGGGAAGGCGTAGTAACCGCTTTCGGCGAAATGGCTCAGGCCGTTGCCGTCATTCACCGGCTGTACGTTCAGGGCGCTCTGCTTCGCCGCTTCCATGATCGCCGGCGGCACGCTCGCCGCGCGGTGGGTCGGATACACCGGGATGCGGTAGGTCTGCGGGTAACGCTTGAACATCGCCATCTGGCCGTCGGTCAGGTTGGCGCGGTACTGCTCGGCGTTGGCGCTGGTGATGACGAACAGCGGTTTCTCATTGGCGAACGGGTCGGTGAGGAAGCCATTGGCCTGGACCGGCGCGGCATCCTTCGGCAGTCCGCCGGTCCAGGCCGGAATGGTGCCGGCGGCGTTGCCTGCCTTCTCGGCGCCGAGCGGAGTCAGGCTGGTGCCGAGCTTCGCCGCTTCGACCGCCGGAACGGCCGCCATTACCTGGCTGGCCAGGAGGGTGAGCGCGAGGATGCAGCTCTTCGTGATGATCGTGTGCATGGTTCTTTTCCTGACTGGCCTTAGAAGTTCACGCCGAAGCTCAGCGAGACGAAATCGCGGTCGACGTCGGTGTTGAAGTCGCCACCGAAGTTGTTGGTGTAACTGAGGCTGGCGGTGTAGGTGTTGCGGTAGTCGGCGTCGAGCCCCAGGCCGACCGACTTGGCGCCCTCGTTGAATACCGGGCCGTAGCCGTCGACGTCGTGCGACCAGAACAGGTTCGGCACCAGGTTCACGCCGGCGAACACGTCGCTGTACTTCAGGTTGGTGAAGACGCGGTAGCCCCAGGAGTTTTCGGTGAAGTAGCCGTGACGGCCACCCTGGGTGATGTCGCCGAACACCGAGTCGCGGCCGTAGCGCTGCTTGTCCAGGGATTCCAGGCCGCCGATGTGGGTCACGCCGAACTCGGCGGCGACACTCAGCGAATCGGCGCCCAGCACCGGGTCGAACAGATGCAGGACGGTGGTCTGCGCCTGGGTGACTTCCTTGCGCTTCCAGCCCTGGAGGACCTGGCCTTCCTCGGCCTGGACGGTCGGCTCGATGTCGCTGCCGGTAAGGGCGCGGAAGGTCGGGTTCAGCGCGCCACCGAACAGGTCGGCGGTGTTGATCGACACCGGCAGGTTCGGCCGGTAGCTGATCTCGCCGCTCCATGCGGTACCCGTGGGCAGCGTGGTGGCGAAGCTAAGGCCATACAGGTGGATGTCTTCCGGGTAGTCCAGGAAGTACGTGGTGTTGCCGGCGCCGGTGGCCAGACCCAGGGCAAACGCCAGGTCCGGATCGCTCGCTGCCAGGTCGGCGAAGCCCGGATCGTTCTGGATGAAATTGGTCACGCCACTGGCGGTGCGCAGGCTGAATTTCGGCGCGCGCGAGTGGTAGTTGATGTAGTAGGCGCCGTATTCCGCGCCTTCGCCGAGCCAGTGCATGGCGAAGCCGTACTGGCCGCTGTCGCGCGGGTCGTTGTTCTTCTCGCGGCCGACGACCACGCCTTCGGGATCGGTGATGTCGAAGCCAAGGCCGGCATTGGCGGCGATGGGCTGCAGCGGACGGATGGCGGCCAAGCCACCGTTCAGGTTCCTGTTGCAGCCCTTGGCGACCGGGTCCGCGCCGAAGAAGGTGCCACAGTTATCCAGCGCGTAGGGTTTCCACTCCAGCTGGTAGAAGGCCTCAAGGTTCAGGCTGTCGGTCAGGCTCTGGGACATGTAGAACATGTTGACCGGAATCAGCCCTTCCTTGAGCTCCGAGCCGGGGCGACGCAGGGCGGCCACGTCCAGCGGGTTGATCGAGTTGATCGAGTTGCCGATGAACAGGCTCTCGCCCCAGCTCAGTACCTGCTGGCCGACGCGAACGTTGCCGGGGCGTTCGGCGATCTCGTATTTCTGCGAAACGAACGCATCGAGGAACTCCGCGCCGGACGAGCGCGCGGACATCTCGCGGCCGTCATCGCTGATCTGCTTGAACGGGCGATCCTCGTCCTTCAGTTCGAAGTCGTACCAGTACTTGCCACGCACGAAGACGCTGGTGTCCTGGTAGCGCAGTTCGAGATCGTGCACGCCCTTGAAGATCTTCGAGAAGGTTTCGCCCTTGTCGAAGTTCAGGCGGCCGTCATCGCCGGATGACGAAAAACCGTTGCCTCCGTTGGTGACGTCGATCAGGTCCTGGGACGAGCTCTGGGTCTGCCAGCTGGCGCCAATCGACAGTGCCGAGTCGAACTGGCCATGGACTTCCCCAATGTCAAAAGAGACGGCGAATGCCGGAGCAGTCATCGCCGCCGAAACTGCCGCTGCCAGCAGGCAGCGCTTGTAGGTAGTGATACGCACTGATTTTTCCTTGTTGTCGTTGAGTCACGTATCGGGCGGGGATGTTGGCGCTCCCTGCCCTGTCGCCTGTATCCCAGGCGAGGCTCAGCCGTGGTTCTGCAGGTAGCAGATCACGGCCTGGCGCTCCTCGGCCTTGCGCAGGCCGCCGAAGGCCATGGAGGTTTCGGGGAACATCCTTGCGGGGGCGGTCAGCCAGTGATCGAGTCGTTCGAGACTCCAGGTATCGTTCGCGCCGGCGAGGTCGGAGGAATAGGTGTATCCCTTCACCGCGCCGATCGGCCGGCCGACCACCCCTTGCAGATGCGGGCCGACACGATCGGCATCCAGCGCATGGCAGGCGCTGCACTTGGTCTGGAAAACTTGCGGGCCGTTGGCGCAGTCGGCGGCATGAGCGGCGAAGCCGATGGCCAGCATGGCGCTGCCGGCGAACAGGTGAGTCAGGTACTGCATGGAGAGGTTCCCCAGTTGGATTTCACGGAGAACCTAAGGTGGCATTCGGCGGGCAATCGATAATTGCTGAGGTACGCCAGAGATTTGCCATTGGGTGCCAATCGGGAAGCATCCCTGGGTATAGCTTCGCTCAACGCCAGTCTACGTAGCTGAGTACGACTGATGCCTCGGAACTGTGGGAGCAACTGTCTTGCGACTGAAGGTGCTTTTGTAGGGTGGACAACGCGAAGCTTGTCCACCTCCCCGTCGCACTGCGCTTGATGGTGGAAAAGGCTTCGCCGTTTTCCACCCTACGGTCTGTGTGTAGGTTGGCGTTGAGCGAAGCGATACCCAACACGTTGGATTTCGCGACGCCGGAAGACCAGGCCAAATGGAGAGGGATCAGTGCGGTGGCACGTAAGGATCAGGCGCTCCACTCTCGATCGGCGGGTACTTTGCAAAGCTCGCCTTGAGCTGGCCGGCGATACCCATCATTCGAGGCAGGGCCCAGGTATTTTCCAGCATCACATTATTCTCCTCGCGCAGGTCGGTCAGCAGGTTGTAGAGGCGCGGTATCGCCAACGGCACCGCCGGGTCGTACATGTTGTCCTGCTGGATGAGCTGCAGCTTCCAGTTGCGCCACTTGATGGCCGACAGGCGATCGGCCACGTAGGCCGGGAAGCCTTCACGATTGGAGTTCTGCTGCTTGCCGGTGAGGAAATCCATCTGGTCCACCCCGTCCACTGCACGGTCGCTCGGGACCTCGGCGCCGCCGACATGGGCGAGCGTCGGGTAAAGATCGACGATGTGGACGATCTCGTTGCTCACCCGACCGGCCGGCACATGCCCCGGCCAGCGCATGATGAACGGCGCCCGCAGGCTGGCCTCCATGGCAGTGAAATATGTGCCACGCCAGGGGCCGTTGGCGCCCTCCCACGGGTGCGTGGCTTCGCCGCCGTTGTCGCTGGCGAGGATCACCAGGGTGTTCTGCTCGACGCCGGCGGCCTTCAGGGCATCGAGGATCTGGCCGGCACGGTGGTCCACTTCGGCCAGGGCGTCGGCCCAGGAGCCATTGCCGGTCTTGCCGACGAATGCGGGATTCGGCAGCGTCGGCATGTGTACGAGGGAGAAGGGAATGTAGGCAAGGAAGGGTTTGCCAGCCTCTGCATTGCGCTTGATGAAGGCCGTCGCCCGCTCGGTGATCTCTTCGTCCAGGGTGCGTTTGCTGGCGAGATCGAGCTTCTTGACCTTGCGCGCGGCCTCGCCCTTGCGAGCCTCGTAGATGTACTGCGCAGGCACCAGTTTTTCGTCCCAGCCCTGCTTGCTACCGATGCTCGGTAATACACCGTTGCTCTCGTCGGCGTTGGACCACATGACTTCGTCGTAGGTACGTGGCACGCCATACCACTCATCGAAGCCCTGGTTGGTCGGGAAGCGTGCTTCGCTGCTGCCGAGGTGCCACTTGCCCCAGATGCCGGTGGCATACCCCTTCTCGGACAGCAGTTCCGCCAGGGTGACTTCCCAGAGCGTCAGGCCATCCGGCGAACCGACGCGCGGGACCTTGTAGGTACCGGAACGGATCGAGAAACGCCCCGTCATCAGCGCCGAACGGGAGGGGGTGCATTGTGCCTCGACGTTGAAGTTGGTCAGGCGCACACCCTCGGCGGCCAACTGGTCGATGCGCGGCGTTTCGGCACCGCGCAATACCCCGCCGCCATAGACCCCCAGCTCGCCGTAGCCGAGGTTGTCGTAAAGCATGACGACGATGTTTGGTGGGGGCGTGGTCGCGCAGGCGAATGGGCTTGTCAGCAGTGCGCCCAATAGCGCCAGGCACGACAGACGGGATTTCATGAGTCTTCCTCCGGGTGCTACCGGTTGATGGAAAGAGAATAGGTAGCTTGCAAGGACGGTAGCGGGGACAGAAGGGCAAGAATCTTCTTCCTGCGCCACGGAATTGCCATTCGGCGCCGTTTCCACCCCAAACAAGGGGATGCGGCCCGACTCCGCTTGTGGGAAATTTTAAGCCTTTGTTACGGTTTGCCATGACCGGCGGCCAAGGCACTCGATCGCGCCCGTTGCGTACGCTGGCGAGAGTCGAGCAGACCTCGATGCACGGCACCAGGCGGCTCAGAGGAGCTCTTCGAACATGTCCCGCCTTAAACACACCGTCTACGCCGAAGCGCTATTGCAGTGGTACAGCGCCATTTTCCGGCCCTATCTCGCCGAAGTCGGGCTGGACGAGGAAGTCCTCGAACGTCCGGATGCGAAGATTCCGCTGAACCAGTACTACGCACTGCTGGAAATCGCCGCCGAGCATACCGACCCATGCCTGGGCCTTCGCCTCGGCGTGGGCCTGCTGGGTGCGCACCGCAGCAGCCCCATGGGCGGCGTCGGCCATGCGGTGCGCAGCGCACCCGACGTGCGGACGATGCTGGACTGCGCCAATCGCTACATCGTCGTGCATTCCCACGCCTGCGAAATGGCCTGGAGCCTCAAGGGCGGACGCCTGGAAGTCCTCTATCGAATGACCGACCCCAGCGTCATCCAGCGGCGCCAGGATGCGGAGTTGACCATCGGCCTGCTGTTTGCCCGCCTGCAGGAGGCGACCCGCAACCGCTTCACGCCACTGCGTGTGGATTTCGCCCATGCGCGGCCAGCCGACATCCGCCTGCATCAGGAAATATTCCAATGCCCGCTACGCTTCGATCAGCCGGTCAACATGCTGGTCTGGCCTGGGGAAATGCTCGACGAGCCCCTGGCGACGGCCGATCCGCGCCTGTACCAGGCCCTTCTGCCGGGACTGGAAGAACAGCGCCGCCGACGCCTTGCCGACACCGACCTGACGACCCGCATCGGCCTGGTGATCGAGGCGAACCTAAGCACTGGAAGGATCAGCATCGACGACGTGGCCAGCGAGCTGTGCATGAGCCGGCGAACCCTGCAGCGACGGCTGCAGGAGCTGCAACTGGAGTTCGTCGAACTGGTGGAGGAAATCCGCCAGGCAATGGCCATCGACCTGGTCAGCCAGACCTCCTTCAGCCTCACGGAGATCGCCCTGAAGCTGGGCTACAACGAAGCCAGTTCGTTCACCCGCGCCTTCCGCCGCTGGACCGGCGTCACGCCGCTCAAGTTTCGCCAGCAGAAGCAGAAGTAGGGAACCGCCGGGACGGATCAATCAAAACGTAGGGTGGATGGCGCTCGTCCATCCACCATTTCCTGGCACCCATCCTACGGACGATGCTCCGCCCTACCCGCCTCAGCCCAGCAGTTCCCTGGTCCGCAAGGCCGCCTTGCTGCCGGCGCCGATGGCTCCGTCGATGAAGCCGCGCCAGCCTTCGCCGTGGTCGCCCTGGCCGAAGATCACACGGCCGCGATCCTTCTGGAAGTGGTCGTAGTACTTGCCCAGCCAGTTCGGCTTATAGCTGCAATAGGTGCCGCGCGCGTACGGATCGAGAGTCCACTCGTAGCCGTAGCACTCCTCGACCTCCAGATCCGGATAGAAGGAGCTCACCACCGCCTGAACGGCGTCGCGGTCCTGGATGTCGAGCTTCTCGGGATCGGCGCCGAAACCAACGAAGATGGTGTGATCCTCCGCCTTGGCATAGGTCGCCAGCAAGTTGAGCGGATGCTCGGAACCGGCCACCCCGAGGCGCTTGCCATCTTCCGGCAGCTTGCCCCTGGTGCGGATGAAGACCTTGATCCCGCTGCCGGAGTGCTTCTCCTTCGCCGCCTCGACCAGCGCCGGGTCCAGCGCCGGGCTGAAGGCGATGCGCGGCAGCACGTTCATCGGCACCGCCACGATGACAGCGGCCGCGCGAATGGTTTCGCCCTTCTCGGTGGTGATCAGGACACGCTTGCCCTGCTCTTCGACCTTGGCCACTGGCGTGGACAGGCGAACCTCCGGCTGGCCCTCGTCGATCATCGCGTTGATCAGGCTAATGGTGCCGTCCTTGAAGCTGTAGCGGCCAATGGCGTCCACGAACGAGGTCATGTTCCAGCCCGGCAGCGACCACCACCGTGCAACGTCGGCATAGGAGGCGCGATCGCTGGTGGTATGCGCGATGCCAGCGACGTAGGCATCGATGAAGGAGCGCTGCAGGGGGGTGAGTTTCAGTTGGGCGAGGCGATCGGCACCGCTCATGCCGTCGACCGCGAGCAGCTCGTTCCAGGTGTGCCTGGCGTCGTAGGGACGCTCCCAGAGCTTGGGCGCGTTGGCGAAATACTCCTTGACCGCCTTCGAGATGCCGATCATGTCCTCAAGCTTGGGCTCGACCGATTTACCCTCATGGATGACGCGGATGGTCTGCTTCTCTTCGACGAACGGCTCGGGGGTTTCTTTGAGCTTCAGCCCGTAGCGCTGCACTTCGGCCCAGACGAACGGCTGGGTCCAGTGGATCCAGGTCCCGCCCAGCTCGATCTTGTGGCCCGCGAACTCGCTGCTGAAGGTACGCCCGCCGAGGCGGTTGCGCGCTTCCAGGATCACTGTCTTGTAGCCATTCTTCATGCTGTCGCGCGCCGCGGTCACGCCGGCGAAGCCACCGCCGATGACCACCACGTCGTAGTCGCAATCGGGATTTTTCGGCTTGCCCTTCCCGCCCACTGCAGCCGCGCCAACCTGGGCGGCTCCAACTGCCGCCACCGCTCCGGCAGCACCTACCACCCCAGCATTGCGGAGAAACTTGCGGCGGCTTACGCCATCACCGTTTTTGTCAGCCATATCCACACCTTTCATCGTTGTCGTAACGCCTTTCGGCAGTTACCGAAACATGCCAGAGCGTGGATCAGCGCAATTGCCAGGCGACGCCAATGATTTGCCATTGGGTGCCAGCCCTGCGCTGCGCCGGAACCGACGCGCCGCTGGATCGGCGGCGCGTCCGTCCTTCAAACGGCCAGGCCGGCCAGTTCGTCGCGGACGTGGGCCGGAATGCTCGCCGAGAGCCGGCTATCGCGGTCGACATAGACGTAGACGACTTCGCCGATGGCGGAAGCTTCATCCTCGTCGTTGCGGAACACCCCGAGTTCGTAGCGGGCGCTGCTGTTGCCCAGGTGCGAGATGCGCAGGCCGACGTGGACCCGGTCCGGGAAGGTGATGGGCGCGAAGAAATTGCAGTTGGATGCCACGATCAGCCCGATGACCGGGCTGTTGCCGATATCCAGGGTGCCGCTTTCGACCAGGAACTCGGTGATCGCCGTATCGAAGAACGAGTAGTAGACGACGTTCTGCACATGGCCATAGGAGTCGTGGTCGCCCCAACGCGTGGTGACTTCGTAGGAACGCACGAAGTCCTTGCGGCGCGGGCGGTCGTTGCGAGCGCTCATAGCACCTCCCGGTACAGGGCACGGGCATCGTCCAGATGCACTTCACGGGGGTTGTTGCCGAGCAGACGGCTCTGGTTCATCGCGTCCTGCGCCAGCGCTTCGAGGTCGTCCTCGCCGATACCCACGTCGCGCAGGCGGGTCGGCAGGCGCAAACGGGTCGGCAGTTCGGCGAAATGATCGGCCAGCGCCAGCGCCTTGCTCCGCGCGTCGCCTTCGAGGCCAGGCAGGACGATGTCCGCCAGTTCTGCATAGAGCGGCGCCGCCGCGTCCAGGTTGAAGCGCAGTACCGCCGACAGCATCAGCGAGTTGGACAGGCCATGGGGCACGTGGAAGCGCGCACCCAGCGGATAGGCCAGCGCGTGCACCGCCGCCACCGGCGAATTGGCGAAGGCCATGCCGGCGAGGCAGGCGCCGAGCAGCATGTCTTCCCGGGCCTGGATATCCGCGCCGTTGGCGCAGGCGCGCTCGATGCTGGCGGACAGCAGGCGCAGCGCCTCGCGGCCCAGGGAATCGGAAATCGGGTTCTTGCGCTGGCGGCTGGTGTAGGACTCGATGGCGTGGACCATGGCGTCGATGCCGGTGGCCGCGGTGACATGCGGCGGCAGGCCGACGGTCAGGTCGGCGTCGAGCACGGCGAGGTCAGGCAGCAGCATGGGCGAGATGACGACGTTCTTCTCGCCTGCGGCAGTGGTCACCACGGATACGGCGGTCACTTCCGAGCCGGTTCCGGCGGTCGTCGGCACCAGCACCAGCGGCAGGCGCGGGCCGCGGGCGCGTTCGATGCCGAACACATCCGCCAGCGACTCGCCACTGCGCGCCAGCAGGGCCGCGAGCTTGGCCGCATCGAGCGAACTGCCGCCGCCGAAGCCGATCACGCAATCCGCCTTGCAGTCCTTCGCAGCATCCACTGCGGCCAGGATGACGTGCTCCGGCGGGTCTGCCTGTACGTCGGCGAACAGGCGCAGCGCCACGCCCGCCTGGGTGAAGCCGTCGAGCACGGGCTGCAGCAGCCCGGCGCCGACTACCCCGGGGTCGGTGACCAGCAGCACCGAGCGGCAGCCCATGCTGCTCACGCGCTCTGCCAGGCGCGTAGCGGCGCCGCGCTCGATGAGGATGGATGGTGTGGTATTGAATGTCAGCGTACGCATCGTGACTCCGCCCATGATCTTGGCCAGTTGAGAGGAGCACGTAGCGCCAGGACGGCGCAGACGCCCACTCCCCGTTCCGGCGGCCAGCATAGGCAGCCGGAACGCTGCACAAATCCCCTCAGGAAGGGGGGGATTCCGCCCAGGCTGCCCACGGCGGGCAACTTCACTTCCTGGTCCCGGACGCCTCGGCGACAGCAGGCTGCATGCAGCTCGCCGGCTTGAAGTGGAACGAGCGGGCGATCATCTGGTCATCGAAGAGAATCTTGTACTGGCAGACCTTGTCCGGCTGCCCGTCCGGCTGGCGGAACTTCAGGACGTAGTCCCATTCCCGGACGTTGAACAGACCTTCCGAGTAATGCGGCGGACCGATCAGTTCGAACAGCTGCTTCTTGTCCATGCCTGCGCGAATCCTGCCCAGGTTTTCCAGGTTCACGTAGATGCCGTCGGAGCGGCTGGCCTCCGCTACGGTCCTGAATACCGGGTTGTCGGTCCTGCCCTCGCCGTCCACCTTGCTGACGGTGGTGCCACAGGCGGCGAGCATGGCCAGGGTGCAGCCGGCGAGAAGGCTGCGGCTGAAGGAGTTGTTGAGCTTGAACATGATTGCCTCGAATGTTGCGAATCTGGCTGGAAGGGCCCGGCGTGCGCCGGGCCTTGTCTCAAGGGAGATGGCTTACCACTGGTAGCCGACGCCGACCGACACACCCGCGTCGCCCTGGGTCGTGGTGCTGCCCTGCAGCTTGGTCACCCACTTGCCGTTGTCGGAGATGCGCGATACGCCGACCGCCAGTGCGCCCTGGCCGCGATAGGTGCTCGTGGCCACCGACGCCATGCTGGCGCCCGCTTCATAGGGTTGCGGCAGGGTGGCCATAGCCATGGCTCCGGCGATACCGGCGCTGAGGGTGTCGTCCTGTTCGGCCAGGTCGTCCTTCAGCTCGTTGTAACGCTTGTCGGTGTAGTCGTTGGCGATGTTGGCGACGTCGCCCATGCTCCTGTTCAGCTGCGCCACGTTCACCGCATCGGTATCCGCCGTGCCGGCGGCCACGTGGGTGATCTGCCGCTCGGCGCCGGCGCTGCCCACCGAGACGCTGTTGGCGCGATCCGCCAGCGAGTTGTTGCCCAGGGCGACCGAGTTCTCCGCCGTTGCCCTGGCGCTGGTGCCCATCGCCACGCTGTTGTCGCCGGAAGCCACCGCACCGGCGCCGCCGGCCACGGAGTCGCGTCCAGTGGGCTTCGGCTTGGGCAGTTTGCTGGTGTCGTTCACCTGGAACATGCCGTCCGTACCGTTGCGGACGTTGCTGACTTCGCCTTCGACCCTGGTCACGCGGTTGTCGACGTGGGTCACACGGTCGTCGACATTGGCGACCCGCTTGTCCATGTTGACGACGCTGGTGTTCACCTGGCTGATCGAGTCGTCGGTGTACTTCTTCGACTCGGCGACAGCGCCATCCAGTTGCCGCAGGTTCACCGCATCGGTCGCCTCCTTGCCATCGGCGACATTGCTGATGGTGCGGGTTTCGCCGGTAGCGGCGTTGCCCACCGAGACAGTGCCGACGCTGGCGTTGGCCGCGTTGGAGTACTTGCCGGTGTAGTTCTCCGCGCCACGGCCGTTGTCGCTGGCGCCCTGCCCCAGGGCCAGGCTGCCATCGGCAGAGGCACTGGCACCCTCACCCATGGCGATGGAACCCTTGCCGCTGGCCTGGGCGTTCGGCCCGACGGCGACGGAGTCGACTCCGCTGGCGACCGAGTCGGCCTTGGTGGAGTTGGCGTGGAAGTATTTGATGCCCGCGCCGTTGCTGATGTTGGTGATGCTGCCCTCGATGGTGGTGACGCGACCATCGAGGTTGGTGATGTTGGTGGTATTGGCGTCCACCTGCTGGTTGGTCGCATACAGCTGCGAACCATTGATCGCATCGGTGGAACTGGCGCTAATCGCACCGGCTGCCACATTGGTCAGCACCTGCGCGGATCCCGGAGCGTAGACACCGCCACCGGACGCAATCAACGACAGCATGTCCGTGCCAGTGCGCTGCACCGGACCGATCGTACCGTTGTCGATATTGTTGGTGATATTGGCGATGTTCTGGTTGGTCGCATTCAACTGCGAACCATTGATCGCGTCAGTGGAGCTGGCGCTGACATCGCCAGCGGCGACGTTGACGATCTTCTGGCTACCCGCGTCGATTCCACTGATGGTCACGCTCGGGCCGCCAGAGATGGTCAGACCGTTGGTATCGATCATGGTATTGCCGGCGATCACCGAGTTGAACTCCGGGTTCTCCGCCATCAGCAGCTGCAGGTTGCCGCTGGCGTCCACCTCGGTCCTCAGGTTGGCGCCCGAATAGGTGCCATCGGTAGCTCCACCGCCCACGACGCTGACGGTTTCACCCAGCTTCTTGTCCACCGCGCCGCTGTTGCCAGCGAAGGTGATCGGCGTATTGGCCAGGTCGTTCAGTTGCGAAACGTTGACTGCATCGCTGTCGGCCACACCATTCGCCACGTTGGTGATGGTGGTGCCGCCGGTATGGGTGCTGCTGTCGTAGCTGTCGCCACCCAGGGTGATGTGATTGTGGGTGCCGTCGTCGTACATCACCGCGTCCGCGGTGGCGCTGCCGACCACGCCCTTGAGCTGGGCCACGTTAACGGCATCGCTGTCGGCGCTACCGGCGGCCAGCCCGGTGATCTGGCGGAATTTGGCGTTGCTGGCATCGCCTATGGAAAGCGCGGCGAGAGTGCTCTGGGTTGCGTTTATTGGCGCTGCCTGCTCCGCGCTTGCACCCACCGGCACATAACCGGCGATGCCAGCTGCGATATTGGCCACCGAACCCGAGCCCAGGGCGATGGCGTCGTCCTGACTGGAGATGGCGCCATTGCCGATGGCAATCGAGGATTTGCCGGTGGCGAAGGTTTTTTCGTCACCGATAGCCATGGACAGCGACTTGGTGAGCTGATTGTTCAGGACGATGCGGCCGCCGTTGACGTAGAGTTCGTTGCCGAGGGTCAGGGAGTTGGTGCCGTCCGCCTGGGTGCCGGTGCCGTAGAAAAGTACGCGACCGGTCTGGCTGGCCTTGTCGTCCGACTTGCAATTGGTGTTTTTGCCGTCGTACTTCCAGCCCATGTCTCCGGACTTGCCGGTGTCATGCACGAACTGGCAGCCCGCATCCTTGCCGTCGTTGAGATAGATGCCCGGATTGCCATCGATGCCTTGCTCGTAGGTCGAGCCGGCGGCGCCCATGGCGTCATCCAGGCAAGCCCCGGTCAGGGCCCCGAAGCCCAGCGCCATCATGGCACCGCGTGCACCGGCAGACGAATGAGTGCCACCGCTGGACTTGCCCTTGCGATGGGCGAATTCCGATGCCACACACCAGCAGCGTTGCACGGTGGACCATACCAGCCGATAGATTTTGTTCATGAGTGCCTCCTTTCCGATGGGCACGGGGCCCCCGGTTTCAGCGAGTTGAAGGGAAGAAATGCGAGTGGAGCTGTCTGGTTGGGGTCAGTAGTGACCGACCCATGGCCGTATTGGGCTCAGAGCCGGACAGTCCGAAACCGGGAGGCTCTGCGGATGGGCACAGACCTTGCCGTCATGTCGGCGAGCTGCACTGTCGGAATGGAGGCGCTGGTGGGTAGCGCGGGGAAGTCCGTTTCCAGGTACAAGCTCGCCGCCTTGCGAGCCGGCTTGGGTCCTGGAGGAGATGTTCATGCTGGTAACGCTGGGTAAGTGGGAATGGCGTGAGAATACGCAGGCCACCCGGAGGGAAATACCAGGAGGGATTTAGCGCGTTGTAGGGGATCGCCTACAGGCGAACTCCGCGTCGCCCAAAGCCCCAACGCCAGGATGTGACCGTAGGAGCGAGCTCTGCTCGCGAACCTCGGCCCCGCAAAAGCTTCGCGAGCAGAGCTCGCTCCTACGGGCTGCATTGCCCACCGCAGGTTGGCGCTGAGCAACGCGAAGCCCAACATCGCCATCGTTGGGCTTCACTACGTTCAGCACCAACCTACGCGAGCTATGACCCAGCCACGTAGCCAGGATGCTACGTAGCGTCACCCGTAGGATGGGTCGAGCAAAGCGATACCCATCTAACCCCTACCGCACCGCCGGCAGCATCAGCCTGACCGTCATGCAGGTCCCCTCCCCCGGGCTGCTTTCCAGCTCCATCGAGCCGCCCAGCAAGTCGACGAGGCGCTTGCAGATCGCCAGGCCGGTTCCGCTGCCGCCGCGCCGGATTCTCTGGCTGTCGGTGCCTTGCCTGAACAGCTCGAAGACCTGCTTCTGCTCGGCAAGCGGAATGCCGATTCCGCTATCCCTCACCGACAGGACGACCTCGGTAAGCCCCTTCCCCCGGCCACCGGCCTTCAGCTCCACCAGGACCTTGCCCACGTCGGTGAATTTCAGCGCGTTGGCCAGCAGGCTCTCGGCTATGCGGCGGAACGCGTCCCTGTCGACCCAGACATCCGGATGCCGGGCTCCCAGAGTGTTCAGCTCCAGTTGCAGTCCCTTTCCCTCGGCAATGGCTGCGTAATCCGCCACTTTTTCACGGAGCAGCGTTTCGATGTTCAGGGACTCGGGGTTCAGCGGGTGGCTACCTGCTTCCAGTCGCAGGAAGCTGCGGAAGTCATCGAGGGTTTTCTGCAGGCTTTTTGCGGCGGCATCGGCAACCGCGAGCACCTCGTCCTGTTTCTGCCGGTCCGCCTGATTGCGGGCGAGTTCGAGCATGGCCGCGATGCTGTTCAGCGGTCCGCTCATTTCCGCGGTAACGGACGAGAGAAAGGCCAGCTTCTCCCGGCTGGCCTCTTCGAGACTCCTGTTCAGCTTCTGCAGGTCGAGCAGCGCCATGTCCTGATCGGTGATATCCAGGTTCCCGCAAATCAGTCCTACCACCTCGCCACTGCTGTCGCGGTACGGCTGCCCCCAGTGACGCAGGAGTCTTCGACTGCCCTTGATGTTGAACACGACATCTTCGCAATAGGGTTCGCCACGCTTGATCGCGGCGACCATGCCGTCATGGAAGAATCGGGTGTTTTCCCCGTCGAATACATCGGTCTCATGGATCTTTCGGCCGATGACGTCCTCCAGCCGGACATCGAACTCTTCCAGGTACTGCCTGTTGCACATCACCATCCGCCCTTCCGTATCGCGGACGGCCACCGTGCCGGGCATGGCGTCGATCACGTTGTGCAACAGTTCCAGCTCGTGCTGCTGGACCTCATCGAGCATCGGCGAAGCGTGGGACTCCTCCGTACCGCCAACCGGCTTCACCAGTCCGTTGCGCCGGGCGATATCGATGAGTTCCAGGGGAGAGTGCGCATGCAGCTTGTGCATCATGCGGCTCTTGTAGGTGGCCACGGTCTTCTCGCTGAGCAGGAGCTGGGCACCGATGGCCGTGTTGCCCATGCCCTGGGCCAGCATCTGCAGGACGGTCAGCTCGCGCCCGGAAAGCTCCTTCAGCGCGCCCGCCTCGCCTTCGATCCCTGAAACCGGGTGGGTGATATCGCGCGGGAAGTAGGTGTTCCCGTTCAGCAGCGCCCTGACAGCCAGGCTCAACTGCCTGAGGTCATCCTGCTTGCTGACGAAGCCCGCCGCCCCGGCCTCCAGGCAACGCGCAGCGAAGTACTCCGGGCTCTGTGCAGTGAGAACCAGGACTTTCACGTCGGGGGCCTGCTTGGAAAGGCGCTGGATGATGTCCAGCCCACCCAGCCCCGGAACGGACAGCTCAACGATCATCAGGTCCGGACGCCGCTGGCGCGCCAACGCCAGCGCCTCGGTGCCATTGCCGACCTCCGCCACCACGGCATGGCCTTCCGCGTCCATCAGCAGGCGCAGCGCATGCCGGGTGACGGGCTGCTCGTCGACGATCATCACGGTGCTCATCTTCGGCGTCCTGTTATGCCGTCACGCATACGCCATAGCCTAGAACACAGGCGCTCGCGAGGCGGGACGGCCGCCCACGCATCGCCCCGCCAGATTGAATCCACCCGTTTCTCCACCCGTCTCCACCAGCAATTCCACCCCCGGTTGGACGCGGTGTCCCGCCTGCGCCTGATAAAAATCCGGCATCTCGGCGACTTCGCCGCCGACTGCCCGAGAATCGGCCCGGACGGGAACCCTCATGACTGACCTGCTGCTCAACGAACGCGAGCTGGAATTCCAGCTCTACGAAATGCTCGACACCGAGGCGCTGCTGCAGCGCCCGCGCTACGCCGAGCATGACCGCGGCGTATTCGACGAAACCCTGCGCACCGCGCGTACCGTCGCCGCCGAATACTTCGCGCCGCACAACCACAAGGGCGACGCCGAGGAACCGACCTTCGACGGCCAGCGCGTGCACCTGATCCCGGAAACCAAGGCTGCCTGGGACGCCTTCGCCGACGCCGGTTTCCTCGCCGCGCACCACGATGCGGAAGATGGCGGCCTGCAACTGCCAGAAGTGGTCCTGCGCGCCTGCACCGCCTATTTCTACGCGGCGAACATCTCCACCGTGGCCTATTCGTTCCTCACCATCGGCGCCGCCAACCTGGTGAAGAGCTTCGCCGCGCCGGAACTGCGCGAGCGCTTCCTGCCGTCGATGCTGGACGGCCGCTTCAGCGGCACCATGGCGCTCACCGAACCGGGCCAGGGCTCGGCGCTGGGCGATATCCGCACCACCGCGCGTCCGGCGGGCGACGGCACCTACCGGGTGTTCGGCCAGAAGATGTTCATCTCCGGCGGCGACCACGAGCTGACCGACAACATCGTGCACATGGTCCTGGCCCGCATCGAAGGCGCGCCGGCCGGGGTCAAGGGCATCTCGCTGTTCCTCGTGCCGAAGCGCCTGGTCAACGCGGACGGCAGCCTGGGCGAGCGCAACGACGTGGCGCTGGCCGGCCTGCTGCACAAGCTGGGCTACCGCAACACCACCTCCACCGTGCTCAGCTTCGGCGAAAAAGACGGCGCGGTGGGTTATCTGGTCGGCGAGGCGCACAAGGGCCTCTCCTACATGTTCCAGATGATGAACGAGGCGCGCATCGGCGTGGCCCTCGGCGCGTCGTGCCTGGCCTACCAGAGCTTCATCCATGCGCTCGACTACGCCCGCGAGCGCCCGCAGGGCCGCCTGCTGAGCAACAAGGACCCGCTCAGCCCGCAGGTGCGCATCGTCCAGCACCCGGACGTGCGGCGCATGCTGCTGCAGCAGAAGGCCTACGCCGAAGGCAGCCTGTCGCTGTGCCTGTACGCCAGCAGCCTGGTGGAAGACGCCCACAGCGCGCCCAGCGAGACCGAACGCAGCAACGCCGCCGAACTGGTCGAGCTGCTGATCCCGATGGTCAAGTCGTTCCCCTCGCGCTATGGCGTGATGGCTTCCGACATTGGCATCCAGGTGCTCGGTGGCGCCGGCTACACCCGCGAATATCCGCTGGAGCAGTACTACCGCGACAACCGCCTGAACCCGATCCACGAGGGCACCGAAGGCATCCACGGGATCGACCTGCTCGGCCGCAAGATCGGCCAGAACGGCGGCGCCGGTTATCGCCTGTTCCTCGCCAAGGTCCACGCCACACTGGTCGAGGTTAGCGCCGACGCCACCTGCGCGCCGCTGGCCGCGCGCCTCGGCGATGCCCTCGGCATCCTCGAACAGGTCACCGCCGAACTGCAGGACCAGGTACGCGCCGACGCCGCCCTTGGCCATGCCAACGCCACGCTGTACCTCGATGTGTTCGGCCGCGTGCTGGTCGGCTGGCTGTGGCTGCGCATGGCGCGCATCGCCAGCGGAGCGCTGGAGGCCGGAGCCGAAGGCAGCGAGGCCGATTTCTACCGCGGCAAGCTGCAGGCGGCGCGCTACTTCATGGACTGGGAACTGGCCACCCTCGAAGGCCAGGCCCGCGTGCTCCGCGAGGGCAACAGCGTGTGCTTCGACATGCGGGACGAGTGGTTCTGACCCGCTTCACGCCGACCCTACAAAAGAATCCGTAGGGCGGGTGAAACCCGCCACCGACACATACGAATTGGCGGGTTGCACCCGCCCTACACATCGATAACCCGCCAAGGGATCAACATGAACTCACTGATCAACTACCGCGTCGAAGGCAATCTCGCCCTGATCGGCCTGGCCCGTCCGCCGGTCAATGCCCTCGGCCAGCCGCTGCGCGCAGCCCTCCTCGACGCCTATGAACGCGCTTCCGCCAATGCCGACGTGCAAGCCATCGTCATTCACGGCGACAGCGGCCTGTTCACCGCCGGCGCCGACATCAGCGAGTTCGGCAGCGAAGCCTCCTTCGCCGCGCCGGACCTGCCGAGCATCCTCGTGCGCCTGACCCAGTCGAGCAAACCGCTGATCGCCGCCATCGGCAGTATCGCCCTCGGCGGCGGTCTGGAGCTGGCGCTGGCCTGCGGCTATCGCATCGGCGAGGCCAAGGCGCGTCTCGGCCTGCCGGAAATCAACCTCGGCCTGCTGCCGGGTGCCGGCGGCACCCAGCGCCTGCCGCGTCTGATCGGCGCAGAGCCGGCGCTGGACATGATGATCTCCGGCCAGCCGATCAATGCCTCCCGCGCGCTGCAACTCGGCCTGCTCGACCGCCTCGCAGACAGCGCCGAAACCCTGCTGGACTCCGCCCGCGCCTTCGCCGCCGAGCTGCTGGCGAGCAACGCCCCGGCCCGCCCGGCCGAGCGCTTCGCCCAGCCGGCCGCCGGCCTGCCTGCCGATTTCTTCGCCAG
Organism: Pseudomonas schmalbachii; assembly: GCF_017589465.1. Taxonomy (GTDB): domain Bacteria; phylum Pseudomonadota; class Gammaproteobacteria; order Pseudomonadales; family Pseudomonadaceae; genus Pseudomonas; species Pseudomonas schmalbachii. The sequence continues at coordinate 562,758 of NZ_JAELYA010000001.1, forward strand.
CTTCCGCGCCAGCAACGAGCCGCGCTGGAAGAGCCGTCTGGCCCCGCGCCTGGTACTGGCGGCGGTGGAAGCGTCCTGCCGTCTGCCGCTGGAACAGGGCCTGGCCCGCGAGGGCGAGCTGTTCAGGCAGGCCGAGGACTCGGCGCAATCCGCCGCGCTGCGCCATGTGTTCTTCGCCGAACGCGAGGCCGGGCGGATTCCGGGGATCGACGCCGACCTGCCGCTGCGCAGCATCGAGAAGGTCGCGGTGATCGGCGCCGGCACCATGGGCGGCGGCATCGCCATGAACTTCGCCAACGCCGGCATCCCGGTGACGCTGCTGGAGCAGAAAGCCGAGGCGCTGGACCGTGGTCTGGCGCAGATCCGCAAGAACTACGAGATCAGCGTCAAGCGCGGCAAGCTGACCGAAGCGCAGCTGGAGCAGCGCATGGAGCTGCTGCAGGGCACGCTGGGCTATGCCGACCTGGCCGACGCCGACCTGGTGATCGAGGCGGTGTTCGAGAAGATGGAGATCAAGCAGCAGGTGTTCCGCACCCTCGACGAGGTGTGCAAGCCGGGCGCGATCCTCGCCACCAACACTTCCTCGCTGGATGTCGACGCCATCGCCGCCGTCACCCGTCGTCCGCAGGATGTGATCGGCCTGCACTTCTTCAGCCCGGCCAACGTCATGCGCCTGCTGGAAGTGGTGCGCGGCAAGGCCACCGCACCGGACGTGCTGGCCACCACCATGAAGATCGGCAAGCGCATCGGCAAGATTCCGGTGGTGTCGGGCGTGTGCTTCGGCTTCATCGGCAACCGCATGCTCGAACCGTACAACCGCGAGGCGCATCGCCTGGTGCTGGAAGGCTCCACGCCGGCGCAGGTGGATGGCGTGCTGACCGCGCTCGACCTGAACATGGGCGTCCTGTCGATGACCGACCTTGCCGGCGTCGATGTGAACTTCCTGGTGCGCGACGGCAACCGTGCCGCCTTCGCCAACGATCCCAGCTACTACATCCTCGGCGACGAGCTGTACAAGCTGGGTCGCTACGGCCAGAAGACCGGCCGTGGCTTCTACCTCTACGAAGGCCGTGATCGCAAGGACGACCCGGAAGTGGTGGAGATCGCCGAACGCGTCGCCGCCGAGCTGGGCGTGGCCCGCCGCGCGGATATCACCAACCAGGAAATCCATGACCGCTGCCTGTTCATGCTGATCAACGAGGGTATCCAGCTGCTCGACGAAGGCATCGCCCTGCGCGCCAGCGACATCGACCTGGTGTGGATCAACGGCTATGGCTTCCCCGGCCATGTCGGCGGCCCGATGCACTACGCCGAGACCCTCGGCCTGGACACCGTGCTGGCCGGCATCCGGCGCTATCGCGACGAACTCGGCAGCCACGGCGAGATGTGGTTCCAGCCGGCGCCGCTGCTGGAACGCCTGGTCGCCGCCGGCAAGACCCGTATCGAGAAGATCTGAATTAACCCCCTCTTCCTCCGGGAGAGGGTTGTGGTGAGGGCGACCACGCATCCCCTCCCCCCAACCCGCTCCCGGTGAGGGGACCCAATCGCTCTACAGGACACCATCATGAAAGAAGCCGTCATCCTCTCCACCGCCCGCACACCGATCGCCAAGGCGTTCCGTGGCGCCTTCAACAACACCACCTCGCCGACCATGGCCTCCTTCGCCATCCGCGCCGCCGTCGAGCGCGCCGGCATCGAAGCCGCCGAGATCGAGGACCTGGTGATGGGCACCGGCATGCCCGCCGGCACCGCCGGCTGGAACCTCGGCCGCATGAGCGTGCTGGCTTCCGGCCTGCCGCTGTCGGTCAGCGGGCAGACCATGGATCGCCAGTGCGCCTCCGGCCTGATGGCCATCGCCACCGCGGCCAAGCAGATCATGGTCGATGGCATGCAGGTCACCATCGGCGCCGGCCAGGAGCACATCAGCCTGGTGCAGAACCGCCACACGCAGTGGATCGATGAATTCCACGACGCCCAGCTGCTGGCCAACGTCCCGCACGCCTATATGCCGATGCTGCAGACCGCCGAGCTGGTCGCCGCGCGCTACGGCATCAGCCGCGAAGCGCAGGACGCCTACAGCCTGCAATCGCAGCAGCGTACCGCCGCGGCGCAGGCCGCCGGGTTGTTCGCCAGCGAGATCGTGCCGGTCAGCGTGACCAAGTCGGTCACCGACAAGGCCACTGGCGCGGTCAGTTACGAGCAGGTGAGCCTGTCGCTCGACGAAGGCAACCGTCCGCAGACCAGCCTGGAAGACCTGACCAAACTGAAGCCAGTCATCGAAGGCGGCTGCATCACCGCCGGCAACGCCAGCCAGCTCTCCGACGGCGCCAGCGCCTGCGTGCTGATGGACGCCCGCCTGGCCGAGCAGCGCAACCTGGCGCCGCTGGGCGCCTATCGCGGCATCGCCGTTGCCGGCCTGGCGCCGGAAGAGATGGGCATCGGCCCGGTGCTGGCGGTGCCCAAGCTGCTCAAGCAGCACGGCCTGAGCGTCGACGACATCGGCCTGTGGGAACTCAACGAAGCCTTCGCCTGCCAGGTGCTGTACTGCGCCGAGAAGCTCGGCATCGACCCGGCCAGGCTCAACGTCAATGGCGGCGCCATCGCCATCGGCCACCCCTACGGCATGAGCGGCGCCCGCATGGTCGGCCACGCCCTGCTGGAAGGTAAACGTCGCGGCGTGAAGTACGTCGTGATCACCATGTGCGTCGGCGGCGGCATGGGTGCCGCCGGCCTGTTCGAGGTGTTCTGATGGAAAAGAATATTTTCTCCCTGTCCGGCAAGACCGTTCTGGTCACCGGCGCGTCCAGCGGCATTGGCGCGCATTACGCCAGGACTGTCGCCCAGTACGGCGCTCGTGTGGTCATTGGCGCGCGCCGGGTCGACCGCCTGGAGCAGTTGGCCAGCGAAATCCGTGATATGGGGCGTGAAGTGCTGGCCGTCGCGATGGACGTCACCAGCCGCGAAAGCGTAGAGGCGGCCTTCGATGCGGCGGAAGCCGCGTTCGGCGTGGTCGATGTGGTGGTGAACAACGCCGGCATCGGCCAGGAAAAGCGCCCGCTGGATATCACCGAGGAAGACTGGCGCGCCATGATGGCAACCAACCTCGACGGCGTCTGGCGCGTCGCCCAGGTCGCCGCGCAGCGCCTGGCCAAGGCCGGTCAGCCGGGCAACATCGTCAACATCGCCTCGATGCTCGGCCTGCGCGTCGGCGCCAACCTCAGCCACTACTGCGCGGCCAAGGCCGCGGTGGTCCAGCTGACCAGGTCGCTGGCGCTGGAACTGGCTCGCAACAAGATCCGCGTCAACGCCATCGCGCCTGGCTACTTCAAGACCGAGATCAATGACGAGTTCTTCGAGACCGAGGCGGGACAGGGCTACATCCGCAACCAGGTGCCGATGCGCCGCCTGGGCCAGCTGGAAGAACTGGACGGCGCCCTGCTGCTGCTCGCCAGCGACGCCGGTTCGTTCATGACCGGTTCGGTGCTGTCGGTGGACGGCGGACAGGCCAACAACCAGGTCTGATCGATCCTCCGCACATGACAAAGGGCGCCTCGGCGCCCTTTTTCTTTTGAAGGTGGAAAAGGCTTCGCCTCACCCCGTGGCAGACCCAGAACCCGCGTAGGTTGGCGCTGAACGCAGTGAAGCCCAACGGTGCCATGGCTCGGCAGATGTTGGGCTTCGCTGCGCTCAGCGCCAACCTACGATGATCAGCTCCGTAGGATGGGTTGAGCGAAGCGATACCCATCACCTGACGAACATCAGCTAGATGGTGGAAAAGGCTTCGCCGTTTTCCACCCTACGAGGCCGGTGGCTCCTACCAAGAGCAGGGTTTCGGAGATTTGCGGGGCATAAAAAAGAAGGGCGCCGTGTGGCGCCCTTCCCTTTCATCCAACCGTTACACCGCTGGCGCTTCGCCGTCCAGGCCGGATTGTTCGGCCGCGACAGCTTCCGTGACTTTGGCCGCCCGAGCCCGCTTGGCCGCCGGCACCTTCTTCGCCGCCGCGCGTGGCTTGGTCGCCTTGGCTTCCACCTTCTCCACCACAGTCTTCTCGCCTTCGGCCCCCGTGAGCTTCCTCATCTCCTCGAACGACTCGTTGAGGCAGCGGGAGAGGAATTCCGGGTCAGGCAGGACGTTGGGCGCGCTGGTCATCGAAATGAACAGCTTCCCGCAGTAGCTGGTGGGGTTGAAGATCAGCGACAGGCCATCCACCAGAGGGCCTACGCCGCCCCAGTGCACCAGCTTCGCCCCGAGCATGTAGAGCGGCACGTTGGGGCCGGGGACGTTGGTCACCATGCAGTTGTGCAGCACGACCGGGCCCTTGCCGCCCATGCCGGTCGCGGTGGCGAGACGGCCAGCCAGGCCCAGCGTGGCGGGCGGCGTGAATTTCTGCAGGTCGGTGAGTTCGCGGGCGCCGATGGCCTGCTGGACCGTCTTGGATTCCGAAGTCGCCGCCTGGATCGCCTGCAGGCGCTCGAGCGGGTCGTCGAGATTTGTGCCCAGCGGGAAACGCAGCATGGAAACCGTATTGCCGGCGGTCTGGTTCTCCGACGAGTCCTGGCGGGTGTTCACCGGTGCCAGGGATACCAGGGATTTCGCCGGCAGTTCGTCCTTCGCCACCAGGTAGCGGCGCAGGCCGCCGCCGATCAGGGCGAGTACCGCGTCGTTGACCGTGGCCCCGGGAACGAGATTCTTGATCCGCTTGATATCGGCCAGGTCCAGGGTCACCGAATCCCAGACGCGCCTCGCCGAAACATCCGCGTTGAACCGCGTGCGCGGCGCCCCGCCGTCACCGGCAAGCAGCGAGCGGGCGAAACTGCGCACGCCGGTGGTGGCCAGCTTGGGCAGCACGCGCGCCAGCGGCACGGCCATGCGTACCGAGGCAGAGACATTGTCGGTAAGCATGCGGGTGACGGCGTCCATGTAGCGGAAGCGCGTACGCTTCGCCTCTGCCGTCTTCCTGGCGGCCGTTACCGGCACCGACTTGCCCCTGGCGCCGGCCAGATCGTGCAATGCCCAGGTCAGTTCGGCGGCGGCGGTGCCGTCGGTGGCGGCGTGGTGGGTCTTGGTCAGGATGGCGAAGCTGCCCTTGGGGATGCCCTCCACGTTGTCCAGGCCCTCGATTACGTACATCTCCCATGGCGCGCGGGAGAGATCCACCGCCCGGGCATGGATGCGCGATACCAGGATGCAGAACTGCCGCCAGTCGCCCGGCTTGGGCAGGGCGAAATGGCGGACATGGAAATCGATGTCGAACAGATCGTCCTCGACCCAGTACGGATATCCCAGGCCGAACGGCACCTGCACGATCTTCCGGCGGAACGTCGGCGAGGCATCGAGCCGGCTTTCGATATGACGCACGACGTCCCGGAAACCGAGGCGCTGCCCCTTCACGGTCGACTGGTCGTAGATGTAGATCATCGTGCAATGCGATGCCGCGTGCGGACGATCCACGTTGAGGAACATGGCGTCGAGGCCATTGAGCTTGCTGATCATTGGAGCACCCACAAGGCAAAAGGTGGAGGTTGAAGAGGAAGCGCGTCAGGCCTGGTCGACAACCAGCGGATCGAGCACCCCGCGCATGGCTTCCGGCAGCGGTTTCGGCCGGCGCGATTCGCGGTCCACGTAGACATGCACGAAATGCCCCTGCGCGGCCGCTTCGTCCTCGCCTTCGCGGAACAGGCCGATCTCGTAGCGCACGCTGGACGAACCGAGGCGCGCCACGCGCAGGCCGGCATCGATCACGTCCGGGAAGGCGATGGAGCGGAAGTAGTTGCACCGGGTCTCGACCACCAGGCCGATGGTTTCGCCGCGCTCGAAATCGAGCACGCCGGCTCGCATCAGGTACTCGTTCACCACGGTGTCGAAGTAGCTGTAGTAGTTGACGTTGTTGACGTGGCCGTACACGTCGTTGTCCATCCAGCGCGTCGGGATGCGCAGGAAGTGGCGGTAGCTGTCACGGCTGGAAGCAGCGGGTTTCATGATGGGAACTTCCTGTCGTTGTCCTGGCTCGACCGCGCCCCGGCCCTGCCGGAGTGCGGCAAGACCGGGAATGGTCGGATCAGTTGTTGGCCGGAGTGGCGCCCTGCAGCTTCATCAGCGCCTGCTTCAACGCCAGGCTCTGGTAGTTGATGCCGGCCGCGTTGAGGCTGACGCCGGGCTGGAACGGGTACTGCGGAATGGTCGCCATGAACTTCTGGATTTCCGCCTGCACCGGCACGAACAGCCACATCTGGTCGCCCATCCAGCGGGTGAACATGCTGGATTCGCGGCGCGCGGTTTCGAACGGGTCGGCCTTGAGGTTGGTGATCATCGGCCAGTTGGTGACCTTGCGGCTGCCGCTGCCGATGCTGCCTTCGTTCTCGGCGAAGCTGATCTTCCAGTCCTTCCAGCGCAGCGCGTTGAGATCGCCGGCCTGACCGAAATAGAAGTACTCCTCGCGCGGGCTGTCCTTGGCTTCACCCTTGAAGAACGGCAGGAAGTTGTAGCCATCCAGATGCACCTTGAACTGCTTGCCGTTGAGCTGCGCGCCCTTGGCCATGTCGGCGACCAGGGTGTTGTCGCCCGCGGCGGCGGCCAGGGTCGGCATCCAGTCGTTGTGCGCGATCAGGTTGTTGTAGTGACTGCCCGGCTTGAGCACGCCCGGCCACTTCACCAACAGCGGCACGCGGTGGCCGCCCTCGTTGCTGCTGCCCTTTTCGCCGTAGAACGGCGAGCTTGCGCCATCCGGCCAGGTGGCCTTCTGCGCACCGTTGTCGGTGGTGTAGACAATGATGGTGTTGTCGGCGATGCCGAGGTCGTCGAGCTTCTTCAGCAACTGGCCGACGTGGTCGTCGTGTTCCAGCATGCCGTCCGGATACAGGCCGATGCCGCTGCGCCCTTCGGAGCCTTTCTTCAGGTGCGTCCAGACGTGCATGCGGGTGCTGTTGAACCAGATGAAGAAGGGTTTGTCGGCCTTGTGCGCCTTGTCGATGAAGTTCTCGGTGGCCTGCACCAGTTCGTCATCGATGGTTTCCATGCGCTTGCGGGTCAGCGGGCCGGTGTCCTCGATCCTGCCGTCTGCGTAGGAGTGGATCACGCCACGCGGACCGTATTTCTTCCGGAATTCCGGGTCTTTCGGGTAGTAGTAGGTCTCGGGCTCCTCCTCGGCATTCATGTGGTAGAGGTTGCCGAAGAATTCGTCGAAGCCGTGATTGGTCGGCAGGTGCTTGTCACGATCACCCAGGTGGTTCTTGCCGAACTGGCCGGTGGTGTAGCCCTGCTGCTTCATCGCGTCGCCGATGGTCGGCGCCCAGTCCGGGATACCGTGCTCGGAACCGGGCATGCCGATGGTCAGCAGTCCGGTACGGAACGGATGCTCGCCAGTAGCGAAGGCGGAACGCCCCGCAGTGCAGGACTGCTCGCCATAGGCATGGGTGAACAGCGCGCCCTCACGGGCGATACGGTCGATGTTCGGCGTCTCGTAACCCATCATCCCCTGGTTGTAGGCGCTGATGTTGTAGTAGCCGACATCATCGCCAAAGATCACCAGGATGTTCGGCTTGTCCGCCGCCTGTGCGCCGAGGGAAGCCCCCAGCATGGATGCCGCCAGGGCGAGCCTTGGCAGCCATTTTCCGAAGGGTGGCATGTCGTTCTCCATTGTTGTGTTTGTTGGGAGTTGGCGCGCTGTTGTTCAGCCGCCGACCGCGATCAGCCGTTCGCTGCCGCGCCATTCACTGACCCGCCGCGCCGCATCGCCCTCGGGGTGGTAGGCGTGGCAGCTGCCGATGACCCAATGCCTGGGCATCTTGAAATCGGGATCGGCCAGGGCGCGCTGGCGTATGCGCTTCTGCAGGATGGGCGCCATGGTCTGGATCACCGTGGTGGCCATCGGGCCGAGCAGTTCGGTGAGGTGCGTGCAGCCTTCGACTCCGCCGACCAGTTCGGCCACGTGCTTCTTGAAGCCGGAGCCGATGCGCAGGCCCTTGAGGGCGGCGTAGGCCTCGTTGACGCTGGCACAGACGGGTGTCGGTGCCTCTTCGGTGACCGCCTCGATATGCTGGATCACCATGCGCTCGTCGACCGTCATGCGGATGACCATCTGGTGCAGCACGCCGCCGGCCGGCACGGTGCCGTAGACGAATTCGGTGTCGATGCCCTTGGTGTCGACCAGGTGCCCTTCGAAATCGAACATCCCGTCGCTGCGCTGGTAGCCGGTGCACAGCACCTGGCGGGTATGCAGCAGTCTGCGGGTAATCTGCCCAGCGGATTCGTGGTCGTTCATCTTCGCCTCCTCACCATCGCTATCTGCGCCGTCCCTGGCGCCACGGGCAGAAGTCTCGTGGTTGACCGCCGCCCGTGAAATCCATCCTGTCGCCTTGAATCAGACGTTGCCGATGCCGCCGCCGCAGACCAGTACCTGGCCGGAGACGTAGTCGGATTCCGGGATGCAGAACAGGTACACGGCGCCGGCCGCTTCCTCGGTGTTGCCCGGACGGCCCAGCGGGACCATGGTCTTGGACTGCTCGACGATGGCCGGGCTGATGCCGACCTTGATCTCGCGGCCTTCGATGTTGATGTAGTTCGGATCGCCCTCGACCGGCTGGGTCTGGCGGGTCTCGATGTGGCCGAAGGCGACGGCGTTGACGTTGACCTTCATGCGGCCCCATTCCTTCGCCAGGCACTTGGTCATGCCGAGCACGCCGGACTTGGCGGTGGAGTAGTTGACCTGGCCCGGGTTGCCGCCGGCGGAGGTCGAGGAGATGTTGACCACCTTGCGGTTGACCACGCGGCCTTCGGCGGCCTCTTTCTTGGCCATGGCGCTGATGATCGGCTGGGCGGCGCGCAGGATGCGGAACGGCGCGGTGATGTGGCAGTCGATGATCGCGTACCACTGCTCGTCCGACATCTTCTGGATCACGTTGTCCCAGGTGTAGCCGGCGTTGTTGACGATGATGTCGATGGTGCCGTAGCTGTCCATCGCGGTCTTGACGAAGCGGTCGGCGAAATCGACAGCGGTCACGCTGCCCACGCAGGCGACGGCTTCGCCACCGGCGGCGCGGATTTCGGCGACCACTTCCTCGGCCGGGCCGGCGTCGAGGTCGTTGACCACCAGGCGGGCGCCATCGGCGGCCAGTTTCAGGGCGACGCTGCGGCCGATGCCGCGACCGGAGCCGGTCACCAGGGCTACTTTGCCTTCGAGCTTTTTCATTGTTCCGTTCCTGTTCAGATTCTTGTCATTTGGCGGGTTGCACCCGCCCTACGCCCGTTCATGTGTAGGGCGGGTGCAACCCGCCAGACCGTGTGTTATCGATCCAAAGCCACCACGGCCTCGCCGGTCAGGCGCGGCTCGCCGTACTGGTTGGCGCAGAGCAGTTCGATGCGCACGCGCTTCTCGCCATCGACCTCGAATTTCTCGACGATGCGACCGCTCAGGTGCGGGATGTGGCCGAGCTGGGTGATGCCGACGAAGCGCACCGACAGGCTGCGAATTTGCGGCTGCGGCACCCAGGCGGTGAGCAGGCGGCCGAGGTAGGCGGCCGAGAGCATGCCGTGGGCAAAGACGTCCGGATAACGCGACTTGCGGGCGAAATCGATGTCGATATGCACCTGGTTGTGATCGCCGGACGCACCGGCATACAGCGCCAGGGTGGTGCGGTCGACCGGCGGCAGGGTCAGAGGCGGAAGCTGGTCGCCGACCTGCACATCGCTGTACTGGGGAATGTTCATGGTCGGCTCCTCAGCGCTGCACGGTGGACGACAACACGTCGGCGATATGCTCGCCACGCTGGTTGGTCACGCGCGTCTCGGCGACCACGAACTGCAGCGCCCCACCCTTCTTCTCGTACACGTCGGCGACCCGCGCGTCGAAGGTCAGCACGTCGCCGGCGAAGGCCATGCGGTGGTAGGTGAAGCTCTGCTCGCCATGCAGGATGCGGCCGAGATCGAAGCCGTAGACGCCTTCGATGATGTGGTCGGTATCGCGCCCTTCCCGCTCCAGGCAGAAGAGGAAGGTCGGCGGCATCGGCAGCGAGGGATAGCCGGCCGCGCGGGCGGCTTCCTCGTCGGTGTAGACGGGGTCGGTCTCGCCGATGGACTTGGCGAAGAAGCGCAGGCGGCCCTTTTCCAGCTCGGCGGTGGTCACGCCGAGCGAGCGCCCGATCAGACTCTTGTCTGCCATTTCACTGGTTCCTGTAGAAAAAGATGCGCACCATAGGGTCTGTTGACGTTTCGTTCCGAACCGCGTTGCTGCGTCAAATGGCGCCAGGCTAGGCGCGGGACGCAGGGAATGGTCGTTCCCTTGCCAAGTCCCGCAACGACGCATGGCGCCATTTGCCGCGCAACCCGAAGGGACGGGCCTGTTTTTGAGCGGTGCCGCGTTGCTCGTCGTTCATTTGGAATGACCAAACCACTCTCCTCGCGCCTTGCCCCGCGCAAAAACAGGCTCCGTCGCGGACGGAACTAAACGTCAACAGACCCTAGCGGGCGCGCAACCAAGGGAAAATCAGCCGCGACCGAACAGGGTCACGATGCCGGCGCCACCCAGGCCGAGGTTGTGCTGCAGGGCGTGCTGCAGACCTTCGACCTGACGGGCACCCGCGCTGCCACGCAGCTGGTGGGTCAGTTCAAAGCACTGCGCGAGGCCGGTGGCGCCCAGCGGGTGGCCCTTGGACAGCAGGCCGCCGGACGGGTTGATCACCACCTGGCCGCCGTAGGTGTTGTCGCCGTCCATGACGAACTTCTCGGCACCGCCGACCGGGCAGAAGCCCAGGCCTTCGTAGGTCAGCAGTTCGTTCTGGGCGAAGCAGTCATGCAGTTCGCAGACGCGGATTTCTTCCGGGCCGACGCCAGCCTTCTCGTACACCTCGAAGGCGGCCTGGCGGGTCATGCCGACGCCGACGACGCTGATCATCGACGGCGGATCGAAGGCTTCCGGCTGGTCGGTCACCAGGGACTGGGCGAGGATGGTCACGTCGGTACGCAGGCCGTGCTTTTTGGCGAACGCTTCGGAAACGATGATCGCCGCGGCGCCGCCGCAGGTTGGCGGGCAGGCCATCAGGCGGGTCATCACGCCGGGGAAGATCACCTGGTCGGCCATCACGTCTTCGGTGGTGACGATCTTCTTGAACACCGACAGCGGGTTGTTGGCGGCATGGCGGCTGGCCTTGGCGCGGATCGCCGCGAAGGTCTCCATGCGGGTGCCGTACTTCTCCATGTGCTCCTTGCCGGCGCCGCCGAAGAACTTCAGCGCGTCGGGCATGCCGATGCCTTCCGGGAAGATGCGGTCGGACGTTTCGTGACCCTTGCCGTAGGTGATCGGGCGGTCGGTCCAGTGCGCCTTCAGGGCGCCCGGCTGCATCTGCTCGAAGCCGAAGGCCAGGGCGCAATCGACGATGCCGGCTTCCACGGCCTGGCGCGCCAGGTACAGCGCGGTCGAGCCGCTGCCGCAGTTGTTGTTGACGTTGATCACCGGGATGCCGGTCAGGCCGACTTCGTACAGCGCCGACTGGCCGCTGGTGGAATCGCCGTATACGTAGCCCGCGTAGGCCTGCTGCACGAACTTGTAGTCGATGCCGGCATCCTTCAGCGCCAGGCGGATCGCCTCGGCACCCATCTCGATGTAGGTACCGCTCTGGCCGGGTTTGGCGAACGGGATCATGCCGACGCCGGCAACGTAGGTTTTCTGCGACATCACTTTCTCCATGGTCGGTTGACAGGGCTGCGGCCGTCCCGCTCCGCGCAGGGCGATCGACACAACTCATGGATTCATGGTTACGCAGCGCGGCGGACCGGACATCCCCCTACCCCGGACCAACCTCCCCCTCCCGTCGAGGGGGGAGGCGGCACTCGCGCACCGCCAGCCGGCCCGCGAGCCCGCCCCCTGCGCATGACTTTTCCCTGGCGCCACAAAAGCCCCCTTGCACACCCCCCACCTCACGGGGGGGAAAGTCGCGGGGGGTCGAGGGGAGGTGCAACAGACGCGCCGGGTACAGGATTGGCCGCGGTTAACAAAACAACAACAAGTCCATCGTTTGCGGGGCCTGGACATTTCCCTGCCACGGCCACTGGCCGCGAATGCCGGCTGGACTGCCAGCCGATCCACCACACGTAACCGGAGCGTCGAATGACAACAACAAGAAAGTACGGAGCCTTCCAGCCGCAACTGCTGGCCGTCGCCGTCGCCATGGGTGTGAGCGCGCAGGCTCATGCCGTCAGCTTCAATATCGGGGAGATCGAAGGACAATTCGATTCGTCGCTGTCGGTCGGCGCGAGCTGGTCGGTGCGCGGACCCGATCCCAAGTTCGTCAACGCGGCCAACGTCAGCGGCCTGCGCGGTCAGTCGGCTACTCGTACCGCGGACGACAACCGGCAGAATTTCAAGAAGGGCGAAACCTTCTCGAAGATCTTCAAGGGCGTGCACGACCTCGAACTGAAGTACGGCGACAGCGGCGCCTTCGTGCGCGGCAAGTACTGGTACGACTTCGAACTGAAGGACGAGCACCGCAACTTCTACGACATCGACGACAGCGGCCGCGACCGCGCGGCGAAGTCCTCCGGCGCCCAGTTCCTCGACGCCTTCGTCTACCACAACTACAACCTCGGCGACCTGCCGGGCAACGTGCGCCTGGGCAAGCAGGTGGTGAGCTGGGGCGAGAGCACCTTCATCCAGAACAGCATCAACTCTATCAACCCCACCGACGTCGCCGCCCTGCGCCGCCCGGGCGCCGAGGTGAAGGAAGGGCTGATCCCGGTGAACATGTTCTACATGTCCCAGGCGCTGACCGAGAACCTCACCGCCGAGGGCTTCTACCAGATCGAGTGGGACAAGACCGTGGTCGACAACTGCGGCACCTTCTTCGGTTCCGATCCGCTGCCCCAGGGCTGCAACGACCGCCTGGTATTCGCCGGGCCGGACCTGGCGCCGGGCGAGGCGGCCAATACCGCGACCGCCGCGCAAATCCTTGGCGGCACGGTGCGCGACGACGTCTACATGCCGCGCCTGAAGGACAACGACGCCAAGGACAGCGGCCAGTTCGGCGTCGCCCTGCGCTGGTTCGTGCCGGAACTGAACGACACCGAGTTCGGCGCCTATGCGATGAACTACCACAGCCGCAACCCGTACCTGAGCTTCCAGCAGACCACCGTACCCTCGATCACCGCCGGCCAGATCGGCGCCCTGCGCACCCAGCTCGCCGCCGCCGGCCGCACGCCGGCGCAGATCGCCACCGCGGTCCAGGTCGCCGCCGCCCAGCGCCAGTTCGACCAGGTCCGCGCCGCGCGCTACTTCGTCGACTATCCGGAAGACATCCGTCTCTACGGCCTGAGCTTTCAGACCAACGTGGGCGGCACCTCGCTGGGTGGCGAAGTCAGCTACCGGCCGAACATGCCGCTGCAGATCAACACCGCCGACCTCAACCTGGCGGCCCTGCACGCGACCGATCCGGCCAACTTCACCACCGTCACCTCACCGGTCTTCACCTCCGGCCAGACCGCCCAGGCGCTGGGTGGCGATCTGCCGGGCTACAAGCGCATGCCGGTATTCCAGGCGCAGATGACCGCCACCAAGAGCTTCATGCAGGTGCTCGGCGGCGACCGCCTGACCCTCATCGGCGAGGTGGGCTACAACCGCATCAACGGTCTGGGCAGCTCCGACGGCACCGACGTGCGCTTCGGCCGCAGCCCGGTATTCGGCGCCGGCGAGTTCCCCGGCGGGCAGAACGCGCGGGTCTGCGCCACTACGACCAACCCGCAGCAGGAGTGCAACAGCCACGGCTTCTACACCACCGACTCCTGGGGCTACCGCGTCCGCGGGCGCATGGAATATCCGAACGTGTTCGCCGGCGTGAACCTCGCGCCGAGCATCGCCTGGTCCCATGACGTGGACGGCTGGGGCCCGAACTTCGAGGAAGGCTCGAAGGCCGTCAGCGTGGGCGTGGATGCCGACTACCAGAACACCTACACCGCCAGCCTGAGTTACACCGACTTCTTCGGCGGCCACTTCAACACCCAGACCGATCGCGACTACGTCGCGCTCAGCTTCGGCGTGAACTTCTGATCCACCTGGCAGAGGAACCAAGCATGAAATCCATCTCTGTACTGAAATCCGGCGCCCTGGCGCTGTCTCTGCTGGCCACCGGAGTCATGGCCGCCGTCTCCCCGCAGGAAGCGGCCCAGCTGGGCACCACCCTCACCCCGCTCGGCGCGGAAAAGGCCGGCAACGCCGACGGCAGCATTCCGGAATGGACCGGCGGCCTCAAACCCGGCGCCGCGCCGGTGGACGGCAAGGGCTTCCTGGGCGATCCGTTCGCCGGCGAGAAGCCGCTGTTCGTCATCACCAAGGACAATGTCGATCAATACAAAAGCAAGCTGACCCCCGGCCAGCAGGCGATGTTCAAGCGCTATCCGGACAGCTACAAGATTCCGGTCTACCCGAGCCACCGCACCGCGTCCGCACCGCAGAACATCTACGATGCGGCGAAGAAGAGCGCCGTGACCGTGGAACTGGCCAATGGCGGCAACTCCCTGGCCAACTTCACCGACACCCGCTACTACGCCTTCCCGATTCCGAAGAGCGGCGTCGAGGTGTACTGGAACCACATCACCCGCTACCGCGGCGCCAACCTGCAGCGCTTCACCGCGCAGGCCGCACCGCAGACCGACGGTTCCTACGCCGTGGTCAAGGCCACCGACCAGAACAGCTTCCCGCAGTTCATGGACGGCGTGGACCCGGCCGAAGCGAAGAACGTGCTGTTCTACTACATCTTCGCAGTGACCGGCCCGGCCCGCCTGGCCGGCACCGTGGCGATGGCCCACGAGACCATCGACCAGGTCGCCGAACCGCGCAAATCGTGGATCTACAACGCCGGCCAGCGCCGCGTACGCCGCGCCCCGGAACTGGCCTACGACGCTCCCGGCCAGGCTTCCGACGGCATGCGCACCTCCGACAACGCCGACATGATGAACGGCGCCCCGGACCGCTACGACTGGAAACTGATCGGCAAGCAGGAGCTGTACATCCCGTACAACAACTACAAGCTGCAGTCGCCGAGCGTGAAGTACGACGACATCATCAAGAAGGGCCACATCAACCAGGACCTGACCCGCTACGAACTGCACCGCGTGTGGCACGTGCAGGCCACCCTGAAGGCCGGCGAGCGGCACATCTACGCCAAGCGCGACATGTACTTCGACGAGGACACCTGGCAGATCGTCGAAGTTGACCACTACGACGGCCGCGGCCAGCTGTGGCGGGTCGGCGAGAACTTCACCTACAGCAACTACGAGCAGAACCTGAGCGCTCCGGCCGCCCAGTCCTTCTACGACCTGATCGCCGGCCGCTACATCGTCGCGGCGATGAGCAACGAGGAGAAACACGCCCCGCAATTCGGCATGCGCACCAAGATGGCCGACTTCACCCCGGCGGCACTGCGGAATGCGGGGGTTCGCTGATAGCTGATCCAGCTCCAACGCCTTGAATGACGCCCCGCCTTGCGGGGCGTTTCTTTTTCCGTAGGAGCAACTGTCTTGCATGGCCGCGAGGCTACCCCCTCACCCTAACCCTCTCCCGGAGGGAGAGGGGACTATTCGGAGTCGCCGGTTGGCACGGTGTACCACCTCACACCGTCGCGCCCCCTCTCCCTCCGGGAGAGGGTTGGAGTGAGGGGATCGCAACGCCGGAGTATTTGTAGGAGCGGGCCATGCCCGCGAATGGCATCGGAATATCGCGGGTATGGCCCGCTCCTACAAGGTTCCCCTCCCCTGGTGAAAAACCGCGAAGCCTGTCCACCTTCCGCTGAACATCACCGCCAGCCGGGTCGATTACGAAGGCGTCACCGTCGTAATCGAACCCGCCACTACGTGCTTCAGCGATGCAGAATCTCTGCTGTGACATCTCGCACGATCTGCAGGACAAGTCGCAGCGTCTCAGGCTGCGGATCGGCCGGGTACACCAGATAGGCCGGCAACTGGAAGTCCGGCGCGTCAGGGTGCCGATGCAGTTGCCTTGCAGCGAGCGCATGCTCGATCAGGCGTAATGGGAAATACCCGGCGCCGCCGTAAGCCAGGATGTGGGTCAGACCCAGCCAGCCGATATTGGCGCTCAGCCCCGCCCCGAGGAAATCCGGGAAGGCGGCACTGTGCTTGCTGGCGAACTCCGGGCCCCAGTCGATGTACACATAGTCCTCACCGGGCAGGCTGGAGTTGTCGTCGCTGGTGGTCACATAAACCAGTTGCTCTTCCAGCAATAGTTCAACCACCAACCCCGGCCGGTTCTGGGGCGTGTACATCACCCCGATGTTGGTGCGCCCCTCGACCAGTCCCTGAATGAGCTCATCTTCGAAGGCCATCTCGGCGCGTATGGCGATGTCGGGCACAGCCTTGCGGATTCGCGGCAGGCAGGCAAACAGCAGATCGTCCCAGAGTCCGAAACGTCCGCCGATGGTCACGGACGCCCGAAAGCCCAGGGCCACGCCGATGTCCTGGCGGGCACGCTCCACGGTGCGCACGAGCGTGGTTGCGAAGGGGTGGAAGGAAAGGCCGGCCGGGGTGAGCGTCGTGCCGGCCTTGTTGCGTACGAACAGGCTGCAGCCGAGTTGTTCCTCCAGTGCGGCGATTCTGGCACTGACGGTCGATTGCGTGACGAACAACCGCGAGGCGGCATTACGAAAGTTTCCCGCCGCGATGACCGTAAGAAAGGTTCGGGCAAGTTCGGTATCCATAAGCTGCAGTCCCCTCGATCGGTGATCAGGCGTATCCGGTGCCGTTCGGACAGCAATGCCGCCATCCGCCAAATGGATTCGATATCACCGATATTTACGGCCAATTTTTATCGTTATTCAAATTCATCCGGGCAGCGTAACGTCGGAGGTGACATCCGGAAATGGCTCCTGCCGAGGTGATCAAAATGCATTTGCTAGGCTCAGAAGATCGACAATCCCTGCGCAGCATCGCGATTCTGCTGATGGGTTTCCTGGTGATCGTTGGCGTCTTGATCGCTGTTGCCGTGGTGGTTGGCTGAGCGCGCGGGAATTGCCGAAATCGGGATACGCGGAGTGCTCCACGGTGACCTTTCCGGGTCTGGCGTCTCCCCCCTCGCGCTCTGTGCAAAACGGTTGCAACCCAGGCGGATTTTCCGCAGCAAAGGAGTCACGCCATGGCTCACTCCGATTCCCCTCCCCCCGGCCCCGATCTGACCAGGGGTGTGCCCTTGTCCAGTGTTCCGGCCGCGGGCGTACTCGCTGGCCACGTCGAAGGCAATCCCGTTCTGCTGGTACGCATGGACGATGGCCTGCATGCGGTCAGCGGTCTCTGTACTCACTACGGTGCGCCACTGGCCGATGGCCTGGTCGTCGATGAGGAGATTCGCTGCCCGTGGCACCACGCGTGCTTCAGTCTGCGCACCGGCGCCGCCCTGCGGGCACCGGCCTTCGCGGCGCTGGCGACCTGGCGTGTGGAAGTCGTCGGCGAGACCGTGTTCGTGCGCGGCCTGGAAGCAACCCTTCAGCCGTCGCGACCAGATGCCCTCCCCAAACAGCCCGGTCGAATCCTGATCATCGGTGGCGGCGCCGCGGGGTTCGCTGCGGCCGAGCGACTGCGCGAACTGGGCTATTCCGGCGTGTTGTCGATGCTCAGCGCCGACGCGTCCGCACCTTACGACCGGCCCAATCTGTCCAAGGACTACCTGGCCGGAACCGCGCCGGAAGACTGGATTCCCCTGCAGGGTCCGGAGTTCTATGCCGATCGGCAGATCGACCTGCGCCTGGGCTGCGATGTTGCCGCGATCGATACCAATGCACGAGAGGTGCTGACCGGATCAGGCGAACGGCTGGCCTATGACGCCCTGCTCATCGCTACCGGTGCGGAACCGCGGCGGCTGCCCATCCCCGGGTTCGACCTGCCCAACGTGTTCATGCTTCGTTCGCTGGCCGATGCCCGGTCGATCATCGGCGCGAGCCAGGGCGCAAAGTCGGTGGCCCTGGTCGGCGCCGGTTTCATCGGCATGGAGGCCGCGGCAGCGCTGCGGGCACGCGGGCTCCAGGTGCATGTGGTGGCGCCCGAGGATGTGCCGCTGGAGCGCGTGCTGGGTCCGGAAGTGGGCGGCTTCATCACCAGCCTGCACCAGGAACAGGGAGTGGTGTTCCACCTTCGCTCGGTGGCCAAGGGCTTCGATGGCAAGTCGCTCACACTGGCTGACGGCACCCGGATCGCTGCAGACCTGCTGATCGTCGGCGCAGGTGTCGCACCGCGCACGGAGCTCGCAGCCACGGCCGGAATGGAGGTGCAGGACGGCATCCTCGTCAATCCCCGCCTGCAGACCTCGGTTGCCGGCCACTTCGCCGCCGGTGATGTCGCGCGCTATCGGTACGGCGCGGACCTGATCCGGGTCGAGCACTGGGTTCATGCGCAGCGGCAGGGCCAGGCTGCCGCGGCCAATATGCTGGGCGTCGGGCAGGCGTTCACGGATGTGCCGTTTTTCTGGACGCACCACTACGGACTGGATCTTCGCTACACCGGATATGCGCACGGCTGGGATGAAGTCCGCATCGACGGTACGTTGGCGAAGCGGGACTTCACGGCGCGCTACTTTCGCGCGGGAACACTCGTCGCGGCGGCCTCGGTCGGGCGTGATCTGGAGAACCTGGCCATCGAGGCGACGCTGCAGGGCTGATTGCGCCCCTGCGGCGGCGACCAGTCCGGGGCTGTTTGCATGATTCAGGATGAAGCCCGGAAAACCGCCTTCGTGCTGGCCGGCGGCGGCAGTCTCGGCGCGGTGCAGGTCGGCATGCTCAAGACGCTGACCCGGGCGCACATCACTCCCGATCTGATCGTCGGTGCCTCAGTGGGGGCTATCAATGGCGCCTATTATGCCGCTGCCCCCGACGCAAGCGGCATCGCGCTCCTCGAACGCATCTGGCTGGGGTTGCGCCGCCCCGATATCTTCCCGCTCTCGGTATTCGGCACAGCCCTGGGGCTGCTTGGCCGGCGCGATCACCTCGCGCTCCCCGGACACTTGCGCACGCTCATCGAATCGCAACTCCCCTACCGGCGCCTGGAGGATGCGTCAGTACCCTGTCACATCGTCGCCACTGACATACTCGACGGCACGGAGGTCATCCTGTCCACGGGTGACGCCACGGCGGCGCTGCTTGCCAGTACGGCCATTCCAGCCGTGTTTCCAGCGGTGACCATCGCGGACCGGCCGTTGATGGACGGCGGGATCACCAGCAATACCCCGATTTCCGCGGCGGTTGCCCTCGGGGCCACCCGGGTGCTGATCCTGCCGACCGGAACGCCGTGCGTCTTGAAGGCCCCGCCACGGGGTGCGCTGGCCGTCGCGATGCACGCGCTCAACCTGCTGGCCATGCGGCAGTTGCTGGCGGACGTCGATCGCTTCGCGGAACGGTGCGAACTGCTCGTCGTCCCGCCGCTGTGCCCGCTGGCCGTCAACTCCTACGACTTCTCGCACACCGCCGAACTCATCCGCCGGGCGGAGGCCGTTACCGAGCGCTGGCTGAAGGGCGACATGCAGGACAGGGACCCCCGTTGGACTCTGGCTCCGCATCGCCATCGTGCGGACTGAGCCGAGGAGCAAAGCCGTCCATGGGACTTGTGACGTACGTTCGGCAACGGGTCGAATTCCTGTAGGAGCGAGCTCTGCTCGCGAATATCCGCCCCGCAAAAGCTTCGCGAGCAGAGCTCGCTCCTACAAAAGCGGCAAGACAGTTGCTCCTACGGGCTGCAATGCCCACCGTAGGTTGGCGCTGAGCAACGCGAAGCCCAACATCGCCATCGTTGGGCTTCACTGCGTTCAGCACCAACCTACGCGGGTTCTGGCCCAGCCACGTAATTACGTAGGATGCAGGACAGTTGCTCCCGCAACGGCTCCCCTCACCTCGACGGTATCGTCCCTACGAAACCCGCCGCCCCGCATCCTTCCAGTACTTCTCCCGCACGCTGCGCCGCAGCACCTTGCCCACCGCGCTGACCGGCAGCTCATCGACGAACACCAGCGACTTGGGCGCCTTGAAGCGGCCCAGGCGGTTCTTGACGTGTTCGATCAACCCCTCGCTGGAAAGCCGGGCGCCGTCCTTCAGCACCACCTCGGCGTGCACCGCCTCGCCCCATTCCGCGTGCGGGATGCCGACCACGGCGGATATCGCCACGTCCGGGTGGGCGTTGAGCGCGGCCTCCACCTCGACCGCGTAGACGTTGAATCCGCCGGTGATGATCATGTCCTTCTTGCGGTCGACGATGAACAGGAAGCCCTGCTCGTCCACATAGCCGAGATCGCCAGACTTCCAGAAGCCCTCGCTGAACTCCGTCGCGGTCGCCTCCGGGTTGCCGTGGTAGCCGGAGATGGTCGCCCGGCTGCGCAGCCAGAGTTCCCCGGTGGCGCCGGCCGCCACTTCCCTGCCCTGCTCGTCGACGATGAGCAGCTCGACACCCGGCGCAACGCGCCCCGCCGAGGCCAGGCGGCCGTCCTCGCTGGCCGTCAGGTGATCGGCCTTGCCGAGGGTGGCGACCGCCTGCAGGCATTCGGTGGCGCCGTAGATCTGCAGGAAGATATTGCCGAAGCGCTGCTGCAGCCGCGCCAGCTTGGCCGGGCTCATCGGTGCGGCGCCGTAGTAGACGCTGCGCAGGCTGGACAGGTCGTGATCGTCGGCCTGCGGCAGGTCGAGAAGGCGGTAGAGCAGCGTCGGCACCAGCGAACCGACGGTGATGCGTTCGTCCTCGACATGGCGGCACCACTGCACGAGATCGGGAGCGTTCTGGGTCACCGTGCAGCCGCCACGGAACAGCGTGGCCAGCACGCTCAATCCGGAGCCATGGCTGATCGGCGCCATGTGCAGCAGGCGCGTGCGCTCATCGAAAGCCTGTTCGGCTTCGGCATAGAAGGCATCGCGGCAGGCCAGCCAGTTGTCCAGGGTGTACTGCGCGCACTTGCTCTTGCCGGTGGTGCCGCCGGTGAAGCGGTAGATGAGGATGTCCGCGTACGGATCACTTTCCACGCCGGGGTCGTGGTCGCCAATGCCTTCCAGCAGGCTATCGAAGCCGACCAATCCATCGCATGGCTGCTCCGGCGGGTCCATGCACACCACGGTTATGCCGCGCGCATGCAGCCCGTCGAAATAGCGGTCGAGCAATGCGTTTTCGAGGAACACAACTTTCGGCCGGATGTGATCGACCTGGGCGAAATGTTCGTCCACCGAATCGCGAAAGTTGGTGAAGGCCGCCGCCGCTTCACCCTTCAGCGCGGTCCAGGTGTGCAGCAGCGACAGGTTGTCGTTTTCCAGGATGCACAGGTACACGTCGCCACGCCGCAGTTGCAGGCGCTCGCGCATCATGTTGACGATGCGGTTGGTGAGCCGGTGCAGCTCGCGGAAGCTGTAGCGCCTGCCACGTTCGATATTGACCAGCGCCTCGCGGTTTCCATGACGGATGGCGAGTTGGGCGAAGGTGCGGGCAAAGTTCATTTTCATCCTGAAGCCTCGTTGTTCTTGTTGTTGAGCCACAGGGAGTTTTGCGCGGATGGTTTTGCAGCGGCATCCCCTTCAAACGAGGGGGCTGGGCAAGAATTCCGGCTAACTTTTTGGCGGGTTTCACCCGCCCTACGGCGTCAAAAAAGGCCGATGGCAATCGTTCCCGCGCTCCTGCGTGGGAATGCAGCCCTCGACGCTCCCGCGTCGAACGGGACGCGGAGCGTCCCCGGATGGGTCCCCACGCGGGAGCGTGGGAACCATGGGGTTGCTCGCTGGGGTCAGCGCGATTTACTCGAAGATCACCCGCCGCCGACTGGCGACCCAGGCTTCGCCGCGCTGGTGGTAGCGCTCCTCGATGACGCTGCGGCGAATCTTCAGGGTCGGAGTCAGCAGGCCGTTGTCGATGCTCCAGGGTTCCTGCATCACCACCAGGCAATCCAGCTGCTCATGCGCCTCGAACCTCGCGTTGACCTCGTCCAGCAGGATCTCCAGTTCCGTCATCACGGCGTCCTTCCGCTCGCCACAGGTCAGCGCCTGGCGGGTGTCCGCCGACACGTTGAGCAGTGCGATGGGCTGCGGCATGCCGACGCCCACCACGCAGGCCGCCTCGACCAGATTGTGGTTGCCGAGCCGGGCCTCGATGGGGACGGGCGCGACGTATTTGCCCTTGGCCGTCTTGAACAGGTCCTTGACCCGCCCGGTGATGCGCAGGCGCCCCTGCTCGTCGACCTCGCCGCGGTCGCCGGTATGGAACAGGCCGTCCTCGGTGTAGCACTCGGCGGTAAGCGCGGGCTCCTTGTAATAGCCCATCATCTGGCACGGGCTGCGCACCAGGATTTCGCCATCCGCCGCGATGCGGCAGCGCACGCCGGGAATCGGCGCGCCGACGTAGCCGATGCGTACGTCGCCATACAGGCTGAAGTGCGAAACGCCGAAGTTCTCCGACATCCCGTAGCCTTCGAGCAGTTCCAGGCCCAGTTCCCGGTACCAGTTGTGCACGGCGGACGGCAACGGCGCCGAACCCGACAGCCCCGTGTGGCACTGGTCGAGGCCGAGTGCGCCGAGGATCTGTGCGCGCATCGCCGGCGCCTTTTCCGGGTCGGCGAAGGCGGCGGCCTGGACTTCCGCTGGAATGCGCTCGTTGATGCCGTGGAAGAACTTGCCCCACAGGCGCGGCACCGACATGAAGATGGTCGGCCTGGCACGGCGCAGGTCGTCGCTGAAGGTCTGCAGGCTTTCGTTGAAGAACACCCGGCAGCCGCTGTACAGCGATACCGCCTCGACCACCGCGCGCTCCGCCGTGTGCGCCAGCGGCAGGTAGGACAGCAGGCGGTCCGAAGTGCTGGTGCCGCGACGCTTGTCGTACATCACCTGGGAGACGTCCGGGCCGGCGTACATGCCGCCGAAACTGTGCATCACGCCCTTGGGACGACCGGTGCTGCCGGAGGTGTAGATGATGGTGGCGAGCGCCTCGGGAGACGGCAGCGCCACCTCTGCCAGCGGCTGCGCCTGCGCGACGATCTGCTGCCAGGTCGGACCTTCGCCACGCGCCGAGCGCGGCAGATCGATCAGCGGCAGCGCGGCAGGCACGGCGCCGGAAACCTTGTCCCAACCGACGCGTCCGCCATCCAGGCGGCCGACGAACATGAGCCGCACATCCGCATGCCCGATCACATAGCCCACGGTATCGGCGTTGGCGCTGGTATAGATCGGCACGCTGACATGCCCGGCCATCCAGATGGCGAGGTCGGCGATGATCCAGTGCGCGCTGTTGCCGGCGAAGATGCCGATGGACGATTGCGCCGGCAGCTCCAGCGTCGCCAGGTGCGCCGCCATGCGCCGCGCCTGGTCGCCGACCTCGCGCCAGCTGTAGTCGATCACGCTGCCATCGGGACAGGGCTCGGTCAGGTAGATCGCATCGGGGGTGGTGCTTTCCCAATGCAGGAATTTGTGCAGTAGCGTCTGCTTGTTGTTGTTCATTGAACGGTCCTACTGTCTCGAATTTCCAGGTCACGGGAGCATGGGCATTCCATGATGCTCCTATCCGCATCGAGGACCGCTCCCGGACAACAGCAGCGGCCACCGGGAACTCGGCTCCCGGTGGCGCGTTGCTACGGCTCTCAGGCGGGAACGCTGTCGAAGATCTCGACGGAGCCGCCCTTGAGCACCACCACGTCACGCTCGACGGCGCGGGTCTCGAACACCACGCGGTTCGGCGATTCGCGCCACATGCGGGTTTCCAGGGTGTCGCCCGGCATCACGATGGCGGCGAAACGCACGCGGATGTTCTTGAACAGGCGCGAGTCGTTGTTGCAGAACGCCTTGATCACATGGCGACCGGCGTAGCCGAAGGTGCACAGGCCATGCAGGAACGGCTTCTCGTAGCCGGCCTTCTGCGCGTAATCCGGATCGACGTGCATCGGATTCCAGTCGCCGCACAGGCGATACAGCAGGGCCTGGTTGACGTCGGTCTTCTCGGCGATCACCGCGTCGGGCTCGCGATCCGGCAGCGGCACGGCCGGTACGCTCGGAACGCGCTTCAGGCCGGCGCCCGGGGTGCCGGTGTAGAAGCTGGTGAACTCGTTGTAGTAGAGCGGTACGTCGTTCTCGTCGGTGGTGTGGATTTCCAGCACGCTGACCGAGCTCTTGCCCTTGTCCAGGGCTTCCTTGAGACGCATGGTGTGCTTCAGCCTGGCCTTCGGCGGCAGCGGACAGTACATCTCGGTGTACTGCTCGCCGTGCAGGCCCTTGGCGAACGGCAGCTCCAGGCCCTCCAGGGTCGGCTTGCCGGAGAGGATGGCCTTGAGGAACACCTGGGTCGCCGGCAGCACGGCCATGGTCGGCAGCACGCGGAACTCTTCGCCCTTGAACTCGTTGATGTACAGCAGCTCGGTGCGGTCCAGCGGGTCCTTGGCGGCGCCCACGGCCAGCGCGTAGAGCGCGGCGTCGGTCTGGTCGTATTCGGTCTCCAGGGTAGCGACGGCATTGGCGGCCACTTCCATGTCGACGTACTGGTTACCGCCGATGGCGTTGCCGGCCATGCGCTCGAACAGCTCCGTGAAGCTCTCGCCGCCATTGGCCGGATGCACGCTCTTCTCGTCGAAGCGGGTGATGCGCTCCCAGTTCTCGCGCACCAGTTCCGGGCTCAGCGAGTCGGTGTGCAGGAAGCGGCCATACGAGCGCTCCCAGCGATACTTGGCGTGGAAACCGCCACCCACTTCGAACAGGCCGCCGGTGTCCTGGCAGTCCTCGTGGCACAGCCAGCCGACCAGCGGGGCGACGTCCTCGACCTTCAGCTTGGCATGCAGCTCTTCGGGGAAGATGCCGCTGGCGATCACCATGCGCGAGGCGGCAATCGGGGCGATGGTGTTGACGCGGATGTTCTTCGCCGCACCCTCGATGGCCAGGGAGTTGGCGAAACCGATCAGGCCGGACTTGGCGGTGGAGTAGTTGCACTGGCCGAAGTTGCCGAAGATGCCGGCGCCGGAGGCGGTCATCACGATGCGGCCGTAGCCCTTGTCGCGCATGATCGGCCATACGGCGTGGGTCAGTCGGAAGGCGCCCTTGACGTGGACTTCCTGGATCAGGTCCCACTGCTCCTCGGTCATCTTGTGGAACGAGGTATCGCGCAGGATGCCGGCGTTGTTGATCAGGATGTCCACGGTGCCGAAGGCTTCCAGCGCGGTGGCGACGATCTTCTCGCCCTCGGTGACCGAGTGGTAGTCGGCGACGGCTTCGCCGCCCATAGCCTTGATTTCGGCGACCACGGCGTCGGCCGCGGCGGACGAGGTGCCGACACCTGCGGTGGTGACACCCAGGTCATTGACCACGACCCTGGCGCCGCGGGAGGCCAGCAGCAGTGCATGGGCGCGACCGAGGCCATTGCCGGCGCCGGTGACGATGGCGACTTTTCCGTCGAAACGAAGTTCAGACATGATTTCTTTCCTCTTGGGATTTCTTGCTGGCGCGCAGCCGGTGAATGCACGCAGGCGCGCGGATGACGAAGCCCGTGCCTCAGATGGTCCGGGAAATGATTTCCTTCATGATTTCGTTGGTGCCGCCCCAGATGCGGTTGCCGCGCGTATCCAGGTACAGGCGGGCAATCGGGTACTCGGTCATGTAGCCGTTGCCGCCGTGCAACTGCAGGCACTCGTCGACCACCCGGCTGCTCAGTTCGGCGGTCCAGCACTTCGCCACCGCCGCTGCTTCCGCGGTCAGTTCGCCGCGCAGGCACAGCTCGATGCAGCTGTCGATCCACGAGCGGCCGATCTGCAGCTCCACCTTCATCTGCGCGAGCTTGAAGCGCGAGTTCTGGAAGTCGAACACCGGCTTGCCGAACACGCTGCGACCCTTGGTGTACTCCACGGTGTGCTGGAAGGCGGCCTCGGCCTGCATCTGGAAGCCGACGGCGCCGATCAGGCGTTCCCAGGCCAGGTCGTGCATGAGCTGGTAGAAGCCCTTGCCCTCTTCCCCGCCGAGCAGGTTGCTGGCCGGCACGCGCACGTTGTCGAAGAACAGCATGCTGGTGTCCTGCGCATGCAGGCCGACCTTTTCCAGCGGCTGCGACTTGCTGAAGCCCTCGCGGCCGGCCTCGACGATGATCAGCGAGATATCGCCGGCCTTGCCGCTGCTGCCGGTCTTGCACACCACCACGGCGATGTCGCACTGGGTGCCGTTGGAGATGAAGGTCTTGGCGCCATTGATGACGTACTCGTCGCCCTCGCGGACGGCGCGGGTACGCACCGCCTGGAGGTCGGAGCCGGTGTTCGGCTCGGTCATGGCGATGGAGCCGATGGCCTCGCCGGCGCACATCTTCGGCAGCCAGTACTGTTTCTGCTCCTCGCTGCCGTAGTTGAGGATGTAGCCGGCGACCAGCCCGTGCACGCCGAAGCCGATCAGGCCGGAGGCGCCGGAGCCCATGAATTCCTCGCCGACGATCACGTCGAACAGGCGCGTGGCACCCGGACCGCCGTATTCCTCGGGAATCGACGGCAGCAGCATCCCCAGCTCGCCGGCACGCTGCCAGACTTCGCGGGGAATGCGCTTCTCCTTCTCCCACCGGGCGTGGAACGGAGCGACTTCCTCCTCCACGAAGCGCTTCGCCATCCGGCGGAACTCCTCGTGCTCGGAGCTGAACAGGGTGCGTGGAATCAGGTGTTCCATAGCGGGTCTCTCTCCACGGCCAGGTCAGATGGTGCGCGCGACCAGTTCTTTCATGATGTCGTTGGCACCGCCGTAGATGCGGGTAACGCGATGGTCGATGTAGTGGCGGGCGATGGGGTATTCGAGCATGTAGCCGTTGCCGCCATGCAGCTGCACGCCCTCGTCGACAACGCGGGAGTACAGGTTGGAGCAGTACAGCTTGGCCGCGGCCGCAGCCTCGGAGCTCAGCTCGTGGCGCAGGCACAGCTCCATGCAGCGGTCGACGTAGTTCTGGGCGACGGCCAGCTCGATCTTCAGTTCAGCCAGCTTGAAGCGCGAGTTCTGGAAATCGAAGATCGGCTTGCCGAACACGGTGCGGCCCTTGGTGTATTCGACGGTGTGTTCGAACGCGGCCTGGGCGCCGGTGACGCTGCTCACGGCGATGGACAGGCGCTCCCACGCCAGTTCCTTCATCAGCTGGTAGAAGCCCTGCCCCGGCACGCCGCCGAGCACGTTCTCCTTCGGTACGCGGACGTCCTCGAAGAACAGCATGGTGGTGTCCTGGGCATGCATGCCGACCTTCTTCAGCGGCTTGGACTTGACCACGCCGGGGCGGTCGGCCTCGACCAGGATCAGGGAGATGTCCTGCGAGCCCTTGCCGGTGCTGCCGGTCTTGACCACGGCGACGATGATGTCGCAGTTGGTGCCGTTGGAGATGAAGGTCTTGGCGCCGTTGATGACGTACTCGTCACCGTCCAGCACGGCGCGGGTCTTCACCGCCTGCAGGTCGGAACCGGTGTTCGGCTCGGTCATCGCCACCGCGCCGATGGCTTCGCCAGCGGCCATCTTCGGCAGCCAGGCGAGCTTCTGTTCGTGGGTGGCGAAGTTGTTCAGGTAGCCGGCGACGATGTCGTGCACGCCGAAGCCGTTCAGGCCGGTGGCGCAGGCGCGGGCGATTTCCTCGCTGGCGATCATCGAGAAGCGACGATCCAGGCCCATGCCGCCGTATTCTTCCGGGGTGGTGGCATTGAGCAGGCCCAGCTCGCCGGCACGCTTCCACACGGCGCGCGGCACCAGGTGATCCTCTTCCCACTGCTCATGGAAGGGCATCACTTCTTCGGTCATGAAGCGCCGCGCGGTGTTGCGGAATTCTTCGTGCTCGTGATCAAACAGGGTGCGCGGAATCATGGGTAAGTCTCCTCGATGCGGTTCTTGTTGCCGGATGTGATGCCAGCGTTGTTTGAACCCACGATAGGACTCCCCCCCGGCCGCTTGTACCCCCATCACCCCCCCTCACGGTGAGGGGGCCATGATTGACGGGCGCTCAGATGTAGGGCGGGTGCAACCCGCCAGCCAATCGCGATTGCGGTGAGATTGGCGGGTTTCACCCGCCCTACCGGGTACGGGTGCCCTGGCGTAGGGCGGGTGCAACCCGCCACATGCGGCTCAGCGAATCAACCCATGCTTGCGCGCCCACGACATTGCGTCGTAGCGGCTGGATACGCCGAGCTTGGCGTAGATGTTCTTCAGGTTCCATTTCACCGTTTCCAGCGAAATGTTCAGCGCCAGGGCGATGCGCTTGTTGGACATGGCCTGGCTCACCAGCTGGATGATCGCGATTTCCCGTGGCGACAGGGAGGCATGGTCGCCATCGTCGCTGCGCTTGACGCGCGCCAGCAGATCGTCGAGGTAACCGGCCACCGGCGATTGCGCCGGAACCTTGCCGACATACGCCGTCATCAGCTTGCAGAGCAGGTTCCCCTCGTCGATGAAGGTCCGCACCAGGCCGAGTTCGCGGCCGCGCTCCAGCGCCTCGCCGAGCAGCGCCTGGGAGTTGCCCTGCCGGCGCAACTGGCTCTCGGCGATGGCCATCAGCAGGGTTGCGGTGACATCCAGCTGGGCACGCTGGTGCTCGCGGGCGAACTCGCGAACCAGGCGCAACTGTTCGAGCGATTCCTCATGGCTGTTGCCGGCCTGCAGCACGCGGGCGCGGGTCAGCGCCGCCAGCATCGGAATCTCCGCCAGGAAACCGCGAGCGTCCTGGTATTCCCGCCCCAGCTCCACAAGGCGTTCGACGCGGTCCCCGATATCGCCGGCCTTTCCCTCGGCGAGCAGGATGCGCACCTGTTCCGCCAGGCAGTGGGCCAGCGCACGACTCAGGCCGATATTGCGGAAGTGCCGCTCCTGGCGTTCGAGAAACGCCAGCGTGGCATCCGGCGATTCCTGCAGCAGATCGAGCCGGGCCCGGCACAGCGTGGCGCGCATCATGGTGTCGGGCATCGCCCATTGCAGCAGGCCGACGCGATTGGCGAGGACTTCGCGGGCCTCGTCGATGCGGTCCGTCTCGCAATAGACCTCGGCCATCGACGCGGCAGCCAGGTAGGCGCTGATCGAACGATGGCCATGGGCCGCGACCGAGCGCGCGAGCAGGTCCGAACCGAAGCGTTCGGCCTCGACTACCCGGCCTGCATGCAGATAGCTCTGGGTCCGCGCGCCTTCGGCGACCAGCGCCATTTCGTCGTCGCGGTCGACATCCGGTATGACCAGCTCGTCCAGGCAGCGCAGCGCATCGGCATGCCTGCCCGCCGCGGAATAGGCAATCGCCAGCATCGCCGAGGGGCCGTAGCGCATCACCGAATAGTCGTCGGCCAGCGGGTGGATGTCGCCCTCCAGCAACTCGATGATCCTTTCGGAATCGTCGCGCTGGATGGCAATGGCAGCCTGCACGGTGCGCAGGCGCAGGGAGTCCTCGGGGTCCTGGCCGCCGCCGCTGCGCAGGTAGGCCTCCAGCCAGGACTCGGCCTTGGCCGGGCGCGCGGTCAGCACGTAGGCCAGGCAGCCGATGAAAAACAGCCGCGGCCGCGAGAACAGCACGTCCTGCGGCAGGCGGTCGAGCAGGCGCAGCAACGGCCCGACCTGGTCCAGCCCCCAGGTGACGGGAGCCGAACGTTCGATCAGTTCGGCAGCGAACTCCAGGTCGCCGCCCAGGGTGGCGTGGCGCACGGCCTCCGCCAGCAGCTTGCGCTCGGCGAGCCAGCGCGAGGCGCGCCGGTGCAGTTCGGCGACACCGACGATGTCGCGGCGTTCGAGGCGCGTGGCGAGGAATTCGCTGAACAGCGGATGGAAGCGATACCAGGGCTGCCGGTCGTCGGCCTCGACGCGGAAGATCAGCAGGTTTTCCTCCTCCAGCCGTTGCAGCAACTGCGCGGCCTGGTCGTTGGCGGTCACTGCCGCCGCCAGCGATGCATTGAAGCGCCGGCAGACGCTCACCTTCTCCATGAACGCCGCCAGCTCCTCCGGCAGGTGGGCGATCACGTCCTCGGCGAGGTAGGTCTGCAAGTCGTCGGATCGCCAGCCCAGGTCGCGCAGCGATTTGCGCGCCTCGGGCCGGCCGCGCAGCAGCAGGACGATCAACTGCAGGCTGGCCGGCCAGCCGCTGGTCAGGTCATGGATCAGGTGCACCTCTTCCGCGGTCAACTTCAGCGCGGACAGATTCAGGTCGAGAAAGGCGCGGGTTTCCGCCAGGTCGAACGGCAGACCGGCGCAGTCCAGCTCCACCACCTGCCCCATCAGGCGCAGGCGGCTGACACTGAGCGGCGGCACGGAACGGGAAGCGATGAGGAAATGCAGGTTCGCCGGCCCGTGGTCGAGCAGCTTCTGCATGAAGCGGTGCGCGCGCGGGTCGGTCACGTACTGATAGTCGTCGAGGATGAGGTACAGCTCCTTGTCGACCGCCGCGGCCCCTTCGACGATGGCCGCCACCATGCTGTCGACCGACTCGCCGCTGGCGCCCTCCATCGGAATATCGTTTTCCAGCGGCACGCCCAGGCGCTGCAGCGCGGCCAGCAGATAGGCGAAGAACGAGCCCAGATGCTTGTCTTCGACGCTCAGCGACAGCCAGGCAATCTCCGAGCGCTCCTTCATCATCGCCTGGCGCCATTGCATCAGCAGCGTGGTCTTGCCGAAACCGGGGCTGCCGACGACCAGCCCGACGCTGCAATGCTCCATGCGCTTCAGCTCGTCGAGCAGCCTCTGGCGGGAGATGGATTGCGCGCTGATTCGCGGCGGCGCGAACTTGGTGGTTACGAGAAGCTTGTCGGAAAGCATTGCAGAGCGGTTCTCCGGTTTGTACGACTCGCCTGGCGGCGAAACCCAGGATTCGATGGCCGGCCCTGCCCTGGGAACTCCCGAAGGCGCGGCAAGCCCGCGCGCCGCCCGCAAATGATGCGCCGACCCGGCCGAAACGACCCCCCCTCATTCCGGGGAGAGGTCAGATGCGTCTTTTTACATTAGCCGCGAAAAACGCTATCCACCCTCTTCCTGCGCTGCCTCTGCCAGTCAGAGATACCAGCGATACTCCCGCGCGCTCACCTCGTTCATGAAGTCCAGGTACTCCTGCCGCTTGTTCTCGCAGTAGACCATCACGAATTCGCTGCCCAGGCCCTCGTTCACCGCCGGGTGGCTGGCCATGGCGGCGACGGCGGTGAGCATGTCCCGGGGGAAGTCGATGCCGCTGGAGCGATCCTCGTTGAGCGGGGCGATGGGTTCGCGGGCGGCGTCGAGGCCGTGCTCCATGCCGGTGAGGATGGCCGCCAGCACCAGGTACGGGTTGG
Source organism: Pseudomonas schmalbachii (assembly GCF_017589465.1). Lineage (GTDB taxonomy): Bacteria > Pseudomonadota > Gammaproteobacteria > Pseudomonadales > Pseudomonadaceae > Pseudomonas > Pseudomonas schmalbachii. The sequence goes on from NZ_JAELYA010000001.1 coordinate 593,969, forward strand.
CGTCGGCGCCGGCCAGGCGGTGTTCGATGCGCAGGTTGCGGCCGTCGGACTCGGGAATGCGGATGCACGCGTCGCGGTCTTCGAAGCCCCAGCTGGCGCGGGTGGCGGCGTTGACCATGGCGCCGTAGCGGCGGAAGGCGTTGTGGTTGGCGGCGAAGATCGGCATGCAGTGCGGCAGCAGGTCCAGGCAGCCGGCCACGGCGTGGCGCAGCGGACGCTGGTCGTTGGCCGCCAGCAGGTTGTTGCCGTCCCTGTCATAGAGGCTGACGTGCACGTGCATGCCGCTGCCCGGCGCCTGCAGGTAGGGCTTGCTCATGAAGCTGGCGCGGTGGCCGTGCTTCAGCGCCACGCCGCGGGTGCTGCGGCAGAACAGTGCGGCCCAGTCGGCGGCCCTGAGGCCGTCGTCGCAGTGGCCGAAGTTGATCTCGAACTGGCCCGGGCCGAGTTCGGCGGTAATGACGTTGGCGGCCACGCCCTGCTCCACCGCCGCATCGACCATTTCGTGAAGCACCGGGGAGAAGCGCGAGAGGCGCTCGATATGCATGTTCGGCTGGTCGTCCTCGTCATCGCACAGCGGGTCGCGGGGGAACTGCGGCAGCCCGGCCTGCAGCTTGCGGTCGAACAGGTAGAACTCCAGCTCGAAGGCCACCACCGGACGGATACCGCGCTTCTCCAGGCGCTGCAGCACGCGGGCCAGCACTTCGCGGGGTTCGAACTCGATGGGCGCCTCGGTGCCGTCGGAGGTGATGAGCATCTGGCCCAGCGGCTCGCGTTCCCAGCGCACTGGCTTGAGGGTGCCCGGCACCAGGCGGCGCGGCGCATCCGGATCGCCGTCGGCGAAGCAGTAGTCGCCGATGGGATAGAGCCCGCCCTGGGTGCCCAGCAGCACGCAGTTCTGCGGCACTTTCAGCGGGCTGCCGGCGGCCACTTTTTCCAGCATGTCGATGGGATAGCGCTTGCCGTAGAAGTGCCCGGGGATGTCGAGGCAGATCAGGTCGACATAGCAGATTTCCGGGTACTGGGCGCGGAAGGCGCGCACTTCGCTGAGCAGGTCGGGAGTATGGCTGGTCGTTGTCATCGTTCTTGTCCTGCGAATCGTGGTTCTCAGGTGAAAACCCACAAGACTCGCGTCGGTTTGTCGGAAAGATTGGCGTAGCGGAACTGTGCGTGGGGCGGCAGCTGGAAGCTGTCGTTGGCCGCGAGGGTGACCGGCTCGGCGTCGTCGCCATACCAGACGGTCAGCTCGCCTTCGAGGACGAAGCCGCCCTGCTCCGAGCTGTCGTCAAGATGGCCTTCGCCACTGGTGGCGCCGGGCGCGAGGTGGCTTTCCAGCATGGAAAAGCCGCCGGACATGGTCGGCGAGGCCAGCACGTCGGTGACGCCGCCGGCGTAATAGAGGGTGCGGCGCTCGTCGGGGCGGGTCACCCAGGCAACATCCCGGGGCTTGCTCAGGCTGTAGAAGTAGGTGGTGGGCACGCCCAGCGCCTCGCTGATGGCGGTGAGATCGGCCACGGTGGGGCGCGAAAGGCCCCGTTCCACCTGGGAGAGGAAACCCACCGAGCGGTCGATGCGCCCGGCCAGGTCGCCCAGGGTCACGTTCTTGTGCTTGCGCAGGTCGCGGATGAGGATCGCGAGGCCTTCGATTTCGTCTTGCTGGTTCATGGGCGCTCCTCCGGCTGCCGGGTTCGAAAGACGTGGCCTCAGATCACGTCGCGCAACCGGTAGTAGGCCTTGCCGGCCGCTTCCAGCGGCGCAGCCAGCAGCGAGCCGCCGGGGAAGCGCGGATTGCCGATGGCCTGGTAGAGATCGAGCAGGTCGTCGTTGCCGAGAATGGCGTCGCTCACCGCCTTGGCTCCGGCCAGGGTCGGCAGAATCCCGTGCCCGGAGAAGCCCTGCAGCCAGTAGCGCGAGCCTTCGCGGCCGATGTCCGGGGTGCGCTTCATGCTGACGTCGATATGGCCGCCCCAGCCGAACTCGATCTCCACGCCCCTGAGCTGCGGGAAGACCCGCTCCAGGTAAGGCCGGGTGGCCGCCGGCACGTCCTTGGGCAGACCGCCCAGGTAGGTGCAGCCGCCGCCGAACAACAGGCGGTGGTCGGGGGTCAGGCGGAAGTAGTCAGGCACGAACTGGTTGTCGATCACGCAGCTGTTCTTCGGCAGCAGCGAGCGCGCCAGTTCCGGCTCCAGCGGCGCGGTGGCGACCTGGTACGAGCCCACCGGCAGCAGACGGCTGGAAAGCCCGCGGTCCAGGCGGTCGACATAGGCGTTGCAGGCCATCACCAGGACGCTGCCGCGCACTTCGCCCCGGGCGGTACGGGCCACGTAGCCGTTCGGCATCTCGCGGTATTCCAGCACCTGGCTCTGCTCGTAGATGCGCCCACCACGGGCCTCGATGGCAGCCGCCAGCCCCTGGGCCAGCTTCAGCGGATTGAGATGGGCGGCTTCCGGGTCATAGAGCGCAGCCTGGTAACGCGGGCTGTCGATCCACTCCGGCAACTCGTCGCGGCCGATCAGGCGCATCCTGTCGTAGCCCCACTTCTGGACGGCATCGTGCTGCGCCTCTTCCAGCAGTTTCACGCGGCGTTCCATCACGGCGGTCCACAGGCTGCCGACGCGGTAGTCCACGTCGAAACCATGGCGGCCCGGCAGCTCGCGCATCTCGTCGGCGGCCCAGCGCATGCTGTCCCACAGGCGGCGGGTGCGTTCCAGTCCCAGCGCCCTTTCCAGCGGCGGCATGTCGCAGGACCAGCCCAGCAGCGCCTGCCCGCCATTGCGCCCGGAGGCAGCCCAGGCCACGCGGCTGGCTTCCAGCAGGGTCACACGCTTGCCCGCCTCGGCCAGGCGCAGGCCGGTGTGCAGGCCGCTGAAGCCGGCGCCGATGATCAGCACATCGGTCTCCTCGCTGCCCGCCTGGATCGGACGCAGGGGAATGGCGCCGGGCCAGGTGTGGGCGTAGTAGGTACCGACATGCTGGGCGGACTGCTTGAACATGGGAGGCCTCGTGAAATTTTATTTTGTGAATTTCATGAAAATATAAACATAAAAATTCACAAAGCCAAGATCCGTGTTTGAAATTCAGAACAGGGAGGATTGGCGAATGGCTGGAGGCGGCAACGTGAGCCAGTTGTGCGGATGCGTTCAGGATTTTGGGTTGCGTGCTGGTACCTGAATTCCTATGCCACTCTCGATCAGTGATGGCAGAATGATGCGACTTTTCAGACAAGGAGGTCGCTAATGCGCGCCATTCCCCTCACTGTGCTCGCACTCATTGCCGCAGCATCCATCAGCGGCTGCTCCACCCGTGTTGCTGACCTGACAGTCGCCAGCAGCAAGAATTTCAACATGCACTCGTCCGGCCTTGAAACCGGACGTCGCGTCGTAGGCAGTAACAGCGTCCCCGTCATCCTCTTCCCCCTCGGCCAGCCGAACCTCAAAGAAGCGATAGATCGAGCGGTCGAAAAGGATAAGTGCGCCGTCGGCCTTTCCGATGTGGTGATCTATCAGGAGGTCTTCTCCGTCCTCGTCGGATATGTCGCCGTGAACGTCGAGGGCAACCTGGTCATCGACCATGAGCAGCCAGGCTGTGGTGGTGTCGCGTCGCAAGGTTATCGCCAGCCATACAGCCAGGCCGTCCAGGCGCCATCTACTTCCTACAGGGCACAGCAACAGCAGCTTGAGCAACTCAGCCGTGAAAGCTTGAGCTACGAGGAATACCAGCGTCGCTACCAGCAGATCATGAGCCAATAACACCAAGCCCCGCCACCGAGCGGGGCTTTTCGTTTCTGCTCCAGGCACACTCGGCAGACATCGTCTAGTGCGCAGATGGATTCACTACCCGATCGATGAGAGGCTTATAGGGAGTTCCATTGCCAACCCCGAGGCTGGATACCTGATCCAAAGCTCAGGTGGGCTACGAAAGATCAGGCTCGCGGCAACAGGACACGGGAAGCGAGGCGGCGCCCGGATCATCTATTACCACTTCGTATCTGCCCCACAAATTGCATTCCTGCTGGCCTATCCAAAGGGTGAGCAGGAAGACCTGACCAGCGACCAGAAAAAAGTGATGCGCCAGGTTGTCGAGAAATAGAGGTAACCATGGGCAAGCATCTCTTCGACGAACTACTGGAAAGCGTTACGCAGATGGACGAGATCGTACGCGGCGAGCACCATCCATAACGACCCTGTACACGTCCTGGCTGCGCTGAGTGACGGGCCCGCAGAAAGATGATCTGAATGGATTCTGATGACCCGGCCTTGTGCCGGGTTTTCTTTGGTCGAGTGCGTGAATCACAGGATGCGCGCCAAAGATGAGCTCGAGCGGAAATGGGCGGCCGGCAAGATCGATGCTCAAAAAGACCAAGGGGCCTCTAGGCGTTTATCGGTTTCAAACCGGAAACCTTCGGCGGGATGATCCAAATTTGGACCGCGGACTGCTTCCGTCTGAAATGTTTAGTTTACAAGGCCCGGACACTCATGCCGAGATGCTCCACCATCAGCAATCGGCAGCCGGTCCAATTTACCGAAGACTACCGGGAGTTCCTCACGGGAAACGAATTCAACTCTAGCCCGAGCAAGCAGCCCTCTCCCCGTTAAATGACGGGGAGAGGGCTAGTCATGGGTTATTCCTCGGATGCCTTGGTGATGCGGCTCGTCAACTCCTCGCGATTGCAATCAAGGCAGTTGTGCCAATCGTCGATGTTGTAGATCGCCAGACTGACCAGCATCGCATAATGCTCCAACAACCCTTCCTGCTTCAGCCGGTCCCGCAGGACATGGAGAGTGCTGCGCAGCCAATTCAATTGCTCCATGGCACATGCAACCTGGAAAACGCCATCCTCGGCAATCTTCTGCATTTCAGCCTTACTCATGCGGCACCTCCAGCAAGTCCATGAGTTTGCAGAAGTCATCGAAGATGGATTGCGAAAGATATATCTGCGCCTGCATCAGAGAACCGGCACGGCGGTTGTCGAGATATGGCCCATCCTGACTACTATCCATCGCAGCGTTGTCGAGGGTGATCTCGGCCAGAACGACAGCAGTGTCGAGCTTCATTTCAAGTTCGCCTGCCAACGCCTTGGCCTTTGAATTTTCCTCCCGACTCATGGCTGTACCTCCTCAGCGCCTCGTTTCGACACGAGGCCAGAAGAGCAAGCATCAATCATCGCCTTTGCCATCTCGATCTGATTCCGCACGATGTACAGGGTGTTTTGAGAAATTCCCATATCGTGTCCGGCCTGCTCCCTGAGTAGTTCCAATACCTCAGCGAGGCGGCAGGAGCCTAGCTCAAGCAAATCGTAAATCGGCAAGCCGGCACGAACTGCCAGTGCATACTGCTGATCGCAAGAGAGGTCCTCAAATAGCGATTCACGGGAAAGTGCGCTCATTGCCGTCCCCCTTGTACCTCAACCGACTCAGGGATCGAGCGTGAAACGGAAGCGGTAATGGCTGCAGCGGCCTCGGCACAAAACGACAGCGCAACCAATTCGTCCATATACACGAGCTCACCCTCATTGACAGCGTCCGCCAGGCGCCGCGCAAAAAGCCGTACGCCTTCGGAAAGGCTAGAGGCGACCTCAAGTGAGGCCTTTACCTCGCATTCGCCTTCTGTCGTAAGCAAGTGCTCCCCGCCTGGCAACATAAGAAAAGCGCAGGTGCTGGTGGTGGTCATACCTACTTTCAGTTCAACACGAGCATTCATTTCATACCTCCAACATTCACAGTTTCGAGGGCGCGGATGCGCCGCATGTGAGCGTTGTAGCGAGCAAGTCGGGGCGCAAGGTAGCTAGGTGAAATGCTGCACGAGTGCGAGATGAATTGGGGATAAGTATTCGACGCGCGATCCTGGCATCGCTTCCTATACAGCGGTCTGAATTACCGCACCCCGATGCCAACCAAAGAGGAATGCTGAGATAGAGGAAGTGCACGCAAAACTCGAAAGCATTTCGATGATGCCTGGGAGGCGAACGGCATTCCGAAGTCAGCCTTCCAGTTCCGCGATTTGCGGGCCGAGGCAAGAGCGGACAAGGCTGAATTGAGCGGGGACATACTGCAGGTTCGCGACCAGTTTGGTCATCCTGCAGTCGTGAGTACGGAGCAGCACATCAGGGAGAGAAAAGGCAAGTTGCTGACGACAGCCAAGTGAATTGCGGAACAAGACTGGAATTGCGGAACAAAACTTATGACTTGGAGCAGCCGCCAGGCACTCCAGGTCATTGATTTCAAATGGTGCCCGAAGCCGGACTCGAACCGGCATGCCCTTGCGGGCGAGAGATTTTAAGTCTCCTGCGTCTACCGATTTCGCCATTCGGGCGGTAGCGCTATACAGCGTGGTGCGGAGCCTCGCGTGCCTTGTGGCGGCGTGGCAAGGGCAGGAATATATACACGCCCTACCCTGTCTGCAAGCTTGCTGGCAAGTTGCGATTACCCAAAGAAAAAGCCCTGTAGATCATCGATCTACAGGGCTTTTATTGGAGGCTGAGGTCGGAATCGAACCGGCGTTCACGGATTTGCAATCCGGTGCATAACCACTCTGCTACTCAGCCTTTAAAACGAACGGGCCGTATTACGACCCGTCTTGATTTGGAGCGGGAAACGAGACTCGAACTCGCGACCCCGACCTTGGCAAGGTCGTGCTCTACCAACTGAGCTATTCCCGCGTCGTGTTGACGGGCGCCATTTTATCGATTGCTGGAGCCCTGTCAACTCTTTGATTCAAAAAAACTTATTTCTCTTTTGGGGTGGTGCTCAGGTGCGGCCAGGCAGCCAGCAGGTAATGCAGCATGGACCACAGGGTGAGCGTCGCGGCGATGATCAGCAGCACATAACCGAGCACGACCCAGAAGTTGAACACCGGCGGATTCGCCAGAAGGATCACCAGGGCGACCATCTGCGCGGCCGTCTTCCATTTGCCCAGGTTGGAAACCGCGACGTGGGCACGCGCGCCCAGCTCGGCCATCCATTCGCGCAGGGCGGATACCACGATCTCGCGGCCGATGATGATGATCGCCGGCAGCGTCAGCCAGAGGTTGCTGTGCGCCTCCACCAGCAGGACCAGGGCCACCGCCACCATCAGCTTGTCCGCCACCGGGTCGAGGAACGCGCCGAACGGCGTGCTCTGTCCCAGCTTGCGCGCCAGGTAGCCGTCGAGCCAGTCGGTAGCGCAGGCCAGGGCGAATACGGCGCTGGCTGCCAGATAACTTCCGGTGAACGGTAGATAGAACAGCAGGATGAAGATGGGAATGAGCAGAACGCGAAGCAGAGTGAGCAGGTTCGGAATATTCATCGGGTGTCTGGTCTACAAGTTGAACGGGCAATTCTACTCGCTGTGCAGAGCGGCATAAATCTGCTCGGCCAGCTTTTTGCTGATGCCTGGTGCCTTGGCGATTTCGTCGATGCTGGCACGCGACAACTCCTGCAAGCCGCCGAAATGCTTTAGCAGATCACGACGGCGCTTCGGCCCGACGCCGGACACCTCTTCCAGCGTCGACGTGCGCCGCGCCTTGCCGCGCCGGGCGCGGTGGCCGGTAATGGCAAAGCGGTGCGCCTCGTCGCGGATCTGCTGGATCAGGTGCAGGGCCGGCGAATCCGCGGGCAGGGTGAATTCATTCTCGGCATCGTTCAGGTAGAGGGTTTCCAGGCCCGGTTTGCGGGTCGCCCCCTTGGCCACGCCAAGCAGGATCAGTCCGGCCACCGCGAGTTCCTGAAGCACGTCCTGAGCCATCGCCAGCTGCCCCTTGCCACCGTCGACCAGAAGGATGTCCGGCATCTTGCCCTCGCCTTCCTTCAGGCGGCTGAAGCGCCGGGTCAGTGCCTGGTGCATGGCAGCATAGTCGTCGCCAGCGGTTACACCTTCGATATTGAAGCGGCGGTAGTCGGATTTCAGCGCCCCTTCCGGTCCGAACACCACGCAGGAGGCCACGGTCGCTTCGCCGCTGGAGTGGCTGATATCGAAACATTCCAGGCGCTGCGGCGGTTCGGCCAGGTCGAGCGCCTCGGCCAGCGCCTCGAAGCGTGCCGCGACGTGCTGACGATTCGCCAGACGCGCAGCCAGCGCCTGCTCGGCGTTGGTCACCGCCAGTTGCTGCCAGCGCGCCCGAGTGCCGCGCACGCGGTGGCTGATCTCCAGTTCGCGGCCGCGCGATTCGGCGATTGCCGACACCAGCACCGGGAAATCTTCATGCACGGCATTGACGATCAGTTCGTTGGGCAACTCGCGCTCGTGGTGGCTGAGGTAGTACTGGCCGAGGAACGCCAGCATGACTTCACCCACTTCCTCCTCGATGGCGACCTGCGGGAAGAAGTTCTTGCTGCCCAGCACTCGTCCGCCGCGCACGCTGATCAGGTGCACGCAGGCTCCGCCCGGGTTGACCACGGCGGCGATCACATCCACGTCGCCGCTGCCGCCCTCCATGCTCTGCTGATCCTGCACGCGGCGCAGGATGGATATCTGGTCGCGCAGCACGGCGGCCTTCTCGAAGTCCAAGCGCATGGCGGCCTGCTCCATGCCGGCGGTCAATTCCTCGGCCAGCGCATTGCTGCGCCCTTCGAGGAACATCGTCGAATGGCGCACATCCTCGGCATATTCCTCGGGACTCACGAAGCCCACGCACGGCCCCTTGCAGCGCTTGATCTGGTATTGCAGGCACGGCCGGGTGCGGTTGCGGAAGTAGCTGTCCTCGCACTGCCGGACGAAGAACGCCTTCTGCAGCAGGTTGAGGCTCTCGCGAATTGCACCTGCGCTGGGATAGGGCCCGAAGTAGCGCCCCTTCTGCTTCTTCGCGCCGCGATGGATGGTCAGTCGCGGGTACTCGTCCTCGCTGGAGAGGAACACGTAGGGATACGACTTGTCGTCGCGCAGGAGGATGTTGTACGGCGGCCGCCACTCCTTGATCAGCGTCTGTTCGAGCAGCAGCGCCTCGGTTTCGTTGGCGGTGATGGTGGTCTCGACCTGGGCGATCCTCGCCACCAGGGCGGCGGTCTTCGGCGCCAGGCCGGTCTTGCGGAAGTAGCTGGCGAGGCGCTTCTTGAGGTTCTTCGCCTTGCCCACGTAGAGCAGCCTGGTGTCCGCATCGAACATGCGGTAGACACCCGGCCGCCCGCTGCAGGTGGCCAGGAAGGCAGACGAGTCGAACCCCGCGCTCATTTCAGTGTGCTGCGTCGACCATGCCGTGACGCACGGCCAGCAGCGCCAGCTCGACGTCGCTGGTGATCGAGAGCTTCTCGAATATCCGGTAACGGTAGGTGTTCACGGTCTTCGGCGACAGGCAGAGCTTGTCCGAAATGCTCTGCACCTTGTGGCAGTTGGCGATCATCAGGGCGATCTGGATTTCGCGCTCGGACAGGCTATCGAACGGTGTGCCGTTGCGTTCCGGCTCGAAGGATTTCAGCGCGAGGCTCTGCGCAATCTGCGGGCTGATGTAGCGCTGGCCGGCGAACACCTGGCGAATCGCCTGGACCATTTCCGTCAGCCCCGCGCCCTTGGTCAGGTAGCCCGCCGCACCGGCCTGCATCAGGCGGGTCGGGAACGGGTCCTCCTCGCAGACGGTGACCACCACGACGCGCACGTCGGGCTGGCTGCGCAACAACTTGCGGGTCGCTTCCAGGCCGCCGATGCCGGGCATCTTGAGGTCCATCAGGACCACGTCGGGACGCAATTCGCGAGCGAGTTTCAGGGCGCTTTCGCCTGAGTCGGCTTGCCCTACGACCTGCAAGCCGTCGATATCGGCAAGCATGCGGGCAATACCAGTGCGCACCAGATCGTGATCATCGACCACAAGCACCTTGATCACTCAGCACCTCATCGCACAGGTAAAAGGGGGGAGACTGGTCGCTCGCGAAGAGCTTCGGAAACCCGCGAACCTTATCAGAAAGGATTGGCATGACCTAGCTTAGCCGACGGGCGCCAAAAAATTCACGCCAATAAATACACGCCCGCACCACAACTGGGGAATACCCTTTCCGCATGAATCCGCCGACAAATGCTCCGAAAGCATCTGCCGGAGCATTTCTGTACTGCTCGATGGGAGAAGAAGCCCATGTCCGGACGTCTGTCTCACTATCGGAGCATTCAGGACTTCGCCGATGCCCTGGACACGAGTGAACGGATATCAGTCCGGATCGGCGCAATCTTCGCAGACGAAGTTGCCGCGGCGGTCGCTGCGATCCGTCAGATCGCCGCAGAACTCGCACTCCCCTTCGGGTTGATCGAGCGGGTCCGCGTCTTCATCGTCGAAGAACTCGTCCAGATCGTCGTCATTGTCGAGCAGATGATCGTGCTCGGGCTCGTGAATATCGTCTTCGTCGATCATTTCGTGACTCGCGAGTGCGGGAACTACCAGACCCCAGAAACACGAAAGCCCCGACTGGCGGGGCTTTGCGCTATAAAGGATGGCGGAAGCGCAGTCCGCCATCCAATAGTCCGCACCCTTTCTAAAAAATCCACAAACCCTAGATCCTACGGGCCTTACGACCTATTATCTGTTCGTAATCGTTCATATTTGTTTGCCGATTTTCGCAAGACAGTGGGGGAACAAATGGGGGAATAGATTGGCAAGGTGGAGCAGTGCATGGGCAAGTTGAACCCAAAGCAAGTCGAGAATCTGGCAGAACCTGGAACCTATGAAGACGGCGACGGCCTGCGCCTTGTCGTGAAGGTGACGGGGCGCAAATCATGGGTGCTACGCTTCCAGCTCAACGGCAAGCGCCGGGAGATGGGGCTGGGCGGCTTCCCTGATGTGAGCTTGAAAGCCGCTCGCATGGCCGCTGTCGACCAGCGCAAGCTGCTGAGTGCCGGTATCGATCCGATGGCCGCCCGAGATGCCGAGCGGGAGCGCTTGCGCGTCAGCCAGCAGGCCGCCGCCGCCAAGTCCGAGTCTTTCAAGAAAGTTGCCGCCGATTACATCGCCGCGCACCGTGCTGGCTGGAAGAGTGCCAAGCACGCCCAACAGTGGGAGAACACCCTCGCCACCTACGCCGAGCCGATCATCGGCCACCTGTCGACCGATGAAATCACGACTGCACACGTTCTAGAAATTCTGCAGCCGATCTGGACGGAAAAGACGGAAACGGCAAGCCGACTGCGAAACCGGATCGAACTGGTCCTGGATGCTGCCAAGGCACGCGGACTGCGCGCGGGGGAAAACCCGGCACGTTGGCGCGGGCATCTGGACAAACTGCTGCCAAAACAATCGAAGATACAAGTCCGCACCCATCACGCTGCCCTGCCCTGGCAGTACCTGCCAGCCTTCATGATCGAATTAGTCAAGCATGACGATCTGACCTACAAGGCCATGCGGTTGACCATCTTGACCGCATGCCGCACATCCGAAGTGCTGGGGGCTACCTGGGATGAGATTGACGACCAAACGCGCACCTGGACGATTCCCGCCGCCCGCATGAAGGCCGGCAAAGACCACCGTGTGCCGTTGTCTGAGGCTGCCGTCAATGTCCTAAACAGTCTTCCGCGTATTGCGGGCAGCCCCTACCTATTCCCAAGCATCCGCCAAGGTAAGCATTTGTCCAACATGGCTATGCTGATGGGACTACGTCGGATAGGACGTGAGGATCTGACCGTGCACGGATTCCGTTCCACCTTCCGCGACTGGGCAGCCGAGCGCACGCACTACCCGCGCGAAGTCTGCGAGATGGCGCTGGCCCACAAGATTGCGGACGGAGCCGAAGCCGCCTACTGGCGTGGGGACATTTTTGAAAAGCGCCGAGCACTCATGAACGATTGGTCGTGCTACATCACTACACCACCGCCAGTGAACGTTATCTAAAGCGACCTTTAGAGGAGTACGCATTGATGGCGAAAAGAAGGCAGAAGGAAATGACCCGTTCACTCCGGAGGGAGCTTATTCGTCTACCCGGCCTTCTTCCGTACTTGGAGGAGGAGCTCCGGGCGGCTGCGGCTGAAGTTAAGTCGACATTTAGCTTAGGCCTTGGCTCTTGGGAGGAGCGGCATAATCCCGCAAGGGATTTTACGAGCGAGGCGCACCAAGCAGCCAAGCGAAGGTTGCAGGGTGTGCAAGAGCAAATCGCTCGAATCTTGAACGAGCCATTGGCAGGCGTCAGCCGTTGTCAGGCAGCGGAAGTGTTAGATCACTTCGGTGGCATAGTGATTTCTGAGCGGCAAGCCGAGTTGGGTCGCAGGACACGAGTCACTAAGGGTCTCCTGCCCACGGATGAACGCCGGGATGAACGGATTGCTGAGGAAGCGAAAAAGCGAGGCTATGCAATCAGTAAGAACAAGAAAGGCACAGTGTCCGATTTGATGGAATTCTTCGAAGTGAGTGAAGCCACTGCTCGGCGCGCTCTGCGCCGTCACGGCTTGACCCGAAAGCGATCCTGAATTTGCTGTCACACAACCGGTTGTGACAATTCCATGGGCCATCGTCTTGAGACAGCAATCCGCTGTCGACCTGGAGAAACCGACTATGGCCCTGCCTATTCAGCAATCTCGCCACATTATGCGCCTCCCGGCCGTGAGGGCCGCGACCGGCCTGAGCCGCACCACGATTTACGACCTCATGAAAGCGGGGCGCTTCCCGAGAGGTAGGCGTATTGCCGGCACTGGCGCCACTGGCTGGGACTCGCTGGAGATCAATGCGTGGGTTAGCAAACAACTGGGTGAGGTTGCATAGGGCAACGGACGGGGCCGATTGCGAGCCCCTCGCCCTGGTGAGCGCCAGATAGTAGTGGAATCCTGGCGCCGCCCCGCCTCACCCCCTCCCCAGGCACTCTGGCAACGAGATTTCCGATGAAAACGAAGAACGACGCATCAGCGACGGCGGGATTTCATTGCCCGAAACTCCACCGTCGCGGATGAGGAAGTGGGTTAAACGGGAAAGATAAGGCCATTCCATAGCAAGGCCTGAGCAGGGCCTACCGAGGACTTGATGTCACGCAAACGACTGCTCCCCGAAGACTACGCCGCAATGGCAGTGGCGGCTGAAGAGCTGGTGGGGATCAGCGTTGGCATTCGGAAGGAAATGAACAAGGCCCTGCGTGAGCACTACAGAGCATTGTCTGTGTGCGTCCCGGTTGCAGGTTAGCACAAGAAAAATACGATGGAGGCCTCAGTATGAGCAGCGTTGTGCATGTGAATAAGCCTCAAGGATTCACCCGCATGGACAACAACCTGTATGAAGCCCTGATCGGGGCTGATCTGTCGGGTAGGGAGCTCCGCGTTGCCCTGGCCATTCACCGTCTGACCGCTGGATACCAGGTGGATGTGGCGCGTATTGCCGCTTCCGTGATCGCGGATATGACCAGCATCCACCGCGAAGACGTTTCCCGCGCCATCTGCGAGTTGATCCGCCAGCGTGTGATCTACCGCACCAGAGGCAGCCGCAGTCCGATTGGTTTCGCTCCGGTTTCCGAGTGGTCGATTGACCAGAAAAACACCCACCCACACAAGCCGAAAGCAGTGCCACAGCGTGGCGTTTCCACCACGTCCAATGTGGCGTTGGTACCACACTATAAAGAAAGTAAAGAAAATCTAGTTCCTTCGGAACTTGTCGCCGCTGCCCCACCGACTTCGGCCGAACAGGTCGCTGAAGCTCACGCAACCAACGCCCCCCCTGATCGGCCCCCGCAGACCCACTCCGAGCGCATTCCGTTCCAGAAGATCGTCGATCTGTACAACCGGGTGTGCGGAAAGCACCTGCCGCAGTGCCTAAAACTCAACGAGAAGCGCAAGCGCAACATTCGCAAGTGCTGGAACCTGGAGCTCGACGGCGACTTCCCGTTCCGCAGCCTGGAGTGCTGGGAGGGGTATTTCTACGACTGTCTGCAGAACCCTCACTGGATCGGCTACAACGACCGCGGTTGGCGTGCTGACCTAGAGTTCGTAACCCGCGAAGATAAGGTCTTGAAAGTCCTGGAGGGGGCGTGATGACTTATCGCCCTCTCGTAGCGATGGAAGCTGAGCATGGCGTTCTTGGTGCCTTGATGCACCAACCTGAACTCTGCGAAGAGATCGGCGCCTTCCTGGCCCCGACCGACTTTAGTGAACCCGACCATGCCGCCCTGTACGCCCAGATCCTTGCCTGCCACTCGAAGAAACAGCGCCCGGACAGCATCACTCTGTCGGAGATCCGCCGGGAACTCCCGAGTGGCGAGCTGACCATCGTCTACGCCTCGGAGATCATGCGGAACGTCCCCAGCGCGGCGAACGGCAAGCACTACGCTCAGATCGTCGTGGAGCGCGCCAGGGCCCGCAGCCTGTACGCCGCCGGCGAGTGTCTGATGGAGCTTGCCCAGGAGCGCGGCCACATCTCCGAGCAAATCGCCCAGGCCCAGAGGATCGCGTTTGACCTCAGCGCTCAGGATGAGAGCCCGGACGTGGTAACCCTGCGCGAAGCGATGCTGCCTGTCTTCGACGAGATGGAGAACCGCAGGAATGGCACGCAATCGGTAGGGCTGAAGTTCAACCTGCCCGACCTCGATGACTTGGTGTGCGGCCTTCGTCCTGGCAACCTTGTCATCATTGCCGCCCGCCCCAGCACCGGTAAGTCTATGCTCGGCGTAGGCTTGGCCGATGAGATTGCCGTTCGCGCGGACGGCTCTGCTCTGCTGTTCTCGCTGGAGATGCCCCAAGCCGAGCTGGCCAAGCGTTGGCTGGCTTCGCTGTCGGATGTATCCCAGGCGCTGATTGACTCCGGCAAGGCCCTGGAGGATGACGACGCTTGCGCCAGGATGAATGCCGCGGCTGCCAAGGTAGCGGATGCCGACGTGCGCATCTGCGACAAGGGCTCCCTGACGTTCAGCCGCATAGCTTCCATCGCGCGCTTCGAGCATCGGGCGCGGCCGCTGAGCGTGATCATCGTCGACTACTTGAGCCTGATCGCGCCGGAGCCGAACAGCCGGCACCAGAATCGCAACCAGGAGCTCGGCGCCATCAGCCGTGGGCTCAAGGCACTGGCCAAGGAACTGGGCATCCCAATCGTGGCTCTGGCCCAGCTCAACCGTAGTATCGAAATCCGGGTGGACGCCAAGCCGAAGATGTCCGACCTACGCGACTCCGGCGAGATTGAGCAGGACGCTGACGTGATCATCATGGCGCACCGAGACATGAACAGTCCCCAAGGTCAGAACGGCATAACTGAACTCAATGTGGTGAAGTGCCGTCACGCGAAGCCGGGGAAATGCTGGCTGCAGCTCCAAGGGGAATTCGCTCGCTTCGTCAGCTGTGCGCAGGCCCCGGAGGAGCAGCAGAAAGTACAGCGGCCATCTAGCCGCTCGTACTTTCGCGGGGCCAAGGAGCAGCGTGGCGGAGACTGGTGATAATAGTTGTCGGTAGCACCGGCGTGATGCAACGCCTCAGCAGGCGCGAGGGCGAGACTATGGTGGTGATCGACAGCCGCATGCGCCTGTCGCATGAGGATGCGTACTACGACATTCGCACTCATCTCGCGTAGCCTGGCCGCGGGCTCTAAAGTAGAACGTATTAGACCTGCAGGAGGACCTGCACATGGCCGTTGGGAGAAAAACGGGCGGGCGCCTGAAGGGAACACCAAACAAGGCAACCAAGGAAGTGAAGGATGCTTTGGCCGAAGCGTTCGAAAAGCTGGGAGGTGTTTCTGCCCTCGTGCGCTGGGGGAAGGAAGAGCCCGGTGAGTTCTACAAGCTCTGGGCAAGAATGCTTCCCCATGAGATCAGGCACGGTGTTCCGCAGGAGGACTCGCTCTCTGTCCTGCTTCGACAGATATCAGGTGCGACACTAAAGCCCGCCATCCTAAATAAAGGCAGAACAGTAGGTACTGGCAGTCGCTGTAGTGAATAGCCCCATCAGCGCCAACAAATTTTATTAGCATTTTGGTCAGTCGCCTCGTGACTGCCTTTATGGGTAGATCCCAATGCAAAGGTGCCCAATCGCTGCTTGGTCGAACCACCAAAGGAGACAGCTTGAACAAGCCCAACAACCCGCAGATGCCGTTTATTTGGCCGGAACCGCTCGGGAGTACAGGCGTCAGTCGATATGAGACGGAGTTGCCATTTGAGGTGGCTGCGCAGGCCGCCCAGTGCGTGTTTGGCGTGGTTTCCGCGATCGACGCCAGAGCAACGGATTGGATGGAGCGGTACCTCGCTGACAACACCGAAACCAGGCTCCGACTGGTCGTCAGCATCCACCCGACTTGTCGGACGTCGGAATCCGACTTACAGAACCTCCTGCACCTGGTCGAGCGATACGGCGATCGCGCTGCCTTCAAGGTGTTCCCCGAAGCATCGCTGTTTGATCGGTCCTCTAACCTTCTGTGTCTGTGCGGGGTGGGTGGTGACACAGCGGTTTCAGTTGGTCCGACAGAAAATATGGGGTTCGCTCCCACGTCACCTTCGCAGGCAAATCTGGCGTCGGTTGTGACAGCGGCGACGTTTGAGGCTTGTAGGAAGTGGTTTGACTACCTGTGGGGCATCGCCGGTCCGCTGCACTCGGATGTCGCGACGGCGATGCCCAATCTGGTGCTACCCGAGGGCGACGTGGAGGCTGCCCGTCAGTGGGAGGACTACCGGCGCAGCTGTCTTAACCACGAATCAACCACCGCGCCACCGGTAAGGGCCGTCGTCGACCCAGAATCCGGCGAGGTTGTTCTGGTTGACCAGAATAATGAAGCAGTCCCCTCCCCGACCGAAGCCATTGGTGTCCCCAAGCTCGACCCCCTTGCAGAATACGTGGCACGGGTCTTCGAGCTCGGAGCGCTGGTCTCCGTTGACAAGTTGAGCAGGATTCCACCATTGGAGGCACCGGTGAAGCCTGAGTGGTTCGGCGTGGATAGTTTTCGCCAGACTGGAATGGTCAGGGCGCAGACCTCGATCAAGGTCGCGCCCTTCGATGAGGCCACGCTCAAAAAGATCGACAGGCTGCGCCGAGTGTCCGGTGAACTGTTGCCGCACTATTCGTTCGCTCTGGCCGATGGTGTGCGGTGGATACCCAAGCAGGCCATCCCCCTCTTTGAGGCGGCACTGACTGCCGCAAACGAGGACGCGAAGAAGATACTCGGACAGACTATCGGTGATGACATCCAGGCCTTTTTGGGAACGCAGCGCGAGCGCATCCGAAATGATGCTCAGCGTATGTACGAGACCTATCACCCTGGCGGGAAGATCCCGGATAACGCCGTTACTAATATTCTGGACGAGCTCAAGGCGCGCCTGGATAAGACAAAGGCCGACAAGCTGATCCCAAAAGTTGCGTACTCACCCGTAGCCTTCAACCCGTCGCAACAGTCGGAGTGGTCGTCGCCCTGGGGCCAAGCGTTCGCGCTCCTGAAAGGCATTGCAGAATTTCCGCGCGAGGCCATGACCAACCGATTCTTCTGGCAAGGCATCAGGACGGATGAGGATGTCCTGATCCAGGCAATGAATGTGGCCCGCGACTACCTCGTTGAGGAGTACGGTGGGCGCAAAGCCAAGCAGCGTGCCGAACTTGAACTGGACCTGATCAAGCAACTCGAGAACGCGTCGGGCGACACGCTGGCGAAGTGCCAAGCCCTGTGGAGCTTGATCACGACCGGAAAAGAGGAGGCAGTGCTAGCGCTTGTAGCTGACAGACCAGTGAGCTGCCCGGCTTGACATACTCATCGACGACCTGAGCCTTGAAGGATCTGGAATAGGCACGGCGCTGCATGATTCCCCGCCAAGTCTTGAGATGGTGTCCACGATAAATAGGTGAATACCATCTCAAGGCTTGGCAGAGTCAATCTAGACGGGAGGACCGGACGGTTACGCTCAAGTTAGCACAACATCCGAACATCAGATCCAGCCAGCTCATCAAATGCGAGGGAGCCTCCGAATGGAAGTAAGCGTCTGCTGATCACCCCTTGCGGTGTTGGGCGTTAGCGGACGCTACTCATTGGAAAGAAATCGCTCTGTGATCAATGCCACAGCCGCCGCCGGCGACATCAGGGCCGTGTCTACGGTAAACGGAGCCTCATCCCACACCGCATATTCATGACCCAATACAGACTGCCAGGTTGGTGGTGTCAGCCCGGGAATATCAATCTCCCTCGTCTCTACCCGGCGCTGGTGCTCATGCTTGTCAGAGCAAATGACCTGAACATTCACTAATGGAGCATCAGCACGCCTTGCGATTTCGCTCCATGCCTTTCGGCTTTCGATTACCGGGTTCACGCAGTCGACTATGACCGTGTTGCCAATACGGAGATTGCTCAGAGCAAGCTCATTGGCCACCATATACCCGCTCCGCCCCACGCCTCGCGCCAGAGCTTCTGAGTTTCGAATCGCTTGCTCAATCGCGTCGATCCGCAGATACACCGCAGTTAATCGGGTCGCAAGGTCTCTCGCGATGGTCGTCTTTCCGGTGCCTGGAAGGCCGCTGAAGACAATGAGCATTCCCTGTCCCTCGGTTGGTGAGTCAAGCCAGCAGGCGGTTGCCAGTTATGCGGTAGTAATTGCCTAATCTCAGTCCCCGCTGCGTCGGTAGCCGTGTGAGCACATCTTTGAGATAGGCATACGGATCGTGTCCATTCATCCGTGCCGACTGGATCAGGCTCATGATCGCCGCCGCTCGCTTGCCGCTGCGCAGCGACCCGGCAAACAGCCAGTTCGAGCGACCCAGCGCCCACGGCCGGATCTGGTTCTCCACCCAGTTGTTGTCGATGGGCACGGCGCCGTCATCAAGGTAGCGTGTCAGTGCCATCCAGCGCTTCAAGCTGTAGTCGAGCGCCTTGGCAGTCGCTGACCCTTCAGGCACCAAGTCGCGCTGGACCAGCATCCAGGTATGCAGGGTTTCGAGGAGGGGAGCTGCGTTCTCCTGCCGTATTCGCCGGCGATCTTCATCGCCCAAGTCGCGCGCTTGCCGTTCGATTTCGTAGAAGCCGGCAATTGCGTGCAGTGCCTGCTCGGCCAGTTGGCTTTTATTCGCCACGTGCAGGTCGAAGAACTTGCGCCGGGCGTGGGCCATGCAGCCGATCTCGGTGATGCCCTGCTCAAAGCTGGCCTTGTAGCCGGCAAAGTCATCACAGACCAGCTTGCCCTTCCATTGGCCGAGGAAGTTGCGCGCATGTTCGCCGGCGCGGCTGGGGCTGAAATCGTAGACCACGGCGCTCAGGTCGGCGAAGGGCGTGGTGCTGTAGGCCCAGACGTAGGCACGGCGGGTCTTCTTCTCGCCAGGCGCGAGCATCTGAACCGGGGTTTCGTCGGCGTGGATCACGCGTTGGGCGAGTACCGCTTCGCGCAGGGCATCGACCAGCGGCTGAAGTTGCACGCCGGTTTGCCCGACCCACTGCGCCAGCGTCGAGCGGGCGATAGCCAGGCCGGCACGACCGAAGATTTTCTCCTGCCGGTACAGTGGCAGGTGGTCGGCGAACTTGGCCACCATCACGTGAGCCAGGAGGCCGGCGGTGGGGATGCCTTTGTCGATCACCTGGGCCGGCACCGGTGCCTGGATCAGCGTTTCGCATTGGCGGCAGGCCCATTTCCCACGCACGTGCTGTTCGACGGTGAACACGCCCGGCGTGTAGTCGAGCTTTTCGCTGACGTCTTCGCCGACGCGCTGAAGCTGGCAACCGCAGGCGCACTGGGTGTTCTCCGGTTCGTGACAGATCACGGTGCACGGAAATTGTGGTGGCAGCGGTGTGCGCTTGGGCTGTTGGCGTGGTTCGGCTGGGGCAGCCGGGGGATTGACGGCTTTCAGCTCGGCCTCGATGGCGGCGATGTCCGTGTCGATCAGATCTTCCAGCAAGCTGCCTTGGGCCGGGCTCAGTTGCTCGCTGCGCTTGGCGAACTTGTGCCGTTTGAGCAACGCGATTTCGTGGGTGAGCTGTTCGTTGACCGTTTCGATGCGCTGGAGCTTCTTGCCCAGCGTGTCGACTTGCGACAGCAACTGCGCGGCCAGTGCGCGCAGTTGGTCAGGGGTCATCTGGTCGAGATTGGGCGAGGCAGTCATGCCACCGATGGTGCCAGAGCAGGCGCTCGGCGACGATGACGCGATAGGCTAATAGCAGGGGTCAAAGCACCGTGATCGAGCCCCTGGCACCGACGCGTTGCCAGGGTAAACCCAGCACCAGGGCTCGAAGTTGCTTGGCGTCCAGCTCCATTTCGATTCCATGCCGGAGGCCCGGCCAGATGAAGCGCCCCTGGTGCAAACGCCGGGCGGCGAGCCAGATTCCGACACCGTCGTGCACCAGCACCTTCATCCGGTTGGCCCGTCGGTTGGCGAACAGATAAGCGCAGTGCGGCTTCGCCGCACCGAATACCGCCACCACACGGGCCAACGCAGTGTCGGTGCCGGCACGCATGTCCATCGGCTCGGTGGCGAGCCAGATGGCATCGATGCGGATCACTGCGTAAGCCCCCGTACAAACCGGGCACAGCCTTCGGGATCGGAGGTTGGCCATTTTACGGTCAGCGTTTGCTGCCCAAGCGGTAGCTCGATGATCACCGCTGCCTCGGGTCGGCACTTCGGCTCAGTGGTTAGCGGGATGAAGGCAGGCAATGTCGTCGCCGGCTGATCACGGTAAAGCGGTAGCCATTTGCGGACGACATTGGCGTTGATGCCGTGGCTCAAGGCGACACTGGCCACCGAGGCGCCTGGCTGGAGGCACTCCTGGACGACCTGAGCCTTGAAGGGCTTGGGGTAAGAGTTTCGCTGGCGTATGAGGATCCGCTTGCAAGGGCTAAAAATGGTGGCCAGTAAATTAGGTGGACACCATCGCCCTTAATGCAGGGATCAGGTAGGTGGGTTGGCCGGACGGTTACGAATGGAATCCCTCCAATCCACCTACTGGCTGCCCAGCAGCCTTATTATTGGGTGAAGACCGTAGCGTCTGAAGTGTGGCCCCTGCAATTAACCATCGAGGTGTCGGGGTGCTCACCGAGTCGCACGGGAACGGCCTCAACCTATTGCAGTATCTAATCCTGCAATTCTGCAGACTTGGTGAAGAGCTCCTCTATTGGCATGTTAGCC
Organism: Pseudomonas schmalbachii; assembly: GCF_017589465.1. Taxonomy (GTDB): domain Bacteria; phylum Pseudomonadota; class Gammaproteobacteria; order Pseudomonadales; family Pseudomonadaceae; genus Pseudomonas; species Pseudomonas schmalbachii. The sequence goes on from NZ_JAELYA010000001.1 coordinate 614,894, forward strand.
ACGCCATCACCTTACAGCCAAGCGTCACAAAGCGTCTCAGCCTGCGCCAGCACTAGCTGAGCCGCTTCCTCCTGCTGATCAGGCGGATATTTGTACTTGCGCAGAATGCGCTTGACCATCAAACGCAGCTTGGCACGCACGCTTTCACGATTGTTCCAGTCCACAGTCACGTTCTTCCGAAGGTTGTCGGTCAATTCATGAGCAATTCTGGCCAGGGTCTCATCACCCAGTTCGCGCACTGAGGCCTCGTTATTGGCCAAAGCATCGTAGAACGCAAGCTCATCATCGTTCAGACCCAGTTGTTCACCGCGCTTGCTGGCCGCAGCGAATTTCTTGGCCATTTCGATCAGTTCTTCGATCACCTGTGCGGTTTCGATGGAGCGATTCTGGTAACGCTTGATCACATTGCCAAGGAGCTCGGAGAACTTCTTCTCCTGAGCCAAATTGGTGGAGAACTTGCTCTTGATCTCACCTTCCAAAAGCCGCTCTAGCAATTCGACCGCCAGGTTCTTCTCAGGTAGGTTGCGGACCTCAGCAAGGAACTCATCATCCAGCAAGCCGATGTTTGGCTTGTCCAGACCAACTGCCTCGAACACATCCACCACCTCGCCAGAAACCACCGCATTACCAATGATCTGGCGGATAGCGAGCTCGCGTTCCTCGTCGGTTTTCTTCTGCGCGCTGATATCACGCTTGGTCAGAAGAACCTTGATGGCCTGAAGGAACGCCACCTCTTCACGCAAAGCCTTGGCCTCATCCAAAGTGCAACAGAGAGTGAAGGCCTTGCTCATGGCCAGGGAGTTGTCTGCAAAGCGCTTCTTGCCGTCCTCCAGACCAAGGATATGATTCGCCGCACCAGCGAGGAGCTTGTGCCCTCCAGTGAGGAAATCGCTGTAATCAAAACCGTGCAGCATGCTGCGCAGCACCTCGAGCTTTTCCTCCAGCACGGCGTAGGCTTCGTGTACATCCACCGTCGGCCGGCCCCGCCCCTTGCTCGAGGTGTATTCCCTTAGGGCGGCCTTCAACTCATTAGCGATGCCGATGTAGTCCACCACCAGGCCGCCTTGCTTGTCCTTGAAGACGCGGTTCACCCGAGCAATGGCCTGCATCAGGTTGTGGCCTTTCATGGGCTTATCGACATAGAGAGCATGTACGCAAGGTGCATCGAAGCCCGTCAGCCACATGTCTCGCACGATCACCAGCTTGAGAGGGTCTTTGGGATCCTTGAAACGTTTCTCCAGGCGCTTCTTCACCTGGCCGGAATGGATGTGCGGACGCAGCAGGGCCTTGTCGGAAGCACTGCCGGTCATCACGATCTTGATTGTCCCCTTCTCGGGGTCATCGTCATGCCAGTCTGGCCGCAGGGCGATAATTGCGTCGTACAAATGCACGCAAATTTCGCGACTCATTGCGACCACCATGGCCTTGCCGTTCTGGGCCTGATTGCGTTCCTCGAAATGCGCCACAAGATCGGCAGCCACGCTCTTGATCCTAGGCTCCGCCCCAACCACCTTCTCCAGGGCCGCCCAACGACTCTTCAAACGTGACTGCTGGTCTTCTTCCTCATCCTCCGCCAGTTCATCGACTTCCTCGTCGATTTTTGGCAATTCACTGTCCTTGAGCGACAGTTTGGCCAGGCGCGACTCGTAATAAATCGCAACGGTCGCCCCGTCTTCCTTAGCCTGCTGCATATCGTAGATGTGGATGTAATCGCCGAACACCGCTCGCGTATCACGATCCTCACTGGATACAGGCGTACCGGTGAACGCGACGAAGGTTGCGTTTGGCAGCGCATCGCGCAGGTGCTGCGCATAACCCACCTGGTAACGTGCGCTGGCTTCCGCCACCTTGAGATCCGGCACCTTCAATTCTGCCGAGAAGCCGTACTGAGTGCGGTGCGCTTCATCAGCTATCACCACGATGTTGTGGCGTGTGGAAAGCACCGGGAAGCTGTCTTCATCCTCCCCCGGCATAAACTTCTGGATCGTCGCGAAGACGATACCGCCACTCGGCCGATTACTGAGTTTCTCACGCAAATCGCCGCGGGTTACTGCCTGCGCCGGTTGCTCACGCAACAAATCCTGGGATAGAGAGAACACTCCGAACAACTGACCATCCAGGTCGTTGCGGTCTGTGATCACCACAATGGTTGGGTTTTCCATTGCAGTTTCCTGCATTACCCGAGCGGCAAAGCAGGTCATGGTGATGCTCTTACCGGAACCCTGGGTATGCCACACTACCCCACCCTTCTGCGTACCACCCGGGCGCGAAGCTTGAACCACCTGGTTGATCGCGGCCCGCACCGCATGAAACTGGTGATAGCCGGCAATCTTCTTCACCAACCGCCCATCATCCTCGAACAAAACGAAGTACCGCAGGTAATCGAGTAGCATCTCCGGCGCAAGAACCCCTCGCACCAAAGTTTCCAACTCGTTGAACTGCCCTAGCGGGTCGAGGCTGACTCCATCGATGGTCCGCCAGCGAGCGAAGCGCTCGGAGTCGGCGGAAAGTGACCCCATGCGCGCTTCGCTACCATCGGATATGACCAGAATCTCGTTGTACTGGAACACATCGGAGATCTGCTCCTTGTATGTCTGTATCTGGTCGAAAGCTTTCCAGATATCCGCGTTCACGTCTGCTGGGTTCTTCAACTCCAGCAATACCAGCGGCAGGCCATTGACAAAGAGGATGATGTCCGGGCGGCGGGTATGTTTCGGCCCCTGAATGCTGAATTGATTGACCGCTAGCCATTCATTGCCATGCACCTTCGCCCAGTCGATCAAACGAACAAAGTCACCACGTGTCTCGCCGTCCTTTTGGTACTGCACCGGCACACCACTGACTAGCAGCCGGTGGAACAGCCGATTGGCCGAAAGCTGCACTGGTGCACCCAGTTCTATTACCTGACGAAGGGCATCCTCGCGCGCGGCAAGTGGAATTTGTGGGTTCAACCGGGCGATGGCGTCACGCAGCCGCTCCACTAGCAGCACCTGACGGTAATTTTCGCGCTCCGGACTACCGCCGTCATGGGCAATATCCGGACCATACAGATGCTGATAGCCCAGGTCACTCAGCCAGCCGAGGGTTTCCTGCTCCAGTTGGTCTTCGGTCATTCCTGAACCCCGGTTCTCTCTTTATGCCAGCAACGCTAATGCATGAGTTTTTTGACTCACACAGCGCGCAAAGTCCACGTCATCCAGCCCAAGCAAGGTATCGGACTCCAGATCAAAGGGTAGAACCCAAAGCCGCAGTTCAGGGCTGAAATCGAACGGAGCCAAAGGCTGGTGAAACTGAGCCGAACGCGGATAAATCATCGCCATCTCACCACGTCCATGTAGGTATTTCTGCCCGTAGGCAAACAATTGATAGAAGTCCGCTTGGCTCAAGCCGTAATTATTCCGGCGGTCCGCGCCATCCAGCTTCTTCCACTTGGTATCCAGCACCCAGGCCTGCCGATCTTTTTCCAGCAGCAAGTCGGGCTCCAGTCGAAACATGGAACCTTGCTCGTGTTCGCACAAACTGTGGCGTGCAGCCTGTGAAGTGAGTCTAGCGCCAGCGACTAGCTGCCTACGCAGCCAGCGCTCCACATAGCACTCAAACAGCTTCTCCATGGGAAATAGCATGCTCATGCCCTGCCACTGGCCACTCACCGCCAAGGGCATCTGCTGGTTGAGGATCAGCTCGCACCACGGTTTGACGGCCTGGTAGTGCGCCATCAGGCGATCACGGCTCCAGGCGCGGAAATCCAGGCTTATATGGCGACTGGCTGGTACCTCGGCCAGCATCGCACGCAGCTCACTGGCCAAACGCCAGTTGGCGGCATCCTGGGTGGTCTTGGCCACCTGCTCCAGCGCCAGTTTGAGTAAGCGGTTCTCGGCACGATCCGGCAGGAATACATCGTGACGAAGCTGGAAGTGGTGCTGTCGTCCGGGAGGCTGACGCATCTGCGCCACTACATTGAGCTGCCCCCGCAGAAAGCGCTGCTCTTCCTCAACGCGCTGGTAGTCGAAACGCACCCCGCGCTTAACCAGCAGGTCCAGCTCAGCCAGGAACTGCCCCATTACCCACTCGCTCAGCGGCGCATCAAACAGCTCCAGGTTGGTCGCCGAGGCCTCTCGCGGCTTAAGTTGCAAGGCACACTGAATCAGCTTTCGCAGCAATTGCCGGCTTTTACGCAGGCAGTCGCCCTCCTCGAAGTGCTTGGGCAGGATCTCCAGCTGAGTGCCACAAGGGGTTTCCAGCACACCTACATAAGAGTCCCACTTCAACCAGCGACGCCCCTGCACCTGCAGCAGCGTGACGCCTCCACGGTTAAAGCGTGCGCTGAGTTCACACAGCCAATCGAAGGCGCTGCTCGACACCTGGGCAATGTCCAGCGAAGGCTCTACCACTTCAGTGGTCAGCCTGGCGTATTCGCGGATGGTGATCAGTCGGCTGCTCAAGATTCAGCCCTGGATGTTGCGATAGCTATCAATCGAACCAAAGGCTCTGTCATTCAGCTCCCAGCGTTGATCAGTAAGTTTCTCCGCCACTTCAGCGCCAAACAGGGCAGACAGCCCTTGTTCGTTCGGGGGCCGCATCACAAAGGGCTCAGCTCCTCTCAAACTCGCTTGCTGGTCATTCAACACCCAGCCAATCCGCTCCCAATCCTCGAAGAAGTACTCCTGCAGCAATGGCAGAATCTGGTTGCGGAAGATGGCAGCCAACCGATCCAGCGTGGACTCATTCCTGAGCGGCATAAAATAGGCGTGCCCCAGGCAGTGGTCACGATCCAGCAGCACCGAGATGCGCTGATTCATCGTCCTCAACAGTTGGCCGATATTCAGCCCTTCGACCGTAATGTCGTCCAGCAGCTCAGGCCGTGGCGGCATCTCACGGAATACAAAGCGCCGACGCAGCGCGATATCCAGCCCGGCCAGCGAACGGTCAGCGGTATTCATAGTGCCGATTAGGTACACATTCTGCGGCACACTAAAGGCCGCTTTGGAATACGGCAGCACCACCGAAAGCGCCTCATCAGCACCGGCACGCTTGGAGTGTTCGATCAAGGTGATCAGCTCGCCAAAGATGCGAGAAACACTGCCCCGGTTGATCTCATCGATGATCAGCACCCGAGCATCGGGTGTTTGCGGTTTGGTGCTTGGTTGCAACAAATGCTCGACCAAGGCAGCGAATAGACTCTGGTAGCCATTGACAAAGTACTTCTCCAGTTCCGCTTCGGCGACCTTCTCAAACACTCGCCCCTGGCGAATATCATCCACCGTTAATCGGTCGGCGCGAACATATGCTAGCAACTGCTTGATGATGCTCAACGGCAGCGGCAAAACACCACCCCTGGGCTTTTCGAACTCCACCTGCTCGCTACCCACGCTGCGTACCACATAGCCCTGGCCGAAGCGTTGCCCCACCTGAAACAAAGCAGCTCCATCGCTCGACACCCTGCCAAGTAGCGCTGCCAACTTGTCACGGTCTAAGCTCGGGCTGCGAAGCTCATACAACGTCATTTGGCTGAACTGGCCATTGAGTAGTTCGCTATGTGGCAGCGATGGCTGGTACTGGCGCAGCCACTTCACCGGACGCATCTGCGAATAGCCAGCCTCGAACTCGGCGTGCGGCTTGAACTGGTAGTCGCCGATCACCTCGCCAATGGCGCGGAACTTGAAGTTGCCATCGGACACGACGACTAGATCACCCACCTTCATCCGGGTGACAAAAGTGGTGACGCTGGTAATTGCATAATCCGTCGCCGGATTCTCCGGCACCACGCCGGCTTCGGCAAAACGCGCTTGAACCTGCTCGCGGTTGGTACAGCCAGAAAAGTTGATACTGTCGCCATAGCCCAGCAGTACATAGCCGCCCGCCAGGCACTCCTGGTAAATGCTGGCGTCCTCACCCAGGGTATTGCCCAGCGACATCTTCCAGATTCGCCGCTGACCAAGTTCTGCCGGCGCCTCAGCTTGTTGCGTCACCTTCACAGCAGCCGCTTCGCACAAGGACTTAAACACGCCATCTACTACCTCATAGCGCAGTTGCTGGCTGGCTTCATCGGTAGTGGCACGCAACCCTTCGACAAAGTCCTCGTAGCTAAAGCTCTGGTGGAAGGTAACGAAGCGAATACGGTCTTGCTGTGCCAACTCGTCGAAGCGCCGCTTGAGAGCACTACGGTTGCCCTGCTGTTCGCGTAGATACTCCGGGTCAAGCACCTGCAGCGCAGCCTCAATGGTCGCGTAAGTTTTACCGGTACCCGGCGGACCAAAAAGTATTTGGTTCAACACCACTTCGCTGCGGGCCATTTTTGAATCCTCGACAATCACTTCTGCAGTCTCTTCTGCAAAGGCCAGGTATCCCAGCTCGATCAGTCCCTTATCTTGCGGGTTGTTGCCACTCTCTCGACTGTTGGCGAAATGACGCAGATCGAAGCGCATTGCGTCCTGCTGTGTTTTTGATCGCTGTCGCCCCGGGAACTGGGGCTCCAAATCAGCAATTGCTGCAACCCCATCTTGACCTGCATGCTCAGCGATGAAATCCAGCGACTCCTGAGCCTTCGCAGTATCGGCACTCCGCCCGAGTACTCGAACATGGGTAGCCTTCACCCAATCCACCCGCTCCCCGTGACCTAGGCGAATGGGAAAAAACTGCAATGCCCGCAGGTCCCTATTACTTACCTGCCCCCCCTGGCTCATCCATTAGCCCTCAACAACTCACCAAACTCCGACACCTGAATGTCCGACGCTCCATGCAACATATCCCGCGCCAGCGTCCGCCGTTTTTCCAGCAACTCATCTAGCGTCGCCTCGAATGTCGGCATCTTCTCGTCGCGCACCGTCGGGTAATACACGTACACATCCTTCTCCTGACCAATCCGATAGGCCCGGTCAGTCGCCTGGTCTTCCTTGGCAGGGTTCCAGCAGCGAGTGAAATGGACAACGTGGTTAGCCGCCTGCACGTTCACGCCGAATCCCACGGCAACGGTCGAAAGGATGATCACCGAGAAGCCCGGTTCCTCCTGGAAGCGGTCGATCAGACGCTGCCTGCTTTGCGCGCTCTGACTACTGGTGCTCGTGTCGCCGTTGATGATGGTCGCCTTGAGTCCAAACCGCTCCTGAATGGCATGCTGCAGTTCGCGCTGGATGTCACGTAGCTCGGTGAACAGGATGACCTTGTCTCCCCTACCGGACCTTTTGATACGGTCCAGTGTGTCGAGTAGCCACTTGAGCTTTGGTGAGTGCTCACGCAACCGCTGATCCGGGCGGACACTGAATGGATGCGCGCACACCAGCTTCAACCGGTGCAGCAAACCGAGCATGCTGCTTTCACGCTGCTCCAGTTGTTCCTGCATCTGCTGCTTGTGGCTGTAACTCGCTACCTCGGATAGGTACAGATCGCGTTGCAACGGATGCATGCCAAGCGCACGACAAACTTGATCTTCGATCTTTGCCGGCAGGTCCTTGGCCACGTCCTGCTTCGTGCGTCGCAACGTTTGCGGCTCGATCAGTTCTCTCAGTCGATCCAGCGCAGCGTCGTCACGCTCCACTCCCGCCTCGATAGGGCGCTGATACTCGCGACCGAACTGATTCAGCCCTCCGAGGAACCCAGGTTGAATGAAGTCGAACAGGCACCAGAGATCGATGAGCGTGTTCTCTACCGGGGTACCGGTACATGCCACCCTGAATCGTGCGGGGACTGCCTTGGCTGCCTGGGTAACGAGCGCTGCGGGATTCTTGATCTTCTGGGCCTCGTCGCAAACCACGATGGCCCACTGCTGCCGTGCCAATGAAAACTCCTGGTCCCGCAGGGTTTCATAAGTAGTCAGCACGATGCGCGCCTCTCCCATCCAGCCAGGGCGAAGCAAATTCTTGATGCCCTTTGCCCGAAGCTCGTCCGGAATCTCCTCCTTTCTGAACTTCACTGCGCTGAGCGCGCTGCCGTATAGCTTCAACACTTGAAGCGCGTCGGCATAGAAGAAACGTTGCAGCTCCCGCTCCCAGTTGTCCAGCAGCGAGACCGGCGCCACGATCAGCACTGGGTCGCCTTGGGTCTGTTGCTCCAGGTACCACACCATAAAGGTCAGCAACTGGATGGTCTTCCCCAACCCCATATCGTCCGCCAGCAAACAGCCTGCGACGTGGACGGGCGAAAGACCAAAGAGATGCTGCATCCATGCCACGCCTTGCAGTTGGTGCTCGCGTAACTGAATCTCGGGCCTGAGCAATTCAGGCAGGTCCGCATTGGCGTTTCGCCCCGCCAGAAGAGCGGCCTCTCGTTGTTGGGCGTAGGTAGCCTCCTCGATGTTGTGTTCGATCTGCAGAACCGCCCGTGGTCCCTTGTCTACCTTCGGGGAGGCTATCTCTTTGGGATTCAGCTTTTTCGACCAAGCTTCATATAGCTGCTCGGCCACCTTGATCGGCAACGTGGCTTCGGTACCCGGCAGACACACGTGCTCATCTCCGGCTGCGCGAGCCTCGTCCAATCGATGCTCGAATTCCTTGAAATGCTCGCGATTGGCCGGATCCCACTGAGTCAGCAACTCGTTGTCCAGCCCCAGTGCCTTCACATCGCTGGGGAGCCAGTTTTCTGTTGCCTCCTTGACCAGGAACGGTGAGGTAATGCGCTCTGCTTCGCCAATACCCACTACCCTGTCGCCGTACGACGATAGATCGAGTACAGCATCGAAGGCCTCTCCAGCTTCCTGCTTCTGCCAGTATCTAAGCAGGTTGGTGACCCCAGCCAGTTGCGCCAGATCGAAGTCACTCAACTCCAGTTCATAGCCCTGCCAAAGCCCAGCCGGCACACCAGCGGCCAACTTGACCTGCAATTCATTGACGAAGGGAGCGAACTCGTACGCCGCGGAAAAGTTCAGCTCGACCTCAGGTAGCGGCTCGTTCGAAATCGGTTCCAGGAACAACTGCACCGAATCAATTCGCTTACCCTCAATGAAACGGGGCTCCAGGCGGAATCGATGGAAGTGGATGCCGGCTTCGGCCAGCCCGGATTCATACTCCGCCGGATCGACGACCTTCTCGGCCGCATCTCCAATTACGCTATAGGGATTGCGTAACAGCATGAGCGCATCGTCGCCCGCAACCCGGCGGCCCGGCAATGCGCGGACAGATTCCAGGACGACTTTCACCTCGGGCTCAATCAAAACATGCGTCACCGAGCCGTCAGGTCCGCTGACGCGATAACGGTCCTGAACCTGCTTGTAGCTATCGAAGCTCGCCAGCCAGTTGGAGGGCTGACCGTCGAAGGAAACATCCAGTTCGATGACAGGCGTTCCGCCCACCACAGCCTTGCGCGGCTTGAGCTGCAGCCGCTCGGGCTTGACCACCACACTCTTCTCTAGAAAGCCGTCCAGTCCAGCGCCAGCCTTTTTGGCCAGCTTACGAATGTTGGCCCAACCAATCTGATTGGTAGCTTCGCCCGGTGATTCCTGCTGGCTGGCGCTCAATGCTCGCACAGCCTTTAGTAGCGCCCATACGTTCGCCGGCAGCAGCTCCTGCGAGTTTCCATGGCGCACTGTCGCACCAACACGCTCAATACTGGCTGTCGTTCCAGTTTCGGAATTACGCCAGACCTGGACGAAGACCTTGAAATCGACATCGGCCAGGCTGCCGCTACTGGCCAGTTCTGGGCGCAATGAAGAAATAGCAGGAAGTCCGAGCAGCGAAATACTGGTGCTGTGCTCTGGGTCATCTAGCAATTGGTAAAGCGAATCCCAGGGTAACAGCCAGCAGTCACTAAGCTGCGACGCCAGATCCTCTTCAAAGAGCTGATCGAGATAGGCTGCCAGTTGCCAGTGTTCGTCCCCATCCGCAACGCTCAACGGATAGCGCAGCCCCTGCTCGTCGATCTGCCAGACCACAGGAGTGTCTTGTTGCGGGCGCTGGCCCTTACCTGAAAAAAAGCGCTTGAGCATCAGTTTCTCCAGAACGTTAGGGGTTCGCCCTTCATCGGCTTGAAGCCCAACCGCAACAGAGCCGCCCTGGCTCGTGCGTCATCCTGGGCGAGCTGGACCTTATAGGCGCCACCCTTGCTACGGTTATCGAACTCCCTGTACTTCACATGCTGCAGTTGCTCCGCCAACTGAGTCTTCAGTGAGGTAGTGGCGGTAGGCTTGGGTGATACCGAATGGCTACCCGGCAATTGCGGGACGATCCCCAACGAGCGCAGTTCTGCATCGAATTTCAGCAACCAGCCATCCACCAGATTTGGGCGACTGGGCCTGGGGGTGTGCGGAAGTCGATTGAGCGCTGCATGTTGTTGCTTCAATTCGGTTGTCAGGTGCAGAACGCCCTTGTCCGGATTGAACGGTGCCGTATCTGCACGGTAGATGTAACAGGCGTTGCCAGTTCCGGAGAACTCGACAAAGAAGTAATTGCCGATCTGCATTACCACGGCGTTGTTGTGGCTGGGGCCGCCAGTCAACTGGCTCAGGCGCCCCTTGTTCTTCGTTCGGAACTCCACGAAATCGCTGCTACGGTCATGCAGGGCATCGAGACCCATCACGATGCGCGTGTAGCTCATCTGGTTGGCAAAGCGCAGCCAGTAGAACAACCGCGCCTGATCGACCTCCGCCTCGCCCTTGAGTAGATTGAAGAAGTGCTCCAGATCCTCTTTGGCAAACCAGGCCACCACCATGGCGCACACCGGCTGCTTCACGTATTTCAGCCAGGCGTTCTGCTTGGAGCGCATTTGCGGACTCCCCCAATGATCGAGGGCGAGTTGCTTGAGCAATGAGGATGATTGTTCGCGATATCGCGAGTCGTAGTAACGCGTCAGGCAGGCACTCAGTACCTCATTGACATACAGCGTATTCAACTGGCCAAGCTGAACCATCTCAGGCAACCGTTTGAGGAATGCCTCGTCGCCCAAATGGAAGATGCGTGACAACAAAACCGTGAAGATGCGCCGCCACAGCCAGCTGCTTTCGGATATCTGCGCGATTGCCTGTAGAGCTGACAGATCCCGAATCCTGCCCTCGAATATCTGCTCGGCAAGCCGGGTACCTGCTTGCGCGCCGAATAGCTCACGATGCTGCTCGACGATTCGCATCCATTCCTTTTCGCGGCTGGCACCCTCTCTGATCGATTTGAAGCCGCGATCGATGTCCTCGCGCAGGGTGCACCAGTTGCGATTATCGTCGGGCTTGTCGCCGTCATAACCGAAGTAGCTGAAGCACAACGCCAACCAGTCGCGCCGGCTCAAGGCCTGACGCTCGATTCGCCCGATGACCTCGCGATGCACCCGACTGAACAACTGATCGTCGTTCAATACCGGCAGCGTCTTCTTATCATCATCGGCCAGACCGGCGAAAACCAGTCGCCACTCCAATGATGTCAGCGACTGCTCTTGTTTGAACTTGCGTAACGCTTCTCGACGTTTTTCCAACGGCGGGGGCAGTGCCTTTTCAACTTGATCAAAGCGCTGCGCCAGATCAGCGTTAGCTCTGCGTAGGGAGGTGAATCCAGCGAGCCCACTATCAGGCGATTGTTCGCAATGACGCTGCAGGCCTACCGAAATGGCCGCAGCCAGAGAGGACAGCGCGCCACTCATCTAGCGCATCTCCAGCTGGCACTTTTCCAGCGCCGAGGTAGTGAAAACCGGCGTGTCCTGGACGACCGCACCGTCCTTGTCCTTGAGGCCAAAGAACTGCATTCGCAGCTCCACTCGCCGGCTCTCCTCCTTGCTTTCCTTGGCGTTGTTGAACGACACACCACCGGCCAGGAACATGCTGCGAATCTGTTGCTGGCGCTCCTCAGAAAGGCCCTGCTGCACCGGGCTGCGGCTGTCGAGCAGGCTGCACATGACCCACTCCGAGCGCTGCAACGACAGGTGCAGGTTGTACAGGTAGGATCCATCAGTATCGGTAAAACCTTCGATTACCACCTGCTTGAGCCACTTGCGCCCCTCCTCGCTATTCGCCGCGTCCAGAATCAGCGGTACCACATCCTGCAGCGCCTTCTGCCCCTGACTATTGAGGAGATACTGGTTGTGTCCGAAGCGCCCCGCTTCACCAAAGCTGATGCGGTTATCGTGGCAATCCACCACGATAGTCTGATTGCGGCCACTCGCCTGGAGCTTGAGATCCTGACAGAGTTTCGCGATGTCCTTGCCGCGTTGCTTTTCACCCTGCTCCGCCTGCTGGATCCGTTGAGTCACCGAGCTCAGGGACGCAACCATCACCACTAGGAACAGGATCATCATCGCCGTCATCAGGTCGGCGAAGGAAATCCAGAACGGTTTTTCCCCCTCATCCCGCGCGCGGCCAGGGGCAGCTGGTTTGCCAAACATACGCTAGCCCCTCACTTGCGCTGGATGCGATCCATGATGTCGCTGAAGTCTTCCAGGCTTTCCTTAACACCTTCGACACCGCCAGCCAGGCTGGTCATCGCCTTGTGCAGTTCGACATCCAAGCTGCCCAGGGTTTGGCGCAAGCTGCGATCGACACCCTCGGTGAAGTCGTTGAAACCCTTGCCCAGCACTTCGCTGATGTGCTGCAGGTACTCGTTCACTTCGCGGTTCAATGCTTGGAGTCGTTCGCCCTGCTGCTTGAGATCGAGTAGATACTGACTGCGTCCGGCAGCCTCGCCGTGAGCACTGGCCACCACGCTTTCGATTACCGCCAGGGTCTTGTTCAGCGCTTCGCGGTTGTTGCGGTAATCCGCCACGATGCTAACCAGCTCGCGGGAAGCCCCAACCAGTTCAGTGCCAGTGCTCTGCATGGCGCCTAGCACGCCCGCCGTAGCTTCGCCAGCCTTGCTTACGCTCTGACCGGCACTGTCGAAACGCTCTGCTGCAACGCGCATCTTGTCCGCACCCTGCTGCATGCTTTGCAGGTGTTGCTCGGTTTGCGCACTGAGCAGCTTGATGGTGTCCTGCATAGCGCCATTCTGCTCGGCCACCGCGTCCAGCAGATCCTTCACCTGCCCTTCGAGGCTGCCGACCATTTCACGGGTACCGCGATGCAGCTCGACCTGGGCAACCTTGGTCGCTTGGTCCATCTGCGCGCGCCCTTGTTCCATCTGCTTGAACATGGCGCCGAGTTGTTCACCTAGCACATCCACCGATCCGGCGATCTTCGCCATGGTTTCCTGCTGGCCCTGGCCAATGCTCTGCTTGATCGATTCGACGAAGGCCTGCAGATTTTCCGCCATGGCTTGCTGACGAGCCTCGCTGTCGGCGAATAGCTTCTCCAGTTGCTTCGCCATGCGTTCGCCAGCGCCCTCGCCCTCGCTGCCGATTCGGGAGATGGATGCCTGCAGGTTGGCCAGCATTTCGTTCATGCCCGCCTGCATGCTGTTCTGCCCCGCCTGCATGTCCGCTAGCAATTGCGCGATCATCTTCGTACTGTTCTGTGTGGAGGCTTCGCTGGCCGAACGCATGTCCTCCACCAGAGCATTGAAGCCCTGCTGCATGGATTGCATGGCGGCTACCGACTGGCCAAGCATTTCGTGAAGGCCGTTGAATTGCTGGCCGAAGGTGCTCTCCAGCTTGCTCATAAAGGCGGTGAGTACTTCGGTAAGCAGATTCTGGACCTGCCCACTCTGATCACCACTGGCAGACTGCACCGCCCCGGCGATTTGCTCCAAGGGCGCCTTCAAACTGTTCTCGATAGCACCGCCAATCTGCTCGGCGAGCACCTGGCCAGAGTCTCGGTAGCTGGCGGACAGGGTATCCGCCAGCTTGAGGCTTTCCCGAACCTGGGTATCCACCAGGTTCTGCAGCATCTCACGCAGATCGGTGACCAGGCTGTCCTTGAGCTGGCGGGTCTGGATCGAGCTTTCATTGCTCGACCGCACCAGCTCCGCAAGGTACTCCTCGCCTACCCCGCTATCAAACAGGCCATCGATTGCCTCGGTCAGCGTTTCCAGCAGCTTGTAGCAGCGCGCCAGCCGCCACTTCTCGGTCAAGGTCACCGCGATGGAGGCCAGAATCGACACGAACGAGCCCAGGAAGGCGAACATGACGTCCTTGAGCAGTTGATCGACGCTGGCATTCACCTGCTCGGGCGTGCCTGGGTTGAAATGCTGCAAACCCAGCATCAGCCCGAAGAAGGTGCCGACAATGCCGATACCGGTCAGGATGCCCGGCAGGTGCTTGTAGAACTCGGTACCCAGTGGGGTCTCCACTACCGTTTGCGCAGTGAAGAAGTGCGCCGCGCCAGCGGTGGAACGCGAACGCACCAGTAGCTGCTCACCGTCCCTCAGCTCGAACTGGTCATGCAACGTTTCGGCATACTCCTGCCAGGCATGCCCAAGAGAGTGGCGCTCGAACAATGTGGCAAGCGCAGCACGCCGCTTTCCCGGTACCAGCTCGCCAATCGCCTTGATCTCACGGGTCAGCCGTCCCAACCGGCGGCTTAGCCCGAAGGAACGAAAGAAATAGCGAATCAGGTACCAGAGGCACAGAACCGTGACCAGGCCTACCACTGCAATGGGAGCAAACTTCTGCTCGGGGGCAGCTTCAGCCCAAAGTTGTAACCAATTTAAATAATTCATAGCCCTAGCCTTTCGTATATTTGTTTAATGACCTCTGCGGGTCTTTATTGAGTTCGTGTCGATTCAGTATTTATCCGGCAGCCTCTACCATGGTCTTGGCATCCGGCAGGAGCAGTTGGCCCGAGATCAGGCGGGGCAAGAGGGTGTCGCGGAGCCGGGTGAGGGTTTGGGCTTTCTGGTCGTAAATCTTGTCATAAATTTTTATCGCAATATCGGCAAATACGGACAAGACATCATTCGAAGGCAAAATAATTTTTTTGGTCGAGAGCAGAAGTTTGTCATCCAGATTTGGCACAGAGGTACCATTAATAAAATTCCAAATCTCCTCGCTCTTGCGCATTTCAGCAAGCAAACGATCTACATAAATCGCACGTGCAGCTGTCCCACACTCTAGGCGCTTCACGAAATTCGAAAAAATAACAGGGCGACCATAAATAGCCTCAAATGGGGCTCCTGCCCACAATGGTCGACCACATGGCCCAGCTCCAGATGCAGCAACGAGTACCTCTTTATCAGAAAGTCGCCGTTTCTCCATTGCCGCTGGCTTGACCCAGCGCACCGGAGCGTCCTTTGAGAATCCATTAACGCGTAAGTGTTCCAGATCTACGCCCCGCAGACTGATAGCAGGAACAAGATCGCTATCACCCGAATCATCATTGCCCCACAACCCTCCAATCGTCACACAGCAGATATCCCCGAGGGGCAACACTTTCCACCCCTTCGGTACCAAGCCCAACTCGGACTCTTCGAAGCTATCGGGAAACAAGGCGGCCGTGGCGGCGTCCATCCCTTCCGGCGGTCTGCCTTCGGCCTTGGCGCGCACGGGGTCGAAATCGACGAACCAGGATTTGAACAGTGTCTGAGCGATGGCTTCCAGAGTGGCGTTGGTTTCACGTAGGAGGGAGATGCGGTCGTCGATTTCAGCGAGCAATCCTGCTGCTTGATCTTGGTATCTTTTAGCTGGAATCGGGACCTGAACATTTACCAGATCACTTCCACGGATCCCAGAAGCTCCAGCACCTTGTTCAACTATCGCCTCTATCGCACGTCGACCATCAGGCGACCGGAAAAAGTAAAAATAGAAATGCGGGTTGTACTTTTCCTGATCAAGCCGGCAGCGAATCAAGTGTGACTCAAAGACTGTCGCTGTCTTGTTTCCGAGAAATATTGAGCACTGTCCAGCTCCTGCTAACACCAAGGACTGACGTGCAAAAAGCAGGTCACCGTCTTGCAGAAAGAACTGCTGCTCCTTTTCACTTACTGGCACGAGATCCATTTCCAGATCTCGGATTCGATAGTGAGCGAATAACTCCCCCATGTTGACCATGGGAAAACCAACGCCACGAACCTTCTTGGGACGGGTCAGCCCATTTCGTTGCGGTTCAGAAAACAGATCACCAAAGCGCCCAAAATCAGAACCCATACCCCAGCCCCCCCAACTTCTGCCGGATCAACTGATCGAGCTCCGCGCCCTTCTGCATCTGCTCGCCAAGCTGCTGAGTCAATCGCTGCATATTCTCGGCAAAGGCTTCGCCGTCATCTTCCACCTCCTCGGCACCCACATAGCGGCCCGGGGTCAGCACATGGCCATGCTCGGCAATTTCCGCCAGTTTCACACTGCGGCAGAAGCCGGCAATATCGGCGTACTCACCCACCTCGCCGCCTTCATCCAGCGGCTCGCCGCGCCAGTTGGCGACGGTCTGGGCGATGCGCTCGATATCGGCATTGGTCAGTTCGATCTGCACCCGGCTGACGTTGGTACCGAGCTTACGAGCGTCGATAAACAACACTTCACCGGGACGGGCGGTCTTCTGCTTGGCCAGGAACCACAGGCAGGCGGGAATCTGGGTGTTGAAGAACAGCTGGCCGGGCAAAGCGACCATCACTTCCACCACGTCGGCCTCGGCCATGGAGCGGCGGATATCACCTTCGCTGTTCTGGCTGGAACTCATCGAGCCGTTGGCTAGAACAATGCCGGCGCGGCCGTTGGGTTTGAGGTGATAGAGCATGTGCTGCAGCCAGGCGTAGTTGGCATTGCCTTGCGGCGGAGTGCCGTAGACCCAACGCGGGTCGCCCTCCAGACTGCCATGCCACCAGTCGCTGATATTGAACGGTGGGTTGGCCAGCACGAAGTCAGCGCGCAGATCCGCGTGCTGGTTGCGAACGAAAGTATCCGCCGGTTCCTTGCCCAGGTTGAAGTCGATGCCGCGAATAGCCAGGTTCATCGCCGCCAAGCGCCAGGTTGTGGGGTTGGATTCCTGGCCGTAGATGGAGACATCACCCAGCTTGCCGCCGTGGGCTTCGATGAACTTCTCCGACTGCACGAACATGCCACCGGAGCCGCAGCAAGGGTCATAGACCTTGCCATGGTGCGGGTTGAGCACTGCCACCAGGGTTTTCACGATGCTCGCCGGGGTATAGAACTGTCCACCCTTCTTGCCTTCAGCGCTGGCGAACTGGCCGAGGAAGTATTCGTACACCTGACCAAGCAGATCGCGGGCCTTGCCGGCGTCGTCACCAAAGCCGATGGTGGAGATCAGGTCCACCAGTTCGCCGAGCTTGCCGTCCGGCAGTTGGGCGCGGGCGTAGCGCTTGTCGAGAATGTTCTTCAGCTTGGGGTTTTCCGCCTCGATGGCAGCCAGCGCGTCGTCGATGCGCTTGCCGATATCTACCTGCTTGGCGGCGGCGCGAATCGACTCCCAACGCGCCACCTCCGGCAACCAGAACACGTTGACCTCGCGGTAGTAGTCGCGGTCTTCCAGTTCAGCCGCCAGCAACTCCGGATCGTCATCACCCAGGTAGTAATCGTCGTTCTCGTCGGTAAGCTTGCGCTCCAACTCTGCGCGGCGGCCGGCAAAGCTGTCAGAGATGTATTTGAGGAAGATCAGGCCGAGCACGATGTGCTTGTACTCGGCGGCATCCATATTGGCGCGCAGCTTGTCGGCGGTGGCCCAGAGAGTTTTTTTCAAGTCTTCCAGGCCGGTGGCTGGCTGCGCCTTGGCAGTCCCACGCTTAGCTGGCGCTGGCTGCACCGATTGCGACACAGAGCTAGCTGATACGTCGGCCGCCTGCCCGGGTTCGAAACGCTGACGCGCCTTGCTCAGCACCTGCTCCGCCAGGCTTGCCGCCTTCGCTTCGGCACGCAGAACCGAACCACCACGCCCGCGCCCCTTCACCAGCAGCCCTTCATTGATTAGCGCATCGCGCACGCTCCAGAACTGCTCTTCGCCCAGACCGGGAATCTGCCCCTTGAGCCGCTCGAACAATGACTGATTGCCAATGCTGCTGCCATCTTCCGGCACTGCATCCAATATGGGTTGGCGAAGGTGGGTTAGATCCGTCATTTACTGCTCCTAAACAACCCCGGTCGGGGCCAAACAAGCTGGTGCACAAGAGTTCTGCGGGCGAAAACTGAAGCTGGACAAGCGCAAGAGGAAAATGCCCCTACGGCACTGCATTTTGCATTGCTGCAAGGACGGTCACATTATCCGTGATGTCACCAAGGGGTAAAGCCAGTCGTCTGATCATTATTTGACCAAAAACAAGTCATCCGTCGGCTTACATGTCTACCGCCCGACCGGATCGCAAATCACTCTCAAGCGGCTCGTGTCTGCCCATGCCGCCAATCCACACGCCGATGGTGGTGACTCCCAGGCTTGCTCGTACAAAACACCGCTTGCCGGTGTCCAACGGTCAGCACCTGCTCCCCCTTCATAACCACGTAGCTATTGCGCGCCTTCTCGGCCAGTTGCCGCTCAGAGACGGACAACCCGAGCAGAAGCCGCTGAAACCCGGAGCGATCAAAGAAGAACACCTGCGCACCACGATTCCAGGTGTAGATGCCATAGCGAACCAGCCACTCCACCTGCTGAATCCGGATCCCGCGCTGGCTGCAACGCTGCACGGCGTGTGCGGTGAACTCCATGCCCCTGCTCCTCTGCCTGAATGCCAAGCGCTTTGTTGTAGATGAGCCATCCCTGGCTCCCCGGAATCCGTTCCTGCCCACATCCCGTTGGGCACAGCAAAAGGATATGTCGTGCTACTGGACACACCAATATTGGGCATTCGTACAGGTCAACTATTCAGGCAGGTCTATCCGTAGAGTGGACATCCAAGCTTGCGAGCGACGCAGTAACAAGCGGATATCCGTCAAATTTCGGCACTGGCTTCAGGTGAGGCTTCGCAACCAGGGCTCGACGATACGCCTCCGCTCCCCAACAGCTAATGTGGCGACTCCGTTCTTGACCAACGCTTTCTTGTCTCCGGTGTGTGGGTTGGTCACATAGGTGCCAATGTTCTGCAAGGTGTCGGGATTGGCACTCCACCGCAGGTTGAACGCAGCCAGCTTGGGGAACCAGAGCTGGCTGGCATAAGGCAGATGATCGTGAACCCACCAGGCCAGAGGCGTCCAATCGCCATGCTGCTCGTACCAAGACAACAGCGCAGAGATCATCGTCGTATTACCACCCAGGGTACCGACGCCATATCTGCGCATCGCTGTCTTGTGTATCGCTGCCCCCCTCGTATACCCGAGGCACCCAGTCGATATCTGCAGCGACTTGGTCGATTACGTCATGCAATTCCAACGCTTCCAGCCAACGCGCAGGAATCCCGTGCGATACCTGCCGGACATGCGCACGTAGTAGCCCTTCAGCAGTGAACAACATCATTTGCGTATCGTCGGTAATGGCTCCCATCACACCGTAGGCTTGATCGAGGTCGCGAATACCTGATGGGCCGTATTTCTGCTGAATGGCCGACCAATCCAGGAACTCCACTGGAGCCCCCAACGCATCACCCACTGATCCGCCCAGCAGACAGCCCCTGATTCGTTCCAGCCGGGTCATTGTGCATGCCTCCTATTAGCTCTGGACCAACGCTGCCTTGGAAGAACCAAGGCAGTTGATGCAACCGGCGTTTGGTTGGTCATTGTTACGGCTCTTTGGTACGAGACGATGCTCATCGTACGTCAAGCCCTCGCGGCACTACGGCGCCGCCAGGCCCCTCTGGGGATCAAGTTCGGCAGCACCCAACGATGGAGTTGATTGAGACATCGGGACCTGAGGCTGAGCAACTGCCAGGGTTGCGCCTGTGCTGGGCGGCAGCTTGAACATCGCGCCCGTAGCAGGATCCACCAGGAACCAACCGATCAGCCCACCAAAGCCGATGTTGCCCCAGTACCAGCCATTGATACTGGACTGGATTGTCGAAAAGGCCTTCTGGTAACCCGGCGCGTGGTATTCCACGGTGTACGTCTCGCCATCCATGTAGCCACTGGCCGAATCAAGACTTACCTGAGCCGGCGTGGTGCCGGTATGCACGGTCTCGCCATCCTCGTTACGGATCTCGAACTCGGCAGGGACGTTACTGGTCACCCTGACCGGGTAACGGCTCTCCGAGACAATGCTGGCGCACCCAGCAGAAGCCAAAACCAATACCGCGAGCGGTGCCATAAATAGCTTGTTCATCAGACTTCTCCACCTACTTGATTAACCCAGGCCGTACCGGGAACTGCCAAAGTGCGAACCGGCAGGCAGTCGCACTTGTCACTGGCATTCAAGATATGTAGCGTCTAATGACGTATCTAGAGTGTTTACCCGTACAGGTAAAGTTTTCGAGCAGGTGGATTAACCATGAAACGCAAGCAATCAATCGAATCAGTGCGCTGGGATCTGGCCCTACGCTATCGTCTGATCGAGACCGTGGCCTGGTGGGAAGGCCGCCTGACCACGAATCACCTGATGCAAAGCTTCGGCATCAGTCGCCAGCAGGCGTCGAAGGACATCAACACCTACGTGAACGAACACGCGCCGAAGAACCTCGAATATGACAAGCATTTGAAGGGGTATGTACCGAGCAAGCACTTTAAACCGCTGTTCATCGACGATAGCGCCAGCGCCTATCTGCACTTGCTTAACCAGAACTACGACCGAGCTCCGCACGTCGACGGGTTAGCCCTTGCTTACGCACACACGGAGGTTCTGCGTGTACCGGATCGGACAGTACGCCCCGAAGTCTTGCGACCGATTCTTCGCGCCTGCCGCGAAGGACTACGCCTGGAGTGCGAGTATCTATCCTTCACCACTCCGGACGCGGAAACCCGCTTGATCGTTCCGCATACCCTGGTTTACACCGGCATGCGCTGGCATGTACGTGCTTACTGCGAGAAGAATCGCGACTACCGCGATTTCGTGCTTAGTCGCTTCCGAGGAACACCAGATCTGATGGAAGACGCATCCGAACAGGGCCGAGATCAGGATTCTGGCTGGAATACAGAGGTTCAGGTAATCATCGAGCCCGACTCACGCCTCAAACCTGAACAGAAGGCCATCATCGAGACCGACTACGGCATGAACGATGGCCAGCTCGTGATCGAAAGCCGTGGAGCTCTGGTGCAGTACGTTCTGCAGCGCTATCAGATCGATCCAACCAAGGTACACGCCAAAGCAACTGCTCAACAGATCGTGGTCTCCAACCTGGATGAGCTACAGCCCTGGCTGTATCACTAGGCACTTCGTGCCAGAACAGAGCGAACCGATATCGCGATTGCGATGCGGTTGCGGGCACCACTCATCGGGATTTCAGGGCGGCACTCAGCGATAGCTGCCTAGCCCAGGTGCGAACCACTGTCATCTGCGAGAGAAGGATGTGGGCCTTTGCGCCATGGTGTTTCGATGATTGGACAGACCGCCCGCTAGCGTTTATCGGCTAGTCGTAACGAACGCAACGCAACACGCAACGGCGAAGTGGGGGAATAAGTGGGGGAACAACTCACAATAAAAAAGCAAAAGCCCCGAATTTCGGGGCCTTTGCTCTATGAAATGGCGGAAGCGCAGAGATTCGAACTCTGGGGGCTGTTACACCCGGCGGTTTTCAAGACCGCTGCATAAATCCAATAACGCCGCCGGCTACAGGTCATTCGGCGTTCCAATAGTATCCGAAAACATCACCCTGTCCACCCCGCGTCATTGCTGAATACCCGGCCCGAGTTTTGGGACTGGTTTTCACGCCCCTCCTCGCCCGTTCTGGGCACCTCAGTTTCCCTACTTCCTGCGATCACGCTCCTCCGACAGCAGCACCTTCAGCACGTGCAGTGCGACCAAATGCCCACCGCCCAGCTCATGCCATGCCCCCTGGATCGAGGCATAGATAGAGTCGACTTCGGCCATCTTCCTCCTACCTCGCTCAACCTCTAACACCAGCCGGCGGATGTTCGGATCAGGGTATTCCGTCCAGAGCCGGCGGAGTTCGTCATGGGTGACGGGGCGAAAATGCGGAAGCTTGCTGGTCATAGGGAGGTCCGAATACTGTATTTATATACAGTAATAACCCTGAGCTACCTTCTACAATAGCGAGTTGGACAAGCGGAGGGTCTAGCGATGTGCGGACGGTATGTCACGCGCGAAGAGGCAGCGATGGAGCGCTACTGGCATATCGGTGCGCGCAACTCCGGCCGCTGGATCCGGCGGATCTATAACGTGGCGCCGACCAATCAGGTGCCCATGGTCGTTCTCAACGACCAGGCCGAGCAGGAGGTCGTGCCGGCGCGCTGGGGACTGATCCCGACCTGGTGGAAACAGGCGAAGCCGCCGTCCCTCTCCTTCAACGCCCGCAGTGAAGAGGCCGCGACGAAGCCGATGTGGCGCCAGGCCATCCGCACGCACCGATGTCTGATGCCGGCAGCGGGCTGGTACGAATGGAATGAGCACGAGCAGGTCAGGAACAGGGCCGGCCGCCGGGTGAATCAGCCCTACTACCATCACGCCATCGATGACCAGGTCCTGGCGATCGCCGGGCTATGGTCCAGTTGGATCGGTCCGGACGGCCAGGACGTGCTGTCGTGCGCCCTGCTCACCCGGGACTCCGCCGGCCCGGTGGCCGCGATCCATCACCGCATGCCGGTGATCCTTGCGCCAGAACAATGGAGCCTCTGGTTGTCGCCGAGCACGCCACCCGAGCAGGTGCACAGCGCTATCGCCCTGAGTCGCACCAATTTCGACGCTTACCGGGTCAGTACGGACGTGGGCGACGTCCGGAACCAGGGCGAGCAACTCATCGAGCCGGTCAGAACCGCTTGAAGGTGGCTGTCCCCTTGCCGAGGAGCTTCCACTCCTCCTGCGGCGCGCCAGGCTTCAGCAGCGCGAAGAACTCGACCTCCTGCCCCTCCTTCGGCTCGGCTGGCAGCACCGCTGCGTGCCGGCCAGCCTGAAGGCCGGCGAACATCTGCGAGTTTTCGGCGCAGTGGAATTCCCATATGCCGTACTTCCCAACACTTCCGACCTGGCGCTCCAGCTTCAGCCGGGCGTAACCGTTCTGCATGATGGCAAGCATGCCGACCTCCTATTGATCAAGGCCGGCATCATACCTTTCCCGACAAGCTGGGAGGCCCCTGGATCATGCGCCTGATGGGGAAGGAAGCGCACAATCCAGAGACCCAAGCAACTATAGCGTCATGCCGGCCGGCCCCCGCCGGGAGATGACGGCCGGCGCTGGAGGTCAGGCATGCAACCCCTTCCTCTCACCATCGATCCGAAGCCGATCAAGCTGCTGCAGAAGGCACTGGCGAACGTCAACAAGGATCAGATCCCCTTCGCAACGGCGCTAGCCCTCACGCGCCTGGGGCAACGGGTCAAGGCCGAGGAAATAGCCGCGATGCGGCAGGAGTTCGACCGGCCTACACCCTGGACGCTCAAGAGCCTCTATCTCAAGGCAGCCAACAAGCGCACGCAACAGGCGCGGGTCTGGTTCATCGACTATGCGAGCAAGGGCACGCCGGCGGGCAAGTACCTCATGCCCCAGGTGTTCGGCGGCCAGCGGCGGCAGAAGCCCGGCGAGTCGGCCATGACCAGCCGGGCCAAGCTGCCGCGCAATCGCTACCTGGTACCGGGCAAAAAGGCACGCCGCAATCAGTACGGCAACCTTGCGGGGAGCGAGATCCAGAAGGTCCTGGCCAACATCCGCGGCGGACGCGACGCCCACACCGATACCAAGAGCCCGGGCAAGGCGAGCTACTTCTTCGGCAAGCCGCGTGAAGGCCGTGGCGGCGATCTCCGCCCCAACCGCCCGATCGCCGTGTGGCGTCGGCAGGGGCGCAAGCTCTGGCCGTACCAGGTGGAAGTTGCGCAGACCAACTACCAGCCGCGCTTCGATTTCTTCGGCATCGCCGACGAGGTAATCGCCAAGCACTACGACCAGGAACTGGCCAAGGCCCTGGCTGATGCCATGCGTTCAGCCTGGAAGTGAGGGCTCGTCCTCGGCGTAGCCGAACAGCAGGATGGTATGCGCCGGCTTGATCTGGCTCATCCGGCACTCAAGCATCTCGTTGCCCCAGGTGCGCAGCGCCTCGCCGACCGTGGATAGGCCGACCTTGAAATCGAGGGTGGTGGTGCCCGGCGCGTTGATGCGCCAGGTGTAGACCCAGCCAGCATCGGCATTGGTCAGCGCTTCGCCGACCGTGCTGCGGCCGACCTCGAAGGGGCGGAACTCGGTGATGGTAATGGTGTAGCCGAGCGCCGCCGCGACGCTAATGTAGTAGTCGGCCGACTGGCCACCGGTGGCGCGCAGTTTGGCGAGCAGCGCCTGCCGGCGCGCCTGGATGCTCGACGGCGCGTTGGCCGAGCACTTGTCCGGCAGGCCCGCAACCCGCTCCCAGTCCGGCAGCAGCTCGTTCGTGGTGGCGGGATTGACCTCCAGCAGCAGCACGTCGCCCCGAGCATCGAGGCGGGCGAGCTCCTGGGCCATGCCATCGAGCAGCTCGTAGGCGGTGCTGCCCGGATCCGCCGGAATGGCCCGGCCGGGCGGGAGCAACTGCTGCAGCTGGTTGCGGTATTCATCGGCCGAATGCGCCATCACTGCCCTCCTGCAGGCTCTGGAAGGTGATGGTGCCCATCAGCGACATGTGCCCCTGCGGCGAGACGACGTCGGCCGCCGGGGCGATGACCTGGTTGTCGACCTCGCCGGCGGCGATGCTGACAGCCTCGCGGATGTGGCTGATCAGGATGGTGCCGCCCGGCTCGGCCTCGCGCAGCAGCAGGTCGGACAGTTCCGCCGTAACGGCGGCGCGCACGCTGGCGGTGTTCGGCGACAGCTTGATGGTGAAGTTCAGCGGATCACCGACCGGCGCGACGACGTAGACGGTCGCGGTTACCGGACGTTCCTCATCGATGTGCGCCTGCACCTCGGCCACGGTGGCGGCATCGGGGATCGGGCTGATCGGGTCGTCATCGGTGGTGAACATCACGGTCACCGTGCCCGGCCCCATCTGCATCGGGTAGACCCAAACCCGCGTCACGCCGGGGACTTCCTTCGCCCAGGCGACATAATCCGATACGGCCCCGCCCTGCGGCGGCTGCTGGATCCGCGCGAGCAGACGCTCGCATAGGCTGGCATCGTCCTCGACGTCGGTGCCGCTGCGGATCCCGTCGCCGAGGATGGTCGCGGTACTCTGCACGCCGGCGACCGGCGAGAGCAGGGTCAGGCTGATCCCGGCCGGGGTGTTGGCGGCAGCGCCGGGCTCGACCGCCAGCAGGTCAACGGCGTTGGTTCCAGCGACCAGGTCGACATCGACGAGGCTCGCATACTGGGCGCCATCCTGTCGCTGGAACATGGTCCCCGCCAGCAGGGTAATCGGCGCATTCGCCGTGACCTCGACCGGCCCGACGGCAAAAGTCGCCGGCCTGCGGGTAATCTTCCAGATCGCCGCCCAGCGCTCCAGGTACTCCGATTCGGCGGTATCTGGAATCGCCTGCCGGGCAATCCAGTCGAGGTAGCCGTAGAGCAGGTGTACAGCTCCGGCGTAGACGCGGCCGAGGATGCCGATCAAGCTGCGGCGCAGGACCGAGCCGGCCTGGCTGACCAGCCGCGAGGCAATGTCGGAGGTGACGCGCTTGATCAGCTCGGTCAGGGTCGGACGGGCGAAGGGCATCAGACTATCCTCCGGGCGGCCTGGCTCGCCCATTCGTAGCCGTAGCGATAGCGCACGACGTCGCCACCTGGCCGGTAAATGTCGATCTGCAGGAGCATCCAGCCGGTCGCCAGCCAGGAGGCCGCGACGACGACCTGCTGCGCGACCTTGTCCTCGAGCATCCAGCGCAGCGCGTCCTCGGCGTATTGCCGCGCCCTGGCCAGCGTCGCCGGCAGCTGTTTCTCGCGGGCCAGCAGCCAGAGCAGCGAGCCGGTCTGGTCGCCCTCGACCTGCGGCGCGACGTCGCCCCACCAACCGCGCAGGTCATCCGCCGGAAACTCGACGGGCAGTTGGTCCAGGGCCGCGCGGCGGTCGGTGAACAGGCTGACGATGACCGCCGTCTCGAGGCCCTTGTCGGCCTCGAGGTCCTCATCGACAACCACCACGTCGCCGAAGTAATCGCCCATCACCAATGCATAGTCCATCAGTTGGGTACTCCCGTGCTGCCGCTGCCGGGCGTGACGCCCTTGTGCGTGTGCCGGTCGTCGAGCACCTTGCCGTTACTGGTGATGGTGCCGGTAAAGGCGACGTCGCCGTCGATGCTGATGGTCGGCGCACTGATGTTGAGCGCCTGCACGGCCTGCACCTGGACGCCATCGCGGCCGAGCTTCACCAGGTTGCCGAGATCGTCGGCGAGCGCGATCTCGCCCTCGGCGAGGGTCAGGTGGTAGCGGCGATCGGCCGAGGCGATGGCGATGCCCTGCTCGCGGTTGCCGTTGATGAAGGCGACGGCGAAGTCGGCCCCCGGCAGCGGCCGGCTGTACAGGCCGTAATGGGTCATGTACTCGACGCCGTCGCAGAGTTCCTTGTCGAGAACCTCGACCTGCAGCTGCATGCGCTGTCCGGCATCGTCCGAGCGGCGCAGCACGGCGCGGGCGAAGGACATGGCCACCGCATGGGCCAGGCGCCGGAGCTCGCTCATTTCTTCACCCCCTTCGGCTCCGGCGGCGGATCCTCGAGGCCGACCCCTTCCGCCCAGATGTTGCGCCCCTTGTTCTTGCCCCTGCCCTTCTTCTGCCGCGCCTGCGACTTCTCGGCATCCGGTGGCTCCGGTTCGAAGGCCTGCGGGCTGATCAGCTCGAGGACGGTGGTGGTGCCATCGCTCGGCGAGCGAGTGAACGTGACCTGGCGGATTAGCATCTCGCCGTCCATGCGCAGCCACTCCGAACGCACCTGGACCAGCAAATTCGGCCGCCAGAGATCGCCAGTCAGGCCGAACTGCCGCCAGCCGAACACGGCCACGGAGGCGACCGCGCTCTGCCCGAGGCGGCTGTTCGCTTCCCAGTTGACCCGTTCCTGCACACTGGCTGGCGTGCCTCCAGCCTCGGCGATGATCAGCAGCGGCCGGTAGCGCGGGATCTCGCTGTCGGTCGTGCTGGCCCGCAGGTGCGCCTCGCCCTCGCCGGAGGTCGTCGCCGAGTAGGCCGCCTGCGCCTTGCCGATGTACTCGCTGAAGCGCTGCGAGTGGTCGATCGTGCCGTCGGCGCCCTTGATGTTCTCGCCCTGCACCAGGGCGGCGGCGGCGCGGGTGTTGCCCGTACGGGTCAGCAGCAGGTTCCCGGTGCCGTCCGGCATGCAGAGGATCTTGCGCTGCCGCGCGTAGCGGCTGATGGCCTCGAATGCCGTCTCGCCCTGCTGCAGCTTGATGGTCTGGAACTTGTCGCCGACGCTGACACCCTGGTCGACGCGCACACTGACGCCGAACGGTTTGGCGAGGATCTGCGCGAACTGCAGGAGGTCGAGGTTCGTCCACTGGTCCGGGTCATGCACGGCCGAGCAGTCGATCATATCCGAGGTGCGGTCGCGGCCCTGGACGTTGATCGCGTGACTGGTGACGTCGAAGGACGGGCGGAAGATATTGACGTAGCCACTGATCATCGATTCGCCGCCGAGGCGGATTTCGCACTCGTCGTCGGGCAGGATCGGCCAGGCGTCCAGCTGGGCAGCGAGACTGCCCTGCCCCTCCCATCGCTCGGTCAGGTCGACGGTGAACGCGCCCGAGGCGGCATCGATCGCCATCGTCACGCCGATCGAGGTCCAGCCGGCATAGATGCGGCCGTTGACGAGGAGCTCCAGGTCGTCAGCCATCGGCCAGCACCTCGAGCGGCTCGCGGCCTACCAGGAAGCCGGGATGGCGGATGCGGTTTCGCGTGGCAATCTCGTCGGCGCGCGAGGCGTCGGCGTAGAGGGTCTGTGCCACCTTGAGCGACGGCTGCGTGATGTTGGGCGCGTAGACCACCAGCTGCGGCAACTGCTGGTCCGGCTGCGGAATGCCGGTGGCCACCTCCGCATGCAGGTCGCCGAGGGCGGTGTAGACCTCGTCGGAGGTAGTCCGCTCCTGCTCGGCATCGATCGCCGCATCGAGCTCGTTGCGCGTGTCGCGGGCCTCATCAAGGCTGTCGAAGTCCTTCTCGACGGCGACGATCGCCGCCTCGCTCAGCGAATCCAGCCGGACCAGGTCCTGCAGGGCGTCGTAGTTGATCTTCTCCTGCTGCCGGCTCGGCGTGTCGACGGGGCCGGTCCATGGCTTCTGGAATTCCTGCACAGCGGCCGACAGCACCGGCCCGGCATTGCTGCCGAAGGCCAGACGGATCTCGCGGAATACGTCCTGCAGGGCGCCGCCGAGGTTCTGCGGGTTCCTCGCCAGCACGCCGGCGGTGCTGCTGATCGCCTTGACCTTGGCGTTGTAGCGGCTGATCGCCAGGATACTGCCGAGCAGGGTGAAGCCCGGCGAGGACAGGAAGCCTGTGATGGTGTGCACCACCGCGACCGCCGACTGCAGGACAAAGCCGGGAAAGCCCTCTGTCAGGAACTGCTCGACGAAGGCGCCAAGACTGGCCGTCTCGAGGTCTATCGCTGCGCCGCTGACGGCGTTGACGCTGTCGACCATCGAACGCGGGAACGATGCCTCGCCGGCCTCGATGAACGTCATGCTGATCCGGCAGTAGGCGAGCTCACCCTCGCTCTCGCTGACCCGCAGGCCGTCGCAGCTGACAGTCAACTCGCCGCGATAGGGATGCACCAGGGTGGCGGCACCCACGCCCTCGCAGGCATCGATCAAGGCGTCTCGGGCGAGGTGGTAATCCGGCCCGAGTAGGTAGCCGTCGACGGTGAAACGGCGCGCCTTGCGGCCGTTGTCCTCGGTATAGGGAATGTCGCGCTGCGCATGCTCATGTGTGATCAGGCGCCGACCATAGTCTGCGTCGGCTGTCGAAACGTAGAACGCCGCCCCGCGGAAGGACGCTTTTCGGTAGTTGTCCAGCCATGACATGTCGCGCCCCTTATGCCGGCGGCGTCGGCCATTCGATGTTGTCTGGCCAGCCTGCAGAAGTGGGGAGGCGGTTCAGGGCGATCCGGTAGCGCTTCCATTCCTGCAGCGCGATTACCTCCTCCGGCGAGGCCTCGCCCAGATCGACCGCGTCCTGCAGGGGGGCGACGTGCATCGAGGCCTCGACGAGCAATTGCTGCCGTTTCGCTTCTGCCATCACCTTGACTTGTTCAGGAGTCGGTGGCGGTGGGTCGGTTAATACCGGATAGCCATTCGCGTCAGGAGTTATTTGCTTGCCGGTGCTGTTACCGATAAGCAAGGCCTGCCACTCTTCATCGCTAACTTCAATTGCATCGACTGGCAATGGATCATGAATCGCCGGATCAAAAAAGCCGCGCTCCTTTGCCGAATAATACATATTGCCTCCTAGTTCCCGATCGCAAACCAGCAGACATTCACCGCACCACGCGAACCGGCCAAGTATCCGCCTATATTAAATTGAGTTTTTCTGCTTGCTATATAGTTAGCACTCATACAATAAGCAGCAACAGATGGTGACTCACCAACATACGGCGCAACAAAATATTCCCACGGTGAGTTAGGGAAGGCGATCGGCAAAGTAACAACCACGTCTCCCGAGGCGCTTGTCAATGTTGTCCCCCACTGCCAATAAACACCGCTTGGGAACTTTTGATAACCTGGCACGCCTTGCTGCGACCTAAAGGCAAACGACGACGACAATTGCATGGAGCCAACCGCCGCCCATAATCCAGGCGTGCCGTAATTTGTAATACGTATCCAGTCGCCATTACGCAGAATTATTGGCGTTTGCGGCGTGCCAATTGCTGTAATTCCATCCCCAGCAGACGGAACAATTGTTACCGGGTTAGCATCGGTAGAAAACGATTGAATTTCGAATGCATCGCCTATGCGAGTTGTTGCCATAGCCGGCAGAGTAATTGTCACCGGCGCACCAGCGCCAACTAGAATTTTTCGATTAGCATCAGCGGCAGTTAAAGCTACAGGTCCAGCGGATATAATTTTACCGTTTGAATAACCGCCGCGTAGGTTATAAATACCGCTTAAAACTTGATCTTGTTTTGATTTGTCTGGGGCAATACCGGCCGCAGTGAGAATACTCAACAATTCCGCCTGCACGTCATTGCACCAGTTATCCGTGACGGTCGTCGCGGCGACCCCGGCAGCCGGATCCCCTTCGGTGAACTTGTTATCTGCGGTCGCACCTGGACCGTCGATTGGATACATATGCGCTCCTCGTCAGCCAGTCGGCCGCATGGAATAGCCGATGTTGGTATCGAATCGGGCGCCTTTGCTGCCCTCGGTCTGTAGGCGCGTCCCAGGCGGGGCGTTGTTCAGGTCGACCGTGACCTTGACCTCCTGCGGCTGAGCCTTCAGCTGGGCGACCTGCTGGGCGAGTACGGAAGGTGCGGTCGTCGGTGGTCGCGGGAATATCAATGGCGCGGCCAGAGCGCCGGCGCCACCGGCACCACCTGGACCGCCCGCCCCACCTTCGCCGCCGGGTGCGCCTGGGAGGCCGCCGCCCATGAGGTTCGCCGGCTGGTTCAGGCCGGCAGCCATCCCGGCACCAGGTGCGCCACCCTCGAGGCCGATGAATTGCTTCAGCCAGCCGGGGATGATCGATTGGATGGCGGCCACCGCCGCACGGAACTTGTCGCCGAGTACCTTCGCCAGATCCCAGCCGGTCAGGTACTTGATCAGCCCGGTGAAAGCCTCGTACATCAGCGTGACCGGGTTGAACTGTTTCCACAGCTCCAGCAAGCCGGACAGCAGCCCGTCCTTGAAAGCCGCCTTCACCTCGTCGAACTTGGCCGACAGGCGTGCGGTGATCTGGTCCCAGTTCTTGTAGATGACCACAGCCAGCCCGGCGATGGCGGCGATCGCGGTCAGCACCAGGCCGACCGGCGTCGTCAGCATCACTGCACCGAGTTTGACGAAGGCGCCGATCAGGGCACCCACCGACTGCACCAGGGCGCCGCCGATCAGCACGGCCAGCGTGCCGAGGACCAGGTTCAGCCAGCCGACCTTGTCGCCGATCCAGCTGATCACCTTCGCCACTGGCCCGAGCACGTTGCCGAGATCCCTGAAGGCGGCGACCAGTTGCTCGATTCGGTCCGGCAGGCCGGCGGCAAACTGCGTCGCCCATTCCTTTATCTGCGGGAGGTTGGCGACGATTACCTCGCGGAACGCATCAGCGAGTTTCGTCAGGATCGGAATCACCGCCGCGCCAACTGTGTTGCGCAGCCCACGGAATACGTCGGACAGCTTGTCCAGGCTGTCGCCGAAGTCATCGCCCTTGGCGACCGCCTCGTTGTCCAGCACCAGGCCAAGGCGCCGCGCCTCGGCGGACATGTCCGCCAGCCCGGCGGCGCCATCCTTGAGGGTCGGGATCAGCTTGACGCCGGCATCGCCGAACAGCCGGGAGGCGGCGGCCGCGCGCAGCTGCGGATCCTTCATCTGCTGCAGGCGGTCGGCGATCTGCGGGAGGATCTGTTCCAGCGAGCGAGCCGAGCCGTCGGCATTCTTCACCGCGATCCGCCAGCCGCGCAGCACATCCTTTGCCTTGCCCTGGCCGGCCGCGGCAAGGCCGACATTCTTCGACAGGGTTTTCAGGCTGCTCGCCAGTTCCTCATTGGACACGCCGTTCTGGTTGGCGGCGAAGCGCCACTCCTGCAGCTTCTCGGCGCTGACGTCCAGCGAGGCAGCGAGGTCATTCAGTTCGCCGGCGTAGTCGGCCGTTTCCTTGGCCAGCGCCACCAGCGTCCCGCCGACCAGCGTCGCCGCGCCGGCCACCGCCGCGCCGATGGTGGCGATCCGTCCGACAAGCCCGCTGAGCGCTTTCCCGACACCGCCAATCGCGCCGGTCAGTTGGCCGAAGCCGACCTTCTGGCCGATGGCCGCAAGCCGGCTGGTGATCGGCGCAAAAGCCTTCGAGATCCCGGCCGCCGCCTTGCGCAGCGGCGCGGTGAACTGATCGACCGCCTTGATGACGATGTCTAGGCTGTACTGCTTGTCTGCCATCTTGCCCAGTCCTCCGCCCGTTTGAACCAGAACATCAGGTCATCCGCCGTCATTCGGTCGATCTCGCTGGGCTGGATATGTAGGGCGCCGGCCAGGGCGGCGCCGATGTCGGCATAGTTCAGCGGCCAGCGGGCAAAATCTTTGCGAGGTGTTCCGAGATCGCGTCCAGGTCCTCGCCGTCGAGTTCGTCGATCACCGCCTTCGGCTGGCCGCTGATGCGCTCGATCAGGTGGCCGAGCTCGTCGGTGGTGATGTGCTGCAGATCGGGGATCTGCCGCAGATGCTTGAACTTCACCCGTTTCAGGGTCAGTTCGGTGATCGTCTCCGAGCCGAACTGGATCGGCTCGATCAGAGGCACGGTAACGCTCTGCAGCCTGGACATTCAGCGGATCTCCTCGGCGCTCATGCCTTCGAAGCGCACCGTCTGGTTACCCTCTTCCGTGTTGCCGGTGCCGTCGCTGGCTTCCACGGCGTTGCGCAAAGCGATCAGCTTGCCGTTGGCCAACTGCAGCGTGACCGTGGCGTTCGTGACGTTACGGATCTTCTCCATGCTGATCTCCGCGCTGTCGGTAATTTCACCCTCGATATAGGGGACCTGCGGCAGCTCCTTGTAGCCGTGGATCCCGTCGGCGCCGACGACCATCTCTTTCTTGTTGGCGCCGAGGTTGTAGGAGAAGTTGCCCTTCGCGTCGTAGCTCTCGCCGTCGATCTTCAGGCTGATGATGCCGCCCACTCGTGCCATGGTTGCCGTCCTCCCTCAGAGCCGGAACTGAATCTTGACTGCGACCACCCGCAGGGCGTTGACCAGGTCGGGCGGAAGCAGCATGTCGAGCCGGTTCGGGTCGGACAGGTTGCGTTCGCTGATCAGGTCCTGCTTGAACTGGTCGGCGTTCTCCACCAGACCGAGCAGTTCCCATTCGCGGAAGCGGTTGAGCGCTTCGGCCGCCATGGTCTTCGGCGTGACCACCTGCTGCCCCGGGCCGTAGCGGGTGCCGTCGTCGGCCAACTTCGAGCGCGGGTATTTACGGCGAACGAGATCGGCCCAGTCGTGACGGATATACATGACAGTGAACAGCGTCTCGACGTCGAGGTAGCTGAAGTCCTCGGCGCCGGCGGCATTCTGCTGGTAGGTGGTGATCAGTCGTTCAGCGACCATGTCGGCGACCACGACCTTTGTCGTCGCGATGCCGTCGAACAGCAGGCTGTTGCGCTCGGCATCGGTCAACTTGTCGCCGGTCTGCGGCGGCAGGCACCAGGCGTAGTTGATGTTCTGCAGCGGGCGGGCCGGATCGATTGCCGCATATTTCGCAGCGATGGCCATCGTCTCGGCGGCCTTCTCCCAGTTCGGCATCGGCTCATAGCTGGCATGAGGCAACCCCAGATGCGGCGAGTTGTGCAGCGCGCCGATGCTGGCCAGCTCCCCCACCGTGCCGCGCACCGCGCCGAAGGCATGCGCCTCGATCTCGCGATCCCAGGCGAAGCGGCTGGCAAGCTCGTTCTCCAGCTCGCTCAGGTTGGCTTCGTCGGTATAGCCGACCGCCCAGACCTGGAACCATTCCTGGCCGATGGCGGCCAGCGCGTTGGCGATATCCGGGTTGCCGGTACCGCCCGTGAACGCGGTCGTCGCCACGGTCAGCCCGGCCGGCAACGCCTGGCCGTCGAAGTAGTTGGCGCGCACGTCGAGGCCGTTGCCGGCTTCCCCGGTGTTCTTCGCCGTCAGCGTCACCACCTCCGCGGCGGCGGCAGCCGTCACCGGCAGATTCGCATTGCTGGTGATGGCAGCGGCGATCTTGGTCGCCACGGCCGCTGCCGCATCCCCAGAACCGACGCCGACATCGACCCGGCGCCCTGCGACGAACAGGTACAGCGTGCCGGCAGCCGTCGCCGTGCCGCCGACCGTCACGGTCGCGGTCGCTGCGGCGCCGGCGGCGGAGTCCTCCAGCGGCATCGCGTGCAGTTCCGTGTAGGTGTCCTGCGCCATGGCGGCGCGGACCATGCCGGCGAGCATGCTGCCGGGACCGAACAACGCATCGGCCTGGGCCACGCTGGTCACGCGCACCAGTTTCTCCGCAACCGCGCTGCCGCCGGCGGTTTTCGAGCCGATGATCAAGCGCCGGTAGGTGATGCCCTGCGGGCCACGCACTGCCTGGCTATTGTCGACTTCGGAATAGACCCCGGGCTTGCGCAGGCTGGCCGGTCCCGGAATGGTGTCGAAGGAGATGGGCATGTCATTCGCCTCCCTTGTTCTGGCTGGACGCGGACTTCGGCGCGGCGGGCTTGTTCGCCACGACCACCACGTCGCCGGCCTTGATCAGACGGCGCCAGTAACTGTCGAGCTCAACGCGTTCGCCATCCGGCGAGAGCAGCTGGAAATCGCCCGGCCGGCGCACGCGGCGTCCCTCGGCGGGTTTCACGGTCGCGGTAGTCATGGTCCGAGGTCCTCGATATGGGAGTGCGCCTGATCAGCCGGATCGGGCTGTTGGTTCTCCAGCGAGTAGTCCACCCAGACGCGCCGCAGCCATGGCAGGTCGGCCGCACTTTCCGCGGTGGGCTGGTCGTCCAGGTAGATGGCGTCGAACAGCAGCCGGGCGGCGCCGATGTTGAGGTCGCCGGCATCGCTGAAGTCCATGCTCGTGCTCTTGTAGATCAGGTCGTTGAGCAGCCCGCCGAGGGTGTCATCGGCAAGCATGAGGATTTCCACCTGGCGGCAGAGATTGTCGAGCTGGCTGTCGAGTGCGGCATTGCCCTCCACCAGGATCTCGATGGCGAGGTCGCAATGCCGCTCATAACGCCGCGGCGCGCTGTTGAAGAGGCCCGCGGTCTCGTTCAGGGTGTAGATGGCGATCGCTGGCAGCTCCGTCGCCCAGGCCTTCGACAGGAAAGGACTGGCCCGGGTCGAATAGACCGAGCCGCCCGCACTGGTCTGGTTGAGCAACTGGGTGACCGCCTGCTGCCGGATCGCCTGCCGCGGGTGCATGCTCATGCCCTCCGCAGGATCAGCACGGCGCCGGAGACGCCGTCCTGCTGGACATCGTCTATCCGGTACAGCACATCGCGGACGCGCACGGTATCGCGCCGTGTCGGCATGCCCGGCATATCCTGCAGGCGCACGCCGAGCGCGGGATTGGTGCTCGACACCACCGCCTGGGTCTCCGGATCGATGACCAGGTGCGCCTTATCGAACACGGCCCAGGGCAACCGCACGCCCTCGCCGACACCGCCGACGAAGTAGGCCACCTCGTGGGTCTCCACCTCATCGAAGGTGCGGAGCGCGACGCCGAGCATGCGATCGGCCATCTGCTGCCAGGTCATGGCTTATTTCGCCTTGGCGGTGGCCGTGACGCCGCTCGCAGCGGCGACGCTGACACCCACGCCATTCAGGCGCACGCGCCCGCTGCTCGACGGGTTCGCCGCTTCCTCGGTGGCGTAGCCGATCAGCGTGTCACCGGCCAGGCCCACGGTGGCGCCACCCTCTGCAGGCGTGGCGAAGATCGGCACAAAGCGCGTCCAGGCCTCGGCCGGCGTGGTCTTCGGGAAGGCGAACACGCCCGTGGTCTTGAGCTCGACCTCGGCGCCCTCGGCCGCGTCGGCTACGGCGACGCCGACCAGGTCGCCGATGGTGTACAGCCCGCCACTGACGCATCCGCCGGCAGGTGCGATGCCGGTCAGGGTGTCGCCGCATTGGATGAAGTTCTTCATGGTGCAGCCCTCGCATGGAATGGTCCGGGATCCGACTCAGGCCTTCGCCTTGGCCTGCAGCGTGCTCGGCGCCGCTCCGGGGTTCTGGTACATGCCGCGGTAATCCTCCCAGGCGCCACCGAACACCAGGCGCGCCTTGACCTCCAGGCCATCCACTTCGAAGCCCTCGCGGGTCTCGGTGAAGATCCCCTCCTCGCCCTCGAGGTACGCATAGGCGATGGTGCCGACCAGCGCGGGATCGGCGGACAGGTACCAGCGGTAGTCCTTGATCCGGCTCTCGACGATGACCTGCAGGCTGGTGTTCTGCTTGGTGTTGACGTTCTTCGGTTCAGCCGGCACGTAGTTCGGGCTGGTGTATTGGTAAGCCGCCAGCTCCTGTTTCGGGCCGACGATCAGGTAGGCCGGCTCGATGTTCAGCTCGTTGCCGTTGGAGGTGGTCTGGAAGCGCATGGCTTCGCGGCCAGCGGACAGCGACTCGACGGTGATCGCCGAGCCGGCGGCTGCCAGGTTGCCATGCTCGGCGCTGAACACCGGCTTGCCGTCGCTGTATTCGGGGTTCGACAGGACGAGGTCCCAGACGATCGCCGACTCCTTCTGGCTGGCGGCGGCGCCGAGCATCGACGGGATGCGGTCGAAGGCGTTGAGGTCGTCGTTGACGATCGCCTCCCAGGTGATCGCCACGATCTCGCCGTACTTCAGCACCTTCAGCCAGTTGCCGGACTCCCCGAAGGTGCCGTACTTGTACTCGCCGCCCTCGTTGACCTTCTCGAACGGCGTCAGGTCGCCGAGCTGGACCATGGCGATCTGCTTGAAGTCCGGCACCGTGGTGCGGCGGGTGAACGCCTTGAAAGTCTGCGCCGCGAGCTGGTAGGCCGCCATCAGGGTCTTGCCGACCGAGTTGGCCAGGATCAGCGGGAAGTCGCTGGTCGAGTGCATGCCGGCGGCGCGGATGGCCTGGGCGTTATAGTTCAAGGCCGCCTGCGCGATTTCGCGCGGATACATGCCGGCCGGATCGCCGCCGGCTGCGCGGATGCATTCGGCGGCCATGCCCAGCAGACTGAGACCGCGGTAGCGGCGCCACTCCGGCTTGATCTCCACCGAGCCGGGGCGGATACGATTGCGGAGCATGCCCTGCATTGCCTCGCGCATCAGCTCGCTGCCGCTGGTATCGACCTCGATGCGCAGGCCGCTCTTGATATCGCCCTGCTTGCCCTGGCGCTCGGCCAGCTTGTCGAGCAGCTCGGTACTCGAGTCGGCGACACTCACGCCACGCTTGACCAGGTCGTCGGCAATGTCCTCGCCCAGCCCCACCTTGCGCACCATCAGACGAATCTTCTCGGCACGCTCGCGTTCGGCAGCTTGCGAACGTTCCTCGGCCTCTTTGCGGATGCGGTCCTGCTCGGCACGCGCTGCTTCCTCGGCCGCCAGGCGTTCTTCTTCGGTCATGGTGTCCACCTCGTTGTCACGGGTCGGGGAAGAGTCGGCCGGCGCCGAGGCCTGCCGGGTCGGGAATTCCGTGGTCACACAGTGCCCCTGATAGTCCTGGGCACGGGCGAAGGTGCGCGCGGCGTCCATTCGCACCTGGGCATCGGCATCGAAGCCGAACGGGACGAAACTCACCTCGAAGGGTTCCCAGTCGGTGGCGCGATAGATTGGCAGCTTGTTGTCGGATTCCTCGGTGACCGTGTAGCGGTGCACGAAGTAACCGACCGAGAGGTTGCGGATGATGCCGTCGCGCACATCGCGGAAAATCGCCTCGACATCCTCGCGCTGGCTGAAGCGCACGGTGGCCAACGCCTCCTCGCCCTCGAGCCAGGCGCGCTCGACCACGCCGATGACTGTCGACAGATCCCAGCGCTGATGGGTATCCAGCAGCGGCGCCCCGTTGTTCAGTCGGTCCAGGCGGATGGCCGCGGCGGAGATCTCCAGCTCCTCCAGGTAGTCGCCGATCTCCCAGGACCAGCGCAGTCCCCGGGAGCCAGTCGACCAGACAATGTCGACGGTGCGGGCATCGATGTTCAGCGACTGCGGGCGTACCGCCGCACGGACATGGAATGCCGGTGTCACGAGGCGGGTGGTCGGTGCGGGTTCAGGCATCGCTGGTCGCCTCCGTCTCGCTGGTTTCCTTCGACTTCTCCTGGTCATCCGGTTCGCTACTGCCCGAAACTGTCCCGGCGCCGGCGGCGCCGACCTTGCGCGGATCGCAGTCGAGGACAATGCCGAGCTCGTCGAATAGGGTGTTGTCCGCGGCGATCGCCATCGCCAGCGCGCGCGGATTGCGGTAGCCCTGCTCCCGCACGCTGTCCGACCAGCTCATCTGGCCGTTGCGGATCGATTCCTTGGTAGCGTCGCCTTCGGCCTTCGGATCCAGCACCACCTTGCGCGGCGGAACCCATTCGGCCGGCACGTCCTCGAACACGGCGTCCGGCTGCAGCAGCTGCGCTTCGAGGAACCAGCGCCACACGCCGGCGCACAGCAGCGGGATCAGCATTCGCCATTGCCAGACGTGTACGCGCTGGTAGAAGCGCAACCAGCCCATGCGGCCGGATGAGAAGTTCACGCCCTTCAGGTCGCCATTGAGGATCTCGTATGGCACGCCCAAACCGACGCCCACTGCATGCAGGGCCTGCCACGAATAGGCGCTGTAGCCGGAGAAGGTGGGCGGCGTACCGAAGGTCACCGACTCGTTTGGGCCAAGTTTTTCGATGATCCCCGGTTCGACATGGTCGATCAGCGGCGGCGGCTTGGCAGCCTGGACTTCGCCGGTGGGGTCGGAGCTGACGAAGGCCGCGAAGCAGGCTGCGATCTTCGCCTGCTCGATGACCGCATCGTCCATCTCGTCCAGGTTCTTCATGCGCTGCAGCACTGGCGCGAGCCAGGTGTAACCCCGTGCCTGGCCAGGGCGCAGGATCATGAACACGTGCAGGACATCGTCTGCCGGCACCCGCTTCGACTCCAGGCCGTGGCGGTACCCCATGGCGCCGGGATGCTCGCTGAACAGCCAATAGGCGACGCGCCGGCCGATCGCGTCGAACTCCACGCCCTGGATGATCCGGCCACCATTGGCCAGGTCGCCGCTCTTTGATTCGTCGAGGTAGTCCGGTTCCAGCACCTGCAGTTGCATGCCCAGCGGCAGGCCATCACTGGCCTTGCGCCAACGACGGCGGATCAGCACCTCGCCGGCCTCGGGGATAGTGGTGGCACAGAGATGCTGCAGACCGTAGAAGTTGTTCAGGCCATCGGCATCGCACGCCGTCGTCTCGGCCCAGGCCTTCCACAGTTCAGCCAGGTGCTCGTTGACCCGGTCGGTGCGACCGAGCGGACGCGGCACAATGCCATGTCCCACGGAATAGTCAGCGATGGCGGAAATGCCGGATTCGGCATAGGGATTGTTGCGGCGCTGGTCGCGCGCCCGGTTGCGCATGCGCGCCAGGGCCGGCGCCAACTCGGCGTTGGCATCCTTGCTGGTGGCCTTCCAGCCCTGGTTGCGGCGACCGACGGCCGCGGCCTCGAAGGCACGGCGGACGCCCTGCTCGAGCAGCTGGTAGCGCGCCATCTTCAGGCGCGCCTCGGCCCGGCGGGCGGCCCAGCCCGGCATCAGCTCGACGAGCCAGTTAGCCATGGCAGCCGCACCCGCGGCCGGCGATGTGATAGCCGCCACAGCAGCCGCAGAAGCTGCACTGTCCGCCGGCGCCGGCGGTGGTCTGGCCCTTGGTGAAGGAGGCGTAGGTTCTTTGCGGGGTGCTGAGCCCCATGCCGAGCTGGCCGGCCATGAGGTTGAGGATGCGGATCATCTCGTCAAGCGACCGGTAGGTCACCGACTTGTTCTGCCCCGCACCGGAGTAGTGGACGGTCAGCGCGCCGTCCGCAATAGCCGCCTCCAGGGCGTGATATTGCTCAATGGTGTAAGCCACGTCCGGCAATCCTGACGTGGCGCCCTTCCCCTAACGCCTGCTCAATCGTCCGAGCAGCGCCCTTCCCCTAACGCTCCCGGTCCCAGTACCGCGACCGGCGCCGCTCCGGCTGCTGCTCTCCAGCGCCGTTAGCGTGCTGCGTTCCACTATAAGCCGCGGATTTCGTACTGTCAGCTTTCCGGCTTATACCCAAACTCTCCTCGACCGCCAACCAGTGCTCTTCCGTGTAGCGATCGACGCCATGCAGATAGGCCGCGGCGCGCGCATAGACCGCATCGTCGAGGGCCTCGACCCGCAGTCGCGTCGGCTCCCAGGCTGATACCAGGCGCCCCTTCACCAGGCGCGAAACCAGTTGCTCACCAGTGAGCTGACGGAAGAACTCGTCGTCGAGCTGAGGGAAATGGAGGAAGCCGGTCGGCATGGGGTCATCGGGACCCGGCAGCTCACGGCGCAGGTCGGCATACAGCTCGGCCTTGATCAGGTTCTGCCCGACCATGAACAGCTTCACCCCGCGGCGCGATTTCTTGCCCTGGCGATCGGACTGAACCGGCTTGGCCGCGCCGACCAGGACGGCCATGTTCGCCCCCTTCAGCACCCGCACCCGCATGGAACTGTGCCGTTGCGCCCAGCGATAGACCACGGCGGTCTGGTCGCCGGAGTCGATGCCGAGGGCGGAGATCTGCATGCATACACCCGCATGCGCGTGCGGCCAGACCTCCTCGAGCATGGCATCGAGCTTGCGCCAGGGACTGTCCTTCGCATTCTCGTCCGAGGTATCGCCGAGGAATTGCCGGTGGTCGATGACCCATCGCTCGCGGTTACGCCCCTCGGCCAGGACCAGCACGTCGAGCCAGCCGCCGTCCTTGCCGCTGCCGCGCTGTACGTCGACGCCGGCGAACAGCAGCAGGCCGCCGGCCGGCACGACGTTGCGCGGATAGTCCTCTCGACGGTTGTACAGGCGTTGCCAATCGGGTGCCTCGCCCTTGTCCTTCCAGGTCTCGGCCAACTGGGTGTTGATAAATACCTTCAACAGCTCCTGCGAGCGCTGCGCCTTGACGAACTTCTTCGCCAGCTTGCTCACCGGCTCCCAGGGGCTGGCCAGCTTGGAGACCTTGAAGCCGGCATGGCCCTCGAACGGCGCGGTGGCGATCCAGCCGTAGTTCGGCAAATGGCGGGCGGCCTTGATCGCCCGGCGCCGCTCGAGCTCGCTCCAGGGCTGCTCGCATGACGGGCAGTGGTATAGCGCCTCCTGCGGGCGCCCCTCCGGCCAGCGTACCGATGACCAGAGCATCTCGTTGCGTTCGCCGCAGTGCGGGCAGGCCGGGACGAAGATACGCATGTCGCTCTGTGCGTAAGAGATGGCGATGCGGCTGCCGCGGCCGTCCGGCGTTGGTTCCAGGGTCGGGCTGCAGGTGAGGATCTGCTTCCAGTTCCAGAAGGTCGCCGCACGCTCGCCCAGCAGTGTGGGCGGGTCACCCTCATCGCCGGCGCTGCCCGGGTACTTGTCGATCTCGTCGCAGAGCACGATGCGCACCGGCCGCATCGCCAGATCGCCAGGGGCATTGGCGCCAACGATGGTCAGGTGGCCGCCGGGGAATTGCTTGTGCAAGAGAGTATTACCGCCGTCCCGGGCGCGCTTCGGCGGCAGGATGCCACGCAGCTTCGGGCTGTCGCGGAACATCGGGTCGATGCGGTCCTTGCTGAAGGTCTCGCCCATGTGCACGGTCGGCAGCATGACAACCATCGGCGCCGGGTCCTGGTGGGCGTAATAGCCGATGGTGTTGAGGATCAGCTCGGTCTTCAGCAACTGCGTGCAGCACATCATCGTCACGGTGTGCACGGTGGGGTCGGTGACTGCCTCCATCGGCCCGCGGGCCACCTCGACCATCGAGGTTTTCCAGCGGCCCGGCTTGGACGAGGCCTCGGGCGAGAGGTAGCGGTATTCGTCCGCCCACTCCCAGAGGTTCAGGCTAGGCGGCGGCCTCAGTACCGCGCGGGCCTGTGCCAAACGCTCCAGCAGCATATGGATCCGACAGCTCCTGCAGGGCCTCGAGGACATGCCGATCGATGATCGCCTCGATCTGCACCAGGTCGTCGAGCCCCTGCAGCTCCGGCGCCATGATCACCTTCAGTGCCAGCAGACGTGCCCGGATCGCCGCGTACTCCTTTTCGACAGCCTTGGCGACCTCATCCACCGCCACGTGCTGCCCATCCAGAATGCGATATTCGAGCTCCTGCTGGAGCGATTTGAAGTGCTCGTTCCGGCGCCGGCTGATGGCGATCTCGGGAAGCTCTTCCTCGTCGATCTCGCCCTCCCCCTCATCGTCACCGCCTTCCGCCACCCTCGACCGCCGCGCCGGCGTGAAGCCGGCAGCCGGGCCGGCCTGGACACGGACCGGGTGCGGCACCAGATCGGGTCGGCCCGAGTTGACCTGCCACAGGCGAACACCTTCTGCCTGGTCGATCTCGATCTTGCCGGCTGCATTCAGGCGCGTCGCTCCCTCCAGACGGCCTCGCTTCACCGCCTTGCACACCGCCGCCCTGGAAATACCGAGCAGCTCGGCGAAGTCCTTCTGCGTTACCCAGACCATCTGCCAACCTCGCAGTTAACTCAGCCGAGGGTAGCACCGCGCCATGGACCGATATAGGCAGGATCACGGTCATCCAGATACTCAGACACACATCACCGCCTGTCAGGTCTCTTGTGACCCGTGGAGTCCCACCGTCATAAGTCAATGGTGGGCTGCCGCTAATCGTTAGGATTCCGACCTTTCTGACCGCCCTTGGAGGCACTAGAGGTAATCCCATGCGCATTCTGAAACTGCTTGCCGCCTGCCTGGCACTAATCCCACTGCTTTCCTTTGGCGAGGCATCCTCCGTTCAACCGCCTGCCGACCAGGTGCAGTTCATGAATATCGTCAAGGAATACGCCGAGCTCTACCAACAGGCGCCGAACGAGCTGAAGAAGTCGACTGTGGTGCGCAAACGCAACGATGCATTCCAGGCGGTCAAATCGGATCCGCGCAAGCTGAAAGGCTGGATCGGTACCATCGAGAAGCTCGGTACCACCGGAGATGGCGATGCCTACCTGGTGATCAAGTCGCCCATGGATGGAATGACCTTCGGCACCTGGAACAACTCCCTGTCCGACTTCCAGGGCAAGACCCTCATCAAGAACGGCTCCCCGCTCTACGAGGCGTTGTCGGAGTTGCAGGAAGGCGATGTGGTCAAGTTTTCCGGTGCATTGGCGGGGTCGAAGAACCTGACCGAGGAAGGCAAGATGACCGAACCGGACTTCCTTTTCCGCTTTAAGGCGGTAGAGAAAGTCGGCGGCTAGCGCCGATCCCCTGGCCGTCGCTTGCCGGCGGCCAGGAGAAAATGACGGTTAGGGCTGCGGGCTGTCCGCCGGCGGCGTGACCTGCCGGGCCAGGGCGAGCCAGTCGACCACCGGCGGCAGGATCACCTGGTGCTTGAGTTGCTGGGTCAGCTTGGCCTTGATCGATGGGGTCCATGGCTGGCCGCTGCCGAGCACTTCGCGTTCGAACCAGATGCGCGCCTCGGTGAGGAAATAGGTGAAGTCAGTCGCCGCCTGTTGTTTGCTCCTGACCAGTTGCATGGCCAGGGCGAACATCTCGTCTGGAATGTCTTCGACACGGGCGACCTGGAAGGCCACGCGCAGGTGATTTCTGACCCATCGCAGGGATTCCTCGCGCATGGCCCAGCTGATACTGGTCAGGCTGATCTGTTGATCCAGGGCTTCCCAGTGTTCCTTGGTCAGCGCCGGGCGCATGGCTGGCGCGTGGATGTAGGCGCCGGTCTTGCGGATGGCTGGCAGCACCTCACTGGTCACCCATTTCTTGAAGCGTTTTGCCTCGGCCTTGCGGCTGCGCAGGATGGCCGAG
Organism: Pseudomonas schmalbachii; assembly: GCF_017589465.1. Lineage (GTDB taxonomy): Bacteria > Pseudomonadota > Gammaproteobacteria > Pseudomonadales > Pseudomonadaceae > Pseudomonas > Pseudomonas schmalbachii. The sequence goes on from NZ_JAELYA010000001.1 coordinate 658,198, forward strand.
TAGAGACCGGACTCGTTGATGACCAGCAGCTCTTGCTCGCCGCCGGGGGTGTGCACAATTGACACACCCTTTTCATCTTCATCGAGATGACGAGTCATTGCCGAGGCAATGCTGTACTCCAGCGCAGCGGCAATGTCGGAAGCGACAAACCACGGCTGATCGTCGATCAGCAGGGTGCGGATTTCACGGGAATTGAAGTGGAACGGAATGATGTCGTTGGACATGGCAAAGCTCCTGAACTGATGGAGTTCCCGCCACCCCGAGACCAATCAGGGAGGACGGAACCGTGCAGGGTTGGTCTACCGGGTTCAGGATCCGGCGCACCCGAAGGTGCCCCCGCACGGCCCGCCCATAACACGGGTGCAGCCATGCTGCGGACACAAAAACGCCGCTCGTGAGCGGCGGTTCGTATCCGCCTGAACTTCCGGGAGACCAATCCCAGGCCGCTGGATTGACAGCGACGAGGCGAAAGGTAGCCAGTCCCCGGAAGCGAGTCAACCGGCATGCCGCAGTGGCCGGTTAACGGTTAACCGTGCTGCGGGCCAGTCTCTAGGCAAAAATCGGGCCTCGAATTACCCGCAATTCACTCCCGCGGGGAAGGACCCGTGACGGGGGGGGGTAGGCCATCACCGCGCATGGGTCCCGCCTCTCACCGCCAGGTCCTGAGCAGCTGCAGCACCACCGGCAGCAGCTCGACGAAGCCGACGATGACCACGACGATCGCCGCGGCACCACGCATGAAGCCGAAGGCACGCGTCTGGCGCGTCTCGATCCGGCCCAATACCTCGCGAAGGTCCTTGCGCTCGTCCTCCAGCCCGCTGATCCGATGTTCGTGCACCGCAGCGCGCCGCTCCAGAGCGTTGACCCGCTCGGGAATGCTGCTGGGCGGCAGGGCATCCATCAGATGCGGACCAGGTGAAGCGGATTATTCGGCATGCTCGTTCTCCTCTTTCACAGGCTGCATCGCCTTTGGATGGATATCCCGATGCACAGGTGGCCGTTCCGCCCTCTCCAGTACCCCCAGGCTGAGCACGTCGGCCAACACCGCATCACGCCAGTAGCGGAGTAATTCTTTCGGTGTTCCGGGTGGTGGTGGAGCCCGGAATCCAGGACGAGCTCTCCAACCGAGATCCCAGTATTCAACCTGCGGAACGATTAGGCCTAGAAATCCACGGCGGACACGCACACGCCCGGTAAGTTGCCCGCAACTGGGTGAAGTCATGTCGCCTCCTTCCCCTCGCCGACCAGCACGTCGATGGCTGCAAGCAAAATACGCTGTTCGCTCGCCGCTATCGGCAACCTCCTGATGCTGGCTGCCATCGTCTGCAGCTCGGCAGGATCCGTCGCTCCGACCAGATCGCCAAGCGCGGCGCGCAGGCGATCGCCCTTGGCCAGCGCTGTTGCCAGTTCGGCGCGGCTATTGACCAGGGCGCGGTCGCGCTCGCTGACCTGCTGGCAGATCCCTTTGCTGCCAGCATTCCATGCGCGCCAGGCATGCTCGTCGGCCGAGCCCGGTGCCTGGCCTTCGGCCGAGGCCAGCCAGGCCTCGAAGCGCTCGCGCTCAGTCCGCATGCTCGCCTCCAACGCGCAGTAGCTCGCGATGCCCGCTGGAGTCCATCGGCGACACAACGCCGGCGATCTCCATGGCCTCCAGCAGCCGGGCGGCTCTGTTGTAGCCGATCAGCAGCTTGCGCTGCACGAACGAGATGGATGGCCGCTGGTTCTTCGTCACCAGGTGAACGGCTGCCTGATAGAGCGGATCTTCCTCGCAGGTCGTCATGCGTTTTCTCCCCCTTGTTCCTCTCGCAGATAATCCTCGATGGTCGCCTTGGCCGCCTCGAAGCCCTTGCAGATCACCGCCATGAAGCCCTGCCTGGCCAGCCACTCCAGCCAGTCGGCCTGCTCCGGCTCGAGGTGGCCGCCCTTCAGCCGCTTCAGCTCGATGATCAGGCCGGAGAAGCCCTTGCGCGGAGTCAGCAGGCACAAATCTGGGAAACCAGCACGCATGCCGGCGGCCTTCTGCCGCTTGGCCGTGCGCGGGCGCATCCGCGCGCCGGCGCTGGAAGCGGCCAAGCGGCCGCGCAGCGCCGGGTAGGCCAGGTCGAACCATGCGACCAGAGCGATCTGGTCCTGCTCTTCCAGCGGCACCAACTGGCGCGACCTGGCGGCATCCGACCTCATGGCCGACTCCGGATCTGTGCCTCGCCGAGCTCGCCCAGCAGGACCAGCAGCCGCCGCGAATCGCGCAAATCCCGGCGCAGGCATGCGCCGACCCGCAGGTTATGACCCGCCACGAGCAGGTTCAGCGCCGCCGCCAGCCACATCATCGTTTCGGCCATGCTCATTCGCTCCTTCCCTCCAGCCAATCGGCGAGCAGCCTGGCCAGGACACGCACCGCACCGAGCTGCTCGGGCTCGGGGCAGACCTGGTACTGCAGACGCTCACGGGCCAACTCCAGCACCACCTGGGCCAGCTCGGCCGGCAGCACCAGCGAATCGGCCGGCACGGGGTACAGGCGCTGCCAGTGGCGCAACACCTCGTCGCCGCCGACCGGCCGGAGCAGCTGGACCTTGCGCCGCAGGCCGCTCTGGAAGTACCAGGCCACCGGCCTGATCGGTTCACTCATGGGGTGCTCCCTTGGTCTCGTCCCGCCGGATCCGCAGGGCGGCCAGCAATTGCTCACGTGCCGTAACGCCCGTTACGTCACTCAGTCCCTGGACCTCCATCACCCTGCGCAGCCAGCGTTCGCCCTGCTCGTCCTGCAGCTGCTGCTGGGAACGCATCGCGTCGTTGCCGATCGCCTGCAGCACCGGCCCGTCGAGCGGCTCGCCCTGTTCCAGACGGTGCAGCACCACGGCGTAGTGGTGTTCGAAGCGGGCACGCAGGCCGGTGTCGAAGGTCTCCGCTCGCTGCAGGTCGAACAGCCCGGTCAGCTTCGCCGCCGCGCGCACGGCCGGGTGGCTGTAGCGGCTGGCCAGCGCCTCGTACCAGGCGCCCGCGGCGGTCGGCACGCCGTCGATGTGCCGGCACAGCTCGATGAATTCGGCCGGATTCGGCGGATACTTCGAGACCTGCACCATCCGCTGCAGGCCGCGATCGATCTGGGCATCGCTCAGCGCGCGGACGGCGGTCAGCCAGATCCGCTTGGCCAGCACGGACGCCTCGGGCTCCGCGTAGTACTTCGCGTACCAGGCCGGCCAGGTGATCCGGATCGTCGTGAAGATCTGCTTCACGGCATTCCGGGCCATGCTGTCGAGCGGTGTGACGGCCTCCGTTACGCGGTCCGTAACGTCACCAGTTGTCGTCGGTGAGGATGTCAGCAACGCTTGGCACACGCTTCGCGTCAACTCGTCCACTCGGTCCATCGGTTCCTCCGGAGGCCTGCGCCTTGCGCAGGTCGCGTTTCATGGATTTCGCCAGCTCGTGCTCCCACTGGCCCTGGCTCCGGGCCGTGTCCGGCCGGTTGATCCAGTACGAGCGGAACTCGAGCAGCTGGTCGTTGGTGAGCGTGACGCCGGACAGGGCGTTACGCGTTACGGTCGCCGGCCAGCCCCTCGGACTGGGCACCCAGGCGTCGTGCATGGCGAAGCGCTGCTCAGGCGACGTCGCGGCGCCGGCCGGCGGGCGCTTGCCGCGGGCGGCGCCGATCGGCAGGACGCGGGCCTTGCCGCCTGGTGGCCGCTGCTGGTGGAAAAACTCCTGCCAGGCGACGAACCAGTCGGCGCACAGCGCCGCGGCGCCCTGCCGGGCATGCCAGTGCTCGGCGAACTTCTCCGCGGTCAGACGGATCTTCGAGGCGCCGAGGCCCGGGCGCTCGGCCTCGGCCCATTCGAGCCAGGCATCGGGCAGCGCCCAGTCGGCGGGCAGTGCCGTGCCGGCTGGCGGTGGGGGTTCTGGGGAGCTGGCCGCGACGGTATCGGGCGATGGCGCGTTCGCCGGAGGGGGCGGGGTCTTCGCGTGCGCGTTACGCGCGCGCTCCCCCTCTCCGTCAGGAGAGGGTTCTTTTCTACTCTTATCTACTCTAGGGTCACTTGTGACGTCACCTGTGACGTAACGCGTTACGTCACTTTCGTTACGCAGACGCTCGGCCTTTTTCCGCTCCCGATACTCCCGCTGACGCTGCGCGCCGGACTTGGCGGACGCCCCGCGAATCTGGCTGCAGACGTTGTATTCCGCGAAGTTCGGCAGGGTGACGGTGCATTCGGCGGCATCGAATTCGGCCCAGCCGACCGCTTCAAGCGCCAGCCCGAAACCAGGAATGCCGACCAGGTCATCGATGTCGGAGAGGTCGTAGTTGCGGTACACGCCGTCACGCGTGTTATTACTGGCGTCACTCCAGAGCGTAACGAGTGACGCAACCGTAACGTGACGCATAACGTTACGCGTGACGACGTCACGCATAACGCCGTCACGGCCGTGACTCATCACCCGGCAGACCGCCGGGCTCTGCTCCAGGATCCGCGCGATCCCGTTCACCTTGGGATCGGACAGCAGGGACGAACGCATCTTGATCCAGGCGCCAGCCATGATCAGCTCCCCGACAACGCCGTTACGTCACGGACCGTCACGGAGCCGGCATCGATGCCATTGCAGGGCTTGTTGTTATGGGGCGGCAGGTGCCCGTCCTGGGTACGCATGGCATGCCTCCTCTGAGGCGAACGAGGCCCTCGGGTGGAAGCTGGCTTCCCCGATAGGCAAAGGTTGAGTGGATTTCTGGCCAGCACGCAGCCACGACCAGGACCAGATGCGAAGAAGCCCTGGTCCTGGCCACGGTCAGTCGCTCCAGTCCAGTTGATCGGACAGCTGATCGATGTGTTGAACGTGCTCCATCCAACGCCTGGCCTGGTGCAGGATCGTTTCGATGTCCCGCTCGTTGAAGCAGCGCATGTCGATCGGCACAACCTTCAGGTCGAGCACGGCGAGGATCCGGGCGAACTCCAGAAACTTCTCGCACTTCATGCGGCTGATGGTTGACTCGTCGCAACCGACCGCAAGCGCAACGGGTGCGTTACCGACTGATGCCAGTCGACGCATGATCAGGGCGTTGTTCCTGTTAGCCCTTGCTGTTTGCTCCGGGTTCAATACCTGCGGTGACATTTACACCACTGCCCTAGGCGACCGATTTTTTTTGAGGATGACTGGATGGATGGGGAGCAGCCAATTGGCTTTGGTCTTCCCTGTAATTGATTTCTGCCTGTCCAGAGGGGAATCGCTCCGGATAAAGAATGTGGATCTCTGTGAGAGCCCCCTCAAACACCAGGCAAAGCCGCTCAGCAAGCGTTACAGATGGCTTCTGTACGCATCGCTCTACTCGGGACAGGTTTCCCGTATCTGTTTCTTCGCCTAAAAGGCGCAAGCGAGCGACAACATCAGCTAGTCGCCACCCCCGCGCGATCCTGGCTGCTTTCAGAGGACTCATGCATTGACCTCGTTGAATGAATCGGTCATGCGCAATTCTGCGCAATGCGCAGATTTTAGGCAAGGCAATTCTGCGCCACGCGCTTTGCGCACGGCGCAGATGAAAGATCAACATCGGCGGATGGATATCGGACCAGCTATACGAGCCGCCCGTAGGGCGAAAGAAATGACACTAGAGCAACTTGCCCTCCTGGTTGAAACGGATACGGGCAATTTGTCGCGCTTGGAAACTGGAAAACAAGGTGTAAGCAGCGCCTTGCTGGACAGGATTTTGAAGGCTCTGGACGTTGACCTTGCTGCAGTCATAAGCGGCAGTAATCACCCATCAAACACAAATGAAGTAACCAAACGTGCCGACCTACTTGCAGCAATTGCGAGTCCTCGCTCACGGGTGATCCTCCAGCGCATAGCCCAAGCAGCGGCGGAAGGTCACCTGACCGATGACGACCTGGCACTACTCGACCAGGTCGCCACTCGTATCGCCAATAAGAACGAAGCTCCCAAGACTCCAGGCCCCAACCAACGGATTGCAGGGAAGATCAAGGATGCCGTTAAAACTCCTGACGGAAGATAACTATCGCGGCGCCAGCAAGGGATCGGTGGTTCAGGATGGGCAGATGGCCCATACCCACATCGCACTCCTGGACATCGACCAATCGCCTCGACCGGCACGCTGCTACGTCAAGCTCTACCCCGATAAGGTCAATGGCCGCGAGCACCGCGGCATCGTCAATGAGATGGTCGGGCATGTACTGGCCAGCCTTATGGGTGCACCTGTCGCGAAGGATGCTGGGCTGATCACCCTGCAGGGCCACCAGCTCGCCAGCCTGCCGGCCTGGGCCTCCACCGGAAGTGTGCTGGTCGGCTGGTGGGTGCGCGACATGATCTCGCCCTCGCTCAAGATCTACTACGAACTGAACGATGTGCTGATAGCCACCGAGGCGTTTCGCGCTCGCCTGACCAAGCTGCGCAGCGAATTGCTCGCCTCCGAGCAGATCAACCTGATCATTGCGCTGGACGACCTGATTGCTAACGTTGATCGCAACGTCGGCAACCTGCTGCGGGTCAAGCAAGGCGAATATGTGCTGATCGATCATGGACTGTGCCTGACCAGTGACAACTGGATCGCCGCCGAGCTCGATCCGCAGCAACGGTACGTCAACACGCTCGATACCCTGTTGAGCCCGGAGTCTTCCTATCTGCCGTTCAAGCACGCCACGGTGAAGGCGCATGAGAACCTGGTGGCCAACCTGGAACCGGCAATGGCTGCCCTCCTCACGTGGCTGCCGCTCGCCGTTGACATGGCGGAGGCGGCCGCCATCGAGAACTTCGTCCGGCACCGGGCATCCCCTGGAAGCGTCACGGAACGCTTGGAATTGTTCATATGAGCACGTCGGCAAGGCTGTACCAGAAACTCAAGGCAAAGGCTTCCGAGCCGGAACGCAATCCTATCCGGGGGCAGTGGTTCAATATCCGCCTGCAGCCCGATCTGCTGGCCGGCGAACAGTTCAATATCGGCGTGGGTTTCGTCGACCCGAACGGCACCGTCCATAGCCGCTTTACCGACGACCTCGTGCGCCTGACCTGTTTCTACGATGAGCGGATCGACCTGGAAGAAATGAGCTTCCTCGTCGATCTGGCTGCCGCGCATTACGACCGCGCTTCGTTTCACGACGTCATGCTCAAGGTGATCAGTCCGCAGATTGTGCTCGGCGACCTGGCCTACGCCTCCGGGCAAAGCGTGACCAGTATCCTCGATGACTTCTTCCACGAGACGATCTCGCTGGTGTCCTTTGCCGATGAGAGCAAGGCCCCCAAGCCACGCTTCCAGGGCAGCAGCAACGAACTGCTGAGGGAGGAGGTCTTCGCCTGGATGCGCCAGCACCATCACATGGTGGCCAAGCACATTATTCCCGCGGATCCGCGTTTCCGGGTTCGCTCGGCGGACCAGTCCGACCTGCAGGAGCACCAGGTCGAACTGCCCCTGCGTCGCCCCGGCAAGGCGGCCGGCACCATCATCTCGGCCAACTGCAAGACCCTGCAGACTGCTGAGCTGCGCATTCTCCAAGGCGCCATCAACCTGGCCACCGCCATGCGCCACTTGGAGAACGAGCGCTTCGGCATGTTCATCCTGCGCCCCGACGAAAACAGTGGACTGCCGGAACAGAGCCTGACGAAGTTCGACGACCTCATCGATGAGAGCGTCTGGAAGCTGCGCGATGCCGGCGTGCACGTCGGCGTGGAAAGCTCGGTACCGGAGCTCGGGCAGGAGATCGTGTCCTGGGCGGCATGACACCTGCCTCTAGCGCACTTCAAAAAGCAAAAACCGGCACAAGGCCGGTTTTTCCCAAGCAATGGTCGCAGCTAGGTCTTCTTCTTTGGCTTCATTGAAGCAACTGCTTTTTTGGCTACGGGCATATAGCTGGGATGTAGAACTCCAAGCTTCGGAACGGGTAACTGTCCAGAGTAACCAGGAGCGATAGCGAACCAATCGGAATCGAATGGCAGTTTGTAGCGCTGGTTGAAGTCGAATTTGGTTCGTGCAGCGAGGCCAGAGACCGAAAAGCCAGGATCAGCCGGGTCGATCACGAACTCACCAGGATAGATCCTGTTGGTTTTCTGGCTGGTGCCATATACCACCTCGACCGCATGATCGCTGGCCGAAATGGCGGTCACAAGCGCTGGACGCGACTTGGGACCAGGCTTACCGATGATCTCAGGAAATTGGCACCAAACGATGTCGCCTGGTGCCGGCAGTGGTTGGAACTTGGTTGTCATTCTTATAAGAGTCTCTCATTGAAGCGCTCCTCCGGGATGTCAGTGGCTTTGCTTGCTCGACGAATCGCCTTGGATTGCGCTGTGGTTAATGGGCCGTCGTCCAGTTCATAGCGGGGCAGATAGCGATCAGCCATTTGCCTAAGCGCCAAGTGGGCGAGTTCTGTTTTGCTCAAGCCGGTGGTTTCCATCAACTTCTCGATGGTCGAGTTGCTGACTCCTGTCGGGGTATCCTGTTTGCGTAACCGCAGAAGGAATCCTTCAGTTTGCTTTTCGGCGGTGAGGGTCATTTGGTACATCCTACGTTGGGCAATCCTTGCCAGTTCTAAAGAGCGTCACCCAGATCCTTCTTCATTGGGTGATATCTATTTTATATCAAGTGGTGGTACCAGTCGATAGTGGCACCACCCAGTCTGGTCAACGCCAAACCTCTGGCAGATCTCTGCTCTAGTCACCGAAGCCCACCTCGCGCGGGCTTTTTCGTGCCTCCCCCCTCCATCATTCGACATCTCTGAAATTTCCAGCTCAGAGGAGTGCGAGTCATCTTACAAAATATTCTGCGCTTGACGCAGATTAAGGCCAATGCATAATGAAATAAATTCTGCGCAATGCGCAGATTAAAAATGCAACGCCATCCCATGGTGCATTGGGGCGGCTACCGCTCTTTTCACAACTCGGGAACCTCGCGGCGGATCCCCGGCAACGGGACGCAGCCATGCGACCAGCTCGCCCAGCGGCATAGCCCTGGAGGGGTTGGACAGCGCGAGCAATAAATTCCGCCCCATGCAGGCTCTGGAACCTGCCGGCTCAACGAGCCGCACGCCGATAACGCTGACCTGGTGCGCTGGGCTGCGGGCGTGAGCAAGTCATCGCCCCGCCAGCGTGGCGCGTAACGCTGGCCAGCAAGACCGAATGCATCACTTCTGCCGCTTCCCTCCGAGGCGGCAGCGGGATGCCACCCACCAGAGGACAACAATGGATGAAGGATTTCGCAAAGCTGTTCCGTTCAGAGGGCACCGGCCAGGTCCTCGCCCAGATAGTCGACGGAGACCACGGTCCGGAGATCCAGCTCTGCTACGAGATCGATGACCTGATCCGTCGCGTACGTATGGCGACATTCATCGATATGCCCCTCGGTTGGGATATGGCCAGGGACGCCCTGAACATGCTGGATGAAGCCAAGGCGCTGGAGATTGCCCGCGAGGGCCAGATGGCAAGCCCGTTTTCCATGCTGCCCGGCCGACACTGAAAACAACAGGAAGGAACTGCCCATGCTCGTGCTCAATCGCAACCCCGGCCAGACCATCCGCATCGGTGACGACATCGTCACCACCATCGTGCGGGTGGACAGCGGCTATCACGTCAAGGTCGGCATCCAGGCGCCAGCGGATCTGCCGGTGCACCGCGAGGAGATCTACCAGCGGATCCAGGCCGGCATTCCCAAGAAAGCCGCAGAAGGCCGCCAGCCATGAACGTCGATATCCACCCTGAAGTGCTGAAAGAGCTCGAGTACATCGTCGAGCTGCATGCCAAGCACGGCGCACCGAATCCCATGCAGACGGTCGAGCAGCTGGTTGCCTTCGTCTTGGCCTCGATTGCCGACGGCTCCCGCCGGCCAGGTGCCTGGGAACGGCAGATGCTGGACATGATGGGGCTGGTCGCCAACTGCCCGGAGCATTGCGAGTACCGCAGGCAGTACGGCAGGCCATAGAACCCCGTAGCGCTGGCGAGACAGTCGCGCGCAGGCCAGCCAGACAGTGCACCTGCCGTGCAACGCCAGCGGGCCGGGAGTGGAGCGGCGACGCTCCCGGTCGGTATAGCCGCCACCTGTCAGCCCTGCGGGCGCTGACGCCGGACGCGAGTAACCGGCCCGAGGCACCTGCCGGCCAGTGGCAGGCTGCATCGGAGAGTGATCGGCTGGCCTAGGGTCGCTCCCGAAAAGCGGACTACTCACCCGCCTGTTCCGTCGATCACTCCCCGATGCGGGTACTTCCCTGCCCGCATCCTTGGCAGTGTTGGACGTTCCTCGCCCGGCCCGCTCCGGCCGGGCACCTTTCCCCTCCCTCGCCGGTTTTCGCATGCCCTGGTGCCCACGGCTGGACCGACCCTCCTCTGTGGAAACTCATCGCACCAGGGCAGCCGAAATCCGGTGCCTACCCATGCCTGGAGGTGACTCATGCAATGTCGTGCCGAAATCGCGGTGCAGGTCATCCGCGATGAAGTCGAATGCCAGCGTCGTGCGGACTGGCCGAGCATCAACCCGGGGGTCGGCATGATCCGCATGGCCTACGCCCTCGGACTGCTCGGCGACCTGCAGGAGATCGTCCTGACCCGGTCGCTGATCGAAGCCGTCCGCGATCGCCGCAACGAGCTGCGCCACCAGCGCCATCTCACCCTGATCCAGGGGTGCGAACCATGATCAGCTGCCCTTCCATTCCCGACCACTTCGCGCCGGTCGAGGAAGTCGCCGGCCGCTCGATCCGCCAGGCCTGCGACCTCGCCCGCCGGCGCCAGCTCGGCCAGCCCGACCGCATCCTGATCTGCGACGGGCTGATCGTCCTGCGCTACGAGCGGCCGCTGCCGGCCGCCCTGCCCTGCATCGAAGACCCCGCGACCCTCTACTGGGAGGACGCCTCATGAGCGACAAGCCGTCTATCCCGAAGGGCTACCTGAAGAACGCCATGAACCACCTGGTGCCGGAATCCGAGGTGCGTAAACAGGACCTGGCGCGCGATCGGGTCGCCCGCAAGTGGGCCATCAAGGCGATCAAGCTGAACGCCGCGCTGACCGCATTCAAGAAGGAGTCCCTGGCTGACATCGCCAAACTGGTGACCGACTCCGGCAAGCACTACGGCGCGAAGATGGGCGGCACAAAGGGCAACGTGTCGATCATCAGTTACGACGGCCAGTACAAGATCGTGCGCCAATACGCCGACCGCATCGCCTTCACCGAGGAGATGGAGGTGGCCAAGAAGCTGGTCCTGGACTGCGTCAACGCCTGGAGCGCAGGCGCCAACGGCCACCTCAAGGCGGTGGTTCAGCGCGTGTTCAGCCCGAGCAAGCAGGGCCAGATCAGAACCCAGGACGTGCTCGACCTACTCCGTCTGGAGATTGACGACGACCGCTGGCGGAAGGCCATGCAGGCGGTGAAGGATTCCATTTTGGTGACCGGAACGGCGGTGTATGTGCGGGTCTACGAACGCATCGGCAACACCGACCAATACAAGGCCATCCCCCTCGACCTCGCCGCGGTTTGACCCGGCATCCCCTGGATATCCCATGACTGCGATCGTATTCGACACTGAAACCACTGGCATTGGCCCTCACGACGAGATCATCGAGGCGGGCTGGATCATCCTCCCCGACGACCCGATGGAGTTGAATTCCGAGGAGCCGGCCGTGTACCGGCATCATCGCGAGCTGTTCCGTCCCAGCGTGCCAATTGCCCTCGGCGCCATGGCTACCCATCACATCGTCCCGGAGGACCTGGAATTCTGCCGCCCTTCCAGCGAGTTCAGCCTGCCGCCCGACATCACCTACCTGGTCGGGCACCACGTCGATTTCGACTGGCGCATGGCTGGTCAACCGAATGTGCGGCGGATCTGCACCCTGGCGCTGAGCCGCACGCTGTTCCCGCAGCTCGACAGCCACACCCAGTCGGCAATGCTCTACCACCTTTTCTCCGGGAACCGCCGCTATATCCGCACGCGGCTGAAGAGCGCCCATGCGGCACTGGACGATGCAGAGAACTGCCTGCTGCTGCTCACCCGCCTACTCGAGGTGCTGGGCACGTCGCTCGGGGTACACCCGACCACCTGGGACGAGCTCTGGCAAATCAGCGAACAAGCCCGAGTGCCGAGCGTCATGCCCTACGGCGTGCACCGTGGCACATCGATCGCCGACTTGCCCGACGACTACGTCAGCGAGCTGACTCAGCAATCCGATCTGGATCCTTACCTGCTGCAGGCATTACGCGCCCGGAGGCCTCATGCCCTTGCTGAATGACCGCGACTACCACCGCACCCTCGTCGACGTGATCGAGGAGGCCGAGCGCCTCGACGATGACCAGTGGGACACGATCCACATCTCTCTGAACAACGGCCGGGAGCTGCTGCTGATGGCAGTGGTGGGCGACTACCTGGGTCCGCTGGCCAGGGTGCTGGAGGGAATCCACGAACTGCGGGAAGAGGAACGCAAGCTGTGACAAGCCTTTCAGTCGTCGCCAGTACAGCGCTGGAAAAGCACCGATCGAAGTCACCCAAGCAGGATTCCCGCAACTTGGACAAGTTCATCATCCGGCTACCCGATGGCATGCGCGATCAGGTGGATGCGATAGCTGCTGCCGGGCACATGAGCATGAACGCCTTCATCGTCCAGGCGATCGAAGAGAAGCTCGCTGGCGGTACCCGCCAACGGCTGCTGCTCGACGCCCTGGAGCGGGCCTTGAACGCGCAGGAGCCAATCTGATGGCCCGCCAATTTCCAATGATCGAATCGCGCGCCCAGGCGATCGGCGTAAAACCGAAAGTGCTGGCAGCACGCACCAAGCGCTCACTGAAGAGCATCCGCACGGCGATGGAGAAGCTGGCAGAGCCTTGGACGGATATCGACGGCAGCGTCGAAACCGCTCAGGACGAGCTGTTGGCGGCACTGGACCGGTTCGAGGAACACATCAACGGCACGGTCGAGTGGCTGACGGAGGCGGCGGAATAACGAGGTAGACATGAGCATGCTGTCATCGATCGCCCAGGCCGCCCTGGACAAGGCACGAGCACACCACCAGGATGCGACCTCCCCACCCACGCGCCGGCCACGGCAACCCTGGTCTGAGGTGGAAGTCGAGCAGCTGGTCGCCCTCTACCCGGACACGCCGATGTACCAGCTGGTGGAGCGCTTCGGCCGCACCGACCAGAAGATCTACGCCAAGGCCAACAAGCTCGGCCTGCGCCGCAGCGAAGCCTTCCTTGCCAGCCCCTTCGCCGGTCGCATCCGCCCCGGCGCCGAGCTCGGCAAGGGCACTCGCTTCCAGAAGGGCCACAAGACCTGGAATGCCGGCATCAGCTACCAGGCCGGCGGCCGCGCCCCCGCCACCCGCTTCAAGCCCGGCCAGGTGAACGGCCGCGCGGCGCAGCTGCTCAAGCCCATCGGCTACGAGCGGGTTACCGACGACGGCATCCTGCAGCGGAAGATCCGCGACGACGGGCCGCCGCAGCGGCGCTGGAAGTCGGTGCACATGATCCTCTGGGAAGAACAGCACGGGCCGGTACCGGCCGGCCATATGGTCGCCTTCCGCGACGGCAACCGCCGCAACTTCGCCCCGGAGAACCTGGTGTTGATCAGCCGCGCGGAGAACATGCAGCGCAACTCCATCCACCGCTACCCGCCCGAGCTGAAGGACGCTATCCGCGCGGCCGGCAAGCTCAAGCGCACCATCCGGGAGAAAGAACATGAAGAACAAGATCGAGGATCTGCGTAACCACCTCTTCGCCACCATCGAAGGCTTGCTCGATCCGGACAAGCCGCTCGACATCGAGCGCGCCAAAGCGGTCGCGCAGGTCAGCCAGCAACTGATCGAGTCGGCCAAGGTCGAGGTGAAGTTCCTCGAGGTCACCGGCGCCCCGGGAACCGGCTTCATCGAACCGGCGCCAGCACTGCCGGCACCGGCTCACCTGCGCTCCGCCGGCGGTGGGAGCTGACATGAGCCAGGACCATCCCTTCTACAGCGGCACCTTCCACGGCCACCACTTCTACTGCATGACCGCGGACGACCGGATCCAGCGCGTCGCCTCGTTCGACCTCGACACCTGCCACCGCGCGCTCGCCCTGGGCGGCCTGCAGAAGTCGGTGCGTCAGGCCATCGAACGGCGCATGCGCCAGTTGGAGAGAGCCAGCCAGTAGGCTGGCAGGGTCCTCGCCCTCCCCGCCAGCCCTCCCTGTCCGACGCACCGGCAGGGAGGGCGGAACCCCCGCAATAGACACCTTTTTCCTATCAAGCTCAACCGATCACGCCACGGCGAGGACTCCCCATGCCCCCTTCTGACTGCATTCCTCACGCCCTGAGTGAGGCCCTGACCTATCTCGACCGACGCCCAGCCATTGTGAGCGCCGGCACGGATGCGCTCCGCAGGTTGATTCCCGTCGCCCTTCGCCCAACCGGCCAGGGTGGCGTAATCGGCCGCTTCCTGCTCGGCCTGTACAACGGCCAGGACTACCCCTTCGATCTGACCGACCTGCGTCGCCTTGACCTGGCGTTGTTCGACGACTGCCTGCAGGTGCTGCAGATGGATTTCCAACCCGAGGTCGAAGTGCATGGCCGCGTCGCCGATGGCCAGGCTATCTGGGCCGAACTGGTGATCCTATGGGCGCCAAGGGAGCCGACATGACCTTCCATGCCCCCGAGAAATACCGCGTGACCGAGGGCAGACTTGGCTCCGACGCGAGCTTCGGCAACAACGGCTACTTCCGCGTCAAACTGCGTCGCGGCCGGCATGAGTTCTTCGTCAATGTGATCGCTGGCGAGGGTGAGGGCTGGGAGCACGTCTCGGTCTCCCGCCCGCACCAGACGCCCGACTGGGAAATCATGTGCGCGGTGAAGGCGCTGTTCTGGGATCCCGAAGACGCGGTGATGCAGTTGCACCCGCCGAAGTCCGACTACGTCAATTTCCACCCGCATTGCCTGCACCTGTGGCGGCCGATCGGCTGCGCTATCCCTCTGCCGCCGTCGTGGATGGTCGGACCGAAACGCATCGAGGAGATCCCATGAAGTCGACCGGAACTGAGCAATACGACTTGAGCTGGCACCTGGAGCAAGCTGTTCAGGAGCTGGATGCTGACTCGATCGGCCTGGCGCACAACATGGGTGAAGCCACCCTGGAGCAACTGCATGAGATCGTCGCGTTTGCCGAGCGACTGAAAGAAGGCGCGCTGGTGGAAATGTACCTTCGCGAGCGACAGGCCAACGGTGATGACGCTCTCCGGCTGATTTTGCCGCCGAAGGGCTATGCCGGCTATAGCCCGAAAAGTTGAAAGCCGTGGATATCTACATCGTGGCCAACATGCGCCACCTCTGGCTGCAGCCCGAACCCATTCCTTATGCCTGGAGGCGTAGGCCATGACCGACCTGCACGAATCTGCCGACGAGTTCCGCCAGCAGCACCAGGAACGCTACCTGCACAAGCCCACCGGCCAGCGCTGGGCAGCCGTGGCCTTCATCGGTTCCGTCGTGCAGCTGGAGGACGTCGGCGGCCGCCGGCGCAACGCCACCAGCCAGGAACTGCAGAACCGCGACGTTTGGGAGCGCATACCATGAGCGAAGAAGTGAACACCCGCTGCGACCAGGAGCTAGTGGAGGTGGCCGGCTACCGCGACGGCCAGCACGGCGACTTCAGCCACATAGCCCGGGTTGGCTGGGATGCACTGATGACCGTCGAGCAGCATGAACGAATCCTCGGCGCGGTACTGGCCGAGGTCGCGCGGCTGCGCGACAAGCGCAAGCAGGCGGCGGACCAATACGAAGCAACGATTCTCAGCGTGGAGAAAGAACGCGGCGCCCTCGCTGCAACCCACCACCCGGTGCCTGCGCTGGAGCGCCGCGAGTACCCGAGCCGTACCATCTACCCGGATGCATCCGAGTTTTCCCTGGAGTGCGCCGAAATCACTGGATGGAACGCGGCTGTCACCCAGCACGAGCGCGTCGTCGCGGCGCTGCGGGCGGAGATTGCGCGGGAGCAGGCATACAGAGAGTTCCTGCACTCGGCTAATACCGGGTTGGCCGAGAAGGTCGAACGGCTTGGAGATGAACGCGACGCCCTCGCCGCGCAACTGGCCGAGCAGAAGGGACAGGAGCCGGTAGACCCGCGTTTCGGCGCTGCCGCAATGATTGTTCGTGACGTATGTGAGTTAGCCGAGCCTGCGGACAGTGAGCATGTCGTCCGTGTCCATGTCGATGATTTGCTTAGGATCGCCGAAGCGCACATCCAGCCAGTCGCTCCGGCGCAGCAGGCCGTGCCAGAAGGGTGGAAGCTGGTGCCGACAGAACTGACTAAGGAAATGAAGGAGGCAATGATCGCGCCAGACGGCCTAACAGAAGACGGATACATCCACGCTTTCACCGTTAAAAGCCAATGGGCGGCAGTACTCGCCGCCGCGCCTCAGCCGGCGAAGGATGGTGGCGCATGAAGACGACACCATGCAGCCAGTTCGACACTGCTGCTAATCGTTGCAGCAGCGGATTCCAGCGAATCCACCCCGTCTGTTGGGGCGGAAAGCCAGGCTGCCCGACCTGCGGGAACATCAGCACTCGCCCGATGTGCATGCAGGACGAGATACCGAAGCACCTTGCGCAGGAAAACGGGCTGCCGATTGGCTGGCCGGTAGCGGGAGATGGCCATGCCTGAGCAACAACTGAAGCCGGCCGCTATCGTGCGATCGCGCTACGGCGATCCAGAAGCATTCGGAGAGCGCTGGCTTGAGGTTGTCGCCGACATCCAGGTCATGCCCTACGGCACCAAGCTCTACGCCATCCCCGCCGACCAGGTGCTGGTGCCGCGCGATCTTGTAATTCGTGCCATTGCTTTGGCCGAAGACGCCATGGGCCTCGACTTCAGCGAGCACGACGCCATTCGCGACGAGCTCCGCGCCCTCCTCCAGCAGGAACCATCCGGCGCCGCCGGCGAAACGTCCGAGCCGTAGCGCAGGTGATTGAGGCGGCGCGCGGCATGGAGACAATTGCACCACGGCGGCCGGCAAAGTGGTCCCTTTCATCCATGGCTCACGGACGAGCCGCTGGCCGCCATCTCCCTCCCCGCTCCTCGTCTCTTCGCCGCACCCACCGAGCAAACGTCCGGCTAGCGATCGCTGCTGGGCACTGTCAATTCCAACCACCCCCATCCATCACCCGCTCGGGAGAATATCCCGTGCCCGTTATCTATCGGGAGGAAACATGAGTTTCATCGTGGAAAAGGATTGGATCACCAACGTCGGGCTTCGGGCGGTGGTGATCTACATGCAGGACATGGGGCATCGCTGTGGCTACGTCGGCGTAGCTCCAGACCATTCCTGCTACCGACTGGATTACTGCGAGGCGACGCTCGCCGAGATCGAAGTGCATGGTGGCCTGACCTATGCCGCCGGGAAGGATTATCCGGTGAGCGGCACTGGGCTCTGGTGGCTTGGCTATGACTGTGCGCATGCATGGGATCTGCCGGCGCCTGACAGCGAGTTCGGGCGGCGTTTCGACAATGGCATCCGGACAAGCGATTCCGTTCACCGCGACCTGCCGTACTGCGTCCATGAATGCGAACAACTGGCCAGGCAGCTCATGCAGCTACCGCAAGCAAGCCCTGGAGATAGCCGATGACCGATATCGAAGATCCCGACGTGCGCGAGCGCCTGCATCGCGCTGGATGACGCCTGGCCGAGCTGACCTCGGCTCGAATCTCCGCTTCTACGACTTCCCCTTCCCTTCCACACACCGCCGACCCTGGCCGGCGCGATGAGGTATTGCCCCATGGAGAGCGAAATCCTTTCCGACGAGGAACTCGCCGAGATCACCGGCTACACCGCCAGGGCCTGGCAGCGCCGCTGGCTGGACAGCCACCACTGGTACTACGTAGAAAGCCGCGGCAAGCGCCCCCTGGTCGGCCGGCTTTATGCCCGCATGAAGCTCGGCCTGCAGCCCGATATCACGGTACACCAACCCCCTCCGCTACCAACTCCAACCTGGTCACCGGATTTCTCACGAGTGAATTGAATGCGTCCCCGCAAGAAGGAAAACCGAGATCTCCCGCCCAACATGTATCGCCGCAGGCGCATTCGGAAGAACGGGAAGGTCTGGGTTGGGTATTACTACCAAGACACCAGCGGGAAGGAGATCCCGCTGGGCACCGACCTCGATCTGGCGCGCCTGAAATGGGCCGAGCTGGAGGCCAAAGAGAAGCCTCTGGACCTACGCATCATGCGCTCGATCTTCGATCGGTACGTACGGGATGTAATACCGAAGAAGGCCCCGCGCACCCAACGGGACAATCTGGCGGAGCTGCGCCAGCTGCGCCCGCTCTTCGACGAAGCGCCGATCGATGCGATCACCCCGGCGATGATCGCCCGGTATCGCGACGCGCGGAGCGCCAAAGTGCGGGCGAATCGCGAGATCGCCACGCTGTCCCACGTGTTCAACATGGCGCGGGAGTGGGGCCTGACGGTCAAGGAAAATCCCTGCCAGGGCGTACGCAAGAACAAGGAGGCACCGCGGGACTACTACGCCAATGATGTGGTCTGGAATGCCGTCTATCGGAAGGCCGTGCCCGAACTGAAGGACGCCATGGATCTGGCGTACTTGACCGGTCAGCGTCCGGCGGATGTACTCAGGATGCGCAAGGACGATATCGAGGGGGATTTCCTGCTGGTCCAGCAGGGGAAAACCAGCAAGAAACTGCGGATCATGCTGCGCAGCGATGAGCAGGAGAACAGCCTGGGCACGCTGCTGAAACAGATCGCAGCGCGGAATCGGCAGTTCACGAGCCCCTTCCTCATCGTGAATGAGCGGGGTCTCCGTGTGTCGCAAGTGATGCTACGGGACCGCTGGGAGGCTGCGAGGGACAAGGCCAAGGCGGCGGCGCTCGAGGATGGCGATGCCCACCTTGCACTCAGGATCGGTCAGTTCCAGTTCCGGGATATCCGGCCGAAGGCGGCCTCGGAAATCACCGACGTGAAGGATGCCAGCCGGTTGCTCGGCCACACCGAAGAGGAGATCACGGAGCGGGTTTATCGACGCCTGGGAGCCATCGCGAAGCCGGCGAAATAGGCCGAGTTTCGGAACTCGTTCCGTTTTATTTCGGAACTCGGGCTCTTTTTGCCTCGTTCAGAGCGCCCGCATACCGCTGGGCTAGAATGGCAAAGGCCCTGACAAATCAGGGCCTTGGATATGGCGGAAGCGCAGAGATTCGAACTCTGGGGGCTGTTACACCCGGCGGTTTTCAAGACCGCTGCCTTAAACCACTCGGCCACACTTCCCTATTTGCGGGGCGCAATAGTACCGGATCGCAACACACTGTCAAACTCTGCTCGTTGGCCGCGGCCGGGCCTTTGTTATGATGCGGCTACTATCGTCATGGACTCGTTTCCAGTAACAGGAGTGCTAACCATGCAAGAACGCCAATATCTCAACGCCACAGCGGTGGAACAGAAGGAGGTCAGCGGGGTCCTGCGCAATACCTATGGACTGCTGGCCATCACCCTCGCCTTCAGCGGCATCGTGGCTTACGTATCGCAACAACTGCGCCTGCCCTACCCGGGTTTCCTCGTCGTGCTGATCGGCTTCTACGGCCTGTTCTTCCTGACGATTAAACTGCGCAACAGCGGCTGGGGTCTGCTCAGCACCTTCGCCCTGACCGGCTTCATGGGCTACACCCTCGGCCCGATCCTGAACATTTACCTGGGCATGGCCAACGGCGCCAGCGTGATCTCCTCGGCGTTCTTCATGACCGCCCTGGTGTTCTTCGGCCTGTCCGCCTATGTGCTGACCACCCGCAAGGACATGAGCTTCCTGTCCGGGTTCATCACTGCCGGCTTCTTCGTCCTGCTGGGCGCGGTGCTGGTGTCGATGTTCTTCCAGATCAGCGGCCTGCAACTGGCGATCAGCGCCGCTTTCGTGCTGTTCTCCTCGGCGATGATCCTGTTCCAGACCAGCGCGATCATCCACGGCGGCGAGCGCAACTACATCATGGCGACGATCAGCCTGTACGTGTCGATCTACAACCTGTTCCTCAGCCTGCTGCAGATCTTCGGCATCATGGGCAGCGACGACTGATAGTTCCCAGGCACTCCGGAAAAGCCCGTTTCGACGGGCTTTTTCTTTTTCGGCGCAGCAAAATGCTCCGGCTCGCCGTATCATCCTGCGAAAATCCTCCGCCAAAGCCCGCCCATGAAATTCGCCATCGCCCTGTTCGCGCCGCCCCACTCGCCCGCCGCCCGCCGCGCCCTGCGCTTCGCCGAAGCGGTGCTGGCTGGCGGCCATGAGATCGTCCGCCTGTTCTTCTATCAGGAAGGCGTGCACAGCGCTTCGAGCAACGCGGTGGCGAGCCAGGACGAACTGGACGTCGCCGCCGCCTGGACCCGCTTCGTCTGCGACAACCAGTTGGACGGCGTGGTCTGCATCGCCGCCGCCCTGCGCCGTGGCGTGCTGAACGAAGAGGAAGCCACCCGCTACAGCCGTCCGGCGGCCAACTTGCAGGCGCCCTGGGAGCTGTCCGGACTCGGCCAATTGCACGAAGCGACGCAACAGGCGGACCGGCTGGTCTGCTTCGGAGGCAACTGATGGCCAAGTCCCTGCTTATTGTCAGCCGCCAGGCGCCCTGGTCCGGCCCGAGCGCCCGCGAGGCGCTGGATATCGCCCTTGCCGGCGGCGCCTTCGAACTGCCCATCGGCCTGCTGTTCCTCGACGACGGCGTGTTCCAGCTGGCTCCCGGCCAGCGCCCCGCCAGCATCGAGCAGAAGGACCTGCAAGCCAATCTGCAGGCCCTGCCGCTGTTCGGCATCGACGAACTCTACGTGGCCGCCCGCAGCCTCACCGAACGCGGATTGGTCACGGATGGCCTGAAGCTCCCGGCACAGGTCCTCGACGACGCGGCATTGCGCGACCTGATTCAACGCTACGACCAGGTAATCACCCTCTGATGGCCACTCTTCACCTGCTCTCGCACTCCCCGTTCAACGACGGCCGTCTCGCCAGTTGCCTACACCTACTCGGCCCGGACGATGGCGTGCTGCTCAGCGGCGAGGCCGTGCATGCCCTGCGCGCCGGCACCGCACCGTGCCAGGCGCTGGAGCTGATGCCCGCCGGCAATGCGCTGTTCGCCCTGCTCGAAGACCTCCAGGCACGCGGCCTCGACGACGTGCCGGCGCGGGTCGTGGCGCTGGACTACCCCGGTTTCGTCGAACTCTGCACCCGCTTCGACAAGGTCAACGCCTGGCTATGAACTCGCTACTGGTGAACGGGCAGCATATCGCCCTCGACAAGGACGGCTACCTGCAATACCTGGACGACTGGTCCGACGCGGTCGCCGAGGCCCTTGCGCACAACGAAGGGCTCAGCCTGACGCCGGCGCATTGGGAAATCCTCCTGCTGCTGCGCGAGTTCTATGGCGAGTTCCAGCTGTCGCCGGCCAACCGCCCGCTGATCAAGTACGTCGCCCAGCGCCTGGGCGCGGAAAAGGGCAACAGCCTGCACCTCAACCTCCTGTTCAAGGGCACCCCGGCCAAGCTCGCCGCCAAGCTCGCCGGCCTGCCGAAACCGACCAACTGCCTATGACGCCCAGCCCGCTCGTACTCCAGCCCCCCGCCGAACACCCCTTCGCCCAGTTCGTCCGCATCCTCGGCAAGGGCAAGCGCGGCGCACGCAGCATGACCCGCGACGAAGCCCGCGAAGCGCTGGGCATGATCCTCGACGGCCAGATCGAGGAAACCCAGCTCGGCGCCTTCCTCATGCTCCTGCGGCACAAGGAGGAAAGCGCGGAGGAACTGGCCGGCTTCGCCGAGGCGGTGCGCAGCCGCCTGCAGGCACCGGGCATCGCCGTCGATATCGACTGGCCGACCTACGCCGGCAAGAAGCGCCACCTGCCCTGGTACCTGCTGGCCACCAAATGCCTGGCCGGCAGCGGCACGCGCATCCTCCTGCACGGCGGCGGCGCGCATACCGCCGGGCGCATGTACAGCGAGCAACTGCTCGACACCCTGAATATCCCGCTGTGCCGCGACTGGCCAAGCGTGGGCAAGGCCCTGGATGAACACGGCCTGGCCTTCGCCCCGCTGGTGGACTGGATGCCGCGCCTGCAGCGGATGATCGACCTGCGCAACACCCTCGGCCTGCGCTCGCCGATCCACTCGGCGGTACGCCTGCTCAATCCGCTGGGCGCCACCTGCATCCTGCAGAGCATCTTCCACCCCGGCTACCAGGAAGTGCATCGCGAAGGCAGCCGTCTGCTCGGCGATCGCGCCATCGTGATCAAGGGCGAAGGCGGCGAAGTAGAGATCAACCCGGACAGCCCCGCGCACCTTTATGGTTGCGAAGGCGGCGCGAGCTGGGACGAGGAATGGCCGGCGCTTTCCGCCCAGCGCCACGTCAAACCGGAGAAGCTGGAGCCATCCGCCCTCCTCGCGACCTGGCGTGGCGAACGGGACGACAGTTACGGCGAGCTAGCCGTGCTCTCCACCATCGCCCTGGCACTGCGCGGACTCGGCCTGCCGCGCGACGAAGCCTTCGCCGAGGCCCGTCGGCGCTGGGATTCGCGCGACAAATCGATCTGATCGATTCTTCAGGTCATGTTTTTGCGCTAATCGATCGAGCAGAAGCCGAATAGACTGGTTCCAACCCAGTCTTTTCGGAGCCGGAACATGGGACAACTGATCGATGGACGCTGGCATGACCAGTGGTACGACACCGGCAAGGATGGCCGCTTCCAGCGCGAGAACGCCCAGCGCCGCAACTGGATCACTGCCGACGGCAGCCCTGGCCCGAGCGGCGAAGGCGGCTTCCGCGCCGAGGCCGGCCGCTACCATCTCTATGTTTCCCTGGCCTGCCCGTGGGCCCACCGCACGCTGATCTTCCGCCAGTTGAAAGGCCTGGAGAAGCTGATCGACGTGTCCGTGGTGAGCTGGCTGATGCTGGAAAACGGCTGGACCTTCGACCGCGAGCTCGGCTCCACCGGCGATGCGCTCGACGGCCTGGACTTCCTCCACCAGCGCTACACCATCGACGATCCGCACTACAGCGGCCGGGTGACCGTGCCGGTGCTGTGGGACAAGCAGCAGAAGCGCATCGTCAGCAACGAATCGGCGGAAATCATCCGCATGTTCAATTCGGCATTCGACGACCTCACCGGCAACCGCCTGGACCTCTACCCACAGGGGTTACGGGAGGAAATCGACGCCCTCAACGCGCGCATCTACCCGGCGGTGAACAACGGCGTCTATCGCGCCGGCTTCGCCACTTCCCAGGCGGCCTACGAGGAAGCTTTCACAGCGCTGTTCGAGGAACTGGACTGCCTGGAAGCCCATCTCGCCACCCATCGCTATCTGGCTGGCGAATACCTGACCGAAGCCGACTGGCGCCTGTTCACCACGCTGGTTCGCTTCGATGCGGTCTACCACGGGCACTTCAAGTGCAACCTGCGCCGCATGGCCGATTACCCCAACCTCTCCGGCTGGCTGCGCGAGCTATACCAGTGGCCAGGCGTGGCCGGAACGGTGAACTTCCAGCACATCAAGAACCACTACTACGGCAGCCACCGCGCCATCAACCCGACCGGTATCGTCCCGCTCGGCCCGCAGCAGGACTTCGGTTTGCCGCATGGTCGGGAGCATCTGCCGGGCAAGGGCATGGCAGTCAACCCGTAGGTTGGCGCTGAACGCAGTGAAGCCCAACATCTGTCGGACTCTGCACCGTTGGGCTTCGCAAGCTCAGCGCCAACCTACGCTGTTTCCGGCAAGCGTCACGGCTTTGATCACTGCCCCTCGAACCAGGCCAGCTTGTCGCGCAGTTGAACCACTTCGCCGACGATCACCAGCGTCGGCGCATGCACCTCATGCTCGGCCACCAGTTGCGGCAGGTTCGCCAGGGTGCCGGTGAATACCCGCTGGTGCACCGTGGTGCCTTGCTGTACCAGTGCCGCCGGCGTTTCCGCCGCGCGGCCGTGGCGGATCAGCTGTTCGCAGATCACCGGCAGGCCCACCAGCCCCATGTAGAACACCAGGGTCTGTCCCGGCGCGACCAGATCCGCCCAGGGCAGGTCGGAGGTGCCATCCTTCAGGTGCCCGGTCACGAAGCGCACCGACTGCGCATAGTCGCGGTGAGTCAGCGGAATCCCGGCATAAGCCGCGCAACCGCTGGCCGCAGTGATGCCCGGCACCACCTGGAACGGGATGCCGTTGGCCGCCAGTTCGTCGATTTCCTCGCCGCCACGACCGAAGATGAACGGATCGCCGCCCTTCAGGCGCAGCACGCGCTTGCCCTGGGAAGCCAGCTCCACCAGCAGCCGGTTGATTTCATCCTGCGGCACGGAGTGATCGGCACGGCGCTTGCCGACATACAGGCGGTCGGCATCGCGCCGGCACAGGTCGAGGATCGCCGGCGCCACCAGGCGGTCGTAGAGCACCACGTCGGCCTGCTGCATCAGGCGCAGGGCACGGAAGGTCAGCAGGTCCGGATCGCCCGGCCCAGCGCCGACCAGATAGACCTCGCCACGTGCCTCGGCCTGCCCGGCTTCGAGTTTTTCACTCAGCAGCCGCTCGGCCTCTGCCGGGCGACCGGAAAGCACGCGCTCGGCAATCGGCCCCTGGAATACGTCCTCCCAGAAGATCCGCCGCTGCTGCAATTCGGGCAGACGCTGCTTCACCGCATCGCGGAAGCGACTGGCCAGCCCGGCGAGCTGGCCGTAGGTCGCCGGAATCCAGGTTTCCAGCTTGGCCCGCAGCAGCCGCGCCAGCACCGGCGCATCGCCGCCGCTGGAAACCGCCACGATCAGCGGGGAACGGTCGACGATGGCCGGGAAGATCACGCTGCATAGCGCCGGAGCGTCGACCACATTGACCGGCACGCCCCGCGCATGGGCATCGCGCGAAACCCGGGCGTTGAGCGGCTCGTCGTCGGTTGCGGCGATTACCAGCATGCAATCGACCAGATCGCCCTCGGTATAGCCACGCTCGCACAGCTCGCCCTGCCCCTGCTCCACCAGTTCGCGCAGCTCCGGATGAACCTCCGGAGCGACTACGCGCAGCAGCGCACCGGCGTCGTTGAGCAGGCGCGCCTTGCGCAGTGCGACCTCGCCGCCGCCGACCAGAAGGGCCCGGCGACCGCGCAGGTTATGGAACAGCGGCAGGTAGTCCATCTCAGCCGATCACCTCGATGCCGGCCATGTAGGGCTTGAGCACTTCCGGTACGCGAATGGAGCCGTCGGCCTGCTGGTAATTCTCCAGCACCGCCACCAGGGTACGGCCGACCGCCAGGCCGGAACCGTTGAGGGTGTGCAGCAGCTCCGGCTTGCCGGTTTCCGGGTTGCGGAAGCGCGCCTGCATGCGGCGCGCCTGGAAGTCGCCGCAGTTGGAGCAGGAGGAAATCTCGCGGTACTTGTCCTGGCTCGGCACCCACACCTCGATGTCGTAGGTCTTGGTCGCGCCGAAGCCCATGTCGCCAGTGCACAGCACGATCGTGCGGTAAGGCAGTTCGAGCAACTGCAGGACCCTTTCGGCATTGCCGACCAGGCCTTCCAGCGCCTCGAAGGACTTCGCCGGCTCGACGATCTGCACCATCTCGACCTTGTCGAACTGGTGCTGGCGGATCATCCCGCGGGTGTCGCGGCCGGAAGCGCCCGCCTCGCTGCGGAAGCACGGGGTATGGGCGACGAACTTCAGCGGCAGTTGCTTGGCGTCGAGGATCTGCCCGGCGACGATGTTGGTCAGCGACACTTCGGCGGTCGGGATCAGGTAAAGGTCGGGATCGCTCTCGCGGCCGATCTTGAACAGGTCTTCCTCGAATTTCGGCAACTGGCCGGTGCCCTGCAGCGCCGGGGCCTGGACCAGGTAAGGCGTGTAGGCTTCCTCGTAGCCGTGCTCGCGGGTGTGCAGGTCGATCATGAACTGCGCCAGGGCGCGGTGCAGACGGGCAATCGGCCCGCGCATCAGGGCGAAGCGGGCGCCGGACAGGCGCGCGGCGGTCTCGAAGTCCAGCCAGCCGTACTTCTCGCCGAGGGCCACATGGTCCTGAACGGCGAAGTCGAAGGCCTTCGGGGTGCCCCAGCGGCGCACTTCGACGTTATGGTCCTCGTCCTCACCGACCGGTACGGACTCGTGCGGCAGGTTGGGGATGTTCAGCAGCAGGTTGTCCAGTTCTGCCTGGATGGCTTCCAGCTCGCGCTTGCCGGCCTCCAGCTCGTCGCCCATGCGGTTCACGTCGGCCATCAGCGGAGCGATGTCCTCGCCGCGCTGCTTGGCCTGGCCGATCGCCTTGGAGCGCGCGTTGCGCTCGGCCTGCAGCTGCTCGGTACGGGTCTGCACGGACTTGCGCTGGTTTTCCAGCGCCTCGAAGCGCGCCACGTCCAGGGTGTAGCCGCGGGTGGCCAGGCGCTCCGCCACTTCCTGCAGTTGGGTACGTACCAGTTTGGAATCGAGCATGGTCTGTTCTCGTATCTCTAGTGAGGGCGGCATCTGTTGCCGCACAGGGCCGGTCCATGATCCCGCAGACCAGAGCCAGCGGGACGAAACAGGCGAAAAAGCGGAGTTTACATCTGGCGGCTGCGCATTCCGAGCCTGTTACCACCACAGAATGGCCGATGCGCGACGAATCATGGACAGGCGATCAGCGTTTTCTGCGTTTTCGGGGGCTGGCACGATCCAGGGCAGCGAGGTGCCTGAGCTTTTCGCCGATCTTCAACTCCAGGCCACGCGGTACCGGCTGGTAGTACTGGCGCGGCTCCAAAGCCTCGGGGAAATAGTCCTCTCCCGCGGCGTAGGCATCCGGCTCGTCATGGGCGTAGCGGTATTCCTCGCCGTAGCCGAGATTCTTCATCAGCTTGGTCGGCGCGTTGCGCAGGTGCAGCGGCACTTCCAGCGAACCGTTTTCCGCGGCATCGCGCATCGCCGCCTTGAAACCCATGTAGACGGCGTTGCTCTTCGGCGCACAGGCGAGGTAGACGATGGCCTGGGCCACCGCCAGCTCGCCTTCCGGACTGCCCAGCCGCTCCTGCACGTCCCACGCCGAGAGGCACAGGGTCAGGGCGCGCGGGTCGGCGTTGCCGATGTCCTCGCTGGCCATGCGCACCACGCGGCGGGCGATGTACAGCGGGTCGCAGCCGCCGTCGAGCATGCGCGCGAACCAGTAGAGCGCGCCGTCCGGGTTGGAGCCACGCACCGACTTGTGCAGGGCGCTTATCTGGTCGTAGAAGGCCTCGCCGCCCTTGTCGAAACGCCGGCGGCTGTCGCCCAGCAGGTTCTGCAGCAGCTCGGGACTGATCGCCGTGCCGTCCTCGGCGAGGTCGGCGGCATTCTCCAGCAGGTTGAGCAGGCGCCGGCCATCGCCGTCGGCGGCGGCCAGGAGAATCCGGAAGCTTTCTTCCGGCAGGCTCAGCTTGCGTTTGCCGAGCCCCTTGTCCTCGTTCAATGCGCGCTGGACCAGCTTGCGCAGCGCCTCTTCGTCCAGGCTCTTCAGCACATAGACGCGGGCCCGCGAGAGCAGCGCATTGTTCAGCTCGAAGGAGGGGTTCTCGGTGGTGGCGCCGATGAAGATCAGCGTGCCGTCTTCCACATAGGGAAGGAAGGCGTCCTGCTGGCTCTTGTTGAAGCGGTGCACTTCATCGACGAACAGGATGGTGCGGCGACCGTACTGGGCAGCGTGCTGCTTGGCCACCTCGACGGCCTGGCGGATTTCCTTGACCCCGGAAAGCACCGCGGAAATGGTCTCGAAGTGCGCATCCGAGACCTTCGCCAGCAGGCGCGCCAGGGTGGTCTTGCCGACGCCCGGCGGTCCCCAGAAGATCATCGAGTGCAGCGCGCCCTGCTCCAGCGCCTCGCGCAGCGGCTTGCCGCGGGCCAGCAGGTGCTCCTGGCCGACGTACTCGTCCAGGTTGGCCGGGCGCAGGCGCGCGGCCAGGGGCTGGGCTACGGGTTCGGAGCTGAACAGGTCCACATCAGTACCTACAGACAGCCCGTCATTCCTGGATGACGTCGACGCCCTTCGGCACTTCGAAGACGAACTGGTTGGCGTCGATCGCCTGGTTCATCTTCACGTCGAAGAACAGGATATTGGTGCGCTGGCCGACGCTGTCGATCAGCTGCATGTCGTTGATCACGCCGTTGCGGAAGGAAATCCGCAGGTTGTCGAACAGGGTGTCCTTGTCCTTCGGCTTGAGGATGAAGTCCACCACGTTGCCGCCTTCCTTGCGGGTGATATCGAAGCTTTCGTGGATTTTCGAGGTATCGCCGGAAAGCAGCAGCGCCGGAGTCTGGGTCAGGCGCTGGTCGAGTTTCTGGATGGTCACCTGCTCCAGGTCCGGGTCGAACAGCCAGACCTTCTCGCCATTGGAGATCAGCAGTTGCTCCTGCGGTGCATCGGTGTGCCAGCGGAACAGGCCGGGGCGCTTCAGGCTGAGCTGGCCGGCGGTTTCCTGCAGGCGGGTGCCGCTGCCGTCCAGGGTCAGCTGGGAGAAGCGTGCGGTCATGGTCTGGGCCTTGCTCAGCAGTTCGCTCAGGCGCTGCGCGGCAACGGCATCGTCGGCGTGGGCCTGTACGCCAGCAAAGGTGAGGGCGGCAATCAGCAGCATGCGGATCAGTCGCATGGATTTCCTCGAATGATTCAGTCGCGGATAGGAGCAGGCGCGATGACCTCGCGCGAGCCATTGGTGTTCATCGCCGTGACCACGCCGGCCATTTCCATGGCCTCGATCATCCGAGCGGCACGGTTGTAGCCGATCTTCAGTTTGCGCTGGACTGCGGAGATGGATGCACGCCGGCTTTCGGTGACGAAGCGCACGGCTTCATCGTAAAGCGGATCGTCCTCGCTGCCCTCGCCGCCTTCGCCACCACCCTCGAAGCTGCCACCACCGCCACCGCCTTCATCGGCGCCAGCCAGGATATCTTCGATGTAGTTCGGCGCGCCGCGCAGTTTCCATGCCTCGACCACGCGATGCACCTCGTCGTCGGAGACGAAGGCGCCATGCACGCGAATCGGCAGACCGGTGCCCGGCGGCAGGTAGAGCATGTCGCCGTGGCCCAGAAGCTGCTCGGCGCCACCCTGGTCGAGGATGGTGCGCGAGTCGATCTTGCTGGAGACCTGGAAGGCGATACGGGTCGGGATGTTGGCCTTGATCAGACCGGTGATCACGTCGACCGAGGGACGCTGGGTCGCGAGGATCAGGTGGATGCCTGCCGCCCGCGCCTTCTGCGCGATACGGGCGATCAGTTCTTCGACCTTCTTGCCGACGATCATCATCATGTCGGCGAATTCGTCGACCACTACTACGATGGTCGGCAGGGTCTTCAGCAGCGGAGCCTCGTCTTCCATGCTCTCGCGGCGGTACAGCGGGTCGGTCAGCGGCGTGCCGGCCTCTTCGGCATCCTTTACCTTGCGGTTGAAGCCGGCGAGGTTGCGCACGCCCATGGCGGCCATCAGCTTGTAGCGCCGCTCCATCTCGGCGACGCTCCAGCGCAGCGCGTTGGCCGCTTCCTTCATGTCGGTGACCACCGGGCAAAGCAGGTGCGGGATGCCCTCGTAGATCGACAGTTCGAGCATTTTCGGGTCGATCATGATCAGACGCGCCTCTTCCGGCGTCGACTTGAACAGGATCGACAGGAGCATGGCGTTCACCCCCACCGACTTACCGGAACCGGTGGTACCAGCCACCAACAGGTGCGGCATCTTCGCCAGGTCGGTGATGATCGGCCGACCGCCGATATCATGGCCAAGCGCCAGCGGCACGGTGGATTTGTGCTCGTCGTACTCCGGAGTCATCAGCACTTCGGAGAAGCGCACCATCTGCCGGTCTTCGTTGGGAATCTCGATGCCAACGGTGGTCTTGCCAGGGATCACCTCGACCACCCGCACGCTGATCACCGCCAGCGAACGTGCCAGGTCCTTGGCCAGGTTGGAGATGCGACTGACCTTCACGCCGGCCGCCGGCTGGATCTCGAAGCGGGTGATCACCGGGCCCGGATGCACGGACTCGACCACCACCTCGACGCCGAATTCCTTGAGCTTGATTTCCAGCAGGCGCGACATCGCCTCCAGAGACTCGGGCGAATAACTCTTCTGCTTCTGCTCGGCCGGGTCGAGGATCGAAAGCGGCGGCAGGGTGCCCTCCACGGCGCTGTCGACGAACAGCGGCGTCTGCTTTTCCTTCTGCACGCGCTTGCTCGCTTCCACCGGCTTGGGCGGTGCGGGCGGGTCGATCTTCGGCGCCGGGCGGCTCTCACGCTCCTGCACGCTCTTGACCAGCGACTCCTCGCGCTCGATCAGACGTTCCTTGACCTTGGCCTGCTCGCGACGGTCGGCGACTACCGGCGCCACGACCTCGGCGACCCGCTCGTCCACTTCGCGGAGTTGCGCCATCAGTTGCTTGCGCTCGCTGCGCGCGCTCCACCAGCGGTTGAAGACGTTCTGGATCAGTTCGAACAGATCGAGGGTGATCTTGCCGGTCATGTCCATGACCTTGAACCAGGACAGATCGGCGAATACGGTCAGACCGAAGAGGAACAGGGAGAGGAGCAACAGGGTGCTGCCCTGTACGTTCAGCGCGTTGACCGCCAGTTGGCCGAGGCTCTCGCCCAGGGCGCCGCCCGCCGAGGCCGGTATGTGCCCGCCGGTGGTGTGGAAATGAATGAAGGCCAGCGCAGAGCCGCCAAGAATCAGGAACACCAGGCCGATCAGCCGCCAGGAGAACAGCCAGCCGCTCCACTCCCAGGGTAGGTGACGCTTGCGAAACACCTGCCAGGTCTTGACCGCCAGCAGCAACGGGAAGATGTAGGCGAAGTAGCCAAGCACCATGAACAGGATGTCAGCGAACATCGCCCCCAGGCGACCAGCGGCGTTCTGCACCTGCACCACATGGCTGGAGTGGCTCCAGCCCGGATCCGCCGGGTCATAGGTGAGCAGCGCCATCCACAGATAGAGGCATAGCGCGCCCAGCGCGATCAAAGCCCCTTCCTTCAGGCGATAATGCAATTGCTGACGCCATGCGGCGGCGTGGCTTGCTGTGGTCGTGTCCTTCAAAACGCGTCTTTTCCTGCGCCCTGGGCGCTTCCGAGAATCTTTGAGCGTCAAAACGGGCCTATTGTACGGCTTTGGTCGGCCGATGCCAGCGAAGCCGGGACAGCCCGGCGGCGCTTTTGCCGGCGTTTCCCGGTTCGGTGTAGCATAGCCCGATACAGCTCTCCGGCGATTTCATTGGAGCATGCATTCTTTTACGTGACAAAGGCTTATGGAGTCTTTTTATGAATGAAGTCAAGCATTCGCGCCTGATCATCCTGGGCTCCGGCCCGGCGGGCTACACCGCCGCCGTGTACGCCGCGCGCGCGAATCTCAAGCCTGTCGTCATCACCGGCATCCAGCCAGGCGGCCAGCTCACCACCACTACCGAAGTGGACAACTGGCCGGGCGACGTGGAAGGCCTGACCGGTCCTGCACTGATGGAACGGATGCAGCAGCACGCGCAACGCTTCGATACCGAGATCGTTTACGACCACATTCATACCGCGGAGTTGCAGCAGAAGCCGTTCGTCCTCAAGGGCGACAGCGGCACCTATACCTGCGACGCGCTGATCATCTCCACCGGCGCCTCCGCCCAGTACCTGGGCATGTCGTCCGAGGAATCCTTCATGGGCAAGGGCGTCTCCGCCTGCGCCACCTGCGACGGCTTCTTCTATCGCAACCAGGTGGTCTGCGTGGTCGGCGGCGGCAATACCGCGGTCGAGGAAGCGCTCTACCTGGCCAACATCGCCAAGGAAGTCCACCTGATCCACCGCCGCGACAAGCTGCGCTCGGAGAAGATCCTGCAGGACAAACTGTTCGAGAAGGCCGCCAACGGCAATATCCGCCTGCACTGGAACGCCACCCTCGACGAAGTGCTGGGCGACGAGATGGGCGTCACCGGCGTGCGCCTGAAGGACACCCAGAACGGCGAAACCCGCCACATGGACCTCTCCGGCGTATTCATCGCCATTGGCCACAAGCCGAACACCGACCTGTTCAAGGGCCAGCTGGAAATGCGCGACGGCTACCTGGTGGTCAAGGGCGGCGGCGAAGGCAACGCCACCCAGACCAGCATCGAGGGCGTATTCGCCGCCGGTGACGTGGCCGACCACGTCTATCGCCAGGCGATCACTTCGGCCGGCGCCGGCTGCATGGCTGCGCTGGACGCCGAAAAGTATCTCGACGTCTGACCGGCCAGATCAGGGGAGGCCTCCCCTCCCCTGCTCACCATGCTGACCTGGCTGTCGCGCAGCAACTTCGACTTCCCTCCTCTGGAAACGGCCCTGCACGAGCCCAACGGCCTCCTCGCGGCCGGCGGCGACCTCAACCCGCAGCGCCTGATCCGGGCCTATCGCCATGGCTGCTTCCCCTGGTATCAGGAGGGACAGCCGCTGCTCTGGTGGTCTCCCGATCCGCGCACGGTGCTATTCCCGGCGGAACTGCATGTTTCCCGCAGCCTTGCAAAATGCCTGCGCCAGCAGCGCTTCCGCGTCACCATCGACCAGGCCTTCGAAGAGGTCATCCGCGCATGCGCCGCCCCGCGCGACTACGCCGATGGCACCTGGATCACCAGCGCCATGCAGAAGGCTTATATAGAGCTCCACCGCAAGGGCATCGCCCATTCGGTCGAAGCCTGGGCGGACGGCCAACTGGTCGGCGGCCTCTACGGGCTCGCCATGGGCCGGCTATTCTTCGGCGAATCGATGTTCAGCCGGGCGGACAACGCCTCGAAAGTCGCGTTCGTCACCCTGGCGCAGAAACTTGGCCACGCGGGTTTCGCCCTGATCGATTGCCAGATGCCGACGCAACACCTGCACAGCCTGGGCGCGCGCGCCATTCCCCGCAGCGAATTCGCCAATTATCTGCGCCTCTATCTCGATCAACAGCCAGCGCTCGACTGGCGTTCGCAAGCGGACTTGCCCGGCCTGGCATAAACTTGCCAAAGGGTTTCCGCGGGGGTTGAAACATGACCGAACTGGCCCGCCTCAAGTTCTACGCCACGCAACCGCATCCATGCAGCTACTTGCCCGAGGAACAGGCCACCACGCTGTTCCTCGATCCGAGCCAGCCCATGGACGCCCAGCTTTACGCCTCGCTTTCCGAGGTCGGCTTCCGGCGTAGCGGCGAACACCTCTACCGCCCCCATTGCCAGCACTGTACCGCCTGCATTCCCGCGCGCATTCCGGTTGCGCCGTTCCAGGCCAATCGCCAGCAGAAGCGCATCATCAAGCGCAACTGCGATCTCGAAGTGTTCAAACGGCGCCCCTCCTTCACCGAGGAGTACTACGCGCTGTACATGCGCTACATCGAACAGCGCCACGCCGATGGCGACATGTACCCACCAAGCCGCGACCAGTTCACCACCTTCCTGGTCCGTGACCTGCCGTTCAGCCGCTTCTACGAATTCCGCCTGCATGGCCGGCTGCTCGCGGTGGCGGTGACCGATGTGCTGCCGAACGGTCTGTCGGCTGTATATACCTTCTACGATCCGGACGAGGAGCGCCGCAGCCTGGGCCGCTACGCCATCCTCTGGCAGATCGGCGAAACCGCACGCCTGGGCCTGCATGCGGTCTACCTGGGGTACTGGATCAAGAATTGCCGAAAGATGAACTACAAGACCCAGTACCGGCCGATCGAACTGTTCGTGAACCAGCGCTGGGTCGTACTTAGCTGACAAACTTCCGGGCCCCGTGGCG
Source organism: Pseudomonas schmalbachii (assembly GCF_017589465.1). GTDB lineage: Bacteria > Pseudomonadota > Gammaproteobacteria > Pseudomonadales > Pseudomonadaceae > Pseudomonas > Pseudomonas schmalbachii. Next base: position 691,815 of record NZ_JAELYA010000001.1, read on the forward strand.
CTACGCGCGTTTTTCAGGCACAATGCTCGCCTTTTTTAAGGGCCCACGTCAGGGCCACCCATAGATACCGAGGGCTCTACTGCATGTCGAAAGAAGACAGCTTCGAAATGGAAGGCACTGTCATCGACACCCTGCCCAACACCATGTTTCGCGTGGAGTTGGAGAACGGGCACGTCGTTACCGCGCACATCTCCGGTAAGATGCGCAAGAACTACATCCGCATTCTGACCGGCGACAAGGTTCGCGTTGAACTGACGCCCTACGACCTGAGCAAGGGTCGCATCACCTATCGCGCTCGCTGACATCCGTCGGCAAGCCTGGACGCCGCGAAGCGATCCAGACGGATAGAAAAACGCCCGGCATTGCCGGGCGTTTTTGTTTCTGCAGCGAATATCAGGCCGGCTCGGCAACCGTCTCGAACTCGAACGCCAGCTCGCCATCCTTCAGATCGACATGGGCAATCCCGCCATGCTCGGCCAGCTCGCCGAACAGGATCTCCTCGGCCAGCGGCCGCTTGATCTTGTCCTGAATCAGCCGCGCCATCGGCCGCGCACCCATCTGCGGATCGTAGCCCTTCTCCGCCAACCAGCCGCGCGCGTCATCGCTGACTTCCAGCTGGACATGCTTATCCTCCAGCTGCGCCTGCAGTTCGACGAGGAACTTGTCGACCACCGACTTGATCGTCTCGTGGCTCAGGCGGCCGAACTGGATGATGGTATCCAGGCGGTTGCGGAACTCCGGAGTGAAGCTCTTCTTGATCACTTCCATGGCATCGCTGGTGTGGTCCTGCAGCGTGAAGCCGATGGAGGCTCGCGCCGCGGTTTCCGCACCGGCGTTGGTGGTCATGATCAGGATGATGTTGCGGAAGTCCGCCTTGCGTCCGTTGTTGTCGGTCAGAGTGCCGTGGTCCATCACCTGCAGCAGCAGGTTGAAGACTTCCGGGTGCGCCTTCTCGATCTCGTCGAGCAGCAGCACGCAATGCGGGGTCTTGGTGATGGCTTCGGTGAGCAGCCCGCCCTGGTCGAAGCCGACGTAGCCCGGAGGCGCACCGATCAGCCGCGATACGGTATGCCGCTCCATGTACTCGGACATGTCGAAGCGCACCAGTTCGACGCCCAGCGCCTTGGCCAGTTGCCGCGCCACCTCCGTCTTGCCGACACCGGTGGGACCGGCGAAGAGGAAGGAGCCGACCGGCTTGTCCGGCGACTTCAACCCGGCACGGGACAGCTTGATCGCCGTCGATAGCGACTCGATGGCATCGCCCTGGCCGAACACGGTCAGCTTGAGGTCGCGTTCGAGATTGCGCAGCAGTTCTTTATCCGAGGTACTCACGTGTTTCGGCGGAATGCGCGCGATCTTCGCGACGATGTCCTCGACCTGCGCCACTTCGATGCGCTTCACGCGCTTCTCTTCCGGCTGCAGGCGCTGGTAGGCACCTGCCTCGTCGATCACATCGATGGCCTTGTCCGGCATATGCCGGTCATTGATGTAGCGCGCCGCCAGTTCGGCCGCTGCGCGCAGGGCCTCATCGCTGTACTCGATATGGTGGTGCTGCTCGAAGCGCGCCTTCAGGCCCCTGAGGATACCGACGGTGTCCTCTACCGACGGCTCGGTGACATCGACCTTCTGGAAGCGCCGCGCCAGAGCACGGTCCTTCTCGAAGATGCCGCGGAATTCCTGGAAGGTGGTCGAGCCGATGCAGCGGATCTCGCCGGACGACAGCAGCGGCTTGAGCAGGTTGGACGCATCCATCACCCCGCCGGACGCCGCGCCGGCACCGATGATGGTGTGGATCTCGTCGATGAACAGCACCGCATGCGGGCGCTTGCGCAGCTCGTTGAGCAGCGCCTTGAAGCGCTTCTCGAAGTCGCCGCGATACTTGGTGCCCGCCAGCAGGGCGCCGAGGTCCAGGGAATAGACCACGCTGTCGGCCAGCAGGTCGGGAACCTGACCGTCGACGATGCGCTTGGCCAGCCCCTCGGCAATCGCCGTCTTGCCGACACCTGCCTCGCCGACCAGCAAGGGGTTGTTCTTGCGCCGACGCGCGAGAATCTGCGCCACCCGCTCGACTTCCGGCTCGCGTCCGACCAGCGGATCGATCCGCCCCTGGCGCGACAGCTCGTTGAGGTTGCTGGCATAGGCATCCAGCGGATGGCTGGAGGTGGAGGACTCACCGCCCTCCTCATCCTGCATGTCCTGCTCGCTATCCTGATGCTCGGCATGGCCCGGCACCTTGGAGATGCCGTGGGCGATGTAATTGACCACATCTATACGGGCGACGCTCTGCTGCTTGAGCAGGAACACCGCCTGGCTTTCCTGTTCGCTGAAAATCGCCACCAGCACGTTCGCGCCAGTCACCTCGCGCTTGCCGGAGCTCTGCACATGGAATACCGCGCGCTGGAGAACGCGCTGGAAGCCCAGGGTCGGCTGGGTCTCGCGATCCTCGTCATGCTGCGGAATCAATGGCGTGGTGGAGTCGATGAACTCCTGCAGGTCACGCCGCAGCTTGTCCAGGTTCGCCCCGCATGCACGCAGCACGGTCGCCGCAGCCTCATTATCCAGCAGTGCCAGCAGCAGGTGCTCGACGGTCATGAATTCATGCCGCTTGGCCCGCGCCTCCTTGAAGGCGAGGTTGAGGGTGACTTCGAGCTCTCGGTTCAACATGACTTCACCTCTCTCCCAAACATCCGCATCAACCTTCTTTCTCTATTTCGCACAACAATGGATGCTGGCTCTCCCTCGCATACTGATTAACCTGCATGGCCTTGGTTTCGGCTATATCGCGGGTAAATACCCCGCAAACTGCCTTCCCTTGAGTATGCACTGTCAACATGATCTTGGTGGCCTGCTCGCGGTTCATGTTGAAGTACAGCTCAAGCACCTCCACCACGAAATCCATCGGCGTGTAGTCATCGTTGAACATGATGACCCTGTACATTGGTGGCGGTTTCAGAGCCGGCTTGGCTTCCTCGACCGCAAGCCCCGTCCCCTCTTCCTCTGAAGGATCGGGGCGGTCTTGATTGAATGTTAGTCGAATCTGGCTACTTGCATGCATGCTGGAATGAAAGCTTTGCGACTTGAGGGATATAAAGGCATAACAGGAGTTTGTATCGAAACCTGAAGCCCTGACGGCGCCGCCTTGACTAACGGCAAAAGGGTGTTACAAACAAAGAATACCCACTTGGGAGTGGTATCAGGAGTTCCGAAACCCAGTCTTTTCCAAGGCTGCAGCGGAATCGTAGTGGATGATACTCCAGCGATGGAGTCCTTTGCAGAGGGAGATCAGCATGCTCAGCGGTAAGGTCAAGTGGTTCAACAACGCCAAGGGCTATGGATTCATCCTGGCTGACGGCCGAGATGAGGACCTATTCGCCCATTATTCGGCAATCCAGATGGATGGTTACAAGACCCTCAAGGCAGGCCAACCCGTCAGCTTCGAGATCCTGCAAGGGCCGAAGGGGTTACATGCCGTCAACATTCAGCCCGTCACCGCCAACGCCTCCAGCGCTCCCTCCCAGGCGAGCCTCAGCGAAGCAACGCAGACAGCCACCACGGAAGCCTGAGCCCCCAACCATAGACAGTAAAGAGAAAGGCCGGTAATCGATACCGGCCTTTCTCATTCCACACGCCGCGTTACATCTTGGCGATCATCGCGTCGCCGAACTCCGAGCAGGACAGCAGCCTGGCGCCGTCCATCAGACGTTCGAAATCATAGGTCACGGTCTTGGCGGCAATCGCCCCGTCGGTGCCCTTGATGATCAGATCGGCAGCTTCGGACCAGCCCATGTGGCGCAGCATCATCTCGGCGGAGAGGATCAGCGAGCCCGGGTTCACCTTGTCCTGGCCGGCGTATTTCGGCGCGGTGCCGTGGGTCGCTTCGAACATCGCAACGGTATCGGAAAGGTTCGCCCCCGGAGCGATACCGATACCCCCCACTTCCGCCGCCAGGGCGTCGGAGAGGTAGTCGCCGTTCAGGTTGAGGGTGGCGATCACGTCATATTCGGCCGGACGCAGCAGGATCTGCTGCAGCATGGCGTCGGCGATGACATCCTTGACCACGATGTTCTTGCCGGTCTTCGGATTCTTGAACTGCATCCACGGACCACCGTCCAGCAGCTCGGCCCCGAACTCGTCGCGCGCGATCTCGTAGCCCCATTCCTTGAAGGCACCCTCGGTGAATTTCATGATGTTGCCCTTGTGCACCAGGGTCACCGAGCTGCGATCGTTGTCCACGGCATACTGCAGCGCCTTGCGCACCAGGCGCTTGGTGCCTTCCAGGGAAACCGGCTTGATGCCGATACCGCAGTCCTGGGTGAAGCGGATCTTCTTGACGCCCATTTCCTCGGTGAGGAACTTGATGATCTTCTCTGCTTCCGGAGAGCCGGCTTTCCACTCGACGCCGGCGTAGATGTCTTCGGAGTTCTCGCGGAAGATCACCATGTCCACGTCGCCCGGCTTCTTCACCGGGCTCGGCACGCCCTCGAACCAGCGCACCGGGCGCTGGCAGACGTACAGGTCGAGTTGCTGGCGCAGTGCAACGTTCAGGGAGCGGATGCCGCCACCCACCGGAGTAGTCAGCGGCCCCTTGATGGACACGACATAGTCACGCACCGCATCGAGGGTTTCGTCGGGCAGCCAGGTGTCCTGATCGTAGACCTGGGTGGCCTTCTCGCCGGCATAGACTTCCATCCACGCGATCTTGCGAGCGCCCTTGTAGGCTTTCTCGACTGCGGCATCGACGACCTTGATCATCACCGGCGTGATATCCACGCCGATGCCATCACCCTCGATGTACGGGATGATCGGATTATTCGGCACATTCAAGGACATGTCGGCATTGACGCTGATCTTTTCGCCGACCGACGGCACCTGGATCTTCTGGTATCCCATGCTGAACTCCGCTTTCTGTGGTTGAAACCTGTTGCAGCTGTTCAGGGTAGCCCACTATCGCCGGCCCGGACCAATCGCCCTTAGTCTAAATTCAGCTCGCGCGCCCCAGGCCCCTAGAGAATGATATAATGCGCGCCGTGACCTGATGGTCATCGAGGTCCGGGCAGCCTGCCCCCAGACTCCCTCCCCTCGTTACGGCTGAACCACCACCATGGCTCAGCCGCACAACGCTCTACTGGTGCCCCAACATCCCCGCGGCAAACTCTCGAAATCGACTCAATGTCGACATTGAGCGAAAGCGCCTACCCAGCGCGTCTCGAGATTCTGTGCACGCCCAGCTAAGAAGAGAGTTAACAGTTAATGTCCATCCGCTCGAAGATCACCTACACCTTCACCGATGAAGCGCCCGCCCTCGCCACCTACTCGCTTCTTCCCATCGTAAAAGCCTTCGCAGCCTCCGCCGGTATAGACGTCGAAACCCGAGACATTTCTCTTGCCGGGCGTATCCTCGCCACCTTCGCCGACCAGCTTGGTGCCGACAAAAAGGTCGAAGACGACCTCGCCCAGTTGGCTGTTCTGGCCACCTCGCCAGAAGCGAACATCATCAAGCTGCCGAACATCAGCGCCTCCGTACCGCAGCTCAAGGGCGCCATCGCCGAACTGCAGGCCCTGGGCTACAACGTCCCGGACTTCCCGGAAGATCCGCAGACCGAGCAGGAAAAAGAAATCCGCGCGCGCTACGGCAAGGTACTCGGCAGCGCCGTGAACCCGGTACTGCGTGAAGGCAACTCCGACCGCCGCGCCCCCGCCGCCGTCAAGGCCTATGCCCGCAAGCACCCGCACTCGATGGGCAAGTGGAGCATGGCTTCGCGCTCCCACGCCGACTACATGCGTGGCGGCGACTTCTTCTCCAGCGAACAGTCCATCACCATGGCCAAGGCCGGTGACGTACGCCTCGAATTCGTCGGCAAGGATGGCAAGGTCGAGCTGAAGAAACAGCTGGCCCTGCAGGAAGGCGAAGTCCTCGACAGCATGTTCATGAGCTGCAACAAGCTGCGCGCCTTCTTCGAGAAGACCCTGCAGGACTGCAAGGAAACCGGCGTCATGTGGTCCCTGCACGTCAAGGCGACCATGATGAAGATCTCCCACCCGATCGTCTTCGGCCACGCCGTCAGCGTCTACTACAAGGACGTCTTCGAGAAGTACGGCCAGCTGTTCGACGAACTGGGCGTCAACCCGAACAACGGCATCTCCAGCGTCTACGACAAGATCAAGTCGCTGCCGGCTTCGCAGCAGGAAGAGATCCTCCACAACATCCACGAGGTCTACAGCCACCGTCCGGAAATGGCGATGGTCGACTCGGTCAAGGGCATCACCAACCTGCACATCCCGAGCGACGTGATCGTCGACGCCTCGATGCCGGCGATGATCCGCAACTCCGGCCAGATGTGGGGCAAGGACGGCAAGCAGAAAGACACCAAGGCCGTGATGCCGGAAAGCACCTACGCCCGCATCTACCAGGAAATGATCAACTTCTGCAAAACCAACGGCGCGTTCGACCCGACCACCATGGGTTCGGTCCCGAACGTCGGCCTGATGGCGCAGAAGGCCGAGGAATACGGCTCCCACGACAAGACCTTCGAAATGCAGGCCGACGGCACCATGCGCGTGGTCCTGGCCGACGGCACCGTGCTGATGCAGCACGAAGTCGAAGCCGGCGACATCTGGCGCGCCTGCCAGACCAAGGACGCCCCGATCCGCGACTGGGTCAAGCTGGCCGTTACCCGCGCCCGTCAGTCCAACACCCCGGCCATCTTCTGGCTGGACCCGGAACGCGCCCACGACCGCGAGCTGCGCAAGAAAGTCGAAGCCTACCTGAAGGACCATGACACCAGCGGTCTGGACATCAGCATCATGGGCTACAACGAGGCCATCCGTACCAGCATGGAGCGCCAGATCCGCGGCCTGGACACCATCTCGGTGACCGGCAACGTACTGCGCGACTACCTGACCGACCTGTTCCCGATCATGGAACTGGGCACCTCGGCCAAGATGCTCTCCATCGTCCCGCTGATGGCTGGCGGCGGCATGTACGAAACCGGTGCCGGCGGCTCCGCGCCCAAGCACGTGCAGCAACTGCTGGAAGAGAACTACCTGCGCTGGGATTCCCTGGGCGAGTTCCTGGCCTTGGCCGTCTCCCTGGAAGAAGAAGGCATCAAGACCGACAACGCCAAGGCCAAGGTTCTCGGCAAGACCCTCGACCAGGCGACCGGCAAGCTGCTCGACAACGACAAGTCGCCTGCGCGCAAGGTCGGCGAGCTGGACAACCGCGGCAGCCACTTCTACCTGGCGCTGTACTGGGCCCAGGCCCTGGCGGCACAGGACGAGGACGCCGAGCTGAAGGCGCACTTCGCTCCGCTGGCCAAGACCCTGACCGAGCAGGAGGCGACCATCGTCGCCGAACTGAACGGCGTCCAGGGCGCTCCGGCGGACATCGGCGGCTACTACCGCTCGAACCCGGAGCTGACCAGCAAGGTCATGCGCCCGAGCGCAACCTTCAACGCAGCGATCGACGCGCTGCTGTGAACTAGCGCCAAGTGAACAAAACCCCCGGCCACGCACCGGGGGTTTTGTTTTTCAGCTCATGGAAAGCCCATCCCCATGCAGCGACGGGCAATCGCCTGCTGGTATGATTTCCCCTTTTTGACCGGAAGCGCCGACATGTCCTGGCAACCGCACATCACCGTAGCAACGATCGTCGAAGATCAGGGGCGATTCCTGCTGGTCGAGGAACTGGCCGCCGGCCAGGCCGTATTCAACCAGCCGGCCGGCCACCTGGAAGCCGACGAAAGCCTGATCGAGGCGGCGCTGCGCGAAACCCTCGAGGAAACCGGCTGGGAAGTCGAACTGACCGGAGTGACCGGAATCTACCTTTATACCGCCCCCTCCAACGGCGTCACCTACCAGCGCGTCTGCTTCGCCGCCCGCCCGCTGCGCCACCACCCGGAGCGCCCGCTCGACGAAGGCATCATCGGCCCGCGCTGGCTCAGTCGCGAAGAGCTTGCGGCGCAGCCCGAGCGCTGGCGCAGCCACCTGGTATTGCGCTGCATCGACGACTACCTGGCCGGCGAGAGCTTCCCGCTGACGCTGATCCGCGACCATCACCTGCCAGCAACCGGCGCAGCCTGATAGAATTCCGCTTTTCCCGAATCCCTGCGATATCCGTCCCATGCATGATTCAGCAACATCTTCCCCCCAAGAACCGTCCCGGCAGCGCGTGATCGTCGGCATGTCCGGCGGCGTGGACTCCTCGGTTTCCGCCCTCCTGCTCAAGGAGCAGGGCTATCAGGTGGAAGGACTGTTCATGAAGAACTGGGAAGAGGACGACGGCACCGAATACTGCACCGCCAAGGAAGACCTCGCCGACGCCCAGGCGGTCTGCGACCGCATCGGCATCAAGCTGCACACCGCCAACTTCGCGGCGGAATACTGGGACAACGTGTTCGAACACTTCCTCGCCGAATACAAGGCCGGGCGTACGCCGAACCCGGACATCCTGTGCAACCGCGAGATCAAGTTCAAAGCCTTCCTCGACTACGCCCTCGCCCTCGGCGCCGACCTGATCGCCACCGGCCACTATGTGCGCCGCCGCGACATCGACGGCCGCACCGAACTGCTCAAGGGCCTCGATCCGAACAAGGACCAGAGCTACTTCCTGCACGCAGTGGGCGGCGAGCAGATCGCCAGGACCCTGTTCCCGGTGGGCGAACTGGAGAAGCCCGAAGTCCGCGCCATCGCCGAGAAATACGGCCTGGCCACGGCGAAGAAGAAGGACTCGACCGGCATCTGCTTCATCGGCGAGCGGCGCTTCAGCGACTTCCTGAAGCAGTACCTGCCCGCCCAGCCCGGCGATATCGAAACCACCGACGGCACGGTGATTGGCCGCCACCACGGACTGATGTACCACACCATCGGCCAGCGCCAGGGCCTTGGCATCGGCGGCATGAAGAATGCCGACGACAGCCCCTGGTACGTGCTGGAGAAGGACCTTGCGCGCAACGTGCTGGTGGTCGGCCAGGGTAACAACCACCCGCGCCTGTTCTCCCGCGCACTGCACGCCTCGCAGATCTACTGGGTCAACCCGGTCGACCTGGACCAGCCGCGCCGCCTGCGCGCCAAGGTCCGCTACCGCCAGGCCGACCAGGATTGCGTGCTGGAACGCACCGCCGACGGCTACCGGGCAGTGTTCGACGAACCGCAGCGTGCAGTGACCCCCGGCCAGTCCGTGGTGTTCTACGATGGCGAAATCTGCCTCGGCGGCGGCGTGATCGAAACAGCGGAACCGGCGGATATCGGAGGGCTCGCGTGAGCAACCTGCAGGATCAGCTCATCGCCCTCGGCGGCGTTTTCGAGGCCGCCACCCTGGTTGACCGCCTGGCCCGAACCGGACAACTGACCGAGCCGCCGCTGGCCTGCATGCTCGGCAGCCTGCTGGTACGCGATCCGAAGACCACCCTGGACGTCTATGGCGGCGACGCACTCAACTTGCGCGACGGCTTCCGCGCACTGGCCAGCGCCCTGGAACGCGACCCCGCTACCCTGCAGCGCGAGCCACTGCGCTACGCCCTGTCGTTGATCGGCCTGGAGCGACAACTGAACAAGCGCGACGACATGCTCGACCTGCTCGGCTCGCGTCTCGACCAGATCGAACAACAGGTCCAGCACTTCGGTCTGGTGCACGAGAACGTCATCGCTTCCTGCGCGGCGCTCTATCAGGACACCCTGAGCACCTTCCGCCAGCGCATCCAGGTCCACGGCGACATGCGCCACCTGCAGATCAGCAGCAACGCCGCGCGCATCCGCGCCCTGCTGCTTGCCGGCATCCGCTCGGCGCGCCTCTGGCGCCAGCTCGGCGGCAACCGCTGGCAACTGGTGTTCAGCCGCCGCAAGCTGCTCAACGAACTGCGCCCCCTGCTGAACAGCTGATCGTCTTCCCAGGCGACGAGCGGCGCATTGGCGGCACCGCTCGTCTCCGGCAGCCCCTGCCCGCACCCCATCGCCTGCAGCCTGCCGCCTCGCTTTCGTGTATGATATGCGCCCTTTTCGTTGACCCTTCAGCCACGAGAACGCCCCATGCAGCTTTCCTCCCTTACCGCGGTTTCCCCCGTTGACGGCCGCTACGGCAGCAAAACCAGCGCCCTGCGTCCGATCTTCAGCGAATACGGCCTCATCCGTTTCCGCGTCCTGGTGGAGGTACGCTGGCTGCAGCGCCTCGCAGCCCATGCCGGCATCCCGGAAGTCGCGCCCTTCTCCGCCGAGGCCAACGCCCTGCTGAACAAACTGGCCGAAGACTTCCAGCTGGAGCATGCCCAGCGCATCAAGGAAATCGAGCGCACCACCAACCACGACGTCAAGGCCGTGGAATACCTGCTCAAGGAGCAGGCCGCGCAGCTGCCGGAACTGGCCAAGGTCAGCGAGTTCATCCACTTCGCCTGCACCTCCGAGGACATCAACAACCTGTCCCACGCCCTGATGCTGCGCGAAGGCCGTGACAGCGTGCTGCTGCCGCTGATGCGCCAGATCGCCGACGCCATCCGCGAACTGGCGGTGAAATTCGCCGATGTGCCGATGCTGTCGCGCACCCACGGCCAGCCGGCATCGCCGACCACCCTCGGCAAGGAACTGGCCAACGTCGTCTACCGTCTGGAGCGGCAGATCAAGCAGGTCGCCGGCATCGAGCTGCTGGGCAAGATCAACGGCGCCGTGGGCAACTACAACGCCCACCTGTCCGCCTACCCGCAGGTCGACTGGGAAGCCAACGCCCGCGAATTCATCCAGGGCGACCTCGGCCTGAGCTGGAACCCCTACACCACCCAGATCGAGCCGCACGACTACATCGCCGAGCTGTTCGATGCCATCGCCCGCTTCAACACCATCCTCATCGACTTCGACCGCGACGTCTGGGGCTACATCTCCCTCGGCTACTTCAAGCAGAAGACCGTTGCCGGCGAAATCGGCTCCTCGACCATGCCGCACAAGGTCAACCCGATCGACTTCGAGAACTCCGAAGGCAACCTCGGCATCGCCAACGCGCTGTTCCAGCACCTGGCCAGCAAGCTGCCGATCTCGCGCTGGCAGCGTGACCTGACCGACTCCACCGTGCTGCGCAACCTGGGCGTCGGCTTCGCTCACAGCGTCATCGCTTACGAAGCAACCCTCAAGGGAATCAGCAAGCTGGAGCTGAATGTTCAACGAATCTCTGAAGACCTGGACGCCTGCTGGGAAGTTCTCGCCGAGCCGGTACAGACCGTCATGCGTCGCTATGGCGTGGAAAATCCCTACGAGAAGCTGAAGGAACTGACCCGCGGCAAGGGCATCAGCCCGGAAGCCCTGCAATCCTTCATTGATGGCCTGGAAATCCCCGCCGAAGCCAAGGTCGAGCTGAAGAAGCTGACCCCGGCCAACTACATCGGCAACGCCACTGCCCAGGCCAAGCGCATCTAAGAGTTCCCCTTTTTGCACGCCCGGCTGTGCCGGGCGTTTTTGTTTCAAGGACTTACCAATGAATCCTGATATTCCTCTTCAGCTTCTGGGCGGCATCAGCGCCGAAGAATTCCTCCGCGACTACTGGCAGAAGAAGCCCCTGCTGATCCGCAAGGCCATGCCGGAATTCAGCAGCCCGCTCAGCCCCGACGAGCTGGCCGGCCTCGCCCTGGAAGACATGATCGAGTCGCGCATCGTCATCGAACATGGCAACAATCCCTGGGAGCTGCGCCGCGGCCCGTTCAAGGAAGAGGACTTCAAGACCCTGCCGGAGCGCGACTGGACCCTGCTGGTGCAGGCCGTCGACCAGTTCATCCCGGAAGTTGCCGAACTGCTGGAGCATTTCCGCTTCCTGCCGAGCTGGCGCATCGACGATGTCATGATCAGCTATGCCGCGCCCGGCGGCGGTGTAGGGCCGCATTTCGACAACTACGACGTGTTCCTCCTGCAGGGACACGGCAAGCGCCGCTGGAAGATCGGCCAGACCTGCGACGCCGACAGCCCGCTGCTGACGCATCCGGACCTGCGCATCCTGGCGCAATTCGACCAGAGCGATGAGTGGGTGCTGGAGCCCGGCGACATGCTCTATCTGCCGCCGCGCATCGCCCACTACGGCATCGCCGAAGACGACTGCATGACCTACTCCATCGGTTTCCGCGCACCGAGCGCGGCGGAAGTGCTGACCCACTTCACCGACTTCCTCGGGCAGTTCCTCTCCGACGAGGAGCGCTACAGCGACGCCGGCATGCGCGCGGTCCGCGACGGCGACCAGAACATGATCCAGCGCGACGCCCTGGAGCGCCTGAAGGGCCTCATCCAGGAGCACATGAGCGACGAGCGCCTGCTGCTGACCTGGTTCGGCCAGTTCATGACCGAACCGCGCTATCCGGAACTGGTGGCCGGCGAGGAGATCGCCGAGGACGACCTGGCCGGCGCCATCGCCGACGGCGCCGTACTGATCCGCAATCCCAGCGCACGCATGGCCTGGAGCGAAATCGACGTCGGCCTGCTGCTGTTCGCCAGCGGCCAGAGCGTGGTCCTGCCGGAACATCTGCGCGAACTGCTCAAGCTGGTCTGCTCGGCCGACTCGCTGCACGAAGGGAATCTCGGCCAATGGCTGGCCGACACCGATGGGCGTAAGCTTCTCGGAGAATTGGTCAAACAGGGCAGTTTGGAGTTTGCCGATGAGTAACAAGATCAGGGTCCGCATAGCCGACTGGCAAAAGGACAATGCCGACCTCCGGCGCATTCGCGAGGCAGTCTTCATCGCCGAGCAGTCCGTGCCGCCGGAGCTCGAATGGGATGCCGAGGATGTCGACGCCGTGCACTTCCTGGCTTTCGAAGGCGACTATGCGATCGGTACCGCGCGCCTGCTTCCGGACGGACATATCGGCCGGGTTTCGGTACTCAAGGACTGGCGCGGCCTGAAGGTCGGCGACCGGCTGATGCGGGCCGCCATCGACGAAGCCGAGCACCGCGGCCTCAAGCGCCAGTTGCTGACCGCCCAGGTCTATGCCATTCCCTTCTACGAACGTCTTGGCTTCAAGGTCGCCAGCGGCGAATACCTCGACGCCGGCCTGCCTCACGTGGACATGGTGCGCGAAAGCGACTGAGGATCACCGATGAGCGACGCCCCGGAACACGACACCCCCCTGTCAGGACTGGCGGAAATCGAGTTCCAGTCTCCGGGGCGCTTCGCCGTCCACAACCCGGAAAGCGAACTGCCAGCTCCGCAACCCTGGGAGCCGGCGGCAATCGTTCTGGGCAGCGACGATACCGTTCAGCCCTTTGACCATCCCGACAGCGCGCGCTCGCATGCACTCTCGCTCATGCAGCAGGCGCGGCGCACGCTGTGTCTGTATACGCCCGACATGGAGTCGTGGCTGTATCACCACAGCAGCATCCAGGAGGCCTGCACCCGCTTCCTGCTGGAACACCCGCGAAACCAGCTGCGCATCCTCACTCTCGAAACGTCGCGGGCGATCAAGGAAGGCCATCGCCTGCTGAACCTCAATCGCCGGCTGTCGAGCAACTTCCAGATCCGCCGGATCAATCCGAACCATCCCAACGAAGTCTGCGCCTTCCTCCTCGCCGATACGGCCGGCATGCTGGTGCGCCCCGAACCGCAGAAACCGGTCGGCTACGTCTGCTACAACGCGCCGCGCAAGGTAAGGCAGTTGCAGGCACTGTTCGACCAGACCTGGAACACCAGCCTCGTCGATCCGAACCTGCGGAGCTTCCTGCTTTGATCGGCCGATACCTCCTCCCCGCCCTGGCCTGCTGCCTCGCACTGAGCGCGGGCGCGGCGCCACGCACGGAAATCATTCCGCTGAACTACCGCACAGCCGACGACGTGATGCCGGTAGTCCAGTCGGTACTCGGCAACGAAGGTCGCGTAAGCGCTTATGGCAATCAGTTGGTGGTGAATGCGGAGCCGGCGAAGATTCGCGAGCTGCAGCAGGTGCTGGAGCAGATCGACACCCGCCCCCATCGCCTGCTGATCAGCGTCGATACCGGCGAAAGCAGCCAGCGCGATGAGCGCGGCTATGCGGTGGACGGCTCGGCAAGTGCCGGCAACGTCGAGATCCAGAGTGGCCGCGGCGAAATCCGGGGGCGCGACCAGGTGCGGATCATCAATCGCTCCACCAGCAGTCGCGGCGGCGGCCTCCAGCAGATCCAGGCAAGCGAAGGCTCGCCTGCCCTGATCCAGATCGGCCAGAGCGTACCGGTCACCACCGCCGGTGTAGGGCCATACGGCGAGACCTACAGCCAGACCCAGTACCGCGATGCCAACCAGGGCATCTATGTCGCCGCCACGCTGAGCGGCAACCTGGTGCACGTCACGCTCAGCGCCCGCAACGACCGCCTCGATCCCTCCTACCCGGGCGCAATGACCACCAGCAGCGCCGAAACCCGCGTCAGCGGCAGGCTCGGAGAATGGATCGAAATCGGCGGCACAAGCCAGAGCGGCCAGGCCGATCAGAACGGTTTCCTCCGCCGCTACAGCACCCAGGGCAGCAGCGACAGCAGCCTGCGACTGAAGGTCGAATCGCTCGACTGAGTGCCCGAATCGCGACCGGCCGGTCCGCATTAGACCTTCGTGTAGTAGCTCCAAAAAAACACTACAAAACGTTTGACGAAGCTTTTTTCCAAGGGCATGATGGCCTCGCTCCCGCTAACCAGAGGCCCTCACCGGGGCCTCCGGACACGCCGATGGCCCACCGCCGAGGCAGTCCGTGTTGTTACAGCCCACAAGGCGGAACGATGAGGTTGCGAACGGAACGAAGTTTGTCCTGAGGGACGGGGAAGCAACTCACGCATCAGTAGGATCGACGTAATCAGCCGTCCGATCTCGCCCAACGGCAGCCACGAGCCGGCAAGCGATTCCGAACGAAACCGCTGTAGTCATCTGCCTGTTCGCCCCCCTCCGCGTCAAACCTTCATGCCGTTCGACAACAAGTCGTCCCGCGGCGAGCAACCCGCAACAATACCCTAGCAACACAGGTTTTTGAGTGGGTAAGTCGGTGCTCAACCAAACACATACTTTGAAGGATTGACCATGTCCGCTTATCAAAACGACATCAAGGCCGTTGCCGCGCTGAAAGAGACCCACGGCAGCAGCTGGAGCGCTATCAACCCCGAATCTGTCGCTCGGATGCGCGCTCAGAACCGCTTCAAGACTGGTCTGGACATCGCCAAGTACACTGCGGCCATCATGCGCAAGGACATGGCCGAGTATGACGCCGACTCCTCCGTCTACACCCAGTCGCTGGGTTGCTGGCACGGCTTCATCGGTCAGCAGAAGCTGATCTCGATCAAGAAGCACCTGAAGACCACCAACAAGCGCTACCTCTACCTGTCCGGCTGGATGGTTGCCGCGCTGCGTTCCGACTTCGGCCCGCTGCCCGACCAGTCGATGCACGAGAAAACTGCCGTTTCCGGCCTGATCGAAGAGCTCTACACCTTCCTGCGCCAGGCTGACGCCCGCGAGCTGGACCTGCTGTTCACCGCTCTGGACGCCGCCCGCGAAGCAGGCGACCGCGCCAAGCAGGACGAAATCCAGGCTCAGATCGATGGCTACGAAACTCACGTAGTACCGATCATCGCCGACATCGACGCTGGCTTCGGTAACCCGGAAGCCACCTACCTGCTGGCCAAGAAGATGATCGAAGCCGGTGCCTGCTGCATCCAGATCGAAAACCAGGTTTCCGACGAGAAGCAGTGCGGCCACCAGGACGGCAAGGTTACCGTTCCGCACGAAGACTTCCTCGCCAAGATCAACGCTGTTCGCTACGCCTTCCTCGAACTGGGCGTTGACGATGGCGTGATCGTTGCCCGCACCGACTCCCTGGGTGCCGGCCTGACCAAGCAGATCGCTGTAACCAAGCAGCCGGGCGACCTGGGCGACCAGTACAACTCCTTCCTCGATTGCGAAGAAGTTTCCGCTGCCGACCTGAACAACGGCGACGTCGTGATCAACCGCGGCGGCAAGCTGCTGCGTCCGAAGCGCCTGGCCTCCAACCTGTTCCAGTTCCGCAAGGGCACCGGCGAAGACCGCTGCGTCCTGGACTGCATCACCTCGCTGCAGAACGGCGCAGACCTGCTGTGGATCGAAACCGAGAAGCCGCACGTTGGCCAGATCAAGGGCATGGTTGACCGCATCCGTCAGGTCATCCCGAATGCCAAGCTGGTGTACAACAACAGCCCGTCGTTCAACTGGACCCTGAACTTCCGCCAGCAGGTGTTCGATGCGTTCGCCGCCGAAGGCAAGGACGTCTCCGCCTACGACCGCGCCAAGCTGATGAGCGTCGAGTACGACGAGACCGAACTGGCCCAGGTTGCCGACGAGAAGATCCGCACCTTCCAGCGCGATGGCTCGGCTCACGCAGGCATCTTCCACCACCTGATCACCCTGCCGACCTACCACACCGCGGCCCTGTCCACCGACAACCTGGCCAAGGGCTACTTCGCCGACCAGGGCATGCTGGCCTACGTGAAAGGCGTTCAGCGTCAGGAACTGCGTCAGGGCATCGCCTGCGTCAAGCACCAGAACATGGCTGGCTCCGACATCGGCGACAACCACAAGGAGTACTTCGCTGGCGAAGCTGCTCTGAAGGCCAGCGGTAAAGACAACACCATGAACCAGTTCCACTGATAGGGAACCGGCTCACTCGATCGCAGATCGAGCCGCAAACGCAAAAGCCCCGGCACATGCCGGGGCTTTTCGTTTTCATCGATACCCCCGCCCCTCCGCCTCACAGACGGGATAGCCCTGTCGTCCCCGGCAATCTGCCGCCGATTGCAGCGAACGCGACGCGAACCCCTGGCGCCTCCACTATCCTTCCCCAGGGGCGGCGCATATATGTAGCGGAATTACAAATTCACGACAACGTAAATGATAATACTTATCATTTATTAATATATACGAAACTCTACAGAACTAATTGCATACAACTGAAAACAGCCTGAAACCCGCTCGCCACGCGGCCTAAAGGGCCTATATGACAGAACAGGCAAAGGTCTTTCGCCTGAAATAGAGGCTCTTGTTAGTGTTAGAAAAATTTACTTGATGGATGCTTTGGGCATAAAATTGAAAGGATCAATTGAACGCTTAGCAGGCTAACCAGCAAAACGCTCAAGCGTCCGGGCGATAGCCCCAAGATAATCAGCATCGTTATATAAAGGAAGGAGTATCGGCATGCCTAACCCCGCTGAATTTGCAGCTCAATATTGGGGTCTTGCAGCCTTCCTTTTGGGAGTTGTCGGCCTGCTCGGCTTCATGCTAGGCGTTTCCAGCCTGCTTGGCAGCAAGGCATTTGGTCGCAGCAAGAACGAGCCTTTCGAATCCGGTATCGTCCCCACCGGCAGCGCCCGCCTGCGACTGTCGGCAAAATTCTATCTGGTCGCGATGCTCTTCGTGATCTTCGACGTCGAAGCCCTCTTCCTCTTCGCCTGGGCTGTGTCTGTCCGTGAAAGCGGCTGGGCCGGCCTGATCGAGGCAACCATTTTCATAGCAATTCTGTTGGCAGGTCTTGTCTACCTATGGCGTATCGGTGCGCTCGACTGGGCACCCGAAGCACGTCGTACCCGGCAGGCGAAGCTAAAACAATGAGGCTTTGGCGATGCAATACAAACTTACCCGGATCGACCCCGATGCGGCGAACGATCAGTACCCGATCGGTCAGCGCGAAACGGTAGGCGACCCCCTCGTCGAGGGGCAGGTGCACAAGAACATCTTCATGGGCAAGCTCGAAGATGTTCTCAACGGCGCCGTCAACTGGGGCCGCAAGAACTCCCTGTGGCCCTACAACTTCGGCCTTTCCTGCTGCTACGTGGAGATGACCACGGCGTTCACCGCGCCGCACGACATCGCCCGTTTCGGCGCCGAAGTGATCCGTGCATCGCCGCGCCAGGCTGACTTCATGGTCATCGCTGGCACCTGCTTCATCAAGATGGCCCCGGTCATCCAGCGTCTCTACGAGCAGATGCTGGAGCCCAAGTGGGTGATCTCGATGGGATCGTGCGCCAACTCCGGCGGCATGTATGACATCTACTCGGTCGTTCAGGGGGTCGACAAGTTCCTCCCCGTGGACGTTTACATCCCCGGCTGCCCGCCCCGTCCGGAGGCATTCCTGCAAGGCCTGATGCTGCTGCAGGAATCCATCGGCCAGGAGCGTCGTCCGTTGTCCTGGGTGGTTGGCGATCAAGGCATCTACCGTGCCGAAATGCCTGCCCAGAAAGACCTCAAGCGCGCAGAGCGCATCCAGGTCACCAACCTGCGCAGCCCCGACGAAGTGTGATCCGGCCCTCCACAAGAGGCCTTTCACTCCCCCGTTGACCGATAGCGACCGAGACCATGACCGCAGACGCAGCTCTGTACATCCCGCCTTACAAGGCAGACGACCAGGATGTGGTCGTCGAACTGAATTCCCGCTTTGGCGCCGAGACCTTCACCGTCCAGGCCACCCGCACCGGCATGCCGGTGCTCTGGGTGCCGCGCGAAAAGCTGATCGAGGTCCTGACCTTCCTCCGTCAGGTGCCCAAGCCCTACGTGATGCTCTACGACCTGCACGGTGTCGACGAGCGTCTGCGTACCCATCGCCGTGGCTTGCCGTCCGCCGACTTCAGCGTGTTCTACCACCTGATGTCGCTGGAGCGTAATAGTGACGTGATGATCAAGGTCGCCTTGTCCGAGAGCGACCTCAACCTGCCCACCTCCACCGGTATCTGGCCGAACGCCAACTGGTACGAGCGGGAAGTGTGGGACATGTACGGCATCACCTTCGCCGGCCACCCGCACCTCACCCGCATCATGATGCCGCCGACCTGGCAGGGTCACCCGCTGCGCAAGGACTACCCGGCGCGCGCCACCGAGTTCGATCCCTACTCGCTGTCCGCCGCCAAGCAGGACCTCGAGCAGGAGGCCATGCGCTTCAAACCCGAAGACTGGGGCATGAAGCGCCACGGCGACAACGAGGACTACATGTTCCTCAACCTCGGCCCGAACCACCCGTCCGCCCACGGTGCCTTCCGCATCATCATGCAGCTGGATGGCGAAGAGATCGTCGACTGCGTGCCGGAAATCGGCTACCACCACCGTGGCGCCGAGAAGATGGCCGAGCGCCAGTCCTGGCACAGCTTCATCCCCTACACCGACCGTATCGACTACCTCGGCGGGGTGATGAACAACCTGCCCTACGTGCTCTCGGTGGAGAAGCTGGCCGGCATCAAGGTTCCGGACCGGGTCGACTTCATCCGCGTGATGATGGCCGAGTTCTTCCGCATCACCAGTCACCTGCTGTTCCTCGGCACCTACATCCAGGACGTCGGCGCCATGACGCCGGTGTTCTTCACCTTCACCGACCGCCAGCGCGCCTACAAGGTGATCGAGGCCATCACCGGCTTCCGCTTGCACCCGGCCTGGTACCGCATCGGTGGCGTCGCCCACGACCTGCCGCGCGGCTGGGACAAGCTGGTCAAGGAATTCGTCGACTGGCTGCCCAAGCGCCTCGACGAGTACGAAAAGGCCGCCCTGAAGAACAGCATCCTGCGTGGCCGTACCATCGGCGTGGCCAAGTACAACACCAAGGAAGCCCTCGAGTGGGGCGTTACCGGTGCTGGCCTGCGCTCCACCGGTCTCGACTTCGACCTGCGCAAAGCGCGTCCGTATTCCGGCTACGAGAACTTCGAGTTCGAAGTCCCGCTGGCGCACAACGGCGACGCCTATGACCGTTGCATCGTCCGCGTTGAAGAGATGCGCCAGAGCATCCGCATCATCGACCAGTGCCTGCGCAACATGCCGGAAGGCCCGTACAAGGCGGACCACCCGCTGACCACGCCGCCGCCGAAAGAGCGCACGCTGCAGCACATCGAGACCCTGATCACCCACTTCCTGCAGGTTTCCTGGGGCCCGGTCATGCCGGCCAACGAATCCTTCCAGATGATCGAGGCGACCAAGGGTATCAACAGCTATTACCTGACGAGCGATGGCAGCACCATGAGCTACCGGACCCGCATCCGGACGCCCAGCTTCGCCCACCTGCAGCAGATTCCGGCAGTGATCAACGGCAGCATGGTCTCCGACATGATCGCCTATCTGGGCAGCATCGACTTCGTTATGGCTGACGTGGACCGCTGATCATGAGCACCATTATCCAGACAGATCGTTTCGCCCTCAGCGAAACCGAGCGCTCGGCCATCGAGCACGAAATGCACCACTACGAAGACTCGCGCGCAGCGTCCATCGAAGCGCTGAAGATCGTCCAGAAGGAGCGCGGCTGGGTGCCGGACGGCGCCATCCCGGCGATCGGCGAGATCCTCGGCATCCCGGCGAGCGACGTCGAAGGCGTGGCTACCTTCTATAGCCAGATCTTCCGCCAGCCGGTTGGCCGCCACATCATCCGTGTCTGCGACAGCATGGTCTGCTACATCGGCGGCCACGAGTCGGTAGTCGGCGAAATCCAGAAGCAGCTCGGCATCGGCCTCGGCCAGACCACCGCCGACGGCCGCTTCACCCTGCTGCCGGTATGCTGCCTGGGCAACTGCAACAACGCCCCGGCACTGATGATCGACGACGACACCCACGGCAATCTCGAACCGGCCGGTGTCGCCAAGCTGCTGGAGGCCTACGCATGACCCTTACCTCCTTCGGTACCCCGAACCGCGCCCAGCGCAGTCCCGAAACCCATCCGCTGACCTGGCGCCTGCGCGACGACGGCCAGCCGGTGTGGCTCGAGGAATACCAGGCGAAGAACGGCTATGCCGCTGCACGCAAGGCGCTGGCGGAAATGGCCGTCGACGACATCGTCCAGCAGGTCAAGGACTCCGGCCTCAAGGGCCGTGGCGGCGCAGGCTTCCCCACGGGTGTGAAGTGGGGCCTGATGCCCAAGGACGACTCCCTGAGCATCCGCTACCTGCTGTGCAATGCGGACGAGATGGAGCCGAACACCTGGAAGGACCGCATGCTCATGGAGCAGATGCCGCACCTGCTGGTGGAAGGCATGCTGATCAGCGCGCGCGCCCTGAAGGCCTACCGCGGCTACATCTTCCTGCGCGGCGAATACGTCGATGCCGCGCGCAACCTCAACCGCGCCATCGATGAAGCCAAGGCCGCCGGCCTGCTCGGCAAGAACATCCTCGGCAGCGGCTTCGACTTCGAGCTGTTCGTCCACACCGGTGCCGGCCGCTACATCTGCGGCGAAGAAACCGCGCTGATCAACTCGCTGGAAGGCCGCCGCGCCAACCCGCGCTCCAAGCCGCCCTTCCCCGCCGCCGTCGGCGTCTGGGGCAAGCCGACCTGCGTGAACAATGTCGAGACGCTGTGCAACGTGCCAGCCATCGTCGCCAACGGCGTCGACTGGTACAAGGGCCTCGCCCGTCCGGGTAGCGAAGACATGGGCACCAAGCTGATCGGCTTCTCCGGCAAGGTGAAGAACCCCGGCATCTGGGAACTGCCGTTCGGCATCCCGGCCCGCGAAGTCTTCGAGGACTACGCCGGCGGCATGCGCGACGGCTACAAGCTGAAGGCCTGGCAGCCCGGCGGCGCCGGCACCGGCTTCCTCCTGCCGGAACACCTGGATGCCCCGCTGTTCGCCGCCGGTATCGCCAAGGTGGGCACCCGTATGGGTACCGGCCTGGCCATGGCGGTGGACGACAGCATCAACATGGTCTCCCTGCTGCGCAACATGGAAGAGTTCTTCGCCCGCGAGTCCTGCGGCTGGTGTACCCCATGCCGCGACGGTCTGCCGTGGAGCGTGAAGATCCTCCGCGCGCTGGAGCGTGGCGAAGGCGCACCCGGCGACCTCGAGACCCTCGAGCAGCTCGTCAACTTCCTCGGCCCAGGCAAGACGTTCTGTGCCCACGCCCCGGGAGCCGTCGAGCCGTTGGGCAGTGCCCTGAAGTATTTCCGTGCCGAGTTCGAGGCGGGCGTTGCCCGTCCGGCCACGGCAGCGCCGCGAGCAGAAACCGCCGGCGCCTGATGAGTTGAAGCGGGGAGCGAGTCTCCCCGCGATTCGCCGCGAGGCTGCATTGCGCCCGGCGAAACCCGTGATTCCATTAGCCAGTCCGCCTTCGGGCGGGCCAACGAAGAAACTGACCCATGGCCACTATCCACGTAGACGGCAAGACGTTAGAAGTCGATGGAGCGGACAACCTGTTGCAGGCCTGTCTGTCCCTCGGACTCGACATCCCCTACTTCTGCTGGCACCCGGCGCTCGGTAGCGTCGGCGCCTGCCGGCAATGCGCGGTCAAGCAGTACACCGACGAGAACGACAAACGCGGTCGCCTCGTCATGTCCTGCATGACTCCCGCCACCGACAACACTTGGATCTCCATCGAAGACGAAGAGGCCAAGCAGTTCCGCGCCAGCGTCGTCGAATGGCTGATGACCAACCACCCGCACGACTGCCCGGTGTGCGAGGAAGGCGGTCACTGCCACCTGCAGGACATGACCACGATGGTCGGCCACAACAAGCGCCGCTATCGGTTCACCAAGCGCACCCACCAGAACCAGGACCTCGGCCCGTTCATCTCCCACGAGATGAACCGCTGCATCGCCTGCTACCGCTGCGTCCGCTACTACAAGGACTACGCGGGCGGCACCGACCTGGGCGTCTACGGTGCGCACGACAACGTCTACTTCGGCCGCATCGAGGACGGCGTGCTGGAGAGCGAATTCTCCGGCAACCTCACCGAGGTCTGCCCGACCGGCGTGTTCACCGACAAGACCCACTCCGAGCGCTACAACCGCAAGTGGGACATGCAGTTCGCCCCGAGCATCTGCCATGGCTGCTCCAGCGGCTGCAACATCAGCCCCGGTGAACGCTATGGCGAACTGCGCCGCATCGAGAACCGCTACAACGGCTCGGTGAACCACTACTTCCTGTGCGACCGCGGCCGCTTCGGCTACGGCTACGTCAACCGCGAAGACCGCCCGCGCCAGCCGCAACTGGTACTGAGCAAGCAGAAGCTGACCCTCGACGGCGCCCTCGACCAGGCCGCCGCCCTGCTGAAAGGCCGCAAGGTGATCGGCATCGGCTCGCCGCGCGCCAGCCTGGAAAGCAACTTCGCCCTCGGCGAGCTGGTCGGCGAAGGCAACTTCTTCAGCGGTATCGCCGCCGACGAACTGCAACGCCTGCGCCTGGTGCTCAAGGTGATGCAGGATGGCCCGCTGCCGGTGCCGTCGATCCGCGACATCGAGGACCACGATGCGGTGTTCGTCCTCGGCGAAGACCTGACCCAGACCGCTGCCCGTATCGCCCTGGCCCTGCGCCAGTCGGTCAAGGGCAAGGGCGAGGACATGGCCGCCGCGATGAAGATCCAGCCCTGGCTGGACGCTGCGGTGAAGACCATCGCCCAGCACGAGCTGAACCCGCTGTTCATCGCCAGCCTGGATTCCACCCGCCTGGACGACGTCGCCGCCGAGTGCGTGCACGCCGCCCCGGAAGACCTGGCCCGCCTCGGCTTCGCCGTGGCCCACGCGATCGACCCGAGCGCTCCGGCCGTTGCCGGCCTCGACGCGGAAGCCGCCGCACTGGCCCAGCGCATCGCCGATGCCCTGGTCGCCGCCAAGCGTCCGCTGGTCATTTCCGGCACCTCGCTGGGCAGCAACGCCCTGATCGAAGCCGCCGCCAACATCGCCAGCGCCCTGAAGAACCGTGAGAAGAACGGCTCTCTCAGCCTGGTGGTACCGGAGGCCAACAGCCTCGGCCTGACCCTGCTCGGTGGCGAGTCCGTCGAAGCCGCCCTGGAGCGCCTGACTTCCGGCCAGGCCGATGCCGTAGTGGTGCTGGAGAACGACCTGTACCGCCGCGCCGACGCCGCCCTGGTGGACGCTGCCCTGGCCGCCGCGAAGATCGTCATCGTCGCAGACCACCAACGGACCGCTACCGCCGCCAAGGCCCACGTGCTGCTGCCGGCCGCCAGCTTCGCCGAAGGCGACGGCACCCTGGTCAGCCAGGAAGGCCGCGCCCAGCGCTTCTTCCAGGTGTTCGACCCGAGCTACTACAACGCCGACAACCTGGTCCGCGAAGGCTGGCGCTGGATGCATGCCCTGCACAGCACCATCGACAGCAAGCGTGTCGACTGGACCCAGCTCGACCATGTGATCGACGCCGTCGTCGCCGCCAAGCCGCAACTGGCCGGCATCCGCGACGCCGCGCCGAACGCGAGCTTCCGCATCAAGGGCCTGAAGCTGGCACGTGAACCGCACCGCTACAGTGGCCGTACCGCGATGCGCGCCAACATCAGCGTCAGCGAACCGCGTGCACCGCAGGACCAGGACTCGCCGTTTGCCTTCTCCATGGAAGGCTACGCCGGCAGCGCCGAACCGCGTCAGCAGATTCCGTTCGCCTGGTCCCCGGGCTGGAACTCCCCGCAGGCCTGGAACAAGTTCCAGGACGAAGTCGGCGGCCACCTGCGCGCCGGCGACCCGGGCGTGCGCCTGATCGAAGCCAAGGGCGAAACCCTGTGGTTCAGCGAGATTCCCGCGCCGTTCCACACCCCGGCCAGCCAGTTCAAGGTGGTGCCCTTCTATCACCTGCTCGGCAGCGAGGAGACCAGCTCCCGCGCCGCGCCGGTACAGGAGCGCATCCCGCAGGCCTACGTCGCCCTGGCCAAGGAAGAAGCCGACCGCCTCGGCGTCAACGACGGCGCCATGCTGCGCCTGACCGTCAAGGGCCAGGAGCTGCGCCTGCCGCTGCGCGTCAGCGAAGAACTCGGCGCCGGCCTGGTCGCCCTGCCTGTCGGCCTGCAAGGTATCCCCGCCGCGGTTGTCGGCTGTGTCGCTGAAGGTCTGCAGGAGGCTGCCCAATGAGCTGGCTGACACCCGCTGTGCTCGACATCTTCATCGAGATCGTCAAGGCCATCGTCATCCTGCTCGCCGTGGTCGTCTGCGGCGCGCTGCTGAGCTGGGTCGAGCGTCGTCTGCTCGGCCTCTGGCAGGACCGCTACGGTCCCAACCGGGTCGGCCCGTTCGGCGCCTTCCAGCTCGGCGCGGACATGATCAAGATGTTCTTCAAGGAAGACTGGACCCCGCCGTTCGCCGACAAGATGATCTTCACCCTGGCACCCATCATCGCCATGGGTGCCCTGCTGATCGCCTTCGTGATCATTCCGATCACTCCGAACTGGGGCGTCGCCGACCTCAACATCGGCATCCTGTTCTTCTTCGCCATGGCTGGCCTGACGGTGTACGCCGTGCTGTTCGCCGGATGGTCGAGCAACAACAAGTTCGCCCTCCTCGGCAGCCTGCGCGCCTCGGCCCAGACCGTCTCCTACGAGGTGTTCCTGGCCCTGTCGCTGATGGGCATCGTCGCCCAGGTCGGTTCGTTCAGCCTGCGCGACATCGTCGAGTACCAGGCCCAGCACCTGTGGTTCATCATCCCGCAGTTCTTCGGCTTCTGTACCTTCTTCATCGCCGGCGTCGCCGTGACCCACCGTCACCCGTTCGACCAGCCGGAAGCGGAGCAGGAACTGGCCGACGGCTACCACATCGAGTACGCCGGGATGAAATGGGGCATGTTCTTCGTCGGCGAGTACATCGGCATCGTGCTGGTGTCGGCGCTGCTGGTGACCCTGTTCTTCGGTGGCTGGCATGGCCCGTTCGGCATCCTGCCGCAGATCCCGTTCATCTGGTTCGCCCTGAAGACCGGCTTCTTCATCATGATGTTCATCCTGCTGCGCGCCTCCATCCCGCGTCCGCGTTATGACCAGGTGATGGCCTTCAGCTGGAAGTTCTGCCTGCCGCTGACTCTGATCAACCTGCTGGTGACCGGCGCGTTCGTGCTGGCCTCGGCCCAGTAAGGAGAAAGACCATGATCAAATACATTCTCGAAGTCGTGCACGGCACCTTCACCCAGCTGCGCAGCCTGGTGATGATCTTCGGCCACGCGTTCCGCAAGCGTGACACCCTGCAGTACCCGGAAGAGCCGGTGTACCTGCCGCCGCGTTACCGTGGCCGTATCGTCCTGACCCGCGATCCCGATGGCGAGGAGCGTTGCGTAGCCTGCAACCTCTGCGCCGTGGCCTGCCCGGTCGGCTGCATTTCATTGCAGAAGGCCGAGACCGACGACGGCCGCTGGTATCCGGAATTCTTCCGCATCAACTTCTCCCGCTGCATCTTCTGCGGCCTGTGTGAAGAGGCTTGCCCGACCACCGCGATCCAGCTGACGCCGGATTTCGAAATGGGCGAGTACAAGCGCCAGGACCTGGTGTACGAGAAGGAAGACCTGCTGATTTCCGGCCCCGGCAAGAACCCGGACTACAACTTCTACCGCGTCTCCGGCATGGCCATCGCCGGCAAGCCGAAAGGCACCGCGCAGAACGAAGCCGAGCCGATCAACGTCAAAAGCCTGCTGCCGTAAGGAGTCGCCTGGAATGGAATTCGCCTTCTATTTCGCCGCCGGCGTCGCTGTGCTGGCAACCCTGCGGGTCATCACCAACAGCAACCCGGTGCATGCCCTGCTCTACCTCATCGTCTCGCTGCTCGCCGTATCGATGACCTTCTTCAGCCTCGGCGCCCCGTTCGCCGGCGCCCTGGAGATCATCGTCTACGCCGGCGCGATCATGGTGCTGTTCGTTTTCGTGGTGATGATGCTCAACCTCGGACCGGCAATCGCCGAACAGGAGCGCAAGTGGCTCAAGCCCGGCGTCTGGATCG
The DNA here is from genome assembly GCF_017589465.1 of Pseudomonas schmalbachii. Classification (GTDB taxonomy): domain Bacteria; phylum Pseudomonadota; class Gammaproteobacteria; order Pseudomonadales; family Pseudomonadaceae; genus Pseudomonas; species Pseudomonas schmalbachii. Next base: position 718,405 of record NZ_JAELYA010000001.1, read on the forward strand.
GTCCCGGCGCGCTTTCCGCGCTGCTGCTGGTCGAGCTGCTGCTGGTGCTGTCGCGCACCCCGAGCGGCGCCGGCATCGGCCATACCACGGTGGACGCCAAGGCCGTCGGCATCAGCCTGTTCGGTCCGTATCTGATGGCCGTGGAGCTCGCCTCCATGCTGCTGCTGGCTGCGCTGGTCGCCGCCTACCACCTCGGCCGCCACGAAGCGAAGGAATAACACGATGAATGCAATCCCCCTGGAGCACGGGTTGGCATTGGCCGGCGTGCTGTTCTGCCTCGGGCTGGTCGGCCTGATGGTTCGACGCAACATCCTGTTCGTACTGATGAGTCTGGAAGTGATGATGAACGCCGCCGCGCTGGCCTTCGTGGTCGCCGGCAGCCGCTGGGCGCAGCCTGACGGCCAGGTGATGTTCATCCTGGTGCTCAGCCTGGCCGCGGCCGAGGCGAGCATCGGTCTGGCGATCCTCCTGCAACTGTATCGCCGCTTCCACACCCTCGATGTCGACGCAGCAAGCGAGATGCGCGGATGAACCTCCTGCCCCTGACATTCCTGTTCCCCCTGGTCGGCTTCCTGCTGCTGTCTTTCTCCCGCGGCAGATGGTCGGAAAATCTCTCGGCACTGGTCGGTGTCGGTTCCGTCGGTCTTTCCGCGCTCTTCGCGGCCTGGTCCATCTGGAACTTCCACAGTGCGCCTCCGGAAGGCGGCGCCTACACCCTGGTGCTCTGGCAGTGGATCGCGGTGGAAGGCTTCACGCCCAACTTCGCCCTGTATCTGGACGGCCTGTCGGTCACCATGCTTGGCGTGGTCACCGGCGTCGGCTTCCTGATCCACCTGTTCGCCTCCTGGTACATGCGCGGTGAAGAGGGCTATTCGCGCTTCTTCGCCTACACCAACCTGTTCATCGCCAGCATGCTGTTCCTGGTGCTCGGCGATAACCTGCTGTTCCTCTACTTCGGTTGGGAAGGCGTGGGCCTGTGCAGCTACCTGCTGATCGGCTTCTACTTCAAGCACGTGCCGAACGGCAACGCGGCGCTGAAAGCCTTCATCGTCACCCGCGTCGGCGACGTGTTCATGGCTATCGGCCTGTTCATCCTGTTCGCCCACCTCGGCACGCTGAACATCCAGGAACTGCTGACCCTGGCTCCGCAGCACTTCGCCAAGGGTGACTTCTGGATCAACATGGCGGCCCTGATGCTGCTCGGCGGTGCGGTCGGCAAGTCCGCCCAACTGCCGCTGCAGACCTGGCTGGCCGACGCGATGGCCGGCCCGACTCCGGTCTCCGCGCTGATCCACGCGGCAACCATGGTGACCGCGGGCGTCTACCTGATCGCCCGCTGCCACGGCCTGTTCGAACTGGCGCCGAGCATCCTCGAACTGGTCGGCATCGTCGGCGCGGTCACCCTGGTGCTCGCCGGCTTCGCCGCCCTGGTGCAGACCGACATCAAGCGTATCCTCGCCTACTCCACCATGAGCCAGATCGGCTACATGTTCCTCGCCCTCGGCGTCGGTGCATGGGGTGGCGCGATCTTCCACCTGATGACCCACGCCTTCTTCAAGGCCCTGCTGTTCCTTGCTTCCGGTGCGGTGATCATCGCCTGCCACCACGAGCAGAACATCTTCAAGATGGGTGGTCTGTGGAAGAAGCTGCCGCTGGCCTACGCGAGCTTCATCGTCGGTGGCGCCGCCCTGGCCGCCCTGCCGCTGCTGACCGCCGGCTTCTACTCGAAGGACGAGATCCTCTGGGAAGCCTTCGCCAGCGGTCACCAGAACCTGCTGATCGCCGGCCTGATGGGTGCGTTCCTGACCTCGATCTACACCTTCCGCCTGATCTTCATCGCCTTCCACGGCGAGCAGAAGACCGAAGCGCATGCCGGCCACGGGATTTCCCACTGGCTGCCGCTGGTGACCCTGATCGTGCTGTCCACCTTCGTCGGCGCGCTGATCACCCCGCCGCTGGCCGGCGTACTGCCGGAAAGCGTCGGTCATGCCGGTGGCGAAGCCAAGCACAGCCTGGAGATCGCCTCGGGCGCCATCGCCCTCGCCGGCATCCTGCTCGCCGGCCTGCTGTTCCTCGGCAAGCGTCGCTTCGTCAGCGCCGTGGCTGAAAGCGCTCCGGGCCGCTTCTTCGGTACCTGGTGGTTCCATGCGTGGGGCTTCGACTGGGTGTACGACAAGCTGTTCGTCAAGCCTTTCCTGGTGATCTCTCACCTGCTGCGCCGCGACCCTGTCGACCGTTCCCTGAACCTGGTGCCGTTCACTGCCCGCGGCGGCCACAACCTCCTCAGCCTCACCGAGAACGGCCGCCTGCGCTGGTACGCCGCTTCCCTGGTGGGCGGTGCCGCGCTGCTGCTCGGCGCGCTGCTGCTGACCTAACGAATTCACGGAGAGAATGAGCCCGTCATGATTCTGCCCTGGCTAATCCTGATCCCCTTTATCGGCGGCTTCCTCTGCTGGATCGCCGAGTACACCAGCAAGACCCTGCCCCGCTGGATCGCGCTGCTGTCGATGACCCTGACCCTGTTCCTCAGCCTGTGGATCTGGCACACGGGGAACTTCCAGTACGCGCCCACGCCGGGCGCCGATCCGCAGTGGACTCTCGAGTTCAAGCTGCAGTGGATCGAGCGCTTCGGCATCAGCGTGCACCTGGCGATGGACGGCCTGTCGCTGCTGATGGTCGCCCTCACCGGCCTGCTCGGCGTGCTGTCGGTTCTCTGTTCGTGGAACGAGATCCAGCGCCGCATCGGTTTCTTCCACCTGAACCTGCTGTGGATTCTGGGTGGTGTGATCGGCGTGTTCCTGGCCATCGACATGTTCCTGTTCTTCTTCTTCTGGGAAATGATGCTGGTGCCGATGTACTTCCTCATCGCGCTCTGGGGTCACAGCTCGGAAGACGGCAAGCGCACCCGCATCTACGCCGCCACCAAGTTCTTCATCTTCACCCAGGCCAGCGGCCTGATCATGCTGGTGGCGATCCTCGGTCTGGTGTTCGTGCACTACAACAGCACCGGCGTGCTGACCTTCGACTACGCCCAGCTGCTGAAGACCGAACTCGCCCCGGGTGTGGAATGGCTGCTGATGCTTGGCTTCTTCGCCGCCTTCGCGGTGAAGACGCCGGTGGTCCCGGTCCACTCCTGGCTGCCTGACGCCCACGCCCAGGCGCCGACCGCGGGTTCCGTCGACCTCGCCGGCATCCTGCTGAAGACCGCCGCCTACGGCCTGATCCGCTTCTCCCTGCCGCTGTTCCCCAACGCGTCGGCGGAGTTCGCGCCGATCGCCATGTGGCTCGGCATCATCGGCATCTTCTACGGCGCCGTGCTGTCCTTCGCGCAGACCGACATCAAGCGCCTGGTGGCCTACTCCAGCGTGTCGCACATGGGCTTCGTGATCATCGGCATCTACTCCGGCAGCCCGCAGGCCATGCAGGGCGTGGTGATCCAGATGATCGCCCACGGCCTCTCGGCAGCCGCGCTCTTCATCCTGTGCGGCCAGCTCTACGAGCGGCTGCACACCCGCGACATGCGCAAGATGGGCGGCCTGTGGTCGCGCATGCCGTACCTGCCGGCGGTCAGCCTGTTCTTCGCCACCGCGTCGCTGGGCCTGCCGGGCACCGGCAACTTCGTCGGCGAGTTCCTGATCCTGATCGGCGCGTTCAAGGTGGTTCCGACCATCACCGTGATCGCCACCTTCGGCCTGGTGTTCGCCTCGGTCTACTCGCTGATCATGATCCACCGCGCCTACTTTGGCCCGTCCAATTCGGACAAGGACGTCGCAGGCCTGAACTACCGCGAACTGAGCATGGTGCTCGGGCTGGCGGTGCTGCTGATCCTGCTCGGCGTGTACCCGCAACCGGTGCTCGATACCTCGGCCGCAACCATGCATGGCGTCCAGCAGTGGCTGAACGCTGCCTATTCCACCCTTGCAGCACGGTAGTCGCGAAATGACCTTCACGATCCAACACTTCATCGCGCTCCTGCCGCTGCTCATCACCAGCGCCACCCTGGTGGTGGTGATGCTGGCCGTGGCCTGGAAACGCCATCACACACTCACCGCGACCCTCTCGATCATCGGCCTCAACCTGGCGCTGATCTCGATCCTCCCGGTGCTCAATGTCACCCCGCTGGAAGTCACGCCGCTGCTGCTGGTCGACAACTTCGCCTGCTTCTACATGGCGTTGATCCTGGTTGCCTCCCTCGCCTGCGCGACCCTCGCGCATGCCTACATGGAGAGCTACCCGGGCAACCGCGAGGAACTCTACCTGCTCCTGCTGCTGGCGACCGCCGGCGGCCTGGTGCTGGTGAGCGCGCAGAACCTGGCCAGCCTGTTCATCGGCCTGGAGCTGCTGTCGGTGCCGGTCTACGGCATGGTCGCCTATGCCTTCTTCAACAAGCGCAGCCTGGAAGCGGGCATCAAGTACACCGTGCTGTCCGCTGGTGGCTCGGCCTTCATGCTGTTCGGCATGGCCATGCTCTACGCCGAAGCCGGCAGCCTGAGCTTCGCCGGTCTCGGCGCGCAACTGGCCGAAGGCACCAGCCACAGCCCGCTGCTGGTCATCGGCGTCGGCATGATGATCGTCGGCCTGGGCTTCAAGCTGTCGCTGGCGCCCTTCCACCTGTGGACCCCGGACGTCTACGAAGGCGCCCCGGCGCCGGTAGCGGCGTTCCTCGCCACGGCGAGCAAGGTCGCGGTGTTCGTGGTGCTGCTGCGTCTGTTCCAGATCGCCCCGGTTGCGCTGGAAAACAGCCTGCTGCAGATCGCCCTGAGCGTCATCGCCATCGCCTCGATCCTGATCGGTAACCTGCTGGCGCTGACCCAGAGCAACCTCAAGCGTCTGCTCGGCTACTCCTCGATCGCCCACTTCGGCTACCTGCTGGTGGCGCTGATCGCGAGCAAGGGCCTGGCCGTGGAAGCCGTCGGCGTCTACCTGACCACCTACGTGCTGACCTCCCTTGGCGCCTTCGGTGTGGTGACCCTGATGTCGACCCCGTACAGCGGTCGCGATGCCGATGCGCTGTTCGAGTACCGCGGCCTGTTCTGGCGCCGTCCGGTGCTGACCGGCGTGCTCACCGTGATGATGCTGTCGCTGGCGGGCATCCCGATGACCGCAGGCTTCATCGGCAAGTTCTACGTGATCGCCACCGGCGTCGAATCGCACCTGTGGTGGCTGATCGGCACCCTGGTACTGGGCAGCGCCATCGGCCTGTTCTACTACCTGCGCGTCATGATCACGCTGTTCCTGGTCGAGCCGAACCTGAAGACCCACGACGCGCCGTTCAACTGGGGCCAGCGCGCCGGCGGCATCATGCTGGTGGCCATCGCCCTGGCGGCGTTCTTCCTCGGCGTCTACCCGCAGCCGCTGCTGGACCTGCTGCAGCACTCCGGCCTGGCCGTCGCTGCCGCCGGCTGAGCCAGCAAGGCAACGAGAAACCCCGCTTCGGCGGGGTTTTTCTTTTCTCCCCTCCCCTTTTCGCGCAACCCCCTGCCTCGTCGATCCATTGCGCCACGCAGCGGCGTATTCGCACCTCTCGTCGGATCGAAATGCCCGCGGATCAAGAACGCTGCGCCGCCGCCGACAACCGATATGTCCCACGATTCCAGTTATAACAAGGACATACAACCATGCACCTGCGTCGTCTCTCCATTCAATGGAAGATCACCCTGCTCGCCGGCTTCTGCCTGCTCGGGGTGGTTTCCCTGCTGGTCGGCCTTTCGGTCTACCGCATGCAGCACAGCACCGCCCTGGTCAAGGAATCCAGCACCCGCATGCTCGACGACTCCGCCCAGGCCCAACTGCAGTCGCAAGGCGAAGTCCAGGCCATGCGCATCCAGCGCTATTTCATGGACACCTACCAGTACGGCAAGGGTTTCGCCCGCCAGGTGATATTCCTGCGCGACCAGGCGGAAAAGCGCTTCCTCGATGCCTATGACCTGCGCGAGGACCTGGTCAGCCAGGTACGCAACGCCCTGGAGTCCTACCCGGAACTGCTCGGCCTGTACGTCGCCTTCGAGCCGAACGCCCTGGACGGCAAGGACAACTTGTTCGAAGGCCAGTCGACCCTCGGCAGCAACGACAAGGGCCGCTTCTCGATCTACTGGGCGCAGGCCGTACCCGGCCAGTTGCAATCGGAGTCCATGACCGAAGCGCAACTCTCCGACACCACCCCCGGCCCCAGCGGCAGCGCCTACAACGCCTGGTACACCTGCCCGATGAGCAGCGGCAAGCCGTGCGTACTGGAGCCCTATTTCGACAACGTCGGCGAACGCCAGATGCTGATGACCAGCATCGCCTTCCCGCTGGAGCAGAACGGCAAGATCGTCGGCGTGATGGGAGTCGACATCAGCCTGGACAAGCTGCAGGAAATCAGCCGGCAAGGCAGCGGCGAGCTGTATGCCGGCAAGGGCGGCGTCAGCATCGTCAGCCCGGCCGGACTGCTGGCCGGCCATAGCGCCGATGAGTCCCGCCTGAGCCAGAAGATCGCCCAGGTCTATCCGGAACATGCCAACGAACTGATGCAGGCGTTCGCCGGCGGCAAGGAACGCATCCTGCGCCACGCCGACCTGCTGCGCGTGCTGGAGCCCCTGCAGCCGATTCCCGGAGCCAAGCCCTGGACCGTGATGCTGGAAATCCCCCAGGAAACCGTGCTCGGTCCCGCCATCGCCCTGCAACAGCAGCTCGACCAGCAGCGCACCCAGGGCACCCTCGCCGAACTGGGCCTCGGACTGCTGGCCGTGCTTCTCGGCCTGCTGGCGGTATGGCTGACTGCCCGCGGCGTGACCCGTCCCATCCTCGGCCTGGCCGGCATGCTGCGCGACATCGCCAGCGGCGAAGGCGACCTGACCCGCCGCCTGAACTCCGCCAGCCAGGACGAGCTGGGCGAGCTGGCCGGCTGGTTCAACCGTTTCCTCGACAAGCTGCAGCCGATCATCCGCGACGTGAAGGCCTCGGTGCAGGACGCCCGCGCCACCGCCGACCAGTCCTCGTCCGTCGCCAGCCAGACCAGCGCCGGCATGCACCAGCAGTTCCGCGAAATCGACCAGGTCGCCACCGCCTCGCAGGAAATGAGCGCCACCGCACATGACGTCGCCAACAGCGCCGCCCTGGCCGCCGACGCCGCGCGCGGCGCCGACAGCGCAACCCGCGACGGCCTCGGCGTGATCGAGAACACCACGCGGATGATCGACAGCCTGGCCAGCGAGATGAGCCTGGCCATGCGCCAGGTGGAAGGCCTGGCGGCGAGCAGCGAGAAGATCGGTTCGGTACTGGAAGTGATCCGCGCCATCGCCGAGCAGACCAACCTGCTGGCGCTCAACGCCGCCATCGAAGCGGCCCGTGCCGGCGACGCCGGACGCGGCTTCGCGGTGGTCGCCGACGAGGTGCGCGGCCTCGCCCGACGCACACAGGATTCGGTGGAGGAAATCCGCCAGGTGATCGAGAGCCTGCAGAGCGACACCCGCGAGGTGGTCGGCGCGATGAGCAACAGCCACCGCCAGGCGCAGGGCAGCGTCAGCCAGGTCGAACAGGCGGTCGCCGCCCTGCAACGCATCGGCGACGCAGTCGGGGTAATCAACGACATGAACCTGCAGATCGCCAGCGCCGCCGAGGAACAGAGCGCGGTGGCCGAAGAGATCAACCGCAATGTCGCTGGCATCCGCGACGTCACCGAGTCGCTTTCCGGCCAGGCGGACGAATCGGCGCAGATCAGCCGCTCGCTGAACGAACTGGCCAATCACCAGCAGGGGCTGATGCAGCACTTCCGCGTCTGAGGTCCCAACCGGCGGAGCTACCTGTAGGTTGGGCTGAGCCCGCGAAGCCCAACGGCAATGTTGGGCTTCACTGCGTTCAGCGCCAACCTACGTCCGGCCAATCCGCAACCTGTAGGTTGGGCTGAGCCTGCGAAGCCCAACGGCGGTGTTGGGCTTCACTGCGTTCAGCGCCAACCTACAGTCCGGCCAACCTACGCCCGGGCGACCTTGAGCGGCAGTTCGATGCATACCCGCAGCCCGCCGAGGTCGCTGCTTTCCAGACGTAGCCGACCGCCGCAGGCCTCGGCGATATCGCGGGCGATGCCCAGTCCCAGGCCATGTCCGGCCACTTGCTCGTCCAGCCGGGTGCCGCGCTCCAGCACGCTGTCACGTTGTCCCTCAGGGATTCCCGGACCATCGTCGTCCACCTGCAACAGATAGCCGTCCGCGCGCTTCTCGATACTCAGGCGGACACGCCCGTCGGCCCATTTGCAGGCGTTGTCGAGCAGGTTGCCGAGCAGTTCCAGCAAGTCCTCGCGGTCGAACGGCAGGCGCAGGCCCGGTTGCGCCTGCCAGTCGATGTCCAGATGCTCGCCATGGATCAGCCGCAGCATGTCGCACAGGCTCGGCAGCTCCTCCGCGCAATCGAAATGCGCGCCGGGCAGCGCCTCGCCCACCAGCCGCGCGCGGCCCAGTTCGCGGGCCAGACGCTGGTCGATCTGCTCCAGATGCTCCTGCAGCAAACGACGCAGTTCCGGCTGGGCGCGCACTTCTTCGCGGTCGGCCAGGCTGATCAGCACCGCCAGCGGTGTCTTCAGCGCATGACCGAGATTGCCCAGGGCATTGCGCGAGCGGCGCAGGCTCTCTTCGGTGTACTGCAGCAGGTGGTTGACCTGGTCGACCAGCGGCGTCAGTTCAAGCGGCACCTGGCTGTCCAGCTGGCTGCGCTGGCCTTCCTGCAACTGGGCAATCTGCTGGCGCACCTGTTCCAGCGGACGCAGCGCGCGGCGCACCGCCAGGCGCTGGAGGAAGAGGATCAGCAGCAGCGCCAACCCGCCGACGCCAAGACCGATCCAGCGCAGGCGCTCCAGCCGTTGCAGCACCGGACCGTAGTCCTGCGCGACGGCGATCTGCAGGTTGAGGCCGATACGCCGGTAGTCGCCACGAAACAGCAGCAGGTGCTGGCCTTCCGGTCCATCCGCCAGTTCCGCCACCAGCCCCTTGTGCGCCGGCATCGGCAGATCGTGGTCCCAGAGCGAGCGGGAACGCCAGGTGGTGTCGTCGAAACGGATCAGGAAATAGCGCCCGGAATACAGCCGCTCATAGATCGCATCGACCCGTTGCGGGTCGAGCTGCAGGCCGGCCGGGCCGCGCTGGATCGCCACCAGCAAGCTCTCCGCCTCTTCCTGCAGGCCGTTGCTGAGATAGCGCCGCAGCCCCTGGTCGAACACCCACAGGCCGGTCTGCGCCAGCACCACGCCGATCACCAGCAGCACCGCGCCGAGACCGATGCTCAGTCGGCGCTGGATGGAATTCAACTCGCCGCCCCGTTGCCGGCGAAGCGGTAGCCCTGGCCGCGGCGTGTCTCGATCACCTCGCGGCCCAGCTTGCGCCGCAGGTGATTGACATGCACTTCGATGACATTGGAATCACGCTCGGTTTCGCCGTCGTAGAGATGCTCGGCCAGATGCGATTTGGACAGCAGCTGTCCGGGATGCAGCATGAAGTAGCGCAGCAGGCGGAACTCGGCGGCGGTCAGATCGATCTCGCGGCCGTCCTGGACCACGCTCTGGCGGCCCTCGTCCAGACGCAGCCCGGCGACGTCCAGATGGCTCTGGTTGGCCAGCCCGTGGGCACGCCGCAGCAGCGCCTGGATGCGCAGCGACAGTTCTTCGGGATGGAACGGCTTGGTCAGGTAATCGTCGGCGCCGGCCTTCAGCCCGTCGATGCGCTCGGCCCAGGAGGCGCGGGCGGTGAGGATCAGCACCGGCGTCGCCAGGCCCTGTCCGCGCCATTCGCGCAGCACGTCCAGCCCCGGTTTCCCGGGCAGGCCGAGGTCGAGGACGATCAGGTCGTAGGGCTCGCTGGCGCCCTGCACGGCGGCGTCGCGGCCGTCGGCCAGCCAGTCCACCGCGTAGCCCTGGCGGGTCAGGCTGGCGAGCAGTTCGTCGGCGAGCGGTACGTTGTCTTCCACCAGCAAAAGGCGCATCAGTCGTCTTCCTTGTCCTTCAGGATCCGGCCATCACGGGCGTCCATCTCGATCTCGCGGACAACCCCGTCGGGAGTGAGCAGCTCCACCTCGTACACGTAGGTGCCGTGCTCCCGCTCCAGCTCCGCTTCCAGCAGGCGCGAGCCGGGATAACGGGCGAGCGCGCTCTGCAGCAGCTGTTCGAAGGGCAGGATGACGCCCTCCTGGCGCAGGCGCAACGCCGTATCCTGACTCAGGTCACGGGCAAGCACGGTCCCGCCCGACGAGCCTAGCACCAGGGCCAGCAGGGCCACGCCATATACAGCGTTCTTCATCAGTGGTCCTGGCGATCCCGGACGATTTCACCGGTCGCGGCGTCGACCCGCACGTCCCACTCCACGCCCTGGGCATCCAGCACGTCCATCTTGTACACGTAGCGGCCGTGCTCCAGTTCCAGTTCGGTATCGGACAGCCTGCCGCCCGGGTGCCGGGCGAGAACCGCGGCATTCAGTTCCTCGAAATTCTTGATGGTGCCGGCATCGCGCAGGCGCAGCGCCTCGTCGGGGCCGATGTCCTTGGCCTGAACGGCGCCAGCGGCAAGGACCAGGGCAAGAGCGGAAAATAGTGCACTCAAGGCTTTCATGAGGATTCTCCTCGCTGTGATTTTTCGACAGTTGCAGGTTAGCGCGAAGGACTTAAACCAAGCTGAACGACTTTCCCTACATCATTCATAGGATGAAGTATTCCTGGCCGGACACGCGGCTCCTTTATAATCCCGCCTCTTGAGCCTGCTTGCAGCGCGAGCCCGCGCAGGCTCCTGCTGCTGCGAGGCCCCGCATGACCGCCATCCAGATCAAGTCCCCCGCCCTCACCCTCAAGGCCGGAGCCCGCGCACTGCGGCGCATCCGCGAACAGGGCCTGGCGCCTGCCGATGTCGGCATCCTGCCCGGCGCCGCGGGTGGCCCGAAAGCCCTCGGCATCCAGGGGCTGGACCTGGCGATCTTCGGCGAATGGCTGCTACGCGCGCCACGCGAGCGCTCGTTGATCGGCGCCTCCATCGGCTCCTGGCGCTTCGCCAGCGCCTGCCTGGCCGACCCGGTCGCCGGCATTCGCCGCCTGGGCGAGCTGTACACCGCACAGCGCTTCGCCAGGAACGCCAGCCTGGCCGACGTCTCCCGCAGTTGCGCGCAGATGCTCGACGACCTGCTCGCCGGCCAGGACACCAGCGTACTGAGCAACCCGTGGTATCGGCTCAATGTCGTGGTGGTGAAAAGCCACGGCCGGCTGGCCCATGACAGCAAGGGCTCGCTGAGCCTCGGCCTCGGCGCGGTGATCCGCGACAATCTGGTCGGCCGCCGCCATCTGCATCGACACTTCGAACGGGTGATCCTGCACGATGCGCGGATGGCCCCGCCGCTGGCCGCCCTGAATGACTTTCCCTCGCGCTGCCTGCACCTGGAAGTCGGCAACCTGCGCCACGCCCTGCTCGCTTCAGGTTCGATCCCGATGGTGATGGAAGGCGTGCGCGACATTCCCGGCGTCGGCCCGGGCACCTACCGCGACGGCGGGCTGCTCGACTATCACCTCGACCTGCCCTACCAGCCCGGTGGCGTGGTGCTCTACCCGCACTTCACCGACAAGGTCATCCCCGGCTGGTTCGACAAGGGCCTGCCATGGCGCCGTGGCGACGCGAATCGGCTGCAGGACGTCCTGCTGCTGGCGCCCTCGCGCGAGTACCTGGCCCGGCTGCCGCACAACAAGCTGCCGGATCGAAAGGACTTCAAGCACTACCTGGGCGACGACGCCGGCCGCGAGCGCTACTGGTGCAAGGCGATGGACGAGAGCCGGCGGATGGGCGACGAGTTCCTCGAACTGGCGGACAGCGGCCGGCTGGGCGAGCGTTTGCAGCCGCTTTGAACTTCCCGGACGGCATGGGTATCGCTGGCGCTCAACCTATCCTACGTAACTACGTGGCTGGGCCGGAGCTCGCGTAGGTTGGTGCTGAACGCAGTGAAGCCCAACGATGGCGATGTTGGGCATTGCAGCCCGCTCCTACGGATACTCCGGCGTTGCGATCCCCTCACCCCAACCCTCTCCCGGAGGGAGAGGGGGCGCGACGGTGTGAGGTGGTACACCATGCCAGCCGGCAACTCCGGACAGTCCCCTCTCCCTGAGGGAGAGGGTTAGGGTGAGGGGGAAGCATCATGACGATGCAAGACAGTTGCTCCTACGGAAAGCCGGCAGGCAGATCGATGAAGCGTGATCCACCCACAAAAGATCGTCCACTGTTACCCCGGCTGCCCGTCCACCCGCGGCTGCCAGAACATCGGCGCGTAGAACCAGGCGAACAGCACGAATGCCAGCACCCAGCAGATCGCCGCCAGCGCCAGGCCCGGCTGCGGCAGCCAGGCGGTGACGAACACCCGCGCCAGCACACCCAGGTTCAGCAGGGCGAACGCCCAGGACATCGCGGCCGGAGGTTGCAGCGGCCGGCCGGTGTGGCCGAGGCTGACGCGGGCGATCATCGCCAGGATCAGTCCGCCCATGCCGCCGACAGTGAGCGCATGCAGCGCCAGGCTCGACGAGAAGTTCAGGCCAAGATGGAACAGGGTCATGCCGACGAAGGCCGCGGCAATCCAGAAATAGGCAAGGTGCAACGACCACAGCAGCGGTACCTGCCATAGCCCGCGATCCTGCCAGCGCGCCAGGCGCAACAGATGACCGGTCGCCAGCGCGCCGAACAGCGGTGCAAATGCAATATGCGCCTGCAGGGTCAGGCCGGCGGCGGTGAGTACGGCCAGCAGCAGCGTGCCGATCAACAGGGCGTTGTCCAGCCATGGCCAGGCCGGCACCTGCTGTTGCCGCCCGAGTCCGCGCTGGGTGAAGAACGGGATCACCCGGCCGCCGATCAGCGTCATCATGCCGGTGATCAGCCAGATTGCGGCCAGCTCCGAACTGCGCTGCCAGCCCTCGTTGCCAGTGGCCAGCCCGAGCATCGACTGCGCATCGGCCAGCGCCAGCAACAGCAGCATCGCCAGTACCGGATAGTTGCGCACCTGGCGGACCTGCCACAGGCTGCGCCCTATGAAGAAAGCCACGGCCGGCAGGAACGCCAGCTCCAGCGGGGTCACCAGCGCCAGCGGCGCACCGAACAGCCAGCCCAGGCGCGCGGCCAGCCACACCCCGGCGAGCCAGATCAGCGGACGGCCGCTGACGCCGGGACGGCCGGTCCAGTTCTGCACCGCGGTCAGCAGGAAGCCGGCGATGATCGCCACGACAAAACCGAACAGCATTTCGTGGCGATGCCAGCCAAGCCAGCCGCCAAGCGGCTCCCAGGCCGGCAGCAGGCCGAGCAGAACGGAAATCCAGGCAACGATGGCGACTATCGCGAACAGCGAGCCACCGAGGAAGAACGGCCGAAATCCCAGGCGCCACAGCGGCGGGATTGCCAGCAACACACGACGATCAACCAGCAACACAGCAAGCCTCCCAGCCTTTCTTGCGCATCTGGTGTTGCGCGACCAGACGCAGGACATAGCCAAGCTTCAGCAAAGTCGGACCGAGGACGGTGAAGCCATGGGCGATCACCACGGCGGGCAGGCTCAGAGTCTGGTCGATGCCATAGCCACCGACAAGGCCCATCAGCAGCAACGCCACGCCGCTGCCGAGCAATGCCGACGACATGCCCAGGTTACGCTGCGGGCAAGAGAACAGACCTTCCATCACACACCTCCTCGGTATCGGGAATCGGCTGCCGGCCCGAAGGACCGGCAGCGGTGGCTCACGCTTCCAGGGCGCTCGCCGGACCAAAGAACTCGTAATGACATTGCCGCTCGGGCACGCCCAGCTCGCGCAGGTGGCGCTTCACCTGGGCCATGAAGGGTTTCGGCCCGAGGAAGTAGGCATCCAGGTCGCGCTGCGCCGGCAACCATTCGGCCAGCAGTTGGCGGCTGAGGAAGCCTTCGGCATGGGAATCGTCCTGTTCGCGCGGCTCGCTGTAGCAGAAGAAGTGCAGCAGTTGCGGATGCGCCCCGGCCTGCTCCTCGATCCACTCGCGGAAGGCATGTACGCCGCCGTGCCGTGCGCAGTGGATGAAATGCACCGCGCGACCATGGCCCAGCGCCTTTTTCAGCATAGCCAGGGCCGGCGTGATGCCGACGCCGGCGGTGATCAGCGCCAGCGGCTTGTCGCTGTCGCGCAGGACGAAATCGCCGGCCGGCGGGAATAGCTCCAGCTCGTCGCCTTCCTGCATCTCGTCATGCAGATGGACGGAGACGCGCCCTTCCTCCTCGCGCTTGACGCTGATGCGGTATTCCCGGCCGTTCGGCGCGTCGGACAGGGAGTAGTTGCGGCGCACTTCCTCGCCATCCAGTTCCAGGCGCAGGCCGATGTACTGGCCGGGGTGGAAGTCCATCAGCGCGCCGCCGTCCACCGGCTGCAGGTAGAAGGAGGTGATCTCGTCGCTCTCCTTCACCTTGCGCGCGATGCGGAAGCGCCGTGCGCCACGCCAGCCGCCCGGCGCCGCCTCGCTTTCGGCGTAAACCGATTCCTCGGCGCCGATCAGCAGGCTGGCCAGTTGCTGGTAGGCCGCGCCCCAGGCGTCGAGCACTTCGTCGGTGGCGATCTCTTCGCCGAGCACCTCGCGGATCGCCCGCAGCAGGCAGGCGCCGACGATCGGGTAGTGCTCCGGAAGAATCTGCAGCGACACATGCTTGTTGACGATCTTCGCCACCAGCGGGCCAAGCTGCTCCAGTTCGTCGATATGCCGGGCATACATCAGCACGCCGTTGGCCAGCGCGCGCTGCTGGTCGCCGGATGCCTGGTGGGCCTGGTTGAACAGCGGGCGCACTTCCGGGTACTCGCCGAGCATCAGCTGGTAGAAGTGCCGGGTCAGCGCTTCGCCGCCAGTCTCCAGCAGGGGTACGGTGGCCTTGATCAGTGCGCGTTGTTCGTTCGACAGCATGTAGTTCTCCTTCGTTACGCAAGACATCGAGTGGTTGTGCCCTGGTAGTTACAGGAACCGTGCCATCTGCAGAGCCCAGTATTCATGGGACTTCCAACGGGTCATGAGTCATAATGACCAACACCATGAGCGGTCATAATGACCATCAAGGAGTCAAAATGACCAGCAACCCCCTGCTCGCCACCCTCCTCCCTCTGGTAGCCGATCTTTCCCGCGAACTGCCGGACAGCGAACGCTATCGCCGGCTGCTGGAAGCCCTGCGCCAGTTGCTGCCCTGCGACGCCACGGCCCTGCTGCGCCTGGAAGGCGACCAGCTTGTGCCGCTGGCGGTGGACGGCCTCAGCCCCGACACTCTCGGCCGCCGCTTCAAGCTCACCGAGCATCCGCGCCTTCAG
Source organism: Pseudomonas schmalbachii (assembly GCF_017589465.1). Classification (GTDB taxonomy): domain Bacteria; phylum Pseudomonadota; class Gammaproteobacteria; order Pseudomonadales; family Pseudomonadaceae; genus Pseudomonas; species Pseudomonas schmalbachii. Next base: position 733,693 of record NZ_JAELYA010000001.1, read on the forward strand.
GCGCTTCTGGAGCGCCACGGGCCGACCCGCTTCGCCGCCGACTGCGGCCTGCCCGACCCTTACGACGGGCTGGTCGAGGGCCTTCACGGTCATCTGGAAGTTCACGACTGCCTGGGTTGCCCGCTGTTCCTCGACGAACAGCCCTGGGGCCTGCTGACCCTCGACGCGCTCGACCCCGAGCGCTTCTCCAGCGGCGACCTGGACAACCTGGAAGCCTTCGCCAGCCTCGCCGCCGCCACGGTGAAGGTCAGCCAGCGCATGCTCGACCTGGCCCGCCACGCCGAACACGAGGAACAGCGTGCCGAGGCCTACCAGCGCGCGTCCGGCAGCAAGCCGCGCGAGCTGATCGGCCAGAGCAAGGCGCACCGGCAGATGCTGGAGGAGATCAAGCTGGTCGGCAGCAGCGAGCTGAACGTGCTGATCAGTGGCGAGACCGGGGTCGGCAAGGAGCTGGTGGCCCAGGCCATCCACCAGCAGTCGGTACGACGGAGCAAGCCGATGGTCAGCCTGAACTGCGCAGCGCTGCCGGAGACCCTGGTGGAGAGCGAGCTGTTCGGCCACGTGCGCGGCGCCTTCTCCGGCGCGGTGGTCGAGCGGCGCGGCAAGTTCGAACTGGCCGACGGCGGCACGCTGTTCCTCGACGAGGTCGGCGAACTGCCGCTGGCGATCCAGGCCAAGCTCCTCCGCGTGCTGCAGAGCGGCCAGTTGCAGCGGCTCGGTTCGGACCGCGACCAGCATGTCGATGTACGCCTGATCGCCGCGACCAACCGCGACCTCGCCGACGAAGTCCGCGCCGGGCGCTTCCGTGCCGATCTCTATCACCGCCTGAGCGTCTATCCGCTGCGCGTCCCGGCGTTGCGCGAGCGGGGCAACGACATCCTCCTGCTGGCCGGCTACTTCCTCGAAGAGAATCGCCCGCGCCTCGGCCTGCGCAGCCTGCGCCTGAGCCGCGAAGCCCAGGCCGCGCTGCTCAACTACAACTGGCCGGGCAATGTACGCGAGCTGGAACACCTGATCGGCCGCGCCTCGTTGCGCGCGCTGGCGGCCCATTCGTCGCATTCGCGCATTCTCAGCCTGGAGACCGGCGACCTCGGTCTCAGCCAGGCATCGGATAACGCCCCCGGCGCCAATGCCGACGTGCAGATGGGCGAACTGCCCAGCGGCGAATTGCGCCCGGCAATGGAAGCCTTCCAGCGCCAACTGATCGCCCGCAGCCTGGAGCGGCACCAGGGCAACTGGGCGGCGGTGGCGCGCGAGCTTGGGGTGGATCGGGCCAATCTCAATCGGTTGGCGCGGCGGTTGGAGTTGAAGTGAGGACTTGCGCGGTGCTTCCCCTGCACTGTAGGAGCGCGCCATGCGTGCGATCACGGACATGGCCCGCTTATACAAAGATGCCCTCGCGTTGCCGGTTCCCTCACCCCTGCCCTCTCCCAAAGGGAGAGGGGGTACATTGGCGTCGAACGACACGTCGTGCCAACTGGCGACTCCGGACAGTCCCCTCTCCCTCTGGGAGAGGGTTAGGGTGAGGGAAACAAGACAGTTGCTCCTACGGCGCCGGGGACAAGGTAGCGGGCCTGCGGTCGCCTCACCCCGCCCCGACACCACGATGGTGGTAAACTGTCGCGCCCATTTTCCGAGCGGTCCCCGGCCCGCTTTCGCTGTCGAGCGCAACGCCTTATGGAAATCTTCAAGGAATTCACCTTCGAATCCGCCCACCGCCTGCCCAACGTACCGACCGGGCACAAATGCGGCCGTCTGCACGGGCACTCGTTCCGCGCAGCCATCTACATCGAGGGCGAGGTCGATCCGCATACCGGCTGGATTCGCGATTTCTCCGAGATCAAGGAAATCTTCAGGCCGATCTACGACCTGCTCGACCACAACTACCTGAACGACATTCCCGGCCTGGAAAATCCCACCAGCGAAAATCTCGCACGCTGGATCTGGCAACAGCTCAAGCCGGTGCTGCCGGAGCTGTCGCGCATCCGCGTGCACGAAACCTGCACCAGCGGCTGCGAATATCGCGGCGACTGAGACGCTCCCCATTCCCGTAGGGTGGTGTTGAGCGAAGCGATACCCACCAATGGCGGCGCCTCGATCGATGGGTATCGCTGCGCTCAACCCATCCTACGAAAGACCGCCCTGCGCACCCCGACGGTGCATCGAAATTCGCGCCCGCTCCACCAGCGGGCATGCCGTGGCGATAATCCCGCCCATTCGCTCCCACATAGTGGCACCGTGCTTGCTAGGCACGCACAGACCTCTAGGGAGACAGCCATGCTGCAGTTGCTGCGCCACCCGGCCCGCCGCGCCGACGACCATCAGTTCGATGCCCTGTTCGACGAACACGATCTCACCACCCGCCTGCCCGAACGCCAGCCGTTGCTCGGCCGCCTGAACCGCTTTGCCGACGCCCTGCACCAGCGCATCCGCGGCAGCCTGGGCGCGGCGGTGGATATCGCCGCCCATGCGCCGGAGCTGGCGCGCATCGCCGCCGAGACCGAGCGCAGCGGACAGATGCTCGCGCAGTCTTCGGAGCTGATCGCCAGCGCCAGCGAGCAGGTCAGCACCAGCCTCGACGCCGAACTGGTGCCCGGCGCCAGCCAGGTCGCGCAGCTGTCCCGCGAGGTGGTCGAGACCCTGCGCAACTGCCAGCAGAGCGGCGAGGAGGTGTTGCGCCAGGTGGAAGCCATCGACCACAGCGAAACCCAGCTGGAAAACGTGATCCAGCAACTGGGCCGCCAGCTCGAGGAGGTCAGCCAGGTGATCGGCGTGATCGCCAGCATCAGCCAGCAGACCAACCTGCTCGCCCTCAACGCCGCCATCGAGGCCGCGCGGGCCGGCGAGCATGGCCGCGGGTTCGCCGTGGTCGCAGAGGAAGTCCGCCGACTGGCCGGGCACACCACCGAAGCCACCGGCGACGTCAGCCGGATCATCTAAGCCTTCCGCGCCGGCATGGCCCAGTTGGGCGCCGCCGGAGCACAGATGCACGAGGCGGTCGCCGAGGGTCGCAACGGCATGGCGGCGATGACCGAGGGCCTGCAGCACACGCACCAGGCCATGGAACGGCTGGACGAGCGGGTCACCCACATCGCCGCCGGCACCGAGCAGATCGGCCAGGCGGTGCGCGCCATCAGCAGCGACGTGCACAACATCGCCCAGGTTTCCGCCGACCTGCTCGGCAAGGCCGGCCAGGTGCTGGAGCACAGCCAGGCAGTGCGCAAGGATGGCGATCACCTGCTCGACGGTCTTGGCGCCTTCCGCCTGCGCCTGCATCGCGACATGCAGGAGCGTGTCGAAGCCCTGGCCGACGAGGCACGACTGACCGGCGATGTAGCCACGGCCGAACGCCTGCTGCGCGAGACCCTCGCCTCGGACCCGCGCTTCGAGCTGTTCTACCTGGTCGGCAGCGATGGCCGGCAGGTCTCGGAAAACATCTTCGCCGATGGCGTGCAGGCCAGCGCCGGCAGCGCCAGGGGCCGCGACTGGGCGCAGCGTCCGTGGTTCCGCGCGGTGCGCGAAAGCGGCCGCAGCCACGTCACACCGGTCTATCGCTCCAGCGCCACCGATGCCTACTGCTTCACCGTTTCGGTGCCGGTACGCGATCGCGACGGCAGCCTGCTGCGCGTGCTGGGGGCGGACGTGCGGCTGTCGGCGCTGCTCTAACCTGTTCGCGAGCCCCCAAGGGCGGTAGACCGGTCGGCCAGCGTCTATCATGCCCAGATCAGACCTGCCGGATACCCGCCATGAGCGATCCCCTGCTTGCCATCCGCCCGCGCGCGGAGGACGTCGAAGGCGTCACCGTCCTCCGCGCCCTGCCCTCGGCCCGCTGCCGCAGCGTCGGGCCGTTCGTGTTCTTCGACCACATGCTCGGCGGCGATTTCGCCCCCGGCCAGGGCATGAACATTCGCCAGCATCCACATATCGGCCTGTCCACCCTCACCCATCTCTATGAGGGCGCGGTGCAGCACAAGGACAGCCTCGGCTCCGACCAACTGGTGCGTCCCGGCGATGTCAGCTGGATGACCGCCGGGCGCGGCGTCGCCCACGTCGAGCGCACGCCGGACACGCTGCGCCGCAGCGGCTCGCGCATGCATGGCCTGCAGCTCTGGCTGGCCCTGCCGAAGGAACTGGAAGGCTGCGAGCCGAGCTACGAGCACTACGCGGCGACGCAACTGCCGGAGAGCGAAGCGCTCGGCGTGCGCATCCGCATGATCGCCGGCAGCGGCTTCTGCCTGGAATCGCCGGTGTCGGTGCGCTCTCCCACCCTGTTCGCCGACCTGCAACTCAGCGCCGGCGCGACCCTGGCGATTCCGGCGGAGCACCCCGAGCGCGCGCTCTACCTGCTGGAGGGCGAAGCGCTGCTGGACGACGAACCGCTGCCGCTGCACGAAATGCTGGTGCTGCCCGCGGATGCCACGTTCACTCTCAGCGCCTGCGGCGACTGCCATGCGGTGATGATCGGCGGCGCGCCGCTGGACGGGCCGCGGCGGATGAACTGGAATTTCGTTGCCAGCGACCTCGCACTGATCGAGGAAGCCCGCCGGCGCTGGGCCAAAGGCGACTGGCCGACCGTCCCCGGCGAACTGGAACGCATCGAACTGCCGGGCTAGCCCGAACGCTCACATTGCACAGGATTCACGCAGGCCATGGACCAGTCGAACCAGAACCGCCACACCAGCGCCCTCACGGTATTGACCCTGCTGTTCTTCATGTGGGGCCTGATCACCTCGCTGAACGACATCCTCATCCCGCACCTGAAGTCGGTGTTCACCCTCTCCTACGTGCAGGCGTCGCTGGTCCAGTTCAGTTTCTTCACCGCCTACTTCGTCATGTCCTTCCCCGCCGGGCGGCTGGTGGAGAGGCTCGGCTACAAGGGCGGCATCATTGTCGGCCTGGCCACCGCCGGTTGCGGCTGCCTGCTGTTCTATCCGGCAGCTGGAGCGCAGTCCTATCCGTTCTTCCTGGCGGCGCTGTTCATCCTTGCCTCCGGTATCACCCTGCTGCAGGTGGCCGCCAACCCCTACGTGAACATTCTCGGCCGGCCGGAAACCGCCGCCTCGCGGCTGAACATGACCCAGGCCTTCAACTCGCTGGGCACCACGGTCGGCCCGCTGATCGGCTCGGTGACCATCCTCGCCATCGGTGCCGGCGCGGCCACGCAGATCGGCGATGCGGCCGCCGCCGAAGCCGATTCGGTGAAGATTCCCTATCTGGTGCTGGCCGGACTGCTGTTCGCCATCGCCGTATTGATCGGCCTGTTCCGCCTGCCGAAGATCCAGCACGGCACGCCCGGCGATGGCGCCGCAGCCGGACAGGAGTCGCTGTTCGGCCATCGGCATCTGCTGTTCGGCGTGCTCGGCATCTTCGCCTACGTCGGCGCGGAGGTTTCCATCGGCAGCTATCTGGTCAGCCTGATGGGCCAGCCGGATATCGCCGGGCTGCCCGCCAACGAGGCCGGCCGCTATCTGGCGCTGTACTGGGGCGGGGCGATGGTCGGCCGCTTCATCGGCAGCGTGATGATGCGCACCATCAAGCCGAACCGCATGCTGGCGTTCAATGCAATTACCAATACCGTGCTGATCACCATCGCCATCGTTTCCGGCGGGCATGTGGCGATGTGGGCGCTGATCCTGATCGGACTGTTCAACTCGATCATGTTCCCGACCATCTTCTCCCTCGCCCTGGAAGGCCTCGGCAGCCTGACCAGCAAGGGCTCGGGACTGCTCTGCATGGCCATCGTCGGCGGCGCGCTGATGCCGCTGATCCAGGCCTTCTTCGCCGACCGTATCGGCCTGCTGCACTCCTTTGCGATCCCGCTGCTGTGCTACCTGTACATCGCCTGGTTCGGCGCCCGGGGCTATCGCGTCGACCTGTTGCCGGAACGGCGGCGAGCGGTATCGCCGTAGGATGGGTTGAGCGAAGCGATACCCATGAACCGTGAGTGGACCCGCCAACGATGGGTATCGCTTCGCTCAACCCATCCTACGTGTCTCGAAAATATTTCCCGTAGGAGCAACTGTCTTGCCGCTGATGATGCTTTTGTAGGAGCGAGCTCTGCTCGCGAACATTGACCCCGCAAAAGCTTCGCGAGCAGAGCTCGCTCCTACAGGAATACGTCCCGTGTCTGATCGTAGGAGCGGGCCATGCCCGCGACGCTTTCGGGTTTGCGGGCATGGCCCGCTCCTACGGAAATCTCGGCCCGTAATCAACCGCCGAAACGCTCGTCCAGCAGATTGCGCATGGCCTGGAAGGCGCGGGCGGCGACTTTCGCGTTGTACTGCATCATGCCCGGCACCTGGGCGTGCGGGTCGGTGAAGGAATGCACGGCGCCGCCGAAGCTGGTCAGTTGCCAGTCCACGCCGGCATCGGTCATTTCCTTGGCGAACTCCGTCAGTTGCTCGCGCGGCACCAGCGGGTCGGAAGCGCCGTCGAGGACCAGCACCGCGCCCTTGATGTTCTTCGCGTCGGCCGGGTTCGGGGTATCCAGGGTGCCATGGAAGGACACCGCAGCCGCCACCGGCGCGCCGTCGCGGGCCAGCTCCAGGGCGCAGCAGCCGCCGAAGCAGAAGCCGAAGGTGGCGAGTTTGGCGGTGTCCAGCGGCGCCTTGCCGGCCTGGGCCTGCAGCGCCTTGAGCGCACCTTGCATACGGCGACGCAGCAGTGCGCGATCGTTCTTCACGGGCATCATCGCAGCACCGGCTTCGTCAGCGTTGGTCGGACGCACGGAGGCACCGTAGAGATCGGCGACGAACACGACGTAATCCTGGCCGGCAACCTGTCTGGCGATGTCGATGGCGCCCTGGCTGACGCCCATCCAGTTCGGCGCCATCACCAGGCCGGGACGCGCCGCATTGCTGGCTGCGTCATACACGAGTTGGCCTTCGAAAGCCTGGCCATCGACTTCGTAGGCGACTGCCTGAACGGTGATCTGACTCATGCGGGAATTCCTTTCTTCTTTTATGGGGGTGGAATAGTACAAAGCCCGCATCAGCGGGCTTTGTAAGGTTTTGCAACTCAGGCGGAGAGTTCCACCAGCAGCTTGTTCAGCCGGCGCACGTAGGCGGCCGGGTCCTTCAGGCTGTCGCCGGCGGCCAGCGCGGCCTGGTCGAAGAGGATGTGGCTGAGATCGGCAAAGCGGTCTTCGTCCGGCTCGGCATCCAGCTTCTCGATCAGCGGGTGGCTGGGGTTGAACTCGAAGATCGGCTTCGACTCCGGCACCTTCTGCCCGCTGGCTTCGAGGATCTGGCGCATCTGCAGGCCGAGGTCCTGTTCGCCGATGGCGAGGATCGCCGGCGAGTCGGTCAGGCGGTGCGACACGCGCACTTCGGCCACTTCGTCACCCAGTGCGGCTTTCAGGCGCTCGACCAGCCCTTCCTTGGCCTTGGCTACTTCTTCCTGGGCCTGCTTGTCCTCTTCCGAGTCCAGCTTGCCGAGGTCGAGGTCGCCACGTGCCACGTCGACGAAGGCCTTGCCGTCGAAGTCGGTGAGGTAGCTCATCAGCCACTCGTCGATGCGGTCGGTGAGCAGCAGCACTTCGATGCCTTTCTTGCGGAAGACCTCCAGGTGCGGGCTGTTCTTCACCTGGGCGTAACTTTCGCCGGTGAGGAAGTAGATTTTCTCCTGGCCTTCCTTCATGCGACCGATGTAGTCGGCCAGGCTGACGCTCTGCTCGCCGCTGTCGTCCCCGGTTGAGGCGAAGCGCAGCAGGCCGGCGATCTTCTCCTTGTTGGCGAAGTCTTCCGCCGGGCCTTCTTTCAGCACCTGGCCGAAGTTCTTCCAGAAGTCCTTGTATTTTTCCGGCTCGTTCTTCGCCAGTTTCTCCAGCATGTCCAGCACGCGCTTGGTCAGTGCCGACTTCATCGAGTCGATCACCGGGTCCTTCTGCAGAATTTCGCGGGAGACGTTCAGCGACAGGTCGTTGGAGTCGACCACGCCCTTGATGAAGCGCAGGTACAGCGGCAGGAACTCGTCGGCCTGATCCATGATGAACACGCGCTGCACGTACAGCTTGAGGCCGCGCGGGGCCTCGCGGTGGTACAGGTCGAACGGCGCGCGGCCCGGCACGTAGAGCAGCGAGGTGTATTCCAGCTTGCCTTCGACCTTGTTGTGGCTCCAGCTCAGCGGGTCTTCGAAGTCGTGCGCGGTGTGCTTGTAGAACTCCTGGTATTCCTCGTCCTTGATCTCGGTACGCGGACGGGTCCACAGGGCGCTGGCGCGGTTGACGGTTTCCCACTCGGGCTCGGCCGGCTTGTCCGCCTCCTCCCCGTAGTGCTCCTTCGGCAGTTCGATGGGCAGGGCGATGTGGTCGGAGTATTTCTTGACGATGTTGCGCAGGCGCCAGCCGTCGGCGAACTCCTCTTCACCAGCCTTCAGGTGCAGGACGATACGGGTGCCGCGCTCGGCCTTCTCGACGGTTGCGACCTCGAAGTCGCCCTCGCCTTTCGACGACCAGTGCACGCCTTCCGCAGCCGGCGCGGCGGCGCGGCGGGTGAACACGTCGACCTTGTCGGCAACGATGAAGGCACTGTAGAAGCCCACGCCGAACTGGCCGATCAGGTGCGAATCCTTCCTCTGGTCGCCGGAGAGGTTCTTCAGGAAGTCGGCGGTGCCGGACTTGGCGATGGTGCCAAGGTGCGCGATCACTTCCTCGCGGCTCATGCCGATGCCGTTGTCTTCGAGGGTGACGGTCTTCGCATCCTTGTCGAAGCTGACGCGGATCTTCAGCTCGGCGCCGCCTTCGAGCAGTTCCGGCTTGGCCAGGGCTTCGAAACGCAGCTTGTCGGCGGCGTCCGAGGCGTTGGAAATCAGCTCGCGGAGGAAGATTTCCTTGTTCGAATAGAGGGAATGGATCATCAGATGAAGCAGTTGCTTCACTTCAGTCTGAAAACCCAGGGTTTCTTTTTGAGTTTCCACGCTCATCGGTCTCACTCCGAGGATGACAATGCCGCAACAAGCGGCGGATGTCGGCGAGATGGGGGCTTCCTGAAAGATTTCAAGGGCTTGCTTGCAAGAAGCCGGATCAGGGTGCCAGCAGTTCGATGCTCGACACTTCGGCGGGATGCAGGACGAAGCTCGCCTGCCCCGGCCCACTGATGATCCGGCGGATGACGATCTGGCCTTCACTATCGAGCCCGGCGAAGACGCCCTCGGCAGTACTGCCGCGCTGCGTGACGACACGCATGCGGCGATTCTGGAACCGCTGCGGCTCCGCGCGGAGCTGCTCCAGTGCCAGCGCCCCCTGCTGCTGCGCAACAGCGGGAGCGACTGCGGCGACCTCCGGTTGCGGTTCGTCGACCACGGGAGACTGCATGGGCGGAGCGCCCTCACGCAGCCTTGGGTAATGGTCGTCGCGCACCGCCCAGCCCTTCTGCGCCGAGCGGTAGAGTTCGACCTGCAGCCAATCGGGCTGGCCAGCCACCCTGAAGCCCAGCGGTACGCTCAATTCGTTGCGGCGGGTATCCAGGCGCGGCAACGGCGACAGCTCCACCTCATGGCTGGCGAAACGCCGTTGCAGATAGTCGCGCAGGACCCAGGCAAGGGTATCCTGGGAATCGAAGCGGGTATCCACCAGGCCGTCCCTGTAGCGCAGGCGGTCGGTATACAGCTCGATCTGCCCGCTCAAGGTGGTTTTGTATTCCGCCGGCAGCACCAGATGGAAAGCGCCGCGCATGCGGTTCGGCGACTCCGGGTGCAGGTCCAGATGCAAGCTGTAGCCCCGGCTCAGACGCCGGGCCTCGGGCAGGTCCTGCTCCGGCTCCAGCCAGCTGATCTCGATCTCCGGGCGGACACCGCTATCGTCCGGCAATACATCCAGTTGCAGCGGGCCGTTCGGCAGTTGCGGCAAACGCACCTGGATTTCGCGCCGGGCATAGAAGTCCTGCCCTTCTCGCAGGCTCAGCACACCGTCGATCAGCTCGGCCTGTTCCGGAGCGAAAGGCGCGCCGCGGAACTCGCCGCGCAGGCTGATCGCCAGCTCCGGCTGTGGCGGCGGCTCCGGCCTGAGCCATTTCAGGCTGAAGAGCGCCTCCAGCCGAGAGCTGTCGTGGCTGGCCATCAGCGCCAGACCGACCACCAGCGGAATCCAGCCCAGCGCGCCAAACACCACAGCCTTGCGCACCAATCCCCAATAGCGCAGCAGGAACACCAGCGCCAGCGGCGGAAACAGGCTGGCGATGCCCCACAGCAGGCTGCGCCCGAAGGCCAGCATGACGAACCACACATAGCCCGCCAGGATCAGCAGCAGCCCGCCCAGGATCAGCAAGGTTTCCATTCGATGCCTCGTGGCTAGGGCACGTCGATCTTGAAATGCGCGCGCGCCGTGGCAATCGGTTCGTCACGATGGGTCTGCCAGGCGGTGATCGCCACGTTCGCCACCTTCCGACCCTGGCGCCAGACCTGGCACTGCGCGTAGGTATCGCGGAAGTGCCCGGCACGCAGGTAGTCGGTCGAAAAGTCGATGATCTTGGGGATGTGCGGAACGCCCATGAACATCAGCAGGTGCAGCACCGCCGAATGCTCCATGAACCCCGCGATCACCCCGCCATGCAGTGCCGGCAGGATCGGATTGCCGATATTGTCCTTGTTCGCCGGCAGGTGGAAGATCGCCTCGTCCCCCTGGCGCTGGCACTGGATACCGATCATCCGGGCGTAGGGAATGGCGTCGATCAACGGACTGTAGTCGTTGGTTTCGCGGGCCACGCACACCAGTTCGGCGATGTTGAGCACGGTCATTGCGCACCTCCGGCGGCCTTGGGCGGCCTGGTCGCATTCTTGCCCAGGCGCATGAAGGTGCCGACCACATGGGCGATCGGCTTCTGCGGGTCGTCCTGGAAGGCGAAACCACGGGTAAAGATGACTTCCCGCGTTACCCGGTAGCATTCGGCGAATCCATAGACGTCCTTGCCCGGCTCGGCCGGTCGCATGTAGTCCACGCGCAGGTCCAGCGTCGGGCACACCTCGAATTCGGGCAGCACGCAAACGGTGGAGATGCCGCAGGCGGTATCCATCAGGGTGGTGATGGCGCCCCCGTGGATCACGCCGGTTTCCGGATTGCCGATGATCGATTCGCTATAAGGCAGGCGTAATGTCAGTCCCTTTTCGTCCGCTGAATGAATACTGACGCCAAGCACCTGGCAGTGCCTGATGACCATGAGAAAACGCTGTGCGCGCTCTAGAATGGGGCTCTTGCTCATCAATGCGATTCAACCAAGTCACTGAACGAGAGCGCATCATACCCCGCCGGACGAAGGGCCTACAGAGCGCGAAAAACGAAGATTTGTAGATTCGTCAGGAACTTCTGCCACACTCCTCATCTCAAACGGTTATCAACAGGAAAGCCATACATGGAGGCTCCGCAATGAAAAAAGCTCTTCCCTTCGCTCTGCTGCTGGCTGCTGGTCTGGGTCTCGCCGCCTGCGACAAGAAGGAAGAATCCAGTGCACCGGCTACCCCGCCGGCCACCGAGCAACCGGCTGAGCCGGCACCGGCACCGACCACTCCGCCTGCCAGCGAACCTGCTCCGGCCGCGCCGAGCACCGCCCCTGCACCGGCGGAAGGCGAACAGCAGAGCCAGTAACCCGCGTTACTACGTAAAACACGAGGCCCGCATTTGCGGGCCTCGTCGTTTCTACTCGGTTTCCTTTGGCGGCTCGCTGAGCGACGTCGGCGTGTAGACCATCACGTTCAGCACGTCGGAATGGAACTCGCGGCGATACAGCACCAGCACCACGCCGGCAGTGACCAGCATGAACAGCCAGGGGTGGATGAACCAGGCGAGCATCGCCAGGCCGAAGTAGTAGGAACGCAGGCCCAGGTTGAACTGGTTGGCCGCCATCGACACCACCCGCGCGGCGCGATCGGCGAATGCCCTGCGTTCCTGCTCATTGACGTGACGCTCGGCGACCATCGGCGCCGATCCCACCAGCACCGCGGCGAAGTTGTACTGGCGCATGCACCAGCTGAAGGTGAAGAAGGCATAGACGAACACCACCGCCAGGGCGAGCAGCTTCAGCTCGGACAGGCTGCGGCTGGCGGGTTGGGTGAACGGCAGGTCCGCCAGTACCGAGATGGTCTGCTCGGCGGAACCGAGCAGCGTCAGGATGCCGGCCAGGATGATCAGGGTGCTGGAGGCGAAGAAGGAGGCGTTGCGCTCCAGATTGGCGATCACGCTGGCGTCGGCCACCCGGTTGTCACGCAGCAACAGGCGACGCATCCAGTCTTCCCGGTAGAGATGCAGCACGCTGGCCAGGCACGGCGTATCGCGCCCCTTCCAGGTGGCATAGCGGGTATAGCCGAGCCAGCAGAACACGAACCACAGCACTGCGATGAGGTTCCACAGGTATTGCACGTCGAACAGGTCGGAAACGTCGGTCATGGCTATCCTTGGCCGCTCCTGACGTCAGGCTCGGCTCGATCCGGTAACTGGAGAAATCGCCGCAGTTAGACACATTTCGCGGCTCCCAGGTTACGCCGTAGGCATAAAAAAGGTCGCCCGGAACAGACCGTGTGAAAACGTCGCGAGCGAAGGTTAGGCAAGGCGAAATCAGGCGAAAAAGCGCAGTTTACGAGCTGTAAATGAGCATTTTGAGCCTGATTTCAACGCCGCATAACCGAGCGCAGCAGTTTTCACACAGTCTGGAAGGCGACCTCTTTTTGACTGCCGGGATCAGGCCATCGCTTCGGCCGGTTTGCCCAGCAGACGATCGACCCCCACCATCAGCGCCAGTGCGATGACCGACGGGATCAGCCAGGCCAGGCCCTGTTCAGTCAGGGGCAGGTGAGTCATCCAGGACGGCATCCAGGCATCCAGACCGGCACCCTTCAGCGCATCGATGACGCCGAACAGCAGGGAAACCGCCATTACCGGCGCGACGATGCGGGCCTGCGAGTGCCACAGGCCGGCGCAGAAGCTCAGCGCGACGAGAACGATGCACGGCGGGTAGATGGCGGTCAGCACCGGCACCGAGAAGGCGATCAGCTTGGTCAGGCCGAGGTTGGAAACCTGCAGCGAGAAGCCAGCGAGGATGATCACCAGGCTGCGATAGGACAGCGGCACGATGCGGCAGAAGTACTCGGCGCAGGCGCAGGTCAGGCCAACGGCGGTGACCAGGCAGGCCAGGGCGATCAGCACGGCGAGGAAGCCGCTGCCCAGCGAACCGAAGGTGTGCTGCACGTAGGCATGCAACACCGCCGCGCCATTTGCAGCGCCGGCCGCGATGTCATGGCTGCCCGCGCCAAGACGGAACAGGCTGATATACACCAGCGCCAGCCCTACCCCGGCGATCAGGCCGGCGATGACAGCGTAGCGGGTGATCAGGCGCGGCGACTGCACGCCACGGGAACGGATCGCATTGACGATGACGATGCCGAATACCAGCGCCCCCAGGGTATCCATGGTCAGGTAGCCATTGATGAAGCCCTGGGAGAACGCCGCGTTCTGGTAGGCCGGTTCGGCGGTGCCGATAGTGCCGGCCGGCAGCATGAAGGCAGCGATGCCCAGTGCGGCCAGAGCGACGATCTTCAGCGGCGCGAGGAAGCGGCCGACGGTATCCAGCAGGCGGCCGGGATACAGCGAGATCACCAGCACGACCAGGAAGTAGACCAGGCTGTAGATGAACAGCGGCAAGGGGCCGTCCCCGGTCAGCGGCGCCAGCCCTACTTCGAAGGAAACGGTGGCGGTGCGCGGGGTGGCGAACAGCGGGCCGACCGACAGGTAGCAGACGGCCGCGAGCAATCCGCCGGCAACTCGGCCAATGGGATGGCTGAGGGTGTCCATCGCCCCGCCGACCTTGGCCAGGGCGACCACGGTGATCACCGGCAGGCCGACGGCGGTGATCAGGAAGCCCAGGGCCGCCATCCATACGTGTGGACCGGACTGCAGGCCGACGATGGGCGGGAAGATGATGTTGCCTGCCCCGACGAACAGGGCAAAAGTCATAAAACCAAGCGCCAGGATATCCTGGCCTTTCAAGACGTTCATGAAGGGAAATACCACAGTGCTGAAACGGGGGTTAGCAGAGGTCTTCCTAATGGCTCGTGGCCAGGTACGCTCCTGCATTCTCGGAGTCCCGCCATCCGTGACGGGTCAGGAAATACGCTCGCCCGGGTAGGACGAACGGCACGCCGGACGTCACCCTTGTGGGGCGAGAGGTCCAAGTAGTTGCTAGCCTAACGATTTGCCGATCCGGACGGCAGTGACACAAGTCAGGCTGTCTCCGGGATGTTCGAGGCTGTCGCATCGACGACAGTTATTGCGGGGGTTTGGTAACGACAGAGGCCACCCGCGGGTGGCCTCTGTGCGATGCACGGTCGGTAAGCGAGACGCTTACTTGACTTCCCAGCCAGTCAGCTCGGCCAGGGCCTTGCCGATGTCAGCCAGGGAACGCACGGTTTTCACACCGGCGTCCTGCAGGGCGGCGAACTTCTCGTCCGCAGTGCCCTTGCCACCGGAGATGATGGCGCCAGCATGGCCCATGCGCTTGCCCGGCGGGGCAGTCACACCAGCGATGTAGGAAACCACCGGCTTGGTGACGTTGGCCTTGATGTAGGCAGCAGCTTCTTCTTCAGCGGAACCGCCGATCTCACCGATCATGACGATCGCTTCGGTCTTCGGATCTTCCTGGAACAGCTTCAGGATGTCGATGAAGTTGGAGCCCGGGATCGGGTCGCCACCGATGCCCACGCAGGTGGACTGGCCGAAGCCGGCGTCGGTGGTCTGCTTCACGGCTTCATAGGTCAGGGTGCCGGAACGCGACACGATGCCTACCTTGCCCGGCAGGTGGATGTGACCCGGCATGATGCCGATCTTGCACTCGCCGGGAGTGATCACGCCCGGGCAGTTCGGGCCGATCAGGCGTACGCCCAGCTCGTCGCACTTGACCTTGGCTTCCAGCATGTCGATGGTCGGGATGCCTTCGGTGATGCAGACGATCAGCTTGATGCCGCCGAAGGCAGCTTCCAGGATCGAGTCCTTGCAGAACGGAGCCGGAACGTAGATCACCGACGCGTCGGCGCCAGTGGCTTCCACGGCTTCCTTGACGGTGTTGAACACCGGCAGGCCCAGGTGGGTGGTGCCGCCCTTGCCGGGGGTCACGCCGCCGACCATCTTGGTGCCGTAGGCGATGGCTTGCTCGGAGTGGAAGGTACCCTGCGAGCCGGTGAAGCCCTGGCAGATGACTTTGGTGTCTTTGTTGATCAGGACGCTCATTACTTACCCTCCGCGGCCTTGACGACTTGCTGGGCGGCGTCGGTCAGACCGTTCGCAGCGATGATGTTCAGACCGCTTTCGGCCAGAACCTTGGCGCCGAGATCGGCGTTGTTGCCTTCCAGGCGAACCACGACCGGAACCTTCACGCCAACTTCCTTCACTGCACCGATGATGCCTTCGGCGATCATGTCGCAGCGCACGATGCCGCCGAAGATGTTCACCAGAACGGCCTTCACGTTGTCATCGGAGAGGATGATCTTGAACGCTTCGGTCACGCGCTCTTTGGTCGCGCCGCCGCCAACGTCGAGGAAGTTCGCCGGCTTGCCGCCGTGCAGGTTGACGATGTCCATGGTGCCCATCGCCAGACCGGCGCCGTTCACCATGCAGCCGATGTTGCCGTCCAGCGCAACGTAGTTCAGCTCCCACTTCTGCGCATGGGCTTCACGAGCGTCGTCCTGGGACGGGTCGTGCATGGCACGCAGCTTGGGCTGACGGTACATGGCGTTGGAGTCGATGTTGATCTTGGCGTCCAGGCAGTGCAGGTTGCCGTCTTTCTTGATCACCAGCGGGTTCACTTCCAGCAGTGCCAGGTCGTAGTCCTGGAACAGCTTGGCCAGGCCAACGAAGATGTGGGTGAACTGCTTGATCTGGTCGCCTTGCAGGCCCAGCTGGAAGGCCAGCTCGCGGCCCTGGTACGGCTGAGCGCCGACCAGCGGGTCGATGGTGGCCTTGAGGATCTTCTCAGGAGTCTCGTGAGCGACTTTCTCGATGTCCACGCCACCTTCGGTGGAAGCCATGAACACGATACGGCGGCTGGAACGATCGACTACGGCGCCGAGGTACAGCTCCTTGTCGATATCAGTGCAGGATTCCACCAGGATCTTGCTGACCGGCTGGCCGTTGGCGTCTGTCTGGTAGGTCACCAGACGCTTGCCCAGCCAATTGGCGGCGAACGCCTTGGCGTCCTCTTTGCTCTTGACCAGCTTCACACCGCCCGCTTTACCGCGGCCACCGGCGTGCACCTGGGCCTTCACGACCCACTCGCTGCCACCGATTTTTTCACAGGCTTCTGCGGCCTCTTCGGGTGTGTCGACGGCAAAGCCCTTGGATACGGGCAGGCCGTACTCAGCGAACAGCTGCTTACCCTGATACTCGTGGAGATTCATGCTTGTCTACCGTTTTCGTCTTGGGTATTGCGCATTCGGCGCAGCGCGCAAGGCACCGCGCCACCTGTGACCAGATCCCCGGAGGGAAACGGTCCGGCGGGGTCGGTCGGCAGTCCCTCGCGAATGGCTGCCGACCTCCCCCGCCGTGGTCCTGTCGTCTTAGCGCTTCTTGCGGTTGGCGATGTGGATGGCGTGGCCATTCACTGCCAGGGCCGCTTCGTGCAGCGCTTCGGACAGAGTCGGGTGGGAGAAGACCATCATGCCCAGGTCTTCGGCACTGGTGCCGAATTCCATGCCGATCGCGCCCTGCTGCACCAGCTCGGCGGCGCTCGGGCCGATCACGTGGACGCCCAGTACGCGGTCGGTCTTGGCATCGGCGATGACCTTGACCAGGCCGGTGGTGTCGTTGGCTGCCATGGCACGGCCGCTGGCGGCGAACGGGAAGGTGCCGACGTTGACTTCGACGCCTTCAGCCTTCAGGGACTGCTCGGTCTTGCCGACCCATGCGATTTCCGGGTGGGTGTAGATCACCGACGGAATCAGGTCGTAGTTCATCTGCGCCTTGTGGCCGGCGATACGCTCGGCGACCATCACGCCCTCTTCCGAGGCCTTGTGCGCCAGCATTGCGCCGCGGACCACGTCACCAATGGCGTAGACGCCCGGAACGCTGGTCCGGCAGTAGTCGTCGACGAAGATGAAGCCGCGCTCGTCGAGGGTCACGCCGCTGTCGGCGGCCAGCAGATCGGTGGTCACCGGACGACGGCCTACCGCAACGATCAGCTTGTCGAAGACTTCCTTCTGCTCGCCGTTGGCGTCGGTGAAGCTGACGGTTACCTGCTTCTTCTTCACCTCGGTGCCGGTCACGCGGGCGCCCAGGCGAATCTTCAGGCCCTGCTTGGTCAGGACCTTCATGGCTTCCTTGGCGATCTGCTCGTCGGCAGCCGGGAGGAACTTGTCCAGGGCTTCCAGAACGGTCACTTCAGCGCCCAGGCGGGCCCATACCGAACCCAGCTCCAGGCCGATGACGCCGGCGCCGATGACGCCCAGCTTCTTCGGTACGCTCTGGAATTCCAGGGCGCCGGTGGAGTCGACGATCACGTCCTGGTCGACCGGGGCCGGCGGGATTTCGACCGGCTTGGAGCCGGAAGCGATGATCACGTTCTCGGCTTCCAGGACCTGCACCTTGCCGTCCAGACCGGTCACTTCGACCTGCTTGTTGGCCAGCACCTTGCCGTGGCCTTCGAAGGCGGTGACGCCGTTGGCCTTGAACAGGGTAGCGATGCCGCCAGTCAGGTTCTTGACGATGTTGGCCTTGCGCTCGACCATCGCCGGCACGTCCATGGAGACGCCCTTCACCTCGATGCCGTGGACCTTAAAGGCTTCCTTGGCTTCGTGGTACTTGTAGGAGCTGTCCAGCAGCGCCTTGGACGGGATGCAGCCTACGTTCAGGCAGGTGCCGCCGAGAGCGACTTTACCGTCCTTGCCGATGTACTTCTCGATGCAGGCGGTCTTCAGGCCGAGTTGGGCGGCACGGATGGCGGTAACGTAACCGCCGGGGCCAGCGCCAATCACAACCACGTCGAATTTCTGGCTCATATTCAATCCTTAATTCCGGTGAGGCGAACGGCCCCTTGTGGGGGCCGTCGAGTATTACGGGGCCGTCGGGTCGGGTAGTACGACGTATCAGACGTCCAGCAGCAGACGAGCCGGATCTTCCAGCAGGTCCTTGATGGCAACCAGGAAGCTCACCGCTTCCTTGCCGTCGATCAGGCGGTGGTCGTAGGACAGGGCCAGGTACATCATCGGCAGGATCACCACCTGGCCGTCGACCGCCATCGGGCGCTCCTGGATCTTGTGCATGCCCAGGATCGCGGTTTGCGGCGGGTTGACGATCGGAGTCGACAGCAGGGAACCGAATACGCCACCGTTGGAAATGGTGAAAGTACCGCCGGTCATGTCTTCGATGGTCAGCTTGCCGTCACGGGCCTTCTTGCCGAAGTTGGCGATGGTGCCTTCGACTTCCGCCAGGCTCATGAACTCGGCATTGCGCAGTACCGGCACCACCAGGCCACGGTCGCTGGAAACGGCAACGCCGATGTCCTGGTAGCCGTGGTAGACGATGTCGTTGCCATCGATCGAGGCGTTCACGCCCGGGAAGCGCTTCAGCGCCTCGGTGGCGGCCTTGACGAAGAAGGACATGAAGCCCAGGCGGACGCCGTTGTGCTTCTTCTCGAAGAGGTCCTTGTACTTGTTGCGCAGGTCCATGACCGGCTTCATGTTGACCTCATTGAAGGTGGTCAGCATGGCCATGGCGGACTGGGCTTCGACCAGGCGCTCGGCGACCTTGGCGCGCAGGCGGGTCATCGGCACGCGCTTCTCGACGCGATCGCCGGCAGCGAAGATCGGTGCTTCGGCGGCCGGAGCAGCCGGCTTGGCGACCGGGGCGGCCGGAGCGGCTTTCTTGGCCTCGACGGCGGCAACCACGTCTTCCTTGGTTACGCGACCGCCCTTGCCGGTACCGGCGATGCTGTTCGGGTCGATGGCGTTCTCTTCGGCGATCTTGCGTGCAGCCGGCGAGAGGATGGCGTCCTCGCTGGCAGCGGCCGGTGCGGCAGCCTGGGCGGCCGGAGCAGCTGCAGCCGGTGCGGCCACGGCGGCACCGCCTTCGCCCAGCAGGCCCAGCAGTTCGTTGCTGAGTACGGTGTCGCCCTCGTTCTTGATGATTTGAGCGAGGACGCCGTCGGCTTCGGCCAGAACTTCGATCACCACCTTGTCGGTCTCGATGTCGACGATCAGCTCGTCGCGCTGTACAGCATCGCCCGGCTTCTTGTGCCAGGTAGCGACGGTGCCGTCAGCAACCGATTCCGGGAAGGTTGGGGCTTTGATTTCGATAGCCATTCTGAGTATTTCCTTAAAAATTCGGTTTCAATGCGCCTGGGCGTTAAACAGTAAAGGCGTCCTGCAGCAGCTTTTCCTGCTGCTCGGCGTGCATCGAGGCATAGCCACATGCCGGTGCTGCCGAACCTTCGCGGCCCGCATACTCAAGGTTGAGGCCTTTCTTGTGTGCGCTGATGACACGGCGCATGTGGTGCTGGCTGCAGTACCAGGCGCCCTGGTTCATCGGTTCTTCCTGGCACCAGACGACGTGCTTGAGGTTCTTGTACTGCGACAGGACCTCGGCCAGATCATCTTCCGGGAACGGATAGAGCTGCTCGATGCGGACGATGGCGATATCGTCGCGGCCTTCGGCGCGGCGCTTCTCCAGCAGGTCGTAGTACACCTTGCCGCTGCACAGGACCAGACGGTCGACCTTTTTCGGATCCAGGCTGTCGATTTCCCCGATCACGCTATGGAACGAACCGTTGGCCAGTTCTTCCAGGGTCGAGATGGCCAGTTTGTGGCGCAGCAGCGACTTCGGCGTCATCACCACCAGCGGCTTGCGCAGCGGGCGGATCACCTGGCGACGGAGCATGTGGTAGACCTGTGCCGGGGTAGTCGGCACGCAGACCTGGATGTTCTGCTCGGCGCAGAGTTGCAGGTAGCGTTCCAGACGCGCGGAGGAGTGCTCCGGGCCCTGCCCTTCGTAGCCGTGCGGCAGCAGCATGGTCAGGCCGCAGAGGCGCTGCCACTTGATCTCGCCGCTGGTGATGAACTGGTCGATCACCACTTGTGCGCCGTTGGCGAAGTCGCCGAACTGGGCTTCCCAGACGACCAGCGCGTTCGGCATGGTGGTGGCATAGCCGTATTCGAAGGCCAGTACCGCCTCTTCCGAGAGCAGCGAGTCGTTGATGGTCATGCGCGGCTGGCCTTCGTACAGGTTGGCCAACGGTGCGTAGACCGAACCATCCTTCTGGCTGTGCAGCACGGCATGACGGTGCGAGAAGGTGCCACGGCCGACATCCTGGCCGGTCATGCGCACCGGGTGACCTTCGAACAGCAGGGTCGCGTACGCCAGGTTCTCGGCGAAGCCCCAGTTGATCGGCAGGCCACCGGCGGTCATCTTCTGGCGGTCTTCGTAGATCTTGGTGACCTGGCGCTGAACCACGAAGCCTTCCGGCACTTCCAGCAGCTTGCTGGACAGTTCCTGCAGGGTCTTCAGGTCGAAGCGGGTATCGTGACGCGCGGTCCAGGCATGGCCCAGATACGGACGCCAGTCGACGAACAGCTCCTTGTTCGGTTCCTTGACCAGGCTCTTGACCACGTGCAGGCCGTTGTCCAACGCATCACGGTAGTCGTCGACCTTGGCCTGGATCTGCTCCTTGCTCAACACGCCCGCGCCAACCAGGGCGTCAGCGTACAGCTCACGGGTGGTGCGCTGCTTGGCGATCTGCTGGTACATCAGCGGCTGGGTGCCACTCGGTTCGTCGGCCTCGTTGTGGCCGCGACGGCGGTAGCAGACCAGGTCGATGACCACATCGCGCTTGAACTGCATGCGGTAGTCGACGGCCAGCTGGGTAACGAACAGCACGGCTTCCGGATCGTCGCCGTTCACGTGGAAGATCGGCGCCTGGATCATCTTCGCCACGTCGGTGCAGTACTCGGTGGAGCGCGCATCTTCCTGGCGGTTGGTGGTGAAGCCGACCTGGTTGTTGATCACGATGTGGATGGTGCCGCCCGTCTTGTAGGCACGGGTCTGCGACATCTGGAAGGTTTCCATGACCACGCCCTGCCCCGCGAACGCGGCATCGCCATGGATGGAAATCGGCACGACCTTGTCGCCATTGCCGTCATTGCGACGGTCCTGGCGGGCGCGCACGGAGCCTTCCACCACCGGGG
The DNA here is from genome assembly GCF_017589465.1 of Pseudomonas schmalbachii. Classification (GTDB taxonomy): domain Bacteria; phylum Pseudomonadota; class Gammaproteobacteria; order Pseudomonadales; family Pseudomonadaceae; genus Pseudomonas; species Pseudomonas schmalbachii. Next base: position 754,843 of record NZ_JAELYA010000001.1, read on the forward strand.
AAACGATTTCCAGGTGGGACGGGTTGAACGCCAGCGCGAGGTGGACTTCGCCGCCGGTGGTCATGACGTTGGACGAGAAGCCCTGGTGGTACTTCACGTCACCGGAACCCAGCTCGACGATCTTCTTGCCTTCGAACTCGTCGAACAGGTCGCGCGGGTTCTTGCCGAGGGTGTTGACCAGCACGTTCAGGCGGCCGCGGTGGGCCATGCCGATGACGATTTCCTTGGCGCCGTAGGAACCGGAGCGCTGGATGATCTCGTCGACCATCGGGATCAGGCTCTCGCCACCCTCCAGGCCGAAGCGCTTGGTGCCCGGGTACTTGGTGCCCAGGTACTTCTCCAGGCCCTCGGCCGCGGTCAGGCGCTCGAGCAGGTGCGCGCGCGCTTCGGCGGAGAAGTCCGGACGGCCACGCACGCTTTCCAGGCGCTGGGCGAACCAGTGGCGCTGTTCGGAATCGACGATGTGCATGAACTCTGCGCCGATGCCGCCGCAGTAGGTGCTTTTCAGGCAGTCGACGATTTCGCGCAGGGTCGCCTCTTCCTTGCCGATGTACAGCTCACCGGTACGGAAGGTGGTGTCGAGGTCGGCTGCGGTCAGACCGTAGTGTTCGACCGACAGATCGGCAGGCGGAGTGCGCTTCCAGAGGCCCAGCGGATCGAGTTTGGAAGCCTGGTGACCACGCAGACGGTAGGCCAGGATCAGGCGCAGGACTTCTACCTGTTTCTTCTCATGCTCGGTGCTTACGCTGCCAGCGGAAACCGGCTGGGCGCGGCGCTGGTTCTTGGCCAGCAGGACGAAATGATCACGTACGGAGGAATGCGATACGTCAGGGGTGGGGTTACCGTCGGTGGGGAGTTTCTGGAAGTACGTGCGCCACTCTTCGGGCACAGCGTTGGGGTCGTGCAGGTAGAGCTCGTAGAGCTCTTCGACGTAGGCAGCGTTGCCACCGGATAGATGGGCACTGTTCCACATCCGCTGCATTACGCTTTCGTGCATGCTTGGTCACCCTCGGGTAAGGGGACACCACCTGGCGTGAAACCGACCGGCCGCGAAATCCATTTCCAGGAGTTTCGCTGAACCGCTAGGGATCCCGCAGATAGTCCGGGTACCAGCCCGGATGCCCCTGCTGGTCATCTATATAATTTTCAAAATCAGAACCACCGCTTTGTGGGCTGTGGTTCGTTAGTTGCTGCACCGCCGGAACTGATCCGGCGGTGCAGGTCTTGCTCTTACAACTACTTGCTTCGTTCGCAAGCGAACGAATCAGGTACCGCTATGCAGCAGCATGCTGCGCACGTGACCGATTGCCTTCGTCGGGTTCAGACCCTTCGGGCAGACGTTCACGCAGTTCATGATCCCGCGGCAACGGAACACGCTGAACGGATCGTCCAGCGCGGCCAGACGCTCTTCGGTCTTGTTGTCGCGACTGTCGGCCAGGAAGCGATAGGCCTGCAGCAGCGCAGCGGGACCGAGGAACTTGTCGGGGTTCCACCAGAACGACGGGCAGGAGGTCGAGCAGCAGGCGCACAGGATGCACTCGTACAGACCGTCCAGCTTTTCGCGCTCTTCCGGGGACTGCAGACGCTCGATGGCCGGGGCCGGAGTATCGTTCTGCAGGAACGGTTTCACCTTCTCGTACTGCTTGTAGAAGATGCTCATGTCCACGACCAGGTCACGGATCACCGGCAGGCCCGGCAGCGGGCGGATCACCAGCTTGCCGCCCTTCAGGCCGGCAGCGGACAGCGGAGTGATGCAGGCCAGGCCGTTCTTGCCGTTGATGTTCATGCCGTCGGAGCCGCAAACGCCCTCACGGCAGGAGCGACGGTAGGAGAAGCCTTCGTCCTGTTCCTTGATCAGTGCCAGCACGTCGAGGACCATGATGTCCTTGCCGCCGGTATCGACCTGGAAGTCCTGCATGAACGGAGCTTCGTCCACATCAGGGTTATAGCGATAAACACTTACATTCAACATGGCGGGCACCCTTAGTAAGTCCGAACCTTGGGTTCGAATGCCGGAACGGTCTTCGGCGCGAAATTGACGGCACGCTTGGCAACGCGCTTCTCACCCGGGAAGTACAGGGTGTGGCACAGCCAGTTCTCGTCATCGCGCTCCTCGAAGTCTTCGCGGGCATGGGCGCCGCGGGACTCTTTGCGGACTTCGGCCGCAATAGCGGTGGCTTCGGCCACCTCGAGGAGGTTTTGCAGTTCCAGCGCTTCGATGCGCGCGGTGTTGAATGCCTGGCTCTTGTCGGCGATCTTGACGTTGGCGATGCGCTGACGGAGCTCGGCCAGTTGGGCAATACCCTTCTGCATGTATTCGCCGGTACGGAATACACCGAAGTAGTTCTGCATGCACTGTTGCAGCTCTTTACGCAGCGGAGCCACGTCTTCGCCGGAGGTGCGCTCGTTCACGCCGTTCAGGCGCTTGAAGGAGGCTTCCAGGTCGCTCTCGGACGCACCGCGAACTTCGATGCCTTCCTTGAGCGCTTTTTCCAAGTGCAGACCGGCCGCACGGCCGAACACCACCAGGTCGAGCAGCGAGTTGCCGCCCAGGCGGTTGGCGCCGTGTACCGACACGCAAGCCACTTCGCCCACGGCGAACAGGCCTTCGATGATGGTGTCGTTGCCGTTGGCGTCCTGGGTGATGGCCTGGCCATGAATGTTGGTGGCAACGCCGCCCATCATGTAGTGGCAGGTCGGGATAACCGGGATCGGAGCCACGACCGGGTCGACGTGGGCGAAGGTCTTGGACAGCTCGCAGATGCCGGGCAGGCGGCTGTGCAGGACTTCCTCGCCGAGGTGGTCGAGCTTCAGCAGCACGTGGTCCTTGTCCGGGCCCACGCCGTTGCCGGCGATGACTTCCTTGACCATGGAGCGGGCGACCACGTCGCGGCCGGCCAGGTCCTTGGCGTTCGGAGCGTAACGCTCCATGAAACGCTCGCCATGGGCGTTGATCAGGTAGCCGCCTTCACCGCGGCAACCTTCGGTGACCAGTACACCGGCGCCGGCGATGCCGGTCGGGTGGAACTGCCACATCTCGATGTCCTGCACCGGTACGCCGGCACGCAGGGCCATGCCCACGCCGTCGCCGGTGTTGATCAGGGCGTTGGTGGTGGAGGCATAGATACGGCCGGCACCGCCAGTGGCCAGGACCACGGCCTTGGAGCGGATGTAGACGGTTTCGCCGGTCTCGATGCAGATGGCGATGATGCCGACAATGGCGCCGTCCTGGTTCTTCACCAGATCGACCGCGTACCACTCATTAAGGAAGGAAGTGCCGCTCTTCAGGTTGGCCTGATAGAGGGTGTGCAGCAGGGCGTGACCGGTACGGTCGGCCGCAGCGCAGGTACGGGCAGCCTGGCCACCCTTGCCGAAGTCCTTGGACTGGCCACCGAACGGACGCTGGTAGATGCGGCCCTGCTCGGTACGGGAGAACGGCAGGCCCATGTGCTCGAGTTCGAACACGGCTTCCGGACCTACGGAGCACATATATTCGATAGCGTCCTGGTCACCGATGTAGTCGGAACCCTTGACGGTATCGTACATGTGCCAGCGCCAGTCATCGTTCGGGTCGGCCGAAGCGATGGCGCAGGTGATGCCGCCCTGGGCGGATACGGTGTGCGAACGGGTCGGGAACACCTTGGTGACCACGGCGGTCTTGTGGCCGCCCTGTGCCAGTTGCAGTGCGGCACGCATGCCGGCGCCGCCGCCGCCAACGATGATGGCGTCGAAAGAAAGAGTACGAATGCTAGCCATGGATCAGTTACCCCAGAGAATCTGCACACCCCAGACGAACAGTGCGAACATCGCCATGCCGCAAGCTGCCTGGACGAGGAAACGCACGACGGTCGCGGACCGGCCCAGCGCCATCGGAGTCAGGTAGTCGGTGGTGATGGTCCACATACCGACCCACGCGTGCACGCTCAGGGAAACCAGAGTCAGCAGGCTGAAGATGCGCATCAGGCTGTTGGAGAACAGACCATGCCACTCCGCATAGGAGAGGTTCGGGTGAGCGACGAGGTAGCCCAGCAGGAACAATACATAAGCCGCAAGAACGACCGCGGAAACGCGCTGAGCCATCCAGTCATAGAGGCCCGAACGCGAGAAGTTTGTGACGTTAGTTACCATACCCATACCCCCGCCAGAACGATCAGCACCACCGATACGGCGATGACGATTTTGGAACCGCGCTTGCCACCTTCCAGGGTTTCACCGATACCAGCGTCCATGACGAGGTGGCGAATACCGGCTACCAGGTGGTACAGCAGCGCAGACAGCAGGCCCCAGATCACCAGCTTGGCCAGCGGACTGGTCAGACACGCCTTCACCTGCTCGAAGCCCTCTTCCGAAGCCAGGGACCTGTCGAGCGCGAACAGCAGCACGGCAATACCCAGGAACAGAATGACGCCGGAGATACGATGCAGAATGGACGTGTAAGCAGTGACAGGGAGTTTTATGGTCCTAAGGTCTAGGTTTACTGGTCGTTTGCTATTCACGGCTTTTTTTCACACTGAGAGCCCCAAGGAGCAGGGCTAGTTGTCGGGAGGTGCACTTGTCAGGTACCCATCACCTTTTGGGAGTGACAACCGCCCCGTGGAGCAAGGCCCTGGGGGCCCTAGGCGGCTGGTCGCGGAGTATAGACAGTTAGGCTCCTAATGACAACGGAAACGCCTACTCCTAAGGACGTATTGCCGCACCCCCTTCAAAAGCGTAAAAAGTCGCTTTTTTCGCCAAAAACAATGGCTTGAGAGTGGCTCTGGAACGCCATCTGGCAAATTGACTTTCGAATTTATCTCTCTATAGTGGTGCGGGCCCTGCGTGGGGGGTAGTACTGATGATTTCAAGCATAAATAGGAGGCCATCATGGCTGACAAAAAAGCGCAGTTGATCATCGAGGGCGCAGCCCCCGTCGAACTGCCTATCCTCACCGGCACCATGGGGCCCGATGTCGTAGATGTACGAGGCCTTACCGCCACGGGCAGCTACACCTTTGATCCTGGCTTCATGTCGACCGCCTCTTGCGAGTCGCAGATCACCTTCATCGATGGCGACAAGGGCGTGCTGCTGCATCGCGGCTACCCGATCGAGCAGCTGGCCGAGAAATCCGACTACCTGGAAACCTGCTACCTGCTGCTGAAGGGCGAACTGCCCAACGCTGCGCAGAAAGAGCAGTTCGTCAGCACCATCAAGAACCACACCATGGTTCACGAGCAGTTGAAGAGCTTCTTCAACGGCTTCCGCCGCGATGCCCACCCGATGGCCGTGATGTGCGGCGTGGTCGGTGCGCTTTCGGCCTTCTATCACGACTCCCTGGACATCAACGATCCGCGCCACCGCGAAATCTCCGCGATGCGCCTGATCGCCAAGATGCCGACCATCGCCGCCATGGTTTACAAGTACTCCATGGGCCAGCCGATGATGTATCCGCGCAACGACCTGACCTACGCGGAAAACTTCCTGCACATGATGTTCAACACGCCTTGCGAGACCAAGCCGATCAGCCCGATTCTGGGCAAGGCGATGGACCGCATCTTCATCCTCCACGCCGACCACGAGCAGAACGCCTCCACCTCCACCGTTCGCCTGGCCGGCTCCTCGGGCGCCAACCCGTTCGCCTGTATCGCCGCCGGCATCGCCGCCCTCTGGGGCCCGGCCCACGGTGGCGCGAACGAAGCCGTTCTGCGCATGCTGGATGAAATCGGCGACGTCTCGAACATCGACAAGTTCGTGGCCAAGGCCAAGGACAAGAACGATCCGTTCAAGCTGATGGGCTTCGGCCACCGCGTGTACAAGAACTTCGACCCGCGCGCCAAGGTCATGAAGCAGACCTGCGACGAGGTTCTGAGCGAGCTGGGCATCAACGACCCGCAGCTGGAACTGGCCATGAAGCTGGAAGAACTGGCTCGCCAGGATCCGTACTTCAAGGAGCGCAACCTGTACCCGAACGTGGACTTCTACTCGGGCATCATCCTGAAGGCCATCGGCATCCCGACCAGCATGTTCACCGTGATCTTCGCCCTGGCGCGCACCGTCGGCTGGATCTCGCACTGGCAGGAAATGCTCTCCAGCCCGTACAAGATCGGTCGTCCGCGCCAGCTGTACACTGGCCACCAGGAACGCAACTTCGTCGGCCTGAGCGACCGCAAGTAAGCGTTCCGCCAGGAACGAAAAAGGCTGCCTCGGCAGCCTTTTTCATTTCTTCCCGCAAAGCAGGGAAAGCATCAGCCTTCCCCTACCCCAGGCGATGGCCAGGTCGCCCGGCCAACCAGCCCTTACCTTCCGGCGATCAGCGCGGAAGCCCGCACCTCACGCCCTGCCCGCGCCACGCTCTGCGGCAGCATTTCCGGCCGATAACCCAGGCGCAACCCGCCCCACTGGCGACCGGCGACGAAGATCGGCACCGACAGGTCGTGCATCAGTTCGCCGGTATCCCGGCAATAGGTCTGCAACAGCAGCGGCTGCTGGTGGCTGCCACAACGCAGGCCGGCACGATCGTTGAACAGGCGCTTGCTGCGGCTCTTCAGGCGATCCACGCGCGGATCGCCAATCGGCGACTGGTTGAACGCCGCGTTGTGCGTCGGCACGTAGCCTTCCGGGGTGCAGGCGATGGCGTAGATCAGCCCTTCGTGCCGCTGCAGCAGATCCTCCTGGATACGCGGCAGTACCTCGTCGGTGTAACGATCGAAGCGCGTGGCGTATTTCTGCGGATCGGTCCCCGGCAGTGCCTGATAGTCGCGGTCGAACAAGTCATTGGCGGAAATCCGGCCGGCCTCTATATCCGCCGCGAAGCGCGCAGCGATGGCATGCGCGCCCTCACGGGCGAGGTCGTAGACGCGCTGGTGATAGTCATCCAGCGCCACCTCGGCGAGCCGTTCGCTGATCTCCTCGGTCTGCGCCTCCAGCTGTACGGCGGCCTCGGCCAGGCGATGGGTCTGCTCGTCACTGACACGCAGGTCGCCGCGCATCTGCTCCACCGCGGCGAACAGGCTGTCCAGTTGATGACGGTTGATCTCCGCGCCCTCGGCAATCTCGGTGATCTGCTTTTCCACCCCCGAAGCCAGTCCGGCGATCAGCTCCAGTTGCTGGCCGGTCCGCTCCACCTGGCCGACACCTTCGTCGAGGTCGCCGGCCAACTGGCGGATCTGCTCGACCACCTCGCCGGTCCGCTGCTGGATGTCCTCGACCATCTTGCCGACCTCTTCGGTGGCATCCGCCGTGCGTCCGGCCAGGCCGCGCACCTCTTCCGCCACCACGGCGAACCCGCGCCCATGCTCGCCAGCCCGCGCCGCCTCGATGGCCGCGTTGAGCGCCAGCAGGTTGGTCTGGTTGGCGATCGACTGGATGACGTGGGCGACGCGCTGGATTTCCTCACTGCGCTGGTTGAGCGCCTCGATCAGCTCGCGACTGGCGCTGGCCCGGGCGCTGAGCTGGTGCATGCGGGCGATGGCCGCCTGCAGCTCGCTGCGGCCGGCGTCGCTGCCGACGCGCGCCTGGGTCGCGGACTCCATGGCCTGCCGCGCCAGGTTGGAAGTGGCCCGCTCGGTGTGGATCATCACCTCGGCGCTGCCGACGATCTGCTCCGCCGCCAGCAACTGCGATTCCAGGCGATCCACCAGCTGTTGCACCGAATAGGAAACGCCCGCGGCGGAAAGCGCGTTGTGGCTGATGCCCTGCGACAGGTCGCGGGTCAGCTCGGCAATATCCGGCAAGTCCCGGGACATGCGCGGCGTGGCGCGGCGACCGGCAATGCACCAGGGCAGCCAGAGCAGCGCAAGCGCCAGCAGCAGGCACAGCGAGAGCGGCCAGCCGCCCATGCCCTGGGCGATGAACAGCAATGCAAACCCGGCGGTCTGCAGGGAAAGGACAGGGAAAATACGCGAACGCGCGGAACCCATGGGGGATTACCTCTTCGAGCGCCAGCCGTGCGGCACTCCATTTACTACGAAAGAGATAAGCCCGCCGGAAAACCTGACTGTTGTTGTCGGGTGTATTAGGCGGCCTGACTGCGTTTCCGGCTATACGCCCTTAGTGGTAAGGCAGAGTCCCGCCGGCACTGCTACCGGCGGGACCACGGCTGCGCCGTATCAGAGGTCGAAGGTAGCGGACAGCGACAGGGTTCGCGGGTCGTTGAGGGTGAGTTGGCCGAAGGAGTTGGCGTCCCAATAGTTGTCGTCCAGCGCATTGTCCAGGTTGGCGCGCAGGGTCACCGCCTTGCCCTCGCCGCGCTCGAAGCGGTAGCGGGCGCCGATGTCCAGGCGCGTCCAGGCGGGAATGTCCTGGGTATTGGCCTGGTCGAGATACATCGATTCGTTGCGCGTCGCACGGGCACTCAAGGTCAGACCGGGCATGAACGGGGTGTCCCACTCCGCCCCGAGGATCAGGCGCCACTCCGGCACCGCGGCACCCCGGTTGCCCTCGTTGATCCCGCCTTCGGTCCTGGTCAGTTCGGAGTCTATATAGGCCGCACCACCCAGCAGGCGTACACCCTCCATGACCTCGCCATAGACATTCAGATCCATACCGCGGTGCCGCTGCTCACCATTGACCTTGAAGATGTTGCTGGCCGGGTCGGTGAAGGCGCTCGGCTGGGTGATCTGGTACAGCGACAGGGTCGCGCCGAAGCCATCGAGCTCCAGCTTGGTGCCGACTTCGTACTGCTCCGTCACCGAAGGCGCGAACACCTCTCCCGCGTTCGCCGCGGTATCCGGCGCGGTGGGGCCTTGCTCCAGCCCCTCGATGTAGTTGGCATAGAAGGAAACCTCCTGCCATGGCCTGATCACCAGCCCGGCCATGGGCGTTACCTCTTTCTCGTCGTAGCTGACGCCGAAGCCGGTCGAATCGATTTTCTGCTGGCGCGCGCCGAGGGTGAGTTGTACCCGCTCCTCGAATACCGACAGCGTATCGACCAGAGCCACGCTGGAAAGCTTCAGATCCTGCATCGTCTGTGCGTCGTTCAGATCCGGCACCAGGGAAAAGTCCGGCTTCGGACCGAACACCGGGCGATAGATGTTGGACGCGGGAACTGCGCCAGGCAGATTGACATTGATGCGCCGCCAGTCCCGGTCCAGCCCGCTGTAGGCCAGTACCGCCTGATGGCTCACCGGCCCGGTCTCGAAGCGCCCCCGGAGGCCTGCTTCCTGCGCCCGCGAATACATCTTGTCGGCCGACATGCGTCCATTGCCCGGCGCCAGGTTGCCCTCGGCGTCGACGATGGTGCGAAGGTTCAGCATATATTGCGTGTTGCGCTCGCTGCCGCCCGCCGCGGCGTAGCCGGTGAGATGTTCGTTGAAGTCAAACTCGCCGCGCACGGTGCCGTAGTACACCTCGGGCTTGCTGAAGTCGTAGGGACCATCGTAGTTGTCGCCGGCGTCGGGCGCGTCGGGAACCGGCACCCCGGCGGCCAGACTGGTGAAGTCGGTGATGCCTTCAAGGTCCTGCTTCTGGTAGCCGAGATCGGAAGACAGGCGCAGGCTCTCGCCGCTGTAGTCGAGCCCGAGAGCCAGCAGTTGCGACTCGCGCGACTGATGGTCGGTGGCCGTATCGCCATCGCGGTAGACGCCGTTGAAGCGCACGCCGAACTCCTGCTCCGCGCCGAAGCGCCTGCCGATGTCGAGATGCCCGCCGACCTGGGAATCGGACGCATAGCTGGGTGTGAACTGCGTCAGCGGCTGCGCGCCGGCACGCTTGGGCACCAGGTTGATCGTCCCGCCGACGCTGCCGTTGGGTGCCGAACCGTTAAGGAGGGCATTGGGCCCCTTGAGCACCTCCACCCGCTCGATGGACTCGGCCATCATCGAGTTGAAGAACGTCGGAGCGACGCCGGGCATGCCGCCAAACAGCAGGTCGGTGTTGCTGACATAGAAACCGCGGATGCTGAAATCGTCCGCACCGGTCGAAGTGGCGCCGTTCGCATGGGCAGTCGGGTCGTTGTTCAGCACAGCGGCGATGTGGCGCGCCTGCTGGTTCTCCATCAGCTCCGCCGTGTAGTTGGTCTGGTTGAACGGCGTATCCATGATGTCGCGATTGCCGAGGATACCCACCTGGCCTCCGGTGGCGACCTGCCCGCCAGCATAGGCCGGCATCGGTTCGCCGGACAGGCGGGGGCTGGCGGTCACCGTCGAGGCCGGCAGCGCCAGCGTGTCGGCGGTTCCGGGCAATCTCTGCAGCGACCAGGCGCCGTCGCCCTTGTCCACCAGCTCATAGCCGCTGCCGGCGAGCAGGCGGGCGAAACCTTCCTCGACACTGAAGCTGCCCTGAAGCCCGTCGCTGTGAATGGCGGACAACGGCCGCGGGTCGAACGAAAGCGGCACGCCGGCCGATGCGGCGAAATGCGCCAGCACATCGCTCAGCTTTCCCGCGGGAATGGCGTAGCGTTTCTTCTCGCCGACGACCGCTTCCGCCGCCTGCACCGCCCCACTGCCAATCAGCGCAGCGCCGACGATCCCCGCCAGGGCGCTGCCGACAGCCAGGCTCAGGACGCTCGCGCGCATCTGCAGGATCGCCGGGCTGGCGTGAAGGCTTGGCCGCTGGGCTGGGCGGGATTGGCGAAGAGACCTGGGGCGCATGATTTCTACCTTGTTGTCGAGGGTTGGCGGGACGCGTGCAGGAACACGCTTTCATCCGCTACACCGAACGACAGGAAAAAAGGTATCAGCCCCACTGCAAATATTTTCCAAGGAGGCTCAGCGGGCCTCGACGGCGACCCACCAGGATGTCGTGCTGCTGATGTGCAGCGGCAGGGTTTTCTCCAGCAGCGCCAGGCTGGCGCGCGTATCCCGCAGCGGGAACGCGCCGGAGACGGGCATATCGGCCACAGCCGGATCGCAGCGCAGGATCCCCGTGCGATAGCGCCCGAGCTCCCGCAGCAGATCGCCCAGGCGCATGTCCTTGGCGACCAGCATGCCCTGCTCCCACAGTGCGGCGCTGGCATCCACCGGCTGCACCGCCTGCGTCCGGCTCGCGCTGAAGGTCATCCGCTCTCCGGCCCGGACGATCGCTGCATCGCCCGCCGCGAGCGGCTGCACGGCGACCGCGCCCTCGAAGACCGCCACGTGCGTGCTGTCGGCATCGCTGCGCACGGTGAAGCGGGTCCCCAGCGCCCGCAGGCTGCCATGGACGGTCTGCACGATGAAGGGACGATAGGCCGGCGATGGGTCCCTGCCGGTGGTGACGAGAATTTCACCGGCCCGCAGCAGCAGGCGCCGCTCGCCCGCACTGAAGACGACATCCACGGCGCTCGCGGTATTCAGCACCAGGCGGGTGCCGTCGGCGAGGTCGATGGCCTTCTGCTCGCCGGTGCCAGTGCGGATATCCGCGGTCCACTCCCGCCAGGGCATCTGCCGCCAGGCCAGCCAGGCGGCCGGCGCAGTGGCCAGCAACAGCCCCAGCGTGCGCAGAACCTGACGGCGTCCCGGTTTGCCGAGACGTTGCAGGGTGGTGCGGCCGATGGCCGGCGGAACCTGCCGGAAGGCGCCAAGGATGGTTTCGGCGCGCCGCCAGGCCTCCTCGTGCGCAGGACTCTGCCCACGCCACAGGGTGAGCGCGGCGAGGTCCGCATCGCCGGCCTCGCCGGATTGCAGCAGCACCAGCCAGTCGGCCACCTCATCGAGGATCGCCGGATCGATGTCGTCGCGTTGCGCCATGCCCGCCTGCATGTCCCGTTCGTCCTAGGCCACGGCGAGACAGGCGAGAAACGCCTTGCGCATGTGCCGTTTCACGGTGATCAGCGAGGTGCCCAGGCGTTCGGCGATTTCCCGGTAGGCAAGGCCGTCCAGTTGGGCGAGCAGGAATATCTCCCGCGTCTGCTCCGGCAAGCCGCGCAGCATCGCCTCGATGCGGTACAGCGCTTCGAGGATCAGCAGGCGCGTTTCCGGCGACGGGGTCTCTGGCTCGGGCAGATGGGCGATGGCGTCCAGATAGGCGCGCTCGACGTCCTGCCGGCGCCAATGATCCACCACCAGAGCCTTGGCGATGTGCGTCAGCAGTGCGCGCGGCTCGTCGCCGAACTGCGTGCGGCGCGACTGCATGAGGCGGACAAAGGTGTCGTGGGCGAGATCCGCCGCATCGCAGGCATTGCCCAGCTTGCCGCGCAGCCAGCCATACAACCAGCCGTGGTGATTGCTGTAGAGCGCATGGATTTCACGCTGCGGGGCGAACTCGGCCGGCACGGCGCCTCCTTGGGAAGTCTGGTTTCCGTTGCCGGAGATGGACAAATGAGAATTAGTTTCATTTTAAACAGGGCAAAATCCGCTGCGCAAGAGCAGGCAGCCGGGAAGCTGCCCCGCCCCGCCGGCACACCGCACTCAATGGATATCGCCGCGCCATGCAGCGCGGCTGAGAATCAGAGCGTCCTTTCCAGTTCCGGCAGGAGCTCGAACAGATCGCCGACCAGTCCGTAGTCCGCCACCTGGAAGATCGGCGCGTCCTTGTCCAGGTTGATCGCCACTATCACCTTGGAGTCCTTGATCCCGGCCACATGCTGGATCGCCCCGGAAATGCCCACCGCTATATAAAGCTGCGGGGCGATGATCTTGCCACTCTGGCCGACCTGCAGATCGTTCGGCGCGAAGCCGGATTCGACGGCGGCAAGCGAGGCGCCGACCGCCGCTCCTAGCTTGTCGGCCAGCGAGTAGAGCAGCGCGAAGCTTTCCTCGCTCTGCAGGCCTCGACCGCCGGCGACCACGATCTTCGCCGTGCCCAGCTCGGGGCGGTCGGAGCTGGAAAGCTCTTCGCCGACGAAGGAAGACAGCCTGGCATCGACAGGTCCGGAAACCGTCTCGATGACCGCCTCGCCGCCTTCAGCACTCACCGGCTCGAAGGCCGTGCCGCGCACGCTCAACACGGTCACGGCAGCGATGGACTGCACCGTGGTTACGGCATTGCCGGCATAGATGGCGCGCCTGAAGGTATCGGGGCCGAGCACGTCGACGATTTCGGATATCTGGTCGACATCCAGCAGCGCGGCAACACGCGGCAGCAGGTTCTTGCCATCGGCAGTGGCCGGCGCCAGGACATGGCTGTAATGCCGCTCGCGGACCAGCCGGACGATGAACGGCGCCAGGTTCTCCGGCAGGCGATGGGCGCACGCGGCGTCATCCGCCAGCAGGACCTTCGTCACCCCTTCGATGCGCGCCGCCGCCCCGGCGACGCTGGCGACGTTCTGCCCGGCGACCAGCACGTCGATCTCACCGCCGATCTTTCGCGCGGCGGCGACGGCGTTCAGGGTCGTACCGTCCAGGGCGCCGCCGGATGTCGTGTGCTCAGCGATTACCAGGATTGCCATGACGCCCTCGCCGCGAAGTTGCCCGGGAGAAGGAGTCTAGCCCAGAAGGCAAGCCGTCCGGTCGCAGCCCGGTGCCATCAACCGCCGCCGGGTTGATCCAGGCCAATCGAAAGGAACGGAGCGGTGCCAATGCATGGCACCGCTCCGAATGCGTCAGCGAATGCCCGCGTTGCGCAGGGCGGCCGGAGTGAAGTCTTTCAGAGTGAAGTTCTGGCCATACTGGTTGTAGTGCTTGGACTCGTTCATCAGGCCCAGCACGGCGTAACGCCCGGCGATCAGGTCATACAGCGTCTGCGCGGCGTACAGGCTGGCGCCCTGCTGGTAGTCCAGCACCTGGAAGCCTTCGCCGACGCGCCAGAGCTGGCCGCGCCCGTCGTAATGATCGACCTCGGCGATGCTCCAGGTGTCCTCGTCGATGAACATGTGGCGCTTGGCATAGATGTGCCGCGCCCCCGGCTTGACCGTCCCGATCACTTCCCATACCCGGTGCAGTTCGTAACGGGTCAGGTCCTGGTTGATATGGCCGGGCTTGAGGATGTCCGAGTACTTCAGGTTGGTCGACCACAGCCGGTAGTTGTTGTACGGGATGTACAACTCCTTCTTGCCGACCAGTTTCCAGTCGTAGCGGTCCGGTGCGCCGTTGTACATGTCGTTGTTGTCGGCGGTGCGCATGCCGTCGGAGGCCGTACCCGGACCGTCGTAGGCGACCTGCGGCGCACGCCGCACACGGCGCTGGCCGGCGTTGTAGGCCCAGGCCAGACGGGGCTCCTTGACCTGGTCGATGGTCTCGTGGACCAGCGTCACGTTGCCGGCCAGCCGCGCCGGGGCAACGATTTCCTGCTTCACATAGAAGAGGAAGTTGGCCCCACGCTCCGGACTGACATCCGACATCATCTGCGGATAGGCGATGTCCTGCTTGAATTCGACGATGGTGTAGGTCCCGTTCGCCTGCGGCGTCGCCTGGGCGATCACCTGGGTCATGTTCGAACCGCGAAAGCGGGTTTCGTGGTTCCACACCACTTCCACGCCACTCTTCGGGATCGGGAAGGCGTAGTTGTGCGATTTCTCGAAGTTCTTCAGGCCATTGCCGTCATTGACCGTTTCAGTATTCAGAGCACTGACCTTGGCCGCATCATAGAGCGCTTGCGGCGCGGCAGCGGTGCGGCGGGTCTGGAATACCGGAATCCTGTAGGTGTCCGGATAGCGCTGGAACATCGCCAGTTGGCCGGGACTCAGCTTGTCCTTGTACTGCGCGACATTGGCCGCGGTGATGGTGAACTGTGGCTTGTCGCCGGGGAACGGGTCGCTGAGAAAGCCATTGGCAGCCACCGGTGCGGCGCCCGGCTGCAGGCCGCCGCTCCAGGCGGGAATGCTGCCGTCGGCATTGCCGGCCTTTTCGGCGCCCAGCGGAGTCAGGCTGGTTCCAAGCTTGGCCGCTTCGTCGGGAGATACTGCGGCCATCACGCCGCTGGCGAGAAGTGACAGCGCCAGAACGGTCGTATGCATCATTGTTCTTGTATTCATGCACTTTGCCTCTACTTGTCTGGTGAGGTATCGGGACGTACACGCCGACGTTGCGCACAGCCAGGCCGCGCACGTCGTTGATGCCTCGATGCCCGCCATGGAGATCGATGTAACGAAGCTGGCGGTCTGGGCATTCAGGTAATCCGCATGGACGACTTCGTTGGCCGGCAAGGGGTTTTCCCCAGGAACGGACAATCCCCATCACGTCACAAGCCCGGGTCAGGCTCTTCGAGCGGAAAGCCACAGCCGGCGCGGGCTACAGGCAGATCCGATTCGATAGCCCCGGGAACATTAAGTGTAGAAGCAGTTGCCTCCATGTTCCTGCCCCAGGCATCGACGCCGCGCGGAACGGACGTGCGGGGGCGACTGCTGGTAGAATTCGCGGTTGCCCTCCCGGCGAATGCCTCCGCGAAACAGACGTACCCCAATGCCTGCAGAAACGACCCAGACCAAGGAATCCACCCGCCCAGCCCTGTCCCGCCGCTTCTCGGTTGCCCCGATGATGGACTGGACGGATAGGCACTGCCGTTTCTTCCTGCGCCTGCTGTCGCGCAATACCCTCCTCTATACCGAGATGGTTACCACCGGTGCGCTACTGCACGGGGATCGCCAGCGCTTCCTTCGCCACGACGAGAGCGAGCACCCGCTGGCACTGCAACTGGGCGGCAGCGTGCCAGCCGAACTGGCTGCCGCGGCCCGATACGCCGAGGAAGCCGGGTACGACGAGGTGAACCTGAACGTCGGCTGCCCCAGCGACCGGGTGCAGCACAACATGATCGGCGCCTGCCTGATGGCGCATCCCGCGCTGGTGGCCGATTGCGTGAAGGCCATGGGCGACGCGGTTTCCATCCCGGTAACGGTGAAACACCGGATCGGCATCAACGGCCGCGACGGCTATGCCGAACTGTGCGATTTCGTCGGCCAGGTGCGCGAGGCCGGCTGCCGCAGCTTCACCGTGCACGCGCGCATCGCCATCCTCGAAGGCCTTTCGCCGAAGGAGAACCGCGAAGTGCCGCCGCTGCGCTATGACGTGGCCGCACAGCTCAAGCGCGACTTCCCCGAGCTGGAAATCATCCTCAATGGCGGCATCAAGACCATCGACGAATGCCGCGAACACCTGCAGACCTTCGACGGCGTGATGCTCGGCCGCGAGGCCTACCACAACCCTTATCTGCTGGCCCAGGTCGACTCCGAGCTGTTCGGCGACGACCGCGCCCCGATCAGCCGCGCCGAAGCGCTGGCACGCCTGCGTCCGTACATCGAGCGGCACATCGCCGAGGGCGGCGCGATGCACCATGTCACCCGCCATGTGCTTGGCCTGGCACAGGGCTTCCCCGGTGCGCGACGCTTCCGCCAGCTGCTCTCGGTGGACGTGCACAAGGTCGCCGACCCGCTGGCCCTGCTCGACCAGGCTACAGAACTTCTCGTCGGGCACTGAGTCCCGTTGAGCAGAGCCGCGGGCTCGGGTAAGGTCGATGGACCGCAACCGGAAGACCCGCCATGACCTCCAAGCTGGAACAACTCAAGCAGTACACCACGGTGGTAGCCGACACCGGCGATTTCGATGCCATTGCCCGCCTGAAGCCGGTCGATGCCACCACGAACCCCTCCCTGCTGCTCAAGGCCGCAGCCCTGCCCCGCTATGCCGAGCATCTGGCCAAGGCCACCGAGGCCGGCAAGGGTGACGCCGGCCTGGCCTGCGACCGCTTCGCCGTGGCGGTGGGCACGGACATCCTGGGAGTGATCCCCGGCCGCGTTTCCACCGAAGTTGACGCGCGCCTGTCGTTCGACCGCGATGCCACCCTGCAACGCGCCCAGCGCCTGATCGAGCTCTACGCCGAACAGGGCATCGGCAAGGAGCGCGTGCTGATCAAGATCGCCTCGACCTGGGAGGGCATTCGCGCCGCCGAGATTCTCGAGCGCGAAGGCATCCAGACCAACCTCACCCTGCTGTTCTCCTTCGCCCAGGCGGCTGCCTGCGCCGATGCCGGGGTGTTCCTGATTTCGCCCTTCGTCGGCCGTATCTACGACTGGTACAAGAAGGCCAACAACCGCGACTACACCGGCGCCGAAGACCCCGGCGTGCAGTCCGTCGCGCGGATCTACCGCTACTACAAGGCCAACGGCTACAACACCGTGGTCATGGGCGCCAGCTTCCGCAACATCGGGCAGATCGAGCAACTGGCCGGCTGCGACCGCTTGACCATCAGCCCTGACCTGCTGCACCAGCTTGCTGACGCCCAGGGCGAGCTGCCGCGCAACCTGCAGCCCGGCGCCGGCGAAGCCCGCCAGGTGCTGGACGAAAGCGCCTTCCGCTGGCAGCTGAACGAGGACGCCATGGGTACCGAGAAACTGGCCGAGGGCATCCGCCTGTTCGCCCGCGACCAGGAAAAGCTCGAAGCCCTGCTGGCAGGCAGAAGCTGAGCAAGCGCAAACGAAAACCGGCGCCCAAGGGCGCCGGTTCTCGTTTCAAGCCTGGAAATCAGGGACGTTCCAGCGCACTCACCAGATCATGGAACGCTTCGCGGTTGGACTCGTTCAGCCCCATCAGGATGCGGTGAGCCTCCAGCACCTTGTTGCGTACCACGTCCTCGGACTGATCCTGCGGCGGCAGGTCGGTCAGGCACTCTGGGCACGGAATCGGCCGGTCGACGATGTTGAACACCTGGTCGAAGCCCATCGACTGCAGCAACCGGGTGATATCCGGGTTGGTGGTCACCAGGGTCGGCAACAGCCCGATTTTCTGCCGCGAAAGGATCGACAGCTTGGCCAGCAGGCCAAGAGTCGTGCTGTCGATGCTCTGGGTTTCCGTGAGATCGATGATGATCGCCGTGAAATTCAGCGCAGCGAAGATTTTTTCAATGGTGGCATCCAGTGCCGAACACAGGGTCAGTCGGACTTCGCCCGTGAACTTCAGAACGAAGGAGCCATCCTGTTCAGCGAACTGGATCTTACCGGTACTCATGCAAGGTTCCTGCTCAACACCAGCAACGCAATATCATCCGGCATCTCGGACAACTTCGCCAGCCCGAAGACCTGACGCAAGCCATCCAGAGTGCCTTTAGCGGCAGTCACCTGCTCCGGCAGCGTCGCCTCCTTTTCCTTCAGGGTAGTGCCGGGCAGCACATCGAGGATGCCGTCGGAGAACAGCGAAATGCTGAAGGATTCGGGCAGTTCGAGGACGTGGTCGTCGTACTTCGCCTCGTTGAACAGGCCGACCGGCAGGCCGCGGCCGTCCAGGTAGCGCGCCTGGCCATCGGCGTAGAGCACCGGCAACGGCAGATGGCCGCCGACGCTGTAGGTCAGGCGGTTGGTATCCAGGTCGATCACGCCACCGAGCATGGTCACATGCTTGCCCAGCTTGCAGTTGATCAGGCCGCGGTTGATGTGGCCGAGCACATCGGACGGCTGGAACTCCGGCAGACCGCCGTTGCGCCGCGACTCATAGAGCAGGCGGGTGGTCATGAACTTGAGCAGCACAGTGACGAACGCCGACGAAGCGCCATGCCCGGAGACATCGGCCAGATAGAAGGCGATGCGCCGCTCGTCGACGCGGAAGTAGTCGACGAAATCACCGGACAGATACAGCGACGGAATGATCTGGTGGGCGAACACCAGGCCGTCGGTTTCCCACGGGGTCACCGGGAGCATGTTCATCTGCACCTGGCGACCGGCGTTCTGGTCTTCCTGGAGCAGGCTCAGGCTGGCCTGCAGCTCGCGGTTGGCGGTTTCCAGCTTTTCCCGGTAGCGGCGGTTCTCGGCGCGCAGATTGGCGCGATCCAGCGCGCGGCGCACCGAGTGCTCGAGCACGGCGAGGTCTTCCAGCGGCTTGATCAGGTAATCGGCGGCGCCCAGGCGCAGGGCCTCCACCACATCGCTCATCACCCCGGCGCCAGAAAGCACGATCACCGGCGTTTCCACGGCCTTCTCGCTGATCCGGCGGATCAATTCGAGGCCGTCCAGTTGCGGCATGCGCAGATCGCAGATCACCACGTCGGGCAGGTCGTGTTCGAAGACCTGCAGGCCCTGCAGGCCATTGGCCGCCTGCAGTACATGGAAACCACTGTCTTCCAGATAGGCGGCGAGACTGATCCGCACTACCTCGTCGTCATCGATGATAAGCAGCTTGGCACTGGCTTTGTGCATGGGGTATCCAGGCATTCGGCGCCGAAATTGTTGGATATGGCGCCTTTATGGTGGCAATCACGCGGGTCGGGGGCCGACAAGGCGCAGACACTACTCCCATCCGCAGGCGGGTTCAAGCGCGGCGCCGGGGCGCCGCGCGAGGGCCTGCCTGGCCGCCGACGATCAGAAATCGTCCTCGACCTGCCCGTCCTTGACCTTGAACTCGCGGTTCTGCAGATAAGCATTGCGGATGAAGTTGTATTTGTCGCCACTGATCAGCTTTTCCGACTTCAGCAGGTCGGCACGGGTATCGACCACATCGACCGCGCGGATGCTGTTGCGCAGCGATACGTCGTCGATATACGAGTACGGGCCGAGGAAGGAATCCGGGATCTTGGCCGGCGCGTCACGCAGGGTGCTCGGACCGAAGAACGGCAGCATCACGTACGGACCGCTGCCCAGGCCCCAGGCGCCCAGGGTCTGGCCGAAGTCCTCGTCGTTGCGGTCGAGGCCCATGCGGGTGGCGACGTCGATGAAGCCGGCCAGGCCGAAGGTGGTGTTGAACAGGATGCGGCTGGTATCCACGCCGGCCTCGTGAACCTTGCCCTGCAGCAGGTCGTTGACCAGGTTGCGCACGTCGCCGATGTTGCCGAAGAAGTTGTGCACGCCATCCTGCATGAACTGCGGGGTCACCTTCTGGTAGCCCTGCGCGACGGGCTTCAGCGCATAGGTATCGAGGGTGTCGTTGAACACGAAGATCGGGCGGTTCACGCTTTCCCAGGGATCGTCGGCACTGTCCGCCTGCGCCAGGAATGGCACGAAAGCCAGGCTGGCGGTGGCCAGCAGTCGAATACCGCGTTGCATCCAGTTCACGCCCTTGCAGCGCATCGAAAATCTCCTTTTGAGAAGCACCAGACCGCTGGCATGCGGCCAGTCAAACCTGCGCAGTATATCGGGATAATCGGTATTTTCAGCGCGAAAATGCCGTGTTCGCGCCGTTCGTTCAGTTCCTTTTTGTTACCGGCTCCGGATAGCTCGCCTCGATCACCACCTCCAGCGCATCCGGGCGCCAGAACTCCTGGTCGAACTCGACGATCCGCTCGCCCTCGGCGAAGCTCTGCCGCTCCAGGTACAGCGCCGGCGAACCCGGCGCCAGCTGCAGCGGCTCGGCCTGGGCGCGGTCCAGCGCCGTGGGATGCATCGCCAGGCGGCAGCGGCTCGGCGCCAGGCCGAACTCCTTCTGCAGCAGGTCGCCCAGCGAGGTATCCAGGTTCAGTTCCAGCAGCCCCGGACACCAGTCGGCATCCAGGGCGATCACTTCGAGCATCACCGGACGCTGGTCGATCCAGCGGCGCCGATGCACGAGGAACACCTCGTCCGTCTCCGCCAGCCCCATCCGCCGCGCCAGCCAGGCGCCGGCGGGACGGCGCTCGGCGTGCAGCGTCTCGGTGCGCGGCACACGTCCCTGGCCCGCCACGTAGTCCATGAAGCCGGTGGTGCGGGTCGGGTTATAAAGGATGCGCGGCGGCGAGACGAACCAGCCACGGCGATTCTCGCGATACACCCGGCCTTCGGTTTCCAGTTGCTGCAACGCCTCGCGCAGGGTGATGCGCGTACAGCGGAAGCGTTCGGCGAGTTCGCGTTCGGAGGGTAGCTTGAGGGTCAGGGTCCCCTCGGCGATCTCCAGGGCAAGCTGGTCGCGGATGCGCAGGTAGTGTCGTGACTGGTCGGCCGGCATGGCGGGCTCTCTGCTTCGGGCTGAGGGATTATAACGGCCCGGACGGCACGTAACTTGAACGTCATGGGCATCGGCTAGGCTTGCGCGGATAAGCCGGCACCCACCCCGCCCGCGAGGAGAATCGCCATGAAGCCCACCCGCCACCGCTTCCTCGACGAACTGGCCGAACGTTTCGCCAGCCATGGAGCGGAACCCTACGGCGAGGCCATCAGCCAGGCGGAGCATGCCCTGCAATGCGCGACCCTGGCCGAACGGGCAGGCTGTTCCGACAGCCTGGTGATCGCCGCCCTGCTCCACGACATCGGCCACCTGTACGAAGACCCGGCGGTCATCGACGAACAGGACCTGCGCCACGAGGAATTCGGCGCGCGGCTGCTGCGCGACCTGCTGCCCGAATCGGTATGGCAGCCGATCCGCCTGCATGTCGCGGCCAAGCGCTATCTCTGCGCGGTCGACAGCAGCTATCACGCCAGCCTGTCGGACGCCTCCCTGCACAGCCTGGACCTGCAGGGCGGGCCGTTCGACGAGCGCGCCGTCAGCGCCTTCCTCAAGGCGCCCTACGCCCAGGACGCGGTCACCCTGCGCCGCTTCGACGACCTCGGCAAGGACCCGTCGATGCGCACGCCGGAGCTGTCGTACTTCTTCCCGCTGATCGAACGCCTGCTGCGCACTGATCGGCATCAGACACGCCTGCACAAGGCGAGTTAAGCTGTCTGGCATGGCGATGGATTTCCTGCCGCCGAGGCAGGGTCCATCATGGGTATGCACCGCAGAAGGAAACCACCATGCCGACACAACGTCTCCGGGAAGAACTGCAGGCCCTGCGTGACCAGTTGGAGCGCCAGCCGCCATTGAGCGAAGAGGAGCGCGCCTCGCTGCAGACGCTGATCGAGGATATTGAGCTGCAACTGGCCAACGAGGAGGCGCTGTCCAACGAAAGTCTGGTGGATGGCCTCAACCTCGCGGTGGAGCGATTCGAAGTCAGCCACCCGACCCTGGCCGGTACCCTCCGCTCCATCGTGCAGACCCTGGCGAACATGGGCATCTGAACGACCCACAATGAAAAAACCCGGCTTCGATGCCGGGTTTTTTGTATCCGCTTCTTACTGGCGCACCAGTCGCCGGTTGTCCACTTGAACCTCTTCGGTGCTGCGGTACGGATTGATGTCCAGCCCGCCGCGCCGCACGTAGCGGGCGTAGACCGTCAGGCGTCGCGGCTGCAGCAGGCGCTGCAGGTCGAGGAAGATACGCTCGACGCACTGCTCGTGGAAATCCTGGTGCTGGCGGAAGGAAGCCACATAGGCCAGCAGGCTCGCAGGGTCCAGCGCCGGGCCGCTGTATTCGACCACCAGCGTGCCCCAGTCGGGCTGGCCGGTGACCGGGCAGTTGGATTTCAGCAGATGGCTGTAGAGCACCTCGTCCACCCGCCGCGCATCGTCGCAACGCAGCAGTTCCGGGCGCGGGTGGTCGTAGCTCTCCACCGTCACGTCGAGGTCGTCGATGCAGGTGCCTTCGATGCCGGCGACACCTTCGCCGGCGACTTCGTCGAGACCGCGCACGCGCACGCCCACCGGCTTGCCGGCGGCGGCCGACAGATCGCGTTCGAGCACCACGCGCAGCGCCTCGGGGCTTTCGAAGGCGCTCTGGTTCAGCGAGTTGAGGTAGAGCTTGAACGACTTGGATTCGATGATGTTCGGCGAATCCGCCGGAATCGCGAACTCGCCGATGGCCACCACCGGTTTGCCCGACGGGGTCAGCCAGGACAGCTCGTAGCAGTTCCAGATATCCACGCCGCGATACGGCAGCGTCTCCGCGCTCAGCCCCAGCTCGGCCCACTTGGTGGCCCGGGAAATCGGGAACAGCAGCTCGGGCGAATAGGTGGAAACGTACTCGCTGGACTTGCCCAGTGGAGAATGTTCGGCGGGATGGTGCATGACGGGAAACCTGCTGGATCGATCGACGCCAGGCTGAAGCGCCGGCGGGCGACAAGTGTATACAAATCGGCCGGCGCTTTCAGCCCTCGGTCGCCGCACGACCTGTAGGTTGGGCTGAGGTACGAAGCCCAACGAAATTGGTACAGGCCCCACCAGATGTTGGGCTTCGCTGCGCTCAGCACCAACCTACGCGACCGACTCAAAACCACATCCGCACCCCGGCCACCCACATTCCTTCCTCGTCGTCCCCGCCCTCGGCGCGGGCGATGTCGCCGTTGCGGCCGTACTGTCTGTTCCACTGGTAACCGATATAGGGCGCGAACTCGCGGCGGATCTCGTAACGCAGGCGCAATCCCGCTTCCAGCTCGCTGCCACCGGCGCCAACGCCAATATCGCGGTCGTCGGCCAGGGCCAGTTTGTATTCCAGCGACGGCTGCAGGATCAGCTTCTGGGTCAGCAGCAGCTCATACTCGCTTTCCAGGCGCAACGAGGGATCGCCGCGTTCGCTGACGAACAGGTTGGCGTCCACCTCGAACCACTGCGGCGCCAGTCCCTGCACGCCGAGCACGGCGTAGCTGCGCGACGGTCCGGGCTGGTCGTCGTATCTCAGGCCGGCCTGCACATCCCAGAAGTCGGCAACCATGCGCTGGTAGAGCAATTGCACCTCGTTGTCGGTGGTCGGCCCACCGGCGTCGCGCTCGCCTTCCAGCTTCAGGCGCAGCTTCTGGTAATCGGTGCCGTACCAGCCCTGCGCTTCCCAGGCGAGCGCCTGGTCGTTGCCGTGGAAACGGTTTTCCAGACGCTGGATCAGCAGCGAGCCCAGTGGCATGTGGTCCATCTCGGCGCTTTCCACGGGCAGCGCCAGGACCGCGGCGCAGGCCGCCATCGCGACAGCTTTCATGGCGCCTCCTGCAGTGCGGTCGGAGCCGGCTCGACGATGACCTTGCGCATCATCCCGGCGGCCATGTGGTAGATCAGGTGGCAGTGGAACGCCCATTCGCCGAGGGCGTCGGCGGGTACGTCCACATCCAGCGTGCTGCCCGGGGCGACGCTGACCACGTGCTTGAGCGGATTGAAGCGGCCGTTGCCCTTGTCCAGCTGCATCCACATGCCGTGCAGGTGCATGGGGTGGGTCATCATGGTGTCGTTGACGAAGCGGATGCGCACCCGCTCGCCGTAGGTCAGGCGGATCGGTTCGGCCTCGGAGTACTTCTTGCCGTTCATCGACCAGAAGTAGCGCTCCATGTTGCCGGTCAGGCGGAACTCGATGGTGCGGTCCGGTGCGCGGTAGTCGGCGTAGGGCCGCATCGCCTTGAGGTCGGCATAGACCAGCAGCCTGTCGCCCGGATTGGCGGGCTGCGGAGCCAGGCCGCTGCCCGGCGCATAGTCGGAGCGCGGCGGCGGCACGGAATGGTCCATCGCCGAATGATCCATCCCGGCCATCTGCGAATGGTCCATCCCCTCGTGGTTCATGCCCATGTCCGCCATGCTCAGCAGCGGCCGCTCGCGCAGCGGCGGCACCTCGCCCTGCATGCCGGCGCGCGGCGCCAGGGTGGCGCGGGCGTAGCCGCTGCGGTCCATGGCTTCGGCGAACAGGGTATAGGCGCGTTCCTCCTGCGGCTGGACGATCACGTCGTAGGTCTCGGCCACGGCGATGCGCAGCTCGTCCACCGTCACCGGCTGCACATCGTTGCCGTCGGCCTGCACCACGGTCATCTTCAGCCCGGGAATGCGCACGTCGAAGTAGCTCATCCCCGAGCCGTTGATCAGCCGCAGGCGCACCCGCTCGCCCGGCTTGAACAGCCCGCTCCAGTTCTGCTGCGGGTCCTGGCCGTTGACCAGGAAGCGGAAGCCGGCGATGTCGGCGATATCGGTCGGCGTCATGCGCATGCCGCCCCAGTCCAGGCGATCCTTCAGCGTGGCTCGCCAGCCGTTGGCGCGGGCGTCGGCGAAGAAGTCGCCGAGGGTGCGCTGGCTGTAGTTGTAGTAGTCGCTCTGCTTCTTCAGGTTGGCGAACACGGTTTCCGGGCGGGTGTCGTGCCAGTCCGCCAGCAGCAGGGTGTATTCGCGGTCGTAGCGATACGGCTCGCGTCCCTTCGGCTCGATCACCAGCGGCCCGTAGAGCCCTTCGATCTCCTGGAAATCCGAATGCGCGTGATACCAGTAGGTGCCGGACTGGCGGACCGTGAAGCGGTAGGTGAAGGTCTGCCCCGGCTTGATCCCGGGGAAGCTGATGCCCGGCACACCGTCCTGGGTATAGGGCAGGATGATCCCGTGCCAGTGCAGCGAGGTGTCGCGGTCGAGGGTGTTGCGCACGCGGATCTCGACTTCCTCACCTTCCCTGATACGCAGCTCCGGCGCCGGAGTCTGGCCATTGACGGTCAGCGCCTTGCGCGGGCCGTCAGACAACTGCAGCCGCCCCTCGCCGATGGTCAGCTCATAGACGCCCGCCTCGGCCAGCAGCGCCTGTCCCAGTAGCACGCCGCCGAGCAGCAGCGGCAATTTCCCTTTGCGCATGATCGCCCCCTGCCATCAGGGTTTGACGGTGAGGTCGCCGACCATGCCGGCCTGGTAATGCCCGGGGACGTTGCAGGCGAACTCCAGGGTGGTGGCCTTGCCGAAGGTCCAGGTCAGTTCGGCGGTCTTGCCCGGCTCCACCAGCACGCTGTTGGGATCGTCGTGCTTCATCATCTGGCCGTGATCCATGCCGGCCGTGCCCTGCCCCATCTTGCTGTGGTCCATCTTGCTCATGTCGTGCTGCATGCCGGTCGGCGTGAGCATGCCCATGTCCTGCATGTGCTGCATTTCCTTCTGGTGCTCGGCGTGCATGGCGGCGCGGCCGAGGTTGAATTCGTGCAGCAGGCTGCCCTCGTTCTTCAGGACGAAACGCACGGTTTCGCCGGCCTTCACTTCCAGCGACTTCGGCTCGAAATACATCTCGCCCATGACCACCTCCACCGTACGGCTGGCCTGTTCGGCTTTGGCCGGCTTGCCAAAGTCATAGGAGTGCCCGTTCGCGGCCAGGGCCGGGAGGCTGGCGGCGCAGGCCAGGGCGAGGAAGGCGGCGGAGAACAGCTGACGCATTTGCATGGCGGTGATTCCTTGCATACCAGAATTGCCGGCCATTCTCGCGCCGCCCGCCTGCCGCCTGGCTGTCGGGAAGATTACAGTTCTGTCAGCTTCGCCCGACCTGCGCCGCCCGAACGCTAGAATCACCCCGTCCGTATTACCTGGAGAGCCCGCGTTGAAACTGCTGATCGTCGAAGACGAGCCGCGCATCGGCCACTACCTGCAGCAGGGCCTGAGCGAAGCCGGTTTCGCCGTCGACCTGTGTGCCGATGGCGCGGAAGGCGAACAACTCGCCCTGGGCGGCGCCCACGACCTGCTGATCCTCGACGTGATGCTGCCCGGCCGCGACGGCTGGCAGATTCTCCAGTCCGTGCGCCAGGCCGGGCTGGCGGTGCCGGTGCTGTTCCTCACCGCCCGCGACGCCGTGGAAGACCGCGTGCGCGGCCTGGAACTCGGCGCCGACGACTACCTGGTGAAGCCCTTCGCCTTCGTCGAACTGCTGGCCCGCGTGCGCACCCTGTTGCGCCGGGGCAGCCAGCAGCTGCAGGAAACCACCCTGCAACTGGCCGACCTGGAACTCGACCTGCTGCGACGCCGGGTGCAGCGCGGTGGGCGGCGCATCGAGCTGACCGCCAAGGAGTTCGCCCTGCTCGAACTGCTGCTGCGCCGCCATGGCGAGGTGCTGCCGAAATCGCTGATCGCCTCGCAGGTGTGGGACATGAATTTCGACAGCGATACCAATGTCATCGAGGTCGCCATCCGCCGCCTGCGCGCCAAGGTCGACGACGAATTCCCGCACAAGCTGATCCACACCGTGCGCGGCATGGGCTACGTGCTGGAAGAGCGCGACGCATGAAGCCGTCCCTCGCCACGCGCCTGAGCCTGCTGTTCGCCGCCTGCACCGCCGCGGTCTCGCTGATCGCCGGGATCGTCTTCAACCGTGCCAGCGAAGCGCATTTCGCCGAACTCGACCACCAGCTCATGGCCGGCAAGCTGGCGTTCTTCCAGGAAACCCTGGCAGGCGTAACGAATGCCGCACAAGTCCCATCCCGCGAGGCCGAGCTACGCGGCGAACTGGAGCGCCATCCCGACCTCGGCCTGCGCCTGACCGGCCCGGACGGGAGCCGCTGGTTCGAGCGGCTGCCCAGCGCCACCGGCACGGAGACCGCCGCCTACCGCGAACTCCCCGCCCCGCTCGACCCGCAGCACCCCGACGGCAGCCGGTTGACCCTGATCCTCGACATCACCCACCACCAGCATTTCCTGCAGCGCGTGCAGCGGTTGATCTGGCTGACCATGGGCCTCTCGGCGCTGGCCACTGCCCTGCTCGGTGCCTGGGCCGCCCGCGCCAGCCTGCGGCCGCTGCGGCGGATCAGCGCGACCGCCGCGCATGTTTCGGCGCAGTCGCTGACCACCCGCCTGGACAGCGCCAGCTTCCCGGTCGAACTGCGTGGGCTGGCCGACGAGCTGAACGCCATGCTCGCCCGCCTGGAAGACGCCTTCCAGCGGCTGTCCGGATTCTCCGCCGATATTGCCCACGAACTGCGCACCCCGCTGACCGGCCTGCTGACCCAGACCCAGGTGGTGCTGGCCCGTCCGCGCACGCTGGAGGATTACCGCGAAGCGCTGCACGGCAACCTGGAGGAACTGCAGCGCCTGACCGCGATGGTCAACGACATGCTGCTCCTGGCCAAGGCCGACCACGGCCTGCTCGCCCCCGACCGCCAGCCGCTGGAACTGGCCGCCGAGGTGGATGCGCTGCTGGAGTTCTACGCGCCGCTGGCCGAGGAACGCTCGATCCGCCTGGAGCGCGAGGGGGAAATGCAACTGCGCGGCGACCGCGGCATGCTGCGCCGGGTGCTGGCCAACCTGCTGGACAACGCGCTGCGCTTCAGCGCCGACGGCACGGCCATCCGCATCCGCCTGCAACCGGGCAGCGTCAGCGTGGAAAACCAGGGGGCGCCCATCGCCGTCGAACGCCTGCCGTACCTGTTCGAACGCTTCTACCGCACCGATTCGGCTCGTCGCGAAGGCCACGGCGAACACGCAGGACTCGGCCTGGCGATCTGCCGCTCCATCGTTCGCGCACACGGCGGGGAAATCCGCTGCGAGTCGAACGATGGCTGGACGCGGTTCATCATCGAGTTTCCCGCCATATCGGCCCCATAAGGCACAGCCGGATGCGCTGAGCCAGGAGCAGCCATGGATGAACGAGCCGACGATTCCGGCTTGTGGCCGGAACCGTCGCTCGCCCGAGGCTTGGAATGATGGAGCATCTCCCGGTGCTCGTAACTCCGGGCGATGGCATGCCCATCCGGCACAAGGCGGGGCGGAATGCCGGTGCATTGTGCCGGGCCTTGCTTTCACGATCCTTTCGGCTCACCCCACCCCGCCGGGTGGACAACGCTTTGCTTGTCCACCCTGGGCACGGCACGCTGGTGAAGCGCCAGCGCTTACTGACGCATGCCGCGGCCGCTGATCAGCAGACGGATGCAGAAGAAGTAGAGGATCACCGTAGCCGCCAGCATGAAGGCGATGGCGATGCCGATGCGGATGTCCGACACGCCGAGGATGCCGTAGCGGAAGGCATTGACCATATGCAGGATCGGGTTGGCCAGCGACACCGTCTGCCAGAACGCCGGCAGCATGTGGATCGAGTAGAACACCCCGCCCAGGTAGGTCAGCGGCGTCAGCACGAAGGTCGGGATGATCGAAACATCGTCGAAGTTGCGCGCGTACACGGCGTTGATGAAGCCGCCCATCGAGAAGATGGTCGCCGTCAGCAGTACCACCAGCACGGTCACGCCCAGGTGGTGCATCTGCAGCCGGGTGAAGAACAGCGACAGCACCGTGACGATCACCCCCACCGCCAGCCCGCGCAGCACGCCGCCGGCGATGTAGCCGATGAGGATGGTATGCGGCGATACCGGCGAGACCAGCAGTTCCTCGATGTTGCGCTGGAACTTGCTGCCGAAGAAGCTCGACACCACGTTGCCGTAGGAGTTGGTGATCACCGCCATCATGATCAGCCCCGGCACGATGTACTGCATGTAGGTGAAGCCACCCATGTCGCCAATCTGCCGGCCGATCAGGTTGCCGAAGATGACGAAGTACAGAACCATGGTGATCGCCGGCGGCAGCAGGGTCTGCGGCCAGATGCGCACGAAGCGGCGGACTTCGCGGTAGACGATGGTATTCAGGGCGACCCAGTTGGCCTGCAGTTCGCTGCTCATACCGCCACCCTCGACAGGTTCTTCTCCACCAGCGACACGAACAGCTCCTCCAGCCGGTTGGTCTTGTTGCGCAGGCTGAGCACCTCGATGCCCTGTGCCGCGAGCTGGCCGAACAGGCCGGTGATGCCCTGCTCCTTCTCCACCTGGACTTCCAGCGTGTGGTCGTCGACCAGGCGTGCCGGATAGCCATCCAGCACCGGCACCTGCTGCACGGACGCCTTCAGGTCGAGCAGGAAAGTTTCCACGTGCAGCTTCTTCAGCAGCTTGCGCATGCTGGTGTTCTCCACGATGGTGCCGTGGTCGATGATCGCGATGTTGCGGCAGAGCTGCTCGGCCTCTTCCAGGTAGTGCGTGGTGAGGATGATGGTGATGCCCTGCTGGTTCAGCTCGGTGAGGAAGTTCCACATCGAGCGGCGCAGTTCGATGTCCACCCCGGCGGTCGGTTCGTCGAGGATCAGCAGGCGCGGCTCGTGGACCAGCGCGCGGGCGATCATCAGTCGGCGCTTCATGCCGCCGGACAGCTCGCGGGAGGCGGAGTTGCGCTTGTCCCACAGGCCGAGCTGGGTCAGGTACCTCTCGGCGCGCTCCCTGGCGATCTTCGCCGGGATGCCGTAGTAGCCGGCCTGGGTGACGACGATGTCGAACACCTTCTCGAACTGGTTGAAGTTGAACTCCTGCGGCACCACGCCGAGGCAGCGCTTGAGCTTGTAGGGCTCGCGGTCGAGGTCGTTGCCGAACACCGAGACGCTGCCGCTGGTCTTGTTCACCAGGGTCGAGAGGATGCCGATGGTGGTGGACTTGCCGGCGCCGTTGGGGCCGAGCAAGGCGAAGAAGTCACCTTCGGCCACTTCCAGATCGATGCCCTTGAGGGCCTGGAAGCCGTTGCCGTAGGTCTTCGTCAATTGACGGATGGAAAGCGCGGAACTCATGGGATTTCCCGTGGCAGAGCGGAAAAAGGAACAGCTAGATAAGGGGGCGCGGCGGCAAATGCAACCATTTGTTGCACTCAGGTCAGCGCCGTCATCACCGCCTTGCGGTAGGCCGGGCGCTCCTTCAGTCGCGCATACCAGGCGGACAGGTGCGGCAAGGGCGGGCGCTGGATCGGCATTTCGAACCAAGCATAGATGAAGCTTCCCAACGGAATGTCGCCCATTCCGAAGTGCTCGCCGGAAAGGTACGGTTGTGTCGTCAGAACCTTCTCGGGAATCGTCAGCAGACGTCCGCATTCGGCTAGCGCGGTGGCGATGGCGGCCTCGTCGCGCTGCTCCGGCGGCGTGCGCAGGGTGCCCCAGAACAGCGTGCGGAATGGCCCGGCGAAAGCCGAGGTGGTCCAGTCCATCCACTTCTCGGCGCTGGCGCGCTGCTGCAGGTTGGAGGGATAGAGCGCCGGCGCGTACTTCGCCGCCAGATAGCGGACGATGGCGTTGGACTCCCACAGCACGAATCCGTCGTCCTCGATCATCGGCACCAGGCCGTTCGGGTTCTTCGCCCGGTAGGCCGGCTCGTTGACCACGCCGAAGGCACCGCCGGCATCGACGGCTTCGTAAGCCAGCCCGGCCTCCTCCGCGCACCACAGCGCCTTGCGCACGTTGGACGAATTCTTCCTGCCCCAGATCTTCAGCATGCCATGCAGCCCTTTTCGGTGGTTGATGGATCGGCGCCCGCCCCCCGGCGGGCACGGGCTCCGGATTGCAGCACCCTACCGGCGATGACGCACGGAAAAAAGGCATGCATATCGATGATGACTATCGATGTCCTTCATACGATGCGGCTCCGCCTATCGACACCCTGCCCGCCCCGGCCGTCTAAGCTAGATGGATTGTCGTAACTCATGGAGGAATCCCGCATGTTGCTGCTCTGGCTGATCGTCCTGATCCTCGGCGTGGCCTGGCTCGCCCACCGGCGCGTCGCCCCGGCACCCGCCCTCGGCATCGTCGCCGTCTACCTGATCCTGATGGGGCTGTTCAGCCACGCCCACGGCTGGATGATCCTGCTCTGGCTGCCCTGGCTGGCGGTCACCGTCTCGCTGCTCGCGCCGGACCTGCGCCGTACGCTGGTCAGCGCGCCGCTGTTCGCCTGGTTCCGCAAGGTGCTGCCGCCGATGTCCGACACCGAGCGCGAGGCCATCGAGGCCGGCACCGTGTGGTGGGATGGCGAGCTGTTCAGCGGCCGGCCGGACTGGAGCAAGCTGCTCGGCTATCCGCGCCCGCAACTGAGCGAAGAGGAGCAGGCGTTCGTCGACGGCCCCACCGAACAGCTCTGCGCCATGGTCGACGACTGGGAGCTGGGGCAGCGCATGGACCTGCCGGCGGAAGCCTGGGCCTTCATCAAGGAACAGGGCTTCTTCGGCCTGATCATCCCGAAGGAATACGGCGGCAAGGGCTTCTCCGCCCTCGCCCATTCCCAGGTGGTGATGAAGCTCGCCACCCGCAGCGGCGACCTGGCGTCCACCGTGATGGTGCCGAACTCCCTCGGCCCGGCCGAACTGCTGCTGCACTACGGCACCGACGAGCAGCGCCGGCACTACCTGCCGCGCCTGGCGAAGGGCGAGGACATCCCCTGCTTCGCCCTGACCAGCCCGCTGGCCGGCTCCGACGCCGGCGGCATGACCGACATCGGCATCGTCTGCAAGGGCCAGTGGGAAGGCCAGGAAGTGCTCGGCCTGCGCCTGACCTGGGAGAAGCGCTACATCACCCTCGGCCCGGTGGCGACGCTGCTCGGCCTGGCCTTCAAGTGCCATGACCCGGACCACCTGCTGGGCGACGAGGAAGACCTCGGCATCACCCTGGCGCTGATCCCCACCAGCACGCCGGGCGTGGAGATCGGCCGCCGCCACCTGCCGCTGGGCGCCGCGTTCATGAACGGGCCGAACTCCGGCAAGGACGTGTTCGTCCCGCTGGACTTCGTCATCGGCGGCCAGGAAATGATCGGCAAGGGCTGGATGATGCTGATGAACTGCCTGTCGGTCGGCCGCTCGATCTCCCTGCCTGCCGCCGGCACCGCCGCGGCCAAGGCCTGCAGCTTCGTCAGCGGCCGCTACGCGCAGATCCGCGAGCAGTTCAACGTGCCGATCGCCGCCTTCGAAGGCATCCAGGAAGCCCTGGCGCGGATCGGCGGCAACGCCTGGATGATGGACAGTGCGCGCATCCTCACCGCCAGCGCGGTGGACCTCGGCGAGAAACCCTCGGTGCTCTCGGCGATCCTCAAGTACCACCTCACCGAGCGCGGCCGCGCCTGCGTCGCCGACGCCATGGACATCCACGGCGGCAAGGGCATCGTCCTCGGCCCGAACAACTACCTCGGCCGCGCCTGGCAGACCGCGCCGATCTCAATCACCGTGGAAGGCGCCAACATCCTCTCGCGCAACCTGATGATCTTCGGCCAGGGCGCGATCCGCTGCCATCCGTACGTGCTGGAGGAAATGTCCCTGGCCCAGCGCGAGGATCAGGGTCAGGCCGAGCGCGAGTTCGACCGGCTGCTGGTCAAGCACGTCGGCTTCGCCGTCAGCAATGCCGCCAGCAGCCTGCTGCTCGGCCTCGGCTTCGGCACCTTCGACCAGGTGCCCGGCGACCGCGTCAGCCGCCGCTACTACCGCGCGCTGAACCGTCT
Organism: Pseudomonas schmalbachii; assembly: GCF_017589465.1. Classification (GTDB taxonomy): domain Bacteria; phylum Pseudomonadota; class Gammaproteobacteria; order Pseudomonadales; family Pseudomonadaceae; genus Pseudomonas; species Pseudomonas schmalbachii. The sequence continues at coordinate 787,357 of NZ_JAELYA010000001.1, forward strand.
GGCGGCGGCCTTCGCCCTGCTCGCCGACTTCAGCATGATGCTGCTGGGCGGCGAGCTGAAGCGCCGCGAACGCCTCTCGGCCCGCCTGGGCGATGCGCTGAGCCATCTCTATCTCGGCTCGGCGGCGCTCAAGCGCTACCACGACCTGGACAATCCGGAGTACCTGCAGCCACTGCTGCGCTGGGCCATGGAGGAAAACCTGTGCAAGGCCGAAGCGGCGCTGGCCGGGCTGCTGGAGAACTTCCCCAACTGCTGGCTCGGCTGCGCGCTGAAGGTGCTGGTGCTGCCGCTCGGCCGCCGGCACAAGGGCCCGGGCGACAAGCTGGACGCGGAGATCGCCGAAATCCTCGGCCATCCGCTCGGCAGCCCGGCCTTGCAGGCGATCCTTGCCGGCGCCTTCCTGCCAAACGATCCGCAGGACCCGGTCGGCAAGCTGACAGCCGCCTACGACCTGCTGCGCGACGCCGCCCCGGCGCAGAAGAAGCTGCAGCAGGCCCTGCGCGACGGGCGGGTCAAGCCGGCCGCCGGCGAATCGCCGATCAGCGCCGCACTGCAGGCCGGTGCGCTCGACGGCGACGAGGCGGAACGCCTGCAACAGGCGGAAGCGGCACGGCGACAGGTCATCGATGTCGATGACTTCGCCAAGGAGGAGCTCGGCAGCCGCTGAGCCCTGGTCCGGCACGGGCGCCGCAGGGCGTCCGTGCTCGCGACGGGCGGAAATCCGACGGCCAGCCGCCCCCTCGCCGCCTTTCCGGGTGCACACTGGACGGACATATCGACGGATCACCGACCATGCGCGCAATCCCTACGCTGCTCGCCGTCCTCCTGCTGAGCGCTCCGCTCGCCGAAGTCCGGGCCGATAACTGGCTGTATCCAAGCCGCCCCGCCACTCCCCCGCCGACTCCCGGCCTGGTAGTCGATCCGCTGCAACGCCAGCAGGACATCCTGCGCCAGCAAGCCGAACAGCGGAAACGCGACCAGCAGGACCGCCGCTACCAGTACGAGGACCAGCGCCTGCAGATGCAGCAGCAACAGCTCGACCGCGAGCGGGAGGTCCAGCAACGCCTGGACCAGCAGCGCCAATTGCAGAACCGCATGATCCAGCGGCAACAGAGCGATCTGCAGCAGTTCCGTTACCAGCAGCAGCAACAGCAGATCGACCAGCAGCGGCAGATCATCGACAACCGCCGCCGGGCGCTGCAGTCGCAGCCGCTCCGCTGATACGCCGATCGCCAGCAGGGTTGGCAAACCCTATATACTCCGCGGCCGTTTCAGATCCTGGAGGACACGCCATGGCCAACGCCTATCTCGACCACCACCTCGCCCTGCTCAAGCACCTGCGCACCATCCTCGGCGCCCTGGGTGAGGCCGAGCAGGTGCCGGAAGAGAACCACGGCCTGTTCCTCGAACGTTTCGACGAGCTGCTGGTGGAACTGCCGAAGGACCCGGTCGGCGCGCAGTACCTGGGCCAGGACCTGATCTGTCAGGTCGTCCACCGCTACCCGCAGATCGCCCACCTGGTCCCACGCGACCTGCTGTGGTTCTTCGGCGGCGACTGCCTGCACTTCATGCCCGACGAGGAACTGGCCATGTACCAGCAACTCGACGAACGCCGCTTCGAAGCCGAAGAGCGCGGCGAGGTCTTCGACTGGACGCGGGAAAAACAACTCCTGGCCCTGCCGGAAGACGCGCCGAAGCACTGATTTCCCTACCTCACGGTTGGGCTGCATCACGTAGGTTGGGCTGAGCTTGCGAAGCCCAACAATGTACTACCCGGCACGCTGGATGTTGGGCTTCGCTTCGCTCAGCGCCAACCTACGATGCCAACCTACGGTCGCGGCACCAGGATGCGGTGCGTCGACTTGATCTCCCGCAAGGCCAGGGTCGACTGGATCGAGGCGATCCCCGGCTGCTTTCTCAGCACGTTCTCGACGAAATCGCTATAGGCGTCCAGATCCTTCTCCAGCACCTGCAGGAGGAAATCGGCATCGCCGGTGATCTTGTGGCAGGACAGCACCTCCGGCAGCGTCCTGACCAGTTCCTCGAAGCGATCCGAAGCGTTGTCGGCATGGGAGGCGAAGCGTACATGGACGAACGCGAGGATATTCAGGCCCAGCAGGTGCCGGTCCAGGTTGGCCTGGTAATCCTCGATGTAGCCCTCTTCCTCCAGGCGCTTTCGCCGGCGCCAGCAGGGCGTCACGCTCAGCGACAGGCGCTCGCTCAACTCGGCATTGGACAGGCTGGCGTTCTGCTGGAGCAGATCGAGCATGGCGAGGTCGGTTGCATCCAGCTCCGCTTCCCTGGAATTTTTTTTCTTCACACCTCACCACCTTGGTCTGTTTTTCCCATAACAGGGAATATCACGCACTCGAAAGCAAAGTAATTCCCCAGGGCGTAGATAGACTGGTTGTGGCTCCTTGTAAAGGCCGGCCCCGCTGCCGCGGTGGGCGTGCAAATCGATCCCGAAGCACCACGGCAACGCCGGGCGACCGGCCAGCAACCACAATCCGAAGGTGCATTGCGATGACACGTTATGTCGATGTGAAAGACGTTGGCCGCCTGGTGGGCAGCCTCGGCCTGAACCGGGTAATCAGGAACATGGCCTCCTACATAGAGGCCGACTACCGCCGCTGGCCGAGCTTCGACAAGGCCGCGCGGGTCGCCAACCACTCCAGCCAGGGCGTCATCGAACTGATGCCCACCGACGATGGCGAGCTCTACTCGTTCAAGTACGTGAACGGCCATCCGAAGAACATCCGCTTCGACATGCTCACCGTCATGGCCTTCGGCGTGCTCGCCGAGGTCAAGACCGGCTACCCGCTGCTGCTCAGCGAACTGACGCTCACGACCGCCATCCGCACCGCCGCGACGTCTGCCCTGCTCGCCCGCTTCCTCGCGCGCAAGAACTCGCGCTCGATGGCGCTGATCGGCAATGGCGCGCAGAGCGAATTCCAGGCGATCGCCTTCCACGAACTGCTTGGCATCGAGGAAATCCGCATCTTCGATATCGACCCTGCGGCGATGATGAAGCTGCAGCAGAACCTGGCCGGCATCCCCGGCCTCAAGGTGATTCCGGCCACTTCGGTACGCGAATCGGTGCGCGGCGCCGATATCGTCACCACGGTGACCGCGGACAAGACCAACGCCACCATCCTTACCGCCGACATGCTGGAACCCGGTATGCACCTCAACGCGGTCGGCGGCGATTGCCCGGGGAAAACCGAACTGCAGGCGGAAATTCTCCAGCAGGCACGTGTCATCGTCGAATTCGAGCCGCAGACCCGCGTCGAAGGCGAAATCCAGCAGATGCCGGCCGATTTCCCGGTCGTCGAGTTCTACCAGGTGCTGAGCGGCGCCGCCGAAGGCCGGCAGAACGACCAGCAGGTGACCATCTTCGACTCGGTCGGCTTCGCCCTGGAGGACTTCTCGGCGCTGCGTTATCTGTACGACGCGACGGTGAAGATGAATATCGGCCAGACCATCGACCTGGTGCCGACTCCGGCGAATCCGAAGGACCTGTACCAGTTGACCATGCCCACTTCCAGCCTGCTGCCGGCGGCGGAAGCGGAATGGCGCGACGCCCACGGGCATTCCGTGCACTGAGGCAGCATGGGGATCGGGGAAGGCGGACAGCGTTCCCCGATTCGGACTCGCCGCAGCGACAACGGGGAAGCAGAAATGAAAAAAGGGCCCATTGGGCCCTTTTTCGTCGAATCGCGAATTTCACGATTCATGTTTGGAGCGGGAAACGAGACTCGAACTCGCGACCCCGACCTTGGCAAGGTCGTGCTCTACCAACTGAGCTATTCCCGCATCAACTTTTTGCGTATCCGGCTTGCACCGGGATACAAACGCCATTTCATTTTTCAGTCACCGCCTTGTGGCGCTAACCGAGAATTTGGAGCGGGAAACGAGACTCGAACTCGCGACCCCGACCTTGGCAAGGTCGTGCTCTACCAACTGAGCTATTCCCGCAATGGCGTCCCCTAGGGGACTCGAACCCCTGTTACCGCCGTGAAAGGGCGGTGTCCTAGGCCACTAGACGAAGGGGACGCAGCCTGGAGCTTACAACAGATCTTCCAGATTCCTACGCTAGCGATTAGTGCGTTGCGTCGGAATGGCGCGCATTCTAGGGAGCCACCGAATGATCGTCAACCCTTCTGGAAAATTTTTTTTAAATCAAAGACTTCTGAACAAAATTTGAGCTGCTGCTATGAGCGCTGGCACCAAGACATTACACTCGAAGAAAAAATGCCGCTCGGGAGCCCACCACGGTGTCACCTCTTCTCATTACAGTCCTGGTAGCTGTCGGCATCGCCATCCTGATCGCCATTGGCTACATCAATCATCTGGTAGAAAACCGCAAACTGACCCAGGCGCGCCTGAAGGCGGACCTGCTCGACCGCTACCGGCGCTGCGCGGATACGTCCGAAACGCTGCCCGGACAGTTCATGTCCCCCGCCCTGAAACTGCTGCTCAGCCGCTTCGAACTGAACCTCGGCGAACGCCTGCTGGCAGTGGACAAGGGCAACGCCCAGCTCGGCGAGCGCGTCGGCGAGCTGAAACGGCTGGTGGCCCTCGGCGATTCCATCCCGGTCAAGAATGCTCCGCAACCGGTCATCAGCGAGACCAAGGCCAAGGGCGTGCGCTTCCTCTTCGAGGTACTGCACGCGCAGGTCAACCGCTTCGCCCAGGAGGGCCTGCTGGCGAACAATGAAGCGCAGCACTGGTTGCGCGAGATTCGCCACCTGCTGGCGCTGCTGCATATCGAGTTCTTCGGCAACCTCGGCCACCAGGCCCTCCAGCAGGGACATGCCCGCCAGGCACGACTGGCTTTCGAGCGTGGCGTGCAGTATCTGCGCAAGCAGGAGGACGTCGGCCGCTACCAGGCGCAACTGCGCCAGATGGAAGCCCTGCTGGAACGCGCCAATGCCATGGTGCTGGAAAGCACCAAGCCAGAACTCGAGGAAACCACCGCGCTGGCCGAAGGGCTCAACACCTTCGACGACGACGATCTGTGGAAGAAGAAGAACGTTTATGACTGAAATGCGTCGAAACTTCATTCCTGTCTGACATCCACCACTCCCTCAAGGAGCCAAGAATGAGCATTACCGTGTTCGGGGCCGCGCTGTCGCCCTTTGTCCGGAAGGTCCGCCTGTTCCTCGCGGAGAAAGGCACGGATTACCAACTGGAGAACGTCGCGCCATTCACTCCGCCGGAGTGGTATCTCGAACTCAACCCGCTCGGACGCATTCCGGCGATCAGGGACGGCGAGCTGACACTGGCCGACTCCAGCGTGATCTGCCACTACCTCGAAGAACGCAACCCCGAACTCGCGCCCCTGTGCGGCGAAGGCGCGGTGGCGCGCGCACGGGTCAGCTGGCTGGAAAAATACGCCGACTATGAAGTGGCGCCGCTGTCGACCTTCACCGTCTTCCGCAACCGCCTGCTCATGCCGCTGATGGGCAAGGAATGCAACGAAACCGCGGTACAGAGTGCGCTGCAGGAGAAGCTGCCACGACACTTCGACTACCTGGAACGCTGCCTGGGCGATCAGGAGTACCTGGTCGACAACCGCTTCAGCCTGGCGGACATCGCCCTGGTCTGCCAACTGGTAAACATGCGCCACGGCGGCGAAAGCGTCGACGCTTCGCGCTGGCCCGGTCTGGCCGCGCATTTCGAGCGCGTCGTGGCGCGCCCGGCGATGCAGGAAATCCTCGCGGGCGAGCAGACGATCATCGCCAAGATGACGGCCAAAGCGGCCGCCGCCAAGGCCTGAGGCCATCCATCGGCCGGCGCTTTCCGTAGGTTGGCGCTGAGCTTGCGAAGCCCAACGATGCAGGTGTTGGGCTTCACTGCGTTCAGCGCCAACCGAAGGCATTTCTTCAGAACGTAGGGTGGAAAACGGCGAAGCGGATGGCCGCCCCGCCTTTCCACCATCAAGCGCGGCGCGACGGGAAGGTGGACAAGCTTCGCGTTGTCCACCCTACAAAAAGCACCCTCGGTCGCAAGACAGTTGCTCCTACGAAGATGCTCTCGTGTGGCCGGCCCCCTCACCCCAACCCTCTCCCGGAGGGAGAGGGGGCAGATTGGCGCAGGGATGAATGCCGTGCCAACCGGCGACCCTGGACAGTCCCCTCTCCCCTTGGGAGAGGGTTAGGGTGAGGGGAATAAGACAGTCGCTCATTCAGCAGTCGGTAAGACGCAGGAAGATTTCCGCCAGCCGCTCGATGCCCGCCTGATCCTCGGCGCTGAAGCGCCCGATGCGCGGGCTGTCCAGGTCCAGCACGCCGACCAGTTTTCCATCCTTGACCAGCGGCACCACCAGCTCGCTATTGGAAGCGCTGTCGCAGGCGATATGGCCCGGGAAGGCATGGACGTCCTCGACCCGCTGAGTCTCCCGCGTACGCGCCGCCGCCCCGCACACGCCCTTGCCGAAGGGAATGCGCACGCAGGCGACCTTGCCCTGGAACGGGCCGAGCACCAGTTCCTCGTTGCGATTCAGATAGAAGCCGGCCCAGTTCAGGTCGCCCAGCTCGTGATAGAGGAAGGCGGAAAACTGCGCCGCGTTGGCAATGAAGTCACGCTCGTCGGCGAACAGCGCCTCCGCCTGGGCCGCCAGCAGCCCGTATCCGTTCAGCCCCTCGCCCGCTTTTTCGAGATCGATCATGCCGACGCGCCTTCCAGCAGTTGCCGGCCGACCCAGTGGCGGGCGAACTGGTAGGCGCAGCGGCCGTTGCGGTTACCGCGCTGGGACGCCCAGCGGATCGCCTCCTTCTCCAGCTCCTCGTCCCAGCTCCAGACCAGCCCGCACTTGCCGGCCAGCACCTCGACCCAGTGCCGCACGACACTGAGGAAATGCTCCTGGGTGAAGGGATAGAACGACAGCCACAGGCCGAAACGGTCGGACAGAGCGATCTTGTCCTCCACCGCCTCGCTCGGATGGACCTCTCCGTCCACCAGCGCCCAGTCCAGGTTGTCGCTTTCCTTCTCCGGGACCAGATGGCGGCGGTTCGAGGTGGCGTAGAGCAGCACGTTGTCCGGCGCCTGCTCCAGCGAGCCGTCCAGCACGCTCTTCAGCACCCGGTAGTCGTCCTCGCCGGCGCTGAAGGAAAGGTCATCGCAGAACAGCACGAAGCGCTGCGGCAAACCGCGCAGTTGTTCCACCACACGCGGCAGGTCGGCCAGGTGGTCGCGCTCGATCTCGATCAGGCGCAGCCCGTCCCTGGCCATTTCCGCCAGCAGCGCACGCACCAGCGACGACTTGCCGGTGCCGCGGGCGCCCCACAGCAAGGCGTGGTTGGCCGGCTGGCCGGAGACGAACTGGCGGGTGTTGCGGGTCAGTTGCTCGCGCTGGCGATCAACGCCGAGCAGGTCGTCCAGATGCAGGTCGAGGCTGACATCCAGCGCCTGCAGGTAGCCGCTGCGGCCATCGCGATGCCAGCGGGCGGCCAGGCAAGTGTTCCAGTCGATCGACTCGCGAATCGCCGGCAGCAAGGGTTCCAGGCGCGCGAGCACGCTTTCGGCACGCGCGAGAAAATCGTTCAGGCGGGAATCCACAGTGTTCTCCCAGGGTTCAGAAAGAGGTTTGCCCGGATTTCCCGGGCGCGGGGTTTGCCGGCTGGCGGTGGGGATGGGCTATCCTACGCGGCACCGATGCCGCCCCGAGGCGATGTTCCCCTCCCCCATGGATATTGCGCTTACCCATCGCCTTTCGTTCAAGCAGGCCGGCCTCACCGTGCTGGTGGCGTTCCTCCTGGGCACGCTGCTCAGCGTCATCCAGGTGGGGGTCGATTATGCCAGCCAGGACGCCTCCATCAACCGCGAAGTGCGCGCGCTGCTGGATGTCAGCCACAACCCGGCGGCCCGCATCGCCTACAACATCGATACCGAGCTGGCCCGGGAACTGGTGGCTGGCCTGCTGCGCTCGCCGGCGGTGATCGAGGCGGAGATCGTCGACAACACCGGCACAGAAATGGCCAGGGCCGAGCGACCGTTCGGCGAAAGCCGGCTGCGCGGCGTCAGCGACTTTCTCTTCGGCCACCTGCGCATCTACGAGGAACCGCTGTACCTCGACCATGCGCCCGGCGAAGTGCTGGGCACGCTGAGCCTGAAGATCGACACCTTCGTGTTCGGCAACGATTTCCTGCGGCGCGCCGGCATGACCTTCCTCTCCGGCGTCGTGCGCAGCCTGCTGCTCTCGCTGATCCTCCTGGTGCTTTTCTACATCCTGCTGACCAAGCCGCTGGTCAGCCTGATCGAATCCCTCAGCCGCCAGGACCCGCGCTCGCCGTCGCGGCCGAACCTGCCCTGCCCGCGCGGCCACGAGCACGACGAGATCGGCGTGCTGGCCCAGGTCACCAACCAGCAACTGAGCCGCATTTCCGTGGAGATGCAGCAGCGGCGCGAGGCCGAGGACCGCCTGACGCAGTACCTGTCCGAGCTGGAAAGCATCGTCGCCGCGCGCACTGCCGAACTGAAGGCGGCCAACGCGCGCCTGACGCAATCCAACCAGGATCTCGAACGCGCCCGCCAGACCGCGCTGGACATGGCCCAGACCCGCGCCACCTTCCTCGCCAGCATGAGCCACGAAATCCGCACACCACTCAACGGCCTGCTCGGCATGCTTGGCCTCGCCCTCGACGGACCGCTGAGCGCGGAACAGCACCAGCAACTGTCCATCGCCCATGACTCGGGCAAGGTGCTGGTCAAGCTGCTCAATGACGTGCTTGACCTGTCGAAGTTCGAGTCTGGCCAGTTCGAACTGGAAAACATCCCGTTCGATCTCGGCCTGCTGATCGAGGACACCGCCTGCCTGCTGTCGCAGCACGCCGCGCCGGGCGTGGAGCTGACCTGCCTGATCAGCCCGCAGTTGCCGGCACAGTTGAGCGGTGACCCCACGCGGGTGCGCCAGGTGGTCAGCAACCTGCTCTCCAACGCCCTCAAGTTCACCCGCCTGGGGCGCGTCGATGTGCGTGCCGAAGCGGTGCCGGGAGGAGTACGCATCAGCGTGCGCGATACCGGCATCGGCATCGCCGCGGACTCCCTGCAGCGCATCTTCCAGCCCTTCACCCAGGCCGATCCGGCCATTACCCGCCAGTACGGCGGCACCGGCCTGGGCCTGGCGTTGACCCGCAAGCTCTGCGAAGTGATGCAGGGCGAGTTGCAGGTCAGTTCCCGGCTTGGCCATGGCAGCGAGTTCACCGTCACCCTGCCGCTGCAAGCACTCACTCCCGCCGCCACGCTGGCGCCACTCAAGGGCCGGGTGATCGCCCAGTGCGCCGTCGGCAGCGGGCTGGCGGAACTGCTGCAGACCTGGCTGCCGCGCTGGCAGATCGACTACCGGCGCCTGGATATCGACGACAGCCTTGCCGGCGTGGAGCTGGATGCACTGCTGTCCGACTGCCCCGAATGCCTGCTCGGTCTGCGCCAGCGGATGGAAAAGCCGGTTCTGCTGGTGACGGCGTACGGCAGCTTCCTGGAACCGGAAACCACCCGACAGCTCGCGCCACTGCGTCAGCTGGCGCGGCCGCTGACCCGGGCAACGCTCTACCAGGCCCTGCAGAAGGCGCTCGAAGTGCAAGCGGCGCCAGCGCCGGCAGTCACGACCGGGCACCACCAGCGCTATGCGGCGCAGGTACTGCTGGTGGAGGACAACCCGGTCAATCAACTGGTCGCCAAGGGCATGCTGCAGAAGCTGGGCTGCGCGGTGCGCGTGGCCGGCAACGGCGAGCGCGCGCTGGGTATCCTCAGGGAAGAGGAGTTCGACCTGGTGCTGATGGACTGCAACATGCCGCTCATGGACGGCTACGAGGCCACCCGCCTGATCCGTAACAGCGGCAACTGGCCGGACCTGCCGATCATCGCCCTGACCGCCAACGTCCTGCCGGAAGAGCGCGAACGCTGCCGCGCGGCGGGCATGGACGACTACCTGGCCAAACCCTTCCACCGCGACGAACTGGTCGCCATCCTCGAACGCTGGGTCAACCACACGGTCGGCAGTTGACCGCTGGATGGGTGATCGAGGAGCAACTGTTTTGCATCCTGCGTAACCACGTGGCTGGGCCAGAACTCGCGTAGGTTGGTGCTGAACGCAGTGAAGCCCAACGATGGCGATGTTGGGCTTCGCGTTGCTCAGCGCCAACCTACGGTAGCTCCGGCGCAGGGGACGTAGGATGGGTTGAGCGAAGCGATACCCATGAGCCAGGTGCAAATGACCGTTGATGGGCATCGCAAGCTCAACCCATCCTACGAACCACGTATGACCTGCTTTTGTAGGAGCGGCCCATGGCCGCGATGGACCGAGGGTCGCGGGCATGGCCCGCTCCTACGGGCGCGACCCCAGCGCCAGCAATTGCTCCAGCAGGTCGCCCAGCCGGCCATGCAATTCACCCAGGGCATTCGGGTCCAGGCCGCTGCCGCATAACAATCTCTGGCGCAGCGGCAGGACCTGTTCGCGCATCGCCAGTCCGGCGGGCGTGAGGCCGATATGCACTTCGCGCTCGTCGTGGCGGGCGCGGCGGCGCTGGATCAGGCCGAGCTGTTCCAGGCGCTTGAGCAGCGGCGTGAGCGTGCCGGAATCGAGCATCAGGCGCTCGCCCAGCGTCTTCACCGAGGGCTGCGCCGGCGGTTCGGCCTGCCATTCCCAGAGCACCAGCATCACCAGGTACTGCGGGTAGGTCAGGCCGAGCGCGTCGAGCATCGGCCGGTAGCCGCGGATGATCGCCCGGGAGGCGGCATACAGGCGGAAGCACAGCTGGTTGTCCAGCAGCAGTTCCGGATCGGCGGCCAGCGCCCTGCTCTCTTCGCTCATTTCAGCAGCGCTTCGATCTCCGAAACCATGTGCTCCGGCTTGGTCAGCGGGGCGAAACGCTTGATCACCTTGCCGTCCCTGCCGATCAGGAACTTGGTGAAGTTCCACTTGATGCGCTGGCTGCCGAGCGCCCCCGGAGCACGCTTCTTCAGCTCCACATAAAGAGGATGAGCGTCGCTGCCATTCACCTCGATCTTCTTGAACAGCGGGAAGCTGACGCCGAAGTTCATCTCGCAGAACTGCGAAATCTCGCCCTCGCTGCCCGGTTCCTGGCTGCCGAACTGGTTGCAGGGGAAGCCGAGCACCACCAGCCCCTGGTCCTTGTACTTGCGCCAGAGGTTCTCCAATCCCTTGTACTGCGGGGTGAAGCCGCACTGGCTGGCGGTGTTGACCACCAGCAGCGCCTTGCCGCCGAAGTCGGACAGGGTTTTCTGCTCGCCTTTGATGGTCGTGCAGGGAATATCGAGAATTGCGTCGCTCATGGGGATGCTCCGGGTGAGTGGGATGCGGATAACGTAGCGAGCAAATAAATTGCGTGCAATTCAATTACTCAAAAGATAGGCCCGACCTGATGGGCGGGCCCGGGAACTCAGGTGCGCGGCACCAGCTTCAGCGATGCCGAGTTGATGCAGTAGCGCAGGCCGGTCGGGCGCGGACCGTCGGGGAACACATGGCCCAGGTGCGCATCGCACTGCTTGCAGCGCACCTCGATGCGATGCATGCCATGGCTGGAATCCTCGTATTCGGCGATCGCCTCGGCGGAAACCGGCTGGAAGTAGCTTGGCCAGCCGCTGCCGGAATCGTACTTGGCGTCGGAGTCGAACAGCGCCGTGCCGCAGCAGACGCAGTGATAGATACCGGGGGTCTTGGTGGCGTAGTACTCGCCGGTGAAGGCCCGCTCCGTCCCGCCGAGGCGGCAGACATGGAACTGCTGGTCCGTCAGTTCCTCGCGCCAGCTTTCCAGGGGCTTTTCGATCTTGTCCATCGGCATACCTCATCTTCGAAAAAAGCCCGGCCGCTCTCTTTTCCGGGAACCGGGCCGCACGTATGATGCGTGACTGCAAGAGCTGGTTCAGAATCTGCCGCGCGAAACCCCTTCAGCGATAAAAAAGCCTTAAAAAAGGCACTTTTTCGCTCATATCTCCGCTTTCCAGGCATTTTCCAGATATACGGCCGTGGCGCGCGAGGCTCCGGACCAGTTCTACTGACGCCAGTCTGTCACCCGCGTTACAGCCTGCCAAGCCGAGCGCTCCACGCCCGGCCGCTGGCGCGGGGTTCGTCCACTTCGGGAACCACATCATGCAGGTCAGCAAATCGAACAAGCTCGCCAACGTCTGCTACGACATCCGCGGGCCGGTGCTCAAGCACGCCAAACGCCTGGAAGAGGAAGGCCATCGCATCCTCAAGCTGAACATCGGCAACCCGGCGCCGTTCGGTTTCGAAGCGCCTGACGAAATCCTCCAGGACGTCATCCGCAACCTGCCGACCGCCCAGGGCTACAGCGACTCCAAGGGCCTGTTCAGCGCGCGCAAGGCGGTGATGCAGTACTACCAGCAGAAGCAGGTGGAAGGCGTCGGCATCGAGGACATCTACCTCGGCAACGGCGTATCCGAGCTGATCGTGATGGCCATGCAGGCGTTGCTGAACAACGGCGACGAAGTGCTGATCCCGGCGCCCGACTACCCGCTGTGGACCGCCTCGGTGGCGCTCGGCGGCGGCAAGCCGGTGCACTACCTGTGCGACGAGCAGGCCGGCTGGTTCCCCGACATTGACGACATGAAGGCGAAGATCACCCCCAATACCAAGGCATTGGTGCTGATCAACCCGAACAACCCGACCGGCGCGGTGTATTCGAAGGAAGTCCTGATGGACATCGTCGAACTGGCGCGCCAGCACAACCTGGTGCTGTTCTCCGACGAGATCTACGACAAGATCCTCTACGACGAAGCCCAGCACATCTCCACCGCCTCGCTGGCGCCGGACGTGCTCTGCCTGACCTTCAACGGCCTGTCCAAGTCCTACCGGGTGGCCGGCTTCCGCTCCGGCTGGGTGGCGATTTCCGGTCCGAAGCACAAGGCGCAGAGCTACATCGAGGGCCTCGACATCCTCGCCAACATGCGCCTGTGCGCCAACGTGCCGAGCCAGCATGCGATCCAGACCGCGCTGGGCGGCTACCAGAGCATCAACGACCTGGTGCTGCCGCACGGCCGCCTCTACGAGCAGCGCAACCGCGCCTGGGAACTGCTCAACGACATCCCCGGGGTCAGCTGCGTCAAGCCGATGGGTGCGCTCTACGCCTTCCCGCGCATCGATCCGAAGGTCTGCCCAATCCACAACGACGAGAAGTTCGTCCTCGACCTGCTGCTCTCCGAGAAGCTGCTGATTGTCCAGGGCACCGCCTTCAACTGGCCGTGGCCGGACCACTTCCGCGTGGTCACCCTGCCCCGCGTCGACGACCTGGAACAGGCCATCGGCCGCATCGGCAACTTCCTCAAGACCTATCGCCAGTAAACGGAGCACGGCGGCGCCATCCCATGGACCTGCAGATCGATGATTTCTACAAGGATGCCGCCGCCGGCCTGCTCACCCTGTACCGGGCCTTCCCGCGCAAGATCGCCCTCTACGTCGAGGACCTGATCGGCCGCGAGGACCCCGACGAGTTCGGCCTGCCGAGCATTCGTCACCAGAGTTGTCTGGGCACCCTCATCTGGCTGGCCGAGGAAGGCTACCTGCGCTTCGACAGCGCCATCCGCTACGAAGCCCTCGACCAGGCGGTGCTCACCGAGAAGGCCTTCCTCCGCCTCACCCGCTGCGTGCCCCACGCCGTGCGCGATGGAGAGCTGCCGCCAAGCGTGCGCCGCGAGCAGGCGACGCTGGCCTTCCAGTTGCGCTCCGCACTCGCCGAGCGCCATGGCGAACGCGTCGCCCGCCTCACCCGCATGGTCTTCGAAAGCGATCTGCCCCGCGCCAGCGACATAGTTTGAAATAGTCGCCGCGTTGAATAGCGTATGGGCCGCCCGTATATACCCGCCATAATTTCAACAGTCTTTACGGCGCCGCCGCGCGCGCCCACGGAATCACGACAATAATTTCAGTCGCAAAGCGCCTGATACCTGAGGAGTAGCCTTTTCCATGATGCGCATCCTGTTGTTCCTGGCCACCAACCTGGCAGTTCTGGTGATCGCCAGCATCACCCTCAAACTGCTCGGAGTGGACCGCTTCACCGGCCAGAATTACGGCAGCCTGCTGATCTTCTGCGCCGTGTTCGGCTTCGCCGGCTCGCTGGTCTCGCTGTTCATCTCGAAGTGGATGGCGAAGATGAGCACCGGCACCGAAATCATCAGCCAGCCGCGCACCCGTCATGAACAGTGGCTGCTGCAGACCGTCGAAGAGCTCTCCCGCGAAGCCGGGATCAAGATGCCCGAGGTCGGCATCTTCCCCGCTTACGAAGCCAACGCCTTCGCCACCGGCTGGAACAAGAACGACGCGCTGGTAGCGGTCAGCCAGGGCCTGCTGGAACGCTTCTCGCCGGAAGAAGTGAAGGCCGTGCTGGCCCACGAGATCGGCCACGTGGCCAACGGCGACATGGTCACCCTGGCGCTGATCCAGGGCGTGGTGAACACCTTCGTGATGTTCTTCGCGCGCATCTTCGGCAACTTCGTCGACAAGGCGATCCTGAAGAACGAGGACGGCCCGGGCATCGGCTACTTCGTTGCGACCATCTTCGCCGAGCTGGTACTGGGCATCCTCGCCAGCATCATCGTCATGTGGTTCTCGCGCCGCCGCGAATTCCGCGCCGACGAAGCCGGCGCCCACCTGGCCGGCAGCGGCGCGATGATCGCCGCACTGCAACGCCTGCGCGCCGAACAGGGCGTGCCGGTGCAGATGCCCGACACCCTGGCGGCCTTCGGTATCAACGGTGTGCTGAAGCACGGCCTGGCCGGCCTGTTCATGAGCCACCCGCCGCTGGAAGAACGCATCGAGGCCCTGCGCAACGCACGCTGAGCCACACGACAAACCGTTTTTTTGGGACAGGGCGACGAAAGTCGCCCTTTTTTTATCAGCGCCATGCTGCCCATGCAGGTTGGCGCTGAGCTTGCGAAGCCCAACGGTGCAACGCCCGGCAGATGTTGGGCTTCACTGCGTTCAGCGCCAACCTACGCCAGCAGCGCTACGGATTTGATCTGAGCCCATACCGGCAGCCCCGGCTTCAAGCCGAGCTGGTCGTGGGAAAAGCGGGTGATCCGCGCCAGCAGCGGCGTACCGGCGACATCCAGCTTCACCAGCCGGTGCGCCGGATTGTCCGTGTCGACGATCTCAGCCACCGTCGCCGGCAGCACATTGAGGATGCTGCTGTGCGCCTGCCGCTCCAGGCTCAGGCTGACGTCCCGCGCCTGGACCTTGATCCGCAATGCCCTGCCCTGCGCCAGCGCGGCGTGGGCAAGACGAATGCCCAGGTCAGTCCCCGGCAGGCCGACGCTGAGCAGGCCGTAGTCCGCGTCATGGCCGAGCACATGGCCGTCGATGACCACGCCGGCGTCTTCCAGCAGCGAGGTCGGCAGGTCGGTACGCGCCAGGGTGGCGCCGACCGGTCCGCTGGCCAGCACGCGGCCACCCTCCAGCAGCACCAGATGATCGGCCAGCCGCGCGACTTCGTCCGGCGAGTGGCTGACGTAGAGGATCGGGATATCCAGCTCGTCGTGCAGGCGCTCCAGGTACGGCAGGATTTCCGCCTTGCGCTTGAGGTCGAGGGCGGCCAGCGGTTCGTCCATCAGCAGCAGCTTCGGGCTGGTGAGCAGCGCCCGCGCCATGCCGACCCGCTGCCGCTCGCCGCCGGAAAGGTTGCGCGGCATGCGCTCCAGCAGGTGATCGATGCCGAGCAGGTCGACGGCCTGCCGCAGTTCGACGCGATGCTGGTCGCGCGGCACGCGCTTCATGCCATAGGTGAGATTGCGCCGCACCGACAGGTGCTCGAACAGATTGGCCTCCTGGAACACATAGCCGATGGCGCGCTTGTGCGGCGGCAGGAACAGGCCGCGCTCGCTGTCCTGCCAGACTTCGCCGTTCACCGCCAGATAGGCCGTGGCGGCCTTCTCCAGACCGGCGACGCAGCGCAGGCAGGTGGTCTTGCCCGAGCCGGAATGGCCGAACAGCGCGCTCACTCCGCGTCCAGGCATTTGCAGGTCCACATCCAGGCTGAATGCCGGATAGTCCAGGCGGAAACGCGCCTCGATACTCATTTCAGGTCCATGACTGCGAGCGCCGGCTGGCATACACCGCCAGCAGCACGAAGAAGGAAAACACCACCATGCCGCCGGCCAGCCAGTGCGCCTGGGCGTACTCCATGGCCTCGACGTGGTCGAATATCTGCACCGAGACCACGCGGGTCTTCTCCGGGATGTTGCCGCCGATCATCAGCACCACGCCGAACTCGCCGACCGTATGGGCGAAACCGAGGATGGCGGCGGTGACGAAGCCCGGCCGGGCCAGCGGCAGGACCACGCTGAAGAAGCAGTCCAGCGGGCTCGCCCGCAGCGTCGCGGCGGCCTCCAGCGGGCGCGTGCCGATGGCTTCGAAAGCGTTCTGCAGCGGCTGCACCACGAACGGCAGCGAATAGAACACCGAGCCCACCACCAGCCCGGCGAAGCTGAACGGCAGCAGGCCGATGCCCATTTGCTGGGTCAACTGGCCGATGGGACCGTTCGGCCCCATGGTCACCAGCAGGTAGAAGCCGATCACCGTCGGCGGCAACACCAGCGGCAGCGCCACCACCGCGCCCACCGGCCCCTTCAGCCAGGAGCGGGTGCGTGCCAGCCACCAGGCGATCGGCGTGCCGATCAGCAGCAGGATCAGGGTGGTCAGCGATGCCAGTTCGAGGGTCAGGACAATGGCCGAGATATCCGCCGACGTCAGGGGCATCGCTGTTTCCTTCCTTGTGGTTAGAGCTCGTAGCCGTAGGACTTGATCACGGCAGCCGCCTTCGGTCCCTTCAGGTATTCAACCAGGGCCTTGGCCGCCGCGTTGTCCTTGCCCTTGTTGAGGATCACCGCATCCTGGCGGATCGGTTCGTGCATGTCGGCCGGCACGATCCAGGCCGAACCGCTGCTCACCTTGCCATCCTTGTAGATCTGCGACAACGCCACGAAGCCCAGTTCGGCATTGCCACTGGACACGAACTGGTAGGCCTGGGTGATGTTCTGCCCCTCGACGATCTTGCCGGCGAGCTGCCGGGTCAGGCCGAGCTTGTCCAGCACCTGGGTGGCGGCCAGGCCGTAGGGCGCGGTCTTCGGGTTGGCGATGGAGAGGTGCTGGAACTCGTTCTTCTTCAGCACCTCGCCCTTGTCATCGACATAGCCGGTCTTCGGCGACCACAGCGCCAGGCTGCCGATGGCGTAGGTGAAGCGAGAGCCGGGAACGATCTCCTTTTCCTGCTCCAGCTTCGCCGGGGTGCTGTCGTCGGCGGCGAGGAACACCTCGAAGGGCGCGCCGTTCCTGATCTGCGCATAGAACTGCCCGGTGGAGCCGTAGGCGGCGACCAGCTTGTGCCCGGTGTCCTTCTCGAAGTCCTTGGCGATGGCCTGGATCGGCGCGGTGAAGTTGGCGGCGACGGCGACCTGAACCTCATCGGCCAGGGCAGCGTGCATGGCCAGGCAGGAGGCGATGGCCAGGGTGAGGCGGGCGAAACGATGTTTCATCTGATTGCTCCAGGGAGGTGTCGTTGTGATTTGGATGAACCGAACGGAGCCGGGGCGGTTGGTCTATAACTCCAGGCGCCCCGAAGGAAAGCCGACCGGCCCGGCAGCGAGCCGCTCCGGCGAAAGAAACCCAGAGCCCAGGAGAACAGGCCATGAAAGTCAGCGCACGCAACGTATTCAAGGGAACCGTCAAGAACCTGCGCGATGGCGCGGTGAACGCCGAGGTGGTGGTCGCCCTGCCCGGCGGCGCCGAGCTGGTGGCGATCGTCACCGAAGGCAGCGTGAAGAGCCTGGGCCTGGCCCAGGGCAAGGAGGTCTACGCGCTGGTCAAGGCGCCGTGGGTGATGCTGATGACCGAAGGCAGCGACATCCGCCTGTCCGCGCGCAACTGCCTGCCGGGCAAGGTCAAATCCGTGGCCGACGGCGCGGTGAATGCCGAAGTGGTCCTCACCCTGGATGGCGGAACCGAAGTGGTCGCCGTGGTCACCCGCGATGCCGTCAACGAACTCGGCCTGGCTCCTGGCGTCAGCGCGACGGCGGTGATCAAGGCTTCCCATGTGATCCTCGGAGTTCCTGCCTGATGACTATCCGGAGAGCCCGCCGCGAGCGGGCTCTCTTCCCTGCCCCGCAATTTGCCAGAGCGCGGCGTCTTGCACAGCACCCGTTATAGCAAAAATTACATAACGAAAGAGGTATTGCCGCGACAATGGATGCGAATGCCGGGCATGCATTCTGCATTTTCTGACCTAAAGGTCAATTTCTAGATCCTGTAGCGGAGGATCACGCCATGCGTCTCGAAGGCTCCTGCCACTGCGGCGCCGTCAGGTTCAGCCTGGAAAGCGCCCACCCCTACCCGTATCAGCGCTGCTACTGCTCGATCTGCCGCAAGACCCAGGGCGGCGGCGGTTATGCGATCAATCTGGCCGGCGACTCGCGCAGTCTGAAGGTGCGCGGGGCCAAGCGGGTCAGCGTCTACCACGCGAAGATCAAGCCGGAAGGCGCCCGCCGCGCCTACACCAGCAGCGCCGCCCGGCATTTCTGCAGCCTCTGCGGCAGCGCGCTGTGGCTGTACGACCCGACCTGGCCCGAGCTGATCCACCCGTTCGCCTCGGCCATCGACACGCCGCTACCGGTCCCGCCGGAGCACACCCACCTGCTGCTCGACTCGAAGGCGCCGTGGGTGGAAGTGGATGAGCGGCCGGGCGACAAGCTGTTCGACGGCTATCCCGAAGAGTCCATCGCGGAGTGGCATGAACGTCTGGGATTGTGTCGGTAAGAGCATTTCATCCCTAGCGTTCGTGGCCTGATTCCAATTGCAACTTTCGATATTCCGTCGAGTCAGTTCCAATTAGACCCTATGCCCGCGTCCGCCCAAGGAGAAGCGCCATGCGCCATCCCGTTCGCGAGATTTCGGAATCAGGTACACCGGCTCTGCTGCAGCGCTTCCGGCACGTGCGTGCAGCCAGCGAGGCGATCTGCGCGCCGCTGTCCGTCGAGGACCAGGTGATCCAGAGCATGCCCGACGTCAGCCCGCCGAAGTGGCACCTGGCGCATGTCAGCTGGTTCTTCGAGGCCTTCCTGCTGAAGCCCTTCCTGCCCGGCTACCGCACGCCGGAGCCGCTCTACGACCACCTGTTCAATTCCTACTACGAGACCCATGGCACGCCCTTCACCCGTGCCCGGCGCGGGCTGATCTCGCGGCCCGGAGTGGCCGAGGTCATTGCCTTCCGCGCGCATGTCGACCGGGCCATGGAGGAACTGCTCGGCGCGCCGCCGGAGCAGCACGCCGAAGAGATCGCCCGCCGCGTCGAGCTCGGCCTGCAGCACGAACAGCAGCACCAGGAACTGCTGTTCATGGACATCAAACACATCCTCGCGCAGAACCCGCTGCACCCGGCCTATCGCACCGACCTGGCGCCGCCACCGACGACGCCGGCCGCGCCGCTGCGCTGGCACGAATACGCCGGCGGCCTGCACCAGATCGGCCATGACGGCCAGGGCTTCGCCTTCGATTGCGAGATGCCGCGCCACCGTGAATTCCTCGGCGACTTCCGCCTGGCCAGCCGGCCGGTGAGCAACGGCGACTACCTTGGCTTCATCATCGACGGCGGCTATGCGCGCAGCGAGCTGTGGCTGTCCGACGGCTGGAACGAGGTGCGCCAGCACGGCTGGCACGCGCCGCTGTACTGGCTGTGGGAGGACGACGAGTGGTACGAGCTGACCCTCGGCGGCCTGCGCCCGCTGGACCTCAACGCGCCGGTCTGCCACCTGAGCTTCTACGAGGCCGACGCCTACGCCAACTGGGCCGGCGCGCGGCTGCCCACCGAGGCGGAGTGGGAAGTGGCGGCGGCGAAGCTGCCGCTGCAGGGCAACTTCGTCGACAGCGACCACTTGCAGCCGGTCGCCGCGGCGGACGATCCGCATGCGCCGCAGCAGATGTTCGGCGATGTCTGGGAATGGACCGGCAGCGCCTACCGCCCCTACCCGCGCTTCCAGCCGCTGCCCGGCAGCCTGGGGGAATACAACGGCAAGTTCATGAGCGGCCAGATGGTGCTGCGCGGCGGCTGTTGCGCGACACCGCGGGACCACATCCGCTGCACCTACCGCAACTTCTTCTATCCCGCCATGCGCTGGCAGTTCGCCGGACTGCGCCTGGCCAAGGAGGCTTGAATGGCCCTCGCAGTCAACTTCCACGACCGCCTGGCGCACGACGACAGCGCCTCGCTGCGCGATGAAGTCCTCGCCGGATTCGCCGCCGGGCCGAAACGCCTGGCGCCGAAGTTCTTCTACGACCGGCGCGGCTCCGAGCTGTTCGAGCAGATCACCCGCCTGCCCGAGTACTACCTGACGCGCACCGAGGAAGGCATCCTCGCCAGCGCCGCCGACGACATCGCCGACCGCCTCGGCCGCGACGTCACCCTGGTGGAACTGGGCAGCGGCGCCAGCCGCAAGGTCCGCCTGCTGCTGGAGGCACTGCGCCCGGCGCGCTACCTGGGCATCGACATCTCCCGCGACTTCCTCCTGAGCAGCACGCAACGACTGGCCGACGACTATCCCTGGCTGAACGTGCACGCGCTGCACGCCGATTTCTCCCACCCGCTGGCGCTGCCCCGTCCGCTGGATGACGGGCGGCCGGTGGCGTTCTTTCCCGGTTCGAGCATCGGCAACTTCACCCCGAACGAGGCGCGCATCTTCCTGCGCAACCTGCACCGCCTGCTGCCGCGCGGCGGCGGCCTGCTGATCGGCGTCGATCTGGCCAAAGACCCCCGCATCCTCGAAGCGGCCTACAACGACAGCGCCGGCGTGACCGCCGCCTTCAACCTGAACCTGCTGCAGCGCATCCGCCGCGAACTGGACACCGACCTCGACCCGTCGCGCTTCCGCCACCACGCCTTCTACAACGAGGCGCAATCGCGCATCGAGATGCACCTGCTCAGCACCCGCCCGCAGACTGTGCGCGTGGAAGGCCGGCGCTTCATGTTCCGCGACGGCGAGAGCCTGCACACGGAGAACTCCTGCAAGTACAGCATCGACGCCTTCCGCGAACTGGCCGGCTCCTCCGGCTTCCGCCCGGCGGCGCTGTGGACCGATCCGCAGCAGTGGTTCAGCGTGCATTACCTGACGCGGGAGTGACGCCGGCTCAGAACGAAGCCGCCAGCGCGACAAGCAGCAGGAGCGGCGGAGCACCCAGCGCGGCAAGGCGCGGACGGAAGGCGAAAGCCAGGACGAAGCCGAGCGCCATCACCGACAGCAGGACGCACCAGACCACCGGGCCGATGTTCCAGCCCCAGCGGAAAACCGACACGGCGAACGCCGCCAGCAGGCACAGTCCGCCGCCGAGCCGCAAAGCCAGGCGACGCAGCGGCGCGGAGGCACCACCGGCGACCTGCCGATGGTGGCGGTCCATGGCCAGCGCCCAGGCTGCCCAGCCGGCATAGAGCAAGGCCGGCACCGCGAGTGGATGGAGCATCATTCGGGCCCCCCCGGCGTTGCGTTTGCGGCGACATCCCGGCGGCTGGCCTGGCGCCGCAGGCGGATGGCCAAGGCAGCCAGCAGCAGGCCGCTGGCCAGCGCGGTGAGATCGACCAGCGCCAGGCGCCAGTCGCCCTGCGGCAGCGTACGCAGCAGGTGGCTGTCGCAGGTCAGGCCGTTCACCAGCGGCACGAGCATGGCCAGCAGCGCAGCGCCGGCGAGCAGCTCGCTCCAGAGCCGCGCCGGCGGGCGCACACAGGCGTACAGCAGGGCCGCGCCCCATGCGGCGAAGAAGCTGCCGACTTCCCAGCCGGCCCGCCCGGCGAGACCCGCCGGCAGCAGCCGGTTGGCCAGCAGGTAGGCAGCGCAGGCCAGCAGCGTTCCGCCGACCGCCGCCGGATTGAGCCGCGCGGCGAGGCGCACGACGGCGGCATCGCGGCCGCTGCGCTCGCGCTTCAGCGTGAACAGCAGCAGGCCGGTGACGATCATCGCGCAACTGCCCAGGCCGGCGAGGAAATACAGCCAGCGCAGGAAGTCGCCGCCGAAATGGGCGAAATGCAGGCCGCCCATCACCCGCTCCGTCAGGTAGCTGGCGCGCGGCTGCAGGCGCTGGGCGACGATCCCGCCGCTGCAGCCATCGAACACCAGCGCATCGCTGACCCGCGCCAGGCGGTCGTCGCGGCTGCGGAAGACATGCACCAGCGCGCCCGCATCACCGGGATTCTGTACCAGCAGGGACGCTACCCGGCCGACCCCGAACTGCGCCTCCGCGCGCTCCAGCAACGGGCCGAGCGGCTGCAACGTGCAGGCCTCGCCGGATACTGGACGCACCACCGGCGGCACCAGTTCGGTGAAATAGGCCCTGGCATCGCCGGCATACAGCGCCTGGATCGCCGCCGGCATATAGAAGGCATAGAACAGCACCAGCCCGGTGTAGGTGATCATCAGGTGGAACGGCAGCAACAGCACGCCGCTGGCATTGTGGGCGTCCAGCCAGGCGCGCTGGGTCGCGGCGCGCGGGCGGAAGGTGAAGAAGTCGCGGAAGATCCGCCGGTGGATGACCACCCCGGTGACCAGCGCCGCCAGCATGGCCATGGCCAGCCCGCCGACGATCCACACGCCGGGCTTGCCCAGCCCCAGGCTGTAGTGGAAGCGCGAGAAGAATGCGCCGCCCTGGGTGGCGCGCACGTCGAGCAGCGTGCCGCCGAGCGGGTCCAGCCAGCGGCTGCTGCCCTTCCCGTCCCGGGCCTGCCAGGCGATCTGCAGGCCCGGGTCGCGTACGTCCGGCAGGCTGATGCTCCAGCTGCGCGCACCTTCGGCCCCGGTTCGCAGCAGGCGTTCGGCGACGGCCAGCGCGTCGCGGTCCGATACACGCGCCACGCCGTGCAATTCCGGCTGCATCCAGTAGCCGATCTCCGCCTTGAACAGCGCCAGGCTACCGGTCAGGAAAACCGCGAAGAGCAGCCAGCCGGCGAACAGCCCGGCCCAGGTGTGCAGCCAGTCGAAGGACTGGACGAGGGAACGCT
The DNA here is from genome assembly GCF_017589465.1 of Pseudomonas schmalbachii. Lineage (GTDB taxonomy): Bacteria > Pseudomonadota > Gammaproteobacteria > Pseudomonadales > Pseudomonadaceae > Pseudomonas > Pseudomonas schmalbachii. Next base: position 810,363 of record NZ_JAELYA010000001.1, read on the forward strand.
TCACGGCCGCCCCTCCCCCGGCCATCCGGCGACCGCCACGGCCAGCGCGGCGAGCAGCAGCAGGCCGAGCCAGAGCCGCCCCGGGCGCGGGGTGGCGAAGGTCCACAGGAGGATGCCGAGGTAGATGGCGAAGGACGGCAGCGTGGCGACCAGCGCCGCGTCGGGCCGCTCCAACGGCAGCAACGCGGCCAGGCCGGCGGTCAGCGCGTAGCTGACCAGGTAACCGCCGGGCACGGCGGCGAGCACGCGCAACGCCACCGCACCGGCATGCCGCCATCGTCCATCGCAGGTTCCGCTGCGGGTCGCCATCACCAGTACAGCTCGGTGCTGACGCCGACGGTGCGCGGCGCGTTGCGCTGACCGACCGCCGGGCTGCCGAAGGTGGGCGTGACTTCGAAGTATTCCTCGTCGAAGACGTTGTTGGCGAACAGCGTCACGGCGAAGCGCTCGCTTTCCACCCCGGCGGAGAGATTCACCGAGTTGCGCTCGTCGAGGTCGACGAAATTCCCCGCATCCGCATAGCCGCCGCGCGTCACGTAGTACTCGGCACGCAGGATGGCGTCCAGCTGGTCGGTCAGCGCCATGCGGTAGGTCGAGGCCAGGTTCAGGGTGTGGGTCGGCACATCGGGAATCCGCTTGCCGCTCACGTCCATGGTGGTGCCGGCGCCGTTCGGCGGCAGCGCCACCTGGACCTGCGGCGCGTCGTCGAACTCGGCCAGCAGGTAGCCATAGGCCGCGCTCAGTTCGAGGCCCTCCAGCGGCAGGGCGCGCAGCGACAGTTCGGCGCCATCGGTGACGCCGTCGCCGACGTTGCTGAAGAAGCTGGTAGCGCCGATCCGGGTGCGCAGCTGGAAGTCTTCCTGCTTCTGGTGGAACAGGCTGGCATTGAGGACCAGCCGGTCGTCGAACCACTGGCTCTTGGCGCCGACCTCATAGCTGATCACGTCCTCGGGATCGAAGGTGGCCTCCCCCGGGAATGGCGTCGGGCCGAAGTTGACGCCACCGGACTTGTAGGCGGTGGCGACCTTGGCGTAGGTCATCAGGTGCTCGTTCCAGTCGTAGGCGAGGCTCAGGCCGGGGTTCCAGCGCTTGTAGGTGTCGTCGCTGTCGTTGACGAACAGCGTGGTGAACCGCGGCGCGGCGGCGGTCTTGCGCAGCAGTTCCACCGACACATCCTTGTCTTCCTGGGAATAGCGCAGGCTGCCGGTCAGGCGCAGGCCGGCGAGAATCTCGTAGGTCGCCTCGCCGAAGACCGCGTACTGCTCGATGCGGCCGTCGATCAACGCCCGGTCCAGGCGCCGGTCGGCCAGCCGGGTGGTGTCCTGGCGGGTGTCGATGTCATCGCGGAAGTAGTTGAGGCCGACCACCCAGCTCAGCGGCCCGCCCACTTCGTCCGGCGAGCTGAAGCGGAATTCCTGGTTGATCTGCCTGGCGTCGAAGGTATTGAAGATCGAGGCGACCGGCGCCGCGGTGCCGTCGCCGTCGCTCAGCAGTTCGCCGTCGGGCAGGCTCAGCCCGCTGATGGAACGGACGGTCAGCCAGTCGCTGGCCAGCCACTTGATGTCGCTGCTGTAGCGGGTCGAATTGCGCGAGGTGCGGCCGAGGATGTCGTTGATGCTGTGGTCCGGGTCGTCGGCCGTGACCAACGCCGTGCCGGGCAGGCGCTGCTCGATGCGCTCGGCGCCGAACACCATGTCCCAGTCCTCGTGAGGCGTGATGCCGACCTTGAAGCGCCCGCCGTCGCGCGCCATGTCCTTCTCGTCGCGGCCGACGGTGCTGTTGGACAGGTAGCCGTCGCGCTCGTCGTGGAAGCCGGCGATGCGGAAGCGCAGGTTGCGGCTCTCGGTCGGCAGGTTGAGCATGGCTTCGAGGTTGCGCGCGTCGTAGTTGCCGGCGCCGGCCTTGACCCTGGCCTCGAAGATGTCCGTGGGGTTGGCCGTCTGGATGTTGATCGCGCCGCCCACCGCGTTGCGGCCGTAGAGGCCGCCCTGCGGGCCGAGCAGGACGTTGACCTGGTCGATGTCGAACAGCGGGATGTTGTTGTTATTGCCCTGGATGTAGTTGTAGGCGCCGTCGACGTAGAGTCCTATGCCGGCATCGGTGTTGTTGTTGCGGGTCGAGTTGCCGCGCAGGTTGATCACCACGTCGCCGTTCGAGCGTTCCTCGAAGAAGGCGTTCGGCGTCTGCCGCAGCACGCCCTCGATGCCACGGGTCTGGCTGCGTTCCAGCTCCCGGCTGTCGAAGACGTAGTCGCTGCCGGCCACCCGCTGCACATTCTCGGGGCCGCGCTTGGCCTTGATGAGCACGCTGGGCAACTGGAGGATGGCGCTGTCGGGCTCGGACTCCAGCAGCACGTCGCCGTCGGCGGTGAGCTGGAAGGTGATGCCGGTGCCGGTCAGCAGCCGCTGCAGCGCCTGCTCGGGCGGCATGGTGCCGCGCACGCCCGGCGAGTTCCGGTCCCTGACCAGATTCGCGTCGACGGAAACCTGCAGGCCCGACTGCAGGCCGAACCGCGCCAGGGCATCGGCCAGCGGCATCGCCGGAATATCGAAGCCCCGCTCGGCCGCCTGGGCCAGTTGCAGACCATCGCCCTGCGCCGACACGGCCGTCGATCCCTGTCCCTGTTCGGCCAGCGCCGAACCGGTCACCGCCATCACTGCCAGGACGCCGCCCAGCATCCGGCCCTTGCCACCCCCGGTGTATCCCATTTTCCCCTCCCAGATTCGTCGTTGATGCGGGGTAGACGCAAATGCAACTGCGCCGCATTCCCCCTCCATGCAAACAACGTCGGGGCGACGATTTTTTTCGGAAGAAAATGCGCGGATGGCGAAAATTTTTTTGATTCTTCCCGGCGCGCTCGCTTCGTAGGGCGGGTGCAACCCGCCAGTCAGGAGCTGCGATGGCGGGTTGCACCCGCCCTACCTTGCCCCGGAATTCCGCGAGCCGGCCCGCTCTGGGACGGGCTCAGCCGGCGGATATCACCAGCAGCCAGGGCGATACCTGGCGCACCTTGCCGCCGTGCGCGCCGGCCAGGATGCGCAGCGCGGCGGCCGGGTCGGCGAGGTTGTACACGCCGGTCACCCGCTGCCCGGCGAACGCGTCGTCGGCCAGGATGATCAGCCCCTGGTGGTAGCGGCGCAGTTCCTCGACCACTTCGCCCAACGGCCGGTCGCGCACCACGATCTGCCCCTGCCGCCACGCCGCCACCTGGTCGGCCGGCATGCTGCCATGCTCGACCGCGCCGTCCCGCCCGAGGCGCAGCCAGTCGCCCTTGCCCAGGCGCGCCGGCAGCGGCGCCGGGGCGCCGGGTTGCTCGACCAGCACCCGCCCATGGTCGACCGCGACGGCCACGCTGTCGCCGTCCCGACGCACCTCGAAGGCGGTGCCAAGTACAGTGGTCCGCACCTCGCCGGCCTGCACCCGGAACGGGCGCGCGGCGTCGGCGGCCACCTCGAAGAACGCCTCGCCCCGCAGCAACTGCACGCGGCGCTCGCCCTGGACGAAGGCGACGGCGATGGCGCTGTCGGCGCCCAGCCGCACCTGGCTGCCGTCCTCCAGGCGCAATGTGCGCTGCTCGGCGGTGGCGGTCAGGTGGTCGGCTTCCATTCGCAGCAGCAGGGACGGCATCGCCGCCAGCGCCAGGCAGGCAGCCATGGCACCGAGCGCCAGCCGCCGGCGCCAGGCAGTCCGCCGAGGCGTTCGCGGGGACAGGCTCGCCGGAGCCGGAGCCGCCGTGGCAGCCTCGCGCGGCGCCCAGTGTTCGGCGTGACGAGGCTGCAACTGGCCCATCATCTGGTAGACATCGGCGGTGTCCGCCCAGGCCAGGGCGTTGGCCGGACTGGCGTCCAGCCACGCCTCGAAGCGCGCCTGCAGCGCCGCGTCGTCGGGGTCTTCCTCCAGGGCAATCAGCCAGCGGGCGGCCTCCGCCGTTGCGCGCTCCTGATCTTCAGCCGGTATTGTCATGCCTCTCCCCTGGCCCACGCCGTCGGCACACGGCGCACACACAGCAATCGGAACTCCTCTCCAATAAACGTCAGAGGAGCCGGTTTTTTCGGAAAATTGCGATTCACCGCTATGGTGACGGGCGCACCCGGCGCCGGCAATGGGCGATGCCGTCGGCGACGATGTCGTGGGCGACGGTCACCGACACACCGAGATGGGACGCGATGTCCTTCAGCTTGCAGCCACCGAGCCGGCGCATCTCCAGGGCGATACGGGTGCGCTCGGGCAGTTCGGCCATCGCCGCCATGAGCAGTTCCAGCTCGCGACTGGCCAGCGCTTCCGCCTCGGGCGAAGTGGCTTCGCCGGTGATTTCCTCTTCCGCCACTTCGTTCCGACGCCCCTCGCGCACCGCCCGGCGGCGACCGTCGAGAGCGAGGTTGCGGACGATGCGGTACAGGTAGCCGAGCGGTTCCTCCAGCGCGCGCCCATCCGCCGCCGCGCCGAAGCGCAGCCAGGCCTCCTGCAGCACGTCCTCGGCCTGGGAGCGGTCGCCAACGATGCCGCTGGCGTAGTTCAGCAGCTCGCTGCGATGGGCCAGATACAGGCTGAGCATCCCGTCGCGCACGCGTCGTCGGTCCTCGTGAGTGGGTGGTGCGGTGAACTCCGCATGGATTATTTGCAAATCAGAATCCATCGCATTTGTGGAGCGAAGGCTATCTGCCACCTCCCGCCACGTCAACGTGCCGACGACGAAACCGGCAGCGCCCGGACGCATTCGCGTCCGGGCGCTGGATATTCAGCGATTGCGCCGGTCGTCCGGCTCGGCCCGTCACAACGGACGGAGCCGGCGCTGTTGGGCTTCGCAGGCTCAGCACCAACCTACTTCAGGTACTTGGCGAAGAACTCCGTCGACCGCGCATTGGCCAGCTTCGCCGAGACGGCGTTGTAGTGCACCCCGGCATGGCGGGCGAAGGCGTGGCTGCAGCCGGGATAGGTGTGGATCTCCACGTGCGGGTTGCCGCTCAGCCCGGCGACGATCTTCTGCCGGGCTTCGGCCGGGACGAATTCGTCCGCTTCGGCGATATGCATGAGCAGGCCATGCTTGACGTTGCTCGCCTCGTCCAGGTGCTTGTCGATGCCCACGCCGTAGTACGACACCGCGGCATCGACCTTGGTACGGGTGGCCGTCAGGAAGGACAGCAGCCCGCCCAGGCAGTAGCCCACCACGCCGACCCTGGTGACCGCATCGGGGCGTTTGAGGGCGGTGGCGATGGTGGCGATGATGTCGGAGACGCCGTTGTCGACATCGAAGCCGGTGTAGAGCTTCATCGCCTTGTCCCACTCTTCCTGGGTCTTGTCGGTGATGCTGACCCCGGGCTCCTGGCGCCAGAACAGGTCCGGGCAGACGGCGACGTAGCCCTGCGAGGCCAGCTTGCGGCAGGTTTCGCGCATGTCCTCGTTGATGCCGAAGATTTCCTGGATCACCACGACGACCGGAGCCGGCGTCGCCGCCGGCAAGGCGACGAAGGCGGCAAAGTCGCCATCCGGCGTGGTAACGGTCAGCGCGCTGTCGCGCACTTCCGGGTTGGCAGTGCTCATCGGGAGCATTCCTCCTCAGCTTTTGACGAACTCCAGCAGATCGCCGTTGAGCTTGTCCTTGTGGGTGTCGGTCAGCCCATGCGGCGCGCCGCGATAGACCAGCAGTCTGGCGTTGGGTATCAGCTTCGCCGATTCCTGGGCGGCGGCCTGGATCGGCACGATCTGGTCATCATCGCCATGCAATACCAGGGTCGGCACGTCGAACTTCTTCAGGTCTTCGGTGAAATCGGTTTCCGAGAAAGCCTTGATGCAGTCGTAGGCGTTCTTGTGCCCGGCCATCATGCCCTGCATCCAGAACGAATCGATGATGCCCTGGGAGGGCCGCGCGCCGGGCCGGTTGTAGCCGAAGAACGGGCCGCTGGCGATATCCCGGTACAGCTGCGAACGGTCGGCGATGGAGCCGGCGCGGATATCGTCGAAGACCATGATCGGCAGGCCCTTGGGGTTCTTCTCGGTCAGCAGCATGAGCGGCGGCACGGCCGAGATCAGGCCGGCCTTGGCGACACGCCGGGTGCCATGCCGGCCGATGTAGCGGCTGACTTCGCCACCGCCGGTGGAGAAGCCGAACAGGATGGCGTCCTTCAGGTCCAGCGCCTCGACAAGTTCGGCGAGATCGTCGGCGTAGGTGTCCATTTCGTTGCCGTTCCACGGTTGGCTGGAACGCCCGTGGCCGCGGCGGTCATGGGCGATGCAGCGGAATCCGTGGTTGGCGAGGAACAGCATCTGCGATTCCCAGCTATCGGAACACAACGGCCAGCCATGGCTGAACACGATCGGCTGGCCGGAGCCCCAGTCCTTGTAGTAGAGCTCGGTGCCGTCGCGGGTTGTGATGTAGCTCATCTTGCGCCCTCCTTTGGAATTGGAGTGCCGGACGGCCACACCGGGCCGCCCGCAGCTTTCACGGGAGACAGCGGTAGAGCCAGGCGGAGCCCTGCCGCCACGATGCCGCCGCCATTGCGGGTTGGCGGCGGTTCTCGCTCACTTCCTCTCTTCCTCCGGTGATTGCCTGCGCAAACCGCTTGGCCCGGCCGGGTGTGCCGGGATAGTCCGCCGGGGCTCACTCGCCCTGGCGGGGCATGCCGAGGTATTCGTCGGTGGAGATGACCGTCGCATACGCGAATGCAAGGGCCGCCATGAACGCTGCATGGGCCTGCCCGGCCGGCACCACCACCCCGTTGAATTCCAGATCGCGCGTAGCACAGGCGTCGTGAATCACCGTGGCCTTGTAACCGTAGTCCACTGCGGCGCGCGTGACGGCGTCCACGCACATGTGGCTCATATTTCCGACGATTACCACCTCCTCGATGCCGTGGCTGTCCAGCAGCGGCTTCAGTTCGGTCTGCCGGAAGGAGTTGACGAAGTTCTTCAGCACCACCGGCTCGTCGCCCTGGTTGCGCACCCTGGGGTTGATTTCCGCGCCGGGCGAGCCGGGCACGAAGAACGGCGCCTCGCTGGACGGGAATTCATGGCGGATATGCACCACCAGGTCGCCGGCCTCCCGCGCCGCGCCGATCAGCCGGGCGGCGTTGTCGGCCGCCGCCTCGACTCCGCTGAGGGTCCATTTGCCGCCGGGGAAGTAGTCGTTCTGGATGTCCACCACGATGAGCGCTTGCCTGGTCATGTCGTTTTCCTCTCGCTGGGGGGACGGCTGTCCCGTGTGGTCTTTGTAATCTCCCGGAATCTGGTCGAGGATTGGCGGAATCGACAATTTCGAGGGAGAAACTGACATGGTCGCCCAGCACGATACGGTGGAAGTCGGCCTGCTTGTCTACCCCGGCGCGCAGCTCGCGGCGGTGTACGGCCTGACCGACCTGTTCAGCGTAGCCAACCGGATGGCCGGCGAGCACCCCGGGTCCGGCCTGCCGACCCTGCGAGTGCGGCATTGGGCGGCGGACGCCGGGTCGGGGGATATCCGCTGCGTGTTCGACAGCCATCCAGCGCTGAGCAGCCGCATGAACGTGGTGATCCTGCCGCCCTGCCTGGACGGCCTGCCCCCGGTCGAGAACCTGCAGCCGTTCAGCCAGTGGCTGCGCCAGCAGCACGCCGCCGGCGCGACGCTCAGCTCGGTTTGCGCCGGGGTCCTGCTGCTGGCGGAAACCGGCCTGCTCAGCGGGCGCCCGGCGACCACCCACTGGAACTTCGCCAGGACGCTGGGCGAGCGCTATCCGGATATCGCGGTGGATGCCGACAAGCTGATCATCGACGACGGCGACATCATCACCGCCGGCGGCGTGATGGCCTGGGCCGACCTCGGCCTGGCGCTGGTGGACCGCTTGCTGGCGCCGTCGATCGCCTCGGCCACCGCACACTTCCTGGTGATCGACCTGAGCCGGCAGACGCAGCGCTACTTCAGCCGCTTCGCGCCGCCGCTCACCCACGGCGACGCGGCGGTGCTGAAGGTCCAGCACTGGCTGCAGAAACAGGGCGCCCGCGATGTGACCCTGGGGGCGATGGCCGAACAGGCCGGACTGGGCGAGCGCACCTTCCTGCGGCGCTTCCAGCAGGCCACCGGGCTGAAGCCGACGGAATACTGCCAGGAACTGCGCGTGGCCAAGGGACGCGAGCTGCTGGAGTTCACCACCCGCAGCGTCGACCAGATCGCCTGGGAAGTCGGCTACCAGGACCCGGGCGCGTTCCGCAAGGTGTTCCAGCGCATCGTCGGCCTGCCGCCCAAGGAGTACCGCCTGCGCTTCGGCGTGCGCTGCGCGTCTCGCCCGGCCTGAAGGTCAGTCCGACTGCGGCCGCTGGCGGCGCGGCCAGACCAGGGTGAAGCAGGCGCCGCCGAGTTTTTCGCTGCGGCCGATATGCGCCCGCCCGCCGTGCCAGCGCATGATCCGCCGGACGATGGACAATCCCAGGCCGTGCCCGCCGGTCACCCGCGTGCGGCTGTCGTCGACGCGGAAGAACGGCGTGAACAGCCGCTCCCAGCGCTCCTCCGGGACGCCGGGGCCGTCGTCCTCGACATCCACCCTGCAGCGGTCGAAGCTGACCCGGTAGCTCACCCGCACCCGCCCTTCGGCATAGCGCAGGGCGTTGCCGATCAGGTTCTGCAGGGCCCGCTGCAGGTAGCGCGGCTCGGCCTCGATCCAGCTGCCCTGGTCGAACGGCACCAGGCTGGTCGCCTCGCAGGTGATGCGAACTTCGCGGCGCAACGGCGCGATCTCTCCGGCGACCCGCTCGACCAGCGCGCTCAGCTCCAGCCGCTCGAAGGTCATGGGCGGCGAGCCCTGTTCCAGCCGCGCGTAGGTGAGCATCTCGTCGACCAGCGTATCGAGTTCCTGGATGTCGCCATCCATGCCGTCCATGTACTTGCGGCGGGCGGAATCGGTCTGCGCCGACTCGATCATCTCCAGGCCGAAACGCAGGCGCGCGACCGGCGTGCGCAGCTCGTGGGAAACCGCGCGCACCAGCTCGCGCTGGACGCTGAGCAGTTGCTGCAACTGTTCGGCCATGTGGTTGAAGGTGCCGGCCAGCCGCCCCACCGAGTCCGAGCCGCGCACCTCCACCCGCGCGTCGAGGTTGCCGCGGGCGATGCGTGCGGCCGCCGTATCCAGGCCGAGCAGGCGCTGCTCCAGGCGGCTGACCAGGAAGAACACGATCAGGCCGATCAGGGTCAGCGCGACCAGCGCGATCCCCAGCAGCAGTTGCGTCGGATAGGGATTCATCTGGTGGATCGGCCCCAGTTCCAGGGTCCACGGCGTATTGAGGATGCCCGACAGCACGCGGATCGAGCGGCCATCCTTGCCCAGCGCGAGCACCGTATCGCCCTCCTCCACGCGACGGCTCTGGTCGTCGTCGAGGTCGACATCCTTCAGGTTGCGCAGGTGCACCTCGAAGCCGAACTGCTTGTCGCGGACGATGCGCGCCAGGTGATACGGATACTGGCTGGCCGGGTAGCCCTGCAGGTCGTCCATCAGCAGGTAGATGGTCGCCCGTGCCAGCTGCTCGCTGATCTGCTCCACCTCGCCGACCAGGATCATGCCCTCCGCGGCGCTGATCTGGGTGGTCACCTTGAAGTCATGCGGGCCGTTCTGGCGGACCAGCACGTCGTCCTTCAGCAGCCGCGCGCGGTCGCGCCCGGGCATGTTCAGCGAATCCAGCGTCCGCTGCTGCAGCGGGATGCCCATCAGCCGGCTCCACTGCGACAGCGCGCGCCTGCGCTCGATGTCGTTCATCGGCCGCAGGTCGTCGGCCATCAGGCGGAAGGTGCCGCGCGCCAGCTCTTCGAGGTAGCGACCGCTGCGCACCTCGTTGACCACGTGCAGGGTGAAGGCGCCGAGCGCGGCCACCAGCACCAGGGCCAGCAGCATGCCGCCGTAGATGCGCAGGAAGATGGATTTCAATGCTTGTTCCCTCTATCCCTCAAACAACGGGAGGGGTGATGCATGCTCGGCGCCCGCCGGCATTCCGGACCGCCCCCTCTCCCTCTGGGAGAGGGCTGGGGTGAGGGGTTCTACACCTCACCGACAAACAGATAGCCCTTGCTGCGCACCGTCTTGATCTGCCGCGGATGCATCGGGTCGTCGCCGATCTTCGGGCGGATGCGCGAGATGCGCACGTCGATGGAACGGTCCTGACCGTCGTATTCGATGCCGCGCAGGGAGTTGAAGATTTCCTCGCGGGACAGGATGCGCCCGGCATTGGAGGCCAGCAGCCAGAGCAGGTCGAACTCGGCGCTGGTCAGCTCGATGGTCTGCTCGTCCAGCCAGGCTTCGCGCATGGCGTTGTCGATCACCAGGCGGCCGAACGACAGGCGCTTGCCGGAAGTTGCCGCAGCCGGCTCGACTGCTTCCTTGCGCCGCAACAGGGCGCGGATGCGCGCCAGCAGCAGGCGCGGGCGTACCGGCTTGCACACGTAGTCGTCGGCGCCCATCTCCAGACCCTGCACCTGGTCCATGTCGTCCGTGCGCGCCGTGAGCATCAGGATCGGCCCGTCATAGTCCGGGCGGATGCGCCGGCAGATCGACAGGCCGTCCTCGCCCGGCAGCATCAGGTCGAGCACGACCAGGTCCGGTCGCTCGGCAAGAATGCGCTCCACTGCCGCCGCCCCGTTGGACTCAACGGAAACCTCGAGGCCGTTGCTCTCCAGGTAGTCCTGGGTCAACTCGGCCAGACGCTGGTCATCCTCGACGATGAGAATCCGCGCCTCTTGTTCCATACCGCCTCCTAAGTCCGATCCGGGGGTGCTGAACATACCGGGTTATAGCCGCTCCGCCAGATCATGCCGCACGACAACAGGTCCGGAGCACATTCGATACTCCGCCCTTCGCCTGCCCGGCCTTCGCTCGCAGCCATCTTCCCAGTATGGAAAAACGCCGCATTGTAGCCAACAGGCCCGCCTCCCGCACTGGCGTGCCGGAAATGCCTTACAACCACTAGATATTGTGGTAGGTTTCCGCACCGTCGCAGGCCCCGGGGCGCACCGAAAAAACCATCCGGCTGCGACGAACGGGGAAAAACCGACGCTGCTCCGGCCATACGCCGCGCCCAGCCAGTCACGCACATTTCACCCACATTTTATCCACAGGTTTTCCCCACATCCTCGCCTTGCAAACCCTCCAATAGCGCATTATCTTGTACCCCCGTCGCAGCAGACCCCTACATGTTGTGGTTGGCGACAGAAATCGGACACAAGAAGAAGACGTACTCGCGAGCCGGAATCAGGCTCCTCCGGTTTTATTCCAGTTCTTTCCAGCAGTACTGAAATACAGTGGCGGTGATCCACCCCAAGGGGGCGCTTCATGTCGTTGGAAATTCGGTATGGCAGTTGCTTCAGCTACGTTCAGCGGAAGTCGACTACCACTAGGTATTGTGGTTCCAGCCTTGTCGCTGCAACCAAAGACTCGGGCCAGGGAGGCGCTCCAGTCCCTCCGCTCAGTCCTTGAATCAAGTTCCTGCAGCCGGCCCCGCCGGATGCTGCTTTTGCGTTACCGATTTTTCTTTGGAAATGGGCGTTTCGATGCCCCTCAAAAACATTACGAGAATGTGGAGATAACCACCCATGCAAATCGACCCCACTCGCGAGAACCCGCAGGCCGTGACGCCGCAGGCCGCCGAATCCGCCCAGGATCTGGCTGCCACCGCGCCGGGCCAGCTGCGCGTGATCAAGCGCAACGGCACCGTAGTCCCCTACACCGATGACAAGATCACCGTAGCCATCACCAAGGCGTTCCTCGCCGTGGAGGGCGGCACCGCCGCCGCCTCGTCGCGCATCCATGAAACCGTCGCCCGCCTGACCGAGCAGGTCACCGCGACCTTCAAGCGCCGCATGCCGTCCGGTGGCACCATCCACATCGAAGAAATCCAGGACCAGGTCGAACTGGCCCTGATGCGCGCCGGCGAGCAGAAAGTCGCCCGCGACTACGTGATCTACCGCGAAGCCCGCGCCAACGAGCGCAAGAACAGCGCCAGCACCGTCGCCCAGCCGCACCCGAGCATCCGCATCACCCGCGCCGACGGCAGCCAGCAGCCGCTCGACATGGGCCGCCTGAACACCATCATCCGCGAAGCCTGCGAAGGCCTGGCCGAAGTCGATGGCGACCTGATCCAGCGCGAAACCCTGAAGAACCTGTACGACGGCGTGGCCGAGAAGGACGTCAACACCGCCCTGGTGATGACCGCCCGTACCCTGGTCGAGCGTGAGCCGAACTACTCCTACGTCACCGCCCGCCTGCTGATGGACACCCTGCGCGCCGAAGGCCTGGGCTTCCTCGGCGTGGCCGAAAGCGCCACCCACCACGAGATGGCCGACCTCTACGCCAAGGCCCTGCCGGCGTACGTCGAGAAAGGCGTCGAGTTCGAACTGCTCGATCCGAAACTGAAGGAATTCGACCTGGAGAAACTCGGCCGCGCCCTGAACCACGAGCGCGACCAGCAGTTCACCTACCTCGGCCTGCAGACCCTGTACGACCGCTACTTCATCCACAAGGACGGCATCCGTTTCGAACTGCCGCAGGTCTTCTTCATGCGCGTGGCCATGGGCCTGGCCATCGAAGAGAAGCAGAAAGAAGAACGCGCCATCGAGTTCTACAACCTGCTGTCCTCGTTCGACTACATGTCGTCCACCCCGACCCTGTTCAACGCCGGCACCCTGCGTCCGCAGCTGTCCAGCTGCTACCTGACCACCGTTCCGGACGACCTGTCGGGCATCTACAGCGCCATCCACGACAACGCCATGCTGTCCAAATTCGCCGGCGGCCTGGGTAACGACTGGACGCCGGTGCGCGCGCTGGGCTCCTACATCAAGGGCACCAACGGCAAGTCCCAGGGCGTCGTGCCGTTCCTCAAAGTGGTGAACGACACCGCCGTCGCCGTGAACCAGGGTGGCAAGCGCAAGGGCGCCGTCTGCGCGTACCTCGAAACCTGGCACATGGACATCGAAGAGTTCATCGAGCTGCGCAAGAACACCGGTGACGACCGCCGCCGCACCCACGACATGAACACCGCGAACTGGATTCCGGACCTGTTCATGAAGCGCGTGTTCGACGATGGCTCCTGGACCCTGTTCTCGCCGTCCGACGTCCCGGACCTGCACGACCTCACCGGCAAGGCCTTCGAAGAGCGCTACGAGTACTACGAAGCCATGGCCGGCTACGGCAAGATCAAGCTGCACAAGGTCGTCCAGGCCAAGGACCTGTGGCGCAAGATGCTCTCCATGCTGTTCGAGACCGGCCACCCGTGGCTGACCTTCAAGGACCCGTGCAACCTGCGCAGCCCGCAGCAGCACGTCGGCGTGGTCCACAGCTCGAACCTGTGCACCGAGATCACCCTGAACACCAACAAGGACGAGATCGCGGTCTGCAACCTGGGCTCGATCAACCTGGTCAACCACATCGTCGACGGCAAGCTGGACACCGCGAAGCTGGAGAAAACCGTCAAGACCGCAGTACGCATGCTCGATAACGTCATCGACATCAACTACTACTCGGTCCCGCAGGCGCGCAACTCCAACCTCAAGCACCGTCCGGTCGGCCTCGGCATCATGGGCTTCCAGGACGCGCTGTACCTGCAGCACATTCCGTACGGCTCGGACGCGGCCATCGAGTTCGCCGACAAGTCCATGGAAGCGGTGAGCTACTTCGCCATCCAGGCTTCCTGTGACCTGGCCGACGAGCGCGGCGCCTACGAGACCTTCGAAGGCTCGCTGTGGTCCAAGGGCATCCTGCCGCTGGACTCCCAGCAGATCCTGATCGAGGCCCGTGGCCAGAAGTACATCGACGTCGACCTCACCGAGTCCCTGGACTGGGCACCGGTCCGCGCCCGCGTGCAGAAAGGCATCCGCAACTCGAACATCATGGCCATCGCACCGACCGCGACCATCGCCAACATCACCGGCGTATCGCAGTCCATCGAGCCGACCTACCAGAACCTGTACGTGAAATCGAACCTCTCGGGCGAGTTCACCGTGATCAACCCCTACCTGGTGCACGACCTCAAGGCGCGCGGCCTGTGGGACCCGGTCATGGTCAACGACCTGAAGTACTACGACGGCTCCGTGCAGCAGATCGAGCGCATCCCGCAGGACCTCAAGGATCTGTACGCCACCGCGTTCGAGGTGGAAACCCGCTGGATCGTCGACGCCGCCAGCCGCCGCCAGAAGTGGATCGACCAGGCCCAGTCGCTGAACCTGTACATCGCCGGCGCCTCGGGCAAGAAGCTCGACGTGACCTACCGCATGGCCTGGTATCGCGGTCTGAAGACCACCTACTACCTCCGTGCCCTGGCCGCGACCAGCACCGAGAAGTCGACCATCAACACCGGCAAGCTGAACGCCGTGTCCTCGGCGATCGACGAGACCCTGCAGGCCGCGCCGCAACCGGCGCCGGTTCCGAAGGCGTGCTCGATCGACAACCCGGATTGCGAGGCTTGCCAATAAGGCTTCGCCACGTGCGGTGAACCCCACCGCACGCACGGACAATCCCCTCTCCCTCCGGGAGAGGGCTAGGGTGAGGGGCTCTTTTTATCCCCTCCCCCGATTAAAGCTTTCGCGTGCACCTCACGCACCCAAACACCCAGGCCGGCCCAGACCGGTCCGCCAGACCAGGAGAGGAACAATGCTCAGCTGGGACGAATTCGACAAGGAAGACGGCGCCGAAGCCGTTGCCGCCAAACCCGCCGCACCGGTAGTTGCAGCGGCCATCGACAAGCTCGACAACGAAGCCGCCGGCTCGGTCGAGAGCGCCCGCGCCGTCTCGACCGACGACTCCGACGCCGTTGCCCGCGCCAAGAAAGCCCTGGACGACCTCGACATCCAGGAAGGCCTGGACGACCTCGAAGGCTCCGCCGCGCGCGTGCAGGTTGGCGACAAGCAGATGATCAACGCCCGCGCCGACCTCAACCAGCTCGTACCGTTCAAGTACGACTGGGCCTGGCAGAAGTATCTGGATGGTTGCGCCAACCACTGGATGCCGCAGGAAGTGAACATGAACGCCGACATTGCCCTGTGGAAGAGCAAGGACGGCCTCAGCGAAGACGAGCGCCGCATCGTCATGCGCAACCTCGGCTTCTTCTCCACCGCCGACTCCCTGGTTGCCAACAACCTGGTCCTGGCCGTGTACCGCCTGATCACCAACCCCGAGTGCCGCCAGTACATCCTGCGCCAGGCCTTCGAAGAGGCGATCCACACCCACGCCTACCAGTACTGCATCGAGTCGCTGGGCATGGATGAAGGCGAGATCTTCAACATGTACCACGAGATTCCTTCGGTCGCGAAGAAAGCCTCCTGGGGCCTGAAGTACACCCGCTCGATCTCCGACCCGCAGTTCCAGACCGGCACCCCGGAAACCGATCGCCAGTTCCTGCGCAACCTGATCGCCTACTACTGCGTACTGGAAGGCATCTTCTTCTATTGCGGCTTCACCCAGATCCTCTCCATGGGCCGCCGCAACAAGATGACCGGCACCGCCGAGCAGTTCCAGTACATCCTGCGCGACGAGTCCATGCACCTGAACTTCGGCATCGACGTGATCAACCAGATCAAGATCGAAAACCCGCACCTGTGGGACGCCGCGATGAAGGACGAAGCGACCCAGATGATCCTGCAGGGCACCCAACTGGAAATCGAATACGCCCGCGATACCATGCCGCGCGGCGTACTGGGCATGAACGCCGCGATGATGGAGGACTACCTCAAATTCATCGCCAACCGCCGCCTGACCCAGATCGGCCTGAAAGAGGAATACCCGGGCGCAACCAACCCGTTCCCGTGGATGTCGGAAATCATGGATCTGAAAAAGGAAAAGAACTTCTTTGAGACCCGCGTAATTGAATACCAGACTGGCGGTGCGCTGAGCTGGGATTGATATACCGAGCAATACGTCAAGACCATTAGAAACGCTGTAACTCGAAATGGAATTTTGGGGCAGTGATTAGAAAGAAGAAGCCCCGCCTTGTGCGGGGCTTCACTTTTACTCTGGAGCCACGTAAGCCGCTGGCTTATAGGAGAAAACAATGGCATGGGCAAAACCTGAGTTCAAGCCTGAGCAAGTAAACGCAGCCGCCAAGAAACTAGCCACCATGGAGTTTCCTGTTGTAGACCAAGAAGGACTAGAAAACCTCTCTATTATTAATAACTGGCGCTCCTCTCATGCTTACCCCCTCAACACCTTTCAAATAACCCTCAGAACCAAGGCAAGAAAAATTGAGCGCGAAGTAATTGTCGCCCAGCGCTCAAAGCGCCTAGAGTCCATTCATAAAAAGCTAGTTA
Source organism: Pseudomonas schmalbachii (assembly GCF_017589465.1). Taxonomy (GTDB): domain Bacteria; phylum Pseudomonadota; class Gammaproteobacteria; order Pseudomonadales; family Pseudomonadaceae; genus Pseudomonas; species Pseudomonas schmalbachii. Next base: position 826,609 of record NZ_JAELYA010000001.1, read on the forward strand.
GCAAACCTACGATGCGAATGACTCAAATGCAAGACATCGCAGGCTGCAGGGCAGTATTCACCAAGGTTAAAGATGTCTATAAGCTTGTGAGCGAATACAAAACAAGCAGGTTTGACCATAAATTCAGAAACGAAAAAGATTACATTGCCAACCCCAAACCTGACGGATATCGCTGCTACCATTTAGTTTATGAGTACAAAGGAACTAGAGTAGAAACAGCCGCTTACTCAGGCCTTCGGGTGGAGATACAAATTCGCTCAAAAATGCAACACGCATGGGCAACTGCTGTGGAGGCTGTAGGCATATTCACAAAGCAGGCATTGAAATCCAATCAAGGAAACCAAGACTGGCTCCGATTTTTCTCTTTAATGGGCTCCGCAATTGCAGCAATAGAGAGCACCGCCCCAGTTCCTGAAACCCCCACTACCAAAGCTGAATTAGTAACCGAAATAAGCCAACTAGCAACCCAACTACACGTTAAAGAAATGCTACAAGCGTATAACGCAACAATTACTACACTTGGCTCTGCGAAAGACGAGAAATATTTCATTGTAGAAATGGATCCCGAACAACACAAAATTACTGTTCGCCGCTACAAGGCAAGGCAATCTGAAGAAGCCAACAAAATTTACACCGAACTCGAAAGCAGAATACCTGATAGCTCGTCGACTCAAGTCGTACTAGTATCGGTTGAAAACATCAACGCACTTAAGCGCGCCTACCCAAACTACTTCCTCGACACAAATAATTTCAGCAAAATTGTGGATCGAGTTCTAAAAGGCAATATCCCCGAACCACAACCCCACGCTCCCCTGCTTCTTTAACGAATAGCCTGAATATACCCACGGTGGAAAAGGCTTCGCCGTTTTCCACCCTACGAGATGTCCTACGCGGAGGTGGGGTGGGTGTAGGGTGGACAACGCGAAGCTTGTCCACCACTGTTCGCCGCCACACATTTGCTCAAGGATTGAGCCGCCATGTCCACCTACCGCCGCGTCCGTGCGCCGGGGGCGACCTATTTCTTTACCGTCAATCTGAACGACCGCAGCAGCGATCTGCTGGTGCGTGAAGTCGATCTGTTGCGCCAGACGGTGCGGGCTACGAAGGCTCGCCATCCCTTCCATATCGATGCCTGGGTGATCCTGCCCGAACACATGCATTGCCTGTGGACGTTGCCTGAAGGCGACGCCGATTTCGCTCTGCGCTGGAAGGTCATCAAGTTCGCCTTCGCCAAACGTGTTCCGAAAACCGAGGCGCGCACTTGCGGACAACACAAACGCGGCGAGCGTGGGATCTGGCAACGACGCTATTGGGAACACCTGATCCGCGACGATCTCGATTACCAGCGGCACTTCGATTACATCCATTTCAATCCGTTGAAGCACGGACATGTGGATCGGCTGGCGGATTGGCCGTATTCGAGTTTTCACCGGGCCGTTCGGGCAGGAATTTATTCCCGGGATTGGTGCGATGGTTGGGATCTGGATGGCGATGGCTTCGGAGAGGGCTTAGGAACCGGTGGAAAACGCTTCGAGGTTTTCCACCCGTAGCCGTCCAGCAACCCCTGAAAAATTCCTGGCTGACAGCAGCCGATACTCGAAGTGACTGCCATGGATGACATCGCCGGCCAATGCCGGGCCCAGCCCGGAATAGGTGTACCGCTGGAAAGATGCGCCGCCACTCATTCAGACCTTCTCAGACTATTTCGTCATTCGGCTATCGAGTTCTTGCACTCAATCTAGACTGCAATCCGAACAGGTCGAATTCGGCGGCGCCCCGCCTGGAAGCAGGGCGATCTCGAGGAAGGCTCCAAAGGGCCTCAATGGTCGGCCAGTACCAAAGTCTCCCGCTGCCTGCAGGACCAGCAGAGGAAACAGCATGCAAGGCAAGCGCTACCGCAACTCCCTCCGATGCTTTGTCCCCGTCTCGGTCTGCGTACTTGGCCTGTGGCCGTGCACCACCTGGGCTGGCGGCGACCTGCTCTGCGAAGACAACCAGTTCGATGGCAATCCCCTCGCTGACGGGCTGGACCTGCACTTCGCCTACACGCGGGTCTGGCTCGGCGACATGGATGTGGGCCAGACCAGGGCGCGCTCGGGCAACACGCTGTCCGGCACTTACGACAACGCCATGCTGCACATACTGGGCGGGGGTGCGGTTTGGCGTTTCTGAAGACACGAATCGGCAGTCCCCCATCGGGGGGATCAATACCTTTTCCTTTCCGCAATAGCATTCAAAACCTGCCAATCGGCGCGACCAGACCTTCCCGTACCTGGGCAACTTCAAGCAGAGCAAGGCTGCGCCACCCTCTCACCAGGCGTTTCTACGTTTTCAGGAGGAAACCATGCTCAAACCCCATCTGCGATTGACGACACTCGCGTGTCTGATCGGCGCCCTCGCTCTGGCCCCGGTCCCGGCCAGTGCCGAGGAGGCGCCGGCCTCCCCACTGGTCAAGCAGATCAACAATGGCAACTGGCTCGACCCGAAGGAAGCCGAAAGCCTGCGTGACGAGCTGTATTACCAGCGTGCCGTGTTCGCCTACATGACCATGCTTCCGGCGCTGAACACCATTGGCCTGCGCGATGGCTCGGCGAAGGCCTTCGGCTCCGGCTACAACGTGCTGCCGATCTGGAAGGAACGCATGGACGCCCGCGCCCAGGTGCCCACGCCGAACGCCGATGTGATCTATTCCATGAGCTACCTGGACCTGAAGCAGACCGGTCCGCTGGTGGTGAACGCCCCGGCGAACGTGATCGGCATGTTCACCGACTTCTTCCAGCGCACCATCACCGACGTCGGCGCCGTCGGCCCCGACCGCGCGCGTGGCGGGCTGTTCCTGCTGCTGCCGCCGGACTACCAGGGTCATGTGCCGAGCGGCTACTACACCTTCAAGTCGCCGACCTACAACGTCTTCCTGTTCTTCCGCACCATCATGGCCAAGGGTGACGGCAAGCCGGACCCGGCGCCGGCGGTGAAGAACGCCGAGACCACCCGCATCTACCCGCTGTGGGCGCCGGAGAAGGACGTCAAGCCGATGGAATTCCCGGACGGCAGCGGCAAGCGGGTCGACATGATGTATCCGACCGACAACGCCTACTGGACCAAGCTCAAGGAGTTCGTCGACTACGAACCCGTCGAGGCCATCGCTCCGGAACTGCGCGGCGTGCTGGCGTCCATCGGCATCGTCAAGGGCGAACCGTTCAAGCCAACCGCGAAACAGCAGGAACTCCTGAAGAAGGCCGTGGAGACCGCGCCGAAGATGATCCTCGCCACCCGCCAACTGGGCCGCGACGACAAGCGCAACCTCTACTACAAGGACCGCCAGTACGAGAACACCTGGGCCGGCGGCACCGCCGAGTGGATGCAGTCCAGCTACCTGGACGTGAACCAGCGCGCCAGCTTCTTCCAGATCGCCTATTCGTCGGCGCCGGCGATGGTCATGCACACCACCGGGGCAGGCTCGAAGTATCCGTTCACCGCCCGCGACAAGGACGGCAACTTCCTCGAAGGCGGACACACCTACAAGCTGCGCCTGCCACCCAACCCGCCGGCGGGCCTGTTCTGGGCGGTGACGGCCTACAACGTGACCGACGGCACCATGCCGGAAACCAAACAGCTGTTGCCCTCCACCAACGGCTACTACGACATCGTGAAACAGGCCGACGGCTCCATCGAGATCTGGTTCGGCCCGGAGAAACCGCAGGATGTCGCCGACAACGCCTTCATCCAGACCATCCCCGGCCGCAACTTCCTCGCCACCGTGCGCCTGTATGGCACCGGGCATGCGTTCTACGACCAGAGCTGGAAACCGGACGATCTGGTCAAGGTGAAGTAATCGCGAACACCCGGCGAAGCGCCTGACAGCGACTCGCCGGGCTCCGGAACAACACGCTGTACCAACGCCAATGGATTGCCGGTCGTACATGCCCTCCCCCGCCAGGGACAAGGAGAGCAACTGGCGGCCGGCCCACCAGGAGGAACCGCTCCATGAAAGCACCGCTCAAGATTCTATCGGCCGCGATCCTGTCGCTGACCATCTGCGTTCCGCTGAGCCATGCCGCTACGCAGGGCCAGCAGCCCGCGGCCCCCATCGTCATGCCGTCGCACGACGTGCTGATGCATCCGGCATACGTCGAGACCATCGCCCGCATGGCTTATGTATGGGGCTGGCCGATGGTGAACATGCTGAACCGCTACGAAACCATCACCAAGGCACCCCATCCGGGACTGCTTGGCGGCGTCCTGCCCGTCGCGCCGCGCGGCCAGCTCGGTATGCTGCACGACTACATCACCCCGGACGAAACTTTCGTCACCTGCCCGAACCAGGACGTGGTCTATGGCCTGGGCTTCTTCTCGCTGGACGAGGAGCCGGTGATCGTCCAGGTGCCGGACTTCGGCGACCGCTTCTGGGTATACGCCCTGTACGACCAGCGCACCGACCAGTTCGGCGAGCTGGGCAAGCCCTATGCCAGCAAACCCGGCTTCTACATGCTGGTGGGACCGAAGTGGAAGGGCGAGAAGCCTGAAGGCGTCGAAGCCATCATCCGCAGCCCCACCGCCCTGGCCAATGCCATCCCGCGGATATTCATGGACGACACCGCCGCAGACCGCGCGGCGATCCAGGGCAAGATCAACCAGATCGCCGCCTACCCGCTGAAGGATTTCGACGGGAAGATGAAGACCATCGACTGGAAGAACACGCCGGACATCCCGAACCCGAATGCGGGCAAGGCCAGCGGCGGTGAAACCAAGTGGGTGGTTCCGGAGAAATTCTTCGACCAGTTCGCCAGGGTGCTGGAGATGGTTCCGCCGCAGCCGGGCGAGGAAGCGCTCTATGGCCAGTTCCGCCTGCTCATGGACGCCGCCGCCAAGGACCCGGCGATCAAGAAGCAACTGATCGAAGTGGCGCAGAAGACCGAGAAGGAAGTGATCGCGCCGTTCTTCCAGTGGAAGCACAACGGCCGCCCCGCCGGCAACGGCTGGAACCGATCCACCAACAATGCGGCGTTCGGCCTCGACTACTTCAACCGTGCCGGCACGGCCAAGTCGAACATGTTCGACAACCGGCCCAACGAAACCCAGTACTACTACACCGACTTCGACGAGTCGGGCGCGCAGCTCAACGGCAGCCACAGCTACCAGGTCACCTTCGCCGCCGGGCAGGAGCCGCCGGTGCAGGGCTTCTGGTCGCTGACGCTGTACAACCAGCACCACCTGTTCAGCGCCAACGAGCTCAACCGCTATTCGCTGGGCACCAAGAACAAGGACCTGAAGCACAATGCCGATGGTTCGCTGACGCTGTATGTCGGCCCCACCTCGCCCGGCAAGGACAAGGAAGCCAACTGGCTGCCTTCGCCGAAGGAACCCATCTCGCTGTACCTGCGTGCGTACTGGGGCAAGGAAGGCGTCACCGGTGGCAGCTGGAAGCCGCCAGTGATCAAGAAGCTGTAAGCGATCCGCAAAAGACAATGCCCTCCTTGGAGGGCATTGTCGCTTTGAATGCCTGGGCGCTGCCCATATGCAGGGCAATCCCTCAAGAACGATCGGCCGCTCAGCTCACCAGCCCCAGTTCCTTGGCCCGCACGATCGCCTGGGTGCGCCGGGAAACGCCGAGCTTGTTGTTTATCCGCTGCGCATGACTCTTCACCGTATGCAGGGAGATGTGCAGGCGCTCGGCGATTTCCTGGTTCGCCAGCCCCTCGGCGATCATCTCCAGCACGGAGCGCTCGCGACGGCTCAACTGCCCGGGATCGGCCGCCGCGACCTCGTCGCTGTCGACTTCGTTTCTGACGATCCATCTGCCAACTTCGGGCATGAGCGCCTGCCACTGGTACTCGAAGGCCGTTCCCCCCATTCGCCGCGCCTGTCCCAGTCCCTCCAGCAGTGCCGCCTGCGCCTTGCGCTGGCGACCACCGGCGAGATGCGCCTCGGACAGTGCGAACCACAATTCGCACGCCTGCCCCTGCAATCCCTCTTCCTGGATCTGCTCCAGCAAGCCCTCGATCACGCCCGTCACATCCTCGCCAGCGGCAATGCGAGTACGCGCATGCAGCAGCTCGAACTGGCGCCGGACATCCAGTCCCAGGTGGGCAAGCCGCCATCCCGGCCGCATCCGGCACCGTTCCAGGTAACGGGTCGCCAGGACCGCGCAGCGTTGGTGCTGCCCCTGCAGCAGCCACAGCTTGCCGCGCAGCAGATCGAGCTGCGGCTGGTACAGCGCTGCCGATACCCGACGCAGCTGCATGGCGCGCGTGGCTTCACCGAGCTGCTCGAAAGCATCATCCAGGCGGCCCAGCGACGCATCCACCTCCGCCAGGCCGATATAGGCCCATACGGCAGCGGGATCGCTACATTCCAGACCGATATCCAATGCCCGCGCATAGGACTCCCTGGCCGCCACTGCGTGACCCTGGCGCCAGAAAATCCGGCCCTGCTGGATCAATGCCCTGCCTCCCACCATACCGGTCAGCGAGCCCAGTTCGGCCACCACGCGGGCCAGCAGACGCTGCGCGCGCAACAGCTCTCCCCGCTGCTCCAGATGGCCTGCGTACTGCAGCATCAGCAGCCCCTCCAGCTGGAGGTTGCCGTTCGCCCGCACCTCCTGCGAAGTCGCGGTACTGAAGCGCTTCGCTTCGTCCAGCCTGCCCTCGGCGTAGGCGATGTCGATCAGCAGCAGATGCGCCATCGCACGTTGCGCCAATGCTTCCGGCGGCAGTTCCGGCAAGGCCGCGCGAATCAGCGACGACGCGATTTCGGCATGTCCACGCAGCAGCGCCAACTGGCCGGACAGCAGCCGCCACTGGGCCAGCAGTTCGCCGTGCTGCCTATCGTCGGGCCGCTCGAGGAAACCCTCCAGCTCGTCGATGCAACCCTGCGCCTCCTCCAGGCGCCCGGCCAGCAACAGTGCCCAGCCCAGCAATACCACCAGGCGCGGCGTGCTTCGCAGCAACTCGCCGGGCAGCTCGTCTCGCCATTGCAGCAGGCGGCTCATGCCATTGCCCTGCAGCAGGGCATCCACGGCGTAGCGTTCCAGCAGGCTGGCGGCCACGTCGGACTGCCCCGCCAGCAGCGCGAAGCGAATGGCGCCATCGACTTTCCCCTGGGCGGAGAAGTATTGCGATGCCCGGCGGTAAAGCCCGGTTCGATGGCTCTCCGGCACGCTCACCGCCAGCAGCGGCGCGGCGACCGGATGCACGCGATAGCGTCCATCCGACGCTTGCAGCGGTTCGACGAATGCGCCCGAGTCGATGAGTTCGCTCAGCGGCCGATGCTCGTCGGGCGCTCGCAGGGTCCGGTACAGCTGTTCATCGAAACTGGGCAGGCAGGCCAGCAGGCACAGCGTTTCGCGGTGCTGCGTCGGCATCCGCGCGAGCAGCTCGCCGTCCAGATAGCTGTTCAGCAGATGCTCGGCGGAAAATGGCGAGTGCGCCAGCAGGTGCAACCTGACAGCAGCCCACCAGCCCTGCGTGCGCTGCATCAGCAGGTCGACATCGATCCAGCTGTCGTCTCCTTCGACCTTCTGCACCAGCTCGGCCAGCTCGCTGCAGGTCAGCGCCAACTGCCGTGCATCCACTTCGCAGAGATCGTTCGACAACAGCAGGCGGGTAAGCTGCAAGGCTGGCCGGCGGCGGCTGGCTACCCACCAGCCGATCTGCGGCGAGGCGAGATGCATGAGATGCCTGAGCAGGGAGTCGAACGCCTCGCAGGATGTCTGCGGAAGGTTGTCGAGCATGATCCACAACGGCCGGGCGCAATTGGCCAGGAACGACGCGATCGCCTGGCTTTCGGAGGTCGGCAGGCCCAGCGCGGCGGCCAGACGCTGGTGGAACTCCGCAGTCCCGGTCGCGCTTCCATGCAGCTCCAGCCAGCAGATGGCGGTACCGGGCGGGCAGAATCCGGCGCACTCCCGCAGCAGCACGCTCTTTCCGCTGCCCGGCGGGCCGGACAGGAGGCGCAGGCGTGGAGCGCCGCGCAGGAGATGCTGGGTGAGACGGGGGCGTGGCAGATGATCCGCTGGCAATGCGGGAAGCCTGCTCAGCTCGATTCCGGGCAGTTCCGGGTGCATGGGATTGGCCTTTGGCTTGAGTCCGCCGATCCTAGGAAGCACGCGCGGTATCGTTGATCCCCTGAATGGGGGAAAAAATGCGGCCCGAAGGCCGCAAATCAGGAGTAGCTCTTACGAGCATCGGGGCTTCCCCCGACTCCACCGGGTGCCGCGCACCAGCCCGGCACCCTGCAGATCCGTTTTAGAAGTTCACCCCCAGGCTCAGCGCGATGAAGTCCCGATCGGTCGAGGTGTTGAAGTCGCCGCCGAAGAAGTCTGTATAGGAAAGGCTGGCCGTGTAGGTGTTGGCGTAATCCGCGTCCAGGCCCAGGCTGATAGCCTTGCTGCCTTCGTTGAACAGCCCGTTGGGGCCATAGCCGTTCACGTCGTGGGACCAGCTGATGTTCGGCTTGAGGTTCACCCCGGCGAACGCGTTGTTGTAATCCCAGATCGCGCGGGCGCGGTAACCCCAGGAGGTGCTGGTCACGTAACCGTCGTTCACGCAGTTGCTGGTCAGGTTGGTGAAGTCGTTGTTGCCCACGGCGCCGGAAATGGTCGTCTGGTTCAGCGCGCGGCAGGTATCCACCCCGCCGGTGGCGGGCAGCGGCCCCGGACCGAAGACTGGATCGCGGCCGAAACGCGCTTCGCTGGTGGACTCCAGCCCGCCGGCATGCACTACGCCGAGTTCGCCGATCAGCGTCAGGCGCTCTGCACCCATTACCTGGTCGAAGAAATGCGCCAGGGTGGTCTGGAACTGGGTGATTTCCTTGCGACGGTAACCGTGCAGGTCGGCACCGGGGGTGGCATCGAGGACCGAGGCATTGCCGAAGGCGGCGAACGCCGGGTTGAGCGCCGCCAGCGGGCCGACGTTGGCGAACAGGATGTCGGTGGTGTTCAGTTGCACCGGAGCGTTCGGCCGATAGCTCAGCTCGCCGCTCCAGGCGGTGCCGGTCGGCAGCGTGGTGGCGAAGCTCAGGCCGTAGAGATGGATGTCCTCGGGGTACTCGATGAAGTAACTGGTGTTGCCGGCGACCACCAGCGGCGCAGCGGCACCCGTACGCGCGCCAGTGTTGTAGACGACCTGCCCCGGTGCCGACGTGCTGAGGAACGGTGTGCGGCTGTGGTAGTTCATGTAATAGGCGCCGAACTCGGTGTCCAGCGGTTCGAAGGTGTAGCGCAGCGTCATGCCCCACTGCCCGCTGTCGCGCGCATCGCGGTCGCCCGCGCGGCGTACCAGCGTGCCTTCGCTGTTCTGGTCGATGTCGAGCGCAGTCCCGGGCAGTGCGGCATTGACCGCCTGTCCCGCCGCCAGGTTGTTGGTCAGCACGCGGAGGTTGTCATTGCAGCCGTCGGCAGCCACGTCCGCCTGGGAGAAGAAGGTGCCGCAGTTGTCGATGACGGTCTGGTCCCATTCGATCTGGTAGAAGCCTTCGACGGCCAGGTTGTCGGTCAGGCTCTGCGACAGATAGAACATGTTCACCGGGATCAGGCCTTCCTTGATCTCGGCGCCGGGACGGCGGAACGCGGAAACGTCGATCGGGTTGATCGAGTTGATGCTGTTCAGGATGAAGGTACTTTCACCCCAGCTCACCACCTGCTTGCCCAGGCGCACCGAGCCCGGTTTATCGGCGATGTTGTAGTTGTGGTAGATGAACGCGTCTAGCAGCTGCGCGCCGGAGGATTTGGCGCCTTCCTTGCGACCGCTGTCGTCGATGTCCTTGAACAGGCGGCTCTCGTCCTTCAGCTCGAAGTCGTACCAGTACTTGCCGCGCAGGAAGATGCCGGTGTCCTGGTATTTCAGTTCGAGGTCGTGGATGCCCTTGAAGATCTTCGAGAAGGTCTCGCCCTGCTTGAAGTTCAGGTGCCCATCGTCGGAGGTCTGCGACAGCCCCCTGCCGCCGTTGTTGACGCCGATCAGGTCGCGGTCGGGATTGGCTGTCGCCCAGCTGGCACCGATGGAAAGGCTGGAGTCGAACTGCCCTTCGATTTCACCGATGTTGAAGGTGGCGGCCTCGCTGTGACCCGCCAGACCGGCGGCGATCGCCACGGCCAGTGCCTGGAACTTGAATCCGGCGCGCTTTTTTATTTTGCTCATGCGGCTCTTCCCTATTGGGTGTTTGTTGGCCGCGAAAGCTAATCAAGCACCACCGGCGCACGTAAGCGACAAAGTAGTGATTCGAAATTCATACCTCCGTGCGCACCGCGGCGCGACTGGAGTCCTGTTTGCCGTGCCCCCCATTCGGGGGACATTTTCCCCCGTGGCGGATTGATAGCGTGGATACCGGGTAGCACGTCCTGCCCGCGCCGGGTCGAACCCGGCACACCTGCGCCCCATCAAGTACATCGAGGAAAGTGACATGTCCCCAATAAGATCCTGGCTGCGAGCCGGGGCTTTCTCTCTTACCGCCCTGTCCGCCGCCACGCTGGCCGCCGTGCCCGCTGACGAAGCCGCACAACTCGGCAAGAACCTCACGCCCATGGGTGCGGAAATGGCCGGCAATGCCGACGGCAGCATCCCCGCCTGGACCGGCGGCCTGCCGAAGAACGCCGCGCCGGTGGATGCCAAGGGCTTCCTCAGCGATCCCTTCCCCAACGACAAGCCGCTGTTCACCATCACCAAGGACAACTACGCTAAGTACCAGGACAAGCTGACGCCCGGCCAGGTCGAGATGTTCAAGCGCTATGGCGACAGCTATGTCATGCCGGTCTTCCAGACCCGCCGCACTGCCACCGTGCCCGATGCGGTATTCGCCGCTGCGAAGAAGAACGCCACCACGACCACCATGGTCACCGGCGGCAACGGCCTGACCAACTTCGATACGGCCGTCCCCTTCCCCATTCCCAGGAACGGGCTGGAAGTCATCTGGAACCACATCACCCGCTATCGTGGCGGCAGCTTCAGCCGGCAGATCGTCCAGGCCACCCCGCAGGCCGACGGCACGCCGAGCCTGGTGACCTTCGAGGATCACTTCACCTTCCGCACCAACCTGAAGGACTACAAGCCCGACGAGAACACCAACCTGCTGTTCTGCTTCACCCAGCAGGTGGTACAGCCGGCGCGTCTGGCCGGTAGCGTGCTGCTGGTCCGCGAGCCCATCGACCAGGTCGAGGAACCGCGCCAGGCGTGGATGTACAACGCCGGCCAGCGCCGCGTACGCCGCGCCCCGCAGGTCGCCTACGATGGTCCGGGCGTCGCCACCGACGGCCTGCGCACCTCCGACAACTACGACATGTACAACGGCTCGCCCGACCGCTACGACTGGAAGCTGATCGGCAAGAAGGAGATCTACATTCCCTACAACAGCTATCGCCTGACCTCCACCAAGCTGAAGTACTCCGACATCCTCAAGGCCGGCCATATCAACCAGAACCTCGCCCGCTACGAGCTGCACCGGGTCTGGGAAGTCGAGGCGACCCTCAAGACCGGCCAGCGCCATATCTATGCCAAGCGCCACTTCTTCATCGACGAGGACACCTGGCAAGCCGCCGAGATCGACCACTACGACGGCCGCGGCCTGCTCTGGCGCGTAGCCGAAGCCCATGCCATGCAGATGTATGACTACCAGGTGCCGTACTACGCCCTGGAAACCCTCTACGACCTGCAATCCGGCCGCTACCTGGCGCTGGGCCTGACCAACCAGGAGAAGCATTTCTACAATTTCAACTTCCAGGCTTCCAACGCCGACTACAGCCCTGCGGCGCTGCGCAACATGGGCGTTCGCTGATCGCGGATTCCGTTGCGGTAATACGAAAGGCCACCTTCGGGTGGCCTTTTTCATTTATGTACGGCGAGGCGACAGGTGTCCGTAGGTTGGCGTTGAGCGAAGCGATACCCAACAGGACGATTGGTGCGACGCGGTTTCACTGTAGGAGCGGGCCATGCCCGCGAAAAATCGCCATGCAAGAGCTTCGCGGGCATGGCCCGCTCCTACGATCATCCGCGGGGCGAACTCCTGTAGGAGCGAGCTCTGCTCGCGAAGCTTTTGCGGGGCTGAGGTTCGCGAGCAGAGCTCGCTCCTACAAAAAAGCACCCTCGGTCGCAAGACAGTTGCTCCTACACGGGCGTAGCAGCCAGCTGGCTCGGATGATCGCCAGCAAGCTGGCTCCTACAGGTCAGGGAGGGGCTGGGCGCTTACCCAACGATTCATGGTTCCCACGCTCCCGCGTGGGAACCCATCCCGGGACGCTCCGCGTCCCATCGACGCGGGAGCGTCGAAAGCTGCATTCCCACGCAGGAGCGTATGACCGGCATACGCATCATGGGTATCGCTTCGCTCAACCCATCCTACGAAGGCCATGCGTAGCCCGGAAAGCACGAAGCCCGGCGATTGCCGGGCTTCGTGAGCACACCGAATGACGCCGGAGATTACTGCGCCAGATACCCCCCATCGATCACCAGGTCGGCCCCGGTCATGTAGCTGGAGTCATCACTGGCGAGGAACAGCGCGCCCCTGGCGATCTCCTCGGTGCCGCCGAGGCGCCCCATGGGAATGCGCTGCTCCAGATAGTTCTGAAACTGCTGCGCCAGCTCATTGCCCATCTCCGCCATGCCGCCGGTGATCATGGCCGTCGCCGCGTATCCCGGGCACAGGTTGTTGATGCGGATCGCATAGCCGCGCCGCGCGCAGTGCGCTGCCGCAGCACGGCTGAAGATGCGCACCCCGCCCTTGCTGGCGTTGTACGACGGCACCATCGGTTCGCCGATGATGCCCTCGATGGAGGCGACGTTGATGATGGAGCCGCCCTGCTCCTTCATCGCTGCGATGGCCTGCTGGGTGCCGATGAATACGGCATCCAGGTTCACCGCATTGACCTTGCGCCATTGCGCCAGGCTGAGGGTTTCCACATCGGCAAGAATGGCGATGCCGGCGTTGTTGACCAGCACGTCGAGCCTGCCCCAGCGCTCCTGCAGTCCCTGCAGGACCTGCTTCCAGGCCGCCTCGTCGGTGACGTCGTGACAGGCGAACCAGGCATCCAGCCCTTCGTCACGCAGGCGCTGGGCTTCACTCTCGCCGCGAGCCGAATCGATATCGGTCAGCAGCACCTTCGCGCCCTCGCGCAGGAAGGTTTCGGCGATGGCCAGGCCGATGCCGCTGGCGGCGCCGGTGACCAGGCAGGTCTTGTCGTTCAGGCGTTTCATCTACTTACTCCGTATCAGGTTCATGGCCAGATAGCGCGCTCCCCTCAGCAGGCCGAAGCGCCGCCGTCCAGCACCAGTTCGGCGCCGGTCATCCAGGCCGAAGCCGGGCTGGCGAGGAACAGCACCGCCGAGGCCACGTCACGTGGCTGGCCGTAGCCCAGCGGGTGCAGGGACTCGACGTAGGCATCGGCGCTGGCCTCGTCCGGCGCGAGGCCGACGCGGACGAGGTTGTTCACCACGTTGGCGCCCATCTCGGTCTTGATGATCGCCGGATGCACGGAGTTGATCCGCACCCCGTAACCCAGCCTGGCCGACTCGATGGCCGTCGCCTTGGTCATCAGGCGTACCGCACCCTTGGAGGCGCAGTAGGCGGTGAGACTCGGCATGCCGATCAGGCCCGCCACCGAGGACAGGTTGATGATCGAGCCGCCGCGCCCGCAGGCGCCGCCCGGGCGCATGGCGCCCAAAGCGTGCTTGATGCCGAGGAAAACGCCATCGACGTTGATCGCCATGGTCCGCTGGAAATCCTCCAGCTCGCAGTCGACGACCAGCGCCGCGGTTTCGATGCCGGCGTTGTTGACCAGGATGTCGAGGCCGCCGAAGTGGCCGAGCGTGCCTTCCACGGCTGCCGCCCAGTCGGCCTCGCGGGTCACGTCGTGGCGCAGGAACGCCGCACGATCACCGTAGGCCTTGGCCAGGCGTTCCGCCGTCTCGGCACCGAGGGTATCGAGCACGTCGGTCAGCATCACGCAGGCGCCGGCCTGCAGCAGGGCCTCGGCCACTTCCGCGCCAAGTCCACGGGCGGCGCCGCTGACCAGGGCGACCTTGCCGTCCAGGCGGATCTGTTCCAGGTACTGAGTCATGGGCGAGGTCTCCGCGTCAGGCCGGCAGCGCGCTGCAGAAGCCGCGCTCATGGAAGCGCTGGATCAGCTCGCGGTGGCCGAAGGCCTTGGCTGGCGACTGGAAGCCGACCGCCTTGAGCTGGCCATTGAGCAGGCGCTCGGCGCCCTCGGCGCAGATGTCGCCGGTCCAGGTGTAGGCGGCGGACAGGTTCATCACGTAACTGGTGGTGACGCGGCGGCCCTGGCCGTGGACGACGATGACGCCGCGCTGCACGTCTAGCGAGTCCTTCGGCGGCTCGCCGGAGTCCATCTGGTCGCCCATGCGGTTGGTCCACTCCTCGCGTTCTTCCTGGCTCAGGCCCGGCGCGGCAGCGTTGAACGCCTTGATGGCGGCGATCACGCCATCGATCATGTGCTCGCCGATGGCGGTCAGCACCTTGCAGTTGCGCACGCGCGGGTCGTCCTTGAACCAGATCGGTTCGCAGGCGCCACCCCAGGGATGGGCGCGGAGGATCGCGTTGCGGTACGGCACCGATACCAGGTGGGCGATGTCGTTCGGCCAGGCCTTGAGTTGGTTCTGCTCCAGGTAGTACTGCGACACGTCGTTGCAGACCATGCGCAGGAAGGACTTGGTGGACGCTTCCGACGGCAGGCCGTTGTCGACCTGGTAGCAGATGTCCAGGCTGTCGACTTCCGGATTCTCCAGCACCACTTCGGCGGCCATGGCGCCGGCGGCCCACATGAAGGAGTTGGCCGGGCACAGCAGCAGCTCCCTGGCGGCGTAGGCCGCGCCGTATTTTTCGGCGATGGCTGCGGTCCAGTCCTGCTCGCCGGTGGTGTCCAGGTAATGCACTCCCGCTTCCAGGCAGGCTTCGACGACCGGCCAGCCCAGCTGCATGAAGGGGCCGACGTTGTTGATCAGCACCTTGATCTCCAGGCGCTTGAGCAGATCGACCAGTTCGCCGACCGAGTGCTCGACGCTGACCAGCTCGGCATCCACTTTGCTGCCGTGGCGCTCCTCGACCACGCCCAGCGCGGCCTCCAGGCGCGACAGGGTGCGCCCCGCCATGTAGAAGGGAATCTCGCGCTGGGCCAGGGATTCGGCCACCAGCTTGCCGGTGTAACCGCTGGCGCCATAGACCAGTACATTGCGTGCATCAGACATGGATTTTTCCTCTTGTTGTTCGTAGTGGCTCAACGCGCTTCGCAGTGCACGTTGGCGCGGTCCTGTTGCAGCGCTTCCAGCAGGAAGCGCTCCTGGGGTTTTTCCGAAGCGGTCTTGGGTATCTGCTCCAGCACCTGCAGGTAGCTGGGCACGAAGTTGGCTTCGAGCCTTTCCCGGCAGATGCGGAAGATGAGTTGCGGATCGAATTCGCCGCGCAGCTTGGGCACCACCGCCGCGACCACGTCCTTCTCACCGGGGACGCCATTGCTGGAGGGAATGCCGTAGACGTAGACGTCGTCGACTTCCGGGCACTCGGCGATGGCCTTCTCGATGAAGGCGCCGTTGATGAAGTCGCCGTTGCGGCGGATTCCGCTGCCCTTGCGGTACTGGAAGTACAGCCAGCCAGCGGCGTCGGCGACCACCACATCGCCCATGTGCAGCCAGCCGTTGGCGCACTTCTTCGCCGAGGCATCCGGGTTGCCGAAGTACTCGACCTTGAACGGCGTGCCGTCGATGGGCTGGAACAGCAGTTCGCCCGGCTCGCCCGGCGCGCAGTCGTTGCCGGCTTCATCGACGATGCGGTGGCGCAGATTGGGCACCGGCTTGCCGATGCTGCCGACCGGACCGATGCCGACCGGATTGATGGTCAGCCCACCTTCCGCCGCGCCGTAGAACTCCAGGATCTGCACGCCGAAGCGCTCCGCGAAGTTCTCCCAGATCGCCTTGGGCATGCCTGCCGATACCACGAAGCGCACCGGGTTGTCGGCATCGTCCGGACGACGCGGCTCGGCGTAGATGGCCGTGGTCATGCCGCCGAGCAGGGTGAAGCTGGTGCAGCCGAAGCGGCGGCAGATATCCCACAGGCGCGACTTGCTGAAACGCTGCGACAGGACGCAGCGCAGGCCCAGCGCCAGGGACGCGCCGAGCGTCACCAGCTGGGCGTTGGCATGGGTCAGCGACAGCCCCGAGTACGGACGGTCGTCATTGCCATAGCCGAAGACCCGGTCGGTGATCAGCGCCGTTTCGCAATAGCGCCTGTGGGTCATGACGATGCCCTTGGGATCGCCGGTGGTGCCCGAGGTGAAGATCAGCTGCATGGGTGCTTCATCGGACGGCAGGTTCAGCGGATGCTCCGCCGCCCCGCTCACCAGCAGGTCTTCGTAATGCAGCAGACCCGAATCCGCCGGCAGCACCTGCTCCACCTCGCCGGTGGACAGCACGGCGATGGCCGGCAGCAGCGGCAACTGCTCGCGTACCGCGCAGAGGTTGGCCAGTGCGTAATCGGCGGCGATTACCGCCCGGCACCTGGCGTTGTTGAGAAAGAAGGCGAGTTTCTCGCCACGGGCGCGCGGGTCGATCGGCACGAAGACGGTGCCGGTGATGGCGGCCGCCAGCATGGCGTCGACGAACTCGGCATGATTGGCCATCAGCAGGGCGAAGCTGTCGCCCGGCTGCAATCCGAGACGGGTGAGGCCCCAGGCCAGCGCATGGCCGTTCTCCCAGAGCTGCCGATAGGTGCGGGTCTGCAGCGGTGCGTCGGCGCCGTTCTCGACGGTCAGCACATCCAGGTCCGGCATGCGCTGCACGCGGTTGCCGATCAGGCCGGCGAAATTGAGGTCGCTATAAACAGTCACTTCAATTCCTCCCGTACCAGCAGGCTGACCACGGTGGCCGCCGCGTCCAGACCGATGGCGCCGCCACCGTTGTGCGCCAGGCCGACCCGCGCGCCATCGACCTGGCGAGCGCCGGCACGGCCCTGCAATTGCTCGGTCAGTTCCACGATCTGGGCGCAGCCGCTGGCTCCCACCGGGTGTCCCTTGCGCAGCAGGCCGCCGGAAGTGTTCACCGGGATGCGTCCGCCCAGGGAGGTGGCGCCGGACTCCAGCAGCTCGGCGCCGGCGCCGCGTGGGCAGAGGCCCAGGTATTCGTAGGCCATCAGTTCCGACGGCGCCGAGGCGTCGTGGAGCTCCACGCAGGAGAGATCCTGCGGCCCCAGTCCCGCCGCCTCGTAGGCCTGGTTCGCGGCGAGCGCGCCGACGCTGTCGTCCGCCCTCTCGAAGTCCCAGCCGGAGACCAGCGCCGAGGCTGCGACCCGGACCGGATTGCGCAGGCCGAGCTGGCGGGCCTTGCGCTCGCTGACCAGTACAACTGCCGCCGCGCCGTCGCCGATGGGCGAACACATGGGCAGGGTCAGCGGGTCGATGATGGAGCGGGCGGCCAGCACCTGTTCCACGCTCATTTCCTCGCGGAACTGGGCTCGCGAATTGAGGGCGCCGTGGCGCGAGTTCTTCGCCGCCACCATGGCGAAGTGGCGCGCGGTGGAGCCGTACTGCTTCATGTGCTTCTTCGCCATCATGGCGTAGATGTCCATGAACACCGAGCGGGTGCTGCCCGCCCCTTCGGCATCGAAGGGCTCGCCAGCCGCCTCGGCCAGCTTCTTCACCACGTTCACCGCGCCGTCCGGGTCCTCCACATCCACCGCACTGGAGAAGGCCCCCAGGCTGCGGGCCTTGTCCTCGTGGAAGAGCTTTTCGTAACCGCACACCAGCACGATGTCGTAGTAGCCGGCGCTGACCATGGCGCAGGCCTGCTGGAAGGCGGTGGAGGACGACGCACAGGCGTTTTCCACGTTCACCACCGGAATCCGGCCGATGCCCATGCCGCGCAGGACCACTTCGCCGCGAATCATTTCCTGGCCGGTGACCACACCCGCCGCGGCATTGCCCATCCAGGCCGCCTGCAAATGGGCCTTGTCCAGCCCGGCATCGTTGAGTGCCAGCTGGATCGCCTGCCCGGCGAGGCTCTTCAGGGTTTTGTCCAGGTGTTTGCCGAAGGGCACCATGCCCACTCCGGCGATGAATGCATTCATCCTCATGACCAGCCTCAGATCCGCGAAATCAGGGTGCCGCCCTTGATGGCGAGCATTTCGTTGCAACCGTCCTCGATCATCGAGGAGCGTGCATCGCGCAGCAGTTTCTCCACCGGGTACTCACGGGTGACGCCATTGCCGCCGAACATCTGGACGGCCTGCGACGCGACATCGAAGGAGGTCTGGGTGGCGGTGATCTTCGAGGCGATGGAGCCCTGCAGGGCCGGTTGCGGCGCCACTTCGTTGAACAGCATCGCGCGACGCGCCAGGGCGCGGGCGGCCTCGACGCGGGCGAACATGTGGAACAGGCGATGGCGCACGTTCTGGTGCTGGATGATCGGCACGCCGCCCTGCTTGCGCTGGTGCGCGTATTCGTAGGCGTGCTCGTAGGCGGCGCGCGCCGCACCGGTCCACATGACCCCCATCAGCGCGTTGGCTTCGGTCAGCACACCCTGTTCGGCGCGGACGTAATCCTCCGGACCGGCCACCAGGTGATCCAGCGGCAGGCTGACGTTGTCGAAGAACAGCTCGCCCTGCGGCAACGCACGCTGTCCCATCTTGTCCAGCGGTGCGCCACGGCTGACGCCCGGCAGGTCCAGCGGCACCAGCACCACGCAGCGCTTGTCCTCGCCGGAGCCGTCGTCGAAGCCGCAGAACAGGATGCACACCTGGGCGATGGGACCGTTGGACACCCACGCCGATTTCTGGCCGTTGATGACGATGCGGTCGCCCTGCAGGCGGGCGTGGCAGTTCAACCGGCCGTGGGCCGCGCCTGGATGGCGCGCATGGCCGCTGCTGTCGAGCATGTCCGAACCGTGGTCCGGTTCGGTGATGCCCCAGCAGCCGATGGGCTTGTCCGCATAGCGCTGCAGAAGATCGGTGCGGCCCATGCTGTGCAATACGATGCTCGGCACCATCGACGCACCCAGCAACACGGCCAGGCCACCGTCGCCGTAACCGAGCTCCTCGAAGATCACGCATTTCAGGCGCGCGCGGTCGGCTGCCGGCAGTTCCATCAGGTCGTCGAGGGTGATGCCGAGCTGGCCGAACTCGCTGAACACCTGCCACAGCGGCGAATCGGCAGCGATGACTTCCGACGGCTGCATCTGGTCGAGTTGCTGCCCGATCGGCCGCAGCACCTTGCTGGCGAAACGCCGCGCGCCCAGCTGCATCGCCTGTTCGATTTCGTTGAGGTCGGCGTCGAGGCCGGTGGGCTCCAGCTCGACTCTTGCGTTATAGCCAGTCATTCTTGTTTTCCCCGCAAGGTAGATTCGCCGCGCGACAGCCACCTGCTGTCGCGTCTGGGACGCCTTGGATACTATTCAGGGG
Organism: Pseudomonas schmalbachii; assembly: GCF_017589465.1. Classification (GTDB taxonomy): domain Bacteria; phylum Pseudomonadota; class Gammaproteobacteria; order Pseudomonadales; family Pseudomonadaceae; genus Pseudomonas; species Pseudomonas schmalbachii. Next base: position 845,998 of record NZ_JAELYA010000001.1, read on the forward strand.
AAGAAAAGGTATTGACCCCCCCCGATGGGGGATGCCCTCACAGCGATTCGAACAGAACAATAACGAATGCATTCTCCGCTGCTTTCCACCAAGGTCCTGCCCCCCCGCAGAGGTCGCGGCACCCTGCCTCGCCCGCGCCTGGAGCAACTGATCGAGCGTATTGCCGAGGCCAGCCTGACCGTACTCAGGGCACCGCCCGGCTTCGGCAAGAGCACCCTCGCCAGCACCTGGGCCGAAGCCGCGCTGGCGCGTGGCGGCCGGGTCGCCTGGCTCAACCTGGATGAAGCGGACGACACGCCCGAACGCCTGCTGCTGTATGTCGCCGCAGCCATCCAGCGCGGCTTCGATGGCACCCAGGGTGGGCACCTGCTGAAGGACCTGTCGCTGATTCCGGCAGAGCACCTGAGCACGATGCTGGTAAACGACCTGGAGAGCCGTGACGAACAGTGTTTCCTGTTCATCGATGACTACCACTGCGTGCCGCCGGCTACCCTGGTCGCCGGCTTCGAGAACCTGGTGCGCTTCGCCCCGGACAATCTGCACCTGGTGTTCTGCGGACGCAGCGACCTGCCATCGGCACTCTTCGCGCATGCCTACGCCGACGCCTGCCTTGAAGTGGATGCCGCGCAATTGCGCTTCGACCTGGACGAAACGCGTGACCTGCTGCTGCGTTCCGGCGGGGCCGCGATCGACCCGACAGAGCTGATGGAGCTGCACCAGTCCACCGAAGGCTGGATCGCCGCCCTTCGCGCCAGCCTGCTCACCCTGCGCCAGCGCCCTGCCGGCAGCGCACGCCTGTCCAACAGCATCAGTGGCCTGCTCGACGAGCTCCTCGACCGCCTGCCCCGCGAGTTGGTCGAGCAATTGTCGAAGCTGGCGGCGGTCGACAAGTTCAGCGCCAGACTGGCCGAAGAGCTCACGGGTACGCCGAACGGCCAGGCGCTGATCGGCGACCTCGATCGCCGGCAGCTGTTCCTGGTTTCGCTGGATGACCAGGCGCACTGGTTCAGCTTCCACCCGTTGTTCCGTGAGCACCTCCGCCACCGGTTACCCGCGACGGAGCTGGCTGGCACCCTGGACAAGGCCGCCCGCTGGTTCGCCGGGCAGCAGTTATGGATGGACGCCGTGCGTACCGCACTGGCGACGGACGACAACGACAGCGCCCGCAACTGGATTGCCCATTGCGCCATGGATATGGTCGAGCGCGGCGACATCATCATCCTGCTCGACTGGGAACGTCAGTTGCACGACCGCCTGCTGGAAAGCCCTGCGCAGCTGAAGCTGGCACTGGCCTGGGCAGCCGGCCTGGCGATGAGCAGCGGCAATGCCCGGCGTCTGCTGGGCGAGGTCCGGACAGCGTTGCCAGGTATCGAAGACGACGCGCAGAAAACTCACCTCGAATGGGAGTGCCGCGCGCTGGAAGCCATGCTCCTGGCCCTGGAAGATCGGAGCGAAGCTGGCGGACGACTGGCCAGCGCATGCCTGCCCTATGTGCAGGACCGCCCCTGGATCAGCAACACCCTGCTCAATGTCCTGTGCTACAGCCACCTGTTGAGCTGTCGCTGGCAGGAGTTCTACACCATGCCGCCCATGGCCAGCACACCGCTGGACCCCACCCGCTACCAGTTCAACCAGGTCTATCGCCTGTGCCTGATGGGCCTGGGCGAGACCCTGCAGGGGCGCTTCTCCCAGGCCGCGGCCATCTTCGAGGAGGCCATGCGGATCACCGCTTCGCAGCACAGCAATCGCGCAGGAGCGCGCCATCCGGTACTGCGCGCCCTGCCCGCCAGCTTCCTCGCCGGCGTTCGCTACCTGCAGGGCAACTTCGCGGAAGCGGAACGGCTGAGCCTGGAAAACCTGGACACCGTGAAGATCACGGGTTTCCTCGATTGCGCGGCGACCCTGTTCATCACCATCAGCCGCCTCAGCAACAGCCACGCCAGCCCCCAGGGCGCGCGCTACTTCCTCGAGGACGGCGACCGTCTGGCGCAGACACGCGCCTGGCCGCGCATGCAGGCACAGCTGCTGCTGGAACGCACGCGGGTCAGCCTGATCGAGCAGAAGGCCCACGAGGCCCATGCTTGCACGGCTCAACTCGAAGCGCTGAACCTCGCCCACGCGCCCGAGGTTTCCGCTGAAATATCGGAGTACGCCTGCCTGGCCAGCCTCGCTGCGCTATGGTGCGAAGCCTGCGGACTGTCCCGCTCGGCAGACCTGGAACAGGCCGAACGCCTGCGCCACCAGGCCCAGCAGTTCAACCTCCGGCTCATGCAGCTCCGCCTGGCCGGAAGCCTGGCCATGGCCCACTGGCGAAGACGTTCCACCGATCGGGCGGTAGCCTACCTGCTGGAAGTCGCCGAACTGATGGAACACTGCAACGCACCGCAGATACTGGCGGACCTGCCGGCCCGACAACCCCTGCAGCAACTGGTCTCGCATACCCTGCAGGTTTCCGGATTGAACCAGGCCTTGAAGTCCCGACTGCAAAGCCTGCAATCCGGCGAGACCGATGCCGCCGCCAGCCAGAATGCCTCGCGCATGATGATCACCCTCACCAGCAAGGAACGGCATGTGCTGGAGCTGGTGGCCCAGGGCAAATCCAACAAGGAGATGGCCAAGCTCCTCGGCGTCACCCCGGAAACCATCAAGAGCCACATGAAGCACATCTTCAGCAAACTTCAGGTGGACAGCCGGGCGCAGGCCGCCGTTGCCGCCAAGGCTTGCGGGTTGATCTAGTCCTTCCGCCTCCCCATCCGTGGGCAACGAGCCCCCCTTGGGTTTCAGCCGGAGCTGCCTTGATCATGTAGCCTGGACACGGCATGGTGGAAAAGGCTTCGCCGTTTTCCACCCTACCCGGCTGGTGAGGGCGGTTGTGGGCGTGGGAACGATGGAAGCCTTCAGACCTTGAAGTGATTGCGCTTGCGGAACTGTCCCGGGGCCATATCGAAGAGTTCGCGGAAGCAGCGGGTGAAGTGCGGCAGGGTCACGAATCCGGTTGCCACGGAGATTTCGATCAGGGACTTGTTGGTCTGCTGCAGCAACTGGCGCGCGCGGGTCAGGCGCAGTTCCAGGTAGTAGCGCGGCGGCGTGGCCTTCACGTAGCGGCGGAACAGGCGCTCCAGGTGCCGCCGGGAGATGCCGACGTAACGGGCGATCTCGTCGATCTCGATGGGGTCTTCGATGTTGCTGTGCATCAGTTCCAGGGCGAGCTTGATGGTCTGCGGCAGGGTCGGGTCGAAGTCGATGGAGACGACGGACACATCGACGACATCCCGCATCTTGTCGCAGCTGAGCACCTCCTCCACCGCGCTCACCAGCTCCTGGCCGGCGCTGTGGCGCACCACCTCCAGCATCATGCCCAGGGAGCTGTTCGCGCCGGCGCAGCTGATCCGCTTGCGGTCGAGCACCTGGGAATGGGTGGTCACGCTGACCTTGGGAAACAGCTCGGACATCATCGCCCTGCCGTCCGGATGGAAGGCGCATTCATGGCCATCCAGCAGCCCGGCCTCGGCAAGGAAGTAGGCGCCGTTCCACAGCCCGCCAAGAACCGCCCCCGCCGCATCGGCCGAGCGCAGTTTGGACCGCAGTTGGGCGTCGCCTTCGAGGCGCACGCGGAAGCCGCCGCACACCACGATGATGTCCTGGCGCTTCTCGTCCAGCCCGGCCAGGGTGCAGTCGGTGGAAATGGAGATGCCCAGGTCGCTCACCACCAGGGTGTCGTCGCCCCCGACCACCCGCACTTCGAACAGCGGCGTCGAGCTCATGAGGTTGGCCGTCACCAGCGCATCCACCGCCCCGGTGAAGGCCATCATCGAGAAGTGCTCGCGCAGCACGAAGGCCACCCGCCTGACGGTGGGCGTCAGCCCTGCGCGGCCGGCCTTGTCCAGGTGTGCCAGGTTCTTGCTCTTCAGAACGCTCTCGAAGGAGGCTCTCATTTCTTCACCCCAGGGCGTTGAGAGGCCGCGTCACGTCATCGATCACTGGCGTGATCGAATACATGGCCTCTGGATTCAGGCACCCAGAGTATTCCATCCTGAAACGCAAGGCAGCTTCCCCGGAGCGACGTTTCAAACCCTGAAATGTGTACGCAGGCGAAACTGGCCCGGGGCCACGTCGAATTTCTCGCGGAAGCAGCGGCTGAAATGCGGAAGCGTCGTAAAGCCGCTCGCCACGGCGATTTCCGTCAGGGACTTGTTGGTGTGCTGCAGCAGTTGCCGCGCATGGGTGAGGCGCAGCTCCATGTAGTAGCGCGGCGGCGAGGCTTTTACGTAGCGCAGGAACAGGCGTTCCAGATGGCGCCGGGAAATGCGCGCATATCGTGCGATCTCGCCTATGTCGATGGGATCTTCGATATTGCTGTGCATCAGTTCCAGGGCGAGCTTGATGGTGCGGGGAAGGGTCGGGTCGAGGTCGATGGACACGACCGAAATATCGACCGTCTCCCGCATCTTGTCGCAACCCAGTATCTCCTCGACCGCATCCAGCAGTTCCTGGCCGGCGCTGTGGCGCACCACTTCCAGCATCATGCCCAGCGAACTGTTCGCGCCGGCGCAGCTTATGCGCTTGCGGTCGAGCACATGGGAATGGCTGGTCACGTTCACCCTGGGGAACAGCTCGGACATCATCGCCCTGCCATCCGGATGGAAGGCGCATTCATGGCCATCCAGCAGCCCGGCCTCGGCAAGGAAGTAGGCGCCGTTCCAGAGGCCGCCGAGGACCGCGCCAGCCGCGTCGGCGTGGCGCAGCCTGGTTCTCAGCAAGGGCTCGCTTTCGAGGCGGACGCGGAAGCCGCCGCACACCACGACGATGTCCTGCTGCTTCTCGTTCAGCTCGGCCAGGCTGCAGTCGGTGGAGATGGCGATACCCAGGTCGCTGACCACCAGGTTGCTTTCTCCGCCGACGACCAGCACTTCGAACACCGGCGTCGAACTCATGAGATTGGCCGTCACCAGGGCATCCACCGCGCCGGTAAAGGCCATCATCGAAAAATGCTCGCGCAGTATGAAGGACACGCGGCGCACTGGCGTCGTCAGTCCGGCACGGCTGGCCTTGTCCAGATGCATCAGGTTCTTGCATTTCAGGACGCTTTCGAATGCTGTTCTCATCGTTCGACTCGCAACTGCTCAGGCGGCCGGCTCGAACAGCAACGCCAGCAGCTTCTCGCAGCTGGAGCGGTCCGGCAGGGCCGCGATCTCCTGTTCGATGTCGCGCCGCTGTTTCTCGTCCAGGCTGATTGCCGCCAGCAGGTCGAATTTTTCGCGGAATTCCGCCTGGCTCATGGCCGTCTCGGGATCGCCCCTGGCTGCGGTGATCGGACTTGAGAAGGACTGGCCATCCTTGAGCTGGACCAGGACCCTCGAAAGAATCTCCCGGGGGAAACGCGCCGAGAGTTCGTCGCTTTCGATGATCTCGATCCGCTGGCTGACAGCCAGGATATCGGCGTCATGTATCGCCTCCCCGGTCACTTCCAGAGGACCGACCTGGCCACGCACCACCAGCGCAGCCAGCGGGAAGGCCAATGCGTACTGGGCCTCGTCGGCATTCGCCGGAGTGTGGCCCTGCAGGCGCATGGACTCGTGGAACGTCTGCACCTGGATCTGCTCGATGTTCTCGCCGCGAATCTGCGGATGCTCGGCCATCAGCGCGGTCATGGCCGTGAGCGCCGGTTGCGCCCAGCGACAGACGGGCCAGGGCTTGAAGTACTGGGCGTCGATTTCCCAGCGCTCGCCAAGATCCCGCCAATGGGCGGCCACGGCAGCGTCCTCCACCGTCTCGGCCGGCGCTCCGGTGACACCCGCCTCGGCCAGCAGCAAGGCGTTGAGACCGGCGTAGGCCCCGGCGCCATGGGCGTCGCGCAGCATGGACGGGTGATCGACCAGGCGCATCATCGGGCAACGCGGACCGAAGTATTCGGCGATGCCCAGGGCATGGCGGAACTGCTCCTCGCTCATCCGCAGCAGACGTGCGCCGCCGCAGACGACGCCGATGCCGGAGAACGAACCGGACGCATGGTATTCGGGCGCTGTCGCCATCAGCGCAGCGCCGGCCCGCAGAGCCGTCTCGTAGCCGATGCACAGCGCGCTGAGAAACTCCTCGCCGCTGATGCTCCGGCCCTGCTCGCGGCAGGCATCGACCAGGGCCAGCAAGGCCGGCACCACCGTCGCGCCGGCATGTCCCTTCGAGGTGAAGTGCCCTTCGTGGGCATCCAGGCTGTCGACGCTGAAGCCCCCCGCCCAGGCCGCCCCCAGCGGGTGGACCGGACGGCCATCGAACAGCAGGCGGCTGGACAGCGTCCCGGCCGGATAGTGGTTCAGCGCGTACCGCTTGAGGACCTGGCTGGTGTGATTGTCCCGCGCGCCGGCCGCCACACCGAGGATATCCGGCAGGCAGGTCTGCAACAGCTCGCGGGTATGGGTCGGTGCATCGCGGAAACGGAAATCGCGGACGAACGAATAGAGCGACATGTGGAGACTCCACAGACGGAATTCGAAGGAAGGAAGAACGGGCGCCCGCTGCCGGGCACCCGAGGGACTCACTGCTTGGCCTGGCTGACCTGATTGCCGGCAGCGGCCCGGGATGCCTGCAGCCAGGCGTCGAACTGCTGGCGATGCGCGGCGACCCATTCGTCCGCGTGGCGGCGGATATCGGCGGGTTTGTTCTCGCCGTTCTGCATCTTCAGGTTCTGCTGGCTCTCGTCGTCGGTGCTGATCTGCACCAGCGAGAGGAACTTGAGCGCGGCCGGGTTCTTCTCGGCGAACTCCTTGTTCAGCACCGCCTCCACCTTGTCGATGGCGAAGCCCAGGTTCTTGCCCTCGTAGGTGGTGTTCACGTCGTTCTTGCCATCCGGCAGGTCGGTATAGGGCACTTCGAGCCAGACGACGTCCTTGCCTTCAACCAGCACACCGGCGATCCATTGCGGCACCCAGGTGAAATAGAGGACCGGCTGGCCCTGCTTGTAGCGGGTGATGGTGTCCGCCATCAGGGCGAAGTACGAACCGCGGTTGTGGGTGACGGTCTTCTCCAGGCCATAGGCCTTGAGATGGTGATCGATCACCAGTTCGCAGCCCCAGCCGGGGTTGCAGCCGGTCAGGTCGGCCTTGCCGTCGCCGTTGATGTCGAACAGCTTGGCGATCTCCGGCTTCTTCAGGTCGGTCAGGTACTTGATGTTGTGGGCCTCGGCGGTCTTCTTGTCGATGAGATAGCCCTGCAGCACGCCGGGGATCACGTCGCCAGCCTTGACCAGGTTCCTGTCGCCGCCGACCTTCTGGTAGAAGGTGTCGTGCAGCTTGTCCCAGAGGTGCACGGTGAAGTCGGCATCGCCGTAGGACAGCGCGACCATCATCGCCGCGTACTCGGTTTCCTTGGGCTCCTGGACGTCATAGCCCAGCTCGCGCAGACCCGCCATGGCGACCTCGCCACGGAAGCGCTCCTCGGCAATCGGCGGGAAGATCGGCGAGACCGAAACACCCTCCCCCGGCTTGTCCGCCGAGGCCGCCATCCCATACAGCGACACCAGGCTCAGGGAGAGCGCGGAGGCGCATTGAACAAATTTTCTGGTGAAGTCGAAGAACATCGTCGCGTACCTCTTGTTGTTTTACTGTGGTCCGGCGGACCTGTAGGGATTCGCTGAAAAAAGACTCACGCCGCCTTGCCGCGCACCGGCTGGTTGCCCACCAGCCGCAGCACCAGGCCGACCGGGCCGCTGTGATACCAGCGCAGGCTCGGGTCCGAGTTGGTGCGCTCGCCCATCGCCTGGGTCAGGCGGTCGAGGAAGATCGCCAGCAACACCAGCCCTACCCCGCCCACTGTGGCCAGGCCCATGTCCAGGCGGCCGATACCGCGCAGGACCATTTGCCCGAGGCCGCCGACGGAGATCATCGAGGCGATCACCACCATCGACAGCGAGAGCATCAGGGTCTGGTTCACGCCGGCCATGATGGTCGGCGTGGCGAGCGGCAGTTGTACGCGCATCAGCATCTGCCGGGGCGTGCAGCCGAAGGCGCGCGCCGCTTCGATCTTGTCTTCGGGCACCTGGCGGATGCCCAGGTTGGTCAGGCGCACCAGCGGCGGCACGGCGAAGACGATGGTCACGAGGACGCCCGGCACGTTGCCGATACCGAAGAGCATCACCACCGGAACCAGGTAGACGAAGGCCGGGAGCGTCTGCATGGCATCGAGTACCGGCCGGACGAGTCTTTCCAGCCGGTCGCTGCGGGCCGAGAGGATGCCCAGCGGGATGCCGATCAGGGCGCAGAAGAACACCGAGGTCAGCACCAGCGCCAGGGTGGTCATGGATTCGGACCAGACGCCGATCAGGCCGAGCAGGGTCAGGGTCACCACGCACAACCAGCCGATACGCTGGCCGCCGACCTGCCAGCCAAGCAGGCCGGAAAGCAGGATGCCGATGGTCGGCGGGATGCTCTGCAGGGTGTATTCGATGCCGTTGAGTACCTGGTCGATCGGCCAGCGGATGGCGCGGAACACATCGCGGAAGTTCTGCACCAGATAATTCAGGACGACTTCCACCCACTCGCCGAGGGGAATGTTCGCGCTTTGGAAAGGATCGAGAAGACTGAATTCAGACATGCTGGCTACCTATTCTCCGAAGTTGCAGTTGTTGCGTGATCGAGGGAGCGCGCTCAATGGCGGCTCAGGGTGTGCAACAGCTGGTTCTTGGAAATGGTGCCCTTCAGAGCACCGCTGTGGTCCAGGACAGGCACGGGATAAGGCAGCGTCGCGACGATATCGAGCACGTCGTGCAAGGGCGTGTCGGTGTACACGGGATGCTGCCTGTGCAGGCTGAGTGCCTCGTCCGGCGACCCGTTCAGGGCGCTGCCGGCTTCGTCGGCGCCCACCACGCCCAGCAGTTGGCCGCGTTCGTCGATCAGGTAGCCGTATGGCATGCCGGCCTTGAAATGCGGCGTCTTGCCGTTCACCCGGCACACCATCTCCGGATCGAACCTGGCGACGTCGCCGGCCTTGAGTACGCGGGAACTGTCGAAGCCCTTGAAGAAGGTCTCGACGTACTCGTTGGCGGGCTGGTTCAGCAGCTCCTGCGGGGTGCCGATCTGCACCACCCGGCCGCCTTCCATGATCGCGATGCGATGGCCGATGCGGATGGCTTCCTCGATATCGTGGGAGATGAAGATGATGGTGCGCTGCTGCTCGGCCTGCAGGCGGATCAGCTCGCCCTGCATTTCGCTGCGGATCAGCGGATCGAGGGCGGAGAACGCCTCGTCCATCAGCAGGATCGCCGGATCGTTGGCCAGCGCGCGGGCCAGGCCGACGCGCTGCTGCATGCCGCCGGAGAGCTGGTGCGGATAGCTGTACTCGTGTCCGGCCAGGCCGACCTGGCGCAGCGCCTCGCTGGCACGGGCATTCCGCTCGCGCTCGCTCACGCCGGAGATTTCCAGGCCGAACGCGGTGTTCTCCAGCACGCTCATGTGCGGCATCAGCGCGAAGGACTGGAAGACCATGCCCATTTCCTTGCGCCGGACGTCCAGCAGGTCCTTGTCCGACAGCCCGGTGATCTCGCGGCCGTTCAGGTGGATGCTGCCGGAAGTGGGTTCGATCAGGCGGTTGAACAGTCGCACCATGGTCGACTTGCCCGAGCCCGACAGTCCCATGATGACGAAGATCTCGCCACGCTTGACTGAGAAACTGGCGTCGAACACACCCACGACATGTCCGGTCTTGCTGAAGATCTCGTTCTTGTCGGCGCCCTTGCGCAACATCTCCATCGCAAGTTCGGGACGGGGCCCGAACACCTTGAAGATGTTCTTCACCGAAAGAATCTCGTCGGCCTGATTCATACAACCCTCTTTTATTATGCTTATTAACCAATCAGTCAGCTTTGCGCCTTCCCGTTATCGGTGCATCAGATAACCGGACATCCATTGGTTTCCAACTGGAAACCGGCACGCAGAAAATCCTGCTCCCTGAAGGCGACATCGGTTGATGGGTGTCGCGTTGCAGCTCCAAGTTAGGATTTGACGACCACAGCGTCCAACGACATTTGTTCGCCCTTAACCATAACCTCATGTTATGAGTCGCGAGTGGCCTCCCCTGGCACGGGAGCGCACTCGCGATCCGCCGCTCCCTGATGGGCAAGGAAAATCGCCGCGAGCAGAACCATCGCTCCGCCGCCGAGCATGGCGGACGTAACGTGCTCCCCCATGAACAGCACGGCGATGCTCACGGCCACCATCGGCTCCAGCGTCGAGAGGGTGGCGGCGGCGGAGGGACCGATCCGGGGCGATCCCGCCAGGAATGCCGCGACCGGCACCAGCGTGGCGAACAGCGCCAGCCCGGCCGTCCCCCACCAGGCCGGGGCCGTCGCCGGCAGGGACGCGCCCTGCACGACAGCGGCGACGGTGAAGGTCAGTGCGCAGCCCAGCAACAGCATGGCCGCCGAGGCCAACGGGTTCTCATGGACGATCCGGTGGGTGCCATAGATGATCGAGCTGCCGTAGCACACCGCGGCGAACAGCGCCCATAGCGCACCCAGCGATGCGCCGGACAGGTCGAGGCCCGTGGCGATCACCACCCCGCCCACCGCCAGTGCCAGGCTGGCCAGCTTGAGGGCGCTGGTTCGCTCCCCCAGGCAGGTTATGGATAGCGCCGTGACGAACGCCGGAAAGGTGTACACCAGCGTGATCGCCAGGCTGACCGAGGTGGAGCGCGCCGCGCTGTAATACCCCAGCGCCGCCAGCCCATAGCCGACTCCGAGCAGCAGGTTCTGCCGCGCCAGACGGCCGGACGGCAGCGGTATTCCGCGCCAGCGCAGCCAGACCAGCAATATCCCGGCGGCGATAGAAAAGCGTGCCAGAAGGAGCCCCACCGGGTCCGCGCCACCGGCGTAGGCGAACCGGGCGAAGAACGGCTGCAGGCCGTAGCAGAAGGCAGCCAGCAGTACCAGGCAGAAGCCCATGGCATGGCCGTTCCGGCGAGAAAGCGAATGTGTGTGCATTACCGAATCCTGGGCCTGTCGGACAGAAAAAGGCCCCGTTTCACAGGCGAGTGAAACGGGGCCGGATTGAAGGCGAGCGAGGCTCAGTCGGCCAGCCGATCCGCCATGGTCGAGCAGTACCAGTCGACGAACTGGCAGACCCCGTTCTCCGCTATCGAGGAGTAAGGTCCGGGCTCATAGGCCGGGGAGCTGACGCCCGCCTGAGCGCCCTCGACCAGACGCCGATCCTGGTCATTCGTCGCGACCCAGACCCGCGTCAGACGGTCGAGGTCGTAGTCGATGCCTTCCTGGGCATCCTTCGGCACCAGCCATTTGGTGGTCACCAGCGTCTCGTTGGGCCCTTGCGGCAGCACACGGAAACTCAGGGCGTGGTCGCCAAGGAAGTGGTTCCAGGTGGACGGATAGTTGAAGTACAGCAGCGCGCCGATGTTCTCCTCGCCGCTGCGGTCGAGGCGCCTGGACACCGCGGCCTTGCCGTCCATGGTGTAGCTGACGGCGCCGGCCGACAGCGGGATGCGCGTCATGCGGAACTGTCCGCCTTCGTCCATCACCAGGCGGCTGGGCAGGCCGGCGGCTTCGCAGCGATCCCAGTGCGCCGCCAGCTCGGGATCTTCCTCGCCCCCTACCCCGGCTACCGAGAGGTTCTCGACGAACGAGTTGAGCAGCTCCGGATGGGTGCCCTCGCAGTGGTAGCACTCGCGGTTGTTCTCGAAGACCAGCTTCCAGTTGCCGCGCTCGATCAGGTTGGACTCGAACGCCACCTTGCAATCCTCCAGGTTGTGGGGAGTGATGAAAGGGGAAACGGCACTGCGGAAACGCTCGAAATCCGGCGCCTTCTCGGCGACGCAGACGAAGATGTAGGTGTTCACCACTTCGCAATGGGCCGGCTTGAGGCCGTAGTCGGCAACGTTGAAATCGGGGCCCATGTTGCCGGCGAACAGCAGCTTGCCATCCAGATCGAAAACCCATTTGTGGTAGGGGCAAACGAGTTTCGCCACCTTGCCGCTGCTCTCGCTGCACACCTTGGAGCCCCGGTGACGGCAGGCATTGTGGAACGCCCGCACCTGCCCATCGCCACCCCGGACCACCGCAACCGGATAGTCCCCGATCTGCAGGGTCAGGTACTGGCCCGGCTTTTCCAGTTCGAAGGTATGGCCGGCGAAGATCCATTCCTTGTGCCAGATCTGCTCCAGATCCTGGCGATAGGCATCGGCGTCGCTGTAAAGCGCGCGAGGAAGGGCGTGGCGCTCCTTGCGCTGGCGGATCAGGGCTAGTACGGCGTTCTTCTTGTCCATTGTTGTTTTCTCCGAAGAGGCGCAGGAAGTTGTCGGTGCTGGCTGAAGCAGCGAAAGATGGAACGGTGAGGTCATCCGGTTGCCGTTTCAGCGTTGGGGCTTTCTGTAGGAATGCCCTTTCGGATAACCTCAGGACGAGCAGCGAAGCCGCCCCGCAGCGATTGCAGCAGTCCGCAGTCTAGGGCGAGGTCGTCAGCCGGCAGAACCGACTTTTTATTCAGGATCTTGATTACATCTAGTTATGGTTAAGCACACCGAACCTGATCAGACCCTGGTCAAGATGCCGCCGCTGCGCGCCGTGAAGGCCTTTGTCGCGGCCGCCAAGTACCAGAACTTCACACGGGCGGCCGAAGCCCTGTGCGTGACCCAGGCGGCGATCAGCCGGCAGATCCGCGAGCTGGAAATCTATCTGGGCGACGAGCTGTTCAAGCGCGTGGGACGCGCCGTGGAACTGACGACGGCGGGCTCGATCTTCTTCGATGCGGTGCAGCTGTCCTTCGTCAACATCTCCCAGGCCGCCGACCGGATTCGCAAGAAGACCACCTCCAGGCGCGTGCTCACCCTCTGCTGCTCCCCGGCCTTCTCGGCGCACTGGCTCGCGCCCCGGCTGCCGAGCTTCTTCAGCGCCAACCCGGACGTCGACCTCAACCTGATCACCACGCAGAATTTCCTGTCCATGGAGCCCGGCGTGCGCCCCGACATCTTCATCACCAAGATGGCCAAGGTCCGCGAGGGGTATCGCAGCTATCCGCTGATGCATGACGTGATCTATCCGGTCTGCACGCCGAAGTACCTTGAGCAGCACCCGGAAATACGCACCCTGGAGGGCCTGCGCGACACCGTGCTGCTGAACCTCAGCCCCTACGGCCGCTCGCAGGTCGCCGAGCATATCGACTGGAAGGTCTGGCTGGCATTGCACGACATCGACCTCGATGCACGCCCGGCCAATGGCCCGCACTTCTTCAATGCCAACGACTACATCCTGCTGGTGCAGATGGTCCTGAACCACCAGGGCGTCTCCCTGGGCTGGGATCACCTGGTGGGGCACCTGGTCGCCGAGGGGCAGCTGGTGCGGCCGGTCGAACAGGAACTGGTGCTCAAGGACACCCTGCACTACCTGACATTCAATGAAGACAAGGAGGATGACGAAGCCTGCTGCCGCCTGCGCGACTGGGTGCTCGCGCAACTCTGATGACCGGAAGTTATCGTTACCCGGCAGATTATGTTATTTAGCCGGACTTTTAATTCCTGTTAGCCTTTAATATTTTTATTTTTCCCAACCTGCTTTCATGCAGGTTTTTTTATGCCTCCTCCAATCCCTCCCCGCTCTCATAACTCCACATCATTGATTGCCTTCCCTAAATGTTGCTTTTGCCGGCAGGAGGGGGTCGTTAATCTTCGAGCCTAATGTAACGGGATCTGCAAGCCGATCCCGAGGCGGCCGCCGCCATCGTCCGGGCGCAAGCTGATATAAGAACAGGCCTCGAAAATGACAAAAATCACATCCTTACCTGCCGATGACAAAAGTTGTGGTTGGTACCATCTGAGCAAACCCCGTCAGCCAAGACCCAGCCATTTTGGCAAGAGTTCGGCCCGCTGGGTTGTAGTAGGTGCCGGCTTTACCGGTCTCGCCGCCGCCCGGCAATTGGCGCTCAACTTCCCCAATGAAGAAATCATTCTTGTCGAAGCGCAGGAAGTCGGGTTCGGTACTTCCGGACGAAACGCCGGTTTTGCAATAGACCTGCCCCACGATATTGGCGCCGATGATTATATCGGCGATATCGAGACGGCGAAGATCAGTCTCAAGTTGAATCTTACCGGCCAGTCATTGCTCAAGGATCTGGTGCAGCAGCACGATATCGATTGCCAGATGAAAGCCTGCGGCAAATACCAGGCTGCCATCGAAGATCGTGGCATCGCCGTACTGGATGCCTATCGGCGCGGCCTGGACAAGCTTGGCCAGGAATACCAGATGATCGAGGCCGACGAGCTTCCCGCGCACATCGGCACGCACTTCTACCGCAAGGCGCTGTTCACGCCGGGGACGATACTCATCCAGCCGTCCGCGCTGGTCAAAGGCCTGGCGGACAGCCTTCCGGACAACGTCACCCTTTACGAAAACACGCCGATCACCGAGGTGGAGTACGGCGACAAGACCGTGCTCACCCACGCCTACGGCAGTATCACCACCGACAAGCTGGTCCTCACCAATAACGCCTTCGGCATGAGCTTCGGGTTCCTCAAGGGCAGGATGCTGCCGGTCTTCACCTACGCCAGCATCACCCGCCCGCTCAGCAGCGACGAGCAGGCTCGCCTGGGTGGCAAACCGTTCTGGGGCGTGATCCCTGCCGACCCGTTCGGCACGACGGTACGCCGCACTCCGGACAACCGCCTGCTGATCCGCAACAGTTTCAGCTTCAACCCGGACGGCCGCAGCAACAGCAAATACATCGAGCGCTTCGTCAACCGGCATCGGGACTCTTTCGAACGTCGATTCCCGATGTTGCCGGATGTCGAGTTCGAATATACCTGGGGCGGCGCACTGGCCCTGTCGAGAAATCACATGGGGCACTTCGGCCAACTGGCGCCGAATGTTTATGGCGCCCTTTGCTGCAATGGACTTGGTGTAACCAGAGGCACCGTCACCGGCAAGTTGCTGGCCGACTGGCTGGCTGGCAAGCGGAGCGAACTTATCGACTTCCTGCTGGGGGCTCCAGGCCCGAATGTTAATCCTCCGGAGCCGCTTCTTTCGGTGGGTGTGAACCTGAATCTTAGTTGGGGCCAATATCGGGCCGGCAAAGAACGCTGAAATTTTTGTGCAACTTGAATTCGGACAACTTGCGCATTCTGAAGCTGGAGGTGTCTTCAGGAACAGGTCCGGATAATGCGAATACTATTAGAGTCGGAAGAAAACAATGACAATTTCCAGATCGGTCGAAGATGTACCTCTCAACAACTTCCACAAGTTGTTGACCATACGTTCCGGCGGCGGCTCGTTCGTCGATGGATATGTCCTGAGCATCATCGGCGTTGCCATGCTGCAACTGACCTCGGGCCTGAACCTCAGCGACTTCTGGCAGGGCCTCATCGCCGCCTCGGCGCTGATCGGCATCTTCTGCGGCGGTTTCCTTGGCGGCTGGCTGACCGACAGGCTGGGCCGCAAGAACGTCTTCTTCGTTGGCCCGACCATCTTCATCCTCGGTTCGCTGGCGCAGTTCTGGGTCGAATCGGCCATGGCGCTGTTCCTGCTGCGCTTCCTGATCGGCATGGCCGTCGGCATCGAGTATCCGGTGGCCACCTCCCTGCTCGTGGAGTTCCTGCCGCGGAAATATCGCGGACCGCGACTGGCCACCCTGACCATCCTCTGGTTCGCCGGCGCGGCGCTCGCCTATGTCGCTGGCAACTTCATCCTGAGCGCAGGCGGCGATGACGCCTGGCGCCTGGTGCTGGCCAGCCCAGCCGTGATCGGCGCGATCCTGTTCGCCGTGCGCATGGGCACGCCGGAATCGCCCCGCTGGCTGTTGAGCAAGGGCCGCGCGGCCGAGGCCGAAAGCATCATCAGGCAGGTGTACGGACCCGACTTCTCCCTGAAGAACCTGCCCGAACAGGCGGAAGCCAAAAAGCTCTCCGTGTGGAATCTCCTGCACTCCGGCTACGGCAAACGCATGCTGTTCGTCAGCGTGTTCTGGACCTGCTCGATCATTCCGGTGTTCGCGGTCTATGCCTTCGCACCGAAGGTACTGCAGGCGCTCAACCTGAAAGGCGACTGGGCCTCGTTCGGATCGGTAGCGATCACCCTGCTCTTCGTGGTGGGCTGCATCATCGCCACCCGCCTGATCAACTCCATCGGCCGCCGCAGCATGCTGATCCAGAGCTTCCTCTGGTCCGGCCTGGCGCTGCTCGGACTGGGCGCGTTCAACAGCGGTTCGGAAGTCCTGATCCTGCTCCTGTTCGGCGCCTACGCCCTGTTCATCGGCGGCGCCCAGGTGCTCCAACTGGTCTACCCCAACGAACTGTTCCCCACCGAGATCCGCGCGTTCGCGGTCGGCGTCGGCACATCGCTGTCGCGGGTCGGCGCCGCGGTAGGCACTTACCTGGTGCCCATCTCGCTGGAAACCCTCGGCATCGCCCAGACCATGTATGCGGCGGCAGCCGTGACCCTCGTCGGCCTGCTGGTCGCCTGGGCGCTGGCCCCCGAAACCCGTTCGCTCAACCTGCAACAGGCGGCGTCGCTCACCTGAAATCCGGACATGCCGCGCCGCCGCACGACTCAGCCGCGCGGCGACAGGCAAGGCCCTCACCCCCAGGAGAATCCAATAATGAACTTCGACGGTATCTTCACCCCGGCAATCACTCCCCTGACCGCAGCGGGAACCATCGACAAACCGGCCTTTGCCGAAGTGCTGGAATACCTGATCGAATCGAAGGTCCACGGCATCGTCATCGGCGGCTCCACGGGCGAGTACTACGCCCATACCGCCCAGGAGCGCTTCGATCTCGCCGCCCAGGCCAGTGATGTGATCAACGGCCGCCTGCCCCTGGTGGTCGGCACCGGCGCCATCCGCACCGAGGAATCGGTCGCCTACGCCGAAGCGGCCAAAGCCATCAAGGCCGATGCGATCCTGGTCGGCTCCCCGCCGTACGCCCTGCCGACCCAGAAGGAAATCGCCCTGCACGTCCGCGCCGTCGACCGCGCGGCGGACCTGCCGATCATGCTCTACAACTACCCCGCCCGCATGGGCGTCGGCATGGGCGACGAGTTCTTCGCCGAAGTGGCCGACTGCAAGAACATCGTCGCCATCAAGGAAAGCTCGGGCGACACCGCCCGCCTGCACCGCCTGGCGGTGTCGCACCCCGAAATCGCCCTGTCCTGCGGCTGGGACGACCTGGCCCTGGAGTTCTTCGCCTGGGGCGCCCGCAGCTGGGTCTGCGCCGGCTCCAACTTCATTCCCCGCGAACACGTCGCCCTGTACGAGGCGTGCGTGATCGAGAAGGACTTCGACAAGGGCCGCCGCATCATGGCCGAAATGATGCCGCTGATGGACTTCCTCGAAAGCGGCAAGTTCATCCAGTCCATCAAGCACGGCTGCGAGCTGAGCGGCCTGCGCGCCGGCGGCGTACGCGCGCCGATGCAGCCGCTGGAAAGCGAAGAGAAGCAGGCGCTGAAGGAGATCCTCAGCGTACTCAAGCGCAACATCGCGAAGATCAGCGAGGGTTCCAACAATGGCTGACTTGCTGAGCAAACAGGAGTACGCGGCGATTGCCGCGAAGCTGAACTTCCGCACCCAGGCGTTCATCGACGGCAGCTTCCGCGACTCGCTGTCGGGCAGGACCTTCACCTCGACCAACCCGGCGACCGGCGAAGCGCTGGCCAGCATCGCGGCGTGCGACGCCGCCGATGTGGACGTTGCCGTGGCCAGCGCCCGCCAGGCATTCGAAGACGGCCGCTGGCACAAGCGCTCCCCCGCCGAGCGCAAGTCGGTGCTGCTGCGCTTCGCCCAGCTGCTCGAAGACAACGCCCACGAGCTGGCCGTGATGGAGAGCCTGGACAGCGGCAAGCCCGTCCGCGAATGCCAGACCATCGACGTTCCCGAGACGATCCACACCCTGCGCTGGCACGCCGAGCTGATCGACAAGATCTACGACGCCACCGCCCCGGTCGGCGGCGCGGTGACCATGGTGGTGCGCGAGGCCATCGGCGTGGTCGGCCTGGTGCTGCCGTGGAACTTCCCGCTGCTGATGCTCGCCTGGAAGATCGGCCCGTCGCTGGCCGCGGGCTGCTCCATCGTGGTCAAGCCGGCCAAGGAAACCACCCTCACCGCCCTGCGCGTCGCCGAACTCGCCTTCGAGGCGGGTGTGCCGGCCGGCGTGTTCAACGTGGTGCCCGGCGGCGGCAAGGACGCCGGCGAAGCCATCGGCCGCCATCCGGACGTGTCCATGGTCAGCTTCACCGGCTCGACCGAGACCGGCCGGCTGTTCCTGAAGTACGCCGCCGAGTCGAACCTCAAGCGCGTGGTGCTGGAGTGCGGCGGCAAGAACCCGGCCGTGGTGATGAACGACGTGGAAGACCTCGACCACGTCGCCCAGCACGTGGTCAACGGCGCCTTCTGGAACATGGGCGAGAACTGCTCCGCCTCGTCGCGCCTCATCGTCCATGCCGAGATCAAGGACGCGTTGCTGGAACGCATCGGCGTGCACATGCGCGACTGGAAGATGGGCGACCCGCTGGACCCGGAAAACCGCCTCGGCGCGATGATCAGCAAGTCCCATTTCGAGAAGGTCCGCTCGTACATCGAGCAGGCCGGCGCCGAGAAGCTGGATACCGTCTTCGGCGGCAAGACCGAGCAGGGCATCTTCGTCCAGCCGACTGTCTACGATGGCGTGAGCCCCGACAGCCGCCTGTTCCGCGAAGAGATCTTCGGCCCGGTCCTGGCAGTCACCAGCTTCAGCGACGTCGACGAAGCCATCGCCCTGGCCAACGATTCGGTCTACGGCCTCGCCGCCTCGGTCTACACCGGCAGCCTGCGCAATGCGCTCAAGCTGTCGCGGGCGATCCGTGCCGGCGTGGTCACCGTCAACTGCTTCGGCGAGGGCGATGCCTCCACGCCGTTCGGCGGCTACAAGGAGTCCGGCTTCGGCGGCCGCGACAAGTCGATCTGGGCCCATGACCAGTACACCGAACTGAAGACCATCTGGATCGACGCTTCCGAATAAGACGAGCGCCGACCGACCCGCTTCGCCACCGTGTTCCGCGCGGCGGCGAAGCGGGCGACCTTTCGTTCTACCCGCACGCAAGCAGCCAATAGCTCAGGAAGAGCGCCGCCAACGCTGCAGCACCCGGCATCCACCGCGTCCGGATGTCATCCCGAATCCCCATTCGTCATCGAAACCAGTGCGCACGACCACAGGGGAGTGTGTCGGCCACGCCATTCGTAAAGACCTGCTGCCCATGCTTTCCGTAGATGTAACCCAGGTTGCTCCTTCGAGCAGCCATCGTGCTTCCCTGACCGTTGCCCACATCGCAGCGGTGCTCTTCGGCCTGACCGGCATTTTCGGCGCGCTGATCCATGCCGATGCCACCGTCATCACCTTCGGTCGCGCCGCCTTCGCGGTGCTTGCCCTGCTGGTCGTTGCGCAAGTGCAGCGACGTTCCCTGTTTCGCGGGCTGAGCTGGCGAAAGCTGGCGATCCTGTTCCTCTCCGGCGCCATGCTCACGGCCCACTGGGTCACCTTCTTCATCGCCATCAAGGTCGGCGGAGTCGCGGTGGCGACGCTTGGCTTCGCCAGCTTCCCGGCCTTCATCGCCCTGCTGGACCTGCTGGTTTTCCGCGAACGGATCGGCGCACGCGAAGCCGTCCTCCTGCTGCTGGTCAGCATCGGACTGGTGCTCGTCACGCCTTCGTTCGACCTGGGCAACCAGGGCACGGTCGGGCTGCTCTGGGGCCTGGCTTCCGGCCTTTCCTTCGCCATGCTGGCCATGACCAACCGCCGCGCCACGCGGGGGATGGACGCCATGCAGGTGGCCTTCTGGCAGAACATGACCGTCGCCCTGCTGATCTCGCCGTTTTCGCTGGAAGGCTTCATGACCGACGGGCTGACGACGACCGACTGGATCTACCTCGGCCTCCTGGGCGTGTTCTGCACGGGGCTGTCGCAGTACCTGTTCGTGAAGAGCCTGGACGGTCTCGATGCGCGCAGCGCCGGAATGATCATCGCGCTGGAGCCGGTGTACGCCATTGCCTGCGCCTGGTGGCTTTTCGGCGAGCGACCCTCGCTGCTGATGGTTGCCGGGGCGGCCCTGATCATCGTCGCCACGGTTCTGTCGGCGCGGAGCAAGCCCGACGAACCGGCCGCCGCCTGACGAGATGCCGCAAGCGCACAAGACGATGTCGTTTTTCCTCAACCCGGTGGCGAGTAGGACCAACCGGCCTCCAGGCCACGTGGACTATGTTGGCCTCGCGTGATGCCTGCCGACAGCGATTGCCGGCGAGCCCAGCGGCGAACCGGCAAGGGCCGGCGCCCAGGCTCCCGGCGACCTGGCGGCAGCTTTGCGTCTCCCATAACAAGTCCAAGAGAAGAGATCCGAATGACCATCACCAGAGCGGAAAACGCAAGCGGCGGACTGGCGCAAGGCTTCAAGCCTCGCCATATCACCATGCTCTCGATAGCCGGCATCATCGGCGCGGGATTGTTCGTCGGCTCCGGACACGCCATCGCGGCGGCCGGCCCTGCCGCGATCGTGGCGTATGCATTGGCCGGGACCCTGGTGGTGCTGGTCATGCGCATGCTTGGGGAAATGGCGGTCGCCAGCCCCGACACGGGCTCGTTCTCCACCTACGCGGACCAGGCCATCGGCCGCTGGGCCGGCTTCACCATCGGCTGGCTGTACTGGTGGTTCTGGGTGCTGGTGATTCCCATCGAGGCGATTGCCGCGGGCGTCGTGCTGAACAACTGGTTCCCGCAATTCGAGACCTGGTTCTACGCGATGTCGGTGACCGTGCTGCTGACCGCCACGAACCTCTTCAGCGTGGCGAAATACGGCGAGTTCGAGTTCTGGTTCGCCATGCTCAAGATCATCGCCATCGTGGCCTTCATCGCGCTGGGCGCTGCCGCCCTGCTCGGCTTGCTGCCCGATCGCGAAGTCAGCGGCCTGCAGCGTCTGCTGGTGGCACACGACGGCTTCATGCCCAACGGCTGGACGGCGATCTTCGGCGCCCTGCTGACGACGATGTTCAGCTACATGGGCACGGAAGCGGTGACCATCGCGGCGTCCGAGTCGAGCAACCCGGCCAGGAACATCGCCAAGGCCACCCGTTCCGTGATCTGGCGGATCAGTGTTTTCTACCTTTTGTCGATCTTCGTGATCATCTCCATCGTGCCGTGGAACGACCCGCTGCTGCCGGTGCAGGGTTCCTACCAGCGCGCGCTGGAAATCATGAACATCCCCTACGCGAAGTTCCTGGTCGACATGGTGGTGCTGGTGGCGGTCGCCAGCTGCCTGAACTCCTCGATCTACATTTCCTCGCGCATGATCTATTCGCTCGGCAAGCGCTCCGATGCGCCGGCCTTCATCCAGCGCACCTCCGGCGCCGGCGTGCCCCGCGCGGCCGTCATCGCCAGCACCCTGATCGGCATGCTGACCACGGCCCTGAACTTCTTCGCGCCGTCCCAGGTGTTCGCCTTCCTGCTGGCCAGCTCCGGATCGATTGCCCTGCTGGTCTATCTGGTGATCGCCTTCTCGCAGCTGCGCATGCGCTCGATGCTGCAGAAGCGCAATGCCGAAATCGCCTTCAGGATGTGGCTGTTCCCCTGGCTGACCTGGGCCGTCATCGCCTTCATCGTCTTCGCCCTGGGCGTGATGTTCGTCATGCCCCAGCACCGGCTCGAAGTGACTTCGACCCTGGGGCTGGCCGTGGCGATCATGCTCATCGGCATCGCCACCAAACGACCGCACCAGCAACCCAAGCATGCTGGCGCCGCGGGGAAACCGGCCTGACCTGAACGGCCAGGCACTTCTGCCGGCCAGTCGCGGTAAATGATCGAACAGGAAGCGCCCGGGCGACGACGTCCGGGCGCTTCCTGTTTTCAAGCTTTTGCCTGGCCCGATGACTTCGTCGGCCCGGGCGCTGAATCGTTGGACCCGTTGGAAGGAAAGAGGACGAGATTGAAAGAAAGGAGGTATTTCAGCGATGGCTTGCAGGGACGCAACCTCCGCTTCGTTGGCGAACAGAAGGACGAGTTCCTGCCGGAAGCACGGGTGGGCTTCGTCCTGCTCGAACACTTTTCTCTTCCGGCCTTCACGCAAGCGCTCGACACCCTGGTCACCGCGAACCTGATCAGGGCGGGAGCTTTTGCCACGCGGACCTTCAGCCTGGATGGAAACTCGGCCGCCAGCGACCTCGGGCTGGTCATCACCCCGAGCGCGGCACTGCGGATCGAGCACCTGCACGAGTTCGATCTTCTGGTGGTGTGCGGCGGCCTGCGAACGGCGCTGCGTCCCACACCCGAGCTGACGCACCTGTTGCAGGCAGCGGCCGAAAAGGGCATCGCACTGGCCGGGCTGTGGAATGGCGCCTGGTTCCTGGGTCAGGCGGGGCTGCTCGACGGCTACAAGTGCGCCGTGCATCCGGAGAATCGGGCAGCGCTCGCCGAAATAGCCAGGAACAGCCAGGTGACCTGCGAGAGCTATGTGGTCGACCGCGACCGGCTCACCGCCGCGAGCCCCATGGGCGCCTTCAACATGGTGCTGAAATGGATCGACAACCTGCATGGACGCGGACTGGTCGACGCCATCGTCGATATCCTCGCCTTCGAAGAGTCCCGCTATCGAAGAGTGCATCCGTCGCTGCACGAGAAAATGAGCGAGCCGGTCCGGGATGCGATCACCCTGATGAGCGCGAACATCGAAGAACCCCTGAGCCAGGATCAGCTTGCCGTTTATGTCGGCCGCTCCAAGCGACAGCTCGAACGGCTGTTCAAGCAGCAACTGGGAACCACGCCGGTGCGTTTCTATCTGGAATTGCGGATAACCGAGAGCCGTCGCCTGCTCCAGCACTCGGACCTGCCCATTTCCGAAGTGAGCATCGCCTGCGGCTTTGCTTCGGCCAGCCACTTCAGCAAGTGTTACGCCGCCTTCTATGGGTACTCCCCATCCAGGGAGGTACGGTACGGGTGCGTGAAGTCGGCGAAGTAGTCGAAGGCTCGCCATCGCCCTGGATGCGGGTTTCAATGATGAGGGAGCAACTGTCGCACAGGCTCATACATAACCAGAAGCATAGGTGAACGGAATGATGCCACGCAGCCAGGCTCGTCTTGCGCGGCACGGTCGAACTACTATTCAGGACAGGCCCCATCTTTCCTGGCCGCCCTTGCGGCCACCGGGGCACGACACCGCGGACACGCGGTCGATGATCCAGATGCCAGAAGTCGGAATCGCATACATGGAAGCAGTAAAGTCCTCCAGATTCACCGTCAACGCCGCCGTCAGCCCCAAGGGCACCCTCGAAACCCTGTCCCAGCGTGAAGTGCAGCAGCTCAGCGAAGCTGGCTCGGGCAGCATCTACGGCCTCTTCCGCCAGTGCGCGCTAGCCATTCTCAACACCGGCGCGCGTATCGACGACGCCAGGACCATCCTCGACGCCTACCGCGACTTCGAGGTCCGCATTCACCAGCAGGACCGTGGCGTGCGCCTGGAACTGGTCAATGCGCCGGCCGACGCCTTCGTCGATGGCGAAATGATCGCCGGCACCCGCGAAATGCTCTTCAGCGCATTGCGCGATATCGTCTACACCGCCAGCGAGCTGGAGAACCAGCGCGTCGACCTGAACAGTTCGCAGGGCATCACCGATTACGTCTTCCACCTGCTGCGCAACGCCCGCACCATGCGGCCGGGCGTGGACCCGAAGATCGTCGTGTGCTGGGGCGGGCATTCGATCAGCAGCGAGGAATACATCTATTCCAAGCGGGTCGGCCACGAGCTCGGCCTGCGCAACCTGGATGTCTGCACCGGTTGCGGTCCCGGTGTGATGAAAGGGCCGATGAAGGGGGCCACCATCGGCCACGCGAAGCAGCGCCATCACGGCGGCCGCTACCTCGGGCTGACGGAGCCGGGGATCATCGCCGCGGAGGCGCCCAACCCTATCGTCAACGAGCTGGTGATCCTGCCGGACATCGAAAAGCGCCTGGAAGCCTTCGTACGCGTCGGCCATGGCATCGTCATCTTCCCGGGCGGGGTCGGCACCGCGGAGGAGTTCCTCTACCTGCTGGGCATTCTCATGCACCCGGCCAACGCCGACCTGCCCTTCCCGCTGGTGCTCACCGGCCCCCGGAGCGCCGAGCCCTACCTGCGGCAACTGCATGAATTCGTCGGCGCGACCCTGGGCGAGGTCACGCAGCGGCGCTACAAGATCATCATCGACGACCCCGCCGAAGTGGCGCGGCAGATGGCCCAGGGGCTGAAGGAGGTCAAGCAGTTCCGCCGGGAACGCAACGACGCCTTTCACTTCAACTGGCTGCTGAACATCGACGAGCACTTCCAGCGCCCGTTCGACCCGACCCACGAGCACATGGGCAGCCTGCAGCTCAGCACCGCGCTTCCGCCCCACGAGCTGGCGGCGAACCTGCGCCGCGCGTTCTCCGGCATCGTGGCCGGCAACGTCAAGGAAAAGGGCGTACGCCTGATCGAAGAGCACGGCCCCTACGAAATCCATGGCGATGCCCGGGTGATGAAACCGCTCGACCAGCTGTTGCAGGCTTTCGTCAAACAGCACCGCATGAAGCTGCCCGGCGGCGCGGCGTATAAGCCCTGCTATCGGGTGGTCGGCGGGAATTGAACTGGCGGGCCTGGCATCGTCGCGATGCCCCCTCACCCTAGCCCTCTCCCTCGAGGGAGAGGGGACTGTTCAGAGTTGCCGGCTGGCACGGCATATCGCCCGACGCAATTGTGCCCCCTCTCCCTCCGGGAGAGGGTTGGGGTGAGAGAATCGCAACGCCGGTGCTGCGCAGCGCAGTCTGAGCGAAGCGATACCCATGCTGTTCCGGATGATGGGTATCGCAAGCTCAACCCATCCTACGATGCCTTTCCACTGTCCCGCTCCATTGAGAAGACTGCCATTCCATGAGCGACCTCGTCACACGTTCCGCCTTTCTTGCCACGCTACTTGCCCTGGCCGCGTGCGGCACACAGAAACCGCAGGAGCCGGTGCTGCGCCCGGCCGAAGTGCGGGCCAAGGTGGTCAGGCTGATGCCGGCCAAGGTGCCGGACCGCCAGGGCTGGGCCACGGATATCCAGGCCGCCTTCGCCGCCCAGGGCATCGCGCCCAGCGACAGCAACCTCTGCGCCGTGCTGGCGGTCACCGAGCAGGAGTCCACCTACCAGGCCGATCCGCCCGTGCCGGGGCTGGCGAAGATCGCCCGGGAGGAAATCCAGCGGCGCGCCAGTCGCCTGCACGTGCCGGCGCTGCTGGTGAGCGCCGCCCTGAAGATCGACTCGCCCACCGGCAAGACCTACGAACAGCGCCTGTCCACGGTGCGCACCGAGAAGGAGCTGAGCGCCATCTTCAACGACTTCATCGGCATGGTGCCCCTCGGCCAGAAACTGTTCGGCAGCCTGAACCCGGTGCACACCGGCGGCCCGATGCAGGTGAGCATCGCCTTCGCCGAAGCCAATGCGCAGCGCTACCCCTATCCGGTCGATGGCTCCATTCGCCAGGAAGTCTTCACCCGGCGCGGCGGCATGTACTTCGGCATCGCCCACCTGCTTGGCTACCCGGTCCACTACCCGCGGCCGCTGTACCGCTTCGCCGATTTCAACGCAGGCTGGTACGCCAGTCGCAACGCCGCGTTCCAGCAGGCGGTAAGCCTCGCCTCGGGCATTCCGCTGGCGCTGGACGGCGACCTGGTCATCCATGGTTCCAGCAAGGCCGGCACAACCGAACTGGCGGTGCGCGCCCTGCAGAAGCAGC
This sequence comes from Pseudomonas schmalbachii, assembly GCF_017589465.1. Classification (GTDB taxonomy): domain Bacteria; phylum Pseudomonadota; class Gammaproteobacteria; order Pseudomonadales; family Pseudomonadaceae; genus Pseudomonas; species Pseudomonas schmalbachii. The sequence continues at coordinate 871,725 of NZ_JAELYA010000001.1, forward strand.
TCGGCCTTGGCGAGTCCGCCATCCGCCGGGCGCTGCTCAAGGGCGACAGCCTGGAATTCGAGGAAACCGATCTGTACGAGCGGGTCTTCGCCCTGGCCGAGAAGATCGAGCGGCGCAAGCTGCCCCGCGAAACGATGCCCGGCATCGACCTGAAGAGTCCGAAGATCACCCGCAAGCTGACCACCGAGTGGTTCGCCCGGCGGGTCGACGGGCGCTACCAGAACTGCATGAAGCGCGCCGCAGGGAGCTGATATCGGCTGCGGCGCCCAGGCATTGACATTCGGACCGGGCGGGAGTCCGATGGAGTTTCGATGTTCGACCGGTTCGACGCGCGACCCGCCACTGCGGGCCGCGCCACATCGCCGAGGCTCGGCCTGGCGAGGAGGGAAGCGATGAGGGCATTGCGAATGGGCACGCTGGCATTCGCGGCATGCGTGGCCCTGGCGACGACATCGGGCATTTCCCGTGCCGACGAGGTGCCGATGGTCACCGGCGAGCAATGGATGCAGTCGTCGGAGCAGATCAAGAAGGCCTATCTCGTCGGCATCGCCAATGCCTACCACGTGGAGGCGGCCTTCCACGGATCGACGCCGCCGTCCGATGAGCAGAGCCTGATTCCGCGTTTCGCCAGGGGCCTGAAGGGCCAGACGCTCGACACCGTGCGCGAAGGGCTCGACAAGTGGTACGCCGCCAATCCGGACCGCGTGAATCAGCCCGTCATCGAGACCATCTGGTTCGAGATGGTCGTGCCCGGTTTGCAGCGGAACAAGTAGCGGAGATGAACATGAAGCGATTCCTGGCGTTTGCCGCAGCCCTCACCGCAGCGAGCGTGATCGGCTGCACGTCGATGAGTTCCCAGCAGCAGGGGACGTTGAGCGGCGCAGCCATCGGTGCCGCGGCCGGCGCCGGCATTGCCGCGATCTCCGGCGGCAGCGGCTGGACCGGCGCGGCGATCGGCGCCGTCGCCGGCGGGGTTGCCGGCAATATCAGGGGCAGGAAGTAGGCCACCAGGGTGAAACCCGGCGCCTGGCTGGTCTGTCCCCGTCGCCACCTTTCTGCGGGCTGCAGAAGCCCGTGGCGCCTGTTCGCTCGCGAACGGACACCTGCAGCGGCGTGGTGATAGGGAATGTCGATCAGCTACGAAAGCCTGTGTTCGCATTCAGGCTATGGCCATTCGAAACGGGCGTCCAATCGCTATTCGTGACGACTTGATCGAAACCCTCTATCACTCCGAAAACCACTATCGACGAGGGTTTCATGGCGAAAATCGAAATCCTGGCGCAGTGATAGACAGCATCGATCACTCGGTCGCAACTACCGATTGGACGCCGCGCCTGCCTGCGCTTAGCTTTTCCGCATGACTGGCGCGAGCTTCCTCCGCCAGCGGACATGACGAGGCGCCCATGGCGGACAGGATTTTGCTGGATGGCTTCGATCGGAAGATCGACTACCTGCGGATGTCGGTGACCGACCGCTGCGACTTCCGCTGCGTCTACTGCATGGCCGAAGACATGCAGTTCCTGCCCCGGCAGCGCATCCTCAGCCTGGATGAGCTGTACCTGCTGGCCGAGCGCTTCGTCGCCCTGGGCACCCGCAAGATCCGCCTGACCGGTGGCGAACCGCTGGTGCGCAACGGCATCGTCGAGCTGTGCCGGCGTATCACCGCCCTGCCCGGCCTGCGCGAACTGTGCATGACCACCAACGGCTCGCAGCTCGCCCGCCTGGCCGGCCCGCTGTTCGACGCAGGGCTGTCGCGGCTCAACGTCAGCCTCGACAGTCTCGACCCGCAGCGCTTCCGCGAGCTGACCCGCACCGGCGATCTGGCGAAAGTGATCGCCGGCATCGATGCGGCGCGCGACGCGGGCTTCCGCCATATCAAGCTCAACTGCGTGGTGCTCAAGGGCCGCAACGACGGCGAGATCAACGATCTGCTGCGCTTCGCCATCGACCGCCAGCTGGATATCTCCTTCATCGAGGAAATGCCGCTGGGCGCGATCAGCGAGCACAGCCGTGGCGAATCCTTCTGCTCCAGCGACGAGGTGCGCGCACGCATCGCCGAGCGCTACACGCTGATGGAGTCGGCCGAGTCCACCCAGGGCCCGTCGCGCTACTGGCGCCTGGCCGAGGCCCCGGAAATCCGCATCGGCTTCATCTCGCCGCACAGCCACAACTTCTGCGGCAGTTGCAACCGCGTGCGCCTGACCGTCGAGGGCCGCCTGCTGCTGTGCCTCGGCAACGAGCACTCGGCGGACCTGAAGGCCGTGCTGCGCGCCCATCCCGGCGATCCGCAGCGGCTGGAGAAGGCCATCGTCGAAGCCATGCGGATCAAGCCCTGGAGCCACAACTTCGTGGTCAACGACGAGGTCCAGGTCGTTCGCTTCATGAACATGACCGGCGGCTGATTTCCCGCTTCCACCACCAGACTGGCGCGACACCCATGATCGTTCGACCGAAACCCAACCTGCTCAACGTGCTGATCTCGCTGAAGGGCTCGATAGCCCGGCGCATCGCCGTGCGCAGCCTGATGATCACCCTGCTGGCGGCGCTCATCGTGCTGGTCGGGACCATCCATCCCGACTGGTTCGTGCGGGTCGAGGCCACGCCCTTCACCCTGCTCGGCCTGTCGCTGTCGATCTTCATGAGCTTCCGCAACAACGCCTGCTACGACCGCTGGTGGGAAGGCCGCAAGGCCTGGGGCCGGGTGATCCTGGAGATTCGCGCCTTCGCCCGCCAGAGCGTGGCGATCGGCAACGACGCCCTGCGCGAAAAGCTGCTGCGCGAGCTGTGCGGTTTCGCCCATGCGCTCAACGCCAGGCTGCGCGACGAGGACGAACTCGCCGCGGCGAGCAAGTGGGTGGCCGACCTGCCCGAGCGGCCGGGCCAGAACGTCAGCGACGCCATCCTGCGGCGCATCGGCCGGCAGTGCACGCACCTGGCGCAGCGCCAGGCGATCAGCGAATGGCGGGCCATCGCCCTGGAGGAACGCCTGAACGGCCTGACCGAGGCGCAGGCCACCTGCGAGCGGATCAAGTCGACACCGCTGCCGTTCCCCTACACCCTGCTGCTGCACCGCACGGCCTACATCTTCTGCATCCTGCTGCCGTTCGCCATGGCCTTGCCACTCGGCTGGCTGGCGCCGCTCTTCACCGCCGTGGTCAGCTACACCTTCTTCGGCCTGGACGCCATCGGCGACGAACTGGAAAACCCCTTCGGCCGCGACGAGAACGACCTGCCGACCGACGCCATGGTCCGCACCATCGAGCGGGAGATTCTTTCCTCCCTCGGCCACTGGGAACTGCCGCCGGTGCTGGAGCCGGTGGACTTCGTGCTGAGCTGAAGTCGGGGCTCAGCTTCGCCCCCGTAGGTTGGGCTGAGGCACGAAGCCCAACGAAATGGGTGCAGGCCCCACCAGATGTTGGGCTTCGCAAGCTCAGCGCCAACCTACGCCGTAAACTCGTCATCGCCACGCTGGAGCGTCGTAGCCATGGACATCAAGCAACTCAAATTCCTCATCGCCCTCGACCAGACCCGCCACTTCGGCCAGGCTGCCGCGCTTTGCCATGTCACCCAGCCCACGCTGTCGATGCGCCTGCGCAACCTGGAGGACGAGCTGAATCTCGTCCTGGTGAAACGCAGCCAGCGCTTCGAGGGTTTCACCGAGGCCGGCGAGCGCATCCTCGCCTGGGCCCGCACGCTGCTGTCGGCCCACGACGGCCTGCAGGCCGAGGCGGCGAGTTGCCGGGGACAACTGGTGGGCAGCCTGTGCCTCGGCATGGTGCCGCTGGCCAGCTTCAACCCGACCCACCTGCTCAAACCCCTGGCCGAGCGCTACCCCGAGCTGCGCTTCCAGCTGTCGTCGCTGAGTTCGGAGCAGATCATCGACGGACTCGCGCGCAACCAGCTGGACCTGGGGCTGTGCTACCTGGACCAGGTGGACAGCAGCTTCTTCGAGGTGATCGAACTGGCCTCGACGCGCATGGGCCTGCTGCACGACACCCGCTTCTTCGCCTTCGAGCAGCCGGAACTGCAATGGGAAGCCCTCGGCCAGCTGCCGCTGGGGCTGCTGACCAGCGGCATGCACTTCCGCCAGTCCATCGACCTGAGCTTCCGCAGCCGCGGGCTGGACCCGACGCCCCTGCTGGAAAGCGAATCCACCTTCCAACTGGTCCAGGCGGTGAGCGCCGGCATCTGCTGCGCGATCATGCCGCTTGCCAACGGCCTGGAAGACCTGAACGAACACCTGCGCGTACTGCCCATCGCCGAGGCCACCGTGCACGCCCCGCTTGGTCTGGTCCTGCGCCGCACCGAACCGCGCTCGGTGCTGGCCGAGAAATGCTTCGCCGAAGCCCGGGCGATATTTGGCGAAGCCTGATGCTCAGCCGGCCAGCTCGCACAGATAACTCCAGGGATAGATGCCGCGCTCGTGGCCATCGCTGAACAGCAATTGCACGCCGTAGCCCTGCCCGTTGATCGAGCGCAGGCGGACGTCCGCCGGCACCGCGTCGATGCGGCCGTGCAGGCGCGCCGCGCGGCACTGCGAGCAGGGACAGGCGGCGCGCAGGCGGGCGTGGCTGATCCGGCTGACCTTGCCATCCGCCCACTCCAGGGTAAGCAGGCCGGCGGCGCTGCGCAGGGCGGTCGGCGCGTTCATCGCGCGCCACCCTGCAACTGGCCGATGGCGATGCGCACGGCCTTGCGTACTTCCGGGTCGCAGTCCTGTTCGGCGGCCTGTAGTGCCGGCAGCGCGGCCGGGTCGGCCAGTTCGCCGAGCGCCAGCGCCGCTTCCTTGCGCAGGTTGCTGATGCTGTGGCCGAGCAGTTCGACCAGCGCGGCCAGCGCCCCGACGAAGCGCAGCTTGCCGAGGGCGCGGGCGGCGCGCAGACGCACCTGCCAGTAGCTATCACCAAGCGCCTCGACCAGCGCCGGACCGGCCTCGGCCAGACCGATCTTGCCGAGCGTGGTGGCGGCCTCCTCGCGCACCTGCCATTCCCGGTCGACGAGGGCCGTCTGCAAGGACGCCAGCACGCTGGGGTCGCTGCCGAAACCCAGCGCGCCGGTGGCGGTGCGGCGCACTTCGGTATCGGCATCGTCGCTGGCCAAGCGTGCCAAGGCCGGCAATGCATCGCCCTGCCGGAGCCAGCCGAGAATGCCGACCGCCTCGCGGCGCACGAAGGCGTCGGCGTCTCCCAGCGCACGCAGGGCCAGCGGCGCGGCCTCGGCCAGGCGCAACTCACGCAGGGCGCGCAAGGCGCTGGCGCGGACGAAGGCATCGGCGTGCGCGGCCCAGGGCAGGATCACCCTGCCCGCCTGCGCGTCCTTCAGTTCGGACAAGCTCTGCGCGGCGGCACCGCGCACCGCCTCGTCGGCATCGGCCAGGGCAGCGCAGAGCGCGGCCACCACATCGGGCCCTTCCCAGCCTTCCAGCAGGCGCGCGGCCTCGCTGCGCACCTCGGCGGCCGGGTCGTCGCGCAGAGCGTGGATCAGCCAGGGCAAGGCCTCGGGGTCCTCCAGATCGGCGAGGTCGATCAGGGCGATGCGGCGCACGCTGGCGTCTTCATCAGCGAGGCGCGGCAGCAGATCGAGGATGTCGGAGTTATCGGTGGTCAGGTCGGTCATAGGGCGATTCGCAGTGGCGGGTGATCGGTAGTCGGAAGGCCGAGCGGGGTCAGGCGCGGCAGTTCGCGGCCTTCCTCGTGGCGCAGCAGTTCCAGGCAGTGGCGCTTGAGGTGGACGAAGGCCGGGCTGGTGAGCAGGGACGCTTGCCGCGGGCGGCGAAAATCGACGCGCAGGTCCTCGATGAAACGTCCGGGTCGCGGGCTCATCACCAGCACACGGTCGGCGAGGAACAGCGCCTCGTCGATGTCGTGGGTGACGAACACCACGGTGGTGCGGATGCGCGTCCACACGTCCAGCAGCAGTTCCTGCATGCGCGCGCGTGTCTGCGCGTCGAGGGCGCCGAAGGGTTCGTCCATCAGCAGCAGGCGCGGCCGGTTGACCAGCACGCGGGCGATCTCGGCGCGCTGCTGCATGCCACCGGAAAGCTGGCTGGGCCAGCGCGCGGCGAAATCCTGCAGGCCGACCAGACGCAGCATTTCGCTGGCCTGCGCGTGTCGCTCGGCCTTGCCGATGCCGCGCATCTTCAGGCCGAAGGCGACGTTGTCGAGCACGCTGCGCCAGGGCAGCAAGGTGTGGTGCTGGAACACCATGCCGCGTTCGGGCGAGGGTCCATTCACTGGCTGACCATCGACGCGCAGGCTGCCGGCGCTGGGCTGCAGGTGGCCGGCCAGCGCGCCGAGCAGGGTCGACTTGCCGCAGCCGGAGGGACCGAGGATGCAGACGAACTCGCCGGGCTCGACGGCGAAGCTCAGCCGCTGCACCGCCTCGAAGGCTTGAGCGCCCTGCCCCAGCCGAATCGACAGTTGGTCGATATCGATGCGGCCGGGTTCGATGTTGCGTTCGTAGATGCTCATCAGGCATTCCCCCTGCCGCGATACCAGGGCGTGAACAGGCCACCGAGATACCTGACCAGGCCGCTGCTGCCCATGCCGAGCAGGCCGATCAGCAACATGCCGACGATGATCTCCGGGTAGCGCTGGATGGTGTAGGACTCCCAGGTGTAGTAGCCGATGCCGAACTGCCCGGAGATCATCTCGGCGGTCACCAGGCAGAACCACGAGGTGCCCATGCCGATGGCGAGGCCGGTGACGATGCTCGGCGTGGCGCCCGGCAGCACCACCTCGCGCAGGATCGCCAGCCGCCCGGCACCGAGGCTGCGCGCCGAGGCGACCAGGCGCGGATCGACGGCCTCCACCCCGTGCACGGTGTTGAGCAGGATCGGGAACAGCGCGCCGGTGAAGGTGATGAAGATCATCGACAGCTCGGACGAGGGGAACATCAGGATCGCCAGCGGAATCCAGGCCACGGCCGGAATCGGTCGCAGTACCTCCAGCGGCGGCAGCAGGCTGTCCTCGGCCCACTTCGAGCGGCCGATGGCGAGGCCGAGCAGAACACCGACCACGGCGGCGGACAGATAGCCGGCGAACACCCGCGCCAGGCTGCTGGTCAGGTGCGGCAGCAGCTTGCTGGACTCGACCAGCGCCCAGGCGGCTTCGAGCACGGCAGTTGGCGTCGGCACATAGGTGAAGGTGAGCAGGCCCAGGTCCAGGCGCTGGCTGGCGGCGACCTGCCAGAACAGCAGGCAGGCGGCCAGCGACGCGAGGCGCAGGGGCCAGCGGTGTAATGAGGTCATGAAAATCTCCGCTTCGAGCGCTTGGCTTTTGGTAGGAGCCAGCTTGCTGGCGATCCATCGTTTCCGGTTAAGCGCCGGAGTTGCCGGCGCGCACGGTTGATCGCCAGCAAGCTGGCTCCTACAGGTCCGGTGCGGTTGTAGGGCGGGTGCAACCCGCCATTACGGGTTGTCAGCGCCCCGCCACCAGCTTCTGATTGGCGCTGACGAAATCCAGCGCCGTGCCGCCGTGTTGCTGGGCGTAGGCTTCGGCCTGGTCCTTGAGCAGGAAGGCGCTGAGCTCGCCCTTGTCGTTGCGCACGAACCACGCCTGGTTGGCCAGCAGCTTGATCCCGCTGTCGGCGGCCTGGGCGTAGATGGCGCGGATGTCCTTGCCTTCCTGCTCCAGTTGCGCGAGTGCCTTCAGCGCCGACTCCGGCGAGGCGTAGTGACGGACCTTGTCCTCGCCGCGCACCCAGATCTGCGCCAGCCGCCTGAAGTCGGTGATCGGCTTGCCGGTCAGGGCATCGTTGGCCTGCAACGGCAGCTGCGCGTAGTTGACCAGCGCCTTGTCGTAGTCCAGCCCGGACTGCTGGAAGGCGGCGCGGATGTACTGGTCATCGACGAACTTGTCGACATCCAGGCCGCGGTCGGTCTTCTTCAGCAGCTTGAGGGTGTCGATGGAGGTCGCTACCGCCTTGCGGTATTCCGACTTCCAGGTCAGATCGCGGGTCTGCAGGCCGAGCGGGCCGTGGAACAGGTAGTTCACCTCGGCCTCGATGCCGGTGACCTTCTCGATCAGCTCGCTGTACTTCTCCGGCTCGGCGGCGAACAGGCGGTCGGCCTCCAGGCTGGCGCGCAGGTAGGCGGTGACGATCTCCGGGTACTTCTTCGCATAGGCCGCATCCACCAGCGCGCCGTGGAAGGTCGGCGACTCGGCCTGGGAACCGTCGTAGATCTTGCGGGCGAAGCCACGGCTGGGGAACAGCTCGGCGAACGGCACGAAGTCGGCGTGCGCCTCGATACGGTTGCTGCGCAGGGCCGAGCCGGCGATCTCCGGTGCCTGGGCGATGATGCGCACGTCCTTCTCCGGGTCCCAGCCCTGGGCGGCGACAGCGCGCAACAGCATGCCGTGGGCGGTGGAGGCGAACGGCACGGAGATGGTCTTGCCCTTGAGCTGCTCCAGCGACTGCACGGCGGACGCCGCCGGCACCACGATGCCGTTGCCGCTGCCCTTGGTGCTGCCCGACAGCACGCTGATGAACAGGCTGCGCTTGCCGGCGTCGAGGTGGGCGACGCCGTTGAACGAACCGGGGAAGTCGGCCATGGCGCCGAAGTCCAGCTTGCCGGCGACCATCTCGTTGGTCAGCGGCGCGCCGCTGGTGAAGTTCTTCCACTCGATCTCGTATTTGGCATCCTTGTACTTGCCATCGTGCGGCAGGTACTTGTCGAGCAGGCCGAGTTCGCGGATCAGCAGGCCGCCGGTGGCGCAGTTGATGGTGGTGTCCTGGGTGCCGATGGCGACGCGGATGGTCTCGGCCTGGGCGTGGATGGAAGCGATAGCCAGGGCGAGGCCGGCCAGGGTTGTACGCAAGCGCATGGGTGTTTCCCCTCGAATCGTTGAGTGTTGGAATCGTCTCCGCCACGCGGTCCGGGTGGTGGGAAACGAGGGGGTGTTTCATCAGGCGTCCGGTGGTTGGCCGGATGGCGTTACTTGCTCTTCTTTAGTTTTTGCATCGCGTCGCAGCGTCCCCCTCACCCTAACCCTCTCCCTCAAGGGAGAGGGGACTGGTCGGAGTTGCCGGTTTGCACGGCACATATCCCGACGCAGAAGTGCCCCCTCTCCCTCCGGGAGAGGGTTGGGGTGAGGGAATCCCCGCGCAAACGATCAACGCAGCAGGTACGGAATCTCCACCTTCACCGCGCCGGTCGGGCAGTCCTTCTCGCAGGGCATGCAGTACCAGCATTCGTCGAAGGCCATGTACGCCTTGCGGGTCGCCGGGTTGATCGCCAGCAGGTCCATAGGGCAGACCTCGACGCACACGGTGCAGCCCTTGTCGGCGATGCACTTGTCCTCGTCGACGGTCACCGGCGCGTTGCTGCGGAAGAAGATTTCCTGGGGCTGGTAGGCCATGTCACGGTTTCCTCTTTGTTCTGTTTCCGTGGTGGAAAACGCTTCGCGGTTTTCCACCCTACGGTTTGCACCCGCAGGGTGGATGGCGCTCTTTCCATCCACCCTTTCGTTACGCCGCTGCGGTTCTCACCCGCAGCTTCTCGTAGGCCTTCTGCTCCTCGTCATCCAGCGGAATCAGGTACGGCTCGACCGCCCGCTTGAAGCTGGTCATGGCGCCGTCCCCGCCCTTCTTCAGATGGCAGTGGCAGAACCACTCGGCATCGTTGCGCTCGGGGTGATCGACGCGGTGGTGATACAGGCCCCAGCGGCTCTCGGCGCGGAACAGCGAGGCGCGCGCGGCCATCTCGGCGCAGTCGCGGATCACGCTGACTTCCAGGGCGCGCATCAGCTCGTGGGGATTGCTCGCCTTGAGCTGGTCGAGGTCGCGTTCGATCTCGGCGAAGCGGGTCAGGCCGATCTCCATCTTCTTCGTCACCTTTGGCGGCTGCAGGTAGTCGTTGACCATGCGCCGCAGCTTGTACTCCACCTGCGCCGGCGGCAGGCCGTGCTCGCGGTTGAGCGGTGCGTAGACCCGCGCCTTCTCGCGCTCGACCTGCTGCGCATCCACCTCCGTGAAATCCCGCCCGGCGATATAGGCGACGGCATTGACCCCGGCGAACCAGCCGTAGGTGAAGGCGCCGAGCATGTAGTTGTGCGGCACGGCGGCCATGTCGCCGGCGGCGTAGAGGCCCTGCACGCTGGTTTCGGCGCGCTCGTTGACCCACACGCCCGATGCCGAATGGCCGGAGCAGAAGCCGATCTCGGAAATGTGCATCTCGACCATCTGCGAGCGGTAGTCGGTGCCGCGCCCGGCGTGGAACTGGCCGCGGCTCGGCCGTTCGTTGCCGTGCAGGATTTCCTCGATGGTCTGGATGGTTTCCTCGGCCAGGTGGTCGAGCTTGAGGAACACCGGGCCGTTGCCGCTTTCCAGTTCCTGGTGGAACTCCCACATCATCTGCCCGGACCAGTAGTCGCACTCGATGAAGCGCTCGCCCTTGTTGTTGGCGGTGTAGCCGCCGAGCGGGCCGGTCACGTAGGCGCAGGCCGGGCCGTTGTAGTCCTTGATCAGCGGGTTGATCTGGAAGCATTCGAGGTTCGCCAGCTCGGCGCCGGCGTGGTAGGCCATGGCGTAGCCGTCGCCGGCGTTGGTCGGGTTCTCGTAGGTGCCCATCAGGTAGCCGGATGCGGGCAGACCGAGGCGCCCGGCGGCGCCGCAGGCGAGGATCACCGCTTTCGCACGGATCACATGGAAGTCCGCCGTGCGGCAGTCGAAGCCCATCACGCCATTGACCGTGCCCTCAGCGTCGGTGAGCAGGCGGGTGGCGATGACGCGGTTGGTGATTTCCACCCGCGCGCGCTTGAGCTGGCGATACAGCACCTTCTTGATGTCGTGGCCTTCCGGCATCGGCAGCACGTAGGCGCCCATGTGGTGGACCTTCTTCACCGCGTAGTCGCCGGTCTCGTCCTTCTCGAACTTCACGCCCCAGCGGTCGAGCTGCTCGATCGTCTCGTAGCTGTGGGTGGCGTAGGCGTAGACCGCCGCCTGGTTGACGATGCCGTCGTTGGCGATGGTGATTTCCTTGGTGTACTGCTCGGGCGTCGCGTGGCCGGGGATCACCGCGTTGTTCAGGCCGTCCATGCCCATGCTGATGGCGCCGCTGCGCTTGACGTTGGCCTTGTCCAGCAGCAGCACGCGCAACTCGCGGTTCGCCTCCTTGGCCTTGATCGCGGCCATCGGCCCGGCCGTGCCGCCGCCGATCACCACCAGGTCGTATTCGCGTTCGATCGTGTTCATGCGTGGGAGCCCTTCTGCCGGTCGATGCGCAGGCGATACTGGAAGGCGTCGCCGCGGTAGTAGAGGTATTCGAAGTCCAGCGGCGTGCCGTCGCTGCCGTGGGTAAGGCGCTCGATGCGCATGATCGGCGAGCCCTCCTCGACACCCAGCACGCGGGCCAGGTCCTCGTCGGCGAGCATGGCGTCGATGGCGAGGTCCGCATGGCCGAGGGCGAGGCCGCAGTCGTTCTCGATGATCAGGAAGATGTCGCGGGCCACCAGGTCGGACTTCTCCAGGCGCTCGCCGATGGCGCGCGGCACGTAGGTGACTTCCAGGGATACCGGCTCGCGGTTGACCAGGCGCACGCGCTTGATCTCGCTGACCGGCGCTCCCTCCTCCAGCTGCAGGCGCTCGGCGACCTGCGCCGTCGCCGGCAGATGCTTGAGGCTGCACAGGCGGTTGATCACCTCGTAGCCCATCTGCTTCATCGACTCGCCCAGGCCCTGCAGCGTGCTGACGTTCTGGAACGCCTTGGGCCTGGCGACGAAAGTGCCCTTGCCGTGCAGCTTGAAGATCAGACCTTCCTTCTGCAGGTCGCCGAGCGCCTGGCGCACGGTGATGCGGCTGACCCCGAACGCACGGCCCAGCTCCGCTTCGGAGGGCATGCGGCTGTGGGGTGGATAGGTACCGTCGAGGATGCGCCCGCGCAGCAGCTCCTTGAGCTGGCTGTAGAGGGGCACCGGGGAAAGGGAAAGCAGTTCGGCCATGTCGTCCTTCGCTCAACTTGTTATAACAAGCTATGGCGAGACAATAAAGGACATAAGAAAATTAGTGGAAATACTTTTTAGGAATAAAATTATTTCCTGGGGAGGGCCTGGCTCTGCGATTCGCGCGCATGGCGCGCTCCTACACAAAGCGCCGCGCTTTTCCCCTCACCCTAACCCTCTCCCGGAGGGAGAGGGGACTGTTCGGTGTTGCCGGATAGCACGCTGCATCAGCCCACTCCAGAGTGCCCCCTCTCCCTCCGGGAGAGGGCTGGGGTGAGGAAACTTGAGCGCCGAAGCTTACGAGTACCAGCCGCCTACGGCGCCCCAAACATCGCCGTCCAGTAAATCCCCGCATCGCTCTTCGGATCGGTCGCGTAGGCCGCGCCGAGTTCGCTGTACTGCGGGTTCATCAGGTTGGCGCAGTGGCCGGGGCTGGACAGCCAGCCGTCGACGACCTTGCGCGGAGTATCCACGCCGGCGGAGATGTTCTCGCCGATCTGCTGGCCGTTGTAGCCGGCCAGTTCGGCGCGGTCGCTGGGGATGCGGTCGTCGCGGTCGGTGTGGGAGAAGAAGTTGCCGTTGGCCATGGCCCGGCTGTGGGTTTCGGCCACCGTGCCCAGCACGGCGTTCCAGGCCAGCGGCTTGGCGGCGGCGAAGGACTGGCCGCCGCACTTGCGCGGCTGGGCGCGGGCGGCGTTGATCTGTTCCAGCACCTTCTGCCCTTCCGCCTGCCAGTCGCCCTGGTGTGCGCTCAGCAGCGGCCGCGCCAGCACGATGCGCCAGTCGCGGTCTGCGCGGCTCACGCCGATATCGACGAACTGCGGATCGAGGACGATCTGGCAGAAGCTCTCCTGCAGCGCGGTCATGGCCGCCTGCGCGTCGCGCGGCCCGGACAGGCTGATCGCCTGCACGTTGAGCAGCGGATAGGCCGAGCGGGTCAGCGAGCCCTGCAGGTCCACCGGCCCGCTGGCCGACAGGACCAGGCGCGGATCGCTCGCCAGCGGCGGCAGTTCCTCGGAGGCCGTGCCGGCGCAGCGCTGCGGCTGGCTGCGGTAGGCGTTGATCGACTCCACCAGTTGCGCCTCTTCGGCCGCCTCGACAGTGGCCGCGCAGAACAGTCCTAGGGCCAGAACGGATGAAATGACGCGCATGAAAATCCCCCTCGAACAGAATCCGCCCATGATGCGCCAATCCCTACCCTCCCCGGAAGCACCGTAGGTTGGCGCTGAGCTTGCGAAGCCCAACGGTGCCACGCCCGACAGTTGTTGGGCTTCGCTGCGCTCAGCGCCAACGACGATGGATCGCCAACCTACGGCAACGGGCTATGATCGATTGCCATGAACAGCCAGATCCCGATCCGCCAACCCTGCCCGCCCGGCGTCTGCGACTGCCGGCGCGATGAGCTGCTGGCGGCGCCGGGTGGCGACCTGCGCATCCTGCGCCTGACCCGCCAGGAAGAGCAGCGCCTGCTCGAACGCCTGGAGAACCTGCAGAGCCTGGACGACCTCGAACACATGCAGCGGCGCATGTTCGAGCAGCTGGGCATCCGCATGAGCGTCGAGCCCAGCCACAACGAAGTGCGCAGCATGCGCGGCATCGGCTTTCATTTCGCCTTCCAGCCCGGCCTTTGCCGCAAGACCCGCCAGTCGATTCCCGCAGCGATCCGCCGGGCCCTGGAGAAGCATCCGGAAATCGCCTGGCGCCTGCTCGACACCCACGACCTGCTGCGCGACGCCTGAAGACTGCGCCGGCAATGGTCGATCCAGACATTCAGAAACCGAATGCAGCGGATTCCAACATTTAATTGGTAGATACCTCAGCCTGCCGATATGGTGTGACACATCCCCCCGTACCTGCCTTTCCGAGCGGCAGGACCATCACTGCGGAGAATTGCTCCATGTCGAATACCACCTACTACGCCCCCCACGGCGGCCACCCGGCCCAGACCGAGCTGCTGACCGACCGGGCGATGTTCACCGAAGCCTATGCGGTGATCCCGAAAGGCGTGCTGCGCGATATCGTCACCAGCCACCTGCCCTTCTGGGACAACACCCGCCTGTGGGTGCTGGCGCGCCCGCTGTCCGGCTTCGCCGAGACCTTCTCGCAATACATCGTGGAAGTCGGCCCGGGCGGCGGCAGCGACAAGCCGGAGCAGGACCGGGAAGCCGAGGGCGTGCTGTTCATCGTCGAAGGCGAGCTGGAACTGACCCTGCTCGGCACCCGCCACATCCTCACGCCGGGCGGCTACGCCTTCATTCCGCCGGCCTCCGACTGGTCGGTGCGCAACACCAGCGGCGAGCCGGCGCGCTTCCACTGGATTCGCAAGCGCTACCAGGCCGTCGACGGCATTCCCCATCCGGAAGCCTTCGTGACCAACGAGCAGGACATCGAGCCGATCCCGATGCCCGGCACCGAAGGACGCTGGGTCACCTCGCGCTTCGTCGACATCTCCGACATGCGCCACGACATGCACGTGAACATCGTCACCTTCCAGCCGGGCGGCGTGATCCCGTTCGCCGAGACCCACGTGATGGAGCACGGCCTCTACGTGCTGGAAGGCAAGGCGGTGTACCGCCTGAACCAGGACTGGGTGGAAGTCGAAGCCGGCGACTTCATGTGGCTGCGCGCCTTCTGCCCGCAGGCCTGCTACGCCGGCGGCCCCGGCCCGTTCCGCTACCTGCTGTACAAGGACGTCAACCGGCACATGAACCTGACGCTGAACAGCGCCCGCTGACCCAACGCAAAGGCCCGCCCGGATCATCCCGGCGGGCCTTTTGTCATTCAGGCTGGGCGCGATTCGCGGTCCAGCATCGCCACCAGGGCCTTCACCAGTTCCCCGATCACCGGGTCCACGGCCGGGCGATGGACGATGGCGATCTCGAAATCGTCGATCCTGCGCAGGCCATCCTTTTCGCCCAGCAGCACGTGTTCGGCCGTCACCGCTCGCGGTGGCAGCAGGCCGATGCCCATGCCATCCGCCACCGCGCCCTGGATCGCGCTGAGGCTGGAACTGGTGAACGCGATGCGCCAGTTGCGCCCCATCGCCTCGATGGCCTGGATCATGTCGTCGCGGCACAGTCCGCGCGGCGGGAAGGTCACCAGCGGTACGGGGTCGAGGTGGAAGGACGGATGTTTCGCGCTGTCGATCCACACCATCCGCTCCGGACGGCAGGCGACCGCCTCGCGGCTGTTGCGCCGCTGCTTGACCAGCGCCAGGTCCAGTTCGCCACGGTCGTAGCTGGCGATCAGGTCGCGGCTCAGCCCGCTGGTGACTTCCAGCTTGACCTCGGGGTACTTGCGATTGAAGGCCGCCAGCGCCTGGGTGGTCTTGCCGGTAACGAAATCGTCCGGCACGCCGAGGCGGATGATCACCGCGACGAAAGCCCCCGACAGCGCCTCCAGCATCCGGCCATTCAGGGCGAGCATCTGCCGCGCGTAGCCGAGCAGCGTCTCGCCGGCATCGGTCGGATGCACTTCGCGGTGCCCGCGTTCGAGCAGCCTGTGCCCGACCATTTCCTCCAGCCGGCGCACCTTCTGGCTCACGGTGGACTGGGTGGAGTGCAGCCGCGCCGCAGCGGTGGTGAAGCTGCCGCAGTCGGCGACCATGACGATGGCCCGCAGCAGGTCCAGGTCGAAGAGCGGTCTATTCGATTTCGCGCTGTCATCCATCGGGATATTCGACTTTCAAATGGAAAGATCGACTTCTAGCATCCCGCAATGCGCCAGGGAAAGCCCCGTAGGTTGGGCTGAGGCACGAAGCCCAACGAAGTTGGTGCCTGACCCCGCCAGATGTCGGGCTTCGCAAGCTCAGCGCCAACCTACGGGTGCCCCCGGACCGACACCCGGTCCGATGCCCCCGGCCTCGCATGCTAGTCTTGGGGACTCTTCCGAAATCGTCCGCTGCCGCGTGCCGGCAGCGCAGATGGCTATGAGGAAAATGGCCCATGTCTCGTCCGATGGTGCAACGACCAGTCGGCGCGGCCATTGCCTTGCGTGATGACGCTTTGGCCAACGCCCTGCTCGAAGAGTGGCTGGGTGAGCGCAGGCAACCGTGTTCGCTGTTCCTCGATGTCGACGGCACCCTTCTGGATATCGCCGAGTCTCCCGATGCGGTCCATGTGCCGCGCGAACTGTGCGTGGCGCTGGAGTCCCTGCATCGGCGACTGGACGGCGCGCTGGCGCTGGTCAGCGGCCGCCCGGTCGACAGTCTCGACCGTCTCTTCGCCCCCCTGCGGCTACCGTCCTGCGGCAGCCACGGAGCCCACTGGCGCGTGCATGCCGGCGAGCCGCTGCGCCATGAGGCGGAGCGTCCCCTCCCCGCCCCCGTCCGCCAGCGCCTGCAGGCCCTGGCCCGCGCCCATCCCGGCGTCCTTGTCGAGGACAAGGGCAGCAGCGTCGCCCTGCACTACCGCCAGGTGCCGGATGCCGGCCCGCCGCTGGCATCCGCCCTGCGCGAGCTGCTCGGCGAGCCCGCTGGAGCCGGTCTGCGCCTGCTGCCGGGCAAGATGGTCTACGAGGTGATCGCCCACTCCAGCGACAAGGCACAGGCGATCCGGCGCTATCTCGACGCACCGCCATTCGCCGGCCGGCGTCCGCTGTTCATTGGCGACGACGTCACCGATGAACCGGCCCTGGCCATGATGCCCGCGCTGGGCGGCCTGGCCCTTTCGGTCGGACACCTGCTGCCCGGCGCCAGCGCCAGCTTCGCCGATGCCGCGTCGGTGCGCGCCGCCCTCGACAGAGCAGCCCGGAGGACATCCCGATGAGCGACAAGCACAACGGCTCCCTTGAGCTCGGCCTGATCGGCAACTGCCGCGTCGCCGCGCTGGTGAACACCCACGGGCGGATGGTCTGGTGGTGCTATCCGAACTTCGACGGCGACCCGGTGTTCTCGCGCCTGCTCGCCGGCGACGAGGAAAAGGGCTTCAGCGACTGCCTGCTCGACGGGATGGTCAGCCACCGTTCGGAATACCTGCGCAACACGGCGATCATCAGCACCATCCTCGAAGACGCCCACGGCAACGCCGTGCGCATCACCGACTTCGCCCCGCGCTTCCTCATGTACGGCCGCAGCTTCCGCCCGGCGCAGCTGTGCCGGCTGATCGAGCCGGTGAGCGGCGTGCCGCGCATCACCCTGCGCATCCGCCCCACTCATCACTACGGCAAGCCGTGCCAGGCGGTCGCCGGCTCCAGCCATATCCGCTACCAGGGCGGCGCCGACACCATCCGCCTGACCACCGACGCGCCGCTGTCCTACATCATGCGCGAGACGCAATTCGTCCTCAGCCGGCCGATCAGCATGGTGATCGGCGTCGACGAACCGCTCGACGACGCCCCGGAGGAAGTGGTGCGGACCTTCCTCAAGCGCACCCAGGCCGGCTGGAGCGAGTGGGTGCGCGCCCTGGCGATCCCCTTCGAATGGCAGGACGTGGTGATCCGCGCCGCCATCACCCTCAAGCTGTGCAGCTTCGAGGAAACCGGCGCGATCATCGCCGCGGTGACCACCTCGATCCCGGAAGCCCCCGGCACCCAGCGCAACTGGGACTACCGCTACTGCTGGCTGCGCGACGCCTACTTCGTGATCCTCGCCCTCAACCGCCTCGGCGCGACCAAGACCATGGAGCGCTACGTCGACTTCATCACCACGGTGGCGGCCGGCGATGCCCACCTCAAGCCGCTGTACGGGGTGGTTCCCGACCTCGACCTGACCGAGCGGATCGAACCCGACCTGGCCGGCTTCCTCGGCCACGGGCCGGTGCGGGTCGGCAACCAGGCGGTGGAGCAGATCCAGCACGACGTGTTCGGCTCGGTGATCCTCGCCGTGCTGCAGAGCTTCATCGACGAACGCCTGCCGACTCCGGGCGACGAGGCCATGCTGCAGATGCTCGAATCCCTCGCCACGCGCGCATCCCGCTTCGCCTTCGAGCCCGACGCCGGCATCTGGGAATACCGCGGCCGGCAGCGCGTGCACACGCACTCGGCGCTGCTCTGCTGGACGGCCTGCGACCGCGTCGGGCGCATCGCCGCGCGGCTCGGCCTCACGCAGAAAGCCGAGACCTGGCACAAGGAATCGCAGCGCCTGCGCGACCACATCCTCCGTGAAGCCTGGAGCGAAAAGCGCCAGTGCTTCACCGGCAGCTTCGGCCACGACGACCTCGACGCCAGCGTGCTGCTGATGAACGAGCTGGGCATCATCGAGGCCAGCGACCCGCGCTTCATCGCCACCGTGGACTGCGTGGGGCGCGAACTCAACGTCAACGGCCACCTGCTGCGCTATGCCACGGCCGATGATTTCGGCGTGCCGGAAACCGCCTTCCTGGTGGTGAAGTTCTGGTATCTGGACGCCCTCGCCGCCATCGGCCGCCGCGACGAAGCGCGCGCGCTGTATGGCGAACTGGTTGCCGCGCGCAACACCTACGGATTGCTGTCCGAGGATCTCCATCCGCATACCGGGGAGATGTGGGGCAACATTCCCCAGACGTACTCGATGGCCGGGCTGATCAACACCGCGATGCGCCTGTCCATCAGTTGGGAGGAAGGCTTATGTCGCGGCTCGTGGTGATATCCAACCGGGTGGTGTACCCCGACGAGAACGGCAATACCGCGCCCGGCGGGCTCGCGGTGGCGGTGGAGGCGACCATGCAGGACCGCGACGGCCTGTGGTTCGGCTGGAGCGGGCAGGTCTCCGAGGACCCGCCGCAACCCACCACCATCGAATGCGAGAAGATGCAGTACGTGCTGACCGACGTGCGCCCGCAGGATTTCCAGGAGTACTACAACGGCTTCGCCAACCGCGTGCTGTGGCCGATCCTGCACTACCGGGTCGATCTCGCCGAGTTCAACGAGGCCGATTTCGGCGGCTACCAGCGGGTCAACGAATTCTTCGCCGAACGCCTCAGCCCGCTCCTCGAAGCCGACGACATCCTCTGGGTCCACGACTACCACCTGATCCCGCTGGCCCAGGCGCTGCGCGCTCGCGGCCACAACAACCGCATCGGCTTCTTCCTGCACATTCCGATGCCGCCGCCGGACCTGCTGACCACCCTGCCCCATCACGCGGAGCTGATCGGCGCGCTCACCGAATACAACCTGATCGGCTTCCAGACCGACAACGACGCCAGCAACTTCGCCCGCTACCTGACCCGCGTGCTCGGCGCGGCGACGCCCGATGGCCGGCACTACAACCTCGGCCAGCAGCGCTTCCGCGTCGGCGTGTTCCCGGTTGGCGTGGACACCGACGGCTTCCGCCGCCTGGCGGAGACTGCGACGCAGGCGCCCGTCGCCGCCGAGTTCACCGAAAGTCTCTCCGGCCGAGCGCTGATAGTCGGCGTGGACCGCCTCGACTATTCGAAGGGCATCGTCAATCGCGTCGACGGCTACGAGCGCTTCCTGGAGAAGTACCCGGAGTGGCACGGCCGCGTCACCTACCTGCAGATCGCCCCCGGCAGCCGCCAGGACATTCCCGAATACGCGCAGATCGACGCAGCGGTCAGCGCCCGCGTCGGCCACATCAACGGCCGCTTCGGCGAGGTGTCGTGGGTGCCGCTGCGCTACGTGAGCCGCAACCACCGCCGCGAGGACATCGCCATGGTCATGCGCATGGCGCGCATCGGGCTGGTCACGCCGCTGCGCGACGGTATGAACCTGGTGGCCAAGGAATTCGTCGCCGCCCAGGACCCGGACGATCCGGGCGTGCTGATCCTCTCCCAGTTCGCCGGCGCCGCCGCCGAGCTGGGCGCCGCGCTGATGGTCAACCCGCACGACCGCGACGCCATGGCCGACGCGATCAACGCCGCGCTGCTGATGCCGCTGGAGGAACGCCGCGCCCGCCACCAGGAGATGTACACCGTGCTGGAGGCCAACCATATCCGCTACTGGGGCCAGAGCTTCGTCGACGCCCTGACCCGGCCGGGACGCGCGCTGAACTGGCTGTCGAGCCGGCTGGCGGCGCATTGAGAACGAAGCCCCGTGTAGGATGGGTTGAGCTTGCGATACCCATCATTCGCGGCACCCATGGGTATCGCTGCGCTCAACCCATCCTACGGGAAGGAGCTGGCACCGTTGGGCTTTTCCGTAGGGCGGGTGAAACCCGCCGTGACGCCTCCGGATTGGCGGGTTGCACCCGCCCTACCTCTGATACCGCTTCGCAAATGAAAACGCCCCGCCAGGGCTTGTAACCATGGCGGGGCGTCGGGCGCAGGTGCCGGGTCAGGCGGCCTGCATGTCGCGGTGAGTGTCGATCAGGTGTTGCACCACTCCGGGATCGGCCAGGGTGGAGATGTCGCCGAGGGTGTCGTACTCGGCGGCGGCGATCTTGCGCAGGATGCGGCGCATGATCTTGCCCGAACGGGTCTTCGGCAGACCCGGTGCCCACTGGATCACGTCCGGCGTGGCGATCGGACCGATTTCCTTGCGTACCCAGGCTTTCAGTTCCTGGCGCAGCTTCTCGTCGGCGGTCTCGCCGGCGTTCAGGGTGACGTAGACGTAGATGCCCTGCCCCTTGATGTCGTGCTGCATGCCGACTACCGCGGCCTCGGCCACTTTCGGGTGGGCGACCATGGCGCTCTCGATCTCGGCGGTGCCCATGCGGTGCCCGGAGACGTTGAGCACGTCGTCGACGCGGCCGGTGATCCAGTAGTAGCCGTCCTCGTCGCGGCGCGCGCCGTCGCCGGTGAAGTACATGCCCTTGAAGGTCTTGAAGTAGGTGTCGACGAAGCGGTCATGGTCGCCGTACAGGGTACGCGCCTGGCCCGGCCACGAGTCGAGGATCACCAGGTTGCCCTCGGTGGCGCCTTCGAGGATGTTGCCGAGGTTGTCCACCAGCGCCGGCACCACGCCGAAGAACGGCTTGGCGGCGGAGCCCGGCTTCATGGCGTGGGCGCCCGGCAGCGGAGTCATCAGGCAGGCGCCGGTTTCAGTCTGCCACCAGGTATCGACGATCGGGCAGCGCGACTGGCCGACGGTCTCGTAGTACCACTGCCAGGCTTCCGGGTTGATCGGCTCGCCGACCGAACCCAGCAGGCGCAGGCTGGAGCCGTTGGCGCCTTCCACGGCGGCCTTGCCCTCGGCCATCATGGCTCGGATGGCGGTCGGCGCGGTGTAGAGGATGTTCACCTTGTGCTTGTCGATGATCTGCGACACGCGGGTGATGTCCGGATAGTTCGGTACGCCCTCGAACAGCAGGGTGGTGGCGCCGTTGGCCAGCGGGCCGTAGACCACGTAGCTGTGGCCGGTGACCCAGCCGATGTCGGCGGTGCACCAGAAGACTTCGCCCGGCTGGTAGTCGAACACGCGCTCGTGGGTCAGCGAGGCGTACACCAGGTAGCCGCCAGTGGTGTGCAGCACGCCCTTCGGCTTGCCGGTGGAGCCGGAGGTGTAGAGGATGAACAGCGGCTCTTCCGCGCCCATTTCCTTCGGCGCGCAGGTGCTGCCGGCGACCTTCATCAGGTCTTCGTACCAGACGTCGCGGTGCTGGTTCCACTTGATATCGGAACCGGTGCGCTTGCAGACGATGAGCTTCTGCACGCTGCTGGTTTCCGGATTGGTCAGGGCGTCGTCGACGTTGGCCTTCAGCGGGGTCTTCTTGCCGCCGCGCACGCCTTCGTCGGCGGTGATCACCACCTTGGACTTGCAGTCGATGATGCGGCCGGCCAGTGCTTCCGGGGAGAAGCCGCCGAACACCACCGAGTGGATCGCGCCGATGCGGGTGCAGGCCAGCATGGCGACCACCGCTTCGGGGATCATCGGCATGTAGATGGTCACCACGTCGCCACGGTGCACGTCCTGGCCGCGCAGGGCGTTGGCGAACTTGCAGACCTGCTCGTGCAGTTCGCGGTAGGTGATCTCGCGGTGTTCGGAAGGATCGTCGCCTTCCCAGATGATGGCGATCTGATCGCCGCGCTCGGCCAGGTGGCGGTCGAGGCAGTTGTAGGAAACGTTGAGGGTGCCGTCGGCGAACCACTTGATGTCGACGTGGTGATCGTCGAAGGAGGTCTGCTTGACCTTGGTGAACGGCTTGATCCACTCAAGGCGCTGGGCCTGGCCACGCCAGAAGCCGTCCGGGTTTACCACCGACTGCTGGTACATCGACTTGTAGGTGGCTTCGTCAGTCAGGGTACGGGCGGCCGCTTCGGGACGCACGGGATACACGGATGCCGCAGACATGTTGATACCTCGGTCAGAGTGTTGTTCTTGTTGCGGGTATTTGTATCCCTCCCCGCATTTGGCGGGCCATTCGACCATGGTCTTAACCCTCTGGCACTCGTCCGAATGGCCGATATAAGTGCGGCCGATAGCAAAAAAAACGCCCACGGGAGGACCGGTGGGCGTGATGCGCGAGGTGACTTACGGTTTTTTATGAATCATGAGTCTGTAGGGCGGGTGCAACCCGCCATTTTGGCGTTCGTTGGCGGGTTGCACCCGCCCTACGCGGATTCGCCGGCGCGTTGCAGCAGGCGGCGGGCGCGCTCGATCACCGGGCCGTCGACCAGTGCGCCGTCGATCTGGAAGGCCGCCACGCCGGCCGCCGCGCCTTCGACCACACGGCGCGCCCAGGCCAGTTCCTCGGCGCTCGGCAGCAGCGCGGCATGCACCACCGCGACCTGCCGCGGATGGATGCACAGCGCCCCGGCGAAGCCCATGTCGCGGGCGCGCTGGATATGCGCGGTGAGGCCGGCGTCGTCGCTGAAGGCCGGGAAGACACTCTCCAGCGGCGGCTGCAGACCGTTCACCCGCGAATGCAGCAGCATGGCGAAACGCAGCTGGTCGAGCATCGCCTCGGCCGCCGCGCTGCCGGCGCTGAGGCCAAGGTCGAGACCGAGATCGAGCGCGCCGTAGGTCAGCCGCTGCACACCTGCGCAGGCGGCGATTTGCGGCAGCGCCAGCACGCCACGGGCGCTCTCGATCAGCGGCCAGACCGGCTTGCCACAGGTCGCCACGTAGCGCACCTGTTCGGCGCTTTCCGCCTTGGCCAGCATCACGCCCGCCACGCCCGGCAGTTCGCGGCACAGGGCCAGGTCGGCGGCATGTTCGGGATGGTCGGCGCCATTGATGCGCACCCACACGCGGGACGCGGGATTTTCGCCGAGGAAGGCCGCCAGATGCTCGCGCGCCTGGGCCTTGAGGCTCGCTTCGACAGCATCCTCGAAATCGACGATGACGACGTCGGCGCCGACCAGCAGCGCCTTGGCGAAGCGCTCCGGACGGCTGCCGGGGACGAACAGGGCGGAGCGGATGGATTGGGTCATGGGAACTCCTTGATCATTTCGGCGCGATTCATTTTCCCTCACCCCTGCCCTCTCCCGGAGGGAGAGGGGGCTATCCGGCATCAAGCGAGACGCCGTGCCAACCGGCAACTCCGAACGGCCCCCTCTCCCCCTGGGAGAGGGTTGGGGTGAGGGAAGCCCGGGCGCTTAAACCGCGCCGCTCTCATGCATCCGCTGGATATCCGCCGGCGCATAACCCAGCTCGGCGAGCAGCTTGTCGGTATGTTCGCCCAGCCCCGGCACTGCATCCATCCGCGGTGCGAAGGCATTGCTGCGCCCCGGCGGCAGCATGGCCGGCAGCGTGCCGACCGGGCTATCAATCTCGCGCCAGCTGTCGCGCGCGGCAAGCTGCGGGTGGTTCCACAGCCCCTGCATGTCATTCACATGGGCGTTGGCGATCTGCGCCTGCTCCAGGCGCTCGATCACCGCTTCCGCCGTCAGCCCGGCGAACGCCTCGGCAATCGTCGCGCGCAGTTCTTCACGATTGGCCACCCGCAGCGCCGTCGTGGTGAAGCGTGGATCGCCGGCCAGTTCCGCACGCTGCAGCACGGTCTGGCAGAACGACGCCCACTCGCGCTCGTTCTGCACCGCCAGCATCACGGTATTGCCATCGCCGACCGGGAACGGCCCGTACGGGTAGATGGTGGCGTGGGCGGCACCGGCGCGTACCGGCGGGGTGGCGCCTTCGAAGGCGTAGTACATGGGGAAGCTCATCCACTCCGCCATGCTCTCCAGCATCGACACGTCGATGCGGCTGCCCTTGCCGGTGCGTCCGCGCAGCAGCAGGGCCGAGAGGATGCCGCTGTAGGCATACATGCCGGCGGAAATGTCGGCGATGGAGCAGCCGGCCTTGGCCATCTGGTCCTCGCCCGGACCGCCGGTGACCGAGAGGAAGCCGCTCTCGCTCTGGATCAGCAGGTCGTAGGCCTTCTTGTCCTGGTACGGGCCACCTTCGCCATAGCCGGAGATGTCGCAGACGATCAGGCGCGGGAAGCGCTCGTGCAACGCTTCGAACGACAGGCCCATGCGCGCGGCGGCGCCCGGCGCGAGGTTCTGCACCAGCACGTCGGCCTGGCCGAGCAGTTGTTCCAGCACGGTCTGCGCGGAGTCCTGCTTGAGGTCGAGGCTCAGGCTTTCCTTGGAACGGTTGGTCCAGACGAAGTGCGAGGCCATGCCGCGCACGCGCTCGTCGTAGCCGCGGGCGAAGTCACCGACGCCGGGGCGCTCGACCTTGATCACCCGGGCGCCGAGGTCGGCGAGCTGGCGGGTGCAGAACGGCGCGGCGATGGCGTGTTCGAGGCTGATCACGGTGATGCCGTCGAGGGGACGGGGATTGTTCATGTTTCCAACTCCAGCCGTAGGGCGGGTGCAACCCGCCGATACGCGTAATCTGCGGTTCTGGCGGGTTTCACCCGCCCTACTCCAGCTTCGGTGCGTAGCTCTATCGATCCACCACGGCCGCGCAGGCGGCCCCGGAATGGTGGATGGAAGAGCGCCATCCACCCTACGTTTTGATGAGCCCTGCTCTTGTCTTCAGGCGATGACCTGAACGTCTTCCAGTTGGTGCAAACGCCAGACCTTGGCGATCAGCTCGCTGCCCTGCTCCGGGGTACGCGCGCCGGAATAGGCCAGCAGGCGCTGGAACTTGTCTTCCAGTTCCGGACGGCTGAGGGTGTTGCCCGGGTCGCCCTTCGGCTCGTCGATCGCGCCCTGCAGGTGGCGGCCATCGACCGTTTCCACTTCGACGCGGCCGAGCCAGCGCTGCGGATAGGCGCCGTCCACTTCCGGGTCCAGCACCATGCTCACCTTCTCGCGGAAGGCGGCGACGCGCGGGTCGGTCAGGGAAAACGCATCGAACTCCACCAGCCCGGCCTTGCCATGCACGGCGAGCAGGCCAAGCACGGTGCCCATGGAGAACTTCGCCTGGTGCACGGTCTGCGGCACCATCACGCGACCGAGCACGTCGATGGCGCCCTGGTGCACACGGGTGGTGACCTTGGCGATCTGCTCGGCAGCCAGCCCTTCGCGCTGCATCAGGTCCAGCAGCGCATCGGCGGCCGGGTGGGTGTGACGGCAGGAAGCGTGGAACTTGAAGGAGGTCTCGGCCAGCGCCCAGCGGGTGCCGAGGCCATCGACCAGCCACTTGGCGTCGGCGTCCTTCGACATGCCGGCAGCCATGCCCTGCTCGCCTTCGAGGATGTTCTTCGCCCCGGTCAGGCCCTCGGCAGTCATGTACGCGGCCAGCAGGCCATCGGCAGCGGCCTTGGCGGTGTGCAGCTGCTTGGAGTCCGCCGCCTCGCGGAGGAACTCCCACAGCCCGGCGGCCTGGGTGCCGGCGCTGCCGATGCAGTTGAGGAACTGCTCGGTGTCGAAGTCCAGCAGCTTGGCCACGGTCACCGCGGCGGCCAGGGTGCCGACGGTCGCGGTGGTGTGGAAGATGCGGTAGTGCGAGCGGCCGAGGAATTCGCCGATGCGGATGCCGGCCTCATAGCCGGCGACCGAAGCGAGGATCACGTCGCGACCCGACTTGCCGAGGTCCTGCGCCGCCGCCAGCGCCGCCGGGAAGACGACGGTGGCCGGGTGCAGCACGGAGCTGTTGTGCAGGTCGTCCTGCTCGATCAGGTGCGAGCTGGCGCCGTTGACCAGCGCCGCGAAGTACGCCGAGGTGCGCTTGCCGTTGACCAGCACGGCGCAGTTGCCGTCGGCCGGTCCCATCTTCTGCGCATAGCGCTCGAACAGCGGGATCGGGTGCTGTCCCTGGCTGCCAAGCGCCGAGGCCAGCCAGTCGAGGAACAGGTCCTCGGTGCGCTCGACCACCGACTGCGGCAGGTCTTCGTAGCGCAGGCCGGCGAGGAATTCGGCGAGACCGCGGGTTGCCTGACTCATGCTCTTCTCCTTAGAAGGAACGCGGCAGGTCGAGCAGGTGCTCGGCCACATAGGACAGGATCAGGTTGGTCGATATCGGCGCTACCTGGTACAGGCGGGTCTCGCGGAACTTGCGCTCGACATCGTATTCGCAGGCGAAGCCGAAGCCGCCGTGCGTCTGCAGGCAGGCGTTGGCCGCTTCCCACGAGGCTTTCGCGGCGAGGTACTTGGCCATGTTGGCGCTGCCGCCGGCGTTCTTGCCGGAGTCGTATTCCTCGCAGGCGCGCCAGCGCATCAGGTCGGCGGCCTCGATCTCGATGTGGGTTTCGGCGATGGGGAACTGGATGCCCTGGTTCTGCCCGATCGGGCGGCCGAATACCACACGCTCGCGGGCGTAGGCGCTGGCTTTCTCGACGAACCAGCGGCCGTCGCCGATGCACTCGGCGGCGATCAGGGTACGCTCGGCGTTGAGGCCATCGAGGATGTACTTGAAGCCCTTGCCCTCTTCACCGATCAGGTTCTCGGCGGGGATTTCCAGGTTGTCGAAGAACAGCTCGTTGGTCTCGTGGTTGACCATGTTGGCGATCGGCTGGACGGTCAGGCCGTTGCCGATGGCCTCGCGCAGGTCGACGATGAAGATCGACATGCCCTCGGACTTCTTCTTCACCTCGGCCAGCGGGGTGGTACGGGCCAGCAGGATCATCAGGTCGGAGTGCTGGACGCGGGAGATCCACACCTTCTGGCCGTTGACCACGTACTTGTCGCCCTGGCGCACGGCGGTGGTCTTGATCTTGGTGGTGTCGGTACCGGTGGTCGGCTCGGTCACGCCCATGGACTGCAGGCGCAGTTCGCCGCTGGCCAGCTTCGGCAGGTACTTGCGCTTCTGCTCCTCGCTGCCGTTACGCAGCAGGGTGAACATGTTGTACATCTGGCCGTGGATGGTGCCGGAGTTGCCGCCGCAGTGGTTCACCTCCTCCATGATCACCGAAGCTTCGGCCAGGCCCAGGCCCGAACCGCCGTACTCGGTCGGGATCATCGCCGACAGCCAGCCGGCCTTGGTCATGGCCTCGACGAATTCTTCCGGGAAGCCGCGGGCTTCGTCGATCTTGCGCCAGTATTCGGCCGGGAATTGCGCGCAGAGGGCACGGACGCCTTCGCGGATGGCATTCAGTTCTTCGCTGTACGGATTCATTCGGTCATTCCTCGATTCTTGTGCTGTTGTAGGAGCCAGCATGCTGGCGATCAGCGGGCTGGGCTCAGTGATCGCCAGCAAGCTGGCTCCCACGAAAAAGGGGTTTCAGTCGAATTCCACTTCGGCACGCTGGGCGATGCCGCCGGTATTACTGGCCCACAGTTCGGCCTTGCCGGGAGCGACGATGCGCCCGCCGACTTCGAACGCTTCCGGCGCGATCAGCGGACGCTGGCCGCGATAGCTGAAGCGACGCACCCGCGCTTCGGGATGGGCGCGACAGAACGCGCGCAGGTTGAGCGTGGCGACCAGCGGACCGTGCACCACCAGCCCCGGATAGCCTTCGGCTTCGGTGACGTAGGGCCAGTCGTAGTGGATGCGGTGGCCGTTGAAGGTGACGGCGGAATAGCGGAACAGCAGGGTCGGCGTCGGCACCACGAGCTCGCTCCACTCGCCTTCCGGCGCGGGTTCGCCGGCGCCGAGTTTCGGCGGAGTCGGCTCGCGATAGACGATGTCCTGCTCCTCGCGCATGGCCAGGCGGCCATCCTGCATGAAATCGTGGCGAACGGTGACGAACAGCAGCGAACCGGTGCGACCGACCTTCTCCTCGACCTGCAGGATGGTGCTGACCCGCGTGACCTGGCTGCCGACCCGCAGCGGCTCGTGGAACTCGAAGCGCCCGCCGGCCGCCATGCGGTTGCGGCCATCGGCTGGAGGCAGGAAGCCGCCACGTGCCGGATGGCCATCCGCACCGAGACCGGATTCGCCCACGGGATTTGGCTCCTGGAAGAATCCCCAGTGCCACAGCGACGGCAGCGCATCGCCAATCGACAGGTTCGCTTCGTCGAAGGTCGCGGCCATGCGCTTGACCACAGTGGTATCGAGCTGCTCGTGGGTCTCTTCGCTGCGCCCGATCCAGGCGCTGACGGCGGAATCGCTCATGGAGTGGATTTCCGTGAATTTCGGGGTTTGCCCAAGGATGCGATTGCCGAAGCGTTTTGTGAATTTGCAATTTTGCAGGGTAGCGTTCAGGATGCCTGAACGCCAAAGCCCCTGGATATCCCATGCACTTCGATCTCGCCGACCTGCGCCTGTTCATCCATATCGCCGAGTCCCCCAGCCTGACCCAGGGCGCAAAACGGGCGTTCCTCTCCCCTGCCGCCGCCAGCGCGCGGATCAAGGCGCTGGAAAGCCAGCTCGGCAGCCGCCTGCTCTACCGCGACAGCCGTGGCGTCGAGCTGACGCCGTCCGGCGAGCGCCTGCTGCAGCACGCGCGGCTGATCATGCGCCAGGTGGAATACCTGAAGAGCGAGTTCGCCGAATACGCCAGCGACGCCGCCGGGCATATCCGCATCTTCGCCAACACCACGGCGGTGACCGAGTTCCTCCCGGAAGTCCTCGCCGGCTTCCTCGCCGAGCGCCCGGGCGTGACCATCGACCTGCAGGAACGGCTGACCCGCGACATCGTGCGCGGCGTTCTGGACGGCTCCACCGACCTCGGCATCGTCGCCGGCCCGGTCGCCGCCAGCGGCCTGCAGGTGCTGCACTTCAGCACCGACCGCCTGGTGCTGGCGGTGCCGAAGGACCACCCGCTGGCCGGCGCGAAGTCGCTCAAGCTGCGCGACACCCTGCGCTACCCGCACGTCAGCCTGGCGGAAGGCACCACCCTGCACGCCTTCGTCGCCGATCAGGTGGAACAGATGGGCGAGCAGCTGTCGTTGCGCATCCAGCTGTCGAGCTTCGAAGCGATCTGCCGGATGATCGAAAGCGGCGTCGGCATCGGCGTCATCCCCGAATCCGCCGCCCGCCGCCACAGCAAGACGATGAAGCTCGCCACCATCCAGCTCGACGAACCCTGGGCGATACGCGAACGCAGCATGCTGGTGCGCGATATCGAAGCGTTGCCGAATTGCGTGCGGGCGTTGATCGAGACATTGCAGAAGCACGGCGGGTCCACGTAGGGCGGGTGCAACCCGCCGGGATCGTGCGTGGAAATTGGCGGGTTGCACCCGCCCTACGCCCGTCTTGCCGATAGGAAGGATGTTTTTTGTAGGAGCGGGCCATGCCCGCGATTCGCGCGCGTGGCGCGCTCCCCCTACGCACCCAACCGCCCACCCAGCTCCGCCATCATCCGCTCATGCTCGCCGAGCATCCCCGGCAGGCAGTCGCGGAGGAATTCGACCCAGGTTCTGATCTTCGCATCGAGGAACTGTCGCGACGGGTACAGCGCGTAGACGTTGAGGTGGAACAGGCTGTAGTTGGGCAGCACGCGCACCAGCGAGCCGTTCTTCAACCCCTGCACCGCCGAGTACACCGGCAGCGCGCCGATGCCCATGCCGGCGACCAGCGCTTCGGTCATGGCGTCCGCCGTGTTCACCTGGAAATGCGTGCGGTTGATGCTGACCATCTCCTGCCCGTCCGGGCCTTCGAACAGCCACTTGTCCAGCGACATCACCGAATTGACCAGGCGCAGGCAGCGGTGCGTCGCCAGCTCGCCGGGAGTCCTGGGGAAGCTATGTTTTTCCACGTACGCCGGCGAGGCGCAGAGCACGCTGTAGGTTTGCCCGAGACACTTGGAGACGAAGCCGGAATCCGGCAATTCCTGGGCGATCACCACGGAGATGTCGTAGCCCTCGTCGAGGATGTCGGTGGTGCGGTTGGCGAGGGTCAGGTCGAAGCCGACCTCCGGGTAGATCTCGCAGTACTGCGAAATCGCCCTGATCAGGTAGTGCTGGCCGATGCCGGTCATGGCGTGGATTTTCACCGTGCCGGCCGGCTTGGCATGGGCATCGCCCGCCTCCGCTTCGGCCTCCTCGATGTAGCCGAGGATCTGCTGGCAACGCAGCAGGTAGCGCTGACCGGCTTCGGTCAGGGCGATGCGGCGGGTGGTGCGGTGCAGCAGGCGGGTACGCAGGTGGCTTTCGAGCCGGGCGACGGTGCGGGAAACGTAGGCGGTGGTGAGGTCCATGCGCTGGGCGGCGGCGGTGAAGCTGCCGGTCTCGGCGACACAGACGAAGGTACGCATGTTGTGCAGGAGGTCCATGATCGGTCCCTGGAAAGGGTGACGGATTGTCGCATGTTTCAAAATGTTGATTATTGCCGATCCGGACAACAATCAATCGCTCAACCGGCAACTTATCCGCTCCCGGGCCGCCTCCTAGAATCGCCTCCCCTCGCGGCCGACCGCTCTATCCAGGACCGATGCTGTGCCCCGCTCGCTTCCCCGCGCCCGCTGGCCGTTGCCCCAGCGCAGCCTTCCCGTCCGCCTGCCGAATGCCTCGGCGCTGCGCCTGGCGCTGTCCGACTGGGCGCGCAGCGACGGGGTCACCTGGGTATTCATCGGCAAGGCGCTGATCACCGCTTTCACCGCGCTCTGGCTGGCCTACCGCCTGGAGCTGCCGCAGCCGAACACCGTGCTGGTCAGCGCCTTCATCGTCCTGCAACCGCAGAGCGGCCAGGTGCTGGCGAAGAGTTTCTACCGCATCCTCGGCACGCTGCTCGGGCTTGGCGTGATGGTCGCGCTGATCGCCCTGTTCGCCCAGGAGCGCGTGCTGTTCCTGCTCTGCCTGGCGCTCTGGGTCGGCCTGTGCACCGCCGGCGCGGCACGCTACCGGGACTTCCGCGCCTACGCCTGCCTGCTCGCCGGGTATACGGCAGTGATGATCGGTATCCCCGCCACGCTGCATCCGGAAGGCGCCTTCATGCAGGCGTTGTGGCGGGTGCTGGAGATCAGCCTGGGCATCCTCTGCACCGGCGTGGTCAGCGCCGTGGTGCTGCCGCAAACCAGCAGCGCCGCGCTGCGCAGCGCCCTCGACACGCGCTTCGGCGACTTCGCCGGACTGGCCAGCGCCGGGCTCGCCGGCAATCTCGACGCCGAGCGCTTCGAGCAGGCCAGCGCGCGCATCGCCGCCGAGGCGGTGGGGCTGGAGAGCCTGCGCAACGTCACGGTCTTCGAAGACCCGCACATGCGCCTGCGCAGCGGCCGCCTGGCGCGCCTGAACAGCGAATTCATGCAGCTCACCACGCGCTTCCACGCCCTGCAGCGCCTGCTCGACCGCCTGCGCCAGCGGAAAGCCGCTGCAGTGCTGGAAGCGCTGATGCCATGTCTGCTGGAAGTCAGCGAACTGCTCGCCGGCTGGCACGGCCGCCCGCTGCGCGACGCCGATGCCGCCTGCCTCGCTGCGCAACTGGACGACTGCAAGCGCCAATTGGCACCACGCATCCGTCAGGCTCGCGCCCTGCTTGCCCAGAGCTGCCCGCGCGAAGGCGACCAGTTGGACTTTGCGACCGCCGCCGAGCTGCTCTACCGCTTCGCCGGCGACCTCCACGACTACGCCCAGACCCACGCCTCGCTGGCCACCGACCGGCACGAGCGCGAACAGTGGAAGGAACGCTTCACGCC
Source organism: Pseudomonas schmalbachii (assembly GCF_017589465.1). Classification (GTDB taxonomy): domain Bacteria; phylum Pseudomonadota; class Gammaproteobacteria; order Pseudomonadales; family Pseudomonadaceae; genus Pseudomonas; species Pseudomonas schmalbachii. Next base: position 903,384 of record NZ_JAELYA010000001.1, read on the forward strand.
CAAGGCCAACGCCCTCGCCGCAGCCGTCGCCGGCTTCCGCTGCGCGCTGCTGGTGCTGGCCGGCGGCACCTTCTGGATCGCCACCTCATGGCCCAGCGGCGCCACCTTCGCCCTGACCTCGGTGCTGATCGCCGCGCTCTCCTCCGCCTCGCCCAACCCCAGGCGCCTGTCGCTGCAACTGACTCTCGGCACCCTGCTCGGCGCCAGTCTCGGCTTCGTCCTGACGTTCCGCGTGCTGCCGCACCTGGATGGCTTCCCGCTGCTGTGCTGCGCGCTGGCGCCGGTGTTCGCCCTCGGCGCCTTCCTGATCACCCGACCGCAATGGAACGGCTACGGCGTCGGCCTGCTGGTGTGGTTCTGCATCGCCTCGCTGCCGGCCAACGTCGCCCGCTACGACGCCTACCACTTCATCAACGAATACCTGGCGATGCTGCTGTCGATGGGCATGGCGGTGATCGCCGCAATCGTCATCCTGCCGCCGAACCGGCCGTGGCTGTGGGAGCGTCTGGAAGGCGAACTGCGCATGCGCGTGGTGCACACGATCAGCGACCCGCTGCCGGGGCTTTCTTCCGGTTTCGAAAGCGGCACCCGCGATCTGCTCAACCAGGCCTACGGACTCTCCGCCGGCCGCCCGGACGTGCAGCGGCGGCTGCTGCGCTGGACCTTCCTGGTGCAGGAAATCGGCCTGGCGATCATCGAGTTGCGCCGCGAGCAGGCAGCGCTGCCAGCCGAGCCCAGGTACGCGGAAAGAATGCCCTGGCGCCGGGCGATCCGTGCCATGGGCCGCGCGCTGATCCGTCTGTTCGCCCATCCCGGCGAGACCAACCGCCTGCGTGCCCTCGGCGCGGTGGAACACGCCATCCACGCCACCCGCAACACCCCCGAACCGCACCCGCCGCACTTCGACACCTCGCCGCTGCGCAGGGTGTGCAGCTACCTGCATTTCATCCGCACCTCGCTGCTCGATCCGCAGTCGCCATTAAGAGAGAGAACCTAGGCCCGCGATACGGCGCTTTTCGTAGGAGCCAGCTTGCTGGCGATCAGCCGATCCAGCCGGCCACGAAGTGGTTGCCGGCTAGTCCAGGATCGCCAGCAAGCTGGCTCCTACAGTCCGACGGTGCCTCTGTTCTTCGTAGGAGCCGGATTATTGCCTGTCAGTACGAAGTATTTAAGGCGTCCGGACATATGAATCCGGGGGGCTGAAACCTATCATTTCCGTGCTGTTACAGCGCGCGCCGCAACACCACTTCTCCCCGTATCGATCCCCTTGAAAGCGTCCCGAACAAGCCGCCCCGCCCTTTGCGTCCGGGCTGGCCTGCGCTCGGGCAAAAGGCAGGTAATTTCATGAAAGCCGTCGTCATCCTGGCCCTGGCCAGTCTCTCCCCGTTCGCCTTTGCCGAAGAGGCGAATGCCGGCGCTGCGCAGTCCTCCGCCGTGGAGCAGTACACCTACGACATGAAACTGGACATCGCCCACGTGATCTCCACCACCGATGTATCGGACAAGTGCGGCGTGGTGCCGGCGCGCATGACCTACGAGGACTCCCAGGGGCAGCGGCATACCATCCAGTACCAGGTGTGGGGGAATGGCTGTTCCGGGGGTTGAGGCAACGCCCGCGTCCTCGCAAGGCCATGGATCGGCCTTCTTTCCTTTCCCTTCCCCTTGCCCTGAATCATTGCCCTGCCCGATCCGCCTCCCGGCGAATGGCAGGGCGGTCGACGGCCACTACACTTCCCGGCAGGACCGTCGTAGGGCGGGTGCAACCCGCCATGCCGGATGCGTAACGGCGGGTTGCACCCGCCCTACGGATTTACCCGCGATAACCCGAAACAGACTTCAAGGACGTACCCATGCTCCAGTCCGTTTCCCCCAAGCACGACCTGCCACTCGAAACCGAACCCGAAGCCACCCCCGACACCCGCAGCGGCGTGCTCGCGCCGTTCGGCATCGCCGCCTTCCGCATCATCTGGATCTGCAACCTGTTCGCCAACCTCGGCACCTGGGCGCAGTCGGTGGCGGCCGCCTGGGTGGTCACCGAGGCCCATGCCAGCCCGCTGATGGTGGCGATGATCCAGGTCGCCGCGGCCTTGCCGCTGGTGCTGCTGTCGATCGTCTCCGGCGTGCTGGCGGACAACCATGACCGGCGCAAGGTCATGCTGGTCGGCCTATTCCTCGAACTGAGCGGCGCCGTGCTGATCACCACCCTGGCGTTCCTCGGCTATCTCGACCCGCGGATGCTGATCCTGTCGATCCTCTGGCTGTCCCTCGGCAGCTCGATCACCATCCCGGCCTGGCAGGCGGCGGTGAACGAGCAGGTGCCGCCACGCATGGTCGGCGATGCGGTGCTGCTCAACAGCGTCAACTACAACGTCGCCCGCGCCGCCGGTCCGGCCATCGGCGGGCTGCTGCTGAGCGCCACCGGCCCGGCCTGGGTCTTCCTGTTCAATGCCCTGTGCTACGTGGCGCTGATCTGGGCCATCTGGCAATGGCGCCGCGAAATACCCAAGCGCACGCTGCCGCCGGAACACATCTTCGAAGGGGTGGTCGCCGCCCTGCGTTTCACCCAGTACTCCAGCGTCACCCGGCTGGTGATGCTGCGCTCGTTCCTCTTCGGCATTTCCGCCAGCGCGGTGTGGGCGCTGCTGCCGCTACTGGCGCACCGCAATCCGGACGGCAACGCCTCGGTGTACGGCTACATGCTCGGCGCCCTCGGCATCGGCGCGATCATCGGCAGCACCCTGGTCAGTCGCGCGCGGCGCCGGATCGGCAGCAGCCGGCTGATCAGCCTGGCGGCCGCGGTCCTCGCCCTGGTGATGCTGATCCTCGGCGCGGTCGACTCGCTGTGGGTGCTGTTCCCGGTGCTGGTGGTCGGCGGCAGCTGCTGGATCGCCGCAGTCGCCACCTACAACTCGGCGGTGCAGATTCTCGTCCCCGACTGGGTCAAGGCGCGCGCCCTGGCGCTGTACCAGACGGCCATCTACGGCGGGCTGGCGCTCGGCTCGTTCCTCTGGGGCCACTTCGCCGGCAGCATCGGCGTACATGGCGCGCTGCTCGCCGCCGGCTGCACGCTGCTGGTGACCGTCGCGCTGCTATACAACTCGCGCCTGCCGGAACTGGAACCCGGGCACATCGCCCCGGCGCCGGACCGCGCGCCCGGTGCGCCGACCTTCGCCTTCAACCCCGAGCGCGGCGCGGTGCTGGTGTCGATCGAATACCGCATCCCGGTGGCGCACACCCGCGACTTCGTCCGCGCCAGCCGGCCGTTGCGCCGCCTGCGCCTGCGCAACGGTGCCGAACGCTGGGCGCTGTATCGCGACGTCAGCGATCAGGAAAGCTGGCAGGAACTGTTCCTGGTGGACAACTGGATCCAGCACCTGCGCATGCTCGACCGCCTGACCATCGAGGACCGCAGCATCATCGACACCATCAACAGCATGCACAGCGGAGAAGGCCCGCCAGTGGTCCGCCACGGTGTGAGCTACGAATCCGGCAGCTACGAGGCGCCGCCGGACACCCTCGGCTGAAGGCCCTTCAGCGCCCGGATTTCAGCGCCTGTTCCAGCGCCACTCCGGCGCCGAACAGGCCCGGGTGCTCGGCGGTCATCACCCACACCGGAACCTGGGCGAGGTAGGGCCCACTGGTCTTGCCGCGCGTGGCGAAGGCCTCGGCGAAGCCGCTCTGGCGGAAGCGGTCGAGGAAGCGCGGCACGATGCCGCCGGTGATGTACACCCCGCCCAGCGCGCCGACGGTCAGCGCCGCATTGCCGGCGACCCGCGCCAGCCAGAGGAAGAAGTGTTCGAGCACCTTGTCGGCATAGGGATCGCCGGCCATCGCCAGTTCGCCGATCTCCGCAGCGCTGGCGCATTTCGGTTGCACGCCGTCAATGCCGCAGCTGATGCGATAGAGATTTTCCAGGCCACGTCCGCACAGCACGCGCTCCGCCGAGACATGGCCATGCAGCTCGCGCAGCTGCTGCCAGATGGCGAAGTCGCGCTCGGAAGTCACCGGCAGGTCGACGTGTCCACCCTCGCAGGGCAGCACTTCCCAACCGCCACCGGCTGTCGGCAGCAAGCTGCTGACACCAAGGCCAGTGCCCGGCCCGATGATCAGCCGCGCGCGATCCTTCTGCGGCGTGCCTTCGCGGACGCAGACCAGATGCTTCGCATCCAGGCTCACGGTGGCCCAGGCCATGCTGCTGAAGTCGTTGACCAGCAGAAGGTGGCTGAGCCCCAGCTCGGCGCGGAATTTTTGGCGATCGATCACCCAGTGGTTGTTGGTGAAACGGAAGTCGCCCTCGCCCACCGGCCCGGCGCAGGCCAGGCAGACCGAATGGATATCGCCGAGCGGCCGGTCGATGCGCCGCAGGTATTCGCGCGCGGCATCCTCGATGCGCGGATAGTCGGCGCAGGCCAGCACCTCGATCGCGTCGAGGCGCCCGCCGCGCCAGAGGGCGAAGCGGGCGTTGGTGCCACCGATATCGCCGACCAGCGCGAGGCCGGCCGGAGCATTCTGCTGGTTGTCGTTCATCGCGGGCTCACGCGGTTCGTGGACTGTCCAGATAGCGTTGGCCAGGAGACCGCCTACTGCAAGGCGTTCAGCTCGGCGGTAAAGCTGCAGGCACCCTGCTCCGCCGGACTCATGGCCTGGCGCATGAAGGCGAACAGCTCGCGCCCGCAGCCGCTGCCGTCGTCTTCCGGCTTCGGCGCCAGCGGCCGGGACTGCCACTCGGCCTCGTCGACCAGCACGCGCAATTCGCCGGTCGCACCATCCACGCGCACCACGTCGCCATCGCGCAGGCGCGCCAGCGGGCCGCCGTCGATGGCCTCGGGGCTGAGATGGATCGCCGCCGCCACCTTGCCGGACGCGCCGGACATGCGCCCATCGGTGACCAGCGCGACCTTGTAGCCGCGATCCTGCAGCACGCCGAGGAACGGGGTGAGCTTGTGCAGCTCCGGCATACCATTGGCCTTCGGCCCCTGGAAGCGCACCACGGCGACCACGTCGCGGTCCAGCTCGCCGGCCTTGAAGGCGGCGGCCAGTCCGGCCTGGTCGTGGAAGATGCGTGCCGGCGCCTCGACCACCTGATGTTCGGCAGCGACCGCGGAAATCTTCATCACCCCACGGCCGAGATTGCCTTCCATCAGCCGCAGGCCGCCTTCAGGGGAAAACGGATTGCCCAGCGGACGCAGGATGCTTTCGTCGAGGCTGTTTTGCGGCCCTTCGCGCCAGACCAGCTTGCCGCCGTCGAGGAACGGCTCCTGGAGATAACGGCGCAGGCCCTTGCCGACCACCGTCTGCACATCCTCGTGCAGCAGGCCGCCGTCGAGTAGCTGGCGGATCAGGAAGGACATGCCGCCCGCCGCCTGGAAGTGGTTGATGTCGGCCTGGCCGTTGGGATAGATGCGCGTCAGCATCGGCACCACGTGGGACAGGTCGGACATGTCCTGCCAGGTCAGCTGGATGCCGGCGGCCTGGGCGATGGCCAGCAGGTGCAGGGTGTGGTTGGTCGAGCCGCCGGTGGCCAGCAGCGCCACCACCGAGTTGACGATGCAGCGCTCGTCGACGATCTCCGCCATCGGCACGTAGTTGCCGTTTTCCGGCGTCATGCGGCTGGCCTGGCGTGCCGCCTCGCGGGTCAGCTCGTCGCGCAGCGGGGTGTTCGGGTTGACGAAGGACGCGCCCGGCAGATGCAGGCCCATCACTTCCACCAGCAGTTGGTTTGTATTGGCGGTGCCATAGAAGGTGCAGGTGCCCGGCGCGTGGTAGGAGGCCATCTCCGAGGCCAGCAGCTCCTCCCGGGTGGCCTTGCCCTCGGCGAACAGCTGGCGCACCGCCGCCTTCTCCTTGTTGGAGATGCCGCTGGGCATCGGCCCGGCGGGCACGAACACCGCCGGCAGATGACCGAAACGCAGCGCGCCGATCAGCAGGCCGGGGACGATCTTGTCGCACACGCCCAGGTACAGCGCGGCGTCGAACATGTTGTGCGAGAGGGCGATGGCGGTGCCCATGGCGATCACGTCGCGGCTGGTCAGCGACAGCTCCATGCCCGGCTCGCCCTGGGTCACGCCATCGCACATGGCCGGCACGCCGCCGGCGAACTGGCCCACCGAGCCGATCTCATGCAGCGCTTCCTTGATCAAAGCAGGGAAACGCTCCAGCGGCTGGTGCGCCGAGAGCATGTCGTTGTAGGAAGAGACGATGGCGACGTTGGCCTGGTTCATCAGGCGCAGGGTCTGCTTGTCGCCTTCACCGCAGGCCGCCACGCCATGCGCGAGGTTGCCGCACGGCAGCGTGCCACGGTGCGGGCCCTTGGTGGCCGCGGCCCTGACCATGTCGAGGTAACGCTGGCGGGTGGCCGCGCTGCGGGCCTGGATGCGCTGGGTGACTTCGAGCACGCGGGGGTGCATGGCGCCATTCTCCTCAAGACTATCGATTATTGTTTTTACAACATAATCGTCGATTACAGGATGTTTAATTTTAGATAACGTCGAAATGTAATTGTTTTTACCACAAACACGGAAGAGAGACGACCTCCATGACCATCCGCCTGGCGATAAACGGATTTGGCCGCATCGGCCGCAACGTCCTCCGCGCCCTGTACACCGGCGATTACCGCGACACGCTGCAGGTGGTGGCGATCAACGACCTCGGCAAGCCCGAGATCAATGCCCACCTGTTCCAGTTCGACAGCGTGCACGGGCGCTTCTCCGGCGACGTCGCGCACGACGCCGAAAGTCTCAGCGTAAACGGCGACCGCATCGTCGTCACGGCGATCCGCAGTCCGCAGGAACTGCCCTGGGAGGCGCTGGGGGTGGATATCGTGCTGGAGTGCACCGGCGCCTTCACCAGCCGCGAGAAGGCCGCCGCGCACCTGCTGGCGGGAGCGCGCAAGGTGATCATCTCGGCGCCGGGCAAGGAGGTCGACGCCACCGTGGTGTACGGCGTCAATCACGACGTGCTGCGCGCCTCGCAGCAGATAATCTCCAACGCCTCGTGCACCACCAACTGCCTGGCGCCGGTCGCCCAGGTGCTGCACCGCGAGCTGGGCATCGAGCACGGCCTGATGACCACCATCCACGCCTACACCAACGACCAGAGCCTCACCGATGTGCACCACGCGGACGTCTACCGCGCGCGCTCCGCCACCCAGTCGATGATCCCGACCCGGACCGGTGCCGCCGAAGCCGTCGGCCTGGTGCTGCCGGAACTGGCGGGCAAGCTGAGCGGCCTGGCGGTGCGCGTGCCGGTGATCAATGTGTCGCTGGTGGACCTGACCGTCCAGGTGAGCCGCGATACCGACGCGGCGGAGGTCAATCGCCTGTTCCAGGCCGCCAGCGAAGGCTCGCCGGTGCTCGGCTACAACGCCCTGCCGCTGGTCTCGGTGGACTTCAACCACGACCCGCGCTCGTCGATCTTCGACGCCAACCACACCAGGGTCAGCGGCCGATTGGTCAAGGTGATGGCGTGGTACGACAACGAATGGGGCTTCTCCAACCGCATGCTGGATACGGCGCGGGCGCTGTGGAATGCGCCGGCGTAGTGCGACCTCGTAGGTTGGCGCTGAACGCAGTGAAGCCCAACATGGCCACGCCGGACGTTGGGCTTCGCAAGCTCAGCACCAACCTACGGAGTTACCAAAATTTGCGCCGGCCCTGCGCCTCGAATACCAATAGACGCATATCCGACTCCGCCAGCACCGCCTGCTGGCCGAGGTGGTCGAGCTTCTTCCAGCCCTTGATTTCCTCGCGGGTGCGACCGCAGCCGAGGCAGATGCCCTCGTCGAACTTGCAGACCTTGATGCATGGACTCTTCACGCTTCCCCCTGTCGATCGATGGTCGTACAGGGCCTATCTCAAGGGAAACGAGAGAAAGGGTCCAAGGGGAAAAAGGCATGGCGCTGATCGAAAGCGCCAATGATCGAGTGAGGGGGTGTTTTTGTAGGAGCCAGCTTGCTGGCGATCAATGGCGCCAGCAGGTAACTCGGTGCCAGGTGAAACCCCGGATCGCCAGCAAGCTGGCTCCTTGTATGTCGACTAGCCCGCATCAGTGGGCGATAGTCTCCGACTGATCCTCGGAAGGAGGGCCTGGAAGACGACTCGCTCCTTAGGCTTCGAGCCTGCATCGTAGATAGTGCTCCGGCCCTCCGCACTCACCCAGTGAATCCGAACGGTATCTTGAGCCCGCATTACGCGAGAGCTCGTATTGGCAAGGTTGGATCGGGTGTAGTGATGATCGACGAGCATTCATTGAGGAGGACCCTATGCCCATCGTTGTCGGCGTTGATATTGCCAAACGGACATTCGATATCGCCCTGCTGCAAGCCAATGGCAAATACCGCACCAAGGGCAACCTGAGCAATGATCCGGCTGGTTTCAGGGAGTTTACCCAGTGGCTGGAAAAATATGCCGAGCCGGGGGCCTGGGTCGTTATGGAGGCGACCAACGTGTACCACGAAGCCCTCGCCGATCATCTGGTGGGGCTGGGTTATCGGCTGTGCGTGGTCAATCCGGCGCGGATCGCCAGCTATGCACAAAGCCAACTGCAGCGGGTGAAGACCGACAAGGTCGATGCCAAGCTGATGGCGCTGTTTGGTACGCGGCACATCGACGAACTGCAGCCCTGGCAACCCGAGCCGCCGGCCCGGCGGCGCCTGCGCGCCCTGGTGCGGCGCTACGAAGAGCTCAAGGAGCTCTACCGGATGGAAAGCAACCGCCTGGACACGGCCGAGTCCAGCGTCAAGGAATCGATCCTTTCGGTGATGACCCACTTGGAGCGGCAGATCGACCAGACCCTGAAAGCAATCCAGGAACAGATCGACGACGATCCTGACCTGCGCGGCAAGCGCGATCTACTGGTGAGCATCGACGGTATCAGCGACAAGACCGCTGCCTTGTTGCTGGCGGAGTTGGGCGACCTCTCGCGGTTCGACAATGCGCGTGCCGTCGTCGCCTTTGCCGGCCTGAATCCACGCCTACAGCAATCCGGTAGCCACCAGGGGCAGGTGCGGATCTCCCGCATGGGCTCGGCCAGGCTGCGGGCCGGCCTGTACATGCCGGCCATGTGCGCGATGCTGCACAACGCAGCGGTAAAGGCCCTGCGCCTACGTCTGCAAGAGAACGGAAAAACCGGCAAGCAAATCATCTGCGCTGCTATGCGCAAGCTGCTCCATATCGCCTATGGCGTTCTCAAATCAGGCCAGCCCTTCAAGGCAGAACTGGCCTTGCCCGCTCGCTAGAGACACGGTATCTACAGGAAATCGCGCTGGGTGTAGGGCGGGTGCAACCCGCCACAACCCCGGTCCTTACAGCAGAGTGAACTTCCCTTCCTTCACATCCTGCGAATCCAGGCCGATGTAGACCTTGAAGTCGCCCGGCTCGGAGGCGTAGCGCAGGTTGCTGTCGTAGAAGCGCAGGTCCTGCTCGCGCAGCATGAACTCGACGTCCTTCGACTCGCCCGGCTTGAGCATGATCTTGCGGTAGTTCTTCAGCTCCTTGACCGGGCGGCTGATCGACGCGGCCACGTCCTGCACATACAGCTGCACCACGGTTTCGCCGGCGCGCTTGCCGGTGTTCTTCACCGTCACCTTCGCGGTCAGGGTGTCGTCCTTGCCAATCTTGTCGGCGGAAAGGGTCACATCCGAGACGCTGAAACCGGTGTAGCTGAGCCCGAAGCCGAACGGGTACAGCGGGCCGTTGGCGGCGTCGAAGTAGCGCGAGGTGTACTTGTTCGGGTTCTGGTGGTCGAACGGCCGGCCGGTGTTCAGGTGATTGTAGTAGATCGGCACCTGGCCCACCGAGCGCGGGAAGGACATCGGCAGCTTGCCGGACGGGTTGTAGTCGCCGAACAGCACGTCGGCGATGGCGTTGCCGCCTTCGGTGCCGCTGAACCAGGTTTCCAGGACGGCATCCATGTTCTCGCTTTCCCAGCGCAGGTCCATCGGCCGGCCGTTCATCAGCACCATGACCAGCGGCTTGCCGGTGGCCTTGAGCGCCTTGAGCATCTCGACCTGGCTGGTGGCGATGCGCAGGTTGGTCTTGCTCGACGCCTCGTGGGCCATGCCCTGGGATTCGCCGACCACCGCGACGACAACATCGGCCTGCTTCGCCGCCTCGACCGCTTCCACCAGCATCGCCTGCGGGCTGCGCGGGCCCACGACGACATCGGGGTTGTATTCGTTGAGGTAGGCGAGGATTTCCGGATCGTCGGTGACGTTGGCGCCCTTCGCATAGATCAGCTGCGCGCGGTCGCCGATGGCATTCTGCATGCCCTGCAGCACGCTCACCGCCTGTTTGGCCTTGCCGGCCGCCGACCAACTGCCCATCACGTCGCGCTTGCTGTCGGCCAGCGGGCCGATCACGGCGATGGTGCCCTGGCGCTTCAGCGGCAGCACGTCGCCCTGGTTCTTCAGCAGCACCATGCCCTTGCGCGCCACCTCGCGCGCCACCTCGCGGTGCAGGCGGTCTTCGGCGTCGGTGTCCACCGGGTCCCTGCCCTGCAGGTAGCGGTACGGATCGTGGAACAGGCCCATCTCGTACTTGGCCACGAGCACTTCGCGGCAGGCGCGGTCGATGTCGCTCTCGCTGACCTCGCCGGCCTTCACCAGCTCCGGCAGATGGTTGCGGTAGAGGTCGTCGTTCATGTTCATGTCGACGCCGGCCTTGATCGCCAGTTTCACCGCCTCGCGCTCGCTGCCGGCGACGCCGTGCTGGATCAGTTCCTTCACCGCGCCGTGGTCGCTCAGGGTCAGGCCCTTGTAGCCCCACTGCTGGCGCAGCAGATCCTGCAGCAGCCACTTGTTGGCGCTGGCCGGCACGCCGTTGATGCTGTTCAGCGACACCATCACCGAGCCGGCGCCGGCATCGGCGGCCGCGCGGTATGGCGGCAGGTAGTCCTGGAACATGCGCTGCGGGCTCATGTCGACGGTGTTGTAGTCGCGACCGCCCTCGCCCGCGCCATACAGGGCGAAATGCTTGACCCCAGCCATGATCGTGCCCGGCCTGTCCAGGCCTTCGCCCTGGTAGGCCCTGACCACCACGCCGGCGATCCGGCTGGTCAGCCAGGTGTCTTCGCCGAAGCCTTCGGAAACCCGGCCCCAGCGCGGGTCGCGGGCGATGTCGACGGTGGGCGAGAAGGTCAGGTTGAGGCCGTCGGCGCTGGCTTCGATGGCCGACACCCGCGCGCTTTGGGCGATCGCCTCCATGTCCCAGCTGGCGGCCAGGCCGAGGCCGATGGGGAATACCGTGCGGTGGCCGTGGACCACGTCGTAGGCGAAGAACAGCGGGATCTTCAGCCGGCTCTTCATGGCCTCGTCCTGCAGCACGCGGATGCCGGGGCGGGTCACGGTGTTGAACACGGCGCCGGTGATGCCGGCGCGGATCTCTTCCTGCAACACCGGCTTGGGATGGTCGGCGCCGACGCTGACCAGACGCAGCTGGCCGATCTTCTCTTCGAGGGTCATGCGCTGCATCAGGCCGTCGATGAAGGCATCCCTGGACTGCCCGGGCAGCGGGACGGGCGCTTCGGCGGCGGACAGGGAAGCGCTGGCCAGCGCGATGGCGAGGCCGAGCGCACAGGCGCGACTGAACTGGATCGTTTTCATATGGGCACTCAGCGGCCCGCGCGTGGCGCCGGCCTGCTGCAGGAAGTTTGGGATGGGTTCGGATTCATCGGCCCGGGCCATGCCGGACGACTCCCCCCGAAATACTCGGTCGCCCACGCCAGCCCGGCGCGCGGCATAAGGTCGTCGTGTGGCCCGCGGAAGTCAACAGCCCGTTGACGGTCAGCCGTCGCGGTCGCGGGCCAGGGCTTCCATTTCCTCGCGCATGGCTTCGGCGAGGGCACGTTCTTCGTCATAGTCGTCTTCCGGCTCCGGAATGGCGACGACCGGTGTCGCAGGCGCGGGCGCTGCGCTCGGCGCCTCCGCTGGCAGCGGTCCGGCAGCATCGCGCGGCTCGACGGGCGGCAGGTCGATCAGGTCGTCGAAGTCGGTCTTCAGACCCTGTTCCATCTCGTCCAGTTCGACGAGCAGGCTGCGGAAACTGGTTTCTTCCTTCGGCTCGGCCGCTTCCGGCGGTGCCTCGGGCTCCTCGCCCGCCTCGCGCAGCGCCAGGTCGGCCAGGGCCTGGATCGACGGCGGTATGTAGTCCTCGTCGAGCATTTCGCTGGAAACCGGCGGCGGCAGCGGGATCGGTTCCGGCTCGGGCTCCATCTCGCGGATTTCCGCCAGCGGCGGCAGCTCTTCCAGGCTCTTCAGGTTGAAGTAGTCGAGGAACGCCCGGGTGGTGGCGAACATCGCCGGCCGGCCGGGCACTTCGCGGTAGCCGACGATACGGATCCACTCGCGGTCCATCAGCGTCTTGACGATCTGGGTGTTCACCGCCACGCCGCGCACATCCTCGATCTCGCCACGGGTGATCGGCTGGCGATAGGCGATCAGCGCCAGGGTTTCCAGCAGCGCGCGGGAATAACGCTGCGGGCGCTCCTCCCAGAGCCGGCCGACCCACGGCGCCAGGCGCTCGCGAATCTGCAGGCGATAGCCGGAGGCCACTTCCTTCAGCTCGAAGGCCCGCCCGGCGCAGGACAGCGCCAGGATCGCGAGGGCGTCGCGCAGTTGCTTCGGCTCCGGCCGCTCCTCTTCCTCGAACAGCTCGCCAAGGCGCTCCAGCGACATGGGCTTGCCGGCGGCAAGCAGTATGCCTTCGAGCAGGGTCGCCAGTTCTTGGGGATCGGAGAGGTTCATCGGGGCGCTCGTGGAGTTATTTCGAATGGCGATGATAAGCCAGGAGCTCAGAGCAGGTCGTCAACTTCGTCGCCTTCGACGATTTCCGGCTCGTCCGGAAACTCCGGCTCATCGTCCAGGGCTTCCATCTCGCCCTCGCCGCCTTCGTCGACCCGGGCGCGGACATGGATCGGCGCGAAGGCGTCGTTCTGCACCAGTTCCAGCAGTTGTTCCTTGACCAGTTCGAGGATCGCCATGAAGGTCACCACCACGCCAAGGCGCCCTTCCTCGACCCGGAACAGCTGGATGAACGGCACGAAACCGGCGCCCTTGAGGCGTTCGAGGATTTCGCTCATGCGCTCGCGGGTGGAGAGCATTTCCCGCGTGACCTGGTGGCTTTCGAACAGATCGGCGCGGCGCAGCACCTCGCCCAGGCTGAGCATCAGCTCCTGCAGGCTGACTTCCGGCAGCAGCTTGCGCGCCCGCGCTTCCGGCGCCATGACCGTCGGCACGATGTAATCGCGGCCCTCGCGCGGCAGTTCGTCGATATCCCCGGCGGCCTTCTTGAAGCGCTCGTACTCCTGCAGGCGGCGGATCAGCTCGGCGCGCGGGTCATCTTCCTCGTCCTCGGCCGCCGACGAGCGCGGCAGCAACATGCGCGACTTGATCTCGGCGAGCATGGCTGCCATCACCAGGTATTCCGCGGCCAGCTCCAGGCGCGCGGTCTTCATCAGCTCGACGTAGCCCATGTACTGGCGGGTGATCTCCGCCACCGGGATGTCGAGGATGTCGATGTTCTGCTTGCGGATCAGGTAGAGCAGCAGGTCCAGCGGGCCTTCGAAGGCTTCCAGGAAGACTTCCAGGGCATCCGGCGGGATGTACAGGTCCTGCGGCATCTCGGTGAGCGCTTCGCCGTAGACCAGCGCGAGCTGCATCGGCTCGCGGTATTCCACGGCGTCGGAGGTGTTTTCCGGCTCGGTCATCGTGCTCATCGGCCACTCGTCTGGCGCAAGTTGGGTTGGGCGGCATTATCCCTGCTTTGCGCAGCCAGGTGTTGTTTATAGGAACGCCCGTAGGTTGGCGCTGAACGCAGTGAAGCCCAACATTTGTCGGACATGGCATCGTTGGGCTTCGCAGGCTCAGCGCCAACCTACGTGGAGCGTACCTCGGCATTGCTCACCGGTACGCCAGCCCCATCGCCTCGCGCACCTCGACCAGCGTCTCGCGGGCCGACTCGCGGGCGCGTTCCGCGCCTTCGGCGAGGATGCTGCGGACCAGTTCGGGGTTGTCCTCGTAGTCCAGCGCGCGTTCCTGGATCGGCTTGAGCTCCAGCCGGACCGCCTCGATCACCGGCCGCTTGCAGTCGACGCAGCCGATGCCGGCGCTGCGGCAGCCCTCTTCCACCCACTTGCGGCAGCCTTCGTCGGAATACAACTGGTGCCACTGCCAGACCGGGCAGCGCTGCGGTTCGCCGGGATCGTGGCGGCGTACGCGGGCCGGGTCGGTGGGCATGCGGGAAATCTTTTCCACCACTTCGGCGTCGCTGTCGCGCAGGGTGATGAGGTTGTCGTGCACGCGGGACATCTTCCGGCCGTCCAGCCCCGGCATCTGCACGGCATCGCCGAGCAGCGCCTGGGGTTCGGGCAACAGCACGCGGCCACCGCCTTCGAGATAGCCGAACAGCCGCTCGCGGTCGCCGAGGGTCATGCTCTGCTGCTCCTTGACCAGCGCCCGCGCGGTTTCCAGGGCTTCTTCGTCGCCCTGTTCCTGCCAGGTCTTGCGCAGGCTGGTGTACAGCCGCGCGCCCTTTTTGCCGAGCCGGGAGACGGCGACCAGCGCCTTCTCCTCGAAATCGTCCTCGCCGCCATACAGGTGGTTGAAGCGCCGGGCGATCTCGCGGGCGAACTCCACATGCACCTGCTGCTCCGCCTTCACCGCCACCTGCCCGGCGCGATAGATCAGGATGTCCGCCGCCTGCAGCAGCGGGTAACCGAGGAAGCCGAGGCTGGACAGGTCCTTGTGGCTGAGCCGCTCCTGCAGCTCCCTGTAGGTCGGCACCCGTTCCAGCCAGGGCAGCGGGCAGATCATCGACAGCAGCAGGTACAGCTCGGCGTGCTCGGGCACCTGGGACTGGATGAACAGGGTCGCCGCGCTCGGGCTCAGGCCGACCGACAGCCAGTCCACGGCCATCTCCCAGACGTGCTGGCGGATGCCGTCGGTCTCGGCGTATTCGGTGGTCAGCGCGTGCCAGTCGGCGATGGAGAAGAAGCACTCGTACTCGTGCTGCAGCCTGACCCAGTCGCGCAGCACGCCATGGTAGTGCCCAAGGTGCAGACGCCCGATGGGCCGCATGGCGGACAGCACGCGGCGCTCGGAATCGATGCTGGCCAAATGCTCAGCCTCGCGAAAGCCGGGAGGTTTCGCTCACGCGGCCTACTCGGCGGTCTCGAACGGCGTCGGATCGCCGCAACCGACCCGCACCACCACAGGCTCCTCGTCGGTCAGGCTGATCACCGTGGAAGCCTCGCCGCCGCCGAATCCGCCATCGATCACCAGATCCACCAGGTGTTCCAGCACGTGGCGCATCTCGTGGGGATCGTGCAGAGGCTCGCTGTCACCGGGCATGATCAGGCTCACGCTCATCAGCGGCTCGCCGAGCTCTTCGAGCAGGGCCAGGGCGATCGGGCAGCTCGGCACGCGCAGGCCGATGGTGCGGCGCTTGGGGTGCAGCAGCATGCGCGGCACCTCGCGGGTGGCGTTGAGGATGAAGGTGTACGGCCCCGGCGTGTGCGACTTGAGCAGGCGGAACAGGCGGGTATCGACCTTGGCGTACAGGCCCAGCTCGGACAGGTCGCGGCAGACCAGGGTGAAGTTGTGCTTGTCGTCCAGCTTGCGCATGCGGCGGATACGCTCCACCGCCGCCTTCTCGCCGATGCGGCAGCCCAGCGCATAGGAAGAGTCGGTGGGATAGGCTATCACCCCGCCCTGGCGGACGATCTCTACGGCCTGCTTGACCAGGCGCGGTTGCGGGTTCTCCGGATGAATCTGGAAGAACTGACTCATTGGCTCTCCTTAGCGATAACGGTTTCCGCGCTGGCGAAACGTGGCCAGAGCAGCGGCAAATCTTCCGGCAGCGGCCGGTACGAACCCAGCTCGGACCAGTCGCTCGGTCCGTGGAAGTCGCTGCCCGCGGTGACCATCAGGCCGAATTCGCGGGCAAGGATGCTCAGCACGCCGACCTGATCGGCCGATTGCGGCCCGTTGACCACTTCGATGGCGTGCCCGCCGGCCTGGATGAATTCGGCGATCAGCTTGCGCCGCTTGGTGCGGGTGAAGTCGTAGTGGTACGGGTGCGCCAGGCTGATCCAGGCACCGGCTTCGCGCAGCGTGCCGACGGCGTCGGCCAGGCTCGGCCAGTGCTGCTTGACGTCGCCCAGCTTGCCGGCGCCGAGCCACTTGCGGAAGGCATCGGCACGTTCGCCGACGTAGCCGGCGCGCACCAGGAATTCGGCGAAATGCGGGCGCGCCGGAGCATTCTCGCTGTCGCCCAGCTCACGCTGGACCGCCCGTGCGCCCTCGAAGGCACCGGGCATGCCCTTGGCTTCCAGGCGCCGGCCGATCTCCTCGGCCCGCGACCAGCGGCCGCGATGCAGGTCGTCCAGCGCACGGACCAGCGGTTCGGCAGCGGTATCGAAGGCGTAGCCGAGCACATGGATGGTCGCCCCGCCCCAGGTGCAGGACAGCTCCACGCCATTCACCAGCTCGACGCCCAGCCGGTCGGCGGCGGACCGGGCTTCGGCCAGCCCTTCGACGGTGTCATGGTCGGTCAGCGCGAGCAGGCGCACGCCGCGCTCGTGGGCGCGGGCGACGACGGCCGCGGGCGGCAACTGGCCATCGGAGGCGGTGCTATGGCAATGCAGATCGACACGCATGGGCAATCCCGGGCAAGGGGGCTTCTTTTCTGTATACGCTTCTGTATAGACGTTCCGGCGTCGCCACACACGGCGCGAACACCGATCCGGACGGCCTTTGCGGCCAACGGGCCGATCCCGGCGGGACCTGGAAGAGACAGATGACTGTTTCACAACTTCCGGAGGTTGGTATTATGCCGACTCTCCTGGGCTCTGGCTGCCGCAATGAAGCAATTCATCGATTTCATCCCCCTCATCCTGTTCTTCATCGTCTACAAGCTGGACCCGCGCAATATCGAATTCGCCGGACAATCCTTCAGCGTCGGCGGCATCTTCAGCGCCACTGCCGTGCTGATCGGCACCTCGGTGATCGTCTACGGCGCCCTGCTGCTCAAGCAGCGCAGGCTGGACAAGGGCCAGTGGCTGACCCTCGCCGCCTGCCTGGTGTTCGGCGGCATGACCTTGGCGTTCCACAGCGAAACCTTCCTCAAGTGGAAGGCGCCGGTGGTCAACTGGCTGTTCGCCCTCGGCTTCGCCGCCAGCCATTTCATCGGCGACCGCCCGCTGATCCAGCGCATCATGGGCCACGCCGTGCAGATGGATGAGTTGCTGTGGAACCGCCTGAACATCGCCTGGGTCCTGTTCTTCCTCATCTGCGGCTGCGTCCAGCTGTTCGTCGCCTTCACCTTCCAGAGCATCTGGGTGGACTTCAAGGTGTTCGGCAGCCTGGGCATGACCCTGATTTTCCTGATCGGCCAGGGCGTCTTCCTGGCCCGCCACATGCACGACGCCCCCACCGGCGAAAAGCCCAAGGACTGACATGCTCTACGCAATCATCGCCCGCGACATTCCCGCATCCCAGGAACGCCGCCTGGCCTCGCGCCCGGCCCACCTCGCCCGTCTCGAACAGCTGAAGGAAGAAGGCCGCCTGGTACTGGCCGGCCCGCACCCGGCGATCGACAGCAACGACCCGGGCGCCGCCGGCTTCACCGGCAGCCTGATCGTCGCCGAATTCGACTCCCTCGCCGCCGCCCAGGCCTGGGCCGACGCGGACCCTTACCGCGCCGCCGGTGTCTATAGCGAAGTCGTGGTCAAGCCGTTCAAGAAGGTCCTGCCTTAGGTTCTGTACGAAAAGTCGCCGAGCGAAGGTCAGGCGAGGCAAAAACCGGTGAGGAAGCGGAGTTTACGAGCTGTAAATGAGCATTCCGAACCGGTTTTTAACGAAGCATCACCGAGCGCAGGCACTTTTCGTACAGAACCTAAAGGAACGGATTGCCGGTGCACGGAAGCACCGCGCAATCGCACGGGAGCAAGGCTCCCCGCCTGGAGCAGCAGGGATGGCCACGGATTTCATCGCACAAGGAGTTCCGATGCATCGTCATTACCCGCCGTTCCTGTTCGCCGCCCTGTCCCTTGCCCCTGCCCTGCACGCCGAGGAAGCCAGCGTTGCAGCCGAGCAGCCGGCCACGCTTGAACAGCGCCTTGCGGAAAGCGAGCGGCATCGCAACGAACTGGCCGTGCAACTGCAGAGCGCCAGCAGCGACAGCGCCCAACTGGCCCGGCTGCGCCAGGAGAACCAGCGCCTGAAGCAGCAGTTGCACGATGTCCAGACCCGCCAGCCGGAACGCCTGCTGAATGAAGAGCAGACCTGGTACGTCACCGGCGCCGCCACCGCCCTGCTGGCCTTCATGCTTGGCGCCCTCAGCCGCGGTCGCCGTCGCCAGCGCCGCGAGTGGCTTAACTGAAAGAAATGAAGCATGAGTGAGTTGCTGCTGATCGACGACGATCGCGAACTATGCGAACTGTTGTGCACCTGGCTGATCCAGGAAGGTTTCAGCGTGCGCGCCAGCCACGATGGCGCCCAGGCGCGCACCGCCCTGGCCAGCCGCACGCCGGACGCCATCGTCCTCGACGTGATGCTGCCCGACGGCAGCGGCCTGGAACTGCTCAAGCAACTGCGCAGCGAACATCCCGACCTGCCGGTGCTGATGCTCTCGGCACGCGGCGAACCGCTGGACCGCATCCTCGGCCTGGAACTCGGCGCCGACGACTACCTGGCCAAGCCCTGCGATCCGCGTGAACTGACGGCACGCCTGCGCGCCGTGCTGCGCCGCAGTCACCCGGCACAACCCACGGCGCAGATGGAGCTGGGCGACCTGACGCTGAATCTCACTCGCGGCGTGGCCTCCACCGGCGAGCATGAAGTCAGTCTCACCCTTTCCGAATCCCGCATCCTCGAAGCGCTGCTGCGCCAGCCCGGCGAACCGCTGGACAAACAGGCGCTGGCCCAGCTCGCCCTCGGGCGCAAGCTGACCCTCTACGACCGCAGCCTGGACATGCACGTCAGCAACCTGCGCAAGAAGCTCGGCGCCCATCCGGACGGCCGCCCGCGCATCCTGGCGCTGCGCGGACGCGGCTACTTCTACGCGCCCTGACGGAAGCCGTCGGCCCCTCACACAATCTTTACCGAAGCTTTACCGGCGGCTGACCGCCCTTGACCTTGCGGACCCTAGACTGAGCTCAACCGGTAACGACCGGTCCCTCAAAGGAGACACACGATGCGCAAGACTCTGACCGCCCTGCTGATCGCAGCTACCCTGCCGACCGTCGCCCTGGCCGCCTCCCCGGCCTCCACCGATGCGATGCCGCCGAAGGGCGCGATGATGGAAGGCCACGGCCATGGCTACCGCTACGGCGGCGGGCACGGCATGATGCGGGACCTCGACCTGACCCGCGAACAGCGCCAGCAGATGGGCAAGCTGATGGGCGAAGGCATGAAATCCCGCCACGAGATCACCGAGCGCTACATGCAGAAGCTGCCTGAAGCCGACCGCAAGGCAATGGCAGACGAGCTGAAGGCCAGCCGCGAGAAGACCCAGAAGGACATCCGCGCCCTGCTCACCCCGGAACAGCAGAAGAAGTACGACGAACTGCAGAAGAAACGCGAACAGCGCAAGGCCGAATGGGCCGAATTCCAGGAATGGAAAGCGCAGAAGGACGCCAAGGGCAACTAACTGACGACAGCCAGAGAAAACGCGCCGGCTCCCCACCGGCGCGTTTTTCTGCGTTCGAAATGATCAGAGATGCGGCTGAACAGGAAAACCATGCGCTCCCTCTTCTGGCGAATCCTCGCCGCCTTCTGGCTCGCCCTGCTGCTGGTGGCTGGCCTGTCGATCCTGCTTGGCCGCGCGCTGAACCAGGACGCCTGGATCATCGCCCGCTACCCCGGCCTGATCGACCTCGCCGAGCAGTGGACCGCTCTCTACGAAACCCAGGGTGCGGATGCCGCCCAACACCTGCTGGAACAGCGCCGCAGGGATTTCAGTCTCTCGGTACAGGTATTCGACGAAAGTGGCGAGCGCCTGGTCCATGGCACCTATCCGCCACGACCGCCCCGCCCGCACCCGGCGTTCGACCGCGAGAAGCTGCCGCGCTTCCCCTGGCGCCAGTTGAGCCAGGAATACACCAGCGCCGACAGCGACCACACCTACCTGTTCGTCTACCGGATTCCCACCCGGGCGCTGGAAGAGTGGCAGCACGGCAGCCTGCTCTGGCCACTGAGCGCGCTGGGCATCGCGCTGGTGATCCTCACCGTGTTCAGCCTGTGGCTGACGCTATCCATCACCGGTCCGCTGAACCGCCTGCGCCGTGCCGTGCACGACCTCGGCCAGACCACCTACCAGCAGGACAGCCTGGCGCGCCTGGCAAACCGCGGCGACGAACTGGGCGTCCTCGCCCGCGACTTCAACCGCATGGGCGCGCGCCTGCAGCGCCTGATCAGCAGCCAGCGCCAGTTGCTGCGCGACGTCTCCCACGAACTGCGCTCGCCGCTGGCGCGCCTGCGCATCGCCCTGGCGCTTGCCGAGCGCGCCGGCCCGGAAGAGCGGGCCAGCATGTGGCCGCGCCTGGAGCAGGAGTGCGACCGCCTGGAAGCGCTGATCAGCGAAATCCTCGCCCTCGCCCGCCTCGACGCCGACCCCGGCCCAGCCAGCCGCATCGAACTGCTGCCGCTGCTCGAACGCCTGCGTGCGGACGCCCAGCTACTGGCGCCCGAGCAGCACATCCAGTTGCAGGTCACCGAAGGTCTGGGCGTGGAAGGCTGGCCGGACATGCTCGAACGCGCCCTCGACAATCTGCTGCGCAACGCCCTGCGCTTCAACCCTGCCGGCCAGCCGCTGGAAGTCGAAGCCAGCCTTGCCGGCGAGCAGGTGGAAATCCGCATCCGCGACCACGGCCCGGGAGCCAGCGAAGAGCATCTGGCGCAGCTGGGCGAACCGTTCTTCCGCGCCCCCAACCAGACCAGCCCCGGCCACGGCCTGGGCCTGGCCATCGCCAGCCGGGCCATCGAGCGGCATAACGGGCGGTTGTATCTGGCCAATCATCCGGATGGAGGGTTCGTGGCGAGTGTGGAGTTGCCGGTGCATCGGCACGCCTGAACCGCCTCGCCCTCCCTGAGGCGTCGGGTGGGCCATAACTCACGTAGGTTGGTGCTGAACGCAGTGAAGCCCAACGATGGCGATGTTGGGCTTCGCGTTGCTCAGCGCCAACCTACGATGGGCATTGCAGCCCGCCCCTACTCAGCCTTCCCAGACGCTGACGAACTCCGCCGGCTCCAGCGATACCGGCCGGCGCAGTTCCCCGATCGGTGTGCCCAGGTAGACGAAGCCGACGATGCGCTCGTTCGCCGCCAGACCCAGCCCCTGATGGACCACCGGGTCATAGGCCATCGCCCCGGTGCGCCACATGCCGCCCAGCCCCTCGGTATAGGCCGCCTGGACCAACCCATGGGCCGCACAGCCGGCCGCCAGCAGTTGCTCGACTTCCGGCACCTTCGGGTGATCCTGCAGGCGGGCGATTGCCACTACCAGCAGCGGTGCGCGCATCGGCATGGCGCGCGCCTTGTCCAGCGCATCCGGCGTGGCATCCGGATTGGCGGCGAGAGTAGCCTGGGCGAACAGCTCACCCAGCCGCGCCCGCGCCTCGCCGGCGATGGTGAGGAAGCGCCAGGGGCGCAGTTGTCCATGGTCCGGGGCGCGCAGGGCAACGCGGAACAACCGGTCCAACTGCTGCGCGGTGGGCGCCGGCTCGCTCAGACGGGCATGGGAAACACGGTTGAGCAGCGCGTCGAAAGCCTCCATGGGCTACCTCCTGACAGATACGAGGCGCACATTGTAGACGCAAACAGTTCGCATCTGCCCGCCTCCGCTGCCAGGCCGAGGGATTCGATGATGCGAGCAGCCCGTTTACTCTCCCCCGGCGCCAGGTAAAATGGCCGGTTCCTGACCGCTGAGCTTGCCTAAATGGCCCTGCCGACCCTACGCACCCTCGGATACATCATCGGCATTTTCCTGATCACCCTGGCCATCAGCATGCTCGTTCCGATAGGGACGCTGATCCATTTCGACCGCACCGGCGACCTGCACGCCTTCATCTGGTCGAGCATCATCACCTTCACCGCCGGCCTCGGCCTGGTCCTCCCGGGCCGCCCCGAGCATGCGCACCTGCGCCCGCGGGACATGTACATGCTGACGGTGTCGAGCTGGCTGCTGGTGTGCATCTTCGCCGCCCTGCCGTTCGTCTTCACCCAGCACATCAGCTACACCGACGCCTTCTTCGAGAGCATGTCGGGCATCACCGCCACCGGTTCCACCGTGCTCAGCGGGCTGGACAACATGTCGCCGGGCATCCTCATCTGGCGCTCGCTGCTGCACTGGCTGGGCGGCATCGGCTTCATCGGCATGGCGGTGGCGATCCTGCCGATGCTGCGCATCGGTGGCATGCGCCTGTTCCAGACCGAGTCGTCGGACCGCTCGGAAAAGGTCATGCCGCGCTCGCACATGGTTGCCAAGTACATCGTCGGGGTGTACGTCGGCATCACCCTGCTCGGCACCCTGGCCTTCCACTGGGCCGGGATGAGCCTGTTCGACGCGCTCAACCATGCAATGTCGGCGATCTCCACCGGCGGTTTTTCCACCTCCGACCAGTCCCTGGCCAAGTGGCACCAGCCCGCCGTGCACTGGACCGCGGTGGTGGTGATGATCCTCGGCAGCCTGCCCTTCGTGCTGTACGTCTCCACCCTGCGCGGCAACCGCCGGGCGCTGATCAGGGATCACCAGGTGCACGGTTTCATCGGCGTGCTGGTATTCACCTGGGTGGTGATGGGCACCTGGTACTCGGTGACCTCCGACATGGCCTGGCTGGACGCCTTCCGCATCGTCGCGGTGAACGTCACCTCGGTGGTCACCACCACCGGTTTCGCCCTCGGCGACTACAGCATGTGGGGCCACTTCTCGATCATGCTGTTCTTCTATCTGGGCTTCGTCGGCGGCTGTTCCGGCTCCACCGCCGGCGGGATCAAGATCTTCCGCTTCCAGGTCGCCTTCATCCTGCTGCGCGCCAACCTCTACCAGTTGATCCACCCGCGCGCGGTGATCAGCCAGAACTACAACGGTCACCCGCTGGACGAGGAAATCGTCCGCTCGATCCTGACCTTCTCGTTCTTCTTCGGCGCCACCGTAGGGCTGCTGGCGCTCGGCCTGTCGTTCCTCGGCCTGGACTGGATGACCTCGCTCACCGGAGCCGCCAGCACGGTGGCCGGCGTCGGCCCGGGCATGGGCCCGATCATCGGCCCGGCAGGCAACTTCGCGCCGCTGCCGGACGCCGCCAAGTGGCTGCTCTCCGGCGGCATGCTGCTCGGCCGGCTGGAGATCATCACCGTGCTGGTGCTGCTGACCCCGGCTTTCTGGCGGCACTGACACGGCCGTATTCACCCAGTGATTGGCGGATCATTCAGACGAATGTGGATGCGCTGCGGGCGAGACTAGAATGGCATTCTGAGATCGGCCGAAAAACAACAGGAGGTGCAGCATGAGCACCCAGACTACCGAGCGCTTCCACAGCTTCGCCGAGTTCTACCCATACTACCTGCAGGAACACAGCAACCCGGTATGCCGGCGCCTGCACTATCTCGGCAGCCTGCTGGTCATCACCCTGCTTGTCTACGCCATCGGCAGCCAGCAGTGGCTGTGGCTGCTGGCGCTGCCCGTGGTCGGCTATGGCTTTGCCTGGGTCGGCCACTTCGTCTTCGAGAAGAACCGCCCCGCCACCTTCAAGTACCCGCTGTGGTCGTTCATGGGCGACTGGGTGATGCTGAAGGATGCCTTCACCGGCCGCATCCGTTTCTGAGGCTTCGATCTGCTGCGCGTCGGCATAACTGCGTTGAGAACGGGCTCGGGGTGCTCATTTACTACGTCACCCTCGCCCGTTCTCGCCTTGTTCTGCTCTAGCTCGCGAGATCGTCAACAGATCTAGGCGCTGGCCCGCGGCCCGAACAGGATCACGCTGGCACCCACCACACAGAGCGCAACACCCAGCCAGTCGCTGAGCAGCGGCCGGCTGCGCTCGATGATCGCCAGCCAGAACAGCGAAGCAGCCACATAGATACCGCCGTAGGCGGCGTAGGCGCGCCCGGCATAGGCCGCTTCGACGCGGGTCAGCAGGAGCGCGAACACTGCCAGGCTGAGCATCCCCGGCACCAGCCACAGCGGGCTCCGGTCCATCCGCAGCCACATCCAGAAGGCATAGCAACCGCCGATCTCGCAGAACGCGGCGATGATGAACCACAGGTAATTCAGCATTCCCTTTCCTCGTCGGGCATCAGTTACGCAGGCCGCCTTCGCGCTCCCAGGCACAGCGCACGCGCAGGTCGCCTTCATGGGGCGCGTGGTAGCCACGCTCCGAATCCCAGCGGAAGGTGTGGCAGCCGTTCAGTTCGGTTTCCAGATGCACCACCGCGCTGGCCCAGTACAGCCGGCGCAGCAGGTTCTCGAACTGCTCCACCCACAGGCTCCACTCGTACTCGATGGCCTGGTAGCTGGCGCCGAAGTGGATCACCTGGGACTGGTACAACCCCGCGCCGGCCTGCTCGCAGCGGCTGAACATCTCGCGGCCGATGAACGGCCAGGCCTCGCCCTGCGGCAGGCTGTCCAGCACCTTGCGATTGACCGCCCGGCGCATGCGGCACTCCATCGAGTCGCCGGGCCAGTCGCGGATGCATCCGTAGACGATGGATTCGGGCTGCACGCCATCACTCCAGAAATCGGGAGGCTGCCTTCTAACACAGGCGATGCGGGCGGGGAAAGTGAGGCGGAGAGAAGATGAGCGGATTGCCGGCGCCGGACCACCGAAAAAGCAAAAGCCCCGCGAAAATGGCGGGGCTCTCACTGGGGTCCAACGTACATCGGCAGGCAGGCCGGTGACTTAACCTACCCTTTTGCACCGGACTGGGCAAGCATGATTTTCAGATGCACCGAAAGGGTGCGAAACGCCCGTCCGGCGCGGCCTCGCTCAGGCTTCGACGCCACGTTTGGAGCGCATTTTCTCCGCTACCCGGGCCATCTCGTCATAGATCGTCTGCGGGTTCTTCTGCTTGGCCTGCCAGGCCATGCGTGCCTGCTCGTGGGGCAGGATCATGAAGCTTCCGCGGGCGACTTCCTGGTAGATGTAGTCGGCGATATCGCTGGCGGTGATCGGCGAGCTTTCCAGCAGCTTGCCGATCTGCCCCTTCATGGCCGCGCTTGGGCCGTGGTAGGAGTCGAGCAGGTTGGTCTGGAAGAACGACGGGCAGACCACATGCACGCCCACGCCGAGCGCCGCGAGTTCGACCAGCAGGCTTTCCGACAGCGCCACCACACCGGCCTTGGCGACGTTGTAGTTGCTCATCGCCGGCCCCTGCATCAGCGCCGCCATCGAGGCGATATTGACGATCCTGCCCTTGCTGCGCTCCAGCAGCGGCAGGAAGGCCTTGCAGCCCTTGACCACGCCCATCAGGTTGATCGAAATCTGCGAGTCCCAGTCTTCCAGGGTCAGTTCATCGAAGAAGCCGCCGGAAGCCACGCCGGCGTTGTTGACGATGACATCGACGCCGCCGAAACGCTCCTCGCAGGCCTGCGCCAGGGCGGTCAGTTGACTATAGTCGCGCACGTCGCAGCGCAGGACAAAGCCGTCGCCGCCGGCGGCGCGCACCAGCCGGAGGGTTTCGTTGAGGCCAGCGTCACTGATGTCGGCCAGCGCCAGCTGCCAGCCTTCACGGGCCCAGCGCAGGGCGATTTCACGACCAAGGCCGGAACCGGCGCCGGTAATCATCATGCGGTTTTGCATAGGGAGGTTGCCTTCTTGCGTGTCCAGGGAATGGACCGAAGTGTAATCAAGGCAACCGTTGTCCAGCGGTCATATCAGAGTCCTGAATGGCACCGGCAAAGCGTTGGTGCTGATCTCAACCAACGAGCAGCGCCAGCGCCTTGCCCAGCACCAGGGCGACCCCGGCGGAGACCAGCAGAAAGGCCGCGCAGTTGACCCGCTCGCTCCTGAACTGGTCGACACAGCGCACCCGGTAACGCAGCAGGAACACGCCGAAAGCCAGCGGCAGCGACGGGATCAGGAAAACGAACTGCCAGTACAGCGTGGCATCGACGGCGCGCGTCAGGACGCCCCCGTCGCCCCAGTGCGGCCACAACAGAAGACCGAGACTGAGCTGTACCGCCAGCCCAGCCACCCCCAGCCCGATCATCAAAGAACCCAGCATTCTCTGCCTCCCCAGTCAGCAAATGCCCGGATATGTTAGTTCGTGCTGGGGAAAACGGCTGTGCAACGAATCACTTTTGCGAGGAGAACGAAGGAAAGTTCCTGATTGGTGGCTAGATTGCTCCCAACAGAACCAGCACCAGCAGGACTACCAGCACGACGCCGACACCACCCGTTGGGCCGTAGCCCCAGCTCCGCGAGTGGGGATAAACCGGCAGTAC
Source organism: Pseudomonas schmalbachii (assembly GCF_017589465.1). Lineage (GTDB taxonomy): Bacteria > Pseudomonadota > Gammaproteobacteria > Pseudomonadales > Pseudomonadaceae > Pseudomonas > Pseudomonas schmalbachii. Next base: position 929,816 of record NZ_JAELYA010000001.1, read on the forward strand.
GCCAATCAGGATAAGGATCAGGATGATCAGGAGTATGGTTCCGAGGCTCATGGCATCTCTCCTTTCCCTGTACACGGCAATGAACAGGGGAATCTTCGTCGGGATGGGATGGCTGAGTCAGCCGCTCCTGTTTATTCCGACTGACTCGTACGGAGAAGATTCACGGAAATTTCCGGCGCTTTGGTAGGAGCCAGCTTGCTGGCGATCATCCGAGCCGGCCGGCAGTTCCCGTGTTGCGGATGAATCCGGATCGCCAGCAAGCTGGCTCCTACAGGTTCGTAGCAAACGCACCCGTTCGCACCAGTGGCTCAGGCGACGTGGCGCGGCAGCGATCCCTTGCGCAGGCGCAGGAACATCAGCGCCACCGCCTGCGCATCGCCCAGCGCGGTGTGCCGGCCATGCACCGGGATATCCAGCGTGCGCGCCAGGGTATCGAAGCGCAGGTCCAGGTGCAGATCGGGAAAGCGCCGGCTGACCTTGCGGTGATACAGCCCGGAAACCTCGATGCGCGGGTTGTCCAGCGGCTCGCCCAGTTGCTCGCGCAGGTGCCGCTTGAGCACGGCGACGTCGAAGGACAGGTAGTAGCCAAGCAGCGGCCGGTCGCCGATGAAGTCCAGCAGCCGGCGCAGCGCCTCGGCCAGCGGCAGTTGCCCCTGCAGATCGGCGCGGCGCAGCTTGTGGATGCGGATCGACTCGCCGTCCAGGCTCGGCGGCGGCTCGACCAGCAGCTCCAGGCGCTCGCCGAGGATCATCTTGCCGCGCCGGATCAGTACCGCGCCGATGCTCAGGATGTCCGCGTTGCGCGGGTCCAGGCTGGTGGTTTCGAGGTCGATGGAAACGATTTCCTCGGCATCCTCCGGGGCGTTCAGGCACCAGTACAGGCGGCGGCGCCAGCCTGACCACTGGTGGGCGGGGATCTTCACGCAAGCGTTCATCGCGTCTCCAGATGGAATTGCCGGGCCAGGCTCTGCTTGAATTTCTTCACCACGTGCAGGCCGAAGCGCAGCAGGTCGCGGTCATGACGGTTCAGGCGCGAGACGTCCAGGCCGTGCGCACGACCGTCGCGGGCGCCGTCGAGCTGCTGGACCAGGCGCAGGTGCAGGAACAGCTCGAAGGACTCGGCAAGATTGTCGGCCAGGGCTTCGTCCAGCACCCCGCGTTCCTTCAGCTCGGCCAATCGGGCCAGGGTGCCGCGCACCTCCAGTCCTTCGCGCAGGGCCAGGGCGCGGCTGCCGTGGACGATGGGGAAGATGCCGCCTCGCTTCACATCGAGGTGCGCATCCGAAGTCTTCAACTGGCCGAGGAAGGTCAGCGGCGTATCGAACTGCAGCGCCGCCGCGGCGATACCACCCAGCCAGCGCTCGCCATCCACGGCGAAATCGGTCAGGCCCTGGCGCAGCGGTTCGAACAGCTGGCGATTACCGGCCACCGGCCAGGCGTCGGCGAGGATCGACAGGCGCAGCAGTTGCTCCGGGGAGCCTTCCAGTTGCGTCTGGGTGAGTTCGCGCAGCCAGGCGGAGATCGGTTTACACCACTCGGCGCGGCTGGCCATCACACCGCCCGGGCATGGCGGATAGCCGAACTCCAGCAGCGCGGCAGTGAAGCGTTCCATCATTCGCAACCCCTGCTCCACCGGCACATCGTCAGCGAGGATCAGGGCGTTGTCCTGGTCGGTCTTCAGCAGTTGCTCGCCGCGCCCCTCGCTGCCCATCACCAGCAAGCAGCAGCGGCCACGCAGCGCGGGCGGCACCTGGATCTCGAACAACCGTTCGAGCAGTTGCTCGTTGAGGGTACTGACCAGTTGCATGATGAAACGCAGGCGGATGCCGTTGCCGGACAAGGTGGCGATCAGGCTGTGCAGGGCTTCCGCCGCGCTGCGCAGTTCGTCCTCGCTGTCGGCGCGGGCGATGCGCATGGCCAGCACATGGGAATGGGTGGAGAACAGGCTGAGCACCTGGGTCAGGTGCAACAGGCCGATCACCTCGCCATCCTCGCGCACGGCGACGCGCTCGATGCGCAGGCGGGTCATCAGAATCATCGCGTCGAAGAGGAAATCGCCCAGCTCGACGCAGGCCAGCGGACCGTGCGCCAGCGGGCCGACCGGCTCCTGCTCGGAGCGGCCGTCGCGGAAGTGCGCGGTCATCAGGTCGGTACGGGTGATGATGCCCATCTCGCCATCGACGCGTACCAGCAGGGCGTCGGCGCCACGGCTCAACTGCAGGCGCGCGGCATCGCCGAGGGGGAAACCGGCATCCACCTCAAGCGCCGGCAACAGGTGCTCGCGAGCGATACGGGTAAGGATGAATTCGGCCAGGTTCTGACCATCGCGCTGGGCGAGCTGGCGCTTGCTGGCGAGGTTGGCCTGGAAGTAGCGGGCAAATCCTGGATTGCCCGCGCAGAGCGAATGGAACACGGTGGCGGGCAGCTCGTAGACGATGCTTTCTTCCACCGCCTGGTAACGGTGCTTGCTGCTGCCGGAGAACAGCCCGCGGATATCGAACAGGTCTTCCGCGCCGTACTGGGCGAACAGCCGGCCGTCCTCGCCGCGTTCCTCGATGATGCCCTTGAGCAGGATGAACAGCCCCGGCACCGCCGAGCCTGCTTCGAGCAGCACTTCGCCGTCGGTGTAATAGCCGACGCTCAGCGCATCGCGCAGTTGCTCGCGCTCGTGGCCGCGCAGCTGATCGAACGGGGGACAGGCGAAATTGAAGTTCTCGGACATCGCTCAACCCGATCCACAAAGGCAGAAGCTGGAGGCAGGGTCTGCCTCCAGCTTCCGCGCACTGGCGTTACAGCCGATGGCTCAGTGGGCTACCGCGCCACTGGCACCCAGGCCGGTCTGCGAACGAATGAACTGCGGGAGGAAGCGCGCGCGCTCTTCGTCTGCAGCGGTCGACTTGTCGGTGATCGAGAAGAACCAGATGCCGACGAAGGCCACGGCCATGGAGAACAGCGCCGGGTACTCGTACGGGTAGATGGCTTTCTCGTGACCGAGGATCTGAACCCAGATGGTCGGGCCGAGGATCATCAGGCCAACCGCGGTGATCAGGCCCAGCCAGCCGCCGATCATGGCGCCACGGGTAGTCAGCTTCTTCCAGTACATCGAGAGCAGCAGTACCGGGAAGTTGCAGCTGGCGGCGATGGAGAAGGCCAGGCCGACCATGAAGGCGATGTTCTGCTTCTCGAACAGGATGCCGAGCGCGATGGCCACCACGCCGAGGGTCACGGTGGTGATCTTGGAAACGCGCAGTTCATCCTTCTCGTTGGCCTTGCCGCCCTTGATCACGCTGGCGTACAGGTCATGGGACACGGCCGAGGCGCCGGACAGGGTCAGGCCGGCAACCACCGCGAGGATGGTGGCGAAGGCCACGGCGGAGATGAAGCCGAGGAACAGGCTGCCGCCCACGGCATTGGCCAGGTGCACCGCCGCCATGTTGGTGCCGCCGAGCAGCGCGCCGGTGGCGTCCTTGAAGTCCGGGTTGGTGCTGACCAGCAGGATCGCGCCGAAGCCGATGATGAAGGTCAGGATGTAGAAGTAGCCGATGAAGCCGGTGGCGAAGAACACGCTCTTGCGCGCTTCCTTGGCGTCGCTGACGGTGAAGAAGCGCATCAGGATGTGCGGTAGGCCGGCGGTGCCGAACATCAGCGCGAAGCCGAGGGAGAAGGCCGAGATCGGGTCCTTCACCAGGCCGCCGGGGCTCATGATGCCCTCACCTTTCGGGTGAACCTTGATGGCTTCGGAGAACAGGGTGCTGACGTCGAAGTTGACGTGCTTGAGCACCATGACCGCCATGAAGGTGGCGCCGGAGAGCAGCAGCACGGCCTTGATGATCTGCACCCAGGTGGTCGCCAGCATGCCACCGAACAGCACGTAGAGCACCATCAGGCAGCCGACCAGGACCACGGCGACGTGATAGTTGAGGCCGAACAGCAACTCGATCAGCTTGCCGGCGCCGACCATCTGCGCGATCAGGTAGAAAGCCACCACCACCAGCGAACCGCAGGCGGACAGGATGCGGATCTGCTTCTGGCCGAGCCGGTAGGACGCAACGTCAGCGAAGGTGTACTTGCCGAGGTTGCGCAGGCGTTCAGCTATCAGGAAGAGGATGACCGGCCAGCCGACCAGGAAGCCGATGGAGTAGATCAGGCCGTCGTAGCCCGAGGTGTAGACCAGGGCGGAAATACCCAGGAAGGAAGCGGCGGACATGTAGTCGCCGGCGATCGCCAGGCCGTTCTGGAAGCCGGTGATGCTGCCGCCGGCGGTGTAGAAATCGGCCGCCGAGCGGTTGCGCTTGGAGGCCCAGTAGGTGATGCCCAGGGTGAAGAGGACGAAACCGACGAACATGACGATGGCGGAAACGTTCAGCGGCTGGCGCTGCACATCTCCGGTCAGGGCATCGGCCCACAGGGCGGGGGCGAAGGCGGCCAGCCCGAGAGCGGCGAACAGGCGAGCGATCATTGCTGGGCCTCCTTGAGGATTTGCTGGTTCAGACGGTCGAACTCGCCGTTGGCGCGGCGCACATAGATACCAGTCAGGACGAAGGCGGAGACGATCAGCCCGACACCCATGGGGATACCCCAGGTGACCGAGGATTCGGCGCTGATGCGGGCGCCCAGCAGTTGCGGTGCGAAGGCAATCAGGAGGATGAAGAGTACGTACAGGCCAAGCATTACGAGGGACAGCAGCCAGGCGAATCGCTCACGCTTGGCCACCAGTTCTTTGAAGCGCGGATTGGTATCAATCCGCTGGTAAATGCTGTCGTTCATTTTGTTTTTGTCCTCACAGCGGGGATGACGCGGATATCGTCGATGCCTACTGTAGGACTCTGGTGCAAGCGCTCCAGACGACTTTAGTCGTAGCACCTCGGATGAGGTCTCAGTGTCGACTCACCCGATCGGTAGAAAAGGCCCGGCCACAGCGGGGCCGGGATGCTTCCGTCAGTGGTGGTGATGGCCCTCCCCCAGTCCCATCACACGGCCTTGGTCGATTTCCGCGAAGCCCAGCACTTCGCTCTCGCCCTGCTCCCCTGCCCACTTGCCTGCGGCTTCCCGTGTGGCGAAAGCCGCGAACGTCGGCCCCATCGCCCCCGTCAACTTGCGGCTGGGTACGTAGAAAGCGTCATGCGCCGGAATCCAGGGCGCCGTCTCGGGCCTGTTCCAGTCGGCGCCAGTCATGTCCTGGACATACAACGCTGCCTGCGCCTGCCTGTTCTCGGGCTGCTGGACGAAGGCGAAGAAATCGCGCGTCGAACAGAAGAACAGGGAGCGGCGCTGCTGTCCCACCAGTGCGATCGCCTGGGCCTTCGGGCCGGGAAAACCCCGTACGCGCATGCCACAGACTGCGCACTCCGCGTCGGCATCCAGCACCGCCGGTGCCGCCCCCGCCTGCACCCCCACAGGCGCATTTCCGTCACAACCGACCAGTCCCGCCAGGACCAGAACCCCGGCTCCCGCCAGCCACTGCCGGCGCGAACATCGAATGCACATGACTCCTCTCCCCTGAATCACAAGTGCCGCCGGGCGAAAGCCCATTGCGCCAGCCCGAACGGCAGCAACACCCACAACACCTGAACACCCGCCAGCAGCCAGAAGGAAAAGCCCGCGCCGATGGCAAGCAACCCGCTTTCCTCGGCGCTTTCGGCGAACCCGAGAATGTTGACCAGGCGGAACACATCGGTCGGATTGGCGAGCAGCAGGTAGCGCAACCAGCCTTGTCCGACCCGCCCTTCCCCGCCTACCAGCAACGCCAGCAGCGCCAGATCGAACACCAGTACGAACAGGAACCAGATCACCAGGACCAGCCCGGCGGCCTTGGACTTTTCCTGTGCCAGCGCACTGGCCAGATAGGCGAAGCCGACGAAGCTCCAGCCCAGCAGCAGGGCCGACAGCATGAAACGCCCGAGAGCCTGCAGCAGCTCGCCAGGCGGGCTGGCGCCAAGGAAGCCGATCACCAGGCCGGCCACGCCAAAACCGCCAAGAATGGCGCTTGCGAGGATCGCCCCGTGACCGAGGAATTTTCCGGCCAGCAGTTGCGAGCGCGACAGCGGGTAGGTCAGCAACAGCGCCAGGGTGCCCTGCGCGTCCTCGCCGACGATGGCGTCATAAGCCAGCAGGAGAGCGATCAGCGGAATCAGGAACGCCGTCAGGCTGGAAAGACTGACCATGGTGGTCGCCAGACTGGTGAAACCGGCCTGGCCGGACGCCGCGGCGCCGAATGCCGCCAATCCCACCGCAAGTACGGAGAAGATCAACCCGATGGCGATCACCCAGCGATTGCGCAGGCCGTCGATGAACTCCTTGCCGGCGACACTCAGCAACGCGCTCACGATGCCTCCGCCTGCCGGTTGAAATGCACGTAGAGGTCCTCCAGCGAGGGGTTTTCCAGCCAGAGATCGTCAGGGTGCTGCGCCAGCACCTGACGCAGAGTGGCAAGCTTGCTCTCTTCGGTCAGCTCCAGCGCCCATGCGCGGTCGCTTTCACGCTGGCAGCGCACATCCGGCAACCATGCCGTATCCTCCGCCAGCTCGCCGTGCACCCGCAGCCTTGCCGGCAATCCGGCCTGACGCCGCAGCTCGTCCAGAGGACCGCAGGCCAGCACACGGCCACGAGAGAGGATCATGGCGCGATCGATATAGGGCTCGATCCCCGGCAGGACGTGAGAACACAGAAGGATCGCCGCACCGCGCCGCCGGTGCTCCTCCAGCATGCGGTACAGCTCCTGGGTAGCGATGGGATCGAGGCCGACGGTCGGCTCGTCCAGCAGCAGCAACTCCGGCTCGCCGAGCAGGGCCTGTGCCAGGCCAAGACGCTGGCGCATGCCCTTGGAATAGGTGCGCACCCGTTGCCCGGCGAAATCGGCCAGTCCCACCCGTTCCAGCAACTCCGCCACCTGTCGGCGCGGCGCGCGCTTCAGACGGGCGAAATACGCCAGCACTTCCCGGCCACAGAGCTGTTCGTAGAAGCTGACATTCTCCGGCAGATATCCCAGCCGCCCGCGCCCCTCCCGCCCCCGGGGACTGGTCGGTGCCTCGCCGAATACCCGTACCTCCCCGGAACTCGGCGGGTAGAGTCCGAGGATGAGTTTCATGGTGGTGCTCTTGCCAGCGCCGTTGTGGCCGAGCAACCCCAGCACCTCTCCGGGGCGGAGGACCAGGTCCAGGCCACTCAATGCGAGGAACGCTCCCCATTGCTTGCTGGCCGCGCGCATTGCCACCGGTGCTCCGCTCATGGCCACACCCGCCCCATCAACGGATGGCTGTCGCGCACGCCCGGCGGGCGCAGGACCGGGAACTGACGCTGCACCCAGCGCAGGGTCTCGATGGCCGGGCTGTTCATCAGCACCCGCGCTTCCGGGTAGCGCCACAGCAGCTTGTCCACGCCATCGTTGGGCTGGTATGGGCGGTCACCCAGACCATCGCCATCCATGTCCCACCCCAGATAGTCGCTCCAGTAATTGCCCCGCCCGCCGTAGGACCACTCCTGTTCACGATTGGAGACGTATTTCACCTGAGTCCGGTTGGCGATGAAGCGATTGCCGTACAGGCGGTTCTCCTCGGAGCCCGCCGTCAGGTGGATGCCCAGGTCGGAGCCTTCGACGAGGTTGTCGCGTATGTCGTTGTACAGCGAGTTGTAGATGAACAGGCCCTTGCCTTCCGATCCGTCGATCGCCGCCCCACCCTCCGCATTGCGTGCTCGGAGGATACGGTTGCCGACAATGCTCGAATGGGTGATGAAGTTCAGCAGCAGGCCGTAGTTCTCGTCGTCTTCCGACCAGTTGTCGTGCACCTCGAGGTTGCGCGACTGCATCAGCGCATAACCGGTGCGGGTGTGACGGGTACGGTTTCCGCGCACCTCGTTGTCGTTCGAATTCATGTAGTGGATGCCGTAACGCAGCTCGCTCAGCCGATTGCCGACCAGGCGGTTGCGACTGCTGGTATCGATGTAGATGCCGTCACGTACATGACGAATACTGTTGTTTTCGATCAAACACTCGTCACTGGCGAACAGATGGATACCATTGCCGCGGTCCTGGCTGCGCAGCCGCTGATTCCCTTCGATGCGATTGCCGCGCACCTGCACCTCGCGCCCCTTGTCCAGCCAGATACCGAAGGCAACGTCGCTCAGCCGGTTGTTCAGCAGACGCACCCGGGCTGACTGCTCGGCAACGAAGATACCGGCGTCCAGGGCACCGAGATCGGAGCCGGAGCGACGCAGCTCCAGCCCCTCCACCGTTACATCGGCGGCCCGCACGCTGAGTACGCTGCCATGGCCACCGCCGTCGATCACCGCGCCCTCTTCGCCTTGCAGCGTCAATGGCCGGTCGATTACCAGCGGCCCACGGTAGATACCCGGTGCAAGAACCAGCGTCGTTCCGGGTGAACTTCGCTCGACCCACGCCTGCAGGTCGCCCTGCTCAGGCGTGAGCCGAACCCCGGCCAGGGCGGGCACTGCTAGCAGCAGGCCCGCCAGGCAAGCGGTCAATCTCATGCCTCGACCAGCATGCGCCCGCTCATTTCCATGTGCAGCGCATGGCAGAACCATGAGCAGTAGTACCAGTGCACGCCGGGGTGTCCGGCGGTGAAGGTCACCGAGGCGGTCTGCTGCGGGCTGATCTCCATGCCCACGCCGTGGTTGGTCATGACGAAGCCGTGGGAAACGTCTTCCACCGTATCCAGGTTGGTGATCACCACGGTGACCTCGTCGCCGCTCTTCACCTTGAACTCCGTGATGCCGAAGCTGGGCGCAAGGGAGGTCATGTAGACCCGTACCTTGTTGCCCTTGCGGATGACCTTGCTGTCCTTTTCCAGGTCCACCCCATCCGCCTTGGCCATCGCCACGGTCGCAGCGAACATCGGATCATCGCGGGTATAGATGGCCTTGGGCCGAACCTTGGAGCGATGCACCATGATGCAGTCGTGGGGCTCCGGGATAGCCGGGCCGTCATGAACCAGCACCATCTTGTCGCCGGAAATGTCGATCAACTGATCGTTCTCCGGATGCAGCGGCCCCACGCGCAGGAAGCGGTCCTTGGAGAACTTGCTCAGCGCCATCAGCCACTTGCCGTCACAGTCGCGGCTCTCGGCCATGCTCGCCTTGAGGTGGCCGATCTGGTAGTGCACATCCAGTTTCTGGTGGATGTAGTTGACCTTTTCGCCGCCGTAGGCGCGGATCGCTTCCTCAACGCTCCACTTCACCACCTGGGAGTCGATGAACAACGAGGTATAGGCGAAACCACGGCCGTCGTAGGTGGTGTGCAACGGCCCCAGACCCAGTTCCGGCTCGGCGACCACGGTATCGCGCGGCTCGTTGATCTTGCCGGCAAACAGGTGGTCGATCTTCTCCAGAGAAATGATGGTGCAGGTCGGCGACAGCTTGCCGTTGGCGATGGCGTACTTGCCGTCGGGGGTGGTGTTGATGCCGTGCGGGTTCTTCGGCACTGGCACGTAGCGAACGAAATCGCTCCCCGCCGCCTGCCGGCCATCCAGAACCGGCACCTTGGAGTCGCCGATGGTCTTGAACTTGCCCGCCTTGATCGCGGCCTCGATGCGTGGCACATGGAAGAACACGACCCAGTCACGCTCGGCGCGCATCATGTCGCCCAGATGCACACCACGTTCGCTGTTGTAGCAGGTCGAGAAGGCGTAGGTCCCGGCGTAGTCGGTATCGACGTTGTCCAGGTTGCCGTCCACCCAGACCTGCCAGGCGACCTCCATGGTTTCGGCATCCAGCGCGCTGAACAGGGTCCAGTAGTTGGCCGGATTTTCCAGATCGCGGCCATCGTTGGGCTGCGGGACGATCATCTCGCCGTTGGCGAACACGTAACCGGTCTTCGGCACCTTCTGCAGGCGCAGGCCGTGGATCGAAGTGACGTTGGGAACGATGGTGATCTTGTCCGTGCGCATGATGTCGCAACGGATACGCGCCACCCGGCTGTTGGCCTTGTCGTTGACGAACAGCCAGCGCCCATCGTAGCTGCCATTGGTGTAGCTCATGTGCACATGGTGCGTGTCGCCGTTCTGCCAGCCGCGTTTGTGACTCTCGCCGAGGATGGCGATGGATTCGTTGGTCTGCCCCCACCCGGTGCCGCTGTCTCGGTTGAATACCGGGATCGCCGCCAACTGGCGCATCGACGGCACCCCCAGTATGCGCACTTCGCCGCTCTGTCCGCCGGACCAGAAGCCGTAGTACTCGTCCAGCTCACCCGGCGCCACGTCGGCCTTGCCCTGGCCGGCAGCCCGTACGTCGCTGCTGGCAGCCAGCAACCCGCCCCCCAGCAGTCCCGCCGCGCTGCCCACCGCACCAATTGCCGCACTGGCGCCAATGAACCCGCGCCGGCTCAGACCGCCTGCTGTTTCGCTATCCGGCTTATCGTTGTCACGTTTTCCCATGATTCCTCTCCTCAAACTTCCTTGACGTCGATTAATTCGGCCTGAGCCTCTGCTGAGCGGGAGTTTTTCCGCCGGCGCTGCCTGGCAACCAGGGGTGGGCAGCGCTGCTGGTCGTGATAGGTGACCTGGCAATCCAGGCAGTAATGGCACTCGTTGCCATCGATCCGGCCATCCGGATGAATCGCCTGGACCTCGCACTCGTTGGCACACAGGCGGCACGGCTGGCCGCACTCCTGGCGCCGCTTGAGCCAGTCGAACAGGCGCAACCGCCCCGGAATCACCAGCGCCGCGCCCAGCGGGCAGATGTAGCGGCAGTACCATTTGCGGCTGAACAGCGAGATCAGCAGCAGCAACGCGGCGTACAGGACGTAGCCCCAGTCGCGCAGGAAGGTCAGCAGGAGTACGGTCTTGAACGGCTCCACCTCGGCCAGTTGCTTCGCCTCGTCCAGGCTGTAGAGGGAGATGCCGAACAGGCCGAAAAGGATCAGGTACTTGAGCGTCCACAGCCGCTGGTTGACAGCGAATGGCAGGCGCCACTGTGGAACGCCCAGCTTCACCGCCAGATCGTTGAGAAGCTCTTGCAGCGCACCGAACGGGCAGAGCCAGCCGCAATACACGCCGCGCCCCCAGAGCAGCAGCGATACGGCAACGAAGCTCCAGAGGATGAACAGCACCGGCTCCATCAGGAAGGTTTCCCAGCGGAATCCCTGAATCAGGGAATTCACCAGGGTAAGGACGTTGACCACGGAAAGCTGGGCCAGCGCGTACCAGCCGAGGAACACCACCGTGTAGAACTGGAATGCACGGTGCAGCCACTTCAGGAAGCGCGGCCGCCGGGCCAGGACGTCCTGCAACAGCAGGATCATGACCAGCGTCAGCAATCCAGCCGCCAGGATTCCGATGCGCCAGGTGCGGTCCTGCCACATGCCCAGCCAGAGTGGTGCATCGTCATCTGCCGCAACCTCTTCCGTAGCGGCCTCCGGTGGATGTTCGAGATAGGCGTCGGGGCTGCGGTAGTCGGCGGAGAACAGGGAGAACAGCGAGTCCAGCGGGCCGGTCTGGCGGCGAACCAGCAGCTCCAGTTGCCAGGGCTGGCCGGGATCGAAGGCGTTTTCTGCGCGGACGATGAAGATCGCCATTTCGCGGAAGTGCGGGACATCCTTCAGTCCCAGGTCCGAAAGCTGCACGTAGTCGCGGTCGCGGAAGGAAATCGGCCGGTTGCCCTGCTGCACTTGCAGGCGATCGAAGATGCCACCCCGAACGTATCCGGAACCCTTGAAGGAGTACCCGTTGCCGAGTACCGCCACGGCATGTTCCCCCGGCTTGAGTTGCTCCATCAGCCAGCGGTACTGTTCCTCGCCAAGCAGATTGCGGCCAACCGTCGGAGGGTCCAGCAATGCGTAGTAGAGCTCGGCGAACAACTCGCCACGCTGCTCCGCACTGGCCTTGTCGACGGACTCGGCGGGAGTGCCCTTGAACGCGTCATCCACCTCGCCACGGCTGATCAGACGGGAGCGGATGGAACCGTCGCCGAGAAGCCCGCTCCAGTTACGCTGCTGGAATACGTCGCCCCTGATCCGAGCCGGCTGGTGCCTGACATTCCGGGGCTTCTCGATCAATCCTCGACTGACGGCAACACGCTGCGCCGAACGCATGACAGCGTCGTTGAGCACCACCACGGTGACGGTAGCTCCGGCGATCGCATCCACGTTGACGTACCCGGGGAGCTGGCCGGAACCGACGCGAATGCGGTCGCGCACCGACTTGTCCACGTACTGCGCGGAAAAGTCATCGAGTTTGCTCTCGGGAATGCCGACCAGCAGGATCGGCTCATGGTGTTCCAGCACCCTGACGCCACGGATATGGCCGTTCAGGTCGATGCCGACCAAGGCGTCTATGGGTTTTCCCGAATAGGCAGGGATCGGCTCTATCTGGCCGGTACGGAACAGGTAGCCCAGAGTCTTGCCATCCCCCTGCACGGGGGCCGAGGGTGGGCTCCCCTCAAAGGCTCCTATCGTCTGGGCGCCTGGGAAGAACGCCAGGCCACTTTTTTCCACGTCCGCAGTGGTCGCGGCTGAAACCAATGGCGCCAGGATCAGCGCAACGATGGCACCCAACAGGCGTTGCCATACAATCGACATGGCCCCTCTCGCCGGCAACGAAATAATGCCGACCATGCTAGTGAGGGGGTAATTCGGTTCCGCTTGATAGCAATCAAGAATCGCCGATAAAGGCGGAAACCGGCAGGCACTTCGCCTGCCGGTGGTCAGTGACTCAGTTCAGCCACTCCTTGACCCGCTCCGGGTTGGAGTCGACCCACTTCTTCGCTGCCACATCCGGCTTCTCGCCTTCCTGGATCGCCAGCATGACCTCGCCGACTTCCTGGCCGTTCTTCCAGCGGAACTGCTTGAGGAAATCCCACACCGGCTTGGCCTTGGCCTCCAGAGCCGGGTTGGCGATGCTGTCGACGTGCTCGACGTCGCCGTACACCTTCTTCGGATCCTCGAGGAATTTCAGCTTCCACTTGGCGAACATCCAGTGCGGAATCCAGCCGGTCACCGCGATGGCCTTCTTCTCGCTTTCCGCGCGGGTCAGCTCGGAGATCATGCCGCTGCCGGAGCTGGCCACCAGCTTGTAGTCGAGTCCGTAATCCTTGATCGCCTGGTCGGTCTTGAGCATCACCCCGGCGCCGGCGTCGATGCCGACGATGCGGCCGCCGAAATCGGCTTTCTGTGCCTGCAGGTCCTCGATGCTGTTGGCCTTCACGTATTCCGGCACGATCAGACCGATCTTCGCGTCCGGATAGTTGATGCCGAGATTGACCACCTTGTCCTTCATCTTCTCGTAGTAGGCGCCGTGGGTGGCCGGCAGCCAGGCGGAGAGCGTCGCATCCAGCTTGCCGCGTGCCACGCCCTGCCACATGATGCCCGCCGCCACCGGCATCAGCTTGACGTCATAGCCGAGCTTCTCGCGGATCACCTCCGCGGCGACATGGGTGGTGGCCACGCTGTCCGACCAGCCGTCGACGTAGCCGATGGTGATTTCCGGCTTGTCCGCCGCTCCCGCCAATCCCGCCGCAGCCGACATCGCCAGGCCAGCTCCCAGGCACAACAGTCGTCGCATCATTCGCATGCTTTTCTCCCCTCGATTCGATGAGCACCGGTGCGCTAACGCCGATGCGGATGGCGGTCTTGGCCGCCCCTACATCATCGTCTTCGAGTCCCCACGTACTGCTCCAAGAGCGACCCGCAGCGAAGCCATCCACGACAGTACCGATCCATTAGCGACCTGCATTGCCGATTGACGACCATTGCGGTGGCCTATCGGGCCCATCGAAAGCGGCGATTACCCCTGCATGCGGAGAAACATTAATGTCTTCTCAACGGAGAACGATTCTCGAACGGGAGAGCCACCATGCTGAAGACCGTCACCTTTACCCTGATGCACTTCGCCATCGCCTTCAGCGTCACCTATGCGCTGACCGGCAGCATCGCCGTGGGTGGTCTGGTGGCGGCCATCGAGCCCCTGTGCAATTCGGTCGGTTTCTACTTCCACGACAAGCTGTGGCGGCGCATAGAGAAGCGCCGTGACGATAGCGGCGAACACGGTGGCGGACACTGGATACACTTCCACGCCTGACGCCAATCCTGCAGGAGCCAGCTCGCTGGCGATCAGGCTCCTGTAGGATGGGTTGAGCGCAGCGATACCCATGCTGGTGTCGGCAATGATGGGTATCGCAAGCTCAACCCATCCTACGCTCCCTGCTGATAATGCTTTCAGGGATCGCCAGCAAGCTGGCTCCTACATCAAAGGCCGCGGCATTGCTAAGATGCGCCACCTCTCCGTCAGGCGCCTCCGCCATGTCGAATTCCCAGCGCTTTCCGGCCATTCCCTATTGCCTTGCCCTGCTCCTTGCCATGCTGACCCTGTGCGGCGTCTGGTACTGGCTGGGAAAACCGGTCGTCCTGCCTGACGCGGCGACCAGCACGCACAAGCTGCAGTGCGCCTCCTACAGCCCGTTCGCCAGGGACCAGTCGCCGTTCGACCAACCCTTCGTCCTCCGCCCGCAGCAGATGGACGCCGACCTGGCGCTGCTGGCGACCCGCTTCGAATGCGTGCGCACCTATTCGATGACCGGCCTCGACGACATCCCCGCCCTTGCCCGCAAGCACGGCCTGAAGCTGATGCTGGGCGCCTGGGTGAACGCCAATCCGCAGGACACCGCACGGGAAATCGATCTGCTGATCAAGGCGGCCAACGCCAACCCCGACGTGGTGCAGACGGTGATCGTCGGCAACGAGACGCTGCTGCGCAAGGAAGTCACCGCCCAGTACCTGGCCGGACTGATCGCCAGGGTCAAGCGCCAGGTCGAGCAGCCGGTGACCTATGCCGATGTCTGGGAGTTCTGGCTGAAGCACCCGGAGATCGCCCCGGCAGTCGACTTCCTCACCATCCACCTGCTGCCGTACTGGGAAGACAACCCCACCGGCATCGACGAGGCCATCGCCCATGTCGGCGAAATCCGCTCCATGTTCGGCCGCATGTTCGCGCCGAAGGATATCCTGATCGGCGAAACCGGCTGGCCCAGCGAGGGCCGCCAGCGGGAGACCGCCCTGCCCAGCCGGGTGAACGAGGTGCGCTTCATTCGCGGCTTCGTGCGCATGGCCGAGGCGAACGGCTGGCGCTACAACCTGATCGAAGCGTTCGACCAGCCGTGGAAACGCCAGAGCGAAGGCGCCGTCGGCGGCTACTGGGGGCTGTTCGATGCCGACCGGCAGGACAAGGGCGTGCTCGCCGGCGCGGTATCCAACCTGCCGTACTGGCCGCTGTGGCTTGGCCTGTCCGGCGTACTGTTCGCCGCTGGCCTGCTGCTCGGCGGACGGCCGGCGAACGAGCGTGCAGCCTTGCTGCAACCCTGCGCCGCCGCCCTCGGCGCCCTGTGCATAGGCCTGTGGGGCGAACAGGCGCTGGTCACCAGTCGCGATGTCCGGGAATACCTCTGGGCTGCCGGCCTGATCGGCCTCAACCTGATCGTCCTCGCCCACGCCAGCCTGGCGCTGGCGGAGCGCCGGGGCGTGCGCGAAAAGCTGTTCGCCTGGCTGGAGGCACGCAGCGGCTGGTGGCTTGCCGCAACCGGCTTCGCCGGCGCCGTGATGGCCCTGGAGCTGGTGTTCGACGCCCGCTACCGCAGCTTCCCGAGCGCCGCCCTGCTGTTCCCGGCGCTGGTCTACCTGTGCCGCCCGGCAGCCGGGCCACGGCGGGAAACCCTGCTGCTCACCGCCCTGATCGGCGCCGGCATAGTCCCGCAACTGGTGCAGGAAGGACTGGGCAACCTCCAGGCGCTCGGCTGGGCCGGCACCAACCTGCTGCTGACTGGCGCCCTCTGGCGCGGCCTGCATGGGCAGCGGGCGGCAACCACAAAATCAAGCGTCGAGAGCGGTCAGCCACATACGGCCTGAAGACCTGGTGTAGGAGCAGCAGTCTTCGTCGCGAGATGCCTTAGGCGTAGGGTGGACAACGCTCCGGCCCCACAACAAGGTGGAAATGCTTCGCGATTTCCACCCTACGCTTTTGCCATACCTGTAGGCGCAACTGTCTTGCCGCTTTTGTAGGAGCGAGCTCTGCTCGCGAACATCCGCCCCGCAAAAGCTTCGCGAGCAAGCGCGCTCCTATAAGAGAGCGCTGCGCTTCCGCACCAGCCGCAAGCCGGCGATCACCACCGCCAGTGCCGCAAGGCTGGCGCTGTACAGGGCCAGACCAGCCAGCCCGACGAACAGCGCCAGCACCGCTAGCCACCAGCCAGCGCGCCCCGGCGCGACGAAGGCCAGCAGCGCAGCGCCCAGGGCCACACCGGCGATGGCCTTGAAATGGATCAGCAGGCCCAGTCCCGAGCGCGCCTCGCACTCCCAGCGGCTCGCCTGTTCGGCGCAGATGGCCACCCACTGGCCGTCCTCCATCAGCAGCAGGCGCACGCCATAGACGGCCGCCAGCCACAACGGCACAGCGAACAGCAGCAGGATCACGGATGAACGAGCGGGCATGCAGCCTCTCCAGGGGACGGAACCGGCGCCCAGCATAGCCAGCGGCGACTTCGATGCAAGCCCGCTGGCGGCCGGTTAGACTCTGCTGAATGCCACCACCGGAAGGAACCGCCATGCGACGCATCAGCCACCGCCCCGCACGCCCCGAAGACGTTCCGCTGATCATCGCCCTGATCGGCGAACTGGCCGAATACGAACGGCTCGGCCACGATATGGCCGCCGACGCCGCGCGCATGCACGAACACCTGTTCGGTCCGCGCCCCTACGCGGAAGTGCTGATCGGCGAGGTGGATGGCGAAGCTGCCGGCTTCGCGCTGTTCTTCCATAACTACTCGACCTTCCTCAGCAAGCCCGGCATCTACCTCGAAGACCTCTTCGTCCGCCCCGCCGCGCGCGGCCTCGGGCTGGGCAAGGCGCTGCTCGCCGCCCTGGCGAAGCTTGCCGTCGAACGCGATTGCGGCCGCCTGGAGTGGTCCGTGCTGGACTGGAACGAACCGGCCATCGGTTTTTACCGCAGCCTGGGCGCGACGCCGATGGACGACTGGACCGTCTACCGCCTGACTGGCGAGGCACTGGCCAGCGTCGCCCGGCATGGTTGAATATCGCTGTAACGAATAACACGCTGCACTTGTCGGCGGCGAACGGGTCATATCCGCCGAGATTCACCCGGCCCGCCACTCTCTCCAAGGATTCCGCGCCATGTCATGTCTTTCCCGTGTGGCTGCCCTGCTCGGCAGCCTGGCACTCGGACTCGCCGGTCCCGCGCTGGCCCGCGACGTCGACCAGGCCAGCTACGGCTATCCGCTGGCCAACCCGTTCGAAGCGACCATCACCAGCACGCCGCCGGAGCTGCGCCCCGAGCTGCCGCTGGACCGCAACATCCGTCAGCAGGATTACTCCCTGAAGCTGCGCCCTGAGCGCGAATTCGAGCTGCCCGACAACTTCTGGCCGGTGAAGAAACTGCGCTACCGCCTGGCCCGGCAGAACCAGCCTGCGCCGCTCATCTTCATCATCGCCGGCACCGGCGCGCCCTACTCCAGCGGCACACCGGAGTACCTCAAACGCCTGTACTACGCCAACGGCTTCAACGTGGTGCAGCTGTCCTCGCCGAGCAGCTGGGACTTCATGGCCGCCGCCTCGCGCTATGCCACGCCGGGCTACACCCCCGACGATGCCGACGACCTCTACCGGGTCATGCAGGCCGTGCGCGCGCAGCACCCCGATCTGGAAGTCACCGACTTCTACCTCACCGGCTACAGCCTCGGCGCGCTGCAGGCGGCCTTCGTCAGCCATCTCGACGAAACCCGCCGCAGCTTCAACTTCAAGCGCGTGCTGCTGCTCAACCCGCCGGTGAACCTGTACACCTCGGTGAGCAACCTCGACCGCCTGGTGCAGACCCAGGTCAAGGGCATCACTGACAACCGCACCTTCTACAGCCTCATCCTCGGCAAGGTGACCCGCTACTTCCAGCAGAAGGGCCACATCGACATCAGCGAAGCGTTCCTCTACGACTTCCAGCAGTCCAAGCAGCACCTCAGCAACGAGGAAATGGCGATGCTGATCGGCGCGACCTTCCGCTTCTCCGCCGCGGATATGGCCTTCACCTCGGACCTGATCAACCGCCGCGGCCTGATCATCCCGCCGAATTACCCGATCACCGAAAGCACCAGCCTGGTACCGTTCTTCACCCGCGCCATGCAGTGCGATTTCGAGTGCTACCTCACTGACCAGGTGATACCCATGTGGCGCGCGCGCTTCAACGGCGGCAGCCTGCCGCAGTTGATCGACCAGGTCAGCCTCTACGGCATCCGCGACTACCTGCAGCAGAGCCCGAAGATCGCCGTGATGCACAACGCCGACGACATCATCCTCGGCCCCGGCGACATCGGCTTCCTGCGCCGTACCTTCGGCGAGCGTCTGACCCTGTATCCGCGCGGCGGCCACTGCGGCAACCTCAACTACCGCGTCAACGCGCAGGACATGCTGGCGTTCTTCAACGGCAAGACCGGCGGCGCCGGCCTGCAGGCAGCAGCATTCACAGGGAATTGATCGATGATTCGCCACCGCTACTGGATTTTCGCCCTCCTGCTCGGCAGCCCCCTCGCCCTGGCCGACCACAACCCCGCGGAGCCGGGCTTCGACAGCAAGCCGGATGAAGACGGCTTCACCCGGCCGCTCGACCACCTGAAGATCAACCCCGGGCTGGACCAGCGCGAGTTCGAACGCGCCACCCTCGCCGCGCTCAACGTCTACGACCCGTGGGAGAAGTGGAACCGCCGGGTCTACCACTTCAACTACCGCTTCGACGAGTGGGTGTTCCTGCCGATCGTGCACGGCTACGAGTACATCACCCCGCACTTCGTGCGCAGCGGCGTGAGCAACTTCTTCAGCAACATCGGCGAGGTGCCGAGCCTGCTCAACAGCCTGCTGCAGTTCAAGGGCAAGCGCGCGATGACCACCACCGGCCGCCTGCTGGTGAACACCACGGTCGGCGTGTTCGGCCTGTGGGACCCGGCCACGCGCATGGGCATGCCCAAGCAGACCGAGGACTTCGGCCAGACCCTCGGCTTCTACGGCGTATCCGACGGTCCGTACGTGATGCTGCCGCTCCTCGGCCCCTCCAACCTGCGCGACACCGGCGGCCTGGTGGTCGATTTCAGCGCCGAAAGCCAGGTCAACTTCCTCAACGTCGCCGAAGAAACCAGCCGCCACCCGGAAATCTTCGGCCTGCGCACCGTCGACAAGCGCTACGTGACCCAATTCCGCTACGGGCAGATGGACACGCCGTTCGAGTACGAGAAGCTGCGCTACTTCTACACCGAGGCGCGGCGGTTGCAGATCAACGAGTGAACCTCAGACCGTAGGTTGGGCTGAGCCTGCGAAGCCCAACGCCAAGCCCTGCTGATGTTGGGCTTCACTGCGTTCAGCGCCAACCTACGGTGGAGTCCTGCCCGCCCAGAGTTGTAGGGCGGGTGCAACCCGCCACATGGCGGATGCCTGCGAAGTCCAACGGTGCCACACCCGATGGATGTTGGGCTTCGCTGCGCTCAGCGCCAACCTACGACGGCATTTCTTCCTGCCCGTCCAGGCCCAGGAAGCGCTCCAGTTCGGCGCGTTTCTGCATGGCGTCGTGGTAACCGAGGCGGATCAGTTCGTTGCAGTAGCCCGGCTCGAACAGCAGATAGCTGAGCACCCCGGCGCCGCTCGCCCGCGTCGCACCCGGCCCGCGCAGGAACAGGCGCAAGGAGCGGGGCAGTTCATGGCGATACTGGGCGGCGATCTCGTCCAGCGGCCGGCTCGGCGACACCACCAGCACCTCCACCGGCGCCAGTCCCTGGACCTTGCGCCGCACGTCGTCCGGCATCAGCCTGCCGATCTGGTTCAGGCGCTCGATCTGCTCGATGTCGCCTTCCAGACTGTCGATGAAGGTGCTGTTCAGCAGGTGGATGCCGACCTGCGCCAGCGTGGGCGGCAGGCCGGTCTGCGGCTGAGCGACCGGCGCATTCGGGTCGCCGTTGACGGGATTGCCGCTGACCCCGATCACCAGCACCCGGTTGGCGCCCAGATGCAGCGCCGGACTGATCGGCGCCTGCTGACGCACCGCACCGTCGCCGAAATACTCGCGGAGCACCTTGATCGGCGCAAACAGCAGCGGGATCGCCGAACTTGCAAGAAGATGCTCCAGTTTCAGCCGCGTCGGCACGCCCAGCCGTCGATGCCGAAGCCAGGGTTCGATGGTCGCCCGCCCCTGGTAGAAGGTCACCGCCTGCCCCGACTCATAGCCGAACGCCGTCACCGCGACGGCGCGCAGATGACGCTGACGGACTGCGGCGGAAATCCCGGAGAAATCCATCTCACGCTCCAGCAGGTGGCGCAGCGGACCGCTGTCGAGCAGGGCCACCGGCTGGCGTTTGCCCAGGCCGAGCAGGCTGTGGCCGATGAAGCGCAGTGCCTGGCTGACCACCCCGGACCAGTCGGCGCGGTACACCTGGCCTGTGCGGAAACCCTGCCAGACCCGGGTCAGACTCTGGATCGCCTCGCAGAAACGCAAAGCGCCGCAGGCCAGCCCGACGGCATTGATGGCGCCGGCCGAGGTGCCGACGATCACCGGAAACGGGTTCTGCGCGCCATCCGGCAGCAGCTCGGCAATGGCCGCCAGCACACCGACCTGATAGGCGGCACGCGCCCCGCCGCCGGACAGGACCAAGCCGGTGACGGGTTCGCATTGGGCGGAGGGTATGTCGGTTTCAGTCACGACTGGCGTCCTGCAGAAGTCATGTCCCACGTAGGTTGGCGCTGAACGCAGTGAAGCCCAACATCAGCCAGCAGTTGGCACGTTGGGCTTCGCAAGCTCAGCCCAACCTACCTGCGCTTGGCGTACAGCTTGGGCTCGCCCGCCGGGCGGGTCTTGAAGCGCCGGTGCGCCCACAGGTACTGCTCCGGCTGGCGGGTTATCTCCTGCTCGACCCAGCGGTTGATACGCAGGCAGTCGGCCTCTTCGCTCTCGCCGGGGAAATCGGCCAGCGGCGGATGGATCGTCAGGCGGTAGCCGGAACCGTCGGCCAGGCGCGTCTGGGTGAACGGCAGCACGCGCGCCTTGCCGAGACGGGCGAACTTGGTGGTGGCGGTGACCGTCGCCGCCTGGACGCCGAACAGCGGCACGAACAGGCTCTGCTTGGCGCCGTAGTCCTGGTCCGGTGCGTACCAGATCGCCCGCCCGGCGCGCAGCACCTTGAGCATGGCGCGCACGTCCTCGCGCTCGATGGCGGTGGCGTCGAGGTTGTGCCGCTCGCGGCCGCGGCGCTGGATATAGTCGAAAACCGGATTCTTGTGCTCGCGGTACATGCCGTCGATGGTGTGCACCTGGCCGAGCAGCGCGGCGCCGATTTCCAGGGTGGTGAAGTGCATGGCCATGAGGATCACCCCCTGCCCTTCGCGCTGCGCCTGCTGCAGGTGCTCCAGCCCCTCGATGTGCGCCAGCCGCGCCAGCCGCGGCTTCGACCACCACCAGCTCATCGCCATCTCGAAGAAGGCGATGCCGCTGGAGGCGAAGTTTTCCTTGAGCAGGTGGGTGCGCTCGGCCGGCGACATCCGCGGGAAGCACAGCTCCAGATTGCGCGCGGCGATCTTCCGGCGGCTGCCGACGACGCGATACATCACGGCCCCCAGCGCACGCCCGAACCCGAGCAGGACGGGATACGGCAGTTGCACGATCAGCCAGAGCACGCCCAGCCCCAGCCACAGCGGCCAGAAGCGCGGGTGAAGGAAGGCGGAGCGAAAGCTGGGACGGTCCATGAACGATTCCGGCGGAGAACGAAACCCGGCATTCTACCTTGCCGTCCGCCGTTTGCGGCCGAGATTGTGCGCTGGCCTCGCGCCACGCTTGCGACTGCCCGGTCGCTCCGTTATAAGTCCAGCCTATTTAATAAGTCAGGCCGACCATGAGCCAAGCCGACCTTCTCGAGCAAGACCCCGTATTCCAGCTGAAGGGCAGCATGCTCGCTGTCACTGTGCTGGAGCTTGCGCACAACGATCTGGCACGCCTGGACCGCCAACTGGCGGACAAGGTTGCCCAGGCGCCGAACTTCTTCCGCGACACCCCGCTGGTGCTCGCCCTCGACAAGCTGCCCGACGAAGAAGGCCAGCTGGACCTGCAGGGCGTGCTCGACATCTGCCGCCGCCACGGCCTGCGCACCCTGGCCATCCGCGCCAACCGCGAGGAGGACCTGCGCCTGGCGACCATGCTGGATATTCCGGTGCTGCCGCCATCCGGCTCCCGCGAACGCCCGCTGGAAGCCCGCGACAGCGCGCCGGCCGAACCGGTGGTGCGACGCAAGCGTGTGGAGAAACTCGCCGATCCGGCGCCGGTCGTCGAAAAACAGGCCGAGCCGGCTCCCCCCGCCGCCCGTCCGACCAAGCTGATCACCTCGCCGGTGCGCGGCGGCGTGCAAATCTACGCGGCAGGCGGCGACCTGATCGTACTGGCGCCGGTCAGTCCGGGGGCGGAACTTCTCGCCGACGGCAATATCCATGTTTACGGCCCGATGCGCGGACGCGCTCTGGCCGGTGTGAAAGGCGATACCAGCGCACGGATCTTTTGCCAGCAACTGGGCGCAGAATTGGTGTCGATCGCCGGAAATTACAAGGTCGCGGAAGACTTGCGACGCAGTCCGCAATGGGGGCAGGCGGTGCACGTCAGCCTGTCGGGTGACGTGTTGAACATCACCCGCCTTTAACGGATACTGCCGCCACTTTCAGGGACCAGAACTTCTCGTTTTTCATTGGGGTGAATCACCTTGGCCAAGATCCTCGTAGTCACATCCGGTAAGGGTGGCGTCGGTAAAACCACCACAAGCGCAGCTATCGGCACCGGCCTGGCATTGCGCGGTTTCAAGACCGCCATCGTCGACTTCGACGTCGGTCTGCGGAACCTCGACCTGATCATGGGCTGTGAACGCCGTGTGGTTTACGACTTCGTCAACGTCATCAATGGCGAAGCCACCCTGACCCAGGCCCTGATCAAGGACAAGCGCCTCGAGAACCTCTACGTCCTGGCCGCCAGCCAGACCCGTGACAAGGACGCCCTCACCCAGGAAGGCGTCGGCAAGGTCATGGAAGAGCTGAAGCAGACTTTCGACTACGTCATCTGCGACTCCCCTGCCGGTATCGAGAAGGGCGCGCACCTGGCCATGTACTACGCCGACGAGGCGATCGTCGTGACCAACCCGGAAGTCTCCTCGGTCCGCGACTCCGACCGCATGCTCGGCCTGCTGGCCAGCAAGTCGGCCCGCGCCGAGAAAGGCGAAGACCCGATCAAGGAACACCTGCTGCTGACCCGCTACAACCCGGAGCGCGTCACCAAGGGTGAAATGCTGGGCGTGGAAGACGTCGAGGAAATCCTCGCGATCCGCCTGCTCGGCGTGATTCCGGAGTCCCAGGCCGTGCTGAAGGCTTCCAACCAGGGCGTCCCGGTCATCCTCGACGAGCAGAGCGATGCCGGCCAGGCATACAGCGACGCGGTCGAGCGTCTGCTGGGCAAAGAGATGCCACATCGGTTCCTCGATGTGCAGAAGAAAGGATTCCTGCAACGACTGTTTGGAGGACGTGAATGAGCCTTTTAGACTTCTTTCGCAGCCGCAAGCCGCAAAATACTGCTTCGATAGCGAAGGAAAGACTCCAGATCATTGTCGCCCACGAGCGCGGCAGCCGTTCACAACCGGATTACCTTCCGCAGTTGCAGAAAGACCTGCTGGAAGTCATCCGCAAGTATGTGCCGATCGACCAGGAGCAAATTCAGGTCGAACTGGCCAACCAGGGCAATTGTTCGATCCTGGAGCTCAACATCACCCTGCCGGAAACCTGATTCCGCGCAAGGCCCACTGCGGCGGCTTCGGCCGCCGTAGTCATTTCTACCGACCGACGAGACCCCATGCCGCTGTCGAACATCCAGATCGTGCACCAGGACGCCGCCCTGCTGGTGGTGAACAAGCCGACCCTGCTGCTCTCCGTTCCCGGACGCGCGGACGACAACAAGGACTGCCTGGTAACCCGCCTGCAGGAAAACGGCTATCCGGAAGCACGAATCGTCCACCGACTGGACTGGGAAACCTCCGGTTTGATGGTGCTGGCGCGCGACCCCGACAGTCATCGCGAACTGTCCCGCCAGTTCCATGACCGCGAAACCGAGAAGGCCTATACCGCCCTCTGCTGGGGCCAGCCCGAACTGGACAGCGGGCGCATCGAACTGCCGCTGCGCTACGACCCGCCGACCAAGCCGCGCCATGTCGTGGACTTCGAACATGGCCGCCATGCCCTGACCTTCTGGCGCGTGATCGAGCGCTGCGGCGACTGGTGCCGGGTCGAGCTGACGCCGATCACCGGCCGTTCCCACCAGTTGCGCGTACACATGCTCTCCATCGGCCACCCGCTGCTCGGCGACCGCCTGTACGCCAACCCCGAAGCCCTGGCCGCCCACGACCGCCTGTGCCTGCACGCCAGCATGCTCTGCCTGACCCACCCGCAGACGGGCGAACGCCTGCGTTTCGAAAGTCCCGCACCGTTCTAGCCGGGGCGCCGTAGGTTGGCGCTGAACGCAGTGAAGCCCAACATCCGTCGACCGTGGCACCGTTGGGCTTCGCAAGCTCAGCGCCAACCTACGCACGCATTTGCGATAAAATGCCCACATTCGCTGTCCGGAGTTACCCATGCGTGCAGAACTCAACCAGGGCCTGATCGACTTCCTCGCGGCCTCCCCCACCCCGTTCCATGCCACCCAGAGCCTCGCCCGCCGTCTCGAAGAGGCCGGCTTCCAGCGTCTCGACGAACGCGACGCCTGGCGCACCGAGGCCGGTGGCCGTTATTACGTGACCCGCAACGACTCTTCGCTGATCGCCTTCAAGCTGGGCAACACCCCGCTGCTGCAGGGCGGCCTGCGCCTGGTCGGCGCGCACACCGACAGCCCGTGCCTGCGCGTCAAGCCGAATCCCGAGCTGGCCCGCCAGGGCTACTGGCAACTGGGCGTGGAAGTCTACGGCGGCGCGCTGTTCGCGCCCTGGTTCGACCGCGACCTGTCGCTGGCCGGGCGCGTCACCTTCCGCCTCGCCGGCAAGGTGGAAAGCAAGCTGATCGACTTCAGGGCGCCTATCGCGGTGATTCCCAACCTGGCCATCCACCTCAACCGCGAGGCCAACCAGGGCTGGGCGATCAACCCGCAGACCGAGCTGCCGCCGATCCTTACCCAGCTCGCCATCGGCGAACACCGCGAGTTCCGCGACCTGCTCGCCGAACAACTGCAGAACGAGCACGGCATCGGCGCCGACGCGATCCTCGACTACGAACTGAGTTTCTACGACACCCAGCGCGCCGCCGTGATCGGCCTCCAGGAGGAGTTCGTCGCCGGCGCGCGCCTGGACAACCTGCTGTCCTGCTATGCCGGCCTGGAAGCGCTGCTGGCCAGCGGCGACGAGCAAAGCGGCGTGCTGGTCTGCACCGACCATGAAGAAGTCGGCTCCTCCTCCGCCTGCGGCGCCGATGGCCCGTTCCTCGAACAGGTGCTGCGCCGCCTGCTGCCGGAGGGCGATGCCTTCACCCGCACCATCCAGCGCTCGATCCTGGTTTCCGCCGACAACGCCCACGGCGTGCACCCGAACTACGCCGACAAGCACGACGCCAACCACGGCCCGCTGCTCAACGGCGGCCCGGTGATCAAGATCAACACCAACCAGCGCTACGCCACCAACAGCGAAACCGCCGGCTTCTTCCGCCACCTGTGCCTGGAAAACGAAGTGCCGGTGCAGAGCTTCGTGGTGCGCAGCGACATGGCCTGCGGTTCGACCATCGGCCCGATCACCGCCAGCCAGCTCGGCGTGCGCACCGTCGACATCGGCCTGCCGACCTTCGCCATGCACTCCATCCGCGAACTAGCTGGCAGCAAGGATCTGCGCTATCTGACCAAGGTGCTCAGCGCCTTCTTCGACAGCCCCGAGCTGCCGTAACCCTGTCCCTCGTAGTCATGGCTCCTGTTTGGGAGCCATGACTGTCGCGCATACCGCAGCATCGCCGTTGGCGGGTTGCACCCGCCCTACTCGCTCTTCCCCCGCTCCAAAGCTCCTCATCCCCTCATGGTCTACGCTTTTCCAGGCCGATACAGGGAGATTTCCCGACACAAGATCATCACGCACGCAACGTAGATTGACGGGCGTTTCCCGGGATTTCCCCCTATCAATCCTGATGAGCCAAGGAGCTTCTATGAAACGCTTGCTCGCCCCACTACTGGGATCAGCCATCGCCCTCGGCGCCGGCCTGGCCATGGCCGCCGACGTCGACCTGCAGGCGCTGGAACAGGCCGCCCGCAAGGAAGGCCAGGTGAACAGCGTGGGCATGCCCGACAGCTGGGCGAACTGGAAGGACACCTGGAAGGACCTTGAAAGCAAGTTCGGCCTCAAGCACATGGACACCGACATGAGCTCGGCCCAGGAGCTGGCCAAGTTCAAGGCGGAGGGCGAGAACGCCACCGCCGACATCGGCGACGTCGGTGCCGCCTTCGGCCCGATTGCTGTGCAGCAGGACGTCAGCCAGCCCTACAAGCCGAGCACCTGGGATCAGGTTCCGGACTGGGCCAAGGACAAGGACGGCCACTGGGCGCTGGCCTACACCGGCACCATCGCCTTCATCATCAACAAGGACCTGGTGAAGGAGCCGCCGAAAAGCTGGGCCGACCTGTTGAACGGCAAGTACAAGGTCACCATCGGCGACGTCAGCTCGGCCGCCCAGGCGGTGAACGGCGTGCTCGCCGCGGCCATCGCCAACGGCGGCGACGAGAAGAACATCCAGCCGGGCCTGGACTTCTTCGGCAAGATCGCCAAGCAGGGCCGGCTGTCGCTGACCAATCCGGTGATCAGCACGCTGGAAAAGGGTGAAGTGGAAGTCGGCGTGGTCTGGGACTTCAACGGCCTCAGCTACCGCGACCAGATCGATCCGAACCGCTTCCTGGTGCTGATCCCCTCGGATGGTTCGGTGGTCTCCGGCTACAGCACCATCATCAACAAGTACGCCAAGCACCCGAACGCGGCGAAGCTGGCGCGCGAGTACATCTTCAGCGACGCCGGGCAGATCAACCTGGCCAAGGGCAACGCCCGGCCGATCCGCGCCGAGCACCTGACCCTGCCGGACGACGTCAAGGCCAAGCTGCTGCCCAACGAACAGTACGCCAAGGCGCAGCCGATCAAGGACGCCAAGGCCTGGGAAGAAACCTCCAAGCGCCTGCCGCGGATGTGGCAGGACAGCGTGATCATCAACATGCAATGACGCGGAGGTCCGCCGCGCACCAGCGCGGCGGGCGACTCCAGAAGGCGATCGCAATGCGCCACGATGTCATCCTGGTTGTCCTCGACGGTCTCAACTACTGCGTCGCCCACGACTGCATGGGCCACCTGCAGGCCCTCTGCAATGCCGGACGCGGCCAGTTGTACCGGGTCGAGAGCGAGCTGCCGTCGCTGTCGCGGCCGCTCTACGAATGCATCCTCACCGGCGTGGCGCCGATCGACAGCGGCATCCTGCACAACAACGTGGTGCGCCTGTCCAAGGAGCGCAGCCTGTTCCACTACGCCCGCGCCGCCGGCCTGAGCACCGCGGCGGCGGCCTATCACTGGATCAGCGAGCTGTACAACCGCGCGCCCTTCAATCCGACCCGCGACCGCCATACCGACGACCCGTCGCTGCCGATCCAGTACGGCCACTTCTACTGGGTCGACCACTATCCGGATTCGCACCTGTTCGCCGACGGCGAAAGCCTGCGCCGCCGGCATGAGCCGAACCTGCTGCTGATCCACCCGATGAACATCGACGACGCCGGCCACAGGCACGCCCTGAACAGCCCGCAGTACCGCAACAGCGCGCGGCACGCCGACATGATCCTCTCCGAATACCTGCACCAGTGGCTGGAGGCCGGCTACCAGGTGATGGTGACCTCCGACCACGGCATGAACGACGACTGCAGCCACGGCGGAATCCTGCCGGAGGAGCGCGAAGTGCCGCTGTTCACCTTCGGCGCGGCGTTCAGCCTGGACGACCAGGCGCGCCCACGGCAGGTGGAAATCTGCGGCACGCTCTGCGAAATCCTCGGCGCCGCCCACGACAAACCGGTCTGCCGGGAGCTGCTGAAGGCATGAAGTCACGCACCGCGAAGCTGCTCGCCCTGCTCTGCCTGCTGCCGTTCGCGCTGTTCTTCTTCGCTTTCCAGCTCGCCCCGCTGTTCTGGGTCGCCGTGCACAGCGTGCAGACCGCCGATGCCTGGGGGCTGGGCAACTTCCGGGAAGTCCTGGCCTCGCCGTTCTACCGCCAGGCCATCCGCCACAGCCTGGAGATTTCCCTCTGGTCGAGCCTGATCGGCCTGTTCATCGCGATTCTCGGCAGCTATTCGCTGCGCCAGGTGGACAGCCGGCTGCGCGACTTCGTCATGGCCTTCGCCAACATGACCAGCAACTTCGCCGGAGTGCCGCTGGCCTTCGCCTTCATCATCATCCTCGGCTTCAACGGCGCCATCACCCTGCTGCTCAAGCAGGCGGGCCTGATCGAGGACTTCAACCTGTACTCCAAGACCGGCCTGATCATCCTCTACACCTACTTCCAGATTCCCCTCGGCGTACTCCTGCTCTACCCCGCGTTCGACGCCCTGCGCGAGGACTGGCGCGAGTCGGCGGCGCTGCTCGGCGCCGGTGCCTGGCAGTTCTGGCGGCACATCGGCATCCCGGTGCTGACCCCGGCGCTGCTCGGCACCTTCGTCATCCTCATGGCCAACGCGCTGGGCGCCTATGCCACGGTCTACGCGCTGACCACCGGCAACTTCAACGTGCTGACCATCCGCATCGCCGGGCTGGTCGCCGGCGACATCTTCCTCGACCCGAACATGGCCAGCGCGCTGGCGATGATCCTGGTCGGCCTGATGACGCTGATCACCATCGTTCACCAGTGGCTGCTGCGCCGGAGCTACCATGCCCAGAACTGAACGCCGTGGCGGCCTGTACCACCGGCTGGTGGTCTACGGACTGTTCCTCATCCTGCTGCTGCCGCTGGCCGCCACCCTGGTCTACTCGCTGGCCACGCAATGGTCGGCCAGCGTGCTGCCGGACGGCCTGACCCTGAAGTGGTACATGCAGCTGTGGAGCGACCCGCGCTTCCTGGCCGCCTTCGGCCAGTCGCTGCTGGTGTGCTTCGGCGCGCTGGTGCTCAGCGTGCTGCTGGTGCTGCCGCTGATGTTCGTCGTGCACTACTACTTCCCGCGCCTGGACGCGCTGATGAACGTGCTGATCCTGCTGCCCTTCGCCGTGCCGCCGGTGGTGTCCTCGGTCGGCCTGCTGCAGATTTATGCGTCCGGCCCGCTGCCGCTGGTGGGCACGCCGTGGATGCTGGTCGGCTGCTACTTCACCATCGCCCTGCCGTTCATGTACCGGGCGATCAGCAACAACCTGCAGGCGATCAACCTGCACGACCTGATGGACGCCGCCCACCTGCTCGGCGCCAGCACCTGGCAGGCGGCACTGCTGGTGGTGCTGCCGAACCTGCGCAAGGGCCTGATGGTGGCGCTGTTCCTGTCGTTCTCCTTCCTGATCGGCGAGTTCGTCTTCGCCAACCTGCTGGTCGGCACCCGCTACGAGACGCTGCAGGTGTTCCTCAACAACATGCGCAACGCCAGCGGCCACTACACCAGCGCGGTGGTCATCTCCTACTTCGCTTTCGTCCTGCTGTTCACCTGGGCGGCCAATCGCCTGAACCGGGACAAGGATTGAGCATGGCTTTCCTCAGCGTCGAACGACTGAACAAGAGTTTCGGCAGCACCACGGTGTTCAACGACATCGACTTCTCCGCCGAGCGCGGCGAGTTCGTCACCCTGCTCGGCCCCAGCGGCTGCGGCAAGTCCACCCTGCTGCGCTGCATCTCCGGGCTGACCACGGTGGACAGCGGGCGCATCCTCATCGACGGCCAGGACGTGGTGCCGGTGAGCCCGCAGAAGCGCGGCATCGCCATGGTGTTCCAGAGCTACGCGCTGTTCCCCAACATGACCGTGCAGCAGAACGTTGCCTTCGGCCTGCGCATGCAGAAGGTGCCCGCCGACGAGGCGCGCCAGCGGGTCGCCGAGACCCTGGAGCTGGTCGAGCTGACCGGCCTCACCGGGCGCTACCCGCACCAGCTCTCCGGCGGCCAGTGCCAGCGGGTGGCGCTGGCCCGCTCGCTGATCACCCGGCCGCGCCTGCTGCTGCTCGACGAGCCGCTGTCGGCGCTGGACGCGCGCATCCGCAAGCACCTGCGCGAGCAGATCCGCCGCATCCAGCGCGAGCTGCAGCTGACCACTGTGTTCGTCACCCACGACCAGGAAGAGGCGCTGACCCTGTCCGACCGCATCGTCCTGATGAACGCCGGGCGCATCGTCCAGAGCGGCGACGCGGAGACCCTCTACACGGCGCCGGAAAACCTGTTCGCCGCCGGCTTCATCGGCAACTACAACCTGCTCGACGCCACGCAAGCCAGCCGCCTGCTGGGGCGCACCGTCGAGCGGCAGGTGGCGATCCGCCCCGAGTCCCTGCGCCTGAACCCCGAGCCCGGCGACGCCATCGAAGCCCGCGTGCTGTCGCGCAGCCTGCTGGGCAACATTATCCGCTACCGGGTCGAGGCCGCCGGCGTGGAGCTGACGGTGGACGTCCTCAACCGCAGCGCCGAACGCCTGTACCCGGCCGGCAGCCGGCTGGGCCTGCAAATCGACCACGACAGCATCCGCGAACTGACTGGATGACCGGGGCTGAACGGACAGGGAAAAGACTCATCGCGGAGGGTGAAACTGTAGGAGCAACTGTCTTGCATCCTGCGTAACTACGTGGCTGGACCAGAACCCGCGTAGGTTGGTGCTGAACGCAGTGAAGCCCAACGATGGCTATGTTGGGCTTCGCGTTGCTCAGCACCAACCTACGGTGAGCATTGCAGCCCGCAGGCCCGCAAGTCGCAGGGAGGGAACGCCGGGGAAAAGAAAAAGCCCGGCGCTGAACCGGGCTCCATCTCCAAGCTGAAAGAACTCAGGCAATCTTCGCCAGCAGCTCCCGCGCCTCGGCTTTCTCCTCGGTGTCGCCGTCCTCGATCACCTGCTTGAGGATGCGGTAGGCCTCGTCGAGGTTTCCGCTGTCGATGCAGGCGCGGGCGCGGTCCAGGCTGGCAAGCAGTTCGTCATGGTGGGCGGAGACTTCCTCCAGATCGCGCACGAAGTCGCCATCCTCCAGCAGAACGTCCTGACCGCCGAACACCTTGGCCTGTTGCTCGGCGTCCAGGTCGAATTCTTCGACGACCTCCGGCAGCTCGAACAGGTTGCTGCTGAACTCGTCGGTCAGATCGTCATTCAGTTCGACCTGCTTCTTCTTGCTGCACAGCGGATTATCCAGCGGGTTTTCCAGGCTGTCCCAGTCGAGGTCCCAGGCAATCTCGTTCGGGCCATTCCGGGCTCCTGCCACGGACTCGCTGGCAACCGTGGGTGCCGGACCCTCCAGTTCGATTTCGTCCCAGTCGGCGTCGCCCAGCGGCTCGGCGGGCTTCTCCGCCTCCACGACCGCTTGCGCCATCGCCGGATAGTGCGCCCTGATCTGCTCGATCTCCTTCGGATCAACACCCAGGCCCAGCAGCACCTGCGCCTGCTCCTGGAAGCCGCGGACATCGCCCAGTTCGGCGAGAACCGTCATCAGCTTCAGGCGCATGTCCATGCGTGCCGGGTGCCGGGCAATGGATTCGTTCAGCATGTCGCGGGCGTGGCCGTAGCGCCCATAGGCGATGTAGATGTTCGCCCCTTCCAGGCCATCGGTGCTGGCGGTCGGCAACTTCAGCACGGCCGCTCCACTTGCCGCAGGGGCCGCTGCCTTGGCTCGCCGGGTGGGTTGCACCACTTCCAGGGCGTCATACAGGTCTTCTTCGTCGAATTCGGAGGCAGGAAGCTCGGCCTCGACAGGCGTGTCGTCCGGTTTTTCCGACTTCCGGCGGCGCGCCAGCAGCAAGCCGCCGAGCAGCGCGAACAGCCCGCCGACCATCATCCAGCGCCAGCTGGAATCTTCCGTCGCTGCACTGGCCGTGGCGGCCGGGGCGGCTGCAGGAGCCTGTTGCGCCGGAGCCGGAGCCGCAGCGGCAGGCGCCGCTTGTGCCTTGGCGTCGTTTTCCTGGCGGCGCTGCAGTTCCGCCTGCAATTGCTGGATCTGCCGGTCACGGTCCTCCAGCGACTTCAGCATGCTGCCCAGTTGCTGTTCCATGCTGTCCAGCCGAGAACTCAGGCGGGAGCGCTCGTCGGTGAGTTCGGCCAGTTCGGTATTGGCATTGCTGACAGCGGCTGCAGTGACGGGTGCCGCTGGTGCAGTGGGTACCGTCGGTGCAGCCGGCGCGGCGGCTTCGACGCGCGATGCCGGCTGGGTGGCGGCCACGGCGGGCTGCGCGGGCTTCACCGGCGCCTCGGCGCTGGCAGGGAGAGTCAGGGTCTGGCCGGCCTTCAGGCGATGCGGATCGCCATTGATGAAGGCCTGCGGATTGAGCTGGTGGATGCCGTCCATCAACTGCGCGTGCGCGGTACCTCTGGCGCCCAGGCGCGAGGCGATGCTCCACAGGGTGTCGTTCCTGACCGTGGTGTAGCGCCCTTCTCCGGCGGCAATCGGTTTGCGCGCCACGGCGGCCTGACGCGGCGCAGCCTGGCGACGCACGCTCGGCTGGGCGGCAGGAGCGGCAACGTAGCGCTCGGTCGCGCTCGACACGCCTCGCGGCGCATAACCAGGCGGATCGAGCAGCACGGTGTACTCGCGCATCAGGCGGCCGTTGGGACGTTCCACTTCGAGCAGGAAGCTCATGTAGGGCTCGCGCACCGGTTGCGTCGAGCGCACCTTGATGTAGCTGCGACCGCCGCGGATCACCGGAGTGAAGCGCAGATCCTGGAGGGACATGAAGCGTTCGACGCCGGCCTGCCGGAAGGCGGCTTCACTGGCCAGGCGGGCGATCAGTTCGTCGGCGCCGAGATTGCCGACCTGGAGCAGTTCGATATCGGCATCGAGGGGTTGGTTGAGGGCCGAGTGCACGGTGACTTCACCGAGCCCCAAGGCATACGCGTGGCCAGCGATGGCCATCGACAGTGCAGCAAGCGCCAGGGGAATTCTATTTGTTCTAGCCATGACCCCAACCTTTAAATTCCGGGACAACAAGCCTTCCCGGCTACCCGAAAGCCGAAGGCGGCGGGCAATGCCAGGTCCACATGCTTGACTTCAATCGAAATCCAGCCCTCACACGCCTTCAGTCGGACCTGTAACAAACAGGAACACTGCAATCACGGATAGGTGCAAATAGCGATTTGGTCAAGATAACTCGTCAAAATTCCAACGAGCAACGCCTCTGAGCCCTTTATTTTCAAGGGTCAGAGGTCTGTCGTCAGAAAAATGGCAGAGGTGCCAGAATACTGTGAATCGCTTCTCAGTTTTTCTCAAGATTGGCGAGGATTCGCGAGAGAATCCTTTGACATAACGCAACGTCCTCCTCGGAGACTCCGGAAAGTACGTCGTTGCGAACGCTGGCGGCGATGCTTTCGATGTCGGCGATCAGCACGTCCGCCTTGGGGGTGAGGGCGATGTGCTTGGCGCGGCGGTCTTCCGCGACCGCCAGGCGGCGGACCAGTCCCTGGGATTCGAGACCATCGAGCAGGCGCGCCAGGGTCGGCCCCTCGACGCCCACGGATTGGGCCAGTTCGCGTTGTGTCGGGACGTTGGCGTTGCGTGCAAGGTGAAGCAGTACCAGCCAGCGAGCCTGCGACAGCCCCAGGTGGCTGAGGCGACGGTCGAGTTCCGCACGCCAGGCGCGGGAAGCCTGGGCGAGCTGGGTACCGAAGTAGTGCTTATCGTTATCGGACATTGTGGAGCAACTTTCGGGCTAATTGATTTGACTAATTATTAGCCTGCTAATCAAGGCAGCACAATGCCGAAGTTGTGGCCGACTGTGTCGCCCCGCGGGGACGCAGGATGGGTAGGTTGGCGCTGAACGCAGCGAAGCCCAACATCGGTCCGGCATTGGCACGTTGGGCTTCGCAAGCTCAGCACCAACCTACGTGGAGCTGACTCAGGCTTCCAGTTCGGCCTGCAGGGCGGCGCGCACGCAATGCAGGACGCCGACGGGCACACGGCCGGCGAAACGTTCGCTGAGCGCGGCCACCGCCGGCAGTTCGCCGTCCTCTTCCAGGAAGGCGTCCTGCACCTCGCCGAGCAGGTCCTCCGGCAGATCCAGCGCCTGCTCCAGAGACAGTTGCTGGCGACCGATGGCTTCGGCCAGCAGGCTGTAGACGTTCTTCTCGCTGCAGTCGAGCTTGCGGGCGATCTGCGCCGGGGTCATGCCGGCACGAGCCAGGGTCACCAGTTCATGCTGCAGATCGACTACCGCAGCCGGCGCGGCGGGCGCCGCTTCGGATTCGGTGAGCACATCGAGGAAGGCCTGGCCGTAACGCTCCAGCTTGCGCGCGCCGACGCCGCTGACCTGCGCCATGTCGGACAGCGAGCGCGGCTGGCTGCGCAGCATTTCCAGCAGGGTGGCGTCGGGGAAGATGACGTAGGGCGGCACCGAGTGCTCCTGCGCCAGCTTGCGCCGCAGGGTGCGCAGGGCTTCCCACATTTCGCGCTCTTCCTGGCGCACCAGTTGGCTGGCCGCGCTGGCGCCGCCCGTGGCAGAGGAGGATTTGGCGCGCTGCGGCTTGAGATCGCGGCGCAACTCCAGTTGTACCTCGCCGCGCAGCAACGGACGGCAGGCCTCGGTCAGGCGCAGACCGCCGTAGCCGTCGAGATCGACATCGGCGAGACCACGCGCCACCAGTTGGCGGAACAGCGTGCGCCACTCGTCCTCGGCGCGCGATTTGCCCAGGCCGAACACCGCCAGGTGCTGGTGGCCGAGGCTGCGAATCTTTTCCGTCTCGCGGCCGAGCAGGAGGTCCACCAGATGGCCGACGCCATAGCGCTGGCCGCTGCGATAGATCGCCGACAGCGCCTGGCGTGCCGGTTCGGTGGCGTCCCAGGTCTCGACGCCGTCGACGCAGTTGTCGCAATGGCCGCAGGGATTGGGCAGTTCCTCGTCGAAATAGGCCAGCAGCGCCTGGCGGCGGCAGCGGGTTTCTTCGCAAAGGGCAAGCATCGCCTCCAGCTTGTGCCGCTCGATGCGCTTGTGGCGCTCGTCGCCCTCGGAGTTCTGCATCATCTGCCGCAGCAGCAGCACGTCCTGCAGGCCGTAGGCCATCCAGGCGTCCGCCGGCAGGCTGTCACGGCCGGCACGGCCAGTTTCCTGGTAGTAGGCTTCCAGGCTCTTCGGCAGGTCGAGGTGGGCGACGAAGCGCACGTTGGGCTTGTCGATGCCCATGCCGAAGGCGATGGTCGCCACCATGATCAGCCCTTCCTCGTTGAGGAAGCGCTTCTGGTTGAAGGCACGCAGCTCGTTGGACAGCCCGGCGTGGTAAGGCAGCGCCGGATAGCCCTGGTTGCTGAGGAATTCGGCGACTTCCTCGACCTTCTTGCGCGACAGGCAGTAGACGATGCCGGCATCGCCACGGCGTTCGGCGAGGAAACCGAGCAACTGCTTGCGCGGCTGCTCCTTGGGCACGATGCGGTAGAAGATGTTCGGCCGGTCGAAGCTGGAGAGGAACTGCTCGGCGTCCTGCAGGTGCAGGCGCTGGATCATTTCCTCGCGGGTGCGCATGTCCGCCGTGGCGGTCAGGGCGATGCGCGGCACATGCGGGAAAAGCTCGGCGAGCTGGCCCAGTTGCAGGTATTCCGGGCGGAAGTCGTGGCCCCACTGCGACACGCAGTGCGCCTCGTCGATGGCGAACAGGCCGATGTGCAGCTGTTGCAGGAAGCTCAGCATGCGCGGCTGCACCAGGCGCTCGGGGGCCAGGTAGAGCAGCTTGATCTCGCCCCGGCGCAGGCGATCGGCGATGTCCCGCTGGGTTTCCGCGCTCAGCGAGGAATTCAGCGCGGCGGCCGGAACGCCAAGTTCGTCGAGGGTGGCGATCTGGTCCTCCATCAGCGCGATCAGCGGCGACACCACCACCGTCAGCCCCTCGCGCAGCAGCGCCGGGACCTGGAAGCACAGCGACTTGCCGCCGCCGGTGGGCATCAGCACCAGGGCATCGCCGCCGCTGGCCACGCGCTCGATGATCCGCGCCTGATTGCCACGGAAGGCGTCGTAACCGAAAACGTCTTTGAGGATGCGCTGGGCCTGGTCGAGCATGGGGGACTCCGGATCGAAGCGGCGCATTATACGCAAGCGCGTCGCTCGTAACCGGTCAGCCGTCGCGGATGGCGCTGTAAATGTCCGGAATGTGTCTGGAATGGGGGTTAGCGGTTGGCAGAAGCCCCCTCACCCCAACCCTCTCCCTGAGGGAGAGGGAGCTGTTCGGCGTGGATGGGAAATCCGTTGTCTCAGGTTCTGCCGTGTTGCCCCCTCTCCCATTGGGAGAGGGCTGGGGTGAGGGAAACCCAGCCAACACCCCGGAAACCCTCTGCCACCGGCCTTCAGCTTTTGCCCACAGCCCCCGGCTCGACTACAATTCAGGCCCGCATCCCCGTCGAGGTAGTAACCGATGTCCTTCACCGAACAGCTGTCCCGCCTGCAAGCCTTTCTCGATGCCGATGACCTGCACGAGGAAGCCTTGGACTACGTGGCGGCACACGGTTACCTGACCGCCCTGGCGATCTGTCCGGAGGAAGTGCCGGAGCGCGAGTGGATCGATGCCCTGTTCGCCGAGCCGCCGCACTATCGCAGCGAAGAGGAAAAGGCGGAGATCGAAAGCACCCTGGTGGTGCTCAAGGGCCAGATCACCCGCATGCTCGCCAGCGACGAGGAACTGGAACTGCCCTGCGATCCCGAACTCGGCCAGGATCCGGACGACTCGGATATCCGCGGCTGGTGCATCGGTTTCATGGAAGGCGTGTTCCTCCGCGAGGCGATCTGGTTCGAGCAGGCCGAAGAGGAAGTCAGCGAGCTGCTGCTGCCGATCATGGTCGGTTCCGGCCTGTTCGACGAACAGCAGGAGTTCGAGGAAATCGTCCGCGACCGCCACCTGGTGGACGACATGGTCGCGCAGATTCCCGAGCTGCTGACCAACCTGTTCCTGCTCTGCCAGGCACCGGAAGAAAAGCCCGCACTGCTCAAGCCGCGCCATCACTAAGTGGAAGCACGTCGCAACACCCCGGCGTGGGTGCGTTATTGCCTGCTCTGCGTCGGCTGGCTGAGCGTGGTGCTCGGCGTGATCGGCATCTTCCTGCCGGTCCTGCCGACCACGCCCTTCCTGCTGCTTGCGGCGGCCTGCTTCATGCGCAGCTCCCAGCGCTTCTACGACTGGCTGGTCTACCACCCCAGGCTGGGCCCGTGGATTCGCGACTATCTCGACGGCGAGGGCATTCCGCTCAGGGGCAAGATCTACACCCTGGCGCTGATGTGGACCAGCATCGCCTTCTCCTGCTACCTGGTGCGCCGCCCCATCGCCTGGGCGTTCATGCTGACCAGCGCGACGCTGGTGTCGATCTACATCCTGCGCCTGAAGACCCGCGAACTGCACTGAAGCCCCGGAACCCTGGTCGTTGGGCGCCCCCGTAGGTTGGGCTGAGGTACGAAGCCCAACGATCTTGCCCCGGTACGTGCTGCTGTTGGGC
This sequence comes from Pseudomonas schmalbachii, assembly GCF_017589465.1. Classification (GTDB taxonomy): domain Bacteria; phylum Pseudomonadota; class Gammaproteobacteria; order Pseudomonadales; family Pseudomonadaceae; genus Pseudomonas; species Pseudomonas schmalbachii. Next base: position 967,430 of record NZ_JAELYA010000001.1, read on the forward strand.
TTCGCTGCGCTCAGCACCAACCTACATTCTGACCGCTCAACCCTGGCACCTATCGTTGGGCTTCGCTGCGCTCAGCCCAACCTACGTTGCCGTGCTGGCCGCGATGGAACAGCCGATCCAGCGCCAGGTAGACCACCGGGGTGCTGAACAGGGTCAGCGCCTGGCTCACCAGCAACCCGCCGAACACCGCGATCCCCAGCGGCTGGCGCAGTTCCGAGCCGGTGCCGAAGCCGATCATCAGCGGCACCGCGCCGAGCATCGCCGCCAGAGTGGTCATCATGATCGGGCGGAAGCGCGCCAGGGCCGCCTCATGGATCGCCTCGTACGGCGCCAGCCCGCGCTGGCGCTGGGCGGCCAGGGCGAAGTCGATCATCAGGATGCCGTTCTTCTTGACGATGCCGATCAGCAGCACCACCCCGATCAGCGCCATCACCGAGAACTCCTGCCCCCAGAGCCAGAGCATGAACACCGCGCCGATCCCCGCCGAAGGCAGCGTCGAGAGGATGGTCAGCGGGTGCACGAAGCTCTCGTAGAGCACGCCGAGGATGATGTACACCGCCACCAGCGCGGCGAGGATCAGCAGCGGCTGGGTCGCCAGCGAGCTCTGGAAGGCCCGGGCGGCGCCCTGGAACACGCCGATGATGGTCGACGGCATGCCGATCTCCTGCTGCACCTGCTCGATCAGCCGCACCGCATCACCGAGCGGCATGCCCTCCTCCAGGTTGAACGACAGGTTGACCGCCGGGAGCATGCCGTTGTGGTTGATCTGCAGCGGTCCCGAGCGCTCCGGCGTGACCTGTGCGATGGCCGCCAGCGGGACCATCTCGCCGGTCAGCGGCGAACGCAGGTGGAACCACTCCAGGCTCTCCGCGCGGCCACGCTGGCGGGCGTCCAGTTCGAGGATCACCTTGTACTGGTTGACCTCGGTCTGGTACTCGCCGACCTGGCGCTGGCCGAAGGCGTCGTAGAGCGTCTGGCTGACATCCTCGGCGTTCAGGCCGAAGCGCGCCGCCGCCACCCGATCGATCTCCAGCGCGGTGATGCTGGCGCCGACCTGCAGGTCGTTGGACACGTCGGCCAGCCCCGGTTCGGCCTTCAGCCGCTCGGTCAGGCGCTGCGCCCACAGCGCCAGCTGGCTGCTGTCGTTGCTGCGCAGGGCGAACTGGTAGAGCGTGCGCGCCGGGCCGATGTTGAGGTTGATGTCCTGCGCCGCACGCAGGTACAGGACGATCCCCGGCACCTTGGCCAGTTGCGGGCGCAGGCGATTGATGAAGCCGCCCACCGCGACGTCGCGGTCGCCGCGATCCTTGAGGACGATCCAGAAGCGCCCGTTGGCCAGGCTCTGGCTGCCGCCGGTGATGCCGATGGCGTGGTTGTAGGTGAGCACCGCCGGGTCGCGGGCGACGATCTCCGCCAGTTGCCGGTGCTTTTCCGCCATGTCGGCGTAGGAAATGTCTTCGGCGGCCTGGGTGGTGCCGAACACGAAGGCGGTGTCCTGCATCGGGAAGAAACCCTTGGGAATGCCTATATAGCCCGCCACCGCCAGCAGCACCGTGAAGCCGAAACCGACCAGCATCAGCCGCTGATGGCCGAGGGACCAGTCCAGCCCGCGCCGGTAGCCGGCCAGCAGCCAGCCGGACATGCCCCGGCCGTCGTGCTTCGGCAGGCTGCCCATGTAGCGCGAGGCGAGCATCGGCGCCAGAGTCAGCGCGGCGACCACGGAGATCAGGATCGCCACCGTCACGCTGAGGGCGAATTCGCGGAACAGCCGGCCGACGATGCCGCCCATGAACAGCAGCGGGATGAACGCGGCGATCAGCGAGAAGCTGATGGATATCACCGTGAAGCTGATCTCCGCCGCGCCCTGCAGGGCCGCATCGAGCTTCGACTGGCCCTGTTCCAGATGCCGGTGGATATTCTCCACCACCACGATGGCGTCGTCGACGATGAAGCCGACGGCGATGATCAGCGCCACCAGGGTCAGGTTGTTGAGGGTGAAGCCGAGCAGGTACATCGCCGCGAAGCTGGCACTCAGCGACACCGCCAGCACCGTGGCGACGATCAGGGTGGCGGAGAGCTGGCGGAGGAACAGCCCCATCACCATGATCACCAGCCCCATGGTCAGCAGCAGAGTCAGCTCCACCTCGTGCAGCGAGGCGCGGATGGTCCGCGTGCGGTCGTTGAGAACCTCCACCTCGACGCTCGCCGGCAGCATCTCGCGCAGGCGCGGCAGGGCCTCGCGGATGGCGTCGGTGGCCTCGACGATGTTCGCCCCCGGCTGGCGCAGCACTACCAGGGCCACCCCCGGCTTGCCGTTCGGCCAGGACTTCACGTAGTCGTCCTCCGGCGCGGCGACGATGCGCGCCACGTCCTTGAGGAACACCGGCGCGCCCTCGCGATAGGCAACCACCAGATTGTCGTACTCGCCGGGGCTGAACAGCTGGTCGTTGGCCGCCAGGGTGGAAACCCTTCCCTCGCCGAACAGCGCGCCCTTGGCCTGGTTGCGGCTGGCCGCCTGCAGCGACTGGCGCAGGTCGGCAAGGGTCAGGCGGTAAGCGGCGAGCTTCTCCGGCTGCGCCTGGATGCGGATCGCCGGGCGCTGCTGGCCGGCCATGAAGATCTGCCCCACCCCGGAAATCTGGCTGAGCTGGCGCGCCAGCAGCACTTCGGCGTAGTCGCTCAGCTCGATCAGCGGCATCAGGCTGGAACTGACGCTGAGGATCATGATCGGGCTGTCCGCCGGGTTGACCTTACGCCACACCGGCAGGTTCGGCATGTCGTCCGGCAGGCGCCCGGCAGCGGCATTGATCGCCGCCTGCACTTCCTGGGCGGCGACGTCGATGTTCTTCTCCAGTTCGAACTGCAGGGTCAGCACGGTGGAGCCGAGCGCGCTGCTGGAGGTCATCTCGCTGATCCCGGGGATCGCGCTGAACTGCACCTCCAGCGGCGTCGCCACCGCCGAGGCCATGGTTTCCGGGTTGGCGCCGGGCAACTGGGCGGTGACCTGGATGGTCGGGAAATCCACCTGCGGCAGCGGCGACACGCCCAGGCGGAGGAAAGCCAGCAGGCCGAGCAGCAGCGAGGCAATGGTCAGCAGCGCGGTGGCGATCGGGTGCCGCACGCACCAGCCGGAGACGCCGGCGCCGGTGTTCACGGCTGCGCCCTCCGCCGCGCCACCGCATCGCCCCCGCCGACCACCTCGACCCTCGCCCCCGGCGTCAGCCGCGAGTGGCCGTCGAGCACCACCTGGTCACCCGCCGCCAGTCCCTCGACCACGCTGACCCCATCGACATCCTGCGCCACCGTGACCGGCACCGCCTGCGCCTTGCCGTCTTCTACGCGGAACACGAAGTTGCCCTCCAGGCCGCGGCGCACCGCCTTGCTCGGCAGCACCAGGCGGTCGTCCAGCACCCCGGCCTGCACGCTGACGGCGACGAACTGCCCCGGCCATAACTGCGAGCCGGCGTTGTCGAAGATCGCCCGCACGCGGACGGTGCCGGTGGAGCTGGCCACCTGGTTGTCCAGGCTCTGCAGCCGCCCCTCCGCCAGCTTGCGCCCACCGTCGCGAGTATAGGCGATCACCGGCGTCGCCCCGCCGAGCAGCGTATGCAACTGCGACAGGCTTTCCTGCGGCAGCGAAAAGACCACCGAGATCGGCGAAATCTGCGTCACGGTGAACAGGCCGATGGCGTCGCTGACCCGCAGCAGGTTGCCCGGATCGACATTGCGGATGCCCACCCGGCCGCTGACCGGCGAGGTGATACGGGTGTAAGACAGGCGCACGCGCTCGGCGTCGATCAGCGCCTGGTTGGATTTCAGCGTGGCGCGCAGCTGGGCGGCCTGCGCTTCCTGCTGGTCGAGGACCTGTTTGGACACCGCACGGTCGGCGTACAGCAGCCGGTAGCGCTGCAGGTCCTGATCGACGATGCGCAACTGTGCCTCGCTGTTCAGCCGCGCGGCCTCGGCCTGCGCCAGCAGCGCCTTGATCGCCCGGTCGTCGATGGTCGCCAGCAACTGGCCGCGTTCGACCAGTTGCCCCTCCTCCACCAGCACCTGGGTCAACTGGCCGTCCACCTGGGTGCGCAGCACCACGTTGTGCAGCGAGGTCACCGTGCCGATGCCGGAGAGGTTCTGCGCCACGTCCTTGCGCTCGACCTGCGCCAGCACCACCGGCACTCCCGGCGGCGCGGCGGCGGCCCGTGGCGCCGAGGCCTGCCGCACCACGCCCCAGTAGAGCGCCGCGCCGCCGGCTGCCAACAGCAGCGCCAGCACCAGCCATCCCGCCTTGCCGATCCGTCCCGTCCGCATCCGCCCGATCCTCATCCTGTTTCCGACCGCCTTCAGTTTTACTGCCCCTCACCCCAACCCCCTCCCAGGGGGAGAGGGGGCGGTATGGAGTTGCGGGCAGACGCGGAGTTCCGCCGGATGCCGATCAGTCCCCTCTCCCTTCGCGAGAGGGTTGGGGTGAGGGGAAAAACAGCCCCGAGCCAAACGGCATTCCCGTAATCATCCCCCTTTATAGGCCCTCCGGCAGCGCCCGAGGAGCAGCGAAACATACAATCCTGTCAGTTTTCGTTTCAGCCGCCGGCTGGCGAGTCTCGCCACTGTCTCTTAGGCTTCATTCATCCCCTCCGGAGCCCGGCGATGCAGTCATTACAAGGAGCGTACCGACTCACCTCGCGCCGCCGGGCGAACCTGCTGCTGCCGGTGCTGCTCGCGGTACTCGGCGCCGCCCTGGCGAACTGGAAATTCGACGAGATCCTCAAGCGCGCCGAACGCACCTACGGCGACCTCGGCGAGGCGCGCCAGCGCATCGAGGACTGGGGGCGGCTGATCGACGCCAGCCGAGACCTCGACGAAGCCGGCAAGCTGCAGGCGGTGAACGCCTACTTCAACCGCACCCTGCTGTTCAGCGACGACAGGAACCTGTGGAGCCGCGACGACTACTGGGCGACGCCGCTGGAGTCCCTCTGGAAAGGCGCCGGCGACTGCGAGGACTACTCCATCGCCAAGTACGTGACGCTGCGCCAGCTCGGCGTCCCCGGCGACCAGTTGCGCATCACCTACGTCAAGGCGCTGCGGCAGAACCAGGCGCACATGGTGCTGGCCTGGTACGCCACGCCCACCGCCGACCCGCTGGTGCTCGACAACCTCGACCCGGACATCCGCCCGGCATCGCAGCGCAGCGACCTGCTGCCGGTCTACGCCTTCAACGCCGAGGGCCTCTGGCTGCCCGGCCCCGGCGGCGGTAAACGCAGCGGCGACAGCAAGCAGCTGTCGCGCTGGCAGGATCTGCTGGCCCATATGCGCGCCGAGGGCATGAACCTCGACGACACGCGCTAGGAGTGAACCATGTCCCTGCTCAAGCAACTCTTCCTCGCCATCTGCATGTTCCTCGTGGTGGCCTTCGCCGGCAGCTTCGCCAGCAGCGTGGAAAGCTCGCGCGAACAGCTGATCAGCCAGCTGCGCTCCCACGCCCAGGACGCCGCCACCGCCCTCGGCCTGTCGCTGACGCCGCATGTGGATGACCCGGCGATGATCGAACTGATGGTCAGCTCGATCTTCGACAGCGGCTACTTCTCCAGCATCCGCGTGGTGCGCATCGCCGACGGCAGCGTGATCGCCGAGCGCCAGCGCGGCGAGATGCCCGACAACGTCCCCGACTGGTTCGCCAACCTGGTCAGCCTCGATCCCGAGGGCGGCGACGCGCTGATCATGCGCGGCTGGGAGCAGGCCGCGCGGGTCGAGGTGATCAGCCATCCGCGCTTCGCCCTGGCGCGGCTGTGGGACGGCGCCATCGGCAGCCTGACCTGGCTGCTCGCCTGCGGACTGGTCAGCGCCCTGCTCGGCGGCTGGCTGCTGCGCGCCCAGCTGCGTCCGCTGGAACAGATGGTGCAGCAGGCCCAGGCGATCAGCCGCCGCGAATTCCTCACCCTGCCCCGCGAACCGCGCACGCCGGAACTGCGCCGCGTGGTGCAGGCGATGAACCAGATGGTCGAGAAGCTCAAGGCGCTGTTCGCCGAGCACGCCGCGCACAGCGAACGGCTGCGTGAGGAAGCCTATAACGACAGCCTCTCGGGCCTGGCCAACCGCCGGCTGTTCGACTCGCGCCTGGACGCCCAGCTGCTGGCCTCGGAACAGGGCGCCTCCGGCTACCTGATCCTGCTGCGCCTGAACGACCTGGCCGGACTCAACCAGCGGCTCGGCGGCCAGCGTGCCGATGCGCTGATCCGCGAAGTCGCCGACCTGCTGCGGCGCGCGCAGGAACAATCCGGTACTTCCGACTGGCTGGCGGCGCGCAGCCGCGGCGGCGAGTTCACCCTGCTCGCCCCCGGCCTGCAGGCCAGCGAGGCGGAACTGCTGGCCGACAACCTCAGCACGCAACTGGAAAACCTGCGCCTGACCGGCGCCAGCGACTGCTCCCCGGTAGCCCACCTGGGCCTGGCCGCGTTCCATCCCGGCGACGCGCCGGCAGCCCTGCTGGAACGTGCCGACCAGGCGCTGGCGCAGGCCCAGGGCACTCCCGAACGCCCCTGGCAGCGCCTGGACGACGCCAGCGCCCCGCCGGCGCGGGACTCCCACGACTGGCGCTCCTGGCTCGACGAGGCGCTGCAGAAGAATCGTCTGCAACTCTGGCTGCAACCGGTGCGGCGCTGCACGGAAGACGGCGAACTGCTGCAACGCAAGGCCCTCGCCCGCCTGCCCGGCCCGCAGGGCGAAGCCATCGGCGCCGGCCGCTTCCTGCCCTGGGTCGAGCGCTTCGGCTGGGGCGCGCGCTTCGACCTGGCGATGCTCCAGCACGGCATCGACTGGCTGACGCGGAACCCGGAACCACTGGCGCTGAGCCTGTCCGCCGGCAGCGTGCGCGATGCGCGCAACCTGCAAGGCATCCTCGACGTGCTCAAGGCCCACCCGCAGCAGGCCAGGCTGATCACCCTCGAAGTCGACGAACGCCACCTGCCGCCACCCGCCGAACTGGAGCGCATGGCCCGCCAGGTCCGAGAAACCGGAGCCGGCCTCGGCCTGCAGCACTTCGGCGGGCGCTTCAGCCTGATCGGCAACCTCACCCACCTCGGCCTGGCCTACCTGAAGATCGACGGCAGCTACATCCGCGCCATCGACCAGGACAACGACAAGCGCCTGTTCATCGAGGCGGTCAGCCGCGCCAGCAACAGCATCGACCTGCCGCTGATCGCGGAAATGGTCGAGAGCGAGGGCGAACTGCTGGTGCTGCGCGAGATGGGCATCCACGGCGCGATGGGCCGGCAGATCGGCCCGCCGGAGCCGTCAAGCGATATCCCGTAGGTTGGCGCTGAGCAACGCGAAGCCCAACGAGACGGAGCCATGCAAGACAGATGTTGGGCTTCGCTGCGCTCAGCGCCAACCTACGACGGCCGTTGCATCACTTATCCTTCTTGTACGCCCCCTCCAGCGCATCGTTGATGGTGCGCAGCACCTTCACCCGGGCGAAGCGCTTGTCGTTGGCTTCGATCAGCGTCCAGGGCGCGATCTCGGTGCTGGTGCGGTCGACCATGTCGGTCGCCGCGTCGATATAGAGATCCCATTTGTCGCGATTGCGCCAGTCTTCTTCGGTGATCTTGTAGCGCTTGAACGAGGTTTCCTCGCGCTCCTTGAAGCGTTCCATCTGGGTGTTCTTGTCGATCGCCAGCCAGAACTTGACCACGACGATACCGAACTCCACGAGCTGTTCCTCGAAATCGTTGATCTCGGCATAGGCGCGCAGCCAGTCGGCCTCCGAACAGAAGCCCTCGACGCGCTCGACCAGCACGCGGCCGTACCAGGAGCGGTCGAAGATGGTGAACTGCCGGCGCGCCGGGATGTGCCGCCAGAAGCGCCAGAGGTAGGGCTGGGCGCGCTCCTCCTCGGTGGGCGCGGCGATCGGCACGATGTGGTATTGCCGCGGGTCGATGGACTCGGTCACCCGGCGGATGGCGCCACCCTTGCCCGCCGCGTCGTTGCCTTCGAACACGGCGATCAGCGAGTGCCGGCGGAAGCGCTTGTCGCGCACCAGCATGGCCAGGCGCTCCTGCTCACGGGCCAGTTGCTGCTTGTAGGCATCCTTGCCCAGCGTCCTGCTCAGATCGAGGCTGGCGATCAGCCCGCGATTGTCCAGGCTGGCCACCAGCGGCGCGGCGTGTGCCAGGCGCTCGGGGCCCTTCTCCTGCATGTCGAGTGCCGCCTGCAGACCCTCCAGCAGGGTGCGGCCGACGGTCAGGCTGCGGTAGCGCGGGTCCACGCCCTCGACCACGTACCACGGCGCGTAGTCGCGGCTGGTGCGGCGCAACAGGCGCTCGCCATAGCGCACGAACTGGTCGTAGGTCTCGCTCTGCTTCCAGTCCAGCTCGCTGAGCCGCCAGCGGTGCTCCGGGTCTTTCTCCAGCGCCTTCAGGCGGGTCTTGAGCTGCTTCTTCGACAGGTGGAACCAGAACTTGAAGAGCAGCGCGCCCTCGTCGCAGAGCATCCGCTCGAAGCGCTCCGCCGCCGCGCCGCCGGCGTCCAGGGTGGCGTCGTCGATGTCGCCGTAGACCCGCGCGTGCAGCATCTGGCTGTACCAGTTGCCGAAGAAGATGCTGATCCTCCCCTTGGGCGGCAGTCTGCGCCAGAAGCGCCACTGCGCCGGGCGCGAGAGCTCCTCGTCGCTCGGTTTGAGGAAGCTCTCGACCTGGATCAGCCGCGGGTCCATCCATTCGTTGAGCAGCTTGACCGTCTCGCCCTTGCCCGCCCCTTCGATGCCGTTGATCAGGATGATCACCGGGAAGCGCGCCTGCTCCTTGAGCTCGAACTGGGCATCCAGCAACGCCTCGCGCAGTTCGATGACCGCCTTCTCGTAGGTTTCCTTGTCGATCGAATGGCCGATCTCGGCGGACTCGAACATGCTCGTTTCCTCGCTGCGAAATGCTTTCAAGGTAGAAGATGTGGCGCAGTCCTGCCGCTGCCGGATCGGCTAGAATGCGCGCTTCCTTTCTTCGCCCTGCCCTCCTATGCCTGATTTCCAGCCCGCCCAGATCGATTGGGACGAAAACGGCCAGCCCACCTCCCGCGCCTATGGCGACGTGTACTTCTCCCGCGCCAGCGGCCTCGACGAGACCCATCACGTCTTCCTCGACGGCAATCGCCTGCCCCGGCGCTTCGCCGAACTGCCGGCCGGCGGCCGCCTGTGCATCGGCGAGACCGGCTTCGGCACCGGCCTGAACTTCCTCTGCGCCTGGGCGCTGTTCGACCGACTCGCCCCGGCGGACGCCCGCCTGCACTTCGTCAGCGTGGAGAAATTCCCCCTCGCCCTGGCCGACCTGCAACGCGCCCTCGCGCTGTGGCCGGACCTGGCGCCCTGGGCCGACCCGTTGCTGGAGCAGTACGTCGGCATCCATCCGGGCTTCCAGCGCCTGGTGTTCGCCGGTGGCCGGGTGATCCTCACCCTGCTGCTGGGCGACGTGCTGGAAACCTTGCCGGAACTGGACGCACGCGTCGACGCCTGGTTCCTCGACGGTTTCTCCCCGGCGAAGAACCCGGAAATGTGGACCGCCGGGCTGTTCACCCAGATGGCACGGCTGTCCGCTCCGGGTGCCACGCTGGCCACCTTCACCAGCGCCGGCTTCGTCCGCCGCGGGCTGATCGAGGCGGGCTTCCGGATGGAGCGGGTGAAGGGCTTCGGCCAGAAGCGCGAGATGCTGGTCGGCGATTTCATCGGTGCCGCACAAGACTCCGCCAAGCCCTGGTACACCCGCCCGCCGCGCCCGACCGGCCCGCGCGAGGCGCTGGTGATCGGCGGTGGCCTGGCCGGGTGCGCCAGTGCCGCCAGCCTGGCGCTGCGCGGCTGGCAGGTGACGCTGATCGAGCGCCACGCAGGGCTCGCCGAGGAAGCCTCGGGCAATCCGCAGGGCGTGCTCTACCTCAAGCTGTCGGCCCACGGCACGACGCTGTCGCGGCTGGTGGTCAGCGGCTTCGGCTACACCCGCCGACTGCTGCAGCGCCTGCAACGCGGCAGCCAGTGGGATGCCTGCGGCGTGCTGCAACTGGCCTTCGACGAGGCCGAGGGCAAGCGCCAGGCGCAACTCGCGGCGGCCTTCCCCGGGACGCTGCTGCAATCCCTGCCGCGCGACGAGGCCGAACGCATCGCCGGCGTCGGCCTGCCGGCTGGCGGGCTGTTCTTCCCCGAGGCCGGCTGGGCGCATCCGCCGGCGCTCTGCCAGTGGCTGGCGGAACGGCCGAACATACGCATCCTGCGCCAACAGGAAGTCCACTTGCAGCGCGAGGAGAACGGCTGGAGCGCCTGGGCCGGCGACGAGCGGATCGCCAGCGCGCCGGTCGCGGTGCTCGCCACCGCCGCCGAAGTACGCAACTTCCCGGCCGCCGCCACCCTCCCGATGAAACGCATTCGCGGGCAGATCACCCGCCTGCCGGCGACGGCGGAAAGCGGCGCGCTGGCGACGGTGGTCTGCGCCGAGGGCTACGTCGCCCCGCCGCGCAATGGCGAACACACGCTGGGGGCGAGCTTCGATTTCCACAGCGACGACTTGCAGCCGACTACCGAGGAGCATCGCGGCAATCTCGACCTGCTGCGGGAAATCTCCCCGGACCTGCTCGACCGCCTGGATGGCGAACGACTCGACCCGGCCACCCTGGAAGGCCGCGCGGCGTTCCGCTGCACCACCCCGGACTACCTGCCGCTGGTCGGCCCGCTGGCCGAGCCGGAAGCCTTCGCCAGCGCCTATGCGGTGCTCGGCAAGGACGCCCGCCAGGTGCCGGATGCGCCCTGCCCGTGGCTCGATGGCCTGTACCTGAACAGCGCCCACGGCTCGCGCGGGCTGATCAGCGCGCCGCTGTCCGGCGAACTGCTGGCCGCCTGGCTGGACGACGAAGCCCTGCCGCTGCCACGCGCAGTGGCCGAGGCCTGCCACCCCAACCGCTTCTTCCTGCGCGATATCGTGCGCGGCAAGAAGAACTGATCGCACGACCGGACAACCGGAGCGCCCCGCATGGATGTGTTGTTGCTGGAATACACCGCCGTCGGCCTGATCCTCGGCCTGCTACTCGGACTCACCGGCGCCGGTGGCTCGATGGTCGCCCTGCCGCTGCTGCTCAGCCTGCACCTGCCGCTGCACGACGCCATCGGCGTCAGCCTCGGCGCGGTGGCGCTGTCCGCCCTGATCGGCGCCATCCCCCGCGCCCGCCAGGGTCAGGTGGCATGGCGTCCGGTGTTCTGGCTGACCCTCGCCGGCTGGCCCGGCAATGCCGCCGGCCAGTGGCTGGGGCGCTTCATTCCCGAGGCGGTGCTGATCGTCGGCTTCTGCCTGCTGGTGTTGTGGTCGGCGCGGCGCATGTGGGCCGGCTCGGGCATCGCCAGGGAAAGCGGCCGCCCCGCGGGCAACGCGCCGCTGCTGGGGCTGGGTCTGGCGGTCGGGCTGCTGTCCGGGCTGATGGGCGTGGGCGGCGGCTTCCTCATCGTGCCGGGGCTGTTGTGGCTCACTCCGCTGTCGATGCTGGCGGCGACGGCCACCTCGATGGCGGTGATCGCGCTGGTTTCCGGCGGCGGCTTCCTGCTCTACCTCAGCGGCGCACAACCGCCCATGTCGCTGCTCGCCTGCCTCGCCACCGGCGGCGCCATCGGCGTGCTGAGCGGCAACCAGCTGTCCACCCGCCTTGGCGGCGCGACGCTGCAGCGGCTATTCGCCTTGATGCTGGTGGCGGTGAGCCTGTCGCTGGCAGCGCAGAAGCTGTTTGCAGCGTAGGTTGGCGCTGCACGTCGCCGGGATTCGCTCCCGTAGGTTGGGCTGAGGTACGAAGCCCAACGGGGTGGTGCACAGGTTCAGCAGATGTTGGGCTTCGCTTCGCTCAGCACCAACCTACGTGGAAGAAGCCCAACAATGGTGCCCGGCCCGACAGGTGTTGGGCTTCGCTTCGCTCAGCGCCAACCTACGCGGAGGAAGCCCAGCAACGGTGCCTCAATCCTCTTCTTCCTCACCTGCTTCCGGTATCTCGAACAGCTCCGCCGCCCGCAACAATCCGGCGAGGATGGAGTGCTGCTCCCATTCCGGCAGTTCGGCGAAGCGTGCCATCGCGTGATCGGGGAGCAGCGACGGCGCGGCCTTGAGCGCTTCGTGGCCGGCGTCGGTCAGCAGCAGCCATTGCTTGCGGCGGTCCTGCTGGTCGCGCCGGCGCATCACCAGGCTGCGGGTTTCCAGACGGTCGAGCACGCCGGAAAGCGACGCCTGGGACAGGCTCACCCGCTTGGCCAGACGACTGGCGGTGATCTCCTTCTCCACCGCCAGCACCTGCAGGATCAGCAACTGCAGCGGCGTCAGTCCGCCATAGCGCCCCAGGCGCTTGGAGTGCACTTCCCCTGCCTGCTGCAGCCGGCGCAATGCCTGGAACATCGCCAAAGCGTAGGCATCTCTTATCGGGTTATTGCTTTCAGCCATAATCATTTACCCGCGAGAAAACCCTCAACCATTCAATCTAATACATAGAACTACTTTCATATCGAACTGTCTCCTCCCTGAGCGCCTTTGTCGCGCCACCCACTCATCCCCAACGGAGAACCGGTAAGGAAATGTGCGGAATAGCAGGAGAGTTTCGTTTCGACAGACAGGCCGCCGACCTCGCAGCGGTCGAACGCATCACCCACCATCTCGCCCCTCGCGGCCCGGACGCCTGGGGCTTCCATAGCGAAGGCCCGGTCGCCTTCGGTCATCGGCGCCTGAAGATCATGGACCTGGCCGAAGCGTCCGGACAGCCGATGATCGATCCCACGCTGGGGTTATCCCTGGTGTTCAACGGCGCCATCTACAACTACCCGGAACTGCGCGGAGAACTGGAAGCCCTCGGCTACCGCTTCTTCTCCGGCGGCGACACCGAAGTGCTGCTCAAGGGCTATCACGCCTGGGGCGCCGAACTGCTGCCGAAGCTCAACGGCATGTTCGCCTTCGCCATCTGGGAGCGTGACAGCCAGCGCCTGTTCCTCGCCCGCGACCGGCTCGGCATCAAGCCGCTGTACCTGTCGCAGACCGGCGAGCGCCTGCGTTTCGCCTCCAGCCTGCCGGCGCTGCTGCAGGGCGGCGATATCGACCCGACGCTGGACCCCATCGCCCTCAACCACTACCTGAACTTCCACGCCGTGGTCCCGGCGCCGCGCACACTGCTCGCCAACGTGCGCAAGCTGCCGCCGGCCACCTGGATGGCGGTCGATGCCGATGGCCACAGCGAGCAGCACACATGGTGGCAACTGGACTACGGCCCTCATCCCGACGAGATGAGCCTCACCCTGGAAGACTGGGAAGAACGCGTGCTGGATGGCCTGCGCGACGCCGTGACCATCCGTCAGCGCGCCGCCCGCGAAGTCGGCGTGCTGCTCTCCGGCGGGGTCGATTCCAGCCTGCTGGTCGGCCTGCTGCACGAGGCCGGCGTGGAGGACCTGCTGACCTTCTCCATCGGTTTCGCCGATGCCGGCGGCGAGCGTGGCGACGAGTTCCACTACTCCGACCTGATCGCCCGCCGCTACGGCACGCGCCACCAGCAGTTGCGCATCGCCGAGAAGGAAGTGCTGGAACAGCTGCCGGCGGCCTTCCGCGCCATGAACGAGCCGATGGTCAGCCACGACTGCATCGCCTTCTACCTGCTCTCCCGTGAGGTGTCGAAGCACTGCAAGGTGGTGCAGAGCGGCCAGGGCGCAGACGAGCTGTTCGCCGGCTACCACTGGTATCCGAAGCTGGCCGGCAGCAACGATCCGCTGCAGGACTACCGGGCGGCGTTCTTCGACCGTAGCCACGGCGAATACATGGAGACGGTACGCGAGAAGCTGCAGGTGGATGACGTCGCCAGCACCTTCGTCCGCGAGCACTTCGCCCAGCCCGGCGCCAGCGACCCGGTGGACAAGGCCCTGCGCCTGGACAGCACGGTGATGCTGGTCGACGACCCGGTGAAGCGGGTCGACAACATGACCATGGCCTGGGGCCTGGAGGCCCGCGTGCCGTTCCTCGACTATCGCCTGGCGGAGCTGTCGGCGCGCATCCCGTCGCGCTTCAAGCTCGGCGACGGCGGCAAGCAGGTGCTCAAGGGCGCCGCACGCCGGGTCATCCCTGCCGAGGTCATCGACCGGCCGAAAGGCTACTTCCCGGTCCCCGGCCTCAAGCACCTGCGGGGCGATACCCGCGCCTGGATCGGCGAGCTGCTGCTCGACCCCAGCCAGGACCGCGGCCTGTTCGAGCCGGCGATGCTCGACCGCCTGCTCAGCACGCCGGACGAAGACCTCACTCCGCTGCGCGGTTCGAAGCTCTGGCAGCTCGCCGCGCTGAATCTGTGGCTGACCGAACAGGGACTCTGAGAGTCAGCCCGGGAGCGGCTGCGCCCCAGGCCAGCCGCTGAAAAGCATTACGGAGCCTTGCAATGAAACCCCATTCCAGCCTGCCCCATAACCAACGCCTGCTGCGCGGCCAGCCGCCGACCTACGAACGCCTGCAGGCGCGCCTCGCCGGCGACCACGCCGAGCGCCACAGCGAACCGCTGATCCTGCATTGCGGCTGGGGCCGCCTGCTGATCGGCCATACCTTTCCCTCCGCCGAGGCGCTGACCCGCGAGCTGCTCAACGAACGCCCCGGCGAGCGCGACATCGCGCTCTACGTCGCCGCGCCGCAGCAGGTCCTCGCCCATGCGCCGCAGCAACTGTTCCTCGACCCGTCCGACACCCTGCGCCTGTGGTTCAGCGACTACCGCCCGGCGCGCCGGCCGTCCCGCGGGCTGCGCATCCGCCGGGTGCACAGCGACGACGACTGGGCGGCGATCAACCGCCTGTACCTGATACGCGGCATGCTGCCGGTCGACCCGGCGCAGGTCACCCCGCGCCAGGAGGGCGGCCCGGACTACTGGCTGGCGGCCGACGCGGAAAGCGGCGCGGTGATCGGCACGCTGATGGGCCTCGACCACGCCCGCGCCTTCCGCGACCCGGAGCGCGGCTCCAGCCTCTGGTGCCTGGCGGTGGACCCGCAATGCAGCCGGCCCGGCGTCGGCGAAGTGCTGGTGCGCCACCTGATCGAGCACTGCATCGGCCGCGGGCTGGCCTACCTGGACCTGTCCGTGCTGCACGACAACCGCCAGGCCAAGGCGCTCTACCGCAAGCTCGGTTTCCGCGAGCTGCCGACCTTCGCCATCAAGCGCCGCAACACCATCAACCAGGCGCTGTTCATCGGCCCCGGCCCGGAGGAAGGGCTCAATCCGTATGCGCGGATCATCGTCGACGAAGCGCACCGGCGCGGCATCGAAGTCCACGTGCAGGACGCCGCCGCCGGCATCTTCACCCTCAGCCACGGCGGCCGGCGCATCCGCTGCCGCGAATCGCTGAGCGACCTGACCAGCGCGGTAAGCATGAGCCTGTGCCAGGACAAGATCCTCACCCACCGCGCCCTCGCCCGCGCCGGCCTGCGCCAGCCGCAGCAGCGCCTGGCCGGCACGGCGGAGGAAAACGCCGCGTTCCTCGCCGAGCACGGCGCGCTGGTAGTCAAGCCGGTGAACGGCGAGCAGGGCCATGGCGTCGCCGTGGACCTGCGCAGCGCCGAGGAAGTCGAGGCGGCGATCGTCCGCGCGCGGCAGTTCGACAGCCATGTGCTGCTGGAGAGCTGCCACAGCGGCAGCGACCTGCGCATCGTGGTGATCGGCTACGAAGTGGTGGCCGCCGCCATCCGCCGCCCGGCCGAAGTGATCGGCGACGGCCGGCGCAACGTCCGCAAGCTGATCGAGACGCAGAGCCGCCGGCGCCAGGCCGCCACCGGCGGGGAAAGCCGCATCCCGCTGGACGAGGAAACCGAACGCACCCTGGCCGCCGCCGGCTACAGCTACGACGACGTGCTGCCCTCCGGTGAACGCCTGGCCGTGCGGCGCACCGCCAACCTGCACACCGGCGGCATCCTGCTCGACGTCACCGACAGCCTGCACCCGGACCTGCGCGACGCCGCCATCCAGGCCGCCCGCGCCCTGGAAATCCCGGTCACCGGCCTGGACTTCCTGGTGGCCGACGCCAGCCAGCCGGACTACGTGATCATCGAAGCCAACGAGCGCCCCGGCCTGGCCAACCACGAGCCGCAACCGACCGCCGAACGCTTCATCGACCTGCTCTTCCCGCTGAGCCAGCAACTGCCGCAGCACCCGCCGCTCGCGGATATGGAGGCCCCCGCATGAAACCCCTGCCGCAACCGGACCTCAACTACCTGCAACGGGTGCTGCTGGAGATGCTCGCCATCCCCAGCCCCACCGGCTTCACCGACACCATCGTGCGCTACGTCGCCGAGCGGCTGGACGAGATCGGCGTGCCCTTCGAACTGACCCGCCGCGGCACCATCCGCGCCACCCTGACCGGCAAGCACAACAGCCCGGACCGTGCGGTCTCCGCCCACCTCGACACCATCGGTGCCATCGTCCGCGCGATCAAGCCGAACGGCCGCCTGGTGCTGTCGCCGGTGGGCTGCTGGTCGAGCCGCTTCGCCGAAGGCAGCCGCGTCACGGTGTTCTGCGAGCACGGCGTCTTGCGCGGCAGCGTGCTGCCGCTGCTGGCTTCCGGGCACGCCTTCAACACCGAGGTGGACAGCCTGCCAATCAGCTGGGACCACGTCGAAGTGCGCCTCGACGCCTACACCGTCAGCCATGCCGACAGCGAGACGCTCGGTGTCGCCATCGGCGATTTCGTCGCCTTCGACCCGCTGCCGGAGTTCACCGAAAGCGGCCACATCAGCGCCCGCCACCTCGACGACAAGGCCGGCGCCGCCGCCCTGCTCGCCGCGCTCAAGGCGATCCGCGAAAGCGGCGAGGAACCGCCGATCGACTGCCACCCGCTGTTCACCATCACCGAGGAAATCGGCTCCGGCGCCGCCGCCGCGCTGCCCTGGGACGTCAGCGAATTCGTCGGCATCGACATCGCCCCGGTGGCCGACGGGCAGAACTCCAGCGAACACGCGGTGAGCGTGGCCATGCTGGATTCCGGCGGCCCCTACGACTTCCACCTGTCGCGCCATCTGCTGCGCCTCGGCGAACGCCACGAGATCGCCACCCGCCGCGACCTGTTCCGCTACTACCACAGCGACGCACAATCGGCGGTCACCGCCGGCCACGATATCCGCACCGCGCTGCTGGCCTTCGGCTGCGACGCCACCCACGGCTACGAACGCACCCACATCGACAGCCTCGCCGCCCTCGCCCGCCTGCTCACCGCCTACCTGCTCAGCCCGCCAGTGTTCGCCAGCGACGCCGAACCGCGCGAAACCTCGCTGGAGCGCTTCAGCAAGCAGCTGGAACATCCGGTGCAGATGGAAAGCGGCACCCATGTGCCGGCGGTGGAGGAGCTGATCGACAGCGGCGACGGTTCATCGAAGTAGAACGCACTCGCAGGTTGGCGCTGAGCTTGCGAAGCCCAACATCCGCTGGGTATCGCACCCTTGTCGTTGGGCTTGCATCGTCGCGAGGCACCCTTAGGCGTAGGGTGGACAACGCTCCGCTTGTCCACCGCCCCGGCCCCACGACAAGGTGGAAATGCTTCGCGATTTCCACCCTACGCTCTTGCCATACCTGTAGGAGCGGGGGAATCATCTGTACGAATGTGCCCTTTCGTCTGTCCGCTCGCTCCGGAAGTCAGGCGGCTCTACAATCGCCGCCTGCCCCGGAGCTTCGCCCATGCTGATCCCCTACGACCTGCTCGAACCCGAAACCCTGAACAACCTGCTGGAAGACTTCGTCACCCGCGAAGGCACCGACAACGGCGACGACACGCCCCTGGAAACCCGCGTGGAGCGGGCCCGGCATGCATTGAAGCGCGGCGAGGCGGTGATCGTGTTCGAGCCGGAGAGCCAGCAGTGCCAGCTGATGCTGAAGAGCGAGGTGCCGAGGGAGTGGTTGTAGGTGGGTGCATGGAGCGCCCTCACCCTAACCCTCTCCCGGAGGGAGAGGGGACTGTTCGGTGTGACATGAAACTCCGTGCTCACCGACGGTTCCATACTGCCCCCTCTCCCTCCGGGAGAGGGCTGGGGTGAGGGAAAACAGGCAACCCCCACCCTCCCTCACCGCCGAATCAACATCTCCCTCGCCATCCTCTCCTCTTCCGCCGCCAACTCCGCAAACAGCACCGGCTTACCCGCAATCAACGCCCCCAGCGGCACCCCATCGCGATACAGCACCCGATTGCCCACCACCGCCGGCACCTTCGTTCCCGGCAGCAGCGTGCCGGTCAGGTTCAGCGGGTCGACCGCCGACACCACCAGCCATGCGCCATCGCGCTCGCGCCTGCGCACCTCGCGCAGCAATCCGACCGCCTCGGGCAGGGCGAACTGTTCGCCGGTCAGGCCGGCGATGAAGCGGCCGCCGCGAATCTCGCCGCGCGCTTCCAGACGGTGATAGACCCGCAGCAGATCGCGCCACGGCGGCAGCCAGTCGGCTTCGCGGTCGAGCAGGCGCCAGCAGACCACGCCGTAGCGGCGCAGCAGGGTCATGGCGACGTGTTCCAGCACATCCGCCGGCAGCTTCTGCGCCGCCGATTCGGGACGCACCCGACGCAATAACGCCCAGCGCCCGGCGTCGGCCATGCCGAACAGCTGCGTGCGGGCGCGGCGGTCGTGGCGGCTGCGTTTGGCCGCCGGCATCAGCAGCGCGCGCAGGCCGGCGAAGCTGTCGCAGTTCACCCGGCCGACCGCCACCAGTTCACCGAGCACGGTTTCCAGCTCGGTGCGCAGCAGGTGCGTTTCCCCGGCCAGTTCGTCGAAGAACAGCGCGCCCTGCTCCTTGAGGGTTTCCAGCACCTTGCCGGCCTTGGCCGACAGTTCCGGCTCCGCCGCATCGGCGCACAGCGCACTCCACTGCGCCAGCTCGCGTCGTGGCAGCAGCACGATGGGCGTGCTGCGCAAGGGGCCGCCGCGACCGCGACTGGCCATCGAGCGCGACGGCAGACGCGCCCACACCAGCCGGCCGGCGCGGCACAGGTCGTCCAGCCAGTTGATCCCGTAGTCCGCCACGCGCAGGGGCAGGATGTCGCTCTCCCAGGCGCCGGCGGCGGCCTGGAAACCTTCCAGCTGGCTGAGCACGCCGGCCAGCGCTTCCGCCCCGCGCACCCGCGAATCCTGCGAGGCGCGCTGCCAGTCGAAGAGGAAGCGCATGAAATCGGCGCGCTCCACCGGTTCGATCTCACGGCGCAGGCGCTTCACCGTGTAGCGGTGGATGCGTGCCAGCAGGTGGCGCTCGCACCATTCCTCTTCCCCCGCGCCCGGAGTAAAGCGGCCGCGCAGCACGTAGCCTTCGCGCTCCAGGCTGGCCAGGGCGAAGGCGATATCCGGCTCGCTGACGGCGAGATCGCCCGCCAGCAATGCCTGGGTGCGCGGGCCGAAGCCGGTCAGGCGCGCGCGGACGATTTCCACCAGCGCGTCTTCCGCCGTCCAGCTTTCGCGCAGCTCTGCTGGCAGCAACAATGCGGGGTTCGGCTGCGCCTGCGGATGGATGGCAAGCAACTGGTTCAGGCGCTCGGCAGCCACCCAGAGAACGCCCGAAGGATGCTCCAGGCGCGTGGCGCGGCCGGTCTTGAGCAGTTTCGCCAGCAGGTCCGGCCAGCCGGGATTGGCCTGCGCTTCGGCGGCGGTTAGGCAGCCGAGGCCGCTCAGTGCCTCGTGCATCTCGTCCGCATTGCGCGCTTCCGGCCAGGCTTCGGCGCGCACCGCGGCGATGGCATCGGCATCCAGCGCGCCGAGGTCGTCGGCGGATTCCGGATCGCTCCAGCGGCGGCTCTGCACGGCCTGGGTGCGGCGCTCCTCCAGCGGCGCGTCGTCAAGGAAGGCGTAGGGATTGGCGGTCAGCACTTCCGCCGCCAGCGCGGAGGGCGCCGGCAGGTCGCGGGCGACCAGGCGCACCTTGCCGGCCTCCATGCGCCGCAGCAGGGCCAGCCAGCCTTCGCTGTCCATCGCCTCGTGCAGGCAGTCGTCGAGGGTCTGCGCGACCAGCGGGTGATCGGGAATCTGCCGCTCGCCGACGATGTTCTCCAGGCACGCCACCTGATCCGGGAAGACCCGCGCCAGCAGGTCCTCGCTACGCATGCGCTGCAGTTGCGGCGCCACCTTGCGCCCGCCGCTGTAGCGCGGCAGGGCCAGCGACGTGGTGGCGTTCCAGCGCCAGCGCACGCCGAACAGCGGCGCGTCGAGCAGCGCCTGGACCAGCACATGCTCGGCGCTGCCGGAGTGCAGGTAGCGCCACACCTCGTCGAGCGGGAAGCTGTGGCTGGTGGAGAGCGAGAGGATGATGGCGTTCTCGGTGGCCGCCGCCTGCAGCTCGAAATTGAAGTTGCGGCAGAAGCGCTTGCGCAGCGCCAGTCCCCAGGCGCGGTTGATCCGGCTGCCGAACGGCGCGTGGATGACCAGTTGCATGCCGCCGGATTCGTCGAAGAAACGCTCCAGCGCCAGGCAGTGCTGCGACGGCAGCACGCCGAGGGCGGCACGCGCGCGGGCCAGGTATTCGGCGATCTGCAGGGCCGCTTCGTCGCCGAGGCCGAGTTCGCCGGTCAGCCAGTCCAGCGCCGGGCGCAGCGGCTGATCGCTGCCGGCGCCCTGCTCCAGCAACTGGTCGAGCTTTTCCCGCAGACGCGACACGCTGGCGGACAGCTCGTCGCTGCGCCCCGGCGCCTCGCCCAGCCAGAACGGGATGTTCGGCGGCTGGCCCTGGGCATCCTCGACCCGCACCCGGCCCGGCTCGATGCGCAGGATGCGGTAGGAGATATTGCCGAGCTGGAACACGTCGCCGGCCAGGCTTTCCACGGCGAAGTCCTCGTTCACCGTGCCGACCATCAACCCCTGCGGCTCCAGCAGCACGGAATAGTCGCCGGCATCGGGAATGGTCCCGCCGGAGGTCACGGCGGTCAGCCGGGCGCCACGCCGGCCGCGCACCTCGCCGTTCACCACGTCGCGATGCAGGTAGGCGCCGCGCTGGCCGGTGCGGCTGGTGTAGCCCTCGGCGAGCATGCGCAGCAGGTTGTCGAACGTGACGCGGGAAAGGTCGGCATACGGCTGCGCGCGGGTCAGCAGGTGGAACAGTTCGTCTTCCTTCCATTCGCGACAGGCCACTTCGGCGACGATCTGCTGGGCCAGCACATCCAGCGGCGCATGGGGGATCGTCAGGGCGTCCAGCTCGCCCCGGCGCACGCTGTCGAGCAGCGCCGTACATTCGATCAGGTCGTCCCGCGAGGTCGGGAACAGCCGCCCTTTCGGCGTGCCGCCGACGCTGTGGCCGGAGCGTCCGACCCGCTGCAGGAAGGCGGCGATGGAGCGCGGCGAGCCGATCTGGCAGACCAGCTCGACGTCGCCGATATCGATGCCCAGTTCCAGCGAAGCGGTGGCCACCAGCACCCGCAGGCGGCCGGCCTTGAGGCGCTGCTCGGCGTCCAGGCGCAGCTCCTTGGACAGGCTGCCGTGGTGCGCCGCCACCTGTTCGCTGCCGAGGCGCTCGGCCAGATGGCGGGTGATGCGTTCGGCCAGCCGCCGCGTATTGACGAACACCAGCGTGGTGCGGTGCTCGCCGGCCAGCGCGGCGAGGCGGTCGTAGACGGCGTCCCAGACTTCGTGGGACATCACCGCCTCCAGCGGCGCGGGCGGCACTTCGATGGCCAGGTCGCGGGCGCGGCTGTAGCCGATATCGACGATGCGGCAGGCCTCCAGGCGGGGATGGCGGGTGCCGACCAGGAAGTGCGCCACCGCCTCGATGGGCTTTTGCGTGGCGGACAGGCCGATGCGCACCAGCGGCGCCGCGCACAGTGCCTGCAGGCGCTCCAGCGACAGGGTCAGGTGGCTGCCGCGCTTGCTGCCGGCCAGCGCGTGGATCTCGTCGACGATCACGCTGCGCGCGCCGGCCAGCATCGCCCGCCCGGACTCCGAGCCGAGCAGCACGTAGAGCGATTCCGGCGTGGTGACGAGGATGTGCGGCGGCCTGCGGCGCATCGACTCGCGCTCGCCCTGGGTGGTGTCGCCGGTGCGCACCGCGGTGCGGATATCCACCCGCGGCAGGCCCGATTTTTCGAGCTCATCGCGGATGCCGGCGAGCGGTTCTTCGAGGTTGATGCGGATGTCGTTGGACAGCGCCTTCAGCGGCGAGACGTAGACCACCGCGGTGCGGTCCGGCAGCTCGCCGCCATGGTCCAGCCCCTCGCGCACCAGTTCGTCGATGGCGGCGAGGAAGGCGGTGAGCGTCTTGCCCGAACCGGTGGGCGCGGCGACCAGCGTCGAGCGGCCATCACGGATCGACGGCCAGGCCAGCTCCTGGGCGCGGGTCGGCGCGGCGAAGTGGCGGCGGAACCAGGTGGCGACTGCGGGGTGGAAGTCCTGCAATACGCTGGCGGCGGGGGATGCGATGGGATCGTTCATGACATCCACTATGGTGGCGGCCCGGTTGGGTCACAAGGCAGGTCGTCGAATCCGTGGTTGGCTCGGCTCGTAGGGCGGGTGCAACCCGCCATTTTGGCCGTTGGCATATTGGCGGGTTGCACCCGCCCTACGATCGCTGACATTGCGGCTTCCCTCACCCCAGCCCTCTCCCTCCGGGAGAGGGCTGGGGTGAGGGCACACCCAACGCAGGTGTATCCCGCCCTACGATTCGTCCTGACCGATCCCGTGGTGCCGCAATTTGTTGGCGATGGTCGTATGCGACACGCCGAGCCGCTTGCCCAACTGCCGGCTGCTTGGGTGTTCGCGGTAGAGGCGTTCCAGCACGGCCTTTTCGAAGCGGCCGACGATGGCGTCGAGGCCGCCTTCCAGGGAGAAGTCGCCCAGTGGGTGCGGCGCGCCGTAGTCCGGCAGGCGGATGTGTTCCGGCTTGATAGTGCCACCCTCGCACAGGGAAACCGCCTGGAACAGCACGTTCTCCAGCTGCCGCACGTTGCCCGGCCAGTGGTAGCGGCCGAGGCGGTCCAGGGCCTGTGGCGCCAGTTTCGGCAGCGGGCAGCCGATCAGCCGGCTGGCCTGGTCGAGGAAGTGTTCGACCAGCGGTTCCAGGCCATCCAGGCATTCGCGCAGCGGCGGGATGTGCAGCGACAGCACGTTCAGCCGGTGGTAGAGGTCCTGGCGGAATTCGCCCTTGGCGCAGAGTTCGGAGAGATCCTGCTGGGTCGCGCAGATCACCCGCACGTCGAGGTAGACCTCCTCGTCGCTGCCGACCCGGCGGAAGCAGCCGTCCTGCAGGAAGCGCAGCAGCTTGGCCTGCAGGCGCGGGCTCATCTCGCCGACGCCATCGAGGAACAGCGTGCCGCCGGCGGTGAGTTCCAGCAGGCCGAGCTTGCCTTCCGGGCGCGCGCCTTCGAAGGCGCCGGGGCCGTAGCCGAACAGTTCGGTCTCGGCCATGGATTCCGGCAGGCCGGCGCAGTTCAGCGCCATGAACGGCGACTGCCCGCGCGGGCTGGCCATGTGGCAGGCGCGGGCGAGCAGCTCCTTGCCGGTGCCGGTTTCGCCCTCGATCAGCAGCGGCGCATCCAGCGGCGCCATGCGGCGCGCCTCGCGGACCACCGCGGCCATCACCCGCGAGCTCTGGAAGATGCTGTCGAAGCCGCGCAGTTCCAGGCGCCGCACGTTATAGATGCGCTCGCCGACCCGATCCGCGCGGTGCAGGGTGAGCACGGCGCCGGCCAGCGCCTCGTTCTCGTCGTTCTCCGACTGCAGCGGCGCAATGTCGGCGAGGAACACGTCGCCCTTCACCTTCACCCGCAGGCCGTTGAGCCGCGCCTTGTTGGCCCGGACCAGTTCCGGCAGGTCGAGGTCTTCCACGTAGCGCGACAGCGGAATGCCCGGCACCTCGTCGACACGCACGCCGAGCAGTTGGGCGGCGGCGCGGTTGGCGGCGACGATCTGCCCGGCCATGTCGATGGACAGCACCGGGAAGTCCAGCGCGGCGAGCAATGCGTTGAGTTCGAGATGGCGGCGTTCGCTGGGCATCAGGCCGACGCGCTTGACGCCGAACACGCCGGGGATCGCTTCCAGCTTGGGCCGCAGCGACTGGAACTGCAGGTTGATCAGGTTCGGGCAGAGCAGGTAGATGGCGTTGCCCTGCTCGCCGCCGACCTCGCCGCGATTGACGTTGATGCCGTATTCGACCAGCAGGTTGAGGATGTCGCGAAGGATGCCGACGCGGTTCTGGCAGTGCACCTTGATGCGCATGGAAGCAGCCCGGATTTGTCGTTCTAGAGGGCTTCCGGGGCCAGTTTTTCGCACGCAGCCCGGAAATTTCCGTCAAGAATATGTGACATCTCGACGCATCATCAAGCTCATCGACTGAGGACTTTCGCCATTTCGTAAAATTTTCTTTACGAAATGACCGCTCCGGACCGCCTGTCGGCACTCTCGCCCCTGCTGCACGGGGGCATCGGCCGCGCTATTCATAGGTCATCACAACAACAAAGCCTCGCAGCCGGAGGACCCATGAAAGCAACGCAGTACGTGGCCCGCAAACCAGACGAGCACGGTTTCATCGACTACCCGGAAGCCGAGCACCAGGTCTGGAACACCCTGATCACCCGACAGATGAAAGTGATCGAGGGCCGCGCCTGTCAGGAATACTTCGACGGCATCGAGCAGCTCGCCCTGCCCCACGACCGCATCCCGCAGCTGGACGAGATCAACAAGGTGCTGCAGGCCACCACCGGCTGGAGCGTCGCCCGGGTGCCGGCGCTGATCCCCTTCCAGACCTTCTTCGAGCTGCTGGCCAGCCAGCAATTCCCGGTCGCCACCTTCATCCGCACCCCGGAAGAACTGGACTACCTGCAGGAACCGGACATCTTCCACGAGATCTTCGGCCACTGCCCGCTGCTGACCAACCCATGGTTCGCCGAGTTCACCCACACCTACGGCAAGCTCGGCCTCAAGGCGACCAGGGAAGAACGCGTCTACCTCGCCCGCCTGTACTGGATGACCATCGAATTCGGCCTGGTGGAAACCTCCCAGGGCAAGCGCATCTACGGCGGCGGCATCCTTTCCTCGCCGAAGGAAACCGTCTACTGCCTCTCCGGCGAGCCCGAGCACCAGCCGTTCGATCCGCTGGAAGCCATGCGCACGCCGTACCGCATCGACATCCTGCAGCCGCTGTACTTCGTCCTGCCGGACCTCAAGCGCCTGTTCGACCTGGCCCACGAGGACATCATGGCGCTGGTGCACCAGGGCATGCAGCTTGGCCTGCACGCACCGAAATTCCCGCCGAAACAGGCTGCCTGAACACACAACCGTAGGTTGGCGCTGAGCTTGCGAAGCCCAACGAATCCGACTGTTGGGCTTCACTGCGTTCAGCACCAACCTACGCTATGTCTACGCATTCGATAAGGAGAACCCCATGACCGCCCTCACCCAAGCCCATTGCGAAGCCTGCCGCGCCGATGCACCGAAGGTTTCCGACGAAGAACTGGCCGTGCTGATCAAGCAGATCCCGGACTGGAACATCGAGGTCCGCGACGGCCACATGGAGCTGGAAAAGGTCTTCCTGTTCAAGAACTTCAAGCACGCCCTGGCGTTCACCAACGCGGTCGGCGAGATTGCCGAGGCGGAAGGCCACCACCCGGGCCTGCTGACCGAGTGGGGCAAGGTCACCGTGACCTGGTGGAGCCACTCGATCAAGGGCCTGCACCGCAACGACTTCATCATGGCCGCCCGCACCGACGAGGTGGCGAAGACCGCCGAGGGCCGCAAATGAACCATTTCGCCCAGGTCGCCCGGATACCCGGCGACCCCATCCTCGGCCTGCTCGACGCCTTCCGCGCCGACCCGAACCCGACCAAGCTGGACCTCGGCGTCGGCGTCTACAAGGACGCCCAGGGCCTGACGCCGATCCCGCGCGCGGTGAAGCTCGCCGAACGCCATCTGGTCGAGCACGAGATCACCAAGAGCTACGTCGGCGGCCACGGCGATGCGCTGTTCGCCGCACGCCTGTGCGAACTGGTGCTGGGCAGCGACTCGCGGCTGCTCGCCAGCCAGCGCGCCGACGCCACCCAGACACCCGGCGGCACCGGCGCCCTGCGCCTGGCGGCGGACTTCATCGCCCGCTGCCTGCCGGGCCGTGGAGTGTGGCTGAGCGACCCGACCTGGCCGATCCACGAAACCATCTTCGCCACCGCCGGGCTGAAGGTTTCCCACTACCCCTACGTCGGCGCCGACAACCATCTGGACGTCGACGGCATGCTCGCCGCCCTGGAGCAGGTGCCCCGTGGCGACGTGGTGCTG
This sequence comes from Pseudomonas schmalbachii, assembly GCF_017589465.1. Taxonomy (GTDB): domain Bacteria; phylum Pseudomonadota; class Gammaproteobacteria; order Pseudomonadales; family Pseudomonadaceae; genus Pseudomonas; species Pseudomonas schmalbachii. The sequence continues at coordinate 993,646 of NZ_JAELYA010000001.1, forward strand.
CTGCACGCCTGCTGCCACAACCCGACCGGCTTCGACCTCGCCTACAACGACTGGCAGCGGGTGCTGGACGTGGTCAAGCGGCGCGCCCTGCTGCCGCTGATCGACTTCGCCTACCAGGGCTTCGGCGACGGACTGGAAGAGGACGCGCGCGCCGTGCGCCTGTTCGCCGAAAGCCTGCCGGAACTGCTGATCACCAGTTCCTGCTCGAAGAACTTCGGCCTCTACCGCGACCGCGTCGGTGCGCTGATCGTCTGCGCGGCGAATGCCGGCGAGCTCACCGACGTGCGCAGCCAACTGGCCTACCTGGCGCGCAACCTGTGGTCCACCCCGCCCGCCCACGGCGCCGAGGTGGTCGCCACCATCCTTGGCGACCGCGAGCTGAAGGGCATCTGGCTGGAGGAACTGGACACCATGCGCTCCCGCATCGCCAGCCTGCGCCAGGGCCTGGTGGAAGCTCTGCGCCCGCATGGACTGGCCGAGCGCTTCGCGCACATCGCCATCCAGCGCGGCATGTTCTCCTACACCGGGCTGACACCGGACCAGGTGCGCCGCCTGCGCGAGGAGCACAGCGTGTACATGGTCGGCAGCGGCCGCGCCAACGTCGCCGGAATCGACGCCAGCCGGCTGGACATCCTTGCAGCAGCCATCGCCAAGGTATGCGCCTGAGCTGAACGAAACCGGCCTGCGGGCCGGTTTCCCGCTCTTCCCCGGCGTGCCATTGCGGACGCCTGCGGACTGGCGGGTTGCACCCGCCCTACCTGCTAGAAATCCACCTTCCCCCGCCCCGCCTTGATCGCCCCACGCTTGCTCTTGCCGTCCAGGCGGCGGGTTTTCGAGCCGAGCGTTGGCTTGGTCGGCCGGCGCGCCTTCTGCACCTTGCCCACGCTGCGGATCAGCTCGGCCAGGCGGTTCAGCGCGTCCTCGCGGTTCTGCTCCTGGGTGCGGTACTGCTGCGCCTTGATGACGATCACCCCATCGCTGGTGATGCGCTGGTCGCGCAGCGCCAGCAGGCGTTCCTTGTAGAACTCCGGCAAGGACGAGGCACGGATGTCGAAGCGCAGGTGCACCGCGCTGGACACCTTGTTGACGTTCTGCCCGCCCGCGCCCTGCGCACGAATGGCGGTCAGCTCGATTTCGTCATCGGCGATCTGCACGGTGTTGGAGATGGTCAGCATGGGTGGCCGGTCCAGGAAGAGGTTCCTCAGCATACCCCAGTAGGGCGGGTGCAACCCGCCAGCACGGACATGGCGGGTTGCGCCCGCCCTACGAGTCAAAACCCTGTAACCATCGGCCTCATTGCCTGAATCTGACTTTGCAGTCAAAATTGTATACGTAAATGTGTACAATTTTTTCTTGCACGGTATCCAATAAATCGCTAGAACATGCACCAAGTGACGCGCCCAGCTAACGCCCAGGGCGACGCGGCCCCATAACAACAAAAACACGAGGTGAACGATGTTCCGTCCGGTTTCCTTTGCCCTGTCCGCGAACGCCATTTCCCGCAGCGAGCCAATACACCGCCGCCCAGGCAAGACCCTGGCGCTATGCGCCGCCCTGCTCGGCGCCCAGTCCGGCACGGCCTTTGCGGAGGACGGCAAGTTCTTCGAGTGGACCAGCAACAGCCTCGGCTTCCGCTACGGCGAGCACTTCACCAACCCGAACAATCCGCATGACATCAGCAAGCGCATCTACAGCTTCACCCACGCCGACGGCTACCGGTACGGCAGCAATTTCTTCAACCTCGACGTGTTCCTCTCCGACAGCAACGACCCGCGCAAGGGCACCGACCACGGCGGCAGCGAGGTCTATGCGGTGTATCGCAACCAGCTGTTCGCCTCGCGGGTGTTCGACGTGCCGCAGGGCAAGGGGCTGGTCAAGGACCATGCGCTGACCTTCGGCTTCGACGCCAGCCGCAACAACAACCTCGCCTCGGCGAAGAAGCGCGCGCTGGTGATCGGCCCGACCCTGAAATTCAACGGGGCCGCCGTGCTCGACTTCAGCGTTCTCTACTACCGCGAGAAGAACCACTCGGGCATCCCGGGCGCGCGCCACCCGGACCACACCTTCGACGGCACCTACATGTTCAACCTGACCTGGCTGAAGCCGTTCCAGGTCGGCGACCACGCGGCGAAGTTCCAGGGCTTCGTCAACCACATCGGGGAGAAAGGCGAGGACTACTTCGACAAGGACACCGCGCCGGAAACGCTGATGCGCACGTCGCTGATGTTCGCCACCTTCCCGGGGGCGAAGACCAGGCCCAACCTGTGGCTCGGCGTGGGTTACGAGTACTGGCACAACAAGTTCGGCGTGGACGGCGGCCGCGGCAGCCGCACCTCGACGCCGACGGTGAATGTGGAGTTCACCTTTTAAGGGATTGGCCAGAGGTGGCGGGTTGCACCCGCCCTACCCGGTTAGTGCTCGTAGGTTGGGCTGAGGTACGAAGCCCAACATTGCGGTGGCCGGATGTTGGGCTTCGCTCCGCTCAGCGCCAACCTACGAAAAGGCTCACTTCTCCTTGCAAACCACCCCGTTCACCGGCTCGCCGCCCATCCATTCCTTGTACAGGGTCGCTTCCGGGCCCTTGCTCCACCAGATGTACTGGCCGGCCGCATAGCGGGCGCCGGAGCCGGAGATGACGTTGGCGAACACCAGCGTCGAGCTGTCGCTGACCGGCACCACGGCCAGGCGGTTGTCGCCCTTGTTCAGGTACTGCACGGCAATGCTGCGGCCGTCGTCGCACTTGTATTCGACGCTGCGCGAATCGAGCTCGGCATCGCCGGGCAGGACCAGTGCGTCCGCCGCTGCGGACTTGGGGTCATCTCCACCGCAGGCAACCAGAAGCACGGGAACGACTGCCAGCAACCAGATCGGCTTCTTCATTTATATCCCTCCAATGAAATCGGCCCGGTCACTCTAGGAGCGGCCGGGCCGACGGGTCAAACGCGATGCCGGATCATTCCGCCAGCGCCACCGCCGGGCGCGTGGCCGGTGCGCGCTTCAGGCGGTAGCAGGCGAACATCACCAGCAGCCACACCGGAATGGCGTAAACCGAAACCTGGATGCCGGGAGTCAGCAGCATCACGCCGAGGATGAACAGCACGAAGCCCAGGCACAGGTAGTTGCCCATCGGATACCACAGTGCGCGGAAGCCGGTGCGCGCGCCGCGACGGTCCATCTGCGCGCGGAATTTCAGGTGCGCCAGGCTGATCATCGCCCAGTTGATCACCAGCGCCGCCACCACCAGCGACATCAGCAGTTCCAGCGCGCGGCCCGGCATCAGGTAGTTCACCAGCACGGCAAGGAAGGTCACCGCCGCCGACACCATCAGCGAACGCACCGGTACGCCGCGCGCATCGACCTTCGCCAGCGACTTCGGCGCATCGCCCTGTTCGGCCAGGCCGACCAGCATGCGGCCGTTGCAGTAGGTGCCGCTGTTGTAGACCGACAGCGCGGCGGTCAGCACCACGAAGTTGAGGACGTGGGCGGCGGTGTCGCTGCCGATCATCGAGAAGATCTGCACGAACGGGCTGCCGCTGTAGGAGTCGCCGGAGGCGTTGAGGGTCTGCAGCAGGCTGTCCCACGGGCTCAGCGAGAGCAACACGACCAGCGCGCCGATATAGAAGATCAGGATGCGGTAGAGCACCTGGTTGATCGCCTTGGGGATCACGGTCTTCGGCTGGTCGGCCTCGGCGGCGGTGAAGCCGAGCATTTCCAGGCCGCCGAAGGAGAACATGATGATCGCCATGGCCATCACCAGGCCGCTGATGCCGTTGGGGAAGAAGCCGCCGTGGCTCCACAGGTTGCTCACGCTGGCCTGCTCGCCGCCGTTGCCGCTGACCAGCAGCCAGCTGCCGAGGGCGATCATGCCGACGATGGCCACCACCTTGATGATGGCGAACCAGAACTCCGTCTCGCCGAAGGCCTTCACGTTGAACAGGTTGATCGCGTTGACCACCACGAAGAACGCCGCCGCCGTGGCCCAGGTCGGCACGTCCGGCCACCAGTAGTGGATGTACTTGCCGACTGCAGTCAGTTCCGACATGCCCACCAGGATGTACAGCACCCAGCAGTTCCAGCCGGAGAGGAAGCCGGCGAAGCCGCCCCAGTACTTGTGCGCGAAGTGGCTGAAGGAACCGGCCACCGGCTCCTCGACGATCATCTCGCCGAGCTGGCGCATGATCAGGAAGGCGATGAAGCCGGCGATGGCGTAGCCGAGGATCATCGACGGGCCGGCCGACTTGATCACCCCGGCGGAGCCGAGGAACAGGCCGGTGCCGATGGCGCCGCCGAGGGCGATCAGCTGGATGTGGCGATTCTTCAGGCCGCGCTGGAGCTGGCCTGCGTGCTGGGTATCACGCGTCATTACGTCACCTTTTGTTTTTATCGTGACGGGGTCGGACCCTCCGGGCTTGTGGCCTGGAGGCATGGCAAGGCGTTGTCAGGCGGGGTTACTGCGCGTCGGGCTGCACCTCCGGGGCGGCCTGCTGGAAGGCTTCGAGGGACTGGCAGCGCGCCTCGATGGCGAGGATGCGCGGCAGGCCCGAGAGGTCGCAGTCGAAGCGGCGGGCGTTGTAGAGCTGGGGAATCAGGCAGGCTTCGAAATAGCCGGGACGTTCGCCGAGGGACAGCGGGCTCTTCAGCGCCGCCAGGCCGGCCTCGACGTTGCGCAGGCCGATTTCCACCCAGTGGCGAATCCAGGCGCTCTTCACCTCGTCCTCCACCGCGAGCGTGCCGCTCAGGTACTGCAGCACGCGCAGGTTGTTCAGCGGGTGGATATCGCAGGCGATATGCATTGCCAGGGAACGCACCTGGGCACGCTGCAGCGGGTCGCGCGGCAGCAGGCCCGGTTGCGGATGGGTTTCTTCGAGGTATTCGAGGATCGCCAGCGACTGGGCGATGCGCGCATGCCCATCCACCAGCAGCGGCACCAGCTCCTGCGAGTTCAGCGCACGGTATTCCTCGCTGTGCTGCTGGCCGCCATCCTTGACCAGATGCACCGGAACCTGGCGATACGCCAGGCCCTTGAGGTTCAGCGCGATGCGTACGCGGTAGGCGGCGCTGGAGCGCCAGTAGGAGTACAGCGTCAGCGGTTCAGTGCTCATGTTTTTCCACCATCTGCTCGATGGCGCCGAAGATCGATTGCCCGGCGGCATCGAACATCTCGATACGAACCCGGTCGCCGAACTTGAGGAACGGCGTCTGCGCCGCGCCATGCTCGACGATCTCCAGCATGCGCTTTTCCGCCAGGCAGGAGGAGCCGGCGCTGCGGTCGTAGTTGGACACGGTGCCCGAACCGATGATCGTGCCGGAGCCCAGCGGACGGGTCTTGGCGGCGTGAGCGACCAGGGTCGGGAAGTTGAAGGTCATGTCGGCGCCGGCATCCGGCTGGCCAAACAGCTCGCCGTTGATGTGCGAGACCAGCGGGCGATGGACCTTGCCGTCCTTCCACGCCGTGCCGAGTTCGTCTGGCGTCACCGCCACCGGCGAGAAGCTGGACGACGGCTTGCTCTGGTAGAAGCCGAAACCCTTGGCCAGCTCGCCGGGGATCAGGTTGCGCAGCGACACATCGTTGACCAGCAGAATCAGTTGGATATGCCCCGCCGCTTCGGCCGGAGTCGCGCCCATCGGCACGTCGTCGGTGATCACCGCCAGCTCGGCCTCGAGATCGATGCCCCAGTCCTCGTCGGCCAGGCGGATCGGGCTGCGGGGAGGCACGAAGGCATCGGCGCCGCCCTGGTACATCAGCGGGTCGTGCCAGAAGCTCTCCGGCATCTCCGCGCCACGGGCCTTGCGCACCAGCTCGACGTGATTGACGTAGGCGCTGCCGTCGGCCCAGTGATAGGCGCGCGGCAGCGGGCTGTGGCAGGCGGACTGGTCGAAGGCGAAGGCGGCGGTTTCGAGGTTGTCGTTGAGACGGTGGTAGACCGCCTCCAGTTGCGGGCGGCAGTACGCCCAGTCGTCCAGAGCGGCCTGCAGGGTGGACGCGATGGACGGGACCGTGACCGCGCGGCTCAGGTCACGGGAGACCACCACCAGCACGCCGTCGCGGCCTTGGTTCAGGGAAGCGAGTTTCATCGATCAGCCTTGGAAGAATGTGTCGGAGGATTTTCCCTCACCCCAACCCTCTCCCGGAGGGAGAGGGGGAAGAGCGGCCCTCTTCCCTCGTGGGGAAGGGAACACGCGGCTTACTTGTCGTCGATCACGCCGCGGCGGATCTGGTCTTCCTCGATGGATTCGAACAGCGCCTTGAAGTTGCCCTCGCCGAAGCCCTGGTTGCCCTTGCGCTGGATGATCTCGAAGAAGATCGGGCCGATCACCGTGTTGGTGAAGATCTGCAGCAGGATGCCGTCGTCGCCCGGGGCGCCGTCGATCAGGATGTTCAGCTCGCGCAGTTGGTCGAGCGGTTCGCCGTGGCCCGGCACGCGGGTGTCGACCTTCTCGTAGTAGGTGTCCGGGGTGTGCATGAAGTCCACGCCGTTGGCGCGCAGCTGGCGCACGGTGGCGTAGATGTCGTCGGTGCACAGGGCGATGTGCTGGATGCCTTCGCCGTGGTACTCGCGGATGAATTCCTCGATCTGCGACTTGTCGTCCGCCGACTCGTTGATCGGGATGCGGATCTTGCCGCACGGCGCGGTCATGGCACGGGAGAACAGGCCGGTGAGCTTGCCTTCGATGTCGAAGTAGCGGATCTCGCGGAAGTTGGCGATGCGCTCGTAGAAGCCGGACCACACGTCCATCTGCCCGCGTTTGACGTTGTGGGTCAGGTGGTCGATGGCCATCAGGCCGACGGCGTTGTCGTTGGCGCTGCGGCCTTCGATGAATTCGAAGTCGACGTCATAGATGCTGTGCGAACCGTAGCGGTCGACGAGGTACAGCAGCGAACCGCCGATGCCTTCGACGCAGGGGATGTTCAGCTCGCCGAAGTTGGCATGGCTGCCGACCAGCTTGGCGCCCTGGGACTCGACGTAGGCGGCGGCCTGGGCGGCGTTCTTCACCCGGAAGGCCATGGCGCAGGCGCTCGGGCCGTGCTTTTTGGCGAACTCGTGGACGTGGCCGGTCGGGCTGCCGTTGAGCACGATGTTGATGTCGTTCTGCTGGAACAGCCAGACTTCCTTGGAGCGGTGCTTGGCGGTTTCGGTGAAGCCCATGGCGGTGAACAACTGGCGCAGTTGCTCGATGCCGGTGGCGTCCGGCGCGGTGAATTCGACGAACTCGAAACCGTCGGTACCGATGGGATTGTGTTGCTCGATCTTGGCCACGGCGTTCATCCGGCCTCCTCGTTGTTGTTGTGGGCTGGCAGCGCAAGGCGCCAGGCAGGATTGGATGCCTTCATCTCAACCGCCGCGGGCCTTTCGTACAAGCCACGCCGGGACGCTCTGGCTCAGGACTTGCGGCCCGCTCCGGCAAGATTTCGTTACAGCACCGGAATGGCCGGAAATCCCCACACTTCCGGCCTTACGCGCGTAACGAATTCCTTACACAGCGGTGCGACAAGCTGCCACGGCAGATGGAGTACACCAAACCTGTAGGAGCCAGCTTGCTGGCGATCCCCAACTCACACCCGGCTGCAACGTTGCCGGCGAACATGGTTGATCGCCAGCAAGCTGGCTCCTACAGTTCCCCACCCGACATCAGCTTCCGTGACCACTGTATGGCCCGCGCCACACCACCCGACCTGAACGCCAGCGACGCGCCCCTGCGCGGGCTGGCCCGCAGCTATCCGCGCGGGTTGTACATCGAGCCGCACGAGCATGAGTGGGGACAGGTGCTTTACGCGATGTCCGGGGTGATGTGGCTGGAAACTCCGCAGGAAGCCCTGCTGGTGCCGCCGCACCGCGCGGTGTGGCTGCCGCCGGGGGTGCTGCACGGCATCCGCGTGGTGTCCGAGCTGCAGATGCGCAACATCTACCTGCGCCCGTCTCTGGCACAGTCGCTGGAAGAGCGGGTGCAGGTGTTCGAGGTCGGCGCGCTGCTGCGCGAGCTGATCCTCAGGCTGGTGGAGCAGGAACAGAACCCCGAGGCGGAGTATTACCGCGCGCTTTCCGATCTCGCCGTACTCGAACTGCGCCGCGCCCGCCGCAGCCTGCCACGCGTGCCGCTGCCGGATGCCTCCGACCGCCGCCTGCTCAATCTCTGCCACGCGGTGATGGCGGCGCCGTCGCAGGATATCCCCTTCGAACAGCACGCCGCCGACGCCGGCGCCAGCGTGCGCACCCTCGCCCGCCTGTTCCAGCGCAGCCTCGGCATGGGCTTCGCCGCCTGGCGCCGCCAGGTGCAACTGGCGACAGCAGTGGCGGCGCTGACCGAAGGCACGCCGGTGAGCGTGATCGCCCATTCGCTGGGGTATCAGGCGGGGAGCTTCAGCGAGATGTTTCGGCGGGAGCTGGGAGTTTCGCCGTCGGCGTACCTGACAGCAGAGACCCTGTAGGAGTCTGTAACCCTGTCCGAAATTCCGAAGCAACGCCGTAGGTTGGGCTGAGGTACGAAGCCCAACGATCCAGCCCGGTGGCTGCCGATGTTGGGCTTCGCTGCGCTCAGCGCCAACCTACAAACGCCGGCAGCCTCTGCGAAACTCCGAAGCAACGCCGTAGGTTGGGCTGAGGTACGAAGCCCAACGATCCAGCCCGGTGGTTGCCGGTGTTGAGCTTCGCTGCGCTCAGCGCCAACCTACAAACGCCGGCAGCCTCTGCGAAACTCCGAAGCAGCGTCGTAGGTTGGGCTGAGGTACGAAGCCCAACGATCCGGCCTCGTGGTTGCCGATGTTGGGCTTCGCTGCGCTCAGCGCCAACCTACGATTCTCCGGCAGCCTGTCCGAAATTCCGAAGCCGATGACCGGCAGCCGCTAACCAACATCGCCAGAATGCCTCCACTCCCCCGGCCCCACCTCGGAGGCGCCATGAACTACCTGATCTCGCTGGCAATCGGCCTCGCCGTCGGCGCGCTCTACAACCTGCTGGACTTCCGCTCCCCCGCCCCGCCCACGGTGGCGCTGGTCGGGCTGCTCGGCATGAGCATCGGCGAGCAACTGCTGCCGGTCGGCCGCGATTTCGTGCTGCGCTGGCTACAGTGAACTGCACGGCCATCACATCCCCTCACTACGGAAACTACCCATGCAAGCCCTGCAATTCGCCCATACCGGCGACCTCTCCGCCCTGAAACTGGTCGACCTGCCCGACCCCGTCCCCGCCGCCGGCGAAGTGCTGGTGGAGGTCCGCGCCGCCGGGCTCAACCCGAGCGACGTGAAGAACGTCCTCGGCCGCTTCCCCTACACCACCCTGCCCCGCGTCCCTGGCCGCGATTTCGCCGGCGTGGTGCTGGAGGGACCGGAACACCTGCTCGGCCAGTCCGTATGGGGCACCGGCAAGGGGCCGGGCTTCCTTCGCGACGGCAGCCATGCCCAGCGCCTGTGCCTGCCGGCCGAGGGCGTGGCGTTGATGCCGAAGGTGCTGAGCTTCGCCCAGGCCGCCAGTTGCGGCGTGCCCTACACCACCGCCTGGGACGCCCTGGAGCGCACCCAGGTGGACAGCGGCACCCGCCTGCTGGTGATCGGCGCCGGTGCCGTCGGCTCGGCGGCCATCGCCCTGGCCAAGGCGCGCGGTGCGCAGGTGCTGGCGGGCGTCCGGCGTGCCGGCCAGGCGCAGGAACTGAAGGCCCAGGGCATCTCCGCGATAACCCTGGATGCGCCGGAAGACCTGCCGATGCAGGTCGACCATGTGTTCGCCGGCGGCGCCGATGTGATCTTCGACACCACCGGCTTCTGGCTGCCGGCGGCGGTAGCGGCGCTGGCCACCTTCGGCCGCATCGCGATCATCGCCGCGCCGGTCGACGGCCATGTGCAACTGCCGGCCCTGGCGCTGTACCGTCGCGGCGGTTCGGTGGTCGGGGTCAATTCGCTGCTCTACGACACCGTCGCCTGCGCCCGTATGCTCAGCCAGTTCGGCAAGCTGTTCGACGAGGGCCTGCTGCCGCTGCCCATCGACGTCCACGAATCGCCACTGAGCGAGGGCCTGGAGCGCTACCGGGAAGTCAACGAAGGGCGCAGCGACAAGATCGTGCTGATCCCCTGAAGATCACGGCGGCCACAGGCACGGACTCGCCTCTGCCCTGGCCTGCCGTCCATCGGAAAGGCCCGGGCGGCGCACTTGCGAGGATAGAGGCCATGTGCCATATATCGCTCCGCAACGCATCGGCAAACCTGGGCAGTAAAAGGGGGCTCACGTGCGAGAGAGGGATCTCGAAGCCGAGTACGATCGCCTGGTCGGACTCTGCTATGAATGCGTACTCGACGAAGACGCCTGGCTGCCGCTGTTGAAGAGCCTGGCCGGCGCCACGGGTCGCCAGCTTGGCGCCCTGCTGTTCTGGGACCAGAACGATGAAGGCCCCCACGCGACAGAGATCAATCTCTGCGAGCCCTCGGTCATCGAGGCCTACAACCGCGAATTCTGCAATCTCGATCCGAGCCGCGGCTTCATGCTCAATCGCCCGGTGGGCGACTGGTACCACGATTTCCAGCACTACGGGCAGAAGAACATCCTGCGCGATCCGTACTATCAGGACTTCCACATCCCCAACAGGATGCACAACGTGTCCTGCATGAAACTCCACGAACAGCTCAACTCGGGCATCTACCTGTCGCTGCTGACCAGTACCGACGCGCCCGAACCCACTCCGGAGCAGCAGGCCATCCTCAAGCGCCTCGGCCCGCACCTGCTGCAGGCCGCGCGGATGTTCGAACGGATCAGCGACATGCGCGTGGAGCTGGGCAAGCGCAACCTGCTGCTCGACCGCCACCCCACGCCGCTCTGGCTGCTCGACAGCGACAGCCGGGTGCTCTACTGCAACCTGGCCGCGCAGCAGCGCATGAGCCAGCGCGGCGCGCCCTTCTACGAAAACTTCCAGCGCCTGTACAGCCGCCAGCAGGGCGCCCGTCTGCAGGCGCTGATCCGCCAGGCCTGCGAGCACAAGGGCAAGCCCCAGGCCGGCTGGCTGCGCCTGGACGGCGAACCGCCGCGCGAACTGCTGGTCACACCGGTTCCGGCCGAGGCTTCGTTCAACCTGCAGTTCCAGAAACCGCTGGCGCTGCTCGCCCTGCTCGAACAGGCGCAGCCGGGGCCGCTGCTGGCCGAACTGTTCGGCCTGACCCCCGCCGAGCGGCGCCTCGGTGAACTGCTGAGCCTGGGCCTGACCCCGGAACAATGTGCGGATCGCCTGGGCGTATCGATCAACACCGTACGCAGCCAGTTGCGCAGCCTGTTCCGCAAGACCGGGACCGAGCGCCAGGTGGAACTGGTCGGCCTGATCGGGCGGCTGCGCCAGTAGGCAGCGGCAACGAGTTTCACTCGCTCTGCCAGAAAGGCGGCGCCAAAGTGGCTGGGCCAGAACTCGCGTAGGTTGGCGCTGAACGCAGTGAAGCCCAACGATGGCGATGTTGGGCTTCGCGTTGCTCAGCGCCAACCTACGGTGGGCATTGCAGCCCGTAGGGCCATGCCCGCGATTCGCGCATGGGGCGCTCCTCAGCCGAAGCACGCCAGCCGTAGGCGGGGAACGCCAGCGAAGAACCAAGAAAAAAGCTGCCGCCCCGAAGGTCGGCAGCCAGTCTGGTACTCGCGGAAAATCAGTTCTGGGTGATGGTGGCAGTGCCGTTGGTGCCTGTCTGGAACACCCAGGCGGTGTTGTGGGTGTTGGTCTGGGTGATGAAGGCATCGTTGCCGGCACCGCCCTGCAGGACGGTCGCGGTGTGGTTGCTGCCGTTCTGGGAGATGTCCGCCAGGTTGCCGCTGGAATAGGCGTACTGCTCGACCCGGACCGTATTGTCATCACCGGTTTGATCGATATCAGCGGTGTTACCGTAACCTTCGCTGTAGCCGGTAATCAGGTTACTGTTGCCCACCTGGTCGACCAGCAGGGTGTTGCCGTCGTCGTCCTGTTCGAAATACAGCTCGTTGGTGTTGCCACCGCTCTGGTTGACGGTCGCGTTGTGGTTGCTGCCGGTCTGGGTCAGGGACGAGACGTTCCAGCTGCCATTGCCCTGGTCGACGGAGGCCACGTTGGAGTTTCCGGTCTGGGTCAGGGTGGAGCCGTTGCCGTCGCCGTCATGTTGCGTCACGGAGGCGCCGTTGCCGTTGCCGACCTGGCTCAGAATGGACGCATTGCCGTTGCCATGCTTCTGGGTAACGGTGGCATCGTTGCTGTCGCCGTCCTGGTCCAGGACAGACCAGTTGCCATCGCCGAAGCCCTGATCGACCAGAGCATCGTTGCCGGCACCGGTGCCATTCTGGGTCACCGTCGAGAAGTTGCCGTTGGCGTTGATCAGCTGGTAGGTCGTGGAGCTGTTGTTGTCTCCGGTCTGGGTCTGCACGGAGTAGTTGAGGTCACCGCCTGCACCTTGATAGGCCTTGGCATAGTTGTTGTAGCCATCCTGGGTCTGCAGGGCCTGGTTGCCTTCGCCCGCCTGCTGCCAGATCTCCGCATCATGACTGCCGCCGCTCTGAATCTGGGTGGCGTAGTTGCCAACGGCAGAGTAGGCATTTTCGATGAAGGCATTGTTTTCGGAGCCGCCTTGTACCTGGAGGGCATGGTTGCTCGTCGCCTCGTCATGCTGGTCAACAGTGGCGATGTTGTCGTTGCCGGTCTGCGCCTGGGAAGCCTCGTTGTAGTAAGCCCCCCACTTCTGATCGATGGTGGCGGTATTGTGATTGCCGCCCTGTGCCTGGCTGGCCACGTTGCCGGTGGATACGTCCAGTTGATTGACGTTGGCTTCGTTGTTGTCACCCGCCTGCACCTGGGTGGCCGTGTTGCCGTTGGAGATACCGGTTTGCGCCACGGTCGCATCGTTGCCATCGCCACTCAGTTGGATCTGGGTCGCGGTGTTGCCCGCCGCCATGACCTGAACGCTGGCAAGGGTCAGGATGGCTGCGGCTAGCGGTTTGAACTTGAACATGGTCGATCTCCTTGTGCTTCTCATGTTGTGTGCGGCCGACGTCATTGCACCTGACGAACCAGGATTCTCTGGCCATTGCCGTACTGGGTGATGCCACTGCTGAGGCCGTAGCCGGCCTGTTCTATGCGGGCGCTGTTGCCGGCGCCGTACTGCGTGATCCGCGCGTCGTTGTAGGCGCCGATCTGCGAGATGTAGGCCTCGTTGGCCGAGCCGTACTGGCTGATGCTTGCCGTCAGCTCGCTGCCCTGCTGGAGGATGTAGGCCTCCTGGTCGCTGCCGGCCTGGACGATCGCCCCCAGGTTGCCCTGGCCGCTCTGGTGCAGGGTGGCGTGGTTGGCGACGCCCTGCTGCAGCACATAGGCGCGGTTGTTGGCGGCGGGCTGCTGGTTGCGCAGCGCGACCAGGTCGATATCGGGGCCGAGGTCGAAGTTGTCCGCCAGGTCCGCCGTCGATGACGCTGCGGCTCCCCAGCCACTCAACAGTGCCAGCACGATGCCTGCGCAAATGCCTTGCAGGAGCCTCATGGCGAAATCCCGTCCGCGATACAGATGGCCCCAGTTTCGGTGGGGAGGAATCCCCCCCGGTATCGGTAGATGGATGGAAAATCAGGCGATGGGGGGATTAATCCCGGTGAGCGAAAAGTGCGGCCGGCAGCTTGCCGCCTTGTGCGGCGACGCGGGCGGCCGGGTGGATGGACGAAGGGAATATGACGCTGACCGTCGCCAGCGGCAGTCGATGATCAGCCGATGCCGGGGAAAGGTCGATCCGGAATGGACAGCGGTTTCATGGCCGCTCGCACACCAGCGGCACCCACAGGATTACCACTCCATCCCCCGCTGACCACGCAGGAGAAACATCGCTTCGACGCGGTTCGATGCCCCCAGCTTGCCCAGCAGGTTGTGGATGTGGCTCTTGACCGTATGCGGGCTCAGACAGAGGTGGCTGGCGATTTCGGCGTTGGACAGCCCCTTGCCTGCCAGGCTGAGAATCTCCTGCTCGCGACCGGTCAGTTCCACCGTGCTTTCCGGAGACTGCCGCAGGCGGCGGAACTGGCACAGCAATTGCTCCATCACCGTGCGCGGCAGCCATACGCCACCGCCAAGCAGGGTCCGCAGACCGGAAAGCACCTGCTCGCGGCTGGCATGGCTGTAGAAGATGCCGTTGATCCCAGGATGCCGTTCCACCAGCCGCTTGGCTTCCGTCGCGGAGACATTGACCAATGCCCCAGGCGCCTGCACCAGCAAACCTTCGAGCAGAGTCGAGAGCTGCGGCTCCGCGACGCTGCCGACATCCAGCAGCCATAGCGCGGTATCGGCCGGCAGCGCCTCGTCGAGCGACAGCAGGGTCACCTGCCATTCATCGCTGTTGCCGAGAAAGTGCCGGAACAGTTGCCCCAGCAGTTCGTTGGCGGTGAGTAGCGTTATTTCCTTGGGCTGGCGAGCCCTGCCACTGCGAAACAGGTCCATTTCCATGGAAACATCCCTAGAGAGCGTATGTCCTGGCAATTTCCGCGATGGGTAGCAGGGCCCAAAAGCGATAGCCAATTGGCATAAAACCCTAGTCTCGGGAAACGACCCCTCCATCATTCATCTGGATGAAGCGACGGACCGCTCGTCGGCGCTCCGCGCGCATCCATCCCCTCGCTCCGGAGCCAGAAATGCGGCGGCGCCATAGCGTCGCTTTACGCTCATCCACCGTCCCGACTGCCACTCATACAGCGAAACGCCGCCGTGACTACGCTCTGTCATTCATATGAATGATGGCCGGACGCCGCCAAAGAATTAGCCTGTCCTCAGAATCGTCTGATCAGCGAAAACAGCGCTTTTCCCGGGAGCAGTCAGGAGCAGCAGTATGGAAGAATGGACGCAGCAGCAGGCGGGTTCGCTCGAAGAAGTCATTGGCAGGCTGGAACGGAATATCCATCAGCTCGGTACAGGCCCCGAGCCGCTGGCGGAAGACAGGAGCCAGGCCGAAGTCTCCCGCGTGCTGCCCTTCCCCACCCGAGGTTCCCGGGCGGGCAACGCCGTGCTGATCGACTATCTCTACGGAATCAACAGCACCTTGTCGGCACAGAGCCCGGTGCGGCCGACCGAGGAACTGTTCCGTTACGCCAGCACTGCCCCGGCGGCGCGCGCCCTGCGTTCGCGCCGGCAACTGCTGTCACGGGAAATCGACAACTGCTGCAGCCGCCGCGCCGGACAGGCACGCATCCTCAGCGTAGGCAGCGGCCATCTGCGCGAAGCGGACCTCGCGCAAGGACTGCGCCACGGCCGGTTCAGGGAGTTCGTCGCCTTCGACAGCCATCCGCCGCACCTGCAGGTGGTCGAGCAGTCCTATGGCAGCCTGGGCGTGCGCACCTGTCTCGGCAGCTTCGAACAGCTCCCGGGCAGCTATCCCGGGCTGCGCGACTTCGACCTGATCTACTGCGCCGGCCTTTACGAACAGCTCGACGACGCCAACGCCGCACGCCTCACCCGCGACCTGCTGCAGCGCCTGAAGCCCGGCGGCCGGCTGCTGCTGAGCAACTTCCGGCCCGGCGTGCCGAACATCGCCTATCTCGAAGGACTGCTCGACTGGCGGCCACAGTACCGCAGCGCCGATGCGCTGCAGGACCTGCTGGCGGGCATCCCCGACAACGACATCGGCTACACCCGGGTCTTCCACGACCTGAGCAACTGCGTGGCGTTCCTCGAAGTGACTCGCCACGGCTGATTGCCGATGCTGGGCTTCGTTGACGCTGAGCTTGCGAAGCCCGACATCGACAACCGCCGGACCAGCGTTGGGCTTCGTACCTCAGCCCAACCTACATACGAAGCCCAACGGCCACCACGTGGGCATCAATGCTGCAGATGCCCGTAGAGCTTGGCGTACAGGCCGCCGTCGGCGATCAGTTGCTGGTGGTCGCCATCCTCGGCGATACGGCCGCCGTCGAATACCAGCACGCGGTCGGCCTGCTTAACCGCGGACAGGCGGTGGGCGATGATCAGCGTGGTGCGCCCTTCCAGGTAGTGCGCCAGCGCCTGGTGCAGGGCGAATTCGGTGGCGGCGTCGAGGGCCGAGGTGGCCTCGTCGAGGATCACCACCTTGGGTTCGGCGAGGACCATGCGGGCGATCGCCAGGCGCTGCCGCTGGCCGCCGGAGAGGCGTACGCCGGCACGGCCGACCACGCTGTCCAGCCCCTGCGGCAGGCCACGGATGGTGTCCGCCATCTGGGCGATCTGCAGCGCCCGCCAGCAGGCTTCGTCGCTGCGCTCGCGGCCCATGGTGAGGTTGGCGCGCACCGTGTCGTTGAACAGCGCCGGATGCTGCAGCACCACGGCGACATGCTCGCGCAGGGTTTCCAGGCCGATCTCCGCCTGGCTCGCGCCGCCGAAGGCGATGCTGCCGGCCTGCGGCGTATAGAGGCCGAGCAGGAGCTGTACCAGGGTGCTCTTGCCGCCACCGCTGGCGCCGACGATGGCGACCTTCTCGCCCGGCGCGATATTCAGGTTGAGGCCGTCCAGCACTGGCTCCTCGCCGTAGGCGAAGGACAGGCCGCGCACCTCGATGCCGACCGTTTCGCGGCCGTCGAACGGATCGACGCCGCCGCGATACTGCGGCTCGTCCTTGCGCGCCAGCAGTTCGTTGATGCGGGTGAGCGCGCCGCCGGCGGCATAGAAGGCGTATTGCAGGCTGAGCAGTTGCTCGACTGGGCCGATCATGAACCACAGGTAGCTGAACACCGCCAGCATCTGGCCGATGGACAGGTCGGAAAGCAGCACGGTGAGCATCGCCGCGGCACGGAACACGTCGATGCCGAACTGGAACAGCAGGCCGCTGGCGCGTCCGGCGGCATCGCTCTTCCACTGCGAGGCGACGGCGTAGTCGCGCACTTCCTTCGCCCGCAGGCCGAGGCGGCCGAGGAAGAAGCCCTGGCGGTTGCTCGCGCGGACTTCCTGGATTGCTTCCAGGGTCTCGGTGAGTGCCTGGGTGAAGCGCGAGGTGCTGTCGTTTTCCTGCTTCTTCAGGTGCTTGACGCGCTTGCCGAGCTGCACCGTGGCGTAGATCACCAGCGGGTTGAACAACAGGATCAGCAGCGCCAGCTGCCAGTGCATCCAGATCAGGATGGCGGCGGTGCCGGTCAGGGTCAGTATCGCCACCAGCAGCTTGCTCAGGGTCTCGCCGACGAAGCGGTCGATGGTGTCCAGGTCGGTCACCAGGTGCGCGCTGACCGAGCCGCCGCCGAGGGTTTCGTATTCGCCGAGGGAGATGCGCTTGAGCCGTTCGATCAGGCGCAGGCGGATGCGGTAGACCACGTCCTTGGACAGGCCGGCGAACAGCTTGGCCTGCAGCACGTTGAACACCAGCGAGGCGCCGCGCAGGACCAGGGTCGCCGCCAGAATCAGGCCGATGTAGCCGAGCGGCCGCTGCCAGCCGTCCGGGAGGAAGTTGTTCATGAACTTCAGGGCGGCGTCGCCCTGGCCCAGCAGCACTTCGTCCACCAGCAACGGCAGCAGCAACGGGATCGGCACGCTGCAGACGGTGGCCAGTACGGCCACCAGGTTGGCGGTGATCAGGGCCTTGCGGTGACTAAGGGCAAGGCGACGGATTTCTTCCCAACTCAGGCGATCTTTGATTTCAGACATGTAGTCCGCGCTCCAGCCAGCGGGCAAGCAAAGGGGAAAGTTCTTCCAGCGGCTGGTAGCCGTTGGTCAACAGGGCCAGTTGGCCATTGCGTTCGGCCAGCAGGGTGGGGAAGCCGGCGATGCCGAGATCGCGTGCCCAGGAAAAGTCTCCCAGGGTCGCCAGATGGATTTCCTGGCTGTCGAAGGCCTCGGCGAACTCGATGCGTGGCAGACCGACGCTTTCCGCCAGTTCCGCCAGCAGCGTCGCCTGGGTGGTATCGCGCCCCTCGACGTAGAACGCCTGCTGGATCGCCTTGACCAGCGCCCAGGCGCTCGGCTCGTCGAGCTTGCGCGCCGCCACCACCGCGCGGCAGGCCGGCTCGGTGTCGTAGACGAAGCCTTCGGGCAAGGCGCCTTCGAAGCGGAACGGCTGGCCGGTGCTCTGCTGCACGGCCTGCCAGTGTTCGAGGATGTAGCGGCGGGTGCTCGGGTCCAGCGCCGCGCCCTGGCCGGTACGCAGTCCGCCGAGCACCAGCGAGAGGGCCACGCCCAGCTCCGCCGCCTGCTCTGCCAACACCTGCGCGACCGGGGCGAAACCCCAGCACCAGGAGCACATCGGGTCCATCACATAGAGCAGGCGGGCGTTGGCCAAGTATCAGTTCTCCACTGCGGCTTGCCGCGGATCGCGGCCAATGGGATGCGGTTGGTTGCGCGCTTTCGCCAGTTCGATCTGCTTCTGCCGCTCGCGGGCGCTGGCGCGGGTCTTCTCGCTCAGCGAATCCCAGCAGTGCGGGCAGCTGATACCCGGCGAATAACGCTCGGATTGCCGATCTTCGGCGGAGATCGGGTTACGGCAGGCATGGCACTGGTCGTAGTCGCCCTCGGAGAGGTCGTGGCGCACGGTCACCCGGTTGTCGAAGACGAAGCAGTCGCCGCGCCACAGGGTTTGTGCCTCGGGCACTTCCTCCAGGTATTTGAGGATGCCGCCCTTGAGGTGATAGACCTCTTCGAAGCCCTCGCCGAGCATGTAGCTGGAGGCCTTCTCGCAGCGGATGCCGCCAGTGCAGAACATGGCGACCTTCTTGTGCTTCGCCGGGTCGAAGTTGGCGCGGATGTACTCGGGGAACTCGCGGAACGACGCGGTCTTCGGGTCGATCGCGCCCTCGAAGGTGCCGATCGCCACTTCATAGTCGTTGCGGGTATCGATCAGCAGCACTTCCGGGTCGGAAATCAGCGTGTTCCAGTCCTTCGGCTCGACGTAGGTGCCGACCTGGCGGTTGGGGTCCACGCCCGGCACGCCGAGGGTGACGATTTCCTTCTTCAGCTTGACCTTGGTGCGATAGAACGGCTGTTCGTCGCAGTAGGACTCCTTGTGGTCGATGTCGACCAGGCGCGAGTCGCTCTTCAGCCAGGCGAGCAGGCCGTCGATGCCTTCGCGGGTACCGGAGACGGTGCCGTTGATGCCCTCTTCGGCGAGCAGCAGGGTGCCCTTGACGCCGTTGTCGAGCAGGGTTTGCAGCAGGGGTTCGCGCAGCGCGACGTAGTCCGGCAGGGAGACGAACTTGTACAGCGCCGCGACGACGATGTTCTGGGTCATGCGGGGTATTTCCTTCCAGTGGTCGCCCGCGTAAAGGGCGGACCGGTAATGAAAACGCCGGCGAAGGCCGGCGCGGTCAGGATTGTACCAAAGCTGGAAGGGAACGCAGGGTGGAAAAGCGCAAAGCCTTTTCCAGCCGGTTGGTGGAACTGGTGGATGAGAAAAGACGTCATCCACCCTACCCCTCAGTGGTCGTGCTTGCTGCCACCGCGACAGGTCGGAGAATCCGGCGCCGCTCCCTGCGCCATCCATTCGTCCGGGGTGTAGGTATGCAGGGCCAGGGCATGGAACTGCCCCATCAGCTCGCCGAGGCTGGCGTAGACCTTCTGGTGCCGCTTGACGGCGTTCAGCCCGGTGAATGCCGGGCTGACCACTACGGCCTTGAAATGCGTTTCCAGCCCGCGGCTGTGCATGTGGCTTTCGTCGAACACCTCGAGGTGTTGCGGCTCAAGTGCGGCCAGGGCGGTCTGGATACGTTCACGCATACTCATGTCGACTCTCTCGGAACCCCTCGGTCAGGGCTTGTTGGCGGGTGCTGCGGGGGCCTTCACGCCCAGTTCCTTGTCCATGTCGGCCAGCAGCTTGTTCACCGGATCGACGGCGTTTTGCAGCTTGGACTGGGTCATCTGGGCGGACTGCGCGGTCAGGCGCGGCATCTTGTCGAGGACTTTCTTGCCCAGCGGCGATGCATAGAAGGCGTTCAGTTCTTTCAGTTCGGATTCGGTGAAGTTGTCGGTATAGAGCTTGATCAGGTCCGGCTTGATCTTGTTCCAGCCCACGGCGCGGTCCAGTTCGGCGTTGGCCTTGGCCTGGTAGCGGTCGAGCACGGCTTTCTTGCTCTCCGGAGCCTTGGCCTGGGCGAAGCGCTGGGCAAACATCTGCTGCACCTGGGAGTAGACAGGCACCGTGAGCCTGTCGGCATGGACCTGCTTGAGGAACTTCTCGGCCTCGGCGGCGGAATCCGCCAGGGCCAGGGAACTGAAACCGACGAGCGCTACTGCGGTGCAGAGTTTGCGGATGTTTGTCATGAGCGTTCCTTGAATGTGAAGGGGTGTCCGTAAGGCAGATCATTCTGAGCACAAGTTCCCCTTCCCCTCAAGGCTAGGCAAGCACTCTCCCCTTCGGCGGAAAAATCGCCAGCAGGCTTGTCCTCATATTGGCGACACGGCATTCTGCGACGCACTGTCACATGGATGTGTCCGATGACCACCCTCGCCAGGCCGACCACCACGGCCGACCCTCCCGCATTGTGCGACCCGCGCGGCCGGCTCGACCCCGCAGCCGTGGGCTGGAGCGTGCGCCCGCATGTTTCCTGCCACCTGTCGGGCAATTATGGCCGGCGCAAGCGCTGGAACCACTGGTGCATCGTCACCCCCGACTGGATGCTGTCGCTGACCATCTCCGACGTGGACTACGTCGGCTACGGCGCCATCTATTTCCTCGACCTGGAAACCGGCAAGTCGGTGCACCGCTCGCAGATCCGCCCGTTCGGCTGGGGCTGCGACCTCCCCGACCAGCCCAACCAGAGCCACGCCTTCCAGCATGACCGCCTGACCCTGCGCTTCGACGAGCAGCCCGGCCGCCTGCGCATCACCGCCGACGCCCCCGACCTCGGCGGCATGCCGATGCTCATGGCGCTGGATGTGCTGCGCCCGTCGCACCTGGAGTCGGTCAACCTGGTGGTGCCGATGGGCGGGCGCAACTTCCACGCCTGCAGCCGGCAGATGGGCCTGCCGGTCACCGGCAGCATCCGCCTCGGCAACGACACCTACCATTGCGTGCCGGGCCAGAGCTTCGCCGCGCTGGACTTCGGCCGCGGCGTCTGGCCCTGGAAGACCTGGTGGCAACGCGCCGCCTTCGCCGCCCCGGGAGGCATCGCCGGCAACTTCGGTGCCGGCTGGACCGAACACAGCGAGCTGACGGAAAACGCCCTGTGGTTCGGCGGCGAACTGCTGCGCCTGCAGTCGGAGGTGGAAATCCGCCAGCCCGAGCACGACGAACTGGCACCCTGGACGCTGGGCAGCGCCTGCGGCAGCGTCGACCTCACCTTCACCCCGCGCAAGCAGCACCGCGCCTTCCCCAACCTGCATCTGGCCTACGTCGACACCCGCCAGTGGTTCGGCCATTTCGACGGTTTCCTGCGCAATGCGGCGGGCGCCCGCGTGCCGGTCTGCCGGGCGCTGGGCTGGATCGGCGAGACCCACGCTCGCTGGTAGACACGCCCGCCCGACGACACATGGAACCCGGAGCTCCGCGCACGGCCTAAACTGGCCGTGACCCTTTCGGAGAACTGACCATGAGCCGCACAGAAACCGACAGCCTCGGCCCCATCGAGGTCCCCGACGATGCCTACTGGGGCGCCCAGACCCAGCGTTCGCTGGAAAACTTCGCCATCGGCGGCCAGCGCATGCCGCTGGCCGTCGTCCACGCCCTGGCGCTGATCAAGAAGGCCGCCGCACGGGTCAACGACCGGCTCGGCGAGTTGCCGCCGGAGGTCGCGCGGCTGATCGAGCAGGCCGCCAACGAGGTGCTGGCCGGCAAGCTCGACGACCAGTTCCCCCTGGTGGTCTGGCAGACCGGCAGCGGCACGCAGAGCAACATGAACGTCAACGAGGTGATCGCCGGGCGCGCCAACGAACTGGCCGGCAACCCGCGCGGCGGCAAGGCGCCGGTGCACCCCAACGATCACGTCAACCGCGCGCAGAGCTCCAACGACTGCTTCCCCACCGCCATGCACATCGCTGCGGTCAAGGCCGTGCAGGAACAACTGTTGCCGGCCATCGCCGAACTGCGCGACGGCCTCGCCGAACAGGCGGCACGCCACGCCAGGCTGGTGAAGACCGGCCGCACCCACATGATGGACGCCACGCCGGTCACCTTCGGCCAGGAGCTGTCGGCCTTCGTCGCCCAGCTCGACTACGCCGAGCACGCCATTCGCGCGGCGCTGCCGGCGGTCTGCGAACTGGCCCAGGGCGGCACCGCGGTCGGCACCGGGCTGAACGCGCCGAAGGGCTTCGCCGACGCCATCGCCGCCGAACTCGCCGCGCTTTCCGGCCTGCCGCTGGTTTCCGCGCCGAACAAGTTCGCCGCCCTCTCCGGCCACGAGCCGCTGGTGGTCCTCGGCGGCGCGCTGAAGACCCTCGCCGTGGCGCTGATGAAGATCGCCAACGACCTGCGCCTGCTCGGCTCCGGCCCGCGCGCCGGCTTCGCCGAGGTGAAGCTGCCGGCCAACGAGCCGGGCAGCTCGATCATGCCCGGCAAGGTCAACCCGACCCAGTGCGAGGCGCTGTCGATGCTCGCCTGCCAGGTATTCGGCAACGACGCCGCGATCACCTTCGCAGCCAGCCAGGGCCACCTGCAGCTCAACGTGTTCAAGCCGGTGATCATTCATAACGTTCTGGAATCGGTACGCCTGCTCGCCGACGGCTGCCGCAACTTCAACAGCCACTGCGTCGCCGGCATGCAGCCGGATGCCCGGCAGATGGGCGAACACCTGGAGCGCGGGCTGATGCTGGTGACCGCCCTCAACCCGCACATCGGCTACGACAAGGCCGCGGAAATCGCCAAGAAGGCCTATGCGGAAGGCACCACCCTGCGCGCCGCGGCGCTGAAGCTGGGCTATCTCACGGAGGCGCAGTTCGACGAATGGGTGCGCCCGGAAACCATGCTGGAGGCCGGCCAACATGGTTGAGACCGTCAAGCACGGCGCGACGCCCCTGGAAGGCGACGGCAAGCGCATCCTGCTGATCCTCGGCACGCCGAAACCCTTCGGCTTCTGCCACGCCCTCGCCGAAGCCTATGTGCAGGGCGCGCGCAGCAAGGGACATGTGGTGCATCAGCTGAAACTCGGCGAACTGCAGTTCGACCCGGTGCTGCGCAGCGGCTACGAGCAGAACCAGGTGCTGGAACCGGACCTGCTGGAGGCGCAGCGGCAGCTCCACTGGGCCGAACACCTGGCGCTGGTCTACCCGGTCTGGTGGGGCGGCCTGCCGGCGCTGCTGCAGGGCTTCTTCGACCGCGTCCTCATGCCCGGCTTCGCCTTCCGCTATCGCCACCCCGAAGACCGCGACTGGGAAAAACTGCTCGGCGGCCGCACCGCCGACCTGCTGGTCAGCCACGACCAGCCGCGCTGGCGCTATCGCCTGCGCCAGGGCGCTCCGGCCTTCCGCCAGATGCAGCACGGCATCCTCGACGCCTGCGGTATCCAGACCCAGCGGCTGGAGGAATTCACCCCGGTGCGCAACTCCACCGAGGAGCAGCGCCAGGGCTGGTTGCGGCGGGCGGAGCAACTCGGCAACCAGGTGTAGGACGCACTCATCCCACCCGGCGCAATGCCGGGTGGGGGAAGGTATATCCACTTTCCCCTGCAACACTCAGCGTCAGCCTACAGCCAGGGCCATGACCTGCGACATAGCATCCCGGGCCGCGAAATCCGGCCCATCCGGGCCGGAAAATCGATCGCTCAGGAGGAGTCATGATTCGCAAACTTGCGGCCGAACTAATCGGCACGTTCTGGCTGGTGCTCGGAGGCTGCGGCAGCGCAGTGCTGGCGGCAGCCTTTCCCGAGGTCGGGATCGGCCTGCTCGGTGTTTCCCTGGCCTTTGGTCTCACGGTAGTGACCATGGCCTATGCCATTGGCCATATCTCCGGCTGCCACCTCAACCCGGCAGTCAGCGTCGGTCTCTGGGTGGGCGGACGCTTCCAGGCCTCGCACCTGCTGCCGTACATCGTGGCGCAGGTACTCGGCGGGCTGCTGGCCGGCGCGGTCCTGTACCTGATCGCCACCGGCAAGGCCGGCTTCGATCCGCTCGCCGGCTTCGCCGCCAACGGTTACGCGGAACACTCTCCCGGTGGCTACAGCCTGCAGGCTGCACTGGTGACGGAGGTGGTTCTCACCGCGCTGTTCCTGTTCATCATCATGGGCGCCACCGACAGCCGCGCACCGAGCGGACTCGCGCCACTCGCCATCGGCCTGACGCTGGCGCTGATCCACCTGATCAGCATCCCGGTGACCAACACCTCGGTAAACCCGGCACGCAGCCTGGGCGTGGCGGTGTTCGCCGCTCCCTGGGCGCTGCAGCAGCTGTGGCTGTTCTGGGTCGCGCCGCTGGCTGGCGCCGTTGTCGGCGCCCTGCTCTACCGTGCAGTAGCCCGCTAAGTACGACCGCGATAAAGGTGCCCTGGCGAGGGTACCTTTATCGGTTACCGCCTCAGAAGTACTGGGTCACGCTGATCTTGGCGTTACGGCCCTGGCTGTAGACGCTGTCGCCGGACAATGCCGGGTGGTAGTCGCGGTTGAACAGGTTGTCCACCGTGAGGTTCAGCTCGGTGTTCTCCAGCCCCAGGCGGCGCGGCTTCCAGTAGGCGAACAGGCGCTGGGTGTCGTAGCTGGCGTTGGCCGTCTGGTCCCAGTAGATGTCGCCGGCGATGGTGCCCATGCCGCTGGAGTAGTTGTCGCTGGGCAGGCGGTCGGTCTTGCGCACGAACTCGCCCTGCCAGCCGAGCAGGGCATCCCAGTCGGGGAATTTCACGCCCAGGGTCGCCACCCACTTGGCCGGCGGCACGTCGCGGGCCCAGACGTTGGGGCCCCAGGGGTTGCTGTAGGCGCCATCGTGCTTGCCGCTCACCCAGGAATAGGACAGCCCGCCGAACAGCCGCTCGCTGTCGTAGAAGCTCTCGATCTCGAAACCCTTGTAGGTCGCCCCGGGCAGGTTGCGGTAGTTGCTCAGCGGCAGCATGTCGCCGCAGCTGCCGCCGATGCTGCCGTCGTCGATGGACTGCTGCTCGCAGCCAACGCTGCGGGTGCGGAAGATCTCGTCCTTGATCTTGTTCTGGAACAGCGTGGTGCGCACCTGCAGGTTGTCCCCGGCGACGAACAGGTCCGGCAGGTTGACGATGTTGCCCAGGCGCAGGGCGTGGATGCGCTCGGCGTCGAGGTCGCGGCTGGTGGCGCTGATGGTGCTGCTGTTCTGCACCTCGTACTGCTCGTCGATCACCGGCGCGCGCCAGGTGCGCGAGTAGTCGGCGAAGAAGGCCACGTGCTCGCTGGCGGTCCAGAACAGCGACAGGCGCGGCGACCAGCCACTGTAGGTCTGCGAGCTGTAGTCGTGGCCCTGCGCAGGGTTGTCGTAGAGGGGTGCGTCGTTGGCCTTGCCGTCGTTGCGCACCTGGTCGAAGCGCAACGACGGGGTGACGGTGAGACTGCCCCAGGTCAACGCGTCCTGCAGGTAGGCGCTGCGGGTCAACTGCTTGCCGCTGGGCATGAAGGCCGGCTGGAAGTGCCCGTAGTTGTAGCGCGCGGTGTCGTAGGTCGAGCCGGGAATGTACATCTCGGTGTCGCGGGTGTGCTTGTGCAGTTGTGCGCCGACGGTGAAGGCGTGCTGCAGCGGGCCGGTGTCGAACAGGCTGGTGTTGCGCAGTTCGAGCACCTTGTCGCGGTACTCGGTGTCCATCTTCTGTCCGCCCGTGGCGACCTGGAAGAACGCGTCAGGATTACGCTCATCGGTCTGCTCGACGTGGGACTCGGAGTACTGCAGCAGCAGGTCCACCAGCGGATTGTCGATGGGGTGGTACTGGTACTTGCCGGACCAGGTGGTGTCGGTGGTGTCGCGGTGCGCCAGCAGGCGCTTGAGCGCCGCCTCGTAGCCGTAGCGGTCGATGCTCGACTGGGTCGGCGGCGTCGGGTAGCTGGCCGAGGAGAACGGCGTCCAGCGGGTGCTTTCCGAACGGCTGTAGGAGAAGCCCAGGTCGTTGTCCAGGTTCGGGTGCAGGTTCAGCTTGAACAGCCCGGCGTCCAGGTCCTGGGCGCTGTTGGGCAGCCGCTGCAGGTTGATCGGGTAGCGCCCTTCCGGATCGGGGATGTGCCCGGCCAGCTTGATGTCGCGGCCGTCACGGGCGGTCAGATAGGCCAGGGCGTCGACCTTGCGATCCTCGCTGCGGCCGTAGACGGCGCCGCTGTAGACCTTCTGCTGGTCGTTGGAGTGGTAGCCGTACTTGAGCATGGCGCCGACGTCCTTGACGTCGCGCAACAAGTCGCCAGCGTCCTTGGTCTCCATGTGCACGGTGCCGCCGAAGCCGCCGTTGCCGTTGAACACCGAGTGCGGGCCCTTTTCCACTTCGATGCGCTTGATCAGCTCCGGCTCGATGAACACGGTGCCCTGCTGGTAGCGCTCGAAGCCGCTCTTGGGCGCTCCGTCGAGGGTGAAGGGCACGTCCTCGGCATCGCCCAGGCCCCAGATGTTCACCGTCTGCCCGCCGGGCTTGGGCGAGCCGCCCATGCTGACCCCGGGCAGGGTATCGAGCAGGCTGGGAATGTTGTCCGCCTGGATGCGTTCGATGTCCTTGCGAGTCAGGGTGGAGCGACCAACGCTGGCGGCATCCACCGACTGGCCGGTGCCGACGATGGTTTGCGCATCCAGCTCCAGGGCGTTGTCGCTGAACGCGTCGACCTTGCCGCGAGAGCGCACGACGAAGCCCTCGCCAGCCTCCACCAGCACCAGGGAGGAACCCTGCAGCAGCCGCTCCAGCGCGTCACGGGCGCTATAGCGGCCGGTCAGCGCCGGCGCCTCGAAGCCTTCGATCTGCGCGGCGTCGTACAGCACCTGCACGCCGGCCTGTTGCGACAGGCTGGCGATCGAGGCGCTCAGCGGCTGCGCCGGCAGGTCGAATTGCCAGTCCGCGCCACGGCTGTATTCGGCCAGCATCAGGCTGCCGAGCAACACCGCGCAGCTCAGCGGACGGGCGAACGGGATGGAAAGACGAGACAACATACATGGCCCTCCCCAGGGTCAAAAGGCGCCGCGTGTTTCGCAGCGAATGACGGGGAAGACCCTCATTCGGGAAAAACCCACACCTGCAAATGAAAATATTTCTCAAAAAAACTGGCAAGACCGGCTGCAAGGGCCTTGAACTCAGCGCGACAGGATCACCGCTTCGCCATCGGCGCGCCGTTGCACCCGGACGTCCAGCAGCAACGGCAGGGCGATCAGGAAGTCGTCGATCCGGGCGAGACGCACGTTGCCGGAAATCGGCTTCTGCGCCAGGGCCGGATCGCCCAGGCGGATCGGTGCCGCGCGGTACTGCGACAGTTCCTCCAGCAGCGCGCCGAGGGGCCGGTCGCGGAACGCCAGCATGCCGTCACGCCAGGCACCGACGGAGCCGGGCGCAATCCGGTCCAGCTCGGCCAGCCCGGCGCCGGGTGCCAGCCGGGCGCGCTCGCCGGCCTGCAGCGTCTGCTCCCGTGCGTCGCCGGCATGGGGTTGCAGCGCCACCCGGCCGTGACGCACCGCCACGCTCAGCGCGGCATTGTCGCGGCGCACCTCGAACCCGGTGCCGAGCACCCGCACCCGGCTGTCGCCAATGCTGACGCGGAATGGCCGGGCGCTGTCGTGAGCCACCTCGAAGTAGGCCGTGCCACGCAGCAGGCGGACATCGCGGAAGCCATCCCGGAAATCCATCCGCAGCGACGAGGAGCCCGCCAGGAACACCCGCGTCCCGTCGGCCAGCAGCACTTCGCGCTGCTCGCCCGGCCCGCTGTCCTGGCTCCACTGCGGGTCGGCCAGGCGGTTTCCGCCGAAGTCGCTGGCCGACAGCAGCAAGGCGAGGAACAGGCAGGCCGCCGCCAAGCCACGCCAGGGCAAGGGCGGACGACGGGTGATGCGCGCGGGTGGACGAATCAGGTCGAAATCGGCCCACAACTGCTCGATCTCGCGATAGGCCCGTTCATGCGCCGGATCTTCCGCCAGCCAGCGGTCCAGGGCCTGGCGCTCGCGGGCATCGAAGGTGCCCGAGCGCTGGCGGCTGAACCACTTCGCGGCCAACTCGTCGATCACCTGCTGGCAATTCTGCTGCGGACTCATCGCTCGCCCTCCCCCTGCACATGGCGCTTGCAGTGCAGCAGCGCGCTGGCGACGTGTTTTTCCACCATGCTCAGGGAAATCCCCATGCGCCGGGCAACCTCGGCCTGGGACAGGCCCTCGAACTTGTGCAGGATGAACGCTTCGCGGCGGCGCGGCGGCAAGCTCTGCAGGGCCTGGGAGAGCTGTCGCAGGTAGCGTTGCCGCTCGAACTGGGCCACGGGTTCGCTCCCCTCCGCCGCCGGAGGAAGGTCGGCCTGATCGTCCTGCTCGTGTTCGTCGACCATGCATTCGGCGCTCTGGTTCTGCCGCCGCCAGTGGTCGCGCAGCAGGTTGCGCGCGACCTGGAACAGGAACGCGCGCGGCTGCTCCACCTCGTGCCGCGACGAGGACTTCAGCCACTGGGCGAAGGCGTCCTGGGCCAGGTCGGCGGCATCGGCCGAGCCGCCCAGCTTGCGCCGCAGAAAGCGCAGCAGTTCGCCATGAAGGGAGCGATAGGCCTGGGACACGGTGTGGGAGAATCGCTCATCCATCAGTACTTGCTCCCGGCCACGCAACCCCACCCCTTCCAGACATCGGATCGCACGCAGGATCGACACCGCGCGCAATCGGCAAACTTCGAATCGCACAAATGATAATACATATCATTTGCACAATGAAGCCGGAAGCAGGATTCCGATAGCAGAAGGCCGCCTCGCGGCGGCCTCCTTGTTCAGGCGTTGCTCAGCCGTGCCCGTCGTGCGCGGTAGCTCTTCACCAGCGACGGCGCCAGCGCGATCAGCGCCGAGCCGCCGACCACCAGCAGCGCGCCGAAATAGGCCAGCCCGTTCAGGCTCTCCGGATGCACGTGATCCGGCCACAGCGACGCCGCCAGCGCCACCGAGACGAAGGTCACCAGCGGGGTGATCGCCAGCGTCGCGCTGACCCGCGAGGCCTCCCAATGAGCCAGCGCTTCGGCGAAGGCGCCGTAGGCGATCAGGGTGTTCAGGCAGCAGGCCAGCAGCAGCCAGAATTGCAGCGGGCTGAGCAGGAAGACTTCCCACGGGTGCGCCCAGGGTGTCAGCAGCAGCGCGCAGCCGAGGTAGATCACCATCATCACCTGCACCGACGACCACTGGGTCAGCAACTGCTTCTGCGCCAGGCCGTAGAAGGTCCAGACGAAGGCCGCCAGGACCACGACCAGCACGCCGACGGTGTAGTCGCCGAGCGAGCCGAACAGCTCCGCCAGGCGCTGGTTGAAGAACAGTCCGAAGCCGCAGAGCAGCACGCCGAGGCCGAGCGCCTGGCCGATGCTGAAGCTTTCCTTGAACACGTAGAGGCTGCCGAGCAGCAACAGGATCGGCGCGATCTGGATCACCAGTTGGGTGGTGCCGGGCGAGAGCATCTTCAGGCCGATCAGGTAGAGCACGTAATTGCCGGTCAGGCCACCCACCGCCAGCAGCACGAGAAAGCCGCCCTTGCGTCCCAGCGGCCGGAAGCGCGGCAGCTGGCGGGTGAAGGCCAGGTAGACCAGCAGCATGCCGCCGGAGACGACCAGGCGAAACCAGGTCACGGTGACCGGGTCCATGACCTGGAGGACTTCCTTCAGCTTGATCGGCAGGACGCCCCAGAGCACAGCGGTGACCAGGGCGAGAAACAGGCCGAATTGCCAACGGCCGGAAGAAACGTGCATGGGAGCCTCGACGCGTGAGTGGGCATCCATGCTAAGCCAAGGCCCGCTGTGCCGACAGGAACAGTTCGGGAACACAACTGTGCTGGTCCGGTCATTAAGGTAGGTTGGGCTGAGGCACGAAGCCCAACGAAATTGGTGCCGGCCCCACCAGATGTTGGGCTTCGCTGCGCTCAGCGCCAACCTACGCGGCTCGCAAGGCCGGCACAGATTCTGTCGCCATGTGTACCTGTCCAGCGGCGCGCTTTGCCTCCTAGACTGCAGCGATCACACTCTGGAGTGTCACCCATGCCACTTTCGCTCGCCGCCCTGGAACAAGCCGCCGCCATCGTCCATGCCAGCCTGCCGCCCACGCCGCAGTTCAACTGGCCGTTGCTCAGCGAGGCGCTGGGCTGCGAGGTATGGGTCAAGCACGAGAACCATTCGCCGGTGGGCGCCTTCAAGCTGCGTGGCGGGCTGGTCTACTTCCAGCGTCTGAGCGAACAGCCGGAAAAGCCGTCCGGAGTGATCAGCGCCACCCGTGGCAACCACGGCCAGTCGATCGCCTGCGCCGCCGCCCGCCACGGGATGAACGCGACCATCGTCGTGCCGCACGGCAACAGCCGCGAGAAGAACGCCGCGATGCGCAGCCTCGGCGCCAACCTGATCGAACATGGCGACGACTTCCAGGCGGCCCGCGAACACGCCGCCGAACTGGCCGAGCGCGACGGTCTGCATCTGGTGCCGTCCTTCCATCCCTGGCTGGTGACCGGAGTCGCCAGCTACAGCCTGGAATTCTTCCGCGCCGTGGCCGGGCTGGACGTGGCCTATGTGCCGATCGGCATGGGCTCGGGCATCTGCGGGATGATCGCCGTGCGCGATGCGCTGGGATTGAAGACGCGCATCGTCGGCGTGGTGTCGAAACATGCACCGGCCTATGCGCTGTCGTTCGCCGCCGGCAAACCGGTCAGCCATCCGACCACCACCCGCCTCGCCGACGGCATGGCCTGCAGCACGCCGGACCCGCAAGCGCTGCAAATCATCCTCGACGGCGCCGATCACATCGTGCAGGTCGATGACGAGGAAATCGGCGCGGCCATGCGCCTGTACTTCAGCGCTACCCACAATGTCGCCGAGGGCGCAGGAGCCGCGGCGCTGGCGGCGGCGATGCAGGAGCGCGAGCAGTTGGCGGGGTTGAAGGTGGGGCTGGTGCTCAGTGGCGGGAATGTGGATCGGGAGGTGTTTGCGGCAGAGCTGCGGCAAGCGTAGGGCGGGTGCAACCCGCCATTCCGCTGGAATAATTGGCGGGTTTCACCCGCCCTACGGAGGAATCCCCGCATTAGCGGGGACTGCCCGTCCTCACAGCTTGGCGATGGACACTTCCGTCGACTTCACGAAAGCGATCACCTCGCTGCCGATGGCCAGCTCCAGCTCCTTCACGGAGCGGGTAGTGATCACCGAGGTGACCACGCCGGCTGCGGTCTGCACGTCGATTTCCGAGAGCACCGGGCCCTCGATGATTTCCTTCACGGTGCCTTTGAACTGGTTACGGACGTTGATGGCTTTGATGGTCATGGCGTTTCTCCTTGGGGGGATTCTCAGGTCTGGTTACAGCGCCCAACGCAACTGCGTGGGCAGAGGTGGAACGGGTTCCGGGGCCGCCGGCGTTGCCGGCAGGGCCAATACGCGGTCGAGAACTTCGGCTTCCAGTGCGGCCAGCCGCGCCGAGCCGCGTGAACGTGGGCGGACCAGTTCGACCGGCAGGTCGAGGCCGACTTCGCCCTCTTCGATCAGGATCACCCGGTCGGCGATGGCTACCGCCTCGGCGACGTCGTGGGTGACCAACAGTACGGTGAAGCCATGCTGCTGCCACAGGCGTTCGATCAGTTGCTGCATCTCGATGCGAGTCAGCGCATCCAGCGCGCCGAGCGGCTCGTCGAGCAACAGCAGGCGCGGACGGTGAATCAGCGCCCGGGCCAGGGCGACGCGCTGCTTCTGGCCGCCGGACAATGCCGCCGGCCACTCATGAGCGCGGTCCGCCAGCCCGACTTCCTCCAGCGCCTGCAGGGCCTGGCCGCGCCAGTCGCCGGAAAGGCCGAGACCGACGTTGTCGATCACCCGCTTCCACGGCAGCAGGCGCGCGTCCTGGAACATCAGGCGGGTTTCCTCGCGGGCCTCCGCCAGCGGCGCGGCGCCGGCCAGCAGCGCTCCGGCGCTGGGCTGGTCGAGGCCGGCCAGCAGGCGCAGCAGGGTGCTCTTGCCGCAGCCGCTGCGGCCGACGATGGCGACGAACTGCCCGGCGGGAATGTGCAGGTCGATACCCTTGAGCACCTCGCGCTCGCCGAAGCGCTTCACCACGCCATCCAGCACCAGCGGGATGCCCTGGCGCAGCGCCTGTGGGGTGGCCAGTGCGTTGTTCACGGCATTCATGCGGCACCTCCCTTGTGCACCTGGTAGGCCGGGTGCCAGCGCAGCCAGACTCGCTCCAGCCCCCGCGCGGCGAGGTCGGCGAGCTTGCCGAGCACCGCATAGAGCAGGATCGCCAGCACCACCACGTCAGTCTGCAGGAACTCCCGGGCGTTCATCGCCAGGTAGCCGATGCCGGCGTTGGCGGAAATGGTTTCGGCGACGATCAGGGTCAGCCACATGAAGCCGAGGGCGAAGCGCACGCCGACCAGGATCGACGGCAGTGCACCCGGCAGGATCACCTGGCGGAACAGGCCGAAGCCGGACAGGCCATAGCTGCGCGCCATTTCCAGCAGTCCCGGGTCGATGTTGCGGATGCCGTGGTAGGTGTTCAGGTAGATCGGGAACAGCGTGCCGAGGGCGACCAGGAAGATCTTCGCCGTCTCGTCGATGCCGAACCACAGGATCACCAGCGGGATCAGCGCCAGGTGCGGGACGTTGCGGATCATCTGCACGGAGCTGTCGAGGAAGCGCTCGCCCCACTTCGACAGGCCGGTGACCAGCCCCAGCACCAGGCCGATGCCGCCACCGATGGCGAAGCCGATGGCCGCGCGCCAGGCGCTGATCGCCAGGTGCTGCCAGAGTTCGCCGCTGCTCACCAGCTGGTAGCCGGCTTCGACCACCGCGCTCGGCGCCGGCAGGATGCGGCTGGACAGCCAGCCCGCCTCCACCGCCAGTTGCCAGATGGCGACCAGCGCCACCGGCAAGGCCCAGGGCGCCAAGCGCCGGGCAATTGAACTTGCATGTTTTCTTGCCATTCTCGGCTCCATCGTAGGAGTCACTGTTCTTGAATCGGTGCGAGGTTCTCCCCCTCACCCTAGCCCTCTCCCTTGAGGGAGAGGGGACTGTCCGGAGTTGCCGGCTGGCACGGCATACAATTCCACGCCGTTGCGCCCCCTCTCCCTTTGAGCGGGGCGCGCAGCCAGGGCTGGGGTGAGGGAACCCCCCAGCTCCTACAGTTCCTTCAGCTCGCCGCTGCCGTCCTCGGCAGGATGTCGTTGGCCACCATCTCGCCGAACGGGCTGACGTAGCCGCGGCTTTCCGGTTGTGCCGGACGGGCGATGTCCAGGTGCGGGAATAGCAGCTCGGCGACCCGGTAGGACTCTTCCAGGTGCGGGTAGCCGGAGAAGATGAAGGTGTCGATGCCGAGTTCGGCGTATTCCTTCACCCGTGCGGCCACGGTCGGGCCGTCGCCGACCAGCGCGGTGCCGGCGCCGCCACGTACCAGACCGACGCCGGCCCAGAGGTTGGGGCTGACTTCCAGCTTGTCGCGCTTGCCGCCGTGCAGTGCGGCCATGCGCTGCTGACCGACCGAGTCGAAGCGCGCCAGCGAGGCCTGGGCGCGGGCGATGGTGTCGTCGTCCAGATGACTGATCAGGCGTTCGGCGGCCTGCCAGGCTTCCTCGTTGGTCTCGCGCACGATCACGTGCAGGCGGATGCCGAAGCGCACGCTGCGGCCCTGGCGTGCGGCTTTCTCGCGGACCTGGGCGATCTTCTCGGCCACCGCCGCCGGCGGCTCGCCCCAGGTCAGGTACAGCTCGACCTGCTCGGCGGCCAGGTCCTGCGCGGCATCCGACGAGCCGCCGAAATACAGCGGCGGACGCGGCTGCTGGATCGGCGGATAGAGCAGCTTGGCGCCCTTCACCTGGATGTGCTTGCCGTCGTAGTCGACCGTCTTGCCTTCCAGCACGCCGCGCCAGATGCGGGTGAATTCGACGGAGGCTTCGTAGCGTTCTTCATGGCTCAGGTGCAGGCCGTCGCCGGCCAGTTCGTCCGGGTCGCCGCCGGTAACTAGGTTGAACAGTGCCCGCCCGTTGGAAAGACGGTCGAGGGTCGCGGCCTGACGCGCGGCCACGGTCGGCGAGATGATCCCCGGACGCAGCGCGACGAGGAATTTCAGGCGCTGGGTGACCGGGATCAGCGAGGCGGCGACCAGCCAGGAGTCCTCGCAGGAACGCCCGGTGGGGATCAGTACGCCGCCGAAACCGAGACGGTCGGCGGCCTGGGCGACCTGCTGCAGATAGCCGTGGTCGACGGCGCGGGCGCCTTCGGCGGTGCCAAGGTAATGGCCGTCGCCGTGGGTGGGAAGGAACCAGAAGAGGT
Organism: Pseudomonas schmalbachii; assembly: GCF_017589465.1. Taxonomy (GTDB): domain Bacteria; phylum Pseudomonadota; class Gammaproteobacteria; order Pseudomonadales; family Pseudomonadaceae; genus Pseudomonas; species Pseudomonas schmalbachii. The sequence goes on from NZ_JAELYA010000001.1 coordinate 1,027,859, forward strand.
TGAGGCTCATCGCTTTAACTCCAGATAAGCGCGCCGGCATGGCGTAGCCGCGCGATGATGGTTTTGGAAATCGTCCTGTCGTAGGAGCGGGCCATGCCCTCGATCCGCCGAGATGCTTCGCGGGCATGGCCCGCTCCTACAGGAAAGTCATTGGGCCTGGGCGAGCTTGGCGTTGGCCGGCGGCGTCCAGATCACGTCCTTGATGCTCAGCGGCTTGGGAATCAGCTTCAGCTGGGTGAAGGTATCGGCGATCTTCTGCTGCGCCTGCACCACCTCGGGGGTGATGAACTGCGCGCCGTAGCCCTGGCGTTTCACCGCGGTGAGGGTGATGTCCGCCGGCAGGCCGAGCAGCGGCGCCACCTGGTCGGTGACCTGCTGCGGATTACCCTGCGACCACTCGCCGACCTGGCGCACTTCCTCCACCAGGCTGGCGATCACCTGCGGGTGTTTCTGCGCATAGGTACGGGTGGCGAGGTAGAACTGGTGGTTGTCGACCAGCCCGCTGCCATCGGCCAGCGTCTTGGCCGACAACTGCTTCTCGGCGGCGGCCTGGTACGGGTCCCAGATCACCCAGGCGTCGACGCTGCCGCGCTCGAAGGCGGCGCGGGCGTCGGCCGGCGGCAGGTAGACCGGGGTGATGTCGCTGTATTTCAGGCCGGCGTTCTCCAGCGCGCGCACCAGCAGGTAGTGCACGTTGGAGCCCTTGTTGAGGGCGACCTTCTTGCCCTTGAGCTGGGCGACCGAGGAAATCGACGAGTCCTTCTGCACCAGGATCGCCTCGCTGGTCGGCGCCGGCGGTTCGTAGGCGACATAGAGCAGGTCGGCGCCGGCGGCCTGGGCGAAGACCGGCGGCGTCTCGCCGGTGACGCCGAAGTCGATGCTGCCGACGTTCAGCCCTTCGAGCAGCTGCGGGCCGCCGGGGAACTCGGTCCATTGCACGGTGACGCCCTGCTCCGCCAGACGCTTCTCCAGCGTGCCGCGAGCCTTGAGCAGCACCAGGGTGCCGTATTTCTGATAGCCGATACGCAGGGTCTCGGCCTGTGCCTGGGTGATGGCGCCGAAAGTGATGGCCGCGGCGAACAGGGCGGCCAGACTCCGACGCAAAGTGATAGTGCGCATGGCGCTCTCCTTTGCTCTGAATGTCTTGGTTGTCGACCTGCTCGCCCGTTGTCGGGCCAGTAAGGTGGGGATGTCAGGTGTTGCGAGTCGCGTAGGACGGGTGCAACCCGCCGTATCTTCAATGGCGGGTTGCACCCGCCCTACAGGGTTTCAAACGCTCCAGCGGGCCGTGGCCAGCAGGTTGCGGTCATGCGGCCGATGCCGCCGCGCCAGTGCACCGTGGAAATGCTCCAGCGAGTCCAGCAGGCGGCGTTCGAGGGCCTCATCCAGGCGCTCCGGGGAGTCGCCGCTGGCGTAGGCGATCTGCTGGTCCTCGGCGAACACGCCGTGCAGCACTTCCTGCGCCTTCAGCGCGCCCAGTACCGGCTTGAGGGCGTAGTCCACCGCCAGCATGTGCGCATTGCTGCCACCGGTGGCCAGCGGCAGAACGACCTTGTGGTTGAGGGCGCGTTCCGGCAGCAGGTCGAGCAGCACTTTCAGCGCACCGGCGATGGAGGCCTTGTACACCGGCGTGGCGATCACCAGCCCGTCGGCACGCGACACCTGCTCCACCAGATCGAGGATTCGCGGGCTGTCGAAGCGTGCGTAGAGCAGGTCCTCGGCGGGAAAGTCGCGCAACTGGTAGCTCGCCACCTCCACACCACGGCCGTTCAGCCAGCGCCTGGCACGGTCCAGCAAGACCCCCGAACGGGAGCGCACGCTGGGGCTACCGGCGATGGAGACAACGAACATGATTTCTATCCTTCTCGTGGACACCGATCCAGGGTGAAAAAAATGGCCGGCGAACCGGCCTCAAAACCCCTGCTCGTGGTTAAGACATTGCCTGCCCGCGGTGCGCGGGCTGCGGCTGGATCAACGGTTCGGTTGCGGCGTCAGGCGCAGGTAGGGCTTGACCGCGCGATAGCCCCTGGGGAAGCGCTGGCGGATTTCTTCCTCGTCCTGCAGCGAGGGCACGATCACCACCTCGTCGCCGTCCTTCCAGTTGCCCGGCGTCGCGACCTTGTGGTTGTCGGTGAGCTGCAGCGAGTCGATCACCCGCAGGATTTCGTTGAAGTTGCGCCCGGTGCTGGCCGGGTAGGTGATGATCAGGCGCACCTTCTTGTTCGGGTCGATGATGAACAGCGAACGCACCGTCAGGGTGTCGTTGGCGTTCGGGTGGATCAGGTCGTACAGCTCCGAGACCTTGCGGTCGGCATCGGCGATGATCGGGAAGTTGACCTGGGTATCCTGGGTCTCGTTGATGTCGTCGATCCACTTCACGTGGGAGGCGACCGGGTCCACAGAGAGTGCGAGGACCTTCACGCCGCGCTGGGCGAATTCGCCCTTGAGCTTGGCGGTCAGGCCGAGCTCGGTGGTGCAGACCGGGGTGAAATCCGCCGGGTGGGAGAACAGCACACCCCAGCTGTCGCCGAGCCAGTCATGGAAGCGCAGACGGCCGGTGCTGGATTCCTGTTCGAAGTCGGGGGCGATATCGCCGAGTCTCAGGCTCATGAAGGGTCACTCCTTGTTCGTGGTGGGTTCACTATGCACAAGGTTTCAGCGCATTAAAAAGAATAGATTTTGATTTTCTTATAACCAAAATCAAAACGCGCTTTCCTCGCAACAAACGCGCATTCAGCATAGGAGGAGTTTTTCCCTGCGTAGCGCCGGAAATTCGCCTGCAAATGGTGAGAAATTTCCACCGTTCGTCGAATCGCCCCCGCCGTGCAAAAGGCACGACTTAGACTCATTGCATGCGTACCCGCTTGTGGGGAGATGTACTCATGTTTGGGAAAAGGTCGTCCGATCCCGAATCACGGCAACACTATCGAAGCGATCGGATCTGCTCGGTCAACGGCCAGTATTTCTTCTCGACGCGCGAGGGCACCCTGGAAGGCCCCTACTTCACTCGCTTCGACGCCGAGCGTGAGGTGGAGCTGTACATCAACCGCATGCAGCAGGCGGCCGGCATATACGCTCGCAGCGGGCAGTAGCGGCGTAAAATGAAAAGCAAAAAGCCCCGGCTCGTGCCGGGGCTTTTCTTTGGTTCGACGTAGATTAGCGCTGAGCTTGCGAAGCCCAACATCTGGTGGGCATGAAGCGTTGGGCTTCGCTGCGCTCAGCGCCAACCTACGTCCAGGACGCGGATCAGGCCTGGCTGCGGGTAGTGCCAGTGCACGTCCAGATCCCACAGGCGGACGCCGTAGCGGCGTTCCGGGGCGGGGTTCTGGTAGGCCGGGCGCGGGTCCTGGGCGAGGCATTGCTCGATCAGCTCGACCACCGGTTCGCCCAGGCGCCGGCCATGCTCGCGGGTCTGGGCCAGCGCGGCGTCCGTCCACTGCACGGGAATCGGCGCGGGCGGCGCCTCGGCGATGGCATTGCTGGCGCCTTCGACTGCGTCGGCATAGGGCACGTACGGCTTGATATCCAGCACCGGCGTGCCGTCCAGCAGGTCGATGCCGGACAGCCAGAGACGTCCCGGTTCGACCTTTTCCAGCTTCACCACCGACTGGCCTATTCCGTTCGGCCGGTGCGTGGCGCGGGTGGCGAACACGCCCAGCGAGCGGTTGCCGCCCAGCCGTGGCGGCCGCACCTTCAGCCGTGGCTTGTCCTCCAGCGCCTGGTGGAAGAGGAAGATCAGCCAGACATGGCTGACCTGCTCCAGCCCCTCGACAGCTTCCGGCTGGTCGAACGGCGGCAGCAGTTCCAGCACGCCACGGGCGGCCGGGGCCAGTTGCGGCTGGCGCGGGATGGCGAACTTCTCCTTGAAGCAGGAGCGGACGAAACCGATGGGACTGACGGAGTAGGACATGCTGGCAGGCGCTGAAGGCGGGGTGGCCATGGTAGCCGATCAGCGTGCCGGACGCCGCCCGCGAAGCAGTAGCCAGCCGTAGAGTGCGCCGTTGAGCAGGACGACGATCAGGCCGAACAGCAGTTGCATGCCGTCGGTGAGGTTGCCGGGGTAGATCAACGGAACGAGATAGTGCTCGATGAAGCCGCCGGCATAGCCTTCATCGCCGGCCAGGCGGCGCAGGCGGTTTTCCAGCGGTGTCAGCGGACAGATGCCGTGGGAGAACTCGATGTACGCGCCCCATGCCACCGCCGGCAGATGCAGCCAGGCGAGGCGCGGCCAGCGCAGGAGCAGCAGGGCGCCGAGCACGACGAAGAGGATGAAGCCGAGGTGGAGCAGCAGCACCGCATCGGCGGCCAGGCGGAAGATCATCGAGCTTTCCCTGAGATTCTCAGCCACGCAGGCGCTGGGTGAGGCCCTTGAGGAAGTTGCGCAGCAACTGGTCGCCGCAGGGGCGGTAGTTGCTGTGGCCGGGCTTGCGGAACAGCGCGCCGAGTTCGGCTTTCGAGACCGGGAATCCGACCTCGTCGAGGATAGCGAGGATATCGTCGTCGCGCAGTTCAAAGGCGACGCGGAGTTTCTTCAGCACGATATTGTTGGTCAGCGGCAGCTCCACCGGCAGCAGCGGACGGCTTTCGTCGCGGCCACGGCGATACACGATCAGGCCGTCCAGGAAGTGGGCCAGAACCCGGTCGCTGCACGGCCGATAGCCCGGGTCTTCTTCCCGCTCAAGGAAGGCGATGACGTCGTCCCGTTCGATTTCCAGCCCGGCCATGCGGGTGATGTCGGCGACGCCGGTGTCGCTGATGTCGAGCATGTAGCGCACGCTGCGCAGTACGTCGTTGTTGATCATTTCCACAGGTCCGTAGCGGGGCAGAAAGTGAAAGCCCCGCAGTGCGGGGCTTTCGGGAGACTCAGACCAGTTCGGCCCAGAGGTCGTACTCGTCGGCGCCGGTGATGCGCACGCGGACCTTGTCGCCCGGCTTCACGTCGAAGGTATCGACGTAGACGGCGCCGTCGATCTCCGGCGCATCGGCCCAGGAGCGGCCTACCGCGCCCTCGTCGTCCACTTCGTCGATCAGCACTTCGATTTCCTTGCCGATCTTCATCTCCAGGCGCGCGGCGGAGATGGCCTGCTGGTGCGCCATGAAGCGCTCCCAACGGTCCTGCTTGACGTCGTCCGGCACCAGTTCCAGGTCCATGTCGTTGGCCGGGGCGCCGTCCACCGGCGAGTACTGGAAGCAGCCGACGCGGTCGAGCTGGGCTTCGGTCAGCCAGTCGAGCAGGTACTGGAAGTCTTCCTCGGTCTCGCCGGGGAAGCCGACGATGAAGGTCGAGCGGATGGTCAGCTCCGGGCAGATCTCGCGCCACTTCTTGATGCGGGCGAGGGTCTTGTCCTCGAAGGCCGGGCGCTTCATGTTCTTCAGCACTTTCGGGCTGGCGTGCTGGAACGGGATGTCGAGGTACGGCAGCAGCTTGCCCTCGGCCATCAGCGGGATCACGTCATCGACGTTCGGGTACGGGTAGACGTAGTGCAGGCGTACCCACACGCCCATGCTCGACAGCGCCTGGCACAGCTCCAGCATGCGGGTCTTCACCGGCTGGCCGTCCCAGAAATCCATCTTGTAGCGCAGATCGACGCCGTAGGCGCTGGTGTCCTGGGAGATCACCAGCAGTTCCTTGACGCCGGCCTTGACCAGGCGCTGGGCTTCGCTGAGCACGTCGCCGACCGGGCGGCTGACCAGCTTGCCGCGCATCGACGGGATGATGCAGAAGCTGCAGGTGTGGTTGCAGCCTTCGGAAATCTTCAGGTAGGCGTAGTGGCGCGGGGTCAGCTTGATGCCCTGCGGCGGCACCAGGTCGATCAGCGGGTTGTGCTCGGCCTTTGGCGGGATCACCTCGTGCACCGCGTTGACCACCTGCTCGTACTGCTGCGGGCCGGTGACGGCCAGCACGCTGGGGTGCACGTCGCGGATGCTGTTCTCGGCGACGCCCATGCAGCCGGTGACGATGACCTTGCCGTTCTCGGCGATGGCCTCGCCGATGGCGTCCAGCGATTCGGCCTTGGCGCTGTCGATGAAGCCGCAGGTGTTGACCACCACTACGTCGGCATCCTCATAGGTGGGCACGATCTCGTAACCCTCCATGCGCAACTGGGTGAGGATACGTTCGGAGTCCACCGTTGCCTTCGGGCATCCGAGTGAAACAAATCCGACTTTGGGGGTGGCGGTGGACATGGGGGGCTAACCTCGAAGGGCGCGCTGGCGGCGCCTCTGATCAAAAAGTGCGCAATTCTACCGGCAGGCCGCGTGCTTGACCAGTCTCCAGGGGACAAACGTGCATACCGGTAATTGCTAAAAACTCCCTCTATAGTGATTCAGAACGCCGCAGAGCCGCTCTTGCATCGCCGAGTGCGGCGGAGCAGGATGCGCCGAATTTTTTCCCCGGGGGAACAGCGATAAATGTCCGAGGCAGCCGAAAGCTCTGCTGAAAGTCAGGATGGACACCACCGGTCATCCGCGGTCGGGATGATCGTGGCGGCGGTAGGGGTGGTCTACGGCGATATCGGCACCAGCCCGCTGTACACGCTGAAGGAAGTCTTCAACGGCGGCTATGGCGTGAGCATCACGCACGACGGGGTCTTCGGCGTGCTGTCGCTGATCTTCTGGTCGCTGATCTGGGTGGTTTCGCTGAAGTACGTGCTGTTCGTCCTGCGTGCCGACAACGAGGGCGAGGGCGGGGTGATGGCACTGACCACCCTGGCGCTGCGGGCGGCGCTGCCATACCGGAAGCTGCGCTCGGTGCTGGTGGTGTTCGGCCTGATCGGCGCCGCGCTGTTCTATGGCGACAGCATGATCACCCCGGCGATTTCCGTGCTCTCGGCGGTCGAGGGGCTGGAAATCGCCTTCGACGGCATCGAGCACTGGGTGGTGCCGCTGGCGCTGATCGTGCTGGTCGGCCTGTTCCTCATCCAGAAGCACGGCACCGCGCGCATCGGCAAGCTGTTCGGACCGGTCATGGTGATCTGGTTCCTCGTCCTCGGTGCGCTCGGCCTGTACGGCATCTGGCAGCATCCGGAAGTGCTGAAGGCGGCCAACCCGGCCTGGGCGGTGAACTTCTTCATCGCCCATCCGGGCATCGGCGTGGCCATTCTCGGCGCGGTGGTGCTGGCGCTGACCGGCGCCGAGGCGCTGTACGCCGACATGGGGCACTTCGGCCGCAAGCCGATCGCCCGCGCCTGGTTCCTGCTGATCCTGCCGGCGCTGGTGCTGAACTACTTCGGCCAGGGCGCGATGATCCTGTTCAACCCGGAAGCGGCGCGCAACCCGTTCTACCTGCTGGCACCTAGCTGGGCGCTGGTGCCGCTGGTGGGACTGGCAACCGCCGCCACGGTGATCGCCTCGCAGGCGGTGATTTCCGGCGCCTTCTCCCTGACCCAGCAGGCCATCCAGCTGGGCTATGTGCCGCGCATGTTCATCCAGCACACCTCCAGCCATGAGCAGGGGCAGATCTACATCGCCGGGGTGAACTGGGCGCTGATGGTCGCCGTGGTGCTGCTGGTGATCGGCTTCGAGTCCTCCGGCGCGCTGGCTTCGGCCTATGGCGTGGCGGTGACCGGCACCATGCTCTGCACCACGGTGCTGATGAGCGTGGTGATGCTCCTGCTGTGGCGCTGGTCGCCGCTGGTGGCGGTGCCGCTGATGCTCAGCTTCCTGCTGGTGGATTCGCTGTTCTTCGCCGCCAACCTGCCGAAGGTGCTGCAGGGCGGCGCCTTCCCGGTGCTGGCGGGCGCTGCGCTGTTCGTCCTGATGACCACCTGGAAGCGCGGCCGGCAACTGCTGATGGACCGCCTCGACGAGAGCGCGCTGCCGCTGCAGCTGTTCATCGCCAGCCTGCGCGCCGATCCGCCGCAGCGGGTCAGGGGCACGGCGGTGTTCCTTTCCGCGCGGGACGACGTGGTACCGCACGCGCTGTTGCACAACCTGCTGCACAACCAGGTGCTGCACGAGCAGGTGGTGCTGCTCACGGTGGTCAGCGAGGACACGCCACGGGTGCCGCCGGAGCGGCGTTTCGAGGTGAGTTCCTATGGCGACGGATTCTTCCGCGTGCTGCTGCACTTCGGCTTCGTGGAGGAGCCGGACGTGCCGGGAGCCCTGAAGCTGTGCCACCTGAGCGACCTGGATTTCAGCCAGATGCGCACGACGTACTTCCTCAGCCGGGAGACGGTCATTCCGTCCAAACGGATCGGCATGGCGCGCTGGCGCGAGGGGCTGTTCGCGTTCCTGCTGAAGAACGCCAACGGCAACCTGCGCTACTTCAACCTGCCGCTGAACCGGGTGATCGAGCTGGGTACGCAGGTCGAGATCTGATCGGATGGGTAGTAGGGCGGGTGCAACCCGCCGGCCCGGAGCTGTCATGGCGGGTTTCACCCGCCCTACGGAAAGAACCGAAAGCAAAAAAGCCGTTCACCTGTTGGGGTGAACGGCTTTTTCAATAGCCGGCGCAGCGTCGGGTTACTTCTCGACGAAGGCACGCTCGATCAGGTAGTCGCCCGGCTCGCCCATGCGCGGGGAGATCTGCAGGCCGAAGCTGTCGAGCACGGCGCTGGTCTCGTCCAGCATGCTCGGGCTGCCGCAGATCATGGCGCGGTCGTCCTGCGGGTTCATCGGCGGCAGGCCGATGTCGGCGAACAGCTTGCCGCTGCGCATCAGGTCGGTCTGGCGGCCCATGTTGCGGAACTCTTCGCGGGTGACCAGCGGGTAGTAGATCAGCTTCTCGCGGACCATGTCGCCGAAGAACTCGTGCTCCGGCAGGACCTTGGTGATGAAGTCCGCGTAGGCCAGCTCGCTGACCCAGCGCACACCATGGACCAGGATGACCTTCTCGAAGCGCTCGTAGACTTCCGGGTCCTGGATCACGCTGAGGAACGGCGCCATGCCGGTGCCGGTGCTCAGGAGGTAGAGGTTCTTGCCCGGTTTCAGGTCGTCGAGGACCAGGGTGCCGGTGGGCTTGCGGCTGACCATCAGCTCGTCGCCTTCCTTCAGGTGCTGCAGGCGCGAGGTCAGCGGGCCGTCCGGCACCTTGATGCTGAAGAACTCCAGGTGCTCTTCGTAGTTCGGGCTGGCGATACTGTACGCGCGCATCAGCGGACGACCGTTGACTTCCAGGCCGATCATCACGAACTGACCGGTCTTGAAGCGCAGCCCCGGGTTACGGGTGGTCTTGAAGCTGAAGAGAGTGTCGTTCCAGTGATGCACGCTGAGAACGCGCTCGGTGTACAGGTTGCTCATCAAGGTCTCCTAGGAAAACGCGGCGCACCCCAGCAAACCCGGACGTGGCGCAATTGCGCGACATTTTATAGGCGGCGACAATATCCGCAAAATAAATTATCTGGATATTGCTAATCCAAAAGGTAGATAAGGGGTGCTCACCGTCGAGCGCGCAAGGTTATCGACCTGCCCTTTTTCCACCCAGCGACCCAATGTCGCACCCCGCCGCACCGGAGCCCACCCCATGAAATTCACCCTGCGCCAACTGGAAGTCTTCGTCGCGGTGGCCCAGCAGGAAAGCGTCTCCCGCGCGGCCGAAGCGCTGTCGATGTCGCAGTCGGCCACCAGTACCTCGCTGGGTGAACTGGAAAGGCAGTTCGACTGCAAGCTGTTCGACCGCGCCGGCAAGCGCCTGACCCTCAACGCCCTCGGCCGCCAACTGCTGCCCCAGGCGGTCGCGCTGATCGACCGCAGCGGCGAAATCGAGAACCTGCTCAACGGCAAGAGCACCTTCGGCTCGCTGGACCTCGGCGCCACCCTGACCATCGGCAACTACCTGGCCACCCTGCTGATCGGCACCTTCATGCAGCGCCAGCCGGACTGCCGGGTGCGCCTGCACGTGCACAACACCGCCCATGTGGTGCAGCAGGTCGCCCATTACGAACTCGACCTGGGCCTGATCGAAGGCGACTGCCAGCACCCGGATATAGAAGTGCAGTCGTGGATGGAGGACGAACTGGTGGTGTTCTGCGCGCCGCAGCACCCACTGGCGAAGGCCGGCGCGGCGGATATCGCCCGGCTCAGCGAGGAAGCCTGGATTCTCCGCGAACAGGGCTCGGGAACGCGGCTGACCTTCGACCAGGCCATGCGCCATCACTGCGAGCCGCTGAAGATTCGCCTGGAACTGGAACACACCGAGGCGATCAAGCGCGCCGTCGAGTCGGGCCTCGGCATCGGCTGCATCTCGCGCCTGGCCCTGCGCGACGCCTTCCGCCGCGGCAGCCTGGTGCCGGTGGAAACCCCGGATCTGGACCTGCGCCGGCAGTTCTATTTCATCTGGCACCGGCAGAAGTACCAGACCTCGACCATGCGCGAATTCCTCGACCTGTGCCGCAGCGAGACCGCCGGCATCAGCTGCAGCGACGAGATCGTGCTGCCGATGATTCCCTGATGCCAAGGTTGGCGCTGAGCACGTAGGTTGGCGCTGAGCTTGCGAAGCCCAACGTGCCAATGCCAGGCCGATGTTGGGCTTCGCTGCGCTCAGCGCCAACCTACGTCAGAGGAGGATCACCGCCCACACGGCGCCGATGAGGGTCAGGGCGACGAACTGCGCGGCGCTGCCCATGTCCTTGGCGTTCTTCGACAGCGGGTGGCGTTCGAGGGAGATGCGGTCGACCACCGCCTCGATGGCCGAGTTGAACAGCTCGACGATCAGCGCCAGCAGGCACACGGCGATCATCAGCGCGCGTTCGCCGCGGGTGACGTCGAAGAAGAAGGCAACCGGGATCAGCACGACATTCAGCAGCAGCAGCTGACGGAACGCCGCCTCGCCGCGGAAGGCAGCGGCGAAGCCGGCCAGGGAGTAGCCGGTGGCATTGATGACACGCTTCAGGCCGGTCCGGCCCTTGAATGGAGAGGTCGTCACTATGGGTACTCTGCAGAAGGGACGCCGCACTCTAAACCAGCCGGCAAGGAAATGGAGCCAGCCGCGGCGTCAGGATGTAACCGGATGCTGAACGGACTCAGGCGCTCGGCACCGACTCCATCTGCTGCAACAGCAGTGCGGCCTGGGTTCGCGTACGCACTCCAAGTTTGCGGAAGATCGCCGTGACGTGGGCCTTCACGGTGGCCTCGGAGACGCTCAGCTCATAGGCGATCTGCTTGTTCAGCAAACCTTCGCAGACCATGGTCAGCACGCGGAACTGCTGCGGCGTCAGGCTCGCCAGGCCGGCGCTGGCGGCACGCGCCTCGTCGCTCAGTTCGGTCACCGCATCGGCCTGCGGCGGCCACCAGACGTCGCCGTCGAGCACGGCGCGCACGGCCTGCTGCAGGGTGGTCATGTCGCTGGACTTGGGGATGAAACCGCTGGCGCCGAACTCCCGCGAACGCTGCACCACCGCCGCATCTTCCTGGGCGGAGATCATCACCACCGGGATCTGCGGATACTGCCCGCGCAGCAGCACCAGACCGGAGAAACCGTAGGCGCCAGGCATGTTCAGGTCGAGCAGGACCAGATCCCAGTCAGCCTTCTCGTTCAGGCGGGCTTCCAGCTCGGCAATGCTCGCAGCCTCCACCAGACGCGCGCCGGGTCCGAGCCCAAGGATCAGGGCCTGGTGCAGGGCACTGCGGAACAGCGGGTGATCGTCAGCGATGAGGATCTCGTAGGATGCCATGGCATGTCCTTGGTGGCCGCGCTGTTGCCGGGTTCTGGATGACAGCCCGGGCTGCGCGTGGAAGTAGGATCACTGGTGGCGCATTGTACGCAAAGACCGCCGCGAATGTCCGCCCGCAATGCGTCGCACCGCTGCACGAGCGTGTCGCCTGCATACTCTCCTCCCGCCTTTCCAAAACCTGACCATTCCGGCAAAGTTGCCGTTTTGCCTTGCGAGATAGTCATGAAAGCCCACGCCCTGCGCGCCGATATTCTGATGCTGGTCACCGCGATGATCTGGGGGGTCTCCTTCGTCGCGCAGCGCCTGGGGATGGACTCCATCGGCCCCTTCCTCTATACCGGCCTGCGTTTCGCCCTCGGCGCGCTGGTACTGCTGCCGCTGCTGGCCTGGTCGGCCAAGCGCGGCGCACAACCCTTCAACCGTGGCCTGCTGCTGGCCGGCCTGGCCATCGGCGCCGCGCTGACCCTGGGCATCAACCTGCAACAGGTCGGCCTGCTGTTCACCAGCGTCACCAACTCCGGCTTCATCACCGGCCTGTACGTGATCATCGTTCCGCTGCTCGGCCTGCTGCTGGGCCACCGCACCGGCATGGGCACCTGGCTCGGCGCCGCGATGGCAGTGGTCGGCATGGCCATGCTGAGCATCGGCCCGGACTTCAAGGTGGCCTCCGGCGACTGGCTGCAGCTGACCGGTGCACTGGTCTGGGGCTGCCACGTGCTGCTGGTGGGCTTGTTCGCCAGCCGCTACGACCCGATCCGCCTGGCCTTCCTGCAATTCGTCACCTGCTCGGTGGTGAGCATGATCCTGGCGGTGATCTTCGAGGAGATTCACTGGGACGCCATCGTCCAGGCCGGCCCCGCGCTGCTCTATGGCGGTCTGCTCGGCGTCGGCACCGGCTTCACCCTGCAGGTGGTGGCGCAGAAACATGCCATCGCCTCCCACGCAGCGATCATCCTGTCGCTGGAGGCGGTATTCGCCGCCATCGCCGGCGCGCTGTTCCTCGACGAAAGCCTGCACATGCGCGGCTATCTGGGCTGCGCGCTGATGCTCGCCGGCATGCTGGTGGCTCAGCTGTGGCGGCAGAAGGCAGCCGTACCGGCCGCGTCGCCGTCACTCGCCGAGGAACGGCCGTAAGCTCTGGTGTGCGGGGCTCTGCTCGTCCAGCGGCTGCTGGCGCTTGGAGCCCAGGTAGCGCTCGCTGAACACATCCAGATAGGCATCCAGCGCATCCCCGGCGCGCTGGTCGCCGGCCAGCCCGAGGCACAGCGCGGCGACTTCCGCCGTGCACAGGTGATCGTCACGCTTGGAGCGGCGCAGGCGATAGCGCGACAGCTGCTCCGGCGTCAGGCTGAGCACCGGGAAACGCTCCAGATAAGGACTCTTGCGGAACATCTTGCGCGCCTCGGTCCAGGTCGCATCGAGCAGGATGAACAGCGGCCGCTTGCCCGACTGCGGCTCGACCGTCTGCACCACCCGCTCCGGCGCCACGAACTCGCCGGGGAACACCACATAGGGCTGCCACTGCGGGTCGTCGAGCAGCGCCAGCAGCGCCGGGTCCACCTCGATGCGCGACCAGCCGAAGGCCCAGGTATCGGCCACCGTCTCGGCGATCAGCCAGCCGGTATTGCTCGGCTTCAGCGGCTCGGTATCGAACATCACCAGGCACATTGCCGAACTGGCCTGCACCCGCGGGCGCCAGGCGCACATGCAGTAGTTCGGCCGCAGGCGGCAACCCGGGCAGCGCGGCGAGCGCGAGCCGCGCGCGAAGAAGGGCTTCAGGCAGCGCGCCAGGCGTTCGGCGCGAAGACGGGCAACGGCGTGGCTCATCGCTGAACCACCATCGGGAAGAACTGGGCTTGCAACATCTGAAGCTCGGACCGGGAAATGCGAAACGGCCGATTGTACCAGACCACGCCCGACAGCCCCGGGCAACGGCTGCTCGGCAAGCAACGGCGTTTCAGGCGACAATGCTCCCCCGGCAGCCGGTGAACCTGCTGCCCGACCGCTGGTCGAACCCGCACCATTTTCAGGAGATCCCCCATGCTGCGCCTCACCGCCCTCGCCCTCTGCCTCGTCCTGCCTGCCGCCCACGCCGCATCGCTGAAGGATTACGAACTGGGCGAGATGCTGAACAAGGTCGCCCGCGAGAGCAGCCAGGGCACGCCCCGCGCCATCAACGAGGACATCCTCGACCAGGGCTACACCGTCGACGGCAACCAGCTGATCAACCACCTCAGCGTCCGCGCCAGCCACGCCGAACGCATGCGCGCCAACCCCGACAGCACGCGCAGCCAGCTGGGCGACAGCGTCTGCAGCAACACCGGCTACCGCCAGTTGCTGGCGCGCGGCGCGATCCTCACCTACAGCTTCACCGAGTACAAGACCAACCGCCCGGTCGCCACCGAGCGCTTCGATGCCGGCAGCTGCAAGATCAAGCTGCAGAAGAACTGAGCCGCGCCGTGCTGGAAAAAGAACACCTGCTGAAGATCGCCCGCACGCCGATGCCGTTCGGCAAGTACAAGGGCCGGATGCTGGTCGACCTGCCGGAAGAGTACCTGCTGTGGTTCTACAAGAAGGGCTTCCCGGCGGGCGAGCTGGGGAGACTGCTGCAGCTCACCCTGGAACTGAAGATCGACGGCCTGGACGGGCTGATCAAGCCGTTGAAGCGCTAGGCCCGGTAGCGCCCGCCTGGCCCATGGCCGTAGGGCGGGTGCAACCCGCCAGCCATGCGCGAAACATGGCGGGTTGCACCCGCCCTACGTCAGGACATTCACTGCGCCGGTCGCAGCGACTCGATATAGCCCTGCAGCGGATAGCCGAGGCGCGGCTCCAGCGCGGCGGCGCGCTGCTTCAGGCCGGGCAGGTCGAGTTCCTGGTCGAGGCTCGCCGGTACGAACATGATCACGTTGCCCTCCGGCACCGGGCACTCCCAGTAGTGGTGGTGGTAGCGCCCGCGCAGCAGGGCCGCGCCGAGTGGTTTGCCGTCGTCGGCGGTCCACTGGTTGATCACCAGCCAGCCGCCCGGCCGCAGGCGTTCGCGGCAGGCGCCGAGGAAGCCCCAGGCCAGGTGTGCCGGGGCCGGGCCGGTGTCGGTGTAGAGATCGAGGAAGATCAGGTCGGCCGGCTCGCAGTTCTCCAGTTCCTCCACCGCATCGCCGATCCGCAGGTTCAGCCGAGGGTCGTCGGCCAGCCCGAGGTATTCGCGGGCCAGGCGCGGAATCGCCGGGCGCACCTCGATGGCCTCCACCTCCTGCAGCGGCAGGTACTTCAGGCACGCCTGGGTCACGCTGCCGGCGCCGAAGCCGAGGAACAGCGCCCGCTTCGGCCGCGCATGACAGAGCGCGCCGAGCAGCATGGCGCGCGAGTAGTCGTACTCCAGCCAGGCCGGATCGGCGATGCGCACGCAGCTCTGCTCCACCTCGTCGCCGAATTCCAGATAGCGATAGCCGCCCTGCTCGACGATGCGGATCACACCGAACGCGTCGAACTCCTCGACCACCAGATGATCCTGACTCATGGACGCACTCCCCTGCCCGGGAAGCCGATTGCGGGTGACTGGCTGAACGGCATTGCTGACACGCGATGTTCCTTGAACGGCAGGATCGGAAAAGGCGCAAGCATACCAGCCGCAACCCGTACCACCGCATTTCTGCCGATCGGCCGCGGCTAGCTGATACCATGGAGCATCGCCCGCAATTCGCCGCACGAGTCACCGATGAGCCTGCCCTGGAGTCCCGATAGCTGGAGAAGCAAGCCGATCCAGCAACAACCCCGTTACCCGGATGCCGCCCGCCTGGCCGAGGTCGAGCAGACCCTCGCCGGCGTCCCGCCGCTGGTCTTCGCCGGCGAGGCCCGCGAGCTGCGCCGGCAGTTCGCCGAAGTCACCGCCGGGCGCGCCTTCCTGCTGCAGGGCGGCGACTGTGCGGAAAGCTTCGCCGAGTTCTCCGCGGCGAAGATCCGCGACACCTTCAAGGTGCTGCTGCAGATGGCCGTGGTGATGACCTTCGCCGCCGGCTGCCCGGTGGTGAAGGTCGGGCGCATGGCCGGGCAGTTCGCCAAGCCGCGCTCGGCCGGTGAGGAAACCGTCGGCGACCTCACCCTGCCCGCCTACCGTGGCGACATCGTCAACGCCATCGGCTTCGACGAGAAGAGCCGCGTGCCTGACCCGCAGCGCCTGCTGCAGGCCTATCACCAGTCCACCGCCACGCTGAACCTGCTGCGTGCCTTCGCCCAGGGTGGTTTCGCCGACCTGCACGAGGTGCACAAGTGGAACCTCGACTTCATCGCCAACTCGGCGCTGGCGGAAAAGTACAGCCAGCTCGCCGACCGCATCGACGAAACCCTGGCGTTCATGCGCGCCTGCGGCCTGGACAGCGCCCCGCAACTGCGCGAAGTCAGCTTCTTCACCGCCCACGAGGCGCTGCTTCTGAACTACGAGGAAGCCTTCATCCGCCGCGACAGCCTGACCGGCGACTGGTACGACTGCTCGGCGCACATGCTGTGGATCGGCGACCGCACCCGCCAGCTCGACGGCGCCCATGTCGAGATGCTGCGCGGCATCGGCAACCCCATCGGGGTCAAGGTCGGCCCGAGCATGGACAGCGAGGAGCTGATCCGCCTGATCGACATCCTCAACCCGGACAACGACCCCGGCCGTCTCAACCTGATCGTGCGCATGGGCGCGGACAAGGTCGGCGAAGGCCTGCCGCGGCTGATCCGCACCGTGCAGGGCGAAGGCCGCCAGGTGCTGTGGAGTTCCGACCCGATGCACGCCAACACCATCAAGGCGTCGAGCGGCTACAAGACCCGCGATTTCGCACGCATCCTCGCCGAGGTGCGGCAGTTCTTCGACGTGCACCAGGCCGAGGGGACCTATGCCGGCGGCATCCATATCGAGATGACCGGGCAGAACGTCACCGAATGCATCGGCGGCGCCCGGCCGGTCACCGAGGACGCGCTCAGCGACCGCTACCACACCCACTGCGACCCACGGCTGAACGCCGACCAGTCGCTGGAACTGGCCTTCCTGATCGCCGAGACGCTGAAGCAGGTGCGGCGCTGAGCGCTGCACCCGCTGCAATTACACGCTGAAAAATTCCGGCCGGCGGTCCGTGCTGGCTAAGCTGCTAGAGAGTCATCCGAAGGGAATCTGCGAATGTTTCTCGCCCGCTGGCTGCCCGGCCTGAGCCGTTTGTTGCGCTACCGATTCGCCTGGCTGGGCCCGGATATCCAGGCCGGGCTGTCGGTCGCCGCCATCCAGATTCCCACCGCCATCGCCTACGCCCAGATCGTCGGTTTTCCGGCCCAGGTCGGCCTGTACGCCTGCATCCTGCCGATGCTGGTCTACGCCATGGTCGGCAGCTCGCGGCAACTGATGGTCGGCCCGGACGCCGCCACCGCGGCGATGGTCGCGGCGGCGATCACCCCGCTGGCGGCCGGCGATCCGCAGCGCCTGCTGCAACTGTCGATGATCGTCGCGGTGCTGGTCGGCCTGCTGTCCATCGCCGCCGGCTGCGCCCGCCTCGGCTTCGTCGCCAGCTTCC
The DNA here is from genome assembly GCF_017589465.1 of Pseudomonas schmalbachii. GTDB lineage: Bacteria > Pseudomonadota > Gammaproteobacteria > Pseudomonadales > Pseudomonadaceae > Pseudomonas > Pseudomonas schmalbachii. Next base: position 1,045,014 of record NZ_JAELYA010000001.1, read on the forward strand.
TCTCGCGGCCGACGCTGGTCGGCTACCTGAACGGCATCGGCATCAGCCTGATCGCCGGCCAACTGGGCAAACTGCTCGGCTACCACGCGGAAACCAGCGGCTTCGTCGCCGGCATCCTGGCCCTGCTGCGCAACCTGCCGAACGTCCATCTGCCGACCCTGGCGCTGGCGGTCACGACCCTGGCGCTGATCGCGCTGGTGCCGCGACGCTTCCCGCGCATCCCCGGCGCCCTGCTCGGCGTGTTGCTCGCCACCCTGGTGGCGGCAGTGTTCAGCCTCGACCGCTTCGGCATCCCCCTGCTCGGCGCCGTGCCCCAGGGCCTGCCCGAACTCACCTGGCCGCGCAGCAACTACGACGAGCTGATCAGCCTGCTGCGCGATGCCACCGGCATCACCATCGTCAGTTTCTGCAGCGCCATGCTCACCGCGCGCAGCTTCGCCGCACGGCACGGCTACGGCGTGGATGCCAACCACGAGTTCATCGCCCTCGGCCTGGCCAATATCGGCGCCGGGATTTCCCAGGGCTTCGCCATCAGCGGCGCCGACTCGCGCACCGCGGTCAACGACATGGTCGGCGGCAAGACCCAGTTGGTCAGCATCGTCGTCGCCCTGGTGATCGGCCTCACGCTGATCCTGTTCAGCGGCCCGCTGGGCTGGGTGCCAATCCCGGCGCTGGGCGCGGTGCTGATGATGGCCGGCTGGGGCCTGATCGACGTGGAGGCGCTCAAGGGCTTCTGGAAACTCAGCCGCTTCGAGTTCGGCCTGTGCATCCTGACCACCGTCGGCGTACTCAGCGTCGGCGTGCTGCCGGGCATCTTCGTCGCCATCGCCATCGCCCTGCTGCGCCTGCTGTACTTCACCTACCGGCCGAGCGACGCGGTGCTCGGCTGGGTGGACGGCGTCGACGGCCAGGTGGAGCTGAGCCGCTATCCCCACGCACAATCCATTCCCGGGCTGGTGCTCTACCGTTTCGATGCGCCGCTGCTGTTCTTCAACGCCGAATACTTCAAGCAGCGCATCCTCGAAGTGGTGGAACATGCCGGGCAGCCGAACGCCATCCTGCTCAATGCCGAAGGCATCATCTCCATGGATATCAGCGGCCTGACCACCCTCCACGAGGTCCAGCAGACCCTCGCCGCGCAGGGCGTGCACCTGTCCCTGGCGCGAGTCACCGGACAGACCCTCGACCTGCTGCAGCGCTCGAAGATGCTCGGCGAGCCCAAGCCGCCGCTGGTGTTCAGCTCGGTGCGCTCGGGCATCAGCGCCTTCCAGCACTGGAAGCGCCGCCAGGAGGCGGAAGCCGTGCAGGCCGCCGAAACGTCGGCGCAGTAGGCAGGGCGGGTGCAACCCGCCAATCCGGAGGCGCCATGGCGGGTTTCACCCGCCCTACGGCATGAGGGAAGAACCTTATTTCGGGCGGGTCATGCTGAAGCGGTCGCGGGTGTAGCTGTACTGGCTGCCGCCGAGGCGGCCGACCAGATCCAGGCGTGCCGGGTCCACATGGGTCTGGTCGAGCAGCACGCCGTCATCGATATGCGCCAGCAGCACGCGGGCGAAGATCAGGTAGCAATTGGGCGCATCCGCCGGATATGGCTTGATTTCCGCCAGCTCGCATTCGAAAGCCACCGGCGCGCCGGCCACACGCGGCGGCGCCACGCGCTCGCTGGCGACGGTGTCGATGCCGGCGTGCTCGATCTCGCTGACGCCATGCGGCAGCCAGACGGCAGTGGCGTTCATCCGCTCGGCCTGGGCGGCGCTGACCAGGTGGATCACCAGTTCGCCGGTTTCCTGCACGTTGCGCAGGGTGTCCTTGAGGCTGCCGTCGTCGCGCACGCTGGTATTGACCATCAGCGTCGGCGGCTCGTCGCTGATCACCTGGAAGAAGCTGAAGGGAGCGAGATTGCTGCGACCATCCGCCGACAGGGTGGAAACCCAGGCAATGGGGCGCGGCGTGACGGTGGAAGCCAGCCAGCGGTAGGCATCAGCCGGGGCGAGAGTGGTGAAGTCGATTTGCATGGGAGTCCTGCGGCAAGAAAGGCCGGAACCGCTGGCAGCGGCTCCGGCGCGGAATTATGCCAGCTTCACGCCCCCAGGATCAGCGGCCGGCGCGGGACTCCTTGATGTAGAAGCGCGCCTTGGTGGCCTGGTCCAGGCAGCCGGAGTACGACTCGACCTGCTGCTCGGTCTTGGCGGTGGTGATCAGGGTCAGCGCCTTGGAGTAACTGACGGTCCCGGCGAAACCCTCGGCCTTGGCCAGGTCCAGTTCCTTCCACGCCGCGTTCAGTTCGTTGGCGCAGCTATCACGGTTCACTGTCTTGCCGGAACAGCCAGCCACCAGCAGTGCGGCCACGAGCAGGGTCAGGATACGTGTCATATCGAACTCCTAGCGTTATCAGAGACTCTCCAGCTTAGACCGCCACCTGCGGCCGCGCATTCCATCGGCGGCCTACACTGAACACAGTCCGATTCGAGGTGGAGTTCGATCATGCGCTATCACGGCAGCTGCCATTGCGGGCAGATCGCCTTCGAGGTCGAAGGCGAAATAGGCGAGGTCATCCAGTGCAATTGCTCGATCTGCAGCCGACGCGGCTCGCTGCTGTGGTTCGTCCCGCGCGACAGGCTGCACTTGAGCACGGCGGAAGACGCGATGAGCACCTACACCTTCAACACCCACCGCATCCAGCACAAGTTCTGCCCCACCTGCGGCTGCGCACCGCTGGCCTTCGGCAACATGCCGGACGGCAGCGCGATGGCGGCGATCAATGTGCGCTGTCTGCCGGAGGTCGATCCGGCAGGGCTGAAAATCAGGGATTACGACGGGAAGAATGCATACCCCTTGTAGGAGCGCGCCATGCGCGCGATTCGCGGGCATGGCCCGCTCCTACGGTCAGACGCGGGGCGTATTCCTGTAGGAGCGAGCTCTGCTCGCGAAGCTTTTGCGGGGCGGATGTTCGCGAGCAGAGCTCGCTCCTACAAAAGCATCATCGGCGGCAAGACAGTTGCTCCTACGGGTGACGCTACGTAGGGTGGAAAACGGCGAAGCCTTTTCCACCATCAAGCACGGTGCGAGGGGGCGGTGGACAGGCTTCGCGTTGTCCACCCTACAAAAAGCACCCTCGGCAGCAGGACAGTTGATCCTACAGAAAGCGGATCAGCGTTGGGCGCGATTGCGCAGGTACTCCACCACTTCCGCCTGCGTGCCGCGGAACTCGATGCGTGCGGCCTTGTTCTCCAGCTGGAAGGCATACATCGGGTCGTAATACTCGCCGAGCAGCCCCTCGATCCAGCCGCGATGCAGGTCCACCGCGCCGCTGCGCTCCTGCTCTTCCAGCGCCGCGTCCATGATCTCCGCCATGCGCTGGTAGCGCTCGCCGCCGAGGCGCTTGACGATGCCCGACAGGCTCTTGCGCAGGTAGGCAGCGAAGGCGGCAAAGCCGCCCTCCTCGCCCACCACATCGAGGAACTCGGCGCACAGATTGACCACATAGTCGTTGAGGATGCGCTCGACGCGGTGTTCGAAGCTGTCCTCCAGCCACACCAGCGGGTAGGTCTGCATGCCCTGGTACAGCTCCAGCGGCAGCGAGCAGCTGCCGACGATGCGCCCCTCGTCCTCCAGCACGAACTGCTCGATGCCGGTGTGGCGCTTCTTCAGGATGTCGATGGCCAGGCAATTCTCGAAGTCGATCTGCGCCGGCTGCGGCGTGGCGCGGCGGCCGAAGGCGGAGCCGCGGTGGTTGGCGTGGCCTTCGAGGTCCAGCGCATTGTCCAGTTGGGCGATCACCTCGGTCTTGCCGGTGCCGGTCATCCCGCCGACCAGCACGAAGCCGCATTCCTCGGTGGCCGCGCGGGTTGTGTCGAAGAGGAAGGCGCGCATCGCCTTGTAGCCGCCGATCACCCGTGGATAGTCGATGCCCGCCTCGCTCTTCAGCCACTGCTGGACGATCTGCGAGCGCAGGCCGCCGCGGAAGCAGTACAGGTAACCCTCGGGATGCTCGCGGGCGAAGGCTGCCCAGCCCTCGATGCGCTCTTCCTTGAGCTTGCCGCTGACCAGTTCGTGGCCGAGGGCGATGGCCGCCTGCTGGCCGTGGTTCTTGTAGCTGGTGCCGACCTTCTGCCGCTCGATGTCGTTCATCAGCGGCCGGTTCACCGTGTGCGGGAAAGCGCCCTTGGCGTACTCCACCGGGGCGCGCACATCCATCATCGGCACGTCGCCGAGGAACAGTTCGCGGTAGTGCCGGGTGTTTTCGCGCATCACACCACCTCTACCGCGTGGCTCTGTCGGGCCACCAGTTCGCCGATCGGCGCCAATTGCAGGCCGAGTTCGGCGGCCGCGGCGAGGAATTCCGCCTCGCCTTCCGGCGTCACCGCCACCAGCAGGCCACCGCTGGTCTGCGGGTCGCAAAGCAGGAGTTTCTGCAGCTCGGGCAGCGGCGCGATCCGGTTGCCATAGCTGTCGAAGTTGCGCCCGGTGCCGCCGGGCACGCAGCCCTGCTCCAGGTAGAATTCGACGCTGGCCAGGCGCGGCACTGCATCGAACCGTACGCGGGCGGTCAGGCTGCTGCCGTCGGCCATTTCCACCAGATGGCCGAGCAGGCCGAAGCCGGTGACGTCGGTCATCGCCGTCACCCCGGCGAGCTTGCCGAAGCGGCTGCCGGGCTTGTTCAGGGTGCACATCCAGTCGCGAGCGACGCCGATGTCCTCGGCGCGCAATTTGGCCTTTTTCTCGGCGGTGGTGAGGATGCCGATGCCCAGCGGCTTGCTCAGGTAGAGCCGGCAACCCACGGTGGCAGTATCGTTGCGCTTCATGAAACGCTTCTCCACCAGGCCGGTGACGGCGAGGCCGAAGATCGGCTCCGGCGCGTCGATGGAATGTCCGCCGGCCAGCGGGATACCCGCCTCGTCGCAGACCTGGCGGCCGCCGGCGATCACCTCGCGGGCGATTTCCGGCGCCAGCACGTTGACCGGCCAGCCGAGGATGGCGATGGCCATCAGCGGGTCGCCGCCCATGGCGTAGATGTCGCTGATCGCGTTGGTGGCGGCGATGCGGCCGAAGTCGAAGGGATCGTCGACGATCGGCATGAAGAAGTCGGTGGTGGAAACCACCCCGCGCTCGCCGTCGATAGCATAGACGGCGGCATCGTCGCGCGAGGCGTTGCCGACCCACAGGCGCGGATCGAGATTCTGCGCCCCGCTGCCGGCGAGGATCACCTCCAGCACCTTGGGGGAAATCTTGCAGCCGCAGCCAGCACCGTGGCTGTACTGGGTCAGGCGGATCGGTTCGCTCATCGCGCACTCCAGGCAGAAGTCAGACGTCGATTCTAGCAAAGCCGACCTTGGCTCCGCTGTTGCCCCGGCGTATCGTCGAATCTACTGGTCAGGGGGATTTCCATATGGCGAAACAGGTGGCGCTGGTACTCGGTTCCGGCGGTGCGCGCGGCTATGCGCACATCGGTGTGATCGAGGAAATCGAACGGCGCGGCTACAAGATCGCCTGTATCGCCGGCTGCTCCATGGGTTCGGTGATCGGCGGCCTCTACGCAGCCGGCAAACTGGACCTGTACCGCGAGTGGGTGGAGAGCCTGGACTACCTCGACGTGCTGCGCCTGCTGGACGTCAGCTTCCGTCTCGGGGCCATTCGCGGCGAACGAGTTTTCGGCAAGATCTACGAGATTCTCGGCGACATCAACATCGAAGACCTGCCGATCCCTTACACCGCCGTCGCTACCGATCTCACCAACCAGCAGGAAATCTGGTTCCAGGAAGGCAGCCTGCAGAAGGCCATGCGCGCCTCGGCGGCGATTCCCAGCCTGTTCACTCCGGTGGTGCAGGGCAATCGCATGCTGGTCGATGGCGGCCTGCTCAACCCGCTGCCGATCGTACCCGTGGTATCCAGCCACACCGACCTGATCATCGCGGTCAACCTCAACGCCACCAACCAGTCGAAATACCAGCTACCGGTAATCGAACGCCCCGCCGCACTCAAGGCCCGCTTCGACAGCGTGATCGGCACGCTGAGCAGCAAGCTCAGCTTCCTGCGCCGCCAATCCGAGGAAAACACACCGCCGGAACTGCTGCCCGATGCCCTGATCGACCCCATCTCGATCCTCTCCGAGGACGAGATGCAGCAACCGCCCGCCGCGCCGCAAGGCAAGGGTTCGCCAAAATCCGCCAGCGGCAGCAAGGTGATCGAGAGCAGCAGCCCGGCCTCGCTGCTGGAGCTGGTCAACCAGAGCTTCGAGGTGATGCAGATGTCCCTGGCGCAATACAAGATCGCCGGCTACCCGCCGGACGTCCTGATCAACGTGCCCAAGCGCGTGTGCCGCTTCTTCGAGTTCTACAAGGCGCCGGAGCTGATCCAGCTCGGCCGGCAGATCGCCAGCGATACGCTGGATCGGTACGAGAGCGAAAGCGACTAGAAACCGTAGGGCGGGTGCAACCCGCCACCGACGGACTTGGCGGGTTGCACCCGCCCTACTGGATATCGCTATCCGGCGGCGCGATTTTCACCTCGCCGCACGGCTCCACCGCATGTACGCCCTGCACGCAGCGCAGGCGGTCCAGGCAGGCCGGTTCGGCGCGACCGGTGATGGTGCCGATGTTCTCCAGGGTCGCCTCCAGCTTTAGGCCGGCGGCGACCAGTTGCGCGGCAATCCTGTGCATCTCGGGCAGGTCGCCTTCCTCGACCGTGACAATGACTTCGACATCCACAGTGCGTCGATTCGGCATTTTCGTTCCTCCCCCTGCGACAGGTATCAAGGTGCCTGGACCAGCCCCCGCCCCACATCCACCACCGGCAGCGGCAGGGTCCGCGCGTTGGCGATCAGCCGTTGCCACAGCGCCGCGCCGCGGGCGCCGGTGGCTTCGGCCCAGAGGGCGGCGATGCCCGCGACATGCGGCGTGGCCATGCTGGTTCCGGAGATGATGCGCGTGCGCGCCGGCATTGGCCACGACGAATATACATCGACCCCGGGCGCGGCGATGTCCACCGCGGTGCCGGGCGCCAGCACGCTGTCCTGGGCGGAGAAGTCGGCGATGTGCAGGTCGTGGTCGATCGCGCCCACCGCCATGAAGCTGCGGCTGTTCGCCGGACGCCCGACGAAGCCCGGATTGCCGGCGGAGCGCCGGGCATTGTTGCCCGCCGCGGCGATCAGCAGGGTGCCGGCGTTGAGCGCGCGCTGGCCGACGGTCTCGTAGGCGACGGAAGTGGTCGGCTGGTCCGAGCCCAGCGACATCGAGACGACCTGGCAATGGTTGGCGATGGCCCAGTCGATGGCCGCAAGTATCCCGGTATCGGCACCGCTGCCGTCGTCGGCCAGCACCTTGCCGACATGCAGCTCGGCGCCATGGGCGACACCGTAGCGGCGCCCGTCATCGGCCGTGGCCCGCGGGCCGCAGGCGGTGCCCGCGCAATGAGTACCGTGGCCATGGCCGTCCTGCACGGTCGCCGCGCCCGGGACGAAGGATTTCGCCACCACGGTCCGGTCGATGAAATCCGGATGCTGCAGATCGAGACCGGTATCCAGCACCGCCACCTTGATGCCGGCACCGCTGTAGCGGGAAGCCAGCACACCGGTGGCCTGCAGTCCCCAGGTATCGGTGGCGGTGTCGTCGAACAGCGCAGCGATGGCGCTGCCCTGGCGGCGCAGGGCCAGGTCGTAGAGGGCGTTGGCCGCGTCGCGGAAGCCGCGCAGGTATTCCAGGCTGGGCCCCTCCGGCTCGTCCAGGGCGTACATCATGCCTTCCGGCTCGACGGCGAGGATCGACGAGGTCTTCTCCATGTCGCGCAGCAGGTGGCTGGCCTGCGAACCGTCCAGTTGCACCACCGCCACGCCCAGGTGCTCGAACAGCACGCCGCCATCCCAGCCGGCCTGCGCCACGTCGACCCCGGCGAAACCGAAATCGCGGCTGCTCATCAATTGAGCCTTGCCCACGCCGGTGGTCTTCTTCAGGAACGACAGCGCCTGCGCCTTGCCTCCCTCGCAGAAGGTCACGATGAAGCGTCCGGCGTGCTGTTCCATGCTGAATTCCGTGAGGTTGCTCGGCATTGTCGATTGCTCTCCTGAATGACTGATCCCTTCTTCATAGCCACTGGAGTGCGACGAGGCAAACCAGGGCCCAGGGATTCAGACCCGCTCTGGCGCAATGAATTCCGCCCGCTTCAGGCATCCCGCAGGCGATAGCCCACGCCCGCCTCGGTGACGATGAAGCGCGGCGCCGCCGGATCGTCGGCGAGCTTCTGCCGCAGGTGGCCGACCACCACGCGCAGGTAGTGGGTGTCCTCGACATGGCTGGGGCCCCAGATGTCCCGCAGCAGTTGCTGCTGGGTCACGACCCGACCGAGATGGCGGGCGAGCGTGGCCAGCACCGCGTACTCCTTGCGGGTCAGCGCCACTTCGGCGCCGTCGAGCAGCACGCGGCGGTAGGAGAAGTCCACGCACAGCGGCCCGACGCCGACCGTCGCGTCCTGTGCCTCACCTCGCGCGGACTGGCGCAGCAGCACGCGCACGCGGGCGAGGAATTCCTGGATGCCGAACGGCTTGGTCACGTAGTCGTTGGCACCGTTGTCCAGCGCCAGCACCTTTTCGCTCTCGCCGGCGCGCACCGAGAGCACCAGCACCGGCACCTGCGACCACTCGCGGATTTCCCGCAGCACGTCCTGGCCGTCCTTGTCCGGCAGGCCGAGGTCGAGCACCACCAGGTCGGGCTTGCCGAGCGCCGCCTGGGCCAGTCCCTCTTCGCCGCTGGCGGCCTCGATGACCTTGTAGCCGCCGGCGCTGAGGCTGATGCGGAGGAACTTGCGAATCTGCGGTTCGTCGTCGATGACCAGGATGGTGGCGGCGTTGCTCATCGGTAGCCTTGCTGCGCTGGCGGAGGCGCCCAGCTTGGGCTTTTCAGTTGCCGGCATCAAGCTGGTCGAGGTCCGGCTGGGATTGCAGCGGCAGGTGCAGGACCAGCGTCGCGCCGCGCCCGTCGATGCCCTCTTCCACCGTGATCCGCCCACCGTGCGCGCCGACCATGCCCTGGCAGATCGCCAGGCCGAGCCCGGTGCCCTGCCCGCCCCGGTCGCCACGGGCGCTGGTGTAGAACATGTCGAAGATCTTCTCCCGCTCGTGCGCGGGAATCCCCGGCCCCTCGTCGCCGACGCTGAACCGCAGCTCCTCGCCGACCTGTTCGGCGGCGACACGCAGGCGGCCGTGGGGCGGCGAGAAGCGCGCGGCGTTCTCCAGCACGTTGACCAGCGCCTGTTCGATCAGCGCGGCGTGTACGTAGAGCAGCGGCAGGTCCGGCGGCACATGGGTTTCCACCCGGTACGGCGCGACCACCGTGCGCAGGCGGTTGAGCGCGCTGCCGACGATGTCCCCCGGCGCCACCCAGTCGCGTGACAGCTTGAGGCCGCCGTGGCCGAGGCGGGTCATGTCGAGCAGATTCTGGATGTAGCGGTCGAGGCGCTCGGATTCGTCGCGGGTGCTTTCCAGCAGCTCGCGGCGATCCTCCGCCGGGATCGCCTCGCCGAGAGCCAGCAGGCAGTCGATCGACCCGCGCATGGCAGTAAGCGGCGTACGCAGGTCGTGGCTGACCGAGGCGAGCAAGGCGCTGCGCAGCTGTTCGGTTTCGCCATGCAGGCGGGCGGCTTCCAGGTCCTCCGCCAGTTGCGCGCGGGCCAGCGCCTGGGCCAGCGGCTGGCCAAGCGCGGCGAGCAGGCGGCGGCGCTGGCCGTCCAGCGCCCGGGCATCCAGCGGACGCACGCCGAGCAGCGCCAGCGGTCCCTCCTCCGCCGACAGCGGCAGCCACCACCAGGCGCCGCCCGGCAGGGTGCCGGTGCCCAGTCCCGCCGGCTGGTCGTGCTGCCAGGCCCAGTCGGCGGCGGCGCGCTCCTGCTCGTCGAGCTTGCGCTGCACGCCGGCCTCGACCTTCCATTCGCCGTGCGGACGGCCGAGCAGGCAGATTTCCATGTCCGCCCGGTCGCCCAAGTGCTGCGCGGCGGCCACCATCACCGCCTGGCGGTCGGTGGCGGCGGTGAGCTTGCGCGACAGGTCGAGGAGCTGGCCGGTTTCCTCCTGGGTGTCGCGCAGGGCCTGCAGTTGCCGGCGCTGGCGGGCGGCCAGGTTGCCGGTGAGGCCGGCCATGAGGAGGAAGAACAGCAGGGTCAGCACGTCCTCTTCGCGCTGGATGGTCAGGGAGAAATGCGGCGGGATGAACAGGAAGTCGTAGGCGATGAACGACAGCACCGCACAGACCAGCGCCGGCCCCTTGCTGCTGCGTACCGCCACCAGCAGCACGGCGGCGAGGAACACCAGGGAAATGTTCGGCAGCTCCAGCAGGTGCGCCACCCCCCAGGCCAGCGCGCTGGCGCTCGCCGCCGCCACCAGCGCCAGCAGGTAGTCGAGATGCGCCGGCTGCTGGCGCACGCGCGGGGGTGGCGAATCCTTCCCGGCCTCGCTGTCCAGCACGCTGATCTCCAGCCCGTCGCCGAGACGCAGCAGGCGCGCCGCCAGACCGCCGCCGAACAGCCGGCGATACCAGCGCTGCCGGGAGCGTCCCACCAGCAGCAGGCTGGCGCGGCGTTCGCGGGCGTGCTCGATCAGCGTGCGCGCCACCTCGCCGCCGCGCAGTTGCACCACTTCCCCGCCGAGGCGTTCGGCCAGTTGCTGGGCGTTCTGCAGGCCGAGACGGGTCTGCTCGTCACGCGACGCGCCGGTCTCGACGCTGACCAGGCTCCACGGCAGATGCCGGCGCTCCGCCACGCGGCTGGCATGGCGCACCAGCCGTTCGCTGTTGCCGCCGCCGTCCACGCCGACCAGCAGGCGTCCGCGCAACGCCGGCGCTTCGCCGCCCTGCTGGCGGTAGCGGCGCGCCAGATCGGCGTCCACCCGCGCGGCGGCGGTCTGCATCGCCAGTTCGCGCAGCGCGGTGAGGTTGGTCTGGCTGAAGAAGGCGTCGATGGCCGCGCGCGCCTGCTCCGGCACGTAGACCTTGCCCTCGCGCAGGCGCTCCAGCAGCTCGCGCGGCGGCAGATCGACCAGCTGCAGCTCGTCGGCCTCCTGCAGCACCCAGTCCGGCACCGTCTCGCGCACCTGCACGCTGGTGATGTCGCGCACCTGGTCGTTGAGGCTTTCCAGGTGCTGCACGTTGACCGTGGTGTAGACGTCGATGCCGGCGGCAAGCAGCTCCTGGATGTCCTGCCAGCGCTTGGCGTGGCGGCTGCCCGGCGCGTTGCTGTGCGCCAGTTCGTCGACCAGCGCCAGTTGCGGCGGATCGCCGAGCAGGCCGTCGAGGTCCATTTCCGCGAGGCGGATGCCCCGGTATTCGGAACGCAGCAGCGGCTGCTGCGGCAGGCCGGCGAGCAGCGCCTCGGTTTCGGCGCGGCCGTGGGTCTCGACGATGCCGACGCGCAGGTCCACACCCTGGCGCAACTGGCTCTGGGCGGCGAGCAGCATGGCGTAGGTCTTGCCCACCCCGGGGGCGGCGCCGAGGAACACCTTGAGACGGCCACGGCCGTTGCGCGGCAGCTCGGCGAGCAATGCATCGGCGCGCTTCGGGTCGGTCATGCGCAACTCCTTTTCGCAATCGACGGCATTCTAGTGCAGAGCGGCCAGAGCCATGTTCAGCGCCAGCACATTGACCACCGCCGGCCCCACCAGCGGCCGCTCGGTGTGCGCCTCGACCAGACGCTCCAAGGTGGCGGCCGGCAGCTTGCGCGCGGCGGCGATACGCGGCACCTGGTACAGCGCGGCGGCGGGCGGCAGTTGCGGGTCGAGGCCGCTGGCGGAGGTGGTCACCAACGCCTGCGGAACTGGCTGGCCGTTCACCGCTTCAGCGGCGGAGTCCTTGCCGATCCGTGCGACCAGGGTCGGATTGCCCGGCGCGAGGTTGCTGGCGGCGCTGGCAACCGTGGCGAAATCGCTGGCCGAGGGACGCGAGTGGAACCATTCGGCGCCTTCGAACTTCTGCGCGATCAACGCGGAACCACGGACCTTGCCCTGCTCGTCGCGGACCAGGCTGCCGTTGGCCTGCTCATGGAAAGCCACCTGGGCGATGGCGGTGACCGCCAGCGGATAGGCGACGCCGGTGATAAGAGTGAGCATCGCCAGGGCGCCGAGGGCGGGGCGGATGTGTTTGAGCATGGTGTTTCTCCTTCGGTAATCGAGGTGGGTTTCCCCTCACCCCTGCCCTCTCCCGGGGGGAGAGGGGGTTGTTCGGTGCAGCCTGATACGTCGTACCAACCGGCCACTTCGTACAGTCCCCTCTCCCTCCGGGAGAGGGTTAGGGTGAGGGGGCCAGTCCGTGGGATGGGTTGAGCGCAGCGATACCCATGCCGTCCCAGGAATCACGCCAACCCCACCGCCGTCAGCAGCATGTCGATGACCTTGATCCCCACGAACGGCGCCACCAGCCCGCCCACGCCGTAGATCAGCAGGTTCCTCCGCAGCAGATGCATCGCATCCGTCGCCTGCACCCGCACTCCGCGCAGGGCGAGCGGAATCAGCGCGACGATGATCAGCGCGTTGAACACGATGGCCGAGAGGATCGCGCTCTGCGGACTTTCCAGACGCATCAGGTTGAGCACATCGAGCTGCGGGTAGATGCCGACGAACAGCGCCGGCAGGATGGCGAAGTACTTGGCCACGTCGTTGGCCACCGAGAAGGTGGTCAGCGCGCCGCGGGTCACCAGCAGTTCCTTGCCGACCTGCACCACGTCGAGCAGCTTGGTCGGGTCGCTGTCCAGGTCCACCAGGTTGGCCGCCTCGCGCGCCGCCTGGGTGCCGTCGTTCATCGCCAGGCCGACGTCGGCCTGGGCCAGCGCCGGGGCATCGTTGGCGCCGTCGCCGCACATCGCCACCATGCGGCCGTCGCCCTGTTCCTGGCGGATGCGCGCCAGCTTCTTCTCCGGAGTGGCCTCGGCGATCACGTCGTCCACCCCGGCCTCGGCGGCGATGGCCGCGGCGGTCAGCGGGTTGTCGCCGGTCACCATCACGGTGCGGATACCCAGTTTGCGCAGTTCGGCGAAGCGCTCGCGAATGCCCGGCTTGACCACGTCCTTCAGGTGGATGGCGCCCAGCAGCCTGCCGTCGGCGACCACCAGCAGCGGCGTGCCGCCACTCTGGGCGATGCGCTCGACTTCGCGCGCCAGGGCTTCCGGCATGTCGTTACGCTCACGGCCGATGAAGGCCAGCGCCGCATCCACCGCGCCCTTGCGGTAGACCCGGCCATCGACGTCGACGCCGGACAGACGGGTTTCCGCGGTGAAGGCGATGGGAGTCAGGTGCTCGCGCGGCGGTTCCTCGACGGCATGCTGGCCGCGCAGGTATTCGACGATGGACTTGCCTTCCGGCGTGTCGTCGGCCAGCGAGGCCAGCAGCGCGCCCTCGGCCAGTTCGCGGCTGCCGACGCCCGGCGCGGCATGCAGCGCGCTGCAGCGGCGGTTGCCGAAGGTGATGGTGCCGGTCTTGTCCAGCAGCAGCACCTGCACGTCGCCCGCCGCCTCCACCGCGCGGCCGGACTTGGCGATCACGTTCAGCCGCACCAGCCGGTCCATGCCGGCGATGCCGATGGCCGAGAGCAGCCCGCCGATGGTGGTCGGGATCAGCGTCACCAGCAGCGCCACCAGGAACACCAGCGGCAGGTCGCCGCCGGCGAACAGGGCGAACGGCTTCAGGGTCACCACCACCAGCAGGAAGATCAGGGTGAGGCCGATCAGCAGGATGTCCAGCGCCACCTCGTTCGGCGTCTTCTGCCGCTTGGCGCCTTCCACCAGGGCGATCATGCGGTCGAGGGTCGACTCGCCGGGGTTGGCGGTGATCTTCACGATCAGCCAGTCGGACACCAGCCGGGTATTGCCGGTGACCGCCGAACGGTCGCCGCCGGACTCGCGGATCACCGGCGCGGATTCGCCGGTGATGGCCGCCTCGTTGACCGCCGCGACGCCTTCGATCACCTCGCCGTCGCCGGGGATCAGCTCGCCGGCCGTCACCCGCACCACGTCGCCCTTGCGCAGGGCGCTGGCGGCGACCTTCTCGTAGCTGCCGTCGGCCGTGCGGCGCAGCGCCTGCAAGCCCTGGGTGCCGGCCTTGAGGCTGTCGGCGCGGGCCTTGCCACGGCCTTCGGCGATGGCTTCGGCGAAGTTGGCGAACAGCACGGTGAACCACAGCCAGACGGCGATCTGCGCGGCGACCAGGGTCGGCACCGCATCGCCGCCGGCGAAGCACAGCACCGTGGTGAGGATGGCGGTCAGCTCGACCACCAGCATCACCGGCGCGCGCTGCAACTGGCGCGGGTCGAGCTTGACGAAGGCCTGCAGCAACGCCGGTTTCCACAGCGCGGCGAAGGTGGTGGCGGGACGTTTTCCGCTGGCATGGGCGCCTTGCAGCGCCGGGCTCTGGGCATTCATGGGCGGGCTCCTCAGAAGCCGAGGGTCAGGTGGTCGGCGATCGGGCCGAGCACCAGGGTGGGCAGGAAGTTCAGGCCGCCGACCAGCAGGATGGTCGCGGTGAGCAGGCTGACGAACAGCAGGCCGTGGGTCGGGAAGCTGTTCGGCCCCGGCGGCGTGGCCTTCTTCGCCGCCAGGCTGCCGGCGATGGCCAGCACCGGGACGATGTAGCCGAAGCGGCCGATCAGCATGGCCAGGGCGATCATCAGGTTGTGGAACGGCGTGTTGGCGCCGAAGCCGGCGAAGGCCGAGCCGTTGTTCGCCGCGCCCGAGGTGTAGGCGTAGAGCAACTGGCTGAAGCCGTGGGCGCCCGGGTTGCTCACCGAGGCCGCCGGCCCCGGCAGGCTGGCGGCGATGGCGCCGAGCACCAGCACGCCGACCGGCATCACCAGCAGGGTGGCGACCAGCAGGCGGACTTCCTTCGCTTCGAGTTTCTTGCCGAGGTATTCCGGGGTGCGCCCGACCATCAGCCCGGCGAGGAACACGGCGATCAGGACGAACAGCAGCATGCCGTAGAGCCCCGCGCCGACGCCGCCGAACACCACCTCGCCGAGCATCATGTTGCTCAGCGCGACCATGCCGGAGAGCGGGTTGAGGCTGTCGTGCATGGCGTTCACCGAGCCGTTCGAGGCGGCCGTGGTGGTCACCGCCCAGAGCACGCTGGCGGTAGTGCCGAAGCGACTGTCCTTGCCCTCCAGCGGCGCGCCCTGCTCCACCGGCAGCGCGGCCAGCGCCGGGTTCGGCTGGTGTTCGGCCCACAGCGCCGCGCCCAGGCCGATGAGGAACAGCGCCAGCATGCAGCCGAGGATCGCGCGGCTCTGGCGCAGGTCCTTCACGTAATGGCCGAAGGTGAACACCAGCGCCGCCGGGATCAGGATGATCGACGCCAGCTCGAACAGGTTGCTCCAGGCCGTGGGGTTCTCGAACGGGTGCGCCGAGTTCACGCCGAAGAAGCCGCCGCCGTTGGTTCCGAGCTGCTTGATGGCGATCTGGCTGGCCGCCGGGCCGAGCGGGATGCTCTGTTCGGCGCCCTGCAGGGTGGTGGCGTGGGCGTAGTCGAGGAAGGTCTGCGGCACGCCCTGCCAGACCAGCAGCAACGCCAGCAACAGGCACAGCGGCAGCAGGCCGTAGAGGGTCGCGCGGGTCAGGTCGACCCAGAAGTTGCCGAGGTTGTGCGTCGACTTGCGCGCAATGCCGCGCGCCAGCGCCACCAGCACGGCCAGGCCAACGGCGGCGCTGACGAAGTTCTGCACGGTCAGCCCGGCCATCTGGCTCAGGTAACTCAGCGACGCCTCGCCGCTGTAGGCCTGCCAGTTGGTGTTGGTGACGAAGCTGACGGCGGTGTTCAGTGCCAGCGTCCACTCCAGCCCCGGCAGGTGCTGCGGATTGAGCGGCAGCGAGCCCTGCAGCAAGAGAATGGCGAACAGCGCCGCCAGCCCGGCCAGGTTGAACGCCAGCAGGGCCAGGGTGTAGGTCTTCCAGTCCTGTTCGCGCTCCGGGTCGATGCCGCAGGCCCGGTAGACCAGGCGCTCGGCCGGCAGCAGCAGCGGGCTGAGGAACGTCCTCTGTCCCTCCATGACCTTGTAGAAGAAACGCCCGAGGAATGGCGCCGGCAGCAGCACCAGCGCGAGGAAGGCCAGGATCAGCAGGATGTCGTGGCTGTTCATGGCGGCCCCTAGTTGCGGTCGGCGCGCAGCAGCGCCACCAGCAGGTAGATGAATAGTCCCGTGGCGAGCAGCAGGGACACCCCGTCGAGAACGCTCATGGCTCTTCTCCTTGCGCAGGCGTGATTTCGATGGGGCCAGTGTCCGGCGCAGAGGCGTAAAGGAGCGATTGGCCGGCGGTGGGGGCGGCATAAAGAAAGCGTAAAGAGTGGTGGTGCCAAACTCGTAGGGCGGGTGCAACCCGCCACGATTGCGAACCGTTCTGGCGGGTTGCACCCGCCCTACGTATTGGCGATCAACTGTGCTCGCCGGCTGCTAAGAGGGGGGCAATGCACTCCGGATCGCCAGCAAGCTGGCTCCTAAAAAAGCGAGCGGTTGCGCCCTCTTTCCAACTGCCCTACCCTTGCCGAACAAATTCATCCGATGATTGGATGTCTGATCATGTCCACCATTCCCCTGAAACGCTCCCTGGTCGATATCGCCCTGGAGCAGATCCGCCAGCGCATCGACACCGGCATCTGGCCCCTCGGCCAGCGCCTGCCGCCCGAACCGGAACTCGCCGAGGTGCTCGGCATGAGCCGCAATACCGTGCGCGAGGCGGTGCGCGTGCTGACCTTCTCCGGCGTGCTGGAAGTGCGCCAGGGTGACGGCACCTACGTACGCGCCTGCGCCGATCCGCTGGGCACCATGCTGGCGCTGGCGCGCAGCCCGGTGGAGCACACCCTGGAAGCGCGCGCGATGATCGAGGTGGAAGCCGCCCGGCTGGCCGCCCTGCGGCGCACCGACGACGACCTGCTGGCGCTGCGCGAGGCCCTCGCCGCCTCCAGCGTGCGCCATGGCAAGGATGACCTGCAGGACTACATCGACCACGACCTGGTGTTCCACCAGCGGGTGGTCGACAGCGCGCACAACCCGGTGCTGAGCGAGCTGTACCGCTACTTCTCGCGGGCCGTGCGTGCCGGACTGGAGCACACCATTGGCGACCCGCAGCGCGAACAGCCGGATTTCGACCTGCACCGGCAGATGCTCGATGCCATCGAGCGCGGCGATGCCGATGCGGCGGCCGCGGCGAATCGTGCCCTGCTGATCTGATCCCTTCCTTTTCTGCCTTGCGAAACCCTGCCCATGTCCAGTTTTCCCCACGAGAATCCCGGCGAAGAACTGCTGATCGACGCCGAAATCGATGACGCACCGCAGCCGGCGCACATCCCGAGCAGCCCCTGGCTGCTGCTGACCGGGCTGATCCTGGTCGCCCTCAACCTGCGCCCGGCGCTGTCCAGCCTGGCGCCGATGCTCAAGATGGTGCGCGAAAGCACCGGGCTGTCCGGCGCCGCGGCGGGCCTGCTGACCACCCTGCCGGTGCTCTGCCTCGGCCTGTTCGCACCGCTGGCGCCGGTCCTGGCGCGGCGTCTGGGCGCCGAGCGCACGGTGCTGCTGATCCTCCTGGCGCTGGCCGGCGGCATCGTCCTGCGCAGCCTGTTCCCGGTGTTCGGCCTGTTCGCCGGGAGCATCCTGGCGGGCGCCAGCATCGGCATCATCGGCGTGCTGCTGCCGGGGATCGTCAAGCGCGACTTTCCCGCCCACGCCGGGGTAATGACCGGGGTCTACACCATGGCCCTGTGCCTCGGTGCGGCGCTGGCCGCCGGTGCGACGGTGCCGCTGGGCAAGCTGATGGACGACAGCTGGCAACTGGCGCTGGCCTTCTGGGCGGTGCCGGCGATCCTCGCCGCGCTGGTCTGGCTGCCGCAAGCGCGCACCGGCCACCACGCGCACCGCCAGGTCCACCGGGTCAGCGGCCTGTGGCGCGATCCGCTGGCCTGGCAGGTGACGCTGTACATGGGCCTGCAGTCATCGCTGGCCTACATCGTCTTCGGCTGGCTGCCGTCGATCCTCATCGACCGCGGCCTGACGCCCACGGAAGCCGGGCTGGTGCTGTCCGGCTCGGTGATGGTGCAGCTGGGCAGCGCGCTGGCCGCGCCCTGGCTGGCGACCCGTGGCCGCGACCAGAGGCCGGCGGTGGTGATCGTCATGCTCCTGACCCTCGCCGGCCTGCTCGGCATGCTCTACGCGCCGCTGTCCGGCATCTGGGGCTGGGCAGTGGTGCTCGGCCTCGGCCAGGGCGCCACCTTCAGCATCGCCCTGGCGCTGATCGTGCTGCGCGCGCGGGACGCCCACGTCGCCGCCAGCCTGTCGGGCATGGCGCAGGGCGTGGGCTATACGCTGGCGGCGCTGGGTCCGTTCCTGGTCGGCGTGGTGCACGACCTGACCGACGGCTGGAACGCCGTCGGCGTGATCTTCGTGGTGGTCACCCTGGGCGCCATCGCCGCGGGCCTCGGCGCCGGGCGCAACAGGCTGGTGCGGGCGCACAGCGAGCAGATCTAACCTGCTCAGAACCTGTCCATGATCTGCTGCGCGTCGGCATAACTGCGTTGAAAACGGGCTCGGGATGCTCATTTACTGCGTGTAAACTCCGCTCCCTCGCCCGTTTTCGCCTTGTTCTGCTCTAGCTCGCGAGATCGTGAACAGGTTCTCAGGCCACCGGCGGGGACGGCCGTTTCGGGCTGGCGATCCAGTCGGTGACCAGGTTGTAGACCACCGCCAGCAGCACCGGGCCGAGGAACAGGCCGATGAAGCCGAAGCTGATCAGGCCGCCGAGCACGCCGAGCAGCACCACCACCAGCGGCAGGTTGCCGCCGCGGCTGATCAGGTAGGGCTTGAGGATGTTGTCCACGCCGCTGATGACGAAGAAGCCCCAGAACGCCAGGAACACCCCGTAGCCGTAGTCGCCCTCGACGAACAGCCAGATGGTCGCCGGCCCCCAGATCAGCGGCGGCACCATCAGCAGGCTGCAGACGAAGGTCAGCACGCCGAGGATGATCGCGCCGGGGATGCCGGCGATCATGAAGCCGATGCAGGCCAGCACGGCCTGGGCGGCGGCGGTACCGATGACGCCGTTGACCACCCGTTGCACGGTGCCGGCGATCAGCTCCAGGTAGTGTCCGGCGCGGTCGCCGATCAGCCGTTCGAGCATGCTGTAGGCGAACTTCTCCAGGCGCGGCCCGTCGCGGTAGAAGAAGAAGATCAGCACCAGGCTCAGCACCAGTTCGAAGATGCCGGCGCCGAGCTTGGCCGAGCGCGCCAGCACCCAGTTGCCGACCTGGCCCATGTAGGGTTTCAGGGTGGCGAAGACGGCCGTGCCCTGCTGGTCGATGGAGTACCACCAGCCGATCAGCCGGCCGCCGATCATCGGCGTGCGCGCCATCCACTCCGGCGGTGGCGGCAGGCCGGAGACCTGCAGGTTCTTCACCAGTTCGACGCCCTCGCGCAGGTGGTCCGCCAGGCCGAAGCCCAGCCAGATCATCGGCAGCGCCACCAGCACGATCCAGCAGCCGGTCAGGATGCCGGCCGCCAGCGCCTCCCGCCCCCCCAGGAGCCGCGTCAGCCCGCGCATCAGCGGCCAGCTGGCGAACGCCAGCACCGCCGCCCAGAACAGCGCGGACCAGAACGGCGCCAGCACCCACAGGCTGGCCCCCAGCAGGATCAGCAGAAGAATGCGCAACAGCAGGCGATCGTTTTCGAACATCAGGGCCGGACTCCAGTCAGCAACGGCGGCGAATCGAGGTTTGACCTCAGTTTAGGCGGGAGGGTCCAGCGCCGTGGCTCGGAGGTGCGTCAGCGCAGCCAGGTCAGGTGCAACCCCTGGCCCTCGCCGCTGCCCAGCTCCAGGCGGGCAGCGCGCACGCCCTGTCCGCTCAGCGCCGAGCGCCAGTCCTCGGCATGGCTGCCGGCCAGTTCGACGCGCACCCCGGTATCCAGGCGCAGCGTGCGTACCAGCAGATCCAGCCAGGCGCCGCCGGGTTCCTCCGGCACGTGGCTGAGGGTCAGCTCGCCATTGGCCTTGAGCAGGCGCAACAGGGTCGCCGCGCTGGGCAACAGCTCGCCCAGCGGCGCGGCACCATCCAGCTGTTCGGCATGCAGGTAGGCGCGGCGGTTGCCGCGGGTGATGGTGTAGACCGCCAGCACGCTGTTCTCCTGCGGCGCGGCGAGGCGCACCAGCAGATAGGCCTGCTGGTCGTCGGGACCATACAGCTTGGAATTGCCGAACACTGCGTTGGCCAGCAGGCTGCTCGCCCCGCAGTCGCGCGCCTCGCACCAGAATAGCGGCGTGGCGTCGGCCTTGAGCAGGTCGGTACGCGCCTTCGCGAAGGCCTCCGCGCTGCTGTGCTCGTCCGGCAGGCGATAGGTCACCGCGCTGAGCTGGCCGACGGCGCGGACCTCGCCTTCCATGCGCAGGCGCCCGCTGATGCGGCTGATCGGTCCTTGCGGGTAGACCCGCTCCTCGGCGGGCGCCTCGCGGAAGTCGACGATCTCGGCGCGCGGGAAGCGCGGCAACGCCGGGAGGTCGTGGCTGTCGGGAATGTCTGCGGCGAACGCTGTGCCGCTCAGGATCAGGCTGAGAAAAAGGGCTGCTCGCATCCGCACGCTCAACGGGTCAGCATGGAACGGGCGGTGTTCACGGCTTTCTCATCGTCCTGCTCCTCGCGGCGCGGCACCAGCAGGCCGCGCTGCACCGCCGGACGCGCGTCGATGGCGGCGAGCCAGCGCTGCAGGTTGTCCAGGCCGTCGACGGAGACGCCGGACCACTCGTGGATGCGTACCCAGGGGAAGGTGGCAATGTCGGCGATGCTGTAGTCGCCGGCCAGGTACTCGACCTGGCCGAGGCGGGTGTCGAGCACTTCGTAGAGGCGGCGGGTTTCATGCTGGTAGCGGTCGATGGCGCCCTGCAGCCTTTCCGGGAAGTAGCGGAAGAACACGTTGGCCTGGCCCTGCATCGGCCCTACCCCGCCCATCTGGAACATCAACCACTGGATCACCGTAGAGCGGCCCTTGACGTCCTGCGGCAGCAGCCTGCCGGTCTTCTCCGCCAGATAGATAAGGATGGCGCCCGACTCGAACACCGCGAAGTCGTCGTTGTCGCGATCGACGATGGCCGGGATGCGGCCGTTCGGGTTGATCCGGAGGAAGGCCGGGCTTTTCTGTTCCTTGAGATCGAACGACAGCGCGTGCACCTCGTAGGGCAGGCCGAGCTCTTCGAGGGCGATGGACGCCTTGTGCCCGTTCGGTGTGGCGGCGGTGTAAAGGTCGATCATGCTCACTCTCCCTGATGCGATCCAAGCAGACTCGTGGCAAGCCCCGGTTTAGTCAAGCTGGCGGCGGATACCGGGTGTTTCCCGATATGGGTGCCTGTAGGAGCAACTGTCTTGCAGCCGAGGGTGCTTTTTTTGTAGGAGCGAGGGGGACGCCCAGTCCGATGCTCGCGAACATCGGCCCCGCAAAAGCTTCGCGAGCAGAGCTCGCTCCTACAGGAATACGCCCCGCTACGGATGTCTCGCGCTAGCGCTCCAGCAGGAATGGCCGGAACAGCGCCGCGACCGCCTCGGCGCCGGACTCGTCGTCCAGGTGCAGGTGGTGGCCGCCGGGCAGTTCGGTGATCTGGAAGGGCCGGCCATCGAGGAGATCATGCATGCCGGTGCTGCGCCCGAGCGCGCCGTCGCGGGCCAACACCAGGTTGACCGGACATTGCAGGGCGTCGACGAAGCTGCGCGCATGTTCCGGGGTGAAGCGCAGCGGCGACGGCAGGGTCAGGCGCGCGTCGGTGCGCCAGGTGTAGCCGCCCGGCACCGGCATCAGTCCGCGCGCCGCCAGCAGTTCGGCCGCCTCGCGGCTGACCGCGCCGCTCTTCATGCGCGCTTCCACGGCGCGCTCGACAGTCTCGTACATCGGCTTGCGCTTGCGCCCCAGCACCAGCTTCGCGCGGAGCGCATCGCCAAGATTCTGCGCACCCTTGGCCGGTTCGGCGGTGAACGGCACCAGTCCATCGATCAGCGCCAGGCGCTCCACCCGCTCCGGCATCGCCGCGGCGAGCAGGGTCGAGACGATGGCGCCCATCGAGTGGCCGAGCAGGGTGAAACGCTCCCAGCCCAGTTGCTCCGCGACCAGCAGCACGTCCATCACGTAGTCGCAGAGGGAATAGTCCATGCCAACCGCCCGGTGCGCCGACAGGCCGTGCCCGGCGAAATCCAGCGCGACGATACGCAGGCCCTCCAGCTTCGGTGTCAGTCGGGCGAAGGTCATGGCGTTGTCCAGCCAGCCGTGCAGGGCGATCACCGGACGACCGTCCTCCGGGCCGGACAGGTGGGCTGCCAGCTCGATGTGCGGCAGGTTCAGGCGGATTTCCTCGACATGCACGCTCATGCGCTTTCCCGCTCCCGATACGCGTACTGCCAACGACCCAGCACGTCCTTCAGCAGTTCGGCAGTGTCCCGCGGGCGCTCCAGCGGGAACATGTGGCCGCCCGGCAGGTACAGGCACTCGCCATGCCGTGCCGGCGCCGCCCAGCGGACCTGCCGCGGCAGCACCCGGCTCTGCTCGCCGAGCACCAGGCTCAGCGGCACCGCCAGTTGGCTCGGGCGCCCCGGGCTGGTGTGCGGGACGTTGCGGTAGATGCTGATCTCGGTGGCCGGATCGAAGCGCAGGCGCAGTCCCTGGCTGTCGGGAGCCGGCGCCAGGCCATGTTGCAGGTAGGCTTCCAGGCAATCCGGGTCGAAATGGCGGAACAGCGTCTTGCCGGCGAAGTAGCTGCGCGCCTCGTCCAGATCGGCGAATTCCTCGCGACGCCCAAGGGTACGCCCGGCCGGAGTGAGGCGGTCGATCAGGCCGAGATGCTTGGCGGCACGGATCATCAGCAGCCCCGGACGGCTGAACACCGGCGAATCGAGCATCACCACCCCGCGATACAGGTCGGGCCGGCGCAGCGCCGCACGGTAGTGGAGGATTCCGCCCAGGGAGTGGCCGACACCCCACACCGGCTCATCGAGCGTCGCCAGATGGTGCAGAAGCTCGTCCACCAGGTTCTCCCAGTTGGCGTTCACCGGGAATCGCGGATCGTGCCCGTGCATCTCCAGATGACGCACCCGGTAGTCCGGCTGCAGCACCTCGAACAGCTTGCCGTAGGTGGCCGAGGGAAAACCGTTGGCGTGAGCGAAGAATATTGTTTGTGTCATGCCTTCGAACTCAATGGGATTGCTTGGATCATGCTTCGCTGCCGTCAGCCCGGCGGAACCACGGCCATCAGGCGCGAGATGCAGCCTGGCTTACCGTCATCGCCATGCAGGCGGATGTCCCGGACGCAGGTGGCGCGACCAGCATGCACCGGCCGCGTCACCGCCGTCTCACCCGTCCTTCCGACAGGTGAAACTGCGCGCCAACCAAGCACTTGCTTGGTGGAATATTTCACGCACGCTGATCCTAGACAAGGATGTTTCAGAGAAATGTTGTAAGCCACTTCATACGCGCAGGCATTACGTCGTACGCCCCAATGGGGGATTTCCGCGGGCGAAAGAATCACCGCGATGCACGCACTTCACAGCCGCCCCGCGCAACACGCACTACCCTGCCAAGACCGTCCCAGAGGAAGCCCGTCCATGCTGGTGGTATTTCCGAGCGAACTCGATCAGTTCCTGTTCCTGGCCAATCTGCTGTTCGCCACCCTGTTCGGCGGCCTGATCGGCCTCAACCGTCAGTTGTACAACCGCCCGGCCGGGCTGCGTACCCATGCGCTGATTTCCCTCAGCGCGGCGATGGCCATCAGCATGATCCAGCAACTCCACCCCATCGGCGCCGACGCCGCCAGCCGCGTGGTGCAGGGAGCCCTGACCGGCATCGGTTTCATCGGCGCCGGGGTGATCGTGCATCACGAGCGCAAATACCGCGTCGAAGGCCTGACCACCGCCGCCACCATCTGGCTCTCCGCCATGATCGGCCTGGCTTGCGGCAGCGGGCAGGTGCTCGCCGGGGGGATAGGCATGCTGCTGGCGTTGCTGATTCTCACTGTCGGGAGATATCTGGAGAGAAAGATCGAGCGCAGCCGCAAGTTGCCGCCACCATCGAATCTGATGGATGACTAAAAAATGGTTCATCGCGGATTATCGGGGAAGGCGGCGCCAAGTGGCTGGGCCAGAACTCACGTAGGTTGGTGCTGAACGCAGTGAAGCCCAACGATGGCGATGTTGGGCTTCGCGTTGCTCAGCGCCAACCTACGGTGGGCACTGCCGACCGTAGGAGCAACTGTCTTGCCGACTGCGCCGAGGTGCTCTTCGTAGGATGGGTTGAGCCTGCGAAACCCATGCGGCCGTGGTGATGGGTATCGCTTCGCTCAACCCATCCTACGACGGCGTTTTTCCCGCACCTCGTAGGAGCGGGCCATGCCCGCGATTCGCGCCCCTGATCTCAGTGATGCCGCGGATGGTAGACCGACACCAGCCGCATCAACCCCGCCACCGGAAATTCGCCTTCCAGCTCCGCCAGCGACGCGGTGTTCATGGGCAGCGCTTCGCTGCGGCTGCCATGTACCAGCAGCCCGGCCAGCGAACCGATCAGCGGCTGGTGGCTGACCAGCAGCAGGTTGCGCTCGCCGCGGCCGTCGAGGAAGCGCAGCACGTCGCGCGGGTCGTCGTCCGGGGTCAGCCAGGGCGCGGTGTGGACGGCGCCGTCCAACCCCAGCGCCTCGCGCACCAGCTCGGCGGTTTCCTGGGCGCGTACGTAGGGGCTGGCGAGAATGCCGTCGATAGGATGGCCGGACAGGTGTCCGGCGCTGATCAGGACTTCCTTGCGGCCGTGGGCGGTGAGCCGCCGGTCGGCGTCGCGGCGCGCCTGCGGCTCGGCTTCGCCGTGGCGCAGCAGCCAGATCTTCATAGCTTCGGCTCTTCGTCACGCACCGGATGTTCGGCCGGCGGCACGTTGTGCGGGGCCTCGCCTTCCGGCTCGCGCGGGGTCGGCCAGTCAGCGAACGGCCAGGGCTTCTCGTCGGTCTGGAAGCTGCCGAAACGGCCGATCTGCGCGAGGAACTGGCTGAGGCTGTCGCCGAAGCCCATCAGGCTGCCGCTGGGCGCGCCATAGATGATGCGGTAGATCAGTTGCAGCAGGACGACGACACCGAGGATCAGCTCGGCCACCTGCCAGACCAGCACGAACAAGAACATCCAGAGGATACGGATGGCGAGCGATTCCTTTCCCTGACGATCGGCGGACATGCTGTGTTCTCCTTAGAAACCCGTGGTTGGAATGAAGTCGACGTCGGTCTTCGGCTCGCCGCTCATCAGCGCCTGGATGACCTGCTCCAGCGTACGCCCGCCGAAGAGAATGGCGTACAGGCCGGCTACCAGCGGCATGTAGACCTGCAGTTCGTCGGCCTTGGCCTTGAGCACCCGCAGGGTGTTCACGCCTTCCGCCGTCTCGCCCATGCGCGCCACCGCATCCTCCAGGCTCAGGCCTTCGCCGAGGGCGTAGCCGACCTGGTAGTTGCGGCTCTTCGGCGACGAGCAGGTGACGATCAGGTCGCCGACCCCGGCCAGGCCGAGGAAAGTCATCGGGTTGGCGCCGAGTTTCACCGCGAAGCGGGTCATCTCCGCCAGGGCGCGGGTGATCAGCATGCTCTTGGTGTTCTCGCCCATGCCCAGCGCGGCGGCCATGCCGGCGATGATCGCGTAGACGTTCTTCAGAGCGCCGCCCAGCTCGACGCCGAAACGGTCGGCACTGGCATAGACGCGGAAGGTGCGGCCGTGCAGCGCGGACTGGACGCGCTCGCAGAGCTGCTCGTCCTCGCTGGCGACCACGGTGGCGGTGAGTTCGTGCTCGGCGATTTCGCGGGCCAGGTTGGGGCCGGAGATCACCCCGATGCGCGCCTCCGGTGCGATTTCTTCGAGCACCTGGCTCATCAGCTTGAAGCCCTGCGCCTCGATGCCCTTGGTCAGGCTGACCAGCAGTTTGCCGGCCAATGCATCCGCCAGCGGCGCCAGGACGTTGCGCAGCGCGCTGGACGGCAGCGCGACGAAGATCATCTGGCACGCGGCCAGGGTGGCAGGAAGATCGGTGACCGGTTCCACGCCGTCATGGATGCGCACGTCCTTCAGGTAACGCGGGTTCGCGCGCTGGCTGCGAATGGACTCCGCCTGCTCCTCGTCGCGCATCCACAGGCGGACGCTCTGCCCGTTCTCCGCCAGCAAGTTGGCGAAGGCGGTGCCGAAACTTCCACCTCCCAGCACGGCAATCGGTTGCTGCTCAGTCATGACTCTTCCATAAAGGGCCGCGCGGTGCGGCGATTGCGGCATTATAAGGCCCCTCCACGAGGCGCACAGCCTGCTTCGCCAGACTGGCAAACCGTGGCACGTCGTTTAACATCCGCACAAACAGAAATCGAGAACAGGGCCGTTCCGTGCACATGGCAGACCGTTCGCCTCTTTCGCGCCACTTCGCTCCCCTGCCGTTCGTCGCGGGAGCCGCGCCATGAGCGCCGCCAAGGGCTGGAGCATCCAGGCCCGCATGCTGGCCATCAGCCTGGGGCCGGCGCTGCTGCTGACCCTGCTGCTCACCGGCTATTTCACCTATGCGCGGCTGCAAGACCTGCGCCATGAACTGCAGCACACCGGCCAGCTGATCGCCAACCAGTTGGCGCCAGCGGTGGAGTTCGGCGTCTTCACCAACAATCCCGCGCTGCTGAAGAACCTGCTGCAGGCCACGCTCGGCACGCCCAACGTGCGTTTCGTCGAAGTGCGCGACCGCAAGGACGACATCCTCGTCTACGTCGAGCACGACGCCAGCTCGCTGGAGAGCAGCCCGGGAGTGGCGGTCTTCCAGTCCGCCATCCAACGCCAGAGCATTCCCGCGCTCGCCGCCCCGCTGCCGGGCGAAACGGTGCATGCGCTGGACGATCTCTCCGGCGACGACTATCTGGGCCGGGTCGTGGTGGGCATGGCCGACGACGCGTTCAGCCAGTGCCAGCAGGAAATCCTCCTCAAGGGCGGCCTGCTGGCGCTGTTCGCCCTCGCCCTCACGCTGCTCCTGGTGCGCCGCCTGGCCCGCCGCCTCGCCGCGCCGATCGGCACCATGGGCCGCGCCGTGCAGGCGATCCAGAAAGGCGACTACCGCACGACCCTGCCCGTGCTCGACGACGGCGAACTCGGCGACCTCGCCCGCCACATCAACAACCTGGCGCGCGGCCTGCAACAGGCCAGCGCCGAGCAGGAACGCAGCATCGCGCAACTGATCGCCGCGCGCGAAGAGGCGGAACAGGCCAACAACGCGAAATCCGAATTCCTCGCCATGATGAGCCATGAGCTGCGCACGCCGATGAACGGTGTGCTCGGCATGCTGCAGCTGCTGGACACCACCGAGCTGAGCCAGGAACAGGCCGAATACAGCGCGCTGGCCACCGAATCGACGGAGCACCTGCTCAAGGTCATCAACGACATTCTCGACTTCTCCCGCATCGAGCGTGGCGCGCTGGAGCTGGAGCGCCTGCCGTTCAATCCGCTGGAGCTGGTCCAGGGCTCGGTCCAGGTGTTCCAGCACAGCGGCCAGCAACGCGGCCTGGAGCTGGTGGTGGATGCCCAGGACGGCCTGGGGAATCTCGAAGTCCAGGGCGACCCCACGCGAATCCGGCAAATCCTGGTGAACCTGCTGGGAAATGCGATGAAATTCACCGAAGAGGGAAGCATCCGCCTGGAAGCCCGCTGGCAGCCTCTGGATGACGAGGTGCTCTGGTTCACCTGCGCGGTGCACGACAGCGGGATCGGCATTCCCCCGGACCGCCTGGAGCAGATGTTCGAAGCCTTCCGCCAGGCCGACTCGTCCGTCTCGCGGCGCTTCGGCGGCACCGGGCTCGGCCTGGCCATCGCCCGCACCATGGCCGAGCGCATGGGCGGCACGCTGCACGCCACCAGCCAGCAGGGCGTCGGCTCGACCTTCACCCTGGAAATCCCCCTGCCGTTCCGCATCCGCCAGCAGCCGGCGGACAAGGTCGAGCCGGAATCCGACAAACGTGCCGCTGGTCAGTCCATCCTGCTGGTCGAGGACAACCCGGTGAATCAAACGGTCATAGAAGCCATGTTGCGCAGCCTGGGTTATCGGGTCAGTCTGGTAGGAGATGGCGTGCAGGCCGTACGCAGCGTGGAAAGCGCCGATTTCAGCGCAATCCTCATGGACTGCCGGCTGCCGGTGCTCGACGGCTACGCCGCGACCCGGCAGATCCGCGCCGGAGCGCGCGGCCGGCAGATTCCGATCATCGCCCTGACGGCCAACGCGCTGGAGGGCGACCGCGAGGCCTGCCTCGCCGCCGGGATGAACGATTACCTGGCGAAACCGTTCAAACGCGCCGATCTGCAGCGGATTCTGCAACACTGGGTGACGGCAGGAAGTTGAACACTGGGCGCGCTTCGAACACACTTCCGCCCCTGAAGCGGACGTTCAGCTCGCGCGCCGGCCCTGAAGACGACGTGCACCGGTAAAAAAACGGCGCCTGATCGCCCCGGCGCTGTGACTTGAGCCGATAGGCATTAGTCTATGAACTTGGCTGCCGCTGGATGCCGCAACAACAAACCCAGGCGCGCGGAGCCGCAGGCCGATGCGCAATCGCCCTGCCGATAAAGATTTTTGAGGAGCTCGCATGACCAAACAACACGCCTTCACCCGAGAAGACCTGCTGCGCTGCAGCCGCGGCGAGCTCTTCGGACCGGGTAATGCGCAACTGCCCGCCCCCAACATGCTGATGATCGACCGCATCACTCACATCAGCGAAACGGGCGGCAAGTATGGCAAGGGCGAACTGGTCGCCGAGCTGGATATCAATCCGGACCTGTGGTTCTTCGGCTGCCACTTCGAAGGCGACCCGGTAATGCCCGGCTGCCTCGGCCTCGACGCCATGTGGCAACTGGTCGGTTTCTTCCTCGGCTGGCAGGGCAACCCCGGCCGTGGCCGTGCGCTGGGCTCGGGCGAAGTGAAGTTCTTCGGCCAGGTCCTGCCGACCGCCAAGAAGGTCACCTACAACATCCACATCAAACGCACCATCACCCGCTCGCTGATCCTCGCCATCGCCGATGGCACCGTCAGCGTCGATGGCCGCGAAATCTACAGCGCCGAAGGTCTCCGCGTCGGCCTGTTCACTTCCACTGACAGCTTCTAAGGGTTATCCGCATGCGTCGCGTCGTGATTACCGGTCTGGGCATCGTTTCCTGCCTGGGCAATGACAAAGACACCGTCTCCGCCAACCTTCGCGCTGGCCGTGCCGGAATCCGTCACAATCCCTCGTACGCCGAGATGGGTCTGCGCAGCCAGGTTTCCGGTTCCGTCAATCTGAACCTGGAAGAGCTGATCGACCGCAAGGTGTACCGCTTCATGGGCGACGCCGCGGCCTACGCCTACCTGGCGATGGAGCAGGCGATCAAGGACTCCGGCCTGACCCAGGAGCAGATCTCCAACCCGCGCACCGGCCTGATCGCCGGTTCCGGTGGCGCCTCCACCATCAACCAGATGGAAGCCATCGACATCCTGCGCGAGAAGGGCGTCAAGCGCATCGGCCCATACCGCGTGCCGCGCACCATGAGCAGCACCGTATCGGCGTGCCTGGCCACTCCGTTCCAGATCAAGGGCATCAACTACTCCATCGCCTCCGCCTGCGCCACCAGCGCGCACTGCATCGGCAACGCCATGGAGCAGATCCAGCTGGGCAAGCAGGACGTCGTGTTCGCCGGCGGCGGTGAAGAGGAGCACTGGAGCCAGAGCTGCCTGTTCGACGCCATGGGCGCCCTCTCCACCCAGTACAACGAGACCCCGGAAAAGGCCTCGCGTGCGTACGACGCCAAGCGTGACGGCTTCGTCATCGCCGGCGGCGGCGGCATGGTGGTGGTGGAAGAGCTGGAGCACGCCCTCAAGCGCGGCGCCAAGATCTACGCCGAAATCGTCGGTTACGGCGCCACCTCGGACGGCTACGACATGGTCGCCCCAAGCGGCGAAGGCGCGATCCGCTGCATGCAGCAGGCGATGTCCACCGTCAGCGATCCGATCGACTACCTGAACACCCACGGCACCTCCACTCCGGTCGGCGACGTTGCCGAAGCCGGCGCGGTCCGTAGCCTGTTCGGCGACAAGGCACCGAAGATCAGCTCGACCAAGAGCCTGTCCGGCCACTCCCTGGGCGCTGCCGGCGTGCACGAGGCGATCTACTGCCTGCTGATGATGGAAGGCAACTTCATCGCCGGCTCGGCCAACATCGACGAGCTGGACCCGGAAGTGGCCGATCTGCCGATCGTCCGCGTCACCGAGGAAAACGCCAAGGTCGATACGGTCATGAGCAACAGCTTCGGCTTCGGCGGCACCAACGCCACCCTGATCCTGAAGCGCTGGAACGGCTGATCGCCCGACCAGTGAAAAAGGCGCCTTTCGAGGCGCCTTTTTTTGTGTCTGCGGGAAAGCCCCACTCCGTAGGGCGGGTGCAACCTGCCATGACGCCTCCGGACTGGCGGGTTGCACCCGCCCTACCTGCCCTCCGCGGAAATCCGCTGGAGCAGGCCTCACTTGGCCTGGTAGATGATCCCCGGATTGCACTGGACCATCTGGTAATGCTCCGGCAGGCCGTTCAGCGCTTCGGACGCGCCGAGGAACAGGTAGCCGCCCGGCTTCAGCGCCGCGTGCATGCGCAGCAGGATGTCGCGCTTGGCTTCGACGGAGAAATAGATCAGCACATTGCGGCAGAAGATCATGTCGAACTTGCCGAGCAGGGAATAGCTGTCCAGCAGGTTCAGCGCACGGAATTCCACCCGACTCCTGATCGCCGGCTTCAGCGCCCAGCGGCCGGGAGTCTTCGGCTCGAAGTAGCGCTGCTGCCGCTCCGGCGACAAACCACGGCCCATTGCCAGGTTGTCGTACTCGCCGGTCCTGGCCTGCGCCAGCATCGAACCGGAAAGATCGGTGGCGACGATCTGCGCCCCGCCGCGCAGCTGGCCGAGGTTGCTGCGCTCGAACTCGTCGATCGCCATCGACAGCGAATAGGGCTCCTGCCCCGAGGAGCACGCCGCCGACCAGATGCGCAGGCGCTGGCCGGGGTTGGCCTTGAGCATTTCCGGAAGGATGCGGCTCTTCAGCACCTCGAACGGATAGGTATCGCGAAACCACAGCGTCTCGTTGGTGGTCATCGCGTCCACCACCCGCTCGCGCAGGGCGCCGCCGGCAAATCCCTGGATCCGCTGCACCAGCTCGCCGAGGGACTTGATGCCCTCCTGCTCCATCAGCCGGCTCAGGCGACTGGAAACCAGGTACTGCTTGTTGGCGCCGAGCACGATGCCGCAGGTCTTTTCCAGGAAGGCCCGGAACAGCTCGTAGTCAGGGGAGCTCGATGTCAAGGGTAGTGCCTCGTTGCGCGTGGGGAATGGCGTAGCCGCCGGCACACCGCCGCCCGGCCTGCCGATCAGACCCGGCCCGGCGCTGCCGGCCAGCGGCGCGATGGCGCTCGCCGCGCCGCGTGGTTCAGCGGGCATCCACCGCCCTGATGCGCTCCATCACCCGCGCCGCCAGGTCGTCCGGGCGGAACTTGGCGAGGAAATCATCGGCGCCGACCTTCCGCACCATCGCCTGGTTGAACACACCGGACAGCGAAGTATGCAGGAGAATGTGCAGGTCATGCAGCCGCGAGTCGTTGCGGATTTCCGCCGTCAGCGTGTAGCCGTCCATCTCCGGCATCTCGATATCCGAGATCAGCATCAGCAGCTCGTCCGCCGGCCGGCTGCCCGCCTCCACCATCTGCCGCAGGTAATCCAGCGCCTGGCGGCCATCCGGCAGCGCCAGCACCTCCACGCCGACCGTTTCCAGGCAACGCAGCAGTTGCTTGCGCGCCACCGAGGAGTCGTCCACCACCAGCACGCGCTTGCCCGGTGCGCGCCGCTGCACTTCGGCATCCAGCACACCGTCGGAAATCCGCTCGGAAGTCGGCGCCACTTCGGCGAGCACCTTCTCCACGTCGATGATTTCCACCATCCGCCCGTCCACCCGCGTCACCGCCGTCAGGTAGTGGTCACGACCGGTACCCTTGGGCGGCGGCAGGATCTCTTCCCAGTTCAGGTTGACGATGCGCTCCACCGAATGCACGAGGAAGCCCTGCACCTTGGTGTTGTACTCGGTGATGATCACGAAGCTCTGGGCCAGATCGCGCAGCGCCTGGCGGCCGGTGGCCAGCGACAGGTCGAGGATCGGGATGGTGCCGCCGCGGATGTTCGCCACGCCGCGCACCACATGATTGGACTTGGGCATCACGGTCAGGCGCGGGCATTGCAGCACCTCTTTCACCTTGAACACGTTGATGCCATACAACTGGCTGCCATCCAGACGGAACAGCAGCAGTTCGAGGCGATTCTGCCCGACCAGCTGCGTTCGCCGGTCTACCGTATCCATGACTCCGGCCATTACGCCTCCCCGCATCGCCGCCCCGGATGCGAGACGGCACGACTATTGCCTGAACCGTTGCATGAAGCAGGCAACGACATTTTCCCGACAGCTCCGGCCCCTGCGCCGGATGCTTTGCGGCGTTCTTGGAATCGCGGGCACTCTCGGCCTCGGCACAGGCGTGGCCGACGAGTTCACCGCTCCCGAGACTCTTATCGGCGCCACCCAGGGCTTTCTTGAGTTCAAGGTGGAGGAATATCTGCAGTCCAGCGCCATGGATGCGCGCTATCAGGTGGACGTCGGCCGCATCGATCCGCGCCTGCGCCTGGTGCATTGCGACAGGAGTTTGACGCAGCAGCTGGAAAGCCCGGCGCAACCGGTCGGCCGCGTCACCGTGCGGGTGCGCTGCGACGGCAGTTCGCCGTGGACGGTGTTCGTCCCGGCCCAGGTCCGGATTTTCCGCCAGGTTGTCGTCGCCAGCCTGCCGCTGAAGCGCGGCCATGTGCTGGAAGCCGGCGATATCGGCCTGGTGGAACGCGATGTCGGCCTGCTCAGCCAGGGCTACATCACCGAGCCGGAACGGGTGATCGGCCAGAAGCTGCGGCGCGCGACGCTGAACGACCAGATTCTCGCCCCGGTATTCTTGGAACAGGCCGAAGCGGTGCGCAAGGGCGACCAGGTGATGATCCGCGCGCGCACCGGCACGGTGACCGTGGCGATGCCCGGCGAGGCGCTGGCCAACGGCGTGCCCGGCCAGCAGATCCGCGTGCGCAACCTGCAATCGCAGCGAGTGGTCAAGGCGCGGGTGATGGAACCGGGCACCGTCGAAGTCGGCATGTAGCGAAACTCGGCCGGCTTTTCCTAAACTGTGCATCGATACGCGATAAAACGTCCTAAAGAATTCCGCGATACGGCCGAATACGAGGACAAGTGTCACCAACCCGCAGAGGTTCAAACCATGGTCATCGACTTCAACCGGCTGAATCCCGCCGGCACCCCGGTCAGCACCGGCCGCAGCGGCAACGTCCAGAGCGACCGCAGCGAAGCCGCCAGTGTCGAGCCCGGCGCCAGCGCAGCCGTTGGCGGCAGCGGCGAGTCCGTGCAGCTCAGCGATACCGCGCAGCAGCTGCAGAAAGCCAGCGACCAGCTGAAGGACCAGCCCGTGGTCGACCAGGAAAAGGTCGCCCGCATCAAGCAGGCCATCGCCGACGGCAGCTACCAGATCGACAATGAGCGAGTCGCCGGCAAGCTGCTCGACTTCGAATCCCAGCGCTGATTCCCGAGCCGAGCCCGCGATGTCCGACGTTTCCCTGCTCCAGCTGTTCACCGACGATATCGACGCCGCCGAACGGCTGCTGCAGTTGATCGACGACGAGTTCCAGGCGCTCGAACAGCGCGACCTGCCGCGCCTGCGGCAACTGCTGGATGGCAAGCTGCCGCTGATGCAGCAACTGGAACTGCACGCCCGCCAGCGCGGCGACATCCTGCACCAGGCCGGCGTCGGCGCCGACCGCGAAGGTTTGGTCCAACTGGCCGCGCGCATTGCCGATGGCAGCCAACTGCTCGAACTGGGCGACCGGCTCGCCGAGCTGCTCGACCGCCTGCAACTGGCCAACCAGCGCAACGGCCGCATCATCCGCGCCGGCCAGGCTTCGACCGGCCACCTGCTGGATATCCTGCGCGGCCAGGACAGCCCCAGCCTTTACGACCGCCACGGCGGCGCGACCCAGGGCGCCCGCCAGCGCCCGCTCAGCCAGGCGTGAGCCACCCCGCAGACCACAAGAACAAGATGGAGACCCTCGGATCGTGTCCAGTCCGTTCGCCAAGGAAAATGGCCCCCAGCCACCCAGGACGCTGAAGGCGCCGATGGAAATCCACGCCTGCCTGCGCATGCTGCTGGACGCACACACGCCGCTGGTCATTTCCTTCGCCGAGCGCAACCAGCGCTTCCAGAGCTACGTCGTCGAGATCGATCGCGAGAACGACAGCATCGCCCTGGACGAACTGATGCCGAATGACGGCGAGCGCTACCTGAACAACGCCGAACCCTTCCATATCGAAGCCTCCCACGATGGCATCCGCATCGTCTGGGAATGCCGCCAGGCCGTGGAATTCGGCGAACTCGAAAAGCACCGCTGCTACTGGCTGCCGGCGCCGACGGAAATGCTCTACCACCAGCGCCGCAACGCCTACCGGGCGAAGCTGAAGCAGACCGAGCCGGTCAGCATCGAAATCGCCGGAGAAAAGCTCAAGGCACCGCTCAGCGGCAAGATGCTGGATATCTCCGCCACCGGCTGCAAGGTGCGCTTCAGCGGCGATGTCGGCAGCCGGCTGCATCCGGGGGAAGTCTACGAACGCTTCACCGCGCGCATGCCAGGCGGGACTCTCGTCATGGAAGTGGAAGTGCGCCACGTGAAGTACGACGAGAAGCTCAACACGACCTTCGCCGGTCTGCGCTTCCACCGCATCAACGGGCTGGAACAGCGCCAGGTGGAGCGCTTTGTCTACCAGCTGCAGCGCGAGGCGCGGCGGTTTGAGAAGGAAGAGTTGTTCTAGCGGGGCTGGCGGCCCTCACCCCTGCCCTCTCCCTCCGGGAGAGGGTTGGGGTGAGGGCAAACCGGCACATCAGGCCGGGCGACTCTCCTCTTCCGCCTCCGGCACCGGCGCCTCGCCGCTTTTCATCTGCTCCGCCACCGCCTGGTTACCGACCCGCGGATCGAGCGCGGCCACCAGTGGCGAGCTGGCGCCGCTGTCGGGAGTGGGCACGTGGTGCAGCGGCGCTTCGTCGACCCGGTGCAGGCCGGTGACCTTTTCCGGGCGCACGCGCCAGATCACCAGCAGCGCACAGGCGCCGGCAAAGGCGTAGAGCATGTTCGGCCCGAACGCCTTCATCAGCGCGCTCGCCGCCAGCGGCCCGATGCACGCGCCGACGCCGAAGGTGACCAGCAGCATGGCGGTCAGCGAGACGCGGCGGTCGGCCTCGATATGGTCGTTGGAGAACGCCACCGCCAGCGGATAGAGGCTGAATTGCAGCAGGCAGACGGCGAAGCCCATCGGCAGCATCGCCTCCAGCGGCAGCGACGGCAGCACCGCCAGCGGCAGGCTGGCGAGCAGCAGCAGGATGCCCGCCGTGCGGATCAGCACCGCGCGGTCGTAGCGGTCCGACAGCCAGCCCAGCGGCCACTGCACCAGCAGGCCGGCGAAGATGCAGACGCCCATGAACATCCCCACCTGCTCGGTGCTCAGCCCCTGGCTCGTCGCATACAGCGGCGCCAGGCCGTAGAACGAGCCGATCACCAGCCCGGACACCAGCACGGTGGTCAGCGACTGCGGCACCCGCTCCAGGAAGAAGCGCGGCTCCAGCGGCGCCGGATGCAGCGGCGCGGGGTGGACCTTGTGGGTGATCGCCACCGGCACCAGGCAGAGGGCGAAGCACATGGCGATCATCATCGCCATTTCCTGCCCCAGCCCCGGATGCACCACCAGCACCAGTTGGCCGAGCACCAGGCCGAGGTAGGACGCCACCATGTAGCCGGCGAACACCGCGCCGCGCTTGCTGGCGTCCGCCTGTTCGTTGAGCCAGCTCTCGATGACCATGTACTGGCACATCATTCCCAGGCCGATCAGTATGCGCAGCAGCAGCCACACCGGCAGCCAGGGAATCAGGCCGATGCCCAGCACCGCCGCGGTAACCATGCCGCCACAGGCGACATAGGCGCGGATGTGCCCGATCCGGGCGATCAGCCGGTGACCGATCTTGCCGCCGAGCACCAGGCCGCTGTAGTAGGCCGCCATCATGCCGCCGATCCACAGGCCGTCGACCTTGCGTTCGGCGAGGAGCAGAGCCAGGTAGGTACTGAGCAGGCCGGAGCCGGTCAGCATCATCAGGGAAGCGAAGTAGAGAGCACGGAAGGAGGTGAATATCCGCTTCATCGGACCTCCTTGGTCCAAACGGGTGGAACGGCGAAACGGCAGCCGTTACCACGGCACCTGTTGAATCAACATAGAGGGAGAGTGACGGCCCGTCGAGGCCAATGCCGGGCCGGGAGCATAGCGGGTCGCGCCGGGGCAAGAGCGTCGCCGTGCCCGCAGGCACGACGACGCAGGGAGGATCAGGCCTGTGCGGCGAGAACCCGGCGCTCCCACGGCGTGATCTCGTCGAAGAAGCTGGCCAGCTCCATGTCCTTGGTCGCGGCGTAGCCGTCGACGAACTCCTTGCCGAAGATGTCCCGCGCCAGCTCGCTGCGCTTCAGGCGCTGCAGGGCGTCGTACATGCTGCACGGCAGCAGCAGTTCGTCCGGCACCTCGATCTCGCCCTGGATCGCCTCGCCCGGCTCCAGCTCCTGCTCCAGGCCATGCAGGCCGGCAGCCAGGCTGGCGGCGATGGCCAGGTACGGGTTGGCGTCCGCGCCCGGCAGGCGGTTCTCCACGCGGCGCGCGGCCGGTCCGCTGGCCGGGATGCGCAGGCCGGCGGCACGGTTGTCGTACGACCAGCAGGCGTTGTTCGGCGAAGCGAAGGGATTGCACAGGCGCTGGAAGGAGTTCACGTTCGGCGCGAACAGTAGGGTGAAGTCCGCCAGGCAGGCCTGCAGGCCGCCGATGAAGTGGCGGAAGGCCGGAGTGGCTTCACCGTTGGCGTCGCTGAAGATGTTGTTGCCGGCAGCATCGACGATGCTCTGGTGGATGTGCATCGAGCTGCCCGGCGTCTTCGCCAGCGGCTTGGCCATGCACACCACCACCAGGCCGTGCTTGAGCGCCACTTCCTTGAGCAGGTGCTTGAACAGGAAGGTCTGGTCGGCCAGCAGCACCGGGTCGCCATGCAGGAAGTTGATCTCGAACTGGCTGGTGCCCATCTCGTGCATGAAGGTGTCGCGCTCCAGGCCGACGGCATCCATGCAGCGGTAGACGTCTTCCCAGAACGGCCGCAGGCCGTTGTTGGACGACACGCTGAACGCCGAATGCCCCAGCTCGCGGCGGCCATCCAGGCCCAGCGGCGCCTGGAACTCCTCGGTCGGATCGGTGTTGGGCGCGAAGACGAAGAACTCCAGCTCGGTCGCCACCACCGGCTGCCAGCCGTGGGCGGCATAGCGGGCGACGATCTGCTTGAGCAGGCCGCGCGTGGAGAGTCCGGACGGCGAACCATCCAGCTCCTGCGCATCGCAGATGGCGAAGGCGCGCGGGGTGTTGCTCCAGGGCAGGACGTGGATCTGCGACGGATCGGCGACCAGGGCCAGGTCGCCGTCATCGCTTCCGTAGAAGCGCGAAGGCGGGTAGCCGCCCATGATGCACTGCAACAGCACGCCACGCGCCAGTTGCAGGCGGCGGCCGGAGAGGAAGCCGTCGCCGGTCATCACTTTGCCTCGCGGCACTCCGTTCAGGTCGGGAGTGACGCATTCGATCTCTTCGACTCCAGCCAGCCGTTCGGCAATCTGGCTGCGCCCATCGGTAGTCATGACTCTTATCCTTGTTAGATACGGCGCCGCGCAAGGTGGCGGCGCGTACAAAATACGCATCAAGTGTTCAGAATTTCAAGCAGCATTCCGGGGCAATCCACGAGAAATCGGCGTAGGAAGGTGACAGACCGTTCGCCTCAATACACCTCGGGCACCAGCATCTCCGGCGGTATCTGGTTGCGCGTGTAGTCCTTGCTGCGCTGGCGCTGGGGCAAGGAAACCGACGGGTGCTCCACCTCCGCGTACGGCACCTGGCTGAGCAGATGCCGGATGCAGTTGAGCCGCGCGCGCTTCTTGTCGTCGGCACGCACGATCCACCAGGGCGCTTCGGGGATGTGGGTGCGCGCGAGCATGACTTCCTTGGCCTTGGTGTAGGCCTCCCATCGCCGCCGCGACTCCAGGTCCATCGGGCTGAGCTTCCACTGCTTGAGCGGATCGTGGATGCGGCTGAGGAATCGCAGGTGCTGCTCCTCGTCGGAGATGGAGAACCAGTACTTGATCAACTGGATGCCGGAGCGCACCAGCATCCGCTCGAACTCCGGCACGCTGCGGAAGAATTCCTCGTACTGCTCGTCGCTGCAGAAACCCATGACCCGCTCGACGCCGGCGCGGTTGTACCAGCTGCGGTCGAACAGGACGATCTCGCCGCCGGCCGGCAGGTGCGAGACATAGCGCTGGAAATACCACTGGGTACTCTCGCGATCGTTCGGCGCCGGCAGCGCCGCGACCCGGCAGACGCGCGGATTGAGACGCTGGGTGATGCGCTTGATGACCCCGCCCTTGCCCGCCGCATCGCGCCCTTCGAAGAGAATCACCAGCTTGTGGCCGGACTTCACCACCCAGTCCTGCAGCTTCACCAGTTCGCCCTGCAGGTAGAACAGATCGCTGAAGTAGCGCCGCCGCTCCAGCTTGCCTTCGTCGACTTCGGCGGAGTTGTCGAACAGTTCTTCGAGGTTGCGCACGTCTTCCAGCAACTCAAGCTCCAGCTCCTCGTCGCTCTGGTCGAGCAGTTCGTTGTGTATGCGCCTGATGAGGCTTTCGTTGGTGGGAGGCATGGCCATGGCTCGTTGATCGGCGATCAACTGAAGTCTAGGCGCTGCGGGGGATCGCGCGGGGCGTGGCGAAACCGGGCGCCGGACGGCCAGGACGAGGGAGCCGTAGGAGCAACTGTCTTGCATCCTGCGTGGCCAGAGCTCGCGTAGGTTGGTGCTGAACGCAGTGAAGCCCAACGATGGCGATGTTGGGCTTCGCGTTGCTCAGCGCCAACCTACGGTCGTACCCCGCCGATCGGTCGAATCGGAACGCCTTACTGCTTCGCCACCGCCTCCGACTTGCCGTCATAGCGCTTGCGCCATTCGGCGAGGATGCTGTCGCGGTTCTTCGAGGCCCAGGCGAAGTCGTTCCTGATCAGGCGCTGCTCGTAGTCGGCCGGCAGTTCGGTCTGCGGCTTGGCGATGCCCGGCTGGGCCAGCACGGCGAAGTTCTCCTTGTACAGATCCATGGCCGCCGGGCTGGCGGAGAAGTCGGCGAGCTTCTTCGCCGCGTCCAGGTTCGGCGTGCCCTTGATGATGCCGGTGGCTTCGATTTCCCAGCCCAGGCCCTCCTTGGGCAGGACGATCTCCAGCGGCGCGCCCTGGCGCTTCAGTTGCACGGCCGGGTATTCGAAGGAGATGCCGATCGGGAACTCGCCGGCAGCGGCCAGCTTGCACGGCTTGGAGCCGGAGTGGACGTACTGGCCAATGTTCTCGTGCAGCGCGTCCATGTAGGCCCAGCCCTGCTTCTCGCCGAAGGTCTGCAGCCAGGCGCTGACGTCGAGGAAACCGGTGCCGGAGGACGCCGGGTTGGGCATGACGATCTTGCCCTTGTATTCCGGCTTGGTCAGGTCCTGCCAGCTGATCGGCTTCTCCAGCCCCTGCTTCTCGGCTTCGATGCTGTTGAAGCAGATGGTCGCGGCCCACACGTCCATGCCCACCCAGGCCGGCGGGTTGGCCTGGTCGCGGTAGTTCTTGCCGATGGCGTCCAGGTGCTTCGGCGCGTACTGCTCCAGCATGCCCTGCTGGTCGAGGATCGCCAGGCTGGAGGCAGCCAGGCCCCAGACCACGTCGGCCTGCGGACGATCCTTCTCGGCCAGCAGCTTGGCGGTGACGATGCCGGTGGAGTCGCGCACCCACTTGATCCTGATGTCCGGGTTCTCGGCTTCGAAGGCCTTCTTGTAGGGGCTGAGCTGTTCCGCTTCGAGGGCGGTGTAGACGGTCAGCTCGGTAGCAGCGCTGGCGTGCAGGCTGAAACCGGCGGTAACGGCGGCGGCAAGAGCAAGGCGTTTGAACATTCGGGTAGCTCCAGATCGGGTTTATGTAATTCAGGCGCTGGCCGGATCGGCCTGGCGCCATGCCTGGGAACGGCGCAGCAGCCCGCGCGAGGCGGCCGACAGCGCCAGGGATACGGCGGCGGAAGTGAGCAGGATCAGAGTCGACATGGCGGCGGCACCGCCGACGTTGCCGGCGTCGTCCATGTTCAGCACGGCGACGGCGGCGAGGATGCTGTCCGGGCTGTAGAGGAAGATCGCCGCCGACACGGTGGTCATCGCCGAGACGAACAGGTAGCGGACGACGTCCAGCAGCGCCGGCAGGCAGATCGGCACGGTCACCCGCAGGTAGTGGCGCCACAACGGCATCTTCAGCGACAGCGCGGCGGCCTCGAACTCGCCGTCGAGCTGGCGCAGCGCGGCGGTGGCGGTCATCTGCGCGGTGGTGAGGAAGTGCGCGATGCTGCAGATCACCAGCAGGGTCATGCTGCCGTAGAGGGCGTGCAGCGGGTTGTCCGGCAGGTTGAAGAAGAATACGTAGCCGAGCCCGAGCACCAGGCCGGGCACCGCCATCGGCACGAAGCCGAGCATGCGCAGCAACTGGTTCAGCCACACCTGCTCGCGGGTCTTCTCGATCAGGTAGGCGCCGGTGAAGATCAGCAGGCTGCCGAACAGCGCGGTGCAGGTCGCCAGGGTCAGGCTGTTGCGGTAGGCCAGCCAGCCGCCGCCAGCAGTCTCCTCGAAGGCGTAGTGACGCAGCGACAGCGACAGGTTGTACGGCCAGAACTTCACCAGCGACGAGTACACCGCCATGCCCAGCACCAGCAGGAGCACGGCGCTGATGGCAATCACCACGGCGAGGAAGATGGCATCCCGGCGCTGCGACGGCTTCGGATGGTAGACCTGCGCGCGGCCGCTCATGGCGTCGCGCTGGCGGCGGCGCAGCCAGGCGTCGACGGCGAAGCTGAGCAGCGCCGGCAGCAGGAGGATCATGCCGATCTGCGCCCCACGGCCGAACTGCTGCTGGCCGACCACCGCCTTGTAGGCTTCCAGCGCCAGCACCTGGTAGTCGCCGCCGACCACCACGGGTACGCCGAAGTCGGTGATGGTCAGGGTGAACACCAGGCAGAAGGCGGCGAACACGCCGTGCCGCGAGCCCGGCCAGGTGATGCTGCGGAACGCTTTCCACGGGCTGGCGCCCATGCTGGACGCGGCATCGAACAACCGCGCATCGGCCAGCGACAGCGCCGACAGCAGGATCATCAGCGCATGCGGGAAGGTGTAGATGGCCTCGCCGAGGACGATGCCCCAGAAGCCATAGATGTTGTCCGACAGCAGCCCGCGCAGCAGGCCCTGGTTGCCGAACAGGTAGATCAGCGCGATGCCCGGCAGCATCGACGGCGCCAGCAGCGGCAGCAGCGAAATCCCCCGCCACAGGCCCTTGGCCGGGATCAGCGTGCGTTGCAGCGCGTAGGCGAACAGATAGGCCAGCGGCACGACGATGACGGCGACGCTGAAGGACACCTTCAGGCTGTTGCCCAGCAGCCAGTGGAAATTGGCGCTTCTCAGCAACTCGCCGGCCGCGGCCACGCCGCCGCCCTGCCCCGCTTCACCGCTGAAGCCGCGCCAGAAGATCGCCAGCAACGGCAGCAGCACGGCGCCGCAGAGGAAGATCAGCAGCAGCCATTTGCCGCCCGTGACGAACAGGCGGTCGCCGATTGCGCTACGTGGTTTGCCTGCCTCCAGGGCGCGGCCGGGGTTCACTGCGGCGTCCATCTCAGGCGAACACCTGCAGGCTGCGCGGCGGCAAGGCCACCCAGATATCCGGCGTGGCCAGGTGCGGCATGTCCGCGGGCGCCAGTTCGGCGAGCAGCGGATGGCCCGGCAGCTCGGCCAGTTCGAAGCTCATCCGGCAGCGGTTGCCGAGGAAGGTGATCTCGCGCACTTGGGCGCGGAACAGGTTGTCCTGGTGTACCGCCGGATTCACGCCGATGGCCTCGGGGCGACAGAACAGCCGGCCCGACTGCGATGCGGCGGCATTCGACAGTCGCACGTTCAGCCCACCGACCCGCGCGTGGCCGTCGTCACCGCGCTCGAACGGCAGCCAGTTGCCCTGGCCGACGAACTCGGCAACGAAGGGAGTGGCCGGCCGGCTGTAGATTTCCTGGGCGGTGCCGTACTGCTCGATGCGACCATGGTTCATCACCGCGATGCGGTCGGCCATCAGCATGGCCTCGTCCTGGTTGTGGGTGACCATCACGGTGGTGATACCGAGGCTCTTCTGCAGCTGGCGCAGCTCGCCGCACAGGTGCTCGCGCACCCGCGCATCGAGGGCGGACATCGGCTCGTCGAGCAGCAGCAGCGAAGGCGACGGCGCCAGCGCACGGGCCATGGCCACACGCTGTTGCTGGCCGCCGGAAAGCTGGCCGGGGTACTTCTTCTCGCTGCCGGACAGGCCGACCATTTCGAGCATTTCCGCCACCCGCCGGCGTGCCTCGTCGCGGCTGGCGCCGGCCAGGCCGTAGGCGATGTTCTGCTCAACGCTGAGGTTGGGGAACAGCGCGTAGGACTGGAACAGGATGCCGTAGTCGCGCGCCTGCGGCGGCAGGCTGGAAACGTCGCGACTGCCGATGTAGATGCTGCCCGCGTCCTGCCGCTCCAGGCCGGCGATGCAGCGCAGCAGCGTGGTCTTGCCACAGCCGGACGGGCCGAGCAGGCAGACCAGCTCGCCTCCCTTCACATCCAGGGAAACCCCGTCGAGGGCGGTGAAATGGCCGAAGCCCTTGCGGATATCCCGCACCTGCAGCGGCGCGGCGGAAACGGAACGATTCATGACGGAACCTCGTGAGCGGATGTGCATGCCGCGCGGAGCGGCATGACTCGACGAGGGTCATGCTAGGGATCGAATGCGAAGGCTATGTTGCGGAGGGGAAAATTGTGCCGATGGATGTATAGGCAGATTTGGGAATGCAGGCCACGGGATTCTGGCTGTAGGGCGGGTGCAACCCGCCATTAGAGACTCCGGCGGGTTTCACCCACCCTACTCCTGCGACCTACCCTGCGCCCCCCGCGCCAGCGCCAGGAAGGCGCTGGGCAGGCGTGCCTGGCGGCGGTCCTTCAGGCAGTACAGGTATTCATCCATCAGCGGCGCGCCCTGCACTTCCAGCACCCGCAATTCAGGATTGTCCGGCACTTCCTGGCGGGCGATGAGGCTGACGCCGAGGTTGCGGATCACCGCCTCACGGATCGACTCGCGACTGCCGATCTCCAGTGTCGACGCCGGTACCACGCCAGCCTGCTGCAGCATCGCCTCGGTCAGTTGGCGGGTAGTGGAGCCGGCCTCGCGCATCAGCAGGCAATGCTGGCGCAGATCGCCCAGCGCCACCTGCTGACGAGCAGCCAGCGGATGACTGCGATGCACCGCCAGTACCAGCGGATCGCTGCCCAGGACAACATGCGTCAGGCGATTGTCATTCACCTGCTGGGATGACGCGGCCAGATCGACGCGGCATTCGTAGAGCGCGTCCAGCACCTGCTGCGAATTGCCGATCTCCACCGACACCTCGATTTGCGGATGATGTTCGCGGAACTGCTTGATCAAACCGAGCACGTAATAGGGCGAAGTGGCGCCGATGCGCAAGGAGCCCTGCATCTGCCCGCAATTGCGGAGGAAGAACTCGATATCCGCTTCCTGCTGCAAAAGCGCCTGGGCCATGGGCACCAGCCGCGCACCTTCGTCGGTGAGCGTCAGGCGGCGTCCGCCACGATAGAAGAGTTCCACCGCATACTGGCTTTCAAGGTTGCGGATCTGCGTGGTCACGGTCGGCTGGCTGAGGCCGAGCTTCTTCGCCGCCTGGGTGATGCTGCCCAGCCTGGCGACCATGTAGAACGCCTTCAGCTCCGCACTCAGCATGAACCTGCTCCGCTCTTCGAATTTTTCATCGGGTTGCCAGCGTAACCGCTGCAAGCTCACCCGAAAGAAAAAAAGTCGGAAATGAAAAAGCCCCCAGGCATTTCTGCCTGAGGGCTTCGATATGGCGCAGCGGACGGGACTCGAACCCGCGACCCCCGGCGTGACAGGCCGGTATTCTAACCGACTGAACTACCGCTGCGCGTCGGTTTGGACTTGCGTCCGGTAAAGCAACTTGCGTCACCTTCCATCATGCTTCGGAGCATTTCGCTCGACGAACCGGTTCAGGGCAGAACCATGATGGAGGGGGAAAATGGCGCAGCGGACGGGACTCGAACCCGCGACCCCCGGCGTGACAGGCCGGTATTCTAACCGACTGAACTACCGCTGCGCATTACCACGAGTG
This sequence comes from Pseudomonas schmalbachii, assembly GCF_017589465.1. GTDB lineage: Bacteria > Pseudomonadota > Gammaproteobacteria > Pseudomonadales > Pseudomonadaceae > Pseudomonas > Pseudomonas schmalbachii. Next base: position 1,089,448 of record NZ_JAELYA010000001.1, read on the forward strand.
GTGGGTGATGACGGGATCGAACCGCCGACCCTCTGCTTGTAAGGCAGATGCTCTCCCAGCTGAGCTAATCACCCTTCGTCTCGAAGTGGGGCGCATTCTACCGATGGGAAAAAATGAGTCAATGCCTGAAGTGAAATTTTTTTGAATTTTCAATGCACTACGAACATCTGCAGCGTGCGGGCAAAGAAAAAGGCAGCCTCGGCTGCCCTTTTTCATCAATCCAGATAGATCATCTTCCGACTCATGCCGCCATCGATGACGAACTCCTGCCCGGTAACGAACCCGGAGTTGTCGCCGATCAGCCAGGCGACCGCGGCAGCTACATCCTCGACCGTACCGACGCGGCCGGCAGGATGCTGGTAGTGATCCGCCTCGCCCAGCGGATCAGCCTCACGCTCGCGCAGATCGCGGGCGTCGATCCAGCCCGGCGATACCACGTTCACCCGGATATCCGGACCGAGGCTGATCGCCAGCGCATGGGTCAACGCCAGCAGCCCGCCCTTGCTCGCCGCATAGGCTTCGGAATCCGGCTCGGACTGGTGCGCACGGGTGGAGGAAATGTTGACGATGCTGCCGTTGTGCGCGCGCAGGTACGGTGCGCAGTGCTTGGCCAGCAGCATGGGACCGGTGAGGTTGACGCCGAGAATGCGGTTCCATTCGTTCAGCCCCAGGTTTTCCAGGGGCTTGCCGTGCGGGTTGGCGATCGCCGCATTGCACACCAGCGCGTCCAGCCGGCCGAAATGCCCGAGCACCTCGGCGACCGCGACTTCCACCTGGTTCTCATAGGCCACGTCCATGCTGACGAACCAGGCCTGATCGCCCAGCGCCTGGGCGACCTTGCCGCCGCGCTCGCGATCGTTGTCGGCCAGCACCACCTGCCAGCCCTCGGCAATCAGCCAGGCACTGATGCCCAGGCCGATACCGCGGGCCGCGCCGGTTACCAGCGCGACCTTGCCGTTGCCGCCGATCCCTTCCCCGATCACAGCGCGGCCAGGCCCAGGGCGAGGTCCTTCTTCAGGTCCTCGATATCTTCCAGGCCGACCGCGACGCGGATCAGGTTGTCACGGATACCGGCGTTTTCACGCTCCTGCGGCGTCAGGCGGCCATGGGAGGTGGTCGCCGGATGGGCGATGGTGGTCTTGGTATCGCCAAGGTTGGTGGTGATCGAGATCATCCGGGTGGCATCGATGAAGCGCCATGCCGCAGCCTTGTCGCCCTTCACCTCGAAACTGACCACCGCACCGAAGCCCTTCTGCTGACGCTTGGCCAGTTCGTGCTGCGGATGGCTCGGCAGACCGGAGTAGTAGACGCGCTCGATGCCAGGCTGCTGCTCCAGCCATTCGGCGATCTGCTGGGCGCCGGCGCAATGCGCCTGCATGCGCACACGCAGGGTTTCCAGGCCCTTGAGGAAAATCCAGGCATTGAACGGGCTGAGGGTCGGACCGGCGGTGCGCAGGAAACCGACCACGGCTTCCATCTGCGCGCGTCGACCGGCAACCACGCCGCCCATGCTGCGGCCCTGGCCGTCGATGTACTTGGTCGCGGAGTGGATCACCACGTCGGCGCCAAGCTTGAGCGGCTGCTGCAGCGCCGGCGTGCAGAAGCAGTTGTCCACCGCCAGCAGCGCGCCACGGGCGTGGGCGATCTCGGCCAGCGCGGCGATATCCACCAGCTCGGCCAGCGGGTTGGACGGCGACTCGACGAACAGCAGCTTGGTGTTCGGCTTGCAGGCCGCTTCCCAGCCCTTGAGGTCGCTCAGCGCCGGGTAGTCCACCTCGATGCCGAAGCGCTTGAAGTACTTCTCGAACAGGCTGATGGTCGAACCGAACACGCTGCGCGACACCAGCACATGGTCGCCGGCGCTGCACAGGCTCATCACCAGGGAGAGGATCGCCGACATGCCGGTGGACGTCGCCACCGCCTGCTCGGCGCCTTCCAGCGCGGCGATGCGCTCCTCGAAGGTGCGCACGGTCGGGTTGGTGTAGCGCGAGTAGACGTTGCCCGGCACCTCACCGGCGAAACGCGCGGCGGCGTCGGCGGCGCTGCGGAACACGTAGCTGGAAGTGGTGAACAGACCTTCGCCGTGCTCCCCTTCCGGAGTGCGCCGCTGCCCGGCACGCACCGCCAGGGTGTCGAAAGCCGCATCCTCCAGGTCGCTGTCGAGGCGACCGGCATCCCAATCCTGTGCCATGTCTGCTCTCCTTATCAGTCGTTGTAGAGGTCGATGATCGCGCTTACCGCATGGGACTTGGCCTTGCTGGCATCGTTGCGCGCCTGCTCGATCCTGTTCAGGTACGCCTCGTCGACGTCGCCGGTGACGTACTCGCCGTCGAACACCGCGCAGTCGAAGTGCTCGATCTTGATCTTGCCGCCGCCGACCGCGTCGATCAGGTCCGGCAGGTCCTGGTAGACCAGCCAGTCGGCGCCGATCAGCTCGCCGACTTCCTCGGTGCTGCGATCATGGGCGATCAGTTCATGGACGCTCGGCATGTCGATGCCGTAGACGTTCGGATAGCGCACGGCCGGGGCCGCAGAGCAGAAGTAGACCTTCTTCGCGCCGGCCTCGCGGGCCATCTGGATGATCTGCTTGCAGGTGGTGCCGCGCACGATGGAGTCGTCCACCAGCATCACGTTCTTGCCGCGGAACTCCAGGTCGATGGCGTTGAGCTTCTGCCGCACGGATTTCTTCCGCGCCGCCTGGCCGGGCATGATGAAGGTGCGGCCGATGTAGCGGTTCTTCACGAAGCCTTCGCGGAACTTCACGCCCAGGCGGTTGGCCAGCTCCAGGGCGGAGGTGCGGCTGGTGTCCGGGATCGGGATGACCACGTCGATGTCGTGGTCCGGACGCTCGCGGAGGATCTTGTCGGCCAGCTTCTCGCCCATGCGCAGACGCGCCTTGTACACCGAGACGCCATCCATGATCGAGTCCGGGCGCGCCAGGTAGACGTGCTCGAAGATGCACGGCGCGTACTTCGGATTGGCCGCGCACTGGCGGGTGTAGAGCTTGCCTTCCTCGGTGATGTACACCGCTTCGCCCGGCGCCAGGTCGCGGATCAGGGTGAAGCCGAGGACGTCCAGCGCCACGCTTTCCGAGGCGATCATGTATTCCATGCCGTTCTCGGTATGACGCTGGCCGAAGACGATCGGGCGGATCGCATGGGGATCGCGGAAGCCGACGATGCCGTAGCCGGTGATCATCGCCACGACCGCGTAGCCGCCGACGCAACGGGCATGCACGCCGGCAACCGCGGCGAAGACGTCTTCCTCGGTTGGCTGCAGCTTGTTGCGCACCGCCAGCTCATGGGCGAAGACGTTGAGCAGGACTTCCGAGTCGGAGTTGGTGTTGACGTGGCGCAGGTCGGATTCGTAGATCTCCTTGGCCAACTGCTCGACGTTGGTCAGGTTGCCGTTGTGCGCCAGGGTGATGCCGTAGGGCGAGTTGACGTAGAACGGCTGCGCCTCGGCGGAGCTGGAGCTGCCGGCGGTCGGATAACGCACATGGCCGATGCCCACCTTGCCGACCAGGCGCTGCATGTGGCGCTGCTGGAAGACGTCACGGACCAGGCCGTTGTCCTTGCGCAGATACAGCCTGTCGTCCTGACAGGTCACGATACCGGCAGCGTCCTGGCCGCGATGCTGGAGAACGGTGAGCGCATCATAGAGCGCCTGATTGACGTTCGACTTGCCCACGATACCGACGATGCCACACATGCGACGCAACCCCTGTTTGGTTTCAGGCTAAACAAATTCCAGATTTCGAACGCATCCGACCGAACACGCCCAGGGGCAGCGCTTCTCCGCCACCCCGAACCCGCCCGTCACTGGGCAGGCAACAATGCTCCGGCACCTGCGGGAGGAGCGATGCTCACTCCGGACATCCAGTTGCCGGTGAAAGCGAGAATGGTGTTCTTCGACCAGTCCGCGACCATCAGGAAGTGCGGCAGCAGAGTCGACTGCTGCCACCACGGGTCCTGCTGCACCGGTGCCAGGCTGAGCAGCCCCACCAGCAGGACGACCAGCAGCACGCCGCGCGCGCCGCCGAAAACCATGCCGAGCACGCGATCCGTCCCGGACATTCCGGTAACCCGCACGAGCTCGCCAATGAGGAAATTGACCAGCGCCCCGACCAGCAGAGTGGCGACGAAGAGAATCGCACAGGCCGCGATTATCCGCGCAGAGGGCAGCTGGATGTAGGGAGCCAGGTGCTGGGACAACGCGCCACCGAACATCCAGGCAATACCGCCTGCGACTATCCAGGTGAGCAGCGACAGGGCTTCCTTGACGAAGCCGCGGCTCAAGCTGATGAGGCTGGAAACGACGATGATGCCGATCATCGTCCAATCGACCCAGTTAAATGCCACGTTGCGGCCCAGAAGCGGAAAAGGCCCCGCATTTTAGCAGAGCCCTTCGTTTAAGCGCAGTCCCATATTGCTATGGGCCCGTTTATGTAAGCCCGCGCGAACCTCAGCCCCGCTCGGGCTGGAAGCGCACCACGAAGCCATTCAGGTTCTGTTGCTTGCCGAGCTGGTCGCGCAGGCGATCCGCTTCAGCGCGCTCGATCACCGGACCGACGAACACCCGGTTCATGCCGTCGAAGGTGCGGATATAGGCGTTGTAGCCCTTGCTGCGCAGGGACTTCTGCAGCTCCTCGGCGCGCGCACGATTCGACAGGCTGGCCAGCTGTACCGACCAACTGACCGGCAGCTTGTTGGCGTCCAGACGCTGCACCGGCGTGCTTGGCGCGGCGCTGGCCTGGACCTGCGGCTTGGCCGGCGCCTGGGTCACGGCTGGCGCCGGTTCCGGCTGGCGTGGCTGAGGCTGCGCAGCCGGTTGCGCGGGCTGAACCGGAGCGGCGGGCTGGACAGCCTGCGGCGCTGCCGGCGGCAGGCTGGCGATCGGCTCGGATGGCACTGCAGCAGGCGTAGAGGCGTCGGCTGCGGCAGGCGCATCCGCATTCTCGACCTGCAACTCGGGCACCTCGGTGGGCTGCACTTCTACCGTCGGCATGGCCGGCGGCTTCGGCATGGCCGGCGCGTCGACCACTACCTGGCGGACCTCGTCCTCACGGGAAAACAGCATCGGCAGGAAAATCACCGCAAGCGCCAGCAGCACCAGGGCGCCGACGATGCGTTGCTTGAGTCCCCTATCGAACATGGCCATCGACCACCCCTCTTTACCTACCGGCTTGTTGGTTTGCGCTATCGAGCCAATCCAGGGCATCCGCTACGCAGTAGAACGAGCCAAACACCAGGACCTCGTCGTCCGCCGTGGCCCTGGCGCATTGCGCCTGCAGCGCGGCAGCGATGCTGGCGTGAACGCCAGCCGGCACACCGTGGCCCGCCAGCGCGGCCTGCAACTCTTCCGCGCTGCGCGAGCGCGGCGTCGGCAGCGGAGCGATAGCCCAATCCTGCACCAAGCCGAGCAAGGGTGCCAGTACGCCATCGAGATCCTTGTCCGCCAGCAGGCCGAAAACGGCCAGGCGCCGCCCTTTCGGCGGCCGTGAAGCGAGGCGGCGCGCCAGGTACTCGGCGGCATGCGGATTGTGCCCGACATCCAGCAGCAACTGGCGCGACTGCCCGTCGAAGCTGGCGACACGGCGATCCAGCCGTCCGGTCACCCGGGTACGGCTGAGCGCGGTAGAAATCTGCTGCGCATTCCAGGGCAGGTCCAGCAAGGCATAGACCTGCAGCGCCAGCGCGGCGTTTTCCATCGGCAGGTCAAGCAACGGCAGGTCATGCAGGGTCAGCGGAGAACCATCGACAGCCCGGCCATGCCAATGCCAGCCCTGCTCGCCGATGGCCAGGTCGAAGTCGCGGCCACGCAGCTGCAGCGCTACACCGAGGTCGCGCGCCTGTTCCAGCAAGGGCGCCGGCGGTTCGAGGTCGCCGCAGACAGCGGGCTTGCCCGCGCGGAAGATGCCGGCCTTCTCGAAAGCCACGCTCTCGCGGGTCTCGCCCAGCCAATCGGCATGATCGAGGCCGATGCTGGTGACCGCGGCGACATCGGAATCGATCAGGTTGACCGCATCCAGCCGCCCGCCGAGACCGACTTCGAGGACGACCGCATCCAGTCCGGCACGCTCGAACAGCCAGAAGGCCGCCAGCGTACCCATCTCGAAATAGGTCAGGGATATTTCCCCGCGCGCCGCCTCGACAGCGGAGAAGGCCTCGCAGAGCGCCTCGTCGGAGGCCTCGCGACCCGCGATCAGGACGCGCTCGTTGTAGCGCAGCAGGTGCGGCGAACTGTAGACGCCGACCTTGAGCCCCTGCTCGCCGAGCAATTCGGCGAGAAAGGCGCAGGTGGAACCCTTGCCGTTGGTGCCGGTGACAGTCACCACCCGTGGAGCGGGTCGCCCGAGGGCGAGGCGGCGAGCCACCTCGCGGGAGCGGTCCAGCCCCATGTCGATTGCACTGGGATGGAGTTGTTCGAGATAGCTGAGCCAGTCGGCAAGGGTACGTTCGGTCATCCTGCGAGTGCGGTGCTTGGTGTGTGGGTGAATTTCGCCAGCAGGCTGGCCAGGCGCGGGCGAATTTCGGAACGGTGAAGGATCATGTCGATGGCACCGTGCTCGAGCAGGAACTCGCTGCGCTGGAAGCCTTCCGGCAGTTTCTCGCGCACGGTCTGTTCGATCACACGCGGACCGGCGAAGCCGACCAGGGTGCGCGGCTCACCGACGATCACGTCGCCGAGCATGGCGAGACTGGCGGAAACCCCACCGTAGACCGGGTCGGTCAGCACGGAAATATAGGGAATGCCCTCTTCCCGCAGGCGCGCCAGGGCAGCCGAGGTCTTGGCCATCTGCATCAGCGAGATCAGCGCTTCCTGCATGCGCGCACCACCGGAGGCGGAGAAGCAGATCAGCGGACAGCGCTTCTCCAGGGCGACTTCAGCCGCACGCACGAAGCGCGCACCGACCACGGCGCCCATCGAACCGCCCATGAAGTTGAACTCGAATACACAGGCGACCACCGGCATGCCTTGCAGCTTGCCGCTCATGGCAATCAGAGCGTCCTTTTCGCCGGTGTCCTTCTGGGCAGCGACCAGACGGTCCTTGTACTTCTTGCTGTCCCGGAACTTGAGGCGGTCCACCGGCTCCAGCTCGGCGCCGAGCTCTTCGCGACCTTCCTCGTCAAGGAACATGTCCAGGCGGGCGCGAGCACCGACACGCATGTGGTGGTCGCATTTCGGGCAGACTTCCAGGGTCTTTTCCAGTTCGGGGCGATACAGCACCGCCTCGCAGGCCGGGCACTTGTGCCACAGGCCCTCGGGTACCGAGCTCTTCTTCACCTCGGAACGCATGATGGAAGGGATCAGCTTGTCTACCAGCCAGTTGCTCATGCTCTCGTTCTCCAGTACAGGGGCAGGACGCACGCAGAAGGCTTCAAGCCTTGCCTTTGTCCCTGAGCAAATTCATCGTCGCGGTTCCGGCAAAAGCGCCGCGAACCCTCTGAAAACAAGCGCCGCCACAGGCGTCGCCTTGAATACCTCACTCGAAACCGGCACCCGCTCCTGAAAACCAGTGGGGCCATCGCTGCCCGGCAGCGGTCCGGTAGTGGACGGCGGCCAGCCGCTAGCCGTCACATGCGGCTGCATTCTCTATGCCACCGAACGGCACTGACGGATGAAGGCGCGGATCTTCTCGGCATCCTTGATCCCCTTGCTCGCCTCCACCCCGCCACTGACATCCACCGCGTAGGGACGGACCTGGGCGATGGCGGCCGCGACATTGCCGGCATCGAGGCCGCCAGCGAGCACGATCGGACGGGACAGGCCGGTCGGTATCAGGGACCAGTCGAAAGCCCTGCCGGTTCCGCCCGGGACACCTTCAACATAGGTATCCAGCAGGATTCCGGCGGCGGCGGGATACTCGGCCACGCGCGCGGCAATGTCGTCGCCCGGCTTCACGCGCAGCGCCTTGAGATAGGGACGGTGATAGCCCGAACAGGCTTCCGCGGACTCATCGCCATGGAACTGCAGGACGTCCAGCGGAACCGCATCGAGGATTCCGTTCAGCTCGCAACGGCCGGCATCGACGAACAGCCCCACGGTGGTCACGAATGGCGGCAAGGCGGCGATGATCGCCCGCGCCTGGTGCACGGACACCGCCCGCGGGCTCTTTGGATAGAACACCAGACCGATGGCGTCGGCGCCGGCCTCGGCCGCGGCCAGCGCATCCTCTACGCGGGTAATGCCACAGATTTTGATGCGAACGGCTGACAAGATGCTGGAACCTTTCGGGATCGGACGATGGAAAAATCCGGGGGGATAGTAGCAAATGTCAGCCGAGCGTATCCGGCAAACTTGAAAGGAAATGTGGTCCCAGATAGCGCTCCGGCAGCTCGAACTCTTCCGGGTATTCCACACGCACCAGATAGAGGCCATAGGGGTGCGCCGTAACTCCGCCGGAACGCCGGTCCCGCGCCTCCAGCACTTCCCGCGCCCACTCGACCGGCCGCTCGCCGGCACCGATGGTCATCAGCACGCCAGCGAAGTTGCGCACCATGTGGTGAAGGAATGCATTGGCGCGGATATCCAGCACGATGAAGCGACCATGCTCGATCACCCGCAGATGGTGGACGGTCTTCACCGGCGACTTGGCCTGGCATTGCACCGCGCGGAACGAGGTGAAGTCGTGGGTGCCGACCAGCGCGCTCGCCGCCGCGCGCATGCGCTCGACATCCAGCGGGCGATGGTTCCAGGTCACTTCCTCCGACTGGTGCGCCGGGCGGATCGGATCGTTGTAGATCACGTAGCGGTAGCGTCGCGCCATGGCGGTAAAACGCGCATGGAAGTTCGCCGGCATGACCTTGGCCCAGGTCACGCTGATATCCGGGGGCAGGTTGGCATTGCCGCCCATGATCCAGGCTTTCAGCGGACGCTCCACGGTGGTGTCGAAGTGCACCACCTGGCCGCTGGCATGCACGGCCGCATCGGTGCGCCCGGCACAGATCACCGACACCGGCTGCGCCGCCACCCTGGACAGCGCCCGCTCCAGCGCCTCCTGCACGGAAGCCACGCCAGCCTCCTGGCGCTGCCAGCCGCGATAGCGCGAACCCTTGTATTCGATGCCCAGGGCAATCCTGGAAACGCCAACGGCAGCCACCTCGGCTGCCGCTGGAGACATAACTTCACTCATCTATCTGGAGCCTTCCGGCTCAGGCGATACGCCCGAGCAGTTCACGAGCTTCCTGCTGCTGATTGTCATTGCCCTCGGAGATCACCTCGCCAAGGATGTCCCGCGCGCCTTCGGCGTCGCCCATGTCGATGTAGGCCCGCGCCAGGTCCAGCTTGGTCGCGGCTTCATCGGCACCGGAAAGGAAGTCGAATTCATCGTCGGACTCGCCATCATCCAGCGACGAAGCCGACATGGAAGCCTGCTCGGCAACGAACGGAGAAACCTCGTCCTCCGGCTCGCCGACGCTCTCGACCAGCCGATCCAGTTCCGCGCCTGCCTCGTCCGACTGCAGCGCAGGGGTTTCGCCCTCCGCCATCAACGAAGCATCACTCGCCAGCGACAGATCGAAGTCATCGGGCAGCTCGCTTGCCTGCGGCGCAGCCGCGTCGCTTTCCAGGTCGAAGGAGAACTCCTCGGCGCTGACTCCGGCAAGCGGCGCCGACTCGTCGGCAAGATCCAGGACGAAGTCGTCCTCGCCCAGGGATTGCAGGGACGGGTCGTTCTCCAGATCGAAGGAGAAGTCGGCAAGCTCGTCCACCGGCTCCTTGGCAATGGGTTCCAGCGCGGAGTCAGCCTGCAGGTCGAGATCGAAGGCCAGTTCGTCGTCGGCCGGCGCAGCCGTTGGCGCGCTATCCACCAGACCCAGCTCGGCTCCCAGATCGAAGTCCTCCAGGCTCAGATCGCCCTCTTCCTCCTTCTGCACCTCGGGCTCGGGCTCGTCGAAGGCGAGATCATCGAGGGCCAGATCGAAGGCATCGTCCAGTCCGGCATCAGCCACGACAGGCTGAGCGGCCGGCGCAGGGATGACCGGTTCATCCAGCTCCAGATCATCCAGGCTGAAGTTCTCCAGTTCGTCCGTGGCAGCCGCTGCAGCAGCAAGACCGCCACCCACCGCCGCCAGCGCGACCATCCCCGGATAACGCGACTTCAGCTGTTCGACTTCGGTTTCGGCGCCACCGATTTCGCGCAGCTCCTTCTCCTGCCGGGCGAAGCCTTCGCGGTCGCCGGTCTCGGCATGGACCTCCATCAGTTTCAGCCTGAGGTCAGTGCGCTGCGGCTCGTCATAGATCGCGCTCTGCAGCATTTCAGCGGCCTGGTTGAAACGTCCGTAGGCAATGTAGATATCGGCTTCGCCGAGGGCATCGCCGGACGGCTGGGAAGCCTGCGCGGATACGGCGGACTGGGCTTCGGCGTTCTTTTCCTTGGCCTCGGACACATCCCAGCCTTCCAGACCGGAACCGGTCAGGTCGAGATCATCGCTCAGACCCGGTTCCAGCGATTCATCCGCTGCCTGGGCGCCCTCGGCAGCCTGTTGCTTCGCAGCGTTGCGCCGCGACAGCACCATCAGCAGCACCAGGAGAACCAGCAGGGTGCTGCCGGCAATCGCGCCCAGCCAGACCGGATTGGCGAGGATTTCATCCAGCAGGCTGACTTGCGGCTCTTCCGCCGGAGCGGGAGCCGCCGCAGGAGCAGGCTTGGTTTCCGGCGCGGCGGCAGGCTTGGGCTCGACAGCCGCTTCGGGAGCTTGTGCCGCAGCCGGCTCAGTCGCACTCGCAGCGGGGGAAGCACCTTCGGCAGCGGCTGGCGCTGCGGCGACAGGAGCAGGCTCGGCAGGCTGTCCAGTCTGGGGCGCGGCATCCGCCGTTGCGGGCGCCGGCTGGGTGGACAGATCGGCCTGCAGCCGGGCCAGTTGGGCGTCCTTGAGCTCGATCAGTTTCTGCAGCTTGTCCAGTTGGCTCTGCAGGTCCTTCATGCGGCCCTGCAGTTCGTCGTTCTCACGACGGGTCGTATCGAGACTTTCCTGGGTGATCGCCAGTTCGTCGGCAACCGCCTTGCTGTTCTGGCTGCCTTTTTCGCTGCCCTTCGCCTTGCCCGCTTCACCGGACAGCAGGCGCAGGTTGTCCTGTACTTCCGCCTCGGCGGGTGCCGAGCCGGCGCTGGCGCGCTGGGTTGCGTCGATCTGCCTGGCACCGCCAGCCGGCAGGCTGCGCCGTTCACGCCAGGCGGTATTCTGCTCGACGACCTGCGCCAGCGCTTCGTTCTGCGAACGGGCGCGAACCTGCTCCGCATCGGGCAGCCGCAGTACCTGGCCGCTCTTCAGGCGGTTGATATTGCCGCCGAGGAAGGCATCCGGATTGAGGTCCTGGATCGCCAGCATGGTCTGATGCACGGAAACGCTGCCATTCGGACGAGCGCGGGAGGCGATTTCCCAGAGGGTATCCCGCGGACCGGTACGGTATTGCCCCCCCTCCAGGGCGGGCGCGGCAGCGACAGGAGCAGGAGCCGGACGCGGCGCGGCAGGAGCCACCGGACGCGGGATCGGCGCCGGCGCCGCGACAGGCGCGCGCGGAACGGCAGCGGCAGTGACCTGTGGAGAATAAAGCGGCGGATCGAGCAGCACGGTGTACTCGCGCAGCAACCGGCCGCTCGGCCAGACCACCTCGACGAGGAAATTCAGATAGGGCTCCTGCACGGGACGGTCGGAGGTCACGCGAATGACGCTCCTGCCGTTCGGCTTCACCACGGGCGTGAAGCGCAAACCAGTGAGGAAGTACTGGCGGTCGACCCCAGCCTTGCTGAAGTCCTCGGGGGAGGCCAGCCTGGGGACCACCTCGCCAGAGGAGAGGTCACGCACTTCCAGCAAGTCGATCTCGGCATCCAGCGGTTGGTTCAATGCCGAGTTCAGGTGAATCTCACCCACCCCCAGGGCATGCGCCATGCCGGTGGTCAATGCCGAAGCAGCCGCGATTGCCTGCACCAGTTTACGAAGCCGGACCATATCTTAATCCCTAGTTCTAATAGCTCTTCTGGGTTCGCGAGGGGAGATCCAAAGGGCTGAAGTCCGCGATATCCGCCGCATGCGCAGGAATATCTCCCCCTTTCAGCCCCCGATCAAGCCAGCACTGTAAAGCTAGAATACGTCTGTAAATTGTCGATAAGTATCTTTGACGGTTAGTGTTTTATCAACGACTCGGCCAAGCCCACGGCATTCAGCGCCGCACCTTTTCGCACGTTATCAGACACAATCCACAAATTGAGTTCGCACGGGTCATCGATGCCGTTTCGCACGCGCCCGACGTAGACGACATCCTGCCCCAGGGCATCGCCAATCACCGTCGGATAGTCGTCCTCGACCAGCTCGATACCGCTCGCCGCGTCCAGAGCACTGCGCACTGCATCCAGCGCCACCGGTGCGGTCGAGCGCAGAGTGACGCTCAATGTATCGCCGAAGAATACCGGCGCCAGCACGCAACTGGCACTCACGCGTCCCGCCAGTTCGGGGAACAGCTGCCCCACTTCGCACACCAGACGCCGCTCGATGGACACATGCCCCTCCCCGTCTGCCTCACCGACCTGGCCAAGCATATTGAAGGCGAACTGCCGGTCCAGCAGGCGTGGCTCTACGGGGCGGGCGTTGAGCAATTCGGAGGTTTGCCGTGCCAGTTCCTGTACGCCTTCACGCCCAAGCGCAGACGCCGACAGGCAGGCGGTAACCACAAGCCTTTCGAAAGACACATGCGCTCGCAGCGCCGCCAGCACTTCGGCAAGCTCGGCAGCCGGCGCACAAGGCACCGCGAACAGCGTCGGGACGGACAGATCGCCGGCCGGCGGATTGACCGCCACCTGCGCCAGCGTCGCCTGGCCGGCAGCGAAGGCGCCACTCAGGTCGATGACGCTGCAGCCCGCCGCCAGCGCCCGCGGCGCCTGCTCAAGGGAAACATCCGCCGCCACGGAGAAGAACGCCAGCCTGATCGTGGAGAAATCGAAGCCGGCAACATCGCGAACCCGCAGATTGCGTCCGCGGAACGGCAGCGTCTTGCCGATGTTGTCACCGCTGGCCAGCAGGTGGAGATCGCCAATGGGGAATTCGCGCTCTTCGAGCAATTCGACCAGAGCCTCGCCCTGGAGGCCGGTAGCGCCCACTACGGCGATGTCGAAGGTTTCAGCCATGCACTTCTCGGTATTGGTGGGAAACAGGCTGAGCACTTTACTTTCCGCCCATGCCTCAGGCAATTGCAGCCACATCGTGCCGCAACGACTGCACGACGAGAAAAACGCGATCGCGGAAAGAACGACGCCGGCTCAAGGCCGGCGTCGTCGGGTGGATCAGCGCTCCAGCAGGATGCGCAGCATGCGCCGCAGCGGCTCCGCCGCGCCCCACAGCAGCTGGTCGCCGACGGTGAAGGCGCCGAGGTACTGCGAGCCCATGTTCAGCTTGCGCAGACGGCCCACCGGTACGCTCAGGGTGCCGGTGACGGCAGCCGGGGTCAGTTCGCGCATGCTGATGTCGCGCTGGTTGGGGATCAGCTTGACCCACGGGTTGTGCTGGCTGATCAGACCTTCGATGTCGGTCAGCGGCACGTCCTTGTTCAGCTTGATGGTCAGCGCCTGGCTGTGGCAGCGCATGGCGCCGATGCGCACGCAGATGCCATCGACCGGGATCGGGCTCTTGAAGCGGCCGAGGATCTTGTTGGTTTCCGCCTGGCCTTTCCACTCTTCGCGGCTCTGGCCGTTCGGCAGTTCCTTGTCGATCCACGGGATCAGGCTGCCGGCCAACGGCACGCCGAAATGCTCGGAGGGCATGGCGTCGCTGCGGATGGCCTCGGCGACCTTGCGGTCGATATCCAGGATGGCGCTGGACGGATTGGCCAGGTCATCGGCCACGCTGGCGTTGATGGCGCCCATCTGCTTGATCAGCTCGCGCATGTTCTGCGCGCCGGCACCGGAAGCGGCCTGGTAGGTCATGGCGCTCATCCACTCGACCAGACCGGCCTCGAACAGGCCGCCCAGGGCCATCAGCATCAGGCTGACGGTGCAGTTGCCGCCGATGTAGTTCTTGGCGCCGGCGTCCAGCGACTGGTCGATCACCTTGCGGTTCACCGGGTCGAGGACGATCACCGCGTCATCCTGCATGCGCAGGCTGGAGGCGGCGTCGATCCAGTAGCCCTGCCAGCCGGCTTCGCGCAGCTTGGGGAAGACTTCATTGGTGTAGTCGCCGCCCTGGCAGGTCAGGATGACGTCGAGGGTCTTCAGTTCCTCGATGCTGTAGGCGTCCTTCAGCGGGGCAATATCCTTGCCGATTGCCGGGCCTTCGCCGCCAACATTGGAGGTGGTGAAGAACACCGGCTCGATCAGGTCGAAGTCCCGCTCTTCCAGCATACGCTGCATGAGTACGGAGCCCACCATCCCACGCCAACCGATCAGACCTACACGCTTCATCGCTACTACACCTTCGAATAAGTAGTGGATCGCCGCCCCTTCATCCGAGGCGGGCGAACCGGAGAGATTACAGATTCCGCAGTGCGGCGACTACTGCGTCGCCCATTTCGCGGGTACCCACTTTCCTGCTGCCTTCCGACCAGATGTCGCCGGTGCGCAGCCCCTGATCCAGAACCTGGCTGACCGCCTTCTCGATGGCATCGGCGGCAGCGCTCTGGTTGAAGCTGTAGCGCAGCATCATCGACACGGAAAGGATGGTCGCCAGCGGGTTGGCGATGCCTTGCCCGGCGATGTCCGGAGCCGAACCATGGCAAGGCTCGTACATGCCCTTGTTGTTCGAATCCAGGGACGCTGAAGGCAGCATGCCGATGGAACCGGTGAGCATGGAAGCCTCATCCGACAGAATGTCGCCGAACATGTTGTCGGTGACCATCACGTCGAACTGCTTGGGCGCGCGGACCAGCTGCATGGCGGCGTTGTCGACGTACATGTGCGACAGCTCGACGTCCGGATAGTCCTTGCCGACTTCCTCGGCCACTTCGCGCCACAGCTGGCTGGAAGCGAGGACGTTGGCCTTGTCCACCGAGCACAGCTTCTTGCCACGCACGCGGGCCATGTCGAAGCCGACACGGACGATGCGGCGGATTTCGCTCTCGCTGTACGGCAGGGTGTCGTAGGCCTGGCGCTCGCCGTTGTCGAGCACGCGGGAATCGCGCGGCTGGCCGAAATAGATGCCGCCGGTCAGCTCGCGCACGATCAGGATATCCAGGCCGGCGACGATTTCCGGCTTGAGGCTGGAAGCATCGGCCAGTTGCGGATAGAGGATGGCCGGGCGCAGGTTGGCGAACAGGCCCAGTTGCGAACGGATCTTCAGCAGGCCGCGCTCCGGACGAATGTCACGCTCCAGCTTGTCCCACTTCGGACCGCCCACGGCGCCGAGCAGGACCGCATCGGCCTTGCGCGCGCGCTCCAGGGTCTCGTCGGCCAGCGGTACGCCGTGCTTGTCGATGGCCGCGCCACCGAGCACGTCGTGGGTCAGCTCGAAGCCGAGACCGAACTTCTCGTTGGCCAGCTCCAGCACCTTGACCGCTTCGGCCATGATTTCCGGGCCGATACCGTCGCCGGGGAGAACCAGAATCTGTTTGCTCATGCTTTCCTCTCAAATACGGCGCAACCGGCGCCGCAGCGAATGATCAACGCTCGGCCCAGAGCACCAGCACATCGGTACTGAAGGAGCCGTCGTCGGCAATCTCGAAATACTCGCGGACTTCCTCGCCCACGGAAACCTGCAATGCCCTGATCGCGTCACGCATCACCTGCGGCGTACGCATGCGCTCGACCCAGGACTGGAACTCCAGACGCAGGCGCTGGCGTTTGCAGGCCGTCACCGCCAGGCCGGCCTCGCCGACCAGGCGCGTCCACTCGGACGGCGAATAATCGCGCACATGACTGGTATCGCGCAGCACTTCCACTGACTGCAGATGGGTATCCAGCAGCGGCAGGCCTGGCGCGACCACGTCGATGAACGCCGCCACGCCACCCGGCTTGAGCACACGGCGCACTTCGCGCAGCGCCTGGCCGACATCCCGCCAGTGGTGCGCGGAATAGCGGCTGAAGACGAAATCGAACTCGCCACCGGCGAACGGCAGGCGCTCCGCCACACCCTGCTCGGTGCGGATGTTGTCCAGGCCACGCTCGGCGGCGGCCGAGGCCACCACATCGAGCATTTCGGCCGACAGGTCATAGGCGATGACCTCGCCGGCCAACGGCGCGACGTGGAAGCTCACATGCCCTGCCCCACAGCCCAGATCCAGCACCCGGGCCCCGGAAGTCGCCGACAGTCGCTCGCGCAGTTGGGCGAATTCCTCGCCCTGGGCGTGCACGGTACTGCTCAGATAGGCGGATGCCTGGGCGCCGAATTGGCGCTGGACCACCTGTTCATGGCGACTTTCGCTCATGTTGCGCTCCTCTGGGGGCAAGGGCCTCGGCTATCGAGGCCTCGGGTTTCAGGCGTCGCGGAACAACCAGGGCTGACGCTTGCGGTAATCGCCTTCGAAACCACGAATGGCGTCGGCGTCCTGCAGGGTCAGGCCGATATCGTCCAGGCCGTTGAGCAGACAGTGCTTGCGGAACGCATCCACTTCGAAGCTGTACTGCTTGCCATCCGGGCGGGTCACGGTCTGCGCAGCCAGATCGACGGTGAGCTGGTAGCCCTCGGTGGCTTCGCACTGCTGGAACAGTTCGTCGACTTCCTCGTCCTTCAGGATGATCGGCAGCAGGCCGTTCTTGAAGCTGTTGTTGAAGAAGATGTCGGCGAAGCTCGGCGCGATCACGGTGCGGAAACCGTACTCGTCCAGCGCCCACGGCGCGTGCTCGCGGGAGGAGCCGCAGCCGAAGTTCTCGCGGGCCAGCAGCACACTGGCGCCCTGGAAGCGCGGGAAGTTCAGCACGAAATCCTTGTTGATCGGACGCTTGGAGTTGTCCTGGTTCGGCTGGCCGACGTCCAGGTAGCGCCACTCGTCGAACAGGTTCGGGCCGAAGCCGGTGCGCTTGATCGACTTGAGGAATTGCTTGGGAATGATCTGGTCGGTGTCGACGTTGGCGCGGTCGAGCGGCGCAACGAGACCGGTGTGTTGGGTAAAGGCTTTCATGTTCGGTCTCCTCAGGCCTGCATCAATTCGCGTACGTCGATGAATCGACCGGTAACGGCAGCCGCAGCGGCCATCGCCGGGCTGACCAGATGGGTGCGCCCGCCGGCGCCCTGGCGGCCTTCGAAGTTGCGGTTGGAGGTGGACGCACAGTGCTCGCCACTCTCCAGGCGATCCGGGTTCATCGCCAGGCACATGGAGCAGCCCGGCTCACGCCATTCGAAACCGGCCTCGATGAAGATCTTGTCCAGGCCTTCCTGCTCGGCCTGCGCCTTGACCAGACCGGAGCCCGGCACCACCAGCGCCTGCTTGACGGTCGCGGCGACCTTGCGGCCCTTGGCCACTTCGGCGGCGGCGCGCAGGTCTTCGATCCGCGAGTTGGTGCAGGAACCGATGAATACACGGTCCAGCTGGATATCGGTGATCGCCTGGTTGGCGGTCAGACCCATGTACTTGAGGGCGCGGACGATGGAGTCGCGCTTGACCGGATCGGCTTCTACGGCCGGGTCCGGCACGTTCTGGTCGACGGCCAGGACCATTTCCGGCGAAGTGCCCCAGCTGACCTGCGGCTTGATGTCCTCGGCACGCAGTTCGACCACGGTATCGAAGTGCGCGTCGGCATCGGAAACCAGGTCCTTCCAGGCTTCCACAGCCTTGTCCCAGTCGGCGCCTTTCGGTGCGAACGGGCGGCCTTCGACGTAGGCGATGGTCTTCTCGTCGCACGCCACCATGCCGACGCGTGCACCGGCCTCGATGGACATGTTGCAGATGGTCATGCGGCCTTCCATCGACAGGTCGCGGATGGCGCTGCCGGCGAACTCCAGCGCGTGGCCGTTGCCACCGGCGGTGCCGATCTTGCCGATCACGGCGAGCACGATGTCCTTGGCGGTGACGCCGAACGGCAGGGTGCCTTCCACGCGCACCTGCATGTTCTTCATCTTCTTCGCCACCAGGCACTGGGTCGCCAGCACATGCTCGACTTCGGAAGTACCGATGCCGTGTGCCAGCGCACCGAAGGCGCCGTGGGTGGAAGTGTGCGAGTCGCCACAAACCACGGTCATGCCCGGCAGGGTCGCGCCCTGCTCCGGGCCGACCACGTGGACGATGCCCTGGCGCACGTCGTTCATCTTGAATTCGAGGATGCCGAAGTCATCGCAGTTCTCATCCAGAGTCTGGACCTGGATGCGCGAAACTTCGTCGGCGATGGCCTCAAGGCCGCCCTTGCGCTCGGCCTGGGTGGTCGGCACGTTGTGGTCCGGGGTGGCGATGTTGGCATCGATGCGCCACGGCTTGCGCCCGGCCAGACGCAGCCCCTCGAAGGCCTGCGGCGAGGTCACTTCGTGGAGGATGTGGCGATCGATGTAGATCAGCGACGAACCATCGTCACGGCGCTTGACCTCATGCATTTCCCAGAGCTTGTCGTACAGCGTTTTGCCGGCCATCAGAGAATCCCTCATCAGCGTCTTTCTATGCCCTTAAGGCTTGTGGGGATGATGCTATGGCCAGACAGCAAATAACTCAAATTCATATTTTTTATCCAAAGCATTCCCGTACGGAATGCGATCAGCTATAACCTTCCAACCTCGATTCCCGAAATTGCCGCCCGGAGCCGCCGCAATGGACCTCACCAGCCTGAACACCTTCCTCGCCATCGCCGAATCCGGCAGCTTCTCCGAGGCCGGTGAACGCCTGCACCTGACCCAGCCGGCGGTGAGCAAGCGCATCGCGGCGCTGGAAAGCCAGCTCGGCGTGCGCCTGTTCGACCGCGTCGGCCGCGAAGTGAGCCTGACCGAGGCTGGCCGCGCCCTGCTCCCCCGCGCCTATCAGATCCTCAATGTGCTGGATGACACCCGCCGCGCGCTGGCCAACCTCAGCGGCGAAATCAGCGGGCAACTGGTTCTCGCCACCAGCCACCATATCGGCCTGCACCGCCTGCCGCCGCTGTTGCGCGCCTTCACCCGCGCACACCCGCAGGTGAAGCTGGATATCCAGTTCCTCGACTCCGAGGTGGCCTACGAGGAAATCCTTCATGGCCGCGCCGAACTGGCAGTGATCACCCTGGCGCCGGAAACCGCCGAACCGGTACGTGCCGTGCCGGTGTGGGACGATGCGCTGGATTTCGTCGCCGCACCGGAACACCCGCTGGCCCGCCAGGGCCCGGTGTTCCTCGCCGACGTGGCGAAACACCCTGCGGTCTTCCCCGGCGGCAACACCTTCACCCACCACATCGTCCGCCGCATGTTCGAGGCTGAGGGGCTGACGCCGAACATCGGCATGAGCACCAACTATATGGAGACGATCAAGATGATGGTCTCCATCGGCCTGGCCTGGAGCGTGCTGCCGCGCACCATGCTCGACGACCAGGTGGTGCGCCTGCCGCTGCAGGACATCCAGCTCAGCCGCCAGCTCGGCTACATCCTGCATACCGAACGTACCCTTTCCAATGCCGCGCGGGCGTTCATGGCGTTGCTGGATGCGCAGGCGGTGGGCTTGATGCCACGGTAGGTTGCGGCTGAGCTTGCGAAGCCCAACATTCACCACGCCGTTGGGCTTCGCTGCGCTCAGCGCCAACCTACGGTGCGGAAACGACAAGGGCGCCCGTGGGCGCCCTTGTCCTGGCAATGGCTTGTCAGCCTTCCAGCGCCGGCTGCTGGCCGTTGATGGCGATCCGTTTGGGCTTGGCTTCTTCCGGAACGATGCGCACCAGTTCGACGCTCAGCAGGCCGTGGTTCAGCGCCGCGCCCTTGACCTCGATATGGTCGGCAAGGCGGAACGACAGCTTGAAGGCACGCTGGGCAATCCCCTGGTGCAGGTAAGTGACGTCATCGGAAACCCTCTCGCGCCGACCACCGCTGACAGTCAGCACACCACGCTCGACCTGAAGGTCGAGGTCCTCCTCCTGCAAGCCGGCAACGGCGATGACGATACGATACTGGTCGTCGCCATGCTTCTCGACGTTGTAGGGAGGATAGGAGCTGCCGGTTTCATTGCGCAGGGCCGACTCGAAGAGGTCGTTGAAACGGTCGAAGCCAACGGAATGACGGAACAGCGGAGCGAGGGAAAATGCATTGCTCATGGCGAATCTCCTGAATAATCAGCAAGTTTTCTAGAGCCTGTCAGCAGGACTCTGGCGTGGGACCCGACTTCGGCATCCCACAACCCTACAGATAGGGACTACGTAAACCATTTCAACCCTGCCGTTCATCCGCCAGGAGGAAACACCGATGGACAAGGTCATGCTGATCACCGGAGCCAGCCGTGGCATCGGCGCAGCCACCGCACTGCTCGCCGCCGAGCGCGGCTATGCCGTCGGCATCAACTATCGCAACCAGCGCGAAGCTGCCGAGGCGCTGGTGCGGCAGATCGAAAGCCGCGGCGGGCGCGCAGTGGCGATCGCGGCCGATGTCGCCAGCGAGGAAGACGTGGTGCGGATGTTCCGCGAGCTGGACCAGACCCTCGGGCGCCTCGATGTACTGGTCAACAACGCCGGAATACTGGAAACGCAGATGCGCGTGGAAAACATGGATGCCGACCGCCTGCAGCGAGTCCTCGCCGTCAACGTCACCGGCAGCTTCCTCTGCGCCCGCGAGGCGCTCAAGCGCATGTCGACCCGCCACGGCGGCAAGGGCGGGAGCATCATCAACGTCTCCTCGATGGCTTCGCGCCTCGGCTCGCCCAACGAGTACGTCGACTACGCCGCCGCCAAGGGCGCCATCGACAGCATGACCATCGGCCTGGCCAAGGAAGTGGCCGCCGAGGGCGTTCGCGTGAATGCCGTGCGGCCAGGACTGATCAATACCGAAATCCATGCCAGCGGCGGCGAGCCGGGACGCGTCGAGCGGCTGAAGAGCGGTGTGCCGCTGGGGCGCGGCGGCGAGCCGGAGGAAGTGGCGCGGGCGATCCTGTGGCTGGCCTCGGACGAAGCGTCCTACACCACCGGCGGATTCATCGACGTCAGTGGCGGGCGCTGACATCCCTCCACGGGCTGCAATGCCCACCGTAGGTTGGCGCTGAGCAACGCGAAGCCCAACATCGCCATCGTTGGGCTTCACTGCGTTCAGCACCAACCTACGCGGATTCTGGCCCAGCCACGTAGTTACGCAGGATGCAAGATAGTTGCTCCTACGATCAGGCTGCCCGCTCTTCCAGACGCTCGCCAAGCAGCAACTGATCGAGCCGCTCGCAATCGCTCTCGCGACGCACCACGGTGAACAGCTCCACCGCCTCCGGATAGCTGCGAGTGAGCATGCCCAGCCACTGCTTCAGGCGGCCAGGCGCGTAGCGCGGTGCCAGCTTGTTCCGCGCCTGGCGCCAGAAATCGCGCAGCAGCGGCAGGCAATCGGCCCAGGGCATTTCCTCGACCTGACGGCCATCGCGCCAGGCGGCGATCTGCCGCGCCAGGTCCGGCCGGGATACCAGGCCTCGGCCGAGCATGATGTCCTCGACACCGCTGATCTCGCGGCAGCGCAGGTAATCGGCGAGCGTCCAGACCTCGCCATTGGCGAACACCGGCACGCGCACCGCCTCGGCGACGCGCGCCACCCACTCCCAATGCGCCGGCGGCTTGTAGCCGTCGACCTTGGTCCGCGCATGCACCACCACATGCGCCGCGCCGCCGTCCGCCAGCGCCCGCGCGCAATCCAGCGCGCCATCCGGGCTGTCGTAACCGAGACGCATCTTCGCAGTCACCGGAATCGCCGCAGGCACCGCCCGGCGCACCGTCTCGATGATCGAGTGCATCAGCTCCGGCTCCTTCAGCAACACCGCACCACCTCGCGAGCGATTCACCGTCTTGGCCGGGCAGCCGAAATTCAGGTCGATCACCGGCGCGCCCAGTTCGCAGGCAAGCACGGCGTTCTCCGCCAGGCATTGCGGATCGGAACCGAGCAGTTGCACACGCATCGGCGTTCCGGCGCGCGTGCGGCTGCCCTCTTCCAGTTCGGGGGCGAACTGCAGGAACGCCGACGGCGGCAGAAGCCGGTCATTGATGCGGATGAATTCGGTAACGCACCAGTCGATGCCGCCGACGCGAGTCAGCACATCGCGGAGGATGTCGTCTACCAGCCCCTCCATGGGGGCAAGGGCGATTTGCACGGGAGCCGCGCCTCGAAACACTGAAGGCCGCGGATTGTAGGAAAAGCGCCGCCCGGAGCAAAGCGCCGGGCGACGGATCATGCAGGAGTCAAAGAGCCTCGGCGGAGTCCGGCAGCAACGCCTTACCGTAACCCTCGATGAATTCCACCGGCATGCGCTTCGGCCTGCCGCTGGAAAGTTCGATGCAGACGAAGGTGGTCTGCGCCCGCAGCAAGGTGGCGGCATCGCTGGGACGGATCAGCTGGAAGTGCCGCTTCATCCGCAGGCGCTGGTCCGACTCGACGATCCAGGTGCCCATCTGCAGCTCCTCGCCCTCGTATGCCGCCATCAGATAGTCGATCTCATGGCGAACCACCGCCATGGCGCGGTCCAGGCGCCGGTATTCGACCAGATCCAGGCCCAGGCTCTGCGAGTGACGCCAGGCGCAGCGTTCGAGCCAACTGACGTAGACGGCATTGTTGGCATGGCCCAGGCCGTCGATGTCCTCGGCCTTGACCTCGATGTCGATCACGAACGGATCGGGAATTTCCCAGCTCATGCGGTGTGCTCCAGGCTGCCGGCCAGTTCGCGGGCTTCCCTGGCCAGTTGAGTGATCTGATCCCAGGCGCGGGCGCGAATCAGACTGGGCGGCGCAATCCAGGTACCACCGACACAGGCGACGTTGGGCAGGCTGAGGAAGTTCAGCAGGTTTTCCTGGGTGATACCGCCGGTCGGGCAGAAGCGGATGCCGGTGAACGGCCCCTTCAGGCTCTTGAGCATCTTCACCGCGCCACTGCCATTGGCCGGGAACAGCTTCAGCGAGCGATATCCGTATTCCAGCGCCAGCAGCACTTCCGAAGGCGTCATCACGCCCGGAAGATACGGCATCCGCGCATCTTCGGCAGCGGCTACCAGGCGTGGCGTGCAGCCCGGGCTGACCGCGAAGTGGGCGCCGGCATCGCGCGCCTCCTGGAACTGCTCGGTATGAATCAGCGTACCGGCCCCGAGGATCACTTCCGGCAGCTCGCGATGGATTTCCGCCAGCGCCTCCAGGGCATGCGGAGTGCGCAGGGTCACCTCCATCACGCGGATGCCGCCGGCATACAGCGCGCGGGCCAGATCGGCCGCCAGCGCGACGTCCTCGATCACCAATACCGGCATCACCGGGCGCGCCTGCTGCAGCACCCAGTCCATCGACAGATTCATTTCACCCCCAATCCGGACACTACATCCCTGATGAAAGCGCCTTTCGGCAAAGGCACTCCTGAAACATCCCTGCCACTGCTCCCGATCAGAGCGGCGGACACAGGCCGAGAAGTTTACAGGCTCGGCGGCAGACGTCACGACCTGCCGTCCGGGAGCGCACATGAAAAGGCGGCAGCCATCCGCTTGCCGCCGCCTGCAGAAGGAGGATCAGGACGCCATTGCCAGAACGGCCGGACTTTCCACTCGTTCAAGCAACTCCAGCACGGCATCGGCCACTTCCGGATTGGCAAGCACGGCCTGATGCCCGCCTTTGGGCAGACGCAGCATGCGACTGCTGTCCCAGGCCGCGTGGATTTCCGCAGAATCCCCTACCGGCACCACCCGGTCATCCTCGGCATGTACCACCAGGCCCGGGATGTCCAGTTGATAACGCGCCACATCCAGTTGCGCCGCGGGTATTCCAGCCTCCCGCTCGACCTGGCGAATGAAGCGCGCACGGGCGACAGGCGGCAGTCCGACGAAATGCGCGAAGCGACGCAACACGGTAATCAACCGGCTTGGCGCAGCGATGGTCACCAGCGCCTCCGTGCGCAAGCCGAGCTGAGTCGCCAACAAGGCACTGGCGCCGCCCATCGAGTGCCCAATGACGGCCCGGAGCGGCGGCAACTCCCCGGCAGCCTCGAGCAGTGCCCGCGCGAACAGGACGACGTTCGCTTCATGCCCCGGCGAGCGACCATGGGCCGGACCATCCAGCGCCACGACCGAGTAACCGGCTCCCACCAGCGTCTGGATCAGCGCGGCGAACTGGGTCGGCCGCCCCTCCCAGCCATGCAGCAGAAGCACCGCGGGCCCCACGCCCCAGCGCAAGGCAGACAGGCCGAAGCGCAAGGTGACCCGCTCGGAACTGGCCAGCAATGGCAGTTCCCAGTCACGCGGCTCAAACTCCCGCGGCGTCATGAACGCCCTGCGCATCTTTCCGGCCACCCATTGCGGGGCGACTCGCCCCAGAGTGGTGTTTACGCCTCGAACCCAAGCCAAGCTGCTCATGACAGCACCTCCTCAGATCACCGCCTTCTTCGCGGCACGCAGGACACGGTCGGACAGGTCGCTCGGGCCAAGCGCCCGGGCCAGTGCCAGTCCACCCACCATCAAAGCCATGTCGGCCAGCACGGCATCCGCCTCTTCGGGGCGCCCCGCCAACTCCGCAGTCATCAGCTCCATGTGCTCGATCAGCGCTTCGCGGAAGCCTTCCGGAAGGTGCGCCACATCGGACAAGGAGCTGGGGATAGGACAGCCTGCGTCCTGGCTGTCGCGATGCTTGCGCGACAGGTAGAAAGCGGCGACCAGCCCGCGCCGCTCGGCAAACGACATCGCCGGATCGAGGTTCTTCAGCATTTCCCGACGCGTGCACAGGAGGTGTTTGAAGGCTTCCAGCATCAGGGCGTCCTTGCTTTCGAAATGGGCGTAGAAGCCACCCACCGTCAGCCCCGCCGAGCCCATCACCTCGCCCACGCTGGGATCGACCGGACCGCGCTGCAGCAGCGCGGTGGATGCGGCATTGAGGATGCGTTCACGGGTCTGGGCCTTCTTGTCGCGCATGACGGTCTCGCTCTCGATCCAAAAATATTATGGTCGAAATATTATTCTCATAATAAAAATCCGCAAGCGCCAATCGCGACCGCCGGTCGGGAGACAAAATCGGGAATCGGAAAAACAAAAAGGCCACTCGAAAACCGAGTGGCCCTATAGATCCGCAGAGCGGGAAAATGGCGTCCCCTAGGGGACTCGAACCCCTGTTACCGCCGTGAAAGGGCGGTGTCCTAGGCCACTAGACGAAGGGGACGTATCCTTCGAAGAAATCCACGAACGTGGATTCTGGCAATTGGTGGAGCTAGACGGGATCGAACCGTCGACCTCTTGCATGCCATGCAAGCGCTCTCCCAGCTGAGCTATAGCCCCAGATGACTCTGGCGAACGACGCAAGCGCATCGTTACTGGAAAGTGGCGTCCCCTAGGGGACTCGAACCCCTGTTACCGCCGTGAAAGGGCGGTGTCCTAGGCCACTAGACGAAGGGGACGTATCCTTCGAAGAAATCCACGAGCGTGGACTCTGGCAAATTGGTGGAGCTAGACGGGATCGAACCGTCGACCTCTTGCATGCCATGCAAGCGCTCTCCCAGCTGAGCTATAGCCCCAGATGACTCTGGCGAACGACGCAAGCGCATCGTTACTGGAATAGTGGCGTCCCCTAGGGGACTCGAACCCCTGTTACCGCCGTGAAAGGGCGGTGTCCTAGGCCACTAGACGAAGGGGACGCAATCCTTCGATTTTCAGTTCCGCTTACCGCAAAACCTACTGGGCTTTCCTTTCCACAAGAAAGTGGTGGAGCTAGACGGGATCGAACCGTCGACCTCTTGCATGCCATGCAAGCGCTCTCCCTGCTGAGCTATAGCCCCGTCGGTGAAGACGGGCGGCATCTTATGATCGGACTGGCACCCTGTCAACAGTATTTTTTCTTTGTACTTAAAATTTTTGCTATAAGAACAACCACTTACCCAGCCCCATAAACGAACATGGCCCGCACGAGGCGGGCCATGAGGATCAGATTCGATCAGCCGGGAATGGCGTCGCGGATCTTTTCCCACTCCTTGGTTTCCTTCTTCGACGCCCCGCCCAGCAGTTCCAGCGCCTGGCGCAGACGATAGCGCGACAGGTCTGCGCCGAGGATTTCCATGGCATCCAGCACCGACACCGAACTGGCCTGGCCGGTGATAGCCGGGAACATCAGCGGCATCACATCACGCAGCTTGAGCCCCAGGTGCTCGGCCACTGCCTGGATGCACCCGGTGATCTTTTCCTTCTCCCACTGGCGCAAGGCTTCGATCTTCCACAGCACCAGCTGCAGCACCTGGCGCACCTGGGTAGCGTCGAGCTTCTTGTGCTCGAACAGCCTGGCATCCAGTTGCACGCCGCCGCTGAAGAAGAAGCCCGCCAGCGGAGCGATCTGGCTGAAGTTCTCGACCCGGCCCTGGACGTGCGGGGCGATCTTCATCAGGTATTCAGGATTGAGCGCCCACTTCTGCACTTCCCTGGCGAAGTCTTCCACCGCCAGTTCGCGAATCCACTGGCCGTTCAGCCAGGACAGCTTCTCCAGATCGAAGATCGGCCCGCCCAGGGAAACACGCGACAGGTCGAAGTTCTCGATCATCTCGGCCAGGGTGAACTTCTCGCGCTCGTCCGGCATCGACCAGCCCATGCGCCCGAGATAGTTGAGCAGCGCCTGCGGCAGGTAGCCCATGCGCTCGTAGAAGGTGATGGAGGTGGGGTTCTTGCGCTTGGACAGCTTGCTCTTGTCCGGATTGCGCAGCAGCGGCATGTAGCACAGCACCGGCTGCTCCCAGCCGAAGTACTCGTAGAGCTTGATCAGCTTCGGCGCCGACGGCAGCCACTCCTCGCCGCGCAGGACGTGGGTGATGCCCATCAGGTGGTCGTCCACCACGTTGGCGAGGAAGTAGGTCGGCAGGCCATCGGCCTTCATCAGCACCTGCATGTCCATGCGATCCCACGGGATCTCGACATCGCCGCGCAGCATATCCGGAACCACGCAGACGCCTTCGGTCGGCACCTTCATGCGAACGACGTGCGACTCGCCCGCAGCGATGCGCTGGGCCGCCTCGTCCTTCGTCAAATGCATGCACAGGCCGTCGTAGCGCGGGGTTTCCTTGTTCGCCATCTGCTGCGCGCGGACCTGGTCCAGGCGCTCGGCAGAGCAGAAGCAGGGGAAGGCATGGCCTTTCTCCACCAGCTCGTCGGAGTACTTCTTGTAGATCTCGCCACGCTCGCTCTGCCGGTACGGACCGTGCGGACCGCCGACATCCGGGCCCTCGTCCCACTCGATGCCGAGCCAGCGCAGCGCATCGAAGATCTGCTGTTCGGACTCGCGGGTGGAACGCAGCTGATCGGTGTCCTCGATGCGCAGGATGAACTGGCCGCCGTGCTGGCGAGCGAAGCAGAGGTTGAACAGCGCGATGTAGGCGGTGCCGACATGCGGATCGCCGGTGGGAGACGGCGCGATACGGGTGCGAACAGTGGTCATGAAAGCTCTCGTGAAAACCGAAATGAACAGTACGGACAGCCGTCCGCACTCATGGGCGCGATGTTATCAGGCGGGCCGCCCCCGGCTCCAGCCAATGCCCCTCCCCTACCGGCAGGCACTGGATGAGGAAGTCGAGGAAGGCCTTCACTTTCAACGCCTGGAACCGGCGCGATGGATAGACAGCATAGATCTCGCCCGCCGGCAGCTGCACCTCCGGCAGCAGGCGCACCAGACGGCCCGCCTTGATCCACGCATCGACGATCAGTTCAGGCAATGACGCGATCCCCGCCCCGGCCAGCACCGCCTCGCGGGCGAAGGTGACATTGTTGCAGGACAGCACCCATTGGCACGGCACGCTGTCGCTGGATAACGGCCAGTAGCGCTGGGAATCCTGCGGCAGGAGCACGGCACGGTGCCGCTCCAGATCCTCGACACGCTCCGGCCGGCCATGCTGGCGGATGTATTCCGGACTGGCGCACAGACATCGATTGGAGAGCAGCAGCCTCCGGGCGATAAGGGTCGAGTCCTCCGGCTGGCCGACGGTGATGGCGATATCCACCCCCTCCTCCAGCGGATCGACGGTACGCGAGGTCAGTTCGACTTCCGCGGTGATCTGCGGATACAGGCGCATGAAGTCGCCCAGCACCCCAGCCAGGTAGATCTGCCCGAACTCGATCGGCGAGGTGATGCGCAACAGCCCGGACGGAGCCTGCTGCAACTGCATCACCGCCTGCTCGGCCTCGGCGAAGTCGAGCATGATCTGCCGGCAACGCTCGTAATAGGCCTGCCCCACTTCGGTCAGCCTGAGCTTGCGAGTGGTGCGATTGAGCAGACGCACACCCAGGCGCTCCTCGAGCAGGACGATTCGCCGGCTGACCGTGGATTTCTGCATGCCCAGGCTTTGCGCCGCCTGGGTGAAGCTGTGACACTCCACGACCCGGGTAAAGATCAGCGCATCATCCAGCCCCATCATTGTTCCCTCTATGCAACAAAGTTTCCGAAGTGTAGCGGCTAGGGGCCATCGGGGAACACTGATACATTGGCTGACTTTTGGCCAACCAAACGCTCGTTTCCCATGCCTGCTCAACTCAAGCGCCGCCTTTCCATATTCCTCGTACTCCTCGGCCTGGTTGCCGCTGGCCTCCTCGGCCACTGGTATTTCATCGGCCGCTTCGTCGAAACCACCGACAACGCCTACGTCCAGGGCGAGATCACGCGGATCGCCAGCCAGCTCGGCGCGCGCATCGAAGAAGTGCTGGTGCACGACAACCAGCATGTGGAAAAGGGCCAGTTGCTGGTCAAGCTGGAGGCCAGCGATTTCCAGCTGGCCCTGGATCGCGCCAAAGCCACCCTGGCCACCCGCGAAGCGGAACTGGCCCAGGCGCGCAGCAAACTCAAGGGCCAGTCCAGCATGATCGCGGCGAGCCAGGCGGACCTCAACGCCAGCCAGGCAACGTTCGGCCGCACCCAGATCGACCTGAACCGCGCCCAGACCCTGCGCAAGCCCGGCTACGTCTCCGAGGAACGCGTCACCACCCTGACCGCCGACTCTCGCGTCGCCCGCTCCCAGGTAGCCAAGGCCGAGGCCGATCTGCGCGCCCAGCAGGTCCAACGGGACACCCTGGGCGCAGACATCCAGCGCCTCGAAGCGCAGATCGCCAGCGCCCGCACCGACGTCGCCCAGGCCGAGATCAACCTGACCCGCACGGAAATCCGCGCGCCGGTCAGCGGTCTGGTCGGCCAGCGCAGCGCCCGCGTCGGCCAGTACGTGCAGAACGGCACCGGGCTGCTGTCCCTGGTCCCGGACGACGGCATCTGGGTACAGGCCAACTTCAAGGAAACCCAGGTCGGCCGCATGCGCCCCGGGCAGAAAGCCAGGCTGGTGCTGGACGCGTTCCCCGACCAGCCCATCGAAGGCTGCGTGGAAAGCCTGTTCGCCGCCTCCGGCGCGCAGTTCAGCCTGCTGCCGCCGGACAACGCCACCGGCAACTTCACCAAGGTGGTGCAGCGCATCCCGGTGAAAATCACCTTCGCCGACGACAATCCGCTGAAGGGCCTGATCCGCCCCGGCATGTCGGTCGAGGCCGAGGTCGAGTTCCTTGAGCGCTGATCCCCTCGTCAGGCCGACCGGGGAGCCGAGCCGCCGCGACTGGATCGCCGTACTGAGCGCCATGCTGGGCGCTTTCATGGCGATCCTCGACATCCAGATCACCAACTCCTCGCTGAAGGACATCCAGGGCGCGCTCGCCGCGACCCTGGAAGAAGGCTCGTGGATTTCCACCTCCTACCTGGTGGCGGAAATCATCATGATCCCGCTGACCACCTGGCTGGTGCAGCTGCTCTCGGCGCGGCGCCTGGCTGTGGTGGTCTCCATCGGTTTCCTGATTTCCTCGCTGCTCTGCTCGCTGGCCTGGAACCTGGAAAGCATGATCGTGTTCCGTGCCCTGCAGGGCTTTACCGGCGGCGCACTGATCCCGCTGGCGTTCACCCTGTCGCTGATCAAGCTGCCGGATCACCAGCGCGCCAAGGGCATGGCTCTGTTCGCCATCACCGCGACCTTCGCCCCGTCCATCGGCCCAACCCTGGGCGGCTGGCTGACCGAGAATTTCGGCTGGGAATACATCTTCTATATCAACGTCCCGCCGGGGCTGCTGATGATCGCCGGCCTGCTCTACGGCCTGGAGAAGAAGGCGCCGCACTGGGAACTGCTGAAGCGCACCGATTATGCCGGCATCGTCACCATGGCCATCGGCCTGGGCTGCCTGCAGGTATTCCTCGAGGAAGGCCATCGCAAGGACTGGCTGGAATCCAACCTGATCGTATCCCTTGGCAGCATCGCGACGATCAGCCTGATCCTGTTCGTTATCCTGCAGATTTCGCGGCCGAACCCCCTGATCAACCTGGGCATCCTGCGCAACCGCAACTTCGGTCTTTCAGGCATTTCCAGCGTCGGCATCGGCATGGGGCTGTACGGCTCGATCTACGTGCTGCCGCTGTATCTGGCGCAGATCCAGGGCTACAACGCCATGCAGATCGGCGAGGTGATCATGTGGATGGGGGTGCCGCAGCTGCTGCTCATCCCGCTGGTGCCGCGCCTGATGAAGATAGTGCCGCCGAAATTCCTCTGCGCCCTCGGCTTCTGCCTGTTCGCTTCGGCCAGCTTCTTCTCCGGGGTGCTCAGCCCGGACTTCGCCGGGCCGCAGTTCAGCCATGTGCAGCTGATCCGCGCCATGGGCCAGCCGCTGATCATGATCACCGTCTCGCTGATCGCCACGGCCTATATCCTGCCGCAGGACGCCGGCTCCGCTTCCAGCCTGTTCAACATCCTGCGCAACCTCGGCGGCGCCATCGGCATCGCCCTGCTCTCCACGCTGCTGGATAGCCGCGCCAAGGTGTATTACGACTACCTGCGCGAGGCAATCGTGCCAACCAATAGCGCGGTGGACGAACGCCTGGCGCAACTGACTGCGCAACTGGGCAGCCAGCAGGCGGCGATGGCCAGGCTGAGCGAGATCGTCCACCAGCAGGCGGCGATCATGGCCTACAACGATGCCTTCCATGTCATCGGCATCTTCCTCATCGTCGGCATGCTCGCCATCCTGCTGACCAAGCCGTTACCACCCGGCATGGGCACCTCGGCCGCCGCCGAGGCGCACTGACGGAGTCAACCGACCTCGACCAGCCGCTCGCGGAGCTTGTGGATCTCGTCGCGCACGGCGGCGGCGGATTCGAACTCCAGGTCGCGGGCCAGCTTGTACATCTGCTCTTCGAGCTGGCGGATGCGTTTGCCGATCTCGCTCGGTGAGCGCAGCTGCTCCGCTTCGTAGCGCCCGCTCTCCTCCGCCACCTTGGCCACGCCGCGACGCTTGCCGCGGGCACCGGGCACGGTGGCGCCTTCGAGGATGTCCTTGATGTCCTTCTTCACGCCCCTGGGCACGATGCCGTTGGCTTCGTTGAAGGCGATCTGCTTGGCGCGACGCCGTTCGGTTTCACCGATCGCCCGCTGCATCGAGCCGGTGATGTTGTCGGCATAGAGGATCGCCTTGCCGTGCAGGTTGCGCGCGGCGCGGCCGATGGTCTGGATAAGCGAACGCTCGGAGCGCAGGAAGCCTTCCTTGTCCGCATCGAGGATCGCCACCAGCGACACTTCGGGCATATCCAGGCCCTCGCGCAGCAGGTTGATGCCCACCAGCACGTCGAAGGCGCCGGTGCGCAGGTCGCGGATGATCTCCACCCGCTCCACGGTTTCGATATCCGAGTGCAGGTAACGCACCCGCACACCGTGATCGCCGAGGTAGTCGGTCAGGTCCTCGGCCATGCGCTTGGTCAGGGTGGTCACCAGCACGCGCTCGTCGCGAGCCACGCGCAGGCGGATTTCCGACAGTAGGTCGTCTACCTGGGTAAGCGCCGGGCGCACCTCGATTTCCGGGTCGACCAGCCCGGTGGGACGCACCACCTGCTCGATCACCCGCCCGGCGTGCTGGGCCTCATAAGGCCCCGGCGTGGCAGAAACGAAGATGGTCTGAGGGCTGATCGCCTCCCACTCCTCGAAGCGCAGCGGGCGGTTGTCCAGCGCCGACGGCAGTCGGAAACCGTACTCCACCAGGGTTTCCTTGCGCGAGCGGTCGCCCTTGTACATGGCGCCGACCTGCGGAACGCTGACGTGGGATTCGTCGATCACCAGCAGCGAGTTGGCCGGCAGATAGTCGTAGAGGGTCGGCGGCGGCTCGCCGGGAGCGCGGCCGGACAGGTAGCGCGAGTAGTTCTCGATGCCGTTGCAGTAGCCCAGCTCGAGGATCATTTCCATGTCGAAGCGGGTGCGCTGCTCCAGGCGCTGCGCCTCGACCAGCTTGTTGTTGTTGCGCAGGTAATCCAGGCGCACCTTCAGTTCTTCCTTGATCTGGTCCACCGCGCTCATCAGGGTTTCCCGCGGCGTGACGTAGTGGCTCTTCGGATAGAAGGTGAAGCGCGGCAGCTTGCGCAACACCTCGCCGGTCAGCGGATCGAAGGCGGCGATGTTCTCCACTTCATCGTCGAACAACTCGACGCGGATCGCTTCCATCTCCGATTCCGCCGGGAAGATGTCGATCACGTCGCCGCGCACGCGGAAACTGGCCCGGGCGAAGTCCATGTCGTTGCGCGTGTACTGCAGGCTGGTCAGGCGCCGCAGCAGTTCGCGCTGGTCCATGCGGTCGCCGCGATCCAGGTGCAGGACCATCTTCAGGTAGGAGGCGGGATCGCCGAGGCCGTAGATCGACGACACGGTGCAGACGATGATCGCGTCCTCGCGCTCCAGCAGGGCCTTGGTCGCCGACAGGCGCATCTGCTCGATATGGTCGTTGATCGAGGCGTCCTTCTCGATATAGGTATCGGAGGACGGCACGTAGGCTTCCGGTTGGTAGTAGTCGTAGTAGGAAACGAAGTACTCCACCGCGTTGTGCGGGAAGAAGGTCTTGAACTCTCCGTACAGCTGCGCGGCCAGGGTCTTGTTCGGCGCCAGCACCATGGTCGGGCGTTGCACCTGGGCAATGACGTTGGCGACACTGAAGGTCTTGCCGGAGCCGGTCACGCCCAGCAGCGTCTGGTGCGACAGCCCAGCCTCCAGCCCTTCCACCATCTGCCGGATGGCCTCGGGCTGGTCGCCCGCCGGCTTGAATTTCGAGTCCAACTGGAAAATCGACATGGGTACCTCGCTCTGGGCTGTGACGCGGCGGAGAAGCCGACGTCAAACCAGGCATAAAGCACGCGCGACGAACTCGCCGCGTGCACCTGGGACCGATATAATACCGGCCCGCCAACGCAACCCACAGCATCCCTCGCGACGGGTTGCACTCGCTATCTCAATCTTGCCCTAGAGCTGCCGCCAAATGAGTCTGTTCTCCGCCGTCGAAATGGCCCCCCGCGACCCCATCCTGGGACTGAACGAAGCGTTCAATGCCGATACCCGTCCCGGCAAGATCAATCTGGGGGTTGGCGTGTATTACAACGAGGATGGCCGCCTGCCGCTGCTGCGCGCCGTGCAGGCCGCCGAAAAGGCCCGCATCGAAGCCCATGCACCGCGTGGCTACCTGCCGATCGAAGGTATCGCCGCCTACGACCAGGGCGTGCAGAAGCTGCTGTTCGGCACTGATTCCGAGCTGCTGGCGGAAGGTCGTGTGGTCACCACCCAGGCGGTTGGCGGGACCGGCGCACTGAAGACCGGTGCGGACTTCCTCAAGCGCCTGCTGCCGGATGCAGTGGTGGCGATCAGCGATCCGAGCTGGGAAAACCACCGCGCGCTGTTCGAGGCCGCCGGCTTCCCGGTGCAGAACTATCGCTACTACGATGCCGCCAGCCATGGCGTGAACCGCGCCGGCCTGCTGGAAGACCTGAACGCCCTGCCGGCACGCTCCATCGTGGTGCTGCACGCCTGCTGCCATAACCCGACCGGCGTCGACCTGAGCCAGGAAGACTGGCTGCAGGTGCTGGACGTGCTGAAGGCCAAGGGACACGTACCGTTCCTCGACATCGCCTACCAGGGCTTCGGCGACGGCATCGACGAAGACGCGGCGGCGGTGCGCCTGTTCGCCAAGTCCGGGCTGAACTTCTTCGTTTCCAGCTCGTTCTCCAAATCCTTCTCGCTGTACGGCGAGCGTGTCGGCGCACTGTCCATCGTCACCGACAGCCGCGAGGAGTCCGTCCGCGTCCTGTCCCAGGTCAAGCGCGTGATCCGCACCAACTACTCCAACCCGCCGACCCATGGCGCCAGCGTGGTTTCCGCCGTCCTCAACAGCCCGGAACTGCGCACCATGTGGGAAGAAGAACTGGGTGAAATGCGCGACCGCATCCGCACCATGCGCCAGACCATGGTCGAGCAACTGGCCGCTTTCGGCGCCAAGCGCGATTTCAGCTTCGTCGCCCGCCAGCGCGGCATGTTCTCCTACTCCGGCCTGAGCGCTGAGCAGGTCGAGCGCCTGAAGGACGAATTCGGCATCTATGCCGTCGGCACCGGCCGCATCTGCGTTGCTGCGCTCAACAACGGCAACATTGAGACGGTCACCCGCGCCATCGTCCAGGTCCTCTGAAAAAAGCTCGGGGAAGTCTGGCCAAAAGCTTGACTTCCCCTTTTTAATCAGTAGGATACGCACCGTTGTTCCGCGATAGCTCAGTCGGTAGAGCAAGTGACTGTTAATCACTGGGTCCCTGGTTCGAGTCCAGGTCGCGGAGCCAGATTCAAAGCCCTCGGCACATGCCGGGGGCTTTTTCGTTTGAGCTCCCGGGTGTTGGGCTTCGCTGCGCTCAGCACCAGCCTACGCCAGCGGCCAACGCTCCGCTAAGCCCCCAACACCGACATTAGCTCCAACAGCCCATGAAAAAGCCGGTCACCAGGACCGGCTTTTTCTTCAGACCTCCAGCCTCACTGGATGGTCAGCTTGTCGGCATTCCTTTCCAGAAGCTTCTTGCCGATCCCCTTGACCTCAAGCAACTGATCGACGGAAGCGAAGGGGCCATGTTCGTCACGATATTTGACAATCGCTTCGGCCTTGACCTTGCCGATGCCCTTGAGCTCCTTCTGCAGCGTGTCCGCATCGGCAGTATTCAGATTGATCGTGGATACCTGCCCGGGCACGGCAGCGGTCGCTTGGCTCACCGCTTCAGCAGCGACCGGCTTGGCCACTTCAGCCTTAGGGGCGCCAAACGCCACACCGGTGAGTGAGGCACAGGAGAGCATCAGCGCCAACAAAACAGAAAAGCGAACTCCTTTCATAGTTTCATCCTTATCGAAAAATAAAGATTGCGTGGCGCTCCGTATTAGAGCGCCAGGCAACCTTATCTCCGGGAATGTCCATGAAAAGCGTAAAACCTGAGGGCAGAGCGAATTCAGGCGAATCGCCGCCGCGCCCTGAAAAAGTCAGCAGTTTCGCAAGAGCCTTCCGACAGCCGCCAAATACACGCCTGACTCAGGGCTCGACCCGCCGCTGCTGATGGATGAGATCGACAATATCCCCTTCCGGGCTATAGCCGTTGACCACCTCACGCAGCAATTGCCGAACCCGCGAATAATCGCCACGTTCAACAGCCTTCAGCAGCTCCGCCAGAGCGACCTTGAAGGTCTCCCACGACATCAGTTCCTCATTGGCCTTCATGATCATGGGATGGTCGGTCGCGCTCACGTTGTCGCCAATCAGCAGCTCTTCGTAGAGTTTTTCCCCCGGACGCAGGCCGCTGAACTCGATAGCGATATCGCCATGCGGAGTACGCTCGGAACGTACGCTCAGGCCTGACAGGCGGATCATGCGCTCAGCCAGCTCCAGAATCTTCACTGGCTGCCCCATATCGAGCACGAACACGTCCCCACCCCGCCCCATCGAGCCCGCCTGGATAACCAGTTGTGCCGCCTCGGGGATTGTCATGAAGTAGCGGGTGATCCCGGGATGCGTCACCGTGACCGGCCCGCCACGCCGGATCTGCTCACGGAACAGCGGAATCACCGAGCCGGAGGAACCCAGCACGTTGCCGAAACGCACCATGGTGAAACGGGTCTTGTTCACCTGATGCACGCCGGACCTGTCGCCGAACAGCAACGGCGCCGACTCCTGACTCAACGCCTGCAGGATCATCTCCGCCAGGCGCTTGGTGCTGCCCATCACGTTGGTCGGCCTGACCGCCTTGTCCGTGGAAATCAGCACGAAATTCTGTACACCCGCCTGAATTGCCGTCTGGGCGGTATGCAAGGTGCCGAGGACATTGTTCAGCACACCCTCGGAAATATTGTGCTCGACAATGGGTACATGCTTGTAGGCCGCGGCGTGGTAGACCGTGGCGACCTTCCAGGTCCTCATCACATCGAGCAGGCGATCGGCGTTGCGCACGGTCCCCAGGATCGGAACCAGCTGCAATGCCAGGGACTCACGCTTGATGCGCGACTCCAGTTCCTGATGAACGCGATACAGGTTGAACTCGCAATGCTCGAAGAGAATCAGCGTCGTCGCACCGCAGGAGAGGATCTGCCGGCACAGTTCCGCACCAATGGACCCGCCAGCCCCCGTGACCATCACTGCCTGCCCGCGTATGCAGTGCTCCAGCAGCTCCTTGCGCGGGGCCACGGGGTCGCGGCCTAGCAGGTCGGCAATATCCACTTCCTGGATATCGTCTACCCGTACCCCGCCGTTGGCCAGATCGATGAATCCGGGAACGCTGCGCACATGCAGCGGATACGGCTCGAGCAGGCCGAGAATCTCGCGACGCCGGGCACGCGAGGCCGACGGGATAGCCAGCAGGATTTCCTGCGCTCCGGTCTCCTCGATCATCTGCTGGATGTGCTTGGGCTTGTAAGCTCGCAGCCCCGCAATAACCCGCCCGGCGATCTCGTCATCATCGTCGATGAAGGCCACCGGCCGCATGGCACGTCCAGCCCGCAAAGCAGCAATCAACTGATTGCCAGCGGAACCGGCGCCGTAGACAGCGACCTTGGGCAGGCCGTCCTGCTTGTTGTTGAAGAACGGCACGGACTGCACCGCATCGTACCAACCGCCCATGAAGTACTGCCGCATGGCCAGCCGCAGGCCGCCCACCATCAGCAGGCTCAGCCACCAGTAGTTCAATACCAGGGAGCGCGGAACCACTTCGGTAACCGCGCGATTCCAGTAGACCACCAGGGAAAGCACCAGAGCGGAGATGGTCACGGCTTTCCAGATGGCGATCAGTGCATCGTTGCCGAGATAACGCATTACTGCACGGTACATGCCGAAACGTATGAACAGCGGGATGGCGATAGCCGGCGCCACAGCGAACAGCCAGCTATGGGCCCTGAACGGGTACAGCAGGTCATCCATCCCCAGGCGCGCAACGAAAGAAAGCCACAGCGCAACCCAAACCAGGATGATGTCAGTCGTGACCTGCAGCAAACGCTTGTACCGTCGCGGAAGCTTTAGCAGGCGTTCTCGGAGCATTCTTTTCGATTCCTTTTTCGAGCCCGGGTTTGTACAACCCCCGAATTACATTGACCACCGATTCCGTTGGAGTTCAGCTCACTACCCGATTATCCGGACGACCAGCCCCTGAATATGCAACGACCAATACCAATGGAGCATAGGCAATAATCAGCCCAAGCAACCCATCCACTTTTTCCAGGGCCACCAGAATTGCCCACGGCGCCAGCCAGAACAGATTGATGGCGGCGACCATCACGCTCACCCAGAGATGCCCTCCCCAACTGCGCGCAATCCGCTGATAGGCATGACTGCGATGCGCCTCGTAGACACGCTCGCCGCGCAACAGCCGGTGGAGCAGCGTCCAGGTGGCATCGACGATGAACACCGCCAGCAGGATCAACCAGCTCCAGAGCAACTGCGGCGCAACCCAGGCCGCCTGGAGAGACAGCCCTCCGAGAACCACCCCGAGGAACCCGCTGCCGGCATCGCCCATGAATATTCGCGCCGGAGGGAAATTCCAGGCCAGGAAGCCCGCAGTCGCCAGCGCCAGCGCCAACGGCAGCCAGCCAAGCTCACCGCGACCGATCAGCCAGTAACACAGCGCCCCTGCCAGGCAGACTGTAACCGCCTCCAGGCTGGCGATTCCGTCGATGCCATCCATGAAGTTATAGAGATTCAGCAGCCAGACGAGATAAATCAGCGCCAGCAGATCGCCGACCAACCCCAGGTCCGGCCGCCCTCCCGCCAACACAAGGGGCGCCAGCCCCCCGCTGAAGACCAGGAGCCAGGCCGCACCAAGGAAGTGCCCCAGCAAACGCCAGCGCGCTGGAATGTGCCGGTGATCATCCAGGAAGCCGATAGTGGCGATCCAGGCCCCTGGAGGCAGGAAAGCCAGCAATACTCCGCCCTCGATGACTCCCATACCCCATGCCAACGGCAACGACAGCAGAAAGGCCAGCACTATCGCCACTCCCCCTCCCCTTGGGGTTGGCACCTCGTGAGAGCTGCGCTCGTTCGGTACGTCCATGAGGCTGCGACTCAGTGCATAACGGCGAACCGCCGCCGTCAGGAGCAGCGAAACCACGAAGATGCAGAGCAACAGCAGAAGAGACTTCATCCCTGACCATGCTCCCGGTGCCAACGCGCGGTTTCCCGCAGGGCATCATCGACACTTACTGGTGGCGTCCACCCCAGCAAGCGCTCGGTCTTGCCGATGTCCAATTGAAGCGAGCCCAGCAGGCGCTGCATCTGCGCTCGCTTTCCCAACAGAGCAGCCAGGAAACGCAAGAGGCCCTGCGGAACAGGAAGCAACCTCGGCCGGACCTCCAGAGCATGACTCAACTTACGGCAAAGCTCTGCCGTAGAGAGGTCCCGCCCATCGCTCACGAGAAATACCTGATTGGCCGCAGCCGGATGCTTCATGCACAAGAGGATCAGATCGACGAGGTTTGCCCGCGAAACCAGACTGCGACGATTGTCGACCAGGGCAAAAGGCAAAGGCAGTCGCCGATCGAGCGCACGCATCAAGCTGGCGAAGTTGGCCCGGACGCCCGGCCCGTAGACCAACGGCGGCCGGATTATCACAACCTCCAGACCTGTTTCGCCTGCGATATCGAGCAATCCCTGCTCAGCCTCCAGCTTGGACTGGCCATAGGGATCAAGGGGGCTCAGCCTAC
The DNA here is from genome assembly GCF_017589465.1 of Pseudomonas schmalbachii. Lineage (GTDB taxonomy): Bacteria > Pseudomonadota > Gammaproteobacteria > Pseudomonadales > Pseudomonadaceae > Pseudomonas > Pseudomonas schmalbachii. The sequence goes on from NZ_JAELYA010000001.1 coordinate 1,128,456, forward strand.
TATCTGCAGTAAATGGAGCGCCCGCAGCTGACTCCTCGCCATTCACCTTGATCGAGCTGATGAAGATGAAACGCTTTACTCCTGCCGCCGCGGCTTGCCGCGCAAGGTTGAGGGTAGCGTCGACATTGACAGCGCGAAACTCGGAAATAGGATCGGCCAGCTTCTCGTGCATCACATGCACCCTGGCAGCGGCGTGGATGACCACGTCCACCTCGTGCAGTGCATCTGCCCAGTCTTGGAGCGCGCTCAGGCCATCTATCCTGAAGACTTCGACTGCTGGAGAAAAACTCGCCGCCCGCGAACGAATCGCAACGCGCAAGCGCAACTCCGGCAAGCGCTGCAAGCGATCGAGCAACCCACTTCCGACGAACCCGGTCGCGCCTGTTAGAAGAACTCTCAACACCGTACCTACGACAATATCGGGCGCTCTGCGCGCCGCCCCTGAATTAAGCCATCGCCAACGCTACCAGGGCGTCGTGACCGGCCGCAGAGTATTCCAGGTATGACAACCCGGGCATTGCCAATGCAGTTGCCGCCCGAAAAAGCCACAACTGTCGCAACGGTAGCGCGGGGCACGCTTGTGCAGATCAGCAATGATCGAGCGCACCCCCGACAGCGTTGCAGTATCACCGACCTCCGCCCCGGAAATATCCAGGCAATCGATCATCCCCTGCCAGGAAGGCTGCCTCCTGACCCGGTCCAGCAAGCGCTCACGCCAGCGCCGGGTATTATCCCCATCCAGGCTCGCCAGAACCACCAGAAGCGCAGGAGCGGCATCCGGCGCTGCGGCCAGCTCCCTGAAAATAGCCAGGATTTCCGGCTCATGGAGAGCTTCCCGGCGCTCCAGAACGGCAACGACCTCGCCGATATATCCTTCAGCCTGCTCCAGCAGCTCACGCAGCGTCGCAGCAGCTGCAAGCACGTCCTTTCGCCAGAGCTCACCATCCATGCGCATCAACAGCGCCCGGACACACAGCCGATCTACGCGCAGAGCCTCGCCCAGCAACTCCGACATTGCATTGCAGTCGCCGTCGCGGGCTTTCTGCTGGGCAAGCTCGCAATAGTAGTTCGCCAGGCTCGATCTGAGTTGCGGCCTGCTTTCCAGCAGAGGAACGGCCAGCTTGATGGCCTGCAGCCAATCCTTCTCGCGCTCGCGAATTCGCCGCAATTCATCAAGCGCCTCGAAGGAGATAGGCCGATCACCCTGTCTGACCAGCTCATCCAGCAGTTGCTCTGCCCTGCCCAGCAGCCCGCCGGCGATATAGTCTCGCGCAAGCTCCAGATGCAGCTTCGCAACCAGGCCAGGCTCGGCGCCTGCCTGTTCGAGCAGCCCCTGGTGGATCTGGATGGCCTTTTCAATGTCGCCCCGACGCCGGAAAAGGCTTCCCACATGCACATGGCTTTCCAGGGTTTCGGGATTGAGTGCAAGCCCCTGCGAAAGACTTTCCAATGCGTCATCGGAATGCCTGTCGAGTGCATTGTGCAGACTGTGGATACGTTCGCGCAGACTCGCAGCCTGGCCGGGCCGTGATTCGCTACCGGAGCGCCTGCCCAGCCACCACCCTAGAGTGAGGGCAAGCAGAATAAAGATTGCAGCCAGGGCACTGGACATCTCAAGTCACTGATCTTTCGGCGACTTTTCGCGGAGCGCCTGGTTTTCCTTACGGAATCGGGAAACTTCGGATTGCAGGCCAGCCATTCTGATTCGCGCTCGCGTCCTGAAGGGAACGCCAAGAAGCAAGCCGATCAGCCCGCCAGCGATGAAAGCGAGGGAGACAAAGACGACCAAGGGCCATTCAGGCGACTGCCATCCGAGGAACGCCAAGCGCGCAGCCTGCAGGTTCTCCAGGACAAAGACCACCACAGACACTGAAAGCACAATCATGGCAAGGATTGCCAGGAATCGCTTCACCCAAAGCATGAACACTCCTTAAAGGAGAAAGCCCTTCTCATTCAGGCTCGTTGACACGATCGCGCAGTTCCTTCCCCGGTTTGAAGTGCGGCACGAACTTTCCATCCAGTCGTACCGATTCGCCGGTCTTCGGGTTACGGCCAACGCGAGGGGCGCGATAGTGTAGAGAGAAACTGCCGAAACCACGAATCTCGATGCGGTCTCCAGTCGCCAAGGCCTGGGACATTTGCTCAAGCATGGTCTTGATCGCCAGCTCCACATCCTTTGCGGAAAGCTGCCCCTGATGGGTGACGATTCTCTCGATCAACTCCGACTTGGTCATGGTTTTCCCTTCGTTTTCAAGCGGCTAGATCAGCTCGTAGTTCTTTTAGCACGCTGATCAGGCTTTGAACAGCCCGAAGGGGAAAACAAAAAGGGCGACCGAAGTCGCCCTTTTTTCGAAGAACCGGAGGGGATTAGCCCTGGTTCTCCATTTGCGCACGAATCAGATCGCCAATGGTAGTCGGACCAGTGCTCTCAGTTTCCTGTTTGCGCAGTTCCTTCATGGCTTCTTTTTCGTCGTCGACGTCTTTCGACTTGATCGACAGGCTGATTACGCGGCTCTTGCGGTCGATGCTGATGATCTTGGCTTCGACTTCTTCGCCTTCTTTCAGCACGTTGCGAGCATCTTCGACGCGGTCACGGCTGATTTCGGAGGCTTTCAGGATGCCTTCGATATCGTTGCCCAGGCTGATCACAGCGCCCTTGGCATCGACTTCTTTGACGGTGCCACGAACGATGGTGCCTTTCTCGTGCATCGACGCGTAGTTGGAGAACGGATCGTCTTCCAGCTGCTTGATGCCCAGGGAAATGCGCTCGCGCTCCGGATCGACGGAGAGAATGACGGTTTCCAGCTCGTCGCCCTTCTTGAAGCGGCGGACGGCTTCTTCGCCAACTTCGTTCCAGGAGATGTCCGACAGGTGAACCAGACCGTCGATGCCGCCTTCCAGGCCGATGAAGATACCGAAATCGGTGATCGACTTGATGGTGCCGGAGATCTTGTCGCCCTTGTTGAAGCGGCCGGAGAAGTCTTCCCACGGGTTGGACTTGCACTGCTTGATGCCCAGGGAGATACGACGACGCTCTTCGTCGATGTCCAGAACCTGAACTTCCACTTCGTCGCCAACCTGAACGACTTTCGACGGATGGATGTTCTTGTTGGTCCAGTCCATTTCGGAAACGTGCACCAGACCTTCCACACCCTCTTCCAGCTCGGCGAAGCAGCCGTAGTCGGTGAGGTTGGTGACGCGGGCCATGACGCGGGTGCCTTCCGGGTAACGAGCCTTGATAGCAACCCATGGGTCTTCGCCCAGTTGCTTCAGACCCAGGGATACGCGGTTGCGCTCGCGGTCGAACTTCAGGACCTTGACATCGATCTCGTCGCCAACATTGACGATCTCGGACGGATGCTTGATGCGCTTCCAGGCCATGTCGGTGATGTGCAGCAGGCCGTCTACGCCGCCAAGGTCAACGAACGCACCGTAGTCGGTGAGGTTCTTGACGATACCCTTGACTTGCTGACCTTCCTGCAGGGATTCCAGCAGAGCTTCGCGCTCGGCGCTGTTCTCGGCTTCCAGGACACTGCGGCGGGAAACGACAACGTTGTTGCGCTTCTGGTCCAGCTTGATGACCTTGAACTCGAGCTCTTTGCCTTCCAGGTGAGTGGTGTCGCGCACCGGGCGCACATCCACCAGGGAGCCCGGCAGGAACGCGCGGATACCGCTGACGTCGACGGTGAAACCGCCCTTGACCTTGCCGTTGATAACGCCCTTGACCACTTCGTCGGCAGCGAAAGCCGCTTCCAGAACAATCCAGCATTCTGCACGCTTGGCCTTCTCGCGGGACAGCTTGGTCTCACCGAAGCCATCTTCAACCGCGTCCAGCGCAACGTGGACTTCGTCACCCACATTGATGGTCAGTTCGCCCTGTTCGTTATAGAACTGCTCGACCGGGATGACGCCCTCGGACTTGAGGCCAGCATGGACGGTGACCCAGTCACCATCGATGTCGACCACGATGCCGGTGATGATTGCACCCGGCTGCATGTCGAGGGATTTCAGACTTTCTTCAAAGAGTTCTGCGAAGCTTTCGCTCATGTTTATACCTGTAGTCTAGGGCACGCGATGCGCCCGGTTCCGCGCCACCAGCAGACGCGGTCAAGTCATGAAAAGAAATCAGCAGGATCAGGACTGGTACCCTACCGACCCCGGTTGTGCCTGCCAGAAGACAGGCACTCCACTTTCGGTTTACGAAGGATTCGCCTCGAACAAGCAAAACCCTTCCAATACAAGACCTGGAATATTAGCAACCACCAGCACCACCGTCAATTACGCCCCTCATGGCGCTCACTGCCGAACAATCTACGAATACCGCGCAACGGGGCGGTGATGCGCCAGGACGAGCTGGCGAGAAGGGAGTCAACTCTACGCCTGGCGGCAGCGCACGCTTCTCGCGCACTTCCGATTTCCATTTGCTGCTCCTGAAGGCTTCGGTGCAGAGTCTCGAGCCCTGTCATCGCTACGCGCAACTGTTGCTCCATGCCTCTCGCGACACACCGTTGATCCTGTAGCTCCCGCCGCAGCCGAGCATATTCGTCCTGCAAACGATTACGCTCCTCCTGCCAGGCCATCTCCTTGGCCATGATCGAGCCCTCCAACTCTTCGACCCTACCCATCAGTCCGGCCTGAGCCTCGGAAAACCATTCCCGCTCCGCATTATTGCTCTGCCACAACTCCCACAGTTGCAGATCCTGCTGCCCACAGTGACGGAGCAACGGCCAGATCGCGACGAATGCTTTCTCTACCTCGCTCCGTCGACGCAAAAACGCTTCAGTTTCAAGGCTTAATCGATCGTTCGCCAATTCCCGTAAGAGAGCATAGAGCTCGGACAGCGCATGGAAGGTATTGGCATGCCCTTGCAGGGCAAGCTCATCGAAACGGGAGTGACGTAACCCATCGTCCAGCACCTGACTGGAAAAGCGCGTGAACGATGATTCATCGAGATCCAGCCCAAGCCGTTCACCGATCCTCATCAGTGCAGTCCGGGGGCACTCCAGAAAGTGATCGTAATCGACGACGACTGTATGCTTCGTGCATACAAACATCAGGACCCGGAACATGTGCTCGTACCAGAGGAGCAGGCTTTTGCAGGCCGCAAAGCCATCACGCTCCGCCAGGGAAGCAGCCACGCTCAGGGGATTCCGCAGGGGCACCACGAAACTGCAGTCCAGTCCACGGGACTCCAGCACCCGCCACCAGACGTTCATCAACCGCGGCATGCGCGGGTCCTTGATACCAAACACGGGATACTCGGAAAGGCGTTCCTCGAGCAATTGGCCGATCTGTTCCTGGAGCCTGATGCATTCAGTACTCCGCAGAAGATCTTCCTCGTCGAACCCCAGGCTGGACGAGTTGGCCCCCAGGACAGCGTACAGACGGTCGTTGAGCTCGACGAACTCCCGATCCTCCCAGAACCCCTTGGGGTTGTCATCCCTGGGCCCTATCAACCTGTTGCCGAACTCCACACCAAGGCACTCCAGTGAGGCAGATAGCACACTGGTTCCCGACCTATGCATGCCGAGGATGATTACTACCCGTTTCATTTCCCTCCTATCACTCACATCCGTTCCCTCTCCGCCGGAGTCGTGCCCAGGTACGTGCAGTACCGAATATCCTGATATGGAACAACGCCTTCACCGAAGCCGAAACCAACCGCCATGTCACTCCGCCACGCAATGCGCCGTATCGCCCTAGCACACTGAGCAGACGCCAGGTGACCCACTGCCATTTCAGATGAGCCTCTGCATGCTGCCCAGCCCCCTGGTAAAGCGGGCGTACTAGCGGGCGAGCCCCATGCAATACCTGCCCGACCAACAGCAGCAACCTCGCCTCGAAGTTTTCCCGTTCGAAATACTGGACAATGCGCTTTCGCGCCAGGACCCCCATTCGACGCAACTGGTCCCGATCACCGATCAGATGCTCCAGCGCAGTGGAATAGGCCACAACCAGGTCTCCGGAGGTGGGATCGATCAAATGGCCGCAATCCTGAACAACCAATTCCATCTGCCCACCGACCCGGGCAGCCACAATGCCAAGGCCGGTAGCCATTGCCTCGTAAAGCGCCAGCGCAATGCCCTCAGCCTCAGACGGCAGAAAGAATAAATCGGCCGCCTGCAGCGCCTCCCGCAGGCCGGCATCATCGACCCAACCAAGCAGATGCACCCTCCCCGCCAGTCCCTGCCGATACAACTCTTTCTCCAACCAGACCGCCAGCTCCCCATCGCCCATTACCAGCGCAACGAAGTTTTGATTACGCTCCGTCAATCGCCGCATGCATTTGACAAATAGATCCGGCCGCTTCTGCCGACAAATGCGCCCGGCGTACGCGATAACCGGAGTTTCGGCAGCAATGCCCAGACGCTCTCGCAAGCGATGACGGGCTGCCAGGTCCGGTTTCCAGTAATTGATATCAGTGAACCAGTGGAGAACATCCACACGCGAACGTTCGATGCCACGACCCTGCATCCAGCGCTGCAAGTGCTGCGATACGACCCAATGCTGAGTCAGCAGCCTGTCGTAATGCACTGCCAACCCCGGATACCCACCCGACTCCCAGGGCTCCTCCATGTGATTGAGGGCAACCACCGGTAACTGCGGTCGCCGAGCCTGCAGTACATGGAGCAATTCGTAACCCACACGGCAGTTGGACAGAATCACCAGATCCGGATCCCGACGTTCGACGAGTTCTGCCATGAATTCACCGACAGCGTTTACGGCCAGAAAGTGCGGCAGAACGAACAGGTCACTGCTTAACTCGCAGAAACGCGATATCCAGCGATGTCCGGCCTCCAGGGTAGCGACGAACGTCACGTCCCATCCTTGAAGGGACAGAACGGCCGCAATGTCCAGATTGCAGCGATCTGCCCCGCCTGTCTCGAACCAGGGCACCAACATCAGAAGTTGCCGTCGGTCTCGACATCCATGCCTCCGAACGGCCGGCACCAAGGCACCCGCTCCCCTCCTCCAATACGCTCCCTGTTGGGGAGGACTGCGCAAGGCGACTAATCGAACAGAGAGGTTGTCGACTCGACAGAAGCCGGCGAACTGGGCACCCGGACGCGAGTGAAAGAACCAGCAGGCCTGCTCCAAGGCCGTAGCGCTCAAGCCATCAGGAGACTCGTCAAGATGCAGCCAGGCGATGCAGCCGCTGGCCGTCACCCAATGGAGTACATCGCAATCGTCACCGGGAAACTCGCAGACCCGCGTATCGTCAAGCAGCCCCTTGGGGACATTTCGCGAGCGAATCAGCCAACGCCAGCCGGCCAACGTCTGTCCTCGCAAAAAGGAGCCGATGGCCTCCAGGGTTTCCTCAGTGCAACCATCGCCGGAGACAATCACAACCTCCGGCAAGTCAGTGTCATGCTGCCGCATCAGTCCCCTCTCCTGACTCTGGCAACGAGCAGATGATGTTCCGGGTTCGATGGAAGTTGTCCACGAACTCACGCCACTGACTACGATCAAGGAAGGCTGGTAACCGATAGATCACTTCGGCACGCTGAACCAGCCAGCGGGGAAGTGGTCCGTCATGCTCCACGATAAGTTGTAACGATGCGTCACCTGCGCACGACGCAAACTGCCAACAACGTGCCGCATCCTCGCCCTCTCTCAGATGGACAAGCACGATGCCTCCCGGCCATTGGCGATATTGCTCGGGACGGCTCAGGTTCAACATTGGATCGACAGTCGGACGCAAGGTGCGGCACGCCATCAAATTCTGGCGCCATGCGTCATCGGCGAAGAAGCGTCTATGTGCACGACGAAGCACGCCCCGAGACTTCCAGGCACTCTGGTTGGCGCCATGCAGGCGCGTGCGGCCGTGTCGGCGGTAATGGAAGAGCGGCTCCTCGATCACTCGGCCGTGAACTCCAAGACACGCCAGGCGAATCCAGAAGTCCCAGTCCTCGTAAAGACACTCCCGTGCTTCCGAGTATCCCCGGGCTGCACACCAATCATCCCTGTGGAACACCGCAGAACAGCCCAGGTGATTCACATAGCGCAGCAGTCCAAAGTCCAGATCCCGGGCTCTGAACAACCGACTCTCCTCGCCGAACAATTGCAGCCAACTGTAGGCCAGGCGCGTACCGGCATCGGCCTCCAGCAGTACTACACACTTTTCCAGATAGTCCGGTGCCAGACGGTCATCGGAGTCAAGACAGCAGATGTAACGTCCGCGCGCTCGAGCGACTCCTGCATTCCTGGCAGCTCCAGGCCCCTTATTGGATTGCCGAATCAGCTCAACACGCGTCAATCGCTCGATCAACGCCAGAAGCCGCAGCGTACCTGGATGTTCGGACCCATCGTCGACCAGAAAGACCTCGAAATCCTGGAATGTCTGGTGCTGCAGGCTGCGCAGAGCTTCTAAAAGGTATTGTCCGTCATTGAAACAGGGGATCACTACGCTGAGCAGAGGTCGACTGAATTCCCAAGGTCGGGCATGGCAAGGCTCACGCACCAATGCCCCAACAGGAAGGGACGTCCCCAAGCACTTGTGCTGCAACGCGCGCCCCAACTCTCCAAAGCACAATCGGAGCACAGGCCGGGCGAAAATCCCGAATCGCGCAATACCCTCTCGCCAATCGATCATACAACTCACTGCGCCGCGCGCTGCTCCGGCGACGGCAGATAGCCGTCGAGTGCATCGATGCTTCGCATGAATGCATCCCAGCCATGCCGTTCACGCAGAATTACCTGAGCATTCAGCACCCGTCTTCCAGCCTCTACCGGCTCGGCCAGCACCTTGCGAAGCGCCTCCACAAAGGCCAGAGGGCCAGCCAAAGGGTCGAGCGGGTAACCGCTATCCTGGTCAACCAGTTCCGCAATGCCACCCACGGTGGCCGTCACAATCGGCAGGCCTGCGGCGGTTGCCTCAAGAAGCACGTTGGGTAGGCCATCATACCCGGAGGTATAGAGGAACACGCCGTACACACCGCTGGACACCATGCTGGAAAAGTCGTCATAACGCCCGCACAGGTTCACGTTACTCAACGCCTTCAAGCGCCACCCTATTCCCTCACAAGCAGGGTCCAGTTCGCCATATACATCGAACATGACGTCCGGCATGGACTGAGCAATGTGATAGAGCAGTTCAGGGCGCTTCTGGGCCGTCAGGCGGCTGGCCCACAAAACACGACGACCATTGGATGGCGCAGCAATGCTCCGCGCCATGCATGGAAAGTAGACGGCATGCAGAAGCTCTCGCGGCAGTCCATCTCGTCGATGGAGGCTATCGATGAAGGCACGATTGTCCGATAGCACCCCCGAGAGATGCGGCCAGGCCTTTGGCAGAAACTCCACTGCATAGCCACAACGCACGCCATTCGAGTTGATATCGTCGCAGTAGACGCTGGCGAAAAGTCGCTTGCCACTACTGATCAGGGGCTTGGAAAAGCGCTCGAAGAGCCGCCATCCCAGATGTGAATTGATCAGATGGATGGTTTCCGCCGGGCTCTGTAACAAGAGACGCAGTAGCACCAGGTCGCGATCCCCCTCGCTGGCCAGGCGCGTAAGCTGTCCGAACTCGACCACTCGTACTTCCGACGGAAGCCGATGAACCCAGGGTGAAACCACATCCCGCGTCAGTGCCACCGTGACCCTCATGCCTCGATCAACACACAACTGCACATGGTGCAGCGTTCCCAGATCGGAACCTCCTCGCATCAGATGAGGGATCAGGAAGATGACCTGAGGCTTGAAGCTAATGAAGTCCCCTACCATTTCTCGATAGAGAGATGATGCATAGGCATCCATCGGCGGGTTCCACGCATGGAACTTCGCCAGCAGCTCAGGCGTGGGGTAGAGAGCCGGCTCGATGATGGAAAGTGCACGCATTTCATCAACTATCCAGCTCGGCACAACGCCAGCCTGGGGTATTGCAACTGGACCCGGCGTCGAGTGAGGGAATAGCTCGCGGAAGTACTTGTATTTCACCCAGTCACAGAAGAGCACCACCCTCTGCAATTGACGCTCATTCAGGTGCCGGCGCATGACCCGCATGCTCCGGTGGTAGTTGTGCCGGGCAAACTGTGCAAGTTTTGGCTTGATCCTAGTCCCTATGTTCATACTGTCCTCGTTGCATCCAGAATTCGGCTGAGAAGAAGGGCCCCGGCGCCACTACAACTTGCTGTGACTCAGCCGCTTGTTGCCGCGAGCCATCGTCTTTCTGCCGGTAGAACAGCGCAGTGGTAGGCACGGTCACATGCAAAGCCCCTTCAGCAAGGACCGCCAGGCTCCAGTCCCAGTCCTCATATCCGAACCCGCTCGCCGCCATGCGAGTTGCCCGATAGGGACAGCGCAAGAAAAAATCGCGCGAAGCAAACACCGTCGAGACCCATAGATGGAACTTGAAGCAGCTTTCCCGATCCCCCTCACCTGCCAGTTGGTTGGACTGGCGTCCCAGCCCCCAGGTCGCGCCAAAAACCACCAAATAATCCGTATGCACCACGACCTGCGGGTTTTCGCGTAAAACCCCGACAGCCGCGGAAATCCAGTTGGCACTGCAATAGTCGTCGCCGTCGAGAATGCCAACATAGTGCCCACTGGCCGCCGCAATTCCGGCGTTGCGTGCAAGCCCTGGATCGCCATGCGCCGTCACGAGAATACGATCACATACACGAACAACAGGATGATCTTCGACGATCCGGCGGGTCTGGCTGTCCACGTTGTCCAGGACTGCCACCAATTGCACGCTGATACCTTGCTGTTCGGCCTGCAAGCGCATGCGTTCAAAACCGTACAACGACCATTGCGCCAATACGCCCTCGGCATGGAAAGTCATCACGAGGCTGGCAGTGCCTACCCGCCCGGAATCAACAAGCATGCGCGGTCGCCCCCTGAAAAAAACGACTTGGACGCACAATTGCCTGCCGGGCATTCATGTCTACCAGCATCGATATCGCCTTTCGGCGGTAGAAAAACGCCGTTCCTGATGCAACTGTATGGAGCCGGCCGGAAGCTATGACCTCTAGCCCCCAGTGCCAGTCCTCATAACCGAATCCTGTCTCATTCACCCGGGTTTCCTGGTAGGGAATTTCCTCGAACACAGACTTCCTGGCGAACACAGCCGACCCCCACGGGTGCGACTTGAAACAGTTTGCGGCGCTGTAACCCTCATCCTTCAGTTGATCAACAACCCTTCCAACCGAGCAGACTGCGCCGTGAGAGAGAATGTATTCCGGATGCACCACGACCCGACCGCCACAGGATCGGGCAACGGATAACGCCTCCACCAGCCAGTTGCCGCTGCAGTAGTCATCACCATCGAGATAGCCTAGGTATTCGCCGCGGGCGAAGGCCACGCCGGCGTTGCGAGAGAGCCCAAGGTCAGCATGACGCACCTCCACCACGAGGTCGTTTGACTCGAGAACAGGATGCTCCATGACTATCCGGCGCGTCTGATCCTCGATGCAATCGAGCACCGCCACCAATTGCACCTGGATTCCGTGAAGCACTGCGAACATGCGCATCCGCTGGAACGCCAAAAGACTCCACTGCGCTAGTACACCCTCAGCGTGGAAGTTCATGACAAGGGTGACATCAGTCATATATGAAACACCCCGATCTCGGAAGCTGAGCAACTAGTCCCTTCTTCTCGAGTAGAACATCTATCGTGAATAGCATCTTGTCCCAACGAACAGTTCTTGAGTTTTCAAAGGACGTATTGAAGTCGTTCAGCAACATCGCACACCACTCCAGCGATCAGCGTTCGCTCTTGCCTATCCATTTCCCCTCTCCATCGAATGGGAGCCAGCGCCGGAAGCGAAGCATCCCCCATCAACAACTCCGCCATGGCCGGGGGATCCTCCATCAAATCCTCGTACCGCAACCAGCGCACTCGCGTGCCGGCCTCCAATATCTGCAAGGCAAGAAAGCGCCACCAGAGGGCTCTGCGGGTCGCCAAACACTCGGTTGCAACCACGTCGAGCAAGGCCTTGCGTTGCCAACCAGTAAGTCCCGGGTCATCCGGATTACCTACCGGCTGGGACTGCACGTCGGCAAAACGCAGATGCGGGAATGTCCTGCTCCAGGACTCCAGACAGTCATACGGATGTCGGATGAGCGCCACGCATCGAGCATTCGGCATGACCTTCAAAATTGACGGCAAGTGCGCCAGGTACGCCAAAGTGTTCTTGATTCCCAGGGTGAAGGCTGGATTACGAACGTTCGACCAATACGGTGACGCACTATCCAAGCCACGAGCTGTGTCGTCGACCAATCGACCATTCATGTGCTTGTTCAGTACGGGCTTGCCTGCCAGCAAATCACGGCGTATCTCACCATAGATCAACGGAATGCCCCATGGCCGTGCCCCTCGAGCTAGCGCAGGAAATATGCTGGACGGCTCATTGATTACTACTGTGTCTTGCCGCTCGGACAGGAGCCTGCAGAGAAAACTAGTGCCGCTTCTTGGCAACCCCGTGATAATTACGTCCAAGCCAGATAACGAAGCATCCGTACCTGGAGGCTTCAGCAAAGCCTGCCAACCTGCATCCGTTGCAATCACTTCTGCAAGCTCTGGCCAGCGCTGCTGCAATGCCTTCAACTCACCAATCAGTTCCGGCTCACGAGCTAACACGGAGGCGTCGTGGTAATGGCAGAAAAACGGCCGGGAACCCGCTACAAGTGACTTCAGGTGCAAAGGGAAGTTGTAGCGCTCTGCAAGGATCTCCACCCTATAGCCCAAGTTCTCCACTGCAACGGGCAAAGCCAGCTGATCAAGCCAGGGCCACTTGTGCGGGATGTCCGGCTCTTCACTTATGCGCTTGGAAATTTCAAGCCAACGTTCGGCGAATCGTGGGGCGTCATGAACCCAGAGAAATCCGGCATTGAAATAATGCGGCATGAGCTCGCTGGTGCACGTCGTCAAAAGTCGAGATGGCGGCAAGTTCATATCGAACAACGCAAAAATACGTCGCCAATATTCAACCTCTACTGGTACCAACGCCATGTCAGCGGCCTTGAATGCCACATCTACGTGACAGAGCCTGGTGAAATCAGGTGCTTCCAGACACAACATGTCGCTGTCGAGAAACAAGGTGTACCCATGGGCTCGCCCTAGAGCCAAGGCAGCAAACTTGTTGCCAATGGGATAACTCATACCGAACGGGTTTTCTATCTCCTGACACTCGACCCCCAAACGCTGATACAGGCGCACGGACGCATGACTGATATCCCCCCAGTCACTAATCGGACGAGCTACAGCCGCGATGATGCGGATATCGGGTCCCAACCTCGCCCGCAAGGAAGCAGCCAATATGGCTGACTTGAGTTCTAGCTCACCGCCATGAACGACAAAGACTACAGTCAAGTCCCGCAGACGAACAAAGCCATTCATGATGTGGACAATACCTCGAAGGAGCCATGTAAATTGACCACGGCATCGAAGCGCTTCTGCGGGGTTACGACACGGAAGGAAATCGCACCAACCTGCTTGTCCAGCAACTCACAAAGGCTATCCGAGACAGCGTTGTCCAAGCGCAGCGTCAAGGAGTAGTCACCGGCCTGAAGATCGGCGATAAAACTGATCCGGGTGCGCAATACGCCTTCGGCGTCCGGACTCAGGTCGACGCCTAACTGGGCGTTATTGACCGCGTAGAGGTTATACCCTCGGATATCTCGTAGAACCAGGGTTATACGCGGGTTTGGCACTAGCGTGAAAAGCTGCACGACAACCTCTACAATTACAACATCCCCGCTCTCGAAATACCCTCTCTCAGCGCCGATACCGCATAGATGCAGAGCCTGAATTCGCCCTTTGCCATTACCGAATGCCAATCCACCGCGTCCTGGACACTGAACTTCAGCCGCGGATACCGGCGCCGCCTCGGCGCACTGCTGCGCAAGGCAATCCCGTTGGTAGAGTTCACAGGCCAACTCACAGTCCCCGTCGAACTCGACTTGTCCTTTTCTTAGATAGATAGCCCTATTGCAATACGCCTTGATCAACTGAACATCATGAGAAACGAGAAGAACTGTGACGCCTTTCGACAGCAAAGTATCCAGTCGGCTCAGGCACTTGAATTGAAATGCCGCATCTCCTACTGACAGTGCTTCGTCAACGATTAATACATCCGCATCGACATGCGCATTGATGGCAAAAGCCAAGCGCACAACCATGCCACTGGAATAGGTCTTCACAGGCTGATCGATGAAGTCTCCAAGCTCCGCGAATTCGATTATTTCATCCAAATTCCGGTCAATCTGCTCCTGGCTCATACCAAGCAACTGTGCATTGAAGATTACATTTTTCCGCCCGGACTCCTCAGGATCGAACCCTGTTCCCAGCTCCAGAAGAGCAGCAACCCTTCCATGGATTCGAGAAAATCCCGACGTTGCAGGAGTAGTACCGGCGATAATCTGGAGAAGCGTGGATTTCCCTGAGCCATTTCTACCGATGATCCCGACCACTTCTCCGGACTTGATACGGAAGCTGATGTCACGAAGCGCCCAGAAATCCCTATGCAGTCTGAGTCGCTTACCAGACAATGCCTGAAGAAATCGTTTACCGGGGTGATCGTAAGTCCTGAAGGATTTCCCCACCCCCTCGACCTCAATGACGAACAGCTCTTTGCTTGGCATCATTATTACCGATGAACACTATCTGGATTACATGCATGCCATGAGCTTGCGATTAATTTCATGAACGTTGAATCGTACCTCTGCGATACGCCGACTCTCCCACCCCATACTAACAATCAGTTGTGGATCCAAAATGAATCGCTCCATGGCAGAGGCTATGCTGGACGGACTGCGAACTGGTACGAGGAATCCGTTGACATCAGCCTCAATACTTTCCCGACAGCCGACCCAATCGGTCGTAATTACTGGACGCCCCAACGCCATAGCCTCCTGAATGCTTCTGGGAAGCCCCTCTCTATAATAGGAAGGTAGAACGAGGACACTGGCACGTGCCAACCAGGTACGTACGTCATCGACCTGCCCGACCCAACGCACAACGCCATCGTTTTCCCATTTCTGAATTTCTTCACGCCGAATGGAGTCCGGATTGGCATCAGCATCCCCAACCACCACAAACTCCACCTGTGGATGCTGTCGCTTAACCATTCTTGCAGCAGTAATAAAATCGAAAATCCCCTTCTCTCGTAGCAACCGACCAACGAAGACGAACATAACGGGACTAACTACAGGCAGCTCGGCTCGAAATCGATCCAGATCAAGACCGATTCCCGGAAGGAGCAACACTTTTTTGGAGTCGACAAGTCCACCGTCTACAAACAAGCGATAATCGTCAGCATTGAGAAGAAATACACGAGTAGAGAAGCGCAAACTGACACGATAAAGCGCACTCACCAACCATCGCAGCAGGACCCGCCCTAGAGACGAAGACCCAACATCCGAATAAACATATCCAGCACCCTCAATGAGAGAGTAAATATACCGAACCCCTGTCAGCCTCGCAGCCAGCCCCGCATATATAACGGGCTTTGCGAAATAACTAAATACAGCATCTACCCCTAGACTCTTGAACAAGTCCGCCATATTTCTGATGGTCTTCAACGCCATCAATGGATTCAACCCGACACGATCTATTGGACAGCGAACCGGAATCGCTCCCAGTTTCCTTACCTCTTCTTCGAGAGGCTCGTCGTAATCCGGAGCAAACGCATAGACCGCTATTCCTCTATCAACTATTTCCCGGATCAAATCACCACGAAAATTTATGATCGAGAATGCCTGATTTGAAATCATAGCCAATCTATTAAAGCTGAATTCGATCATAGGAATCATCACAATTCAGGATTCAGGGATTGCCAACGCCATGCATCCTGGACAATTTGATGAATATCCTTATCAGACTTCCAACCGAGTTCGCGCTTAACCTTACTGATATCAGCCCAACACTCTGCCACGTCACCAGGCCTACGCCCAGAGAACTCATGAGGAATTGACTTCCCGATCACTGACTCAAATGACTTAAGCACCTCCATAACCGAGTAACCCCGCCCCGCCCCCATATTCCAGACATGCAATCCAGACTCAGAAAATATGTAATCCAAAGCCTGCACATGCCCTTTAGCCAGATCACAGACATGTACATAGTCACGCACTCCACTTCCGTCGACCGTTGGATAATCATCCCCATAGACGAAGACTTTATCCATTTTTCCAAGTGCGACCTTTGTGAGAATAGGTACGAGATTGTTCGGAGTCCCTTTCGGGCTTTCACCTATAGCCCCACTTGAGTGCGCTCCAGCTGGGTTAAAGTATCTAAGAATAGCTACGGACCAGCGCTTGTCCGAAGCGACTAGGTCCTTGAGTACTTCTTCGACAAAATACTTGCTGCGCCCATACGGATTTTCGACTCTACCAACCGGGTGTGATTCGGTTATGGGAGTGGACTCCGGACTTCCATAGACTGTCGCAGATGAGCTAAATACCAGACGATAAACACCTTCTGCGGCCATAGCGTTCAGCAATGCAATTGAGCCGACAAGGTTGCTGTCATAGTAATCCAAAGGGAAACGAACACTTTCCGAAACTGACTTGAGCCCCGCCAAGTGAACTACCGCATCTACAGCATGCGTAGCTATCACTTCACGAACGAGTTGTGTATCTC
The DNA here is from genome assembly GCF_017589465.1 of Pseudomonas schmalbachii. Classification (GTDB taxonomy): domain Bacteria; phylum Pseudomonadota; class Gammaproteobacteria; order Pseudomonadales; family Pseudomonadaceae; genus Pseudomonas; species Pseudomonas schmalbachii. The sequence continues at coordinate 1,145,038 of NZ_JAELYA010000001.1, forward strand.
GTACATCCCCCTCGATGAAATCGAATTCGGTCGACGCCAACGATCTCAACCGATCAATGACCTCACGAGAACTGTTCCTGAGGTTATCCAGAACTACTATTTCTGAGTTCTGCTCCAACAGATCAGCCACGACATGGGAACCAATGAACCCCGTCCCACCCGTCACAAGCACCTTCATCTACGCACCGTAACAACTAAGTCTTCATCGTAGGGCAGAAGAAAGAGGTGACTTATGCCACCTCTTTCAAATCACGCAGTGACGCTGTGGTTAGTTACGATTGTTTCCTGCTTCGTGGTTGATGGTCGAGGAAGGACCGCTATCACCGTTGAAGTTGCCTTGGGTCGTAGAGGTCATATTGACCAAAGTACCATTGGGGGTACGAATCAGACCGAGAGCCTCACAGGTAGGGAACTCGCCCTCCATGACCAAACGGGCACGGCCACCCACACCATTCCAGTCGTCGCCGTTGACACCGAAGGCGGCAGCGACTTCCTTGACGCTATAAACGCCAGTTTCGTGCGCCTTCAGGAGGGTTTTGCCGCTGCTGTCAGTGATGTAGGCACTGCCTGTAGCCGGGTAACGCTTGCCATTCTGGTCGTACAGAACGCCACGTACTTTGCCGTTACGGCCGTCATCGCTGGTATTGGTCAGGCGAACGAAGAAGGCATCCTGGTTGTTGGCGGCCGGCAGGTTGAACAGGCTAGCAACGCAGCTGCTCTTCCAGAAATGATCGATCTGAGCGCCATTGATGACACGGTCCACATAGCGAACGTTACCGAAGTCAACGCGCAACGGACCGACAGCAAAGGTCTGCTGAGCAGCCATCGCAGCAGTACCGCTGGCTACAGCACAAATGTTGTAGGTTTGGTTGACGTCAGCGTTCTGCAGACTGATCGGCAACTTGGCAATACCATCCGTGCCAGTCTTGCTCGCGATAGTTGCGGCATCCCACGAATAGGCTGCAGTGGTACTACCGGCAGCATACGAAGAGCAGTTGCCATTCACCAGCGCAATAGACGCAATGCCAGAGAAGTTACCGGAGATATAGCTGGAAATCTGGTCACTTCCGTTGAATCCGAAGACGTTGCGACCATCCTCGTTCAGCACGTCTGTATTGACACCCAGTCGAACGGCCCCGAGGCGCTGGAAGTTTGAGCCGTAGTTCGCCGGATCACTTGCCCCAGCCTGGGCGACAACGTTCGGATCAAACGTCTTGTCCTGGTTGGCAAGATTCAGCGAATTGAGTACCTGGTAAGAGCCCCAGTTGTTGGTGTTCATGACGTCCCAGTAGACGGCTGGAAGGGACGTGAAGACGATGAACGGGCTGGCGGAATCGTTATTGATCGAGTTGAGTGCGTTCGCACCAGTGGTAGTGTCCAGCTGAGCCGAAACGGTTACCTGGAAGCGACGCTCGTTCAGCGGATCGTTCAGCAGATTGACTTGCGGGTTGAAGGACTGGGCCACGAAGGTGGCATCACCCTGCAACGGCGCACGCAGATGATCGATCTTTGCTGGCGCAGCGCTGGCACTTCCGACAGTGCGGAACAGGAAGTGCACGACACCATGCTCAGGATTGGCAGATGTCGCCGATGCAATCTCAGCGGCACCCGCCGCATCCAGCGTCAGGCTCAGGGTGTTTACGCCTACGCCACTAGTAATGGCAAAGCCCGTACCAGCCGGCAGGGTACCGATACGAATCTGGTTAGCGGATACCTGGTTCGCGAACTGGGCCACGGTACGGTCAAGAGTCAACTTGATGGTATGGCCAACTGCAGCATTCACGGCCTTAGCCGGATCGATTGCGTAATCCAGGTCGGGCAGATCGAACTGGGTCGTTTCAGAAAGGTTACCGAAAATTTCCTGGGCGATAGTAATGTTCGCTGCTCGGCTACCATAGTTGGCGCCAGTCTCCACACTGACGCCGGCGATGTAGTTAGCCTCTCCCGGAGCATACTGGTTCACATCGCCTGGAGAGTTCTGAGTGACGGACGGGTTTGAACTCGGGCCGACGATGATGCTCACCACACCTGCGTTTGCAACACCGGCAAACATGATGGAGGCAATGGCGGCACCCAACACTGTTTTCTTCAACATAGCTGTCTAACTCCCTAACTATTTATCGACTATTCAATTCCGTTTAGCTCCGCAGCATCACTGCGGCTCAGTCCATTTCGCCTCACGGAAACTACGATGACGTTTTGAGCTTTCATGCCATCATTCCAAGGCCCAGAACTATTCAGCAGCTGGCCAACTGCCAAACCTGAAACCAAAGCAAAATAATTGCCGGGCTCTTCAGATTACTTAAGCCACGCCGTCCCTCCGAAACACAATTCCGGCACCGAACAGCAAAAGCCCATGCCCAATAGTGCATGCACAGACTTCGGGCGAATTTATACATCCACCAAACCAGCCCAAACAACATACAAATCAGGAAACAAAATCAAAAACACAAATCAAGGAAACTTCCTACGCTCAATCAAAAATCATTCCTACAACCTGGAAAGATCCATCAAAAACCATCCGAGTTCAGACCCAAAAAGCATCAGAAAAGCCATATCCACAGCACTTAAAAACCATCAACAGACTTAGAAAATCAAACAAACTCCAGACAAAAAATCTGCATTACCCCAGAACAACATGGCCAATCATCGCGATACAGCCGCCCCAAAAGGCACACCAAAAACAACCAGAGGCAGGAAGGCACGGAAGGAAGCACATAGCCCTCAGCCGTCCGATCACACAACCGAGGGCTCCCTGAAAAACTCACTGGCAGTAGAGTGAACTCTCAGTCACACAGCAAAAACCACTAGACGAAACTGAACGACATCTCACCGACTAGAATTGTGATGTGAAGAAGCCAACTGGATTATGAATCTTGGAAAGGCACCTAAGCAGAGAGCCAAACCTTTCCGAAGCAGCTTGGTTCCCGCTAAATTGGCTAATGACAGGAAAGGTGATAGTTTTTCAGCAAGCTACGTACTGCCATACGCAAGAGGTGCAAACTGAAAAGCCCAAGCACCTACTGAAAGCCCCTTTCAGGTTTTCGCTACCGTGCGAATAGAACTCACGGGATTCAGGCCCTGCACGAAAACCACCGGCGCACTGGTGATGCGTCGCTCAAAATCGGTTTGAAGTGATTGGCGACTCACAAACTCTAATATCCACTGTTTCTTATCCAGCCCGATCTTCTCTCGGCTACTTTTTACATAGGACTAGAGAAGGCTCAAGAATTTCTCTACAAATCCCTCCAGCAATAAATAAGGCATACTGCGTCCTCGTAGACAATACTTACCCACAGGCACCTGGCGCCTTGGTACAACTCAAAAGCGGATCAATCATGCGCCGAAGCTTATCGGTAATCTCCTTGGCATCCGAGGCCCCCTCGATAACATAAGGCTGAATCAGCATCACCACTTCGCTTCGCGAAGTATTGGTGCTTCTGGCACCAAACAGATATCCGATCATCGGTATATCCTTGAGAATTGGGACTCCTCCGACGCCATCCTCCGAATTATCCCGTATCAGACCGCCCATGAAGATCGATCCACCGCTCTGGAGTGTCAGAGCCGTTTCCAGCGAAGTCCGAGAAATTTGCGGCGTCAGGTTCTCATTGCCGCCAGCGCCATCGGTACTACCAGAGCCACTCGAATTGCTGACTTCCTGGCTGACTGTCAAATCGACACGATTGTTGGAATAGACTACTGGGGATACGTTCAAGATAACCCCTGTCGAGCGATACGAAATACTCTGGAGGACGTTCGAGGTACCGTTGTTGCTGCTGTTATCTGCCTGTTGCCCCGTCACGATTGGGATGTCGGTACCAACGTTAATGTTGGCCTGCTCCCCACTCTTCACCAAGATTCGCGGCGTCGCGAGAATTCGTGTACGAGTGTCGCTGGCCAGGGCAGTCAAGGTCGCCTTGGTGCCACCAGCCGTATTGATCATATAAGTAAAACCAGCGCCGCCTCCGGATATCTGTCTCGCAAAGTCAGTCTCGCGCCCTTTCGCCGAGCCGCTGAGAAAATCCCAGGAAACTCCAACCTTATCCAGGTTCGAGAGGTCGACACTGGCGACAGTGACCTCAATCAACACCTGACGGGCTGGCCGATCCAACTGTCGAATCAATGGCTGCATTTGCTGCCAGACGCGTCCCGGCCCTCGAAAGAGAATGGCATTGCGATTTTCATCCTCGACGATAGTGCCGCTACCGGCGACGCTCGATGCCAGGGTGTCCAACAAGTTATTGTTGCCGCCGCCCAGCAAAGCCTGGGTGCCCGCAAGTTGCAACAAAGGAGATACCGAGGCTCCTTTGCCGCCCATATCGTTAGTGCCACGCTGAGGGGCAGGCCGAATCGACGGTGGACTGGCCGCCTCTGCTCGCCGAGAAGCACTGCTGCCAAGGTCCGATGTCAGACCATAAGCACCACCACCCGGCGACAATCCCGATACCAGCGCGCGCAGGGATTTTCCAAGCTCGGTAGCCCGCGTATTCCGCACTTCGTAGAAGAACAGTCCTTCGTTGTCCGAACCCTCTCCCCCATCTACCGTCCCAGCCAGCGGAATGCGATCGACCTGGGCGGCCCATTCGCGCACAAGGCCCAGCAACGAGCTCTGATTGGAAAACACGATCAAACCATTGGAACTCTCCAGAGGCACGAGAACTATGTTTCCGGAGGCCTCTCCAATGCTCGCACTGTAGCCCTGCGCACCCAGCAGGGTCTTGAGCTGCTTGGCCATGCTTTCCGAGGTAATAAACGCTGGATCAATACGCAAACTGTATTGCCCGCGCATGAAGGGCTGGTCGAGTAAGCGCACCGCCTCCGCAGCCTGGCTGACGATGGAGGCCATTCCCTTGAGCATCAGCCCACCACGTGGACCGTCAGCCGTGGCGACCAGACCGGACTTCTCATAGGCACTGCTCAGCCAGGGAATGACATCCTTCGGATCCACGTTGTGCAGGGGCACGAATTGGAAGACGGGACGGTATGCGATCGGAACGTCTGGGCGCGCGTCTCCGGTGATGAGAATCGGAGGCTCATCGGGGCTGAGGCCAATCTGCTTGATCTGGAAACGCAGAACGCTCCCCTGCTTGATCATCTCCACGCCGTAATTGGCCATGACCTGGGAAGCAACGTTGTAGACCATCTGCTTGGTCTGCGGCTGCTCCAGACGCAGGGTCACACGATCGCTACGCCCTTTCAGGGCGTTATCGATCTCGAAGGGAACGCTCAGGATGTTGCCGAAAACTTCATTGATGAAGGCCGGCAACGCAACATCTTCCACATTGACCTTGATCGCCGCGTCACTGTCATCGAGCACCAACCGGTCAGACTTATCGACCGTTCCACTACGTGGCGTCGAAACAGGAGCCGGCGTTGAACTGGAGGTTGGTCCTTTCGACTTCGTGTCCCTGGCAGTGCCTTCGCTAACGTCGCGCCCATCCTGCATCACGTCGACGTCCTGCTTCTGTTCCTGCACGATCAGCGGCTCTGGAATTCGCATAGCCTCGCTGCTGCAGCCACCTAGCAGCCCCAGGCATATCGCAACCAGCAAAGGACAATGGGAAAACGGAGCGAGTGGTCTACTCAAGTGGAGCATAAAGTTTCCTTTCAAAATCCTTGCCTTCACCGCCTTGTGGCAGCGAGAAGCGAACACCTTGTACATCGATGCGTTCCAGGCGCTCCCCGCCGGGGAGTGCATCACCCTGGGTATAACGGATCACTGGTGCCTGACTGTCTTGAGCGATCAGTGCATAACGCTCGCCGCCCTCCTCGACCACCCCCTTGAACAGCCAAGCCACTTTGACTTCCGACACGTCAGCCTCCTGGCCAACACCTTGTTGCTCCACCTGCTGTACCCCGCTTTCCCCCCACCAATGCAAGTTCGCAATCAGCGTCGGCATGTTGGGATCCAGAGTCACGGTTTGTGGATCGGGCACGCTCCAGGATGTGCCATCAGGCAGTGCAGAAAGAGGTTCCGAAACTGGCTTGAAGATCAGTCCAGCCACTACGCCCAACGCACCCAGGGGGAGATACCAACGAATCGAGTTGAACGAGATCATCAAAGGCCAGAGGCTGAAGCGCCGTAATGGTGACTGCAATGAAGAGGGCGTGATTCTGGCATTCTCGTGCGTAGGCATTGCCCTTCTATGCCGAAGGACTTTTCCGCACTGCGCCCTCCAAAAACTTCTGCACGGATGCTCCTGATACATGGCCACCCGGCAATGGATATCAGGGCAATTTCTCCAGTACAGCCGACCTGTAGCCCACTTGAGTCTTTATCTTCCTGTCCCTTTGCTGACCGTCATCCCAGAACGCAGGAGACGGCAATCCGCCAGATCACTGGTCCTGTGCCAGAAAATGGAAGGACAACTGCATGTTGATGGAGGGGGATACACGGTTGCTTATCTCCAGAGCATCGATGCTCACCCATCGTGGCGCACTTTCGAGAGCCGACAACAACCTTCCAAAGCTGACAGCATCGAAACGCCCGCGAACCTGTGCCTCGATGCGCGCATCACGCTGCCCCTCCTCAAACCCCAAAGGGGGCAACACATTCACCCGCGCTTCCAGCAGCTCGGCCTTGCGTATCTCCGTATCCAGCCAAGCCTGCACATCCGCTCGCGCCAGGGCGGGGTTGCGGGCCTGCCACAATTGAGAGCGGAGTTTCGCCAGTGCATCCTCAGCCTGAATGGCGTGCGTGGGCCAATAGTCCTGCTTGGCCAGCGCCTGCATCTTCGCCAAACTCTTCCCCGCCTCCATGACATCGTGCCTGCGGCTCTCCTGCCAGTCGGCAGAGAGTGCGACCAGATGCGCCACCAGCAAAGCCAGGATTACCCAGCCTGCTGCCCGCAGCCGCGGCTGCTCCTGCCACTGCGCCGACAAGTGATCCAGTTGATCGCGCATCAGCCGTCGTAGATCGTCCATCGTGCCCATTCCTTACATGAGACTCATGGTCAACTGCACTCCGTCTCCTCGAGGCGACGGCTCAACGCGGACGTTATGGAATTTCCCCTCATCCTGAAGACGCTGCACGAAAAATCGAGGATCGACACGCTGCGTATCGATCAGCAGCTCCAGGTCATTAGCCTTGTAGCGCCAACTCAGCAATTGGCTGTCTTCGGGGAGTAGGGCCGACAATCTGCGCAGCAGTTCGCCCTGCGAGGAATGCGCCTGCCGCAGCGCCTGCAACGATGCCGCTTCGGAGCTAGCCTGCAGCGCCCGGTTACGGGCCGCCAGCAAGGGCTCCACCTGGGCACCCAACTCGGCCTCTCGAGACTTCAAATCTCGCGCATCCCAACTCCAGGAGAGGCCCTGGGCCAATTCGAAAGCACAGCCCAGGATCAGCGCCGCCGCCAGCCCATGAGGAACCCAGCGCTCCCACTCCGCATGGCGCCGTGTCCCGACCGGAGCAGCCCAGACGCTCGCCAGAGTTGGCAACGACTCCACGGCAAGCGTTCGCGGATCGAGTGCCTCAAGCCCCCCAATGCCACGCAGCAGGGCTGCAATCCGGGCAGAAGATGGCAGCGCAGGAAAGAAGACGCTCATCAGCAGGACACCACTCCTCCAGACCTGTAGGTCGACGCCTCGGCGCACTGCGACGATCCGAACACCAGCGGGCTCGCCAGTTGATGCCGGCTGCTGCAGCAGTGTCTCCGGAATACAGCGGTAGTTCCGGGGCACGTCATCCAGAACCGCGGCACTCTGCAAACGCTCCTGCTCGTCCCACATCCACAGCAATGCCACACCACCTCGCCAGGCGACGTATGTCCCGGACTGCCGGAATGGCGCCAGGCTTGCCAGCTTGATTTCCAGCGCCTGCGCGCGCTGCGCCCGCGGCACATGCGTCAGATCCACACAGCGATAGACACATAGCGACCGGTCGAGCACCCATTGAGCGACTACCTTGCGCCACAACCCCTGCGGCCGCTCGGACCATTCCAGGACGGACGCCCCGTCATCGCCACGGACCTGCCACAAGCGGGGCGGCGAGAATGCCAGGAGTTGCGTGGACTTCCTGTGGAAGCGCTGTATCAGAGACATGGGATGGCAATGTCCTCCTTTGTAAAAACTGCCAGGGAGGCAGGCGTAAATCGCTGGATTCGAAGCTCACCTGATATTCGTAGCGAGCAGGGCCGTCCCGCGGCCGCAGACGTATCAACAGTGTCGAACTTGGCAGGCGCGACCAGCCCTCCTGTGGCAAACCATCGGCGTGGGCGCCCAGCAGCATATCCAGGTCCCTACTCTGGACGATGGGGTGCTCGCCACGGATCGCCAGCAAACTGGCCACGCTGTCGGCGGGTATTCCCCAGGCAAAAACCAGTACATCGGCCGCAGCGGAATTGAGATTCAGTGCCGGCTCATCCACTGTTGCCACCTCGCACCAGCCTCGCCTCACCAGCAAATCCTCCCAGGGCTGCCAGGTGCTCAGCAGGAAGACCTCCATAGGGGAGCGAAGAGCACGGAGCGACGGGATTCGCGGCTGTCCAACGGATTCGTACTGGCCGCCACGCAGGTACACAGCCAGCTCGACCAACATGGGCGAAACACTTTCCACCGGTACGCCCATACCGACCAGCAGTGACTGGATCGCCGCCGGGTCGCTTGCGCTAAGGCTCAGCCGGGATGCGCGATCGATCAGAGTGAAACAACTGCCATTGGCCACGCAGTATTCACGCCCGTCCACCGGCAGTTCGGCGCCGGCGGGCAGGATCGAGGGATCCATGCCGCCATCCTCGGGAGCAATGCTCTCAGGCGTGGTCTGGCCTGCCACGGTCATACGATGGGTTGCGATCAACCAGATAAGACGACTCAGCATCGAGCGTTCCTCGAAACTGCTTTGCAGCAGTTCACGCTGCGCTTCCACGCCGTCCCTGGAGCGCTCGATCCACAACACCGCAGCGGCGACCACCATGGTCATGCAGGCCAGGAACCAGATCACCCCAACCAGCACGAATCCTCGCTCCGCTCCAGCACCCGCGCCCCGCTCAGCGATCATCGATCGTTATCCTGTACTTGGGCGTCTGCACGGTCGCCAGCAGGAACAGCGTGCCTTCGCTCGAGTAGAGAGCCACCGCCTCTGGCAAGCTGTCCGCCAGTTCCGGCACCGGTGGCCACTCCGGATGCCAGACGCCCTGGGCATCCTGATACTGGAAGCGAGGATCGCCCTGCAGCCGCAACAGCGGCCAGCGCCGCGACTCCCGACGTCTTACATAGATGAAATCGACTTCGCCAGCGGCGGCGTCAGGAACCGGCTCGATGCGGAAAGCAAAAGGAACGGGAATGCCTTCTCGACGATCAACGCTCGCCAGTGTCAGTCCCTCGAAGCTGCGCACATCGCCCCGAAAACGCATCGTCACCTCGTTGCGTAACGGCGCCGCCAGGAACGATACCGAGTCGACGAACCAGCCAAAGGCAAGTTCCCGCAGCTGCCGCTGCTCCCCGGCGCGCAAGAAGCTGTCATTCACTCGCGCGACATAGTTCATCCCCTGAATGAGCAGCGTCGTGATGAAGGCCACCAGTACCAGCACCACCAGCAGTTCGAGCAGGGTGAAAGCGGATTGACGAGAGGGACCGCTCATTGCTCGTCCATTCCCTGGTCCTGGGCATTACGGACCCGCTGATACCCTGCCAGCTCCAGCGACAAGGGGAATTCCGGCAAGCCGGGCTCACGGAGAATCGCCTCGACACGGAACAGCCCCGCATCGAAAGGTCCCGGACTGCCGCTGTAACGTCCGACCACCGGGCGTACCGCGGTCAGGGGCTGGCTGTTCCACTCCAGTTGGTAGCTTCCCAGTTGCACGCTTCCGGACGGCTGCAGCATCGGATTGATACGTTCGAGATAAGCCAGTGCGGTGCGCGACGCCTCGATCCGGCGCTGCACCTCGGTCATGCGCTCGACTGTCTTGAAGCCGGTGTTCAGCCAGGCCAGCAAGGCCCCACCCACTACGACCAACAAGGTCATCGCTACCACCGCCTCCAACAGCGTGAAACCGGCCTGCCGCCGGGACAGCCCGATCACGGCAACTCCGGCTGACACAGAGGCGCCATTAACTGCATGACCTGCACGACATCTTCATGCTGCAAGCTCACCTCGCCTCCCAGGCACGCTCCATTGGCGAGATAGACCAAAGGCTGCCGCGCCGACAACGTCCAGCCGGCCGGCAGACTCAGCATGTCCGCGGGTAACGCTCCGTCGGCACCGATAATCGTTTCCCGCGCCTGCAGCCTGGTGCGGTATCCCAGGCTCCTGAGCTGGCTGGCAATGTCCTGGAGATCCACATGCCGTCGCCAAGCCTCCTGCATCTTCAGCAAGCTGGGCAGGACTATCGCTCCCAAAGCCGCGACCAGGGCCAGAACCACCACAAGCTCGAGCAAGGTGAATCCTGACTGGCGTTCACTGCCGGGGCAGGTAACCGATATCGGCATTGTCGCCTTCCCCGCCCTGCTGGCCGTCGGCGCCCAGGCTGTACAGCGTGAACGGCTGCTCCAGGCTTGGTTTGTCGCTGTAACCGTAGGGGTGATTCCAGGGGTCGAGCGGAACCCCGCCCTCCAGGTAAGGTCCCTTCCAGAAAGCCTTGATACGCTCATCGGTGGGCGGTGAGTTGAGCAGAGCCAGGCCTTCCTGCTCTGTCGGCAAACGGCCGATATCCAGGCGCATGGTCATCAAGGCCCCCTTGAGCATCTTCACCTGTGTTTCGGCAGTCTGCACCTTGGCCTTGTCGGCCTGGCTGAATAACCGGGGCCCGACCAGTCCCATCAGTAATCCGATGATCACCAACACCACGATCATCTCCAGCAGGGTGAATCCCCGCTGCTTTTGCCTCGCCATACGTCTCCGTCTCTCCTTCACATTGGACCCGGCCCGGCGGCTCGGTCCTTTCCACCTGTTTTCAGACCGTCGCACGAGCTCACATCACGATGTCGTTGGCACTGGTGATCGCCAGCACTACGCCAGTAATGATCACGCCAAACACTGCACCAATCAGGAGAATCGCCAGCGGCTCGACCAGGGCCAGCACCTTACGCATCCGGGAACGCCCCTGCTCTTCATAGAGCGAGGCCAGGCTATCGAGCATGTCCGCCAGCCGCCCCGACTTCTCACCAACACGGACCAGGTTGCCGCCGGTCGCCGTGATCGCCTGGCGATGCTCCAGCGCCGTCGACAGCGCGGCTCCACCGCGCACATCCTGGGTGACCCGCTCCAGCAGTTCTCGCTGATGGCCGATGCGTACGCTCTCTCCCGCCAGGCGCAGGGCATCCACCAGTGCAACCCGATTGCCAAGCAGCGTGCCGAGCACTTTCGACCATTGCGCGATTTCTGCCTGCAACAGCCATTCTCCCAGCAGCGGCAAGCGCAACACGCCATCGAGCACGCGACCGCGAACGGCTTGATGGCGGGAAAGCGCACCGCCAACGAACACCGCAAGCACCATCGCCAGCAACAGAGGAATGGCATGAGCCTTGCTCCACACCCCGCTGCTCAGCACGGCCCAGGCGAGCCAGGGCAGCTTGTCTGCGTGCTCGAGCAGGTTGGCGAACTTGGGGACAACGAAGACAAACATCATGGCGACCGCCCCCACACCGCTGAGCACCAGGATGCTCGGGTAGATCAACGCGTTACGGATCTCATCGCGGGTTCGCCGCTCATACTCCATCTGCTCCACGCAATCGCGCAGCGCGGTGGCGAGATTGCCAGTCATTTCGCCGGCGGCGACCAACTGGTAGGCATAGCGCGGCAGCGGCAGCCCCGCCAACTCCAGTACCTGCGGAAAGGACTTGCCCTGGCGAAGCCCCTCACCCATCGACTGCAGGGCGGAAGCGATGCGCGGGTGCTGTGTCGAACGCTCCTGAGCCTCGACTGCCTCGGCCAGACTGACACCAGCCGCGAGCAAGGTCGCCAGTTCATAGAGGGCCATGTTCAGCTCCTCGGCCCTCAACCTGCGACCACCGCGCGGCGCTACACGCTGCACCGGGTGCAGATGCAGCGGTGTCAGCCCCTGATGGTCCAACTGACGCAGAGCATCCGCCTGCGAAGCGACATTCACCTCTCCTTTGCAGCGTTTACCGTGGCGGTCGACCGCCTGATAGTGGAATCGCATACCGATCAGCCGCTGGTCACTCGGTGGACTTCGTCCAGGGAAGTGAGGCCCATCCAGGCCTTCAAGAAACCATCCTCGCGCATGCTGCGGAAGCCCTGCTGCGCTGCGAGCCGGCGCATGTGCTCGACCGGTGCTCGCTGCATGATCAACTCCTGCATCTCGGGACGGACATCGATCATTTCGTATATGCCCAGGCGGCCGCGGTAGCCTGTACCCTGGCAATGACTGCAGCCGACGGCACTCCGCCAGTTGGGAGTTCCGTCGGGGAACAGATGGCGTGCGGTATCCTCGGTCAGCCGCACCTCCTCGGTGTCGAACTCGGGCACGCAGGAAACCGCGCAATGCGGGCACAGGCAACGCACCAGTCGCTGAGCCTGCACGCCGCGTACCGGCGAGGCCACCAGGAACGGCTCGACCCCCATGTCGATCAGGCGGGTGAAAGCACTGACCGCATCGTTGGTATGCAGGGTGGAGAACACCAGATGACCGGTCAGGGACGACTGCACGGCAATTTCCGCGGTTTCCAGATCACGGATCTCGCCGATCATGATCACGTCGGGGTCCTGCCGCAGGATCGAGCGCAAGGCTGCCGCGAAAGTCAGGCCGATTTCGGCGTGCGCCTGGACCTGCGTGATGTTCGGCACCTGGTATTCGACCGGGTCCTCTACCGTGATGATCTTGCGCACGCCGTCATTTATGGACTCCAGGCAGCCATAGAGCGTGGTCGACTTGCCGGAGCCGGTCGGCCCGGTAACCAGTACGATACCGTGGGGCTCACAGGTCCAGGCACGCATCAGCTCCAGGTGATCAGGCAGCATGCCAAGGTTTTCCAGACGCAGCCCGTCGCACTCCTTGGGCAACAGACGCATCACCACCGATTCGCCATGCACGCCTGGCAAGCTGGAAACACGCACATCCATTTCCTGCCCACCGACCCGGATGCTCATTCGCCCATCCTGCGGCAGGCGTCGCTCTGCGATATCAATGGCGGAGATCAGCTTGATCCGCGATACAACGGCGGCGAACCGGTCCTGAGGCAACGTCAGTTGCGACTGCAGTACGCCATCGACACGAAAGCGGACGTGGAAATTGAATTCGCGCGGCTCGATATGGATGTCAGAGGCTCGCTTTTCGATGGCCTGGCCTATCACGTTGTTGACCAGTTCGACGATTGGCGCCTCTTCGGCCATCTCACGCAGATGGCGGATATCGTCGTCGGCGAACATTGCCGTCTGCCGCCCTTCTGTCTGGGCGCGCTCGTTCAGGAACTGCAGCCAGGCGTCCAGATCCTGTGAGCGACACAGCACCAGTTGCAGGGATCGCTCAGGGTAGAAGTAGCGCAGCACATCATGCAGCGACGGCTCCAGCACATCGCGAGCGGCGATCCACAGGCCCGTGTCGCCGTCGTCCCAGACCACCACCTGTTCGGTCAGGAACCAGTCGAGATTGATTCGGGTGCCGTCGAGGAATGCCGCCAGCTCTGGAAAGCCCGGTGCCTCCAGGTGGCGACCGACCAGTGGCATACCCAGCTGCTCGGTCAATACATCCAGCAAGGCAGTCTCAGAAATAACTCCCGACCGCATCAGGATGGCGCCCAGGCGCCCACCGATGCGGCTCTGCAGTTCCAGTGCCCGCTCCACCTCCTGGGTGCTGGCCAATCCCTGCTGAATCAGGCGCTGCCCCAAAGGCAACGAGTCGGCCGGAAATACGGGCAACTCACGCGCGCGCTCAGAGCACATCGGCGAAACCGTCCTTGACCCTCAGGAACATCCCTAGCCCGAGCAGCGCGACCAGGCACGATGCTGCGAAATAGGCAATTACCTGCATGGATGCCGGCATCGGTGTTCCGAACAGGACCGAGCGGATCATCTCCACGGGAATGGTCAACGGGTTCAGTGCCAGGTAGGGGCGAACGTCTTCCGGCAATGCTGTCAGCGGGTAAAGCACCGGACTCAAGAACAGGGTCAGCACGAGGAAGAACTGCACGATCTGGTTCACGTCACGGAAGTAGGCGCCCAGTGCAGCGATTACATAACTCAGGCCACCGACGCAGAGCAGGAACGGCAGGATGAAGAACGGCAGCAGGAGCACACCCCACGTCAATGGATGCCCCAGCAGCGGCATGAGCATCATGAGGATGAGGTAGCCGAACAGCGCGTTCACCAGGGATGACAGCAGCAGGGACAGTGGAAGGACTTCGAGGGGAAAGACCAGCTTCTTGACGTAGTTGGCGTGTCCATGGACCACGGACGCTGCTCGAGAGAGGCAATCCCCCAGGATTCCATTGAGCAGAAGACCGGAAAACAGTGCCAGGGCAAAGGAAGCGGTGTCCTGGTCACTACCCCAGCGCGACTTCAGCACATGGCCGAAAACAAAGGTGTAGACCAGCAGCATCAGGAGCGGGGACAGGAACATCCAGACCCGTCCCAGGAGAGCGCCCCGATAACGAGACTCGACATCCCGGCGCGCCAGCGACAGCGTCAGCTTCGCGCGATGAAGCAGTGGGTGATAGCAGTTGGAAGTCGAACGATCGGACAAGAGGCCCCCGGCTGATCCAGAGCCCGTCCAGCATGAGACGGGCGGAGGAAAGAGCGGGGTATGGTGGGGCCATGGGGAGGGAGCAAGCTATGGGAAACGCCCCGGGATCTGGCAGGCAATTTCCGAAACGCCCGGCAAGGCACCCAACTCGACCGAGGGGGCGCCTGCCGGTTGTCAGTGGTCAGTCGACCAGACCGGCCGCGCTCATCTCAGCCTGCAATCTCTCCAGAACCTCCTCGATCGAAAGATCGGTGGAATCCAGCAGGATCGCCCCTTCCGCCGGCTTCAGTGGAGCGACCGAACGCTGGCTGTCCCGCTCGTCGCGGAGGCGGATTTCCTCGGTCAGCGTCGCCTGGTCGACCTCCAGTCCCTTGGCCTTGAGCTGCAGATAGCGACGGCGGCCACGCTCCTCGGCGGAAGCGGTGAGGAAGATTTTCAATGGCGCGTCCGGGAATACCACGGTGCCCATGTCCCGGCCATCGGCGACCAGACCCGGGGCTTCGAGGAAGGCGCGCTGGCGCTGCAACAAGGCGTCGCGCACCGCCGGCAAGGCAGCGACCTGCGAAGCGCCGGCGCCAGCCACCTCGGTACGGATGGCGTCGGTGACATCCTCGCCCTCGAGGATGATGCGCTGGCCCTGCCCGCCCTTGGCGTGGGTGAACTGCACGTCGAGGTGCGCCGCCAGAACTTTCAGCGCTTCCTCGTTGGTCAGGTCGATGCCGTGGTTGCCGGCAGCGAACGCCAGCAGGCGATACAGGGCGCCGGAATCCAGCAGGTTCCAGCCCAGTCGCTTGGCGAGCAGGCCGGCTACCGTGCCCTTGCCGGAGCCGCTCGGACCATCGATGGCCACCACAGGCCATTGCGCGAACATCAATTGCTCTCCACTGCGACGCGAATGCCTGTCTGGGAAGCCAGGCCGAGGAACGTCGGGAAGGAGGTGGCGACGTTGGCGCAATCATGGATGCGGATCGGCCCGCCAGCACGCAGCGAAGCCACGCTGAAGGACATGGCGATGCGATGGTCGCCGTGGCTCCAGACCTCACCGCCGCCGTAGGCGCCGCCATCGATGATGATGCCGTCCGGAGTCGGTTCGCACTTGACGCCAAGGGCCTTCAGACCATCGGCCATCACCTGGATGCGGTCGGATTCCTTCACCCGCAGCTCTTCGGCACCGCGCAGCACGGTACGCCCCTCGGCGTTGGCAGCAGCGACGAACAGCACCGGGAACTCGTCGATGGCCAGCGGAACCAGGTCTTCCGGGATATCGATGCCTTTCAACTTCGCAGAACGAACGCAAAGATCAGCCACCGGCTCACCGCCGACTTCACGCTGGTTTTCCAGGGTGATGTCGGCGCCCATCAGCTTGAGGATGTCGATCACGCCGGTGCGGGTCGGGTTGATGCCGACGTGCTCCAGGACGATCTCCGAGCCCTCGGCGATGCTGGCCGCCACCAGGAAGAAGGCCGCGGAGGAAATGTCCGCCGGCACTTCGATATGGGTCGCACTCAGTTTGTGGCCGGACTCCACCCGCGCGGTGCTGCCCTGCACATCCACCGGATAGCCGAAGCCGCGCAGCATGCGCTCGGTGTGGTCGCGAGTCGGCGCCGGCTCGGTCACTGCCGTCTCGCCGGCGGCATACAGGCCGGCAAGCAGCAGGCAGGACTTCACCTGGGCGCTGGCCATCGGCATTTCGTAGTTCATCCCGGTCAGGCGCTGGCCGCCGCGAATGGTCAGCGGCGGGCGCCCTTCCGGACCGGTCTCGATCACCGCTCCCATTTCCCGCAGCGGCTTGGCCACGCGGTTCATCGGGCGCTTGGACAGCGATGCGTCGCCAGTCAGGGTGGTGTCGAACGACTGCGCCGCCAGCAGACCGCTGAGCAGGCGCATGGAGGTGCCGGAGTTGCCCAAGTAGAGCGGACCGGGCGGCGGCTTCAGGCCGTGCAGGCCGACGCCATGTACGGTCACGCGGCCATGTTGCGGGCCTTCGATGACCACGCCC
Source organism: Pseudomonas schmalbachii (assembly GCF_017589465.1). GTDB lineage: Bacteria > Pseudomonadota > Gammaproteobacteria > Pseudomonadales > Pseudomonadaceae > Pseudomonas > Pseudomonas schmalbachii. The sequence continues at coordinate 1,161,676 of NZ_JAELYA010000001.1, forward strand.
ATGTCGCGGAACGCCTGGATGGTCGCCAGCGCGTCCTCGCCCTCGAGGAAACCTTCCACCTCGGTAGTTCCCTCGGCCAGCGAACCGAGCATGATCGAACGGTGGGAAATCGACTTGTCGCCCGGTACGCGCACACGTCCGGACAGGCTGCCACCCGGCTGGGCCAGATAAATGAGATCGTTGTTGTGCATGGCGTCCACATAGGCCCGGCGGGCCAGGATTTTGCTGAAGTGCTCGCGGGCAACCCGGGCGCGGGTGAACACGCCCAGCAGTTGATGCCCGTCCCCTGAGTCGACGGCCTCGCGCAGTGCATCGAGGTCGCCGCGGAATACATCGAGGATGCGCAAGACCGCCTCGCGATTGGCGAGGAAGATGTCGTGCCACATCACCGGATCGCTGCCGGCGATCCGCGTGAAATCGCGGAAGCCGCCAGCGGCATAGCGGAAGATTTCCAGATTTTCGCTGCGCTTGGCCAACGAGTCGACCAGCGTGAAAGCCAGCAGGTGCGGCAGATGACTGGTGGCGGCCAGCACTTCGTCGTGATGGTCGACGTCCATGTGCTCGACATCCGCACCGAGCTCGCACCAGAGACTGTCGACCAGCGCGAGGGCCTGCGGGTCGGTGTCCGCCAGCGGCGTGAGAATCACCTTGTGCCGACGGAACAGCTCTGCATTGGCCGCCTCGACCCCGCTCTGCTCGGAGCCGGCAATCGGGTGACCGGGTACGAAACGGGGCGGCATGCTGCCGAAGGTCGCCCTGGCGGCACGTACCACATTACCCTTGGCGCTGCCCACATCGGTGAGCACCGCATTGCCGAGGTCATAACGGGAAAGCTCGGCCAATACCTTTTCCATGGCCAGGATCGGCACCGCCAGTTGAATGACATCCGCCTCCCGGCAGGCCTGTTCCAGCGACTCCTCGCAGCGGTCCACAACCCCGAGTTCGACGGCCAGGCGCCGCGTCTCGGGATCGCGATCGACACCCAGCACTTCCTCGAACACGCCCTTCTCACGCAGCCCCTTGGCAAAGGAGCCACCGATCAGGCCGAGGCCGACCACGACCAGGCGACGCAGTTTCACCGGGACAGCATCAGCCACGGGCGAGCACCTTGGCCAGGGCTTCCAGGCAGCGGGCGTTCTCTTCCGGCAGGCCGATGGAGATGCGCAGGTGATTCGGCATGCCGTAGCCACCGACCGGGCGAACGATCACGCCCTCGGCCAATAGCGCCTGGTAGATCGCCGCGGCGTCGCGGCCGATGTCCACGGCGATGAAGTTGCCCTTGGACGGAATCCAGGTCAGCCCCAGGCGGCGGAAGCCCTCTTCCAACTGCACCATGCCGAGATCATTGATGCGCCGGCCTTCGGCCAGGTAGCCGGAGTCATCCAGCGCTGCGCAGGCAGCAGCCAGGGCCAAGCTGTTGACGTTGAATGGCTGGCGCACGCGGTTCAGCACATCGGCGACCTGCTGCGTGGAAATCGCATAGCCGACACGCAACGACGCCAGGCCGTAAGCCTTGGAGAAGGTACGCGAGACCAGCAGATTGGGATGCGCATCGAGGTATTGCAGGCCATCGGGCAACTCATCGCCCTCGGCGTACTCGATATAGGCCTCGTCCAGCACCACCAGCACGTTTTCCGGCACGCGCTCGAGGAAGCGCGCCAGGGCGTCGGGGCCGAACCAGGTGCCGGTCGGATTGTTCGGGTTGGCGATGAACACCACGCGGGTATTGGCGTCGATTGCCGCCAGCATGGCTTCGAGATCATGCCCCCAGTCCTTGGCCGGCACCACCTTGCCCTGGGCGCCGACCGCCTGGGTGGAGATCGGGTAGACGGCAAAGGCGTACTGGCTGAACACCGCATTGAGGCCGGGCGCCAGGTAGGCACGGGCGACCAGGTCGAGGATGTCGTTGGAACCGTTGCCGAGGGTCACCTGCGCGGTGCTCACACCGCAGCGGGCAGCCAGGCGGGTCTTGAGTTCGAAGCCGTTGCCGTCAGGATAGCGGGTCAATTCGGCCAGTTCGGCGCGAATCGCTTCCAGCACTTTCGGGCTGGGGCCAAGCGGATTTTCGTTGCTGGCCAGCTTGACGATGTTCGCCGGGTCCAGGTCGAGTTCCCGTGCCAGTTCGTCGACCGGCTTGCCAGGAACGTAGGGGGACAGCTTTTGCACACCCGGCTGGGCCAGGGCTAGGAAATCGCAAGACATAGCAGAGCCTCAAGCTACAAGTGGCAAGCTACAAGTGAAAACTGCGCTGCCTTGCTTGCAGCTTGCGGCTTGTAGCGTGCGACCAGCGGTTCAGAGAACCGCTTTCGGATACGAGCCCAGCACCTTGAGGGCCACGGCTTCGCTGTTGATCTTTTCCAGCACGTCCTTGATCAGCGGGTCCTTGTGGTGGCCGACGAAGTCGATGAAGAACACGTAGGTCCACTTGCCGCTGCGCGACGGACGGGTCTCGATGCGGGTCAGGTCGATGCCGTTGGTGTGGAACGGCACCAGCAGCTCATGCAGCGCGCCCGGCTTGTTGCGCATGGAAACGATGATCGAGGTCTTGTCGTCGCCGGTCGGCGGCACTTCCTGGTTGCCGATGATGAGGAAGCGCGTGGAGTTGTCCGGGCGATCCTCGATCTTTTCGAACAGCTTGGACAGGCCATACAGGCTGGCCGCCATGTCGCCGGCGATGGCAGCGGAGTTCCACTCGCTCTTCACCCGCTTGGCCGCATCGGCGTTGCTGGAGACCGCCACCCGCTCGACGTTCGGATAGTGCGCGTCCAGCCACTTGCGGCACTGGGCCAGCGACTGGGCATGGGAATAGATGCGCGTGATGTTGTTGGTCTTGGTGTTCTCGCCCACCAGCAGGTGATGGTGGATGCGCAGCTCGACCTCGCCACAGATCACCATGTCGTGTTCGAGGAAGCTGTCCAGGGTGTGGTTGACCGCACCTTCGGTGGAGTTCTCCACCGGCACCACGCCGAAGTTCACCGCGCCGGCGGCGACTTCGCGGAACACCTCGTCGATCGCCGCCATCGGCGTACTGATCACCGCATGGCCGAAATGCTTGAGCGCCGCGGCCTGGGTGAAGGTGCCTTCCGGACCGAGATAGGCCACTTTCAGCGGCTGCTCCAGCGCCAGGCAGGAGGACATGATCTCGCGGAACAGCCGCGCCATTTCCTCGTTGCCCAGCGGGCCCTTGTTGAGCTCCATGATGTGCTTGAGCACCCAGGCCTCGCGCTCCGGCCGGTAGAACACCGGCTTTTCGCCCTCGGCCAGGGTCGCCATCTTCACCCGCGCCACATCCGTGGCGCAGCGCGCGCGTTCGCTGATCAGCTCGAGGATCTTCTCGTCGAGGCTGTCGATGCGTACGCGCAAAGCCTTGAGCTGGTCAGCGTCGCTCATCAGCCGTGCTCCTTCTCGAACTCGGCCATGTAGGCCACCAGGGCTTCCACCGCGTCCAGACCCAGGGCGTTATAGATGGAGGCACGCATGCCGCCCACCGAACGGTGGCCCTTGAGGTTGAGCAGACCGCGAGCTTCAGCGCCTTCGAGGAAGGCCTTGTCGAGCTTCTCGTCGGCCAGGCGGAACGGCACGTTCATCCAGGAACGGGCAGCCGGCTGGATCGGGTTGGTGTAGAAGTCGCTGGCGTCGATGGTCCTGTACAGCAGGTCCTTCTTGGCGCGGTTGCGCTGCTCCATCGCGGCGACGCCGCCCTGCTCCTTCAGCCACTCGAAGACCAGGCCGGCGAGGTACCAGGAATAGGTCGCCGGGGTGTTGTACATCGAACCGTTGTCGGCCGCGACCTTGTAGTTGAGCATGGTCGGGCAGCTGCTGCGGGCGTGGCCCAGCAGGTCTTCGCGGACGATGACCACCACCAGGCCGCTCGGGCCGATGTTCTTCTGCGCGCCGGCGTAGATCAGGCCGAACTTCGATACGTCGACCGGACGCGAGAGGATGTCGGAGGACATGTCCACCACCAGCGGGACGTCGCCGGTCTCGGGAATCCAGTCGAACTGCAGGCCGCCGATGGTCTCGTTGGACGCGTAATGCACATAGGCCGCGCCCGGAGTGAGGTTCCACTCGCTCTGCGCCGGGATGGCGAAGTAGTCGTAGCCCTTGGCGCTGGCGGCGACGTTGACGTTGCCGTAGCGACGCGCCTCTTCCAGGCTCTTCTTCGACCAGATGCCGGTGTCGACGTAATCTGCCACGCCGCCTTCCGGCAGCAGGTTCAGCGGAATCTCGGCGAACTGCTGGCTGGCGCCGCCCTGCAGGAACAGCACCTTGTAGTTCGACGGCACCGCGAGCAGGTCACGCAGATCCTGCTCGGCCTTCTCGGCAATGGCGACGTACTCGTCACTGCGGTGGCTCATTTCCATGACGGACAGGCCACGACCCTGCCAGTCGAGCATTTCGGCCTGGGCGCGCTCCAGTACAGCGGTGGGAAGCGCCGCGGGACCGGCGCAGAAGTTATAGGCTCGCTTGCTCACATCCACTCTCGCTATCAGTCTTCGCTGGCCTGCGGGGCTTCTTCAGCCACGGCTTCGCCTGCTTCTTGGTTCTCGTCCGACGCTTCGCCTTCGACGATCTCGCCGTCGATGACTTCGTCGTCGACGATGGTCGGCTCCTGCACCCGCTCCAGGCCCACGACGGTTTCGTCGGAAGCCAGCTTGATGAGAATCACGCCCTGGGTATTGCGGCCCGCGCCGCGGACTTCGTCGACACGGGTACGGACCAGAGTGCCCTGGTCGGAAATCAGCATGATCTCCTCGCCGTCCAGTACCTGGATGGCGCCCACCAGATTGCCGTTGCGCTCGTTGATCACCATGGCGATCACGCCCTGGCCACCACGGCCGCGGCGCGGGTAGTCGGCCAGCGGCGTGCGCTTGCCGTAACCGCGTTCGGAGGCGGTGAGGATCTGCGCCTCGCGGCATTCCGGGATCAGCATGGAGATGATGCGCTGGTCTTCGGCCAGGCGCATGCCGCGCACGCCACGGGCGTTACGGCCCATGATGCGCACCTTGCTTTCCTTGAAGCGAATGACCTTGCCGGCGTCGGAGAACATCATCACGTCCTTCGAACCGTCGGTGATGGCGGCGGCGATCAGCGAGTCGCCCTCTTCCAGCTTCAGGGCGATCAGGCCATTGGAGCGCGGCTTGGTGAACTGGATCAGCGGGGTCTTCTTCACGGTGCCCTTGGCGGTGGCCATGAAGATGTAGGCGCCGGTCGGCTCGTCCTGGCTGAAGTCGGCGTCGTCGCCTTCTTCGGCCTCTTCGGCTTCCACCACTTCGGCGACCTGCTCGGCGACCACGTCGTCGTCATCGCCTTCCTCGCCGGCGAACTGCGCACGCACGGCCTCCAAGTCGATCTGCAGCATCGCGGTGATGCGCTCGCCTTCGTCCAGCGGCAGCAGGTTGACCAGCGGGCGGCCACGGGCGGTACGCGAGGCTTCCGGAATCTCGAAGGTGCGCAGCCAGTAGACCTTGCCCTTGCTGGAGAACAGCAGCAGGGTCGCGTGGCTGTTGGCGACCAGCAGGTGTTCGATGTAGTCCTCGTCCTTCACCCCGCTCGCCGACTTGCCTTTGCCACCGCGACGCTGGGCCTCGTAGGCGGCCAGCGGCTGGGACTTGGCGTAGCCGCCGTGGGAGATGGTCACCACGCGCTCTTCTTCGGTGATCAGGTCGGCGATGGTCAGGTCGACCTGGGACGCGACGATCTCGGTGCGACGGGCATCGCCGAACTCGGCCTTGACCTTCTCCAGCTCCTCGCGGATGACTTCCAGCAGGCGCTCGGGGCTGGTCAGGATGCGGATCAGCTCGCCGATCAGCGCGAGGATTTCCTGGTACTCGCTGAGCAGCTTTTCATGCTCAAGGCCGGTCAGGCGGTGCAGGCGCAGCTCCAGGATGGCCTGGGCCTGTTCCGGCGACAGGTAGTACTTGCCTTCGCGCAGACCGTATTGCGGATCAAGGTCTTCCGGACGGCAGGCATCGGCGCCCGCGCGCTCGACCATGGCTTCCACCGCGCTGGATTCCCAGGCGGTGGCGATAAGGCGTTCCTTGGCCTCCGCCGGGGTCGGCGAGGACTTGATCAGCTCGATCACCGGGTCGATGTTCGACAAGGCGACCGCCTGGCCTTCGAGGATATGGCCGCGCTCACGGGCCTTGCGCAGCTCGTAGACGGTACGGCGGGTCACCACTTCGCGGCGGTGACGGACGAACACCTCGAGCATGTCCTTGAGGTTCAGCAGGCGCGGCTGGCCGTCGACCAGCGCCACCACGTTGATACCGAATACGCTCTGCAGCTGGGTCTGCGCGTAGAGGTTGTTCAGTACGACCTCGCCGACTTCGCCGCGGCGCAGCTCGATGACCACGCGCATGCCGTCCTTGTCGGACTCGTCGCGCAGCTCGGTGATGCCTTCGATCTTCTTCTCTTTCACCAGCTCGGCGATCTTCTCGATCAGACGCGCCTTGTTCAGCTGGTAGGGCAGCTCGGTGATGATGATCTGCTGGCGGCCGCCGCCCTTCTCCATGTCCTCGACTTCGGCGCGGGCACGGATATAGATGCGCCCGCGACCGGTACGGTATGCCTCGATGATGCCGGCGCGGCCGTTGATGATACCGGCGGTCGGGAAGTCCGGGCCGGGGATGTACTGCATCAGCTCATCGACGGTCAGTTCCGGGTTGTCGATCAGCGCCAGGCAGCCATCGATGACTTCGCCGAGGTTGTGTGGCGGGATGTTGGTCGCCATGCCCACGGCGATACCGCTGGAACCGTTGACCAGCAGGTTGGGGACCTTGGTCGGCATGACCGCCGGAATCTGCTCGGTGCCGTCGTAGTTGGGCACCCAGTCGACGGTTTCCTTGTCGAGGTCGGCCAGCAGTTCATGCGCCAGCTTGGACATGCGCACTTCGGTGTATCGCATGGCCGCGGCGTTGTCGCCGTCCACCGAACCGAAGTTGCCCTGGCCGTCCACCAGCATGTAGCGCAGCGAGAACGGCTGGGCCATGCGCACGATGGTGTCGTACACCGCGGTGTCGCCGTGCGGGTGGTATTTACCGATCACGTCGCCGACCACACGGGCGGATTTCTTGTAGGGCTTGTTCCAGTCGTTGCCCAGCTCGCTCATGGCGTAGAGCACGCGGCGATGCACCGGCTTCAGGCCATCGCGGGCGTCGGGAAGGGCACGACCGACGATCACGCTCATGGCGTAATCGAGGTAGGACTGTCGGAGTTCGTCTTCGATATTGACCGGGAGGATTTCTTTGGCCAGTTCGCCCATGAGAAGCCTGGTTCCTTTTACTGGTGGAACTCCGCCTTGCCCGTCCTGGCTCCAGCGGAGTGCGTCGGCGCCATTGGAATGCCACCAACTCACAACAAATCAACGACTTGGGTCACTGATCCGCGCTACTCCGGGAGCATGAAAAACGGCCCCCAAAGAACCGTCGGAGCTTACCACAGAGCAAGGGGAACACCTACCCTGGCGACACCCCCTGCGGCGATCAGTGCAGTCGCTTGCGACTCATCAACTGAGCCATGCGCTCGGCGTCCGGACGTTCGACCACGCCGCGCTCGGTCACGATGGCATCGATCAGGTCCGCTGGAGTCACATCGAACACCGGATTGAACGCATCGACCTCGGCTGCGACGCGCTTGCCGCCGATTTCCAGCAACTCAACGCCGTCGCGCTCCTCGATCGGGATGTCTTCGCCGCTTTCCAGGCTCATGTCGATGGTCGAGCTCGGCGCCACCACCATGAAGCGCACGCCATGGTGCATGGCGTTCACCGCCAACTGGTAGGTGCCGATCTTGTTCGCCACGTCGCCATTGGCGGTGATGCGGTCGGCGCCGACGATCACCCAGGTGATGCTCTGGGTCTTCATCAGATGGGCCGCCGCCGCGTCGGCGTTCAGCATCACCGGCACGCCCTCGTTGGCCAGTTCCCAGGCGGTCAGCCGCGCGCCCTGCAGCCAGGGGCGGGTTTCATCCGCATAGATGCGCTCGACCAGCCCTTCCAGGTGCGCCGCACGGATGACCCCGAGCGCCGTGCCGAAGCCGCCGGTGGCCAGGGCGCCGGTATTGCAGTGGGTGAGGATCTTCTGCGGACCGGAGTGGTGCTTGCGGATCAGCTCGACGCCGAGCTGGGCCATGGTCAGGTTGGCCTCGCGGTCGCTCTCGTGGATGGCAATAGCTTCGGCTTCCATCACCGCCAGCACATCGTCGGCGTCCTTGACACGCTCCAGGCGGTCGCGCATGCGGTTGAGCGCCCAGAACAGGTTGACCGCCGTCGGCCGCGATTCGGCCAGCACCTGGAAATCCGCCTCCAGGGCGGCGCGCCAGTCGCCATTGTGGCGCAGCCGGGCACGCAGGCCGAGCACCACGCCATAGGCCGCCGCGATGCCGATGGCCGGCGCACCGCGCACCACCATCTGGCGAATCGCCTCGGCCACTCCGGCCGCGCTGTCGTAGGCCAGCCAGGTTTCCTCCAGCGGCAGGAGACGCTGGTCCAACAACCGGAGTGCCCCGTTGCGCCAATCAATGGCCGTTACCCGCTCGGCCGCCAGCAGCCGCTCACGCATGGAACACCTCATCACTCGAATTCTCTACGGATCGATCCCGGCGCCGCGGCATCCGCCAGCAACGCAGGGAAAACAGCGGAGTATAACGAGCCGGGGTCAGCAGCGCTCGGGTATACTGCCGCCCTCGTCAATTCACGCGCCCAGGATGCGCCAAATGCCCGAAGCCAAAGCCCCTCTTGACCTGCTTCTGCTGCCGACCTGGATCGTCCCGGTGGAACCCGCCGGCGTCGTCCTCCGTGACCACGCGCTGGGCATCCGCGACGGCCGTATCGCCCTCCTCGCCCCGCGCACCGAAGCGCTGCGCCATCCGGCGACGGAAACCCGCGAGCTGCCGGGCATGCTGCTCGCTCCCGGCCTGGTCAACGCCCACGGCCACGCCGCCATGAGCCTGTTCCGCGGCCTGGCCGACGACCTGCCGCTGATGACCTGGCTGCAGGAACATATCTGGCCGGCCGAGGCGAAGTGGGTCAGCGAGGACTTCGTCCGCGACGGCACCGAACTGGCCATCGCCGAGCAGATCAAGGGCGGGATCAGCTGCTTCTCCGACATGTACTTCCTGCCGCGCGTTGCCTGCGAAGCGGTGCACAAGGCCGGCGTGCGTGCGCAGATCTGCGTGCCGGTGCTGGACTTCCCGATGCCCGGCGCCCGCGACGCCAGCGAGGCGATCCGCCAGGGCGTGGCCCTGCACGACGACTTCAAGCATCACCCGCGCATCGCCGTCGCCTTCGGCCCGCATGCGCCGTACACGGTCAGCGACGACAAGCTGGAAAGCATCGTCATGCTCGCCGAGGAACTGGACGCCGGTATCCAGATGCACGTCCACGAGACCGCCTTCGAAGTCCAGCAGGCGCTGGAAAAATCCGGCGAGCGGCCGCTGGCCCGCCTGCACCGCCTCGGCCTGCTCGGCCCGCGCTTCCAGGCCGTGCACATGACCCAGGTCAGCGATGAAGACGTCGAGCTGCTGGTGGAGACCAACAGCTCGGTGATCCACTGCCCGGAATCCAACCTCAAGCTGGCCAGCGGCTTCTGCCCGGTCGAGCGCCTGTGGCAGGCGGGGGTCAACGTCGCCATCGGCACCGACGGCGCGGCGAGCAACAACGATCTCGACCTGCTCGGCGAAACCCGCACCGCCGCCCTGCTGGCCAAGGCCGTGGCCGGCCAGGCGACCGCCCTCGACGCCCACCGCGCGCTGCGCATGGCGACCCTGAATGGCGCCCGCGCGCTGGGGCTGGAGCAGGAAATCGGCTCGCTGGAGCCGGGCAAATCCGCCGACATCGTCGCCTTCGACCTGTCCGGACTGGCCCAGCAGCCGATCTACGAGCCCGTCTCGCAACTGATCTACGCCAGCGGCCGCGACTGCGTGAAGCACCTCTGGGTAGGCGGCAAGCAACTGCTGGAAGACGGCCGCCTGACGCGACTCGACGAACAGCGCCTGCACAGGGTGGCCGGCGAATGGGGCGCGCGCATCGCCGGCACAGCGACAAACTGACATGCCGTAACCCACGGGGCGCGCGAAGCTGGCATCATACGTAGCATTTGCGCCATTCGATTCAGCCAACTTTTTCCAAAGAGGCACCATGAGCAACGTCGACCACGCCGAGATCGCCAAATTCGAGGCCCTCGCCCATCGCTGGTGGGACCGCGAAAGCGAGTTCAAGCCCCTGCACGACATCAACCCGCTGCGGGTCAACTGGATCGACGAGCGCGTCGGCCTGGCCGGCAAGCGCGTCCTCGACGTCGGCTGCGGTGGCGGCATCCTCAGCGAAGCCATGGCCCAGCGCGGCGCGACGGTGCTCGGCATCGACATGGGCGAAGCGCCGCTGGCGGTCGCCCAGCTGCACCAGCTGGAATCCGGCGTGCCGGTGGAATACCGCCGCAGCACCGCCGAGCAGCTCGCCGAGGAAATGCCCGGCGAATTCGACGTGGTCACCTGCCTGGAAATGCTCGAACACGTTCCCGATCCGGCATCGGTGATCCGCGCCTGTTACAGGATGGTCAAGCCCGGCGGCCAGGTGTTCTTCTCCACCATCAACCGCAATCCCAAGGCCTACCTGTTCGCCATCGTCGGCGCCGAGTACGTGATGCGCCTGCTGCCGCGCGGCACCCACGACTTCAAGAAATTCATCCGCCCGTCGGAACTCGGCGCCTGGTCGCGCGACGCCGGTCTTTCGGTCAAGGACATCACCGGCCTGACCTACAACCCGCTGACCAAGCACTACAAGCTGGCCGACGATGTCGACGTCAACTACATGATCCAGACCCTGCGCGAGGAATGAAACGCATGCAGCTGAAAGCGGTTCTCTTCGACATGGATGGCACCCTGCTGGACACGGCGCCCGACTTCGTCGCCGTCTGCCAGGCCATGCTGACCGCCCACGGCAAACCGGCGGTCGACAACAAGCTGATCGAGGACGTCGTCTCCGGCGGCGCCCGCGCCATGGTGGCCGCGACCTTCGACATGGACCCGGAAGCACCCGGCTTCGAAGAGCTGCGCCAGGAATTCCTCGACCGCTATCAGGAACATTGCGCGGTGCTGACCCGCCCGTACGACGGCATCCTCGAACTGCTGGAAAGCATCGAGCGTTCCCGCCTGGTCTGGGGCGTGGTGACCAACAAACCGGTGCGCTTCGCCGAGCCGGTGATGCAGCAGCTCGGCCTGGCCGAGCGCTCCGCCGTGCTGGTCTGCCCGGACCATGTGAGTCGCGCCAAGCCCGACCCGGAGATGCTGCTGCTGGCCTGCAAGCAGCTGGGCCTCGATCCCGCCGAAGTGCTGTTCATCGGCGACGACCTGCGCGACATCGAGTCCGGCCGCGCCGCCGGCACCAGGACCGCCGCCGTGCGCTACGGCTACATCCACCCCGACGACAACCCGAGCCACTGGGGCGCGGACGTGATCGTCGACAAGCCGCTGGACCTGCTCGCCGTCCTCGACCGGGCACTGTGCAGCTGCTGAGCCGGCTATTCCAGTTTCGTTTTTCTCGGGGCCTGCCGCCAAAAGCCGCAGGCCTCTTCAGGAGATACCGATGTTCGACTACACCGCCCGCCCCGACCTGCTGCAAGGCCGCGTGATCCTGATCACCGGCGCCGGCCGCGGCATCGGCGCCGCCGCCGCGCGGACCTTCGCCGCCCATGGCGCGACCGTCCTGCTGCTGGGCAAGAGCGAAGAGAACCTCAACGAGGTCTACGACCAGATCGAGGCTGCCGGCCATCCGCAGCCGGTGGTGATCCCGTTCAACCTGGAAACCGCCCTGCCGCACCAGTACGACGAACTGGCCGCCACCATCGAGAACGAGTTCGGCAAGCTCGACGGCCTGCTGCACAACGCCTCGATCCTCGGCCTGCGCTCGCCGATCGAGCAGATTTCCGGCGACAACTTCATGCGCGTCATGCAGGTCAACGTCAACGCCATGTTCATGCTGACCCACACCATGCTGCCGCTGCTCAAGCTGGCCAGCGACGCCTCGGTGATCTTCACCTCCAGCGGCGTCGGCCGTAAGGGCCGCGCCTACTGGGGCGCCTACGCGGTGTCGAAGTTCGCCGCCGAGGGCCTGATGCAGGTCCTCGCCGACGAGTGCGACGGCACCAGCGCGGTGCGCGCCAACAGCGTCAACCCCGGCGCCACCCGCACCGGCATGCGCGCCCAGGCCTACCCGGGCGAAAACCCGTTCAACAACCCGATGCCGGAAGACATCATGCCGGTCTACCTGTACCTGATGGGGCCGGACAGCATCGGGGTGAACGGCCAAGCGCTCGATGCGCAGGACGGAAAGCCTGCGGCATGAGAAAGGGGCTCTTCGGAGCCCCTTTCATTTGATACACCGCAGGGCGGGTGAAACCCGCCGTGACGCCTCTGGATTGGCGGGTTGCACCCGCAGCGCCCCATGGGCGCGATCGCGGGCATGGCCCGCTCCTACGGTTCGATCGTGTAGAACGTAGGGTGGAAAACGGCGAAGCCTTTTCCACCATCAAGCGCGGTGCGAGGGGGCGGTGGACAAGCTTCGCGTTGTCCACCCTACAAAAAGCTCTGCTCGCGAATGCCGGCACCACAAAAGCTTCGCGAGCAGAGCTCGCTCCTACGAAAAGCGGCAATGCACTCCACAGCGATATGAAAAAGGGGCTCCGAAGAGCCCCTTTTTCGTTTACCGGTCAGATCAGCGCTTGAATCCCGGGCGCATGCCGTCACCCGCCGGCTGCGGGCGGCGCTTGGCCACCGGCTTGCGGGCCGGCTTGACCGGTTTCTCGTCGCGTTCGGCGTGCGGCTTGGCCGGGCGCTTGCGGTTCACGTCGCTCGGGCGCTCGGCCAGCGGTGCGCCCTGCTTGCGATCGTTCGGACGCGGAGCGCGGGCCGGACGGCCGCCATCCCCGTGACGGGAATCCTGGCGCGGCGCGCGTGGAGCGCGGTTGTCATCGCCCTCGCGCGGCTTGCGCGGAGCCCGGCCTTCACCTGCCTCGCCACGCGGTGCGCGCGGAGCACGGTGGTCGCCACTCTCGCGCGGCAGTCGCGGAGCACGACCTTCGCCGGATTCGCCACGCGGTGCGCGTGGTGCACGGTGGCTATCGCCCTCACGCGGCGCGCGCGGTGCACGACCTTCACCAGCCTCGCCACGATGCGCGCGCGGAGCACGCCCCTCGCCAGCTTCGCTACGCGGCCCACGAGCCGGACGCTCGGAAGCACCCGGACGCGGCGCACGGCGCGGGCGCTCACCTTCAGCAGCTTCCTTACGGGCGCGGGAACCACGACCGGCATCCGGACGCTCGCTGCGAGCCAGCGGCTTGGACAGCTTGCGCTCCTGACGTTCCTGCTTTTCCCGCGCCTTGGTGGTCATTTTCGGCAGGGCGACCGGCTTGAGGCCGACCTCCTCGCTGAGGATGTCTACTTCGCGCTGTTCCATTTCCCGGTAACGCCCCATGGTCAGCTCGGAAGTGAGGAAGACCGGACCGAAACGCACGCGCTTCAGGCGGCTCACCACCACGCCCTGGGATTCCCACAGGCGGCGGACTTCGCGGTTGCGGCCTTCCATCACCACCACGTGATACCAGTGGTTGAAGCCCTCGCCGCCCGGCGCCTGCTGGATGTCACTGAACTTGGCCGGGCCGTCTTCGAGCATCACGCCGTTTTTCAGGCGCTCCATCATGTCTTCGTCGACTTCGCCACGCACGCGCACCGCGTATTCGCGGTCCATCTCGTAGGACGGGTGCATCAGGCGGTTGGCCAGCTCGCCGTCGGTGGTGAACAGCAGCAGGCCGGTGGTGTTGATGTCCAGGCGGCCGACGTTGATCCAGCGGCCGCTGCGCAGGCGCGGCAGGCGGTCGAAGACGGTCGGACGGCCTTCCGGATCGTCGCGGGTACAGACCTCGCCTTCCGGCTTGTTGTAGATCAGCACGCGGCGCACGTTCTCCTCGGCGGCCTCGCGGCGGAGCAGGTGATCGTCCACGGCGATGGCGTCATGGGAGTCGACGCGCTGGCCAAGGGTGGCGACGGCGCCATTGACCTTGACCCGGCCCTCCGAGATCCAGGCCTCCACGTCGCGGCGCGAGCCGACGCCCAGGCGCGCAAGGACCTTCTGCAGCTTTTCGCCGGAGGGGGTATGGGTGAGTTCTTGGTTTTCGTGCGTGTCGTTCATCTGGGCACCTCCCGGTGTGTCATGCAACGAAGAAAGGGCGCGCATCATACGCGCTTGCACGCTCCGACGCACCGTCCGTGATCGGGAAAGCCTAGTCGAAATGCGTCAGCGCAAAGTTCCCTGGCCGACCGGTTGCCCCACGACTGTACGGCCCACTCCACGTCCGGCTGTTACGGGACAAGCCGCGCCGCAGCGATTAGCCTGCAAAAAACATGAATCCGCCGCCATGCCCATCGAACTCCTCGCCGCATTCCTGATGTTCGCCTTCGTCACGTCGATCACGCCGGGACCCAACAACATGATGCTGCTCGCCTCCGGGGTGAACTTCGGCGTGCGCCGCACGCTGCCGCACATGCTCGGCATCAGCATCGGCTTCCTGGTGCTGGTGGTCGCGGTGGGACTGGGACTGAACCGCCTGTTCGAACTGTTCCCGCTCACCTATACGGCGCTGCGCTACCTCGGCGGCGCCTACCTGCTGTACCTGGCCTGGAAGATCGCCAACGCCGGCGCGCCGCAGGGCTCGTCGACGACCAGCGGCGGCAAGCCGTTCAGCTTCCTGCAGGCCGCCGCGTTCCAGTGGGTCAATCCCAAGGCCTGGATCATGGCCATCGGTGCCATCACCACCTACACCCCGCAGCAGGACTTCATCGGCAACGTGCTGCTGATCGCCGTGCTGTTCGCCGTGGTCAACCTGCCCAGCGTCGGCGTCTGGACCATCGCCGGCAGCCTGCTGCGCCGCTGGCTGGAAGAACCGGCGCGGCTCAGGGTGTTCAATATCGGCATGGCCCTGCTGCTGGTCGCCTCGCTCTACCCCCTGTTCGCTTCTGCACATTGACGGATACCTTCCCCGGATGACCGATTCCACCAGCGCGCGCCTGCGCCCCATCGCCGACTCCTCGCCCGCCGCCGTGGTGGCCGGCTTCGTCGCCATGCTCACCGGCTACACCAGTTCGCTGATCCTGATGTTCCAGGCCGGACAGGCCGCCGGGCTGAGCGCCGGACAGATTTCCTCGTGGATCTGGGCGCTGTCCATCGGCATGGCGCTGACCACCATCGGCCTGACCCTGCGCTACCGCACCCCCATCGTCATCGCCTGGTCCACACCCGGCGCCGCCCTGCTGATCAGCAGCCTGCCCGGCGTGCCCTACGGCGAAGCCATCGGCGCCTTCATCGTCTGCGCCGGGCTGATCACCCTCTGCGGCGTGACCGGCAGCTTCGACCGGCTGATGCGCCAGGTGCCCGGCTCGCTGGCCGCCGCGCTGCTGGCCGGGGTGCTGTTCCGCATCTGCATCGAGATCTGCCGCGCCGCCGAGCAGCAGACCCTGCTGGTGCTGGCGATGTTCTTCAGCTACCTGCTGACCAAGCGCCTGCTGCCGCGCTACGCGGTATTCGCCGCGCTGCTGGTCGGGATCGCGCTGGCCGGCGTCCTGGGCCTGCTGAACTTCAGCCAGTTCCAGCTGGAACTGGCCAGGCCGGTATGGACCACGCCGAGCTTCTCCCTGGCCGCCACCATCAGCATCGGCATCCCGCTGTTCATCGTCGCCATGGCCTCGCAGAACATGCCGGGGCTGGCCGTGCTGCGCGCCGACGGCTACCAGGTGCCCGCCTCGCCGCTGATCTCGGTGACCGGCATCGCCTCGATGCTGCTCGCCCCGTTCGGCTCCCACGGGATCAACCTGGCGGCGATCAGCGCAGCCATCTGCACCGGTCCGGAAGCCCACGAGAATCCGCACAAGCGCTACACCGCGGCGCTCTGGTGCGGGCTGTTCTACGGCGTCGCCGGCATCTTCGGCGCCACTCTCGCCGCGCTGTTCGCCGCGCTGCCCAAGGCGCTGGTGCTGTCCATCGCCGCCCTCGCCCTGCTCGGCTCGATCACCAACGGCCTGGCCAATGCAATGTCCGAGACCCGCGAGCGCGAGGCGGCGATGATCACCTTCCTCGTCACTGCTTCCGGTTTCACCCTGTTCTCGGTGGGCTCGGCGTTCTGGGGACTGGTGGCCGGCCTGCTGACACAACTGGTGCTGAACTACCGCCGCGCCGCCTGATCCACCTCTGCCAGCATCCGGGCGATTCTCTCCAGGGACCGCCCGATCAACCGGCCTGGCATTTGCCGGAGCGAAGGACGGCCAGTGATTTCGCCGCATTACCCGCAGGAGCGACCCATGGGCCGCTCCTGCAGGATGCAATACCCACCGTAGGTTGGCGCTGAGCAACGCGAAGCCCAACATCACCATCGTTGGGCTTCACTGCGTTCAGCACCAACCTACGCGGGTTCTGGCCCAGCCCGACCGAAATCTGGGACGCGCCCCGGCGCACAAGCGGAAACACTACCTCAGACCACCGCCCGCTCCGGCGCGGCCTTGGCCGCTCCACGGCTGACCCACCAGCCGAAGATGCCCGCAGTGAAGAACATCACCAGGCCGTAGATCGCCGCCGGCATCGCCATGGTCTTGTTGTTCAGCAGCATCGGGCTCATCGCCAGGGCGATGGCCAGGGTGCCGTTGTGGATGCCGATCTCCATGCCGATGGCGATCGACTGTGGCTTGGACAGCTGGAGCAGGCGCGGCACCCAGTAGCCCACGGCGAGGCTGACCAGGTTGAAGCACAGCGCCGCCATGCCGACTACCGGGGCGTAGATCACGAAGGTCTGCCAGTCCTTGTAGACAGCCAGGGCGATGATCACCACCAGCAGCAGTGCGGAAAGGATCTTCACCGGTTTCTGCAGCGTCGCCGCCACCTGCGGCAGTTGCCGGCGTACCAGCATGCCGATGGCGACCGGGCCGAGCACGATGACGAACACCTGCAGCACCTTGCCGAACTGCAGCGGAATCGCCTGGCCCTCGCCCATGAAGTACATCAGCGCCAGGTTGACGATCAGCGGCATGGTGAGGATGGCGATCACCGAATTCACCGCGGTGAGGGTGATGTTCAGCGCCACGTCGCCGTGCGCCAGGTGACTGTAGAGGTTCGCCGTGGTGCCGCCGGGCGAGGCCGCCAGCAGCAGCATGCCCACCGCCAGGGCGGATTCCAGGGCGAAGCCGACGGTGATGAAGAAGCAGGCTATCGGCAGCAGGATGATCTGACAGACCAGGCCGATCAGCACCGGCTTCGGGTAGCGCACGATACGGGCGAAATCCGCCACGGTCAGGGAAAGCCCGAGTCCGAGCATGATGATGCCCAGGGAAATGGGCAGGAACAGGGTGAGCAAGGGATCGGCCGTCATTCTTCTGATTCTCCGGGTTCTTCCGTGGGGCGGGCACCTGAACATTCTGGTTCAGGGCTGGGGAGGGAGACAGTAGTCCATCGGGCCGATCCGCTTCAGCTCTGTAACAGAATGAGAATTTGCCGGCATTCACGCGGGCAATGACTCTTCGGCAAGGCACTACCCACGGAAACAGAAAGCAAAGAAATTTCCTACATAGACGCCCCCGTTTCTGTCTCAAATCAAGCCCGAAGCGACCTGGACTGCCATCCTGACTGCAACCCAGCCCCACTCCGGCGCCTCGCGGCGCACCAGGCAGGTGCGGGGGCCTTGCGAAAGGAGCCGTCAGATGCGCGTTCGCCCCACCGACGCCACGCCGCCCCGGCCATGGCACACACTTTCCGCCGAGCGCATCCAGGAAGCGCTGGAATGCGATCTCGCCGGTCTCGACCAGGCCCAGGTGCAACAGCGCCGCGAACGCTACGGCGAGAATCGCCTCGCCCCGCCCAGGCGCCGCAGCGCATTGCGCCGCCTGCTGCTGCAATTCCACAACATCCTGCTCTACGTGATGATGGCCGCCGCCCTGGTCACCGCCGTGCTCGGCTACTGGGTGGACACCAGCGTGCTGTTCGCCGCGGTGCTGATCAACGCGGTCATCGGCTTCATCCAGGAAGGCAAGGCCGAATCGGCGCTGGAGGCCATCCGCGGGATGCTTTCGCCGGTCGCCACGGTGGTCCGCGACGGCAAGCGCCAGCAGATCGACGCCAGCGAACTGGTGCCGGGCGACCTCGTGCTGCTCGCCTCCGGCGACCGCGTGCCGGCTGACCTGCGCCTGCTGACGGTGAAGGAACTGCGGGTCGAGGAAGCCGCGCTGACCGGCGAATCGCTGCCGGTGGAGAAGGCACCCGAGGTGGTATCCCTCGATGCGCCGCTCGGCGACCGCTACGGCATGGCCTACTCCGGCACCCTGGTGGTCTACGGGCAGGCCAGCGGGGTGGTGGTGGGCACCGGGGCCGACACCGAGCTGGGCAAGATCAACCGCATGCTCGGCAGCATCGGCCAGGTGACCACCCCGCTGCTGCGGCAGATCGACCGCTTCGGGCGCATGCTGGCCTTCGCCATCCTCGCCATCGGTGCCGTGACCTTCCTGCTCGGCACCTTCTGGCGCGGCGAAACGCCGGCGCACATGTTCATGATGGTGGTCGCCCTGGTGGCCTCGGCGATTCCCGAGGGGCTGCCGGCGATCATGACCATCACCCTCGCCCTCGGCGTGCAGCGCATGGCGCACCGGCACGCGATCATCCGCCGCCTGCCGGCCGTGGAAACCCTCGGCTCGGTGACGGTGATCTGCTCGGACAAGACCGGCACCCTGACCCGCAACGAGATGACCGTGCAGCGGGTGGTCTGCGCCGGCCAGGTGTTCGATGTCGGCGGCGTCGGTTATGCCCCGGAAGGCGACATCAGCGCCGACGGGCAGATCGTCGACATCGCCCGGCACCCCGCCCTGGCGCTGGCGATCCGCGCCGGCGTGCTGTGCAACGACGCGCGCATGCGCCTGGACGATGACGGGCAGTGGCAGGTCGAAGGCGATCCCACCGAAGGCGCCCTGCTGGTGCTCGGCAGCAAGGCCGGCCACGACCAGGACGCCTGCTCCGCCGAATGGCCGCGCCTGGACAGCATCCCCTTCGAATCGCAGCACCGTTTCATGGCCAGCAGTCACCACGACGAACAGGGCGAGCCGTGGATTTTCGTCAAGGGCGCGCCGGAACGTCTCCTCGACATGTGCTCGCAGCAGTTCGGCCGCGACGGCGAACAGCCGCTGGACGCCGACTACTGGCGGCGCATGGCCACCGACACCGCCGCCCAGGGCCTGCGCCTGCTGGCCCTGGCCTGCAAGCGCGCCGCCCCGGCCGGCGCGACGCTCTCCTTCGACGACACCAGCGCCGGCTTCACCCTGCTCGCCCTGGTCGGCATCATCGATCCGCCGCGCGACGAGGCCATCGCCGCGGTGAGCGACTGCCACCAGGCCGGCATCCGGGTGAAGATGATCACCGGCGACCACGCCGACACCGCCCGCGCCATCGGCGCCCATCTCGCCATCGGCGTAGGCAAGCCGGCGGTCACCGGCGCCGAACTGGCGCTGATGGACGACGCCGCGCTACGCCGGGTGGTGATGGAGGTCGATGTGTTCGCCCGCGCCAACCCGGAGCACAAGCTGCGCCTGGTGCAGGCGCTGCAGGAGAACGGCCAGGTGGTGGCGATGACCGGCGACGGGGTCAACGACGCCCCGGCGCTGAAGCGTTCCGATGTCGGCGTGGCAATGGGCCTGAAGGGGACCGAGGCGGCCAAGGAGGCCGCCGACATGGTGCTCGCCGACGACAACTTCGCCACCATCGCCAGCGCCGTGCGCGAAGGCCGGGCGGTCTACGACAACCTGAAGAAGTTCATCCTGTTCATGCTGCCGACCAACGGCGGCGAGGCGCTGGTGGTGATCGCCGCGCTGCTCGTCGGCCTCGGCCTGCCGCTGACGCCGGTGCAGGTGCTGTGGATCAACATGGTCACCTCCAGCACCCTGGGCCTGGCCCTGGCTTTCGAGCCGGCCGAGGGCGGCATCATGCAACGCCACCCACGCGCACCGGGCACCGCCCTGCTTTCGGGGTTCTTCGTCTGGCGGGTGGTGATGGTCTCGTGCCTGATGATGATCGGCGCCTTCGGCCTGTACTACTGGGAGCTGGCCAACGGCACCGGCAGCGAATCGGCGCGGACCATGGCAGTCAACGCGGTGGTGGTGTCGGAGATGTTCTACCTGATCAACAGCCGCCACATCTTCGCCCCGGTGCTGAACCGCGAAGGCTTCACCGGCAACCCCTACGTGCTGCTCGCCATCGCCGCCTGCATCCCGCTGCAACTGGCCTTCACCTACGCCCCGCCGATGCAGAACATCTTCGGCTCGGCCGGCCTGAGCGGCCAGGAATGGCTGAAGGTGCTGGGCGCCGGAGTGCTGGTGTTCGTCGCCGCCGAACTGGAGAAATGGGTGATCCGCCGCAGCGGCCTGGCCGCCCGACTGGCCGGGAGCTGAACGACCGCCATCCAGATCAGGCTTCAGTCCGCGTCCAGTGCGTGCGGACCGCGGGCAGCACGGCGGAGTACAGCGGGACCTCCAGTCGATGGAGGGCTACGGTCTTGCCAGACACGATCTGCGGCAACGCCGGGGTGCCGGGCGCCGGCCGCGGACCCTGCGGTTTCGGGGCAGGCGTGCCCGGTGGAGCCGGTGTCTGCGGTGGGGAGGACTGCGGAGTCGGGGCTTCCGGCGCCGGGGGTTCCGGGACTGACACTTCCGGGTCGAGAGTCGGCGCAACGGGCGTATCCGGCATCGCCGCGAACGGAGCCATGCGCTCCCGATTGGAAGCGACAGTGCTGGCTGCATCGGCGGTCAACCGGTCCACGCCACCCGCGGAGCGCGCGCAGTCGGCTGGGACGTCCAGCGCCGCCAGCCAGAGAAACACCAGCGCCCCCGCACGTAGCCAGGAGGAAGAGTGGTTGGCTGTCCTGGCACTCGTCATCGGTTCCACTCGCGGTGATTGGCGTCCGCTGCCGGCCTCGAAACATTCTTAAGCAACTAGCGCATCGCGCGGGATTTGGCCAATCTGCGGCCGGGTACCTGCTCTGCCGGCAAATGAAAAAGGCGCCCGAAGGCGCCTTCTGCATGCATCCACGACAAACTCAGATCGCCGTGGCGCCGCCATCCACCGGCAGGGCCAGGCCCGTGGTGAAGGCTGCGTTGTCGCTGCACAGGTAGATCACCGCGGCGGCGATTTCCTCGACGCGGCCGATGCGCCCGACCGGATGCATGGCGGCGGCGAATTCGGCCTTCTTCGGATCGCTCGTGCAGGCGCGGCGGAACATGTCGGTATCGATCACCGCCGGGCAGACCGCGTTGATCCGCACGTTGCTCTTCGCATATTCGATGGCGGCGGACTTGGTCAGGCCGACCACCGCGTGCTTGGACGCGGAGTAGATGCTCATCTTCGGCGCCGCGCCGAGGCCGGCGATGGAGGCGGTGTTGACGATGGAGCCGCTGCCCTGGGCCAGCATCACCGGAATCTGGTGCTTCATGCACAACCACACGCCCTTCACGTTGACGCCCATGATGGCGTCGAACTCGCGCTCCTGACCGTCGGCCAGGCGGCCTTTCTCGATCTCGATGCCGGCGTTGTTGAAGGCGTAGTCCAGGCGGCCGTAGGCGGCCACGGTGCCGTCCACCAGCGCCTTGACCTCGGCGTCGCTGGTCACGTTGCAGCAGATGAAGGTGGCCTCGCCGCCAGCGGCGCGGATCAACCCGACGGTCTCCTCGCCGCTGGCGGAATCGACGTCGGAAACCACGACCTTGAGGCCCTCGCGGGCGAACGCCAGGGCGGTGGCGCGACCGATGCCGGCACCGGCGCCGGTGACCAGGGCTACCTGGCCGGAAAGCAGCTGACTCATTGACTGTCCTCCAATAGGGGTCTGAAAGCTGGATGCAGTCTAGTCAGCGCAGATTTCCGGCAAAGCACTATCAGGAAGCTGTTGCATTCTTCATTTGTACAAATGATGTTCAGCAACACCGTGGATCATCGGAGTTGATTGGCGATCATTCCCCAGGCGGGCGGAACTTGCCGGAGCCCGGTGGCGGGTCTATCACCAAGGCTCCAGCCTTCTGCGAGTACCCCGCCATGCCCGCCCAGATCAATCGACAGTTCCAGTTGGCCAAGCGTCCCGTCGGCGTACCCGACCGGGATACGTTCTCCTACGTGGAAGTACCGCTGGGCGAGCCCGGCCCCGGGCAGATCCTGGTGAAGAACCAGTACCTCTCGCTGGACCCGGCCATGCGCGGCTGGATGAACGATGCCCGCTCATACGTTCCCCCGGTCGGCATCGGCCAGGTGATGCGCGCACTCGGCGTGGGCCAGGTGATCGCCTCGCAGAACCCGCAATTCGCCGTGGGCGACACGGTGAACGGCGCGCTCGGCGTGCAGGACTACTTCCTCGGCGAGCCGGCCGGCTTCTACAAGGTCGACCCGAAGCGCGCGCCGCTGCCGCTGTACCTCTCCGCGCTGGGCATGACCGGCATGACCGCCTACTTCGGCCTGCTCGACGTCGGCCAGCCAAAGGCCGGCGAAACCGTCGTGGTGTCGGCGGCGGCCGGCGCGGTGGGCAGCGTGGTCGGGCAGATCGCGCGGATCAAGGGCTGCCGGGTCGTCGGCATCGCCGGCGGTGCGGAGAAATGCCGCTACCTGAAGGAAGAACTCGGCTTCGACGGCGCCATCGACTACAAGAACGAGGACGTGCAGGCCGCTCTCAAGCGCGAGTGCCCGAAGGGCGTGGATGTGTTCTTCGACAACGTCGGCGGCGACATCCTCGACGCGGTACTCACCCGCCTGGCACCGAAGGCGCGCATCGTCATCTGCGGCGCGATCAGCCAGTACAACAACAAGGAAGCGGTGCGCGGCCCGGCCAACTACCTGTCGCTGCTGGTCAACCGCGCGCGCATGGAGGGCATGGTGGTGATCGACTACACCAGCCGCTTCCCGGAGGGCATCAGGGACATGTCCGGCTGGCTGGCCGAGGGCAAGCTGAAGTCGAAGGAGGACGTGGCCGAAGGCCTGGAGAACTTCCCGGAAGCGCTGCTCAAGCTGTTCAGCGGGGAGAACTTCGGCAAGCTGGTGCTGAAGATCTGAGTCCGGCCGCATGGGGGCGGCGCTTAGAGAAGCCGCTTGAGCCCTGCCCCTAGCGCACTACGGCAGCCCACATGCACCTCGCCAAGCCCCAGCCAGGCCGCCATCCCGCGTAGTTGCTCGGCCAGCGCCTGCAGGCCCGCCTCGCCCAGTCCGCGATCCTCCTGATGCACGGCATGCACCGCCAGCCGGCCATGGCCGCGCTCGGCGCGCAGGTCGACCCGCGCCGCCAGATGCTCGTCGAACAGGAACGGCAGCACGTAGTAGCCATAGACCCGCTTGTGCTGCGGCGTGTAGATCTCCAGCCGGTAGTGGAAGTCGAACAGCCGCTCGGTGCGCGCCCGCTCCCAGACCAGCGAGTCGAAGGGCGACAGCAGCGCGCTGGCCCGCACCTTACGCGGGATCGCCGGCTCACCGGCGCTATAGGCCGGCTGCCCCCAGCCATCGACCCGCAACGGCAGCAGTTCGCCCGACTCCACCAGTTCGGCGAGGCGCGGCTTGCTGTCGTCCGGCTTCAGGCGGAAGTAGTCGCGCAGGTCCTTCTCCGTGGCCACACCCAGCGCCCGTGCCGCGTGCAGCAGCAGTCCGCGCTGGGCTTCGGCTTCATCCGGCTCGGACTGCGCCAGCAGCTCGGCCGGCAGCACCCGCTCGGGCAGGTCGTAGAGCCGCTCGAAACCACGCCGCCCGGCCACCGTCACCTCGCCGGCGGCGAACAACCACTCCAGCGCGTGCTTCTCGGCGCTCCAGTCCCACCAGGGGCCGGCCTTCTCCTTGCGCGTGCTCAGGCTGCCGGCGCCCAGCGCACCCTGCTCGCGCACCGCCTGCAGGACGCGCTGGATCACGTCGCCCTGCTCCCTGCCGAAACGCGCCAGTTGCGCATAGATGCCCTCCCCACGCTTCGCCCGCTGCATGCGCCAGCGCATCAGCGGGTAGAGTTCCAGCGGCAGCAGCGATGCCTCGTGGCCCCAGTATTCGAACAGGCGCCGATGCCGCCCGGCACTCCAGGCAGCCTCGTCGAGCCATTCCTGCGGGTAGTTGCCGAGGCGGGAAAACAGCGGCAGGTAATGCGAGCGCACCAGCGCATTGACCGAATCGATCTGCAGCACGCCGAGGCGTTCGAACAGGCTGCGCAGATGACGCCGCTGCACGGCTCCGCGCGGCCGGCGCTCGGCGAAGCCCTGGGCGGTCAGGGCCAGGCGGCGGGCTTCCTTCAGGGAAATGGATTCGGCAGCGGGCATCGGGGCTCTCCATGGCCGGATGAGTCTCCGATCCTAGCGTCAATGACGTTTCCCTGCCGATTTCGAACGAGGGAGCCGCAGCACGGCCGTCCCGTGCTGCGTGCGTTCGTCAGTGCTTGAGCGGGTCGTCCCAGAACGGCCGCTCGATCTCCTGCTCGATATCGGCGCGGGTCAGGCCAATATCCTTGAGCATGTAGTCGCTGAGCGCGGCCAGTTGCCGGCGCTGCCGGCGCAGCTCATGCCAGCGGTGCAGGCGGGCCAGGGCGCGCTTCCACAGCGGTGCGCGGTCGTTGCGGCGAACGGTACGGAACGAGGGTGAAACGAAACCGAGTTGGCCTTTCATCTTGCTGTCCTCCCGAGTGGGTTGGCAGCAGTTTCTCGCCAGGCGTAAGATCAATCCAACGAATCATTCTTATGCAATGCATCTCGGAGATTGATGAATGGCCAGCTTCCCCAGCATCGACACCGAATTGCTGCGCACCTTCGTGGCGATCGCCGATCACGGCGGCTTCACCCGCGCGGCGGAAGTGGTGAACCGCACCCAGTCGGCGGTGAGCATGCAGATGAAGCGCCTGGAGGATGACGTGCTGGAGCGCCCGCTGTTCGAGCGCGACGGCCGCCAGGTGCGGTTGACGCCGGAGGGACAGGTGCTGCTCGGCTACGCGCGGCGCATCCTCAAGCTGCATGGCGAGGTGTTCAACACCCTGCGCCAGCCGCACATGGTCGGCGCAGTGCGCATCGGCACGCCGGACGACTACGTGATGCGCTTCCTGCCGGACATCCTCAAGCGCTTCGCCGAGGCCTATCCGCTGGTGCAGGTGGAGGTGCATTGCGAATCGTCGTCGCAGCTGCTCACCCGCCAGGACCTCGACCTGTCGATCGTCACCCGCGAACCGGGCACCGAGATCGGCCAGCTGTTGCGCCAGGAGTCCTTCGTCTGGATGGCCGCCGAGGGCTTCTGCCCACACGACCAGCGCCCGATCCCGCTGGCGATGTTCAACAGCGGATGCTTCTGCCGCGCCTGGGCCTGCAACGCGCTGGAAGCGATGGAGCTGGAATACCGCATTGCCTACACCAGCCCGAGCCTGTCGGCGCTGTTCGCGGTGGTCAGTGCCGGCCTGGCGATCACCGCCCAGCTGCGCAGCCTGCAGAGCGGCAATCTGCGCATCCTCGACGAGGCCGATGGCCTGCCAGCGCTGCCGACGGCGAGCATCGTGCTGCTGCGCAATCCGCGCAGCCAGTCGCCGGTCACGGAAAAACTCGCCGAGTACATCGTCGAAGGCTTCAAGCCCTGACGCCAGTCGGCATCGGGTATTCTCTGGAAAGCAAATAGCTGTCGCGCTAAATTCATGCACAGTGGCTTCCCGGAGAACCCAGCATGACCCGCTCCACCTGCGAACAGCTGAAGCTCGACAACCAGTTGTGCTTCGCACTCTATTCCACCTCGCTGCAGATGACCAAGGTCTACAAGCCCCTTCTGCAGGCGCTCGGCCTCACCTATCCGCAGTACATCGCCATGCTGGTGCTGTGGGAGCAGGACGGCATCACCGTCGGCGACATCAGCGCGCGCATGCTGACCGACCCCGGCTCGCTCACTCCCCTGCTCAAGCGCCTGGAAGGCGAAGGTCTGCTCACCCGCACCCGCAGCAGCGCCGACGAGCGCGTGGTGGAACTGCACCTGACCGAGAAAGGCCGCAAGCTGCGCGAGCAGGCCGAAGGCATTCCCGCCTGCATCCTCGAAGCCGCCGGCCAGTCCATCGAGGATCTCGTTTCACTGCGGGACGAACTGGTCGCCCTGCGCAGCAACCTGCAAGGCTCGAACTAGAGCCTTATTCCCTGCCAGCGGTTCGCTCATAGCGAAAGCTTCCAAGAACTATCTTGCGCGCAAAGTAATTCAGGATTAATTTCCACCTCACGCACTACTTGGCGCGCAAAACTTTACCGAACAAATCAATCAGGAGACATCCTCATGCAACGCATCCAGGCCCTTTACACCGCTACCGCCACTGCCACCGGAGGCCGCGACGGCCGCGCCGTTTCCTCTGACGGTGTGCTCGACGTGAAACTGACCACCCCGAAGGAACTGGGCGGCGCTGGCGGCGAAGCCACCAACCCCGAGCAGCTGTTCGCTGCGGGCTACTCGGCCTGCTTCATCGGCGCCATCAAGTTCGTTGCCGGCCAGAAGAAGGTGAAGATTCCCGCCGACACCTCGATCACCGGCAAGGTCGGCATCGGCCAGATCCCCGGCGGCTTCGGCCTGGAAGTGGAGCTGAACATCAACCTGCCGGGCCTGGATCACGCCGTCGCCGAGGACCTGGTCGCCGCCGCCCACCAGGTCTGCCCCTACTCCAACGCCACCCGCGACAACATCGACGTACGCCTGAACGTTTCGGTGTGAATCTGCAGAAACGAAAAAGCCCGGCTTCGAAGCCGGGCTTTTTCATGTCTCGCGGAAGGATCAGGCCTTGACGCGGGACTTGTACTCGCCGGTGCGGGTATCGATTTCGATCGAGTCGCCGATTTCGCAGAAGGCGGAAACCTGCAGCTCAGCACCGTTCTTCAGACGGGCAGTCTTCATGACCTTGCCGGAGGTGTCGCCACGAACGGCCGGCTCGGTGTAGACGATTTCACGAACGATGGTGGTCGGCAGTTCTACCGAGATCACCTTGTCGTTGTAGAAGACTGCTTCGCAGACGTCGGTCATGCCGTCTTCGATGAAGGTCAGAACGCCTTCCAGGTCGTCTTTCTCGATTTCGTACTGGTTGAACTCGTTGTCCATGAAGACATAGAGCGGGTCGGCGAAGTAGGAGTAGGTCACTTCCTTGCGATCGAGGATGATCGGCTCCAGCTTGTCGTCGGCCTTGAACACGGTCTCGGTGCCGGCACCAGTCAGCAGGTTCTTCAGCTTCATCTTGACGACGGCGGAGTTACGGCCGGATTTGTTGAACTCGGCCTTCTGGATGACCCAGGGGGCGCCGTTGATGTTAGCTACCTGGCCAGCGCGGAACTCTTGAGCGGTTTTCATACGAATATCCGATTGGTGAAGACAAAAAATCAGGGGGCGTATGATAGCCAATTTGTATAAAAATGCACCAGCCCCGCAGCAAGATCCGTTTTCTCCGCCAATTCGTCACTCCATTGCATTGCCTGTTTTTCCCATTGCGGAACAAGGACTTCCAGTCGTTTCCAGGCCTCGCCCATGTCGCCTCGGGCATTCCAGGCTCCCCAGCAGGCCTCCAGTGCCGGCTTCAGCTCCGCCGGCATCCGCTCGGTATACAGCGCGAGGAAGGCATCGAGTTTTTCCAGATGCGCCTCCTCTTCCTGCTGGTAGATCTGCCAGATGAATGGCCGCCCCGCCCATTGCGCGCGGACGAAGGAGTCCTCCCCGCGCACGGCATTCAGGTCGCAGCCCCACAGCAACAGGTCATATTCCTCCTGCCGCACGAACGGCAGCACCTGCACGCGCAGTGCGCCGCGCTCATGGCAGTCGCCGATTGTCAGGCTCTCTCGCCCCAGCCAGCGTGCCACATCGCCCAGCGCACGGCCTTCGGGCACCAGCAGCAAGGTCGGCCTGGCGCCCTGCTCCAGCAGATCGAGCCACACCGGGATTGCCGCATTCTCGTAGGCGAACAGCGAAATCAGCCGCTCATGCGGTCGCATCTGGATGCCGAGGGAGCGCAGGAAACCCTCCCGCGCCTGTGCATCCGCCTGGAATGCCCGGCGCCGCTCGATCAGGCCGGCCTCCCGCAGCAGCCCGCCGGTATTCGCCTGGAAGCCGGGAAAGTAGAAGTACTTCTGCAGTCCGCACGCCTGCAATGAAGGCAGGCCATGGCAGTCCTCCACCCATGGCTCCGCGCTGAGATATTCCAGGTTCAGCCAGAGCGGCCGCACGGCCCGTTCGCGCATGGCTTGTATATAAGCTGCGGGCAACTGGCAGGCGAACGCCTCGATGACCACGTCCGCAGCCTCGGTCGCCTGCCAGGGCGACGGCCAGGCGCAGACCTCGACTCCCGAGTGCGACTGCCGCGCCAGCGAGACGTCGGCCTCGGGACAGAGCCGGGCAAAGGGAGCCAGGTCGTCGACCCACAGACGCACCCGCTGGCCGTGGTCGGTCGCCAATTGGCGCGCCAGCCGCCAGGTGACGCCAATGTCGCCATAGTTGTCGACCACCGTGCAGAAAATGTCCCAGCTCGCCATCTCGTCCACCCCAGCCATACAGGCCGCCAGTGTAACAACGGGATATCCGCGGATTCCTCCCCGTTCGCCTTAAGCCGATGAATCCGTTGAAAAAAAGATTTGCGTTCGGCGAACCGTTCGGCTACATTGCGCGCCTCGACGAACACAGCGTCGTCGAGAAACTCTGGTGAGGTGTCCGAGCGGTTGAAGGAGCACGCCTGGAAAGTGTGTATACGGGAAACCGTATCGAGGGTTCGAATCCCTCCCTCACCGCCAGATCAAAAAGCCCGGCTAAGCAATTAGCCGGGCTTTTTCGTTTCCGCGCCATACACTTGCCATGCACCAAAGTTGGACTTGGACAAATGAATATCCGCGATTAAACAGTTGCTTTTCCAGAGCACTCGGATATCTAGTCACTTCCCCAGGCCCCGCGTGAAAGCATGCTGCCATCACTTCCGGACTCTTTCCTGCAACATTCCCCGGGCACACTGCACAAATTTTGCGCAACTTCCCGATAGCAGTAAGGAAACTCTCTCCGCGCTTAAAAAAAAGTGCCGTACTTGCGCTCGGTCGGTTTACTTACTAAAAGTAATAGGTACTATGTAGTCCGGCTAATTTCCCGATCATGGGAGATTGCTTTTAATGGAAATGTCCACCTTAAGGGGAACACGATGAACAACGTTCTGAAATTCTCTGCTCTGGCTCTGGCTGCTGTTCTGGCCACCGGTTGCAGCAGCCACTCCAAAGAAATCGAAGCTCGTCTGACTGCTACCGAAGACGCAGCTGCCCGTGCTCAAGCTCGTGCTGACGAAGCCTACCGCAAGGCTGACGAAGCTCTGGCCGCCGCTCAGAAAGCCCAGCAGACCGCTGACGAGGCTAACGAGCGCGCCATGCGTATGCTGGATCGCGCCAGCCGCAAGTAATAGGTCCAGTACCTATTATAAAAGCCGACCTACGGGTCGGCTTTTTTTATGCCTGCAACGCGGGCAAGAAAAAACCCGCTCGACCTTTCGGCCGGCGGGCTCCTTCATCGCGCCCCGCTCAGTCAGGGCACTTGCATCAGATCCGGATCAGCCGCCGTTGCAGCAACGGGCGCACCCTGCTCATGCGGCTGGGCAATGGCAACCGGCAAGCCATCCTCGGCGGCCACAACTTCGCGCACCACATTCCAGTCCATCTGCATCTGGTTGGCGATATCTTCGCGCTGGAGCAGGGCATTGATCACCGCGGTGTGTTTATCCACTACCGACGGATCGCCCTTGTCGTCGATCGGCGCATGCGCTTCCAGATAGATCTTTCCTTCGCTCCGGCCGAACTTGTAGGGCTCATTGATGATGCGCACCGGAGTGCCTACCGGAATCATCGAGAACAACTGGGTAACATCCCAGTTGTACATACGGAAGCAACCGTGACTGGTACGGGTACCGATGCCGAACTTCTTGTTCGAGCCATGGATCAGGTAGCCATGGAAGCCGAGATTCATCTTGAACGGGCCCAGCGGGTTATCCGGCCCCGGCGGCACCATGGCCGGCAGCGGATCGCCGTCGGCAGCGTGCTCGGCACGAATCGACGCCGGCGGATACCAGGCCGGGTCCTTGGTCTTGCTGATGACCTTGGTACTGCCCAGCGGCGAGCCCCAGCCTTCACGACCGATACCCAGGGCATAGGTGTAAACCACGCCCTTGCCTTTCGGGTAGTAGTACAGGCGGTATTCGGCCAGGTTGATGACCACGCCTTCGCGCGGCCCAGGCGGCAGGATGAAGCGCGTCGGGATGATCACTTCGGTGCCGGTGCCCGGCAGCCAGGCATCGACGCCCGGGTTAGCCGCGAGCATTTCCTGATAGCCGAGACCGTACTGCTCACCCAGGGCGGCGAAGGTATCCTCGTACTTGGCCTTGATGACCTGCACCTGGCCGACGATATCCTCGCCCGGCGCGGGCAACGGCAGTTCAATGGCAGAGGCATGGCCGGCCGTGAGCAGCGCGGCTAGTGACAGCGAGCAGGCGGCGAATACGCGCGACAACATCCGGAAATCCTTGACGAAGCATTATGGCAAAGGGGCAATAGTTTACCACTGAGCACCTGCCCGCTGGAAAGTTCAGCCCGTCCAGGAAAATCGCGCGCCGCGCCGTTCTTCTTCCAATTGTTTCAGACAGTCGGCACACACGCGGCGATCGCGCAGCTGCCGCCGCTCCACTCCGCGCCAGGCGGGATGTGCCGGCAGCAATCCACCGCAAAGGGTGCGATCGGCCGAATTCCCCAGTTCGAGCTGGCGGGCGACCAGGTGCACGCGCAGCTCGCGGCAGGCGAACAGGTCGAGCTGTTCGTCGGGCTCGATCAACTGGTAGGCGTAGAGGGTCCAGGCGGGGCGCGACATGGGGGCTCCTGAAGGGTGCGCAAACATAGCCGAAAGACCCGCGCTGTGGAAGCCCGAAACGGCCCTCAGAGCAGCGGTTTCAGTGTTGGCCAGAGATTTTCCAGCAGCAGCGGCTGAGCATCGGCAGCCGGGTGGATGCCATCCGGCTGCATCAACTGCGGATTCCCACCGACGCCCTCGAGGAAGAACGGCACCAGGGCGACCTTCTGCTGCTCGGCCACCTGCTGGAAGACCTGGGCGAATGCCTGGGTGTAGCGTTCGCCATAGTTCGGCGGCAGGCGCATGCCGAGCAGGATTACCCTGGCACCCGACTCGCGCGACGCGGAAACCATCGCGGCAAGATTCTGTTGCAAATGCATGGGCGCTATTCCGCGCAGGCCGTCATTGCCGCCCAGCTCGATCACCACCAGCTCCGGCTTCTCCTCTGCCAGCAGCGCCGGCAGGCGCGCGCGGCCCCCTGCGCTGGTGTCGCCACTGATCGATGCATTCACCACCCGATAGTCGTAGCCCTGCTCCTGCAGACGCTTCTCCAGCAGGCTGACCCAGCCCTGGCTGGTATCCAGCCCCAAACCGGCGCTGATACTATCGCCAACGACCAACAGCGTCTGCGCCGCGGCCTGCTGAGCCAGCAGGAGCAGTGTCAGGCAACCGCTCAATAGCCATGCACGCATCGGATCCTCCATGAGCGCAAGCATTCTCACCGCGCAGAACCTTAGCAAGGTCGTCCCCAGTGCGGAAGGCGAGCTGACCATTCTCCACGACCTCACGCTGGAGCTTTCCCGCGGCGACAGCCTCGCCATCGTCGGCATTTCCGGCTCCGGCAAATCCACCCTGCTCGGCCTGCTCGCCGGCCTCGACGAACCCAGCTCCGGCAGCGTCCACCTGGCCGGACACACTCTCGGCCAGCTCGACCAGGACCAGCGTGCACGAGTGCGCGCCGCCCACGTCGGCTTCGTGTTCCAGTCGTTCCAGTTGCTCGACAGCCTGAATGCCCTGGAGAACGTCATGCTGCCGCTGGAGCTGGAAGGTCGCGCCGATGCGCGCCAGCGCGCCCGCGAGCTGCTCGACCGGGTCGGCCTGGGCCAGCGCCTGAGCCATTATCCGCGCCAGCTTTCCGGTGGCGAGCAGCAGCGCGTGGCCATCGCCCGCGCCTTCGCCGCGGAACCCGACGTGCTGTTCGCCGACGAGCCCACCGGCAACCTCGACACCACCACTGGCCAGCACATCAGCGACCTGCTCTTCGAACTCAACCGCGAGCGCGGCACCACACTGGTACTGGTCACCCACGACGAACGCCTGGCGCGCCGCTGCCGCAGACGCATCCGCCTGGAAAGCGGGCATCTGGTCGAACACGCGGAACTCTGCGAATGACGCACCTGCCGCTGCCACGCCTGTTCGCCCTGGCGATGCGCCAATTGCTGCGCGAATCCCGCAGCGGGGAACTGCGCGTGCTGTTCTTCGCCCTGCTGATCGCGGTGGCCGCCAGCTCCGCCATCGGCTACTTCAGCGCCCGGCTGAACGGCGCCATGCTGGTCCGCGCCGCCGAGTTCCTTGGCGCCGACCTGGTCCTGAGCGGCACCCGCCCGGCCTCGCCGGAACAGGTGGAAGCGGGCCTGCGCCTGGGCCTGCAGCACGCCGGCAGCGTCGAATTCTCCAGCGTCATCACCACCGACCAGGGCATCCAGCTGAGCAGCGTCAAGGCGGTGAACGAGACCTATCCCCTGCGCGGCGAGCTGAAAAGCGCCCCCGCCCCGCTGCAGCCCGACGTGCCCGGCGGCAAGCCGCAGCCCGGGGAGCTCTGGGTCGAGTCGCGCCTGCTGGCCAGCCTCGATCTGCGCGTCGGCGACAGCGTCGACATCGGCCGGCAGAAGCTGCGCATCGCCCGCGTGCTGACCTTCGAGCCGGACCGCGCCGGCGACTTCTACAGCCTCACCCCGCGAGTGCTGATGAACATGCAGGACCTGGATGCCACCGGCGTCGTGCAGCCCGGCAGCCGGGTGCGTTACCGCGATCTTTGGGGTGGCTCCACGGACGCGCTGCAGGCCTATAGAAAGGCAGTGAGCGGCGGTCTGGAGGCCAACCAGCGCCTGCTGGACGCCCACCACGGCAACCGGCAGATCGGCGACGCCCTTGGCCGCGCCGAGCGCTACCTGAATCTCGCCAGCCTCGCCGCGGTGCTGCTCGCCGGCGTCGCCGTGGCACTCTCGGCGAACCGCTTCGCCACCCGCCGCTACGATGCCAGCGCCCTGCTCCGCTGCCTTGGCCTGTCCCGCAGACAGACCCTCGCGCTGTATGGATTGCAACTGTTCAGCCTGGGACTGGTCGCCAGCCTGTGTGGCGCGGTACTCGGCTGGCTGGCGCAGCTCGGCCTGTTCCAGCTGCTCGCCAATCTGCTGCCGCCGCGAGTCCCGCCGGCCGGCATCTTCCCCGCCATCGCTGGCATCGCCACCGGGTTGATCGCCCTCGCCGGCTTCGCCCTGCCGCCGCTGGCCGCGCTCGGCCGCGTGCCGCCGCTGCGGGTGCTGCGCAGCGACCTGCTGCCGGTGCCGATGCGCACCTGGATGGCGTACGGCTGCGCCATGCTCGCCCTCGGCCTGATCATGTGGCGCCTGAGCCTCGACCTGCGCCTGACCCTCGCCCTCCTCGTCGGCGGCCTGCTCGCGGCCGTGGCGCTGGGCGCAGCCCTGCTGCTTGCCCTCAACGGCCTGCGCCGCCTGCTGGAACGCGCCAGCCTGCCCTGGCGCCTCGGTCTCGGCCAGTTGCTGCGCCATCCGCTGGCCGCCGCCGGGCAGAGCCTGGCTTTCGGCCTGATCCTGCTGGCCATGGCGCTGATCGCCCTGCTACGCGGCGAACTGGTGGATACCTGGCACGAACAGCTGCCGGCCGACGCGCCCAACCACTTCGCGCTGAACATCCTGCCGGATGAAAAGCAGTCCTTCGAAGACCGCGTGAAGGCCCTGTCGCCCCACGCCGAACCGCTGTTCCCCATGGTGCCGGGGCGCCTGGTGGCGGTGAACGGCAAGCCGGTACAGGCGCTCAGCGAGGACGTACGCAGCGAGCGCGCCCTGCAACGCGACCTCGGCCTGACCTGGTCGGCGCGGCTGCCGTCGGGCAACGCGGTGGTCGCCGGCAGTTGGTGGGATGGCTCGCGCGGGGACCTGCCCGGGGTATCCGTGGAAGAAAAGCTCGCCGGCAACCTCGGCCTGAAGCTGGGCGACCGGCTGACCTTCAACATCGCCGGACAGACCCGCGAGGCCCGCGTGCAGAGCCTGCGCTCGGTGAAGTGGGACAACTTCCAGCCGAACTTCTTCATGGTCTTCGAGCCGGGCACCCTGTCCAACCTGCCGGTGACCTACCTGACCAGCTTCTATCTGCCGGCCAGCCAGGAGCGCGAGCTGATCGAACTGGCGCGCGCCTTCCCCACCGTCACGCTGCTGCCGGTCGATGCGCTGCTGTCGCAACTGCGCAGCATCCTCGACCAGGTCACCCTGGCGGTCGAATACGTGCTGGTGTTCGTCCTCGCCGCCGGCTTCGTGGTGCTCTTCGCCGGCCTGCAGGCGACCCTGGACGAACGCCTGCGCCAGGGCGCCCTGCTGCGCGCGCTGGGTGCCGAACGCAACCTGCTGCTGCGCACCCGGCGCAGCGAGTTCGCCCTGCTCGGCGCCGCCAGCGGCCTGCTCGCCGCGCTCGGCTGCGAAGTGGTCAGCTTCCTGCTTTACTGGCTGGTCTTCGACCTGCCGTGGCGCCCGCACTACTGGCTGCTCGGGCTGCCCGTACTGGGCGCCCTGCTGGTCGCCGGCGCCGGCCTGCTGGGCACGCGCAAGGCACTGAACATCAGCCCGTTGCGCCTGCTTCGGGAAAGCTGATCGAATACACCGGAATCCCGCTGGAAACCCTCGAACACCCATGAGTCGCTACCGTCCGCCGCGCACCGCCGGCACCCCCCTGATCACTCCGGAAGGCGAGGCGCGCCTGCGCGCCGAACTGCACGAACTGTGGAACGTACGCCGCCCGCAGGTCACCCAGGCGGTCAGCGAAGCCGCCGCCCTCGGCGACCGCTCGGAGAACGCCGAGTACATCTACGGCAAGAAGATGCTGCGCGAGATCGACAGCCGCGTGCGCTTCCTGCGCAAGCGCCTGGAAAACCTCAAGGTGGTGCGCGAGCGTCCGGCCGATCTGGGCAAGGTCTATTTCGGCGCCTGGGTCACCCTGGAGGACGAGGACGGCGAGCAGTCCCGCTACCGCATCGTCGGCCCGGACGAACTGGACCTGCGCAACAACCTGATCAGCATCGACTCGCCACTGGCGCGGGCGCTGGTCGGCAAGGAACTCGACGCCGAGGTGCTGGTGCACAGCCCGGCGGGCGAGAGGTTCTGGTACATCGTCGAGATCGAGTACCCGTAAAGCGGGCTTGGAAATCCTGATCGCGGGCATGGCCCGCTCCTACGGGATGGCACACCTCTGTAGGAGCAACTGCCTTGCGACCGAGGATGCTTTTTGTAGGGTGGACAACGCGAAGCTTGTCCACCGCCCCGTCGCACTGCGCTTGACGGTGGAAAGGCGGGGCGGCCATCCGTTTCGCCGTTTTCCACCCTACGCTCTGCACGAACGAACCGTAGGGCCATGCCCGCGATCACATGGTCAGAGCGCAGGCGGGCGGCGGGTGATCAGGCCCTGGCGGGCGACGCGGGTCAGTTCGCGCACCAGCGGTTCGAGCTGTTCGCGCGACGGCGCCTGGACCACGGCGAAGTCGAAGCTGTCGGTAGCGAAACGGGCGATGTCTTCCAGGCTCTGGGCGAACTGGATGAGGAAGGTGCGCGAACCGTCCCAGCGTTTCGGCCAGCCTTCGAGATAGCGAACGAGAGTCGGCTGGTGATTGCCGCCAAGGAGGATCTTCGGATTGCGGCGCACCAGTCCGGTGGTGATGGGTGCCAGGCGCACAAGGGGTGTGGGACAGGTCATGGTGTCATGTCTCCGCCTCTGGGGTCCTGCTGGACGCGGCGAGAGGCACACCGAACCAGCGCTTTAGCGGTATTTCGATGCTTCGGAAGAAGCATCCGCGCCCCGCAAGTTGCTATTTAAATCGGCGCTGTGCGGCATCCTAGAGAAGCCCGGGCGATACTGTCAAGGCGACTTCCCGGGAGACCAGGCATGACCACTCCACCCCTGCGGCTGTTCTTCGCCCTGCCCTGTCCGAAGGATCTGGCCAACCTGCTCTACGCCTGGCGCGAGGGCATCGGCGCGGATGGCCGGCCGGTCGATGTGGCCAACCTGCACATGACCCTGGCATTCCTCGGCTCGGTGCCGCGGGGCCGCAAGTCCGAGCTGCTGGAGCTGGGCAAGACCCTGCCGCGGGAAGCCTTCACCCTGCAGCTGGATCATCTCGGACGCTGGCGCAACGGCATCCTGCATCTATCACCCAGCATTACCCCAGAGCCGCTGCTGAATCTGGTCCATCGCCTGCGCGAGATGCTCGTCGCGCTGGACTTTCCCGTGGAGCAGCGCCCCTTCCATCCTCATCTCACCCTGGCCCGCCACAGCATCCGCTTGCCCGACGCACAGCCGTCGTTCGCCTGGCCGGTGCGCAAGATCACCCTGTTCAGTTCGGAAAACAGTCCCCGCGGCGTGCATTACCGGGCTATCGGCGACTGGTCGCTGAATCCCTAGCGCTCCGGCCAGATCGCGGCGAACTCCAGGAAGCGGCGCAATCCGGCCGTAGGGAACTTGTCGATATGCAGGGCGCGGAAGAAGGTGCGTTTCAGCGGACCGAGCGGAGTATCGAGCTCGACCAGTTCGCCGCGCGCCAGCTCGGCCGCCACCACGCGCCGCGACAGACAGCCCAGGCCGGCACCGCTGGCGACCAGATGCTTGATGGCCTCCGCATTGCTCACTTCCAGCGGCGCCCGCAGGCTGCCGAGGCGCGGCAGCACCTGCTGCTCGAAGGTCTCGCGAGTGCCCGAGCCCGCCTCGCGCAGCACCCAGCGGGCCTCGGCCAGTTCGTCCAGACCTGCGCATGGAAGCGCGACAAGGGGATGATCGGGTGCCGCCACCACCAGCAGCTCATCCTCGATCCATGGCGACAACTGGATCTGTGGATGCTGGATCGGCGCTTCGATGAAGGCGACGTCCAGGCGGAATTCGCAGAGTGCCTGGAGAATGTCGCGGCTGTTGGCGACCTGCAGGTTCAGGCGGCTGTCCGGCAGTTCGGTGAGGAAGCCGGCCATCACCTGTGGCAGCAGATAGCCGCCGATGCTACGACTGGCCCCAAGGTTCAACTGCACCGGCGCGTTGTCGAACAGCGCTTCCAGCTCCGCGCTCTGCGCCAGCAGCGCGCAGGCCTTGGGGTACAGCGCGCGGCCGTTGTCGTTCAGCGCCAGACGCTTGCCGCTGCGGTCGAACAGGCGCGTGCCGAGGGCGCGCTCCAGCTCCTGCAGCGCCTGGCTGGCGGCGGACTGGGACAACGCGATGGCGGCAGCGGCCTGGGTGACGTTGCCGTGCTCGGCGATGGCGGTGAAGGTCGCCAATTGGCGAAGGGTGATGCGCGGCGCCATATCGATAAAACCGGTCGATCCAATAAGAACAATCCGTTTTTACACTAAGCGAGACTGGCACACCATGGGGCCACCTTACACAAGGAGCCCGTCATGCCCACCCTACGCCGTATCCCCCACTTGCTGCCCGGTGCCCTGCTCTGCCTTGTCCTCGCCGGTCTCGCACGGCTTTCCATCGAGCTGCCAGGCATGCAACAACTGGGTCTCGGCAGCCTGACCCTGGCCATCCTCTTCGGCCTGCTGGTCGGCAATCTGGGCGGCGCGCGGCTCATTACGCTGAAGCCGGGCGTGGACCTGTCGCGCCAGCATCTGTTGCGCCTGGGGGTGGTGCTGTACGGCTTGCGCCTGACCTTCCAGGACATCGCCGCCCTCGGCCCCGCGGCGCTGGTCATCGATGTGCTGATGGTCGGCAGCACGCTGCTCGTCGCCTGGTGGATCGGCGTTCGCTGGCTGCGCCTGCCCCGCGAGAGCGCCCTGCTGATCGGCGCCGGCAGCGCCATCTGCGGAGCCGCGGCGGTGATGGCAAGCAGCCCGGTGCTGCGCGCCCGCGCCGAGCACACGGCGGTCGCGGTCGCCACCGTGGTGCTGTTCGGCACCCTGGCGATGCTCCTGCATCCGTTGCTGTTCAACCACCTGCCGCAGTTGTTCGCCAGCAGCAAGGCATTCGGCATCTTCAGCGGTTCGACCATCCACGAGGTGGCCCAGGTGGTGGCCGCCGGCCGCGCCATGGACCCGGCCGCCGCCGACGCCGCGCTGATCAGCAAGATGCTGCGGGTCCTGCTGCTGGCCCCCGCGCTGCTGCTCCTCGGTCAACTCGGCAACAATGGTGAACACGGTGCAACAGGACGACGCCTGCATATCCCCGGTTTCGCCGTCGCCTTCCTCGGCGTCACCGCCCTGCGCTCGCTGGACCTGATCCCGCACGCCTGGCTGGCGCCCCTGCAGCAACTGGACGAAGTGCTGCTCGGCATGGCCATGGCCGCGCTGGGACTGGCCACCCGCCTGGCCGACCTGCGCCGCGAAGGACCGCGTCCGCTGCTGCTGGGCGCCGGCCTGTTCGTCTTCCTGCTGCTGGGTGGCTGGCTGATCAACAGCGGCGTGCAGCACCTGTTCGGCCAGCAATGAAAAAGGGTTCCTGGCGGATTATCGGGACGTAGGTTGGCGCTGAGCGCAGCGAAGCCCAACGGTGCAGTGCCGGGCTGACGTTGGGCTTCGCTGCGCTCAGCCCAACCTACGCTCTACGGGAGAGACTTTTCGGACGCAAAAAAGGCGGACCCTTTCGGTGTCCGCCCCTTCGATGCGACTTCCGGGAATCAGCTGGAAAGCTTGCCGTCCAGCGAGAAGCGACCGGCGCCGCTGACCAGCAGAGCGACGCTGATCATCAGCAGGGTCAGGGCGTATTCGTAGCCGTTGTTGGTGATGAAGAAGCCGTTGGCGATATGCACACTGAAGATCGCCACGCCCATGGTGAAGATCAGCGCCACCGCTGCCGGGCGCACCAGCAGTCCGATCACCAGCGCCAGGCCGCCGAAGAATTCCGCACTGCCGGCCAGCGCCGCCATCAGGTAGCCCGGCGTCACGCCGAGGGACTCCAGCCACTGGCCCATGCCCTGCAGCCCCGGGCCGCCGAACGCGCCGAACAGCTTCTGCGAACCGTGGGCCATGAAGGTCAGGCCGGTGGTAATGCGCAGGATTGCCAGGCCGATGCCGGCGTTGGTGGAAAGAATCGATTTGATCAGTGAGTTCATGGCGCATCCTTGAGTGGGAGTGGGTGGCTGCTGAACAACACTATAGTCAACGAATCAGATAACAGAAGCGCAAAAATGCGTTAGAAATGATCGGCAAGACGGATCATTTCCGGGAGGTTGCCACCTTCTCCTGCGGCTCCAGGCCATCCCGTTCGCGCTGGAAGGCGAGGTAGTACTTGTTCACGCTGCTGACGTAGTTGACCACGCCCATGCCGATCTGGTCGGCCGCCACGCGCTCCACCTGGAAGAACCACTGATTGGGATTCAGGCCGCGCCTGCGCGCCTCGGCTCGCAGGCTCTGCACGCGCTCCGGCCCCATGTTGTAGGCGGCAAGGACGAATGCCAGGCGCTCGCGCTCGTTCAACCGCGGGCTGGAGAAAAACTTGCGACGCAGCATGGCCATGTACTTGCTGGCGGCCTGCACGTTGGCCTCTTTCTGCTGCACCGAGCCAACGCCAACGCTGCGCGCGGCCGCCGGGGTGATCTGCATCAGCCCGGTAGCGCCGCCCGCTCCCCGGGCCGAGGCGTTCAGGTTCGACTCCTTGAACGCCACCGCCGCCAGCGCAAGCCAGTCGAGGCGGTTCTGCTCGGCATAGCGCTGCAGGGTCGGGCGCAGCGATTCCAGGCGCTTGCGGTCAGCCGTCTGCAATGGATTGCGCACCTTGTAGGCGCGCCGGTAGAGACGTACGAAGGCGCCGTCCTGGTCGGCCGGCGCGCGATAGTCCTTGAGGAAGCGGTCGACCTTGGCGCGCAGCATCGGCGCGTCGCGGCGCACGAACCAGGTCATGTCCTCGTGATTGTCGAAGACCAGGTGGCGGTCGACGCGCAGCTTGGGGAAGACCTTGGCCCAGCGCTCGGCGATCGGCTGCTCGACCACGGTGAAGTTGACGATGCCCGCATGGACCATTTCCAGCACGTCTTCCACGGCCAGCGACGGGTCCAGCCACTCGATCATCATCGGCGCCAGGCGGCGCTGCGCCAGGCGCTCGTTGACCTCGCGCAGCGCATCCCCCGCCGCGCTGCCCGCCGGCAGGGTGATGCTGCGTCCCGCCAGTTGCTCCAGTCGCGCATAGCGGCGATTGCCCTTGCGCGATACCAGCACCAGCGGCACGTCCTGGCGCCACGGCAGGCTGGCGCTGACGTTCGCACCGTCGCGGGCCAGCAGTATCTCGCCAGGAGCGACCAGATCGCCCTCGCCGCGCTGCAGGGCAGCCAGCAACTGATCCTTGGCCTTGGGAATGAACTTGATGGTGAGCGGCTTGCGCCCCGCGGCGGAATCGTTGAGGTATTGCTCGAAGGCACGCAGGCGGCGGTATTCGACGCCGATGGGTTCGCCCTGGATCTCGCCGAAGCTGTTGCGGCTCTGGTTGACCAGCACTCTCAGCACGCCGTCGCGGCGGATGCCGGCGAGGTCGCGGCTGTCGGCGCTCTTTTGCTCCCAGTGCTCCGGCTGGCTGGTCAGACGCGCAGCCGCCGGCTGTGGCAGCAAGGCCACCAGGCTCAGCAGGAGCAGCAACAGTCGCGTCATCCAGGTCTCCAGGGGTCGAAACGGTCCTCTCAGAACTCCACAACGCCTGCAAGTTCCCGGCCGCAAAAAGGGGCGCGAGGGTCTCACAGCAGGGACCGGATGCCAACCCAAAATTCTGGAAGCACTTTCAGAAGCGCCTATAACTACTTGTTTAACAAGGGTTTATTCGAAAAACGGGCATTCTGCTATGCTGCCCGCCTGAATCAAGGGAAGCACCATGCAACTGATCGACATCGGCGTCAACCTTACTCACCCGAGCCTTGCCCCGGAGCAGGAAGCCCTGATCGAGCGCGCCCGGCAGGCCGGCGTCGTGCAAATGGTGCTGACCGGCACCAGCCTCGGCGACAGCGAAGCCGCCCTGCGCCTGTGCCGGCAGTATGACGACGGCCAGCGGCTGTTCTGCACCGCCGGCGTGCATCCGCACGAAGCCAGTCACTGGGACCGCGCCAGCGCGGCCAGCCTGCGCGGACTGCTGGCCGAGCCCGAGGTTCGCGCGGTGGGCGAATGCGGCCTGGACTTCAACCGCGACTTCTCGCCGCGCCCGCAGCAGGAAAAAGCCTTCGAGGAACAACTGGCGATTGCGGCGGAACTCAAGCGCCCGGTGTTCATCCACGAGCGCGACGCCGGCGAGCGGCTGCTGGCGATCCTCAAAGACTTCCGCGACCACCTGCCGGCCGCCGTGGTGCACTGCTTCACCGGCGAGCGCAGGACGCTCTACGGCTATCTCGACCAGGACCTGCACATCGGCATCACCGGCTGGATCTGCGACGAGCGACGCGGCACCCACCTGCAAGAGCTGGTGCGGGAAATCCCCCGCGGCCGGCTGATGCTGGAAAGCGACGCCCCCTACCTGCTGCCGCGCACCCTGCGGCCCAAGCCGAAGCACGGACGCAACGAACCGGCCTTCCTGCCGGAAGTGCTCGAATGCGTGGCCCGGCATCGCGGCGAAAGCGCGGAAGACGTGGCGGCGCATACCACCGCCTGCGCCCGCGAGTTCTTCGGCCTGCCGGTGCTCACCACGTAGGTTGGCGCTGAGCGCAGCGAAGCCCAACGAAATTGGTGCAGGCCCCGCCAGATGTTGGGCTTCGCTGCGCTCAGCGCCAACCTACCTATCACGCCCATAGCCCTGGTGCATTCGCACAGGCTTCGCCCGCCACCTAGACTGCTAATCAAGGGCTGTCTGCCGTCATGGCAGCCCGGATGCGATCGAGGAAGCCAAGCATGGGCAAACGTCATCCCAATCTGTTCGCCTCGCAGTGGCACGGCTATGCCGCCAACCACCGCAACTCCACCAACCTGGCGCTGCACATCATCGCCGTGCCGCTGTTCATCGTCGCCGCGGCAACCCTGGTCAGCGGCCTGTTCGACCTGAGCCTGAGTCAGATATTGCTGGGCGCCATCGGCATCGCCGCTTCGCT
Organism: Pseudomonas schmalbachii; assembly: GCF_017589465.1. Classification (GTDB taxonomy): domain Bacteria; phylum Pseudomonadota; class Gammaproteobacteria; order Pseudomonadales; family Pseudomonadaceae; genus Pseudomonas; species Pseudomonas schmalbachii. Next base: position 1,203,813 of record NZ_JAELYA010000001.1, read on the forward strand.
GGTGATCCAGGCGCGCGGGCACAAGCTCGAAGAGCAGGCGCCGGAACCCTTCAGCGGCCGTCGCGACGCCATCGGCCGTCTGCTCGCCGAACAGTTCGTCACCTTCCCGCGTTTCGTCCTCAGCGGCGCCTGGTGGCGCGCCTGGCGCAAGAAGCACCCACGCCGCTGAACTCCCCGAAGACTCAGCCGAAGACCGTCACGGTCTGGCGCGAGATCGCCAGCAGCTCGCCGTCCGGCGTCCAGCACTGCGCAGCCGCATGCCCGTAGCCATCGCGGGCGTGCTCGATGGTCGCCAGATAACGGCACCAGTCGTTGGCGGCCAGGCGCGGCATCGGCTGGACGAACTCGATGGTCCAGGTCAGCGAACTGCCAGGTGCCGGCGCGCTCAGGTGCGGCAGCACGGCCGGCGGCCAGGTATCCACCAGCGCCAGCAGGTGGGCGGCCTCCATCTGCTCGTCGCCAACCCCGTGGCGGAAGCCCATCCAGCCGCCCATCTGCCGCGACTTGTTGGAAGTGAACGGCAGGCCGCCGACCGAGAAGCACATGGCGAAGTGCTGGAGGAACTCCGGCATCGCGCCGCGAACGAAGGGCAGCTCCTGGCTTTCCTCCGGCCCCTTGAACGAGGGCGCGGGCTCGCTGTCGACCGCCACCGCCGACTCGCGCGGCAGGCCGAAACTGCCCTGCACCACGGTCACCACCTCGCCGTTCTGCACGGCGCGGCAGAACACCTGGCTGACCGCCTTGCCCTCGCGCAGGATATCCACCTCGAAAGCGACCGGGACATCGGCCTCGACCGGGCCGACGAAGGTGATCGCCAGCGAACGCACCGGCCGCACCTCGGCCATCCGCGCACGCATGGCTTCATGGGCGAGCGCCGCCACCAGGCCGCCGAAACTCGCGCGCCCCTGGCTCCAGGTAGAAGGAATCACCACCTGCCCGGGTGCAGTGCGCACCGCCTGGATCAACTCGGAAAAATTCATCGCCGCCTCGTTTCACTGGGAAATTCCTGACAGCGATCTTAGGTGAGGGCGCGCGTGGCGTGGAAGCTGCCCGGGCCGCTGCCTGCCCATCTCATCCACACAGCGAATACAGGACAATTCACAGGACTGATCAGCGGCGATCAGGAAAGCGCGTCCAGCAATTTCTCCAGGCTGATATCGGCGCGCGCCTCGGCCAGGTCGTGCAATTCGTTCCAGCGCGGCTGCAGCGGCATCAGGTCCAGTTCGCGCTCGCTGTGCGCCAGCCATTGCTCGTAGTCGTGCCAGTCGCCCAGCGTGGACTGGGCGTCCTTCAGCGGCCCGAGCAGCCGGCGCGGCACCGGCGACTCTTGCGGATAGGCCTCCAGCGAGTAGCGCACCCGCTTGATCAGCAGACGCAGGCGATGACGGTCGTGGGCCGGGTCGACCAGTGCCTTGCGCAACTTGCGCCACTGCTTGCGCAGGCGTTTGCGCACCTGGCCGCGCAGACCACCGAGCACGCCATGCCGCTCGGCGGTTCGCCACAGTCCCGGCCAGCCGTTGAGCAGCATCATCAGGCGCTCCCACTGCGGGCTGGCGAGCAGTGCCACATAACCGGACTGCAATGCCGGGCGGCGCTGGTCCGCGGCCTTGTGGAAGCCCTCGGCCTCCAGCACCGGCAGCAGCACTTCGAGATCGCGCAACGGCCCGCTGAGGCGTCCGATGTCGCCGAGCGCCATTTCCAGTTCGTCGATCCCGGGCAGGCCGTGCACGGGGTGCAGCAGGCTGCGCAAGCGGCGCACGGCGATGCGCAGATCGTGCAGCGCCTCGCTGTCCGTGCCGGCCTGCAGGCGGATCGACGCGGAGAACAGGGCAACTTCCTGCTCGATGACATGGGCAACCAGATAGTCGCAGAACGCGGACACGGCACACTCCCCAAGGCTGGAATAATCAGGTTAGTTGTCCCGCCATCGACGGCAAGTGGGCGATGGTCGCAGTGTGTTTCAGCCGGCCTTGCGCGTGATGCGCCAGGGCAGCGCGCGGCGCAGGCGCTGCAACAGTCGCTGCAGTTCGCGCGAAGTGCCGGCCGCACGGCCGTAGCGTTGCGCCTCGAAGACATCGAGGAACGCCTGCAGCTCCGCCGCCTGCCCTGGCAAGGCGGCCTTGGCGCGCTCGACGAAGGCGCGCGGCCCCTCCCCCACCTGGCGCTGCAGCCCGTGGGGAGCCAACAGCCTTTCAAGGCGGGCGAAGCTGCGCAACTGGACATCCCGCACCAGCCGCCAGGGCTTGAACAGGAGCAGCACCAGCAGGCCCAGCGACAACGCCGCACCGCCCAAAAGGGCTATGGCCGGTCCCGGGCCGTCGAGGCTGCCGAACCAGCGCCGCAGCACCTGCGCCTGCTGCTCGCCCTGGTAGCCCAGCACCCAGCGCTGCCAGTCGTAGTTGAGGTTGTCCCAGGCCAGGCGCAGGGCATTCAGCGCGCTGAAGCCGCGATAACGCAGTGGCGAGAACGGCGCCGTCTCGAGGAAACTGCCTTCGCCGGCCAATGCCTGCTCCAGTCCCTGCTCGATCCGCGCCGGAGAGACGTGGAAGGTGGGATCGACCGCACGCCAGCCGCTGCCCGGCTGCCAGTACTCGACCCAGGCATGGGCGTCGAACTGGTGCACCAGCAGGTAGTTGCCCGCCGGGTTCAGCTCTCCGCCCTGGTAACCGGTCACCACCCGCGCCGGAATGCCGGCCGCGCGCAGGACGAAGGTCATGGCGCCGGCATAGTGCTCGCAGAAACCGCGGCGGGTGCCGAAGAGGAAGCCATCGATGCGCTCCGCGCCGGTCGCCGGAGCTCTCAGGGTGTAGGCGAACGGCTGCTCGTTGAAGTGCCGCAGCAACGCCTGCACCAGTTCGTGGGGCTGCGGATGCTCGTGGCGCAACTGTTCCGCCCAGGCGCGGGCGCGCGGGTTGCCGCCGGCCGGCAGCTGCAGGTTGAGCCCGAGGGCACGGGCACTGCTGTCAGGCTCGCGCAGGGCCTGCGGCCAGGATGTCACGCGGTAAAGCAGGCTCTGGTCCACCGGCCGGCGACGCTCGATGTGGAAGTCGCTCATCAGGCGGGCATCGTCCGGCGCGCTTTCCGGCGTATCCAGGGCGAACAGCCAGGAGCGCTCGCTGGGCTGCATGATCACCTGGTAACTCAGCGGATCGCCCTGTTTGCGCAGCTCCGGTGTCTCGTCGCGACGCCCCTGCCCCACCTGCGACCAGCGCTGGCCGTCGAAGCGCTCCAGGGTCAGCGCGCGCCAGTAGAGCTGCGCGCGCGGTGGCGGCGGGCCGTCGAAACTGGCGCGGAAGGCCAGCTCGGCGGACTGGCTCAGCTCGACGAAATCCCCCGGCATCATCGAGTCGCTGAGGCCGGTGGTGGCCTTGCCGCCGGGCATCGGCAGCGACCACAACGGCCCCAGGCGCGGGAACAGGATGAACAGCAGCAGCATCAACGGAATCGCCTGCAGCAGCAGGCCACCGGCGAGTTTGAGGGTCGGCCAGGGGCGCTCGCCGAAGCTGCTCTGCTGCAGGCCGATCAGCGCCGCCAGCAGGACGGTCACCGGCAGCAGGCTGAACAGCGCGGCGAGCATGCTGTCGTCGAACAGGTAGCTGGTCACCACGGCGAAGAAGCCGAGCAGGATCAGCACCAGCGCATCGCGACGGGTCTTCAGCTCCACCAGCTTGATGATGAAGGCAGCGATCAGCAGCACCACGCCGGCGTCCAGGCCGATCAGCGAGCCGCGCGACAGCCAGACGCCGATGCCGGCGGCGCCGACCAGCACCAGCTTGGCGAAGCCGCTGGGGTAGTTGGCGCGCATGCGGTAGACCTGGATGCGCCAGAACGCGCAGCCCAGCCAGAGCCCGACGATCCACAGCGGCAGATGGCCGAGGTGCGGCAGGATCACCACCGCCTGCGCCACCAGCAGCCAGGTCAGGGCCACCCGGGGAATCGGCTGGGTGCTCACGGCGCCTCTCCGAACAGCGCCAGGGCGCGCAGGCAGGCGTCGCGATGGCTGTCGCCGCTGGCCACCGGCAACTGCTTGCCCGGCAGGCGCAGGCCAAAGGGCTGCTGGCGCAGCGACAGCTCCAGCACCCAGTGGCAGAGCTGCGACAGGCGCCCTTCGACGTCCCCGCCGAGGACGTCGAAATCCAGCCACAGGTTGCGTCCGCTCAGCGCGGTGAAATCCTTCACCAGCAGACCCTGCCCGCGGGAATAGGCCTTCCAGTGCATGCGCCGGCGCGAGTCGCCGGGCTGGTAGGGGCGCAGGCCCTGGTAATCGTCGACGCCGTGGCCGCTGGGGCGCACGCCCTCTTCCTCGTCATCCGACGGCCCCGGCACCAGCGGCATGTCGGCGGAAAGCGGCCGCGGATAGACCAGCGCGGCCATGTCCAGGTCGAGCCAGCTCCAGGCCACCAGCAGGCCGAGCGGGAAGCGGCTTTCCACCCGCAGGCGCCCGGGCCGCAGCCAGCCACGGCGCTCGGCCGGGAGCACCAGCACCAGCTCCTCGGCCCCGTCGGCGTGGACATCGGCATGTTCCAGCTGCTCTTCCGCCCAACCCACACCGACGGCGCGCCGCTCCCTGCCCTCGCCATCCAGGCGCACGCGGAAGCAGACCTGCTCGCCGACGAACACCGGCGCCGCTCCCAGCGAGGTCAGGCGCAGCCCGCCGAGATTGCGGTAGGTGTGCAGGATGGCGACGAGGAACAGCGACAGCAGCAGGAAGGCCAGGCCGTAGGCCAGGCTGTTCTGGTAGTTGATCGCGGTGAGCAGCATCAGTACCAGCGCCACGCCGAAGGCGACGCCCTGCAGCGTGGGGATGATGAAGATGCGCCGCTGGTCGAGCTGCAGCGATGGCGACGGCGGGATGCGCCGGGCGATCCAGCTTTGCCACAGCGGCCGCACCCTGATCAGCATCTATGCATGCTCACAGCGCAGGAACTTCGCGCAGCAGCCACTGCACCAGCGCGCCGCCGCCGTGCCCGGAAGGATCGGCCTGATCGCGCAGGCGGTGTCCGGCCACCGATGGCAGGACCGCCTGCACGTCTTCGGGAATCGCATAGTCGCGCCCGGCCAGTAGCGCCCACGCCCGCGCGGCGGCCAGCAGCGCCAGGCTGCCGCGTGGCGACAGGCCGAGGGCGAAGGCCGGCTGCGTGCGAGTCGCCTCGACCAGGCGCAGGACATAGTCGACCAGCGCATCGCTGGCATGCACCGCCGGCACCTCGGCCTGCAGGGCGGCCAGTTCGCCGGGGGAAAGCATCGGCTCCAGGCGCGGCAGCAGATCGCGCCGCGCCTCGCCGAGCAGCAGCGCCTTCTCCGCGGCGCGCCCCGGATAGCCAAGGGACAGGCGCATCATGAAGCGGTCGAGCTGCGACTCCGGCAGGGCGAAGGTGCCGCCCTGGCTCACCGGATTCTGCGTGGCGATGACGAAGAACGGCTCGGGCAACGGCCGGGTCGCGCCCTCGATGGTCACCTGGCCTTCTTCCATGGCTTCGAGCAGAGCGCTCTGGCTCTTCGGCGTGGCGCGGTTGATCTCGTCGGCCAGCACCAGCTCGGCGAAGATCGGCCCCGGATGAAAGACGAACTGTCCGGTTTCCTTGTCGAACACCGAGGTGCCGAGCACATCGCCGGGCAGCAGGTCGGAAGTGAACTGGATGCGCTGGAAGCTCAAGCCGAGCACCCGCGCCAGGGCATGGCTGAGCGTGGTCTTGCCCATCCCGGGGAGGTCTTCGATCAGCAGGTGACCACGGGCCAGCATGCAGGTCAGGGCCAGGCGCACCTGGACTTCCTTGCCCAGCAGGATCTGATCCACCGCCTTCAGACAATTTTCCAGCTTGGCGCGCATCCTTACCTCTCGTCCCGGGAAATTTCCGATGCTACTGGTCTAGCGTAGGGCGGCATAGGGGTGGACGTGATTAGTGTGAACGGCGACTTGTCACCAATTGTTCGCCACGGACACCCCGGCAGCCGCCCGCCGGGACAGGCGCCGGGCTTGGTCTAACCTTGTCACTCGTCCACAGGAGGTTTGCCCATGCGTCTATTCACCGCCCTGCTGCTCCTCGGTTTCACCCTCAGCGCCCAGGCCGCGATCCAGACCCGGGAAATCCCCTACCAGGCCAGCGACGGAACCCAGATGGTCGGCTACCTCGCCTATGACGACGCCCGGTCCGGCGCCCGTCCGGGCGTGCTGGTCGTACATGAGTTCTGGGGGCTGAACGACTACGCCAAGCGCCGCGCCCGCGATCTCGCCGCACTGGGCTACAGCGCCATGGCCATCGACATGTACGGCGGCGGCAAAGTCGGCCACCACCCCGACGAAGCCCGCGGCTTCATGCAGGAGGCGCTGAAGAACGCCCATTCGGCCAAGGCGCGCTTCCAGGCAGCATTCGAGTTGCTCAAGCAGCAACCGCAGACCGATCCGACGAAGATCGCCGCCATCGGCTACTGCTTCGGCGGCAGGGTGGTGCTGGACATGGCCCGCCAGGGCATGCCGCTGGCCGGGGTGGCTGCTTTCCATGCGCCGCTTGGCACCGCTACGCCGGCCCAGCCGGGCGGAGTGAAGGCCAAGGTGCTGGTCGAGCATGGCGGCGCCGACAAGCTGGTGCCTGCCGAAGCGGTAACCGCCTTCAAGGAGGAAATGGACAAGGCCGGGGTCGACTACAAGTTCGTCGTCCAGGCCGGCGCCAAGCACAGCTTCACCAATCCGGAGGCCGACGAGGTGCACAAGGGCCACGGCCTGGATGTCGGCTACGACAAGAACGCCGACGAGAAGTCCTGGGCGGACCTGCAGGCGTTCTTCAAGGAGATATTCGGCTAAGAAGAGTCTTCGTGGAATTTCGGGAGTGGAAGGTAGGGCGGGTACAACCCGCCATGCGGACAGGGAGCGCCAAGGAAGAACAAAAAAAAGCGGGAGTCCATCCGGACTCCCGCGCTATAAAGGTCGGAGCCCGCATGCAGCGACACCCCGACAACAACCTCACCTGCGTCCCGAGGGGAACGCAAGCAAAGTGTGACAAATCACCTCCCCTGTATCCGTAATGCTTTGGTGTGCATTTGCAATCGAATGTAAACGCGCCCCCCGGAAACTGGCGGGAAGCCGGGGTGGCGGGCACAATTCAGCCATGCCCGACTCCGATGATTTCCTCTCCCCGCCGCTTGCGCACTGGCCCCTGCCCCGCGCGCTCCCTGGCGCCGTGCTGTACAGCAGCCAGTTCGCCAGCGAGCGCATCGCCGAAGATGCCTTTACCCGCCATGCGGTGCCGTTGCCGGCGAATATCGCCCGCTCGGTAGCCAAGCGCCGTGCGGAATACCTCGCCGGCCGCCTCTGCGCCCGTGCCGCCATTGCCCAGCTCAACGGCGCCCCTGCAATCCCTTCGACCGGCGAGGACCGCGCACCGGTATGGCCGCAGGGCCTGTGCGGGTCGATCACCCACAGCGACGGCTGGGCCGCCGCCGTGGTTGCGCAAAGCGGGGACTGGCGCGGACTGGGTCTCGACGTGGAACACCTGCTGGACGAACAGCGGGCACTGCGGCTGGCCCGGGAAATCCTCACCGCCGGCGAACTGACCCGCCTCGATCCGCAACAGGCAGCGCTGCAGGTCACCCTGACCTTCTCGATCAAGGAAAGCCTGTTCAAGGCGCTCTATCCGCTGGTGCGGCAGCGTTTCTACTTCGAGCACGCCGAGTTGCTGGAATGGTCAGCCGACGGCATGGCGCGGTTGCGTCTGCTGACGGACCTTTCCGAGGAATGGAGACAGGGTTGCGAAGTGGACGGCCAGTTCAGCCTGAGCGATGACCGCCTGCTGAGCCTGGTGGCGATCCCCGCACGCGCCTGAGCGGATCTTCTCAGCCGCGCGTCAGGCGATATGCCACTTCGTCGAGCTGGCGCACGCCGCGCTGGAGGAACTTGCCGTTCTCCGCCAGCACGTCGCAGCGCTCCAGTGTCTCGACCGCCCAGCCATCGCCGTAGCGCTCGCGCACTTCCGCTTCGAGAACGGCGAACGGCGGGCCGTCCATCTGCTCCTGGGGGTATTCGAGGGTTACCAGCAAGCCGCGCTGGATTGGCGGGAGAATCGCGCCCAGATGATGCACATAGGCCGCACGCATCTCCGCAGGCAGGGCGATCAGCGCGGCACGATCGTAGAACGCCCGGCAATCGGCGACATGCTGCGGCTCAAGATGGAAGAAATCGCCCTGGATGATCTCCAGACCGCCATGCCGATACAGCGGCAGCGTCCCGCACATCTCCACCGCAGGCTGCACACCAAGCGCGGAGAAGAACTCCTCCACCGCCCTGGCCGCCAGCTCCACGCCCAGCACCCGGTAGCCCTGCTCCGCCAGCCAGACGAGGTCAAGGCTCTTGCCGCACAGTGGCACCAGCACGCGCGCTCCGGGCTCGACGCCCAGCGCCGGCCAGTGGCGGACAAGGAAGGGATTGACGACGTTCAGGTGGAAACCGATCTCGTTGCGCGACCAGCGATCCTGCCAGAACTCTTCATGCATCGGGATTGCCGCCTCAGCGCTGGCGAACGGCAAGCGGCATGGCCCGGCGCAGCATGCGTGGCAGCCAGTGCTCGTGCTGCTCGCGCTCGCCGGCCACTTCGAGAACCTTGAGACTGACGCGATCGCCCTTCACCCGGAGTACCAGCACTTCGGTGCCGTCTTCCAGCGTGATGCGGTCGCCTTCCTGGAGGATGAGCGTCTGTTGCATGTTCTGTGGGCTCCTCGGGAAGAGAGAGACTTGCATATGATCGGGAGTCTCCGTGCACCTCAGAGCCACCGCCGGGAGAACTGCCCGGCAGGCCCGCACTTGATCTCAGCATAGGCTCTGTTTCGAGACAGCCATCGGAAATCGTTCGCAGCCCGGTCAGCCGGTGCGCAGACAGCGCCAAGTTCATCAGAATCGTAAATCCGGGGATTGGTTCCCGGTGAGGCAATTTATTGATTCGGCGGAAAAATAGCTGTGAACAGGATTGGCAAATTCGATTGTTATGGTCGAAAACCCATGCTGGATTTCGATCTTTCAAGACATGAACATGAGTGGTATCCGAATTGCGAGGTCACCATGCTCCCGACCCTCTTCATCTCCCACGGCTCCCCCATGCTGGCCCTTGAGCCGGGCGCCAGCGGTGCTCCGCTGCAACGCCTGGCGCATGAACTGCCGCGCCCACGTGCGATCCTGGTGGTTTCCGCGCACTGGGAAAGCCCGGACCTGCGTGTCGGCAGCGCCGCACAGCCTGCCACCTGGCACGACTTCTACGGTTTCCCGGACGAGCTCTACACGCTGCAGTACCCTGCGCCCGGCTCGCCGGAACTGGCGGCGCGGGTGGTCGAACTGCTGGCCGCCAGCGAACTGCCCGCTACCCTCGACCCGCAACGCCCGCTGGACCATGGCGCCTGGGTTCCGCTGCGGCTGATGTATCCGGCGGCGGATATTCCGGTGGTGCAGCTGTCGCTGCCCAGCCGCCTCGGCCCGGCCATGCAGGACCGGATCGGCAAGGCACTGCGCCCGCTGCGCGAGGAAGGCATCCTGCTGATCGGCTCCGGAAGCATCACCCACAACCTCGGGGAACTGGACTGGCACGCCGGCCCGGAAGTGATCGAGCCCTGGGCCCGGGAGTTCCGCGACTGGATGGTGGACAAGCTGGCAGGCGACGACGAGGCGGCGCTGTTCGACTACCGCCGCCATGCGCCCTGGGCCGTGCGCAACCATCCGCGCGACGAACACCTGCTGCCGCTGTACTTCGCCCGTGGCGCAGGGGACACGATGCACATCGAGCACGCCGGCTTCACCCTCGGCGCGCTGGGGATGGATATCTATCGCTTCGGTTGAGAGGTAGGTTGGGCTGAGCCCGCGAAGCCCAACGGTGCCATGGCTCGGCAGATGTTGGGCTTCGCTGCGCTCAGCACCAACCTACATCGGAGAAATGAAAAAGCCCCGCACTTGGCGGGGCTTCTTCATTCAACTCGGCGGATCAGTCCTCGCGGTAACGGCGCAGGCGCAGGGCCTTGCCGGCGACGCGGGTGTCCTTGAGCTTGCCAAGCAGGCGATCCAGGCCCTCTTCCGGCAGCTCGATCAGGCTGAAGGTCTCGCGGATCTGGATGCGGCCGATGGCCTCGCGGGACAGGCCGCCCTCGTTGAGGATGGCACCCAGCAGGTTCTTTGCCGCCACGCCGTCGCGGGCGCCCAGGGCGGTACGGCAGCGTGCACGGCCTTCGGTCGGCGCCGCCATCGGGCGGCGATCGCCGGAACGATCAGGACGATCGCCCCTTTCGCCACGCTCAGCGCGTTCGAAGCGCTCGCCACGGTCACTACGCTCGCGCGGTGCGGCCGGGGTCAGCGGCTGCTCGCGGCGTACGGACTCCAGGTCCAGCGCCTTGCCGGTAGTCAGCTTGGCAACCAGCACAGCGGCCAGGGTTTCGATATCGGTGCCCAGACGACGGCACAGCTCGTCGCGCACGGCGCCACGCTGGGCGACGGCGGTTTCCAGCAGCGGCTGCAGGCTGGAGGCCAGGCGCGAGATGCGTGCTTCGAGCACAGTCTCGGCATCCGGCAGGCGCACTTCGCCGACCTTCTGCCCGGTCACACGCTCGATCACCTGCAGCATGCGGCGCTCGCGCGGAGTCACCAGCAGCAGCGCGCGACCTTCGCGGCCGGCACGGCCGGTACGGCCGATGCGGTGCACGTAGGACTCGGGGTCGTACGGCATGTCGATGTTCAGCACGTGGGTGATGCGCGCCACGTCCAGGCCGCGGGCGGCCACGTCGGTAGCGATGACGATGTCCAGCGAACCGTCCTTCAGCGACTCGATCACACGCTCACGCTGCGCCTGCGGCATGTCGCCGTTCAGCGCGGCGGCGCGGTAGCCCTGGCGCTCGAGCAGCTCGGCGATGTCCAGGGTGGCCTGTTTGGTGCGCACGAAGCCGATCAGCGCGTCGAACTGCTCGACTTCCAGCAGACGCAGGATCGAGGCGGCCTTCTGGTCGGCGTGGACCATCAGGTGCACCTGTTCGATACGGGCGACAGTCTGGGTCTTGGCGGCGATGCGTACGTGCTTCGGCGTCTTCAGGTGGCGCTCGGCGATGCCGCGGATGGAAGCCGGCAGGGTCGCGGAGAACAGCACGGTCTGGCGGCTGTCCGGCATGGCCTCGAAGATCACTTCGAGGTCTTCCATGAAGCCGAGCTTGAGCATTTCGTCGGCCTCGTCGAGGACCAGACGCTGGACAGTGGCCAGCAGCTTCTCGTCGCGGCGCAGGTGGTCGCACAGGCGGCCCGGAGTGGCCACCAGAACCTGGGCGCCCTGGCGCAGGGCCTTGAGCTGCGGGCCCATGGGCGCGCCGCCGTAAACGGCGACCACGCCGACACCCGGCAGTTGCTTGGAATAGGTTTCGCAGGCGGTAGCGACCTGCAGTGCCAGCTCGCGGGTCGGCACCAGGATCAGTACCTGCGGCTCACGACGTGCCGGGTCGATGCGCGACAGCAGCGGCAGGGCGAAAGCGGCGGTCTTGCCGGTGCCGGTCTGCGCCTGGCCGATCATGTCGTGGCCTTCGAGGATCACCGGGATCGACTGGGCCTGGATCGGCGACGGCTCTTCGTAGCCAACTGCGGCGATGGCTGCGAGAACATTGGGGTGAATACCGAGCGCGGCGAAGCCGACGGTTTCCTGGGTCATGGGTTTTGCCTCTTGAAATCCGCAAAGACCCAATAGCCAGGCTGCGCATGCCCTGTACGACGGTGAAGTCACCCAGGCAGCCGGAAGCGGGGATTTGCGAGATTGATTTTGGAAGGGATTACGTCAAGGAATGTCCGTGCTAACGGACGCACCGACAGAGCACCTGGCTCCGAAAAATGCGGGTCCCCAAACGGGGCCTTTTTGGCCGGCGGGCATCATACCGGAAAATCGAACGAAATGTGCGTTTTTTCCGACGCGCTCCGGCGAACGGTCGCATCGTAGACAAGCACGATAGCGCCGACTATACCGACCTAGCTTTCGTCCAGCCCGGAGCAAACCGATGAAGCCAGCCAGCAACCACCGCATCACCCTGGAGCGCCGCGAACATGTCCTGCTGATCGGCCTGGACCGGGTCGACAAGCGCAATGCCTTCGACCTGGACATGCTCGATCAACTGGTCCTGGCGCTGGGCGATTACGATCGCGATCCCGCCTTGCGCTGCGCCCTGATCTTCGCCCACGGCGAGCACTTCACCGGTGGCCTCGACCTCGCCAACGTCAGCGAAACCTTCCGCAATGGCTGGCAACTGCCGGACGGCGCCGTCGATCCCTGGGGCACCTTCGGCGGCAAGCGGCTCTCGAAACCCCTGCTGGTGGCGGTGCAGGGCTATTGCTACACCATCGGCATCGAACTGATGCTGGCGGCGGATATCAACCTCTGCGCGAGCAACGCGCGCTTCGCCCAGATGGAAGTCCAGCGCGGCATCTTCCCCTTCGCCGGCGCCACCCTGCGCATGCACCAGGTGGCCGGCTGGGGCAACGCGATGCGCTGGCTGCTGACCGGCGACGAGTTCGATGCGCACGAGGCCTGCCGCCTCGGTCTGGTGCAGGAAATCACCGCCCCGGAGGATCTGCTGCCACGCGCCCTGTGGCTGGCCGAGCGGGTCGCCGCACAGGCACCGCTGGGAGTTGCGGCGACCCTCGCGTCGGCGCGGCAATGCGTCGAGGAAGGCGAGCTTGCGGCGGCCCGGCAGCTATCCGCGACCGCCCGGACGCTGCTGGCCAGCGAGGACGCCCAGGAAGGCCTGCTGGCCATGCAGGAACGCCGCGCCGGCAAATTCCAGGGCAAGTAGCCGTCAACGGAGCGCCTGCGGGTCGCCCTTCCCGGCGATCGCAGCCGCTTCCTCCGCAGTGAGCAACGCCGAGCGCGGCACATCCATGAGCCGCGCACAGGCCGCCAGGACATCCGCCCAGCAGGCCCGGTTGGCGAACAGCATGCCCGCCTCATCCAGCGTACCGCCGCGGTTGCGGTAGCCCAGCACCGAACTCTTCAGCGCATCCGGCAGGATCGGCCAGAGATGCCCGCGGGCCACTTCAGGGCGCATATGGGTGAGCAGCACGCGCCGTTCGTGGGTATCCGGGAACAGGCGCGCCATCAGCGCATCATCGGCGCCCGCCGCCAGCTCCCAGTTATCCCGTGGCGCCCGGAAGCGCCCGGGCTCCTGCAGATAGACCAGACGGTACGGATAGCCGCCCTCCTCCAGACGCACGGCAGCGCGGCGCATTTCCGCCAATTGGTAGCTGCCGTTGGCGATCAGCAGCAACGGCTGACTGCCCGGCCGCTCTTCGAGGACGATTGCGCCATCGCGAGCCAGTTGCTCGGCCTGCGCCTGGTCGAACACCGCCGGCCGTTCGCGCTTGGGTACGACCATGCAGGCCAGTTGGCCGCGGCTGCGGTAGATCTCCGGCAACAGGGCGAGCGCGCTGTTGTGATCGGCCGGGAACAGCACCCGCACCATGTCGCTCATTTCGCCGAGCAGAGCCTCGCAGAACGTGGTGTCCTGGTGCGATTGCTGGTTCTTGCCGTTTTCCCAGGTGTGCGAGGTCGCCACCAGCGGCCAGCCCAGCCATCCCGCCGGGCGCCCGGCCTCTTTCTGCAGGCGGGCGAAGATCAGCGTCTGGCGCACCGCGCCGAGCATCTTCACGCAGAAGGCTTCGTAGCTGGCGACCAGATTGATCCCGCCCTGGTTGGCCAGGCAGGCGGATACCACCGCCTCTTCATTGAGCGCGGTGATGATCCGCCCATCCACCGCCTCGACCTCGCTCTCCGGCTCGCAGACCCGGTGCTTCAGCGCCTTCAGCACTCCGCCCAGTCGATTGCTGGCCAGCTCGTCGGGATTGCCGACGCGGGCCCGCAGGTCGGGGTTGGCCGCGCACAGGTCGACGAAGAAGCGGTCGAGCGCCGCCATCGGCGAACAGAGCTCGCTGCGGTAGTGCAGCTCCGGCATCGACGGTTCGATGGGGCGCCGCACCGCCAACGGATTGTCCCGTTCCAGCAGGCGACCCTGGCGGGAGCCGGCGAATTGCGTGCAGGCCTCGGCCAGTTCGTCGGGAGCGACCCACAGCGCCGCGGCGTGGCTGTTGAAAAGATCGCGGGCGTTCTGGTCATCGTGCGGATTGCCGGGTAACGGCAGATTGTGCGCGGCGTTACTGCCAGCCCCGTGGAAGCCGAAGCCCTTGACGGTTTCCGCGATGGCATAGGGAATCGGCAGCGGGTAGCCAAGAATGCCGCTGTCTTTTTCGCTCATCCGGTGCGCCAGGCGCTGCTCCATCTCCCACAGGGCGCAGACGAAGGCCGCCGGATCGCGGCCATCGAAAGTCAGCGGATCGAATCCGCAGCGGCGCAGATGCTGCTTGAAGCCTTCCAGCCCCTCGTGGGTGCCCAGTTCGGTGCGCTGTTCGATGCGCCGGCCGTTGGCGATCATCACCGGCAGCGCCACGCCGCAGTCCTCCGAGCGCCACCAACGCGGAATCCAGTCGCTGCCGCGCTGCTCCTCGGCGGCACCGTCGGAGAGGAACGCCACCAGGGTTTCTCCCGGTAGCGGCATGTGCGCGTATTGCAGCTCGGCGAAACCGAGGTAGCCGCCCTCGGCAATCCCCCCGGCGGTATGCGGATTGACATGGCTGCCCAGTGGAACGGCGACGCTGCCGTCGCTGGCCTGGGCATAGCTGTAGAAGTCGCGAACCAGGCGGGTCAACCCGGCCTCCCCATCGGCATAGGCCTGCGCCTGCTCCGGGTGCAGATTGCCGGTCAGCACGTTGAGCGCCTCGATCGCCGCCACGCAATGCCCCTGCCCCATGAGCCAGCCGCGGGTCTTGTGGGTCAGGGCATTCAAGGCGAGATAGCCGGCATAGGCCGGCACCATGTTCAACGCCCCGCCGGTGTGCCCCTCCGGCTGCGCCTTGAAGTCCTCGGCCTGCAACGGCTGGCCATCCAGTCGGACGCGAGCGGCATAGGTCATGTGCGCCACCAGCCAGAGCCCGGCGCAGGTCAGGCGATCCAGGGCGATGAACAGCCGATAGACGGCCGAAAGTTCGCCTTGCAGTCCGGATTGGACCAATTGATGGGCCATGCGAAAAACGCCCGCCTGGGTCGCCGGGCTATGCTGAAGCGGACCACGACCACGCAACCACTCCGCGAATGCCGGTTCGTTGGCCGCATGGGCTGCCAGCTCGTCCGGACTGGGCAATATCTGGGACATCCTCGACTCTCCGTCTGGGTATACAGGAAGTCTAGGCGCCCCATGCGGAGTAGCCCTGACGTGCATCAGGCTCACTTCCCGGTTTCTGCGCGAGTCTGGGGAAATTTCCGAACAAGGAGGCAGCATGGCCCTACTCACCTTCATCGGCGCCATCCAGGAAGTCACCGGCTCCTGCTATCTGCTGGAGACCCACGATGGCGTCAAGGTTCTGCTCGAATGCGGCATGCGCCAGGGCGTTCGCGACAGGGAGGAAAAGAACCGCAGCGCCTTCCCCTTCGATCCATCCAGCCTCGACGCGGTGGTCTTGTCCCACGCGCATCTCGACCACAGTGGATTGCTGCCGCGCCTGGTCAAACAGGGCTACAAGGGGCCGATCTACGCCACGCAATCGTCCTGCGATCTCCTCGAACTGATGCTCATGGACTCCGCGAACATCCAGGAGAAGGACGCCGAGTGGGAAAGCAAATGGCGCGCCCGCCTCGGCCGCCCGCCGGTCACCCCGCTCTACACCCTGGAAGACGCCGAGCAGGCCCTGAAGCTGCGCCGCCCGGTCAGCTACGGCAGTACGGTGGAAGTCGCCCAGGGCATACGCGTGACCTTCCATAACGCCGGACATATCCTCGGCTCGGCCATCGTCGAACTGGAAATCCATGAGCAGGGGCTCACGCGCCGCCTGGTGTTCTCCGGCGACCTCGGCAACACCTGCTCGCCCCTCATGCGGGCGCCGACGCCGCTGTCACGCGCCGATGTGGTGTTGCTCGAATCCACCTATGGCGATCGCGATCACCGCGACAACAACGAGACCCTGAGCGAACTCGCCGGCATCCTCGAACAGGCGCACAAGGACGGCGGCAACGTGCTCATCCCGGCGTTCGCGGTCGGGCGTACCCAGGACCTGCTGTACTACCTGGGGCGCTTCTACCAGGAAGGGCGCCTGCCGCAGCAGATGGTTTTCCTCGACAGCCCGATGGCCGCACGGGCCAACGAGATCTACCTGAGCCATGTCAACGAATTCTCCGACAGCGACCGCGAATACATTCGCGGCACCGGCACAGCGCGTCTCGGCGAGTGGCTGCCGATCCTGCGCACGACCCAGAGCCCGGAAGAGTCCATGGCCATCAACCGCATCCAGAGCGGCGCCATCATCATCGCCGGGAGCGGCATGTGCACCGGCGGGCGCATCGTCCATCACTTCAAGCACAACCTCTGGCGCGAGGAATGCCATGTCGTCATTCCGGGCTTCCAGGCCCAGGGAACCCTGGGGCGCACGCTGGTCGACGGCGCGCAATTCGCCCGCATCCTGCGCCAGCGCATCGCCGTGCGGGCGAAGATCCACACCCTCGGCGGATTCTCCGCGCACGCAGGACAATCGCAATTAATTCAGTGGGTTGCCAACTTCGAGCAGAAACCCGAGCTATACCTGATACATGGCGAGCGAGAAAAGATGGATGCCCTGCAGGCCGCCATCCGCGATCGTCTCAACTGGCAAGCAAACATTCCGGAACCGGGGGACCGCATCGCCATCTGATACAGAGGGAGGTCTCACTGACTGTCACATATGCCATGCCAGACTAGCGTGACCGCTTTTCGAGGGGTTGATGAACAAGGAGTATCAACATGCCCTATGAGCCCGATGACTATCTCTCCAGACACTTCCAGACCAGCGGCACCGAGCTGGCGCAGAAAGTAGAAGAACTCGCGGCAATGGCCGTACCCGTCGGCAGCCCCAACATGCCGCTCTACCAGGAAATGCTCACCACCGTGGCCCGCATGGCCCAGGCCGACCGCAACCGCTGGGACGCCAAGATCATGCTGCAGACCCTGCGCGAAATGGAGCGCGCCTTCAGCACCCTGGAACAATTCAAGCGCCGGCGCAAAGTCACCGTCTTCGGATCGGCGCGCACGCCGGAAGATCATCCGCTGTACGCCCTGGCCCGCGAACTGGGCAAGACCCTGGCCCGCTACGACATGATGGTCATCACCGGCGCCGGTGGCGGCATCATGGCCGCGGCCCACGAGGGTTCGGGGCTGGAGAACAGCCTGGGCTTCAATATCACCCTGCCCTTCGAGCAGCAGGCCAATCACACCGTGGAAGGCAGCAGCAACCTGCTGTCGTTCCACTTCTTCTTCCTGCGCAAACTGTTCTTCGTCAAGGAGGCCGATGCCCTGGTGCTCTGCCCCGGCGGCTTCGGCACGCTGGACGAAGCGCTCGAAGTGCTCACCCTGATCCAGACCGGCAAGAGCCCGCTGGTGCCGATCGTGCTGCTCGACCAGCCGACCGGCCATTACTGGGAACACGCCCTGCATTTCATGAAGGAGCAACTGGAAGACAACCGCTACATCCTTTCCAGCGACATGCACCTGATCAGGCTGGTCCACTCGGCCGAAGAGGCTGCCGAGGAAATTGCCCAGTTCTACAGCAACTTCAACTCCAGCCGCTGGCTGAAGGACCGCTTCGTGATTCGCCTGAACCACGCCCTGAAGCAGAGTGCGCTGGACCGCCTGCATGAGGAGTTCCTCGACATCTGCCTGAACGACGGATTCCACCAGCAGCCCTACAGCGAACTGGAGCAGGACGAGCCGGAGTTCTTCCACCTGACACGCCTGGCGTTCACCTTCAACGGCCGCGACCATGGCCGCCTGCGGGAGCTGGTGAACTTCATCAACCAGCCGGAAAACTGGGCGGCCTGACAAGCGCCAAGCAGCGCCCGGACTGAGCCGCCCGGCGCAATGCCTCCACGAAAGCTGCCATGCCCAAGACCCCGGGCATGGCCTACTCATGTCTGCATTGGCACTGGCCGGGAAAAGCGGCGAACCCAGGACACCGGGTAGCGTTTAGCCTCCGGCAGCAGTTCCCGTGAATACGGAATTTCTTTACCAGTCTTCCGTGCTGCGGCCACTGAGCAATCGATTGATCGACTCCGGCGAATAGCCCCGGTAGTTCAGGAACCGCCCCTGCTGGGCACGCTCCCTGGCATCCACGGGCAAACGCCCGGCGAATTTGCGTCGCCAGGCTTCGCGCAACTGGGCAGACCAATCGACTGCAGCTTCGCTCAGGGCCTTTTCGATTTCACTGCGCGGCAAACCTCGCTGCGCCAGCTCCTCGCGGATGCGCAACGGGCCGTAGCCATTGCGGGCACGGCTGGCGATGAAGCTTTCCAGATAACGGGACTCGTTGAGCAACCCCTCCTCGGCCAGACGGTCGAGGGCGGGGTCGATCAGGTCCTGGGACGCGCCGCGCTGGCGCAACTTGCGGGACAACTCGGCGCGGCCGTGCTCGCGACGCGCCAGGAGGTCCATGGCGGCCCGCCGCACGGCGACGGGATTATCGAGCACGACCGGCATGGCGGGATCAGTAGTCGAGGTCGGCTTCGGCAGCCTCGGCGGCCTCTGCGGCTGCCAGCTCGGCTTTGGTCGGAGCCGGCTGGTTCTTCAGCAATTGCTCGCGGATGGACTTGTCCAGCACCGCGCAGATCTCCGCATTCTCTTCCAGGAACTTGGCGGCATTCGCCTTGCCCTGGCCGATCTTGCTGCCCTGGTAGCTGTACCAGGCGCCGGACTTCTCGATCAGCCCCAGTTGCACGCCCAGATCGATGATTTCGCCGGTGCGATAGATGCCCTTGCCGTAAAGGATCTGGAACTCGGCCTGACGGAACGGCGGCGCCACCTTGTTCTTCACTACCTTGACGCGAGTCTCGCTGCCCACCACTTCGTCGCCATCCTTCACGGCGCCGGTACGGCGGATGTCCAGGCGGACAGAGGCGTAGAACTTCAGCGCATTACCGCCGGTGGTGGTTTCCGGGTTGCCGAACATCACGCCGATCTTCATGCGGATCTGGTTGATGAAGATGACCAGGCAGTTGGCGTTCTTGATGTTGCCGGTGATCTTGCGCAGTGCCTGGGACATCAGGCGGGCCTGCAGGCCGACGTGGGCGTCACCCATTTCGCCCTCGATCTCGGCCTTGGGCACCAGAGCCGCCACGGAGTCGACGATGATCACGTCGACCGCATTGGAACGCACCAGCATGTCGGTGATTTCCAGCGCCTGCTCGCCGGTATCCGGCTGCGAAACCAGCAGGTCATCGACGTTGACGCCCAGCTTGCCGGCATAGTCCGGGTCCAGCGCGTGTTCGGCGTCGACGAAGGCGCAGGTGGCGCCCTGCTTCTGGGCTTCGGCGATGACCGACAGGGTCAGGGTGGTTTTACCCGAGGACTCCGGGCCGTAGATCTCGACGATACGGCCTTTCGGCAGGCCGCCGATGCCGAGCGCGATATCCAGGCCGAGGGAGCCGGTGGAAATGGCCGGAATGGCCTGGCGCTCGTGGTCGCCCATGCGCATGACCGCGCCCTTGCCGAATTGGCGCTCGATCTGTCCAAGCGCCGCGGCCAGGGCGCGCTTCTTGTTCTCGTCCATTGAAGTCCTCACGAAGTCAGAGCGGCCGGACGGCCACGAACAACTGTATAATTAGACAGTATTATTCCACAGGGCAAGTCGCTCGCCTACCCCTGCACAGGATTTTCCCCGCCCGCCAGTCGCAACAGCCCGGCCAGAGCGGTCGCCACCGTCTGCCGGCGCACCGCGGCCCGATCGCCGGCGAACTGACGGCATTCGGTGAACAGTTTCTCGCCATCAGCCCAGGCCAGCCAGACGGTTCCTACCGGCTTTTCCACGGAACCGCCATCCGGACCGGCAATACCGCTGACCGCCACGGAAAAACGTGCACCGCTGCGTTCGCGCGCACCGCTGGCCATCGCCTCGACCACTTCGCGACTGACCGCGCCGACCTCGGCGAAAAGCATCGGCGACACGCCAAGCTGTGCTGTCTTCTGCTCATTCGAATAGGTGACATAGCCGGCCTCGAACCAGACCGAACTGCCGGCGATCCGGGTAATCGCCTCGGCAATCCCGCCACCGGTACAGGACTCGGCGGTGGTCACCTTCTGCTGCGAAGCCGCAAGTTTCGAACCGAGCCGGGCGGCCAGCTCGGTGATATCTGCATCATTGATGGACACAAAGCTCTCCGGGGTTAAAGAAGCTCAGGCGGATACCGTACACTAGGCGCTTTTGCATATAGAAGCCGGACAGCCCCCTGTAATGAGCCAGAGCGACCTCTCCGCCCACACGCCCATGATGCAACAGTACTGGAAGCTGAAGAACCAGCATCCGGAACAGCTGATGTTCTATCGCATGGGCGACTTCTACGAGCTCTTCTACGAAGACGCGAAGAAAGCCGCCAAGCTGCTCGACATCACCCTGACCGCACGCGGTCAGTCGGCTGGCAACGCCATCCCGATGGCCGGTATTCCCTTCCACTCCGCCGAAGGCTACCTGGCCAAGCTGGTCAAGCTCGGCGAGTCCGTGGTGATCTGCGAGCAGATCGGCGATCCAGCGACCAGCAAGGGGCCGGTGGAACGCCAGGTGGTGCGCATCATCACGCCCGGCACGGTCAGCGACGAGGCGCTGCTCGACGAGCGCCGCGACAACCTGCTGGCGGCGGTGCTCGGTGACGAACGGCTGTTCGGACTGGCGGTACTGGATATCACCAGCGGCCGCTTCAGCGTCCAGGAAATCCGCGGCTGGGAAAACCTGCTCGCCGAACTGGAGCGCATGAACCCTGCGGAGCTGCTGATCCCGGACGACTGGCCGCAAGGCCTGCCGGCCGAGAAGCGTCGCGGCGTGCGCCGTCGCGCGCCATGGGACTTCGATCGCGACTCGGCATTCAAGAGCCTCTGCCAGCAGTTCGGCACCCAGGACCTGAAAGGCTTCGGCTGCCAGGACCTGACGCTGGCCATCGGCGCCGCCGGCTGCCTGCTCGGCTACGCCAGGGAAACCCAGCGCACCGCCCTGCCGCACCTGCGCAGCCTGCGCCACGAGCGCCTGGACGACACGGTGATCCTCGACGGTGCCAGCCGCCGCAACCTGGAGCTGGACACCAACCTCAGCGGCGGCCGTGACAACACCCTGCAGTCGGTAGTCGACCGCTGCCAGACCGCCATGGGCAGCCGCCTGCTGACCCGCTGGCTGAACCGCCCGCTGCGCGACCGCGCGGTCCTCGAAGCCCGCCAGGAATCCATCGCCTGCCTGCTGGAACGCTACCGCTTCGAGAACCTGCAGCCGCAGCTCAAGGAAATCGGCGACGTCGAGCGCATCCTCGCCCGTATCGGCCTGCGCAACGCCCGCCCGCGCGACCTGGCGCGCCTGCGCGATGCGCTGGCGGCCCTGCCCGAACTGCAGCGCGGCATGGTCGAACTGGAGGCCCCGCACCTTGGCGACCTGGCCACCAGCATCCGCACATACCCGGAGCTGGCCGACCTGCTGGCGCGGGCGGTCATCGACAACCCGCCAGCGGTGATCCGTGACGGCGGCGTGATCAAGCAAGGCTATGACGCGGAGCTCGACGAGCTATTGACGCTCAGCGAAAACGCCGGGCAATTCCTGATGGACCTGGAGGCACGGGAAAAGGCCCGCACCGGCCTGCCCAACCTCAAGGTCGGCTACAACCGCATCCACGGCTACTACATCGAACTGCCGCGCGTTCAAGCCGAGCAGGCGCCGGCCGACTATATCCGCCGCCAGACCCTGAAAGGCGCCGAGCGCTTCATCACCCCGGAGCTGAAAGCCTTCGAGGACAAGGCGCTGTCCGCCCAGAGCCGCGCCCTGGCCCGTGAAAAGCAACTCTATGAAGAGCTGCTGGAACTGCTGATCGCCCAGCTCGCCCCGCTGCAGGATACCGCCGCCGCCCTGGCCGAACTGGACGTGCTGGCGAACCTGGCCGAACGCGCGCTCAACCTCGACCTGAACCGTCCGCGCTTCGTCGAGGAATCCGGCATCCTGATCGAACAGGGCCGCCATCCGGTGGTGGAACAGGTGCTGGATACGCCTTTCGTGGCCAACGACCTGACGCTCGACGAAGACACCCGCATGCTGGTGATTACCGGCCCGAACATGGGCGGTAAATCCACCTATATGCGGCAAACAGCGCTGATCGTGCTGTTGGCGCATATCGGCAGTTTCGTCCCGGCAGCGCGTTGCGAACTGTCCCTGGTGGACCGCATCTTCACCCGTATCGGCTCCTCGGACGACCTAGCCGGCGGCCGCTCCACCTTCATGGTGGAAATGAGCGAGACGGCGAACATCCTGCACAACGCCACCGATCGCAGCCTGGTGCTGATGGACGAAGTCGGCCGCGGCACCAGCACCTTCGACGGTCTGTCGCTGGCCTGGGCAGCAGCGGAACATCTGGCCTGTCTGCGCGCCTTCACGCTGTTCGCCACCCACTACTTCGAACTGACCGTACTGCCGGAAAGCGAACCGGCGGTGGCCAACGTGCACCTGAACGCAACGGAGCACAACGAGCGCATCGTCTTCCTGCACCACGTGCTGCCCGGACCGGCCAGCCAGAGCTATGGCCTGGCGGTCGCGCAACTGGCCGGCGTGCCCGGCCAGGTGATCCAGCGCGCCCGAGAGCACCTGGCACGCCTGGAAACCACCAGCCTGCCCCACGAACAACCCCGCGCCATCAATTCCCATGAGTCGGCACCCGTGCAGAGCGACCTGTTCGCCAGCCTGCCGCACCCGCTGATCGATGAGCTTTCACGGATCAAACCCGACGACCTGACCCCGCGTCAGGCGCTGGATTTGTTATATGCATGGAAGACGCGAATCTGACGGACAGCCGAACAAGCTGCTAGAATCGCGCGCGCTTAGCCGCACGCCTGAGGAGAAAATTAGAAAATGACCTTCGTCGTCACCGACAACTGCATCAAGTGCAAATACACCGACTGCGTGGAAGTCTGCCCGGTAGACTGCTTCTACGAAGGCCCGAACTTCCTGGTCATCCACCCGGACGAATGCATCGACTGCGCGCTCTGCGAGCCCGAGTGCCCGGCCCAGGCGATCTTCTCCGAGGACGAGGTCCCGGAGAACATGCAGGAATTCATCGAGCTGAACAAGGATCTGGCCGAGGTGTGGCCGAACATCACCGAGAAAAAGGATTCGCTGCCGGACGCCGAACAGTGGGATGGCGTCGCCGACAAGCTGAAGCACCTGGAGCGCTGATCTCCATAGCACAAGGCCCGCAAACGCGGGCCTTGTCTTTTCTGCAGGCAAAAAAAGGGGCGGGGTTAACCCGCCCACTCTTTCTTCCATATCCATCATCCTGATGGATCGCATCCCGCGACGTCCTGACCAGCATCCCTTCCGGCCTGCGTAATTCCCTGTACGCAGGATCGATATTAGCGCCACGACAGCCCCGCACAAGCCCCCAAACACCCGCGCAACACTGTGAACCACGTCACTGCATCAGGTAATTTACTTTTAAAAACAATAAGATAGAAAACAGAACTTCAAGCATGAATCGATAAAATCGCCAATTGCCTACAGCTCGTGTAAGCGATGGCTTACACGCCGGGAACAAAAAAGCCCGGGGTTATCCCCGGGCTTTTTCGTGTTCGATCAACTTACTGGAACAGAGCTTCGCTCGACAGACCGTTCTTCTCGAGAATTTCGCGCAGTCGCTTGAGCGCCTCGACCTGAATCTGCCGCACGCGCTCGCGGGTCAGGCCGATTTCCTGCCCGACTTCTTCGAGGGTGCTACTTTCATGGCCGCGCAGACCGAAGCGGCGAATCACCACCTCGCGCTGCTTGTCGGTCAGCTCGGACAGCCACTGGTCGATGCTCTCGCTCAGGTCGTCGTCCTGCAGCAGCTCGCACGGGTCGGTCGGACGGTCGTCGGTCAGCGTATCGAGCAGGGTCTTGTCCGAATCCGGCCCCAGCGATACGTCCACCGACGTCACCCGTTCGTTGAGCCCGAGCATGCGCTTGACCTCTTCGACCGGCTTCTCCAGAAGATTGGCGATCTCTTCCGGCGACGGTTCGTGGTCGAGCTTGTGCGTCAGCTCGCGGGCGGCCCGCAGATATACGTTGAGTTCCTTGACCACATGAATCGGCAGGCGAATGGTGCGAGTCTGATTCATGATGGCCCGCTCGATGGTCTGGCGAATCCACCAGGTCGCATAGGTGGAGAAACGGAAACCGCGTTCCGGATCGAACTTCTCCACCGCCCGGATCAGGCCAAGATTCCCCTCTTCGATCAGATCGAGCAGAGAGAGCCCCCGGTTGACGTAGCGCCGGGCAATCTTCACCACCAACCGCAGGTTGCTCTCGATCATCCGCCGCCGCCCGGCCGGATCGCCCTTTTGCGCAAGGCGCGCAAAATGGACTTCCTCTTCGGGAGTCAGCAGTGGAGAGAAGCCGATTTCATTGAGATACAGCTGCGTGGCATCCAGCGCACGGCTGTAATCGATATGCTTGTGCTGTTTGAGTGAGGAAAGTGAGGTGGCTTTGGGAGTGACCTGAAGCGACACCCGCTCTTCGGCAAGCGTCTCCTCGAGGATGATGTCAGGCTCCAGAAGGAGCACTTCGTCATCAACGTCAAACTCCGGCCCTTCTTTTTTAAGTGCCATGTCGTTATCCCTTGCTGAGTTCGACTACAAGTCCAGGTGTGTCCATATCCTTGGGACACCTGAACCCGCTCACCCACGCAGGGGAACGGCGGCAATCAACGAGGCGGCAGATATTGCAAAGGATCCACTGGCTTTCCCTGGCGGCGAATCTCGAAGTGCAGTTTCACCCGGTCGGTCCCTGTAGAGCCCATCTCGGCAATGTTCTGCCCGACTTTGACCTGTTGCCCTTCCCGCACCAGCAACCTGCGGTTGTGACCGTAGGCGCTCACGTAGGTATCGCTGTGCTTGATGATCACGAGTTCGCCGTAGCCCCGCAAACCACTACCGGCGTATACAACCGTACCATTCGACGCAGCCAGAACAGGCTGGCCCAATTGTCCGGCTATATCAATCCCTTTATTCAAACTGCCGTTTGAGGAAAAACGCCCGATCAGAGTGCCACTGGATGGCCACATCCAGCCGGCCACTCCGGACCCGGCCGGCTGCGGAGATGCACTGCGCGAGGAGGCAGGTGGAGGCGTAACGACCGCCGTGGGAGCCGGCTTGCTGATGACAGTGGTGGTGAAGCCCGGGCTGGTTGTGGTCGACGGAGCGACAGGCGGCGAAGTTTTTGCGACAGACGGTGCTCCAGTAGCGGAGCCGCCGCTGAAGCGGATCTGCTGCCCGGGACGAATGGTGTAAGGCGCGCCGATGTTGTTGTGGGCAGCCAGCGCCTTCCAGTCCCAGCCGTAGCGGAAGGCGATGGAATACAGCGTATCGCCGGGGCGGACCCGGTATTGCCCAGTGGTGACCGCAGGCTTGCGGGCAACGGTGTTGTCGCGGTCGACGACGCTTGCCCCGCCTCCCGACGAAGACGCACAGGCTGCGAGCAGGGAGCATATGCCCACCGCCAGCAAAGCATGCAGGCCAGACTTGATCCCAGTCCGTTGCCACAGGGCTGCGCTTGAGCTCACCCCTTCCCCCTTATCCATAGAATCCATCCGGCAAGACACCGGTACTGTCGTCAGAATCGCCAGTCCCGGCGAGATATCAGTTCTGCACACCGTGCAGCAGAGGCACGAAGCGCACGGCGTCGAGAACCTGGCGCCGGAAGCCATCCTCCTCACGCACGATCAGCATCAGTTGCTGCACTTCGCCACCGCCCACCGGAATCACCAGACGTCCGCCCGGAGCCAGCTGATCCAGCAGCGACTGCGGCACTTCGGGCGCCGCGGCAGTGACGATGATGCCGTTGTACGGAGCAAGGGCTGGCCAGCCTTCCCAGCCATCCCCCCAACGAAAGACAACATTGCGCAGATTTAGCTCCACAAGACGCTCCTTCGCGCGATCCTGCAGGGGCTGGATGCGCTCGACGGAGAACACCCGCTCGACCAGCTGCGACAACACCGCGGTCTGGTAGCCCGAGCCGGTGCCGATCTCCATCACCTTGTCCAGCGGACCGGCCGCCAGCAGCAGCTCGGTCATGCGCGCAACCATGAAAGGCTGCGAGATGGTCTGGTTGTGCCCGATCGGCAGCGCGGTGTCTTCGTAGGCGCGATGCGACAGAGCCTCGTCGACGAACAGGTGGCGCGGGGTACGCCGAATCACTTCGAGCACCCGCGCGTTGGACAAGCCTTCCTCGTAGAGGCGCTGGATCAGACGCTCGCGGGTACGCTGGGAGGTCATGCCAATACCGCGACGCGACAGCTCGTCACTCATGGCGCAAGCCT
The DNA here is from genome assembly GCF_017589465.1 of Pseudomonas schmalbachii. GTDB lineage: Bacteria > Pseudomonadota > Gammaproteobacteria > Pseudomonadales > Pseudomonadaceae > Pseudomonas > Pseudomonas schmalbachii. The sequence goes on from NZ_JAELYA010000001.1 coordinate 1,230,185, forward strand.
CCGATCCAGTCTTCCAGACCATTGAACGCCTCCCGGAAAGTTCGGTCCAGTTGCAGCGGGGTGACGGAAACATAGCCCTGCATCACCGCATGGAAATCGGTGCCCTCGCCGCCGTCCTCGGCATCGCCGGCCACGGAAATCCAGTAGCCTTCCTTGCCGCGCGGATTGACCACCTTCACCGGCGCGGCAGCACGCGCACGGTGGCCGAGGCGGGTCAGCTGGATACCACGGATACGCTCCAGCGGCAGGTTCGGCACGTTCACGTTGAGCACGGTGCGCGGCGGCACGTCGAGCTGTTCATGGGCAGCGACCAGCAGCCTGGCGAAATGCATGGCGGTGGGCAGGTTGTCCGGCTGCCGCGACAGCAGCGAAAAAGCGAAGGCCGGACACTCCAGGAAACGCCCTTCGATCGCTGCGGCGACCGTACCGGAATACAGCACATCGTCCCCCAGGTTCGCGCCCAGGTTGATGCCGGAAACCACCATGTTCGGCGGAGTCTCCAGCAGGCCGTTGAGTCCCAGATGAACACAATCGGTCGGCGTGCCGTTGAGGCTGATATAGCCATTGCTGAGACGCTGCGGATGCAGCGGCCGATCCAGGGTCAGCGAACTGCTGGCGCCGCTGCGGTCCTGCTCGGGGGCGATCACGATGCACTCGGCCAGGCCGGCCAGCGCGTCGTGAAGCGCGGCGATACCGGGTGCATTAACCCCGTCGTCGTTGGCGATCAATATGCGCATGGGTTTTCCATCTGCCCTGCCGGCACGAGGTCTACTAGCTCGCGCACGACTACGGTGGCGAAGCAGCCAGCCGGCAGGACGAATTCCAGTTGCAGGATGTCAGGCCCCGGATAATGCCATGCCAGGCCCGGGATGGGGAGCCGCAGAATGCGCCGTTCGTGCGCCATGTCCGCAGCGGCGAGCCACTGGCAGAGCGCCATCTCGGCCTGCCCCACATCCCGCTCGATAGCACCCGGCGCACCGCTGGCCGGGGGTTCGCCTTCGCCCCACAAAGGACCGGTCGGATGCAGGTCGAGGGCGGCCAGGCGCGGGTCGCTGCATTCGGCCAGCGTCGCCGGAAAGAAGCTGCGGCTATCGGTGAATGCCAGCAGATCGCCTTCCAGCGCCTGCGCCCAGCTACCCGCCGCCACACGCTGCGCCAGCACACGATTGAACAGGTAGCTGCGGGCCGCCGAGAGCAACCGCGAACGCAGGTTGCGCTGTTCCGGCAAGCTGCCTCGCTCGGCGAAGGACCGCGCGTCGGCGACGTTGTTGCCGTCATGACCGAAGCGCTGGGCGCCGAAGTAGTTCGGCACTCCTTCCCGGGCGATGCGTTGCAGGCGGTTTTCCAACGCCTCGCGATCGGCTTCCAGAGCTGTCAGGCGCAGGGTGAAACCGTTGGCGGCATGAGCGCCGCGCTGCAGCTTGCGACGATGCCGCACCTGCTTGAGGATGCGCAGCGTATCGCCTTCGGCGGCGGCAAGATCGGGATCAGCCTTGCCCGGCAGGTGCAGGCTGAACCATTGGCGAGTCAGCGCCTGGCGATCCTTCAGCCCCGCGTAACTGATCGCGCGCAACGGAACGCCTGCCGCGCGCGCCAGACGTCGCGCCGCTTCCTCGGTATTCAGGCCGCGCTTCTCCACCCACAGCCAGAGATGCTCGCCCTCTCCTTCGAGGGGAATGTCCAGCACCTCGTCGACCTGGAAATCCTCGGCGACAGCCTTCAGCACCGCGCGGCCGCATGGCTCGCCATGGGCACGCGGGCCCAGCAGATCCAGCTCGGTCATGCGCGGATCAACAGGGCGACAGCGTGGACCGCAATACCCTCCTCGCGTCCGGTGAAACCGAGTTTCTCGGTAGTCGTCGCCTTCACGTTGACCCGGTCCAGCTCGACCTGCAGATCGGCAGCGATGTTCGCGCGCATCGATTCGATGTGCGGCGCCATCTTCGGTGCCTGCGCAACGATAGTGGAATCGATGTTGCCGACCTTCCAGCCCTTGGACTGCACCAGCGAAACGACATGGCGGAGCAGCGCGCGACTGTCCGCGCCCTTGAACTGCGGGTCGGTATCCGGAAAGTGCTTGCCGATATCGCCCAGCGCACAGGCGCCGAGCAATGCGTCGGCCAGGGCGTGCAGCAGCACGTCGCCATCGGAATGGGCAACCAGCCCGAACTTGTGGGGAATACGCACCCCGCCCAGGGTGATGAAATCGCCGTCGCCGAAGCGGTGTACGTCGTAGCCGTGGCCGATACGCATAAGAAAACGCCCTGAAGGGAAACAGGGCGTCGATTCTACCGGATAGCTCGCCGACCTCTAGCGCATCAGCGACAGAGAGCAGCCGCGTGATGACGCAGATGGTCCTCGATGAAGCTGGCGATGAAGTAATAGCTGTGGTCGTAACCCGGCTGCATGCGCAGGGTCATCGGGTGGCCCACCGCTCCGGCGGCCATCTGCAGGGCTTCCGGTTTCAGCTGGGTGGCGAGGAAGTCGTCGCGCTCGCCCTGATCGACCAGGATCGGCAACCGCTCCGTGGCCGTCGCGATCAGCTCGAAGGCATCCCACTCGCGCCAACTCTCCCGGTCATCGCCAAGGTAGCGGCTGAAAGCCTTCTGCCCCCACTGGCAGTCGCCGGGATGGCTGATCGGTGCGAAGGCCGACAGCGACAGATAGCGGCCGGGGTTGCGCAGGGCGCAGACCAGCGCGCCATGTCCGCCCATGGAATGACCACTGATTCCGCGCCGGGTGGATACCGGGAAGTTCTCCTCGATCAGCGTCGGCAGTTCCTGCACCACGTAGTCATGCATGCGGTAGTGCCGCGACCAGGGCTCCTGCGTGGCGTTCAGGTAGAACCCCGCTCCCAGGCCGAAATCCCAGGCACCATCCGGATCGCCCGGCACATCCGGCCCGCGCGGGCTGGTATCCGGCGCCACCAGCACCAGGCCAAGCTCCGCCGCCACACGCTGGGCGCCGGCCTTCTGCATGAAGTTCTCGTCCGTGCAGGTCAGTCCGGACAGCCAGTAGAGTGCAGGCAACGCGGCCTCCGGCTCGGCCTGCGGCGGCAGGTAGATGGCGAAGGTCATGTCGCAACCCAGCACTTCCGAGCGGTGGCGATAACGCTGGTGCCAGCCGCCGAAACTCTTGTTGCTGGAAATCAGTTCAAGGCTCATGAGGCCTCCGAAACGAGTCGAAAGCCTGAAGCTGCGAGCGCTTCAGGCTTCCAGCCCATGGCTCAGTAATGAATGACGGTACGGATGCTCTTGCCTTCGTGCATCAGGTCGAAGGCCTCGTTGATCCGGTCCAGCGGCAGGTTGTGGGTGATGAAGGTATCCAGCGGGATTTCACCCTTCTGCGCCTTCTCCACGTAGCTCGGCAGCTCGGTGCGCCCACGCACGCCGCCGAAGGCGGTGCCGCGCCATACGCGCCCGGTCACCAGCTGGAACGGACGGGTGCTGATTTCCTGGCCCGCGCCGGCGACACCGATGATCACCGACTCGCCCCAGCCCTTGTGGCAGCACTCCAGCGCCGCGCGCATCAGGTTGACGTTGCCGACGCACTCGAAGGAGTAGTCCACGCCACCATCGGTCAGCTCGACGATCACGTCCTGGATCGGCTTGTCGTACTCCTTCGGATTGACGCAGTCGGTGGCGCCCAGTTGCCTGGCGATGGCGAACTTGTCCGGGTTGATATCGACAGCGATGATCCGCCCGGCCTTGGCCATCTTCGCGCCGATGATCGCCGCCAGGCCGATACCGCCGAGACCGAAGACCGCCACCGTGGCGCCCTCTTCCACCTTGGCGGTATTCAGCACCGCGCCGATACCGGTGGTCACGCCGCAACCGAGCAGGCAGACCTTTTCCAGCGGAGCGTCCTTGGGAATCTTCGCCAGGGAGATTTCCGGCAGCACGGTGTACTCGGAGAAGGTCGAGCAGCCCATGTAGTGATAGATCGGCTCGCCCTTGTAGGAGAAGCGCGTGGTGCCGTCCGGCATCAGGCCCTTGCCCTGGGTGGCGCGGATCTTCTGGCACAGGTTGGTCTTGCCGGACTTGCAGAACTTGCACTCGCGGCACTCCGGGGTATACAGCGGGATCACGTGATCGCCCACCGCCACCGAGGTGACGCCCGGGCCGACCGCCTCGACGATGCCGCCGCCCTCATGGCCGAGGATGCACGGGAACACACCCTCCGAGTCGGCGCCGGACAGAGTGTAGGCATCGGTATGGCAGACACCGGTGGCGAGGATGCGCACCAGCACTTCGCCTTCCTTCGGCGGAGCCACATCGACCTCGACGATTTCCAACGGCTTGTTGGGAGCAAAGGCGACAGCGGCACGGGACTTGATCATCTCGAAACTCCTGAACGAGGGATGCTACGACGCCCGCCTGGGCGGACGCGGACCGGCGGCGCCGATCGAAACCGGACGACGGACTGCACCAGGCGCAGTTGCCGTCGGATAAGGGCGCGACTCTTCACGGAAGAATCCACCTCAACTTTGAAAGTGTAGGAAACCACGTTTCAGTGAATAATCAGGCAATAATCAAAACATTATTGCCATTCAGGGATAATCCCGATGAACAGATGGGAAGGACTCGACGAATTCGTCGCCGTGGCCGAGACCGGCCAGTTCACCGCCGCAGCCGAACGCCTGGGGGTTTCCTCCTCGCATGTCAGCCGGCAGATCGCCCGTCTGGAAGAGCGCCTGCAGGCCCGACTGCTCTATCGCAGCACCCGCCGGGTGTCGCTGAGCGAAGCCGGGCAGACGTTCCTGCAGCACTGCCAGCGCCTGCAGGACGCCCGCGACGAGGCGATGCGCGCGGTCAGCGACCTGTCCGCCGAGCCCAAGGGGCTGCTGCGCATGACCTGCGCGGTGGCCTATGGCGAGCGCTTCGTGGTGCCGCTGGTGAACGCCTTCATGGCCGACTATCCGCAGTTGCGGGTGGATATCGAACTGTCCAACCGCCAGCTCGACCTGTTGCACGAAGGCTTCGACCTGGCCATCCGCCTCGGCCGCCTGAGCGACTCGCGGCTGGTCGCGACCCGCCTGGCGCCGCGAGTCATGTACCTCTGCGCAACACCGGAGTATCTGCAGCGCTACGGCAATCCACTGAGTCCGGAAGAACTGGCGCAGCACAACTGCCTGATCGGCAGCAGCGATATCTGGAGTTTTCTCGAGGACGGCCGGGAAACCCAGCACCGGGTTCAGGGCAACTGGCGCTGCAACAGCGGACAAGCGGTGCTGGATGCCGCCCTGCGCGGCTTCGGCCTGTGCCAGTTGCCCGACTACTACGTGCTCGAACATCTGCGTTCGGGCCGGCTGATTTCGCTGCTGGAACGGCACCGGCCGCCGAATACCGCGGTGTGGGCGCTCTATCCGCAGCAGCGGCATCTTTCGCCGAAGGTTCGCCAACTGGTCGATTATCTGAAATCGGGACTGCAGGAAACCCATCCGAGGCAGGATGACGTCAACCTGCCGTAACGCAAAGCCTTCGCGGCGACGTTGGCTAGACTTGCCGGTTTCTGCCCCCAGCTACAACAAGGAAGCCGCATGTCCGCCATAGCCCTGTTCCGCGAACGCTATCTGCTGCGTTTCTGGTCACCGCTGCCGACCCTGGTCGCGCTTGGCGTGGCCTCTGCCTACTACTTCGCCATGACCGGCACGTTCTGGGCGGTGACCGGCGAATTCACCCGCTGGGGCGGACACGTGCTGTCCTGGTTCGGCCTGCAACCGCAGGAATGGAGCTACTTCAAGCTGATCGGTCTGCAGGGCACGCCGCTGGACCGGGTCGACGGCGTGATGATCATCGGCATGTTCCTCGGCGCGCTGTGTTGTGCGCTGTGGGCCGGCAACGTCAGCCTGCGCTGGCCGACCAGCAGGCGCCGCCTGTTGCAGGGGCTGATCGGCGGGATCATTGCCGGCTTCGGCGCGCGCCTGGCCATGGGCTGCAATCTCGCGGCCTTCTTTACCGGTATCCCGATGTTCTCCGTGCATGCCTGGGCGTTCATGCTGTCGACGGTGGTCGGTGCCTGGTTCGGCGTGAAGCTCAGCCTGCTGCCGATGCTGCGCACGCCGCTGAAGGTCAGCGCCAGGGCCGCCGCCCTGCCGGACGCCGACAGCCTGGCCCGGCGTGCCCGCCTGCAATGGCGCCTGGGCATGGCGGTGCTGGCCGCGGCTTTGCTGTTCGCCGCCTGGCGCTTCGAAGTCTCCCTGGTGCTGGGCATGGCCTGCCTGTTCGGCCTGCTGTTCGGCGGCCTGATCGAACGCGCGCAGATCTGCTTCACCAGTGCCGCCCGCGACCTCTGGACCACCGGCCGAACCAAGGCGGCGATGGGCATCCTCCTCGGCATGGCCGCGGCCTGCATCGGCACCTTCGCCGCCATCCACCAGGGCGTACCGCCGAAGATCTTCTGGATGGGACCGAACGCGGTGATTGGCGGCGTGCTGTTCGGCATCGGCATCGTCCTCGCCGGCGGCTGCGAAACCGGCTGGATGTATCGCTCGATGGAAGGCCAGATGCATTTCTGGGTGGTCGGTGTCGGCAACGTCATCGGCGGCACCCTGGTGGCAGCGTTCTGGGACCAGCTCGGCACCAGCCTCGCCCTGCCCTATCCCAAGCTCAACCTGCTGCAGAGCTTCGGCCCCGCCGGCGGCCTGCTGCTGACCTTCGTCGGACTGGGCATCTGCATGCTGCTGGTCCAGCTCAACGCCAACCGCTTCACCCGTCCGAGGAACAAGGCCCATGACCGAGAAGAAAACGCCGACGCTGTCGCTTGATCTGCGCGGCGAGCATTGCCCCTACAACGCCATCGCCACCCTGGAAACCCTGGCGACGATGAAGCCGGGGGAGCTGCTGGAAGTGATCACCGATTGCTCGCAGTCGGTGCATGGCATCCCCGAGGACAGCAAGCGCCACGGCTATCACTGCCTGCCGGTGGAGCATCATGGCGCGCTGTTCCGCTTCCTGATCGAAGTGCCGCTGGAGGGGTAGGACCCGGAGGATTTTCGTAGGAGCGGGCCATGCCCGCGAAATGATGCGGCACGGGGTTTCGCGGGCATGGCCCGCTTGTATGGCGGTAGGGTAGGAACCTGTCGGGGGTGGAGGGACAAGACCCGCTTCTGCAAGCCAGACGGTAGGAGACTTCCCCCACCCACGCGCTCACGACAAGCGCCGATAAGGAATCCATCGG
>NZ_JAELYA010000019.1 GCF_017589465.1 Pseudomonas schmalbachii
TGGACACGGTCACGGTGGTTCCCTGTCCCCACACGTCCATTCCGTAGTAGTAGTGGGTTCCTGGCAGGAACTCCTCCTTGGCGCAGTAGTACACGGCGGTGTCCTCGGCCCTCAGGGAGTTCATCTGCAGGTACAGGGTGTTCTTGCTGTTGTCCCGGGAGATGGTGAAGCGGCCCTTCACGTCGTCGGTGTAGTAGGCGGTGATGCCGCTCATGGTGATGGCGGACACCCACTCCAGTCCCTTGCCTGGGGCCTGGCGCACCCAGTTCATGGCGTAGCTGGAGAAGGTGAAGCCGCTGGCGGCGCAGGACAGCCTCAGGCTGCCGCCGGGCTGCACCAGGCCCCCTCCAGATTCCAGCAGCTGCACTTCGGCGTGGGTTCCGGTGGCGGCGGCGACCAGAAACAGGATTCTCCATGTCCAGTCCATGGTGGCGGATCCGAGCTCGGTACCAAGCTTAAGTTTAAACGCTAGCCAGCTTGGGTCTCCCTATAGTGAGTCGTATTAATTTCGATAAGCCAGTAAGCAGTGGGTTCTCTAGTTAGCCAGA
>NZ_JAELYA010000020.1 GCF_017589465.1 Pseudomonas schmalbachii
CAGCCACGTTGGTGAGGGTGCGTTCCGCACCGGCCTTGCCCACGCTCACGGTGCCAGTCGGGGCAGCCCCGGCGAAGTTGTAGGTGGTGTCCGCGATTTTGGCGGAAGCCGTGCCCACAGCCGCGGCAGTGGTCGCGCCGTCGCCCAGCGCCACGCTGTTGGCGGTGGCGGCAGTAGCGCCCTTACCGATGGCGATGGAGTTGGTCGCCGAGCTGGCTGCCTGCGGGCCGACCGCGATCGAATCGGTGCCGGTGGCCGAGGAATCGGCCAGGGTGGACTTGGCATGGAAGTACTTGATGCCGCCGCCGTTCTCGATGTCGGTGATAAAGGTCTCATGCACGCCCAGCGCGTCGTCGACCTTGGTGAACGCCGCGCCCACATCAGTGGCCGCGCCCGTGGTGCCGTTGATGGCGTTGGCCTTGGTCAGCGCGTAGCTGGGCGCACTGATGGCACCGGTGCTGGCGGTATAGGCAGCGCCACCGCCCAGGTGAGTCGCGGTATCCGCGCCCTGCTTGTCAACGCGACCGTCGAGGTTGGTAACCTCCTGGTTGGTGGCGAACAGTTGCGAACCGTTGACCGCATCGGTGCTGGTCGCACTCAGGCGGCCGGCGGCGACGTTGGTGAGGGTGCGTTCCGCACCGGCCTTGCCCACGCTCACGGTGCCGGTCGGGACAGCCCCGGCGAAGTTGTAGGTGGTGTCCGCGATTTTGGCGGAAGCCGTGCCCACAGCCGCGGCAGTGGTCGCGCCGTCGCCCAGCGCCACGCTGTTGGCGGTGGCGGCAGTAGCGCCTTTACCGATGGCGATGGAGTTGGTCGCAGAGCTGACTGCCTGCGGGCCGACCGCGATCGAATCGGTGCCGGTGGCCGAAGAGTCGGCCAGGGTGGACTTGGCGTGGAAGTACTTGATGCCCGCGCCGTTGTCGATGTCGTCGATACGGGTGTCGAGCTTGCCAACTTCCTGGTTGGTCGC
>NZ_JAELYA010000021.1 GCF_017589465.1 Pseudomonas schmalbachii
CCTTGGAGGATGGTCCCCCCATGTTCAGACAAAGTTTCTCGTGCTCCGTCCTACTCGATTTCACTTCCCAGAACCTTTCATATACGGGGCTATCACCCACTATGGCCGCACTTTCCAGAGCGTTCTATTAGATTCAAGGAAGCTTAAGGGCTAGTCCCCGTTCGCTCGCCACTACTAAGGGAATCTCGGTTGATTTCTGTTCCTCAGGGTACTTAGATGTTTCAGTTCCCCTGGTTCGCCTCACACACCTATGTATTCAGTGTGTGATAACCAACTTGTGTTGGTTGGGTTTCCCCATTCAGACATCTCCGGATCACAGGTCGTTTGCCACCTCCCCGAAGCTTTTCGCAGGCTACCACGTCTTTCATCGCCTCTGACTGCCAAGGCATCCACCGTATGCGCTTCTTCACTTGACCATATAACCCCAAACAATCTGCCATCTCGGCAGGTTCGGTACGGTCGTGAAGACGACATTCGCCGAAAATTCGCGCTTGAACTCGCAAATTTTACCTTGAGCCAATTAACCATCAGTGAAAATGGTCAATCAGTCACTTCTATCACATACCCAAATTGTTAAAGAACGGTTCTGGCACAAAGACCAGACAGCAAGGTTCGTTCATCGAACATTCCTGTCTGAGCTTTCTCGACGATAATGGTGGAGCCAAGGAGGATCGAACTCCTGACCTCCTGCGTGCAAAGCAGGCGCTCTCCCAGCTGAGCTATGGCCCCCAATCGATTACGATTTGGTGGGTCTGGGCAGATTCGAACTGCCGACCTCACCCTTATCAGGGGTGCGCTCTAACCGACTGAGCTACAGACCCATAAAGGGTTGCCGAATCGTCGTCTAACCAGTGAATCAAGCAATTCGTGTGGGAGCTTATGAATAAGCTGCGATCTTCGATTAAGGAGGTGATCCAGCCGCAGGTTCCCCTACGGCTACCTTGTTACGACTTCACCCCAGTCATGA
>NZ_JAELYA010000022.1 GCF_017589465.1 Pseudomonas schmalbachii
CGATGCACCCGCAGCTTCGGTGTGTGGTTTGAGCCCCGTTACATCTTCCGCGCAGGCCGACTCGACTAGTGAGCTATTACGCTTTCTTTAAAGGGTGGCTGCTTCTAAGCCAACCTCCTAGCTGTCTAAGCCTTCCCACATCGTTTACCACTTAACCACAACTTTGGGACCTTAGCTGGCGGTCTGGGTTGTTTCCCTTTTCACGACGGACGTTAGCACCCGCCGTGTGTCTCCCACGCTGACACTTCCAGGTATTCGGAGTTTGCATCGGTTTGGTAAGTCGGGATGACCCCCTAGCCGAAACAGTGCTCTACCCCCTGGAGTGATACGTGAGGCGCTACCTAAATAGCTTTCGAGGAGAACCAGCTATCTCCGAGCTTGATTAGCCTTTCACTCCGATCCACAAGTCATCCCCTACCTTTTCAACGGGAGTGGGTTCGGTCCTCCAGTCAGTGTTACCTAACCTTCAACCTGCTCATGGATAGATCGCCCGGTTTCGGGTCTATACCCAGCGACTAAACGCCCTATTAAGACTCGCTTTCGCTACGCCTCCCCTATTCGGTTAAGCTCGCCACTGAATATAAGTCGCTGACCCATTATACAAAAGGTACGCAGTCACCTAACAATGTAGGCTCCCACTGCTTGTACGCATACGGTTTCAGGTTCTATTTCACTCCCCTCTCCGGGGTTCTTTTCGCCTTTCCCTCACGGTACTGGTTCACTATCGGTCAGTCAGTAGTATTTAGCCTTGGAGGATGGTCCCCCCATGTTCAGACAAAGTTTCTCGTGCTCCGTCCTACTCGATTTCACTTCCCAGAACCTTTCATATACGGGGCTATCACCCACTATGGCCGCACTTTCCAGAGCGTTCTA
>NZ_JAELYA010000023.1 GCF_017589465.1 Pseudomonas schmalbachii
CTCGTCGTGACCCATGGCGATGCCTGCTTGCCGAATATCATGGTGGAAAATGGCCGCTTTTCTGGATTCATCGACTGTGGCCGGCTGGGTGTGGCGGCCCGCTATCAGGACATAGCGTTGGCTACCCGTGATATTGCTGAAGAGCTTGGCGGCGAATGGGCTGACCGCTTCCTCGTGCTTTACGGTATCGCCGCTCCCGATTCGCAGCGCATCGCCTTCTATCGCCTTCTTGACGAGTTCTTCTGAATTATTAGCGCTTACAATTTCCTGATGCGGTATTTTCTCCTTACGCATCTGTGCGGTATTTCACACCGCATCAGGTGGCACTTTTCGGGGAAATGTGCGCGGAACCCCTATTTGTTTATTTTTCTAAATACATTCAAATATGTATCCGCTCATGAGACAATAACCCTGATAAATGCTTCAATAATAGCACGTGCTAAAACTTCATTTTTAATTTAAAAGGATCTAGGTGAAGATCCTTTTTGATAATCTCATGACCAAAATCCCTTAACGTGAGTTTTCGTTCCACTGAGCGTCAGACCCCGTAGAAAAGATCAAAGGATCTTCTTGAGATCCTTTTTTTCTGCGCGTAATCTGCTGCTTGCAAACAAAAAAACCACCGCTACCAGCGGTGGTTTGTTTGCCGGATCAAGAGCTACCAACTCTTTTTCCGAAGGTAACTGGCTTCAGCAGAGCGCAGATACCAAATACTGTTCTT
>NZ_JAELYA010000024.1 GCF_017589465.1 Pseudomonas schmalbachii
TACCAACCTCGACGGTCGCGTTGACAAGCAGGGCGCGGATACCGCGACTCACCTGGGCGGTGGCGCTGCCTATACCGCCAGCACCGGTGCCATCAGTGCGCCCAGCTACGCGCTGACCAAGGCCAACTCCATCGTCGGCACCACCGGTGCAGCCACTGATGTGGGCACTGGTTTCAGCAAGGTGGATGCGGCACTGGGGGATCTCGACACTCGTATCGATAACATCGATAGCGGCACGGGCTTCAAGTACTTCCATGCCAACTCCACCCTGGCCGACTCCTCGGCCACTGGCACCGATTCGATCGCGGCCGGCCCGACTGCCAAGAGCACGGCGACCAACTCCATCGCCATCGGTAAGGGCGCTACTGCCTCCACCGCCAACAGCGTGGCGCTGGGCGATGGTGCAACCACCGCCGCAGCGGTGACCACGGCAACCGGTACGGTAGCGGGCACCAGCTACAACTATGCTGGCGGCACACCGACCGGCACGGTGAGCGTCGGCAACGGCACTGCCAACCGCACCATCACCAACGTGGCCGCCGGCCGCGTCAGCGGCACCAGCACCGATGCTATCAACGGCTCGCAGCTGTACGCGACCAACCAGGAAGTTGGCAAGCTCGACACCCGTATCG
>NZ_JAELYA010000025.1 GCF_017589465.1 Pseudomonas schmalbachii
GGCTGGCAGGGCGTGGATACTTTGACGGCGAGTACATCTACCAGCGAACCGCCGAGCCCCATCAAGCCCTCCCCTTTGATTTCCTCACCTTCTGCGCGTCAAGTCAGGCTTTCCGCATCGGCGCGACTCGTACCAGCGACGGCGGGCAGGAATGGTTCACTCGCGAGGATATGAAAACAATGGACGACCTCATGGTGCGGATACGGGCCTCCTCAACCATGCCCGGATTCATGCCGCCGGTGACCATCGAGGGCGTCGAGTACGTCGACGGAGCCTTAGGAGATACAGGTGGCATTCCCAGCGACGGCGCTCAACTCGACGGCTACGACCGGTTCTTCGTCGTCTGTACCCGACCTCGCGACTACATCAAGAACGAGGTGAAACGTCCTCAGACGCTTAGACGGTTATGTAGGCATCGTCCTGCCGTCGCCGAAGCCATCATCGCTCGACCGGCCAGGTACAATGCCACCCGCGAGATGTTGCGCGACCTCGAGTCAGACGGGAAGGCCTACG
>NZ_JAELYA010000026.1 GCF_017589465.1 Pseudomonas schmalbachii
TGTTGCGCCCGTCGCCGACGTAAGCGAACTTGATCTCGTGGAACGGTTTCTCGGCGTGCTCACGCATGGTGAGAGCGTCAGCGAGCATCTGGGTCGGGTGGAACTCGTCAGTCAGGCCATTGAAAACCGGGACACCTGCGTATTCAGCCAGCTCTTCCACCACCGACTGGTGGAACCCGCGGTACTCGATGCCGTCATACATACGCCCCAGGACGCGGGCCGTGTCCTTCATGGACTCCTTGTGGCCAATGTGTGATCCGCTGGGCCCCAAGTAGGTCACGTGAGCACCCTGGTCGTGAGCCGCCACCTCGAAGGCGCAGCGGGTACGAGTCGACGCCTTCTCGAAAATGAGGGCAATGTTCTTCCCCCTGAGGAGCGGCTGCTCCGTCCCACAGTACTTGGCTTCCTTGAGATCTGCAGCCAAGCCGACGAGGAACTTGATTTCCTCAGTACTATGATGCGCTAACGACAACAAATGACGATTCTTC
>NZ_JAELYA010000002.1 GCF_017589465.1 Pseudomonas schmalbachii
GAAGACCGAGGCCCTGACCATTTTGGCCCGCAAATTAGCCCGGATAGCCTTTGCCCTGATGCAGACGCAGACGGCTTATCACCCCCAGGAGGCGAAGCCCCATTGACATAGAATCTCCTACGGTCAGCCGCGGCGCGCGGAGGAAACTGTAGGAGCCAGCTTGCTGGCGATCCGGAATTTCACCTGGCACCGAGTTGCCAGTTGACACCATTGATCGCCAGCAAGCTGGCTCCTACAAGGACACCCCCGGCATCGGCTGCAAGACAGTTGCTACTACGGTTCGACGGATACCTGTGCAACGTAGGATGGGTTGAGCACAGCGATACCCATGAGTGTCGGCCTTGGCCCAATTGATGGGTATCGCAAGCTCAACCCATCCTGCAAAAAGGATTCCCCCGCATCCCCACCTACACTTCTTCAGCAACCCATCACATCGTTGGGCTTCGCAGGCTCAGCCCAACCTACGTCAGCATCGGCACGGGGAATGGCCACATGAACGAGATGCTCAGCCTGAAGGACGCCCTGGAGCTCTACCAAACCCAGTACACCCAGGTGGACAAGCTCTGGAGCTACTTCGGCACCTGCACCCTGGCCGTGCTCGGTTTCAGCATCGGCAGCGAGAAGGCGACGAAATCGATGCTGGAAGTCGTCGTCATCCTCATCGGCTATCTGGTGTTCTGTGCCGGCAACTACAACGCCCTGTGCCTTGGGCAGAGGCAGCTCGCGGAATTCGCCAACCTTGCCATTGAGGCCGCCAACAGCCAGAAGATCGACTTCCGAATCCTGCAGCCGCTGCGGCCTGAATACATATCGATCTTCTACTGGTGCGTCGTCGCTGCCGTATGCATCGGCATCGTGATCATCGCGCGCAAACGACAGCGCAACAGCCGCAGGTTGAACTGACTACCGTAGGTTGGCGCTGAGCGCAGCGAAGCCCAACATCTGCCGAGCCGTGGCATCGTTGGGCTTCGCTGCGCTCAGCGCCAACCTTGTATCTCTCCAGGGCAATGAGATTAGCTACCTCCTTGCCCGGAGCCGGGTGAGCACCGCGCCAACCTGAGAGTTCGACTCTGCGTTGTAGATTGTGCCCCCGGCTCTCTTTCTCCTAATCCTGAATGGTATCCAAGCCCCTCCACGGGAGTGAGGCTGCATGAACAAGGCAAGGATCGAGAGATGACCGTAATCGGTATCGACGTCAGTAAGCAGAAGCTGGACTGTCTGTGGTTGCGAGACCCGGAGAGTCTGAAGATCAAAACCAAGGTATTCGCTAACCAGCCGAGCGGCTTTGCGGCCTTGATCGACTGGTGCTGCGCCCAGACCGGAGAGACGGCTGGGCAGTTGAAAGTGTTCCTCGAGGCGACCGGGGTCTATCACGAGGCCCTGGCGTATTACCTGCACGACCGTGGGGTGCAGGTCTTCGTCCTGAACCCGGCCCACGTCCGCGATTACGCGCGCAGCCTGGGGGTACGCGGTAAGACCGACAAGCAGGACAGCCTGGTGCTGGCGCGTTATGGCGCCAGCCAGCAGGTTCGTCGCTGGCAGCCGGAGCGACGTGAGATCCGCGAACTGAAGGCGCTGATCGCGCGCTACGAGGCGCTGCAAGAGGACCTCCAGCGCGAAGCCAATCGCCGTGAGAAGGCGGAAATCACCGGCAGCAGCATCAGTGTCCTGGCCTCCATCGACACGATGCTCAGCGCCTTGCGCCAGGAAGCCGAGCGCCTCAGGCAGGACATCGACGATCACATCGATCGACATGACAGCCTCAAGCGCGATCGCGAACTCCTGCAAAGCATCCAGGGGATCGGCGAGGTGCTTTCACGCCACCTGCTAGCGATGTTGCACAGCCGCGACTTTGCGAGCGCCCGACAATGTGCCGCCTTTGCAGGGCTAGTCCCGAGACCCTGGGAGTCCGGCAGTTCGGTGAAGGGTCGGGCGCATCTGACCAAGACGGGGCAGCCCCGGCTGCGGGCCAAGCTGTACATGGGCGCGATCGTCGCCAAACGCTACAACCCGACGGTGCGGGCGCTGTACCAGCGCCTGCTGGCCCGAGGAAAAGCCAAGAAAAGCGCCCTGGGCGCCGCCATGCGCAAGCTGTTGCAGATTGCCTACGGTGTGCTCAAGACGCAGACCCACTATCAGCCGCAACCAACCTAAACAGCTGGTTGCAACTGATTGGAGAGATGGTATCTACTTAAAAGTCGTATTCCACCGTCGCGCCCGCATACCAGGAGCGTCCCGGCGCCGCCTCGTAGAAGCGGCCGTTACTGTCGCCGACGATCACCGAGCCGACGTACTGGCGGTCGAACAGGTTGTCCACGCGGATCAACTGCCGAAACGTCCACGGCCCGGACACCTGTTCGAACTGGGTGCGCCAGTTGAATACCGCGTAGCTCGGTGCGGGCTTCGCCTCGTTGCTGTCGTCGACGTAGACCTTGCTGCGGTACTGCCCTTCCCAACCCATGGCGATGCCCTGCAGCGGTCGCCAGACCAGTTCGCCGAACAGCGTACTGGCCGGGATGCCCGGCAGGTGGTTGCCCTTGTCGATGATTTCGCCGCCGGATTCGAAGCTCGAATCGTAGGTGGCCGACAGCCGCGTATAGGCCAGGCTCGCCGACCAGCGCTCGTCGAACTCCGCCTCGATGCCCAGTTCGAAGCCACGCCGCAGGGTGCGTCCGGCATTCTGGAAGCTGGTGCGGCCGCCGGTGGCTTCGGCCACGACGATCTCGTCGTCGCTGCGGATCTCGAACAGCGCCGCATTCACCCGCGCCCACCGGCCGATCAGCGCCTTGAGTCCCGCTTCGTACTGGCTGCTGGTCGCCGCCTGCAGGTCGAAGTTGAAGTTCTCCACCAGCCCCGGCGCATAGGCCATCTCCGCCTGGGTCGGCGTCTCGAAGCCCCTGGCCGCGCTGATATAGCCGTGCAGGCTGGGGGTGAAGGCATAGAGCACGCCCAGCGACGGCACGTTCTTCTCGAAACGTCTGGAGCCGCTGGAGTCGCCGTTGACCAGGAAGTGGTCATCCACTTCCATCTCCATGTTGCTGTGGCGCAGGCCCGCCAGCAGCGTCCAGTCGCCGAGCATCCAGTTGGCCTGCACGTAGGGATCGAGACTGGTTGCAGTATCCAGCTCGTCGCGGCGAAGTTCGCCCTTCACGCCGAGCCGATCGCCGCTGAAGTTCTGGAAACCACGGCGATCGTCCCGGCTCCAGTCGTAATCGATGCCGAACGCCAGGCTCAACTCTCCCGGAACGCCCGACACTGGCTGCAGCCAGCGCAAGGTGCTGCCATGAAAGTCGCGGTCGAAATCCACCACCCCACCGCTGCCCAGGCGGTTGGCGACCGCCGTGCGCGGGATGGCAAGAAACTGCAGCACGCTGCGCTGACCGGCATACGCATTGACTTGCAGGGTGGCGTCGCCGAACCGGCGCTCGTAGTTCAGGCCGGCCTGCTGGTGGTCGATGCTCTTGCGGGTGTCGAACAGCACCGCGTTGGCCGTCACCGAGCGCGGATCGTCGTCGAAGCCTTCCCAGGTCTGGCCGAGCGGGTCTTCCGTGTCGTCCTGTTCCAGGCTGCTGAAGATCAGCGCCAGCCGGCTGTCGTCGTCGGGCTTCAGGTTGAGTTTGGCGAAAGTCTGGTCGCGGCGGGCGGCGCTGTGGTCGCGATAGCCGTCGGTATCCAGGCGCGAGGCGTCGAGGACGAATCCGGCGTTGCCAACAGCGTTGCCACCTTCCGCGTAGAGATGGTTCCTCTTCAGGTCGTCGCTGCCGAAGACAGTCTCCGCCCCGATCCGTGGCGGCCCCTCTCCGTCGCGGGAGAACATCTGGATCACCCCGCCGCTGTTGCTGCCGTAGAGCGTCGCGGCCGGTCCGCGCAGCACTTCGAAGCGCTCGGCCACGTCGAGGTTGAAGGTCGCCGCCTGGCCCTGGCCGTCCGGTGTGCTGGCCGGAATGCCGTCCATCAGCAGCTTGATCCCGCGTACGCCGAATGCAGCCCGCGCGCCGAAGCCGCGCGAGGATATCTGCAGATCCTGGGCATAGTTCTGGCGGTTCTGCACCACCAGTCCAGGCACCCGCGACAGGGCTTCGGAGGCGTTGATGCGCAATTGCCCCTCGGCGATCTGCCGGCGGTCGACGCTGTCCACCGCGGCGGGCTGGTCGAAGCTGCGGCTCAGGCTGTAGCTGCCGGTGACCACCATCGGGTCCAGCTCCTGCCGCTCGTCGGCCGGTACGGCAGCCGCCACGCCGCACAGCGCCAGGCAGCCGGCAAGACGCGGTGAAGGGTTCTGCATCGCTGAATGTTCCTGCTGACAGGGCTGTTCAGGGCACGCGACAGGATCGTCCCTGACACAGGGACCAAAGCAGATTCCCGGCGCAGGCGCAAACCGGGTGGCGGAAACAGGAGGGAAAACGGCAGGAAATGGCGCAATAAAAAATGCCTACGCGACCGTGGAAAAGGCCCGCGTAGGCATTCATTTAGCCGTAATAAGGCGGTTAATGGGGGCTTTACCGGCCCCTCAATTTCACCTTAGCAGCCTGATCAAAAATTGCACAATCTCCGGATGACCGGTCACGCAGCCCGCGCCAGACGCCCTGCCGACCGGGTGTCGACAATACTTGCCAGCTTCGCTGGAATGTCGTCTATACATAAAAATTCCGCCACCCATTCTGGAACGATCGCCCAGCCATCTTCGGAGAATCGCTTATGCATATCGATGCCGCTATCCGCTCCCGCAAGTCTGTCCGTCGCTTCCTGCCCCACGACATTCCGCAGCAGGTGGTCGAACACATCCTGGAGGTGGCTGCGCGAGCCCCCAGCGGCAGCAATGTGCAGCCGTGGCACGTGCATGTGCTGACCGGCAGCGCCAAGCAGGCGCTTTGCGACGACATCCAGAAAGCCGCGAAGGAGCAGGCCGGGGAACACGACGCCGAGTACCGCTACTACCCGGACGACTGGTTCGAACCCTACCTGAGCCGCCGCCGCACCATCGGCTTCGACCTCTACGACACCCTCGGCATCTCCCGCGAGGACCTGGCGGCACGCGAACGCCAGCACCTGCGCAACTTCCAGTTCTTCGACGCGCCGGTCGGCCTGCTGATCAGCCTCGACCGCCGGCTCAACATCGGCAGCTACATGGATGTCGGCATGTTCATCCAGAACATCATGCTCGCCGCCCGCGGCCAGGGCCTGCACACCTGCCCGCAGGCGGCGTTCGCCTGGTATCACAAGGTGGTGCGCGAGCACGTGCCGATGGCGGAAAACGACATCCTGGTCTGCGGCATCGCCCTCGGCCACGAGGATCGCAGCGCGCCGGAGAACGCCCTGGAGACCGAGCGCGAGCCGGTGGCCGGGTTCACCACCTTCCTTGGCTTCGACGAGCAGCATGAAAGGGTTTCGGTGCGGCCGCTGACGGCCTGATCGTTTTCTGTCCTGGGGGGAGGAATCGGTCTCCCCCTGCCCCGCTCCCAAGGGAAAGGGGTAGTTCCCCGCCGAATCCGAATCGGTCCCCAGCCCCTCCGCCCTCTCCCCGGCCCGCTGGCACAACCACACAACCGATTGGCAGACAGAACAATTCCCCCCTCCCGACCCGCTGGCAGACTTGGACTGCAACCCTGCCCCAATTCCGCGCTTCGCCAGTCCAATAAATCCAGGGAGACCCTCTAATGCGAATAACCCGGTTCCTTGCCCAGACAACGCTGGCCGCAGGCGTGTCGCTCGCCGGAATGCACGGTGCCTTCGCCGAGCTGCCGGCGGACACCGGCATCGGCCAGACCACCCTGCCGTTCCCGCCCAGCCCGCACCGCGCCTACATGGTCGATGTGGAGTTCGACAGCTTCGTCGCCGGCCGCGTGGTGGTCGTCGATCCGGACCAGAAGAAGTTCCTCGGCATGGTCAGCACCGGCTTCGCCGCGCCCTCGACCCTGAGCCGTGACGGCAAGCTGCTGTACAGCGCCGACCTGTTCTACTCGCGCGGCACCCGTGGCACCCGCACCGACGTGCTGACCGCATGGAACACCTCGACCCTGTCGCCGGACTGGGAAGTGGTGATTCCGTCCAAGCGCGCCGAGTCGCTGACCCAGCGCTTCGGCCTCGGCACCAGCGCCGACGACCGCTTCGTCTACGTCTACAACTTCACCCCGTCCACCTCGGTCACCGTGGTCGACACCCAGAGCAAGTCCGTCGCCGGCGAAATCGCCATCCCCGGCTGCGTGCTCAACTATCCGGTGGGCAAGCGCGCCTTCGCCTCGCTGTGCGGCGATGGCGCCATCCAGGTGGTGCGCCTGGGCGAGGACGGCAAGGAAGCCTCGCGCAGCCAGAGCAAATTCTTCGAGCCGAACAAGGAGAAGATGGTCGAGCGCGCGGTGAACGTCGGCGATACCTACTACTTCGTCACCACCACCGGCACCGTGCATCCGGTCGACCTCTCCGGCAAGGAGCCGAAATTCCTGCCGACCTGGTCGCTGCTCACCGACGAGGAACAGAAGGCCGGCTGGGGGCCGGGCGGCTGGCAGCTGATGGCCGTCGCGCCGAAGCTCAATCGCCTGTACGTGCTGATGCATGACGCCCACGAGCCAATGAAGTGGGAAGACCCGAGCCCGACCATCTGGGCCTTCGATCTGAAGACGCAGAAGAAGGTCGGCACCCTGCAAGCACCGGGGGCACCGATCTGGAGCCTGCAGGCCACCAGCGATGCCAACCCGCTGCTGCTGGGGATCAACGTCGAGGGAGGCATGGAAATCTTCGACCTGAAGAGCGGCCAGCACACCGGCACCATGGACAAACTGCACAAGACCGCGACTCAGATCATGAGTCACTGAGCGAGGTGAGTTCATGCACATCGATCCCATCTACGTCATAGCCAGCGCCCTCGCCATCGCGGTGGTGCTGGCCAGCGCCGCGACCCACAAGCTGCGCGCGCCGGCACGTTTCCGCAACCAGCTGGAGGATTACCAGTTGCTGCCGAACGCGCTGCTCAAGCCGGTCGCCCGCATGCTGCCGCTGGCCGAACTGGGCATCGCCCTGGCTCTGCTGGTGCCGGCCAGCCGGCCGCTCGCGGCACTGTTCGCAGCAACGCTGCTGGCGCTGTATGCGGCGGCCATCGGTTTCAACCTGTGGCGCGGCCGCAGCGATATCGATTGCGGCTGCTCCGGCCCCGATCAGGCGCAACCGCTGCGCCCGGTGCTGCTGGCACGCAACGGCGTGCTGGTCGCCCTGGCGCTGCTCGCCAGCGTGGCCCCGCAAGCGCGCGACCTCGGCCTGTTCGACGGCTTCGTGGTCATCGCCGCCAGCGCCACCGCACTGTTCATCCATGCCGCCGCCGAGGGCCTGCTGGCCAACGGCCCCCGTCTGCTCAAACTCATTGGAAGGTGAAATATGGAAGCCTTGATCGTCTCCAACATCCTGCTCTGGGCGCTGCTGATCGCCCTGGCCTTCGCCGTCATGGGTCTGGTGCGCCAGATCGGTGTCCTGCATTCCCGCCTGGCTCCGGCCGGTGCGCTGATGGTCGACAAGGGCGTCGCGGTCAACGAACCCGCGCCGAAAGTGACCGCCGCCGACCGTAACGGCCGTCCGGTGAACTTCGGCTACGCCGGCGAGAAAGCCCAACTGCTGTTCTTCCTCTCGCCGACCTGCCCGATCTGCAAATCCCTGCTGCCGGCGATCAAATCCATCGCGAAGGAGCAGGCCAACCGCCTCGAAGTGATCTACGTCAGCGACGGCGACATGGACGCCCAGCAGGCGCTGATCCGCGAACACAAGCTGGAAGACGCGCAGTATGTGGTCGGCCCGGAAGTCGGCATGACCTACCAGATCGGCAAGCTGCCCTACGCGGCGCTGATCGACCAGAACGGCATCCTGCGTTCCAAGGGCCTGGTCAACTCCCGCGAGCACCTGGACAGCCTGTTCGAAGCCGAGCACCTGGGCAGCGCCACGCTGCAGCAATACCTGCACGCCACCTCGCACGCCCACCCGCATACGCACTCGCACTGAGAAGGGAGCCCACCATGAAACTGCTAGACCTCCTGTTCGAGCGCTCGGCCCGCCGCGTCGCCGATACCACGTCACGGCGCAAGCTGCTCGCCCGCCTCGGCTCCCTGATGGTCGCCGGCGCCGCGCTGCCGGTGCTGCTGCCAATCGACCGCACCGGCAAGGCGCTCGCCGCCGAAGCCCCGAAAGCCGGCGACCCGGGCGATCCGAACAGCTGCGACTACTGGCGCTACTGCTCGGTCGACGGCTTCCTCTGCAGTTGCTGCGGCGGCAGCGTGACCTCCTGCCCGCCCGGCACCGAGGCCTCCCAGGTGACCTGGATCGGCACCTGCCGTAACCCGGCGGACGGCAAGGACTACATCATTTCCTACAACGACTGCTGCGGTAAGCACAGCTGCAACCAGTGCGCCTGCACCCGCAACGACAGCGAGGAACCGGCCTACCGTCCGTTCAACAACAACGACGTGAACTGGTGCCTGGCCGCCAAGTCGCACATCTACCACTGCACCGTCTCGATCATTCGCGGCGTCGCGGTGTAAGCGAGCGGAGGCTGCCATGCGTTTCCTGATCATCGCCGGACTGGCATGCGCCATGGCAGCTCCCCTGGCCCATGCCCGCGCCATCCCCAACCCGAACCAGAAACACGCGCCGGGCAACGAGGCGGCGCAGACGCCCATCGACCAGGCCGGCTACAGCACTGCGGTGAACTACCAGCTGCAGTGCGCTGGCTGCCACCTGGGCGACGGCGAAGGCTCGGCCGCCAACGACACACCACGGATGAAGGGCTTCGTCGGCAACTTCCTCAAGGTCGACGGCGGCCGCCAGTTCCTCGTGCGGGTGCCGGGCATGTCACAGTCGGCGCTGAACGACGCGCAACTGGCCGACCTGATCAACTGGATCATGCGTGAGGACGGCATGGCCGGTAAGAGCATGCCGGCGAACTACCAGCCGTATACCGAGCAGGAGGTCGCGGCTATCCGCAAGGACGCCATGCTCAACCTGCCGCAAACGCGAGCCGGACTGATCGCCCAGATGCGCGCGAAGGGCATCGCCATCGACGATGGCATCAGCCAACCCTGATTCCTTTGGTCGCTCTTGCAGCCCGCCTTCCGGCGGGCTTTTTTTCGCGCGGATGCTGGGCTTCGCTGCGCTCGGAACCAACCTGCGATCGCACCATCTCGTCCACGGCAAAGTCCCGCCCCGCATCTGGCACGCACACGCAACGGCTTGGCAACCACGCACAAGTGCTGGCGAAAAGCCTCGTCTTAGTATCGAGGCACGAAACAGCTAACAAGAACGGATGCCCAACCATGAGCAAGTCGCCCCTGCTTCGCCTCTCCACCCTCGCATTGCTGATCGCCGCCAGTAACGCTGGAGCCTACGAGCTCTACGCCGATGACGACGCCCACCTGAACGCCAATATCGAGGCAGTCTTCGGCATCTTCCACAGCCAGGAGAACTACATCCCCAGCGGAACCCTGAGCGAGGGCTCCTCGTCCTGGCGCGAGGGCTACATCAAATACGGCCTGAGCTTCGACCAGGGCCTCGGCGGTGCGGGTACTACTTACGGCGCGTTCGGCTTCCTCAGCTCCGGCACCTGGGGCGATGGCGATGCCGCCGGTTTCAGCGACGGCTCCGAGCGCACTACCAAGATCGAGGACGCCTCCCTCGGCTGGCGTTCCGGCAATCTCTTCTCGGCCCTCGGTGAAGACGGTGTGGACGTTTCCTTCGGCCGGCAGAACATCATGGTCGGCGACGGCTTCCTGATAAACGGCGACTCCCTGAACCTCGGCACCGGCGTCGCCGATGGCGAGTTCAACCGTGGCGGCGCCTACTACCTGGCGGCGCGCAAGAACTTCGACGAAACCGCCGTGCTGCGTCTCGGTGGCAAGGAAGGCTGGCGCAGCGACCTGATGTGGCTGAAGTCGGACAACCGCGCCCAGGCCAGGTCCGAACTCTACGTCGGCACCCTGGAACACGTGGCGGAAGCCGGCACCGTCGGCCTGACCTACATCGACGTCACCGATGTCGACGAGGAATTCGCCTCGCCGATCCAGCTCGACCGCAAGGACATGAAGACCTACAGCCTGCGCGCGCAGGGCAATGCCGGCGTGGAAAACCTGTTCCTCTCCGGCGAGTACGTCTGGCAGGACAAGAAGGATGTCGACGACGGCTCTTCATCCGATGAGAAGGCCTGGTACCTGGAAGCCGGCTGGACCTTCAAGGACGCGATCTGGACGCCCAGTGTGAGCTACCGCTACAGCCGCTTCTCGGAGAACTACGACACCCTGTTCTACGGCCTCAGCCGTGGCTATGGCACCTGGTTCCAGGGTGAGGTGGCCGGCAACTACGCCGGTCCGTTCAACAGCAACACCGCTGTCCACCACCTCGCCTTCAAGGTCTCGCCGCTGGAGAACCTCAGCCTCGGCGTGCTCTGGTTCGACTTCAACACCCTGGACAAGGACCTCGGCAACACCGACGGCAAGGAACTCGACCTGTACGCCGAATGGGGCGTCACCGAGAACCTGTTGGTCATGCCGGTGATCGGCATCTACCAGCCGGACAAGAGCGCCGAGCAAGGCGGCACCCAACTCGGCAACGACGACCGCAACCTGTACAGCCAGTTGGTCTTTGCCTTCATGTTCTGACCACGGTTGCGCATTACCCCACGGGGCGGTCGCTGCAAGGCGCCGCCCCGTTCCCGTACGTGATCGGGCGCGCCACCAACGGCATCGGCGACCTCGCCGCAGGCATGAGCGAGGCGATGCAGCAGGTGCGGAACCTAGCCGAGCGCAGCGAACAGATTGGCCAGGTGCTGGAAGTGATCCGCGCTATCGCCGAACAGACCAACCTGCTCGCCCTCAACGCCGCCATCGAAGCCGCCCGTGCCGGCGAACAGGGTCGAGGTTTCGCCGTGGTCGCCGACGAAGTGCGCAGCCTGGCGCGGCGCACGCAGAGCTCGGTGGAGGAAATCCGCCAGGTCATCGACAACCTGCAGAGCGGCACCCGCGAAGTGACCCAGGCGATGCACGGCAGCCATGCGCAAGCGCAGGCCAACGTCAGCCAGGTGCAACAGGCGGTGGAAGCGCTGCAGCGCATCGCCGGGGCGGTCAACCTGATCACCGAGATGAACCTGCAGATCGCCAGTGCGGCGGAGGGACAGAGCAGCGTTTCCGAGGAGATCAACCGCAATATCGAAGCGATTCGCGACGTGACCCAGTCGCTGTCCGGGCAGGCGGAACAGTCGGCGCAGGTGAGCCATCAGTTGAACGAGATGGCAGATTACCAGCGGCAGTTGATTTGGCAGTTCAGGGTGTGATTGGCCGCAGGCTGGGCTGCTCCGTAGGTTGGCGCTGAACGCAGTGAAGCCCAACATTGCCGGATGTTGGGCTTCGCAAGCTCAGCACCAACCTTGTATCTCTCCAGGGCAATGGGATTAGCTACCTCCTTGCCCGGAGCCGGGTGAGCACCGCGCCAACCTGAGAGTTCGACTCTGCGTTGTAGATTGTGCCCCCGGCTCTCTTTCTCCTAATCCTGAATGGTATCCAAGCCCCTCCACGGGAGTGAGGCTGCATGAACAAGGCAAGGATCGAGAGATGACCGTAATCGGTATCGACGTCAGTAAGCAGAAGCTGGACTGTCTGTGGTTGCGAGACCCGGAGAGTCTGAAGATCAAAACCAAGGTATTCGCCAACCAGCCGAGCGGCTTTGCGGCCTTGATCGACTGGTGCTGCGCCCAGACCGGAGAGACGGCTGGGCAGTTGAAAGTGTTCCTCGAGGCGACCGGGGTCTATCACGAGGCCCTGGCGTATTACCTGCACGACCGTGGGGTGCAGGTCTTCGTCCTGAACCCGGCCCACGTCCGCGATTACGCGCGCAGCCTGGGGGTACGCGGTAAGACCGACAAGCGGGACAGCCTGGTGTTGGCGCGTTATGGCGCCAGCCAACAGGTTCGTCGCTGGCAGCCGGAGCGACGTGAGATCCGCGAACTGAAGGCGATGATCGCGCGCTACGAGGCGCTGCAAGAGGATCTCCAGCGCGAAGCCAATCGCCGCGAAAAGGCGGAAATCACCGGCAGCAGCATCAGTGTCCTGGCCTCCATCGACACGATGCTCAGCGCCTTGCGCCAGGAAGCCGAGCGCCTCAGGCAGGACATCGACGATCACATCGATCGACATGACGGCCTCAAGCGCGATCGCGAGCTCCTGCAAAGCATCCAGGGGATCGGCGAAGTGCTTTCACGCCACCTGCTAGCGATGCTGCACAGCCGCGACTTTGCGAGCGCCCGACAATGTGCCGCCTTTGCAGGGCTAGTCCCGAGACCCTGGGAGTCCGGCAGTTCGGTGAAGGGCCGGGCGCATCTGACCAAGACGGGGCAGCCCCGGCTGCGGGCCAAGCTGTACATGGGCGCGATCGTCGCCAAACGCTACAACCCGACGGTACGGGCGCTGTATCAGCGCCTGCTGGCCCGAGGAAAAGCCAAGAAAAGCGCCCTGGGCGCCGCCATGCGCAAGCTGTTGCAGATTGCCTACGGTGTGCTCAAGACGCAGACCCACTATCAGCCGCAACCAACCTAAATAGCTGGTTGCAACTGATTGGAGAGATGGTATCTACGGTGCCGGTCCATCCCCTCAGCCTACCGCCGCAACCCGATCCACCCGATGGAACAGCCGGTTGAAATACACCAGGCTGTCGCCCTGCTCGCGCACGGCGACATGCTCCAGTTCGACGAACATTACCGAATGCGAGCCGACTTCCTTGCACTCGCTGATCCGACCCGCCAGGGTCACCAGCGCATCGCGCATTACCGGTGCGTCGGTGCAGGCGCTATCCCACAGATCCCAGGCGAAGCGCTCTTCCATCGGCACGCGAGTCATTCCGGCGAAGTGCTTCGCCAGCTCTTCCTGCTCGCCGCGCAGCACGTTGACACACAGGTAGCCGTTCTCACGGAACACATCATGGCTGGCGCTGTTACGGTTGATGCAGACCAGCACGGTCGGCGGCGAGTCGGTGACCGAGCACACCGCACTGGCGGTGATGCCGCAACGCCCGCCGGGGCCGTTGCTGGTGATGATGTTCACCGCCGCCGGCAGTTGCGCCATGGCGTTGCGGAAATCGATTTGCGTCTGGCTCAGGTTGACCATCTCGGCGCCCTTCCTGTCGTGGGACCGCAGGCAAAGCGGTCCGTAGCTGATGGAACGAGAGTAAGCGCCGAGACAAGACGGATGTATTCAGACGAACACCATGCCGGGGGTAGAAGGCCGCTAGTCATCTAGGTGGTTTCTTTATCGTCACGGCGGATCGCAGTGGGTATCCTGCAAGACAGGCCGCGCCTCGCTGCGCGGCCATGCCTTGCGCGCTTCGGTGCGAAAACAATTATTAGAAAATTTCGCGGCAGCCCTGATGGAAATCCGTAAACCCGTTGTATACATCGTCGACGACGACAAGGACCTGCGCACCTCGCTGGCCTGGTTGCTCGAGTCGGTCAGCATCCAGGCGCTGTGCTTTGCCGGCGCCGAAGAATTCCTCGCCAATTACGACCCCAAACTACCCGCCTGCCTGGTGCTGGACGTGCGCATGCCGGAAACCAGCGGTTTCCAGCTGCAGGAAATCCTCAACCAGCGCGACATCACCCTGCCGACCATCTTCGTCTCGGCCCACGGCGATATCCCGATGTCGGTGAAGGCGATGAAGAATGGCGCCATCGATTTCGTCGAGAAGCCCTACAACCCGCAGCAGATGCTCGATCGCATCCAGGCCGCACTGAAGGACGCCGTACAGGTGCACGCCGGCGCCACGCAGCGCCAGCAGCTGCAGAGCAAGCTCGACCTGCTCACCAGCCGCGAGCGTGAAGTGCTCGGCATGGTGGTCGACGGCAAGGCGAGCAAGGTGATCGCCCGCGAGCTGAACATCAGCGTCAAGACGGTCGATGTGCACCGCACCAAGATCAAGGAAAAGATGGGCGTGTCGAGCATCGCCATGCTGGTGCGCGAAGTGCTCGACCTGGGCGGGAAGGAAGCGCCGCCGAAGCAGGCGGGACGGGTGTAGGGCGGGTGAAACCCGCCACCAGTCCCTGAAGGCGGGTTTCACCCACCCTACGTTATTGCCACGCAATAACGATCAACAATCGCGTGGCGGACGCCCTCACCCCCGCTCTCTCCCGAAGGGAGAGGGGGTCATTCGGAGTTGCCGGTTGGCACAGTGTCCAGCCTCGCACCGAACGGTCCCCTCTCCCTCCGGGAGAGGGTTAGGGTGAGGGGAAGCAGTTCGTAGGGTGGAAAACGGCGAAGCCTTTTCCACCAGTCCATTGGAGCAGAAGGTGGACAAGCTTCGCGTTGTCCGCCCTACGTCTGCGCTACAGATCCAGCACCAACCGCGCACTCTTCGCCCGCGAGACGCAGGCGCAGATCTGCTTGTTGGAAGCCTTCTCCTTGTTCGACAGGCAGTTGTCGCGATGGTCCGGCTCGCCGTCGATCACCTCGACGATGCACGTCCCGCAGATGCCCTCGCGGCATTCGGTGTCGATGTCGCAGCCGTGTGCCTGCAGCACGTCGACCAGGCTGGATTCCGCCGGTACGTGCAGCACCACGCCGGAGCTGGCCAGCTCCACTTCGAAGCTGCCGCTAGGCCCGCTCTGAGCCGTCGGATCGGCCTGGAAATGCTCGAGGTGGACGTTGTCCGCCGGGCGCGTGCGCGAGGCGACTTCCACCACCTTGTTCATGAACGGCGCCGGGCCGCAGGTGTAGACGTGCGCCTCGCCGCCGGCACGCTCCAGGCAGGCCGACAGTTCGGCGTCGAGATCGCCCGGCTCCACGCCGTAGTGAAACTCCACCTTGCCGGCGAACACCTCGCCAGCCAGCAGCTCGGCGAACGCGGCATGTTCGGCGGAACGAGCGAAATAGTGCAGGCGGTACGGATGGCCAACGGCGTTCAGCCGATAGGCCATGCTCAGCAGCGGCGTGACGCCGATGCCGGCGGCGAACAGCATGTGCTCGCGCGCTTCCGGGGCGATGCGGAACAGGTTGCGCGGCGCGCCCATCTCCAGTTCCATGCCTTCGCTGACCTGCTCGTGCAGGGCGCTGGAGCCGCCGCGCGAGCCGGCTTCCTTCTTCACCGCCACCAGGTAGGCGGCGCCGTCGTCCGGCGGGCTGCACAGGGAATACTGGCGGGTTACGCCGGTGGGGCCGGTCACGTCGACGTGGGCGCCCGGCTCGTAGGCGTCGAACGGCTGGCCGTCACTGCGCACGAGGCGGAAGGAGCGGACATCCAGCGCTTCGTCGACGATCCTTTCGATTCTTACCTTCATCATGGTTTTACCTGCATAGGCATGGGTGCGAGCGAAGAGCCCCTCACCCCAGCCCTCTCCCGGAGGGAGAGGGGGTTGTACGGTGTGGCGGAAAAGATCGTCGTAGGACGAATGGCGCGCCAGCGCCATCCGCCATTCCGCCGTTAGCGCATGAACAGTCCGCCATTGATGTCCCAGCACGCCCCGGTCACCGACGCCGCATGCTCGGCCACCAGCAGCAGCACGCTGTCGGCGATGTACTCGGGCGAGCCGAGGGTGCCGGCCGGGATCATCTGCAGGATCTGCTCCAGACGCTCCGGCGCCACGGTCTCGCGTACCACCGGCAGGTCCAGCGGACCGGGCGAGATGCTGTTGACGGTCACGCCACGCCCTGCCAGTTCGCGGGCGAACACCTTGGTCAGGGTCGCTACGCCGCCCTTGGCTGCCGCGTAGTGCGCGCCGGTGGCGGTGCCGCCGTTCTGTCCGGCCAGCGAGGCGATGTTGACGATGCGGCCGAAGCCACGCTCGGCGAAGTGCGCGCCGAACACCTGGGAGGCGACGAAGGTGCCGCGCAGGTTGACGGCCATCGACGCGTCGAACTCTTCCGGGGTGATCTCCATCAGCGGCGCGACCTTCGACACCCCGGCGTTGTTGACCAGGATGTCCGCGCCCCCCCAGCGCTCCACGAGCAGGTCGCGGGCGCGTTCGAAGTCGGCCTTCTCGCGCACGTCCAGCTCGATGGCCATGGCCGTTTCACCGGACGGATCGAGCAGGTCGGCGTTGTGCTGCACGGCGTCCAGCCGTACATCGGCCAGCGCCACGCGATAGCCGGCGGCGTGCAGGCGGCGGGCGATGCATTCGCCCAGACCGCGGGAGGCGCCAGTAACCAGTGCGACTCGGGACATGGCAGCCTCCTTAGAGCAGGAAACCGAGTGCGCCGAGCGCATCGGTGGAGTTGATCAGGCGCACCACCTTCTGCTCCAGGCGGCCGACGCCGTTGCTGAAGCGGATGCGGTGGGTCAGGTCAGCCACGAACGGGGTATGCACGCCGCGCTTGTAGGCATAGAGGATCTGCGCGGAGTTCACTTCCACCACGTCGCCGGCGGCTTCCACCAGGCGGAAGCGCGACACGCTGCGCACGGTCTTCGCCGCATCCACCGCCGACGGCGAATAGCCGGCGCTCAGGCGCTCGATGCGCAGGGCACGCATGCGCGCGTCGTCGTACGCGTAGTTGAGGCTGGCGGCGAAGTCGGTGGTGTCCGGATCGATCGGCACCACGTAGATGCCCTCCTCGCTCCACAGCGCGGACCACCCGGCGTAGTCCTTGCGGTCCAGCAGTTCGGCTTCGCGCCAGATGAATTCGATGGCCTGGGCCAGCGGGCCGGACAGGCCGTTCAGGGTGTCGAGAGTGCTCATTGGCTCATCATCCTTTTCCACATGTCGTAGGCCTCGCGCATGCCGCCTTCGTCGGTGGCGTGGGATACCTTGTCGCCGTTTTCCGCGATCACTTCGCGGTTGAGGCCGCGGTTGACCAGGATCGGTGCGTCGGGGCCGGCGTAGGAGCCGCGCTGCACGCGATCCCAGGCTTCGGCGTCGTCCGGGCTGCCGAAGCCGAACGGACCCTGGAAGTGTTCGTGGATACGCAGGCGCTCGCGGTTGGCGATCTCCGGGCCGCCGTCCATGCCGAGGGCGACATGGCGGATTTCCGTCTCGGTCACCGAGATCGGGCGCAGCACGCGGAAGAACGACATCGACATGGCGACGTTGGGGAACAGGTTGAGGTTGAAGCCGGCGCCGTGCAGCGAACGCACGATGCGGCGGACCTGTGCAGGCTCCATGGTCTTCGACAGTTCCTCGGTGACGTGGGCGAAGCGTTCCTGCAGCTGCTCGGTGCCGTCGTCCTCATCCAGATCGACGTGCTCGGGGACCATCACCATCACGCTGTGGCCGTTGCCGAGCGCGTGGGTCACCGCCTTCTCGTCGGTCATGAACGAGAGCATTTCCGAGGTCTCTTCATCCACCGAGCTCATCCACGACTTGTGGACGATCGGGAAGTGGTAGCCGTCGGTGGTGTTTTCCAGCTGGATCTTCCAGTTGCCCTTGAAGGTGAACTTGTGTTCGCCCTGGGTCTTGATCGGGTAGCCGGCGCCCTGCTTCATGAACAGGTCCATCCAGTGCTTCGCGCCGCCTAGGAAGTCTTCCAGCGGCTCGGCTTCGGCGTTGTAGGTGGCGAAGATCATGCCGGCGTAGCTGCCGACGCGCAGGCTGGTCAGTGGCAGCTCGGACTTGTCGAGGATGTCCTCGTAGCCGTCCGGATACGGCAGTGCGCGCAGCTTGCCGTCGAGGCCATACGACCAGCTGTGGTACGGGCAGGTGAAGCCGGTGGCGTTGCCCTTGTGCTTCTCGCACACGGTGGCGCCACGGTGCCGGCAGCGGTTCTCCAGCACGTTGATGTTGTTCTTCTTGTCGCGCACCACGATCACCGGCCGACGGCCGATGGTGGCGGTCTTGAAGTCACCGGGATTGCGCACTTCGCTCTCGTGGGCGACCCACACCCAGGTGCGGTAGAAAATCTTCTCCAGCTCGACCTCGAACAGCGCGGGGTCGTTGTACAGCGAGACATCGACGCGGTCGTTCCGGACCAGTTCGTCGAGGCCGCCGGTTTTGGCGATCAGGCTCATGCGGTTCTCCTCAGGCCGTTTTCTTGTTGGCTGGTCGCTCGGCGGCCAGCGCTTGTTCCAGTTGCGCGCCGAAGGCGCAGACAAGTTCGTCGTGGCCCTTCCGGCCAACGATCTGCAGGCCGATCTTCAGCCCGCCACATTCCAGTTCCACCGGCACCGACAGCGCCGGGTACCCGCTGAGGTTGAAGGGCCGCACGAGGGCGGTCATGCCGGCTACGGTCTTGCTGCCGCCACGTGCTTCTCTGAGCAGTGGCGGCAGGCCCGGCAGAGTCGGCAACAGCAGGACTTCGTAGTCTTCCAGGGCGGCATCCACCGCCCGGCTGAAGCGCAGGCGCACGGCCTCCGCTTCGGCGAGTTCGGCGGCATCGGTGCGGCTGGCGGCGAGCAGGCGCTGCTCGACATCCGCGCCCAGCAGGCCCTTGCCGGTCAGCGCGCCAAGCGCCGCCCAGTTTTCGTGATTGATCACCGACAGGCCGGCGCTGAAGGCTTCGTCGAAGCCTTCCAGTCGCAAGCTGTCGCGCCGCCAGCCAGCACGATCGGCGGCAACGCCGATGCGCGACAGCAGGTTGGTTTCGGCCGCCACTTCAAGCAGCGCCACGCGCGCGCCGGCGCCGGGTGCCGCGACTTCACGGAAGTCCGGGCAGATCACCCGCATCGCGGTGATCAGATGATCCATTCGCGCGGCGAAGGGGCCGACGCAATCCAGGCTGCTGGCAGCCGGATGCACGCCCACGCGACTGACGCGGCCGTAGGTCGGTTTCAGCCCGGCAATGCCGCAGCAGGCAGCCGGTACACGCACCGAGCCACCGGTGTCGGTGCCGAGGGCAATGTCGGCGAGGCCGGAGGCAACCGCCACCGCCGAGCCGCTGGACGAACCGCCGGGTACGCGGTCCGGCGCCTGCGGGTTCTGCGGGGTGCCGGTCCAGTCGTTGATGCCGGTGACGCCGAAGGCCAGCTCGTGCAGGTTGGTCTTGCCGACGATGCGCCAGCCGGCGCCCAGCACTGCATCCACCACGTCGGCGTTGCGTTCTGCTGGAGCGCTGTCGGCCAGTGCGCGGCTGCCGCATTGGGTGCGGTGGCCGGCGATGTCGATGGTGTCCTTGACCGCGACGCGCAGGCCGTCGCCGCCAAGCTGGAATTCGCTGACGAATACGCTCATGCCGAAAGCACCTCGCGGGGTGCGCCCAGCGGCTGCTGGAACAGGCGCTGGGTACGGAAATGGCTGATCAGCCAGTTGCCGTCGATGCAGCGGAAGTCGATGTCCAGGCGGGTGCCGAACAGTTCGCTGCGCCCGTCGGCGTAGGTGGAAATCTGCTGCATGATCCACTGCCCGCGCGCGCCCTCGCCTTCCACGCGGATCATCTCGCTGGTCAGGTAGTGCAGGTTCAGGCTGAAGTGCGGCGACGGCGGCAGGTAGGCGGCGACGAAGGCCGCCACGGCTGCGCGGCCCTGGTGATGGCCGAAGGTCTGCGCGGTTTCACGGCCGATGCCTTCCCAGATGGCGTCCTCGCTGAACAGCGCAGTCAGCTCGGCAGTGATCTCAAGGGAAGGGCTCGCCGGAGCATTGCGCGGCACATCGCAGAGGTCCATGTAGCGCGCCATCAGGCGGCGCACCTGGCTCTCCCCTTCGAGCACAGCCAGGCGCTGTTGCAGGTTCGCGAGTTCGCTCATGGCTCAGGTCCGCGCGGCTTCGGGAATGGTCAGCGGACGGCCGATGCGTGCCTCGACCTTGGCGTACTTCCACAGGCTGTATTCGTTCACCGGGGTGGTGCGGAACAGGTTGCAGGCGTCGATCACGGTCTGGTGGCAGTCGACGTCGGCCATGATGTAGACGGTCCACGGCGAGGTGGTGGAGGCGCCGACCATCAGGCGGTCGTCGTCCAGCGCGCCGAGCACGGTGACGCCGGGCAGCGCGCCGAGCGAGCCCATCATCTGGCTGAAGCCCTTCCACACGGCGAGACCTTCGCCGGTGGGCAGGTCGAAGAAGTTCTGCGTGATGCCGATGCAGAACAGTACGCGCAAGGGTTCCTGGGTGGCTTGGGTCATGGTCGATCCTTAATCGCTGAACTGGGTGAATTCGTGGCTTACAGGTAGCCGGGAATCGGTGGCACGCCGAGGAACACCGCGCCGGCGCCGTCGTACATGCCGTCGCTGAGGAAGGCGTGCTGGGTGACCACCATGCTGTCGCGCAGGTAGCGCTGCAGCGGGTTGCCCAGGTAGATGGCTGCGGTGCCGGCAAGGCCGTAGGCGCGCTGCACGGCGGCGGCGCCGGCGCGGGATACGTGCACGGCGGCCAGGCGCAGCAGGCTGACCTGATCCGGGGTGACCGGGTTGCCGGCGAGGATGGATTTCCAGACTTCCCCGGTGGCGTCGTAGAAGAAGCTGCGCGCGGCGCGCAGATCGGCTTCCGCCTTCGCCACCTCGATGCGGACGTAGGCGCGGTCGGCCAGCTTCGGCGCACCGGTGATGCCGCCACCGGAGGCCATGCGGGTCACTTCGTCGAGCGCGGCGCGGCCGAGGCCGAGGTTGACCACGGCGAGCACCTGGGCGGCGTAGGCGATGGTCGGGTAGCGGTAGAGAGGCTCGTCGATGGTCGCTTCGCCGCCGCGGATGAAGGTCCAGCGATCCTCGACGAAGGCGCTATCGAGACGCAGGTCATGGCTGCCGGTGCCTTTCAGGCCAACCACGTCCCAGTTCTCGATGATTTCCACACGGTGCGCCGGCAGCAACGCGGTGCGCGGACGCCCACCGGGACCGGCGGCGCCGATGCCGACACCGAGCACGTCGGCTCCCTTGCAGCCGCTGGCGAATTTCCAGGTGCCGGTGACCTTCCAACCACCTTCCACCGCCTCGGCGGGTTGCATCGGGAAGAGTCCGCCGGCGAACACCAGGTCGGGGCCCTTGGCATACAGCTCGGCCTGGCTTTCCTTCGGCAGCGCGGCGAGATAGGTGCTGGCGCTGCCGAAGCTGGCGACCCAGCCGGCGGAGCCGTCGGCTTCCGAGATGCGTTCGATCATGCGCAGGAATTCGGCCGGCGCCATGGCGTCGCCGCCGAAGCACTTCGGCGTGGCGGAGCGATAGATGCCGACCTGCTTGAAGCGCTCGATCATGTCGCGCGGTACGTGGGAGCGCAGGTCGAATTCCTGGCGGCGCCGACGCACTTCGTCGAGGACCTGCTCGAAGTCCGCGGCGGCTTCGCACGGCGCTTCTTGCGCGGCGACGGCTGGGTTCAGCATGGGCGTCATCTCCGTTGTTGTTCTTGGCCATGCCGCAATGGGCGGCGATTGGGGCCAGTGTATGGAGCGCAGCCGAAGCCCCTCTATTGGGGCGTGCAGCCCGGCAACTAAGGGAATCCCCTAGTCCCGCACTGGTAAATTCCGAGCGTCGCCGGGCAGCCTCTCGGGTATAACGGGCAGGTACACCGCGAGAGCCACGAAATGCAGCCCGCCGAGAAAGACTTCCAGCAACTGATCGAAGCCATGCCGCTGTGCATCCTCCTGCACGATGCGCAGACCAAGGAGATCCTCTGGGCCAATCGCGCGGCCCTGAAGGTGCTGGGTTTCACCCTGGAAGAGCTGATCCCGCTGAAGGCGCCGGACATGACCAAGCACGCGCCGAAGTACCGCCGCTCGGTCGGTCTGCGCTGGCTGGAAGGCGCGGCGCGCACCGGCCAGCGCGCCATCGAGTGGTGCTATCGCTCCAAGCAGGGCGAGGAAATCCTCGCGGAAGCGGTCGCCACCCTGGTGCATCTCGCCGAGCGCGACGTGCTGATGGTGCAGTTCCGCGACATCTCCCGCGAGGAACAGGTCAAGCGCGACTTGAGGCGCACCGAAAGCCGCCTGCGCGCCTTCATGCAGGACCTCGCCGAAGGCGTCGCGGTGCTCGGTCCCGAGGGCGATATCCGCTTCCTCAGCGAATCCGCCGCGCGCCTGCTGGAGGGCGATGAACACGTGCGGCTCGGCGAGAACTTCCTCGACTGGTGCGACGAGGAATCCCGCGATCGGCTGGCCCGGCGCCTGTCGATGGAACTGCCCGACCGCACGCCGTACAGCGTGCATTACCACCTGCAGCGGCGCGACGGCGAATGGCGCTGGCACCACGCGACCTGCCGCTACATCGAGATCGAGGACGATCTGGTCGGCCATCTACTGCTATTCCGCGACGTGACCGAACAGGTACGCGCCGAGGAATCGCGTCGACAGAGCGAGCGCAAACTGGAATACCTCGCGCGCTACAACGCCATGGGCGAAATGGCCGTCGCCATCGCCCACGAACTGAGCCAACCACTGGCGGCGACACGCAACTTCATCGAAGGCACCGCGATTCGCCTCGGCCAGCAGGGCGAGATCGATCCCTCGGTGAGCTGGGGGCTGGACAGCGCAGTGCGGCAGATCGAACACGCCTCGGTGATCATCAAGAGCGTGCGCGAATACGTGGTGAAGCTGGAGCAGGCGGAACAGATCGTCGACCTCAACGAATTGCTGCAAGAGACGCGCTACTTCATCAGCCTCAAGGCGCAGGACGTCGGCGTTCGCCTGGAAGTGGACCCGGCCAGCGAGCCGCTGCCGGTCAGCTGCGAAAAAGTGCTGGTCGGCCAGGTGATCCTCAACCTGGCGTTCAATGCCATCGAAGAGATGACCGACCTGCCCGCCGAACTCCGGCTGCTGCGCATCCACACCCGCGCGGTTGGAGATCGCGTGCAATTCTGCGTGGAAGACCGGGGCCGCGGCATCGATGCCGGCGCGCGGGAGAAGCTGTTCGACGGATTCTTCACGTCGAAAGTCAGCGGCAACGGGATTGGGCTGGCACTCTGCAAGAACATCATCGGCCGGCATCGTGGGGATATCTGGGCGGAGAATGTGGAGCCGGCCGGGGCGATGTTCTGTTTTTCGTTGCCGAGGGTTGGAGACGCAGCGATGACAGAGTCGAAAGACTAACTGCCCCTCAATAGACGAGCCGTCGATTCCCCGCGCCTTTACCTCTCAGCATTTCCTTTGGGATTACTGGCAAGAAGACTGGCTCCACATGCCGTCTTCATGCCATGCAGAGCTACTGGAACTCCTCCCACATCAAGCAAAGCGCTGCCTTCGGCGATGGGAAACACCCCCAAACAAAGTGGGCAGACAACCTTGTGCCCAACACCCGCCATAGGCTTGCCATTGAGGTCGGTCTGACTGAATGCTTCGATCACGGTGCCACCGTGACTGGTGGAGTCGCCGAGGCGGATGATGTCCATGTGTCTACTCTCCTTCCAACTCCACGCAGCAGTAGTTGTTGGCGCAAATCATTACATTGCACTCCCCACCAGTACCTCCAGGGCAAAGGAATCCTGTTCGAGTCTGCTCCCGGGCTCACTGCTGACAAGATAATCCTGCCAGGCGCGCTCCAGTTGGGCGCCATGAATGCGCCCTTCCGAAGCAACGAAGGCCGCAGCATCCTCGCGGGCATAAGCATAATTCTTGAAGGCGAACATCCGCGGACGGGTATCACTCACGTAGGAGGACCCTATGCTGGTCAGCAAGGGCAGACCAAATGTGGCACCCAGGGTGACGTTGCAACTGATGTCCTGTAGGTCACTTGAGGGCTCGGCCCAACAAGGGTGAATAAACAATACGATCAAAAAGCAAAGTGCCTGGCCTGGAAGCCTTGTCCTTTCCATCAATGGAGCATCCTTCTATCAATCGGTAACCAGAGTCAGCAAAACAACCAAGCAATACTCGGCATAAAGAGAACAAATCGACCTACAACTCATCCATCCAGTCCCCTTTCGGTTTCAGGCTGGCCAGGAACTCCTCCAGGGCGTAGTCGTCGTCGAGCAACTGGCGGGCGGGCGGTGCCGCTTGCAGGGAGGCCGACTGCGGCGCTGGTTCTGGCGGTGGCACGGGCACGGCGGGTTCGCTGCTGGCGTTCTGCGGCAGCAGGTCGACGCCGAAGGGCCTGCCGACAGGCTTTTTCCCCGGCGTCGGTGAGGTGATGGCAATGATCGTCGCCTGATCTTGGCGTCGTAGGGGCATGACTACGCTGGTGTCGGCATTGAGGTGGCTAGCCATGGTCGCCAAGGCGATGCCGACAAAGGGCGATGCGGCGCCGGTATCACCGAGGCGCTGGGTGAGGTCGTAGCTTTCCCGAGAATCCAGTAGGTCCAGCGTGCTATGGGCCGCGCGCAGGGCCGGCGTTAGTTCGGCCAGCGGAGTGGCATTCAGGCCGCCGTCGTAGAACAGACGGGCGGGTTTGGGGCTCAGCGGATCGGTAGCATTCTTCCAGCCGGCGGCGAGTTGCGCAGTCAGCGCCTCGCGCTTGAGGCGCTCGCCGGTATCGGGGCGGGTCAGCGCCACAGTGACCGGGCGATGCAATCTGGCCAGCACCGGCATCGCGTCCCACTGCTCGAAGGCGCGTACGGTCCAGGGCTGGGGAATGAAGGGCGAAGGCTGGAACTCCACAGGCGGCTTGCGCCACCCCCAACCACGGAACTCAGGGTCGATCTTGTTCGCGTTGACCTTGGTGTAGGGCGCGTATTGGCGCAGCCAGTCGACCCGCTCGGGCCGACCGACGATCAGGGCGACCATGGTGTCCGTAAGCTCACCAGGCTGTCGTGGGCCGGTCCCTACGCCGATGGGCCTGTTTCCCTTCGTCATCAATGACAAGGCCATATTGAAGCCTTCATTGGCATACACCAGCACCGCCGGTAGATCGGGATAGCGCTCGAACAACTGGAACAGCGACTCCAGTAAGCCCTCGGGGGTGTCGTTACAAATGATGCCGTCCTGCAGATTGCGAATGCGGTGCCAATGCAACCCTGCCGGTGCCCGTAGGTCATTGACCATCACAGACAGGCTTTCCCTCGTTTCCTCGGGTGTGAAACGTAGATTCGGCGTATCAGGGTTCCAGCCCCGCACCACCGTGATCGTAGGTATCGGCCATTTCTCCAGGAAATCTTTTAGCCCCAGCTCTAGGGCATCGGCCTCCCGCTTTTCATAAGCCATATCCTTGTCGTCCGCGGTGATCGGATACCGCTTCGGGTCCATGGGCAGGATACTGCCGACGTGCAATGCGTCCGTCTGCCTGGAGCTCTGCTCCTGCAGGGCCTGCCAGAGCTTGCCCTGGCGGAAGACGTCCAGGCTGATACCGATGCTGAGCACGTCGAGGGTTTCCAGGCGTGGCGAGGTAGTGGGAGCATGGTAAGCAGCGCTGGACATGACGGCCTCCTTGGCCGGGACATAGGCGGTAATGTATGTCGCCGGGCTGGCGAAACAGCGCAGCGGGGACAAGGGCGATTCGGCGGCGGAAAGCCAGGGGCTGGTCAACAGCATCCACACGACAGATGGGGGTAAGAGCAGCCAGCGCATCAGAGCCCCCGCTCTATGCGCTCATAACAGCCGGCGAGGTCGTTGACGCCGTGCACGACGATGGTCACGCGGGGCTTGGGCGGCGGCGGGACGAGATGCACGTCGCCGCCGTTGGGCATGGTGATGGCCTGTGCCGAACAGATCGTCCTGATCCGAACCGCGTCGTTCATGGCGTAGCTCCTTGCTGGTCTTCGGTGTTCCGTCTTGCCAGACAGGCGGCGTCGAGCAGTGACTGCCCGTACTTCCCTGCCTGGATTTGCAGGTATCAGGGCTCCAGATCGAACACGAACGGATCATCCGGGTCCGGGAAGCTCAGTCGATAACGCTCTCCCGTGGACTTGCCGTCGAACCGGACATAGTCAACTTCCAATCCTTCGGGATGATTTTCCTGAGCAGGTCCCGTATAGCGGTTGCGGGGATAGATGAACTGATTCCGCGGGGTCTTCCGAACGGCCGAGCAGGAGGCGAAGAGCGGCGGCAGGACATACAAGCTCCGATGATGCAGAAGCAGCACCCCGGTATAGCGGTCCCCTTTTCCACTACTCACGTACTGGAGCTCCAGGCATATCGAAGAGCCGTTCTGCCAGTACGTAACACGTTCCAGACTTTCCGGATCAATGGGGTCTCTGCCACGCCAGGTTTCAGGCGCACGATCAATCGCGTCCCGTAGACTCCAGCGCCGCTTGTCGACAACCAGCGCCTCGCCATCGAACGCCATGTCGGGGTCGTTTTTCTCAGGAGCCATGGATAAGCCATCCGGTACGACCCACTCCTCCTGCTCCTGACCCACCACTGCCGCACGCATCGCATTGACCCAGATGCACTTCCTGGGCGATGCCGTGCATGGCATCGCCAATTCTTGCCCACTCCCATCGAACAGGTTGTCGCCAAGCGAACGGTAGAACGTCCGATAGTCACTGAACTGGGCCTGGGCAGGTTGTGCCAACATGAGCAGGCAGCCTGCGAACAGAACGCCCCGCATACGAACATGCCCCCTCATCTCAGCGATACTCCTTGGCGCCCGTCGCCTTGATGTAATCCGGATTGGCTTTCCAGAAAATCATTTCTCCTGTTGCGGTCGTGGACACGTACTTATAGGAGTAACGGCCACGTTCACGCGTGCTCACCATGGTTTGGGGTTTCTTGTTGTACTGGGTCCAGATGGCTAGCTGCCCACCTCTGGAGGGACGCGTTGAAGTGATCTGCAGCACCTTGACGATCACGCCCTCGCTCCCCACACCATTCAACTCTCCGCATTTCCTTTGGGATTACTGGCAAGAAGACTGGCTCCACATGCCGTCTTCATGCCATGTAGAGCTACTGGAACTCCTCCCACATCAAGCAAAGCGCTGCCTTCGGCGATGGGAAACACCCCCAAACAAAGTGGGCAGACAACCTTGTGCCCAACACCCGCCATCGGCTTGCCATTGAGGTCGGTCTGGCTGAATGCTTCGATCACGGTGCCACCGTGACTGGTGGAGTCGCCGAGGCGGATGATGTCCATCTACTTGCTTCTCAGATGCCACTTAAAGGTCATCCCACCAGTTCTTGGTTGGACTCAGGTTGGTAATTAGATCGGAGACGCCGTCTTCCTCGATTGTGGTGGCCGACGGTGAAATTGCCGTTAGATGCTGACCAGCCAGCCATTCGGTTCCAAACAGTTTCTGCATGGGCTCCGAAGGCTGGTCGCTGCTACTAAAAGCAGGGGCGATGTCTACTCCGAAGGGGTTGTCGGTGGCTTTGTGTCCAGGCTGGTCGGGGGTGACGACGATATAGGTGGCCCGCTCCTGGCGACGCAGAGGCATGACCACGCTGGTGTCGCCATTCAGGTAGCTAGCCATGGTAGCCAAGGCGATGCCGACGAAAGGCGAAGCGGCGCCGGTGTCGCCCAGGCGCTGGGTGAGGTCGTAGCTTTCCTTCGAGTCCAACAGGTCGAGCGGGCTGTGCGCTGCCTTCAGGGCCGGCATCAGATCGGCCAGCGGCGAGGTGTTATAGCCGCCGTCATAAAATAGCCGGGTCGGCTGTGGCTGGATGGTATCGGTGGCCTGCTTCCAGCCCTTGGCGAGTTGGGCAGTCAGTGCGTCACG
The DNA here is from genome assembly GCF_017589465.1 of Pseudomonas schmalbachii. Classification (GTDB taxonomy): domain Bacteria; phylum Pseudomonadota; class Gammaproteobacteria; order Pseudomonadales; family Pseudomonadaceae; genus Pseudomonas; species Pseudomonas schmalbachii. The sequence goes on from NZ_JAELYA010000002.1 coordinate 27,380, forward strand.
CTTGAGGCGTTGGTGGGTATCAGGGTGTTGCAGCGAGATGCTAACCGGGCGTTGCACCCAGGCGAATACCTTGAGGGCATCCCACTGTTCCATGCCACGGCGGGTCCAGGGCTGCGGGATGAACGGCGAGGGCTGGAAGGCCACAGGCGGTTGGCGCTGCCAGCCGGCGAAACCTGGGTAGAGAGGGACGCCATTGACCTTGGTGTAGGGCGCAAAGAAGCGCAGCCATTCCATGCGCTCGGGGCGGGCGAAGATAAGAGCGGTCATGGCATTGACCAGTTCGCCGGGCTTGCGTTCGCCGGCGCTGGCCCCCACAAAGTGGGTGTCTTTACTCGCAAGCGCCAGGGCCATATTCAGCCCCTCTACTACGTAAACCAGTAGCGCGGGCATATCCGGGTTGGCTTCGAAGGTCTGGAAGACGGTTTCCAAGGCATCTTCGGGTGTATCGCTGGTGACGATGCCGTTATCGAGTTGGCGGATACGGTGCCAGTGCAGGCCGGCTTCAGGGCGCCGATCGCTCGCCAGTGTTTGCAGCATGACGTCAGTCATTTCGGGAGGAAATCGCAGGTTCGCAGCATGCCGATCGTAACCGCGCACCACCACCATCGTGGGAATGGGCCAGGCCTCGGGGAAGCGTTTGACGCCCAACTCAAAGGTGTCCGTTTTACGTTTTTCCCAAGCATCGTTCTTGTCGCTGGCCAGTATCGGATACTTCGCCGGATCGGTAGTTAGGATGCTGCCCACATGCAGGCTGTCGGGCTGAGCGGCATTCTGTTTCTGCAGTTCGCTCCAGACTTGCCTCTGGCGGTAGGTGTCCAGGCTGAGGCCAACGCTAACCACGGCCAGGCGGTCCAGGTGTGGGGAGGTGGCGGGGGCGCTATGGGGCAGTGCGGGATTCATGGCGGCGTCCTTGTCGAATAGGTTGGCGGTGCAGGCGGCCAGCAGGCCCAAGACCAGCAGGACGCCTAGGCGGAAGGATTTCAGGGAGTAGTTAGCCAATCTGTTCGCTCTTGATCAGGCAGGGCATCGCGGGGCGAAAGTACTGCGGGTAGCGCTGGTCACAGCCACAGGCGTAGTAGTCGGCGGTGGCATCGATCAGCATGCGGTGCTCCGGCTTTTCCTGCTGGTAGAGCGCCAGAGAGGCAGCATCAGGCTTGTCATCTAGAATGCCGGCAAGAGCCGTGGCCGCGGCGTCCTCGGCTGGAATGACTCCGTTATCTGTCCCTCTCCATCCCAACCTCCAATCCGCCACCCGACACAGATAGCGGTAGAAATCCTCGTCATCGATGCTGCGTGCCTGCCCCAGAGCCAGGTCATATGCCATGGCCTTGCGGCTGTGCTCGGAGTTCGCGGGTATAGCGGAGTGGAAGGACAGAGCGTCGTCCTCGGTGAGCTCGTCCTTGGGCGTGTTCATCAGGCGCCGGCGGGCCTCGTTAGGGCTTTCGTCAAAGGTGACTTCGTAGGTGGCGCCGCGGTCCTCTTGATTGACCGTCATGTAGCGCACCCGATGCCAGTCTGCCGCCCATGCATTGTTGTCAGGAGCGGTGTAAGGGTTACGTGCAAGATCGTTCAGATCGCTGGCCTGTTCTTCGAAATGACGTTTGAGGGCATCACCATACAAATCGCGAGGGGCTTCCATTGTGCGTGTACCGCTGGGATAGCGTTGCAGGCCCTTGTGGGTAACGGCGATGGAAGCCTCGATCGGGTCCATGGCTTCGCGCACCTGGTGCACGCCATTCTTCTCGGTGTTCCAGACGACATTGCGGAAATCGCCGTCGAAATTGACTCGAAGCGGTGTGGGTAGCTTGGCGGCGCTGATACGCACGCTCTGGCCCACATCGAAGTTGGCGCGCGATATTGCGCCGCCCACTCCATCCCAGGTTCCTTCGCCGCTCTGACGCAGCACGTAGCGATGGTCCGGTCCATGGGCGCCGACTTCCTCAGGCTGCCCATCGCGTGTGCGAGTGGTGAAGATGCGCTGGTGAAAGCGCGGCCCCAGCCGATTGAGAACGGTGACCTTTTCCAGGCTGTCGGGGACGCCCTGCCAACCGATACCTTGCACGTTGCGCAGGCCGACAGTCTGGTCGAGGGGCGTGAAATACAGGCTGACGGTACCGCGGTTGTCGCGCTCATCGAAGGTGATGCCGGTGTCGTCCTGGCGGCTGGCGCACTGCTGTCCGGTCCATTGCGGCCCACCAATACAGCGTGGGCTGGCAGGATCGGCCATTTCCTCCAGGCTTGGCATGGAATGGGTGCCTTCGCCAATGAAGTTGACGATGTTGGCCAGGGTATCCAGACGGGCCTGGGCGGTTTGCTGGAGTTTTTGTACCTCCCAATGTTCCAGTACCGGCTGGATAAGGCTGTAGGGCGAATTCATCAGAATGCCGGCATCAATGGGGCGTTGTCCGCCCGCCTCCAGGAAGGCATTGGCCAGCAGGGTAAGCAGTGTGCCCTGGCTGTGGCCGACCACGTTGACGGTATCGTCGGGATAGCGCTCGCGGATGATGCTTACCAGCATGGCCAGGCGCTTGGCGGCCAGCACCATGTAGTTCCGCGGTGGGCCGGGGAACAGGGGATGACGCGGTGTACTGACGAAGAATGAGTTGAGCGGCACCACGCCGAACAGGTAGCCGCTGAAGCCTCGCTCCCACATGTCGGGTAGGGTGGTGGTGGCATTGGCGAAGATGCCACCTTCCTTGGAGCCGGACTTGTCCAGGCGATTGCCATAGCGGTCCAGCCATTCGCCGTGGGGCGTGTCTTTGCGCAGATAGGGTTTGCCTGTCTTTGGGTCGATTTCATCGGATTCGCGCGAGCCCCAGTAGAAAGGGATGACGATGCCCCGCGGGGAGCTATCGTGGCGCCGCCGGTAGTAGACCTTGTCAGGGTTGGGAGCATCCTTGTCCTCGGGTGTGGGCAGGGTGTAACGGGCAGCGATGAGCGAGGCAGGACTGGGCTGCCCCCTGGTGGTGCTCAGATGGTCCAGGCGCTCGTTAAGGCCCTGGCACAGGCCGCTCTCGATGGAGTCGTAGACGCCAGCCAGGTCGTTCACGCCGTGCACCACAATGACGATACAGGGCTTGGGCTGGCGCTTCTGCACGTAGGAGAGGTTGTTCTGACCCGGCGCCAGGGGCGCGGTGTGTTCGCCAGTTACGGTGCGGTTTCGCGTCATGAGCATGTCGATCCCTCTGCTCTTATTCCGTGTCGATCAGGTCGAACCTGGCGATATGCATGGCCTGGTCCTCAAGTAACTGGGTGGCGCCCTTGGCATCGGTGATGCCTTCGATGACCTGACCGTTGCCGAGGGTGACACGGTAATTCTGGTTGGCCACTGGCCGTTCACCGTCGGGAAGGGTCAGGACAAAACGCCGCTGCGTATCGCCCATCTTGAATTGAGGCAGCTCCGCCGCCAGGCTGGTGGCGCCCAGATGGCTATGCTTGGCCGCCTTGACGATGAAGTTGCCAGGCATGCCCAGCTCGATGTTGCCGCCCTTGAGGGTGAGGTAGGCGCCGCCGCACATCAGGGTGATGTGCTCCTTGGCCGACACCAGCACATGACGATTGCTTGCGCTGATCTCGACGCTCTGATCCGCTTGCAGGCGGATGTCGTTGTGCTGGGCCTGCAGCAGCAACTGCCCCTGGTGAGCGATATGGCGCATTTCGCCGCTGTGGGCGAACAGCCCCAGGTCGGTGCCGGCATTGACGACGAATTTCTGCCCGGAGGTGAGTTGCTGGTTCTGCTGGGCGACGCTGTCGATATGCTCGCCAGCCGCCAGCGTGAGGGATTGCGGGGTGCCGGCGGCGATGCCTGCCGGGCCGCTCAGGGCGATGGCCGGTTTGCCGCCGTTGGGTTTGTTTGCCTCGTCGTTGGCGCCGTGCCCAAGGTCGCGCACCGCGTCGCTGAGGGTCTGCTGAGGCGCGACGTCATGGTCGACGCCCTGGTGCTCTCCGGCGTAGTCGCCCAGCTCTCGTGCCAGCTGCAGCGCGGCTTCCAGCACCTGGACGACCGTGCCCCGGTTCAGTTGCCCGCCATTGGCCTGCAATTGCTCTTCGGTACTCAGCAGCAGCCCCTTGGCCGCACGTACCGCGCCATGCTCGTCGGTGCGTAGTTCGAAACCTTCACCACGAGGCGCGCCGCCATCGGGGCGCGGGTGGGTCAGATAGCCCAGATGCAGATGGCTGTCGCCGTGATCGCTCATCAGCGCGGCGCTGATCTGCTTCGTGGTGTCGTCGATGCGCAGTTCGTTGGCCCGACTGCCGCGGTATTCCTTGCTCTTGATGGTGCTGAGGATCTTGTGGTCCGGTAACTGATAGGGAGGTCGGTTGGTCGCCCGATAGGTGCGTCCGGTGATGATCGGCTGGTCGCAATCGCCGTCGAGGTAGTCGACGATTACTTCCTGGCCGATACGCGGGATCGCCATATGTCCCCAGTCCGCGCCGGCCCAGTTCTGCGCCACGCGAATCCAGCAGGTACTGAACTCGTCGTTGCGGCCTTCCCGATCCCAGGGAAACTGGACCTTCACCCGCCCCCATTCGTCGCAGTAGATCTCCTCCCCTTCCGGCCCCACCACGGTCGCGATCTGCGGCCCGTCGACGCTGGGTTTCGGCAGGGGCTCGGGGCGCCACTCCGTCTCCTCGGCAACCAGTTCGGCGGTGTAGTCGTAGCTCACGCCCATTCCGGCATCGGCGGACTCGTTCTCCTGGCTGGCGTACTGAATGCCTTTGTGGGTGATACGTACCGGTCGCCACCAGCAGTTGAAATCATCGCGGGGATGGCCGGTCAGCTGGAAGGACAGGCCGGGCATCAGGCGCGGATCATCGCCTTCGACCGTTGCGATCTGGGCGTCCCGGCGATGCCCCCTCAGCCGGTCTTCGGTGAATGGTTTGCCGACCGTGCTGACCTTGTAGCGGCCGGGGTAGTCGTAGCGCTCATAGTCCTGCCGCTGATGCTTCAGCGTTTCGCCACGGACCTTGTGCTGCTGGTTGTAGGTGGGGCGTTTGAAGGTGTAGTCGCGCTGACTCTGCTGGGCGGTGCGGACATTCTCCGAGTAACTGAACGAGTACAGCACCGACTGCGGATTGTCACCGGTCGGCTGCCTACTATAGAGCACCGGCTCACCCTGGATGCGCGGCTGGATGAGCAGTTTGTCGCCGTGGACGAGGGTATGGGTGGACTCATCGAAGGTGAAGAAATAGAACAGCCCTTCCTCGGTGGACAGCCGGTCGAACAGGTACAGGTCGGTGTCGCCGGCCTGCACGCAGTACTCGCGGGGTTGGTGGTCCAGATGGATGCTCTGCTGGTAATGCAGGATTCCCTGCTCTTTCAATAGCAGCGCCAGTATTTCCGGCACGCTCTTCTGCTGGAAGATGCGCCAGTTGGAACTGAGCGAAAGACGGGCAAGTTGCGGTTCGACCACGGCGCTATAGCGAGTGCGCTCGAAGCCGGTCGTGCCCTGGGTAAAACTGGAAACCAGTCCGTGAACATGGCGGACTGGCTGGTCGCCTTGCCAGAGGGTCAGCAGTGCCGGCTGGTCGAGCACCTGCCCGAAGTCGATGGAGCTGCTATAGCTGGCCAGTTCGACAGTGAGCCGGAACGGCTCGGAGAGCGCCTCCTCCAGCGTGAACTCGACAACTTCGAACTCCAGTCGGCTGGAAGTGACAGCAAAGGTGAATTTCAGGTCCCTCTGACGCATAGAGCCATCCCTGACAATCAATTGGGAGATCTACACCGAGCTACGGAGAGATCCCACGCCATCCATGACGTGGGCGAATGCTAATTCCTTCCTTTTGCGCAAGTTCTTGCGCAACTCCTGCCAACGCCTTTGAATTCAATGTCTTAAGTAAATTGTATCTAATTATTTCATAACTAAAACAGGGAGCGGCAACCAGACCAGCCGCACGCAAAGCTCCAAAATCACCTTCCGGATGAGTCTTTCTCGAAAAAAGGCAGGCCAACCGGCCTGCCGAGAGGTGGAACGCGAAAGCTGTTTCAGTGCGCGATGCACACCGACTTGACCTCGGTATAGGCCTCGACCACTGCGCGGCCGAACTCGCGGCCCATGCCGGACTGCTTGACGCCGCCGAAGGGCATACTCGGGTCGAGCAGTACGTGGGCGTTGACCCATACGGTGCCGGACTCGATGCGCGGGACCAGGTTCATCGCCTTGGTCAGGTCGTTGGTCCACAGGCTGGCGCCGAGGCCGTATTCGCTGTCGTTGGCCATCTCGATGGCCTGGTCTTCGTTCTTGAACGGCAGCACGCCAAGCACCGGACCGAAGACTTCGTCGCGGGCGATGGCCATCTTCTGGGTCACGTCGGCGATGATCGTCGGCTGGACGAAGAAGCCGTCGCCTTCTACCGCCTCGCCACCGCAGACCACGCGCGCGCCTTCGCGGCGGGCGGTTTCGATGTGCTTGAGTACGCTCAGTTGCTGCTTGCGCGATACCAGCGGATTGATCTGCGCACTGCCGTCCATGCCGGCACCCATACTCATGCCGCTGACGGCGGCGCTGAGCTTTTCGACGAACTCGTCGTAGCGCGACTCATGCACGTAGAAGCGCGACGCAGCGGCGCAGACCTGGCCATTGTTGAGCAGGCCACCGAGCAGCGCGCCCTGTACGGCCTTGTCGATATCGGCGTCGGCCAGCACGATCATCGGATTCTTGCCGCCCAGTTCGAGGGCGAAGCGGGTCATGTTCTGCATGGCGGCGATGCCAACGCTGCGGCCCACGGCGGTGGAGCCGGTGAACGAGACCTTGCTGATCAGCGGGTGCGAAGCCAGGCCGCCGCCGACGGTAGCGCCACCACCAGTAACCAGGTTGAACACGCCCGCCGGCACACCGGCTTCGAAGGCCAGCTCGGCCAGGCGCAGGGCGGTCAGCGGGGTTTCGCTGGCCGGCTTGATCACCACGGTGCAGCCGGTGGCCAGCGCCGGCATCAGTTTCCAGATGGCGATCATCATCGGGAAGTTCCACGGCACGATGCCGGCCACCACACCGACCGGCTCGCGGCGGGTGTAGGCGGTGAACCTGGTGCCCGGCGGCAGCGGGATAGACACGTCCATCGTGGTGCCTTCGATCTTGGTCGCCCAGCCGGCCATGTAGCGCATGAACTCGACGGTGGCGCCGACGTCCAGCATGCGCGACAGGTTGATCGACTTGCCCTGGCTGAGGGTTTCCAGCTGGGCCAGTTCCTCGCCGTGCTGCTCGACCAGATCGGCGAAGCGCAGCAGGATGCGTTCGCGGTCGGCCGGACGCAGGTCGGACCACACGCGGGACTTGAACGCCGCATGGGCGGAACGCACCGCGCGGTCAAGCATATCGGCGTCGATATCGGCGACGCGGGCGATGACTTCGCCGGTGGCCGGGTTGAGTACGTCGGAAGTCGGGCCGTCGGTGACTACCCAGGCGCCGTCGATGAAGCAGCCGTGGCGGCGGCTCAGGAATTTGCGTACCTGCGGCAGGGTTTCGGTGATGCTCATGGTCAACTCCTGATCATGGGTTTCGAAATGGGAGATCGACCCGGCGTCGGGAGTCGTTGGGCTTCGCTGCGCTCAGCGCCAACCTACGGCGGGTCTGGCGGGCTCAGCGTTGCTGGCTCAGCCAGCAGGTGACGGCCTTGCGTTCGGCGGCATCGGCGAGGCCGGCGAAGGGCATGTAGGTGCCCGGAACGGCCGCCTGCGGTTGTGCGATAAAGGCGTCCAGCGCATCGCGGGACCAGGCCGCGCCCTTGGTCTTCAAGGCCTGGGAGTAGCTGAAGCCAGCCAGCGAGCCGGACATCCGGCCGACCACACCATGCAGGTTCGGGCCCATCATTCCCGGCTCGTTCTGTTTGGCCGAATGACAGACCGCACAGTCGCGGGCGAATACGTTCTGGCCCTGCTCGGCCTCGGCGGATGGGCAGCCATCGGCCAGGGCAAGACCGGGCAGCAGCGCCAGCAGCAGCGCGCCGGCAGCGTTCTTGAGGGATTTGTGGAAGGACATCTGACTCCACCTCGAATGGATCAAGCCGGCCAGTAAAGACGTGCCGGCGCGCGCGAGGGATTCGCGCAGGTCGAGGAGGATTGTTACCGGGGCGAGAAAGGCAGGTTTTTTCCTGTGTGCCAGTCGTGTTGGCAGGAATGCCAAGTAGGTTGGTGCTCAGGACGTAGGGCGGGTGAAACCCGCCGATTGCAAGGCACCGCAATGGCGGGTTGCACCCGCCCTACTTCGTTACTGGAGATAGCGTTTGCGGTACTCGCCCGGCGACACGCCGAAGCGCGACTTGAACGCCGTGGAGAAGTAGCTGGAATCCGAGAAACCCCAGGCATAGCCGAGCGCCGAGAGCTTCTGCTCGAAGTGCGCGTTGCGCAGCGACTCGGCGCAGAAGTCCAGGCGGCGGTTCTTGATGTACTGGGCGACGACCATGCCCTTCTTCGAGAACATGCGGTACAGGCCGCGCACGGAAACACCGACCTCGCGGGCGATCAGTTCCGGGCAGAGTTCCTCGGCGCTGATGTGCTCGTCGATGAAGGCCACGGCCTTGCGGAACAGCCGCTCGTGGCTGTCGCATTCGCTTTCCTGGGCGCTGATCGCCGGGCGCAGCAGGCTGACCAGCGCGTCCAGCGTCGCTTCGCTTTCCTGCATGCCGAGCCCGTCGTGGCGGCTGACGCCCTGCACCAGGCTGTTGGCCAACACGGCGATGGGCGCGCTGCCGGGGATGCGCGTCGCGCAGTTGACCGTGGTGATGCGCGCACGCTCGAACACCTGGCGCGGCACGATCAGCGATACCTGGCGGGCGTCTTCGAGGTAGGTCATGTTGCTCGGCAGGCTGGCGTCGATCAGGGTGATGTCGCCGGCCGCCAGTTCCACGCGGTTGTCGCCCTGCTCCAGGCGCGAACGGCCGTCCAGCTGGAATACCGCGTAGTAGTTGTTGAGGTCGCAGGCCGCCACTTCCTTGCTGGTCCGGTAGAGATTGACCTGGGCCAACTCGACCTGGCTCAGCTTGATGGCGCCGCCCTGGAATTCCCTGAGCGCACCGTGGAAATCCGGACCGAGGGTGCGCGCGGCGAAGCGCCCGCAGGCCTGGTTGATCCGGCCGAGCCATGCTTCGAAAGCATCGCCCCTTGAGATGGATGAGGTATTCATGACTCGCAAAGCCTCGCACTCATTGTTTTTATCAGCGACCGCTTCTTCGAACAAATCGTCTCCGGCCGGCATCAAGGCCGGCCACTCTCGATGCGGCGCCAACAGCTATCGCATCGAGAGGCAGTTTTCACGCCAACTTCACTTCAATCCGCCGAAACGACGGTAGAAGCTTTCCCCGACGTCCGGAAGCGGGCCGTCGGCGGTTTCCAGATTGCTGTTCAGCCACTCTTCCGCCTTGGCGAAGATCAGGCGGTAGATATTGCGACACAGCTGTCTCGCCGCGCGACCTTCCCAGTCGCCGGGCAGCAGTTCGTCCGGCAGTTGTGGATCACGAAGGAGCAGCCGGCGGTATTCGTGGATCAGCAGGGTGCGCGCGAGGAAGCAGTCGGACGGCTGCAGGTTGTCCTGCTCGCGCAGCGCCTGCCAGAGCGGGCGGAACAGGCGGATGAACTCGCTGTAATGGCTCGCCAGTTCGTCGATGTTCCAGCTTTCGCGCACCTGCAGGCGCATAGCGCGGGAGGCCAGTACGTCCTGCGCGTGGGTCTCGAAGACGATGCTGTCGTCCAGCGCTTCGAGGTCCTGCAGGGTGGTCACCAGATCCGCGCGGTCGCAGCGCGGGCAGGCCAGCACGGTCGGCGAGATGGCGCCGAAGCCCTGCCATTCCAGTTCCTCGCGCACCTGTTTGCGCTTGTCCGCCGCCACCTGCGACAGCATCACCAGCGTCCAGGAACCGTCCCACGCCGGCAGGCTGGAGCTGTACACGCGCTTGAAAGCCTTCTCGAAACGCCGACGACCGGTACCGGTCAGGCTGTAATAACTGCGCCGGCCGACCTTCTCGGCGGTCAGCCAGTCTTCCTTGGTCAGGCGGAAGATCGAGGTGCGGATCAGCCGTTCGTTGATGCCGATCGGCTCCAGCAGGTTGATCAGGCTACCCAGCCAGACGGTGCCGCCATGGGGTTCGATCGCGTCGCCATAAAGCGTGATAATCAGCGAACTGGCGCGAATTGGCGTCTGTTCCTGGAAACGGGTGATCAACTGGTTGAGCGGAGCGAGGGCGGTCATGGGTCGGTCGGGCGCGGTCAAAGCCCCGACTATACCTGCCCGCCGGCCCGCCTTGCCATTGGTGAGAACACCAGTGGTCATAGGGATTTATCCCCTTTCGGGCGGAAGCCTGTATCACCCATGCGCGGGCGCTCGGCCTCGACTTCCGCCAGCGGCTGGCATTCGACCATGCTCGCCAGGCAGCGCCGCGCCAGTTCCTGGTATTCGCGGGTACCGCGCTGTTTCCAGGCCACTTCCTCGTCGCTGAGCTGACGCTTCATCGCCGCCGGCGCGCCCATCACCAGGCTCTGCGGCGGACATTCGAAGCCGGCCTTGACGAAGGCGGCGGCGGAAACGATGGAACGCTCACCGATGCGCGCCTTGTCCATCACCACCGCATTCATTCCCACCAGCGCGTCGGCGCCGATGACGCAGCCGTGCAGCACCGCGCCGTGACCGATGTGGCCGTTGCGCTCGACCAGCGTGTCGCTGTCCGGGAAGCCGTGCATCACGCAGGTATCCTGCAGATTCGCGCCCTCTTCCAGGACGATCCGCCCGAAGTCGCCGCGCAGCGCCGCCAGCGGGCCGATGTAGCAGCCCGGACCGACGATCACGTCGCCGATCAGCACGGCGGTCGGATGCACATAGGCGGTCGGGTGAACCACCGGCGCCAGGCCTTCGAGGCTGTAGCACGGCATGTCAGGCGCCCTCGACCGGTGCATGACGACGGCTCTGCACCACCACGAAGCGCCGGGTGACGAAGGCGCCGTCGGTGATCGAAGCGTTTGCCGTGGGGTTGCCGCCGGTGGCGTGGAAGTCGCTGAAGGCCGCCGACTGGTTGACGAACACACCACCGTCGAGATTCACCGACAGCGCGACCGCCACGTCCTGGGCGAAGTCTTCGGCGCGCCCGAGGAAGGCCTCGTCGGTGGAGTAGACGCCGAGGGTCATGGCGCCCTTCTCCTTCAATACCTCGCCGGCGACCTGCAGGCTGTGGGCGCTGTCGTCGGTGGCGATGACGAAGGCGATCGGACCGAAGCGCTCCTCGCCATAAGCGGCGCGGTCGGCAGCGTCCACCTTGAGAAGCAGCGGCGTACGCACGCGGGCGCCGGGGAATTGCGGGTGTTCACGGCTTTCGCTGTCCAGCAGGATTTCGCCCAACTCACGGCTGGCGAGGATGCGTTCGGCAGTCGCCTCGGACTGGATCGCACCGAGCACGCCACAGGCACGGTCGTTGTCGGAGAGGAAGCCGCTCACGGCCTTGGCCAGCGCGTTGGCGACCTCGTCGAAGCTGACATGCTCGTCGCCATTACGGATACCGCCACGCGGTACATAAATAGCCTGGGTGGTGGTGCACATCTGCCCGGAGTACAGGCTGAGGCTGAACGCCAGGTTGCGCGCCACTGCCTTGAGGTCGCACACGCTGTCGATGATGACGGTGTTGACGCCGGCCTTCTCGGTGAACACCTGGGCCTGGCGAGCGTTGTCCTCCAGCCAGTTGCCGAAGGCGCTGGAACCGGTGAAGTCGACCAGTTTGACGCGCGGATCGAGAGCCAGGGTCTGGCTGATCGGCGCTTCCGGGGTATCCACCACCAGACTGACCAGTGCTGGGTCGAAGCCCAGTTCAGCAAGAACTTCCTGAGCCACGCGAACACTCAGCGCCGCCGGCAGGATCGCCGCCGGGTGCGGCTTGACCAGTACGGGATTGCCGGTGGCGAGGCTGGCGAACAGGCCCGGATAGGTGTTCCAGGTCGGGAAGGTGGCGCAGCCGATCACCAGCGACAGGCCGCGCGGCACGATATGCCAGCGCTTGTCCATCACCAGCGGGTCGGCCTTGCCCTGCGGCTTGTTCCACACCGCCGCTTCCGGCACTTCGGCCATCGCCCGCCAGGCATAGGCGACCGCTTCCAGCGCGCGGTCCTGCGCATGCGCGCCGCCGGCCTGGAAGGCCATCATGTAGCCCTGCCCGCTGGTGTGCATGACCGCATGGGCCATGCTCGGGCTCATGGCGGACAGGCGCTGGATGATCTCCAGGCAGGCGCCGACGCGCGCCTTCGATCCGGCATCGCGCCAGGCCGGTTGGGCTTGCTGCATGCGGGTCAGCAGCTCTTCCGAATCGTACTGGTCGTAGGTCACGCCGAGGTCGAAGCCATAGGGCGAACGCTCGGCGCCGATGCGGCCAACGGCCTGCGGCCCCTTCAGCTCGAAATGGCGGTTCAGCAGGCTCTCGAAGGCCGCTTGCGCACCCTTCACCGACTCTTCCGGATATTGCTTCAGGCTTTCCCCATGGGGCGACCAGTAGTCGCGGCGGGCAATGGCCTCCACGGCGCGTTCGAGGGTGGCGCGGTGATGCTCGAACAGTTCGAGGGCGGAGGCTTGGGCGGCGGAAGGCATGGGGAAATCCTCTTGTAGTTGTAGCGCTCGCTGGGCGGCGCCTGCACGGCTATGGCTGAAATACTTCGCAAAGTGATAAACATCGTTTCGAATTTTGTATCACATCAATTCGTAACGTAAAAGCGCCGTTCGCCGTATCACTTCATGGGGATGCCTCAGCCACCTCCGACAAGCGGCATTTCTGCCTTTAAACCCTCATGCAGCCGGACTTCCGCAGAAGTCATGGCAGTTTAGACACATCCGCACATTCACCAATACGAGACACATAAACAAAAATCATACTTGTTGTTTTGTATCACTTTAGGCATATACTGCGGAAAACCCGGGATACCTCCGCCTGCCGTGCAAGGGATACCCGGAATTCCAACAATGAGCCGGCCCGCGATGCCGTGCGTGCAGCCTGAGGACATGCAGATGCCTCGTACCCTTGTCGTCTCGACACCTCTGCCGGGCGTCCGCCTGATCACCCTGCAGCGTCCCGAGGCCCTCAACGCGCTGAACACCGAACTGCTCGGTGAGCTGGCCGCCGAACTGGAAATCGCCGAACAGGACGTCGAGACCCGCGCCGTGGTGCTGACCGGCAGCCGCAAGGCATTCGCTGCCGGCGCCGATATAAGGGAGATGGCCGAGCGCGATCTGGTCGGCATCCTCAACGACCCACGCGTCGCCCACTGGCAGCGCATCGCCGTCTTCTCCAAACCGCTGATCGCCGCGGTCAACGGCTTCGCCCTCGGCGGCGGCTGCGAGCTGGCCATGCACGCCGACATCCTGATCGCCGGCGAAGACGCCCGCTTCGGCCAGCCGGAAATCAACCTCGGCATCATGCCCGGCGCCGGCGGCACCCAACGCCTGCTGCGCGCCGTGGGGAAATCGCTGGCCATGCAGATGGTCCTCACCGGCGAAGCCATCGACGCCCGCCACGCCCAGCGCGCCGGCCTGGTCAGCGAAGTCACCCAGCCCGAACTCACCGTCGAACGCGCCCTGCAGATCGCCCGGAGCATCGCGCAGAAGGCCCCGCTGGCCGTACGCCTGGCCAAGGAAGCGCTGCTCAAGGCGCTGGACACCGATCTCGCCAGCGGCCTGCGCTTCGAACGCCACGCCTTCACCCTGCTGGCCGGCACCGCCGACCGCGAGGAAGGCATCCGCGCTTTCCAGGAAAAGCGCCGCGCCGAATTCCATGGCTGCTAAGCCACACCTTCCAACAATAAAGATGGAGCGCATCCGTCCATGAACTTCGAGCACATCCTGTTTTCCATCGAGGACGGCGTCGCCCTCCTCAGCCTGAACCGCCCGGAGCAGCTGAACAGCTTCAACACGCAGATGCATGGCGAAGTGCGCGAGGCGCTCAAGCAGGTGCGGCAGAACCCGGACGTGCGCGTGCTGCTGCTCACCGGCGAAGGCCGCGGCTTCTGCGCCGGCCAGGACCTGAGCGACCGCAACGTCGCACCGGGCGCAGCGATGCCGGACCTGGGCGAGTCCATCGAGAAGTTCTACAACCCGCTGATCCGCACCCTGCGCGACCTGCCGCTGCCGGTGATCTGCGCAGTCAACGGCGTGGCCGCCGGCGCCGGCGCCAATATCCCGCTGGCCTGCGATCTGGTCCTGGCCGCCCGTTCCGCCAGCTTCATCCAGGCCTTCTGCAAGATCGGCCTGATCCCGGACTCCGGCGGCACCTGGACCCTGCCACGCCTGGTCGGCATGGCCCGCGCCAAGGCGCTGATGCTGCTGGGCGATCGCCTCTCCGCCGAACAGGCCGAGCAATGGGGCCTGATCTACCGCGTGGTGGACGATGCCGCGCTGCGTGACGAGGCGCTGAAACTGGCGCGCCACCTGGCCACCCAGCCGACCTACGGCCTCGCGCTGATCAAGCGCAGCCTCAATGCCAGCCTGGGCAACAGCTTCGACGAGCAGCTGGAAGTCGAGCGCGACCTGCAGCGCCTGGCCGGCCGCAGCGAGGACTACCGCGAGGGCGTCGGCGCCTTCATGGAAAAACGCACGCCTGCCTTCAAGGGACGCTGATCGATGGCTGCTCTCAATAGCACTGAACAAGTCGCCGTGATCGGCGCCGGCGCCATGGGTGTCGGTATCGCCCAGATCGCCGCCCAGGCCGGTCATCCGGTCAAGCTCTACGACGCCCGCCCCGGCGCCGCCGCCCAGGCCATCGAAGGTATCGACCGCCAGCTCGGCCGTCTGGTCGAAAAAGGCAAGCTCGCCGCAGATGCCCGCAACGCCACCGTGGCGCGCATGCAGGCGGTGGACGCCATCGAGGAACTGGCCGACTCGCGGCTGGTGATTGAGGCCATCGTCGAGAATCTGGAGGTCAAGCGTGGCCTGCTCCGCCAGCTGGAAGAACTCTGCGCGGTGGACTGCATCCTCGCCAGCAACACCTCGTCGCTGTCGATCACCAGCCTCGCCGCCGGCCTGAAGCAGCCGCGCCGCGTGGTCGGCATGCACTTCTTCAACCCGGCGCCGCTGATGGCGCTGGTGGAAATCGTCTCCGGCCTGGACACCGATCCGGCCATCGCCAACGGCCTGCATGCGCTCGCTGGCGCGTGGGGCAAGAAGCCGGTGCATACCCGCTCCACCCCAGGCTTCATCGTCAACCGCGTGGCCCGTCCGTTCTACGCTGAAAGCCTGCGCCTGCTGCAGGAAGGCGCGGCCGACTGCGCCAGCCTCGATGCGCTGATGCGTGACGCCGGAGGCTTCCGCATGGGCGCCTTCGAGCTGACCGACCTGATCGGCCACGACGTGAACTACGCGGTGACCTGCTCGGTGTTCGACGCCTACTACGGCGACTTCCGCTTCCAGCCCTCGCTGATCCAGAAGGAGCTGGTGGATGCCGGCCGCCTCGGTCGCAAGAGCGGTCGCGGTTTCTATGACTACGCCGAAGGTACTGAACGTCCGCAGCCGGCAGAGCTTGCCAGCGCCACATCTATAGATAGCTGCGTAGTGGAAGGCGACCTTGGCGTCGCCAGCGGCTTGCTGCAACGCCTGCAGGACAATGGCGTCAGCGTCAGCCGTCGCGACGGTGCCGGCCTGCTGCGCGTTGGCGACGCCGTGCTGGCGCTGAGTGACGGCCGTCTGGCCAGCCAGCGCGCCCGCGAGGATGGCCTGCGCAATCTGCTGTTGATCGACCTGGCGCTGGACTACGCCAAGGCAACACGCATCGGCATCAGCTGGTCGGCGGATACCACTGAAGGCGCCCGCGATCAGGCCGTCGCCCTGCTGCAACGTGCCGGCCTGAAAGTCACCGCGCTGGCCGACATCCCCGGCCTGGCCGTGTTGCGCACCGTCGCCATGCTCGCCAACGAGGGCGCCGATGCCGTGCTGCAGGGCGTCGGCACTGCCGCCGACATCGACCTGGCGATGTGCGCCGGGGTGAATTACCCGCTGGGCCCGCTGGCCTGGGCCGACCGCATCGGCGTCGGCCAGGTGCTGCGCGTTCTGGACAACCTGCAACGCGACTATGGCGAGGAGCGCTATCGCCCGTCGCTGCTGCTGCGCCGTCTCGATGCCGAAGGGAGGAATTTCCATGACTGATCCGCAACGCCTCGCCGATGCCTGCGCGCAGACGATGTTCGAGCGCGACCAGGCCAGCCGGCGCATGGGCATGAACCTGCTGTCCGCTGGCCCCGGTCGCTCCAGCGTTTCGATGCGCGTGCGCGAGGACATGATCCAGGGCCACGGCACCTGCCACGGCGGCTACCTGTTCGCCCTCGCCGACTCGGCCTTCGCCTTCGCCTGCAACAGCTACGACGAGGCGACCGTGGCCATCGGCTGCAGCATCGACTACGTCGCTCCGGCCCGCCTCGATGACCTTCTTACCGCCACGGCCTTCGAACAGAGCCGCAGCGGGCGCACCGGCAACTACGACGTGCGCATCGAAAACCAGCACGGACAGCTGATCGCCCTGTTCCATGGCAAATCCTACAAAGTGCGCGGCACCGTGCTGGCGCAGGAGACCCTTGATGAGTGAAAACCTTCTCAACGACGCCCTGATCATCGACGCCGTGCGCACACCCATCGGCCGCTTCGCCGGCGCGCTGAGCGCCGTGCGTGCCGACGACCTCGGCGCGGTGCCGCTGCGCGCGCTGATCCAGCGCCATCCGGAGCTGGACTGGGGCAGCGTCGATGACGTGTTCTACGGCTGCGCCAACCAGGCCGGCGAGGACAACCGCAACGTCGCGCGCATGTCCGCCCTGCTCGCCGGGCTGCCGGTCAGCGTGCCCGGCACCACCCTCAACCGCCTGTGCGGCTCCGGTCTGGACGCCATCGGCAGCGCCGCCCGCGCCATCCGCTGCGGCGAGGCCGGACTGATGATCGCCGGCGGCGTGGAATCCATGTCCCGCGCGCCCTTCGTCATGGGCAAGGCCGAGCAGGCCTTCGCCCGCTCGGCGGAAATCTTCGACACCACCATCGGCTGGCGCTTCGTCAATCCGCTGATGAAGAAGCAGTTCGGCATCGACTCCATGCCGGAAACCGCCGAGAACGTCGCCGAGCAGTTCAACATCTCCCGCGCCGACCAGGACGCCTTCGCCGTGCGCAGCCAGCAGAAGGCCGCCGCCGCGCAGGCCAATGGCCGTCTGGCGAAGGAAATCGTCGCGGTGGAGATCCCCCAGCGCAAGGGCCCGGCCAAGGTGGTCGAGCATGACGAGCATCCGCGCGGCGACACCACGCTGGAACAGCTGGCCAAGCTCGGCACGCCGTTCCGCGAGAACGGCAGCGTCACCGCCGGCAACGCCTCGGGCGTCAACGACGGCGCCTGCGCCCTGCTGCTGGCCAGTCCGCAAGCGGCCAAACGCCACGGCCTGAAGCCCCGTGCGCGGGTGGTCGGCATGGCCACCGCGGGCTGCGAGCCGCGCATCATGGGCATCGGCCCGGTACCGGCGACCCGCAAGGTGCTGGAGCAGACCGGCCTGAGCCTGGCCGACATGGATGTGATCGAACTGAACGAAGCCTTCGCCGCCCAGGGGCTCGCGGTCCTGCGCGAACTCGGCCTCGCCGACGACGACGCGCGGGTCAATCCCAACGGCGGCGCCATCGCCCTCGGCCATCCGCTGGGCATGAGCGGCGCGCGCCTGGTCACCACCGCCCTGCACGAGCTGGAGGAACGCGGCGGCCGCTACGCCCTGTGCACCATGTGCATCGGCGTCGGCCAGGGCATCGCGCTGGTCATCGAAAGACTCTGAAAACTACAAGGGTTGCGGGGTATCCTACCCCTCAAGCACTCACGGCCCCTCGATGGGCCAAAGCACAAGAACAATGAGTGAAACCATGAATATGTACGTCACCAACACCGCCTTGCTCGACCCGATGGAAACCGCCAGCATCGACGAACTGCGCCAGCACCAGCTGGATCGTCTGCGCTGGAGCCTGAAGCACGCCTACGACAACGTGCCGCTGTACCGCCAGCGCTTCGAAGCGGCGGGCGTTCACCCCGACGACCTGAAATCCCTGGACGACCTGGCGAAGTTCCCCTTCACCGGCAAGTCCGACCTGCGCGACAACTACCCCTACGGCATGTTCGCCGTGCCCATGGAACAGGTCGCGCGCCTGCACGCATCCAGCGGCACCACCGGCAAGCCGACCGTGGTCGGCTACACGCAGAACGACATCGACACCTGGGCCAACGTGGTCGCCCGCTCGATCCGCGCGGCCGGCGGCCGCAAGGGCGACAAGGTGCACGTGTCCTACGGCTACGGCCTGTTCACCGGCGGCCTCGGCGCCCATTACGGCGCGGAACGCCTGGGCTGCACGGTGATCCCGATGTCCGGCGGCCAGACCGAGAAGCAGGTCCAGCTGATCCGCGACTTCCAGCCGGACATCATCATGGTCACCCCGTCCTACATGCTCAACATCGCCGACGAGATCGAGCGCCAGGGCATCGACCCGCACAGCCTCAAGCTGCGCCTGGGCATCTTCGGCGCCGAACCCTGGACCGCCGAACTGCGCCGCGCGGTCGAGGAACGCATGGGCATCAGTGCGCTGGACATCTACGGCCTGTCGGAAATCATGGGCCCGGGCGTGGCGATGGAGTGCTTCGAGACCAAGGACGGCCCGACCGTCTGGGAAGACCACTTCTACCCGGAAATCATCGACCCGGTGACCGGCGCGGTGCTGCCCGACGGCCAGTACGGCGAGCTGGTGTTCACCTCGCTGTCCAAGGAAGCGCTGCCGATGATCCGCTACCGCACCCGCGACCTCACCCGCCTGCTGCCGGGCAGCGCGCGGCCGATGCGGCGCATCGACAAGATCACCGGGCGCAGCGACGACATGCTGATCATCCGCGGGGTGAACGTGTTCCCCACGCAGATTGAGGAGCAGGTGCTGAAGATCAGGCAACTGGCCGAGTGCTACGAGATCCACCTGCACCGCAACGGCAACCTCGACAACATCGACGTGCACGTCGAGTTGCGCCACGACTGCCAGGGCCTGTCGGCCGAGGAGCAGAAAGCCGTGGGCAACGAACTGGGCAAGCAGATCAAGACCCACATCGGCATCAGCGCCCGCGTGCTGCTGCAGCCGAGCCACAGCCTGAAGCGCTCGGAAGGCAAGGCCTGCCACGTTTACGACAATCGGCCGAAGGGTTGATTGAAATGGGTTGAAGGAGCCCCCGCTTGTCGGGGGCTCTTCTTTTGTGCCGCAGCATGAGGCGATCAGGCGTAGGGCGGGTGCAACCCGCCATGAATGGCACGACATGGCACCAACGGCGGGTTGCACCCGCCCTACAACGCGCAACCGCCGGTCAGGTTCCCGCCACTCTCTGTCGATACTCGCCTCATCGGTACGACTATGGATCAAAGGCGGACGGCATCCAGCCATCCGCGCCCCGTGGAGATCGACCATGAACTACATCGATGGCTACGTCCTCGCCGTACCCACGGCCAATCGCGAGAAATACGCACAGCTCGCCCGCGAAGCGGCGGTGGTGTTCAAGGACCACGGCGCGCTGAGTGTCGTCGAGTGCTGGGGCGACGACGTCCCGGAAGGCAAGGTGACTTCCTTCCCCATGGCGGTGAAGCGCAAGGATGACGAAACCGTGGTGTTCTCCTGGATCACCTGGCCCTCGAAGGAAGCCCGCGATGCCGGGATGAAGAAGGCCATGGAGGACCCGCGGATGAAATGCGATCCCTCCAGCATGCCGTTCGATGGGCAGCGGATGATCTATGGCGGGTTTCAGGTGCTGGTCGAGGCCTGACACAAAAGAAACATTTACAGCCAACGAAAACAAAATATCTGTATCACGACAAAACCCCGCCCAGGCGGGGTTTTTCTTTTTATCGTTCCCGCGCTCCCGCGTGGGAATGCAGCCCTCGACGCTCCTACGTCTAGCGGGACGCGGGAGCGTCCCCGGATGGGTTCCCACGCAGGAGCGTGGGAACCATGAAAATCCGGACCGACCGTTCGTCAAACCGACACAAAAAACACATACGACACATTATTTTCTGTTTGATATTTGTTTTTGTATCGCTTAAAAATACAGCCATGGCCAAGACCACCCCACTGAACGAATAAAAAAAGCTGGAGACACGGCATGTACGCACAACTGGTTGAGACCGGCGTGAAACGCGTGAAGACGCTGGAGGAGATGTCGCCGGAAGAGCGCGCCTTCCAGGAGAAGATCGACGCCGAGATCAAGATCGAGGCAAAGAACTGGATGCCCGATGCCTATCGCCAGACGCTGATCCGGCAGATCTCCCAGCACGCGCATTCGGAAATCGTCGGCATGCTGCCGGAAGGCAACTGGGTCACCCGCGCGCCGACCCTGAAGCGCAAGCTGCAGCTGATGGCGAAGATCCAGGACGAGGCCGGCCACGGCCTGTACCTGTACAGCGCCATGGAAACCCTCGGCGCCGACCGTGACGAGGAGATCGCCAAGCTGCACAGCGGCAAGGCCAAGTACTCCAGCATCTTCAACTACCCGACGCTGAACTGGGCCGACATGGGCGCGGTGGGCTGGCTGGTGGATGGCGCCGCCATCGTCAACCAGGTGGTGCTGCAGCGCACCTCCTACGGCCCCTACTCCCGCGCGATGATCCGCATCTGCAAGGAAGAGAGCTTCCACCAGCGCCAGGGCTACGAAATCCTCCTGACCATGATGCGCCACGGCACCCAGGCGCAGAAGGACATGGTCCAGGACGCGATCAACCGCCTGTGGTGGCCGGCGCTGATGATGTTCGGCCCGAGCGACGCCGACTCGCCGAACAGCGCCCAGTCCATGGCCTGGAAGATCAAGCGGCAGAGCAACGACGAACTGCGCCAGCGCTTCGTCGACCAGACCGTTCCCCAGCTCGAACTGCTCGGCTGCACCGCGCCCGATCCGCACCTGAAGTGGAACGAGGAACGCGGCCACTACGACTTCGGCGCTATCCAGTGGGAAGAGTTCTACGAAGTGCTCAAGGGCAACGGCCCGTGCAACGTCGAACGCGTCGCCACCCGCCGCAAGGCCATCGAAGACGGCGCCTGGGTCCGCGAAGCCGCGGTCGCCCATGCCCGCAAACAACAACAGAAACGTGACGCTGCCTGAAGCCAGTGCGAGGAGATATGACCATGTCCGAGTGGACTCTTTTTGAGGTTTTCGTGCGCAGCAAGCACGGTCTGAATCACAAGCACGTCGGCAGCGTGCATGCCGCCGATGCCCGCATGGCCATCGAGAACGCCCGCGAGCTGTACACCCGCCGCAACGAAGGCGTGAGCCTGTGGGTGGTGCCTTCGGCGCTGATCACCGCCTCCGCCCCGGACGAGAAGGACCCGCTGTTCGACCCGGCGCAGGACAAGGTCTACCGCCACGCCAGCTTCTACGAGCTGCCGCCCGAAGTCGGCCACATGTGAGATCGCCCGCATGAATCCGAACAACGACAAGATCGAATACCTGCTGCGCCTTGCCGACAGCGCCCTGATCCAGGGTCAGCGCCTGTGCGAATGGTGCGGCCACGCGCCGGCTCTGGAAGAAGAGCTGGCCCTGATGAACGTCGGCCTCGACCTGGTTGGCCAGGCGCGCAACTGGTACGAGTACGCCGTCGAACTGCTGGACGATGGCCGCGACGCCGACGACCTGGCGTTCCGCCGCGACGAGCGCGCCTTCCGCAATCTGCTGCTGGTGGAACAACCCAACGGCGACTACGCGGTGACCATCACCAAGCAGTTCCTCTACGACGCCTGGCACTTCCACGTGCTGGCCGCCCTCACCCGGTCCAGCGACGAGCGCATCGCCGGCATCGCCGCCAAGGGCCTGAAGGAAGTCACCTATCACCTGCGCCGCTCCGGCGAGTGGGTCGAACGTCTGGGCGACGGCACCGAGAAAAGCCACCAGCGCATGCTTGTAGCGATCCCGCAGCTGTGGCGCTTCACCGTGGAATTGACCGACTCGGACGAGATCGAACAGCGCCTGGCTGCCGAAGGCGTCGCGCCGAATCCGGCGGAAATCGCCAGCGCCTGGAAATCCAAGGTCGCCGACATCTTCGCCAGCGCCACCCTTCCCGTGCCGCAGCCGGCGGTGAACTTCTACCTGAGCGGCCGCCGCGGCGTGCACACCGAGCATCTGGGCATCCTGCTCGCCGAGATGCAGTTCCTCCAGCGAGCCTATCCCGATGCGACCTGGTGAGCTGATCGCCAGCGACCGCGGCGCCCGCCCCGGCACGACCACGGACGTGGCCCATGCCTGGGAGGTGCTGGGCTCGGTGATGGACCCGGAAGTGCCGGTAGTCAGCGTGGTCGACCTCGGCATCGTCCGCGGCCTCGACTGGCAGGACGGCCACCTGCATGTGGTGGTCACGCCAACCTACTCCGGCTGCCCGGCCACCGAGGTGATCGAGCAGGACATCCTGCACGCCCTGGAACACGCCGGCTTCGCCGCGCCGCAACTGGAGCGCCGCCTAACGCCGGCCTGGACCACCGACTGGATCAGCGACGACGGCCGCGAACGCCTGCGCGCCTATGGCATCGCCCCGCCGGCCGGCAGCACCAGCAAGCGCAGCCTGCTCGGGGAAAAGGACGATATCTGCTGCCCGCAATGCGGCAGCGCGCACACCGAACGCCTGAGCGAATTCGGCTCCACCGCGTGCAAGGCGCTCTATCGCTGCGTCGATTGCCGCGAGCCATTCGATTACTTCAAGTGCATCTGAGTGACCGCGTCACCGGAGAAGAACAATGAGCAAATTCCATAGCCTGAAAATCCGCGAAGTGCGCCCGGAAACCCGCGATGCCGTGTCCATCGCCTTCGATATCCCGGCGGACCTTACGGACAGCTTCCGCTTCACCCAGGGCCAGCACCTGGTGATGCGCACCCAACTGGACGGCGAGGAAGTGCGCCGCTCCTACTCGATCTGCAGCGGCGTCAACGACGGCGAGCTGCGCGTGGCGATCAAGCGGGTCGCCGGCGGCCGCTTCTCCGCCTACGCCAACGAGAGCCTGAAGGCCGGCCAGAGCCTGGAAGTGATGCCGCCATCCGGCCACTTCCATGTCGAGCTCGACCCGGCGCGCCACGGCAACTACCTGGCGGTCGCCGCCGGCAGCGGCATCACGCCGATCCTGTCGATCGTCAAGACCACCCTGCAGACCGAACCGCACAGCCGCGTCACCCTGCTTTACGGCAACCGTTCGAGCAACGCCGCGCTGTTCCGCGAGCAACTGGAAGACCTGAAGAACACCTACCTGCAGCGCCTGAATCTGATCTTCGTGTTCAGCCGCGAGCAGCAGGACGTCGACCTGTACAACGGCCGCATCGACGCCGACAAGTGCGGCCAGCTGTTCCAGCGCTGGCTGGACGTGAAGAGCCTCGACGCCGCCTTCATCTGCGGCCCGCAGGCAATGACCGAAACCGTGCGCGACCAGCTCAAGGCCAACGGCATGCCGGCCGAGCGCATCCACTTCGAACTGTTCGCCGCCGCCGGCAACCAGCAGAAACGCGAAGCCCGCCAGGCTGCCGCCGAACTCGACAGCGCGAAGAGCCGGGTCACCGTGATCAGCGACGGCCGCGAACTGAGCTTCGAGCTGGCACGCAACAGCGTCAGCGTGCTCGACGCCGGCAACGAACACGGCGCCGAACTGCCCTACTCCTGCAAGGCCGGCGTGTGCTCGACCTGCAAGTGCAAGGTGGTTTCCGGCGAGGTGGAGATGGACAGCAACTTCGCCCTCGAGGACTACGAAGTGGCGGCGGGCTACGTGCTGTCCTGCCAGGCGTATCCGATCAGCGACAGGGTGGTGCTGGATTTCGATCAGCTTTGATTCGTGGTGGGCATTCATGGCGGGTTGCACCCGCCCTACGAGCTGCCACGCCGAACCCTGTAGGAGCGAGCTCTGCTCGCGAACAGGCCGCGGTAAAGAGCTTCGCGAGCAGAGCTCGCTCCTACAAAAGCAACCCCAGACGTAGGGTGGAAAACGGCGAAGCCTTTTCCACCGATGAATCCGAACCATGACAAACGGTGGACAAGCAGAGCGTTGTCCACCCTACGACGATGAACCTGTAGGAGCGGGCCATGCCCGCGATGTTCCGACGGTCGCGGGCTTGGCCCGCACGAATCCGGGTCCCCCCGGTAACCGAGGCGCCAACGTGCGGCGCCTCTTCCCACAAACACACCTCGACAATGCACAACAAGAGAGGGCGTGACATGACTTCGCAAGAGCTGGACTTCATTCGGCAACACCCGGACTTCGTCCAACTGGTCCGCCGCAAGCAGCGGCTGACCTGGTCCCTGACCCTGGCCATGCTGGCGATCTACTACGGCTTCGTGCTGCTGGTGGCCTTCGCACCCGGCATCCTCGGCCGGCCGTTGAACGGTGGCGTCACCAGCGTCGGCATGCTGGTCGGCGTGATCATCGTACTGCTGTCCTTCGCCCTCACCGGCATCTACGTGCAACGCACCAACGCCGTGCTCGACCCGCTCAACGACAAGCTGAAGCAGGAGTGCATGCAATGATGCTGTCCCGCCTGTTCCTGCTGCTGGGCGGCCTCTCCGCCGCCGATCTCGCCCTCGCCGCCGACGCTGCGCGCCCGCTCAACTGGCATGCCATCGGCATGTTCCTGCTGTTCGTCCTGTTCACCCTCGGCATCACCCGCTGGGCCGCCCTGCGCACCCGTTCGGCGAGCGACTTCTATACCGCCGGCGGCGGACTCACCGGCTTCCAGAACGGCCTGGCGATTGCCGGCGACATGGTGTCCGCGGCGTCCTTCCTCGGCATCTCGGCGATGATGTTCATGAGCGGCTACGACGGTCTGCTGTACGCCCTCGGCGTCCTCGCCGGCTGGCCGATCATCCTGTTCCTGATCGCCGAACGCCTGCGCAACCTCGGCAAGTACACCTTCGCCGACGTGGTCTCCTACCGCCTGGAACAGAAGCCGATCCGCATCACCGCCGCCTTCGGCACCCTCACCGTGTCGCTGATGTACCTGGTGGCGCAGATGGTCGGCGCCGGCAAGCTGATCGAGCTGCTGTTCGGCATGAGCTACCTCAACGCCGTGCTGCTGGTGGGCGTGCTGATGGTCTGCTACGTGACCTTCGGCGGCATGCTGGCGACCACCTGGGTGCAGATCATCAAGGCGATCCTGCTGCTCTCCGGCACCAGCTTCATGGCCTTCATGGTGCTCAGGCACTTCGACTTCAGCACCGAGGCGATGTTCGCCAGCGCCGCCGCCGTGCACGCCAAGGGCTCTGCGATCATGGCGCCGGGCGGACTGCTGTCGAACCCGGTGGATGCGATCTCCCTCGGCATCGGCATGATGTTCGGCACCGCCGGCCTGCCGCATATCCTGATGCGCTTCTTCACTGTCGGCAGCGCCAGGGAAGCGCGCAAGAGCGTGTTCTACGCCACCGGTTTCATCGGCTACTTCTACCTGCTGCTGATCGTCATCGGCTTCGGTTCCATCGTCATGGTCGGCACCAATCCGGAATTCCGCGACGCGGCCGGAGCCATCATCGGCGGCGGCAACATGGTCGCGGTGCACCTGTCCCATGCCGTCGGCGGCAGCCTGTTCCTCGGCTTCATCTCGGCGGTGGCCTTCGCCACCATCCTCGCCGTGGTGTCCGGCCTGGCGCTGTCCGGCGCCTCGGCGGTGTCCCACGACCTGTACGCCTGCGTGATCCGCAAGGGGCAGGCCAGCGAGCGCGAGGAAATGCGCGTGTCGCGCATCGCCACCCTGGGCATCGGCGTGCTGGCGATCATTCTCGGCCTGCTGTTCGAGTCGCAGAACATCGCCTTCCTCTCCGGCCTGGTGCTGGCCATCGCCGCCTCGGTCAACTTCCCGGTGCTGTTCCTCTCGATGTTCTGGAAGGGCCTGACCACCCGTGGCGCGGTCGCCGGCAGCGTCGCCGGGCTGCTTTCGGCCATCGTCCTGCTGGTGCTGAGCCCGGCGGTGTGGGTCAACGTGCTGCACCACGAGCAGGCTCTGTTCCCCTACTCCAACCCGGCGCTGTTCTCCATGAGCCTGGCGTTCTTCAGCGGCTGGCTGTTCTCGGTGACCGACGCCTCGGCCCGCGCCGCAGAGGAACGCGGGCGCTACATGGCGCAGTTCATCCGCTCCATGACCGGCATCGGCGCTGCCGCCGCCAGCCGTCACTGATCAACGATCCGGAATACAAGAACAATGACTCGGAATCGCCTCACCAAGCCGCTGCTCGCGGCACTCGCCCTGCCCATGGCCTGCCCGGCCATGGCGGGCTTCATCGAAGACAGCAAGGCCAGCCTGGAGCTGCGCAACCACTACCTGAACCGCGACTTCCGCCAGGACGGCGCGGCGCAGTCGAAGGCCGAGGAATGGGGCCAGGGCTTCACCGCCCGCTTCGAATCGGGCTTCACCGAAGGCACCGTCGGCGTCGGCCTCGACGCCATCGGCGAACTCGGCATCAAGCTCGATTCCAGCCGCGATCGTCGCGGCACCGGCCTGCTGCCGTTCGGCCCGGACAGCAAGGAGCCGGTGGACGACTACAGCGAGCTCGGCCTGACCGGCAAGCTGCGCGCCTCGAAGAGCGTGCTGCGCGTCGGCACCCTGCAGCCGCTGCTGCCGGTCGTCACCTACAACGACACCCGCCTGCTGTCGTCGACCTTCAAGGGTGGCATGCTGACCTCGCAGGAAATCACCGGCCTGACGCTCAACGGCGGGCGCATCACCGAAACCAACCTGCGCGACTCCTCGGGCAACGACGACATCGGCTTCGGCGCGGCGCAGAGCGATCACTTCGACTTCGCCGGCGGCAGCTACGCGATCAACCCGCAACTCGCCCTGAGCTACTACTACGGCAAGCTCGAAGACATCTATCGCCAACAGTACGCCGGACTGGTGCACACCCTGCCGCTGGGCGGCGGCTTCAGCCTGCGCAGCGACATCCGCTACTTCGACAGCCGCGGCGACGGAAAGGAGCGCGCCGGCGAGATCGACAACCGCAACTTCAACGGCATGCTCAGCCTCAGTCACGGCGGCCACAAGGTCAGCGCGGCGTGGCAGCAGCTGTCCGGCGACAGCGCCTTCCCCTTCCTCAACGGCGGCGACCCGTACGTGGTCAACCTGGTGACCTTCAACACCTTCACCCGCGCCGACGAGGATTCCTGGCAGCTGCGCTACGACTACGACTTCGCCGCCCTCGGCATTCCCGGCCTGACCTTCATGACCCGCTACGTCGACGGCCGCAACGTGAAGACCGCGACCGTCGACGACGGCGAGGAATGGGAACGCGATACCGACATCGCCTACGTGGTGCAAGGCGGCCCCTTGAAGGGCGTGAGCCTGCGCTGGCGCAACCTGACGTTCCGCTCCGGCAACGGGCTGGATACGGCAATCGACGAGAACCGCCTGATCATCGGCTACACCCTGGCCCTCTGGTAAGGCAACACAACCACCCCCGTAGGAGCGGGCCATGCCCGCGACCGTCATTACCGGGACAAGAGCATCGCGGACAAGGTCCGCTCCTACATACAGGCCCCGGACTCCGG
This sequence comes from Pseudomonas schmalbachii, assembly GCF_017589465.1. Taxonomy (GTDB): domain Bacteria; phylum Pseudomonadota; class Gammaproteobacteria; order Pseudomonadales; family Pseudomonadaceae; genus Pseudomonas; species Pseudomonas schmalbachii. The sequence goes on from NZ_JAELYA010000002.1 coordinate 54,862, forward strand.
AGACTCCATGATGAGCAACACCCCCACCCTGCAAAGCTTCATCGCCGGCCGCTGGATCGGCAGCCACGGCGCCCAGGCACTGCGCAGCGCGATCAACGGCCAGTCGCTCGCCTACACCCACGAGGAATCCCTCGACTTCGCCGAATCCATCGCCTACGCCCGCCAGCAGGGCGTGCCCGCGCTGATGGCATTGGACTTCCAGCAACGCGCCGCGCGCCTCAAGGCCCTCGGCAAGTTCCTGCTGGAGCGCAAGGAGCAGCTCTACGCGCTGTCCCACCACAGCGGCGCCACCCGCGCCGACAGCTGGATCGACATCGAAGGCGGCGCCGGCACCCTGTTCGCCTACGCCAGCGTCGGCTCGCGCGAACTGCCGTCGGGCAACGTGGTGCATGAAGGCCCGGCCATCCCGCTGGGCAAGACCGGCAAGTTCGCCGGCACGCACATCCTGGTGCCGCGCGGCGGCGTGGCGGTGCACATCAACGCCTTCAACTTCCCGATCTGGGGCATGCTGGAGAAGTTCGCGCCGAGCTTCCTCGCCGGCATGCCGTGCATCGTCAAACCGGCCACCGCCACCAGCTACCTGACCGAAGCCGCCGTGCGCCTGATGTACGAATCCGGCCTGCTCCCGGAAGGCAGCCTGCAGCTGATCATCGGCAGCACCGGCGACCTGCTCGACCGCCTGCAGGGTCAGGACGTGGTGACTTTCACCGGCTCCGCCGACACCGCCGCCAAACTGCGGGTGAACGCCAACCTGGTGCGCAATTCGATTCCGTTCAACGCCGAGGCCGACTCGCTGAACTGCGCCATCCTCGCGCCCGACGTGACCCCGGATGACGAAGAGTTCGACCTGTTCGTCAAGGAAGTCGCCCGCGAGATGACGGTCAAGGCCGGCCAGAAGTGCACGGCGATCCGCCGCGCCATCGTCCCCGCCAGACACATCGACGCCGTGGCCGAGCGCCTGAGCGCGCGTCTGGCAAAAATCGCGGTCGGCGATCCGTCGGTGGAAGGCGTGCGCATGGGCGCCCTGGCTTCCCACGCCCAGCAGGCCGACGTCGCCGAGCGCCTGGAGCTGCTGCTGCAGAGCAGCGACCTGCTGTTCGGCGCCAAGGACGGCTTCGCCCCGCTCGGCGAAGGTGTGGCCGAAGGCGCCTTCTTCGCCCCGACCCTGCTGCGCAGCCGCGATCCGCATGCCGACGGCGGCGCCCACGACATCGAGGCGTTCGGCCCGGTGAGCACCCTGATGGCCTACGACGACATCGACGAAGCCGTCGCCCTCGCCGCCCGTGGCAAGGGCAGCCTGGTTTCCACGCTGGTGACGAAAGACCCGCTGGTGGCTGCCAGGGTAGTGCCGGCTGCCGCTGCCTGGCACGGACGCGTGCATATCCTCGATGCCGAAGCCGCGCCGGAATCCACCGGCCACGGCTCGCCGCTGCCGCAACTCAAGCACGGCGGCCCCGGCCGCGCCGGTGGTGGCGAAGAGCTGGGCGGCCTGCGCGCGGTCAAGCACTACCTGCAGCGCACCGCCGTACAGGGCTCGCCGAGCATGCTGATGGCGGTCACCGGCGAGTACGTGCGCGGCGCCAGGGTCGTTGAAACCGAAGTGCACCCGTTCCGCCGCCACTTCGAGGACCTGCAGATCGGCGAATCGCTGCTGACCCACCGCCGCACCGTGACCGAGGCCGACATCGTCAACTTCGGCTGCCTGTCGGGCGATCACTTCTACATGCACTTCGACGAGATCGCCGCGAAGGACTCGCAATTCGGCAAGCGCATCGCCCACGGCTACTTCGTGCTGTCGGCGGCCGCCGGCCTGTTCGTCTCCCCCGGCGTCGGCCCGGTGCTGGCCAACTACGGCCTGGACACCCTGCGCTTCATCACCCCGGTAGGCATCGGCGACACCATCCAGGCGCGCCTGACCTGCAAGCGCAAGATCGACCAGGGCAAGGTCAGCCCGAAAGGCGAACCGCAGGGCGTGGTGGCGTGGGACGTGGAAGTCACCAACCAGAACGACGAGCTGGTGGCCAGCTACGACATCCTGACTCTGGTGGTGAAGCGCGAGGGCTAAGCCAGCAGCGGGAGATATTCCGGAGCGAGCTGCAATGCCCACCGTAGGTTGGCGCTGAGCAACGCGAAGCCCAACATCGCCATCGTTGGGCTTCACTGCGTTCAGCACCAACCTACGCGGGTTCTGGCTCAGCCACGCGGTTCCGAGGCGTGTTGACCGCCACCATGCCAAGGTGAAAAACTGTATATCCATACAGCTATCTCATCCTCCGCAATGGCCAACTCCTTCCTCATCATCAGGTGCTCCTGATGGGCGCTGTCATCGCCCTCGATGCGCTGCTGGACCAGCGTCGTGTCTGGAAGGCCCAGCACAACGCCCCGCTGCCCGGCGCCCAGCCCACCGGGCATGCTGCGCTGGATGCGGCCTTGCCCAGCGGCGGCTGGCCGGAGGCGGCGCTCAGCGAGATTCTTTTGCCCAGCGAAGGCATCGGCGAGTTGCAACTGCTCTGGCCGACCCTCGCCCGCCTGAGCGCGGCTGGTGAGCGGGTGGTGCTGGTAGCGCCGCCGCATGTGCCCTATCCGCACGCCTGGCAGGCCGCCGGGGTGGACTTGCGCCAGTTGATGCTGATCGAGGCGGATGGCCGCGATGCGCTGTGGGCGACCGAGCAGTGCCTGCGCTCCGGCAGTTGCGGTGCCGTGCTGTGCTGGCCGCAGCAGGCCGACGACCGCGCCCTGCGCCGCCTGCAGGTGGCCGCCGAAACCGGGCAGACGCTGGCCTTCGCCTATCGTCCGCTGCGCGAGGCGGTGAATCCCTCACCGGCGGCGCTGCGTCTGGTGCTGGAGGCGAAGCCGCGCCAGCTGCGCGTGCTGAAATGCCGGGGCGGACTGGCGCCGGCGCAGCCCATCCCCGCGTCGGCGTGGAGCTGAGGCGGCCATGCTCTGGGCCTGCATCCTTCTGCCGCAACTGGCAATGGACGGCGTGCTGCGCGGCCGCGCCGATGCCGACGCGCCGCTGGCCCTGCTCTCCGGTCCGCCGCAGCGCCGTGTGCTGCAGGCGGTCAACCCGGCCGCCCGCGCCCTCGGCCTGAAGCCCGGGCATTCGCTGCTGGCCGCCCAGGCGCTGAGCCGTGACTTCAGCACCGCCGACTACGACCTGGCGGAAATCGAGCGCTGGCAGAACTTCCTCGCCGCCTGGGCCTATGGCTTCAGCTCGCAGGTCAGCCTGCACTACCCCCGCGCGCTGCTGCTGGAAGTGCAGTCCAGCTTCGGCCTGTTCGGACCCTGGCCGCGTTTCGAGGCGCGCCTGCGTGAGGAGCTGACCGGCCTCGGCTTCCACCATCGCATCACCGCCGCGCCCAATCCCGCCGCCGCCCGCGTGCTGGCCAACGTCCATGACGGGCTGGCTGTGGAAAACCCTGACGAACTGCGCGATATCCTCGGCCGCCTGCCGCTGGAGCGCAGCGGCCTTCCCCGGGAAACCGCCAGCGCCTTCGCTCGCATGGGCGTGCGCAGCCTGCGCCAGCTGCTCGCCCTGCCCCGCGCCAGTCTGGCCCGGCGCTTTGCGCCAGAGCTGCTGCAGCATGTGGACAGCCTGCTCGGCCAGCGCGGGCTGGCCCTGGATTTCTACCGGCCGCCGGATGAGTTCGATTCGCGCATCGAGCTAAACTTCGAAGTGGAATCACACCAGGCGCTGCTGTTCCCGCTGCGCCGCCTGACCGCCGACCTGTCGGCCTATCTCGCCGGGCGCGACAGCGGCGTGCAGCGTTTCAGCCTGCTGCTGGAGCATCGCCAGGGCGCCACCCGGCTGGATGTCGGTCTGCTCGCTGCCGAGCGCGAGGCGGCGATGCTCTTCGAACTGACCCGCGGCCGCCTGGAACAACTGCAACTACCTGCACCGGTGCTGTCGCTGCGCCTGCTCGCCCGCGACCTGCCGGCCTTCGTCCCCGAGCATCGCCAGCTGTTCGACGAGCGGCCGCAACAATCCCTGCCTTGGGAACAACTGCGCGAGCGCCTGCGCGCACGGCTGGGCGATGAGGCGGTGCATGGCATCCGCGCCCTCGCCGATCACCGGCCGGAATGCGCCTGGCAGGCTGGCGATGCCGGCAAACCCGTTCCCCGGCCTAACGATGCACCGCGCCCCGGCTGGCTGCTGACGGAGCCCGTGCCCTTGCGCGAAGCAAACCTGCGCATCCTCGCCGGCCCCGAGCGCATCGAATCCGGCTGGTGGGATGGCGGCGACGTGCGCCGCGACTACTACCTGATCGAAACCCGCGATGGCCGGCGCGGCTGGGCCTATCGCACGGTCGGCGACGAGGGGCCGCTGCTGTTGCACGGCTGGTTCGCATGAGCGCCGACTACGCCGAGCTGCATTGCCTGAGCAACTTCAGCTTCCAGCGCGGCGCCTCCAGCGCGCAGGAGCTGTTCACCCGCGCCGCGAAACTCGGCTACCGCGCCCTGGCGATCACCGACGAATGCAGCCTGGCCGGCATCGTCCGCGCCTGGCAGGCGGCGAAGGAAAGCGGCGTGGCGCTGATCGTCGGCAGCGAAGTGCAGATCGAATCCGGTCCCAAACTGGTCCTGCTGGTGGAAAACCTCACCGGCTACCAGAACCTCTGCCGGCTGATCACCCACGCCCGCCGCCGCGCCGACAAGGGCAGCTACCGCCTGCTGCGGGGCGACCTCGACCAGCCGCTGGATGGCCTGCTCGCCCTCTGGTTGCCGCAGCAGGAAAGCGACGGCCGCTGGCTGCGCGAGCTGTTCCCCGGCCGCTTGTGGCTGGGCGTGGAACTGCATCGCGGCCCGGACGATGCGCAGCGTCTCCAGGAACTGCAGTCGCTGGCCGCCAGACTGGGAATACCGGCAGTGGCCTGCGGCGACGTGCATATGCACGCCCGCGGCCGCCGCGCCCTGCAGGACTGCATGACCGCCATCCGCCAGCACTGCCCGGTGGCCGAGGCCGGCGCCTGGCTGTTCCCCAACGGCGAACGCCATCTGCGACCGCGCGAGGTGCTGGTCGATCTCTATCCGGCCGAACTGCTGGCGGAAACCCTGCGCATCGCCGAACGCTGCACCTTCGATCTCAAGAAGCTGCGCTACCAGTACCCCCACGAACTGGTTCCGGCTGGGCATACGCCAACCACCTGGCTGAGCGAGCTGACCGAGAAAGGCATCCACAAACGCTGGCCCGACGGCCCCACGGCAAAGGTGCGCGAGGCCATCGAGAAGGAACTCGGGCTGATCGCCGAACTGCGCTACGAAAGCTACTTTCTTACCGTCGAAGACATCGTTCGTTTCGCCCGCGAGCGCGACATCCTCTGCCAGGGACGCGGCTCGGCGGCCAACTCGGCAGTGTGCTTCGCCCTCGGCATCACCGAACTGGACCCGGACCGGATCGACCTGCTGTTCGAGCGCTTCATCTCGAAGGAGCGCAACGAACCGCCGGACATCGACGTCGACTTCGAGCACGAGCGCCGCGAGGAAGTCATCCAGTACGTATTCCAGCGCTACGGCCGCCACCGCGCCGCGCTCACCGCAGTGGTCAGCACCTACCACGGCGCCGGCGCGGTGCGCGACGTGGCCCGTGCGCTCGGCCTGCCGCCGGAGCAGATCGACGCCCTGGCCCGCTGTTGCGGCCACTGGAGCAGCAGCGCGCCACCGGTGGAGCGCCTGCGCGAAGCCGGCTTCGATCCGGAAAGCCCGATCCTGCGCCGCGTGCTGGCACTCACCGGCCAGTTGATCGGCTTCCCCCGCCACCTGTCACAGCACCCCGGCGGCTTCGTCATCTCCGAACAGCCGCTGGAAACCCTGGTGCCGGTGGAAAACGCGGCGATGGCCGAACGCACCATCATCCAGTGGGACAAGGACGACCTCGACGCGGTCGGCCTGCTCAAGGTGGATATCCTCGCCCTCGGCATGCTCAGCGCGCTGCGACGCTGCTTCGACCTGCTGGCGGACTATCGCGGCAAGCGCTGGGAGCTGGCCACGCTGCCGCCGGAAGACCCGGAAACCTACGAGATGATCAGCCGCGCCGACACCATCGGCGTATTCCAGATCGAATCGCGCGCGCAGATGGCCATGCTGCCGCGCCTGCAACCGAAGGAGTTCTACGACCTGGTGATCCAGGTCGCCATCGTCCGCCCCGGACCGATCCAGGGCGACATGGTCCATCCCTACCTGCGCCGGCGGAATGGCGATGAAAAGATCGAGTACGCCTCCGAGGAACTGATCCCGGTATTCAAGCGCACCCTCGGCGTGCCGCTGTTCCAGGAGCAGGTGATGCAACTGGCGATCGTCGCCGGCGAATACACCCCCGGCGAAGCCGATCACCTGCGCCGCTCGATGGCCGCATGGAAACGCCACGGCGGTCTGGAAGCGCACCGCCAGCGGCTGACCGGGCGCATGCTCGAACGGGGCTACACGCAGGAGTTCACCGAACGGATATTCAGGCAGATCGAAGGCTTCGGCAGCTACGGCTTCCCCGAATCCCACGCTGCCAGCTTCGCCCTGCTGACCTACGCCAGTTGCTGGCTGAAACGCCACGAGCCGGCCGCCTACGCCTGCGCGCTGATCAACAGCTGGCCGATGGGTTTCTACAGCCCCGACCAGATCCTCCAGGACGCCCGCCGCCATGGCCTGGAAATCCGTCCGGTGGATGTGCGCCACAGCGGCTGGGACTGCGGCCTGGAAGACAGTGGCCGGGAGCAGCCGGCGATCCGCCTGGGTTTGCGCATGGTTCGCGGCTTCCGCATGGAGGATGCGCGGCGCATCGAGGCCAGCCGGTGCCAGAGTCCGTTCGCCGATGTCACCGACCTTGCCGTACGCGCCAGCCTCGACGCCCGCGCCAGCGAACTCCTGGCCGACGCCGGCGCCCTCCGTGGCCTCGCCGGGCACCGGCACAAGGCACGCTGGGCGGTGGCCGGCATCGAGCCGCAGATGCCGCTGTTCGCCGGCCAGTCGACCGAAGAAACCCCGGTCACCCTGCCGCTGCCGACGCGCGGCGAAGACCTGCTGACCGACTACGACACCCTCGGCACCACCCTCGGCCCACATCCCATGGCACTGCTGCGCGCCGCACTCAGGGCCCGGCGCTGCCGCAGTTCGAAGGAGCTGGCCGACGTGGAACACGGCCGCCTGGTCCATGTCGCCGGCCTGGTGGTCGGCCGCCAGCGCCCGCAGACCGCCAGCGGCGTCACCTTCATCACCCTGGAAGACGAGTTCGGCATGACCAACGTGATCGTCTGGCACGACCTGGCCGAGCGCCAGCGCCGCCCCTTCCTCGAAGCACGGCTGCTGCAGGTGGACGGCACGCTGGAAACCGAAAGCGGCGTGCGCCATGTGCTCGCCGGCCGGCTGCATGACCTGACGCCGCTGCTGAGCGGGCTGGATGTGCGGAGCCGGGATTTCCACTAGCTGGCCAGGCTGGCTTGGACGCCTTGCTTTTTCTTCGGAAGAATTCTGGCTATATTTGGCTATAAATCAGGAGGTACTCACCATGATCACGGTTCCACTGGCGGAAGCGAAGAACAACCTGTCCAAGCTGGTCGACGAAGCCGCCGAAGGCCAGATCATCACCATTGCCAAACACGGTCGCGCCATGGCTCGACTGGTGCCGGCAAGCAAGCCCACAGGCCAGCGAATCGGCGCGATGAAGGGAAAACTGGTGGTTCCCCAGGGATTCGATGAGCCGCTGCCGGACGATCTGCTCGATGACTTCGAGAACAGCAGCCTATGAGGGTTCTACTCGACACCCACATCCTGCTCTGGGCGCTGGCCGACGATGAAAGGCTCTCGAGCAAGGCCAGGCGGCTGATCGAGGATGCCAGCGAGATCTACATCAGCGCGGCCAGCTTCTGGGAAATGACTATCAAGGTCAGCCAGGGAAGGCTCGACGTCGACCTGGATGAAATCCGCGGTTACTGCAGGGAAAGCGGGTTCATTGAGCTGCCGATTGCCGTCGAGCACGCCATCGCCGTCAAGGACCTCGAACAACATCACCGCGACCCCTTCGACAGAATCCTGGTTGCCACCGCGATCACCGAGCCCATGCGGCTGATCACGGCCGATCCACTCGTGGCGAAGTACACCAGCCTGGCGATACTGGTCTGATCCGGCGCTCTGTCCCCTCGTGTTTCACCTGCTGTTTCAGAGCCCTCTGATGGCCGCAACCCCAAGCGCCGCGCTAACCTCCATGCTCGGCATCCAGAGGTCTGGACATGGACAAGAAAGGCGAAATACTGGCGTTGCGCTGCATGCTCGAGGCGGTGATCGCGGTGCTGCCGCCTGCGGAACAGAAGCGGGTCTGGCAGCGCTTCCGGCGCAATGCCGCCCTGCTCTACCATCATCTGGACGCCATCGGGCAGGATGCCTTCGAGCGGGCTGCGATATCCCTGGCGGCCAGCCGGATGACGCACCGTCCGGACAAGCAGGATCGAGCCCTGGGCTGACTGCCCCTGCCACTCCCCCATACACCTCAACCAGAAATCACGACAGGGAACCGGGCCACCGCCCGGCTCCCCGTCCCTGCGATCAGCGCTCCCGCAACGCCTCGCGCGCCCGGTTGAGCGGCTTGGTCAGGTAGTCCCAGACGGTCTTGCTGCCGGTGTGGATGTCCACGGTGGTGACCATGCCCGGGAAGATCGGGAAGCCCTGCCCTTCCTTGTTGCGCAGCGAATCGCTGTCGGTGCGCACGAAGACCCGGTAGTAGTACTGGTCGCGACGCACGTCGTCCTGGATGGTGTCCGGCGAGATGTGGCTCACCTGGCCGGCCAGCCCGCCGTAGATGGAGTAGTCGTAGGCGCTGACCTTCACCGTCGCCGGCAGGCCGGGATGGATGAAGGCGATGTCGCGCGGCGAGATGCGCGCCTCCACCACCAGTTGGTCCTCCACCGGCACGATGACCATGAAGCGGCCGTTGGGCGGGATCACGCCGCCGACCGTGTTCACCTCGATGTCCTTGACGATGCCGCGCACCGGCGATGTCACCGTCAGGCGTGCCAGCGCGTCGACCCGCCCACGGGTCACCGACTGCTGCGCTTCAACCTCGCCGTTGGCCCTCGCCAGTTCCTCGCGCGCCTTGACGTAGTACTGGTTGCGCGTGTCGGTGGCCTTCAGTTCCAGCTCGTTGGCCTGGCGTTGCAGGCGCAGCACTTCGACGTTGCTGGCCGCGCCCATCTCGGCCAGGCGCCGGGTCATCTTCAGTTCCTTGTCGACCAGCGCCAGGGCCTCGGCGATGCCCGCCAGCGTCTTCTTCAGGCTCTCGCGGCGCGACTGGTAGAGCGCCGTCTCCGAGCGCACCAGTGCCTCATCCTCCAGCACCTCCGGCGGGAACTCCAGTTCGCCGCCATTCACCTCGGCGTCCAGGCGCGCCGCCGTGGCCAGCGCCGCGCGGACCCGCGAGGCGCTTTCGCCGACCGAGGACTCGGTCTTGGTGCGGTCCAGCTGCGCCAGCACCTGCCCGGCCTGGACCAGGTCGCCTTCCTTCACCTTGAGCTCGGCGAGGATGCCGCCTTCCAGGGACTGCACCACCTGTTCGCGCAGACTGGGAATGACCTTGCCCGTGCCGGTGGAAACCTCGTCCAGCCTGAACACATAGGCCCAGGCGAACAGCGCCGTCACGCCCGCGAAGACGGCCCACACCAGCCACGAAACCCGGGGCGTACGCTCCGAGCTCGCGAAGTAGTCAGTGCGCCGGCCCGGAGCCGGCGCACGAAGGTTATCGATCTGCATAGCTACTCCACATGTCACATGCGCGGCCCGGCGGCCGGCTGAAATCGGCGATCACGCATCCGCGGCGGCAGCCGGTTGCGGTTTGGCCAGGCGGCCGAGGACGGCGTCCTTGCTGTCGTCCATGACGATGCGGCCGTTCTCCACGACGATGATCCGCTCGACCCACCTGAGCACCGCCGGACGATGGGTCGCCACCACCAGGGTGCGGCTCTGCAGCCAGGGCTGGAGGTTGCGGATCAGTTGCTGTTCGCCGACCTCGTCGAGCCACGCGGTCGGCTCGTCGAGCAGCAGCACCCGCGGCTCGCGGATCAGCGTGCGCGCCAGCAGCAGGGCCTGGCGCTGGCCGCCGGACAGCCCGCGCCCGCCCTCCATCACCATGTGGTCGAGGCCGTCCGGCTGCGCCTGCACCATGCCCAGGGCGCCGCTCAGCTGCAGGGCGTCGAGCAGCTCCTGGTCGGTGGCGTTCGGCCGGCCCATGGTGAGGTTCTCGCGCAGGGTGCCGAAGAACAGGTTGGACTGCTGGCTGAGGAAGCCCACGTCGCGGCGGACGTCATAGGGGTCGATCAGCGCCATCTTCAGCGAGTCGAGCATCAGGCTGCCTTCCTGCGGCGTGTACATGCCCGCCAGCAGTTGCAGCAGGCTCGACTTGCCGGCGCCGTTGCGGCCGAGGATGGCGACCTTCTCGCCGGCGGCGATCTCCAGCCTGCCGACCTCGATGGCCGGGCGCTTGTCCTCCTGGCGGTAGCGGAAGCGCACACCCTCCAGGCTGTAGTCGCCATGGATCACCGGGCGGTGTAGGAGCTTGCCCTTCTCCGCGGTTTCCACCGGACGCTTCATCAGCTCGTCGAGCCCTTCGCGCGCCACCTTCGCCTGCTGCCAGCGCACCATGATCCCGGAGATCTGCGCCAGCGGCGCGATCATCCGCGAGGACAGGATCGACATGCCGATCAGCGCGCCGGTGGTCATGTCGCCGCTCATCACCTGGAAGCAGCCGACCAGCACCACCAGCACGTAGATCAGCGTCTGCACTTCCTGCGTCCAGGCCATCAGCGCGCCGGAAATGAAGCGCTGGCGCATGCTGATGGTCGCGGAAACCTCGTTGAGGTGGTTCCACTGGCTCTGGAAGCGCGGCTCGGCGCGCAGTTGCTTGACGTCCTCGATGCCCTGCACCGCCTCCACCAGGATCGCGTTGCGGATCGCCGACTCGCGCATGCCCTCCCGGGACAGCCGCGCCAGCGGCTTCTGCGCCAGCAGGCCGGGGATCAGCAGCAGCGGCAGCACCGCCAGCGGCACCAGCGCCATCACCCCGCCGATCGACCAGAGCACGACGAGGAACAGCAGGAAGAACGGCAGGTCGGCCAGCGAGCCCAGCGTGGTGGAGGTGATCAGTTCGCGCACCTGCTCCATCTCGCGCAACTGGGCGATGAAGGAACCGGTGGACTTCGACACCGCCTCGTTGCGCAGACGCAGCGCATGACCGAACACGCGGTCGGAAATACGCAGGTCGGCGCGCTTGCCGATGCGGTCCGACAGGTAGGTGCGCGCCAGGCGCATGCCGAATTCGAAGGCGATGGCCAGCATCACGCCGCCGAACAGCACCCACAGGGTCGGCTCGGACTGCGCGGGCACCACGCGGTCGTAGACCTGCATGGAGAAGGTCATCGCCGACAGCGCCAGCACGTTCGCCACCAGCGAGGCGAGCATGATGTCGCCGTAGCGCGGCCAGTCGTGCAGGACGATCTTCCAGAACCAGTTCGCCTCGTAGGGCTTGATGTAGTCGTCGACCCGCACGTCGGGCACGGCGACTTCCGGACGCAGACGGAACACCCGCAGCACCCGCTCGCCCAACTCGCTGGCCGGCAGCGTCTGCAGCACGCCCTGCTCGCCGCTCAGGCGCACGCCGACCAGGCCGCCTGCGTCGACACTCTCGATGACGCCGACCTGGTTGCCGGAAAACTCGGCCAGCACCGGCAGGCGCCAGGGGTCCAGCACGCCCTTGTCGAGCGGTTCGCTACGCAGCGACATGCCCATGTCGCGGGCCATCTGCCGCAGCTGCTCGTCGAGGGCGCGGCCCTTGTGCCATTCCAGGCCGACGCGCACGCGCTCCTCGGAAACGTCCAGGCGGTAATGCCGGGCCAGCACCAGCATGGCTTCCAGCCAGGGGAGATAGGCCGGAGTAGTGGCTTGGGCGGTCATGGTTTGCTCCCCTCGAAAGAAAGACCCGTCAACTGGAAAACCTCGTGCATGTGGCCGGTCGAGCCGATGAAGGCGATCTGGGCACCCAGGAGGTCATACGTGGCGTTCACCGAGTCGGTTTCCGCCTGGAAGATTTCCTGCTCGGCGTTGAGCAGGTCGAGCAGCGTGCGGGTGCCCAGCGAGAGGTACTGTTCGCGGTACAGCTTCTGCGTGGCGACGATGCTCTTCTGGCGTTGCGCGAGGACGCGCATGCGGCTGTCCAGGCCGGACATCTGCTCCAGCAGCGCATCCCATTCGTCCTGGGCCTCCAGCTTGCTGGTCTGGATGCGCTCCTCGGCCGCCAGCACGGCTTGCGAGGCGCCACGCACCCTGGCCGACGGCGCGCCACCGGCGAACAGGTCGTGCCTGACGCCGACGGTCAGGGTGTAGACGCGGTCGTCCATTCCATCGCCCGCGTTGCCCATGTATTCGCTCACGCTGCCATCCACCGATACCGTCGGCCGGGTATTGGCCCTGGCCAGCGACAGGCGCGCATCGGCCACTTCGAACTCGGCCTGGGCGAGGCGCACGGCGGTCACCTGCTGCATGTCCGGAACGATGGCCAACGCCGCCCGCTGCAGTCGCTCGCGGGCGATGCTCACCCCAGACTCGGGCACGGGCTCGCCGATCAGCATGGCCAGCCGGCTTTCCTGCTGGCGCAACTGGGTGGATATCGCCAGCAGGGAGGATTCGGCCGCCTCCACGCGGGACTGCGCCTGCGCCAGGTCCGCCTGGGTGCTGGCGCCTTCCCGGGCGCGCTGGCGGGCCAGGTCGAGAAGCTGCCGCACGCCATCCAGCAGCGCCTGGGCCGCGTTGCGCAGCGACCGGTAGCGATCGACCTCGATCAGTGCCTGGGCCGCCCGCTGGGCCACTTCGTCGATCTCCGCGCGCAGCTGGAGTTGCTGGAAGCGCACACCGGCTTCCGCACCGAGCACGGAGCTGTCGACCTTGCCGAAGTCGTAGAGGGTCTGCGAGGCGCTGAGGGAAAGCTGCTGGCCGTTGCCGTAGCTGCCCTGGCGCCCGGTGTTCATCCCCACCTGGATGGTCGGCAGGTAGCCCGCCCGCGCTTCGGTCACGGCTTCGCGCTGCTGTTCCAGCAACGCCTCGGAGTCGCGGATGGAGGGATAGGTTTCCACCGCCAGGAGCACCGCCCGCCACAGGTCGAGTTGCCCCGGGCCGGTAGCCGGCATGGGCAGGTGATCGACCGAAAGGTCCAGCGTCGGGCCCGCGGCCGGCGCCACCTGCTGCCCTGCTGTCGGAGCCGAATTCGGAGTCGGGGTCGGGGTCGGAGTCGGGTCCGAAGCCGGAGTCGGGTCCGGAGCCGGAGTCGGGTCTGGAGCTGGGACGGAGTCTGGAGCCTGCGCTTCGATCCAGTGGCAATCGGGAGTGCAGACAAAACGCCGCCTGGCTTGCACGCCATCGGCCGGCATCCCGAATGCATCGGCCAGCGGAACGCACAGCAAAAGCGCCAGCGCCCCCCGGCGCAAATCTTCAAAGTACATCTTTCCGGACTCTGGAAAATGAGGTCAGCGAGTCTACGAATCAAATTTTCCGGAATCTTTAAGAGGCGTCTTAAAACAAGTTAAAGATAGATATTCACATCAATTCCGCAGCCATAAAGAACAACCAGATAACCAGCAGAAACTCATATAAAGCCAATCTCGACGGGTGTATTTCGCAGGGCTGAAGCGCTCTTTCCAGAATCGAGGAAATGCCACTACCCAAGCAGCGAAGCCTGGCGAATAAACCGTTCCCGGCACAGCCTTCGCCCATTGCAACTTCCTGCATGTCGAGTTTCTGCATGTTTCCTCCTGACAAGACTCATATCGAGATGCTGCCTTCCAGATAGAACAGCAAACGACATCCTATTAACTTCGAAATGCACCCGGCAATTCGAAAACTCTCAAAACAGGACGTGTGAAAACACCGGAATAAACTTTTCAGATAAGACTCAGAGGAAACTTTCGGGCAGTGCTCGATACGGCAATAAAGGGTTCTTCTCGGATTATCGGGGGAGGAGCAACTGTCTTGCCGACTGCGTCGAGGTGCTCAACCCATCCTACGACGGCGTTTTTCCTGCACCCCGTAGGTTGGTGCTGAACGCAGTGAAGCCCAACGATGGCGATGTTGGGCTTCGCGAAGAACCGGTCGTTCCCCGGCGCAGGGCGCGCCGGGGAACAGGCCGGGGTCAGACCAGGACCTGGTGGTTCTGCAGCAGGTTCAGCAGGTCGGTACGCGCGCCGACGAGGGTGACCAGGTCGGTGAAGCCCAACTGGCCGCCCATGCCGTCGCGGTCGATACTCAGCACCGTGCTGTTGCCCTCCACACGGGTCGACAGGTAGTCCAGCAGGCCGCGCGACGACGCATTGAGCTGCAGCACGCCGTCGTTGTTGTTCAGCCCGATGGGACCGTCGTAGCCGAGCATGCCGCGCAGGTCGATGATGTCGGCGTTGCCGTTGTGGCGCACGTCGCCGACGGCGAAGCCGTACACCTCGTCATGACCGTTGCCGGCGGTGGCGGTGATGTCCTTGAAGCTGGACGGACGATAGATCAGCGTGTCGTTGCCGCCACCGAACAGGTAGAAGACATCGTCGCCGCCGCGACCCTCGAAGTGGTTGTTGGCGGCGTTGTCGCTGAAGGTGTCGGCGAACGCGCCGCCCTTCAGGCCCTCGATGTTCTTCAGGGTGTCGTTGCCCATGCCCACGGAGACGCCGGTCTGCAGGTTGACCTGCACGCCCTGGCCGGCCCAGCGGTAATCGACCTCGTCCATGCCCTGGGTGGCGCTCCACACCTTGTCGCCATTGCCCAGGATGTTCCAGCCGCCGCCGCCGTTGATGACGTCGTTGCCCTCGCTGGCCGTGAAGCTGTCGTTGTAGCCGCTGCCGACGGCGCCGATGCCCTGGCTGTCGAAGTTGACGGTCGGCTTGCCGGCGGTCAGCACGTAGGCGTGGTCGGCCGCGCCGGTGGTCAGGCCGGCCCAGGTCGGGTTGGCGACGCCCAGTTCCTGGTCGGTGAGCAGCAGGCCCTTGCCGGTCAGCAGCCTGGCGCTGTAGACCTCGCCGGCGTCGAGCCCGTAGAAGTACACCAGACCGGAACTGTCGTTGGTCACGCCGGACTGCGGGTTGATGATCTGCGTCGCCACCAGTTGGCCGGCGGAGTCGAACAGTTGCACGGTGTTGCCGTAGTAGCTGTTGAGACCGTGCTTGTCGAGGATGCGCAGGATCAGGCTGCTGCCCTCGGCCACCAGGTTCTCGTTGCGGATCAGCACCGAGGGCGCGGTATCGGTGCGCGAGCCGAGGTGGTCCTGGTTGCTGGTGCGGTACATCACCAGGTCCACGGCGCCGTCGAAGTCGTAGTCCACGGCCACCGCGCCGCTGACGTTGTCGTAGGCCTGGCTGCTCATCGCCTTGCCGCTGTTCAGCCAGTCGCCATTGCCACGGTTGAGGAAGAGCATCGGCGGCATCGACGCGTTGATGCCCGACCAGCTGGCGTTGTGGCGCGGCACCTCGACGACGTCCATCCGGCCGTCGTGGTTCCAGTCCACGGCGAAGGAGCTACCGCCGTCGAAGTGGAACGGCAAGCCGCTCTTCTGCAGGCCGATCACGTCGTTGAAGAACAGCGGGTTGCTGTTGTCGATGCCCAGCCAGTTGCCACCGGCATCGTTGCCCTTGTTCAGGTAGATGCGGCTGTCGTCGGAGTTGCCGGTATAGCCGGTGGAACCACGGGTGCCGCGGGCCAGGAACAGGTCCAGGTAGCCGTCGCCGTTGAAGTCGGCCCAGGTCATGGCGTTCGCCAGGTTGCTGTATTCCAGGGTGCTGGAGGTATCGCTGCGGAACACCTTGTCGAAGGTCCGCTCGCCTCTCCAGGAGCCATCGGAATTGGTCAGCAGCACGCCGAGGGCGGTGTTGCAGTACTGGTTGCTGTGCCCGGCCAGGTCGACGGTGCCGTTGTTGTCGAGGTCCACGCCGCTGACTTCCGAAGCCCACCGGGTGTCGCCGCGTTTCTCGCCCTTCAGCACGCCGCCGTTGTTGACGATGAGGTTGAAGGCGTACTTGCCGATGGTGTTGTCGAGCACGATGAAGTCGGTGTAGCCGTCGCCGTTGCCATCCCAGGCGATGACCCCGCCGATGTTCAGCGAGTTCGGGTTGTTCACCCAGTCGGCGCTGTAGGTGCCGTCCGCCCTGGCGGTCCACAGCGGCAGGTACGCGGAGTTGCCGCTGACGTTGCCGAGCACGTCCATCAGGCCGTCGCGGTTGTAGTCGGCGAAGGTGGCCTTGGAGACCATGTGCCCGTTGCCGCCGTTGGTGACCTTGACCGGCTCGGCCAGGTAGCTGGCGCGGTAGTTGTCGCGGTCCTGGCCGCTGAAGACGGTGCCGGAGTTCATGTAGCAGGTGGAGCTCTGGGCGTAACCGTTGCTCTGGAAGAACGACCAGCTGCCGTCGGCGCTCATCGCCATGGCGGCGGAGTTGACGCCACGCACCGAGGTGACGGTGCCGCCCCAGTTGGTTTCGTGGCTGGAAGTGCCGGTCTCGTTGAGCGGACGGCCGGCGGTGGTCACCACCTGCGGGCCGAAGTCGGAGGTGTTGCCCGCCACGTCCCAGGTCACGAAGCCCAGTTGCTGCACGCCGTCCTTGAGCGCGGCGTCGAAGCTCCAGCGTCCGTCGTTGCCGGCCACGGCATGGCCGAGAATCCGGTCCAGGCCTTCCTGGTAGCGGCCGTCGCGGTTGACGTCCTGCACCAGGGCCACGGTGGCGCCGGCTTCGGCCAGGCCGTACCGGGCGCTGGAGTAGTAGGCGCGCTCGCCGCTGGTGGCGATGGGCGCGATGTCCGGCGCGAAGGCGAACGGCACCGGCGAGTCGAGGTCGACGATCACGTCGCGCTTGCCCAGGCTGATGCTGTTGCCGTGCCCATCCGCCAGGCGCAGTTCGACGTCGAGTGCCTGGCTGCCGGCCAGTTGCGCGCTGGTGTAGCTCCACAGCGCGCCGCCGTTGGACATGATGGTTTCCCAGGTCTTGCCGCCGTCGAGCGTCACCTGCAGGTGCTGGCCGATCTGCAGCGCGGAGCTGAGCTTGCCGGACAGGGTGATGCTGTCGTCGCGGGTGACGAAGTCCTTGTTGGTGGCGTGCCGCGCGTTGCTGTACTCGCCGACGATGGCGACGGCGGTATCGGTGACCAGCTCGATGCTGGTGTGCAGGCCCGGCGGCAGCAGATCGCCGAAGATCACATCCTGCGCGGTGTAGCTGCCCGGTATCTCCTGGCCGTCGGCACTCACCACGCGCATCTCGTAGCGCACGCTGGTGCCGAGGGCGTGCACGGCGGGATCGCTGTAGAACCATTCGGTGCCGAGGTTCGGCACGGGTTTCCAGGTCTTGCCGCCGTCGATGCTCAGTTGCAGCTTGCCGCCCTGCGGCAGTTCCCTGCTGAGGGTGCCGAGCAGGACGATCTTCGAGGCGCTGGTGATGAAGTCGCCTTCCACGCCGGTATCCGGGGTGATGCCGGTGATGTTCACGCGGATGTCCGGACGCGGCGGCTCGCTGGCGATGGTGATCTGCTGCTGCGCGATCTCGCCCAGGTTGCCGGCGGCGTCGACGGTGCGCATCAGGTAGGTGTAGCTGCCGTTGTGCAGCTCACGCAGGTCCTGGTACTGCCAGTTGACGCCGCTGACGGCCGCAACGTCCGCCCAGCTGGCGCCGCCATCCAGGCTGATCTGCAGCTTCTCGTGGGCGGCGAGGGCTTCGTTCAGGGTGCCGAACAGCAGCGGCGTGCGGTCGGCGGTGACCAGCGGCTTGTCCTCGGTGGCTTCGGAGAGGCTGAGGATCGAGGCGAGCGCGCTGGGCGGGGTCAGGTCGATGTGGAACACGAACGGCTCGCTGAGCGTGCTTTCGAGGCCGCTCGCCGGATCGAAGGCGCTGATGCGGAAGCTCTGCTGCCCCTCCAGCAGTTCGTTGGTCGGGGTGAACAGCCAGGTGCCGTTGCCCTTCACCGTGGCAGTGCCGATCAGCCGGTCGTTGTTGTAGATCCTGATCTGGTGCCCGGGCTCCGCGCTGCTGCCGCTCAGCGTCGGCTGGGTGTCGTCGGTATAGCCGTTGTAGTGCACGACGCCCTGGTACGCGGCAGGGCCGGTATCGTCGAGGATGCGGTCGATCACCGGGCTGGCCGGCGGCACCGGCAATGCGGGTTGATCCTCGGCAAACCCGGTCACGAGCGCGGCTTCCCTGGAAAGCGATTGGTCAGTCATGAATAACTCCTGCAATGGATGTCGGGCCCTTCCCTCGCCTCCCCTGGCGAACGAGTACGGACAGCACCTGCTCATGGACTAGCGACCGGAGCCGATGCCGGAAAGGCAGTCGACGAAAGTGTTCAAGGGGCCTCCGAAAGCTGGCCGCATGTCCGGAAACAGGACTCGTCCCGGGGCATTGCGCCGCTTCGGCAGGAAGGGCGGCGCACAGCGGGTGCGCGCGCCCGGAAAAACGTCCCCGACCGGGGCCTACGCCCGGCCGGGAACGGCTGGTCGGTCAGACCAGCAGTTGCTGCTGTTGCAGAGCCAACAGGTCGGGCTTGGCGAACGCGGCGTCGAACGCCACTGCCTCGACCGGCAGCGGCTGCAGCGCAGGCTCGACCAGCGGCGCCAGTTCGACAGGCTCGCCATGCACCGCCGGAGCCGTACCCAGCACCTGCGCCAGGCTCGGCGGAACGAACGCCTCGCTGGCGGCGACGGGCTGGAACGCGGGCTCGTCGACCACATCGGCATGCAGACCCAGGTCGAACGGCGCCGGCGTATCGAGCAGCCCGGCACCGATCACGTCGGTATCCAGGTACACCAGCCACTCGCCGGTATCCGGCTTGCCGGGAGCGCTCGCGACCAGCGACACCAGTCCATCGCCATCGGCGACCAGGCCGAGGTCGCTGGTGGTGATGGTCCAGTAGCCATCCTCGTTGGTGATCTGCGAACCCACCGCCACGCCGTTGGCATACAGCGTCACCACCGCGCCCGGTGCACAGGAGCCCCTGACGGTGAGGGTGGTGTCGTCGGTGAGGTCTTCCTTCTCCAGATAGCCTTGCGATTCGCCGAGATCGTCGTAGATGTTGATGATCGCCGGGGCATCGGACTTCGGCAGGCTGATGGTGAAGCTCCACGTTTCGCTGAGCGGCCCGACGTTGCCGGCGGCATCCACCGCGGCGGCGCGGAAGCTGTGCTCGCCGGAAACCATCGGCAGGCCCGGCGTGAACGCCCACTCCAGGGTCTGCTGGTTGACCGTGGCGGACCCCAGGAGCACTTCATGGCCCAGGTGTGCGTTGTAGCCGTAGACGTTGACCGTGGTGGCGCCAGCGCTGTCGACCTTGCCGTAGAGCGTCGGCGTCGTGTCGTCGGTTTTGCCGCCGTTCGGTACGTCCCCGTTCACCGGACCGGCGCTATCCCACAGCGCCAGGTCGGTCACGATGCCATCGAAGCTCAGGTCCACGGTGAAGTTCCAGCCGTCGCTCGGATCGCTCTCGTTGCCGGCGGCATCCACCGCCACAACGCTGAAGCTGTGCCCGCCTTCGGCCAGGTCCGCGTCCGGCGTGAAGCTCCAGCTGCCGTCGGCCTGCACCTCCGCCGATCCCAGCAGGGTGTTGCCGTCGAAGATATTTACCCGCTCGGCGCCACTGGCCTCGCCCTTGAGGGTCGGCCGGGTATCGTCGGTCAGGCCGCCCTGGGCGATCGCGCCGAGGACCGTGCCAACGTCGTCGGACAGCTCCAGCACGGTGACTTCCGGCGCGGTGGTATCGAGCACCACCAGCATCGGATCGCCGAGTTCGCTCGGGCGGCCGGCGGCGTCCTGCGCCTGCACGGTGATGCTCTTCTCACCATCCCCGGACAGCGGCAGTTCGACCTGCCAGTTGCCCTGGTCGTCCGCCAGCACGCTGGCGACCAGTTCGCCGTTGACATGCAGCAGCACGAGGTTGCCCGCCGTGGCGGTGCCCTTGACGGTCAGGCTGGTGTCGTCGGTGACGTCGCCGTCCTGCAGTTCACCGGTGATGCTGCCCTGGTCGTCGAGCACCTGCACGATCACCGGGACTTCTACCGGGATGTCGCCATCCACCAGTTCGAACGTCCAGGCGTCGCTCATTCCGCCGAGATTGCCGGCCTTGTCCACGGCCTGCGCCTTGAACGCATGCGCGCCGGGGCTCAGCTCCGGCGACTGGAAGCTCCAGTAGCCCGAGGCATCCACAGTCGCGGAGCCCAGCAGGGTGTCGCCATCGTAGATACGCACGGAGACGGCATCGCCACCGTCGACGCGGCCGCTGAACAGCGGGCTGCTGTCGTCGGTCAGGCTACCGATGTCGATGGTGCCGGTCTTCGCACCGACGTCGTCGACCAGGTCGAGATCGACGATATCGCCCGGCGGCGTGCCATCGATGTTGATGGTGAAGCCGGAGCTCGGCTTGCTGAGGTTGCCCGCACGATCCTCCGCCCTGACGGTGAAGAGGTGTACGCCGTCGGCCAGCGGCTGGTCCGGCGTGAACGACCATTTGCCGTCCCCGTCGACCTCGACGCTGCCCAGCAGATTGCCGTTGTCGTATACCCGGATCAGGTCGCCCTCGTCGCCGGTGCCTTCCAGGGTCGGCTGGGTATCGTCGGTGAGCGCGTTCTGCGCCAGGTTGCCCTGGACGTCGCCGACGTTGTCGATCACCGCGTCGATGGCCGGACGATCCGGCGCCACGCTGTCGATATCCAGGGTGAACTGGGCGCTGGCGGAGCCGCCAGCCGGCGTGGTCACTTCGGCGCTGTAGACGTGCGTGCCGTCGATCTGTCCCAGCGGCAGCTGGAATTTCCAGTTGCCGTCGCCATCGGCCACGACGGTGCCGTAGGTGAACAGGCCTTCCTTGATGGTCACCGTCGCATTGGGGTTGGCGGTGCCCACCAGGGTCGGACGCTTGTCGTCGGTGGCGCCATGGTCGGGCACCTCTCCCTGGACCGGGCCGACCTTGTCCAGCGCATGGTCGATGGTGACCATGGCCGGTTGGGCGTTGACGATGAACTCCAGCGGCTCGCTCGGCTCGCTGGCATTGCCGACCGCGTCGGTGACGATCACGCTGATGCTGTGCTCGCCCTCGTCCAGCGGAGCGGGAGTGAAGGCCCAGTTGCCCTGGCCGTCGGCCACGACGTTGCCGATCACCTCGCCGTTGTCGAGGATGGTCACCCGCTCGCCCGGCTCGACCTGGCCGCTGAGGGTCGGCTGGTCGTCGTCGGTCACGCCGCCCTGCCCGATCGGACCGGTCACCGCGCCGATATCGTCGTCGGCCGCCACGATGCCCGGCTGCTCCGGCGCGGTGGTGTCGAGGACCAGCGTGACCGGCTGGCTCGGCTCGCCATGACGGCCGGCATCGTCCTGCACCCTGGCGGTGATCAGCTTCTCGCCATCGTTGGCCAGCGGCAGTTCGACCTCCCACTTGCCCTCTGCGTCCGCAAGGGTGCTGGCCGCCACCTCGCCGTTGACGTAGAGCACCACGATACGGCCCGCCTCGGCGGTGCCCTTGACGGTCAGGCTGGTGTCGTCGGTGGCGTCGCCATTGCTGAGCTGCCCGGTGACGGAGCCATGGTCGTCGAACACTTCGGTGATCGCCGGCGCCGGCAGCGGCGGGGTGTCGTCGCCGACCACTTCGAACGCGATGGCCGCGGTCATCTCGCCGAAGCGGCCGATGCTGTCCACCGGACGGGCGCTGAAGCTGTGCTCGCCGGTGTCCAGTGCCGCCGACTGGAATTCCCAGTTGCCGTTGCCGTCCACCTGGGCAGTGCCGATCAGCGTGCCGTGGTCGTACACCTCCACATAGGCGGCGTTGGCGCCCTCGACATGCCCACGCAGCAGCGGCGTGGCATCGTCGGTCTTCTCGCCGTTGGCGATGGCCTTGTGCACCGGACCGAAGTCGTCGAGCAGCTCCATCTGGTCGATCACCAGCGAGGTCGGCACGGAATCGATGACAAAGCCGAACGGCAGGCTCGGCTGGCTTTCCCTGCCGACCGCATCGGTCACGGTGGCGGTGAGGAGATGCCCGCCGTCTGCCAAGTCGGGCAGTTCCAGGCTCCAGTGGCCGTTGCCGTCGGCCTGCACGCTGCCGACCAGAACGCCCTTGTCGTAGACCTTGACCAGGCCGTTCGGCTCGGCGTCGCGGCCTTCCACAATCGGGGTGCGGTCATCGGTGGTCTGGCCGGATACCAGATTGCCCTGGATCGCGCCCTCGTCGTCGCGCACCGCATGAATGCTCGGCCGCTCCGGCGCCAGGGTATCGATCTCCAGGGTGAAGGTGGCCTGGGCGAATTCGCCGGTGGCGCTTTCCACCCGCGCGGTATAGGTGTGCTCGCCCTCGCTCTGCGCCAGCGGCAGCTGGAAGCTCCACTTGCCCTGGGCATCCGTCATGA
Organism: Pseudomonas schmalbachii; assembly: GCF_017589465.1. Classification (GTDB taxonomy): domain Bacteria; phylum Pseudomonadota; class Gammaproteobacteria; order Pseudomonadales; family Pseudomonadaceae; genus Pseudomonas; species Pseudomonas schmalbachii. The sequence goes on from NZ_JAELYA010000002.1 coordinate 77,228, forward strand.
CGCTGCCAAAGGTGACCGCGCCTTCCTTGATGAACACCAGCGCCCCCGGGGTCGCGGTGCCCTTCAGGACCGGACGGTTGTCGTCGGTGGCGCCATGGTTGGCGATCTCGCCCTGGATGGGGCCGACCTGGTCCAGCGCATGTTCGATGGTGACCGTCGGCGGCACGGACCAGATGGCGATCTGCAGCGCATCGCTGGCCACGCTGGTGTTGCCCGCCGGATCGGTGTGGGTCGCGGTGATGCTGTGGGGACCGTCGGCCAGCGGCTGCGCGGGCGTGAAGGTCCATTTGCCTTGCCCATCGACCACGACGCTGCCGATCTCGCCGCCGTTGTCGTAGAGGGTCACCCGGTCGCCCGCCACGCCCGTGCCGCTGAGGGTCGGCTGGTTGTCGTTGGTCACGCCGCCGTTGGCGACCGGGCCGGTGACGACGCCGACGTCGTCGGTCGCCACGACGATGCCGGGCTTGACCGGCGCGAGGGTGTCGAGGATGACTTCCAGCGGTTCGCTGGGCAGGCTGATCTGCCCGGCATCGCCCTGGGCCTTGGCCAGCAGTTCCTTCAGGCCGTCGCCGCCGACCAGTCCCAGGTCGCTGGTGGTGATGGTCCAGTCGCCGTTCGCATCGGCGGTGGCCGAACCCACTTCCACGCCGTTGGCGTACAGGATCACCAGGCAGCCGGCTTCGGCGGTGCCCTTGACGATCAGCGAGGTGTCGTTGGTGACGCCGCCATTCTGCAGCTCACCGGTGACGGAACCGAAGTCGTCGCGGACCGACTCGATGACCGGCGCATCCGGCACATGCAGGGCCAGGACGAAATTCCACGGGTCGCTCCTGGCGCTTTCGTTGCCGGCGGCATCCACCGCCGAGAACTGGAACGAATGCTCGCCGGGCTCCAGGTCGGCTGCCGGCTCGAAGCTCCACTTGCCGTCGCCATCCACCACGGTCGAACCGAGCAGGGTCGCACCGTCATAGATGTTGATCTGCATGCCCGCCTCGTAGCTCCCCTCGGCAAGGGTGCCCTTGAAGGTCGGACGCACATCGTCGGTCACGCTGCCCTTGGCGATGGTGCCGGTGACGGCACCCACGTCGTCGACAAGATCCAGCGCTTCCACCACCGGTTCCGGCGGCACGGTGTCGATGGTGAAACTCAGGCTCGGGTGATCGAGCTCGTACTTGCGATAGGGATCGTTACCGGCGACGTCGCGCACGGTGAACTCGAAATCGTAGTCGCCATCGTCCAGCGGCTGGTCGGGAGTGAAGCTCCAGCTGCCGTCCTCCTGGATACGGGCACGCCCGATTTCCTCGCCGTTGGCGGAAACCACCACTTCGTAGGAGCCTGTCGGACCGGTGTCCATCGGCAGCGGGTTGCCATGCTGGTCCAGCTGCGCCTTGAGCTTGCCGCTGAAGGTCGGCTTGTCGATGTTGGTTGCCTGGCCGGCGCCGACACCCGCCACCTTCAGGGAAGACTCGTCCAGGAACAGCGGCGGTTCGGAGTCGATCAGAATCCGGATGGGATCGCTGAAGGTCTTGCCATCGAGCGAGACCTTGAACTCCACGATCCCCTGGTCGAACTCGGACTTGGACGTGAGGCTCCACGCGCCGTTGGCGCGTACCGTGGCCGAACCCACCAGGACTCCATTGGCATAGAGCTGAACCACCTGCCCCTTGACGAGCCCTTCGCCGCGGAAGGTCGGCGCGGAGTCATCGGTGTAGTAAAGGCCGTCATGCAGGATGATTTCCTTGTACGCGCCGACGTCATCGCCGATCGAGCTGATGCTTGGCACATTGCGTACTTGCATTTCGGCAGCGGAGGTAGCGGCAGCATTCTCCAACCCCAGCGACTCCTGGGTAAGTTTCTTTCCGGCCATGGCTGGAATAACTCCTATCAATACCGTTGTTTCGCCCCCATTCGGGGCAGGCAGTTTCAGTCAGGGAAATACGAACTACGACGTGTGCAGACAGCGCCCGAGACGAAATAAAGCGATTATCTGGAGTGACACCGAAATTCCCGCCAGAATATTAGAAAGTGGATTTGCCAAAGTAATTAAGGGACATCCTAAAAGTCAGCCCGACAAATGCGACAAATCGAAACAGCGGCCAATAAGTCCGGACTCAATAAGAGTTTTCCAAAAGTCCGGAGCGATGTGCAGAGCGGCAAATATCCCGACCGGCCTTAATTGCAGAATTCAACAAATAAAAAAGGCGCGATTCGATAATCGCGCCTTTGAAATCCCCGCTTTCCAGCATCCATGCCGGAAACGGGGGCACAACCCGGGTCAGGCGACCAGTTGCTGGCTCTGCAACAGGGTCAGCAGGTCGATCCTGGCATCCGGCAGGGAGAGTTGTTCAACGACGAAGCGGCTGTCCGCATTCGCACCGCCCATGGCATCCCCCGACACCGGAGCGGACTCGCGATGGCCGCCAGGCAGTTCACCGAATGCCAGGTCGATATCGGCCCGGCCGAAGCCGTCATCGGCATGCTCCGCGAGCAGGCGCTGGACAAGGCTGTCCACATCGGGCTCCGGCTGCGACTGCTCGGCCTGCGGGCCAACCGCCATGCGCGTAGCGGTATCGAGGATCACCTCGAAGAACCCCGAGGGTATGCCTTCCATGCCCGACACGCCGACAGATGCCGCGTACAGGTACTTGTGCCCATCGCCGCCGACCTCGCCCAGGTCGGAGGTGGTGAGCGTCCACTTGCCAAGCGCGTTGACCGTGGTCGTCCCGACCAGCGTGCCCATGCCCGGCTCGTCGGGCGAAAGCTTCACGTAGAGATACAGGGTATCGCCCGCACGGCCGCCACCGAACAGCCGCGGCGTCGGGTCGTCGGTCACATCCTCCTTCTCCAGATAGCCCTGCTGCGCGCCAACGTCGTCATAAACGTTGATGATCGCCGGTTCGGACGATCCCGGCAGGTTGATCACATAGCCCCACACCTGGCTCGGCGCGCTTTCGTTGCCCACCGCATCCACCGCGGAAACCTGGAATTCGCGCAGACCGGAAATCAGCGGCATGGATGGCTGGAACGACCAGCTGCCATCGGTGCCGACCTCGGCCGAGCCGATCAGCACGCCCTTGTCGTAGAGCTTCACCCGCACCGCATCTCCCGCTCCGACGCGACCATGCAGCGCAGGCCGGTTATCGTCGCCGATGCCGCCGATCTGGATCTCGCCGTGCACGGGGCCGGCGGCGTCCCACAGCCGCTCGATGGCGGGCACATCCGGCGCCGTGGTATCCAGGTGCACTTCCAGCGGATCGCTCAGGGCGCTGCTCTGCCCGTCGCTCACCCGTGCAGTGATGGTCTTCAGGCCATCCTGGCCCAGGTCGGCGACGGTGATCTCCCAGCGCCCCTGGTCATCCGCAGTCGCGCTGCCCACGGCTTCGCCGTTGACCAGCAGGGTCACCAACAAGCCCGCCTGGGCAGTGCCGACAACGGTCGGTGTGCGGTCGTCGGTGCTCTGCCCCGCTTCGAGGGCATCGCTCAGGACCGAGCCGAAGTCGTCCACGACCCGCTCGATGATGGGCTTGTCCAGCTCGGGGAGTTCGTCGCTCAGCGTGCCGGTGGGCACCTCCTCGCTGTGGTTGCCGGCCGGATCGGTGACGCTGACCATGCCCTCCTCGCCGGGCTGCAGCGGGTTCACGGGGAATACCCAGTTGCCGTTCTCGTCGACGGTGGTGGTCTGGGTGCTGCCGTCGGGCAGCTTCAGGACGAGCTCGCCGCCCGGCTCGGCGGTGCCGGCCAGACCATCGGCGTCATTCTGCTCGACCACCGGCGGCACCGGCGGAATCAGGTCGGCCGGACCGGTGCTGACCGGCTCGCTGCTGCCGTTCTCGTTGACGGCAGCCACCGTACCGGTCTCGCCGTGACCGAGCGGATTCGGCACGAAGTGCCACCAGCCGTTCTCGTCGGCGGTGGTGGTGACCGTAGTGCCGTCGGGCCGAGTCAGGACGATCTCGACACCGGGCTGGGCCATGCCGGTCAGTCCCTGGAGGTTGTTGAAATGCACTTCGGGCGCATCGGGCGAAGGCCCCACGGGCGCCGCCCTGGTGCTGTTGCTGTGGCCGTTCTGGTTGTCGAACACGGTGGCCATGCCGAAGGCCGCAACGCCCATGGCCGGCAGCAGCCAGAACGGCAAGGGCTGGTCGCCCTGCTGCTCGATCAGCAGCTCGTCGATCGAGCCGAGTTCCACCAGTTCGACGCCGGCCCAGGGATCGGCATGCTCCGCCACCAGCAGTTGACCTTCCGGCGTCTCGATGACCAGGTCGTTGCCGACGCCATCGGTCACCAGGAAGAAGCCCTCGATGGTCTTGACCTCGCCCGACGCGAAGCGAACCACCAGGTCATCCCCGTTCTTCGAAATGGACTTCACACCTTCAAGAGAAGTCGCGATCTTGACCACACTTGGATGCGTCAACTGCAGCTGTCCCGCAGCCGAAGCATCCACTACCTGCCCACCGATCTTGGCGATCAATTCGACTTCAGTCATATCCCCCCCAACTAGAACGTCCATATGAATTTCTTCAAGGCCAACCACCACAATTCACGGCAATACATCGAAAACGACGAAGGGCCCGGGCGCCCGCTCCAGGCACCCGAATGCGGGCCACGACATCAATCCAGGAAGTGCCACTCCCTCAGGTAGCTCAAGAGCTCCTGGTCCGAGCCCACGCCCAGGCGGCGTTTCGCAGCGGCCTTCTGGGCACTGATCGTCTTGTCGCTGCGATTCAGCAGGCGCGCGATCTCATGCCCTCGCATGCCGGAGACGAAGAGCCGGACGACCTCGTGCTCCTTGACCGAAAGCTCGGCCAGGCGGCCCCTCGTTCCCCACTTCGAACCACCGGCGGCGGGAGCGGGAAAGATGCGGCCCCGCCCATGCACCATGGCATTCAGGGCCGCCAGCAACTGGCGCGAGGTAGCGGATTTGCAAATGACGCCCCCCACCCCAAGCCTGTAGAGAGCATCCAGAATCGCCCTGTTGGATATCATGGTGAGGACGAGAATCCTTATATCCGGGAAATTCCTCACCAAATAATCGATAAACTTTATTCCATCTCCGTAGACCATATCTCCCGGCATGTTGAAGTCGGTGACAACCACGTCGACTCGCTCACGCCGCAGCAGTTCTACAAGCTCCCCGGAGCTGCGCGCCTCCCCAACTACCTGATACTTACTGTCTTCTTCGATGAGTCCTTTCACTGCTACCAGAATGAGCGGATGATCATCGGCCAACGCAACTCTGAATCTCTTCATTTCCGTCGAATTCAGTTCAGATAATTGTATGGGAACAACTTGACTCGGATGTTATATCCCACACTCGCCATAAGTATTTAAGATTTCCCTTAAAAACATGGGGGCTTCCGTATTCCGGCACGCAAACGCCGCCTCCAAGTTGAAATCGGAAATAACTCAGGAATTTCAAAGCGCTTCCAGTGCGAACTGGAAAGGCAATCAGGCGGGACGCGGCTCGAAGGAGCCGGGATTTTCATTAGAGCCCGGTCGGCATGGGTATCGCTGCGCTAAACCCATCCTGCGGAGATGCTCTCGCGTTGCCGGTTCCCTCACCCCAACCCTCTCCCGGAGGGAGAGGGGGCATATTGGCGTCGGGAAGAATGCCGTGCCAACCGGCAACTCCGAACAGTCCCCTCTCCCCTTGGGAGAGGGTTAGGGTGAGGGGAATAAGACAGTTGCTCCTACAGGGAATGCATCCACGGACGCCGCCGCCCGTAGGATGGGTTGAGCCTGCGATACCCATCATCGCTTCCTGCCATCTGGTCGATGGGTATCGCTTCGCAGCGATACCCATCGTGCGGCGCTACACCCGGGCGAAGAACTCCGCTTCCAGCCGCGCACGGTGATTCGGATGGGCGATTTCCAGCATCTTCCGCGCCCGTTCGCGCAGGGTCAGGCCGCGCAGGTCCGCCGCGCCGAATTCGGTGACGATGATCCCGGCTTCGCTGCGCGGGATGGTCACCGGGCCGCTCATTCGCGTCACGATGCGGCTGTTGCTGCCGGCGGTGGATGGCAAGGCGATGATCGGCACGCCGCCATGTGAGCGCTGCGCGCCCTTGGTGAAGTCGAGCGCGCCGCCCACGGCGCCGACGTAGGTTCCACCCACGACCTCGGAGTTGACCTGGCCGGTCAGGTCGACCTCGATTGCCGAGTTGATCGAGACGAAGCGCTCGATGCCGGCCAGCACATCGCCGGCATGGGTGTACTCGCTGGAGCGCATCAGGATCGCCGGGTTCTGGTGGACGAAGTCGTTCAGCGCGCGGCTGCCGATCAGCACGCCGCCGACGGACAGCCCACGGTCGATGCCCTTGCGGCTGTTGTTGACCACGCCACTGCGCATCAGCTCCATCACGCCATCGCTGATCACCCCGGAGTGGACACCCAGGTCGCGATGGCTGCCCAGCGCGGCGAGCGCGGCATCGGGTATGGCGCCAACGCCGATCTGCACGGTGGAGCCGTCCTCGACCAGCCCGGCGATGTGCGCGCCGATCTGCCGGTCGAGCGGGCGCAATTGGCTGGCCGGGCTTTCCAGCGGCGGCCGGTCGGTTTCCAGGATGGCGTCGAAACTCTCCACACCCAGGGTGCGCTCGCCATAGGTCCAGGGCGCCTGGCGGTTGACCTCGGCGATCACCACGCGGGCGCTGTCCAGCGCCGGCAGCAGGTATTCGCAGGCCATGCTCAGGCTGTAGCGGCCTTCGGCATTGGCCGGCGCGACCTGCAGCAGCACCACGTCGATGCGCAGCCTGCCGCTGCGGATCAGCTGCGGCAGATGCGAATAGTGGCAGGGCAGCACTTCCAGCAGGCCGGCCTTGTCCAGCTCGCGATTGGCGCCGGTGCCGATATAGGCGATGAAATCCACATGATCGGCGTGTTCGGGCGTGCAGGTCGGATGATTGGCGATGCCGAGGAACACCCGGAAGCGTCCGATGCGGGCACGCTGCGCCATCAGGGCCTGGGTGAGCGGCAGGGGTTCGGCATTCGCCTGTCCCCAGATCACGGTATCGCCGGAGCGAATCCAGCGGCTGAGGTCGAAATCGTCGGGATCGAGCACCACGGGCATGGAAAGGCATCCGGTCGAAGCGCGACGGGCAGCGATGAACTCCACTGCCGCCATGCATTGAGGGTTGTGCCCGATGCTAATCGGCGCCCGGAGATGTCCGCGTCGGTCGAACGAACGAAAATGCCTGCCATCCGAATGGACAGTGCAAGGGATGCGCTATGAGGAATCCGGCGCTGCCGGGCTGGAGAGGGCTCGCCGGTTGGCGCGATGGGTTCACCCTCTCCCGTTGCGGGAGAGGGAAACATCCTCTCAGGCATCCGTGGCAGGAATGGGCCTGTTGAGGTACTTGAAGGTTCCCGAAGCGGTAGCCAGCACCTCGCCACGGGAATTGCGCAGTTCCGCCTCGCAGAAAGCGATGGAGCGCGTATTGCGGCGGGTGAAGCCGATGGCCTCGATCACCTCCCCGAGTTCGCCGCCGGGACGCAGGAAGTTGCTCTTCATCTCGATGGTCACGACGCCGCGCTGCTGCTCGTCCACATGGGAGGCACTCATCGCCATGGCCACGTCGAGCAGGGTCATGACCACGCCGCCATGGGTGTTGTTCAGTCCGTTCACATGACGGGGTTCGACCTTCAGGGCGATATGGCCGGGGCCTTCGCCGTCCGCCGGCGGGCAATAGCGGAAATTCAGGTCGTTGAGCAGGCGGATGTGGGTTCCCCGCTGTTCGGTCAGCAGCTTCAGCTGTTCGATGTCGATTTTCATTGTTCCGGGATTTCCTGGCATGCGAAGGGCAGTCTTATTGTCGATGGTGGAGGCCCGGCAGGGAATTACCAGAATCGGGTGGTTCGGGCCGCCGCCCGGCGACAGGGCAAATGCCGGCAATCTTGTTGAAGAACGGCTGCCCGGGGGAATTCGCTTTTCCATAACTCGGCGTCAGGCAGCGGCGAATACCGCTTCGAAGAACCTCTCCGACAAGCGGCGCAGTCGACCCCAAGTGCACTGAAACCGGACCTCAAGCATAGTGGCAATTGGCCGCAAAGCCCCGTCCTAGCCGGGTTTCGGCACTTTCCGCAAATTGACGGGAAGAGGTCCCGGTCCTATACCAAGAAACCAGGCTGTACGGCGTGACAATTCATTGACGGATCTGGTTTGTTGACGCTTTGCTCCGACCGCGACGGAGCGAGGGAATGCCCATGATCGCAACCGCAGTCGAGTTCATTCGCAAGGAGGTGCGCCGCCATCTCGGCGTGGCCGACGCGGAAGTCATCGCCAACTCGGCGCGCAAGCTGGTCGACGAATCCAGTGCCCTCGGCGCCTATATCTCGCTGATCAACGTCCAGGAAGAGCCGGCGCTGCGCAACTCGCCGCACGTGGAAAAGCGCCTGGGCAAGTCCCGCTACATCGAGCCGCCGGTATTCATCAACCTCTACCTGCTGTTCGCCTTCAAGTTCAACGATTACAACGCCAGCCTCACCCACCTCGCCAAGACCATCGAGCTGTTCCAGTCCAGGCGCTGGTTCTCCGCCGCGACCCAGTCCGGGCCGGGCGCCATCGCCTTTCCGACGAAGCTGGAAAAGCTGGTGTTCGAGATGGTCAACATGAACTTCGAGGAACTGAACAACCTCTGGGGCGTGCTCGGCGACGCCTATTTCCCCTCGGTCGTCTACAAGGTGCGGATGGTCAAGGTGCAGCTCGACGAGATCGAGGACGCGCCGGAGGTCACCACCATCGTGCTCAACCAGGTGATCGAATGAACCGCCCCGCCTCCCCCGCTCCGCTGCCGGCATCAGGCCGACGACGACACTGAGCCCCTGCCACCCCGCAGTTCCCTTCCACCGCTCGAACAAAGGGACACATCATGCCCAGCTACAGCACCCCTGGTGTCTACGTCGAGGAAATCCCCGTCTTTCCGCCCTCGGTGGCGCCGGTCGCCACGGCGATTCCCGCCTTCATCGGCTACACCGAGAAAGCTGTCGGCAAGCAGGGCGAAGACCTGACCAAAACCGCCGTCCGCCTCACCTCCCTGCTGGAATACGAAGCCTTCTTCGGCAAGCCGCCGGTGCAGGACATGGCGATCAGCGTGAACAAGCGCGTCACCGCAGGCGGCCGCCTGCTCGGCGTGGCGGTGAGCTGGACCGCCAAGCCGGCGGTGCCCACGCAGTTCCTCCACTACGCCATGCAGCTGTACTTCGCCAACGGCGGCGGGCCCTGCTACATCTACTCGGTGGGCGCCTACGGCAACGCCAGCAAGACCGCCTTCACCGACGCCATCACCGCGCTGGAAGCGGTGGACGAGCCGACCCTGCTGGTGTTCCCCGACGCAGTGAAGCTGGCCAACGACGGCGACTACGGCAGCGTGGTGGATGCCGCGCTGACCAGCTGCAACAAGACCCAGGACCGCTTCACCATCGCCGACGTGCGCAACGCCATTGCCGGCGGCACCGACGACAACGCCAAGGTGACCACCAACTTCCGCGCCAAGGTGACCAAGAACACCGTGGAGTTCCTCAAGTACGGCGCCGCCTACTTCCCCTACGTGAACACCAACGTGCCGTTCGCCAGCGCCGACGCCAACGTCACCCTCACCGCGTTCAACACGGTCACGGTGGCCGATGACGGCAGCGAAACCACTGCCCCGGTGGCCGACGCCGCCGGCAAGAAGCTCAACGACGCCACCCTCGACATCAAGGGCAAGGAAACCGCCGTCTACTCGGCGATCCAGGCCTTCATCGGCGAGGCCTACGTGACCCTGCCACCGTCCGGCGCCATCGCCGGCGTGTATGCGCAGGTCGACCGCACCCGCGGCGTGTGGAAGGCACCGGCCAACGTCGGCCTGAGCCTGGTGCTCGGCCCGGCAGTGAACGCCACCAACGACCTGCAGGACGGCCTGAACATCGACGCCACCACCGGCAAGTCGGTGAACGTGATCCGCGCCTTCTTCGGCAAGGGCACGCTGGTCTGGGGCGGCCGCACGCTGGCGGGCAACGACAACGAGTGGCGCTACATCAACGTGCGGCGCTTCGCCAACTTCGTCGAGGAATCGGTGCGCAAGGCGGTCGGCGTGTTCGTCTTCGAGCCCAACGACGCCAACACCTGGGTCAAGACGCGGACCATGATCGAGAACTTCCTGATCAACCAGTGGCGCGACGGCGCGCTGATGGGCGCCAAGCCGGAGCAGGCGTTCCGCGTCGTGGTCGGCCTCGGCCAGACCATGAGCGCCGACGACATCCTCAACGGTTTGATGATCGTCGAGGTGCACCTGGCCATCGTCCGCCCCGCCGAGTTCATCGTCCTGCGCTTCATGCAGAAGATGCCCGAAGCCTGACCGGAGACCCATGAATCATGAGCGACTATCCGCTTCCCAAGTTCCACTTCCAGGTCCAGTGGGGTGGCGCGCGCATCGGCTTCACCGAAATCTCCGGGCTGGACGTGGAGACCGAAGTCATCGAGTACCGCGACGGCGCCCTGCGGGAATTTTCCAAGCTGAAGATTCCCGGCATGCAGAAGTACCCCAACGTCACCATGAAGCGTGGCGTGTTCAAGTCGGACAACGACTACTTCAACTGGTGGAACACCGTGTCGCTGAACACCGTGGAGCGCCGCGACGTGATCGTCAGCCTGCTCAACGAGGCGCACGAACCGGTGATGGTGTGGAAGATCAAGAACGCCTGGCCGACCAAGATCGGTTCCACCGACCTCAAGGCCGACGGCAACGAGATCGCCATCGAGTCCATCGAACTGGCCCACGACGGCCTGACCATCCAGAACGAGTAGCGGCGCCATGAGCGTCTACCTGCCACCGGTCGGCTTCCACTTCAACGCCCGCTTCGACGTGCCCGGGGCGACGGAGCGCGACGTGCGCTTCCGCGACGTTTCCGGGCTGACCATGGAGCTGGAGGAGTTCGCCTACAACGAGGGCGGCGAGAACCGCTTCTCGCACAAGCTGCCGGTGCGCGGACGCTATCCCGACCTGGTCCTCAAGCGCGGCCTGCTGGTGGATTCCGGGCTGCGCAAGTGGGTGCTGGACGCGGTGCACAACCTGGTGGTGCAGCCGGTGACGGTGTGGGTGACGCTGCTCGACGAGACCCATGCGCCGCTGCAGACCTACACGGTGGTCGGCGCCTGGCCGAAGAAGTGGGTGATCTCGGACTTCAGCGCCGAGTCCTCGGAGATCGTCGTGGAGACACTGGAGCTGGCTTACCAGTACTTCCGCGTCGACTAAGGAAAGAGCGATGCCAGTGTTCATCAACGAGGTGGTAATTCGCAGCACCGTCGACCAGCCGTTGCCGGCTTCCGGGCAACAGCCTGCCCAGGCAACAGGAACGCCGGTGGATCGCGAGGCGCTGGTGGCCGAAGTGACCCAGGCGGTGATCGACTACCTGGAACGCGAACTCGACCGGATCGGGGAGCGCTGAAGCATGGACGGCGCGCTGCTCAAGCTGACCATCATCCCCTTCGAGGACTCCGAGGGCGCCATGGGCCCGCCGGCCGGGCCGCCCTTCATCGTGCAGTTCAACCCCGAGACCTACACCGACACCACCGAATTCAAGTACGGCCCCGACGAGCCGCCGCAGGGGTCGGCCGGTTCCGAGGCGAAGTTCGAGCGGGTCAATCCGAAGAAGTACAGCTTCGAGCTGCTGCTCGACGGCACCGGCGTCTCCGCCGCCCCGCCGCCGGCCGGCGCGCTGGATGCGGTGGCGCCATCCACCGGGCTGTCGGTGGTGGCGCAGATCGAGCTGTTCAAGCTCACCGTCGGCTTCGCCGGCAACGTGCACCGGCCGCGCTTCCTCATGCTGGTGTGGGGCCGGCTGCTGGTGACCACGGTGCTGGAAAGCTACTCGGTCGCCTACAAGCTGTTCTCCCCCGCCGGCCTGCCGCTGCGCGCGAGCATGTCGGTGACCTTCCGCGAGCACACGCCGAAGGGTTTCGGCGAACTGCTGAAGAACCTCGCCTCGCCGGACATCGAGCACGCCCACCAGGTACGCGAGGGCGAGCACCTGTCCAAGCTGGTCTACGACATCTACAAGGACCCGGCGCACTACATGAGCGTCGCCGAAGCCAACCAGCTCGACACCGTGCGCCGGCTCGCCCCGGGCAGCGCGCTGTACCTGCCGCCGGTGAGGTGACGCGATGCCCGGACTGCCCGAGTTCGACACCCGCGCGACCAGCCTCACCACCTTCACGGTGAAGGCCGGCGGCACCGCGCTGGGAGCGGAGTACGAGATCGTTTCGGTCGAGATCCGCCGCGAAGTGAACCGCGTGCCGAAGGCGACCGTCGTGCTGCTGGACGGTGACGCGGCGAAGCAGACCTTCGCCCGCTCCGAGGAATCCACGCTGATCCCCGGTGTCGAGGTGGAAATCCTCGGCGGCTATTCCTCCGAAGAGAGCACGCTGTTCAAGGGCATCGTCGTCCGCCAGCGCATCGAGGTGGGCCAGCGCGGCGGCTCGCGGCTGACCGTGGAACTGCGCGACCCGGTGTTCCGCATGACCCTCGGCCGCCGCTCGCGGAATTTCAGCGACCTCACCGATTCCGAGGTGATGGAACAGGTCATCGGCCTGAACGCGGGACTGACCGCCGACGTCACCTCGACCAGCCTCAAGCATCCGCAGGTGGTGCAGCACCAGGCCAGCGACTGGGACTTCCTGGTGATGCGCGCGGAGATGGCCGGCTTCGCGGTGATCTGCGTCGACGGCAAGGTCAGCGTCGCCCCGCCCGCCGTCGCCGGTGCGGCGGCCGTCTCGGCAGTGTTCGGCCAGGGGCTGTTCTCCGCCGAACTGGAGCTGGACGCGGAAACCCAGTTCACCGCCGTCGAGACCGGCGCCTGGGACATGGCCAACCAGGAACTCGTCACCAGCCAGTCCGACGACGTGACCACCCCCGGCCCCGGCGACATCCCCGGCAGCGACCTGGCCAGTACCGGCGGCGTGGGCTCGGCGCTGCGCCACCCCGGCGCGCTGGACCAGGCCATGCTCGACCAGTGGGCCGCCGCCGGCATGGGCCGCGCGCGGCGGGCGGCGATACGCGGCCGCGTGCGCGTGCAGGGCAATGCCGATCTGCTGCCCGGCGTGCTGATCGACCTCGGCGGCTTCGGCAGCCGCTTCAACGGGCTCGGCTTCGTCTCCGGCGTGCGCCATCGCCTCGGCCGTGGCGACTGGGTCAGCGAAGTGCTGATCGGCTCCGATCCGAAGGCCCACGCCGAACGCTACCCGGTAGCCGCCCCCGCCGCCGGTGGCATCGCCCCGCCGGTGCCGGGCCTGCAGATCGGTGTGGTCGCCGCGCTGGAAAGCGACCCGGCCGGCGAGGACCGCATCCAGGTGCGCCTGGCCACCATCAGCGAGACCGACGGGCTGGTCTGGGCACGCCAGGCGCTGCTGGATGCCGGCGACAAACGCAGCACCTCGTTCCGCCCGGAGCTGGACGACGAAGTGGTGGTCGGTTTCCTCGACGGCGACCCGCACCACCCGGTGATCCTCGGCGCGCTGCATTCCAGCGCCAAGCCGAATCCGCTGACCGGCTCCAACGACAACCACGAGAAGGCCATCGTCACCCGCGCCGGCATGCGCATCCACTGGGACGACGACAAGGTGATCGCCACCATCGACACCCCGGCCGGCAACAGGATCGTGCTCTCCGAGGACGGCAAATCGATCCTCGTCGAGGACCAGAACGGCAACAAGATCGAGCTGAATTCCGACGGCATCGCCATGGAAAGCCCCGGTGACATAAAGCTCAAGGCCACCGGCGACGTGAAGATCGAAGGCACCAACGTCGAGCTGTCGGCCAACGCCAGCTTCAAGGCCAAGGGCTCGGGCGGCGCGGAGGTCAGTTCCAGCGCCAGCACTGTGGTCAAGGGCTCGCTGGTGCAAATCAACTGAGGGATAAGAACATGCCACCCGCCGCCCGACTCAACGACCTGCACGTCTGCCCCATGGTCACCGGCACGGTGCCCCATGTCGGCGGCCCGGTGCTCGGCCCCGGCGTTGCCACCGTGCTGATCGGCGGCCTGCCCGCTGCGGTGGTGGGCGACAGCGCCAGTTGCTCCGGCCCGCCGGACAGCATCGTCGCCGGCTCCGCCACGGTGATGATCGGCGGCAAGCCGGCGGCGCGCATGGGCGACAGCACCGCCCACGGCGGCAGCATCGTGCTCGGCGACTTCACCGTGATGATCGGCTAGGAGGCCCATGCATGGCACTCGAAGATCCCTTCATCGGCAGCGGCTGGAGCTTCCCGCCGGCCTTCGACAAGAAGGCCGCCAGCGTGACCATGAGCACTGGCATCCGCGATATCGAGGAAAGCCTGCGGATCATCTTCAGCACCGCCCTCGGCGAACGGATCATGAACCCGCTGTTCGGCTGCGCGCTGGACAGCTCGGTGTTCGAGGTGATGAACGCCTCGCGCATCTCCTACCTGGAGAACCTGATCCGCACCGCGATCATCTACCACGAGGCGCGCATCGACGCCGACCAGATCACCGTCGAGCCGGACCAGCTCGCCGGCCGCCTGCTCATCGCCATCGGCTACAAGGTGCGCGGCTCCAACTCGCGCTTCAACTTCGTCTACCCCTACTACCTGAACGAGGCTTGAGACCGTGACCGAGCCCTGCGCGAAAAGGAATCCCCTGGTCCGCTCCGGCACGACCCAGGACGGCCGCATCCGCGCCGAACTCGCCACCGACCACTTCCTCCCCGACGAGCGCGACCTCGCCGACCTGATCCTGTTCGGCCAGCGCTTCGCCCGGCACATCCAGTACTACGACGCAGGCAATGCGAAAGCCGGCGACTGGACCGCGTTCTTCGAAAGCGACGTCACCGCCAGCCTCGCCGCGCTGGCCAAGCTGCCGGTGGACGCCTTCCGCGGCACCCAGCTCGACCTGGAGAACTGGCTGAAGGCCGACCCCGCACGCGATCCCGCGCAGCTCGCCGCGCACATGCGCCTCGCTTTCCACCTGCCGCTGGTGCTGCTGCAGATCGCCGCCGGGCATCACGCCCGCCTGCCCGCCGACCATCCGTTCAGCGCCACCCTGGTCGAACTCGCCGCCCGCGACCTGGCCGAGCCGCTGGGCGGACTGATCGGCTGGTACAAGGGCGCCTTCGACGCCAGCCTCGGCGCCGGCAACGAGGTGTTCGCCGACGATCCGCTGCTGCCGGCCGACTACAACATCGACGGCGCGGGGGGCGACACGCGCCTGCGCCTGTCCGCCACCATCGCCGCCGCCATCGCCGGCCAGCCGGAGTTCTCCGTGGCGCCGGTGCCGAAAGCGATCCTGGCGAAAGTCGATGCGGCCGGCTGGGCCTCGCTTTACGCCGCCACCGCCGCCGATCCGTCGCCCTACGTCGATGCCATCGGCCAGTCGAACCAGCGCTACGAGCAGATCTACGACGCCCTCAGCTACAACCTGCTGAGCACGGCGGTGGAGCACGTCTACCAGGCGCTGGAACGCATCCGCCGCGACGCCGTCGCGCATCTGCAGGAATCGCTGGCGAGCTTCGCCGGACACGCGCCGAACTACGGCCTGTGGCTGGCCTTCCTCAAGCTGTTCCAGCACGCCCGTGGCGAGATGAACCGCTTCACCGAGCGGCACCTGGACTTCTACTTCCGCGAGGTGCTGCGCCTGGACAACCGCGCCGCACAGCCGGACCGGGTGCACCTGCTGTTCGAACTGGCGAAGGGCGTGGAAGCGCACCTGCTGCGTGCCGGTACGCTGTTCCGCGCCGGCAAGGATGCGCTGGGCAATCCGGTGTCCTACGCGCTGGACAACGATATCGTCGTCAACCGCGCCAGCGTCGCCGAACTGCGTGGCCTGCAGGTGCTGGCCGGCGGCACGTCATCGGCACCGACCCGCCTGCCGCTGGCCGCGCTGGCGGTGCGCTCGCGAGATGGCCTCGGCGAAGTGGAGCTGGCCAGGGACGAACCGAGCTGGCCGCCCTTCGGCCCGACAGTCAGCCCGGCCGCGCGCATCGGTTTCGCCGTCGCCGACCGCAAGCTGTTCCTCCGCGAAGGCACCCGCAGCATCAGCATCCGTGCCGAACTGAAGAACCCGCTGGCGAGCACCGCCATCAGCCCGCGCTGGGTCGTGCGGCTGACCGGGGAAAAGGGCTGGTTCGAACTGAGCGGCACGGCGCAGATATCCACGGTGCTGGACAACAGCTTCAGCGAGCCGGCCGAGGAAGAGGCAGCGCGGCCACCCAGCAAGGCGCAGTCCAAGACTGCCGAAAGCAATGCGCGGAAGAAGAAACCCAACGCCTTCGCCGACAGGAAGACCAGCAGCAAGGGCCTGCATATCCTGGAGATCACCCTCGACCTCGACCCCGACGATCCGCCCATCGTCCCGCTCGACGCCAAGCTGCACGGCACCGACTACCCGCCGGGCGTGCCGGTGGCGGAAATCACCTTCGACTTCGCCGCATCCTCCAGCGCCCGCGCCTTCGCCGTGCTGCGCGACACTCGCGCCAGCCGCCTGACCCTCGCCACCGAGGCTTCCGGCCTGAAGAACCTGATGGTGATCGCCGGTGGCGGCGTGGTCGATGTAGCCAAGCCGTTTCCCCCGTTCGGCGCGCAACCGCTGGCCGGTGCGCAGTGGATCGTCGGTTCGGCGGAAATCTTCTCCAAGTCCATCGACGACTGGGCGCTGAGCCTCGACTGGGCGACCAGCTACAGCACCACCGGCTACTTCTGGAACCGTTCGGCGGACAGCTACAACCCCGGCGAGGCGGTGCTCAGCGGCGGCAAGTGGATCGCCGTGCCAGGCAGCGTCAGCAAGACCTCGCGGCGTTTCGGGCGGGGACGCAAGGCGACCAACAACACCGATATCGGCCTTGGCGAGACCGGCGTCGAGATCGCCATGAAGAGCGCCGACCTGATCGACGGCCTCACCGAACAGACGCTAGAGAACCAGCCGCTCACCGCCACCTCGCTGAACGGCTTCGTGCGCCTGCGCCTGCCTGCGGACTTCGGCCATAGCGCCTTCGTCCGCGAGAACACCCGGGCGCTGATCGGCCTGTCCGGCGGTGCCGCGTACGTGGCGAGCACGTCGGTCAACGTCACCACCCAGAGCCTTCCACGCGAGCCGTACAACCCGCTGATCACCCGCCTCGAAGCGGCCTACGCGACCACCCGCGACCCGGTGGAAGACTTCACCCTGCTGCATCCCTTCGGGCTTTCCGATGGCAGCAGCGACGGCCGTCTGTTCCCCAGCCTGCCATTCGAAGGCGCGCTGCTGATCGGCGTGCAGGACTTCGCCGCCCCCGCCCGCCTGACCCTGCTGGTGCAGGTGGCGGACGGCTCCGGCGATCCGCTGAAGCAGGCGCCGCCACTGCAGTTCCACTACCTCGACGGCGACGCCTGGCTGGCGCTGGACGAGCAGGACATCGACGACAAGACGCGCAACTTCAGCAGCTCCGGCGTGCTCGGGCTGAACCTGCCGGAAGCGGCGGACCGCGATCACCGCGTGCTGCCCGCCGGCCTGCACTGGATACGCATCGCCGCCAGCCACGACGCCGATGCGCTCAACCGCCTGCTCTCGGTGGACGCCCAGGCCGCCCGCGCCAGCTTCGTCGACAACGGCAACGACCCGGCCTTCCTCGCCACCCCGCTGCAGGCCGGGAGCATCTCCAAGCTGGCCGCGCCGGAACTGGCGATCAAGAAGATCACCCAGCCCTACAGCTCCTTCGACGGCCGCCCGCGGGAAGGCAATCGCGCCTTCGCCACCCGCGTCAGCGAGCGGCTGCGGCACAAGGACCGCGCCGTGACCCTGTGGGACTACGAGGCGCTGGTGCTGGAAGCCTTCCCGCGCCTGTACCGGGTCAAATGCCTGGGCACCACCGAACTGGAGCGCAACGCGCAGAACTCGATAGTCCCCGACAACGAACTGATGCCCGGCGCCGTGACCGTGGTCACCGTGCCCTGGACCCACGGCCAGAACGCCCGCGACCCGCTGCGCCCGTACACCGACCAGGCGACCCTCACGGCGGTCGATGCCTTCCTGCGCCGGCGCATCTCGCCCTTCGTGCGGCTGGAGGTGCAGAACCCGAAATTCGAGGAGGTGCAGGTGGATTTCAAGGTGAAGTTCATGCCCGGGATCGGCGACATCGCCTTCTACATCGACGAGCTGAACAAGGCGCTGATCGGCTTCCTCACACCCTGGTCGCGCCCCGGCGGCGGCGACATCACCTTCGGCGGCCGGCTGTGGAAATCCACCATCATCGACTTCGTCGAGGAACTGCCGCAGGTGGACTTCGTCACCGACTTCCGTCTCTACCACAAGGTCGACATCGCCGCCCCCGCCGGCGGCTGGACGCCGGTGGACGTGGAGCTGATCGAGGCCACCACGGCGCGCTCGATCCTGGTATCCGCCGCCCGCCACAACATCAGCGAGGTGCCCGGCAATGCCTGAAGCCTCCATCCCGCGCCAGCCGCAACTGGCTCCGGCGTTCGACTACAGCCACCTGCGCGCCGAGGGGCTGGGGCATATCCAGCGCCTGTCCGGCCTGCTGTGGACCGACCACAACCTGCACGACCCCGGCATCACCACGCTGGAAATCCTCTGCTACGCGCTGACCGACCTGACCTACCGCACGCGCTTCGCCACCGT
This sequence comes from Pseudomonas schmalbachii, assembly GCF_017589465.1. Taxonomy (GTDB): domain Bacteria; phylum Pseudomonadota; class Gammaproteobacteria; order Pseudomonadales; family Pseudomonadaceae; genus Pseudomonas; species Pseudomonas schmalbachii. The sequence goes on from NZ_JAELYA010000002.1 coordinate 95,828, forward strand.
CGACCTGATGACCGGGCCGGACGGCAGGATGGACCCGGCCAGCCTCTCCGGCCTCGCCCCGGCCCACGAGGTGCTGACCACCGCGCCGCGCACGATCTTCGACTACCGCCGCCTGCTGCTGCGCATCGAAGGGCTGCGCAACGCCTGGCTCGACCCGATGCAGAATCCGGCCGAGCCGGCCAACTATCGACTTTCGGAAGTGCCGCTGTATGCCGACTGCCTGGCCGACGCGCTGAGCTACGAGGCGAAGAACGCGGCGAACCAGGCCAACCATCCGCTGAAACTCTCCGGCCTGTACAAGGTGCGGGTGGAACTGGAGATCGACGACCTGCTCGGCTCGATGAACGAGTCGGCGCTGCTCTACCAGGTCCGTCGCGGGCCGCTGAAGGGCGCGGTGCTGGCCTTCGACTGCGCCGACCCGGCGTTTCTCGCCGGCAATATCGACTTCTCCAAAGACCTCATCAGCCTCGACTCGCTGAGCGTGTCCTCGACTCCGGGCGGCTTCAACGCCACCCTCAACCTGACCCTCGACGGCGGCCAGGCGCTCACCCTGCAGCCCTGCAGCATCCGTGTGATCGAGGACCGGCCGCGCCCGGACCGCCCGGCGCTGAACATCACCGCCCAGGCGATCCGCAATGTGCTGCTGGCGACCGCCGCCGATGACGATCTGCTGCCGTTGTTCTGGCTCAAACAGCAGCGCCGCGCCCAGTCCCTCGATGCCGTGCGCTGCGTGCTGCATGCCAATCGCGGGCTGTGCGAGGACTTCCTCTCCATCGCCACGGTGATCCCCTACCGCATCGGCATCTGCGCCGATATCGAGGTGCGCCCGGATGCCGATCTGGAGCAGGTGCAGGCGCGGGTGTTCCACGCCATCGAGAAATACCTGTCGGCGCCGGTGCGCTATCGCACCCTCGAAGAAATGCTCCGCGAAGGCCGCCAGCCCGACGAGATATTCAACGGCCCCTTCGTCGATTTCGCCTTCACCTGCAACGGCCAGCCGGTGTTCACCAAGCCCGGCTTCATCACCGACGAGGACCTTGCCAACAGCGAGCAGCGGCGCAAGGTGCAGGCTTCCGACATCATCAATCTGGTGGTGGATATCGATGGCGTCGAGGCGATCAGCAACCTGCAGCTGCGCGTCTACGGCAGCGACGGCCAGCCCGTCGGCAACGCGGTGAAGTGGACGCTGGCGGTGCCCGCCGACCACCAGCCGGTGTTCTACATGGCAGGCTCCAAGCTGCTCTTCCACAAGGCCGGTATTCCCTACCGCGCGCAGGTCACCGAGTTCCAGCGCACCCTCGACTACCTGCGCGGACTCGACCGCCGCGAACTGTACGTGCCGCCGGACCAGGTGCTGCCGGTGCCGCTCGGCCGCTGGCGCAACACCGACGCCTTCTACAGCGTGCAGCACGACTTCCCGGCCACCTACAAGATCGGCGCGGCGGGCATCTCGCCGACCGAGGAAGCCGCTCGCATCGCCAAGGCGCGCCAGCTCAAGGGCTACCTGACCTTCTTCGACCAGATGCTGGCCGACTACCTCGGCCAGCTCGCCAACCTGCGCCGCCTCTACTCCCTCGACAAGACCCTCGACCGCACCTGGTTCAGCCCGCGCCTGAGCGGCATCGCCGGCTCGCTGGGCGACTTCGACAGCGAGTTCTATACAGACACGACGCTCACCGACGACATCGCCCGCGTGCGCCTGAACGAAACCGAGGAAGGCTTCCTGGAACGGCGCAACCGTGTGCTCGACCACCTGATCGCGCGCTTCGCCGAGCGTTTCGCCGACTACGCGCTGCTGTCGTTCCGTCTCTCCGGCGACCGCCTGAAGACTTCGGACCAGCTGATCGAGGACAAGATCGACTTCCTCGCCGAGTACCCGCGCCTGTCCCGCGAGCGCGGGCAGGCCGCCAACATCCGCCCGGAGGACCCGGCGCGGGTGTGGGACAGCGACAACATCTCCGGCCTGGAACGCCGCGCCGGGCGCCTGCTCGGCATCGACGACCTGACCCGGCGCGACCTGCACTGCGCCGGGCACTTCGACAAACTGCTGCGCACGCTGAAAGTCGGCGACGCATTCCAGGTGGTGATACGCAACGCCGGCAACCAGTTGCTGTTCGCTTCCGAAGAGACCTTCGCCGACACAGACGCCGCGCTAGCCGCCGCAGCCGCTGTCTATCCGGGCCTGCGCGAGGAGTCCGCCTTCGAGATCGCCGAAACCCAGGGCGCCACCACCTTCACCTTGCGCATCGTTTCCGGACCGACGCCGCTGACCCACCGGACCGCCTTCGACACCGAGGCCGACGCCTACCAGGCGGCGCGGGCGATCATCGACCGCTACGACGAAATCCTCGCCTCCGACCTGTGCAACTCGGAAGGCATGCACCTGATCGAGCACATCCTGCTGCGGCCCTTCGCCAAGGGCGACAAGCTGATGCAGGTGTGCCTGGACGAGAACTGCCAATTCTGCGGCGAGCAGGACCCGTACTCGTTCCGCGTCTCGGTGGTGCTGCCGTACTGGCCGGAGCGCTTCCGCAACCTGAACTTCCGCGCGCTGCTGGAACGCACCATGCGCGAGGAGGCGCCGGCCCACGTGCAGGTGAAAATCTGCTGGATCGGCCAGCGGCAGATGATCGACCTCGACGCCGCCTACCACGCCTGGCTCGACGCGAAGGCCGCGCCGGGTCCTGATCCCGCGCAGGTCAGCGACACGGCGCGACAGCTGATCGAAATCCTCGAATCGCTCACCACCGTCTACCCCGCCGCATCGCTGCACGACTGCGACGCGGGTGAAGAACAACCCATAGTCCGGCTGGGCTCGACGGCCCTCGGTATCTTCTAGGAGCGCGGCGCATGGACATCCAGACCTTCTACCCGGTGTTCGAGACCGGTCAGGTGCTCACTTCCGAGCTGCTGAACGACATCATCGAATACCTCGAACCGCAGGACCGCACCACCCGCGCCAACCTCACCGGTATCGGCGCCATCTGCGGCCTGCGCCCGGACTGGAACCCCACGGCCGGCACCCTGGCGCTGTCGCGCGGCGTCGCCGTCACCTCGCTGGGGCACCTGATCGTCGAGGACCACACCCTGTTCGACCGCGTGCGCCCGTACACGGTGCCGATCCCTTCCAGCCCCACCGCCACGGCGGAGGAAAAGGCCAAGGCGCGCTACCCGTTCCTGTTCGACGGCAACACCCAGCGCCAGGCCTTCGAGCTGCTGCCCACCGACTTCCAGCCGGCGCCCGGCGAGGCTGCGCCGACGCCGCTGACGGCCGCCTTCGTCGCCGACAAGACGGTGCTGCTGTTCCTCGAAACCAACCTCGAATCGCTGAAGAACTGCGACGTCAACGACTGCTCGGACAAGGGTTCGGAAATGAACCTGACCCTGCGCCGCCTGCTGGTGTCGCGCACAGTCGCCGACACCATACTGACCCAGGAACAGGCCATCGCCGGCCGCCCGGTGGATCGCGCCAACCACCCGCGCCTCGGCCTGCCGCGCCTGGTAATGGAGAAGGTCAATCCGGCGGGCACATCGCTGGTCGCCCTGGCCGACCTGTACGGCCGCTACCTCGCCTGCATCGCCAAGGCCGCCAGCCATGCGCTGCCGGCGATGAACGCGGCGTGGAACGCCTACAAGCCGCTGCTGCAGGATCTCTATCCGGACGCCCGCTTCCCCGACGGACCGATCCCCAAATACCACCTGCTCAACATGTTCGCCGCGCTGGCCGAGACGCCGGTGCTGCTGCAGTACCTGTACGCCGGCATGCACGACATGCTGCTCGGCTACAACGAGTTCGTCGAATGCGCGGCGGTGTTCGACGCCGAGTGCGCGCCCAATCCGGAACGCTTCCCCCGGCACATCCTCGCTGGCGATGTGGAACCGCGAGCGCTAGCCTTCGCCGGCGCACCGAAGACCCTCGCCGAATACGCCAAGTACGACGCCCTCGCCGCCAAGGGCGGGGCCGCTCCGGAAGGCGCGCCGGCCCGCCGCCGCCATCATTTCGTGCCCTCCCCGGCGCTGGATTCCGGCTACGACAAGGCCGCCGAACTGCGCGCGTTGTTCTCGCGCATGGTGCTGCTGGCGCAGACCTACGCCACACGTGGCCTGCTCGGCGCGGATATCGAACTGACCCCGTCCCGCGACGGCGCCGCGCCGCTGGGCGAACGGGCGATTCCCTTCTACTACCGCTTCGATACCGGCAGCGACCTGTTCGCCAACTGGTCGTGGCGCAAGGCGCGGGCCAACCGCTTCGGCGCGATCCACTCCTGGCAGTTCAGCGCCAGCGCCAATCCGCATCCGCTGCTGCTGCGCCAGGACGAGCAGGACTTCATCCGCATCGAGGGGGTGCTCGGCAAGCCGCTCGGCTCGACCATGGCCGAGCTGATCCGCGAGAAACGCCGCCTCGGCCTGTCGTTCTCGATCCAGCCGGTTTGGGTCGCGCTGAGCGACGATCCCCGGCAGAACGACGCGGCCCGGCAGCGCGCGCTGGCAGCGATCCAGCAACTGCTGGTATGCCGGATGCGCGACCTCGACGTGATCTTCCTGATGATCATGGCGGCGATCTTCGCCTTCATGGTCTGGCTGGTGCAGGTGCTCGGCCGCCTCGACGCCACCAAGGCGACCAAGCGCACCCCGCCGGTCACCGCGCCGCCGGCCGGTGGCGCCGTTGGCGGGCTGGTGCTGAACGCCAACCTGGCGGTGCTCAATCTCGAACCCAAGGAGCAGCAGAAGGTCCGGGTGATCAGCGACCAGTTCCTCAGCACGGCGCGCAACCAGAAAATCTTCGCCGATGACACGGTGAAGGTCCTTGCCCAGAGCGCCGCCGCCGAGCAGCCGCTGCAGACGGTGGCGGTCGCCAGCGTCTACGACAAGGTGCGCGACAAGGCCATCGGCGGCGAGCTGTTCGAACGCGTGCGCGCCGCCAGCGATACCCTCGGCGTGGCCGGCGACAAGGAGGAACTGAGCAAGGCCATCTACCCCTCCGTGGCGCTGATGGCGCGCGCCGAGGACGTGATGAAGGCGGCCAGCGCCGATTCCCTCGCCGATTTCGACGGCGAGGCCTTCGACACCGCGCTGCGCGGCTTCACCGACGCCTACGTCAACTACGCGGCGCAGGCGGAAACCGACTCCGCCAAGGCCGGCGTGGAGATCGCCAACGCCAACCTGGCCATCGTCGGCAAGCGCGACATGGTCAGCGCGGCGGCCACCCAGACCTCCAGCGCGACCATCACCCAGGAGCTGGCCAAGCGCCTGAAATCGATGTTCGAGGAGATGACCTTCCCCGGCTTCGCGCAGAAGCATCCCGGCCTGGAGCACAAGGGCGGCACACCGGTGGGCGGCACCTTCGTGCTGCTGTATGCCGGGCGCAACGAACTGGACGTCGGCATGCGCATCGCCCTGGAAAAACTGCGCGGCGGCCTCGGCGACCTGTTCGCCAAGCTGCTCAAGCTGAATGTGCCGGACATTTCCCCGGAGGAATCGATCAAGCAGTTGCTCGCCAGCAGCAAGCCGAGCAGCGACGACCAGCTCGACGACTTCGTGGTGCTCGGCGACTTCTGCCTGCCCTACCTGTGCTGCGACAGCGATTGCTCGGATATCGTGGTGGACCGGCGGATCAACCAGGGCGTCGGCACGCTCAAGGCCAACCTGGCCAATCGCGCGGTGCTGGTGGCGCAGCCGGCGCGGGATACGGTGGTCACTCCGGCCCCGACACCGACTCCGGCGCCAACGCCCACACCGGGCGGGCCGGCCGGCGGCCCCACGCCTACACCCACTCCAACGCCCGCGCCCACCGAGCCGGTGGAACCCAGGCCGACCACCGGCAAGGTGGATATCAGCGTGTTCAGCGGCGATGCCCGCCGCGCCGTGCCGCTGCAGGGCGCGACGCTGGTGATCACCGATCTCGCCACCGGCCAGGCCAGCAAGCAGCGCATGGCGGCAGCCACCCTCTCGCTGGAACTGAAGGCCGGCAAGTACTCCTTCGTCGCCAGCAACGGCACGCTGAGCTCGCCAGCGGTGGAGATCGGCCTGAAGGCCGGCGCGACGGTGGCAGTCACCCTGCAGATACCGTTGGGCTAGCCGGATGGCCAGCACGGAGCATCGCATCGGCCGGCTGGTCTTCGACCTCGCAGCGCCGGACCGGGCCGCCCTCGGCGGCTTCGATGCGCTGCTGCGCAACCGTTTCGACTCGGTGATCCTGCCGGCGCTGCAGGCCGCCCTCGACCGCATCGACCGCCCCGGCGAGCTGATCCGCTTCGACCGCGTGGAAATCGACCTGGGCGCCTTCGCCCCGGATGAACTGGACGATGACGAGCTGGCCCGGCGTCTGCTCGAACAACTGTCGGCGGCACTGATACCGCCAGCTCCAGCCGCCGACGAGCCGCCGGATACCGACGAGCTGATCGCCTTCCTGCAGAGCGGCGAACTGCCCTGGGTCGAGCCGGGCAAGGCGCTGGCGATCCTCACCGCCAACCTGCTCGCGCTGGACAGCCACGCCCTGCGCCGTCTGATGGAGCGCCTGCGGCCGCTGCTGATCCGCCGCAGCGCCTCCGAACGGCTGGTGCGCCAGTTGCCCGCCACGCTGGTGCGGCGGCTGTTCCGTACGCTGCTGCCGGAGGCGCTGGAACTGCCGCTGGCCGCCGCCTTCGGCGAGGATACGACGGCACCGGCGGCATCGCTGGAGCTGGTGCCGGGCTCATTGGTCGCCGCGCTGGCCGAGATGATCCGCATCCTGGCCGGTGGCTTGCGCGTGCCCGAGCTGGGCGAAGTGGTCAGCCTCTACGTCGCGCTGGACAACCGCATCGCCATGCCCGCCCTGCCGCCTCCGTCTGCCGTGCTGACGTCCGCTCCCGCCGCGCTTGCCACGGAATCGGCCGAGGCGACGGAACCGGCCACGCACGCCAAACCGCGCCCGGTGCATGCGGCCGGTGCGGTGCTGCTGCATCCGTTCCTCGCCATGTTCTTCGACTGCCTCGGCCTGCTCGCCGGCCCCGGCCGTTTCCGCGACCGCGACGCGCAATGCCGCGCGGTGCTGCTCGCCCATCACCTGGCAACCGGCGCCGAGGAAGCGCCGGAGCCGGAAACCCCGCTGTTCAAGCTGCTCTGCGGCCTGCCCTTCAGTGAACCGCTGCCGCGTCGCATCGAGCTGAGCGAGCACGAGCGCGAGGAGGTCGACGCCCTCCTGCGCAGCGTGATCGGCCATTGGCAACGGCTGGGCAACACCTCGCCCGCCGGCCTGCGCGAAGGCTTCCTCATGCGGCCGGGACGCCTGGAGCGGCGCGGCGATGGCTGGCTGCTCAGCGTCGAATCGAGCGGCATCGACATCCTGCTGCAGGACCTGCCCTGGACGCTGTCGCGGGTGCGCACGCCCTTCATGCAGTCGATGCTCAGCGTGGACTGGCGCTAGCCATGAAGACCGCCGCGTCGCCGCAACACAAGGTCTCCACCAGCGAGGCCAAGGGCGGCGGCGGGGCGCGCAAGCCGTTCTTCAGCAACGTCGCCACGCAGAGCAAGGAGGACGAGCTGCAGGCGCGCATGAAGGTCGGCCGCCCCGGCGACCGCTACGAGCTGGAGGCCGACCGGGTCGCCGACCAGGTGGTCGACGGCAAGCGCGCCGGCGTCGGCCTGGCGGCGGGCGTCACTCCGCTGGCCCAGCGCGTAGCCGAGGAAGGCGAGCCGGAGGAGGAACTGCAGGCCAAGGCTGTCGAGGAAGAGCCGGTCCAGAACAAGTCTCTGGAAGAGAAGGAGGTCCAGGCGAAAGCCGAGGAGGAACCGGAGAAGGTCCAGGCCAAGGCAGAGGAAAAAGAGGAAGTCCAGGCCAGGGAAGAGAAGGACGAAGAAGTACAAGCCAAGGGCGAACAGCCTGACGAAGAACAGGCCCAGGCCAAGGAAGAAGACGAGGAACTGCAGGCCCGCTCCACCGGCGGCGGTGCCTCGCCTTCGACCGAGGTGGCGCGGCAGATCCGCGCCGCCCACGGTGGCGGCAATCCCCTGCCCGGCCCGGTGCGCGAGAAGATGGAAGCGCAGTTCGGCGCCCCACTGGACGGCGTGCGCATCCACACCGACGCCCCCGCCGTACTGCTGGCCCAGTCGCTCAAGGCGCAGGCCTTCACCCGTGGCAATGACATCTTCTTCAACGAGGGCAAGTTCGCCCCGGACTCCCGCTCCGGCCAGCATCTGCTCGCCCACGAACTGACCCACACCATCCAGCAGGGCGCGGTACAGCCCGAGAGCGAGGCCGCCGACAAGGATGTGGTCAGCCTCTCCCCCGCCGAGGATGCCGACAGCTACGAGGTGCGCCCGGAGATCGTCGAGGCGATCCGCCTGGCGCGCGGCGAGATCGGCAAGGTCAATGCGAAGAAGAGCGGCGCCGATGGCAAACGCATCGGCTGGGAGCGCCTGCGCGAGTATTTCTCCACAGCCTTCGGCGGCCCGGTGGTCAGCGAGCAGGTGATCGACAAGATCACCACCATCGAGAAGACCGACGAGAACGGCAAGAAGACACGGATGGACGCGCTGCCGAGCTGGTGCGGCATCTTCACCTGGTGGGCGATGAAGAAGGCCGGCCTGCCGATCCCCAACTGGAAGCTCGGCGCGCCCGCCCTCGACGCCCTCAAGCTGCGCCCCGCCGGCGAGCTGCCGCGCAAGGGCGATATCGCCATCGACGTGCTGCCGAACAACCACTTCGCCATGGTCACCGGCCTGGAGAGCCGCAAGGACGCCGAAGGCAAGCCGCAGAAGCTGACCCGCGTCGCCACCATCAACGGCAACACGGCGGGCGAGGACAATCTCGGCGGCCAGGTGCAGGAACGCTGGCACGAGCTGGAGCACTGGAACCACTTCCTCGACCCGGTGGGCAAGCTCAACCTGCCGCCGGCGCCGATGGTCACGGTGGGCCGCGAGCCGACGGAAATCGCCGAGGCAGGCGCGGAAGCAGCACCGCCCGCCGAAGCGAAGAAGGAGGCGCCGCCGGCAGAAGACCGTGGCCCGACCGTGGATTCCGTCGACCTCGAAAGCGAAGTGCCGCCCCCACCCGGCGACCTGATGGGCGAAGCGCTGCCAGAGCCCGACCTGAGCCTGCCGCCGCCCGCCGACACCGGTCCGGCCGAGCAACTGGCGGTGGTGGAGAAGGCCGACCTGTCGGGCAGTTCCGACGAGGCAACGACGAAATTCATCGACGCCAGCCCGTCAGCCATGGCCGTCACCCAGCCCGAGCTCGGCCCGAGCATCGACGGCAAGATGAAGTCCGAGCAGCAGGAGATTGTGGATAACCCGCCGGTGCTGGAGGCGAAGACCGCCGGTTCGGTGGACGTACCGCTCGCCGGAGCCGAGCAGATACCAATTCCCGGCGATGCCGAGCTTGGCGACGGCGTGAGCGGGCCGGACCCGGGCGACCTGCAGACGGTATCCGAAGGCTCGCCACAACCATTCCGTGGCAATGCCGAGCGCGAGAAGGAGCTGGAGGAAGAGGACTCCGGATCGTTCTGGGACCGTTTCATGAACTTCCTCAGGAAGTTCGTCAAAGGCATCCGCACCACCGACGACAGCATCGACACCTCGGCCGGCGACCGGCCGTCCGTGTCGCTGGCCGGAGAGGCCGATCCCGGGCGCATGGACACCCCGCGCGAGGAAGCCACCACGGCGATGAAGGACCAGCGCGACGCGCAGGTCACGGCGTTCCGCAACAATCCCGGGCAGGCCAATATCCAGCCACGGATGCTCGACGAGCAGCGCCCGGTCGCCGTCTCCCCGGAAGCGGCGGCGACCATCGACCCGCAGGCCGACGACAATGTCGCCGCCTACGCCGCCGCGCCACTGCCGCAGGACGTGCGCGACAACGCCGATGCGCGGATCGCCAAGACCCTCACGCCGAACCTCGCCGAGGCGCGCAGCCAGACGGTGGACGCCGCCACCACCCGCGACACCGACAAGGACCGCGAGATCGACACCGCGCAGGAGGCCGCCGCCCAGCTCAACGCCGACACCGACGCCGCCCAGCGCAAGCTGGTGATCGACAATCGCGGCAAGGTCGCCAAGCTGCAGGGCGACGGCATCGGCGAGGCCTACGAGCACGTCAACGCCTTCAACAAGGACGCCGCCGGCGAGCAGGGCAAGGCGCGCAAGGAGATCGGCGAGCACGTCAAGAGCGAGGAAGGCAAGGCCAAGTCCGAACTGGAACAGGGCGAGAAGGACGCCGAGAAGGAAAAGGTCGAGGGCGAGCGCCAGGCCGCCGAGAAGAAGAAGGAACTGGAAAAGGCGCAGGAAAACGACAGCTGGTGGGACAGGGTCAAGAACGCGATCAAGAAGGCGGTGAAGGTCATCACCGACGCCATCGACAAGGTCTTCACCGCCGTGCGCAACGCGGTGAAGAAGATCATCGAGAAGGTGAAGAACGCCGCGATCAAGCTGATCAACGACGCCCGCAACTGGGTGGTGGACAAGCTCGACAGGTTCCGCGACTGGGCCAAGGACAAGGTCAACACCTACCTGAAGGACACCTTCCCCGGTCTCGCCAAGCGCATCAACGACGGCATCGACTCGGTCACCGATGCCGCCATCGACGGCGTGAACACCGTCGCCGACGCGGCCATCGAGGGCATCACCAAACTCGCCGATGCCCTCGCCGCCGCCCTCGACAAGATCCTCTCGACTTTCCAGACCGCGCTGAAGACTGCCGTGCGAGTGGCCGGCGCGGTCCTCCAGGGCGACTTCGCCGAGGCGCTGCGGGCGGCCATCGAGGGTGCCTGCGAGATCGCCGGGGTGGATTCCAAGCCGGTGTTCGACTTCTTCGACCGCGCCGGCAAGGCGATCATGTCGATCCTCGAAGACCCGGTGGGCTTCATCAAGAAACTGTTCGGCGCGGTCGGCGACGGCCTCGGCAACTTCTTCAAGCACATCAAGAAGCACCTTATCGACGGAGTGATCGGCTGGCTGACCGGCGCCTTGTCCGAGGTCAACCTGACCGGCCCGTTCGAGTTCAGCCCGCGCGGCATCCTCAGCATCGTGCTGCAGGTGCTCGGGCTGACGTACGCCAACATCAAGGCGCGGGTGATCAAGAAGGTGCCTGCCGTGGCGCCGGTGTTCGATCTGGTGGAAAAAGGCTACGAGCTGCTGCTCAAGGTGATCGACGAGGGCCCCGGCGCGCTGTGGGAGGAGATCAAGACCCAGCTTTCCAACCTCAAGGAAACGGTGATGGCAGCCATCCGCAACTGGCTGATCGTCACCGCGATCAAGGAGGGCATCGTCTGGCTGCTGTCGCTGACCAACCCGGCGTCGGCCATCGTCAAGGCGATCAAGCTGGTGTTCGACCTGGTGATGTTCCTCATCGAGCGCTACCAGCAGATCAAGGACTTCATCCTCTCGGTATACGAGGCCGTCGCCGAGGTGGCCGCCGGCAATTTCGCCAAGGTCACCGAGGCGGTGGAGAACGCCCTGGCCCGCTCGGTGCCGGTGCTGATCTCGCTGTTCGCCTCGGTGCTGGGCCTGGGCAACATCGCCAAGCAGGTGAAGAGCGTCATCACCACCATCACCAAGCCGATCAACAAGGCCATCGACTGGGTGGTGGACAAGGCGGTGGCAATCGCGAAAAAGGTGGTGGCGAAGGTCAAGAGCGGCGCGAAGAAGGTCAAGGAAAAGGCCAAGGAGACGGTGCAGAAGATCATCAACTGGTGGAAGACAAAATCCGGCTTCAAGGACGATTCCGGCGAATCCCATACGCTGTCCTACAAGGGGCAGAAGAAGTCGGCCAAGCTCTACGTGGCGAGCAGCAATCCGCTGCAGATCGACGTGTTCCTCAAGCAGCGCCAGAAGGAGGCCAAGGCCGGCAGCCCGGAGCTGACGCTGGTGACACAGGCGCAGAGCTACTACACCACCAACGTGGTGCCCGCCGAGCAGGCGCTGATCGCCGCCGACACCGGCTCGTCGACCGCCAAGAAGACCAAGGGCGTCGAGGACAACAAGAAGCTTGCCGACGCCCTGCAGCAGCACCTCGACCATATGGGCACGACCTATCTCCGGCACATGTTCGGCAGCGGCGCCAAGGACTTCCCGCCACCGAAGCTGCCGGTGATGGCCGACAACGTGAAGGCGCGCAGCTTCAGCGCCGACTACATCGTCAACGCGCCCGGCTACAAGTACCCGGTGCACACCGGCACCTCGTCCACCGCGCACAAGGGCAACCTGCAGGGCTGGACGATGATTCCCAAGCCGCTGCGCGAGAACCAGACCTACGTGCGCATGCACCTGCTGCCGCACAAGCTGGGCGGCGACGCGGTGGACTCCAACCTGACGCCGGCGAACGGGCCGAAGTACAACATTCCCTTCGGCAGCTCGGTCGAGCGCACCGCCAAGCAGAAAGCGGTGGAAGGGCCGCCGGCGCAGATCGAACCGATCTGGTACAGCTTCACCATCGGCTATCACCCGATGGCCGGCGGCGGAGGCGAATCGCCCTGGCCGAACCTGCTCAAGGCCGAGTGGGGAACCTATGAGAAGCGCAATCCGGCCGACAAGGAATGGGTGCGCAAGACCACGCCAGCCGGACAGAAATCGGAGTCGCCGCCGTACCCGACCTTCACCGCGGTCACCCCGGACATCAACGACGCCGACACCACCGCCGGCGAGATCGCCGACGCCGCCGATATCGATCGCGGCTTCGCCGTGCTGATCCTCAATCTGCGCGACGACCTCGGCGGCAGCTTCGGCACCACCCAGGCCAACTTCACCCGCAAGATGAACGACCGCTACATGAACCGCGCCACCGGCGACACCCGGCGCGGCGTGGAGAACTACGAGGCGCGGCTGGACAAGGTCAAGGCGGCGATCAAGGGCGGCAAGCTGCTGCTGAAGTAGGGCGGGTGCAACCCGCCAGTGCGGAGCGGTCATGGCGGGTGGAATGCCGTGCATTGCCCCCTCTCCCTCCGGGAGAGGGCTGGGGTGAGGGGAACCGGCGCACGGGAGATCGGCGGGTTGCACCCGCCCTACGGAACGAGGAAGAACCATGGAAAAACCGATCAGCAACGTCTACCGCGGCCTGGACTTCCTCAGCGCCCTGATCCGCACGCGCCTCGCCGGCGACCAGACCGCCGACCTCACCCTGGAGCTCTACGAGGACGGCTCCGAGCTGGCGAACTTCATCGCCGAACGCGCCCCGGTGTTCGCCGAATACACCGTGCTCCTGCTCGCCCTCGCGCCCCATGTACGACCGGCGCTGCTGGACAACGAAATCCGCGCGGCGCTGGCCCGCGAAGGCGACTTCCCGGAAATCGGCGGCATCCGCGATGCAGACAGCCGCACCTTCCTGCCCACCGGCGAGACCGCCGCCTTTCTCCTCGCCGGCGACGACCTCGATGTGCGTTTCGACGTGCAGGAACTATTCTCCCCCGACCACTGGTTCGCCCGCGAAGGCGTATTGCGCCTGGAGGAAGCGAAGGACGGCGCACCGATCCTTTCCGGACGCATCGTCATGGCCCGCGACTGGGTGGAACGCTTCACCCTCGGCAGCGCCCAGGCGCCCGCCTTCGGCACCCGCTTCCCGGCCCGGCGCATCGCCACGCAACTGGACTGGGACGACCTGATCCTCGAAGCGGAGGTGCAGCAACGTATCGCCGAACTGGAACACTGGGTCCGCCACAGCCGCACCCTGATGCACGACTGGGCCATGGCCGGCCGCCTGCGTCCCGGCTACCGCGTGCTGTTCCACGGCCCGCCCGGCACCGGCAAAACCCTCACCGCCACCCTGCTGGGCAAGGCCACCGGCCGCGACGTCTACCGCGTGGACCTGTCCACCGTGGTGTCGAAATACATCGGCGAAACCGAGAAGAACCTCGCCGCCCTCTTCGACCAGGCGCGCAACCGCGAGTGGATACTGTTCTTCGACGAAGCCGACGCGCTGTTCGGCAAACGCACCAGCGTCAAGGACGCCCACGACCGCTACGCCAACCAGGAAATCAGCTACCTGCTGCAACGGGTGGAGGAATTCGACGGCCTGGTGATCCTCGCTTCCAACTTCCGCACCAACATCGACGACGCCTTCCTGCGCCGCTTCAACGCCATCATCCGCTTCCCCTTCCCCGACGAGGCCGAACGCCAGTCCATCTGGACCCACACCCTGCCCGCCCAGGCGGATCGCGAATGCCTGGCGGCGCAGCTGGCGCGCTTCGAACTGTCCGGCGGCAATATCGTCAACGTAGTCCAGTTCGCCGCCCTGGCGGCCATCGCCAAGGGGCGCAATGCGATCCATCTGGACGAAGCATTGCTGGGGATTCAGCGGGAGTTCGAGAAGGAGGGGAAGGTGTTTCGGAATCTGCTCGAAGAGCAGGGATAGGTTGGTGCCGGGCGGACAGCCCTGAATGAAGTGAAGCCCAACAACGGCGTCGTTGTTGGGCTTCGCAGGCTCAAGCCCGAACCTGCATACCGGAATTTTGGCGGCTGACCGCGGCCACCTCCTCAGCCTTACGGACTTCCCGCTGGCCGAGCCATTCCTGCAGCAGCTCATCCAGCCCTGGATGCTGGCTCAACTCCCCGAACACGCTCTCTGGCGTAACCACCCGTTTGGCCTCCGCCAGAAGACGCTGTTGAGCAATGGAAAGCTTCTGGCGCTGCTCCACACGAAGGCGCTCGGCATGCTCCTTGCCATCCTGATAGAACGCCTGAAGCTGGACTTCGGTCATCCGGTAGAAACGGGTGTCCTGCTGCTGGCGAACCCTCCAGCGAAAAACGCTATACGAAGGGAACTCCCAGCCTGCCAGTTGCTGGTCCAGATGCGTAATTTGCGGCGCGATATCGCTCTTTTCCGCAGGAGTGAACAGCTCACCATCTCGCTCCAGGGCTGCGCGCCAGTGCAGCAGCGTAGTCAGCGCGGCCCGGGTGTAACCGCTGTTGCTGGAGTGTTCATTCATCGAAAACAGTTGCCCGATAAACGAAACCCGTTGCGCCTCGTCGCCCTTCAGATCGACAGCAGCGGCATACAAGGCGCAGGTCTGCTCATCCAGGGCAGCACAGCCCGGCTTCCAGAGGATCGATACCTCGCTTTTTCCCCCAGGCTTGCGTGGCATGAAATAGCGCTGTTCGCCATGGTGCTGATAAGGGTCACCATGCAGGTTGAGCAGCCCGGCAAGCAACAGAGCAATGCCCACCTGCGGCGAGGTGAAAGCCAGCACACTGCCGGGAAGCGCCAGTTTCCATTCCGCATCCATCCAGGTGAACGGCATTGCGGGAATCGGATCGTTGTGATTGACCAATCGATGATGAACGAGCTGCCGGGCCCCTTCGACGAAAGCCTTGTCACCGGCGCGGGGCGCACCGAAGGTATAGAGCAGCACATTGCCGGACCACTCACGCCTCAGCCACTCCGCCAGCAGCAATGCAATGGCGCCTCCCAGGCTGTGGCCGCAGACGATCAGGGTGTGATCCGGTTGGTGGAAGGCTTTCAGATAGGTAGTGATGAACTTCTTCACTTCCAAGAATGATTCATAGAAACCCCGATGTGCTTGCCCTTCCCCTTCGGCATAGGGCACCTGCCTGGCATCCCCATCCCGAAGTATGTCGGCTCTCCCCAGGGTGCCACGGATCGAGACCACCACCACTTTGTCGTTATGGGTGATGAAAGCCTGGGTATTGGTGTCCTTGTGGTTGAGAAAATGCACTTTCTCCGGCAGATCCCATCCATCCCTGGCCTCGGCGGCGTAGCGCTCAGGATCGTAAGGCACGATCTCCAGGCGCTTCGAATACGGCACCTCCTCACAGAGCAGGTGATAGGGACCGGCATCGTCGAACAGGGTCGGTTTCTTCAGGCATGCCAGCTCCGCTCGCAGTACACAGCCGATACGGCCCGGCCGATTGTAGGGCGGCTTCTGCGGCTCATACTCTTCGGAGTCATCCTGATTGTTGAAACTGGCGTAGGAAAGCACGCTCATCAAACCGAGGTGGTAAGCATCCAGCGCACAGAACTCCCTGGCGCACGACAACAGCGGGCTGTAGGCTCGCAGCGCCTTGACCTCCAGCACATGGTGGCGGTTGGGAGCGAGGGCAACTCCGGGCTGCCTGGCGGCTTCGCCTGCCGCCTTTTTCAGATTTGGGGACGAGCGCGGCTGCCAGCGCTCATCAGGGTCCGGCAGATGCTTGTTGGCTTCGACGAAATCGCTGACTTCCACACGAAGGAAATTCGCTTTCTCACTCTCGGCACGTTCCTCAGCCAAGTAGGTTTTGCCATTTCTACGAGGGCCGCTGGGGGATCGTTCGGCGGCGACCTGGATAGCAGAAATAGTGAGCGGAAACTTCTCTCTGTTGGCAATTATCGAATACCACCGATCACCTCCTTTGTAATCATCCGAGACAGATAACACTGAAGGCCCGCAATATATGTTTACTACACGAGCATAACCTTCATTATCGAGAGCTCCGATGTACGTTTGCCCCTGGGCATCATGAAGCTGATACGTCAGTCCAGCATAGGGTTGACCATCACCATTCTCATCCACCAAACGAAAACTCACCCATTGACCACGCAATGGGCACGTCAACGCTACAACCTTGTCCTGACTATCTTGATCTTTCATCCCTGATCACTCCGTACAACGTGGATAAGTCGTACAGGTTCGGCCATTCATTTCGAATGTTTTGAAAACTGGCGGAACACCACAAAGCTCCTCAAGCTTGCTTCCCCAACGTCCGGTACAGGGCTTCCAGCCTGCTTCTGTTTTTAACCAAAAGTCATGCATATAGGGTGTTTCTTCGGAAGCCACCCTGAAAACGAACCGAAGCCTTTTACCTGCCAAATGGTCTCTAATCACATATGCCCCCGCCCCCTTACAAAACAACAGCTTGTCTATCTGGCCAAATCTTGATTTAGCGCTACTTAATTTGAAGGACCATTCACACTCGGGATATCTGCTTAATGTTCCGTCTACTTGGAAGTCAGGAGTTCCTGCGGGAAGCGTTCTCACCAGTACAAGTCCGCCATTGGCATATGACTGCTGCCAATCTT
Source organism: Pseudomonas schmalbachii (assembly GCF_017589465.1). GTDB lineage: Bacteria > Pseudomonadota > Gammaproteobacteria > Pseudomonadales > Pseudomonadaceae > Pseudomonas > Pseudomonas schmalbachii. The sequence goes on from NZ_JAELYA010000002.1 coordinate 112,809, forward strand.
CCTTGCCGAAACGGCCCTCGACATAGAAGTCCACGCTATCCAGCGTCATGGCGCATAAGCCCTTGCTGTAACGCAGTGGGATACGCACACTCCCCGTGTGGGGCTTGTCCTGGAAGTCGATCTGCAAGTCCTTGCCGAACTGCCGCCTCATTGGCTTCCCTGTTTCCAGATTGCGCTCTTGGCAGGAGGGCGATTTGTCCCCGCTATACCCGGTCAATACCCTCAAAGCAAAGTCGGCGGGTAACTCGGCGGTAATGGTGAACGTCTCGCTGCCGCTGCGAAGCGTGGGCGCCAATATCGCCTCCTGCGCTCCGGCAGCCACCCAACTGCAGCCCTCCAACAGAGCCAAAGCAAATGCCGCAATAGCGCAACACATAGGAGCCCGTGCACTACTCTTGGCCGTACTCAGACGCCCCGATCTGCTCTGCCCTTTCATGATTGGACATCTCCTTTGAAGCTATTCAGACAGCGTCGAAAGTGCTGGTCCGGAGTCTCGCCGGAAATTGGTTGCCAGCCAGGATGACGCGCCAATTCAAGGTTCAAGGCGCTGCGAAGAAGAAACTGCATTTCCTCATCGGCGTGCCATTGCCACTCCCTGGCCCTTGCCAATTGCTCATCCATCCAGCCGTCGAAATCGCGAGTCTGTAGAAGGCTCGCTAATGGCTCGGCATGGTTCTCCCAGAGCCAGAGGGTCAGGTTGTGGCGTTGAATGCTTTCCGCTACAGGTTGCGGCTCGGGCAGGCTCCACCATGGCGCCGGAACGGGAGCCGGATACAAGCTGGGGTGTGGGTTTTCAATGCGTTGCCAGGCCTGTCCGTCCCAGCCTAGAACGCTCGTCAGCGGACCTAGCAACACTGCGCGCTCATCTGGAGTCAGGGCCAACAAGTGCCGTGCAATCACCCGGTTGTCCTGGAAGCGGTAGAGCGAGCGCTGTCCGGCGCTGCCGATCACCAGGCGCTCACGCCAGTGCTGTTCCAGGGCCTGCATGTCGAAATGCTCGATACTGGCCAGCCACCCCCAGTTGCGCTGCGGCTCCTGCAACAACGCCTGAATGGCCTCCGCATTCGCATTGCCGATACGTATCAGCCAAGGACCGACATCCGCCAGGTCGGCAAACTCGCTGTTGCCATAGAGGTTGATGTAGTCCTGCATCAGATCCGCGCGGAACAACTCCTGGATGGGATTGGGTTCCGCCAGGCTATCGATGACCAGCAGCAACTCACGATGCCGGGCAGCTTGTTCACGCAGCCACTCATGCACGGGCGCACTCATGCGGAAACTCCTGTTTCACAGAAACCTTCCCGACAGGCTTCACAGATCGGACAGCGGCTGGCAGCCATCTGGCGTGCCCGGCGCACCATCAGCAATTGAGCATTCGCCAGAGCCGGCCTTGACTGGGCACCTGCCCTGTCAGCATCCGCCTGCTGCAACAGCCCCGGCAGCAATGGCGCAGCCGGCGTCCCCACACCCGGACTGCCCCCACTGTTGATCTTCACCATCGGCCCACTGATGGTGATGCCGCTTGGGTCGAGTTTGATGAAGCTGCCGCCGGTCTTGAGGGTCAGTTCGCTGCCGGCTTCGAGGACGACCTTGAGGCCGCTGCACAGGTGGATTTCCTGCCCGGCCTCGACGAACTGCCCAGTGCCGATCTTCACGTGCTGCTGGTTGCTCACGGTCAGATGATCGTCGGCGCGGACCTCGACCTTGCGGTCGCCGTGGGTGGTGCGGTGTTCCTCGGCCTTCAGTTCGCTGTAGCTGTTGGCTTCCACCGTGTCGTGGCGTTCGTGGCCGACGCGGATCTTCTGGTCGTGTTCGATGTTCTCGTCCCAGTCGCGCTGGGCGTGGATGAAGATCTGTTCGCGACCCTTGCGGTCCTCGATGCGCAGTTCGTTGTAGCCGCCGCCACCCGGTGAGCTGAGGGTCTTGAATACACTGCGGGTCTGGTTGGCCGGCAGGTCGTAGGGCACGGCGTTGAGCTTGTGGTACAGGCAGCCGCTGACCAGCGGCTGGTCGGGGTCGCCTTCGAGGAAGCTGACCAGCACTTCCATGCCGACCCGCGGGATGGCGATGGCGCCGTAGCGGTCACCGGCCCAGCTCGACGACACGCGCAGCCAGCAACTGGTCCTCTCGTCGCCCTGGCCTTCGCGATCCCAGTGGAATTGCACCTTGATCCGGCCGTAGCGGTCGCAGTGGATTTCCTCGCCGGCGGGTCCGGTGACCACGGCGCTCTGGCTGCCGAGGATGCGCGGTTTGGGATGGGCCAGCGGGGGACGGAAGATGGCGTCCCAGGGGGTGGCGAGGAAGCGGTTGCGGTAGCCCTGGGTGAAGTCGTTGTCAGCTCCCGCACCGGGCGAGGGGAATATCGTGCCTTCTTCCAGCACCTGCGGTTGCTTGCCTTCGTGGATGACTTCCGTGAGCAGCCAGAGATCGTTCCACTCCGGGCGGGGATGTTGCTGCAGCGGCAGGAAATGCCCGCTGACCAGCAATGGCTGGTCGCTCTGCCCGTCGAGCAGGCGGTAGTCGCTGCGGTGACGCTCCAGGGCGCGGCGGGCCAGGTGCTTGCCGCGCTCGCCGCTGGTGAAGCGGCCGGGATAGTCGTAGTCCTCCAGGTCCGGCAGTGCCTCGCTGCGGGCCTGGCCCTGCAGGCGCAGGCGCGGTTGCTCGAAGTCGTAGTCGCGGCGGCTGACGCGGCTGCTGCGGGTTTCCAGACGCTGGCCGAGGCGCTTGATCACCGGGGTATCGGCGACCAGTCCGCTGTCCTGCTGGTAGGCCACCGGAGCCAGTTTAGGGAACACTGTCTGGTCGTCGCCGAACACCAGCACATGGCCGCTGGCGCTGTGCTGGAAGTGGTAGTGAATACCCTCTTCCTCGCACAGGCGCTGGATGAAGTGCAGGACGGATTCGTCGTACTGGGTGCAGTATTCGCGTTCGGGATAGGCCGAGCCGAGCTGGAAACGGTAGGCGTCGGCGAGGATGCCGTGCTCCTCCAGCACCCGGGCGACGATCTGCGGCACCGTCAGTTGCTGGAAGATGCGCTGGTTGATGCGATGGGCGAGGTAGGCCAGGCGCGGGACCAGGGTCAGGCGGTAGCGGGTCAGGCGCCGGCCGGAATCGCCCTGGCCGATCTGGTGAATCTGTCCGTGGATGCCCGCACCCGACGGCGACATCTGCAGGTAAGCCGACTTGTGCAGCAGGCTTTCCAGATCCAGGTCGGGGCGTTCGCTGACCAGTTCGAGGTCGAAACGGTAGGGCTGGCTGATCGCTTCCCGGCCATGGAATTCGAGGACCTGCAGGTCATGCGCCAGGCCGTCGATGGTCAGGGTGAAATGGGCTTGGTTGGCGGGGGCGAACATCCGTTGTTCCTCCGGCGGCTGACAGTACGGCCGGCACGAGGCCGGCCGTTCCGAAGCCTGCCCTGCCGGTCATGGCAAGGCAGGGGCGACCCGGCTCAGGCCGAGATCGGCGTGCGCCAGTCGTCGGAGCCGGAAGTGCCGGAGACTTCATGGGTCCAGACGATCTTGCGGTAGGTGAAGTAGACGTCTTCCAGATGGGTGAAGTGGGCCAGGCCCGGGTCCTGGCAGTTCGGCATGCGCGACTGCACGTCGACGATCACCGCGTCTTCCAGTTCGATGGTGAAGTAGTGCTCCTGGGTGCCGGTGGCGGAGGTGCGGTACCACTCCAGGCGGCACTTGTTCAGGCGTTCGCCGGAGGTCAGGGCGTTGAAGATCAGCGGCGAGGACTTGTCGAAGACCTTGGTGATCATCAGCGGTTTGTGCACACGCTGGCCGGTCGGCTGGCCGGACTGCGGATCGCGCGGGATGATGACCTGGTGGTTGAAGGCCTGCACGAGGATCTGGTCTTCGTGGCCTTCCTGGAAGATGTTGCCCACCGAGTCCTCGGTGAAGGTGCCGGCGGTGATCAGGCCCTGCTTGGTGCCTTCGAGGGACAGGTACGCGGGTGTTGGCATGAAAGCTCTCCTTGCCTTGAGAAAGTGATGTGCCGTGAGATCAACGGGGTGTTGATTGGCCACTTCCGACTGACAAGCTTCATGCCATCCGCCAATTAATCTTTGCAGGTCAAACGGTTGCACCAAAAGGGAAAAGGCATCCGGTCATTTTTCATCCAGGAACCGCAAAAAGCTGCACAAGAAGTTGCGTCGGCCACGCAAGTTCTTGCGCACCCGGCTGGAAGCCTCAGCTGCAGTGAATCGGAGAGAGGCCTGCCCAACGAAAGCTGCGCAAGAAATTGCGGCTATGGCGGCGTTGGGCTTCGCAAGCTCAGCGCCAACCTACGGAAACGCCTTCTCCACCAACCGCTCCAGCGTGTCCTGGTCCAGCAGCCCGGTTTCGGCCAGCCCCTCCTGCTCCTGGAAGCGGATCAGCGCCGAGAAGGTGCGGCGGCCGCGGATGCCGTCGATGGGGCCGGGGTCCATGCCGAGGTATTGCAGGGCAGCCTGGGCGGTGCGCAGGCTGAGGTCGGGGAGCATCACCTTGAACTTGGCGTGGGCGGCGGCCAGGCGGCTGTCGTATTCGTTGCGCTTGAATTCCGGGCCGTTGTAGCCGCGGGCGAAGGACACCCAGTTGTTGCGCTGCAGGGCGCCGGCCAGGTTGTTGCCCTTGATGAAGTTGGCCATGGCCAGCAGTTGTGAGTTCTCGTCCTTGACCATGGCGGCGACCAGCTTGTCGGTCGAGGTGAAGCCGGCGACCTTGAAGTTGAAGCCCATGACCTGGCCGATGCCCCAGGAGGCGCTCTGCAATGCCGCGGTCTTGTCCAGCTTCATGGCCTTTTCCAGCCGCCCGTATTCGCCGGCGCCGCCGATGTAGCCGCCGGCCTTGGGATGGCTGATGTCGGCGTTGCCGGCGTCATGCGCGCCCTTGGTCAGCCGGTGGAAGACGTGGCGTTCGAAGAGGATCTGCGGGCGGCGGTCGGTGAGGAAGCCGAAGCCGCGCGTCTCGACCGTCAGCACGGCCCAGACTTCCGATTCGGTGATGCCCAGCGTGTCGCAGACCTCATCCATGCCCTCGTCGCTCAACGGACGGCCCTTGCCTTGAAAGTTCACGATCGCCTCCAGCCCCTCAGGGGCCTGTCAGGTTGGCGACGTCCGTGTCCGCATTCCTCGCCGCGCGTGCCTCAATCGGCGCCCAGCGAGCACTGGTAGGTGATGTCCAGTTCGACCCACAGCCCATCGTCCGCATAACGCAGGCGTGCCGGCTTCTTCAGGTCGGTAGGCGCGGCGGCGAAGGCGTCCAGCTCGGCCTGCGGATCGCTGTCGCCGCTCAGTACACGGCCCGAGGTGCGCTCCAGCAGCGCGTGGAGCAGCTCGGGGAACGGCATGTTCCAGTCGTTGCCCTTGGCGACTTCGGCGACCACCGGGATCATCGCCACCAGGCGCGAGTCGGTCATCTTCTCCAGGCCCAGTTCGCGCAGCGTGGCGTTGTGGCTGCAGTGGTGGCCGACCTTGTACAGCGTGACCCGCGAGAGGATGTCGTCGCGGGTCACCGGCGCCGCGTAATCAGCGGCAGGTTCGCGGGGATAGGTCTGGTCGCCCCAGGACAGCCAGTTGCCCACCTGCGCGTCGCCGGGGAACAGCAGCACCTGGCCGTCGGGCAGTTCGAAGGCCAGCACCAGGCTGGTGTTGTTGGTATCGGAGTCCATCTTCAGCGCCAGTGTTTCCGCGCTGTCCAGCCATTCCCGCTCGATCCGCCGCCATTGGTTGCCTTCGTGGAAATAGCGCTGCTCGATGCTTGCCGCCTTGCCGCTGACCTGCGCACCCCGCTCCACTTCGTCGAGGTCGCGCCGGTGCGGCTTGGCGAACGGCAGGTCGGCGATCAGCGGCGGCTCCTTCAGCACCCGCCGGGCGCGATCTTCCAGCGCCAGCGCTTCTTCCCCATCGGTGAGGTAGACCTCCTTGGCGGCGCCCTTGGAAGGGGCATCCTTGCGCAGGCTCTTTTCGCTGCGCGGCGGCCCCATCACCATCGCGCTCAGCAGGGGCAGGCGCACGGGCTGGACCACGTCGCCCGGCTCCAGGTAGCGCGTCGCGCGGGGGCCGGCCTTGTCCTTGAGCAGGTCGATGGTTTTCTTCTTCGTCTTGTCCAGCGGCAGCGGCTCGATGAACGCCGCCAGTCCCTTCACGGTGTCGATGCGCGGGTCATCCATGCCGGTGAGCTGCACGACCTTGGCCAGCGCGCTCTTGCTCTTGTCGAAGCGCTCGTGCAGGGCGATCGCCTGGGGATCGTTGGGGTTCTCGGTCCAGGCCATCCAGAGTTCGTGGATGGTGAAGTCGGTGCCGAAGAAGCGCTCCTTCTCGTAGCTGAAGCCGGAGAGATGGTCGTGGTGCTCGTGGGTCAGCACCACCAGGTCGAGGTCGCCGCCGGTGGTCTGGTGGAGGTCCTCGACGATGCGCTTCATCAGCTCCCGGGCGCCCTGCACGCCCTGCAGCACGCCGCAGTCGATGAGGATGTTGCGCCACTTCTGGCCGTCCTGCTGGCGCAGCAGGAAGCAGTCGCCGAGGATGCCCCGGTACATCCGCACGGTGACTTCGCCGATCGCACATTGGCGCATGGCATCAGACTCCCCGGTGGGTCATGGCGAAGGGATTGTCGTCGTCCCGCACGCCACGGTAGGTCATGGCCAGTCCGTTGCTGCCGACTTGCAGGAAGCGCCGATGGTCCTTCAGCCGGTCATCGTCGTCGATGCGCTTGCGGATCACATAGCGCAACGCTCCGTCGCGCAGATCGATGATCAGGGTCGCGCCGCCACGGAAGATGAAGTCGCCGTCCTCGTGCCGCTCCAGTGCCTCGGCATCGCGCCGCTGCTGGTACTCGGCGTCGAAATAGCCCTCGCGCTTCTGCGTCACCTCGACGATCAGCTGGCGCAGGTCCTGGCCTTCCGGACCGGAGCGCCGCGACGAACGCACCGCGTGGACCTCCACCGCCGGCGCATCGCCTACCCGGTTCGGGCGCAGCGTGCCGAGCACATGGGTCGCGCTTTCCGAAACCAGGAACACCCCCAGCGCCTGCTCCCATTCGGAGCGCTCGCCCTTGCATTCCATCAGCCACTGCCAGATTCGCAGGCGGTTGTCCTCGGCCTGCTCGTAGCTCTTGGCGCGGCGGTACTGCGGCGTCAGGTCGAGGCGGACGTTGCCGACCCGGTCGGTCGAGGCCACCGCCAGCCGCAGCGCGGCCAGCTTGCCGGTCGGCGTCTGCCAGAGCAGGCTGTCCGGCGCCAGCGACAGGGTCTTGTCCGGCAGGATGCCGCGCCGGCGGAAGGCCTGGATCATCGCCAGCCGGTAGTTCAGCGGGTCGTTGGGCACCAGGTCGGTATCGGCGGTGATGATCGCGCGCAGGTACTCGCCGAAACGCACGTCCACCGGCGGCAGGTAGTCCAGCGCGCGGATGCACATGCGCAGCACATGATCGGCGGTCTTCACCGCCTCGTGGGTCAGCCGGGTGACCAGTTCGTTGGGCAGCGCCTTGTGCGTGCCATCGACGCCGGCCAGGCGGAACAGATCGGCGGTGCGCTGCTGGTAGATGGTGACGAAGGCATCGAACACCGCCGCCACCAGGATGGCGCCGCGCTCGTGGGGTTCGTTGAGCTTCGCCAGGCGGGTCGGGTCGGGCTGGCCGTCCGTCTTGTCGTCGATTGCCTCGCGCAGCGCCGCGTAGCGTCCGGTGGCCTCGCCGAACTGGCGGGCCAGGCCGCTCAGCCAGGTACGCTCGCTGAGATCGCCACGGCGGGAGGCGAGCTGGCTGGAGACGGCCTCGGGCAGGGTGAAGTGCATCAGCAGGGCGACGATGTCAGCGAAGGCTTCGTGGAAGGCCAGGCTGTCGATGCTGGTCGGCTCGCGATAGCGCCGGTGCAGGCCGTCGAGGATGGCGTGGGTGGTTTCGTGGGCGATGATGTCGTGGGACAGCGCGGTGAACACCCAGCCGCCCGGCAGGTTGACCCCCGGATCGGTCAGCGAGGCCTTGAAGTAGCCGAACAGCAGCGCCTTCTTGTCGGGGCTGTAGTAGGCGTTGGCCTCGCGCAGGGCGTGCGGGTAGATGCGCAGCTTCTCCACCCGCTTGTAGGTGGTCCGGCCATTCACCGTCAGCTTGCGGTCGGCCCAGAAGATCCGCCGCCCCAGCGCGCGCTCGAAGACCTTGATGGTCTTCATCGCCACGGCGAACACCATCTGCTGGTGGAAGCGCGGATCGCCCTCGGACGGCGGCAGGCCGTCCTGCGCCAGGACGTGGGGATGGTTGAGGTCCAGCGGCTCGTAGAACTGCCCGCTGGCGGGGTCGATGTCGATGACTTCCAGGTATTCGTTGGTCGGGCCGGGAGTGACCGGTGCCTCCCAGCGCGCCTCCCAGGGAATCTCGATGGTGGCGTGGCTGATCTGCGCCGTTTCCATCAGCGTCGCGGCCTGCGGGTCGAAGGCATAGACCCGCAACTTGCGCATCGCCGGTGTCGGATAGTCTGACTTCGCCATGCGCTGCCTCCTTGCCTGATCAGGCCAATGCACGCATGACTCCCAGCGCGCACGGCACTGCGGCTGCGCGGTGGAAGATTTCGATGACAACTCTCTGACGGAGTGAAGAACCATCGGCAGGCAGTGTCAAAAACTCCACCTAGAATTACGACGTAAGGTCACCGGAGTGTCTGGCACGGGCAACGCAGGGCAATTTGCCAGCATTCTCCACGCTCTCCGGCGATGCCCATCTGCCACGACTCGGAGGGCCGGGAAATGTCCATTCAGATCAACGGTGCGGCGAAGCGTATCGGTCTTGCACTTTCGGGCGGCGGCTTCCGCGCGGCCGCCTTCCATCTCGGCGTGATGCGCCAGCTCGCGGCGCTCGGCCTGCTGGACAAGCTGGACCTGCTGACCTGCGTGAGCGGCGGCAGCATCGCCGGGGCGACGGTGGCGCTGAACTGGACGAAGCCGGACAAGCTGGACCTGCTGGATCAGTACCTGCGCACGAAGTCCATCGCGGTGTCCTCGGTGCTCGGCGGCGTGATCGATCCGTTCTCGTCGCGCATCGAGAAGCTCGCGGAGTCGTACGACACGCATCTGTTCCAGGGGCGGAAGATGTCGTCGCTCAGCGGCGGCCCGCGCATCTATCTCAATGCGACCAACCTGGCCACCGGCAACCTGTTCTTCTTCGTTGCAGGCGGCGGCAAGGACACCGAGATGGGCGAGCACGAACTCGGCGTCGCCTCGGCCACCAGCTTCCCCATCAGCCACGCGGTCGCCGCCTCCTCGGCCTTCCCGCCGGTGTTCCCGCCCCTGCGCCTCGATCCGGCGGTCTATCCACACGCGTCGGACGTCGATTACGTGACGCTCACCGACGGCGGCGTCTACGACAACATGGGCGTGAACCCGCTGCTGCGCGACCGCAACGCGCTGGACTACGTGATCGTCAGCGACGGCGGCAAGCCGTTCGCCATCGACAACCGGCCCACCGAATCCGGCGCCATCGTCCTCAAGGAAGGGCTGAACATCATGATGGAGCAGGTCCGCGGCCTGGAATTCGACCGCCTGCAACACCGCCACCTGGCCGGCAAGGGACCGAAGCCGATGTGGTTCTCCATCGACAGCCGGATCGGCGAAGCACAGGCCGGCGACGCAGCGTTCGCCTCGGCGATCGATACCAACCTGCGCAAGCTGTCGAGCGAGGAAATGGCCGTGCTGACCCGCCATGGCGCGGCGCTGGTGAAGGCACGGATCACGCAGTACGCGCCGGAACTGCTCGCGCCGTGATTCCGGAACATCCGGCAAGGCGCTCCCTCGCTCATGCAGAACGTAGGGTGGAAAACGGCGAAACGGATGGCCGCCCCACCTTTCCACCATCAGGCGCGATGCGACGGGGCGGTGGACAATCTTCGCGTTGTCCACCCTACGAGCCGCTCGCGAAGCTTTTGCGCTGCTGGCTGGCGATTCGCGGGCATGGCCCGCTCCTACGGTCAGCCGCGGCGCGAGAACGTAGGGTGGAAAACGGCGAAGCCTTTTCCACCATCAGGCACGGTGCGACGGGGCGGTGGACAAGCTTCGCGTTGTCCACCCTACGAACCGGGTTTCGCTCCCGTAGGTTGGGCTGAGGTACGAAGCCCAACGAGATTGGCGCAGGCCCTACCGGATGTTGGGCTTCGCTGCGCTCAGCGCCAACCTACGAAGCCTCCGCCGCCAGCTGTTTGCGCAGCTCCGCCTTGGCGATCTTCTCCAGCGTCGCGCGGGGGAAGTCTTCGACGAAGCGCACGCCGACCGGCACCTTGAAGTCGGCCAGCATCTCGCGGCAGAAGCCGAGCAGACGTTCGGCGATGGCTTCGTGCTGCTCCGCAGCGGTTCCCTCGGCCAGGCGCACGAAGGCGAACGGCACTTCGTTGAGCATGCGGTCGGCCTTCGCCACCACCGCGACCTCCGCCACCACGCCCGGCGCGCAGCCCATCAGCACGCGCTCGATCTCCGACGACGCGACGTTCTCGCCGCCGACCTTGAGCATGTCCTTGTCACGGTCGGCGAAGCGGATGGAGCCGTCCTCCAGCAGCGTCACGCGGTCGCCGCTGATGAACCAGCCCTGCTCGTCGAAGCTCGCCGCGGTGGCTTCCGGGTTGTCCAGGTATTCCTTGAACAGCGACACGCCGGGCATGCCCAGTACGCGCAGGTGGCCGGTCTCGCCGGTGGCGACCGGATTGCCGTCGTCATCCACCACGCAGACCTGGTAGGTGGTCGCAGGGCGGCCGATGACCATCGGGGTGTTGGGCAGGCCGCACAGGCCGACGATGGGGTGCGAGATGGTTTCGGTCATGCCCCACCAGCCGATGGTCTTGATGCCCAGCGCCTGGGTCTGCGGCAGGTCGTTGGCGCCGGTGCCCCACAGGCGGAAGTAGTGTTTCTCCGGGCGCGGCAGGCTGAGCAGTGCGTTGAAGAAGAACGGAATAGTCGAGTGCCAGGTGCAGCGGTTGCGCACCGCCACATCCCAGAAGCGGCTGGCGGAGAATTTCGGCATCAGCACCACGCTGCCGCCGGTCCACAGCGAAGTGAGGAAGGAATAGGCCAGCGCGTTGGTGTGGAACAGCGGCATCACCGCCAGGTGTACGTCGTCGCTGCGCAGTTCCATGTGCAGGGCGTTGACCCGCGCGGCCCACAGCGCGTTGCCGTGGGTGAGCACCACGCCCTTCGGCCGCGAGGTGGTGCCGGAGGTGTACTGCACGTACATCGGCCGCATCGGATCGATGGTGATGCGCCGGCGCTCGGCCGCCGGTTGCGCGTCGAGCAGCGCGGCGAAGGCTTCCGTCCCGGCCGGCAGTTCCGCCGGGACGCCGGCATTGTGTTCGGTGCAGACGACCCAGCGCAGTTGCTCACGCACCCGCGACAGGCTGCCAAGCAGGCCCGGCTGGGTGATCGCCACGCTGCTCTTGCTGTGGGTCACGTAGTAGCGCATTTCCTCTTCCGAGGAGCGCGTGTTGGTGTTGATCGCCATCGCGCCCAGCTCGCCGCAAGCGGCCCAGGCGATGAGGAATTCCGGGCAGTTTTCCAGGTGGATCAGCACCCGGTCGCCCTCGCCCACTCCGCGCGCGGCGAGAGAGGCGGCGACCCGGCCCACTGCATCGTGGAACTGCGCATAGCTGTAGGTCGTCGGCGCGCGGTCGAAGGGTTCCCAGATCAGCAGCGGTTTGTCGCCATGGGCGGCGGCCTGGGTTGCCAGCAACCAGTTGAAGTCCTGGCCGGCGAAGGGATTGCAAAAACGTTGCGGGGTCATGTGCGCCTCGATCTTATTGTTGTTGTATTAGGGTCTGTCCGGATTGTTCACCGGGAAAAGCCCGCGGACAACGGGCTTTTCGGCACAACTGACGGCACATTTCGGCCAGCGCGACCGTTTTCTATGAACGCGGGCTGCTCTGGTACCAGGCCACCCCGTCGGCGTCCTCGCTCACCGTCGCCTTGCCGCGCTGCACCAGGTAGTTGAGATTGGCCTGGGTCTCGCCGGTCGCCAGCAGCAGCACCTCGGCATCAACGCGCCGGGCGAACAGCACGCCGAACAGATCGACGACCCGCTTCGGCCCCTCTTCGAGCAACTTGTGCAAGCGGCCAAGGGCGCGCCGATGGCTGCCCAGCAGGCGATCCAGGCGCGCATGCAGGTTGCGGAACGGATCGTCGTGGGCCGGCAGCACCAGCACATCGTCGGGTACCGCCGCCTTGATCCGCTCCAGCGATTCCAGCCAGTCGCCCATGGGGTCGCCATAAGGCTCGGTCGGATGCACCGAGACGTTGGAGGAAATCCGCGGCAGCACCTGGTCGCCGGAGATCAGCAGTTTCAGTTCCGGGCTATAGAAGCAGGCGTGCTCGGGCGAGTGGCCGGAACCGATCACCACCTGCCACTCGTGCTCGCCGATGCGGATGCGCTGGCCCTCGCGCAGGCGGCGGTAGCTCTGCGGCAGCGGCGCCATTTTCTTGCCGTAGCCGCCGAAGCGCAGGCGATAGTGCTCGATCGCTCCGTCGTCCCAGCCGGCGCGGCGGTAGAAATTCAGTGCCTCGGGCGGTGCTTCGCGCCCAGTGTCGGCCACCAGCACCCGGCAGTTCATGTACTCGCCGCGGGTCATCCACAGCTCGCAGCCGTATTCCCGGTTCAGCCAGCCGGCCATGCCGACGTGGTCGGGGTGCATGTGGGTGGCGAATACCCGCGTGGGGCCGCCCTCCCCCAGCGGATTGCCGGCGCCGAACAATGCATGCCAGGCGTCCACCGTCGGCGGCGTGTGCATGCCGGTGTCGAAGATCGCCCAGCCGTCGCCGTCGCGCACTGCCCACAGGTTGATGTGATCCAGCGACAACGGCAGCGGCATGCGCAGCCACAGTACGCCGGGAGCGATTTCCCGCACGGAACCAGGCTCGGGCGCCTGGCCGCAGGGATACAGGAGGGGACTTGGCTCGGGCTTCATGAGTGGGTGCTCTTGGATTCTTGTAGTTCAGGCAACTGGTTAGCACCCTACCCAGTTTTTTCCTAATCCTGCTTCCTCCAAACGGACAGTTGGCCGATACGCCTTATGCACTGTCCGAAATGTCTGATCAGGCCTTCGCCGGCTCCATCGGCGCCAGCGGCTTCGGCTTGCGGAATACCAGCACGTTGCCGAGCATAACCAGCCCCAGCCCGGCAAGCGCCGGCAGAGTCCACTGGTAGCCCTCGGCGAAGGCGGAAATGTTCAGCGCCACCACCGGGAACAGCACGGTGCAGTAGGCCGCCCGCTCCGGCCCCATGCGTCCGACCAGGGTCAGGTAGGTGGTGAAGGCGATCACCGAGCCGGGAATCGCCAGGTACAGCAGCGAGCCGACGTAGCGGGCATTCCATTCGAACACCCACGGCACGTCGCGCACGACGCACCAGCCGAGCAGGATCAGCGTGCCATAGAGCATGCCCCAGGCGTTGGTGCTGAGCGGACGCAAGCCGGCCTTCTGCTGCAGGCTGGAAAGCAGGTTGCCGGCGGAAAAGCACAACGTACCGAGCAGCGCCAGACCCAGCCCATAGAAGGTTTCGCGGCTGGCCGCATGATCGGCCAGCTCCGGCCAGAACAGCAGCCCCAGCCCGAGTAGTCCCAATGCACCGCCGGCCAGCACGTTCGGCGCGATGCGCTGGCCGAAGAACAGCCGCGCGAGCATGGCGATCCACAGCGTCGAAGTGGAGAACACCACCGCCACCAGGCCGCTGGGAATCCACTGGCTGGCGCTGTAGAAGCAGATGAAGTTGAGGCAGAACAGGCACAACCCCTGCGCCAGGCAGATCAGTTGGCCGCGCTTGCCGAGCGACTGCAGGCGCCGCGACAGCAGGAGGATGGCGAACAGCACCAGCGCCGCCAGGGCGAAACGGTAGAAGATCGACAGCGGAATGGCCACCGGCCCCATCTGCATCTTGATGGCGATCCAGGTGGTGCCCCAGATGAGGACGGTGAGCAGGTAGAGGAACAGGTTCATGGGCGGTCTCCACGGCATTGACCGCCAGTCTTGCGGGAAAGCCCGCCCGCCGCTTGCAGATTCTTGCGCTTATTGCGACGGCCGGGCTGGCAAGCGAGGCGCGCGCAGGTAGAGTGGCCTTCTGGAGGAGTCACCCATGTCCGCCGTCGATCAATTGCAGGTTTTCCAGTCGATGAACGAGTCGCCGCATGCTCGCCTGGAGCACTGCGCGGAGCTCGGCGACGGCCTGGTCGCGGCGATCTGGAACAACCGCCACGACGCCCGCGACTACGATGCGCCGAGCCACCACACGCTGTCCTGCTACCTGGATGGCGGCACCGGCACCTTCCGCCGCGGCCAGCCGCAGAGCAAGGGCGCGCCGGACAAGCTGTGCATCCTCCCGGCCGGGCACGAATCGGCCTGGGTGATCAACGGCGAGATCCGCCTGGCGCACCTGTACTTCAGCCAGGAGCACTTCGCCCTCGGCTGCGTCAGCCTGCTCGACCGCGAACCCCGCGAACTGCAACTGTGCGAGAGGACGTTCCTCGACGATCCCCTCCAGGCCATGCGTTTCCGCCGGCTGATCGCCATGAACTGGCAGGAACCCGGCGAACGCCTGCTGACCAGCAGCATGGCCCACGAACTGATCAGCCACGCGCTGCTGACCCAGGCCGGCCTGCGCGACGGCCTGCGGCTCAAGGGCGGACTGGCGCCGGTAACGCGCCGGCGGGTGGCCGACTATATCGAGCAGAACCTTGGCGAAGCGCTGTCGCTGGGCGAACTGGCCGGACTCGCGGCGCTATCCGAATACCACTTCGCGCGGATGTTCCGCGAAAGCTTCGGCATGCCGCCGCACCGCTACCTGCTCGCCCGCCGCCTGTCCCGCGCCTGCCAACTGCTGCGGGAAACCCGCCTGCCGCTGGGCGAAATCGCCCTCGCCTGCGGTTTTGCCAGCGCCAGCCACTTCACCAATCGCTTCCGCGACAGCATCGGCGGCACACCCGGCGAATACCGCGCAGCGCACGCCTGACAACGGTTTGCGCTCTATCGCCGAAACTTGACGACAAAATTTTGCCAGATATCAAAGTGCCACTATTTTGTTATCATACTGGCGGCCGATAACCACTTGGGCGATTGCTGCGCTACACGCGCCTGCCCGAGAAAAAATGGCACGGTCGTCCCACCCCTTTGATCCTCTTCCGCAGTTCGAGAAATGGCTATGGCTAATGATTCGCGCTTGATCGTGCGGGCTCCACGCGTGTGCCTGGGCCTCGGCCTCCCGTTGATTTTCATCGTTTGCCTGTCGCTGGCCGAGCACTGGTGGTGGGGCTGCCTGGCCGCCGCAGCGATCTGCGGCTGGCTGGGAGCCTTCCTCCATCGCCCCGCCCCCGCCGAACTGCAACCCGGGCATGGACTCGCGGACGACCGGATCGAGCAGTTGCACAGCGACCAGCTTGCCCTGAAATCCCTGCTGGAGCGGGTTCTCCCCCTCTGGGGCCGCCACCTTCATCTGGTCAACGAGCAAACCGGCAGCGCCTCGCACGGACTGACCGAGAAATTCCTCAGCATGAGCCAGCAGATGCGCGAGGTACTGGACCCTGGTGCGGCACAGGGCGGCATGGCGACGTTCGATGTGCTGCGCAATGCCCAGGTCGAATTGCCCCGCGCAGTGAAGGTACTCGACGAAACGCGCAGCGAACGCGAGCGCTTCCTCTGCGAAATTCGCGAACTGAGCGGCTTCGTCACGGAGCTGCATGGCATGGCCGAAGGTGTTGCCAAGATCGCCTCGCAGACCAACCTGCTGGCACTCAACGCAGCCATCGAGGCCGCCCGTGCCGGCGAATCGGGACGGGGCTTCGCGGTGGTGGCCGATGAGGTGCGCAAGCTGTCCAGCATGTCGGGGGACACCGGCGCCAGGATCACCGAGAAGGTGCAGGTGATGAGCCGTTCGATGGAGTCGCTGGTCGCAGGCGCCGAGCAGATGGAATGCCTCAACCAGGGCAAGCTGCAGGAGGCGGAAAACATCGTCGGCCATGTCCTCGACGAGTTGGCCAAAGGCATCGCCCTGCTCGATCAGCGCCTGCACTCGCTCCAGGGCACCACCCGCGACGTCGAGCACACCGTCAATGCCGTGCTGGTAGACCTGCAGTTCCAGGACCGGGTCTCCCAGATAACCACCCATGTCACCCAGGACATGCAGCGCCTGCAGGACGCCCTGGGGAGCCAGTCGATTCCATCGAGCGAAGAGTGGCTGCAGGCCCTCGAAGCCAGCTACACCACCCTCGAACAGCAGCGTGTCCATGCCGGGCAGAACCCGTCGGGCGTGGAACAGTCCTCCGTCACATTCTTCTGACTATCGATTGCAAAACAGGAAGCAACACCATGAGCAAGACCGTGTTGATCGTGGATGACTCATCGAGCTTCAGGCAGGTGGTCGGCATCGCCCTCAAGGGAGCCGGCTACAACGTGCTCGAAGCCTGCGATGGCAAGGACGCGCTGACCAAGCTGGACGGCCGCAAGATCAACCTGATCGTCTCGGACGTGAACATGCCGGTGATGGACGGCTTCACCTTCGTCAAGTCCGCCAAACAGCTGCCGGCCTACCGGTTCACTCCGGTGATCATGCTGACCACCGAGGCCAGCGAGGCGAAGAAGGCCGAGGGCAAGGCGGCCGGCGTACGCGCCTGGGTGGTCAAGCCATTCCAGCCGCCGGTGCTGCTGGACGCCGTGTCCAAGCTGATTCTGCCTTGAGGCCCATGTCCATGGCCAGGATCGCTAGCCGGGAAGAGGCCGGCCGCCGGGTATTCGCCGTGGTGGGCGAACTCAACATCTACAGCGCGGCGCAGCTCAAGGATGAGCTGGTCGCCTTGCTGGACAGCCATGGACAACTGGAAGTGGACCTCGGCTCGGTCGACGATTTCGACAGCACTGGCGTTCAGCTGCTGCTGATGTTCAAACGCGAAGCGCAGCGCCGCGGCGGCTGCGTGACCTACACCCGGCATTCGGAACGCGTGCGCGAAGCGCTCGACCTGCTCAACCTGGTCGCCGAACTGGGCGATCCCCTGGTGATCCCGCTGGAGTCCGGCGAGGTGCGCCCATGAATCTCGACCAGGCCCGTGGCGCACTGGTGCAGGAAGGCCGCGAATTGCTGGTGGCAATGGAAGAGGCGCTGCTGGAAATCGAAACCAGCGGCTACAGCGCCGACCGCGTCAATGCCATATTCCGCGCCGCCCATACCATCAAGGGATCGGCCGGGCTGTTCGGCCTGTGCGGGCTGATCAGCTTCACCCACGTGGTGGAAAGCCTGCTCGACCAGGTACGCAACGGCGAGCAACGACTGGATGGCGCCATGCTTTCGCTGCTGCTGACCTGCAGCGACTATATCGGCAGCCTGCTGACCGCGGTCGAAGAGCACAGCGAAGCCGAAGACCCCAACCCCGTCCTGCGCGATTATCTGCTCAGCCAGCTGAACGAATACCTCGACCAGACCGACGTCCAGGCGGACTACCCGGCGACGGTGCCGCAACCGCTGGCCAGCGGCCGTCTGGATACGCAGCAAGGCGAAACGGCAAGCAGCGACCTCTGGCACATTTCCCTGCGGCCGAACGCGGACGTACTGCGCAACGGCATGGACCCGCTGTCCTTCCTGCGCTACCTCGGCAGGCTCGGGCGCATCACGCACATCCACACCCTGACCGATGCCATCCCGGACGCGGCCAGATTCGATGCGGAAAGCAGCTACCTCGGTTTCGAGATCGAATTCGATTCGACGGCCAGCAAGCAGGAAATCGAGAGCGCCTTCGAGTTCATCCGCGAGGATTGCCAGCTTCTCATCCTGCCCCCGCACAGCGCGCTGGAGGCCTACATCGAGCTGATCGCCAGCCTGCCGGAAGCGCCGCAGCGACTCGGCGAACTACTGGTCAGCAGCGGCGCGCTGACGACCTACGAGCTGCAACGCGTGCTGGCCCTGCAGGACGCCACACCGCCACCCGCATCGCCGTTGGGCACCCTGCTGGT
Source organism: Pseudomonas schmalbachii (assembly GCF_017589465.1). Lineage (GTDB taxonomy): Bacteria > Pseudomonadota > Gammaproteobacteria > Pseudomonadales > Pseudomonadaceae > Pseudomonas > Pseudomonas schmalbachii. The sequence continues at coordinate 130,747 of NZ_JAELYA010000002.1, forward strand.
GGAAGAACAGCTGGTGGCACCGCCGGTGGTTTCGGCGGCGCTGCACAAGCAGAAGCAGACCGAGGAACGGCGCAGCCTCGAACAGGTTTTCATCAAGGTCGAAGTGGGCAAGCTGGACCAGTTGATCGATCTGGTCGGCGAGCTGGTGATCGCCGGCGCGGCGACCAGCCTCGCCCTGCACAAGGGCGACACCAGTGCCATGGCCGCGGCCAACGAGGGCGTCACCACCCTGGTCGAGCGTATTCGCGACGCCTCGCTGTCGCTGCGCATGGTGGCCATCGGCGAAGTGTTCCAGCGTTTCCCGCGGGTCGTGCGCGATATCAGCAAGGAGCTGGACAAGGAAATCGAGCTGCTGGTCACCGGCGCCGACACCGAGCTCGACAAATCCATGGTGGAGAGGCTAGCCGATCCGCTGATGCACATCGTGCGCAACGCCATGGACCACGGCATCGAACCGTCCGAGCTACGCCGGGCCGTCGGCAAGAGCGCGCGCGGCACGTTGCGGCTGAATGCGTATCACGAGTCCGGCAGCATCGTCATCGAAGTCAGCGACGACGGCCGCGGGCTGGATCGCCAGCGCATCCTCGCCAAGGCCATCGAAAAGGGCCTGGTGCAGCCCGACCAGATCCTCGCCGACAGCGATGTGTTCCGCCTGATCTTCGAACCCGGCTTCTCCACCGCCGAGCAGATCACCAACCTGTCCGGACGGGGCGTCGGCATGGACGTGGTGCGACGCAACATCGACCAGCTTCGCGGCGAGGTCGAAGTGCTCAGCGAGTATGGCCTCGGCACCACGGTACGCATCCGCCTGCCGCTGACCCTGGCGATCATCGACGGATTCCAGGTGCGTGTGGCCGACGAGACCTTCGTGCTGCCGCTGGATCAGGTGGTGGAGTGCGTCGACCTTGGCGAACAGGTCAGCCAGCACGACCTGCTCAGCCTACGCGGCGAACCGCTGCCCTATGTGCGCCTGCGCCAGCTGTTCGGCCTGGAAGCCGGAGGCGCGCGGCGCGAGAGCCTGGTGGTGCTGCAGGTCGGGCAGAACCGCGCGGGAGTGGTGGTCGACCAGCTGGTCGGCGAGTTCCAGGCGGTGATCAAGCCGCTCGGACAGATATTCGCGCAGAACAAGGTGCTCAGCGGCTCGACCATTCTCGGGGACGGCAGCGTGGCGTTGATCCTCGATGTGGCGCAGTTGATCCAGCGTGCCAGCTCAGCCAGCGAAGCACCCAGGCGTCTCCTCTGCGAGATGGCCTGAGTCGGGACTGGCGGACTGAAAGATTCCAATAAATAGGGGGAGAGAAAAATGCAGTGGTTCATGAACCTGCGACTGGGCGCCAAGCTGACCATCACGTTCCTGCTGGTGGCCCTGGTATCCGTAGTGGTCGGCACCTTCGGCATCAGCAATATCAAGAAAGTGGACGGCATGATGACCAGCATGTTCGCCGACCGGCTGGTGCCGATCCGCGACCTGGGCAAGGTGCAGGCCGAAACCATCCAGTTCGCCCGCCGCCTCTACGTGGCGGCCGTGGTGAACGATCCAGCGGAGATCGCCAAGCTGGTGGAGGAAAACCGCGCCTCCGAGCAGGTTGCCGACGCGACCTTCGACACCTATCGCCACACGTTCCTGATCGATGCGGAAAAGCAGCTGATCGAGAAGTACGACCTGCAGATGCCGGCGTACAAGGCATCGGCCAGGAAAGCCATGGATTTGCTGCAGCAAGGCCAGCAGGACGAGGCGGTGCAGGTCCTGCGTGAGGAAACCCGGCCATTGTTCAGCCAGGTGATGGAAACGATGGACGGCCTGATCAGGACCAACGACGAAACCGCGCGGAAGGTCAACAGCGAGTCGACCGAGATCACCCACAACATCGTCACCTTCATGATCGGCCTGATGATCGTCGGCTTCGTACTGGCGCTGGCCCTCGGCCTGCTGGTGACGCGGATGATCATGCGCCAGGTCGGCGGCGAGCCGGTCGAGGCGATGGATGCCCTGCAGCGCGTGGCGGCCGGCGACCTGACGATGGACCTGCGGATCCGCAGCGGCGACCAGACCAGCATGCTCTACAGCCTGCAGCAGATGGTGTCGAAACTGCGCGTGATCATGGGCGATGTACGCATGACCGCCGACTCCCTGGCTTCCGCTTCCGAACAGGTCGCAGCCTCGGCCCAGGCGCTCAGCCAGAATGCTTCCGAACAGGCGGCCAACGTCGAGGAAACCAGCGCATCGGTGGAAGAAATCGCCGCCACCGTGGCGCAGAACAGCGAGAACGCGCGAGTCACCGACAGCATGGCCAGCCAGTCGTCGAAGGACGCCGAGGAAGGTGGCGCGGCGGTACGCGAGATGGTCAATGCCATGCGCCAGATCGCCGGCAAGATCGGCATCATCGACGACATCGCCTACCAGACCAACCTGCTCGCCCTGAACGCGGCTATCGAAGCTGCGCGCGCCGGCGATCACGGCAAGGGCTTCGCCGTGGTGGCGGCGGAAGTGCGCAAGCTGGCCGAGCGCAGCCAGGTGGCGGCGCAGGAAATCGGCGCGGTCGCCAGCGACAGCGTCAACCTGGCCGAACGCGCAGGCCAGTTGCTGGAGCAGATGGTGCCGTCGATTCGCAAGACCGCCGACCTCGTGCAGGAAATCGCCTCCGCCTCGCGCGAGCAGAACACCGGCCTGGAGCAGATCAACCTGGCGGTGACCCAACTGGCACAGACCACCCAGGTGAATGCGTCGGCCTCCGAGGAGCTGTCCTCCACCTCCGAGGAAATGAGCGGCCAGGCCGTGCAATTGCAGGAAATGATCCAGTTCTTCCGCCTGGCCGAAGCTGCCACACGCAAGCCCGCAGCCGGTACGGGGCGGGATATGCCGGCCGCAGCCGAGCGCCCGCAGGCCAGGCCGCTGGCGCCGGTCAAGCGTGCGCTGCTGGAAGACCCGGTCGACGAATCGGCATTCACCCGCTTCTAGGAGTCTGAGCGATGAGTAGTCTGCCGGCCCGCCTCCCCGGCCGCCCGCTGGGCGCCGGAGAAAAACCGCTGACCCAGCAGTTCCTGACACTGACCCTGGGCAACGAACTGTTCGCCCTGCCGATCGAACACATCCGCGAGATCATCGAGTTCGGCGGACTGACGGAAATCCCGCTGATGCCGGCCTTCCTGCGCGGGGTGATCAACCTGCGCGGCGCAGTGGTGCCGGTAATCGACCTTGCCGTGCGCTTCGGTCGCCAGCGCACGCAGATCGCCCGGCGCACCTGCATCGTCATCCTCGAAGTGGCACAAGGCGATGGCGTGCAGTTGCTGGGAGTCATCGTCGACGCAGTGAACGCGGTGCTGGCCGTCGAGGCCCAGCAGGTGGAGCCGCGCCCAGCCTTCGGCACGCACATTCGCGCGGACTTCATCGGCGGCATCCTCAAGCAGAACGAGAAGTTCGTGATCGTCCTGGACATCCCCCGCGTGCTGTCCATAGAGGAACTCGCGGAACTGGTCGGCAACCTCGACCAGGCGCAGGGATGAGGACCGCATGAGCCAAAGCGCACAGTGCCTCACGCCAGGTCTGCAGATCCCGCTGGGTGAGCAGGAGTTTCGTCATCTCCAGCGGCTGTTCCACGAACAGGTGGGCCTGCAATTGCCACCCGTGAAGAAACCATTGATCTGCGGTCGCCTGAGCAAGCGCCTGAATGCGCTGCGCATGGACAGCTACCAGCAGTACTACCAGCACCTTGTCTCGCCGGCTGGAGAGGCGGAGCTGGAAATCGCCATCGACCTGATCACCACCCACGAAACGTACTTCTTTCGCGAGCCGAAGCACTTCGACTTCCTCCAGAAGGAGATTCTTCCGCGGGCGGCCAGGCAGCCGGAGTTCCGCGCCTGGAGCGCGGCCAGTTCCACCGGCGAGGAGGCCTACACCCTGGCGATGCTGCTGGACAACGGGCGGCTGGGGCAGCCATGGACAGTCCTGGGCACCGACATCAGCCAGCAGGTACTGACCAATGCCCGGCGCGGCCTCTACTCGATGGGACGCGGCGAGCGGATTCCCACGCATTTCCTCAAGCGCTATTGCCTGAAGGGCCGCGAACGCTACGACGGCTACTTCCTGGTGGAACGCCAGCTGCGCGAACGGGTCGAGTTCCGCTACGGCAACCTGACCCGGCCGGCGCCGGAACTGGGCATGTTCGACCTGGTGCTGCTGCGCAATGTGCTGATCTATTTCGACCAGACGACCAAGGAGCGGGTCCTGAGCCACGTCCTGGATCGACTCAAGCCCGGCGGCTGGCTGATGGTCGGGCACTCCGAGGCGCTGCATGAAGTCCGCCACCCGCTCGAACTGGTGACCTCGTCGATCTACCGCAAGGTGGCGGCATGAGAGGCAAGCGCTTCCTCAATCCCGGCGATCTGTATTTCGGTGACCAGCAACTGGTGGAGACCCTGCTCGGTTCCTGCGTGGCGATCACCCTGTGGTTCCCCCGCGCACGCAAGGGCGGCATATGCCACTTCCTCCTGCCGGGTCGCCAGAGAGTCCCCGAACACGCGCGCAACCTGGATGGCCGCTACGGCAACGAGGCATGGATCTGGCTCAAGCAGCAGGCGCGCATACATGGGCTCAAACCGGCCGAGGCCGAGGTCAAGCTGTTCGGCGGCGCACGCAGCCTGACGACCCCGAACAGACGGCTGAGCAGTGATGTCGGCGGACAGAACGTGCGCTTCGCCGAGCGTCTGGTGGACGAGGCCGGCTTGCGGGTGATCGGCCGCGACCTTGGCGGCGAGGGCTGCCGCTTCGTGCGCTTCGACCCGGCCAGCGGCACGGCCTGGGTGCGCCGTGGCGCGGCCTTGAACATCCAGGCCGCAAAGGAGGCGCAGCGATGAGCATCAAGGTGATGATCGTCGACGACTCGGCGGTGATGCGCGAGGCGATGCAGCAGATGCTCGCCCCCCATGCCGACATCGAGGTGATCGGCGCTGCGCTCGATCCCCTGCTGGCGCTGCAGAAGATGGAGCGCAACTGGCCGGACGTGATCCTCCTAGACGTGGAGATGCCGCGCATGGATGGCATCACCTTCCTGCGCCAGATCATGACCACTCGTCCCACACCGGTGGTGATCTGCTCGACGCTGACCGAGAAAGGCGCGGAGATAACCCTGCAGGCGCTGTCCGCCGGGGCGGTGGAGGTCATCACCAAGCCGACCATGGGCTTGCGCGACTTCCTGCGCGATCACGCCCGGGAACTGGTCAACGCCATCCGCACGGCCTCCCATGCACGGGTAAGGCCGGCATCGGCCCCGGTGACGCCGAGGACCGACACCAGGCTGACCGCCGATGCGCTGCTCGCGGCACCGGCCACGGGCCTGCGCAACCAGCGCACCACCGAGAAGATCGTCGTGCTGGGTACTTCGACCGGCGGCACCCAGGCACTGGAAAACGTCCTCTGCGAACTGCCGGTGAACGCACCGGGCATCGCCATCGTCCAGCACATGCCGGAGCGCTTCACCCGCAACTTCGCCACGCGGCTCGACTCGCTGTGCGCCATCGAGGTCCGCGAGGCCTGCGATGGCGACCGCCTGCTGCCTGGCCTGGCGCTGATCGCACCGGGTGGCCGGCACATGCTGGTCCGCCGCAGCGGCGCACAGTATCAGGTCGAGGTGAAGGACGGTCCGCTGGTCAGCCGCCATCGCCCTTCGGTGGACGTACTGTTCCGTTCCGCGGCGCAGCACGCCGGTCGCAACGCGCTGGGCGTGATCATGACCGGCATGGGCGACGACGGCGCCAGGGGTTTGAAGGAAATGCACGAAGCAGGTGCGCGCACCTGCGCACAGGACGAGGACAGTTGCGTGGTGTTCGGCATGCCCAAGGAGGCAATCCGGCTGGGCGGAGTGGATCAGGTTGTCGCCCTGGGGGAAATCCCCGGCGTGATCATGAGCTGGCGCTAAGGAGAAAGCATGAAGACAGTCAACCGGCTTCCCGAGTATGTCCTGATCGTCGATGACAGCGACGTACAGCGTAGTTTCATCGTTGACCAGTGCATCGCGCTCGGTATCCCCCGGATTCTCCAGGCGGAGGATGGTTGCGACGCCCTTGCCCAGTTGAAGGCCAGCCCGGCGATCGAGGTGATCGTACTCGACCTGGAAATGCCGGGCATGGATGGCGTCGAAGCGCTGCACGAGATGGCCCGCCTGGGCCTGAACCCGGCGGTGATCCTGGCCAGTGCGCGTGACAGCGTACTGCTCAACGTGGTCGAGAACATGGGCAGGAGCCTCGGCCTGCACCTGCTTGGCGCCCTGCAGAAGCCGATCACCCAGGAGCAGTTGCTGACCAGCCTGAGCCGCTTCTCGGCCGTCGAGCCGTGCACCGAGCGGCAGGCCGCTCCCGTGCCGGGCCCGCGAGTGGACGAGCACGAGATACAGCGAGCCCTGCAGGAAAAGGAATTCGTGGCCTATTTCCAGCCCAAGGTGTCGTTGCTCGACGGCACGCTGACTGGGGTTGAAGCCTTGATCCGCTGGCAGCACCCGACCCATGGACTGCTCACCCCGGACCGCTTCATCGGGCTGATCGAATGCAGCCGACACATGGCCGAGACCACCCTGCAGATGCTGGACCTGGCTTTGCGGCATTGCCGCGGCTGGCATGAAGCCGGCCTGCCGCTAAGTTGCTCGATCAATGTTTCGGCCGACACCCTGGCCGATACCCGCCTGGCCGAGGCGATCATCGCGCGGGTTGCCAGCAGCGGCATCGCGCCGCGCTTCGTCATCCTGGAAATCACCGAAAGCGCGATCATGACCGATCTCAGCACCACGCTCGGCACCCTGGCCCGGTTGCGCCTGAAAGGCTTCGGCCTGTCGGTGGACGACTACGGCACCGGCTTCTCCTGCATGCTGCAGCTCTCGCGCGTGCCCTGTTCGGAACTGAAGATAGATCGCGCCTTCGTCAACGGCGCGAGCCAGAAACTGCATCTGCGCGTGCTTCTGGAAAGCGCGCTGGACATCGCCCGCAAGCTCGACCTGCGGGTGGTCGCCGAAGGCGTGGAAAGCCGCGATGACTGGGAGCTGCTTTGCCAACTCGGCTGCACCGAGGCGCAAGGTTACTTCATCGCCAAACCCATGCCCGGCGATGCGCTGCCGGCATGGTGGAGGGCCAATCAGGAACGCCTGCAGGCAATGGTTGGCATAGCTGTATAGAGGACCGGTGGGCAGTTCCGCAGCCGGTTCAGCCCACCACCGCCAACACCCCACCCAGCAGCGGCACGCCCGCCGCTGTCGGCAGCGTCCAGCGCGGGCGGTAGGCCAGCAGGGCGACCAGCAGGCCGCCGGCGAGCATCAGCAGGCAGGTCCAGTAGATGATGCCGTTCTCCACACCGAGCAGGTGGATGCAGTAGGCCAGCGCCAGCGCGCCATCCAGCAGCGCGACACCACGCAGCATCAGCACCCGCCTGTCGCTCGGCGCGGCGCCGAACAGGTCGCGGTGATGACGCGACAGCGCCAGGCAGAGGGCCGTCATGGCCAGCAGGTTGAGACCGAAGACCAGCAGCATCAGGCGACCTCCTCGACCAGCGCACGACGGCGCTTCTCCGCCACCACGACGGGACGGCCGAGACGGCGGGCCAGCGCAGCACTGAGCAGGCCGGCGATCAGGAAGCCCAGGTCGACGCCGGCGAGCGTCCAGTCACCACGGGCGATGCTGGATGTCAGGCGGCCAGCCTCGGGGCCGAACAGGCTGAGCAACGGCAGGCTCAGCGCCAGCAGGGCCGCCGCCATGGCCTGTTCGCGGGCCATGGTGCGGCCGTTGCCGAGACGGAACAGCGAATGCCCGACCGCCAGCAGCCAGACGCCAAGGAACACCGCGATTTCCCATCGATTGCGGTACGCCAGCGAACCCGGCAGCAGGCGCGCGGCGCCGAACAGCGCCAGGCTGGCCAGCGGCAGGCCGCCGCAGACCGCGCCGTTCAGTGCGCGCACCAGGGTCACGCCGCTGCTGCCGCGCGCCTCGCGCTTGGCCAGCCAGACCTGCAGCCCGCCGAGCAGCATGGCGCAGCCGGACAGGCCGAGCAGCAGGTACAGCACGCGCACCAGGTTGCCGCCGAACTGCGCCATGTGCAGGCCGCCCAGCCAGGAATAGGTGTGGTAGCCCGCCGCGTAAGGCTTCTGCTGGTGCAGCAGCGCGCCGGTGCCGGAATCGAAGGAAATGGTTTCCTGGTCGTTCACCAGCCGCGAATCCACCGCCTTGCGAATCTGCACCATCGCCGACGAATCGCCCGGATGCTCGACATTGATCCAGCCGGCGCGGCTGCCGTCGCCCCAGAGTTCCTCGGACGTGGCGATCATGCGGTCGATGGACTTCGGCGGCTTGGCCGGCTTGCCCAGTTCCTCGCGGTCGAACGAGCGCTGCGTCTCCTGGAAGAAGCGCATGACGTCGCCCTTGTAGGCCGCGTGGATGCCGGCCGGCATGTAGTTGGCGACGAAGATGGCGAGGCCGGTGTAGGCGATCAGCAGGTGGAACGGCAGGCCGACCACGCCGAGCACGTTGTGCGCGTCGAGCCAGGCACGCTGCCGCGCCGCCTTCGGGCGCAGGGTGAAGAAGTCCTTGAAGATGCGCCGGTGGACGATGATGCCGCTGACCAGCGCCACCAGCATGAACATGCCGGCGATGCCGACGATGTACAGGCCGATCATGCCGGCGTGCAGGTCGTAGTGCAGGGTGAAGAAGAACTCGCCGCCGACCGTCTTCGGCAGGGCTTCGCCGGTTCGCGGATCGAGCTTGAAGTCGACGAACTCGCCGAGGTCCGCCGGCACCCAGCCGGCCGTCCAGTACGGGATGCGTTCGGTCGGCGCGCGCATCCAGAAGGCGTGGGCGTTGGGCTGGCGTTCGGTCAGCCAGTCGCGCACCTGGTCGGCACTCACCGCATTCTCCGCCGGCTCGTGCAGTTGCGGCAGCATCCAGCGGGTCAGCTCCTTGTCGAAGCAGGCCAGGCTGCCGGCGAACAGGATGACGAACAGCAGCCAGCTGACCAGCAGGCCGCTCCAGGTATGCAGGCCGGACATCGATTGGCGCAGGCTCATGGGCGGGCTCCGAAAGTGCCGGGCAGGAAGGCCGCCAGCGCCAGCAGCACGCTCAGCAGCAACGGACCGCACCAGGCGCGCCAGGCGCTGCGGGTGGCGAAGACGAAGACGATGGCCGCGACCCACACGGCGAAGCACAGCAGGCTGGCGAAGGCGACCCGGTCGGCCCGCCCCAGCGGCAGGTAGACGCTGAGGAAGGCGGTGGCGGAATAGGCCAGCGCATAGCCGCCGAACAGCGCCGCGAGGATGCGCGAGGTCAGCGCCGCGGCGCTCATCTTGCCCTTGTCGCTCATGCGCCGGTCCCCCACGGGGAAAGGCCTGCCTGGAATGCTCGCATCGCTCAACTACCTGCTGCTGGATCGCCCTTGGCGGGCACGGAATTCAAACGCCGAATTATATGATATCGATTCTCAATAGGAAGGGATTAGCAGCAGCAGTTGTGAACAAACTGTGTCCACTCCGGACCGGCGGCTCGCCCGGCGCCGACAGCCATGGCGATCCTGTCCCAATCGATGGCGTAACCGCCACGGCCGGCACGAATGCCACTTGCCGTCGTTATGATCCGGAGGAATCGGGCACCCGCCGGACAATGACAACAAGAAGGAGCTTTGCGCGTGAGCGGAACCACCATGCAGGCGGTCGTCGGCCGCAACCTGGACTCTCTCGACAGTTACCGGATCGAAACCGTCGCCCGCCCCGAACCCGGACCGGGCGAAGTCCGCATACGCGTCGTCAGTGCCGGCATCGGCTATGTGGACAGCCTGCTGTGCACCGGCCGCTACCAGATCAAGCCGCCGACGCCCTACATCCCGGGCTGCGAACTGGCCGGCGTGATCGACGCCATCGGCGAACAGGTCAGCGGCCTCGAAGTCGGCCAGCGGGTCGCCGCCTCCCCCTTCGGCGGCGCCTTCGCCGAATATGCCGTGGCGCGGGCCAATTCCGTGGTGCCGCTGCCCCGGCACATGGACTTCGAACTGGGCGCGGCATTCTGGATCGACCACACCACCGCGTTCTACGCCCTGCGCGACCGCGCCAACCTCAGTGCCGGGGAAAGCGTGCTGGTGCTCGGCGCGGCCGGCGGCCTGGGACAGGCGGGCATCCAGATCGCCCGCCTGCTCGGCGCCAGCGTCATCGCCGCCGCCTCGACCCCGGCCAAGCGCGAAGCCGCCCTCGCCGCCGGTGCCAGCCTCGCCGTGGACTACACCCAGCCGGACTGGGGCGACACGCTCAAGCGCATGACCGATGGCCGCGGCGTAGACGTGGTGTTCGACCCGGTCGGCGGCGCCACCTTCGAAACCGCGTTCCGCCGCCTCGCCTGGGGCGGCCGGCATCTGGTGCTCGGCTTCACCGGCGGCTCGATCCCTGCCCTGCCGGCCAACCTCGCGTTGCTCAAGGGCGCCTCGCTGGTCGGCGTGGACGTCCGCCAGTTCGCCTCGGTGTACTCGCCGGAAGGCGCGACGGCATTGCGCCGGGAGTTGGCCGGACATATCGACGAGGGACGCCTCCGCCCACGGATCGGCGTGCGCTATCCGTTCGAGCGTTTCCACGAGGCGCTGGAATCCTCGGCGGATCGCAACCGTATCGGCAAGGCGGTACTGACCGTCGCCCAGGAGTGAACCATGACCTGCATCGCCTACCATCGACAGGACGTCTGCGCCGTGCTGACGCTGAACCGTCCCGAAGCCCTGAATGCCATCAGCGATGACCTGCTGGACGAACTGGAAGCGCACCTCGAACGCATCGCCGCCGACGACTCCCGCGCACTGGTCATCACCGGCGCAGGCCGCGCCTTCTGCGCCGGCTCCGACCTGAAGAGCGGCAGCGGCGACGCCGGCGCACGCATCCGCCGCATGCACCGACTCGCTCAGCGACTGCGACAGTTCCCGAAGATCAGCGTCGCCGCCATCAACGGCTTCGCCCTCGGCGGCGGACTGGAAATCGCCCTTGGCTGCACCTTCCGCGTGTGTGCCGCCGAAGCGAAGCTGGGCCTGCCGGAAATCAAGCTCGGCGTGCTGCCGGTCTACGGCGGCACACAACTGCTGCCGCGCCTGATCGGCGAACAGCCGGCGCTGCGCATGATGCTCAGCGGCGAACCGGTGGACAGCCGACGGGCGCTCGAACTCGGTCTGGTGGACGAAGTGGTCGACAGCGTCGACGAGGTACTGGACGCCGCCTGCCGACTGGCCGCCGCCCACAGCCGCTACGGCCTGAAAGCCCAGCAGGCGATCCGCCGCGCCGTGCAGGAAGGCCTGCAACTGCCGCTGGACGCCGCGCTGGAGCTGGAAGCCGGCATCGGCCAGGAAATCACCCGCACCCACGACGCCCAGGAAGGCATCCGCGCCTTCGTCGAGAAGCGCAAGCCGGTGTTCCGCGATTGCTGATAGCCACCCCGGCGCTTCCGGATACCTCTCAGGGAGCTTTCCGAGTCGTCCTGTTTTGTAGCTCAATGCATCCTTTGAAAATGGCCCGCCCATCATAAGGAGCCTTGAACATGGCGAGTCCCGAACTGAAATCGCAGGTTGCTTCCATTCCGCTCAAGCTGATCGCTGGTGGGCTGATCGCCCTGCTGCTGTTGATCGCCGTTGGCGGATCGTTCTACACCATCGACGAGAAGGAGCGCGGGGTGGTCCTGCGCAACGGCAAGCTGGTGGGTGTCGCCGAACCGGGGCTGGGCTGGAAGATGCCGTTCATCGAAGTGGTGAAGACCATTTCGGTGCAGAACCACACGACCCGCTACGAACAGCTGCAGGCCTACAGTCGCGACCAGCAGGTCGCTACGCTGGTGGTCTCGGTTTCGTGGCATGTCGCGCCAACCGACGTGGCCAAGGTCTACACCGGCTATGGCGATACCAACGTGCTGGTCGACCGTCTGGTCAGCCGCCAGGTGCCGACCCAGGTGGAAAACGTCTTTGGCCGCTATACCGCGATCCAGGCGGTGCAGAACCGCGGCCAGTTCGTCGCCGATGTCGCCGTCGCGGTGAAGGGAGCGATTGGCGGGCCGGTGGTGATCGACGGCGTGCAGGTGGAAAACATCGACTTCAGCGAAAGCTACGAGCGCTCCATCGAGGAACGGATGAAGGCCGAAGTGGCGATCCAGACACGCCAGCAGAACCTCGCCACCGAGCAGGTGCAGGCGCAGATCCAGGTAACCCAGGCGCAGGCCGAGGCGGACTCCAAGCTGGCCCAGGCCAAGGCTGACGCCGAAGCGACCCGCCTGCGCGGCGAGGCCGAAGCCTATGCGATCCGCGCCAAGGCCGAGGCGCTGGCATCCAACCAGAACCTGATCGAGCTGACCAAGGCCGAGCGCTGGGACGGCAAGCTGCCGGAAACCATGCTGCCGGGAACGGCGCTGCCCTTCATCGACGCCACCCGCAACAGGCAGTAGGCCGGCCAGCACGATGATCGCCAGCAAGAACTAGGCGTCCCCCTGACTCCTACAACAGCGTCCGTGCCATCGCCCGCTCCAGCACCTCGAACACCCGCGGCGGGCACTGGGCGACGTTGAAGCGCAGGAAGCCGCCGCACGACTGGCTGAGGCTGAACACATTGCCCGGCGCCAGCACCACACCCTCGGCCAGCGCCGCGCGGGAGACTTCGGCGGCGTCCAGCCCGTCCGGCAGCGTCGCCCAGACGAAGATCCCGCCGCGCGGCTCCAGCCATGGCTGGATGCCGAGCCGGCGCAGTTGCACCAGCGTCTCGCCCATGGCATCCGCCAGGCGTCCACGCATCCCCTCCACATGCCGCCGGTAGCTGCCCTTGCGCAGCAGTTCGTGGAGCAGTTCGGCGCTGAACGGGCTGTTGCCGAAGCTGGTCGCCAGCTTCAGGTCGACCAGTTGCTCGCACCAGTCCGGGCGCGCGGCGATGTAGCCGCAGCGCACCGAGGCGGACAGGGTCTTGGAGAAACTGCCGACCTGGATCACCCGCTCCAGGCCGTCGAAGGCGGACAGCCTGGGCGCGTTCTCGCGCTCGAAGTCGGCGAAGATGTCGTCCTCGACGATCAGCAGGTCATGGGCCTCGGCCAGCTTGAGCAGGCGGTGCGCAACCAGCGGCGAGAGCACCGCGCCGGTCGGGTTGTGGAACGCCGAGTTGGTGATGTACAGGCGCGGCCGCTGCTGTTCGAGGATGCCGGCCAGCGCCTCGATATCCGGCCCGCTCGGCGTGTACGGCACGCCCAGCACCTGCACCCGGTGCGCGCGCAGCAGCGCCTGGAAGTTGAAGTAACCTGGGTCGTCGACCAGCACCTTGTCCCCCGGCTCCAGCAGGAAGCGGCAGATCAGGTCGATAGCCTGGGTGCCGCTGTCGGTGAGGACGATCTGCTGGGCGCCGACCGCCACCCCGTGCTCGGCCAGGCGCCGCGCCAGTTGCTCGCGCAGCGCCGGATGACCGTAGGGGCGGCCGTACTCCAGCAGGCTCGAATGCGGCTCGCGGGCGATCTGCCGCAGCGCGCGGCGAATTTCCGTATCCGGCAGCCAGGATTGCGGCAGCCAGCCGCAACCGGGCTTGAGGGTGTCCTCGGCGGCCTCCAGCGACTGCCGGGATATCCACAGCGGATCGATGCTGCGGTCCAGCGCCGGACCGACATCGGACAGCGACAACGGCGGCGGATGGCCACAGACGTAGAAGCCGGAACCGCGCCGCGCCTCGATCACGCCGTCAGCGGTGAGCCGGTCGTAGGCCTCGACCACGGTGGTCTTCGACAGATGCAACTGCTCCGCCAACTGACGGATCGACGGCAGGCGTTCGCCGGGCACCAGCGAGCGCGCCGCAAGACGCTCATGGATCGTACGCATCACTGAATCCACGCGACTTTCCACTGGCCTAACCATGCTGACCACCTCGACTGTACCGATGAAATACCAGGACAGTTTGTGCAAATTGTACCTTTCTGTCACTGGCGATCCGACGTGCCGCAGCCCACTCTCGACAGCATCGGAACCCATCGGTGGCATACATGAACGGCAATCTCGGCGGCTGGCTCAGCGGCTTTCTCGGCGTCCTCATCTTCAGCGGCTCGCTGCCGGCAACGCGGGTCGCGGTGGGCACCTTCGACCCCACCTTCCTCACCCTCGCCCGCGCCAGCATCGCCGGACTGGTCGCCGCCGCAATCCTGCTCCTGCTGCGCCAGCAGCGCCCACACCGGCGCGACCTGCTGCCGCTGCTGGTGGTGGCCGGCGGCGTGGTGGTCGGCTTCCCGCTGCTCACCGCCCTGGCGCTGCAGCATGTCAGCTCGGCCCACGCCATCGTCTTCGTCGGCCTGCTGCCGCTGTGCACCGCGCTGTTCGGCGTGCTGCGCGCCGGCGAGCGGCCGCGCCCGGCGTTCTGGCTGTTCTCCCTGCTCGGCAGCGGTGCGGTGGCTGGTTATGCGCTGGCACAGGGCGGACAGGCCTCGCTGCTCGGCGACCTGCTGATGCTCGCCGCCATCCTCGCCTGCGGTCTCGGCTACGCCGAAGGCGCGCGCCTGGCCCGGCATCTCGGCAGCTGGCAGGTGATCTGCTGGGTACTGGTGCTCTCGCTGCCGCTGATGCTGCCACTCACCTTCTGGACGCTGCCCGGCAACCTGCTGCAGGCCGACTGGCCGGCGCTGGCGAGCCTCGCCTACGTCTCGCTGTTCAGCATGCTGATCGGCTTTTTCTTCTGGTATCACGGCCTGGCGAAAGGTGGCATCGCGGCGGTCGGCCAATTGCAACTGCTGCAACCATTCTTCGGCCTGGCGCTGGCGGCACTGCTGCTACATGAAAGCGTCAGCCCGCTGATGGCCGGCGTCACTCTGGCGGTGATCTGTTGCGTGATGGGCGCGCGACGCTTCGCCCGTTGAGAACCGCGCGGAGCCTGTTCAAGGTCTAGCCGAGCGCGGCTCAGGCAAGGAAAAAGCAGGCGAGAAAGCGGAGTTTACAACTGTAAATGAGCATTTCGAGCCTGCTTTTAACGCAGCATGAGCAAGCGCAGGCAGACATTGAACAGGCTCTCAGTCGGATTTCATTCCTTCCGTTCCCAGCCTTGGTAATATCGGGCGTTTATGCAGAGCGGCCTGGTCCGCGGAAGGAAAGTCGGATGAAGCCCCACTCCGAACCGTCATCGTCGCCACCCGCGCTCGAGGTAATCGCGCCGCGTGCGCGCCTGACCCTCGGCAGCCACGTGCACAGCGGCTTCGACCTGCGCAGCGGGCGCATGCAGAACATCGCCCGGCACCGCGCCGCCCTCGCCTTCCTCTACGGTGAAACCCCGGTTTCCGGCGCCATCGGCGCGCGCTCCGGCAAAGAGCTGCGGGTGTTCCAGGACGACCGCATCGTCCGCGTCAGCCGCCAACTGGAGCAGGAGAACGCGCTGCGCCTGGAGCTGCGCCGACTCGGCTTCAAGCCGGCGATGCGTCGCAGCGACGCGCTGGAAGACAGCGCCGGCGAAATGTACGAACTGCCCGACGATGCCGCCTGGCAGGCCTTCATGCGCGACGGCCTGCCGAGCCTGCGCGAGCAGGACTGGGAAGTGGATATCCGCCCGGAATTCGTCTTCGACCTGACCGAAGTCGAAGAGTGGTACGCGGAGATCGAGGAAGCGCCGGACCGCCAGTGGTTCGACCTGGAACTGGGCATCGAGGTCGACGGCCAGCGCATCAGCCTGCTGCCGGCGCTGATCGAACTGATCCGCCGTACGCCCGCCCTGCTCGATCCCATCGCCCTCGCCCGCCACGCCGACGACGAGCAACTGGTGCTACGCCTGGACGCCGGGCGCAATCCGGTGCAGCCCTGGCAGACGGCATCCGAGCGGCCGATCCGCATCGCCGTGCCGTTCGCCCGCCTCAAGCCGCTGATCGGCACGCTGTCCGAGTTCTACCTGACCGAACAGGCGCCCGTACGCCGGCTGCGCATGGGCACGGCCGACGCCGCGCGGCTCGGCGATCTGGAAGAACTGCCGCTGAACTGGCAGGGCGGCGAGCAACTCCGGCATATCGCCCAGCGCCTGCGCGACTACCGCAGCCAGCCGGCGCCGCTGCCGGAAGGCCTGCGCGCCGAGCTGCGCCCCTACCAGCACGAAGGCCTGAGCTGGATGCAGGCGCTGCGCGAAGTGGACGCCAACGGCATCCTCGCCGACGACATGGGCCTGGGCAAAACCTTGCAGTCGCTGGCTCACGTGCTGCTGGAAAAGCAGGCCGGCCGCCTGACCGCGCCGGCTCTGGTGGTGATGCCGACCAGCCTGATCCCCAACTGGCTGGACGAGGCCGAGCGCTTCACCCCCGACCTGCGCGTGCTGTCCCTGCATGGTGCCGGCCGCCGCCGCGACTTCGCCAAGATCGAGGAGCACGACCTGATCCTCACCACCTACGCGCTGCTGCCGCGGGACGCGGAAAAGCTCGGCCAGCACCAGTACCACCTGCTGATCCTCGACGAAGCGCAGAACATCAAGAACGCCGACACCAAGGCCGCCCAGGCCGCACGCCAGCTCAACGCGCGGCACCGCCTGTGCCTGACCGGCACGCCGCTGGAAAACCACCTCGGCGAGCTGTGGTCGCTGTTCCATTTCCTCCTGCCCGGCTGGCTCGGCGACGCCCGCCGTTTCGCCCAGGACTACCGCACGCCCATCGAGCGCCACGGCGACCAGGCGCGCCTCGCCCACCTGGCGGCGCGCATCCGCCCGTTCCTGCTGCGCCGCACCAAGGAACAGGTGGCCTCGGAACTGCCGCCGAAGAGCGAATTCATCCAGCACATCGAGCTCAGCGAGGCGCAGCGCGACCTCTACGAAACCGTGCGCCTGGCGCTGGACCAGAAAGTCCGCGAAGAGATCGCCCGGCGCGGCCTGGCGCGCAGCCGCATCATCATCCTCGAAGCGCTGCTCAAGCTGCGCCAGGTCTGCTGCGACATCCGCCTGGTGCAGAAGGAAGCCGGCAGCGGCAAGGCGTCGAAGAGCGTCACCTCAGGCAAGCTCGCCTACCTGATGGACATGCTCGAAGAGCTGCTCTCGGAAGGCCGCCGCGTGCTGGTGTTCTCGCAGTTCACCTCGATGCTCGCGCTGATCGGCGATGCCCTGCGCCAGCGCGGCATCGACTATGCGCTGCTGCAGGGCGACAGCCGCGACCGCCGCAAGCCGGTGAAGGATTTCCAGGAAGGCCGCGTGCCGCTGTTCCTGATCAGCCTGAAGGCCGGCGGCGTCGGCCTCAACCTGACCGCGGCGGACACGGTGATCCACTACGACCCGTGGTGGAACCCCGCCGCCGAGAACCAGGCCAGCGACCGCGCCTACCGCATCGGCCAGGACAAGCCGGTGTTCGTCTACAAGCTGATCGCCCGTGGCACCGTGGAGGAACGCATCCAGCTGCTGCAGCGGGAGAAGGCCGCGCTGGCCGCCGGCATCCTCGAAGGCGCCGGCACCGACTGGCAACTGGACGATGCCGACATCGACGCGCTGTTCGCGCCGCTGCCGAAGGCGCTCTAGGCCGGCTTCAGGCTCTTCAGCGGATAGATATCGTAACGGCTGGACTTGCCTTCCAGGCTGTAGCTCGGCTTCGCTCCCTCGATGATCGGCGCCTTGCGCGGGCGCTTCACCACCACCCGGTGCGTGGCCAGCGCCAGCGCCGCCTGCAGCAACGCAGGGGCGTCGAGGTCATCGCCGACCAGCGGGCGGAACAGGCGCATTTCCTTCTTCACCAGCGCGCTCTTGTCGCGGTGCGGGAACATCGGGTCGAGGTAGACCACCTGCGGCGCCTCGCCTTCCCAGGCGCGCATCAGCTCGATGGCATTGCCCTGCAGCAGACGCATGCGGGCGGCGATTGGCGCTACCTCGAAATCCCGCCCGGCCCGCGCCAGGCCGTCTTCCAGCAAGGCACCGATCAGCGGTTGGCGCTCGATCAGGCGCATCTCGCAACCCAGAGTGGCGAGGACGAAGGCATCGCGGCCGAGGCCGGCCGTGGCATCCAGGACGAAGGGACGAACGCCCGGCTGGATGCCCACCGCCTTGGCAATCATCTGCCCGCTGCCGCCGCCGAACTGCCGGCGGTGCGCGGCGGCGCCTTCGAGGAAGTCCACGCGCACCGGCCCCGGCGAATCCGGACCGAGCTGCAGCAGCTGCAGTCCATCGTCCCCCACCTGCAGGGCGAAATCCGCCGACGCGTCGTCCGCCAGCGGCAGGCCGAGGCGCTGCGCCCACTGCTGCGCGGCCGGCTGGAAATCGGCGCTCAGGGCCTGGACGACGATACGCGGTGGATTCGGGGTTTCGCTCATGGGCGCGAGTCCTTGGGAAAAGCGGCGATTCTAGCGCAGCCGGCTCAGCGGCAAATCTGCCAACCGCCCATATCGACATGGAAATGATCGCGATGGGCGGCGTTGTATTCCGGGCCGAGCACGATATCGAAGCTGCGGCAGGCGCCTCGATGGACTTCGCGCAGGAAGCGCGCGGCATCGCCTTCCCCGCTCCAGTCGCGGGTTATGACGATGCGCCGGCCATCGCGCAGGCGGAAGGCGGCGATATCCAGGGCGTTGGCGGTGGCATGCTGGCTGCGCCGGCCATTCTCGCGGCCGTACATGTTGCGGCAGGCGAAACTGCCCAGATGCTCCACGCTGGCCACCGGCTGGCCATACACGGCTTTCGCCGCCGGTTGCAGGGCATGCCGTTCGAACAGGGCGAAGCTGACCGCCATCGGACAGGTGGCGAGGAAGCTGCTGCTCAACCCGACCGCCGCACCCTGCACCCGCACCACGCCGCGCAACGGGCAGCCCGGCGCCGGCTCGCTGTCGGCCATCGGCTGCACGCGCAATCCCGAAGTCGCCAGCGCCTGCCGGCACAACCCGGCGTCGCGCCCGAGGCGCCAGAGCTTGAAGCGGGTCAGCAGGTTCGGCGCGTCGCGCACATCCAGCGGCGCCCAGGGATTCCAGCGTGGCGGGACATCCAGCCAGCCCTGGTAGATCGCCAGCGGTACTCCAAGCAGAGCCGCCACGAGTGCCCAGCCAAAGAGACGGCGCAGCGGGCTAGCCACGGAACAGCTGATTGAGCGCAGCGAACGGCATCGCCTGCTGGGTCTCCTCCAGGCTGCCGCGCTGGGCGAGAGCCTCGGCGGCCTGGAAGAACGCGCCATAAGCCACTCGGGCGAAGCACGAACCCAGGCTGACGCGCCTGACGCCCAGCTCGGCCAGCTCATCCAGCGACAGCCGCAGGGCCGGCGAGCCGATCAATACGTTGACCGGTCGTGGCTGCACCGCCTCGACCACTTCGGCGATTTCCTCGCGGGTGGTCAGACCCGGCGCATAGAGCACATCGGCGCCGGCCTCGGCGAACGCCACCAGGCGCTTGATGGTGTCGTCCAGATCCTTGCGGCCATGGAGGAAATTCTCCGCCCTTGCCGCCAGGGTGAAGGGGAATGGCAGCGCGCGCGCCGCCTGCACCGCCGCGCGAACCCGTTCGACGGCTTGATCCAGCGGATAGATCGGCTGGTCCACGCGGCCGCTGGCATCCTCGATGGAGCCGCCGACCAGACCGATGGACGCCGCCATGCGGATGGTTTCGGCGCAGCATTCGGGCTCGTCGCCGTAGCCATTCTCCAGGTCCGCCGCCACCGGCAGCGGCGTCGCCTCGATGATCGCCCGCGCATTGACCAGCGCTTCGTCGCGGCTCACCGCCGCTTCCGCGTCGGGTCGACCAAGAGAAAACGCCAGTCCCGCGCTGGTGGTCGCCAGGGCCTCGAAACCAAGGCTCGCCAGCATCTTCGCCGAGCCGGCATCCCAGGGATTAGGGAGCACCAGCAAGCCGTCGCGCTGGTGCAAGGCCTGGAATGCCAGGCCGCGTTGTTCCTGAGAGGTCATGGGCTGCTCCACGTGAGAGAGGAAAGCAGCAGGTTAACCGCATGGGCGGTTAGAGCAAACCGAGCTGCTCGACTTCCGGCTTCAGCTCCACCAGCGCCGGCAAGCCGGGCAGCCGCTGCATGAGCAGGCAATGGAAGCGCTGCGCCTGTTCGGCGGCGCGGTGGTTGTCCGGCGTATGCAGGAAGACGTGCGGCGTCAGGCCCTGCTCGATCCAGCCGGCGACCTTGTCCACCCAGGGTGTGAGGTAGGCAGCGTTGGCGTCCAGGTCGGGGCCGCCGATGAAGCGCACCTGCGGGCTATCGCTGAAGGCGGTCGGGCGTACCGGCACCCTGGGGTTCTTCGATTGCGCATGCAGCACGGAGGGATCGCTGGACTGGCAGGCGAACAGCGCCCGCGAATCCAGGCAGATGCGTTCGACGCCGCGCTCGTGGAGCAGGCGGTTGAGCGCCCGCTCTTCCTCGCCCTTGGCGAAGAACGCCTGGTTGCGCACTTCCACGGCGATCCGTCGGGAGGAAAATTCGTCGAGCCAGTAGGCCAGTTCGCCCAGCCGCTGCGGGCCGAAGCTGGCCGGCAGTTGCAGCCACAGCGGCGCGACCCGCTCGCCCAGCCGCGCCAGCAGTTCGAGGAAGTCGGCGGTGGCGGCCAGTTGTTCGCGCAGATCGCCCCCGTGGCTGATATCGCGCGGCAGCTTGGCGCAGAAATGGAAGTCCGCCGGCATGCTGTCGGCCCAGCGGCGCAGGGTTTCCGCGTTCGGCCGGGCGTAGAAGGTGGTGTTGCCCTCCACCGCGTTGAACACCTGCACGTAGTGGCCGAGGCTGTCGGCGGGGCGCAGGTCGGCGGGATAGAAGCTGCCGCGCCAGGCCGGCTCGTTCCACGACGGGCAACCGAGGTAGTACGGCAACATCAGGCGTAGAGGTCGATGCCGAGCACTTCCGGGGCGTCGATATCGACGCTCAGGCTGGCGGTACTGGCGTAGCTGGCGAGCGCCTGGGCGGCGCGATTGTCGAGGGGACGCTGCTGGTCGAATTCGTCACGCAGGGACACCGGCAGGCGGTAGCTGCCGGACTCGGCACGACGCGGTTCGCGGGCCACCGGCTGGTACTCGCCCTGCACCTCGCGCACAGGCGTGACCACCCGCCCCGGTCGGGGCGCGCGGTCGAGCGTGAGGCTGTTGGCGGCGTCGATACGCATGGCTCAGAACTCGGTGGAGATGCCGGAAACTCTAGTCAGCAGCCCGTGACTTGGCAATTTGATAGCACCGTAGGTTGGGCTGAGGAACGAAGCCCAACACCGCAATGCCGGACTGAATGTTGGGCTTCACTGCGTTCAGCACCAACCTACGTGGACTTCGGGGTGGCGACGTTGTCGCGGAGGTAGACCGGCTGGGCCTGTTCCGCCGGCACCGTTTCTCCGCGTTCCCAGGCGAAGACGGCGAGATCGAGCAGGTCCTCGGCGTGCGGCAGCAGGCTGGCGTCCTGCGCCGTCACCTGCACCGCCATGCGCGCACCGTAGGTGCCCCAGCCGGTGCCGGCGCCGAACCACTCGCCCTGCGCATCGCGCGGCAGCGCAGCCTTCTCCGGCGGCAGCACCGCTTCGCCGCCGGCCAGGCGCATTTCGCCGCCTTCCAGGCGATAGCAGCCCCAGTAGACCTCGTCCATGCGCGCGTCGATGGCGGCAGCAACCTGCACGGCGCCATGCTCGCGATGGGCGCGCTGGGCGAGGATCGCCAGGTCGGAAATCGGCAGCACCGGACGCTCCAGGGCGAACGCCAGGCCCTGCACCACGCCGATAGCGATGCGCACGCCGGTGAAGGCGCCAGGGCCACGGCCGAAGGCGATGGCATCCACCGCGGAGAGGGCGATGCCCGCCTCGGCCAGCAGGTCCTGCACCATCGGCAGCAAGCGCTGGGCGTGCAGGCGCGGGATCACCTCGTGACGGCTGAACCGGCGGCCGTCATGCAGCAGGGCGACGGAACAGGCTTCGGTAGAGGTATCCAGGGCCAGGAGGGTGGGCATCGACTTATCCACAGGAGAAACGAAAAAGGGCGGGCATTATAAACGCCAAAGGCCCGCGAACGGGCCTTTGGTGGAATCAACGCGATGGATCTAGCTGAGGGAGCCAAGCACCTTTGCGGTGATTTCCTCGACCGAGCCCACGCCTTCGATACGGCTGTACTTCGGGGTGCCTTCGACGGCGGCGATCTTCTGGTAGAAGTCGACCAGCGGCTTGGTCTGCGAATGGTAGACCGACAGGCGGTGACGCACGGTTTCTTCACGGTCGTCGTCGCGCTGGATCAGGTCTTCGCCGCTGACGTCGTCCTTGCCGGCGACCTTCGGCGGATTGTGCTCGACGTGGTAGACGCGGCCGGAAGCCGGGTGTACACGACGGCCGGCCATGCGGCTGACGATCTCTTCGTCGTCGACGGCGATCTCGACCACGTTGTCGATGCTCACGCCGGCTTCCTTCATGGCCTCGGCCTGCGGAATGGTGCGCGGGAAACCGTCGAACAGGAAGCCGTTGGCGCAATCCGGCTGGGCGATGCGCTCCTTGACCAGGTTGATGATCAGGTCATCGGAAACCAGGCCGCCGGCGTCCATCACGCTCTTGGCCTGCAGGCCCAGTTCGGTGCCGGCCTTGACCGCTGCGCGCAGCATGTCACCGGTGGAAATCTGCGGAATGCCGAACTTTTCTGTGATGAAGCGAGCCTGGGTACCTTTGCCGGCACCGGGCGCCCCGAGCAGAATCACACGCATCGATATGCTCCTTTAATACTTGTTAAGCGAAAGCCTGGATCTGCCTCGTGGGGCTAATCTCATCATGCTGGAATGGCACGGAACCGCGCCGAAAGGTCGTCCAAGATACACAGCGCACCCCTGCCACACAAGACACCGCAACCGAGGGTTGACAACTGCTCAACCGGTGTTGCGCAACCCCGCCGCGATGCCCGCCACAGTCACCAGCAACGCCTGCTCGAGACCGCCGCAGACATCGCCCTCGCAACGTCTGGAACGGGCCAGAAGCTCCACCTGCAGCAGGTGCAGCGGGTCCAGGTAGATGTTGCGGACACCGATGGCCGCACGGGTCTCGGTGGCCATCGCGAGAAGCTGGTACTGACCCGTCAGTCCCAGCAGCACGCGCACCGACTGCGACAATAGGTCGCGTAAATTAGCACCCAATTGTCGCAGTTCCGATTGCACCAGACGTTCGTCGTATAAACGGGCGATATCCCCGTCCGCCTTGGCCAGCACCATCTCCAACATGTCGATGCGCGTGGCGAAGAACGGCCAGTCCTTGCGCATCTGTCCGAGCAGCGCGCCCTCGCCGCGTTCGACGGCATTCAGCAGCGCGCTCTCCCAGCCCAGCCAGGCCGGCAGCATCAGGCGCGTCTGGGTCCAGGCGAAGATCCACGGGATCGCCCGCAGGCTTTCCACCCCGCCCGTACGTCGCCGCGCCGGACGGCTGCCCAGCGGCAGCAGGCCGAGCTCCTGCTCCGGCGTAGCCTGGCGGAAGTAGTCGACGAACTGCGGATCGTCGCGCACCACCGCGCGATAGGCGGCCAGGCCATCGGCGGCCAGCTTGTCCATCAGCGTGCGCCAGGCCGGCTCGGGCACCGGCGGCGGCTGCAGGGTGGCCTCCAGCACGGCCGCCAGGTAGAGGTTGAGGTTCTGCTCGGCGATGCCCGGCAGCCCGAACTTGAAGCGGATCATCTCGCCCTGCTCGGTGGTGCGGAAACGCCCCGCCACCGAGCCCGGCGGCTGCGACAGGATCGCCGCATGGGCCGGGCCGCCGCCACGGCCGACAGTGCCGCCACGACCGTGGAAGAGCAGCAGGTCGACGTCGTGCCCGCGGCAGATCTCCACCAGCGTTTCCTGCGCGCGGTACTGCGCCCACGCCGCCGCCAGGGTGCCGGCGTCCTTGGCCGAGTCGGAGTAGCCGATCATCACTTCCTGCGGCCCAGCCAGGCGCGTCCGGTAGCCGTCGAGCTGCAGCAGACGGTCGATGCAGGGGCCGGCGGTGTCCAGGTCGTCGAGGGTTTCGAACAGCGGCACCACGCGCATCGGTCGCTGCAGGCCGCACTCCTTGAGCAGCAGTTGCACGGCCAGCACGTCGGAAGGATGGCCGGCCATGGAGATCACATAGGAACCCAGCGACGCTTCCGGCGCGGCAGCGACCACCCGGCAGGTGGCGAGCACTTCGGCGGTATCCGGCGACGCCTGGTAGTTGGCCGGCAGCAGCGGCCGCCGGTTGTTGAGTTCTTCCAGGAGAAACTCCTGGCGCACCGACTCGTCCCACTCGGCGTAGCGGCCAAGGCCCAGATATTCGGTGATCTCGCTCAGCGCCTGGGCGTGGCGGGTGGAGTCCTGGCGGATGTCCAGGCGCGTGAGGAACAGGCCGAAGGTGGTCGCCCGGCGCAAGCAGTCGAGCAGCGCGCCGTCGGCGATCACGCCCATGCCGCAGCCGTGCAGCGAGCGATGGCAGAGCTGCAAAGGCTCCAGCAGTTCGCGGTTGTCGGTCAGCACCTCGTCCGGCGGCGCCTCGCCGCTGAGCAGCGCCCGCTCGGCCCAGGCGCGGGTCGCACGCAGACGTTCGCGCAGTTGCTTGAGCAGTACGCGATAAGGCTCGGCAACCGCCCCGACGCGCTCGACCAGCTCGGCGCTGGCCCGCTGCATGGACAGGTCGCCAGCCAGCCCGTCGACATCGCGCAGGTACAGATCGGCGGCCATCCAGCGCGCCAGCAGGAGGACTTCGTGGGTGACCGCCGCGGTGACATTGGGATTGCCGTCGCGGTCGCCGCCCATCCAGGAGGCGAAGCGGATCGGCGCCGCATTCAGCGGCAGGCGCTGCCCGGTGTGCCGCTGCAGCGCCCGGTCGACGTGGCGGAGGAAGTTCGGCACGGCCTGCCAGAGCGAGTGTTCGATGACCGCGAAGCCCCATTTCGCCTCGTCCACCGGCGTGGGGCGGGTGCGGCGGATTTCCTCGGTATGCCAGGCCTCGGCGATCAGCTGGCGCAGGCGTGTCTGCACCTGCTCGCGCTCCTCGGGCAGCAGATCGGCATGGTCGCGGGCGGCCAGCTGCGCGGAGATCGCGTCGTACTTCTGGATCAGCGTGCGCCGCGCCACCTCGGTCGGATGGGCGGTGAGCACCAACTCGATATCCAGTCCGGCGACCTGCGCGGCCAGCTCCTCGGCGCCATGGCCGGATTTGCGCAGGCGGCCGAGCAGCTCATCGAACACGCGGTTCTCGAACGGCTCCGGTTCGCTCGGCTTGCGTCGGCGGATGTGCTGGTACTGCTCGGCGATGTTGGCCAGGTTGAGGAACTGGTTGAACGCCCGCGCCACCGGCATCAACTCGTCTTCGGCAAGGCCGTCGAGGGTGGCGGTCAGCTGCCGCGCGCCTTCGGCCGAGCCCCGCCGCGCTGCCTTGGCGCCCTGGCGGATCAGTTCGATCTTGTCGAGGAAGGCCTGGCCGTACTGGTCGCGGATGGTCTGCCCCAGCAGCTCGCCCAGGTGGTGCACATCCTCGCGCAGGCGCGCGTCGATTTCCGGCATGGCGATTCTCCCTTTGCGGTGGTTTTCAGAGTGAAGGCCGCGACCTCGGCTGACAAGACCGCGACGAATGCGAAAGCTTCTGCTCGGACAGCGTCTAGGCTGAAAGTGATCCCCGGATAGATGCGGGGAATCATCGGGACCGGCCTCATGAGGGCCGCCATATCCCGCCACGAGCGGGTCATCGAGGTGATCATGAAAATCCGCGATCTTGTCCGCCATTGGGAACAGAGCGCCCGGGGGCGCATGACCAAGCACCAGTACACCATTCCCCTGGACGTGGAAACCGCCGCCCGCCTCGCCGCGCTGCACGACATGTACCCCAAGCGCAGCGTGGAGGAACTGCTCGGCGAGCTGGTCGCCTCGGCGCTGGAGGAACTGGAAGCCAGCTTCCCCTATGTGAAGGGCCCGAAGGTGGTGGCCCTCGACGAGCAGGGCGATCCGCTCTACGAGGACATCGGGCCAACGCCGCGCTTCCTGGCGCTGTCGCGCAAGTACCTGCATGAGCTGACCGGGGAAAAGGAGGCGGCGGGTAACTAATTCCGTAGGTTGGCGCTGAGCTTGCGAAGCCCAACGATGCCGCGCATGACAGATGTTGGGCTTCGCTGCGCTCAGCGCCAACCTACGCGTCAGTGCCTGCCGTGCACGCCGGGCACGTGCAGGTGCCCGGCCCCGGCGCATTCCTCCGACACCGTCGACGGCTCGGCCGGCTGTTCCAGCTCGCGGAGGATGCCGCAGTCCTCGCTGTTGCCGGTGCCGCTGCAGCGAGCGCGCAGGTCGGTGAGTTGCTGGCGCAGTGACTGCAGCTCGGCGATGCGCACCTCGACGTGGTGCAGGTGTTCGTCGATCAACCGGTTGGCGGTGCCGCAATCGGCCTGCGGGCTGTCGCGCAGGCCGAGCAGGATGCGGATTTCGTCCTGGGTCATGTCCAGCGAGCGGCAGTGGCGGATGAACGACAGCCGCTCCACATGGCTCGCGTCGTACTGCCGGTAATTGCCCTCGCTGCGCGCCGGTTCCGGCAGCAGGCCCTCGCGTTCGTAGTAGCGGATGGTTTCCACCGGGCAGCCGGTGATCCTTGCCAGTTCGCCGATTTTCATCACGTCCTCCCGAGAGCAGCAGAGCCGTCGCGAGCGCAGATCAGGCTAGGCGGAAGCAGGCGAAAAAAGCGGAGTTTACGACTGTAAATGAGCATTTTTTCGCCTGCTTCCAACACAGCATGATCAAGCGCAGCAGGCTCTGCCTTGACTCTGTAGTAACTACAGGGTGTGCAATCCCTGACAACACGTCAAATCGGAACCGACGCCATGAATCATGAGCACGCCTGCTGCCAAGACCACAGCCATTCGCCGCGGGCCGCCTCGCTCGACCTGGACGGGCTGAGCGGCAATGCCGAGCTGCGCTGGAGCAGCCTGCGTATCGAAGCGATGGACTGCCCCACGGAGGAACGCCTGCTGCGCGATGCGCTGGGCAAGCTGCCGGCGGTGGAAAATCTCGAATTCAACCTGATGCAGCGCCTGTTGCGGGTGCAGCATCGCTTCGAGTCGCCGGAGCCGCTGCAGAAGCTGATCGCCTCGCTGGGCATGCACGCCGAGGCGCTCGACGAGCAGCAGCCACGCGCCACCACGCCGGCCCCGGCGCACAAGCCCTGGTGGCCGCTGGCGGTCGCTGGCCTGCTGGCATTGGCCTCAGAGGCATTCGAATGGTTCGCCATCGGCCCGCACTGGCTGGTCGCCGCCCTCGCCCTGCTGGCGATCCTCGGCGCCGGCCTGCCGACCTATCGCAAGGGCTGGATCGCCCTGAAGAACCGCAACCTGAACATCAACGCGCTGATGAGCATCGCCGTCACCGGTGCCCTGCTGATCGGCCAGTGGCCGGAAGCGGCGATGGTCAGCGTGCTGTTCGCCATCGCCGAGCTGATCGAGGCGAAATCCCTGGAACGCGCGCGCCACGCCATCAGCGGCCTGCTGCAACTGGCTCCGGAGCAGGCCACGGTGCTGGCCGATGGCGTCTGGCAGGAAATGCCGGCCAAGTCCGTCGCTCTCGGCGCCCGCGTGCGGGTGCGCCCCGGCGAGCGCATCGCGCTGGACGGCGAGGTGCTGGAAGGCCGCTCCAGCGTCAACCAGGCGCCGATCACCGGGGAAAGCCTGCCGGTGGAAAAGTCGCCGGGAGAAACGCTGTTCGCCGGCACCATCAACGGTGAAGGCGCACTGGAATACCGGGTGACGCGCAGTGCCGACGACAGCACCCTGGCGCGCATCATCCACGCGGTGGAGCAGGCGCAGGGCGCGCGGGCGCCGACCCAGCGCTTCGTCGACCGCTTCTCGCGCATCTACACCCCGGCGGTGATCCTCATCGCCATCCTTACCGCCATCCTGCCGCCGCTGGCATTCGGCGGCGCCTGGCTCGACTGGATCTACCGCGCCCTGGTGCTGCTGGTGATCGCCTGCCCCTGTGCACTGGTGATCTCCACCCCCGTGACCATCGTCAGCGGCCTGGCCGCGGCGGCGCGGATGGGCATCCTGATCAAGGGTGGAGCGTTCCTCGAACTTGGCCACCGGCTGGCCTGGGTGGCGCTGGACAAGACCGGCACCCTGACCGAGGGCCGGCCACGGCAGACCGACTATCTGCCGCTGGATGGCGTCGCCGACACCCGTGCACTCGCCGCCAGCCTCGCGGCGCGTTCCGATCACCCGGTATCCCAGGCCGTGGCACGCGCGGCGGAAGCCGATGGCATCGCCCTGCATGCGGTGAGTGACCTGACCGCCCTGCCCGGCCGTGGCGTGCGGGGCGTGATCGATGGCGCCCGCTACTGCCTGGGCAACCATCGTCTGGTGGAGGAACTGGGACTCTGCTCGACACAGCTGGAAGCCCGCCTGGACGCCCTGGAAAGCCAGGGCAAGACGGTGATCGTGCTGCTCGACGACAGCGGCCCGCTGGCGCTGTTCGCGGTGGCCGATGCCTTGCGCGAAACCAGCCGCGAGGCGGTCGGCGAGTTGCATGAACTGGGCGTGAAAACCCTGATGCTGACCGGCGACAACCCGCACACCGCCGCCGCCATCGCCAGCCAGGCCGGCATCGACGTGGCGCTGGGCAACCTGCTGCCGGAAGACAAGCTGCGCGAAGTGGAGCAGCGCCAGGCCGGTGCGGACCGCGTCGGCATGGTCGGCGACGGCATCAACGACGCGCCCGCCCTGGCCCGCGCCGATATCGGCTTCGCCATGGGCGCCGCGGGCACCGATACCGCCATCGAAACCGCCGACGTGGCGCTGATGGACGACGACCTGCGCAAGCTGCCGCAGTTCATCCGCCTGTCCCGGCGCACGCGTAGCGTGCTGCTGCAGAACATCAGCCTGGCGCTGGGGATCAAGGCGGTGTTCCTCGCCCTCACCCTGGCCGGCGAAGGCACGCTGTGGATGGCGGTGTTCGCCGACATGGGGGCGAGCCTGCTGGTGGTGTTCAATGGATTGAGGCTGTTGCGGTCAGCGCCGCGGGTTGGCTGACCCGTAGGAGCGGGCCATGCCCGCGAAATATCGGCGCTGCGGGTTTTCGCGGGCATGGCCCGCTCCTACAGGTTCGTTCATGCAGACGTAGGGTGGAAAACGGCGAAACGGATGGCCGCCCCACCTTTCCACCATCAAGCGCGGTGCGACGGGGCGGTGGACAAGCTTCGCGTTGTCCACCCTACGAACTGGGCTTCGCTCCCGTAGGTTGGGCTGAGGTACGAAGCCCAACGAAATGGGTGCAGGCCCTACCGGATGTTGGGCTTCGCTGCGCTCAGCGCCAACCTACGAGGGAGTCAACCTACGGCAGCAGTCTTTGGTACAACTCGGCCATATCCGCCGAGAAGGACACCAGGATCATCTCCCGCAGCGGGCTGCCGGCCGAGCGCGCTGCGTGCAGTTCGGCGATGGCGATGCGTGCCGCCGCTTCGTGGGGATAGCCGTAGATGCCGCAGCTGATCGCCGGGAAGGCGATGCCGAGCAGGCCGTTCTCTTCGGCCAGGCGCAGGCTGTTGCGGTAGCAACTGGCGAGCAGGTCCGCCTCGCCGTGGTCGCCGCCGCGCCAGACCGGGCCGACGGTGTGGATCACATGCCGGGCCGGCAGGCGGAAGCCGGGGGTGATCCTCGCCTCGCCGGTAGGGCAGCCGCCGAGCTGGCGGCAGCAGGCGAGCAGTTCCGGGCCGGCGGCGCGGTGGATCGCACCATCCACGCCGCCACCGCCGAGCAGCGAGCTGTTGGCGGCGTTGACGATGGCGTCGACTTCGAGCTGGGTGATGTCACCCTGCCAGACCCGGATCGTGGTCATTTGATTTCCTGCGGGGTCTCCTGGCCCAGGCAGCGCACGGCATGCTTGCGGTCGTCCACCAGCACGCCGGACAGGCCTTTCTGCTTGGTATCGAACAGTACCAGCACGCCGTCGATGCAGTGCGCGACCTGGTCTGCCGGTTCAAGGGACAGTTTAGTGTCTTCGCCGGGAACGCTCTTGAGCATGGTGAATTCGGCCAGCAGGCGGGCATCCTCCGGCTTGGCGAAATGCAGGTAGCCGTAGTACCAGAGCGTCGCCACGCTGACGAAGATGGTGGCGATGACGGTGAGGATGTAGGAAATCGGATTGCGCTCGTTCATTGACTGCCTTGTTTCTGCTGGGCCGGCTGGGAGTTGACCGGCGGATCGGTTCGGGGAATTTCGGCCAGCCGGCGCAGGCCGGTGAAGTGCTGCGGATCGTCGAGGAAGCGCAGCATCACTTCACGCCAGGTCGGATCGCCGAAGGTTTCGACATGATTGCCACGGGTGAGCTGGAAGACCTTCGGCGGATTCGCCGCCTTGTACAGGCTCAGGCCGTTTTCCAGGGGCACGATGGTATCGTCGATGCTGTGAAAGAACAGCACAGGTGCGCCAGAAAGTCGCGGCATCGCGCCGATCGCGCTGTCGCCGTCCGGCACCAGCCAGGACAGCGGCACCTGCAGCGGCCAGGTCAGCCAGGCGTTGTCCAGGGTGTAGCGCGCCACGTCGCGATAGCTGGCCGGCACGCCATCGAGCACCAGCGCATGCAATTGCCGGCTGCGCTGCGGGTGCTCCGCCAGGTAGTGCACCGCCAGCGCGCCGCCGAGGCTCTGGCCGAGCAGCACCAGCGGCTTGCCCTGTGCTTCCGGCGCCTTGTCCAGCCAGGCGAAAGCGGCGTCGATATCGCGATAGACCGCCGGCAGGCTCGGCGCACCATGGGAGCGGCCGTAGCCGCGATAATCGAGCATCAGCACCTGGTAGCCCTGCTTCGGCAGCCAGAAGGCGCCGCCCAGGTGCCAGGCCATGTTGCCGCCGTTGCCGTGCAGGTGCAGCACCGTGCCCTTCAGTGGCACACCTTCCCTGGCCGGCAGCCACCAGCCGGCGAGCTGCACGCCATCGCTGGTGGTAAGGGTCACGTCGCGGTATTCGAGCTTCGCCCGCGCCGGGGTGAAGGGCACGTCCGGGCTTGGGTAGAACAGCAGTTCGCTGCAGCCGGAAAGTAGCGCCAGTAGCGCCACAAAGATCCATCGAGTCATGGTTATCGATCCCTGCCATCTGGACGCCGGGCGTCCGGGATGCGCTCCCATTGTGGAACGCTGAAACCTTGTAGGGCGGGTGCAACCCGCCAAATTGGAGAAGCACCGTGGCGGGTTGCACCCGCCCTACGCGGTGAAGCCTGGCGCTTCAGAGAATATTTGCGTAGTCGGCCTCGATACGGTCCAGGCTCAGGTGGTTGAGGAAGTTGGAGAAGCACATCCACGCCGACAGCGCGTTGAGGTCGCGGAACTGCGGTGGCAGGTACTTCGGCGGCACCACCAGGCCCTCGTCCACCAGTTGGCGGAGGGTGCGCATGTCCTCCAGGGTGGCCTTGCCGCAGAACAGCAGGGGGATCTGCTCCAGCTTGCCCTTGCGTACCGCGAGCTGGATGTAGTTGTAGATCAGGATGAAGCCCTTCAGGTAGGACAGGTCCTTGGTGAACGGCAGGCCGTCCGGCAGCGAGCCGCGGAACACCCGGCTGGCGTTCTGGTAGCTGCTTTCCACGCTGTAACCCTGCTCGCGGTAGAAGTGGAACACCGTGAGGAAATCGGCGCCGTCCTCGGCCATGTGGATGGCGCGGGTGCGGTTGGTCAGCTTGCGCAGGCGGGTCGGATAGGAGGCGAAAGCGATCACCTCCATGAGGATCGCCAGGCCTTCCTGGGTCACGGTGGACGACGGCGGGCCCTTGGCGAGGAAGGTGCAGATCGGCTGGTTCAGGCCGTTCAGCGTGGTGCCGACGTGCACCAGGCCCTCGTGCACTTCCAGCGCGCGCACGTCGCGCTCGTTGAACAGCGCATCGGCGCGCACCTTGATGTAATCGGCGCCGGCCGCCGCGTCGGCGACGATGCCGTCGGACTCGAACACGCGGATGGTGCCCTCCTCCTCGCCGAACACGCCGTTCAGCCGCGTCTGCAGCATGTTCACCACTTCCTTGGCGGTGAGGGTCTTGGGTTCGTCCTTGAGGTCGCCACGGTCGGCGATGTTGTTCAGGTAGTCCGACAGCATCAGGCCGAGGTCGGCCAGGGTCGGGTCGCCGGCGTGGAAGGCGTCGGAAGCCGAGCCGTAGAGTTCCTGGGAGATCAGCCCGAAGTCCTGGGTGCCGCGCGCCTCCAGCATGCGGATGACCATGCGGTATTCCTTGCACATGCGCCGCATGATCTGCCCGACCGGGTTGAACTGGCCGAGCTGACGGGTGATGTCGCGCTCGATGTTCTGGAATTCCTGCTTCTTGGCGGTGCCGTCGAAGGACAGCGGGCGGCTGTCGTAATAGGCGCGGTCGACCTTCGGCGCGTGCTTGCCGCGGCCCTTGAGGAAGTCCTCGCGGATCGAGTCGTCCCACTTGATCGCGTCCAGCACACGGATCGGCGCCTGCGCCTCGACGATGCGGTCGGAAAGGCCGCGAATGATCTGGTGGTACTCGTTGACCGTGGATTTCCGCCGCCTGGAGTTCATTGACCTTCCCTCCTGACCACCCGCTGGAAGCGCAACGCCTCGACGAACACGTCGGAGTTGGCCTGGTCGTTGAAGTACGCCAGCACCTTCGGCAACGGACTGTTCACCAGCGCGCCGGCGCCCTGTTCGGAGTCCACCTTCTGCCCCTGCAGCGCGCCTTTCTCGATATCTTCGAGGATCTGCCCGACATCCAGGTTATAGATCACCAGTTCGTCCTTGTCGGTGATTTCGAAGCCGGCAAGGACGAAGTTGCCGCCCATGCTCTTCGGCAGGCCGGCGGAGAAGTACCAGCGCTTGCCGTGGCGGGCCACGGTGAAACCGAAGTCCTCGGCGCTGTCGGTGTTCTCCTTGTTTTCCAGATAGCTGATCGCGCGGTAGACGTTCGGGCCCGAACGGGTGATCTCGAGGAACTGCTCCTCGCCGTACTCGTTCTGCCGCGACCACTCGCCGAGCAGGTGGGGCGGCGCCGCTTCGTTCGCCGGAATCGGGTCCTTGAAGGTCACCAGGCAACCGCTGAGCAGGCCGAAGCTCAACACCAGCAGTGCTCGCCAGAGTTTCATCACGCTCTCCTTAGGCATCCAGCCAACGACCAGAAGTGGATGCCGGTACGAAAAACCCCGCGTCCGCGGGGTTCGATCAAAGTCCCATGACCAGGTAAAGGTAGCGCTTGAGCAGATCGCGCAGGACGTCTATCTGGAGGTTCTCGACCCCGACCAGCAGGCCCTGATACTCCATTTGCAGAATGATAGCCGTCAACAGCCGGGCGTCCTGCTCGGGATTGCTGGAACCCAGCACCTCGAAGAAGTGCACCGCGCCCTGGGAAAGAATGCGCCGGTGGTTGCCCGCCAGCCTGGACAGACGCGGATTGAGCAGGGCCTCCTGCAGGAAGGCCTGCTCCGCCATCAGATGCCCGCGATTCTGGTTGAGTTGCATCAGCACGTACTGGATCGCCATCTCGACGATGTTGTCCGTCAGTTCCTGACGCGATTGCGGGTTGCCCGTCAGCCGTGACGCGATCTCCTGCAGATTGCCCTCGACGCTGCCCCAGAATGCCGACAGCTCCGCCGCGTTGCGCTCGACGAACTGGGCGAAGGTATCGGTGATGAGGTCCTGGATATCCTTGAAATAGTAGGTGGTCGCCGACAGCGGGACGCCGGCCTCGGCCGCCACCGCACGATGGCGCACGGCCCTGACGCCGTCACGGACGATGATGCGCATGGCTGCGTCGAGGATCGCCTGGCGACGTTGCTCGCTACCCTCGCGGGCAGCCTTGCGGCCCTGGTACTGAACACTTCCCGCCACCGCGCTGGCGACCTGCGCGGGGCTGCTCTTGCGGGACACTCGGGTCACTGACCTTATCCTCCAGCCCTTCTTCCGTAACCGGCATTGTTCGGGCTTTTCCGTGGGGAATCAATTGGCAGGAGTCTCGTAGGTTGGCGCTGAGCAACGCGAAGCCCAACGTCTGTACCAAGACCGACGCTGATGTTGGGCTTCACTGCGTTCAGCGCCAACCTACGGCGCCTGCCTATACGAAAAAACCGCCCGGAGGCGGTTCTTTCAGGTTCCCTTACGCCTGCGGGCGCATGTGCGGGAAGAGGATCACGTCGCGGATCGACGGCGAGTTGGTCAGCAGCATCACCAGGCGGTCGATGCCGATGCCTTCGCCGGCGGTGGGCGGCATGCCGTATTCGAGCGCGTTGACGAAGTCGGCGTCGTAGTGCATCGCCTCGTCGTCACCGGCATCCTTCTCCTTGACCTGCAGCATGAAGCGTTCGGCCTGGTCTTCGGCGTCGTTCAGCTCGGAGTAGGCGTTGGCGATCTCGCGGCCGCCGATGAACAGTTCGAAGCGGTCGGTGACGCTCGGGTCCTGGTCGTTGCGGCGCGCCAGCGGCGACACCTCGAACGGGTACTGGGTGATGAAGTGCGGCTGCTCCAGCTTGTGCTCGACCAGCTCCTCGAAAATCATCACCTGCAGCTTGCCCAGCCCTTCGTGGCCGAGCACCTTGGCGCCGGCCTTTTTGGCGATCTCGCGGGCCTTCTCGATGTCGTTGAGGTCGGCGGCGGTGAGTTCCGGGTTGTACTTGAGGATGGCGTCGAACACGGACAGGCGGGCGAACGGCTCGCCGAAGTGGAAGACCTTGTCGCCGTACGGCACGTCGGTGGTGCCGAGGACAGCCTGGGCCAGCTCGCGGAACAGTTCCTCGGTCAGGTCCATGTTGTCTTCGTAGTCGGCGTAGGCCTGGTAGAACTCGAGCATGGTGAACTCGGGGTTGTGCCGGGTCGAGACGCCTTCGTTACGGAAGTTGCGGTTGATCTCGAAGACCTTCTCGAAGCCACCGACCACCAGGCGCTTGAGGTACAGCTCCGGGGCGATGCGCAGGAACATGGCCATGTCCAGCGCGTTGTGGTGGGTTTCGAAAGGCTTGGCCGCCGCGCCGCCAGGGATGGTCTGCAGCATCGGGGTTTCCACTTCGAGGAAACCGCGCTCGTTGAGGAAACGGCGGATGTGCGCGATCACCTGGGAACGCACACGGAAGGTCTGGCGCACGTCCTCGTTGACGATCAGGTCGACGTAGCGCTGGCGGTAGCGCTGCTCGGTGTCGGTCAGGCCGTGGTGCTTGTCCGGCAGCGGGCGCAGCGACTTGGTCAGCAGGCGCACGTTGTTCATGTCGACGTACAGATCGCCCTTGCCCGAACGGGCCAGCACACCTTCGGCGCCGATGATGTCGCCCAGGTCCCAGGTCTTGATCTCGGCCAGAGTCTCTTCCGGCAGGGTCTTGCGGTTGACGTAGACCTGCATGCGGTCGCTGCTGTCCTGCAGGACGATGAAGGAACCGCGGTTGAGCATGATGCGACCGGCGACCTTGACCGGAATGGCTGCGGCTTCCAGCTCTTCCTTGGTCTTGCCTTCGTACTGTTTCTGCAGGTCCGCGAAGTAGGAATCGCGGCGGAAGTCGTTGGGGAAGGCGATGGCCTTGGCTTCACGCACGGCGGCAAGCTTTTCCTTGCGCTGGGCGATCAGCTTGTTTTCTTCCTGTTGCCCGTCGTCTTGAACAGAGAGTTGCTGGTCGAGTTGTTGGTCGCTCATGGTCTTGGTGGTCCCGATTAGGCGATTTATCGCCTGTTTCAAAAGTTATTGCGTAACAAGGGTTTTAAAGCGTAGCGAGCGCCGGCCAGGCAAGGCGGAAAATGGCGAGGATGCGGAGTTTACTAGTGTAAATGAGCAATCCGAGCCATTTTCCAACGCAGCATGGCCAAGCGCAGTAGCTTTAAAGCCCTTGTTTCAGGCTGGCCTCGAGGTATTCGTCAAGATCGCCGTCGAGCACCTTGTCGCAGTCGCTGCGTTCCACGCCGGTGCGCAGATCCTTGATCCGCGACTGGTCGAGAACGTAGGAGCGGATCTGGTGGCCCCAGCCGATGTCCGACTTGGTCTCTTCCAGAGCCTGGGCGGCGGCGTTGCGCTTCTGCATTTCCAGCTCGTACAACTTGGCCCGCAGCATCTTCATGGCGGTGTCCTTGTTGGCGTGCTGGGAGCGTTCGTTCTGGCACGCCACCACGGTGTTGGTCGGCACGTGGGTGATACGCACCGCGGAGTCGGTGGTGTTCACGTGCTGACCGCCCGCGCCGGAGGAGCGGTAGGTGTCGATGCGCAGATCGGCCGGGTTGATCTCGATCTCGATGTTGTCGTCGATTTCCGGCGAGGCGAATACCGCGGTGAACGAGGTATGGCGACGGTTGCCGGAGTCGAACGGGCTCTTGCGCACCAGGCGGTGCACGCCGATCTCGGTGCGCAGCCAGCCGAAGGCGTACTCGCCCTTGATGTGTACGGTGGCGCCCTTGATGCCGGCGACTTCGCCTTCGGACAGTTCGATGATGGTGGCGTCGAAGCCGTGCTTGTCGGCCCAGCGCAGGTACATGCGCAGCAGCATGTTGGCCCAGTCCTGGGCTTCGGTGCCGCCGGAGCCGGCCTGGATGTCCAGGTAGGCGTTGTTCGGGTCCATCTCGCCGCTGAACATGCGGCGGAATTCCAGCTTCTCGAGGATGTCGCGCAGACGCTCGACTTCGGTGGCGACGTCGTTCACCGCACCTTCGTCGTTTTCCTCGACGGCCATGTCCAGCAGGTCGCGGGAATCGGCCAGACCGCCGGTCAGGTCATCCAGGGTCTCGACGATCTGCGCCAGCTGGGCGCGCTCGCGGCCCAGGTTCTGTGCGTACTCGGGATTGTTCCAGACGTTCGGGTCTTCCAGCTCGCGATTGACTTCGATCAGGCGGTCATGCTTCTGATCGTAGTCAAAGATACCCCCGAATAGACAGGGTGCGATCGGACAGGTCCTTGATGCTGTTAAGGATCGGGTTGATTTCCATGGCAGGCAGCACTCACGGGTTATGCGTCGAAAAGCCGCAAAGTATACCCGAGTCCCGCCCGCCCGGCAGCCTGACCCACGGCAACGCCCACCGCCTTGCGATAGATGGCGGGACTACCGGCAATCAATGCCCTTCCGCCACCAGTTTCATAGCCCCGACCTGGTTGCGCCCGCCATGCTTGGCGTTGTACAGCCCCTGGTCGGCGATCTCGATCAGTCTGCGGGAAGTCGTGCCGGGCTGTGGCGTCATGGTCGCCACGCCGATGCTTACAGTCAGCCAGGCGCCACGGTTGGGCAGTTCGTGGGCGATCTGCAGGTCCTCCACCGCCCGCCGCAGTTTCTCCGCCACCAGCCGCGCGCCGCCCGGCGAGGTGCCCGGCAGGACCAGGGCGAATTCCTCGCCGCCGTAGCGCGCCGGCAGGTCGGACTGGCGGCTGCAGCTGCTGCGGATGGCGCCGGCCACCTTGCGCAGAGCCTCGTCGCCTTCCAGGTGGCCGAAGGTGTCGTTGAAGGTCTTGAAGAAGTCGACGTCGATCAGCAGCAGCGACAGCTGGCTCTGCTCGCGCATGCCACGCCGCCACTCCAGCTCCAGGTACTCGTCGAAATGACGGCGGTTGGACAGCCCGGTGAGGCCGTCGGAGTTCATCAGCCGCTGCAGCACCAGGTTGGTGTCCAGCAACTGCTGCTGGCTTTCGCGCAGGGCGCGGTAGGCCTCGTCGCGCTGCTGCAGGGCGAGGTAGGAGCGCGAGTGGTAGCGCACGCGCGCTACCAACTCGATCGGGTCGGGCAGCTTGACCAGGTAGTCGTTGGCCCCGGCGGCGAAGGCCAGGCTCTTCACCGTCGACTCTTCCTTGGTCGACAGGACGATGATCGGGATGTCGCGGGTCGCCGCATGGGAGCGGTACTCGCGGACCAGCGCCAGGCCGTCGGCGCCGGGCATCACCAGGTCCTGGAGGATGACCGTGGGACGGATCTGGATCGCCAGGGCAATCGCGTCCTGCGGGTTGGAACAGTAGTGGAAATCGATATTCGGATCGTCCGCCAGCGCTCGCCGGACCGCTTCGCCGATCATCGCCTGATCGTCGACCAGCAGCACCAGCACATCGGAATCGCCTGAGATCGTCACGGGGTTGCCGCTCCTGGGGGGTTATGAAAGTTCTGCCGGATCATCCATACAACTCGCAAAGCCGCCTGGCGATCTCGCCGAGCGGCCTGATTTCCGCGGCGGCACCGAGCGCCGCCGCCGCTTTCGGCATGCCGTACACGGCGCAACTGCCTTCGTCCTGGGCCAGGGTGAGGAAGCCGCGCTTGCGCATCAGCTTCAGTCCCTGGGCGCCATCGCGGCCCATGCCGGTGAGCAGCACGCCCACCGCCTCGCCCGTCCAGTTCTGCGCCACGCTCTCGAAGAACACGTCGATCGACGGCCGGTAGACATGGCTGCACGGTTCCTCGCTGTAATTCAGCTCGCCGCTCTTCAGCAGGCGCAGATGATTGCTGCCGCCCGCCAGCAGGATGCTGCCGGGCTGCGGAGTCTCGTCACCCCTTGCCAGGCGCACCGGAATCGGCGACTGGGTCGTCAGCCAGTCGGCCATGCCGCGGGTGAAGGCGTCCTCCACATGCTGGACCACCACGATCGCCGCGGAAAAACTCTCCGGCAGCCCGGCGAACAGCTCGGCCAGCGCCGCCGGCCCACCCGCGGACGCGCCGATGGCCACCAGCCGGCTCGCCGGCCTGAGCACCGGCCGTGGGCTCCACGCCGCACCCGGCCGGCTGTCGTCCGGCGCATTCAGCCAGGCCAGGTTGCGCAACTTGCGCAGCAGGGTCTGTCCGGGATTGCCGGCCAGCGCCGCCGGCAACTGCATTGCATCCACCGCGCCGTGGCCCATGGCCTCGAACACGCGCGAGGTGCCCTGTTCGAGATCGGCGGCGACCAGCATGATCGCGCAGGGACTGAACTGCATGATCAGCCGGGTCGCCTCGACACCGCCCATCGGCGCCAGGTCCAGATCCAGCAGCAGCACGTCCGGCGCCTGCAGCGCACAGCGCTCGACGGCCTCGACGCCATCGGCGGCCACCCAGAGCACATGGTGGGCCGGCTCGCCGGCCAGCAGGCGGCGCAGGTCGGCGACGACCGCTGGCTTGTCGCTGGCGATGGCTATCCTCACGCCCGGGCGCCTCCGATCAGGTCGACCACCGCATCCAGCAGGGCCTCGTCGCGGTAACTGGCCTTCGCCAGGTAGTAGTCGGCGCCCGCCTCCAGGCCGCGCTGGCGATCCAGTTCGCGATCCTTGTAGGACACCACCATCACCGGCAGCGATTGCAGCCTGGTGTCGCGGCGGATCAGGGTGACCAGTTCGATGCCGTCCATGCGCGGCATGTCGATATCGGTGATGACCAGGTCGAAATGCTGCGAGCGCAGGACGTTCCAGCCATCCATGCCATCCACTGCCACCACCACGTCGTAGCCGCGACTGCTCAGCAGCTTGCGCTCCAGCTCGCGCACGGTGAGCGAGTCGTCGACCACCAGCACGCGCTTGCGCTGCACGTCGGCCGCCCGGCCGTGCGGGTCGATGCGTTCCAGGCGGCCGGCGGCCATCAGTTTTTCCACCGAGCGCAGCAGGTCCTCGACATCCAGGATCAGCACCGGCGAACCATCGTCGAGCAGCGCCCCGGCGGAGACGTCCTGCACCTTGCCCAGGCGCGGATCGAGCGGCAGCACCACCAGCGTGCGTTCGCCGATGAAGCGCTCCACCGCCAGTCCGTGGACCGTCTCGCGGTCGCGGATGATCACCACCGCTATCTCGTCCTTCGCCGGCTTGCCTTCCGGCCGCTGCAGGAGCTGGCTGGCGGAAACCAGGCCGATGTGCCGGCCGTCGTGCCAGAACTGCTGGCGGCCTTCCAGTTGCACCACCTCGTCCGCCGCCAGGCTGCGCATGCGCTCGATATGCGCCAGCGGGAAGGCGTAGGCCTCGCCGCCGATCTGCACCACCAGGCTGCGCACCACCGTCAGGGTCAG
This sequence comes from Pseudomonas schmalbachii, assembly GCF_017589465.1. Lineage (GTDB taxonomy): Bacteria > Pseudomonadota > Gammaproteobacteria > Pseudomonadales > Pseudomonadaceae > Pseudomonas > Pseudomonas schmalbachii. Next base: position 170,490 of record NZ_JAELYA010000002.1, read on the forward strand.
CGGCACCTCGATGCGGAAGTGCGAGCCGCTGCCCGCCACCTGCGCCATGCGGATGCCGCCGCGCAGCTTGCGCACCATGTGCTGCACGGCATCCAGGCCGACGCCGCGTCCCGATACCTCGGTGACCCGCTCGCGCAGGCTGAAGCCCGGCAGGAAGAGGAACGCCAGCAGCTCATCCTCGGACATCCGCGCCGCCGTCTCGGCACTGGCCAACTGGCGACGCACGACGGCCTCGCTCAGAAGCTCCAGGTCGACCCCGGCGCCATCGTCGCGCAGTTCCATCACCAGCATGCCGGCGTGCTGGCGCGCCGACAGGTGGATCACGCCCTCCTCCGGCTTGCCCGCCAGCACGCGCTGCTCCGGCGTCTCGATGCCGTGATCGACGGCGTTGCGCAGCAGGTGGGTGAGCGGTGCTTCGAGCTTCTCCAGCACGTCGCGGTCGACCTGGGTGCTGGCGCCGTCCACCTCCAGACGCACCAGCTTGCCCAGCGAACGGCCGAGGTCGCGGACCATCCGCGCCTGCCCGTTGAGCACATCGGCGAACGGACGCATCCGGCAGGCCAGCGCGGTGTCGTAGAGCGACTGCGCACCCTGGCTGACCCGCCAGCAGAATTCTTCCAGTTCGGCGATCTGCTCGCCGAGCAGTTGCTGGCATTCGCCAAGCAGGCGCCGCGCATCGACCAGTTGCGCATGCGGCGACAGCGGACCGTCCTGCAACGCATCGCGGGCGCTGTCGAGTTCGCGGCTGGCGCCGGCCTGCAGGCGTTTGAGGCGTTGCAGCGAATCGAGCAGCGGCTTGAGTCGGCGCGGTGCGACCAGTGCCTTGCCGGACAGGTCGAGCAACTGGTTGAGGCGCTCGGCGGTAACCCGCAGCACCCGATCGCCGGCGTCCAGGGACTCGTTGCCGGGCCGCAGCGGCGCATCGAGCGGCGCCTCCGCGACAGGCGCGGCATCGGCGGGATGGCTCGCGGCGGAATGCGGCGCGGGAGGCATCGCTGCCAGCGCGTGCAGGCGTTCGATCAGGGCGGCCGCATCGGACTGCGCCTGCGCGGCCTTGTCCGCCATGCTGTCGGCCAGATGCAGCAGGATGTCGGTGCCGGCCAGCAGCGCATCGATATGCTCCGAACCGAGCAGCAGCCGGCCATGCTGTGCATCGACCAGGCACTCTTCCATGACATGCGCGACCTGCACGCCGGCTTCGAGGCCGACGATGCGCGCGGCGCCCTTCAGCGAGTGGGCGGCGCGCATGCAGGCTTCCAACTGGTCGGCCTGGGTCGGATTGCGCTCCAGCGCCAGCAGGCCCTGGGCAAGAACCTGCGCCTGGTCTTCCGCTTCGAGCCGGAACAGCTCGAGCATCGAGGCTTCCTTCAACTGTTCCGGGGTCATGCCAGGCTCCGTGTGGCGGCGTCCAGCAGCGTTTCATGCTGCAGCAGGCGCACCGTGCGCGAGCGCCATTGCACGGCACCCTCGGTGAAACGGTCGCCGGCAGCCAGGGCGCTGGAGGGATCGACGACGATTTCCTGCCGGCTCAGCGGATGGATGCCCGCCACCTCGTCCACCGGGGCCAGGATCGGCCCGCCGGGCGCGGCGAGGATCAGCATGCGCGGCAGGTTGCGCCCCTGCTCTTCCCCGTGGCCCGGAGGCAGGCCGAGCAGTTCGACCAGCGACAGGCAGGCCACCAGCGCGCCACGCACATTGGCCACGCCGAGCAGCGCCGGCGAGCGCGGGTGCGGCAGCGAGTGCACGGCGCAGACCGGCACCACCTCCACCAGCGCGCGGCTGGCCAGCGCCAGCCACTCCTCGCCGAGGCGGAAGACGATGCACGACTGGCTATCGATGGGCGGCTGGTTTTCCTCGACATGCTCCAGGCGGGCGACGCTGCCCTCGCGGAATGCGTAGCGATCCAGCAGGCCGGTGGCCGCCGTCGAATAGACCGGGCAGTTGCGGCAATGGATATGCTCGGCCAGCCGCTCGCAGGACTTGTCGCCGCGCACGCCGATGCGCCGCCAGCAATCGTCGACCGGGTGCGCGGCCCAGTCCAGCTGCAATCCGTCGCCGCGTTCAAACATCGCCGATCACTCCTCGCGCAGCCCGCTCCTCCAGACGCCGGGCGGCCTCGACATCGCCACGGGACGCGAGCAGCGCGGCCAGGTGCAACAGCGCCTCCTGGTGGTTCGGCTGCAAGTACAGGGCCTTGCGGTAAAAGGTGTGGGCCTCGTCGCCCTGCCCCTGCGCGTCGCAGATCAGGCCGAGCCAGTAGTAGACGGCCGCGGAAGGACCGTGGGCGGCCAGATATGCCATACAACTCCGGCGAGCCTCGGCGAACTGGCCGCGATTGGACAGCTCGGCGATCTGCGCGAGCGACTGCTGCGTCGGGTCGACGACCTGGGGCTTGGGCACGGGAGCGACAACCGGTGGCGCAGACTTGCGCTCGGCCGGCGCTTTCGCCGGCGCGGGGCGGATGGGCGGCACGCTGATCCGGGCCGGCGCGGGCCACGTCTTGCCCTCGTCGGCCCCCTTGTGGCGGAAAGCGAAGGACTGCTCCATGCCCAGTGGACGCATGCCGTCGTTGATCAGCAGGCAGGCCTCGGCCGGACCGATGAACAACACGCCGTCGTCGCGGGTCAGGCGCTTGATGACCTGCACGGCCTGTTCCTGGGTCGTGCGGTCGAAATAGATCAGCAGGTTGCGGCAGAACACGAAATCGTAGGCCGCCTCCCCCGCCAGCATTCCCGGCGCCAGCAGGTTGCCGCAGCTGAAGCGGACCTTGCCGCGCACCGCATCGCTGATCCGCCATTCCTGCTCGCCCGCAGAGAAGTGGCGCTGGCGGAAGGCGAGCTGGTCGCCGCGGAACGAGTTGCGCCGGTAGCGGCCCTGTTCGGCGCGCTCCAGCAGGGCCGGGCTGACGTCCACCGCATCGACCTGGAAGGCATCTTCCGGAATGCCGGCGTCGAACAGCGCCATGACCATCGAGTAGGGTTCCTCGCCACTGGAGCAAGGCACGCTGAGCATCCGCAGGGGACGCGCGCCGGCCAGTTCCTGCAAGCGCGACACGGCCTTGCGGGCCAGCGCGGCGAAGGATTCGGGATAGCGGAAGAACCAGGTTTCCGGAACGATCACCGCATCGACCAGCGCCTGCCGCTCCACGTCGGAAGCCTGCAGGTGTTCCCAGTAGGCATGCATGTCGCCCGCCGTGACCTTGTCGCAGCGCTGGCGCACGGCGCGGGCGACCACCGTCTCGCCGACCGAGGCGACATCCAGGCCGATGCGCTCCTTGAGCAGGCGGGCGAAACGTTCGGTCATGCCGTCCCTTCCTCCGCTGCAGACGACAGCAGTGCACGCACGCTGTCCGGCAGCAGGTCATCGACGCGAATCAGTTGCAGCAGGCCGTCGTGCTCTTCCAGCACCGGCCCCAGGTAGGCCGCGTCACCCTGCTGCAGCCCGTAGTCACGGAACGCCGCCGGATCGAGGCGACGGGTCTGGGTGGTCTGCTCCAGCAACAGGCCCAGGCGCTGGCGCGGCCCGCTGCCGGCGCTGCGGTAATCCACCAGCACCAGGCGCGTGCTGGTGCGGCGCTGCACCGGCTGGCCGAAGCACAGCTGGTTGAGGTCGAGCACCGGAATCAGCTCGCCGCGATGGGCATGCACCCCGGCGACCCAGGCCGGCGCTTCCGGCACCTGCTTGAGCGGGCACAGCGGCAGCACCTCGGCGACGTCGCGCACATCCAGCGCATAGCGGTCGCGGCCGAGGCTGAACAGCAGGTAGAGCCGCATGCGCTCCGGGCCGGCGCGGTCCGCTTCAGACCTTGAAGCGGGAGACGCCATTGCGCAGTCCGTTGGCTACCAGGTTGAGTTCGTCGATGGCGAAGCTGGCCTGGCGCAGCGAATCGACGGTCTGCCCGGTGGCTTCGCCGAGTTGCGCCAGCGCCTGGTTGATCTGCTCGGCGCTGGTGGCCTGGGCCTGCATCCCTTCGTTGACCATCTGCACTCGCGGCGCCAGCGCCTGGACCTGCTGGATGATCTGCGACAGCTGCTCGCCGACCTGGCCCACCTCGCTGATGCCGCGGCGGACTTCCTCGGAGAACTTGTCCATGCCCATCACCCCGGCGGATACCGCGGACTGGATTTCGCGCACCATCTGCTCGATGTCGTAGGTGGCCACGGCGGTCTGGTCGGCCAGGCGGCGGACTTCGGTAGCCACCACGGCGAAACCGCGACCGTATTCGCCGGCCTTCTCCGCCTCGATGGCGGCGTTCAGCGACAGCAGGTTGGTCTGGTCGGCGACCTTGACGATGGTGGTCACCACCTGGTTGATGTTGCCGGCGCGCTCGTTGAGGGTCGACAGCTTGGCGTTCACCAGTTCGGCCGCGCCCATCACCTGGCGCATGGTTTCCTCCATGCGCGCCAGGCCGAGTTGGCCGGAACCGGCGAGGGTCGAAGTCTGCTCGGCGGCGATCGACACTTCATTCATGGTGCGCACCAGATCGCGGGAAGTCGCGGCGATCTCCTGCGAAGTGACGCTGATCTCGGTGGTGGTCGCGGCCGTCTCGCTGGCGGTGACCTGCTGTTGCTTGGAGGTGGCGGCAATCTCGGTGACCGAGGTGGTGACCTGGATCGCCGAACGCTGCGCCTGCGCCACCAGCCCCTTGAACTCCTCGGCCATGCCGTTGAAGCCGGCCTCGATCACGCCGAACTCGTCCTTGCGGTCCAGCGCCAGGCGCGCGGTCAGGTCGCCGCCGCCCATGACGCCGAGGACGTTCACCACGCGGCGCACCGGGGAAGTGATCGCACGCATCAGCAACAGGCCGCAGTAACCCGCGGCCAACATCGCCAGCAGCAAAGAGGCCAGCATGGTCAGCTCGGCCAGGCGCACTCCTTCGAGAATCTTCGCCGCCGCGGCATCGGCGATGCTCTTGTTCAGCACGATCAGCTCGTTGAGCGTCCTGCGGCCATCCTCCCAGCCCGGCTGCAACTGGTCGTCCATCAGCACGCGGGCGGCTTCGCGATCCCTGGTGTACAGGTCGAGCACCCGGGCGAGCTGGGCCTGGTAGACCTCGACTTCCTGCTTGAAGCGGCGCAGCAGTTCGCGATCATTCTGGTCGTGGATCGACTCTTCGTAGGCGGCGATGCGCTCGAGCAGGGTCTGGTAGTTGCCACGGATGGCCTTGCGGCTGCTCTCGTCGAGGTTGCGGCCGTTGCCGAAGGCGACCAGTTCGTGGATCAGCAGGATGCTGTCGCTCCAGGTCGTATGCACCGTGGTCAGCGCATAGGTGCCGGGCATGGCATCCTCATGCACCCGCCGCGCGGCTTCTTCGACCGTGAGCAGGCGTGCGTAGGAAAATACGACCATCAACAGCATGATCGCGATGACAACCGCAAAACTCGCCAGGATGCGTTGGCGAAGCGTCCAATTCCTCACAGGGGTCCCCAGATCTTGTCAAAGCGAGTCGTTGTTATGCCGCAGGATTCTTCCCACAGTTTTTTTGTAGCGATCTGACATATATTACTGCCGCAACTCAGGGGTCAATTCTTTTATTTCGAACTTCCGAGTTCCGTCGATTACTTCCGACGACACGCCATTTTCCCTTGGCTGCAGCCCCCTGGCTTACCCTTCCCGGCTCCCGATTTCATGCTTACCGCCACCGTCCTGGCCGCCCATGCCGGACTCTTCCTCTCGGCCTTCGGCGCCGCCTCGCTGCTGCCGCTGCAATCGGAGGCGGTGCTGGTCGGGTTGCTGCTGTCCGGTCACTACCCCGTATGGTCGCTGTTGCTGGCGGCAAGTCTCGGCAACGTGCTGGGATCGCTGCTCAACTGGCTGCTTGGCCGCTATCTGGAGCACTGGCGCGGCCGGCGCTGGTTCCCGGTGAGCGAAGCGGCGCTGGAGAAGGCGCAACGGCACTACCAGCGCTACGGGCAATGGTCGCTGCTGCTGAGCTGGGCGCCGATCATCGGCGATCCGCTGACCCTGGTCGCCGGCGTGATGCGCGAACCGCTGTGGCGCTTCCTGCTGCTGGTTGGCGTGGCCAAGGTGGGGCGCTACGCGGTGCTGGCGTGGGTGACGCTGGGCTGGTGAGACGCCCTCAGAGCCTGTTTACGATCTCGCGAGCTAGAGCAGAACAAGGCGAAAACGGGGGAGGGAGCGGAGTTTACACGCAGTAAATGAGCATCCCGAGCCCGTTTTCAACGCAGTTATGCCGACGCGCAGCAGATCGTAAACAGGCTCTCAGAATTTGCCGTGGCGTCCCTGCCCCATGGCGAAACGCTGGGCGCCAGCCTGGGTTTCGCCGCTCTGGATCACCATAACGCCGCCCTGGAATTCGTTGGCCATGGCCACGTCGAAGGAGTAGTCCCACTGCCCGTGCACGCTGGCGCGGTCGGCGAGCATGCATTCCTGGGGAAAAGAGGCGATTTCCCGTGCCAGTTCCTCAGCTGCCTGGCGTGCCTGCCCGCTGGGTACCACGCGGTTGGCCAGGCCGATGGCCAGCGCCTCGTCGGCCTTGACCGGGCGGCCGGTGAGGATCAGGTCGAGCGCCCTGCCCTCGCCGACGATGCGCGGCAGGCGCACGGTGCCGCCGTCGATCAGCGGCACGCCGAAGCGCCGGCAGAACACGCCGCACACGGCGTCCTCGGCCATCACCCGCAAATCGGCGAGCAACGCCAGCTCCAGTCCGCCGGCCACGGCGTAGCCCTCGATGGCAGCGATCAGCGGCTTGGCCAGTTGCATGCGGCTCGGCCCCATCGGCCCGTCGCCTTCCATCTCCAGGCGATTGCGCCGTTCACCGCCCTCGGCGACCGCTGCCAGGTCGGCGCCGGCGCAGAAGGTCCCACCGCTGCCGGTGAGCACCGCCACCCGCGCCTCCTCGTCCGCCTCGAAGGCACGCAGGGCATCGGCCAGCGCCTCGGCGGTGGGGCGGTCCACCGCGTTGCGCACGGCGGGGCGATCGATGACCAGGGTGGTGACCGGACCGTTCTTCTCGACAATCACGTTCATGGCGGGGCTCCTGAAGTAGGTTGGCGCTGAGCTTGCGAAGCCCAACATCACGGCACTGCCGGAAACAGTTGTTGGGCTTCGCTTCGCTCAGCGCCAACCTACGCCATCAGGCCGAATATTTCTGCAGGTTCGCCATCATCTCGCGCAGCGCTTCGATGTTGTCCGCCGGATGCGCGGCATCGTCGAAATCGCAGATCTGCTGCCAGCCGGCCGCCACGTCCGCCACGTCGAAGCCCGCCTGCGGGTCGAAGCCGATGCCCAGGCTGCGCTCCCAGCGCACCTTGCCGATCCAGCCGCCGCCGACCTCGAACAGTCCGCCGGTGTCCTGGCAGGCCTCGCTGCCGAGGAATCCAACCAGCGGACTGACCAGCTCCGGCTTGAGCTGCTCGAACACCTGCTGCGGGATCAGACCTTCGGTCATGCGCGTGCCGCCGGTGGGGGCGATGGCGTTGACCAGGATGTTGTTCTTGCGGCCTTCCAGGGCCAGGGTGCGGGTCAGGCCATAGAGGCCGAGCTTGGCCATGCCGTAGTTGCTCTGGCCGAAGTTGCCGTAGATGCCGGAGGTGGACGAAGTGAAGATGACCCGCCCGTAGCCCTGCTCGCGCATCAGCGGCCAGGCGGCGCGGGTGACCTTGTAGGCGCCTTCGACGTGCACCTTGTAGACGAGGTCCCAGTCGGCGTCTTCCATCTTGTGGAAGGCCTTGTCGCGCAGGATGCCGGCGTTGTTCACCACCACGTCGACGCGGCCGAAGGCATCCACCGCGCAGCGCACGATCTTCTCGCCATCGGTCACCGAGTCGTGGTTGGCCACGGCGATGCCGCCGGCCTCGCGGATTTCCGCCACCACGCGGTCGGCGGCGGAGGCGTTGGCGCCTTCGCCATGGGTGCTGCCACCGAGATCGTTGACCACCACCCTGGCACCGTGCCGGGCGAACAGCAGCGCATGGGCGCGACCGAGGCCGCCGCCGGCTCCGGTGACGATCACGACCTTGTCGTCGAAACGCAGGGCATCACTCATGCCTGGACTCCTGAAGAGGGATTGGTCCGAAGAGTGTCGGCCAGCTCCCGGCTGGTCACAAGCAAGACGGGCGGCGCTGAATGGTGCTGGATAAGGCGCGGGGATGATGCCTATTCGATGGGGATGTCCAGCCCGTCGCGCGGGCCGAGCTTGAACAGCCACCAGTCGTACTCGGACCAGAGTATGGCGATCAGCAGTGCGCAACCGAAGGCCAGCAGGGCGACGGCGCCGAACAGCGGGCTCTTCCGCTCCCAGGCCAGGAAGGCGCAGGCGGCGCCGCCCACGCCCAGCGCCAGGATCAGCACGGGGCCGAGCCAGGCGAACACCCGGCGTATGCGCAGGAGCAGACGGAAGATCCAGGAACCTTGGGATTGCCGGTCGGAAAGGGAAGGCTTGCAGGTCATGGTAGGAAATCCGATAGCGCAGAAGTCCTTCACCTTAAGGCGCTATGCCTCACACCTTCTGTCAGCTTCTTCCTAAAGGCTTTTACGATACCCCTGAAGTAGCGCGTCGCTCACAGGCAGTAGGCCAGCAACGGCGCCAGGGCCAGGTTGAACAGCCCGGTCAGCACCATCAGCAGACCCGCCGCGGAACCTTCCTCGCCACCGAACTCGTAGGCGCGGCTGGTGCCCGCGCCATGGGCGCCGACGCCGAGCAGCGCACCACGCGCCAGCGGCGTGCGCAACCGCAGCAGGCGCATCAGCAGGCTGCCGGCCACGGCGCCGAACACGCCGGTGATCATCACGAAGGCAGCGGTCAGTTCGGGCACGCCGCCGATGTCGTGGGACATTTCCATCGCCAGCGGCGTGGTGATCGAGCGAGGCAGCAACGACAGGGTCACCTGGCCATCCAGCGCCAGCGCATGGGCCAGCGCCCAGGAGCTGCCGATGGCGACCGCCGAGCCGGCGCACATGCCGGCCAGCAGCGCCGGCCAGTGACGGGCGAGCATGGCGCGCTGCTGCCAGATCGGCACGGCGAAGGCCACGGTCGCCGGGCCGAGCAGGGCCACCAGCCAACCGGTGTCGCGGGAGTATTCGGCGTAGCTGGCCTGCAGCGGGATCGCCACGGCGAACAGCAGCGCCGGCACGAACACGATCGGCGACAGCCAGTACATCTGGAAGCGGCGGTAGAGCAGACGGCTGAGCAGGTAACCGCCGAGGGTCAGCGCCAGCCAGAACAGGGCCTGTTTATCCACGGCTAGACCTCCAGCGGCACATCCACTCCACCGACAGCGCGGTGACCAGCATCACCAGCACGGTGCTGGACATGATCACCAGCAGGATCTTCCAGCCCTCGCTACGCAGCAGCGGACCATAGTCCAGCAGGCTCATCAGCGCGGGGATGAAGAACAGCAGCATTTCCGCCAGCAGCAGGCCGGCGCCGCCCTGCAGCAGCGCCGGACGGATCGCGCCGCAGGCGAACAGCACCAGCAGCAGCGCCAGGCCGATCACCCCGCCGGGCACCGGCAGGCCGGTCAGTTGCGCTATCCAGCCGCCAACCCACCAGAGGGCGGCGAGAGCGGCAAGCTCGGAGCAGAGACGCAAGGCACGGCGGAACATGGCGGCGAACTCGAATGGGACGGGGTTGGCGTAAAGGATAGGACCGGGCCTACTATCCCAAAAGCGAATTGTTCGAATCGAGGCCATTCCAGAATGGAATTCCGTCAGCTACGCAGCTTCGTCGAAGTGGTGCGCCAGGGCAGCTTCACCCAGGCAGCCGTGCACCTGCACGCCAGCCAGTCGGCGATTAGCAAGCAGGTCGCCCAGCTGGAGCAGCGCCTCCACGTGCAGTTGCTCGACCGCAGCGGCCCGCGCCTGCAACTGACTGCCGCCGGCGAAGTGGTGCTGCGCCGCGCCGAGGACATGCTGCGTCTGCAGCGTGAGCTGCACACCGAACTGGACGACCTGAGCCAGATGAATCGCGGCGAGCTGCGCCTCGGCCTGCCGCTGCTGGGCGCCGATGCGCTGTTCGCCGGGCGCTTCGCCGAGTACCGGCGGCGTTATCCGAACATCGAGGTGCATCTGGTCGAAGGCGGCACCAAGACCATGGAGGAACTGGTGCGCGCCGGCGAACTGGAACTGGGCGGCGGCCTGACGCCCGGCGATGCGGATTTCGACTGGCAGCCGTTCTGCAATGAGCCGCTGGACGCCCTGCTCCCCGCCAGTCATCCGCTGGCGAACCGGAGCAGCCTGAGCCTGGTGGAGCTGGCCGATACGCCGTTCCTGCTCTACCAGCAGAGTTTCACCCTCAACGACCGCCTGCTGCGCGCCTGCCGCGAGGCGGGCTTCGAACCGCGCGAAGGCGGCCGCAGCGGCCAGGCGGACTTTCTCGGCGCACTGGTCGCCGCCGGCCAGGGCGTGGTGCTGCTGCCACGGGTGGTGGCGCGGGACCTGGAGCGGCCGGGGGTGGCGCGGGTGGAACTGCGCGAGCCGGACCTGCGCTGGGACATCTGCTTCATCTGGCGCCGCGGCGCCTACCTGTCGCGCGCGGCGCAGGCATGGCTGGAACTGATGAAGGAATATCCGCTGGATGAAGAACCGTAGGTTGGCGCTGAGCGCAGCGAAGCCCAACATCTGTCGGGCCATTGCACCGTTGGGCTTCGCAGGCTCAGCCCAACCTACGTGATGCAGACTTGTAGGATGGGTTGAGCGCTCAACCCATCCTACGTCAGCTCCGGGAATTCCTGCGTGAGGCGCGGCCAGGTCCGTTGTGCGTCGATATCGCCGGCAAGCAGGCGGAATCCGGCGAAGTCGAAGCCGGGGGAAACCGTGCAACCGACCAGCACGTAATCGCTCAGGCAACGCGCGGCCTGCCAGGCGTGGGCCGGCACGGCGCGTTGCGGCAGGCTGTCTTCGCCCACCGGGCCGAGGATTTCCCGGCGTACCTGCTGCGGACTTTCGGCGATGAACAGTTCCAGCGGCCCGCCTTCATGGAAGTGCCAGAGTTCGTCGGCGTCCACGCAATGCCAGCGACTGACCGCGCCGCCCGGCAGCAGGAACAGGATCGCCGAGGACTGCGGGCGGCCGGCGGCATCCCGCAGGCGCGACTCGAACACGCGCCGATAGAAGCCGCCCTCGGGATGCGGGGCGAGCTGCAGGGTTTCGATCAGTTGGCGGGCGCGCGGGTGCATCGATCAGCCTTGCAGCGCCTTGATGAAATCGGCCAGCCAGGGTTCGGAATCGGTTTCCTGATCGACGGTTTCGCTGCCGTCCAGGCGCAGCATCGGCACCACCTCGCGCACGCCAAGTTCGGCGAACATCTCGCGGATCTGCTCGCCACCGCCGCAGTAGGTATCGCCGTAGCTGGAGTCGCCGAGGGCGATCACCCCACCGGGCAGGCCGCGCCAGGCGGCCGGCAGGCGGTCGCGGATGGCATGGAAGATGGGCTGGAAGGTGTCCGGCAGGTCGCCCATGCCAGTGGTGGAAGTCACCACCAGGAAGGCTTCCGGAGCGAATTCGCTGAGCGATTCGAAGGTTGCCCGGGAGTCGTACCAGGCTTGCAGGCCGGCCGCGTCGAGCAGGCGTTTGGCGTGGCGGGCGACTTCTTCGGCGGTGCCATAGACCGATCCGGACAGAATGGCGACTTTCATCGATGATTCTCATTCAGCACGACAGGGCCGGCCATTATGCCGCAAAGCGCGGGGGTGAAACCGCCCCGGTACTTCCGTAGGTTGGTGCTGAGCGCAGCGAAGCCCAACATTTGCCGCCCCCCACCATCGTTGTGGCTTCGTGCCTCAGCCCAACCTACGCCACGCCAGGCACCGTGCCATGTCCTACAAGCGGCTGGTATAGTTTCCCAATTTCCCTACCGGGGCAGTCGGATTTGCCTGCCCCTTCGAACTGCACGAGGCTCGCATGGGTACGGCTCCGTCTCCCATCCTGATCACCGGCGCCAGCCAGCGCGTCGGCCTGCACTGCGCGACCCGTCTGCTGGAAGACGGCCATCCGCTGATCATCAGCTATCGCCAGGAACGCCCGGGCGTCGAACAACTGCGCGCGCGGGGCGCCATCTGCCTGCAGGCCGACTTTTCCGAAGAGGCCGGCATCCTCGCCTTCATCGAGCAGCTCAAGGCGCATACCGACAGCCTGCGGGCGATCGTGCACAACGCCTCGGACTGGCTGCAGGAAGAACCCGGCCATGAAGCCGAAGCGTTCCGCGAGGTGTTCAACGTGCACATGCTCGCGCCCTACCTGATCAACCTGCATTGCGAGGAGCTGCTGCGCCGCTCGCAGCCGGCCGACATCATCCATATCGGCGACGACGTGGCGCGCAAGGGCAGCGCCAACCGCATCGCCTATTGCGCCAGCAAGGCCGGGCTGGAGAACCTGACCCTGTCGTTCGCCGCGCGCTTCGCCCCGCAGATCAAGGTCAACACCATCGCCCCGGCACTGGTGATGTTCAACGCCGGCGACGACGCGGAATACCGCGCCCGCACCCTGGCCAAGTCCGCCATGGGCATCGAGCCCGGCGCCGACGTGATCTACCAGAGCATCCGCTACCTGCTGGACAACCCCTACGCCACCGGCTCCACGCTGACCGTCAACGGTGGGCGCCACCTCAAATAGACGCCCGCCGTGGCGCAAGGACTCCCGATGAACGAATCGCTGTCACACCACTACCGTGGGATTCTCCAGGGCCTCGGCGAAGACCCGGAGCGCGAAGGGCTGCTGGACACCCCCAAACGCGCGGCCAAGGCCATGCAGTACCTCTGCCACGGCTACGAACTGACGCTGGACGAGATCGTCAACGACGCGCTGTTCAGCTCCGACAACAGCGAAATGGTGCTGGTCAAGGACATCGAGCTGTATTCGCTGTGCGAGCACCACCTGCTGCCCTTCATCGGCAAGGCCCACGTCGCCTACATTCCCAACGGCAAGGTGCTCGGCCTGTCGAAGGTGGCGCGCATCGTCGACATGTTCGCCCGCCGCCTGCAGATCCAGGAAAATCTCACCCGCGAGATCGCCGAGGCGGTGCAGCAGGTGACCGGCGCGGAAGGCGTTGCCGTGGTGATCGAAGCCCAGCACATGTGCATGATGATGCGCGGCGTGGAGAAGCAGAATTCGGTGATGAGCACTTCGGTGATGCTTGGCGCCTTCCGCGCATCCAACAGTACCCGCCAGGAATTCCTGCAACTGATAGGACGGAGCAAGTGAAATGACGCGACTGGAACCGGGCATGGCGCGCATCCGGGTCAAGGACCTGCGCGTGCGCACCTACATCGGCATCAAGGAAGAGGAAATCCTCAACAAGCAGGACGTGCTGATCAACCTGACCATCCTCTATCCCTCCACGGATGCGGTGCAGGTCAACGATATCGAGCACGCGCTGAACTACCGGACCATCACCAAGGCGATCATCCAGCACGTCGAGGAAAACCGCTTCGCCCTGCTCGAACGCCTGACCCAGGAACTGCTCGATCTGGTGATGGCGCACCCCGCCGTGCGTTACGCCGAGGTGGAAGTGGACAAGCCGCACGCCCTGCGTTTCGCCGAATCGGTGTCGATCGCCCTCTCCGCCGAGCGCTGAAGGACGCGCTCATCCGGCCAACGGGCGTTGCTGGCGCCGGGCCCGGCTCTTATCATCTCGCCAGCCCTGAAAGGCCGTGTGCGTACAACGAATAAGAGAGTCCTGCCATGAGCAAGCCCAGCAATCTCACCGAAGAACAGCGTACCGAACTCGAAGCTGCCGCCTTCCGCACCCTGGTCCAGCACCTGCGTAGCCGCAAGGACGTGCAGAACATCGAGCTGATGAACCTCGCCGGCTTCTGCCGCAACTGCCTGTCCAAGTGGTACAAGGCGGCGGCCGATGAAATGGGCGTGGAGATCAGCGCCGACGAAGCCCGTGAAGAGATCTACGGCATGCCGTACGCCGAGTGGAAAACCAAATACCAGAAGGAGGCGACGCCTGACCAGCAGGCCGCCTTCGACTCCGCCAAGAAGCACTAAGAGCCAGCCTTGATGATCCTGTCCGATTTCCGCGCGCGCCTGCGCAGCGAGCAGCACCTGTTCACCGACACCCTGGCGTACATCGCCGAGCACTACAGCTATACGCCGAGTGCCTTCAGCAACGGCGACGTGGAAAATCCGGCCGGTCAGAACGAGGGTTCCTGCAAGACCCTGGCCTTCGCCATCCTCGAAGGCCTGAGCCTGGAGGAAACCCTGCTGGCCTTCGGCGAGCACTACCGCGCTGTACGTGAAACCCCGGACGGCAGCGATCACGCCAACATCCGCGCCCTGCAGAACACCGGCCTGGCCGGCGTGCGCTTCGAGCGCCAGCCGCTGTCGCGTCGCGGGTGATCATCGCCGCAACGCAATGCCCACCGTAGGTTGGCGCTGAGCTTGCGAAGCCCAACATCGCCATCGTTGGGCTTCACTGCGTTCAGCACCAACCTACGCGAGTTCTGGCCCAGCCACGTAGTTACGTAGGATGCAAGACTGTTGCCCCTACAAAACCAATGCTCCATCACCAAGGAAAGAGCCCCGACCAGCGGGGCTCCGTCCTGCACGCCGGCACTCAGGGCCGTTATAGCGAATCCAGGTACCGCTCCACATCCAGCGCCGCCATGCAGCCGGCGCCGGCGGAAGTGATCGCCTGGCGATAGACGTGGTCGGCCACGTCGCCGGCCGCGAACACACCGGGGATGCTGGTCGCGGTGGCGTTGCCGTCACGGCCGCCGTTCACCACCAGATAGCCGTCCTTCAGCGTCAACTGGCCTTCGAACAACGAGGTGTTCGGCGTATGGCCGATGGCAACGAACAGGCCGTCCACCTTCAGCTCATCGCTGCTGCCGTCGTTGTTCTTCACCCGCACGCCGGTAACGCCCATGGCGTCGCCCAGCACTTCGTCCACCTGGGCATTCAGCTTCAATACGATCTTTCCTTCGGCCACCCGCGCGCGCAGCTTGTCCTGCAGGATCTTCTCGGCGCGGAAGCTGTCGCGGCGGTGCACCAGGGTCACCTTGCTGGCGATGTTGGCCAGGTACAGCGCCTCCTCCACGGCGGTATTGCCGCCGCCGACCACCGCCACCTCGCGGTTGCGGTAGAAGAAACCGTCGCAGGTGGCGCAGGCGGAAACGCCCTTGCCCATGAAGGCTTCCTCCGAAGGCAGGCCGAGGTAACGCGCACTGGCGCCGGTGGCGATGATCAGCGCGTCGCAGCTGTAGGTGCCGCTGTCGCCCTTGAGGATGA
This sequence comes from Pseudomonas schmalbachii, assembly GCF_017589465.1. Lineage (GTDB taxonomy): Bacteria > Pseudomonadota > Gammaproteobacteria > Pseudomonadales > Pseudomonadaceae > Pseudomonas > Pseudomonas schmalbachii. The sequence goes on from NZ_JAELYA010000002.1 coordinate 185,685, forward strand.
ACGGTTTGCCGGCCAGGTCCACGGCATTGATGTGGTCGAAGACGATCTCGGTCTCGAAGCGCTCGGCGTGCTCCTGCATGCGCTGCATCAGCGCAGGGCCGGTCAGGCCATGGGGATCGCCCGGCCAGTTGTCGACTTCGGTGGTGGTGGTGAGTTGGCCGCCGGCCTGCATGCCGGTGATCAGCAGCGGCCTGAGGTTGGCCCGCGCCGCATAGACCGCCGCGCTGTAGCCGGCGGGGCCGGAGCCCAGAATGATTACGCGTGCGTGACGTGCTTCGGACATTTCGGACTCCTTCCCTCCGGCGGCAGGCAAAGAAAAAGGAGCTGCCAGAATACCGGGGGAAGTGGTGGAAAGAGCGGCAGCTCCGTGAAAGTCTTGCAAGGGTTCCGAGGCCGAAAAGTCTGACTGAAATTTCCTAATCAAGATTGAGATAAGTCAGACAGATCAGAAACGGCGCTCCAGCATCGGAACGGCAATGACTAAGATTGACGCGAAGGGTAAGGCACTACGCTTTCGCGTCGGAAATGCGGCCTCTCAATTCACCCGATAGAGCCCGGCTATCCGCTCGCTCAACGATCCCCGGCTAACTGCTCCGCTAGAGAGCAAGAGGGAACATGACTCTTCGCAAGCGCCTCTTCTGGCTCTTCCTGCCATTGCTGGCCATCGCCCTCGCAAGCGTCTGGCTGCTGTCCGAGCGGGTCCTGCTGAGCCGCTACGATGGCGTCGACAGCCAGCGCCTCTACGATCAGGTGCGCATCCTCTACAACCGCCTGATCTACGAGCGCAAGCGCAACCTCGACTTCATCCGCATCTATTCCTGGTGGGACGAGAGCCACGAATTCGTCCACAACCCGACCCAGAACTACATCAACGAAAACCTGGAAATCGACATGCTCAGGCATCTCGGTTTCGACTTCGTCTTCTACCTCGACGCCAACGGCAAGGTGATCGCCGAAAAATGGAACCTGCCCGACCAGGACGAGCGGATTACCGCCGGCCCGACGCCGCCGGATGACGAGCGCCTGGAGCAGGCCATCGTGCGGAGCGCCATAAAGGTCGGCGCGCTGGACTTCCAGCAGGGCCTCAGCGGCTTCACCCAGTTGCTGATGGTCGGTGGCTCGCCAGTCATGCTGTTCAGTCACCCGATCAGCGACAACACCGGCCAGATCAAGCCGGACGGCGCCCTGGTCGCCGGCATGCTGCTCAACAACAAGCGCCTGGAGACCTACCAGTTGCAGGTCGGGGCAAAGATGCAGGTGCTGCCACCCACCCAACTGGACAGCTCCTGGCGCGCGCTTTCCATCCCGCGGCTGGACGGCGGGGTGATGCTCAACGAAGGCAAGGTGCTCGACAACGCCCGGCGGCAGATCGACATGATGTTCCTCAACTCCCTGGGCGAACCGCAGTTCCGCTTCGAGATCACCCTGCCCCGCCAGGTCTACCAGCAGGGCCAGCAAGCCATCCGGCTGTTCCTCGGCGAAGCGCTGGCGATAATCCTGGCGGCACTGGCGGTGGGCTATCTCATCCTCGAATTCTGGATCATCCGTCCGCTGCAGCGCCTGAACCGGGAAGCCAGCGTCATCGGCAATGACCCCCGAATGGAGCGCCTGAGCGAAGGCGGCGCGAGCGAGCTGCGCCAACTGAGCGGCGAACTCAACCGCATGATCGAGCGCCTGGAACAGAGCGAGGCGCGCGACCAGGCGATTCTCGACACGATCCGCGACGGTTATATCGAGATGGACCCCACGGGCAACTTGCTGATGGTCAACGCGGCCTTCTGCAAGATGGTCGGCTACAGCATCGAGGAACTGGCCGGCCGGCACATCGGCCTGCTGCTCGGCGAAGAGGACCTGGAGCGCGGCAGTCAGCTGCAGAAACGCGCGCTTGCCGGGGAGACCGACCTGAGCTTCGCCGCACCGTTCACCCGCGCGGACGGAACCCAGGTGAACCTGGAAACCCTGATGTCGATCATCCCCGGCCAGCACGGCGAATTCGCCGGCGTCCGGGGAATCCTGCGCGATATCAGCGGGCAACTGGCCTACCAGAACCAGTTGCTCGGCCTGGCCTACCAGGACACCCTCACCGGCCTCGGCAACCGCAAGGCATTCGAGGAACAGCTCCCGCAGACCCTGCAACAGATCGACGGGCAGCAGAGCGTCGCCCTGCTCTACTTCGACCTCGACAAGTTCAAGCTGGTCAACGACCAGTTCGGCCACGCCGCTGGCGACGCGGTGCTGAGCAGCGTCGGCGTGCGCCTGCGCAACAACCTGCGCGACCACGACAAGGCCTTCCGTCTCGGCGGTGACGAATTCGCCGTGCTGCTGAAGAACGCCGATGCCGAGCTCGCCGGCAATGTCGCCGCGCGCCTGCTGAAAGCCCTCGACGAGCCGTACCACTACGGCGACACGCCGATCGACGTGATCAGCGCCAGCATCGGCATCGCCCTGGCGCCCGAGGACGCGCAGAGCGCGGAAAACCTCACCGCCGCCGCGGACAAGGCGATGTACCGGGCCAAGCGCCAGCGCAACACCTGCTGCCGCTACTCGCCCACCGGCTCGATCTGACGGGCACGACAACACAACCGGCAAAACAGAGCACTCGCTGCGCCTTCACGTGGTCTGCTAAGGTCGCTGGCTGGACACCGATGGAGATCCCCATGTCTACCCTGCGCGGCCCGCAATATCTCAGCGAAGGCCTGAAACTGATGCTCAGCCCCAACCTGCGCCTGTTCGTGCTGCTGCCGCTGAGCGTGAACATCCTGCTGTTCATCGGCCTGATCGGTTTCGCAGTGAACGAGTTCAACCACTGGGTCGACTGGCTGATGCCCAGCCTGCCGAGCTGGCTGGACTTCCTCGAATACATCCTCTGGCCGCTGTTCGTCGCGCTGGTGCTGCTGATCCTGTTCTTCACCTTCACCCTGGTGGCCAACATCATCGCCGCGCCGTTCAACGGCTTCCTCGCGGAAAAGGTCGAAGTGGTGGTGCGCGGCCAGGACAACTTCCCGGCATTCAGCTGGGGCGAACTGATGGCCATGGTGCCGCGTACCGTCGGCCGCGAGCTGCGCAAGCTGGCCTACTTCCTGCCACGCATGATCGGCCTGTTCATCCTCTCCCTGATCCCCGGCCTGAACCTGATCGCCGCGCCGCTCTGGCTGCTGTTCGGCATCTGGATGATGGCCGTGCAGTACATCGACTATCCGGCGGACAACCACAAGCTCGGCTGGAACGAGATGCTCGCCTGGCTGCGCGAGAAGCGCTGGCAGAGCCTCGGCTTCGGCGGCGCTACCTACCTGGCGCTGCTAGTGCCGGGGCTGAACCTGCTGGTGATGCCGGCGGCGGTGGCCGGCGCGACGCTGTTCTGGGTGCGCGAGGATGGCGACAAGTCGTTGGTGAGATGATCCGTTGAAAGAGCGTCGCCCGCAGGAAAGCTGAAACGAAAAGCCCCGGTCACTGGCCGGGGCTTTTCATTACGCGCGCTGGCTACCAGAGGAAGCGCACACCGAGGTTCACCGCCAGGGGTTCCTCGACGTCGTTGCCCTTGGCATGTTCGACGTCCAGCGAAACCTTGGTCCTCTCGCTCACCTGCAGCACGCCGCCCAGACCGACCTCCATGCGCGAACCGGCGATGTTGTTGTCCAGCTTGTAGCCATTGACCGTCACCGAACTGTCGCCGTCGAACTCGTGCACATAGGAGGTCCTGGCATAGGGCTGGGCAGCCATGCCGTTGCCGATCTGCATGGATTTGCCGAACAGCGCCCCGACCCGGCCCTGCAGCGAGTCGGCATCGCCAGCCTTGACCTCCAGCCCATTGCTCGCGGTGTAGCTGGCGCCTTCGGTGTGAATCCAGGTCAGCATGGCCTGCGGTTCGACGAACCAGCCGTCATTCAGACTGATGTGCTTGCCGACCTCGACGTCGATGCCATAGCCGTCGGTGTCGTAGCTGCCCTTGACCTGTTCGCCGGTGTTGCTGCGGGTTTTCACCTCGTTGTCCAGGCGGTTGTACTTGGCCACGCCGTCGACGTAGTAGCCGTTGTCACCGAGCCAGGTGGCATAGGCGCCGACCAGCTGGCTGTCGATCTTGCCGCTGGCGCCTTCGCCGAAGTCCTGGTCGGAAGTGGCGGTGCCGATCATGCCGCCGACATAGAGCTTGCTGCCGTCCAGCAGGATGGCCCTGTCGGCGCCGATCTCCAGGCCCTGGACGTCCTGGTCGAAACCACGGCTGCTGCCGTTGTCGACCTCATAGCGCTTGCCGATGCCGCGTGCCCAGACGCCGCCTTCATCCTTGCCCATGCGCAGTTCGCCGAGACGTTTGACCAGGGCGTTCATCTCGGCATTCCACAGGGTCGCGGTGGCGGCCTGGTTGCCCAGCGCGGCGTTGGCGCCGGCGGAAAGGGTTTCCGGACGCGGATCGAGGCGTGCCGGCCTGACCTGCGGCAACGGATCGGCCGGGCTCGCCGGGTCGACAGACACGACTGGAGCCACCGGATCGGCCGGAGGCACCGGCTCGTCCGGCACCAGCGCGGTATTGCGCAGGAGCCAGTCGTCGCCGTCCTGTTCCAGGGTGTAGCGGAAGGCGCCGGCGTCGACATAGGAACGTCCGGCAAGAGTGAAACTGCCATCGCCACCGTTGCCGTCGACCATCAGCAGTTGGCCGTCCGGCGCGGCAGGGTTCTTGCCGGAGTCGGCGACGAACATGCGGTGATTGCCCTCGATGCTGCCAAGCACCTTGAGCAGGTCGCCCTGCTCGCTGGCGAGGTCGGTGTTCATGGCGAAGTCGCCGCTGCCGGTCAGGTCGCCTTCGACGGTCAGGGTCTTGAACGGGCCGCCCGCCTGGAACTGCACCGTGCTGCCGCTGTTCATCCGCAGGTCGGTGAGATTCGAGTCATCGGTGACGGTCCAGGTGCTGTCCTGCAGGCCCAAGTCGAGACGGGCATCCGGATGAGGCCATCCCCACTCATCCGTATAGCCGGCCTGGGTATGAATGCTGCCCTTGATGTCGCTGCCCTGGGTGTTCAGGCGCAGCGTGCCGCCTTCGGTAGCTTCGGCGATGCGACCGTTGTCGCCGACATCCAGGGTACTGTCGATCAGCGTCACATCCAGTCCGGCCATCTGGTGCGCCTTGAACCCCAATCTGCTGCCGGTTGACTGCAGGGCCGAATCGCTGAAGTTCACGCTGTAACTGCTGTTGTTCTCGTTGGCGTAGAAAACATTGTCGGCATAGACCACCGCACCGCCGGCCTGAACGGTAGTCCTCTCCAACTGGATGTCGCCGAGCGACACACTTTCGTTGTCGAGGTGGATTCCGTTGCCGGTCTGGCTGCTCAATTGGCTATCGACAACATGAGCCTGCGGGCGGAAGTTGGAGGTCCAGCCCATGCCCAGGGCACTGCCTTCGGCCGCCGAGATCGCACTGTCGCGGACAGTCAGTTGCTCGGCGCCGTTGAATATACCGTAGGCGCCATTGAGCTCGACCTTATCGAACAATGCCTGGCTTCCCCTTACGGACAGCCCGTCGCTACGGATATCGAAGCGGCTGGACCTGATCTGCGTGTCGCCGTCCAGCGACATGCCTCCATCCGAAACGAAAGTGCTGTCGCTGATGCGGGTCGTACCACTCATGGAACCAAGCGCACCTTCGGTATCGACAACCACGTGGTCGAGCGTCAGCTCCGAGTCGGAGCCGAACGAGGAGAAAATCCTCGAGATATTGGCGGTGATGGTCGAGTTGGTCAGCGTCAGGCTGCCGCTGGTGGGAGGGTGGTTTCCGCCACTGTTCGTATAGCCATTGGTACCCAGTTCGATACCATCCGGATCCCAGTAGGACATCTGACCCTTGTCGTTGATGAACGGGGGATCCCGGGTGAGATTGAAGGTCGCGTTGTCGAGAGTGAGCGAACTGCCCTGCCCCACCACCACGGCCTCGTTGTTGTGGGCCGTCAATGTGACGTCGCTGCCCGTAGCCTCAGCGCCATTGCCCAGGTAGATCGCCACCGTGGTGGGGAACGTTCCCACCTTCAATGGGCCACCGGTGAAATGACCACCGCTCAGATCGTGCACACCGCCATCGGGTCTATGGAACTGGCCCGACAGCCCGCTGGCCAGCAGGCGCGCTGGTTTATCAGGCTGAGGGCCGATGTCCAACCCGGCGGACGACGGGACCTTCTGGTCCTCCAGATCGATGCCGACCACGCTGTCCTCGGCTTCCGCTTCGGCGACGCGCAGGCTGAACAACCCGGCCAGCGCGACACTGACAGCCTGGGCAAGCCGGTTGCGCCGGATTCTGTCCAGCAGGGTAAAGGGCGGGATCTTTCGGCTCATGGCTGTTATCCAGGGAGAAGGGACCTGGATAACAGCTTTCCATTCGTCTACCGGGACTGGCTGTAATGGAATCCTGTATTTGGCGTAGTGGCCCAACTACAAACCGGGCAGCGCCGGAACGTCAGTTGAACGGTACCGGCGGCGCCGCGAAGCCGATGCTCATGGCGCCGGCGCCAAGGTTGATCCCGCCGGTCGGGCTGAGCATGGCCAGGTGCATCTGCACGCCGTGGGCGCGGCAGCTTTCCTCCAGTGCGGCGAAGCCCGGCAGATCGCGCAGCGCGGACGGGTCGCCGGCATAGCTGAGGCACAACTGCGGGGCCAGCAGGTCGCCGGCTTCGATGCGGGCCATGGCGAAGGTCAGCAGGCGTTCGGCGGATTTCTCGTAGCTCGGCGACACCGAGACCGGCTTGTCCTCGCCCTGCACCAGGCTGAGCACCGGCTTCATGTCGAGCATCGAGCCGATGCCGAGGAACGCGCCACGCAGGCGGTCGCCCAGCTTGTTGCGCTCGCCCTTCTGGAAACCGCGACGGCGCACATGACCGAGATCGTCGGCGATCACGAAGGTGCTCATTTGGTGGCTGAGTTCTTCCAGACGGGTGCGCACGGCATTCGGATGGCAGCCTTCGGCGATCAGCCGCGCACCTTCGGCCGCCAGCGCGCCGAGGCCGCCGAACACGGTGCGGCTGTCGATCACGCGCAGGGTGAACGGGCCGCTGATGCCGGCGGAATTGCGGCGCTCGTGGTAGTTCTGCAACAGGCTGAAGGATGCCTGGGTGGCGTTCTCGAAGATCGGACTGCGCTGGCGGGTCACCGTCAGGCAGATCACGTAGTCGAAATCGGTGACCAGCTCCTCCAGGAACCAGCGCTGGGTTTCCGCGGCCGACAGCGGCTCGCTGGCGTCCTCGGGAGCGACCTTGGGCAGGTCGTCGGCGTAGAAGCGCGTAGTGGTTTCGACATCCCGCGCATCAATGATGCGGCGCTCGCCGAGGCGGATGCCGATGGGCAGCACACGGATGTCGTGGGCGGCTAGAAATTCGGGGGGCAGGTCGCAGGTCGCATCGACCACCAGGCCAACTCGCATGGCGTACTCCTCTGGCCTTTTAGCGGCCTATTGTTGTGTGATCGCGGCGATACAATGCACGTTTGCCACACGGAAGTCAGCAACACGGAATACGGGATTGGGAAAAATTTTGTAATTTCGCAGGAAATTTCCCAATTCCCGGCTATGGGCGGGAAGCAGAAACGAAGAACCCGCCCGACAGGCAGGCGGGTTCTTCGCAGTCACGATCAGGCCAGCGAAGCCAGCGCGGCGCGGCTGAACGGCTTGATGTCCTGCAGGCGGCCATCGCGCACTTTCACTGCCCAGTCGGCATCCACCAGCAGGGCGCGGCCGACGGCGACCAGGTCGAACTCCTGGTTGTTCAGACGCTCCAGCAGGCCGTCGATGGCCGATGGCTGCGCCACCTCATCGGTCTTGGCGAAGAAGGCCTGGAACTCGCTGCCGTCCAGGCCGACGTTGCCGACGGTGATGGTCGGCTTGCCGGTCAGTTTGCGGGTCCAGCCGGCCAGGTTCAGCTCGGAACCTTCGAACTCCGGAATCCAGAAGCGGCGGGTCGAGCAGTGGAAGATATCCACGCCGGCATCGGACAGCGGCTTGAGGAACTCGCCGAGCTCTTCCGGGGTTTGCACCAGGCGCGCGGTGTAGTCCTGCTGCTTCCACTGCGAGTAGCGGAAGATGATCGGGAAGTCCGGGCCGACCGCTTCGCGCACGGCGCGGATCAGTTCGATGGCGAAGCGCGAGCGGTTGGCCAGGCTGCCGCCGTATTCGTCGGTGCGGCGGTTGCTGCCTTCCCAGAAGAACTGGTCGATCAGGTAGCCGTGGGCGCCGTGGATCTCCACGCCGTCCATGCCGATGGCCTTGGCGTCGCGGGCGGCCTGGGCGAAGGCGGCGATGACTTCCCGGATGTCGTCATGGGTCATGCCGTGGACGATCTGCTTGCCATCCTTGAGCCGCTCGGAGGGGCCGTAGCCGGGAATTTCCGGGTTCGGCTCGGTGCCCAGGCGGCGTACCGCGCCGACGTGCCAGAGCTGCGGGACGATCTTGCCGCCTGCGGCGTGTACCGCGTCGACCACCTGCTTCCAGCCGGCCAGGGCCTCTTCGCCAAAGAAGTTCGGCACGTCCGGATAACCGTTGGCCGCCTTGTGGCCGACCAGGGTGCCCTCGGTGATGATCAGGCCGACCCCGGCCGCCGCGCGGCGACGGTAGTACTCGACCATCTGCGCGTGCGGCACGCTGCCCGGGCAGAGGTTGCGGGTCATCGGCGCCATCACCACGCGGGTCGGCAGTTCCAGGGTTCCGAGACGGAAAGGCTCGAACAGGGCCTCAACGGGTGCACTCATTAGCAATCTCCAAATATGACCGGTCGTCTTGTCTGTGTTACGCCTGCAGCAGTCGCTCGAGGCGGTTGATGAAAGCTTCCATGGGTTTCAGCGAGGCGCCGCTCTTCAGCCGCGCCAGTACGCCCTGCCAGGCGTTGCCGACGAATTCGGCGAGATTCGCGCAGTCCTCCGCGGCGGACAGCTCGCCGGCGGCCTGCGCCTGTTCCAGGCAGCGCCGGAGGATCGCCACCGACTCGCTGTAGATTTCCTCCACCTTGGCGGCGATGGACGGCGACAGCTCCGACATCTCGAAGCTGAGGCTGCCGATGAAGCAGTGGTATTCGAGCCTTTCCTGGCGCGCGAAATGCGCCAGCAGGCCGTGGTAGTAACCAATGATCCGCGCCCGCGGCCCCAGCGCCGGATTGGCCAGCGCCTCGGCGTAGTGCTGCAGGCGCGGCATATACAGATGCTCCAGCGCCTGCAGGGCGAAATCTTCCTTGCTGGCGAAGTAGTGATAGAAGGAGCCCTTGGGCACCCCGGCGGCCTGGACGATCTCCTGCACACCGGTGCCGTGGTAGCCGCGCAGGGTCATCACCCGGGAGCCGTTGGCCAGGATCAGGTCGCGCTTGTCGAGTCGAATGCTGTTCATGGCCTGCAGAATATGACCGGTCGTCTCGCCCGAACAGCATCATTGATCAGGGTGATCGAGGGCCATATCCGTTGGCGCTTCGTAGGTTGGGCTGAGCCCGCGAAGCCCAACACCCAGAGGGTAGGGCGGGTGCAACCCGCCACACCGAGCAATGGCGGGTTGCACCCGCCCTACATAGGGTTACCGCCAGGTAACGTGCTGATCGAGCGGGAAGCGCAGGCGCGGGTTGTAGATACCCTTCTCGCCCATCTTGCCGACCGCCAGCAGCATGATCGGAATGGCCTCGCGCGGAATATCCAGAACCTTGCGCAGGCGCACTTCGTCGAAGCCCTCCATCGGGCAGGTGGCGTAGCCGTGGCTCTGGAACGCCAGCATCAGGTTCGCCGCCGCCAGTGAGGTGGACTTCACCGCCCACGTACGCATCTGCGCCTTGCTGTTGGGACCGCGCATCAGCGGCGTGCGCAGGCCCTTCAGGCGCACCAGCTGGCGCTTGACGAAGCCGAGCAGGCCGAACGGCCCCTGGTTGTACTGGAACTGCGCCCTGCCGGAATAGAACACACGGGTGATTTCCGGGATCTTCTCCTGCGGCCAGTACTTGAGGACGTTGTCGCAGGCTTCGCTCCAGGTGTCCGGGCGCGCCAGCACGGCGATCAGCAGCGGCGCCTTCGCCGCATTCTGCTTCAGGCACACGGGGTGCAAGCGTTCGCGCAGCTGCGGATCGCGGATCACCTGGAAGCTCCACGGCTGCAGGTTGCAGGAACTGGGCGCGAGGACGGCCATTTCCAGGCAGTCGCGGATCACTTCGTCGGGCACCGGCTCGGCGGTGAAGCGGCGTACCGAGCGGCGCTGTTCGATCAGCGCGCGCAGCGCCTCGTGGGTCGCCGGCTGGCAGGGAGTCTGGGAAACGAAGCTGTTCATGTGGGGGCAGGGCTCCTTGGACATGAGCCCGATTAAGCCGCCCCGTTTTATCGAGAACAAGGGAAACACGGAAATGCCGGCAGGATTGGCATTTCTGCCCTGTTCTGCCGGCTTTCCGGAAGGTGCTGCGCCTTAGCCGAGGGCCTTTTCGATCGCCTGGACCAGCGCCGGATCTTCCGGAGTGGTGCGCGGGCTGAAGCGCGCCAGCACACGGCCGTCCGGACCGAGGAGGAATTTCTCGAAGTTCCAGGTGATGTCGCCGGGGAACTCGGCGCCCTCACCGGCCAGCAGACGATACAGCGGGTGACGATCGTGGCCGTTGACCTCGATCTTGCCGCTCATCGGGAAGGTCACCCCGTAGTTCAGCGAGCAGAACGACTGGATATCAGCCTCGCTGCCCGGCTCCTGCCCGGCGAACTGGTTGCACGGCAGGCCGAGGACCACGAAGCCCTTGTCGCGGTATTGCTGATAGAGGTTTTCCAGCCCTGCGTATTGCGGGGTCAGGCCACATTTGGAAGCGACATTGACCACCAGCACCACCTTCCCCTTGAGCGGGGCCAGGGACAGGTCGCGACCATCGAGAGCGTGCAGAGTCAGATCGTGAAAAGCGCTCATGGAGTACTCCTTGAAGACCGACGGCACAACGTGCCGCACACCGGGGTAGGCACCATGTCCGCACCCGGCGCATCCCAAGCGGTTCGGGAAGAAATGCCCTAGCGTGCGAAAGGCGCCCGAAAGCGCCTTTCAATTGAACAGCTTAGCAGCTTCGCTACGACTGCAACCGGCCATCAGTGACCGGCATCACAGCGTAGCGACGGCGCATCAGTGGTGGTGACCACCTTCGCCGTGGATGTGGCCGTGGGCGACTTCTTCCGCGGAAGCGTCGCGCACGCTGACCACCTTGACCTTGAAGTTCAGGCGCTGGCCGGCCAGCGGGTGGTTGCCGTCGACGGTCACGTCGTCGCCGTCGATGTCGCGGATGGTGACGATCTGCATGCCGCCGTTCGGAGCGGACGCATGGAACTGCATGCCGACTTCCAGTTGATCCACACCTTCGAACATTTCACGGTTCAGGGTGGCGACCAGCTCGGCGCTGTATTCGCCGTAGGCTTCTTCCGGCTCGATGGTGACGCTCAGTTCGTCGCCGACCTGCTTGCCTTCCAGGGCTTTTTCCAGACCGACGATGATGTTGCCGGCACCCTGCAGGTACACCAGCGGAGCGCCGCCGGCGGAACTGTCAATGACCTCACCTGCATCGTTGGTCAGGGTATAGTCGATGGAAACCGCCTTGTTGGCTGCGATCTGCATGGTACGAAACCTATCTGAAATAGAAGATGAACGGGCAAGTGTACGCTGCGCCGGGGATGAAAGCGACCCGACGGCGGACAGACGGCCCGGCGCCGGGCTTCCGCGGCTGCTTGACTTTCATCAGGACGAGGATGGCCACTGGGTGGCAGTCTTGTCGTGCGGCCATACCCAGCACTTGCGCCACCAGCCGCCCTGGCAGATGCGCAAGTGGGTGCTCGACGAGCAGCAACGATGCAGTCAGATCGGCCGCCCCTTCCCCTGCGGCTGGTGCGCCCAGGAATCCGGCGATGCGGAACCCGCTCCGGACTCCTCGGGCGAGGGCTCGGCATAACCGCAGCAAGGACAACCCGAAGCCGATTCCGACAAGGAGTGAGCATGCCGTCCCGTAACATCCTGGTAATCAACTGCGGCAGTTCGTCGATCAAGTTCGCCCTGATACGCGAAGGGCAAAAGGAATTCCTCCTGCACGGCCTGGCCGAGCGCCTCGGCTCCAGCGCATCGGTGCTGCACTGGCAGCAGGACGGCCAGAAGGACAGCCAGACGCTGTCCGGCGGCGACCACCGCGCCGCCCTCACCCAACTGCTGCCGCTGGTGGACAAGGCCGCCGGCGGCGAACTGCACGCCATCGGCCATCGCGTGGTGCACGGCGGCGAGCGCTTCAACCATTCCTGCCGGATCGACGCCGAGGTGCTCCAGGCGATCCGCGATACCTCTCCGCTGGCGCCGCTGCACAACCCGCCGAACCTGCTCGGCATCGAGGCGGCCATGGCGATCTACCCGGCGCTGCCGCACATCGCGGTGTTCGATACGGCCTTCCACCAGAGCCTGCCCGAGTACGCCTACCGTTACGCCCTGCCGGAAAGCCTGTACCGCGAGCAGCACGTGCGCCGCTACGGTTTCCACGGAACCAGCCACCGCTACGTCAGCCATGAGGCGGCGGGAATGACCGGCCTCGCCGTGGACGACAGCAACTGGCTGTCGGCGCACCTCGGCAACGGCAGCTCCACCTGCGCCATCGTCAACGGCCAGAGCCGCGACACCAGCATGGGCCTGACGCCGCTGGAAGGCCTGGTGATGGGCACCCGCAGCGGTGACGTCGATCCGAACCTGCACAGCCACCTGGTGCGCACCCTCGGCTGGAGCCTGGAAAAGATCGACCACATGCTCAACCACGAGAGCGGCCTGCTCGGCCTCTCCGGCCTGTCCAACGACATGCGCACCCTGGAACAGGCCCGCGAACAGGGCCACCCCGGCGCGTCGCTGGCCATCGAGGTGTTCTGCTACCGCCTGGCCAAGTCGCTGGCCGCACTGGGCTGCGCCCTGCCCCGCCTGGACGGCGTGATCTTCACCGGCGGCATCGGCGAGAACTCGCCGCTGGTGCGCAACAAGACCGTGGCGCACCTGCACCTGCTCAACCTGGCGCTCGACAGCGAAGCCAACGCCCGCTGCGTGCGCGGCGTCGGCGGGCCAATCCATGCGCAGGGCCACCCGCGGGTGCTGGTGATCCCGACCAACGAGGAATTGCAGATCGCTATCGACACGCTGGCCATACTGCACTGAATATTCCGCGCTCGCCCCACAAGGGCGAGTGTCGAACCGAACGGCTTAAGGAGCCCGGATGCATACCTTCTTCATCGCACCGACCGGATTTGGCGTCGGCCTCACTTCCACCAGCCTTGGCCTGATCCGCGCCCTGCAGCGCGCCGGCCTGAAGGTCGGCTTCTACAAGCCGATCGCCCAGCCGCACCAGGGCGACGAAGGCCCGGAGCGCTCCAGCGAACTGGTCGCCCGCACCCACGGCCTGAATGCGCCGCTGCCGCTGTCGCTGACCAAGGTCGAGCGCATGCTCGGCGAAGGCCAGCTCGACGAACTGCTGGAGGAAATCATCCACCACTTCCAGCAGGCCGCCGAAGACAAGGACGTGATGATCGTCGAGGGCATGGTGCCGACCCCGCAGGTCAGCTATGCCGCGCGGATCAACTCACACATGGCGAAGAGCTTCGACTCGGAAGTGATCCTGGTTTCCGCGCCGGAAAGCGAGACCATCTCCGAACTGTCCGACCGCATCGAAATCCTCGCCCACCTGTTCGGCGGGCCGCGCGATCCGAAGCTGCTCGGGGTGATCGTCAACAAGGTCCGCGTCAGCGACGCCGACGGCCAGCCGCTGGACAGCGAAGCCGCCGCCGAACACTTCGCCCAGCGCTTGCAGGAACATTCGCCGCTGCTGCGCGATGGCGACTTCCGCCTGCTCGGCTGCATTCCCTGGCAGGACGAACTGAACGCCCCGCGCACCCGCGACGTCGCCGACCTGCTCGGCGCCCGCGTGCTGAATGCCGGCGACTACGAACAGCGGCGGGTGCAGAAGATCATCCTCTGCGCACCCTCGGCGCCGAACACCGCGCACCTGCTCAAACCCGGCGTTCTGGTGGTGGTCCCCGGCGACCGCTACGACATCATCCTCGCCGCCAGCCTGGCGGCCATGAACGGCGTGCCGCTGGCCGGCCTGCTGCTGTGCAGCGACCTGATGCCCGACCCGCGGGTCATGGAACTCTGCCGCAGCGCCTTCCAGGGTGGGCTGCCGGTGCTGATGGTCGGCAGCGGCTCGTTCGAAACCGCCGGCAACCTCAACCGCATGAACAAGGAAATCCCGGTGGACGACCGCGAGCGCGCGGAACGGGTCACCGAGTACGTCGCCGGGCACATCGACTTCGAATGGCTCAAGCAGCGCTGTGGCGAACCCAGGGAACTGCGCCTGTCGCCGCCGGTATTCCGCTACCTGCTGACCCAGCGCGCGAGCAAGGCCGGCAAGCGCATCGTCCTGCCGGAAGGCAGCGAGCCACGCACCGTGCAGGCGGCGGCGATCTGCCATGCGCGCGGCATCGCCCGCTGCGTGCTGCTGGCCAAGCAGGAGGACGTGCAGGCGGTAGCGCAGATGCTCGGCATCGTGCTGCCGGAAGACCTGGAAATCGTCGATCCCGATCTTGTGCGCGGCCGCTACGTCGAGCCGATGGTCGCCCAGCGCAAGGGCAAGAACCTCAACGCGCCGATGGCCGAGCAGCAACTGGAAGACAACGTGGTGCTCGGCACCATGATGCTCGCCCTAGACGAGGTGGACGGGCTGGTTTCCGGCGCCATCCACACCACCGCCAACACCATCCGCCCGGCCCTGCAGCTGATCAAGACCGCGCCGGGCTACAACCTGGTGTCGTCGGTGTTCTTCATGCTGCTGCCGGACCAGGTGGTGGTCTACGGCGACTGCGCGGTGAACCCCGATCCGTCGGCCGGCGACCTGGCCGACATCGCCATCCAGAGCGCCGACTCCGCCCTGGCCTTCGGCATTCCGCCGCGGGTGGCGATGATCAGCTACTCCACCGGCGAATCCGGAACCGGCGCAGATGTCGAGAAAGTGCGGGAAGCGACGCGCATCGCGCGGGAAAAACGCCCCGATCTGTTGATCGATGGGCCCTTGCAGTATGATGCCGCCGCCATCGCCAGCGTAGGCCGGCAGAAGGCCCCGGACAGCCTGGTGGCCGGACGCGCCACGGTGTTCGTGTTCCCCGACCTGAACACCGGCAACACCACCTACAAGGCGGTGCAGCGCAGCGCCGACTGCATCAGCATCGGCCCCATGCTGCAGGGTTTGCGCAAACCGGTGAACGACCTGTCGCGCGGCGCGCTGGTGGACGACATCGTCTATACCATCGCACTGACGGCGATCCAGGCAGACAGCGTCAGGGAAGACAAGGGCTGACCGCCCCGCACGAGGACGTGCCAGAACCACGCGCCCGGCCCGTCCGGGCGCTCATGTACAAGGACATCCCCGATGTTGAGCTTTCTTCCTCCCGCCGTTCGCGGCGTACTGGCCAGTCTGCTGCTGTTCTGCAGCACCCTGTTCTGGGCCGCGCTGCTGTTCGGCATGACGCTGGTCAAGATCCTCCTGCCGTTCGCGGCGGCGCAGAGCCTGTGCGGCAGGATCATGAGCCTGATCGCCGAGGGCTGGATCGGCTGCAACAAGTTCTGGATGAACCTGGTCCAGGACACGCGCTGGAACGTCCAGGGCATCCAGGGCCTGCACTACGACCACTCCTATCTGGTGACCAGCAACCACCAGAGCTGGGTCGATATCCTGGTGCTGCAATACCAGCTCAACCGGCGCCTGCCGCTGCTGCGATTCTTCCTCAAGCAGGAACTGATCTGGGTGCCCATCATCGGCCTGTGCTGGTGGGCGCTGGATTTCCCCTTCATGAAGCGCTACAGCAAGGCCTACCTGGCGAAGTATCCGGAAAAGAAAGGCCAGGACCTGGCGACCACGCGCAAAGCCTGCGCACGCTTCAGCCGCATCAAGGTGGCGGTGTTCAACTTCCTCGAAGGCACCCGCTTCACCCGCGCCAAGCACGACCAGCAGCAGTCGCCCTTCCAGTACCTGCTCAAGCCCAAGGCCGGCGGCATCGCCTTCGTCCTCGACGCCATGGGCGAGCAATTGCGCACGCTGGTGAATGTCACCATCCACTATCCCGACGGCAGCCCGACCTTCTGGTGCCTGCTGTCCGGCAAGCTGAAGAACGTGGTGGTGCGCTTCGAAGAACTGGAAATCCCCCGCCAGTTCCTCGGCAGGAGCTACGACCAGGACGAAGCCTATCGCGCGGAATTCCAGCAGTGGGTCAACCAGCTGTGGGAGCGCAAGGACCAGTTGCTGGCCCAGCTGCACCGCGAGTTTCCCGCCGGCGCGCGGGTCTGAGGTGTGGGTTGGCGGGTTTCACCCGCCCTACCTGTCTCATCCCGTAGGGCGGGTGCAACCCGCCACATCGGAAAACGAAGAAACCCGCCAATCGGCGGGTTTCTTCGCTATTGCACCGGCTTATTACTGCACGGTGCTGGTAGCGCCCTGGGCACCCGGCAGGGCACGCAGGTTCACTTCGACGCGGCGGTTCTGCGCGCGGCCGTCGGCGGTGCCGTTGGAGGCGACCGGCTGGTCCGGGCCCATGCCGCGGGTGCTCACGCGGCCGCCATCGACGCCCTGGGACGTCAGGTAGGTGGCGACGCTCTGCGCGCGACGCTGCGACAGGTCCATGTTGTGCTGGCGGCTGCCGGTGCTGTCGGTGTAGCCGATGATCTCGATGCTGTTCTGGTTGAACTGCTTGAAGGAGTTCGCCAGGTTGTTCAGCGGGGTATAGAAGGACGGCGCGATGTTGGCCGAGTCGGTGGCGAAGGTGATGTTGCCCGGCATGATCAGCTTGATGTCATCGCCCTGGCGCTCGACCTGTACGCCGGTGCCTTCCATCTGGCGACGCAGCTCGGCTTCCTGCTTGTCGGCGTAGTAGCCGTAGCCGGCAGCGGCGGCGCCGACGGCAGCGGCGCCGATCAGTGCGCCCTTGCCACGGTTGTTGTGATCGATGGCCGCACCGGCGACGGCGCCGGCCAGCGCACCCAGCGCACCGTACTTGGCGGTCTTGCTGACGCCGCCCTCGGCCGGGGCCTGGGTGTTGGGATCATAAGGATTCTGCGAAGCGCAACCGGCCATGAGAGCGAAAGCGGTAATGGCCGCGACCATGGACAGACGACGTGCGGTAAACATGAAGGAAGACTCCTCGGGTGACGATATGCCCTGCTGGGCAGCGGTGCTTAGACCATCGGTCGGAGGAAAGTTTCCTCCGCCCGATGCAAAAGGCCATCAGGCCCTGATGAAGGGATTCTCGCGCATTTCATCGCCCAGGCAAGTCTCCGGGCCGTGGCCGGTGACGACCGTCGCGTCCTCGTCCAGCGTATAAAGACGCTGCTTGATCGAACGCTCGATGGTGGCGTAGTCGCCGCCCCACAGGTCGGTGCGGCCGATGCTGCGGAAGAACAGCGTGTCGCCGGCGATCAGCAGCTTCGCCTCGGGGAACCAGAAGCTCATCGAGCCGGGCGTGTGCCCCGGCGTGTGCAGCGCCACGCCGCAGCCGCAGGCCAGTTCCTCGTCGTCCTGCAGCCACTGGTCCGGCGCCGGCACCGGGTTGTACGGCACGCCGAACATGCCGCACTGCATTTCCAGGCTGTCCCAGAGGAACTGGTCGTCCTTGTGCAGGTGCAGGCTGGCGCCGGTGCGCTTCTTCATCTCGCCGGAAGCGAGGAAATGATCGAGGTGCGCGTGTGTGTGGATGATGCTGACCAGCTTCAGCCCGTGCGCCTCCAGCCTCGCCATGATCAGCTCGGGATTGCCACCCGGGTCGACGACGATGGCCTTCTTCGTCACCGGGTCGCCGATGATCGTGCAGTTGCACTGCAGGGGGCCGACGGGGAAGGTTTCTCGGATGATGGCGGGCTTCTCGGCTTGCATGGCGATACCTGATCGGATGGATGACGCATTTTCGCGCAAATGCGCCGGCCATGGCGACCACTCGACAGCCTCGCCCCGATTCAGGGCGGATCACCCGCAGCCTTTTCCTCGCCGATTGCCTCCGTCCTGCACGCTGCGGACCGGCTGAATGTCCACACGAAGAGAAGGCTAATCACTACCGCTCGTCCGCCTGCAGCGGCGTGGCGAAGAAAATTTTCCCGTCCGCCGAACGCCGGATCGGGCCGGAAACATCCCGAAAAACTGTCCGTTCTGTAATCCATTGGCCACTGCAGGCGTAGCGCCATTATCTGCATTTCACAATTGCAAGTTGCAATGAAACGCTCCGCCCAACAAATGAAAATCTGTTTCGGCGGATGAATCGGTTGAATTTCAGCCAGAAATTTAAATGAACTTTTTGCGACGTTGCAGTTTGCATGGACAGCAATGAAATGCCGAAGCGCCATCAATCCGGCATCAATTACTGGCAATCGGGCAGTGCCCTGCCCCGATACCGTTGAACTGTTCGAAGGAACTAACTCCGAATTTGCCAAATCCTATTTGCGCAACGGCCGTCAACTTTCACCCGACGCCCTCCCGGAGCTTCGGGCACGGCCTGACTGCGCATCGATGCGCAAAGGTAAAATTCGCAAATTCAACAGGTTACAGATGATCGAATAGTCATCGAACCAAACTGGAGCACTGCAGGTCGGACTTCGCACCAACATTGAAATCCGCCTGAAACATAACAGGGCAAGTATTAGAAGCTTTGCCCGAAGTTTGTGCTCTGAAGTTTAGCAGTACTTCTCACACCTGCCAGAAGGAATCAGGAAAACACTTTAAAGAGTGTTTCCCAGGCTATTCCTTCGCAATGAAAACGGCTCTAAAGGCCAACTTTAAACAGCTCGATAATTGCACGAGGTGAATGCGATGCGTATCAGCATCTTTGGTCTTGGCTACGTCGGCGCGGTATGTGCCGGCTGCCTTTCTGCACGCGGTCACGAAGTTGTCGGCGTGGATGTTTCCACTACCAAGATCGACCTTATCAACCGGGGCAAATCGCCCATCGTCGAGCCGGGTCTGGAAGAACTTCTGCAGAAGGGCATCCAGTCGGGACGTCTGTCCGGCACCACCGACTTCAAGCAGGCGGTGCTGGATACCGAGGTGTCGTTCATCTGCGTCGGCACGCCGAGCAAGAAGAACGGCGACCTCGACCTTGGCTACATCGAGACGGTCTGCCGCGAGATCGGCTACGCCATCCGCGAGAAAGGCGCTCGCCACACCGTGGTGGTGCGCAGCACGGTATTGCCGGGCACGGTGAAGGACGTGGTGATCCCGCTGATCGAGGACTGCTCGGGCAAGAAGGCCGGCAGCGACTTCGGCGTCGGCAACAACCCGGAATTCCTCCGCGAATCCACCGCGATCAAGGACTACGACTTCCCGCCGATGACCGTGATCGGCGAACTGGACGCGCAGACCGGCGACCTGCTGGAAGAGATCTACCGCGAACTGGACGCGCCGATCATCCGCAAGTCGGTCGAAGTCGCCGAGATGATCAAGTACACCTGCAACGTCTGGCACGCGGCCAAGGTCACCTTCGCCAACGAGATCGGCAACATCGCCAAGGCGGTCGGCGTCGATGGCCGCGAGGTGATGGACGTGATCTGCCAGGACAACAAGCTGAACCTGTCGCGCTATTACATGAAGCCCGGCTTCGCCTTCGGCGGCTCCTGCCTGCCCAAGGACGTGCGCGCCCTCACCTACCGCGCCAGCCAGCTCGACGTCGAGCACCCGATGCTCGGCTCGCTGATGCGCAGCAACTCCAACCAGGTGCAGAAGGCCTTCGAGATCATCGCCAGCCACGGCACCCGCAAGGTCGGCCTGCTCGGCCTGTCGTTCAAGGCCGGCACCGACGACCTGCGCGAAAGCCCGCTGGTGGAGCTGGCCGAAATGCTCATCGGCAAGGGCTACGACCTGCGCATCTTCGACCGCAACGTGGAGTACGCCCGCGTGCACGGGGCGAACAAGGAATACATCGAGTCGAAGATCCCGCACATCTCCTCGCTGCTGGTTTCCGACCTCGACGAAGTGGTGCGCGCCTCCGACGTGCTGGTGCTGGGCAATGGCGACGAGCTGTTCGTCGACATCGTGAACAGGACGCCGGCGGGCAAGAAGCTGGTCGACCTGATCGGGTTCATGCCGCACACCAGCAACGAGCGGGCGGAAGGGATCTGCTGGTAATCGGTGCCCTGGTGATGGGTATCGCTGCGCCCAACCCATCCTACGACTGGTAACCGGTGCCCTCCCTGTAGGAGCGGGCCATGCCCGCGACTCGCGAATGCCAGAGCGTTCGCGGACATGGTCCGCTCCTACGACTGACGGCGGGGCGAATTTCTGTAGGAGCGAGCTCTGCTCGCGAAGCTTTTGCGCTGCTGGCGTTCGCGAGCAGAGCTCGCTCCTACAAAAAGCGCCCTCGGCTGCAAGACAGTTGTTCCCACGTGACGGATCTGAACATGGACACATACAAGCGAATCCTCGGCGAAGCCACCGGCTGGCTGGCGATGATCAGCCTGCTGATGCTGCTTGCGCTGATGGTGCCGAAGACGGTGTTCGACGCCGACTCCAGGGACTTCCTGCTGCTCATCGGCGCCGTCGGCATCTGGCGCTATTCGATGGGCGGCCTGCACTTCCTGCGCGGGATGCTGTTCCTCCATGTGGTCTACCCGCATTACCGCCGCCGCGTGCGCAAGCTCGGCTCGGCGGCCGATCCATCCCAGGTATTCCTGATGGTCACCAGCTTCCGCATCGACGCCATGACCACCTCGATGGTCTACCGCTCGGTGATCAGGGAGGCCATCGACTGCGGCTTCCCCACCACCGTGGTGTGCTCCATCGTCGAGATGTCCGACGAGGTGCTGATCAAGCAGCAGTGGCAGAAGCTCAACCCGCCGGAGCATGTGCAGCTCGACTTCGTGCGCATCCCCGGCACCGGCAAGCGTGACGGCCTGGCCCACGGTTTCCGCGCCATCTCCCGCCACCTGCCGGACGAAGACGCGGTGGTCGCGGTGATCGACGGCGACACCGTCCTGCAGCAGGGCGTGGTCCGCAAGACCGTGCCGTGGTTCAAGCTGTTCCCCAACGTCGGCGGCCTGACCACCAACGAGTTCTGCGAAGTGCGCGGCGGCTACATCATGAGCGAGTGGCACAAGCTGCGCTTCGCCCAGCGCCACATCAACATGTGCTCGATGGCCCTGAGCAAGCGCGTGCTGACCATGACCGGGCGCATGTCGGTGTTCCGCGCCCAGGTGGTGACCAACCCCGACTTCATCACCGACGTCGAGAGCGACCACCTCGATCACTGGCGCCTCGGCCGCTTCCAGTTCCTCACCGGCGACGACAAGTCCAGCTGGTACAGCCTGATGCGCCTGGGCTACGACACCTTCTACGTGCCCGATGCGGCCATCGACACGGTGGAGCACCCGCCGGAGAAGAGTTTCATCAAGGCCAGCCGCAAGCTGATGTTCCGCTGGTACGGCAACAACCTGCGGCAGAACTCCCGCGCCCTCGCCCTCGGCCCGCAACGCCTGGGCTGGTTCACCAGCGTGGTGCTGTTCGACCAGCGCGTGTCGATGTGGACCTGCCTGCTCGGCCTCGCCGCGTCGATCATCGCCAGCATCAAGTACAGCATCGTGTTCCTGCTGATCTACCTGCTGTGGATCGGCATCACCCGCCTGGTGCTGACCCTGCTGCTGTCGCTGTCCGGCCACCACATCGGACCGGCCTATCCCTTGATCCTCTATTACAACCAGATCGTCGGCGCCCTGGTGAAGATCTACGTGTTCTTCCGCCTCGACCAGCAATCGTGGACCCGCCAGAACACCAAGCTCGACCGCGGCCTGGCCAGCTTCCAGCGCTGGTTCAACACCTGGTCGTCGCGCGCCATGACCTTCTCCGCTGCCAGCGTCTTCGTCGCCGTGCTGATGAGCATCGTGTGACCCCGAACCTGCCGCCCAGCCAAGCCAGATGACAGGAACCCTGACCATGAATACAGCCGTCAACCTCAACGTCGTGCACGAATCCGAAGCCCAGCGCCGCCATGCGCGGGTCAAGCTGCCGGCACGCATCCGCTTCATCGGCAGCCACCGCGAAGGCGTCGATGCGCGACTGATCGACCTTTCCGCCGGCGGCTTCGCCTTCAGCGCCAGCAACGCGCCGATGCAGGTGGGCGAGATGTACCGCGGCAAGCTGCTGTTCCAGATCGACAGCATCAGCTTCTCGCTGGAAGTGGAATTCCAGGTGCGCAACTTCAACCCCGACACCCGCCGCACCGGCTGCGAGTTCCACGGCCTCAAGCCGCGCGACATCGCCGCGCTGCGCTACATGATCACCGCCTTCCTCGCCGGCGAAGTGGTCAGCGTCGGCGACATGCTCAACACCCTGCAACGCGAGAACTTCACCAAGGAGCGCAAGCACGCCGGCGCCGGCGGCATGGGCTTCATCGGCCGGGTGCGCGCGGTGACCCTGAGCACGGCGATCTTCGTGGTCGGCGTCGGCGCCTTCGCCTTCATCCTCAACCAGCTGTACAACCTGTACTTCGTCACCCGCGCCGACTCCGGCGTGGTCAACGTGGTCAGCCAGCAGATCACCATGCCCCGCGAAGGCACGGTGCAGAGCCTGGTGCAGGCCAACGCCGAAGTGACCAAGGGCGCGCCCATCGCCACCTTCTCCGCCAACCTGCTGGACCTGCTCAAGGGCAACCTGAGCGACGAGCAGCTCAATCCGGCGAACATCGAGAAGCTCTTCGGCCGCACCCTCAAGGGCACCCTGACCAGCCCCTGCGACTGCCGGGTGGTCGAGCAGCGCGTCGCCGACGGCCAGTACGCCAACAAGGGCGACGTGATCTTCACCCTCGCCCCGCACGACAGCACCGCCACCGTCGAGGCGCGCTTCCCCTATCGCAATGCCGCGGACCTGGCGCCGGGCACCATCGTCAACTTCCAGGTCGCCGGCGACAGCCAGGTACGCCCGGGCCGCATCGTCCGCACCGCGCCGGTGGACGGCGACCTCGCCTCGGAAATCCGCGTGCAGATCCAGCCCGACGAACCGCTGGACAGCATGTTCGCCGGCCGCCCGGTGGAAGTCAGCATCGGCGGCCTGCCGGGCCGCACCCTGCTGAACAAGGCGATGGCCCTGGCCACCGCCCGTTGAGAGGACCTGCCATGAGATTCCCGGTCGAACGACTCGCCCTGCCCCTGGCGATCGCGCTGGCCGCCGGTTGTGCCGGCCTGCCGGACGAACGCCTGGCGCAGCAGGCCCTGGAACGCGGCGACGTCGCCACCGCCCAGGCCAACTTCCAGGCACTCGCCACCCTCGGTTACGCCGACTCGCAGATCGGCCTGGCGGAAATCCAGGCCGCCAACGGCGACAGCGCCGCCCAGGCGCGCGCCGAAAAACTCTACCGCGCAGCCGCCGAAACCTCGCCACGCGCCCGCGCGCGGCTGGGCAAATGGCTGGCGGCCAAGCCCGGCGCGACCGATGCCGAGCATCGCGAAGCCGAACAGCTGCTCAGTCGCGCCTTCAACGAGGGCGTGGACAGCGCGCTGGTGCCGCTGATCGTGCTCTACCTGCAATACCCGCAGGCCTGGCCGGAAGTGAATCCGCAGCAGCGCATCGACCAGTGGCGCGCCCAGGGCCTGCCGCAGGCCGATCTTGCGCAGATCGTCCTCTACCGCACCCAGGGCACCTACGACCAGAACCTCGGCGAGATCGAGCAGGTCTGCCAGCGCTGGCTGCGGCGCATGGACGTGTGCTGGATGGAGCTGGCCACCGTGTACCAGATCCAGGGCAACGCCGATAAGCAGAAGGCCCACCTCGACCAGTTGCGCTCCGCCTGGCAGGCCGGCCGCGTGCCGCCCGAGCGCGTCGAGTCGGTGGCCCTGGTGCTGGCCAACAGCGAACTCGGCAATGCCGATCCGCAAGCCGCCCAGGCGCTGCTCACCGAACTGGCGCCGCAGTACCCGGCCGCCTGGGTCAGCCTCGCCCAGTTGCAGTACGACAACCCCGACCTCGGCGACGTCGAGCAGATGCTCGACTACCTGAAAAAAGGCCAGGACGCCGCCCAGCCACGCGCCGACCTGCTGCTCGGACGCCTCTACTACGACGGCAAGTGGATGCCGCAGGACCCTCGGAAGGCCGAGCAGTACCTGCTCAAGGCCGGCGCCAGCGAACCGCAGGCGCACTACTACCTCGGGCAGATCTACCGCCGCGGCTACCTCGGCAAGGTCTACCCGGACAAGGCGCTGGAGCACCTGCTGATCGCCGCCCGCTCCGGCCAGGCCAGCGCCGACATGGCCCTCGCCCATCTGTTCTCGCAGGGCCGCGGCGTGCAGCCGAACCGGGTCAACGCCTACGTTTTCGGCCAGCTCGCCCAGCGCCAGCAAGTGGCGTCCGCCGGCGAACTGATGAGCCAACTGGAACCGCAGCTGTCGCCGGCCGAACGCAGCCAGGCGCAGCAACTGCTCAAGCGTGAAGAGCAGGCCCGCGGCGGCAACTGGCAAGCCACCGCGAGCCTCCTGCAGAACAACCAGGAACAAGAAGCCCTATGAAGTACACCGACCAGATGACCGCCCAGCCCTTCCAGCCGCTCGCCCTGGCCAGCGCCGTGCGCCGCGCCCGCCTGCTGCAAGCCATGCTCGGCGCCGGCCTGACCATCGCCGGAACACTGCTCTCGGCCTCCACCTGGGCCGCCGAGGAAGCGCCGAAGAACTTCGGCCTGGACGTGAAGATCACCGCCGAATCCGAGGACGACCGCGACCTCGGCACCGACCCCGAAGGCGACGTCAACGGCATCGGCCTCGACCTGCGTCCCTGGGCCTTCGGCCAGTGGGGTGACTGGAGCGCCTACACCATGGGCCAGGCGGTGACCGCCACCGACACCATCCAGACCGACACCCTGCAGTCCGACGAGAACGGCAACCGCAGCGACGCCCGCCAGCGCGACGACAGCTACCTCGCCCTGCGCGAGTTCTGGGTCGACTACGCCGGCCTCACCGCCTACCCCGGCGAGCACCTGCGACTCGGCCGCCAGCGCCTGCGCGAGGAAAGCGGCCTGTGGCAGGACACCAACATCGAAGCGCTGAACTGGAGCTTCGACACCACCCTGCTGCGCGCCCACGCCGGCGTCGCCCAGCGCTTCTCCGAGTACCGTACCGACCTCGACGACCTGGCGCCGGAAGACGAGGACCGCACCCACCTGTTCGGCGACATCTCCACGCAGTGGATGCCGCACCACTGGGTCGGCCTGCGCCTGCACCACGCCGACGACAGCGGCAACCTGCCCAATCCGGGCGAGGTGGTCGACGAACTGGACAAGACCTCCACCGGCAAGCTCACCTGGCTGGGCATCGAGGCCAACGGCGACGGCTACGAATACCGCTCGCAGATGCCGCTGAACTACTGGGCCAGCGCCACCTGGCTGACCGGCGACCGCGACCGCCTGACCAGCACCCCGGTCGACGGCGAGCGCATCGCCACCGGCAAGCAGAGCGGCGACGTGAATGCCTACGGCGTCGATCTCGGCCTGCGCTGGAACATCGACGAGCAGTGGAAGGTCGGCGCCGGCTATGCCCGTGGCAGCGGCGGCGGCGATGACGGCGAGGACCAGTTCGAGCAGACCGGCCTGGAGAGCAACCGCTCCAGCTTCACCGGCACCCGCTCGCGCGTGCACCGCTTCGGCGAGGCCTTCCGCGGCGAGCTGAGCAACCTCCAGGACGCCACCCTGTTCGGCTCCTGGCAACTGCGCGACGACTACGACGCCAGCGTCGTGTACCACCGCTTCTGGCGCGTCGATGGCGATTCGGACATCGGCAACAGCGCGATCACCGCGCCGCTGGTCAACGACGACAAGGACATCGGCCAGGAAGTCGACCTGGTGGTGACCCGCTACTTCAAGCACGGCCTGCTGCCGGCCTCGATGAGCCAGGCGATCGACGAACCGTCGGCGCTGGTGCGCTTCCGTGGCGGCCTGTTCAAGCCGGGCGATGCGTACGGCAGCGACGTCGATTCGACCATGCACCACGCCTTCGTCGATTTCATCTGGCGCTTCTGAGGAATCTGTCGATGAGTATCTGGATGAGCTTCCGTGCAGCTGTACCCTCACCCCAACCCTCTCCCGGAGGGAGAGGGGGCAGATCGGCGTCGGGATACATGCCGTGCCAGCCGGCAACTCCAGACAGTCCCCTCTCCCTGAGGGAGAGGGCTAGGGTGAGGGGGGAAAGCCAACACCAAAACGCCCCCCTGGCAACCCTGCTGCTCGGCAGCCTCCTGCTCGCCACCGCACCATCCTGGGCCGCGGAGACGCCTGCCAAACAGCCGGGCATAACCCAGACGCTGAAGGAATCCGGCAACTACACCGTAACCGCCGCACCCGCCGAACCACTGCACCTCGACCCGCCGAAGCTGCCGGACCTGTCCGGCTACACGGCCGAGGCAGTGGAGAAGAAGATCGACCGCAAGCCAGGCAAGGCCACGGTGCAGCGCATGGTCCAGCAGCAGCCGCTGAAGGAATTCACCGGCGGGCAGAACCGTCTCGGCGAGTGGGTCAAGCGCCAGCGGCAGATGCCCCAGGCGATCTTCATCGACGGCGGCTACGTCAACCTCGCCCAGCTCGCCGGCAAGCTGCCGAAGAACGCGCTGGAACAGGTCGAGCCCGGCGTGTTCGTCGCCCGCCTGCCGATCGTGGTCAACCAGGGCGCGACCCTGGATATCGACAAGGGAGTGAAGGAACTGCGCCTGTCCCAGGATCGCGGCGCCTTCCTGGTCAACGACGGCAAGCTCTTTATCCGCGACAGCAAGGTCACCGCCTGGAACGAGGCAAAAAAGGAACCGGCCTGGTACAGGACGCCCAACGAATTCCGCCCGTTCCTGGTGTCCTGGGGCGGCGCCGAGGCCTATCTGGTCAACAGCACCTTCACCAGCTTCGGCTACAACGCCTCGAAGGCCTACGGCATCTCCATCTCGCAGTACAGCCCGGGGATGGACAAGACCATGAAGCGCCCACGGCCGAAAGGCTGGGTGCTCGATTCCACCTTCATCGACGCCTGGTACGGCTTCTACTGCTACGAGGCCGACGACCTGGTGGTGAAGGGCAATACCTACCGCGACAACATCGTCTACGGCATCGACCCGCACGACCGTTCGCACCGGCTGATCATCGCCGGGAACACCGTGCACGGGACGAAGAAGAAGCACGGCATCATCGTTTCCCGCGAGGTGAACGACAGCTGGATCTTCAACAACAAGACCTTCGATAACCACCTTTCCGGAATCGTCCTGGACCGTAATTCCGAACGCAACCTGGTGGCCTACAACGAGGTGTACCGCAACCAGTCGGACGGCATCACCGTCTACGAATCCGGCGACAACCTGATCTACGCCAACCAGGTGCTGGGCAACCGCCGCCACGGCATCCGCGTGCGCAACAGCGTGAACCTGCGCCTGTACGAGAACGTCGCCGCCGGCAACCAGTTGATCGGCGTCTACGGCCACATCAAGGACCTGACCAACACCGA
The DNA here is from genome assembly GCF_017589465.1 of Pseudomonas schmalbachii. GTDB lineage: Bacteria > Pseudomonadota > Gammaproteobacteria > Pseudomonadales > Pseudomonadaceae > Pseudomonas > Pseudomonas schmalbachii. The sequence continues at coordinate 213,139 of NZ_JAELYA010000002.1, forward strand.
CCGCAACATCAACCTCGACCCGTTCGACACCAAGGTTTCCCTGATCGTGGTCGGCGGCAAGCTGATCGGCAACGGCTCCGGCCCGCTCTCGGTGGATTCGCCGCTGTCCCTCGAACTCTACAAGGTGGCGATGCTCGCCCCGACCAAATCCTCCGGCATCAGCCTGCCCGGCATCCTCGGCGAGAAGCAGGACGAGATCCTCGACCTGCTGGTGCGCCAGCAGCGCGCCGTGCTGATCGACCCCGTGGAAAGCCAGGCCGAACTCCAGGACTGAGGACCCAGACGCATGAAAACCCGCACCATCCATATGTTCGGCCTGACCGGCCTTGCCGCCGGCCTGCTGCTGGCCCATGGCAGCGCCAATGCCGCCGACGCGCCGACCTACCAGGTCCAGCCCGCCGCCGGCCTGTGCGCCACCGCCGCCAACGACAGCGCCTACAACACCAAGTACCTGGGCTTCTTCACCCATCTGGTGCCGGCCCAGGACGACTGGCTGTTCCGTACCACCTATGACCTGCGCACCGATTTCGGCACCACGACCGAAGGCTGGAGCTATCTGAAGAAGTTGCGCGACGAGCTGAAGAAGAAAGGCGTCGAGCTGGTGGTGGTCTACCAGCCGACCCGTGGCCTGGTGAACCGCGAGAAACTCAATCCGAAGGAGAAGGCCGCGTTCGACTACGACCTGGCGAAGAAGAACTACCTGGCGACCATCGCCCAGTTCCGCAAGGCCGGTATCTGGACGCCGGACTTCTCGCCGCTGTTCGACGAGAAGCAGGAACACGCCTTCTACTTCAAGGCCGACCACCACTGGACGCCGTATGGCGCGGAGCGCAGCGCGAAGATCGTCGCCGAGACGCTGAAGCGGATCCCGGCCTACGCCGACATTCCGAAGAAGGACTTCGAGAGCAAGCGCGTCGGCCTGTTGTCCAAGCTCGGCACCTTCCACAAGGCCGCCGCGCAACTCTGCGGCAGCAGCTATGCGCCGCAGTACGTCGAGCGCTTCGAGACCGAGCCGGTGGGCGAAAGCGGCGGCGGCGACCTGTTCGGCGACGGCGGCAACCCGCAGGTGGCGCTGGTCGGCACCTCCAACAGCGGCCCGGCCTACAACTTCCCCGGCTTCCTGGAACAGTACGGCAAGGTCGACATCCTCAACAACGCCGTGTCCGGCGGCGGCTTCGACAGCTCGCTGCTGGCCTACATGAGCAGCGATGAGTTCCACAAGAACCCGCCGAAGATCCTCATCTGGGAATTCGCCACGCACTACGACATGGCGCAGAAGAGTTTCTACCGCCAGGCCATGCCGCTGGTGGGCAACGGCTGCGCCGACGGCAAGCCGGTGCTCAGCCGCAAGGTCAAGCTGCACGCCGGGCGCACCGAGGTGCTGCTGAACAGCGGCGCGCTGCCGATCCGCTCGGGCAGCTACACCGCCGACATCACCTACAGCGATCCGTCCGTGCACGAACTGAAGAGCACCGTCTGGTACATGAACGGCCGCCGCGAACAGCTGAAGCTCGAACAGTCCTCGGCGGTGGATACCGGTGGCCGCTACGTCTTCCAGCTGCGCAAGGACGAGGACTGGGCCGACCAGCAGTTCCTCTCGATGGAAATCGAAGCGCCCGAAGAGATGCCCGCCGGCCTGGAAGTCGAGGCCCGGCTCTGCCAGACGCCGAACGCAAGGGCCACTGCCGAAGTGGCCAAGAGGTAAGCACCCATGAAACGCAAATCGAACCTGTCGAAGCTGGCGAGCGGCGCCCTTTCCATCGCCATCCTCAGCACCCTCTACGGCCAGAGCAGCGAAGCCGCCGACCTGCTGCCGCCGCCCGGCTACTTCGCCGCCGCGGCCACGCAGAAGGCCGGCTCCGGCAAGTGCCCGGCGATGCCCCGGCCCTATACCGGAACCCTGGTGTTCACCAGCAAGTACGAGGGCTCCGACTCCTCGCGCTCCCAGCTCAACCCGGCGGCGGAGAAGAAATTCCGCGCGCAGATCGCCGACATCACCGAGATGGAGCGCGGCACCGCCAAACTGATCACCGAGTACATGCGCAGCGGCGACAAGAGCGACCTCGACTGCGCCATCGACTGGCTGTCGGCCTGGGCCAAGGCCGGCGCGCTGGAAAGCACCGCCTTCAACCACACCGGCAAGTCCATGCGCAAATGGGCGCTGGGCAGCATGTCCTCGTCCTGGCTGCGCCTGAAGTTCTCCAGCAGCCGCCCGCTGTCGGCTTATCCACAGCAGGCGCGGAACATCGAGAACTGGTTCGGCCGCCTCGGCAGCCAGGTGGTCAGCGACTGGAGCAACCTGCCGCTGAAGCAGATCAACAACCACTCCTACTGGGCGGCGTGGTCGGTGATGTCCACCGCCGTGGTGACCAACCGCCGCGACCTGTTCGACTGGTCGGTGAAGGAGTTCAAGGTCGCCGCCAACCAGGTCGACCAGAACGGCTTCCTGCCCAACGAACTGAAGCGCGGCAAGCGCGCCCTCTCCTACCACAACTACTCGCTGCCGCCGCTGACGATGATCGCCGCTTTCGCCCAGGCCAACGGCGTCGACCTGCGCAAGGAAAACGACGGCGCCCTGGAGCGCCTGGCCAACCGCGTGATGAAGGGTGTCGACGACCAGGAAACCTTCCAGGAGAAGACCGGCAAGAGCCAGAACATGAGCGACCTGCGCGAAGACAGCAAGTTCGCCTGGCTGGAGCCGTACTGCGTGCTCTACCAGTGCACGGCGAAGACCCGCGAATGGAAGAAGGACATGCAGCCGTTCAACAGCTACCGGCTGGGGGGCGAGGTGACGAAGGTGTTCGGGGGCAAAACGTAGGTTGGGCTGAGGAACGAAGCCCAACGATGGTTGCCGGCAACACGGATGTTGGGCTTCGCAAGCTCAGCGCCAACCTACGACGGCGTCACTCCCGACCCACGCATACAGACGCGGGCGGGCGCAACACCACTTTGAGCAACACCGGGGAGGAACTGGCGGATCGCACCGTCCGTTCCCTGCGAACGGACGAGACCGATCTGAACGATTGAAGCTCCAAAGAGAGACGTGGAATGGTCTTTTCCTCCAACGTATTCCTGTTCCTGTTCCTGCCGATCTTCCTCGGCATGTACTACCTGAGCGGGAACCGTTACCGAAACCTGTTGCTGCTGCTCGCCAGCTACATCTTCTATGCCTGGTGGCGGGTGGACTTCCTCGCGCTGTTCGCCGGGGTGACGCTGTTCAACTACTGGATCGGCCTGCGCATCGGCGCGGCCGGCGTGCGCACCCTCGCGGCGAAACGCTGGCTGATCCTCGGCGTGGTGGTCGACCTCTGCGTGCTCGGCTACTTCAAGTACGCCAACTTCGGCGTCGACAGCCTCAACGAGATCATCACCTCGTTCGGCATGCAGCCGTTCGTGATCACCCACATCCTGCTGCCGATCGGCATCTCCTTCTACACCTTCGAATCGATCAGCTACATCATCGACGTGTACCGCGGCGATACTCCGGCCACCCGCAACCTGATCGACTTCGCGGCGTTCGTGGCAATCTTCCCGCACCTGATCGCCGGCCCGGTGCTGCGCTTCCGCGACCTGGTGGACCAGTTCAACCACCGCACCCACACCGTCGACAAGTTCGCCGAAGGCTGCACCCGCTTCATGCAGGGCTTCGTCAAGAAGGTGTTCATCGCCGACACCCTGGCGGCGGTCGCCGACCACTGCTTCGCCCTGCAGAACCCCAGCACCGGCGACGCCTGGCTCGGCGCGCTGGCCTACACCGCGCAGCTCTACTTCGACTTCTCCGGCTACAGCGACATGGCCATCGGCCTCGGCCTGATGATGGGCTTCCGCTTCATGGAGAACTTCAACCAGCCCTATATCAGCCAGTCGATCACCGAGTTCTGGCGGCGCTGGCATATCAGCCTGTCCAACTGGCTGCGCGACTACCTGTACATCAGCCTCGGCGGCAACCGCGGCACGGCGTTCCAGACCTACCGCAACCTGTTCCTCACCATGCTGCTCGGCGGCCTGTGGCACGGCGCCAACTTCACCTACATCATCTGGGGCGCCTGGCACGGCGCGATCCTCGCCATCGAGCGCCTGCTCGGGGTGAACGCCGCCACCCGCGTGTTCAACCCGCTGAAATGGGCGCTGACCTTCCTGCTGGTGGTGATCGGCTGGGTGATCTTCCGCGCCGAGAACCTGCATGTGGCCTGGCGCATGTACGAGGCGATGTTCAGCTTCGGCGACTGGCAGCTCTCCGAACTCAACCGCGCCAGCCTCACCGGCCTGCAGGTCGGCACCCTGATCGTCGCCTACGTGGTGCTGGCGGTATTCGGCCTGCGCCAGTTCTACAGCCAGCCGCTGGGCGAGAAGGCCAGCAAGGCCGAAGCCGCCGCGCCGGTGGTCGTCACCACCAGCGGCGGCGCCCTCGCCCTGGCGCCCGTGCTGGCGATGCGCGCCGCGCTGCTCCTGCTGTTCGCCGCCTCGGTGCTGAAGCTCTCGGCGCAGAGCTACTCGCCCTTCCTCTACTTCCAGTTCTGAGCGAGGACGACGAAATGACAATCGCGAAACCGCTGCAATACACCTACATCGCCCTGTTCGGCGGCATGCTGGTGGGCCTCGCCGGCTGGTCGACGACGAGCTTCCCGAGCTTCTCCAGAGCCGATGGCACGCCGCTGCTCAACGGCAAGCTGGCCCACGCCTTCGAGAAGCACTACGACGCGCAGTTCCCGGTCAAGCGCCTCGGCACCAACCTCTGGGCCGCGCTGGACTACACGCTGTTCGACGAGGGCCGGCCGGGCGTGGTGATCGGCAAGGACGGCTGGCTGTTCACCGACGAGGAATTCAAGCCGGCGCCCAGCGCCACCCAGCTCGCCGACAACTGGGCACTGATCCGTGGCGTGCAGCAGGAACTGGAACGCCGCGGGGTGAAGCTGGTGATGGCGATCATCCCGGCGAAGAACCGCGTCTATCCGGAATACCTCGGCGAGGAACGGCCGGCGGTGCTGCACGCGGGGCTCTACCGCGACTTCCTCAGCCGCGCCTGGCAGTCCGGCATGGCCGCGCCGGAGCTGCTGGAAACCCTCGAACACGCCAAGGACAACGGCCAGGTCTTTCTGCGCACCGACACCCACTGGACACCGCTGGGCGCCGAGGCCGTGGCCCAGCGCCTGGCCGCCACCATCCGCGACGGCAAGGGCCTCGACCTGCCGAGCCAGTCCTTCGTCACCGAGGCCGGCAAGCAGAAACCGCACAAGGGCGACCTGCTGAGCTTCCTGCCGCTCGACCCGCTGTTCAGCGACATGCTGCCGGAGGCCGACCAGTTGGAAGCGCGCCAGACGCGCCCGGCGGACAACGGCGAAGGCGCCGACCTGTTCGGCGACAGCCAGCAGCCGCAGATCGCCCTGGTCGGCACCAGCTACAGCGCCAACCCGCAGTGGAACTTCGCCGGCGCGCTGAAGCAGGCGCTCTCCGCCGACCTGGTCAATTACGCCAAGGAAGGCAAGGGCCCGCTCGAACCCATGCTCGAACTGCTGCAGGACGAAGGCTTCAAGCAGAAGCCGGCGCAACTGCTGATCTGGGAATTCCCCGAACGTTACCTGCCGATGCACAGCGACCTCAGCCAGTTCGACCAGGGCTGGCTGGCGCAGCTGCGCGCCGCAGGCAACCACGATGAACGCCTGGCTGCCAACCAGCCCGGCAAACCGGCGGCGCAATGAGCGTCGCGCAGTAGAGAAGATGGAGGTACATCCGATGAACCGACTGAAGAACCGCAGCTGGATGGCTCACGCCTGTGCCCTGGCCCTTGGCCTCTCGGCATTCGGCGCCCACGCCGGCGAAGGCGCCCTCTACGGCCCGCAGGCACCCAAGGGCTCGGCGTTCGTGCGGGCCTACAACGCCGGCAACGGCGAGCTGTCCGTCAGCGTCGGCAACACCGACCTGACCGACGTCGCCCCGCTCGGCTCCAGCGACTTCAAGTTCCTGCCGCCGGGCAACTACACCGCCAAGGTCGGCAGCCAGAGCCTGCCGGTGCAACTGGAACCGAACAGCTACTACACCCTGGTCAGCCAGCCCGGCGGCCAGCCGAAGCTGGTGCCCGAGCCGCCATTCCGCAACAAGCAGAAGGCCCTGGTGCGGGTGCAGAACCTGTCCGGCAGCCAACTGACCCTGAAGACCGCCGACGGCAAGACCGACGTGGTCAGCAACGTCGCCCCGCAGAGCCACGGCGACCGCGAGATCAACCCGGTGAAGGTCAACCTGGCGCTGTTCGATGGCGACCGGAAGGTCAGCGACCTCAAGCCGGTCACCCTGGAACGCGGCGAGGTGGTCTGCCTGTACGTCACCGGCAACGGCGGCAAGCTCGCGCCGGTGTGGGTGAAAAGGCCGGTGAAGGCGGATTGATTCTGGTGCGGGGGTTTCCCCTCACCCTAACCCTCTCCCAGGGGGAGAGGGGACTGGATTGGCGCGGGGACAGACTCCGTGATCACCGACACCTCCGTACAACCCCCTCTCCCTCCAGGAGAGGGCTGGGGTGAGGGTCTCCCCGCCCCGCACGAAACAAAAAAAGACCGGCACCAGTCCGGCACCCGCCAGCAAGGCACGAACAGGAGAGGCTCCCCCGGGAGCAGGCACCCGACAGAACGCAAACGCTTAATGGAGAACAACCGATGATCCCAGTAATCCTTTCCGGTGGCAGCGGCTCGCGACTCTGGCCTCTTTCCCGCAAACAGTATCCCAAGCAGTTCCTCGCCCTGACCGGCGAGCACACGCTGTTCCAGCAGACCCTTGAGCGCCTCGCCTTCGAAGGCATGGAGCCGCCAGTGGTGGTGAGCAACAAGGAGCACCGCTTCATCGTCCAGGAACAGCTCGAACAGCTGGACCTGAAGACCCAGGCGATCCTGCTCGAACCCTTCGGCCGCAACACCGCGCCGGCCGTGGCCATCGCCGCCATGAAACTGGTCGCCGAAGGCCGCGACGAACTGCTGCTGGTGCTCCCCGCCGACCACGTGCTCGACGACCAGCGCGCCTTCCAGCGTGCCCTTGCGTTGGCCACCAATGCCGCCGAGAAGGGCGAGATGGTGCTCTTCGGCGTACCGGCCAACCGTCCGGAAACCGGCTACGGCTACATCCAGGCCGGCGACGGCCAGGGCCTGCCGGACGGCGTGATCCGCGTCCGGCGCTTCGTCGAGAAACCGGACGAGGCGCGCGCCCGCGAGTTCGTCGAAGACGGCGGCTACTTCTGGAACAGCGGCATGTTCCTGTTCCGCGCCAGCCGCTATCTGGAAGAACTGAAGAAGCACGACGCCGACATCTACGACACCTGCCTGATGGCCCTGGAACGTAGCCAGCGCGAAGGCGACCTGGTGAACATCGACCCGGCGACCTTCGAGTGCTGCCCGGACAACTCCATCGACTACGCGGTGATGGAAAAGACCCGGCGCGCCTGCGTGGTGCCGCTGGCCGCCGGCTGGAACGACGTCGGCAGCTGGTCGTCGATCTGGGAAGTGCACGACAAGGACGCCAACGGCAACGTCACCAAGGGCGACGTGCTGGTGCATGACAGCCGCAACTGCCTGGTGCACGGCAACGGCAAGCTGGTCTCGGTGGTCGGCCTCGACGACATCGTGGTGGTGGAAACCAAGGACGCCATGATGATCGCCCACAGGGATCGCGTGCAGGACGTGAAGAAGGTAGTCGGCGAACTGGACGCCCAGGGCCGCAGCGAAACCCAGAACCACTGCGCCGTGTACCGCCCGTGGGGCTCGTACGACTCGGTGGACATGGGCGGCCGCTTCCAGGTCAAGCGCATCTCCGTCAAGCCGGGTGCGCGCCTGTCGCTGCAGATGCACCACCACCGCGCCGAGCACTGGATCGTGGTCTCCGGCACCGCCGAGGTGACCTGCGACGACAAGACCTTCCTGCTCACCGAAAACCAGTCCACCTACATCCCCATCGCCTCGGTCCACCGCCTGGCCAACCCCGGCAGGATCCCGCTGGAGATCATCGAGGTGCAGTCCGGCAGCTACCTCGGCGAGGACGATATCGAGCGGCTGGAAGATGTGTACGGGCGCGCCCCGGAGCCTGAAGTGAAGCTCCAGGTCGTCGGCCGCTGAATCCGCTGTAGCTCCCAGCGGTCCTCTACCCCCGCATCGGATGGTGCGGGGGATTTTTTATTTCCCGGTTCCGGCCCCGGCTCTGGCGTAGGGCGGGTGAAACCCGCCATGACACCTCCGGATTGGCGGGTTGCACCCGCCCTACGGGCCACGCTCCCGCGTCCCTTTTGACGCAATTCGTAGGATGGGTTGAGCTTGCGATACCCATCAATGATCGGGCCGACAACAACCATGGGTATCGCTTCGCTCAACCCATCCTACGTATCTGAACGGCCCCCTCTCCCTCCGGGAGAGGGTTGGGGTGAGGGGGCAGCGAAACCCGCCTACGCCTCGATGATCATCTTCAACGCCTTGTTCTCCGACGCCTTGCCGAAGGTCTCGTAGGCCTTGAGGATGTCCGCCAGGGCGAAGTGGTGGGTGATCAGCTGTTCCGGCTGCAGCTTCCCGGCCTCCACGCTCTTCAGCAGCATCGGCGTGGTCACCGCGTCCACCAGGCGGGTGCGCAAGGTGATGTTGTGCGACCACAGCCGCTCCAGGTGGAACTCCACCGGCTTGCCATGCACGCCGAGCACGGCGATGTCGCCGCCCGGAGCGATGATCGATTCGCAGAGGGTGAAGGTCGACGGCACGCCGACCGCTTCGATGGCGCTGTCCACGCCCAGGCCGCCGGTCAGCGCCTGCACCTGTTCCACCACGTCGCTGGCGCCGGCATTGATGCAGTCGCTGGCGCCGAAGCGCTTCGCCACCTCCAGCCGGTTGTCGTCCAGGTCGATCATGATGATCCGCGCCGGCGAGTAGAACTGCGCGGTGAGCAGCGCCGCCAGGCCGACCGGTCCGGCGCCGACGATGGCCACGCTGCCGCCGGGCTGCACGCGACCGTTGAGCACGCCGCATTCGAAGCCGGTGGGCAGGATATCGCTGAGCATCACCATCGCCTCCTCGTCCACCCCGTCAGGGATGTGGTAGAGGCTGGTGTCGGCATGGGGGATGCGCACCTTCTCGGCCTGGGTGCCGTCGATCAGGTGGCCGAGAATCCAGCCGCCGGTGCGGCAGTGCGAGGCCATGCCCTTGCGGCAGAAATCGCACTTGCCGCAGGAGCTGATGCAGGAAATCAGTACGCGGTCGCCCGGCTTGAACTGGCTGACCGCCGCGCCGGCCTGCTCGACCACGCCGATCCCCTCGTGGCCGAGGATGCGCCCCGGCTGGCAGGTCGGCACATCGCCCTTGATGATGTGCAGGTCGGTGCCGCAGAGGGTGGTTTTCACCAGCCGCACCACCGCATCGCCGGGCTGCTGCAGTTGTGGATCGGGACGATCTTCCAGGGCGATGTCGCCGACACCGCGATAGACCAGGGCTTTCATGGACGGACTCCTTCGGGAATGAAACTTCCTTCAGGCTAGACCGCGACGGCGGCTACGACGCTGCTTCCGATCAACTGCGCCCGATTGCTCAGTCCGGTTGGGGCAGTTCGGTGATGTGGATTTCGGTGATCAGTTCGGAACCCGTCACCTGCACGTCCTGGCACGGAGGGAGATAGCGCGACAGCGATTCGATCAGCTTCCACTGGCTGTCCAGGTCGCTGGCAAGTCTCGCGATATCGCCCAGGGTGTTCTGCCCCAGCCGCTGCAGATGCGGATCGAGGCTCTGGCTGAGTTCGACCGAAAGCTGGGTGACCAGCGCGCTGATGCTCGACATGTTGCGGGTCGCCAGGGCCAGGATGTTGGCCAGCAGGGCGAGGTCGGGCTGGGGAGTCGGGGAGGGAAATTCGTTTGCGTCCATGCAATTCACCGGGGATGTCGAGAGCGTCAATCCTGACGCGAAGGCGCGATCATAGCATTTGAGCGCATATCCGAGAACTTCATCACATTTCTTTACATTGCCCTGCCGACGGTCGAAAGGCCTGCTCCCTGGCCTTTCGACGCCGACATGGATGCAATCAGACGCTGCCGAGCGGTTCCCGCCGCGGCGTGCCGCGCTGCGCCGCGCGCAGGTACTGCGCCGGCCACGGCACCTGCTGGCCGCCCAGCTCATCGGCGGCATGCAGCGGCCAGTACGGATCGCGCAGCAGTTCGCGGGCGAGCAGGATCAGGTCGGCCTGGCCGGTGCGCAGGATGTGCTCGGCCTGCACCGGCTCGGTGATCATGCCCACCGTGCCGCTGGCGACGCCGGCCTCCTTGCGCACGCGTTCGGCGAACTGCGTCTGGTAGCCCGGCCCCACCGGGATTTCCGCGTTCACCGCGGTGCCGCCGGAGGACACGTCGATCAGGTCGACGCCCAGGTCCTTCAGCCGGCGCGCCAGTTCCACCGTCTCGTCCGGGTTCCAGCCGTCCTCCACCCAGTCGGTGGCGGACAGCCGCACCAGCAGCGGCAGCTCCTGCGGCCACACATCGCGCACGGCCTTGGTCACTTCCAGCAGGAAGCGGATGCGGTTCTCGAAACAGCCGCCGTAGTTGTCGCGGCGCTGGTTGGACAGCGGCGAGAGGAACTGATGCAACAGGTAGCCATGCGCGGAATGCACTTCGGCCACCTTGAAGCCGGCAGCCAGCGCGCGTTCAGCGGCGCTGACGAAGGATTTCAGCACCTCACCGAGCTGTTCTTCGCTCAGTGCGGTCGGTGTGGTGTGCTGCGGGTCGAAGGCGATGGCCGACGGCGCGACCGGCGTCCAACCGCCCTCGCTGATCGGCACCGAGCCGTGCTTGCCCAGCCACGGCGCCCAGGTGCTGGCCTTGCGTCCGGCATGCGCGAGCTGCACGCCGGCGACCGCGCCCTGGGACTCGATGAAGCGGGTGATCCGGCGCAACGGCTCGATATGCTCGTCGCTCCAGATACCCAGGTCCTGGTCGGTGATCCGCCCTTCCGGACTCACCGCTGTGGCTTCGACTATCACCAGCCCGGCGCCCCCCACCGCCCGGCTTCCCAGATGGACCAGGTGCCAGTCGTTGGCCATTCCATCTTTCGCCGAGTACTGGCACATCGGCGAAACCGCGATTCGGTTGGGCAGGGTAATTTGGCGCAGGGTCAAGGGCTCGAACAACTGGCTCATGGCATCACTCCGTTCGGTCTTTAAACGAATGCTCGACACTTCAAATGTAGACCGGGTTGGCGAAGCAATGCGCAGCAATATTTTGGTACGGCGGTTTCAGCCCTCCTCCTTCCAGCCCCCGCCGAGCGCCTTGTACAGCGCCACGCTGGCCTGCAGCCGCGCCTGCCGTAGCGCCGCCTGCAGGTCCTGGGCTGCGTACAGGGTGCGCTGGGCGTCGAGCAGGGTGAGCAGGTTTTCCGCGCCGGCACGGTAGCGCGAGTCGGCCAGCTCGAAGGCCAGCCGCGCCTGGCGGACCTGCTCGGCCTGCGCCTGCAACCGCGCGTCGAACCCGGAGACGGCGTTGAGGCCGGACTCCACCTCGGCCAGCGCCACGACGATGCTCTGCCGATAGTCGGCCAGCAGTTCCGTGCGCCGCGCGGCAGACAGGTCGCGCAGGGCGGAGAGCCGGCCGCCGTCGAAGATCGGCGCCAGCAGCGCGGCGGACAGTTCGTGCAACGGGCTGTTCAGCAGGTCGCCGACATGATTGCTGGCGAAGCCGCTGCCGGCGCCGAGGGTGACGCGCGGGAACAGCGCGGCACGGGCGGCGTCGAGATCGGCATCGGCGGCGGCCAGTTGCGCCTCGGCGCGGGCGATATCCGGGCGACGTCCGAGCAATTGCGCCGGCATGCCGCTATCGATCCGTGGTCCGGCCAGGTCGTCCGGCAACACGCCGGACAGCTGTAGCGACTGCGGCGCCACGCCCAGCAACACGCCGAGCGCCACTTCGCTTTCGTTCGCCTGCTGGCGCAGGCTGGCCACCGCGACGCGCTGCCCCGCCACCAGCGCACGCTGCTGGGCCAGTTCCAGCGGCATGGCGGCGCCGGCGCTTTCGCGGGATTGCAGGGTGGCGAGAACCCGCTCGGCGCTCGCCAGGTCCAGCTCGGCGATGCGCAGCCGCTCGCCGAGCCCGGCGCGCTCCAGCCAGGCCGTGGCGACAGCGGCGGTGAGGCTCAGGCGCAGGGTGTCGAGGTCGAAGCGCGAGGCACGGAACTGCTGGCCGGCGGCATCGCGCAGGGCACGATTGCGGCCCCAGAAGTCCACCTCGTAGCTCGCCTCCAGGCCAACGCGGTAGTCATGGTAGGCATCGCCCGGACCATCCTGGCGCGCCGCCCGCATGACGCCGTCTACCGTCGGCAGCAGCGCCGCGCCGGCCACCGTCGCGGCGGCGCGGGCCTGGCGCAGGCGCGCTTCGGCGGCCTGGATGTCGTAGCTGTCACGCCGGGCGCGCTCGACCAACGCGTCCAGCTCGGCGCTGCCGAAGCGCCGCCACCAGTCGGCATCCACCGCATCGGCCTCGCCCGGCGCGGCATGGCGCCACTGCGCCGGCAGTTCGACGGACGGCACCCGGGGTTCCGGCTCGCCGGCACAGCCGGCCAGCGCCAGGGCACTCGCCATCCACAGGAAACGCCGCTTCATGCATCGCTCCCCAACGCCACCACCGGATCGAGCCGCGCCGCCTTGCGCGCCGGAGCGAAGCCGAATATCAGCCCGGTCGCCAGCGCGCAGGCGAAGGCGCCGAGGATCGCCGTCAGCGAGAACACCACCGGCACGCCGGCCGCCAGCAGCACGCCGCCGATGGCCAGGCCGATCGCCACGCCGATGGCGCCGCCGACCACGCTGAGCAGCACCGATTCGCTGAGGAACTGCCGCAGGATGTCGCTCTGCCGCGCCCCGGTGGCGACGCGGATGCCGATCTCGCGGGTGCGCTCGCGCACGGTCATCCACATCACGTTCATCACGCCGATGCCGCCGACCAGCAGCGACACCGCGGCGATCAGGCCGAGCATCAGGGTCATGCTGTCCTGCGCCTGGGCCTGCGCCTGCAGCTTGGCCGCGGCGTTGCCCACGGAGAAATCCTTGCGCCCGTGGCGCTCCGCCAGCAGTTCCTGGATATCCCGCTCGGCGCGTTCGACCTGTTCCGGCGCGATGGCGTCGATCACCGCGTAGTCGGGATGGGTGAAACCCTTGTAGACCCGCGTGCGGCCGGCCTGGTAGGGGATGAAGATCATCTCGTCGTAGTCCTCGACGCCGGAATCGGCGCCCTTTTCCTTCATCACCCCGATCACCTCGAACAGCGCGCTGCCGACCAGGATCTGCTGCCCGAGCGGGTCGTCACCGTCGGGAAAGAAATGCTTCCAGGCCTTGTGCCCGAGCACCGCCAGCGGCGCCAGGGCGCGGTCCTCGGCGTCGCTGAAGAAGCGCCCATGGGCCACCGGCCAGCGGTGGATGGCGGGCATTTCCACAGTGCAGGCGAAGGTGTAGATCGATTTGGAAAGGTTGCCGCGGCGCACCGTCACCGGGTCGCCGATCACCGGCATGGCATGGCGGATCGAGGGCAGTCCGGCCAGCGCCTCCAGATCGTCCAGGGTCACGTCGCCCTGCGGCCCGCCCTCCGGCGGATGATCGCCGCCGAGGTACATGACGGTGGCGCCAAGGGCCGCCATCTGCCGCACGATCTGCTGCTTGGTGCCGAGGCCGATGGCGAGCATGACGATCACCGAGACCACACCGATGACGATGCCGAGCAGGGTCAGCGCGGTGCGCAGGCGGTTCAGCCACATCACCCGCCAGGCCGAGCGCAACGCCTCGCCGAGATCGGCGGCAAGGCTGGCGCCGCCGGACTGCCGGGCGCCGGCCAGGTCCGGCGCCGGCAGGGCCTTTTCCACCGGCGCGCTGCCGGTATCGGAGACGATCCGGCCGTCGAGGATCTCGATGACCCGCCGCGCCCGCGCCGCTACCTGGCGGTCGTGGGTGATGAGGATCAGCGTGTGGCCCTCGGCGGACAGCTCGTCGAGCAGCGCCATCACCTCCTCGCCGCTGCGGCTGTCCAGTGCGCCGGTGGGTTCGTCGGCGAGGATGATGCGGCCGCCGTTCATCAGCGCGCGGGCGATGGAAACCCGCTGCTGCTGGCCGCCGGAAAGCTGGTTCGGGCGGTTTTCCAGGCGTTCGCCGAGGCCCAGGCGCTTCAGCAACTCCGTGGAGCGCACGGCACGCTCGTCTGCCGGGCGACCGGCATAGAGGGCCGGCACCTCGACGTTCTCCCGCGCGCTGCAGGTGGGAATCAGGTTGTAGCCCTGGAAGACGAAGCCGAACGCCTCGCGGCGCAGCCAGGCCAGCTGGTCGCCATCCATCTCCGCCACATCGACACCGGCGAAACGGTAAGTACCGGCGCTGGGGCGGTCGAGGCAGCCGAGCAGGTTCATCAGGGTCGACTTGCCGGAACCGGACGCGCCGACGATGGCGACGAACTCCCCGGCCTCGATGCGCAGCGACACGCCGTGCAGCACCGTGACCTTCGGACTGGTACCGCCGCCGTATTCCTTGCGAATGCCCTCCAGCTCGATCAGCGCGGGCTGCGCACTCACCACTGGAACCTCCGCGGCTGGTCGTCCCGGTCCAGTTCGCCGAGCACCAGCGTCTCGCCTTCGGCGAGGCCGTCCAGCACTTCGCCGTCGAGGCGGTTGCGCACGCCGACGCGCACCTCCCGCGGCTGGGCCTTGCTGCCGTCCAGCACCCGCGCGCGGTAGCGACCGCGCTCGCCAGGCACCGCATCCAGCGCCGCCAGCGGCACCCGCAACACGTCCTGGGCGGTGGCGCTGACGAAGGACACCTGGGCGGTCATCTGCGGCATCAGCTCGCCGTCGGCGTTGTCCACATCGAACAGCACGGTGTACAGCACCACCTTGCTGGCGGGCGCCGTCTCATTGGTAGCGCCTTCCGGGGTCTTCGGCTCCTGCGGCGCGGGCAGTACCTGGCGGACGGTGCCGCTCCAGCTGCGTCCCTCGCCGCCAAGGGTGGTGAAGCGCACCGGCATGCCGACCCGCACGCGGCCGACGTCGGCTTCGGAAACCTCGGTCCACACGGTCATCGACGACAGCTCGGCGATGCGCAGGATGGCCGGCGTCTGGTAGGTGGCGTTGAGGGTCTGGCCCTCCTCCGCGTTCAGCGAGATCACCGTGCCGGCGATGGGCGCGTAGATGCGCGTGTACTCCAGCTGCGTGCGGTCGGCACCGAGGGTGGAACGGGTCTGCTGGATCTTCGCTTCGAGCTGGCGGATGCGCGCCGCCGCGACCTTGTGTTCCGCCTCGGCGACCTGCACGTCCTCCAGCCGCGTCGAGCCGTCGCCGAGCATGCGCCGCTGACGGGCCTGCTGCTGCGCCGCCAGTTCCAGGCGGGCACGCTGTTCGGCGAGCTGCGCCTGCAGGTCGGCCAGCTGCGCCTGCCCGGCGTCCACGGTGGCCTGCGGAATGCGCGGGTCGATCTCAGCGAGCAATTGGCCCTTGGCGACCACGTCGCCGGCCTTCACGTGCAGCCGGTCGATCTGCCCGGAAACCCGCGCCCCCACTTCCACCTGGGTGCGCGGCTTGAGGGTGCCGATGGCATTGACCAGCGACTCGATATCGCCGCGCGCCACCGGCTGGGTCCGATAGCGCGTCTGGTCGGAACCGAACGACCAGGCGAGGCCACCCGCGAGGACGAGCGCCAGCGCCGCAAGACCGACCACCCGGCCCCGTGTGTACCACAACATCGATTACTTCCTTGCTCAGTGCTGGGTCGGGTGCTCAGCGGCGATAACGTCATTGGCTGCCAGGCGATAACGCTTCTGCTCGTCGCGTTCCAGCACGCCGCTCTTGTGCAGCCGGCGCAGGGCCTGGCGCACGCAGTTGACCGGGATCTCCAGGTCCTGGCCCTGCAGGCGGGCGTGCAGTTCAAGGACGGTGCCGCTGTGGCAGTTGTACAGCAGGTCGAGCACCTTCAGCCGCGACAGGCTGCAGCGCAGTCCGGCGCGCTCCAGCAGTTGGCGCGCGGGGCGCGGGGTCGGGATATGGAAGGAATGGGCGGTCATGCGAGTCTCCTTTCTCGTTATTGGCTGCTTGGGCGGAGCGTCCGGGGCAAATCCGTGGTGTTCATAGATAGAGACGAACGAGAACGAAAAACCCGCAAGAGAAAACGAATCTTTTTATTTCCCTGGCCGTGGAGGCCGCGAAAGAAGCGGGGAAAGATCGACGTTGGAGCACCCTCACCCCAGCCCTCTCCCGGAGGGAGAGGGGGTTATCCGGCGTCGGGCTAAATACCTGTGCCAACCGGCAACTCTGGACAGTCCCCTCTCCCTCCGGGAGAGGGTTAGGGTGAGGGGCCATCGGCAAGACGATGCTGCCCGGATGCGTAGGGTGGACAACGCGAAGCTTGTCCACCTTTCGCTTCTACGCAGGTGGAAAAGGCTTCGCCGTTTTCCACCCTACGGTTTACCCAAAAGCCGCCGTCCGCCCCGCCGAAACAATTGCTTGCAACTGAAACTGCCGGTTTTTCCCGTCTCATCCGTCCTTACTCATGGAACACCCCATCCTTTGGTGTCCTCTTGCCTGCCGGCCCACGCCGGCGGGCTTCTTTCCACTTCCGTGCAGTCGATTCCCCATGTCCAAGAAATCCCGTTCCAGGATCTGGTTCCTGGTGCACAGCTGGCTCGCCCTGCCGATCTGGTTCTTCGTCTTCCTGGTGTGCATTACCGGCACCCTGGCGACCGTGAGCCAGGAGATCGTCTGGCTGGCCAATCCCGACGTGCGCGCCAGCGCGCCGGCCGACGATGCCCAGCGGCTGGGCTACGACGCCGTGCTGGCAGCCATCGCCGAACAGCAGCCGGGCGCGTCGGTGCAGCGGCTGCATGTGCCCGGCGAAAGCCATTTCGCCCTCGAAGCCTCCGTCAGCTACCCGAACGGCAAGAACGCCACGCTCTATGTGAACCCCTACTCCGGCCAGGTACAGGGCAGCAGTCCGCTGTTCGACTTCCGCGAGTTCACCCGCGCGCTGCATGGCTGGTGGCTGGTGCCCTGGACCAACGGCTACAGCTGGGGCTGGTACCTGGTGTCGCTGCTCGGCCTGCCGATGCTGGCTTCGCTGGTCACCGGACTGGTGGTGTACAAGCGCTTCTGGCGCGGCTTCCTCAAGCCAACCCTGCGTTTCCGGCACGGCGCGCGGATCTTCTGGGGCGATTTCCACCGCCTGAGCGGCATCTGGTCGATCTGGTTCATCGCGGTGATTTCCATCACCGGCACCTGGTTCCTGATCCAGGCGCTGCTCTACGACAACCACGTGACCCTCTCCAGCGAAGGCGTGCCGACCATCATCGGCCACCAGCAGGTGCCGCTGACCGATGGCGCCCCACCGCCGCGCGTCGGCCCGGACCAGGCGCTCGCCGCCGCCCGCGAGCGCATCCCCGGCCTGGAGCCGGTGTGGCTGAGCTTCCCCGGCGACGCCTATACCCACATCGAGGTGAGCGGCAAGGCGTGGTATCCGCTGATGCACGAAAGCGCCTCGGTGAATCCCTATGACGGCACGGTCGAGGCCACCCGCCTGCTCGGCGACCGCACCGGCGTGGAGTTCGTCATCGAATCCATGCGCCCGCTGCACACCGGCGATTTCGGCGGTATCTGGATCAAGCTGGTGTGGTTCGTCTTCGGCCTGCTGCTGAGCATGATGGTGCTCAGCGGCCTGCTCATCTGGAGCAAGCGCACGCTGATCGCCACGGCCAAGGAGCTGAAACGCGCCTCGTCCGCCAACGCCGTCGCCGCCAGCCTGGAGAGCAGCCAATGAGCGCCACGCCCCGAACTTCCGCCGCGCGCCGCCTGTGGCTGCGCTGGCGCTTCCATCTCAGCGCGCTGCTGGTGCTGATCCCCCTCGGCTACATGCCCGTCTATCTGTACGAGGCACAGGTCGATCGCGGCCTCACCGGGCTGGGCGAGCGCGAGGCCGGCGAACTGCAGGTCGGCCCGTGGAGCGCGCGCCTGGCCGAATGGGAGACCGGCGCCCCGGAACTGGAAGGCCGCGCCGGCTACATGAAAGCCTTCACCCTGGCGTTCTGCGTGGATTGCGACGCGCGAATCAGGGCCGCCTACCTGCGCATCGGCGAGCCGCGCAGCCTGCGCGCCGCCGGAGCGCTGTTGTCGGGCAGCCCGTACCGGCGCTTCGCCGAAGTGCCGGTGCCGACGCGGGTGCGCCCAGGCGACGAGCTCTGGCTCACCGTCGAGGGCTGGGACGGCAGCGTCCACCAGGCCAGCATTCCCCTGGCCCAGGCATCGCCATCGCTGGTTGCCTGGCTGGAGCAACGAGGTACGAAGCAATGAAACGACTTTCCCGACTGGGCGCCCTGCTCGCCCTGGCCATCAGCCCGGCCGCCTTCGCCCACGGACTGTTCTGCGAGTGCAAGGCGCTGGACGCCGAGCAGGTCCGCTGCGTCGCCGGCATGAGCGACGGCGCCGCCGCCCCCGGCGCGACCCTCGACGTGATTGGCTACGACGGCAAGGTGATCCTGCCCGGCAAGCTGGGCGCCGACTCCAGCCTGACCTTCCGCCGCCCGCCCGATGAGTTCTACGTGCTGTTCGATCTCGGGCCGGGACATACGGTGGAGGTCGATCACAGCGAGATCAACACTCTCTGAGCAAGCCGGATACGACCACTGGACGAATGGCCCACCGTGGCGCCTTGCTGCCACGACGGCCACACCTATAGAATGAGAATAAATCTCAAATAAATAATTTTCTCATCTCAAGGTTCCTCCATGTCGACACCCGACCAGGCCTACCTGCGCCAGGTGCACCTCTATTACAGCGAACACCACGGCCTGGTCCGCAACTGGCTGTACAAGATGCTCGGCAACGCCAGCGACGCGGCGGACCTGGCGCATGACGTGTTCCTGCGCCTGCTGGTGCGCAAGCGCGAGTTCGAGAGCGACAGCCACGTGCGCGCCTATCTGCTCGCGGTATCGCGCAATGCCTGCATCGACTTCCGCCGGCGCCGCCAGGTGGAGCAGGCCTGGCTCGACGTGCTGGCCTGCCGCCCGGATGCCTACGCGCCGTCGGAAGAGCAGCGGGCGATGATCCTGGAAGCGCTGGAGCAGGTGCACGCCATGCTCGAAAGCCTGCCGGAGAAAGTCGCCGAAGCCTTCCTGCTGGCCCAGGTCCAGGGCCTCGGCTATCGCGAGATCGCCCAGCGCATGGGCCTCTCCGAACGCACCATCGGCAAGTACATGGCCCAGGCGATGTACCAGTGCCTGCTGCTGGAAGTCGAACTCGACGAGGCGCTGGCCGGTTCATGAGCAGCAAGCCCGATCACTCGACGCTGCAGCAGGCCGCCCAGTGGTACGCTCGCCTCGCCGCCGCCCCCGGCGATGCCCGCGTGCACGAGCGCTGGGCACAGTGGCATGCGCAGAGCGAGCTGAACCGCACCGCCTGGACCTATGTCGAGCGCATCGGCCAGCGTTTCCAGCCGCTGCAGGGCGACAGCGAAATTGCGTTGCAGACACTGCGCTCGGCACGCCGCGCGCAACCGACCCGGCGCCAGGCCCTGAGCGGCCTCGCCGTGCTGGTCGGCGGCGCGCTGCTGGGCTGGGGCGGCTGGCAGAACGCCCGCCTGCGCAACGGCCTGCTGGCCCTGCAGGCCGACCTGCGCAGCGGCACCGGCGAGATGCGCGAGGAACGCCTGGCCGATGGCACGCAACTGTGGCTGAACGGCAACAGCGCGCTGGACGTGGATTTCCGCGCCGACCTGCGCCGCCTGCAATTGCTGCAGGGCGAAGTGCTGATCGAAACGGCCAGGGACGGCCGCCCCTTCATCGTCGAATCGAGCCAGGGCCGCATGCGCGCGCTGGGTACGCGCTTCAGCGTCACCCAGCAGGACGGCGTCACGCGCCTGGCGGTGTTCGAGGGCGCGGTGGAGATCCGCACCGCCGACGGCACCTCGCACCGGGTGATCGAGGCCGGCAGCCAGGTGCGCTTCGACGCGGCGGTCATCGACGCGCCGCAGCCCGCCGACCCGGCGCGGCAGTCCTGGCGCAAGGGCATCCTCGCCGCCAACGACATGCCGCTGTCGGCCTTCGCCGAGGAGCTGTCGCGCTATCGCCACGGCCATCTCGGCGTCGATCCGGCGGTGGCCGACCTGCGGGTGATGGGCAGCTTCCCGCTGCACGACAGCGACCGCGCCCTGGCCATGCTGCAGAGCGCCCTGCCTGTGCGAATCCAGCGCACGCTGCCCTGGTGGATCAGCATCGAGCCGCGCTGATCGTCGGCAACATGAAAATAATTTTCATTTGAGCTTCCGGTTTTTCTCGCTCATCCGATTCAGAAGGAGACGACAGCCTGCCCGCTCACTGAAGGAACCCGTAATGTCCCCTCGCAAGACCGCCTCGCCCCGCGCCACCCTGCGCCAACTCAGCCTGTGCCTACCCCTCGCCTTCGGCGCCGCCCTGCCCTGCGCCGCGCTGCACGCCGCCGAACAGTCGCAGGTGCGCACCCAGCGCTACGACATCCCCGCCGGTCCGCTGGCCGAACGCCTGAACCGCCTGGCCGCCGAGGCCGGCATCTATCTGGCGGCCGACGGCGCGCTGGCGGCGGGCCGGGAGTCCCACGCGCTGAAAGGCACCTACAGCGTCGACGAGGCACTGTCGATCATGCTCGACGGCAGCGGCCTGGAAGCGCTGCAGACCGCCGAGGGCCACTATGAGCTGCGCCTGCTGCCGACCAGCGGCGAAGCCCTGGAAATGAACGCGGTGACCATCTCCGGCAAGGCGCCGGGCGCGACCACCGAGGGCACCGGTTCCTACACCACCTATTCGTCGAGCAGCTCGACACGCCTCAACCTGACCCCGCAGGAAACCCCGCAGTCGGTCACCGTGCTAACCCGCCAGCGCCTCGACGACCAGAAGCTCGACAGCATCAGCGACGCCCTGGACGCCACCGCCGGCATCACCGTGCTGCGCTCCGGCCTCGGCGCGGACACCGAGCAGTTCTGGTCGCGCGGATTCGAGATTCGCAACTTCTCCATCGACGGCGTGCCGTCCTCGTCGCTGCTCGGCAACTACCTGCAGAACACCGCGGCCTACGACCGCGTCGAGGTGGTCCGCGGCGCCACCGGCCTGGTCAGCGGCATGGGCACCCCGGCGGCGACCATCAACCTGATCCGCAAGCGCCCGACCTTCGAGCCGCAGGTTTCCCTCACCGCCGAGGCCGGCAGCTGGGACCGCTACGGCAGCGGCATGGATGTCTCCGGCCCGCTGAACGACGAAGGCACGGTGCGCGCCCGCCTGGTGGCCGACTACAAGGACCAGCACGCCTGGGTCGATGACTTCCACGAGAAGAAGGGGCTGGTCTACGGCATCAGCGAATTCGACCTGAGCGAAGCCACCCTGCTGACCATCGGCTTCAGCCATCTCAGCGACGACGTCGACTCGCCGATGCGCACCGGCTTCCCGCTGCGCTACAGCAACGGCCAGAAAACCGACTTCAAGCGCTCGGCCAACAGCTCGCCGGACTGGGCCTACTACGAGAACACCGTGGACAACGTCTTCGCCTCGGTGGAACACCACTTCGACAACGGCTGGAGCGGCAAGGCCGAACTCAGCCACTCGCGCTACGAGTACGACGCGGTGGTGACCTACCTCTCCGGCGACCTCGACCAGGCCACCGGTGCCGGCGGCGTGATCTTGCCGACGCGCTGGGTATCGGAACCGGAGCAGAACAACCTCGACGCCTACGTCACCGGGCCGTTCTCGCTGTTCGGTCAGGAGCACGAGCTGATCGCCGGCACCACCCTGTCGCAGATCCGCGAGCTCGACTATCCCGACTACGGTGGCTGGATGGGACCCTGGACCTCCTTCGACGGCAGCATCCCGAATATCCACACCTGGGATAACAGGATGGCCGAACCGGTGTTCGAGAAGATCGGCGAAGGCGACACCCGCGAGAACCAGTACGCGGCCTTCCTGACCTCGCGCTTCAGCGTCAACGACGACACCAATCTGATCCTCGGCGGCCGCGTGGTCGACTGGAAGCGCACCACCGAGAACCATCCCAACGGCGGCCCGGACACCAAGGACACCGAACGCGAGAGCGGCGTGTTCATCCCCTACACCGGCGTGACCTACACACTGGACGACGTCTGGTCGGTGTACGCCAGCTACACCAAGATCTTCAACCCGCAGGGCTCCTGGGTCCGCGACGTGAACAACCAGCCGATCGATCCGGAGGAAGGCACCAGCTACGAGGCGGGCGTGAAGGCCGCGTTCTACGAGGGCCGGCTCAGCTCCAGCCTGGCGCTGTTCAAGGTCGAGCAGGACAACCTGGCGATCTGGGACGGCATCGCCTATGCCGCCGAGCAGGGCACTACCACCAAGGGCGTGGAGATGGAACTGAACGGCGAACTGGCGCCCGGCTGGCAGCTCACCAGCGGCTACGCCTACAGCGTCAGCACGGACGAGGACGACAACCGCATCGTCGCCGACGTGCCGCGCCACAGCCTGAAGGCCTTCACCACCTACAAGATGCCCGGTGCCTGGGACAAGTTCACCGTCGGCGGCGGCTTCAACTGGAGCAGCAAGACCGGCTACGACCTGCACTACTACACCCAGGGCAGCTATTACGTGGCCAACCTGATGGCGCGCTACGACATCAGCGACAACCTGTCGGCCTCGGTCAACCTGAACAACGCGTTCGACCGCGAGTACTTCAGCAACGTCAACACCTACGGCGTGTACGGCGCACCGCGCAACCTGATGGCGAGTCTGAAATACACCTACTGAGCCGAATACGATGGATAAGGCTGGCCCGTAATGCTCCCTCACCCCAGCCCTCTCCCAGAGGGAGAGGGGGCGCAACAGTGTTGGGTTGCATGCCGTGCCAACTGGCAACTCCGGACGGTCCCCTCTCCCTCTGGGAGAGGGTTAGGGTGAGGGATGGGGTGGAGGCGCTCTTCCATCCACCACACAGGCGCCGGACAGGCCGGACGGTGGATCGATGGAGCGTGATCCACCCTACGTTGCTCAACGTGGCGCGATGTGCGCCACCATCAGTTGCACGCTCTCGTTGCCGCGGAATTCGTTGACGTCGAGCTTGTAGGCCAGCTCGACCCAGCGTACCGAGGCGTTCGGCCAGAGGTCGCGGTCGATGTTGAAGGCGATGCCATCCAGTTGCTGCGAGCCGCACTCGGTCTTCAGCACCAGCTTCAGGTGGCGCTCGCCGACCAGGCGCTGCTGGACGATCTGGAACACGCCGTGGAACAGCGGCTCGGGGAAGTGCTGGCCCCAGGGACCGGCCTGGCGGATCGCACGGGCCAGTTCCAGGTGGTATTCCTCGGCGCTGAGCTGGCCGTCGGAGAGCAGGCGGCCGGTCAGGTCGTCCTCGTCCAGCTGCCGGCGGACCTCGAAGTCGAACGCAGCAGCGAAAGCGCCGAAGTTCTCCTGCGGCAACGACAGCCCGGCTGCCATCGCGTGGCCGCCGAACTTGCTGATCAGCCCCGGATGGCGGGCCGCCACGGCATCCAGCGCATCGCGGATATGCAGGCCCGGTACAGAGCGCGCCGACCCCTTGAGACTGCCATCTCCGGCATCGGCGAAGGCAATGGTTGGCCGGTGGTAACGCTCCTTCAGGCGCGAGGCGAGGATGCCGATCACGCCCTGGTGCCATTCGGGATCGAACAGGCAGAGGCCGAACGGCATTTCGTCCACCGGCAGTTCCTTGAGCTGGGCCAGCGCCTCGCGCTGCATGCCCTGCTCGATGGCCTTGCGATCCTGATTGAGGGAATCGAGCTGCACCGCCATGTCGCGGGCCAGCGCTTCGTCGTCGCACAGCAGCATTTCGATGCCGAGGGACATGTCGTCCAGGCGCCCGGCCGCATTCAGGCGCGGACCGAGGATGAAGCCGAGGTCGGTGGAGGTGATGCGCCGGCAGTCGCGCCCGGCCACTTCCAGCAAGGCGCGCAACCCCGGCCGCGCACGCCCGGCACGAATGCGCGCCAACCCCTGGTGCACGAGGATGCGGTTGTTGGCATCCAGCGGCACCACGTCGGCGACGCTGCCGAGGGCGACCAGATCGAGCACTTCCGCGAGATTCGGCTCCGCCATGCCGCGCGCAGCGAAATAGCCTTTTTCGCGCAGACGCGCGCGCAGGGCGAGCATGACGTAGAAGATCACTCCCACGCCGGCCATCGCCTTGCTGGGGAATTCGCAGCCCGGCTGGTTGGGGTTGACGATGGCGTCCGCTGCCGGCAGTTCCGGGCCCGGCAGGTGGTGGTCGGTGACCAGCACGCGCAGCCCGGCGGCCTTGGCCGCGGCGACGCCGTCGATGCTGGAGATGCCGTTGTCCACCGTCACCAGCAGGTCCGGGCGCTTCTCCAGCGCCACGGCGACGATTTCCGGGGTCAGGCCGTAGCCGTATTCGAAGCGGTTCGGCACCAGGTAATCGACCCAGGCCGCGCCGAGCATGCGCAGCGCCAGCACGCCGACGCTGCTGGCGGTAGCGCCATCGGCATCGAAGTCGCCAACGTAGAGGATGCGCTGACCGCGCTCCAGGGCCTCGACCAGCAGCTCGACGGCGGCGTCGATGCCCTTCAGTTGCTGGTACGGAATCAGCCGCGCCAGGCCCTTGTCCAGCTCGGCGGCGGACTTCACGCCACGGGCGGCGTACAGGCGGGTCAGCAGGGGCGGCAGGTCGCCGAGGTCGGGCAGGGTTTCCGGCAGGGGGCGGGGTTCGATGCGCATCAAACGACTCTGTTTCCGTGAGTATCCAGACGAGCTCAGCGCTCGCCCATCAGCCATTCCAGTTGAAGCTCATGCTGGCCATTCTGGTCGGTGACGAAGATCGTCCCTTCGCTGATCATCACGGTCCAGTTGATCGAACGCGGCAGGTCCTTCGCCAGCTCTTCCAATGGTTCCTGGGGAACGGCTGCGACGTTGAGGTTCTTCAGGTGGCGCACGCCGTCCAGCACCTTGGTGGTCCACACCCGCAGGTTGCCGTAGGCCAGCAGCGACAGACGTTCGCAGCGGCGCGAGCACCAGACCAGGCGGTCGCTGTCCGGCTGGCCGACTTCGATCCAGTGGACGATACGGTCGTCCAGGCTCTTTTCCCACAGAGACGGCTCTTCCACATCCGACAGGCCGCGACCGAAGCCGAGTTGCTCGTTGTACCAGATCACGTAGGCCAGCAGACGCACCGCCAGGCGCTCTTCGGTTTCCGATGGGTGGCGGGCGACGGTGAAGCGCAGGGTCTCGTAAACGCCGCGATCGAGGTCGGTCAGGCTGATATCGGCTTTGTAGGGCGTGGCGGACAGGGCCATGGTCATTCCTGGCGATTTCGGAAGCCGGCAAGTTTAACCCGAAAGAGCCCCACTCGCCGGCCCTTCGGGAATCATTCTCGGGCGCGGCGATCGGCGCTCGGTCCGGAAGCAGCCAGCTCGATGCGGTTGCGGCCCTTGGCCTTCGCCGCGTAGAGCGCCTGGTCGGCCAGGGCGAGCAGGTTCGGCAGGTCGTGGCCGGCCTCGCGGGTGGTGGCGATGCCGATGCTGACGCTGAGCTGTCCTTCGGCGATGAACGGCAGTTCGGCGAACTCGCGGCGCACCCGTTCGGCCACCTGGTAGGCGCCCTCGGCGCCGGCCTCCGGCAGCAGGCAGGCGAACTCCTCGCCGCCGATGCGGGCGAAGACGTCCTTGCGCCGCATGCGCGATGCGGTGATGCGGCTGAACTCGACCAGCGCCTGGTCGCCGGCGGGATGGCCGTAGGCGTCGTTCAACTGCTTGAAGTTGTCCAGGTCGCAGAGCAGCAACGCCGCCGGCTCGCCGCGCTCGGCGCACATGCGCAGCAGGCGTTCGCCGGAATCCATGAAGGCACGGCGGTTGCCGGCGCCGGTCAGCGGATCGCTGAGGGCCGCCGAGCGGAACTTCAGCTCGGCGCGCTCCTTGACCATCGCCAGGGTGGCGAAGGCAAGGCCGATGGCAAAGAGCAGGGTTTCGAAGATCAGGAAGGCGAAGAAGGTGATCCCGCCCTCCGGCGCCGGCGCGTAGGGCAAGTCCCGGTCCAGAAGCAGGCGCACGGCGTACACGCCGATGTGCAGGAACAGCAGGATGAGGATCGGCCGCAGCGAAACCTCCAGGCTGTGCCGGCTGCGCCATAGCTCGCCGGCCGCCAGCAGGCAGTAGGCGATCGTCAGAAGGGAGCTGAGCAGGATGCGCGCCGGCAACGATCCGTAGAACGCAGGCCAGAGGCACAGCGCCGCCCACAATACAGCGCCAGCGACGAGCCCCGGCCAGTGCGGCGGGCGCCCGGCGAACACGCGCATGGACATCCACACCATCGCGTAGCAGAGGAACAGCATCGCGTTGCTGATGACGATGGGCACGTAGTCGATGCCGAGATTGCGCAGGCTGCCGAGGAAGGTCGACAGGGCGCCGAGCAGGAGCGCGGCGCTCATGTAGCCGAGGGTCGGCTCGCGTCGGCCGCGATACCAGGCGAAACACATCAGTACGCCGACCAGGGTCAGGATGTACAGGTCGACGACCAGCAGTGTCGGGACGCTCAGTTGCATGCCACCCCCTCGCCCGCCTCGCTCGCATACTGCGGGAAGCCGACATGAAGCGGGAAGGATTCGAAGGCACGCATTTCTAGGCACCCTGCCCGTTAGGGACAAGCCAGTGAAAGGGAGGCGTATGCCTCTACTTTACGCGTACCGTGCCGGTGCGCAAACCGCCGATGGCCGGATTGAATTTGCGGGCTACCCGTGCCGCGAGCCAGGCGCTAGAGTCGCGGGCATTGCCCGTCGAATGGAAAATCCGATGAACGCCCATGCCAAACCGCTGGCCGGTCTGAAAGTCATAGAGCTCGGCACCCTGATCGCCGGTCCCTTCGCCTCGCGGATCTGCGCCGAATTCGGTGCCGAAGTGATCAAGATCGAATCGCCGGATGGCGGCGACCCGCTGCGCAAGTGGCGCAAGCTGTACGAAGGGACCTCGCTGTGGTGGTTCGTGCAGGCGCGCAACAAGCGCTCGGTGACGCTCAACCTCAAGCACCCCGACGGCCGCGAAGTGCTGAAGAAGCTGCTGGCTGAAGCCGACGTCCTGATCGAGAACTTCCGTCCCGGCGTGCTGGAAAAGCTCGGCCTCGGCTGGGACGTGCTGCACGAGCTGAATCCGAAGCTGGTGATGGTGCGCCTGTCCGGCTTCGGCCAGACCGGCCCGCGCAAGGACGAACCGGGCTTCGGCGCGGTCGGCGAATCCATGGGCGGGTTGCGCTACATCACCGGCTTCGAGGACCGCCCGCCGGTGCGCACCGGCATCTCCATCGGCGACTCCATCGCCGCACTGTGGGCGGTGATCGGCGCGCTGATGGCGGTGCGTCACCGCGAGGTCAACGGCGGCAAGGGGCAGATGGTCGACGTGGCGCTCTATGAAGCCATCTTCGCCATGATGGAAAGCATGGTGCCGGAGTTCGACGTGTTCGGTTTCATCCGCGAACGCAGCGGCAACATCATGCCCGGCATCACTCCCTCCTCCATCCACACCAGCGCCGATGGCAGGCACGTGCAGATCGGCGCCAATGGCGATGCGATCTTCCGCCGCTTCATGCAGGCCATCGGCCGCGACGACCTGGCCGACGACCCGACCCTGGCCGACAACGCCGGCCGCGACCAGCGTCGCGATGAGCTCTATGGCGTGATCGATCGCTGGGCGCGCTCGCAGACGCTGGAGCAGATGCTGGAACTGCTCAACCGGGCGGAGGTGCCGGCCAGCCGCATCTACTCCGCCGAGGACATGTTCACCGACCCGCAATTCCTCGCCCGCGAGATGTTCCTCTCGGCGAAACTGCCGGACGGCAAGCCATTCAAGATGCCCGGCATCGTGCCCAAGCTCTCCGACACCCCCGGCTCGACCGAATGGATCGGCCCGGAACTGGGCGAGCATACGGAAAGCGTGCTGGCGGAACTGGGTTACGACGCGGCGCGGATCGCCGAACTGCGGGCTGCAGGCGCCCTCTAGATGCCTACGGTCCCACGTAACTACGCGGCTGGACCAGAACACGCGTAGGTTGGCGCTGAACGCAGTGAAGCCCAACGATGGCGATGTTGGGCTTCGCGTTGCTCAGCACCAACCTACGGTGGTATCGCCGTCCGTAGGACCATGCCCGCGATTCGCGCACATGGCCCGCTCCTGCCAAAGTGCGATGCCAGGCCCGCAGCCCTCAAGTCCCGTAGCGCAGCACCTGTGCCCGCTGCCGCAGGGCAACGATCACGTCGTCCTCGATCTGCCCTTCCTGGACCGCCAGGTCGCGCCGCATGGTCTGGATAGCGCGCACGCCCTGCTCGCCGCCATCGAGGTGCTCGCCGGCAATGACCCGGCGCATGACGACCTCGCCGTCCTCGTTGCTCACGGTCAGCACTCGACCGCCGTCCGGGCGCGGTTCGTCGAGGCTGAAGTCGTAGGGAGCGAAGGTATCGGTCAGCAGTCTGCTCAGCCGGTCCATGTCATATCTCCTTGTTTCAATTAAAAAAGTCACAAAGGAGATGACCCCCGAAACGCCGCTAAAGTTCGCGGAAACACGACGAAGGGCAGGTAAACAAAACGAAAAAGCCCGCCGGGTGGCGGGCTTTTTCTTGGCTCAACAGCGAATCAGAGCGGCTTTCCACGGTTGCCGTGGGCGCTGACGAACGCCTGGACCTTGGCCAGTTCGTTCGGCAGGACGGTGCAACGCTCTTCGCGCTGGAACAGGTCGGTCAGGTGCGGCGGCAGCGCCGGAACCGCGTCGATGCCGGCCTTTTCCACCGCTTCCGGGAATTTCACCGGATGCGCGGTGCCCAGGGTCACCATCGGTACGGCGAGGCTGCGACGGCATTCGCGCGCGGCACACACGCCGATGGCGGTGTGCGGGTCGAGCAGTTCGCCACATTCCGCATACACCTCGGCGATGGTTTCGCAAGTCTGCTCATCGTCCACTGCCAGCGAGTCGAACAGGCGACGGGCTTCGGTCCAGCGGTCGTCCTCGACGGACAGCTTGCCGCTGGCCTTGAAGCCGTCCATCAGGTCGGCGATGGCCTTGCCGTTGCGGCCGTGCAGGTCGAACAGCAGGCGCTCGAAGTTGGACGAGACCATGATGTCCATCGACGGCGACAGCGACGGGTGCAGGGTGTCCTTGTCGTAGCGGTTGCCGGACATGAAGCGGTGCAGGATGTCGTTGCGGTTGGTCGCGACGATCAGTTGGCTGATCGGCAGGCCCATGTTGCGCGCCAGGTAGCCGGCGAAGATGTCGCCGAAGTTGCCGGTCGGCACCGAGAACGCCACCGAGCGAGCCGGTCCACCAAGCTGCAGGGCCGCGTGGAAGTAGTAGACGATCTGGGCCATGATCCGCGCCCAGTTGATCGAGTTGACCGCCACCAGACGGGTGCCCTTGAGGAAACCCTGGTCGGCGAAGCTGGCCTTGACCATCTCCTGGCAGTCGTCGAAGTTGCCTTCGATGGCGATGTTGTGGATGTTTTCGCCGAGGATGGTGGTCATCTGCCGGCGCTGCACCTCGGACACACGGTTGTGCGGGTGCATGATGAAGATGTCGACGTTCTCGCAGGCCTTGCAGCCTTCGATGGCGGCCGAGCCGGTGTCGCCGGAGGTGGCGCCCATGATCACCACGCGCTCGCCGCGCTTGGTCAGCACGTGGTCGAGCAGGCGGCCGAGCAGTTGCAGGGCGAAGTCCTTGAAGGCCAGGGTCGGGCCGTGGAACAGCTCCAGCACCCACTCGTTGCCGTTCAGCTGGCGCAGCGGCGCCACGGCGTTATGAGCGAAGACGCCGTAGGTCTCTTCCAGGATTTTCTTGAAGTCGGCGTCGGCGATGCTGCCGGCAACGAACGGGCGCATCACGCGGAAGGCCAGCTCGTGGTACGGCAGGCCGGCCCAGGAGGCAATCTCCTCGACGGTGAAGCGCGGCAGGTTTTCCGGCACGTAGAGGCCGCCATCGCTGGCCAGGCCGGCGAGCAGCACGTCTTCGAAGTTCAGCGCGGGCGCCTGGCCGCGGGTACTGATGTAACGCATGGTGTGAAACCTTCGGGTTGGCGGCGGATGCCCGGGGCTATCCGCCGCGTTCGATATCAGTTCAGTTGTTCGACGCGGATGCGTACGACATTGCCGACCACGTCATCCAGCGCTTCCAGCGCGGTAATGGCTTCGATGATGCGGGATTCGAGCACCCGGTGGGTAACCAGGATCATCGGCACCAGGCCGTCATGCTCTTCGACTTCCATCTGCATGATCGACTCGATGTTGATGCCGCGCTCGGAGAGGATGGTCGCCACCTGGGCCAGTACGCCCGGATGGTCCTTGGCCTGGATGCGCAGGTAGTAGGCGCTTTCGCAGGCGTCGATCGGCAGGATCGGGTGGTCGGAGAGCGAGTCCGGCTGGAAGGCCAGGTGCGGCACGCGGTTCTCCGGGTCGGAGGTCATGGCGCGAACCACGTCCACCAGGTCGGCGACCACCGACGAGGCGGTCGGGTCCATGCCGGCGCCGGCACCATAGAACAGGGTGCTGCCGGCGGCGTCGCCGTTGACCATGACCGCGTTCATCACGCCATTCACATTGGCGATCAGGCGGTCGGCCGGGATCAGGGTCGGGTGTACGCGCAGCTCGATACCGGCGTCGGTACGGCGCGCCACGCCCAGGTGCTTGATGCGGTAGCCCAGCGCTTCGGCGTAGTTGACGTCGGCGGTGGTCAGTTTGGTAATGCCTTCGGTGTAGGCCTTGTCGAACTGCAGCGGGATGCCGAAGGCGATGGACGCCAGGATGGTCAGCTTGTGCGCGGCGTCGATGCCTTCGACGTCGAAGGTCGGATCAGCCTCGGCGTAGCCGAGCGCCTGGGCTTCCTTCAGCACGTCCTCGAAGGCGCGGCCTTTCTCGCGCATTTCGGTGAGGATGAAGTTGCCGGTGCCGTTGATGATGCCGGCCAGCCAGTTGATACGGTTACCGGCCAGGCCCTCGCGGATCGCCTTGATCACCGGGATGCCGCCGGCCACCGCCGCTTCGAACGCGACGATCACGCCCTTCTCGCGGGCCTTGGCGAAGATCTCGTTGCCGTGCACGGCGATCAGCGCCTTGTTCGCGGTGACCACGTGCTTGCCGTTCTCGATGGCCTTCATCACCAGATCATAGGCCTGGGTGTAGCCGCCGATCAGTTCGATGACGATGTCGATTTCCGGGTTGTTCGCCACGTCGAAGATGTCGGCAGTGATGGGGGTGCTGCCAGTTTCAGACTTCGGATTGGGACGACGAGCGGCAATCTGCGCAACCTCGATACCACGCCCGGCACGGCGGGCAATCTCCTCGGCGTTGCGTTTGAGTACATTGAAGGTACCGCCACCGACGGTACCCAACCCGCAGATTCCCACTTTGACCGGTTTCACGCTGAAACTCCCCATCATCACAGCAATAAAAGCCGGGCATTGAGCCCGGCCACTTGAACGCACCGCACCTTACGAAGCGGCGCTTTGTTAGTCAATCGACGCGGAAGGCCCGCCTCACTTGGTGTCCAGGACGAGCTTGGCGATCTGGCCAGCCGACTGGTAGCCCGGCAGCATCTGTCCGTCGGCCAGGATGATCGCCGGAGTACCCTGCACGCCGACCATCTGTCCCAGTTCGAACTGCTTGTCCACCGGGTTATCGCACTTGGCCGCCTTCACTTCCTTCTCGCTGAACATGTCGTTGAGCGCCGCCTGGCGATCCTTCGAACACCAGATCGCCTGCAGCTGCTGGTCGCCCGAGGAGTTCGGTCCCTGGCGCGGGAAGGCCAGATAGCGCACTTCGATACCGCGCTTGTTCAGCTCCGGCACCTCGGAGTGCAGCTTCTGGCAATACGGGCAGGTGGTGTCGGTGAACACGGTGATGTGCCCCTTGGTCTCGCCCTTGGCGGGGAAGACCACCATGTCCTTGGCCGGGATGGCATTGATGGTTTTGGCGATGGAGGCGC
Source organism: Pseudomonas schmalbachii (assembly GCF_017589465.1). Lineage (GTDB taxonomy): Bacteria > Pseudomonadota > Gammaproteobacteria > Pseudomonadales > Pseudomonadaceae > Pseudomonas > Pseudomonas schmalbachii. Next base: position 245,069 of record NZ_JAELYA010000002.1, read on the forward strand.
TCTCCGCCTTCTCGGTCAGGTTGACCGGCTGACCGTCCTTCACCTGGTAGATGTTGCCCTGCACGACGAACTGGCCGTCAGCGCTGGCGTAAAGCACCCGGCCGCCCTTGAGCTGGACCTGGTAGATGCCTTGCAGCGGGCTGGCGGAAATCGACTCGATGGGCAGATCCGGCTGCAGCGAATGCAGGGTATTGCGGATCGCCTGGTCGGGCTCGGCAGCCAGGGCGAAGGTGCTGGCCAGGCCCAGGGCGGCGGCACTCAGAAGTCGAAACAAACGCATGGAAAACTCCCGTGATCGATCCGGGAAGACTACCACAGCCGGCCTTGCGGGCCGAGCGGGCAGCTTGTAGCCGGAAGCTTCAGCTGCCGGTCGGTCGTCGAGGAATGCCGAAGTGCCCTCCGGTCTGGCGCCACAGCCACCTCACCCGCGTGGATGGTGCTGCGCGTGCAGATCCCGCAGCCTCGCCCGGGCGATATGGGTGTAGATCTGCGTTGTGGACAGGTTGCTGTGACCGAGCAGCATCTGCACCACGCGCAGGTCGGCGCCATGGTTGAGCAGATGGGTGGCGAAGGCGTGGCGCAGGGTGTGTGGCGACAGCGACTTGGCGATCCCGGCAACCCTGGCGTGATGCTTGATGCGATACCAGAAGGTCTGCCGGGCCATCTGCTCCCCGCGCAGGCTGGGGAACAGCACGTCGCTGGGCCGACCGCCGAGCAGATCGGCCCGCGCCTCGCGCAGATAGCGTTCGACCCAGACGATGGCCTCCTCGCCCAGGGGAACCAGGCGCTCCTTGCTGCCCTTGCCGAGTACCCGCACCACGCCCTGGCGCAGGTTGATCTGCTCCAGGGTCAGGCCGACCAGTTCGCTGACCCGCAGGCCGCTGGCGTAGAGCACTTCGAGCATCGCCCGGTCGCGCAGGCCGATCGGATCGCCGAGATCGGGAGCCAGCAGCAGCGCATCCACATCGGCCTCGGAGAGCGATTTCGGCAGCGGCTTGCCGAGTTGCGGCATTTCGATCAGCAGCGTCGGATCCTCGCCGATCAACTCTTCGCGCAGGCAATAACGGAAGAAACCGCGCAAGGCGGAAAGAAAGCGCGCAGTGGAACGGGCCCGATAGCCCTCCGCCACCCGCCAGGCCAGATGGTCGGTGATGATCTCGCGCCCAGCCTGCTCCAGGGTGATGCCATGCGTGGCGAGCCAGCCGTTGAACAGCGCGAGGTCGCTGCCATAGGCCGCGCGGGTGTGCTCCGAGAGGCCCTTTTCCAGCCAGAGGGCATCGAGAAAGCGGTCGATCAGCGGGAGCGGGAGGGGAGTCATGAGCGCAGAACATTCGAAACCGTTGGAAGCGCGGCTAGTCTTTCACAGGCCGGTCCTCGCCGGCCAGAATTTCCTCCATTCAGGGAATCCACACACATGGATGAACACAGCACACTCCTCGCACTGGGCGGCATCGGTGTCGCGGCCTTGTTCAGCCAGTGGCTGGCATGGCGGTTGCGATTGCCTGCAATCCTCTTCCTGCTGATCAGCGGCATCCTGGCCGGCCCCTTGCTCGGTGTGCTGGATCCGGAACGCCTCTTCGGCCCGTTGCTGTTTCCCCTGGTCTCGCTGTCCGTGGCACTGATCCTGTTCGAAGGCAGCCTGACCCTGCATTTCAGCGAGTGGGATGAAATCGGTCGCGTGGTGCAACGGATGGTCACCATAGGCGCGCTGATCACCTGGGGCGTGATAGCGCTCGCGACCCACTACCTGCTCGGCTTCAACTGGGAAATGGCCCTTCTGTTCGGCACCCTGACCCTGGTGACAGGCCCCACAGTGATAGTTCCGATGCTGCGGGTGATGCGGCCCAAGGCAACGGTAGCGAACATCCTGCGCTGGGAGGGCATCATGATCGATCCGATCGGCGCCCTGCTGGCGGTGGTTGTGTACAGCTACGTGGTATCCAGCGATGCAGGAAGCGGCTGGCTCCGCAGCCTGGGCACCTTCGCCGGGGTAATCGCCTGCGGGAGCGCCATCGGCATCGGCGTCGGCCTCGCCCTTGGCCACGCACTCCGCCGCCTGTGGCTTCCAGAGTACCTGCACAATCTGGGTTCGCTGGCTGCGGTTCTAGGCGCCTTCATCTTCGCAAACCAACTGGTGCCCGAATCCGGCCTCCTCGCGGTGACGTTGATGGGGGTGTGCCTGGCCAACATGCCGGGTGTGGACGTACGGCACATCCTGCATTTCAAGGAGAACCTCAGCGTCCTGCTGATTTCCGGCCTGTTCGTCATCCTCGCCGCGCGCCTCGACCTTCAGAGCCTGCTCAGCCTCGGCCCGGCGCCTCTGCTGGTGCTGCTTGTGATCCAGCTGATAGCCCGGCCGCTCAACGTAGCAGTGTCCGCGTACGGCTCGGCGCTGAACTGGCGCGAACGCGCCCTCCTCGGCTGGATCGCACCGCGTGGCATTGTCGCCGCGGCGGTGTCGGCAATTTTCGCGATTCGCCTGCAAGAGGCGGGACATTCCCAGGCCGAGTTGCTGGTACCCCTGACATTCCTGGTGATCATCGGCACCGTCGTCCTGCAAAGTGCCACCGCTCGCCCCATTGCCCGCCTGCTGAAGGTCGCTGAACCGGCGCCATCCGGCTTCCTCATCGTCGGCGCCAACCCGGTGGGCCGAGCTATCGGCCAGGCGTTGCAGAATGCCGGCAGCAGGGTGCTGCTCACCGATTCCAGCTGGGAAAATGTCCGCGCCGCGCGCATGGACAACCTGCCGACCTACTTCGGCAACCCGACTTCGCAGCACGCGGAAGCGCATCTCGATCTGGTCGGGATCGGCCATCTGCTTGCGCTGTCCCCCGCGGGCGAACTGAACACCGTCGCTTGCCTGGGTTTTCGTCATGAGTTCGGCCCCCGCCACCTGTTCACCCTGCCCAGCGGCCAGGAAGTGCGCCGTAGCGACAAGCACCGTGCCAGCGATCGCTACCGCGGACAGCTGCTTGGCCAGCAGTCGCTCACTTATCCGCAGGCCGCCAGCCTGATCGCGCATGGCGCGGAAGTGCGCAACACCCAGCTAAGCGAAAGCTTCGGCTGGGCGGAGTTCCAGGCCTTGCATGGCAGTCGTGCGACACTGCTGTTCGCTCGCGATCCGGCGGGATGGGTCCATGTGGCCAGCCCGGCGAGCCCGGTGACACCCGCAGCCGGATGGACACTGATTTCGCTGATAGCGCCAGCTCCCAGCGACAGCCAGGAGCTGTGCACTGCGCAATCGTCCGGTCCCGAGGCAATCGGCGAAAACTGATGGAGGAATGGATCGAGCCGGTCGCCGATGCGAATACTGGCCGGAAAGCCATCATCACGCCCGATCAATGGCACAGGCATAAAAAAAGCAGCCCGTAGGCTGCTTTTTTCCGGATCGACTGGAAGCCGAGGCTCAGGCCAGTTTTTCCTTGATGCGCGCTGCCTTGCCGGACAGGTCGCGGAGGTAGTACAGCTTGGCCTTGCGCACGTCGCCGCGGCGCTTGACGCTCAGGCTGTCAACGATCGGGCTGTAGGTCTGGAAGGTACGCTCTACGCCAACGCCGTTGGATATCTTGCGAACAGTGAAAGCACTGTTCAGGCCACGGTTGCGCTTGGCAATCACGACGCCTTCGAAGGCCTGCAGACGCTGACGGTCGCCTTCCTTCACTTTAACCTGGACGATTACGGTGTCGCCGGGGGCGAAAGCCGGAATCTCTTTGTTCATCTGTTCAGCTTCGAGCTGCTGAATGATCTTGTTGGTCATGTTGTGCTCCTAAGGCAGGCAATTGGCCGGCCATCGATACGTTAACTATCGTCCCGCTGGCGGATGTACTCCTCCAGCAGCTTCTTCTCTTCTCCAGAAAGCGAGCGGCAATCCAGAAGATCAGCGCGTCGTTCCCAGGTCCTTCCAAGGGACTGCTGCAAACGCCAGCGCCGGATGTGTTCGTGGTTGCCGCTGAGCAGCACCTCCGGAACACGTTTGTCGGCGTACACCTCAGGTCGGGTGTAATGCGGACAATCGAGCAGGCCATCCGTGAAGGAGTCCTCCTCTGCGGAATCCGCGTGACCCAATGCTCCGGGCAACAGCCGCGTGACCGCGTCGATCAGCACCATTGCCGGCAGCTCACCGCCGGACAACACGTAATCGCCAACCGACCATTCCTCATCGACATGCTCTTCAATGAAGCGCTCGTCGATGCCTTCGTAGCGTCCCGCGATGAGGATCAATCGTTCCTCTTTCGCCAGTTCGCGTACGGCCGCCTGCGTAAGCTTGCGACCTTGCGGCGACAGGTAGATCACCTTCGCCGGTCCGCCTGCGGCTTGCCGGGCATCGCCCAGTGCGCCTTCCAGCGGCTTGATTTTCATCACCATCCCCGGACCACCGCCGAAAGGCCGGTCGTCCACCGTCTGGTGACGGTCATCGGTATTGCTCCGCGGGTTGAAGCAGTCGAGCTGAATCAGCCCCTGTTTAACCGCACGGCTGGTGATGCCGTAGTCGCTGATGGCGCGAAACATCTCCGGAAAGATGCTGATGACACCTATCCACATGTGTCAGAAGTCCGCGTCCCAGTCCACCCGCATTTCGCCGGCCGCCAGGTCCACCGCCAGCACGCACTGCTCCGTATAGGGCAGAAGGCGCTCGCGCTCGTCCAGGCTACCCGCGCAGGGCTTGACCACCATCACATCGTTGGCGCCGGTCTCCAGCAGGTGATCGATGACGCCGAGCAGTTGCCCGCTCTGGTCGATGACCTTGAGACCTTCCAGCTGGCTCCAGTAGAACTCGCCTTCGCTCAGTTCCGGCAACTCGCTGCGCGGCACCAGGATCTCGAAGTCCGCATAGGTGCGGGCCACTTCTCGATCGTCCAGTCCCTTCAGCTTCGCCACCAGGACATTGCCCTGCACGCGCCCACTGACCAACTCAGCCTGTCGAACCTCGGTGCCACGCTTGAGCGTCCAGCGCCGGTAGTCCAGCAGGTTGTCCAACGGATCGGTAAAGGAATACACCTTCACCTCACCACGAATGCCATGCACTGAAACTATCTTGCCGAGAACGATGAGTTCTTCGGTGGCAGGCATCGTGCTCATACTGCTCAGGCAGCAGCCTTGGCAGCGTCCTTCAGCAGCTGAGCAACACGCTCAGACGGCTGGGCACCCTGGCTCAGCCAGTAGTTGACGCGCTCCTGGTTGACCGAAACGCGAACTTCGGCACCAGTGGCGACCGGGTTGAAGAAACCGACGCGCTCGACGAAACGGCCGTCACGAGCGTTGCGGCTGTTGGTCACGGTCAGGTGGTAGAACGGGCGCTTTTTGGAGCCGCCACGAGCCAGACGAATGGTTACCATGCGTACGTTGTTCCTATAGGTTTGCTTGCAAAAAGAAATGCAGCCTCTCGGGCACAGGCGCCCGAAAGGCCGCATATTCTATGAGTTTAAGCCTGTAGCTGCAAGCCGCAGCTAGTCGGAACGCCGCCTGGCGGCGCCCCGATGGGTCACATCTTAGGCATGCCGCCGCCGGGGAACATGCTGCCCATGCCCCGCATCATCTTGGCCATGCCACCCTTGGCGGTGACCTTCTTCATCATCTTCTGCATCTGCTTGTGCTGCTTGATGAGGCGGCCGACATCCTGCACCTGGGTACCGGAGCCCATGGCGATACGGCGCTTGCGCGAACCGCTGATCACTTCCGGATCGCGGCGCTCGGCGGGCGTCATCGAGTTGATGATCGCTTCCATCTGCTTGAACTGCTTCTCTGCCGCGTTCTGCGCGCCGCCCATCTGCGACAGGTTGACCCCGCCGAGCATCGGCAGCTTGTCCATCAGGCTGCCGAGGCCGCCCATGTTCTTCATCTGCTGCAGCTGATCGCGGAAGTCTTCGAGGTCGAAGCCCTTGCCCTTCTTGATCTTCTTCGCGAGCTTCTCGGCCTTCGCTCGATCCATGCCTTGCTCGGCCTGCTCGATCAGGCTGAGCACGTCACCCATGCCGAGGATGCGCGAGGCCACACGGTCCGGATGGAACGGGTCGAGCGCTTCGGTCTTCTCGCCCATGCCGAGGAACTTGATCGGCTTGCCGGTGATGGCGCGCACCGACAGCGCGGCACCGCCACGGGCGTCGCCGTCGACCTTGGTCAGCACCACGCCGGTCAGCGGCAGCGCGTCATTGAAGGCCTTGGCGGTGTTGGCGGCGTCCTGGCCGGTCATGGCGTCGACCACGAACAGCGTCTCGGCAGGCTTGATCGCCGCGTGGACGTGCTTGATCTCGTCCATCATGTCGGCGTCGATGTGCAGACGGCCGGCGGTATCGACGATGACCACGTCGATGAACTTCAGCTTGGCCTCGCGAATCGCCGCCTCGGCGATGGCAACCGGCTTCTGGCTGTTATCGGAGGGGAAGAAGGTGACGCCGATGTCGTTGGCGAGGGTTTCCAGCTGCTTGATCGCCGCCGGGCGGTAGACGTCCGCCGACACCACCAGCACCGACTTCTTCTTGCGCTCCTTGAGGAAGCGCGCCAGCTTGCCGACGGTGGTGGTCTTGCCCGCGCCCTGCAGGCCGGCCATCAGGATCACCGCTGGCGGTGTCACGTTCAGGGTCAGGTCTTCGTTGGCCGCGCCCATCAGCTCGACCAGCTCGGCCTGGACGATCTTCACGAACGCCTGGCCCGGCGTCAGGCTGCGGGAGACCTCGGTACCGACCGCACGCTCCTTGATCTTGTTGACGAAGTCCTTGACCACCGGCAGGGCAACGTCGGCCTCGAGCAGCGCCATCCGCACTTCGCGGAGGGTGTCCTTGATGTTGTCCTCGGTCAGCTTGGCCTTGCCGGTTACATGGCGCAGCGTTTGCGAGAGGCGGTCTGTAAGGTTTTCGAACATGCGCAATCCTATCGGGCTCGACCGAGCCGGGGGTGGGCGTGGCAGCAAGCGCGGGATTATAGCGGAGTGCTCCGGCGGCCAACACCGCCGGCGATCATTCGTCTGCGAATGACGAGACGAGAACTGTTCGCAGGCGCTTTCTAGGGTGGCAGGAATATGCCACACTCACGGCCTTTCGGACCCCGTTCCAAGGACTTATGCACTCTCTGTTGCCCAGCCTGATTGCCGCCGCGCTCTACCTCGGCGCCACGGCCTACCAGGGCGCAAGCCTGGCCAGACGTACCCCTCCGCACAAGCCACTGCTGCTTCTGCTCGGCCTGCTGGCCCTGCTCGGTCAGGGCTTCGGGTTGTATCAGCAGTTGCTGACACCCGCCGGCCTGGTGCTCGACTTCTTCAACGCCGCCAGCCTGATCTCCGCCGCGGTCACCGCGATCACCCTGCTCGCCTGCCTGCGCATTCCGGTGGAGAACCTGCTGCTCCTGCTCTATCCGCTGGGCGCGCTGACCACCCTGACGGCGGTACTGATCCCCCACGGCACCATCGAGCCGATCAACGAACAGCCGGGCCTACTCGCGCACATCCTGCTGTCGATCCTCGCCTACGGCCTGCTCACCATCGCCGTGCTGCAAGCCTTGCTGCTGCTGGTGCAGGACTACCAACTCAAGCACAAGCATCCGTCCGGGCTGATCCGCAACTTCCCGCCGCTGCAGACCATGGAAAGCCTGCTGTTCGACTTCCTCCGCGGCGGCTGGGTGCTGCTCACGCTGTCGCTGATTTCCGGCTGGCTGTTCGTCGACAACCTGTTCGCCCAGCACCTGGCGCACAAGACCATCCTCTCCTGCTTCGCCTGGGTGGTGTTCAGCGTCCTGCTGTGGGGACGCCACCAGCTCGGCTGGCGCGGGCACAAGGCGGTGCGCTGGACGCTGGCCGGCTTCCTGCTGTTGATGCTGGCGTACTTCGGCAGCAAGCTGGTGCGAGAATTCATCCTGCATATCTGAAGGATGTCCGACATGGGTGATTTTCACCCCGGTTACCTGATTGGTCTGCTGCTTGTCCTGATCCTCTGCTCGGCGCTGCTTTCCAGCGCCGACGCGGGTCTGTCCGCCCTCGACCGCTACCGCCTGCGCCACCTTGCCAAGCAGGGCAACCGCGGCGCGCGGCGCAGCAGCTGGCTGCTGTTGCGCCCCGAGCGCCTGCGCGGAACCATCCAGATCGCCGGCAGTTTCATCAAGGTCGCCGCAGCCGCGCTGGCCACCCTGCTCGCCCTGCGTTTCTGGGGCTACTCCGGCGTTGCCATGGCGGTCGTGGCGCTGCCGTTGATCCTGCTGGTGGTCGGCGAAGGTGTCGGCAAGGCCATCGCCAACCGGAACCCGGAACGCGTGGCCTTCCCCGCCAGCCTGCCGCTGCTGTGGCTGCAGAAGCTGTCCACCCCGCTGCTCTGGCTGCTGAACGGCTGCAGCACCCTGCTGCTGCGCCTCTGCGGCGTGCCGCCGGCGCGCGACACGGATCAGGAGAGCGACGACGAGCCGCACGAGACGGCCAGCGAGGAGCAGGTCGCCACTCGCCAGGGCATGCTGCTGAGCATGCTCGACCTGGACAAGGTCACGGTGAACGACCTGATGATCCCGCGCAACGAGATCCAGGGCATCGACCTCGACGACGAGCTGGAAACCATCATCGGCCAGTTGCGCAACACCAGCCACACCCGCCTGCCGGTGTTCCGCAACGACATCAACCAGGTCGAGGGCGTCGTCCACATGCGCCAGATCGCCCGCCTGCTGACGCACAACCAGCTGACCAAGGAAGGCCTGCGCGAAGCCTGCCTGGAGCCCTACTTCGTGCCGGAAAGCACGCCGCTGTCGACCCAGTTGATCAACTTCCAGAAGCACAAGCGGCGCATGGGCATCGTGGTCGACGAATACGGCGAGGTGATCGGCGTCATCACCCTCGAGGACATCCTCGAAGAGATCGTCGGCGACTTCAGCAACCAGGACGCCCTGCGCAACCCCGATATTCATCCGCAGGAAGACGGCAGCTATGTGATCGACGGCTCCGCCAACCTGCGCGACCTCAACCGCTCGCTCGGCTGGCAGTTGCCCAGCGACGGGCCGAAGACCCTCAACGGCCTGGTCACCGAAGCGCTGGAGCAGATCCCCGACTGCGCCGTGTGCCTGAAGATCGGCCGCTATCGCCTGGAAATCCTCCAGTCCGGCGAAAACCGCGTGAAAAGCGTGCGCGTCTGGCTGCCCGGCGCGCTGCAGGCAACCAGCAGCCATGCGGAAAACGGGCTTGCCTGAGCGTGATCGCCTAGACGCGCGACGACGATCTCTAACGTAGGTTGGCGCTGAGCTTGCGAAGCCCAACGGTGCCATGGCCCGGCAGGTGTTGGGCTTCGCTGCGCTCAGCGCCAACCTACGCATTCGGAGTGGGCCAGACTCTCCGCCAGGCGACCGGACGTTCCAGCCGGCTGGCCAGGGCTTCCGCCACTCGGCCGGCAAGAGCGAACTGCAGGCAGGAAGCTGCCGTCACCGCCCACCACGCCAGCCCCGCCCAGCGATTCACAGCTCGATACTGACCGCTTGTGCCGAGCGGGTCGCCTTGGCGCGGGCGGCGTCGGTCGATTCGTCGCGGGCCAGGGCCACGCCCATGCGGCGCTGGCCATCGACTTCCGGCTTGCCGAACAGGCGCAGCGCGGTATCCGGCTCGGCCAGCGCGGCACCAAGATTGCCGAAGGCGACCTGTTGCGACGTGCCTTCCACCAGGATCACCGCCGAGGCCGACGGAGCGAACTGGCGAATCGTCGGGATCGGCAGGCCGAGGATGGCCCGCGCGTGCAGGGCGAATTCGGAGAGGTCCTGGGAGATCAGCGTCACCAGCCCGGTATCGTGCGGGCGCGGCGAGACTTCGCTGAACCACACCTGGTCGCCCTTGACGAACAGTTCCACGCCGAACAGGCCGCGGCCGCCCAGCGCTTCGGTGACCGCCCTGGCCACCCGCTCGGACTCGGCCAGTGCTTTCGGGCTCATCGCCTGCGGCTGCCAGGATTCGTGGTAGTCGCCTTTCACCTGGCGATGGCCGATCGGCGCGCAGAAGGTGGTGCCGCCGACATGACGGACGGTCAGCAGGGTGATCTCGTAGTCGAAATCGATGAAGCCCTCGACGATCACCCGCCCCTTGCCGGCGCGGCCGCCTTCCTGGGCGTAGTCCCAGGCGACCTGCAGGTCGGCGTCGGTCTTCAGCACGCTCTGGCCCTTGCCGGACGAACTCATGATCGGCTTGACCACGCACGGATAGCCGACCGAGGCCACCGCCGCGCGGTAGTCCTCGAAGCTGTCGGCGAAGTGGTAGGGCGAAGTCGGCAGGCCCAGCTCCTCGGCGGCCAGCCGGCGGATGCCTTCGCGGTTCATGGTCAGCTGCGCGGCGCGGGCGGTCGGCACCACGGTGTAGCCCTCGGCTTCCAGCTCCACCAGGGTGGCGGTGGCGATGGCCTCGATTTCCGGGACGATGTAGTGCGGCTTCTCCTGCTCGATCACCGCGCGCAGGGCGGCGCCGTCGAGCATGCTGATCACGTGGCTGCGATGCGCGACCTGCATGGCCGGGGCGTTGGCATAGCGGTCGACGGCGATCACTTCGCAACCCAGGCGCTGCAGTTCGATCACCACCTCCTTGCCCAGCTCGCCGGAGCCGCAAAGCAGGACGCGGGTCGCGCTCGGCGACAGGGGAGTTCCGATACGGGTCATGACTAGAACCTCAGGGGATGGGAATCAGGGGGGAGCCTGTCAGATCAACAGGCCGAGGGCCTTCGCCCGTTCGTGACAGCGGGCCAGGACGGCCCGCCGCTCGGTGTTGTCCATGCGGCCCCAGCGGGTGATTTCATCCGCACTGCGCTGGCAGCCCAGGCACAGGTCGTTGTCGTCCAGCGCGCAGACGTGCACGCAGGGCGAGGCGACGGGGCGCTCTTCGCTCATTCTTCCTGCTCGGCCAGATCGCGGGCGAAACGCTTGGCGTTGTGCACGTAGTGGGCGGCGCTGAGTTCCAGCGTCTTCTTCTGCTGCTCGGTCAGCTCGCGCACCACCTTGCCCGGCGAGCCCATCACCAGCGAGCCGTCGGGAATTTCCTTGCCCGGCGGGATCAGGGTGTTGGCGCCGATCAGGCAGTGCTTGCCGATCTTCGCCCCGTCGAGCACCACGGCATTGATGCCGATGAGGCTGTTATCGCCCACCGTGCAGCCGTGCAGCATGGCGTTGTGGCCGATGGTGACGTTCTTGCCGATGACCAGCGGCGTCCCGCTGTCGGCATGCATCACGGTGCCGTCCTGGACGTTGCTGTTCTCGCCGATGTGAATCCACTCGGTGTCGCCGCGCAGCACGGCGCTGAACCAGACGCTGGCGCCGGCCTCCAGGCGCACCTTGCCCATCACCGCGGCGTTCGGCGCAACCCAGCTGTCGGGATGGGCTTCGACCCGGTCATCGCCCAGGCGGTATTTCATGGCAGTCACTCCTCAGCTCGTTGTTATTTTTCAGGCAGGATCAGCGCAGGCTGACGAAACGCTCCGGCGGCCGATGCAGGTCGATCCGCGCGTCGTATAGAAGGTTGAGCAGCTCCACCAGCATGATCGCGGAGAGGCCCCAGATCTTGTATTCGCCAAACCGGTAGGCCGGCACGAACCAGTGGCGGCCGGAATAGTCGATGCGGTGGGTGGTTTCCCGCGGATCGTCGCGGAAGAATTCGAGCGGAACGCTGAATACCGCGGCGATCTCGCCGTCGTTCGGCTTGTACGGCACCGAGTCCGGGATGAAACCGACGAACGGCGTCACCTTGATGCCATGCCGGGAGACCAGCGTGCTCAGCGGCGTGATCACTTCCACCACGCCGGACGGCAGGGCGATTTCCTCTTCCGCCTCACGCAGGGCCGTCTGGATCAGGTCCAGGTCATCCGGATCGCGCCGTCCGCCGGGGAATGCCACCTCGCCGCTGTGCGTGGACAGGCCGGTGGCCCGCAGGGTCAGCACCAGCTCTTCATTGCAGGTGATGGGCAGCAGCACCGCCGCTTCCGGGAAGCTGCGGTCGTTGTAGAGATCGCGAGGGGTATGCGCCGCGAGGCGTTGGCGCAGTTCATCCAGCATGCAGTTCGTCCTGCGGGTGTGGTCTGGTCCTTGTAGTGCGAGGAATCATGGCATGAAAGGCCTCCGCCGCCCAAGTCCAGCCCCTTGCTGGACGCCCCTCGGCGCGACAAGATTGATCATCATCTGACAAGGAATGAGCATGAAGTTCTGCAGCCAGTGCGGCGCCAGTGTGAGCCTGCGCATCCCCAGCGGCGACAATCGCCCACGGTACGTCTGCGACCGGTGCCTGACCGTGCATTATCAGAACCCACGCGTCGTCGCCGGCTGCCTGCCCGTGTGGGAAGGACGCATCCTGCTCTGCCGGCGCGCCATCGCCCCGCGCCAGGGCTTCTGGACCCTGCCGGCCGGCTTCATGGAGAACGGCGAAACCCTGGAACAGGCCGCCGCCCGGGAAACCCTGGAAGAAGCCTGTGCCCGCGTCACCGACCTGCACCTTTATACGGTCTTCGACCTGCCGCACATCAGCCAGATCTACATGTTCTTCCGCGCCAACCTGGTCGACCTGGACTTCTCCGCCGGGGAGGAAAGCCTGGAAGTGGGCCTGTTCGAGGAATCCGACATTCCCTGGGGGGAGCTGGCTTTCCCCACCGTCGGCCGTACCTTAGAATGCTTCTTCGCGGACCGTATCCGGCAAGATTACCCGGTTCGCAACGAGGGCATCGCGCCAATGCTGGCCCAATACAAGAAAGCACCAACCTGAACATCGCCTCCAAGGCCCTTCGATCACTGGGGAATTCATTTCAATGCGCTGGCTGCTCGCCCTTCTCTGTCTGACCTTTGCCACGCTGACGCAGGCGAATGCGACGCCGACCCTGGAAGGTTCGATCGACAAGGTCCTGGTCCTCAAGGCCGAACACAAGCTGCACCTGCTGAGCAAGGGCAAGATCCTCAAGAGCTACCGCATTTCCCTCGGCAAGTCGCCACGCGGCCCCAAGCTCCGGGAAGGCGACAACCGCACGCCGGAAGGCTTCTACTGGATCGACTGGCGCAAGACCAGCGAGAACTTCAACCTGTCGATGCACATTTCCTACCCCAACGCCCGCGACGTGGCGCGCGCCCGCGACAAGGGTCATCCGGCGGGCGGCATGATCATGATCCACGGCACCCCGCTGGATGACGAATACCCGGAGTGGTATTTCTCGACCCTGGACTGGACCAACGGCTGCATCGCCATGACCAACTCCGACATGCGCGAAGTCTGGAGCCTGGTGAAAGACGGCACGCTGATCGAAATCCGCCCCTGATCCACAGAAGGCGCCCCACGTAGGTTGGCGCTGAACGCAGTGAAGCCCAACAACCGTCGGGCGTGGCACTGTTGGGCTTCGCAAGCTCAGCGCCAACCTACCTGACGGTCAGAAGACCAGGTCGGAAAGGCGCCAGACTTCGTATGCCGGGGTCTCGTAGGGATGGGCGACCTTCAGGGCCTTCACCGCATCGTGTATGCGCTCGTCGGCCACCACCATCTCGACCTTCCACTCCGCTACCTGCTCGACCGTACCCGCCTGGCCGATGAAGGGATTGCTGCCCTGCAGCGGACGGAACTGCCCCTGCCCCAGGACCTGCCAGCAGCAACTGTCATAGTCGCCGATGCGCCCGGCGCCGGCCGCGAAAACCGCGGACTTCACCGACTCCAGGTGACTTCCGGGAACATAGAAGCAGAGTTTGTACATCGGCTTACTCCGTGAGGATCAGGGTCATTCCAGCGCGGGAAACTGCAGCCATGGGATATGGTGGCATTTTGCCTTTTGACCGCGATTAAACCCAGTGAAACCGTTGGACTGCGGGACCTTCGTCACGTTCTCCCCTGGCTGGAGAATTTTCAGCCCGAACTGTGAAGCGATTCCCGAATCAACGACCGAAGAATCGTCTCAGCCGCTCGCGGAAACCTGCCGGCGCAGGCGCGTGGCGGCCATCGCACCAGGGTGGTGTGCGGGAAAGGCCGCAGCGGCACAGCAGCAGGTACTGCTCGCGATGGATTTCGAGGAATTGGCCGGAGTCGCAATCAGGCGGGCAAGCGGGGCCCGACGGGGAGAAACCGCAGCGGCAGAGCCTGAGCCTGTCGCCGGGATGGACATGGATGACTTCGGGAAGGATCGGAGCAGGATGGCCGGGGTCTGGCATGGCGGGTTTCACCCTCTCCCGACACGGGAGAGGGTGATCGGGGTTATCAGCCCACCCAGACGCGGGCGTTGCGGAACATGCGCATCCAGCCGCCGTCCTCTTCCCACTCGTCCGGACGCCAGGAGTTCTGCACGGCGCGGAACACTCGCTCCGGGTGCGGCATCATGATGGTGACGCGGCCGTCGCGGTTGGCCAGGCCGGTGATGCCGCGCGGCGAGCCGTTCGGGTTGGCCGGGTAGGTTTCGGTGACCTTGCCGTGGTTGTCGACGAAGCGCATCGCCACGCAGCCGGACAGGTCGGCTTCGAGCAGCGCCTCGGCGCTCTCGAACTCCGCATGGCCTTCACCGTGGGCGATGGCGATCGGCAGGCGCGAACCGGCCATGCCCTGCAGGAAGATCGAGTGCGACTCCTGCACCTGGACCATCGCCACGCGCGCTTCGAACTGCTCGGAACGGTTGCGTACGAAGTGCGGCCAGAACTCGGTGCCGGGGATCAGTTCGTGCAGGTTGGAAAGCATCTGGCAACCGTTGCACACGCCGAGGGCGAAGCTGTCCTTGCGCTCGAAGAAGCCCTGGAAGGCGTCGCGGGCGCGGCTGTTGAACAGGATCGACTTGGCCCAGCCCTCGCCGGCGCCGAGCACGTCGCCATAGGAGAAGCCGCCGCAGGCCACCAGGCCCTTGAAGGCGTCCAGGCTGACGCGGCCGGAGAGGATGTCGCTCATGTGCACGTCGATCGCGGCGAAGCCGGCGCGGTCGAAAGCGGCGGCCATTTCCACCTGGCCGTTGACGCCCTGCTCGCGGAGGATCGCCACCTGCGGACGCACGCCCTTCTTGATGTAGGGCGCGGCGATGTCGTCGTTGACGTCGTAGCTGAGCTTGACCGACAGGCCGGGATTGTCTTCTTCCAGCAGGCCGTCGAACTCCTGGGTGGCGCAGTCGACGTTGTCGCGCAGGCGCTGGATCTGGAAGCTGGTTTCGCTCCAGATGCGCTGCAGCAGGCGGCGCTGGGCATCGTAGACGCGCTCGCCGTTGAAGCTGATGTGCACGTCCTCGCCGTTCACCGGCTGGCCGATGACCGCCACGCAATCGTCAAGACCGGCGGCGCTGAACTGCGCCAGCACTTCCTGGGTGGCGCCTTCGTGCACCTGGATCACCGCCCCCAGCTCTTCGCTGAACAGCACGGCTGCCAGTTCCTCGCGGCTGTCGGCCAGCGCGTCGAGGTGCAGGTCGAGGCCGCAATGGCCGGCGAAGGCCATTTCCAGCACGGTGGCCATCAGGCCGCCGTCGGAGCGGTCGTGGTAGGCCAGCAGGTGGCCGTCGGCGTTCAGGCCCTGGATCACTGCGAAGAACGCCTTGAGGTCTTCGGCGTCGTCGACGTCAGGCGCCTGTTTGCCGATGCGGCCGTAGGTCTGGGCGAGGATCGAACCGCCCAGGCGGTTCTTGCCGCGGCCGAGGTCGATCAGGATCAGATCGGTCTCGCCCTTGTCCAGGCGCAGCTGCGGAGTCAGGGTCTGGCGAATGTCGGAGACCGGCGCGAAGCCGGAGATGATCAGCGACATCGGCGCGGTCACGCTCTTGTCGACGCCGGCGTCCTGCCAGCGGGTCTTCATCGACATGGAGTCCTTGCCCACCGGAATGGTGATGCCCAGCTCAGGGCACAGTTCCATGCCGACGGCCTTGACGGTGTCGTACAGGCGCGCGTCCTCGCCCGGGTGGCCGGCAGCGGCCATCCAGTTGGCGGACAGCTTGATCTCGGAAATCCTGTCGATGCATGCGGCGGCCAGGTTGGTGATGGTCTCGCCAATCGCCATGCGCCCGGAAGCCGGGGCATCGA
Organism: Pseudomonas schmalbachii; assembly: GCF_017589465.1. Lineage (GTDB taxonomy): Bacteria > Pseudomonadota > Gammaproteobacteria > Pseudomonadales > Pseudomonadaceae > Pseudomonas > Pseudomonas schmalbachii. The sequence continues at coordinate 261,008 of NZ_JAELYA010000002.1, forward strand.
GCAGCGCCAGCGGAGTGCGCTCGCCCATCGCCATGGCTTCGCCGGTGTAGACGTCGAAGCTGGTGGCGGTGACGGCGCAGTCGGCCACCGGGACCTGCCACGGGCCGACCATCTGGTCGCGGGCCACGAGGCCGGTGATGGTGCGGTCGCCGATGGTGATGAGGAAGTTCTTGCTGGCCACGGCCGGGTGGCGCAGCACGCGCTCGGCGGCTTCGGTCAGGTCCAGGCCGTCGGTGACGAACTCGTCGCCCAGTTCGGCTTCGCGGGTGACCGAACGGTGCATGCGCGGCGGCTTGCCGAGCAGGACGTCGAGCGGCATGTCCACCGGCTTGTTGCCGAAGTGGCTGTCGGCGACGGTCAGGTTCTTCTCTTCGGTAGCCTCGCCAACCACGGCGAACGGGCAGCGCTCACGCTCGCAGATGGCCTTGAAGGTTTCGAAATCGGCCGCGTCGACCGACATCACATAGCGCTCCTGGGACTCGTTGCACCAGATTTCCAGCGGGCTCATGCCCGGCTCGTCGTTGGGCACGGCGCGCAGTTCGAAGCGGCCGCCACGGCCGCCGTCGTTGATCAGCTCCGGCAGGGCGTTGGAGATACCGCCGGCGCCGACGTCATGGATGAACTTGATCGGGTTGTTGTCGCCGAGCTGCCAGCAGCGGTCGATGACCTCCTGGCAGCGGCGCTCCATTTCCGGGTTCTCGCGCTGTACCGAGGCGAAGTCGAGGTCGGCGGCGCTGGCGCCGGTAGCCATCGACGAAGCGGCGCCGCCGCCCAGGCCGATCAGCATGGCCGGGCCGCCGAGCACGATGAGCTTGGCGCCGACACTGATCTCGCCCTTCTGCACGTGCTCGGCGCGGATGTTGCCCATGCCGCCGGCGATCATGATCGGCTTGTGGTAACCACGCACTTCCTCGCCGCGCGGGGTGGCGACGGCCTGCTCGAAGGTACGGAAGTAGCCGGCCAGGTTCGGACGGCCGAATTCGTTGTTGAACGCGGCGCCGCCCAGCGGGCCTTCGATCATGATGTCCAGCGCGGTGACGATGCGCTCGGGCTTGCCGTACTGCACTTCCCAGGGCTGTTCGTAACCGGGGATCTGCAGGTTGGAAACGGTGAAGCCAACCAGGCCGGCCTTCGGCTTGGCGCCGCGACCGGTGGCGCCTTCGTCGCGGATCTCGCCGCCGGAGCCGGTGGAGGCGCCGGGGAACGGGGCGATGGCGGTCGGGTGGTTGTGGGTTTCCACCTTCATCAGGATGTGCACCGGCTCGTCGTTCGCCGCGTACTGGCGGGTTTCCGGGCTGGGGAAGAAGCGCCCGGCGACGAAGCCCTTCATCACGGCGGCGTTGTCCTTGTAGGCGGACAGCACGCCGTCGCCGTGCATTTCATAGGTGTTCTTGATCATGCCGAACAGGCTCTTTTCCTGAGCCTCGCCGTCGATGTCCCAACTGGCGTTGAAGATCTTGTGGCGGCAGTGTTCGGAGTTCGCCTGGGCGAACATCATCAGCTCGACGTCGTGCGGGTTGCGGCCCATCTCGCCGAAGCTCTTCACCAGGTAGTCGATCTCGTCCTCGGCCAGCGCCAGGCCCAGTTCGACGTTGGCCTTCTCCAGCGCCGGACGGCCGCCGCCGAGGATATCGATGACGCTCAGCGGCTTGGGCTGGGCATGGCTGAACAGGCCGGCGGCCTCTTCCAGCTTGTCCAGCACCACCTGGGTCATACGGTCGTGCAGGCGCGCCGCCACCAGTTGCGCTTCCGCTTCGCTCAGCTCGCCGCTGACGTAGTAGGCGATGCCGCGCTCGATCCGCTCGATCTTCGCCAGGCCGCAGTTATGAGCAATGTCCGAAGCCTTGCTCGACCACGGCGAGATGGTGCCGAAGCGCGGCACCACCAGGAACAGGCGACCATTCGGCTCCTGCACCGGCACGCTCGGGCCGTACTTCAGCAGGCGGCCGAGCACCTGCTCCTCGTCGGCGCTCAGCGCACCATTGACCTCAGCGAAGTGCGCAAACTCGGCGTACAGCCCGGTGACAGCGGGTACCTGCCGGGTCAGCAGGTCGAGCAGTTTGCCGTGGCGGAAGGCGGAAAGGGCGGGAGCGCCGCGCAGGATCAGCATTGTCGGAACAGCCTCTGGAGACGGGGGAGTATGGGAGCCGGACGGGCCGGCCCACAGAGGCCGTGCATTCTACCGCAAACCGCTGCCACGCGGCACCCGCAGCGGCCTTCGATCCGCTGTTGTTCCGCCTGTAACCGCCCCGGAACCGCCGCTTATCCGGCTGCAGCACCGGACGACTGGTATGGGACGCTCTAGGACAGGGCCTCGCCCCGCCCGCGAACGACCGTGCCTTTCGGCTAACAGAGTTGCGCTAACCTGTCCAGATATGGCTCCGATGCGCCTTTGCGTATACTCCCGTGATGCTTGCCCTGACTATGTCCCGCGTGCGTTGCACCGCCTGGATCTTGGCGACCTGCATCTTTCTGCTGCTGTCAGGCTGTAGCGAGGCGAAAACCCCTACAGCCCTGGAGCGTGTGCAGAAGGAGGGTGTGCTGCGCGTGATCACCCGCAACAGCCCCGCCACCTACTTCCAGGACCGCAACGGCGATACCGGTTTCGAGTACGAACTGGCCAAGCGCTTCGCCGACAAGCTCGGGGTAAGGCTGGAAATCCAGACTGCGGACAACCTCGACGACCTCTATGGCCGCCTGGGCGGCGCCAACGGCCCCGACCTGGCCGCCGCCGGCCTCACTCCCGGCGGAATCCACGAAAGCACGGTGCGCTTCTCCCACACCTACCTGGAAGTCACCCCCCAGGTGGTCTATCGCAACGGCGAGCAGCGCCCTTCCCGTCCGGAAGACCTGGTCGGCAAGCACATCGTCGTGCTCAAGGGCAGCAGCCACGCCGGCCAACTGGCGGATCTGAAGAAACGTTTCCCAAAGCTCGCCTATGAGGAATCCGACGCCGACGAGATGGTCGACCTGCTGCAGAAGGTCGATGTCGGCGAGATCGACCTGACCCTGATCGACTCCAACGAACTGGCGATGAACCAGGTCTACTTCCCCAACGTGCGGGTCGGCTTCGACCTCGGCGACGAGCGCGGGCTGGCCTGGGCCGTACCCGCGGGCGACGACAACAGCCTGCTCAGCGCAATCAACGACTTCCTCGACAAGGCCCGCAAGGATGGCGTCCTGCAGCAACTGAAGGACCGCTACTACGGCCATGTCGACGTACTCGGCTATGTCGGCGCCTACACCTTCGCCAAGCACCTGCAGCAGCGCCTGCCGCGTTACGAGCAACACTTCCACCAGGCCGCCGACAAGGTCGAGGCGGACTGGCGCCTGCTCGCCGCCATCGGCTACCAGGAATCGCTGTGGCAGCCCGACGCCACCTCCAAGACCGGCGTGCGCGGGCTGATGATGCTGACCAACCGCACGGCCCAGGCGATGGGCGTGTCCAATCGCCTGGACCCGAGGCAGAGCATCCACGGCGGCAGCAAGTACTTCGTGCAGATCCGCAACGACCTGCCGGAAAGCATCAAGGAACCGGACCGCACCTGGCTCGCCCTCGCCGCCTACAACATCGGCGGCGCGCACCTCGAAGACGCCCGCAAGCTGGCCCAGCAACAGGGCCTGAATCCGAACAAGTGGCTGGACGTAAAGAAGATGCTGCCGCGCCTGGCGCAGAAGCAGTGGTTCCGCAAGACCCGCTACGGTTACGCGCGCGGCGGCGAGACCGTGCATTTCGTGCAGAACGTGCGCCGCTACTACGACATCCTCACCTGGGTGACCCAGCCGCAGATGGAAGGCGGCCAACTCGCCGAAAGCGGCATGCACCTGCCCGGGGTGAACAAGGACAAGCCGGAAGAGGACGGCGACAAGCCGCTCTGACCGTTGACCGTAGGTTGGCGCTGAGCGCAGCGAAGCCCAACGGTGCAGCGGCTCGGCAGATGTTGGGCTTCACTTCGTTCAGCACCAACCCCTACGCGGAATAAACCTCAGCGAGCCTTGCGCCGCGCCTTGAAGAACGCCGAAAGCACCGCCCCGCACTCCTCTGCCATCACCCCGCCCTCGAACAGCACCTTGTGGTTGAGGAACTCCTGGGCGAAGAAGCGGCCATGGCTTTCCACCACGCCGGACTTGGGTTCCGTCGCGCCGTAGACCAGGCGCTGGATGCGCGAATGGACGATGAGGCCGGAGCACATGCTGCAGGGCTCCAGGGTCACGTAGAGGGTGCTGCCGGGCAGACGGTAGTTGGCGGCCGCCGCCGCGGCCATGCGGATAGCGACCATCTCGGCATGGGCGCTGGGATCATGGCTGGAGATCGGCTGGTTGAAGCCGCGCCCGATGATTTCGCCATTGCGCACCAGCACCGCGCCCACCGGCACCTCGCCGATGGCCGCGGCCTTCTCCGCCTCGACCAGGGCTTCCTGCATGAAATGCCGGTCCTGGCTGCGATCGACGATAAAGCGCACGCCTTTCACCGTCGGGTGGCCTTTGCTGTTGGTCAGGATAGTCAACTGCACCAGGCCTCGCCGACCGCGATGGTGCCCATCAGGCCGGTCTCCATGTGATCGATCACGTGACAGTGGAACATCCACAGCCCCGGGTTATCCGCCACCAGCGCGATGCGGGCGGTTTCGTTCTTGCCCAGCAGGTAGGTGTCGGTGAAGTACGGGATGATCTCGCGCCGGTCGGAATCCAGCACCTTGAACGCCAGCCCGTGCAGGTGGATCGGGTGCTGGTACTGGGTCATGTTGCGCAGCACGAAGATGTAGCTCTGGCCTTCCTTCAGCTTGGCCAGAGGCGGCGCGCTGTGCTTGTGTTCCTCGCCACCCTGCCAGGCGACGCCGTTGATCTGCCACAGCGAAGGCGCCGACTGGCCCTTGGAGTAGTCCGAAACCGCGCCGACCCATTCGAACTTGAAGCCGATGGTCTCGGCATTCGCCAGATCGGGCTCGGCGACCGGGTTGGCCGGCAGCGGCGCCGGCCAGTCCGTGGCCGCCGATTCGCTGGAAGCCACCGAGCGGATGGTCGCCAGGCGCACCGGCCCGTCGCGGAACGACAGCTCGGTGCCTGCCGCGGGCACCTTGAGCGCCAGCTCCAGGCGCATGCCCGGGCCGATCCAGTACTGGTCGCCGAATTCCCGGGGCGCCACCGGATGACCGTCGATGGCGTAGATCTTCGCCTCGGCATTCGGCAGGTTCAGGCGATAGGTCACCGTGTTGTCGACGTTGAGGATGCGCAGGCGGACGATCTGCCCGGCCGGCAGTTCGATCGCCGGCAGGTGCTCGCCATTGACCGTCGACAGCCTCCCGCGCGTACCTTCACGCGCAGCCTGGCGCGGCACGCTGAAGGCGGTGAAGGCACCCTCGGCATCGACGTGCCAGGTCTTCAGGCAGAGAACTTTTTCCTGGGTGAAGCCGGTGGGCTCGCGCTCATCGATGATCAGCGGGCCGACCAGACCACGGCCAAGCTGCTCGCTGCTCATCAGGTGCGGGTGATACCAGTAGCTGCCGGCGTCCGGCGTCTTGAACTGATAAAGGAAGCTTTCACCCGGCTGCACCGGCGGCTGCGAGATGTAGGGCACGCCGTCCATCTCGATCGGCAGGCGGATGCCGTGCCAGTGGATGGTGGTCGGCTGGTCCAGCTTGTTGGTGAAGCGCACCCGCAACCAGTCGCCCTGGCGGGCGCGAAGCTCCACACCCGGAGCCTGCCCGCCATAGGCCAGGCCGGGTGTCTTGAAGCCCGGCACCAGTTCGAGATCGAGCGGCGCGGCGATCAGCTCGTAATCGTGTTCGGCGGCCACTTCCGGCCGTGCCAGCCAGATGCGCGCGCCACCGGCGCCAAGGCCGAGCACGGCGAGGCCAGCGAGGCCGCCAAGTACTTGTCTGCGGCTGAAACTCATGGAATCTCCAACGAAGGCTGGAAATGATAGATTTTCTCATTTCCAGCCATAACTGGCGAGTTGCAGCACGAAACAGAATGCCGCACCCCGGATACGACAAGGGCAGCCTCAGCTGCCCTTGTCGTCTGAAACTCATCTACCGGGAATCACTCCCACTCGATCGTTGCCGGCGGCTTGCTCGAAACGTCGTAGGTGACGCGGGAGATGCCTTCGATCTCGTTGATGATGCGGTTGCTCACCTTCTCCAGCAGCTCGTACGGCAGATGCGCCCAGCGAGCGGTCATGAAGTCGATGGTTTCCACCGCGCGCAGGGCGACGACCCACGCGTAGCGGCGGCCGTCGCCGACCACGCCGACCGATTTCACCGGCTGGAACACCACAAAGGCCTGGCTGGTCTTGTGGTACCAGTCGAAGTTGCGCAGTTCCTCGATGAAGATGTGGTCGGCGCGACGCAGCAGGTCGGCGTATTCCTTCTTCACTTCGCCGAGGATGCGCACGCCCAGGCCCGGGCCCGGGAACGGGTGGCGGTAGACCATGTCGTAGGGCAGGCCGAGTTCCAGACCGATCTTGCGCACTTCGTCCTTGAACAGCTCGCGCAGCGGCTCGACCAGGTCGAACTGCATGTCTTCCGGCAGACCGCCGACGTTGTGGTGCGACTTGATCACGTGGGCCTTGCCGGTCTTGGCGCCAGCCGACTCGATCACGTCCGGGTAGATGGTGCCCTGGGCGAGGAACTTCACATCCTGCAGCCTGGTGGCTTCCTCATCGAACACTTCGATGAAGGTGCGGCCGATGATCTTGCGCTTCTCTTCCGGGTCGGCGACGCCGGCGAGGCGGCCGAGGAACTTGTCTTCGGCATTGGCGCGGATGACCTTGACGCCCATGTTCTCGGCGAACATCGCCATCACCTGGTCGCCTTCGTGCAGGCGCAGCAGGCCGTTGTCGACGAACACGCAGGTCAGCTGGTCGCCGATGGCGCGGTGCAGCAGCGCGGCGACCACCGAGGAATCCACTCCGCCGGACAGGCCCAGCAGCACCTTGGCGCCGCCGACCTGGGCGCGCACGGTGGCGATGGCGTCGTTGACGATGTTCGACGGCGTCCACAGCGCGGCGCAGCCGCAGATTTCCAGCACGAAGCGCGAGAGGATGCGGCCGCCCTGCTTGGTGTGGGTCACTTCCGGATGGAACTGCACGCCGTAGTAGCCGCGGGCATCGTCGGCCATGGCGGCGATCGGGCAGCTCGGAGTGCTGGCGAGGATGTGGAAGCCCTGGGGAATCTCGGTGACCTTGTCGCCGTGGCTCATCCACACGTCGAGGCCGAACACGCCGTCCTCGTCCACATGGTCTTCGATGCCGTCCAGCAGGCGCGCCTTGCCGACGATATCGACACGGGCGTAGCCGAATTCGCGCAGGTCGGAACCCTGCACCTTGCCGCCGAGCTGCTCGGCCATGGTCTGCATGCCGTAGCAGATGCCGAACAGCGGCACCTTGAGGTCGAACACCGCACGGGGCGCGCGCGGGCTGTTGTCCTCATGCACGGACTCAGGACCGCCGGCGAGGATGATGCCGCGCGGGGCGAAGGCGCGGACGGCGTCGTCGCTCATGTCGAACGGATGGATTTCGCAGTACACACCGATCTCGCGCACGCGGCGGGCGATCAACTGGGTGTACTGGGAACCGAAGTCCAGGATCAGGATCCGGTGGGCGTGAATGTCTTGATGGGCCATGGCCGCCTCTCGTAGCGAAATTCTCAAACGACACGGGGCTGAATCGAACAGCCCCGTATCCTAAAAAACGTCAAAAATGGTTTTGCCGCGTCGCGAGCGCCGGTCAGGCAAGGCGGAAAGACAGGAGAAAGCGGAGTTTGCTGTAGCAAATGAGCATTTTCGACTGTCTTTCCAACGCAGCATGGCCAGGCGCAGCAGCGTCAAAACCATTTTTTCAACCAACGCGGTAGTTGGGGGCTTCCTTGGTGATCTGCACATCGTGGACATGGGACTCGGCCATGCCGGCACCGGTGATCCGCACGAACTGCGGACGGGTGCGCATGTCTTCGATGTCGGCGCTGCCGGTGTAGCCCATCGCTGCGCGCAGGCCGCCCATCAACTGGTGGACGATGGCGCTCAGCTGGCCCTTGTACGGCACGCGGCCTTCGATGCCTTCCGGAACCAGCTTCTCGGCACCGGCCGAGGCGTCCTGGAAGTAGCGGTCGGAGGAGCCCTGCGCACCGGCCATGGCACCCAGCGAGCCCATGCCACGGTAGGACTTGTAGGAACGGCCCTGGAACAGTTCGATCTCGCCCGGAGCCTCTTCGGTACCGGCGAACATCGAGCCCATCATCACGCAGTAGGCGCCAGCCACCATGGCCTTGGCCAGGTCGCCGGAGAAGCGGATGCCGCCGTCGGCGATCAGCGGAACGCCGGTGCCTTCGAGGGCGGCGGCGACGTTGGCGATGGCGGAAATCTGCGGTACGCCGACACCGGCGACGATACGGGTGGTGCAGATCGAGCCCGGGCCGATGCCGACCTTGACCGCGTCGGCGCCAGCCTCGGCCAGTGCGCGGGCGGCTTCGCCGGTGGCGATGTTGCCGCCGATCACCTGGACCTGCGGGTAGGTTTGCTTGACCCAGCGAACGCGGTCGATCACGCCCTTGGAGTGGCCGTGGGCGGTATCCACCACCACCACGTCGACCCCGGCGTTGACCAGCGCGGTAATGCGCTCGGCGGTATCGGCACCAGTGCCGACGGCAGCGCCGACGCGCAGACGGCCCTGCTCGTCCTTGGATGCCAGCGGGTAGGTCTTGGCCTTCTCGATGTCACGGAAGGTCACCAGGCCGGTCAGGTGGAACTGCTCGTCGACCACCAGCATCTTCTCGATGCGGCTCTCGTAGAGCTTGGCCTTCATTTCTTCCAGCGGGGTGCCTTCGCGGGCGGTGATCAGCTTTTCCTTCGGCGTCATGATCGCCGCCACGGTGTCGCCGACGTTCGGCTTCACGCGCAGGTCGCGGCCGGTGACGATGCCGACCAGCTCACCCTCGGCCACTACCGGGAAGCCGGAGAAGCCGTATTCGCGGGCGATCTGCAGCAGTTCGATGATCTTGGTCGAGGGAGTCACGGTGACCGGGTCGCGGACGATGGCGGTCTCGTGCTTCTTGACCTTGCGCACCTCGGCAGCCTGCTGCTCGATGCTCATGTTCTTGTGGATGATGCCGATGCCGCCTTCCTGGGCCATGGCGATGGCCAGGCGGGACTCGGTCACGGTATCCATCGCGGCGGACACCAGCGGGATGTTCAGTTCGATGCCACGGGTCAGGCGAGTTTTCAGGCTCACGTCCTTGGGCAGGACTTCCGAATAACCCGGAATCAGGAGGACGTCGTCGAAAGTGAGGGCTTCTTGGCTGATGCGCAGCATGGCGGGGGCTCCCAGGTGAGGCGGGAAAATGGAAGCGCGGCATTATACCCCAGCACGACGCTCGGGCTCAACGCGGCCGACCAATGCTTTCGGGACCTGTCCGCAGCCCTGCCGGACACGCTCCGGGCGACTCGCTGGCCCCCGGCGGCGAGCCACCTTATTATCCTCCGCCATGCACAACGATCCCTTCCAACGGCTCGGCCTCGACCGCGAGGTGCTGACCGTCAGCCAGCTCAACCAGCGCGCCCGCCATCTCCTGGAAGACGTGTTCCCGCAGGTGTGGGTGGAAGGCGAGATTTCCAACCTCGCCAAGCCCGCCTCCGGCCACATCTATTTCACCCTCAAGGACAGCAACGCCCAGGTGCGCTGCGCCCTGTTCCGCCAGAACGCCCTGCGCGTGCGCCAGGTGCTGCGCGACGGCCTGGCGGTGAAGGTGCGCGGCAAGGTCTCGCTGTTCGAGGGGCGCGGCGACTACCAGTTGATCGCCGACGCCGTCGAACCGGCCGGCGACGGCGCGCTGCGCCTGGCCTTCGAAGCACTGAAGCAGAAGCTCGCCGCAGAAGACCTGTTCGCCGCCGAGCGCAAGCGCGACCTGCCGGCCCACCCGCGGCGCATCGGCATCGTCAGTTCGCCCACCGGGGCGGTGATCCGCGACATCATCAGCGTGTTCCGCCGCCGCGCGCCGCAGGTCGAGCTGACCCTGATCCCCACCGCCGTGCAGGGCCGCGAAGCAACCGGACAGATCGTCCGCGCCCTGCAACTGGCCGACGCGCAGGGTTTCGACGCGCTGATCCTGGCCCGGGGCGGCGGTTCGCTGGAAGACCTCTGGTGCTTCAACGAAGAAGCCGTGGCCCGCGCCATCGCCGCCTGCGTGACGCCCATCGTCAGCGCCGTGGGCCATGAGACCGACGTGTCGATCAGCGACTTCGTCGCCGACGTGCGCGCGCCGACGCCCTCCGCCGCCGCCGAACTGCTCGCGCCGCATACCAACGAACTGCAGCAGCGCCTGGACAGCCTGCGCCGCCGCCTGATCCTGCGCATCCAGGACCGCCTCGCCCGCGAGCGCCTGCGCCTGGAAGGCACCGCCCGGCGCCTGCGTCATCCCGGCGAACGGCTGCGCCAGCAGGCCCAGCGCCTGGACGACCTGGACATGCGCCTGCGCCGCGCCTTCGAGCGGCAGATCCAGGTGCGCCACGAACGCCTGGCGCGCCTGGATACCCGCCTCGCCGCGCAGCATCCCGGCCGCACCCTGGCGTTGCTGCGGCAGAAGCTCGACAGTCTGGCCCAGCGCCTGCCGCGCGCCACCCACGCGCTGCTCCGCCAGCACCGCCAGCGCCTCGATGGCCTGGCGCAGAACCTGCACATCGTCAGCCCGCTGGCGACCCTCGGCCGCGGCTACAGCATCCTCCTCGACGAACAGGGACAGGCCGTACGCCGCGCCGCGCAGACCCGCGTCGGCCAGCGCCTGAAAGCCCGATTGGCGGAAGGCGAACTGGACGTGCGGGTCGAGGACAATCACCAGACACCGGTCAACCTTTCCCTGCTGGACTGATGCCGATGGACCTGCTCGCCCCCATTCCCGAAGCACCCGAGCCCGACTGGGCCGCCGCGTTCCGCATGCCCATCGCCGAGTGCGGCCAGCCGCTGCAGGCGCTGGGCATCAGCCAGGGTTTCCTGGTCTGGCCGGCGTACCATCGTCTCGGCATCCCCAATGCCCTGCCGGAATGCCATGCGCGCAGCGAGGTATTCGATCGCCTGCTGCACGCGGCGAATCTCCTGCCCGACGGCATGCGCCTGGTGGTGCTGGACGCCTGGCGGCCATTCGCCGTGCAGCAGCATCTCTACGACACGCTGTACGACATCCTCAAGCACCATGAGCCGGAAGCCGATCCGGCCGAACTGACGCGGCGCACCCGCGAATTCGTCGCCCCGCCGAGCACCCGTGCCGACGCACCGAGCCCGCACCTGACCGGCGGCGCGGTGGATGTGACCCTGGCCGACCGCGACGGCCGCTGGCTGAACATGGGCAGCCTGTTCGACGAAGCCACGCCGCGTTCCTATACCCGCCATTACGAAGCCTTCGAGCAACCGACCAAGCTGCAGCGGCGTGTACGCGACCATCGCCGCCTGCTGTTCAACGTCATGCAGGCCGCCGGCTTCAGCAACCTGTCCAGCGAATGGTGGCACTACGACTATGGCGACCAGCTGTGGGCCTGGCATACCGGCGCTTCCAAAGCGATTTATGGACCCGCGCAGGTCCTGCCGCTGGAACAGCTATGGCGCCAGCAACTGGATGGGCTACGAAAGCCGCTGTAGGGCGGGTGCAACCCGCCATTTCGCGATTATTCGGCGGGTTGCACCCGTCCTACGAAACTGACGAGATTTCCCATGCCACGCCTGTTCTGTCTGTTGTTCGCCACCCTCCTCACCCTGTCCGCCCACGCCGAAGGCTTCATCAGCCGTACGCTGAACAAGCCGGTGCCCGGCGGCGTTGCCGTGCTGCAACTGGGCAGCGGGTCTGAAGCCCCGCAGGTCAGCTACCAGGGCAAGCCGGTCATGGTGGTAAAGGAGGAAGGCCGCGACTGGATCGCCATCGTCGGCATCCCGCTGACGGTGAAGCCGGGCACGCAGCAGATCCAGGTGCGCCAGGGTGGCGCCAGCCGCAGCCAGGCGTTCGCGGTGGCTGCCAAGCACTACAAGGAACAGCGCATCACGCTGAAGAACACACGCCAGGTCAACCCGCTGGCCGAAGACCTCAAGCGCATCGAGCGCGAACTGGCCGAGCAGACCCGCGCCTATCGCACCTTCAGCCCTGGCACGCCGAGCAACCTGCTGCTCGACAAGCCGGTCAGCGGCCCGCTGTCCAGCCCGTTCGGCCTGCGCCGCTTCTTCAACGGCGAGGAACGCAACCCGCACTCCGGCCTGGACTTCGCCGTGCCGGCCGGCACGCCGATCAAGGCTCCGGCCGCCGGCAAGGTGATTCTGATCGGCAACTACTTCTTCAACGGCAATACGGTGTTCGTCGACCACGGGCAGGGCTTCATCAGCATGTTCTGCCACATGTCGAAGATCGACGTGAAGCTCGGCCAGCAGGTCCCGCGCGGCGGCGTGGTCGGGCGGGTCGGCGCTACCGGCCGCGCCACCGGGCCGCACATGCACTGGAACATCAGCCTCAACGACGCCCGCGTCGACCCGGCGATCTTCATCGGCGCATTCAAGCCCTGAGTGCAGTCAGGTCCCGTTCTGCTCTTTCGGGATCCGTTCCAGGCGGTACATTTCGCCGATCAGGCAGGCCTCGCGGATACCGGCGAAGTCGATGGAGACGATCCGGTCCAGCTTGGTCAGGGCACCGACCGTGGTGCTGAAGCTTAGGCGGCTGCCGTTATCCAGGTTGTTGCAGGGCGAGGAGAACTCCACCAGGTACGCCGGGCCAGGCCCCTGGCCGAGGGTGATGTGGCTCTTGTCGAGATACTGCCAGCCATCGACATACCAGTAAGGCACCGACTTCACCGTCTCCCCCTGGCGATAGCCGAGCTTGGCCAGGTGCTGATCCAGCGGCAGGTTCTGGTCTTGCAGCGATGAATGGCTGCAGGCAGCGAACAACGGGATCACCGCCAGCAGGCAGAGGGCTCCGGGCTTGCGCATTGTGCACCTCCTGGCCATGGGCAACGGCCACTTTGCGGATATCGGAGCTGCTGCCGCACCAAACGCCGGGCACTCCCGATACATCAGGCATTTTCGCACCGGGCCCGTGCAACGCCAACCGGCGGCGAAGGCCCGGCGCGTACTGCATCCTTGCCCCTTCGGCCTGGGCCCTGGCTTATTGCATGCTCAACTGCCCGCGCTCCAGCCGATGGAAGCGCTTGAACAGGCAATCGGCGCGTTTACCGCCGAATTCCATGCCGTAGACCTTGTCCAGACGGGCCAGCCAGCCGGCGGTAGTAGCGGTGGTAACGAAGTCCTGATTGTCCAGGCGATAGCAATTGACGTTCAGCTCCGCCAGGTACGCATCCTGCTGTTGCAGCCCCATCGCGATGTGCCGCGAATCGACGAGTCGCCAGCTGTCGATGGACAGGTGTGGAACGACCTGCACTTCCTCACCCTGGCGATAACCGAGCTGGGCCAGCTGCTCGTCCAGCGGCGGCGACTCTTCGGGGGAAAGGACATGGCTGCAGGACGCCAGAAGCGGTAGCGCAGCGAGGGGAAGGAAGAGGGATGGGATTCTTTGCATTGTGCACCTCCCAGTCATATGGAATGGCCATTGACCGAGTGCCGGCGGTGCAGCCTTGCACGGAACGGGTGGTCCTCACCTCGACGACACCCGTCCGAGAGTCTGGCACACATCGCCCCGCACGGCGCAAAGTCACGCCGGACGGGGCCTCCAGTGTTTTCTACTGGTGATCCATGTCCATCTTCATGCCGTGCATGTCGTGCGTCTGGCCGCTGGCCGGGGCCTCCTTCTGCACGAGGATTTCCACCTTCACGTCGCCGGCCTTCTGGAAGTGCAGGATCACCGGGAAGCGCTCTTCCGCGGCGAGGGGTTTCTTCAGGCCGAACAGCATCAGGTGGTAGCCGCCGGGGGCGAAGGTCAGGGTACCGCCGGCGGGGATATCCACCCCCTCGACCTTCTGCATCTTCATCATGCCGTCCTTGTGGACATGCTCGTGAATCTCGGCGCTGGCGGCACGCTCGGTATCGGCGCCGAGCAGCCGGTCGGCCTCCTTGCCGTTGTTGTGCACGACGAAATAGGCCGCGCCGTTGGCCGAACTGGCCGGCAGCAACAGCGACCAGGGGTGGTCGATGTGCAGGTTGCCGGCCTGGTACTCATGGGCCATGGCGGTGCCGGAAACCGACAGCAGGGCAGCCAGGGCAAGCAAGGTTTTACGCATCTTCATCACTCCTTTTCTCTCTCTGTAGGCAGGCATCGCCTGCCCCTGTGGAAAACATTCAGCCCAGCGCCGGACGGCTGCGCACCAGACGCGACAGGACCAGCCAGTCGAGCCCCCAGACCAGCAGCAGGGACATGCCGACCAGCGGGAAAGCGGCGCCCAGGACGATCACGATCAGCAAGCCGCCCCTCCACACCGGCAAGGCATGGGGCAGCGGCGGCACACCGAGGCGGCGCTGCGGCCGGCGCTTCCACCAGATCACCACGCCGCTGACAGCGCTGAACAGGATCATCAGGCACACCGCGAGGATCAGCAGCTGGTTGGCCACGCCGAACATCTTGCCCTCGTGCAGCGTCACGCCCAGCTCGACGCTTTTCGCCACCGCGCCGTAGTCCTGCCAGCGCACATCCGCCAGGACCTTGCCGCTGTACTGGTCGACGTGCAGGGTCGCATCGTTGCGCGGATCGTCGGCGAACACCGAGACGGTGTACACACCCTCCTCGCCTTGCGGCAACGCAATGGCATAGCCCGGCACGACGCCCGCGCCATTGGCGATATCCACCACCTGCTGCAGGCCGATCTGCGGATTAGCCGCGCCGCCCATCGCATGCCCGCCATGTTCGGCATGCGCATTGGAGCTTGGCACCGGGGTGTTTTCCACGGCCCAGGGCACCATCTGCCGGTGCGCCTCGTTCAGTTCGCCGGCCAGCGGCGCGGACTTCGGCACGTCGTTCCACATCGCCGCCGGGAAGCGGTTCCACACATCGGCGAAGCTCTTGCCCCAATAGCCGGTCCAGGTCATGCCGCTGAGCAGCATGAACAGCAGCGCCAGGGCGCCCCAGAAGCCGATCACCGCGTGCAATTCGCGCCACAGCGGACGGCCGCGCTGCTTCAGGTTGGGCAGCAGAATCCCGCGCCCGCTCTTGCCGCGCGGCCACCACAGGTAGACGCCGGATACCACCAGGACGATGCCCCAGCCGGCCGCCAGCTCGACCAGCCGGTCGCCGACCGTGCCGATCATCAGCTCGCCGTGCAGCGCCCGGGCGATCGCCTGCAGGTTGTCCTTGGCGTCCTGGGTGCCGAGCAGTTGGCCGCTGTACGGATCGACGAACAGGTTGATCTCCCGCCCGTCCTTCACGCCGACGAACTGCGCGCTGCGATCGGCCGCCATCGGCGGCAGGTACTTGCTGATCTGGAGCTGCGGATCGGATACGCGCAGACGCTCCAGTTGCTGGTCGGCGCTCATCATCGCGGCGCCCGGCCGGACCTCCAGCAGGTCGCGGTACATCAACTGGTCGAGCTGCGGTTTGAACAGGTAGATGATCCCGGTCAGCGCCAGCAGGATCATGAACGGAGCCACGAAAAGCCCGGCGTAGAAATGCCAGCGCCAGGCCAGGTTGTAGAACTCGGGAGTTTTCTTCTCCATTTTTATAGTCTCCACGCAGGCTTGTTCGGACCGGTCCTCGTCTCTCGACGAGGACCGGTGTTGGTCAGAAGCTGAAATCCACCTTGGTCCAGAGCGTGCGCCCCGGTTCGCGAATGGATTGCGGATCGTTCGCCGGGAAACCGAAGCCGGCGTTGCCGGCCAGGTTGAGGTGCTCGGCGTAATCCTTGTCCAGCAGGTTGTCGATGCCGGCGCTGACCTTGAAGTGCCTGCTCAGGCGATAGGCCGCATTGAGCGAGAGCACGCCGAAGCCGGCGCTTTCGTCGAAGTCCTGCCCGACCACGTTCCCCTCCCCTTCGGCGACGCGCCCCTGGTGCGCCACCACACGCCAGAGTCCGCTGGCGCTCCAGTCACCCTCCTCGTAGGTCAGGCCGAAACGCGCATCCAGCGGCGGCATCTGCGGCAAGACGCGATCGTCCGTGGTGTTCTTGCCCCAGGCGTAGGCCAGGGTCGCATCGGTCTTCCAGTTGTCGGTCAGTTGGTAGGACGCGCCCAGCTCTCCCCCCATGATCCGGGCATCCACGTTCCGTGCCTGGGATGTGGAGCCCATCATTCCATTGCTGGTGTAGCGGAACAGGATGTAGTCGTTGATCTCGCCGACATATCCGGACGCCCAGGCCTTGAGCTTCTCGCCCTCGTACTGGGTGCCGAAATCGAGCTGGGTGGTCTTCTCCGGTTCGATGCCGTCGAAGGCATTGGCCGAGCCGGCGGGCCCGAGATTGGGTGAGAACAGCTCCCAGTAATCGGGGAAGCGCTGCGCATGGCCGAGGCCGGCGTACAGCGTCGTCGCCGAATCGGCGAGATCGTGTTCGTAGCGCAGGAAGCCGCTGGGCAGGGTGTCGCTGCGGGTGTCGTCGGCGGTGGGGTTGGGCCGGGCGCTCATGCCCGAACCGAGGGTCTGCCGGTAATCCCTGGCCGAGGCGCGGTCCAGGCGCGCTCCGCCGATCAGCCGGTCACGCTCGGCGGCGTACCAGGTCAGTTCGCCGAACGCGCCATAGTTGTGGAAATCGGCGTCCTTGTTCCACGGCTGTTCATCGTAGGTGCCGATGCCCATGCCGCTGCGCTTGCGATGCTCGTTGGTCTGCGCATCGACGCCGGAAACCAGCTTGAAATCGTCCCAACGCCAGGTAGCGGCCAGACGCCCGCCCAGAGTGCGGCGGTCGACATTGGAAGCCATCGGCCCGGCCATCATGCCCATGCCCGATGGCGTGCGCAGGCTGTAGTTGTCCATCACGTGATCGGCGTAGTTGTAGTAGACCTGCGCCTCCAGCTTGTCGAGCAGCTCGCCGAGGTTGGACCTCTCGAAGCGCAGGCCGAGGCTTTCGCGCTTGAACTGCGAGCCGTCCATGCCGCGCCCCGCGTAGCGGGCCTCGCCATCGCCCTTGCCGGCAGTCAACTCGACCAGGGTATCGGCGTCGGGCGTCCATCCCGTGGCGACATCGCCATTCCACTTGTTCCAGCGCGATGGAACGGTGTCGCCGTCGCCATCCTGGTAATCGTCGGACTGCGAACGGTTGCCGACGAAGCGCAGGTATCCCTGCGGGCCGCCCGCCGCCGCATCGAGCACGCGGTCGAAGCGGCCATTGGAGCCGCCGACGACACTGCCGTCGATCCGCGATCCCAGCTCGCCGAAGCGCTCCGGCTCACGGTCGAAACGAATGGTGCCGGCCGATGCTCCCGGTCCCCAGATCACGGTCTCGGGGCCTTTCACCACGGTCAGGCGGTCGAAGGTTTCCGGCGAAATGTAGGAGGTTGGCGCATCCATCCGCCCAGGACAGGCGCCGAGCATGACGCCGCCGTTGGTGAGGATGTTCAGGCGCGAACCGAACATGCCGCGCAGCACCGGATCACCGTTGGTGCCGCCGTTGCGGATGGCGGAGAAGCCGGGAATGGTCTTCAGGTAATCGGCGCCGTCGCTGGCCGGAATCGGCTGGCGTGCCTGTTTCGGGTCGGTGACCACGGTCAGCGGCGAACTCTGCGCCACCGCAGTGATGACGCTGGGTTCCATCTGCAGGGCCTGGCCACTGGCGGCTACCACCGGGGCGAGACTGGCCACTCCACCTATTGCGGTGATTGCGCGCAACGAGCGCAGGCAGGCGGAACACTTCCGCCGGCGAAAGGAAATACTGGACATACGGTTTCCATGATCGAGTGAAAACTTCCTGGCCGACGAATGCCCACGACGAACACGCGGCTGGCTCGAACTCCAGACCGGGAAAATCAGGCAAACGACGGCTTACTGGACCGAGTGATCAGGCAACCGGGAAGGGGGGAGCGCGGGAGCGGGCGCCGGGAAAGACCGGCGAGGCGGGAGCGGATTGGCTGGCGATGACCGGCGCGGACAGGCCGATGGCAATCGGAGCGGCAGGTGTCGCCAGTACCGGAGGAACGAGCGGCGGGCTATGGACCAGCAGCGCGCAGTAGCCGCACTTCTCCATGAAGTGCTCGGCAGAGAACTGCTGTTTCTCCGCGGCGACCAGGTCAGGTGCAGCGTGATGCCCGGAAACCCGCTGATCGTCGGAACAGGCCAGCTCGTCCAGGCCGCCAGCCATCGACATGGCGTGATCCATCGGCATCGACTGGGAAACCAGCGGGCCGACATAGATCATCAGCATGGCGAACAGCGCCAGCCAGATGCCTGTGCCTTGTCGTTGATGAGCTGTCACGGGAAATCCCTGTCGTTCCTGACTCTGGCCGGGGGCGGGCGGCACGAGAGATGCGATGATCGCATGCTGCCTGTCCCTTTCCGTGCGGCACGAAGCCGCACAGTGGAGTTAAGCACAAAAAGTGACGGCGCAATTTATTGCGCAAAGACACCAAATACCAAGCATAAACATTCACGCAAATGGCTTTTAAGATGTTTTCTGCCAAATTTTCAACATCACTTGCCATCAAACCCCAAAATCTCTAGGGTGGCATCCATGAAAACCGCACATACCCTCATCCTGCTTCGCCAACACGCCTGCCTGCGCCTGGTCAGCCCGCGACTGCGTGGCTGAAACGGACCATACTTTCAGTTTCAGCCCCTTCTTTATTTATTTGCGCGCAGGCCCGTCTGGCCCGAAAGAAAAAGGATTCCGCTCATGAGCATGTTGAAAGACCCGTCCTCCAAGTACCGCGCCTTCCCGGCCATCAACCTGCCTGACCGTACCTGGCCGTCGAAAACCATCACCGAAGTGCCGATCTGGTGCAGCTCCGACCTGCGCGACGGCAACCAGTCGCTGATCGAACCGATGGACCCGGCGAAGAAGCTGCGTTTCTTCGAGACCCTGGTGAAAGTGGGCCTGAAGCAGATCGAGGTGTCCTTCCCCTCCGCTTCCGAGGCCGACTTCAACTTCGTCCGCGACCTGATCGAGAACAACCGCATTCCGGACGACGTGACCATCCAGGTGCTGACCCAGGCCCGTGAAGACCTGATCACCCGCACCTTCGAATCCCTGCGCGGGGCGAAGAAGGCCATCGTCCACGTCTACAACGCCACCGCGCCGTCGTTCCGCCGCATCGTCTTCAACCAGGACAAGCAGGGCGTGGTCGATATCGCCGTGAACGCCGCCAAGCTGATCAAGAAGCTGGCCGCCGAACAGCCGGAAACCCAGTGGACCTTCCAGTACTCGCCGGAGATCTTCACCTCCACCGAGCTGGAGTTCGCCGTGCAGGTCTGCGACGCCGTGCTCGACGTATGGCAGCCGACTCCCGAGAACAAGGTCATCCTCAACCTGCCGGCCACCGTGGAAGTCGCCACGCCGAACATCTACGCCGACCAGATCGAATGGTTCTGCCGCCACGTCAGCCGCCGCAACAGCGTGCTGATCAGCCTGCACACCCATAACGACCGTGGCACCGGCGTGGCCGCCACCGAACTGGGCCTGATGGCCGGCGCCGACCGCGTGGAAGGCTGCCTGTTCGGCAACGGCGAGCGTACCGGCAACGTCGACCTGGTGACCCTGGCGCTGAACATGTACACCCAGGGCATGCACCCTGGCCTGGACTTCTCCGACATCGACGCCGTGCGCAAGGTGGTCGAGGAGTGCAACCAGTTGCCGGTCCACCCGCGTCATCCGTACGTCGGCGACCTGGTCCACACCGCCTTCTCCGGCTCGCACCAGGACGCCATCCGCAAGGGCTTCGCCCAGCGGAAGGAAGACGGCATCTGGGAAGTACCGTACCTGCCGATCGATCCGGCGGACATCGGCCGCAGCTACGAGGCGGTGATCCGCGTGAACAGCCAGTCCGGCAAGGGCGGCATCACCTTCCTGCTCGAACAGGAGTACGGCATCAGCCTGCCGCGCCGCACGCAGATCGAGTTCAGCCAGGTGGTCCAGGCGGAAACCGACCGTCTCGGCCTGGAAATGAGCGCCCAGCAGATCTACGGCCTGCTGGAAAACGAGTACCTGAAGGCTACCGCGCCGTTCGCGCTGAAGGGCCATCGCCTGCAGGAAGAGAACAACGTCTGCACCGTCGACATCGAAGTCGCCAGCAAGGGTGAAACCCAGCACTGGCGCGGCAAGGGCAACGGCCCGCTGGAAGCGCTGGTGGCCTCGCTGCCGGTATCCGTGGAAATCATGGATTACAACGAGCATGCCATCGGCTCCGGCACCAATGCCAAGGCCGCGGCCTATATCGAGCTGCGCGTCGAGGGCGGCCGTTCGCTGCACGGCATCGGTATCGACGAGAACATCACCACCGCCAGCTTCCGCGCCCTGTTCAGCGCGCTGAACCGCGCGGTCAACCTGGGCCAGGCGAAAGCTGCCTGAGTCTCGCACTGATATGAAGAAGGGGCCCTCGGGCCCCTTTTCATTTACACAGTTGTTGGGCTTCGCTGCGCTCAGCGCCAACCTGCCTCGTTATTCGTCGTCGCCAGTGGCGGAGACTGCCCCCAGGCAAAACAGGCGATGTTCCGTCCCTGCGCTCAGCAGGGTCCAGAAGCCTTCTTCCTGCGCGTAAACCGCCTCCATCACCTCGTTGTAGCTGAAGCGCCAGACACGGCGGTCGCGGCCGTCCATCGACTCGATACGCAAGACTTCCTCATCGCTGGCGAAGGGCTGGCCAAGTTCGGCGGCGGCATCGGCCTGGTCCAGCAGCGCCTCGTTGAGCTCGAACTGGAAGGCGTGCAGGCCGTCGATTTGCAGCATGTCGGCGGTTTCCAGTTGATCCAGCAGGTAGAGATTCTCGCTGTGCATTTCGGCCATCCGTAAGTGAAAGGCGGTCATGATAGACCAACCGGCACCGATTGGCGGGACCTGCGTCAGTTGCCCCGCGAACTATGCTGTCAGTCCATCCCCATGATCCATCGGCAAGGAGGGAAAGCAGGTGACCCTACGCGAACTTGGCCAATCGGGCCTGGAGATTCCGCCCCTGGTATTCGGCGGCAATGTATTCGGCTGGACGGCCGACGAAGCCACCTCGTTCCGCCTGCTGGATACGCTGCTGGACGCCGGCCTGAACTGCATCGACACCGCCGACGTCTACGCCCGCTGGCTGCCCGCGCACACCGGCGGCGAGTCGGAAACCATCATCGGCAACTGGCTGAAGAAAACCGGCAAGCGCGACAAGGTGATCATCGCCACCAAGGTCGGCATGGACATGGGCAACGGCCACAAGGGCCTTTCCGCCGCCTATATCGAACAGGCCGTGGAAGCCTCGCTGCGCCGTCTGCAGACCGACTACATCGACCTCTACCAGGCGCACTGCGACGATGCCCACACCTCGCTGGAGGAAACCCTCGGCGCCTTCGCCGGCCTCATCGGCAGCGGCAAGGTGCGCGTCATCGGCGCTTCCAACTACGACGCCCGGCGCCTGCGCGAGGCCCACGCGGAATGCCAGCGGCTCAAGCTGCCGAGCTACCAGAGCCTGCAGCCCAACTACAACCTCTACGACCGCGCCGACTACGAGACCCGTCTGGAACCGACGATACGCGAACTGGGTCTGGGAGTGATCTGCTACTACTCGCTGGCCGGCGGCTTCCTGACCGGCAAGTACCGCAGCCAGGCGGACCTGGATAAAAGCCCGGCGCGCGCCGACAAGGTGAAGGGCTATCTGAACGAACGCGGCGTGACCATCCTCGCCGCGCTGGACGAGGTGGCGGAGCAGTACGACGTGACGCCCACCCAGGTCGCCCTGGCCTGGCTGATCGCCCGCCCCAGCGTTACTGCGCCGATTGCCAGCGCATCCAGCCTGGACCAGTTGCCGGACCTGATCGGCGCAACCCGGCTGCAACTGGATGCCGACTCCATCGAGCGGTTGAACCGGGCCAGTGCGTATTGATCACCATCGGGGCGCCTTCCGTAGGTTGGGCTGAGCCTGCGAAGCCCAACATTCCGCCACGCAAGCGTTGGGCTTCACTTCGTTCAGCGCCAACCTACATTGCCCGACGCACCGAGCGCCATGCCCGGCACGACAGCCCCGTAGGTTGACGCTGAGCCCGCGAAGCCCAACATCCGGCCACGCAAACGGGCCGAATCAGGGCTTCAGCTCGAACTCATCGGCATCCAGGTTGGCCGGGAAGCGCTCGCGGTAGGCCGCCAGCGCCTGTGCGGACAGGCTGACGTGGAACACGCCATCGCCCGTGCCCGCCTCCAGCAGGGCCTCGCCCTGGAAATCCAGCACCTGGCTGTCGCCGGAATAGCCGTGCCCCTTGCCATCCTCGCCGACGCGGTTCACCGCCGCGACGTAGCACAGGTTCTCGATGGCGCGCGCCGGCAGCAGGCGGTTCCAATGCTGGCGGCGCGCGGCCGGCCAGTTGGCGGTGTACAGCAGCAGGTCGGTATCGCGGGCGTCGCGGCTCCATACCGGGAAGCGCAGGTCGTAGCAGACCAGCGGGCGAATCCGCCAGCCCTTCCACTCCAGCAGCACCTGGTGCTCGCCCGGCGTGTAGTGCTTGTGCTCGCCGGCCATGCGGAACAGATGGCGCTTGTCGTAGTACAGCATCTCGCCGTCCGGGCGCGCCCAGAGCAGGCGGTTGCGGTGGCTGCCGTCCGCGGCGCGGATGATCACGCTGCCGGCGACCACCGCATCCAGCCGCGCGGCCTGCTCGCGCAGCCAGGCGTAGGTGGCGCCCTCCTCCGGCTCGCAGAGGCTTTCCGAATCCATGGAGAAGCCGGTGGTGAACATCTCCGGCAGGATCACCAGGTCGGCGCCTCGCGCCTGCTCCAGCAGCGTGGCGAAGCGCGCGCGGTTGGCCTCGGCGTCGTGCCAGGCCAGGGTGGTCTGCACCAGGGCGAGTTTCAGGTCGGGCAGTTGGCTCAGATCGCGCATAGTTTTTCCGCCGCCTGACGCAGCGTCTCCTCACGTTTGGCGAAGCAGAAGCGCACCAGACGCATGTCGGCCGGCGCCTGCTGGTAGAACACCGACACCGGGATCGCGGCGACGCCATGCTCGCGGGTCAGCCATTCGGCCATGGCCACGTCGTCCAGGTCCGGACGGATCGCCGAATAGTCGACCACCTGGAAATAGGTGCCGGCGGCACGCTGGAAGGTGAACCGCGAGCTGACCAGCAGGTCGCAGAACAGGTCGCGCTTGGCCTGGTAGAAAGCCGGCAGCTCGCGCAGGTGCCCGGGGTGCTCGGCCATGAAATCGGCCAGCGCCCATTGCAGCGGCGTCACGCCGCAGAAGTTGACGTACTGGTGGATCTTGCGCAGCTCGGCGGACAGCGCCGGCGGCGCCACCACGTAGCCGGTCTTCCAGCCGGTGACGTGGTAGGTCTTGCCGAACGAGCTGATCACGAAGGCGCGCGGGTACAGCTCCTCATGGGCGAGCACGCTGGTGTGGCTGACGCCGTCGTAGATCAGGTGCTCGTAGACCTCGTCGCTGATCACGTAGATCTCGCGATCGCGGATCAGCGCGGCCAGCTGGTCGAGGTCGGCGCGATCGATCAGCGCGCCGCTCGGGTTGTGCGGGCTGTTGAGGAAGATCAGGCGGGTGCGTGGGGTGATGGCGTCGGCCAGGCGCTGCCAGTCAATGCGGAAGTCCGGCAGGCTCAGCGGCACATGCACGCAGCGGCCGCCGGCCAGTTCCACCGAGGGCTCGTAGCTGTCGTAGCAGGGATCGAGAACGATGGCCTCGTCGCCCGGGCGGATCACCGCCTGCACCGCGCAGAAGATCGCCTCGGTGGCGCCGGGGGTGATGGTCACTTCGCTGTCGGCGCTGACCTTGCGCCCGTAGAAATCGGCGACCTTGGCCGCGACCTGCTCGCGCAGCGCCGGCAGGCCGGTCATCGGCGCGTACTGGTTATGCCCGAGCATGACGTGGCGGCCGATAGCCTCGCGCAATGCGAGCGGGCCGTCGAAGTCAGGGAAGCCCTGGGAAAGATTCAGCGCACCGCAATCGGCGGCAAGCTGGGACATGCGAGTGAAGATGGTGGTGCCGACATTCGGCAGTTTGCTGGTGAGCATGGCTTCGACTACAGGCTGCGGGCGATAAGTGGGGCACCTACTTTATCGTCTGCAGCCTGCGGCCTGAAGCCCGGACTTCGGTTCTGTCGCCATTTCGTCGCGAGCGAGCGAAACGGCAACAGACCCTAGGCTATTTACGCTTGTCCTTCCGCTTCTTCTCGGCTTTCTTGTGGTGCGACATGAGCCGGCGCTTCTTGTTCACCTGGCGCTCGGTGAGCTGGGTCTTCTTGCCTTCGAACGGGTTGTCGCCGCCCTTGTACTCGATACGGATCGGCGTACCGACCAGTTTCAGCACGCGCCGGTAGGTCTTCTCCAGGTAGCGCGTGTAGGCCTTGGGCACCGCATCCACCTGGTTGCCGTGGATCACGATCAGCGGCGGGTTGGCGCCGCCGAGGTGGGCGTAGCGCAGCTTGATGCGGCGGCCGTTGACCATCGGCGGCTGGTGTACCTGGATCGCATCTTCGAGGATCTGCGTCAGACGGCTGGTCGGCCAGCGGGTGACGGCCGAACGGAAGGACTCCTGCACCGACTTGTACAGATGGCCGACGCCGGTGCCATGCAGCGCGGAAATGAAGTGGATGTCGGCGAAGTCGACGAACAGCAGGCGGCGCTCCAGTTCGGTCTTCACGTAGTCGCGCTCGGCGGACTCCATGCCGTCCCACTTGTTCAGCGCGATGACCAGCGCACGGCCGGTTTCCAGCACGAAGCCAAGCAGGTTGAGATCGTGCTCGACCACACCCTCGCGGGCGTCCATGACGAAGATCACCACGTTGGCATCCTGGATCGCCTGCAGGGTCTTCACCACCGAGAACTTTTCCACCGCCTCGAAGATCTTGCCGCGGCGGCGCACGCCGGCGGTGTCGATCAGCGTGTACTTCTCTTCGTTGCGCTCGAACGGGATGTAGATGCTGTCGCGGGTGGTGCCGGCCTGGTCGTAGACGATCACCCGCTCCTCGCCGAGCATGCGGTTGACCAGGGTCGACTTGCCGACATTGGGGCGGCCGATGATGGCGATCTTGATGCCATCCTTCTCGCTCGGGCCGGGAATCCGCTTGGGCTCTTCGCCTTCGGCGACTTCCTCGGTTTCGCCGGGCGCCTCGTTGTCTTCCGGTGCTTCCGGGTCCGGGAGGAACAGCTCGCCCAGTGCCGTCTGCAGCATATGGGTGATGCCGCGGCCGTGGGCAGCGGCGATCGGCAGCGCATCGCCCAGGCCCAGCGGGCTGAACTCGGCGCGGGCGATATCCGGATCGACGGTGTCGACCTTGTTCGCCACCAGGTAGCTGCGCTTGTTCCGCTTGCGCAGGTGCTCGCCGATCATCTGGTCGGCGGCGGTCATCCCGGCACGCGAGTCGACCATGAACAGCACCGCATCGGCCTCTTCGATGGCCTGCAGCGATTGCTCGGCCATTTTCGCATCAATGCCTTCCTCATCGCCGGAGATACCCCCGGTATCGATGACGATGAATTTCTTGCCCTGCCACTTCGCCTCGCCGTACTGGCGGTCGCGGGTCAGGCCGGCGTATTCGGCAACGATGGCGTCGCGGGTCTTGGTCAGTCGGTTGAACAGGGTGGACTTGCCGACGTTCGGACGACCCACCAGGGCAATTACGGGAACCATGCGGCTCTCCAGGAAAAATTCAGATTTTCAGAAAACACGACGGCCGCTGTCGTCGCGCGACAGCGGCCGGCAGTAAGACACAGCTTAGCGAATGGTATAGGCGACCAGATCACCGCTGTTGCCAAACACATACATCCAGTTGCCGACTACCAGCGGGCGCACACGCACACCGTCGCCATCGACCTTCGTGCGGCCGACGAAGCGGCCATCCACCTGGCTCAGCAGGTGCACGTAGCCTTCGACGTCGCCGACCACCACATTGCTGGACAGGATCGCCGGAGCGGACAGCTGGCGGCGGGCCAGGGATTCGTTGCGCCACAGCGAGGAAGCGCCACGGGAATCCAGTCCTTCGACGGTGCCACTGGCCTCGCTGACGTAGACGTTGCCGAAACCTTCGGCAACACCCGCGTAGCTGGAAGCTTCGCGCTGCCACAGTACGCGGCCGGTGCTGACGTCCAGCGCCGCGGCGCGGCCCTGATAGCTGGCGACGTACAGGGCGTTGTCCACCAGAGTCAGACCGCCATCGATATCCACCACGCGCTCCAGCTCGGAACGACCCTGGGGAATAGCCACGCGCTGTTCCCAGACCGGCAGGCCACGCTGCACATCGACTGCGATGACCTTGCCGCTGGCCAACCCGGCCAGCGCCAGGCGACCGGCAATCAGCGGAGCACCGGTGCCACGCAGGGTCAGGACCGGCACGCTGCTTTCATAGATCCAGCGACGGTTGCCGCTGGCGGCGTCGAAAGCGATCAGCTTGTCGTCCTGGGTCTGCACCACCACGACGTCACCGTCGGTTGCTGGTGCGGACAGCACCTCGCTGGTCACCCGGGTACGCCATTTCTGCTCGCCGCTGGTCTCGTCGAGGGCGATCACATCGCCGCGCAGGGTACCGATCAGCACCATGCCGTGGCCGACACCGACCCCACCGGAAACCGGCAGGTCGAGGTCCTGTTTCCACAGCACGTCGCCGCTCTCGCGCTGGATGGCCATTACGCGGCCTTCAGCGGAAGCGGCATAGATCACCGAACCGTCCACGGCCGGCGTCAGCAGGTTGTAGAGGTCGCCCTGGCCGTCACCGACCGAGCGGCTCCATTGCTTCTCCAGGCGAACCTCTTCGGTGAAGTCGGTGAGTTCCGCCGGAGGCAGTTCTTTCTTCGAGTTGCTGCTGCAACCCACGGCCAACAGGGTCAGCGCCAACAGCGCCACGTGTTTCCAGCGCAGCATGTCAGGCATCTCCCTTGGCCAGGTCGTCCAGCTTAATCTGCAGGGCGCCGAGCGCGGCGTCTTCCGGCAGTGCAGCCTTGGCTTTCTCGTAGGCGGCGCGCGCATCATCGGTGCGCTTCAGCTGCACCAGCAGATCGCCCCGCAGTTCCTCGCGGGTAGCGACGTAGGCCTTCTCGGCCTCGCCTTCGAGCAGCTTGAGGCCTTCCTCGACCTTGCCCTGGGCAGACAGGACGCGCGCCAGACGCTGCCGCGCCAGCTCGCCGAGGGTGGCATCGACCGGCTTGTCGACGATGGCCTTGAGTTCCAGGGCCGCGTCATCCAGCCTGCCGCTGTCCACCGCCACCTTGGCGACGAACAGGCGACCGTACTGGGCATACCGGGTGCCGCCGTATTCGCTGGTCAGCTTGCTGGCGAGTTCCGCGACTTTCGCCGGATCGGGTTGGCCAGTCGGGTTCAGAGCGGTTTCCAGCAGTTGCTGATAGATGATCGAGGCGCCTTGCGCCTGATTGTTCTGGTATTTCTTCCAGGCCTGCCAGCCGAACACCACTACCAGGGCCAGCAAGGCGCCGGTGAGCAGGGGCATGCCATTGCGCTGCCACCAGTCCTTGATGTCCGCCAGTTGTTCTTCTTCGGTACGCGTGGTCACCCCAATACTCCTAGTCGGTGTTGTCTCAGGCCCGCGCCAGGCGGGCTGTCAGGTGCTCGGGCAGTGCATCCCAGG
Organism: Pseudomonas schmalbachii; assembly: GCF_017589465.1. Lineage (GTDB taxonomy): Bacteria > Pseudomonadota > Gammaproteobacteria > Pseudomonadales > Pseudomonadaceae > Pseudomonas > Pseudomonas schmalbachii. The sequence continues at coordinate 288,604 of NZ_JAELYA010000002.1, forward strand.
CAATCGTCTGTTGCTCGCCTTCGCCGCGCAAAGGCTTGCAACCTACCACGCGGCCGGCCAGTTCGTCGTCACCCAGGATGAGTGCGTACTGGGCGCCGCTCTTGTCGGCCTTCTTGAATTGGCTCTTGAAGCTGCCGCCACCGGCGTTGACCAGCAGGCGCAGCCCCGGAATGGCGTCGCGCAGACGCTCGGCCAGGGCCAGTCCGGCCAGCTCGGCCGGCTCGCCGAAGGCGCAGAGATAGAGGTCGGCCGGGCGGTTGAGTTCCTCGGGCACCAGGCCGAGGGTTTCCAGCAGCAGCACCAGGCGCTCGATGCCCATGGCGAAACCGACACCCGGCGTGGGCTTGCCGCCGAACTGGCTGACCAGTCCGTCATAGCGGCCGCCGGCACAGACGGTGCCCTGCGAGCCGAGCTTGGCGGTGACCCACTCGAACACGGTGCGGCCGTAGTAGTCGAGGCCACGCACCAGCTTGGTATTGATCTGGTAGCTGATGCCGGCGGCATCCAGACGCACCTTCAGACCTTCGAAGTGCGCACGGGACTCCTCATCCAGATACTCCTGCAGGGTCGGCGCCTCGGCCAGCAGCACCTGGGTGCTTTCGATCTTGCTGTCGAGGATGCGCAGCGGGTTGGTGGTCAGGCGGCGCTGGCTGTCCTCGTCGAGCTGGTCGAAGCGCTCGTTCAGGTAGGCCACCAGGGCGTCGCGATAACGCGCGCGGGCTTCACTGGAGCCCAGGCTGTTCAGCTGCAGGGTCACCGCATCGGCCATGCCGAGCTTCTTCCACAGGCGCCAGGTGAGCACGATCAGTTCGGCGTCGATATCCGGGCCGGGCTGGTTGAAGACTTCCACGCCGATCTGGTGGAACTGGCGGTAACGGCCTTTCTGCGGCTTCTCGTAGCGGAACATCGGGCCGGTGTACCACAGCTTCTGCACCTGGCCGCCACCAGTGAGGCCATGTTCGAGCACGGCTCGCACACAGCCGGCGGTGCCTTCCGGACGCAGGGTCAGCGATTCCTCGTTGCGGTCGAGGAAGGTGTACATCTCCTTGTCGACCACGTCGGTCCCTTCGCCGATACCGCGGGCGAACAGATCGGTGAACTCGAGGATCGGCAGGCGGATTTCCTTGTAGCCATAGCCGTCCAGCAGCTCGGCGAAGGTGTTTTCCAGATAGCGCCAGACCGGAGTCTGCTCCGGCAGGATGTCGTTCATGCCACGAATGGCTTGCAAAGACTTGCTCACATGATGTCCTTGGATAGCAATCAGCCGCGCGCGATCAGCGCTGCGTCGGCTTCGGCCTTCTCGGCCGCTTTTTCGCGGATGAGCCGTTCCAGCTCATCCACCAGGTTGTCGTTGCTCAGTTTCTGCGAGGGCTTGCCGTCGATGTAGACCAGGTTCGGCGTACCGCCGGTGAGGCCGATATGGGCCTCCTTGGCTTCGCCTGGACCGTTCACCACGCAGCCGATCACGGCGACGTCCAGCGGCACCAGCAGGTCCTCGAGGCGGCCTTCCAGCTCGTTCATGGTCTTCACCACATCGAAGTTCTGCCGCGAGCAGCTCGGGCAGGCGATGAAGTTGATGCCGCGCGAGCGCAGGTGCAGGGACTTGAGGATGTCGAAACCGACCTTGATTTCCTCGACCGGATCGGCGGCCAGGGAGATGCGGATGGTGTCGCCGATGCCCTCGGCGAGCAGCATGCCCAGGCCGACGGCGGACTTCACCGTGCCCGAGCGCAGGCCGCCGGCCTCGGTGATGCCGAGGTGCAGGGGCTGCTCGATCTGCTTGGCCAGCAGGCGATAGGCGGCGACGGCCATGAACACGTCGGAAGCCTTCACGCTGACCTTGAAGTTCTGGAAGTCCAGCTTGTCGAGGTGATCGACATGGCGCATGGCCGATTCGAGCAGGGCTTCGGGGGTCGGCTCGCCATACTTCTTCTGCAGGTCCTTCTCCAGCGAGCCGGCGTTGACGCCGATGCGGATCGGGATGTTCTTGTCACGGGCCGCGTCGACCACCGCCTTGACGCGATCCTCACGGCCGATGTTGCCGGGGTTGATGCGCAGGCAGTCGACGCCCAGTTCGGCCACGCGCAGGGCGATCTTGTAGTCGAAGTGGATATCCGCCACCAGCGGTACCTGGACCTGCTGCTTGATCTTGCCGAAGGCTTCCGCGGCATCCATGTCCGGCACGGAAACCCGCACGATATCGGCGCCCGCCTCTTCCAGGCGGCGAATCTGCGCAACGGTAGCGGCGACGTCCAGGGTGTCGGTGTTGGTCATGCTCTGCACGGCGATGGGCGCATCGCCCCCCACCGGCACGTTGCCGACCCAGATCTTGCGCGAGGGCCTACGGATGATCGGAGAAGCACAATGCATCTTACTGTCCACCTAACTTCAGGCGTGCGGTTTCGCCACGGGAAGCCTGCACCGTGACCGGCTGGCCGTTGTAGCTGACCTGCGCACCACGGGCGAAGCCCAGGCGCAGCTCCATCGGCGCCTTGCCAGCGATTTCCAGGGCGTTGCCCTTGCGTTTCAGGGCGCTGACCAGCACCTTGCCGTCAGCATCGGTAATCTGGGTCCAGCAATCGGCGACGAAGTCGATCTTCACTACGCCCTGCCCGGCTTCGGCGACTACCGGTGCGGCGCTGCTGGCAGGCTGCTGGGCCGGAGCGGCCGGGGCAATCGCTTGCTCGGTCGCGGGCGCCTCGGGTGCGGGCGCCGGAACGGCCGGTACAGTCGCGGCCGGAGCGGCAGGTGCAACCGGTGCGGCGGGAGTAGCGGGAGCGATGGGCACCGGCGCGGCGGCAGTGGAGGCAGGCGCTGTGAGGGGATCGGCCGGAGCCGGCGCCGCAGCCTGCTCGGACGGCTGATCGGCAGCGCCCTCGGACGCACTCGACAGCGGCAGGGTATTCGCCTGATCCTCGGCAACGGCCTGGTCTTCCGGCTCGTCGAGGGTATGGATCTCGGTGGTGCCATCGGCACTTTCCACCTCGACATGCTCCATGGTCAGGCCGTTGACCTCGACCGCCCGGCCATTGCGCTCCTGCCACCAGAAGTAGGCGAAGGCGATCAGCAGGGCGAGCAGCAGCAGGCTGAACAGGCGCAGCAGGTTGCGCGACAGGCGTACCGGCTCAGCCACACGACCGAGGCTGTGCACGGTGCTGCCACTGGCATCGGTGCCGGTGTACTGGTCGAAGGTGCTCACCAGTTGCGCCTGGTCCATACCGAGAAGCTTGGCATAGGCACGCACATAGCCACGCGCGAAGGTATGCCCCGGCAGTTGGTCGAAATTGCCCTGTTCCAGCTGACGCAGGGAATGCTCGGTGAGGTTCAGCTGAGCGGCCACCTGGGTGACCGACCAGCCCTTGCTCTCGCGTGCGAGGCGCAGGGTTTCACCGGGATTCGTGCGGCTCGCTGCAACGCCCTCTGGCTGCGACGTCATCATCATTGTTCTGCCTGGTATGCCTGATATTCGGGAGAAGCGGGATACAGACGCTTCAGTTGCAGACCGTAACTGGCAGCGGTGTCCCTATCGTCAAAAACTTTCGCCAGGCGGATACCCAGCAGCAGGCTGCGCGCGTTCTGCGAGCCCTGCTTCAAATATTCTTCGTAGTAACTGCGGGCCGGCACGAAGTCGCGGGTCCGGTAGGACAGATCGGCCATTTCCAGCAGGGCCACCGGCTGATTGCGATTCAGCCGCAGGGCCTTGTCGAAGAACTGTTTGGCTTCATCCTGGCGGTTCAGCTTCAGGCAGACCAGCCCGAGATTCTCGAAAATCCGCGAACGTTCAGGATAAAGGCCGTCTTCCGAGGCCTTCATGTAGGTATCGTAGGACTCCTGGTAGCGCTTCTGCTCGAACAGGAAGCTACCGTAGTTGCGCAGGATACGCGCATCGTCGGAGCGGGAGGAAAGCGCCTTGCGGTACTCGGTTTCCGCCAGTTTCGGCTCCGCTTCCGTCTGGTAGACCAGCGCCAGCGCCGCGTGGGCATCCGCGCTGGAGGAGTCGATTTCCAGGGCCTGGCGCAGCGGAACCTTGGCCTGCTCGGTATTACCCATCTGCAGGTAGCCGATGCCCAGCTGGATATAGGCGTCGCGCGCCTCGTTACGGCCCTTCTCGGTCTTGAGGGGTTCCGGTTTGCCGGTCGTCACGCAAGCCGTCAGCACGGTTGCCAACAGGAAAAACAGCGCGGCGCGCAAGATCATCGGAATCCTCTCTCGATCAGTTTCGATTGGCTGCAGTCGGCGTTGTCTCGGCGTCGGCGGCCAGTTGGCGTACGGCGATGTAGCGTTCGCTACGGCGAGTACGGTCCATTACCTGGCCGACCAGTTGTCCGCAGGCGGCGTCGATGTCTTCGCCACGAGTGGTACGCACGGTGACGTTGAAGCCGCCCTTGTGCAGCATGTCCTGGAAACGGCGGATGGCATTGTTGCTCGGCCGCTCGTAACCGGAGTGCGGGAAGGGATTAAACGGAATCAGGTTGATCTTGCAAGGAAAATCCTTGAGCAATGCGATCATCTGCTCAGCATGCTCAGGCTGGTCGTTCACATCCTTGAGCAGGGTGTACTCGACAGTCAGCACGCGCTCCTTGCCGAGGCGGGTGATGTAGCGCCGGCACGCATCCAGCAGCATGGCCAGGGGGTACTTCTTGTTGATCGGCACCAGCTTGTTGCGCAGCTCGTCGTTCGGCGCGTGCAGCGACAGCGCCAGGGAAACGTCGATCACTTCGCCGAGCTTGTCGATCATCGGCACTACGCCGGAGGTGGACAGGGTCACCTTGCGCTTGGAAATGCCGTAGCCGAAGTCCTCCATCATGATGCTCATGGCAGTCACGACGTTGTCGAAGTTCAGCAGCGGCTCGCCCATGCCCATCATCACCACGTTGGTGATGGCGCGGTCGATCTTGCCGGGCACGGTGCCGAAGGATTTGTTGGCGATCCACACCTGGCCGATGATTTCCGCCGAGGTCAGGTCGCTGTTGAAGCCTTGTTTGCCGGTGGAGCAGAAGCTGCAATCCAGCGCGCAGCCGGCCTGCGACGATACGCACAGGGTGCCGCGCCCGGCCTGCGGGATGTAGACGGTCTCGACGCAACTGCCGGACGCCACGCGCACCACCCACTTGCGGGTGCCGTCGGCGGAGATGTCCTGGCTGACGATCTCGGGACCACGAATTTCGGCACAGGCCTTGAGCTTTTCGCGCAAGGCCTTGCCGACGTTCGTCATGGCGTCGAAATCCTCGGCGCCAAAGTGGTGAATCCACTGCATCACCTGGCCGGCGCGGAAGCGCTTTTCACCGATGGACTCGAAGAATTCCTCGAGCTGGGGCTTGGTCATGCCCAGCAGGTTGGCCTTTACAACGGTATCAGTCATGGATTCACCCTCGCCCATTCGCTTATCAGCGAATGCGCTCGCACACCTCGGTGCTGGAGAAGAAGTAGGCGATTTCGCGAGCAGCCGAAGCTTCGGAGTCGGAACCGTGTACGGCGTTCTCGTCGATGGAAACGGCGAAGTCGGCGCGGATGGTGCCGGCGTCGGCTTTCTTCGGATCGGTGGCGCCCATCAGCTCGCGGTTGCGGGCGATGGCGTCTTCACCTTCCAGAACCTGCAGGACGACCGGGCCGGAGGTCATGAAGGCAACCAGATCCTTGAAGAAGGGGCGCTCTTTGTGCTCGGCGTAGAAACCGCCGGCTTCGCGCGCGGACAGTTGAACCATTTTCGAAGCGACGACGCGCAGACCGGCCTTCTCGAAGCGGGTCAGGATTTCGCCGATGACGTTCTTGGAGACGGCGTCGGGCTTGATGATGGAGAAGGTGCGTTGCAGGGCCATGGAAAACTCCAGAAGCAAGGTTGGTAAAGCCAAGAAGCCCCTGGCATGGCCAGGAGCTCCTGTGATTCAGGGTATGCCGCGCCGCGAAGCGCTTTGCGCGGGATCGACCCCGGAGAGGGTCAAGGTCGACGGCTCCAGAGGAAACTGCGGGGTTCCAGCGGAGCTCACCTAAAATAAAACCCGCGAATTATACGCGGGTTCGGGAAAAAGAGCAGCCGCGGGCGGCAGGCGGTAAGCCTCGCAAAAGGCAGACGCCGCTCGCGCGCAGTCTCAGTCGAGTTCTTCGATCCAGGCGGACTGGATGGCTTCCAGCACCTTCTCGCCGCCACGCTGCGGATCGTCGCTGAATTCCGGAAGTTCCAGCACCCAGCTATGCAGATCGACGAAGTTGATGTAGCGCGGATCGACCTCCGGCTTGCTCTCGGCAAGCTGGATGGCGATTTCCAGAACATCGGTCCATTTCAGGCTCATGTTTCGCCTCGATATCCGCTCAGTGGCCTTCGGAGACCTGGTTGATGGTGTACTTCGGAATCTCGACGACCAGATCCTCGTCGCCGACCACGGCCTGGCAGGACAGGCGGGAATCCGGCTCCAGGCCCCAGGCCTTGTCGAGCATGTCGTCTTCCAACTCGTCGGACGGCTCCATCGAGTTGAACCCTTCACGCACGATCACATGGCAGGTGGTGCAGGCGCAGGACATCTCGCAGGCATGCTCGATTTCGATGCCATTGCGCAGCGCTGCCTTCATGATGGTTTCGCCCGGCTGGGCCTCGATCACCGCACCTTCAGGGCAGTGCTCGGCATTCGGCAGAAAAACGATCTGCGGCATCTTCGCTTATTCCTCGATTTCGTTGAGCCGGCGGCCTGCCAGGGCGGCCTTGACGGTGGCGTCCATCCGTCGCGCGGCGAAGGCGTCGGTCACCTGGGACAGACGCTTGATCTGCTTTTCGATGGCCGCGGTGTCATTGCCGCCCGCCAGTTCGCGCAGGGTTTGCATGTTCGCATCGATGACCAGACGCTCTTCCGCATCCAGCAGGCGCTCGCCGTCGGCATCCAGCGCCGACTGCACGGCCTCGAGCAGGCGCTGAGCCTCGACCTGCTGCTCGCGCAGGGCGCGGGCGGCCATGTCGTCGCCGGCATTCTGGAAGGAGTCCTGCAGCATGCGGGCGATTTCGCCGTCGGTCAGGCCGTAGGACGGCTTGACCTGGATACTCGCCTCGACGCCGGAGCTCAGCTCGCGGGCGGAGACTCCGAGCAGGCCGTCGGCATCCACCTGGAAGCTGACACGGATCTTCGCCGCGCCAGCCACCATCGGCGGAATACCACGCAGTTCGAAGCGCGCCAGGGAGCGGCAGTCTTTCACCAGCTCGCGCTCGCCCTGCAGCACATGGATCATCATGGCCGTCTGGCCATCCTTGTAGGTGGTGAACTCCTGAGCGCGCGCCACCGGAATCGTGGTGTTGCGCGGGATCACCTTCTCCATCAGGCCGCCCATGGTCTCCAGACCGAGGGACAGCGGAATCACGTCGAGCAGCAGCAGCTCTTCGCCATCGCCACGCTTGTTGCCGGCCAGGGTATCGGCCTGGATAGCGGCGCCGATGGCCACCACCTGATCGGGGTCGATATCGGTCAGCGGCTCGCGGCCGAACAGTTCGCCCACCGATTGGCGTACGCGCGGCACACGGGTCGAACCGCCGACCATGACCACGGCGGTCACTTCTTCCAGCTCCACGCCGGAATCGCGCACCGCACGGCGGCAGGCCTTGAGGCTGCGGGCCACCATCGGCTCGATCAGCTCCTCGAAGAATTCGCGAGTCAGCTCGCCAGACCAGTCGCCATAGCTCACCGCGACACGGTCGCTGGCGGTCAGGGCTTCCTTCGCCGCACAGGCGGTCTGCAGCAGCTGACGCTGGGTAGCCGGATCGAGATCGTCGGAAAGACCGACCTGAGCGATGATCCAGCCGGCAATCGCATGGTCGAAATCGTCGCCGCCCAGCGCGGTATCGCCGCCGGTGGCCAGGACCTCGAACACGCCACGGGTCAGGCGCAGGATGGAAATATCGAAGGTGCCGCCGCCCAGGTCATAGATGGCGACCACGCCTTCGGCGTTCTGGTCCAGACCGTAGGCGACCGCCGCCGCGGTGGGCTCGTTGAGCAGGCGCAGCACGTGCAGGCCGGCCAGCCGCGCGGCGTCCTTGGTAGCCTGGCGCTGGGCATCGTCGAAGTATGCGGGGACGGTGATGACCGCGCCGACCAGCTCGCCGCCAAGGGTTTCCTCGGCGCGCTGGCGCAGGGTCCGGAGGATTTCCGCCGAGACTTCCACCGGGCTCTTCGAGCCCTGGACGGTCTCGATGAACGGCATGTGCGACTCGCCCTGGCTGAAGCGATAGGGCATCTGGCCGCCGAGATGCTTGACGTCCTCCAGGCCACGCCCCATCAGGCGCTTGACGGAAATGACGGAGTTCAGCGGGTCTTCGACGGCATTGTCTTTCACCGACGCGCCCACTTCGATGCGATCGGCGTGGTAACGCACCGCCGACGGCAGGATCACCCGCCCCTGCGCATCCGGCAGAGGTTCGGCGACGCCGCTGCGCACGGCAGCGACCAGGGAATTGGTTGTGCCCAGGTCGATCCCCACGGCCAGGCGACGTTGATGCGGCTGGGGGCTCTGTCCGGGCTCGGCGATCTGCAGTAGGGCCATGATTTCAAACTATCGGGCGCGGTATGAACCGCGCGGATTAATCGTCGAGTCGCTCTTCCAGCTGACGCACTTCCTGCGCCAGCTTGTCGAGAAACTGCATCCGCCGCACCAGACGCTCGGCTTCCGTACGACGGGCCGCGTCATCCCAGCAGGCGGCGAATGCGTCATCCAGCTGCCGCTGGGCATTCTTCAGGCGTCGCTTGAAAGCCGCCACGCCATCCAGGTCCGCGCTGTCCTGCAGGTCTTCCAGCTCCTCGCGCAGCTCCATCTGCTGCAGCAGGAATTCCGGGTCCTGCACTGTCGCTTCCAGCGGCAGGGCGTTACCGCGCAGGGTCAGCAGGTAAAGCGCCCGGCGCGGCGCGCTTTTCAGCGTCTGGTAGGCGTCGTTCAGCTGCGCGGCGTTTTCCAGCGCCAGGCGCTGCTCACGCTCGGAGGCATCGGCGAAACGGTCGGGATGAACGCTGCGCACCAGCTCGCGGTAACGCTGACCCAGCTGATCGAGGTCGATGCGGAAGTCCGGCTTCAGGTCGAACAGTGCAAAGTGACAGGGCGTACCCACGCGAGCCTCAGACGTTGAAGCTTTCGCCGCAGCCGCATTCGCCACGCACGTTCGGGTTGTTGAACTTGAAGCCTTCGTTCAGGCCTTCACGAGTGAAGTCCAACTCCGTGCCATCGAGGTAGACCAGGCTTTTCGGATCGATGATGACCTTCACACCATGGCTTTCGTAAACCAGGTCTTCCGGCGCCAGATCATCGACGAACTCCAGCACGTAGGCCAGACCGGAACAGCCGGTCGTGCGCACACCCAGACGGATACCCTGCCCCTTGCCACGCCCTTCGAGGGAACGACGAACGTGGCTGGCGGCGGCTTCGGTCATGCTGATGGCCATGGCAACTCCTTACGCGAAAAGGCTCTCAGAGCAGACCTTTCTTCTGCTTGTAGTCACGCACGGCCGCCTTGATGGCGTCTTCGGCGAGCACAGAGCAGTGGATTTTCACCGGCGGCAGGGCCAGCTCTTCGGCGATGGTGGTGTTCTTGATCGACTCCGCCTCGTCCAGGGTCTTGCCCTTCATCCACTCGGTGGCGAGGGAGCTGGAGGCGATGGCCGAACCGCAGCCGTAGGTCTTGAACTTGGCGTCTTCGATCACACCCTGTTCGTTGACCTTGATCTGCAGGCGCATCACGTCACCGCAGGCCGGCGCACCGACCATGCCGGTGCCGACATCCGGGTCCTCGGCATCGAGCTTGCCGACGTTGCGGGGGTTTTCGTAGTGGTCGATGACCTTTTCACTGTACGACATGGCTAATCCTCACTTCGCGGGGCGGGTCAGTGTGCCTGCCATTCGACCTTGGACAGGTCGACACCCTCTTTGAACATATCCCACAGCGGCGAAAGTTCGCGCAGCTTGGAAACGGCATTGACCACCTTATCGGCGGCATAGTCGACTTCTTCTTCGGTGGTGAAGCGACCGAAGGTGAAGCGGATGGAACTGTGCGCCAGCTCGTCGTTGCGGCCCAGGGCGCGCAGCACGTAGGACGGCTCCAGGGAGGCGGAGGTACAGGCCGAACCGGAAGAGACCGCGAGGTCCTTCAGGGCCATGATCAGCGACTCGCCTTCGACGTAGTTGAAGCTGACGTTCAGGTTGTGCGGAACGCGCGCGGTCAGGCTGCCGTTCACATACAGCTCTTCCAGACCCTGGATCTGCTCGTAGAAGCGATTGCGCAGGGCAAGGATGCGCTGGTTTTCCTGATGCATTTCTTCCTTGGCGATGCGGAAGGCTTCACCCATGCCGACGATCTGGTGGGTCGCCAGGGTGCCCGAACGCATGCCGCGCTCGTGGCCACCACCGTGGGTCTGGGCTTCCAGACGCACACGCGGCTTGCGTCGCACGTAGAGCGCGCCGACGCCTTTCGGGCCGTAGGTCTTGTGCGCGGAGAAGGACATCAGGTCGACCTTCAGCTTCTCCAGGTCGATATCCACCTTGCCGGTGGACTGGGCGGCGTCGACGTGGAACAGGATGCCGCGCGAGCGGGTCAGTTCGCCGATCGCCGCGATATCGTTGACGGTGCCGATTTCGTTGTTCACGTGCATGACCGAAACCAGGATGGTGTCGTCACGCAGCGCGGACTCGACCTGGGCCGGGGTGATCAGGCCATCTTCGGTCGGGTCCAGGTAGGTCACTTCGAAGCCTTCGCGTTCGAGCTGGCGGCAGGTGTCCAGCACCGCCTTGTGCTCGATCTTCGAGGTGACGATGTGCTTGCCCTTGCTCGAATAGAAGTGCGCAACACCCTTGATCGCCAGGTTGTCGGACTCGGTCGCGCCGGAGGTCCAGACGATCTCGCGCGGATCGGCGTTCACCAGCTCGGCGACCTGGCGACGGGCGTTTTCCACAGCTTCTTCGGCCTTCCAGCCGAACACGTGGGAACGCGACGCCGGGTTGCCGAAATTGCCGTCCACCAGCAGGCAGTCAGCCATTTTCTGAGCGACACGCGGGTCCACCGGGGTCGTGGCGGAGTAGTCGAGGTAAATCGGCAATTTCATCAGGTAACTCCTACAGGCTGGCGTTCGCTCAATCGATGGCGGACGCTTCTATCTTATCGAGGCGTGACGCCCGGCCACCGCAGCGGCGTTCGTCCTGGCGTTGAGCGACCTCTTGAACCTCGCGGCGCTCGACCAGATCGGCGAGGCTGATGCCACTGAGGAACTCATGAATCTGCTGGCTGAGATCGCACCACAGGTGATGGGTCAGGCAAACATCGCCGGAATGACAATCCCCCTGCCCCTGGCAGCGGGTGGCATCGACCGACTCGTTGACCGCATCGATCACCTGGGCGACGTGGATGACAGCCATATCGCGGGAAAGCTGGTACCCACCGCCCGGCCCGCGGACGCTGACCACCAGGTTGCCACGGCGCAACTTGGCGAACAGCTGTTCGAGATAGGAGAGGGAGATACCCTGGCGCTCCGAGATATCCGCAAGAGAAACCGGGCCACGCTGAGCATGCAACGCCAGATCGAGCATGGCGGTTACGGCATAGCGGCCTTTGGTGGTCAATCGCATGGGGATTTCCGGGAAAAATCGCTGGTCTGGGGAAAGTATGTCTTTTTCCGAGTATTTAAGTCAACTATAAGACCTATCAAAATACTCGGAATTAACCAGCGAGCGGCGCGGTATTCTAGCAGAACGGTCAGGCCGGCGCATCACTGCGCCGACTTGTCTTCCTCGGCCTTGACCCCGGCGAAATCCTCGTCGCGCAGGGCGGGCAGCTCCTTGGCGGAGTAATCGCTGCCGAGCTCCGTCAGCGCCTGGCACATCCCCTCAAGACGACCGTCGACCGCCTGCAGGTGATCGAGCAACTGGCCGATGGCGCGCGCCACCGGGTCCGGCATGTCCTGGGTCACGCCGTAGGCATCGAAGCCGATCTTCTCGGCCATCGCCTGGCGCTTGGCCTGCAGTTCGGGATCGTCCTTCACGATAATCCGCCCCGGAATGCCGACCACCGTGGCGCCTGGCGGCACCTCCTTGGTCACCACCGCGTTCGAGCCGATCTTGGCGCCCGCTCCGACGGTGAACGGACCGAGCACCTTGGCGCCGGCGCCGACCACCACGCCGTCTTCCAGCGTCGGATGGCGCTTGCCCTTGTTCCAGCTGGTGCCGCCGAGCGTCACGCCCTGGTAGAGGGTGACGTCGTCGCCGATCTCGGCCGTCTCGCCGATGACGATGCCCATGCCATGGTCGATGAAGAAGCGCCGACCGATCTTCGCCCCCGGATGGATCTCGATGCCGGTCATCCAGCGGCCGAAGTTGGAAACCAGGCGCGCCAGCCACTTCCAGCCGGAAGTCCACAGCAGATTCGCCAGGCGGTGCAGCCAGACCGCATGCAGCCCCGGATAGCAGGTGAGCACCTCGAAGGCGTTGCGCGCCGCCGGGTCACGATGGAATACGCTCTGGATATCTTCGCGCACACGCTCAAACATCTTCATCACTCCGCTTGTAGGACACACCACGTGCGACTTTCTGGGTTTCGGTAAGGATACCGCGCAGGATGTTCATCTCCAGCTTGCTGACGCCGCTGCGACCATACAGGCGACGCAGGCGCGACATCAGGTGGCGCGGCTTTTCCGGGTCGAGGAAGCCGATATCCACCAGGGTCTGCTCCAGATGCGCATAGAAACGCTCCAGCTCGTCCGCCGTGACCGGCATGCTGTTGAGCATGGCGGTGGTTTCCAGCTTCTCCACCTTGGTCGGCCGCCCCTCCGCCGCCAGCCAGGCCATGCGCACTTCGTAGGCCAGCACCTGCACCGCGGTGGCCAGGTTCAGCGAACTGAAGTCCGGATTGGACGGGATATGTACATGGAACTGGCAACGCTGCAATTCTTCGTTGGTCAGGCCAGCGTATTCACGACCGAACACCAGTGCGACCTCACCACCCTGCTCCACGTGCTGCAGCGATGTCGTCGCGCACTCCCGCGGATCGAGCAGCGGCCAGGGAATGCGCCGGTCCCGGGCACTGGTCCCGAGCACCAGACTGCAACCGGTCAAGGCCTCTTCCAGGGTCTGCACGACCACGGCCGAGTCGAGAATGTCGGTCGCGCCCGAGGCACGCGCCACCGCCTCGCTGCTAGGGAAGTCCTCGGGCTCCACCAGCACCAGGCGTGACAGCCCCATGTTCTTCATCGCACGGGCCGTCCCGCCGATATTGCCGGGATGACTGGTATTCACCAACACCACGCGAATTCTGTCGAGCAACGCCTGCCCACTCCACACAAGAAAGCCGAAAAAGGAACGGAATCCTACCGCAGAGGTAGGTTTAGCGCCACGCAGGCGACAGGCCGCCTGAACAATGACTTTCTTTTCTGCTAGAATGGCCGGCTTTCTTTAACGACCCAGGTGAACTCTCCATGCAGCCTATGCTGAACATCGCCCTGCGCGCCGCCCGCAGCGCCGGTGAACTGATTTTCCGCTCCATCGAACGCCTGGATACCATCTCGGTCAACGAGAAAGACGCCAAGGACTACGTCACCGAAGTCGATCGTGCCGCCGAGCTCAGCATCGTCACCGCCCTGCGCAAGGCCTACCCGAACCACGGCATCATGGGTGAGGAAGGCGGCATGCTGGAAGGTTCCGGCGAAGGCGCCGACTACCTGTGGATCATCGATCCGCTGGACGGCACCACCAACTTCATCCACGGCGTCCCACATTTCGCCATCAGCATCGCCTGCAAGTACAAGGGCCGCCTGGAGCACGCCGTAGTGCTCGACCCGGTACGCCAGGAAGAATTCACCGCCAGCCGCGGCCGTGGCGCCGCCCTCAACGGCCGCCGCCTGCGCGTGAGCAACCGCAAGAGCCTGGAAGGCGCCCTGCTCGGCACCGGCTTCCCGTTCCGCGACGGCCAGATGGACAACCTCGACGCCTACCTCGGCATGTTCCGCTCGCTGGTCGGCCAGACCGCCGGCATCCGCCGCGCCGGCGCCGCCAGCCTGGACCTGGCCTACGTGGCCGCAGGCCGCTACGACGCCTTCTGGGAGTTCGGCCTGTCCGAGTGGGACATGGCGGCAGGCGCCCTGCTGGTGCAGGAAGCCGGCGGCCTGGTGAGCGACTTCACCGGCAGCCACGAATTCCTCGAAAAAGGCCACATCGTCGCCGGCAACACCAAGTGCTTCAAGGCGCTACTGACCACCATCCAGCCGCACCTGCCGCCATCGCTCAAGCGCTGAGCGATTCCGCATAAAAAAGAACCCGGCCTTGGCCGGGTTCTTTTTTGCCTGACAGATTATTCGTCCGAGTATTCCTGCGGACGCTGGTTCGGGTCGAGCAGCACCAACTGGCCGTCCTGCACCGGAATCTGCGCACCCGGATCGTGACCCATGCGCACCTGGCCAGCCTTGCCGTCGAGCATGTACTTCACGTCGTAGCCGACCACTTTCTGGCTGGTGTCGTGGACGGTGCTGCAGCGGGTTTCCGTAGTGGTGTAGGTATCACGCGCCTGCATGCCTTCCTGCACCTTGTTGCCCGCGTAACCACCGCCGACCGCGCCGGCCACGGTGGCGATCTTCTTGCCATTGCCGCCGCCGACCTGGTTGCCGAGCAGGCCGCCGACCACCGCGCCGATTGCGGTGCCGGCGATCTGGTGCTGATCCTTGACCGGGCGCTGATGAGTCACGGTGACGTCCTTGCACACCTCGCGCGGCGTCTTGATGGTCTCCTTGACCGGCTGCACGGCGATCACTTCGGCATAGGAAGGAGCACGGTCCACCAGGCTGTAGGTAGCCACCGCACCACCCGCCGTGACGCCAACTGCGCCCAACACGGTACCGATGAGCATCGACTTGTTCACATAAACCTCCTGGCTTCCATTTTCGTTCGGGTATACGCCCTATTCCCTGCCTTGGAGAGGAAATTTTCCCAGAAAGTTCCCACAACTCGATTTGACGCCGCCTACAAAAAAGAACTCCCGCCGTAGCGGGAGTTCTTCCGGGAAACGAAGCGTTCCGTTCAGGGACGTTCGTCTACTTCCTTAGTCTGCGGCGGGATCAGGTCTTCGCTGGTCAGGTTCAGCCAGATCAGCACCACGTTGGCGATGTAGATCGACGAGTAGGTGCCCGCCATCACACCGACGAACAGCGCGATGGAGAAGCCGAACAGGTTGTCCCCGGCGAAGAACAGCAGCGCGATGATCGCCAGCAGGGTGGAGATCGAGGTCGCCATGGTCCGCAGCAGGGTCTGCGACGTGGAGATGTTGATGTTCTCGATCAGGTCTGCCTTGCGCAGCACCCGGAAGTTTTCCCGGATACGGTCGAACACCACGATGGTGTCGTTCAGCGAGTAACCGATGATCGCCAGCACCGAGGCCAGCACGGTCAGATCGAAGGTGATCTGGAAGAACGACAGGATGCCCATGGTGACGATCACGTCGTGCACCAGCGAGACGATGGCGCCGACGGCGAACTTCCACTGGAAGCGGAAGCCGACGTAGATCAGGATGCCGCCGAGAGCCAGCAGCATGCCCAGGCCGCCCTGGTCGCGCAGCTCCTCGCCGACCTGCGGGCCGACGAACTCCACGCGTTTCAGGCTCGCGACGTTGCTGGTATCGGCCTGCTGCAGCGCAGCGGCGACCTTCTTGCCCAGCTCCGGATCATCGCTGGGCATGCGCACCAGCACGTCCTTGGCATCGCCGAAGCTCTGCACCACGGCTTCGGTGTAGCCTGCCGCGACCAGTTGCTCACGAACCTTGCCCAGCTCGGCCGGTTGCTCGTAGGTGAGCTCGATCAGCGTACCACCGGTGAAGTCCAGGCCGAGGTTGATGCCCTTGGTGAACCAGCTGAACAGCGCAAGCAGGGTCAGGGCGAGAGTGGCGGCGAACGCAACGTTGCGCACGCCCATGAAGTTGATAGTTCCGATCTTGATGTCCATCGTGCCTCCCCCTTAGATCCACAGCTTCTTGAAGTCGCGCCCGCCGAAGATCAGGTTGACCATTGCGCGGGTGACCATGATGGCCGTGAACATCGAGGTGAGAATGCCGAGCGACATGGTCACGGCGAAGCCCTTCACCGGGCCGGTGCCCATGGCGTAGAGAATGCCGCCGACCAGCAGCGAGGTCAGGTTGGCGTCGAGAATCGCCGTGAAGGCACGGTTGAAGCCTTCGTGGATCGCGCGCTGCACCGACATGCCATTGGCAATTTCCTCGCGAATCCGCGAGAAGATCAGCACGTTGGCGTCCACCGCCATGCCCATGGTCAGCACGATACCGGCGATACCCGGCAGGGTCAGGGTCGCACCGAGCACCGACATCAGCGCCACCAGCAGGACCATGTTCAGCGCCAGCGCCACGGTGGCGATCAGGCCGAAGAAGCGGTAGATGAGCAGGATGAACAGCGAAACGAAGATCATGCCCCAGATCGACGCATCGATACCCTTGGCGATGTTGTCCGCACCCAGGCTCGGGCCGATGGTGCGTTCTTCGGCGAAGTACATCGGCGCGGCCAGACCACCGGCGCGCAGCAGCAGGGCGAGTTCCGAGGATTCGCCCGGCGCATCCAGGCCGGTGATGCGGAACTGGTTGCCCAGCGGCGACTGGATGGTCGCCAGGCTGATGATCTTCTTCTCTTCCTTGAAGGCCGGAACCGCGACTTCCTGCTCGACGCCATTGACCATCTGCTTGGCGTAGCGGGTGATCGGCTTCTGCTCGATGAACACCACCGCCATGCTGCGGCCGACGTTGGTGCGGGTAGCGCGGTTCATCAGGTCGCCGCCGTGACCATCGAGGCTGATGTTCACCTGCGGGCGGCCGTTCTCGTCATAGCTGGCGCTGGCGTCGGTGACCTGGTCACCGGTGATGATCACGCCACGCTCCAGCGCAACCGGCGGACGGCCGGGCTGGCGGAACTCGAAGGATTCGGTGGCGGACTTGAGCGCGTCCGGCTCAGCGGCCAGGCGGAACTCCAGGTTGGCGGTCTTGCCGAGGATACGCTTGGCTTCGGCGGTATCCTGCACGCCCGGCAGCTCGACCACGATACGGTTGGCGCCCTGGCGCTGCACCAGCGGCTCGGAGACGCCGAGCTCGTTGACGCGGTTGCGGACGGTGGTGAGGTTCTGCTTGATCGAATATTCGCGAATTTCCGTCAGCTTGGCCGGCGTCATGCTCAGGCGCAGCACCTGCATCTCGTTGCGCCCGCTCTGGAGCACTTCGAAGTCACGGAAGTCCTTGGCGATCAGCGACCTGGCCTTGTCCAGATCGGCCTCGTCGGTGAAACCGAGCTGGATGGCGCGATCCTGGACCGGCAGGCTGCGGTAGCGCAGGCGCTCCTTACGCAGGGCGCTCTTGATTTCGCTCTCGTAGACCTTCAGGCGCGCGTCGACTGCCTTGTCCATGTCCACTTCGAGGAGGAAGTGCACGCCACCGGAGAGGTCCAGACCCAGCTTCATCGGGCTGGCGGCCAGGCTGCGCAGCCAGTCGGGAGTGGTCTGCGCCAGGTTCAGGGCGACCACGTAGTCGTCACCCAGCGCACGGCGGACGATGTCCTTGGCCGGCAGCTGGTCGTCCTGCTTGACCAGGCGGATCAGGCCGCTGTTCTTGCCGAGACTGCCCGCCTTGACGGCGATGCCGGCGTCGGCCAGCGCCTTGCCGGCCTTGTCGAGGTCGGCCTGGGTGATCTGCAGCGCCGTGCTCGCGCCACTGATCTGCACGGCCGGATCGTCGGGATAAAGGTTGGGTGCGGAGTAGATGAAACCGACGGCCAGGACCGCCAGGATCAGCAGATACTTCCACAGAGGATATTTGTTGAGCATGACACCGCCCGTTTATGACGCGGGGCGCTTCGTGCGCCCCGTCGGTAGTTTTTCTGGTTGAAGATCGATCAGATGGCCTTGAGAGTGCCTTTCGGCAGGGTCGCGGCGATGGCGCCCTTCTGGAACTTCAGCTCGACGTTGTCGGCCACTTCGACGACCACGAAATCGTCGGCGACCTTCAGCACCTTGCCGGCGATACCCGCGGAGGTGACCACTTCGTCGCCCTTCTGCAGGCCGGAAAGGAGGTTCTTGTGCTCCTTGTTACGCTTGGCCTGGGGACGCCAGATCATCAGGTAGAAGATGACCAGGAAGCCGAGCAGGAACACCCACTCGAAACCGGTACCGGCCGGGCCGGCAGCAGCCGGCGCGGTGTCGGCGAAGGCGGCGGGAATCAGAAAACTCATTGGAAACTCCTGTCACGAAAACTTTGGATATAAGGTCAATTGTCCAGAGGCGGTGTCGGGAGACCGCGCCGGGCGTAGAAGGCATCGACAAAGTCCGCCAATGTACCCTGTTGGATTGCCTCGCGCAAACCAGCCATAAGCCGTTGATAATGCCGCAAGTTATGGATGGTATTGAGCATGCTGCCGAGCATTTCCCCGCACTTGTCCAGGTGGTACAGGTAGGCGCGGGAGAAGTGTTTGCAGGTGTAGCAATCGCAGGTCGGATCGAGGGGCGATTCGTCGTGCTTGTGCACCGCGTTGCGGATCTTGATCACGCCGGTATCGACGAACAAGTGACCGTTGCGTGCGTTGCGGGTCGGCATCACGCAATCGAACATGTCGACGCCGCGGCGCACACCTTCCACCAAATCCTCGGGCTTGCCGACACCCATCAGGTAACGAGGTTTGTCCGCCGGCATCTGCGGCGGAAGGAAGTCGAGCACGCGGATCATCTCTTCCTTCGGCTCGCCGACCGACAGGCCGCCAATGGCCAGGCCATCGAAGCCGATTTCCTGCAAGCCTTCCAGAGAACGCATACGCAGCTCTTCATGCATGCCGCCCTGGACGATGCCGAACAGCGCCGAGGGACTGTCGCCGTGGGCGATCTTCGAGCGCTTGGCCCAGCGCAGGGACAGCTCCATCGAGCGCTTGGCCACATCGAATTCCGCCGGGTACGGGGTGCATTCGTCGAAGATCATCACGATGTCCGAGCCCAGCGCACGCTGTACCGCCATCGACTCTTCCGGCCCCATGAAGACCTTGGCGCCGTCGACCGGCGAGGCGAAGTACACGCCTTCTTCCTTGATCTTGCGCAGCGCCCCCAGGCTGAACACCTGGAAACCGCCGGAATCGGTGAGGATCGGCCCCTGCCACTGCATGAAGTCGTGCAGATCGCCGTGCTTGCGGATCACCTCGGTACCCGGGCGCAGCCACAGGTGGAAGGTGTTGCCGAGGATGATCTGCGCGCCGATGCCTTCGATGTCGCGCGGCAGCATGCCCTTCACCGTGCCGTAGGTGCCCACCGGCATGAACGCGGGGGTTTCCACCACGCCCCGGGGGAACGTCAGGCGGCCGCGACGGGCCTTGCCATCGGTAGCCAGCAGCTCGAACTTCATGAAACTCATGGATCAGACCTCGGGCCCGCGCGGCGCGGGATTGCGGGTGATGAACATAGCATCACCGTAACTGAAGAAGCGGTAACCCTGCTCCACCGCCGCGGCATAGGCCGCCATCGTCTCCGGATAGCCGGCGAAGGCCGAGACCAGCATCAGCAGGGTGGACTCGGGCAGGTGGAAGTTGGTCACCAGGGCGTCGACCACATGGAATGGCCGGCCGGGGTAGATGAAGATGTCGGTATCGCCGCTGAATGGCTTGAGCTCGCCATCGCGGGCGGCGCTCTCCAGCGAGCGCACGCTGGTGGTGCCGACTGCCACCACGCGACCGCCGCGGGCGCGGCAGGCAGCGACGGCGTCGACCACATCCTGGCCGACTTCCAGCCATTCGTGGTGCATCTTGTGATCTTCGATGCGCTCCACCCGCACCGGCTGGAAGGTCCCGGCACCGACATGCAGGGTAACGAAGGCGGTCTCGATGCCCTTGGCACGGATCGTTTCCAGCAGTGCCTGATCGAAGTGCAGGCCGGCAGTGGGCGCGGCCACCGCACCGGCGCGCTCGGCGTAGACCGTCTGGTAGCGCTCGCGGTCGGCATCTTCGTCGGGGCGGTCGATATAGGGCGGCAGCGGCATGTGCCCCACGCGGTCGAGCAGCGGCAGCACTTCTTCGCCGAAGCGCAGCTCGAACAGGGTGTCGTGGCGTTGCAGCATCTCCGCCTCGCCGCCGCCATCGATGAGAATCGTCGAACCCGGCTTGGGCGATTTGCTGGAGCGCACATGGGCGAGCACGCGATGGCTGTCCAGCACGCGCTCGACGAGGATTTCCAGCTTGCCGCCGGAAGCCTTCTGGCCGAACAGGCGCGCCGGGATCACCCGGGTGTTGTTGAACACCATCAGGTCGCCCGGCTGCAGCAGTTCGAGGATATCGGCGAAATTCCGGTGCGCCAGTTCGCCGCTCGGTCCATCCAGCACCAACAGGCGACTGGAGCGACGCTCGGCGAGCGGATGGCGGGCGATCAGGTGTTCGGGCAGGTCGAAATGAAAGTCGGCAACGCGCATGGGGGACAATCTCGAAGGGCCGCACATATTACTGGAAATGCGTTTTTCTGGCCACGCGAGCCGATTGACCGGCGCAGAGCGCCTCCCTATACTGCGCGGCCATTGCCTCGGTGGCGGAATCGGTAGACGCGGCGGATTCAAAATCCGTTTCTGGCGACAGAGTGAGAGTTCGAGTCTCTCCCGAGGCACCAAACACAGGAAAACCCGCCTCGGCGGGTTTTTTTATGCCCGCGCACCTTCGGGGGAATGCCATGTCGAAACTGCTCCTGCGCCCACAGGGCGACTTCGCCCCCGCCGGGCTGCTGCGCCGCTGCGCGGCGATGTTCTACGACTTCCTGCTGTGCGTCGCGCTGCTGATGGTGGTCACCCTGGCCTATCAGCAGGGCTTCCTGCGCCTGATCTACGGCAGCGAACGCCTCAAGCAGATCGCCGACCAGGGCGGCCTGATCGGCGACCCGCTGCTCTCCAGCCTGCTGTTCCTCAGCCTGTTCGCCTTCTTCGCCAAGTTCTGGACACACAGCGGCCAGACCCTCGGCATGCAGGTGTGGGGCATCCGCGTGCAGAACCCGGACGGCACGGCGATCAGCCTGATGCAGGCACTGCTGCGCTTCGTCATCGCCATCGCCTCCTGGCTGTGCCTGGGCCTTGGATTCCTGTGGATGCTCTGGGACAAGGACAAGCGCACCTGGCACGACCGCTATTCGGAAAGCGTGGTGGTGCAGATTCCCAAGGCGGTGCGCAAGGCCACTCAGGGGAGATAAAGAAGAAAGCCGGCGTGAATGCCGGCTTTCTTCATTTCGCAGGTTGGGCTGAGCTTGCGAAGCCCAACAACGGTGTCATGGCCTGGCAAGTGTTGGGCCTCGCTTCGCTCAGCGCCAACCTACCCCGCTCTTCGCAGCAGCCAGGCGCCAGCCACGGCGCAGATGGCCGCCGGCACCAGCACCGCCAGCAGCGGCGGGAAGTTGAACACCTGGCTCGCCGGCCCGAGCAGGTCCTGGGCGATGCGGAAGATGAAGCCCACCAGCACGCCGGTGAAGATGCGCTGACCGAGGGTGACCGAACGCAGCGGGCCGAAGATGAAGGAAATCGCCATCAACACCAGCGCAGCGGTGACCAGCGGCTGCAGCACCTTGGTCCAGAACGCCAGCCAGTAACGATTGGTGCTCAGCCCCTGCTCGGCGAGGTAATGGATGTACTGCCAGAGCCCGCTGATCGACAGCGCTTCCGGCTCCATCACCACGGTATTCAGCAGTTGCGGGCTGAGCTGGACGCCCCACTCCTCACTGCCCCGGGTCTGCACCTCGCTGCGCTTCTGGTCGGGGTAGATCATGGTGGTGGTCACGTCTTCCAGCAGCCAGTGCTTGTCCTGGAAGGTCGCGCGCTTGGCGAAACTGGCGCTCTGCAGGTTGTGCTGGGCGTCGAACTGGTAGCGCGTCACGCCGTACAGCACGCCGTTCGGCTGCACCGCGTTGATATGGATGAATTCATCACCCTGGCGGTGCCACAGCCCGCGCTTGGCGCTCTGCGCGCCTTCGCCGCTCTGCGCCAGGGCGCGGCCGCTCTGCGCCATGGTTTCGGTCCAGGGCACGATGTACTCGCCGACCAGGATGCCGGCGAACATCAGCACCAGCATTGGCTTCATCACCGCCCAGACGATCTGCGACAGGGAAACCCCGGCCGCGCGCATGATGGTCAGCTCGCTGCTGCTGGCCAGGCTACCGAGACCGACCAGGCAGCCGATCAGCGCCGCCATCGGCAGCATCTCGTAGGCCTTGCTGGGCGCGGTGAGCAGGACGAATTTCAGCGCCTCGACGATGGTGTAGCTGTCGTCCAGCGAGCCCAGCTGATCGATGAAGGCGAACAGCAGGGCGAGACCGAGAATGACACCGAGCACCGCGAGGATGCTGAAGAACACCGTGGTGCCGATATAGCGATTCAACTTAACCATGAGCCAGCCTCCGGGCACGCGAGGCAGCCCATTTCAATCGCATGGGTTCCCAGTAAAGAAGCAGCAGGCCGATCGCCAGGAAGACGCCGTGCACCCACCAGAGGCCGAGGCCGAAGGAAAGCTTGCCCTTGTCGAGCATGCCGCGCGCGGCGATCAGCAGGGCCAGGTAGCTCATGTACAGCAGCACCGCCGGCAGCAGCTTGAGGAAGCGCCCCTGGCGCGGATTGACCCGCGACAGCGGCACGGCCAGCAGGGTGACGACGAACACCAGCAGCGGAATGGAGATGCGCCACTGCAGCTCCGCGCGGTAACGCGGGTTTTCGCTGCCGATCAGTTGGGTGGTGGGCACCGCGTCACGGTCGTCGATCTCGCTGCTCACCTCGGGCTTGGGCAGCAGCACGCCGTAGGTGTCGTACTGGATCGCGCGGTAATCGGCCTGCCCAGGCGTGCCGTCGTAGCGATAGCCGTTGTGCAGGATCAGGTAGCGGCTGCCATCGGCATGCACTTCCTGCACGCCCTTTTCCGCCACCAGCAGGGAAATGCCGCGATCCTTGCCGCTGGCCGAGGTGTTCTTGTCGGAAATGAAGATGCCGCCCAGCGCGGTGCGGTCGTTCGACAGGCTTTCCGTGTAGGTCACCCGGGTGCCGTCCTTCATCGACTGGAAGCGCCCCGGCGCCAGGGTGTCGAATTCGGTCATGGCTTCCTGCTTGTTCAGCAGCAGCTGCATCTGCGCGATGCCCTGCGGCGCCAGCGACAGGCTCAGCCAGGCCACCACGGCGGCGACGACAGTCGCCGGAACCAGTGTGTAGGCGAACAGGCGCTGCTGGCTCATGCCGGTGGCCGAGAGCACGGTCATCTCGCTTTCCAGGTACAGCCGTCCATAGGCCAGCAGGATGCCGAGGAACAGCCCCAGCGGCAGGATCAGCTGCAGGAAGCCCGGCAGCCGCACCCCCATGATCATGAACAGCACGCCGGGCTCCAGCATGCCCTGCGCGGCCTGCGCCAGGTACTTGATGAAACGGCCGCTCATGATGATCACCAGCAGCACGGCGCTGACCGCGCTCAGGGTCACCAGCACTTCGCGGGCGAGATAACGGAAGACAATCAAACCGGACACTCCAGGGTTGTCACGCTCGGGCGGCTACGCTCAAACTAGCCGCCTTGAACAGCATTGCCGGGCAGCCGTCGCGGCCCGGCGAAAATAGCCGGCATTATCCTGCGATTCGCCAGACCTGTCATGCACAGCCTGCGCGCGGATGCACAGACCACCTCGCCATTCCGACCCTTTGTCCCGGGGACACCTTGCCATGGAATTCCTTGTAAAAAGCGTACGTCCGGAAACCCTGAAAACCGCCACCCTGGTCATCGCCGTCGGCGAAGGCCGCAAGCTGGGCGCGACCGCCCAGGCGGTGGACGCTGCCAGCGGTGGCGCCATCTCGACGCTGCTCAAGCGCGGCGACCTGGCCGGCAAGGTCGGCCAGACCCTGCTGCTGCAAAGCGTGCCCAGCCTGAAGGCGGAGCGCGTCCTGCTGGTCGGAGCCGGAAAGGAACGTGAACTGTCTGACCGCCAGTACCGCAAACTGGTTTCCTCGGTACTCGGCAGTCTGAAGAATCTGGGCGGCGCCGACGCCGCACTGGCGCTTGGCGAACTGGCGGTGAAAGGCCGCAACGCCCACGGCAAGGCGCGCCTGCTGGTGGAAACCCTGGCCGATGGCCTGTACGTGTTCGACCGCTACAAGAGCCAGAAGGCCGATGCGCTCAAGCTGAAGAAGATCACCCTGCTCGCCGACAAGGCCGAAGCCGCGGCCGTCGAACAGGGCAGCAAGGAAGCCCAGGCCATCGCCAACGGCATGGCGCTGACCCGCGATCTCGGCAACCTGCCACCGAACGTCTGCCACCCGACCTTCATGGGCGAGCAGGCCAAGGCGTTGGCCAAGGAGCACAAGAGCCTGAAGGTCGAAGTGCTGGACGAGAAGAAACTGCGCGAACTCGGCATGGGCTCCTTCCTCGCCGTGTCCCAGGGCAGCGAACAGCCGCCGCGACTGATCGTCCTGCAATACAACGGCGGCAAGAAGGACGAGGCGCCGCACGTGCTGGTCGGCAAGGGCATCACCTTCGACACCGGCGGTATCAGCCTGAAGCCGGGCCTCGGCATGGACGAAATGAAGTTCGACATGTGCGGCGCCGCCAGCGTGTTCGGCACCTTCCGCGCGGTGCTGGAGCTGCAACTGCCGATCAACCTGGTCGGCCTGCTCGCCTGCGCCGAGAACATGCCCAGCGGCCGCGCCACCCGCCCGGGCGACATCGTCACCACCATGAGCGGGCAGACCGTGGAAATCCTCAACACCGACGCCGAAGGCCGCCTGGTGCTGTGCGATACCCTGACCTACGCCGAACGCTTCAAGCCGCAGTCGGTGGTCGATATCGCCACCCTCACCGGCGCCTGCATCGTCGCCCTCGGCAGCAACACCTCTGGCCTGATGGGCAACAACGACCAGTTGGTCCGCCAACTGCTCAAGGCCGGCGAAGAAGCCGACGACCGCGCCTGGCAACTGCCGCTGTTCGACGAATACCAGGAGCAGCTGGACAGCCCGTTCGCCGACATCGCCAACATCGGCGGACCGAAGGCGGGCACCATCACTGCCGGCTGCTTCCTCTCGCGCTTCGCCAAGAAATACCACTGGGCGCACCTGGACATCGCCGGCACCGCCTGGATCAGCGGCGGCAAGGAAAAAGGCGCCACCGGCCGCCCGGTACCGCTGCTGACGCAATACCTGCTGGATCGGGCCAAGTAACTGTGTGCTTTTTTGGAGCCCAAAGCGTAGCGAGCGCAGCTCAGGCAAGGCGAAGGCCTGCGAAAAAGCGCAGTTTACGATTGGTAAATGAGCATTTTGAGCAGGCTTTCAACGCAGCATGAGCAAGCGCAGTAGCTTTGGGACCAAAAAATGACGAAGGTCGATTTTTACGTTCTACCCAGCGCCAGTCCGGATGCGCGCCTGACCTTCGCCTGCCGCCTCGCCGCCAAGGCCTGGCGGGAAGGCATGCGCGTCTATCTGCTGTGCGCCGACACGACGCAACGCGATGAAATGGACGCCCGCCTGTGGAGTTTCCGCGGCGAGGCGTTCATCCCGCACAGCGACGTCGAAGAGGATGCCGAGGCCCCGGTCGCACTGGGGCTCGACGCTCCGCCGGAAAGCCAGCGCGACCTGCTGATCAACCTGACCCTCGCCATTCCGGAGTTCGCCGGGCATTTCGCACGGATCGCCGAACTGGTGGTGGAAGAGCCGGCCATCCGCCAGGCGGCACGGGAGAATTTCCGGTCCTACCGCCAGCGCGGCTATCCTTTGCAGGACCATCGTCTGTCGCGTCTTTGAGAGCCCAGCGCCGAACCATGGAAAATCAGAAGCCCCCGAAAGACCCCGACCACCTGCTGGACGACCTCGAGTCGATCCACGAACTGCTCGGCGAGTCGGGCAACGAACCGCCTCTCCTGACCGAATCCTTCGAGCCGGACAGCATTCCGCTGCTCTCCGATGTGGTCACCCCTGCCCCGCGCCCGCCGCAGCCAGCCGCCGAACCGCTGGATGACGATCTGCCGGTGGAGCCGCCGCTGCTGACCATTCCGGCCCCCGGCGCCAACTCGGAACAGGGCCGCCTCGACAGCGAACTGCGCGACGCCGCCCGCACGATCCTGCAGGACGTGATCGACGAGTTCGTGCCGCAGATCGAAGCCGAACTGCAACGCCGCCTGGAAGACCGCCTGCAGTGGATCCTGACCAAGCGCGAGCCCTGACGCGCCGTAGGTTGGGCTGAGCTTGCGAAGCCCAACGCCGCCATCGTTGGGCTTCACTGCGTTCAGCGCCAACATACCCATCCTGCGATCCCGCAGCGCCTGTGGCCGGCAGCGAAGCCCAACCGCTATACTCTCCGGTTTTCCCGTTTAGCCGCCTAAGGGTCCCGCCGCGCATCATGGACAAGACCTACCAGCCCCATGCCATCGAATCTTCCTGGTACCAGACCTGGGAGAAGAGCAACTATTTCGCCCCGCAAGGTTCCGGCGAGCCGTACACCATCATGATCCCGCCGCCGAACGTCACCGGCAGCCTGCACATGGGTCACGGCTTCAACAACGCCATCATGGACGCGCTGATCCGTTTCCGCCGCATGCAGGGCCGCAACACCCTGTGGCAGCCGGGCACCGACCACGCCGGCATCGCCACCCAGATGGTAGTGGAGCGCCAGTTGGCCGCCCAGGGCGTCGCCCGCCATGACCTCGGCCGCGAGAAGTTCCTCGATAAGGTGTGGGAGTGGAAGGAGCAGTCCGGCGGCACCATCACCCGGCAGATCCGCCGCCTGGGCTCGTCGGTGGACTGGTCGCGCGAGCGCTTCACCATGGACGACGGCCTCTCCGAAGCGGTCAAGGAAGCCTTCGTGCGCCTGCACGAGGACGGCCTGATCTACCGCGGCAAGCGTCTGGTCAACTGGGACACCAAGTTCCACACCGCCATTTCCGACCTGGAAGTGGAGAACCATGACGAGAAGGGCCACCTCTGGCACCTGCGCTACCCGCTGGCCGACGGCCACAAGACCGCCGACGGCAAGGACCACCTGGTCGTCGCCACCACCCGCCCGGAAACCATGCTGGGCGACACCGCCGTCGCCGTGCATCCGGAAGACGAGCGCTACCAGGCGCTGATCGGCACCTTCGTCGAGCTGCCGCTGGTAGGCCGGCGCATCCCGATCATCGCCGACGAATACGTCGACCGCGAGTTCGGCACCGGCTGCGTGAAGATCACCCCGGCCCACGACTTCAACGACTACGAAGTCGGCAAGCGCCACAACCTGCCGCTGATCAACATCTTCGACCAGAACGCCGCCGTGCTGGCCACCGCCCAGGTGTTCAACCTCGACGGCAGCGTCAACGCCGACGTGGATGGCAGCCTGCCGGCCGCCTACGCCAACCTCGACCGCTTCGACGCGCGCAAGAAGATCGTCGCCGACTTCGAAGCCGCCGGCCTGCTCGAGAAGATCGACGACCACGCACTGAAGGTACCCAAGGGCGACCGCTCCGGCACCGTCATCGAGCCCTGGCTGACCGACCAGTGGTACGTCTCCACCAAGCCGCTGGCCGAGCCGGCCATCGCCGCCGTGGAAGACGGGCGCATCCAGTTCGTGCCGAAGCAGTACGAGAACATGTACTTCTCCTGGATGCGCGACATCCAGGACTGGTGCATCAGCCGCCAGCTGTGGTGGGGCCACCGCATCCCCGCGTGGTACGACGAGGCGGGCAACGTCTACGTCGGCCGCAACGAGGCGGAAGTCCGCGCCAAGCACAACCTCGGCGAGCAACCGCTGCGCCAGGACGAGGACGTGCTGGACACCTGGTTCAGCTCGGGCCTGTGGACCTTCTCCACCCTCGGCTGGCCGGAACAGACCGAATTCCTCAAGACCTTCCACGCCACCGACGTGCTGGTCACTGGCTTCGACATCATCTTCTTCTGGGTCGCGCGCATGATCATGCTGACCATGCACCTGATCAAGAACGAGGACGGCACGCCGCAGGTACCGTTCAAGACCGTCTACGTCCACGGTCTGGTGCGCGACGGCCAGGGCCAGAAGATGTCCAAGTCCAAGGGCAACGTGCTCGACCCGCTGGATATCGTCGACGGCATCACCCTCGACGCCCTGCTGGAAAAACGCACCAGCGGCATGATGCAGCCGAAGCTTGCGGAGAAGATCGCCAAGCAGACCAAGGCCGAGTTCCCCGAGGGCATCGCCAGCTACGGCACCGACGCGCTGCGCTTCACCTTCTGCTCGCTGGCGTCCACCGGCCGCGACATCAAGTTCGACATGGGCCGCGTCGAGGGCTATCGCAACTTCTGCAACAAGCTGTGGAACGCCGCCAACTTCGTCATCGAGAACACCGATGGCAAGGACACCGGCGTCAACGGCGAGCCGGTCGAGCTGTCCTCGGTGGACCGCTGGATCATCTCGCAACTGCAGCGCACCGAGCAGGAAGTCACCCGCCAGCTCGACGCCTTCCGCTTCGACCTGGCCACCCAGGCCCTCTACGAATTCATCTGGGACGAGTACTGCGCCTGGTACCTGGAGCTGGTCAAGCCGGTGCTGTGGGACGAGAACGCCCCGATCGAGCGCCAGCGCGGCACCCGCCGCACCCTGATCCGCGTGCTGGAAGTGGCGCTGCGCCTGGCGCATCCGTTCATGCCGTTCATCACCGAGGAAATCTGGCAGCGCATCAAGGCCCAGGCCGGCAAGCAGGGCGACACCCTGATGCTGCAACCCTGGCCGGTGGCCGACGAGTCGAAGATCGATGCCGCCGCGGAAGGCGACATCGAGTGGGTCAAGGCGCTGATGCTCGGCGTGCGGCAGATCCGCGGCGAGATGAACATCTCCATGGCCAAGCGCATCGACCTGATCCTCGCCAACGCTTCGCCGGAAGACCATCGCCGCCTGGCCGACAACGAGCCGCTGCTGATGAAGCTGGCCAAGCTGGAAACCATCCGCGTGCTGGCTGCAGGCGAGGAAGCGCCGATGTCCGCCACCGCGCTGGTCGGCGACATGCAGGTACTGGTGCCGATGGCCGGGCTGATCGACAAGACCGCCGAACTGGCGCGCCTGGACAAGGAAATCGCCCGCCTGGATGGCGAGGTCAAGCGCGTCGGCGGCAAGCTGGCCAACGAAGGCTTCGTGGCCAAGGCGCCGGCCGAGGTGATCGAGAAGGAACGCGCCAAACTGTCCGAGGCCGAACAGGCACTCAGCAATCTGCTCGTCCAGCGCGAAAAGATCGCCAGCCTGTAACGATGGAAGCCTGCCCCTTCTTCACGTAATAGCGGGGAAAGCAGGCAGGGCGGGTGCAACCCGCCAACCCGGCAGCGTCATGGCGGGTTTCACCCGCCCTACGCAGTGGGACAGGAAGCACAAAAAAGCCCGTATCTCTCGATACGGGCTTTTTTCGTTCGCCGGCTTACAACCGGGTGCTGTACCAGCTGACCAGCAGCGCCAGCATCAGGCAGCCGTAGCCGAAACGGTAGAAGAAGCGATTCATCCGTGCAGTCGACTCGTCCAGCGCGACGGCCTGGGCTTCGTTCTGCGGCACCAGGCGTGCCGTGGCGCGCTGTTCGCGGCGACGGGTCGCCAGCAGCAGCCAGGCGCCAGCCAGGGTGAAGAACAGGGCCAGATCATTGAGAATCCGCCCGGGATCGGCCAGGAACTGATTCCAGAGGGCCTGCAGCGACATCGAAACCTCCGCTTCAGAACTGCACGCAGGTTATCGAAATAACGCTGAAGGTGAGTCTGTACGACGTGGCGCGCCAGGGACGGCCGCCAGTGAAATGGGAAAGACAGGCGCGGATTGTATACGAACGGACCACCGCGACGGGCCGATTGGCGACGAGCGTAGCGTCATGCTCCGGTAACCTGCAGTTGGCACGCTGCTGGCTAGGGAATCCACACCACTTCTGGCCCACAGCCCCGGAGAATCGCCATGCTCGAGATCGTTCCCCACGAAAACGCATACCTGCTCGAACACCTGGATGAGATCGAGGCCGTCGTCACCGAGCTCTCGTTCAACGTCCAGGATGACCACTGGCTGGTGTACTGCCAGGCCAGCGGCCATGAGCATCTCGACCTGCCCGAAGGCAACGAGCGCATCGGCCTGCTCGACATGGACCCGTTCCACCAGGCGGCATGAGCTGCAATGAAAAAGCCCGGGCAGTTGGCCCGGGCTTTTCGTTTTCCGACGAGACGATCAGCGCTGATTGAGGGTCTGGCCGATGGTCGGGTCCTTGAACACGCGGGTCAGGGCGTCGCTGAGGACGTCGCTGACCAGCTTGCTGTTGGTCGCCTCGTTCGGCGCCATGCCGAAGCGCTGGTTCAGCGACGCGCCATAACGGCCGCTGTAGCGGCGCACGCTGTTCTGCACATCGACGCGGAAGGTCGCGCCGATATCCGCCTCGGTCACGTACATGCCTTCCTTCGGCGACTGGTATTTCAGCTCGGCCAGGGTCAGGGTCAGCTGCGGGGCGTTATAGGCGTTGGGCGACGGCGTGAAGCCGAGCAGACGCACCGCGGCTTCGGCCTGGGCCTGCAGCTTGGGAATCACATCCTGGCTGCGTACGGTGATCGCACTGGTTTCCGCGTACAGGCCGCCACGGGTTCCGAGCGAAGTGTTCGGGCGGCCATCGACGACCCGCACCACCACCGGCTGGCCCTGGCCAACCGCGGTAATCGGGCCCTTGAAGACCGGTTGCGGATTCAGTTGTTGCGGGCTGAGGGCACAGCCGCTCAGGGCCAGGCCGGCAGCGGCGATCAGGCTGAGCAACAAACGAGGCAGCATGCTCATCTCTCCATGGGTTGGGCATTTGATGGCCGGCAGTATACCGGCCGTCGGCTCGCGCTAACAGCGCATGACAATTGGACGCATGGGGAAGAAATCCAGTTCCACGCTCCCGACCATGAACCAGCAACGGGCAGGGCGCCCCACCACGGTGCATGGATCGGGAAAATCCAGAGTACGCCACTAGGAAAAAAGTCTAAGGCGAAGGGTATTTTTTTCATTTCACCGTTATAATCGCCCCCCGATTATAAGGTCGCCTCCTGATCGGGCCCCGCAGAATGACAGCACCCTGTCGCTGCCACACCCTCATAGAGAGTCGCCATTCGCGTCGGTCACTGGCCGGTCGCGCTTTGTAACGCTTGTTGCGCAGAACTTGAGCATGGATGCAGCGTGTCTCCTCCCCCCGAGGTGGACGTGCCCGCAACAACGACTTCCTTTGAGCTTCACGTATCCATAAGAGCGTGATTTGAAGGTTTTTCACTACTTCACGAGAGTGTGGCGAGCAATGAAAAGTTTTGCGTCGGTAGAAGCACCATTAACGCCTGCCCCCGCAGCACTGAACAGCTTTGTCGGCACCGGAGCCACTCTGTACGAAGCCTGATGGCCTCACCACAGACTGATCTGGTTATGTCACGGACAGCGTTGCGTTCCGCCCTGAGGCAACCGGGCCCGAAGGTGCATCACTCCCTCCCCCTTCGTTCTCGGCCGCAACGACGCCCGTATGCGATTGCATCCTCGCCGAACGGCGCCAGGCAATCGTCGATGTCGCGAAGTATCGGAATTGCCGGTCCCCAGCCCCGAACAACGAGGAGAATCGATCTCCCACTCCGGGCTGCCAGTATCGAGCGCCAAGGCGCCAGACGGACCGTCATCAATTTGCTGCTGAAGAATCTGGAGACGCGTTAATGGCGCAGAACAATTACGAAGCACTGGATGTATTGCTGGTTGGCGCCGGCATCATGAGTGCGACCCTTGCAACCCTGCTGAAGGAACTCGATCCCTCCATCAATCTGGAGATCGTCGAACTGCAGGAATCCGGGGCGATCGAAAGCTCCAACCCGTGGAACAACGCCGGCACCGGTCACGCCGGCCTCTGCGAGCTGAACTACACCCCGCAAGCGGCGGATGGCTCCATCGACATCAAGAAAGCCGTCAACATCAACGCCCAGTTCGAGGTTTCCAAGCAGTTCTGGGCCTACATGGTCGGCAAGGACAGCTTTGGCGAGCCGAAGAACTTCATCAACCCGGTCCCGCACATGAGTTTCGTGCGCGGCAAGGACATTCCGTTCCTGAAGAAGCGCCACGAGCTGCTCAGCCAGCACCACGCCTTCGCCGGCATGAAGTACACCGAAGACCGCGCGCAGATCGCCGAGTGGGCACCGCTGACCATGCCTGGCCGCCCGGCCGACGAGCAGGTCGCCGCCACCCGCATGGATAACGGCACCGACGTCAACTTCGGCGCCCTGACCAACCAGTTGCTGGGCTACCTTGCCGCCCAATCGGGCACCCGGGTCAGCTACTTCCAGAAAGTCACCGGCCTGCAGCGCGAAGGCGAAGGCTGGAGCGTCGACATCAAGAACACCCGCACCGGCGAAAACCGCCAGGTCAAGGCGAAGTTCGTCTTCCTCGGTGCCGGCGGCGGTGCGCTGCCGCTCCTGCAAATGTCCGGCATTCCGGAAAGCAAGGGCTTCGGCGGCTTCCCGGTGAGCGGCCAGTGGCTGCGCTGCGACAACCCGGAAGTAGTCAAGCTGCACCAGGCCAAGGTCTACAGCCAGGCCGAAGTGGGCGCCCCGCCGATGTCCGTACCGCACCTGGACACCCGCGTGGTGGATGGCAAGAAGTCCCTGCTGTTCGGACCCTACGCCGGCTTCTCCACCAAGTTCCTGCGCCACGGTTCGTTCCTCGACCTGCCGCTGTCTGTGCGCACCAGCAACCTGATGCCGATGCTCTCGGTCGCCCGCGACAACATGGACCTGACCCGCTACCTGGTGAAGGAAGTCATGCAGTCCATGGACCAGCGCCTGGAATCCCTGCGCAAGTTCTACCCGCAGGCGAAAACCGAGGACTGGCGCCTGGAAACCGCCGGCCAGCGCGTGCAGATCATCAAGAAGGACCCGGAGAAAGGCGGCATCCTGCAGTTCGGTACCGAACTGGTGGCTGCCGAGGACGGCACCATCGCCGCCCTGCTGGGCGCCTCGCCGGGCGCTTCGGTCACCGTGTCGATCATGCTCGGCCTGCTGGAACGCTGCTTCCCCGAGCAGACCCGCTCGGCGCAGTGGACCGCCAAGCTGCTGGAAATCTTCCCGGCCCGCGAGAAGCAACTGGAAACCGATGCCGCGGCCTACCGCGAAATCAACCAGCTGACCAGCGAGCGCCTGCAGCTGAACACCTGATCCGCGTAACACCCACGAAGCCCGCCGCATGGCGGGCTTCGTGTTTTCAGAACCAGTTCAGGATTTAGCGAGCTAGAGCCCAGTTTCAACACCGGCTGGCCGACGCGCAGCAAATCATGAACTGGTTCTGGGGCGTCAGTCGCAACTGATCATCCAGCCCACCCCGAAGCGATCGGTCAGCATGCCGAAACGCTGCGCCCAGAACGTCTTCTCCAGCGGCATGTCGACCCGCCCGCCGTCGGCCAGCGCGGCGAACACCTGCTCGACCTCCACCGGGCCGCGCAGGCTGAGCGACAGCGAAAAGCCGCTGAACGGCAGATGCCTGGCGCCCAGGCCATCGGACATCCATATCTGGGTTTCGCCCACCTGTAAGCTTGCGTGCATCACCTTGTCCGACCAGCCATCTGGTACCTGCGACGGTCCGGGAGCTTCCTCGTAGCGCATCAGCGCCGTTACCTTCGCGCCAAGCGCGTGCTGGTAGAAAGCCAGGGCCTCGTCGCACTGGCCATGGAAGAACAGGTAGGGTCGTACAGCCTGCATGGAAATCTCCTTGCCTTGTCATCCTGACATTCAGTGTAGGTAACCCGGCCACACAGGCACGAAAAAGCCCGCACTCGGCGGGCTCGTTCAGCAGCGGAGGAATCAGCCGCGCGCGGCCTTGATCACCTCGATGTACGGCTCGGCCATGCGCTGGTCCTGGATCAGCGCGACGAAGTCGTTGCCCTTGGCATCCTTGGCGCCGAGGTCGTAGCCGGCTTCGACGAAGAAGCCGACGAAGCGCTCGAAGTCGTCGATGCGCAGGCCACGGTAGGCCTTGATCAGCTTGTGCAGCGACGGCGGCGTGTCATCGGCCGGCTCCACGTCGAGGAACAGCTTGATCGCCTCGTCGCCGATCTCTTCGCCAATCACTTGCTTCTTGTCTTTACGCATCGCTCGCATCTCTCCACGGCTTGTCTCGACGCGCAACGGCAAGGGCCGGGCGCCACACGGAGGCGGGAGTTTAACCCCGCCGGGCCGCACGGCTCAACGCGCGCGCACCGCGCCGGTGTGCAGGTCGGCCCAGATGTGGCCGCTGGGATAGCTGAGGAACTGGCAGTAGACGGTATTGTTGCGCAGCAGGTCGATCAGCTGCGGGTAGGCGGAAAGCGGGTAATACAGGTTCAGGGTCCGCGTCTTGCCGTCGTAGGTCGGCTTCTTCAGGCTCTTGCCCTCGGCATCGAAGCTGATCAGCACCTGCCTGATCTGCGCACCCTTGTTCAGGGCCTTGCCTTTCAGGCGCAGCAGGGCGGGCGTGGTGATCGGGATCGGCTGCTGGTTCGACTGCCGCTGGTTGCCCAGCACCACGCTGTACTCGGTGACCTGCATGAGCTGCTGCTGGTCCGGCGCGTCGCCGCGCACCTCGGCCTCGTCCGGCGGCAGGAACTGGGCGTGCATGGGCGGGTTTTCGGCTGCGGCGAGCGGCAGGCTGAGCAGGAGCGCCAGCGCGACGCACAGGCTACGGATGGACATCGTCATCTCCGCGGAAAGTGGCGGAGCACTCTAGCACGGCCCCTGCGGCACAGCGATGAATGGTACGTAGGTTGGTGCTGAACGCAGTGAAGCCCAACATCTGTCTGGCCTGGCAACGTTGGGCTTCGCAGGCTCAGCCCAACCTACCGCAGCCAGGGTGTTACAGGCCCTTGACCGCGTAGATGCCCGGCGCGTTGCGCCAGTAGCCCTTGTAGTCCATGCCGTAGCCGAAGATGTAGCGGTCGATGCAGGACAGCCCGACGTAGTCGGCCTTCAGGTCCGGGCGCGCCTTGCGGCCGTGATCCTTGTCGATCAGCACGGCGGTGTGCACCTTGCGGGCGCCGGCGTGGCGGCAGAAATCGATGATCGCCGAGAGGGTGTGCCCTTCGTCGAGGATGTCGTCGATGATCAGCACGTCGCGATCGATGAAGGAAACCTCCGGCTTGGCCTTCCAGAACAGCTCGCCGCCGGTGGTTTCGTTGCGGTAGCGGGTGGCGTGCAGGTAGGAAGCTTCCAGCGGGAAGTTCAGCTTCGGCAGCAGCTTGCCGGAGAAGATCAGGCCGCCGTTCATCACACAGAACACGACCGGGTTGCTTTCGGCCAGCTCGCCGTTGATCGCTTCGGCGACGCGGCTGATGGCGGCTTCCACCTCGGCCTCGTTGTAAAGGCAATCGGCTTCGGCCATGACTTGGCGAATGTGCGCGAGATCGGCGGACATGAGGGCTCTCCCGAAAAAAGTGCGCAAACTTACTCGCCCGTCTGCCATGGAGCAAGTGCCAGCGGACGAATGTAGACCACAATCATCGCCCAAGATGTCTAGGATGCATTACGCTACCGCACTTTTTTTGCCCAGCCTGACGGAGAGCCCACCTCATGCCCGTGTTCGAGATTCGTCACCCACTGATCCGTCACAAGATCGGCCTGATGCGCCGCCACGATATCAGCACCAAGAATTTCCGCGAGCTGGCGCAGGAAGTGGGCGCCCTGCTCACCTATGAGGCGACCAAGGACCTGCCGCTGGAAAACTATGAAATCGAAGGCTGGGCCGGCCCGGTTCAGGTCGAGAAGATCTCCGGCAAGAAGATCACCGTGGTGCCGATCCTGCGCGCCGGCATCGGCATGCTCGACGGTGTGCTCAGCCTGATCCCCGGAGCCAAGGTCAGCGCCGTCGGCGTCGCCCGCAACGAGGAAACCCTGGAAGCACGCACCTATCTGGAAAAGCTGGTTCCGGAGATCGACGAGCGCCTGGCAATGATCATCGACCCGATGCTCGCCACCGGCGGTTCCATGGTCGCCACCATCGACCTGCTGAAGAAGGCCGGCTGCAAGGAAATCCGCGCCATGGTGCTGGTCGCCGCGCCGGAAGGCATCAAGGCGGTGGCGGACGCCCATCCCGATGTGAAGATATTCACCGCCTCCATCGACCAGTGCCTCAACGAGCACGGCTACATCATCCCCGGCCTGGGCGATGCCGGCGACAAGATCTTCGGCACCAAGCAGAAGGACAACTGATCCATGGCCGATGAATTCAACGAGCCGCTCTGGCGGCAGGTCATCTCCGGCGCGCAGATGCTCTTCGTGGCCTTCGGCGCCCTGGTGCTGATGCCGCTGATCACCGGCCTCGACCCGAACGTCGCGCTGTTCACCGCCGGTTTCGGCACCCTCATGTTCCAGTTGGTCACCGGCCGCCAGGTGCCGGTGTTCCTCGCCTCCAGCTTCGCCTTCATCACCCCGATCATTCTCGCCAAGGGCCAGTTCGGCCTCGCCGCGACCATGGGCGGCGTGGTCGCCGCGGGCTTCGTCTACACCTTCCTCGGCCTGGCGGTGAAGATAAAAGGCACCGGCTTCATCGACCGCCTGCTGCCGCCGGTGGTGATCGGCCCGGTGATCATTTCCATCGGCCTGGCCATGGCGCCGATCGCCGCCAACATGGCGATGGGCAAGGCCGGCGACGGCACCGAACTGATTCCCTATCGCACGGCGATGCTGATTTCCATGCCGGCGCTGGTCACCACCCTGATCGTCGCGGTATTCGCCCGCGGCATGCTGCGCCTGGTGCCGATCATCTCTGGCGTACTGGTCGGCTATGCATTGGCATTCGTCTTCGGCGTCGTCGACACCGCCAAGATCCTCGCTGCCCCATGGCTGGAAATACCGGCCTTCACCGCACCGGAATTCAACCTGCAGGCGATTCTGTTCATCGTCCCCGTCGCTCTCGCTCCAGCCATCGAGCACATCGGCGGGGTGATCGCGGTGGGCGGCGTGACCGGCCGCAACTACCTGAAGAAACCCGGCCTGCACCGCACCCTGCTCGGCGACGGTATTGCCACTTCGACAGCCGGCCTGTTCGGCGGCCCGCCGAACACCACCTACGCCGAAGTCACCGGCGCGGTGATGCTGACCAAGAACTACAACCCGAAGATCATGACCTGGGCCGCGCTGTTCGCCATCGGCCTGGCCTTCGTCGGCAAGTTCGGCGCCATCCTGCAGAGCATCCCGATCCCGGTGATGGGCGGCATCCTCTGCCTGCTGTTCGGCACCATCGCCTCGGTGGGCATGAACACCCTGATCCGCCACAAGGTCGACCTGTCCCAGGCGCGCAACCTGTGCATCGTTTCGGTCACGCTGGTGTTCGGCATCGGCGGCGTACTGATCGGCACCGGCACCGGCCCGGATGACTTCGGCCTGAAGGGCATCGCCCTCTGCGCGATTGTCGCCATCCTCCTCAACTTCATCCTGCCGGGTGAGGAAGGCTGGGAAAACAAGGCGCTCGAAGAAGGCTCCCGTCCGGACGAAGCGGAATAAGCGTCCCGGCCCTGGGAACAGGGCCGGGCTTCTGTCTCCGAAGCACAACGAACACCCGGCCGCCACGACGGTCCACACTGCATGGAAACTGTATTCACCCCTCGATGCGCAGCCAGCATGACGGCGCGCACTCGATCCGGCATGGTGCCCCGGCCATGAAGCGTGGGTACTGGCTGCTGGCGGGCTTGCTCTGCGCCTCGGCCATACCGCTGATCCTCGGCGGCCGGCAGATGTTCGAGCAGGTGGCAAGGTTTCCCCTCGGCACCCTGCTGCTGATGTTCGGCATGATCGTGCTGTGCTGGCTGATCAACGCCCAGAAGCTGCGCGTCCTG
Source organism: Pseudomonas schmalbachii (assembly GCF_017589465.1). GTDB lineage: Bacteria > Pseudomonadota > Gammaproteobacteria > Pseudomonadales > Pseudomonadaceae > Pseudomonas > Pseudomonas schmalbachii. The sequence goes on from NZ_JAELYA010000002.1 coordinate 326,372, forward strand.
CTCGCCGGTCGCGCCGGGCGGATCGGCCAGGCGCAGTCGGTCGGCATCATCATGGCATCGGAATTCGCCTTCTATGCCACACCGGGCGGGACCGGCGGTCCACTGACCCTGATGGCTCTACTGGCCCGGCGCGGCATGCGGCCGGCGCAAAGCAGCGCGATCTTCGCGGTCGACCAGCTCAGCGACCTGCTGTTCTTCCTCTGCGCGCTGATCGGCGTGCTGTGCTATGCGCTCTCCCACACGCTGAGCCCCGATCTGGAAGGCTCGCTGGCGCTGGGCGCGCTGTTCCTTGGCGGCCTCCTGGTCGGCGTGGTCCTGCTGGGGCGCTTCCAGCGCCAGGTGATCCGCCTCAACGGCCGTCTGCTCGACCGCCTGCAGGTCTCGCCGCTCAAGCGCCTGCGCTGGAGCAGGAAGCTCCTGCACTTCCGCGACAGCCTCGCCATCAGCCTGCGCCAGCCGAAACGTACCCTGCTGCTGGTGTTCCTGCTGACCACCTGCCACTGGACGCTGCGTTTCAGCGTGCTCTACCTGACCTTGCACGCGTTAGGAGAGGAACTGCAGTGGGCCTGGACCTTCCTGATCCAGCTGCTGTCGCTGGTAGCCGGCCTGGCCACGCTGCTGCCGGGCGGCGCAGGCAGCACCGAACTGACCTCGGCGGCGCTGCTGGCACCGCTGGTGGGCAAACCCACTGCGGCGGCGGCGATCCTGATCTGGCGGGTGGTGACCTACTACTTCTACCTGATCGCGGGCGGACCGGTATTCGCCCTGGTGGCCGGGCGGCCATTGCTGAAGAAAATCATCGGCACGTAGGATGGGCTGAGGAACGAAGCCCAACAGCTTTCGTTGGGCTTCACTGCGTTCAGCGCCAACCTACGCGCAACTCCCCAGCGTCGTAGGATGGGTTGAGCGAAGCGATACCCATGCGGGTTCGGCAATGACGGGTATCGAACTACGCCCAGCCCACCTACGTTGAACCGGGCTTTTCCTGATCGTCCTCTTCCGAGGACCCGGCCTGAACGCGCTGCCACAGCTCGGCGGCACCGGGAAACTCGGTGCCGTCCTCCTCGCCCAGCGCATCGATGTCATAGCGGGCGGTGCAACCCTCGCCGAGGATCGGCGGCGGGGTTGCGGTTCCGGGACTCTTCGGATCGGACATGGCCGCATCCTCCTGCCTGGCAGCGCCCGCCAGGCGTATCAGTCGAAGACCACCGTCTTGTTGTCGTGCACCAGTACGCGGTCTTCCAGGTGATAGCGCAAGCCGCGGGCGAGCACCATCTTTTCCACATCCTTGCCGAGCCGCACCATCTCCTCGACGTTGTCGCGATGGGTGACGCGCACTACGTCCTGCTCGATGATCGGGCCGGCATCCAGCTCTTCGGTCACGTAGTGGCAGGTGGCGCCGATCAGCTTGACCCCACGCATCGACGCCTGGTGGTAAGGCTTGGCGCCAATGAACGAGGGCAGGAAGCTGTGATGGATGTTGATCACCTGGTGACGGTACTTCTGGCACAGGTCCGGCGGCAGGATCTGCATGTAGCGCGCCAGCACGATGTTGTCGGCGCGGTGCTCGTCGATCAGGCGCGACACCTCGGCGAAGGCCGGCAGCTTGTCCTTCGGATCGACCGGTACATGGAAGTAGGGAATGCCATGCCATTCCACCATGCTGCGCAGGTCGTCGTGGTTGGCGATCACGCAGGGGATTTCGCAATCCAGCTCGCCGCTGTGCCAGCGGTGCAGCAGGTCGGCCAGGCAGTGCGACTCGCGGCTGGCCATCAGTACCACGCGCTTCTTCACCGAGGAATCGGTGACCCGCCAGTCCATGGAGAACTCGCGGGCGATCGGGGCGAACGCCTGACGGAATACGTCCAGATCGAACGGCAAGGAATCGGCGCGGATTTCATGGCGCATGAAGAACCAGCCGCTGTCATTATCGGAATGATGACTGGCTTCGGTGATCCAGCCGTTATAAGTGGCCAGGAAATTACTCACCTTGGCGACGATCCCAACCCTGTCAGGACAGGCGATCACCAGTCGGAAAGTGCGCATGGGGTGTACTCCAGATACTTCGCGAAGGGCGCCATTCTAGGCGTTGGGAGGGAGTGCCGTCGAGCGAAGGGCGGTTTCCGCAATTCACTCCGCAGGACAGCGATTACCGCCCCATGAATGCACACTCCGCGCAGGGTTATAACGCGTCCCTCTGAATGCGCGACAAATGCGGGCTCCAAGTAACAGTGCAGGGCCGGAAAATTTCCGCAGTCCACTATCGCCGGCAAAGCCCCGGAAAATCGAGACCTCGGAAGTCAATTGGCGAAATGTCGGCCAACAAACTTGGTGTCCAATGATAAACAGTGACAAAACTTTGAGATTCGGTTTACTTGAACATATCCGCTGACTATTATTGATGGCACAGCAATAACCACTACCTAGAAAATAGCTACAAGGTACCCAGACATGTCCCTGATCAACGAGTACCGCGCCACAGAGGAAGCCATCAAGGAACTTCAAGAGCGCCTGAAAAACCTTGAGAAAGACGACAAGCTCAAGAAGGAACTGGAGTTCGAAGAAAAACTCCGGGCCCTGATGGGCAGCTACCAGAAGTCCCTGCGCGACATCATCTCCCTGCTCGATCCGGACGCCAAACTCGGCAAGCCTTCGCGCGCTGCCAAGGCTACCGGCAGCAAGCGTGCTCGCAAGGTCAAGCAGTACAAGAACCCGAACACCGGCGAAGTCATCGAAACCAAGGGCGGCAACCACAAGACCCTGAAGGAATGGAAGGCCAAGTGGGGTGCGGATACCGTCGAAAGCTGGGCCACTCTGCTCGGCTGATTCGAATCGGCAATAAAAGAACGCCAGCTTCGGCTGGCGTTTTTTATTTCTTGCTGAAATATTTCAGCCGTTACAGCGAATAGCGTTCGCGCAATTGCCGGGCATGGGACTGCCAGGCTTCCAGCAATGCCCGATTTCCGCCCTCCGCCTCCTGCAGCTGCGTCGTCAATGCCGCATCGAAGTTTTCCAGCGTATTCGGCGCGCCGTACTCCGCGACACTCAGGCGCTGACGGCAGAAATTCCACCACTCCTGCTGTTCCGTAGCGTTCAAAGTTTCCGGGAAATTCCGTGCGCGATATCGGAACAATAGTTCCGGAAGTCGCGGATCATCGAACGGCCATTGCTCTTTGGCCAAACGCTGCGGATCGGCCAGACGCACCTGCTCGCACAAGCGCCGATCCCGATCGCCAATAAATCCGTCATATAACTGCTGTTCGGGATCTTCGCTGGCGGCGAAACTTTCCTCGGCATATATCTCGGCCAGCTTGTCCTTCCAGACAGATTTTCCTTCCACCAGCAACGTTTCATTGCGCCGGCACTCTTCCATATCCACGCCGATACGCTCGCGATCCGCCGGACGCAGGACATTCAGCGGCGCCAGCACCGGGCAGCGATTGACATGCACCAGCTTCAGCGGCACCGGCAGCTCGCCGTCCGCCAGTTCCTCGCGCCGGGTGTAGAGGCGCTTGCGCAGGGTTTCCGCATCCAGTTCCAGCAGCGGCGCCGGATCGGCGCGCAGGTCGCAGACGATCAGGGCGTTGCGGTTGCGCGGGTGCCAGGCCAGCGGCAGGACCAGCGACAGGTAATGCCGGGCGGCGGAAAAGCGTCCGGAAATATGCACCAGCGGCTGCAGCAGACGAATCTGGTCGAGCACGCCCTGCTTGCTGCGCAGACGGTAGAGGAAGTCGTACAGCTTCGGCTGGCGATCGCGGATCAGCCGCGCCAGGGCGATGGTTGCGCGCACGTCGGAAAGCGCGTCGTGCGCCTGGCCGTGTTCGAGCCCGTTGGCCTCGGTGAGGCGCTCCAGCTTCAGGGTCACCTGCCCGTCCTGCTGCGGCCAGACGATGCCTTCGGGGCGCAGCGCATACGCAGTGCGCACCATGTCGATCAGGTCCCAGCGGCTGTTGCCGCCCTGCCATTCGCGGGCGTAGGGATCGAAGAAATTGCGGTAGAGGCTGTAGCGGGTCACTTCGTCGTCGAAGCGCAGCGTGTTGTAGCCGGCCACGCAGGTGCCTGGCTGGGCCAGTTGGGTGTGCAGGCGGGTCATGAACTCGGCTTCGGAGAGCCCCCGTTCCTCCAGGCGCTGCGGGCTGATGCCGGTGATCAGGCAGGCGACGGGATGCGGCAGGATGTCATCGCTGGGCCGGCAATAGAGATTCAGCGGTTCGCCGATCTCGTTGAGCGCCTCGTCGGTGCGGATGCCGGCAACCTGCAGCGGACGGTCGCGGCGCGGGTCCGTTCCGGTGGTTTCGTAGTCGTACCAGAAGATGCTGGCGTTCATGGCGCTCCCTCTTTCCGTGAACGCGGCAGTCTACCACCGCGTTCACCCGGCAATGTGCGAAAGCGCCGATGCTCGACGCGGCCGGTTGCCTCGCCGCGGCGCGCTGGATAGCATCAGACCTTAACTCCAGCGATAGCGAGCTCCCTTGAGCGCAGCCGTACCTCCACGCCCTGCCAACCCTCCGCCCGGCGCCCTTCTGGATACCCGCCAGCGGGTGGAAACCCCGGAGGGAATCGACCTGCTGCTGCGGCCGGCCGGAGTCATCCCGCGTGCCCTCGCCTACCTGATCGACCTCGGCATCCGTGGCCTGCTGATGCTGGCGATGTTCATGCTGCTGGCGTTCCTCGGCGAGTTGGGCACCGGTCTCGGACTGCTGCTGACCTTCATCCTGACCTGGTGGTACATGGTGCTGTTCGAAGTGCTCAACCAGGGCCGCTCGCCCGGCAAGCAACTGATGGGCCTGCGCGTGGTGCATGACGATGGCACGCCGGTCGGCTGGTCGGCCTCGCTGCTGCGCAACCTGCTGCGTTTCGCCGACATCCTGCCGTTCGGCTATACCCTCGGCCTGCTCAGTTGCCTGTCCAACCGCGAGTTCAAGCGCCTGGGCGATATCGCCGCCGGCACCCTGGTGATCTATCGCGAGCCCACCCCGGCCCGCCCGCAACTGCCGGACGTCCCGCCGCAGCTTTCCCCCTGGCCGCTCAGCCTGGAAGAACAGCGCGCCTTCATGGGCTTCGCCGAGCGCGGCGCCAGTCTCTCCGCCGCGCGCCGGGAAGAACTCGCCGGCATCCTCGCCGAGCCGCTCGGCGTACCCGCGGCGCAGGCCGAAGCACGGATCAACGGCATCGCCCGCGGTCTGCTCGGCAGCGGGAACGGCAGATGAAGCAGAGCCTGTTCGAACAACGCCATCAGGGCGAGTGGAAGCGCTTCGCCAAGCGCCTCGAACAACTGGAGGGCGGCAAAAAGAACGGAGACTCCACCCCCGTGGGCGATTTCGCCGCCGATTACCGGCGCATCTGCCAGCAGCTCGCACTGGCCCGGGAGCGCGGCTACAGCAGCCACCTGATCGACCAGCTGCAGCAACTGGCGATGCGCGGCCACCAACAGTTCTACCGTCACCGCAGCCACCTGGGCTCACGCATGCTGGGCTTCCTGGTCGCCGGCTTCCCCCGCCTGGTCCGCGAGGAATGGCGCAGCATCGCCGTCGCCAGCCTGCTGTTCTACGGCAGCCTGCTGCTGATGGGCGTGCTGGTCTACGGCTTCCCCGACCTGGTCTACAGCCTGCTGAGCGCCGACCGCGTCGCCGAGATGGAATCGATGTACGCACCCGACACCAGCCGCCTCGGCCCGATGGGCGCACGCGACACCGGCGACGACTGGCAGATGTTCGCCTTCTACATCATGAACAACATCGGCATCGCCTTTCAGACGTTCGCCAGCGGCCTGCTGTTCTGCCTGGGCACCCTGTTCTTCCTGCTGTTCAACGGCCTGATGATCGGCGCGGTGGCCGGTCACCTGACGCAGATCGGCTACGTGGAGACCTTCTGGTCCTTCGTCATCGGCCACGGCGCTTTCGAGCTGACCGCCATCACCTTCGCCGGCGCCGCCGGCCTCAAGCTCGGCTGGGCGCTGCTCGCCCCCGGACGCCTGAGCCGCGGCGAAGCCCTGCGCCAGGCGGCGGCGCGCAGCGTGCGGCTGATCGGCGGGGTGATCGTGCTGCTGCTGCTCGCGGCCTTCGTCGAAGGCTACTGGTCGTCGGTGACGGCCTTCGGCCCCAGGGTCAAATACGCGGTCGGCGCCCTGCTCTGGCTGCTGGTCGGCAGCTATTTCGCATTCGCCGGACGGACTCGCCATGCGCCTGACTGATGCCAGCGTGGCGATCCGCCCGCGCAGCGCCTGGGAAGCGCTGGACCTCGGCATCCTCCTGGCGCGCCGCCACGCCGGATTGCTGATGGCCAGCTGGGCGCTGGTCAGCCTGCCGGTGTTCCTCGTCCTCAGCCTGCTGCTGTGGGACTACTCCGGCTGGGTCATCCTGCTGTTCTGGTGGCTGAAGCCGGCCTTCGACCGCCTGCCGCTGTACATCCTGTCCCGTGCGCTGTTCGCCGATACGCCGACGCTGAAGGAAGCGCTGCGCGCCTTCCCCGGTCTGCTGAAGACGCAACTGCTGCCCAGCCTGCTGTGGCGCCGCTTCAGCCCGATACGCAGCTTCGCGCTGCCGGTACAGCAGCTCGAAGGCCTGAAAGGGGAGGCACGCCAGCAGCGGCTCGCCGTCCTCCGCCAGCGCAACACCGGCGGCGCGACCTGGCTGACGCTGGTCGGCATGCACCTGGAACTCGCCCTCTGGCTCGGCCTGATGGCGCTGTTCTACCTGCTGCTGCCGCAGCAATGGCTGTCGGACTGGAAATGGCAGGCGCTGATCCGCGCCACCCAGGACAACTGGCTGTGGCTGGATCACCTGTCCAACCTGCTCTACGCGCTGGTGTTGGTGGTCTGGGAGCCGGTCTATGTAGCCTGCGGCTTTACCCTCTACCTGAACCGCCGCACGGAACTGGAAGCCTGGGACATCGAGCTGGTGTTCCGCCGCCTGCGCCAGCGCCTGATCGGCAGCGCCTATGCCGTGTTGCTGCTGATCGCCGGCGGCCTGGTCCTGTTGCCTGCCGAGCCGTCCTGGGCCGCCGCCAGCAACGCACAGAGCTGCGCGCTGCCATCGCAGGACCCGAACGGGCCGGAAGCCCCACGGCTGATGAAGCAGAAGCTCAGCAGCGAGCAGGCGCACAGGGCGGCGGAAGAGATCCTCGCCGCGCCGCCGTTCAGGCACAGCGAAACCGTGACCCGCTGGCGCCTGGGCGAGAAGAGCTCCGCGCAGCCGACCGGGGATGCCAGGGATGAAAGCGGGTTGCGCTCGCTGATCGATGCCCTGGAGAACTGGCGGGTGTTCAGGACCATGACGCTGATGATCGAGGTGCTGCTCTGGGCCGCGCTGTTCTGCGTGATCGCCCTGCTGCTCTGGCGCTACCGCCAGTGGCTGCGCCTGTTCGCCGGGCGACTGGGGCTGGCGCAACGCGTCTCCCCCGCAGCCCCCAACGTCATGTTCGGTCTGGAGCTCGCGCCGGAAAGTCTTCCGCAGGATGTCGCCAGCACCGCCGAACGCCTGTGGAACGACCAGCCGCGCGCCGCCCTGGGCCTGCTCTATCGCGCCCTGCTGAGTCGCCTGCTGCACGAACTCCGTGTGCCCCTGCGCGACTCGAACACCGAGGGCGAAGTGCTGGAAAAGGTCCGGACACTGGAAAGCGCCGAGCTGAACAGTTATACGCAGTCCCTCACCCACCACTGGCAGGCGCTCGCCTACGGCCACGTGGCGCCGCCGGACGAGCTCAAGGCCAGCCTGTGCGATGGCTGGCGCCAGCTGTTCGGCAGCGGGGTGCAGGCATGACGCGGACCACCCGTTACCTGGTCGGCCTGCTGGTGCTTGCGCTGCTGGGGGCGGGCGGCCTCTACCTGTATCGCAACCTGACCCCCTACAGCGAAACCGTCGAGCACGGCCCATCGCCGGCCGCGCGCGCCAACGATTATCTGGCTGCGGAAACCTTTCTCAGCGACCATGGCATCAAGGTTGCCACCGCTGGCGGCCTGGAAGTCCTCGACTCCCTGCCCGCCAAAGGACATACGCTGGTCCTCCTCGCCAGCCGGGAGAACGTCACGCCGGGCCAGACCGACCGCCTGCTGGACTGGGCGAGCAAGGGCGGCCACCTGATCGTCACCGCCGAGCGACTGTGGGACGAGAAACAGGGCAAGAGCGGCGACCTGGTTCTCGACCGCCTCGGCGTACAGCAATTCCTCAGCGAGGACTTCGACAAGCGCAACGACGAGGCCGTGGAAGAGCAGGCGGAAGCGGACAGCGAAGCCTCGGACGCTCCCGACAGCGCCGGCAAGGACGAGCCCTCGCTGCTCGGCGACGATCCCTATCCGGAACTGACCAAGCTCTACCTGGAAAACGAAAGCGCGCCGGCCTACATCGGCTTCGATACCGACTATCACCTGTTCGACTCGCGCAACCTGGCCTACGCCTGGGCAAACAGCCAGGGCTCCACCCACCTGCTGCAACTGCGCCAGGGCGATGGCCTGGTGACCGTGCTCACCGACAACTGGATCTGGCAGAACGACAAGCTCGACCATTACGACAACGCCTGGCTGCTCTGGTACCTGACCCAGGACAGCGACGTCACCCTGGTCTACCGCGCCGACAACGACAACCTCGCCGTGCTGCTCTGGCGCAACTTCCCCGAGGCGCTGGTCGCCCTGGCCGTGCTGATCCTGCTGGTGCTGTGGCGCGCCGGCCTGCGTCACGGCCCGCTGCAGCCGGCGCCCAGCCGCGCACGCCGGCAGCTGGAAGAACACCTGCGCGCCAGCGCCGACTTCCTGTTCCGCCAGCGCGGCCACGTCGCCCTGCTGCAGGGTCTGCAGCGCGATATCCTGCGCCGGGCGCGGCAACGCCAGCCCGGCTTCGAACACCTGCCCGTCGCGGAACAATGGCAGGTCCTCGGCCGCCTGACGCGCATGCCGAGCAGTGCCATCAGCCAGGCCATGCGCCCGTATCCGGGCCAACGCCTCTCCGCCGCCGACTTCACGCGCCAGGTCGCCCACCTGCAAAGTCTCAGGAACGCTCTATGACCGAACATACGCCCGAACAACCGAACCTGACTCCGGCCGACCCGGTGCCCGCCAGCCCCGCCGTTCAGCGCCAGCGCGCCAGCCAGCTGGCCCAGGCCCTGCGTCACGAGCTGCAGAAGGCGCTGATCGGCCAGGTCGGCGTGATCGACGAGGTGCTCACCGCCCTCCTCGCCGGCGGCCACGTGCTCATCGAAGGCGTCCCCGGCCTCGGCAAGACCCTGCTGGTGCGCGCCCTCGCCCGCTGCTTCGACGGCAGCTTCGCGCGCATCCAGTTCACCCCCGACCTGATGCCCAGCGATGTCACCGGGCACGCCGTGTACGACCTCGCCAGCGAACAGTTCAAGCTGCGCAAGGGCCCGGTGTTCACCCACCTGCTGCTGGCCGACGAGATCAACCGCGCCCCGGCCAAGACCCAGGCGGCCCTGCTGGAAGTCATGCAGGAGCGCCAGGTCACCCTGGAGGGCCGCGCCCTGAACGTGCCGCAACCGTTCATGGTGCTGGCCACGCAGAACCCCATCGAGCAGGAAGGCACCTACCCGCTGCCCGAGGCGGAGCTGGACCGCTTCATGCTCAAGCTGCGCATCGACTATCCGGACGAGTCCGAGGAACAGACCCTGGTGCGCCAGGTCACCCGCTCGGCGCGCAGCGACATGCTCGACGTTGCCGCCCTGCGGCCGCTGCTGAAGGACAAGGACGTGCTGGCCCTACAGAAGATCGCCAGCGAACTGCCGATCGACGATCAGGTCCTCGACTACTCCGTGCGCATCGCCCGCACCACGCGCACCTGGCCCGGTCTCACGCTCGGCGCCGGCCCGCGCGCCTCGATCGCCCTGGTGCGCTGCGCCCGCGCCCGCGCCCTGCTGCGCGGCGGCGACTTCGTCGTTCCCGACGACGTCAAGGGCAGCGCCCTCGCCGTGCTGCGCCATCGCGTGCGCCTGTCGCCGGAGCTGGAGATCGAAGGCCTGTCGGTGGACCAGGTGCTGCAGCAACTGCTCGACCAGGTACCGGCACCGCGCACATGAAACCGTCGCGCGCACTGCTCGCGCTGCTCGGCGCCCTGCTGGCCGCGGCGATCCTGCTCGGCAGCGCCACCGCCCTCGGCCTGCACCCGCCGGAGCTGCTCGGCAGCCTCTGGCGGGGGCTGCTGGTCGCCGTGGTGCTGCTCGCCCTGCTCGACGCCTTCTGGCTGCACCGCCTGCCTTCGCCACGCCTGGAACGCCAGCTCAGCGGCAACCTGCCGCTGGGGCGCTGGAGCGAGGTACGCCTGCAACTGCATCACAACTTCACCCAGGCACAGCGCGTGACGCTGTTCGACCACCTGCCCGCCGGCATGGATTTCGAACACCTGCCGCAGGCGGTCGAGCTGCGCCCGGGCGAAAGCACGCAGCTCGGCTATCGCGTGCGCCCGTTGTCGCGCGGGCATTTCGTCTTCCCGCGCTGCGAAATCCAGCTGCGCAGCCCGCTGCGCCTGTGGCGTGGCCGGCGCTATCTGGAAACCCGCGACGAGACCCGCGTCTACCCCGACTTCGCCCGGCTCTACGGCGCCGAACTGATGGCCGTGGACCACTGGCTGAACCGCATCGGCGTACGCTCCGGGCAGCGCCGCGGGCTCGGCCTGGAATTCCACCAGCTGCGCGAATTCCGTGACGGCGACACGCTGCGGCAGATCGACTGGAAGGCCACCGCACGCAAGCGCACGCCGATCGCCCGCGAGTATCAGGACGAACGCGACCAGCAGATCCTCTTCCTCATCGATTGCGGCCGGCGCATGCGCAGCAAGGACGGCGACCTCTCGCACTTCGACCATGCGCTCAACGCCAGCCTGCTGCTGGCCTACGTGGCGCTGCGCCAGGGCGATGCGGTGGGCCTGATGACCCTCGCCAGCGACCATCCGCGCCATCTGCCGCCAGCCAAGGGCAGCGGCCAGCTCAGCGCGCTGCTCAACACGGTCTACGACCTCGACGCCAGCCAGCGCCCGGCGGACTTCTCGGCGGCGGCCCAGGCCGTGCTCAGCCGCCAGCGCCGGCGCGCCCTGGTGGTGCTGGTGACCAACCTGCGCGACGAGGACGACGAAGACCTGCTCGGTGCGGTGAAGCGCCTGGGACGCCAGCATCGCGTGCTGGTGGCGAGCCTGCGCGAGGAAGTCCTCGACCGCCTGCGCCAGACGCCGGTGCAGGGCTACGAGGACGCCCTGGCCTATTGCGGCACGCTGGACTACCTGAACTCGCGCAGCGACCTCCACGAAAAGCTCGCCGCCCACGGCGTACCGGTGCTCGACGAACGCCCGAGCCGGCTCGGACCGGAACTGGTCAGCCGCTACCTGGGCTGGAAGAAGGCGGGAGCGATCTGAAGCAACACGTAGGTTGGCGCTGAACGCAGTGAAGCCCAACATCTGCCGGGCGTGGCACTGTTGGGCTTCACTGCGTTCAGCACCAACCTACGATAAAGCGCGGGCTACCGTCCCTGGTGCCCCCGATGACCGTACAGGTCGGCTCAGCGCACCCTGCGCTTCAGACCGACTCCACCTGACGGCGAAAACTGAAATAACGGCGCAGGGCGTCGACCAGCTCCACATATTCGGCCGGCGGCGCCACCAGGCAGAAGCCGGAGTCGTAGTTCCCCGGATTGACGTCCTCGCGGCACCACTGGCAGGTGGCGGCGAATTCGATGAGTTGCAGCTTGCCGTCCTGCCCGGGAATCTTCAGGCGCATTTCGAAACGGCCGCCGACCAGCATCGGCAGCTGGCTGATGAGCATCATGCCATCGAGCGAAATGTTGCCGATGTAGCCCATCGGCTTGTCGGTGACGCAGTTGAACACCTTCAGGTAATACGGCAACTGATGACGCTCTATATGTCGTTGTTCACGCATAGGGCTTTTCACTGTTGATGTATCCGTCAATATGACGATGCCGCCCACTACGGGTCCGCACTATGGGCAGTTCGACGCCAGCCGCGAAGTCAACTCGCGACGGGCCGTGTCGATCTGGGCATCGCTGAAATAGGTTCGTTCGCCATTGGCTTCCTTGCTGTAATAACGGCCACCCTGGCTGAGGCGGGCGAGATCATCGTGCCATCGCCGGCACTGCGTGGCTACCCTGGCCTGCTGCTCCGCCGCCCGTTGCGCCACCGCTACCTGCTCGTCGCGGCGCGCCTGGTAGAACTGCCGGGTACGCTCCTCGCGCTCGCGGGTCGCGGCATCGCGCTCCACCACCTGCGGTTTCACCTCGACGCGCTGCGCCCCGGCAGGCGGCGTTTCGCCGAAGTGCAGCTTGCCCTCGGCGTCGGTCCAGCGATAGATATCCGCCACCGCCACCAGGGGGAAAACCCAGGCGCACAGGCACAGGATGCGCATCGACTCCTTCCTCCATGAAGTCAGCAGGAGTTGTCGACACTTTTCGACAACTCCTTGAGCTTAGCGGCCCGCCTGTCCCGCTCAAGCCAGCCACGACCGGCGGTCAGGGCAGCGCAACCGAGTGGCTGCTCTCGCCGCGCAACCTGCCGTTGGCACGCAGGGTCTCCAGCCGCGCCTTGGCCCGGTAGGCATACTCGCTGGTCGGATAGCGGGCGATGATGAACTCGTAGGTCTGCGCGGCGTCGACGAAATACCGCTGCCGCTCCAGGCACTGCCCGCGCAGCATCGACATCTCCGGCTGCAGCCAGGGCCGCGCACGGCTCCGGCGCTCGGCCTGGGACAGTTCGAGCATGACGCGGTCGCAATCGCCGCTCTTGTACGAGCGGTAGGCGTTGTTCAGGTGATAGTTGCTCGACCAGCTGTTGCAGCCGGCAAGCAGCAGGGTCAGGAACAGGACGCAGAGCGTGCGCATGACTGGAAATCCTCCGTTGCCATTCGTATCGGCGCCGGCCTCGAGAACTGAAGGGCTGCCCCGGATCAAGCGGCAGAGGCTAGGCTTGCTTTGCAATGGGTCAGACCGATCCGAGGAACGTCCCCAATGAAACTGCAGAACCTGCTCGTCGTCATCGACCCCACCCGCGAGGAACAGCCCGCCCTCGCCCGCGCCCGCTGGATCGCCGAGCGCAGCGGCGCCAGCCTGGAACTGCTCGCCTGCGACTACACCCCGGCGCTGGACAACGCCCTGCTGGTGGCCCAGCGCGACCTGGAACGCGCCCGTCTGATGCAGCAGGCCGAACGCCTGGCCTGGCTGGAGCGGATGGCCGGACCGCTGCGCCATGACGGCATCGCCGTCACCTGCCATACCCTCTGGGGCAAGCCGCTGTACCGGCAGATCATCAGCCGCGTCGAGCAGAACCAACCCGATCTGGTGCTGAAGTCCACCAGCCGCCACGGTCTGTTGAAACGCCTGTTCCTGACCAATACCGACTGGCAACTGATCCGCCACTGCCCGCAGCCGCTATGGCTGGTCCACCAGGGCGAATGGACCGGGCAACGCCTGTGCGCCGCGCTCGACCCGCTGCACGAGAGCGACAAGCCGGCCGCCCTCGACCACCGGCTGATCGGCATCGCCCGCGAATTCGAGCAACGCCTGCAGTTGCAGGCGCACTACCTGCACAGCTACATCGCCGTGCCGCAGACCCTGGCCTTCAACGCCGAACTGCTGGCCGACTACGACGACTACGTGAAACGCACCGAGCAGCACCATCGCCAGGCCTTCGACAACCTGCTCGACCAGCACCCGGCCATCGACCGGCGCATGAGCTTCCTCGAACAGGGCTTCGCCGAAGACGCCATTCCCGAATTCGTCCGCCGGCACGGTATCGACCTGCTGCTGATGGGCGCCGTGGCGCGTGGCCAGCTGGACAACGCGCTGATCGGCCAGACGGCGGAGCGGGTGCTTGAAGAGGTGGAGTGCGATCTGCTGGTGGTCAAACCGGGTGCCTGAGGCGTATAAGGCGACCGCCGGGTCGCCGCTGTCACATTGTGGTGGTAGCCTGCACCTGCGTTAGACAAGGAGTAGAGAATGACACCTCGCCGCACCAAGATCGTCGCCACCCTTGGCCCATCCAGCAACTCCCCGCAAGTCCTCGAACAACTCATCATCGCCGGCATCGACGTCGCCCGCCTGAACTTCTCCCACGGAACCCCCGACGAACACCGCGCCCGCGCCCAGCTGGTACGCGAACTGGCTGCCAAGCACGGCCGCTTCGTCGCCCTGCTCGGCGACCTGCAGGGGCCGAAGATCCGCATCGCCAAGTTCGCCAACAAGCGCATCGAGCTAGCCGTAGGCGACGTCTTCCGCTTCTCCACCAGCCATCCGCGCGACGCCGGCACCCAGGAAGTGGTCGGCATCGACTATCCGGACCTGGTCAAGGACTGCGGCGTCGGCGACGAGCTGCTGCTGGACGACGGCCGTGTGGTGATGCGCGTGGAATCCACCAGCACCGATGAACTGCAATGCCGCGTGCTGATCGGCGGCCCGCTGTCCGACCACAAGGGCATCAACCGCCGTGGCGGCGGCCTGACCGCGCCGGCGCTGACCGAAAAGGACAAGGCCGACATCAAGCTGGCCGCGAGCATGGACCTGGACTACGTCGCCGTTTCCTTCCCGCGCGACGCCAAGGACATGGAATACGCCCGCAGCCTGCTCAAGGAAGCCGGCGGCAGCGCCTGGCTGGTGGCGAAGATCGAACGCGCCGAAGCGGTGGCCGACGACGAGGCCCTCGACGGCCTGATCCGCGCCAGCGACGCGGTGATGGTGGCGCGTGGCGACCTCGGTGTGGAAATCGGCGATGCCGAACTGGTCGGCATCCAGAAGAAGATCATTCTGCACGCGCGCCGCTACAACAAGGCGGTGATCACCGCGACCCAGATGATGGAGTCGATGATCCACAGCCCGATGCCGACCCGCGCGGAAGTCTCCGACGTGGCCAACGCCGTGCTCGACTACACCGACGCGGTGATGCTTTCCGCCGAGAGCGCCGCCGGCGAATACCCGGTGGAAGCGGTGCAGGCCATGGCGCGCATCTGCCAGGGCGCCGAGAAGCACCCGACCACCAAGAAGTCCACCCACCGCCTGGGCCAGACCTTCGAGCGCTGCGACGAGAGCATCGCCCTGGCGGCGATGTACACAGCCAACCACTTCCCGGGCATCAAGGCGATCATCTGCCTGACCGAAAGCGGCTACACCCCGCTGATCATGTCGCGCATCCGCTCCTCGGTGCCGATCTTCGCCTACTCGCCGCACCGCGAGACCCAGGCGCGAGTGGCGCTGTTCCGTGGCGTGGAAACCATCCCCTTCGACCCGGCCGCGCTGCCGCCGGAGAAGGTCAGCCAGGAGGCCGTCGACGCGCTGCTG
This sequence comes from Pseudomonas schmalbachii, assembly GCF_017589465.1. Classification (GTDB taxonomy): domain Bacteria; phylum Pseudomonadota; class Gammaproteobacteria; order Pseudomonadales; family Pseudomonadaceae; genus Pseudomonas; species Pseudomonas schmalbachii. The sequence continues at coordinate 341,643 of NZ_JAELYA010000002.1, forward strand.
CAGCGTGGCGTGGTGACCAAGGGCGACTGGGTGATCCTGACCAAGGGCGACAGCTACACCACCCAGGGCGGCACCAACACCATGAAGGTGCTGCACGTGGGTGATCTGCTGGTCTGAGCCGCTGCAAAAACGACAAAGGCCGTCCACAGGGACGGCCTTTGTCGTTGGCATAACCGGAACACGTACCGCGAAACCCAACGGCGTAACGCCTCGGCAAATGTCGGGGTTGGCGCCCTTGTAGGTTGGGCTGAGCCTGCGAAGCCCAACGGTGAAGTATCGGGCTGACGTTGGGCTTCGCTGCGCTCAGCGCCAACCTACGGACGTCCCCAACGGTTTCATGGGCTGGCGTAGGTCAAAACCCGAGCAACGGCAGCGAGGCCAACAGCCATCACGGCCCGGGCATTCGGCCCCAGGCTTATCCACAGGCTTTTCCATGGTTTATGTGGGCAAGCCTCAGATGAACTTCGAGAAATCCGGCTGCCGGCGCTGGGTAAAGGCGCTTAGGGCTTCGATGGCTTCCGGCGTGCTCAAACGCCCGACGAACACATCCCCTTCCTCGCGCACCACGCGGCGCAGTTCGTCGATGTACGGCGCCTTCATCAGCCGCTTGCTCACTGCCAGGGCGGACGGCGCCAGGCTCAGCAGCTCCTGCGCAGCCTGCCGGGCGCGCTCCAGGGTGGCGGCGCCATCGGCCAGCACTTCGCCGGCGATGCCCCAGGCTCCCGCCTGTTCGCCGGTGAAGCCGTCGCCGCGCAGCAGCAGTTGCGCCGCCCGGGCATGGCCGAGCAGGCGCGGCAGCAGGTAGCTGGAGCCGAATTCCGGGCACAGCGCCAGGTTGACGAAGGGCATCTTCAGCTTGGCATCGCGGCTGACGCAGACCAGGTCGCAGTGCAGCAGCAGCGTGGTACCGATGCCCACCGCCGGGCCGGCCACTGCGGCCACCACTGGCTTGCTGAAGTCCATCAGCGCGCGCATGAAGCGGAACACCGGGCTGTCCGGGCCGGTCGGCGGCTGTTCGAGGAAGTCGACGATATCGTTGCCGGCGGTAAAACAATCCGCGCTGCCGGCGATCATCACCACGCGCACGCTGCTATCGCCTTCCGCCGCTTCCAGCGCATCGGCGAGGCCGGCGTACATCGCCGCAGTGAGGGCATTCTTCTTGTCCAGTCGATTCAGGCGCAGGGTCAGCAGGCCCTGTTCGCGCTCGACGAGAATGTGTTCGCTCATGGTTATTCCTTGTTGTTCAGGCGTGAGGCAAAAAGACATCTGCCAGCATCTGGCTACGCGGCACGCCAGCCAGGTACAGGCGGCGGGAGAACAGTTCGATGCTGGCGGGGCTGCCGCAGAGTAAGGCGATGGTCTGCCGCGACACAACACGCAAACGGCTCAGGACATCGGCCACTTCCGCGGCAGTCGCCAGGTCCACGTCCAGCTCCGGGTGCCGCGCAGAGAGTTCCGCCAGTTCCGCCGCGAGATAATGTCCGCCGGCATCATGGGCGAGATGAATCAGACGGATGGGACCATGATGATGGTCGCGCAGGGCCTGCCGCAGTACGCCCCAGAGCGGCGCCAGGCCGGTGCCGGCGGCCATCAGCAGCAGCGGGCGGTCCTGCCATTCCGGCTCATAGCGCAAGGCACCGCCGCGCAGTTCGCCGAGACGCACCTCGTCGCCCACCTGCAGGCAACGGGCGAAGTCGCAGAAGGCGCCGGGTTCGCGGCAGTCGAGGTGGAACTCCAGCCACGGGTCCTCGCCCGGCAGGCTGGCCAGCGAATAGGGCCGCGCCACGCCGCTGGAACTCCACAAAATCAGATGCTGGCCGGCGCGATAGCGCAGCGGGCGCTGCGGCTGCAGGCGCAAACGGAGGACATCCACAGCCGGCCAGTCGACGGCGGCCACCGTCGCCGGCAGGCCGTCGCGCTGCGGATCGAACGCCTCGACGGCCACGTCCTCGATCACCCGGCACTGGCAGGACAGCCGCCAGCCTTGCGCACGGCGCGCCGGGTCCAGCGCTTGCGGCTGGTCGTCGAGCACGTCGCCACGGCTGCAGCGCACCAGGCAGGCATGGCAACTGCCGGCCCGGCAGCTGTAGGGCACGGCAATGCCCGCGCCGAGCAAGGCATCCAGCAGGTTGGCGCCGGCCGGCACCGTCCAGCGCTGCGATCCGGCCTGAAGTTCTGGCACGCGTTTTCTCCTCGAATGGCGTCCGCTGCAGCCACGGTAGAGCGCCCGTTCATCGCCTGGCAAGGCGCGCAGCGGGCGATTGCCGACCAATGTAGACCCATTGCCGGGTGTGCCGGCGGGGTGGTGGCGGTATACTACTGCGCCTTTTTGCGCCGGGGCCTGAGCCGGCGCGCCGTGATCCATCAGCTTAATTAGCCTGAATTTCCCGCCTGAAGAGGACCGTGCTCCATGGCCGTGATCAAGCAAGACGACCTGATCCAGAGCGTCGCCGATGCGCTGCAGTTCATCTCCTATTACCACCCCGTGGATTTCATCCAGGCCATGCATGAGGCCTACCTGCGGGAGGAATCCCCGGCCGCACGCGACTCCATGGCGCAAATCCTGATCAACTCGCGCATGTGCGCCACCGGCCACCGCCCGATCTGCCAGGACACCGGCATCGTCACCGTGTTCATCCGCGTCGGCATGGACGTGCGCTGGGACGGCGCCACCATGAGCGTCGACGACATGATCAACGAAGGCGTACGCCGCGCCTACAACCTGCCGGAGAACGTCCTGCGCGCCTCCATCCTGGCCGACCCGGCCGGTGCGCGTAAGAACACCAAGGACAACACCCCGGCGGTCATCCACTACTCCATCGTCCCGGGCAACACCGTGGAAGTGGACGTGGCAGCCAAGGGCGGCGGCTCCGAGAACAAGTCGAAGATGGCCATGCTCAACCCGTCCGACTCCATCGTCGACTGGGTCCTGAAGACCGTTCCGGAAATGGGCGCCGGCTGGTGCCCGCCGGGCATGCTCGGCATCGGCATCGGCGGTACCGCCGAGAAGGCCGCGGTGATGGCGAAGGAAGTCCTGATGGACGAGATCGACATCCACGAACTGAAGGCCCGCGGCCCGCAGAACAAGATCGAGGAAATGCGCCTCGAACTGTTCGAGAAGGTCAACCAGTTGGGCATCGGCGCCCAGGGCCTGGGCGGCCTGACCACCGTGCTCGACGTGAAGATCATGGATTACCCGACCCACGCCGCCTCGCTGCCGGTGTGCATGATCCCCAACTGCGCCGCTACCCGCCACGCCCACTTCGTCCTTGACGGCTCCGGCCCGGCTGCGCTGGAAGCCCCGCCGCTGGACGCCTACCCGGAAATCGTCTGGGAAGCCGGCCCGTCCGCGCGCCGCGTCGACCTCGACACGGTCACCCCGGAAGAAGTGCAGAGCTGGAAGCCGGGCGAGACCCTGCTGCTCAACGGCAAGATGCTCACCGGCCGCGACGCTGCGCACAAGCGCATGGTCGACATGCTGAACAAGGGCGAAGAACTGCCGGTGGACCTGAAAGGCCGCTTCATCTACTACGTCGGCCCGGTCGATCCGGTTGGCGACGAAGTGGTTGGCCCGGCTGGCCCGACCACCGCGACCCGCATGGACAAGTTCACCCGCCAGATCCTCGAAACCACCGGCCTGCTGGGCATGATCGGCAAGTCCGAGCGCGGTCCGATCGCCATCGAGGCGATCAAGGACAACAAGGCCGTGTACCTGATGGCCGTCGGCGGCGCTGCCTATCTGGTGGCACAGGCGATCAAGAAGTCCAAGGTCCTGGCCTTCGCCGAACTGGGCATGGAAGCGATCTACGAGTTCGACGTGAAGGACATGCCGGTCACCGTAGCGGTCGACACCAACGGCGAGTCGGTGCACATCACCGGCCCGGCGGTATGGCAGAAGAAGATCGCCGAGAGCCTGGCGGTGGAAGTGAAGTAAGCCTTCGCTGCTGCATGAGAAAGCCCGACCTTCGCGTCGGGCTTTTTCATTTTTCCGATCATTCGCTACCGCACGTCTCCTGCCTGTGGTGACTCCCGCGTTATGCCAGTCCAATGCACGAGGGGGCACAGAACAGGAGAACGCACATGTTCAAGCGCCTGATCCCGCTGCTTCTACTCTCCCTGGCCGTCGCACTGGGTGGTTCTTCTTGCGATAACCAAGGAGGCAATGGCGACGGCGGTTCACAGCAAAGCCAACCCGCAGGTGGTGGTGGCGGTGGTGGCGGATACTGAAACGAGAGCCCGGCCTCAGAGCCGGGATTTTTTGTGGTTCACACCCTGTAGGAGCGCGCCATGCGCGCGATCGCGGGCATGGCCCGCTCCTACGGTCAGCCGCGGCACGAAGTTCCTGTGGAGCGAGCTCTGCTCGCGAACACCGGCAAAGCAAAAGCTTCGCGAGCAGAGCTCGCTCCTACAGGGGGCGCTCCGGCAAGGCTCCTACAACTCGATCTTCGTCCCCAATACCCCTAGGAACTTCGCCAGCCACGCCGGATGCGCCGGCCAGGCCGGGGCGGTGACCAGGTTGCCTTCGACGTGGGCGGCGTCCACCGGGATATCCACGTACTCGCCACCGGCCAGGCGCACTTCCGGGCCGCAGGCGGGATAGGCGCTGCAGGAGCGGCCCTTGAGCACACCGGCGGCGGCCAGCAGCTGGGCACCGTGGCAGACGGCGGCGATGGGTTTCTTCGCCGCGTCGAAGGCCTTCACCAGTTCGAGCACCCGGGCGTTCAGGCGCAGGTATTCCGGCGCGCGGCCGCCGGGGATCAGCAGGGCGTCATAGTCCTCGGCGCGCACCGCGTCGAAATCGGCGTTCAGGGCGAAGTTGTGGCCCGGCTTCTCGCTGTAGGTCTGGTCGCCTTCGAAATCGTGGATGGCGGTGCGTATCGTCTGTCCGGCCTTCTTCTCGGGACACACCGCGTGCACGGTGTGACCGACCATCGACAGCGCCTGGAACGGCACCATGGTTTCGTAGTCTTCGGCGTAGTCGCCGACCAGCATCAGGATCTTCTTCGCAGCCATCTCGCTTCTCCGGGCAGTACGTCCGATCACCATGACCGGGCCATCCCCTCTAGGGTAGCCGCAGGCGCGACCTCAGCGGCGACGGTCGAGGAAGTTCACCACCAGCCGGTCCAGCGCGCCCCACAGGCGTTGGCGCAGACGCTTCCACCAGGGCCGGGCGCGCCAGGTTTCCAGGTCGATTTCCTGGCTCTGGGCGAAGTCGGCGGCCAGGCACTGCTCCACGGCGGCGGTGAATTCCGCATCGTGGGCTTCCAGGTTGGCCTCCAGGTTGAAGCGCAGGTTCCAGTGGTCGAAGTTGCACGAACCGACACTGGTCCAGTCGTCCACCAGGACCATCTTCAGGTGCAGGAAGCGCGGCTGGTATTCGTAGATGCGGATGCCCGCGCGCAGCAGGCGCGGGTAGTAGCGCTGGCCGGCGTAGCGCACCGGCGCATGGTCGGTGAGCCGGCCGGTGAGCAGCAGGCGCACTTCCACGCCGCGCTGCGCAGCCTTGCGCAACGCCCGGCGGACTTTCCAGCTCGGCAGGAAATACGGCGTCGCCAGCCACACCCGCTGGCGCGCACCGCGCAGGGCACGGATCAGCGACTGCAGAATGTCGCGATGCTGGCTGGCGTCGGCATAGGCCACCCGGCCGAGCCCGGAACCGCTGCTGGGAAACGGCGGCAGGCGGGTCAGCAGCATGCCGTCCTTCGGCCGCCAGGCCTTCTGTTCCAGGCAGGCCTGCCACTGGCGCTCGAACAGCGACTGCCAGTCGGCGACCACCGGCCCGGACATTTCCACCATCACTTCGTGCCAACTGCTGCTGTTGTCCCGTGCCGACCAGAACTCGTCGGTGGCGCCGGTACCGCCGACATAGGCCAGCCGCTGATCCACCAGCAGCAGCTTGCGGTGATCGCGGAACAGGTTGCGCATGCCGGAGCGCCAGCGCAGCGGGTTGTAGTGGCGGAATTCGCCGCCGGCCTCGACCAGCTTGCGGCTCCAGCCGCTGCCCAGCTTCAGGCTGCCGAAGCCGTCGAACAGGCAGCGCACCTTGACCCCACGCTGACAGGCCTCCAGCAGCGCGGTGAGCAGCGCTTCGGCGCAACTGCCACCTTCCACCAGATACAGCTCCAGTTCGACCTTGCATTCGGCGGCGGCGATGCAGTCGAGCATGCGCGGAAAGAAGTTCTCGCCGTCGCAGAGCAGGGCGAAGCGGTTGCCGCTTCGCCAGGGAAAGACCGGTCCTTTCACCGGGAGGCGAAGATCAGCACGGCGCCCACCGGCACCGACTGGCCAATGTTCTTCAGCCCGGCCAGCTTGCGCAGGCTTTCCACACCGGCAGTCAGGCCGAAGTCCGCGGCACTCACCACCAGCGGCGACAGGGTCACGACCTGGAAGCGGTGCTCATCCAGGCGAGTGACCAGCACCTCGGCCGTATATTTCCTGCTCTGCCCGTGCAGGGTCAGGCTGAGCGGCAGGCGCATCTCCAACTGCACGCCGTCGGCCAGACCGACGATCGGCCGCAGGTCCAGCTGTGCCTCGATCTTCGCCAGGGGAAAGTCCTTGCTGTCGAACAGTTGCTCGCGCATGCGCTCGTCGCGCAGGGGGATGCCGCTGCTGACCGAGTCCAGCTCGATGCGCAGGCGGGCTTCGCCCTTGTCGCTGACGCTGCCGTGCATGACGAGGAAGCGGCTCACCTCGGCCACGTCGGCATTCTTGGTGGTGACGAAGGTCAGCCGCGACGACTCGTAGTCGAGATACCAGGCGGCCTGGGCGGATGCGGCCCAGAGGGCCGCGACGAGGAAGGCGAACAGCGAGCGCATGGAGGTCCTTGTAGCGCGAGGAGGATTGGGCGAAACGATAGCGGCCCCGCGCGCCGTTGCAAACCTCGCCGCGCCGGCTTCAGAGCCTGCTTACGATCTCGCGAGCTAAAGCAGAACAAGGCGAGAACGGGCTCTCAGGGCTGTTGCTTGACCACCTGGCGAAACCCCAGCACCGCGAATACCGGCACTTCCGGGGTGATCGACGGCAGGCTGGCGAGCTCCTTCAGCGGCTTCAGGCGCTCCTCCAGGTCGAAATCGACCAGCTTGAGCACCAGCGGCTCCAGCGTCGCGACCTGCACCCTGCCCTCGCTCAGGCGGCTGACCAGCACCTCGGCCTTGAGCCGGCGCTGGTGGCCGTGCAGGTCGAGGTTCAGATCGACCTGCTGCGCCCGCGACTGGCCAACCTGCAGGTCGTCGAAACTGGCCAGGTCGAGCTGGCTGCTGATGGTGGCCTGTGGATAACGCTGGATCTCGAAGAAGGTTTCGCGCAGACGCTCGTCGCGCAGCGCCAGGCCACTGTCGATGCTCTCGATGGGCACCAGGATGCGCGCTTCGCCCTTGTCGTCGATCTGCCCCGAAAGCCGGTCGAAACGCATCACTTCGGCCATTTCCCCGCGCTTCACCGAGACGAAGCTGATCCGCGAACTTTCCGCATCCAGTTGCCAGTCGGCCATGGCCAGCGGACTCGCCAGCAGCGCCAGCGCACACATCAGATAACGCATGTTTCCTCCATCACGAACCGCCATCCCGTGCGGCCCGCACTACTCCTTGGGCAAGGCATCCGCCTCGGGCAACAGCCGGCATCCTTCGCGCGCACCGACCCAGACGGCAGTCTGCGTACTGCCGAGGCCGCGGGCGGTGACCCGTCTACTTCGCGGGTCATCGCGAAATCCGCTTATCGGCACGTACTGTCTGGTATAGGCCTGACAATAGTCCGCCGAGTTCCCCATGACATAACGACAGGAACAATATTCCTTGGCCGTATAGGCGCCGATGATCGCCGGGAACGCGGTGAGATGGACGCGGTAGCTCCACGCCAGTGCGGCGAGCGCCAGCAGCAGGAGGGCCAGTGCGCAGAGCAGCGGATGACGGCGGATCATGGCTGCGGCTCCTTGCTGACGAAGGCCGCGCGGGCCAGTTTGAGGAAGGCGTCGTGGCGGTAGCTGGCGTCGCGGTCGTCGGCGTAGCGGACGATCACCAGCTTCTCTTCGGGCAGCACGTACAGCGCCTGGCCCCAGTGACCGAGGGCGGCGAAGGTGCCTGGCGACGCGCTCGGCCAGGGCGCCGGCGCCCCCTCCAGCGCGCGGTTGAGCCACCATTGTCCGCCCGGCACCGCCTCGCCGGGCTTTTCCTCCTGCGGGTGGTAGTACGGGAACGGTGTCAGCACGAATTGAATCCAGTCCCGGGGCAGCAACTGCCGCTCCCGCCAGCGCCCTTCGCGCTGCATCAGCAGGCCGATGCGCGCCAGGTCGCGGGCGGTCATATAGGCGTATGAGGAACCGACGAAGGTACCGCTGCCGTCACGCTCCCATACCGCCGAACGAATCCCCAGCGGCTCGAACAGCGCGGTCCACGGGTAGTCGGGATAGGCATCGCCGACCATCTGCCGCAGCGACGCCGAAAGCACATTGCTGTCGCCGCTGGAATAGCGGAAGCGCTGGCCGGCTGGCGCTTCCTGTGGAAAAGGCGCGGTGAATGCGGCCATGTCGTTGCGGCCGCGGGTATAGAGCATGGCCACCACCGAAGAGGTCAGCGGCGCGTACTCGTAGTCCTCCTCCCAGGCCAGACCGGAGGACCAGTTGAGCAGGTGGCGCAGGGTGATCTGCGAATGCTCGCGGAACGGCGGGTAATACTGCGCCACCGGATCGTCGAGCCGGAAGCGTCCCTCGCCGTAGGCCACGCCGAGCACGCTGGCCATCACGCTCTTGCTCACCGACCAGACCAGATGCGGCGTCTCCGGCCGGGTCGGGCCGGCGTAGCGCTCGTAGATCAGTTGGCCGTCGCGGATCACCACCACGGCATCGCTGCGGATGCCCTTGCGGGACCGCTCATTGCGCAGGGGAAAGGCGTAGGCCTCGAAGGCGGACAGGGCGGGGCCTGTGGGGATCGGGGCGCGGGGCCAGTCGGGGTCCGGCCAGGCTTCGGCGGCTTGGGTTGGGATGGCGAATGCCAGGAGGGCGCAGAGCAGCAGGCGGGGCAGGATGCTGGGCATTCGTGGGGCTCTTGTTGTTTGGTGCGGGAATACTAGAGGGGGAATGTGACCGCCTTGGAACCGGATTCCCTCACCCTAACCCTCTCCCAGAGGGAGAGGGGACTGTTTTGCGTCAAGCGAAACACCGTGCTCATTGCAGCTCCGTGCTGCCCCCTCTCCCTCTGGGAGAGGGCTGGGGTGAGGGGAACAGACAGCCCCTCACTTGCCCAGACAGATCCCCATCTCACCCAACGCCCTCTCCAACCGCTTCGCCCTTGCACTACCAGCAATCCCCAGCACACCACGATCCCTTTTCCACAACGCCGCCCACTCCGCCGGCCCCTGGGCGAAAGCCGCGTCCAGGTCGGCGGACAACGCTTCGAACTGGGCAAACAACCCAGCCAGCAGCAGATGCGTCGCCGGGCTGTATGCCGGCTGGCGGCTGGCTTCGGCGCAGCCGGCGAGCAGGCCCGTCAGGCGCAGCGACAGGCTGCGCGGCCAGCCGCTGTCGAGGCCCACGCCGTACAGCCAGGCGCCCAGTGCGGCCAGTACGTGCAGGTCTTCGAGGGTGCGGAACGGCTTGCAGTAGGCATCCCAGCCGTCGCCCGGCAGGCGTTCGCAATGGGCGCCCTCCAGCAGCAACCGGGCATGGGGGATGTCCGGCATCAGCGGCAGGGCCGGCAGCGTTTCCAGGCGGGCGTTGGGCGTGCCGGCCAGCAGCACGGCCAGCGTCAGGTGCGGCGGCTGGCCGGCCGCTTCGTCGCGGGCGGCCACCAGCCACCAGGCGGCGCTGTCGCCGGCGGTGACGAAATCCTTGCGTCCGTGCAGCAGCAGGCCGTCGATGCGGGTCTGCATGTCGGCCGGGCGCACGCTCTTGTTCTCGGTGACGCACAGCGCTCCCAGGCTCATCGGTGCGGCCGGCCAGAGGGCGCGCAGGGCCGCCTGGTAGCCGGCGAGGAAGGCCAGCCCCGGCGTCGCGGCCACGCGCCCGCCATGCACGGCGAGTTGCAGGCTGCTCGCCGTGCCGGCGGCCGAGAGCAGTTCGGCATACCAGTCTTCCAGGGAGAGACCGGCGGGCAGGCGGTCGAGCGGGCCGAGCAGGCATTTCCAGGGCATCGCGAGGTCCTCGTCGAGGTGTTGTCGTTGTCATACAAGCATCACGCCAACGTCACGGTGGTGACACCGCGCGTTCTTAGCCTGAGCTTGCACAACAAAACCGACCGGCCGCAACCCGCTTGGCCGGCTGACGGAGGCAAGCGCATGAGCCAGATCGCCCTTACTTGTGACGTATCGACCGAACGCCGCCTCAAGGCAGTGCGCCTGCGCGGCAGCCGCGCCCTGCGCGAAGCCCAGGCGCTGCGCTACCGGGTATTCAGCAGCGAATTCGAGGCCCGCCTGCAGGGCGCGGAACTCGGCCTGGACATGGACGACTACGACCGCCACTGCGCGCACATCGGCGTGCGCGACATGACCAGCGGCGCGCTGGTGGCGACCACCCGCCTGCTCGATCATCGCGCCGCGCAACGCCTGGGCCGCTTCTACAGCGAGGAGGAATTCTGCCTCGAAGGCCTGGACAAGCTGGAAGGGCCGATCCTGGAAATCGGCCGCACCTGCGTCGATCCGGCCTATCGCAACGGCGCCACCATCGCCGTGCTATGGGGCGAGCTGGCGGAAGTGCTCAACGAAGGCGGCTATCGCTACCTGATGGGCTGCGCCAGCATCCCCATGCACGACGGCGGCATCCAGGCGCAAGCGGTAATGCAGCGCCTGCGCGAGCGCTACCTGTGCAACCAGAACCTGCGCGCCGAGCCGAAGACGCCGCTGCCGCAGCTGGATGTACCGGACAACCTCATCGCCGAACTGCCGCCGCTGCTCAAGGCGTACATGCGCCTGGGCGCGAAGATCTGCGGCGAGCCGTGCTGGGACCGCGATTTCCAGGTGGCCGACGTGTTCATCCTGCTCAAGCGCGACGAGCTGTGCCCGCGCTACGCCCGCCACTTCAAGGCCGCCGTGTGATGCGCAGCGGACTGCGCTACACCCGCCTGCTGCTGGTGCTCGCCCTCGGCGTGCTGCTGGCCGCCAAGGTGAGCCTGCTGGAACGCCTGCCGCGACGGGACTGGATGCCCCTGCGGCAGACGCTCACCCGCTGGTGGCTGGCGCGCCTGAGTGCCGCCCTGCCGCTGCGCATCGAAGTCCACGGGCAACTGCCGCAGCAGCCGGCGCTGTGGGTCGCCAACCATGTCTCGTGGATGGATATCCCGCTGCTCGGCGCCCTGCAGCCGCTGTCCTTCCTGTCCAAGTCCGAAGTGCGCCAGTGGCCGCTGGCCGGCTGGCTGGCGGAAAAGGCCGGCACCCTGTTCATCCGCCGCGGCGCGGGCGACAGCCTGCAGGTCGGCCGGCAGATCAGCGAACACCTGGCGCGCGGCCATTCGCTGCTGGTCTTCCCGGAAGGCACCACCACCGACGGCCGCGGCGTGCGCACCTTCCACGGCCGCCTGCTGACCAGCGCCATCGAGGCCGGCGTGCCGCTGCAACCGGTGGCGCTGCGCTACCGGCGTGACGGGGACCTGGATGAGATCGCGCCCTTCATTGGCGACGACGAACTGACCAGTCATTTGCGGCGGTTGTTCGGGAAAGATCGCGGAACGGTGGAAATCCACCTGTTGGACATGCTGCCCAGCGCCGGCCAGGACCGCTCGCAACTGGCCCGTCGGGCGCGGGAGATGATCCTGAAGCGGATCGGCGATGAGGTGGTGGAGCAGGACATCGCGGCCTGAGCCGGCCGTTGTCTTTGCCAGGTTGTTCGATGGGTATCGCTGCGCTCAACCCATCCTACGGAATCGCCGAGACCTGTAGGAGCCAGCTTGCTGGCGATCAACCGAACTCGCCGGCTGCTACGAAGCAGTTGGCAGCGCACCAGATCGCCAGGAAGCTGGCTCCTACACGAAAGCGGGCAACCCGCGCCCATCGATAGCTATGCCGTCTTCGCTGGCGGCACCACCAGAATGTCGCAATCCAGCTCGCGCAGCGCGTAGTCGGCGACGCTGCCGATCAGCGCGCGCTTCACTCCGCCCATGCCGCGGGTGCCCATCACCAGCAGGTCCGGGCGGTGCTTGTCGACCATCCGCTGCAGCACGCTGGTGGGCAGGCCCACCGCTACCAGTTGCTCGTCGATGAGATCCTCCAACTGCTCGTCGCGCAGGAAGGCCTTCAGGTCATCCACCGCCTTGCGCGTCTCGCTGCTGACGAACTCGTCGATCTTCTCCTCGACGACCCCGGCGTACTCCATCATGCCCTTGGCCATCGGGCTGAACGCACAGACGCTGCGCTTGCACGCCCCCTCCAGCAGGCCCAGTTGCGCGGCGGTGCGCACGGCGTGGGCGGAGGTCGGCGAGGTATCCAGCGCCAGCAGCAGGTCGCGGTATTCGCCGGCCGGCGGCTGGCTCACTACCAGCACCGGCAGCTCGCTGGCACGCAGGACCCGCTCCACGGTGGTGCCGACGAAGATGTCGCGCAGCACGCTCTTGCGATGCGCGCCCATCACCAGCAGATCGCAACCCTTCTCCTTGGCGAGCTGGTTGATCCTTTGGTTGGGATCGCCCTTCTCGACGTCGATCTTCGGCGCATTTCCGGCCAGCCGGGTCAGTTCCACCAGCCGCGCTTCGAGGAGCAGCTTCACCTGGATGGCCTCCTGCTCGGCCATGGTGGCCGGCTGATCCTCGTCGACCACGTAGGCCACGTGCCACGGGCAGGCGAAGCGCTTGGCCAGGGCCGCAGCGCGCAGCAATGCCTTTTCCGATCGGACAGACAGATCCGTTGCGACCATCAGAGATTTCATCGTGCTCTTCCTCCAGAATCCTTCAATTACCGCAATTCCACTCGCTACGGGCTGCGGGTGGCTTGATACATATCAAGCGCCTCGCGAACCTCGGGCAGGCTCTCCACATACCGCTGCAATTCAGGATAGAAGGCCCGGAAGTCCTCGCTCAGCGGTTCGTACAGATCGACCAGTTCGTCCCAGGCGCCATCCAGCAAACCCGGGCGGGACAGGCGTCGCGCCATCCCGGCCATCACATCCTGCAACACTTCGAACTCCAGATAGCTGCCCAGCCAGTCCTGCGCAGCCATGCGCGGCGCGATGTACGCGAGGCGGCCGGGCAGGCCCGGGGTTTCGTTCAGCACGCCGTACACGCGGCGGGTGAACAGACCCAGCGGCTCGGGCGAATAGGCCTGCCAGTCGCGCGCCAGGCAGTGGTCGAAGAACACATCGACCAGCACGCCGGACAGGCGCCGGCGCTCGCTGGGGAAGCGCGTCTTGGCGACATGGATCAGCGGGTGGGCATCGGTGAAGGCGTCGATATGCCGGTGCACGCGGATCGCCGCTTCGATGTCGGCGGGCCAGCGCCCGGCCAGCGGTCCCTTGACGAAGTCGCCGTAGAGACTGCCGAGCAGCTGCGCGGGCTGCGAACCGCCGAGATGGAGGTGAGCGAGATAGTTCATGCCCTGAGCTTACCCCAGCCGCGAGCGAGGCGGCCGAACTATCAAGCCGGTCGATCTTCATTATCGGTTCAAACAATCACATATCGTCCTGGAGCGATATATAGTTCGTCTCAACGCGATATACCGATACGGCCATGACAGACACCCCGGAAATCGATCTCGACGAAATCATCAAGGCCCTCTCCCACCCCGTGCGGCGCGACATGCTGCACTGGCTGAAGGACCCGGAGCGCTATTTCGTCGAGCAGGACCACCCGTTCGAACTGGGCGTCTGCGCCGGCAAGTTCGACCAGCGTACCGGGCTGTCGCAATCCACTGTCTCGGCGCACCTGGCGACCCTGCAGCGCGCCGGGCTGGTGACCAGCCGGAAGATCGGCCAGTGGAATTTCTTCAAGCGTAACGAAGAGACGATCCAGGCGTTCCTTCGGCAGATGAGCGAAGAGTTGTAAGGCTCGATCCAATTTTTTCGCGGGCATGGCCCCTACGGTCCGACAGGGGGCTTATTCCTGTAGGAGCGAGCTCTGCTCGCGAAGCTTTTGCAGGGCCGATGTTCGCGAGCATCGGACTGGGCGTCCCCCTCGCTCCTACAAAAGCATCATCGGCGGCAAGACAGTTGTTCCGACCAAGACATTCCCACTTCAGGAGCAGGCGCATGCCCACTTCGCTTCTCGTCCTCGCTTTGTCCGCGTTTGCCATCGGCACCACGGAATTCGTCATCATGGGCCTGCTGCCCGACGTCGCCGCCGATCTTGGCGTGTCCATTCCCGGCGCCGGCTGGCTGGTCAGCGGTTATGCCTTCGGCGTGGCGTTCGGCGCGCCGATCATGGCGCTGCTCACCGCGCGCCTGCCGCGCAAGCGCGCCCTGCTGATGCTGATGGGCATCTTCATCGTCGGCAATTTCCTCTGCGCGGTGGCCGCCAACTACGGCCTGCTGATGCTCGCGCGGGTGATCACCGCGCTCTGCCACGGCGCCTTCTTCGGCATCGGTTCGGTGGTCGCCGCCAGCCTGGTGCCGGCCAACCGCAAGGCCTCCGCCGTCGCCCTGATGTTCACCGGCCTGACCCTCGCCAACGTCCTCGGCGTGCCGCTGGGCACCGCGCTCGGCCAGGCCGCCGGCTGGCGTTCGACCTTCTGGGTGGTGACCGTCATCGGCGTGGTGGCGCTGATCGGCCTGTGGCGCGTCCTGCCCGCCGCTCACGACGAGGAGGCGGTGGACATGCGCAAGGAAATCGGCGCCCTCGGCAGCGGCAGCCTGTGGCTGGCGCTGAGCACCACGGTGCTGTTCTCCGCCGCCGTGTTCGCCCTGTTCACCTATGTGGCGCCGATGCTCGGCGAGGTCACCGGCATGACGCCGCGCGGCATCACCTGGTCGCTGGTGCTGATCGGCGTCGGCCTCACCGTCGGCAACGTGATCGGCGGACGCCTCGCCGACTGGCGCCTGGGCGCGACCCTGGCCGGCGTGTTCGCCGCCATGGCGGTGGTTTCCGCGCTGTTCAGCTGGACCAGCCAGGCGCTGCTGCCGGCGGAAATCACCCTGTTCTTCTGGGCCGCCGCGTCGTTCGCCGCCGTGCCGGCGCTGCAGGTCAACGTGGTCCGGGTCGGCCAGTCGGCGCCGAACCTGGTCGCCACCCTGAACATCGGCGCGTTCAACGTCGGCAACGCCATCGGCGCCTGGGTCGGCGGCAGCGTCATCGACCACGGCCTGGGCCTGACCCGTGTGCCACTGGCCGCAGCCCTCCTCGCCCTGCTCGCACTCGCCGCGGTGCTGATCGGCTTCAGCGGCAACCGTACCCAACCTCAACCCGTCCTCGAATAACCCCGAACTGGAGCAACGCAGCATGACTACGCTCTTCGACCCGATCGTGATCGGCGATCTGCAACTCCCCAACCGCATCATCATGGCGCCGCTGACCCGCTGCCGCGCCGACGAAGGCCGCGTGCCCAACTCGCTGATGGCCGAGTACTACGCCCAGCGCGCCGGCGCCGGCCTGATCATCAGCGAGGCCACCTCGGTGACGCCGATGGGTGTCGGCTATCCGGACACCCCTGGCATCTGGTCCGACGAGCAGATTCGCGGCTGGAGCAATATCACCAAGTCGGTGCACGCCAATGGCGGGCGGATCTTCCTGCAGCTGTGGCACGTCGGCCGCATCTCCGATCCGCTCTACCTGAACGGCGAGCTGCCGGTCGCGCCGAGTGCCATCGCCGCCAGGGGACACGTCAGCCTTGTGCGGCCGCACAAGGAATACGTGACCCCGCGCGCGCTGGAAACCGAAGAAATCGCCGATATCGTCGAGGCCTACCGCCAGGGTGCGGAAAACGCCAAGGCCGCCGGTTTCGACGGTGTGGAAATCCACGGCGCCAATGGCTACCTGCTCGACCAGTTCCTGCAGGACAGCACCAACCAGCGCACCGACCGGTACGGCGGCTCCATCGAGAACCGCGCACGCCTGCTGCTGGAAGTGACCGACGCGGCGATTTCCGTGTGGGGCCCGCAGCGCGTCGGCGTACACCTGGCGCCGCGCATGGACATCCATGACATGGGCGACAGCGACCCGCTGGCGACCTTCGGCTACGTGGCCCACGAACTGGGCAAGCGCGGCATCGCCTTCATCTGCACCCGCGAGAAGGCCGGCGACGACAGCATCGGTCCGAAACTGAAGGAAATCTTCGGCGGCACCTACATCGCCAACGAGCGCTTCGACAAGGCCGGCGCCAACCAATGGCTGGCGAGCGGCAAGGCCGATGCGGTGGCCTTCGGCATTCCCTACATCGCCAACCCGGACCTGCCGGAGCGCCTGGCGGCAGACGCGGCGTGGAACGAACCGCATCCGGAGACCTTCTACGCAAGGGGCCCGGTGGGATACCTGGACTACCCGCGGCTGTAAGGACGTAGGTTGGTGCTGAGCTTGCGAAGCCCAACGGTGCCACGCCCGGCAGATGTTGGGCTTCGCTGCGCTCAGCGCCAACCTACGTACTGGCTTGACGGGATAGGCAGAGGCCCAGAAGAGGTACGCGTCCGCTGAATATTACAGATTATTGATACAAATCATTCTCAATAACATCTTGTGCCCCCTAGATTCATGGTCGTTTTCCTTACTTACCAAGCCCAGGAGAAGACCATGCGAGTCAATCGTGCCATTCCCGTGATGCTGGCGCTTGCCAGCCCGTTCGTGATGGCCAAGGAGTACCCCATCGGCGCGCCGCAGTCCTGTGGCGGGATGGAGATCGGCGCGGTGTACCTGCAGCCGATCGAAATGGACCCGCCAGGGATGATGCGCGCCGCGGCGGAATCCGACGTGCACCTGGAGGCCGACATCGCCGCCACCGCCGACAACACCAACGGTTTCCAGGAAGGCAGTTGGGTTCCCCACCTGCACGTGGCCTACGAACTGCGCAAGGAAGGCAGCGACCAGGTTCTCAAGGGCGACTTCCACGGCATGGTGGCCAGCGACGGTCCGCACTACGGCGATAACGTCAAGCTGCTCGGGCCGGGCAAGTACCACCTGACCTACACCATCCTGCCTCCATCCGGTCACGACATGTTCGGCCGGCACGTCGACAAGGAAACCGGCGTGGCGCCCTGGTTCAAGGAATGCAAGGTGGAATACGACTTCACCTATGCCGGCATCGGCAAGAAAGGCGGCTACTGATGCGTGGGCCGCGCCCGCTGCGGGTGCGGCGTTCCCTTTCCGAGAGTCGCGAGGCCGTCATGTTGCGCTTGTTCTTCTGCCTGCTGGCATTGTCGTTCGCCGTTGCCGCGAAGGCAGCACCGCTCCCCACCTATGAGCTGACCATCACCGATGGCCGCTTCACCCCCGAAACGCTGGAAGTGCCCGCCGGGCAGCGCTTCAAGGTCGTCGTGCGCAACGCGGGCAGCGGGCCGGCGGAGTTCGAGAGCACGCCGCTGCGGGTGGAGAAGGTGCTCTCGCCGGGCGTCACCTCGTTCGTGGTGATCCATCCCCTGCGTCCCGGCCGCTATCCCTTCTTCGACGAGTTCCATATGGATCTGCCGCAAGGCGAGATCGTGGCGCACTGATCCGGAGCTACCCATGCTGCAATCCTTGTTCATCGTCTGGCGCGAAAGCGTCGAGGCGCTTCTGGTCGTCGGCATCCTGCATGCCTGGCTCAGCCATCGCCCCGAGCCGGCGCGGGGCCTGCGCATGCTCTGGAGCGGCGTGGGGCTGGGCGTCGCGCTGGCCTGTTCGCTGGCAGTGCTCTTCATGCTGGCTGGGGAATGGCTGGCGGGGCCGTCCGGCGAATGGTTCCAGGCCGCCATGGTGTTCTGTGCCAGCCTGCTGATCCTGCAGATGGTGGTGTGGATGCACCGCAATGGGCGCGGAATGAAGCGCCAGCTGGAGCAGGACGCCGAGCGCAGCATCGCCCGGGACGGCGGCTGGGGCGTGCTGCTGCTGGCAATGCTGGCGGTGGCCCGCGAAGGCAGCGAGACGGTGGTGTTCCTCTATGGCGTCGGCGCGCAGCAGGGCGCGGACTGGACCTGGTTCGCGCTGGGCGGCGTGCTCGGTTTCCTGCTCGCCCTGGCCACCTACGCGGCGCTGCAGTGGTCCTCGCGGATACTGACCTGGCAGCGTTTCTTCCAGGTCAGCGAAATCCTCCTGGTGCTGCTTGGCGGCGCCCTGCTGATGGCGGCGCTGGACCGGGTGGCGGGACAGGTCATGGCGCTGGAGCTGCCCGAGTGGTGCTACGGGCTGTTCGGCGACCCGTTCTGGGATACCTCCGCCTGGCTCAGCGACGGCCACGGCCTGGGTGCGGCTCTGGCCGGATTCGCTGGCTACCGGGCTGCTCCGTCGCTGCTGGCGGTGTTGCTGCTGCCAACCTACTGGCTGCTGGCGGGCTACCTGTGCCGGCGCGGCGAGCCCCGGGCCGAGGCCCGGCTGGCATGAGCACCGCGTCTTCCCGGCTGGCCCGGCTGGGGGACGGCATGCGCCGGCACGCCGGCCTGATCCGTGGGCTGCAATGGGCCGTGGTGTTGTTCTACGCGGTGCTGCTGATCGTCCCGGCGTGCCTGGACCTGCCTCAACCCCAGGCGCGCATGTTCGATGACCTGGCGGTGTTCGCGCAGTTCGTGTTCTGGGGCATCTGGTGGCCGTTCGTGCTGCTGTCGATGGTGCTGTTCGGACGCCTCTGGTGCGGTCTGTTCTGCCCCGAGGGCGCGCTCAGCGAATGGGCCAGCCGCCACGGCCGGGGGCGCGGCGTGCCGCGCTGGATGCGCTGGGGCGGCTGGCCGTTCGTGGCCTTCTGCATGACCACCCTCTACGGCCAACTGGTCAGCGTCTACGACTACGCGCTGCCGGCGCTGCTGATCCTCGGCGGCTCGACGGTAGCGGCGATGCTGGTGGGCTTCCTGTACGGGCGCGGCAAGCGCGTCTGGTGCCGCTACCTGTGCCCGGTCAGCGGCGTGTTCAGCCTGCTCGCGCGGCTGGCGCCGATGCATTTCCGCGTCGACGAGGAACGCTGGCTGGCGAATGCCGGGCCGCACCTGCCGACGCCGAACTGCGCACCCCTGATCGACATTCGCCGCATGACCGGATGCGCCGAGTGCCATTCCTGCGGCCGTTGCAGCGGCCAGCGTGGCGCCGTGGCCCTGAGCCCGCGCTGGCCGAACGAGGAAATCGTCGTGCACGGCCAGCACACGGAAAACCCCTGGCCCGTGCGCCTGCTGCTGTTCGGGGTGATCGGCCTGGCCATGGGCGCCTTCAACTGGACGCTCAGCCCCTGGTTCATCGCGCTCAAGCAGATGAGCGCGGAGTGGCTGGTGGAGCGAGGCATCGTCTGGCCGCTGGAGTCCGACGCGCCCTGGTGGCTGCTGACGCACTACCCGCAGAACAACGACGTCTTCACCTGGCTCGATGGCGGCGTGCTGGCCGTCTACGTGCTGGCCTGGGCGCTGCTCATGGGCGGCTGGCTGACGGCGATGCTGCGCCTGGCCGGCCGGCTGTCGGGACGCGGCCGGGCGCTCTACGCGCACCTGGCCCAGGCGCTGATTCCGCTCGGTGGCTGCGGGCTGTTCCTGGGGCTTTCGGCCACCACCGTGAAGCTCCTGCGCTACGAGGGGCTGGCCCTCGCCTGGGTACAGCCGGCGCGGGCGCTGATGCTGGCGGGCGCCTGTGCCTGGGCGCTGTGGCTGGGCTGGCGGATCGTCCGCCGGCGTGGCGTTTCCTCCCTGCGCCAGCCGGGCGTGCTGGCCTGCCTGGCGCTGGCCTGCGCGCCGGTGCTGGCCGGCTGGTGGCTGATGTTCTGGGGCTGGAATTGAACCGGCGAGGACCGATGGGCGACGTGCACTCCGAAAACGTCCAAGAAGCCCCTTGAGGGGACGACAAGGCCCTGCGTGAACCAAGGTTCAAAGGAGAGAGAGCATGAGGATCACGAACAAGGGAAGCTGGGCGCTGGTGCTGTCCGGCTCGTTGGGGAGCGTCTGTACGCTGGCGGTTGCCGACGAGCCGGGAGGATTCGTCGAGGATTCCTCGCTGAAGCTGCTCGCCCGCAACATGGCCCAGCAGGACGATCGACATGAGCCGGGAGTGCGCGACAGCAAGGAGTGGGGCCAGGGCCTGATGGGCTTCTTCGAGTCCGGCTTTACCCGGGGGCAGGTCGGTTTCGGCGTGGATGCCCAGGCGTTCCAGGCCATCAAGCTGGACGGTGGAGGGGGCACCGCGGGTACGGGCATCCTGCCGATCTCCGAGCCGGACAAGAACGGCTACGACTATGGCAAGGCACCGGGCGACTTTTCCAGCGCCGGAGCGGCGGTGAAGATGCGCCTGTTCGATACCCTGGTCAAATATGGCGACCAGTTGCTGGACAACCCTGTGATCGGCGGCGACCAGCGCATCCTGCCGCAGACTTTCCGTGGCATCAGCGTGACCAACGAGGCTATCGACGGCCTCAGCCTGGATGCCGGACGGGTCAGTTTCAACCGGCCCTACAACCAGAGCGGCAAGCGACGCCTGGATACCAACTACGGGGAAATGCCCGACGGCGAACAGAGCCGCTACCTGAGCTGGGGAGGCGTCAACTATGCGCCGGCAGAGGGGCTGACGACCTCGCTGTATGCCGGCAACCTGCGGGATGTATGGCGTCAGTACTACGCTGCCGTGGATTACCAGTTGGCGCTTGGCGAAGAAACCTCCCTGGCCAGCGGCGTGCACTACTACAACACCCGCGACCGGGGCGATGCGCTGCTCGGCGAAATCGGCACCAACGCCTACAGCGCGTCCCTCGGGCTGACCCACGCCCGGCACACCCTCACCCTGGTCTACCAGCGGGTCAATGGCGATACGCCGTTCGACTACATCAACGGCGGCGGCAGCATCTATCTGGCGAACTCGCAGCAGTATTCGGATTTCGCAGGGCCGCATGAGCGTTCCTGGAAACTCCAGTACGACTACGACCTCTCGGACTACCTGGATGGATTGACCGCCATGGCGTCCTATTCGCGCGGCAAGCTGGACATGACGCGGGCCGACGCGGACAGCCCGGGGTATGCCGACTGGTACAACCCCGATGGCAAGGATGCCTCGCACTGGGAGCGCGATATCGCCTTGAACTACAGCGTGCCTTCGGGAACCTTCAAGGACCTGAGCGTGGCGCTGGAATGGGCGGCGCATCGCACGGCCAATGGCTATTCGGCGGTGGACGACAGCGTCGACGAGTATCGGCTGACTCTCGAATACCCCTACGACCTCCTGTAGAAGCCGGCAGGCTTCGTCCTGAGCCGGAAGCCTTGCGGCTCCCGGCGGGACAAGGATTCGATCGCGGGGCTTTGTCGAGCCGCTGGCGTCAGCGGCTGTCCATCTGCGACTGCAGGTTCTGGATCTGCGCCTGCAGGGTGTTGATGTTGCGTGTCATCTGCTTGCGGAAGGCATCGAACTCCGCCGTGTTGCTGCTCGGCGCCGGCCGGTTGTCGACCTCGCTGCGCAGTACCAGCAGGTCGTCCTGCAGGCTCTTGATCGCCTGGCTCTGGTTGCCCTGCTTCTTCAGCGCGCCGACATCGGTGTTCAGGCTGGCGATATCGGCGGTCATGCTCTTGATCCGCTCGTTGCTGGCGGCGATGTCGTTCTGCAGGCTCTTCAGCTTGCCCTGCTCGTCGGCCAGTGCCTTGAGCTTGCCGTCGAGCTGATTGATCAGTTGCGCGGCGCTTTCCTGTTGCGCCTTCAACTCGGTGCTCAGTTGGTCCAGACGCTTGCCCTGCTGGCCGTCGAACTGCGACAGCGAAGCCTGCTGCTGGCGTGCCTGGTCGGCGAGCTTGCCCTGCAACTGCTTGACCTGCAGGCGCAGTTGCTCGCGATCGGTGGTGGTGGTGGACTCGGTCGCCACCACCTTGCCGCGAATGTCGTCGAGGCGACCGGCGGCTTCCTCGCTGATTTTGGCGAAGCTTTCCTGGGTGGCGATCAGTTGCTGTTCCATCAGCAGCAATTGCTGGTGGCTCCACCACGCCACGCCACCGAGGGCGATAGCCATGGCGCCGACCAGCGCCCACAGCGGCGCGGTATTGCCGCCGCGCTTCACCACCGGGACCGGCCGGCCATCGGGCTCGACGATCCGCCGCGGGAAGTGGCCGAACTCGCTGCGGTCGGCAGCATCGGTGGAAAGACTGGGCACTTCGTCGAGTTCGTCTAACGTGTCGTTACGCATGGAAGAAACCTGTGGAAAGAAACGGCGTGGCGCTGTGCAGGAGCGCAGTATATCGCGTTGCGCCAGCCCCTTGGGCATTGCGCCATCACGAGGCACGGCGCACCGCAGCGGCGCGTTCGCAGGACTCGGAAGACCATCGCCGGCCCCCTGCGGTTCCCCTGCATGCCACGAAATCCGCCGCTTCCCCATGGCGTGGCACAGGGATTGCTCGCCTGCCCGACGGCAAGGCGTCTACCACGCCGCTCACAGGGGGGAAGTCGAGTGATCGAGTTCAACAAGGCCATCCTGGATTGCATGCGCGAACTGCGTCGGCGGTTGCGCGAGGAACAGGCGCTGGACATTCATTTCCAGCAGAACGACGCGATCCTGCGGATGATCAGCGCCTGCGCCGAATCCGCACGGGAGGACACCCGCTCGCTCGGCCAGCGCCTCAGCGAACTGAGCGGCGTGCGCCTGCCGCAGGTGGTGCAGGAACCCAGCTACATGCCCGCGCCGGGCGGCCAGCGGCAGTACGCGGGGCCGCTGCGCGGCTGAGCAGTGATTCGCGGGCATGGCGCGCTACGAAGATGCTCTCGCATTGCCGGTTCCCTCACCCCAGCCCTCTCCCGGAGGGAGAGGGGGCACGTTTGGCGTGGGGCGACATACCGTGCCAGCCGGCAACTCCGAATAGTCCCCTCTCCCTTGAGGGAGAGGGTTAGGGTGAGGGGGAAGCCTCGCGACGAAGCAAAGACAGTGCATCCGTAGGAGCGGGCCATGCCCGCGAAATGCCGGCGCCGCCGATATCGCGCGCATGGCGCGCTCCTACGGGAGAACGTCCCAAGCGACCAGATGCCTCAAAGGCCGCTGCGCTTCCACCAGTCGCAGAACTCGTCCAGCGCGGTCCACAGGCTCACCTGCGGGTCGTAGCCGAGCAGTTCCCGCGCGTGGCTGATATCCAGGGTGAAGTCCCTGGACATCACCGCCATGCCGAGGCGGAACAGGCTCGGTTCCGGCCGCCCCGGCAAAACCCGGCAGATGCCCTCGTTGAGCGCCGCCAGGCCATAACCCACGGCGTATGGGAGAT
This sequence comes from Pseudomonas schmalbachii, assembly GCF_017589465.1. GTDB lineage: Bacteria > Pseudomonadota > Gammaproteobacteria > Pseudomonadales > Pseudomonadaceae > Pseudomonas > Pseudomonas schmalbachii. The sequence goes on from NZ_JAELYA010000002.1 coordinate 364,864, forward strand.
GCTTGTCCACCGGCGGCAGTTCGAGGCGGCGCATCACGTAGTTCACCGCGTCCCAGAACGGCACCGGCTGGCCGTTGCTGATATTGAAGACGTGGCCGAGCGCCGGGACGCCCGCGTGCAGGGCGCTGTACAGCGCGACATTGAGGTTCTGCACGCTGGTGAAGTCGACCTTGTTCAGTCCCTGGCCAATGATGCGCAGGCGGCCCTTGCGATGCCGCTCGATCAGCCGCGGGAAGATGCTGGTATCGCCGGCCCCGGTGACGAAGCGCGGACGCAGCGCCAGCACTTCCAGGCCGAAATCCTGGGCGCCGAGCACGACCTGCTCGGCGCGGTACTTGGTCGCCCCGTAGTGGTCGGAGAAGCGCTTGGGCACCTGATCCTCGGTCACGCCGATGTGCGAGCGGCCATCGAAGTAGATCGACGGCGACGACAGGTGCACCAGCCGCCGCACACGCTGCTTCAGGCAGGCTTCCACCACCTGCTCGGTGAGGCCGACGTTGCCATGCTCGAAATACTCGCGACGGCCCCACACGCCCACCGCGCCGGCACAATGCACCACCGCCTCGACGCCATCGCACAGCCGGCGCACCAGGGCCTGATCGTCGAGATCGCCGGGCATGAACTCGGCGCCGCGCTCAAGCAGCGGCTGCAGCGCCTCCGCACGGCGCCCGTTGACCCGCACTTCCAGCCCCTGATCGAGGGCGTAACGGGCAAAGCGCCCGCCGATGAACCCGCTGGCCCCGGTCACCAGAATCTTCATGCTTTCTCCTTGGTTCCCACCCCATACGAATGGTAGGCGTACGTGGGACTACCCTTATCCATTCAGTCGAATCGAGGCGCAATCATGAGCAAATCCCGCTGGATGATCTACGGGGCCAACGGCTATACCGGCCACCTGATCGCCGAAGAGGCTCGCCGCCAGGGCCTGGCTCCGCTGCTCGGCGGGCGTAATCCGGCCGCCGTGCATGCGCTGGGCAGCCTGCTCGGCATGGAATGCCGGGTGTTCGACCTGGAGCACCGCAGCGCCGCCGACGAGGCCCTGGCCGACGTCGCCGTGGTCGTCAACTGCGCCGGACCGTTCTCCGCCACCGCCGAGCGCATGATCGAGGCCTGCCTGAACAGCGGCACGCACTACGTCGACATCACCGGCGAAATCGCGGTGTTCGAGCATGTCCACGGGCTCGGCGAGGTCGCCCGGGTCTCCGGCATCGTGCTCTGCCCGGGTGTCGGCTTCGACGTCATCCCCACCGATTGCGTGGCTGCCTGCCTGAAGCACGCCATGCCCGACGCCAGCCGCCTGGCGCTGGGCTTCGACAGCTCCAGCGGCCTTTCGCCGGGGACCGCCAAGACCTCGCTGGAAGGCCTCAAGCTCGGCGGCAAGGTGCGCGAGAACGGCGCCCTGCGCGACGTGCCGCTGGGCTACAAGCGGCGCGACATCGATTTCGGCCGTGGCCTGCGGCATGCGGTGACGATTCCCTGGGGCGACGTGGCCACCGCCTACTACTCGACCGGCATCGGCAATATCGAGGTCTACCTGCCGACTCCGCCAGCGGTAGCCGTGGGCATGCGGCTGATCGATCCGCTGCGTCCGCTGCTGGGCGTCGGGCGTCTGCAGGACTGGCTGAAGGGGCAAGTGCAGCGCCGCGTCCATGGTCCCGACGAGGAAGCGCGCGGCCGCCAGCGTACCTGGGTCTGGGGCGAGGCGCGCAACGCGCACGGCGAGCGGCGCATCGCCCGCCTGGAAACCGCCAACGGCTACGAGGTGACCGTCCACGGCGCGCTGCTCGCCGTGCGCCATCTGCTCGACTATCGCGGGCCGGGCGGCTACTTCACGCCGTCGCAGCTGTTCGGCGAGCGCTGCGTGGAGGAACTGCCGGGCAGCGGCCGGATCGTCATCCGCGGCTGATCAGCCGGCAATCGGCACCAGCATCTGCGCCGCATTGCGCAGCAGGTGGGCGGTCAGCGCGGCGAGCAGTTCGCCGCCGTTGCGCCAGTGATGCCAGTACAGCGGCACGTCGATCACCTGCCCCGGCACCAGTTCCACCAGCTCGCCGCGCTCCAGTTCGCCGCGCACCTGCTGCTCCGGCACCAGCCCCCAGCCGAGGCCGCCGCAGGTCAGGCGGACGAAGCCCTCCGAGGACGGGCACAGGTGGTGGATGAAACCGCCGCTCACGCCAAGATCGGCCAGGTAACGGTGCTGTAGCTGGTCATCCGGGCCGAAGACGATTGCCGGCGCCCGGGCCAGTTCGCCGGGGCGCACACCGTCGGGGAAATGCCGGGCGATGAACGCCGGGCTGGCCAGCCCGCGATAGCGCATCGCCCCCAGCGGCACACAGCGGCCGCCGGTCACCGGGCGCGGGCTGGCGCAGACGCAGCCGGCCACCTCACCGGCGCGCATGCGCTTGAGGCCGACTTCCTGGTCTTCCATCACCATGTCCAGCAACACCCCGCGCTCGGCGCAGAAGTCGCCCACCGCGGCGGCCCACCAGGTCGCCAGGCTGTCGGCATTGAGCGCCAGGCGCAGGCGCTCGACCGGGCCGCCCTCGTCCAGCATCGGCACCCATTGCTGCAGGTCGCCTTCCAGCAGGCGCACCTGCTGCACGTGGTTGAGCAGACGCTGGCCCAGCTCGGTCGGCTGCGGACGCGCCGAGCGCACCAGCACCGGCTGGCCGACCCGCGCTTCGAGCAGCTTGATGCGCTGGGAAATCGCCGACTGCGACAGGCCCAGCGCCTGGGCGCCGCGCTCGAAGCCGCCCTGCTCCACCACGGCGGCCAGGGCAGCCAGCAGCTTGTAGTCGAACATGATCAGTTTTCCTAATGGGATATCAGCAGGATTCGTTTTCCTTATACAGCCGGGCACCGCAGACTGGCCAGCAATTCCCACTCGACTGACGGACTTCCTCCCATGTGGCAAAGCTATCTGAACGGCCTGCTGGTGGCCGCCGGCCTGATCATGGCCATCGGCGCGCAGAACGCCTTCGTCCTCGCCCAGAGCCTGCGCCGCGAGCACCACCTGTCGGTAGCCACGCTCTGCGTGCTGTGCGACGCACTGCTGGTCAGCGCCGGGGTGTTCGGCCTGGCCAAGGTGCTGGCGGAAAGCCCCACGCTGCTCGCCGTGGCACGCTGGGGCGGCGCCACCTTCCTCATCTGGTACGGCCTCAAGGCGCTACACCGCGCTGTATTTCCGCAAGGGCTGGAGCGCAACGGCGACGCCGGGCCGCGCTCGCGCAAAGCGGTGCTGCTGGCGGCGCTGGCGGTCACCCTGCTCAATCCGCACGTGTATCTCGACACCGTGCTGCTGATCGGCTCCCTCGGCGCCCAGCAGGCCGCGCCCGGCGCCTATGCCATGGGCGCGGCGAGCGCCTCGCTGCTGTGGTTCTTCACCCTCGCCGTCGGCGCCGCCTGGCTCGCCCCCTGGCTGGCACGCCCGGCGACCTGGCGCCTGCTCGACCTGATGGTCGCGGCGATGATGCTCGGCGTGGCCGCGCAACTGGTGTTCGCCGCGTAGGTTGGCGCTGAGCGCAGCGAAGCCCAACATCTGTCGGGGACTGCTCCAATTCCGTTGGGCTTCGCAGGCTCAGCCCAACCTACCCCATCCTACAAGTCTGGGCAGTCCGCGGACGGCCCTGGCGCAAGGCTTTGACCCTACAGTTGCTGCGTGGATATGCCTGGGGGCGGGTGCTATGATCCTCGATTCGCGGTGCCGGAAGCCAAGGCTTCCGGACACAACCGGCGCGCTGGCCTGTCCTTCGGGATCCATTTCAGTGACGTCCTGCTGCCGCGACAATCACCCTGCCGGCCCCGTGCACCGGTAACGCGCCTACAGCGCCAGCCTTGACCTGATGAAGAAATAGGAGAAACACCATGGCTTTCGAATTGCCGCCGCTGCCTTACGCGAAAGACGCCCTCCAGCCGCACATTTCCGCGGAAACCCTGGAATACCACCACGGCAAGCACCACAACACCTACGTGGTGAACCTGAACAACCTGGTTCCGGGCACCGAATTCGAAGGCAAGAGCCTGGAAGACATCGTCAAGACCTCTTCCGGCGGCATCTTCAACAACGCCGCCCAGGTCTGGAACCACACCTTCTACTGGAACTGCCTGGCTCCGAACGCCGGCGGCCAGCCGACCGGTGCCCTGGCTGACGCCATCAACGCCGCCTTCGGTTCCTTCGACAAGTTCAAGGAAGAGTTCACCAAGACCGCCATCGGCACCTTCGGCTCCGGCTGGGCCTGGCTGGTGAAGAAGGCCGACGGTTCCCTGGCCCTGGCCAGCACCATCGGCGCCGGCTGCCCGCTGACCAGCGGCGACACCCCGCTGCTGACCTGCGACGTCTGGGAACACGCCTACTACATCGACTACCGCAACCTGCGTCCGAAGTACGTCGAGGCGTTCTGGAACCTGGTGAACTGGGACTTCGTGGCGAAGAACTTCGCTGCCTGATAGCTCCCCAGAGCACATCGGAAACCCGGCCACACCAGCCGGGTTTCCTTTTTTCCGCCCGAGCAAGCCATGACGCCAGCCGCCCACGCCACAAAGCGACGGAAAAATGCCGACGGCCCTTTGACTCTATCCGGGCGATTGCCAATACTCGAAAAACGCTCAGGACAGAGCGAGCCCAAGCCAGAGCAGGCATGTTCACCGCCCATGGCTGACGCACAGCGGACCAGGGAAGCGTCCTCAGACCGGTCATTCACCTCCGGCGAAGAACAAGGATGCCCGCCTTGAAACTGGCCCCCCGACACAGCCTGTCGTTCAAGCTGTTGAGTGTCGTGTTGCTCGCCGCTCTCGCGGTCGGCGTGGTGCTCAGCTGCGCGCAGATCGTTTTCAACGCCTACACGGCGCGGCACGTGGCGCAGAGCGAAGCCGAACACATCCTGGCGATGTTCCGCGACCCGTCGACCCAGGCGATCTACAGCCTCGACCGCGACATGGCCATGCAGGTCCTGGAAGGCCTGTTCCAGCACGAGGCGGTGCGCTACGCCGCCATCAGCCAGCCCGACGAACCCATGCTCGCCGAACGCTCGCGCCCGCTGCTGGAATCGCCGAGCCGCTGGCTGACCGATCCGATCTTCGGCGCCGAGATGAGCTACTCGATCCCGCTGACCAGCCGCGACGAGGCGCACGAATACTACGGCGACCTGAAGATCACCCTCGACACCGCCCCCTATGGCAACGATTTCGTCGCTTCCTCGGTGTTCATCTTCATCGCCGGCATCCTCCGCGCCCTGGTCCTCGGCCTGGTGCTGTTCCTGATCTACCACTGGCTGCTGACCAAGCCGCTGTCGCGCCTCATCGAGCACCTGTCGAAGATCAACCCGGACCATCCCGGCCAGCGCAAGCTGCCCATGCTGCGCGGCCACGAGGACAACGAACTGGGCCTGTGGGTGAAGACCGCCAACCAGTTGCTGGAGTCGATCGAGCGCAACGGCCACCTGCGCCGCGAGGCCGAAGACAGCCTGCTGCGCATTTCCCAGTACGACTTCCTCACCGGCCTGCCCAACCGCCAGCTGCTGCAGCTGCGCCTCGAACGGATTCTCGAGGACAGCAGCGGCCTGAAACGCTCGGTGGCGGTGCTGTGCCTGGGCCTGGACGACTTCAAGGGGATCAACGAACAGTACAGCTACCAGTTCGGCGACCAGTTGCTGGTCGCCTTCGCCGAACGCCTGCGCGCGACCAGCGCCCACATCGGCACGCTGGCCCGGCTGGGCGGCGACCAGTTCGCCCTGGTCCAGGCCGACATCGAGCAGCCCTACGAAGCGGCCGGACTGGCCCAGCGCATCCTCGACGACCTGGAAACCCCGTTCGAACTGGACGAGCAGACCATCCACCTGCGCGCCACCATCGGCATCACCCTCTATCCCGAGGACGGCAACACCGCCGAGAAGCTGCTGCAGAAGGCCGAGCAGACCATGACCCTGGCCAAGCATCGCTCGCGCAACCGCTACCAGTTCTACATCGCCAGCGTGGACAGCGAGATGCGCCGCCGCCGCGAGCTGGAAAAGGACCTGCGCGAAGCCCTCGGGCGCGGCGAACTGCGCCTGGTCTACCAGCCGCAGGTGAACTACACCAATCACCGCGTGGTCGGCGTCGAAGCGCTGCTGCGCTGGCAGCATCCGACGCGCGGACTGGTCGCCCCGGACCTGTTCATCCCGCTGGCGGAGCAGAACGGCAGCATCTTCGACATCGGCGAATGGGTGCTCGACCAGGCCTGCGAGCAGTTGCGCGAATGGCACGACCTGGGCTTCGACGGCCTGCGCATGGCGGTCAACCTGTCGGCGGTGCAGTTGCGTCACTCGGCGCTGCCGCGGGTGGTCAGCAACCTGCTGCAGAAGCACCGCCTGCCGCCGCGCAGCCTGGAACTGGAGGTGACCGAAACCGCGCTGATGGAGGATATCGGCGCCGCCGCCCAGCACCTGAACAGCCTGCGCCGGGCCGGCGCGCAGATCGCCATCGACGACTTCGGCACCGGCTATTCATCGCTGAGCTACCTGAACCGCCTGCCGCTGGACAAGATCAAGATCGACCGCAGCTTCGTCCAGGACCTGCAGCAAAACGACGACGACGCCACCATCGTTCGCGCCATCATCCAGCTCGGCAAGAACCTCGGCATGCAGGTGATCGCCGAGGGCGTGGAGACCCTCGACCAGGAAATCTACCTGATCGCCCAGGGCTGCCACGAAGGCCAGGGCTACCTGTACGGCAAACCGCTGCCGGCACGCGAACTGACCCAGCAGCTCAAGCAGGTACAGCGCCTGAACAATGAGGTGTGATGGGTGGTGCCTCAGAGGCCGCCTAGCTGCACGTAGAACCACGCCCCCAGCAATGCTCCACCCAGGCACAACGCACCATGCCCGGCGGCCAGCCAGCGCAGGCGCCCTCCCAGCTCGTCCTCGCCGTAGCTGGAGAGGATGAACGGCTGCCGCTCGGCCGGCTTGCCCAGGCGGTGGCGGGTCGGCGCGGCGCTGCTGGCGCGGTGGCGATCCTCGGCTTCCAGTTGCGCCGCCAGGCGCACCCGCTGCCATTCGCGCTCGTCGAGCTGGCCGTCGCCGTCGCTGTCGAAACGCGTCAGCAGGCCGGCGAAATCGCCCTTCCATTCGCGGATCACCGCCGCCTGCGCGCGCTCGATATCCAGCCCCTGGCGACCGCCGCCGGAAGAATGGAAATCGCCCAGCGCATACAGCGGCTGGCCGACCTGCAGACGTTCCTCGGTATAGCGATAGTTGCCGGGGGCGCCGAGCAGTTGGCCGAGCAGGCCGGGAGCCGGCGCGGCGCCGCGTGGATGGCGCTGGCGGCCTTCCCAGCGATCGCGGGTCAGCGGCCGCACATCGGCGCCACGCGGGTCGATCAGGCAACTGCCGGTGGCATCGCGCAGGCCGAACCAGCCCTCGCTGACGCCCTTCTCCACCGTGCGCCAGGAGCTTTCACCCTTGCTGTTGCGCTGCTCCGCCTCGATCCGGTAGCGCCACCACAGGCACGGCTTGCCGGTCAGCGGGCCGCGCAGTTCCGCCTCGGGGCCCTCTTCGAGAACCCCGTAGAGCTCGGTGAAACCCTGCGCCGCGGAACGGATCTTCGAGGTCGGCACGTCGGACAGCAGGCGCGCCTGGGCGAAATAGCGGATGCAGCGCCAGCCGCCATAGAGGCTGGCCGCACAGGCCATGGCAAGGAAGATCCACTGGTTGCCGGAACTCATGCCGCGCTCAGCCGAACAGTGCCTTGAGGTCGACGTCGGCCTTTTCCGCCGTGCTCACCTGCAGCAGTTGCGCGGCCTTGAAGGCGAACAGGCGGGCGACCAGCAGGTCGGGGAACTGCTCGATGCGCACGTTGTTCAGGTTGACCGCCTCGTTGTACAGCTCGCGGCGGTCGGCGATGCCGTTCTCCAGCCCGCTGATGCGCTGGGAGAGGAACTGGAAGCTCTCGTTGGCCTTCAGTTGCGGGTAGTTCTCCGCCAGGGCGAACAATTGCCCGAGGCCGGCCCGCAGCCCGCCTTCGGCACGTCCCAGGGCGCCGATGTCGCCGCGCTCGCGGGCGCTGGCCACGGCGTTGCGCGCGCTGATCACCTGCTCCAGGGTCTGCCGTTCGTGCTGCATGTACTGCTTGCAGGCCTCCACCAGCTTGGGCAGTTCGTCATGGCGCTGCTTGAGCAGCACGTCGATGTTCGCCCAGGCCTTGCCGACCCCATGCTTGAGCCGCACCAGGCCGTTGTAGAGCACCACCAGGTAGCCGGCCAGCAGAATCCCTATCACCCACAGCGCAACCAGGAAAAGACTCATCGATGTTCTCCTTGAACAGGGTCGACGGGATTCTAACGGCATGTGGCCAGTTGATCCGCCATATACATTGCTTTTCGCACTTTTCAAAAATGAAAATCTTTCGCATTATGTCGCGGTTTTTTCGCGCAGCGCATCTTCTTCACTCATGCTTAAGGAACCCGCCATGACTCGTATGTCCTGGGCAAGCGCCAGTCTGCTGGCTATCGCCATTTCCCTCGCCGGTTGCGGCGACGACAAGAAAGATGCCCCCGCCAGCCAGGCAGCCGCTCCGGCGACCAGCAGCCAGAGCAGCGCCCCGGCCGCCAAGGTCGACGACGCCGCCGTGAAGGCCGTGGTGAAGAACTACGCCGATATCGCCGAAGCCACTTTCGGCGACGCCCTGACCACCGCCAAGGCGCTGCAGGCCGCTGTCGACGCGCTGATCGCCAAGCCCAGCGAAGAAACCCTGAAAGCCGCCCGCGACGCCTGGCTGGTCGCGCGCAAGCCCTACTCGCAAAGTGAAGCTTTCCGCTTCGGCAACGCCGTGGTGGACGACTGGGAAGGCGCGGTCAACGCCTGGCCGCTGGACGAAGGCCTGATCGACTACGTCGCCAAGGACTACCAGCACGCCGAAGGCAATGCCGGCGCCAGCGCCAACATCGTCGCCAACACCGAGATCCAGATCGGCGAAGACAAGCTCGACGTGAAGGAAATCACCGGCGAGAAACTGGCCAGCCTGAACGAGCTGGGCGGTTCCGAGGCGAACGTCGCCACCGGCTACCACGCCATCGAATTCCTCCTCTGGGGCCAGGACCTGAACGGCACCAATCCGGGCGCCGGCAACCGTCCGTTCACCGACTACGCCCAGGGCGCCGACTGCAGCAACGGTCACTGCGACCGCCGCGCGCAGTACCTGAAGGCCGTCACCGACCTGCTGGTCGCCCAGCTGGAAGAGATGGTCGGCAACTGGAAGGCCGGCGTCGCCGACAACTACCGTGCCAAGCTGGAAGCCGGCAGCACCGACGACAACCTGCGCAAGATGTTCTTCGGCCTGGGCAGCCTGTCCCTCGGCGAACTGGCCGGCGAGCGCATGAAGGTCGCCCTGGAAGCCAACTCCACCGAAGACGAGCACGACTGCTTCAGCGACGACACCCACCACACCCTGTTCTTCGATGCCAAGGGCATCCGCAACATCTACCTGGGCGAGTACCAGCGCGTGGATGGCAGCGTGGTGAAAGGCCCGAGCCTGTCCGAGCTGGTCGCCAAGGTCGACCCGGCCGCCGACACCGCCCTGAAGGCCGACCTGGACGCCACCCAGGCCAAGCTGCAGGTCATCGTCGATCGCGCCGAGAAAGAGAACGTGCACTTCGACCAGATGATCGCTCCCGATGCCAAGGACGATCAGCAGAAGATCCGCGACGTGATCGCCTCGCTGGTCGCCCAGACCGGCGCCATCGAGAAGGCCGCGACCGCCGTCGGCGTGCAGGACCTGAAGCCGGACACCGCCGATCACACCTTCTGATCGAGCCCGGCTGACAACGACAAGGCCCCGCCCCGGCGGGGCCTTGTCGTTCGTAGGTTGGCGCTGAACGCAGTGAAGCCCAACAGGCCCAGGCTTGTAGGATGGGTTGAGCGAAGCGATACCCATGCCGGGTGCCGGAGACTTGTCATTCGTAGGTTGGCGCTGAGCTTGCGAAGCCCAACGGTGCCACGCTCGGCAGATGTCGGGCTTCGCTGCGCTCAGCGCCAACCTACGTCGGTGCAAACCCAAATTTTTCATATTCGCATTTGACCCAACTGCTAAGATTGGCAGCCCGTTTTTCGCACTCCCGGATCTCATTGATGCCCCGCCGCCCGACCTTTTCGCGACTTGCCGTTCTGCTTGCCGCCCTGGCGCTCGCCGCGTGCAAGCCGGCGCCGGTCGCCGAGCCGGGCGAGGCCCTTTCCGGCGGCGCGACCACGGTCAAGCGCAACGACCGCTTCGCCTTCTCCCTGCCGTCGGCCAACCTGCTGCCCGGGCAGCGCCTGGACTTCAGCGTCGGCGACAGCTTCTTCACCGCCCCCTGGGTGATCGCCCCCTCCACCACCACCGCGCGCGACGGCCTCGGCCCGCTGTACAACGCCAGCGCCTGCCAGAGCTGCCACATCAAGGACGGTCGCGGTCACCCGCCGGAGCCTGACGCCAGCAACGCGGTGTCCATGCTGGTACGCCTGTCGATTCCCGCCGGGCCGGACGATGCCGCCACCCTCGAACGCCTCGGCGTGGTGCCAGAGCCGGTCTACGGCGGCCAGTTGCAGGACGTCGGGATTCCCGGCGTGGCGCCCGAAGGCAAGGTACGCATGGACTACGAAGCGGTGCCGGTGACCTTCAAGGACGGCACGGTGGTCGAACTGCGCAAGCCGATCCTGCGCATCACCCGGCTCGGCTACGGACCGATGCACCCCGACACCATGTTCTCCGCCCGTGTCGCCCCGCCGGTGATCGGCCTCGGCCTGCTGGAAGCGATTCCCGAAGCGGATATCCTGACCAACGCCGACCCCGATGACCGCAACGGCGACGGCATCCGCGGCCGCCCCAATCGCGTGTGGGACGAGAGCCTGCAGCAGACCGTGCTCGGCCGCTTCGGCTGGAAGGCCGGACAGCCGAACGTGGCGCAGCAGAACGCCCATGCCTTCGCCAGCGATATGGGCCTGACCTCCGGCCAGCTCGGTGCCGACGACTGCACCGCGGCCCAGAGCGACTGCCGGACTGCCGCCAATGGCGGCAAGCCCGAGGTCAGCGAGCGCATCTTCGAGCAGGTGGCCTTCTATACCCGCAACCTCGCCGTGCCAATCCGCCGCAACGTCAGCGATCCGCGCGTGCTGGCCGGCCGCGAGCTGTTCAAGGACGCCGGCTGCACCGCCTGCCACATTCCCAAGTTCATCACCGGCAAGGGCAATGCGGTGCTCGGCCCGGAAGTATCCGACCAGGTCATCCGCCCCTACACCGACCTGCTGCTGCACGACATGGGCGACGGCCTGGCGGACAACCGCCCGGAATTCCTCGCTGGCGGCCGCGACTGGCGCACACCGCCGCTGTGGGGCATCGGCCTCACCCATATCGTCAACGAGCACACCCAGTTCCTCCACGATGGCCGCGCGCGCAACCTGCTGGAGGCCGTCCTCTGGCATGGCGGCGAAGCCGAAGCATCGAAGCAGCGCGTACTCGCCTTCGACGCCGACGAACGCCGCGCCCTGCTGGCCTTCCTGAATTCCCTATAAGGAGACGAAACGGAATGTTCCGCCCCCGACTACTCATCACCAGCCTTGCCATCGCCCTCGGCGCCTGTTCGCCGCAGGACCCGCAGGCGACCACCAGCGCCGCCCTCGCCCAGCAGGTGATCCTGCCGGCCTACAGCCGCTGGGTCGATGCCGACCGCGCCCTGTCCGCCAGCGCCCTCGCCTACTGCCAGGGCAAGGAAGACCTGGCCAGGGCCCGCGCCGACTTCCTCGCCGCGCAGAAGGCCTGGGCCGAGCTGCAGCCGCTGCTGGTCGGCCCGCTGGCCGAAGGCAACCGCTCCTGGCAGGTACAGTTCTGGCCGGACAAGAAGAACCTGGTGGCGCGCCAGGTCGAGCAACTGCTCAACGCCAACCCGCAGGTCACCCCGGAACTGCTGTCCCGCTCCAGCGTGGTGGTGCAGGGCCTGACCGCCTACGAGTACATCCTCTTCGACGCCAAGATCGACCTCGCCGACGCCCAGGCCAAGGCGCGCTACTGCCCGCTGCTGGAAGCCATCGGCGAACACCAGCAGGCGCTGGCGCAGGACATCCTCGGTCGCTGGAAGAACGACGGCGGCATGCTCGCCCAGCTCAGCAAGTTCCCCAACGACCGCTATGCCGACGCCCGCGAGGCGATTTCCGAACTGCTGCGCGTGCAGGTCACCGCCCTCGACTCGCTGAAGAAGAAGCTCGGCACGCCGCTGGGCCGGCAGAGCAAGGGCATCCCGCAGCCGTTCCAGGCCGAGGGCTGGCGCAGCGATACCTCGCTGGCGAGCCTCGATTCCAGCCTGGTCGGCGCCCAGGCGCTGTGGAACGGTACCGACGGCAAGGGCCTGCGCGCCCTGCTGCCGGGCGAACAGAAGGAACTGGCCGGCAAGATCGACGCCGCCTACGCCGACACCCACGCCAAGCTCGCCGCGCTGAAACAGCCGCTGGGCGAACTGCTGAAGAGCGACGAAGGCATCGCCCAGCTCAACACGCTGTACGACAGCCTGAACGTAGTCCATCGCCTGCACGAGGGCGAGTTGGCGAAAGCGCTGGGCGTACAGCTTGGTTTCAACGCAAACGACGGTGACTGACTGAATGTTGCGACGTCACGTACTGGGCCTGGGCAGCCTGCTGCTCGGCGCCCTTACCCTCGGCGGCTGGACGCTGTCGCGCAAGGGCAAGGAGCCCCTGCTGCTGTCCGCCCGTGACGACGCGGACGGCAGGCACTATGCGGTGGGCTACCGCCTCGACGGTACGCAGGTGTTCGCCACCCAGGTCGGCATGCGCTGCCACGATATCGTCCAGCACCCGGAGCTGCCGGTGGCGCTGTTCGTCGCCCGCCGCCCGGGTCGGCAGAGCTATCTGATCCACCTCGACGACGGCCGCCTGCTGCAGACCGTGGATTCGCAGCCGGACCGGCATTTCTACGGCCACGGCGTGTTCCACAAGGATGGCGAGTGGCTGTACGCCACCGAGAACGACACCACCGACCCGGGCCGCGGCCTGCTCGGCGTCTATCGCTTCGACGGCGAAAAGCTGAGCCACAGTGGCGAGGTTTCCACCCACGGTCTCGGCCCGCACCAGGTCTCCTGGATGCCCGACGGCGAAACCCTGGTGGTGGCCAACGGCGGCATCCGCACCGAGGCGGAAAGCCGCGTCGAGATGAACCTCGACGCCATGGAGCCGAGCCTGGTGCTGATGCGCCGCGACGGTGGTCTGATCTCGAAGGAAACCCTGCCGCAGCAGATGAACAGCGTGCGCCACCTGGCCATCGCCAGCGACGGCACCATCGTCGCCGGCCAGCAGTACATGGGCGAGGCCCACGAGCACGCCGACCTGCTCGCGATCAAGCGCCCGGGCCAGGCGTTCCAGCCCTTCCCGCTCGGCGAGCAGCAGCGCCTGGCGATGGTCCAGTACACCGCCAGCGTGGCCATCCACGACGACCTGCGCCTGGTCGCGCTGACCGCGCCACGCGGCAACCGCTTCTTCATCTGGGACCTGGACAGCGGCGCCGTGCGCCTCGACGCCCCGCTGCCGGACTGCGCCGGCGTCGGCGCGGTGAAGGACGGCTTCGTCGTCACCTCCGGCCAGGGCCGCTGCCGCTACTACGACTGCCGCGCCGAACGCATCGCCGCCCAGCCCCTCGACCTGCCGCCGGCCTTCTGGGACAACCACCTGCATATGGCGTGAAAATGCGGTGCATATCGTAGGGCGGGTGCAACCCGCCATTGGCGATGTGGCGGGTTGCACCCGCCCTACCCGGTTTTGGGCGCCAATGCGATGGGTATCGCTTCGCTCAACCCATCCTGCGTAATGACACTTCATCAACCTGATCGCCGCAGGATGCCGAAAATCCCCGCCGGAATAACCTCTTGTAACCCCACGATCTTTGACTGGAGCCAGTGACTGGTACTAAGGTGCTCTTCCCGCCCCGCAATGGGGCACCAATCGACTCCAGGACCGGTCGAAACCCTTGCGATATCCGGATCGCGCCGAACTCCGGACGGTTAATCGAAAGGTCCATACCAGGGAACAGGAAGATGTTGCGCCGCATGCTGATCATGCTGGCGGTGGTTGCCGTTGTTGTAGCGGTGCTCGCCGGCTCTAAATACCTCTCCATTCGCGAGCAGATCGCCCAGTACTCCGCGCCCATGCCGCCGGTCAGCGTCTCCGCCGTGAAGGCCGAGGAGCGCACCTGGCAGAACCGCCTGCCGGCCATCGGCACCCTGCGCGCCAACCAGGGCGTGACGCTCACCGCCGAAGTCTCCGGCACCGTGCGCGATGTGCTGTTCGTCTCCGGCGACAAGGTCAAGGAAGGACAGCCGCTGCTGCAACTGGAAAACGCCGTCGAGGAAGCCACCCGGCGCACCGCCGAGGCCGATCTCGGGCTGGCCAAGGTCGAGTACGAGCGCGGCAGCAACCTGGTGAGTCGCGGCGCGATCTCCAAGAGCGAGTACGACCGGCTCGCCGCACAGTTCAAGCGCAACGACGCGCGCGTCGCCCAGCTCAGAGCGGCGCTGGCCAAGAAACGCATCCTCGCGCCCTTCAGCGGCACCATCGGCATCCGTCAGGTGGATGTCGGCGACTACCTGTCACCGGGCGCCGCCATCGCCACCCTGCAGGACCTCTCCACCCTGCTGGTGGACTTCTTCCTGCCGGAACAGGACTTCCCCCTGCTGAAGACCGGGCAGACCGTGTCCGTGCACGTGGCCGCCTATCCACAGCAGGAATTCCACGCCCGCATCGAGGCGATCAACCCGCGGGTGGACAATGAAACCCGCAACCTGCTGGTCCGCGCCAGCATGGCCAACCCGGACGGCAAGCTGTTGCCGGGCATGTTCGCCGACCTCGAAGTGCACCTGCCCGGCGACGCCAGGCGCGTAGTGGTGCCGGAAACCGCGGTGACCTTCACCCTCTACGGCAACTCGGTGTACGTGGTAGTGCCGAAGAAGGGCAAGGACGGCAAGGCCGAGACCGACGCCAAGGGCCAGCCGCAACTGACCGTCGAGCGCCGCTACATCAAGGTCGGCGACCGCCGCGAAGGCATGGCGGTGATCCTCGAAGGCCTCGCCGCCGGCGACGACGTGGTGACCTCCGGCCAGTTGAAACTGGATACCGGTACCAACGTCGCGATCGTCCGCGAAACCAATGCCCAGCGGGGGCAGTGACATGGCCTTTACCGATCCCTTCATCCGTCGCCCGGTGCTGGCGACGGTGATCAGCCTGCTGATCGTCCTGCTCGGCATGCAGGCCTTCAGCAAGCTGGTGATCCGCCAGTATCCGCAGATGGAAAACGCGCTGATTACCGTCACCACCTTCTACGCCGGGGCCAACGCCGAGACCATCCAGGGCTACATCACCCAGCCGCTGCAGCAGAGCCTGGCCAGCGCCGAAGGCATCGACTACATGACCTCGGTGAGCCGGCAGAACTTCTCGGTGATCACCATCCACGCGCAGATCGGCGCCAACACCGACCGCCTGGTGACCGAGCTGCTGTCGAAGATCGGCGAGGTGAAGACCCAACTGCCGCCGGATGCCGAGGACCCGATCCTGGACAAGGAGTCGGCCGACGCCTCGGCGCTGATGTACATCAGCTTCTACAGCGAGCAGATGAACAACCCGCAGATCACCGACTACCTGTCGCGGGTGATCCAGCCCAAGCTCGCCACCCTGCCCGGCATCTCCGAGGCGGAAATCCTCGGCAACCAGCAGTTCGCCATGCGCCTGTGGCTGGACCCGGTGAAGATGGCCGCTTACGGCATCACCGCCAGCGACATCAACGACGCCGTGCGCCAGTACAACTTCCTCTCCGCCGCCGGCGAGGTGAAGGGCGAGCTGGTGCTCACCAGCGTCAACGCCGCCACCGACCTGAAGACTCCCGAGGCCTTCGCCGCCATCCCGCTGAAGACCGCCGGCGACCGCCGCGTGCTGATGAGCGATGTGGCGCGCATCGAACTGGGCGCGGCCAGCTACGACTCGGTCAGCTCGTTCAACGGCATTCCCTCGGTGTACATCGGCATCAAGGGCACGCCCAGCTCCAACCCGCTGGACGTGATCAAGGAAGTGCGGGCGAAGATGCCCGAACTGGAAGAACAGCTGCCGCCGAACCTCAAGGTGTCCATCGCCTACGACGCCACGCGCTTCATCCAGGCCTCCATCGACGAGGTGGTGAAGACCCTTGGCGAGGCCGTGCTGATCGTCATCGTCGTGGTCTTCCTGTTCCTCGGCGCGCTGCGTTCGGTGCTGATCCCGGTGGTGACCATTCCGCTGTCGATGATCGGCGTGCTGTTCTTCATGCAGACGATGGGCTACTCGATCAACCTGCTGACGCTGCTGGCGATGGTGCTCGCCATCGGCCTGGTGGTGGACGACGCCATCGTGGTGGTGGAAAACATCCACCGTCATATCGAGGAAGGCAAGACGCCGTACGAAGGCGCCATCGAGGGCGCGCGGGAGATCGCCGTACCGGTGATCACCATGACCATCACCCTCGCCGCCGTGTACGCGCCGATCGGCTTCCTCAGCGGCCTCACCGGCGCGCTGTTCAAGGAATTCGCCTTCACCCTGGCCGGCGCGGTGATCATTTCCGGCATCGTCGCCCTGACCCTGTCGCCGATGATGTGCTCGCGCCTGCTGCGCCATGACGAGAACCCCAGCGGCCTGGCGCACCGCCTGGACCTGATCTTCGAGGGGCTGAAGCGCCGCTACCAGAGCCTGCTGCACGCCACCCTGAATTCGCGGCCGGTGGTGCTGGTGTTCGCGCTGATCGTCATGGCGCTGATCCCGCTCATGCTGCAGCCGATGTTCGTCAGGAGCGAACTGGCTCCCGAGGAAGACCAGGGCATCGTCTTCCTCATGTCCAGCGCGCCGCAGACCGCAAACCTCGACTACATGAACCACTACACGGCGCAGTTCGAGGATATCTACAAGCGCTTCCCCGAGTACTACTCGTCGTTCCAGATCAACGGCTACAACGGCGTGCAGACCGGCATCGGCGGCATGCTGCTGAAACCCTGGGACGAGCGCGAACGCACGCAGATGGAGCTGCTCTTCGCGGTGCAGGCCGAGCTGGACAAGATCCCCGGCCTGCAGGTGTTCGGCTTCAACCTGCCGTCGCTGCCGGGCACCGGCGAGGGCCTGCCGTTCCAGTTCGTGATCAATACGGCGAACGACTACCAGTCGCTGCTGCAGGTCGCCGAGCGGGTGAAGAAGCGCGCCGAGCAATCCGGCAAGTTCGCCTTCATGGACATGGACCTGGCCTTCGACAAGCCCGAACTGGTGATCGACATCGACCGCGCCAAGGCCGCGCAGATGGGCGTGTCCATGCAGGACCTCGGCATCGCCCTGGCCAGCCTGCTCGGCGAGGGCGAGATCAACCGCTTCACCATCGACGGACGCAGCTACAAGGTGATCGCCCAGGTCGAGAGGCAGTTCCGCGACAATCCGGGCTGGCTGACCAACTACTACGTGAAGAGCGAGAGCGGCCAACTGATCTCGCTGTCCACCCTGGTCAAGGTCCACGAGCGCGCGCGACCGCGCCAGCTCAACCAGTTCCAGCAGCTCAACGCGGTGATCATCTCCGGCATGCCGATCGCCAGCATGGGCGACGCCATCGACACGGTGCGCCAGATCGCCGAAGAGGAAGCGCCGCGCGGCTTCACCTTCGACTACGCCGGCGCATCGCGCCAGTACGTGCAGGAAGGCAGCGCGCTGCTGGTCACCTTCGGCCTGGCGCTGGCGGTGATCTTCCTGGTGCTGGCGGCGCAGTTCGAGAGCTTCCGCGACCCGCTGGTGATAATGGTCACAGTGCCGCTGTCGATCTGCGGCGCACTGATACCGCTGTTCCTCGGCCTGTCGAGCCTGAACATCTACACCCAGGTCGGCCTGGTGACGCTGATCGGCCTGATCAGCAAGCACGGCATCCTCATCGTCGAATTCGCCAACCAGCTGCGCCGCGAACGCGGGCTGTCGGTGCGCGAGGCGGTCGAGGAAGCCGCGGCGATCCGCCTGCGCCCGGTGCTGATGACCACCGCGGCGATGGTCCTCGGCGTGATCCCGCTGCTGATCGCCACCGGCGCCGGCGCGGTCAGCCGCTTCGACATCGGCATCGTGATCGCCACCGGGATGAGCATCGGCACGCTATTCACCCTGTTCGTCCTGCCGTGCGTGTATACGCTGCTGGCGAAGCCGGATAGCAAGGTGGTAACGGAGGCGGTGGCGGCGCATTGAGGCTTGCCCTCACCCTAACCCTCTCCCGGAGGGAGAGGGGACTACCCAGTGCCAAGGTGGAAATCCGTGCTTACCGGCTACTCCGTACAACCCCCCTCTCCCTCTGGGAGAGGGCTGGGGTGAGGGTCTAGCCCGCGACTCCATAACTTCCCTCAAACCGCCGTCGGCAACCTCTCGCACATCCTCGCCAGCGCCTGCGCCCATATCTCCTGGTCGTTCAGGCACGGAATCAGCACCAGCTCCTCGCCGCCCGCCGCGCGGAACTGCTCGGCGCCGCGCTGGCCGATTTCCTCCAGCGTCTCGATGCAGTCGGCGACGAAGGCCGGGCACATCACCAGCAGGCGCTTCACTCCCTGCTTCGCCAGGCTGTCGAGCTGCGCCTCGGTGTAGGGCTCGATCCACTTGGCCCGGCCCAGCCGCGACTGGAACGACACCGACCAGCGCCCGTCCGCCAGCCCCGCCGCAGCGGCGAAGTTCTCCGCGGTACGCAGGCACTGGCTGCGATAGCAGACCGCGAGTACGTCGTCGCCCACCCCACGGCTGCTGGCGGCGGCGAGGTCGTGGCCGGGGTCCTTGACCAGCTTGCGGATATGCCGCTCCGGCAGGCCATGGAAGCTCAACAGCAGGTGGTCATGCGGCTGCTGCAGATAGGGCCGCACGCTCTCCACCAGCGCCTGCTGGTACTCGGCCTGGTCGTAGAACGGCGGCAGCACCTTCAGCTTCAGGTGCATGCCGCGCTCGCTGATCACCCGCTGTGCTTCCTCGATCGCCGTGGTGGTGGTGCTCTCGGCGAACTGCGGATAGAGCGGCGCGAAGGTCACCTCGCGCACGCCGTCGTCGCTCAGGCGCAGCAGCGTCGATTCGATGGACGGCTCGCCGTAGCGCATCGCCAGCTCCACCGGGCCATGCGCCCAGTGCTTGCGCATCGCCTCCTGCAGGCGCCGGCTGAGGACGATCAGCGGCGAACCCTCGTCCCACCATATCGATGCATAGGCATGCGCCGATTCCGCCGGGCGCTTGCGCAGGATCAGCGACACCAGCAACCGACGCAGCGGCCAGGGCAGGTCCACGACATAGGGGTCCATGAGGAACTGGTCGAGGTAGCGGCGTACGTCCTCGACCCTGGTGGAAGCCGGCGAGCCCAGGTTGACCAGCAGCAGGGCGTGATCGGTCATGCATCTTCCTTAGAATCTGTTCAATGTCTGCCTGCGCTTGCTCATGCGGCGTTAAAAAGCAGGCTCAAATGCTCATTTACAGCTCGTAAACTGCGCTTTTCGCCTGCTTTCTGCCTTGCCTGAGCTGCGCTCGGCGAGACCTTGAACAGGTTCTTCATCATCGTTTTCGTCAGGCACGCTCAGCGCGGCTTCAGCACATCCGCGAGGGCCGTCGGCAGATCGGTGAAGCGGAACTGGAAGCCCGCATCCTGCAGCCGCTGCGGAATCACGCGCTGGCCACCGAGCAGCAGCACGGACATCTCACCGAGCAGCATGCGCAGGGCGAAACCCGGCACGCCGAGCAGCGTCGGCCGCTGCAACGCCGCGCCGAGGGCGCGGGTGAAATCGCGGTTGCGCACCGGCTGCGGCGCGCACGCATTATAAGGACCCTCGGCGTCCGGCCGCTGCAGGAGAAAGTCGATCAGCGCCACTTCGTCGTCGATATGCACCCAGGACATCCACTGCCGACCGTTGCCCAACTGCCCGCCGACGCCCATGCGGAATGGCGTCAGCATGCGCTGCAGGAAACCTCCGTCCGGCGCCAGCACCAGTCCGGTGCGCACACGCACCACGCGGATGCCGAGCTTGCCGGCCTCCGTCGCGACCTGCTCCCAGGCCAGGCACAGCTCGCTGGCGAAATCCTCGCCCGCCGCCGTGCTGTCTTCGCCCAGCGGACGCTCTCCGGCGTCGCCATACCAGCCGACCGCCGAGCCGCTGATCAGCACCGCCGGTCGCTGGCTGCGCTTCTCCAGCCACTCCACCAGACGCTCGGTCAGGCGCACCCGGCTTTCCCACAGCAGCGCCTTGCGCTTGGCACTCCACGGGCGGTCTGCAATCGGCTCTCCGGCCAGGTTGACCACTGCATCCAACTGCTCGTCGCCCAGCTCCTCGAAGCTGGCGATACCGCGTACTCCAGCTCCGCACAGGGTCGCGACCCGCTCGGGGTGGCGACTCAATACTGTCAGCCGGTGGCCGGCAGCGTTCCAGTGCCGGCACAGGCGACGGCCGATCAACCCGGTTCCCCCAGTCAGCAGAATGTGCATGACGAACTCCTCCTTGCGTAGCTGCACCTACCATCAGTCTGGACGAGTGCACGACACTTGCATCGAAGTGTCTGTTCTGCGATTGCCGACCGTCTACTCTGTAAATGCCATGGTCCCACGTACCTGCAGTCCGCAATGGAAAGGGCGGCATTTCGGGCCTCGGCGAGGCGAGGACGGAGCCAATCGCAGCGCGCGATTGGAACAGGGATATCTGTACAGATCAATTCGATTGTACAAGGCATGCCCACTCGCTAATCTGTAGAAAGCAACCAACGAGGCACGTCATGAGCGCCCCCATTGCCATCATTGGCACCGGAATCGCCGGACTCTCCGCCGCTCACGCCCTGCGCAACGCCGGACAGAATGTCCAACTGTTCGACAAGGGGCATGGCAGCGGCGGCCGCATGGCCAGCAAACGCAGCGAGGCCGGCGTACTCGATCTCGGCGCGCAGTATTTCACTGCGCGCGACCGCCGCTTCCTCGACGCCGTGCAGAAGTGGCGGGATGAGGGCTGGGTCGCAGACTGGGACCCAGATCTCTACGAATACCGCGACGGCCGCCTGAGCCCGTCGCCCGACGAACAGCCGCGCTGGGTCGGTACGCCACGGATGAGCGCGATCACCCGCGCCCTGCTGCAGGACCTGACCGCCACCTTCTGCTGCCGGATCACCGAGGTCTATCGCGGCGAAGAGCACTGGCAGTTGCAGGACTCCGAAGGCAAGACCCACGGCCCGTTCAGCCACGTCCTGATCGCCACCCCGGCACCGCAGGCGGCGGCGCTGCTGGCCAGCGCGCCGAAGCTCGCCGCGGCTGCCGCCAGCATCGCCATGGAGCCGACCTGGGCCGTCGCCCTCGGCTTCAGGGAACCGCTGGCAACGCCGGTGCAAGGCTGCTTCGTGCAGGAAGGCCCGCTCAGCTGGCTGGCCAGCAACCGCAGCAAGCCAGGCCGCGACGGCCAGATGGACACCTGGGTACTGCACGCCACCAGCAGCTGGAGCCGCCAGCACGTCGATCTGCCGAAGGAGCAGGTGTGCGAAACCCTGCGCGGCACCTTCGCCGAGATGATCGGCTGCGCCGTGCCCGAGCCCGACTTCAGCCTGGCGCACCGCTGGCTCTATGCCCGCCCGAGCGAGGCCCACCAGATCGGCGCCCTCGCCGATGGCGGACTGGGCATCTACGCCTGCGGCGACTGGTGCCTGTCCGGCCGGGTCGAAGGCGCCTGGCTGAGCGGCCTGGAGGCCGCCCGCCGGTTGCTCGAACACCTCTGATCCTGCATCAATCACCCGGCTCCAACGCCGGGTGATTGCGTTATCGCCTGCCGCGGAACCTGCTCAGAAATTGTACAGCGAGTTTGTTCATGTATAGCTTTGAACCTATCATGAATAGAAACCGTACGAGCCGATCACTCCCCCGACAGCCCATGCCCTCTCCCTCCTCCATGCCGCCAAAATCCAGACCTGCCGCCAATGCCCACCGGCACAGACGCGACGGCGGGCTCAAGGCGCGCACCGCCATCTGACAGGACCACAACATGTCCCAAGGCCATGATGCACCGGCAATCAGGCGGAGCGCCCAGCGACACGGGGCGCATACGGACAGCCAGCTACCGATCCGCGAAGTGGCGCGACGTACCGGCGTGAACCCGGTGACCTTGCGCGCCTGGGAACGGCGCTATGGCCTGGTCGCCCCGCAGCGCACGGCGAAGGGGCATCGCCTGTATTCCGAAGAGCAGGTTGCGCAGATCCGCAACATCCTCACCTGGCTGGGACGCGGCGTCGCCGTAAGCAAGATCCGCGACCTGCTGCTGAACGACAGCGCCCGCGTGGCAGATAGCGTTTCGCCATGGGATGCCCTGCTCCAGCAGAGCCTGGCCGCCATCGGCCAGATCGACGAACGCCGCCTGGACGAACTGTTCAATGGAGCCCTGGCCATCTACCCGGCCGGCACCCTCTGCGAGCACTTCATGCAACCGCTGCTGGACGAGCTCGAACGGCGCTGGCAGGGCCAGTTCGGCAACCAGCTGGAACGCGTGTTCTTCCATTCCTGGCTACGCAGCAAGTTCGGCACCCGCCTCTACCATCACAATCGCCAGCAGCCCGGCGCGCCGCTGCTGCTGGTCAACCAGTCGGACCAGGCGCTGGAACCGGGACTCTGGCTCAGCGCCTGGCTGGCGAGCAGTTCCGGCTGCCCGATCGTGGTGTTCGACTGGCCACTGCCGCCCGGCGAACTTGCGCTCGCCGTGGAACGCCTGCGACCGCGTGGCGTCCTGCTGTACTCCAGCCGCACGCTGAACCTCGCGCAGTTGCAGCGCCTACTTGCGGGTATCGACTGTCCGCGCCTGATCGGCGGAGCGGCTGTGTGTATCCATGGGCAGGAGCTGGCCGAACTGGCCGACAACAACCCCGGCCTGCACCTGGCCCGCGACCCGCTCTCGACGCTGCACGCCCTCCAGGAACTGCGGCTGCTCCAGGGCTCGGCGGGATAAGCCGTCACTCGTCCCGACAGGCATAAAAAGATTCATCGCCGATTATTGGGGACGGCGGTTTCCCGTCCTGCCACAAAGTGCAGGAGCAACTGTCTTGCCGCCGATGGTGCTTTTTGTAGGGTGGACAACGCAAAGCTTGTCCACCGCCCCCTCGCACCGCGCTTGATGGGGGAAAGGCGGGGCGGCCATCCGCTTCGCCGTTTTCCACCCTACGTTCTGCACGAGCTAACCGTAGCGGGCCATGCCCGCGATTCGTGCCAGGCGGCTCTGGATGTCGGATGGCTGTATTCAGGCATAAAAAAACCGGACCTCACGATCCGGTTCTTCAGATAATCCGACCTTACAGCGGCATGCTGTAGTACAGGCTGTAGGATTCGATGCCGTCATTCGGCTGTTTCAGACCCGCGTTCGAGTAATGCAGGGCACGAACACCGATGGTATGACCGCCACCGAACTTCAGGCCGAAGCCCAGGCGATCCTCGAAGAGCAGCGCACTGCCAAGGTCCTGACCACTCACTCGGGTGCTGCTGAATAGTCCGGCGCCGATGCCGGCCTCGATGAAGGGTTGTACCGAGCCCGAGGAAAATTCGTAGACGAATACCGGCGCAAAGGACAGCGAGTGCTCGCTGTCGTCGTCGTCTCCCCCCTGCCAGTAGGTGTAGCCGGCGTCCCAGTAGCCGGTCAGGCGCCCGGTCGAGCTTTCCCACCAGCTCTTGTCCCAGGCGAACCCCGCCCCCACGCGGTACACCATGTTGCCTTCGTTGCTGCCTCCGACCGCCACGGACACATCGGCTGCTTGCGCATTCAGCGACTGCAACAGACAGCATGCGACAGCTGTCGCAAGCGCGAATGTTTTTCTCATCGAAACTTCCTTATTTAGACGTAATGAAGACGCCTTATAAGTATAAGAGCGTTCATACACAATCGACTTAAAGCTAGCTTAAAACAGGGCGGTTTCGCCGGTAAAAGTTGTCTCAACCGGCAAAAAAGTCGACCTTCTCGGCACTTCCCCAGAGCACCGGCATCACGCCTTGCATGTTTTCCACCGCTCCGGTCGTCCAGAACTCGGGCGCTCGCGCCGGCCCGCTGGCAGTCATCTCGCGCGCCAGCAGCAGGCGTTCGAGCTGGCGCGCCACCGCCGCACCGGTATCGATCAGCGATACGTCGGCGGGGACCAGTTCGCGCAGCAAGGGTTTGAGGAACGGATAGTGCGTGCAGCCGAGGATCAGTGTGTCGCAGCCTTCCGCCAGCAGCGGCTGGACGAAGCCCCGGAGCAGATCGCGGGTCTGCGGCCCGGACAGGTCGCCCGCCTCGATGCGCTCGACCAGCCCCGGACACGGCTGGGTGATCACCCGCACATCGCTGGCGAAGCGATCCAGCAGTGCGGCGAAGCGCGCGCTCTTCAGCGTCCCGGTGGTGGCCAGCACGCCGACCGTGCCGGAGCGGGTCGCCTCGGCGGCCGGTTTCACCGCCGGCTCCATCGCCACGATCGGCACCTGTGGGTAGGCTTCGCGCAGATCGGCCGCGGCGGCGGCAGTCGCCGTGTTGCAGGCGATCACCAGCGCCTTGGCGCCGCGCCCGAGCATGAAGTCGGCGATGCTGTGGCAGCGCGCGCGGATGAACTCCGGGGTTTTCTCGCCGTAGGGCACATGGCCGCAGTCGGCGAGGTAGATCAGCGATTCCTGCGGCAGACGGGCGCGAATCTCGTGGAGGACGGTCAGCCCGCCGACGCCGGAATCGAATACCCCGATCGGCGCCTGATCAGGCATGCGCCGCCCCGCATACCGCGCATTCGGGATCGCGCTTGACCCGCAGTTCGCGGAAGCGCGTGCCCAGGGCATCCACCAGCAGCAGGCGGCCTACCAGCGGCTCGCCGAAGCCGGCCAGCAGCTTCAGTGCCTCCAGGGCCTGCAGGCTGCCGACCAGCCCCACCAGCGGGCCGACCACGCCGGCTTCGCTGCAGGTCAGCTCGGCTTCGCTGCCGTGGCCGTAGAGGCAGTGGTAGCAGGGGCTGTCGTCGCGACGCGGGTCGAACACCGACAGCTGCCCTTCCAGGCGGATCGCCGCGCCACTCACCAGCGGCTTGCCAGCGGCCACGCAGGCGGCATTGACCGCCTCGCGGGTGGAGAAGTTGTCGCAGCAGTCGAGCACCACGTCGACCGCCGCCACGGCGTCGGCCAGGGAGTCCTCGTCCAGCGCGCGCGGATGGCCGACCAGGCGGATGTCCGGATTCAGGGCGGTGAGACGGGCGATGGCGGAATCGACCTTGCTGCGGCCGACGGTCTGGCTGTCGTGCACGATCTGCCGCTGCAGGTTGGTCAGGTCGACCGTGTCGAAATCGGCCAGATGCAGCTCACCGACGCCGGCCGCGGCCAGGTACAGCGCCACCGGCGAGCCGAGCCCGCCGAGCCCGACGATCAGCGCGCGCCCCTGTTTCAGGCGCAACTGGCCATCGACGTCGATCTGCGGCAGCAGGATCTGCCGGCTGTAACGCAGCAGCTCCTGGTCGCTCAGCATGGCCAGCGCCCCAGGCTGATACGTTCGTGACCGCCGAGGTCGCGGCGGCTGTCCACAGCGTCGAAGCCGCGGCTCTGCAGCAGATCGCGCACCGCGGCGCCCTGGTCGTAACCATGTTCGAGCATCAGCCAGCCCTCGTGCTCCAGATGATTCGGCGCCTGTTCGATGATCAGGCGGATATCGTCGAGGCCGTCCGCTCCGGACACCAGCGCGCTCGATGGCTCGAAGCGTACATCACCCTGGCGCAGATGCGGATCGCCGCTGGGAATGTACGGCGGGTTGCTGACGATCAGCGCGAAACGCTCGCCGGCCAGCGCGGAAAACCAGTGGCTCCGGCGGAAGCCGGCAT
Organism: Pseudomonas schmalbachii; assembly: GCF_017589465.1. Lineage (GTDB taxonomy): Bacteria > Pseudomonadota > Gammaproteobacteria > Pseudomonadales > Pseudomonadaceae > Pseudomonas > Pseudomonas schmalbachii. The sequence goes on from NZ_JAELYA010000002.1 coordinate 390,702, forward strand.
TGTTCAGGTGCAGGCGCGCGCGGTTGCGCTCGGCCAGGGCCACGGCTTCGGGAATCCGGTCGACACCGGTGATGTGCCAGCTCAGGCGCTCGCAGGCCAGGGCCAGGGCGATGGCGCCGGTGCCGGTGCCGAGATCGAGCACGTTCGCCGGGCTGGCCGGCAGCAGTTGCAGCGCGGATTCCACCAGCAGCTCGGTATCCGGGCGCGGGATCAGGGTGTCCTTGCCGACTTCCAGATCGAGGCTCCAGAAACCCTGGTGGCCGAGGATGTAGGCCACCGGTTCACCGGCGCGGCGGCGCTCGATCCAGCCTTCGAAGCGCTCGCGCGTCTCACGGTCGACCAGTCGCTCCGGCCAGGTACGCAGGAAGCTGCGCGGCTTGCCCAGCGCGGCGGCGAGCAGCAGCTCGGCATCGAGGCGGGCGGTCTGGGAGTCCGGCAGTTGCGCGTCGTTGAGCAGGGTGAGGATGGTCGACATCGGTGTTGCCTTGAAATCTCAATCGCCGAGCGCGGCCAGCTGATCGGCCTGGAATTCCTGCAGCAGCGGCTCGATCACCTGCTCCACCGAGCCTTCCATGACCTCGCCGAGGGAGTACAGGGTGAGGTTGATGCGGTGGTCGGTCACCCGGCCCTGCGGGAAGTTGTAGGTACGGATGCGCTCGGAGCGGTCGCCCGAGCCCACCAGCAGCTTGCGCGTGCTGGCGATCGCCTGCTGCGCGGCGGCCTGCTGCTGGTCGTTGAGCTTGGCCGCCAGCCAGGCCATGGCCTTGGCGCGGTTCTTGTGCTGCGAGCGTTCTTCCTGGCACTCGACCACGATGCCCGACGGAATGTGGGTGATGCGCACCGCCGAGTCGGTCTTGTTGACGTGCTGGCCGCCGGCGCCGGAGGAGCGGTAGGTATCCACCCGCAGGTCGGCCGGATTGATCTCGATGGCCGCCTGCTCGTCCGGCTCCGGCAGCACCGCCACGGTGCAGGCGGAGGTGTGGATACGGCCCTGGGACTCGGTTTCCGGCACCCGCTGCACGCGGTGCGCGCCGGATTCGAACTTCAGCTTGGCGTAGACGCTGTCGCCCTCGACGCGGGCGATGACTTCCTTGTAGCCGCCGTGCTCGCCCTCGTTCTCCGAGAGGATTTCCACGCGCCAGCCCTGGCGTTCGGCATAGCGCGAATACATGCGGAACAGGTCGCCGGAGAAGATCGCCGCCTCGTCGCCGCCGGTGCCGGCACGGATTTCCAGGAACACGTTGCGGCCGTCGTTGGGGTCCTTCGGCAGCAGCATGCGCTGCAGGCGGTCTTCCAGCTCGATAATCCGCGCCTTGGCCTCGGCTACCTCTTCCTCGGCCATCTCGCGCAGGTCCGGGTCACTGTCCTTGAGCAGCGCCTGGGCGCCTTCGAGATCGGACTGCACCTTGCGGAACTCGCGGAAGGCCAGGATCACCGGCTCGACTTCGGCATATTCGCGGGAATAGGCGCGGAACTTGGTCTGGTCGCTGATCACCTCGGCATCGCCGAGCAGAGCCTGCAGCTCTTCGTAGCGGTCAGCAAGGGTATCCAGCTTGTTCAGCAGGGAAGCTTTCATCGCTTGTCAGTGCCCTCCTCGAGGGCGAACAGTTCCTGGGCCAGGGTCAGCGCATCGATGCGGCCCTCGGCGGAAAGTTTCTTCATCTGCACACTGGGCGCGTGCAGCAACTTGTTGGTCAGCCCGCGGGCCAGTTGGGCCATGACGTCGACCGGGTCGCTGCCGTTGCTCAGCAGGCGCTGGGCCTTCTGCAGCTCCTCGTCGCGCAGGCGCTCGGCCTGCTGGCGATAGGCGCGCAGCACGTCCACCGCGGCCAGCTCGCGCAGGCGCTGCATGAAGTCGTCGACGCCGCTGACCACCAGCTCTTCGGCCGCCTGGGCCGCACCCTGGCGGCTCTTCAGGTTCTCCGCGACCACTTCGTGGAGGTCGTCGACGCTATATAGATAGACGTCGTCCAGCTCACCGACTTCCGGCTCGATATCGCGCGGCACGGCGATGTCGACCATGAACATCGGCTTGTGCCGGCGCAGCTTGAGCGCACGCTCGACGGCGCCCTTGCCGAGAATCGGCAACTGGCTGGCGGTGGAGCTGATGACGATGTCGCTGTTCACCAGTTCGTTGGGGATATCCGCCAGCAGCACGGCGTGTGCGCCGAACTGCTCGGCCAACTGACTGGCACGCTCCAGGGTGCGGTTGGCGACCACAATGCGTTTCACGCCCTGCTCGTGCAGATGGCGGGCAACCAGGGTGATGGTCTCGCCGGCGCCGATCAGCAGCGCCTGGCTGCGGTTGAGGTCGCTGAAAATCTGCCTGGCCAGGCTCACCGCGGCGAAGGCCACGGAAACCGGGTTCTCGCCGATCGCGGTATCAGTGCGGATGGTCTTCGCGGCACTGAAGGTCGCCTGGAACAGCCGGCCAAGCATCGGCCCGACGGTCCCGGCCTCGCGCGCGACGGCGTAGGCGGACTTCATCTGGCCGAGGATCTGCGGTTCGCCAAGGACCATGGAATCGAGGCCGGCGGCGACCCGCATCATGTGCCGCACGGCGTCCGCATCCTGGTGCACATAGGCGCAGGCACGCAGCTCGTCGAGGGTCAGGTGCTGGTAATCGGCCAGCCAGGCGAGCACTTCCTCGGCATCCGGATGTTCGAGCTCCAGGTAGAGCTCACTGCGGTTGCAGGTGGACAGGATCGCCGCCTCGCGACTGGGCGTGATCCGGCAGAGCAGTTGCAGCGCCTCGACCATTTTTTCGGGAGTGAAGGCCACGCGCTCGCGGACGGCCACGGAGGCGGTCTTGTGGTTGATGCCGAGAGCAATGAAGGCCATGCAGAATCGCTGAACTGATCGGGAAGCGCGCAATTGTCCTACGTCGCCCGAAAGACGACAACTACCAACTACGCCTCAGTGCATCCCGCCCCCATGGGCTTGCAACTTTCCTTATGTCATGATGAGTGCTACCCCGCAGGCAAGGCCACCTTCTTTTCTCTATGAACAAGTCTCTAGCACTGCTGACCGCCCTGCTACTGCTCGGCGGCTGCCAGTCCCTGACCCACAAGGCCCCCGAAGGCCAGGCGCCGGCCAAGGGCGATGCCGCTGTCGCCGAAAAGCCCCAGAAGTACGGCTCGTTCAGCGAAGAGACCCTCTATTCCCTGCTGGTGGCCGAACTCGCCGGACAGCGTAACCGCTTCGACATCGCGCTCTCCAACTATGTGGAGCAGGCCCGCGCGACCCAGGACCCCGGCGTCGCCGAACGCGCCTTCCGCATCGCCGAATACCTCGGCGCCGACCAGGAAGCCCTGGAAACCGCGCTGATATGGGCCAAGAGCGCGCCGGACAACCTCGACGCGCAACGCGCCGCCGCCATCCAGCTGGCGCGCACCGGGCAGTACGACGAATCCATGGTCTACATGGAGAAGGTCCTCAACGGCCAGGGCGACACCCATTTCGACTTCCTCGCCCTGTCCGCAGCGGAAACCGACCCGGACACCCGAGCCGGACTGCTGCAGAGCTTCGACCGCCTGCTGAAGAAATACCCCGACAACGGCCAGCTGCTGTTCGGCAAGGCCCTGCTGCTGCAGCAGGACAACCGTCCACAGGAAGCCCTGCACTTGCTGGAAAGCAGCTCCGCCAGCCGACACGACATCGCCCCGCTGCTGCTGCGCGCGCGCCTGCTGCAGAGCATGAAACGCAGCGACGAAGCCCTCCCGCTGCTGAAGGACGGCATCAAGGAACATCCGGACGACAAGCGCGTACGCCTGGCCTACGCCCGCCTGCTGGTGGAGCAGGATCGCCTGGACGACGCCAAGGCGGAGTTCTCCGCTCTGGTCGAGCAGTTCCCCGACGACGACGATCTGCGCTTCTCCCTGGCGCTGGTCTGCCTGGAAGCCCGGGCGTGGGACGAAGCCAAGGTCTACCTGGACGAACTGGTGGAACGCGAGAGCCATGTCGATTCCGCCCACTTCAACCTGGGCCGCCTGGCCGAGGAACAGAAGGACACCGAGCGCGCATTGCGCGAATACGCGCTGGTCGGCCCGGGCAACGACTTCCTCCCGGCACAGCTGCGCCAGACGGAAATCCTCCTCAACGCCAAGCGCATCGACGATGCCTCGCGGCGCCTCGCCGAAGCCCGCGACCGCCAGCCCGACTATGCCATCCAGCTCTATCTGATCGAGGCGGAGGGGCTGTCCAATCGCGGCGAAGTCGAGCGCGCCTGGCAGATCATCCAGCAGGCCACCAGGCAGTTCCCGGATGACCTGAACCTGCTCTACACCCGCTCCATGCTCGCCGAGAAACGCAACGACCTGGCCCAGATGGAACAGGACCTGCGCTTCATCATCGACCGCGAGCCGGACAACTCCATGGCGCTGAATGCCCTCGGCTACACCCTGGCGGACCGCACCACCCGCTACACCGAGGCCCAGGAACTGATCCAGAAGGCCCACCAGTTGAACCCGGACGATCCGGCGATCCTCGACAGCCTGGGCTGGGTCAACTATCGCCTGGGCAACCTCAGCGAAGCGGAAAACTACCTGCGCCAGGCGCTCGAACGCTTCCCCGACCATGAGGTCGCCGCCCACCTCGGCGAGGTCCTCTGGGCCCAGGGCAAGCAGAGCGAGGCGCGCAAAGTCTGGGCGACCGCCCTGCAGAATCAACCTGACAGCACCGTCCTGCGCGACACACTGCTGCGCCTGACCGGTTCCGGAAAAATCTAGATCAATGCGTTTACGTCATCTTTTTGCCGCAGCCACCCTGTTCACCCTGGTCGGCTGCGCCGGCCTGACTTCCCGCGAGGCCCTCGAAGGCCAGGGCAACGCCGACACCTGGAAAGCCCACAAGACCCAGATCGCCACCCTCGACGGCTGGCAAATCGACGGCAAGGTCGGCATCCGCGCGCCGAAGGACTCCGGCAGCGGCACGCTGTTCTGGCTGCAGCGCCAGGACTACTACGACATCCGCCTGTCCGGCCCACTAGGTCGCGGCGCAGCGCGCCTGACCGGGCGCGAAGGCGCGGTGACCCTGGAAGTCGCCGGCCAGGGCCGCTTCCAGGCCGAATCGCCGGAAGCCCTGCTGGAAGAACAACTCGGCTGGCGCCTGCCGGTCTCCCACCTGCTCTGGTGGGTGCGCGGCCTGCCAGCGCCGGACAGCAGGAGCCGCCTGACCCTCGACAGCAACAGCCATCTGGCGCAACTGCAGCAGGACGGCTGGCAGGTCGAGTACAGCAACTACAGCGAGCAGAACGGCTACTGGCTGCCGGAAAAACTCAAGCTGCGCGGCCAGGATCTCGACGTCACCCTGGTGATCAAGGCCTGGCAGCCGCGCCAACTGGGGCTGTGACATGCAGGAACGCCTGACCCTGCCGGCCCCGGCCAAGCTCAACCTGTTCCTGCATATCCTCGGCCGCCGTCCCGACGGCTATCACGAGTTGCAGACGCTGTTCCAGTTCCTCGACCACGGCGACGAACTGCAATTCGCCCTCCGCGAGGATGGTGTCATCCACCTGCGCAGCGACATCCCCGGCGTGCCCCACGACAGCAACCTGATCGTGCGCGCCGCCCGCAAGCTGCAGGAAGCCTCCGGCACCCGCCTTGGCGCCGATATCTGGCTGGACAAGCGCCTGCCCATGGGCGGCGGAATCGGCGGCGGCAGCTCCGACGCCGCCACCACCCTGCTCGGCCTCGATCGCCTCTGGAACCTGCAATGGGATGAAGACCGCCTCGCCGCACTCGGACTGACGCTCGGCGCGGATGTACCGGTATTCGTGCGTGGGCGCGCGGCCTTCGCCGAAGGCGTCGGCGAGAAGCTGACTCCGGTCGAACTGGAGGAGCCCTGGTTCCTCGTCGTTGCTCCGCAAGTCTTTGTCAGCACAGCAGAAGTTTTCTCCGATCCCGAGTTGACACGGGATACTCCGCCCATTAAAGTTCGCAGCCTTCTCGGGGTGGACGGTCGGAACGACTGCCAGCCGGTCGTCGAGAAGCGTTACCCGGATGTACGTAACGCTCTGATCTTGTTGAATAAATTCACTTCAGCCAGATTGACCGGTACCGGAGCTTGTGTGTTTGGGAGCTTCCCAAATCGAGGCGATGCTGATAAAGTTCGCCGCCAACTTCCGGCCACTCTGCCGAGCTTTGTCGCCCAGGGGCGCAACATCTCCATGTTGCACCGCAAGCTTCAAGGTCTGGCCTGAGAAGGAATGCAGAGCATTCGGTTGTACGATACAGGGGCGTCGCCAAGCGGTAAGGCAGCAGGTTTTGATCCTGCCATGCGTTGGTTCGAATCCAGCCGCCCCTGCCATTAACCCACCGGGTTTCACGTACAACGAAACGAGAGCTTTGCACCGCAAGTTTAAGATACAGGGGCGTCGCCAAGCGGTAAGGCAGCAGGTTTTGATCCTGCCATGCGTTGGTTCGAATCCAGCCGCCCCTGCCATTTTCCTTTCTGGCTCAACCGGGCCTACCCTCAAGCCGACACAGGTACTGCAGCGTGTCCAAAATGATGGTTTTCACGGGGAACGCCAACCCCGATCTCGCACGTCGCGTCGTACGTCAGCTGCACATCCCGCTTGGTGATGTTTCTGTCGGCAAGTTTTCCGACGGCGAAATCAGTGTCGAAATCAACGAAAACGTCCGCGGCAAGGACGTCTTCCTGATTCAACCGACCTGCGCACCGACCAACGACAACCTGATGGAACTGGTAGTGATGGCCGATGCCTTCCGCCGCTCCTCGGCTACTCGTATCACTGCAGTCATCCCCTACTTCGGTTATGCCCGCCAGGATCGCCGTCCGCGTTCCGCTCGCGTGGCCATCAGCGCCAAGGTCGTCGCTGACATGCTGACCGTCGTCGGTGTCAACCGTGTTCTCACGGTCGACCTGCACGCAGACCAGATTCAAGGTTTCTTCGATATTCCGGTAGATAACATCTACGGTTCGCCGGTTCTGGTGGACGATATCGAGGACCAGCGCTTCGAGAACCTCATGATCGTATCCCCGGACATCGGTGGCGTGGTGCGCGCTCGCGCCGTCGCCAAGTCCCTGGGCGTCGATCTGGCGATCATCGACAAACGTCGTCCGAAAGCCAACCAGTCCGAAGTCATGCACATCATTGGTGATGTCGAAGGCCGTACCTGCGTACTGGTCGACGACATGGTCGACACCGCCGGCACCCTCGGCCACGCCGCCAAGGCCCTGAAAGAGCACGGCGCCGCCAAGGTCATCGCCTACTGCACCCACCCGGTGCTGTCGGGCCGTGCCATCGAGAACATCGACAAATCCGTACTGGACGAACTGGTGGTGACCAACACCATCCCGCTGTCCGCCGCTGCCCAGGCCTGTGGCCGCATCCGTCAACTGGACATCGCTCCGGTTGTCGCGGAAGCCATGCGCCGGATCAGCAACGAAGAATCGATCAGCGCCATGTTCCGCTGAGGTCCTGCCTCACGAACCTGGCCTGACGAAAAGCGCTCCGCCCTCGTGGCGGAGTTTTTGAAGAATCGCCCGAACGCTGGTCGCAAGCGCTCGGGCGATCTTGTCATTCTGGAGATTTACAATGGTTGAGTTTGTTCTGAATGCCCAAGCGCGTTCCGATCTGGGGAAAGGTGCGAGCCGCCGCCTGCGTCGTAACGCCGGTCTGGTTCCGGCTGTAGTTTACGGCGGCGAGAAAGCCCCGCTGTCCGTCACCCTGGAACTGCGCGAAATCGCCAAACTGCTGGAAAACGAGGCTGCCTTCAGCCACGTGATCAGCCTGAACCTGGGCGATGCCAAGGAAACCGTACTGATCAAAGCCCTGCAGCGCCATCCGGCCAAAGGCTTCGTCATGCACGCTGACTTCCTGCGCGTTGTTGCCGACCACAAACTGACTGCCCACGTACCGCTGCACTTCATCAACGAAGACGTAGCTGTTGGCGTCAAGCAAGGCGGTGGCGAGATCTCCCACGTCATTTCCGAAGTCGAAGTTTCCTGCCTGCCGAAAGACCTGCCGGAATTCATCGAAGTCGACCTGGCCAAGGTCGAAGTTGGTCAGATCGTTCACCTGTCGGACCTCAAGGCTCCGGCTGGCGTCGAGCTGGTTCAACTGGCCCACGGCAATGACCTGGCCGTTGCCAACATCCACGCTTCCCGCGTGGTGAAGGAAGAAGGCGAAGGCGCTGCCGAGTAATTTTCTACTCGCAAGCCTTTAAGGGGGCCCCTGTCGTGACTGCCGTACAACTGATCGTCGGCCTGGGAAATCCAGGCCCTGAATACGACCAGACCCGGCATAACGCAGGGGCCCTTTTCGTTGAGCGCCTGGCTGACGCACAGCGCGTCAACCTGAGCGTCGACAAGAAATATTTCGGACTGGTCGGCAAGTTCAACCACCAGGGCCGCGACGTTCGTCTGCTGATCCCCACCACCTACATGAACCGCAGCGGCCAGGCCGTGGCGGCGCTCGCCGGATTCTTCCGCATCCCGGTCGAAGCAATCCTGGTGGCCCACGACGAACTCGACATGCCCCCCGGCGTCGCCAAGCTCAAGAAAGGCGGTGGACACGGCGGACACAACGGGTTGCGCGACATCATCGCCCAACTCGGCAACCAGAACTCATTCCATCGCCTGCGGCTTGGCATCGGCCATCCGGGGCACAGCAGCCTGGTTTCCGGCTACGTACTCGGCCGCGCCCCGCGCAGCGAGCAGGAGCTGCTGGATACCAGCATCGATTTCGCCCTCGGCGTGCTGCCGGAAATGCTCGCAGGTGACTGGACCAAAGCGATGCAGAAGCTGCACAGCCAGAAGGCCTGACCCAGTCTCCGCCAGAGGTAAACAGCATGGGCTTCAACTGCGGCATCGTCGGCTTGCCCAACGTCGGCAAATCCACCCTGTTCAACGCCCTTACCAAATCCGGTATCGCAGCGGAGAACTTCCCCTTCTGCACCATCGAGCCGAACAGCGGCATCGTGCCGATGCCCGACTCGCGCCTGAACGCGCTGGCCGAGATCGTCAAGCCGGAGCGCGTGCTGCCGACCACCATGGAATTCGTCGATATCGCCGGCCTGGTTGCAGGCGCGTCGAAAGGTGAAGGCCTGGGCAACAAATTCCTCGCCAACATCCGCGAGACCGACGCCATCGCCCACGTGGTGCGCTGCTTCGAAGACGACAACGTCATCCACGTCTCCAACAGCGTCGACCCCAAGCGCGACATCGAGATCATCGACCTCGAACTGATCTTCGCCGACCTCGACAGCTGCGAGAAGCAACTGCAGAAGGTTGCTCGCAACGCCAAAGGCGGCGACAAGGAAGCCCTGGCGCAAAAGGCCCTGCTGGAAAAGCTCATCCCCCACTTCACTGAAGGCAAGCCGGCCCGCTCGCTGCTGAAGAACCTCGGCGACGAAGAGAAGCGCCTGGTGCGCGGCTTCCACCTGCTGACCAGCAAGCCGGTGATGTACATCGCCAACGTTGCCGAAGACGGCTTCGAGAACAACCCGCACCTCGACGTGGTCAAGGCCATCGCCGAGGAAGAAGGCGCTATCGTGGTGCCGGTGTGCAACAAGATCGAAGCGGAAATTGCCGAGCTTGAAGACGGCGAGGAAAAGGACATGTTCCTCGAAGCCCTCGGCCTCGAAGAACCCGGCCTGAATCGCGTGATCCGCGCCGGCTATGAACTGCTCAACCTGCAGACCTACTTCACCGCAGGCGTGAAAGAAGTCCGCGCCTGGACCGTCCGCGTCGGCGCCACCGCCCCGCAGGCCGCAGCAGTCATCCACACCGACTTCGAAAAAGGCTTCATCCGCGCCGAAGTGGTCGCCTACGAGGACTTCATCCAGTTCAAAGGCGAACAGGGCGCCAAGGAAGCCGGCAAATGGCGCCTGGAAGGCAAGGAATACATCGTCAAGGACGGCGACGTGATGCACTTCCGCTTTAACGTCTGATCGAAACATGGATCCCGGTGGATCCGGACAGAAAACCCCTTGGGGATAGCCGCCTCAAGGGGTTTTTCTTTTCCACCACACTACGCACAAGAGCCGAACCGCACCTTCAGACCTAAACGCTTGAAACATCAGAAGATTATTTGAAAAGAGGGGTTGACACCTCCCCTCAAGATGCGGAAAATGCGCGCCAGTTGGCTACATAGCTCAGTCGGTTAGAGCGCAGCATTCATAATGCTGATGTCCCAGGTTCAAGTCCCGGTGTAGCCACCAAACAAAACAAGGGGTTAGCGCAAGCTAACCCCTTTTTGTTTTGAGCGACTGACTACATCCCGTCTACATCCCCTCCTTCGTGCCCCCTTCCAACATCACCTCGACCGTTCTCCGGAAGACATCCACTCCAGTTCAGTAGTGGTAGCGGCACGACAGGATTTCCAAGGCCTCACCGCTCTGCCGATAGACCAGACGATTAGTGTCGTCGATTCTTCGTGACCACCACCCCGACAGGTTTTCCTTAAGAGGTTCTGGCTTGCCAATCCCCTCAAATGGACTCCGGCAGCAATCCCTGATCAGCAGGTTGATACGCTTCAGGGTCTTTTTGTCCTGCCCTTGCCAGTATTCGTAGTCCGCCCATGCTTCAAGGGACCAGACAAGGCGGCTCGTCATCAATTACCCGCCTTGTCGCCAGATCCTTTGCCCGGGCCAGGTCGACGGGACGCAGCGGCGGGCTTCTCCTGTTCATCTTCCATCAGTTCACGCACAACGGTTTTGCCCCGCTCCATTTGTTCCAGGGAGCGTGCCAGGTGGGCAGTGTTGGCCGGTGACTTCAGCAGGTGGACGGTTTCCATCAGGCTATTGAAGCTGTCGAGGGAGAGCAGCACCGCATCAGGCGCGTCGCGTCGCGAGATCACGGTGAAATCGGAATCATCGACGACATCGTCAATGACCTTCTTGAGGTTGTTACGGGCGTCGGTGAAATTGACCACGCGCATGGAAGTCTCTCCTGTACAACTTACTGGACAAGTCTAATTACCCAACGGAAAGGTAGCAACTCTCCACGGACAGGCGAGGTAGGCACCGAGCCACCAAACCCAGGACGGGACACACAAAAGAAAAGGCCCGCATCCTTCGATACGGGCCTTTCTTCATTTCAGATCGTCACGCCACTTGCTGTGGCGCCAGGATCAGATCGCGCCGCGCTGACGCAGCAGGTCGAGCACGGCCTTGACGCCCTCATCCACCGACTGGCTCTGGGTGTCGATCACCAGATCGGCATCCAGCGGTACGTCGAAGGGGAAGGATTCGCCAGGAATGTTGTCCTGGCCGGCAGCGTACAGACCCTGCGGATCGCGCTCACGGCAAACCTGCGGAGAGGCCTGGACGTAGACGGTGATCAGGCGATCGGCGCCGATCAGGACCTTGGCCTGTTCGCGGCCTTCCGCGCTGGGGGCGACGAAGGCGCACAGGCTGATCAGCCCGGCTTCGTTGAACTGCCTGGCGACATGCGCGGTACGGCGCCAGTTCTCGGTACGGCCGGCGCGGTCCTGCGGCAGGCCCTTGTTCAGGTCGTGGCGCAGGTTCTGACCATCCAGCACGTACACGGCGCGCCCCATGTCGAACAGCTTGCGCTCGACGGCGTAGGCCAGGGTGCTCTTGCCTGCGCCGGAGAGGCCGCTGAACAGCACGGTGGCCGGCTGCTGGCCGAAGCGTGCAGCTCGCTCTTCACGAGTGACATGGGCATTTTGGCCATGGTGAGCAGCACCATGATGACCGGCCTGCGGCGCGGCAATGATCATGCCGGCGCCGACGGTGCCGTTGGTCAGCCGGTCGATGACGATGAAGGCGCCGGTGGTGCGGTTCTGCGCGTAGCCGTCGAGGGCGATCGGCGCGTCCAGCGACACCTTGACCCGGGCGATCTCGTTCAGCTTCAGCTCGCTGGCGGAAGTCTCTTCCAGGGTATTCACATCGACCTTGTGGGTGATGCTCGGAATCGAGCCCGGCACATAGCTGGTAGCGCGCTTGATGTCGTATTTCTTGCCCGGCAGCATCGGCTCTTCGGCCATCCACACCAGCATGGCGTCGAAGCCGTCGGTCACCAGCGGACGGTTGTCGGCGTGGACCAGCATGTCGCCGCGGGAGACGTCGATCTCGTCTTCCAGGGTCAGGGTGATCGCCTGGCCGGGGCCGGCATGTTCCAGTTCACCCTCGAAGGTGACGATGGACTTGACCTTGCTGGTCTTGCCCGACGGCAGGGCCATCACTTCGTCGCCCTTGTGCACGATGCCGCTGGCCAGGGTACCGGCGAAGCCGCGGAAATTCAGGTTCGGGCGGTTGACGTACTGCACCGGGAAGCGCATGTCGTCGAGGTTGCGGTCGCCGGCGATCTCGACGGTCTCGAGGATCTCCATCAGCGACTGGCCGGTGTACCACGGCGAACGCCCGGACTTGTTCACCACGTTGTCGCCCTTCAGCGCCGACATCGGCACGAAGTTGATCGACGACGGGTTGAGCTTGATGCGCTCGGCGAACTGCAGGTAGTCGGCCTTGATCTCTTCGAAGACGCCCTGGTCGAAGTCCTTCAGGTCCATCTTGTTGACGGCGACGACGATGTGCTTGATACCCAGCAGCGAGGCGATGAAGCTGTGCCGGCGGGTCTGGGTCTGCACGCCGTAGCGGGCGTCGATCAGGATGATGGCCAGGTCGCAGGTGGATGCGCCGGTGGCCATGTTGCGGGTGTACTGCTCATGGCCGGGGGTGTCGGCGATGATGAACTTGCGCTTGGCGGTGCTGAAGTAGCGGTAGGCCACGTCGATGGTGATGCCCTGCTCGCGCTCGGCCTGCAGGCCGTCGACCAGCAGCGCCAGGTCGACGTCGTCGCCGGTGGTGCCGACTTTCTTCGAATCGCGGGTGATGGCTTCCAGATGGTCTTCGTAGATCATCTTGGAGTCGTGCAGCAGGCGCCCGATCAGGGTGCTCTTGCCGTCGTCGACGTTGCCGCAGGTGAGGAAGCGCAGCAGTTCCTTGCGTTCGTGCTGGGCCAGGTAGGCGAGGATGTCCTCGCTGATCAGATCGGATTGATGCGACATGGTGCGAGAACCTTAGAAGTAGCCCTGACGTTTCTTTTCTTCCATCGAACCGGCGGCATCGTGGTCGATGACGCGGCCCTGGCGTTCGGAAGTGCGGGTCAGGAGCATTTCCTGGATGATCTCCGGCAGCGTGGTCGCCGACGACTCCACCGCGCCGGTCAGTGGGTAGCAGCCGAGGGTGCGGAAACGCACCATGCGCTTCTCGATGCGCGCCTTCTCTTCGTCCGAGAGGTGCTCGAGGATGCGTTCGTCGTCGATCATGATCAGCGTGCCGTTCTTCTCGATGACTTCGCGCTCGGCGGCGAAGTACAGCGGGACGATCGGGATCTGTTCCAGGTAGATGTATTGCCAGATATCCAGCTCGGTCCAGTTGGAGAGCGGAAAGACGCGGATCGACTCGCCCTTCTTCACCTTGCCGTTGTAGACGTTCCACAGTTCCGGACGCTGGTTCTTCGGGTCCCAGCGGTGCTTGCTGTCGCGGAAGGAGTACACGCGCTCCTTGGCGCGGGACTTCTCCTCGTCGCGGCGGGCACCACCGAAGGCGGCGTCGAAGCCGTACTTGTCGAGCGCCTGCTTCAGGCCCTCGGTCTTCATGATGTCGGTGTGCTTGGCGCTACCGTGGGTGAACGGGTTGATGCCCTGCGCCACGCCATCCGGGTTGACGTGGGTGATCAGATCCAGGCCCATTTCCTCGACCATCTTGTCGCGGAAGCTGTACATCTCCTGGAATTTCCAGCGGGTGTCGACATGCATCACCGGGAACGGCAGCTTGCCGGGGAAAAACGCCTTGCGGGCGAGATGCAGCATCACGGCGGAATCCTTGCCGATCGAGTACAGCATCACCGGGTTATCGAACTCGGCTGCCACCTCGCGGATGATGTGGATGCTCTCCGCCTCCAGCTGTTTCAGATGCGTCAGTTTGTCGACCATGGCTACTCACGGAATTGCTTATGGACGGCCGGCGGGCCGTAGACGAAGGCGCACTCTATCACAGCGCAAGACTCTAACCGGACAGCCTTTTATACCGAAAAAACATACTCATATAGCCATACGCGCTCGCTCCGGCAGCCATTGCGGACCCTGGCTTGACGTTGTCCGAAGAGCGGCTTTGAAACGGGATCGGGAGCCAGGACTTTTCCTGCAACAGACTCAGGGCAGGCACTTCAGCGCTCATGCTTGCCTGCGATCATCGCTGAGCTAGCATAGCGATCACTTTCCCGCATTCCAGAAGACTTCCAATGCGTCGTATCGCTCTCGCCCTGCCCCTGTTTGTCCTGATTTCAGCGTGCAGCAGCAAACCAGCCCCCACTCCGACTCCGCCTCCCAAGCAGCAAGGCACCACCATCCTTTCACCGCGCGCCCATCCCGCATTCGGCTCCGTGCAGCCGATCCGCCCGCTGACGGGGGACTTCGCCAACAATCCGGCGGCGGTGCGCTTCATCGACATGATGGTGAGCAAGCACGACTTCAATCGCCAGCAACTGCAGGATGTGCTGGAGCGCAGCCAGCGACTGGACTGGGTCATTCGCCTGATGGACAGACAGGCGATGCCCTACGCCGGCTCGTACGGCCCGAACGGCGCCTGGGTCCGTTATCGCAAGAAGTTCATCACACCGGACAACATCCAGAATGGCGTCGCCTTCTGGAATCAGTACGAGGCCGATCTGCAGCGGGCCAGCAGGACCTACGGCGTGCCTCCGGAAATCATCGTCGGCATCATCGGGGTGGAGACGCGCTGGGGCCGCGTCATGGGGAAAACCCGCACCATCGACGCACTGGCCACGCTGGCATTCGACTACCCGCGCCGCGCCGAATTCTTCTCCGGGGAGCTGGAGCAGTTCCTGCTGCTGTCCCGCCGGGAAGGACGCGATCCGCTGACCTTGAGAGGCTCGTACGCCGGCGCCATGGGATACGGCCAGTTCATGCCGTCCTCCATGGCGCGGTATGCGGTCGATTTCGACGGCGATGGGCACACCGACCTGTGGAATCCGCGCGATGCGATCGGCAGTGTCGCCAATTACTTCAAGCAGCACGGCTGGGTCACCGGCGACACCGTGGCGGTCCCGGCCATCGGTCAGGCTCCATCGCTGGAGAACGGTTTCAAGACGCAGTATCCGGTCAGCACACTGGCCGCCGCGGGGTTGCGCCCGCAAGGCTCGCTCGGCAATCACAAGCAGGCCAGCCTGCTGCGCCTGGATATGGGGAAGAACTACCAGTACTGGTACGGCTTGCCGAACTTCTACGTGATCACGCGCTACAACCACAGCACGCACTATGCGATGGCGGTCTGGCAACTGGGGAAATCCGTGGATCAGGCACGCCACCGCTACTGATCGCAGGCAGGCTCGCGGATACCGATCATCGGTCCCCGCGAGCCCTCCGGCATCCAGCTCAAGCGGGGTTCGGGCAGTCGATGAAGATGTGCTCGATACCGAAGTGCCCACTCAGGTATTCACCCAGCGCCTGGACGCCATAGCGCTCGGTGGCGTGGTGGCCAGCGGCGATGAAGGTGACGTCGTTCTCCCGCGCACTGTGCACGGTCTGCTCCGAGACTTCGCCGGTCAGATAGGCATCCACCCCAGCGGCAATCGCCTGGTCGATGTAGCCCTGCGCGCCGCCGGTGCACCAGGCGATGCGCCGGATCGGCCGGCTGCCTTCGACCAGCAGCGGCTCGCGATCCAGCCTGTCGCGCACATGGCTGGCAAAATCGCCCGGCTGCATCGGCTCGGCCAGCGTGCCGACCAGCACGATGGAGCGCGGATTGCCCGGTTCCAGCGGCTCTTCGACGGTCAGGCCCAGTTGACGCGCCAGTTGCACGTTGTTTCCCACCTCCGGATGCAAGTCCAGCGGCAGGTGATAGGCGAGCAGGCTGATGTCGTGGCTCAGTAGCGTCTTCAGGCGGCGCTGGCGCATCCCCACCACGCACGGATTCTCGCCCTTCCAGAAGTAGCCGTGATGCACCAGCACCACATCGGCCTGGGCCTCCACCGCGGCATCCAGCAGCGCCTGGCTGGCGGTGACGCCGCTGACGATACGCCGTACCAGCGGACTGCCTTCGACCTGCAGGCCATTCGGGCAGTAATCCTGGATGCGCGCGGCGTCCAGGAAGCGGTCGGCTTCTTCCACCAGAGCGGTCAGGGAAATGGCCATCGATGATCCTCCAAGTTGCTTGCCAGACGGCTATTTTCTTGCGGTGCCGCCCGTATAATGGCCGCCACCATATCGGCCACCCCCTGGCCTCGCAACCCCAAGGATTCTCCCTATGCTGAAGGCCCTGCGTTTTCTCGGCTGGCCCGTGATTGCCGGCGTCCTGCTGGCGCTGCTGATCATCCAGCAGAATCCGCAGTGGCTGGGCCTGCCGCGGTCGCAGCAGGAAGTTCATCTGCAACAGGCGCCGCTGATCACCCGCCTGCAGGAAGGCCCGGTGAGCTACGCCGACGCCGTGAAGAACGCCGCCCCGGCGGTCGCCAACCTCTATACGACCAAGGTGGTCAGCAAGCCGTCCAACTCGATGTTCGACGATCCGCTGTTCCGCCGCTACTTCGGCCAGAACCTGCCGCGCCAGAAGCGCATGGAGTCGAGCCTGGGTTCGGCCGTGCTCATGAGCCCGGAAGGCTATCTGCTGACCAACAACCATGTTACCGCCGGCGCCGACCAGATTGTCGTCGCCCTGCGCGACGGTCGCGAAACCCTCGCCCGGCTGGTCGGCAGCGACCCGGAAACCGACCTGGCAGTACTGAAGATCGACCTCAAGGACCTGCCCTCGATCATGCTCGGCCGCTCCGACGGCATCCGCACCGGCGATGTCTGCCTGGCGATCGGCAACCCGTTCGGCGTCGGCCAGACCGTCACCATGGGCATCATCAGCGCCACCGGCCGCAACCAGCTCGGCCTGAATACCTATGAGGACTTCATCCAGACCGACGCGGCGATCAACCCGGGCAACTCCGGCGGCGCGCTGGTGGACGCCAAGGGCAACCTGATCGGCATCAACACCGCGATCTTCTCCAGGTCCGGCGGCTCGCAGGGCATCGGCTTCGCCATCCCGACCAAGCTGGCCCTGGAAGTCATGCAGTCGATCATCGAACACGGCCAGGTGATCCGCGGCTGGCTCGGCGTCGAAGTCCAGCCGCTGAACCCGGAACTGGCCGAATCCTTCGGCCTGGAAAAGAAGACCGGCATTCTCGTCGCCGGCGTGTTCCGCGACGGCCCGGCCGGACGCGCCGGCCTGCTGGCTGGCGACGTGATCCTGAGCATCGACGGCGAACCGTCCGACAACGCCCGTAGCTCCATGAACCAGGTCGCCCGCACCAAGCCTGGGAAGCAGGTCGACATCGAGATCCTGCGCAACGGCAAGCCGCAAACCCTCCAGGCGGAAGTGGGCCTGCGCCCGCCGCCGGCAGTCTCGAACGGCGAAAATCCGGAAGCACAATGAAGAACGGCGCCAATCGGCGCCGTTCTTCATTGCGTTACAGATGCAGCCGCAAGGCCTCGAGCAACGCCTGGTTCTGCTCTTCAGTGCCGATGCTGATGCGCAGGAACTGGGCGATGCGCTCCTGCTTGAAGTGGCGCACGATCACGCCCTGCTCACGAATCGCCGCCGCCAGGGTCGCCGCATCATGCCGCGGATGGCGGGCGAAGACGAAGTTCGCCGCCGATGGCAGCACCTCGAAACCCAGCGCCTTCAGCTCGCCGACCAGCTTCTCGCGACTGTCGATCACTGCGCGGCAGGTCTTCTGGAAGTATTCCTCGTCCTCGAAGGATGCCACCGCGCCAGCCTGTGCCGGACGATCCAGCGGGTAGGAATTGAAGCTGTTCTTCACCCGCTCCAGCGCCTCGATCAGGTCCTCGTGGCCGACCGCCAGGCCGACCCGCAGACCGGCCAGCGAGCGCGACTTGGAAAGGGTCTGGGCCACCAGCAGGTTCGGGTAGCGATTCACCAGGCTGATCGCGGTCTCGCCGCCGAAATCGACATAGGCCTCGTCCACCAGCACTACGCTGTCCGGATTGGCCTGCAGCATGCGCTCGATCGCTTCCAGCGACAGCAGGCAGCCGGTCGGGGCGTTCGGGTTGGGGAACACAATGCCACCGTTCGGGCGCTGATAATCCTCGACGCGAATCTGGAACTGCTCGTCCAGCGGCAGCGCCTCGAAATCGATGCCGTACAAACCGCAGTAGACCGGATAGAAGCTGTAGGTGACGTCAGGGAACAGCAGTGGCTTGTCGTGCTGGAACAGCGCGTGGAAGGCGTGTGCCAGTACTTCGTCGGAACCGTTGCCGACGAATACCTGGCCCGGCTTGACGCCATAGTAGTCCGCGACCGTCTGCTTGAGGCGATCGGCGTTCGGATCCGGGTACAGGCGCAGGTCGTCGGTCGCCGCGGCGCGGATCGCTTCGATGGCCCTGGGCGACGGACCATAGGGGTTCTCGTTGGTGTTCAGCTTGACCAGCTTGCTCAGCTTGGGCTGCTCTCCCGGCACATAGGGCACCAGGTCCTTGACGAAGGGGCTCCAGAATTTGCTCATCGCCCTTCTCTCCTCGAAATCTTGGCAATCAGGAGGCTGTCGTGGTGGGTATCGCTTCGCTCAACCCACCCTACGGCCGGATTCAGTTCTTGATGCGGTATTCGGCGCTACGTGCGTGGGCCGTCAGCGACTCGCCGCGAGCCAGGACGGAGGCGGTCTTGCCGAGCTCCGAGGCACCGTCGGCCGAGCAGAAAATGATCGACGAGCGTTTCTGGAAGTCGTAGACGCCCAGCGGCGAGGAGAAACGCGCGGTGCCGGACGTCGGCAGCACATGGTTCGGTCCCGCGCAGTAGTCGCCCAGCGCCTCGGCGGTGTAGCGGCCCATGAAGATGGCGCCGGCATGGCGGATCTTCGGCAGCCAGCTTTCCGGATCGGCCACCGACAGCTCCAGGTGCTCCGGAGCGATGCGGTTGGCGACCTGGCAGGCCTGCTCCTGGTCGGCGACCAAAATCAGCGCGCCACGATTCTCCAGGGAGGTGCGGATGATTTCGGCGCGCTCCATGGTCGGCGCCAGCTTGTCGATGCTCGCCGCGACCTTGTCGAGGAAAGCCGCGTCCGGGCTGACCAGGATCGACTGGGCATCCTCGTCGTGCTCGGCCTGGGAGAACAGGTCCATGGCGATCCAGTCCGGATCGGTGCCGCCATCGCAGACCACGAGGATTTCCGAGGGACCGGCGATCATGTCGATGCCGACCTGGCCGAACACGTGACGCTTGGCGGTGGCGACATAGATATTGCCCGGCCCGACGATCTTGTCCACCTGCGGCACGCTCTCGGTGCCATAGGCCAGCGCGGCCACGGCCTGGGCGCCGCCGATGGTGAAGACGCGGTCGACGCCGGCGATGCAGGCGGCGGCAAGGACGATCTCGTTGATCTCGCCGCGCGGGGTCGGCACCACCATGACCACTTCGGCAACGCCGGCGACCTTGGCCGGGATGGCGTTCATCAGCACCGACGACGGATAGGACGCCTTGCCGCCCGGCACGTACAGGCCGGCGCGATCCAGCGGGGTGACCTGCTGGCCGAGCACGGTGCCGTCGGCCTCGGTGTAGCGCCAGGAGTCCTGCTTCTGCTTCTCGTGGTAGCTGCGCACGCGCGCGGCGGCAGTTTCCAGGGCTTCGCGCTGGGCCGGGGTGATGCGGGTCAGGGCCAGCTCCAGGCGCTCGCGCGGCAGGATCAGGTCGGCCATGGATTTGGCCTCGACGCCATCGAAGCGCTGGGTGAACTCCACCAGGGCGGCGTCGCCGCGGCTGCGTACGGCGGCGATGATGTCGAGAACGCGCTGGTTCACCGCCTCGTCGGAGACGCTTTCCCAGGACAGCAGATGGTCCAGATGACGCGCGAAGTCCGGATCAGCAGCGTTGAGTCGGCGGATGGCGATAGGTGCGGTCATAGCTGGGCCTCTTTGAAATAAGCAATCAAGGGCCTGTTCAGGAGCGTCGCGAGCGAAGGTCAGGCAAGGCGAAAATGGATGAGGAAGCGGAGTTTACAAGCAGTAAATGAGCATTCCGAATCCGTTTTCAACGCAGCATGGCCGAGCGCAGCAGCTCATGAACAGGTTCTCGGGCGCCGCTAGACTAGCAAGCCTACCGTGCGGGCACCCGAGAAAATTTGGCTATGACACGGATAGGCGGGCGCAGCTGTTCGCTGCGCTGGAAATCACGCCCGGTGTCGAGACTCCACGGCCTCGCGCAGGGTGTCGATCAGCGCCTGGATGCGCGCGTGCTGCATCTTCATCGACGCCTTGTTGACGATCAGTCGCGAGCTGATGTTGGCGATCAGTTCCTGCGGCTCCAGACCGTTGGCGCGCAGGGTGTTGCCGGTGTCCACCACGTCGATGATCTTGTCGGCCAGGCCGACCAGCGGTGCCAGCTCCATGGAGCCGTACAGCTTGATCACGTCGACCTGACGGCCCTGTTCGGCGTAGTAGCGCTTGGCGACATTGACGAACTTGGTGGCCACGCGCAGGCGGCCCTTGGGCTCCGGTGCGCCGACCGCTCCGGCGGTCATCAGCCTGCAGTTGGCGATCCGCAGGTCCAGAGGCTCGTACAGGCCCTGGCCGCCGTACTCCATGAGCACATCCTTGCCGGCCACGCCGAGATCGGCGGCGCCGTGCTCGACATAGGTCGGCACGTCGGTGGCGCGGACGATCAGCAGGCGCACGTCATCCAGCGTGGTGGGAATGATCAGCTTGCGACTCTTGTCCGGATTCTCGGTCGGCACGATCCCCGCCGCGGCGAGCAGCGGCAGGGTATCGTCGAGAATGCGGCCCTTGGACAGCGCGATGGTCAGCATGAGCAGCAACAGTCCCCGTTAGCCCGGCACACGGCGGATCTTCGCGCCGAGCAACTGGAGTTTCTCCTCGATGCACTCGTAACCACGGTCGATGTGGTAGATGCGATCGATCAGGGTATCGCCATCGGCAACCAGGCCGGCGATCACCAGGCTGGCGGAAGCGCGCAGGTCGGTAGCCATGACCGGAGCGCCCTTCAGTCGCGGTACGCCGGTGACGATGGCGGTGTTGCCCTCGACGAGGATCTGCGCGCCCATGCGGTTCATCTCGTAGACGTGCATGAAGCGGTTCTCGAACACGGTCTCGATGACCGCGCCGGTGCCTTCGGCCACGGCGTTCATGGAAATGAACTGGGCCTGCATGTCGGTCGGGAATGCCGGGTACGGCGCGGTGCGGATATTCACCGCCTTCGGCCGATTGCCCTTCATGTCCAGCTCGATCCAGTTGTTGCCGGTATTGATGTGGGCACCCGCCTCTTCCAGCTTGAGCAGCACGGATTCGAGGATGGTCGCATCGGTGTCCTTGAGCTTGACGCGGCCACGGGTGGCGGCGGCCGCCACCAGGTAGGTGCCGGTCTCGATACGGTCGGGCAGCACGTTGTACTTGGCACCGCCACCCAGGCGCTTCACGCCGTCGATGGTGATGGTGTCGGTACCAGCGCCCTGGATCTGCGCGCCCATGGCGATCAGGAAGTTGGCCAGGTCGACGACTTCCGGCTCGCGCGCGGCGTTTTCCAGCACGGTGCGGCCGTTGGCCAGCGCCGCCGCCATCATGATGTTCTCGGTACCGGTCACGCTGACGGTATCGAAGAAGAAGTGCGCACCACGCAGGCCGCCGGCCGGAGCCTTGGCCTTGATGTAGCCGCCTTCGACGGCGATTTCCGCGCCCATGGCCTCGAGACCACGGATGTGCAGGTCGACCGGACGCGAACCGATGGCGCAACCGCCCGGCAGCGCCACTTCAGCCTCGCCGAAGCGCGCGACCATCGGGCCGAGCACGAGGATCGACGCGCGCATGGTCTTCACCAGTTCGTAAGGCGCGACCAGGGTCTTGATGCTGGTGGCATCGACCTCGACGTTGAGTTTCTCGTCAATCACCGGCTGCACGCCCATGCGACCGAACAGCTCGATCATGGTGGTGATGTCGTGCAGGTGCGGCAGGTTGCCGACGGTGACCGGAGTATCCGCCAGCAGCGTGGCGGCAAGGATCGGCAGCGCGGAGTTCTTCGCGCCGGAAATGCGAATCTCGCCATCGAGGGGCGAGCCGCCAGTAATGATCAGTTTATCCATAGCAATGATTTCCCGAGGTCTCAGGAGCGTTCGGCCCAGGCGGCGCAGCTGAAGAATTTCATGGTAACGGCGTGGATGCTGCCATTGGAGATCCAGTCGTTCAGATGGGCATAGATCTGCTGCTGACGCTTCACCGGGCTCATGCCGGCCAGCTCGTCGCTGATCAGGTTCAACTGGAAGTTGCAGCCTTCGCCTTCCACTTCGACCTGGGTACCCGGCAGCTTCGCTTCCAGGAGAGTTTTGACTTCTACGGCCTGCATGCTCAACCTCAATCGGCGCCTAACGCGCACGGGGCCGGCAATGATACAAAAAAGCCCTCCGCCTGCGAACCCCGCATGGGGAAGACGCGGACGGAGGGCTGTTGCGCCCCGCACCGGGGACGCCATCAGTCATGCAGCGGGATGATTTCCAGCAGGCCGCCGACCTGGGCGATCTTGTGCATATCCTCGGGCATTCCGCGCACCTGCAGGCTCTTGCCGGCCTTGCGCGCATCGCGCAGGTACGCCAGCAGCAGGGAAAGCCCGACGCTGCTGCTCTTCTCCACCGCCGAGCAGTCCACTACCAGGCTGCTCGCCCGGCTCTCCCGGATCAGGCGCTTGCCCTGCTCGCGCAACGCGGGACCGGTGCGGTAGTCGAGCACCCCGGCCAGCTTGAGCTGACCGGCGCTGACCTCGGTGACGCTGGCCTGGCTCATTCAGCCGTACTTCCGTTCGGCTGGCCCTTGGCAGTGTCCTTGGCATTGGCGACGACCTGCCCCCAGCCGGCAATGGTCTTCTCCAGATCGTTGCCGTTCTTCTGCATCGATTCGGCGAACTGGTCACGGAACAGCTTGCCGATATTGATGCCGTTGATGATCACGTTGCGCACACGCCAGTTACCAGCCTGGTTGACCATGGTGTACTGCACCGGGTAGATGGCGCCGCTGCTGCCGCGAATCTCCATGTTGACCGAAGTACGTTCGGGGTCCTGCTTGCCGCTGGTCGGCAGCACGCGGATGCCCTGGTTGTCGTACTCGAGCAGGGCGTTGCCGTAGAACTGCATCAGGCTGCTCTTGAAGTTTTCCTCGAAGCGCTTGATCTGCTCGGGAGAAGCCTGCCGCGAATACTTCACGGTCATCACGCCCTTGGCGATACCTTCGGAGTCGACCACCGGGCCGAGAATCCGCTCGAGGCTGGCGTAAAGCTTCTTCGGATCGTCCTTGTAGGCCGGCTTGTTGGTCTTCAGGTCGGACAACAGGCTGTCCACGGTCTGCTGCACGACCTGCTGGGCGCTGGGTGCGGCATTGGCGAACAGCGGCAGCGCAGCGAGCAGGACCAACAGGCCGCGACGCATGAGAGTCAGCATGACATTCATCCTCATTGTTGCTTGGGCTCTTCTTTTTTGACCGAATTCAGCAGGAATTTACCAATCAGATCTTCCAGCACCAGTGCGGACTGGGTGTCGTTGATGGTGCTGCCGTCCTTGAGCAGTGCTTCCTCGCCGCCGACGCTGATGCCGATGTACTTCTCGCCCAGCAGGCCAGCGGTCAGGATCGAAGCCGTGGAATCCACCGGCAGGTTGTCGACCTTGTCGCTGATATCCATGGTCACGCGGCCACGGTAGCTGTCGCGATCGAGATCCACCGCAACCACCTTGCCGATGGTCACGCCAGCCATGGTGACCTTGCCACGCACGGTGACGCCGGCGACGTTATCGAAGTACGCGTACACCTTGTAGGTGTCGCCGTTGTTGCCGATGGTCAGTCCGCTGACGCGCAGGGCCAGCAGCAGGAAAGCCAGCAAGCCAGCGAGAAGGAAAAGGCCTACACCGATTTCCAGGGTGCGGGTTTGCATCAGAAGTCTCCAAACATCAAAGCGGTCAGGATAAAGTCCAGCCCCAGCACTGCGAGGGAGGCATAGACTACGGTTCGCGTCGTCGCACGGCTGATCCCTTCGGAAGTGGCATCGCAATCGTAACCCTGGAATACCGCGATCCAGGTCACCACGAAGGCGAACACAACGCTCTTGATCACGCCATTGAGCACATCTTTGTTGAATTCCACGCTGTTCTGCATGTTCGCCCAGAACGAGCCGTCATAGACTCCCAGCCAGTCCACAGCGACCATCGCCCCGCCCCAGATGCCGACGACGCTGAAGATCATTGCCAGCAGCGGCATGGAGATGAAGCCGGCCCACAGGCGCGGCGCGACGATGTACTTGAGCGGGTCGACACCGATCATTTCCAGGCTGGAAAGCTGCTCGGTGGATTTCATGTTGCCGATCTCGGCGGTCAGCGCGGAGCCTGCACGCCCTGCGAACAGCAGACCGGTAACCACCGGGCCGAGTTCACGCAGCAGGGTCAGGGCCACCATCTGCCCAACCGCCTGCTCCGAGCCGTAGCTGACCAGGATGTTGAAGCCTTGCAGCGCCAGCACCATGCCGATGAAGAGCCCGGACACCACAATGATCGCCAGCGACAGCACGCCAACCGCGTACAGTTGCTTGATCAGCAGGTGCAGGCCGCTGCCCGGCGCGCGGCGACCGAACACCACATGCAGCAGGAACAGCGTGGAGCGGCCAAGCGCCTCGAGCACGTCGAGGCCCGCACGCCCGAGCAGTCGGATGCGCTCGAGCGAGGAAGTCTTGCGCATCAGCGTTCTCCCAGAAGGTCTGCGCGATAGTCGCGAGCGGGATAGTGGAACGGTACCGGTCCATCCATCAGCCCATGGAGGAATTGGCGCACGCGCGGATCGTCAAGTTCCTTCAACTCCGCCGGCGTTCCCTGTCCAAGCACCCGTCCCTCGCCGACGATATAGATGTAGTCGGCGATGCTGGCGGTCTCGGCCAGGTCGTGGGAAACCACGATGCTGGTGATACCCAGCGCGTCGTTGAGCAAACGGATCAGTCGCACCAGCATGCCCATGGCGATCGGGTCCTGGCCCACGAACGGCTCGTCGTACATCAGGATCTGCGGGTCCAGCGCAATCGCGCGGGCCAGCGCAACCCGGCGCTTCATGCCACCGGACAGCTCATCAGGCGTCAGATCCACCGCGCCGCGCAAGCCGACCGCCTGCAGCTTCATCAAAACAATGTCACGAATCATTTCTTCCGGCAGGTCGGTATGCACCCGCAGCGGGAAGGCGACATTCTCGAAGACGTCCAGATCGGTGAACAGCGCGCCGCTCTGGAACAGCACGCCGAACTGCTTGCGCATGTCGAACAGGTCGCTGCGGCCCAGCTCCGGCAGGTTCTGGCCATTGACCCACACTTCGCCCTTGGCGGGGCGCAACTGGGCGGCGATCAGGCGCAACAGCGTGGTCTTGCCGCAGCCGGAAGGCCCCATGATCCCGGTGACCTTGCCACGCGGGATGCGGATATCCACATTGTCGAAAATCGCACGCTGGCCGCGTTTGAAGGTCACTCCTTTCAACTCGACCGCGTATTTTTCATCGGTGCTCATAGAACTCCTTGCGAGACGGCCCTGTCCCTGTAAGTACCCCACGAAGCAGCGGATGCACTCGATGCAAGGCAGACCGAACGGCGGCGAACTATACCATCGCCGAGGGAGGCGGCCCAAGGGCCTGGGATGGCCGATTCGGGCACGAATTCAACAATCTGCGCACGATATCGAATATGCGAGTTATGAG
Source organism: Pseudomonas schmalbachii (assembly GCF_017589465.1). Lineage (GTDB taxonomy): Bacteria > Pseudomonadota > Gammaproteobacteria > Pseudomonadales > Pseudomonadaceae > Pseudomonas > Pseudomonas schmalbachii. The sequence goes on from NZ_JAELYA010000002.1 coordinate 416,431, forward strand.
CCGGACGCGCTTTACCGTTATAATCTCGCCCTTCACTTTGCCCCACGCCAGTCGAACATGAGCAAGAACCTCGATTTCATCCAGTCGGCGCAACGCACCATTCGTCTCGAACGCGAAGCGGTCGACACGCTGCTGGCGCGCATCGGCACCGACTTCACCCGAGCCTGCGAACTGCTCCTGGCCTGCAAGGGGCGCGTGGTGGTGGTCGGCATGGGCAAATCCGGGCATGTCGGCAACAAGATCGCCGCAACCCTGGCGAGCACCGGTACGCCGGCATTCTTCGTCCACCCGGCCGAAGCCAGCCACGGCGACATGGGCATGATCACCCGCGACGATGTGGTGCTGGCCCTGTCCAACTCCGGCTCCACCGCCGAGATCGTCACCCTGTTGCCGCTGATCAAGCGCCTCGGCATCGCGCTGGTCAGCATGACCGGCAACCCGGATTCCCCGCTGGCCAAGGCCGCGATGGTCAACCTGGATGCCAGCGTCGAGCAGGAAGCCTGCCCGCTCAACCTCGCGCCGACCTCCTCGACCACCGTATCGCTGGTGCTCGGCGACGCCCTGGCCATCGCCCTGCTCGAAGCCCGCGGCTTCACCGCCGAAGACTTCGCCTTCTCGCATCCGGGCGGCGCCCTCGGTCGCCGACTGCTGCTGCTGGTGGAGAACATCATGCACGCCGGCGACGAACTGCCGCAGGTCGCCCTCGGCACCTCGCTCAGCAGCGCCCTGCTGGAGATGACCCGCAAGGGCCTGGGCATGACCATCGTCCTCAACGACGACGGCACGCTCGCCGGCATCTTCACCGACGGCGACCTGCGCCGCACCCTCGACAAGGGCCTGGACGTGCGCCAGGTAAGCATCGACCAGGTGATGACGGTCCATGGCAAGACCGCGCGCCCGGACATGCTCGCCGCCGAGGCGCTGAAGATCATGGACGACCACAAGATCAGCGCGCTCGTCGTGGTGGACGAAGGCGACCGGCCGGTGGGTGTCCTGCATATCCACGACCTGACCCGCGCCGGAGTGATCTGAATGAGCGCAGACCTGCAGCAACGCGCCCGGGCGGTACGCCTGGCGGTATTCGACGTCGACGGCGTACTGACCGACGGCAAGCTCTACTTCCTGCCCGATGGCGGCGAGTTCAAGACCTTCAACACCCTGGACGGCCACGGCATCAAGATGCTCATTGCCTCGGGCGTACGCACTGCGATCATCAGCGGCCGCAAAAGCCCGGTGGTGGAGCGCCGCGCGCAGAACCTGGGCATCCAGCACCTCTACCAGGGCCGCGAAGACAAACTGGTGGTGCTCGACCAACTGCTTGCCGAACTCGGGCTAGGCTATGAAGAAGTCGCCTACCTGGGCGACGATCTGCCCGACCTGCCGGTCATCCGCCGGGTAGGCCTGGGCATGGCGGTCGCCAATGCCGATGCATTCGTCCGCCAGCATGCACACGGTGTGACCCGGGCGCGCGGGGGCGAAGGCGCGGCCCGCGAGTTCTGCGAACTCATCCTCGATGCGCAGGGCAATCTCGAAGCCGCGCAAGGCGCCTATCTCTAGAGCAGACCATGCCGAAGACTTTCCGCCAGAAGCTGTTGCTCATACTGATCGCGGTGCTGCTGATCGCGCTGGGCTACTACTGGAACGTGCGCCTGGACCTGTTCACCGAAGGGCCGTCCAGGCCGCAGCCGAGCGAATCCATCGACTACTATGCGATGAATGCGCGCAGCATCCAGTACCGCACGGACGGTTCGCTCGAGTACGAGATGACCGCCGACAAGCTGGAACACCAGAAGACCACCGACACGACTCAGGTGACCACGCCGAACCTGTTCTTCTTCCGCAGCGACGAGCCGCAGCCCTGGCATGTCCAGAGCGTGCGCGCCGAAGTCGCGCCGGGGGGCAAGCAGGTGGAACTGATCGACGACGTGCGTGTTGCCCGCACCGATGCCAAGGGGCGCTCGCTGCTGCTCACCACCACACGCATGACTGTCTTCCCCGACGAGGACCTGGCGCAGACCGAGCAGCCCGTGAGGATCCAGGAGCCCAACGGGGTGACGACCGCAACTGGAATGAAAGCGTATCTGAAAGACAGCCGGATGCACCTGCTGTCCAACGTAAGAGGTCAGCATGAGGTTCGTTAACACCCTCCCCTTTCTTCTCGGTCTCGCTGCAGCCATGGCCAGCTCCGCCAGCTGGGCACTGCCGACAGACCGCGAGCAGCCCATCCGCGTCCAGGCCGACAGCGCCGAGCTGGATGACAAGCAGGGCGTCGCCGTCTACCGCGGCGACGTGGTCGTGACCCAGGGCAGCATGAAGCTGACCGGCAACACCGTCACGCTCAAGCAGAACAAGGAAGGCGATATCGAAGTCGTCACTTCGGTGGGCAAACCCGCCCACTTCGAGCAGAAGCCGGAGCCGGAAAAGGAACTCACCCACGCCTATGGCCTGACCATCCAGTACTTCGTGACGCAGAACCGCGTCGTGCTGATCGACCAGGCCAAGGTGATCCAGGAAGGCAACACCTTCGAGGGCGAGAAGATCGTCTATGACACCCAGCGCCAGATCGTCAACGCAGGCCGCGCCACCGGCACCCAGGTGACCACGCCGCGCCCGCGCATCGACATGATCATCCAGCCCAAGAAAAAGCAGGACCAAGCGCAGTAATGGCCACGCTAAAAGCCCAGCATCTCGCCAAGAGCTATAAAGGCCGCCAGGTCGTCCGCGACGTCAGCATGAGCATCGACAGCGGGCAAATCGTCGGCCTGCTCGGCCCCAACGGCGCCGGCAAGACCACCTGTTTCTACATGATCGTCGGCCTGGTCCGCGCCGATCAGGGCGTGGTGCGCATCGACGAGCAGGACGTCACCCACCTGCCGATGCACGGCCGCGCCCGCTCCGGCATCGGCTACCTGCCGCAGGAAGCCTCGATCTTCCGCAAGCTGTCGGTGGCCGACAACATCATGGCGATCCTGGAAACCCGCACGGACCTCGATCGCGGCGGACGCAAGCAGGCGCTGGAAAGCCTCCTCGAGGAATTCCACATCCACCACATCCGCGACAACCTCGGCATGAGCCTGTCCGGCGGCGAGCGGCGCCGGGTGGAAATCGCCCGCGCCCTGGCGAGCGCGCCGAAGTTCATCCTGCTCGACGAACCCTTCGCCGGCGTCGACCCGATCTCGGTCAACGACATCAAGCAGATCATCCATCACCTCAAGGCCAAGGGCATCGGTGTGCTGATCACCGACCACAACGTCCGCGAGACCCTGGATATCTGCGAAACCGCCTACATCGTCAACGACGGCCAACTGATCGCCGAAGGCGACTCGGCGACCATCCTGGCCAACGACCTGGTCAAGGAAGTCTATCTCGGTCACGAGTTCCGCCTCTGACCCCACCCACCCCGCAAGGCTCTGGCGCACCTCGTCGCCAGAGCTCTTGTAGCGCTACATTTCATCGAAAGTGCCATCGGAATAATCCGCATTGCTCTAGGCAAAGTCGGAAATCTCAGGCATATAATTTGCTTCCTAGCGGCGCTGCGGGTTAGATGCTCCGGCGTCCGTAGTCGTGGATATGGCGCGCCCCAGCGCCAGCGAACAAGGTGCTTAGTTCCTGCCATGAAACCATCGCTCGTCCTCAAGATGGGTCAGCAGCTGACGATGACTCCGCAGCTGCAACAGGCCATCCGACTGCTTCAACTCTCCACGCTGGACCTGCAGCAGGAGATTCAGGAAGCGTTGGAGTCCAACCCGATGCTCGAACGCCAGGAAGATGGCGAGGACTTCGACGGCAGCGATACTTTCGCCGAAGGCAGCGAGTCGGCCAGCGCCGCTCCCCAGGAATCCAGCTTCCAGGAATCCGCCCCGCCGACAGTCGACAGCCTGGACGACGAACAATGGGGCGAACGCATCCCCAACGAGCTGCCGGTGGATACCGCCTGGGAAGACATCTACCAGACCAGCGCCAGCAGCCTGCCCAGCAATGACGATGACGAGTGGGACTTCACCGCCCGCACCTCCGCCGGCGAAAGCCTGCAGAGCCATCTGGCGTGGCAGCTGAACCTCTCGCCGATGTCCGATACCGACCGCCTGATCGCCCTCAGCATCATCGACGGCATCAATAACGACGGCTACCTGGAAGAGTCGCTGGACGACATCCTCTCCTCCCTCGACCCGGAACTGGACGTCGAGATGGATGAGGTCGAAGTCGTTCTGCGGCGCATCCAGCAGCTCGAACCCGCCGGTGTGGGCGCGCGCAACCTGCGTGAATGCCTGCTCCTGCAACTGCGCCAGATGCCCGCCAGCACTCCGCTGCTGGCCGAGGCGCAGCGTCTGGTCAGCGATCACCTGGAGCTGCTCGGCAGCCGCGATTACAGCCAACTGATGCGGCGCATGCGGATCAAGGAAGATGAGCTGCGCGCGATCATCGAACTGATCCAGTCGCTGCACCCGCGCCCCGGCTCGCAGATCGAGTCAGGCGAGGCGGAGTACGTGGTGCCCGACGTCATCGTACGCAAGCACAACGACCGCTGGCTGGTCGAACTGAATCAGGAAGCCGTGCCGCGCCTGCGCGTCAACGCGCAATACGCCGGCCTGGTGCGCCGCGCCGATGCCAGCGCCGACAACACCTTCATGCGCAACCAGTTGCAGGAGGCGCGCTGGTTCATCAAGAGCCTGCAGAGCCGCAACGAGACGCTGATGAAGGTCGCCACGCAGATCGTCGAGCATCAGCGCGGCTTCCTCGACTACGGCGAGGAGGCGATGAAGCCGCTGGTCCTGCACGACATCGCCGAAGCGGTCGGCATGCACGAGTCGACCATCTCGCGGGTCACCACGCAGAAATTCATGCATACCCCCCGTGGCATCTTCGAGCTGAAGTACTTCTTCTCCAGCCACGTCAGTACTTCCGAGGGCGGGGAATGCTCGTCCACCGCCATCCGCGCGATCATCAAGAAACTGGTTGCGGCAGAAAGTCCGAAAAAGCCGTTGAGCGACAGCAAGATCGCTGGTTTACTGGAGGCACAGGGCATTCAGGTGGCGCGTCGTACCGTCGCCAAGTATCGGGAATCCCTAGGGATTGCCCCATCGAGCGAACGCAAGCGACTGGTATGACGTTGACCCACACCAAAGTGATCCGGCGGCAGGTTGATTAACCTGCCACTTTTACACGGGTAACAAGGAGAAAGCGGTATGCAAGTCAACATCAGTGGACATCAACTGGATGTGACCGACGCCCTGCGCGACTATGTCGGCGAAAAACTCGGCCGACTGGAGCGCCACTTCGACAAGATCACCAATGTTCAGGTCATCATGGAGGTCGAAAAACTGAAGCAGAAAATCGAAGCCACCCTGCACATCGCCGGTGGTGAAGTGGTTGCCTGCGCAGAACACGAAGACATGTATGCAGCCATCGACCTCCTGACCGACAAGCTCGACCGCCAACTGATCAAGCACAAGGAAAAGTTCCTCGAACGCCAGCAAGGCGTTGGAGTTCGTTAACCCCTCCCTATGATCCGACTTGAGCAAATCCTGACCCCCGGCCGTTCCCTCGTGAACGTGCCGGGAGGCAGCAAGAAGCGCGTACTCGAACAAATCGCCAACCTGATTGCCCGGGAGTTGCCGGGTTTCGACGCGCAAGACATATTCGAAAGCCTGGTGGCCCGCGAACGTCTCGGCTCCACCGGCTTCGGCAATGGCATCGCCATTCCGCACTGCCGCCTCACCGGTTGCCAGGCGCCGATCAGCGCCATCCTCCACCTGGACGCACCAGTCGACTTCGACGCCCTCGACGCCGCGCCGGTCGACCTGCTGTTCGTCCTGCTGGTCCCGGAAGCCGCCACCGAGGAGCACCTCGAACTGCTGCGGCAGATCGCATCCATGCTCGACCGCTCCGAGGTACGCGACCGCCTGCGCAATGCGCGCAACGGTGAAGAGCTGTACCAGATCGTGGTGGACGTGCAGAACGGCCGGTAATAGCCATGCGTCTGGTCATCGTCAGCGGCCTCTCCGGCTCGGGCAAGAGCACGGCGCTCAATGTGCTCGAAGACAACGGCTTCTATTGCATCGACAACCTGCCGGCCAGCCTGCTGCCCGACCTGGCGCAACGCGCCCTGCTGCACACCGAACTGCTGCACCCGCAGGTCGCCGTATCCATCGATGCGCGCAACCTGCCTAGCCAGTTGCAGCGCTTCCCGGAACTGCTTCAGGAAGTGCGGGACAAGCACATCCAGTGCGACATCCTGTACCTCGATGCCGATGACGAGACGCTGCTCAAGCGCTTCTCGGAAACCCGCCGGCGCCACCCGCTGACCACCGACACACGCTCCCTGGCAGAGGCGATCGCCGACGAGCGTCAATTGCTCGCGCCCATTGCCGACCTGGCCGACCTGAAGCTGAACACTACGCACCTGAACCTCTATCAGCTGCGCGATGTGCTCAAGCTGCGCCTGCTGAACAAGCCGGCGCTGGGCACCGCCTTCCTCGTCGAGTCCTTCGGCTTCAAACGTGGCATGCCGGTGGACGCCGACCTGGTGTTCGACGTGCGCTGCCTGCCGAATCCCTACTGGAAATCCGAACTCCGCGAGCTTTCCGGCCAGGACAGGGAAGTCCAGGAATACCTGGCGGCACAGCCCGATGTCGAAGAGATGTACCAGGACATCCTCGGCTACCTGAACAAATGGCTGCCGCGCTTCGCCGCCAGCAACCGCGCTTATGTCACCATTGCCATCGGCTGCACCGGCGGGCATCACCGCTCGGTCTACCTGGCCGAAAGGATTGGTGAGGCGCTTATCGAAACCCTGCAGAACGTACAGATTCGCCACCGCGACCTGAGCTAGGGCACGGGTCGATCCACAGCAGCAATCGACTACACGCCCTGACACACAATAAAAGGACAGCCTCTCGCGATGCCCTCTCTCGAAATCACCATCATCAACAAGCTCGGCCTGCATGCGCGCGCCGCCGCCAAGTTCGTCGGCGTGGCGGGCCGCTTTCCCTGTCAGATCCGTGTCGGGCGCAGCCCGGAGAGCAGCGTGGACGGCAAGAGCATCATGTCGGTGATGATGCTGGCCGCCGGCAAGGGCACCAATCTGCACCTCGCGGCGGAAGGCGAGCAGGACGAAGCGGCGCTGCAGGCGCTGGTCGAATTGATCAACAACAAGTTCGACGAAGGCGAGTGAAGCACTCGCCTGGCCTGCTGCCGCGGAAGTCATGAAGAGGGACGCTTGCCGTCACATCGAGGCACGGCAAGGCAGCACGCGATTCAAGTAGCCGTTACGCGACGGCGCACTAACCCAGCGACGTATCCAGCACCATCATCAGGCAGAAACCGACGATCAGGCCGAGGGTCGCCTCGCCAGCGTGGCCGTGACGCTGCGACTCGGGAATGATCTCGCGCGCGACCACGAACAGCATCGCCCCCGCCGCCGCAGCCAGGCCCCATGGCAGGATCATCTGGGAAATCCCCACCAGCCAGGCGCACAGCACCGAGAAGAGCGGCTCGACCACTCCGGAAGCGACACCAACCAGCATCGCCCGCCCGCGCGACATCCCGGCACCAGCCAGCACCAGGGCGACAGCCAGGCCTTCGGGCACATCCTGCAGCGCGATGCCCAGCGCCAGTCCGCTGGCTCCCTCCACTCCCCCGCCGGCAGCGACGCCGACCGCCATTCCTTCGGGAATGTTGTGCAGGATGATGGCGGCGACGAACAGCAGGATTCTCGGCGGCAATGCGCCCAAGGGGGCCTGTTCGAGGTTGCGATGACCGTCCTCCAGCACCCGGCCGAACACTGCCAGCCCGAATGCGCCCATGCCCAGACCGAGACTTACCAGCAGAGCCGCGGCGAGCGGAGAACGGCCCAGCGCTTCGGCAGCATCCAGCGCCGGCAGCAGCAGCGAGAAGGCGGTCGCCGCCAGCATCACCCCGGCACCGAAGCCGAGCAGCGTGTCGGCCACCCGCGACGGCATGCTGCGCACCACCAGCACCGGCAGCGCTCCGATGGCCGTGCCGAGGGCGCACAACAGGCCGCCATGCAGGGCCAGGTAGATCGGCGCCGGCAACTCCGCCTGCGCCAGTTCCAGCAGGCGCTGGCCCAGCAGCCAGCCGCCGCCGAGCAGGATTGCCACGCCGAGCAGGCAACGCAGGTTGCGACCGTTGCCCTCGACCATGTTCTGGATGATCACGCGCATCGACCGACCTCGTCCGCGTGATCGCCATTCAGCCCTCTCATCGCACACGCCCCGCCTCATCCAGCGCCAGGCGGTAACGACGGGCCACCTCCGGCCAGGCGATGACGTTGTAGAAGGCGGCGATGTATTCCGGGCGGCGATTCTGGTAGCGCAGGTAATAGGCATGCTCCCAGACGTCCAGCCCCAGGATCGGCACATTGCCCTGCATCAGCGGGCTGTCCTGGTTGCCGGTGCTTTCCACCAGCAGGTTCCCTTGCGGATTCACACTCAGCCATGCCCAGCCACTGCCGAAACGGGTCAGCGCGGCCTTGGTGAACGCCTCGCGGAAGGCCGCCTGACCTCCCAACTGACTGTCGATCGCGGCAGCCAGGTCGCCATCCGGCAAGCCGCCGCCGTCCGGCGCCATCACCTGCCAGAACAGAGAGTGATTGGCGTGCCCGCCGCCATTGTTGATGACCGGGGTACGCAACTCCGGCGGAAGGCTGTCCAGCCGCCGCAGCAGGTCCTCGACCGGCAGTTCGGCGAACGGGCTGCCCTCCAGCGCCGCGTTCAGGTTGTTCACATAGGTCTGGTGATGCTTGCTGTGGTGGATCTGCATGGTCTGCGCATCGATATGCGGTTCCAGGGCGTCGTAGCGGTACGGCAGCTCAGGCAATGTGTGGGGCATGCTGACTCCTTAGTGGTAACGCATCGATTGCGGTGTCGCGAACAGTCCCGGGCGCAGCTCCACGCTGCCCTGGCGGCTCAGCAGCCGTTCGGTGCGTGGATAGGTGCCGTGCTCGCCGATGAAATTGAGCAGTTCGACGTAGGTGCGGCGGCTATGCCGCACTGCCGCCGCACGCAGGTCCTCGTTCAACCGGGCATTCGCGCCGATCCTGAGCAGGCGCTCATGACAGGCGCAGAGATACTCGACGGTCTCCTCCGGCTGGCCCAGTTGCAGATGCAGGTCACCGAGGTTGTGGTGGGAGATGACGAAAGCCGCCACCGCCTCCTCGGCGTCGTGCCAGCGCTCCAGCAGCACCTGGGCCAGTGCCAGTGCATGGAGGTAGTGCTCGCGCGCATCGATCAACTCGTTGTTGATGAAGCAGCGGTTACCCATTTCGATGGTGCGTTGCCAATGGCGCATGGCACTTTCCTCCAGCATTGCGGCGCGAAGTATCAGAGACCGCCGGCGGTGAGCTTCTCCGGGTCCAGCAGGGTTTCCAGGCGGGCGCGGTCGAGATCGGTGTTTTCCAGCGCCACGTCGATGATCGGCCGTCCTTCGCGGTAGGCCTGCTTGGCGATCTCCGCGGCCTTCTGGTAGCCGATGATCGGGTTCAGCGCCGTCACCAGGATCGGATTGCGCGACAGCGCCTCGCGCAGGCTGGCGTCGTTGACCTTGAAGCTGGCGATGGCCTTGTCCGCCAGCAGACGGCTGACGTTGGCCAGCAGGTGGATGCTCTGCAGCAGGTTGTCGGCGATCACCGGGAGCATCACGTTCAGTTCGAAGTTGCCGGACTGGCCCGCCACCGCGATGGTGGCGTCGTTGCCGATGACCTGTGCGGCGACCATCGCCGTGGCTTCCGGGATCACCGGGTTGACCTTGCCCGGCATGATCGACGAGCCCGGCTGCAACGCTTCCAGCTCGATCTCGGCGAGGCCGGCGAGCGGGCCGGAGTTCATCCAGCGCAGGTCGTTGGCGATCTTCATCAGCGCCACGGCCAGGGTCTTGAGCTGGCCGGAGGCGGCCACCGCGGTGTCCTGCGCGCCGATCAGGGCGAAGAAGTCGTCGCCCGGACGGAACGCCAGGCCGGTCAGGGCGTTCAGCTCCTGGCAGAAGCGTGCGGAGAACTGCGGATGAGCGTTGACTCCGGTGCCCACCGCCGTGCCGCCCTGGGCCAGTTGCTGCAGCGCCGGCAGGACCGCTTCGAGGTTGGCCGTGGCCTGCCGTACCTGCTGCGCCCAGCCGCCGAGCACCTGGCTCAGGCGTACCGGCATGGCATCCATCAGGTGGGTGCGGCCGGTCTTGATGTGGTGATGAACCTCGCCGGCCTTGCGCTCGATGGTCTGCTGCAGGTGATTCAGCGCCGGCAGCAGGCGCTCCTGCAGTTCCAGCGCAGCGCTGATGTGGATGGTCGACGGGATGATGTCGTTGCTGCTCTGACCGCAGTTGACCTGGTCGTTGGGATTGACCGGACGACCCAGGCGACGGCCGGCCAGGGTCGCCACCACCTCGTTGGCATTCATGTTGGAGCTGGTGCCCGAGCCGGTCTGGAACACGTCGACCGGGAAGTGCTCCAGGCAGTCCCTGGCCAGCAGTTCCTCGCAGGCGGCGACGATGGCGCTGCCGACTTCCGCATCGATCTGCTCCAGCGCGACGTTCGCCTTCGCCGCGGCAGCCTTGGCCAGCAGCAGGGCGCGGATGAACGACAGCGGCATGCGCCGGCCGCTGACCGGGAAGTTGTTCACCGCACGCTGGGTCTGCGCCCCATACAGCGCGGCGGCGGGCACCGCCAGTTCACCCATGCTGTCGCGTTCGATACGGCTGTCAGTCATTCTCGATTCCTTCTTGCGGTTCGTGGTAACTCAGGGATGGCTGCATGTCCTGGCTTGCCAGGCGCAGCGCCAACTGGCTCAGTCGCTGGCGCTGCTCGGCGCTGCGGGCCAGGCATTGCAGTTCGTGGAATGGGCGGTAGGCGTGATTGAGGCAGTGGATGCGCCAGTGCCAGGGCAGGGCGATGTCATGGCCGGTGTCCAGCAACAGCTGGTAGCACTTCTCGAACAGATGCCAGGCCGGCACCCGCTCCCAGGCGACCAGGTAGCGCGTCTCGCCAAGGAACAGGTCCAGCAGCCGCGGCTCGTCAGGCTGCAGCGCACAGCGGATGCGGGTGCTCATCCAGTACCAGCGGCTGAGGACCGAGCGATCGATTTCGGCAAACATGACAATCTCTCAATCGATAATGAGATTGATTATTGTTTGCGAGAGATAAAAAAACAAGCCGCTCGTTGGGAGCGGCTTGTCAGGAAGGAGAAAACGTTGGGAGTTTTCGGGGAAATCAGTTCCCCGCGACCATCATGCGTTCCACCAGCACGGACCCCGTGTGCAGGTTGCCGCGGGTCTCGACATCGTTGCCGATCGCCACGATGCCGGCGAACAGGTCGCGCAGGTTCGCCGCGATGGTGACTTCCTGTACCGGGAACTGGATTTCGCCGTTTTCCACCCAGTAACCGCCGGCGCCGCGCGAATAATCGCCGGTCACCAGGTTGACCCCCTGCCCCATCAGCTCGGTGACCAGCAGGCCGCGGCCCATGCGCCGCAGCAATGCAGCCTGGTCCTCATCGCCGTGGGTGACGAACAGGTTGTGCACCCCGCCGGAGTTGGCCGTGCTCGGCATGCCAAGCTTGCGACCGGAGTAGGTGCCCAGCACGTAGGAAACCAGGTTGCCGTTCTCGACGAAGGGCTTGGCATAGGTGGCCAGGCCGTCGTTGTCGAATGCCGCACTACCCAGCGCCCCACGCAGCAGCGGGCGCTCGTCGAGGGTCAGCCACTCGGGGAACAGGCGCTGCCCAAGACTGCCTTCGAGGAAGGACGACTTGCGGTAGAGATTGCCGCCGGAGATCGCCGCGAGGAAATGCCCGAACAGACCGACCGCCACCTCCGGCGCGAACAGCACCGGCACCTCGGCCGTCGGCACCGGTCGCGCACCGAGCCGGCTGGCGGCCCGGCGGGCGGCGTGCTGGCCGATGGACTCGGGGCTGGCGAGCAGTTCGCCGCGACGGTTGACGTCATACCAGTAATCGCGCTGCATCTGCCCTTCGCCCTCGGCGATCATCACGCAGCTCAGGCTGTGCCGGGTGCTGGCGTAGCCGCCGATGAAGCCGTGGCTGTTGCCGTAGACCCGGCAGCCCTGATGGGTATTCAGCGTCGTGCCATCCGCCTTGGTCACCCGCGAGTCGGTGGCGAACGCCGCTGCCTCGCAGGCCAGCGCCAGCTCCACCGCCTGCTCCGGGCGCAGGTTCCAGGCGTGATACAGGTCCAGATCCGGAACATCGCGAGCCATCAGCGCCTGGTCGGCCAGCCCGGCGCAATCGTCTTCCGAGGCATGTTTTGCGATGGCCAGCGCGGCGGCGACAGTCTCGCGGATCGCCGCATCGCCGGTGGCCGAGGTACTCGCCGAGCCCTTGCGCTGGCCGACGTACAGGGTGATGCCGAAGCCCTGGTCGCGGTTGAATTCGACGGTTTCCACCTCGCCCTGGCGCACGCTGGTGGACAACCCCTGCTCCACCGAGACCGCCACCTCGCAGGCGCTGGCGCCTTGCCGCGTGGCTTCGGCGATGATCCGCTCCACCTGCTCGCGCAGCTCCGGAAGGACCTCAGGCCCGACGGCCGTGGCATGTTCATTCATCGCACCACTCTCCTGTTCCAATCGCCGTTGGCGGGGCACCTGCGCCCTGCGCCGATCCGGCCGGGCCGGACAAGCGGCCCTCGACTCGTTATCATGGCGGCGTTTTCCACTGGATCACCGCCATGGCTGAATATCACGACGACGACTCGCTCTTCGAAGAGAAGAGCAAGACGCAGATCAAACGCGAACTGCACGCCCTGCAGGACCTCGGTCAACGCCTGACTACGCTCAAGCCTGACGTGCTCGAGCGCCTGCCGCTCACCGACATGCTGCGCAAGGCACTGGCCGATGCACCCAAGCACAAGGCGAACGTCGCAAAAAAACGCCACGTGCAATACATCGGCAAACTGATGCGCGACCAGGATATCGAAGCCATCACCACCCTGATCGATCAACTGGACAGTTCGACCCGCGAATACAACGAGCGCTTCCACGCCCTCGAGCGCTGGCGCGATCGCCTGATCGGCGGCGGTGAAGACGCCCTGGCGAGTTTCTTCGCCGAATATCCCGACAGCGACCGTCAGCATCTCCTGCAACTGATCCGCCACGCCCAGCACGAGGCCGCTCACAACAAGCCGCCGGCCGCGGCGCGGAAGATCTTCAAATACATCCGCGAGCTCGACGAGCTGAAACGCGGACTGCGCTAAGCAAAACCGATAGCCGGAAGCGCCCTGCTTCCGGCATCCAGCATCAGGCTCCCGTCCCGCCCACGGTTATCGCATCGATCTTCAGGGTCGGCTGTCCGACACCCACCGGCACCGACTGCCCATCCTTGCCGCAAGTGCCGACACCGCTGTCCAGCGCGAGGTCGTTGCCGACCATGGATACCCGGCTCATCACTTCCGGACCGTTGCCGATCAGGGTCGCGCCCTTCACCGGGCGGGTGATCTTGCCGTTCTCGATCAGGTAGGCCTCGCTGGTGGCGAAGACGAACTTGCCGCTGGTGATGTCCACCTGGCCGCCGCCGAGATTGGCGCAATAGATGCCCTTCTCCACCGAGGCGATGATTTCCGCCGGATCGCTCTGCCCGGCCAGCATGTAGGTATTGGTCATGCGCGGCATCGGCAGATGCGCATAGGACTCGCGGCGACCGTTGCCGGTGCGGGCGACGCCCATCAGGCGCGCGTTCAGCTTGTCCTGCATGTAGCCCTTGAGCACGCCGTTCTCGATCAGCACGTTGCAGTTGGTCGGGGTGCCTTCGTCGTCCACCGAAAGGGAACCACGGCGGCCCGGCAGGGTGCCGTCATCGACGATGGTGCACAGGCTGGAAGCGACCTTCTCGCCGATCCGCCCGCTGTAGGCGGAACTGCCCTTGCGGTTGAAGTCGCCTTCCAGGCCGTGGCCCACCGCCTCGTGCAGCAGCACGCCGGACCAGCCGGCGCCCATCACCACCGGCAGGGTGCCGGCTGGCGCGGGGACCGCTTCGAGGTTGACCAGCGCCTGGCGCAGCGCCTCGCGGGCGAAGCTCATGGCGCGGTCTTCCTGAAGGAAGTAGCGATAGTCGGTACGCCCGCCGCCGCCATGCCCGCCACGTTCGCGGCGGCCGTTCTGCTCGACGATCACGCCGACGTTGAAGCGCACCAGCGGGCGGATGTCCGCCGCTAGCGAACCATCTGTCGCAGCGACCAGAATCTGCTCCCAGACCCCGGACAAACTCACCGTGACCTGCTGGATACGCGGATCGAGGGCGCGGGTGGCGGCATCGATCTTCTTCAGCAGCTCGACCTTTTCCGCCCGGCTCAGCACGTCGAGGGGATTCTCGCCAAGGTACAGGCGTTGCGGCACCACGGCCTTGAACGCCTGCACCTGGCCGTTCTGCCCGGCGCGGGAAATCGAGCGGGCCGCCTGCGCCGCCTGGCTCAGGGCTTCGCGGGTGATGGCGTTGCTGTAGGCGAAACCGGTCTTCTCGCCGGACTGCGCGCGCACGCCGACGCCCTGGTCCATGTGGAAGCTGCCTTCCTTGACGATGCCGTCCTCGAGCATCCACGACTCGGAGATCGCGCTCTGGAAATACAGGTCGGCGGCATCGATGCCCGGACCGCTCAGCTCATGCAGCAGAGGCGGCAACTGCTCGATATCCAGCCCGCCCGGGGCCAGCAGGTGCTGGCTGACGGATGACAACAACTCGCTCATTTATTCACTCCGTACGCGCCGGACGCGGTTCGCTCGGCGGAAAGAATCTTCTGTGTGCGGCGACCGGCATACGCTGCCGGACCGCCGCCTGTTCCTCGGCGTCGCGCCGGGCCAGCAGCACGGCCTCGCCGGTATCCTGCTCGGCGAGAACCCGGCCCCAGGGATCGACGATCGCCGAATGACCGAAAGTCTCGCGGCCGCGCGGGTGGCTGCCGCCCTGCCCCGCCGCCAGCAGATAGCACTGGGTCTCGATGGCGCGGGCGCGGATCAGCACCTGCCAGTGCGCAGCGCCGGTCACCGCGGTGAACGCCGACGGCGCAGTGATCAGTTCGGCGCCCGCCTCGCGCAGCGCGGTATACAGTTCGGGAAAGCGCAGGTCGTAGCATACCGTCAGGCCGAGCCGGCCGACTGGCGTATCCGCGACCACCACGTGCTGGCCGAAGGCATAGTCGTCCGACTCGCGATAACGCCCGCGGGCATCCGCCACATCCACGTCGAACAGGTGCAGCTTGTCGTAGCGCGCGGCGATCTCGCCGTCTTCGTCGACCAGCAGGGAACAAGCATTGGCCTTGGCCTGCGGCGCGCCTTCCGGCGGCAAGGGAATGGTCCCGGCGACTATCCACAACCTGAGGTCGCGGGCGGTGCTTTTCAACCACGGCAGGATTGGCCCCGCGCCCTGTGCCTCGGCCTGGCCGAGTTCGGCCAGATCGCGCCGACCCATGGCGGCGAAGTTCTCCGGCAGCACCGCCAGCCGCGCACCGGCGTCGGCAGCCTGCTGCAAGAGGCGACGGGCATCGGCGAGATTGGCCAGGACATCGTCCTGACTGACCATCTGGATCACTGCGATGGACATGAAGGGCTCCGACATCGTTTGGCTTTCATGCTAACCGATGCGCGGCCACTCTGCTCAGCGGGGTTTCTCGAAGGGTTTTTCGAAGGCGATCCGCGGATTCTGCCAGGGGCCACGCACGCTGTACTGCACGCTGGCGAAACGCGCCACCTGGTCGCCCAGCAGCTTGTCCACCACGAACAGCGCGCCGCCAATCGCCGGCGCGCCGACGATCAGCGCAGCCAGCGGCAGGTTGTTGCTCACCGGCAGGGTCACCAGCAGCTTGGCGTCGATGTTGTCGTGGGCGAGGTCGAGCGTGCCGTTCAGCTCCAGGTCGCTCGACGGACCTTCCACCTTCAGCGGCTGACGGGTGAGATAGACACCGTCGGTTGCCGCCAGCAGGCCGTGCACGCGGTCGTAGCTGAGCCCCTTGCCGAGCAGGTCGGAGAAGTCCAGGCGCAGGCGACGGTTGATTGCGTTGAAGTTGAGCAGACCGAAGACCCGCAGCGCCTGCGCACTGCCTTCCACCTCGACGAACTGCCCCTTGCGCATGCTGGCATCCAGGGTCCCGCTGAAGCGGCGCAGGCTGATGTGGGCCGGCGAGCCCGGCCAGGAGCCAGTGGCGTCGATGCGGAAGCGCTCGCTGGTGACACTCGGCGCGAAGTTCCAGGCCTTCAGCACATCGGCCAGCTCCTCGCCTTCCAGGCGCCCCTTGTAGCTGCTGCGGGTGGAGCCGGGCTGCCCTTCCCAGCGCAACTCGCCGCCGACCTTCAGGCCACGCAGGTCGAGATTGAGATTGGTGAAGCTGACGCCGGCCGGCGTGGGCCGCACGTTGAAACTCCAGGCGCCGATCGGCTTGCCGCCCTGCAGGATCTGCTTGATCGCCACATCCATGGCCGGCAGGCTGCGCGGATCGACATTCTGCAGCGGATCGGGGGCCAGCGACGGGTCCTTCGCCGGGTCCGTCTCGCTCTTCGGCAGGTCCAGCCGGTCCAGTTGCACCTGCAATGGACGGCCGGAGGCGTCGGGAATGTTCACCTGGCCGCTCGCCAGGCGACTGACCAGGCCGAGTTGCCAACCGCCACCACCCCGCCGCAGGTTCACCCCCAGATTGTCCAGGGACTGGCCGAAGCCCTTGAAGCGATCGATCTGCAGATCGACCCCACGCAGCAGGCCGGCAGCACCCTGTACACCGCCTTTGCTGTACTGCCTGGCCACCGCCAGCCAGGCATCCGCATCCAGCTCCGCCACCCGGCCACGCACCTGCAGCCCGGAAGCACCGGGCAACACGGCCGGCGCACCGCCCAGCTGCAACTGCCCGCGCCCGGCCAGCGGCCGATCCGCCGGCGCCGAGTAGGCAAGGCTGGCGCGATCCGCATAGGTCGCCCAGTAGCGCCGCTCGTTGCCGCCCAGGGTCATCCGCCACTCGCTCTGGCGGGTCTCATCCGCCGCCTTGCCGAACGGCGCCGGCAGGTCGATGGCAACCCCCTGTAGGTTGGAGCCGACCAGCAACTGGCTGTCGTCGCCCGCCAGCAGCAGGTTCAATTGATAGGGAACCCGCCCGTTCAACGGCAGCGGCTGGGTCACCGCAGCCCAATCGAGCAGAGTCTTCACTGGCGTCTGGCCAGCCAGCAGCACCCGCGTACGTGGGTTGCCGCGACTGCCTTCGGCGCGAATGCTGCCGGTCACCCGCGAACCCAGCACCTGGGCGCTGACGTTCTTCGCACTGAGACCGCTGTCGGTGTCGTAGCGGAAGTTGCCCTTGAGCTGGGTCAGATCCAGTTCCGGCCGGGGAATCCTGAGGCGCGCCCCGTCGCTGGCGAAGTCCACGATCACCCGGGCATTCTTCGCCTGCTCCCTGGCCAGCGGGATGTCCAGCTGCAGACGGCCTTTCAGGGCACCCTCGCCCTGCCAGCCGGCGAAGACCTGCTTCGCTCCGATCGGCGAATCCTGGAGGATCTTCAAGCCATCGCCGACGCTGCTGACGAGATCGCCATTGATATGCAGATGGGTGGTTTCCCCCGGCTCCACATGAGGAATATCGACCACCACATCGCGGACCTGGCTCTGCAGGATGCGGCCGCTGGACGCGCTGATATGCACGCCGCTGTCTTCCACCAGCACTTCGCCGTCGGCCTGGCTCAGTTCGGGCCAGCCCGGCTGGTAGTCCAGTTCGCCGCCGTGCACCTTGAAGTACAGGCTCATGGCGTGCGATTCCGGCGCGGCGCCGTGGTTCAGCGAGCCCTGCCACTGGAAATAGCCCTGCTCGACGCGCCCGGCCTTGATCGCGGTCTTCAGCCAGGCGGCAAGATTCTTGTTCATCGCCGGCAGCAGCGTCGGCAGGTACTTTTCGGTGAAGCGCGCATCGCCATCGCGCAGACCGACGCGCAGGTCCATGTAGTCCTCCTGCGCCGGATCGCGCGCCAGACGGATCAGCATGTCGCCGGCCAGGCTGCCTTCCTCGCCCTCGACGCGCATCAGCGGGCTGCCGAAGGTGAAGGCCTGTTCGTCCAGGCGCCAGAACAGCCGGGCATGGGCCTCGCGGTAGCGCCACGGCTGCGGGAACAGATGAGCCAGATGGAAGACGAAATCCTGCGCGGAGGCGTCGAACTGGCCGCCGCCGAGGTTGCCGTTGACGGTGCCGCTGACGTTCTCCATTGCCGGCACTTCATGGAAGGCGCTGACGCCGGCGCTCTCCAGGTTCATCGCATAGCTGACCCGCTCGGCGCCGGTGCGCTGCGGCCAGTAGTCGAGATTGACGTTATGCAGCACCCCGCGCGGGCTCAGGCCGGCCAGCCAGGTCACCACCACTTCCGGCAATGGCGCCAGCGCCGTGACGGTCGAGGTCAGCGGCGCCAGATCGATGCGGTCGGCGCGCAGTTGCCAACGCTCTTCGCCCTTGAGCTGGTGCTGCAGCTCAAGTTCCGCCTCGCCCCAGCGGGTATCGCCGAGATTGGCGGCGAGATTCGCCACCCGCAGGCGCAGGTCGTCGCCCTTGCGCTGCAGGAACAGGCTCACGCCGAGGTCGCCCAGCACCACCGGCGGGCGGTCGTCATAGGCCGCGGCCAGGCGCGGCGCATGCAGGCGCGCGGCAGCCGCCGTCGCTACGCCGCGCTCGACGGTCAGCCAGAGCTCGCCACCCGCGCGGAGTTCGGACAGCTTCCATTGCCGGGTCAGACTCGGCGGCAGCCATTTCGACCAATCGCTCTGCGGCAGGCTGAGGTACGACTTGAGCGAACTGCGCCGCCAGTCGTCACGGTTCAGGCGGGTATCGATGCGCAGCGCCAGCGGCTGTCCGTCCGGCAGGTTGAGGCGGCCTTCCAGGCTCTGGCGCCGACCGACGCCGTTGCGCAGGGTCAGTCCGACCTGGCTGAGCGCCACCGGCTCGGCATTGCGCGGCAGGAGAACGACCTGGCTGTCCAGCAGCGAGAGGCGGCGCGGCAACAGCAGCAGGTCGAGCAACTGGCGCGGGTCGCCACCTTCACGCCCAGCGGGCAGGCCCTCGACCTGCCAATGACTGCCCTCACCCTCGCGCAGGGCCAGGTGCAGGCCTTCCAGCTCCAGGTCAGCGACCTGCGGCTGGCGGGACAGCAGGCTGTCGAGCACATCCGGGGTCAGCCGGACCTGCTCCAGGCGCAGCAGGTTGGCGCCCTCGCCGATCTGGATATCGCGCGCGACCACCACCGGGCCGAAACCGCGCCAGCGGCCTTCGAGCGCACCGATCTGCACCGGCAAGCCGAGCCGCGCGGTCGCCCGCGTGGCCAGTTCCTCGCGGTATTCGCCGACCAGCGGCGCCAGTTGCCGCCCCAGGCTGACGTAGAGGGCGAGCAGTACCAGGCCGAGGGCGCAAAGCGCCAGGAGCACTCGCAGGGAGCTGGCTACCAGGCGGCCGAGGCGTTCCATTCAGCGCGGCGCCCTAGAGAAGGACCACGTCGTACTGTTCCTGGGAATACATCGGCTCGACCTGGAACTTGATGGTCCGGCCAATGAACATTTCCAGGTCCGCGACGTTTCCGGATTCCTCGTCGAGCAGGCGGTCGACCACCTTCTGGTTGGCCAGCACCAGGTAGGAATTGGCCTGGTAGGCGCGCGCCTCGCGGAGGATCTCCCGGAAGATTTCGTAGCAGATGGTTTCCGCGGTCTTCAGGTTGCCGCGCCCCTGGCAGCACGGGCACGGCTCGCAGAGTATCTGCACCAGGCTCTCGCGGGTGCGCTTGCGGGTCATCTGTACCAGGCCAAGCTCGGTGATGCCGATGATGTTGGTCTTGGCGTGATCGCGTTCGAGCTGCTTCTCCAGCGTGCGCAGCACCTGGCGGCGGTGATCCTCGTCCTCCATGTCGATGAAGTCGATGATGATGATCCCGCCCAGGTTGCGCAGGCGCAGCTGGCGGGCAATCGCCGTGGCTGCCTCGAGATTGGTCTTGAAGATGGTCTCTTCGAGGTTGCGGTGGCCGACGAAGGCGCCGGTGTTGACGTCGATGGTGGTCATCGCCTCGGTCGGGTCGATGATCAGGTAGCCGCCGGACTTCAGCAGGACCTTGCGCTCCAGCGCCTTCTGCACCTCGTCCTCGACGCCGTAGAGATCGAATATCGGCCGCTCACCGGGGTAATGCTCCAGGCGGTCGGCGATTTCCGGCATCAGTTCGTCGACGAATTGCGTGATCTTCTGGAAGTTCTCCCGCGAATCGACGCGAATCTTCTCGATCCGCGGATTGACCAGGTCGCGCAGGGTGCGCAGGGCCAGGGACAGGTCTTCGTAGATCAGCGTCGGCGCGCCGACGGTCTGGATCTGCGCGGCGATCTGATCCCACAGGCGGCGCAGGTAGCGGATGTCGGCAAGAATCTCGTCTTCCCCGGCGCCCTCGGCGGCGGTGCGCAGGATGAAGCCCCCCTGCTCGACGATGCCTTCCGTCTCGACGCAATTGGCGACCACACGCTTCAGGCGATCGCGCTCGACTTCGTCCTCGATCTTCAGGGAAATGCCGACATGGCTGGTGCGCGGCATGTAGACGAGGTAGCGCGACGGAATCGACAGCTGGGTGGTCAGGCGCGCGCCCTTGGTGCCGATGGGGTCCTTGGTGACCTGCACCACCAGGCTCTGGCCCTCGTGCACCAGCGCGCTGATGCTCTCCACCGCGCTGCCCTCGCGGGTGGAAATCTCCGCCGCATGAATGAACGCCGCGCGCTCCAGGCCGATATCGACGAAGGCCGCCTGCATGCCGGGCAGCACGCGGACCACCTTGCCCTTGTAGATATTCCCGACGATGCCGCGCCGCTGCGTGCGCTCGACATGGACTTCCTGCAGGACGCCGTTTTCCACCACCGCCACGCGTGATTCCATTGGCGTGATATTGATCAGGATTTCTTCGCTCATGCGTCCTCTGCCTTGTGTCGTGCCCGGTCGGTGGCGCTACTTCTTCTCGTTCAAGACTGCCAGCAAGGGATCGAGAAGTCAGCCAGCAGCTCTGCAGTCTCGCACAAAGGCAGGCCGACTACTGCGCTATAGCTGCCTTCCACGCGACTGACGAATACCGCAGCCAGTCCCTGGATGGCATAGCCGCCGGCCTTGTCCAGCGGCTCGCCGGTGGCCCAGTACGCCTCGGCTTCGGCCTCGGAAATCTCCCGGAAGAACACCCGGCTGCCGACGACCCGAGCCTCGCAGCGGTTGCGATCGGCCACGGCGACGGCGGTCAGCACCTCATGCTCGCGCCCGGACAGCGCGCGCAGCATGGCCAGCGAATCGTCGCGGTCGACCGGCTTGCCGAGGATGCGGCCATCGAGGATCACCGTGGTATCGGCGCCAAGCACGCAGACGTCCGCCCTCTGGGCAAGCATAGCCAGCCCGGCGAGCGCCTTGTCCCGCGCCAGACGCTCGACATAGGCGACCGGCAGCTCGCCGGACAGCGGGGTTTCGTCGATATTCGCGGGGACGCTGTTGAAAGGCAGGCCGATTTGCGCCAGCAGCTCACGGCGGCGCGGCGAACTGGATGCCAGGTAAAGCTGCGACATCATGACTCCCAAGTCAGGTACGCAAGTACTCGCGCCCACAGGCTCGAGGATGACCGCCCGGGCTGGGCAGTCAGTTGATGCTCAGACGCACACGCAAGCCCCGCAACAGGGCGTACACCCAGGGCCAGAGCAGCGCGCTAACCAGTGCGGGCAGCAGGAAGACCAGGGTCGGCGGGCGATTGCCGGTCAGCGTGTTGAGCCACAGCTGGACCAGCTGCGCCAGGCCGAAGACCACCAGCAGGACCAGGCATTGCTGCCAGATCGGGAACATTCGCAGACGTTGCTGCAGGTTCAGCACCAGGAAAACGATCAGGCCGAGAACCAGCGCGTTCTGCCCGAGCAGGCTGCCGTACAGCACATCCGCCGCCAGACCCAGCACCCAGGCAGTGAACATGCCGACCTTGTGCGGCAGGTAGAGCACCCAGTAGGTCAGGACCATCGCCAGCCACAGCGGCCGGCCGATCTCCATGAAACTCGGCATCGGCGCCACGGACAGCAGCAGCGCCAGCAGCAGGCTGAGCCAGACGACCCAGCCGTTACGCGAACCGTGGGCCGCCATCAGTTGCGACTCCTTTCGCCAGGTTGTGCGGGAGCGCTGGAATGCGCCTGCTGCGCAGCGGGCGGATGGGCAGCCGGTGCCGGAGCCTGGGCTTGCGGTGCAGTCGCCGGAGCCGCGGCCGGCGCCTGTGCGGGCGGCTGCGCCGTGCCCTGGGCGGCGGCCTCGGCAGCCTGGCGATCGGCCTCGACCTGCGCCTCGGCGGCATCGGTGGCGCGCTCTTCCGGGGTGCGGCGGTCGCTGAACACCAGCAGCACATAGCGGCTGCGGTTCATCTTGGCGGTGGGCACCGCACGGATGGTGGCGAATGGCTGGCCGGTGTCATGGATGACTTCCTTGACCACCGCCACCGGATAGCCGGCCGGGAAACGCTGGCCGAGGCCGGAGCTGACCAGCAGGTCGCCCTCCTTGATATCGGCGGTATCGGCGACGAAACGCAGTTCCAGACGCTCCGGATTGCCTGTACCGACCGCGATGGCGCGCAGGCCGTTGCGATTCACCTGCACCGGAATGCTGTGGGTGGTATCGGTCAGCAGCAGCACGCGGGAAGAGTAAGGCATGACCTCGACCACCTGCCCCATCAGGCCGCTGGCATCGAGCACCGGCTGGCCCTGGAATACGCCGTCCTTCTCGCCCTTGTCGATCAGGATGCGCTGGGTGAAGGGGTTGGGATCGACGCCGATCAGCTCGCTGACCAGCACCTTGTCGTCCACCAGGGCGGCGGAATTGAGCAGTTCGCGCAGGCGCACGTTCTGTTCGGTCAGGGTCGCCAGCTTCTGCAGGCGGCGCTGCATCAGCAGTGACTCGGCCTTCAGGCGCTCGTTCTCGGCGAGCAGCTCGCTGTGGCTGGCAAACTGGTCGCGCACGCCTTCCCAGGCCCGCACCGGCAGGTCGGCGAGCCAGTAGAAGGGGGTGAGCACCAGCCCCATCTGGCTGCGCATCGGCTTGAGGTAGTCGAAGCGGGCATCGACCACCATCAGGCTGACAGACAGCACGACCAGCGCGACCAGGCGTACGCCCAGCGACGGCCCTTTGGAAAATAGCGGTTTGATGGCCCGATCCTAGACGAGAGGGCTCCCCACCTTATTCGGTGGAGAGCAGGTCCATGGCGTGACGATCCATCATTTCCAGCGCACGGCCGCCGCCACGAGCCACGCAGGTCAGCGGGTCTTCGGCAACGATCACCGGCAGGCCGGTTTCCTGGGCCAGCAGCTTGTCCAGGTCACGCAGCAGCGCGCCACCACCGGTCAGCACCAGGCCGCGCTCGGCGATGTCGGAAGCCAGTTCCGGCGGCGACTGCTCCAGCGCGCTCTTCACCGCCTGGACGATGGTCGCCAGGGATTCCTGCAGCGCTTCGAGCACTTCGTTGGAGTTCAGGGTGAAGCTGCGCGGTACGCCTTCGGCCAGGTTGCGGCCACGCACATCGACTTCGCGGACTTCGCCGCCGGGGTAGGCAGTGCCGATTTCCGTCTTGATGCGCTCGGCGGTGGATTCGCCGATCAGGCTGCCGTAGTTGCGGCGCACGTAGGTGACGATGGCTTCGTCGAAGCGGTCGCCGCCGACGCGGACGGATTCGGCATAGACCACGCCGTTCAGGGAGATCAGCGCGATTTCGGTGGTACCGCCGCCGATATCCACGACCATCGAGCCGCGGGCTTCTTCCACCGGCAGGCCGGCGCCGATGGCAGCGGCCATCGGTTCCTCGATCAGGTACACCTCACGGGCGCCGGCGCCGAGGGCGGACTCGCGGATGGCGCGGCGTTCGACCTGGGTGGACTTGCACGGCACGCAGATCAGCACACGCGGGCTGGGCTGCAGGAAGCTGTTCTCGTGAACCTTGTTGATGAAGTACTGCAGCATCTTTTCGCAGACGCTGAAGTCTGCGATCACGCCGTCCTTCATCGGACGGATGGCGGCGATATTGCCCGGAGTACGGCCGAGCATGCGTTTGGCTTCGGTACCAACGGCTACCACGCTTTTCTGGCTGCCGTGACTGCGAATGGCGACCACCGACGGTTCGTTCAGGACGATGCCGCGCTCGCGCACATAAATGAGGGTATTGGCAGTGCCCAGGTCGATCGACAGATCACTGGAAAACATGCCACGCAATTTTTTGAACATGGGGAAGGAACCCTGGGAGATGCGTGGGTGAAGAAATGCGCGGGTAAAAAAGTGCGGCAAACTCTAACAACGACGGGGATTTTGGGCAAGGCGGCATTGTGTTAAATTGCTCCCTTTTCCGGGCCTTCAGGCCCTGTCCCAGCGGCCTCTGACCGCCTGCCGCGGGATCCGTTCCCCGCCCTTTTCCGTCCGGCCTGCGACCATAGGACGCTGGCCGCTCTAGCTGGAGACTTCCGATGGCGCTTGAACGCTCCGACGTGGAGAAAATCGCCCACCTGGCCCGCCTTGGGCTGGCCGAGGCCGATGTATCACCCACCACAGAAACCCTGAACAACATCCTCGGCCTGATCGACCAGATGCAGGCCGTCGACACCACGGGCATCGAGCCCCTGGCGCACCCGCTGGAAACCACCCAGCGCCTGCGCGCCGACGCGGTGACCGAGGAAAATCACCGCGACGCCTACCAGGCCGTGGCCCCGGCCGTGGAAGAGGGCCTGTATCTGGTCCCGAAAGTCATCGAGTAATTAAGGAAGGACACGGACACATGCTGCATCAACTGACCCTCGCCGAGGTCGCCCGCGGCCTCGCCGACAAGCAGTTCTCCGCCGAAGAGCTGACCCGTGCCCTGCTGGCCCGCATCCAGCAGCTCGACCCGCAACTGAACAGCTTCATCAGCATCACCGAGGAACTGGCCCTGAATCAGGCCAGGGCAGCCGACGAACGGCGTGCCAAAGGCGAGAACGGCGCCCTGCTCGGCGCACCGATCGCCCACAAGGACCTGTTCTGCACCCAGGGCATACGCACCAGCTGCGGTTCGAAGATCCTCGACAATTTCGTTTCGCCGTATGACGCCACCGTCGTCGAGCGCCTGGCCAACGCCGGCGCCGTCAGCCTCGGCAAGCTGAACATGGACGAGTTCGCCATGGGCTCGTCGAACGAGTCCAGCTACTACGGCCCGGTGAAGAACCCGTGGGACCTCGAACGCGTCCCCGGCGGTTCCTCCGGCGGTTCCGCCGCGGCGGTCGCCGCCCGTCTGATTCCCGCCGCCACCGGCACCGACACCGGCGGCTCGATCCGTCAGCCGGCGGCGCTGACCAACCTCACCGGCATCAAGCCGACCTACGGCCGCGTCTCCCGCTGGGGCATGATCGCCTACGCCTCCAGCCTCGATCAGGCTGGCCCGCTGGCGCGCACCGCCGAGGACTGCGCGCTGATGCTCGGCGCCATGGCCGGCTTCGATCCGAAGGACTCCACCAGCGTCGACCAGCCGCTCGACGACTACCTGGCCGCCCTGCAGAAGCCGCTGGCCGGCCTGCGCATCGGCCTGCCGAAGGAATACTTCGGCGCCGGCCTCGACAGCCGCATCGCCGACGCCGTGCTGGCCGTGGTCGAGCAGCTCAAGCAGCTTGGCGCGACGGTCAAGGAAATCTCCCTGCCGAACATGCAGCACGCCATCCCGGCCTACTACGTGATCGCGCCGGCCGAGGCCAGCTCCAACCTGTCGCGCTTCGATGGCGTGCGCTATGGCTATCGCTGCGAGAATCCGCAGAACCTCGAAGACCTGTACAAGCGCTCGCGCGCCGAAGGCTTCGGCGCCGAGGTGAAGCGCCGCATCATGGTCGGCACCTACGCGCTGTCCGCCGGCTACTACGACGCCTACTACCTGAAGGCCCAGCGTATCCGCCGCCTGATCAAGAACGACTTCGTCGCCGCGTTCAACGAGGTCGACGTGATCCTCGGCCCGACCACGCCGAACCCGGCCTGGAAGATCGGCGAGAAGAGCGGCGACCCGGTCTCCCAGTACCTGGAAGACATCTACACCATCACCGCCAACCTCGCCGGCATCCCGGGCCTGTCCATGCCCGCCGGATTCGTCGACGGCCTGCCGGTCGGTGTGCAGCTGCTCGCGCCATACTTCCAGGAAGGCCGTCTGCTCAACGTCGCGCACCAGTACCAACAGGCGACCGACTGGCACAAACAGGCACCGGCCGGCTTCTGAGGAAGGATTACGATATGCAATGGGAAACAGTAATCGGGCTGGAGATCCACGCACAGCTCTCCACCCGGTCGAAGATCTTCTCCGGCAGCGCCACCACCTTTGGCGCCGAGGCCAACACCCAGGCCAGCCTGGTCGACCTGGCGATGCCCGGCACCCTGCCGGTGCTGAATGAAGAAGCCGTGCGCATGGCCTGCAAGTTCGGCCTGGCCATCGACGCGAACATCGCGCCGCGCAACGTCTTCGCGCGCAAGAACTACTTCTACCCGGATCTGCCCAAGGGCTACCAGACCAGCCAGATGGACCATCCCATCGTCGGCAAGGGTCACCTGGACATCACCCTGGAAGACGGCACCGTCAAGCGCGTCGGCATCACCCGCGCGCACCTGGAAGAGGACGCCGGCAAGAGCCTGCACGAAGACTTCCACGGCATGAGCGGCATCGACCTGAACCGCGCCGGCACGCCGCTGCTGGAGATCGTCTCCGAGCCGGACATCCGCAGCGCCAAGGAAGCCGTGGCCTACGTCAAGGCGATCCATGCGCTGGTCCGCTACCTCGGCATCTGCGACGGCAACATGGCCGAAGGCTCGCTGCGCTGCGACTGCAACGTCTCGGTGCGGCCGAAGGGCCAGGCCGAGTTCGGCACCCGCGCCGAGATCAAGAACGTCAACTCCTTCCGCTTCATCGAGAAAGCGATCAACCATGAAGTGCAGCGGCAGATCGACCTGATCGAGGAAGGCGGCAAGGTGGTGCAGGAAACCCGCCTGTACGACCCGAACAAGGACGAGACGCGCTCCATGCGCAGCAAGGAAGAAGCCAACGACTACCGCTACTTCCCCTGCCCGGACCTGCTGCCGGTGGTGATCGAGCCGAGCTTCCTCGACGCCCTGCGCAACGAGCTGCCGGAACTGCCGGACCAGAAGCGCGAGCGCTTCCAGAGCGCATTCGGCCTGTCCGCCTATGACGCCAGTGTGCTTTCCGCCAGCCGCGAGATGGCCGACTACTTCGAGAAGGTCCAGGGTATCTGCGGCGACGCCAAGCTGGCTGCCAACTGGGTGATGGGCGAGCTGTCCAGCCTGCTCAACAAGGACGGCCTGGAGATCGAGCAGTCGCCGGTTTCCGCCGAGCAACTGGGCGGCATGATCCTGCGCATCAAGGACAACACCATCTCCGGCAAGATCGCCAAGATGGTCTTCGAGGCCATGGCCAACGGTGAAGGCAGCGCCGACCAGATCATCGAAGCCAAGGGCCTGAAGCAGGTCACCGACAGCGGCGCCATCGAAAGCATGCTCGACGAGATGCTGGCGGCCAACGCCGACCAGGTCGAACAGTACCGCGCCGCCGACGAGGCCAAGCGCGGCAAGATGTTCGGCTTCTTCGTCGGCCAGGCGATGAAGGCCTCGAAAGGCAAGGCCAACCCGCAGCAAGTGAACGAATTGCTGAAGAAGAAGCTCGAATCCTGAGCCATCCAGACGCCGGGTACGCCCGGCGTTTTCTTGTCCCCGGGAGTCGTCATGCACAACTTCAACTTCCTTCGTCTTCCGCTCTTCATCGCCCTGGCCGTGCTGATCACCGGCTGTGCCGGGCAGATCGGCGACAGCAGTTATGACGAAACCGGCAAGGCCTCCTTCTATGGCAGCCGCCACGCCGGAAAACGCACCGCCAGCGGCGAGCGCTACAGCCCCTCGGCCCTGACCGCAGCGCACCGAGACCTGCCATTCGGCACCCTGGTGCGGGTCACCAACCTGAAGAACGACCGCAGCGTGGTGGTGCGTATCAACGACCGCGGTCCGTTCGTGCGGGGACGCATCATCGACGTTTCCCGCCGGGCGGCCGACGCCATCGGCATGACCCGCAGCGGCGTCGTCCCGGTACGGGTGCAAAGCCTCGACTGATCGACAAGGAGAACGAGATGAGCGAACAGGACCGGCCACACGGCCAGCAGGTACGCCGCGAAGTGATGGGCGATGCCTTCGTCGACCGCGCCATGAGCAACGCGACCGACTTCACCCGGCCGCTGCAGGACTTCGTCAACGAGCACGCCTGGGGCGCGACATGGGCCCGCGAAGGCCTGCCGCGCAAGACCCGCAGCCTGATCACCCTGGCCGCGCTGACCGCCCTGAAATGCCCGCAGGAGCTGAAAGGCCACGTACGCGGCGCACTGAACAACGGCTGTACGGTGGAGGAAATCCGCGAAGCGCTGCTGCACTGCGCGGTGTATGCCGGCGTTCCGGCCGCCATCGACGCCTTCCGCGCCGCACAGGAAGTGATCGACGCGTGGCAGGCCGAGCAGGGCTGAGATTCCCTGTAGGGCCCTCTACGGCACGGTGCCGAGCACTTCGTAGGATGGGTTGAGCTTGCGATACCCATCATCCGCGGCGTCCATGGGTATCGCTTCGCTCAACCCATCCTACGTTTCTTGCTCCATTCGACTCCGGATCGCCAGCAAGCTGGCTCCTACCAAGAGCGGTCCCGGCGTCAGGGATAGCTGAAGCGCTTCACCAGCGTCAGCTCCCCCGGCGCACGCATCGGCACCAGGAAGGATTCCTGCTTCTCGTTCGGCGTGCCTTCCTCGGTAATGACGGTGATCTGCGCGGTGGTCAGGTCCTGCGCGGCCTTCACTTCTCCGTCGCCGACGCCATAGCCGCCGCCGTAATAGTTCACATAGACCAGATACTGCCCCTTCAGCGGCGAGGGACTGGCGATGATTTCCGGCCCGTAGCCGGTGGTCACGTCGACATCCAGCGCCGCGCCGTTGGCCAGCGAGCGGTCGCCGTACCAGACATGCCCACCGTCGGGCGTCACCAAGTGTAGGTCGAGGTCGGTGTTGTCGCTGTCCCAGGACAGCAGCACACGCAGCTTGGCCGGCACCCGCCCGGCGCCGCTGGCGTAGAACTGCGCGCGGCGTTGCTGCCCGCCATCCGGACTGCGCACCTCCACGCTGTTGCTGCCATTGGGGAAGACGAACGGCCGGTCGAAGTTGCCGTCGCCGTCCAGCTTGAGCGGCATGCTGACGCCGTTCACCACCAGCCTGGCGGGCTCCGTCGGCGGTTTCGGCAGGGCCGCGATCTGGCCCTTGATCCGCGCGGCGGACGCCTGTCCGGCCGGCGTGCCCACCGAGGACGCCGGGTAGTTCACCGTCTGCATGAACTGCTCCCCTTCACCGCCAGATTCGCGCCAGCCGCCGCTCGGAGAGTCCAGACGGACGCCCTCGGCAACGGCCAGCGAATGCGGCAGCGCGGCGATCAATAGCAGGGAAAAAACACGGAGTCTCATCGGACTACTCCAGCAGCAGTTGGCGGGCGAGGTTCTCGATATAGCCCTCGTCCTGCCCATTGGGATGCGCCTCGAAGGCCAGGTGCAGGTATTCGTGGGTCAGGTCCAACCGGTCCTGCAGCGAGAACAACTCGCGCACGTAGATGCGCCGTCGCTCGCGGTCGACATGCGGGCGCCCGGAAAACAGCCGGCAGACGGCGAAGGATGCCGGCTCGGCATAGCCCGGCTGCATGTCGAGCGTCGGCCGCCACTCGCGGCGCCGTGCGGTCAGCCATTGCGCCGCGGCCGGCAGCGGCTGGCACGCCGCCTGCGGTTTGCCCCAGCGGGTCAGGCTGGCCGCCGGAAAGGCGCGGGCGAGGATCGCGTCGTAGCGCACGCCGGACTCGGCCTGCGTTACCGCATCGCGCCAGGCCATGCGCGCCGGACCAGGGCTGTCCGAGTGATAGGTGACCGGACTGCCGGCCAGCACCAGATCGTCGGTCCAGGCCGCAATGCGCCGTGCCGCCTGGCTCGCCGGACGCGGAGCAACGCGCTGGCTGGCGCTGCTGTCGGCGATGCGCAGACAATCGCCGCGACGCTCGGCGTTCTGCAGCAGGTAGGAGCGGATCGCCACGGCCAGCGCCTTGGCTGCCTCGGCCGGTTGCGCCGACGCCTCGCGCTGCAGCACCCGGGCCACGTATTCCTCGCGCGACAGGCGGGCGGTCAGCTGCGGCCGCGTGCCGTCGCGTTCGAGGAAAAGCTCGCCCGCGCTTTCGATGGCCAGCCGGTTGGTATTCTCGAACTCGACTTCATAGCGCCCGTTCAGCGCTCCGACGCCAGCCGATGAACCATCCGCACTGCGCACCTGCTTCAGCGGATAACGGGCGAACAGTCCGACCTCCACGCATTGCCCCGTCTCGGCAGGCCAGGGGGCGGGCAGCACGCTGCCGAGCACTTCAGAGTAACGCGCCAGCACGGTCCTGCTGGTCCCCGGCGCGCCCATCCAGAGCGGCGAACCATCGGCCAGCCAACCGGCGAAACCGCCCTGCCGGGCCTGTGCATCGCGCTCGTCGAGCCAGCTCCAGGTCTTCACCCGCAGGCGTCCGCCCAGCACGCCCGCCACCTGTCCATCGCCGCCGTTCAGCACCACATCCAGCAGCACACGGCGCGCCTCGGCCTGGGCCGGCAGATTCTCCAGCGCATCCAGCAGTTCCGCGACCGGAACGCGGGTCTGCGGTTGCAGACGAGACAGGTCGGCGAGCCATTCCGGAGCATGGCGGGCCTGCCAGTACCGGCGCCAGTCAGACGCCTGCAAGCCGAGCCGATCCGGCGCGAAATACAGCCCGCAGGAACGCACCAGCGCTTCATCGCGGCCAATGCTGCCGCCCGGCTCGCAGCAGTACACCTCCTCGCGCGACTGGCCGTGGCAGGCGTAGGCCGGCTCGCGGCTGTCGTGGTCCACCAGCCAGGCGTAGGCGAACAGTTTCCACAGGCTGCCGAGCGGCGCCTGCAATGTCGCGGGTAGCGGCGAACGCTCGACCACGCGTGACTCGTCCAGCCGCAGCAGCTCATCGCCCTGCGGCGTGCGCAGGGCCAGTTGCACAGGCGCTTCCCCAGCCATCGCCAAAAGCGGAAGCGCGCAGAGCAGCCAGACGAGCAGACGCATCACTCGACCTTCAGCCGGGCAAGCGCTGGTTGTTGTTCCAGAGCCTGCTCTTCCGGGGCGTACAGGCGCACATAGCGCGCTGGCGGCAGGTTGAACTGGCCCTTCTGCGAGAAGCGCAGCAGATGGCGCACACGCAGTTCGCCGGCCAGGGTGTCCACCGGCACGGCATAGAGCAGTTGCCCCGGCTCGTGACGGGCCTTTTCCAGCGGCGCCGCTTCCGCCGTCCCCAGCCCGCTGACCTGGATGCCCCAGGTGGTGCGCTCAACGTCGGCGCCCGGCGGCAGCGGCACTTCCAGCATTCCATAGCGCAGCGCGTGGGCCTGTTCGGTGGTCAGCGTCAGCTCATCGAGGTAGAGGTCGTCGCTGGAGATCGGCTTGTCGCCGACTTCCTCCACCGAGAACTCGAAGGCCTTGTCGCCCGGCACGAGGCGTAGCAGACGCCTTTCGATCTGGACCGGCAGCGCGGCAGATGGCGCTTCGTCGCTGCTGAAGCTGAGCACGGCATCCAGCGGGCGCGCCGGAGCGCTTTGCAATGCCAGCGTGGTCGGCACGCCCTGCCCTTGCCACTGCCAGTAGCTCTCGCCAGTGGCTCCCTGGGCAAGCTTCCAGCCTGCGTCCGGAACCGGCAACTTGCCAGCCGGCGCCTGCTCCACGGAGCGCTGCAGCCAGGTCAGGGCCAATGCGCGTTCCAGGGTCGGCTGGGCCGGCGCCAGGCGCTGCAGCACCACCCGCGCACGCTGCGCATCCAGCGGCTCGACGAACAGACGCAGGGCTTCGGCGAAGGGTTGCTCGCTCTGCTTGAGCGCCTGCTCGGCCGTCGGCAGTTGCGCGGCGAAGGCGGCCGGCAGGGCGACGCCGGCCTGACGCGCCAGCCCGGCAGTCAGGACGCGGGCAGCGGCGAGGCCAGGCGTGGAATCCGGCGCGGCCATCACCAGGCTGTCCCGGCCACCGCGCGGCATCGGCAGGTCCTCGCCATCGCCGGTCTTGCCCAGGTCGTCCATCAGGCCGCCGAGCAGGGTCGCCACCGGCAACTGCATATCGCGGGCGAACGCCAGGATCAGCGCGCGCTGCAGCAGCGGCGTGGTGGCGGCCTGCTTGGCATACAGGTCGAGTACCCGCTGCCAGTGATCTGCCGGCAGGCTCAGCTCCAGTGCACGGCTGGCGTACCAGTCGGCGTAATAGGCATAGGCGGTGAGGAAGGCATCGCCGTCCTCGCCCATGCCCCACCAGGTGAACTGGGCGTTCGGCCCGGCCATCTGCACCAGGCGCAGGCGGCTGTTCTGCATGATCAGGCGCAGGCGGTCGCGCACCCTTGGCTCGCCGGCGGCCAGCACGGGATAGGCCAGGCTCAGCGGCAGCAACTGGCTGGCAGTCTGTTCGACGCCGCAGTAGGGATAGGCCAGCAGGTCGTCGAGATTGGCGCGGAACAGGGCCTGCGCACTGTCGTCCAGGCGCAGGCGGATATCCCGCGCATCCGCCGGCAGCTTCAGCGGCGTGCTGTCGGATGCGACCGGCACATGCTGCGTCTGCACGGCCTGCCAGCCTTCGGCGCTGAGCGTCAGGCGCACCGCCAAGGCGTCCATCGGCTTGCCGTCCTGCAACAGTTCGGCGCTCCACTCGCCCTCGCCGAGCTCGGTGGCGGGCAGCGCCACATGGTTGATCCCGCGGGCGAGCTGCAACGGCAGACGCTGCTCCTTGCCGGCATAGCGCACCAGCAGTTCGGCCGCGACCGGCTGCTCGCCCTGATTGAAGACGAAGACGCCGAAGTCCGGCCTGTCGCCGGCACGGAAGCGCGTCGGGCCGCTCCATTTCAGGTACAGCGGCTTCTCCGAGCGGATGAACTGCTTCTTCTGCCCGACCTGTCCGGCGTCGTCCATCGCCCGCGCGGTGATGCGCCAGCGGGTCAGCGACTCGGGCATGCGGAAGCTGAAGCGCGCCTTGCCCTCAGCATCGGTGACCAGCTCGGGCTGCCAGGCGGCGGTATCGACATCTTCCCGCCGCGGCCGCTCCAGCACCTTCACCCCGCGCTCGCTGCGGTTGGCCCGCCCCGGCGCGCTCGGGCTGCCGGGCAGCGCCACGTCATAGCTGATGAACGCCAGGCTGGCGCTGGTGCGCACGTTGTTGCGCCGCGGATGGTAGAAGAACTGGCCGATATCCGGAGCGATCTCCGGCTGCAGCGCATAGATCATCTCGTCCACCACGCTGACCGTCAGGCGCGTGGCCGCCGGTTTGCCGGCGAAGCTCGTGCTCAGTTCGACGTTGACCGTCTCGCCCGGCTGGTAATGCTCCCTGTCCGTGGCGATGGCGATTTCCACCTGCGGCGCGGCAACCTTGATCCCGGCGTTCTGGAAGCTGTAGTCGCCGGCCCTGGTGTAGAGCACGGAGAAGGTCAGGTTCGGCGCGAAATCCTCCTTAACCGGAATCCGCGCGCGGTACTGCGTGGGGTTCAGTTTTTCCAGCTTCAGCCAGTCGGCGCCCTTCGACAGCAGCGCCGTGGCCTCGACGCGGTCGCGCTCCAGCGACAGCAGCGCATCGCCGATAGGCTCGGGGAAGGTGATCAGCGCCAGCGCCTCATCGCCGCTGCGGTATTCCGCCTTGTCGAGGACGATCTCGACGGTGCCGGCCACCGCCTTCACGCCTTCGCCGCTGACCGAATGCCCTGTGGCGCCGAGCAGTTGCCCGTGCTCGTCCCGCAGCAGGATGCTGTAGGTGCCCGGCCGCTCGAAGGCGATATCGAAGCCGCCATCGGCGACGCTGCCCTCGGTCTTCGACTGGTCCTCCAGGCGCACCGACTGCCAGGACACCGGCTTGATCGCAGCGCCCTGCTCGCTGGCGTACTGGAAGTGCACCTTCTCGCCGGCGGCACTGAAGCGCTGCGCCGCGCTGACGCTGTAACGCGCCGCCCCGCGCTCGATGAGGATTTCCTTGCTGGTCTTGACCCGGTAGGCCGCGCCGTCGCTGGCGAAGATGGTCAGCAGGTAGCGGCTCGGCTTCTCCGCGGCGGGCAGCTCCAGCGCCGCGCGGCCCTGGGCGTCGGTGCGCAGCTCGCTGCTGCTCAGTTCCACGGGGAACTGGCCGAGGTACTGCAACTCGTTGTCCACCATCGACAGTTGCTGGGCGCGCAGGCTGATCTGCAGTCGCGCGTCGGCCACCGGCTTGCCGTCCGGGTAGAGCAGCACCAGGTTGCCCTTGACCGGCTCGCCGGTGCGGAAGTCGGCCTTGGCCAGGTCGAGCGACACCTCGAAATGCGGCTTGATGTACTCGGCGACGCGGAAGGCGCTGCTGTACTGCTGGTCGCGGTAGACGAAGCGCAGCTCGTAGCCGCCGGCGACGGCGTTCTGCGGCAACTGGAAGCGCGCCTGGGTGCCGGCCTTCGGGTCCAGCTTCAGGTCCAGCGCCTGCAGGGCGGTGCCGTTGGCATCCAGCACGTTCAGGCGGATCGGCGCAGCCTGCGGGGCCACCGAGTCGCGGGCGTTCCTGAACTCGCGGCCGACGATCTTCACCTCGACCCAATCACCCGGCCGGTACAGCGGGCGGTCGGTGAAGGCGTAGAGCTTGGTGTCGTAGATTTCGCTGTCGTAGTAGAAATTCTCGGAGACGAACACCCCGCCCTCGTCGTCCTCGCCGATCACATAGGAGCGTTCCGGGCTGACGTGCTTCAGGCGCAGCAGGCCATCGGCGTCGGTGCTGCCGCTGGTCATCACGCCGAGTCCGTCGGTCCACAGCACGCTGGCCTTGGGAACGGCGGTGCCTTCGTGCTTGCGCGCGGTCCATACCAGCAGCTCGTCGCCGGCGATCTTGCTCACCGCCACGGTGTTGGAAACGAACACCACGGTGGTCGCGCGATACTTGCCGACCAGCGCCTCGACCAGATACAGCCCCGGCTTGAGCTTGCCCAGCGGGATATAGACGTTACCCGGCACCACGTTGATGAACTCGCTGGAGGAGCCGCTCAGGTGTACATCCTTCGGCGGCTGGATCGGCTCGGCGTCCCACAGCGGGTAGCGGAACTGGCTGACCATCGGCAGCCCCGGCATCGGCGCGAACTGCGGCTGGGCGTCGAAGCGGGTCGGCGCGGCGATGGCGTTGCCCATCTTCAGCTCCGGCACCGCCTCGGTGACCTGCTTGCGCGACTCGTAGGAAAACGCCCGCTGCATCACCCGCCGCGACTTGCGGTACCAGTTGTCCCACAGGTACGCGAGGGTGTTGGACAGGCCCTCGCCCTTGAACTGCCCCTCGGCAACCACCCGGTGCAGGTTCTTCTGGCGCTTGAGGAAGTCCATCGGCTTGTCGATGCGGTAGACCCGCACGTCCACCCCGCCGTAAGGTTCCATGCGATAGCGCCGGTAGTCGCGGCCCGGTGCCTCCAGCCGCACCTGGGCGACCTCGTCGCTGGCGAAACTGCTGTCGGCGAGCAGGAAGAAGGACTCGCCGGCCATCGGCGTGTAGTTGCTCGGCTCCACCGAATCCTCGGCGCGGGCGCCGGCGAACGGCAGCAGCGCCAGCAGGAGCAGGATCAGCGGGAGAGGAAGGCCAATCGATAGATGCCGATAAAGTTGGGATTGGATTCGTCGGGTATCCATCGGGTGTCCTTCCATGTCATCAGTTGTTGCAGGCCGACCGAGCGCATGCCGTTGTCGGTCGGCGTGGTGGTTCCGGTGTGATAGGCGATGCTGCGGCCCATCCAGATCATCAGGTGCTGGTCGTCGCCCTGGTCGTAGAACATCAGGTCGCCGGGGCGCGCCTGGTTGAGGTCGCGGCCGACGAAGCGGCTGTTGTACTGGATCAGCTTGATCGCGTTGACGTAGGGGCCGACCTGACCGCCGCCCTGCTGCCAGCTCTGCGCCAGCGTGCGCTGGGCGTCGCTGAGCTGCAGTTCCGGCGGCAGATAGCGATTGGACAGGCCGTTGGCGCGCAGCCACTTGTCGTCGTGGACCTTGAGCGCCTCGTTGGCGGCGAAGCGCACCAGCCCGGCGCAATCCTGCTGGTGCCAGCGCGGGCTGGGGCCCTGGCGCAGCTGCTCCTGGGCGATACGCACGAACCAGGCGCGGAATACCTGCGACTGCTCCGGATCGAGCGGCTCCGCCCGCACCACGCAGGCGAACAGCAGCAAGCCGGCAAGCAGCACGCGCTTCATAGCGGACGCCATTCCAGCGGCAGCCATTGCCAGGGCTCATCCGCCTGAACGCCGGCCGGCAGGCTGAGGGCGTACCGGCGCTGGCCGGCAAGCACCTTCAGTTTCGGCAGCAGGTGTGTTTCCGCGGCGTTGCGGAATACCGGCTCCATGTCCTGCGGCAGGCTGTCGAGGGTTTCCTGCTGGAACAGCGCGGACAGCGTCTCCGGCGCCAGGTAGAGCGGAACCAGCGCATCGCCGGGCAGCACCTCGGCGAGCGGCGGGAAGCGCTTGTCGAGGGTGTCGAGTGCCTTGTCCACCAGCCGGTCGTCCAGCGAGAACAGCAGGGTCTCGCCGTGCCGGGCCAGGCTGACGCGGAAGAAGCCCTTGCCGCTGACGGCCTCCGGCGATTCCGCCGCGCTGGCCGGATACTGGCCGAAGTTGGAACTGACCTGGCGCTGCCATTTATGCGTCTCGCCCTGGCTTTCACTGACGACCGGGAAGGCCTTGTCCTGGACATTGGCTTCATGGGCACCGATCACCGAGGTGAACAGCTTGCCCAGATCGTCGTCCATCTCAGCACTGGCCGGCGCGCTCAGCTTGCCCACCAGCAGCGGGCTGTGCAGGCGCGAGTCGGCGTACCAGCAGAGGCCGGCGGCACCGCTCAGGTGCTCGCCGAGGGTTTTCGCCATCTGCTCATCGGCGCCGAGTCGCACCAGCAGTTTCTGTTCCTGCCCCGGCGCCACGGGCAGCGCCACGCAGGCGCTGGCGCCCATCGGCATGGCCTGCCAGACCGGGGCGAAATCGAGCTTCGGCGGGTCGTC
Source organism: Pseudomonas schmalbachii (assembly GCF_017589465.1). GTDB lineage: Bacteria > Pseudomonadota > Gammaproteobacteria > Pseudomonadales > Pseudomonadaceae > Pseudomonas > Pseudomonas schmalbachii. The sequence goes on from NZ_JAELYA010000002.1 coordinate 453,501, forward strand.
CACCTCGTCGAGGGCGAGGAAGCTGTGCCAGCCGTCAGCGCCCTTGTCGAAGCGCAGGCCGGCGAAGGCCGGGATGAAATGCCGGTAGCCGAGGGCGAGAAAATCCGCGCCGAGAACGATGCGCTGGCTGAGTTCGCCACGCTTGTCGAGGCCGAAACGCTCGGGGAAGGGATCGTTGCCATCAAGCAGTTCTTCGAGGTCTTCGGTCGCCGCAGCGGACTGCAGCGGGCCGGGGTTTTCCGGCTGCTCGCCATCCTGCGCAGCGGCTGCCTCGCGCTCGTCGGAGAACAGCAGGTCCGGGCTGGACAGCACCAGCAACTGGTCGCCATGGGAAGCGAACAGCAGTTCGCGGCCGGCGTTGTAGCGCAGGCGATAGAGCGGCACGCGGTCGCCGTCGACGCGCAGCTCGCCGTCCTCGCGCAACTGCGTGTCGTCCAGGGCGGCGCGGGCCAGCGGCTCCAGCACCTTGGCCAGTCCGCCACGGCGCATCAGGACGAGGAAGTGCTTCAGCCGGCCATCGGCGCCGCGCCACAGGGCGACCTGCGCCGGCTGGTCGAGGAGCTCCTCGATCAGGCTGTCCTGCAGCTTCAGGTCATGCTCGTAGATGATCCGCCGCAGGCTGCCGGTAAGGCCGAGGCGGTCGGCGTTGTACTGGTAGTAGAAGACGAAATCCTCGGTGAGCACGTCGCGCAGCAGCGGCACCGCCAGGATGTCCTTCGGCAGGCTGCTCAGCGAGGCGCTTTCGATCAGCGCATCCGGGCGCTTCAGGTCCAGCCCGAGGACGCTCCGCTCGGCCATCCCGCGAGCCGGTCCGGCGGCATGGAAATACCAGGCCAGGCCGCCGGCCACTGCGCCCGCCAGGCACAGCCCGAGGACCGCGAACAGGCCGCGCCGGCCCTTGGCGGCGGAGGCTGGACTGGGTGTGGTGTTCTCGCTCATGGGATTCCTTCCCGCCTCAATATCTGAATGACTTGACCAGCAGCAGGTCGCCGATGGTGCGCAGGGGCACCAGGAAGGTCTCGCGTTTTTCGTCCACGGTGTTCTCGTTGAACACCAGGCTGATCTGCGCGGTGATCACCTCGTTCTGGTTGCTGCCAGCCTCGAAGTTGTAGCCCTGGCTGTTCAGGTTGCCCCAGTAGTTCACATACAGCAGGTAGGTGCCATGCGGGGGCGCAGCCATGGTGAACATTTCCGGTCCCGGCCCGTCGACGCTGTCGACATCCAGCCCGCCGCCGGCCTGCAGCACCGGTCGCGCCCAGTAGGCATGCTGGCCGTCCGGAGTGACCACGTGCAGGTCGAGTTCCGCCTTGGGATCGTCCCAGCCGAGCACCACGCGCAGGCGCGCCGGGGTCAGCAGGGTATTGGCCTCGTAGAACTGGATGCGCTTCAGCGGCTGCCCCGCCTCGCTGACCACCTCCACGCTGTTGGAACCGGCGCCGAAAGCATAGGGCCGGACGAAACGCCCGGCCTCATCCGTATATAAAGGCAGCGGATTGCCGTTCACCACCAGGCGTTGCGGGCGCTGGGTGCCGGCCAGTTCGCGCAGGCGGCCCTCGATCAGGCTGCGATTGCGCTGGGCGCCACGGTCGATGGGTGGTGTGGGATAGGCGACGCGGGGGTTTTCCGTGCGGTCGAGCAGCCCGGAATAGCGCCAGCCAGCCGACGGCCCGTCGATATCGGCCGCTGGAGCCGCGCAAGTGCCGGCCACCGGCAGCGACAGCCCGAACACAACCGGCAGGATGCGCAGGACGGGGCGCATGATCGATCCTTGATATGAAAGTGATCCGCTAAGCCTAGACGGGCATGGCCGATGCAGGCCGTCAGACGGCTCCGAAAAAACGGCAGACATGGACTCGCCGTTACGTAAGTCCACGCAGTCATTTACCTAGGCGGCCGCAGTCTGCGGCGCATCGAGCAGCGCGGCACGCTGGCCGCGCTTGAGGTCGACGCCGGCCAGCAGCAACAGGCCGACGACGAAGTAGCTGCCGGTCACCAGCATCGCCAGGCGGTGGTCACCGCCGCTCAGCCAGTTGGTCAGGCCGTAGGTCATCGGCCCGAGTATCGACGACAGCTTCACCGCCTGCCCCCACAGGCCGAAGAACTCCCCCAGCCGCGTCGGCGGTGCCAGCAGGCCGACGATGGCGCGCCCGGCCGACTGGCTCGCGCCCATGCACAGCCCGGCGACATTCGCCGCCAGCCAGAACTGCGCCGGTCCCTGGGCGGACCAGACCAGCCCCACCATGAGAATCCAGCCAACCAGGGTCAGCGCCAGGGTCGCGCGGTGGCCGAGGTAGTCCTGCAGATGGCCGAACGCCAGGGCGCCGAGGGAAGCGGTGATGTTGACCACGAAGATCAGCATCAGCGTGTCCTGGGTGCTGAAGCCCATCGCCTGGTCGGCATAGATGGCGGCCAGGGTGATCACCGCCGAAATCCCCGCCTGGTAGCTCACAGTGCACAGCAGGAAGCGCAGCAGGTCGCGATAGCGGCGTGCCTCGCCGAGGGTGCGCGCCAGCCGCGCCCAGGTCTCGCGCAGGGTGTGGCGCTCGTCGGCGCGTAGTTGCGGTTTGGCCCGTTCGCGCAGGAAGAGGAAAGTCGGCAGGCTGGACAGGGCGAACAGCGCGGCGGTGATCAGCATGCACACCGGGACGAACTGCGCCGCCTCCTGTCCCCGCCCCTGCGCCCAGGCGACATACGCCAGGCAGGCGCCGAGGCTGAGCAGGCCGCCGATGTAGCCCAGCCCCCAGCCCCAGCCGGAAACCCGGCCGAGGGCATCGCTGCGCGCCAGTTCGGGCAGGAAGGCGGCGACCAGGTTCTCGCCGGTGCCGAAGAAATAGTTCGACAGCACCACGAACAGCACCGCCAGGGCGAGCGTGCCGGGACCGGCCAGCGCCAGTCCGGCGGTGCACAGCACGCAGCCGATGGTGGTCAGCAGCAGCAGGCGCTTCTTGCAGGCGCGGGCGTCGGCGTAGGCGCCCACCAGCGGCGCGCTGAGGATCACCAGCAGGTAGGAAAGGGAAATGGCGCTGGTCCAGGCCAGGGTGCCCCAGTCCGCGCCGCCGGCCACCACGGCGACGAAGAAGGCGTTGAACACGGCCGTCGTGACCACCGTGGTGTAGCCGGAGTTGGCGAAGTCGTACATGGCCCAGGCCCAGACTTCGCGATACTGCACTCCCGGGACAAGACTGGCGGACATTGAGGCTCTCCGTTTGCTGATCGATGGTGGCCGGCGCATGCCGACGGGTCGCACAGATTCTAGCGTCCACAGGGAGATCCGGGGTTCAGGCGTAGGTTGGCGCTGAGCTTGCGAAGCCCAACATCTGCTGAGCCTGGCACCGTTGGGCTTCGCGGGCTCAGCCCAACCTACGAGTTCAGCCCAATATCAGGCCCCGCCAGTGTTGGGCTTCGCAAGCTCAGCACCAACCTACGAGTTCAGCCCAACGCCGCGCGGACTCCGGGCGTTACGCGAACTCGGCGGCGATATGCAACTGGTCCGCTGTCGCTATCGCTGCGGTGGACAACGGCCTATGGTGCAAGAACGTGGCGGCCGGTAAAGCCGTCGCCTCGCGAGACTGATCGATGCCGCACTCGCCCGATGACACCCGCGTCGTACCGGGTCCCGAGGGGATGGTGGAACGCCTGCTGGCAATCGCCCGCCAGGTCGTCGCCGAGTTGCGTCCGCAGGATTCGGCCAGTCTGCGCATCGGCCTGCACAGCCGTCTCGAAGACGATCTCGGCCTGGACAGCCTGGGCCGGGTGGAACTCTGGTCGCGCGTCGAGCGTGAGTTTGGCGTGCGCCTGCCGGAAGCCGCGTTCAGCGAGGTAGAGACCCTGCAGCAACTGCTGCGGGTTCTGGGAGTGGGCGAACACCGCGCAGCGACGTCCGTGGCGACTATCGGGGCGGAGGCTGACGAGCCGGCGGGCGCGGAAACACCCGAGCGTGCGCAAACCCTGATCGAAGTGCTCGACTGGCACGTCAATCGCCATCCCCATCGCATCCAGGTGCGTCTGCTCGGCGAAGGCGACAGCCAGGAGCCGATCAGCTACGCGGCCCTGCAGCAGGGCGCACTGGCCGTCGCCTGCGGCCTGCAGCATTACGGCCTGCGTGCGGGCGAACGGGTCGCGCTGATGCTACCCACCGGGCGCGATTTCCTCCATGCCTTCCTCGGCGCGCTGCTGGCCGGCGGTGTGCCGGTACCCATCTATCCGCCCATGCGCCTGGCCCGGATCGAGGAACACCTGCAGCGCCAGGCGGCCATTCTCGGCAACGCCGAAGCCCGGATGCTGATCACCGTGCCCGAGGCCAAACTGGTCGCCCGGCTGCTGCGGGCGCAGGTGCCGAGCCTGGGCATGATCGCCAGCGTCGCCGAGCTGTCTTCCACCGGCGGCCGATGGATCGATCCGCAGCGACAGGCGCAGGACCTCGCCTTCCTGCAGTACACCTCGGGCAGCACCGGCCAGCCCAAGGGCGTGATGGTCAGCCACGCCAACCTGCTGGCCAACCTGCGCGCCATGGGCTCGGTGCTGCGGGTCACGCCCGACGACGTGTTCGTCAGCTGGTTGCCGATGTATCACGACATGGGCCTGATCGGCGCCTGGTTCGGCAGTCTCTACTACGCCTTCCCGCTGGTGCTGATGTCGCCTCTGGCCTTCCTGGCCCGCCCGGGGCGCTGGCTGCGGAGCATCCACGAACATCGCGGCACGCTGTCGGCGGCGCCCAACTTCGCCTACGAGTTGTGCCTGAACAAGCTCGACGACGCCGAGCTCGAAGGACTGGACCTGTCCAGCTGGCGCCTGGCCCTGAACGGTGCCGAGCCGGTCAATCCGGACACCCTGCAACGCTTCGCCGAGCGCTTCGGCCGCTATGGCCTGGCTCCGGGTGCGCTGATGCCGGTGTATGGGCTGGCCGAGGCGACCCTGGACGTGACCCTGCCGGAACCGGGGCGCGGACCGTCGTTCGACTGGGTCCAGCGCGATACCTTCCAGTCCCATGGCCGCGCCGTGCGTGCCGCGCCGGACGACCCTGGCGCACTGTGCTTCGTCTCCTGCGGACGCCCGCTGCCGGGGCATCAGGTGCGCATCGTCGACGACACGGGAATCGAACTGCCCGAGCGACGCGAGGGGCATCTGCAGTTCTGCGGGCCGTCCACCACCGCTGGCTACTTCCACAACCCCCAGGAAAGCGCGCGGGTTCGCGACGGTCCCTGGCTCGACTCGCAGGACCTCGGCTACATCGCCGCCGGCGAGATCTACCTCAGCGGCCGGGTCAAGGACCTGATCATCCGCGGCGGACGCAATATCTATCCCTACGACGTGGAGAATGCCGTGGGCAGGCTGGCCGGCCTGCGCAAGGGTTGCGTGGCGGTATTCGGCTGTCCCGATGCGGCGGGCAACGAGCGTCTGGTGGTGCTGGCGGAAACCCGCGAACAGGAGCCCGGGGAGCTCGACCGCCTGCGCCGGACAATCGCCCGTATCACCCTCGAACTGACCGGAGCGGCGCCGGACGACATCGTGCTGGCGCCGCCGCACAGCGTGCTGAAGACCTCCAGCGGCAAGATCCGCCGCGCCGCCAGCCGCGAACTCTACGAGCGCGGCGAACTGGGGCGGGCAGCGCCGGCAGCCTGGCGGCAATTGCTGCGGATGCTGCGTACGCTGGTGACCGCCCAGTTGCTGCGCGGCTGGCGAACCCTGCAGGAGTTGCTCTACGCCGCTTGGTTCTGGGGGCTGCTGGTACTGATCGGCAGCCTGACCTGGCTGGCAACCGCGCTATTGCCGCGCCCGGCCTGGTGCAGGCGTCTGGCGCGACGGGCGGCACGCGGCTTCCTGCATCTGGTCGGAGTGCCGCTGCGGGTCGACGGCCTGGGGCGTCTGTACCGCGGCGAGGTGCGCGTGCTGGTCGCCAACCACGCCAGCTACCTCGACGGACTGGCACTCTGCGCGGCGCTGCCATCCGGGTTCAGCTTCGTCGCCAAGCGCGAACTGGCCGGGCAGCGCATTGCCGGGACCTTCCTGCGCCGCCTGGGGACCTGTTTCGTCGAGCGTTTCGATCCCCGCCGCAGTGCGGCCGACGCCGAGGTCTTGGCGGGGGCGCTGCAGCGCGGGGAATCCCTGGTGTTCTTCCCCGAAGGCACGCTCACCCGCGAGCCGGGGCTGCTGCCGTTCCGCATGGGCGCATTCGTCCTCGCCGCGCGTGCCGACGTGCCGCTGGTTCCGGTGGCCATTCGCGGTTCGCGCATGCTGCTGCGCGATGGCCAGTGGTTCCCGCACCATGGCGAACTGCATGTGAGCGTCTGCCCTCAGTTGCTGGCGGAAGGCCCCGACTGGCTGGATGCGATCCGCCTGCGGGACCGCGCGCGGGCGGAACTGCTACAGCGTCTGGATGAGCCGGATCGATTGTTGCTCGCCAGCTGATCGGACGGAGCTACGTAGGTTGGCGCTGAGCGCAGCGAAGCCCAACACCTGCCGGACGTGGCACCGTTGGGCTTCACTTCGTTCAGCACCAACCTACTCAAACCCTAGATCCAGCCGCCCCACTGCAAAAGGAAGATGCCGATATTGGTGGTCACCGCAGCGGCCAGCGTGGTGATGACGATGATCGACGCGGCGAGCTGGTGGTTGGCGTTGGCCGCCTGGGCCATGACGAAGCTGGCCGCCGCCGTCGGGCTGGCGAAGTAGAGGAACAGGACGCCCAGCTCAACGCCACGGAAACCCCAGAGCCAGGCGCCCAGGGTGCACAGCAGCGGCAGCCAGACCATCTTCATCAGGCTGGCGCCGACCGCCAGGCTGCCGCTGTCGCGCAACGAAGCCAGCGACAGGGTGCCGCCGATGCAGATCAGCGCCAGCGGCATGGTCATCCGGGCGAAGTATTCGCCGGAGGTGAGCAGCCACTCCGGCAGCGCGATGGCCAGCCAGGAGAACGGCAGCGCCGCCAGCACGCCGAGGATCAGCGGATTGCGCAGCACGCTCTTGAAGATGCTCCACGGGTCGGACTTCAGGCTCGGGCTGTAGATCGCCAGCACCACCGCCGACAGCGTGTTGTAGGTGACGATCACTAGGCCGGCGAGCACCGAGCCCAGCGCCAGGCCGTGCGAGCCGTACAGACTGGTGGCCAGCGCCAGGCCGACGATGCCGTTGTTGCCGCGAAAGGCGCCCTGGGTAAACACGCCGCGTTCCTCGCGCGGCACCCGCCAGACCGCCCAGCCCCAGGCGAAGAGGAAGCCGATCAGGGTCGCCACGCAGAAATACGCCAGCACCGCCGGGCGCGCCGCCGTGTGCAGGTCCGCATGGTAGATGCCGAGGAACAGCATGGTCGGCATGGTGGCGTTGAACACCAGTGCCGAAGCGGTGTTGATGAACGACGCGTCGATCAGGCCGAGACGCCGCAGCAGCACGCCAAGGAACAGCATGGCGAAGACCGGCGCGGTGATGCCGAGGGTTTCGTAGAAGATCGCGAGCATTGCAGGAAGTGTCGGAAGGCGGGCCCGGCGATGATAGCAGGCCCGGTGTGCTGCCTCATCCGGCATCCAGCACTCGGGGCGCAATACCAGGCGCTTGTTCCCATGTCTCGGGGTCGCGAGGCATACAAAAAGGGGAGCACCGTGATGGGGCTCCCCTGTCTGATCGCGTTATCGCGTCACGATTCGCTCAGCGGCGGACCGGGCGCTTCTGCAGCTTGCGCTGCAAGGTCCGCCGGTGCATGCCCAGCGCCCGGGCGGTGGCGGAGATGTTGCCGTCGTGCTCGGCCAGCACGCGCTGGATGTGCTCCCACTGCAGGCGGTCCACCGACATCGGATTTTCCGGCACCAGGCTTTCCAGATCGGCATGGTCGGAGAGCAGCGCGGTCAGCACGTCGTCGGCATCCGCCGGCTTGCACAGGTAGTTGGTGGCGCCACGCTTGATCGACTCCACCGCCGTGGCGATGCTCGAATAGCCGGTGAGGATCACCACGCGCATCTCGGGGTCCAGTTCGAGCAGCTTGGGCAGCAGGACCAGGCCGGAATCGCCTTCCATCTTCAGATCGAGCACGGCGTAGTCGGGCAGGTCTTCCCTGGCCAGCACCAGGCCTTCTTCGGCGGAGCTGGCGACCGATACCCTCAGGCCGCGCCGGCTCATGGCGCGCGCCATGACGCGGGTGAAGGTGGGGTCATCGTCCACCAACAGCAGATGGGGCTGCTCTTCGCCTTCGAACAGGTTCTCTTCGCTCATGGGTACATCCTCGCGGGCGGGTACTCAGACCACGCCGTAACTTCGTGGCAGGCGCAACTCTGTCAGAGTGCCGCCATCTTCATGGTTGTACAACTTCACCGTACCGCCAGCCCGGGTAACGCTGGCCTGGCTGAGGAACAGGCCGAGGCCGAAGCCCTTGCCCTTGGTGGTGAAGAAGGGTTTGCCGAGCTGCTCGGCGATCGCCAGCGGAACGCCTGCGCCGTGGTCGCGGATGCTCAGGCAGATGCTGGTGGCATCCCAGTCCAGGTTGATGCCGAGGTCGTCGGGACAGGCATCGGCGGCGTTGTTCAACAGATTGAGCAGCGCCTGGGTCAGGTCGGTTGGCGGAGTCAGCCGGGGCGCGGTGCCGCGGCCGAGGATCTGGTAGCGGTAGGTGGCTTCCGGACGCATCAGGTGCCAGCGGTTCAGCACGGCATCCAGCCACTCGTTGGCGCCCTGCTCGAACACGGCCTGGCGGCGGTCGGCCTCCGCCGCGCGCACCAGTTGCTGCAGGGTTTCCTTGCACAGCTTCACCTGTTCCTGCAGCAGGGCCAGGTCGTCCTGCAGCGAGGGGACGTTGCGGTGCTCCTGGCGCAGCTCGGTGAGCAGCACGCTCATGGTCGCCAGCGGCGTACCCAGCTCGTGGGCGGCGCCGGCGGCCTGGGTGGCCACGGCGAGCAGTTGCTGGTCGCGCATGCTCAGTTCGCGCCGTTCGGCCTGCAACTGCTCCTGCCGGCGCAGCTCCGCCGCCATGCGGGCGACGAAGAAGGTGATCAGCGCGGCGGCCAGGGCGAAGCTCAGCCACATGCCATAGATGAGCAGGTACTGGCGTTGCCCGGTCGCCATCTCCAGCGGATGGAACCACACCAGCAGCACGGTATAGGACGCCAGGGCAAGGCCGGCGAGGGTGATGGTGTGCACCCAGCTCAGGGTCGCCGCGGCGATGGTCAGCGGCACCAGGTAATAGGAGACGAACGGGTTGCTCGAACCGCCGGAGAAATACAGCAGGACGCTATGGATGATCAGGTCGAAGCCCAGCTGGACGGCGAACTCCTGGTCGGTGACCGGCCAGGACGCGCGCAGGCGCACGGCGGTCAGCAGGATCAGCGCGGCGGAAATGCACAGGGTGATGCCCAGGGGCAGCCAGGGCAGCGGCAGCAGGTCGGAGAGCCAGGCGAAGCCGACCGAAGCGGCTTGCGCGCAGAGAACCAGGATACGGATGAGGACAAGCCAGCCGAGATTCTGACGGCCGGCCGAAGGCTGGAAGACCGGTGTACGCATAGTGATTTCCGGAATTTGCGCGAGTATAGCCAAGGGCATCCTCCACCCGATGCGGCAAAGCGACACAGCTTAACCTATCCAGCTTAACCCGATTGAACACCGGCGTACGTCAAAGGGTCTGACTATCCTCGCTGCTGGGCTCTACCCTGCCATCAGGATTTTTCTCTGGACCAAGGAGTACCAAATGTCCGTACCGAAGAAGACTTTCGCCACCCTCGCCGCCGCCATCGCCCTGTGCGCCACCAGCCTCGGCGCGCTGGCCGAGGCGCCGCGCTACAACCAGGTATCGCTGCATGCCGAGGTGAGCCAGGAAGTCGCCCACGATCTGATGAACGTGACTCTTTATAGCGAGGCCCAGGCCACCGACCCGGCCCGGCTGGCGGGCGAAACCACCGAGACGCTGAACGCCGCCATCGCCGAGGCGCGCAAGGTCAAGGGCATCACCGTCAGCCTGGGCAGCCGCAACAGCTACCCGGTCTACGACGAAAAGGGGCAGAAGATCACCGGCTGGCGCGAGCGCGCCGAACTGCGCCTGGAAAGCTCGGACTTCGCCGCCCTCTCCCGCCTCACCGCCGACCTGCAGAGCAAGCTGAAGCTGGGCAACATGAGCTTCAGCATCGCCGACGCCACTCGCAAGAAAAGCGAGGACGCCCTGATGAAAGGCGCGGTGGACGCCTTCAAGGCCCGCGCGCAACTGCTCAGCGATTCTCTTGGCGGCAAGGGCTACAAGATGGTCAGCCTGAGCGTGAACAGCGCCGACGCGCCGCGACCGGTGCCGGTGGTGCGCATGTCGATGGCCAAGGCCGACAGCTACGGCGGAGCCCCGGCGCCGCAGATCGAAGCCGGCACCAGCCAGGTGACGATCAGCGCGGACGGCACGATCGAAGTGCAGATGCCCTGATCTGCAACGACGGCGCCCCTGAACCGGGCGCCGTTTTTCTGACCGTTCGGTGCGTTTTTTCAGATTTGCGACATTCCCTTGCGTTGACGCCACAACTTCTACACTGAAGCCGGTATCCCGCTTGCACAGGGCACAGACCCTGCATAGCTTCACGGCACGCAGCCGGCAAAGCTGCCCCTCGATGAAAAGCAGAATAACCAGAGGTCACAATGCGCAAGAATGCCGTCATTCGCTCCATGATCGCCGCCGGACTGATCGCCAGCGCCCCGCTCGCCCAGGCCGCCAGCAACCTGGTGTATTGCTCGGAAGGCAGCCCGGCGGGCTTCGACCCCGGTCAGTACACCACCGGCACCGACTTCGACGCCTCCGCGGAAACCATGTTCAACCGCCTCACCCAGTTCGAGCGCGGCGGCACCCAGGTCATCCCGGGGCTGGCGGAGAAATGGGACGTATCCGATGATGGCAAGACCTACACCTTCCACCTGCGCCAGGGCGTGAAGTTCCACACCACCGACTACTTCAAGCCGACCCGCGACTTCAACGCCGACGACGTGCTGTTCACCTTCAACCGCATGCTCGACAAGGACCATCCGTTCCGCAAGGCGTACCCCACCGAGTTCCCCTACTTCACCGACATGGGCATGGACGCCAACATCGCCAAGGTGGAGAAGGTCGACGACCACACCGTCACGTTCACCCTCAACGAAGTGGACGCCGCGTTCATCCAGAACCTGGCGATGAGCTTCGCCTCGATCCACTCCGCCGAGTACGCCGACCAGTTGCTCAAGCAGAACAAGGCCAGCGACATCAACCAGAAGCCCATCGGCACCGGCCCGTTCGTGTTCAGCCGCTACCAGAAGGACGCGATGATCCGCTTCAAAGCCAACAAGGACTACTGGAACAAGGACGAGGTGAAGATCGACAACCTGATCTTCGCCATCAACACCGACTCCTCGGTGCGCATGCAGAAGCTCAAGGCCAACGAGTGCCAGATCACCCTCTTCCCGCGCCCGGCCGACCTGGAGTCGCTGAAGAAGGACGCGAACCTGAACATGCCGTCGCAGCCGGGCTTCAACCTCGGCTACATCGCCTACAACGTCCTGCACAAGCCGTTCGACAAGCTGGAAGTGCGCCAGGCGCTGGACATGGCGGTGAACAAGAAGGCGATCATCGGCGCCGTCTACCAGGGCGCCGGGCAACTGGCGGTGAACGGCATGCCGCCGACCCAGTGGTCCTACGACGACAGCATCAAGGACGCCGAGTACAACCCGGAGAAGGCCAGGGAACTGCTCAAGCAGGCCGGTGTGCCCGAAGGCACCGAGATCACCCTGTGGGCCATGCCGGTGCAGCGTCCGTACAACCCCAACGCCAAGCTGATGGCCGAGATGCTGCAGAGCGACTGGGCCAAGGTCGGCATCAAGGCGAAGATCGTCACCTACGAATGGGGCGAGTACATCAAGCGCGCCAAGGGCGGCGAGCATGACGCCATGCTGATCGGCTGGAGCGGCGACAACGGCGACCCGGACAACTGGCTGGGCACCCTCTACGGCTGCGACGCGGTGGACGGCAACAACTTCTCCAAATGGTGCGACCAGTCCTACGACAAGCTGATCAAGGAAGCCAAGCGCACCCCCGACCAGGCCAGGCGCACCGAGCTGTACAAGCAGGCGCAGCACATCCTCAAGGACCAGGTGCCGATCACCCCGATCGCCCACTCGACGGTCTACCAGCCGATGCGCAAGACGGTGCAGGACTTCAAGATCAGCCCGTTCGCGCTCAACTCCTTCTATGGGGTCAGCGTCGGCAAGTAAGGCTGCGGGCCGCCGCCCGTTCGCGGCGGCCCCGCCCTATGGAATTCGCCCCGCGGCTGACCGTAGGAGCAACTGTCTTGCATCCTACGTAACTACAGTGGCTAGGCCAGAGCCCGCGTAGGTTGGTGCTGAACGCAGTGAAGCCCAACGATGGCGATGTTGGGCTTCGCGTTGCTCAGCACCAACCTACGGTGGGCATTGCAGCTCGTAGGAGCAACTGTCTTGCAGACGATATCGGAGGGTGTTCTTGTAGGAGACAGCAAGCTGGCTCCTACAATTTCCTCCGCACGTCGATACAGTCGTAGGAGCGAGCTCTGCTCGCGAACATCGGCAACGCAAAAGCTTCGCGAGCAGAACTCGCTCCTACGAGTGCGATTTGCCCTTTTCAGCAGTGGGGGAGCACGGTAATTGTCCATGAAGCACGCGTTCCGCACGCTCGTCCTGGCTGGTGTGCTCGCCTGTCCGGTGGCCTTCGGCCAGACCCTGGTGGTCTGCACCGAGGCCAGTCCGGAAGGTTTCGATATCGTCCAGTACACCGCCGCGACCACCGCCGACGCCACGGCCGAAACGCTGCTCGAACGCCTGGTGCAGTTCGCCCCCGGCAGCGCGAAGGTGGTGCCGGCGCTGGCGGAAAGCTGGGAGATCGGCGCCGATGGCCTGACCTACACCTTCCACCTGCGCAAGGGCGTGAAGTTCCACAGCACCAACTACTTCAAGCCGACCCGCGAGTTCGATGCCGACGATGTGCTGTGGAGCTTCCAGCGCCAGCTCGACCCGGCACATCCATGGCACGGCCTGTCCCCGCGCGGCTTCCCCTATGCCGAGGCGATGGGCCTTTCCGGCCTGATCGCCGCCGTCGACAAGCTCGACCCGCACACCGTGCGCTTCACCCTGCGCCATCCCGAGGCGCCGTTCCTCGCCGACCTGGCGATGGGCTTCGCCTCCATCTATTCGGCGGAATACGCCGACCTGCTGCTCAAGGCCGGCAAGCCGGAGCAGCTCAACAACCTTCCGGTAGGCACCGGTCCGTTCGTCTTCCAGCGCTACCAGAAGGACGCTCAGGTGCGCTTCGCCGCCAACCCCGGCTACTGGGGCGGCAAGCCAAAGATCGAGCGGCTGCTGCTGGCGATCACCCCCGATCCGAACGTGCGCCTGCAGAAGCTCAAGGCCGGCGACTGCCAGATCGCCGTCTACCCGCGCCCAACCGACGTGCCAAAGCTGAAGCAGGACCCACAGGTGAAAGTCGAGGAACTCGACTCCCTGCTGGTCGCCTACGTCGCCCTCAACACCCGGCACAAGCCGCTGGACGACGTGCGCGTGCGCCAGGCGATCAACCTCGCCTTCGACCGCGCGGCCTACCTTCGCGCACAGTTCGGCGAAGGCGGCGCCAGCCCGGCGGTGGCGCCCTACCCGCCGACGCTGTGGGGCTCCGATCCGGACCTCAAGGGCTGGCCGCACGATCCCGAACGGGCGAAGAAGCTGCTCGCCGAAGCCGGGATCGAGCCCGGCCTGAAGCTGTCGATCTGGACCCGTCCCGGCGGCGGGCCGACCAATCCCAACCCCGGCATCGGCGCGCAGATGCTGCAGGAAGACCTGGCGAAGATCGGCATCCAGGCGACCATCCGCGTCTACGAATGGGGCGAACTGATCAAACGCGCCAAGCGCGGCGAGCACGACATCGTGTTCATGGGCTGGGTCGGCGACAACGGCGATCCGGACAACTTCCTCACCCCCAACCTGTCCTGCGCCGCCGCCAAAAGCGGCGAGAACCAGGCCGGTTGGTGCAACGCCGGGTTCGACGAACTGCTGCGCAAGGCCCGCGCCAGCACCAGCCAGGACGAGCGCGCCGGCCTGTACCGCCAGGCCCTGGCGATCTATCAGCGCGAGGCGCCGTGGATCGCCCTGGCCTACCCGAAGCAGTTCGCCGTGCTGCGGCTCAACGTGAAGGGCTTCACCCTCAGCCCGCTCGGCTCGAACAACTTTTCCCGTGTCGAACTCCATCCGTAGGGCGGGTGCAACCCGCCAGACATGCAGGGCGGCGGGATGGCGGGTTGCACCCGCTCTACGGGAATCCTTACGAAAACGCGACAGAGTTTTTCCAGACGCAGACACCGTGGATTCCGTTACCGCGTCCTAAGCTGTTCAATGCACGCCTTGCGCCCAAAAGGCGCCACAAGAAGAAGACGCCCCGCCACCAGACGGGCGCCATGATGAGGAGTCATCCCCCGACATGCTTAGTTTCATCGCCCGTCGCTTCGGGCTGCTGATCCCGACATTCTTCGGCATCACCCTGCTGACCTTCGCCCTGATCCGCCTGATTCCCGGCGACCCGGTGGAAGTGATGATGGGCGAACGCCGCGTCGATCCGCAGATGCACGCCGAAGCCATGCACCGCCTCGGCCTCGACAAGCCATTGCCCCAGCAGTACCTGGACTACATCGGCAACCTCGCCCAGGGCAATCTCGGCGAATCGCTGACCACCCGCGAAAGCGTCTGGCACGAATTCCTCACCCTGTTCCCGGCGACCGTCGAACTGTCCCTCGCCGCCATGCTGTTCGCCGGCGTGTTCGGCCTGCTCGCCGGGGTGATCGCAGCGCTCAAGCGCGGCTCGCTGTTCGACCACGGGGTGATGACGATATCGCTGGCCGGCTACTCGATGCCGATCTTCTGGTGGGGTCTGATCCTGATCATGCTGTTCTCCGTGAAGCTCGGCTGGACGCCGGTTTCCGGGCGGCTCGACCTGCTCTACGACATCGAGCCGAAGACCGGTTTCATGCTCATCGACACCCTGCTTTCCGACGAGGAAGGCGCCTTCATGGACGCAGTGCGCCACCTGATCCTGCCGGCCATCGTGCTCGGCACCATCCCGCTGGCGGTGATCGCGCGGATGACCCGCTCGGCGATGCTCGAAGTGCTGCGCGAGGACTACGTGCGCACCGCCCGCGCCAAGGGCCTGTCGCCGGCGCGGGTGGTGTTCGTGCATGCCCTGCGCAACGCGATGATCCCGGTGCTGACGGTGTTCGGCCTGCAGGTCGGCACGCTGCTGGCCGGCGCGGTGCTCACCGAAACCATCTTCTCCTGGCCCGGCATCGGCAAATGGCTGATCGACGCCATCGGCCGCCGCGACTACCCGGTGGTGCAGAACGGCATCCTGCTGGTCGCGACGCTGGTGATCATCGTCAACTTCGTGGTGGACATCCTTTACGGACTGGCGAACCCACGCATCCGCCACCAGCGCTGAGGAGCCTGCAGATGACCGTTACGCAAAGCGCTCCCACCAGCGACCCGAGCCTGGTCTATCCATCGCCGCTGAAAGAGTTCTGGCAGGCCTTCGCGCACAACAAGGGCGCTGTCGGCGGCCTGCTGTTCATGTGCCTGATCGTGTTCTGCGCGCTGTTCGCGCCGTGGGTCGCGCCGCACGACCCGAGCGAGCAGTTCCGCGACTTCCTGCTCACCCCGCCGGTGTGGCTGGAGGGCGGCCAGGCGCAGTTCCTGCTCGGCACCGACGAACTCGGCCGCGACCTGCTCTCGCGGCTGATCCACGGCGCGCGCCTGTCGCTGCTGATCGGCCTGTCGTCGGTGGTGATCTCGCTGATCCCCGGCATCTTCCTCGGCCTGCTCGCCGGCTTCTCGCCGAACCGACTGGGCCCGGTGATCATGCGCCTGATGGACATCATGCTGGCCCTGCCCTCGCTTCTGCTGGCGGTGGCCATCGTCGCCATCCTCGGCCCGGGGCTGATGAACACGGTGATCGCCATCGCCATCGTCTCGCTGCCCGCCTATGTGCGCCTGACCCGCGCCGCGGTGATGACCGAGCTGAACCGCGACTACGTTACCGCCTCGCGCCTGGCCGGTGCCGGCAACCTCCGGCTGATGTTCGTCACCGTGCTGCCGAACTGCATGGCGCCGCTGATCGTGCAGGCCACCCTGAGCTTCTCCTCGGCGATCCTCGACGCCGCCGCGCTGGGCTTCCTCGGCCTCGGCGTGCAACCGCCGACACCCGAGTGGGGCACCATGCTCGCCTCCGCGCGCGACTACATCGAGCGCGCCTGGTGGGTGGTCAGCCTGCCCGGCCTGACCATCCTGCTCAGCGTGCTGGCGATCAACCTGATGGGCGACGGCCTGCGCGACGCGCTGGACCCGAAGCTGAAGAGCGCGGCGTGAGGAGCGAAGCCATGAACGGAATCACTTTCGCCGCGATGGGTATCGCTTCGCTCAACCCATCCTGCAAACGCGCCCCGGAGCACCCCGTAGGATGGGTTGAGCACAGCGATACCCATCAATCCCGCCAAGCCCACCGCCCGGAGACCGCCGTATGAGCCTCCTCGAAATCGACAACCTCTCGGTGCGCTTCGGCGGCGCCGATGCCGTGCCGGTGGTGGATGGCCTCGACCTCAAGGTGGACAAGGGCGAAGTGCTGGCCATCGTCGGCGAGTCCGGCTCCGGCAAGTCGGTGACCATGATGGCGCTGATGGGCCTGATCGACGCCCCCGGCAAGGTCAGCGCGACACGCATGCAGTTCGACGGCCGCGACATGCTCAAGCTCAGGGGCCGCGAGCGGCGGCGCATCGTCGGCAAGGACATCGCCATGGTCTTCCAGGACCCGATGACCGCGCTCAATCCCAGCTACACCGTCGGCTACCAGATCGAGGAAGTGCTCAAGCTGCACCTCGGCCTGCGCGGCAAGGCGGCGCGCCAGCGTGCGCTGGAGCTGCTCGAACGGGTCGAGATTCCCGGCGCGGCGCAGCGCCTGGACGCCTTCCCGCACCAGCTCTCCGGCGGCATGAGCCAGCGCGTGGCGATCGCCATGGCCATCGCCGGCGAGCCCAAGCTGCTGATCGCCGACGAACCGACCACCGCGCTGGACGTGACCATCCAGGCACAGATCATGGAGCTGCTGCTGAACCTGCAGCGCGACCAGGGCATGGCGCTGATCCTGATCACCCACGACCTCGCCGTGGTCGCCGAGACCGCCCAGCGCGTCTGCGTGATGTACGCCGGCCAGGCGGTGGAGATCGGCGGCGTGCCGGCGCTGTTCGACGCACCGACCCACCCCTACACCGAAGCGCTGCTCAAGGCGATTCCCGAGCACAGCGCCGGCGAGGAACGCCTGTCCACCCTGCCCGGCATCGTCCCCGGCCGCTACGACCGCCCGCAGGGCTGCCTGCTCTCGCCGCGCTGCCCGTATGTGCAGGACAACTGCCGCGCCGTGCGCCCGACGCTGGAACCCCATGAGCGTGGCGCGGTGCGCTGCTACTACCCGCTGAACCTGAAGGAGGTGGTCTGATGGAAGCCGTGCTGACCGCCCGCGACCTGACCCGTCACTACGAAATCTCCCAGGGCATGTTCAAGCCGCACGCCCTGGTCCGCGCGCTGAATGGCGTGTCCTTCGAACTGCAGGCCGGCAAGACCCTCGCCGTGGTCGGCGAATCCGGCTGCGGCAAGTCCACCCTCGCCCGCGCGTTGACGCTGATCGAGGAACCGACTTCCGGCTCGCTGCGCATCGCCGGCCAGGAGGTCAAGGGCGCCAATCACGACCAGCGCAAGCAACTGCGCCGCGACGTGCAGATGGTGTTCCAGAACCCCTATGCCTCGCTCAACCCGCGGCAGAAGATCGGCGACCAGCTTGGCGAACCGCTGCTGATCAACACCAGCCTGTCCCGCAGCGAACGCCGCGAGCGGGTGCAGGACATGATGAAGCACGTCGGCCTGCGCCCCGAGCATTACCAGCGCTACCCGCACATGTTCTCCGGCGGGCAGCGCCAGCGCATCGCCCTGGCCCGCGCCATGATGCTGCGGCCGAAGGTGCTGGTGGCGGACGAACCGACCTCGGCGCTGGACGTGTCGATCCAGGCGCAGGTGCTCAACCTGTTCATGGACCTGCAGCAGGAATACGGCACCGCCTACGTGTTCATCTCGCACAACCTCGCGGTGGTGCGCCACGTGGCCGACGACGTGCTGGTGATGTACCTCGGCCGCCCGGCGGAGATGGGCCCGGCGGACAAGCTCTACGAACGCCCGCTGCATCCCTATACCCAGGCGCTGCTCTCGGCGACCCCGGCAATCCACCCGGACCCGAGCAAGCCGAAGATCAAGATCCAGGGCGAACTGCCCAACCCGCTCAACCCACCGAGCGGCTGCGCCTTCCACAAACGCTGCCCGTACGCCACCGAGCGTTGCGCGACCGAAGTGCCGGAACTGCGGTTGCTGGATGCGCGGCAGGTGGCTTGTCATCATGCGGAGCGGTTTCTGAACTGAAAGCCTGTGAGCCGGTCCTACACCGGCTCACCCTTTCTACAGAGATATCTCGCACCGCGTTCCAAGACCATTCCTACGGCATTGGTCCTGATTTCTCGCTAGGGTGGCGCCTCGCCACTGCTCAGCATTGCTGTGGCAGTTTTTCACAGGGCCACGTCATCCATGCTGCTCTTCCTCCTTCTCATCCTCGTCGCCGCCATCGTCGCGAATGTCCAGCTTCACAAATGGCAGCGCCAGCGGCGTCTGGATGCCCGCACTCCGGCGAAAACCAGGAAGCGGGCCGCGCCCAGGGAACCGGCCGTGGCAGAGACCGATCCCGATGAAATCGATTGGGAAGAGCTGGACCTGGAAGCGTTCGACCTCGTCCCGCCCGCTCCAGCACCGGCTCGACGCCCGGAGCTCAAGCCCGTGAAGACCGAGCCGCCGGCCGATCGTCCCGCGGCAAAACCGAAGGCGGAACCCAAGGGTGACTTCTCGCCGCTGGAGCACGCACTGCCGCAGGGGCGACTGACCGCCGCACAACGCGACGAGGCCATGGCGCAACTGCTCAAGGCCAGCCTGCACATCCCCGCTCCGGGGCCAGGCGAAAGGCACGTCGTGCTGGACATGGACGACGGCAGCTACGTGCCGGTCGCCACCCATCCGGCGGCGGCCAGCATCGCACTGGGGTATCTCGCCGAGAGAATGCAGCCATGCCAGGGTGCGCAACTGCTACGCGAATTGCGCGGCTCGAAAGTTGGCCTGCTGGTAGTCGCGCGCAATCCGCAGAAGCCGTCTGTGGCCCGCCTGTGGAAAATTCAGCCGGAAGACCTGTAGGAGCAACTGTGTTGCATCGGTGCAAGGCTTCCCCCTCTCCCTTGAGGGAGAGGGGGCTGTCCGGAGTTAACGGCTGGCACGGCACACAACTCCGCGCCGTTGTGCCCCCTCTCCCTCCGGGAGAGGGTTGGGGTGAGGGAAGCGCAACGCCGGTGTTTCGTAGGAGCGAGCCGGCTCCTGCGAAGATGCCGTCGCGTAGCCGGCGCCCATGCGCTCGCCGCTGCGGCACCTGCCGAAGTGACGACGATTGCGTGCCGGCCAGTCCGCGCCTATCATTCGCCACCTTCCACCCACCCAGCAAAGGAGACACATCATGCAAACGCTGATCACCCTTTGCAGGTCGCGCCTGGCGTAATTGCTTCCCCCGCCGCCCAACTGGCGGCATCGCATTGCCCGGCTCCGGCCTGCCCCATCCTCTTTTTTCGTTTCATTCCTCATGGGATTGGACAATGGGCAATTGCATCAAAAATCTGTCCGACGGCGTCGTGCTGATCGCCGCGGACGATACCTGGATCGAAGGTAAAGCGATCCAGCAACTCGAAACCACCGCCCGCCTGCCGGGCATGCGGCAGGTCGCCGGCATGCCGGACCTGCATCCGGGGCGCGGCTATCCGATCGGCGCCGCGTTCTTCTCCTGCGGCCGCCTGTATCCGGCACTGGTGGGCAATGACATCGGCTGCGGCATGGCGCTGTGGCGCACCGACATCGGCGTCGCCAAGCTGAACCTGGACAAGCTGGAAAAGCGCCTGGGCAACCTCGACGGTCCGCTGGACGAAGACTGGAGCGAGCACATCGCCGGCTTCGGCCTCGCGCCCTGCGGCCACGAGCATTCCCTCGGCACCATCGGCGGCGGCAATCACTTCGCCGAACTGCAGCAACTCGAGCGGTTGTATGACTCCGACGCCGTGGAAACTCTCGGGCTCGACCGTCGCCAGTTGCTCCTGTTGGTACACAGCGGTTCACGTGGGCTCGGCGAAGCCATCCTGCGCGAGCAGGTAGAACGCTTCAGTCACCAGGGCCTGGAGGAAGAAAGCGACGACTGCACGCACTACCTCGCCCGCCACGACGGTGCGCTGCGCTTCGCCGAGGCCAACCGCCAGTTGATCGCCCTGCGCATGCTCGACCGCCTGCGCGCGCATGGCGAGCAGGTACTGGACGTCAATCACAACCTCGTCAGCCCGGCACGAATCGGTGGCGTCGACGGCTGGCTGCACCGCAAGGGCGCCACACCAGCGGACCGCGGCGTCATGGTTATCCCCGGCTCGCGCGGCGACTACAGCTACCTGGTGGAGCCGGTCGCCGACGAGCGCAGCCTGCTCTCCCTCGCCCACGGCGCGGGCCGCAAGTGGATGCGCAGCGAATGCAGGGATCGCCTGGCGCCGCGCTATCGCGTCGAGCAGCTCACGCGTACTGCGCTGGGCAGCCGGGTGATCTGCGGCGATCGCGGGCTGATCTACGAGGAGGCGCCGGAAGCCTACAAGGCCATCGACTCGGTAGTCGGTGCGCTGCACGACGCTGGCCTGCTGCGGATACTCGCACGCCTGAAGCCGGTGCTGACCTACAAGACCCGCGGGGAGTGCTGCTGATGATCCTGTTGCAACTCTCCGCGGCACAGGGGCCGGACGAATGTGCACTGGCGGTGACCAAGGCCCTGCAGCGCTTGCTGAGCGAGGCCGAAGCCACGGGGGTCGAAGTCAGAGTGATCGAAGAAGAAGCCGGGCCGCGACGGCACACCCTGCTGTCGACATTGCTGGCGCTGGAGGGCGAGTCGGCGGCAACGCTGGCCGAAGCCTGGAGCGGTACTCTGCAATGGGTCTGCGCCAGTCCTTATCGCCCGAACCACGGACGCAAGAACTGGTACTTCGGCGGTACGCAATTCAGCGTGCCGCCGGCCAGCCTGGAAGGCGAAGTACGCTTCGAAACCCTGCGTTCCTCTGGCCCCGGCGGCCAGCACGTCAACACCACCGACTCGGCGGTGCGCGCCACCCACGTCGCTACAGGCCTGAGCGTGAAGGTACAGAGCGAGCGCAGCCAGCACGCCAACAAGCGCCTGGCGCTGCTGCTGATCGCCCGCAAGTTGACCGAGCGTGCGGAGCAGGCGGACAGCGAGCTGCGTGCCGAACGACGGTTGGTGCATCACCAGTTGGAGCGCGGCAATCCCCGCCGGGTGTTTCGCGGCGAGCGCTTCGAGGGCTGATTTCAGCCCTCGAAGAAACGCAGGAACGCGCGCAGGTCCGCCTGCGCCTGCTCCAGCGAGCCCTCGGTGAAGCGCACCTCGCCATGCGCCGGGCATTGTGCGAGGCGCGCCAGGTCGAGGGGATGGAGCACACCGAGCAGCGGATAACCGCCCATGGTCTGCCGGTCGGCCTGCAGGATGATCGGCTGGCCGTCCGGCGGGATCTGGATGGCGCCGGCCACCACGCCCAGCGACCATTGCCGGGACGGCGCGGCGATGGGCTGGCCGCTCAGGCGCACGCCCATGCGGTCGGATTGCGGGCTGATCTTCCAGGACTGGGAAAAGAATGCCGCGCGCTGTTCGGCAGGAAACTCGTCGGCGCCGGGCAACACCCGCAGGGTCGGCGCTTTCCGGTAGTCCGGGCGATAGCTCCACGACACGCTGGCTGGCCGCTCGAAGGCATCGGCAGCATCGACGCAGGGCAGCAGATCACCCGCCGCCAACGCCCGGCCATCGCCATGCAGTCCGCCCAATCCCTCCCGCCGCTGGCTGGCGACGCTACCGAGCACCGGACTTGCGTGAAATCCACCGGCCGCCGCCAGATAGCCACGCTGGCCGCTGGCGGCGAAACCCAGCTTCAGGTGCTGGCCCGCTCGAACCGGAAATCGAGACCATCCCGGCAAGGCGACGCCATCCAGGCTGGCCGGCAGCTCGGCGCCGGTCAGCGCCAGCCAGGTATCGACCTGCGCTTCCAGTTCCGCGCCACCGAGGGCGATTTCCAGCAACGGCGCGCCCCGGCGATTGCCCAGCAGCCGGTTGGCCCAGGCCGCCGCATGGATATCCACAGGCCCGGACGGCGATACGCCGAGATGCTGCCAGCCATGCCGGCCGGCGTCCTGCAGCAGGCTCAGCGGCCCCGCCTTGAGCACGCGCAGCCCGCTCATGCGCCATCCGCAGCGCGATAGGCCGCCTCGTCGATGGGCAGGAAGCGCACCCGGTCGCCCAGCATCAATGGGCAGGGCGGCTCGGCCTGTGGATCGAACAGCGATGCGGCAGTGCGTCCCAGCAGGTGCCAGCCGCCCGGCGAGGCCTGTGGATAAATCGCCGTCTGCCGCTCGGCGATGGCCAGGCTGCCGGCCGGCACCTGGGTGCGCGGAGTGGAGCGGCGCGGCAGGGCGAGGCGTTCGTCGAGTTCGCCGAGGTAGGCGAAACCGGGGGCGAAGCCGATGGCTCCGACGCGGTATTCACGGCCGGTGTGCAGTTCGATCACCTGCGCCACGGACAGGCCGCAGGCGCGGGCCACCTCAGGCAAGTCGTCGCCGGCATACCAGACCGGGATTTCATGCAGCCGCCCCGTTTCGCCGGCAAGCGGCTCGCTGTCCCAGCCGTCCAGCAGCGTCTGCACCTGCCGTTGCAGCGTCGGCAGGTCGATGCGCAGCAGGTCGTAGTGCAGCAGCAGGGTGGTCCAGCCGGGCACCACGTCGGTCAGGCAGTCGCCCAGCCGCTCGCGCAGACGCCGCGCCAGGGCGGCGATGCGCAGCGGCAGGTGTTCGTCGGGATGTTCGGCCAGGGTCAGCAGCAATGCTTCGGCGCCCAGCGGCTGGATGCGCGTCATGCAGCGTCCAGCAGTCCGCGCAGACGGCGCAGCACCGCCAGCGATTCCGGGTTGTCGCCGTGCACGCAGAGGCTGTCGGCGCGCAGCAGCAGCGGATTGCCATCGATATCCGGGAAGGGTTCGCCACGGGCGATGGCCAATGCCTGTTCGAGGATGCGCTGCGAATCGTGGTGCACCGCGTTCGGCAGCCGGCGCGGGGCGAGCTGGCCGTCGGGCAGGTAGGCGCGGTCGGCGAAGGCTTCGAACATCAGCGGCACATCGGCGGCGTCGGCCAGCTCCAGTTCGCGGCGGTTGTCGGCCAGCGCCAGCACCATCAGCGGCAGGCGCTTGCGGTAGGCGGCGCAGGCATCCAGCACGGCGCGCAGCAGGGCGTCGTCGCGCACAAGGTCGTTGTACAGCGCGCCGTGTGGCTTGACGTAGTCGACCTGGGTGCCGGCTGCGCGGCAGAAGGCGTCCAGCGCGCCGACCTGGTAGAGCACCAGCGCCTGCACTTCCTCCGGCGAGCAGCTCATGTGGCGGCGGCCGAAACCGACGAGGTCGGGATAGGACGGATGCGCGCCAACGCTGACCCCATGCTCCACCGCGAGGCGCACGGTGCGCTGCATGATGGTCGGGTCGCCGGCATGGAAACCGCAGGCCAGGTTGGCCTGGTCGATCAGCGGCATGGCGTGCGTGTCGTCGCCCATCTTCCAGGCGCCGAAGCTTTCACCCATGTCGCAGTTGAGGAGGATTCGTGTAGTCATGCCCGAAGCTTAAAGCCGGAAGCCTGGAGCGGGAAGCAGGACATGGGGGCCGGAGCGGCCGGGGTGGCGGGTTTCACCCGCCCTACGCCGGAGCTATCCCCACGTAGAGCGGGTGCAACCCGCCGTCAATACACATCCCGCCGGTAGCGGCCGCTTTCCAGCAGCGACTCCACCTCGTCGTCGCCAAGCATTTCGCGCAAGGCACGGTCGACGCCCTCGGCCATGCCTTGCAGGCTGCCGCAGACGTAGATCACCGCGCCGTCGTCGAGCCATTCGCGCAACGTCGCGGCCTGTTCGCGCAGGCGGTCCTGCACGTAGATCTTCTCCGCCTGGTCGCGGGAGAAGGCCACGTCCAGGCGCTGCAGGTCGCCGCTGGCCAGCGCGGCTTCCAGCTCGCCACGGCAATAGAAGTCGTGAGCGATGTTGCGCTCGCCGAACAGCAGCCAGTTGCGCTGGCGGCCCTCGGCGATGCTGGCACGCAGCAGCGAGCGCAGGCCGGCGAGGCCGGTGCCGTTGCCGATCAGGATCAGCGGGCGGTCGTCCTCGCTCAGGTGGAAGCTGCGGTTGCTGCGATGGCGCAGCAGCACGCTGCCGCCCGCTGGCAGGTACTCGGTCAGCCATCCGGAGCCGATGCCCAGGCTGCCGTCGGGATGGCGTTCCTGGCGCACGATCAGTTCCAGCGCGCCGTCGCTGCGCAGCGAGGCGATGGAGTACTCGCGCGCCGAGATCGTCGCCAGCGCGTCGTACAGCGCCTGGGCGTGCAGGCCGAGCAGGTCTTCCAGGTACGGCGGCAGCAGGCAGCCGGCGAGCGCTATATAGAGTGGGACCGGGCTGCCATCCACCTGCACCGGCGTCTGCGCGTCCACACCCAGCGGCGCCAGCCACTGGCGGACGCGCTGCTCGGGCTGGCGCGGGAGGATTTCCACCAGGTCGCCGGCGCGCCAGTCGATCTGCGAATCGGCCGGCGCAGTGAGGCGCAGCAGCCAGGTGGATTCGCCCTGGCTGCCGGGGTTCAGATGTTCGCGGGCGCCCAGCGTCCACACTTCGAACGGCTCGCTGCCAAGCACGGCCTGCGGTGCCGCGCCGGTGAGCGCGGCGAGCTGCTGCTGCCAGCCATGCAGGGCTGCGGCGTCGCCATTGTCCACTTCGATGCCGTCGAACAGCGGTCGTGCGCCCTGCCCTTGCAGCCAGCCATGCAGGCGCCGGGCGAAGCCGCAGAACTGCTGGTACTGGCGGTCGCCGAGGGCGAGCACGGCGTAGCGCAGGTCGTTCAGGCCCATGACCTGGCCGAGCACCTGGCGCTCGAAGCCTCGGGCGTTGTCCGGCGCTTCGCCGTCGCCGAAGGTGCTGACCACGAACAGCGCATTGCGCGCGCGCTCCAGTTCGTCGCGGCGCAGGCGCGCCAGCGGCTCGACCCGCACCGGCAGGCCGGCGGCCTGCAGCTGACCGGCGCTCTGCCAGGCGAGGCGTTCGGCGAAGCCGCTCTGGCTGGCGTAGCCGATCAGCCAGGCATCGCGTCCGTCGCTCGCCTCCAGGCCGCTGCGCGCCGCCTGTGCCGCGCGCTTCTTGCGCCGGCGGTCGAGATAGAGCAGCCAGCCGGTGATGAAGAACAGCGGCATCGCCAGGCTGGCGAGCATCATCAGGATGCGCCCGATGAGGCCGAAGTAGCTGCCGACGTGGATGGCGTAGACGCTGGTGAGCAGTTGCTTGCCGAAGCTGCTGTCGTTGTAGCGGGTATTGCGCAGCACCTTGCCGCTGGCCGGGTCGATGAGCAGCTCGTTGAAGGCGCGCTCGTGCGGCGCGTCGGCGAGACGGTAGAAGACCCGCGCCGGCTGGCCGCCGACCGGTGGCAGGCGCAGGTTGTAGGCGCTCATCTGCGGACCGCCGGCCTGCTGGATGCCCGCCCACAGCGCCGGGTAGTCCACCACCAGCGGCGGACCGGACGGCATCTCGCCGCGGCGGCCCTCGCCACGCTTGCCGCCCTTGCCCTCGCCGCCCGGACCGCGCCGCTCGCCGGCGGGCGCATCGTCGAGCAGGCTGGTGAGGCCGTTGCGATACCACTCGTAGGACCAGTACAGGCCGGTCAGCGCCGCCATCAGGTAGAAGGCCAGGCACCAGGTGCCGGCTACTGCGTGCAGGTCCCAGTTGAAGCTGCGGCCCTTGCGCTTCCAGTCGAGGGTCAGCCAGGCCCGCCAGTTCAACGCGCGGCGCGGCCAGCGCAGGTACAGGCCGGACAGGCACAGGTAGATGAGGATCACGGTGCTGGCGGCGGTGATCTGCTTGCCCACCTCGCCGGCGGCGAGGAAGCGGTGCAGTTGCAGGACGAACTCGAAGAAGCCCTCGCCCCGTGCCGGCGGCAGCAGTTCGCCGCTGTACGGATCGACGTAGCGGCCCTCGCCACGGCGCTGGCCCGGCGGCGGGGTATAGAAGATGCGCGCGGCCTTTTCGCCATCGGTGAGCAGCCAGACGGAGGCGACCTTCCTGTCCGGCGAGGCGCCTTCCACGCGGCGCACCAGTTCGTCCAGCGGCAGCACGCCACCCTCGCGCCGTTCCATCGACAGGCCGGGATTGATGACTCCCAGCAACTCCTCCTGGAACGACCACACTGCGCCCGTCAGCCCCATGAGCGCGAGCACCAGCCCGGCGCTGACGCCGAACACCCAGTGCAACTGGAACCAGACTTTCTTCAACACCTTGGCCTCACCTTCAACCTGCCCTCTCCCAAAAGCGGTGGAGGGCCCGCATTTTATTGAGAACGGTTCACATGTACAGCATGGGTATCGCTTCGCTCAACCCATCCTACGGAAGCCATCGGCCTGTAGGAGCGAGCTCTGCTCGCGAACATCAGCCCCACAAAAGATTCGCGAGCAGAGCTCGCTCCTACAAAAGCACCATCAACGGTCATCTGCGCCTGGCTCATGGGTATCGCTTCGCTCAACCCATCCTACGGTGCCCGACATTCCGTGCGTTGGGCTTCACTGCGTTCAGCGCCAACCTACGTGTGCCGATTGGTGGGGTCCGTCCCTGGACAAAGAAAAACCCCGCCCGAAGGAGCACCGGGCGGGGTCGCGCGTCGGCGCGATCAGAAGTGGAAGTTGACTCCGAGCAGCGCGGTACGGCCCGGCGCCACGTGGGCCATGTGGGTGCTGTAGACCTGGTCGAAGTAACGCTCGTCGGTCAGGTTCTGCACGTTCAGCTGCAGGTCGACGTTCTTGCTCAGCACATACTTGGCCATCGCGTCATAGCGCCAGTAGGACGGGATCATGACGGTGTTGGCGGTGTTGCCGAACTGCTCGTCGACATAGGTGGCGCCGCCGCCGATGGTGAAGTCCTGCAGCACGTCGTAGGTGGTCCAGACGGTGAAGTTGTTCTCGGCGGTCTGCGGCATCTGGTTGCCTTCGTCGGTAGCCACGCTGGACTTGCGCACTTCGCTGTCCAGGTAGGTGTAGCCGCCGAAGACTTTCCACTTGGCCGTCAGGTTGCCGGAGAAGCCGAGTTCGACACCCTGCACACGCTGCTCGCCATCGAGCACCTGGACCGCCGAGTTATCCGGCGAGGCGACGCGGGCGTTGGTCTTGTCGGTGCGGAACAGTGCCGCGTTGAGCGACAGCGCCTCGTCGAAGAAGTCCCACTTGGTGCCGATCTCGTAGTTGCGGTTGCGTTCCGGGTCCAGGCTGGTGTTGGCCGCGCTGACTTCCGAACCGCCCTCGCCGGCGGTCTCGCCGCTCGGGTTGCTGGAGGTCGACCAGGCCACGTAGACGCTGCCGTTGGGCGCCGGCTTGTAGACCAGGCCCGCCTGGTAGTTCCAGAAGTGGGTGTTGCTTTCACGATCGAAGGTGCCGGCGGGTGCGCCGCGACCACCGTTGCTGAAGCCGCTCGACTCGGTGTCGAAGTCGTCATAGCGCAGGCCGAGGTTCAGGTCCCACTGCTCGTTGAGCTTGAGCGTGTCGAACACATAGGCGGCGCTGGTCTTGGTGTCGGTATCGGTGAAGGCCGCGCTGTCGGCGATGGTGCCGGTCCAGTTGTCCTTCGGCGTCGGGTTGGCCAGGCTGGTGCAGTCGCCGCTGGCGATC
The DNA here is from genome assembly GCF_017589465.1 of Pseudomonas schmalbachii. GTDB lineage: Bacteria > Pseudomonadota > Gammaproteobacteria > Pseudomonadales > Pseudomonadaceae > Pseudomonas > Pseudomonas schmalbachii. Next base: position 481,377 of record NZ_JAELYA010000002.1, read on the forward strand.
AGCGCCGGAGTACAGACGTTACCGGTGCCACCGCCCGGAGTGATCACGTAGGGACGGTTATGCACGTCCTCGTAGCTGAACTCGATGCCGGTCACCAGGTTGTGCGAGATGGTGCCGGTATCGAAGGTGGCCTTCAGGTCGGTCTGGTTGACCCAGCCCTTGGAGGTCGAGTTGCGGCTCTTCGCCGAGCGGTAGGCCAGACCGTTGGCGACGTTGCCACGGCTGTCGTCCGGGGTGGTGACGATGTAGTCCAGGGTGGTGCGGACCACGCGGGTGCTGTTGGAAATCGTCAGGTTGTCGGCCAGGTCGTGTTCCAGGCGAATGGTGCCGCTGTCGGTGGTGCTCTCGCGGTAGTCGCGGTGGGTCAGGCCGTAGAAGTTGTCCTCGTCCACCGATACCGGCTTGCTCGGGTTGGCCTTGCTGCGCCCGTCGAGGGTCAGCGGCAGGCCGTAGTCCGGGATGTCGTCGGTATCCAGGTGGTAGTAGGAGAAGGTCGCGCGGGTCGGCGAGTTGAAGCCGAAGGTGACGGTCGGCGCCACGCCCCAGCGGTTGACGCTGACGCTGTCGCGGCCGGCGACGTTGGCTTCGTGCTTCATCAGGTTCAGGCGGAAGGCCGCGTTGTCGCCCAGCATGTGGTTGACGTCGAGGGTGCCACGGTGGGTCTGGTCGGAACCGTAGGTGAAGCCGGCGTCGTTGAAGTTGTCCTGCTTGGCGGTCTTGCTGATCAGGTTGAGGCTGCCACCGGTGGAACCAGCGCCGGTGAACGCGCCGCCCGGGCCCTTGCTGACTTCGATCTGTTCGATGTTGAACACTTCGCGGGTCTGCGAAGCGACGTCGCGCATGCCATCGAGGAAGGTGTCGCTCTCGGCGTTGAAGCCGCGGATGAACGGACGGTCGCCCGCCGGGTTGCCACCCTCACCGGCGCCGAAAGTGATGCCGGGGGTGGTGCGCAGGGCATCGGCCAGGGACAGGGCGCCGGTGTCCTTGATCACCTGCTGCGGGATCACGGTGACGGTCTTCGGAGTCTCGCGCAGCGGCGCGGTGTACTTCTTCGAGGCCGACTGCTCGACGTTGTAGGTGGTCGGGTCCTGCTCACCCACCACGGTCGCGGATTCGAGGCTCAGCACGTCCTGGGCGGGCTTTTTCTCCGCTGCCTCGGCGGCATGGACTGCATGGGTGCCGGACATGGCGGTGATCGCCACACCGACGGCGGAAACCAGCAAACGCGGCGAGCTGCCAGCGATCTCGGAAGTTTGGCGCGACATTTGGAAGACCCTCCCCAGGGGCTACTCGTGAAGGCCGCGCAATCTATGTCAATTGCGAATCTATATCAATTACTAAGCATTCGCATACGCATGTAATTTACAACATTTACATTTTGAAACCCCTGGTCGGCGTGCGGTTTTTCTGTACTGCGCCAATAAGAATCAATATCATTGGCAGCCTTTCCAATAGCACCGGACATTCCCATGCTGCTGCACATTCCCGGCATCTTCACCCGCGAGGAAGTCGCCCGCATCCGCGCCGCCCTGGAGCAGGCCGACTGGGCTGACGGCAAGGTCACCGCCGGCTACCAGTCGGCCAAGGCCAAGCACAACCTGCAACTGGCGCAGGAACATCCGCTGGCCCGGGAAATCGCCGAGGCCATGCTGCAGCGCCTGTGGAACAACCCGCTGTTCATGTCCGCCGCGCTGCCGCACAAGGTGTTCCCGCCGCTGTTCAACTGCTACACCGGCGGCGGCTCGTTCGACTTCCATATCGACAACGCGGTGCGCGACGTCCAGGGCGGCCGCGAGCGGGTGCGTACGGACGTGTCCTCCACACTGTTCTTCAGCGATCCGGACGAGTACGACGGCGGCGAACTGGTGATCCAGGACACCTACGGCACCCAGCAGGTGAAGCTGCCGGCCGGCGACCTGGTGCTCTACCCGGCCACCAGCCTGCACAAGGTCAACGCGGTCACCCGTGGCGCCCGCTACGCCTCGTTCTTCTGGACGCAGAGCCTGGTGCGCGAGGACAGCCAGCGCGCGCTGCTGTTCCAGATGGACCAGGCGATCCAGAAGCTGACCGCCGATGTGCCGGATCACCCGTCGCTGGTCGAACTGACCGGCACCTATCACAACCTGCTGCGCCGCTGGGTGGACGTGTGACGTTCTATCTGCGCCGGATGGAAGAACTGTCCACCGACGAACTGGCCGGCAACCCGCGGCTGGCCGCGCAACTGATCCTCCAGGCCGCGCGCCAGGGCGAACTGGAGGCGCAGGCGCTGCTCGGCCAGATCCTCCTCGACGGCCAGGGCATCCAGCGCGATCAGCCCCTTGCACTGGTGTGGTTCCGCATCGCCGCCGAACGCGGCCACGCCATGGCGCGCAACATGCTCGGGCGCTGCCTTGAGCACGGCTGGGGCTGTGCCAGCAACGTCACGGAAGCGGCCAGGCACTACCGCATCGCCGCCGACGCGGGGCTCGACTGGGCCATGTACAACCTCGCCAACCTGCATGCCACCGGGCGCGGCGTGGCGAAGGACGAAACCCGCGCCGTCGCGCTCTACCAGCAGGCGGCGGTGCTCGGCCATGCCAAGTCGCTGAACCTGCTCGGCCGCTATTACGAGGAAGGCATGGTGGTGCCGCAGGACATCGACCTCGCCTACGACTGCTACCGCCGCTCGGCCGAAGGCGGCGACTTCCGCGGACAGTTCAGCCACGCCGCGGTGCTCGCCGGGCAGGGCCGGCTGGCCGAGGCGGAAGACTGGCTGCGCCGGGCGCTGGACGAGGGCAACCTGAACTTCCTGCGGGTAGCCCGCAGCAACCTCGAAGCCTCGCCGCACCGCCCCTTCCGCCAACTGGCCCTCGACTACTACCGCCGCGCGGCGGAGCTGGGGGATGACGGCGACCTGCAGTTGCTGCACGAGGCAGCGGGGCGGCTGGTCGCATAACAACGTGGGCTGGCACTGACGCGTAGGTTGGTGCTGAGCTTGCGAAGCCCAACATTGCCGGCTCAGGTGTTGGGCTTCACTGCGTTCAGCACCAACCTACAAGGCGAGGCGCCCGACGGCACAACGTAGGTTGGCGCTGAGCTTGCGAAGCCCAACATTGCCGGCTCAGGTGTTGGGCTTCACTACGTTCAGCGCCAACCTACGACGCCCCGCTGGAAACGAAAACGCCCCGCGATGCGGGGCGTTTTCATGACCGTCAGCCTTACAGGTAGAAGGCCTTCAGCGGCGGGAAGCCGTTGAATTCCACCGCGCTGTAGCTGGTGGTGTAGGCGCCGGTGGACAGCCAGTACAGGCGGTCGCCGGCGGCCAGGTTCAGCGGCAGGCCGTATTTGTAGTGCTCGTACATGATGTCGGCGCTGTCGCAGGTCGGGCCGGCGATCACCACTTCTTCCATCTCGCCCTTCTTCTCGGTCCAGATCGGGAACTTGATGGACTCGTCCATGGTTTCGATCAGGCCGGAGAACTTGCCCACGTCGGCGTAAACCCAACGCTCCACCGCGGTGCGCGACTTGCGCGCCACCAGCACGACTTCGCTGACCAGGATGCCGGCGTTGGCGATCAGCGAGCGGCCCGGCTCGAGGATGATTTCCGGCAGGTCGTCGCCGAAGTCTTCCTTGAGGAAGCGGATGATCTCCTCGGCGTAGGTTTCCAGGTCGTTGGTCTTGGCGATGTAGTTGGCCGGGAAGCCGCCGCCCATGTTGATCATCTGCAGCGTGATGCCGTCTTCTTCCTTCAGGCGCTCGAAGATCACCTTGACCTTGGCGATGGCGGCATCCCACACGGAGATGTCGCGCTGCTGCGAGCCGACGTGGAAGGAGATGCCGTAGGGCACCAGGCCCAGCTGGCGGGCGAGGATCAGCAGGTCCATGGCCATGTCGGTCTGGCAGCCGAACTTGCGCGACAGCGGCCAGTCGGCGGTGGTCGAACCCTCGGTGAGGATGCGCACGTAGACCTTGGCGCCCGGCGCGGCCTTGGCGATGTTGCGCAGGTCGGCCTCGGAGTCGGTGGCGAACAGGCGCACGCCCTTCTCGTAGAAGTAGCGGATGTCCTTGGCTTTCTTGATGGTGTTGCCGTAGCTGATGCGCTCCGGGCCCACACCGGTCTTCATCACCTTGTCCAGCTCGTAGATCGAGGCGATGTCGAAGTTCGAACCCTTGTCGCGCAGCAGCTCGGTGATCTCGGTGGCCGGGTTGGCCTTGACCGCGTAGTACACCTTGGCGAACGGGAAGCAATGGGTCAGTTGGTCGTAGGCATCGGCGATGGTCTGCTTGTCGATGACGACGAAGGGGGTTTCCTGCTTATCGGCGAACGCCTTCATGCGCTGGAAGGTTTCAGGGGCGAAATAATCCTCGACCTTGATGGACATGCTTGGGACTCCCAATGGCAAAACAAATGGATTCGTAGGGTTGAAGCTGAACGTCTAATCCGTTTCCCCACTTTGGTTCGCCTACTTCCCAAGGCATGTCGCCGAGAACCACCGGGTTGGCGGCCTCTCGTCGTCAGTACTTGAGCCGGATGGATCGTTTCCAGCATGGACGTTCGGGCGCGAACTTTAGGGCCATGGGGACGCGAGTTCAATAAAAAATTGGCGCTTTCTTACGACCTGTCCCGTACTGTTTCAGATACTCAACAAAGTGCATGGAATCCCGCACAGCCCGTGGCTTTCCGGCTGTTTTCCAGCAGTCATTCCAGCACGCCTTTCTGACAGACCGGAGACAGGCGGAAGGGTTCCTGCCAGGCCGACGCCCGAGCGCCCGCCAGCGAAGAAAAATCCGGCGGGAACCCACCGGTTCGCCGACAGTCACACACCACCTTCAGTCGCCCATGCGGTTATGATCCGGGCTCGCCTGCCACGCGCAGGCCTTTTTTGCACGCGCCCACGGCTCAGGGATTGGCCACTCGGGACAGGTGTATACCGTTCAATACAGGAACCCACGTCATGCTCGATCTCGCAGCGGCGTTCATCGCCCTGACCACCCTCCTTACCTATGTGAACTACCGCTTCATCCGCCTGCCGCCGACCATCGGCGTGATGGCCACCGCCCTGGTCTTCTCGCTGATCGCCCAGGGCCTGTCGCTGCTCGGCTATCCGGTCCTGGAGCTGGAGATGCAGCAGATCATCAGCCGCATCGACTTCTCCGAAGTCCTCATGACCTGGTTCCTCCCCGCGCTGCTGTTCGCCGGCGCGCTGCACGTCGACCTCAGCGACCTGCGCGACTACAAGTGGCCGATCAGCCTGCTCGCCACCCTCGGCGTGCTGATCGCCACCACGGTGATCGGCGCGCTGGCCTACTACACCTTCGCCCTGTTCGGCTGGCACGTGAGCTTCATCTATTGCCTGCTGTTCGGCGCGCTGATCTCGCCCACCGACCCGATCGCCGTGCTCGGCATCCTCAGGTCGGCCGGCGCGCCCAAGCCGCTGGCCACCACCATCGTCGGCGAATCGCTGTTCAACGACGGCACCGCGGTGGTGGTGTTCACCATCCTCATCGGCATTCTCCAGCTCGGCACCACGCCTACCATTGGCGCCATCTCCTGGATGTTCATCCACGAAGCGGTCGGCGGCGTGCTGTTCGGCGCGGCGCTGGGCTACGGGATCTTCGTGATGATGCGCGGCATCGACCAGTACCAGGTGGCGGTCATGCTCACCCTCGCGCTGGTCATCGGCGGCGCCTCGCTGGCCGCGAGACTGCATGTGTCGGCGCCGATCGCGATGGTGGTGGCCGGACTGATCATCGGCAACCACGGGCGCACCTACGCCATGTCCGACGAGACCCGCCGCTATGTGGACAAGTTCTGGGAGCTGATCGACGAAATCCTCAACGCCCTGCTGTTCGCCCTGATCGGCCTGGAACTGCTGTTGCTGCCGTTCAGCTGGCTGCACATCGTCGCCGCCTTCGTCCTCGGCGGCGCGGTGCTGGTGTCGCGCCTGCTGACCGTGGCGCCGGCCATCGTCCTGCTCCGGCAGAGCGCCAAGATCCGTCCCCACGTACCGCGCGGGACCATCCGCATCCTCGCCTGGGGCGGCCTGCGCGGCGGCGTCTCGGTGGCCCTGGCGCTGTCCCTGCCGCTGGGTCCGGAACGCGACCTGCTGCTCAGCCTGACCTACATCGTGGTGCTCGCCTCGATCCTCATCCAGGGCCTGTCCATCGGCCCGATGGTGCGCTGGCTGTATCGCGGGCAGGAACCGGTCGCCGCGACCGGACACTGACCGCCTCCCCCATCCGGCGGCCGCGTGCCGCCGGATGGCCTGCTCTCTGAATTCCCCCCTCTGAAAGCCTGCTGAAAGCCTCCGGTCATTAAAATGATAACAATTATCATTTTAATGCTGCTCCGAGCCGGGGTGCCCCTTGTCGAGTCTCGACCTCGCCCATCACACCGCACTGCACACGCTCTATTGCGATCACCGCCGCTGGCTGACCGGCTGGCTGCAGCGGCGCCTGGGCTGCCCGCAGAACGCCGCCGACCTGGCCCAGGACACCTTCGTCAAGGTGCTGGTTTCGCGCCAGGCCACGCGCATCGACGAGCCTCGCGCCTTCCTCACCACCATCGCCAAACGCGTGCTGTGCAACCACTACCGCCGTCTCGACGTCGAGCGCGCCTACCTGGAAGCGCTGGCCAGCCTGCCGGAGCGGGAAGTCCCCAGCGAGGAAACCCGCGCCATCGTCCTGGAAACCCTGCTCGAACTGGACCGCCTTCTCGACGGCCTGCCGCGCCTGGCCAAGGAAGCCTTCCTGCTGGCCCAGCTCGACGGCCTCGGCTACGCGAAAATCGCCGCGCAGCTGGATATCTCCCTGAGCAGCGTCAAGCGCTACATGGTCAAGGCCGCGCAGCGCTGCTACTTCGCCGAGATATAGAAAGATGCCGTTTCCCCTCGCCCCCAGAGTGCCGCCGCAGGTGGCCGAACAGGCCGTGCGCTGGCTGGTCGAACTGCAAGGCGGCCCGCACGACGAACGCCTGCAACAGGCCTGGCAGCACTGGCGCCAAGCCGCGCCGGAGCATGAGCAGGCCTGGCGCCATATCGAAGCGGTCAACCGGCGGCTCGGCGGCATCGGCACACCCGTGGCGCGGGCGGTGCTGAATGCACCCCGCTCGCCGCAACGCCGTCATGCCCTGAAAGCCCTGCTGGTGCTGCTCGCCGCCGGCGGCAGCGCCTGGAGCCTGCGCGAGAACGGCAGCCCGCAGCGCTGGAACGCCGACTACGCCACCACCATCGGCGAACGCCGACGCCTGACCCTGGCCGACGGCAGCCGCATCGAGCTGAACAGCGACAGCGCGCTGGACGTCCGCTTCGACGCCCAGGAACGGCGCCTGCGCCTGCTGCGCGGGGAAGTCCGCGTCGACACCGGCCGCGACCCGCGCCCGCTCCACATGTACAGCGAGGAGGGTCGCCTGCAGCCGATCGGCACCCGCTTCGATGTGCGCCAACTGGACGGCGGCACCCGCGTTGCCGTCTACGAGGGCGCAGTGAAAGTGGAAAACCTCGGCGGACACAGCGAGGTCGTGCCAGCCGGCCGGCAGATGGACTTCGACCGTCACCGACTGGGCGCCGCCCAGGCGCTGGAACCCGGTAGCGGCGCCTGGACCGAAGGCATGTTGCTGGCCTCCGCCATGCGCCTAGACGCCTTCCTCGCCGAAGTCGCGCGCTACCGGCCGGGCCGCCTCGGCTGCGACCCGCGCATCGGTGCGCTGAGGATTTCCGGCAGCTACCCGCTGGACGACAGCGAACGCATCCTCGCCACCCTGCCCGCCGTGCTGCCGGTGGAAGTCCGCCGCGTGACGCGCTTCTGGGTCAGCGTGCATCCGCGTGGCGCCGACTGAAAATTTTTTGCCCAAACCGTAGGGCGGGTGCAACCCGCCAGGCTCCTCGCCCCGAAATGGCGGGTTGCACCCGCCCTACGGATTTCCCCGGCAATCCTCGAAGAACCAAAAAATTCGCTACGGCCTGAGCCTTTTTCCCAACCTCGCGTGACAGAGGAGGAAAGCCAACCAATACCAACCGGAGCATTTCCCCTCATGTCATCGTCCCGCGCCCTCTCCCCGCTCAGCCGCGCCCTGCTTCTCGCCTGCCTCGGCGGCGTGGCTCTGGCGCCAGCCGTCGCGTTCGGCGCCACCGAGATCAGCAGCGCCCGCCAGTACTACCGCATCCCCGCCGAACCGCTGGAGCAGGCGCTCAACCATCTGGGCCAGAAGGCCGGCGTGCTGATCGCCTTCAGCCCGGAGCAGACCGCCGGGCGCCGCAGCCAGCCGCTGGATGGCGAATACACCGCGGCCGAAGCGCTTGCCGCGCTGCTCGCCGGCTCCGGCCTGGAGGCACAGCCGCAGGAAGACGGCGCCTTCACCCTGCAGGTCGCAGCGAGCGAAGAGCCGGCCGATCTGCAGGCGGTGACTGTGGTCGGCGACTGGCTGGCCGACGCCAGCGCCGTGGACGTCTTCGAACACCCTGGCGCGCGCGACGTGGTGCGCCGCGAGCAATTCCAGGCGCAGGGCGCGGCCACCACCCGCGAAGTGCTGGACCGCATCCCCGGCGTCAGCGCGCCGCTGAACAACGGCACCGGCAGCCACGACCTGGCGCTGAACTTCGGCATCCGCGGCCTCAACCCTCGCCTGGCCTCGCGCTCCACGGTACTGATGGACGGCATCCCGGTGCCCTTCGCGCCCTACGGCCAGCCGCAGCTGTCGCTGGCGCCGGTATCCATGGGCAACATGGACGCGGTCGACGTGGTGCGCGGCGGCGGCGCGGTGCGCTACGGCCCGCAGAACGTCGGCGGCATCGTCAACTTCGTGACCCGGGCGATCCCCGACGAGTTCACCACCCACCTCGACGTGCACACCGAGCAGAGCCCGGACTCCACCCACGACGGCCTCAAGACCACCCACAGCGCGCTCATCGGCGGCACCGCCGACAACGGTCTGGGCGGCGCCCTGCTCTACTCCGGCGTCCGTGGCGGCGACTGGCGCGAACACAGCGACACGCGGATCGACGACCTGATCCTCAAGGGCCGCTTCCAGCCCAACGAATTCCACAGCTTCTCGGCCATCACCCAGTACTACGACGGCGAGGCCGACATGCCCGGCGGCCTGAGCGTGGCGGACTACCGCGACGATCCCTATCAGTCCACCCGCCCGTTCGACAAATTCTGGGGCCGCCGCACCCTGGCCAGCGCCAGCTACGAATTCACCCCCAACGCCCAGCAGAAACTCAACGTCACCGGTTTCTTCACCAAGACCCTGCGCAGCGGCTACCTCGACCAGGGCAAGAACCTCACCCTGTCGCCCCGCGAATACTGGGTGCGCGGCCTGGAAACCCGCTTCAGCCAGGGCTTCGAGCTGGGCGAGACGCGTCATGAGGTCGGTATCGGCCACCGCTACGTCAACGAGGCCAGCCACGAACTGCGCTACTGGAGCCCGGCCAGCAGCGGCATCCTGCCGAGCACCGGCAGCCCCAACGACCGCGACACCCGCGGCGCCACCGAGGCCAACGCCTTCTACATCGACGACCGCATCGACGTCGGCAACTGGACCATCACCCCCGGCATCCGCTACGAGAAGATCGATTCGCACCAGGACGACCTGATCAAGAACACCCGCGACAGCGGCCGCTACAACGCCTCGCTGCCGGCGCTGAACGTGATCTACCACCTCGACCCGCGCTGGAACCTCTACGCCAACACCGAAGGCTCGTTCGGCACCGTGCAGTACAGCCAGATGGGCAAGGCGGTGAAGAGCGGCGACATCGAGCCGGAAGAGGCGCGCACCTGGGAAGTCGGCACCCGCTACGACGACGGCATCCTGCGCGCCGAGCTGGGCGTCTTCCTGATCAACTTCGACAAGCAGTACGAAAGCAACCAGCAGACCGACAGCGTCACCGCACGCGGCAAGACCCGCCACAAGGGCATCGAGGCGGCCATCGGCTACGACCTGGCGGCCCTCGACCCGCTGCTCTCCGGCTTCGACGTCTACGCCAGCTACGCCTACGTCGACGCCAGCATCCGCGAGGACGGCCCGAACAAGGGCAACCAGGTGCCGTTCTCCTCGAAACACAAGGGCACCCTCGGCGCCAACTACCGCAACGGCCCGTGGGGCTACAACCTCGACGGCAGCTTCCAGACCAGCCAGTACGCCGACAACGCCAACACCGAAGCCGAAAGCGCCGACGGCAGCACCGGCCGCATCGCCGGCTGGATGGTCTGGAGCGCCCGCGGCAGCTACGACTTCGGCCCGCAGCTGAACGGCCTCGAACTGAGCGCCGGGGTGAAGAACCTGTTCGACCGCCGCTACTACACCCGCTCCTTCGACGACAACAACAAGGGCCTCTACGTCGGCCAGCCGCGCACCCTGTACGTGCAGGCTTCGGTGGGGTTCTGAGGCGCTGGCGGGGCTGGCCGCTGCGGCAGCCCCGCCCTCGTCCCCGGATGACAGGCATCCCGGTACGGCACGTTTTCACGCTATAATCCCGCGCTTTTCCAGACGCCCCGCGCGGGCGCCGTCTCCGCATTCCAGCAGGCACCTACCCATGAGCATCCAGGCCGCCGAAGTCGCCAAGCGCCGTACCTTCGCGATCATTTCCCACCCCGACGCCGGTAAGACCACCATCACCGAGAAGCTGCTGCTGATGGGCAAGGCGATCGCCGTCGCCGGTACCGTGAAGTCGCGCAAGTCCGACCGCCATGCCACCTCCGACTGGATGGAAATGGAGAAGCAGCGCGGCATCTCCATCACCACCTCGGTGATGCAGTTCCCCTACCGCGAGCACATGATCAACCTGCTCGACACCCCTGGCCACGAAGACTTCTCCGAAGACACCTACCGCACCCTGACCGCGGTGGACTCGGCGCTGATGGTGCTGGACGGCGGTAAAGGCGTAGAGCCGCGCACCATCGCCCTGATGGAAGTCTGCCGCCTGCGCGACACGCCCATCGTCAGCTTCATCAACAAGCTCGACCGCGACATCCGCGACCCGATCGAACTGCTCGACGAGATCGAGGCGGTACTGAAGATCAAGGCCGCGCCGATCACCTGGCCGATCGGCTGCTACAAGGACTTCAAGGGCGTCTACCACCTGCTCGAAGACAAGATCATGGTCTACACCCCGGGCCACGGTCACGAGCGCACCGAAGCGAAGATCATCGACAAGCTCGACAGCGACGAAGCCCGCGCGCACCTTGGCGACATGTACGACGACTTCGTCGACCAGCTGGAGCTGGTCCAGGGCGCCTGCCACGCATTCGACGAGACCGCCTTCCTGCAGGGCGAGATGACCCCGGTGTTCTTCGGCACCGCGCTCGGCAACTTCGGCGTCGACCATGTGCTCGACTGCGTGGTCGACTGGGCCCCGCCGCCGCTGGCGCGCGCCACCCGCGAGCGCAGCGTCGAGCCGGTGGAGGAGAAGTTCTCCGGCTTCGTGTTCAAGATCCAGGCAAACATGGACCCGAAACACCGCGACCGCATCGCCTTCATGCGCATCTGCTCGGGCAAGTACGAGAAGGGCATGAAGATGCGCCACGTGCGCCTCGGCAAGGACGTGAAGATCGCCGACGCGCTGACCTTCTTCTCCTCCGAGCGCGAGCAGCTGGAAGAGGCCTACGCCGGCGACATCATCGGCCTGCACAACCACGGCACCATCCAGATCGGCGACACCTTCAGCGAAGGCGAGGCGCTCGGCTTCACCGGCATCCCGCACTTCGCCCCGGAACTGTTCCGCCGCGTGCGCCTGAAGGACCCGCTGAAGTCCAAGCAACTGCGCCAGGGTCTGCAGGAACTGGCCGAGGAAGGCGCGACCCAGGTGTTCTTCCCCGAGCGCAACAACGACATCATCCTCGGCGCCGTGGGCGTGCTGCAGTTCGACGTGGTCGCCAGCCGCCTGAAGGAGGAATACAAGGTCGAGTGCGCCTACGAGGCGATCAACGTCTGGTCGGCGCGCTGGATCGAATGCAGCGACGAGAAGAAGCTCAAGGAATTCAAGGACAAGGCCTTCGAGAACCTCTCCGTCGACGGCGGCGGCCACCTCACCTACCTCGCCCCAACCCGCGTCAACCTCAGCCTGATGGAAGAGCGCTGGCCAGACGTGAAATTCCGCGCGACGCGCGAGCACCACTGATACGCCTCACGCCGAACCTGTAGGAGCCAGCTTGCTGGCGATCAAAGTTTCAAGCCGGCCACATCGGTAACAAGCGAAACTCCGGATCGCCAGCAAGCTGGCTCCTACAAAAAGCGTTGCCACAACGGAGCTTGGAATGGATTCCAGCCTCTTCGCCCATCGCAGCCATGCCTTGCGTAGTGGTCGATTCTCAGAGCCGAATAGAGCCTATCTACTCACCACGGTAACTTACGGTCGCGTCCCAATTTTCACCGACTGGTGTGCCGCCCGCCTGCTGGTAGCGGAAATGCGCCAGGCCCATGACCAGCAACTGGTCACCTCCCTCGCCTGGGTAATCATGCCGGACCACCTGCACTGGCTGGTGCAGCTTGGCTCCCTGCCACTGCCTTCACTCATGCAGCGCATCAAGTCGCGCAGTGCCATTGCCCTTCGCCAGGCTGGCGTCGATCACACCGAGAAAGTCTGGCAAAAAGGTTTTCACGACCACGCTCTCCGCCATGACGAGGATCTGCAGGACGTGGCCCGGTATATCGTCGCGAATCCTTTACGAGCAGGTCTGGTTAAGCGGGTCGGCGACTACCCGTTATGGGACGCAGCCTGGCTGTAACGCCATACCTGTAGGAGCCAGCTTGCTGGCGATCCATGGTTCAGCCGGCAACATCGGTAGCAAGCGAAACTCCGGATCGCCAGCAAGCTGGCTCCTACCAAAAGCAAAAGCCGCCCCGCCCTACCCCGCCGCCAGCACCGGCGCCTCGGCCTCGCTGCGCTTCAGCACGGCGTACAGCACGCCCGTCACCACGCTCCCCGCGATGATCGCCAGCAGGTACGCCAGCGCATGGTTCATCGCGTTGGGGATCAGCAGCACGAACAGCCCGCCGTGGGGCGCCAGCAGTTTGCAGCCGAACAGCATCGACAGCGCCCCGGTCAGCGAGCCGCCGGCGATGCAGGCCGGGATCACCCGCAGCGGGTCCTTCGCCGCGAACGGGATCGCGCCTTCGGAGATGAAGCACAGCCCCAGCACCAGCGCCGCCTTGCCGGCTTCGCGTTCGCTCTGGGCGAATTTGCGGCGGGCGAGAAAGGTGGCGAGGCCCATGCCGATTGGCGGGACCATGCCGCCGGCCATCACCGCCGCCATCGGCGCGTAGCTCTGCGAGGCCAGCAGGCCGACCGAGAAGGCGTAGGCGGCCTTGTTGATCGGACCGCCGAGATCGACACACATCATCCCGCCAAGCAGCAGGCCGAGCAGGATCGCATTGGTGGTGCCCATTCCGGCGAGGAAGGTGGTCAGGCCGGACATCATCCCCGCCACCGGCTTGCCGACCACGTAGATCATCACCAGCCCGGTGAACAGACTGGATAGCAGTGGAATGATCAGGATCGGCTTGAGCGCCTCGACGCTGGCCGGCAGAGGCAGGCGGCGCGCGATTTCCCGTGCGGAGTAGCCGGCGAGCAGGCCGGCGACGATGCCGCCGAGGAATCCTGCACCCAGCGTGCTGGCCAGCAGCCCGCCGATCATCCCCGGCGCCAGTCCCGGTCGGTCGGCGATGGACCAGGCGATATAGCCGGCGAGCATCGGCACCATCAGCTTGAACGCCGCCTCGCCGCCGATCTGCATCAGCGCGGCGGCAAGAGTGCCTTCCTGCTTGAATGCCTCGATGCCGAAGACGAACGACAGCGCGATCAGCAGGCCGCCGGCCACCACCATCGGCAGCATGAACGACACCCCGGTGAGCAGGTGCTTGTAGATCCCCGCCGCCTCCTTCTTCGCCGGCGTGGCTTGGGCTGCGGTGGTGCCGGAAGTTTCCTCGCGGGCCTCGCTGAGCGCGCGTTCGAGGATCGCCTGCGGCTGCTTCAGGGCCACACCGGTGCCGCAGCGGAAGATGCGCTTGCCAGAGAAGCGCGCGGTGTTCACCTCGATATCCGCCGCCAGCAGCACCACGTCGGCGGCGGCGATTTCGGACGGTTCCAGCGAATTGCGCGCGCCGACCGAGCCCTGGGTTTCCACCCGCAGTTCGTAGCCCATCTGCCGCGCCACCTGCTGCAGCGCCTCGGCGGCCATGAAGGTGTGCGCCACGCCGGTCGGGCAGGCGGTGATCGCCACCAGGCGTGGAATCTTGGCCGGCCCCGGCGCCGACGACTCGCCCGTGCAAACCTGAGCCTCGCGCTCGGCGCGCAGCAGGAAGGCCGCGCTGTCGGCCAGCGCCTCGGCCGGAGCCGCCTGCAGCAGACGCTTGCCGGCGAAGCGGGAGAGGTCCAGTGGCAGGCTGCTGACCACCAGCACCAGATCGGCGGCCTCGATCTGCGCGGCGCTCAGGCGCTGTTCCGGCTTCTCCGGATCGTGCAGCTCGACGCAGACCGACCAGCCCAGCCGCTCCGCCGCCGCGCGCAACAGTCGCGAGCTGAGCACGCTGGTGATCTGGCCGCCGGGGCAGGCAGTGATCAGGGCAAGGTTCATGTTCAGTACCTCTTGTCGTTGTAGGCGCGTCGGCTCCAAACCGTAGGATGGGTTGAGCGAAGCGATACCCATGCGGGCAAGGTGATGGGTATCGCGTTGCTCAACCCATCCTGCGAACAGCCACCTGTTGCTCCAGCTGTTCCAACCGCTCCGGGTCCTGGATGCCGAAGTCGAACTGTGTGACCGCCAACGCACCAACGGCGGTGGCATGGCGCAGCACGCGCTCGGCCGGCCAGCCGGAAAGCAGGCCGTGGACCATCGCCGCCAGCAGCGAATCGCCGGCGCCCACGGTGCTTGCCACCTCGACCTTCGGCGGCGTCGCCCACAGCGCCGGGGCGGGCGAGAACCAGCTCACCCCGTCCGCGCCGTGGGACACCACCACATGCTCGATACCGCGCCCGCACAGCTCCCGCGCCACGTCGCCCAGCTCGGCGGCGGACAGCCGTTCCCGCCCGCGAATCTCGGCCAGTTCGGCGCCGTTCGGCTTGATCAGCCAGGGCACCGCCTGCAGTCCTTCGCTCAATGCCGCGCCGCTGCTGTCGAAGGCCACGCGCAGGCCAAGGCGCTTCAGGCGCGACAGCAACTCACGGAGGAACTCCGGCTCGACGCCACGCGGCAGGCTGCCGGCGACGATCGCCAGGTCGTGGCCGTCGGCGATGCGTTCGACGCACGCCAGCAACTGCTCCTGCGCCTCGCTGTCGACTTCCGGGCCGGGGCCGTTGAGGTCGGTGATCCGCCCGCTGCGCTCGGCCAGCTTGATGTTGCTGCGGGTTTCGCCGGGCACGCGGATGAACTGGTCGATGAAGTCGCGGTGGCGGAACAGCGTCTCGAACGGCGCCAGGTTGTCCGCACCGAGGAAGCCGCTGACGGTCAGCAAATGGCCGAGGTCGGCGAGCACCTGGGCGACGTTCAGGCCCTTGCCGGCCGCCTGGCTCAGCACCGCCTCGCTGCGGTTCACTTCGCCGAGTTCGAGATGGCGCAGGCGCACGGTGAGGTCCAGCGCCGGATTCAGGGTCAGACTAAGAATGCGAGCCATCAGTGCACCTCCCCCAGCGCCTGGGCGACCAGCGCGCGCACCTCGGCGGCGGAGCCGAGGGTCAGCGCGGTGCCGGCCAGTTTACGGGCGCTGGACATGTCCAGTTCACGTACACGCTGCTTGACCAGCGGGATGCTCCGCGCCGAAACGCTCAGCTCGTCCACCTCCAGCCCGAGCAGCAGCGGCACCGCCTGGGCGTCCGCCGCCAGCTCGCCGCATACGCCGACCCACCTGCCGTTGGCATGCGCCGCGCGCACGGTCATGTCGATCAGTTGCAGCACCGCCGGGTGCAGGCCGTCGGCCTGGGCGGAGAGGGTCGGATGGCCGCGGTCGATGGCCAGCGCGTACTGGGTCAGGTCGTTGGTGCCGACGCTGAAGAAATCCACCTCGCGCGCCAGCACCGGGGCGAGCAGCGCGGCGGACGGCACCTCGACCATGATGCCGATCTGCAAATCGCCGTCGATGCGCAGTTCGTCCTTCAGGCGCAGGGTCATGTCGCGCGCCTGCCGCCATTCTTCGAGCTGGCCGACCATCGGGAACATGATCCGCAGCGCGCGGCCGTCGGCAGCGGCGAGCAGCGCGCGCAGCTGGGTCTGCATGATTTGCGGACGCTGCAGGGTCAGACGCACGCCACGCACGCCGAGGAAGGGGTTTTCCTCCTGCGGGATCGGCCAGTACGGCAGCGGCTTGTCGCCGCCAACGTCGAGGGTGCGCACCACCAGCGGCCGGCCGCCGAGGGCGTCGAGTACGCGGCGGTACTCGGCCTCCTGGCTCGCCTGGTCCGGCGCCTGGGCGCTGTCCATGAAGATGAATTCGCTGCGCAGCAGGCCGACGCCCTCGGCGCCAAGCTCCACCGCCTGCTTCGCGCCGGCGGTATCGCCGAGGTTGGCGGCCACTTCGATGACATGTCCGTCACGGGTTTGCGCCGGTTCATGACGACGCGCCTCGGCCTGTTCCTGGCGTTGCCGGCGCTCCGCGCGCTGGCGTTCGGCCTGCTCCAGCACCTCGGCGGGCGGTGCGACCGTCAGCAGGCCGCGGTCGCCGTCGAGCAGCAGCAGCGTGCCGGGTTCCAGCGCCAGCACCTCGTCGCCGGCACCGACCAGCGCCGGAATGCCCAGGGCGCGGGCGATGATCGCGCTGTGCGAAGTGGCGCCGCCGCGCGCGGTGACGATGCCGGCGACGCGCTGGCTATCCAGCCGCGCCACGTCGGACGGGCCGACCTCGCCCATCACCAGGATGTACGGCTGCTCCGGCGCCCTGGCCGCTTCCACGCCGCAGAGCCGCGCCAGCACACGCCGGCCGACGTCGCGCAAATCCGCCGCGCGCTCGGCGAGCAGGTCGTCGTGCAGGGCTTCCTGCTGGCTGGCGACGCGCCCGATCACCGTGCTCCAGGCCGCCTCGGCGCTGTCGCCTTCGCTCAGGCGCGCCTGCACTTCCTCGATCAGCTCGGGATCGTCGAGCAGCGCCTGGTGGGTGACGAAGATTTCGCGGATCGCCTTGACCTGGCTGCCCTGCACCAGCGCCTCGATCTCCGTGCCGATGGCCGTCCGCGCCTGCTCCAGACGCAGCATTTCCGCTTCCGGCGACTGGCCGCGCGGGTTGAATTCGAATTTCTGCGGCACCTGTGGATAAGCCGGTCCGCTGGCGATGCCCGAGGATGCGGCGATGGCCTGCAGCGTGTTGCCGGCGGCCGGCGCCGTGAGTTCGACCGCTGCCGGCGCCGCTTCGACGACGGCTTCCTCGACCACCGCCGGCAGCGGCTCGACGCTCTCGCCAAGCCCCTCCTCCACCGCCCGCAGCACGGCAGGCAGGGCGTCGGCGGCGATCTGCGGTTCGGCGAAGAACTCCAGCATCTGGCCGCGACGGGCGCCGAGGCTGAGCAGCTTGCTCAGGCTGCGGATCGATACCGGCGCGCTGTCGCTCTCGGCAATCCGCACGCGAATCTCGCCGGCGAAGTTCTTCGCCAGGCTCATCAGCACCTGCGCCGGGCGTGCATGCAGGCCATGCGGATTAGCCAACGGCACACGAGCGCTGGGCCAGTCCACCGGCAACTCGCCGCCCAATGCTTCCAGCACCGTACGCACGGAGGTCGCGCCGGCCAGCTCGCCGCCACGGCCGTCCACCAGCAGGTTGCACAGGCGGTCGAGCATGTCGCGCTGCGCCTCGCCCTGGCTGGCCAGGCAGAACAGCCCACGTACCGGGGCGCCCGCATGGTGCAGTTCGTGAGCCGGGGTGACGAACGCCAGCCCCGGCCGCAGTACCCGCTCGCCGCCATGCAGCCACCACAGGCCGTCGCCCAGCGGCAGCGCCTCGCCTTGTTGCAGACCGCTGGTGAAACCGCTTTCCACGCAGCCGGCCTTCTTCAGGCGGCGCGTACCCTGCAGCAGCAGCTCGTCGAAGTCTTCGACCGCCACACCCAGGCCGACCAGTTGCGCATCCAGCAGCAGCGGTTGCGGCGCGCCCTGCAGCACCTGCATCAGCGCTTCCGGCGTGCGTGCCTCGCGCAGGGCGTGGCTGGTGTCGGCCTCGCCGAGGGTGCGGGTGAGCAGTTGCAGCAGGTGCAGATGTTCGTCGGATTTGGCAGCGATGCCGATGGCGAGGTGGACGGTCTGGTTGTCGCCCCACTGCACGCCCTCGGGGAAATGCAGCAGGCGCACGCCGGTGCGCTGTACCAGATGGCGGGTGTCCGGGGTGCCGTGGGGAATCGCGATGCCTTGGCCGAGGTAGGTGGAACCCTGCGCCTCGCGGGCCTGCAGCCCGGCAAGGTAGCCCGCGGCGACCAGTCCGTCCTCTTCCAGCGCCGCACCGAGCAGGACCAGCGCCGCCTGCTTGTCCGCCGCCCGCTGGTCCATGCGAATCTGCCGGGCATTCAGTTCGAGCATCGCGTTTCTCCTCGCCACAGCCTGCCGGGGCAGTCGCAGCGCAGTTGGGCGGTTATCCGCTTGTATGGTGAATCAGCCTAGACCGCGCTCATCGACGCATTCCGCAGGCAGGGAATTATCTATGCTGAATCGTTTCACCTATTGAGACTGGCACGTTACTCGATAATGCTTGATCCTTGAAGCCCCCAATTGTCGGCAGTCGCCCCAGGGAACCAGGTGAAACTCAGTGATATCGCCCGTCTGGCCGGGGTCTCCGTCACCACCGCCAGCTACGTGATCAACGGCAAGGCCGTGCAGCGCCGCATCAGCGCCGCCACGGTGGAGCGCGTGCAGGCCGTGATCGAAGAACACGGCTACCACCCCGACCAGCAGGCCGCCAGCCTGCGCCGCGGGCAGACCCGCACGCTCGGCTTCGTCCTGCCGGACCTGGAGAACCCCAGCTACGCGCGGCTCGCCAAACTGCTCGAACACGGCGCCCGCGAGCGCGGCTACCAGTTGCTGATCGCCTGCTCCGACGACCGTCCCGAGATTGAGCGGGAGGTGCTCAACCTGTTCCGCGCGCGCCGCTGCGACGCGCTGATCGTCGCCAGTTGCCTGGGCAACGACGACGGCCATCTGCGCTCGCTGGCCGAACGCGTACCGGTGATCGCCATCGACCGCCAGCTCGATCCGCAGCACTTCTGCTCGGTGGTCAGCGACGACCGCGAGGCCTGCCAGCGCCTCACCGCCACTCTGCTGCAGCCGGCGCCCCGGCATATCGCCCTGCTCGGCGCGCGGCCGGAACTGATCATCAGCCAGGAACGCGCCGCCGGCTTCCGCGCCGCGCTGCGCGATTTCGCCGGCGAAGTGCAGGTGGAGCACGGCGAAACCTTCAGCCGCGACTGCGGCCGACGCCTGATGGAAGACCTGCTGCAACGCCAGGGCCATCTGCCAGACGCGCTGATCACCACCTCCTACGTGCTGCTGGAAGGCGTCTTCGATGTGTTCCAGAACCTGGCCGACGGCTGGCCGGCCAACCTGCGCCTGGCCACCTTCGGCGATACCCAGTTGCTCGACTTCGTGCCGCTGAAGGTCAACGCGATTTCCCAGCAGCACACGCTGATCGCCGAACGCGTGCTGGAACTGGCGCTGGATGCGGTCGAACACGAGGATTACCGGCCCGGCGTGCAGGCCATTCCGCGCACGTTGAAACTGCGTGCTTCCTAGAGGTTCCGCCGATGCGCCTGATCGACACCCACAACCACCTGGACTGCGCGGACTTCGCTGCCGACCGCCAGGCGGTGCTGCAGCGCAGCCGCGAGTGCGGCGTGGTGCGGCAGGTGCTGCTTGGGGTGTTTCGCGAGAACTGGGAGGACGTCTGGCATCTGGTGGAAACCGAGCCGGACCTGTACGCGGCGCTGGGCCTGCATCCGATCTACCTGGCGCGCCACCGGCAGGAGCATCTGGCCGAGCTGCGCGACTGGCTGGAGCGCCTCGCCGGGCACCCGAAGCTCTGCGCGGTGGGCGAGATCGGCCTTGATTACTACGTCGAAGGACTGGACCGCGACGCGCAGCAGGCGGTGTTCGAAGCGCAGTTGCAGACCGCCATCGACTTCGAATTGCCGGTGCTGCTGCATGTGCGCCGTGCCCATGCGCAGATGATCGCCACGCTGAAGCGCTACAAGCCGAAGCGCCAGGGCATCGTCCATGCCTTTGCCGGCAGCCGCGAGGAGGCCCGGGAATACCTGAAGCTGGGTTTCCGCCTCGGCCTCGGAGGCGCGCCGACCTGGCCGCAGGCCAACCGCCTGCGCAAGGTGGTGCCGGAGATTCCGCTGGAGTCCATCGTGCTGGAAACCGATTCCCCGGACATGGCGCCGGCGATGCACCCGTACCAGCGCAACAGTCCGGAGTTCCTGCCGGACATCTGCGCGGCGGTGGCGGAGGTGAAGGGAATCAGCGCGGAGGAGCTGGCGGCGGCCAGTACGCGCAATGCGATGGAGTTGTTTGGCTGGGCGTAGGTTGGCGCTGAGCTTGCGAAGCCCAACAGTGCCACGTCCGGAAGATGTTGGGCTTCGCCGCGCGAAGCACCAACGTAAGGCAAGAGCCCCTCACCCCTGCCCTCTCCCGGAGGGAGAGGGGGTTAAACGGCGTTGGAGCGTGTGACGTGCCAGCCGGCAGCTCCGAACAGTCCCCTCTCCCTCCGGGAGAGGGTTAGGGTGAGGGCAACATCCCACACAAAATCAGACCCTGAACGCCCCGATCAGCCGCTTCAGTTCCACCACCTGCTCGCCCAGCTCGCGGCTGGCGCGTTCGGTGGCGTTGGCGCCTTCGGCGGTGCGTTCGCCGGCCTGGTTGATCTGCACGATGTTCTGGTCGATATCGTGCGCCACGGCGGTTTGCTGCTCGGCGGCGGCGGCGATCTGCTGGTTCTGGTCGACGATCATTCCGACCGCGCCGAGGATGTTCTCCAGCGCCTGCTGCACCCGGGCCGACTGGCTGACGGTGCCGTCGGCGGTCTGGTGGCTGCTGCCCATGGCCTTCACTGCCGCGCCGACGCCCTGCTGCAGGCTGGCGATCATCTGCTCGATTTCCTCGGTGGACTGCTGGGTGCGCTTGGCGAGCGTGCGCACCTCGTCGGCCACCACGGCGAAACCGCGGCCCTGCTCGCCGGCCCGCGCCGCTTCGATGGCGGCGTTGAGCGCCAGCAGGTTGGTCTGCTCGGCGATGCCCTTGATCACGTCCAGCACGCGGCTGATCGAGGCGCTGTCGGCGGCCAGGCGGTTGATCACCGCCACCGACTCGTCAATTTCCCCGGCCAGGCGCTGGATGCTGCCCACCTGCTGTTCCACCAGCGCGCGGCCGCTGGCGGTTTCCTCGTTCACGCCCTGCGCGCTGCCCACCGCGGCGGCGGCGCTGCGCGCCACTTCCTGGGCGGTGGCGGACATCTCGTTCATCGCCGTGGCGACCTGGTCGATCTGGTCGCGCTGGCTGGTCACCGCGTGGTTGCTCTCCGCCGACACCGCCTCGACCCGCACGGCCTGCCGCTCGACCTCGGCCACGGTATGGCCGACCTGGCGGATCAACTCGCGGACCTTTTCCACCGAGTTGTTGAAGGCACGCCCCAGGTCGCCCAGCTCATCGCGGCTCTGCACCTGGGTGCTGACGGTCATGTCGCCGGAAGCGACCTGGTCCATCGCCCGTCCCAGGCGCTCCAGGGTGGCGCGGGTGGAGGCGTAGAAGCCGCCGTACAGGTAGACGATGGAGAGGAACACCAGCACCAGCGCGCCCACCAGCAGGACCATCTGCCGCTGCTTGGCGTCCAGGCGCTGTTCCAGTTCGCCGCCGACGAACTGCAGCACCTGGTCTTCCAGGCGGTAGGTCTTCGCCATCAGCGCGGTGGTCTCGTCGAAGAACGGCCCCCACGCGCCGTCCAGCGAGTCGGTCATGATCAGGCGCTCTTCGAACAGCTTGAAGACCTCTTTCAACGATTCCTCGCTGCTGGCGACATCGGCGGCCAGGGCGGCCTTGGCCTCCGGACTGGCGGCGAGGACATCCTGCAGCTTGACGGCGTAGTCGCCGCGCAGCTTCTCCAGGTCCAGCTGCAGGTCTTCGAGCTTGCCGCTGGCCGCGGAGTTGAGAACCTTCTGCCCGAGGGCGATCGAGCCGGTGACCCGGCCGATGCTGATGGTTTCGCTGACCTGCGGCGTCACCGAGGTGATCAGCTCGGACATCAGCCGCACCTGGCTGGTGTCGTCCTGCGCGAGCCCGGCCTGCGAGACCTGCAGGCGGACGAAGATGCGCATCGAGTTGCTCAGGCGCAAGGCCATCCCCGCGCGGGCCTGGACCGAACTCTCCGCGGCGATGGTCTTGAGACCGGTCAGCACTTCGTCGCGCTGGCTATTGAACGCGGCGACCTGCCCGGGATCGCTGTTGATCGGCTGCATCGCTTCCAGCGCCGCCTGCAGGCGTTTCTGCAGCGGCGCCGCGCGCTCCTCGATCTCGGCGGCGTTCTTCGCCTGGAAGATCGCACCGACCTGCATCAGGTCGGCATAAGCCTCGACGTCGCGGCGCAACTGCTGGGCGGCAGCGATCTGCTGCATGCCCTGCACCTCGATGCGTGTGGTGAGGAACTGGCGGTAGGAATCACGCACCAGATAGAAGTTGGTAACCAGCATCGGCAGGAAGAACAGCACGCTGATCAGGCTGAACTTCATGCCGAAGCTCAGGCGGTTCATCAGCGCGATGGCCGGATTGAGTACAGTCCTCACTGAGGCCTCTCCTTTTTTTCTTATGTCGTGTCGCGGGCAGGAGCGGCAGGCACGCCTTCCGCTCGTTCACCGGTCGATCCGACACGCTCCCCCACCGCGCGCGGACTCCCGCAGCCATTGATATCGGCCGGGGCGGGAAGGACTTGAGGACGGGAGTACCGATTTCAGGGAAAGAAAAAATCTTCTTGTGAGGACATCATCGGCCGGGGGGCGACCTGTAGGAGCCAGCTTGCTGGCGATCATCCGAGATAACAGGCTGCTCTGTGCTTGCCGGTGATTCCGGGATCGCCAGCAAGCTGGCTCCTACAGGGATCTGTGTTGCCGATAACCAAGCAGGTAGGGCGGGTGCAACCCGCCAGTCCGCGTCATGGCGGGTTTCACCCGCCCTACGGAGTGGGAACGCCAGGAAAAAGGCGCCTGACGTTGCCGCCGGCGCCTTTCGCCCCTCCAGGGGCCTATTCGCAGATACGTCCCTGCCGCGCCTCGGGCATCAGTTCCAGGTACTGCTTGCCGCTCATGTGCACCAGTTCGGTGTGGTCGCCGGCCTCGAAATAGATATCCGACTGATCGGCAAGCGACTGGTCGATCACGGTTTCCAGACCGAAGACATTGCCCACCGCCGGAATCGCGCCCAGTTCGCAGCCCTCGAAGCGATCGCTGAAGTCGTTCTCGCGGGCCAGTCGCCAGTGACGGCGGGTCAGCTTGTGGACCTTTTCCAGGTCGATCTGGCGGGTCGACGGGATCACCGCCATCATCCAGTGGCCCTGGAAGTCGTCGAGGATCACCGGCTTGGCCATCTGTGCCGGCGGAATGCCGGCGCGGCGGGCCGCTTCGCGGGTGGTCATGGAGAGGGAATGCGGCACCAAGTCGTAGCTGGAATGATGCTGCGTCAGGCTGCTTTGCAAACGGGTTGCCATGCTCATGAAGCACCTCCTGCCGTAGCACGCCGAATCATGGTCCCCATGAAACCGGTGCTGCCGGCATGCATGGGGGAGACTCCAGCTCCCCGTCCGGCACCGGCGGGACGCCGGTGCTTACCTCCAAGTCTAGTGCATCGATCCCGGCCACTGGTCAGTCCAGGTCGAGGCTTTCCAGCTGGCGTTGCAGGCGCCAGGCCATGACCCGCTCGGCGGGCATCGGGTGGCCGAAGTGGTAGCCTTGGGCGATGTCGCAGCCGAGACGGGTCAATGCCTCGGCGGTGGAGGCGTCCTCCACGCCCTCGGCGACCACCAGCATGCCGAAGGTGTGGCCGAGGCCGACGGTGGACTGCACGATCATCGCGTCGGACGGGTTGCTGGACATCGCCGAGACGAAGGTGCGGTCGATCTTCAGCACCTGCACCGGCAGGCGCTTGAGGTAGGCCAGCGAGGAATAGCCGGTGCCGAAGTCGTCGATGGACAGGGTCACGCCCAGGTCGCGGATGCTCCGCAGGCTCTGCAGCGCCATCTCCGGATCCTCCAGCAGCGTGCCCTCGGTGACCTCCAGCTCGACCAGCCCGGCGGGCACCCGGTGCCGCTCCAGCAGGGCGTGCAGTTCGCCGACGAAGTTCGGGTTGCGCAGGTTGTTGGCGCTGATGTTGATGGCGATGCAGGTGCCCAGCCCGCGGTCGATCCAGACGCGCAACTGGCGCAGGGCCTGGTCGATCACCCAGTGGGTCAGCGGGTGGATCAGCTCGCTGGACTCGGCCAGCGGGATGAATTCGCTGGGCGGGATCACCCCGCGCTCGGCGTGCTCCCAGCGCAGCAGGGCCTCGAAGCCGATCACCTGGCGGTCGCTCAGGCGCACCTTGGGCTGGTAATGGAGTTGCAGGCCGCCCTCGCGGATCGCCCGGCTGAGCCAGTTGTGCAGCGCCAGGCGCTCGGGCGTGTAGTTGTCCACGCCACGGTGGTAGAGCATGAAGCTGCGCCGGCCGTTCTTCGCCTGGTACATGGCGATGTCCGCGCAGCGCAGCAGGTCGCCGGGGTTGTCGCCGTGGTCCGGATAGCGCGCCACGCCGATGCTCGCGGCCAGTTCCAGCTGGATGCCGCCGACCGACACCGGCTGCCGCAGCACTTGGCCGATGCCCTGGCAGAGGCTGGTGATGCCGGCCTCGTCGGGCGCGCCGTGGGTGACGATGGCCATTTCGTCGCCGCCGAGACGGGCGATCTGCGCATCCTGCGATTGCAGCCAGGCGTCCAGGCGCCCGCCGACTTCCTGCAGCACCGCGTCGCCGCAGTGGTGGCCGAGGGTGTCGTTGACCTCCTTGAAGCGGTTCATGTCCAACAGCAGCACGGCGAAGGGAGCGGGCGCCGCTCCCGCGATACGCTGCTCGACATGGCGGATCAGCCAGTAGCGATTGGGCAGGCCGGTGAGCGAGTCGTGGCTGGCGAAGTATTCCTGCTCCAGCAGATAGCGCTTGCGCTCGGTGATGTCGTGCAGCACCAGCAGGAGCATCGGGTCCTGCTGCCAGCGGAACAGCGAAGAGCGCACCTCGCAGTCGAACGGCCGGCCGTTGTCGCTGCGGCGGAACTGCCATTCGCTGTCATGGTTCAGCACCTCGCCGTCGAGCAGCCGGCTCAGCGCGTCCTCGACCACGCCGGTCGTCAGCAGTCCGCTCGGCTGGCGCTCCGGAGACAGCAGCGCGGGGTGGCATTCGTGCAGGCAGGCCGGCGAGTCGACCCCGAACAGCTCGGCGGCCCGGCGGTTGGCCGCCAGTACCCGGCCGTCGGCGGCCAGCAGCAGCACGCCGTCGTTGATATCGGTGAACAGTTGCCGATAGAACTGGCCGTTGTGGCTGATCTGGCGGATCAGCCGGCGCAGCTGCCAGCCCGCCAGGCCGGTCATCAGCACGCTGAGCACCAGCACCACCGCGCTGTACAGCGAGCGCCGCAGCCACGGCAACTGGTAGCTGGCGAGCGTCTCGCCGACCACCGCGTAGATCGGGAAGCTCACCGACGGGGTGACGGCGAACAGGGTCAGCTGGCCGTCGATGCTGATGCCTTCGACCAGCGCCGGCTTCACCTGCCCGAACAGCGGGCGGATCGGCGAGGCCTCGGGCAGCGGTTCGCCGACGAACTCCATGGCCTGCGGGATGCGATAGAGCACGATGCCACGGCCATCCACCATGCCCGCGCTCATGTTCTCCGCGAGTCCCAGGCGCCCCAGCAACTGGCCGATCCTGTCGGTATCGATCACCGCGCCAACCACCAGCCTGCCGCCCTGTGCGTCGGTGTGGCCGACCAGCATCGGCAGCAGGTAGCTGGAATGCCCGGGCAGCAGGAACGCCTCGCCGAAGGTCGGATTCGTTCCGGTCGGATACTCCAGCTGGCGGATCTGCGTGCGGAACTCCCTGGCCGCCGGGCGCCCCTCGCTGTCGACGGCGAACAGCTCGCCACGGCGGAGCACGAAGAGATAGGCGGATACCGGGTCGTAGCGCATGGCATCGGCGAGCAGGCGGAGGACCTGCGCCTCGTCGCGCGCCGGCTGGCTGTCGTCGGTCAGGTCGGCGGACAGCGTGCGGATGCTCTCGTGGCTCTGCTGCATCAGGGCGCTGATATAGCCTTCGAGGGCACGCGACAGCGCCGAGGTGTTCTGGTGCACCTCGCGCGAGCTGGACTGGTAGTCGCGGTAGACGCTCCAGCCGGTCAGGCTGATCAGCAGCGTGAGGACCAGCACGACGGCCGAGTAGAAGACCAGCACGATGCGCTGGTGCTGCGATATTCCCTGGGTGCGGACGAAGTCATCGAGGTTGCTGCTCATGACGATCCATCCGGGACGGATGAGCATTCGATGCAGTCGGGTTTCATCGCATTCATCTCCCTTCCATGGATACGACGCCAAGGCAATGTCCCGAGGCCCGGGGGCTCGATCAGGTACGGATGCTGCTTGAAGGGAAAGGCCGCTGGCAATCGGCCATTTCCTGGCCGTTCAGTCGGGAATGCAGGGCTTCGGGCGAACCGGAAAAATGCGCGGCAAGCCACGAAAATGCCGGAAAAGCGCATCGTTGCGATGACGATGCCTGCAGCAATGGGCGCAAGGCGGATGGCGGTGGAGGCGATTTCTGCGCTGCCGACAGGATCGAAATGTCTTATGGTTTGGCAGAAATATCGCCCTGTTTCAGACCACCGGGACAGCCGCAGTTCGCCGGAGCACTCCCCCTCTCCCGCAGGAAGAGAGGGGGAACGAACACCTCAGCCGATCTTGCGCTTCTGGTTTTCCCAGTACGGCTTGCGCAGTTCGGTCTTCAGCACCTTGCCGACGCCCGACAGCGGCAGCGTGTCGCGGAACTCCACGCTGCGCGGGCATTTGTAGCCGGCGATGCGCTCGCGGCAGTGGGCGATG
Organism: Pseudomonas schmalbachii; assembly: GCF_017589465.1. Classification (GTDB taxonomy): domain Bacteria; phylum Pseudomonadota; class Gammaproteobacteria; order Pseudomonadales; family Pseudomonadaceae; genus Pseudomonas; species Pseudomonas schmalbachii. Next base: position 508,412 of record NZ_JAELYA010000002.1, read on the forward strand.
AGTTCCTCGGCGGTGAGGCTGGCGTCCGGCTTGAGCACGACGACCGCGTGCACCGACTCGCCCCACTTCTCCGACGGGATGCCGATCGCCGCGCACTGGCCGATGGCCGGGTGGCTGGCCATGGCGGTCTCGACTTCGGCGGAATACACGTTCTCGCCGCCGCTGACGATCATGTCCTTCAGGCGGTCGCAGACGTAGACGAAGCCGTCCTCGTCCATGTAGCCGCCGTCGCCGGTGTGCATCCAGCCGTTGCGCAGCGCCTCGGCGGTGGCTTCCGGCTTGTTCCAGTAGCCGATCATCACGTTCGGCCCGCGCACCACGATCTCGCCGATGCTGCCGCGCGGCACTTCGCGATCCTCGGGGTCGACGATCCGCACCTCGACGCAGGAGCCCGGCAGGCCGGCGGAATACATCTTGCCGCTGGCCGCATGTTCGGGGGTGTGGTACTCGGCGCCCAGCAGGGTGGCCAGCGGCGCCAGTTCGGTCATGCCGTAGCCCTGGTAGAAACCGGCGTTGGGGAATGCCGTGCGGGCGCGGTCGAGCAGCGCCGGGGTGATCGGCGAGGCGCCATAGCTGATGGCTTCGAGCGAGGCGAGATCGAGCTCGGCCGCCTGCGCATCGGCATCGCGGCGATCCAGCAGCATCTGGATCATGGTCGGCGCCAGCAGCACTTCGGTGATCCGGTCATTGGCGATGGTTTCGAGCATGGCCTGCGGCACGAAGCTCGACCGCACGACATGGGTGCCGCCGCTGACCAGCAACGCCGCGATATTGATGAAGCCGGCCATGTGGAACATCGGCATCACCTGCAGCACGACGGAATTCAGGCCATTGGTGCCAGGCTCGCGCACGGCCATGATGCCGAAACCGGCATTGGTATGGCTGATCATCACGCCTTTCGGGAAACCGGTGGTGCCGCCGGTGTAGAAGATGCCCAGCAGCGCGTCGCCGCCACGGCGCACGTCCTCCACCGGTTCGTGCCCGGCGATCAGGGCTTCGTAGCCATGCATGCCCTCCGGAACCTCGCCGTCACCGGCGTAGATCAGGATCGGAGCGATCTTCGCCTCGCTGGCGATACGGGAGGCATGGGCCTTGAAGGTCTCGTCGACGATCAGCACGGTGGTCTCGGAGTCGTCGAGGGAGTAGACGATTTCCGGCACGCTCCAGCGGGTGTTGACCGGATTGAGCACCGCGTCGGCCCACGGCACGGCGAGGAAATACTCGATATAGCGCTGCGAGTTGAGGGACAGCATGGCGACGCGATCGCCGCTGTTCACGCCCAGGCTCTTCAGCCCGGCGGCCAGTCGGGCGACGCGATTGCCGAGCTCGGCGAAGGTAAGGCTGCGGCCCTCGAAACGGATGGCCGTCTTGTTCGGGCGCACTTGGACATGGCGATGCAAGGCTTGGGTGAAATACATCTGAACCTCCAGATTTCTGGTACTTGATGGAGCAGCACGCAAGGCCGGGCAATTCCTGGCCTGGCCGACTGCGGACACGACGCATCAGCCAGGAGCACCCGGAGGTAGGGATTTAAAAAGGATGTAGAGCGCTGCCCGGTTGTGGAGCCGTTCACGCCACACCCTGTGCGTGAACGGCTCCGGTCCGGGTCGAGGGATCAGCGAACGCCGGCCTGGCGCAGCGCAGTCGGGGTGAAGTCCATCTTCATGGTGAACTTCTGGTCCCACTGAACGGCGTGCTTGGCCTCGTTGATCATGCCGCCGACGAAGTAGCGGCCGGCGATGAGGTCGTACAGGGTCTGGGCGGCGAAATACGGCAGTTGCTTGTCGTAGTTGTGTACGGCGAAACCTTCACCGACGCGCCACAGCTGGCCACGGCCGTCGTACTGGGCGGTTTCGACGATGGTCCAGGTGTCCTCGTCGATGAACAGGGTGCGCTTGGCGTAGATGTGACGCTCGCCCGGCTTCACGGTGCCCTCGACTTCCCACACGCGGTGCAGCTCGTAGCGGGTCAGGTCCTGGTTGATGTGGCCCGGCTTGATGATGTCCGCATACTTCACCTTCGGCGACCACAGCTTGTAGTTGTTGTACGGGACGTACATCTCGCGCTTGCCGACCAGCTTCCAGTTGTAGCGGTCCGGAGCGCCGGCGAACATGTCGTTGTCGTCCGATACGCGCATGCCGTCGGCGGCATTCGCCGGGCCATCGTAGGCCACCTGCGGGGCACGGCGCACACGGCGCTGGCCGGCGTTGTAGGCCCAGGCCATGCGCGGTTCCTTGACCTGGTCGAGGGTTTCATGGACGAGCAGTACACCGCCGGCCAGACGCGCCGGCGCAGTGGTGACCTGCTTGACATAGATGAGGATGTTGGAGGCGCTGGCCGGGTCCACATCCGGCAGCCGCTCCGGGAAGCCGGTGGTTTCGGAGAACTGGACGATGGTGAAGTCGCCATTGGTCTGCGGAACAGCCTGCGCGACGATACGGGACAGGTTGGTGCCCTTGTAGCGGGTCAGGTGGTTCCACAGCACTTCCACGCCGTTCTTCGGAATCGGGAAGGCGTAGTTGCGCGACTTCTCGAAGTTGGTCAGGCCGTCGCCGCCATTGGTGGTTTCGGTGGTCACGGCACTGATCTTGGCGCGGTCGTAGACCTCCTGTGGCAGCGAGGCGGTACGGCGGGTCTGGTACACCGGAATCTTGTAGGTTTCCGGATAGCGCTGGAACAGCGCCAACTGGCCGGGGCTCAGCTTGTCCTTGTACTGGTCGACGTTGGCCTTGGTGATGACGAACAGCGGCTTGTCGCTTTCGAACGGGTTGCCGAGGAAGCCGTTGGCATCCACCGGCGCGGCGCCCGGCTTGAGGCCGCCGGTCCACGCCGGGATGCTGCCATCGGCATTGCCGGCCTTCTCGGCACCGACCGGAGTCAGGCTGGTGCCGAGTTTGGCGGCTTCTTCAGGGGAGACTGCAGCCATTACGCTACTGGCCAGCAGGGTCAGCGCCAGGGCGCCCATTTTCAACACATTGCACGCTTTCAAGGTCTTTTCTCTGTCTTTTGCTTGTTATCAGAAGTTCACGCCGACGCTGAGCGCGACGAAGTCACGGTCGCCGTTGGTGCTGAAATCGCCGCCGAAGAAGTCGGTGTAGCTGAGGCTGGCGGTGTACTTGGTCAGGTAGTCGGCATCGACGCCGACGCTGACGGCCTTGCTGCCTTCGTCGAAGTTCGGGCCGTAGCCGTCCACGGAGTGCTGCCAGGCGAGGGTCGGCGCCAGGTTGATGCCGGCGATCACGTTGGAGTAGTCCAGGCGGGCACGAGCCTGGTAACCCCAGGAGTTGGTGGTGTAGAAGCCGTGGGCACTGCACTTGGCGTTGGTGGTGGCGCTCGGTGCGCAGGCGTTGCTGGCGAAGACGCTCGGGCCGGCGCCGAATACCGGGCTGCGGCCGAAGCGCAGGTCGCTGCCATCGGTATCACCCAGGCCGTTGATGCGGTTGTAGCCGATCTCGCCGACCAGGGTCAGGCGGCTGGCGCCCCAGATCTGGTCGAAGAACTGGGTGGCGGTCATCTGTGCCTGGAATACCGGCATGCGCTTGTAGGCGGTCATTTCCTGGCCACGCTGGCTGGCCTGCAGGCCGCTGGGGTTCACTGGGGTCTGGCGACCCAGGGCAGCGCCGAGGAAGTCCGGGGAAGACAGTTGCAGCGGCTGGTTCGGCCGGAAGCTGACTTCGCCACCCAGCGAGGTGCCGCCGACGTTGGTCTGGAAGCTCAGACCATACATGCGGATATCTTCGGGGTAGTCGATGAAGAAGCGCGAATTACGAACGGTATTGATCGCAGCCGCAGCGGGGCCGGTCGCACCAGTGGTGGCGATGGTGTTAATGAACGGGTTGCGGCTGTGATAGTTCATGTAATAGGCGCCGAACTCGGTGTCGTTGAGTTCCGGCACGAACCAGCGCAAGGCCAGGCCATACTGGCCGCTGTCGCGGGCGTCGTCGTCCTTCAGGCGGGGGACGTAGGCACTGTTTGCGGCGACGTTAAGGCGCGGATCACCCTGGGGGAAATCCGGGCCGGCCGCAGACAGACGATCGTTACAGCCTTGCTGGACCGCATCGGCGCCGAAGAAGGTGCCGCAGTTGTCGACGATGGTCTTCTCCCACTGCAACTGGTAGAAGCCCTCGGCGGTGACGTTCTCGGACAGGCCCTGGGACAGGTAGAACATGTTCACCGGGATCAGGCCTTCCTTCACCTCGGCACCCGGACGGCGCAGGGCGGCGACGTCGAGCGGGTTGATCACGTTGATGCCGTTCTGGATGAAGGTACTCTCGCCCCAGCTGACCACCTGCTTGCCGAAACGCACGTTGCCGGGCAGTTCGCCAAGGTTGTAGTTGTAGAAGAGGAAGGCGTCGAGGAACTCGGCGCCGGACGACTTGGCCAGATCGTCGCGGCCGCTGTCGTCGATATCGTAGAACAGGCGGTGCTCGTCCTTCAGTTCGAAGTCGTACCAGTACTTGCCGCGGATGAAGGCACCGCCGTCGCCGTACTTCAGTTCGAGGTCATGCAGGCCCTTGAAGATCTTCGAGAAGGTCTCGCCCTTCTTGAAGTTCAGGCGGCCGTCGTCGACGGTGGCGCTGCCTGCCGCGCCGCGCTTGCCCATCGTGTTGTTCGGCGAGATGTAATCCGGATCGGCACCGCGGACAGCCCAGCTGGCGCCAACAGACAGAGACGAGTCGAAACGCCCCTCGATCTCCCCGATATTGAACTCGACGGCATAGGCAGGCGCACTCAGGCCAAGCGCAACGGCGAGGCTCAGCAGATGCGGCTGGAAAGATACGCGCATTGTTGTTCTTGTCATGCTAACTCCAGGTTTTTGCGGATCCATGGTTTGACGGACGGCTGCTGCCCGGCATATGGCAATGCGGTACGCAGGCACGATGGGGTAATCCTATTACCCGGAAAAACCGACCCATATCGCTCATTTGGACTGTTTGAGATACCCAAAGGGATGATTAGGGACGATCGGTACTCCAGCCTGATACTGCGAGTAACAGCATTAATAGCTAAGCACGTGCGCCTGGAAACAACAGGCGAACAGCTCCCCGGGCATGGCGAAAAACGCCCATGGCAGAGCCCTCGCCGGAGGATCGGGCGGGGTGGAAGGAAGGGACGGGACCGCTACGGACAGGGCCGCAGCCCGCGGATTCAGCTGCTCTCGCGGACCTTCAGCTCGAAGCCCAGGTCCAGCACCGGCTCGCCGACCGGCTTGCCGTTGATCAGCGCCAGCAACTGCTCGGCGGCGCGGCGGCCGATGGCTTCGCGGGGCGTACGGATGCTGCTCAGGCGCGGCACCATGAATTCCGAGCTGGGCAGATCGTTGAAGCCGAGCACGGCGACCTGCTCGGGAATCTTCACGCCACGGCGCATGGCTTCCAGCAGCGCGCCCTGGGCCAGGTCGTCGTTGCCGAAGAAGATGCCGTCGACCTGCGGATGGCTGGCCAGCAACTGGCTGAACATCTCGCCGCCGAGACCGACCGACGACGGACGCGGCGTCAGCAGTTCCAGCGCCGGGTCATAGCAGCCGGCCTTCTGCAGCGCGCGGCGGAAGCCTTCGCCGCGCAGCAGGGTGCGCTGGTCGAGCTGCGCGCCGACGTAGGCCAGCCGATGCCGTCCGCGCGACAGCAGGTGCTCGGCCGCCGCCGCCCCGGCGCTCAACTGCGAGAAGCCCACGCAGTGCAGGCCGGCGCCGTGGTCCAGGTCCATCATGTAGACGCAGGGGATGCCGCTGGCCTCGACCATCCGCCGCGCGCTTTCGGTCCGCTCGAAACCGGTCAGCAGCAGACCGCGCGGCTGGTAGGCCAGGTAGTTGCGGATCAGGTTCTCTTCCTCGTCGCGGGAGTAGTGGAAGTTGCCGATCAGCACTTCCAGCCCCTGCGGCCGCAGCACCGAATGGATGGCTTCGAGGGTGTCGACGAACAACTGGTTGGACAGCGACGGCACCAGCACCGCCACCGCATGGCTCTGCGCCGAGGCCAGCGCCCGCGCCGCCGGATTGGCCACGTAGCCGAGTTCGCTGGCCGCCTGTCGGACCCGCTCCGCCAGTTCCTCGGCCACCGTGCTCACCCCGCGCAGGGCCCGGGAAGCGGTGATCGGGCTGACGCCGGCACGGCGCGCCACTTCGTTCAGGGTCGGTCGCCCGGTGGTCCGGGTGCTCTTGTCGTTCTTCGGGGAAGCCATCGGCCTGCTTGTCTTGTCAAATCAAAATCGAGGCACTAAGGTAGCGCTGTCTCGCGATGACGGCAATTGCCCGAACGCCGCTCCGAGTCCCCTCTTTCGCAGCCCCAGTGGCCATCCACTAAAATCACAAGAATGCGGAGGCAGCCCGTGCAATTTGTCTCAACTTTCAAAGATAGCGCTGTCTCTGCCCAGAGGCACCCTATGCTCCCCACCATCAATGCACTCGTGATCATGGGCGTCGCCGGCTGCGGCAAGTCCAGCGTCGCCGAGGCGATCTGCCGGCAGAGCGGCGCCTGCATCATCGAAGGCGATGCATTCCACCCCGCGGAAAACATTCGCAAGATGAGCGCCGGCATCCCGCTGAACGACGAAGACCGCGCCGGCTGGCTGGATACCCTGTGCGACGAGCTGCGCAAGGCGGTCGCCGCCGGCAGGCAGCCGGTGCTCACCTGCTCCGCCCTCAAGCGCAGCTATCGCGAGCGCCTGCGCAGCGCGGTGCCCGGCCTCGGCGTGGTGTTCCTGGAGCTGACGCCGACCACAGCCGCGCAACGGGTCGCCTGCCGCCCCGGGCATTTCATGCCGGCTACGCTGATCGAAAGCCAGTTCGCCGCCCTCGAACCGCCGCTGGACGAACCCCTGACCCTGCGCCTGGACGCCACCCGCCCGGTGGAAAACCTGGCGCAAGCCACCAACGACTGGTGGCGCCTGCATGGTTTCGAGTGAGCGCTTTTTCGCCTGCCCGAAAAAGATAGCGCTATCTCAGAATCACCCTTGAAAACCGCTCCGGCACAACAACGACAATAGGAGATTCGCCATGCTCGGCATGTCTCACGACACCTACCTGCTGCTCGATGCAGTGGTCACCATCGTCGGCCTGATCCTGCTGATCACCCGCTTCAAGTTCCACCCCTTCGTCGCCCTGATCATCGCCGCCGGCTTCCTCGGCCTGACCTCCGGCATGCCGGTGGAAAAGATCGTCAAATCCTTCCAGGACGGCTTCGGCGGCGTGCTCGGCTTCGTCGGCGTGATCCTCGCCCTGGGCACCATGCTCGGCAAGATGATGGCCGAATCCGGCGGCGCCGATCAGATCGCCCGCACCCTGATCCAGGCCTTCGGCAAGGAACGCGTGCACTGGGCGATGATGCTGGCGGCGTTCCTGGTCGGCATTCCGCTGTTCTTCGAGATCGGCTTCATCCTGCTGATCCCGCTGGTGTTCATCGTCGCCAAGCGCAGCGGCGTATCGCTGATCAAGATCGGCATCCCGCTGCTGGCCGGTCTCTCCGCCGTGCACGGCCTGGTGCCGCCGCATCCCGGTCCACTGCTGGCGATCGGCGTGTTCGGCGCCGACATCGGCAAGACCATCCTCTACGGCCTGATCGTCGCCCTGCCCACCGCGGCCATCGCCGGCCCGCTGTACGGCGCCTTCATCGCCCGATACATCCCCGGCAGCCCGTCGGAGGAACTGGTCGAGCAACTCGCCCACGATCCGGAAGCCAGCAACCTGCCGAGCTTCGGCGTGACCCTGCTGACGGTCCTGCTGCCGGTGTTCCTGATGCTGCTGAAGACCTTCGCCGACGTGGTGCTGCCGGAAGACCACATCATCCGCGCCTGGCTGGACATGATCGGCCACCCGATCACCGCCCTGCTGCTGGCCCTGCTGCTGGCGCTGTACACCTTCGGCTATGCGCGCGGCTTCGAGTCGAAGCAGGTGCTCAAGCTGCTCGACCACAGCCTCGCGCCGACCGCCGCCATCGTCATGATCATCGGCGCCGGCGGCGGCTTCAAACAGATGCTGGTGGCCAGCGGCGTGGGCGACGTGATCGGCCATCTGGCGGTGAACGCGCAGATCTCGCCGATCCTGCTGGCCTGGCTGGTCGCCGCGCTGATCCGCATCGCCACCGGTTCGGCCACCGTCGCCACCATCACCGGCGCGGGCATCGTGGTGCCGGTGATCGACATGATCCCCGGAGTGAACCGCGAACTGCTGGTGCTCGCCACCGGCGCCGGCTCGCTGATCCTCTCCCACGTCAACGACGCCGGTTTCTGGCTGGTGAAGCAGTACTTCAACATGAGCGTCGCGGAAACCTTCAAGACCTGGACGATGATGGAGACCATCCTCTCCGTGGTCGGGCTGGTGTTCATTCTGCTGCTGTCGCTGGTGATCTGAGCGGCGGATGGCGAATACCGCGTAGGGCGGGTGCAACCCGCCACCCTTGTCACCGGCCAATGGCGGGTTGCACCCGCCCTACCGTCTTCCCGCTCCAGAGGAATTGGCAATGCACGACAACAACAACCTCGACCACCTCTTCCCAACCCTCGCCGACATCCCCGAGCAATACCGCCTGGGCGCGCCCATCGAGCAGCGCGAGTACCTGCTGAACGGCGAACTCAGGCGCTGGGAAGGCCCGCTCGCCGCGGTGCGCAGCCCGGTCTTCCTGGCCGGCGAGAACGGCGACGAACAGGTGATCCTCGGCAGCACCCCGCTGCTCGACGCCGACGCCGCGCTGGCCGCTCTCGATGCAGCAGTTGCAGCCTACGATCACGGCCAGGGCCTGTGGCCGACCCTGCGCGTGGCCGAGCGCATCCAGCACGTCGAAACCTTCCTCGCCCGCATGCGCGAACAGCGCGAGGCGGTGGTCAAGCTGCTGATGTGGGAGATCGGCAAGAACCTCAAGGACTCCGAGAAGGAATTCGACCGCACCTGCGACTACATCGTCGACACCATCGAGGCGCTCAAGGAACTGGACCGCCGCTCCAGCCGCTTCGAGCTGGAACAGGGCACCCTCGGCCAGATCCGCCGTGTGCCGATGGGCGTGGCACTGTGCATGGGCCCGTACAACTACCCGCTGAACGAAACCTTCACCACCCTGATCCCGGCGCTGATCATGGGCAACACCGTGGTGTTCAAGCCGGCCAAGTTCGGCGTGCTGCTGATCCGCCCGCTGCTGGAGGCGTTCCGCGACAGCTTCCCGCCGGGGGTGATCAACATCATCTACGGCAAGGGCCGCGACACCGTCAGCGCGCTGATGGCCAGCGGCAAGATCGACGTATTCGCCTTCATCGGCACCCACTCCGGCGCCAGCGACCTGAAGAAACTGCACCCACGCCCGCACCGCCTGCGCGCGGCGCTCGGCCTGGATGCGAAGAACCCGGGCATCGTGCTGCCGCAGGTCGACCTCGACAACGCCGTCAGCGAAGCCGTCACCGGCGCCCTTTCCTTCAACGGCCAGCGCTGCACCGCGCTGAAGATCCTCTTCGTGCACGAGGATGTGCTGCAGCCGTTTCTCGACAAATTCAGCGCCAGACTCGCCACGCTCAAGCCGGGCATGCCCTGGGAACCGGGCGTGGCACTCACCCCGCTGCCGGAGCCAGGCAAGGTGGATTACCTCAACGGCCTGCTGCGGGACGCCGTCGCCAAGGGCGCGAACGTGATCAACCCGGGCGGCGGCGCGCACCGGCAAAGCTTCTTCTATCCGGCGCTGCTCAGCCCGGTGAGCGCGAACATGCGCATCTACCAGGAAGAACAGTTCGGCCCGCTGATCCCGGTGGTGCCGTACCGCGACCTGAAGGAAGTGATCGACTACGTGCTGCATTCCGACTACGGCCAGCAGCTGAGCATCTTCGGCAACGACCCGGCACAGGTCGGCCGGCTGGTGGATGCGTTCGTCAACCAGGTCGGCCGGATCAACATCAACGCCCAGTGCCAGCGCGGCCCGGACACCTTCCCCTTCAACGGCCGCAAGAACTCGGCGGAAGGCACCCTGTCGGTACACGACGCACTGCGGGTGTTCTCCATCCGCACGCTGGTGGCGACGAAGTTCCAGGAGGACAACAAGGAGCTGGTCAGCGAGATCATCCGCAATCGGGAGTCGAATTTCCTGACGACGGATTACATCTTCTGAGTAAGTAACCTCACCCACGCACCGAACCTGTAGGAGCCAGGGGGACGCCCAGTCCTTGCTGGCGATCGACCGTGCCAACCGGCGGCTCTCTCGTTGTCGGCGAGCTTGGGATCGCCAGCAAGCTGGCTCCTACAAAATCCGTCGCAGCGGTTTAATCGCGTTCCTGCTCCAGCCGCGCCAGGCGTTCTTCGAGGGCGGCGACTCGGGCTTCCAGTTCGGCGAGGCGGCCGCTGTCCACGGGGCTGCCGCCCTCGCTGGAGCTGCTGCGGGTGGCGCTGGCGGCGATGGCTTCGGCGCGGTCTTCCTCGGTGCCGAGCAGGTGCATGTAGCGCTCTTCGCGCTGTCCCGGCTGGCGTTCCAGTTGCACGGTCATGCCGCGGGCGGCGAGGCGTTCGAGCTGGTGGCGGACTTCCTCGGTGTCGTCGAATTCGTACATGCGCTGGGTGCGGGTGAGCAGTTCGTTGAGCGTCTGCGGGCCGCGCAGGAGCAGCAACGCGATCAGCATCAGCTGCGGCTTGACCAGTTCCAGGGTCTTTTCCGTGCGCTGCTCCCAGCGGTCGGCGCGGCTGCCCATCTGCAGGCGCACCAGTTCGCGCCCTTCCAGGCTGCGCAGGGCCTGGCCGACCTGGCCGGGGGTGAGGTTCATCACCGGCTCGCGGCTGGTCTTCTGGTTGCAAGCGGTGACCAGCGCGTTGAGGGTCAGCGGATAGGACTCCGGGGTGGTCGCCTGTTTCTCGATCAGGCAGCCGATGATGCGGGCCTCCACCGCGCTGAGCGGTTCGCGGGCGGAAGTGGCTTCGGTTTCAGAGGTCATGGCTACAACATCCATTTGCGTGGGAACCGCCCTAGCCTAGCCGCATGCGGGGGCTTTGGCACTCCCGTCAGGGCAGGTGAAACCCGCCGGGTTTCCGCAAATGGCATGTCATGGCGGGTTGCACCCGCCCTACGAGGCTGATCGCGGGCACGGCCCGCTCCTACGGGGGCAGCTCTCAGCCCGTAATCGCCTCGAACCCCTGGCGAATCTGTTCCTCGGGCAGGTTGTCGCCGATGAACACCATCACGCTCTCGCGCGCCTCGCCTTCCTGCCACTCGGCGTCCCAGTCGAACCCGTAGAGCCGCAGCACACCCTGGAATACCAGGCGGCGGGATTCGCCGGCGATGTTCAGCACGCCCTTGTAGCGCAGCAGCGAGTTGCCGTGCCATTGCAGCAGGTCGTCCATGAACTGGCTGAGGCGATCGATGTCCAGCGGCCGATCCGTGCGCAGGACCATGGTGGCGATGCGGTCGTTGACCGTCACGGCTGGGCGCAGCGGTTGCAGTGGACGCAGGCCGACGTCGGCGTTGAGGTTGAAGCCGCGCACGTCGAGCAGGCGGTCGAGGTCGATGGCGCCGTTATCCACAGGGAAGACCTGCGCGCGGCGGTTGATGCGCTGCAGGCGTTCGACCAGAGTCTGGTAGTCGGTCGGCTCGACCAGGTCGCGCTTGCTCACCAGGAGGCGGTCGCCGAAGCCGACCTGGGCCTGGGCGATGGTTTCCTGCAGGTGGCGCTCGGCGTTGACCGCGTCGACCAGGGTGATGATGCCGTCGAGCAGGTAGCGCTCGCGCAGGGTCTCGTCGACGAAGAAGGTCTGCGCCACCGGCGCCGGGTCGGCCAGGCCGGTGCATTCGATCACCAGGCGGTCGAACTCGATCTCGCCGTTGTCGCGCTGTTCCAGCAGGACGAACAGTGCCTTCTCCAGATCGGTATTGATGGTACAGCAGACGCAGCCGTTGGACAGGGTCATCACCTGCACCGGTTCGTCGCCGAGCAGTTGGGCGTCGATGGGCGTTTCGCTGAACTCGTTCTCGATCACCGCGATCTTCAGGCCGTGCTCGGCCTTGAGGATGTGCTTGAGCAGTGTCGTCTTGCCCGCGCCGAGAAAGCCGGTGAGGACGGTCACCGGAATCTGCGTGGCGATTGCGGAATCAGTCATGGGTACTTCCAGGCAGGAAAATGAAAACGGGCCGCGATCGCTCGTGGCCCGTGGTGATCGGATCGGGCTTGGCAAGGATGTCGCAAAACCTCATCCCTGCCGACAACCCTCGGTCGCGCTGGCGCGGAGGCGACAGCCCGGGTCGTTTTCCGCCCCGGGCGTGCCGTTCAGCAGCAGCGGATCGGCCGTCCCTTGCCGCCGCCGTAACGCGCCTCCTGGCGGTCGCGGAAGAACTCCTCGTAGGTCATCACCGGCTTGTCCGGATGCTTGGTCTGCATGTGCTGGACGTAGTTGTCGTAGTCCGGCATGCCGACCAGCATCCGGGCGGCCTGCCCGAGGTACTTACCCATGCGGCTGAGGTCGTTGAACATGCGTCACCTCCATCAGGCATCGGGAATCGGCTGGAACGGCGACTCCTTGTCGGTGCGCTCCTTCTTGTTCCACGCGGCAGCGCCGACCTTGATCGAGTAGACCAGCACGCTGAGCACCACCAGCAGGAACAGCACGGTGAGGCCGGCGTTGATGTACGCGTTCATCATCACGCTCTGCACCTGGCCGAGGTCCTTGGCCGGAGCCAGCACCTGGCCGGCATCCAGCGCGGCACTGTATTTCTGGCCGAGGGCGACGAAGCCCACCGCCGGGTTGCTGTCGAAGATCTTGATCAGGCCCGCGGTGGTGGTGCAGATCAGCAGCCAGGCGGCCGGCACCATGGTCACCCAGACGTACTGCTGGCGCTTCATCTTGATCAGCACGACGGTGGCGAGCATCAGCGCGATGCCGGCGAGCATCTGGTTGGAGATGCCGAACAGCGGCCACAGGGTGTTGATGCCGCCCAGCGGGTCGACCACGCCCTGGTACAGCAGCCAGCCCCACATCGCCACGCAGCCGCCGGTGGCGAAGACGTTGGCGCCCCACGAGTCGGTCCGGCTCAGCGCCGGCACGAATTCGCCCAGCAGGTCCTGCAGCATGAAGCGCCCGGCGCGGGTGCCGGCGTCCACCGCGGTGAGGATGAACAGCGCCTCGAAGAGGATCGCGAAGTGGTACCAGAAGGCCATGGTGTTCTCACCCGGCAGCACCTGGTGAAGGATGTGCGCGATGCCCACGGCGAGGGTCGGCGCGCCGCCGGCACGGGCCAGGATGGTGGTTTCGCCGATGTCTTGGGCGGTCTGCGTGAGCACCTCCGGCGTGATGGCGAAGCCCCAGCTGCTGACGGTCGCGGCCACTGCGGCGACGTCGGTGCCGACCACGGCCGGCGGGCTGTTCATGGCGAAGTAGATGCCCGGCTCGATCACCGAGGCGGCGACCATGGCCATGATCGCCACGAAGGATTCCATCAGCATGCCGCCGTAGCCGATGTAGCGGGCGTCGGGCTCGCGGTTGAGCAGCTTCGGCGTGGTGCCGGAGGAGATCAGCGCGTGGAAGCCGGACACGGCGCCACAGGCGATGGTGATGAACAGGAACGGGAACAGCGCGCCCTTCCACACCGGGCCGGTGCCGTCGGTGAACTGGGTCAGCGCCGGCATCTTCAGCTCCGGCATGACGATCAGGATGCCGATGGCGAGGGCGACGATGGTGCCGATCTTCAGGAAGGTCGACAGGTAGTCGCGCGGCGCCAGCAGCAGCCATACCGGCAGCACCGAGGCGATGGCGCCGTAGGCGATCAGCATCCAGGTGATCTGTATGCCGGTGAAGGTGAAGTGCGGCGCCCATTCCGGACTGGCTGCAACCTGGCCCCCCAGCCAGATCGAACTGAGCAGCAGGGCGACGCCGACCACCGAGATCTCGCCGATGCGGCCCGGGCGGATGTAGCGCATGTACAGGCCCATGAGGATCGCGATCGGGATGGTCGCCATCACGGTGAACATGCCCCACGGGCTTTCGGCCAGGGCTTTCACCACGATCAGCGCCAGCACCGCGAGGATGATCACCATGATCATGAAGGCGCCGAACAGGGCGATGGTTCCCGCCACCTGGCCCATTTCCTCGCGCACCAGTTCGCCCAGCGAACGGCCGTTGCGGCGGGTGGAGATGAACAGGACCATGAAGTCCTGCACCGCACCGGCCAGCACCACGCCGGCAATCAGCCAGAGCGTGCCGGGCAGGTAGCCCATCTGCGCGGCGAGCACGGGGCCGACCAGCGGGCCGGCGCCGGCGATGGCGGCGAAGTGGTGACCGAAGAGCACGTGCTTGTTGGTCGGCACGTAGTCCAGGCCATCGTTGTTGATGACCGCGGGCGTGGCCCGGTTGGGGTCCAGTTGCATCACCTTGCTGGCGATGAACAGGCTGTAGTAACGGTAGGCGACCAGATAGATGGCGACTGCCGCAACGACTATCCACAAGGCGTTGATGGCTTCGCCGCGGCGCAGAGCCACGACTCCCAAGGCAAAGGCTCCTGCTACCGCCACCACCAGCCAGGCGAGGTGACGTAGCAGGCTATTGTTATTGTTCATAGCGAGGCTTCCGACAGGGTTGAAAGGCGAGATTTCGCAGGAAAATTCTAGTCTCTTCCTACAGACGTTTCATTCAACCTTAGTCTAAAAAGCCTACAACGATATTGCCGAAACGCCGCTGGCTCATGGCGTTCGCCAGCGGCGTTTGCAGCAGCAAAAAAGAACCCGCCAACAGGCGGGTTGCAAAGGGGAGCGTTGTCACTCAGGCCGGTTGCTTGGCATAGCGCGCCAGAACCTGGTCGCGGCTCATGACCGCCAGAGTGTTGCTGAGCACCTGCTCTCCAGTTACGTCCTTGCTGGCGAAGATCTCGCCGAAATGCTGCTGGGTGACCTGGGCGAAGTGCGCGCGGTCGTTGGTGTCGATGCCAAGCAGGACGGCGTAGGCATCCAGCGCCTCGCCCTGTCCCTTGGCCATGTCTTCGGCGATGCTGTCGAGCATGCCGTTCATGGCGAAGATCGAGCGCCCGCCGTAGCCGAGGCGCACGCTGGAGTCACAGCCGTTGGTGCCTGAAGTCAGGCCGAAGGTTGCGTTGCCCGAGGTGCCGTTGGTGGTGGTGGCCAAAAGGTGCGGGAACAATCCGCGCTGCCCTTCGAACACCATGTTGCCCCAGCCGCAGCCACCGCCGCCGGCCTGATCGGCATGTGCCACTACGCTGCCCAGACTGAGCAGGCCGACGATCAAGCCCTTGCCCACAAGTCGCTTATCCATATCGCTCTGTGCCCCAAGTGATTTCGATGAGAGAGGGAGGAAACCCCTATGGAGCTTTGGCGAGGGTTGCAGAACTGTCAAACTCAAGCGTAAGTCTGCACGGTTGTAAAAAGGCTGATAGAGTCAAGTGGAAAGTCCGAACGCTCGTACCTGATCACTGTCAGGAATGTCCAATTCTGCGGAGCGAAAAGCCGCCACCTTTTCGGAATTCACCCCATGAGCGAGAGCAATCGCGAACGCCGGCGCTTCCAGCGCATCGCCTTCGACGCCAACGCCGAGCTTTCTCAGGGCGATCAACGCTGGAAAGTGCGACTGCACGACCTGTCCCTGCAGGGGTTGCTGATCCAGCGACCGGAAACCTTCCACGGCGACCCGAAGCAACCCTTCGAGGTGCGCATCTACCTGGGCTTCGACGTCAACATCTTCATGGAGGCGGAGCTGGTCTGGGAACGCGAGGGCTTCCTCGGCTTCACCTGCAAGCACCTCGACCTCGACTCCATCAGCCACCTGCGCCGGCTGCTCGAACTGAACCTCGGCGGCGGCGAGCGGCTGGATCACGAGCTGGCGCATCTCGGGGAGTGATACGTCGTAGGGCGGGTGAAACCCGCCATTACGCATCGGGATTGGCGGGTTGCACCCCTACCCTGTAGGAGCGAGCTTGCTCGCGATCCGGGCTTCCCGCTGGCAACGGACGCTCACTCGAACAACGCATCCAGCGCCTGCTCCAGGCGCGTAACAGCCATCACCTGCAATCCCGGCGGCGCTTCCTTCGGCGCATTGCCCTTAGGCACGATGGCGCGCTTGAAGCCGTGCTTGGCCGCTTCCTTCAGACGCTCCTGGCCGCTCGGCACCGGACGCACCTCGCCGGACAGGCCCACCTCGCCGAACACCAGCAACTGGTGATCCAGCGGGCGGTTGCGCAGGCTGGATATCACCGCCGCCATTAGTGCCAGGTCGGACGCGGTTTCCAGCACCTTCACCCCGCCGACCACGTTGAGGAAGACGTCCTGGTCGTAGGTCGGAATGCCGCCGTGGCGGTGCAGTACGGCGAGCAGCATGGCCAGGCGGTTCTGGTCGAGGCCGAGGGTGATCCGCCGCGGATTGCCGAGATGGCTGGTATCGACCAGCGCCTGTACTTCCACCAGCATCGGCCGCGTGCCTTCCCAAGTTGCCATCACCACGCTGCCCGGTACCGATTCCTGGGCGCGGGTAAGGAAGATCGCCGACGGGTTGGAAACTTCCTTCAGACCCTTGTCGGTCATGGCGAACACGCCCAGCTCGTTGACCGCGCCGAAGCGGTTCTTCACCGCCCGCAGCAGGCGCAGGCGGCCATCCGACTCGCCCTCGAAATACAGCACGGTGTCGACCATGTGCTCCAGCACGCGCGGGCCGGCCAGGGCGCCTTCCTTGGTGACGTGGCCGACCAGGAAGATCGACGTGCCGCTCTGCTTGGCGAAGCGCACCAGCAGCGCCGCGCTCTCGCGCACCTGGGCGACGCCGCCGGGGGCGGACTGCAGCTGTTCGGTGAAGATGGTCTGGATGGAGTCGATCACCATCACCTTGGGCTTTTCATGGCGGGCGGTGGCGATGATGCTTTCGATGCAGGTCTCGGTCATCACCTTCAGCTTGTCTTCCGGCAGGCCGAGACGACGGGCGCGCATGGCGACCTGCTGCTGGGATTCCTCGCCGGTGACGTAGAGCGCCGGCAGGCGGCTGGCGATGTTGCAGAGGGTCTGCAGAAGAATGGTGGACTTGCCGATGCCGGGATCGCCGCCGATCAGCACCACCGAACCGTCCACCAGGCCGCCGCCGAGGACGCGGTCGAGTTCGGCGGATGCGGTGGAGAAGCGCGGCATTTCCTCGACGCTGACTTCGGCAAGAGTCTTGATGTTGGCCTGCTGCCCGGCCCAGCCGCCACGCCCCGAGGCAGGGCTGGTGAGGCTTTCGACGACGGTCTCGACCAGGGTGTTCCAGGCCCCGCAGTCAGCGCACTGCCCGGCCCATTTCGGGAAGGTGGCGCCGCACTCGGTGCAGCCATACATGCGCTTGGCCTTGGCCATGGGCGGACTCCGTCAGGACAAAGTGCGCATGATAACGGCTAATGCCGGCTGGGAATTGCTTTCTGCTTTCTGTAGGAGCCAGCTTGCTGGCGATCAGCCGCGCCAGCCGGCGGCTCTGTGCTCGCCGGTGAGTTCGGATCGCCAGCAAGCTGGCTCCTACAGGTTGCAGTTGCTGGCAAGCGTGAGGCTGAGAATCAGCCCGCCAGCAACCGCCGATACTGGCACTCCATGTCGTGCTTCAGCCCTTCGCGGCGCATCAGCAACGAGGCGATGGAGCCCTCGGGACGCTCGATGCCCTCCTCGACCCGGGCGATGCGCTGGTCGAGCAGTTCGTACTGCAGTTTCAGGCGCACCAGACGCTCCTGCGCGCGGCGGAATTCCTTGTCTTTGGGAGCTTGCGAGGTGTGCTTGCTGAGGAATCGTTGCGATTTGGGCATGGCAATGGCACCAGCAGGAAAAAAGTGACAAGAGCCTACGCCTCGTTCCTACCGGTGCCTTTGACTCCAGTCATCCTCACGTAGATCGTTTGAGCAGTTCGGCGATCTCGTCCTTGAGGGTGACCCGCTGCAGCTTCAGGCTGTTGAGGGAAAGATCGTCCAGCGCCTCACGGCCGTCCTCGACTTCGAAGATCTTCCTGTCGAGTGCCTCGTAGCTGGTTGCCAGCTTGGTGAAATGGGCATCTTTGCCGTGGAGTTGCGTCATTTTCGCTTTGTAATCGGGGAATTCGCGGGACAGCGGGTGATGCTCGAGTGGCATGGCGGGTCCTCCTTTTCACGGTGGATTGCACTTACAGACTAGACCACCCCCTTCCCCCCACGCCAATCGCCGACGCCGCAGCCCGGCGCTCCGCAGCGTCATGCACGAGCCGTGCAATTCGGGCTGCCCGTGGCCGCCAGGGCCGCTAAACTCCCCCTGTCCCCATTTCTTACAAGGAGTTTCTGCATGAGTCTGCTCAGCGAGTTCAAGGCCTTCGCCGTCAAGGGCAACGTGGTCGACATGGCCGTCGGTATCATCATCGGCGCCGCCTTCGGCAAGATCGTCTCGTCCTTCGTCGGCGACGTCATCATGCCTCCCATCGGCCTGCTGATCGGCGGCGTCGACTTCTCCGACCTGGCCGTCACCCTCAAGGCCGCGGAAGGCGCGACACCGGCCGTGGTGTTGTCCTACGGAAAATTCATTCAGACCGTGCTCGACTTCCTGATCGTCGCCTTCGCCATCTTCATGGGCGTCAAGGCGATCAACCGCCTGAAGCGCGAAGAAGCTGCCGCCCCGCCGGCACCGACCGTGGACCAGGAGCTGCTCACCGAGATCCGCGATCTGCTGAAGAACCAGCAGAAGTAGCGGCGGTTACAGGCACCGTAGGTTGGCGCTGAGCAACGCGAAGCCCAACATCGCCATCGTTGGGCTTCACTGCGTTCAGCACCAACCTACGCGAGTCATGGCCCAGCCACGTAGTTACGTAGCTACCAACTGCCCTACCAGTAGTTTTCCACCGCGATCTGCCCTGGCCGGCGGGTCAGGCTGAGGTTCATGTCGCGCTTCTTCAGCACCGCGCGGGTGTCCTCGATCATCTGCGGGTTGCCGCAGAGCATCACCCGCGAGTGCTCCGGGGTCAGCTCCAGTCCGGCGGCGCGTTCCAGTTCGCCGTTCTCGATCAGCGTGGTGATCCGTCCGTGCAGGCAGCCCGGCACTTCCTCGCGGGTGACCACCGGGATGAACTGCAGCTTGTGCGCGTACTCCTGCAGGTAGTCCCGCTGGCCGAGACCGGCGATCAGGTCGAGATAGGCCAGCTCGCGTTTCTCCCGCGCGCTGTAGACCAGCTTGATCGACTCGAAGCGCTCCCACACCTCGAAGTCCTGCAGGATCGACAGGAACGGCGCCAGCCCGGTGCCGGTGGCCAGCAGCCAGAGATCGCGGCCGTCGACGAAGCGGTCGAGGGTGAGGAAACCGAACGCCTGGCGGTCGATCAGCAACTGGTCGCCCTCGCGCAGCCGGCTCAGTTCGCTGGTGAACTCCCCGCCCGGCACCACGATGGAGAAGAATTCGAGGAATTCGTCATGGGGCGCCGAGACCATCGAATAGGCGCGCCAGACGATGCTGCCGCTCGGCTTGTACACGCCGAGACGGGCGAATTGCCCGGCGCGGAAGCGGAAACCGGAGTCGCGCGTGGTGCGCAGGGTGAACAGGCTCGGGGTGAGCGTGTGCACCTCCTGCAGCGTCTGGCGGGTGAACTTCTCTTCGCTGGCGGTCATACTCCGCTCCCAATCCAAAGCAATGCCCTAGTTTCTCCTATTGAGAAGCCGGTAAACACCGCCAGTTCCTATGCCTATTCTGAACAGCCCCTTCGCCCAGCTCGACCTGATCCGCCAGCCGGAGCAGCAGAACGACCCGCTGCAGGCCTTCGACGCCGCCGATGAATACCTGCTGAAGCAGGTCGCGGAAGACGGCCTGCCCGCCGACAGCCGGCTGCTGGTCCTCAACGACAGCTTCGGCGCGCTGGCCGCCAGCCTTGCCGGCCACGCCCGGGTAACCAGCAGCGGCGACTCCTTCCTGGCCAGCCTGGCGCTGCAGAAGAACCTCGCGCGCAACGACTTGGCGGCGGACGCCGTGCGCTTCGTGCCAGCCAGCGAAAGCGCCGAAGGGCCCTTCGACCGGGTGCTGATCCGCATTCCCAAGACGCTCGCCCTGCTGGAAGAACAGCTGATCCGCCTGCAGGGCCAGCTCGCGCCGGGCGCGCGGGTGATGGCCGGGGCGATGATCAAGCATCTGCCGCGCGCGGCGGGCGATCTGCTGGAGAAGTATCTCGGCCCGGTGCAGGCCTCGCTGGCGGAGAAGAAGGCCCGCCTGCTGTTCGTCACCCCGCAGGACAAACCGCACGCCAGCTCGCCCTACCCGACCCGCTACACCCTCGACACGCCGCGCCTGGAACTGCTCAACCACGCCAACGTGTTCTGCCGCGAAGGGCTGGACATCGGCACCCGCGCCTTCCTCCCGCACCTGCCGCGCAACCTCGGCCGCGCGCGGGTGGCCGACCTCGGCTGCGGCAACGGCGTGCTCGCCATCGCCAGCGCGCTGGACAACCCTGAGGCGCACTACACGCTGGTCGACGAGTCCTACATGGCCGTGCAGTCGGCCCGGGATAACTGGCAGGCGGCGCTCGGCGACCGTCCTGTGGATATCCGCGCCGGCGACGGCCTGGCCGGGCAGCCGGCGGACTCGCTGGACGTGGTGCTGTGCAACCCGCCGTTCCACCAGCAGCAGGTGGTCGGCGACTTCCTCGCCTGGCGCATGTTCCAGCAGGCCCGCAACGCGCTGGTCACGGGCGGCCAGCTGTGGATCGTCGGCAACCGCCACCTCGGCTACCACGCCAAGCTCAAGCGCCTGTTTCGTGGCGTCGAACAAGTGGCGGCGAACCCGAAATTCGTGGTGCTCAAGGCGACCCGCTGAGCGCTGCTCTTTTCGTTTGCCACTAGATTGACAGCACGTTTTCCGCGACTAAGTTCAATCCAGGGGACACAGGGAAAGATTAGAATTCTGCTTGCTTGCCGCGGCGCCCCGCTCGCCCGGCAGTCTTACAAACAAGGATCTGGGTCATGGACGCTGTCCGCCGCCAACGCTCGCTGATCGCCTGGGTGCTCTACGGATGCATCCTGCTCAGCGCGCTCGCCTGCGCGATCGGCCACGGACACATGAGCGGGATGCAGCTCAACGGCATCGGCGGGCTGTACTGCTCCACCTCGGGCCATGTCGACCCGGCAGCCGATGGCGGTCTCGCCGGCAGCCCCGGCCACGCGGAACTCCCCGCCCTCGACTGCCCGCTGTGCGGCGCCTTCATCGTCGGCGTCGCCGCGCTGTTCTTCCTCGCCTGGCTGATCCGCCCGGGCGCCAACCCGTTCCGCCATCCCGCGCCCCGCCGCGCCACCTCGCCCCGCTACAACTGGCCTCCGGCCAACCCCCGCGCGCCCTAGTCGCACATCAGCGTTCAACACAACCGGCAGCGGCCCCGCCTGCGCATCGCACGCAGCCCGGCCCGCCCGTCCGCGCCCATCGGCCGCGGGCGAATGGAACCTGATTACAAGACCAAGGAAAACGCCATGCGCACTATCCACATGCTCAGCGTGCTCGCCCTCAACATCGGCCTCGCCTCCCTCGCCCAGGCCGACCATCTGGAAATGGACAGCACCACCGTCAAGGGCGAACTAAACAAGGACCCCACCTCGCCGACCGTCGCCGAGAAGAAGGCCGAGTTCGCCCACATCCCCGGCGGCGCTACCGTAGTCGATGCCGAGACCTACAAGACCGGCCGCACCAGCACCCTGCAGGACGCCCTCGGCATGGCCCCCGGCGTGTTCATCCAGCCGCGCTTCGGCGCCGAAGAAGCGCGCCTGTCGATCCGCGGCTCCGGCCTGCAGCGCACCTTCCACGGCCGCGGCCTGTTGCTGATGCAGGACGGCGCGCCGGTCAACCTGGCCGACGGCAGCTTCGACTTCCAGACCATCGAACCGCTGGCGGTCGACCACATCGAAGTGCTGCGCGGCGCCAACGCCTGGCGCTACGGCTCGGCCACCCTCGGCGGGGCGATCAACTTCGTCAGCCCCACCGGCAAGACCGCTCCGCCGCTGGATCTGCGCGCCGAGGCCGGCAGCTTCGACTACAACCGCCTGTACGCCGCCGTGGCCCAGGATTTCGGCGGCATCGACGGCTACCTGAGCGCCAACAACTACAGCCAGGACGGTTTCCGCGACCACGCCCGGCAGGAAAACCAGCGCTACTTCGCCAACCTCGGCGGGCTGATCAACGAAAACCTCGCCACCCGCCTCTACCTGACCCACGTGGAATCCGACTCCGACCTGCCGGGCAACCTGACCAAGGCGCAGCTGCGCGACAACCCCGAGCAGGCCGCGCCGGGCAACATCACCGGCGACCAGCAGCGCAACTACAACCTCGACCGCGTCGGCAACATCACCACCCTGCAGCTGGGCGGCGGGCACAGCCTGCAGCTGTCCAGCTGGTACGCCGAGAAATCGTTGTTCCACCCGATCTTCCAGGTGCTCGATATCGACAGCGAGGACTACGGCCTGCGCCTCGCGCACATCTGGGAGAACGACGCCGGCTGGAGCTGGCACGGCGGCGTGGAAAGCGCCCACGGACGCAACCAGCAGGCCAACTACCTCAACGTCGGCGGACACAAGGGCCGCCAGGTCGACGAGCTGAACCAGACCGCGCGCAACCTGAATGCCTTCGGCGAGCTGCAGATTCCGCTGGCCGAGCAATGGGCGCTGATCGGCGGCCTGAGCTGGCTGCACCAGCAGCGCGATTCCGACGACCGCCTGGTGGCCGGCAACGAACGCGACACCAGTTTCGACAAGACCTATATCGGGCGGATCGGCCGCATCGGCCTGCGTCATGACCTGATGCCCGGCATGCAGATGTTCGTCAATTTCAGCCAGAGCTTCGAGCCGCCGAGCTTCAGCGAACTGACTGGCGGCCAGGTGATCGCCTTCGCCCCCAACGACGCGCAGAAGGCCAACACCTGGGAAGCCGGGATGCGCTGGACGCAGGACAACTTCGACCTCGACCTGGCGGTCTACCGCAGCGAAATCCGCGACGAACTGCTGTCCCTGAACGATGCCAGCGGCCAGCCGCTCGGCACCGTCAACGCCGACCGCACCCGCCACTCCGGCGTGGAACTGGGCGGCGCCTGGACCATCGGCCAGATCACCCTACGCGGCCAGTACCTGTTCAACGACTTCCGCTTCGACAACGACGACGTGTTCGGCGACAACCGCCTGGCCGGCGTGCCGCGCCAGTTCATCAAGGGCGAGGCGATGTGGCAGCAGGAAGGCTGGTACGCCGGCCCGACCTTCGAGTGGGCGCCCAATCACTACAACGTCGACCAGGCGGAAACCCTGTACGCCGAGGGCTACGCGATCTGGGGCCTGAAAGGCGGCTACCGGCCGGAGTCGGGCTTCGGCTTCTTCGTCGAGGGGCGCAACCTGTCCGACAAGACCTACATCGCCTCCACCGGCGTGATCGCCAACGCCTTCGGCCGCGACAGCGCGCAGTTCCTCCCGGGGGATGGGCGCAGCGTGTATGCGGGGATCGAGTGGCGGATGTAACAGGCATCGCCCTACCCGGCCTGCCCTGCCGGCAACGCGAGAGCATCTTCGTAGGAGCGGGCCATGCCCGCGAAATGACGCGGCACGGATTTTCGCGGGCATGGCCCGCTCCTACAGGTATGGCAAGGGCGTAGGGTGGAAATCGCGAAGCATTTCCACCTTGTCGTGGGGCCGGGGCGGTGGACAAGCGGAGCGTTGTCCACCCTACGCCGGCCCTCGCCAGCGGTGCGGAAACGCCAATTCCGCTCGGACGGCGTGCTAATCTGCCGCACCTTGCTTAGCCGCCTAATGAATAGCCCGCTCCATGTCCGCCGACGCCACCTCCCTGCTCCGCCATCGTCCCTTCCTCGCCTTCTGGCTGGCCCGTGTCTGTACTGCCAGCGGCTTCCAGATGCTCACCGTGGCCATCGGCTGGCACATGTACCAGCTGACCGGCAGCGTGCTCGACCTCGGTCTGGTCGGGCTGGTGGAGTTCGTGCCGCGGGTGCTGTTCATGCTGCACACCGGGCACGTCGCCGACCGCTACGACCGGCGTCGGGTGGCGTCTATCTGCCAGATCGGCCAGGGCCTGATCGCCCTGGCGCTGGTGCTCGGCAGCAGCAGCGACAACGTCAGCCGCGAGATGATCTTCGTCCTCGCCTTCCTGCTCGGCACGGCGCGTTCGTTCGAGATGCCGACCACCCAGGCGCTGCTGCCGAACATCGTCCCCACCGGCCTCTTCCCGCGCGCGGTGGCCGCTTCCGCCTCGGCGACCCAGGCGGCGACCATCGCCGCACCGGCACTCGGCGGGCTGCTCTACGCCTTCGGCGCGTTCTGGGTGTATGCGCCGACCGCCGTGCTGTACTTCATCGCCTGCGTGCTGATGCAGACCCTGCCCAAGCGCCAGCAGCCAAGCACCCAGGGCAAGGCCTCGCTGGATTCGCTGCTCGCCGGCATCCGCTACATCCGCAGCCGCCCGGACATCTTCGGCGCCATCTCGCTGGACCTGTTCGCCGTGCTGCTCGGCGGCGCCACCGCGCTGCTGCCGGTGTTCGCCCGCGACATCCTGCTCACCGGCCCCTGGGGCCTCGGCCTGCTGCGCTCGGCGCCGGCGGTCGGCGCGCTGCTGATGTCGTTCTGGCTGGCGCGCTATCCCATCGAGCGCAACGTCGGGCGGATCATGTTCCTCTCGGTCGGCATCTTCGGACTGGCGACCATCGCCTTCGGCCTGTCGACCTCGTTCTGGCTGTCGCTCGGGGTGCTGGTGGTGCTCGGCGCGGCGGACATGATCAGCATGGTGATCCGCGGCGCCTTCGTGCAGCTGGAAACCCCGGACGAGATGCGCGGCCGGGTCAGCGCGGTGAACGGCCTGTTCATCGGCGCCTCGAACCAGCTCGGCGAGTTCGAATCCGGCGTCACCGCGCACTGGTTCGGCACGGTGCCGGCGGTGGTGCTGGGCGGGGTCGGCACGCTGATCGTTACCGGGGCGTGGATGAAGCTGTTCCCCAGCCTGGCGCAGCGGGACAGGTTGCATTGAAGCGGACCGCATGGGTATCGCTTCGCTCAACCCATCCTACGGACGTAGGTTGGCGCTGAGCGCAGCGAAGCCCAACGGTGCCGCGTCCAACAGGTGTTGGGCTTCGCAAGCTCAGCGCCAACCTACGAGTGCAACCCGGCAGCACTCATCAGCAGCCGCATCAGCCATGCTGCGGCGCCGAGGGCCAGCACGCTGGCCGTCCAGATCAGCACCAGCCAGCCCAGGCGTTTGCGCAGCGGCGCCTTTTCTTCACTGTTCATCTCAGTGATACCCATCGCCATGTTTCACCTTGCCGCGGAACACGTAGTAGCTCCACGCCGTGTAGCCGAGGATGAAGGGGATGATGAACAGCGCGCCGACCAGCGCGAAGCCCTGGCTCTGCGGCGGGGCGGCGGCGTCCCAGATGGAGACCGACGGCGGGATGATGTTCGGCCACAGGCTGATGCCCAGCCCGCTGTAGCCGAGGAAGATCAGCGCCAGGGTGAGCACGAAGGGCTTCACATGGTCGTTGTTCGCCACCGAGCGCAACAGCGCGTAGAAGCACAGCAGCACCAGCAGCGGTACCGGCATGAACAGGAACAGGTTGGGCAGGCTGAACCAGCGCTGGGCGATGTCCTCGTGGGCCAGCGGCGTCCACAGGCTGACGATGCCGATCACCGCCAGCAGCACCAGCGCCAGCGGGCGCGCCAGGTCGTGCATGCGCTCCTGCAGGCGGCCTTCGGTCTTCATGATCAGCCAGGTGCAGCCGAGCAGGCTGTAGGCGAAGACCAGGCCAAGGCCGCAGAACAGCGGGAACGGCGCCAGCCAGTCCAGCGAACCGCCGGCGAAGCGCCCGTCGGCCACCGGGATGCCCTCGATGAACGCCCCCAGCGCCACGCCCTGGAAGAAGGTCGCGACCAGCGAGCCGCCGATGAACGCCTTGTCCCAGATGTGCTGTTTGCTCTCCTTGGCCTTGAAGCGGAACTCGAAGGCCACGCCACGGAAGATCAGCCCCACCAGCATCAGGATCAGCGGCAGGTAGAGCGCCGACAACACCACCGCATAGGCCAGCGGGAAGGCGCAGAACAGTGCTGCGCCGCCGAGCACCAGCCAGGTCTCGTTGCCGTCCCAGACCGGCGCCACGGTATTCATCATCACGTCGCGGTCGCCGGAGTCCTTGAAGAACGGATAGAGCATGCCGATGCCCAGGTCGAAGCCGTCCATCACCACGTACATCATCACGCCGAAGACGATGATCACCGCCCAGATCAGCGAAAGGTCGATTCCCATGGCTCAGCTCCTCGCATCCGGGACGTCATTGTCATCATCGTCGCTGGCCGACAGCGGCCGCGCCGCCGTGCGCTGCTGACCGGCGCCACCGCTGCTGGAACGGCGTCCCTCGGCGGTGACCGGTCCCTTGCGCACCAGCCGCATCATGTAGCCGATACCGACGCCGAACAGCGAGAAATACACCACCACGAACAGCAGCAGGCTGATGCTCATCTGCGTCACGCTGTGGTTCGACACCGCGTCGCTGGTGCGCATCAGGCCGTAGACCACCCACGGCTGGCGGCCGATTTCGGTGGTGAACCAGCCGGCGAGGATGGCGATCAGCCCCGATGGCCCCATCAGCAATGTCAGGCGCAGGAAGTTGCGTGCCTCGTAAAGCCGGCCGCGCCAGCGCAGCCACAGGCTCCATACGCCGACCAGGATCATCAGCATGCCGAGCCCGGCCATGACGCGGAACGACCAGAACACCACGGTGGAGTTCGGCCGGTCCGCCTTCGGGAAGTCCTTCAGCGCCGGGATCGGCTCGGTCAGGCTGTGCTTGAGGATCAGGCTGCCGAGCACCGGGATTTCCACCTTGAAGCGGGTTTCCTCGCGCTGCATGTCCGGCCAGCCGAACAGGATCAGCGGGGTCGGGCCGCCTTCGCTGTTGTCCCAGTGGCCTTCGATGGCGGCGAGCTTCGCCGGCTGGTGCTCCAGCGTATTGAGGCCGTGGGCGTCGCCGATCATGGCCTGCACCGGGGCGACCAGCAGCGCCATCCACATGGACATCGACAGCATCTTGCGGATCGCCGGGTTGTCGCGCCCGCGCAGCAGGTGCCAGGCCGCCGAGGCGCCGACGAAGAACGCCGTGGCGAGGAAGGCGGCGACCGCCATGTGCATCAGCCGGTAGGGGAACGACGGGTTGAAGATCACCGCGAACCAGTCCACCGGGATCACCCGGCCGTCAACGATCTCGTAGCCCTGCGGGGTCTGCATCCAGCTGTTGGAGGCGAGAATCCAGAAGGTCGAGATCAGCGTGCCGATCGCCACCATCACCGTGGCGAAGAAGTGCAGCCCCGGCCCGACACGGTGCCAGCCGAACAGCATGACGCCGAGGAAGCCGGCTTCGAGGAAGAACGCGGTGAGCACCTCGTAGGTCAGCAACGGGCCGGTGACGCTGCCGGCGAAGGTGGAGAACTCGCTCCAGTTGGTGCCGAACTGGTAGGCCATCACCAGGCCGGAGACCACGCCCATGCCGAAGTTGACCGCGAAGATCTTCGACCAGAAGTGATAGAGGTCGCGATAGACCTCCTCGTGGGTCTTCAGCCACAGCCCTTCGAGCACGGCCAGGTAGCTGGCCAGACCGATGGTGATGGCAGGGAAGATGATGTGGAAGGACACGGTAAAGGCGAACTGGATCCGGGCCAGGTCTAACGCCTCCAATCCGGGCATGACGATTCCTCTCAGGTCGACGCCCGCCGCTCGCGCGGCCCGGGCAATCTGCCACGCGCACGGGCGCGGGGCGTTCTTGCGTGACTTCAGGTTAGGTTCTTATCGGGATGACCGACGAACTGCCGGTTCGGCTTTGCCGCGCAGTCGCAAGCAAAGTTGCGGGAACGAAGTTTTGACCCCGCTCAATAAAGCGATCCGATAGTACGCCGCGCTTTCGAGGATTCCGCCGTGGTTGGTTGCCGCGCGGTCCGTTGTCGCGCGACCGGATGACTCATCAATGCATATTCATTTAAAGAATATAAAAATAAAATAATAATATTTTTATGGAATAAAAAATCCAGCTAGCTTGTTCATCAACCGGCGCCATCACGACACCGGAAACGACTTCCTCCTGCCCGAATGTCCCGATCACGGACGATGCACGGCAGGCGTACAGCCAGCCCCACAAGGACACTGCGATGAAAAAACTGCTGCTTCTGACTGCCCTCGCCGCCGCCTTCAGCGCTTCGGTCAACGCCAACGAGAAACTGGTGGTCGCCGCCACGCCGGTGCCGCACGCCGAAATCCTCGAACTGATCAAGCCGACCCTGGCCAGGGAAGGCGTGGACCTCGAAGTGAAGGTCTTCACCGACTACGTGCAGCCGAACGTGCAGGTCGCGGAAAAACGCCTGGACGCCAACTACTTCCAGACCAGGCCGTACCTGGACAACTTCAACAAGGGCAAGGGCACCGAACTGGTCACCGTGACCGGCGTGCACGTCGAACCCTTCGGCGGCTACTCGAAGAAGTACAAGTCGCTGGCCGACCTGCCCGACGGCGCCACCGTCGCCCTGCCCAACGAGGGCAGCAACAGCGGCCGCGCGCTGATCCTTCTGCAGAAGGCCGGGCTGATCAAACTGAAAGACCCGAGCAATGCCCTGGCCACGCCCAAGGACATCGCCGAGAACCCGAAGAACCTGAAGTTCAAGGAACTGGAATCGGCCCTGCTGCCGCGCGTGCTGGACCAGGTCGACCTCGACCTGATCAACACCAACTATGCGCTGGAAGCCAAGCTCAACCCGGTGAAGGACGCGCTGGTGCTGGAAGACCGCGACTCGCCCTACGTGAACTACCTGGTGGCGCGCCCGGACAACAAGGACAGCGAGGCGCTGAAGAAGCTCTCCGCCGCCCTGACCAGCCCCGAGGTGAAAGCCTTCATCGAGAAGAAGTACGACGGCGCCGTGGTGCCGGCCTTCTGATCCGGAGCCCCGCCGCGGCGGGGCATGTCTCCCACGCTGGACGCCATGCGTCCGCTTCCACGCCGGTGATGACCTTGCACCGGCGTTTCTTTTTACCTGGAGAGAGCCGCCATGACCCGGCACGAGCCCACCCAACCGCTGCTGACCTTCCCCGATGCCGAGAAGAGCCCGCTGAGCATCCGCGCCAAGGCGCTGGTGTTCTTCGACCCGCGCTCGCGCCAGGTGCGCGAGGAAGTCGAGCGGCTGGCACCGGGCCCGCAGGCCGTGCTGATCCAGGGCGAGACCGGCACCGGCAAGGAACTGCTGGCCCGCCATATCCACCGCGCCAGCGAGCGGCCGGGACTGTTCGTCGCGGTCAGTTGCAGCGCGCTGAGCCGCAACTATGCCGAGGCCGAACTGTTCGGCTACGCGCCCGGCGCGCACAATGGCCCGGTGAGCAGCCGCGCCGGCTGGTTCGGCTCTGCCAACGGCGGCACCCTCTACCTCGACGAGATCGCCGACCTGCCGCTGTCGCTGCAGAGCAAGCTGCTCAGGGCGCTGGACGAGCGCGAGGTGATCCGGGTGGGATCGCAGCAGCCGATCCCGGTGGACGTACGCCTGGTCGCCGCCACCAGCATCGACCTCGCCCAGGCGGTCCGCGCCGGCAAGTTCCTCGAAGGACTGCAGCACTACCTGCACGACGGCAACCTGCTGCTGCCGCCGCTGCGCCAGCGGGTCGGCGACATCCTGCCGCTGGCCGAGTACTTCCTCGGCGTCTATGCCCAGCGCCTGGAACTGCCGGTGCCGCAGATCGGCGTGGATGCGCAGCGGGCGCTGGAGGGCTACGCCTGGCCGGGAAACATCCGCGAGCTGGAAAACGTCATCCACTTCGCCCTGCTGGTCAGCCCCGGCGAGGAAATCCTGCCGGAACACCTGAACTTCTCCGACGCGGCGCCGGGAGATGGGGATCTCGAACGGCTGCTGCGGCAGCCGGGTGCCGCGGAGAAGGTGCGGGAGTTGCTGCAGAAGTTGGAGCTCTAATCGTAGATACCGGCCTGCTGGCAATTTTTTCGCGGGCATGGCCCTACCTACAAAAAGCCGCGCCAGCCACCGAGGGTGCTTTTTGTAGGGTGGACAACGCGAAGCTTGTCCACCGCCCCGCCCCCACGACAAGGTGGAAATGCTTCGCGATTTCCACCCTACGCTCTTGCCACACCTGTAGGGCCATGCCCGCGAAACCCGACACCCGGCCACACAAACGTCGGGCGGCACGCGTAGGTTGGCGCTGAGCCTGCGAAGCCCAACAACTGTCTCCGACAGCACTGTGATGTTGGGCTTCACTGCGTTCAGCGCCAACCTACATGTCCGCCGCAGGCAGCGACCACCCGATAAAAAACCTGGAAATGGATAAATGATAGTAATTATCATTGGCGCACTTTCCATCAGGCTTCCACCATGTCGGGCTCGACCATCACGCCTAACCAGGCTCTCAGTGCGCTGTATCGCGAACACCACGGCTGGCTGCAAGGCTGGTTGCGTCGGCGGCTGGACAACGCGGATGCCGCCGACCTGGCGCAGGACACCTTCGTCCGTGTGCTCAAGGCGCGCAACGCCGCCGAGATCCGCGAGCCGCGCGACTACCTGGCGACCATCGCCAAGGGCCTGATGATCGACCACTTCCGCCGCCGCTCGCTGGAACAGGCCTACCTGGAAACCCTCGCCAGCCTGCCCGAAGAGGAACACCCGTCACCGGAGCTGCAGGCCGAGCTGTTCGAGACGCTGCAGGAAATCGACCGCCTGCTCAACGGCCTTGGCGCCAAGGTCAAGCGCACCTTCATGCTGTCCCAGTTCGACGGCCTGACCTACCCGGAGATCTCCGAGCGCCTGGGCATCTCCCTGCGCACGGTGAACAACCACATGGCCAAGGCCATGGAGCACTTCTGCCTGGTGCTGGCATGAGCCAGAACGCCCTCTCCGAAGCCGACCGCCTTGCCATCCGCGCCGCCGCAGCCTGGTATGCGCGGCTCGCCTCAGGCAACGCCAGCGAGGCCGACCAGGCTGCCTGGCGCAACTGGTATGGCGCCGATCCGCTGCACCAGCGCGCCTGGCAGCGTGTCGAGATGGTGCGCAGCCAGATGGAACGCGTGCCAGGACACATCGCCCGGCCGACGCTGGACAGCGCCCGCCTGTCGCGGCGCCAGGTGTTGTCCGGTCTGCTGCTGATGGCTTCGGCCTCCTCGCTGGGCTGGTACGGACATCGCGCATCGCTGTGGCAGACCTGGCTGGCCGACCAGCGCACCGCCACCGGCGAACGCCGCGAGATGAAGCTGGCCGACGGCTCGTCGCTCACACTCAACACCGACAGCGCGGTGGATGTCATCTTCACCGAGCAGTACCGCGTGCTGCGCCTGCTGCGCGGGGAGATCGCCGTCAGCACGGCACCGGACAGCCACGCCCGGCCCCGTCCGTTCCGCGTGGAAACCCCGCAGGGCGGCGTGCTCGCCCTCGGCACACGCTTCAGCGTGCGGCTCACCGGCGAAACCACGCATGTCGCGGTACTGGAGAAGGCGGTGGAAGTGCAGCCGCTGGGAACTCCGCGCCGGCAGCGAGTCCAGGCTGGAGAACAGCTGGACTTCAGCCGCGACTGGATCGGCTCGACGCAGGCCACCGACTCCTCCACCGCCGCCTGGCTGGATGGCAGCCTGATCGCCATCGACCAGCCGCTCGGCAGCCTGCTGACGGAGCTGTCGCGCTATCGTCCTGGTGCCCTGCGCTGGCATCCGTCGGTCGCCGGGCTGAAGGTTTCCGGCTCGTTCCCGATCAACGACACCGACCTCGCCCTGGCCGCGCTGGAATCCGGCTTCCCGCTCCGGATCGTGCGCCACACCCGTTACTGGGTCAGCGTCGAACCGCGCACCTGACCTGGCGACGCCATGCCACGTAGGTTGGCGCTGAACGCAGTGAAGCCCAACACCAGCCGGACCATTGCACCCGTTGGGCTTCGCAAGCTCAGCCCAACCTACGGGAGCGAAGCCCAACGTCCATCCGGCAACCCGAACCATGCGGCTGAAATTTTTTTCACCCGCGTTTGCACTTTTTCCACCGCTGCTCCGGCCCTACCCGTATTCAGCGCCACTTGGCCATTTTCGGGGGACCTCATGACTCGCACCTGCTTCAGCCCATCACCCAGCAAACGCGCACCGCTGGCGCTCGCCATCGCCCTGCTGGCCGCACCGGCCATACCGATCGCGGTACAGGCCGCCGAACAGCCCGGGGCCACGCAAAGCCAGGTCCGTGAGTACGACATTCCCGCCGGTCCGCTCAACGAAACCATCAGCCGCTTCGCCAGCGCCGCCGGCGTCGCCCTGTCCTTCGATGCGGAACTGACCCGCGGCCGCACCTCGCCCGGCCTGCGCGGCCGCTACAGCGTCGACGACGGCTTCGTCACTCTGCTCGCCGGCAGCGGCCTGGGCGCCCAGCGCCAGGCCAACGGCAGTTACGTCCTGCGCCAGTTGCCGGGTGGCGATGCACTTGCGCTGGGCGCCACCACGGTGACCGGCGCGACCGCCAGTGTCGAAGCGCTGCCCGCCGAATACGCCGGCGGCCAGGTGGCCAAGGGCGCGCGCCTGGGTATGCTGGGCAATACCGACGTCATGAACGCGCCGTTCAACATCACCAGCTACACCGAGCAGACCATCCAGAACCAGCAGGCGCGCAGCGTCGCCGACGTGCTGGTCAACGATCCCTCCGCGCAGCTGAACAGTGCACGCACCAACCTCAACGAGGACTTCTCCCTGCGCGGCTTCCCCATGGCCAGCCAGGACGTCGCGCTGAACGGCATGTACGGGCTGATGCCGTTCTTCCGCGTACCGGTGGAGATGGCCGAGCGCATCGAGGTGCTCAAGGGCCCGAGCGCCCTGCTCAACGGCATGCCGCCCAGCGGCAGCGTCGGCGGCGCGGTCAACGTGGTCTCCAAGCGCGCCGGGGATACGCCGCTGGCGCGCCTGACCGGCAGCTACCTGTCCGACTCGATCTATGGCGGCCAGGCCGACCTCGGCCGGCGCTTCGGCGAGGGCAGCGAGTTCGGCGTGCGCTTCAACGGTGCCTACCGCAACGGCGACACCACGGTAGATCGCCAGTCGCTGGAAGAATCCGTCGGCTCGCTCGGCCTGGACTACACTGGCGAGCGCCTGCGCCTGTCCGCCGACGTGATCTACCAGCACGAAGATATCGAGGAGGTGGTCCGCCAGTTCCAACTCGGCCCGGGCCTCACCAAAGTCCCCCACGCGCCGGACAACAGCACCAACTACCCCGGCTTCGGCCAGTCGAGCATGAAGGACCGCACCATGCTGGTCCGCGGCGAATACGACTTCACCGACTGGCTGACCGCCTACGCCGGCTATGGCGACCGCAAGAGCGAAATGGATGCGCTGGCCGGCAACCCGGTGCTGCTGAACGAGGCCGGCGACTTCATGTCCGTCCCGGCCTGGCAGCTCTACGACGTCGCCTCGCATTCGTCCGAGGCCGGCCTGCGCAGTGCGTTCAGCACCGGCCCGGTGGACCATCAGTTGACCCTCGGTGCCACCCGGGTGATCCAGAACTCCGATATCGCCTTCGCCTTCAGCGCCTTCGCGCCGCGCGCCTCGAACATCTACGACCCGGTGTATTCGGATACGCCGAGCACCGCCGGCCTGCCCTCGCACCCGAACAAGTACACCACCAGCGAGCTGACCAGCTACGCCCTGGCGGACACCCTGTCGTTCGACGATGGCCGCTACCAGCTCATGCTCGGCGCCCGCCACCAGCAGGTCGAAGCGCAGAACTTCGTGATGAACGTCGGCACTCCGTCCGGCGAGCCGTATGACGAAAGCACGGTCACGCCGATGGCCGGTGTCGTCTACAAGCCGCTGGAGAACGTCTCGCTGTACGCCAACTACATCGAGGGCCTCAGCCAGGGCGAGACGGCACCGCTGGGCACCAGCAACGCCGGCGAGATGTTCGAACCGATCGAGACCAAGCAGAAGGAAATCGGCGTCAAGGTCGACTGGGGCCAGTTGACCACCACCCTCGCCGCCTTCGAGATCGAGCGCCCGAGCGGTGCGGTGGAGAACGGCCGCTTCGACCAGAACGCCGAGCAGCGCAACCGCGGCCTGGAGTTCAACGTCTTCGGCGAAGTCGCCCCCGGCGTACGCCTGCTCGGCGGCGCCTCCTACATCCAGGCCAAGCTGACCAGCACCGCCAACGGCACCTTCGACGACAACGACGCCATCGGCGTGCCGCGCAAGCAGCTCAACCTCGGCGGCGAGTGGGATCTCGCCGCGGTGCCCGGTCTGACCCTGACCGCGCGCACGATCTACGCCGGCCAACAGTACCTCGACCAGGCCAACGAGCTGGACATCCCGAGTTGGGTCCGCGTGGACGTCGGAGCCCGCTATCAGACCGCCGCCCTCGGCAAGCCGGTGACCCTGCGTGCCAACCTCGACAACCTGTTCGATGAGGACTACTGGGGCGCCTCGCCGTTCGGCTACCTGTACCTGGGCGCCGGCCGCACCCTGCAGCTCTCCGCCAGCGTGGACTTCTGACCATGAAAAGCCACAGGAAGCCGTTCATGAGCCATCGTGCGGTGCGCGTCTGGAGCTTCGTGCACAAGTGGAGCAGCCTGGTCTGCACGCTGTTCATGCTGCTCCTGTGCATCACCGGGCTGCCGCTGATCTTCCATCACGAGATCCAGCACGCGCAGATGCCGGAACTAGCCGAGGTGCAGCCCGGCACGCCGGCGCCGGGCCTCGATTCGATCATCGCCAGCGCCCGCGCGGCACGTCCGGGGGAAGTGGTGCCCTACGCCTACTTCGACGACGAGGACCCACTGGTAATGGTCGCTTCAGGCAGAAGCATGGCCGCGCCGCCGGACGAGCTGTTCTACCAGTTCTACGACCTGCGTAGCGGCCAGCACCTGGATGTAGCGCAGCCCACCGAAGGGTTCATGTACATCATGCTGCGGTTGCACATGGACATGTTCGCCGGGCTGCCGGGCATGCTGTTCCTGGGCGTCATGGGGCTGCTGCTGGTGGTCGCCATCGTCAGCGGCGTGGTGCTCTACGCGCCGTTCATGCGCAAGCTGGACTTCGCCACCGTGCGCCGCCAGCGCGGCACCCGCACGCGCTGGCTGGACCTGCACAACCTGCTCGGCATCGTCACCCTGGTGTGGCTGACGGTGGTGGGCGTCACCGGCTCGATCAACACCCTGGCCATGCCCATCGAGCGCATGTGGCAGGCCAGCGAACTGGTGGAGATGGCCGCCTCGCACCGCGACCTGCCGCCACCGACACAACTGGCTCCGGCCGCCAGCGCCATCGCCGCCGCCGAACGCGCCATGCCCGACATGAAGGTCCGCACCGTTGCCTTCCCCGGCAGCCCGTTCGCCAGCCCGCACCATTACGGCATCTACCTGGTCGGCGACAGCCCGCTGACCAGCCGCCTGCTGACCCCGGCGCTGGCCGACGCCGCCACCGGCGAGATCACCGCGATGCGCGAGATGCCGTTGTACGCCAAGACGCTGTTCGTCTCGCAGCCGCTGCACTTCGGCGACTACGGCGGCCTGCCGCTGAAGATCGTCTGGGCGCTGCTCGATGTGGCCAGCATCGTCGTGCTCGGCAGCGGCCTCTACCTGTGGCTGGCCCGGCGCAAGGCTCCGGCGGAGAAACGTCTGGAAGAACAGGACGAGTCGACCCTGGCCACGGAGAACAACGCATGAAACAACGCAATCTGTGGATGATCTTCCGCTGGCCGCTGCTGATCGGCCTGCTCAGCCTGATCGGGCTGGTCTCCGCGCTGATCGGCGACGGTGCGCACGATGTGCTGTCCTGGCTCTGCCTCGGTCTGCCGCTGGTGCTGATCGGCTGGGTCTGGGCACGTCTGCCAGGCAAGCAGGGGGTGCAGTGATGGGTCTGACCGCCGCTGACCTGATGCTGGTCGTCGCCCTGGCGCTATTCCTCGGCGCCTGGTGGTGGCCGACGCTACCCGGACGCAACCGGCTGCTCGGAATGGCCGCGCTCGCGGCGCTCGGCGCCGGCCTCTACGGCGTATGGGACGACCGCTGGCAGGCCGGGCTGGGCGCCGCCGTCGCCGCACTATGGCTGCTGGTGCTGGGCTTCGCCCGTCGCCGCACGGCGAGCGGCGTGCCGGTCTGGTCCGGACTGCTGTTCGGCCTGCTCGGCGCGTTGGCAGTGACCGCTCTGTGGCTGTTCCCGGTGGCCGATCTGCCGCCGCCGGACGGTCCTTACGCGGTCGGCATGCGCGACTTCGAAGTGGTCGACACGAAGCGCCACGGCCTGCTCGGCGCCGCGCCGGAGCAGCCGCGGCGTCTGCTGGTGCGCGTCTGGTATCCGGCCGAGCCGGCGCCCGGCGCCCGGCCGCGGGCGTATTTCAGCGAGGCCGAGGCGTCCACCACCGCACGCGGCTTCGGTAGCCTGATCGGCTTCCCGCCGCTGCTCGCCCACCTCAAGCATGTGCGCAGCAACGCCTTCGAAGACGCTCCGCTGCGCCGCGGCACCGGCAAGCTGCCGGTGGTGTTCTTCAGTCATGGCTATACCGCCTATCCGGCAGCGCACTCGGCGTTGATGGAGGCGCTGGCCAGCCACGGCTACGCGGTCTACTCGATCCAGCACAGCGGCGACGCCTCGCCGACGCTGTTCCCCGACGGCTCGGTGGCGCCGATGGACCCGGCACTGCTGGTGCACATGCGCCATGTGCTCAAGGCCGGCTTCCCGCCGGAGATGGTGCGCGGCTATACCGACAGCGACCTCGACGTACGCCTCGAAGGCCAGTTGCGCACCGCGGAGGGCCTGGGCGCGCCGGGAGACCGGGTGATCACCCTCAGCCCGCCGATCTGGCTGGCCGACCGGCTGTTCGCCCACGACGCGCTGCAGAGCGGTGCGGTGCCGGCGAATGTCGCCGAGCTGGTCGCCGCCAGCGATTTCACGCGGACCGGCGAGATGGGCATGTCATATGGCGGCTCGACCACTGGCGCAGTGTGCACGGTCGACCGGCGCTGCGCGGCGGCGGTCAACCTCGACGGCGGCGACTTCCACTTCACCCCGTTCGACACCGACCTGCCGGTGCCGCTGCTGATGTTCCACGCCGACCTGCGCAACTTCTACCGGATGCTCGGCGTCGAACCGCAGGGCGAGCTGCAAGGTTTCAACAACTTCTCCTACGAGCGCTTCGAACATGCCGGGCAGCGGGACGACGTCTACCGACTGGTATTGCGTGATTCGGTGCACGCCGGCTTCACCGACAACGCCCTGCTGATGCGCCGCCCACTGCGCGACGTGCTGGCCGGCACGGCGCCGGTCGAGGTACTGATCGGCGCGCCCAATGCCTTCGTGGTCGGCTTCTTCGACCGCTACCTGCGCGGCCTCGACAGCGGCTTCCCACAGTCGCAGTACGCGCGCTACCCAGGCTGGGTAACGCGCCGGGACAACCACGCGGTACGCGACTGGTGGCTGGCCAAACCGGCCGCCGAACGGGAAAGCTGGGAACGCCGCATCGCGGCGATGAAGGCGATGCGTGGCAGCCCGCCGGCAAATCCGTAACCGGCGCATTGAGACAGTAGGATGGGTTGAGCGAAGCGATACCCATCGGATACGGGCAAGCGCCGCTGGTGGGTATCGCAAGCTCAACCCATCCTACGGTGCTGACAATTTTTTCACGGGCATGGCCCGCTCCTACAAAAGTCGCGCCAGGGCTGAACCGTAGGAGCGGGCCATGCCCGCGAAACCCGACACCCGGCCACACAAACGTCGGGCGGCACGCGTAGGTTGGCGCTGAGCCTGCGAAGCCCAACAACTGTCTCCGGTAGCACCGTGATGTTGGGCTTCACTTCGTTCAGCGCCAACCTGCGTCTCAGCACCCACCTACCTCTGCCGCGTAACCCCCGCCGCCTCGTGCGAGCCGTTCATCACCTTGCGGTAGAACAGCACGCACACCACCACGAACACCGCCAGCCCCAGCCATTGCGCCACGTCCTCGAAACCGGGGCCGACCAGTGCCAGCGGGGCGTCCTTGCCGCTGCCGCCGATCAGCGCGGCAAGGAAGATGCCCATCAGGCTTTCGCCGACGATCAGCCCCGAGGCCAGCAGCACGCCTCGGCGCTTGGGTTCCTCGGCGTAGCGTTCCTCCGGCACGCCGGCCAGCAGGGCGCGGCGGTGCAGGCCGACTTCCAGGCGCCAGGCGAGCAGCGAGCCGATGAACAGGGTCATGCCGATGGTCGGCGGCAGGTAGATGCCCAGCCCCACCGCCAGCACCGGCAGGCTGGCCTTGCCGGTGCTGCGGCGCAGCATCACGTCGACCAGGATCAGCGCGATGCCGAGGGCGACGCCGATGAGGATCATGTTCCAGTTCAGCGCGTGGCGGAAAATCCCGCTGGCGATGGCGGTCAGCAGCGTCGCCTGCGGTGCGGCCAGTGCCTGCGCCGGGTCCATGCCCGCACGCGGCAGGGCGCCGGTGAAGCCGTAGGCGTTGTACAGCAGCTCCAGCACCGGCGGGATCACCAGCGCGCCGGCCAGGCAGCCGACGATCAGCGCGACCTGCTGGCGCCAGGGCGTGGCGCCGACCAGGTAGCCGGTCTTGAGGTCCTGCAGGTTGTCGTTGGAGATCGCCGCGATGGCCAGCACCACGGAGGTGGTGAACAGCGCCAGGGCAATCGCCAGCTTGCCGTCCATGCGGTCGAGCAGGCCGCCTTCCAGGCTGCCGAAGCCGAGGATCAGCAGCGACACGAGGATCACCGCGATGATGCCGATGCCGGAGATCGGGCTGCTCGACGAGCCGACCAGGCCGGCCATGTAGCCGCAGGCGGCGGCGATCAGGAAGCCGAAGAAGAAGGCGAACACCACGCACACCGTCAGCAGGCTCCAGAACTGCCAGCCCGGCATGTCCGGCGCGGCCTGTTCGAGGAAGTAGCCGAACACCACGAACAGCGCGACCAGCAGGAAGCCGGCGATGGCCAGGATCCATTTCGCCGGCATGTCGCGCTCGGTGCGCAGCTCGCTGACCTCGCCGCCGCCGCGCACCGCTTCGAGGGACGACCAGACGCCCTGCACCATCGGCTTGAACAGCGAGGCCAGGGTCCACAGCGCGGCCACGCCGATGGTGCCGGCGCCGAGGAAACGCACCTGCGAACTCCACAGCTGGGTCGCCAGCTCCGGCAGCCCCTGCCCGGCCGCCGGCACGGCGTTGACGGTGAGCAGCGGCACGGCGACGCCCCAGGCGATCACCAGGCCGATGAGGATGGCGATGCCGGCGGTGATGCCCATCAGGTAGCCGGCGCCGACCAGCGCCAGGGAAAAGCCGGTGGACAGGCGGAAGGCCGTCTGCCCGGCGGTGATCCAGAAGCTGCAGCTTTCCGCGAGCAGCTTGAAGCCGGTGCTGAACAGGCTGAAAACCGCCGCCACCAACCCTCCACCAAGGATGTCGCGCAGTCCCGGGGCATTGCCCGAAGTCCTGGCCGCGCCCTCCTCCTCGTTGTGGCTGCCGACCCGCAGGATCTCGGCGGCGGCCACGCCCTCCGGATAGGGCAGCATGCTCTTCACCACCATTACCCGGCGCAGCGGGATGGTGTAGAGCACGCCAAGGATGCCGCCGATGGAGCAGATCGCCGCGGTCTGCCAGAACGGGAAGCCGCTCCAGTAGCCGATCATCAGCAGGCCGGGAAGGATGAAGATGATCGACGACAGGGTGCCGGCCGCCGAGGCCTGGGTCTGCACCATGTTGTTCTCGAGGATGTTCGAGCCGGCGAAGTAGCGCAGCACCGCCATCGAGATCACCGCCGCCGGAATCGACGAGGCGAAGGTGAGGCCCACCTTGAGGCCGAGGTAGACGTTCGATGCCGTGAATACCACGGTAATCAGCGCACCGAGGATCAGCCCGCGCAGGGTCAGTTCGGCGAGGTTCGCCTCGTCAGGAATCCGTTCTCGCATGGAGGAAATCTCTTCGTCAGCAGTCTGGCAAGCGTAGGCCAGAGGCTCTGAGGCGGCGAGGTTCGGCCCGCCCGACGGAGGCCCGCCGTGCGACTTCCATGTCGTGCGTCAAGCCATATCCCGGCAGACCGCACAAAACACAAATAGTCATCGCGTGACCGGAACTGCCAATTTCGGACAGATTTGATCATTCGTTACGCGCATCATGGCCGGCCGAACAGGCGATACGACCTGAACACCTGCGACCGACGTGCCGATTGACCCCTAAGTGCCATGCGTGGAGCTTTACCCGTGTCCCAGACAGACCAAGAACTCTCTCAGCAAGCATCCGAACACACCCTGAGCCTCAATCCGGTCATCAGCCCACGTCGGCGCGACCTGCTCAGCACTGTGCGCAAGGTGCTCGTGCAAGCCCTGAAACAACCGGTGCACAGCGCCAAGCACGCCACTTCGCTGGGCCTCGAACTGACCAGCATCCTGTTCGGCCGCTCTGAGCTGCAACCGCAGAAAGGCGACAAGCGCTTCAACGACCCGGCCTGGCAGAAAAGCCCGCTGTACCGCCGCTACCTGCAGACCTACCTGGCCTGGAGCAACGAGCTGAACGACTGGCTGAGCACCAGCAATCTCTCCGACGACGACACCAAGCGCGGCCAGTTCGTCGTCAGCCTGGTGACCGACGCCCTGGCGCCGACCAATGGCATCGCCAACCCGGAAGCCCTCCGCCGCTTCTTCGAAACCGGCGGCAAGAGCGCGCTGGACGGCGTATCCAACCTGCTGCAGGACCTGATCAACAACGGCGGCATGCCCAGCCAGGTGAAGAAGAGCGCCTTCGAAGTCGGCGGCAACCTGGCCATCACCGAGGGCGCCGTGGTGTTCCGCAGCGAGGTGCTGGAGCTGATCCAGTACAAGCCGGTGACCGCCCAGGTGCAGCAACGCCCGCTGCTGGTGGTGCCGCCGCAGATCAACAAGTACTACGTGTTCGACCTCTCGCCCGAGAAGAGCATGGCGAAGTTCATCGTCGAGAACGGCGTCCAGACCTTCGTGGTGAGCTGGCGCAATCCCGGCAAGATGCATCGCGAGTGGGGCCTGTCCACCTATGTCGAGGCGCTGAAGGAAGCCGTCGACGTGGTGCTCGCCATCACCGGCAGCGCCGACCTGAACATGATCGGCGCCTGCTCCGGCGGCATCACCATGTCCGCCCTGATGGGCCATTACGCGGCAATCGGCGAACCCAAGGTGAATGCCTTCACCCTGCTGGTCGCGGCGCTGGATACCCATGTCGACAACCAGATGGCGCTGTTCGTCGACGAGAAGACCCTGGAAAACGCCAAGCGCTTCTCCTACCAGGCCGGCATCCTCGAAGGCCGCGACCTGTCGCGGGCGTTCACCTGGATGCGCCCGAACGACCTGATCTGGAGCTACTGGGTCAACAACTACCTGCTCGGCAACGAGCCGCCGGCGTTCGACATCCTCTACTGGAACAACGACACCACCAACCTGCCGGCGGCGCTGCACGGCGAGTTCATCGACCTGTACCAGAACAACCCGCTGACCCGCTCCGGTGCCTTGGAAGTCTGCGGCACGCCGATCGACCTGCAGCAGGTGACCTGCGACTACTACTGCGTCGCCGGCGCCACCGACCACATCACCACCTGGGATGCCTGCTACCGCTCGTCCCACCTGTTCGGCGGCAACGGCCAGTTCATCCTGTCCAACAGCGGGCACATCCAGAGCATCCTCAACCCGCCGGGCAACCCCAAGGCGAGCTTCATGACCAACGCCGAACAGGGCGAGTGCCATGAAGAGTGGCTGGTGGGTGCGAGCAGGAACCCCGGTTCCTGGTGGACGCACTGGCATGCCTGGCTGCAGGAGCGCTCCGGCGAGTTCAAGAAGGCGCCGACCCGCCTCGGCAACAAGGCCCACCCGGCCGCGGAACCGGCGCCGGGCACCTACGTGCACCTGTGCTGATATGAGGAAGGCCGGGACTTGTCCCGGCCTTCCCAGTCAACCCCCTCTCCCCCCGGGAGAGGGCTGGGGTGAGGGTAGCGCCCTGAAGCGACTGTCGCTCCAGCCGCCCTCAGATGAACTGCCGCGCCGAGCCGAAGGGCACGTCGTAGCCGAACTCCCTGAGCGGCCGCTCGCACTCCTCCGCCAGTCGTTCCAGCCGGGGTTTGTC
Source organism: Pseudomonas schmalbachii (assembly GCF_017589465.1). Classification (GTDB taxonomy): domain Bacteria; phylum Pseudomonadota; class Gammaproteobacteria; order Pseudomonadales; family Pseudomonadaceae; genus Pseudomonas; species Pseudomonas schmalbachii. The sequence continues at coordinate 550,390 of NZ_JAELYA010000002.1, forward strand.
GAGCAGCGTGATGCGCCCGTATTTCTGCTCGATCATCCCATCCGCCTCCCACTGTTTGAGCACCTGGTTGATGCGCTGGCGCGACGCGCCGAGCAACTGCGCCAGGGTTTCCTGCGGCAGATGCAGTGCGATGCTGACGACCCCGTCGGACGTGTTCGAACCGAAGCCCAGGGCGAGGATCAGCAGGCGGCTGGCGAGGCGTTTTTCCAGCGCCTGGGTGCTGGCCGCTTCGTAGATCGACAGCAGGTAGCGCACGCGCCGGCATTGCAGTTCCAGCAGTTGCTGCCTGAAGACCGGATGCCGTTGCTGCAGCTCGACGAAATCCGCAAGCCTGATCTGCAGCAGCACGCTGGGCAGGTGGGCGTAGGAGTCATAGGCGCGCGGCAGTCCGTCGATCATCGCCAGGTCACCGAGCCAACTGCCCGGGTCGTAGAAATGCATCACGCTCTCCTGCCCCTCGCAGGACACGGAGCTCAGGCGAATGGCGCCTTCCAGTACGGCATACCAGCCCTTCGGGTCCTCGCCGCGACGGCACAGGCACTCGTCGGGCATCAGCGTGCGCAGTTGCCCGCGCGCCATGATGTCCTCGCGCAACTCCTCCGGCAGGCCGGCGAACCAGGGGTTGCTCATCAGTACGGCGCGATGCTGTTCAGACAGTTGAAAGATGCTCTTCACACGTCGGTCCCTGGCAGTTCGATCACGAAAACTCCTGCTCTCATCGCACCTTAGCAAAAGTTGACGCGATCGGAACGTAGCCGCTGACCGGGGCGAAAAAACTGTCAGAAAAAGCCGTTCAAGGCGGAGCGTGTCAGAACGGCCTGTCGCCGAGGATGGTTGCCCTGTGCATCACCCGCCGCTGCGGGCGGTAGTCGTCGGTGGCGTAGTGCTGGGTCACGCGGTTGTCCCAAAACGCCACGTCGTTGGCCTGCCAGCGCCAGCGCACGGTGAACTCCGGACGGCTGGCGTGGGCGAACAGCAGATTCAGCAGCGCGCGGCTTTCCGCTGGTTCCAGTTCGTTGATGCGGAGGGTGAAGCCATCGTTGACGAACAGCGCCTTGCGCCCGGTGACCGGATGGGTGCGCACCACCGGGTGCACGCGTGGCGGATGATCGCGGCGCGCCTGCTCCAGCCGCGCGAGGTCGGCGTCGGTGGCGCCGAAGCGTTCCTGCGGGAAGGATTTGCCGATGTCGTGGGTCGCGGTGAGCCCGTCGAGCAGCGTCTGCAACGGCTTCGACAGCGCCTCGAAGGCGGCGATGCCGCTGGCCCAGAGGGTATCGCCGCCATACGCCGGCACCTGCTTGGCGGCCAGCACCGCACCGAGGGCCGGGGTTTCCAGGAAGGTCACGTCGGTGTGCCAGATGGCGTTGTCGCGCATGTCGGTGACCGCCGTGTCGAGCACGATCACCTCGCGCTGTTCCGGCACGCTGGGGTAGATCGGATGGATATGCAGATCGCCAAAGCGCGCGGCGAAGGCCGCCTGTTGCTGAGGTTGCAGCGGCTGGTTGCGGAAGAACAGCACCTGATGCTGCAGCAGGGCCTGTTCGAGGGCGTGCTGCTGTTTCTCGTCGATGGGCTGGCTCAGGTCGATGCCGGAAACCACGGCGCCGAGGGCGGGGCTGAGGGGTTCGATGGTGAGGTTGGTCATTTCGTTTTCTCGTTCTGGATTCGGGTGTAGGCCGTTCCCTCACCCCTGCCCTCTCCCGGAGGGAGAGGGGGTTGAATGGTGCCGGCTGGAATCAATGGCACCCGGCCACGTCATTCCAGTCCCCTCTCCCTCCGGGAGAGGGTTAGGGTGAGGGGCTTCCAATCCCGTAGGTTGGTGCTGAGCTTGCGAAGCCCAACATCTCTCCCCGGCGCTGCTGATCGTTGGGCTTCGCTGCGCTCAGCGCCAACCTACGCATGCCCTCACTCCCACGATGCAAACCTCTTCTGCACCCACCGCAATCCCACCTCGAACGCCAGCGCAATCCCCGCGATCAGCAGAATCCCCAGCACCACCACATCGGTGGCAAGGAACTGTGCGGCGGACTGCACCATGAAGCCGAGGCCGCGATTGGCGGCGATCAGTTCGGCGGCGACCAGGGTTGACCAGCCGACGCCGAGGGCGATACGCAGGCCGGTCAGGACTTCCGGCAGCGCGCTGGGCAGCACCACGTGGCGCACCACCTGCCAGCGGTTGGCGCCGAGGCAGCGCACCGCCTGGATGCGCGACTTGTCCACACGGCGCACGCCGGCGGCAGTGGCGATCAGCAGCGGGGCGAACAGCGCCAGATAGATCAGCAGCACCTTGGACAGCTCGCCGATGCCGAACCAGATGACGATCAGCGGCAGGTAGGCCAGTGGCGGAATCGGCCGGTAGAACTCCACCAGCGGATCGAACGCCGCGCCAACCAGCGGATTCAGGCCCATCAGCACGCCCAGCGGAATCGCCGTCAGCACCGCCGCGCCCAGCGCCAGCAGCACGCGCAGCAGGCTGGTGCCGATGTGCTGCCACAGGCTGGCGTCGACGTAGCCTTCGGCGCGCAGGCGCTGCAGGGCCTCGAAGAGTTGTTCGGGAGCCGGCAGGAACAGGGTGTCGACCCAGCCCAGGTGAGTTGCCAGCCACCACAGGACGAGCAGGCCGACCAGCGAGCCCGCGGCGGCCCAGCGCTGGTCGATGCCGGTGGGACGCGGTTTGCGAACGGCCGGCGGGAGTTTTGCGGCGAGCGCTTCAGTGGGCATTTTCGGCCTCCGGTTCTTCAAGGAACTCGTCAAGCAGCTCCTGGCGCAAACGAGCGAATTCAGGATCGGCCTTGATCGAGCGCACCGGCTCGCCGGCCGCATAACGCCGCGCGAAGTCCAGCGACAGGCGGCGGACGATGCGCGCCGGCGGGCCGTCCATCACCAGCAGGTCGGTGGCGAGGAACAGCGCCTCGTCGACGCTGTGGGTAATCAGGAACAACCCCTTGCCGGTCTTGCGCCAGAGGTCGAGGGTGAGCACCTGCATGCGCTCGCGGGTCAGCGCATCGAGGGCGCCGAAGGGTTCGTCGAGCAGGAGGAAATCCGGCTCCACCGCCAGCGCGCGGGCCAGCCCGAGACGCTGGCGCTGACCGCCGGAAAGCTGGGAAATGCGGTAGTCGGTGTGCTCCTGCAGACCAACCAGTTCCAGCACTTCACGCGCCCGCGCCTCGCGTTCGGCCTTGCCCAGGCCGCGAATGCGCAGGCCGAGGGCGACGTTCTCCAGCGCGCTCAGCCACGGCATCAGGGCGTCGTCCTGGAACACCACACCGCGCTCGCCACCGGGGCCTTCGAGGGTGCGGCCATCGATCTGCACGCGGCCGCTGTCCGGCGCCTGGAACCCGGCCAGCACATTGAGCAGGCTGGACTTGCCGCAGCCGGACGGCCCAAGCACCACCAGCGACTCGCCCTTGGCCAGGCTCAGGTTCAGGTCGCGCAGCACCTGGCGGGTGCGGCCATGCTGCTGGAATGAGAGGCTGACCCCCTCGGCCGTCAAACGGCTCATGATTCTGCCCTCCGCAGGGTGAGAAGAAACTCGGGAAATCGCTCCAATGGGCCGGGGCGGGCGTAGGGTGGATCACGCTCCATCGATCCACCATGGCCGCGCAGGCGGCCGCGCAATGGTGGATGGAAGAGCGCCATCCACCCTACGGTCTTACCGGCAACGCCGTGCCAGTCCCCTCTCCCTCCGGGAGAGGGTTAGGGTGAGGGGAAACCGAACTCAGCGTTGCCCCACCTGCACCGACTCCGCCTGCCGCACATACTCCGCGCTGACATACGGCGAGTAATCGCCGAGAACGGTGGGCACACGCTTCTGCTCCTTGAGGAACGCCGCAGTGCCGGCGATATCCTTCGCCGTGCCGCCGCCGAGCAGCGCGCTGGAAAGCTGTTCCTTCGTTTCGGGGAAGGCCGAGCCGGCGAGCAGTTCAGGCACATCCTTCGGATCGGCGCCGGTCAGCCGGGCGATCTTCTTCACCTGTTCGGAATCGGCGGTCCACTCGGCCTTGTGCGCGTTGTAGTCGGCGAAGGAATCCAGGCTGACCTTGGCGAACTTGGCGATGACTTCCGGGTGCTTCTCGGCGAAGTCCTTGCGCGCTACCCAGACTTCGAAGGTCGGCGCGCCCCACTGGCCGACTTCCGCCGCATCGGTCAGGACCTTGCCACTCTTCTTGATTTCGCCGAGGGCCGGCGACCAGACGAAGGCGCCGTCGATGTCGCCGCGACGCCAGGCGGCGGCGATCTCGCTGGGGTTGAGGTTGACGATCTTCACCTTGGCTGGATCGATTTTCCAATGCTTCAGCGCGCCCAGCAGGCTGTAGTGCGAGGTGGACACGAAGGGCGTGGCGATGGTCTTGCCGACCAGGTCCTCTGGCTTGTCGATCTTGCTGCCGTTGCGCACCACCAGAGCCTCGGCGGCGTTGATCTGCGCGGAGACGATGAAGGCGACGATCGGCAGTCCGCGCGAAGTGGCGGCGGCCAGCGGGCTGGAGCCGATATTGCCGAGCTGCACGTCGCCGGAGGCGATGGCCGCGATCACTTCCGGACCGCTGTTGAAACGGCGCCAGTCGAGTTTTTCGCCGATGGCCTTTTCATAGGTGCCGTCGGCCTGGGGAACCTTGGTCGGGTCGATGCCGGTCTGGTAGCCGAGGGTGATGTCGGCCTGGGCGACACCGGCGATACCGGCGAGGGTCAGCGCGGCCAGCAGCCGGCGCGGGGAGAAGGTGCGTTTCATGCTGTACTCCTTTGGGGGCTGGGCCGCCTGCGGGAGCAAGGACGGACCACTGGACAAAATGCTGGAGAGAAATGTCCGGTGGTCCGGTAAAGCGAAGATTACAGGTATAAAAAACTTAAAATAAATAATTTTTAGGAATTAATTTATGTGCTTTGCGGTTCCGCTTCGGCCACCTTCCCGCCTCGCCACTGCGGCAGGCCGATCAACACCACCGCGCCGATGATCACCGCCATCGCCGCCGCTTCCGCCATGCCGACGTGCTCGCCGGCAAACACCACCCCGAGCAACACCGCCACCGCCGGGTTGACGTAGGCATAGCTGGTGGCCGCCGCCGGGCGCACGTGGTCGAGCAGGTACATGTAGGCGCTGAAGGCGATGATCGAGCCGAACACCACCAGATAGGCCAGCGCGCCCCAGCCGGCGGCGGTCGGCAGTTCGGTCATGCGCTCGCCGCTGGACAGGCTGCCGAGCAGCAGCGCGGCGCCGCCGACCAGCATTTCCACCGCACTGGCCATCGGCCCGGCCGGCAGCGGCAGGCGCCGGCTCCACACCGACCCGAAGGCCCAGGCGGCGGCAGCGAAGAGGATCAACGCCGCCCCCGCCGGACTGCCCTGCAGGTTGGAGCCGAGGTTGAGCAGGACGATGCCGACCAGCCCGAGGCCGATCCCCGCCCATTCCAGCAGGGTGTTGCGCTGGCCGAAGAGCATGCCGAACAGCAGGGTGAACAGCGGCACCGTGGCAATCGCCAGCGCCGCGACGCCGGAGGCCACGCCCCAGTGCTCGGCGACGGTGACGCCGCCATTGCCGCAGCTGAGCAGGAGAATGCCGATGATCCCGCCGCACACCCACTCGCGCGCGGTGGGCAGGGGCGCGCCGCGCCAGAGCATCCAGCCGAACATGATCGCCCCGGCGATCAGGAAGCGGCAGCCGGCCATCAGCATCGGCGGCCAGGACTCGACGCCGATGCGGATCACCAGGTAGGTCGAGCCCCAGATGAAATAGAGGGCGAAGAAGGAGGCGATCAGCGTCAGCGAGACGCGCGCGGGGGAAGACATGGGACGGACTCGGCAGGAAAGCGGGACCGATCATTCTAGGAGCCGTCTGCGGCGAGGGTTAGGCACAGTCAGGGTGCAAGGGAGCGGAACACTTTGCCTTGAGGCGATCACAAATCGTAGGGCGGGTGAAACCCGCCACAGGACGCGCTCATACATATATGGCGGGTTGCACCCGCCCTACGGCGGCGATCAGCCATGTCAGCCGGCGGCTCTGTGCTTGCCGGTGAGTCCGGATCGCCAGCAAGCTGGCTCCTACAGAAAGCACCAACCTACGACGCCAGCCTTACCGGAATGCGCCGATTGCCGAAATGCCCGGCGCTGCGGGCGAAGTGGCCGACCAATGGAGTGCCGCAATCCGGGCAGCAGCCATCCTCGGTCAGCCGGTAGTCGAGAATCGCGTAGTAGTCGCGGACGATCAGCGGCGCACTGCAATGCGTGCAGTAGGTGGTCGCCCCTTCCAGGTCGCGCACGTTGCCCACGTACACATGCCGCAGTCCTTCGGCGAGGGCGATGCTCCGTGCGCGCAGCAGCGTCTGGTGCGGCGTGTGCCGGCGGTCGGTGAGCTTGAAGTCCGGGTGGAAGGCGGTGAAGTGCAGCGGCACTTCCGGCGACAGCTCCCGCGCCACCCAGCGCGACAACGCGGTGATCTCAGCGTCGCTGTCGTTGGCCTCGGGGATCAGCAGGGTGGTGATCTCCAGCCAGGTGTCGGTGTCGTGGTAGATGAAGCCCAGCGTGTCGAGCACCGGCGCCAGGTGCGCGCCGCAGTACTTCGTGTAGAACTCCTCGGTGAAGCCCTTGAGGTCGACGTTGGCCGCATCCATCGCCGCGTAGAACTCCTCGCGGGCGCACTGGCCGATGTAGCCGGCGGTGACCGCCACGCTGTGCACGCCGACCCGCCGGCATTCGGCGGCGATGTCGATGGCGTACTCGGCGAAGATCACCGGGTCGTTGTAGGTGAAGGCGACGCTGGCCGCGCCGGTCTCGATGGCCGCGCGGGCGATGGTGGCCGGCTCGGCGGAATCCATCAGGCGGTCCATGTCGCGCGACTTGGAGATATCCCAGTTCTGGCAGAACTTGCACGCCAGGTTGCAACCGGCGGTGCCGAACGACAGCACGCTGGAGCCCGGCAGGTAGTGGTTGAGCGGTTTCTTTTCGATGGGGTCGATGCAGAAGCCGGAACTGCGTCCGTAAGTCGTCAGGACGATCTGCCCGCCCTCGCGCTGACGCACGAAGCAGGCGCCACGCTGTTCGTCATGCAGCTTGCACTCGCGCGGACAGAGATCGCACTGGATGCGGCCATCCTCCAATGCATGCCACCAACGGCCGGGATAGCTCATGTCGCACCTCTCACCGCCCGGGCGCGGGCGGCTCACCTACGGGCTGTCACCTGTTTCATGATGCTCCCAAACGCGGTAGCGGCCCAGCCGCATATCGTCCGGCCACACGTCCAGACCAGCCTTGCTCAGCAGGTGCAGGAGGAAGTCGTGGGGGTTGGGCAGTTGCCGCCAGACCTGCGGCAGGAAGGTCGAGCGGCAGCCGCCGCCCTCCAGCACCACGCCATCGACGCCGGCCTCGATCAGCGCCAGCGCGCTGTCCAGGTCGGGACAGGCGTGGAACTGCACCGGGCTGAGCACCGACACGTCCAGCGTGATGTCCGCCCACTCCACCAGGCTCAGCGGCGGGAAGCGCGGGTCCTGGGACGCCGCTGCCCGGGCGTTGGCGCGCACGGTATGGCGCAGCGGGTGTTCCGGCTGCAACTGGCCGATGCAGCCGCGCAGCTCGCCGTCGATGCGCAGGGTCACGAAGCAGGCGCCGGGCTCGTCCAGCAGCGGGTGCTCCAGTGGCTCGTCCCGGCACGGCAGGCCGAGGAATTCATCGATGGAGTCGCGCGCCTGGCTGAGCAGCGCGCGGCCCAGCGCCTGGCTGTCGAAATCCACCTGCTCCGGCTCGCCGGGCGCGGCTTCGATAAAGCTGAAAGAGGCATAGCCGACCACCCGCGAGTGGTCGCCGGCGGTGTCGCCGGAGTTGCGCAGGTCGAGCAGGTGCGGGGTCAACTGGCGGCGGCGCGCGCTGAGCAGCAGCGCATTGATGCCGGTGGCGCCACAGGCCTGCTCGTGATCGAGATCGGCGTGCAGGCGCAGGACATGCTCGGCGCTGTCCGCGTCGGTCAGCCTGGCGTGGCGGTAATCCAGATAGTGCGACAGGTCGGAACTGACCACGATCAGCGTCTCCACCCCGCCCCAGAGGACGTCCAGCAACCGGGAAACCAGCGCCGGCTCGACCATGCCGAGGGTCAGCGGGACGATGCGGAAATCCTCCAGCACCGTCTGCAGGAACGGCAGTTGCACCTCCAGCGCATGCTCGGCGCTGTGGGCGCGATCATCGACCAGCACGCTGGGCATCTGCGCCAGCGTGGCGACAGCCTCGACGTCCACCTGCACCCTGCCGAGCGGCGTGTCGAAGGCCTCGGCAGCCGGCAACGCCACACCCTGGAAGGCCACGCGATGACTGGGCCCGAGCAGCACGACACGCCGCACCACCTGGCGCAGCGGCGCGAGCTGCGCATAGCCATGCGCGGCGATCGGCCCGGAATAGATGTAGCCGGCATGGGGCACGATCAGTGCCTTCGGCGGCACACCCGCGGGAACGGCGGCGCGCTCCAGCATCTCGTGCAGTTGCGCGGAGAGCTGATGGGGATCGGAGGGATAGAAAAGTCCGGCGACAGCGGCCGGGCGGATGCTCTGTACAGACATGGTCGGCGCCCGGGGAAAGGTGATCCATCCAGTATAGGAAGCATGCCGGTACGGGACCGATGCGGGGCAGACCGCTGACAAACGGCAGAGGTTTTTCGCGGGCATGGCTTAAATCTGTAGGGCGGGTGCAACCCGCCATTGGCGCCGCATTGTGGCGGGTTTCACCCGCCCTACCTCGTGCTCCGTCCACCAACACAAAAAAAGGCGGCACCGCGTGCACGGCGCCGCCCGAAGTCACGGAGTTGCTTACATCGCGAGGCGGCCGCAAGCCGCCTCGGGTATTGGATTGCCGATTCGCGGTGGTGGTCACACATTGGCCACCGCCATTGGTCAGCGCGGGCCGGCGCCAAGCTGAACCAGAGGCCTGCCGCGCTTCCTGAACGCCACCGGCGTCTCCCCCACCCAGCGCTTGAACGCCCGGTAGAAGGTGCTCGGCTCGGAGAAGCCAGTACGCTCGACGATCGCCTGGATGCTTTCGTCGGTCTGCAGCAGCAGTTCCTTGGCCAGTTGCGCGCGGTAGTCGGCGAGCAGTTCATTGAAGCGCACGCCGGCCGCCTCCAGCCGGTCGCGCAGGCGTCGCACCGGCATGCCGAGGCGCGCGGCGACGCGTTCGAGCGTGACATCGCCATCCAGCAGCAGCTCGGCGATCAGCCGCCGCACTTCCCGCACCAGCTCCGGCGAATCGGACTGCGTGGCTGCGTCCTCGCCGGCAATTCTCCCCCGGGCGCCGTGCGCAGAAAGCGCCGGCGTTACAGCATCGATCGGATTGCACATGGCGTTTTTTTCTTGTTATCCATGAGGTCACTAATCTTAGGCATCTATCCGAACTCCGCTCAAGAAACTATCCCTGTGAAAGTAGGAATCGTCTGCAGGCTGGCGCACTTCCGCCCTTGATGCCCGCCCCTCGAAGGCCGAAGCTATGCGGCAGCACAGGAGCCCATCGATGAACCTCAGCGAACTCACCGCCCGCCTGCACGCGATCCGCGATCACAACGACTGGAAGCGTTTCCACAGCCCGAAGAACCTGGCGATGGCCGCCAGCGTGGAAATGGCCGAGCTGGTGGAAATCTTCCAATGGCTGGGCGAGGACGAATCGCGCCGGCTGCCGCCCGACCAGTTGGACCACGCCGGCCAGGAGGTCGGCGATATCGTCCTTTATCTGCTGCTGCTCTGCTCCGAGCTGGGCATCGACATGGAGCAGGTGGTCCGCGCCAAGCTGACCGACAGCGAACGGCGGTTCCGCACATGAGCGACAGGCATTTCGACGAACTGGCGACACGCTTCGCCGAGAAGATCTACGGCGGCGCCAAGGGCGCGATCCGCCTCGCCGTGCTCCAGGCCGACCTCGCCGAAGCGCTGCCGGAACGGCCGCTGCGGGTGCTGGATGTCGGCGCCGGTCTCGGCCACATGTCCCTCTGGCTGGCCGGGCGCGGCCATCAGGTGACCCTCGCCGAGCCCGCCGCACCGATGCTCGAAGGCGCCCGCCAGCGCTTCGCCGAGGCCGGCCATGACGCCACCTTCATCCAGGCGCCGTGGCAGGAACTGCTCGGCCAGCTCGACGAGCCCTACGACCTGGTGCTCTGCCACGCCGTGCTGGAATGGCTGGCCGAACCCAAGGCGATCCTGCCGGTGCTGCGCCAGCTCACTCGCCGCGACGGCTGGCTGTCGCTGGCCTTCTACAACCGCGATGCGCTGATCTACCGCAACCTGCTGAAGGGGCATTTCCGTAAGCTGCGCAAGCACCGTTTCGCCGGCGAAGGGCAGAGCCTGACGCCGCAGCAGCCGCTCGATCCGCGCGATCTGGAAGCGGCCATGGCCGACACCTGGCGCATCGAGGAACGCAGCGGCGTGCGGGTGTTCCACGACTACATGCCGGTGGAATTCCAGAACAAGGCCGAGCCGCTGGACCTGATCGAGATGGAGCTGGAATACCGCCGCCATCCGGCCTTCGCCAATCTCGGCCGCTATCTGCACTGGCTGTGCCGGCCGCGGGATTAGGCGCAGAATCATCGAAAGTCGCACGTCGCACCCGGCGGCGTGCGGGAGCCTGCCATGCCGCGTCAGTCGATCCTGCTTCCGCTTTTCCTCGCCCTGGCCGCCTGCCAGGCTGGCAACCCCTACACCGCGCAATCGCTGCCGTACCCGCCCGCGCCGGCAGCCGCCGCCAATCCGGCACTCGATCCCGGCAGCTACCCGGCAGCGCCGCTGGACTATGGCCAGTACCGCTCGTGGAACTGGAGCGGCACGGCTGACGTCGCCGGCACCTACGGCACGCCGCTGCAGGACGCCGTCAGCCAGCAGCTCGACCAGCTCGGCCTGCGCCCGGCGCGCCCCGGCAACGCGCCCGACCTGCAAGTCAGCGCAGAGGCGCACAACGAGCAGCGCACCCGCCAGGTCACCGACTACTACAGCGCCTCCTACGGCTACTACGGCTGGCACGACCCGTGGTACGGCTACGGCGCCGCGATCCCGGTCACCCGCACCTACAACGTGGTGGTCGGGGTGCTGCGCATCGACCTGCTGGACGCACGCAACGGCCAGCGGGTATGGAGCGGCAGCGCGGAATTCGACGCCAGCGGCAGCCAGCGCGAGCAGGGCGCGGCGCTGCGCGAAGCGGCCCGGCAGGCCCTCGCCGGCTACCCGCCATACTGAGCGGCGACTGTCCATATTTCCGGACAGGAACCTGCATGCCAGAGCCGTCCGCTTGATAAGAATCACTTGCGCTGCCGGGGACTCTGCGCTTCGATGGTATCTCTGTCCTGAGGATCGCGATCATGCTCCGCCGCTTGTTGGTTCTAGGTCTGATTCTTGGCCTGGTCGGCTGCGAAACCATCAGCCTCGACCGTGACTACGACAGAAGCCGCGACTTCGCCGCGTACCGTACCTGGGCCTGGGCGCAACCCGCCTTCGAGTACCGTCCGGACGATCCACGGATCAAGAGCGACATCACCGAGCAACGCATCCGCGAGGCGGTCGCCGACCAGCTCGACCAGCGCGGCCTGCGTCCGGCGCAATCCGGCTCCGCCGCAGACCTCAAGGCCCGCGCCTACCTGATCGTCGACCAGCGCCAGCAGCAGTACACCAGCAACTACGGCGGCTGGGGCTACTGGGGCGGTTGCTGCGGCGGCTACTGGGGCGCCCCGTACGTCGAGTCGCGCACCGTCTACTACAAGGTCGCCACCATCCAGGTCGACCTGCTCGACGGCAAGGACGGCAAGCTCGTCTGGCGCGGCAGCGGTGAAAAGACCGTCTACAACGACGCACCGACCCCGACCGAACGCGAATCGGCCATCCGCGAAGCCGTGCAGAAGGTGCTCGCCCAATACCCGCCACACTGACAGGGAACGCCTGTGGATAACCCCCATATCGCCCATCGCCCCGCCGAGGCCGGCGACCTCGCCGAGGTGATCGGCTTCCCCCAGGACCGCGACGAACTCTACTACGCCTACCCGAAGGCACGCTGGCCACTGACGCTGGACCAGCTCGCCGCCGCCGTGGCCGAACGCCGGGAAAGCACCGTCGCCCTGCTCGACGGGCGCGTCGCCGGCTTCGCCAACTTCTACCAGTGGCAGCCCGGCGAATACTGCGCCCTCGGCAACATGCTGGTCGCTCCCTGGGCGCGCCAGCACGGCGTGGCCCGCCACCTCATCGAGGCGATGGAACGCATCGCCGCGCAGCGCTACGCGGCGCCGCGCATGAAAGTCTCCTGCTTCTGCACCAACAGCGCCGGATTGTTGCTCTACACTCGGCTGGGATATCGCCCGTGCGGCATCGTCGAGCGCAGCGACCCGCAGGGCCGGCGGATCGCCCTGGTGCAACTGGAGAAGCCACTTGAGCCAAGCAGTTGAAAAGCGCGTCCTGATCATCGTCAACAGCGGACCGAGCACCCCGGCCCGCTGCGCCGCGCCCTTCTACACCGCCACCCTGCTCGCCTGCATGGACGCCGAGGTGACCGTGTTCCTCAGCGGCGAAGGCATGCTCCTGGCCCAGCGCGAGGTTGTGGAAAACCTCTATGCCGCGGATGGCGGCGAGCCGATCAGCCACTTCATCCAGCAGGCCAAGGAAGCCGGCGTGCGCCTGCTGATGTGCCGCGCCCCGGGCATCGCCATCGACGAACGCACGCTGATCACCGAACTCGACGAAATCGCCAGCGGCGGCGAACTGGCGCGGATGATCCTCGAATTCGACCGGGTGCTGACACTGTGAAAATCGGCCGCCTGGAATTCCCGGAAACGCTGCTCTACGCCCCCGACTACAACCTCTGGCTGCGCCCGGAAAGCGACCGCAGCCTGACCATCGGCCTCACCGCCTATGGCTGCGCGCTGTACGGGCAGATATTCGCCTTCACCCCCAAGCGCGACGGCTGGCATATCGACAAGGATCGCGGCTTCGGCGTGGTGGAATTCGCCAAGGCCGCCTCCGCAGCCCGCAGCCCGCTGGCCGGCGAACTGCTGGTGAGCAACGACGCCGTGGTGCGCCGCCCCGGCCTGATCAACCAGGACTGCTACGGCGAAGGCTGGATGATCCGCCTGAAGCCGGACGACTGGCAGGCCGCGCGCAGCGAACTCCTCACCGGCCAGGCCGCGCTGGACGCCTTCGCCGAACGCATGCGCCTCGACGCCTTCGACCCGGACGACGACGGCGTCCAGGCCCTGCGCCACTGACCCAGGCATGATCCGCCGCCCGGCCCTGCTGCTGCTCCTACTGCTGGCCGCCTGCGTCACCCGCAGCGACTCCCCCCACCCCGGCTTCGTCTACCTGGACCAGGTCCTGCACACCGCCACCTACGACGCGCGCTACCACAACGGCAACAACTTCGTCGGCCAACGCATCGACGGCTACCGGAGCGGACGCATCATCCTCAGCCAACAAGCCGCCACCGCCCTCGCCGCAGCAGAACAGGAGCTGGAAGGGAAAGACCTGCACCTGAAGATCTTCGACGGCTACCGCCCGCGCCGGGCCGTGGAGCATTTCAGACGCTGGGCGTCGGACCCGACCGATACGCGAATGAAAAGCCACTTCTACCCCGACCTGGACAAGAGCGCCCTGTTCGGCAAGGGCTACATCGCCAGGAACTCCGGACACTCCCGTGGCAGCACGGTCGACCTGACACTGATCGACGCAACGACCGGCCAGGAACTGGACATGGGCAGCCCCTTCGACTTCTTCGGCCCCATCTCCCACCACGACACCCCGCTCATCTCCCCGGCACAGGCGCGCAACCGGGAAATGCTGAAGAGCGCGATGGAACGGCATGGCTTCGAAGCCTACTCAGCGGAGTGGTGGCACTACACCCTGCGCAACGAACCGTGGCCGGATACGTATTTCGATTTTCCGGTGGAGTAACTACCGTAGGTTGGCGCTGAGCTTGCGAAGCCCAACACCGCCATCGTTGGGCTTCACTCCGTTCAGCGCCAACCTACGAGCAGCAGCACGCCAACTGAGCCACGAGTAGCGCTGCCAGTGGCTTTGCTCGCAATGAAAATGGCGGAAGGCAGTGAGAGTCGAACTCACCCAGGAACGGCTGCCGTCCCCCACCGGGTTTGAAGCCCGGCCACGCCACCGGGCGTGATTGCCTTCCATGTTGATCTACGAGGCTCTTCCTCGACTTCCGCTGTCGCTTCCGGTGAAGTGTCGAAAACGCTCAAGAACTTGCAAAATGGGCCGATCCTGAATCACTCAGGTAACGATAGACCAACGCCTCCTGATCGCGAAGACAACAAAAGTTGTACGAGGCGCGCCCAACGGGGAAGAGCGGTGACAAGGAAAGCCGCTCATGGTTGGCTCGATAGACAGGGAGAACGACTACCGTCGCAGCGACGGTGTCGGGAAATTCAAAGGAGTGAAGGCAACAATGAAAGCAGATTGGGACGACGCACCCGCTTACCTACGCACGAAAGGATGGCGACGCACCGCCAAAAGATGGACTGTTCCCGGAATCATCGGCACCTGCATTGCGCTTGGCCTGCTTTACGTCGGTAGCTCAGCATTACTCCAAAATACCGTCCGCAGCCTCGCGGAAAAACACATCCCACACTCCACTCCTATCGCACAGATCAGCCGCTCAGAAGCTGCCAACGAACAGGACAAGTGGGACCAGATAGTGGAAGAGGTGGCAAATCGAAGCGATCCAGGCAAGAAGTTGTCGATCGACCAACACCAGCCAATACCGATCGCCAAGCAAACCGTCTTCAACGACCGCAACTACGCCCCTCGCGGCGTAGATAACGTAGTGCCGTCGTACATGCCCGCTATCAGCTTCCAATCCGAACAGCCCCAGCAGACTAAAGGCGTTCGAGTCACCATCGTCGGCGAGACCCACGACATGAAGGAAGCCGCGTGCTGGCCCTTCCGAGAAGGCAGCATCGAGAAGCGAAATTGCAAATTCGGCGTCGGGCTTCACTACCGCAACCGGAACTAGCATCCCACGCTGGCTCAATAGAAAGGGATAACCGCCGGAAGATTCAAGGGAGTGAAGACATGAAAGCAGACTGGGAAAAATGGAGACAGATTTATTTTCTGGCCCCTAGCTCTGGCCCCGTTCACATCCTTTCCATAGCTAGCATCTTCCGAATGCCACTTCAGACTTTCATTTACGACCAAGTGCCTGAGCACGACGGGCGGCAAAGGCGACTTCAACGTCATCATTCGAACGACCACGCCCCGCTTCCATCGACTCACGGCCCGCGTCGACCTTCTGGCGCAGGTATTCGTCGTAGTCCTGAGACTGACGTTGCTGCCGAATAAATTCACGCATCAGCTCGCGCATCACATGGGATGCCGGGCGATGAACTGCTTCTACCGCAGCCATGAAATCGGCCCGCAGCTCCGGTTCGAGCTTCATGGTGAAGACAGCTTTCTTGCTCATAGCGGGGCCTGATAAATAAACCTCTCGTAAATACGCCCTTCCGTCCAAGTCGGCTCTGCCCTTCCAGAGTCCCATTCCAGACCAAAGGCCGCAGTGGCTTCAGATAATCCCATGCTCCCGTAGCAGCGTCTGCTCATCGCCTGTCACCCAACCGAAGACCTTCGGCTCCTCTCCGTCCAGTTTCTGGACGAGGTAGTGAACATCGAAATCGATTGCCACGTCCGGCTGGTCCTTGCGGGCATAGGTTGCTGTCCAGGCGACGTGGGCCATGCAATGGCGGTCGTCGATCGGAGAGAGGTGGACGTTGCGTATGCGCATTTCCCTGGTGCCCATTGCCCGGTAGTGCGCATACCCCTGCGCCAGGAGCTGCCTGAACTGGTCGTCGTTCTTTCCGGTCCTGACACCGGCAGGCGCGGCGCCTATGAATTCGGGCGCATACAGGGATGCGACCTCGTCCATGTCCGTGTCGCCGCCAAGGGACTGGTTGAACAGGCGCTTGTATCTTTCGAAGAGCTTTCTCACGCTGGCTTCCATCATCTGCCCTCCGGGTGTGGATGAACCGGCGACTGCGCCAGCGCCGAGTCTTCCCTGATTCTGCGTTCGTTGCCGATGCGGCGGGTGAGGCCGATGCGGTCGAAGTATTCGAGTAGCTGGATGCAGCGCTTGCGGCCGATGCCGAGGCGGTCGCGGAAGGCTGCTGCCCGGATGATCCCGTCCTCGTCGCGCAGTTGCAGGGCGTGGGTGGCGAGGTGGCGGAGGGTCAAGTCGGAGTAGAACAGGTCCTTCACCACCTGATGCAGCAGGCCTAGGCGGGCCAGTTTGCGTAGCAGCAGGCGCACCGTGGCTTCGTCGGCGTTTGCTTCGCGGGCGAGGTCGCGGACCCAGGGTGGGTCGAAGCCGCCCTGTTCCAGCAGGGGCCAGAGGCGTTCCTTGAGGCGTTCGTCGTCGGTGCCGAGTTGGACGCGGTGGTCTGGCAGGTGCAGCCAGGGGCCGCTGCTGTGGATGCGTCCGCTACCAAGTTGCTGTTCCAGCAGTGCGATGAAGACCGGACGTTCCAGTTGAGGCAGGGCGTAGCGGCGCAGGCGGTCGCGGTCGGGGCCGAGTTCGTCGGGTTGTTCGGTGTGGAAGCGTTGCAGGGCTTCGAGCAGCTGGTTTTCCAGCGCCTGCCAGCGGGCCCGGGCGAAGAGGCGCGGGCCCTGGCGGGTGGCGATTTCCTGTACGTCGGCGGGCAGCGTCCAGTTCTCCTGCGGGCGGTTGAACTGGCGGGCCAGCAGGGCTGGGTCGATGCCGTTGTCGGCGTATTCGAGCAGCGTCGGCAGCGCCGCTTCCAGGCTGTCGCTGCGCAATGCGGCGAGTTGCGCGAGGCGTTCTGGGCTGCGGCGGTTGCGCGCCGGGGCGAAGGGGTCGAGGACGCAGCCGCCGCCGATGGTGCGTTGGGCGGACTGGTCGCGCAGGACCAGGCGGTCGCCGTGTACGGCGTGTGCCGGGGCGTTCAGCACCAGTTGGGCGAAGGTGCGTTCGCCGGGAAGCAGGCGCTCACCTTCGAGCAGGGCAACGCGACCGGTGATGTCCTGTGCGGCGATATGTACATGCAGCGGCGTCCAGTGCGCCAGCGCGCGGGGTTCGCCGGGGAGCAGGTGCAGTTCGATGTCGATGCGGGTGGTCGGCGCGTGCAGCGGTGGCGCCAGCAGCCAGTCGCCGCGATGGATGTCGTCCACGCCGAGGCGTTCGCCGACGATGTTCAGCGCTACCCGCTGGCCGGCGTGGGCGCTGTCGGCGGCGCGGTTCTGTGCGTGCAGGCCGCGCACCCGCACGCGGCGCCCGGCGTTGCCGAGCAGGAGTTCGTCGCCGACCTGTACGCGGCCGGAGAACGCCGTGCCAGTCACCACCACGCCGGCGCCGCTGACGCTGAAGGCGCGGTCCACCGGCAGGCGGAAGCCGCCCTCGCCGGCCCTGTCCCGTGTCTCGCGGGCCGCTTCGGCCAGGGCGCGGCGCAGCTCGTCCACCCCTTCGCCGGTCACGCTGGACAGCGGGAAGATCGGCGCGCCGGCCAGCGGGCCCGGCGCCAGCAGCGCTTCGACTTCCGACCGCGCATTGGCGATCTGCCCGGCGGTTGCCCGGTCGGTCTTGGTCAGGGCCACCAGCGCGCGCGGAATGCCGAGCAGTTCGACGATGGCGAGGTGTTCGCGGGTCTGCGGCATCACGCCGTCGTCGGCGGCCACCACCAGCAGGACCAGGTCGATGCCGCAGGCGCCGGCCAGCATGTTGTGGACGAAGCGCTCGTGCCCCGGTACGTCGATGAAGCCGGTCAGCGCGCCGTCGCCGAGGTCGGCGTAGACGTAGCCGAGGTCGATGGTGATGCCGCGCTCGCGTTCCGCCGGGCGGCGGTCGCCCTCGACGCCGGTGAGGGCGCGCAGCAGGGCGGTTTTGCCGTGGTCGATATGGCCGGCGGTTCCGACGATCAAGCCTCGCCCTCCGCCAGCAGCGGCAGTTGCGCGAGGAACGCCGGTTCGTCGTCGAGTTGGCGCAGGTCGAGCCAGAGGGCATCGTCGTCGATGCGGCCGAGGATCGGGATCGGCAGGCAGCGCAGGCGTTCTTCCAGCGCCAGCAGCGCCCGTCCGCGCAGGCGCTTGGACAGCTGCGGGCGCAGGCACAGGGCGGCGCTGGGCAGACGGGCGATGGGCTGGGCGCCGCTGCCGATCATGCCGAGGGCGTCTTCCACGCGCACGCTCCAGCCTTCGCCGACGGCACTGGCGAACGACGGCGCCAGGCGTTCGGCCTGGGCGCGGATGTCCGCCTGCGGGCGGCTGAGCAGGTGCAGGGTGGTCAGGCGTTCGGCCAGGCGGTCCGGGTCGCGGTAGAGGGTGAGCACCGCCTCCAGCGCGGCGAGGGTCAGTTTGTCCACCCGAAGGGCGCGCTTGAGCGGGTTCTTCTTGATCCTGCCGATCAGTTCCCTGCTGCCGAGGATCAGCCCGGCCTGCGGGCCGCCGAGCAGCTTGTCGCCGCTGAAGGTGACGATGTCGGCGCCGTCCTTCAGCGCTTCCTGCACGGTCGGCTCCTTGGGCAGGCCCCAGCGGGTGAGGTCGACCAGGGTGCCGCTGCCGAGGTCTTCCAGCAGCGGCAGGCCGTGGGCGTGGGCGATGGCGGCGAGTTCAGCGGTCGGCACGCTGGCGGTGAAGCCCTGCACGCTGTAGTTGCTGGTGTGCACGCGCATCAGCAGGCCGCTGCGGGGGCCGATGGCGGCCTCGTAGTCGCGGGCGTGGGTGCGGTTGGTGGTGCCGACCTCGACCAGCTTCACGCCGGCGCGGGCCATGATGTCGGGGATGCGGAAAGCGCCGCCGATCTCGATCAATTCGCCGCGGGAGATGATGCCTTCCTTGCGCGCGCCGAGGCTGTTGAGCGCCAGCAGCACGGCGGCGGCGTTGTTGTTGACCACGGTGACGGCCTCGGCGCCAGTCAGCTCGCGGATCAGGCCGGTGATCAAGTCGTCGCGGTCGCCGCGCTTGCCGCTGGCAAGGTCGAACTCCAGGTTGAGCGGGTAGCGTGCGGCCAGGGTGATCGCTTCGATCGCTTCCTCCGGCAGCAAGGCACGGCCAAGGTTGGTGTGAAGCACCGTGCCGGTGAGGTTGAACACCCTCCGCACCTTGCTCGAATGCCAGGCGGCGAGGCGTTCGCCGGCGCGTCCGGCGAGCACCGCTTCGCTCAGTTCGACGACGGCGAGCTGGCCGTGGCGGGCCGGTTCGCGCAGTTCGTCGAGCAGGTCGCGCAGGGTTTTCAGCAGCGCGTCGCGGCCGTAGCGCTGTTGCAGGGGCTGGCAGGCGGGGCTGCGCAGCAGGCGGTCGATGGAGGGCAGGCGAACCGAAGTCATGGACGGTCCTTGGGTGGAGGGCGTGGGTTCAGTCTAGTGCGTGTGGCTCTGCTGGGGATTGCGGCAATCACGCATGAGTATCGAGCGGGTTGGTAGCCATGTGGTGGACAAGCGGAGCGTTGTCCACCCTACGATTTGGGTTATGGAGTTGCCGGCGCCCTCGCCCCTGCCCTCTCCCGGAGGGAGAGGGGGTTGGCATGGAGTTCCGTAGGATGGGTTGAGCGAAGCGATACCCATGCGGCAACAGCGTACCATTGTGGCGGGTTGCACCCGCCCTACGATTGGCTGGATCGCCAGCAAGCTGGCTTCCTACAGGGACGTGCCATCACTCGGCATCGCCGGGAGCCATCAGCAGGTTCGGGGCGCGGCGCAGGTAGCCGTCTTCGGTCATGCGCAGGTCGAGGGCGAGGCTGGCGAGGTCGTCGGCCTGGGCTTCGGCATTGGCGTCGTATTCCAGGTAGAACTGCTTGAGATAGCCCTGGCAGCCCGGGCAGGTTTCCGCGCGCAGAGGCGCCTGGTCGCTGGCGATACCTTCACGTTGCAGCGAGTAGTAGGCGAGGCCCTTGCTCTCTTCGCAGTGGCTGCATTTCACCCGCACGTAATGCCATTCGCAGGAGCACAGCGAGCAGGACAGGTAGCGCAGGCCGGTTTGCTTGCCGCGATGACGGATCATCCCGGCCACCGGCGGCGCACCGCAGACCGGGCAGAGTGTCGTGGCGCCGGTTTCGGTTACCGCGCCGTCCGGCAGCTCCAGCACCCAGTGGCTGAAGGCGGCCTGCAGCGCCGCACCGAGGAACGGCACCAGCGCCGCCGGCAGCAGGTCGTACTGGCCGTTGAGCAGTGCCAGCGCCCAGGCCTTGCGCTGGCCGTCCTCCGCCTCGCGCAGGCGTTGCAGGGCCTGCTCCACCGCGGGGTTGCCGGCGGCGTCGGCGAGTTCGAGCAGCGCGTCCAAGAGAGGCAGCCAGGCGCCGTCGCGCACCAGGGTCTCGTAGGCCAGCGGCGGCATGCCGTGCTCCATGCTGCGCTCCAGCGCGGTGGTGTCCGGCAGCGGCAGGGCTGCGGTCTGTTCGAGCACCTTTTGCTGGGCATCGCAGAGGCTGGCGATCAGCTTCAGGTAGTCGCCCAGTGGATGACCATCGGCGAGCTGGCGCAGGCGGGCGGCGCGGCGGGCGAACAGGTTGGCCGGCGGCAGGTTGAGGAATGGCGGGATGTTCGCTGCGGCCTCGATCTGGCCGGGTTCGAGAATGGTGCCTGGCACGCAGGACTCCTTGGGTGGTGTTGATCGTCGAGAGGCGTTGCTTTCCGTGGCGGGTTGCACCCGCCCTACGTTGATGGGTATCGCTGCGCTCAACCCATCCTACGGGTTCGCGAATACCCGCACCGCAAGAGCTTCGCGGGCATGGCCCGCTCCTACGGTATGGCATAGGAGCGAGCTTTGGTCGAGGCTACGAATCGCGGCCCTTGCCGACCTCCTTCAGCCAGCCGGAGTGGTGCTTGCGCGCCCAGGCGCGGCTGACCCAGCCGGTGAGCATGGCGTCCATCGAGCCCTTGACCCAGATGGCCGAGTAGATGTGCACGATGATCGAGCAGATCAGCACGAACGCGGCGAACGCATGCAGCAGCACGGCCAGGCGGATCAGTTCGATGCCGAACCAGGCGCTGAAGTATTCGCGCCAGATGATGAAGCCGGTCACCAGCAGCACCAGCATGCTGATCAGCAGCACCCAGAACAGCAGCTTCTGCCCGGCGTTGTAGCGGCCGACTTCCGGCAGGTTGTCCTCGCGGTTGTTGACCACGTCGCGCCATTGCTTCAGCCACTGGCGGTCCTGCCGGCTGATGCCGTTGTGCGCGGCGAAGCGCAGCGCCAGGACGATGAAGAACAGGAACATCGCCAGGCCGAGGAACGGGTGCAGGATGCGCGTCCACGGCCCGCCGCCGAACAGGTGGCTGAGCCAGAACAGTGCCGGGTGGAACAATGCCAGCCCGGACAGGCCTGCCAGGAAGAACAGGATCGCCACCGCCCAGTGATTGCTGCGTTCGCCTGCGTTGTAGCGCTGGATTTCTTTTTTCATGTCCAACTCCCCGGAGCAGGGATTTTCACCCTCTCCCTGGTCTGGTCACTGCGGCCCCTTCGGATCGTAGGAATGCACCGACGGATCGACCTTGTGCACCGGCGACTCGCCAACCGGCGCCTCGTCTTCCTCCACCACGTTGCGTCCGGTGCGGATGTAGTGGAAGAAGCCCATCAGCGCCACCGCACCCATCGCCAGCAGGCCGACCGGCTTGGCCACGCCCTTCCACAGGCTGACCATCGGGCTGATCTGCGGCTCATCCGGCAGGCCGGCGTACAGCGACGGCTTGTCGGCGTGGTGCAGCACGTACATCACGTGGGTGCCGCCGACACCCTGCGGGTCGTACAGCCCGGCGTTCTCGAAGCCGCGCGACTTGAGGTCGACGATGCGTTCCTCCGCGTGGACCTTCATGTCCTCCTTGGTGCCGAAGACGATGGCGCCGGTCGGGCAGGTCTTCACGCAGGCCGGTTCCAGCCCCACGGAAACGCGGTCGGAACACAGGGTGCACTTGTACGCCTTGTGGTCCTTCTGCGAGATGCGCGGGATGTCGAACGGGCAGCCGGTGATGCAGTAGCCGCAGCCGATGCAGTGGTCCTGGTTGAAGTCGACGATGCCATTGGCGTACTTCACGATCGCCCCCGGGCTCGGGCAGGCCGCCAGGCAGCCCGGCTCGGCGCAGTGCATGCAGCCGTCCTTGCGGATCAGCCATTCCAGCTTGCCGGCCTCCTCGTGCTCGGTGAAGCGCATCAGCGTCCAGCTTTCGGCGGTGAGGTCCGCCGGGTTGTTGTAGGTGCCGAGGTTCGGCCCCACCTCGTCGCGCAGGTCGTTCCACTCCGAGCACGCGACCTGGCAGGCCTTGCAGCCGATGCACTTGGATACGTCGATGAGTTTCGCCACTTCGTCGACCTGGCGCACCGAGGATACCGGCGTGGTGGTGGCGGAGCGGGCGATGATGTCTTGTGATGCCATGGCTCAGCTCCTCATGCCTTTTCCACGTTGACCAGGAACGCCTTGAACTCCGGCGTCTGCGTGTTGCCGTCGCCGACGAAGGGAGTCAGGGTGTTGGTCAGGTAGCCGTTGCGCGCCACGCCGGAGAAGCCCCAGTGCAGCGGGATGCCGACCTGGTGCACGGTCTTGCCGTCCACCTGCAGCGGCATCAGGCGCTTGGTGACCACCGCCACCGCCTTGATGTAGCCACGGTTGGACGACACCTTGACGCGATCGCCGGCGGCGATGCCGATCTCCCTGGCCAGCGCCTCACCGATCTCGACGAACTGCTCGGGCTGGGTGATCGCATTGAGGCGGCAGTGCTTGGTCCAGAAGTGGAAGTGCTCGGTCAGCCGGTAGGTGGTCGCGGCATAGGGGAACTCGTCGGCCTTGCCGAACAGCTCCATGTCGCCCTTGAACACCCGCGCCGCCGGGTTGCTGGTGGCTTTCGGGTTGTCCGGGTGCAACGGGTTGCGCCCGATCGGCGTCTCGAACGGCTCGTAGTGTTCGGGGAACGGCCCGTCGGCCATCTTGTCGACGGCGAAGAAGCGCGCCACCCCTTCCGGGTTCATGATGAACGGCGTCATCCCCGCATCCGGCGGCGAGTCGACCTTGAAGTCCGGCACGTCGGTGCCCGCCCAGGCCTTGCCGTTCCACCACACCAGACGTTTTTTCTCCGGGTCCCACGGCTTGCCGCTGGGATCGGCCGAGGCGCGGTTGTAGAGGATGCGCCGGTTGGCCGGCCACGCCCAGGCCCAGCCGAGGGTCTGGCCCATGCCGTAGGGGTCGGCGTTGTCGCGCCGCGCCATCTGGTTGCCCAGTTGCGTCCACGAGCCGCAGAAGATCCAGCAGCCGCTGGCGGTGGAACCGTCGGCGCGCAGCATGGCGAAGCCCGGCAACTGCTCTCCGGCCTTGGCCAGCAGCGCGCCGGTGGCCGGGTCGGTGAGGTCGGCCAGCGCCTTGCCGCTGAACTCGCGGGCGATTTCTTCCGCACTCGGCTCATCCGAGCGCAGGTACGGCCAGTCGATGTTGAAGATCGGGTCCGGATAGGCGCCGCCGTCCTTCGCGTACATCTCGCGCAGGCGGGTGAACAGGCCGGCCATGATGCTGATGTCGGTGCGTCCCTGGCCGGGCGGTTCGGCGCCCTTCCAGTGCCACTGCAGCCAGCGTCCGCTGTTCACCAGCGAGCCGTCCTCCTCGGCGAAGCAGGTGGTCGGCAGGCGGTACACGGTGGTCTGGATGCCGGCGGTATCCACGTCGTTGTATTCGCCGGCGTTGCGCCAGAACTCCGAGGTCTCGGTGGCCAGCGGGTCCATGATCACCAGGTACTTCAGCTTGGACAGGGCCGCGCTGACCTTGGCCTTGTTGGGGAACGAGGCGATCGGGTTGAAGCCCTGGCAGAAGTAACCGTTGACCTTGCCCTGGTACATCATGTCGAAGACCTTGAGCACGTCGTAGCCGGGGATATCCAGCTTCGGCAGCCAGTCGTAGCCCCAGTTGTTGCCGGCGGTGGCGTTCTTGCCGTACCACGACTTCATCAGGCTGACGTGGAATTTCTCGTAGTTCTGCCAGTAGGACAGCTGCCCCGGCCGCAGCGGCTTGGTGGTGCGCTTGGCGATGTAGGCGGCGTAGTCCTGCTCGGCGTCGCCGGCGAGGGTCAGGTAGCCCGGCAGCAGGTTGGAGAGCAGGCCGAGGTCGGTCAGCCCCTGGATGTTGGAGTGACCGCGCAGGGCGTTCATGCCGCCGCCCGGCATGCCGATGTTGCCGAGCAGCAGCTGCACCATGGCGCCGGTGCGGATCATCTGCGATCCGACCGAGTGCTGCGTCCAGCCGAGGGCATACATGATGGTCATGACCTTGCCCGGCGCCGAGGTCTCGGCGATGGTCTCCCAGACCTTGAGCATGGCGTCCTTCGGCGTGCCGCAGATGTTGCTCACCATGTCCGCGTCGTAGCGGCTGTAGTGCTGCTTCATCAGGTTGAACACGCAACGCGGGTTCTGCAGGGTCGGGTCGACCTTGGCGAAACCGTCCTCGCCCAGTTCGTAGCCCCAGGCGGACTTGTCCGGGTAGGCGCGCTTCTCGGCGTCGTAGCCGTTGAAGAGACCATCCTCGAAGCCGAAGCCTTCCTTCACGATGAAGGTCGCGTCGGTGTAGTTGCGCACGTACTCGTGCTGGATCTTGTCGTTGTCGATCAGGTACTTGATCAACCCGCCGAGGAAGGCGATGTCGGTACCGGCACGGATCGGCGCATACATGTCCGCCACCGAGGCGGAACGGGTGAAGCGCGGATCGACCACGATCAGCCGTGCCTGGTTGTGCGCCTTGGCTTCGGTGACCCACTTGAATCCGCACGGGTGCGCTTCGGCGGCGTTACCGCCCATGATGAGGACCAGGTCGGCATTCTTGATGTCGGCCCAGTGATTGGTCATG
Source organism: Pseudomonas schmalbachii (assembly GCF_017589465.1). GTDB lineage: Bacteria > Pseudomonadota > Gammaproteobacteria > Pseudomonadales > Pseudomonadaceae > Pseudomonas > Pseudomonas schmalbachii. The sequence continues at coordinate 575,152 of NZ_JAELYA010000002.1, forward strand.
GCTCCGCGGCCAAACGTCGGGGCAAGACTTGCCACCGTCGGGCCGTGTCAGACACGCGCCTGGTTGTCGAATCCTAGAATGCCGAGGGAACGGACCACCTTGTGCGTGATGTAGCCAGCCTCGTTGGAAGACGCCGAGGCGGCGAGGAAGCCGGTGGTCAGCCAGCGGTTAACCGTCTGCCCGGCAGCGTTCTTCTCGATGAAGTTGGCGTCGCGGTCGGCCTTCATCAGCTTGGCGATGTCGTCCAGCGCCTGATCCCAGCTGATGCGCTTCCATTCTTTCGAGCCGGGTTCGCGGATTTCCGGGTACTTCAGGCGGTTCGGGCTGTGGACGAAGTCCAGCAGACCGGCGCCCTTCGGACACAGCGTGCCGCGGTTGACCGGGTGGTCGGCGTCGCCTTCGATGTGGATGATGTTCTGCGCGACGTTCTTCGCCGCGTCGCCCTGGCTGTACATCAGCAGGCCGCAGCCAACCGAGCAGTAGGGGCAGGTGTTGCGCGTCTCGACGGTTCGCGCGAGCTTGAAGTGGCGGACCTGGTCGGCGAAAGCTGCTGGGGGCGCTACCCCCAGAGCCGCCAGGCTCGATCCTCCAAGGCCTACGGCGCAGACCTTGAAGAATTGCCGACGGTTCATATCCATCGTGCGTCTCCTGATCAGGCAGCGGACTCCGGGACATGGCCGGAGGTCTCAACCTTTAAAGATAGTCAAGAAGCTGCGCAGTGCCAGCATTGGCGCACGATCCTTGCATCAGAAGGCGTGCTGGCGGCTAGACTGGTCGCCACCCTCTCCGCCAAGGAACCCGCCCATGAGCACGCTCGGCAGCGTCGAACTGAAAGCCTTCCTCCCCGCCCGCGACTATGCGCTGTCGCAGAATTTCTACCGGGATCTCGGCTTTTCCACCGGCTCGATCTCGGACGAACTGACCTACTTCCACCACGGCGACCACTGCGCCTTCCTGCTGCAGAACTTCTACGTCAAGGAATTCGCCGAGAACCTGATGATGCACCTGCTGGTGGAGGACGTGGACGCCTGGTGGGCGAAGGTGCAGGAAGCCGACCTGGCCGGCAGGTATGGCGTGCGCTGCGGCGAGCTGCAGGACCAGCCGTGGGGCATGCGCGACTTCACCCTGAATGACCCGAGCGGGGTGTTGTGGAGGATTGCGCAGAACACCTGACGTTACCTGGGCGTAGGGTGGATCACGCTCCATCGATCCACCATGGCCGCGCATGCGGCCCCGGCTGCTGCGGAACGTAGGATGGGTTGAGCTTGCGATACCCATCATTGGCGCTGCGCCTGAAACCCATGGGTATCGCTTCGCTCAACCCATCCTACGCGCTACCCGGATAACGCCCGTGGCATCGCTCCCACGCTCCTGCGTGGGAGCGCGAGGTTGGGGACGCTCCGCGTCCCAGGGCGCAGGAGCGCCGCAGGATGCGTTACCACGCGGGAGCGTGGGAACGATTTACTTCGGCTTCTTCGCCTTCCCCGGCGCCGCCTTGGCGAAACCGGGTGCCTTGCGGATGGCCTTGACCTGCGGCTTGTCGTCGAGCAGGGCGCCGAGGTGGACGCGGCCGGGCTTACCGGCGTCCGGCACCTTCGGCTGCTTGGGTTTCTTCGGCTTCTTGATCACCTGTCCGCCAGGCGCGGTCTGCGGTACCCGGTGGTCCGGCACGAAGCCGGGTTCGTCGCGGCGCTGCAGGGTCTGGCCGATCAGCGTCTCGATGGCCGCCAGCAATTGCACCTCGTCGGCGCAGACCAGCGACACCGCCTGCCCCGTCGCCCCGGCGCGGCCGGTGCGGCCGATGCGGTGCACGTAGTCCTCGGCGACTATCGGCAGGTCGAAGTTGACCACCAGCGGCATTTCCTCGATATCCAGCCCGCGCGCGGCGACGTCGGTGGCGACGAGGAAGTCCACCTCCCCCGCCTTGAACCGCTGCAGCGCACGCAGGCGCGACGGCTGCGGCTTGTCGCCATGGATCGAGTCGGCCGCCAGCCCTTCCTTCTGCAGCAGGCCGACCAGCTCCTCGACGCCCTTGCGGGTCTTGGCGAACACCAGCGCCTGGCGCCAGCGGTTTTCCTGCTGCAGGTGCAGGAAGAGTTCTGCCTTGCGCTTCTTGTCCACCGTGACCAGCCATTGCTTGACTGACTTCGCAGCGGTATTGCGCGGGCTGACCTCGACGGTCAGCGGATCGCGCAGCAGCCCGTTGGCCATCTGACGGATCGCATCGGAGAAGGTCGCGGAGAACAGCAGGGTCTGGCGACGCTTCGGCAGCGCGGCGAACAGCTCGTCCAGTTCACGGGCGAAACCGAGGTCGAGCATGCGGTCGGCCTCGTCGAGCACCAGCGTCTGCAGCTGGGTGAACTTCACCGCGTTCTGCCGGTACAGGTCGAGCAGCCGCCCCGGCGTCGCCACCAGCACGTCCACGCCCTTGCGCAGCTTCATCATCTGCGGATTGATGCTGACCCCGCCGTAGGCCACGGCGGTGCGCAGCGGTACATGCTGGCCGTAGGCCTGGAAGCTGGTATGGACCTGCTCGGCCAGCTCGCGGGTCGGCACCAGCACCAGCGCGCGCGCCGAGTTGGCCGCCACCTGCGGACCTTCCTGGAGCAGCCGCTGCAACAGCGGCAGGGCGAACCCGGCGGTCTTGCCGGTGCCGGTCTGGGCGGCGGCGAGCAGGTCGCGGCCTTTCAGCACTGCGGGAATGGCCTTGGCCTGAACCGGTGTGGGCGTCTTGTAGTCGAGCCCTTCGAGGGCGCGCAGCAGGGGTTCGATCAGGCCGAGGGAGGCGAAGGTCATGGAAGGCTCGCAACGCAATACGGTGGAATGGCCCGCATTGTAGCGAACCTGTAGGTTGGTGCTGAGCCTGCGAAGCCCAACGCTGTGTCGCCGGCAATGTTGGGCTTCGCTGCGCTCAGCGCCAACCTACAGAGTTCAGCCCAACCGACGGAGCGCTGGGGTCAGCTCTTCAGCAACAACCCGCCCTCAATCGGCACATAGCGGCTCGCCGCGCGGATCAGCGCGTGGGCAGTCAGTCCCGGCACGCCATAGGCGGTCGCCTCGACGCCCTGCGCGCGCACCCGCTCCAGCAGCAGGTCGAAATCGCCGTCGCCGGAGGCCAGCACGATCTCGTCCACCCGCGACGCCGCGTCCAGCACGTCGATGGTGATGCCGACGTCCCAGTCGCCCTTGGCCGAGCCGTCGCTGCGCTGGATGTAGGGCTTGAGCTTCACGGTGAAGCCGAGGTTGCGCAGGATCTGCTGGAACTGCTGCTGTTTCGCGTCGCCACGGTCGATGGCGTAGGCGTAGGCCTCGACGATGCGCCCGCCGCGGCTGACATCCGCCCACAGCGCGGAGTAGTTGAAGTGGCAGCCATAGGCCTGACGCACGGTGTAGTAGAGGTTCTGCACATCGGCGAACAGGGCGATGGTCTTCAACGGGAGCTCCGCGGGGGAATTTGTGGATGGGCATTATCGCAACCTTGCGGATCACCGCCAGTCCCCGCCGACCGCCGCGCATGGCTTCGGGCCAGGCGTGCCATCGCGGCGTCGCTCTGGCCTGCCCTGCGTGCATGGTTTAGAGTCCAGAAGGACCCTGTCTGCAAGCATCCCTGATGAATCCCATCTCCATTCTTCGCGACGCCTGGTATTTCTACAGCCGCCATATCGGTGCCCTGCTGCCGTTGTGCCTGCCCTGGATCGTCTTCGAATCGCTGGTCCAGCAGCAGATCAACCAGGCCTCCGGCAGCCCGCAGATCGGCCCGTGGGGGCTGGCCGCCGGGCTGGTGTTCTACCCCATCTACACCGCCAGCCTGATCCTCTACATGAGCGACCGCGGCGAAGGCCGCCAGCGCGGCATGGGCGAGCTGTGGAACGCGGCGCTGCGCCTGTGGCCGGCGTTCGCCCTGCTCTCGGCACTGACCTCGCTGCTGATCGTGATCGGCCTGTCGCTGCTGATCCTCCCGGGCATCTACGTGATGATCAAACTGGCCTTCGCCGAATTCCTCCTGATCGGCAACGGCCTGCGCCCCATCGATGCCATGCGCGAAAGCTTCCGCCGCACCAACGGGCACTTCTTCCTGCTGCTGCTCACCGCCCTGGCGATCCTGATGCCGGTGTGGCTGGCGGACGGCTGGGTCACCCAGGTCAGCCAGGAGTCGCCGCTGTATGCGGTGCTGCTCAACTCGATCAGCGGCTTCTTCCAGCTGCTGCTGACGGTCGCGGCCTACCGCATCTTCATCCTCTGCCCCGACGAAGAACTGCCCCCGGCCTGACGAGCTCTACATCGAGCCCCACAAACATTGATTGGCAGGTATCGCCACGCCCGACCGTAGGATGGGTTGAGCAAAGCGATACCCATCAATCCCCCCGCCACCGCCGCACCTCACAACTTGCCCGGCTTCAACCCCGACATCTTTGGCACCAGCAGCTTCTCGAACAGCCGCGGGAAGAAGCGCGCGAGGATGCGTGCGCGCCAGTTGACGTTGGACAGGATCAGCAGGCGCTTGCGCCGCAGCGCGCCCTGGTAGATCGCCTCGGCCACGTCGCGCGGCGAGGCCACTTCGCTGCCGAGCACCGAGGCCGGCTGGCGGATCACCGAGCCGTCGCCGACCAGCGCGTTCTTGCGCAGGTCGGTGGCGGTGAAGCCCGGGCAAACCAGAGTGATCGCCACGCCGCTGCCGTCGATCTCCATCCGCAGCGTGTCGAACAACCCGTGCAGCGCGTGCTTGCTGGCGTTGTAGGCGCTGCGGTAGAGCAGCGGCGCGAAGCCGGTCAGCGAGCTGAGCACGATGATCTGCCCCTGCCGCGCCAGCAGGCTGGGCAGCGCCGCCTGGGTGCAATGCAGGGCGCCGTAGAAATTCACCGACATCACCCGCTGGAACACCGCCAGATCGGTGTCGGCGAACAGGCTGCGGTGAGTGATGCCGGCGTTGTTGACCAGCACGTCGATGCCGCCGAAACGCTCGACCGCCAGCACCACCGCGCGCTGCACCGCCTCGGCGTCGGCCACGTCGCAGCGCAGGCCGAGCGCCTCGACGTTGAGGTGCTGCTGCAGGTGCTGCACCAGGCTGTCCAGCGCGGACTGGTCGAGATCGAGGATCACCAGCTTCGCTCCGGACTGGGCGAAACGCAGCACCAGCGCCCGGCCGATCCCCGAACAGCCGCCGGTGACCAGCACGACCTTGTGCAGGAAGACCTTGCTGGAGAAGACCTTGCGTTGCATCCGGAGCACCTCACAGGGTGTTGTGGGTTCCGTCGCAGAACGGCTGCGTCGCGGTGTGCTTGCAGCCGCAGAAGTACAGCACGTCGTCCCGCTCGGCGTGGAACTTCAGCGGGCGGATATCGGTGCCCTTGTGTGAGCCGTCGCAGAACGGCTGGGTCGCGCTGCGCCCGCAACGGCACCAGAAATAATCCTCGCCGGCAGTTACCGCCACCTCGTAGGGACCGCGCTGGGCGACCATGGGTTCGGTCATGCTGCTGCCCTCTGCTGGCGCTCGCGCATTCATGCCGCAGGGAATCCCGGGTGAAATACGCGGTCGCAGCCTCTATGCTCTCGTCCAACAAAGCATAGCCCTGGAATCCATGAGCCTGTCCCGATCGCTACGTGTCGTACTGCTGGCCCTGCTCCTCGCCATCGCCTCCCTGGCCGCCCTCGCCTACCTGCTCGCCTGGCACCCCGCCGCACGGGAAGACGTGACACCCATGTGCCGCGCCCAGGCGCCGCAGTTGCAGCCCGGGCAGGCATTGAAGGTGATGACCTGGAATATCCAGTTCCTCGCCGGCAAGCGCTACGTGTTCTGGAACGACCTGCCGGATGCCACCGGGCCGGACGAGAAACCCACCGCCGAGGACATCGCCTACACCCTCGACGAAGTGGTGCGGGTGATCCGCGACGAGGCGCCCGACGTGCTGTTGCTGCAGGATGTCGACGACGGCGCCATCGCCACCGGCTACCAGGACCAGCAGGCGCTGCTCGCCGAACGCCTGGCCGATCTCTACCCGTGCAGCGCCCAGGCGTTCGACTGGAAGTCGAGCTTCAATCCCGATCCGCACGTGCTCGGCCGCGTCGGCCGCAAGCTGGTCACCTTCAGCCGCTTCCAGATCGCCAGCGCAGAGCGCCTGTCCCTGCTGCATCACGAAGGCATCCCGCTGGCGCGGCTGTTCGCCCGGCAGCCGGCGCTGCTGCACACCCAACTGGCGATTCGCGGCGGCAAGACCCTCAACGTGCTGAACACCCGTCTGCAACGCCCACGCAGCAAGGCCAACGACCATCCGCAGCAGCAGATCAGCGTGCTGGAAAAGCATCTGGAGAGGCTGCAGGCCGCCCACACGCCCTGGCTGCTCGGCGGCGACTTCGGCCTGCTGCCGCTGGGCCAGTACCCCTACCTGCCGGAAGTGCTGCGCCGGCCGTACCGCGCCAACAGCGAGCTGAACCTGCTGGCCGCCCGCTACCCGATGATCCCCTCCCTGCCGGAAGCCAGCGGCGCCGACCAGCAGAACTGGTACACCCACTTCCCCAACGACCCACGGGTGAACAAGCCGGACCGCACCCTCGACTACCTGTTCTACAGCCCGTCGATCAGCCGGCTCGAAGCGGCGGTGCGCAGCGAGGATACGCTGCGGATTTCCAACCATCTGCCGCTGACGGCGCGGTTGTTGTTGCCGCATTGAGTCCGGCGCTCTACCGCACCTGTAGGAGCCAGCTTGCTGGCGATCCGAGGTTTCCTTCCGGGTACGGCGTTGCCGGTGAGCACGGTTGATCGCCAGCAAGCTGGCTCCTACAGGTTTGGAGTTGCGGATTACTTCCTCGGCTTCGCCCGGGCCGTCGGTTCGGCGATCAATGGATCATCCGGCCAGTAATGCACGGATACCTGCCCTTCAGGTCCTGCATCACCTGCACCGGCCGCTGCGCCGACAACAGACCGTAGGTTGGCGCTGAGCGCAGCGAAGCCCAACGACTACTGCCCGACAAAAGTTGGACCTTGCGGGTTGGCATGGGTCGCTCAGTTCGTGGCGGTCTTGAAGGTGGTCCAGGCGCGCATCCGCGCGCGCATTTCGCGCTGGGGGATGTCCTTGCCGGGGATCAGCCGCGCGTAGGTGGCCTCGTCGACGTAGATGTCCGGGTTGTTGCGCATGTCGTCGTTGACCATCGGTCGTGCCTTGGCGCTGGAGGTGGGATAGCCGGTGGTATTGCTGATCGCCGCCATGTTCTGCGGGCGCATGATGAAGTTGATCAGCGCGTAGGCGTACTCCGGGTGACGAGCGTCCACCGGGATGGCCATGGTGTCCATCCACACGGTGGTGCCTTCGCGGGGAATGCGGTACTGGAAGCGCAGCGGCTTGCCGGCTTCGTTGGCGGCGCGCTGGGCCTGGGTCATGTCGCCGCTGTAGCCCAGCGACAGGCAGATATCGCCATTGAGCAACTGGGTGACCGGCTGCGACTGGAACTTGCGGATGTAGGGCTTGATGCCCTTGAGCAGAGCTACCGCCTCGGCGAGGTCTTCAGGCCTGGCGCTGCGCGGATCGTGGCCCAGGTAGTGCAGCACCACGGCGAGGACTTCGTCGGGCGAGTCGATCATGGAGATGCCGCAGTCGGCGAACTTCGACGCCAGTTCCGGCTTGAAGAGCAGGTCCAGGCTGTCGACCGGAGCACTGGGCAGGCGCTTGTCGATCATCGCCTGGTTGTAGGTCAGGCCGATGGTGCCCCAGGTGTACGGCACCGTCGCATCGCGAGAAATCGAATAGCGCGACTGCAGCTTGCGCAGCCCCGGCTCGATCTCATCCAGGTGTTCCAGCTTGCCCTGGTCAAGCTTCTGCAGCGCACCGGCGCGCATCAGGCGCTCGGCCACGGTGTCGCCGGGGAAGATCAGGTCGTAGCCGCTGTTGCCGGACATCATCTTGGCTTCCAGCGTCTCGCTGCTGTCCATCACGTCGTAGATGACCCGAATGCCGGTTTCCCTGGTGAAGTTGGCCAGTGTGTCCGGGGCGAAATAGTCCGCCCAGTTGTACAGGCGCAGGAGCTTTTCCTCGGCCTGGGCGGCGAACTGGGCACAGCCCAGGCCGAGGCCCAGCGAGACGATCAGGAGTTTCTTCATCGCGTTCATGTTCAGGCTCCCTGGCGCTGCCAGTGGTTGTGCGGGTGACGACCATCAAGACCCAGCAGCGGGCCGTACATTTCCGGGCGGCGGTCACGGTAGATGCCCCAGCTCAGGCGTTCCTCACGCATGGCGTCGAGGTCCAGCGTCTGCACCAGCACGCCGGTGGAGTCGCGGTCGGCTTCGGCCAGCAGCGCGCCCTTGTGGTCGGTGATGAAGGACGAGCCGTAGAAACGCATGCGCAGCTCCGGGTCGGTCGTCGCGACCTCCTCGCCCACCCGGTTGGCGGCGATCACCGGGAGGATGTTGGCGGCGGCGTGGCCACGCTGGGCCAGTTGCCAGTGGTCGCGGGAATCCAGCGCCGCGGCGCCGGGCTCGGAACCGATGGCGGTGGGATACAGCAGCACCTCGGCACCCATCAGCGCCAGGCACCGCGCCGTTTCCGGGAACCACTGATCCCAGCAGATGCCCACGCCGATGCGGCCGAAAGCGGTGTCCCAGACGCGGAACCCGGTATCGCCGGGGCTGAAGTACTCCTTCTCCTGGTAGCCGATGGCGTTGGGGATGTGCGTCTTGCGGTACACCCCCAGCAGGCGCCCGTCGGCGTCGGCCACCGCCAGCGAGTTGAAGCAGGCGTTGCCGGCCCGCTCGAACCAGCTCAGCGGCAATACCACGCCCAGTTCCCGGGCGAGGTCGGCGAAGCGTTTCAGGACTCGGCTCTGCGCATATTCCTCAGCCAGCGCGAGGTGCTTGTGATCCTGCTCGATGCAGAAGTACGGCGTGGCGAACAGCTCCTGCAGGAGGATCAGTTGCGCGCCCCGGGCGGCAGCCTCGCGCACCAGCCGTTCGGCCTCGTCGAGGTTGCCTTGCAGATCCCAGCTGCAGGGAAACTGGGTGGTGGCGACAGTCAGCAGGCTCATCGTCTCACCCCTTCAGCGGCCAGGCCGGCTGTTGCTGGGTGATGCAGTGCACCCCGCCGCCGCCGTGGGCCAGATGGTTGATGCGTACCGGTACCACTTCGCGTCCCGGGAACGCCCGGCGCAGGGTCGCCGCCGCTTCGTCGTCGGCGGCGATGCCGTAGGCCGGCATGATGATCGCGCCGTTGGCGATGTAGAAATTGGTGTAGGAGGCGCAGAAAACCTCGGCCTCACTGTCCACCGCCTCGCTGGCTTCGAACAGTTCGACCATCTCGAAATGCCGACCCTGGGCGTCGGTCGCCAGCTCCAGCGCGCGGCGATTTTCCCGCGCCACCTCGGCGTACACCGACGACGTATCGCGCGTGGCATCCACCAGCAGCGCACCGGGCCGAACAAAGGCGCACACGCCGTCGACGTGGCCATCGGTCATGTCGCCGGTGACGTAATCCGGGTCGCCCGGCAGCCAGATGGTCTTCTTCACCCCCAGCAGGCGGGCGAAGATTTCCTCCATCTCGGCCTTGCTCATGCCGGGATTGCGGTTGCGATTGAGCAGCACCGACTCGGTGGTGATCAGCGTGCCCTGCCCGTCCACATGGATGGCGCCGCCCTCGTTGGTCAGCATCGCCGGGAAGCATTCCAGGCCGAGGCTGGCGAGGATGCGCGGGCCAAGGGTCTCGTCCAGGTCATGGGCCGACTTGCCGCCCCAGGCATTGAAGCGCCAACTGACACCGGCCGTGCCCAGCTGCGGATGACAGACGAAGGTCGGGCCGGAATCGCGGCACCAGCTGTCGTTGATCGGCATCTCGACCAACTCGACGTTGGCCACGCAGAGTTCACGGGCACGCTCCAGCGCCGAAGGGTCGACCACCATCTTCACCGGCTCGAAACGGGCGATGGCGTTGGCCACGCGGGCAAAGTCCACCTGCACATCGGCCAGCGTCACGCGCCAACCCGCCTCCCACAGCGCCCGGTTGTGTGGAAAAGCCATCCAGGTCGCCGCATGGGTTGCCCATTCTGCGGGCATGATCCAGCCGCTCTGCGTTTCGTTGAAATGCATACAGGTTTCCTTGAGTTAAGTTTTATTAATCGCTGGAAACCGCGGCCGCGGTGGTGGAATGAATGCTAAGCCTGTGAAAACGGACGAACAAACGATAGATTTTGCGCATTCCTGATCAGCACGGCTTATCGATCATGCTCAAACACTGGCCCCCACTGAACGCCCTGCGCGGTTTCGAAGCCGCCGCCCGCCTCGGCAGCTTCCACAAGGCTGCCGAAGAGCTGAACCTCACCCAGTCGGCCATCAGTCAGCAGATCCGCAGCCTGGAAGGCTTCCTCGAACAGCCGCTGTTCTACCGCAGTGGCCGCAGCGTGGCGCTGACCGACGCCGGCTTCGATCTGCTCAGCACCACCCAGTCGCTGCTGCAGCAACTGGCGGTCGGCATTCGCCGCCTGGAGCAGTACCGCAAGCCCAACCAGTTGGTGGTCAACACCACCCCGGCCTTCGCCCGGCACTGGCTGGTGCCGCATCTGGCCGACTTCCACCGGCGTCACCCCGAGGTCGATCTCTGGCTGTTCACCACCAACGACACGCCGGACATGGCCACCCAGACTATCGATATCGCCGTGCGCGACGACCTCAGCGCCCAGGCCGAATGCGACTATCGAATCCTGCTGGAAGACCGCCTCTACCCGGCCAGCCACCCGGATCTGCTGGCACAAGCGCAGGACGCTCGCTGCACCCTTCACGGCGAACGCGAGATGGACTGGAGTCACTGGGAACTGCAAGGCGGCGCCGACGTCGGCCAGCGCAGCCAGGGCCTGAACTTCTCCGATCCGGGACTGCTGCTGGATGCCGCAGCCCAGGGCCTGGGCATCGCCCTGGTCAGCCGGCTGCTGGCAGAGTGCGCCAGAGCACAGGGATTGCTGGCGCCCCTGACGGAACAGACGGTGCGCGGCCCGAACTGGAGCTGGCTGGTGAACCGCGACAGCGCGGATGACCCGCTGACCCGGAGTTTCTGCAGTTGGCTGGGCGAGGCGCTGGGCGTGGGCTAGCCGAGATTCACGGCTTACGCGGTTTGGCTCGGGCTGTAGGTTCCGCTATCAAGGGATCATCAGGCCAGTAGTGCTTGGGATATCTGCCCTTCAGATCCTTCTTCACCTCGGCATAGGTACTGCGCCAGAAGTTGGCCAGATCCTGCGTCACCTGCACCGGTCGCTGCGCTGGCGACAGCAGGTGCAGCTTCACCGCTACCCGCCCGCCGGCGATGCGCGGCGTGTCGGCGAGGCCGAACAGCTCCTGCAGTCGCACCGCCAGCACCGGCGGGAACTCGCTATAGTCCAGGCGGATGTTCGAGCCGGACGGCACCTGCAGCGTGCGCGGCGCCAGTTCGTCGAGGCGTTGCGGCAGCGGCCAGGGCAGCACGGCGTGAAGAATCCCGGCCAGCTCAAGATTGGCGAAATGCGCCAGCCGCGAGACCTTGCCGAGATACGGCAGCAACCAGTCTTCCAGCGAGTCCAGCAGGGACGCGTCGCTGACATCAAGCCATTCGCTTTCACCCTTGGCTTCCAGATCGAGCCGGCGCAGCAACAGCACCCGCGCCTGCCACTGGCGCAGCTCCGGCGTCCACGGCAGCAGCTCCAGCCCCTTGCGCCGCACCAGGCCGAGCAGCGCCTTGCCGCGCGCGGCCTCGTCCAGGCCCGGCAGGGCTTCGCGGCTCAGCACCAGTTCGCCGACGCGGCGCTGGCGTTCGGCGCGCAGCACGCCTTCGCGCTCGTCCCAGTCCAGTTCGTCGCGCACACCCACCTGCTCGGCGAGGATCGACTCGAACAGCGCCGGATCCAGCGCCGCCGCCAGGTAGATGCGTTCCTCACGCTGGCCCTGACGGCTGCCGAGGTCGGCGATCACCAGCCAGGGTTCCTTCATCAGCGCATCCGGCTCGGCGAACAGCGCGGCGCGGCCATTGGCGAGCCGGTATTCCCCGCCCCCGGCGCGGCGCTGCAAAGCGATGCGGTCGGGATAGGCGAAGGCCAGCAGGCCGCCGAGCCAGCGTGGATGATCCGGATCGGCCACCGGCTCGTTCGGCTGGCCACGCAGATAGCCACGGAACTGCCGCGACAGCTGTCGCACCCGCTGCACCGCGCCTCGGCTGGCACGCGGCGCGCCCTGTTCGCCGGCGAGCAGGGCCAGGCGGTGATGCAGGTCGGCATCGCCGCCACGGAGGATGTCGCGCTCGCCGAGCAGCGCGGCGAGATCGCAGGCCATCTGGCCGAGGCCGAGGGCATGGCCGCGCAGCAGCAGATGGGCGATGCGCGGGTGCGCCGGCAGTTCGGCCATGGCCTGGCCGTGACCGGTCAGGCTGCCGCCGCCGGTACGCGAGGCCAGCGCGCCGAGGCGTTCCAGCAGGTCCAGCGCCTGTGCATAAGCCGCCGACGGCGGCGCATCCAGCCAGGCCAGTTCGCCCGGCGCGACGCCCCAGCGCGCCAGTTGCAGGGCCAGGCCGGCGAGGTCGGCCTGGAGGATTTCCGCCGTGCCGTGGGCGGGCAGTTGGTCATGCTGGGCCTCCGACCACAGGCGGTAGCAGGCGCCCGGTTCCAGGCGCCCGGCGCGGCCGGCGCGCTGGGTGGCGGAGGCGCGGGAGATGCGCTGGGTATCGAGACGTGTCATGCCGCTGCCCGGATCGAAACGCGGCACCCGCGCCAGCCCGGCGTCCACCACCACGCGCACGCCGTCGATGGTCAGGCTGGTCTCGGCGATGTTGGTGGCCAGCACCACTTTGCGCTTGCCGGGCGGCGCCGGCTCGATGGCGGCACGCTGGGCGGACAGTTCCAGTTCGCCATGCAGCGGACAGAGCAGAACCTCGTCGCGGCCGGCCAGGGCATCGCCCAGTTGCTCGGCGACGCGACGAATCTCCGCCTGCCCGGGGAGGAACACCAGCAGGCTGCCGGACTCGTCGGCCAGCGCCTGCAACACCGTCTGCACGACGCGCGGCTCGACGTACTCACCGGGCTGGAACGGCCGACCCCAGCGGATATCCACCGGGAACATGCGGCCTTCGCTGCGGACCACCGGTGCATCGTCGAGCAACGCGGACAGCCGCTCGCCCTCCAGCGTCGCCGACATCACCAGCACCTTCAGCGGCGGCTCGTCACGCAGCAGGGCGCGGCCGTTGAGAGTCAGCGCCAGGGCGAGGTCGGCGTCCAGGCTGCGCTCGTGGAACTCGTCGAAGATCACCAAGCCGACGCCTTCCAGCGCCGGGTCGTCCTGCAGGCGGCGGGCGAGGATGCCTTCAGTCACGACCTCAATTCGCGTCTGCGGACCGACCTTACTTTCTAAGCGAATTCGATAACCAACCGTCTGCCCAACGCTTTCACCCAGCTGGCTCGCCAATCGCTCAGCTGCGGCTCTGGCAGCTAGTCGACGTGGTTCGAGCATGGCAATGGCCTGGCCAGCCAGCCATGGCTCTTCCAGCAGCGCTATTGGGACTCGCGTTGTTTTGCCTGCCCCCGGCGCGGCCTCAAGTACAACTTCATTACGTGCAGACAAGGCATCTCGCAAAGCGGGCAAAGCAGATTCGATCGGCAACAGACTCATGATGGCTCCTAGCTGAGCCACCAATTATAGAGACGAGGGAGACAGTTACGGCACGGCGATATGTCAATCACGCCCGGTGCCCTGCTCAGTTCGGGTCGCTCATAGATAGCCGCGAAACTGCCTAAGGCTGCTCTACTTTTACTAAGCTTAGCCTTCCAAAAAAAACCTTAATCGATGCGTCAGCGCAGCTCGGTCTCTGAGTTCGCACTCCCACACAATGTGGATGCGCCAGCCGAGCGCCGTCAGTCGGGCCACATTTTTCGCATCTCGCTCACGGTTGCGGGAAACTTTGGAATGCCAGTATTCTGCATTAGTTTTCGGCTCGCGGGCTCCTCGCGAGCAAGAATGCCCGTGCCAAAAGCAGCCATGGACAAATATTACCTTGCGTCGCCCAAGGAATACTAAGTCAGGCTTACCAGGGAGGTCTCGCCTATGCAGTCTATAATGATAACCGAGAGCATGAACGATCCTTCTCACTGCAAGTTCTGGCCCAGTATTCTTAGACTTCACGGCCCTCATGATCTCTGCGCGTTCCACGTCCACACCTTCGCATCGCGCACTGGCGCCACAGTTTCTGGCCGTCAAGTAAAAAGCCATTATTTTTAATATAGACCAACATGGCGTGCTGAGACCCGCTTTTAGCCCGCTTGCAAGGAAAAAATGAGCGACAAATATAGTTTCTTTGAGTTTTTCGCGGGCGGAGGTATGGCTCGGGCTGGGCTTGGCGATCAATGGCAATGCTTGTTTGCCAACGACATGGATTCCGTTAAAGCGTCAACGTATGTAAAGAATTGGGGGGATTGTCATTTCGACGGTCGAGATGTTCGAGAAGTTAAAACGGAAGACCTAAAATCTTTTGGTGATCTGGCATGGGCGTCGTTCCCATGCCAGGATTTATCTGTCGCTGGAAATGGTTTGGGAATTGGTAGTTCTAGCACCGAAAAATTTACACGGTCTGGCGCGCTCTGGCCATTTCTTGATCTAATAGAAGAGATGCGCCAGGAATCCCGGCAGCCTCCTCTATTAGTTCTAGAGAATGTAGTTGGGCTGCTAACTCTGGAACAAGGTCGTGACTTCGCGGCGATTTGTTTAAGGCTGGGAGAGATTGGGTATCGCTACGGGGCAGTTATTATCGATGCAAAACACTTTCTGCCCCAGTCACGCCCGAGGGTTTTTATCATAGCAGTGCGACGCGACATCGAAATTCCCCGAAAGCTTTCTCACGGAATGGCAACGGCCTCGTGGCACACTCCGACTCTCCTTCGTGCACACAAAACACTACCCCAACTGGCACACGAAGAGTGGGTCTGGTGGGACTTAGGGCCTGCTCCTGCACTAGAGGAAAATGCTCTAGAGAATCTAATTAAGCTCGAGGGAGTTGAATGGCATACACCTGACGAAACCAAACGATTCATCAATATGATGACGCCCACCCATCTGGCTCGACTAGAAGAAGCAAAGCTTGCAGAGAACGTCACAGTTGGCAGTCTTTATTTACGAATGCGCCGAGAAGGCGGCACTAACAAGCAGCGTGCAGAGATAACATTCGCTCCAATCTTGGGATGCCTAAGAACGCCGAGGGGCGGGGGCTCCCGGCCAAGAATTATTGTAGCGGGGAGAGGGCAGGTTAGGACTCGCCTACTTTCTATTCAAGAAGCAGCTGCCTTGATGGGACTGGGAAATACATATGTGCTACCTGAAATCTATCACCATGCATTTAAGGTAATAGGAGATGGTGTTGCAGTCCCCTCGGTTCGATTTCTTGCTGATCGTCTGCTAGAGCCGCTGACTATCGTTGCGCGGGAAAGTACAGCTACTGGCAGTGAAAATTGGCCTGTAAAAATTTATGCAAATGCTTAGCCTAGCACCTTGCTGATTGATTTTATGCCACAAAATTGGATGACATTACTCTGCTCAGCATTACTGGCTTGCTGGCGCCAAATTAGATGAGCACCCACAAGGCCTCTATATTATCAATTCTGCTACTACTAGGGCTGGAAGCAGCCAACTCAGAATGGTTGATGCATTTACATTGACCGCGATGGTAGGCTTTTTTGGCAGGTGTCCTGATCCATTTATAGGCTAGGGAGCATGGACACCGTAGTCGGGCTGAGGGGGTATCACGTGTTCATCAAGGAAGGATGCTATGGATTTGCCGCGTACTTTTGATGCGTGGGAAAAACGACTCGTCAACTATTTCCTTGCCATCGGCCCGGATGGCGACGCTAGCCCCATCCGTTCGTTCGAAGTCACCCCGCGCACACTGGCGCTAGCCTGCGGCGCCCCACGCGAATTTGAGAGCGAAGTCGAGAATGCCTTTCGCTCCATGCTGTCACGCGACCTACTACTAATGGACTCGCTGCGCTTAGGGTCCCAGCGCTATGAAAAGATGGATGTGCCCAACTGCTTTTCCTATCTTGCATTCACTTTGCTAATCGACAGCCTTCTGGAAGGCAACACAACCCAAAGCGGAGAGTTTCGTCATAAGCTCATGAAATGGCTGGGGATTGACGCTGCTGTTTCAAATCTCCGCGGGATCGCTCTTATGTGGGAGAGCCTCGCGAGTTGGCTGGATAGGCGCGTCCAGGCGGGAGAGCAGTTTCGCCGCCTGATCCTACCCAATCCTGGTAGTTGGTCGCATATCGGCTACACCCGGCGCCTATCGTTTCCGAGCAACGCTGACCTTCGCCTGGTCGCCCACTTTTGCCAAGAGCACCCGGATGTTCTCCGCAACCTGCACGTCAGCATTGCGGCGTTTCCGAGAGAACTGTCGGATGATCGCGCCTCTTGGGGCCTCCAAAGCGCGTTCGAAGAATTTCGAGGCGCTTATTACAATCAGCGTCGCGCGTTGGGCGATCTGCGCTTCTGGCGGCTGCTGGAGCGCGCCTCGACGTTGACTGGGCGATCGACTCGCCCAAGCGTCACGGTCGAAATGCTTTTTGATGCGGACAAGCGGGCGCTTTTTTTTGCTTGCAGCGATGAAGAAGGCGAGCCGGAGCCGTTTGCTTCGCTGAATGATGCGCTGGCCGCTGCCGGTGTCGCGCAAAGCGAGAACCTGGCAACCGCCGCCGCATTAGGTGTTGTCTTCTTTCGACTGGTCGGCGCTGGGCGGTGGCGCGCCGAGCCGGAAGCAAACGATTCTGCTTTTGGCTTGCATGTAGCCGTGGCGGAGAGACACAAGCGGAAAATCGGTGATCGACTTGGCGTGCTTGTTGAAGTAGGCGCATGGTGGATTACGCCCCAACCTCTGACCCTTGCTGCTATCAAGGATGCACTTAGGGAAGCCAAGCTGCTTTTTCCGAACCAGGAGCGGATAGTACGTCCTCATTTGTCCAGTGGTGTGCGCAGCAATGGCCGCTGGCTGGGCCGTCCACGCTTTCTACCCATTCTCGAGTCCGATACCTCTGAGTATGTTATCCGCAGCCCGTTAGCATACTCAGCAGAGGTCTCGCTGAGCATCGAGCAGGGCCAGCTCAAAGCCTTGCAGCCGCTTGAGGGCGCATTCTTTATTCATCCGACCCTATTACGTGGTGAAGAACATGCTCCTTGGAGCATTCGTTTGCAATTTGTTAGCAACGCCTTCGCACACGCGACACTTGAGTGCGCGCGCTCTAAGTTGCCGCCATTACGTGACTGGAAAGTGGCTGCGTCGCAACGCCTTAACGTTAGTACGCCGACCATACTGGCGTGGGAGCCGGAAGAGCCAGCTTGTGCGGATCTTCTCGAGGCGGTCTACGCCAGCGGCCGAAGTGGATGGGAAGAAGCACAGATCATCGCTCTATTGGGGCGGGCCGAGGACAATACGAATCCTTGGCATCTGCTACGAAGTCTGCGGGATGCTGGCATCGTCGAGCCACGTCTGCGTGCGGGCTGGAAAGGGCGCGTTTGGACCCTGAGAGAGCCAAGCATTATCGAAGTCCACCATGGAGATAGTGTGCTGGCACTGGTGGAAGGCGCGCTTTGCTCGAGGATGGTCGACGACTTTAAGCTGGCTGTTGGAGGCTTTGGTGGGGCCGCTTTCCGCCATCTAGGCGATACCCCTTGGGCCCCGCCAGTGCTCGGTGCTAAAGGCGTTTCGGCCAAAGCGCTCGCCGAGCTTCTCGGCTGGCACTTCGTGGTCGAACCTGTGGGAGCGGAAGGAAACCCCTTCGCGTTTGCCGAAACTAGACATCAAGCCCTTCACTACGCGCCGACTGATGCCTGGGCTTGGCATGTAGGGCGCTTCCTGCCCGGCAAGGGTGCTAAGGAACATGTTCGACTGGTGCGACTGACCCACATCGGCGGGCGGGATCACGATATCTACCGCGTCGAGCAGAACGGTTGCACCCGTCACTATCTTTCGCGTACCGCCGCCATCGCCTCAGCTTATGCCTTAGCCCGCATGCCACTGCTTGAATGGCGTCCGGGGGATGAGGTGCTAGTCCTAAAGACACGTGAAGGCGGACTCCCCGATGCACTTGCTACAGAAATACGCCGGCGCATGCTTCGAAATGGCGGGCCGTGTGGTGATGAGTACATTTATCCCGCGAACTATGAAGTGGCGCATTGGCTCGCTGGGCAATTGCCTGGCTGCATTTCCGGTCTATCCACCGAGACGCCGCAGAATGCGTCATACCTGACTGGACTCGCCCGCCGCTCTCTCGGTCGATTGCGTCTGCAATGGCGCAACGGCTCAACCACTCTCTAGCTTTCTCTTGGAGTCAAGTTAACTATGGCAGCAAACTTGGCGTGGTATGCCGGGCAATGCGCAAAGCGGCACGATCTCAACATGAACGTGAAGGTCATTGCTATCCGGTCCCAAGAAGGATGGTCACTGCTCGACAACCCGCAAAAGGTCTTCCCTAAGTCAGGCGAGGTGGAAATTCGGTTACGGACCGCATCGGAGCATCATCCGGAGGATTGGGTCTGTTTCCAAATTGCTTACAAAGAGCCCCGGGGGAAATGGAAAGCATCCACCTTTCGGCGCCTTACGCCGTTCCTTGACCTGCAGGGCATAGGAAATCTAGATGCGCTTCGCAGCCGCTTAACAGAAGAGGGGGTAGACGGGCCTGATCGTCCTGGCGCGTGGGCGATTCGCTATAGCGAAGACCGCATCATCATGCTTGCCCTGATGCGCTCGCCAGATAACCGTTACCGAATGGCGACTGGCAGTAGTTTCTATGTGTATGCATACGAATCAGAGCTATTGCATCGCATACCGTCCAGTGCGGGAGAGATTCTCCTTTACGAAGGGAAGCGGGGTGCCGAATGCCTAGATGAACTCGACTGGTCGCCTGATGAGGGGTACATCAAGCGCATCGTGCGCGCTATGGCGGGGGCGCACGACCCAAGTGCTGAGGCGGTTATACGATGGTTGAAGCGTCACGCCAATGAAGCAACACATCAAGTTGGGACAAGCCCTGATGATAGATTGGCGGCGCAACAAGCCGCCCGTTCAGGTGGTCTGGCAAAACGGCTGCTGGCTGACAAGGAACTGCTTGGGGAAGTGACGGATTTGCTCCTCGCGGATGCGAGGATGCGCGCTCACCTCGAAAATGAAATTCAAGCAATTGCTGAGCAGGAGCGCGAATCTATTCGTGACTCGCTTAAGAATGAGCTAGCGCAGGAAATCGTGACGCTGCGCGAGGAGAGTTTGTCGGCAGTCGATATCGAGTTGAAGAAACTGGAAACAGAGCAATCTGAGGCATTGAAAAGCCAATTCAAGGAGCAGACGAGGTCGCAAATGCTGGCTATGGAGGGACGTATAGCGGCCCGCCAAGCGGAGTTGGAAGTCGAGCTTGAAGCGCGACGCAAGAACTTGCTGCAGGACCTTGATGTGCTCACCGCGCAGCGCGAGGCGCAGAGAGGTGAGCAGGAGAGGGTCAACGCCGAGATTGAAACCGGTTATCGGACCCTGGCGGACCTTAAGGTGTGTGAAGCCGTAGCTGTCGAAGAGATCGAGCGGCTCAAAGAGGATGCTGCCTCAATCCAGGTACCGAAGAGCGTCAGGCTTGAGTCAGCATTGCGCTTCAATCCGCCACAGAGCGTTCCAACTCTTGGCGTTGGGGACATGGTGCAGGCAATTGAAGGCTGCATTCTGCTTACACCGGTAGGCAAAGAGCGGATGATGCATTTTTTTGCATTGTTGCTGGCGGGCGAATTACCGGTGTTGTATGGCGAAGGAGCGCAGGATTTCCTCATAGCGGCTGAGACTCTACTTTCGTCCGGGCGATCGGTGCGCCTGGAGGCGGATCCCACAGTTATCACTTTCGAAGATCTCTGGTTGCGCGCTGGCACGCAGCTGGCTACTTCTTTGACCCATGGATTGGAACTTGCCCGCGCAAGTGAGCCTGCAACCGTACTGGCTGTTATCGAAAGCGCTGAGCGATCCGGGGCCCGTTTCTGGCTCCCGGCACTTGCGGAGCGTGCTCGCCGTGGTGAGCTGCCGCGGCGATTCTTTGTTTGCGCAACGGTCGAGGACGGAGATTGTGAAGAGGCTCGGGCAATTCGCAGCCACTCTCCATGGCTCCAAGTCAGCGGAACTATAGCGCCGTCGGCACCTGCATTGGCGCCAATGGCTCTCGCCCCTACCAATGTTCGGCAATTAGACCCAGGTGAGCGCCCGCAGGACCTTACACCCGCCATGACGGCGGTGGCACCGCTAGTCCACCAACTGACGCTGGCAAATGCGCTGCGACTGGCCCGCACGGCCACCGAATGGATTCGCTTGAATCAGGGAGCCCGATATGAACAGACCCCGGCGGCACTTTCCGAATTATTCATGAATCAGCACCGCCAAGCTGGTCGCACTCAAACGAAGTCATAAGGAGATGAGTCCGTGCTAGACCCAATAGGCGGTTTCCGCCGTATCCAAGATTTCGTCATCAACTATGTTGAAACCAACTTCCGCATTTCGAATAAGGTGGCCGCCGAAGCCAGGCGCAAACTGTTGGAGAAGGTAGACGTACTCGCCACCGAGCCGTTCATTGAGCCGGTGCTGCGATACAAGTCGCATTCAAAGACACTTGAGCAGCTCGCCCAGGACGATGAGGGTCCGCTCGCACCGATGACGTGGGAAGGTAAGCGCGCCTTTGTCGAACTTGCACTTTCTGGTCTGTTCGATGGTAGGCATTGTGAGGATGAAATTCGTCGAGTATCGCCTTATGCGCCGTATGACCACCAGGTCGAAATGCTCCGACGGGGGCTGCTACCCGGTATGCCAGGTATCGTTACATCACGAACCGGCAGCGGTAAAACCGAAAGCTTCATGTTGCCTGTGTTGGCAGCGATCGCCAACGAAGCAGTGACGTGGGACGCTCCCGGCGGTGATTACCTTCAAAAGAACTGGTGGAGCGAAGATAGAGCGCAGTGGTCGCCGCAGCGACAGCGTGAAAGCCGTCCAAGCGCTGTCAGGACACTAGTGATATATCCCATGAACGCCCTGGTCGAAGACCAGATGCAGCGTCTACGCAAATCGCTCGACTCGGACGACGCACGTGAGGTGATGCAGGAGCGATTTAAAGGTAATCGGATTTTCTTTGGCCAATATACAAGCTCTACCCCCGTCACGGGGTTCGAACGGCACCCGCGCATTGCCGATAACAAAGACGAAAGGCAGCGTCGGGCCCGACGCGTCACGCGCCTGCGCGAGGCGATGCGAAGATTCAAGCGCGACCAAGACGCGGCGCTACGATTCGATCGCGAAGCAGAGGCTACTGCGCTTCGCGAGGGGAAGGAGACGTCCGACAAGACTCGCTACATATTCCCGGCGGTTGATGGTGCCGAAATGCTTTCGCGCTGGGACATGCAGGTTAACCCGCCGGACATCCTTGTCACTAACGCTTCGATGCTTGGAACCATGCTCTCGCGAGAAGTCGAAGAGCCGGTATTCACCCAGACTCGTGAATGGTTGCTGAACAACGAGGATGCCTATTTCTATCTGGTCTTTGACGAACTGCACCTGATCCGCGGTTCTGCCGGCACAGAAACAGCGTTCCTAGTGAAAACGCTCATCCAACGGCTGGGTCTCGACCAGCCGGCGCATCGGCATAAATTGCGTTTGCTGGCGTCTTCGGCCTCTCTGCCAATCGACGGGGAAGAGGGGCCGCAGTCGCTGGCTTACCTACGCGATCTATTCGCCCCCTACGGCACCAGCTGCAATGCGAACGACCCGGGTGTCACCAATCTGGATTTCTGGCGCGATTGCATCGTGGTCGGGACTCCACACCTTCCGACTTTCGCCAAGGGACCGATTGATGCACAGCCTTTCGTCGACCTCCTTGAGGCAGCGCTGGGCGGCAAAAAGGATTTCGTCGCAAAGATCGGTAGTGCGGAGGCGATGAGTTTAGCCGTGGAACAGGCGGCTTATGCTCTATCCGTCTCTGCGACCGAGGCAGGAGAACGAGTTAAGGCGCTAGCCGAAGCTGCTGGAGCAGTGCTGACGCAAGCCTGCTACGACGGAAGCGATGTTCGGGCGACTGCTGCAAAAGATATGGCCGCACGCATCTTCAAGGCTGGTTCTGTCGACCTCGACAAAGCTTTGCGGGGCCTGTTACTGGCGCGTGCCCTTCCTGAATCGAATTCCTGGCCAGTGAGCGTCTCGCAAACCACTCCAGCATTTCGCGTTCACACCTTCATCCGCAACATCGAGGGGCTATTCGCCTCGGTCACACCCGACGGCTCTACCCCGGTCTTCAGCGATTTCACGGTGGAGCGTGGGGTGACTCATGCGAAGCCCGAAAAGGAAGGCGGTCGCGGTCGTCGACTCTTCGAGTTGTTGTATTGCGAGGCCTGCGGCGATCTGCTGATCGGCGGCCAGCGCGGGCAGAAGATCGCGGATAGCTGCGTGACCGAGCTGCTACCGGCGGCGGCAGACCTCGACAATCTGCCCGAGAAAGTCGGTTCGGAATACTACGACAAGATGACGCTCGACGAATTCGCGGTCTTCTGGCCACGACGAACACAATGGTCTGGTTCAGAGCGGGACTACGACGCTTGGGAAGCCGCTAGTTTGAATCCCGAAACAGGGTTGGTGTCGATCGAGCAAGCCGTACCTGTCGGACATGTTGGCGGGTACCTGTATCGACAGCTGGAGGCGGCGGTGAAAGGTCGCAACGGTAAGGTAATGGGGCCGTTGATGGCGCAACCGTTCTGCTGTCCGAAGTGCGGCACAGACTACTCTAACCGCCCCATCTCGAGTCGTTCGCGTTCGCCGATTCGCGCCTTCCGCACCGGTGTCACTAAAACCTCGCAGCTGGTGGCTACGGAGCTATTTGAGTTGCTGCACGCGATCGGCGCTCAACCGAAGGGGATTGTGTTCTCGGACAGCCGACAGGATGCGGCCAACCAAGCGTTGGAAATCGAAACACTACATCTCCGGGACCTGCGACGTGAAATGCTGGTTACTGCTGCACGCACATTGGTTGATCAGGCGGATGCAGATTGGATCGACCCGGCGCAACTCCAACAACTTTTGGCGGACGCTGCTGGCAACCAAGAGGAAATTAACTCAATTATTACGAAGTACAGCGAACAGTTGGCCTCGGGCACGAAGAAAGGCAGCGGTAAAATCCCGCTGGGCAAACTGCTTCAGTGCAGCGCCGGTACCGACATCGGCGCGCTTACCGCGGAATTCGTTTCGCTTGGAGTCCACCCTTTCGATCGCATTGGCAAGAAGACCTTCGAGGGAAAGCAGTGGCACGAACTGTTCAGCCAGAGCGAGAGCGGTGGTCGACTCGTTTACTCGCCCAAGCTAAATGGTGTACAGCAAGCTGGCCTCAACCAAGAGATACTCTCAGGTCAGTACGAGTTAATTGATGACGTAATTTTCGCGAACACGTTTTTCGCGTTGGAAGAGACGGGCCTAGCCTATCCATCCATCATGGATGGAGATGAATCAAAAGCGGATCATCTGGACGCCTGGCTGCGTGTATTTGCCGGTGCTTATCGTGTCCTGGACAATAAGTTTGTAGACGGCGAGCGTTTGAATGAATGGGTGTTGGGATCTGATGTGAAGAACAAGCGCGTGCAGCGCTTTGCTCAGGCGGTGTTCGGATCCGGTGCCGCCACGGATGGCCTAAGTAACGTTCTGAATGAGTTCTCGGCCCTTGAGCATCAGAGCTGCATCATTCACATTGGCAAGTTGTATCTCAAAGTCGCAAGGGAGAACGATTCCTATTGGCGCTGTGGCAACTGCGAACGGGTACATCTTCACCGAGGGCCCGGCCGATGCACTCGCTGCGGAGAAGCCCTTGACGAGCAACCGACCGGGCAGGCAGGGGAACTGTGGCGCAATAACTTCTTGGGAAGTCGCATCGTTCGAGGGCAAGAGGAAGGAGTCGGTCGATTCCGGTTGCGCGTTGAGGAGTTAACAGGCCAGACGGATGACTTTTCAGATCGCCTGCGCAAGTTCAAGGGGATCTTTGTTGACGGCGAGAACGAGATCCAAAAAAGTGCTCGGGAAATCGACATGCTTTCGGTTACTACCACGATGGAGGTGGGAATTGACATTGGGGCCCTACAAAGCGTGTACCAAGCCAACATGCCGCCCCAACGGTTCAACTATCAACAGAGGGTTGGCCGAGCCGGTCGCCGTGGTCAGGCCTTCTCGCTGGTAATCACTTTCTGCCGTGGCCGCAGTCACGACGCCTACTATTTCGCACATCCGCACGCGATCACTGGGGACCCGCCGCCGCCGCCTTTCCTTGCTATAGGCCATGATCCCATTCCGCTGCGTTTGGTACGTAAGAATTGGCTACGCACTGCGTTCAAGTATCTGCGCGATCAGTGTGCCAACTCTGGGGACGAGTACCCGGGTGATCTGCTCATGCCCCCTGACGTGCATGGTGAATACGTTTCGACCCACGATTACTATCATGACGCTCAAGCGAACTGGCCAGAGCGTTTGCGTGGGGCCCTGCAAAAAACAATTGCAGAGCGAGACAATTTCATTGCTACCTCCTCTTTCGACCCGCATCAGTGCGTTCGCCTTGCCGAGAAAGCGGAGGTCGACGGTCTGCTGAATGAGATTGAGGATCTGAGACAATACGCTCCAGACTCTAATATGGGGCTCGCGCGCTTCCTGGCGGAATGGGGCTTATTGCCAATGTATGGTATGCCTACCCGTGTCCGAAATCTTTACCTAGGCCTTCGCACTGTGAAGGTGGGTGAAGAGGAAGAATATGAATGGTCGACCATGGACCGTGACCTTGATCTTGCGGTCTACGAGTACGCACCAGGCTCGGTTCTTGTTAAGGACAAGCAAAAGCACCGAGTGGTCGGCTTTACCGGTAGCCTGTCAACGCCCCAAAGTTTCAAAAAGGATGATCTTTCGATAAAAGCATTGTCCCGCTGGTATGAAACCGAAACGAATGTGGCGCTCTGTCCGGCCTGTGGTTCAGCGACTCGTAGGGACGCTTTACCGCAGGTGCCATTGCCCTGTAGTGACTGTCAAGCAGAGATTCTGCCAAGCGATTTTAAGCCCTATGTCACGCCTGCTGGCTTTCGAACGGACTTCACTCCGAAGAATGACGAAGAAGACGCCGGACGCATGTCTGTACGCAGTATGGCGACGTTGGTGCGTGAGGGTGAGCGCCTGTCACATGGAAACGTTACGGTGCTGCACGGGGCTGATATCACCATCATGCAGATGAATGATGGTGTCGCCAATATTGAAGGCGACGGCGAGGGGTTCCTAATCGAAGAAGCGCAAGATTTGAAGGTCCCCATCCCGTCGGGCTCTAAAAAGTCTCCGCAAATTGACGGGATGCCGCAGGCATTTGAGGCGGGTTGGCTCAGGAGTGCACGCAACGGCAGTTGGGGCCAGGCGCGATGGGGCAAGCTTGGTGATCCGCTGCCTAGGGTCGGCCTGATTTCCTGCAAGCAGACGGATTCAGTTCACCTAGAGCTTGGACAGTTTGACCCCCGGCTGAACTTGGCGAACGTTGCTCGACGAGGCGAATTCGCCCACCTGCCGACGCGCGCGGCCGCGATCAGTGCTACGCAGATCCTTGTGCAAAGGGCAGCCTTGGAGCTGGACGTGTCCGCCGATGAGTTCGAGGCGCTTGAGCCGCGAGTGCGATCTGGAAAGCCAATGCTGCAGATTGCCGATGCGTTGATCAACGGGTCCGGCTTATGCCGTCGCCTTGGTGAAACTGTTCCGGGCGGCTCGCGGCCGAAAATCCTCAATATTCTCAGTAGTATTCTGGAAAGCCACGATCAGTGGCCCCTGATGGATTTTCTAAGATTGTCGGCGGAGGGCGAGCACGCGGCGCAATGCCACACATCTTGCTACCGCTGCATTCAGCGTTTCGGTAACCGGCGCTATCACGGTCTACTCGATTGGCGCTTGGGTCTAGCTTATCTACGGGCCATGTCCATGCCGGACTACGCATGCGGGCTAAAATCGCAAGACGCGCATTACCCTGAAATCCATGGCTGGCGCGCTCGGGCCGAATGGCTGACGGACAATGTTGCTCAGATGCGACCTGGCACATTGACTCCTGATTGCATGCCGCATTCTGGATTGCCCTGCCTAGTAGAACGGATTGCCGGGCGCGTAACGCGATACGTGGTCGTTCACCCCCTTTGGAGTCTTGAGTCGAGTGCGCTGGCCGAATTGCTAGGATCCGACTGGTCACCAGATCTGCGTTTTGTGGATACCTTTAACCTTGAGCGTCGTCCACTCAAGGCGATGACCTCGCCCTTCTCGGCTCGTTAGTCGATCTTAAAGCCCCTGGCTGGATAATCCAGGGGCTTTTCGCGCCCATTGGCGGATCAACTCCTGTGTCGTCAATAATATGTAACCGCCCGGCAAATCCACCTACCTGAAGGCTGCGCCCGCTTCGTGCGTAGGCTCATGCAATGATCCGCATCGACGCCATCTGGCTCGCCACCGAGCCGAAGGACAAACCTTCGCAGGCGCAGACTAGGTTTCGTAAGTTGACCAGGTGATTACATATGATTTCAGAAGTGGCCTCCACCGCCGAGTTGGTCAGGCAACGCGTGAAGAGATTTCAAAAGGGCGCCCATTCACACTGAAACGTTTCAACTCTTTGGGAAGCCAGGCTCAAGAGACTGTTGGAAAGGCCATCACAAGGATGGTGCAGTCTGGCGAGCTGGAACGTGTGTGCCGAGGCGTATAGAGTTGGGGTGCGCCACGAGCACCACTGCTCAAGCCGCCAAGCTCTCACCAAGGCCCGAATTTTTGACAAGAAACGAAGGTTTTTTGATGCAAATGGCAAAACGTGGAATTCATCGAAGATGACAAGACCGACGCCTTCCAGCGCCGGGTCGTCCTGCAGGCGGCGGGCGAGGATGCCTTCGGTGACAACCTCGATGCGGGTCTTCGGGCCGACCCGGCTTTCCAGGCGGATGCGGTAGCCGACGGTCTCGCCGACCTTCTCGGCCAGCTCGCTGGCCAGCCGCTCGGCCGCCGCCCGCGCAGCCAGCCGGCGCGGTTCCAGCATGAGGATGCCCTGCCCGGCCAGCCACGGCTCGTCGAGCAGCGCCAGCGGCACGCGGGTGGTCTTGCCGGCTCCCGGCGGCGCTTCCAGCACGACCTCATGGCGGGCGGCGAGCGCCCCGCGCAGGGCGGGAAGCACGCTGTCGATGGGAAGGGAATTCATGCCGGCTCCTGATACTTCGGCCATCCGCAATGGAAGGCTGGTGAGAACCGGCGATTATAAACGTCGAACCGGCCGGCACCCCGTGCAGTCTCAGAAAGAGGACAGCAGTATTTGCGCCTGGGGCGATAGAGGCGCCCCACGCCGCATTGATATAGTTGCCCGCATCCATTCCCCCGGAGGTTCTCCATGCGTTTCGCCACCCGAGTTTCCTGCGCGGTTCTCAGTGCAACCCTGCTCAGCCAGCTGGCCGCCTGCGGCACCCTCTTCTATCCGGATCGCCGCGGCCAGATCGACGGCCGCATCGACCCGGCGGTCGCCGTGTTCGACGCCATCGGCCTGTTGTTCTATGTCATCCCGGGGCTGATCGCCTTCGGCGTAGACTTCGCCACCGGCGCGATCTACCTGCCGGACGCCAAATACTCGGTTGCCCCGGAAAAACTGAAAGACGCGGTCGGCGCGGACGGCACCATCGACCGGGCTAAACTGAAGGCGATCATCGAGCGCGAGACCGGCCGCGACCTGCCGCTGAACGATCCGCGCCTGATCCAGCACAGCGGCAACCTCCAACAACTTGCCAGCCTGGGGTTAGCCCCGGAGGCCTGAGATGCACGGACCCCTCGCGATACACCTCGAACAACTGCTGGCCTACCACCTGTGGGCCTATGAGCGACTGCTGGAAGCCGTGGCGCCGCTGGATGAAGACGCCTACCGCGCGCCGCGCGGGTTGTTCTTCGGCAGCCTGCACGGCACGTTCAACCACCTCGCGCTGATCGACCGCCTATGGCTCGGCCGCATCCGCAACGAGCCGTGGCAGTTCGAGCGGCTCGACAGCGAGGTGGCCCCCGACCGCGAAGCGCTCGCCGCCTTCCTCCGCGAAGGCGTGGCCGGCTGGCAGAGCTGGCTGAGCGAGCAGAGCGACCGCTCGCTCGGCACCCTGCTGGAGTACCGCAACATGGCCGGCCAGGAGCAGCGCCAGTCGCTGGCCAACATCGTCCAGCACGTGGTCAACCATGGCACCCACCACCGCGGCCAGATGAGCGCGGCGCTGACCGCCCTCGGCCAGCCGGCGCCAATGCTCGACTACATCTACTTCCTCCCGGAACGACAAGACATCCGATGATCAAAGGCGCCAGCCACGCCAAGCTGTTGCGGCTGGCGACCCTCGCTTCGCTGAGCGTCGCCTGCATCCTGATCGTGACGAAGGCCATCGCCTGGTGGCTGAGCGGCTCGGTCAGCCTGCTCGCCGGACTCACCGACTCGCTGCTGGACGGCGCGGCGTCGTTCCTCAACCTGCTGGCGGTGCACTATGCGATCCGCCCGGCGGACGACGACCACCGCTATGGCCACGGCAAGGCGGAATCGCTGGCCGGGCTCGCCCAGGCGCTGTTCATCGCGGTCAGCGCGCTGCTGATCGCCGCCCAGGCGGTGAGCCGTCTGCAGCATCCCGAACCGCTGGAAGCGACCGGCTGGGGGATCGCGGTGATGGTCCTGTCGCTGGTACTGACCGCCGCCCTGCTGGCCTTTCAGCGCAAGGTGGTGAAGGCCACCGGCTCCAGCGCGATCCGCGCCGACTCCCTGCACTACCGCTCGGACATGCTGCTGAACTCCAGCATTCTCGTCGCGCTGGTCCTCGCCAGTTATGGCTGGCACTGGCTGGACCCGCTGTTCGGCCTGGGCATCGCGCTGTACATCCTGTGGAGTTCGCTGCACATCGCCCGCGAGTCGGTCACCGTGCTGATGGACGAGGAACTGCCCACCGAGGTCAGCGAGCGCATGTACCAGCTGGTCCGCAGCGTGCCCGGGGTGCTCGGTGCCCACGACCTGCGCACGCGGATTTCCGGCACCCACTGGTTCGTCCAGCTGCACCTGGAGTTGCCCGGCGAACTGACGCTGTCACGCGCACATACCCTGTGCGACGAAGCGGTGCTGGCGATTCACCGTGAATTCCCGCGGGCCGAGGTGCTGGTGCACGCCGACCCGCAGGAAGTGGTGGGCAAGGAAACCATCAGTTGATGCTATAGCCGCGCCCGGCAAGACAGGCGCCAATCGCCTGCTTGTATTTGCCGGCGACGTCCGGGGGCGGCGCATTGGACGCCGCGGCCGGATCGAAATCGCTCTCGCCGACGGCCCAGCGGTGACACTCGTAGCGGTCGCGATCCTGCTGCTCCGGCGCCTGTCCGCTCTCGGGATAGGCGACCACGTCGTAGCTGCTTTCCGCCAGGGTGGTCGACTCGCCCTGCGGCGGCGACACCGCCTGGTAGGTCTGCGAATCGGGCTGCCAGATGTAGTAGTTGCCGGCAGCGAAGAAGTACGGCACCGCGCCGATCCAGACCTGCTGGGCATAGGTCGGCATGTACGGAATGCTCACGCCGTAGGGCGGCACGATCAGCATGTAGCGCGCGCCCATCGGGCGATACCAGTAACCGTCCTTGAAGTAGTAGCTGCGCCCCTGCCAGGACACCTGGCTGTTGCCCGCCGGCAACTGGTCCACCGCCTGCCCCGGGCGCTGACTGGCCGGATACGGGCCCCAGTTGCCGCGCGACGGCTTCGATTCTTCGGGACTCTTCGGCGGCGTCGGCCCGGGCTGCATGCGGATCACTTCGCCGTACTGGTCTTTCGGCAGCGGCGCGGTCGTCCCGAGAACCCACTGCGCCCCCACGTAGATCGGCGTGCCGGGTAGTTGCCCGGGGCCGAGGGCTTGCGGCTGGTCATGGGGATCGCCGGGATAGGACATCGTATCCAGCCACTGGCCGATGCGCCGCCCCTGGTTCAGGCGCTGGCTGTCGGGGAAGGCCGGGTAGCTCGGATAGGCGTACTGGTCCAGCCACTGCCCGACGCCGCTGCCCTGGCCGCCGTAGTAGCCGCTCGACTGCTGCAGCCACTGCCCCACCGGCGGCCCGGATGCCTGGGCATCGCCATCCTCGGCGGCAACCGCCGGCGCGGCAACCAGCGACACCGTGAACAAACCCGCCCCGGCAACCTGCCAGACGCTCGCTCTCATGGCTTCCTCACCCCGGCCAGCCGGCCGGAAACGCCGGTGTCGCCTACTGCTGACGTCCGGGCACCGTGCACGCTCTTCGATCAGAAAAGAGTACTCCAGATTTTCGCCGGGCAAAGAAAAAGGGAGGTCTGGGACCTCCCTTCGGGATCACTCGTCCTGGCTCGTCGCTGTTGGCGCCGGCTCACCTCGCTCCACCTTCTGGGCGGTGCGTAGCCCGGGGGCCGGCTCGACCCTGTGGGGTCGGCGGCCACGATGCGCCTGATTGGGCGCTTCGTGCTGGACGTGCTGTCCGGGCCGTGAATCTGGGAGAAATAATAAGGTAGGCGCGCCGACAGAGGATTGCGAAGATTGCTAACCAGAGGGTAGATTGCGCAACTAATCTCCAGAAAACAAACATCACGCGCAATTCATACATAAGCAGGAGCCAATATGAACAAGCTGGACCGCTATGACCTTCGCATCCTCGCCGAATTGCAGCATGACGCGCGCATCTCCAACCAGGAGCTGGCCGAACGCATCGGTCTGTCGCCGTCGCCCTGTTCGCGGCGGGTCAAGCAGTTGGAGGACGACGGCTACATCGCCCGCCAGGTCGCCCTGCTCGACAGCAAGAAGCTCGGCCTGAGCCTCACCGCCTTCGTCCTGATCGGCATGGACCGGCACACCCCCGAGCGCTTCGAGCACTTCCAGGAAATCATCGGCAAATGCCCGGAAGTGCTGGAGTGCAGCCTGGTCACCGGCATGGATGCGGACTACCAGTTGAAGGTAATGGTGCCGGATATGGAGCACTACCAGCAGTTCCTGCTCGGCACCCTGACCCGCATCGAAGGGGTGACCAGCGTGCGCTCCAGCTTCGTGCTGCGTCAGATCATGGCCAGTACCGAGCTGCCGCTGGAGCACCTGCGCAGCTGATCGCTATTTGCTCAACTTCTCCCTGGGAAGCGTATAATGCGCGGCTTTGTTGTGCCCGCCGGAGCCCCCGGCGCGGCTCGGTCGCGATTACGCCCCGCCGGGCAGGAGTAGCAATGAATTCGAGTTTCGAAGACCTGATGATGTACGGGCTGGTCACCGCCCTGGTCCTGTTCATGGCCTTCATCGTCTGGGACCTGGCCAAGAAGTCCAAGGCCGGCCGCATGGGCACCATGGTGCTGTTCTTCGCTCTTGGTCTGGGCGTGCTCGGTTTCGTGATCAAGTCGTTCGTGGTGGCGGGGATCGAAGGCGGGTTCTGAGCCTGCTGTCGGCCATATGGCGGGTTGCACCCGCCCTACCCGATCGGCACCCGTAGGGCGGGTGCAACCCGCCAGCGAAGCCTTTACGTTGCTGGCGTTCGCGAGCAGAGCTCGCTCCTACCTACAGAAATTCGCGCCACGGCTGACCGTAGGTTGGCGCTGAGCAACGCGAAGCCCAACATCGCCATCGTTGGGCTTCACTGCGTTCAGCACCAACCTACGCGGGTTATGGTCCAGCCACGTAGTAAACCCCATCAGGGGCGGACCTCCCGCCACTCCCCCGGCTGCAGACCATCCAGGCTCCACGGCCCGATCCTCACCCGCACCAGCCTCAGCGTCGGCAGCCCCACCGCCGCCGTCATCCGTCGCACCTGACGGTTGCGTCCTTCGCGAATCACCAGTTCCAGCCACGACGTCGGCACCGACTTGCGGAAACGCACCGGCGGCACCCGCTCCCATAGCTGCGGGTCCTCTAGACGGCGCGCCTCGGCCGGTAGCGTGGGGCCGTCATTGAGCTGCACGCCGTCGCGCAGGCGCTGCAGCTGTTCCTCGTTCGGCTCGCCCTCCACCTGCACCCAGTAGGTCTTCGGCAGCTTGTGCTTCGGATCGGCGATGCGCGCCTGCAGGCGGCCGTCGTTGGTCAGCAGCAGCAGGCCTTCGCTGTCGCGATCCAGCCGTCCGGCCGGGTAGACACCAGGTATCGGCACGTAATCCTTGAGCGTCGCCCGGCCCTCGCCGTCGCTGAACTGTGTGAGCACGTCGAACGGCTTGTTCAGCAGGATCAGCCGCGGCTGCGCGGGCGGCGCCTTGGGTACGCGACGCGGCGCGGGGCGGGCTGGAGATCGGTGCTGGGTGGGTCGGGGAGGTCTGGACATGACGGAAATGTTAGTGGCCTGTGTGGCTAATTCGAATACTCAATTTCGGCGCCTGACTTCGCCATACGGCGTTGCCACTCCTCGCCGTAGCCAGCTACGACTCGTCATGGCGCCTTGTCTGGCAAACCCAGGCACTCGAACTTGAATGCACGAATTAGCCGTACAGGCCACCAGGCAATGAAAGGCCGGATACCAATGGCGGAGCGGCATGCTAGGTTTCGTAGCAGCCCACCGCAAGAGCATCGCCCATGTCCCACGTTCCGCGCCCCGCCTGGCTGCTCAGTCTGCTGACCCTCGCCGGCCGCTTCGTCCGGGGTTGGCGCGGCCCGTCGTCCGATCATTTCGACGGCCGCCGTTTCTACAATATCCACGCCCGGCCGCATCACAGCTGGAGAGACGTCGTCCGCTGGCAACTGGAACGGCCGAAGCAGGAATGGATCGACCAGCCGGGCCCGGACACGCCACCGCAGGTGCCGCAGCGGGTCAGCGGCGACGAGCTGCGGGTCACCTACATCAACCACGCGACCGTGCTGATCCAGCATCGCGGCCTGAACATCGTCACCGACCCGCTCTGGGGCGAGCGCACCAGCCCGTTCAGCTTCCTCGGCCCTCGCCGCCACCACCCGCCAGGACTGACGCTGGACCAGTTGCCGCCGCTCGACCTGATCCTGGTCAGCCACAACCACTACGACCACCTCGACCTATACAGCCTGACCGAACTGGCCCGGCGCTTTCCCGACGCCCGCGTGGTCACCGGCCTGGGCAACGCCGGGCTGATCCGCGCCTGCGGCTGCCGCAACGTGCAGGAGATCGACTGGTGGCAGAGCGTGCCGCTGGCAGGCGGCATGCTGCTGACCGGTGTACCGGCGCAACACTGGTCGGCGCGCACCACCCGCGACACCAACCGCAGCCTGTGGCTCGGCTTCGTCCTCGAATCGCCGGACGGCCCGGTGCTGTTCCCCGGCGACAGCGGGCTGGGGCCGGAATTCGGCCTGATGCGCGAGCGCTTCGGCCCGTTCCGCTTCGCCGCCCTGCCCATCGGCGCCTACGAGCCGCGCTGGTTCATGGGCCACCACCACATGAGCCCGGCGGACGCCGTGCAGGCACACCGCGCCCTCGAATCGCAGTGCAGCATGGCGATCCACTTCGGCACCTTCAAACTGAGCGACGAAGGCCAGTTCGCCCCGCCGCAGGACCTGGCGCAGGCGCTCGCCGAACAGGGCGTCGATCCACAGCGTTTCCGCGCGCCGAAACCCGGCGAACACTGGCGGATCGAGCCGCTCAGGCAATGATATCGGCGGGCATCGCCTTCAACCGGCGCAGCAGGTCGTCGAGCAGCGCGGAAGCACCGAAGCGCAGGTGCTGCGGGCTGATCCACTGCGCCCCCAGCAGACGTTCGGCCATTTCCAGATAGACCTGCGCATCCTCCAGCGTGCGCAGCCCGCCGGAAGCCTTGAAGCCAACCTTGCCGCCCGCCTCGGCGATGCATTCGAGCATGACCTGCGCCGCTTCCGGCGTGGCGTTCACGGGGACCTTGCCGGTGCTGGTCTTGATGAAATCGGCGCCGCCCTCGATGGCCTCGCGGCTGGCCGTGCGGATCAGCTCGGGATCGCGCAATTCGCCGCTTTCGACGATCACCTTGAGCGTATGGTACGGCCCGCACAGCGCCTTGCAGGCGCGGATCAGCTCGACCGCGCCGGTCGGCTTGCCCTCCAGCAGTTTGCGGTACGGGTAGACCAGATCGATCTCGTCGGCGCCGTCGCCCAGCGTGCGCCGCACCTCCTCCACCACCTCCGCCGCAGGCGCATCGCCCGAGGGGAAGTTGCATACGCTGGCCACTTTGATGGCGCGCCCGCCGAGGCCGTTCAGGGTGCGCCGGGCGATATGGGTAAAGCGTGGGTAGACACAGACCGCCGCCACATCGCCATACGGCGTCAGGGCGTGGCTGCACAGCTGGACGATGCGCGGCATGTCGTCATCGTCGTTGAGCGAGGTGAGGTCGAGCAGGGCCAATACTCGGCCCTCTAGTGTTTCGCGTGGATCGGTCATGGGGTGTTCCTCCTTGTTCCCTCTACCCCTCACCCTAGCCCTCTCCCGGAGGGAGAGGGGACTGTCCGGAGTCGCGTGCTCGCAAGGTGCACCAAGTTACCCCCTCTCCCCCTGGGAGAGGGCTGGGGTGAGGGTGCCCCTCAACGGAACGGCGGCTCGTCAAAGCTCCGCAACTTCCGCGAATGCAGCGAATTCAGCTGCGTGCGCAACAGGTCCACCGCGGCGATGCCAATGGAAAGATGCTGACTCACCGCGCGCTGGTAGAACGCCGTAGCCGCGCCGGGCAGCTTGATCTCGCTGTGCAGCGGTTTGTCCGACACGCACAGCAGCGTGCCGTACGGCACCCGCAGGCGGTAGCCCTGGGCGGCGATGGTGCCGCTTTCCATGTCCACCGCGACGGCCCGCGCCAGGTTGATCAGCGGCCGCTCCTGCGCCCAGTGCAGTTCCCAGTTGCGGTCGTCGTAGGTCAGCACGGTGCCGGTACGCAGACGCTTTTTCAGCGATTCGCCGCGTTCGCCGGTGACCAGCGCGGCGGCTTCCTGCAGGGCGACCTGCACCTCGGCCAGCGCCGGGATCGGGATGTGCGGCGGCAGCACGCGGTCGAGAATGCCGTCGCGCCGCATGTAGGCATGGGCCAGCACGTAGTCGCCGATGGTCTGCGACTGCCGCAGGCCGCCGCAGTGGCCGATCATCAGCCAGCAGTGCGGGCGCAGCACGGCAAGGTGGTCGGTGATGTTCTTCGCGTTGGACGGGCCGACGCCGATGTTCACCAGGGTCACGCCGTCGCCGTCGTTGGCGATCAGGTGGTAGGCCGGCATCTGGAAGCGGTGCCATTCCACGCTGGCGACGATGGCGTTGGCCTCGCCGTCGTCCATGCCGCGCTCGATGATCACGTTGCCCGGCAGGACCATGCGCACGAAGCGCGGGTCGTCGCGCATGCGCTCCAGGCCGAGGTGGATGAACTGGTCGACGTAGCGGTGGTAGTTGGTCAGCAGGATCCACGGCTGCACATGGCGCCAGTCGCTGCCGGTGTAGTGCACCAGGCGGCGCAGGGAGAAATCGACCCGCGCGGCGTCGAACAGCGCCAGCGGCATCGGGTCGGCGTTCTCCCACTGGTAGAGGCCGTCGGCGATGCTGTCGGAAGTGGCCGACAGGTCGGTGCTGGGGAACACCCGCGCCAGCTCGGCAGCGGTCACGCCGGACCCGGCCAGCTCGTCGCCCTGCTCGACCACGTAGGGATAGGGGATGTTGGTTTCGCTGGGGCCGACTTCCACCCGCACGGTGAAGTCCTCCATCAGCGGCCGCAGCTGCTCCAGCAGGTATTTGCGGAAGGCTGCGGGCTGGGTGATGGTGACGGAGTAGGTGCCGGGCACCTGGACCTTGGCGTAGGCACGGGTGGTCGAGGGCACTTCGCCCTGGCAGAGGTAGGTCACGCGCAGCAACGGGTAGCGGAACATGGCGCGCTGGGCGGCGTCCGGCACCATGCGCTCCTTGAGGTAATGCCTCAGCGCCTGACTCAGGGCGCCGGTGGCGCGCTGGTGCAGTTCCGCCAGGCGATCGACCGCTTCCTCGGCGGTCTCTGCGACGATGAATGTGTCGTCGATGAAGGAATTCATGATTGGCTTCCTGTCTGAGCGATCAGCTACATCTTGCCTGCATCCATCTCAGAAAGGGATGACGATTTTTCGATCCCCGTGCCCGTCGTCGTCCGACAGACGGGCATGGGGAAGCGTCGGTCAGGACAGTTGCGGCATAGCCCGTGCCACCAGCGCCCCGACGTCCACGCCACGCGGCAGGGTGCCGTAGACGCGGCCGCTCTCGCCCAGGCGGCTGGCGATGAAGGCGTCGCTGACGGTGCTGTTGCCAGCCTCCAGCAACAGCTTGGCTTGCAGCGCAATGGCCACGTCCTCGGTGAGCTGGCGGGCGCGGTACTGGATGTCGGCAGTGTCGGCGAAAGCGGCCTTGAGGTTGCCGATATGCGCGGCAAGGCGTGCATCGCCATGGCCGTCACCGAGTTCGCTGAACAGCGCGTCGAGCACGCCCGGTTCCTTGGACAGCGCACGCAGCACGTCCAGGCACTGCACGTTGCCGGAGCCTTCCCAGGTGGAGTTGACCGGAGCCTCGCGGTACAGACGCGGCAGGATGGTTTCCTCGACGTAGCCGGCGCCGCCCATGCATTCGGCGGCCTCGTTGACCATCGCCGGGGCGCGCTTGCAGATCCAGTACTTGCCCACGGCGGTGACCAGGCGGGCGAACTTGTCCTCCTGCTCGTCGTGCATGTGGTCGAGGGCACGCCCCATGCGCATGGTCAGGGCCAGCGCGGCTTCGCTTTCCAGGGCCAGGTCGGCGAGCACGTTCTGCATCAGCGGCTGTTCGGCGAGCACGCGGCCGCCGACCTTGCGGTGGGCGCAGTGATGCGCGGCCTGGGTCAGCGCCTGGCGCATCAGCGCGCTGGAGCCGAGCATGCAGTCGAAGCGGGTCATCGCCACCATCTCGATGATGGTCGGCACGCCGCGGCCTTCCTCGCCGACCATCCAGGCCAGGGCGCCACGGAATTCCACCTCGCTGGAGGCGTTCGACCAATTGCCCAGCTTGTTCTTCAGGCGCTGCACGTAGAACTCGTTGCGCGTGCCGTCCGGGCGGTGGCGCGGCAGCAGGAAGCAGGTCAGGCCCTTGTCGGTCTGGGCCAGGGTGAGGAAGGCATCGCACATCGGCGCCGAGCAGAACCACTTGTGCCCGACCAGTTCGTAAGGCTGGCCCGGGCCGTTGGCGGCCACCGGATAGGCGCGCGTGGTGTTGGCGCGCACGTCGGTGCCGCCCTGCTTCTCGGTCATCGCCATGCCGATGGTGACGCCGGCCTTCTGCTCCATCGGCACATTGCGCGGGTCGTACTGGGTGGCGAGGATCTTCGGCAGCCACTTCTCGGCGAGATCCGGCTGCAGCTTGATCGCCGGCACGGCGGCGAAGGTCATGGTCAGCGGGCAGCCGCTGCCGGCCTCGGCCTGGGCATGCAGGTAATAGAGGCCGGCACGGGCGACCTGAGCGCCGGCACGCGGATCGGTCCACGGCAGCGACGTCAGGCCATGCTCGATGGCCGCGCGCATCAGCTCATGGTAGGCCGGGTGGAATTCCACCAGGTCGATGCGATGGCCGTAGCGATCGTGGGTCTTGAACACCGGCTTGTTCTCGTTGGCGAGGAAGCCGGCCGCGAGCAGCGGGCCGCCGGCCAGTGCGCCGTAGGCATCCATCTTCTGCTCGGCCCAGCCGCCATCGAAGCGGCGGACCCATTCCTGCAGCGGCAGGTCGATGCGGTAGAGGTTGGCGCCGTCCAGCGGCGGCACCTGGTTGGTCACTTCGTGGGTTTCGGCGTACTTGTGCGGGTTCATTTCTTATTCTCCTGTGTGAACAGTGGCGCGCCGACGGCGCGCAGGCAGAACTGGACGAGGGCCTGGCTGACTTGCTCCAGGTCCAGCGTGGTTTCGCCGACATCGCGGGCTGCGCGCGCCGGGGGTGAAAGCGGGCCGACCAGCGCTTCG
Source organism: Pseudomonas schmalbachii (assembly GCF_017589465.1). Taxonomy (GTDB): domain Bacteria; phylum Pseudomonadota; class Gammaproteobacteria; order Pseudomonadales; family Pseudomonadaceae; genus Pseudomonas; species Pseudomonas schmalbachii. The sequence continues at coordinate 613,043 of NZ_JAELYA010000002.1, forward strand.
GCGATGGCGCCGACCAGGCAGGCGGCGCTCAGGTGGATCTGCGAGACCTGGAACACACCACGGGCGACGCCCTCTTCGAGCAGATTGGCGAACAGCTCGGCATAGGCTTCGCGGAAGATCAGGCGTTGTTCGTCGACCTCCGGATCGACCGGCTCGGCGATCAGCGCGAATGCCAGTTGGCGGCTCTCCCAGGCGCGCGCGGCGAAACGGTGGAGGCCGTCGGCCAGGCGCCGGGTGGGGTCGCCGGGAGCGCCAAGGGCTTCGCCGAGGGCATCCACCTCACGCTGGCTGGCGCGGGCGAAAACCTCGGCGGCGAGCTGGCCCTTGCTGCGGAAGTAGCGATAGAGGCTGCCGGTGGCCATGCCGGCCTGCTCGGCCAGCCCCTGCATGGTCAGCGCGGCGAAACCGCCTTCGGCGACCTGCGCCTGGGCCAGCTCCAGGATGCGCTCGCGCTGGGCGTTGTCCCGTTGCAAGCGGGCTTCGGTGATGCGGTAGGCCATGATCTGAATCCTGATTCATTTCTTCCATGTAGTGAATCACGATTCATAATTTGGTCAAGTGGAATTTTGCGTGAATCGAATCAGCAGGCACTTCCGCCAAGGGAAGGAACGACATGCATGCCGCAGGGTGGCGTTGAACGCAGCGATACCCGCCATTGGCGGCGGAGTTGGGTGTAGGGCGGGTGCAACCCGCCATTTCACCGATTGGCGGGTTGCACCCGCCCTACAGGACCGCCGTCACACCCGGCTGGCACAGCAGCCAGTCGTGCAGCAGGGTCTGCAGTTCCTCGAAGCGCACCGGCTTGGCCAGGTAGTCGCTCATGCCGGCGGCCAGGCAGCGTGTGCGGTCGTCGCTGTGGCTGTGGGCGGTGACTGCCAGCACCGGCAGGTCCGCGCCCTGCGGCAGCGCGCGGATCGCCCGGCAGGTGGCGAAGCCGTCCATGCCGGGCATCTGGCAATCCAGCAGCACCGCATCGATGGGCTCGCGGCCGAGCAGCTCGACGGCGTCGGCGCCATTGTCGGCGGTGCGCACGCGGTAGCCGAGCTTGAGCAGCATGCCGCGGATCACCAACTGGTTGATCGCATCGTCCTCCACCACCAGCACCGTGCATTGCTCAGGCCGGCGCAGCGCCTGGCCGCCCGCGCGCCGGGGCGGCGGCGCGATGTTCTGCAGTGGCCGGTTGAGTTGCAGGGCCAGGGCGAAGCGGCTGCCCCGGCCGGGATCGGAGTCGTGCATCAGCGAACCGCCCATCAGTTCGACCAGTTGCCGGCAGAGCGCCAGGCCGATGCCGAGGCCGCCGTACTCGCGGGTCATCGAGCCATCCAGCTGGAAGAAGCGCTGGTAGAGCGAATCGCCCGGTGGCGTGGTGAGGCCGATGCCGGTATCCAGCACCTCGGCGCGCAGGGCGACGGCATCGCTGCAGCGGTTTCCGCCGATCCGCAGGGTCACGCTGCCGCGGGCGGTGAACTTGATGGCATTGTCCAGCAGATAGCCGAGCGCCTGGGCCAGCTTGGCCGCGTCGCCTTCGAGGGTGTCCGGCAGGCTTTCGTCGAGCTGCAGGATGAACTGCAGGCCCTTTTCCTCTGCGCGCGGCGCGTATTGCGCGCGCAGGCTGTCGCACAGGCCGCGCAGGCTGAAGGGTTCGCGCCGCGGGTAGAGCTTGCCGGCCTGCAGTTCGGTGAGGGCGAGGATGTCGTTGACCATGCGCATCAGGTCGCGCGCCGAGCTGGTGGCAGTCTTCTGGTACTGCGCCAGCTCGATGTCCATCGGCACCGTCTGCATCAGCTCCAGCGAGCCGATCACCCCGCTCATCGGCGTGCGCAGCTCGTGGGTGACGGTGGCGAGGAATTCGTCCTTCAGGCGGTTGCTGGCGGCCAGTTCGTGGTTGAGCTGTTCCAGCTTGGCGCTGCTCTCCTGGAGGATGCGCGAGCGCTCCTCCTTCATCGCGTTGATGCGGTCGGCCAGCGCCAGCGACAGCAGCCCGACCTCCAGCGCCGAGCCGATCTGGCTGGCGTACATGGTGAGGAACACGTTGGGCAGAAAGCCCAGCACCATCAGGGTGTTGATCACCCCGCCAAGGAGGAAGGCCGTCCAGGCGAAGATGAAGTAGCGCGCCACGCGCAGGCCGCGCAGCCAGGCGAAGATGCCGGCGGTGAAGATCAGCACGGTGAAGGCCAGCGCCAGGTAGGTCGCCAGGCGCAGGGCAATCGCATAGCTGACGGTCAGCGCCAGCAGCATCACCAGCGCGCCGATGCCAGCCAGCACCAGCAGCAGGCGGTCGACCCACGGGCTGTGGTCGCGGGTCTGCAGGAAGCTGCGGGCGAACAGGCAGCCGAACAGCCCCGCCGAGCCGATCAGGAAGGGCGTCGCGGCGTTCGCCCACCAGGGGTTGTCCGGCCAGAAGTATTCGATGCCGGCGCCGTTCACGGACACCTGGTAGAGGCCGAACGAGGCGATATAGAGGATGTAGTAGAGGTAGCTGGTATCGCGGACGCTGAGGAAGATGAACAGGTTGTAGACCAGCATCGCCAGCAGCACGCCGTAGATCAGCCCGAGCACGTAGATGCGCTCGGGCTGCGCCTCCAGGTAGGCGATGGGCGACCAGAGGGTCAGCGGCACCTGGATCGAGCCCTGGCTTTCCAGGCGCAGGTAGACGCGCTGCGGCTCGTTCGGCGGCAGCTTGAGGCGGAACACGTAGTTGTTCAGGCGGACGTCGCGGCTGGAGAACGCCAGGGTGTCGCCGGTGCGGCTCTGCAGGCGATAGCCGCCCTTGCCGTCCGGTACGTAGAGCTCCAGCTTGTCCAGCGGCGGGTAGGCCAGTTCCAGCAGGCGCAGGGTGGGATCGCTGGGCTTGCGCGGGCGGTATTCGAGGTCCACCCGCAGCCAGAACACCGAGCGCGAGTAGCCGGCATTCAGCACGTCGCCCTCGTGCCGGCGGAAGCTGCCGGCCAGCGCAGCGGAGCTGATCTCGGCGATGTCGGCGTGGCCACGCACGTCCTCGAACACATCCATTTCGCGGCCGAGCGGCAGGCTTTGCAGAGACTCGTCGAACGCCACGGCGCCCGCCATTGGCGACAGCATGAACAGGAAAAGGATCAGCCAATAGCGCATGTCGCCCCGCGAACTCCCTGGCAGCGGCGCGTCGCTGGATGCGCGCGCCGTCGTTGTCTGAAACCGGCGAACTCTAGCATAGGCCCACGGCCAATCTTCGGCCGGGCAGAGGGGATTTCATCGCCGGCGCTCGCACAGTCTTCCCCGATGTGGTAGGTAGCTGCCTCTTCCGCCCGCCGCCGGGCCTCACCCACCGATTAGTGATAAGCTGCCGCGCCATGAAAACACCAACCTCCCGCCCCGTAGTGCTCTGCCTGTCCGGTCACGATCCGAGCGGCGGCGCCGGCCTGCAGGCCGATATCGAAGCCCTGATCGCCCAGGGTTGCCACGCCGCGCCGACCGTTACCGCGCTGACCGTGCAGGACACCGTCAACGTCTCCGATTTCCGCGTGCTCGACCGCGAGTGGGTGCTGGCCCAGGCCAACGCCGTGATCGCCGACCTGCCGGTAGCGGCGGTCAAGCTGGGCATGCTCGGCTCGGTGCAGATGGTCGAAACCGTGCTGGAAATCATGCAGTCGCTGCCCGGCGTGCCGCTGGTCTGCGATCCGGTGCTGCGCGCCGGCGGCGGCGGTGCCCTGGGCAAGGACGACGTCGGCTACGCCATGCGCGAGCGCCTGCTGCCGATCGCCGCCATCGCCACGCCGAACCTGCCGGAAGCGCGCATCCTCGCCGAACTGCCGGAAGGCACGGCGGACCAGTGCGCGGAGAAGCTGCTGCCGTTCGTCCAGCACCTGCTGATCACCGGCGGCCACGGCGACGAGGCCGAGGTGCACAACCGCCTGTACTGCCGCGACGGCAGCCAGCACACCTTCACCTGCCAGCGCCTGCCGGGCAGCTATCATGGTTCCGGATGCACCCTGGCCAGCACCCTGGCCGGCCGCCTGGCGCTCGGCGAGGAACTGGTCAGCGCCGTGCGCAGCGCCCTCGACTACACCTGGCGCACCCTGCGCGACGCCGAGGCACCGGGCCGTGGCCAGTACGTGCCGCGCCGGCTGCCGCTGGACTTCTGCTCCTGATCCGAGGCCCCCATGAAGCTCCGTGGACTCTATGCCATCACCGACAGCCAGCTGCTCGCCGACGGCCGCCTGCTGCCCTACGTCGAGGCCGCGCTGAAAGGCGGCGCGCGCCTGCTGCAATACCGCGACAAGTCCAGCGACGAATCCCGTCGCCTGCGTGAAGCGGAAAGCCTGCGCGAACTCTGCGAGCGCCACGGCGCGCAGCTGATCATCAACGATGACGCCGAACTCGCCGCACGTCTCGGCGTCGGCGTGCACCTCGGGCAGACCGACGGCTCGATTTCCGCCGCCCGCGCCCTGCTCGGCCGCAACGCGCTGGTCGGCGGCACCTGCCACGCCAGCCTCGACCTGGCCGCGCAGGCCGTGCAGGAAGGCGCCAGCTACATCGCCTTCGGCCGCTTCTTCAATTCCCAGACCAAACCCGGCGCGCCGGCAGCCACCGTCGAGCTGCTGGAACAGGCCAGCGCCCGGTTCAACCTGCCGGTCGTCGCCATCGGCGGCGTGACCGTGGAGAACGCCCCCGAACTGATCGGCCGCGGCGCCGACCTGATCGCCGTGATCCACGCGCTGTTCGCCGCCGACTCCGCCGCCGAGGTGGAACGCCGCGCCCATGCCTTCAGCGCCCTGTTCCAGGCCGACTGAGGCTGGCCGGACCCAATTCCGAATTCAGATATATCTGCGAGGTTCCGCATGTCCCGTTCCGAAACGCTGTTCGCCAATGCCCAGAAGCACATCCCCGGCGGCGTCAACTCCCCGGTCCGCGCCTTCAAGAGCGTCGGCGGCACGCCGCTGTTCTTCAAGCACGCAGCCGGCGCCTACGTGGTGGATGAAGACGACAAGCGCTACGTCGACTATGTCGGCTCCTGGGGCCCGATGATCCTCGGGCACAGCCATCCGGACGTCCTCGATGCGGTGCGCAAGCAGCTGGAGCACGGCCTGTCCTACGGCGCGCCGACCGCACTGGAAGTGGAAATGGCGGACCTGGTCTGCTCGCTGGTGCCGTCGATGGAGATGGTGCGCATGGTCAGCTCCGGCACCGAGGCGACCATGAGCGCCATCCGTCTGGCCCGTGGTTTCACCGGCCGCGACAGCATCATCAAGTTCGAGGGCTGCTACCACGGCCACTCCGACAGCCTGCTGGTGAAAGCCGGCTCCGGCGCCCTGACCTTCGGCGTACCGAATTCCCCGGGCGTGCCGGCGGCCTTCGCCAAGCACACCCTGACCCTGCCGTTCAACGACATCGCCGCCGTCGAAAAGACCCTGTCGGAAGTTGGCAGCGAAGTGGCGTGCATCATCGTCGAGCCGGTCGCCGGCAACATGAACTGCGTACCGCCGGCCCCGGGCTTCCTCGAAGGCCTGCGCAGCCTGTGCGACAAACACGGCGTGGTGCTGATCTTCGACGAAGTGATGACCGGCTTCCGCGTCGCCCTCGGCGGCGCCCAGGCGCTCTACGGTGTGACCCCGGACCTGTCGACCTTCGGCAAGATCATCGGCGGCGGCATGCCGGTCGGCGCCTTCGGCGGCAAGCGCGAGATCATGGAGCAGATTTCCCCCCTCGGCCCGGTCTACCAGGCAGGCACCCTGTCGGGTAACCCGTTGGCCATGGCCGCCGGCCTGACCACCCTGCGCCTGATCAGCCGTCCGGGCTTCCACGACGAACTGACCGCCTACACCACCCGCATGCTGCAAGGCCTGCAGGACCGTGCCGACGCCGCCGGCGTGCCCTTCGTGACCACCCAGGCGGGCGCCGCCATGTTCGGCCTGTACTTCACCGGCGCCGACGACATCGTGACTTTCGAAGACGTGATGGGCAGCGACGTGGAACGCTTCAAGCGCTTCTTCCACCTGATGCTGGACGGCGGCGTGTACCTGGCGCCGAGCGCCTTCGAGGCCGGCTTCACCTCCATCGCCCACGGCGAAACCGAGCTGAAACTGACCCTGGACGCCGCCGAGCGCGCCTTCGCCGCAATGTAGGTTGGTGCTGAGCCTGCGAAGCCCAACGTCACGCGATGTTGGGCTTCACTACGTTCAGCACCAACCTACGACCACTCCAGGCCACACGTCGGCAATGCGTAATCCGCCCGTTCGGACAGAAAAGCAGGCAAAGGCTTTGTAACAAGCCGCAGGCTTATTTCATAATGCGAAGGTCAGTGCATCTCGCTGGCCGGGCTGTCGCCCGCCCCCGATTCTGGAGGCCCTTTCTCCCTATGTTCCGCTCCGGTCGCACCCTGATCCTGGGTTGCCTGATGCTGGTTCCCCTGCTTGCGCAGGCAGGAGGCAACACGCTGCTGATTCCGGCGACCGGCCGCTGCACGCTGAATACCGTTCCCGAGCAGCTGCAGCAGGCGCTGGCGACCTGCCAGCAGATCGCCAACGGCGGCGATGCGCAGGCGCAGTACGAGCTGGGTGAATTCTTCTACAGCGGCGAACGCGCCCCTCGCGACTTCAAGGCGGCGGTGCACTGGTTCGAGAAAGCCTCATTGCAAGGCCACGCCAATGCGCAGTTGCGCCTGGGCACCATGTTCTTCCGCGGTGAAGGGGTGAAGGCCAGCAATGTGCAGGCCTACATCGTGCTGAAGATGGCAGCGGTGAACGGCGCCGAAGACGCCATGGACAGCGCCGACCTGGTCGCCGAGCAGATGAACAAGGACGAACTGGACATCGCTACCCGCGTGCTCGGGCAGATCTTCCGCAACTACCTGATCGAACTGCAGACCGCCGGCAACACGCCGTTCGCGCCGCTGCCGTGATTCCCGAACCCACGGGTATCGCTGCCGCAGGTTGGCGCTGAGCGCAGTGAAGCCCAACAATTGCCGACAGCCACGTCCGTTGGGCTTCGTACCTCAGCCCAACCTACAACTCTCAGCCCAACCTACCTCAGTTCTTGTCCGGCATCGGCACCGGGAACGGCATGACGTTGCTGCCAGCCTTGGCTTCGCTGATCTTCGCCGTACCGAGGCGTTCGACCTCGTCGATGCGGATGATCGCGTGCATCGGCACGAAGCTGCGGATCACCCCTTCGAACTGGGCCTTGAGCTTCTCCTCGCTGGGATCGACCACGACCTGGGTGCGCTCGCCGAAGACGAATTCCTCGATTTCCAGGAAGCCCCACAGATCGCTCTGGTAGATCTGCTTGGCGTACATCTCGTACACCTGGCCCTGGTTCAGGAAGACAACCTTGTAGATCGGGTTCTCGCGCTTGTTCATGTGCGAAAGATGACAGCCATGCAAAAATAGGGCGCGAATCATAGCACAGCCATCCGGCATGCAACCCTAGGAAGGACCACGCCACGCCCCTATAATACGCGGTCCTTTTTCAATTCTTCGACGAAATCCATGGCCAAGAAGCTTTTCATCCAGACTCACGGTTGCCAGATGAACGAGTACGACAGCTCGCGCATGGCCGATCTGCTGGGAGAGCAACAGGCGCTTGAGCTCACGGAGAAGCCCGAAGAAGCCGACGTGATTCTCCTCAATACCTGCTCGATCCGCGAAAAAGCCCAGGAGAAGGTCTTCTCCGAACTGGGCGCCTGGCGCTCCCTGAAGCAGCGGAATCCGCAACTGGTGATCGGCGTAGGCGGCTGCGTGGCCAGCCAGGAGGGCGCCGCCATCCGCGAGCGCGCGCCGTTCGTCGACGTGGTGTTCGGCCCGCAGACCCTGCACCGCCTGCCGGAGATGATCGACGCCGCGCGCGCCACCCGCAAACCGCAGGTGGACGTGTCCTTCCCGGAAATCGAGAAGTTCGACCGCCTGCCCGAACCGCGCGTCGACGGCCCCACCGCGTTCGTCTCGGTGATGGAAGGCTGCAGCAAGTACTGCACCTTCTGCGTGGTGCCCTACACCCGTGGCGAGGAAGTCAGCCGGCCGTTCGACGACGTGCTCGCCGAGGTCATCCACCTGGCGGAGAACGGCGTCAAGGAAGTCACCCTGCTCGGCCAGAACGTCAACGGCTATCGCGGCGCCACCCACGACGGCCGCATCGCCGATTTCGCCGAACTGATCCGCGTGGTCGCCGAGGTCGATGGCATCGAGCGCATCCGCTACACCACCTCGCACCCGCTGGAATTCTCCGACGCACTGATCGCCGCGCACGCCGAGGTGCCGGAACTGGTCAAGTTCGTCCACCTGCCGGTGCAGGCGGGCTCCGACCGCATCCTCGCGGCGATGAAGCGCAACCACACCGCGCTGGAGTACAAGTCGCGCATCCGCAAGCTGAAGGCGGCGGTGCCGGACATCTGCATCAGTTCGGACTTCATCGTCGGTTTCCCCGGCGAGACCGACAAGGACTTCGAACAGACCATGAAGCTGGTGGAAGAAGTCGGCTTCGACTACTCCTTCTCCTTCATCTACAGCTCGCGCCCGGGCACGCCGGCCGCCGACCTGGTCGACGACACCCCGGAAGAGGCGAAGAAGCAACGCCTGCTGATCCTCAACAGCCGCCTGCAGCAGCAGGGCTTCGAGATCAGCCGGCGGATGGTCGGCAGCATCCAGCGCATCCTCGTCACCGACTACTCCAAGCGCGACCCGGGCAAACTGCAGGGCCGCACCGGCAACAACCGAGTGGTCAACTTCGCCAGCGACAACCCGCGCCTGATCGGCCAGTTCGTCGACGTGGAAATCTACGAGGCGCTGCCCAACTCCCTGCGCGGCCGCCTGGTCGAAACCCGCCACTGATCCCATACCGGCGCCCGACCTTTCGCAGTCGGGCCGCTGGGTTTATTCTTCGGACATCCTTCACTGCAAAACGGCAACTAAACAACACCTTGAACGCCCCCCTGGAATTTCACCGCTTCACCCTGGACCCCTTCGACGCCCGCAGTTTCGCCAACCTCTGCGGGCAATTCGACGAGCATCTGCACCAGATCGAAAAACGCCTGGACATCGAGATCCGCAATCGCGGCAACCAGTTCGAACTGGTTGGCGACCCGATCCGCACCCAGGCTGCCGAGCACCTGCTGCAGCGCCTCTACCGCGAGGCGCAGAGCGGCACCGAGCTGACCCCGGACATGGTCCACCTGTTCCTTCAGGAATCAGGCCTGGAGGACCTGGCCGGCCCGCACGATGCCCCGGCGATCACCCTGAAGACGCGCAAGGCGCACATCCGCCCGCGCGGCGCCAACCAGCAGCGCTACGTCAAGGCGATCCTCGATCACGACATCAACTTCGGCATCGGCCCGGCCGGTACCGGCAAGACCTACCTGGCCGTGGCCTGCGCCGTCGATGCGCTGGAGCGCGAGCAGATCCGCCGCATCCTGCTGGTCCGCCCGGCGGTCGAAGCGGGCGAGAAGCTCGGCTTCCTGCCTGGCGACCTGTCGCAGAAGATCGACCCGTACCTGCGCCCGCTGTACGACGCGCTCTACGAGATGCTCGGCTTCGAGACCGTGGCCAAGCTGATCGAGCGCCAGGTGATCGAAGTCGCGCCGCTGGCCTACATGCGCGGCCGTACCCTTAACAACAGCTTCATCATTCTCGACGAGAGTCAGAACACCACCATCGAGCAGATGAAGATGTTCCTGACCCGTATCGGTTTCGGCTCCACCGCAGTGATCACTGGCGACATCACCCAGGTCGACCTGCCGCGCGGCACGCGTTCCGGCCTGCACCACGTGATCGAGGTGCTGCGCGACGTACCGGGGATCAGTTTCACCCACTTCAAACCCAAGGATGTGGTGCGTCACCCACTGGTCCAGCGCATCGTCGAGGCCTACGAGCGCCACGAGAACCGCCTGCACGGCGAGCCGGCGAAGGAAAGCCGCAATGGTGCTTGAGCTGGATCTGCAAGTCGCATCGGACGCCGATGACCTGCCCACGGAAGCAGACTTCCGCCGTTGGTGCGAACTGGCCCTGCGCCAGCGCCAGAACGATTCCGAACTGACCATCCGCCTTGTCGACGAGGCGGAGGGCCGCGAGCTGAACCACACCTGGCGGCACAAGGATTACGCCACCAACGTGCTGTCCTTCCCGGCCGACGTGCCCGACGAGCTGCTGGACATCCCGCTGCTCGGCGACCTGGTGATCTGCGCCCCGGTGGTCGCCCGCGAAGCCGCCGAACAGGGCAAGGCACTTTCGGCGCACTGGGCGCACCTGGTTATCCACGGCTGCCTGCACCTGCTCGGCTACGACCATATCGAGGACGCGGAAGCGGAAGAGATGGAAGGGCTGGAGCGGGAATTGCTTGCCGAACTGGGCCATCCCGACCCCTATGCGGCCGACGAACAATGAAGAACAAGAGCCAATGAGCACGACAATGAGCGAAGACCGATCGAGTAACGGGCACAAGTCCTGGCTGGGCAAGATCACCCAGGCTTTTGCCCACGAACCGAGAAACCGCCAGGAGCTCCTCGAGCTGCTGCGCGAGGCACACGAGAACAAACTGCTGGACAGCGAAGCGCTGTCCATCGTCGAGGGCGCCATCCAGGTCGCCGATCTGCAGGTACGCGACATCATGGTCCCGCGTTCGCAGATGATCACCATCAAGTCGACCCAGACTCCCCGGGAATTCCTCCCCGCCATCATCGACGCCGCGCACTCGCGCTACCCGGTGATCGGCGAAAGCCTCGACGATGTCATGGGCATCCTGCTGGCCAAGGACCTGCTGCCGCTGATCCTTCACGACGCCAGCCACAGCTTCAACATCAAGGACCTGCTGCGCCCGGCGACCTTCGTCCCGGAATCCAAGCGCCTCAACGTCCTGCTGCGCGAGTTCCGCGCCAACCGCAACCACATGGCCGTGGTCATCGACGAATACGGCGGCGTGGCCGGCCTGGTGACCATCGAGGACGTGCTGGAGCAGATCGTCGGCGACATCGAGGACGAGCACGACGTCGAGGAAGACAGCTACATCAAGCCGCTGCCCAGCGGCGACTTCATCGTCAAGGCGCTGACCCCGGTGGAAGCCTTCAACGACTTCTTCGGCGCGGAGTTCTCCGACGAGGAGTTCGACACCGTCGGCGGCCTGGTGATGAGCGCCTTCGGCTACATGCCCAAGCGCAACGAGACCACCGAGATGGGCGGCTTCCGCTTCCGCGTGCTGAACGCCGACAGCCGCCGACTGCATCTGCTGCGCCTCACTCCGCTGCAGGACTGAGCGACACCTGCGGTGGCGGGTTTCACCCGCCCTACAGGCTGATCGGCGCGAACGCGGTGGCGGGTTGCACCCGCCCTACGGTAGGCGTAGGGCGGGTGCAACCCGCCGATTCCTTCGGAAACGGCCGACATGACCGGTAATGGCTTCCTGCCAAGCCGCCGGTAGCCTACCGTTCGTCTCTCCATTACTCTTGCGCATCGCTTAACCGATCCCAAGGAATACCGATGCGCTGGATCACTCGCCCCGGCTGGCCGGGCCACCTCCTGGCACTCGCCGCCGGCGCCCTTACCCCGCTGTTCCTCGCCCCGTTCGACTACTGGCCGCTGGCCCTGCTCTCCGTCGCCCTGTTCTACCTCGGACTGCGCCACACGCCGGCCAGCTCGGCGCTCTGGCGCGGCTGGTGGTACGGCTTCGGCGCCTTCATGGCCGGGACTAGCTGGATCTACTACAGCATCCACGACTTCGGCGGCGCCTCCGGTCCGCTGGCGGCCTTCCTGGTCACCGGCTTCAGCGCCGGGGTGGCCTTCTTCTTCGCCCTGCCGGCCTGGTTCTGGGCCCGATCCCTGCGCCGCAACAACGCGCCGATCAGCGATGCCCTTGCCTTCGCCGCCCTGTGGCTGGGCCTGGAGCTGTTCCGCAGCTGGTTCCTCACCGGCTTCCCGTGGCTCTATGCCGGCTACAGCCAGCTGCACGGCCCGCTGGCCGGACTGGCGCCGCTCGGCGGCGTATGGCTGATCTCGTTCAGCATCGCCCTCAGCGCAGCGCTGCTGATCAATCTGCCAGAGCTGATCCGCAATCCCGCCCGTCTGGTGGCCGGCCTGCTCCTGCTGCTCACGCCGTGGATCGCCGGCATCGCCTACAAGGGCCACGCCTGGACCACTCCGGCCGGCGCGCCGCTGAAGGTCGCCGCGATCCAGGGCAACGTCGCCCAGGAAATGAAATGGAATCCTGAGCACGTCGCCGCCCAGCTCGGCATGTACCGCGATCTCAGCGCCGAGCTGCATGATGTCGACCTGATCGTCTGGCCGGAAACCGCCGTGCCAATACTCAAGGACCTCGCCACCGGCTATCTGGGCATGGTCGACGAGCTGGCCAAGGGCAAGAACGCGGCACTGATCACCGGCGTCCCGGTGCGCCAGCGCACGCCGGACGGGGTTCGCTACTACAACGGCATCACCGTAGTCGGCGACGGCGGGGGTGACTATCTCAAACAGAAGCTGGTGCCGTTCGGCGAATACGTACCGCTGCAGGACGTGCTGCGCGGGCTGATCGCCTTCTTCGACCTGCCGATGTCCGACTTCGCCCGCGGCCCGGCCGACCAGGCCCTGCTCAAGGCCAAGGGCTACGCGCTGGCGCCGTACATCTGCTACGAAGTGGTCTACCCGGAATTCGCCGCCGGCCTCGCCGCGCAGAGCCAGATCCTCCTGACCATCAGCAACGACGCCTGGTTCGGCACCTCCATCGGCCCCATCCAGCACCTGCAGATGGCGCAGATGCGCGCCCTGGAAGCCGGCCGCTGGATGATCCGCGGCACCAACAACGGCATCACCGCGCTGATCGATCCGCAGGGCAATCTCGCCACGCAGATCCCGCAATTCCAGCGCGGCGTGCTGCACGGCGAAGTCACGCCGATGCAGGGCCTGACGCCATACCTGCAATGGCGCATCTGGCCGCTGGCGGCCCTGTCGCTGATCCTGCTGGTCTGGACCGTGGTGCGCCGCCAGACGCATCCGGAGCAGCGCCGCATCTTCGGCTGAACGTAGGTTGGTGCTGAACGCAGCGAAGCCCAACATTGGCGTTGGGCTTCGCTGCGCTCAGCACCAACCTACTTGTAAAACACCCTATACCCCGCCAACCCGATCGCCTCGTTGAGCAACTGCTCGCTCTGCCACATCGCCTTGCCCTCCGGCAGCCAGCCGCCGAACGGTCGGGAATTGTCGACGCCGATGAAGCCATGCGGCGCCGGAATCACCTCCAGCCCCACCTGACGGAAGCTCCACACCGCCCGCCGCATGTGCAGCGCCTGGGTCACCAGCACCACCCGCCTGATCCCCGCCTGACGCAGGATCGCCGCGCTGTCCTGGGCGTTCTCCCAGGTGGTGCGGCTATGCCCTTCCTGCCAGCGCACCTGCACACCGTAGTCGTCGCGCAGGCTGTCGGCCATGATCTGCGCCTCGCTGGGCGGCGAGCCGTAGTGCAGGCCACCGGACGTGAGGATCGGCAGGCCGCTGGCCTTGGCCAGACGCGCGGCATAGCGCAGGCGCTCACGGGCCATGACGCCGGGCTGGTCGGCGCCCCAGGCAGGATCGCCGCGCTCGCGGCCGGCGCCAAGGATGACGATGGCATCCGCCCGCCCAGCCAGATTCACCCACTCCGAACGTGCCAGCGGCGGCCCCTGTTCCAGCAGGCGCGCGCCCCATTCAACCGTTACCGGCAGGCTCATCAGCCAGAAGCCTCCGAGCCCGCACACGAAGCAGGTCGCGGCAAGGCGCGGAAAGCGCCGGCGCAGGAAGAACGCCAGGCACAGCAGGATCAGCAAAAGACCTGGCGGCATCAGGATTTGCTTGAGGAAATAGCGAAACGGCATCGGCAGCTCCTTTGACGAGCGCCAAAGCCTAACGGATCAACGCGAAGAAGTGCCCGCCTTCGAACTGCGGAACAGTTGCGAGCCGCAGGAACTGCAGGGCAGGACGCCCTGGCTGCGGCTCCAGAGCACCGGCGTGCCGCAGAGTGCGCACTGCAGGACCTGCCGCCGGGTCGCCAGGCGCGGCTTGATCGAACTCGCCACCTGTCGCTGCGGACGCATTCCCCTGGAGGAAGAACGCTCCAGCAGCGCCAGTTCCTCCGCCGCCGCATGCCAGCCGCGCAGCCAGTTCACGTCCTGGTCGAGATAAGCCCGGATCAACTCCATTTCCGCACTGCTGAGCCCACGCAATTCCAACTCCGCGGGGTGTTCATCGCGCAATCGCTCGGCGGTATCGGCCTCGTCCAGGGCCAGTGCGAGACGTTGCAGCAACCGTTCATACAAACCGGACCCCGACACACTTGCGCGATGCAGCTCAGCCATCAGTCACCTCAACCAGGCGGAAACCTCCCGCCTTCAGGGGAAGCTTAGCGTTCCAGCCCAGGCCCCACCGAGCGTGCGACAAACGGCGCGGGCTACCGGCTCGGGGAGGCGTCATGTATGCTACGAGGCTTTCTGTAGCTGCTTTGCCAGCCGTCTCCCCGCAGACCTGGCAAGGCGAAAGCGGCCATCCGCTTTCCTGACTGCATATCCTTTTCCGCACAGGTTCAAGCAGCGCCATGCACGAGCAATACCAGCCTCTCGAAGTCGAATCCCAGGCCCAGAAATACTGGAACGAACACAGCTCCTTCCGCGTCGAGGAAGTCGCCGGCAAGGACAAGTTCTACTGCCTGTCGATGTTCCCCTACCCGAGCGGCAAGCTGCACATGGGCCACGTGCGCAACTACACCATCGGCGACGTGATCAGCCGCTACCAGCGCATGCAGGGCAAGAACGTGCTGCAGCCGATGGGCTGGGACGCCTTCGGCATGCCGGCGGAAAACGCCGCGATGAAGAACAACGTCGCCCCGGCCGCCTGGACCTACGACAACATCGCCTACATGAAGTCGCAGCTGAACAGCCTCGGCCTGGCGATCGACTGGTCCCGCGAAGTCACCACCTGCAAGCCGGACTACTACCGCTGGGAGCAGTGGCTGTTCACCCGCCTGTTCGAGAAAGGCGTGATCTACCGCAAGAACGGCACCGTGAACTGGGACCCGGTGGACCAGACCGTACTGGCCAACGAGCAGGTCATCGACGGCCGCGGCTGGCGCTCGGGCGCGCTGATCGAGAAGCGCGAAATCCCGATGTACTACTTCAAGATCACCGCCTACGCCGAAGAGCTTCTGGAAAGCCTCGACCACCTGCCGGGCTGGCCGGAACAGGTCAAGACCATGCAGCGCAACTGGATCGGCAAGTCGCGCGGCATGGAGATCGCCTTCCCCTATGACCAGGCGTCCATCGGCGAAGCCGGCCAGATGAAGGTGTTCACCACCCGTCCGGACACCCTGATGGGCGCGACCTACGTCGCCGTCGCCGCCGAACATCACCTGGCCACCCTCGCCGCCGAGCGCGATCCGTCGCTGCAGGCGTTCATCGACGAGTGCAAGCGCGGCGGCGTCGCCGAAGCCGACATCGCCACCCAGGAGAAGAAAGGCGTCGCCACTTCCCTGTTCGTCGAGCACCCGCTGACCGGCGAGAAGCTGCCGGTGTGGATCGCCAACTACGTCCTGATGACCTACGGCGAAGGCGCGGTGATGGCCGTTCCGGCCCACGACGAGCGCGACTTCGAATTCGCCAACAAGTACGCCCTGCCGATCAAGCAGGTGATCGCCAAGGTCGAAGGCGACAACGACTTCGACAGCAGCGCCTGGCAGGAGTGGTACGGCGTGAAGGACGAGAGCGTCCGCACCGTCAACTCCGGCAAGTACGACGGCCTCGGCTACCAGGCTGCCTTCGACGCCATCGGCGCCGATCTCGCCGCCAAGGGCCTCGGCCAGGCGCGCACCCAGTTCCGCCTGCGCGACTGGGGCATCAGCCGCCAGCGCTACTGGGGCTGCCCGATCCCGATCATTCACTGCGCCGCCTGCGGCGACGTGCCGGTCCCGGTCGACCAGTTGCCGGTAACCCTGCCGGAAGACGTGGTGCCGGACGGCGCCGGTTCGCCGCTGGCGAAGATGCCGGAATTCTACGAATGCAGCTGCCCGAAATGCGGCCAGCCGGCCAAGCGCGAAACCGACACCATGGACACCTTCGTCGAGTCGTCCTGGTACTTCGCCCGCTACGCCTGCCCGCAGTTCGAGGACGGCATGCTGGACCAGAAGGCGGCCAACTACTGGCTGCCGGTCGACCAGTACATCGGCGGCATCGAGCACGCCATCCTGCACCTGCTCTATGCGCGCTTCTTCCACAAGCTGATGCGCGACGAAGGCCTGGTGGGCAGCGACGAGCCGTTCAAGGACCTGCTGACCCAGGGCATGGTGGTCGCGGAGACCTACTATCGCGCCAATCCGAACGGCAGCAAGGACTGGTTCAACCCGGCCGACGTGGAAGTCGAGCGTGACGCCAAGGCCAAGGTCATCGGCGCGCGCCTGAAGACCGACGGCCTGCCGGTGGAAATCGGCGGCACCGAGAAGATGTCGAAGTCGAAGAACAACGGCGTGGACCCGCAGGCGATGATCGATGCCTACGGCGCCGACACCTGCCGCCTGTTCATGATGTTCGCCTCGCCGCCGGACATGAGCCTGGAGTGGTCCGACTCCGGCGTCGAGGGCGCCAGCCGCTTCCTCCGCCGCGTCTGGCGTCTGGCCCAGGGTCACGTACAGAAGGGCTTCGTCGGTGCGGTCAACCGCGCCGCGCTGAACGACGAGCAGAAGGGCGTGCACCGCGCCATCCACCTGGCCATCCGCCAGGCCAGCCAGGATATTGGCCAGAACCACAAGTTCAACACCGCCATCGCCGCCGTGATGACCCTGATGAACGTGCTGGAGAAGGTCCTGCAGGACAACGCCGAAGACCGCGCCCTGCTGCAGGAAGGCCTGGAGGCCGTGACCCTGCTGCTGGCGCCGATCACCCCGCACATCAGCCACGTGCTCTGGCACGAGCTGGGCAAGGACGGCGCGGTGATCGACGCTTCCTGGCCGAAGGTGGACGAGGAAGCGCTGGTGCAGGACAGTCTGCAACTGGTGGTTCAGGTCAACGGCAAGCTGCGCGGCCATATCGAAGTACCGGCCAGCGCCAGCCGCGAGGACGTCGAGGCCACCGCACGCGCCAACGAGAACGTGCTGCGCTTCACCGACGGCCTGACCATTCGCAAGGTGATCGTGGTTCCGGGCAAACTGGTCAACATCGTCGCCAACTGAGCATGACGCATCCGCCCGTGGCCGCGCGCCACGGGTCGAGGATCAACAGGAGTGAGGGAAGCTTGATGAAACGTATCCTGACCAGCATCGCGCTGATCGGCATGACCACCGTGCTGGCCGCCTGCGGCTTTCACCTGCGCGGCGTGGGCGAGACGAACTTCGCCCTGAAGGAAATCGATCTTTCCGCCCGCAACGCCTACGGCGAAACCGTCAGGGACCTGCGCACCGTGCTGGAGAACAGCGGCGTCAAGGTCGACACCCGGGCGCCCTATCACCTGGTCCTGGCCCGCGAGGACGTGACCCAGCGCACCGCCAGCTACACCAGCGCTGCGCGCAGCGCCGAATACGAGCTGACCAACACCCTCAGCTACGAGGTGCGTGGCGCCAACGATCTGCTGCTGATCAGCGACCAGATCCAGGTGCAGAAGGTCTACCTGCACGACGAGAACAACCTGACCGGCTCCGACCAGGAAGCCGCGCAGCTGCACCGCGAAATGCGTCGCGAGCTGGTCCAGCAGATGTCCCTGCGCCTGCAGATGCTCACCCCGGCCCAGCTGGACGAGCTGCAGCGCAAGGCCGAAGCCCAGGCCCAGGCGGAAGCCGACGCCGCCCGCGCCGCGGACGAGGCCGCCAAGGCCCAGCCGCAGCAGTCGCCGATCGAACTACCGCGCGCCCAGTAAGGCAAACGGGGCCGGCCAACCGGCCCCGACTCCCGCATGAAGCTCACCTCCGCGCAACTCTCCAAGCATCTCCAGGGCAATCTGGCGGCCGTCTATGTGGTCAGCGGCGACGAACCGCTGCTCTGCCAGGAAGCCTGCGACGCCATCCGCGCAGCCTGTCGCCAGCGCGACTTCACTGAGCGCCAGGTATTCAACGCCGAAGCGAATTTCGACTGGGGTCAGTTGATCGAAGCGGGCGCCAGCCTGTCGCTGTTCGCGGAGAAACGCCTGCTGGAGCTGCGCCTGCCGTCCGGCAAGCCGGGCGACAAGGGAGCGCCGATCCTTCTCGAATACCTGCAGCGTCCGCCGGAAGACACCGTCCTGCTGATCAGCCTGCCCAAGCTCGACGGCAACACGCAGAAGACCAAATGGGCCAAGGCGCTGATCGACGGTAACGTCGCGCAGTTCATCCAGATATGGCCGGTCGATGCCCACCAGTTGCCGCAGTGGATTCGCCAGCGCCTGTCGCAAGCCGGTCTCGCCGCCAGCCAGGAAGCCGTGGAGCTGATCTCCGCGCGGGTCGAGGGCAACCTGCTGGCCGCAGCCCAGGAAATCGAGAAACTCAAGCTGCTCGCCGAAGGCAACCAGATCGATGTGGACACCGTCCAGGCCGCCGTCGCCGATAGCGCGCGTTTCGATGTGTTCGGCCTGCTCGACGCCGCCCTCAATGGCGAAGCCGCGCACAGCCTGCGCATGCTCGAAGGGCTGCGTGGCGAAGGCGTCGAACCGCCGGTGATCCTCTGGGCGCTGGCCCGGGAAATCCGCCAGCTCTCCGGCTTCGCCCAGCAGCACGGCCAGGGCGTGCCGCTGGACCGGGTCTTCGCCAGCGCCAAGCCGCCGGTCTGGGAAAAGCGCCGGCCGCTGCTCAGCAAGGCCCTGCAGCGCCACACCGCGTCGCGCTGGAGCCAGTTGCTGCAGGACGCCCAGATGATTGACGCGCAGATCAAGGGCCAGGCTCCGGGCGATCCGTGGAATGGCCTGGCGCGCCTGACCCTGCTGGTCGCCGGACAACGCCTGAACCTGCCAGCGGGCTAGGTTCGGACCGAAGGTCTGGACAGCGCTCCACGATGAGCAGATCATGCGCGCAACTGGCAACCCCGCCAGTTCCCGCATGAGGACCGCAGCATGGCGAAGAAGAGCAAACGGCCGAACAAGGCCAAATCCCTGGTAGCGCAACCCCTGTTCCGCAGCCGCCAGGAAAAGCCACTGAAAGGCAAAGGCAGCTACCGCCGCGAAGCCTCCCAAAATTGGGAGGCTTCTTGCTTTATGGCAGCCTGAAAAGCTCGCCCGCTCTCCCTCCGCCTCCCTCCTCGCCCCGCACCTCGCTACCTGCACACCGACCGGTAATCCGCCCACCAGAACGATTCCGCGTATCGATTGCCTTAGTTTGACCTGACCTCCGGCACAGCGCCGGTCCCGGGAAGACGCCCCTGGGGCGCCATGCTAAGGTGAGCCCCTGCTGATGAGACATCCGCCGAGGAGTGCAATGCGGAAGAAATTCGTGAGTGAAGTTGCATCGAGCCGTCTGCTCATGACAACCCTGTCGGTATTGACCATCGGAGTCCTGGCCGCCTGCGCCGACTCCCCCGCTCATTCCTCGAACACCGCCCAGCAGTCGTCTGCGGTTGCGAAAAGCACTGCGCCGACGCCGCCTGCCGCGCCCTTGCCCGCGGAAAGCTTTTCCACCTGGCGCGATGAATTCCGTACTCATGCCCTGGCCAGCGGCATCAGTGCCCACACGTTCGACCAGGCATTCGCAGGCATCACGCCCGACCAGGCGGTAATCGACGCCGATCGCAGCCAGCCCGAATTCGTTCGCCCGGTCTGGCAGTACCTGGAAAGCGCCGTGTCTCCGCTGCGCGTGCGCAACGGGCAGGGCAAGCTGGCAGAGAATGCCAATGTGCTGGGACAGATCGACGCCCGTTACGCCGTGGATGGGGAAGCCGTGGTGGCGATCTGGGGCATGGAAAGCAACTTCGGCAGCCACATGGGCGACAAGAACGTCATCCGCTCACTGGCCACCCTGGCCTACGAAGGGCGCCGTCCGGAGTTCGGCCGCAGCCAGTTGATTGCCGCCCTGCAGATTATCGAACACGGCGATGTGCCTGCCAGCGACATGGTCGGCTCCTGGGCTGGCGCCATGGGCCAGACGCAGTTCATCCCCACCACCTACAACCAGTACGCGGTGGACTTCGACGGCAATGGCAAGCGCGACATCTGGCGCTCATCCGCCGATGCCCTGGCCTCTACGGCGAATTACCTGCGTGCCTCCGGGTGGCAGGCAGGCCAGACCTGGGGCTTCGAAGTACGCCTGCCAGCCAGCTTCGACTATGCCCTGGCGGAAATGAGCATTCGCAAACCGCTGAGCGAATGGCAGAGCCTCGGCGTGCAACCGGTGAACGGCAGCCTGCCCGCCAATCCGCAGAGCAGTGCCTCACTGCTGCTGCCCGCAGGCCATCGCGGTCCTGCCTTCCTGGTGACGGACAACTTCCGCGCCATCCTCAGGTACAACAACTCCACCTCCTACGCATTGGCGGTCGGGTTGCTGGCGGACAGCTTCAAGGGCGGCGGCGCAATCGCGGGTCGCTGGCCGCTGGAGGATGTGCCGTTGAGCCGTTCCGAACGCATCGCCCTGCAGGAAGGGCTGGCTAATCACGGCTATCAGCCTGGCGCGGCAGACGGCATCATCGGCGCCAATACCCGCAAGGCAATCCGCGCCTACCAGCAGTCCCTCGGTTGGCCGGCAGATGGATATCCCACTCCGGCATTGCTGAAAACGCTGGGAGCGTCGACTCCTTAACTGCTCCAGAGAAAAGGCGGATGGTTTCCCGTCCGCCTTCATGAGTCTGAACGCCCCTATTGGTATGACATCGTGAATGTTGCCCGCCCTTTCGCTATTCCAGGCGTGACGATGCGTTCTGTGCGGATATAGCGGGCAGAAAACGGAATCTCCATCAGACCCTCCGGCGACTCTCCCACATAGAACTGATTGGGGTTGCCGATTGCCGGCGAATCCGCCCCGTAGCTCACAGGGTTGCCGCCCCGTAGAATCTGGAAGCCAATGCCGGCAGCACTCGAGTCAGAGGTCAAACCAAGGACATTGGTCCGATTTCCCGCGTTGCTATTGTCGGTCAGCGTCATATACAGGGACGCGCCATAGCTGCAATTCAAGCCAACCTTGAAATCCACATTTCCGTAAGTAGACCCGATACTGGGGAAGCTCATATTGCTGACATCTGGCAACACTTTGCTTATTGATGGAGTAGTCACTGTGCACGTGGGGTTTCTGATCTCGAAGGGTTGCAAATACCAATCATAAAGCTTTGTCCCTCCCGCCACATAATCAGCAATATGGATCTGATTCGACACCCCAGCATTCACTGAATTCGATATTTTTACCAGCTCTACCTTAATCCTCCAGGTGGTGAAGTTATAATCCCAGTTGGAAGTTGGCCAACTGTAAGGAAAGTTTCTCCACCCACTCAAACCGCCAATCGAAGTATTACGTGAAAATTTCACTCCAATCCCCGGAATTCCAGACTGAAAAACATTCTGCATTCCAGGAACCGCTCCCCCTGCACGCAAATTCGCGTTAACTGTAGTATTAATGACAGGGCAGGTGTAAAACAGATCAGGAAAATCCGGCCCTTCATAAAAGATTTTTTCATAGAAAGTCTTACCTATTACAGCATCACGCGGCCACCCTACATTATTCAACTGCAGATAGGCGACCTGCGGCCCCCCGGCACTCGTAATATCACAGGGTGCACCCCATGTACTGAGGGGCGAACATACGCCCGCCAGCACGATGGAGAGTATGGAAAGTTTCCCTGGAATCCAGCGACGATAACTCATGGCACCTCCACCAGGCGCCGTCTCCGCAAACTCGACGAGACTTGCGTTGCGCGCCATACATTCAGTTTCCTGCATCAATTCAGGCCAGCAACCTGGGGTTTACCCAGATTTGGCACACACATCGCACTCGTCTTGAGGAACGGCGCCTTCGTATTTCCCTTGCCGCGAGTATCCGGCGGAAGCCGATAATCGAAGGAACAACTCTTGCCGGCGCCTTCCCCCCACTTGACCAGCAATTGCCCTTGCTGCGGCAACCCACGCAGGAAAATGCGCCCTCCCTGGCCAACCATCGACACGACATCGCCCTTCGCATCCAGAACCTCGGCGCCGACCGGGAAGGGTTGCCCATCCTGGCGGCTCACGGTAATCAGGACTGGCTTGCCGGTGATGGTGGGGTACTTGAGCATTACGATGGAGCCATAACGCGGCGCCACGGTTTGCGTGGTTGCCACCATCTCCACATCTTCGGAAGTCCCCTTCGGATCGAGCTCGATGTCGTTCTGCCGATAGGGCATAAGGCCGGAGACCACCGCATGGTCGTTGCCTGCGATCTGCGCACCCACGTTGCTGTTGACTTGTGCGCCCTCCGCCCCCTTGGCTTCCAGCACAGCCATGGTCTCGCCCTGGTATTGGGTAAAGTTCACGCCTCCCGGGTGAGCCACGACGCTTCCGGCAATCCCCAGGTTGGCCTGGCTATAGTCGCTTCCAGCGCTGGCACCAGCGGTGAAGGTGGCCACCGGAGCGTTGTACTGCATGTTCGCGGCAACGGTATCGAAGTTGTCGCCATCCGTACGGTTGCGCATGCCGGAAACGCTGTAGCCCATCTGGTTCTGCTCGCCCGCACTGCCGCTCACGGTGTTCTGCCACGAGTAATTACCGCCATCCTCGTAAGCCACCGACGAACTCAGGTATGGAGAATGCACGGTATGGCCAAGAGGAATGGACACGCTGAACAGATATTGAGTGTCAAAATCTCCATCCTGGTTACGGGTGCGTTGCGCGCCAATGCTGAAGCTGCCCCAGCGATAGCCATTGCTGTAACCAACCTGGTAGCTGATATCGCTGCCTTGTTCGGAATTCCAGTAGTTCCTCGCGATACCACTGGCAAAGATGTTGCCGCCACGATCCCCTAGCGGCTGATTGACGTTGATCTGGAAACGATTACGTTCGCGATAGGGAATGTACCCATTGCCGTGCTCGGAGCGCAGTTCGGCGAAGTCGGCCAGGTTGAGATATCCCTCGCTGGAGAAGCGATAGGCAGCAAGCATGAAGTTGGTCTGGGTGGCCTCCATCAACTTGCTATAGGTGAGGCGATAGCTCTGCCCACTCATGCTGCTGCTCAGGCGGTCACGCTGCTGGCCGAAGCCGGAAACATCCATGTCTGACGCATGTGACTGCGTCACATCCGCTGCGAACGCGCCATAAGGGGTGCTGAAGGCAAGGCCGCCCAGCGCCGCCAGATAGTCCTCTGCAACGATGCCGCCGGTATATGCCGTCCAGAGGTTGGATATGCCGTACTGATAAGTCCCCTGGAGGAAGTTCGGCCGGTTGTTCAGCCTGTCATCACGGTATTCACCACCCACAAGACTGAAGCGCGACACACCAGGGCGCAGCAGTTGCGCTACCGACGCGTAAGGCACCACGAACGTCTTGGTGCGGCCATCCACCTCGGTAATGGTGACGGTCAGATCACCGGCATAACCGGTGTTATAGAGGTCATCGAGGACGAAAGGTCCCGGGGCGACGGTGGTCTCGTAGAGAATGTTCGCGCCCTGCCGCACAGTGACCTTCGCATTGCTATCCGCCACGCCGCGGATGGTTGGAGCGAAGCCGCGCATGGAATCCGGCAGCATGCGATCGTCACTGGCCAGTTGCACGCCAGTGAAGGGGACACTGTCGAATATTTCACTCGAGGTGTAGTACTGCCCCAGGGTCAGCTGTGACTTGAACTGGTCGATATCGCGCTGGGCATAGGTGCTGATGGAACTGTAACGATCCCTGCTCGGCTGGTTCGCCTCACGGGATTTGGAGTATGAGCCGTTGTAGCGCAGACGCCATTCCGCCACGTTCAGGCCCGCATTGACTCCGGCGAATGTCTGGGTGCTTTCGCCAGTACGATCCAGGTCGGTCTTGGTAACGCTGGCGTTGTAGCCCAGGAAACCAGCCGTCACGCCGCCATCCCAGTACTTCGGATCGACATAGCCGCGAGCAACCCGTCCCAGGTATGCCTGGGGGATGGTGACATTGGCTGTCAGCTCGGACATGTCGACATCGACGGTGGCAGACGGCACCAGTTTCTGCAGATCGACACACGGACTGCTGTCCAGCATGCTCTGCGCCGCCACCGGATCGGGCAGCTTGCTGGCGACCAGTCCCCACTGCGTAAGCTGCTGGCTCTGGAAACAATAACGTGCCTGCCCCGGCTCGGCGCCAGCTTCGACCTTCACATCCTGGCGACCGATCCAGCTCTGGTTGAGATAGATATCCAGACGCATCATTCCCGGCGTTACGGGATTGCCATGCTCGAAACGCGTCAGGTCGACTGTCTCCCCTCCACTACCGCGGATGAAAGATGGGTCGAATGCAGCGAATTGCGGCTCGCGCTTACCGACAGGCTTCGCTGCTGCCAGCAGCTGATCCGTGATGGGAGAGCCCTTGGCGCTTTCGGCGGGTTGGGATGGCGACTCGGAGGAGAGGGACGGCAAACCGGCTGTGCTGGCAGGCTTATCCGAACTGCCAGCAGGGGCGAAGGATTGTTCCGTGCCCCCCACATCTGCCTGCGGATTAAGGGATCGCCCGGCATAGTCCGCAGCTCCTGCCCCGGTGGCATGAGCTGCGAGAATGGCCGTAACCAACAGCAGCGGACTGAAGCCATTTACGCCCGCACGTGAAGAAACGTACTTATCGCATCCCTGTTGTCTGTGATTGTTTGTCTTGACCCTGGACATAAAGAACCCCCGGCCGCGAGGCCGAACGAACCCCTGCCCTTCCAGCGAAGATCGGGGCATGGGAGAAAAATGACTACTTGAGCGGTGCCAGAAGTGGACTGGCTGTGGGCGGTCAATGCCCCAACGGAGATGTCTCCTCGATCACTCCGCCGTAGTCGTTGACCCAGTGGTAAACGACCTTCACCTCCCCCACCGGCGGGCTACCCACACCTTTCAGGGCGAAATCTTTCGAGCCACCAGGCGCGACCATTCCGCTGTCCTGGCTACGGATGGACTTGCCATTCAGCGATATGGCGGCATCGTTGACCGACACATGGAAGGCACTGCTGTTGAGCGCACGGAGAACGTAGCCGCCAGTTGAGGGAACAATCGTCCACCGGAGGCCCTGGGCCGCTTCTACCGCGTCGCCGGGCAATCCATCAGGACGGAAAAAGACCTTGATTCGCGAGCGGAAAGCGAACTGAACGTAGTTCGCTGCATCCTTGTTGGCAGGAACCGATGGCACATCCAGCACATTGAGCCAGAAGACCGACTCCTTGTTCTGCGGCAGAGACTCCTGGGTATAGGTCAGGCGCAAAGCCTGTCCCTTGCCCGGCTCTATTCGCACAATGGGCGGGGTTACCAGAAATGGTGCATCGGCCTGATCGGGCAGAGTCTTGGGGTCGCCCTTGTCGACCCAGGATTGAACCAAGGCCGGCGAACTGTCCCGATTGGTCAATTTGACCGTTACTTCGCGCTCCTTGGCTGGATAAATCACGCGCGTACCGGTGATTACCACATTCGCCTCGGCAATATTGACTGCCAACAGAGAGGCGGCACAAAGCGCCCAGAATCCTTTCAAGAAAAATCTGTTCATTTCACCCACCGAAACCATGGATGCCCGGGGAAAACCCCGGGCTGAAACTGGTGGAGGCTCGGAGTTTCCCCCGAGCCGGGGCCAATCAGTTGTATTCCAGCGAGTAGGTGATGGCGCTCTTCACGTCACCGGCAGTTGCCGCGCCGGTAGCGTAGTACTGGGCGAAGTAGGACAGGGTGCCGCCACCGCCGGCAGCGGCGACGGTGACGGTCTGGGTGTTGCCGCTACCATCACGCAGATTGATCGGAGCACCGGCGTTGTTCAGGAACTGAACTTCCACGTTGCCGGCAGCAGTAGCAGCCGGCTCGGTGTTCTTCAGGTGGCCGTTTGCCAGAACGTTCACATGGGACGGCTCGAAGTAGACGTTGATGGTCTTCGCCGGGCAGTTGGTCAGAACGAAGTCAAACTTCCTGGAACCTGCTACGGCGCCGGCACTGGCCAGTGCCGATTTGGAAACGGTCGGCAGAACGACAAGCTTGTCGACTGGACGGGAAGAGTTGCCGTCAATGGTGCAGCTCTCGTCGATAACCTTCCCCTGAATGTTGATGGTGCCATCTACAGCAAAAGCACCGGTGGAAATGGCTATGCCGAGCAGAGCCAGTGGGAGAATCTTTTTCATCGTGCTTATCCTCGAAGTTTGAATTTCCAGGTAGCACTACCAAGTTCCACGAAGGGATATCAGCTTATACGCCGAGCAAAACTCAGTAGCCCTCCTGTGGCGGATCGACTTTTTCCGTTAGCCACCGCACACAACAAGACTACGGGTATAAAATTTCGTGATCTATCAGACAGCACGCAAGCCAAACATAGGAACCATCCTTACAGGGAAGGTGTATTGCAAACAAAGAACTATGAGAGAAAATTCTCACCTCTCCAAGCAATCGAATTACAAAAAATATTGAGGGACTTGGACTACAAGAAATTTCGAGACTTTAAAAAGTAAAAATATTCCAATCAGGACTCGAAAAAACCCAAATTCACGATCAAATCATTTACGACCACTACACCACGAGAAACGCCGGAAAGTCTCTCGCGCCACTTTCCGTCACGTTATTCGAGAAATGAAAAAGGCGACCCGAAGGTCGCCTTTTTCAGTGAACAGCCGGATCAGCCGATCTTCTCGCCATGCGCCTGCTGGTCGGCATGGTAGGACGAGCGCACCAGCGGGCCGGATGCGACGTTCTTGAAGCCCATCTTCGCGCCTTCCTCGGCGAACCAGGCGAAGGTGTCCGGATGCACGAAGCGCTGCACCGGCAGGTGGTTGCGCGACGGCTGCAGGTACTGGCCGAGGGTGAGCATGTCGATGTCGTGCTCGCGCATGCGGTGCATGACTTCGATGACCTCGTCGTCGGTCTCGCCGAGGCCGAGCATCAGGCCGGATTTGGTCGGCACGTGCGGGACCATCTGCTTGAAGCGCTGCAGCAGGTCCAGCGACCACTCGAAATCCGAGCCCGGGCGCGAGGACTTGTAGAGGCGCGGCACGGTTTCCAGGTTGTGGTTGAACACATCCGGCGGCTCGTTGGCGGTGATTTCCAGGGCGACGTCCATGCGGCCGCGGTAATCCGGCACCAGCGTTTCCAGCTGGATGCCGGGGGACAGCTTGCGGATCTCGCGCAGGCAGTCGGCGAAGTGCTGGGCGCCGCCGTCGCGCAGGTCGTCGCGGTCCACCGAGGTGATCACCACGTACTTCAGGCGCAGGTCGGCGATGGCGATGGCGAGGTTCTTCGGCTCGTCCACATCCAGCGGCTTCGGCCGGCCGTGGCCGACGTCGCAGAACGGGCAGCGGCGGGTGCAGATGTCGCCCATGATCATGAAGGTCGCGGTGCCGCCGGAGAAGCACTCGCCCAGGTTCGGGCAGGACGCTTCCTCGCACACGCTGTGCAGCTTGTGCTTGCGCAGCAGTTGCTTGATGCGGTCGACTTCCGGCGATACCGGGATGCGCACGCGAATCCAGTCCGGCTTCTTCGGCAGTTCGTCGGTGGGGATGATCTTCACCGGAATGCGCGCAACCTTCTCGGCGCCACGCAGTTTCACACCGACTTCCACCTTGCCCGGTTTGCCGGCTGTCTCAACGGTACTCATCAGATTTCGATCCCGCCCATGAGGGTCTTCTGTTCTTTGTAGCCAAGGTGTTCGACGAGTTCGCCACGCAGGCGCTCGCGCACGTCGGCCAGGGTGAGGGGGGCCGCCAGCTCGCTGAGCTGGGTCATTGCCATCCCGGCGTAGCCGCAGGGATTGATTCGACGAAAGGGTTCCAGGTCCATGTCCACATTCAGGGCCAGGCCGTGGAAGGAACAGCCGTTGCGGATGCGCAGGCCGAGGGAGGCGATCTTCTTGTCATCCACGTAGACACCCGGTGCATCGGGCTTGGCCATGGCTTGCACGTCATAGCTGGCGAGCAGGCTGATCAGGCTGCGTTCGATGCGCGAGACCAGTTCGCGCACGCCGATGCCCGAACGGCGCACATCGAGGAGCAGATAGGCGACCAGTTGGCCGGGACCGTGATAGGTGACCTGGCCGCCGCGATCCACCTGCACCACCGGGATATCGCCGGGGAACAGCACATGCTCGGCCTTGCCGGCCTGTCCCTGGGTGAACACCGGATCGTGTTCGAGCAGCCAGATTTCATCGTCCGTCTGCGCGTCGCGCTCGGCGGTGAAGCGCTGCATCGCATGCCAGGTGGGCTCGTATGGCAGCCGGCCCAGCTCGCGGAAGCCCAGTACCCTCGACTGCACTTACAGCACCATGTGCACGCGCCCGGTGGCGCGCAGGTCGTTGTGGATGTTCTGCAACTGGTCGACACCGGTGGCGGTGATCAGCACCTGCACGGACAGGAAGCGGCCGTTGCGGCTGTCGCGAATGGTGACGGTGGTACTGTCGAAGTCGGGCGCGTGGCGCTGGATGATCTCGATCACCATGTCGGAGAAGCCGTCGCCGGCATCGCCGATCACCTTGATCGGATAGCGTTCGCAGGGGAATTCGATTTTCGGGGGTTGAGCTTCGGTATCGGTCATGGCTGCGGCAGACTCGTGGCCCGCATCAGGAAGAACGCCCCGGGTCGGGGCATTCTGGGTGGAACAGAGGGTCAGTTGAACAGACCGTAGAAGAATAGACGGATGCTATCCCACATGCGACGGAAGAAGCCACCTTCCTCGACCGCATTGAGGGCGACCAGATCGGAGGTACGCACGACCTTGTCGTCCAGCTTCACCTCGACCTTGCCGATCACCTGGCCCTGCTGGATCGGCGCCATCAGTTGCGGTTCGAGGACCATGCTGGCCTGCAGCTTCTTCAGCTGGCCGCGCGGTACGGTCATGGTCAGGTCTTCGGCCAGGCCGGCCTTCACTTCCGATTCAGAACCCTTCCACACCAGCGACTTGGTCAGCTCGGTGCCCTTCTTGTAGAAGGTCTGCGATTCGAAGAAGCGGAAACCGTAGGTCAGCAGCTTCTGGGTTTCGGCGGCGCGGGCCTGTTCGCTGTTGGTGCCGAACACCACGGCGATCATGCGCTGGCCGTCACGTACGGCGGAAGCCACCAGGCAGTAGCCGGCCTCTTCGGTGTGGCCGGTCTTCAGGCCGTCGACGGTCTTGTCGCGCCACAGCAGCAGGTTGCGGTTCGGCTGCTTGATGTTGTTCCAGAGGAATTCCTTCTGCGCATAGATCGCATAGTGCTTCGGCTCGCCGTAGATGATGGCGCGGGCCAGGGTGGCCATGTCGCGCGCCGACGAGTAGTGGTCCGGGTTGGGCAGACCGGTAGCGTCCATGAAGTGGCTGTTGGTCAGGCCCAGCTTCTGCGCGGTGGTGTTCATCATGTCGGCGAAGGCGTCTTCGCTGCCGGCGATGTGCTCGGCCAGGGCCACGCTGGCGTCGTTGCCGGACTGGATGATGATGCCGTGCAGCAGGTCGCTCACCGAAACCTGGGTGCCGACCTGGATGAACATGCGCGAACCGCCGGTGCGCCAGGCGTGCTCGCTGACGGTGACCTGGTCGGTTTCCTTGATGTTGCCCGACTCGATCTCCTTGGTGGCGATGTAGGCGGTCATCAGCTTGGTCAGGCTGGCCGGCGGCAGGCGCTCGTCGGCGTTGTTCTCGATCAGGACCTGGCCGCTGGCGCCGTCCATCAGCACGAAGGCCTTGGCCGCCAGTTGCGGCGGGGCCGGGACCATGGTTTCGGCCGCCCAGCCGGCCATCGGGGTGGCGAGCAGGACAAGCAGTGACAGGCGTTTGGCAAAGGTGGTGATGTTCATCCGTCTCTCGGGGGTCGCTATCTAATGGTCAATTGATCCCTTGCGGGAAATCTCTTCGGCATCGGTTGTGCCGTCATTTCTTTCCAGGGCAGCCCGGTTTCACTCCGGACGCACCAGGGTGGGTTGTCCCAGGTTCGCCACACGGATGTTGTCCTGCATCCGGCTCGCCTCAGCCTGCGTCTCGATCGGCCCCAGGCGCACCCGGTGCAGGGTCTGCTGGTTGCGAACGACCGAGCTGATGAAGACCTGGGCTCCGGTCAGGCTGGCCAGCTTCGCCTTGAGCAGCTCCGCAGCGTCCGGATTGGCGAATGCACCCACCTGGAGATACAGGCCATCGGCTGGTAATGAAGCGTTTTTTTTTGCGTCGATCTGCACCGGCGCCACGGGCGCTGCGTGCTGTGCCGGCGGCGGGGTGTAGACCTCGATCGGCTGGGCCATGGCAACCGCCTGCGGCTGTGCGCTCGCCGCGGGCTGCTGCGGCGCCATCTTCGGCGGCGCCAGCATCATCGGCATCGAGCGGCCCTGCTGGGCCCACCAGCGTTGCGGGTCGATCCCCTCGACCTTGACCCGGGCGGTGCCGGATTCGGCGTAGCCGAGCTTCTTCGCCGCGGCGAAGGACAGATCGATGACCCGGTCGGAATAGAACGGCCCGCGGTCGTTGACCCGCACGATCACGTTCCGGCCGTTGTCCAGGTTGGTCACCCGCACATAGCTCGGCAGCGGCAGCGTCTTGTGCGCGGCGGTCATGCCGTAGAGGTCGTACATCTCACCGTTGGCGGTGGCCTGGCCGTGGAACTTGGTGCCGTACCAGGAGGCGGTGCCGACCACGCTGTAGGTACCCGATTCGTTCAGCGGGTAATAGGTCTTGCCCAGCACCGTGTACGGGTTGTTCTTGAACGGGCCGTTATGCGGCATCGGCACCGCGTCGGGAATCCGCGACACGTCCACATCCCACCACGGCGCTCCGTCGCGATGCGGGCGATTGTAGTCGGTCGGACCGGACAGGCCGCCGCCCGTGGTGGGCTGCGGTTGCGGTGCACGGCTGCTGGTGCAGCTGGCGAGCAGCGCCGCGGTCAGGCCGAAACAGCACAGCGCGGGCCAGAATCCCTTGTTGCTCAGTCGCTTGCTCAATGGACACCTCGCGCACGGGCGATTTCGCCGGCCAGCTGATGGACTGCCATGGCGTACATGGCGCTGCGATTGTAACGGGTGATCACATAGAAGTTGGGCAAACCGACCCAGTATTCCGTCCCCTGGTCGCCCTCGAAGCGGATCGCGGTGACCATCAGGTCATCGCGCAGCACGTCCTGGGTGCGCCAGCCCTGGGTGCGCAGCTGGCCGAGATTCATCTGCGGGTCCAGTCCCTGGGTCAGCGCCTCTTCGGCGTTCGGCTTGCCCAGTTCGGCACGGGACACCACCGGCTCGCCGGTCTGCCAGCCATGCTGCTTGAAGTAGCTGGCGACGCTGCCGATGGCATCGTCCGGGTCGTTCCAGATATTGATGTGGCCGTCGCCGTCGAAATCCACCGCGTAGGCGCGGAAGCTGCTCGGCATGAACTGCGGCAGCCCCATGGCGCCGGCATAGGAGCCGGTCAGGCTGAGCGGATCGACCTGCTGCTCGCGGGCCAGCAGGAGGAACTGCTTGAGTTCCTTGCGGAAGAAGTCGGCGCGCGGCGGATAGTCGAAGCCGAGGGTGGACAGCGCGTCCATCACCCGGAAACCACCGGTGTTGCGGCCGAAGAAGGTCTCGACGCCGATGATCGAAACGATGTACTGCGCCGGCACGCCGTATTCCTTCTCGGCACGCGCCAGCACTTCGGCGTGCTGGTTCCAGAACTCCACACCGCGCTTGATGCGCGCGTCGGTGACGAAGATCGGCCGGTATTCCTTCCACGACTTGACCCGTTCGGCCGGGCGGGAAATGGCATCGAGGATCGACTGCTTGCGCTCGACGTCGCGGAACAGCGCGATCAGCTGCTCGCCGGCGAAGCCATAGTCGCGGGTCATCTCGCTGACGAACTCCGCCACCTGCGGCGAGCCATCGTAGTCGCCAGCCTGAGCGGCGCCGGAAATGCCGATCGCCCCTGCAAGCCCGACCCAATGGACGCCCCTGGCCGCCCATGCGCGCAGTAATTGCATTCCTTTTTTCACTCTTGGTCTCAAACCTGGGCAATCCACTTCCGATGGGTATGGATCGACATCAAAACCCCGAACCCTGACATCAGGGTTACCAGCGAAGTTCCGCCGTAACTAATGAAGGGCAGCGGCACGCCCACCACTGGCAACAGGCCGCTGACCATACCGATATTGACGAATACGTATACGAAGAAGGTCATGGTGATGCTGCCGGCCAGCAGTTTGCCGAACAGCGTCTGCGCCTGGGTGGTGATCACCAGGCCGCGACAGATCACCAGCAGGTAGAGCACCAGCAGCAGGCACACCCCGACCATGCCGAACTCTTCGCCGAGCACGGCAATGATAAAGTCCGTGTGGCTTTCCGGCAAAAAATCCAGATGCGACTGGGTGCCGAGCAGCCAGCCCTTGCCGAACACGCCGCCGGAGCCGATCGCCGCCTTCGACTGGATGATGTTCCAGCCGGTGCCCAGCGGGTCGCTTTCCGGATCGAGGAAGGTCAGCACGCGCTGCTTCTGGTAGTCGTGCATGACGAAGAACCACATCGCCACGGCCACCGGCACCGCCGCCGACACCGCCATGATGATCCAGCGCCAGCGCAGGCCGCCGACGAACAGCACGAAGGCGCCGGAGGCGAGCACCAGCATCGCCGTACCGAGGTCCGGCTGCTTGAGGATCAGCACGAACGGCACCACGATCATCGCCAGGCTCACCAGGCTGTGCTTGAGCCCCGGCGGCAGGCTGCGCTTGGACAGGTACCAGGCGATGGTCATCGGCATCAGCAGCTTCATGAACTCCGCCGGCTGGAAGCGGATCACCCCGGGGATGTTGATCCAGCGCGTCGCGCCCATGGCGTTGTGGCCCATCACGTCGACCACCACCAGCAGGGCCACGCCGATCAGATAGCCGAGCGGCACCCAGCGCGCCATGAAGCGCGGTTCGAGCTGGGCGATGACGATCATCATCACCAGTCCCAGGCCGAAGGAAGTCGCCTGCTTTAACAGCAGGTCCCAACTCTTGCCGCTGGCGGAATAGAGGACGAACAGGCCGACCGCGCCGAGGGTCACCAGCAACAGCAGCATCAGGCCGTCGATGTGCAGGCGCTGCAGCAGGCTGGCACGGCGGCGCATCACGTCCTCGTTGGACAGGGTGCGGTCGAAATTGCTGCTCATGTTCATGGTTTGGCACCCTCTGCCACCTGGGCCGGGGGCGCAAATTCGGGCTTGAGCCTGCCCTGCTCGTCGAGCAGCCAGGCATCGGCCACCTGCTTGAGGATCGGCGCGGCGACGCCGGAGCCGGACTCGCCGTTCTCCACCATCACCGAGATGGCGATCTGCGGGTTGTCGGCCGGAGCGAAGCCGACGAACAGCGCGTGGTCGCGATGCCGTTCGAGCAGCTTGGAGCGGTCGTAGCGCTCGCCCTGGCGGATCGCCACCACCTGCGCGGTACCGCTCTTGCCGGCGATGCGATAGAGCGAACCGGCGCCGACCTTGTGCGCAGTGCCGCGGGTATTGTGCACGACCTGCTGCATATCGCTGTCGATCCGCTCCCAATTGTTCTGATCGCGCAGGACGATATCCGGCATCGGATTGGGGTCGACCGGCGGCTGGCCGTCGATGGTCTTGGCCAGGTGCGGGCGAATCCACTTGCCGTGGTTGGCGATCAGCGCGGTCATCTGCGCCAGCTGCAGCGGCGTCGACTGCATGTAGCCCTGGCCGATACCAAGGATCAGCGTCTCGCCGGGGAACCAGGCCTGGCGGCGCAGCGCGCGCTTCCACTCGCGCGACGGCATCAGCCCGTCCGCCTCGCCGAACATGTCCAGCGACACCCGCTGACCGAAGCCGAAGCGGCTCATGTAGTCATGCAGGCGGTCGATGCCGAGCTTGTGGGCAAGGTCGTAGAAGTAGGTATCGTTGGAGCGCATGATCGCCAGCTCCAGGTTCACCCAGCCCTCGCCGGAGCGGTTCCAGTTGCGGTACTTGTGATCGTAGTTGGGCAGTTGGTAATAGCCGGGGTCGTAGACCCGCGAGGACGGCGTGACCACCCCGGCGTCCAGGCCGGCCAGCGCCACCGCCGGCTTCACCGTCGAGCCCGGCGGGTACAGGCCGCGCAGCACGCGGTTGTACAGCGGGCGGTCGATGGAATCGCGCAGCGCGGCGTAAGCCTTGAAACTGATACCGGTGACGAACAGGTTGGGGTCATAGCTCGGCTGGCTGACCATCGCCAGCACATCGCCGGTGGACGGCTCGATCGCCACGATGGCGCCGCGCCGGCCGGCCATCGCCTCCTCGGCCTTGGCCTGCAGCCTGCTGTCGATGCTCAGCACGATGTCCTTGCCGGAAACCGGCTCGGTGCGCTTGAGCACGCGCAGCACGCGGCCGCGGGCGTTGGTCTCGACTTCCTCGTAGCCGACGGTGCCGTGCAGTTCGTCCTCGTAGAACTTCTCGACGCCGGTCTTGCCGATGTGGTGGGTGCCGGAATAGGCCACCGGGTCGAGCTTCTTCAGTTCCTGCTCGTTGATCCGCCCGACGTAGCCGACCGAGTGGGCGAAATGCTCGCCCATCGGGTAGTGGCGGACGAACTGCGCGGTCACGTCGACGCCCGGCAGGCGGTACTGGTTCACCGCGATGCGGGCGATCTGCTCCTCGGACAGCTCGAACATGATCGGCACCGGTTCGAACGGCCGGCGCCCCTGCTTCATGCGCTTCTGGAAGATCGCCCGGTCTTCCTCGGTCAGGCCGAGGATTTCCACCAGCGTCTGCATCACCTGTTCGAGGTTCTCGGTACGCTCGCGGGTGACGGTCAGACTGAAACTTGGCCGGTTATCGGCGATGATCACCCCGTTTCTGTCGAAGATCAGCCCACGGCTCGGCGGAATCGGCTGCACGTGCACGCGGTTGTTCTCGGACAGGGTCGAGTGGTAGTCGTACTGCGTGACCTGCAGGTGGTACATGCGCGCCACCAGCACCAGCGCGAGAAGGACGATAGCCACCGCACCGACGATGACCCGGCTGCGAACCTGTCGCGCGTCCTTCTCGTGGTCTTTCAGTTGGATCGGCTGCGGCATCTGCGCGGAACGACTCGTGACTACTTGTGATAGGGATGGCCGGACAGCACGGTCCAGGCCCGGTAGATCTGCTCACCGACCAGGATCCGTACCAGCGGATGCGGCAGGGTCAGCGGCGACAGCGACCAGCGCTGCTCGCTGCGCGCGCAGACTTCCGGCGCCAGCCCTTCGGGGCCGCCCACCATCAGGTTGACGGTGCGCGCGTCGAGGCGCCAGCGGTCCAGCTCCTTCGCCAGTTGCTCGGTGCTCCAGGGGCGTCCTTCGACCTCCAGGGTCACCACGCGTTCGCCGGGCTGCACCCTGGCCAGCATCGCCTCGCCCTCCTGACGGATCAGGCGGGCGACATCGGCGTTCTTGCCGCGGGTGTTCAGCGGGATCTCCACCAGCTCCAGGGACAGCTCGGAAGGCAGGCGCTTGACGTACTCCTGCCAGCCTTCCTCGACCCAGCGCGGCATGCGCGAACCGACGGCGATCAGACGCAGACGCACGGCAGGCTCACTCCTGGCTGTGGTGCGCGCGGCTCTGCTCGGCGCCTTGCCACAGGCGCTCCAGATCGTAGAACTGGCGGGTGGCCGGCTGCATGACGTGGACCACCACGTTGCCCAGATCGAGCAGCGCCCATTCGCCGCTGTCCAGACCTTCGCTGCCCAGCGGCTTGACGCCGTTTTCCTTGGCTTTCATCAGCACGTTTTCGGCCAGCGACTTGACCTGGCGGCTGGAGGTACCGGAGGCGATCACCATCACGTCGGTAACGCTGGTTTTCTCGCGCACGTCGATTGGCAGGATGTCCTGCGCCTTCAGATCTTCCAGAGCGGCGATGGCCAGCTCGACGAGTTGTTCGGTTTGCATGAATGACTCTCTAGTTTCGTAGTTCAGTTTGACGCCCGGTAAAGCCCGTGCGCCTCGATGTAGTTGAGCACCGCGTCCGGCACCAGGAAGCGCACCGAGCGCCCCTGCGCCAGCACGGCGCGGATCTGCGTGGCGGATACCGCCAGCGGCGTCTGCCAGACGAAGGCGATCTGCCCGCCCGCGCCGCTCAACGCCGCCGGATCGGCCACGCTGCGCGCTGCCAGCAGGTCGCGCAGGGCTTCCGGCGCTTCGCTGTCGGCATCCGGACGCTGCAGCACGACGATATGGCAGTGCTCCAACAGTTCTTCCCAACGATGCCAGGTTGGCAGCCCGCAGAAGGCATCCCAGCCGACCAGCAGGTACAGCGGAACCTGCTCACCCAGCTCGCCACGCAGCGATTCGAGGGTGTCGATGGTGTACGACGGCTTGTCGCGGCGCAGTTCGCGATCGTCCACCCGCAACGGCTCGACACCCTGCACCGCCAGCTCGACCATCGCCAGCCGCTGCGCAGCGGATACCTGCGGCGTTTCGCGGTGCGGCGGGCGGGCGCTGGGCAACAGGCGCAGTTCGTCGAGTTCGAGCAGTTCGGCGACCTCCAGCGCGCTGCGCAGGTGGCCGATGTGCACCGGATCGAAGGTGCCGCCGAACAGGCCGATGCGCCTGCAGTCTTTCATCGGCAAGGGCTCAGGCCTGCCCGCGCAGTTGGCCGTCGCCAATCACCACGTACTTCTCGCAGGTCAGGCCTTCCAGGCCGACCGGGCCGCGTGCGTGCAGCTTGTCGGTGGAAATGCCGATCTCCGCGCCCAGGCCGTACTCGAAGCCGTCGGCGAAGCAGGTCGGAGCGTTGAGCATCACCGAGCTGGAGTCCACTTCGGCGAGGAAGCGCCGGGCGTGGCCCTGGTGTTCGGTGACGATCGCGTCGGTGTGGTGCGACCCGTAGTGGTTGATGTGCTCGATGGCCTGCTCCAGGCCGTCGACCACGCGGATGGAGAGGATCGGCGCGAGGTACTCGGTGCTCCAGTCCTCCTCCGTCGCCGGCAGCGCCTCGATCACTTCGCGGGTGCGCTCGCAACCGCGCAGTTCCACGCCTTTCTCGCGGTACTGGGCGGCCATCGCCGGCAGGAAGGCGGCAGCCACGGAGGCGTCCACCAGCAGGGTTTCCATGGCGCCGCAGATACCGTAGCGGTAGCACTTGGCGTTGAAGGCGATGCTGCGCGCCTTGTCCAGGTCGGCCTGGGCGTCGACGAACACGTGGCAGATGCCGTCCAGGTGCTTGATCACCGGTACGCGGGCGTCACGGCTGATGCGCTCGATCAGGCCCTTGCCGCCGCGCGGGACGATCACGTCGACGAACTCCGGCATGCTGATCAGCGCGCCCACCGCGGCGCGGTCGGTGGTTTCCACCACCTGCACCACGGCAGCCGGCAGGCCGGCGTCGGCCAGGCCCTTCTGGATGCAGGCGGCAATCGCACGGTTGGAGTGGATCGCCTCGGAGCCGCCACGCAGTATGGTGGCGTTGCCGGACTTCAGGCACAGGCTGGCGGCGTCGATGGTCACGTTCGGCCGCGACTCGTAGATGATGCCGATCACGCCCAGCGGCACGCGCATCTTGCCGATCTGGATGCCGGACGGACGCGAACTCATGTCGCGGATCGCACCGACCGGGTCGGGCAGAGTGGCGACCTGGCGCAGGCCCTCGATCATGCTGTCGATGCGCGCCGGAGTCAGCGCCAGACGGTCCAGCAGCGCTGGCTCCAGGCCATTGGCGCGGCCGGCGGCCAGATCCTTTTCGTTGGCTTCGGTCAGCTGGGCGCGGGCGGCGTCCAGGGCATCGGCGGCGGCCAGCAGGGCGCGGTTCTTCTGCGCGGTGGTAGCGCGCGCGATGACGCGCGACGCTTCGCGGGCGGCGCGGCCCAGGCGGCTCATATAATCGAGGACGGACTCGGTCATGGGTCTCGGCGTCTGGCGTGAGGGAAATGCGCGATTATAGCGAGCCTGCCCCTGCCCGCCCAGCCACAACAGCCGGCCGGTATGCAAGCGATTCTTACCAGGTGCGTCAGCCCCTCAGTAATGACCCGCCCGTTGCACCCGCAGTATCATCCCCGACCGTCACAACTGCCGCGAATGCGCCGTCCCATGCCCCGCGATCCCATTCCAGCCCTGCCCTGGCCGGAAGCCAGTCCCCTCCCGGACAGCTTCTTCAACCGCGACGCCATGCAGGTCGCCCGCGAACTGCTGGGCAAGATCATCCGCCACCGGCTCGGCGATCTCTGGCTGTCGGCGCGGATCATCGAGACCGAAGCCTATTACCTGGCGGAAAAGGGCAGCCACGCCTCCCTCGGCTATACCGAGAAGCGCAAGGCGCTGTTCCTCGACGGCGGGCACATCTATATGTACTACGCGCGCGGCGGCGACTCGCTGAACTTCAGCGCCGGCGGCGCCGGCAACGCGGTGCTGATCAAGTCCGGGCATCCCTGGCTGGA
Source organism: Pseudomonas schmalbachii (assembly GCF_017589465.1). Taxonomy (GTDB): domain Bacteria; phylum Pseudomonadota; class Gammaproteobacteria; order Pseudomonadales; family Pseudomonadaceae; genus Pseudomonas; species Pseudomonas schmalbachii. Next base: position 651,337 of record NZ_JAELYA010000002.1, read on the forward strand.
CCGCGTCTCCGGCGACGATGCGCTGACCTGCATGCAACGCCTGAATCCGGACAGCCGCGGCGCAGCCCGCCCGAACGGCAAGCTCTGTGCCGGCCAGACCCTGCTGTGCAAGGCACTCGGCCTCAAGGTGCCGGACTGGGATGCCCAGCGCTTCGACCCGCGGCGGCTGTTCGTCGACGACATCGGCGAACGCCCTTCGCAGGTCATCCAGACCACCCGCCTGGGCATTCCCCATGGCCGCGACGAACACCTGATGTACCGCTTCGTCGACGCCGCCTTCGCGCCCTTCTGCACACGAAACCCGCTGCGCCGCGGCCAGGTCGAAGGGCAGGATTTCCACATTCTCGGCAGTCAGGACGACATCCTGCGATGAACATTGAAGCCTTCAACGCCTGGATCGGCGCCAACCCGCAATGGCTGGCGCTGGTCCTGTTCCTGGTCGCCTTCCTCGAATGCGCGGCCATCGTCGGCATCGTCCTGCCCGGGGTGGTGATGCTCTTCGCCATCGCCGTGCTGGCCGGCAGCGGCGCCCTCGGGCTGGGCGAAACCCTGCTGCTGGCGTTCGTCGGCGGGCTGCTGGGCGACATCCTTTCCTATTGGCTCGGCCGCCACTTCCACCAGAACATCCGCCGCCTGCCCGTGCTGCGCCACCACCCCGAGTGGATCGCCGGGGCGGAAGGCTTCTTCGCCCGCAACGGCGTGGCCAGCCTGCTGGTCGGCCGCTTCATCGGCGCCTTCCGGCCGTTCCTGCCGATGATCGCCGGCATGCTCGACATGCCGTTCGGGCGCTTCCTCGCGGTTTCCGTGGTCGCCGCCGCCGGCTGGTCGGTCGCCTACCTGCTGCCCGGCTGGACCACCGGCGCGGCGATGCGCCTGCCGCTGCCGCCGGGCTTCTGGACGGAAGCGGCAGTGGTCGCCGCCGGACTGGCACTGATGATCGGCCTGCTGGTGCGGGCGAACCTGCGCCGGCACGTGTGGACGGCCCCGCTGGCGGCCGGACTGAACTTCATTCTGCTGCTGGTCCTGCTGCTCGGCTGGTCGCACCTGGACGCCCTCGATCACGGCCTGATGGCACTGGTGCAGGAACGCCGCACGCTGTGGATGAACAAGCTGATGGTAGCGGTAACCCGGGTCGGCGACTTCCGCACCCAGCTCGCCGCCGGCGCCATCCTCGCGCTGCTGCTGGCAGCCCTGCGGCTGTGGCGCCATGCGCTGTTCGCCGCTGCCAGCATGCTCGGCACCGCACTGCTGACCGACACCCTGAAGAAGCTGTTCGAACGCGCCCGCCCCGAAGTGATCGCCGACCCGCTCGGTGCCTTCAGCATGCCCAGCGGGCACAGCTCCGCCGCCTTCGCCTTCTTCCTCGTCCTCGGCCTGCTCGCCAGCCGCGAGAAACCGCCACGGGTGGGATTGGTCTGGCTGCTGCTGGCGCTGATCCCGGCGGCCAGCATCGCCATGTCGCGGGTCTACCTCGGCGCGCACTGGCCGAGCGACATCATCGCCGGCGCCCTGCTCGCCTCATCCGTCTGCGCGGCCTGCCTGTGGCTGTGCCAGCGTCGCCAGCCGCTGCCGGCGCTGTCGCCACGCATCTGGTGGACGCTGCTGCCGGCCTGCCTGCTGGTGCTCGCCATCGCCAGCGGCTGGGGGCTGACCGAAGCGATCCACCGCTACACCCCGCTCTAACGTAGGTTGGCGCTGAGCGCAGCGAAGCCCAACGGAGCACGGCTCGACAGGTGTTGGGCTTCGCTGCGCTCAGCGCCAACCTACGCTCTGCGAAGCCCAGCGTTGCATGTTGATCAGCGCTTCGCCGTCGCCAGCAACCGGCACAGCTTCTCGGTCGCCGCGAGCATCGCGTAGCTCGGTCGCTCCAGGTTGAGGTCGGGGATTTGCCAGAGCTGGCCGAGGCGGGTTGCGCTGAGTTGCGGCATGTCGCGCCAGGCCGTCAGGTCGGTGTTGCTGCCGGCGAGGATCACTTCCGGGTCGCGCGCCAGCACCGACTCCATGCCGACCTGCGGGGCGGGCAGGTCGAGGTCGGCAAACAGGTTGGTGGCGCCGCAGACCTGCAGGGCATCGCTGATCACCTGGTTGCCGCCGAGGGTATATAGCGGTCGTTCACCCAGTTGGTAGAACACCCGCAACGGCCGCTCCCGACGGTACTCGCTGCGCAGCTGCGCGACGCGCCGGTCGAAGTCCTGCGCCAGTTGCCGGCCCTTCTCGCCCTGACCGAGCCGTTCGCCCAGATCGGCCAGTTGCCGGGAAACGTCCTGCATGCGGTGTGGTTCGGCGATGTACAGCGGGATGCCAAACTTCTTCAGCATGTCCAACTGCGCGGGCGGCACGCTGCCGGGCCACAGCAACAGAAGGTCGGGCTGCAGGCTGAGCAGGCGCTCCATGTCGATCTGCCCATAACGGCCGATCGACGGCACGCTGACAAGCGCCGGCGGCCGCTCGTAGCTGTCGAGCATGCCGACCAGCCGGTCGCCGGCATCCAGCTCCAGCAGCATGTCGGTCATCGACGGCGACAGGCTGACCACCCGCTCGGCCGCCGCCAGCGGCAGAACCGCGAACAGCGACAGGAGCCAGGCAAGCAGGCGCATCAGCGCAGTTGGCGGGGAATACGGTAGAGGATCAGGATGACCAGGCTGGTCAGGCCGAGCAGGATCAGCGCGACGCCGTTCAGGCCGAACAGCGCCGCCACCGCCGCGATCCATGCCGGCAGGCTGGCGCCCAGCGCGCCGCTGCGACGAGCCTGGGCCAGACGCAGCCAGGCGGAGTTCTCGTCCGGGGTATCCAGCGCCTGCTGGGTGGCCACCAGCGCCCTGCGGTAGTCGCGGAACAGCGACAGGGTCAGGAACATCGACAGCAGGCCGATGACGAAGGCCGGCGTGGCCAGCTCCGCCAGCCAGGTGTTGTCGCCAACCAGCAGGGCCACGGCGAGCACCGGCACGATGGCGAGGAGCACATGCAGCCACCAGTTGGCGGCCATGCGGCGGCGGATGGCGATCCTGTTCACTGGGCTTCGGCCTCGGCTTCACCCTGATGCATGTTGCCCAGCAGATGACCGAGCTTGCCCGCCTTGGTCGCCAGGTAGCGCTTGTTGTGCGGGTTCAGGCCCTTCTGCAACGGCACGCGCTGGGCGACGGAAAGGCCGTAGCCTTCCAGCGCCTTGACCTTGCGCGGGTTGTTGGTCATCAGCTTGAGCGCGCAGACGCCCAGGTGCTGCAGCATCGGCAGGCACATGGCGTAGTCGCGCTGGTCGGCGCCGAAGCCCAGTTGCAGGTTGGCTTCCACCGTATCGGCGCCGCCATCCTGCAGCTCGTAGGCGCGGATCTTGTTCAACAGGCCGATGCCACGGCCTTCCTGGCGCAGGTAGAGCAGCACGCCGCGGCCTTCATGGGCGATGGCCGCCAGGGCGCCTTCGAGCTGGAAGCCGCAGTCGCAACGCAGGCTGAACAGCGCATCGCCGGTCAGGCATTCGGAGTGCAGGCGACCCAGCACCGGCAGGCCGTCGTCGATCGTGCCCATGGTCAGGGCGACATGTTCCTTGCCGGTTTCCTCATCGAGGAAGCCATGCATGGTGAATTCGCCGAACGGTGTGGGCAGCTTGGAGGCGGCGACAAAGACAACGGACACCGGATGCTCCTGTCTTGGAAATACAAAGGGTGTGCATTGTAACAGCAGGGCGGGCGTGGCTGGCAGGCGAAATAGCAGCAAGACCGACGTTCAATGCCCGAAGGTGGAGTGGAATGAATTCACAGGCCTGCATCTCGGTGGCAAGACGATCAACTGCCCATCGGGCAAATCCGACGCCAACGTCAACCTGCAGGGTCTGCCCCTCCAATGCTTTACCCCTCCCAAACCGCACGTCGACGCATACGAACCGAAGAACTCCGCCAACTACATATTCGAGTACGACGGCCAGATGAAGGTCAGCGTGCGCAACGTCAACGGCAGGGTTGTACCCGGCCAACTTCTGCGATCCCACCCAGATGAAGTCCAATTCGCTGGGCAATGTCGCGCTCCTGGCCGGCAGCTATGTTGGCGACGCCTTCAGCGGCGGAATCATTACGCTCGGTAGTTCGACAGAGATCTATGGCAGCGTGGTCGCCGGAGATTTTCTGAATACCGGCGGCAGCACCAGGATCAACGGCTATATCACCGCAGCAAAACAAAGTAACTCGACAAGCAGGAATTCATGGGGCGGCAGCACAACCATCGACCTGCAGAACCTGCCGCCCAGCTTCAACCCGTGCAGCCTTCCCGACATGAGCGGCAACGAGCCGTGCGGAAACGGTTGCGAACCCGGTGACGGCAACCAGAGTACGGTGGCCACCCTGCAGTGGAGTCGCTACCTGTAGATAGGCCTCAGAGCCTGTTTAGGATCTCGCGAGCTAGAGCAGAACAAGGCGAAAATGGGCGAGGGAGCGGAGTTTACACGCAGTAAATGAGCATCCTGAGCCCGTTTTCAACGCAGTTATGCCGACGCGCAGCAGATCGTAAACAGGCTCTCAGTGCTTGGATTCGAGAATCAGCATCCCCTGATCCTCGCGCCAGCCGACGCGATTGAGATAGCTCATGCCGAGCAGCACGTCGGCCGGCGAGCCGCCTTCCATCATGATGGCGTCCACCCCGAGCACTTCCAGGCCGCCGACCTTGACCCGGTCGAGCTTCATCCGCCAGGCCTTGGCCACGCCGCTGGCGGTGTTGACCATCATCGCCTGGCCGTTGACGCGGAAATCCAGTCCCAGGCGCTGCGCCTGCGCCTCGTTCATCGCCACGGCGGTGGCGCCGGTATCGACCAGGAACTGCACCGACTGGCCATTGATCGAGCCGGCCACCCAGTAGTGCCCGCCAACGCCGCGGGCGATGCTCAGCGATTGCTGCTGCGGCGCGGCATAGCCGTCGCTGTATTCGCGGGAAAGTTCGAAGGTGCGCTCCACGCCGCCGATGCGCAGCACCGCCTTGCGGCTGTCGGCGCTGACCAGTTGCACGCCTTCCGGACTGCTCTGGCCGACCTTGAGCAGCCGGCGCTGGCCGTCGATGTTGACCACCGCGGCCCCGGCGAACAGGCCGACCACGCGCACCTGCGGCGCCGCCAGGGCGACCGCCGTGAGCGCGGAAAGAGTCAGGGCCAGCAACGCACGCAGCATGTTCTACTCCTTGGCGAAATTCACCTGTGGACCGCCACGATACAACCGCCGCGACCAGCCGTCAGTGACGTGCCGATCACAGCAGCCAGTTGGCCCAGCCCCAGACCAGTCCCTGCATGACCAGCCAGGCGAAGACGCCGGCCAGCACATCGTCGAGCATGATGCCGACGCCGCCGTGGACATTGCGGTCGATCCAGCTGATCGGCCACGGCTTGGCGATATCGACTATACGGAACACGACGAAGCCGATCAGCAGCCACCACCACCCCTCCGGCACCAGCCAGAGGGTTATCCACATGCCGACCATCTCGTCCCAGACGATGCCTTCGTGGTCGTGCACGCGCAGGTCGTCCGCCACCTTGCCGCACAGCCAGAAGCCGAACAGCATGGTGACGCCGAGCATCAGCCAGTAGCCCCAGTCCGGCAGCATCTGCCACAGCGGAATGAACGGCAAGGCGACCAGCGAACCCCAGGTGCCCGGCGCCTTGGGCAGGGTGCCGGAGCCGAAGCCGAAGGCGATGAAGTGCCAGGGGTTGTGCCAGACGGAATGCGGTACCGGCTGGGCCGGCGCCTGATCGGGATGCTCTACCACTGCTACTCCATGAAATGCAGATAGCCGCCCTGACGCGGCGTGATGTCCTGTCCGCGGGCATCCAGCACCCGCACGCCCTCGCCCGCCTCGGCCCGGCCGACCACCGCCATCTGCGGCCATTGCGCCTGCAGTTCCGCCAGGTGGCGCGGTGGCAGGGTGAAGGCCAGCACGTAGTCGTCACCGGCTCCGAGTTTCTGCTGCAGGGCGCGTTCGGCGCCGAGCAGGGTTTCCAGCGCGGCGCTCGCCGGCAGCCGTTCGGACTCGATCACCAGGGCGACGCCCGAGGCGCGGGAGATGTGCCCGCAGTCGGCGAGCAGGCCGTCGGAAACGTCCAGCGCCGCCGTGGCCTTGCCGCGCAGCGCCTGACCGAAGGCCAGTTGCGGCTGCGGCGACCAGTAGCGCGCCAGCAGCGGCTCGGCGATTTCCGCCGCAACCTGCTGGCGGCCGAGCACCAGCTCCAGCGCGCCACCTGCCTCGCCGACGACGCCGCCGACGCAGAGCAGGTCGCCCACCTGCGCACCGGCACGGGTCAGCGCCTGCCCGGCCGGCACCCGGCCGAACACGGTGACGGTCATGCTCAGCGGCCCGCGCGTGGTATCGCCGCCGACCAGCGCCAGACCGCAGTTGTGCGCCATCCGGTTGAGGCCGCGGGCGAAACCTTCCAGCCAGGCGGCATCGGCCGTCGGCAGGGTCAGCGCGAGCGTGAATGCAAGAGGGGTTGCGCCCATCGCCGCCAGATCGCTGGCGGATACCGCCAGGGCGCGCTGGCCGAGCAGGAAGGGATCGCAGACTTCGGGAAAGTGCACCCCGGCGACCAGGGTGTCGGTGGATACCGCCAGTTGCTCGCCGGGTGCGGGAGCCAGCAGGGCGCAGTCGTCGCCGATGCCCAGGGCCACGCCTTCGGCCCCGGCCGCGCAGGCGGCCGAGGCGAAGTAGCGGCGGATCAGCTCGAACTCACCCATGCCGACGGACGTAGCGCTTAGCGCTTGCCGCCGCGCAGCTCGGCCGCGCGCAGGCGCGGTGCCAGCTTGTCGAGCACGCCGTTGACGAACTTGTGCCCGTCGGTGGCGCCGAAGATCTTGGCCAGCTCGATGCCTTCGTTGATCACCACCTTGTACGGCACGTCGGCGCGGTTGCGCAGCTCGTAGGTGGAGAGACGCAGGATCGCCAGTTCGACCGGATCGATTTCTTCCAGCGGGCGATCCAGGCAGGGCGTGAACTCCTGGTCCAGCTCGCTCTTCAGGCGCGGAACGCCGTGGAGGATCTCGTGGAAGTAGGCGCCGTCGACTTCGCTGAAATCGTTGTCGGTGCGGAACTGCGCTTCGATCTCGTTGAGCGGCTGGCCGGCCATCTGCCAGGAATACAAGGCCTGCACCGCGAGGCTGCGGGCCTTGCGGCGCATGGCGATCTTGTTCGGCTTAGCCGATTTGGGCGCCGGAGTGCCGCTGTCGTTGTTGCTCACTTGGCCTCCAGCTGCGCCAGCAGGCTTACCATTTCCAGGGCGGAGAGAGCGGCTTCGGCGCCCTTGTTGCCGGCCTTGGTGCCGGAGCGCTCGATGGCCTGCTCGATGGAGTCGACGGTCAGCACGCCGAAGGCGACTGGAATGCCGAACTCCATGGAAACCTGCGCCAGACCCTTGGTGCATTCACCGGCGACGTATTCGAAGTGCGGGGTGCCTCCACGGATCACGGCGCCGAGGGCGATGATCGCGGCGTATTCGCCTTGCTGGGCGACCTTCTGGGTCACCAGCGGGATCTCGAAGGCACCCGGAGCGCGGATGATGGTGATGTCGTCTTCCGACACGCCATGGCGGACCAGGGCGTCGATGGCGCCGCCCACCAGGCTTTCCACCACGAAGCTGTTGAAGCGGCCGACCACCAGGGCGTAACGGCCTTTGGGGGCGATGAAGGTACCTTCGATGGTCTTCAGGGTCATGTGCAGGTCTCGTCTGTTAAAGAGCCGGAGCGCACGTTCGGGCGCTCCGCGAAAATGGGTTGAAAGGCCGGCCGCCACGGACTGCGTGACGGCCAGGGCTCATTCAGCGGGCAGGTATTCTACAACTTCCAGGTCGAAGCCGGATATCGCGTTGAAACGCATCGGCGCGCTCATCAGGCGCATCTTGCGCACGCCGAGGTCGCGCAGGATCTGCGAACCGGCACCCACGGTACTGTAGGTGGTCGGCGACTTCGCCGCGGCGTTTTCGCGAACGTGGGCGAGCAGGTCGTCGCCGGCGATCTGGTGGCCGAGCAGCAGAACCACGCCGCCCGACTCGGCGACCTTGCTCATCGCCGCACGCAGGCTCCAGCGGCCCGGCTGGTTGACCTGCAGCAGGTCGCGCAGCGGGTCCATGTTGTGCACGCGCACCAGGGTCGGCTCTTCGGGGCTGATATTGCCGACGGTCAGCGCCAGGTGGACTTCGTTCTCCACCGAGTCACGGTAGGTGATCAGGTTGAAGTGGCCCAGTTCGCTGTCCAGCGGCTGCTCGCCGATGCGCTCGACGGTGCGCTCGTGGATCAGGCGGTAGTGGATCAGGTCGGCGATGGTGCCGATCTTGATGCCATGCTGCTCGGCGAAGGCTTCCAGCTCCGGACGACGGGCCATGCTGCCGTCGTCGTTCATGATCTCGCAGATCACCCCGGACGGCTCGAAACCGGCCATGCGCGCCAGGTCGCAAGCCGCCTCGGTGTGGCCGGCACGAGCCAGCACACCGCCCGGCTGGGCCATCAGCGGGAAGATGTGGCCGGGGCTGACGATATCGGCAGCGACGGCATTCTTCGCCGCGGCAGCCTGCACGGTGCGCGCGCGGTCGGCGGCGGAAATGCCGGTGGTGACGCCTTCGGCGGCCTCGATGGAGACGGTGAACTTGGTGCCGAAGCCGGAGCCGTTGCGCTGCACCATCAGCGGCAGGCCGAGGCGCTCGCAACGCTCGCGGTCCATCGGCATGCAGATCAGGCCACGGGCGTACTTGGCCATGAAGTTGATGTCTTCGGTGCGCACGGATTCGGCGGCCATGATCAGGTCGCCTTCGTTCTCGCGGTCTTCGTCATCCATCAGGATGACCATCTTGCCCTGACGAATGTCCTCGAGCAGTTCTTCTATGCTGTTGAGTGCCATGGGCAGTTCCTTAATTCTTCAGATAGCCGTTTTCGGCCAGGAAAGCTTCGGTGATTCCGGATGCGCTCGGCTCGGCGGCCTTGTCGCCCAGCAGCAGGCGCTCCAGGTAGCGCGCCAGCAGGTCGACCTCGAGGTTGACCGCGCGGCCCGGACGGTAGTCGTCCATGATGGTCTCGACCAGCGTGTGCGGCACGATGGTCAGTTCGAATTCGGCGCCGTTCACCGCGTTGACGGTGAGGCTGGTGCCATCCACGGTGATCGAACCCTTCAACGCGATGTACTTGGCCAGTTCGCGCGGCGCACGCACGGTGAACTGGATGGCGCGGGCGTTTTCCTCGCGCTTGACGATCTCGCCGACGCCGTCGACGTGGCCGCTGACCAGATGGCCGCCAAGGCGGGTGGTCGGGGTCAGGGCTTTCTCCAGGTTCACCCGGCTGCCTACCTTGAGATCATGGAAGGCGCTGCGCGCCAGGGTCTCGCGGCTGACGTCGGCCCAGAAGCCGTCGCCCGGCAGCTCCACGGCAGTCAGGCAGACGCCGTTCACCGCGATGCTGTCGCCGAGTTTTACGTCGCCGAGGTCGAGCTTGCCGGTCTGCACGTAGAGGCGAACGTCACCGCCCTTCGGTGTGATCGAACGGATCGTGCCGATGGACTCGATTATGCCTGTGAACATGAGGCCTCCCGGAACGCTGCCACCGCTGCGCGGGCAGAAGGAATTGGATGTTGCATCTGTGCGAACTCCTGTTTTGGAAAAAACAGGGCGTATCGGATCGAAGGGACTACATGGGCGCGCACGAACGCACCCCATTGGCTCATCCCGTTCTCTCTTTATCCGGACTGTGACCGTCGGCCCCGGAATCGCACCGGGTCTGCTGACCTTGCCGAATCGGCAAGCGCTCGCGGGCTAGGCACCTTGCGCGCCATTACCGCCGGTGGGGAATTGCACCCCGCCCTGAGAACGTCATCGCGGCTGCCTTGCAACCGCGTGTGGCGTTTTACCACAGTTGCCAATTCTGCGGAACAAGTCGGAGGGTTCTTTCAGACCGCGGAATGCCATACGACACCTGCCAGGCCATTACATCGCTGGGGTTCGCTCCCGTAGGTTGGGCTGAGGCACGAAGCCCAACGGGATTGGCGCCCAGGTTCGGGAGATGTTGGGCTTCGCTGCGCTCAGCGCCAACCTACGGTACGGGATGTGCCGTGATCAGCCAGTCGTCGCCCACCGCGCGGATGTCGCTGATCTTCAGCTCGCGCGCCTCGGCCATCCTTTCCAGCGGCAGGTCCAGCAGCGGGCGGGCGCTGGAGCCGAGCAGCTTGGGCGCCATGAAGATCCGGTACTCGTCCACCAGTCCGAGACGGGCGAAGGCGCCGGCCAGGCGCGGCCCGGCTTCCACCAGCACTTCGTTGGCGCCACGGGCGGCCAGTTCGAGCAGCAGTCTGCGCAGATCGACATGCCCGTCCGCCCCCGGCAGCGCCAGCAGCTCATGGCCAGCGGCGGCATAGCGTTCGTCCGCCGCGCAACTGGCGACCAGCGCCGGCCCGGCCTGATAGAACGGCGCATCCAGCGGCACCCGCAGGCGCCCGTCGACCAGCACCCGCAACGGCTGGCGCTGGGCGGCCAGGGCGGTCAGTTCGGCATCCAGCCCAAGTTCTTCGGGGCGGACGTTGAGGCGGGCGTTATCCAGCAATACCGTGTCGGCCCCGGACAGCACCACACTGGAACGCGCCCGCAGGCGCTGCACGGCGCGGCGTGCCGCCGGCCCGGTGATCCACTGGCTCTCGCCGCTGGCCATCGCGGTGCGGCCGTCGAGGCTCATGGCCAGCTTCACCCGCACGAACGGCAGGCCGCTTTCCATGCGTTTGATGAAGCCGACATTGATCTCCCGCGCTTCGGCTTCCAGCATCCCCGACTCGACCGCGATGCCGGCCTCGGCGATGCGCCGCAGTCCGCTGCCGGCGACCTGCGGGTTGGGGTCCTGCATGGCCGCCACCACCCGCGCCACGCCGGCCTTGACCAGCGCATCGGCGCATGGCGGGGTGCGGCCGAAGTGGCTGCACGGCTCCAGCGTCACGTAGGCGGTGGCGCCACGGGCGTTCTCGCCGGCCTGGCGCAGCGCGTGGACCTCGGCATGCGGCTCGCCGGCGCGCACGTGCCAGCCTTCGCCGATCACCATGCCGTCCTTGACCACTACGCAGCCGACTCGCGGGTTGGGATGGGTGGAGTACAGCCCCTTGCGCGCCAGCTCCAGCGCGCGTGCCATGTAAGCCTGGTCGGACGGAATCATTGCTTGGCCGGCTCGCGGGCGAGACGTTCGATCTCCTCGCGGAACTCGTTGAGATCCTGGAAGCGACGGTAAACCGAGGCAAAGCGGATATAGGCGACTTCATCGAGCTTCTGCAGCTCGCCCATCACCAGTTCGCCGACCACCCGCGACTTCACCTCGCGCTCGCCGGTGGCGCGCAGCTTGTGCTTGATATGCGCCAGCGCCGCTTCCAGTCGCTCGACGCTGACCGGGCGTTTTTCCAGCGCGCGCTGCATGCCGGCACGCAGCTTGTCCTCGTCGAACGGCTGGCGGCTGCCGTCCTGCTTGATCAGACGCGGCATGACCAGTTCGGCGGTCTCGAAGGTGGTGAAACGCTCGCCGCAGGCCAGGCATTCGCGGCGGCGGCGAACCTGATCGCCCTCGGCGACCAGGCGCGAGTCGATGACTTTGGTGTCGTGGGCGCTGCAGAAGGGACAGTGCATGGGCGGGCAATTCTTGAACGGAAAGGGGCCTCATGGTAGCGCATCCCCCCGGCAATGAAACACTCGCCGCCCCGAGACAAACCACAGCCATCTAGGCTATACAGGCGCCCGCCCGGAATCCGTTGCAAGGAGCTCCCACATGCAGCTACGCCTGCCCTGCCTGTTCGCGCTGACCCTGCTCGCCGCCTGCGCCAGCGACGAGCCGGCGCCCACCGAGAAAGAAGCGACGCCCTCCATCCCCGTCCAGGCCGCGCTGCCCGCGCATATGCGTGAACTGAGCGGCATGCTCAGCAGCACCCAGGGTTACCTGCCGGCCGGCAGCGAGGTGGAAGTCGCCCTGCTGGTGGTCGACGACCGCGACCGCCCCCGGCAACTGCTGGCCAGCGACAGGCTGGTCGCCACCGGCGGCGCCATGCCGTTCCGCCTGGTGTTCAATCCGCAATCCTTCCCGAACAGTGCCCGCGTCGAGCTGCGCGCCCGGGTCATCCAATCCGGCCAGTTGGCCTGGCGCCTGCGCCCGCTGCAGATCCTCCAGGCGGAATCCCGCGCCCTCGGCGAACTGCGCCTGGAGCGTGCGCCATGACGCCGCCGGCCAGCCTGCAACAGGCGCTGAGCGACCTGCTCGGCGATGCGCACCTGAGCGCGGAACGCCTGCCTGGCACGGATATCGACCTGTGGCTGATCGATGCGGCAAACATGGACCGCGCCTTCAGCCCGGAGGAAACCCGGCGCATCCTCGAAGAACCGCCCTACTGGTGCTTCTGCTGGGCCAGCGGCCTGGTGCTGGCGCGCTGGCTGGCCGAGCAGCCGGAATGGGTGCGCGGCAAGCGCGTGCTGGACTTCGGCGCCGGCTCCGGCATCGCCGCCATCGCCGCGGCCAAGGCGGGTGCGGCAGAAGTGGTGGCCTGCGATCTCGACCCGCTGGCGCTGGAGGCCTGCCGCGCCAACGCGGCGCTGAACGGCGTGGAGCTGAGCTATTCCGACGACTTCTTCAAGGAAGAGGATCGCTACGACCTGATCATCGTCGCCGACGTGCTCTACGACCGCGCCAACCTGCCGCTGCTCGACGCCTTCCTCAGCCGCGGGCGCGAGGCGCTGGTCGCCGACTCCCGCGTGCGCGACTTCCAGCACCCGCTGTACCGGCGCCTGGACGTACTCGACGCCTGCACCTGGCCGGATCTCGCAGAACCGGCCGAATTCCGCCGGGTAAGCCTGTATCACGCCCGTCGCGATTGACTTGTTTCGCCGCGCGGCGCCCCCACTTATAGTGGCACGCTGTTCTGTCGCCCTTTTCGTACACCGAGATCCTTCATGAGCGATACGCCCTACATCTTCGATGTCACAACCGCCAATTTCGACCAGTTGGTGATCCAGAACTCCTTCCACAAGCCGGTGCTGGTGGACTTCTGGGCCGACTGGTGCGCCCCGTGCAAGGCGCTGATGCCGCTGCTGGCGCAGATCACCGAGTCCTACCAGGGCGAACTGCTGCTGGCCAAGGTCAACTGCGACATCGAGCAGGACATCGTGATGCGCTTCGGCATCCGCAGCCTGCCGACCGTGGTGCTGTTCAAGGACGGCCAGCCGGTCGACGGCTTCGCCGGCGCGCAACCGGAGTCGGCGATCCGCGGCATGCTCGAACCGCATGTCCAGCAACCCGCCGCTCCCGCCGGCAATCCGCTGGATACCGCCGAAGCCGCGTTCGCCGAAGGCCGCTTCGCCGACGCCGAGGCCCAGCTCAAGGCGCTTCTCGCTGAGGACAACGGCAATGCCAAGGCGCTGATCCTCTACGCCCGCTGCCTGGCCGAACGCGGCGAGCTGGGCGAGGCGGAGATCGTCCTCGGCGCGGTGAAGGGCGACGAGCACAAGCAGGCGCTGGCCGCCGCCAAGGCCCAGCTGACCTTCCTCCGCCAGGCCGCCGAACTGCCCGACGCCGCCACGCTGAAGACCCGCCTGGCCGCCGACGCCAACGACGACGAGGCCGCCTACCAGTTGGCGATCCAGCAACTCGCCCGCCAGCAGTACGAAGCGGCGATGGACGGCCTGCTGCGCCTGTTCCAGCGCAACCGCGCCTACGGCGAGGACCTGCCGCGCAAGACCCTGGTGCAGGTGTTCGACCTGCTCGGCAACGACCACCCGCTGGTCGTCACCTACCGCCGCAAGCTGGCCAATTCTATGTATTGATCCCTCAGGTGTTGGGCTTCGCAAGCTCAGCACCAACCTACACGTAGGTTGGCGCTGAACGCAGTGAAGCCCAACAATCAGGCAATCAGGCCAGATTCTCGTCCCAGATAAACACCTGAGTCCCCTCCCGCACCTCCACCTTCACATGGGGGTTATGGCGCAGACGCACCAACAACCCCTTGGCGCCACCGACGCTGCCGGCCAGCGCTTCCAGCTCATCGAGCAGTTGCGGCCCCTCGCTCGATCCGGCCCGGCGCAGCAGGTCCTGCGCGGCCAGCCAGAGCTGATCGGCCGGGCTTGCCGTCAACGCGGCCGCCGACTCTGCAACACCACTCCCCGCCTGCGGCTGCCGCACGCCAGCCAGTCGCTGCCAGTCCGACGCATCCAGCTCCACGGTCAGGTCCACCGGCCAGTCACCAATCATTCCGCGAATTCGCATGTCCGTTCTCCTCCCGCGATCCCCAATGCTCCCACGGGTCGCGCTTGCCGCCAATCGAACAGAACGCTCTGGCTTTCGCCATCAACTTTGTTATAACGTAACAAAACATGATCCGACTGGAGCTCCCCATGCGCCCCCTGCTGCTCGCCCTGGCCCTGATGCCTTTGGTTTCCGCCCACGCCCACGATGAACACCAGCACGGCAGCCTCGGCAAGCACGAGCACGGTGTCGCCCAACTGAACGCGGCCCTCGACGGCAACACCCTGGAACTCGAACTGGAAAGCCCGGCGATGAACCTGGTGGGCTTCGAGCACGCAGCCAGCAGCGCAGCCGACAAGGCCCGCGTGGTGCAGGTGCAGGCGCAACTGGGCAAGCCGCTGGAATTGATCGCCCTGCCCGCCGCGGCCGGCTGCGGCGTCAGCGAAGTCGAGCTGCACAGCCCGCTGTTCGGCGATGCCCCGGATGCCGACGAGCATGACGAACACGAGCACGAGCACAGCGATATCCACGCCCATTACCGGCTGACCTGCAGCAACCCCGGCGCCGTCACCCAGGTGGATCTCGCGCCGCTGTTCAAGAGCTTCCCCGGCATGCACAAGATCCAGTCGCAGGTGATCGGCCCGCAAGGCCAGAAAGGCGGCGACCTGAGCGCGGCCAGCAGCATCCTCGAATTCTGATCCAGCCCATGAACGCACTGATCGAGATCGACGACCTCGGCTTCGCCTGGCCCGGCCAGGCGGAACTGCTGGATATCCCGGAATTCCGCCTGCAGCGCGGCGAAACGCTGTTCCTCAAGGGCCCCTCCGGCAGCGGCAAGACCACCCTCCTCGGCCTGCTCGGCGGCGTGCAGAAGCCGCAGCGCGGCAGCATCCGCCTGCTCGGCGAGGACATCACCCGGCTCTCCGCGGCGCGCCGCGACCACTTCCGCGTCGACCACACCGGCTACATCTTCCAGCAGTTCAACCTGCTGCCATTCCTCTCGGTGCGGGAGAACGTCGAGTTGCCCTGCCATTTCTCCCGCACCCGCGCCGAGCGGGCCAGGGCGCGCCACGGCAGTGTGGCGCAGGCTGCGGGGATGCTGCTCGGCCATCTGGGTCTCGGCGATGCCGCGCTGATCGGACGCCGTGCCGACAGCCTGTCGATCGGCCAGCAGCAGCGGGTCGCCGCCGCCCGCGCACTGATCGGCCAGCCGGAACTGGTGATCGCCGACGAGCCGACCTCCGCGCTGGACGCCGACGCCCGCGAAGCCTTCCTGCAACTGCTGTTCGCCGAATGCCGCGCGGCCGGCGCCAGCCTGCTGTTCGTCAGCCACGACCAGAGCCTGGCGAAGCTGTTCGACCGCAGCCTGTCGCTCGCCGAACTCAACCGCGCCGCCACTGCCCCGGGGATCTGAGATGTATCTGTTGCGCCTGGCCCTGGCCAGCCTGTCCAACCGCCGCTTCACCGCCCTGCTCACGGTCTTCGCCATCGCCCTCTCCGCCTGCCTGCTGCTGGCGGTGGAACGGGTGCGTACGGAAGCCCGAGCCAGCTTCGCCAGCACCATTTCCGGCACCGACCTGGTGGTCGGCGCACGCTCCGGCTCGGTCAACCTGCTGCTCTACTCGGTATTCCGCATCGGCAACGCGACCAACAACATCCGCTGGGAGAGCTACCGGACCGTGACCGGCAGCCCGCTGGTGAAGTGGGCGATCCCGATCTCCCTGGGCGACTCGCATCGCGGCTACCGGGTGATGGGCACCGACAGCGGCTATTTCGAGCACTACCGCTATGGCCGCGGCAAGCCGCTGAAGCTGGCGGAAGGGCGTCCGTTCGGCCAGGACCTGTTCGACGTGGTGCTCGGCGCCGAAGTGGCCAAGGCGCTGCATTACCAGCTCGGCGATCGCATCGTGCTGGCTCACGGCGTCAGCACCATCAGCCTGACGCAGCACGACGACAAGCCCTTCACCGTGGTCGGCATCCTCGAACGCACCGGCACGCCGGTGGATCGCACGCTGCACATTTCCCTACAGGGCATGGAGGCCCTGCACGTCGACTGGAAGAACGGCGCGCCGGCCCACGGTGACGGCCGGATCAGCGCGGAACAGGCGCGCGGCATGGATCTGCAGCCCAGGGCCATCACCGCCTTCCTGCTCGGCCTGAAAAGCAAGGTCGCCACCTTCGCCCTGCAGCGACAGATCAACGAGTACGAGGGCGAGCCGCTGCTGGCGATCCTGCCCGGTGTGGCCCTGCAGGAACTCTGGAGCCTGATGGGCACGGCGGAAAAGGCGCTGTTCGTGGTTTCTCTGTTCGTCGTGCTGACCGGGCTGATCGGCATGCTCACCGCCATCCTCACCAGCCTCAACGAGCGCCGGCGGGAAATGGCCATCCTGCGCTCGGCGGGCGCGCGACCCTGGCATATCTTCAGCCTGCTGGTGGCGGAAGCCTTCGCCCTGGCGCTGGCCGGCGTGACGATCGGGCTCGGCCTCCTTTATTTAGGCATCGCCGTCGGCCGCGACTATGTGCAAGGCAACTACGGGATCGACCTGCCCCTGGCGGCGCCGACGACCTATGAATGGTCGCTGCTCGCCGGCATCCTGATCGCCGGGCTGCTGATGGGCTGCGTACCGGCGTGGCGCGCCTACCGGCAATCGCTGGCCGATGGCCTGTCCGTCCGACTCTGAGGAAATCCCTGATGCGCCTTTTCGTCGCACTGTTGCTGACGCTCATCGTTTCCCTTGCCTGGGGCGCCTCTCCACGGGAGTTGAGCTGGTCGGAGCTGATCCCCAAGGGCGCCCCGCCTCCTCCACCGCCGGTCGCGCTGCACGACCTGTCGCAACTGGCCGACGCCCTGAGCGCCGAAAGCGGCCCGGCGGCGCGGCAGCAGCCGGTGCGCGCGCCGGTGGTCAAGGAACTGGACGGTCTGGAGGTGAAGCTGCCCGGCTACGTCGTACCGCTGGAGGTCGACGACAAGGGGATGGTCAGCCAGTTCCTGCTGGTGCCCTACTACGGTGCCTGCATCCACGTCCCGCCGCCACCGGCCAACCAGATCGTCTACGTGCACGGCGCCAAGGGCCTGAAGATGGACGACCTGTACCAGCCGTTCTGGGTCGAAGGCCGCCTGAAGGTGGAAGCGATGGAGAGCGATCTGGCCGAAGCGGGCTATCAGTTGCAGTCGAACGCCATCAAACCCTACGACTACTCAGACCAGGAATAGGACTACGACCTATTTCAGTATTTTCCGAAGGGACTTTATTGAGTTGAATCAAAAGGCCAGGAACCACGCTCTTTAGCATGACGGCTGCCAATGCTTATTCTAAAATCATGGAGTCCAACATGCGCACCTTCTGGCTCGCTGCATCCGCCCTTTCCCTCGCCATCGCCGCGCCTCTCGCCCAGGCACACCAGGCTGGAGATTTCATCGTACGTGGCGGTTTCGCCACCGTAGACCCGAACGATGACAGCTCCGCGCTGAAGCTCGATGGCGCCAAGGCCGGCGGAACCAAAGCCACCGTCGACAGTGATACCCAACTGGGCCTGACCTTCAGCTATCTGGTCACCGATCAGATCGGTGTTGAATTGGTTGCCGCCACTCCGTTCCAGCATCAGGTGAACGTCAAAGGCGTCAGCAATTTCACCGGTATTCCTGGGCTCGACGGCAAGCTGGCCGACATCAAGCAACTGCCGCCGACCGTGCTGCTGCAGTACTACCCGATGGGCGGCACCAAGAATCCCTTCCAGCCCTACGCCGGCGTCGGCGTCAACTACACCACCTTCTTCGACGAAGACCTGAGCAGCGCTCGCAAAGACCAGGGCTTCAGCAACCTGAAGCTGCAGGACTCCTGGGGTCTGGCCGGTGAACTGGGCTTCGACTACATGCTCAACGAACACGCCCTGTTCAACATGGCGGTCTGGTACATGGACATCGACACCAAAGCCAGTGTCAACGGCCCGACCGCTCTGCGCGTACAGAAAACCAAGGTCGATGTGGACGTCGACCCCTGGGTCTACATGGTCGGTTTCGGCTATAAGTTCTGATAGCCACCAAGCCATGTGAAAAAAGCGCCTTCGGGCGCTTTTTTCATGTTCATACGGAGAAAGGCATGTACCTCTGGTTGAAGCACCTGCACATCAGTCTCGCCGTCGTCAGCAGCCTGCTGTTCCTCTGGCGGCTGGGGTTGAGCTGGCGGGGACGGCGAACCCAGGGTTGGCAGCGCTGGGCGCCGCATCTGGTCGACACCCTGCTGCTGCTCAGCGCACTGGGGCTGGTGCATCTGGCCATGCCCTGGCCGTTGCCGATATGGCTGCAGGGCAAGATCGGCCTGTTGCTGCTCTATATCGGCTTCGCCGCCATGGCGATCCGCACCGATCTGCATGCGCGCAAGGCCCTGTTCAGCGCCCTCAGCCTCGGTGCGCTGGGCGGCATCTTCTTCCTTGCGCTGCAGAAGCCCTGGTGGTGATCAGCGTCCCAGCAGGCGGGCCAGACCGGTCGTCAGCGCTGTCGGCTCGTCGAGCCGGTAATGCGCCAGCAACCGCGCGTTGTTCGCCCGCGAGTGGCGGATATCCCCCGGCCGCGCATCGGCATAGGTGACTGGCGGCAGGCCGCCGAGCAGTTCGGAGACGCTGGCCAGCAACTGGTTCAGGCTGGTGGTGCGATTCAGACCGACATTGACTGCGCCGTCCGCCACCTGGCTCGCGGTCAGCGCCTGCACCAGCAGCTTCACCAGATCGCCCACGTAGATGAAGTCGCGGGTCTGCTCGCCATCGCCGAACACGGTGATCGGCAGCCCATTCTGGGCACGCTGGGTGAAGATGCTGATCACCCCGGAATAGGGCGAAGACGGGTCCTGGCGCGGGCCGTAGACATTGAAGAAGCGGAAGATCGCCGGCTCCAGGCCATGCTGGCGGCGATAGAAATCGAGGTAGTGCTCGCTGGACAGCTTGTCCGACGCATAGGGCGTCAGCGGCGCCTTGGGCGTGTCTTCGTCGATCGCGGCGCCCTGGCCGTTCTGCCCGTAGACCGCCGCGCTGGAGGCGAACAGCACGCGCTGGATGCCCTCTTCACGCATGGCCTCGCACAGATTGAGGGTGCCGATGAAGTTGCTCTGGTGGGTCGCCACCGGGTCATCCACCGAAGCCTGCACCGAAGCCACGGCGGCCAGATGCGCCACCGCCTGGCAGCCTTTCACCGCCTCGCGCAGGCGAGCGGCGTCGGCGACATCGCCTTCGAGCAGCTCCACCGCCGCCGGCAGATTCTCGCGCTTGCCGGTGGACAGGTTGTCCAGCACCCGCACCTTGAAACCCTGCGCCAGCAAGGCATCGGCCAGATGCGAGCCGATGAAGCCGGCGCCGCCGGTGATGAGGATCGGTTTTGCCGAAGAGGGAGTGATGTCAGCCATGACGATAGTAGCGGTCCAGTAGTGTCGGCAGCGCGGCGCGCCAGGCGCGCGGCTTGATGCCGAAAGTGTGGAGAATCTTCTTGCAGGCGAGCACCGCGTGCTGCGGTTCCTCGTGGGTATCCGGGCGCTCGGCGTGCGCCTGCGGGCTCGGCTCCTGCACGGTGAGGCCACGGAAAGCGCGGGCTTCGGCGAGGATGACCTGGCCCAGGGCGATGGTGGTGGTGGCTTCCAGACCACCGTAGTGGTAGGTCCCCCACAGCGGCGCCTGGCAGTCCAGCTGCTTGAGCACTGAGAGGATCACCCGTGCGGCGTCGTCCACCGGGGTCGGATTGCCGCGCCGGTCATCGGCCAGCAGCATCGTGTGCTCGGTTTCGGCCCGTCGCAGGAAGCGCCCGAGAATGCCGTCGGCGCTGTCGTCGAGCAGCCAGCCGAAGCGCAGCAGCACATGCCGCGGGCAGGTCGAACGGACACGCTGCTCCATGCGCCACAGCGCGTGACCGCGCGGGCCGAGCGGATTGGGCTCGTCCTTCTCGCTGTAGGCGGTGGCGCGGGTGCCGTCGAAGACGCGGTAGCTGGAAGGATGCACCAGCAGGATGTCATGGTGCTGGCAAAGTTCGGCGAGGCGCTCCACGGCGCGCTCCTGGCGGGCCAGGCGTTCGTCGCTGACGGACTCGGCCTGGAACCAGTCGAAGTAGTAGCCGAGATTGATCACGGCGTCCGGACGGGTCTCGTCCAGCAGCAGCGTCAGACTGGCGGTATCCCAGCCCTGTTCCGGCGGCCTGGGTGCAAGGAAGCCGATGTCTTCCTCGGCTCCCAGGCGGATCAGCGCCTGTCCAAGGGCACTACCACCACCCAACAGCATCAGGCGCATTCGCATCGTAAGGGGGGCACTCGAAATCGGTGGGTCACAACCGGACTTTAGAATATGCCGGCAATATTTCCTGCATTCTTCCTGTGCACCGGCACAGCGTCAAGCGTGCCGGTCGGACGAATCCTGCGTCGCAGGCGGCATCGGGCGCGACCCGACACCCCGGAGAGCAACCGTTTAGCCCGTCGTGCGCCGGCGGAACAGCGGCCGCGGCTCGATCACCGAGCGGCCGTAGAGCACGCTCAACCCCGCCAATCCCTTGAGCGCATCCTCCACGCTCTTGTCCTCGCGCACGGCGAAAGCATCGAAACCGCATTGCCGCATATGGCTCAACTGATCGCGCAGCACTTCCACATCATCCTCCGGCGCCAGCCACACGCCGTGCCGACGGCCGTCGCCAGCGAGCAGCCATGCCGACAGCGGCAGGATCAGTTGTCCACAGGGCAGTTCCTCACCCACCTCGCGCAGCAACATCCAGGGATCGGCGGCCACGCAGCGCGCCTCGCCGTCGATCAGGCGGCATCAGCACGGCATCCAGCCCGTTTCGAGCATCTGATATGGTTTTTGCCGGCCGATCTGAATCTGTTTTGCAAACAGGGCGATTCCTATAGTCGCGGCGCCTCTCCTGCCTGATGGGCCATGACTATGAGTGAAAGAATCCCCGCGACCGTCATCGAGGTCGCACCCAGCAAACCCGCCAAGGTTCTGTCCGCGGTCAGCCCGCCGATCTACACCAAGCGCTTTACCGGACTGTTCCGCAACCTCCGTCGCCTCGGTGGCGCCGCATTGTTCCTGCTGTTCTTCGGTACCCTCTGGCTGCAATGGAACGGCCGCCAGGCCGTGCTATGGGACCTGCCGGAGCGCCGCTTCTACATCTTCGGCGCGACCTTCTGGCCGCAGGACCTGATCCTGTTGTCGGCGATCCTGATCATCGCCGCCTTCGGCCTGTTCTTCATCACGGTGTTCGCCGGCCGCGTCTGGTGCGGCTACACCTGCCCGCAGAGCGTGTGGACGTGGATCTTCATGTGGTGCGAACAGATCACCGAAGGCGACCGCAACCAGCGCATGAAGCTCGACAAGGCCCCGGCCAGCGCCGGGAAACTCCTGCGCAAGGGCGCCAAGCACGGGCTGTGGCTGCTGGTCAGCCTGGCAACGGCGATCACCTTCGTCGGCTATTTCACCCCGGTGCGCCCGCTGGTGGCCGACCTGTTCAGCTCCAGCCTCGACCTGGAAAGCACCTTCTGGGTGGCCTTCTTCGCTGCCGCCACCTACGCCAACGCCGGCTGGCTGCGTGAGCAAGTGTGCATCCACATGTGCCCGTACTCGCGCTTCCAGAGCGTGATGTTCGACAAGGACACCCTGGTCATTTCCTACGACGCCGCCCGTGGCGAATCCCGTGGCGCGCGGAAGAAGGACGCCGATCCGAAGGCACTCGGCCTCGGCGACTGCATCGACTGCCAGCAGTGCGTGCAGGTCTGCCCGACCGGTATCGACATCCGCGACGGCCTGCAGATCGCCTGCATCGGCTGCGCCGCCTGCGTCGACGCCTGCGACTCGGTGATGGACAGGATGGGCTATGCCCGCGGCCTGGTGCGCTACACCTCGGAACGCGCGCTCGAAGGCGGCCGGACGAACCTCTGGCGGCCACGGCTGGTCGGTTACGCGGCGGTGCTGCTGGTGATGATCGGCGCTTTCGTCTGGGCGCTGGATGCCCGCCCGCTGATCAACCTCGACGTGGCCCGCGACCGCGGCCTGTTCCGCGAGAACGCCGCCGGCGAGATCGAGAACGTCTACAACCTCAAGCTGATCAACAAGACCCAGCAGCCGCAGCACTACCAACTGACTCTCGCCGACGGCGCCGGCTATCGCCTGCAGGGCGAGCTGGAACAGCGCCTGGCGCCGGGGGAAATCCGCGACTTCGCCGTATCGGTGGCGCAGCTTGCTGCGACCAGCCAAGGTGGCTCGGTGCCGCTGCACTTCCGCGTGCGCACGGACGACGGCGCACAGCAGGTGGACGCTCCCAGCACCTTCGTCTCACCGAGGCGCTGAGCATGAACGCCCGGCATGGCGGCAACGTCCCGCAGCGCTTAGAGTTCAGCGATCCATCCGCACCGCAGGACAAGATGAAGCGCTACGAGAAATTCGCCGACGAGATCGCCGGGCTGATCCGCAGCGGCGTGCTCGCCCCCGGGCAGAAAGTCCCCTCGGTGCGGCACGCCAGCCGCACCTACGGGGTCAGCGCCTCCACCGTATTCCAGGCCTACTACCTGCTGGAGGACCGCGGGCTGATCGTCGCCCGCGCGCGTTCCGGCTACTTCGTCCGCGAGCACGTGAAGCGCGCGCTGGCCGAGCCGGAGATCGCCCGCCAGCAGGCGCAGACCACCGAGGTGGACGTCAGCGAACTGGTGTTCTCGGTGCTCGGCTCGATCAAGGACCCGGACACCGTGCCCTTCGGGTCGGCCTTCCCGGCGCCGGAGCTGTTCCCCCTGCCGCGCCTGGCACGCTCCATGGCCCACGCCATGCGTGACATGGACCCACGCGCGGTGGTCGCCGACATGACGCCCGGCAGCCACGCCCTGCGCCGGCAGATCGCCCTGCGCTACATGGTCGCCGGCATGCCGCTGGCTGTGGAGGAACTGGTGGTCAGCAACGGTGCGCTGGAGGCGCTCAACCTGTGCCTGCAGGTGGTGACCCAGCCCGGCGATCTGGTAGCCATCGAGGCGCCGGCCTTCTACGCCACCCTGCAGGTGCTGGAGCGGCTGAAGCTGAAGGCGGTGGAAATCCCGGTACACCCGCGCGAAGGCATCGATCTCGATGCGCTGGCCGACAGCATGGCGCGCCTGCCGGTGAAGGCCTGCTGGTTCATGAGCAACTTCCAGAACCCGCTCGGCGCCAGCATGAGCGAGGACAAGAAACGCGCCCTCGCCGCCCTGCTGGCGCAGCATCAGGTGCCGCTGATCGAGGACGACGTCTACGCCGAGCTGTACTTCGCCCAGCACGCGCCGAAGCCGGTGAAGGCCTACGACAGCGAAGGGCTGGTGATGCACTGCAGCTCCTTCTCCAAGAGCCTGGCGCCGGGCTACCGGGTCGGCTGGGTGGCCGGCGGGCGCTTCAGCGGACAGATCGAACGGCTGAAGCTGATGACCAGCCTGTCCGCCTCGATCCCGGCGCAGGCGGCTATCGCCGACTACCTGCAGCACGGTGGCTACGACCGTCATCTGCGCAAGCTGCGGCATGCCCTGGAAAGCCAGCAGAACGCCATGCTCGCCGCCGTGGCCCGGCATTTCCCGGAGGACACCCGGGTCACCCGGCCGAGCGGCGGCTACTTCCTCTGGCTGGAACTGCCGGAACGCATCGACGCGCTGAGGCTATTCCAGTTGGCGCTGGCGCAGGGCATCAGCATCGCGCCCGGGCCGATCTTCTCCGCCACCCGGCGCTTCGGCCACTGCCTGCGGCTCAACTACGGGCATCCGTGGAACGCCCGCAGCGAGCAGGCGATGGAGACGCTGGGAAGGATCATCCACTCCCTGTGAGCGCCGCGGCGGACATCCGTTTACAAACTGTATCTGTGCGACAGGTTGACGCAGCGATAGAGTGTGCCGAGCGCCTGCCGTTCGTAGGTTGGCGCTGAGCTTGCGAAGCCCAACGGTGCAACGGCTCGGCAAATGTTGGGCTTCACTTCGTTCAGCACCAACCTACGTAGCGAAGCGGAGCTCGCTCCTACGGATTGCGCTGCGGAGAAGCGCCTATGGATACGGAAAGCCTGCAGATCATCCTCACTGTGCTGGCCGCCCTCGGCGTGCACGTCGGCGTACGCTGGTATATCCGCCATGGCGCCGCCGCACCGGAGAAGCGCGGCGACGACTGGCTGGCCTAGACGCGAAACGCGCGTACCGCCGTATGCAGCGCGTCGCCCAGTTCCAGCAGGCGTTCGCCCTCGCTGCGGCCTGAGCCGATCAGTCGCAGGTTTTCACTTCCCAACGCATGAATGCGTTCGCTGTGCGAGCGGATATCGCTGACCGCGCCGCTCTGCTGCGCCGAGCCATCGGCGATGCGTTCGGCCATCGTGGCGATGCTGCGGATCGCCGCCACTACCTCGTCCAATGCCCCCTCGGCGGCGCCGGCCTGGCTGGCGGTCAGCTCGGCGTGCTCGACCTGGCTGCGCATCGCCTCCACCGACTGGCGCGCCGCCTGCTGCAGGCGTTCGGTGAGCCGCTGGATTTCCCCGGTGGCGTCGGCCGTGCGCAGGGCCAGCGAGCGCACCTCTTCGGCGACCACCGCGAAACCCCTGCCCTGTTCGCCGGCACGGGCGGCCTCAATGGCGGCGTTAAGCGCCAGCAGGTTGGTCTGTTCGGCGATGGAGCGGATCACCCCCAGCACATTGCCGATGGTCGCCGACTCCTCCGCCAGGCTTTCGATGGACTGCGCATTGACCCGCACCTCCTCGGCCAGCGCGCGCAACCCGGCAAGGCTGGCGCCGATCACCTGCTGGCCCTGGTCGACCGCCAGACCGGCAGACTGACTGGCCGCGGCGGTCTGGCTGGCATCGTCGGCCACCTGGCGGATCGCCGCCTCCATGTCGCCCAGCGCATCGCGGATCTGCCGGGTATCGCCGTCCTGCCGCTCGGCGCTGGCATGCAGGCCGCCGCTGAGTTCGGCGAGGGTGCGGCTGCTGTCGGCGACCTGTTCGGCACGTTGGTGGATGGTGCCGACCAGGCCGTCGAGGAAGCTGCGCAGGTGATTCAGCGAATCCTGGATCTCCAGCAGATCGCGGGTGCGCGTATCCAGCGCGACGGCCTGGCTGAAGTCGCCCCGCGCCCAGTTCGACAGCAGCGGCACCAGCCGCCCGAGCACCCGCGCCAGGCGCCGTTGCAGGGTATCGATGGTCAGTGCGCCAAGCAGGATCAGCACGATCAGCGCGCCCTGCATCACCCGCACCTGCTGCTGGATGCGCGCACGCTCGCCGCGCACCTGCGGCTCCAGCGCGGCGAGTGCGCCACGTACCGCGTCCAGGCGTTCGCCGGTGGTTTGCGCCAGTTGCCGGCGCTGTTCGATCAACTGGCGGGTACGCGCCAGTTCGTCGGGATAGCGCCGCAGCAGGCTGCCCAGGTCGCGCTTGAGGGCGATGCCGCGATCAACGCCCTGCCGTTCGGTGGCCTCGGTATTCAGCCCCATCAATGCAGCGAAATCATCGGATGCCGAGGACTGTTCCTCCAGTACGCCAAGATCGGGCAGGCCGTCGAGGCGTTCGGCGGACTGGCGCAGGCTGGCCAGCTCGCGCTGGATATCGTCGGCCAGTGCCGGATTGCCGCTCTCCACCAGCTTGGCGCGGGCATGGGCGAGACGCGCCAGGTGCAGGCCGGCCTGCAGCAGCGGCGCACGATAGTCGGCCGCCGCCGGGTTCTGCGCGGCATCGGCGTAGGCGGCGAGTTGCTCCAGCACCCCGCCGATATCGCGCTCGGCCTGCAGCAGCAAACCCTGCGGATCGCCGGCCAGCTTGCCGGCGCCGAGCAGTTCGCCATCGGCGAAGCTGCGCAGTTCCTCCAGGCTGGAGCCGAGGTTACCGGTCAGGCTGGCGGGCAGTTCCGGCAGCGCGCCGGCCAGGCCGTCGATGGCCTGCTGCGCGGCGGTCAGGCGCAAGGCGTCGCCGCTGCCAAGGTAATCCTGGACATTGCGCGCCACCTGCTCGTCGAAGCTGCGCGACAGCTCCAGATAACGGTCGAGCATGGCGAACGGGCGCTCCATGGCGCGCTGCGACCACCACAGCGTGGCGCCCAGGGCGACGCAGACGAGCAGCAGGAGGAAGGTATTCAGGTTGGTCAGCAGCTTCAGGCGCATGGCGGGTCTCGACCGACGGCATAACGGCGAGGCGGGAGGTTATTGCGGTTCGGTTACAGCATGGTGACAGGCGGCCAGCATCCGGCCGCAAACCGTGCGCCAGAGCAGCGCAGGCAGAACGGCCGGGAGGGTTTGCCGGCCTCATACTACTGTTGGACTGCCCATGCCGCTCCGACTGGGGCATGCTTAGACGTATGGAGCGCAGCGACGGAAGCAACCCCCGGAGCTGCCAGAGGTCCATACTCTCCGTTTTCGAAATGCTAAGGAATTTGCCATGTGGGACTGGAAGAAACGCGGCGGCTCCGTGCGCGATCGCGTCGACGATTCTGTGGACGATGTGCGTGCCTACTTCGGCGGCCCCTGGCTGAGCCGCGTGATTGGTGGGCTGCTCGGCGCCTACCTGCTGGTCGCCGGGGCGATCGGCTGGTACTGGAGCCAGGAGCCCGACCTGTTCCCGGTTCAGCAGAACGCCCAGGCTGCCGCCGAACAGGCCGGCCGGCAGATGGTGGTCGGCTACACCACGGTGGAAACCCTCAAGGAAGTCTCCAGCACCCTGCTGAACAAGCCGGGCGGCTACATCAACAACGACATCTTCCCGCCGGGCCTGTGGCTGGACAACATGCCGAGCTGGGAATACGGCGTGCTGGTGCAGATCCGCGACCTCACCCGTGCCATGCGCAAGGACTTCGCCCGCTCGCAGTCGCAGTCCACCGAAGATGCCGACCTGGCACGCGCCGAACCGCGCTTCAACTTCGACAACAAGAGCTGGGCGCTGCCGGCTTCCGAGTCGGAGTACCAGGAAGGCATCAAGTCGCTGGACCGCTACCTGGCTCGCCTGGCCGACCCGAACCAGCCCGGCGCGCAGTTCTACGCCCGCGCCGACAACCTGAACAACTGGCTGGGCGACGTCGCCACCCGCCTGGGTTCGCTGTCGCAGCGGCTGTCCGCCAGTGTCGGCCGGGTCAAGCTGAACACCAACATCAAGGCGCAGGCACAGCTCGCTCCGGGCGAGGCGCCGAAGGTCGAGGAAGAGATTCAGGAAACCCCCTGGCTGCAGATCGACAACGTGTTCTATGAAGCCCGCGGCCAGGCCTGGGCGCTGTCGCACCTGCTGCGCGCCATCGAGGTCGACTTCGCCGACGTGCTGGCGAAGAAGAACGCCACGGTCAGCGTGCGGCAGATCATCCGCGAGCTGGAGGCCGCCCAGGACCCGCTGTGGAGCCCGATGGTGCTCAATGGCAGCGGCTTCGGCGTGCTGGCCAACCACTCGCTGGTGATGGCCAACTACATCTCCCGCGCCAACGCCGCGATCATCGACCTCCGTCAACTGCTGGCGCAGGGCTGATGGACGGGATCAGCGACAAGGAGGCGGCGCACCGCGCCGCCTCGGATGCCGAAAACATCGCCTGGGTCGACGAACAGGACCAGTTGCTCGGCAGCCTGCCGCGCGCCGAACTGCGCGAGCGCGGGCTGATCGGCCGTGGCAGCTTCATCCTGCTGTTCAACAGCGCTGGTGATCTGTGCGTGCACCGGCGCACCCTGAGCAAGGCGCTCTATCCCGGCTACTGGGACCCGGCCGCCGGCGGCATGGTGCTGGTGGACGAGAGCTACGCGCTGTCCGCCGAGCGTGAGCTGGAGGAAGAGCTGGGCGTGGCCGGCGTGCCGCTGCGCGACCACGGCACCTTCTTCTTCGACGGGCCGGGCAACCGCCTGTGGTGCGCGGTGTTCTCCGCGGTGTGGGACGGGCCGCTGCGGCTGCAACCGGAAGAGGTGATCGAGGCGCGCTTCATCGATCCGCGCGAAGCGGTAGCCGAGGCTGATTCGGGTGTGCCGTATTGTCCGGACTCGCTGGAGGCGTTGAGGCGGTATCTGGGGTCAGAGGGGGGTTGAGCTGCCCTCACCCCAGCCCTCTCCCGGAGGGAGAGGGGGCCGTTCGGAGCGGGCTGATGCACCGTGCCATCCTGCAACGCCAGGCAGTCCCCTCTCCCTCCGGGAGAGGGTTAGGGTGAGGGGGCATCCGCTGAGCAAAAAACGCTCACCCCTCTGAAACCCCTGCCATCACTGCCACTGCAGAATCCTTCCCAAGCTTATCCACAGCCCTTCCAACAGAATCCGGGAATAACCCTTCGCGTCTTATCCACAGTCGCGCGAAAGGCTAACTGGTTGTTTATACAGAGCAAAAATCCACCGTTCAAAAAACACCCGATCCTCCGGAAAGCCCGCACGATGAGTCCTCCAGCGTTTGCCTCCCATCTTATCCACAGCAACGCCCACAGATTCGCTGGAAAACTCCGGGAACCAACATCAATCCATCCTACGGCCCCAACCGGAGGAGGTTCCGTAGGTTGGTGCTGAGCGCAGCGAAGCCCAACATTCCCCGCTCGACGTTGGGCTTCGCAAGCTCAGCGCCAACCTACGAGACCAGCAGGCGGGCGGCGATGAGGTCTTCCAGGGCGTAGCCGACGGATTTGAACAGGGTGATCTCGTCTTCCTTCTGGCGGTGCCCGTTGCCCTGCAGCAGGTCCCGCAGTTCGCTGTGGATATCTGCCTCGCCAATCACTCCCTCGGCCATCGGGATCAGCAGGTCGCCGGCCTCTTCCAGCGCGCCTTCGCGGGTATCGACGACGATGCGGGCGCGGCGCACCACTTCGTTGTCGGTCTCGCGCATGCTCGGCAGGAAGGCGCCGACCAGGTCGAGATGCACGCCCGGCCGCAGCCATTCGCCTAGCACGATAGGTTCTCGGGAGGTGGTGACGCAGGTGACGGTGTCGGCCAGCCCGACGCCTTCGCGCAGATCGGAGCAGGCGCGTACCGGATAGCCCTCTGCGACCAGCCGCTCGACCAGTGCCGCAACCTTGTCCGGCTGGCGGCCCCAGATGGCGATGTTGGTGTATTCGCGCACCACGCTGTGGGCGCGGACCATGTGCGCGGCGAGGGTGCCGCTACCGACGATCAACAGGCGCCGGGCGTCCTTGCGTGCCAGGTAGTCCGCCGCCAGCGCCGAAGTGCAGGCGGTGCGCCGGGCGGTGAGTTCGGAGGCTTCCAGCATCGCCAGCGGACGGCCGTTCTCGCCATCGAACAGGCAGAACAGCGCGGCCACCGCCGGCAGGTTGCGTGCGCCGTTGCCGGGGAACACGGTGACCAGCTTGACGCCGATATCCTGCCCCGGCCGCCAGACCGGCATGGTCAGCAGCGAGGCGTTCTCCGGCAGCACGTGGCAGCCACGCACCGGCGCCTCGCACGGCCCGGCCAGGCCGGCGCGCAGGGCTTCGATCAGTTGTGGATAAGCCAGACGTGCGGCTACGTCGGCGTTGGTGAGGAAACGCAGGTCGTGCATGGGGATGTTCCTGAGCAAGTGGAGGCGGCCAAGAGCCCCTCACCCTAACCCTCTCCCAGAGGGAGAGGGAATCGTTCGGTGTGAGGCGGAGCTCCGCAATTACCCGCTACTCCGTGTAGCCCCCTCTCCCACCGGGAAAGGGCTGGGGTGAGGGGAATGGAGCCAGCATCAATGCCCACCCAGATACGCGTCGCGCACTTCCTGGTTACCCAGCAGTTCCGCTCCGCTGCCGCTCATGCGGATCTGCCCGTTGACCATCACGTAGCCACGGTCGGACAGCTTCAGCGCATGGTTGGCGTTCTGCTCGACGAGGAACAGCGTCATGCCGCTCTTCGCCAGTTCGCGCAGGGTCTGGAAGATCTGCTTGACCACGATCGGCGCCAGCCCGAGGGACGGTTCGTCGAGCAGCAGCAGCTTCGGCCGGCTCATCAGCGCGCGGGCGATGGCGAGCATCTGCTGCTCGCCGCCGGACATGGTCATGGCGCGCTGGTTGCGCCGCTCCTTGAGGCGCGGGAACAGGTCGAACATGCGCTGCATGTCCTCCTGGGCATGGTCCATGCCGATGGGAATGGTGCCCATCAGCAGGTTTTCCTCGACGCTCATGTCGGGGAACACCCGACGCCCTTCCGGGGACTGGGCGATGCCGTTGGAGGCGACGTAGTGCGCAGACTTCTGCCGGATGTCCTGGCCCCTGAAGAAGATATTCCCCGCGGCCGCGCGCGGCTGGCCGAAGATCGACATCAGCAGCGTGGACTTGCCGGCGCCGTTGGCGCCGATCAGCGCCACCGTCTCGCCTTCGTTGACCTGCAGGGACACCTTCTTCAGCGCCTGGATCGGTCCGTAGAACACATCGACATCACGGAATTCCAACATCGGCGCGGTCATGCAAGGTCCTCTTCTTCTGCGCCGAGATAGGCGGCGATCACTTTCTCGTCGTTGCGGATTTCCGCCGGGTTGCCCCGGGCGATCACGTCGCCGTGGTCGAGCACGATGATGTGGTCGGAGATGTTCATCACCATGCCCATGTCGTGCTCGATCAGCAGCACGGTGATCCCGTGGTGGTCGCGCAGGTAGCGGATGATCCGGCTCAGCGCCTGGGTTTCCGCCGGGTTGAGGCCGGCGGCGGGTTCGTCCAGGCAGATGATTTCCGGGCGCGTGCACATGGCGCGGGCGATTTCCAGACGGCGCTGCTGGCCGTAGGACATTTCGCCGGCCAGGCGGTTGGCGCAGTCCACCAGGTCGACCACTTCCAGCCAGTAGAAGGCATGGTCCAGCGCCTCGTTCTCGGCGCGGCGGTAGCCGGGGGTGTTGAGGACGCCGGCGAGCAGATTGCGGTTGACCCACATGTGCTGCGCCACCAGCAGGTTTTCCACCACCGACATTTCGCGGAACAGGCGGATGTTCTGGAAGGTCCGCGCCAGGCCCGAGCGGTTCACCAGATGGGTGCCGCCGAACATCTTGTAGTACAGGCGGCTGCCGAACTGCGCCGGGTTGACGAAGTCGGCGCTGCGGAAAGGCTCGCCGAGCACCTTGATCACATCGATGGACTTGCCCTGGGTGTTGAGTTCGATGCGCCCGCCGGTGGCCTTGTAGAAGCCGGTCAGGCAGTTGAACACGGTGGTCTTGCCGGCGCCGTTGGGGCCGATCAGGGCGGTGATCGAGTGGCGCTCGACGTCCAGGTTGACGTCGTTGAGCGCCTTGATGCCGCCGAAATGCATCATCAGGTGTTCGACGCTGAGTATTTTATCGGTGCGTGGGTCACTCATGGCGCCACCCCCTTGCGGGTGGCGAAGCCACTACGGTTGATGCGGATCAGCCCGCGCGGTCGCCAGATCATCATCAGCACCATGAGCATGCCGAACAGCAGCACGCGGTAGTCGGCGAAGGTGCGCAGCAGTTCCGGGGCGACGGTGAGGACGAAGGCGGCGATCACCACGCCGACCGTCGAGCCCATGCCGCCGAGCACGACGATGGCGAGGATCAGCGCCGACTCGAAGAAGGTGAACGACGACGGGTTGACGAAGCCCTGGTAGGTGGCGAAGAACACCCCAGCGAGGCCGGCGGTGGAGGCGCCGAGCATGAACGCCGAGAGCTTGACCAGCACGTGGTTGAGGCCCATGGAGCGGCACGCCACCTCATCCTCGCGCAGCGCTTCCCAGGCGCGGCCGACCGGCATGCGGGTCAGGCGGTGCTTGATGTAGAGGACAGCGATCACCACCAGGAACAGCACGATGTAGATGAACAGGAACTTGAAGTTCTGGTTGTATTCGATGCCGAAGAACTCGTGGAACGGAACGCCGCCCTCCTTCGCCCGGCGGCCGAACTCCAGCCCCATGAAGGTCGGTGCAGGCACGGACATGCCGTTCGGCCCGCCGGTAAAGGACAGCCAGTTGTTCAGCACCAGGCGAATGATCTCGCCGAAACCAAGGGTCACGATCGCCAGGTAATCGCCGTGCATCCGTAACACCGGGAACCCCAGCAGCGCGCCGGAGAACGCAGCCAGCAATGCCGACAGCGGCAGCAACGTCCAGAAGCCCAGGCCGAGGTAGTGGTAGCCCAGCGCCAGGCCGTAGGCGCCGATGGCGTAGAAGGCCACGTAGCCGAGGTCGAGCAGGCCGGCGAGACCGACCACGATGTTCAGGCCGAGGCCGAGCAGCACGTAGATCAGGCCAAGGATGACCACGGTGAGCAGGTACTTGCTGGCGAAGAACGGGAAGATCACCGCGGCGACCAGAATCAGCGGGATGATCCAGCGCAGCCGCGACTTGTAGTCGTGGGGCAGCACGCTGATGCCGGAGTCTGAGGTCTCGAAGCGTTCGAGGAGGGCGACACCGGACCTGGTCTGCAGGAACAGGCTGAGCAGGAAGCGCCCCGCCATCACCGCGCCGATGATCCAGACCAGGCGGTCGATGTGCAGGTTGAAGCCGTAGCCATCGAGCACCACGCCGACGATCGGGCCGAACACGATCAGCGCGATCAGCCCGGCAAGGACGGTGTCCAGCAGGATCTTTTTCATGTCGAAGCCCCGGGTCGGTGCGGCCGCCTGTGAGCGGGTCGGCTCTTGCATCACTGCACTCATGCTCACACCTTCGCTACCTGGGGACGACCCAGGAGTCCTTGCGGCCGGAAGATCAGGATCAGCACCAGCAGGGAGAAGGAGAACACGTCCTTGAAGTCAGTGTTGACCATGCCGGAGAACTGCGCCTCGGCGACCCCGAGAATCAGCCCGCCGAGCATCGCTCCGGGCAGCGAGCCGATGCCGCCGAGCACCGCGGCGGTGAACGCCTTGATGCCGATGACGAAGCCGGCATAGAAGTCGAAGGTGCCGTAGTTCATGGTGATCAGCACGCCCGCCAGCGCCGCCATGGAGGCGCCGATGACGAACACGTAGGAGATCACCCGGTCGGTGTTGATGCCGAGGATCGACGCCATCTTGCGATCCTGCTGGGTGGCGCGGCACATGCGGCCGAGCCGGGTGTACTGGATCACGTAGGTGAGCACGGCCATGCCGATGAAGGCCGCCACCAGGATGAAGACCTTGGTGTAGGTGAGCTGCACGAAGCCTTCGCCGATATGCAGCCGGAAGGCGCCGTCGAGCAGCGTGGGCACGCCCTGCTGGCGTGCGCCCTGGCTGAGCTGCACGTAGTTCTGCAGGATCAGCGACATGCCGATGGCGGAGATCAGCGGCGCCAGGCGCGTCGAGTTGCGCAGCGGCTTGTAGGCGATGCGTTCGATGGTCCAGCCGTAGACCCCGGTGATGACGATGGTGAACACCAGCGTGCCGAGGATCAGCAGCGGGAAGGATTCGAGTCCGAAGAAGGCCAGCAGCGCCAGGGCGATGGCCGAGAGGTAGGCGGAGATCATGTACACCTCGCCATGGGCGAAGTTGATCATGCCGATGATGCCGTAGACCATCGTGTAACCGATGGCGATCAGGCCATAGACCGACCCGAGGGTCAGCCCGTTGATCATTTGCTGGAAGAAGATACCGTCCACGATTGGGTACTCGCGCAAACAGGGCAGGAAAGGCTGACGGCGCGCTGGCTGGCCGGCTCGTGACCGGAGCCATGCGACCGACGACCTGCGGGGATTGCCGGCACCGCTCGTGGCGCCGCCGGCAGGTCAGGCGTGAGGCTCGGGGCCCGTTCAAACGCGGGCGGAACCGGCGCCGATGGAGATGGCGCCGGCACGCGGCCGCTCATGAACCGGCGACCACGCGCTTAGTTCTGCTGCTCCAACTGGTGGTACTTGCCCTTGTCGTCCCACTTGTAGACCACGTAGTCGGAGACCTTCAGGTCGCCCTTCTGGTCGAACTCCTTCTTGCCCATCACGGTCTGCACCGGGTTGCCATGCAGCCACTTGGCGGCGGCCTGCGGATCGTTCTTGCCGGCGCCGTTGAAGGCTGCGGCGAGCACCTGCACCGAGGCGTAGGCATACAGGGTGTAGCCTTCCGGCTCGAAGCCGCTGGCGCGGAATTTCTCCACGATGGCCTTGCCGTCCGGGATCAGGCGCGGGTCGGCGCCGAAGGTCATCAGCACGTCCTTGGTGTACTGCGGGCCGCCGGCGGTGGTGACCAGTTCGTCGGTGACGATGCCGTCATCCGAGAAGAACACGGCGGTCAGGCCCTGCTCGCGCATCTGCCGTACCAGCGGGCCGGCTTCCGGGTGCAGGCCGCCGAAGAACACCACTTCCGCGCCGGTCGCACGGATCTTGGTGACCAGGGCGTTGAAGTCCTTCTCGCCACGGGTCAGGCCCTCGTAGAGCACTTCCTTGACGCCGAGCTTGTTCAGCTGCGCCTTGGTCGCGTCGGCCAGGCCCTGGCCGTAGGTGTCCTTGTCGTGGATGACCGCGACCTTCTTCGCCTTCAGCACGTTGACGATGTAGTTGCCGGCGATGATGCCCTGCTGGTCGTCACGGCCGCACATGCGGAACATGCCGGTCAGGCCGCGCTCGGTGACTTTCGGGTTGGTCGAGCCGGGGGTCACGGTGATGATGCCGGCCTCGTCGTAGACCTCGGAGGCGGGAATGGTGTTGGACGAGCAGAAGTGCCCGACCACGGCGATGGCCTTGTCCTGGTCCACCAGGCGGTTGGCGACGGCCACGGCCTGCTTGGGTTCGCAGGCATCGTCAGCCTTCACCAGCTTGATCTTTTCCCCGTTGATGCCACCGGCGGCGTTGATGTCGTCCGCAGCCTGGGTCGCCCCACGCCAGTACTGCTCGCCGAAGGACGCGCTCGCCCCGGTGTGCGGGCCGGCGACCCCGATGACAACGTCCGCCATTGCAAGAGAAGAGACGCTCATTGCGGAGGTTACCGCCAGAGCCAGAAAGCCTTTTCTGAAAATCGTCTTCGACATGGGAGTTTTGCTCCTGAGGGTTTTTGTGATGGCGCTGAAACGACTACTTGCGCAACGACAAGTAGCGTGAGCAAGCGGCGTGCCATTCGTTCTTGTAGTGCACAGGCATGCCACCAAAACTCTAGCCCTCCTTT
Source organism: Pseudomonas schmalbachii (assembly GCF_017589465.1). Taxonomy (GTDB): domain Bacteria; phylum Pseudomonadota; class Gammaproteobacteria; order Pseudomonadales; family Pseudomonadaceae; genus Pseudomonas; species Pseudomonas schmalbachii. Next base: position 686,465 of record NZ_JAELYA010000002.1, read on the forward strand.
CCGTTATTATCTTTGTTATTGGAAATCAAATACTTAGGCAAAACTTTCAAGTATCTCCCGGTGTGCCGCAGCCCGCAGCCGGTGGGGCTACGACAACAAATCGGGGAAACCTGACGACACTGCGATGGCTGCCCACCGCTGGTGCGACTACGCACTGTTTCGTGCGATCAGTCGTTATTTCTTATAGCCAAACTCCTTAGGTTCGTGCCGAACTTTCCACTTATGCCACGGAAATAAACATCCCCAGGAACGACATCCGTCGTTCAGATAACGACACGCAGGCACTGCCCCGCGTGGTACAGGGAAAAGCCCGCTTCGTACAGGCAACTGCGCAGTCCGGAGGCAGAAATTTCCTCCATCGGCCGCAATGGCATCGGCAGGCAATCGGCCCTGCCGGAGACCAGGAAATCGGCGAATGCCTTGCCGACCACTGTGCCCGTGGTGACGCCGCGGCCGTTGTAGCCGCTCATGGCGAGCAGGCCCGGCGCCGGCTCGAACAGGCGCATCAGGTGGTCGGGGGTGAAGTCGATGCAGCCGGTCCAGGTGAACTCCCAGTCGACCTTGCCGAGGCGCGGAAAGTAGTGCTGCTGGATGCGGTCGGCCCAGCTGCGAATGAACCACTCCGGCTTGCCGGTGCCCTTGCCCAGGCTGCCGAGCAGCAGGCGGCCGTCGGCGTCGCGGCGGATGCTGCTGAGCACCTGGCGGGTGTCCCACGAGCCCTGCCCGCCGGGCAGGATGCGCGCGGCCTCCGGCCCGTCCAGCGGGCGCGAGGCGACCTGGTAGTAGTAACCGGGGAAGAAGGTGCGACGCAGGGTGGTCCACTCGCCTTCGGTGTAGGCGCTGGAGGCGATGACCACCCGCTCGGCGCTGACCGAGCCACCGTCGGTGAACACGCTCCAGCGCTGGTTGGTGCGGACCAGTCCGGTGACCGGCGAGTGATGGAACAGTTGCCCGCCGAGCCCCTGTACGGCACGCGCCAGCCCGCTGACATAGCCCATCGGATTGAGCGTGCCGGCGCGGCGGTCGAGCAGCGCACCGGCAATCCTCTCGGTGCCGCAGGCTTCGGCACAGGCGGCGCCGGTCAGCAGCTCCACCGGCGCCGCGCGACGCTGCCACTGGGCGCAGCGGCTGCGCAGATCGGCCAGTCCGCGCGCGTTGTGCGCCATGTGCAGGGTGCCTTCATGGCGCGCCTGGCAGTCGATGGCGTACTTGTCGATCAGCGAGAACACCAGCGCGGGCGCCGCACCGAGCATGCGGTTGAGGCGCCCGCCGATGTCCACGCCGAGGCCGGCTTCGATCTCGTCCGGCGGAATCCACATGCCGGCATTCACCAGCCCGACGTTGCGCCCGGAACCGCCGTGCCCGGTGGAGTGCGCCTCCACCACGCAGACCGACAGCCCCTGCTCCAGCAGATGCAGCGCCGCCGACAGACCGGTGAACCCGGCGCCGATGACGCACACATCGGCCTTGTGCTCCCCCCGCAACGACGGCGCCTGCGGCCGCTCGGGGGTCAGGTGTTCCCAAAGACATTCCTGGCGAAGCGACATCCAGCGATCCTTCTTAACGAGGCTTCAAATGTTGGCCACGGGACTCGTAGGGCGGGCGCAGCCCGCCATCCGCCCATCGCGCACCTGGAACGGCGGGCTACGCCCGCCCTACGCGTGCATCAATCGAACACGATCCCCTGCGCCAACGGAAGATCGCGCGACCAGTTCACTGTGTTGGTCTGGCGGCGCATGTAGGCCTTCCAGGCGTCCGAGCCGGATTCGCGGCCGCCGCCGGTTTCCTTCTCGCCACCGAAGGCGCCGCCGATCTCCGCGCCGCTCGGGCCGATGTTGACGTTGGCGATGCCGCAATCGCTGCCCGCCGCCGACATGAACTGCTCGGCCTCGCGCACGTCGGTGGTGAAGATGCACGACGACAATCCCTGCGGCACCGCGTTGTTCAGCGCCAGCGCCTCGTCGAAGTCGCGGTAGGTCACCACGTAGAGGATCGGCGCGAAGGTTTCGCTGCGCACCACGTCGCTCTGCTCCGGCATCTCGACGATCGCCGGGGAAACGTAGAAGGCATTGGGATAACGGTCGGCCAGTTGGCGCTCGCCGCCGAACACCACGCCGCCCTCGCCCTTCGCCTGCTCCAGCGCGCCCTGCATGGCCAGGTAGCTGCGTTCGTCGATCAACGGGCCGACCAGGTTGCCTTCCAGCGGATGGCCGATGCGCACCTTCGAATAGGCGGTCTTCAGGCGGGTGACGATCTCGTCCTTCACCGACTCGTGGGCGATCAGCCGGCGCAGCGTGGTGCAGCGCTGCCCGGCGGTGCCGACGGCGCTGAACAGGATAGCGCGCACGGCCATGTCCAGGTCCGCGCTGGGCGCCAGGATCATCGCGTTGTTGCCGCCCAGTTCGAGGATGCTGCGGGCGAACCGCGCCGCCACTTTCGGCCCGACTTCGCGGCCCATGCGGGTGCTGCCGGTGGCGCTGACCAGCGCCACGCGCGGGTCGTCCACCAGCGCCTCGCCGGCGGAGCGGTCGCCAATGACGACCTGGCTGAGATGCGCCGGTGCATCGCCGAAACGCTGCAGCGCACGCTCGAACAGCGCCTGGCAGGCCAGCGCGGTGAGCGGGGTCTTCTCCGACGGCTTCCACACCACCGGGTTGCCGCAGACCAGCGCCAGCGCGGTGTTCCACGACCACACCGCAACCGGGAAATTGAACGCGCTGATCACCCCGACCACGCCGAGCGGCTGCCAGGTTTCGCGCATGTGGTGGCCGGGGCGCTCGGAGGCGATGGTCAGGCCGTAGAGCTGGCGCGACAGGCCGACGGCGAAGTCGCAGATGTCGATCATCTCCTGCACTTCGCCCTGGCCTTCCTGGGTGATCTTGCCGGCTTCCCAGGAAACCAGCTCGCCCAGCTCGGTCTTGTACGCGCGCAGTTCCTCGCCGAACAGGCGCACCAGCTCGCCACGCCGCGGCGCCGGCACCTTGCGCCAGGCCTCGAAGGCGTGGGCGGCGCGGCCGATCTTCTGCTCCACCTCGGCGGCGCTCTCCAGGTGCACGGCGCCCAGGCGGCTGCCGTCGATGGGGGTGTGGATGACCAGTTCGCCGTCCTGATACAGCCGGGCGTCGACGCCGAGTTTTGCGAGCAGTGCGGAAATCATGGGGACTCCTGTGCGTACCGATGAACGGTTGGAATGCCGGCAGTAATAACTGGCTTGCCTAACCGCAACAAACGACGTTTCCTACACACATCATTCCTTAAATTCATACAACCGATGCTCAGTAAACGCCATCTGCCATCCATGGCCGCCCTGCAATGCTTCGAAGCGGTCGCCCGCCATCTCAGCTTCACCCGCGCCGCCGAGGAGCTCAGCCTGACCCAGAGCGCGGTCAGCAAACAGGTGGCGCAACTTGAGGAAATGCTCCAGCACCTGCTGTTCCGCCGCGTGCGCCGGCGCCTGCAGCTGACCCCGGCGGGCGAGCTGTATCTCACCGAAGTGCGCAAGATCCTCACCCAGGTGGAGATGTCCACCCACTACCTGCTGTCCTACGGCGGCGAAACCGAGGTGCTGCGCGTGGCGACGCCGCCGACCTTCGGCGCGCGTTGGCTGATCCCGCGGCTGAATGGCTGGCGCCATCGCCATCCGAACATCCACCTCGACCTGCGCCAGGAACTTGAGCCCGGCGACCTGCTGCAGTCGCGCTGCGACATTGCCCTGTACTTCGGCCAGGGCACCCTGCCCGGCGCCGAGTGCATCCGCCTGTTCGGCGAGGAAATGGTGGCGGTCTGCGCGCCGTCGGTCCTGCCTGCGGAACCGATGAGCGATCCGACCGAACTTGCCGAACTGGTCCTGCTGCAGAACGCGACGCGCCCGGAGGCCTGGCACGAATGGTTCCTCAGCCTCGACCGGCACAGCGAGCACAGCTACCACGGCCCGCGCTTCGACACCTTCTACATGTGCATCCGCGCCGCCCAGGCCGGCTGCGGCGTGGCGCTGCTGCCGCGCTTCCTGGTGGAGGAGGAACTGCAGGAAGGCAAGCTGGCGATCGCCTGGGACCACGCCCTCGCCAGCCGCAGCGCCTATTACCTGGCCTACCCGGAACACGCCGCGGCGGTGCCCAAGGTGCGCGCCTTCGTCGAGTGGATCGGCGAGCGAGCGAATCCGTAGGGCGGGTGCAACCCGCCGAATCGGCAGGATGGCGGGTTGCACCCGCCCTACTCGCTGCCCGGCGTTGCCGGATGGCACGGCATACAACTCAACGCCGTTGCCCCCCTCTCCCTCCGGGAGAGGGCTGGGGTGAGGGAATCGCAACGCCGGAGTATCCGTAGGAGCGGAATCTCCAGCCGACAAATGCATCGACCCAACCGCCCCGACGCTGGTATTTTTCAGGGTTTACAAGCTGCCGGCCTGAGTATTCACAAGGACCACCCCATGAAATCCATCCAACACGCCATCGCCAGCGAACTGAATGTCCAGCCGCCGTTCAACGGCCCGGAAGACATCCAGGCGGAAATCCAGCGGCGTATCCGCTTCATCCAGGACTGCCTGCGCGAGTCGGGCATGAAGACGCTGGTACTCGGCATCAGCGGCGGCGTCGACTCGCTCACCGCCGGCATGCTCTGCCAGCGCGCGGTGGAAGACCTGCGCGCGCAGACCGGCGACGACGCCTATCGCTTCCTCGCCGTGCGCCTGCCCTACAACGTGCAGGGCGACGAGTCCGATGCCCAGGCCTCGATGGACGTCATCGCGCCCGACGAGCGCCACACCGTGAACATCGGCCCGGCAGTCAAGGCGCTGGCCGCTGAGACCGCCGCCCTCGAAGGTCTGCCGGCCGGCACCGCGGACTTCGCCCTCGGCAACACCAAGGCGCGCATCCGCATGGTCGCCCAGTACACCATCGCCAACGCCCGCCAGGGTCTGGTGGTCGGCACCGACCACGCCGCCGAAGCGGTGATGGGCTTCTTCACCAAGTTCGGCGACGGCGCCTGCGACCTCGCCCCGCTCACCGGCCTGGTGAAGAACCAGGTGCGCGCCGTCGCCCGTGCCCTCGGCGCGCCGGAAGAACTGGTGATGAAAACCCCAACCGCCGACCTCGAAGACCTCGCTCCCGGCAAGCCGGACGAGCACGCCCACGGCGTGGCCTACCAGGATATCGACGCCTTCCTGCACGGCCACCCGGTCCACGAGGAAGCCGCCGCGACCATCCAGCGCACCTTCGAAAAGACCCGCCACAAGCGCGAACTGCCGAAGACCCCGTAACGCGATACGTAGGTTGGCGCTGAGCCTGCGAAGCCCAACGATGCCACGCCCGGAAGATGTTGGGCTTCACTCCCGTAGGTTGGGCTGAGGTACGAAGCCCAACGGTGGCACCCAGACTCTGCAGGTGTTGGGCTTCACTGCGTTCAGCGCCAACCTACGGAACGCAAGCGGAAAAAAAGGAATGCATCGAGCACTTCTTTTCGCTTGCGACCACCCTGCCCGTGCCGCTCTCATTGGCCTCGAATGCAACCAAGGGCGAGCGTCATGCACGAAGGTCTGTTCCAACTGGTTTCCGCTGTGGTCGGCGCAGAGGCCGCCGACTGGCTGGGCAATCACGTCGAAGTCCCCCAGGGTCTATCCCGCTTCGCCTTCACCCGCGAGGGCGTCCACCGTTCCTGGCTGGCCGAAGCGCTGAACCTCTGCCTGTTCCACCAGCTGGTCGAGGCCGTGCCCGACGGCCGTCGCTATGTCGTCGAGCAGCGCCAGGCCGGGCGCAAGGTGCTGTTCGATCATGGTGCGATCCGCACGGTCGACTGGCCGGAGAACGGCGAGCTGCCGCGCGGCCGCCTGGCCTTCGCGCGCATCCTCGAACCACTGGGCTTCACCGACGTGCGCACCTACCCGCTGACCAGGCTGAAGATGACCGGCTACGCCTACTGCCATCAGGACCTGCCGGAGGAGATCGCCCAGTTCTTCGTCTCCGAACTGCATCCGGGACGTTTCAGCGAGGCGTTCCAGGCCAGCGTCACGCGCGTGGTCGAAAGCAGCCGCGATCCGCTGTCGAGCGAGCACCTGTCGATCCTCCGCCGCCTGCGCCTGACCCGCCATTGCAGCGTCGAGGAAGCCCGGATCGTCCTGCCGGCCCTGCACGCTGCCTTCGGCCGCCAGCACGGCGTGGTGCGCGAAGAGGACTATCGCAACCTGCTCGGCGAAAGCGCGGAAATGGCCTGGATCGCCACCGAGGGCAACATGTTCAACCACCTGACCGACCGGGTCGGCGACCTCGAAGCGGCGGTGGAACAACAACGCGCACTGGGGCGACCGATGAAGGACAGCATCGAGGTGTCCGGCTCGGGCAGCGTGCTGCAGACCGCCTACCGCGCTGCCCAGGTGCAGCGCGATTTCCTCGGCCCGCAGGGCGAACTGGTGACGCGCACGGTTCCGGGTTCCTTCGTCGAGTTCATCCAGCGCAGGGTAGATGGCGAGAGCGGCAGGCTGGACCTGAACTTCGACAGCAGCAACGCCCAGGGCATCTTCAAGATGACCGATTCACGCAGCGCCTGAAATGCAGAAGCCCGGCACGAGGGCCGGGCTTTTGCATCACGATTGCGGATTGCGCGGAAAGGTCACTTCACTTCCAGGGTGCCCTTCATCATTGCCGAATGGCCGGGGAAGGAGCAGAAGAATGCGTACTGCTCGCCAGCTTTCAGCTTGGCCACGTCGAAGGTCACCGAGTCCTTCTCGCCGGAGCCGATGATCTTGGTGTGGGCGATCACGCGAGTATCGCCATCCTTCACGTAGTTCTTGTCGAGGCCGGCAGCCATGCCGTCGGTGACGGCGCCTTGCATATCGGCAGCGGTGGTCAGCACCCAGTTATGCCCCATCACGTTCTTCGGCAGGCTGCCGGGGTGGGACAGGTTGACGGTGAACGTCTTGCAGCTCTTGTCGACCGTGATGGCGTTGGTGCTGAACTGCATCTGGTCATTGCCCTGGATATCCACAGAGCATTCGGCAGCCAGAAGCGGCGCACTGAACAGACCGAGCAGGGTTACAGCAGCGAGTTTGCGGAACATACAAGCCTCCTAGGCAGGTTGGGCGGTGAATCCTGTAGGGGGAGACTGCCGGAAGCGTAGGCAGGTTCCCCTGATGTGGATCAAGACGGCACTGGCGGAACCACTACGGTGCAACGGAAAACTCCTGACAGGACCATCCCAGACGGCACGAGGCAAACCAGCACACCCCGCCTAGCATAGACGGCATCCCCGATCCTGACGGCCCTGTTCGACAATCGAATGGCGTCAGGATGTGATCGCCGCTCGCCCAAGCCTTGGTCTGCACGCCGTCAACCGCTACCCTGAACGCTTTGTTCTGCTACGGAAGTTGTCCATGTCCCTGCGTTCGATCTGCGTATTCTGCGGCGCCAGCCCCGGCGCCAGTCCCATCTACCGCGAAGCCGCCGAAGCCCTCGGCCGGCATCTCGCCGAACGCGGCCTGCGCCTGGTCTACGGTGGCGGTGCGGTCGGCCTGATGGGCGTGGTGGCGGATGCCGCCCTGGCCGCCGGCGGCGAAGTCATCGGCATCATCCCGCAAAGCCTGAAAGACGCCGAGATCGGTCACAAGGGGCTGACCCGCCTGGAGGTAGTGGACGGCATGCACGCGCGCAAGGCGCGCATGGCCGAGCTGAGCGATGCCTTCATCGCCCTGCCCGGCGGCCTCGGCACCCTGGAAGAACTGTTCGAGGTGTGGACCTGGGGTCAGCTCGGCTACCACGGCAAACCGCTCGGCCTGCTGGAAGTGAACGGCTTCTACGATCCGCTGCTGACCTTCCTCGACCACCTGGTGACGGAGCGCTTCGTCCGCCCGCAGCACCGCGAAATCCTCCAGCGCGGCTCAACGCCCGCGCAGTTGCTGGATGCCATGGAAGCCTGGAAGCCGCTCGCCGCGCCGAAGTGGGTGGACCACACGCCGGGCTAGCGCCAGCACTCGGCAGCCGATGCGGCACTCCCCGTTTTGCCGCGCTCGCCAACGGCATTCAATGTCAGGCTGCCACATTGCGTGTCCCGGGCCTGTGCTCCTTGCGGGGTGGCCGTCAGCAGGTAGCCGCCGCTGCCGGCCGGATTGCTTACCGCAAGGCTGTATTTGTCGGTGTCCGACATGACGGCAGTGCCAGTGGTCTTGCGCATGCCCAGCTTGCCGATGTCTTCCGGATCGGTCACATAGGCATTGTTCTGGGCAAAGTGACGCTCCTCTCGTGCAGCGGCGTCGTTGAGCATCGCCTGCCCCTCCGCACGGTTGGCCCGCAGCACGTACTGCTGGTAACTGGGGTAGGCGATAGTGGCGAGGATGCCGATGATCACCACGACGATCATCATTTCCAGCAGGGTGAAGCCCCGGACTCGAACGACGTTCATTGCACTCTCCTAGTCCCGCATGCGCCGCCAGCTCAGGCGGCCCGGCCGGATTCCATCATCTATCCGCAGGCAGCCATCGCTGCCGCAACCCACCAGGTTGTGCTCGCTGTCGAGTCCAGGTGCGAGGCCTCCGGTGATCCCGGGAAACTCGATGCCAGAGACGATGACCGAGTCCGCCGCGCGATCGAGCTCATCGATCGTCCCGTCATGGTTCAGGTCCAGCGCATCCATGTCTGGAGCACCGCCCGTCAGCGGATTCAGCGCCATCAGCCAGGTACGGACGCCGTCCTCGCAAGGGTCGCTGCGCGGAGCGAGGGTGGTGATCAGCAGCAGGTTTCCGCTGGTGGTGGGGTCGCTGACGATCCTTTCGCCGGTATCGGGCAGGTCGAGATACCAGCCATACTTCTCCACGACAGTGGCGCCCGCGGATGTGCTGGTCCAGGCCACCGCCTTGTCGCTGACGATGCGGATGTTCCGCGTACCGTTGCCGATGGTGACGCCCTCCTTGGTCACCAAGGTCTGCTCCTGCAGCCTGCTCCGCGTCACGCTGGGCGTGCTGAGCGCACTCTCCCCCGCCGTCTGCCGGTCCCAGATACCGTACAGGGACATCGCCTTGCCGCTGCCCACCACCGCATCGGACGTTTCGAAATACTTGCCCGTGCCGAAGATCACCAGCAGGCCGGTACCGCCCGGATGCCTGGCCACCCGTGGCGCGGAGGTGATCGGCTGGAAACCACCGCTGCCGCTGACGGCCTGGAACAACGGCGCGCCGCCGAAGGAGGCTCTGAAACTGCTGGTGGCAGCGAACGACGAGGCCTCTCCGTAAGGCTTGCCCGGCGTGCCCGGGGCGAACAGATCGAAGCGCCAGAGATTGCCGCGGATATCGCCGGCATAGGCGTAGTCGGCGATGCCGTCGCCATCCATATCCACCACCCGCGGGGTGGACAGCCCGTTCGGGGCGCTGCCGCCGTCACTCACAGGAATGGACTTGATCAGGCTGCCATCGCCGATGTCGACCAGATAGAGGACTGCATGATCGTCGATGCTGTCGTAGCCATTGGCCGCCACAACTGCCCAGCGGCCATCGTGCAGACGCGCAATGCTCGGCTTCGTCAGGGTGTAGCCGAGGTCCCGGTAGGCGCTGTCGCCGGCACTGATTTCCCACAACAGTCTGATGTTCGCCGGATCGGTGATATCCAGCGCGAACATGGATCGGCCACCGCCGCCCAGGCTTCCCACCAGCACGCTGTGCCAGGCGCCGCCGAAATACACGTCGCCAGTTACCAGCGGGCCGTCGACGAAATACTGGTGCTGGTTGCCGGTGTATTTGCGGTCGGGAATCCGGTTCATCTTCTCCAGGGCGGCAGTCGGCACGAAGGCAAAGGTTTCTTCGCCGTTCGGGTCGAATGCGTGCAACATGCCGTCGTTGGCGCCGACGTAGATGCGTGTCGCCCTGTTCTTGCGTGCGTCCTTGAAGTCGGAGTACGAGCCCTGTCCATCCAGGGCATTCATCAGATAGGCCGGCCGGGAAGGCGCAGCGACCACCACCGGCGCAGAGCCGACGATGTCGCCGAGAAGATTCTGCCGGCTGCGGAACAGCGTGCCTTCCTTGCTGCGATCGCCACGCAGGTAATCGACTCGCGCCGATCCCAGGGAATCCGCATCGCCATCCAGCGTCCTGTTGAACGCGGCCTGCTGCTCGCTGTTCAGGTTGCTCCAGGTGAACTCCACCAGATTGCCATTGCGCCCACGCATCCAGATGCCGCGCTTCTGCTCGCGCTGCAACAGCCTGGCCTTGGCACTCCAGACCTGCGCTTGTGTACCTGACACCGGGTCCTGCCGGTACTTGATCAGATCGCCGCTCCAGTCCTCACTGGAAAAACTCGGCGTATAGGTAAAGGCCCCTGTCTCGGCGGACTCGCTCGTCGGTGAAATGACAGCAGGCCTGGCTGCGGACGTATTACGGCTGGAAATCCGGGTGAGGATGCTGTTGAACGCGCCGACCAGTTGCTCGGGAGTATCGGCGCTGAAGAACTCGCCGCGCGAATTTAGCGCCGCATGCCAGAGGTCATAGACGTTGTTCGGGCTGTTGGAGGAAACCGGCGGCCAGCCGATGCTGCCATCCAGCAGCCCCGTGTAGTCCCCCGCATAGGTGCTGCCACCCCATGCCGGCCGGGTCAGGGATTTTCCCAGGCCGAGGCCCACGGTGAAGTTGACCAGGTGCTGCCAGGTCGCGGGATCGTTGCCGGGGTCCCAGTAGCGCTCCGCAGCAGTACCATTGGCGTTGCGGGTATAGGGTTTGAGATTGTCGGCCAGATCCGGGCGGGCATCGCTCGCCCAGTACTTGAAAGCCACATCGGCCAGACTGTTTGCCGAAACGTCGGCAAAGGGCGGACGCGGCGTATAGCGGGTGCCATCCGGAAGTGTGCTGCCGGTGTTGTCGGCATTGCCGACCGACGTGTTGCTGTCGACCCAGATGCCATCGGTCATCAGCAGGTGATAGCTGGCGCGGCAGGTGTATTCCGGCGCTTGCGTAACGCCCGGCACCAGGGCGTAGGGGTTGTTGACGTCCTTGCGCCGCAGGAACTCCCCGGCCCGGATCAATGCGGAAGGCAACGGAGTCCCGGAGTCGAAACCGATATCGGCCGCCCAACCGAAGAAGTTGGCGCGATGCTCTCCGCTGAACGGTGCCAACAGATTCTCGCCGCTATAGCTGATGCCCTTGCAGCCGCTGGTGCCACTGAGCGTCTTGCAATAACCGAGATCCTGCCAGGTCAGGCGAATGTTCTCCGGCAACGAAAGGAAGGCCCGGTTGGCCGCGCTCTGCATGGCCAGGCCGCGAATCCGATAGAACGCGTACCAGGTGGCGAAGTTCTTCCGCTCATCCGTGCCGTCCGGCCCCGATGTGGCCGAGACCGTCACCAGTCGATAGCAGGCATCGTTTTCCGCGTTGCAGTTGCTGGCCAGGGAAGGGTCGTAGACATAGTAATAAGCCGGTACGCCAACCCTGGTCCTGTCGACTGACCCCACTTTGAAATCCGCCGCCGGGTTCGGCGCCAGGGAATACAGCGAACCCTTGGGGACGGCGTACTCGTTGGTGTAGGTCCCGTAGTTAGAAATCTCCGGCCCGTTGGTCTTGTACTGCCAGGTCACCCGGTAGTTCTTGCTCAGGTCCAGGGTGCCGCGCGCCGGGTTGAAGCCATTCACGTAGACCCGGGTGAAGTCGAAGGTGTCGTCACCGGCGCTGACGGGATAGTCGACGCTCAGCAGTTGCCCACCGCTGAAGATGACCTTCTTCGGCGCCTGGTAGGTGACCTTGGGGTCGTAGTACATGGGGTTGTAGCTGGCCGACTTGACCCGGCGGGTCAGGTACAGGCTGCCCTCCCCCACGTTGTCGCCCATGGCGTCGGGAACGAACGCCCAGCGCATGCTCTGGGAGTTGTCCAGCGTCAGGATCAGGTTGGGGGCAACGGTCTGCAGCAGGAACAGTGGCTGCTGGCTGATATCCAGTTGCGCCGCCTGCGATCCCCCGGTTGCGATCAGGATGCCGGCGGCGGTGCATGCGCCTAGCAGGGCACGATAGTCCATTGGCAACATCTCCCTCAGTTCAAATAGCGCCGTGCAAAAACGCTTTGCAGGATCAGCGGCGTGCGACCGGCTCCTGCCGTGGCATAGGTCGTCACGTAGTAGTAATCCGTGCACACCCCATCGCCGTTCAATGAACACCCCGAATCGCTGTCGAAATGAGCGGCATTCAGACGCGGGGCCAGCGAGAATCGGGTCTGGTTGTCGGAGCCGCGATAAGCCAGTGCATGGCTTCCTTTCATCCACCAATCCGCCGGCGAACCCGCCCAGCGCCAGCCGACGGCGCCCCCATTGGCGGATTGCACCTGCTCCCTGCCGACCACGCACAGGTCCATGTCCGCGATGCAGACATCGTTGCGGCCGTCGTCCGCACCCGGCAGCCGGGCCAGCTTGCGCTCGCCCTCGCGGAGCGCAGCCTCGCCGGCATTGAAGGCCTGCCGCTCCTCCGCCTGATTGCCGACCAGGCGGTTTTCCAGTGCGGCACCACGCATGCCGGTCAGTGTCAGCGCGGTCAGTACCAGCAGCATGACCAGCGCCACCAGCAGGACTGCACCACTCTCCCGGCGCCCCAGATTACGCGTCGTCATGGCGTGAGGTTCCTCAAGGTGACTATGTTCTGGCTGATACGGAAGATGCGCCGGTCGCTGTCGGCGATGGTCAGCTTGCTGGAGGTGAGTTCATTCCACTTATCGATGACCGGCTTTCCCTCTCCCCCGCGGGTGCCGCCATCGCTGGCGAACAGCAGGCTCAGGAGCACAGCCTGGGTCCGCATGGTCCTGCCGGGCGCAGCGGAGATATGCATATCCAGCACCCCGCCGAGGACGCTGGCGGTAACCGGGACACCTCCGCTCTCCAGAACGCTGCTGCAGGAAATTTCGCCGCCCTTGCCAGCGGCGCCCTTGGTGAAGGACAAGCGGGTGAGTACGTTTATTGGCGTTTCGCTGAAGTCGATGGCCGCGCCGGTGCAGTCGCTCTCCTTGCTCTCCATGCCACGCTGGTAGCGGATGCAGATGCCTTGCCGGTCGGCAGTCAGCTTGATGACCTCGCCGTTGTCGAACGCCGGACAGCCGTTGAGTCCGCCGCGGGCAGGAAACGCGAGCGCCATCGACTGTGCCTGCGGTTTCGCCCGGTAACCGGCCCTGGCCAGGATGTCCTGCAGGAACAGCGCCGCGAAACGGCTGCTCTCCTCGTTGCCGATCTGGTTCTGCTGGAACAGGTAATGCTGCTTGTCGTCGACGTAGACCTGAGTGACGCCAAGGATCAGGAAACAACTCAGCAGCAGCGCCACCATCAGCTCGATCAGCGACAGGCCTGTCTGCAGCGTGCGGGATGTCTGGCCCATCTCACAGCTCCGTACGCAGGGTGTAGGTGCAAACGTCCGCGTCGCACATCCGGGACTTCGCATCGCGCCAGGCGACCTGGATCGTCACGCTGGAGCCTGCCCCCGCCGAGCACAGGGAATCGCCATCCTTGCTCCGGCAGATGATGAACTCGCTGCGCAGGAGCTCATCGTCGACGGGAAGCAAGCGCTCGACCGCCCTGCGCCAGCACCCCAGATCGACTTTCGCCACACTCGCGCCACCTCCGCTGCGGTCACGCCCGGCACAGTCGAAACCATCCGCGACCGTGGGCAGGTCATCGCCATCCGCCTTGTAGTAGGCGGAAGAAGCGGCCAGACGATCGTTGGCGCCGAGCAGGGCGCCGCGGTTGCTGCGCATCAGCTCCAGCAACTCATTGGCCAGCATGACTGCACTGCCGCGCAGCGTGGCGTCGTGGGTGTACTGCACTGCCCGCCCCTGCGCCACCGCCATGCCGAGCAGACCGATGCAGATCAGCAGCAGGCTGACCAGCACCTCGATCAGGCTGAATCCCTCCTGTCGCCTCATGCGCCGCACTCCCCTGTCTCCGGCCTTTCGGCATTTGGCGGCAGCACCTGGCCGGAAGCCCGAATGCCGATGTAGCGGCAGCGGATATCCGTCGCATCGGCATGGCAGACGGTCAGGCAACCATTCCCGCCGGCAGCGAGCGCCCCGCTGGACTGGAAGGCGAAACCGGCGGCACTGCCCTTGGCGGTCACGTTGCCTGCGCTCAAGCCGGCGGCGCCCAGTCGGCGGAGCACTTCGCCGAGGGTCCTGACCACCAGGTCGTCATTCCAGCGGTTGGCGGCAGGCGCATCGATCGACACCGTGACTCCGCGGATCGCTGCCTCGCTGCGGGCGTAGAGCAACAGTCCGTACAGCTCGTCACTGGCGCTCTGCACCTGGTTGTTACGGATGAACTGGGTGAAGCCGGGAACGGCAATCGTGGCGCATATGGCCAGCAGGGACAGCGTGACCAGCAACTCGATCAGGGTGAATCCGCTCAATGCGATGGGGCGATGCATGGGTTTGCCTCGACGCGAAGGGTTGCCGAAGTACCGTTCGCGAGAAGCAGAGTGGGATGTTTGCTAGACCGTCGAACGACAGTAAAAGGCTACGTAAATCGCGCAGGAGAGCGGATCAGGATGATCTTCAATGCGAGCCAGAACTTTCTTGTACGAGAAAGCCCTCGAACCGAGGTTAGTGTCAGCCCTCATCTGACAGACCGCTTATCCGCCAAAACACACCGCTCATCCTCGGCAAGCGCAAAAAAAGAGCCACTCCGTGGAGTGGCTCTTTGTCTGGCAACCGCTCGCTTCAGCTATTGCCTGCTTGCTGGACGATCACCGTCTGTGCCGGCATCGGTGCCGGGAAGTCGATGCCGAGGGCGTCCTTGATGGTGCGGTTGGTGTCGAAGTACACCTGCCAGTAATTGTCGTTGTGGCAATAGGGCCGCACCGCCAGCACCGGACCGACCAGGTTGAATTCGAGGATTTCCACATCCACCGCCGGGTCTTCCAGCACGTTGGGGATCGCGGCGATGCGCTGCTTGAGCAGGGCGACGGCCGCCTGGTAATCGGCCGCCCCGGAAAGCTGGGCCTTCAACTCGACACGGCGGAACGGGTTGTGACTGAAGTTCTGGATGGTGTCGCCGAAGATCTTGTTGTTGCCGACCAGGGTCTGCACGTTGTCCGGAGTGTTGATCGCCGTGGCGAACAGGCCGATTTCCTTCACCGTGCCGGTCACGCCGGCGGCGCAGATGAAATCGCCAACCTTGAACGGACGCAGGACGATGAGGAAGGCGCCGGCGGCGAGGTTGGCCAGCAGCCCGGACCAGGCCATGCCGATGGCCACGCCGGCAGCGGCGATCAGTGCGGCGAGGCTGGTGGTCTGCACGCCGAAATAGCCGAGGATGCCGATCACCAGCAGGATGTTCAGGGTCACGCTGATGATCGAGCCGACGTAGCGCATTACCGTCGGATCGACGTTCTGTTGAGCCAGGGCCCTTCCCACCAACCGGACGGCAAGGCCGATCAGCCAGCGACCGATGATCCAGAAGGCAATGGCGGCGAGAATCTTGATGCCGAAAGCGACAGCGTATTGCGATACGGTGGCCCAGAGGGCGCTGATCTTTTCCGTGCCGACGTTGACTATGGTCGTTTCGTCCATGGTGGGTCCCCCAGCGAATTGAGAAGTCCCCAGAAAAGCTAGCACGGGAATGGCGAAGCGCCCGTTGCAGAGGCGATGCGAACGTCCTGCGCAGGCCGGCTCGGCCTGCGCGGGAGTGTACTGATGCTGCGGGAAAGAACCCGCGCCGGAATCAGCGCGGGATGTTCGGCTGGCGGGCGGGACGCTTCTTGCCCTTGGCGTAGTTCCTGGCCTGGCCTTCTTCAGCCTTGTTCCACGGCTTCGAGCCATCGCTGGCGCGCGGCGGCAGGCCGGTGTGCTGGGTCAGCAGCGGCTTGCCGGTCTTCTTGCTGCCGACCGGCGTGGAGTTCTTCCGGCGCGCGCTCTGGTAGCCGCCATCCCCGACCGGCTGGGTGGCCGGGATCAGTTGGTGCTTACCGTTGCCGATCAGGTCGGCGCGGCCCATGTCCTTCAGCGCCTCGCGCAGCATCGGCCAGTTGTTCGGGTCGTGGTAGCGCAGGAAGGCCTTGTGCAGGCGGCGGCGACGCTCACCCTTGACGATGTCCACGCCGTCGCTCTTGTAGGTCACCTTGCGCAGCGGGTTCTTGCCCGAGTGGTACATGGCCGTGGCGGTGGCCATCGGCGACGGGTAGAAGGCCTGCACCTGGTCGGCGCGGAAGCCGTTGCGCTTGAGCCACAGGGCGAGGTTCATCATGTCCTCGTCGGTGGTGCCCGGGTGCGCCGCGATGAAGTACGGGATCAGGTACTGCTCCTTGCCCGCCTCCTTCGAGTACTTCTCGAACATTTTCTTGAAGCGGTCATAGCTGCCGATGCCCGGCTTCATCATCTTCGACAGCGGGCCTTCCTCGGTGTGTTCCGGGGCGATCTTCAGGTAACCGCCGACATGGTGGGTCACCAGTTCCTTGACGTACTCCGGCGACTCCACGGCGAGGTCATAGCGCAGGCCCGAGGCGATGAGGATCTTCTTCACCCCCGGCAGGTCGCGGGCGCGGCGATAGAGCTGGATCAGCGACGAGTGATCGGTATTGAGGTTGTCGCAGATGCCCGGCCACACGCAGGACGGCTTGCGGCAGTGCTTCTCGATCTCCGGGTCCTTGCAGGCGATGCGGTACATGTTCGCGGTCGGCCCGCCGAGATCGGAAATCACCCCGGTGAAGCCCGGCACCTTGTCGCGGATGTCCTCGATCTCGCGGATGATCGAGTCTTCCGAGCGGTTCTGGATGATCCGCCCTTCGTGCTCGGTGATCGAGCAGAAGGTGCAGCCGCCAAAGCAGCCACGCATGATGTTCACCGAGAAACGGATCATCTCGTAGGCCGGAATCTTATCCTTGCCATAGGCCGGATGCGGTACGCGGGCGTACTGCAGGCCGAAGATGTAGTCCATTTCCTCGGTGGTCAGCGGGATGGGCGGCGGGTTGAACCACACATCCTGCTCGCCGTGGCGCTGCACCAGCGCGCGGGCGTTGCCCGGGTTGGTTTCCAGGTGCAGCACGCGGTTGGCGTGGGCGTAGAGCACCGGGTCGCTCTTGACCTTCTCGTAGGACGGCAGGCGGATCACCGTGTGCTCGCGCTCCAGGCGCGGGTTCGGCAGCAGCTGCACGACCTTCGCCTCGTTCGGGTCTTCCTGCGGGCCCTTCTCCTGCTCGATGGCGCAGGCGGCGGTGTCCTGGGTGTTCACGTACGGGTTGATGATCTTGTCGATCTTGCCCGGACGGTCGATGCGGGTGGAGTCCAGTTCGAACCAGCCCTCGGGCGTGTCGCGGCGGATGAAGGCGGTGCCACGCACATCGGTGATGGTTTCGATCGACTCGCCGGCGGACAGGCGCTGGGCGACTTCCACCACGGCGCGCTCGGCGTTGCCGAACAGCAGGATGTCGGCCTTGGCGTCCATCAGGATCGAATGGCGCACCTTGTCCTGCCAGTAGTCGTAGTGGGCGATGCGGCGCAGCGAGGCTTCGATGCCGCCGAGGACGATCGGCACGCCCTTGTACGCCTCGCGGCAGCGCTGGCTGTAGACCATGCTGGCGCGGTCCGGGCGTTTGCCGGCGTTACCGCCGGGGGTATAGGCGTCGTCGGAGCGGATTTTCCGGTCGGCGGTGTAGCGGTTGATCATCGAGTCCATGTTGCCCGCGGCGACGCCGAAGAACAGGTTCGGCTTGCCCAGCTTCATGAAGTCGTCTTTCGACTGCCAGTCCGGCTGCGCGATGATGCCGACGCGGAAGCCCTGGGCTTCCAGCAGGCGGCCGATGATGGCCATGCCGAACGACGGATGGTCGACGTAGGCATCACCGGTGACGATGATGATGTCGCAGGAGTCCCAGCCGAGCTGATCCATCTCTTCCCTGCTCATCGGCAGGAACGGTGCCGGGCCGAAACACTCGGCCCAGAACTTGGGATAGTCGAACAGCGGCTTGGCGGCTTGCATCACGGGCACCGGGAATCTCGAATAATAGGGGCGCAAAAACGCGGGCGCGGAATATAGCACAAAAATTGAACAATTCCGACCACAGCACTCTGACATGAATCCTGCCAGGCAGCAGCGCAGAGCCGTCATATAGCCGTGCTTGCGCCGCGCCTGGCGATGCACCCAGGCACAGGGAGAGCGCGCCGCGAGGACGGGATCGGAGCTCTGGATTCGCTGAACTAGCCGCGGTAGCACCGTGGAACGCGGGCCGTGACCTTGGTCAGCAATTCGTAGCCGATGGTGCCGGCATGGGCGGCCACTTCGTCGATCGGCAGGTTCTCGCCCCACAGTTCCACCGGATCGCCGACCTTCGCCGCGGGTAGCTCCGTCAGATCGACCGTCAGCATGTCCATCGACACCCGCCCCGCCAGCGCCACCCGTTGTCCATTGACCAGAACCGGTGTGCCAGCGGACGCATGCCGCGGATAGCCGTCGGCATAACCGCAGCTCACCGTGCCGATACGCGAAGGCCGCCCGGCGACCCAACTGGCGCCGTAGCCGACACTCTCCCCGGCCGCGACCTCATGCACCGCGATGAGCTGCGCCTGCAGGCTCATCGCCGGGCGCAGGCCCAGTTCGGCGGCGCTTAGATCGGCGAATGGCGTGGCGCCGTAGAGCATGATGCCCGGACGCAGCCAGTCCATATGCGCGGCCGGGATGGTCAGGATCGCCGCGGAATTGGCCAGCGAGCGCTGGTCGAAATCCAGGTCGAGCAGACCGAGGAAGGACTCCAACTGGTCCTCGTTCTGCGCATCGCCACGCAGGTCGGCGCAGGCGAAGTGGCTCATCAGGTTCAGCTCGGCAACCTGCGCGGCGCCGCGCAAACGGCCATGCCATGCGCGCAGCGCAGCCGGCGCGAAGCCGAGGCGGTGCATGCCCGAATCCAGCTTCAGCCAGACATTCAGCGGGGCAGGCAGGTTGGCGGCCAGCAAGGCGCAAGCCTGCTCCTCGCCCTGCACCGCCACGTCCAGCCGCAGCTGGGCGGCCAACAGATATTCCGCCGGCTCGAAACAGCCCTCCAGCAGCAGGATGCGCGCATCGGCGTGCACCGAGCGAACTTCCGCCGCCTCTTCCAGACAGGCCACGGCGAAACCATCGGCCTCGTCGCGTAGCGCATCGACCACCTCGCGCACCCCGTGGCCATAGGCATTCGCCTTGACCACCGCGAACGCCTGGCGCCCCGGTGCGCAGCGCTTGGCCAGCGCGTAGTTGTGGCGGATCGCGGAAAGGTCGATGGTGGCGACGAGGGGGCGCATTTCGTTGAGTCCTGAAAGCAAAACGGGCGCCCATAGTATGGCGCCCGTTGCTGGCAAGGAATGCGCGGTTACTCGTCCTCGAAGTTGTACATGCCCGGCGCGAGGTTCTCGAAGCGTGTGTACCTGCCGAGGAAGGCCAGGCGCACGGTGCCGATCGGACCGTTACGCTGCTTGCCGATGATGATTTCGGCGACGCCCTTGAACTCGGTCTCCGGGTGATACACCTCGTCGCGGTAGACGAACATGATCACGTCGGCGTCCTGCTCGATCGCTCCGGATTCACGCAAGTCGGAGTTCACCGGGCGCTTGTTGGGGCGCTGTTCCAGCGAGCGGTTGAGCTGCGACAGGGCCACCACCGGGCAGTTGAATTCCTTCGCCAGCGCCTTCAGCGAGCGGGAGATTTCGGAGATCTCGTTGGTACGGTTGTCGCCCGAGGAGCCGGGGATCTGCATCAGCTGCAGGTAGTCGACCATGATCAGGGCAATCTCGCCGTGCTCGCGCGCCACCCGACGGGTCCGCGCGCGCATTTCCGACGGCGAGATACCGGCGGTGTCGTCGATGAACAGCTTGCGCTCGTTGAGCAGGTTGACCGCCGAGGTCAGGCGCGGCCAATCGTCGTCGTCGAGCTTGCCCGAACGCACCTTGGTCTGGTCGATGCGGCCGAGGGACGAGAGCATACGCATCACGATCGAATCGGAGGGCATCTCCAGGGAATACACCAGCACCACCTTGTCGGAGCGCAGCACGGCGTTCTCCACCAGGTTCATGGCGAAGGTGGTCTTACCCATGGACGGACGGCCGGCGACGATGACCAGGTCGGCCGGCTGCAGGCCGCTGGTCTTCTCGTCGAGGTCGGTGAAACCGGTGGAAATGCCGGTGAACGCGTCGTTG
Source organism: Pseudomonas schmalbachii (assembly GCF_017589465.1). Classification (GTDB taxonomy): domain Bacteria; phylum Pseudomonadota; class Gammaproteobacteria; order Pseudomonadales; family Pseudomonadaceae; genus Pseudomonas; species Pseudomonas schmalbachii. Next base: position 706,555 of record NZ_JAELYA010000002.1, read on the forward strand.
GTGTTGAACAGGTGGTCGATGCGATCGATGGTCTTCACCAGGATGTCGCCGATCCCCACCGGTCCGCCGGTCTTCGGGCGCGATTCGGCGATCTCGAAGATCTTCCGCTCGGCTTCGTCGAGGATCTCGTTGGCACCCCGGCCCTGCGGATTGAACGCGCTGTCGGCGATGTCGCTGCTGATGCCGATCAGCTGCCGCAGGGTCGCCCGTTCACGGATGATCTGCGCGTACGCCTTGATGTTCGCCACCGACGGCGTGTTCTTCGCCAGTTCGGCCAGATAGGCGAGGCCGCCGACCTGGGACAGCTGGCCTTCGCGCTCCAGTTGCTCGGACAGTGTCACCACGTCGATGGGCTGGTTGCTTTCGGCGAGCTTGTACACGCAACGGAAGATCAGGCGGTGGTCATGGCGATAGAAGTCGCCATCGGAAACCGCATCCGACACACGCTCCCACGCGTTGTTGTCGAGCATCAGACCACCCAGCACCGCCTGTTCGGCTTCGATCGAATGCGGCGGCACCTTCAGGGCTGCCGTTTGCAGGTCGTATTGCTCAGGGAGGGTGATGTCGTTCATGGGCTCGCAGAATAAAAAAGGGGGACGTACAAAAACAAAGGGCACGGTACCGCTCGCAGTACCGTGCCCGATGTTAGCGGACTAGTGCGTTGACCGCACAGTCCTGCGACGGATCGCTTACTCGGCGACCACGACCACGTGCAGAGTCGACTCGACGTCGGTGTGCAGTTGCACTTCGACGTTGTACTCGCCGACGGTACGCAGCGGACCGGTGGGCAGGCGAACCTCGGCCTTCTCCAGCGGGTAACCGGCAGCGGAAACGGCTTCGGCGATGTCGCGGGTGCCGATGGAACCGAACAGCTTGCCTTCGTCGCCGGCGTTGGCGCCGATGGTGACGATCAGCTCGGCCAGTTGAGCGGCACGGGCTTCAGCAACGGCTTTCTTCTCGGCAGCAGCTTTTTCCAGCTCGGCGCGGCGCTCTTCGAACGCAGCGACGTTGGCCGGAGTAGCGGCAGTGGCCTTGCCCTGCGGCAGCAGGTAGTTACGGGCGTAACCGCCCTTTACGTTCAGCTTGTCGCCCAGGTTGCCCAGTTTGGCGATCTTTTCCAGCAGGATGACTTCCATTTGAGTCTTACCTCTTAACTTTTAACCTTCACCGTTCGTGGAGCCCTGGCGACGGGCCAGGCGACCACGAAAATCAAACAGACTGTCGACCACGGCGACAAGACAGATCACATTTCCCAGCAGCAGCACCAGCAGGTACAGCAGCACCAGCCAGGGCCCCGGCAAGCGCTTCAGCGCCACCAGCCCATGACCGAGCGCCAGCCCGGCGAACAGCAGCGGCACAGCGCAGATCGGCGCCAGCACGGTGGCTTGCGGCCCCAGCATCGGCAGTACCAGCACGCCCAGCAGCAGCGCGATCGCCGTTGCCGGCGACAGGCGCAGTGCGCGGAACTCGCGGCCAAACCCTTGCGGGTTGTACAACGCCGCTTGCCAGTAGCGCGCCAGCATCAGGCACAACAGGCTGATCGACTGCAGCGACGCCGCCATCAGACCGGTGATGGCCGGAACCATCTCCGCCTGCAGGCTGGCCTGCTGCTCCGCCGGAAGCTTCGCCTCCGACAGCACTTGCGGCAGGACCTTGCGGAATGCTTCCGCCAGCCCCTCGATCAACCCCGCCGATACCGTGGAGAGCAGCAGCGCATACAGCACGCCGAGCCCCACGCTCGCCAGCATCACCCGGTTCCAGGGAGCGCCGCTGCGCAGAACCTGCGCCAGCACCGCACTACCCACCATCACCAGGGTCACGCTGGGATCGCCCAGGTACCACCAGGCCAGTGCCGGAAGCAGCGCCCAGGCGATGATGCCGATGGCATCGCTCGCGCCGCGGCGCAACAGCACCAGACTGCCTGCTGCGGCACCCAGCCAGAACACCGGCTGCAGCACCGCGGCTGCGACGACCACCAGGGTCGCCTGCATGCGGCCTCGCATGACGAACTCAGCCAATGCGCGCATGCGATCTATCCATCACCTCGTGTCGACTGCCCGATCAACGGCCGTGGCTGTCGGTGTAGGGGAGCAGGGCCAGGTAGCGGGCGCGCTTGATAGCGGTAGCCAGCTGGCGCTGGTACTTGGCCTTGGTGCCGGTGATGCGGCTCGGAACGATCTTGCCGGTTTCGGAAACGTAGGCCTTCAGGGTGTTGAGATCTTTGTAATCGATCTCTTTCACGCCTTCAGCGGTGAAACGGCAGAACTTACGACGACGGAAGAAACGTGCCATGGAATTGGCTCCTCAATACTGGTCCGTGATTACTCGTCAGCGCTGTCGCGGCTGTCTTCGCCGTCAGCGGACTCGTTGGATTCGGGGCGCTCACGGCGCTCGCGGCGCTCGTTGCGGCTTTCCTCGGCCTTCAGCATCTCGGACTGGCCAGTGACGGCCTCGTCGCGACGGATCACCATGTTACGGATCACGGCGTCGTTGTAGCGGAAGTTGTCTTCCAGCTCGGCCAGGGCCTTGGCGGTGCACTCGACGTTCATCAGAACGTAGTGAGCCTTGTGCACGTTGTTGATGGCGTAAGCCAGCTGACGACGGCCCCAGTCTTCCAGGCGGTGTACTTTGCCGCCGTCTTCTTCGATGGCCTTGGTGTAACGCTCGACCATACCACCGACTTGTTCGCTCTGGTCCGGGTGAACCAGGAACACGATTTCGTAATGACGCATAAATGCTCCTTACGGGTTGCAGCCTGCCGACAACGCGGTCAGGCAAGGAGTGAATGTCTTTTTTGCTTGCTGCTGGGAAGGCGCGCGAACGCCTGCCCGGACGGCAAGGGGCGACATTCTAGAGAAGCCCCCCAGGCCGCGCAAGGCGAATTGACGATTATTTGAGCAGTTGCAGTCATGTAGGAGCCAGCTTGCTGGCGATCATTGGTGTCAGCCGGCATCTCGGTGCCAGGTGAAACTCCGGATCGCCAGCAAGCTGGCTCCTACAGGTAAGGCGGACAGCTATTCGGCAGCCTTCGGGCTACTCCGCTGCCTCAAGATCTCGAACAGGCACACGCCAGTGGCCACCGACACGTTCAGGCTGCTGACGCTGCCGGCCATCGGCAGCTTGGCGAGGTAGTCGCAGTGCTCGCGGGTCAGCCGGCGCATGCCCTTGCCTTCGGCGCCCATCACCAGCACGGTCGGCCCGGTGAGATCCAGTTCGTAGAGCGTCTGGGTCGCCTCGCCAGCCGTGCCAACCACCCACAACCCACGCTGCTGGAGCTTTTCCAGGGTGCGTGCGAGATTGGTCACCGCCACCAGCGGAATCACCTCGGCGGCGCCACAGGCCACCTTGCGCACCGTGGCGTTGAGCGTCGCCGACTTGTCCTTCGGCACGATCACCGCCATGGCGCCGGCAGCATCGGCGGTACGCAGGCAGGCGCCGAGGTTGTGCGGATCGGTGACCCCATCCAGGGCCAGCAGCAGTGCCGGCCCTGGCGTGCGTTCGAGCAGCTCTTCGAGCATGTTCTCGCCCCACACCTGGCTGGCGCTGACCTCGGCGACTACGCCCTGGTGCACGCCCTCGGCCCACTCGTCGAGCTCCTTGCGGTCACGGGTGCCGACCGGCACGCGCACCTGCCCGGCCAGTTCGACCAGCGCCTGAACCCGTGGATCGTGGCGACCCTCGGCCAGCCACAGTTGCTTGACCCGCTTCGGGTGATGGCGCAGCAATGCTTCCACGGCGTGCACGCCGTAGACCCTTTCCCACTGACTCATGACTTGGCCTTACGCTTGCGTACTGCGCCACCCTTGGCGGCGCCGGTTTCGGCCTTCGGCTTGGAAGGCCCCTTGCGATGTTTGCCGGGCTTGGCCGGCTTGCTCGCGGCCTTGGCCTTCGCCTTGCCTGCAGCGTTGCCGCCGGGCTTGCCGGACGCTGCCTTGTTCTTGCCCTTCCCGGCCTCCTTCGTGCCGGTCCGGGCCTCGGCCATCAGCGCCTGCTTCAGCGCACGACTGCGACTCACATCCGTATTGCCAAGCATCTCGTCGGTCTGGGCGAGCATTTCCGGAGCAACCGCCGGCAGCGCCTGCACGGTGCCGACCCTGCGCTTGCGCGGCTGCGCCGCAGGCACCGGCTCCGGTGTCCAGCCAGCCGGAGCCGGCTCTTCGCGGTTCCTGCCCTTGCGCCCCTTGGCCGGCTTGCTCGGCTCGACCTTGTCGTTGCGCTTCTTGCGTCCGACCGGCGTGCTCAGCACATTGCTGGACAGTTCGAAGTCGATCTTCCGCTCATCGAGATCGACCCGCGCCACAACCACCTCGACGATGTCGCCCAGCCGGTAGCTGCGGCCACTGCGCTCGCCAGCCAGGCGATGGTGCACAGGATCGAAGTGGTAGTAGTCGCCCGGCAACGCGGTCACATGCACCAGCCCCTCGACAAAGATATCGGTCAGCTCGACGAAGATTCCGAAGCCGGTCACCGCGGTGATCACCCCCGGGAAGGTCTCGCCCACGCGCTCGCGCATGTACTCGCACTTCAGCCAGTTGACCACGTCGCGGGTCGCCTCGTCGGCGCGCCGCTCGGTCATCGAGCACTGCTCGCCGAGCTGCTCCAGGCGTTGCTCGTCGTAGGGATAGATGCGCGCCTTGGGCATGGCCGCGGCGCCGACACGCTGGACGTGCTCGGACTGCCGCTTGGAACGGATCAACCCGCGGATCGCCCGGTGCACCAGCAGGTCCGGATAACGGCGGATCGGCGAGGTGAAGTGGGTGTAGGCCTCGTAGTTCAGGCCGAAGTGGCCGTGGTTCTCCGGGCTGTATACCGCCTGGCTGAGCGAACGCAGCATCACCGTCTGGATCAGTTGGAAGTCCGGACGCCCCTGGATCTTCTCCAATAGCGCCTGATAGTCGCCCGGAGTCGGCTCGCCCTTGCCGCGATACAGCGTCAGGCCGAGCTCACCGAGGAACTGCCGGAGATTGTTCAGCTTCTCCTGCGGCGGGCCGTCGTGGATACGGTACAACGCGGGAATCTCATGCTTCTCCAAGAAGCGCGCGGTGGCCACGTTGGCCGCCAGCATGCACTCCTCGATCAGCTTGTGTGCGTCGTTGCGCTGGGTCGGACGGATCTCCGAGATCTTGCGGTCGGCGCCGAAGACGATGCGCGTCTCCTGGGTCTCGAAGTCGATGGCCCCACGCACGTGACGCGCCGCCACCAGCACCTTGTACAGCGCGTAGAGCGTCTTCAGATGCGGCACTACGCCCGGCAACTGCTCGGCCAGGCGTTTGGCCTCGACACTGTCCGGCGTCTCCAGGTACTGGCTGACCTTGGTATAGGTGAGCCGTGCGTGGGAGTGGATCACCGCCTCGTAGAACTGGTAGCCGGTCATCTTGCCGGCCTTGGACAGGTTCATCTCGCAGACCATCGCCAGGCGGTCGACCTGCGGGTTCAGCGAGCACAGTCCGTTGGACAGGATTTCCGGCAGCATCGGGATGACGCGCTCGGGGAAGTACACCGAGTTGCCGCGCTTGACCGCCTCCTCGTCCAGCGCCGAGCCGACCTTGACGTAATGCGAGACGTCGGCGATGGCGACGTACAGCTTCCAGCCGCCGCCCTTGCGCGTCTCGGCATACACCGCATCGTCGAAGTCGCGAGCGTCCTCGCCATCGATGGTGACGAAAGGCAGGGCACGCAGGTCGACACGCTTCTCCTTGTCCTTCTCCGCCACTTCCGGCTTGAGCTTGGCCGCTTCCTTCTCCACGCCTTGTGGCCAGACATGCGGAAGGTCGTAGCTGCGCAGCGCAACCTCGATCTCCATGCCCGGCGCCATATAGTCGCCGAGGACTTCGACCACCTCGCCCTGGGCCTGGCGATGCACGCTCGGCCAGACGTCGATGCGTACCTGGACGAACTGGTTGTGCTTAGCCTTGCCGCTCTTGCCCGGCGGGATCAGTACTTCCTGCTGGATCTTCGGATTGTCGGCGACCACCGTGCCGATACCGCCCTCTTCGAAGTAGCGGCCGACGATGACTTCGTGGGCGCGCTCGATCACTTCCACCAGGGCACCCTCGCGGCGCCCGCGGCGATCGAAGCCGGAAACCCGCGCCAGCGCGCGGTCGCCATCGAAGACCAGGCGCATCTGCGTCGGGCTGAGGAACAGGTCGTCGCTGCCGTCATCCGGGATAAGGAAGCCAAAGCCATCGCGGTGGCCGGAGATGCGGCCGCGGATCAGGTCGAGCTTGTCCACCGGCGCATAGGCGCCACGGCGGGTATAGATAAGCTGGCCGTCGCGCTCCATGGCGCGCAGACGACGGCGCAGGGCTTCTTCTGGCTCCTCACCGGCAAGTCCGAATTCGTCCAGCAGTTGCGCCCGTGTCGCCGGCGCGCCGCGCTCGGCGAGATGCGCCAGGATGAGTTCGCGGCTGGGAATGGGGTTTTCGTATTTTTCCGCCTCGCGGGCGGCCTCGGGATCGAGGTTTTGCCAATCGGCCATCAGGGTGAGATCACCTTTTTGTCTATAGATGTAGTAGTCATGTGCTTATTGAAGCGCGAAATCCGCTCGTCGGTCAGCTTCGGCCAAGAATAAAATTTTTATCACATCAGGGGTTTACAAGCGGAAAGGGGCTCCGTATAGTTCGCGCCCACAGCGTCGCTGAGACGTTGTAACACGGAAACGATGATCAATCATCGACTCCAGTGCCCAGGTGGCGGAATTGGTAGACGCACTAGGTTCAGGTCCTAGCGGTGGCAACACCGTGGAAGTTCGAGTCTTCTCCTGGGCACCATATTTATCGATAGAGCTTACAGCTTTATTGACGGCGGGTTCGGAACCCTGAAACCGAACATCAACCGCCAGCGACCGAAAGGTTGCACTACCGCAAGACGATGAGCGATCATCGCACCCCATGCTGAAAAGCATGCCCAGGTGGCGGAATTGGTAGACGCACTAGGTTCAGGTCCTAGCGGTGGCAACACCGTGGAAGTTCGAGTCTTCTCCTGGGCACCATCTTCAAGCAAAAAGCCGAGCACTGCTCGGCTTTTTGCTTTCTGGCGTTTTTATTCTTCCCTCGTCATCCGCGGATATCGACCAACCCCTGTAGGAGCGAGCTCTGCTCGCGAACACCGGCCATACAAAAAGCTTCGCGAGCAGAGCTCGCTCCTACGGAAAGCATCACCCTGAAACGACAACGGGCCGCATGAGCGGCCCGTTGCACGTACAGCGAGAGATCAACCGAACGGATGGCGCAGGATGATGGTCTCGTTGCGATCCGGGCCGGTGGAGATGATGTCGATCGGCGCACCGACCAGCTCTTCCACGCGCTTGATGTAGGCACGGGCGTTGGCCGGCAGTTCTTCCAGCGACTTGGCGCCGACGGTGGATTCGCTCCAGCCCGGCATGTCCTCGTAGACCGGCTGCAGGCCGATGTAGCTGTCGGCATCGGTCGGCGCATCGACCAGCAACTCGCCGGCGGCATTCTTGTAGCCGGTGCACAGGCGGATGGTTTCCAGGCCGTCGAGCACGTCCAGCTTGGTCAGGCACAGGCCGGACAGGCTGTTGATCTCGATGGCGCGACGCAGGATCACCGCGTCGAACCAGCCGCAACGGCGGGCGCGGCCAGTGGTGGCGCCGAACTCGTGGCCTTTCTTCGCCAGGTACGCACCGACGTCATCGAACAGCTCGGTCGGGAACGGGCCGGAACCGACACGGGTGGTGTAGGCCTTGGTGATGCCGAGGATGTAGTCCAGGTACAGCGGACCGAAGCCCGATCCGGTAGCGGTGCCGCCAGCGGTGGTGTTGGAGCTGGTCACGAACGGATAGGTGCCGTGGTCGATATCCAGCAGAGAACCCTGGGCGCCCTCGAACATGATGTTCTGTTCGGCGCGGCGCAGGTTGTGCAGGGTCGCAGTGACGTCGGCCAGCATCGGCTCCAGCTGTTCGGCGTAGCCCATGCACTCATCCAGAGTCTTCTGGAAGTCGATGGTCGGTTCCTTGTAATAGTTCTGCAGGACGAAGTTGTGGTAGTCCAGCAGCTCGCCCAGCTTGGCGGCAAAACGCTCGCGGTGGAACAGGTCGGCAACGCGCAGACCGCGACGGGCGACCTTGTCTTCGTATGCCGGGCCGATGCCACGACCGGTGGTGCCGATCTTCGCATCGCCACGGGCCTTCTCGCGAGCCTGGTCAAGGGCAACGTGGAAGGACAGGATCAGCGGGCAGGACGGACTGATGCGCAGGCGCTCACGCACCGGCACGCCCTTCTCTTCCAGCTTGGCGATCTCGCGCATCAGCGCATCCGGCGCCAGCACCACGCCGTTGCCGATCAGGCACTGCACGCCTTCGCGCAGGATGCCCGACGGAATCAGGTGCAGAACGGTCTTCTCACCGTCGATCACCAGCGTATGGCCGGCATTGTGGCCACCCTGGTAGCGCACAACGGCAGCAGCCTGGTCGGTGAGCAAGTCGACGATCTTGCCTTTGCCCTCATCACCCCATTGGGTGCCCAGGACTACGACATTCTTACCCATAACACTTGTCCCCATCGTGGATGTTCGATGCCGGCCGCGGCCGGCGAAAACTCTGGATGCCGCACTCGGTTAGAGCGACACCACCTGCCAATTACCATCGCGCTCCAGCAGCTGCCGGTCGCAGCCCGCTTCGCGCGCAGAAGCCGCGTCCTGCCCTTGCAGCGCCTGAACCACGCGCTGACCGTCGCGGCGCAGTCGTTGCACCGCCTGCCACAAACCAGCGCCATCGACCGGCGCCCAGATACCCGAAAGCGGCGCATCCAACTCCGCCTGCCCCAGGGTCACCAAGGTCTTCAGGTCGGTAGAGAAACCGGTTGCCGGGCGCGCACGACCGAAGTCGGCACCGATGTCATCGTAACGACCGCCCTGGGCAATGGACTCGCCAACGCCCGGCACGAAAGCCGCGAATACGACACCGGTGTGATAGTGATAGCCACGCAGCTCGCCGAGGTCGAAGTACAGCGGCAGATCAGGGAAACGCGCAGTCAGCGCATCGGCGATGATTTCCAGCTCCGCAAGCGCGGCCTGCACAGGCGCCGGCGCCTCAGCCAGACACTCGCGGGCCTGGGCGAACACTTCGCGTCCGCCACACAGCTCGGCCAGCGCACGCAGCATTGCAGCCAGATCGGCCGGCAACCCTTCGGTCAGCGCCGCCACTTCGTCCACAGCCTTGCGTTGCAGGGCATCGAACAGCAGTTGCTCGACCTCGCCCGAGAGCCCGGCCGCCTGGGCCAGGCCACGGTAGATGCCGACATGGCCGAGGTCCATGTGCACGTCCGGCACCTGAGCCATGCCCAGCATGTCGAGCATCAGGCTGATCACCTCGATGTCGCTCGCCGGACTCGCGTCGCCATACAGCTCGGCACCGAGCTGGATCGGGCTGCGCGAAGTGGCCAGCGCGCGCGGACGCGCATGCAGGACACTGCCGGCGTAGCACAGGCGGCTCGGCCCTTCGCGATGCAGACTGTGCGCATCCATGCGGGCGACTTGCGGCGTGATGTCCGCACGGAACCCCATCAGGCGTCCGGAGGCCGGGTCGGTCACCTTGAAGGTGCGCAGAGCCAGATCCTCGGAAGCACCAGTCAGCAGGGACTCCAGGTATTCGATATGCGGGGTGACGACGAACTCGTAGCCCCAGCGCTGGAACAGGTCCAGCACCTGACGGCGGGCTGCTTCAACGCGCGCCGCCTCCGGTGGCAGCACTTCTTCGATCCCATCTGGCAGCAGCCAGCGGTCTACCGTTGCCATGTCGCCTCTCCCCTTTCAGCCGGGCGGCAATTCATCAGTGAATCCAGTAAAGAAGGACGGTGCCGAGCAGCATGCTGCCCAGCCCGACAAGTCGCAGGTGACGGTCGCCGAGGCGACTGATCCCGCTCACGGCGTCACGCCAGCCACGCGGCCAGAGGAACGGAAGGATGCCTTCCAGTACCAGCATCAGACAGAATGCCTTGCCGAATTCCTGCCACATGGCTCTCGTACATGAATCTCGCGGACGCAAAAAAGCCGGGATTTCCCGGCTGACCCATGATAACACGTTTTCTCCGGCGGGCGCTGCCGCCCGCCGGAGAACGCGGTTACTGCCTGGACTTCTCCAGATAGCGGAAGAACTCGCTGCCCGGATCGAGCACCAGCACGTCCTTCTTGTCGGCAAAGCTCTCACGATAGGCCTTCAGGCTCCGGGTGAACGCATAGAACTCCGGGTCCTGGCTGTAGGCCTTGGCGTAGATGGCCGACGCCTTGGCGTCACCATCACCGCGGGTTTCCTCCGCCTCGCGATAGGCTTCGGCGAGCAGCACGCGGCGCTGGCGATCGGCGTCGGCACGGATGCCCTCGGCCAACTCGCGGCCCTTGGCACGGTGCTCGCGCGCCTCACGCTCACGCTCGGTGCTCATACGGTCGAACACGCTGCGGTTGACTTCCTTCGGCAGATCGATGGCCTTGACCCGCACATCGATCACCTCGATGCCCAGCTCCTTCTGCGCCATCCGGTTCAGCGAAGCGGTGATGTCAGCCATCAACGCATCGCGCTCACCAGAGACCACCTCATGCAGGGTGCGCTTACCGAACTGGTCGCGCAGACCCGCTTCCAGACGCCGTGACAGGCGCTCGTCGGCAACCTGCTTGAGACCGGAAGTCGCGGTGTAGAAACGCTCGGCATCAGCCACACGCCACTTGGCGAAGGCATCCACCATCACCGCCTTCTTCTCCAGCGTGAGGAAACGCTGGGTCGGCGAATCCAGCGTCAGCAGGCGGGCGTCGAACTTGCGCACCTGGTTGACGTACGGAATCTTGAAATGCAGACCCGGCTTCACATCCGATTCGACCACGCGGCCGAAGCGCAGCAGCACGGCGCGCTCGGTCTGCTGGACCACGTACACCGAGCTCCACAGGACCACGGCGACCACCACGCCCGCGATCAGGGCGATCAGAGACTTGTTACTCATCAGCGACTCTCCCTGGAACGCATATCGCGCTGCTGCAAGTCATTCGCCACCCGCGAACCCAGGTCCGGCGCGCCGCTCGTAGTGCTGGGCGCAGCGCTCGCGCCAGTCGCGGCACGGCTACCGCCGACCATCTTGTCCAGCGGCAGGTAGAGCAGGTTGTTCTGCCCCTGCTGGCCAGTCACCATGACCTTGCTGGTCTGGCTCATGACTTCCTGCATGGTGTCGATGTACAGGCGTTCGCGCATGACATCCGGCGCCTTGCGGTATTCGGTCACCAGCTTGGTAAAGCGATCCGCCTCACCTTGGGCACGGGAAACGACTTCATCGCGGTAGCCATTGGCCTCCTCGATGATGCGCTGTGCCTGACCACGCGCCTCAGGAACCACGCCATTGGCGTAGGCCTCGGCCTGGTTCTTCTCGCGCTGCTCATCCTCGCGAGCACGGATCACGTCGTCGAACGCTTCCTGTACCTCACGCGGTGCGGCAGCGCTCTGGATGTTCACCTGGGTCACGGTGATGCCGGTCTTGTAGGTGTCGAGGAACCGCTGCAGGCGCTCGCGTACCTCGGTGGCCATCTGCTCACGCCCCTCGGTGAGGATGCGGTCCATGGTGGTGGAACCCGCCACGTGGCGCAGGGCGCTCTCAGTCGAGTGCTGCAGGCTGACTTCCGGCTGGTCGACGTTGAGCACGAAGTCCTGCAGGTTGCTGATCTTGTACTGCACGGTGAGCGGCACTTCGACGATGTTCTCGTCCTCGGTGAGCATCTGCCCCTGCTTGGTGTAGGCACGCTCGCGGGTGACGTTCTCCTGGAACTTCTTGTCGATCGGAGGGAAATAGAAGTTCAGGCCGGGGCCAACCGTTTCGTGGAACTTGCCGAAGCGCAGGATCACTGCCTGCTCCTGCTCGTCGACCACGTAGATGGCGTTGTACAGCCAGAGCACGGCGAGCACGGCCAGGCCGATGCCGAAGATGCCCAGCCCGCCGCCCTTGCCGCCGGAGCCGAAGCCCCCGCCGCTGCGCTTCTTGCCAAAGATACCGTTCAGGCTGTCCTGCAGTTTGCGGAAGGCCTCATCCAGGTCAGGCGGTCCCTGACGACCGCCACCACGGCGACCGCCCCAGGGGTCCTGGTCGTTCTTGTTGTCACCCGGCTCATTCCAGGCCATAGCGCTCTCCATCTGAATAACGCGAAAACGCGCCTACGGCGCGCCCACCAATGCTACAGAATGCCTGGGCCGCTGCCAAAAACAGCGCCCCGGGCTTTATTGCAAAGTGTGTTGCGCAATGAACTCCGCCGGCTGCCAGCCTTCGCGGCTCACCAGGCGATTCAGCTCCACTCGCGGCAGGCGAACCTGCAATAGCGCATGTCCCTGTTCGTCGTGCTCTTCCGACTGCACCGCACCCAGCGCGAAGAATTGCGCACGCAAACGTCCGAGGCGCTGCGGCAGGCACAGGGTACCCACGAACAGGTCGTCGCCGAGCAATTCGGCCACAGCCTGTTCGAGAAGCTCAAGACCGCGTGACTCGCGGGCGGAAAGCCAGACCCGCACCGGCTTGCCATTTTCGTCGCGCTGGATCTGCGCTTCGAAGTCCGGCAGCAGGTCGATCTTGTTGTACACCTCGAGCATCGGCAGCTCGTTGGCACCGATCTCGTCCAGCACCGCATGCACCTGCTCGATATGGGCGGTGCGATCCGGCTCATGGGCGTCGATCACATGCAGCAGCAGGTCGGAATTGCTCGACTCCTCCAGCGTAGCGCGGAAGGCCTCGACCAGCTTGTGCGGCAGATGACGAATGAAGCCCACGGTGTCGGCCAGCACGATCGGCCCGATGTCCTCCAGCTCGAGGCGGCGCAGGGTCGGGTCGAGGGTGGCGAACAACTGGTCGGCGGCATACACCTCGGAGGTCGTCAGCACGTTGAACAGTGTGGACTTGCCGGCGTTGGTGTAACCCACCAGCGAAACCGAGGGAATATCGGCGCGACGACGCCCGCGCCGAGCCTGCTCGCGCTGGCTGCGGACCTTTTCCAGGCGCTGCTTGATCTGCCGGATACGCCCACGCAACAGGCGGCGGTCGGTTTCCAGCTGGGTTTCACCCGGACCACGCAGACCGATACCACCCTTCTGCCGCTCAAGGTGAGTCCAGCCCCGTACCAGGCGCGTGCTCATGTGTTCGAGCTGGGCCAGCTCCACCTGCAGTTTGCCCTCATGGGTACGGGCGCGCTGGGCGAAGATGTCGAGGATCAGTCCGGTGCGATCGAGCACGCGGCATTCCAGCGCCCGCTCGAGGTTACGCTCCTGACTGGGGGTCAAGGTGTGATTGAAAATGATCAGCTCGACCTTTTCGGCCTGCACAAGGTCGTGAAGCTCTTCGACCTTGCCGCTGCCGATCAGGAACTTGGCTGAGGGCTGGTGGCGCGAAATGCTGATGAAAGCCACGGACTCCGCGCCCGCCGAACGAGCCAGCTCCTGGAATTCCTGAGGATCTTCGCGCGCCTCGGGGTCCGAACCTTCCAGATGGACCAGGATGGCCCGTTCCCCACCGCCCGGGCGCTCAAAGAACAAGACAGGCTCCCGTCAGGCGTTGCCCGGCTCGGCCGGCTGATCGCCACTCGGCAGACGCACCGGACGGCTGGGAACCACAGTGGAAATGGCGTGTTTGTACACCATCTGGCTGACGGTGTTCTTCAGCAGAATTACGAACTGGTCGAAGGATTCGATCTGGCCTTGCAGCTTGATGCCGTTGACCAGGTAAATGGAAACCGGGACGCGCTCTTTCCGCAGGGTATTGAGGTAAGGGTCTTGTAGCGAATGCCCTTTTGACATATGCCGCACTCCTTTAAGGGTAATAAATATCTAGATGTAGTAGTCGTATTGGCTAAACGCCGTCCTTTTAGCCCCAAGGATAGACGGCCAAATCAGGTCTCGATCCTATATGGAGATGGCCCCAAGGTATTTCAAGGTCCGCGGCAGATTGTCGCCTGCCAGGCTGTCCAACCAGTGTAGATTGCTCCAGCTGCGCAGCCAGGTGAACTGGCGCTTGGCCAGTTGCCGGGTGGCAATGATTCCGCGCTCCTCCATTTCAGCGTAGGACAGTTTGCCATCCAGGTAATCCCATACCTGTCGGTAACCTACTGCGCGAATGGACGGCAGGCCGGCGTGCAAGTCATCTCTTGCGCGAAGACCTTCGACCTCGGAAACGAAGCCCTGTTCCAGCATCAGGCGAAAACGTTGCGCGATACGCGCGTGCAGGATCTGGCGTTGCAGCGGGGCGATCGCCAGATGGACGGCATTATACGGCAATTGACTGCCTTCAGGCGCATTTTCCCCCGCCTGGCGCCGCCGGTGCTCGCTCATCGAAATTCCGCTGACGCGATAGACCTCCAGGGCGCGGGTCAGGCGCTGCGGATCGTTGGGATGAATGCGCTGCGCCGACTCGGCATCTACCTCGGCGAGCTGCCGATGCACCTCCGCCCAGCCCTCGACGGCGGCCAGCGCCTCTATTTCCGCGCGCACCGCGGGATCGGCGCTGGGCATGTCGGCCAGCCCTTCCAGCAATGCCTTGAAATACAACATGGTGCCGCCGACCAGCAGCGGAATGCGTCCGGCCGCGGTGATTTCCGCCATCGCCGCCAGGGCGTCGGCGCGAAACTCGGCGGCGGAATAGGTCTCCGACGGATCGCGGATGTCGATCAGGCGATGAGGAAACTCTGCCAGCACCTCGCGGGAGGGCTTGGCGGTGCCGATATCCATGCCCCGGTAGACCAGTGCGGAATCCACGCTGATCAACTCACAGGGCAGCACGCGCGCCAGGTCCAGCGCCAGATCGGTCTTGCCGGCGGCGGTCGGGCCCATGAGAAAGATGGCGGGAGGCAGCGAAGACATCGAAAGCTCGTATGAAAGGTACGCAGGGTGGATCGAGTATGTAGGATGGGTCGAACGAAGCGATACCCATCAATGGATATCGCCCGCGCTACCTCATCGACCGCGCAGGAACAGCTTGTCCAGCTCGTCCAGGCCGAGCTGGGTCCAGGTCGGACGGCCATGGTTGCACTGGCCGCTGCGCTCGGTGATCTCCATGTCGCGCAGCAGCGCATTCATCTCCGGCACGGTCAGGCGGCGGTTGGCACGCACCGCACCGTGGCAGGCCATGGTCCCGAGCAACTCGTTGAGATGCGCCTGGATGCGGTCGCTGGTGCCGTACTCCAGCAGGTCGGCGATCACGTCGCGCACCAACTGGGTCGCCTCGGCCTGCTTGAGCAGGGCGGGAATCTGGCGGATCGCCAGGGTCTCCGGACCCAGCCGCTGCAGTTCGAAACCGAGCTTCTGGAACCAGCCGGAATGCTCCTCGGCACAATCGGCCTCACGCTCGCTGACGGCGATGGACTCCGGCACCAGCAACGGCTGGCCGCGCAAACCTTCGCTGGCCATGGCGATCTTCAGGCGCTCGTAGGTGATGCGCTCGTGGGCCGCGTGCATGTCCACCAGCACCAGACCGTGGGCGTTCTCGGCGAGGATGTAGATACCCTTGAGCTGCGCCAGGGCGTAGCCCAGCGGCGGGATGTCCTGCGCGCTTTCCGGCAACGCCTGTGGCGCCGACGTGTCGGACAGCGGCGCGAAGAAGGTCTTGTAGGCGCCCTGCGCCTCGGCCAGCGGCGGAACCTCCTGGCGCGGCGGCTGATAGCCGTACCCGGAGCCGGAAGACGGCGCGCCGCTCGCGCGCGTCTCCCAGGAACGCGCCGCAGCCGGAGCTTCCAGTACGCTCTCCGCCAGGCGCATCTCGCCCTGCGGACCGAACTCGCCCGCTGCCTGCCCGGTGGGGCGCTGCACGGTCAGGGTGGTCGCCCCCGGCGGCGCCAGTTGGTCGTCCGGTCGCACCTCGGCCAGCGCCCGGTGCAGGGTGCCATAGAGGAAGTCGTGGACCATGCGGCTGTCGCGGAAGCGCACCTCATGCTTGGTCGGATGCACGTTGACGTCGACCACCGCCGGATCGACCTCGAAGAACAGCACGAAGGTAGGATGACGGCCGTTGTACAGCACGTCGCGATAGGCCTGGCGCACCGCATGGGCGACCAGCTTGTCGCGCACCATGCGACCGTTCACGTAGAAATACTGCAGGTCCGGCTGGCTGCGCGAGAAGGTCGGCAAGCCGACCCAGCCCCACAGGTGCAGGCCGTTGCGCTCGACTTCGATGGGCAGCGCCTGTTCGAGGAAGCCCGAGCCGCACACCGCGCCCACGCGCCGCGCGCGAGCCAGTTCATCGGCCGCCTCGTGCAGGGAGAAGATGGTCTTGCCGTTGTGCCGCAGGTGGAAGGCCACATCGAAGCGGGCCAGCGCCAGGCGCTTGATGACTTCCTGCAGGTGATCGAATTCGGTCTTCTCGGCGCGCAGGAACTTGCGTCGCGCCGGGGTATTGAAGAACAGGTCGCGGACTTCCACGCTGGTGCCGACCGGATGCGCCGCCGGCTGCACGCGCGTCTGCATGTCGCGGCCCTCGGTTTCCACCTGCCAGGCCTGCTCGGCATCGGCGGTGCGCGAAGTCATGGTCAGGCGCGAGACGGAGCTGATCGAGGCCAGCGCCTCGCCGCGGAAGCCCAGGCTCATCACCCGTTCCAGGTCTTCCAGTTCGCGGATCTTGCTGGTGGCGTGGCGCGCCAGGGCCAGCGGCAGGTCGTCGGCCGGAATGCCGCCGCCGTCGTCGCGCACGCGCAGCAGTTTGACGCCGCCCTGCTCCACCTCGATGTCGACGCGCCGGGCGCCGGCATCCAGGCTGTTTTCCAGGAGTTCCTTGATCACCGAGGCGGGGCGCTCGACCACCTCGCCCGCGGCGATCTGGTTGGCCAGCCGCGGACTCAGCAGCTGGATACGGCGATCATCGGTCATTGCTGTACCGCCAGCGCCGTAGCGGGAATCTTCAGTACCTGGCCGATGCGCACGCTGTCGCTCTTCAGCTCGTTGGCGTTACGCAGCGCCGACATGCTGACGTCGTAGCGGCTGGCGATCATCGACAGACTCTCGCCGGAACGCACCACGTGCTCGCGCGGACCGACGGCGAGCTGGCCGCTGTCGCGCAGCGAAGCCAGGTAGGTGCCCGGCGGCGGCGTCTGCTGGAAGTACTGGCGGATGCCGCTGGAGATCGAGCGCGCCAGGGCCTGCTGGTGCGAAATACTGGCCAGCTTCTGCGATTCGCCCGGGTTGGAGATGAAGCCGGTTTCCACCAGAATCGACGGAATATCCGGCGACTTCAGCACCATGAAGCCGGCCTGCTCGACCCGCCGCTTGTGCAGCGAGGTGATGCGACCGACGTTGGTCAGCACCTTGTGGCCGACGTCCAGGCTCGACGACATGGTCGCGGTCATCGACAGGTCGAGCAGCACGCCCGCCAGCATGCGGTCCTTGTCATCCAGGTTGACGCCACCGTCACCGCCGATCAGGTCGGAGCGGTTCTCGGTGTCCGCCAGCCAGCGGGCGGTCTCGGAAGTTGCGCCGCGATCGGACAGGGCGAATACCGAGGCACCGAAGGCGCTGCGGCTGGGCGCGGCGTCGGCGTGGATGGAGACGAACAGGTCGGCGCCCTTCTTGCGGGCGATCTCGGTGCGCTTGCGCAGCGGAATGAAGTAGTCGCCGGTACGCGTCAGTTCGGCGCGGAAGCCCTTCATCTGGTTGATCTGCCGCTGCAGTTCGCGGGCGATCGACAGGGTGATGTTCTTCTCGTGCAGGCCGCCAGGGCCCAGTGCGCCCGGGTCTTCGCCGCCGTGACCGGCGTCGATGGCGATGACGACATCGCGCTTGCCGCCAGCCGGAGCCGGCAGCTTGGCCACAGGCTGGGTTGGCGTGACAGGCACGGCCGGTGCGTTCGGCGTCGGCGTGGCCGGGACTGGAGGAGCGAGGTCGGCGCCCTGGTCATACAGATCGACCACCAGACGGTTGCCGTACTGCTGGTTGGGCGGCAGGACGAAGCTCTTCGGCGTTACCTGGGTGGACAGGTCGAGCACCAGGCGCACGTCGTTCGGCGTGCGCTGTGCCGAACGCACCGCGGTGATCGGGGTGTTGGACAGCTTGAGCTTGTCCAGCACAGTGGTCAGCTGGGCGCCATTGACGTCGATGACGATGCGATTGGGCGCGCTCAGGGTGAACAGGCTGTGCTGCACCGGGCCGGACAGATCGAACACCAGGCGGGTGTTGTCCGGCGCGCGCCAGATGCGCACGCTCTTGATTTGCGTGGCGGCAAGAACCTCGCCGGCACCGAATGTCAGCAGAACGATGAAACCGGTCAACAACGCCCGCAGGCGCAACCCCCAACCCATGTTTATTCTCATGCTCCTGTGGTCAGGGTGGCGCACCAGGCTTCGCCCCGCGCACCGTGCGGTTCAAGGCGCAGCGTGCGGCCACCCGCTTGCGGGACAATGGTAATGTCCAGGTCCGCCTTTGGCAAAATGCCCGTACCGCGCTCGGCCCACTCGATCAGGCACAGCGCATCGCCCTCGAAGTAGTCGCGGATGCCGAGATATTCCAGTTCTTCCGGATCGGCCAGGCGGTAAAGATCGAAATGGAAGGCGCGCTTGCCATCGATCTCATAGGGCTCGACCAGGGTGAAGGTCGGGCTCTTCACCGCTCCGACATGGCCGAGGCCACGCAGAATGCCGCGTGACAGGGTGGTCTTGCCGGCGCCCAGGTCGCCGTGCAGGTAAATGACGCCCCTTCCCCCGCTGACCGCCGCGATCCGCCCGCCCAGTTCGTACATGGCTTCCTCGCCATCGGCGAACAGATTCAAAGACATGGGTTCGACTCCTCAAGTAACTGACGAACGGCAGGGATCAGATCACTGGCGGCCAGGCCTCTCCCGGCGCCACCAAGACTCTCGCCGGCTCGGGCATGCAACCAGACGGCCAGACAGGCCGCATCGAATGTTTCCATTTCCTGCGCCAGCAGGGCGCCGACCACACCGGACAGCACATCCCCCAGCCCTGCCCCGGCCATCGCCGGATGGCCATGGGAACACAGCGCCAGGCGACCGTCCGGGGCTGCGATCAGGCTGCCTACGCCCTTGAGCACGACCACCGCCTGGTAACGATTGGCCAGTTCGCGCGCGGCAGCGGGACGATCCGCCTGAACTTCCGCCGTCGAACGCCCCAGCAGGCGCGCCACCTCGGCAGGATGCGGGGTAATCACCCAGGACTGCGTCGGCCGGGTGACCGCTTCCTCGGCCAGAAGGTTGAGCGCATCGGCATCCCACACCTGCGTCTTGTCCAGGCTGGCCGCCGCACTGACCAGACAGCGCCCCCAGGCATTGCGACCAATGCCCGGCCCCACCACCAGCACATCGGCTCGCTGGGCCAGGCGCAGCAGATCGGAGGACGACACCACACCATGCGCCATCAGCTCCGGCCGCCGGGCCAGGGCGCTGACGACATGCTGCTCGCGGGTCGCCAGCGAGACCAGGCCGGCGCCGCAACGCAGCGCGCTTTCCCCCGCCAGCAACGCGGCGCCGCCCATGCCGCTGTCGCCGCCGATCACCAGCAGGTGCCCGTAGAGCCCCTTGTGCGCGGCCTTCGGGCGTGGCGCCAGCCTGCCGAGACTGGCCGGAGCCAGGCGGACCGCCAGCGGATTGGCCGGCAGCAGGGCCGGATCGGCATCGAGATCGGCGAACGCCAGCTCGCCGCAGCAGTCCGGACCGTGGGCTGTGAACAGGCCGAGCTTCAGGCCGATGAAGGTCACGGTGAGCTGTGCGCGCACCGCCACACCAAGGATTTCGCCGGTATCCGCGCTGAGTCCGGAAGGGATATCCACAGCCAGCACCGGCAGACCACTGGCGTTGATCCGCTGGATCGCCCCGGCATAGGGCTCACGCACCGCGCCGCCCAGACCGGTGCCGAGCAGGGCATCGACCAGCACGCCATGCAGTTCGCAATCGTCAGTCCAGGGCTGCACCGCGACCCCGGCCGTCAGCGCCTCGGCATGGGCCGATGCGGCGTCGCCGGCAAGCCGTGAGGTTTCGCCCACCGCCAGTACCCGCACGCTCCAGCCGGCGCGCTGCGCCAGGGCGGCGATCAGGTAGCCGTCGCCGGCATTGTTGCCATGCCCGGCCAGCACGGTGATTGCCCCGGCATCCGGCCAGCGCCGGCGCAAGGCGCGCCAGGTGGCGTGGGCGGCACGCTGCATGAGTTCGAAACCCGGCGTGCCGGCGGCGATGATGCGCGCATCGAGGTCGCGCACCTGGGCGGCACTGTAGAGAGCGGTCGGCAGATCGTCGTGGGGATGCGGATTCATCTGGCGGGGAAATTCGGCGACTGAGTGAAGGTCTGGCAGAATTATACCCACCCTGGCCCCGCTTTCCCGCTCCGCATGCATGATTCAGCCCCCAACTTCCACGATATCGCCCAGCACATAAAGGACTGGGGGCGCGAGCTCGGCTTTCAGCAGGTCGGCATCAGCGGCCTCGACCTGGAAACCCACGGCGCGCACCTGCAGCGCTGGCTGGAGGCCGGCTACCACGGCGAGATGGACTACATGGGCGCCCACGGCAGCAAGCGCTGGAGGCCGGACGAACTGGTGCCCGGCACCCTGCGGGTGATTTCCCTGCGCATGGACTACCTGCCGGGCGACACGCGCATGGCGGAAGTCCTCGCCGCTCCGGAGAAAGCCTACGTCTCGCGCTATGCGTTGGGCCGCGATTACCACAAGCTGATCCGCAAGCGCCTGCAGCAACTGGCGGAGCGCGTGCAGCAGGCGGTCGGCCCGTTCGGCTACCGCGCCTTCGTCGACAGCGCGCCGGTGCTGGAGAAGGCCATCGCCGAACAGGCCGGGCTCGGCTGGATCGGCAAGAACACCCTGGTGCTGAACCGCAAGGCCGGCAGCTACTTCTTCCTCGGCGAACTGTTCACCGACCTGCCGCTGCCGGTCGATCCGCCGCACGGCACGGAACACTGCGGGCGCTGCTCGGCGTGCCTGGACATCTGCCCGACCGCGGCCTTCGTCGCGCCCTATGTGCTGGACGCGCGGCGCTGCATTTCCTACCTGACCATCGAGCTGAAGGGTTCGATTCCCGTGGAGTTGCGCTCACTGATCGGCAACCGGGTGTTCGGCTGCGACGACTGCCAGATGGTCTGCCCGTGGAACCGCTTCGCCCGCGCCACCGACAAGGGCGACTTCCAGCCCCGCCACCATCTGGACAATGCCGGGCTGGCCGAGCTGTTCCTCTGGACCGAGGACGAGTTTCTCACCCGCACCGAAGGCTCGCCGCTGCGCCGCGCCGGCTACGAGCGCTGGCTGCGCAACCTGGCCGTCGGGCTGGGCAATGCGCCGTCGACCATTCCGGTACTGGAAGCGCTCAGGGCGCGGCGGGAGTTTCCGTCGGAGCTGGTGCGCGAGCATGTGCAGTGGGCGCTGGGGCGGCATGGCGCCCTGTAGGTTGGCGCTGAACGCAGTGAAGCCCAACACCCAGCGGGCGGCATGGGTATCGCTGCGCTCAACCCATCCTACGATGGCTGAGCGCCCGCTCCTACGAAAGCCCCTTCGCGGATCAGAGCTTGATGAAATGCTCGCGGTAATGCTTCAGCTCGGCGATGGACTCGCGGATGTCGTCCAGCGCCAGGTGGGTGTTGCCCTTCTTGAAGCTGTCGCGCACCTGCGGGGCCCAGCGTGCCGCCAGTTCCTTGAGGGTTGAGACGTCGAGGTTGCGGTAGTGGAAGTAGGCTTCCAGCTTCGGCATGTGCCTATAAAGGAAGCGGCGGTCCTGGCAGATGCTGTTGCCGCAGATCGGCGAGGCGCGCTTCGGTACCCACTTTTCGAGGAAGACCAGGGTCTGCGCCTCAGCCTCGGCGGCGGATATGCGGCTCTCGCGGACCCGCTGGGTCAGGCCGGACTGGCCGTGCTGGCGGGTGTTCCACTCGTCCATGCCGGCGAGGATTTCCTCCGGCTGGTGGATGGCGATCACCGGGCCTTCTTCGAGGACGTTGAGCTGGCTATCGGTGACGATGGTCGCCATTTCGATGATGACGTCCCGGTCCGGGTCCAGCCCGGTCATTTCCAGGTCGATCCAGATCAGGTTCTGCGGGTTCTGCATGATGCGGCTCCTAGGCTACAGCCCGGTAGTTTAGCGGGAAGCGCGCGGACGCATGCTAAACTCGCCGGCGATTTTCCCTATGGATCGGATATGGCCAAGCGTCACCTTACCCGCCGGCAAAGCTGGCGCATCGAAAAAGTCCAGGAAGAACGCGCCGCCCGCGCGGCCAAGCGCGAATCGCGCGCCCTGGAGGAACTGGAAGGTGGCGACCTCGGCCCCGAGCAGCACGGACAGGTGATCGCCCACTTCGGCGTACAGGTCGAGGTCGAGGCTCTGGAGGGCGAAAGCGCCGGCCAGGTATTCCGCTGCCACCTGCGCGCCAACCTGCCGCCGCTGGTGACCGGCGACCAGGTGGTGTGGCGCCCGGGCAACCAGGGCATCGGCGTGATCGTCGCGCAACTGCCGCGCACCTCCGAGCTATGCCGGCCGGACATGCGCGGCGTGCTCAAGCCGGTGGCGGCCAACGTCGACCGCATCGTCATCGTCTTCTCGCCGCGCCCGGAGCCCCACGCCAACCTGATCGACCGCTACCTGGTGGCGGCCGAGCACGCCGGTATCAAGCCGCTGCTGCTGCTGAACAAGGCCGACCTGATCGATGACTCGAACGTCGAAAGCATCGACACCCTGCTCGGCACCTACCGCGAACTGGGCTATCCACTGCTGGAGGTTTCGGCCTTCAACGGACTGGCGATGGACGCCCTGCGCGCCGCGCTGAACGAGCATGTCAGCGTGTTCGTTGGGCAGTCGGGGGTGGGCAAGTCGTCGCTGGTCAACGCGCTGCTGCCGGGGGTGGATACCCGCGTCGGCGAGCTTTCCGAAGTCACCGGCAAGGGCACCCACACCACCACCACGGCGCGGCTGTTCCACTTCCCGGCCGGCGGCGACCTGATCGACTCGCCCGGCATCCGCGAATTCGGTCTCGGCCATGTCAGCCGCGACGATGTCGAGGCCGGCTTCATCGAGTTCCACGACCTGCTCGGGCACTGCCGCTTCCGCGACTGCAAGCACGACCGCGAACCGGGCTGCGCGCTACTCAAGGCGCTGGAAGAAGGCCGCGTGCAGCCGCAGCGGATGGCCAGCTACCGGCACATCATCGCCAGCCTGCCGGAAGACGATTATTGAGGAACATGCGACGGCAAGGCCTGACCGCGTCGCTTTTTGTAGGAGCCAGCTTGCTGGCGATCATCGGTGTTCACCGACAATGCCGTAGCCGCATGAAACCGCGGATCGCCAGCAAGCTGGCTCCTACAAGGTCCTGCGCCAGCGTCACGGTCTCCGCAACTCATCCAGCTTCAGCGTGCCACCGTCATCGAACAGGTTGAGCTTCTCGCGCAACTGCTCCGCCGATAGCGGTTCTCCTTCGGTCTTCGGCGGCTGCTGGCCTTGCGCCGGGGCAACCGGCCTTTCCGCCGGTTTGGCTTCGCCGCCGCCATCCTGCCCTTCGATGCGATGCTGCGCCTTCCGGGTCAGGACGATGATGTCGATGCGGCGGTTCACCGGGTTCAGCGGGTCCCTGGCGTCGAACAGCACCGACGAGGCGTAGCCGACCACCCGGGCGATCTGCCCTTCCGGATAGCCGCCGGCCACCAGCGCGCGGCGCGCGGCGTTGGCGCGGTTGGCGGAAAGCTCCCAGTTGCCGAAATCGCCACCGCCGGCATACGGCTTGGCGTCGGTATGGCCGCTGATGCTGATCTTGTTCGGCACCTGTTTGATGGTGTCCGCCAGGGCCAGCAGGATGTCCTCGAAGTACGGCTGCAGATGCGCGCTGCCGAGGTCGAACATCGGCCGGTTCTCGGCGTCGACGATCTGGATGCGCAGGCCGTCCTGGGTGATCTCGAACAGGATCTGCTCCTTGAAGCGCTTCAGCGTCGGGTTCTCGTCGACCTTGTTCTGCAGCTCCTGCAGCAGCAGCTCCAGGCGCTCGCGCTCGACCTGCTCGGCCAGCCCTTCAGCCTGGTCGGAGCTGATGCGCATGTCCGGCTTCGGGCTGATGCGTGTCTCGCTGGTGTCCGGCTGCGCCTGGACCTGCGGGTTCAGGGTCTTGTCCGGCGCCGGCGTCGGCGTGCCGCCGAGGTCGATCACGTAGGGACTGGCGCTTTCGGTGAAGCCGATGGGGTCCTGGAAGTAGCCGGAAATGACCCGGCGCTGCTCCGGCGTCGCCGAGGACAGCAGCCAGAGCACCAGGAAGAACGCCATCATCGCCGTGGCGAAGTCGGCGAAGGCGATCTTCCAGGAGCCGCCGTGGTGGCCAGCTTCGTAGCGCTTGATGCGCTTGACGATGATCGGTTGCGCATCCATCGCTTAGCGCCCGCGCACGGCCTGTTCCAGCTCGCTGAAGCTGGGACGGTGGGCCGGCAGCAGCACCTTGCGGCCGAACTCCACGGCCAGCGACGGCGGCATCCCCGAAGCCGAGGCGACCAGGCAGGCCTTGATCGCTTCGTAGAGGTTCAGCTCCTCCTTGGCATCGTGCTCCAGGGCATTCGCCAGCGGACCGACGAAGCCATAGGCGGCGAGAATGCCGAGGAAGGTGCCGACCAGCGCGGCCGCCACATGATGGCCGATTTCCGCCTGGGTGCCGCTGCCCAGCAGCGCCATGGTGGTGACGATGCCGAGCACCGCGGCGACGATGCCGAAGCCGGGCAGCGCGTCGGCCACGCGGGTGACGGCGTGGCCGACATGGGCCAGGTCTTCCTTGATGCTGCCCAGCTCCATGTCGAACAGGTTGTCCAGCTCATGGGGCGCCATGTTGCCGGAGGACATGATGCGCAGGTAATCGCAGACGTAGGCGGTCATCCGCTCGTCCTTGAGGATCGCCGGGTACTTGCTGAAGATCGGGCTGGCCGGCGGGTCTTCGACATCCGCCTCGATCGCCATCATGCCCTCGCGGCGGCTCTTGTTCAGCACCTCGTAGAGCATGCCCAGCACTTCCAGGTAGAAGGTATGGGTGAAGCGGTTGCTGAACATCTTCGGCGCCTTCTTCAGCACCGTACGGAAGGTGCTGCCGGGGTTGGCCTGGAGGAACGCGCCGAGCGCCGCGCCGCCGATGATCAGCAGCTCGAACGGCTGGATGATGGCCGCGATCTTGCCGCCGGAGAGCGTGTAACCGCCGAGGATGCTCCCCAGGACCACGATGATGCCGATGATTTTTGCCATAGAAACCGGACTGCGAGAGTTGAGGGTGGAGGGACTCGTCCGGGTTATCGGCCAGGGCGCGCAGGACTATAGGGCCGACCGGGCAAAAACCTGCACCGCCTTGCACAATGCATGGCGCGCCGGCTCCAGCCCGATAAATGGCACGACGAACGTCGGTTTCCGTTAAACTGCCGGGTTTTCGAAATCGATGGACCGGGCCCGCAGCCGCAGGCCGCCCGGCCGCTCAGGGAGACTCCGACATGTCCGCCTTCTCCGCGCTGCCCCTGGTGATCGAGCCGGCCGACCTGGCCGCGCGCCTCGACGCCGCCGAACTGATCCTGGTCGACCTGACCAGCGCCGCCCGCTACGCCGAAGGGCATATCCCCGGTGCCCGCTTCGTCGATCCCAAGCGCACCCAGCTGGGCCAGCCGCCCGCTCCCGGCCTGCTGCCGGCGAAGGCCGACCTGGAAGCGCTGTTCGGCGAGCTCGGACACAACCCCGACGCGGTCTACGTGGTCTACGACGACGAAGGCGGCGGCTGGGCCGGACGCTTCATCTGGCTGCTCGACGTGATCGGCCACGGCCGTTACCACTACCTCGACGGCGGCCTGCATGCCTGGGTCGCCGAAGGGCGCGAGCGGAGCCAGGAGGTTCCTGCTGCGGTCGGCGGCCCGCTGCCGCTGACCCTGTACGACGAGCCCACCGCCAGCCGCGAATACCTGCAGGGCCGCCTCGGCGCCGCCGACCTGGCGGTGTGGGACGCCCGCAGCCCGGCCGAATACCGTGGCGAGAAAGTCCTCGCGGCAAAGGGCGGCCATGTGCCCGGCGCAATCAATTTCGAATGGACCGCCGGCATGGACCCGGCCCGCGCCCTGCGCATCCGCAGCGACATGGCGGAAATCCTCCGCCAGCTCGGCATCACCCCGGACAAGGAAGTGATCACCCACTGCCAGACCCATCACCGCTCCGGCTTCACCTACCTGGTGGCCAAGGCCCTCGGCTATCCCCGCGTCAAGGGCTACGCCGGCTCCTGGTCGGAATGGGGCAACCACCCCGACACTCCTGTAGAGGTTTAAGGAATGCCGTTCAAAGACCGCCTGTTCATCCTCTCCCAGTACCTGCTGCCGCATCACCTGCTGTCGCGCCTGATCGGCTGCGCCGCGGAGTGCCGCGCCCCGTGGTTCAAGAACCGCCTGATCGCCTGGTTCGCCCGCCGCTACCAGGTCGACATGCGCGAAGCGCGGGTCGAGGAGCTGGACGCCTACGAACACTTCAACGCCTTCTTCACCCGCGCGCTGAAAGACGGTGCCCGCCCGCTGGATGACGCAGCGGACAGCATCCTCTGCCCGGCCGACGGCGCCATCAGCCAGCTCGGCCCGATCGAGCACGGCCGCATCTTCCAGGCCAAGGGCCACAGCTTCAGCCTGACCGAACTGCTCGGCGGCGATGCCGAGCTCGCCGCACCGTTCATGGGCGGCGAGTTCGCCACCGTCTACCTGTCGCCGAAGGACTACCACCGCGTGCACATGCCGCTGGCCGGCACCCTGCGCGAGATGGTCTACGTGCCGGGCCGGCTGTTCTCGGTGAACCAGTTGACCGCCGAGCAGGTGCCGGAACTGTTCGCCCGCAACGAACGGGTGGTCTGCCTGTTCGATACCGAGCGCGGGCCGATGGCCGTGGTGCTGGTTGGCGCGATGATCGTGGCCTCCATCGAGACCGTCTGGGCCGGCCTGGTCACCCCGCCGAAGCGCCAGCTGAAGACCTTCCGTTACGACGAAGCCGCGCGTGCGCCGATCCACCTGGAAAAAGGCGCGGAACTCGGCCGCTTCAAGCTCGGCTCCACCGCCATCGTACTGTTCGGACCGGAACAGGTGCGCTGGGCGGAACAGCTGGGCGCCGGCTCCCCCGTACGCATGGGCCAGGCAATCGCCAACGCCCGGGGCTGATGCCCCAACCATAAGGCGGACGGCCAATGAGCTGTCCGCCATTGCCCATAGTCTTGCCTGCCGTCATCCGTATGAATCGCGTCCTGCATCTGCTGGGCTGGCGCGCCAACGCCACCAGCCATCTGGAAAAATGGCTTTCCGCCCTCGGCGCCCTGTGCGGCATCGCTGCCATCTATGCAGTCACCCACTGGGTTCTGCCGAGCGAAGCGGCGCTCTGGGTCGTGGCCTCGATGGGCGCCAGCGCCGTGCTGCTGTTCGCCGTTCCGCATGGCGCGCTGTCGCAGCCGTGGGCGGTGTTCGGTGGACAGGTGCTTTCCGCCGTGGTCGGGGTGATCTGCCAGAAGCTCTGGCCGGACCAGCCGTTCACCCCCGCACTGGCGGTCGGCGGCGCGATCCTGGTGATGCACTACGCCCGCTGCATTCATCCGCCCGGCGGCGCCACCGCACTGGCGGCGGTATCCGGCGGGCCGGCGATCGGCGCCCTGGGCTTCGACTACGTGATCAGCCCGGTGCTGCTGAACGTGGTGCTGATCCTGCTGGTCGCCGTGCTGTTCAACGGCCTGTTTCCCTGGCGCCGCTACCCCGCACCGCTGGCGAAGCTGCCGGCATCGCCGAAGCTGCCGGCCGGACCGGCGCCGGAAGATTTCTACCACGCATTGCGGCAGATGGACTCGTTCATCGACGTACAATTCGATGACCTGCTGAAGATTCTCCAGCTGGCCCAGCAGCATGCCCAGGCCCATCGCCTCGGGCTCGACGACATCCTGCTCGGCGCCTGCTACAGCAACGCTCTCAGCGGCGACGGCTGGGCAGTGCGCCAGGTGATCGACGACAATCCGGGCAAGCGCGGGCGCCAGGACCAGTTGATCTACAAGGTGGTGGCCGGCGCCGGCAAGGGCAACACCGGCGCATGCCGGCGCCAGGACCTGCTGGACTGGGCCGCGCATGCGGTGATCCGCCAGGGTGACGGCTGGATTCGCGTCAGCCCCGAGACCTCGGCACGCGAGGCGCTCAACCGGCAATTGCAGCAACTTGACTCGACGGATTGAGTCAAATCACACGCCCAGTCATTCACGGCTGCGGGCTGTCATGGATCTTGCTAGAGTTTCACAAAGGCCAGATGTGCTGGGGAATTGCAGCCAAGCGGCCAAGATCTTGGAGTAATCATGGACAACCCGAGTCCTCATCAGCTTCTGCGTGTTCCAACGCCCACGCATGAAAGCCTGAGCTTCTGCAACGCGACGCCGCGCGAGCTGAAGTATTGGCTGGACCACCTGCCCAAGGCCAACCTCGGGGAAACCGCACGCCTGCTCTACCAGGGCCTGATCGAGCTGAACCGGATGAAGCTGCCGACCGATGCGCGTCTGCAGCTGCTCGAACTGCTGCGCCCGGAAGTCCACTCGGTCTGCCATCACCTGGAGCGCTATTTCCTCCAGCAATCGATCGTCCTCGACGAGCGCCCGCGCAAGGTCGCCAGCCTCTGCCAGGCGCTGCAGAACCATCTGGCGATCGGCTACAAGCTGGTCGTCGTGCGCCGTGCCTCCAACTTCAAACGCGAACGCGCACCGACGCTCACCCTCGCCCTGCAACGGGCGATCCGCAGCCTCAGCGCCGCGCTGGTCCGCTCCGCGCAGTTGTACTGCCCGGTTCCCGAAGGCCTGTGGCTGGAGCTGCACCAGCTCTATCTGGTGGCCCGGGAGTTCGGCGTGCAGCAGACGCCGGTACGCGACAACCTGGCCAAGCAGGTCCGCGAGCTCACCATCGAGCAGTCCTACCTGATCACCCTGCTGCTGGGCAGCGCGCGCTGCAACCAGATGCGCCAGGGCAGCATCGCCAGCCTGGCGGAGATGCTCGAGTCGTGGAGCGAACTGGCCCGCCTGCAGGACGCCGAGTTCCCTTCGTCGCTGTTCATCGTCGCCACCCAGGTGGACGGCCCGCCGCGCTATCGCACGCTGTTCAAGGACAGCGACATCGGCACCAGCATCGGCATCAACCCGCAGATGCTGGTGAACGCACTCAAGGAATACATCGAGGAAACGCCGGAGGATCGCGCCAAGCTGTCGCTGAAGGTCGGCACCGGCACCTCCATCGATCTCCTGCAGCACCTGGCCGCCGCCTGGGGCGATATCGCCGAGCGCAGCTTCCAGCGCACGCCGGGCCATGGCCAGCTGACCATCTGCATCGGCATGAGCGCCCTGCATTACTACCTGGCCGGCCGGCAGTCCTTTGCCGACGTGCTGCGGATGCAGGAGTACTCCCAGGCCCCCACCTTCAGGACCGGGGTTCAGGATGTCTGGGGCGAAGCCTTCGACTCGGGCAAACCCAGCGAATGGCAATCGAGCGTGTCGCTGGAAGTCATCGAATACACCCCGTTCACCCCGACTGAGGGGAAGATTCCCCAACCGGAGGGGGAGGCCGAAGAGTTCCCGATCTACAGCCTGCCCATCGTCAACCACAGCCCGGGCGGCTACTGCCTGAGCTGGACCAAGGACATTCCCAGCCAGTTGCAGGCCGGTGAACTGCTCGGCATCCAGGACACCCCCGACCACTCCTGGAGCGTCGCGGTGGTGCGCTGGATTCGCCAGGTCCGCGCCGGCGGCACCCAGGTCGGCATCGAGCTGATCGCACCCGTGGCGCAGCCCTGCGGCCTGAAGCTATTGCGCAAGCCGGAACAGAGCAGCCAGTACCTGCGTGCCCTGCTGCTGCCGGAAATCGCCGTGATCTCGCGCCCGGCGACCCTGATCACGCCGCGCCTGCCGTTCCAGGAAGGCAACCGCGTGCAGATCAACGTGCATGGCGAGGAGCGCCGCGCGAGCCTGACTCGCAAGCTGACCAGCACCGGCAGCTTCAGCCAGTTCGAGTACCGCACGCAGGAAAACAGGACCATCAGCGATAAGCCTGTCACAGCCTCGGGAGACCAACTGGAGCATGGGGCGGAAGATTTTGACTCACTCTGGAAGTCGCTGTAGATTCGGCTGACGCCCCATTCTTGCCACCTCGCTGCCGTCCCATACGGTATAAGCAGCTCGCCAATGGCCATCAAGCAAACCATCCGTCTGCTGATCCTCGAAGACTCGCAGAACGAGGCCGAACGTCTGGTCAGCCTGTTCCGCAATTCCGGACGCGCCACCCGCGTCCACCGCATCACGTCCAGCGCCGACCTCGAAGAGATCCTCCAGCAGGGCTGGGACCTGCTGATCTCGGCGCCGGAAAGCCGCGCCATGACTCCGACCGAGGCGCTCCACTGCATTCGCCGCCAGGCCCGCGACATTCCCTTCATCCAGTTGGTGCAGGGGAACGATCCGGACGCCATCACCGAAGCCCTGGCCCTCGGCGCCCAGGACGCCGTGCCGCAAGGCGAGGACGAGCGACTGGTGCTGGTAGCCAACCGCGAGTTCGGCAACCTCGAGGAACGCCGCGCCCGCCGCGCCGCCGAAGTGGCCCTGCGGGAAACCGAGAAGCGCTGCCAGATGCTGCTCGACAGCTCGGTGGACGCCATCACCTATGTACATGATGGCATGCATATCTATGCCAACCGCGCCTACGCCAGCCTGTTCGGCTACGAGGATGCGGAAGAGCTGGAAGGCATGCCGATGATCGACCTGATCGCCAGCAGCGACCAGGCCGCCTTCAAGGAATTCCTCAAGGGCTACCAGAACAGCGAGAGCGGTGAGGAGTTGCTGTGCCGCGGCATCCGCGCCGACAGCCGCTCGTTCAACGCCCGGATGAGCTGCTCGCCGGCAACCTACGACGGCGAGCCGTGCATCCAACTGGTGATCCGCGCGGAGAACGACAGCAGCCAGCTGGAAGAGAAACTGCGCGAAGTCAGCAGCCAGGACCTGGTCACCGGCCTGTTCAACCGTGCGCATTTCCTCGACCTGATGGATGCCGCCGTGGAGCGTGCCATCACTGCCGGCCAGCCGGCGACGTTCGTCTACATGCTGGTGGACCGCGCCCCGGCGCTGCAGCTGAACCTTGGCATCGCCAGCATCGACCTGCTGCTCGCCGACCTCGCCAGCCTGCTGCGTGCGCATTTCCCGCGCGGCACCCAGCTCGCCCGCTTCGGCGATGACGTATTCGCCGCGCTGCTCAGCGACCAGACGCCGGAACAGGCGGGCAACCTGCTCGCCAGCCTGTTGAAGAAGGTCGAATCCTACCTGTTCGACATCAACGGCCGCTCCGCCCAGGTCACCCTGTCCATCGGCGCCGCCGGCCTCGACGAGAAGACCTCGAAGGCCCAGCAGGTCATCGGCCGCGCGCATCGCTGCGCGGACACCGTCGCACAGCAGAACGGCAACGACCTGAAGCTCTTCGACCCGGCCGATGAACTGGCCGCCGCCGCCAGCCGCGGCGACGTCGTCGCGATCATCCAGCAGGCCCTGGAGCAGAACAGCTTCCGCCTGATGTTCCAGCCGATCATCAGCCTGCGCGGCGACACCCACGAACATTACGAAGTGCTCCTGCGCCTGCTCAATCCGCAGGGCGAGGAACTGCCGACCTGCGAGGTGTTCAGTGCAGCCAAGGCCGCCGGCCTGGCCGAACGGATCGACCGCTGGGTGCTGCTCAGCTCGATCAGGCTGCTGGCCGAACACCGGGCCAAGGGCCACGACACCAAGCTGTTCGTCCACCTGACCAGTTCGAGCCTGCAGGATGCCGGACTGCTGCCCTGGCTCAGCTCCGCCCTGAAGACAGCGCGCCTGCCGGCCGACTCGCTGATCGTCCAGATCAGCGAACCGGATGCCGTCACCTACCTGAAGCAGGCCAAGGCGCTCAGCCAGGGACTCGCCGAACTGCATTGCCAGGTCGCCCTCGGCCAGTTCGGCTGCGCGCTCAACCCGTTCAACACGCTCAAGCACATGACCGTCGACTTCGTGAAGATCGACAGCTCCTATGTGCATGACCTGAGCAAGCCGGAAAACCAGGAAAACCTCAAGGCGCTGATCGCCAGCCTGCACGCCCAGGCCAAGCTGACCATCGTGCCGATGGTCGAGAGCGCCAGCGCCCTGGCGACCCTCTGGCAGGCCGGCGCCAACTACATCCAGGGCCAGTACCTGCAGGGGCCGAGCCTGGCGATGGACTACGACTTCGCCGCAGAAGAGTGAAGCCAAAGAAAAACCCGCCAGATGGCGGGTTCTTTCTTGCTGGACGGATCAGACCATCCCATCCCCACCTTCGCGGGTACGGAAGCCCAGCAGATAGAGGACGCCATCCAGGCCCAGGGTGGAAATCGCCTGCTTGGCCGACTGCTTGACCAGCGGTTTGGCGCGGAACGCCACGCCGAGCCCGGCCAGACCAAGCATCGGCAGGTCGTTGGCGCCGTCGCCCACGGCGATGGTCTGTTCCAGTTGCAGGCCTTCCTTCGCCGCCAGCTCGCGCAGCAGGTCGGCCTTGCGCTGGGCGTCGACGATCGGTTCGATGGCCACGCCGGTCAGCTTGCCGTCGACGATCTGCAGCTCGTTGGCGAACACATAGTCGATCCCCAGCTTGTCCTGCAGGCGCTTGGCGAAGTAGCTGAAGCCGCCGGAGAGGATGGCGGTCTTGTAGCCCAGCCGCTTGAGCTCGGCGAACAGCACTTCGGCGCCCTCGGTCAGGCGCAGCGAGGCGGCGATATCCTCCAGCACCTCTTCCGACAGCCCCTGCAGCAAGGCCAGGCGCTCCTTGAAGCTGGCGCGGAAGTCCAGCTCGCCGCGCATCGCCCGCTCGGTGATCTCGGCGACTTTCTCGCCGACCCCGGCGGCCTTGGCCAGCTCGTCGATCACTTCCGCCTCGATCAGCGTCGAGTCCATGTCGAACACCGCCAGGCGGCGGTTGCGGCGGAACAGCGAGTCCTGCTGGAAGGCGATATCGACATTCAGCTCCTGGGCCACGCTGAGGAACTCCGCGCGCAGCGCCGCAGGGTCGGCCGGCTCGCCACGCACGGAGAACTCGATGCAGCCCTTGCCCTGGTCAGCCGGCATGTTCAGCGGCATGCGCCCGGACAGGCGGTCGATATGGTCGATGTTCAGGCCGTATTTGGCGGTGATCGAGCTGACCCGCTGCAACTGCTCGGCGGTCACCCGCCGGGTCAGCAGGGTAACGATGTGCCGGGGCTTGCCCTGGCCGTCGACCCACTGCTGGTAATCCTCTTCCGATACCGGCGTGAAGCGTACCTGCTGGTCGAGCTTGTAGGCCGTGAACAGCACATCCTTGAGCACCGAGGATGCCTGCTCGGTATCCGGGATTTCGACGAGGATGCCGAACGACAGGGTGTCGTGGATCACCGCCTGGCCGATGTCGAGAATATTCACCCCGCCTTGCGCCAGCACGCCGGTGATGGCCGCGGTGAGGCCGGGGCGATCTTCCCCGGTGATGTTGATCAGGACGATTTCGCGCAAGGCGCAGCCTCCGCCATGGAAAAAGCGCACATTCTACCGACTTTCGCGGCGTGCGGTTCGTTCTCCGCCCCTCCGCCAGCAGCGAACCGTCGATCGGCTGCCGGTAAACCCACGGAAATCAACCAGCCTGGTGACCGATCAGCGCTTTGCCCCTACCGGGCCCGTCGTTATACTGCCCGGCAACTCCCCTAGCACAGACCGAGCCCGCTGTGACCCGGCCCACCTCCGTCAAGCCCGACAATTTCTTCCTCTTGCTGTTCCACGCCCTGCGCCAGCGCCGGGTGCCGATCGCCCTGCGCATCGCCATCCACAGCCTGCTGTTGCTGGCTGCGGCCATGCTGATCTACGCCTGGGTGATGGGCATGCAGTTCAAGCACGCCATGCAGCAGCAGGCCGACGAACTCGGCAAGAGTCTGGTGACCCAGACCGCCTCGTCAGCCACCGAGCTGCTGGTGTCGAACGACATCCTCAGCCTCAATGTGCTGCTCAGCAATCTCACCAAGAACAGGCTGGTCGCCCATGCGGCCATCTACAGCGTGGACAACCGCATCCTCGCGGAGTCCGGCAGCCGGCCCAAGCAGAGCCTGCTCGGCGAGACGGAAGGGCTCTATTCGACGCCGATCACCTTCCAGGAAGTGATCGCCGGCCACCTGCGCATCAGCCTCGACATGCAGCAGTTCGAGCAGCCCATGACCATCAGCCTGCAGAGCATGGGGCTGCTGAGCCTGATCCTGCTGCTGCTCGCCCTCAGCCTCAGCCTGCGCCTCGGCCGGCAGATATCCACTCCGCTGCTGCAGCTGCGGGTGTGGCTGCGCGACCCGGACGACCCCGCCCCGGGCGCCAGCCTGCAGAACGAGATCGGCGATCTTGCCCGCCAGTTGCAGGCGCGCCTGGTGCCGGAAAAACCGCCGGCTCCCGAACCGGCACCCGCCCCGGCGGCACAGAAGCCGAAGCAGCCGGCCGCCGCGGAAGGCGCCAGCGAAGTCGCTCCGCTGCCGCCGATCGACGAGCAGGACGAAGTCTTCGACGAAAACATCTTCTCCGAGGACGAACTGCCGCAACCACCGGTCGCAGCGAAGACGCCCGAACCCGAGGCTGCCGACGAAACCCCCGACGAGGAAGCGGACGCCGAACCGGCAGCAACGGCAGAGCCCAAACCCAGCGCCGTGCTGGCGATCCAGCTCGGCAACCAGGAGCAGTTGCGCCGCCTGCCGCGTACCCGCCTGGTGGACCTGCTCGAACGCTACCGCGACTGCCTGGAGCAGGCCGCCCGCCTGTACAAGGGCACGCTGCACACCCTGAAGGATGGCGGCAGCCTGATTCTCTTCCACAGCCGGGACTCCGACGAGGAATACCTCACCCACGCACTCTGCTGTGGCGAGCTGATGCGCGCACTGGGCCATGCCCTGCAGATCGAGATAGCCGACAGCGGCATCACCCTGCAACTGCAACTGGGCATGAGCCAGGGCGACAACCTGGCCGAACTCAGCCAGGCCGAGCTGCTGCTCGCGCCGACCGTGCAGAACGCCCTCGCGCTCAGCCAGCACAGCCGCAACCTGCTGCTGGTGGAACGTGCCATCGCCAGCGACGAACTGGTTCGCCAGCGCGCGCGCATCCGCGCCATCGCCTCCCCCGCCGACGCTTCCTGCGTGGAGTGGCTGAAGGACCCCTACCCGTCGATGCTCGAGCGCCAGCTGACCCGCATGCGCGCGCTACGCGCACACTGAGGCCGGGGCGCAAGCCCCGCCGGGCGAGCCGGACGCGATGACCACGCTGATCACCCATCCCATGCCGGTGCTTGCCGCCGGCCTGGCGCTGGGCAGCCGGTTCATTCCCCCGCGCCTGCTGATCGCCGGCATGCTCGCCGCCTGCCTGCCGGATCTGGACGTCGTCGCCTTCAAGCTCGGCATTGCCTACGCGGATGCCTTTGGCCATCGCGGATTCAGCCATTCGTTGCTGTTCGCCGCGATTATCGGGCTGATCGGCGCAATTTCCCACAAGGCCCTGGGTTGCGGCCCGGTAAAGGCAGCGCTCTGGCTGTTCCTCGCCACGGCCTCGCACAGCGCGCTGGATGCCCTGACCAACGGCGGCCTGGGCGTGGCCTGGTTCTGGCCGTGGAGCGAGCGGCGGCATTTCCTGCCCTGGCACCCCATCGAGGTATCGCCAATCGGCCTGTCGCGCTTCCTCAGCGACCGCGGCTGGCAGGTGCTGCTCTCCGAGGCGCGCTGGGTCTGGCTGCCCAGCCTGACGCTGGCTGCCGGAGGAATCGCCATTCGCCGCGGCCTGGAGTCACGACACAAATGAAAACGGGTGCCAGTTGGCACCCGTTTTCCGATTCATCCCGATGAACCGCTCAGAAGCGGAACACCTCGACATCCGTGCGCGTCGGCACCACCAGCGGAATCTTCGGCCCCTCATCCTTGGGCTTGGCTTTGCTGTTGCTCGCGGTGGGCGGCTTGCGCGGCGGAGTCGCCGGCGGCTGCTCCAGGGCTGCCGCGACCGGACGGACATCCTGCGCCAACTGCACAGCCAGACGACGCAGCAGTTCGCTCTGAGCGCGAACCTGGTCCTGCATGCTGCCCTGGTGCTGCTCTTCCTCGTGGAACAGGCGGCTGTCGCGCAGCTTGCCCTTATCGTCGAGCAGGCGCCAACGGGCCTCCAGCACGGCCGGCTCCTTGGGGCCGGAATCCAGGCGGCTGATGGTCAGCATCACCTGCACCTGCGGCGCGAAGCCGGGCTTCTCCGGGAACAGCGCCAGGCGGGTGCTATCCAGCTGACTGGACAGCAGGCGCAGCAGCTGCTGGCTGACGTTGGTTTCCAGACTGCCGGCCCAGCGCGCATCGCTGGACAGGTTGAGAATGCCATCCGCCTGACGCTGGACCATGGCCTCGCGCTGCAGATAGTCGGCCAGATGAATCGGACCAAGCAGCACGGCTACGCCCTTGTCCTGACTGGGTACCGAGGCAACCCCGGCATCCAGCTGGTACAACTGCGTTGGTCGATTCATTGTGCAACCGGTCAGCCCGAGCAGGCTGACCAGGGAAAGATAGGCGAGGACGCGCAACGCGCTCATCGTGTATCACCGTAATTCGCCGAAGATCTCGGCACAACCCACAACTATTTCCGAAACATTACCGGCAACGCGCCCTGGCGCCGATAACGGGGAGCTATCATCCCCTAACCGACGCCATAGCTCCAGCGAAGAGTGTATCCAGACAAGTTTCAGATTTGAGACACAGAGTCTACCAGCAAGCTGTCCACTCGTTGGAAACCGCGTGGCAATTTGTTGCCCCGGCGGCCGCGCTCGCCCATGTAATGCTCCAGATCCGCGCCTTTCAGCGACAGCGTGCGCTTGCCCGCCTGCAATACCAGGGTGGCGCCGGCCGGCAATACGGCCAGGTCGGTCAGGTATTCCTCGCGGCTGGCGACCCGCTCGCCAGGTACGCCGATGATCTTGTTGCCCTTGCCCTTGGCCAGCTGCGGCAGGTCGGAGACCTTGAACAGCAGCAGGCGGCCTTCGGTGGTCACTGCCGCCAACCAGTCCTGCTCGATATCGTTGACCAGCCGTGGCGGCATGACCTGCGCGCCGTTCGGCAGGCTGAGCAGCGCCTTGCCGGCCTTGTTCTTGGCCTGCATGTCCTCGCCCTTGACGACGAAGCCGTAGCCGGCATCCGAAGCCAGCACGTAGAGCGCGCTGTCTTCCGGCAGCAGCACGCGCTCGAAGCTCGCCCCCGGCGGTGGCGTCAGACGACCGGTCAGCGGTTCGCCCTGGCCACGGGCGGACGGCAGGCTATGCGCCGCCAGCGAGTAGCTGCGCCCCGTGGAGTCGATGAACACCGCGTATTGGTTGGAGCGCCCGGGCGCGGCGGCCTTGAAGGTGTCGCCGGCCTTGTAGGACAACCCGGCGGCATCGATTTCGTGGCCCTTGGCGCAACGCACCCAGCCTTTTTCCGAAAGCACCACGGTGACCGGCTCGGTCGGCATCAGTTCGGTTTCCGACAGCGCGCGGGCCTCGGCGCGGGCGACGATCGGCGAGCGGCGGTCGTCGCCGTAGGTTTCCGCGTCGGCAATCAGCTCGTCGCGCACCAGCTTGCGCAGCTTGGCGTTGGAACCGAGGATCGCCAGCAGTTTGGCGCGCTCCTTGGCCAGCTCGTCCTGTTCGCCGCGGATCTTCATCTCTTCCAGGCGGGCCAGTTGGCGCAGGCGGGTGTCGAGGATGTAGTCGGCCTGCACGTCAGTCAGGGCGAAACGCTCCATCAGCACCGGCTTGGGCTGGTCCTCGGTACGGATGATGTGGATCACCTCGTCGAGGTTGAGGAAGGCGATCAACAGGCCTTCCAACAGGTGCAGGCGCTTCTCCACCTTGTCCAGGCGGAACTGCAGGCGGCGGCGCACGGTGTCGGTGCGGTAGGTCAGCCACTCGCTGAGCAACTGGCGCAGGTCCTTGACCTGCGGCTTGCCGTCCAGGCCGATGACGTTGAGGTTGACCCGGTAGGAACTTTCCAGCTCGGTGGTGGCGAACAGGTGGGTCATCAGCTCTTCGACGTCCACCCGGTTGGAACGCGGAATGATGACGATACGGGTCGGGTTCTCGTGGTCCGACTCGTCGCGCAGGTCGGCGACCATCGGCAGCTTCTTCGCCTGCATCTGCGCGGCGATCTGTTCGAGCACCTTGGCGCCCGATACCTGGTGCGGCAGAGCGGTGACGACGATGTCGCCATCCTCGACGCGGTACACCGCACGCATGCGCACCGAGCCGCGGCCGGTCTCGTAGATCTTCTGCAGGTCGGCGCGCGGGGTGATGATTTCCGCCTCGGTAGGGAAGTCCGGACCGGGCACGTGCTCGATCAGGTCGGTGACCGTCGCATCCGGCTGGTCGAGCAGGCGCACACAGGCGGCGGCGACTTCGCGCAGGTTGTGCGGCGGCACGTCGGTGGCCATGCCCACGGCGATGCCGGTGGTGCCGTTGAGCAGCAGGTTGGGCAGGCGCGCCGGCAGCACGGCCGGCTCTTCCAGGGTGCCGTCGAAGTTCGGCACCCAGTCGGCGGTGCCCTGGCCCAGTTCGGAGAGCAGGGTTTCCGCATAGCGCGACAGGCGCGCTTCGGTGTAGCGCATGGCGGCGAAGGACTTCGGATCGTCCGGCGCGCCCCAGTTACCCTGGCCGTCCACCAGCGGATAGCGGTAGGAGAACGGCTGGGCCATCAGCACCATGGCCTCGTAGCAGGCCGAGTCGCCGTGCGGGTGGTACTTGCCGAGCACGTCGCCGACGGTGCGCGCCGACTTCTTGTGCTTGGAATCGGCATCCAGCCCCAGTTCGCTCATGGCATAGACGATGCGCCGCTGCACCGGCTTCAGGCCGTCGCCGATATGCGGCAGGGCGCGATCCATGATCACGTACATGGAGTAGTTGAGGTAGGCCTGTTCGGTGAAGTCGGCCAGGGACCGGCGTTCCACGCCTTCCAGGCTGAGATCGAGGATGTCGCTCATGCGTGCCTCACGGGGAAGTGTTCTGGCGCAGCACCAGGGTGCCGTCGCGCTGGGAGAATTCGAGTTGCTTGAGGGCGCTCATGCCGAGCAGCACCTCGCCGCCTTCCATGCCGGGCGCCACCAGGGCGGGCACGTCATGCAGGCGGATGTCGCCGAGGTCGAGGCTGCCGAGGCGGGTGCGCCAGCCTTCGGTTCGACCATTGGCGGTGTTCAGGGTGACCGGCGCGCCGCGCGGCAGGTCCAGGCGCCGGGCCAGTTCCTGCGGCACCGCCACCTGGGTGGCGCCGGTGTCGAGGAGGAAGGTCACCGGATGGCCGTCGATGCTTCCGTCGAGCACATAGTGGCCCTGGCGATTGCCGAGCAGGCGCACTTCCACGTAGCCGTCGCCATGCAGCGACTGCGGCTGCATGTTGGGATTGTGCTGCTGCGCCTCCCACTGGCCGAAGTAGCGCGTCGCCAGGACGATGCCGGCGCCCCAGGCGAGGATCAGCATGACCCGGCCGAGGCGCTTGCCCGGTGGCTGATTGCTCATTTGCCACCCAGCCAGCCGCCCGCCGGGGCGGCGAAGCGCAGCACGCGCGGGCGCGAGTCGCCATCGGCGCGGGCATGGTCGCCATTGTCGAGGCCGATCCAGGCGCCCTTGTCGTCGATCGCCAGGCCTTCAGCCAGGCCACCGTACTGCGAGTCGTAGCGGCGCTCCGGCGTCAGCAGTTCGGCGGTGAACGACCAGCAGCGCTCCGCGGCGCCGTTGACCAGGCTGCGGCGGCAGATCTGGTGCTCCAGGCGCTCCAGGGTGAACAGCTTGTCGCCATACCAGACGAGATCGGAGAAGTCCGGCGAACGGGGCTGGTCGTCGCCCAGCTCGGCCGGCGGCTCGACATTGCCGCCCTCGCTGAGCAGGACGCAGCTGTCGCCGCACTTCCACGTGCTGGCATCGCGATGCACGGCCAGCAGACCGCGGCGCTGGCGTTCCGCCGCCAGCCACAGGCGCTTGCCTTCGGGATCGATGGCGATTCCCTCGTAGAGCGCGTTCATGTCCATCAGCATGCCGCTGGCCCGGGCCTGGCGCAGCAGGCTTGACGGCAGTTCCAGCCAGGCCGGATCGCCAGAGAACGGCAACTTGAGCACCGCAGCATAGGCTTCGCTGACCAGATAGCGATTGCCGAACTTGTCGCAGGTAATCCCTTCGAAGTCCTCTTCGCCGCCACGCAGCAGGCCACTGACCCGCGCCCGCGCCTTGGAGCCCCAGGACAAACCGGTGTCCGGCACCGGCGGCGAAACGAAGCGATCGGCCTCCGCCTGCCAGACGCTGCCGGCGGCTTCGTCGGGTTGCAGGCGATAGACCACGTCATCGTCGCGATCGGAAACCGCCCACAGCGTGTCGCCACACCAGGCAAGGCCGGACAGGTTGCCGCCGTTCATGCCCTCCACCGCGTGTTCGGAAAGCAGTTGCAGCGAGACTGCCGGCGGTACGGCGGGCGTCTGGGCCAGGGCAACGCCGGCGAACAGTGCGGCAGCGGCCAGCAGCCAACGCATCAGGCCAGCACCTCAGCCAGGTTGCCCTTGGTCTCCAGCCAGGACTTGCGGTCGCCGGCGCGCTTCTTCGCCAGCAGCATGTCCATGATCTCCATGGTGCCCTCGGCGTTGTCCAGGGTGAGCTGGACCAGCCGGCGGGTGTTCGGGTCCATGGTGGTTTCGCGCAGCTGCGGCGGGTTCATCTCGCCAAGGCCCTTGAAGCGGGTGACCTGCGGCTTGCCGCGGCGCTTCTCGGCGAGCAGGCGCTCGAGAATGCCGTCGCGTTCGGCCTCGTCGAGGGCGTAGAAGACTTCCTTGCCGAGGTCGATGCGGTACAGCGGCGGCATCGCCACGTAGACGTGGCCGGCTTCCACCAGTGGACGGAAATGGCGGACGAACAGCGCGCAGAGCAGCGTGGCGATGTGCAGGCCGTCGGAGTCTGCGTCGGCGAGGATGCAGATCTTGCCGTAGCGCAGCTGGGTGAGATCCGCCGCGCCCGGATCGACGCCGATGGCCACGGCGATATCGTGCACTTCCTGCGAAGCCAGCACTTCGCCGCCGTCGACTTCCCAGGTGTTCAGGATCTTCCCGCGCAGCGGCATGATCGCCTGGAATTCCTTGTCCCGCGCCTGCTTGGCCGAACCGCCGGCGGAGTCGCCCTCCACCAGGAACAGCTCGGCGCGCATCGGGTCCTGGCCGGCGCAATCGGCCAGCTTGCCGGGCAGCGCCGGGCCCTGGGTGATCTTCTTGCGCTCGACCTTCTTGCCCGCCTTGAGACGCCGCCCGGCGTTGCTGATCGCCAGTTCGGCGAGCTGCATGCCGAGCTCGGGATGGGCGTTGAGCCAGAGGCTGAAGGCGTCCTTGACCACGCCGGAGACGAACGCCGCCGCCTCGCGGGAGGACAGGCGCTCCTTGGTCTGCCCGGAGAACTGCGCCTCCTGCATCTTCATCGAGAGGACGAAGGCGATGCGCTCCCAGACGTCTTCCGGCGCCAGCTTCACGCCGCGCGGCAGCAGGTTGCGGAACTCGCAGAACTCGCGCATGGCATCGAGCAGGCCCTGGCGCAGGCCGTTGACGTGGGTGCCGCCCTGGGCAGTGGGAATCAGGTTGACGTAGCTTTCCTGCAGCGACTCGCCGCCTTCCGGCAGCCACAGCAGGGCCCAGTCCACCGCTTCCTTGCTGCCGGCGAAGGTGCCGCAGAAGGGCTCTTCCGGCAGGCGCGGCCATTCGGAAACGGCGTCCATCAGATAGGAGCGCAGGCCGTCCTCGTAGTGCCACTCGACGCGCTCGCCGGTGTTGCGGTCGTCGAAGCTGACTTCCAGCCCCGGACACAGCACGGCCTTGGCCTTCAGCACATGCTTGAGGCGGCTGACCGAGAACTTGGCGGAGTCGAAATACTTGGCGTCCGGCCAGAAATGCACGCTGGTTCCGGTGTTGCGCTTGCCCACTGTGCCGACGATTTCCAGATCGCCGGACTTGA
This sequence comes from Pseudomonas schmalbachii, assembly GCF_017589465.1. Lineage (GTDB taxonomy): Bacteria > Pseudomonadota > Gammaproteobacteria > Pseudomonadales > Pseudomonadaceae > Pseudomonas > Pseudomonas schmalbachii. Next base: position 748,502 of record NZ_JAELYA010000002.1, read on the forward strand.
AGCCGTCGGCGAAGGTCATGCGGTATTCGTTGCCGTCGCGCTTCACCCGCACTTCGACGTTGGTCGACAGCGCGTTCACCACCGAGATGCCGACGCCGTGCAGGCCGCCGGAGAACTCGTAGTTCTTGTTGGAGAACTTGCCGCCTGCGTGCAGCTTGGTGAGGATCAGCTCGACCCCCGGCACGCCCTCTTCCGGGTGGATGTCCACCGGCATGCCGCGGCCGTCGTCGATCACTTCCAGCGAGTTGTCCGCATGCAGGATCACCTGGATGCTCCTGGCGTGCCCGGCCAGGGCCTCGTCGACGCTGTTGTCGATGACTTCCTGGGCCAGGTGGTTCGGCCGCGTGGTGTCGGTGTACATGCCGGGGCGGCGGCGCACCGGATCGAGGCCGGAAAGGACTTCGATGGCTTCTGCGGTATAGGCGTTCTGCTGGGCCATAGGTCTCTGTTCAGTCAAAGGTCGAAAAATCGATGTCGCGCCACAGTTCCGCAGGCACGCCGGCAAAGGCCAGCAGCGCCGGGAAATGGCGGGCGAAGCGCTGGAAGGAGTGGTCGCCACCGGCCTCGATGCGCAGCGCGCAGGCGCGATAGAAGCGTTCGGCGACCCGGTAGTCGAGCGTCTCGTCGCCGGTCTGCAGCCACACCTGGTAGCGCGCCGGGTCCCGCGGCGGCGGCATCTCCAGCGCGGCCAGGGCGGCGACATGTTCGCGGGTCAGCTCCCAGGTTTCGCCGCTGTAGTGGTTCTGCTGCGGGCCGAGATAGCTTTCGAACGACTGCCCCGGCAGCACCGCCGGATTGATCAGCACGGCCTTCAGGCCATGGCGTTCGGCGAGGTGGGTCGCATAGTAGCCGCCCAGCGAACTGCCGATCAGCAGCGGCCGGCCCAGTTCGGCAATCGCCGCTTCCAGTTGCGCGATGGCCTGGTGCGGGTGATTGTCCAGCGTCGGCACGCGCAAACGGTCGCCCAGCCCGAGCCGCTCCATGACCGCGACCAGTTGGCGGGCCTTGTGCGAGGCGGGCGAGCTGTTGAAACCGTGGATATAAAGAAGTGCGGTCATGGGGCGGCAGGCTACAAGCAGGGGCTGCGCCCTGCAAGCCGCAGGCTTCCGGCAGCGTAAATCCGTCACGCCTGCGCCCCGGAGGGTCAATAGCCCTTGACGCTGTAATCGATCTCGAAATCGATGCCGGTGACCCGCGATACGCCGGTCTCCAGCGTACCGTCAGGCAGCAGGCGCAGCCAGCGGTAGCCCGGCGCCAGGCGGTCGACGCAGAAATCCGCGCTTTGCGGAGCGAACTGCACGCAGGTCGACGGCGAGGCCAGCAGGCGGGCGTTGCCGCGCATGCGGTCGATTTCCTGGTGCACGTGCCCCCACAGCAGGCAGCGCACCTGTGGATAACGGTCGAGCACGGCGAACAGGTCGTGCGGGTTGCGGATGCCGATGCGGTCCATCCATTCGCTGCCGACCGGCACCGGATGATGGTGGAAGCTGACCAGCAGATGCCTGTCCGCTGCGTCCTGGATCGCCTGCTCCAGCAGGTCGAGCTGCTCGGCGGCCACATGGCCGGGCACGGCGCCGGGGATGGTCGAGTCGAGCAGGATGATGCGCCAGGCGCCGATATCGATCACCGGCTGCAGCAGGTCGCTGCCCGCGGTGGCCTCGCGCATCGGCTGCAATTCGTCGTGATTGCCGGGGAACCAGCGTGCCGGCGCGGCGATGGCGGAACTGATCTCATGGAAGCGCCGATAGGACTCCACCGAGCCGTCCTGCGACAGGTCGCCGGTAGCCAACAGAAGGTCGACGCACGGTTGTTCATCGAGCACCAGCTTCACAACCTGTTGCAGGCTGTCGGTGGTATCCATGCCCAGCAGACGGCCGCCAGCCTCGGCGAACAGATGGCTGTCGGACAGCTGCACCAGCAGCACCGCGGAATCGGCAGGGGGAATCGGTTGTGCAGGCAAGGCGCCCTACTCCTGTGAGGCGAGGCGTCCACGAATTATTGGGCTGATATGGTGACAGCCCCGGCGCAGCGCAAACCGGGAAACCGTCACAGATCACAGATTAGCGGACGCCGTTGATCGGACGAATCATGTCATAGCGCCATCATTCATGCCACCAGGCGATCAGCGCTGCAGAACCGGCTCCAGTTCATGCCCGCAAGCCAGGCAATGGCTGAGCCATTCGCCGAGGAAAAGATTGAGCTGGCTCTTCTCGTCCGGCTGGTGCATCGCCCGGTTCGGATAGGGATAGATCGCCAGCAGGCGCCTCGCCTGCTCCGCGCCGATCACCTCGGCCATGCGCGCATCGTGGTAGACGCGGACTTCCAGGCGCGGCGCCGGCAGCCACGGCAGACCGAGCTCCTGGCGCACCTGCAGGGTGGTGGTGTACGGGCAGGATTCGATCACTTCCAGCGCCAGCACACCGAGCAGCCGCTCGCCCTCGCTGAGCGCCACGCGGCGGGATGACTGGGCTTCACGCATGTCCGGCAGCAAACGCATCAGGCGCAGGTAATTGGCCTCGCAGGTGGACTGCATGCCGACCAGGTCGACGCGGTAGCGCTCGCGCAGCAGGTTCACACCCATAATCCCCGGACCTCGGCGCGGTTCAGCGCCAGCCACTGCAGGGCGATGATGCTCGCCGCATTGTTGATGCGCCCGTCGCGCACGGCCGCCAGTGCCTCTTCGAACGGCATGACATGCACGCGGATGTCCTCGCCCTCTTCTTCCAGACCATGGACGCCGCCGGCGTTGCTGCTGTCGCAACGACCGATGAACAGGTGCACCCGCTCGTTGCTACCGCCCGGCGAGGGCAGGTAGTCGCTGATCGGCCACAGCGAGCCGAGGGTCACTCCGGCCTCCTCGACGGCCTCGCGGCGGGCGACCTCTTCCGGCTCCTCGTCCTTGTCGATCAGGCCGGCGACCAGTTCCAGCAGCCAGGGATTCATCCCGGCCTCCAGCGCGCCGACGCGGAACTGCTCGATCAGCACCACCTCGTCGCGCTGCGGGTCGTAGGGCAGGACGCAAACCGCATCGTGGCGCACGAACAGCTCACGACTGATCACCGGCCCCATGCCGCCGGCGAACTGCCGGTGCCGCAGGTGCAGGCGATCGACCCGATAGAAACCACGGAAGCAATGCTCGCGTTGGGTGATTTCGACATCATCCGGGCCTGGTTTGAAGAATTCCGACATCCTGAACCACTCGTTGATCTGGTGAACTTCGGGTCATCCTAGCGCGCCGCCACGCCACGTGCAGCCTCTTTCGCAGGCCGCCCGGCGGCGAGTCCGCAGCCCGTCATCCCGCCATACAAGGCCGCCGCGGATGGTCCATACTGCCGGGTTTGCGCGCCGAACCCGACGGGGTCCCGGCGGTCGAAGCCAATCTCCTACGCATAACCAGGGAATCGCATGCGTCTTCTGAAAATCGCCGCCGCCGGCAGCCTGTGCCTTTTGCTCGGGGCCTGCCAGAGTCTGTTCAAACCGGGCATGGACGACCCGCTCACGCCCACGCGCAGCACGTGGGAACACCTGCAGCCGGGCTGCCAGGGCGAGCAGTGCCCGCTGGTGAATATCGACACCCTGAGTTTCGAGGATGAGCCGGCGCTGAACACGGCGATCAACGAGCACCTGCTCGACCTCGCCCGCAACGGTCCGCAGGGCCCGCGCCCGCTTTCGCTGGAAAGCTACGAGAAGACCTTCCTGAACAGCGCCGAGCCCGGCTGGAGCGCCTATCTGCAAGCCAAGGTACGCGAGCAGCATGACGGACTGGTGATCGTCGAGCTGTCCAGCTACCGCTTCACCGGCGGCGAATACGGCCAGCCCGGCCGTTCCTTCATCAACTACGACCGCCGCCTGCATCGCGAACTGAGCCTGCAGGACATCCTGCTGCCCGGCCAGGAAGAGGAATTCTGGAAGACCGCGCGCATGGCCCATCGGGCCTGGCTGGTGCAGAACAAGCTGGAGGAGCAGGAGCCGAACTTCCTCAAGGACTGGCCGTTCCAGCGCACCCCGCACATCGCCCTGACCTTCGGCGCGCTGACCCTGAAGTACGACATCGACAGCATCGCGCCGCACTCGGTCGGCCATCCGGAGCTGAAGATTCCCTATCCGCGATTGAACGGGATCGTGAAGCCCAACTACTTTCCAGGGCGCGGGTCGTAGTCGCAATGTCGGATAGATGTTGGGCTTCGCTGCGCTCAGCGCCAACCTACGGGTGTAGGTTGGGTTGAGCGAAGCGATACATGTAGGGCGGGTGCAACCCGCCGTAGCGCCAATGGCGGGTTGCACCCGCCCTACCCGTTACGAGCGGCGACCCAGTACGAGCTGCAGAACACCTGCCACCACCAGCGCCGGCAAGGTCGCGCCAACGTCCGGCAGGCAGTTCGCCAGCAGGTGGTAGGTGGCCACGCCACCGGCCCAGGCCAGCAGCGAGCCCCAGCGCAGGCCGTGGGGAATTTCGGCGGCGGCGCGGCGGCGAAGGATGAAGTGGTCCACCAGCACCACGCCGAACAGCGGGGCGAATACCGAGCCGATCAGCAGCAGGAAGTTCTGGTACTCCGCCAGCGGCGCGAACCAGGCGATCAGCGTGCAGATTGCGCCGATGGCCAGCGCCAGGTGCTCGACCTTGAGCGGCAGCAGGATGCCGCTGGAAACCGCCGCCGAGTGGATGTCGGCGAAGGCCTTCTCCGACTCGTCGAGCAGGATCAGCAGCAACGGAATGCCCATGCCCGCACCGGCCAGCGCCAGCAGCAGCGCATTGGCGTCGCTGCCCTCGGCGAACGCCAGGGTGTAGGCCACGCCCAGGCCCATCAGCCAGAAGCAGCCGATGAAGAAGCCTATCGCCGCACCGCCGAACACCTGCCCGGCGCGTTTGCCGAAGCGCGAGTAGTCGGCGATCAGCGGCAGCCAGGACAGCGGCATGGCGATGGCGATGTCGAAGCCCACGGCGAACGGCAGGGAGCCGTCGCCGGTCTTGCTCCACAGCGCGACGAAATCGGCGCGGGCGATGAAGTCAGCGGTCAGCCACACGCAGGCGGCGACCAGCAGCCAGATGCCCCACCTGCGCAGCACGCGACGGACGAACGCCAGCGGGCCGGCGACCGCCAGCAGGGTCGCCAGCGCGCCGAACACCAGCGTCCACAACGCCGGATTGTTCCACAGGCTGCTCTCGCCGAAGGCACGGGCGGAAAGCAGGCTGGCGGCATCGCGCATGACGATGATCTCGAAGGCGCCCCAGCCCACCAGTTGCAGCAGATTGAGGATCGCCGGCAACGCCGCGCCGTGGTTGCCCAGGCTGAGCTTGAGCGAGGCCATGGCGGCCAGGCCGGTATCGCTGCCGATCACCCCGGCGGAGGCCAGCAGCAGCACGCCGACCAGCGTGCCGAGCAGGATCGCGCCCAGCGCGCCGGCCAGGCCGAGGCCGGGCGCCAGCAGCGCGCCGGTCTGCAGCACCATCAGGCCGAGGCCGAGGGAGAACCACAGGGAAAACATGTCGCGCAGGCCGAGCACACGCTGGGCGGTGGCGACCGGGATGGTCGGGGAGTAGCTGGTTGCGATGGTGGTGGTCACGATGCGCGCCTGACTCTGGATATTGGTGTTTTTTTCTTTTGTAGGATGGGTTGAGCGCAGCGATACCCATGCTGGCGGCCATCGATGGGTATCGCTTACCGCTCAGACTGCGCGTCCCGACCCATCCTACGGGTTTACGGGTCGCGGAACGGATCAGACCTGCTTGTAGATCACCGAGCCCTCGTCCTTGAAGCGCGCGGCCTGCTGCTGGAAGCCGGTCTCGATGGCCTTCTGCTCATCGGTGAGGCCGTTCTCCTTGGCGTAGTCGCGGACTTCCTGGGTGATCTTCATCGAGCAGAACTTCGGTCCGCACATGGAGCAGAAGTGCGCGACCTTGGCCGAGTCCTTCGGCAGCGTCTCGTCGTGGAAGGCGCGCGCGGTGTCCGGGTCGAGGCCGAGGTTGAACTGGTCTTCCCAGCGGAACTCGAAGCGCGCCTTGGACAGCGCATTGTCGCGGATCTGCGCGCCCGGGTGGCCCTTGGCGAGATCGGCGGCATGCGCGGCGATCTTGTAGGTGATGATGCCGGTCTTCACGTCATCCTTGTTCGGCAGGCCGAGGTGTTCCTTCGGCGTCACGTAGCAGAGCATCGCGCAACCGAACCAGCCGATCATCGCCGCGCCGATGCCCGAGGTGATGTGGTCGTAGCCCGGCGCGATGTCGGTGGTCAGCGGGCCGAGGGTGTAGAACGGCGCCTCGTCGCAGCACTCCAGCTGCTTGTCCATGTTCTCCTTGATCAGGTGCATCGGCACGTGGCCGGGGCCCTCGATCAGCACCTGCACGTCGTGCTTCCAGGCGATCCGGGTCAGCTCGCCGAGGGTTTCCAGCTCGCCGAACTGCGCCGCGTCGTTGGCGTCGGCGATGGAGCCCGGGCGCAGGCCATCGCCCAGCGAGAAGCTGACGTCGTAGGCCTTCATGATTTCGCAGATGTCTTCGAAGTGGGTGTAGAGGAAGTTCTCTTTATGGTGCGCCAGGCACCACTTGGCCATGATCGAGCCGCCGCGGGAGACGATGCCGGTGACGCGCTTGGCGGTCAGCGGCACATAGCGCAGCAGCACGCCGGCGTGGATGGTGAAGTAGTCCACGCCCTGCTCGGCCTGCTCGATCAGGGTGTCGCGGAAGATTTCCCAGGTCAGGTCCTCGGCGATGCCATTGACCTTCTCCAGCGCCTGGTAGATCGGCACGGTGCCGATCGGCACCGGGCTGTTGCGCAGGATCCACTCGCGGGTTTCGTGGATGTGCTTGCCGGTCGACAGGTCCATCACCGTGTCGGCGCCCCAGCGGATGCCCCAGGTGAGTTTTTCCACTTCCTCTTCGATGGAAGAGCCCAGCGCACTGTTGCCGATGTTGCCGTTGATCTTCACCAGGAAGTTGCGGCCGATGATCATCGGTTCCAGCTCGGTGTGGTTGATGTTCGCCGGGATGATCGCGCGGCCGCGGGCAACTTCCTCACGGACGAACTCGGGGGTGATTTCCTTCGGAATGCTGGCGCCGAAGCTGTGCCCCGGGTGCTGCTGGTCGAGCAGGCCGGCGGCGCGGGCTTCCTGCAGCTTCATGTTCTCGCGGATGGCGATGTATTCCATCTCGGGGGTGATGATGCCCTTCTTCGCGTAGTGCATCTGCGAGACGTTGGCGCCGGCCTTGGCGCGGCGCGGGGTGCGCACGTGGGCGAAACGCAGGGCGTCGAGGCTGGCGTCGGCCAGGCGCGACTGGCCGAATTCGGAGGTCAGGCCGGGGAGGATTTCGGTGTCGCCGCGCTCGTCGATCCAGCGCGAACGTACGTCCGGCAGGCCCTTGCGCAGGTCGATACGGACGTCCGGGTCGGTGTAGGGGCCGGAGGTGTCATAGACGAATACCGGGGCGTTCTTCTCGCCACCGAAGGCGGTGGGGGTGTCGGCGAGGCTGATTTCCCGTACCGGCACGCGGATGTCCGGACGCGAACCGGTCAGGTAGACCTTGCGCGAATTGGGGAAAGGCTGGGTCGACTGACGATCAAGCTGTTCAAGGCGGGTGACATTGTTGTTCTGGCTGGCTTTCATCGCTGGCTCTCCTGGGTGATTGTCGGGAGAACCTGGCTTCGCGGGCGCTGCGGAATTGCAGCGAAAGGACACGTCCAGGAGGGCTGGGGCCGGCCGGAAAGGCTCTGGGGGACGCGTACTTCTTGTTCCCTACGCGGGTCTTAACCCGATCAGGTTCAACGGGATCCGGAACTATCCGATCTCAGCCCCTCGTATAGGGCGCCCCGACAAGAACGCCCGCAGTCTAAACAACCCGTAACCGATTGGCCAACATCACCGGACCAAATGTTCGGCCCGCCTTTCCCGGGGTTAACTACACTCTTCTACCTGAGCGCCCGCAGAGAGGCGCCTTGACCGCCCCTGGCGACGCCCGTAGCCTTGCCCAACCCGCATACTTTTCAGGACGAACGAATGCTGCGCAGACTCTCCCTGGCTGTCGCCGTGGCCGCAACGACAGGCTTCGCCTGGGCGGCCCAGCCTGCTCCGGCCGCATCCCAGCTGCCGACCAAGACTGACCTGATCAGCGTCTACAAGGATGCCGTGGACAACAACTCCGACCTTGCCGCCGCCCAGGCCGACTACCTGGCGCGCAAGGAAGTCGTGCCGCAGGCGCGCTCCGGGTTGCTGCCGCAGGTCAATGCCGGGGGCAGCATCACCGACCTGCGCACCTCGCTGGACGAGCCCGACATCACGCTGAACCGCAGCGCCCAGTTGATCCAGGCCAGCCTCAGCCAGCCGCTGTTCCGCCTCGATCGCTGGTTCCAGCTGAAGGCGGCGAAGGATGTCAGCCAGCAGGCCGAACTGGAGTTCTCCGCGACCCAGCAGAACCTCATCCTGCAGACTGCGGTCACCTATTTCAGCGCCTTGCAGGCACAGGACAACCTGGCCGCCAGCAAGGCCGAGGAAGCGGCGTTCAAGCGCCAGCTCGACCAGTCCAACGAACGCTTCAACGTCGGCCTGTCGGACAAGACCGACGTGCTCGAATCCCAGGCCGGCTACGACACCGCGCGGGCCAACCGGCTGATCGCCGAGCAGGCTGTGGAAGATGCCTTCCAGGCCCTGATCACCCTGACCAACCGCGAATACAGCTCCATCGAAGGCATCCTGCACTCCCTGCCGGTGGTCACGCCGACACCGAACGACGCCAAGGCCTGGGTCGATACCGCCGTGCAGCAGAACCTGCTGCTGCAGGCCAGCAACTACGCGGTGAGCTCCGCCGAGGAAACCCTGCGCCAGCGCAAGTCCGGCCACCTGCCGACCGTGGATGCGGTGGTGCAATACCAGAAGGGCGACAACGACGCCCTCGGCTTCACCAACACCCCCGGCGGCCTCCCTGGCCAGAGCGGCTTCGGCGGTCATGTCGACCAGACCGCCATCGGCGTGCAGTTGAACGTGCCGATCTACAGCGGCGGGCTGACCAGCTCCCAGGTGCGCGAGTCGTACCAGCGCCTGAGCCAGAGCGAACAGCTGCGCGAAAGCCAGCGCCGCCAGGTGGTGCAGGACGCGCGCAACCAGCACCGCGCGGTGAACACCGACGTGGAAACGGTGAAGGCGCGGCGCCAGGCGATCATCTCCAACCAGAGCTCGCTGGAAGCCACCGAGATCGGCTACCAGGTCGGCACCCGCAACATCGTCGACGTGCTCGACGCCCAGCGCCAGCTGTACAGTGCCGTGCGCGACTACAACAACAGCCGCTACAACTACATCCTCGACAACCTGCGCCTGAAGCAGACCGCCGGCACCCTCAGCCCGGCCGACCTGCAGGCCCTGAGCAGCTACCTGAAGCCGGACTACGACCCGGACAAGGACTTCCTGCCGCCGGACCTGGCAAAGGCCGCGGAAGAGCAGATGAAGGGTGGCGCGCGGTACTGAGTGGAAATGGAAGAAGCCCGGCGGATGCCGGGCTTTTTCGTTTCCGCCGCACGTCCCGATCGGTAACCGTAGGTTGGCGCTGAACGCAGTGAAGCCCAACGTCAGTGTCCTCCGGTTCGTTGGGCTTCGCGGGCTCAGCCCAACCTACACGGGTATCCGCGCCGCAAAACGCTGCGCCACCATCCGCCCGATCAGCGCCACCAGCGTCAACCCGATCAGCAGCACGGAAATCGCCGCCACTGCCGGATCGATGTTGTCGCGCAGGCCGGACCAGATCTGCCGTGGCAGCGTGTTCACCTCGGTGCTGGTGACGAACAGGGTCACCGCGATCTCCTCCCAGGACAGCGCGAAGTACAGCAGCGCGGTGCTGGCGATGCCCAGCTTGAGGTTCGGCAGCACCACCATGAAGGTGGTCTGGCCGAGGCTGGCGCCGAGGTTGCGCGCCGCCAGTTCGATGCGCCGGTCCAGTTGGCTGAGGGCCACCAGCATGGTCACCACACCGTAGGGCACGACCATCACGATGTGCGCGATAGTCAGGCCGAACAGGGTGTCGTAGCCGAGCGCCGGGGCGAACTTGCTGACGGTGGTTTCCATGAAGTACAGGACCATCGCCGAGATCATCGGCGGGATCGCCATCGGCAGCAGCACCAGGCCGATCAGCAGGGTCGCCAGGCGCGAGCGCAGGTACCAGATGCCGAGGCTGAAGCTCACCGCCAGCGCCGTGGCGATCACGCAGGTCGCCGTCGCCACCACCAGGCTCTGGCCGATGGCCGACATCCACTCCGGACTGCTCACCAGCGCCTCGTAGTGACGCAGCGACCAGTTGCCGTTCGGCATCGACAGGAAGCGCTTGGAGGTGAAGGACACCGGGATCACCGCCAGCAGCGGGAACAGCATGAAGATCATCGCCATCACCGCCAGCAGGCGGCTTCCAGCCTTGCTTTGATGTTCATTCATAGGTCAGCCCACCAGTTTGTCGACGCGGGTCATGCGCAGCAGCGCCCAGATCAGCCCGCTGACCAGCGCCAGCAGGACCACGCTGAGTGCGGCACCCAGCCCCCAGTTACTGGTCTGGAACATCTGCAGGTAGACGTACTCGGCGACCATCGCCGTCTGCCCGCCACCGAGGATCGCCGGGGTGATGAAGAAGCCCAGGCAGAACACGAAGACGATGATGAAGGCGCCGAGCACACCCGGCACCGTCTGCGGCACGAAGATGTTCCAGAACGTGCGCAGCTGGCCGGCGCCCAGGCCGCGGGCGGCGAGCAGCACGCGCGGGTCGAGGCGGCGCATGGTCGAGACCAGCGGGAAGATCGCGAACGGCACCATGAAGTGCACCATGCCGATCACCACGCCCAGCTCGTTGCGCGTCAGTTGCAGCGGCTCGCTGACGATCCCCAGCGACTGCAGCCAGCCGTTGAGCATGCCGTTGCTGCGCAGGGCGATCAGCCAGCCGAAGGCGCGTACCAGCACCGACAGCCAGAACGGGATGAACACGCAGATTTCCACCATGCGCTGCCAGAACGGCGAGCTGAACACCCAGCAGTACGCCATCAGGTAGGCGATGGCGACGGACACCAGCGTCACCGTGGTGCACAGGCGGAACGTCCGCCAGAGCACGTCGTGGATCGCCGGGTCGGTGGCGATCCGCTGGTACTGCTCGATGCCCGGTTCCGGCAGGGTGAAGCTCCAGCCCACCACGCCGGCGAACGGCAGCACGTAGAACAGCAGGAGGACCAGCGGCAGCGGCAGGAGCAGCGCTCCCAGCTTCAGCCGCGAAGGGGCGTTATCGGCCATGGATTCCGCCTCCCGCTCACTTGGAGATATGCGTCAGGTACTGCTCCAGCGCCACCGCGTAGTGGTCTGTGTACCACTCGTGGCTGAGCATGATCTGCTTCGGCAGGTTGTCCGGGTCGGTGCAGTTCAGGTGCCTGCGGTCGGCCGGAATCATCGATGCGGCGGCCGGGTTGGCCGGGCCGTTGCCGAACATGGTGAACAGCTCGACCTGCGACTGCGGGTCCTGCGCATGGGCGATGAAGCGCATCGCCGCCTCGGTGCCGCCCGGGTTGCCCTTCAGCACGCCCCAGTTGCTGCAGCCGAGCAGCGCGTTGTCGAAGGTCCACTTGATGCGGTCTTCGCTGTCCTCGGTGATGACCTGCGCGCGGGTGTTCCAGATCGCTCCCATGGACACCTCGCCCTCCAGCAGCAGTTGCTGGGTCTCCGCGCCGGAGCCCCAGAAGGCCAGCACGTGCGGCTTGAGTTCCTCGATCTTCGCCAGCGCACGCGGCACGTCCAGCGGATAGAGGTTGGCCGGCTCGACGCCGTCGGCCAGCAGCGCGGCCTCCAGCATGCCGTTCATCCACTTGTAGAGGGTGCGCTTGCCGGGGAAGGTCTTGACGTCCCAGAAGTCCTTCCAGGTCTTCGGCACCTTGTCGCCGAAGCGCTCGCTGTCGTAGGCGATCACGTAGCTGAGCATGTAGTCGGCGATGCCGTAGTCGTAGGCGAAGCCCGGCAGCACCTTGTCGCGCGAGACGATGCTGTAGTCGATCGGCTGCACCAGGCCTTCCTTGCCGAGGTTCTGCAGGATCGAGCTTTCCGCGTCGACCACGTCCCAGCTCACCCGGCCGCTGCTCAGCTGGGTGCGGATGGCGCCCTCGGTCGGGCCGCTGCCGTCGATCTTCACCGGAATGCCGGTGGCCTTGGTGAAGCTCTCGGTCCAGGCCTTGCCGAACGCCTTGATCGCGTCGCCTCCCCAGTTCACCACCACCAGCGGCTTGTCGGCGGCGAAGCTGACGCCGCTGCGCATGGCCAGCGGCAGCGCGGCGAGCAGGCCCATGCCCTTGAGGAAGGAGCGACGGTCGATCTGCCCGCGGCGGGCTTTTTCCATGAGGATTTCGATGCAGTCTTGCTGATGCGGAGTGTGCATGGCGGTTCCCTGAACGGTGGGGCGAAGGGGAAATCTGTTTATCGCTGCGCCGGCTCAGGCCAGCAGCAGGCTTTTTTCGATGGGCCAGCTCAGCCACACCCGCGAACCCTGCTCCAGGCGCGAGGCGTGATGATCGGCGTGCACCGCGAGACTCATCGGCACGGCCTCACCGGTGGCGGTGGCCAGGCCCAGCTCGGTGCTGGCGCCCTGGTAGGTACGGGAAGTGAGCACCGCCGACACCACGTTATGGCCCTCGACGGTCGGCGGCGCGGCATGCAGCTGCATGTGTTCGGGACGCACGGCCAGCAGCGGCTTGTCGGCCTGCAGCGCGGCGGAAGGTTCGGCATGCAGCTCGGCATCGCCGAAGCGGCCGCGGGCCAGTGCGCCGGAGCGGTCCACCTGGCTCAGCGGGAACAGGTTCATCTTGCCGAGGAATTCGGCGACGAAGCGGTTGCCGGGCTGGTTGTAGATGCGCTCCGGGGTATCGACCTGGGCCAGTTGGCCGCGGTTGAAGATGGCGATGCGGGTGGACAGCGCCAGCGCTTCGTTCTGGTCGTGGGTGACGAAGACGAAGGTGGTGCCGATCTGCCGGTGGATGCGCTGCAGTTCCGCCTGCAGTTGCTCGCGCAGGTTCTTGTCGAGCGCCGAGAGCGGTTCGTCGAGCAGCAGCAGGTCCGGCTCGAAGACCAGCGCGCGGGCGATGGCGACGCGCTGCTGCTGGCCGCCGGAAAGCTCGCTCGGACGCTTGCCGCGATGCTCGCCGAGGCCGACCACGTCGAGCATGTGCCGCACGCGGCGGTTGCGCTCCTCGGCCTTCACCCCGCGAATCTTCAGCGGGAAGCCGACGTTGTCCTCGATGCTCATGTGCGGGAACAGCGCGTAGCCCTGGAAGACCATGCCGAAGTTGCGCTTTTCCGCCGGGACGCGGGAGATATCCTGCCCGTTGGCTTCCAGACGCCCGTGGGAGTGGTTCTGGAAACCGGCGAGGATCATCAGGAAGGTGGTCTTGCCGGAACCGGACGGCCCCAGCAGGGTGAGGAATTCGCCTTGCTCGATATCGATTGAGACGGAATCCAGGGCACGGAAGCTTCCGTAGTTCTTGCCAATGCCGATGGCACGAAGCTGGGGCTGTTGCTCCACTGCGCTTACCTCGTCTTTGTTCTTATTCTTGGAATGAGCCGGTTGGTGAGAAAACCGGCCTTTTCCGCAGTATTGTCAAATCTCCTTCAGCATCAATCGCTATTTTTCGACGTCATTGTCCAATTTTATTCACCAATCAAGGCATTCCGGCTGCCATTGCGGAACTGCTCGGACATGCGCAGCTCAGCCATCATCCACGCCTTGAAGGCCCGCACGTCGGAACGTTCGGTCTTCGCCGGGTCGGTGACGAAGTGGTAGCGGTTCGGCGGTTCGATGGCGACGTTGAACAGCCGCACCAGCTGCCCCTTGGCCATGGCGTCGCCGCTGACCAGCGCATCGCCCATCGCCACGCCCTGCCCGGCGATGGCCGCCGACTGCACCAGGTGCGCATCGGAGAAGACGATGCCATTGCGCACATTGAGATCCCGCACGCCGGCGGCGGTGGCCCACAGCAGCCAGTCGGAGTGGTCGACCATGTGCAGCAGCGGCAGGTTGGCAAGGTCTTCCGGCGAGTCGACGCCGCCGCAGGAGTTGAGCAGCGACGGGCTGCACACCGGGAAGGTGTCGAGGGTGGCGATCAGCTCGACATGCAGGTCCGGCCAGTCGCCGACGCCATAGGCGATGAACAGATCGACGTCGCGGTTGCTGACGTCGTCGGGAACCCGCGGCGAGACCAGGCTCAGCTCCACCTGCGGATGGGCGCGCTGGAACTTGCCGATCTGGTGGCACAGCCAGTAGGTGGCGAAACCGGGCGTGCAGCTGATGCACAGCCGCCCGGAAATCTCCTCGGCATTGGCGAAGCGCCGCGCCTCGTTGAGGATCGCCAGCGCACGCTGCGTCTCGCGGGCGAAGCATTCGCCCTGGTAGGTCAGCACGATGCCGCGCCCGGCGCGCTCGGTAAGGGCGATACCAAGGCAGTCTTCCAGCGCGTGCAGTTGATGGCTCACCGCGCTGCGGGTCAGGCTCAGCTCACTGGCCGCCTCGGACAGGCTGCCCAGCCGGGCGACGGCATCGAGCACGCGCAGGGCGGTCATCGAGGGGAAACGCATGGGTGGGCTCCGGTTTCTGTCTTTCGAATTATGGCGGCGATGGGTATCGCTTCGCTCGACCCATCCTACGTTATTGGGAGCACTGCCTTGGCCTTACCTGTAGGAGCCAGCTTGCTGGCGATGCGTCAGACGTAGGGCGGGTGAAACCCGCCAGAACGGACCGGGCACCGTGGCGGGTTGCACCCGCCCTACGGACTGCGCGCAGGAATACCCACTTGCTGGTGATCGCCCTCACCCCAACCCTCTCCCAGAGGGAGAGGGGGCTGTCCGGTGCATGTGGTTGGCACGGTGCTCTCCGGCCACTCGAATACCCCCTCTCCCTCTGGGAGAGGGCGGGGGTGAGGGTTGCGGTGGCAGGGACCTTCCGACGACGCCAGGTTCCCGAGCATCTCACCTCTCCCGAAACCGCTCCGGCGTCGTCCCCACCTGCCGCAAGAACGCCCGGTGAAAACTCGTCACATGCTCATACCCGAGCAGAAACGCAATCTCCTGCACACTCATCCGGCTCGCCAGCAGATACCGCTGCGCCAGCGCCATCCGCACCTCGTAGACGATGCCCTTGAACGTCAGCCCATGCGCCCGCAGCCGGCGCTGCAGCGTGTGCGGCGGCAGGCGGAAGTGCGCGGCGGTTTCCTCCAGGTCCGGCAGCGGCACGCGGGCGTTCTGCAGCAGGAAAAAGCGCACGTCATCCGGCAAGCCCTGCCCGCCCTCGAAACCGGCCAGCGTCGCCGCGCCCTGGGTCAGGCACAGGCGCAGTACCGAAGGATTGGACGTGGTGAACGGCCGCTCGTGGAATTCCCCGGGAACCCGCATCTCCGCCCGCTCCGCCGAGAACAGCACGCGCCCGGGGAACAGCTCGGAATACACCGCCGCATGGGGCGGCGGCGCAAAAGGCAGCCGCACTTCGATCTCCCGGCATTCCGCCAGCTCCGGCAGCCGCTGGCACAGCCAGCGCCAGGTGCTGCTCAGCCACTCGTCGCAGAGAGCATGGCATTCGGCCTCGCTGAAAGGCGGCAGGTTCAGCACCAGATTCATGTGCCGCGGCCCTTCCTCCCGCGCGACATGGATCGGATGCGGTAGCAGGTTCGAACGCTGCCCGAGCGAGATATCCCACGACCGCCGCAGGTTGGCGGCGCTGATCAGCGCATAGCCGATCACTCCCATGTCGAACAGGTTGTAGCGCTGCCCCAGGCGCAGGAAGAAATCCCCCGGCCAGAGCATCCCGGCGGCCAGGCGCAGCAGGCGGTAGTAGCGGTCGAAGGTCATCGCACTGGCGGCCGTCGCCCCCGCCGGCAGGCCGAGACCGGCGAGCAGCGGATCGAGCGGCGGCAAGCCGGGGCGAGACTGCCATTCCTCAAGGAAGCGCTGGTATTGCTGACGCGCGGCGTAGTCGATATCGGACTGCTGGTCGGGCATGGCGAAGTTGTCGTGTAGCGCTAGTCGATTGTCATCTTATGCTAGCCGGCATCGAAAAAGCGCTCCCTATACTCGCGAAAAAACAACACGGGACCGCTCCCATGATCGCACCGGATACCTTCCGCTCCAGCCATTCGCCGACCAGCCGCCATGCCGACCTGCTGCTGAAGGACGGCCGCTTCTACACCCTTGACCCGGCTCAGCCCTGGGCGGACGCGGTGGCCATCCGCGACGGCCGCTTCCTCGCCGTCGGCCGCCTGGCGGAGCTGGAGCATCTGGTCGGTCCGCAGACCCGCGTGCACAGCCTCGACGGCGCCTTCTGCATGCCCGGCCTGCACGACATGCACACCCACCCGGATCTCGCCCTGGCGCCGCGCTACGCCGACGATCTCGACGTTGGCATCGAGGACCCGACGCCGGAGCAGGTGGCCGCCGCCATCCGCGCCTACGCCGACAGCCACCCCGGCGACGGCTGGATCTACGGCCAGTACTGGGTCCGCTACACCTTCCGCGAGGCGGGGCTGAAGCCGGGTCGCGAGTGGCTCGACAGCGTCATGCCGGACCGCCCGGTGGCCCTGCTCGACCGCATGTGGGGGACCATGATGGTCAACTCCCGCGCCCTCGAACTGGCCGGCATCGACGCCAGCACCCCCGATCCGCGCAACGGCTACCTGGAGCGCGACGAACTGACCGGCGAGCCCAACGGCCTGCTGATCGACGGCGCCTACGCGCTGATCCACGCCGCCATGCCGCCGACGCCGGTCGCCGTGCTGCGCCGCGCCTACCGCGACGGCGTGCATTTCCAGAGCGCCCGCGGCGTCACCGCGAGCAAGTACGTGCACGTCTGCGAGCACCGCCTGCAGGCGCTGAAGGAACTGGACGACGCCGGCGAGCTGAGCCTGCGGGTGGAAGCGGCGATCAGCTGGCAGGACGACATCTTCCCGGTGCGCCGGCGCTGGGAACTGCTCAGCGGCGAGCGCCACTACTATCGCAGCGCGCGACTCAGCGCCAACGCGGTGAAATTCCACTTCGACGGCACCGTCGAGCCGCGCTCGTCCTTCCTCATCAGCCCCTGGCCGGGCGAGGACAGCTGGCGCGGCAAGCTCAACCTGACGCCCGAGCACATCACCGACATGGTGGTGGACATGGACCGCCGCGGCATCCGCGTGATCGCCCACTGCACCGGCGATGGCGCCTCCGACGTGTTCCTCGACGCGGTGGCCGAAGCGCGCCGGCGCAACGGCTCCAGCGGCATTCGCCACCAGTGCGCGCACAGCACCATCCTGCATCCGGGCAACCTCAAGCGCTTCCGCGAACTGGAGGTGATCGCCGAGTTCTCCCCGGCGGCCTGGTATCCGACGCCCTTCGCCAGCGGCGCGCGCTCCGGCTACGGCGCCGAGCGGCTGAAGCGCATCTACGACTACAAGGGCGTGCTGGCCGCCGGCGGCATCGCGGTGATGGGCACCGACTGGCCGGTGGCGTCCATCGATCCGTGGCTGGCGCTGGAAACCATCGTCACCCGACAGAACCCGTGGAACGACGACCCGGCGTGCTTCGGCGAGCCGATCAGCCTGGAGCAGGCGCTACGCGTGGTCACCCTGAACGGCGCCCATGCGATGAACCTGGAGCACCTGACCGGCAGCATCGAGCCCGGCAAGTCGGCGGACTTCATCGTCCTCGACCGCGACCTGTTCGCCCAGCCGGCGCGCAATTACATCCACCGCACCCAGGTGCGCCTGACCTTCGTCGAGGGCCGCCCGGTCTACGACCAACAGGGCGCATTCGCCGGCACGCCGCTGCAGGCGACCTGGCAGGGCGAGCCGCCCGTGCTGGAAGGAGACGGCAAATGAGCGCGGCGGCGAGCATCCCGGTCACGGTGGTCGCCGGCTTCCTCGGCGCCGGCAAGACCACCCTGCTGCGCAACCTGCTGCAGCGCAGCCAGGGGCGGCGGTTGGCGCTGATCGTCAACGACTTCGGCGAACTGAACGTCGATGCCGAGATGATCGCCGAGCAGAGCGACGCGGTGTACAGCCTGCAGAACGGCTGCCTGTGCTGCACCATGCAGGACGATCTGCTGGCCCAGCTCGGCCGGCTGGCGGGCGTGCAGCCGCCGGTGGAGCGCATCGTCATCGAATGCAGCGGCGTGGCCGACCCACAGCCGATCGTCCAGGCGCTGGGTTATCCACAGCTGCGCAAGCGCCTGCACCTCGACGCGCTGATCACCGTAGTGGACGCCGCACGCACGGAACCGCTGGATGGCGAATACGCCCGGCTGGAACGCCGCCAGGCCGCCGCCGCCGACCTGCTGCTGCTGAACAAGTGCGACCTGGCCAGCCGCGAGCAACTGGACGAGCTGCGCCGGCGCTTCGGCGAACCGGAGCGGATGGTCGAGACGATCCAGTCCGAACTGCCCGACGCACTGCTGTTCGGCGAACTTCCCGCCGAGCGGCCGGAACGCCTGCTGCCGCTGGCCATGAACAACCACGCCGAACTCTTCGAAAGCTGGCTGTGGCGCTCCGCCGGCCAACTCGACCCGCAACGCCTGCGCGCCTGGCTGGACGGCCTGCCGCAGGGACTTTTCCGCCTCAAGGGTCGCGTACACCTGAGCGGCCGTGATGAGCCGCTGTGGTTGCAGTACGTCGGCGGGCGCAGCCAGTTCCTTGCCGCGGAGTCGGAAGCGGGCGACAACTGCCTGGTGTTCATCGCCGGGCGCCAGAGCGAACTGCGCGCGCAGCTTGAACAAGGCCTGGCCGCCTGCCTGGTGGGCGCCCCGGTTTGCCAATGAGGAGACAAGAATGACCACCATGCCGACCCCAACAATCTCCCGCGCCAGTTGCCCGGCCGAGGAATGGAAACTGCGCGAGGAGCTGGCGGCCTGCTACCGCCTGATCGCGCATTTCCGCATGAGCGACCTGATCTTCACCCACATTTCCGTGCGCCTGCCGGGGCCGGAACATCATTTCCTGATCAATCCGTATGGGCTGATGTTCGACGAGATCACTGCCTCCAGCCTGGTAAAGATCGACCTCGACGGCCAGCCGGTGGAACCGACGCCGTACAAGGTCAACCCGGCCGGCTTCGTCATCCACAGCGCCATCCACGCCGCCCGCGAGGATGCCCAGTGCGTGCTGCACACCCACACCCGCGCCGGCTGCGCGGTGGCCGCGCAGGCCTGCGGGCTGCTGCCGCTGAACCAGATGTCGATGGAGTTCTACGGGCGCATCGGCTACCACGACTACGAAGGCATCGCCCTCTCCTTCGACGAGCAGGAACGGCTGGTACGCGACCTCGGCGAGCATTCCGTACTGATGCTGCGCAACCATGGCCTGCTCACCATCGGCGAAACCGTGCAGCAGGCGTTCCTGCGCATGTACTACCTGGAGAAGGCCTGCGACATCCAGCTGGCCGCCCAGGCCGGCGGCGAACTGGTGATCCCGTCGAAGGAAGTCTGCGAACGCACCGAACGCCAGTTCAACGCCCCGGCACAGCCACAAGCCGAAGGCGACCTGACCGACACCGACGCCAACGACCTGGCCTGGCAAGCGCTGCTGCGCATGCTCGACCGCGTTTCGCCGGGATATCGGGACTGAGGTTCCGTAGGTTGGCGCTGAGCCTGCGAAGCCCAACATTGCCGCTCTGCGTAGTGTCGTAGGAGGAGTTGAGTGCAGCCGGTAGGGCGGGTGCAACCCGCCACCCTCCGTGCCACCGATTCGGCGGGTTTCACCCGCCCTACGGCGAGGCATCCCAACACCGTAGGATGGGTTGAGCGCAGCGATACCCATCGGAAGTTTGCCGACAGGTAATGGGTATCGCGTTGCTCAACCCATCCTACGGGAACGCGGTTAATGCGTAGGGTGGATGACCGAAGTCATCCACCACTAGATGCCCGACCTACTGCGCCGCCCAGGCATTGAAGCGCTCTTCCAGCTCCTCGCCGTGATCGACCCAGAACTCATCGTCCATCGCCAGCCCCACCGCCAGGTTCTGCGGCGAGGTCGGCACCCAACTGGCCAGCTTGGGTTCGAGCCTGCCGGCCGCTTCCTTGTTGGTCGGGCCGTAGGGGATGTTGTCGACGTACTTCACCTGCGCGTCCGGCTGGTTGGCGAAGGCGATGAAGCGCTTGGCCGTATCGACATGCTGCGAGCCCTTGATGATCGCCCAGTAGTCCATGCCGTACAGGCTGCCCGGCCAGACCAGCGCCAGGTTGCGCCCGCCCTTGTGCGCGTCGGCGATGCGGCCGGTGTAGGTGGAGGTCATCACCACGTCGCCGGCGGCCAGCCACTGCGCGGGTTGCGCGCCCGCTTCCCACCACTGCACGTAGGGCTTGATCTGGTTGAGCTTGGCGAAGGCGCGATCCTGGCCGGCCTTGGTCGCCAGCGTCTTGTACACGTCCTCGGCCTTGACGCCGTCGGCCATCAGGGCGAATTCCAGGTTGTACACCGCGCGCTTGCGCAGGCCGCGCTTGCCGGGGATCTTCTGCACATCCCAGAAATCCGCCCAGGACGTCGGCACAGCCTTCAGCTTGTCGGCGTCGTAGGCGATCGCCACGCCCCAGACCAGCGCCGCCGAGCCGCATTCCTTGGCCGCGTTGGGGATCAGTTGCTGGTCGCCGCCAATGGCATTCCAGTCCAGGCGCTCGAACAGGCCTTCATCGCAGCCGCGGGCCAGGTCGGGCCCTTCGATCTGCACCAGGTCCCAGTCGGCATGGCCGGTGTCGGCCATCACCTTGATCTTGGCCATCTCGCCGTTGTACTCGCTCTGCACCAGCTTGACCCCGGTGCTGGCCGTGAACGGCTTGAAGAAGGCGACTTCCTGCGCCTTCTGACCGGCGCCGCCGTAGCCGACCACCACCATGCTTTCCGCCGCGTGGGCGGCACCGACACCGAGCCCGAGGGCCAGCAGCAAGGGTTGCAAAGCGTTCTTCCGCAAAATCATCGGGCATTACCTCCTCGGGACAGATGCCGCGCACCCGGCCGGGAACAGGCAGGGCGGACGGTGAAGTGGCGGGTGCACCGGGCGAACAGACAGCGGAATACGGCGGCCGGGACGGCCGGACCGTTGCAATGGATTCATGCGCATCTCCGTTGTTGTTGTTGTGGAGCACGTCGCTGATAGCGCCCGCCTTGGCAGCGGGCCTGGCTAAAAACTACCCAGTCGATTTTAAAAAAACAAGTTGATTTTTTACTGAAGGTAAATTTCTATGGATCTACGTTAGATGACCCGCCCAGGAGCCCGACCGTGTCCGACGTGATCCATTTCTCCAAGCCCGAACTGCAGTTCCAACCCTACGGCGGCCAGCCCGCCGAGCGCGCTGCCATCTGCCGCCTGATCGGCCCGGCGGACAGCCAGACCATGGGCGCCGGCATGGCGCGCTTCGACGGCTGTTCCATCGAATGGACGGTGCTCTACGACGAACTGATCGTGGTGATCGAGGGCAACTTCCGCCTGCGCCTGGCCGACCGCGTCATCGACGCCCGTCCCGGCGACGTGATCTGGGTGCCGGAACGCACGCCGCTGGCCTACGAGGGCGAGAAGGCGACGGTCTTTTACGCGCTGTACCCCGTGGACTGGCAGGCCCGCAACGCCTGATCCGGTCCCACCCATAACAAGAAACGGAGCCTCCCGATGACCGCCTTCCCGCACCTGTTCAGCCCGCTGGAAATCCGTGGCAAGCGCCTGAAGAACCGCATCATGTCCACCGGCCACGACACTTCCATGCCCACCGACAACCTGGTCAACGACCAGTTGGTGGCCTACCACAAGGCGCGGGCGGAAGGCGGCGTCGGCCTGATCGTCATGCAGGTCGCCGGGGTGCACGACAGCGCGCGCTACACCTCGCACGTGCTGATGGCCACCGACGACGCCTGCATCGAGGGTTACCGCAGGGTCGCCGAGGCCTGCCATGCCGAGGGCACCGTGGTGCTGTCGCAGATCTTCCACCCCGGCCGCGAGATCATGGAGTCCGCCGACGGCCTGCTGGCGGTGGCCTATTCCGCCTCCGCCTCGCCGAACGAGCGCTTCCACGTGATGCCGCGCGCGCTGGACCAGGCGATGATCGACGAGATCGTCGCCGGCTACGCCGCCGCCGCGCGCCGCCTGAAGACCGCCGGGCTGGACGGCGTGGAAGTGGTCGCCAGCCACGGCTACCTGCCGGCGCAGTTCCTCAACCCGCGGGTGAACCGCCGCGAGGACGGCTACAACGGCGACCTCGACGCACGCCTGCGCTTCCTCCGCGAAGTGCTCGCCGCCGTGCGCGAGGCCACCGGCGAGGACTTCATCGTCGGCCTGCGCATCTCCGCCGACGAGCGCGACCCCGAGGGCCTGACCGAGGACGAGTCGCTGCAGGCCGTGCAGGCGCTGCAGGGCGAACTGGACTACGTACATATCGTCGCCGGCACTTCGGCATCGCTCGGCGGCGCCATCCATATCGTGCCGCCGATGGCCGTGGAAGCCGCCTACCTGGCGCCCACCGCCGGCAGCTTCAAGTCGCGCCTGGATATCCCGCTGTTCGTCACCGGGCGCATCAACCAGCCGCAGGAAGCCGAGCAGATCGTCGCCCGCGGCCAGGCCGACGTGTGCGGCATGACCCGCGCGCTGATCGCCGATCCGGAGATGCCGAACAAGGCCGGCTCCGGCCGCCATGACGACGTGCGCGCCTGCATCGCCTGCAACCAGGCGTGCATCGGCCACTTCCACCGCGGCCTGCCGATTTCCTGCATCCAGCACCCGGAAACCGGCCGCGAGCTGATCTACGGCCGCATCGAACAGGCCCGCCAGCGCAAGAAGGTGCTGGTTGCCGGCGGCGGTCCCGCAGGCATGAAGGCGGCGGCGGTTGCGGCACAGCGCGGCCACGACGTCACCCTCTGCGAAGCGTCCTCGCAGCTTGGCGGGCAGGTGAACCTCGCCCAGCTGCTGCCGCGTCGCGCCGAATTCGGCGGCGCCTCGACCAACCTCCAGCGCGAGATGGAACTGGCCGGCGTGCGTGTATTGCGCAACACCCGCGTCGACCGCGCGCTGGTCGAACGCGAGCGCCCGGACGTGGTGATCGTCGCCACCGGCGCCAAGCCCTACTGGCCGCAATTCGAGAACGGCGGCGAGCTGCAGGTAGTGGACGCCTGGCAGGTGCTGCGCGGCGAAGTGAAGATCGGCCGCTCGGTGCTGGTCACCGACTGGCGCTGCGACTGGATCGCCCCGGGCATCGCCGAACGCCTGGTGCGCGACGGCCATCAGGTGCAGCTGGCGGTGAACGGCATCCACTGCGGCGAGAGCCTGCCGCTCTACGTGCGCGACCACATGGCCGGCGAGCTGCACCGCCTGGGCATTCCGGTCACGCCCTACGCGCGCCTCTACGGCTGCGACGACACCACCGTGTACATGCAGCACACCGCCAGCGGCGAGCCGATGCTGTTCGAGGACATCGACACCCTGGTGCTCTGCCACGGCCACGAGCCGGTGGACACCCTGGCCGGCG
This sequence comes from Pseudomonas schmalbachii, assembly GCF_017589465.1. Taxonomy (GTDB): domain Bacteria; phylum Pseudomonadota; class Gammaproteobacteria; order Pseudomonadales; family Pseudomonadaceae; genus Pseudomonas; species Pseudomonas schmalbachii. The sequence goes on from NZ_JAELYA010000002.1 coordinate 771,957, forward strand.
AACTCGCCGGACTGGTGGAGGTCAAGCGCATCGGCGACTGCCTGGCGCCACGCACCGCCGAGGAGGCGATCTTCGAGGGCCTGAAGGCCGCGTGGGCGATCTGATGATCGCGGGCATGGCTCGCTTGTATGGCGGTAGGGTAGGAACCTGTCGGGGGTGGAGGGACAAGACCCGCTTCTGCAAGCCAGACGGTAGGAGACTTCCCCCACCCACGCGCTCACGACAAGCGCCGATAAGGAATCCATCGG
>NZ_JAELYA010000027.1 GCF_017589465.1 Pseudomonas schmalbachii
CGATACGGGTGTCGAGCTTGCCAACTTCCTGGTTGGTCGCGTACAGCTGCGAGCCGTTGATAGCATCGGTGCTGGTGCCGCTGACGCGGCCGGCGGCCACGTTGGTGATGGTGCGGTTGGCAGTGCCATTACCGACGCTCACCGTGCCGGTCGGCGTGCCGCCAGCATAGTTGTAGCTGGTGCCCGCTACCGTACCGGTTGCCGTGGTCACCGCTGCGGCGGTGGTTGCACCATCGCCCAGCGCCACGCTGTTGGCGGTGCCGGCGGTAGCGCCCTTACCGATGGCGATGGAGTTGGTCGCCGTGCTCTTGGCAGTCGGGCCGACCGCGATCGAATCGGTGCCGGTGGCCGAGGAGTCGGCCAGGGTGGACTTGGCATGGAAGTACTTGATGCCGCCGCCGTTCTCGATGTCGGTGATAAAGGTCTCATGCACGCCCAGCGCGTCGTCGACCTTGGTGAACGCCGCGCCCACATCAGTGGCCG
>NZ_JAELYA010000028.1 GCF_017589465.1 Pseudomonas schmalbachii
AGCTGAGCTATGGCCCCATCGGATCAGCAGCACACCACAACAATTGGTGGGTCTGGGCAGATTCGAACTGCCGACCTCACCCTTATCAGGGGTGCGCTCTAACCAACTGAGCTACAGACCCAATCGTTCGGGCTTAGCAGGTCGTCGACCTCACCCGCTCTCTCTCCAAGAGCCGGGGGCGCGCTCACACCAACCGAGCAGCAAACCTATCGTCTAACCAGTGAATCAAGCAATTCGTGTGGGAGCTTATGAATAAGCTGCGATCTTCGATTAAGGAGGTGATCCAGCCGCAGGTTCCCCTACGGCTACCTTGTTACGACTTCACCCCAGTCATG
>NZ_JAELYA010000029.1 GCF_017589465.1 Pseudomonas schmalbachii
GCGATGCGGTGAACATGTCGCAGCTCAACGAGACGAATGAAAACGTCACGAATCTGGGCGACACCATCAACAACTTCGCTGGCGACACCACCAACATCTTCACCGACGAGCATGGCGTGGGCATCCGCTACGCCCGGACCAACGAAGCCGGTCTGGTGCAGAGCGACTCCTCGGCCGAAGGCCAGGGCAGCACCGCGGTGGGCTACAACGCCACCTCCATCGGTGAAAGCAGCCTGGCGCTGGGCCGTGAGGCTCAGGCCAACAATGCCAATGACGTGGCCCTGGGCGCCGGTTCGGTGACCGATGCAG
>NZ_JAELYA010000030.1 GCF_017589465.1 Pseudomonas schmalbachii
ACATTCGCCGAAAATTCGCGCTTGAACTCGCAAATTTTACCTTGAGCTAATTAACCATCAGTGAAAATGGTCAATCAGTCACTTCTATCACATACCCAAATTGTTAAAGAACGGTTCTGGCACAAAGACCAGACATCAAGGTTCGTTTCAGTTCAACCTGAACCTTCATGTCTGAGCTTTCTCGACGATTAATGGTGGAGCCAAGGAGGATCGAACTCCTGACCTCCTGCGTGCAAAGCAGGCGCTCTCCCAGCTGAGCTATGGCCCCATCGGATCAGCAGCACACCACAACAATTGGTGGGTCTGGG
>NZ_JAELYA010000031.1 GCF_017589465.1 Pseudomonas schmalbachii
CCCAGACCCACCAATTGTTGTGGTGTGCTGCTGATCCGATGGGGCCATAGCTCAGCTGGGAGAGCGCCTGCTTTGCACGCAGGAGGTCAGGAGTTCGATCCTCCTTGGCTCCACCATTAATCGTCGAAAGCTCAGACATGAAGGTTCAGGTTGAACTGAAACGAACCTTGATGTCTGGACTTTGTGCCAGAACCGTTCTTTAACAATTTGGGTATGTGATAGAAGTGACTGATTGACCATTTTCACTGATGGTTAATTAGCTCAAGGTAAAATTTGCGAGTTCAAGCGCGAATTTTCGGCGAATGT
>NZ_JAELYA010000032.1 GCF_017589465.1 Pseudomonas schmalbachii
ACGATGACCTACTCTCACATGGGGAGACCCCACACTACCATCGGCGATGCGTCGTTTCACTGCTGAGTTCGGGATGGGATCAGGTGGTTCCAACGCTCTATGGTCGTCAAGCAATTCTTTCGGATGCTCGTGGCTTGCGCTCACGCTCACCCCAATTCGGGTATGTGATCGTTCGGTGTCATTTGCGGTTCTCACGAACTTTCGGTTCGTCGACTTCACCACTACACCGCAATCCGCAGATTGCTTGGGTGTTATATGGTCAAGCCTCACGGGCAATTAGTATCGGTTAGCTCAACGC
>NZ_JAELYA010000033.1 GCF_017589465.1 Pseudomonas schmalbachii
TCAACGCGACCGTCGAGGTTGGTAACCTCCTGGTTGGTGGCGAACAGTTGCGAACCGTTGACCGCATCGGTGCTGGTCGCACTCAGGCGGCCGGCGGCGACGTTGGTGAGGGTGCGTTCCGCACCGGTCTTGCCCACGCTCACGGTGCCGGTCGGGACAGCCCCAGCGAAGTTGTAGGTGGTGTCCGCGATTTTGGCGGAAGCCGTGCCCACAGCCGCGGCAGTGGTCGCGCCGTCGCCCAGCGCCACGCTGTTGGCGGTGGCGGCAGTAGCGCCTTTACCGATGGCGATGG
>NZ_JAELYA010000034.1 GCF_017589465.1 Pseudomonas schmalbachii
TCTTCGTGCCGCCGGTCTTGGTGACGCTGTTATAGGTGTCGCCACCCATGGTCACGCTGTTGTAGTTCACCGTGCCGTCGTCGTTGATGTCGTACTTCACCGAGCTCAGGTCCAGGTTGCCGACATCATCGCTCAGGGTATCGATCGCCGAGTTGGTAGCGAACAGTTGCGAACCGTTGATCGCGTCGGTGCTGTCCGCGCTCAGGCGGCCGGCGGCGACGTTGGTGATGGTCCGCTCGTTACCCACCGAGCCCACGCTGACGGTGCTGGTCGGCGCAGTGCCGG
>NZ_JAELYA010000035.1 GCF_017589465.1 Pseudomonas schmalbachii
CCATCGCCATCGGTAAAGGCGCTACTGCCGCCACCGCCAACAGCGTGGCGCTGGGCGACGGCGCGACCACTGCCGCGGCTGTGGGCACGGCTTCCGCCAAAATCGCGGACACCACCTACAACTTCGCCGGGGCTGTCCCGACCGGCACCGTGAGCGTGGGCAAGGCCGGTGCGGAACGCACCCTCACCAACGTCGCCGCCGGCCGCCTGAGTGCGACCAGCACCGATGCGGTCAACGGTTCGCAACTGTTCGCCACCAACCAGG
>NZ_JAELYA010000003.1 GCF_017589465.1 Pseudomonas schmalbachii
GTTGAAGAAGACCGAGGCCCTGACCATTTTGGCCCGCAAATTAGCCCGGATAGCCTTTGCCCTGATGCAGACGCAGACGGCTTATCACCCCCAGGAGGCGAAGCCCCATTGACATAGAATCTCCTACAAAGAGCAGCGGCGTCAGGCCATGTCGCTGACCTTGAATTCCTCTTCGAGGAAGTCCAGCAACGCCCGCACCGAAGGCAACAACCCCCGCCGCGAGGGGAACACCGCGTGCACCAGTCCGGTACGCGGCGCCCAGTCCGGCAGAAGGTTCACCAATCGTCCTTCGTCCAGATCGGCGCGCACCACCACGCTCGGCAGGTGCACCACCCCTACTCCCAGCAACGCCGCCTGCCGCAGAGCCATCAGGTCGTCGGTGACCAGGCGCGGCTGGTGGCGTACCGACGCCCGCACCTCGCCGGGGCCGTCCAGATGCCACTGGTATTCGCGCTGCGGCGAGCCCCAGTGCAGGCTCGGCAGGGTGGCGACGTCGGCCGGGGTGGCCTTCTCCGGCAGGCGCGCGCGCAGTTCCGGGGTGGCGACCAGCATCTGCCGGCTGTTGCCCAGCACCTTCATCACCAGGTCGCTGCTTTCCAGCGGCGGGAAGCGCACGCGCAGGGCGATGTCGATGCCTTCCTGGATCAGGTCGACGTGGCGGTTGGTGGCCTCCACATGCAGCTCCACCAGCGGGTGGTCGACCATGAAGCGCGCCAGCATCGGCCCGACCCAGAAGTGCAGCAGCGCCGTCGGGCAGGCCAGGCGCACCACGCCCTGCGGCTCGGAACGGTGGCGCTCGATCACCTCGGCGGCGCCTTCCGCTTCCACCAGCATGGCCAGGCAATGGCGGTGGAATTCCTGACCGATCTCGGTCACCGAGAAGTGCCGCGTCGAGCGCTGGATCAGGCGCACGCCGAGGCGTTCCTCCAGCGCCGCGATGCGCCGGCTGAGTTTCGACTTGGGCATGTCCAGCGCCCGGCCGGCCGGGGCGAAGCCGCCGTGCTCGACCACCTGGGCGAAGTAATACAGATCGTTGAGGTCTTCCATCAGCGTTCTCCAGATAGAACGCTGAGGTTAATTTATGCCGACTACCGGGCCAAGCGTTGCAAATCTAATCTAGCTCCATGCACCGGGCGGTCGATGTTTCGGTCGGAACGAAACAACGGCGCCCCACAGACGGAGGCAATCATGAAAAAGATTCTCGGCGTATACAGCGCTCCCCGCTCCCACTGGGTCGGTGACGGCTTCCCGGTACGCACGCTGTTCTCCTACGACAACTTCGGCAGCCACATCAGCCCGTTCCTGCTGCTCGACCATGCCGGTCCGCGCGATTTCGAACCGACCGACAGCCGCCGTGGCGTCGGCCAGCATCCGCACCGCGGGTTCGAGACGGTGACCATCGTCTACAAGGGCGAACTGGAGCACCGCGACTCCACCGGCTCCGGCGGCCGCATCGGGCCCGGCGACGTGCAGTGGATGACCGCCGCGTCCGGCATCCTCCACGAGGAATTCCATTCCGAGGACTTCGCCCGCAGCGGCGGCACCCTCGACATGGTGCAGCTGTGGGTCAACCTGCCGGCCCGCGACAAGATGGCCGAGCCCGGCTACCAGACCATCGTCGACGCCAGCATCCCCAACCTGGCGCTGCCGGACGACGCCGGCAGCCTGCGGGTGATCGCCGGCGACTACAAGGGCCACAAGGGCCCGGCGCGGACCTTCACGCCGATGGACGTCTGGGACATCCGCATGAACGCCGGCAAGTCGGTCGGGCTGGATGTCGTCGAGGGCCGCAATACCGCCCTGGTGGTCCTGCGCGGCAGCCTGCTGCTCAACCACTCGGAAGTGCTGCGCGAAGGCCAGGTGGTGCTGCTCGACCGCAAGGGCAGCGAGCTGCACCTGGAGGCCAACAACGACGCGCTGCTGCTGTTGCTCAGCGGTGAACCGATCGAGGAACCCATCGTCGGCTACGGTCCGTTCGTGATGAACAGCGACAGCGAAATCCAGCAGGCCATCGTCGATTTCCGCGAAGGACGCTTCGGACGAATGGCCGGTTGAAGTCACACCCCGGACGTGGCCATTGCCTAGTCTGGTTGTCTACCCGCGCAGGGAAGCGCGGGCTCCCTGGGGCCAGGAATTACCCATACCCATGAAGAGGAACTGTAAATGAGCAACTTCTCGCAAGTCGCAAACTTCAATGGCCAGCGCCCGGTTATCGATCCGAACGACACGGCCATGCTGCTGATCGACCATCAGAGCGGCCTGTTCCAGACGGTGAAGGACATGCCGATGACCGAGCTGCGCAACAACGCCATCACCCTGGCGAAGATCGCGACCCTGGCGAAAATCCCGGTCATTACCACCGCCTCGGTACCCCAGGGTCCGAACGGCCCGCTGATCCCGGAAATCCATGAAGCCGCCCCGCACGCCCAGTACGTGGCACGCAAGGGCGAAATCAACGCCTGGGACAACCCCGAGTTCGTCGCCGCCGTCGAGAAGACCGGCAAGAAGACCCTGGTCATCGCCGGTACCATCACCAGCGTGTGCATGGCCTTCCCGAGCATCGCCGCGGTGAATGCGGGCTACAAGGTGTTCGCGGTGATCGACGCTTCCGGCACCTACTCGAAGATGGCCCAGGAAATCACCCTCGCCCGCGTGGTGCAGGCCGGCGTGGTGCCGATGGACACCGCCGCGGTGTGTTCGGAAATCCAGCAGACCTGGAACCGTCCGGACGCCGTGCAGTGGGCCGAAGCCTACAGCCTGATCTTCCCGCACTACCGCCTGCTGATCGAAAGCTACACCAAGGCCCAGCAGGTGGTGACCAACAACGAAACCCTCGACTCGATGCGCTGAGTCCGCATGGCTCCGTGGCGCATGCCACGGAGCCCCTCAGCTGTACAGGAGAGCGTCATGGCCTACCAATACAAACGCCTCGACAAGAACGATGCCGCTGTACTGCTGGTCGACCACCAGGCCGGCCTGCTTTCCCTGGTACGCGACATGGAACCGGACAAGTTCAAGAACAACGTGCTGGCCCTGGGCGACCTGGCCAGGTACTTCAAGCTGCCGACCATCCTCACCACCAGTTTCGAGACCGGCCCCAACGGCCCGCTGGTGCCCGAGCTGAAGGAGCAGTTCCCCGACGCGCCGTACATCGCGCGCCCCGGCAACATCAACGCCTGGGACAACGAGGACTTCGTCAAGGCGGTGAAAGCCACCGGCAAGAAGCAGTTGATCATCGCCGGCGTGGTCACCGAGGTCTGCGTGGCCTTCCCGGCCCTGTCCGCCATTGAAGAAGGCTTCGACGTGTTCGTCGTCACCGACGCTTCCGGAACCTTCAATCCGATCACCCGCGACGCCGCCTGGGATCGCATGTCGCAAGCCGGCGCGCAACTGATGAGCTGGTTCGGCGTGGCCTGCGAACTGCACCGCGACTGGCGCAACGACATCGAAGGGTTGGCTACGCTGTTCTCCAACCACATTCCCGATTACCGCAACCTGATCACCAGCTACAACCTGCTGAGCAAGTGACGCCGGCGGAGAGGGGTTCGCCCCTCTCCCCGCCCAGTTGCCCAGCGGTACCTGCCGCCCCCGGGCGGCCCTCACAAGGAGTGCTTCATGAGCGAATCGCCCGTACATGCCCGCTACCAGGGTATCCCCTATCAGGTCACCTTCAGCGCCGAGACGCAGCGCTGGCTGGCCGACGAACCGGCCGCCCTCGGTGGCGCCGACAGCGGTCCGCCGCCGTTCCAGCTGCTGCTGTCGTCCCTCGGCGCCTGCACCTGCATCACCCTGGCCATGTACTCCAAACGCAAGGGCTGGCCGCTGGAGGGCATCGATGTCGAGCTCAACTACACCGAACTGAACCCGGGGCAGACCCGCATCGGCCGCGCCATCCAGCTCCACGGCGAGCTGGACGCCGAGCAGCGCCAGCGCCTGCTGGAAATCGCCAACGCCTGCCCGGTGCACAAGCTGCTGAGCGGCGAGATCGGCATCGACAGCCGCCTCGAAGGCTGAGGCTTGGACAGGCGAGTGCGTAGGGCGGGTGCAACCCGCCAATATGTAGACAGCCATTGGCGGGTTGCACCCGCCCTACGCCTGCGGCCTGGCGAACCGGATGCATCGGCATGATCGGGAAGCATGTTTCGCGAGCAAGCTTGCTCCTACGGAAGCGCCGGCGTTGCGATTCCCTCACCCCAGCCCTCTCCCGAGGGGAGAGGGAGCAGATTGGCATCGGGATGAATATCGTGCCAGCCGGCAACTCCGGACAGTCCCCTCTCCCTCTGGGAGAGGGTTAGGGTGAGGGGGAGCCTCGCGACGAAGCAAAGACAGTTGTTCCGACAAGATTCGTTTTTCTTCACAGCGCTCTGAAGGTCACACCGCCATGCAGCCCCTGCTCGTCTACCTGCGTGCACTCCTGCAACCCAACCGCGACACCCTGCTGTTCGCCCTGCGCACCATCGCCGCCGGGCTGCTGACGCTTTACCTGGCCTTCCTCTTCGACCTCGAACAACCGAAATGGGCGAGCATGACCGTGGTGATCGTCAGCACCCCGCTGGCCGGCATGGCGCTGCAGAAGTGCTTCTCGCAGATCGTCGGCAGCATCGTCGCCGGTATCGTCGCGGTGGCCATCACCGAGGTCTTCGCCCAGGCGCCGCTGCCCTTCATCGTCACCCTCGCCCTATGGCTGGCGCTGTGCACCGCCGGCAGCGCGCTGCTGCGCTACACCTACTCGCAGGCCTTCGTGCTCAGCGGCTTCACGGCGGTCATCGTGGCGATGCTCGGTCAGCCCGTCCCGGAGAGCGTCTACCCGCTGGCCATCATCCGTGTCACCGAAACCCTGCTCGGCGTGGCCGGCGTCACCTTCATCAGCCTGCTCACCGCCCGTCCGCAGGCCGTGGCGCATGGCTACTTCGCCAAGATCGATCACCTGCTCAAGCTGATCGCCAGCCATGCCATCGAAGCGATCCGCGGCGACGAGGAGGAAGACGCCTTCCACCGCCGGCAGATGCAACTGCTCGGCGAGATCAGCGCCCTCGAAGGACTGCGCCGCACCCTCTACTTCGACGCTCCGCGCCTGCGCAGCGCCGACGGCCTGGTGCAGCCGCTCGGCAACCAGCTGGTGCTGATGACCTCGCGCCTGGCGCTGCTGCGCCAGCAGCGCCGGCTGATCATGCAGCGCATGCGGATACCGCTGCCGGAATCGATCCGCCTGCTGCGTGAGGAAGAGCTCGCCTGCCTCGAAGAACTGGCCCGCCACGGCCGCGCCCTGCCGGCGGAGACCCGGCGCCGGATCACCCGCCTCAGCCAGCGTTTCGATGCCGCCGCGCAGGAAGCGGAACAGCTCGCCGACGGCCTGCCCGCCTCGCTGCGTTCGCTGGCCTGGGCGCTGCGCTGGGAGCAGGCGCGGCTGATGCAGCAACTGGACGAGATGATCGAACTGACCGAGGCGATCCAGGAAGGCCGCCCCGCCAGTTGCTATCACCGCCAGGGCCGCGAGCATGCGCTGCACCTGGATTACGCGCTGGCCGCGGCGAACGGCGCACGGGCCTTCATCGCCCTCGTGGCCGCCGGGCTGATCTGGCTCGAAACCGCCTGGGACGGCGCCCGCGCCGGCATGATCCTGGTCGGCATCCTCTGCTCGCTGCTCTCGACCTTCCCGCGGCCCCTGCAGGCGTGCCAGAACTACCTGCGCGGCGTGCTGCTGGCGATGCCCGTCGCAGCGGTCTACCAGTTCCTGCTGCTGCCCACCGTGAACGATTTCGAGATGCTCGCGCTGCTCCTGGTGCCATTGCTCTATGCCATCGCCGTCGGCCTGGCCAATCTGCAGACCGCCGGCATCGCCATCGGCTTCGGGCTGTCGGCCTACCTGCTGATCGGCCCGCAGAACCAGGGCAACTGGAGCAACTCGGCGCTGCAATGGTTCGAATTCGCCGGTGCGTACCTGTTCGGCACGGTCCTGGCGGTGCTGGTGTATGCCTGGGTATTCCCGTTCAACGCACCGGCGCGCCTGCGCCGGCTGTTCCGCCAGACCCGCGCCGAACTGCCCGGACTGCTGCGCGCCAGGCCCATCGAAGACAATCGCTTCGCCTTCGAAAGCCGCCTGGTCGACCGCCTGGCGAGCATGCTCGGCCTGCTGCCCAGCGCGACCGACCGCCGCTCCGCCGAACGCTTCGAATGCAGCCTGGCCTGCTCCTCGCTCGGCGTCGCCCTGCACCAGTTGCGGCGGGAAAGCCTCGATCCACGCGGGCTTTCCGACCCGCTGCGACAGCGCCTGCAGGAACTGCTGGAAGAGACCGCCGGGTACCTGGAACGGCCGGACCTGGTGCAACCGGACGGCCTGCTGGAGGCGCTGCGCGCCTTCGCCGAGCGCCTGGATGCGTTGCACGAGGCGCCAGAGTCAGGCGCAATCGCACCGCGCGCACTGTTCGTCACCAGCACCGGCCTGCTGGTCGCCGCCACCCTGATCGACCGCTACCGCAGCCTGCTCGCGGAAGACATCGTTCCACCCTTCGAGGAGAAACCGCTCGATGCCCGCTGACCTCCAGTTCGGTGGCGTCTACCTGCCGCCGATTGCCCAGGCGCTGATCTTCGCCCTGCCGATCTTTTTCGTGCTGGACTGGCTGCTGCGGCGGCTGGGCGTGCTGCATTGGGTCTGGCACGAGGCGCTGTTCGAAGGCGCGCTGTATGCCTGCATCTGTGCCAGCCTGGTATTGCTGATGGGAGCCATCGCCTGACATGAACGCCCTGCGCAAGATACTGCCGCCCCTGCTCACCCTGGCCACGGTGGCCGTGGCTGTCGTCCTCGGCATCTACGCCTGGATCTACTACACCCAGGCGCCCTGGACCCGCGACGCACGGGTGCGCGCCGACGTGGTGACGCTCTCGGCGGACGTCTCCGGGCGCATCGTCGAACTGCGCGTGCACGACAACCAGCACGTCAGCAAGGGCGACCTGCTGCTGGAAATCGACCCGGCGCGCTACGACCTGGCGGTGAAGCACGCGGCGCGCGCGGTGGAAGTGGCGAAGGCAGCACTCGGCCAGTCGCAGGCCAATATCGTCGCCAACCAGGCATTGCTGCGGCAACGACAGAGCGAGGAAACCCGCCGCCGCGCGCTGAAGGCACGCTCGGCGATCTCCAACGAGGAATGGGAAAAGTCCAGCACCGACGTCGCCGTGGCCCAGGCCCAGCTGCTGCGCGAACAGGCCAACCTCGGCCTGGCGCAGGCCAACGTGCAGCTCGCCGAGGCCGCCTACACCCAGGCCCGGCTCGATTTGGAACGCACCCGCCTGTACTCGCCGGTGAACGGCTATGTGACCAACCTGCAGACCCGCGCCGGCGACTTCTCCACCACTGGCACGCCACTGCTGGCGCTGGTGGACAGCGACTCCTTCCATGTCAGCGGCTACTTCGAGGAAACCAAGCTGCCGCGCATCCACGAGGGCGACAAGGTGCGCATCGAGCTGATGAGCGGCGAGCGCTTCGACGGCGAGGTGGAAAGTATCGCCTTTGCCATCACCGACCGCGAAAACACCGCCGGCAGCCGCCTGCTGGCGAACATCAACCCGAGCTATACGTGGGTGAAACTGGCGCAGCGCATTCCGGTGCGTATTCGCATCGATCCCGCCTACGCCGACCGCAACCGCCTCCGCGCCGGCTCCACCGCCACTGTGACCGTACTCGAAACCCCGTAGGTTGGCGCTGAGCGCAGCGAAGCCCAACATCCGCCATGCCGTGGCACCGTTGGGCTTCGCAAGCTCAGCACCAACCTACGATTCCTGTGCCATCTTCATTGAGCCCGCTCCCCGATGGAGATGCCCATGCCGTCCCTGCTGACCGACCACCCGCTGATCGTCGCGTCCGGCATCCTGCTGTTCGACCTGCTGCTCTGGTGGCTGCTGCCCATGCGCCCGCCGCAATGGCGGCTGCTCTGCCGGCTCGGTTGCTTCCTGCTGTACAGCCTGGTGCTGATCAACGCCGGCATGAGCCCGCTGCAGAAGGCGCCGTGGCCGGACGACATGCCCAGCCACCTCGGCGCCACCGCGCTGCAGATCCTCTGGTGGCTGTTCGCCGCGCGCAGCCTGACGGTGGTGATCGGCGCCCTGCTGCTGCAGCGGGTCGGCCATGCGGGAAGGCTGCTGCAGGACGTGATCGGCGCGCTGATCTTCCTCGCCGCCTTCATCGCCGCCGCCGGCTACGTGCTCGAACTGCCGGTGAAGGGCCTGCTGGCGACCTCCGGGGTGGTGGCGATCGTCGTCGGCCTGGCGCTGCAGAGCACGCTCAGCGACGTGTTCTCCGGCATCGTGCTGAACACCACCAAACCCTACCAGCTGGACGACTGGGTCTCCATCGACGGCATCGAAGGCAAGGTGGTGGAGATCGACTGGCGCTCCACCTACCTGCAAACCGGCCAGGGCAGCCTGGCGGTGGTGCCCAACTCGATGGCGGCGAAGGCCAAGGTGCTCAACCTGAGCCGTCCGCAGCATCTGTTCGGTGTCAGCATCAGCCTCGAAGTCAGCCCGCTGGTCCGTCCGCGCCGGGTGATCGACGCGCTGGAGCAGGCGCTCAACGGCTGTCGTTCCCTGCTCGCCACGCCAGCGCCGAGCGTCAGCGTGCGCAAGGCCGGCGGCAATGCCGTGGAGTACGAACTGAGCGGCTTCGTCGCCTCGATGGGAGAAAAGCGCGAGGTGCGCAACCAGCTGTTCGACCTCGCCTTCCGCCATCTGCAGGCCGCCGGGATCAGCCTGCTGAGCCTGCCGGAAGCGCAAGCCTTCGTCGCCAGCGTTTCCGGCGCCCGCGCCGTGCTCGGCCGCTCCAGCCTGTTCGCCACCCTCAGCGACGAGGAAAAGGACAGCCTCGGTGCGCAGATGCAGCGCTCGACCTTCAAGGCAGGCCAGGTGCTGCTGACGCCGGGGCAGGTCAGCGAGGAACTGCTGATCATCGAATCCGGCGTGATCAGCGTGATCCTGCCACAGGAAGGTGGGGGTATCGAAGCCGGACGCATGGGCCCCGGCGAGGTGATCGGCGAGGCCGGCATCCTCACTCACACCGCCTGGCAGGCGCAGTTCGCCGCCGTCACCGACGGTTCGCTGTACCGCATCGACCAGAAGGTGCTGGAGCCCTGCCTGGAAGCGCGCCAGGAGATCGCCGAAGCCATGACCCGCCTGCTCGACTACCGCATCCAGGCCAGCCAGGCGCTGCTGGTCGAGCAACCGACGATGGCGCAGAAACGCGGCGTGATGGACTGGCTGCGCCGGCTGTCCCTGCTGCGCCGCAAGGCTTGACGCGGCGCATGGCTGTCGCAAGATGATCCGTCGTTTTCCGCTCTCACAGGCTTGCCCATGACCGACACCCGCACCCTGTTCAGCAAGCAGTCCGCCGCCTACCGCGCCAACCGCCCGACCTACGACCCGGCCTTCTTCGCCTGGCTGGCGCAGGCCGCCCCGGGTACCGACCTCGCCTGGGACTGCGGCTGCGGGTCCGGGCAGGCGACGGTCGACCTGGCGCGGCACTTCCGCCAGGTGATCGCCACCGACGTGAACGCCGAACAACTGGACAAGGCCCCGCGCGAGGCGAACATCGACTACCGCTGCGAACCGGCGGAAAGCACCTCGCTGGCCAGCGGCAGCGTCGACCTGACCCTGGTCGCCCAGGCGCTGCACTGGTTCGACGTCGAACGCTTCTACGCCGAAGTCCACCGCGTCTCCCGCCCCGGCGCGCTGCTGGCGGTGGTCTCGTACAACGTGCTGAACATCGAACCGGGCCTCGATGCGCTGGTGCGCCATCTCTACGAAGACGTGGTCGGACCGTACTGGGCCGAGGAGCGCCGGCATGTGGAGAACGGCTACGCCAACCTGCCCTTCCCCTTCGAACGCCTCGCCGTGCCGCCCTTCGCCCTGGAAACCCAGTGGAACCTGCAGCGGCTGCTCGGCTATCTGCAGAGCTGGTCGGCGGTGGCGAGCTACCAGGCCGCAACCGGGGTCGACCCGGTCGAACAACTGCGCCCCGAGTTCGAACGCACCTGGGGCGAGGTGGCAACCCGGGCGATGAGCTGGCCGCTGACGATCAACCTGGGGCGGGTCGCCTGAGGTTTTTGCGCACCACGCTCTTCGTAGGATGGGTTGAGCGAAGCGATACCCATGCTGCATGCATCGGCATTGCCTGGTAACCCGGGATCGCCAGCAAGCTGGCTCCTACAGGGGTTTGCTCCGGCGCCAAGCCATCTGTAGGAGCGGGCCATGCCCGCGATTCGCGCGCATGGCCCGCTCCTATGGAAGACTTTGGCGTCGCGGCTCCCTCACCCCCGACGCTTCCCCGGCATCTCGATGCCATGCTGGTTCACCCGCCGATACAGCGTCGCCCGCGAAATCCCCAGCGCGGCCGCCGCCGGTCCCGGCTTCCAGCGATGGCGCACCAGCGCGTCGAGCAGCGCCTGCCGTTCGGGGCAATCCGCCGTTTCCTCGACAGCAGCCACCGGCGCCTCACCCCGCAACTCGGCCGGCAAATCCCCCAGCTGGATCGTGTCCCCACCACACACCGCGCAGGCATAGCGCAGCACATGGCGCAGTTGCCGCACGTTGCCCGGCCAGCGATAGCCGAGCAGGCATTCCAGCGCCGCGCCGGCCAGGCCGAGGCGTACGCCGCAGCGGGAGGTTTCTTCGTCGAGGATGCGGTTGATCAGCGCCAGCCTGTCGCTGCGCTCCCGTAGCGGCGGCAGTTCGAAGCGGGCGCCGCTGAGGCGGAAGTAGAGGTCTTCGCGGAATCCGCCGGCCGCCACCAGCGCCGACAGGTCGCGGTGGCTGGCGCAGATCACCTGGATGTCTACGCATTCCCGGCGTGCGGCGCCCAGCGGCGCCACTTCGCCCTCGGCCAGTACGCGCAACAGGCGGGTCTGCAGGCTCAGCGGCATGTCGCCGATCTCGTCGAGGAACAGGGTTCCGCCATCAGCCTGCTGCAGCAGGCCGCGCATGCCCTTGCCGGAAGCGCCGGTGAAGGCCCCGGCGACATAGCCAAACAGCTCGCTCTCGATCAGGCTTTCCGGGATCGCCGCGCAGTTCAGCGCCACGAACGGCTTGTCGCGACGGGCGCTGGATTCGTGCAACTGGCGGGCGAAGACTTCCTTGCCGGCACCGGTTTCGCCGTGGATCAGCACCGGCAGGTTGCGATCCTTGACCCGCACCGCCAGCCGCAGGCTTTCGGCGATACGCGGATCGACCTGCTCCGAATCCGGGCGCTGCACGGCAACGCTCGCCGGCCGCTTCGGCACGCTCAGGCGCACATGCAGGCCATGCCCGGGCAGACGGCATGGCGCCTGGTCCGCCGCCTTGCGCAGGGCGTTCAGGTCGAAGACCTCGCCGACATGCTGCGGAATCATCCCGTACAGCCGCTGCAGGTAGCGCCGCGCCGCCGGATTGAGCGCCAGCAGGCGGCCGTCGTTGTCCCAGGCGAACAGGTAGTCCGGCTGGCTGTCGACGTAGCCCGGCGCGGCGTGGGCGCGCAGCAGCCAGTGGCCTTCGGCGCTGTGCATGAAGAAGGCGTTTTCAATCTCGCGGGCGCTCTGCGTCACCATCTGGTGGATCAGGTGCTGGCTGCGGCGGTCGTCCGGCGACTCGACGGCGGACACATCGAGCACTCCGAGCAGTTCGCCTTGTGGGCCATAAACCGGCGCCGCCGAGCAGGTCAGGCCGATGAAGGCGGCGCGGAAGTGGTCGCGCTTGTGCACGGTGACCGGCACGCCATTGGTCAGCACGGCCGCCACTCCGCAGGTGCCCTCCTCGCCTTCCGACCAGCAGGTGCCGAGGTACAGGCCGGCGCGCCGGCAGTCGCTGCGGATCGCCGATTCGACGCGGTAGTCGATGGTCTGCCCCTGGGCATCGGTGAGCAGCACGCAGTAGTCGGCGTCGCGCACCCGGCCGTGCAGCCGTGAGACTTCCTCGCTGGCGATGCGCAGGAACATCTCGGAGCGCTCGCGGCACTCCCGGAGCACGCCTTCGCTGAGGATGCGCGGTCCCTGCAGCGAGCCGGGGTCGAGGTGGTGCTGCTGCATCGAGCGCCGCCAGGAATCGAGGATCAGCGACGGCACCGGCGCATCGGGCAGGCGATCGGCATTGCGCAGCACGCGGCTGACGCAGTCCACGTGGGCTTTCGAGTAGGCAGGAAGCAAGGCAGGCCTCCGGTTCTCGTGTCTTGTCGTTGTGCCGCCCATTAAGCGCCGTTAGCCACCACCGGACAAGCACCAGCCCGCGAACGGCCGGCCGTGAGACGGAGCGTCTCAGCGTCTCGCCGCCTGGCCCGGCGAAGTGAAATGCCGCGTCTCATCCGCGCCCCGTCAAAGGCATCGCGAAGCCATCGACCACCCGCTCTGGCACGGCACTCCTGGCGATTTTCCAGACTCGCTGGCACCGGCGTTGCTCTATCCCGGACAACGGCCCCCCACGGTGGCCGCCCGCTGAGACAAGCCCTGGAGAACAACAAGATGTCCACTTCGCTGAATACCGACCAGCTCCTCCATGCCTACCGGGTCATGCGCACCATCCGCGCCTTCGAGGAGCGCCTGCACGTGGAGTTCGCCACCGGCGAGATTCCCGGCTTCGTCCACCTCTACGCCGGCGAGGAGGCCTGCGCCGCCGGGGTGATGGCCCATCTGAACGACGAGGACTGCATTTCCTCCAACCACCGCGGCCACGGCCACTGCATCGCCAAGGGCGTCGACGTGCACGGGATGATGGCCGAGATCTACGGCAAGAAGACCGGCGTCTGCCAGGGCAAGGGCGGCTCGATGCATATAGCCGACCTGTCCCGGGGCATGCTCGGCGCCAACGGCATCGTCGGCGCAGGGGCACCGCTGGCCGCCGGCGCCGCGCTGGCGGCCAAGCTGAAGGGCACCCAAGGCGTGGCGGTGGCCTTCTTCGGCGACGGCGGTTCCAACGAGGGCGCGGTGTTCGAGGCGATGAACCTCGCCACGGTGTGGAACCTGCCCTGCCTGTTCGTCGCCGAGAACAACGGCTATGCCGAAGCCACGGCAGCCAACTGGTCGGTGGCCTGCAAGGACATCGCCGACCGCGCCGTCGGCTTCGGCATGCCCGGGGTCATCGTCGACGGCTTCGACTTCTTCGCCGTCCACGAGGCCGCCGGCGCCGCCATCGAACGCGCCCGCGCCGGCCAGGGCCCCTCGCTGATCGAGGTGAAGCTGACCCGCTACTACGGCCACTTCGAGGGCGACGCGCAGACCTACCGCGCCCCGGACGAAGTGAAGAACTTCCGCGAAACCCGCGACTGCCTGAAGCAGTTCCGCGAACGCACCACGGCCTCGGGGCTGCTCAGCCCGGCCCAGCTCGATGGCATCGACGAGGAAGTGGAACGGCAGATCGACGACGCAGTGCGCCAGGCCAAGGCCGATCCCAAGCCCGAGCCGGCCGACCTGCTGCGCGACGTGTACGTCTCTTACCCCTAAAACAAGAACAATCGGAGAACCATCATGGCTAGAAAAATCACCTACCAGCAGGCCATCAACGAAGCCCTGGCGCAGGAAATGCGCCGCGACCCCACCGTCTTCATCATGGGCGAGGACAATGCCGGCGGCGCCGGCGCACCCGGCGAGCAGGACGCCTGGGGCGGCGTGCTCGGCGTCACCAAGGGCCTCTACCACCAGTTCCCCGGCCGCGTGCTGGATACCCCGCTGTCCGAAGTCGGCTACGTCGGCGCCGCCGTGGGCGCCGCGACCCGTGGCATGCGCCCGGTGTGCGAGCTGATGTTCGTCGACTTCATCGGCTGCTGCCTGGACCAGATCCTCAACCAGGCGGCCAAGTTCCGCTACATGTTCGGCGGCAAGGCGGTCACCCCGCTGGTGATCCGCACCATGGTCGGCGCCGGCCTGCGCGCCGCCGCCCAGCACTCGCAGATGCTCACCTCGATGTGGACGCACATCCCCGGCCTGAAGGTGGTCTGCCCATCCTCGCCGTACGACGCCAAGGGCCTGCTGATCCAGGCGATCCGCGACAATGACCCGGTGATCTTCTGCGAGCACAAGCTGCTCTACACCATGCAGGGCGAGGTGCCGGAGGAGTCGTACACGGTGCCCTTCGGCGAGGCCAACTTCCTCCGCGACGGCGACGACGTGACCCTGGTGACCTACGGGCGCATGGTCCACCTGGCGATGGACGCCGCCGCCAGCCTGGCGCGCCGGGGTATCTCCTGCGAGGTGCTGGACCTGCGCACCACCAGTCCGCTGGACGAGGACAGCATCCTCGAAAGCGTCGAGAAGACCGGCCGCCTGGTGGTGATCGACGAGGCCAATCCGCGCTGTTCGATGGCCACCGACATCGCCGCGCTGGTCGCACAAAGGGCCTTCTCCGCCCTGCAGGCGCCCATCGAACTGGTCACCGCGCCGCACACGCCGGTGCCCTTCACCGACTCGCTGGAAGACCTGTACATCCCCAGCGCGGCGAAGATCGAGGCGGCGGTGCTGAAGGCGGTCGAAGGGAGGAAAGTCGCATGAGCGATATCCATACCCTGACCATGCCCAAGTGGGGCCTGTCGATGACCGAGGGACGGGTCGACTGCTGGCTGAAGCGGGAGGGCGATGCCATCGAGAAAGGCGAAGCGGTGGTCGACGTGGAGACCGACAAGATATCCAGCAGCGTCGAGGCGCCCTTCTCCGGCGTCCTGCGCCGGCGCATCGCCCAGGAAGACGAGACCCTGCCGGTGGGCGCGCTGCTCGCCGTGGTGGTCGAGGGCGAAGCCAGCGAGGCGGAGATCGACGCGGTGGTCGAGCGCTTCCAGGCGGAATTCGTTCCCGGTGGCGAGGATGGCGAAGCAGCCGGCCCGGTGCCGCAGAAGGTCGAGCTGGATGGCCGCGGCATCCGCTTCTTCGACCGGGGCGAAGGCGGCACGCCGCTGGTGCTGGTGCACGGCTTCGGCGGCGACCTGAACAACTGGCTGTTCAACCATGAGGCGCTGGCAGCGGATCGCCGGGTGATCGCCCTCGACCTGCCGGGCCACGGCGAGTCGGGCAAGACGCTGCAGCGCGGCGATCTGGACGAGCTGAGCGAGACGGTGCTGGCCCTGCTCGATCATCTCGACATCGAGCACGCTCACCTGGCCGGGCACTCCATGGGCGGCGCGGTATCGCTCAACGTCGCCCGCCTGGCGCCGCAGCGGGTGCTGTCGCTGACCCTGGTCGGCAGCGCCGGCCTCGGCGCGGAGATCAACGGCGACTACCTGCAGGGCTTCGTCGACGCGGCCAACCGCAACGCGCTGAAGCCGCAACTGGTGCAACTGTTCTCCGACCCCGGCCTGGTGAACCGGCAGATGCTCGAAGACATGCTCAAGTACAAGCGCCTGGAAGGCGTCGATGCGGCATTGCGGCAACTGGCGGACAACCTGTTCACCGGCGGCCGCCAGCAGATCGACCTGAGCGACGTGCTGGAAGGCGGCCGGCATCCCGCACTGGTGATCTGGGGCGACGCCGACGCCATCATCCCGGCCCGCCACGCAGAGGGACTGGACGCGGAGGTGCACCTCCTCCCCGGACAGGCGCACATGGTGCAGATGGAGGCGGCCGACGAGGTCAACCGGTTGATCCTGGCCTTCCTCGAACGGCAGCATTCGTAGGTTGGCGCTGAGCGCAGTGAAGCCCAACGAAAATGGTGTATCGCCCACCGGATGTTGGGCTTCGCAAGCTCAGCACCAACCTACTCTCCCCGCAAACGCAACGGATCGACCAGGCCGGCGGCGATGGCCATGCCTACCAGGTCCGCCAGGGTTTCCGCCTGCATGCGCTTCATCACCCGTGCGCGATAGAGGTCGACGGTCTTCACGCTGATATCCAGTTGCTCGGCCACTTCGCGGTTGGTGTAGCCGCGCACCAATGGCAGGAACACATCGCGCTCGCGCGGGGTGAGCGCGGCCAGACGCTCGTCCAGTTCCCGCGAAACGCCCTGGCGGGCCCGTGCCTGCAGGGATTGCTGCACGCTGTCGAGCAGAAGCTGCTCGTTGTACGGTTTCTCGATGAAGTCCACGGCGCCGGCCTTGAAGGCGCGGATGACGATGGGCACGTCGGCGTGGCCGCTGACGAAGATCACCGGCAGGTCGATGCCGCGCCGGCACATTTCCTCCTGCACGCTCAGCCCGCCGAGGCCGGGCATGCGCACGTCGAGCAGCACGCAGCCGTGGGCGTGCGGGTCGCAGGCGTCGAGGAAGTCGCGCCCGCTGGTGAACGGCCGCGCCTTGAGGCCGACCGACTCCAGCAGCCAGACGGTCGAGTCGAGCATTCCCTGGTCGTCGTCCACCACGTAGACCACCGGCTCATCGGGCAAGCCCATCGTTTCCTCTCCTTCAATCCTTTTCATGTCGTTGTCCTTGCGAGCCGGCTGCCGGCAGACGGCATTCCAGGCGCAGTCCGCCGCCTTCGACGGGATGCGCTTCGAGCGTGCCGCCGAAGCCTTCGACGATGCCGCGGCTCATCGACAGGCCCAGCCCCAGACCTTCCGGCTTGCTGGTGTAGAACGGCGTGAACATCCGCTCCAGCGCCTCGGGCGTGGCGCCCGGTCCGTCGTCCTCGACCCGGACCGCCAGCCAGCCGCCGGGCTGCGCCATGCTGCCTATGACGATCCGCGAAGGCTCGCCGGCATGCCGTTCGCGGTTGGCGTCGATGGCGTTGCGCAGCAGGTTGAGCAGCACCTGTTCGAGCAGCACGCGGTCGGCGTAGACCGGCGGCAGATTGTCCGCCAGCGCCTGTTCGATCGTCACCTTCGCCTGCCCCGCTTCCCATGTGCAGAGCCGCAGCGACTCGCGCGCCAGCTCGCCGAGGTCGAGGGCCTGCATGCGCCGCTGGCCCTTGCGCAGGAAGGCGCGCAAGCGGCGGATCACTTCCGAGGCGTGGTTGGCGTGCTCGGTGATCCGCGCCAGGCCCTGGGCGACGCGCTGCGCAGCATCCGGATTGCTGCCGAGCATCTGCAGGTAGCGCTGGCTGGCGCCGGCGTAGTTGACCACCGCCGCCAGCGGCTGGTTGATCTCGTGGGCGATGCCGGAAGCCAGTTCGCCGAGGGTGACCAGCCGCGCGGTGTGCGCCAGTTCGTCCTGGTGGCGGCGGTGCTCGGCGTCACGCAGTTCGCGTTCGGTCATGTCGCGGGCGACCAGCGAGTAGTAGCGCTCGTCGCCGGCCGCGCGATGCGCCAGCAGCACCAGCGAAACCGGCAGCGAGGGTCTATCGCCGCACGGGCACAACCGCCCCTCGGCGTACCACGCGCCCTGGCGCTGGGCGCCGCTCCAGCCTTCGCGCTGCAGGTGCTGGCGCAGCTCGTCGTCGAGCAGCGTTGCGAGGCCCGGCAGCGTCTGTCCTTCCGGCAAGTTCAGGGCCACGCGGGCGGCGGGGTTCAGGTAGGTCAGGCGGCCGGCCGGGTCGACGAACAGCACCAGGTCGGTGTTGGCCTCCACCACTTCCGCCAGGCGCCGGCGATTCTCTTCGGCGCGGACCCGCGCGGTGATGTCGCGGGACACGCTGACCACCTCGACCACCGCGCCGGTGTAGGTTTCGCGGATCGCCCGGCTGGCGGTCTCGAACCACAGGTAGTGGCCGTCGCGATGGCGCAGGCGGTAGGTCTGGGTCAGGTAGCCGTCCTGGATCAGCGCATCCCGACTGCGCTCGGCGACCTGCTCCAGGTCCTGCGGGTGCACCAGCGGCTGCAGCGGCTGGCCGCGCAATTCCTCCGGCCAGTAGCCGAGCAGCGTCCAGGAGGCCGGCGAGGCGTCGAGAAAAACGCCATCGAGGGTGTGGCGGGAAATCAGGTCGGTGGTGTTCTCGGTGATCAGCCGGTACAGGCGCCGCGCCCTGGCCGCCTCGCGGGCGTCGCGCAGTTGCGCGGTGGCTTCCCGGCAGCGTGCCAGCACCCGGCGCTGGCCGGGTTCGGGGATGAAGCTCCAGAGGAAATGCCGGCCGTTCGCCTCGCTGGGCACGTCGATGATCGACCTTCCCCGTTCCAGGCTGGCGCGCACCAGATGCGCATGGTTGCCCGGCAACAGCGACAGTGCATCGTCCGCCACGCCCTCGGCCAGCAGGCCGCGCAGGGCCTCGTTGGCCTCCAGCGGCCGGGCCTGCTCGTCCAGCAGCAGGGCCGGCAGCGGATCGGCGCTGAGCAGCGGCGCCGTGGGCAACGCGCCACCGGCCAGGCTCAGCAGACCGGATAGCAGTTCACCGGTCCAGTCCAGCCAGGCCGCTGCCTCCGCTCCGCCCTCGATCAGCAGTAATCCGTCCTGGCCGCTTCCCAGCGACAGGGAAAGCGCCAGCCCTTCCTGCATACCTGCGCGCTTCAGTCGTCCGGCCAGCCAGCAGGGCAATCGCGCCAGCTCCACCAGCGACAGACGCGCTTGACTGGCCAACGCCGCATGCAGCGCGTCGTCGCTGGCCTGCAGGGGATCACCGTGTCCGGGCGGCAGCTGTCCGCCGCCCAGCGGCTCGTAGGTCCGGCCCTGCCAGCCGAGATAGAGGCTGCGCCCTGCGCCGGGCCGCGTCGCACAGAGCCTGCACAGGGCGGCGGCGCGCGCGGTCAGCGGGGCCTGCTCGCGGATCAGGCGAACCAGGGTGTTCAGATGCTGCATGGAAGGCTCTGGATCGGGCTCAGGATAGATATAGTAGATATACTATACAACATAGGTTTAACTTCCATACTTTTTCACCCGTTGCTATAAAGCGTCCCATGTAGCCGGCGAATCGCTGGCACTACAAAACAATGAGCTAACAATCAGCCACAGGGTGTCTTCATGTCGATCTTCGAACAGGGTCTTGCGCCCGCTGCCGTCAACCACATGGCGCTGACTCCGCTGAGCTTCATCGAGCGCACGGCCAGCGTCTATCCCGACTACCCCGCCATCATCCACGGCAGCATCCGCCGCAACTGGCGCGAAACCTACCAGCGCTGCCGCCGCCTCGCCTCCGCCCTCGCCGGGCGCGGCATCGGCCGTGGCGACACGGTGGCGGTGATGCTGCCGAACATTCCCGAGATGATCGAGGCGCACTTCGGCGTGCCGATGATCGGCGCGGTGCTGAATACCCTCAACGTGCGTCTGGATGCCGAGGCCATCGCCTTCATGCTGCAGCACGGCGAGGCCAAGGTGCTGATCACCGATCGCGAGTTCCACGAGGTGATCCGCGCCGCCGTCGGCATGCTCGACCATCCGCCGCTGGTGGTCGACGTGGACGACCCGGAATACGGCGAAGGCGAGGCCGTGGGCAGCCTGGACTACGAGGCGCTGCTGGCCGAGGGCGATCCCGAGTTCGCCTGGCAGTGGCCGCAGGACGAGTGGGACGCCATCTCGCTGAACTACACCTCCGGCACCACCGGCAATCCCAAGGGCGTGGTCTATCACCACCGCGGCGCCTACCTGAACGCGCTGGGCAACCAGATGATCTGGTCGATGGGCCAGCACCCCGTATATCTGTGGACCCTGCCGATGTTCCACTGCAACGGCTGGTGCTATCCCTGGGCCGTCACCGCGATGGCCGGCGTGCATGTGTGCCTGCGCCGGGTCGATCCGCAGAAGATCTTCAACCTGATCCGCGAGCACCAGGTCACCCACTTCAGCGGCGCGCCGATCGTGCTCAATGCGCTGGTCAACATGCCCGCCTCGGCCAAGGCCGCCATCGATCACCCGGTCAATGCGCTGGTCGCCGGCGCCGCACCGCCGGCCAAGGTGATCGGCGCGGTGGAGGAAATGGGCATCAGCGTCACCCACGTCTACGGCCTGACCGAGGTCTACGGACCGGTCACCGTCTGCGCCTGGAAACAGGAGTGGGACGAGCAGCCGCTGGACGAGCGCGCACGCATCAAGTCGCGCCAGGGCGTGCGCTATCCGACCCTGGAGGGCGTGATGGTCGCCGACCCGGCCACCCTGGAACCGGTGCCGCACGACGGCGAGACCCTCGGCGAGATCTTCATGCGCGGCAACACCGTGATGAAGGGCTACCTGAAGAACCCCACCGCCACCGAGGAAGCCTTCGCCGGCGGCTGGTTCCATACCGGCGACCTGGCTGTATGGCATCCGGACGGCTACGTCGAGATCCGCGACCGGCTGAAGGACATCATCATCTCCGGCGGCGAGAACATCTCCACCATCGAGGTCGAGGGCGTGCTCTATCGCCATCCGGCGGTACTGGAAGCGGCTGTGGTGGCGCGTCCGGACGAGCGCTGGGGCGAGACGCCGTGCGCCTTCATCACCCTGAAGAGCGGCCACGCGGACGTCGACGAGGCCAGGATCATCGCCTTCTGCCGCGAGCACCTGGCGGGCTTCAAGGTGCCGCGCACGGTGGTCTTCACCGAACTGCCGAAGACCTCCACCGGGAAGATCCAGAAGTACGTCCTGCGCGATCGGGCCGGCAAGCTCTGACCCGCAGCGGCTGCGCCGGGGAGCGGATAGAATCGATCCATCCTCCCCGGCGAGCTCTCCATGAAGCTGACCCCGAACGAACTGCACGACATCTCCAGCATCACCCTGGAGCACTACCAGTTGCGCGCCGACGCCTTCCGCGAGGGCACCCGCGACCACGACGTCAGCCAGAACATCGACGCCCTGCTCCGCCACATCCACGGCGCCCCGCCGCTGCGCATCCTCGACTTTGGCTGCGGGCCGGGGCGCGACCTCAAGACCTTGTCCGCACTGGGGCATGAAGCGGTCGGGCTGGACGGCTGTGCCAGCTTCGTCGCCATGGCCCGCGCCGATTCCGGCTGCGAGGTGTGGCTGCAGGACTTCCTAGAACTGGCGCTGCCCGACGGGTATTTCGACGGGATCTTCGCCAATGCCTCGCTGTTCCACATCCCGCGCCAGGAACTGCCACGGGTGCTCGGCGAACTGCGCGCGACGCTGAAGGCCGGCGGCGTGCTGTTCAGCTCCAATCCGCGCGGCGACAACAGCGAAGGCTGGAACAGCGGCCGCTATGGCGCGTTCCATGACCTGCAGAACTGGCGCCGCCTGCTGGCCGATGCCGGTTTCGTCGAGCTGGAGCACTACTACCGCCCCGCCGGCCTGCCGCGCGAACAGCAGCCGTGGCTGGCCAGCGTCTGGCGCCGGACCTGACAGCCAGTCGCGCACCAATCGCCAGCGGCGGTCCGAGGCCTTAGACTTGTCCGCCTGTTCATCCAGCCAAGAGATTCGCCATGGGCGCCCAGTGGAAAGCCAAACATAAAGAAGCCGCAGCCAACGCCAAGGGCCGCGTCTTCGGCAAGCTGTCGAAAGAGATCATGATCGCCGCGCGCAACGGCGCCGATCCGGACATGAACCCGAAGCTGCGTCTGGTCGTCGAGCAGGCCAAGAAGGCCTCGATGCCGCGCGACACCCTGGAACGCGCGATCAAGAAAGGCGCCGGCCTGCTCGACGGCGGCGCCAGCTTCGAGCGCGTGGTCTACGAAGGCTTCGCCCCGCATCGCGTACCGGTGATCGTCGAGTGCCTGACCGACAACGTGAACCGCACCGTCGCGGAAATCCGCGTGCTGTTCCGCAAGGGCCAGTTGGGCGCCTCCGGATCGGTCGCCTGGGATTTCGATTACCTGGGCATGGTCGAAGCCACCCCGGCCAGCGCTGACGCCGACCCGGAGCTGGCCGCCATCGAGGCCGGCGCCCAGGACTTCGAGCCGGGCGAGGAGGACGGCGACACCCTGTTCCTCACCGACTCCACCGACCTCGACGCCGTCTGCCGCGCCCTGCCGGAGCATGGTTTCACCGTCGCCTCCGCCAAGCTGGGCTACAAGGCGAAGAATCCGGTCAGCCTGAGCGGCGCCGAGCTGGAAGAGGTCGAAGCCTTCCTCGATGCCCTCGACGGCAACGACGACGTGCAGAACCTCTACGTCGGCCTGGCCTAAGAGCCTGTTTCTGGCGGCACCGGGATAGGTGCCGTCAGCGCATCGCCCCCGTTGGCGCGGCGTCGAGCTGCGCCAGCAACACCGGCGGCCCGCCTTCCACCGGCAACAGCGCCCACTGTTCGCGGCTGCCGCGCCGCCTGCGGCTCTCGCGTACCACGCTGCCCAGCGCCAGCGGCGCCTTGAAGTGTGCATCCAGCCTGACCGACTCGCCCAGGCGATGCTCCTGCAGGCTCCGCCCCAGTTCCCACATCCCGTGCACGAATGGCCGCTCGAAACCGAAACGCGAGGCGACCAGGCGCGACAGGTGCAACGGATTGAAATCGCCGCTGAGCCCGGCATAGCGCCAGCCCGCCGTCTTCGGCACGCTCCATTCGGCGCCATCCGTTGCGGGCGCATCCAGCGTCTGCCAGAGCGCCCGGTCGGGCAGCGGATCGGGTTCCGCCTGGGGATCGAGAAAATCGCCGCGACGCAGGTAGGTGCTGATCGATTGCCAGTACAGCAGGTCGTCGCACCAGATCTCGGTGGCGACATCCACTTCCATGCCCAGCGCGCTACGGCGGCTGGTGAGAATGCGGCATTCCATCTGCATGCGCTGGTTTTCCTCCAGCATGCGGTAGCGCTGGATGTGGTTGCGCAGGTGGATCAGCCCGAGCACCGACAGCGGCATGCGCGAACGGCTGAGCAGGCGCAGGTGCAGCGGCAGCGCGGAGACCTGCGGATAGAGCAGCGGCACGCCGATATCGGGGTCGAGAGAGAAATGCCGGCGGTAGGCGTTCAACTGGCGCAGGTCGAATCGCAGCAGGTGGCTGTCCAGCGCCAGGTACGGCACACGCTCGTCACGCGCCAGCCCGCGACGCGGCAGGAGCATGCGGCTGTAGCTGCCGAGCAGGGACGGCATCCTGTGTTTCACGACGACCTCCCGAACCGTGACGCGTCGCACAGGATGGAGCAATCCGCGCCGCGCCGGCAAGACACCGAAGGTCGGATCGACGGCGACAGGGTGAGGATCGCGGGCATGGCCCCTATATGTGGCTGGGCCAGACCCCGCGTAGGTTGGCGCTGAACGCAGTGAAGCCCAACGATGGCGATGTTGGGCTTCGCGTTGCTCAGCGCCAACCTACGGTACACACCGTAAAATGCTGCGGTGCCAACCGGCAGCACCGCCCCCTAGCGCTCCCCCCGCTCCAGCCGGCGCAGGTGGCAGGTCACTTCCTCGCGGTCGTGGTAGAGCTGCTTGCAGCCGATGGCCACGCGCAGGCCCTGGCTGCGGAAGCTGTCCTCCAGCCGGTCGAGAATCTTGCGCACTTCGGCGTAGCGCTGCTTCATCGGCAGCTTGAGGTTGACCACCGCCTCGCGGCACAGGCCTTCGCCGATCCAGGTTTCGATCAGCGAGCCGGTACGTGCCGGTTTCTCGACGATGTCGCAGACCATCCAGTCGACCATCTGCCGCGGGCGGAACTGGTAGCCGTCCACGCGCTGGTGATCGACCAGTCCGGAATAGATGAGGTTTTCCGCCATCGGGCCGTTGTCCACGGCGATCACCCGCATCTCGCGGTTGACCAGTTGCCAGGTCCAGCCGCCCGGAGCGGCGCCGAGGTCGACGGCGAGCATGTTCGGCGCCAGGCGTTTGTCCCAGTCGGCGCGCGGAATGAAGTGGTGCCAGGCCTCTTCCAGCTTGAGGGTCGAGCGGCTCGGCGCCTCGCGGGGGAATTTCAGGCGCGGGATGCCCATCGGCCACATGGCGCTGTTGCGCGGCTCGGCCAGGCCGACGAATACCTCGCGGCCGGAACGGAAGGTCAGCAGCAGGCGCGGCAAGCTGGGGTCTTCGCGCAGCTTGCCGGCCTTGACCAGCGCGGAGCGCAGCGGCTTTTCGAACTTGCGGCAGAAGGTCGACAGCTCCTTGCCATCGTTGGTGTCGAAGACTTCCAGCCACAGGCTGCCGCAGACCGGATAGGGAGCCAGATGTTCGAGCAGGACGCCGATGCGGTCCTGCTCCGGCAGCTCGACGAAGCCTGAGCCGCGTGCCCACTGGCGCGGGAAGATCAGGTCGGCGAAGCGCAGGCGATGCATCAGGCGATCAGCGCCATCCGCGTCCTGGCAGATGAATTCGGCATAGGCAGTCGACGGCCGGGCCTTGGCGTAACCGGCGACGTCCAGACGTGCAGCGTGTTCGGACAGTTCGGCGCAAACCTCGTTCTCGAAGCCGGGCCGGCAATGCAGTAGCAGGGTATTCATCGGGGTGTCTCCTCGGCCGCGCACTATAGTCGCTGCAGGCTCCGGTTTCACATTTATATACCTGCCCGCCGGGCTACCGGTCGCGCCAGTGAAGATGGCAACAGCCCGCTGGGAGGTCTAGCTTGAGTGTTCCGGAGTCTTTCCACGCGGCCCGCATTGCCGTGGGCCGTGCAGCCTGAGGAGAACGTCATGCCCTCCGTGGATAGCCTGAACTGCCTGCGCACCCTCGATGTCGCCGGCAAGACCTATCACTACTACAGCCTGCCGGAAGCGGCGAAGAGCCTGGGGGACCTGGGCAAGCTGCCGATGTCGCTGAAAGTCCTGCTGGAAAACCTGTTGCGCTGGGAGGACAACCACACCGTCAACGGCGATGACCTCAAGGCACTCGCCGCCTGGCTCAGGGAGCGCAGCTCCGAACGCGAGATCCAGTACCGCCCGGCGCGCGTGCTGATGCAGGACTTCACCGGCGTGCCGGCGGTGGTCGACCTCGCCGCCATGCGCGACGCCATGGCCAAGGCCGGCGGCGATCCGCAGCGGATCAACCCGCTATCCCCCGTCGACCTGGTGATCGACCATTCGGTGATGGTCGACCGCTTCGCCAGTCCGGGAGCCTTCGCCGAGAACGTCGAGATCGAGATGCAGCGCAACGGCGAGCGTTACGCCTTCCTGCGCTGGGGCCAGAGCGCGTTCGACAACTTCAGCGTGGTGCCGCCGGGCACCGGCATCTGCCACCAGGTGAACCTGGAGTACCTCGCCCGTACGGTCTGGACCAAAGATGAGGATGGCCGCACCTACGCCTTCCCCGATACGCTGGTCGGCACCGATTCGCACACCACAATGATCAATGGCCTCGGCGTGCTCGGCTGGGGCGTCGGCGGCATCGAGGCGGAGGCGGCCATGCTCGGCCAGCCGGTGTCGATGCTGATTCCCGAGGTGATCGGCTTCAAGCTCACCGGCAAGCTGCACGAAGGCATCACCGCCACCGACCTGGTGCTCACCGTCACCCAGATGCTGCGCAAGAAAGGCGTGGTCGGGAAATTCGTCGAGTTCTACGGCGACGGCCTCGCCGACCTGCCGCTGGCCGACCGCGCCACCATCGCCAACATGGCGCCGGAATACGGCGCGACCTGCGGCTTCTTCCCGGTGGACGAGATCACCCTCGGCTACCTGCGCCTGTCCGGTCGCCCGGAGGAAACGGTCAAGCTGGTCGAGGCCTACAGCAAGGTCCAGGGCATGTGGCGCGAGAAGGGCCATGAACCGGCGTTCACCGACTCCCTGCACCTGGACATGGGCGACGTCGAAGCCAGCCTGGCCGGACCCAAGCGCCCGCAGGACCGCGTCGCGCTGGGCAGCGTCGCCAAGGCCTTCGACGACTTCCTCGGTGTGCAGGTGAAGCCCGTCAACGAGGTCAGCCGCATGCTCGACGAGGGCGGCGGTGGCGCGGCGGTCGGCGGCGGCCTGCCGACGGGCGAGATCGACTACCAGCATGAAGGCGAGACCTATCGGCTGAAGAACGGCGCCGTGGTGATCGCCGCCATCACTTCCTGCACCAACACCTCCAACCCCAGCGTGATGATGGCCGCCGGCCTGCTGGCGAAGAAGGCCGTGGAGAAGGGCCTGCAGCGCAAGCCCTGGGTGAAGAGTTCGCTGGCGCCGGGTTCGAAGGTGGTCACCGACTACTTCCGCGCCGCCGGCCTGACCCATTACCTCGATCTGCTGGGCTTCGATCTGGTCGGCTACGGCTGCACCACCTGCATCGGCAACTCCGGCCCGCTGCTCGAACCCATCGAGAAGGCCATCCAGCAGGCCGACCTGACCGTGGCGTCGGTGCTTTCCGGCAACCGCAACTTCGAGGGGCGCGTGCACCCGCTGGTGAAAACCAACTGGCTGGCTTCGCCGCCGCTGGTGGTGGCCTACGCGCTGGCCGGCAGCGTGCGCATCAACCTGGGCAAGGACCCGCTCGGCACCGGCAAGGATGGCAAGCCGGTGTACCTGAAGGACATCTGGCCGACCCAGAAGGAAATCGCCGAGGCGATCCAGAAGGTCGATACCGCGATGTTCCACAAGGAATACGCCGAGGTCTTCCAGGGCGACGACAAGTGGCGGGCGATCCAGGTGCCGCAGGCGAAGACCTACACCTGGCAGGCCGACTCCACCTATATCCAGCATCCGCCGTTCTTCGAGCACATCGCCGAGGCCCCGCCGGCGGTCGGCGACATCGTGCGGGCGCGGATTCTCGCGGTGCTCGGCGACTCGGTGACCACCGACCACATCTCCCCCGCCGGCAACATCAAGAAGGACAGCCCGGCCGGCCGCTACCTGAGCGAGCACGGCGTGGCCTATGCGGACTTCAACTCCTACGGCTCGCGGCGTGGCAACCATGAGGTGATGATGCGCGGCACCTTCGCCAACATCCGTATAAAGAACGAGATGCTCGGCGGCGAGGAAGGCGGCAACACCCTGCACATCCCCAGCGGCGAGAAGCTGGCGATCTACGACGCGGCCATGCGCTACCAGCAGGAAGGCACGCCGCTGGTGATCGTCGCCGGCAAGGAATACGGCACCGGCTCATCCCGCGACTGGGCGGCCAAGGGCACCAACCTGCTGGGAGTGAAGGCGGTGATCGCCGAGAGCTTCGAGCGCATCCACCGCTCCAACCTGGTGGGCATGGGTGTGCTGCCGCTGCAGTTCAGGGACGGCCAGGACCGCCATTCGCTGCAACTGACCGGCACGGAGGTGCTGAACATCCGCGGTCTGGACGGTGAGCTGAAACCGCACATGACGCTGACCGTGCAGGTGATCCACGACGGTCATACCCGTGACGACTTCGAGGTGCTGTGCCGCATCGACACGCTCAACGAGGTCGAGTACTTCAAGGCCGGCGGCATCCTGCACTACGTCCTGCGCAGCATGATCTGAGCCCCGCCCCTCCGGCTTCGGCCGGAGGGAGACTTTCCTGCGGCAACCTGTTCCATCGAATCCTGAATATCCACTCAACTTCCACGGGCATCTGCCGATACAGCGCCCATAAAGGCAGTTTCGTGGACCTCACCCCATGCGCAACAACCAACCTGTAACCCAACGCGAACGTACCTACCCGGCCGAACAGCGGCTGATCTCCACCACCGACAAGCGCGGCGTGATCAGTTACGCCAACGATGCCTTCATCGATATCAGCGGCTACAGCCGCGAGGAGCTTGTCGGCTCGCCGCACAACCTGGTGCGCCATCCCGACGTGCCGCCCGCCGTGTTCGCGCACATGTGGGCGACCCTGAAGAAAGGCCGTCCGTGGATGGGCATCGTCAAGAACCGCTGCCGCAACGGCGACCACTACTGGGTCAATGCCTACGTCACGCCAGTCTTCGAGCACGACGAGGTGGTCGGCTACGAGTCGGTGCGGGTTAAGCCGACCGAGGAGCAGATCCGCCGCGCCGAGGCGCTGTACCAGCGGCTGAATGCCGGCAAGCCGGCCATCGCCCGACGCGACCTCTGGGTGCCGGTGCTGCTCGACTGGCTGCC
Organism: Pseudomonas schmalbachii; assembly: GCF_017589465.1. Taxonomy (GTDB): domain Bacteria; phylum Pseudomonadota; class Gammaproteobacteria; order Pseudomonadales; family Pseudomonadaceae; genus Pseudomonas; species Pseudomonas schmalbachii. The sequence continues at coordinate 27,604 of NZ_JAELYA010000003.1, forward strand.
GTTCATCCTGATCAGCCAGATCGCCTTCCTCATCGGTGTGTGGCTGGGTTCCTACTGGGGCTTCATGCTCGCCGCCCTGCTTGCCATTCCGCTCGGCCTGGCCGGTCTCGGCTGGCAGCAGCGCGGACTGAAACGCCTGCTGCGCCTGGCCGAGCAGACCACTTCCGACCCGCTGATCGCGCGGATGTACACCGACAGCCGTGGCCCGCAAGCGCGCCTGGAGATGTCCATCCTCAGCCAGGAAGCGCGCCTGAAGACCTGCCTGACGCGCCTGCAGGACACCGCCGAATACCTTTCCGGACAAGCCCGCCAGGCTGACACCCTGGCCCACCAGAGTTCCACCGGGCTGGAGCGCCAGCGTCAGGAAACCGAGCTGGTCGCCACTGCGGTCAATGAAATGGCCGCCACCACCCAGGAAGTGGCGAACAACGTGCAGCGCACCGCCGACGCCACCCGCCAGGCCAACGACCTGGCCCGCCAGGGTCGCAACATCGCCGACGAAACCCGCGATGCGATCCAGCGGCTTTCCGCGTCGGTCGGCGAGACAGGCATGGCGGTCAGCCAACTGGCCCAGGACAGCAACGAGATCGGCGGCGTGGTCGATGTGATCAAGGGCATCGCCGACCAGACCAACCTGCTGGCACTGAACGCCGCCATCGAAGCGGCCCGCGCCGGCGAGATGGGCCGCGGCTTCGCCGTGGTGGCCGATGAGGTGCGTTCGCTGGCGCGGCGTACCGGGGAGTCCACCGAGCAGATCCACCAGTTGATCGCCAAGCTTCAGCAGACCGCGGAAGAAGCCGTGCGCGCCATGGAAATCGGCCGCCGACAGGCCGACGAGGGCGTGGAGCGCGTGCTGCAGGCCGACGATGCGCTGGTCGGCATCAGCGACGCCGTGGCCAATATCGCCGACATGACCACGCAGATCGCCGCCGCCGCGGAAGAACAGAGCGCGGTCGCCGAGGAGATCAACCGCAACATCAGCACCATCGCCCAGCTGGCCGACCAGACCTCTGGCGAAGCCCAGCGCACCGCCCTGCTGAGCGAAGAGCTGACCAGCACCGCGCACAGCCAGTACTCGCTGGTCGAGCGCTTCAACCGCTGAAGCACGCCCGGGCACCGTCAGCCGGTGCCCGCTCTCGTCTACGAGCCTGCTCGCAACCAGTTCGCGATCTTTTCCGCTGCGTTTTCGAGATGCTGGTCATGGGAGAAGCCGGAGGCCTTGAGGGGCTTCAGGTCGTGATCGCCGCTCTGCAGCCAGAACAACTCGATGGCGGGCGATAGCGAGTAGGTTTCCACGAGTTCACGGTTACCCATGGGATCGCGCTCGCCCTGAACGATCAGGGTTCGCGTCTTCAGTTCCGCCAGGTGCGCCACTCGCGGCTTTTCCGGCTTGCCGACTGCATGGAACGGATAGCCCAGGCACACCAGCGCCTCGGGCTGCAGCTCGTCCGCGAGCAGACTGGCCATCCGTCCACCCATGGACTTGCCACCAATCGCCAGCGGACCGGACACCTCTTCGCGCACCAGGCCGTACACCTCTCGCCAGCAATCGAGCAGTTGCTGCTGCGGATTTGGCGGTCGCTTGCGCCCATCGATCCGCCGCGCAGCCATGTAGGAAAATTCGAAGCGCACGACTTCGACCCCACGCTGCGCAAGATTCGCCGCGATCGACTCCATGAACGGGCTGTCCATTGGCGCCCCCGCCCCATGCGCCAGCAACAGCGTCGCACAGCAATTTTCCCGGGCTTGGTTCCTCAGGAGAGGCAAACCACCACATGTAGGGGCATTCCGAGTTTCTGAAGGCATTTGACCGTAGTCAATATTCCCGGACCTGCCTTTAACCATTCTCCACTCCGCTAGTTACGAAAAATTAGATCCAAACCCAAAGGGGAAGGCGGTGTCGCAAGATCCGGCCGGAATGGACCTAGCCAATAACCGTGGATGGAAACCCAATAGCATGAGCACAACCAATCAGACTGCTTATAACTATAAGGTGGTCCGCCAGTTCGCCATTATGACAGTGATCTGGGGAATCGTCGGCATGGCCGTCGGTGTCCTCATCGCTGCTCAGTTGGTCTGGCCAGACCTCAACCTCAACTTGCCGTGGACGAGCTTCGGTCGTCTGCGCCCGCTGCATACCAATGCGGTTATCTTTGCGTTCGGCGGCTGTGCGCTGTTCGCCTGCTCGTACTATTCGGTACAACGTACCTGCCAGACCCGGTTGTTCTCGGACGCCCTCGCCTCGTTCACCTTCTGGGGCTGGCAACTGATCATCCTGCTCGCAGCGATCAGTCTGCCGCTGGGCTACACCACCTCGAAGGAATACGCCGAGCTGGAATGGCCGATCGACATCCTGATCACCATCGTCTGGGTCTGCTATGCCATCGTCTTCTTCGGCACGCTGATCAAGCGCAAGACCAAGCACATCTACGTGGGCAACTGGTTCTTTGGCGCCTTCATCCTCACGGTCGCCATCCTGCACGTCGTCAACAGCATGGAAATCCCGGTCACCCTGACCAAGTCCTACTCGCTGTATGCCGGCGCTACCGACGCCATGGTCCAGTGGTGGTACGGCCACAACGCCGTGGGCTTCTTCCTGACCGCCGGCTTCCTCGGCATGATGTACTACTTCGTGCCGAAACAGGCCGAACGCCCGGTCTACTCCTATCGCCTGTCCATCGTCCACTTCTGGGCACTGATCGCTGTCTACATCTGGGCCGGCCCGCACCACCTGCACTACACCGCACTGCCGGACTGGGCCCAGTCCCTCGGCATGGTGATGTCGCTGGTCCTGCTGGCTCCGAGCTGGGGCGGCATGATCAACGGCATGATGACCCTCGCCGGCGCCTGGCATAAGCTGCGCACCGACCCGATCCTGCGCTTCCTGGTGGTCTCCCTGGCCTTCTACGGCATGTCCACCTTCGAAGGGCCGATGATGTCGATCAAGACCGTCAACGCCCTCTCCCACTACACCGACTGGACCATCGGCCACGTACACGCCGGCGCCCTCGGCTGGGTAGCCATGGTCTCCATCGGCTCGCTGTATCACCTGATTCCGAAGGTGTTCGGCCGCGAGCAGATGCACAGCGTCGGCCTGATCAACGTGCACTTCTGGCTGTCCACCATCGGCACCGTGCTGTACATCGCCTCCATGTGGGTCAACGGCATCGCCCAGGGCCTGATGTGGCGCGCAGTCAACACCGACGGCACCCTCACCTACTCCTTCGTCGAAGCGCTTGCAGCTGGCCACCCCGGCTTCATCGTGCGCCTGATCGGCGGGGCGATCTTCCTGCTGGGCATGTTCATCATGGCTTACAACACCTTCCGCACCGTCGGCGCCGCCAAGCCGGCTGAAATGCAATCTGCTGCGCAGATGGCCTGAGGAGACCGACCATGAAACATGAAGTACTCGAAAAGAACGTCGGTCTGCTGGCTCTGTGCATGGCCCTGGCAGTCAGTATCGGCGGCCTCACCCAGATCGTTCCGCTGTTCTTCCAGGACGTGACCACCAAACCGGTCGAAGGCATGAAGCCCTACACCGCACTGCAACTGGAAGGCCGCGACGTCTACATCCGCGAAGGTTGCTACAACTGCCACTCGCAGATGATCCGTCCGTTCCGCGCCGAAACCGAGCGCTACGGCCACTACTCCGTCGCCGGCGAGAGCGTGTGGGATCACCCCTTCCTGTGGGGCTCCAAGCGTACCGGTCCGGACCTCGCCCGCGTCGGTGGCCGCTACTCGGACGACTGGCAACGCGCCCACCTCTACAACCCGCGCAACGTGGTGCCCGAATCGAAGATGCCGGCTTACCCCTGGCTGGCCGAAAACACGCTCGACGGCAAGGACACCGCCAAGAAGCTGAGTGTGATGCGAACGATGGGTGTTCCCTACAGCGATGCGGACATCGCTGGAGCCAGTGATGCCGTCAAGGGCAAGACCGAGATGGACGCACTGGTCGCCTATCTGCAAGTCCTCGGCACATCCATCAAGAACAAGCGGTGACGAACTTGGATATCGGAACCATTCGCGGCTTCGGCACCCTTCTGGTGGCAGCCGCCTTCATCGGCGTCCTGCTCTGGGCTTACAACAGCAAGCGCAAGCAGCGCTTCGACGACGATGCGCTACTGCCATTCGCGGACGATCCGGTAGCCCGAAAGCACGTCGAGCAAGAACAAGCTTCTAGGAGCAACAAAGAATGACGACCTTCTGGAGTCTGTACATCACCGTATTGACCGTCGGCTCCCTCATCGCACTGCTGTGGCTGATCTTCGCCACACGCAGCGGGGAATCCGCCGGCAATACCGACAAGACCATGGGCCACTCCTTCGATGGCATCGAGGAGTACGACAATCCGCTGCCAAAATGGTGGTTCCTGCTGTTCATCGGCACCATCATCTTCGCGGCCGGCTACCTCGCGCTCTACCCCGGACTGGGAAACTGGAAAGGATTGCTGCCTGGTTACGATGGCTGGACTGGAGCCAAGCAGTGGGAGCATGAAGAGGCACTGGCCAAGGAGAAATATGGCCCCATCTTCGCCAAATATGCCGCCATGCCAATCGAAGATGTAGCCAAGGACCCGCAAGCCATGAAAATGGGTGAGCGTCTGTTCGCCAGCTACTGCTCCATCTGCCATGGCTCTGACGCCAAAGGCGCCAATGGCTTCCCCAATCTGACCGACTCGTACTGGCGCTGGGGCGGCGAGCCCGCCACCATCGAAACCACCATTCTGAACGGCCGCATGGCTGCGATGCCGGCGTGGGGAGACGTGCTTGGCAACCAGGGCGTGCATGACGTGGCCGCCTTCATCACCACCAAGCTCGACGGTCGCTCGTTGCCGGAAGGCGTGACTGACGAACAGGTCGAAAACGGTAGCAAGCTGTTCGCCACCACTTGCGTGGCATGTCATGGCCCGGAAGGCAAAGGCATGGCACTGATGGGCGCTCCGGACCTGACCCAGCCGTCCGCGTTCATTTATGGTTCTACTTTCGCCCAACTGCAGCAAACCATCCGTCATGGCCGCCAAGGCCAGATGCCAGCTCAGGAGCCTTACCTGGGCAAGGATAAGGTTCATATCCTCGCTGCTTACATCTACAACATCTCCGGACAAGCAACCGCCAGGTAATCCCCTCCCCTGCTCGCGCCCCACCGGGGCGCGAGCCCTTCCTCCGCGCGGCGAAGTGTCGCACCTCTGTCAGGCTTTTCCTTCACACTATTCCCAGCCACGTCTAAGCTGATTCCATTCGCAAAACAGCAATACGACTAACGCGACCCCCTTCTTTTCAGGTTCTTCATCGGTAATCGAGCCTATGCAAACAAGGCGACGACAGGAACCGAAAGCGCTCTGACTTGGGCGTCAAGCGGGCGCCAGGCAAGGCTTGGCGCGTTGCAATGGCTACCCGCTTTCTCCATACTTGCCGCCGCTTTTTTGTCCCTAAATATCCAAAAACCGTGGAACCTTAGAATGAGCACAGCAATCAGTCCGACTGCTTATAACTATAAGGTTATCCGCCAGTTCGCCATAATGACGGTGGTCTGGGGGATACTTGGAATGGGGCTCGGTGTTTTCATCGCCTCACAGTTAGTGTGGCCCGAGCTCAACTTTGGCCTACCCTGGACCAGCTTCGGACGTCTGCGCCCGTTGCACACCAACCTGGTGATCTTCGCCTTCGGTGGTTGTGCCCTGTTCGCCACTTCCTACTACGTTGTCCAGCGCACCTGTCAGACTCGTCTGATTTCTGACAGCCTGGCTGCCTTCACCTTCTGGGGCTGGCAGGCAGTAATCGTTGCCGCAGGCATCACCCTTCCGCTGGGCTACACCAGCTCGAAGGAATATGCCGAACTGGAATGGCCGATCGACATTCTGCTGGCAGTGGTCTGGATCACTTACATGGTGGTGTTCTTCGGAACCATCGTTAAGCGCAAGACCAAGCACATCTATGTCGGTAACTGGTTCTACGGTGCCTTCATCGTTGTGACCGCCATGCTGCACATCGTCAACAGCATGGAAATCCCGGTCACCCTGTTCAAGTCCTACTCGCTGTATTCAGGCGCCACTGACGCCATGATCCAGTGGTGGTATGGCCACAACGCCGTAGGATTCTTCCTGACCACCGGCTTCCTCGGCATGATGTATTACTTCGTACCGAAGCAGGCCGAGCGTCCGATCTACTCCTATCGCCTGTCCATCGTGCACTTCTGGGCGCTGATCACCCTGTACATCTGGGCCGGCCCGCACCACCTGCACTACACCGCACTGCCGGACTGGGCCCAGTCCCTCGGCATGGCGATGTCGCTGATTCTGCTGGCTCCGAGCTGGGGTGGCATGATCAACGGCATGATGACCCTCTCCGGCGCCTGGCATAAGCTGCGTACCGACCCGATCCTGCGCTTCCTGGTGGTTTCCCTGGCCTTCTACGGCATGTCCACCTTCGAAGGCCCGATGATGGCGATCAAGACCGTCAACTCGCTGTCGCACTACACCGACTGGACCATCGGCCACGTACACGCCGGCGCTCTCGGCTGGGTAGCGATGATCTCCATCGGCTCGCTGTATCACCTGATTCCGAAGGTGTTCGGTCGCGAACAGATGCACAGCGTCGGCCTGATCAACGCCCACTTCTGGCTCGCCACCATCGGTACCGTGCTGTACATCGCCTCCATGTGGGTCAACGGCATTACCCAGGGCCTGATGTGGCGTGCAGTCAACACTGACGGCACCCTCACCTACTCCTTCGTCGAGGCTCTGCAGGCCAGCCACCCGGGCTTCATCGTCCGTGCGCTGGGTGGTGCCTTCTTCGCCACCGGCATGCTGCTGATGGCCTACAACACCTTCCGTACTGTGCGTGCATCCAAATCGGCTGATGCCGACCGCGCCGCTCAGATTCCTGCTGTAGGAGCACATTGATGAAGCACGAAGCAGTCGAGAAGAATATCGGCCTGCTGGCCTTCTTCATGGTTATCGCCGTGAGCATCGGCGGGCTTACCCAGATCGTCCCGCTGTTCTTCCAGGACGTGACCAACAAGCCGGTGGAAGGCATGAAGCCGCGCACCGCTCTGGAGCTTGAAGGACGCGATATCTACATCCGCGAAGGCTGCGTTGGCTGCCACTCGCAGATGATCCGTCCGTTCCGTGCCGAAACCGAGCGCTACGGCCACTACTCCGTCGCCGGTGAGAGCGTGTGGGATCACCCCTTCCTGTGGGGCTCCAAGCGTACCGGTCCGGACCTCGCCCGCGTTGGCGGCCGTTACTCCGACGACTGGCACCGTGCGCACCTCTACAACCCGCGCAACGTAGTGCCCGAGTCGAAGATGCCGGCCTACCCCTGGCTGGTTGAGCACAAGCTCGACGGCAAGGACACCGCCAAGAAGATGGAAGCGCTGCGCGCTCTCGGCGTGCCCTATACCGACGAAGATATCGCCGGTGCCCGTGATGCCGTCAAAGGCAAAACTGAGATGGATGCGATGGTCGCGTACCTGCAGGGCCTTGGCACCATCATCAAAAGCAAACGGTGAGTGTGATGGATATCGGGACCATTCGTGGCATCGGCACCGTCGTGGTGGTGGTGGCCTTTATCGGCGTACTGCTCTGGGCTTACAGCGGCAAGCGCAAGAAGAGCTTCGACGAAGCCACGATGCTGCCCTTCGCAGACGATCCCGAAGCCAAAAAGCACGTCGAGCAAGAGCAAGCTTCTAGGAGCAACAAAGAATGACAACCTTCTGGAGTCTGTACGTCACCGTACTCACCCTGGGCACAATCATCGCGCTGGCGTGGCTGCTGTTCGCCACCCGTCGTGGCCAGCGTCACGAAGCGACCGACGAAACCGTCGGCCATTCGTTCGATGGCATCGAGGAATACGACAACCCGCTGCCGAAGTGGTGGTTCATGCTGTTCGTGGCCACCTTCGTCTTCGCGATCGGTTACCTGGTCCTTTACCCGGGCCTTGGCAACTGGAAGGGCGTACTGCCGGGTTATTCCGAAGTCGGCGATGGCAAGCCCTTCGCCAACGGCGAGCCCGGCTGGACCGGCGTTCACCAGTGGGAAAAGGAAATGGCCAAGGCGGACGAGAAATACGGTCCGATCTTCGCCAAATTCGCAGCCATGCCCATTGAGGAAGTGGCCAAGGACCCGCAAGCGCTGAAGATGGGTGGCCGCCTGTTTGCCTCCAACTGCTCCGTTTGCCACGGTTCCGACGCCAAGGGCGCCTATGGCTTCCCGAACCTGGCCGATGCCGACTGGCGTTGGGGCGGCGCGACCGCAGAAATCAAGACCACCATCATGGCGGGCCGCCATGCCGCCATGCCGGCCTGGGGCGAAGCCTTGGGCGACCAGGGCGTGCACGATGTTGCCGCGTTCGTGACCACCAAACTCGACGGTCGCAAAACGCCTGAAGGCGTGACCGAAGAGCAGGTCGCCAACGGCCAGAAGCTCTTCTCGACCAACTGCGTGGCCTGCCACGGTCCGGAAGGCAAGGGCACTGCAGCCATGGGTGCGCCGAACCTGACCCACCCGCAAGGCTTCATCTACGGCTCGAGCTTCGCGCAGCTGCAGCAGACCATCCGCTACGGCCGCCAAGGCCAGATGCCGGCCCAGCAGGAGCGTCTTGGCAACGACCAGGTTCACCTGCTCGCCGCCTATGTCTACAGCCTGTCCCACGGCGAGGCCGAGAAGAGCGAATAACCCCGCCCTCTCGCTCCACAGCCAAAAGCAGAAACGGCGCCAGCTCCCACTGGCGCCGTTTTGTTTCAGGCCTCGGCAGTTCTGGCAAGCAGAACGCGACCAACAGTCGCACCGTTGCAGACAGTCCGAGGTCGTATCATTGTAGGGTGTGCATCATATTTCTGACTCTTGTCGGCAAGTACTGACAGAGCGCCCTCCCACCGCCGTGGTACGCACTGATGAGCAAACAGATCCCTGTCCGTGATGTCACTCCCTCCGCCAAGGGAAGCAGTGACACCGTCGACCTTTATGCCTCCCGAGAAAAAATCTATACCCGCGCCTTCACCGGATTCTTCCGAAATCTGAGGATGGCGGGGGGAGCCGTACTCTTCCTTCTATATTTCGGCACCGTCTGGCTGACCTGGAATGATCGCCAGGCCGTCTGGTGGAACCTGCCGGAGCGCAAGTTCTACATCTTTGGCGCCACATTCTGGCCCCAGGACTTCATCCTGCTTTCAGGCCTGCTGATCATCTCCGCATTCGGCCTGTTCTTCATCACGGTATTCGCCGGCCGTGTCTGGTGCGGCTACACCTGTCCGCAGAGCGTATGGACCTGGATCTTCATGTGGTGCGAGAAAGTCACGGAAGGTGACCGCAACCAGCGCATGAAACTGGACAAGGCCCCCATGAGCGGCGCGAAGCTTGCGCGCAAGGCGGCCAAGCACTCGCTGTGGCTGCTCATCGGCCTGGTCACCGGCCTGACGTTCGTCGGCTACTTCAGCCCGATCCGTGAACTGCTCACCGATCTCGTCACAGGGCAGGCCGATGGCTGGGCCTATTTCTGGGTCGGCTTCTTCACCCTTGCCACCTATGGCAACGCCGGCTGGCTGCGCGAGCAGGTGTGCATCTACATGTGCCCCTATGCGCGCTTCCAGAGCGTGATGTTCGACAAGGACACCCTGATCGTTTCCTACGACCCTCGCCGCGGCGAGCGACGCGGACCGCGCAAGAAAACTCTCGACTACAAGGCCCAGGGACTGGGTGACTGCATCGATTGCACCATGTGCGTACAGGTCTGCCCGACCGGCATCGACATTCGTGACGGCCTGCAGATCGAGTGCATCGGCTGTGCAGCCTGCATCGACGCCTGCGACAGCATCATGGACAAGATGAACTACCCCCGCGGGCTGATCAGCTACACCACCGAACACAACCTGTCCGGGCAGAAGACCCATCTCGTCCGCCCGAGGCTGATCGGCTATGCCATTGCCCTGACGGCGATGATCGGCGTGCTGATTACCGCATTGGTCATGCGCCCGCTGGTTGGCTTCGACGTGAGCAAGGACCGTGTCCTTTATCGGGAAAACGCCGAAGGCCGGATCGAGAACGTCTACAGCCTGAAGATCATGAACAAGGACCAGCGCGACCATACCTACGCTCTAAGCGCCAAGGGGCTGGACGGGCTCCGCCTCGAAAGCAAACAGGAGGTTCATGTAAGCGCAGGTGAAATCCTGAGCATGCCTGTGGAGCTGTCCATCGATCCGGAAAAGCTTCCCTCCACTACCAACGAGGTCACCTTCAGCGTTCAATCGCTCGATGCCCCAGGCATAAGCAAAGAGGCAACCAGTCGTTTCATTGGTCCCCGCACCCGCTGACTCGAGCCAGAAGACTGGCACCCCGTATCGCACACGGGGTGCCAGCAGCGCACAGACCACGTAAAATCCGCTCCCTGAGCAACGGACCTGCCAGGTCCGCAAGCATCCGCATCACTGCGGAAAATCATCTGTGAGATAAAAACCATGCAGTCGGCCACGCCCGTACAACCCTGGTACAAGCACCTCTGGCCCTGGATCATCATCGGCATGCTCGGCACGTCGGTATTCCTCAGCCTGATGCTGGTTCGCATTGCCGCTACCAACCAGGACTCCCTGGTCAACGACAACTATTACGAGGCCGGCAAGGGCATCAACCGCTCGCTCGATCGCGAACACCTCGCCCAGCGTCTGCAACTTCAGGCGAAGATCCATTTCGATGATCTGACCGGAGAAGTGGATCTGCGCCTGGCCGGCAACAGCCAACCGGAAAAGCTGACTCTCAATCTGCTTTCGCCGACCCTGGAATCCCAGGATCGCCATCTCGAACTGCTTCCTGCGCCCGCCGAGAAAGGCCGTTATATCGGCCGCATCGAAGAGGCCATCAAGGGTCGCCGCTTCGTCGAAGTGCTGGGTGAACAGGACGGCCAGTCCTGGCGCCTGTTCGAGGAAGAGCGAGTGGCTCCGGGCGGGACCATCACCCTGGGGGACGAACCCCTCAAGGGAGACGAAGTCGAGCGCCCATGAGCGCCCCCCTCCCCTGCTACCACTGCGCGCTGCCAGTCCCCGCTGGCAGCCGCTACACAGCCCAGGTTCTCGGTGAAAATCGCGAATTCTGCTGTCCCGGCTGCCTGGCGGTTGCGGAGGCGATCGTCGCTGGCGGACTGGAAGGCTACTACCGCCACCGCAGCGAGGCTTCCGTCAATCCCGACGCATTGCCTGCCCAGCTCAGCGATGAACTGGCATTGTTCGATCGCCCAGAGGTACAGCAGCCTTTCGTCCAGCATGAAGGGGAACTGGCCGAAGCCACCCTGCTTATGGAAGGTATCAGCTGCGCTGCCTGTGGCTGGTTGATCGAAAAGCATCTGCGCCAGTTACCCGCCGTCGCCGAAGCAGGACTCAACCTGTCGAACCATCGACTGCACATACGCTGGGCGGACAGCCAATTACCGCTGAGCGCCCTGCTCGCCGAACTGCGCAAGATCGGCTATGCGGCGCACCCCTACCAACCTGACCAGGCCAGCGAACTCCTCGCCGAGGAGAATCGCCGCTCGTTACGCCAGATAGGCGTGGCCGGCCTGCTGTGGTTCCAGGCGATGATGGCCACGATGGCCACCTGGCCGGAATTCAATATCGACCTGAGCCCCGAGCTGCATGCCATCCTGCGCTGGGTGGCCATGTTCCTCACCACGCCCATCGTCTTCTACTCGTGCCAACCGTTCTTCCGTGGCGCGGTCCGTGATATCCGCACCCGCCACCTGACCATGGACGTATCGGTTTCCCTGGCGATAGGCGGGGCCTATCTGGCCGGGATATGGACCGCAGTCACCGGAAAGGGCGACCTGTATTTCGATGCCGTAGGAATGTTCGCCCTGTTCCTTCTTGCCGGCCGCTATCTGGAGCGACGCGCGCGGGAGCGCACCGCTGCGGCCACTGCGCAACTGGTCAATCTGCTGCCGGCGTCCTGCCTGCGCCTCGACGAAAACGGCCAGAGCACGCGCATTCTGCTCACCGAGCTGCGTCTGGGTGATCGGGTCCTGATCCAGCCGGGAGCCGTGTTGCCGGCCGACGGATCGATCATCGAAGGGCAGTCCAGCGTCGACGAGTCCCTGCTCACCGGCGAATACCTGCCACAACCCCGCCAGCCCGGTGACAGCGTCACGGGCGGCACACTGAATGTGGATGGCCCGCTGATCGTAGAAGTCCGCGCCCTCGGCAAGGACAGCCGATTGTCGACCATCGTCCGCCTGCTCGAACGGGCGCAGTCCGACAAGCCACGCCTGGCCGAAGTCGCCGACCGTGCCGCGCAATGGTTCCTGCTCACCTTGCTGCTGCTGGCCGCCGTGATGGGCCTGTACTGGTGGCAGCACGACTCTTCCCGCGCCTTCTGGGTGGTCCTGGCCATGCTCGTCGCCACCTGCCCCTGCGCCCTGTCGCTGGCTACGCCGACCGCCCTGACCGCCGCCACGGGAGCCCTGCACAAGCTCGGCCTGTTGCTGACCCGCGGCCATGTGCTGGAAGGCTTCAAGCACATCGACACGGTGATATTCGACAAGACCGGCACCCTGACCGAGGGTCGCCTCACCCTGCGCGCCATACGCCCGCTGAGCGCACTCGACGGCGACCAGTGCCTCGCTCTGGCAGCAGCCCTGGAGAACCGCTCGGAGCATCCCATTGCCCGGGCTTTCGGCCGCGCACCGAAAGCGGCCGAACAGGTGGAAACCCACCCCGGGCTCGGCCTGGAGGGGCTGGTCGAAGGACAGCGCCTGCGCATTGGCCAACCCGCCTTCGTCAGCGCCCTGAGCGGCATGGACGTCCCCGCGCTTCCCGACGAGCCTGGGCAGTGGCTTTTGCTGGGCAACGTAGCCGGCCCGCTCGCCTGGATCGTGCTCGATGATCGCATCCGCGACGATGCGCCTGCCCTGCTGGAGGCCTGCCGCGCCCGTGGCTGGAAGACTCTGCTGCTGTCCGGCGACAACTCGCCCATGGTTACCAGCGTCGCCAGGGAACTGCGCATCGACGAGGCCCGTGGAGGGCTGCGGCCGGATGACAAGCTGGCAATACTGCGCGAGTTGCAACAGCAGGGGCACCGCGTGCTCATGCTGGGTGACGGAGTGAACGACGTGCCGGTGCTGGCCGCCGCCGACATCAGCGTAGCCATGGGTTCGGCCACCGACCTGGCGAAAACCAATGCCGATGCCGTGCTGTTGTCGAACCGGCTGGATAGCCTGGTCCACGCGTTCGCCCTGGCCAGACGCACCCGCCGCGTCATTATCGAGAACCTGGTCTGGGCAGGGTTGTACAATGGTGTGATGCTTCCCTTCGCCGCCCTGGGCTGGCTGACGCCCGTATGGGCAGCGCTCGGGATGTCGATCAGCTCGCTGACAGTGGTGCTCAATGCGCTGCGCCTGACACGGGTTCCGCAAGACCAGCCGCAGCCCCGTCAGCAGCACATGACCGAAATACTGCCGGCCAGCGCTGCCAGCCCCCGCTGAGCACTCGCGGAGCGAAATCCCGACGGAGTCGATATGCCTGCGCTCTACGTAATGATTCCAATCGCCGTCCTGATCGTTGGCGTCGCCATCTGGATCCTCTTCTGGGCGGTCAACAGCGGCCAGTACGATGACATGGACAGCCCCGCACACAGCATCCTGTTCGATGACGAAGACCCCAAGCACCAGGCCGGCATAGACGAAGCCGAAGGTGACGCCCAGGACGCGGACAGCGACGCAGGCAGGCGGGATGGCTGAACTCGCTCCACTGCTGGTGTCGGCGGTCATCCTCGGCCTGCTTGGCGGCGGGCACTGCCTGGGCATGTGCGGGGGCCTGATGGGCGCGCTGACCATGGCCATCCCCGCCGAACAGCGTGGCAAAAGACTGCGCCTGCTGCTGGCCTACAACCTCGGACGCATTCTCAGCTACACCTGCGCCGGCCTGCTGCTAGGCCTTGCCGGATGGGCGATAGCCAGCACACCGTTCGCCTGGGCGCTGCGCGTTGTCGCCGGGTTGCTGCTGATCGCCATGGGCCTCTATCTGGCGGGATGGTGGCATGGACTCACCCGCATCGAAGCACTCGGCCGCGGGCTGTGGCGCCACATCCAGCCAGTCGCCACCCGCCTGCTGCCCGTCACCAGCATGCCGCGTGCGCTGCTGCTGGGCGGCCTGTGGGGCTGGCTGCCTTGCGGCCTGGTCTACAGCACCCTGCTCTGGGCCACCAGCCAGGGATCGGCGCTCGACAGCGCAATGCTGATGTTCGCCTTCGGGCTCGGAACCTGGCCAGTCCTGCTGGCCACCGGCCTCGCGGCCGAACGCATTACCGCACTGCTGCGTCGCCGTGGCGTACGCGTGGCCGGCGGACTCCTGGTCATCCTCTTCGGTCTCTGGACACTTCCCGGCCCGCACCAGGCATGGATTATGGGCCACGACATGCACGCGTCGGCCCCGAGCCCGCATGGCAAGGCTGCTTGATACAAATCAACAGACATATTGCCGCCCCTCCCTAGACTGCCCGAACCACTCGCCAACCCGGGGACAATGGGCATGCTCGACAACATACGCTGGGACGCAGATCTTATCCGCCGCTATGATCTGGCCGGCCCGCGCTATACCTCCTACCCGACCGCCGTGCAGTTCCACGAAGGAGTCGGACCCTTCGACATGCTGCACGCCCTGCGCGACAGCCGCCGGGCCACGCGGCCCCTGTCGCTGTATGTGCATATCCCCTTCTGCGCCAACATCTGCTACTACTGCGCCTGCAACAAGGTCATCACCAAGGATCGCGGACGCAGCGCTCCCTACCTCACCCGCCTTTTCCGCGAGATCGAAATAGTCAGCAAGCATCTGGGGGACGAGCAGCAGGTCGAGCAGCTTCACTTCGGCGGCGGGACCCCAACCTTCCTCAGCTCCGACCAGTTCCGCGGACTGATGAAGCACCTTCGCCAGCATCTCAACCTCCTGGACGACGACTCCGGCGACTATGGCATCGAGATCGACCCACGCGAGGCGGACTGGTCGACCATGGGCATGCTCCGCGAGCTCGGTTTCAACCGTGTCAGCCTGGGGGTGCAGGACTTCAATCTGGAAGTGCAGCAGGCGGTCAACCGGCTGCAGAGTTACGACGAAACCCGCGCCATCATCGACGCGTCGCGGACGCTTCAGTACCGCTCGATCAACGTCGACCTGATCTATGGCCTGCCCCGGCAGACTCCCGACAGCTTCGCCCACACCGTGGAGCAGGTGATCGCGCTCCAGCCGAATCGCCTGTCGGTATTCAATTACGCCCATCTTCCGGAGCGTTTCATGCCGCAACGGCGGATCAACGCCGCGGAACTGCCCAGCCCAGGGCAAAAGCTGGAAATGCTGCAACGGACAACCGAGCAATTGAGCGCAGCCGGCTATCGCTACATTGGCATGGATCATTTCGCCCTACCAGACGACGAGCTGGCCATCGCCCAGGAAGATGGCTCCCTGCAACGCAACTTCCAGGGTTACACCACCCACGGACATTGCGACCTGGTAGGGCTCGGAGTGTCGGCGATCAGCCAGATCGGCGATCTGTACTGCCAGAACAGCAGCGACATCACCGACTATCAGAACAGTCTCGACAACAACCAGTTGGCCACTCGTCGCGGCCTGCACTGCAACGGGGATGACCGGATCCGACGTGCGGTCATCCAGCAACTGATCTGCCACTTCCAGTTGGCCTTCGTGGAAATCGAAGACCTGTTCGCCATCGACTTCCGCAGCTATTTCGCGGAAATCTGGCCGGAACTGGAGCGCTTCGCCAGCGATGGACTGATCGTCCTCGGCGATAGCGGCATAGACGTCACTCCGGCGGGACGCCTGCTGGTGCGCTCCATCTGCATGCTGTTCGATCACTATCTGCCCATGCAGAACATCCAGCGCTTTTCACGTGTCATCTGAGGCCTTCAATCCCCTTGTGCCGGATCGCTCCCGCAGTCCGGCCCCTTCCCTCCTCCACGCTGTTCCCATAGTTGCCTTGTCAGGTTCGAGATAGCGATCTCAAAATAAGGGTTATCCGAAAAAGACGTCAGATTTTTCCTAGAGTTGGTTTTTCGACGCAGTTCGAAATATCAATGACTGGAATCACTGGCCATAGCTACGTTACCCTTATTTTTCATGTGCCTTCCCACCCAAGGACTTTCTTCTTATGGCCGAAACCATCAAGTTGCGTGCGCTGCCGCAAGCGCATTGCAAGGACTGCAGCCTGGCTCCGCTCTGCCTGCCGATTTCCATCAGCACAGACGACCTGGATGCCCTGGATGACATCGTCAAGCGCGGCAGGCCATTGAAGAAAGGCGAGTTCCTGTTCCGTCAGGGCGATGCTTTCGGTTCGGTGTTCGCGGTTCGTTCCGGCGCGCTGAAAACCTTCAGCATCACCGACAACGGCGAAGAACAGATCACCGGGTTCCACCTGCCCAGCGAACTTGTAGGACTCTCCGGGATGGACACCGACAGCTATCCGGTATCGGCCCAGGCGCTGGAAACCACCTCGGTGTGCGAAATTCCCTTCGAACGACTGGATTCGCTCTCCGAGAAGCTGCCCCAGCTGCGCCGCCAGCTCCTGCGCGTCATGAGCCGGGAAATCCGCGATGACCAGCAGATGATGCTGCTGCTTTCCAAGAAGACCGCCGATGAGCGCATCGCCACTTTCCTGGTCAACCTCTCCGCCCGTTTCCGCGCTCGCGGCTTCTCCGCCCATCAGTTCCGCCTGGCCATGTCGCGTAACGAGATCGGCAACTACCTGGGGCTTGCGGTGGAAACCGTTTCCCGCGTTTTCACCCGCTTCCAGCAGAACGGCATGATCAACGCGGATGGAAAGGAAGTACGCATCCTGGACTCCATCGAGCTTTGCGCCCTGGCAGGCGGTGAACTGGAAAACTGATATCGGGCAGGCAATCCATTCCCGGTCATCGAAAACGGGCTCGCCAACAGGCGGGCCCGTTATACTTTTGCGTCTTGAAACTCTGCCCTGACCAGGTGCCTCCCAGCATGATCCTCAACCAACTCGACCTGAAATCCCTGATCCGCGCCGTTCCCGACTTCCCCAAGCCGGGCGTGATATTTCGCGATATCACACCGCTGTTCCAGTCGCCGCGCGCGCTGCGCTACGTCGCTGACAGCTTCATCCAGCGCTATGTCGAGACCGAGTTCACCCATATCGGGGCGATGGATGCGCGCGGCTTCCTGATCGGTTCGATCATCGCCTACGAACTGAACAAGCCGCTGGTGCTGTTCCGCAAGCGCGGCAAGCTGCCGGCGGACGTACTGGCGCAGCCTTATGCCACCGAATACGGCGAAGCCCTGCTGGAGGTCCATGCGGATAGCCTCTGCGAAGGCGACAGCGTGCTGATCTTCGATGACCTGATCGCTACCGGTGGCACCCTGCTGGCAGCCGCGCAACTGGTGCAACGCCTGGGCGCCACTGTCTTCGAGGCCGCCGCCATCATCGATCTGCCGGAACTCGGCGGCTCCGCCAAGCTGAGCGACGCAGGCATCTCGACCTTCAGCCTGACCGCCTTCGCGCTCAACGAGCGCTGATCCACACCACACAAGGGTGTTCACCCGGAACACCCTTCCCCTGACGGGAACTCACTTTCTGCGCTGCAGCCAGGCAGCGGCAATGCCGCTCAGGCAGATCACCAGGATGCCGATCAGCGTCGAATGCTCCGGCATATGGCCGAACACCAAGAAGCCCAGCAGCCCGGCGAAAATGATCTGGCAATAGCTGAAAGGCGCCAGCAAGGCCGGCGCGGAGTGGCGGAATGCCTGGGTCAGGAGCAGGTGCGCGCACATCCCGCAGGTGCCCAGGGCCAGCATCAGCAAGGCGTGCATGGGCGTCGGCCACTCCCAGAAGAACGGCACCAGGACGCTTACCAGCACGGTGTTGAGCAGGCCGGCGAAGAAGTTGCTGGTGGTCGCACTGTCGAACTCGCTGACCTTGCGCGTCAGCAACTGGTAGAAGCAGAAGCACAGCGCCGAGCCGAACGGCAGCAGAATCGCCGGCGTGAACAGTTCCCCGCCGGGATGCACGATGATCAGCACCCCGACGAACCCCAGCGAAACCGCCAGCCATTGCCCCAGGCTGACTCGCTCGCCGAGCAGCGGAACGGACAGCGCCGTCACCAGCAGGGGCGTGAGGAAGTTGACTGCCGTTGCCTCCGCCAGCGGGATGTACTGCAGCCCCGTGACGAAGAAGAAGCTCGTTCCCAGCAGGCACAGGGCGCGCACGGTCTGCAGCAGTGGCTTGCGGGTACGCAGCACGCGCAAGCCTGATCGAGGCAGGAAGATCCCGGCCATCAGCAAGGTGTGCACCACGTAGCGCGCCCAGACTACCAGCAGCACCGGGTAGAAGCCCGACAGGTACTTGGAGAAGGCGTCGTGGCTGGAGAACAGGAAGGTCGCCAGGATCAGCAGCAGGATGCCCAGGAATGGGCGGCTGGCTCCGGGCGACTGGGAACTGGAGGTACTCATTGATCGACACGCAGGAAAGGCCGCTCATCGAGCGGAAGGCGCACAGGGTACCCAAGAAGCCGCAGCGCGCCCAGCCGCAAGACGGAAATACCGCCGATAATCGCCCTCTCGCGAGGCTGGCAATTTCCAGCCCCGCGATGCGCTCAAATGCTCAGTGCGCCAACAGCCTCTCCGAATCCTCTGCCGCGAGTTCCTCGAGGACCAGTTCGAGTCCCCAGTTGCTGGCGTCCGCGGCATCGGCTACCGGAGCCGGCACATGGGCCTTGGCCTGGGGCGACACCGCGCCATCGCGATGCAGCTTCAGCCGCAGGCGCAGGTTGTTGGCCGAGTCGGCGTTCTTCACCGCCTCGTCTTCGCAGATCACCCCCTCGACGACCAGGTCGAACAACGCCTGGTCGAAGGTCTGCATGCCGAGTGCGCGGGACTTCTCCATGATTTCCTTGATCGAGCTGAATTCGCTGCGCTTGATCAGGTCGCTGATGGTGGACGTTCCCAGCAGCACCTCCACCGCGGCGCGGCGCTTGCCGTCGCGGGTGCGCACCAGGCGCTGGGAGACGAAGGCCTTGAGGTTGTTGCCGAGGTCGTTGAGCAGCTGCGGCCGGCGCTCCTCGGGGAAGAAGTTGATAATCCGGTCCAGCGCCTGGTTGGCGTTGTTGGCGTGCAGGGTGGAAATCGCCAGGTGGCCGGTATCGGCGAAGGCCAGCGCATGCTCCATCGTCTCGCGGTCGCGGATCTCGCCGATCAGGATCACGTCCGGCGCCTGGCGCAGGGTGTTCTTCAGCGCGGCGTGGAAGCTGCGCGTATCCACGCCCACCTCGCGCTGGTTGATGATCGACTTGCGGTGCCGGTGCACGTACTCGATGGGATCCTCGATGGTGATGATGTGCCCGCCGCTGTTGCGGTTGCGGTGGTCGATCAGCGCCGCCAGCGAGGTCGACTTGCCGGAGCCGGTGCCGCCGACGAAGAGCACCAGCCCACGCTTCTCCATCACCGTCTTCAGCAATACTTCCGGCAGCTTCAGGTCTTCGAAGCGCGGGATGTCGAGCTTGATGTTGCGCGCGACGATGGACACCTCGTTGCGCTGCTTGAAGATGTTGATGCGGAAGCGGCCGACGTTGTTCACCGCGATCGCCAGGTTCATCTCCAGTTCGCGCTCGAACTCCGCGCGCTGCTCGTCGTCCATGATCGAATGGGCGATGCGCGCCACGTCGCCGGTCCGCAGAGGCTCGTTGTTGAGCGGCTTGAGCACGCCGTTGATCTTGACGCAGGGCGGCGCACCGGTGGAGAGATAGAGATCAGACCCGTCCTGGGTGGCCAGGATTTTCAGCATCGACTGGATATCCATGATCTAAGCATCCATACGCAAGGGAAGGTGCGACGCCGTAGCCCGGAGGCTGGTCCGCTTGTAGGAAGTTTCACTCGAACTCTAGGTAGCCATCTGACATGGCACAACGCTACTCGGCTGGAAATGCGACATGCATCACCGCCTTCGTGCAGCATTGCGACGGGCTACAATGCGCCCTGCCGCAATCCACAGAGGAACCGTTCATGCCTGTCGCCATGGCCCGCCATATCCTGGTCAAGACCCAGGCCGAAGCCGAGCAGATCAAGCAACGCCTGGCCAGGGGCGAGGATTTCGCCAGCCTGGCGAAGAAGCACTCCACCTGCCCTTCCGCCAAACGCGGCGGCGATCTCGGCGAGGTGCGCCCGGGGCAGATGGTCAAGTCGATCGACACGGTGATCTTCAAGAAACCGGTCGGCGTGGTCCACGGGCCGGTGAAGAGCCAGTTCGGCTACCATCTGGTCGAGGTGTATTTCCGCGACTAACCACGGCCGGAGAAGTGCCCGTGACGCCAGACCAGATCGCCCGCTTCTGCCTGCAATTGCCCGGAGCCCGCGAAGACATCAAATGGGGTAGCAACCGGGTGTTCTCGGTGGCCGGCAACAAGATGTTCGCCATCCTCGATTTCGTCGACGGCGGCGAAGGCGGACTGGCGTTCAAGGTCGACGACGAGCTGTTCCTCGGCTACGTCGACCGTCCCGGTATCCGCCCCGCGCCCTATCTCGCCCGCGCCCGCTGGATCGCCCTCACCCGTCCCTACGCCATGGGCGACGCCGAACTGCGCGACGCCCTCACCCGCTCCCATCAACTGGTGGTCAGGCGCCTGCCCAAGCGGCTGCGCCTCGGTCTGCTGCTGGATACGCCATGAGCGACGAACTGAACTGGATCGGCATCTGGCAGAAACCTTCCGCCAGTTGGGAAACCCTGTGCATGCAGGAGGGGCGCGCCGACAGCCAGTTGCGCGCGATTGGCGAGGACGGCCAGGCACCCTATCAGTTGGAATACAGCCTGCGCTGGGATGCCGAGTGGCACCTACGCGAAGCGTTGCTGCGAGTCGAGAGTGAAAGCGCCAGTGACGAACTGCATCTGCTGGCGGACGGCCTTGGGCACTGGCAAACCGCCGACGGCACTGTGCTGGCGGAGCTGGACGGCTGCCTGGATATCGATATCTGGCCCACGCCCTTCACCAACACCTTCCCGATCCGCCGGCTGAATCTGGAAGATGGCCAGCACGCCGAGCTGGATGTGGTGTTCCTGGAAGCGCCCCGGCTGAAGCCGCGACGGATGCGCCAGGGCTACACGCGCCGCGATGCCAGCCATTACCTGTACCAGAACCTGGAAGGCAGCGGGTTCCAGGCCGTTCTCGAGGTGGATGAGCAGGGCTTGGTGATCGATTACCAGGGACTGTTCCAGCGAGTAGCCGGGTGAGATTGGCGGGCTGCAATGCCCACCGTAGGTTGGTGCTGAGCAACGCGAAGCCCAACATCGCCATCGTTGGGCTTCACTGCGTTCAGCGCCAACCTACGCGGGTTATGGCCCAGTCACGTAGTGGTGCATGCCGAATCGTAGGAGCAACTGTCTTGCTGCCGAAGGTGCTTTTTGTAGGGTGGACAACGCGAAGCTTGTCCACCACTCCGTCACGCCGCGCCTGATGGTGGAAAAGGCTTCGCCGTTTTCCACCCTACGTAGCGTCACCCGTAGGAGCGAGCTCTGCTCGCGAACATCGGCCCCGCAAAAGCTTCGCGAGCAGAGCTCGCTCCTACAGGAACTCGCCCCACGACGGACTGTAGGAGCGGGCCATGCCCGCGATTTCGCTGTCAGGCGCGGAGGAAGTCCAGTACGCGACGGGTAAAGTGCTCGCCCGCCTCGACGTTGGACAGGTGCGCGGCGTGCAATTCGACCAGTTCGGCACCGCGGATGCGTTCCTGCATGAAGCGGCCATGTTCGGTGGTGGTCACCGGATCGGCAGCGCCGCAGACGACCAGGGTCGGTGCCTGGATCGCCGTCAGTTGCTCGCGGAAATCCGCATCGCGCACGGCCGCGCAGTTCGCCGCGTACCCCTGCGGCGAGGTCTGCGCGAGCATGCCGACGATGGGTTCGACCTTGCCCGGTTGCGCCTGGGCGAAATCGGCGGTGAACCAGCGGGCGATGGAGGCATCGCGCAGGTCGCGCATGGCCTGCGCGCCACCGGCGAGGACGGTTTCGATGCGCGGGTTCCACACGCTCTCGTCACCGATCTTGGCGGCGGTGTTGCACAACACCAGACGCTCGATACGCTCAGGCGCGTTGATTGCCAACCACTGGCCGATCAGGCCGCCCATGGACAGGCCGCAGAAGCAGGCCTTGGCGATGTTCAGCGCATCCAGCAGGGCCAGCACGTCGCGGCCGAGCTGCTCGATGTTGTACGGGCCGTCAGTGACGGACGAGCCGCCGTGGCCGCGGGTGTCATAGCGCAGCACGCGGAAGTGCTCGCTGAAGGCGGGAATCTGCGCGTCCCACATGTGCAGGTCGGTGCCCAGGGAGTTGGACAGCACCAGCACCGGCGCGCCGGCCGGGCCTTCGAGGAGGTAGTTCAGGTCGCCGTCGGCGAGTTTTACGGAGGGCATGGAAAACTCCAGGCGGATTGCATTCGTTCATGAAGAGTAACGGACTTCGGGAGCGAGAGCGCCCTCACCCCCGCCCTCTCCCGGAGGGAGAGGGGGTAGGCCGGCGCGGTTTGCTATCCCCTCGCTCCGAACCATCTCCTCTCCCTCCGGGAGAGGGTTAGGGTGAGGGGAAAAGCCCTCAGACGCGCTCGACAACCAGCGCCACGCCCTGCCCCACACCGACGCACATGGTGCACAGGCCTTTCCTGCCGCCGCTCTTTTCCATCTGATGCACGGCAGTCAGGACCAGGCGTGCGCCGCTGGCGCCCAGCGGGTGGCCGAGGGCGATGGCGCCGCCGTTCGGGTTGACCCGCGCGTCGTCGTCGGCGATGCCCAGATCGCGGGTGACCGCAAGGCCCTGGGCGGCGAACGCCTCGTTCAGTTCGATGACGTCGAAGTCGGCGACCGACAGGTTCAGGCGCTCCAGCAGCTTGCGCACCGCCGGCACCGGACCGATGCCCATCACGCGCGGGGCGACGCCGGCGCTGGCCATGCCCAGCACTCGCGCCCGGGGAACGAGGCCGTGCTTCTTCACCGCCTCTGCGGAGGCCAGGATCAGCGCCACCGAGCCGTCGTTGACACCGGAAGCATTGCCGGCGGTGACGGTCTTGCCTTCGCCGTTGACCGGCTTCAGCTTGGCCAGGGCTTCCAGCGTGGTATCCGGACGCAGGTGCTCGTCGGCATCGATCACCGTCTCGCCCTTCTTGCCCTTGATCACCACCGGGACGATTTCCTCGGCGAAGAAGCCTTCCGCCTGGGCGCGGCCGGCGCGTTGCTGGCTGCGCAGGGCGAAGGCGTCCTGGTCGGCACGGGAAACCTGGTGGTCGTCGGCGACGTTGTCGGCGGTCTGCGGCATGGCATCGACGCCGTATTGCGCCTTCATCAGCGGGTTGATGAAGCGCCAGCCGATGGTGGTGTCCTCGATCTTCTGACCGCGGCTGAAGGCGCTGTCGGCCTTGCCCATCACGTAAGGCGCGCGGGACATCGACTCGACGCCGCCGGCGATGGCCAGTTCGATCTCGCCGCTGGCGATGGCGCGGAAGGCGGTGCCCACCGCATCCATGCCCGAGGCGCACAGACGGTTCAGGGTCACGCCGGGAATGCTTTCCGGCAGGCCGGCCAGCAGCAGCGCCATGCGCGCGACGTTGCGGTTGTCCTCGCCGGCCTGGTTGGCGCAGCCGAGGTAGACCTCGTCCAGCTCGTCCCATTTGACCTGCGGATTGCGCTCGACCAGCGCCTTGATCGGCACGGCGGCCAGATCGTCGGCACGGACCACCGACAGCCCGCCGCCGAAGCGGCCGATGGGCGTACGGACGGCGTCGCAGATGAATACTTCCCGGCTCATTCCTCACCGCCTTGCTGGCCGTGGGCGGCAGCGGTGCGGGCTTCCAGGGCGCGCAGTGCAGTCAGCTCCACTTCGGTCGGCGCGACGGTTTCGGCGACGCTGTCGGCGAAGCGGATCGCCCAGCCGGTGTTCTCGACCACCTGCTCGCGGGTCACGCCCGGGTGCAGCGAGGTGACGATGAATTCGTTGGTGCCGGCTTCCGGCTCCATGATGCAGAGGTCGGTGATGATCGCCACCGGGCCCTTGCCGGGCAGGCCGAGCTGCTGGCGATGGTCGCCGCCCTCGCCGTGGCCGACGGAGGTGATGAAGGCCAGTTTGTCGACGAAGGTGCGGTGCGACTGCTTGAGGATGATCAGCACTTCCTTGGCGCTGCCTGCGATTTCCGGCGCGCCGCCGGCGCCCGGCAGACGGACTTTCGGGTTGTTGTAGTCGCCGATCACGGTGGTGTTGATGTTGCCGAAACGGTCAACCTGCGCCGCGCCGAGGAAGCCGACGTCGATACGGCCGCCCTGCAGCCAGTAGCGGAAGATCTCGCCGGTGGGCACTACGGTATCCGCGGTCTCGGCCAGCTCGCCGTCGCCGATGGACAGCGGCAGCACGGTGGGCTTGGCGCCGATGGGGCCGGATTCGTAGATCAGGACCACATCCGGGGACGAGGTCAGACGGGCCAGGTTGGCAGCCTTGGACGGCAGGCCGATGCCGACGAAGCAGACGGCGCCGTTCTTCAGGCGGCGGGCGGCGGCGACGGTCATCATTTCATTGGTGCTGTAGGCGCTCATCACTTGGCCTCCGCGATTTTTTTCTGGAATGCCGCAAAGTCGGCGGTGCCACGGATGTACTCGTCGATCCACGCGGTGAAGGTTTCACGGTCGCGGGCAATCGGGTCCCAGGCCTGGTAGAAGCGGTTGTCGCGCTCGTAGTAACCATGGGCGTAGGACGGATGCGCGCCGCCGGGAACGTGGCAGACGGCGGAGAGTGCCCAGGTCGGCAGCACGCAGGCGTTCATCGGCGCGTTCAGGTCGTCGACGATCTCTTCCACGGTGACGATGCAGCGCTTGGCCGCCAGGGCCGCTTCCTTCTGCACGCCGAGGATGCCCCAGAGCAGCACGTTGCCCTTGCGGTCGGCCTTCTGCGCGTGGATCACGGTGACGTCCGGACGAACCGAGGGAACCGCGGCCAGTTGCTCGCCGGTGAACGGGCAATTGATGAACCTGATGTTCGGGTTGACCTTCGGCAGGTCGGAGCCGGCGTAGGCACGCAGTACCGCGAACGGCAGGCCCGAAGCACCGGCTACGTAGGAGTTGGCCAGGTCGGCATGGCTGTGCTCGTCGATCTCGATCGCGTTCGGCCACTTCTTCTCCACCGCGTCGCGCAGGCGGTGCAGCGAGCCGACACCCGGATTGCCGCCCCAGGAGAAGGTCAGCTTGCGTGCGCAGCCGGCGCCGATCAGCAGGTCGTAGACCAGGTCGGGGGTCATGCGAACCAGGTGCAGGTCTTTCTTGCCCTGGCGGATCAGTTCGTGGGAGGCGGCAGTGGGAATCAGGTGAGTGAAGCCTTCGAGGGCGACGGTGTCGCCGTCGTGTACGAAACGCTCGACTGCTTCGCGGAGAGTGAGGAGCTCGGCCATGGTTTTTCTCGTTTGGTCATCCAGGGCATCCGGCGATGCCGTTGGGAAGACCTTATCCCTGGGCCGGGCAGCGAACAATCCGATAATCGACTATTCGTTCGAATATCGAACACTTATGACGGATACTCGATCATAGTCATGGGGTCTTCGTAGGTTGGGCTGAGGTACGAAGCCCAACATCCGATGGGCATCGCAGCATGTTTGTTGGGCTTCGCTGCGCTCAGCGCCAACCTACAAGAACTCAGCCCAACATCCGGTGGGCATCGCAGCATGCTTGTTGGGCTTCGCTGCGCTCAGCGCCAACCTACGCGCTAGGCCAACCTACGGGCGCACCATAAAAAAGCCCGGCGAGTGCCGGGCCGAATACTTCAGGGGAAAAGCTCAGTTGGTATGGATGATGGTCGGCGGAGCGGCCTGGGTGAGGTACTTGGTCACCGCCGGATTGGTCATCGCATTGACGTCCGCTGCCTGCCACATGCCGCGTTCGATGCCCTGGGCGATCAGGTGCGCCACCGCCGATTCGACCGCCGCCAGCACGCAGAGCTGCGCGGGCTCGTTGTTGGTGTAGCCGACTTCCACTTCCAGCAGCTTCTTGAACTCGATGAACTTGAAGACGCTGGCGCTCTGGCCGATGGAGAAGATCGTCTTGCTGGTCATCACGTTGGCCAGCACGTGCCCGGTGCGCACGTCCACCGCGCGCAGGTTCACCGTGACCTGGTCGGCACGGTATTCCACCGTGGTGCCGATGCCCAGGTAGCGCGCGCCGTCGCCGCCGGTGCGGATGTCGGTGTCGTAGCCGACGATGCCGCCTTCCAGCATCAGGTTGGCGGCCTGCAGCGGCGGCAGTTCGGCCTGGATGTTCGCCGGGGTGTTCGGCTTCTTCTGCGAGGCGCGGATGATCTTGCGTTCGGTCAGCAGGTTCTGCAGACCCTCGCGCTCCAGCACCACGAACCAGCCGCTGGTCTGCAGCGCATCCATCAGCATGCTTGCCGCGCCCTGGGTGACGCTGGTGGAGAAGGAGCTGGCCGGGGCCGGCTTGTACTGTCCGGTCTGGTCGCGGAAACCGTAGACCGCCGCCACCAGCCGCCCCTTCGGCCGTGGCATGGCGAGCAGATCGTAGTAGGTCGAGGTGCGCGGAGTGAGCGTGGGCTGCTCGCCCTGCTCGGCTGGCATCGGATCACGCAACGCACATCCATGGAGTGCGGTCACAGCAACTGCGAGCAGTACTGCCTTCATCACTGCATTCATGGCCTGTCTTCCTTGCTGGTCTTGTTCAGGGGGCCAGGCCGTCTACGACGACCTCGGAAATCTCACCGGTCGATCGGTCGGTTATCTGGATGGTCAGCGCTCCCGAGTCCTCCAGGATATTGACGATGAATTCATCGGTGATCAGCGAGCCGGTCTTGCCGTTCTGCACATCCGTCAGCAGCTGCGACAGCAACCGCGACTGCAGCTGGTTGGTGAACCGGTCGAGCGCGGAGGTGGTGGTCCGGCTCACCGCATCCGGATCGTCGTGATCGTCCTGGGCCTGGGCGTTGTTCAGCAGCCAGTTGCCGTTCAACGGGTTGCCGCCGAAGGATGGGTTGACCGGCGTGTAGACCAGCTGGGAAGCCACCGCCGAGCCCGTGAGCAGATTGCTTGCCAGCCATATGCAGGCTGGAAGGCAGATTGTTTTCCTGTTCATAGTTCATCCTTTTCCAGGTCGGTGTTGTCCTGCAGCTGTGCTTCCAGCTTGCTGCGGACGATCTGCTGCTTCACGAAATCCGCCGCGTCGGATGCGACGGTCCTGAGTTCCGAGGTGTTCGGCGACAGAAAGCGCCGGTACACCACGCGCTGCTCGTACTCGACGATGATCAGGCTGCCCCAGCGCGCGTCGGGGCGTTCGCGGATCACCAGGTTGAAATCCAGGCGACTGGTGTCGCGCATGCGGTCGCTGAAGTAGCGATAGAACTCGTGGCCGATGTGCGAGATGGAGTCGTCGACCAGGAAGCCCATCATTTCGTCTTCCTCGTCGGCCGCTGCCGTCGCCGCCGCCAGCAGCAGAACCAGGCCGCAGGCGCGGGCCAGCCGTCCGCCACTGCGGGACGGCCTGCCGGTTGCCGGTGCGTTGCGCCTGAAGATCGACATCGACATCACTCCTCTCCTGCCGAACCGGCTGGGCTGCTTGGCAGCGGACTGCTCTGCAGCGGGCTGGGCACGAACGGCTGCCCTCGCCCGGAACTGCCTGGTTGTCCCTGGCCGCCGCCGGATTGCCGGCTGTCGGTCAGGTCCTTCTCCGCCACGAACTGCCAGTCGGAATAACTCTCCATGCCCTCGAATGCCTCCCAGCGCAGCGGAAAGCCGGCTTTCTTGATCGGCGTCTCGCGCGACTGGCTGTAGACCCCGGATATGCGTCCGTCGATGGTCCGTACCAGTCCCCATTCCATGTCGCCGGTCATCGGGTCCGGATAGAGCCGGCGCAGATGATGCTGCGGCTGTGGGAAACGCTTGTCCTCCAGCAACTCCTCCAGACTGGAGGGAAACTGCGCCAGCCCCGGGGAACTGGCGTAGTAGCTACGCAATGCACTTGCATACTGTGTGCCGACCCACAGCAACTGGCGTTCCTTTTCGCGCTTGGCGGCGGTTGCCCAGATCTCCCCGACCGAGGCAAGCATCAGGCCCATCACCACGACGATGAACAGCACGCCGAAATAGGTGAAACCCTCCTGGCTGGCGGGGCCGCGGCTACCAGTCCGCATACAGGCTGCCATCCTTGGCCCTCCCGCTCGCGCCGCTGTGCACGTCCGCCACGCCGCCCGGCACGCCGTCCGGCGGCGGCACCACCAGCCAGAGATCGTTGCGTTCGGTGATCGGGTCCACCGGCAGGGCGCGCAGGTAGCGCTGGGTCACCAGTTCGTCGATCGTCTCCGGGTACTTCCCTGTGTCGCCGTAGTAGTGATCGAGGGCCTCGCGCATCACCGACAGACTCTGGCGCAGGGTGGTTTCCTTGGAGGTTTCCAGGCTGTTGAAGTAGCGCGGGACGGCGATGGTCATCAGGGTGGCGATGATCGCCATGACCACCAGCAGCTCGATCAGCGTAAAGCCCTTGTTCGCTCGCATGACGTCACCACTCCCGGTACGGAATACCGTTCAAACCCTTGCCGCGCGCCAGGGAGTAGACGTCGAAGACATCCTCCCCATCGTGCGGCTCTTGCGCCGAACTGTCGTAGGCGCGCAGCCCCCAGCTTTCCTCCGGCTTGAGTTTGGGATCGGAGAACGGATCGCGCGGCAGCCGCCGCAGGAAGTAGATCTTCGCCCCCTTCGCACTGCGCTGGTCGCGTACGCCGTCGACCAGCACCTGCAGCTTCGGCGGATAACCGCTGCTGCCCACCGACTTCTCGATATGCCCCGCGTCGGCCTCGCGCTTGTAGGCGTCCAGCGCATCGCGGATCTGGTACAGCGCGTCCCTGAGTTCCTGTTCCTTGCCGCGCCGGATCACGGTTTCCGTGAGCGGTGCGGCGATGCTTGCGAGCAGCCCGAGGATGGCCAGCGTGATCACCACTTCGATCAGCGTGAAGCCCCGGGCGCGCATGACTCACTGCCTCATCATCACGGTGGTGGTCGAATCGACCACCGAACCCTGTGGCGCCGCGGCGACCGGCACCGGCTGGATGGCCGACGGCTGGGCCGCCACCGGTTGCCCGGAGGACAGCGGCGCGGGCATCGGCTGTGCCGGTTGCGCTATCGCCGGCTGCCCCGTTGCGGGCTCGCCCTGCCCCGGCGGCGTGGCTGGCGGCAACTGGTCGAGCTGCCCCAGCGACATGTCCACCGGCCGAACCTGCATGGCGCTTTCCGTGCCGGTGTCGAACTCCATGTCCGACGGGCTCTGGTACGGCAGGTTGCGGATGATCCGCGGGGTGATCGACAGCACCAGTTCGGCCTTGGTGTAGGTGTCCTTGTTGCTGCCGAACAGCCGGCCCAGGCCGGGAATGTCGCCGAGACCGGGGATCTTGTTGGCGGCGTACTGCTTGTCGTTGCGCATCAGGCCGGCGAGGATCTGGGTTTCGCCGTCGTGCAGGCGCAGGGTGGTCACCGCGTTGCGGGTATCCACCTGGACCGGGATGGTGCCCTGCGGGGTCGGCGCCAGTGGCGTGGCGTTACTCACTTCGAGGGCGACCTTGATCGCCACTTCGTTGTTCAGGTGCACCACCGGCTGCACTTCCAGCTTCAGACCGACGTCAAGGTAGGTGATGCTCTCGGTGATCACCGGCCCCTGGGTCGACGGCACCGAGGTGGCGCTGATGATCGGCACCCGCTGGCCGATGTGGATGCGCGCCTGCTCGCGGTTGCTGACGCGGATCACCGGGCTGGCCAGGGTATTCACGTCGGTGTCCTGGTCCTGGATCTTCGCCTGGATGCTGCTGTTGATGCCGATGCGGCTGCTGTCGTCCAGCCCCTTCAACTGCGACAGCGTGGTCGGCGTGCCGCCGGCATCGTTGAGCACGGTGAAGGTGTTCGGCCATTGCAGCCCGAGATCGCGGATGCGCTGGCTGTTCACCTCCATCACCTCGACTTCCATCACCACTTCCGGGTTGGACTGGTCCTGCGAATAGAACAGCTTCTCCGCCAGCCGGATGGCATCCGGGGTATCGCGCATGGTCAGGGTATTCAGGCGCTCGTCGACGAACACGTCGCGGGTCTTGAGCATGGTCTTGATCAGGTTCAGCGCGGTGTTCGCATCCATGTTGGTCAGGTAGAACGTGCGCATCGCCAGGTCCTGATAATCCTTCTGCTTCTGCGGCGAGTCGGGATAGATCAGCACGGTGTTGTCGTTCACCACCTTGCGCCGCAGCTGGTTCTGCTGCAGCAGCAGTTCGACGGCGTCCTCGATGCGGACCTGACGCACGAAGATGGTCGCCTTGAGATCGGGGCGCAGGTCCTTGTCGAAGATGAAATTGAGGCCAGACGCCTGCGACAGCACCTCGAAGATCACCTTCAGGTTGGCGTCGCGGAATTCCAGGTTGATCGGCCTTTCCATCCGCGAGCGCAGTTGCGGATACGGCGTGTTGGTGCGCTGGCGGATCGTCTCGATGTTCTGCTGCAGGCCGAGGGCGCCCTGGTGGCCGGGGTCGAGCGCGAGAATGGCGTTCACCTCGCGCTGGGCGCCGGTGAGGTCGCCGCGGCGCAGGTCGGTTTCGCCGTTGCGCAGCATGTCGCTCATGTTGCGCATCTGCTTCAGCTTGTTCAGGGCGTTCTGCGCACGGCGGTTGTTCGGTTCGATGCCCAGCACCCGCTCGTAAGCGACCGCCGACGAGGCGAAATCACGCTGGCTGAAATCGAGGTCCGCCGATCCCAGCAACTCCTCGACAGCACGTGCGCGGGAGGTGGTCAGCGCCACCCGCAGCTCGGCGTTGCGCGGATCGGCCTCGACCGCCCTGGACAGTTCCGTCAGGCCCTGCTCGTACTGCCTCGCCTCGATCAGCGCGAGCCCGGCCTCTCGTTCCTTGTTGACCGCGCAGCCGGCCAACAGCATCGCGCTGATAGTCATCGCCAGCACTGCGGAATTCGCTAGACGAAATCGGGTAACCGGCATCATGGCGCACTCCCTACGGCCAGTGACTGGGATTGGTGCAACGGCAGATAAGTGAACTTCAGCTCCGTCGAAGTGATCCGATCGACCCGGTAGGTGTTGTCGATGACATCCCCGGGGTGAACCGTGTAGACCCGCTCGCCACTCTGCAGAAACACCCGGGTACGCTGGCCATCGCTGAGCCGGCCGATGAACTGGAACGGCAGCGGCGGCGCCATGGGAGGCGGCGCCACCGGCGGCGGTGCCTTGGCGGCGGCCATCTCCGCGGCACTCGGCCGTGGCGGCGCCACCCGCCAGTTCTGCGATGGGAACAGGTCGGCCTTCATCGGGTTGGTGGCACTTTGCCGGGCCGCTGCAGCCGGTGCATTGGCCGAAGTGACGGGCTGCCCGGCGGCAGCCGGGCGGGCTGTTTCGGACGCTGTACGACCGGCCACCTGCACCGTCGGTGCGGCGTCCTCGTCGGGGAAGAAGTATTCCGGGATCAGCGCGAGCGCGGCGGCCCCGCCGAGAAAGACCAGCCAGAAGGTACGGCGACGGGCGTTCATCATGACCTCGACAGATAAAGGGTCATGCGGATGCGCCCGGTCAGCTCTGTGTCGGCAATCCGCTTGCGTTGCAGGTCCACGTCTTCGAGCACCACCGCCGGCAGCTCGTTGACCAGCGCGTGCATGAAGCGCCGCAGTTGCGGGTAGCTGCCGCGCACCGGCAGGAGGATCTGGTAGCGCGCCAGACGGGTCTTCGGATCGGTGCCGAGGGAATATTCGCCGCGCGCCAGGGTGATGCGTTCCTGCGCGGCCAGTTCGTAGATGCGGTCGATCGCCGTGGTGGCGTCCAGTTGCGCCGGCAGCTTGCGGCGGAAGTCGTCGAGCTGCTTGCCCGGCACTTCCGGCGGCGCGACGCTGCCGCTTTCCACCTGCTGCAGGTATTCGCCGGCCTCGCGGCTGCGCTGCTCGGCGCTTCTCAGCTCCTGCCAGGCGGGGACCAGCGCCAGCGCGGCATAACCCAGCGCCAGCACCGCCACGCCGATGGCGGCCATTCCCGGCCACCCCAGGCGCTGCAACTGCTCGTGAACGATCAGCCTAGGGATTCGCATCGCCCACCTCCCAGGTGGCCAGCAGGTTGAAGAGCACCGGACGCTCCGGCACTTTCGCCATCACTTCGTGGTTCTGCAGCGATACGTCGACCAGCACGCCGCTTTCCTCCAGGGCGCGGTGGAAGGCCAGCATGGATTCCAGGTTGCGCGCCTCGGCGGTGACCCGCAGTTGCCCCTTGCGCGCATCCGGGGTCAGCGAAAGCAGCGCGATATCCTTGCGCGGCAGGGTTTCAAGGGTGTTGAACAGGCGTTCCCAGGGGCGCCGCAGCTGCGCCGAGATACGCCGCATCTCCGCCAGGTTGACCTGCTGCTCGCGTTGTTCCGCCGGCGACAACGACGATTGCCGCGTATCGCTCACTCCCAGTTGGCCCTGGGCCTGCTGCAACTGGGCGAGGCGCTCGGCGGTCTGCTTCTCGATCCAGTGGTGCGTCCCCAGCACCGCCGCCCCCAGCAGCAGCGCGCCAGCCAGCAGCCCCCAGGCAAGCGGGCCGCCCTGCCGGCGCGGTTGGAAATCCAGATCGATCTGGCGCATGTCAGTTCACCGCCATGGCCATGCTGTACAGCACATCCCGCACACCCGGGTGCGGGAGCTCCAGCGATAGCACCTCCACGTCGGCCAGTTGCGGCGTGTCGTCGACTCGTCCCGGCGCATGCAGATACACCGGCAGCGCCACGGCGCCCTCCTCGTCGGCGCGCAGCTCGCATTCGCGGGCGATCAGCTCGCCCAGCGCCTCGTCGGAATCGGCGACCCCCAGCGAACGCACGGCGCCCCAGCGGTTGTCGGTGGACAGCAGCAGCGTACTGCGCGCCGGCTCGGCGACCACGAACAGGTAATCCTTCTGCGGCATCGACCTGGCGAAGCGGTTGAACGCCGTCATCAGGTACGGCTGCACGCTGCCCAGGCGCACCCCGAGGTTCGTCGCCAGGGCCCGCAGGGCGCCCAGCAGCTCTTCCGGCAGGCCGGCGGCGAGGCGCGGCTGCCCCGCCGCTTCCGGCGAGATGCACAGCGACCAGGATTCTTCGGACTGCCCGTAGACTTCCTCGAAGCAGAAGCGCGCGTACTCCTGCAGCTCGGACGGCGCGACGATCTGCTCGCTCCAGGGCACCAGGCAGAAGCGGCAGTAGTGGCTGGACAGCAGCACGCAGAGTTCGGCGCGTCCGCGTACGTGCTCGCGCAACATGCGTTCGAGGGTGTCGATGGCCAGCGGCCAGGACGGGAAGCGTTCGCCGATGAAACTGACGCTGCCTAGCCAGTCACGGCCCTTGCCGTTACCACCCTGACGAGACAAACCAACCGCGGAACCCCCAAGAACTGCCACAAATCGGTCATGAGACAAAAGTGACACGGTTGATTTCCTCCAAGGTGGTACGTCCATCGCGCACCAGCTCCAGGGCGGAGCTGCGCAGCAGCTTCAGACCGCGGCGGCAGGCAACTTCCTTGATCCGCGATATGGGCTGGCGTTCGATGATCATCTGGCGGATTTCGTCATCAAGCTGCAGCAGTTCGGCGATCGCCGTCCGGCCGCGATATCCACTCCCCCGGCAGCGCCCGCAACCGGCGCCGTGTACGAAGTGATAGTCGCCAACCGCGTCCG
The DNA here is from genome assembly GCF_017589465.1 of Pseudomonas schmalbachii. Lineage (GTDB taxonomy): Bacteria > Pseudomonadota > Gammaproteobacteria > Pseudomonadales > Pseudomonadaceae > Pseudomonas > Pseudomonas schmalbachii. Next base: position 61,282 of record NZ_JAELYA010000003.1, read on the forward strand.
GGTCCAGTCCGGAGGCACGCAGTTCTTCCTCGGTTGGCTTCACAGGGGTGGCGCAGGTCGTGCAGACCAGGCGAATCAGGCGCTGGGCGAGCACGGCGTTGAGCGCGGAAACGAAGCTGTACGGGTCGACCTCCATCTGGGTGAAGCGGCCGATCACGTCGAACACGTTGTTGGCGTGGATGGTGGTGAACACCAGGTGGCCGGTGAGCGCCGACTGCACGGCGATCTGCGCGGTTTCCGGGTCGCGGATCTCGCCGACCATGATCTTGTCCGGGTCGTGGCGCAGGATCGAGCGCAGGCCGCGGGCGAAGGTCAGGCCCTTCTTCTCGTTGACCGGGATCTGCAGCACGCCGGGGAGCTGGTATTCCACCGGGTCTTCGATGGTGATGATCTTGTCCACGCCGTGGTTGATCTCGGTGATCATGGCGTAGAGCGTGGTGGTCTTGCCGCTGCCGGTCGGACCGGTCACCAGCACCATGCCGTAGGGTTCGGCGGCCAGCCTGCGCAGGTTGCGCAGGGCCTTTTCCTCGAAGCCGAGCGCTTCCAGGCGCACGCCGTGCACACGGTCGGCCAGGTCCTGCTTGTCCAGCACGCGCAGTACCGCGTCCTCGCCGAAGATGCTCGGCATGATCGATACGCGGAAATCGATCTGCCGGCCGTTGATGCCGATCTTGAAGCGGCCGTCCTGCGGCACGCGCTTCTCGCTGATGTCCAGTTCGGCCATGACCTTGACCCGCGAGATCACCTGCTCGGCGAGGTCGCTGCCCTGGACCTTGCTGATGCTGTTGAGCACGCCGTCGATGCGGTACTTGATCACCAGGCCGCTGCCGGTGGTGCCCAGGTGGATGTCGCTGGCGTGCATCTTCAACGCGTCGTAGAGCGTCGAGTTGACCAGCTTGACCACCACGCTGGAGTCTTCGCTGATGCTGGTCAGCGACAGGGTTTCGAAATGGTCGATCTCTACCGCGCCGGCCGCGTCGGCATTCAGCGCGTCCACCGCGTGGAAGCTTTCCTCGTGCCGCGCCAGATAGGCCTTGAGGTCGGCGGCATGGGTCAGGTACAGCGGCGCGCCGCGCAGGTACTGGTCGATCCAGGCGATACGCGCGCCGTCGAAGGGATCGGCGAACACCCCGACCAGTTCCTGGCCGAGCCGCAGCATGACGAATTCGCGCTTGAGCGCCTGGGCCAGGGTGACTCGGTCGAACACCGGGGCGCAGGCGAACAGGGTTTCGCTGTCGAGTACCGGATAGTGAAGGGTGGCGCCAAGGCTGGAAACGAAGGCCGGGGGCTCCATGCCGGAAAGCGCTTCCAGCGCTTCCAGCGTACGTTCGCCCTGACTTTCGGCGCGCTCGCGCGCGCTACGCAGGAGTGTGGCGGGGAGTCGTGGCACCGGTTCCTTCGGCGCCGCGGCGACCGCAAGCCGCCCTACCGCTAGGGAAATTCTGTCCATGGAAGCCCTCCGCTATCCCTGGGGTGATATCCGGTGCCACAACCTGGCCCAGCACGCCGGATACCTCAGTTATTATAGTTGTGACCCTTTTCCCCATCAGGCCGCCGATCCCCGTCATCGCTCTCGTCATCCGGTTCCGAACGCCGGCGATCCGTGAGCACCCAACTGCCGTCGTAGAGGCGCAAGGGGAAACTGTCCGCTGTTCGCTTGCGACGCTCTACGAAGCCCTCGGCCTGTACTTCTCCCTCTACCGCATCCGGTGTGTCGTTCCGTTTGTCCAGCAGCTTCTCCACGACCCCAGCCAGTTCTCCCAGGGGGAACGGCTTGAACAGGATGTGGCCGATACCCAGCTGCACCGCACGTTCACAAACCTCGTTGGTCGGATGACCGGTCATCAGCACGAAGTGGCATTCCCTCTCCTTGCGGATGGCGTCGAGTACTTCGAACCCTTCCATGTCGGGCAAACGGTAATCGAGCACTACCACCGCCGCCGCGAAATCCCTGGCTGCGCGTATGGCATTCCCGCCATCAAAGGCGATCTGAACCTCCATGCCTTTCGCCTCGAGGTAGGCCCCGAGGTTCCGGGCAAGGATCTGTTCATCCTCGATAACCAGAATCTTGTTCCTCAAGGTGGACTCCTTTTCTGGGTAGATCCAGCTTCCCGGCCTGGGAGCACCAGCCTCACACGGACTCATGCACTCCCCATACCAATTGGCCGATCAGCCTCCCGTTGCTCTATCCCGCCGGTTTCAGCCAGAAATCCGCGAGCCCCAGGACCGGTTTTCCCCACTTTCGAGGGAAACCCACCGGTCATTCCCCAATCCGAATTCCCCGCAATCGGGGAATTTCACCCAATCCGTCATTGCCCCCGCGCCAGCTCGACCTTGCCTTCCTCGCGCAGCCGCTTCAGCGCGTCCGTCCCGGCCTGTCGCTGCGCCTGTGCGACCAGGTAGCGGCGCGCCAGCTCCAGGCCCTCGCTCTCGGCGATAGGCTCGGCCGGCTTGCGCTCCTCCAGTTCGATCAGGTGCCAGCCGTACACGGTCCGCACCGGCGCGCTCAGTTCGCCCGGCTGCAGCGCGAAGGCAGCCTCCTCGAACGGCTTCTGCATGTCGCCGCGGGCGAACCAGCCCAGTTCGCCTCCCGCCGAAGCGCTGGAGTCCTGCGAATGCTCCCGCGCCTGCTCGGCGAAATCGGCGCCGCCGCGAATCTTCTCGCGCAGCCCGGCGATGCGTTTCTCCACCGCGGCCTCGTCCTGGCCGGGTTCGATCTTCAGCAGGATGTGCCGCGCCCGCAGCTGTTCAGGACGCTGCAGCTGCGCGCGATTCTCCTCGTAGAGCTGGCGCACTTCCGCGTCGCCGGGCTCCCTCGGCTTGCTGAGCTCGACGAACATCCGCTGCGCGGCATATTCGTGGCGCAGATATTCCGTATAGCTCGCTTCGTCGAATCCGTCCTCGGCGAGGCGTCGGGAGAAGTCCTCGGGCGTCTTGAACTTCCCGCGCAGGCTGGCGAGCTGTTCCTGCACGGCGTCCTCATTGACCTCCACGCCCTGGCGCTGGGCGGCCTGCCAGAGCAGCTCCTTGTCGATCAGGTCGTCCAGCGCTTCCCGGCGCAGGCGCTTGTACAGTTTGGGGTTGCGGATGGCGCCGATGCTGCGCCCCTGGGAGGTAAGGAAGTCGGAGAAATAGCGCTCGAAGCGGAACGAATCGATCTCCACGCCATTCACCCGCGCCACGGCGGGGCCGTCGCCATTGGCGTACAGCGCAACGCAGGACAACAGAATCCCGGTGAATAGACGTCCCTGTTTCATCCCCGCCTCCAACTCCCTAGTAGGGAGTGTCCAGCTTCATCAACGGCCCGACCGGACGGAAACGCTGCTCCGCCAGGTCGACTTCCACCACATGCGCGCCTTCCAGGCCGACCCGCTGCCCCGGGCCGAAGCCCAGTTGCGGAGTCAGTCCGGTATCGATGCCCTGCAGGCCCTCCAGGGCGCGCACCAGTTTTTCCCGGCTGAGCTCGCGTCCCGCGCGCTTCAGCCCCTCGCTCAGCAGCAGCAGCGAGCAATAGCTGGCCACCTGCATGACAGCGTAGCGGCTGTCCAGGCCGCTGCGCTGGCGGATCGTCTGCAGCGCGGCGGCGCCGTCGGCGGTCCAGTCGTCGGGCAGGAACGGATAGGCCAGGTACAGGTGCCCGTTGAAGCGCTCCGGCAGCCGGCCGAGGGCGCTGGCGACCTGGGTGGAGGCGGCGAACAGATACGGCGTCTGCCCAGCCGCGCGGAAGCTTTCGGCCAACGCGCTGAAATCCGTGCCGTTGCCGAGGAAGAACACCGACTCGGATGCTGCCTGCGCCAGTTCGTCGGTCGGCTCGCCGGGCTGGTAGCCCTGCAGCCGCACATTGCTCCAGCCCTGGCCGCGCAGGCGTCCGGCGAGGTTCTTCGCCAGGCTTTCCTGCGGATTTCCCAGCGGATAGGCGACCAGCGCATCGCCGCCGTAGCGCATCAGGTCGGCCGAGGCGAAGTTGCCCAGCACCAGCAGCTGTTCGCGCACGCCGGGCAGCGGTTCGAAGATCATCGGGCTGTCGGCGAGGCCGCCGAACATCGACAGCCCGCCAAGCAGCGGCACCTTGCGCTCTTCCAGCACGGGAGCGAGCCCGTCGCCCAGCGCCGGCGCCAGCGGCGCGATCAGGGCGAACACCCGGTCGTCGTCGAGCAACCCGCGCAGGGCCTGCTCGGCGCTCTCGCGGTCGGCGCCGGGATCGACCACCAGCAACTGCAGGCGCCGGCCGTGGATGCCGCCGGCCTCGTTGATGGCCTCGATGCCGCCGTCGAGCACGCCCTTCACCGTCCGCGCCATCGCCGCCAGCGGCCCGTCGGAAGGCAGCAGCGTGCCGATGCGCAGGGTGCTCGCCTCCACGCCGGGGTCGCGCAGTTCCTCCAGGCGCTTGAGATAGGCGATCAGGTTGTTGCGGTCGACCTGGGACAGCACGAAGCGCGGCATCGCCGGATCGAGCGGGTTGCCGCCCGGATCGACGCCCTCGTCCACCGCGCGGCCGAAGGAGGCCGCGTCATAGGCCGGATAGGAGCGCCCGTTGGCCAGGGTCTGGCCGTAGGGCGTGGTCAGGCGTTGCCAGGTGATGTCCGGCGGCTGCGTACCGCCTTCCGGGCGGCCGCGACCGTCGTTGCCGTGGCAACCGGCGCACGGCACCGCGCTGGCCGACAAGAGCATGCCGGCCGGACCGACCCGCGCGGTGATGTCGTCCCCGCTGGCCGACAGCCCTTCCTGGAACAGCCGCTGGCCGGCGACTTCCGCGGGACTCAGCTCGATGGCCGCCAGAGGGCCGGCACAGGCCAGCCAGGCGCCCAACAGCAGCGCTACGCGGCGCAGCATGGTCAGCGTCCGGCTACGGGCAGGGACAGTAGCTGCAGGCGTTGGGCGATGGCGGCCGGCGGCGAGTCGGGACGCACCTTGCTCCAGCGCTTGTTGGCCACATCACCGACGATGATCAGCGTCGAGTGCTGTTCCGGGCTGGGTGCCAGTTGTCCGAGACGCGCCAGCACCAGGTCCACCGATGCCTTGTCGCCGGTGAGGAAGATCCAGTTCGGGTCGTCCGCGCCGTTCTTCGCGGCGAACTCCTTGAGTTTCTCCGGCGTGTCGGCAATCGGATCGATGCTCAGGGAGATGAAATGGATCTGCTTGGCCGAGTCACCCAGCGCGGTACGCACTTCCTTGAGCTTGCGGGTGATCAGCGGGCAGGCGTCGCCGCAGGAGGTGAACACCACGTTGAGCAGCACCACGCGGTCCTTCAGCACGTCGCTGTAGAAGCGCTGCTGCCTGCCGTTCTGGTCGAGCAGCACGGTGTCGGTGAAATAGGTCTGCGAATCGCGGGTCGCCGCGCCGGGCTGGCCGGGCGGAACGCTCAGGTTGGCGGGTTTGCCGTCCGCTGCGTCGCCGTTGCCGTCGTGTTCCTTGTGACCTTCGTGGGCGATGGCGCTACCGGCGAGCAGGAAAAGACCCATGGCCAGGGTTTGCAGGGGCGAGTTCATCATTGACCCTCCCCGCTGACGGCAGTCACGCCGGCCGCCTTGAGGCCGCGCAGGGCTTCCAGCTCCTTGACCTTGGCGACCAGCATCGACGGATCGGTGAAGCCGTAGAAGCGCGTCCAGTGCTGGCTGTTGCCGTCGCCGACCATGATCAGCGGCGGGTGGTTCTCGAAGTCGGCCGTCCAGGTGCCGAGCCCCCGGAGGGTTTCCTCGATGGCCGGCTGGCTGCCGGTGACCCAGCTCCAGCCCGGCCCCGGCTGGTAGCGCTGCGAGTAGGAGAGCAGGCGCGCCGGTGTGTCGCGCTGCGGATCGACGCTGATCGACACCAGGCTGACGTCGCTGCCGACGCTGCTGCCGAGATCCTTCTGCACCTTGCTCATGATCGACGACACCAGCGGGCAGACGGTGTTGCAGCTGGTGTAGACGAAGCCCATGACCACGATCCGGTCGCTGACCAGGTCCGGCTTGAGGTGGACCTCCCTGCCCTTCTGGTCGAGCAGCGGCACGTCGGCGAACTTCACTTCGCTGGCTTCCTGATGCTTCATCCCTGTCATTTCAGCCACTGCCGCCTTGTGCCCGGCATGCTCGCCGACCGAGTGGGCATATCCGTTCCCACTCAACGCCAGCAAGCCCAGCAAGGACACTGCAATGCCCTCGGGAAACTTCTTCATGGCCTTCTCCTTGACTCGCATTCTTCGTCTCTGAAGAGTTCGCTCAACGGACCAGCCCGGTTGCCACCGACTGCTCCGGCACCACACGCAGGCTGGCGAAGGTCTGTTCCTTCGGCCCCAGTCCGAGTGACTGCGAACGTACATGCAAGTAGTAGGCCCCTGTCTCGGCGAACGTCAGCGAAGCCTCGTAGACGCCGTCGCCCACCTCTTTCGCCGGCACTTCCCGCGGGCGCGACGAGGGCGCCATGAAGTAGCGCAGGCGTAGGTCGGTTACCCCGGTTTTGGGGATATCCCCCCGCCCCTGGACAATCCGGAAGCGCACCGGCACCTCGGTCCCCACCTTCACCACCGGCCGGTCGAGCATGAACTTGATCCGCGCCGCGCCCAGGCGCTGTTCGAGGCTGGGGTCGACCTTCACGTCGGTGGCGAAGCAGTGGACGATCTGCGGCTGGTTGAGGATGAACGCCACGTCGAAGCGGCCGGCGGCCGGCAGCTTGACCCGCGCGCTGTACACGCCGGGCTGGATCTCCTTCAGGCTGTGGTCGATCAGCCGCGCGCCGCGCGGGGCGTTGCCACGGTTGGGGTAGCCGGACATCGGCGCGTTCATGCCTTCGGCGTAGTAGTAGGTGGTGTTGTCCACCGGGTTGACCACGAACACCGACTCGTCGTCGCGGCCCACCGACAGGCCGTCCGCCAGCGGCAGGTTGCCGGCCGCGCGCGGTGCCGCCGAACCGGCTTCGAAGGACTGCTGGATCGGCTTCTTGCCTTTGCCGAGGGACGACAGGTTGATCATGCTCACCTTCGGCGAGGCCAGCCCGCGGATGAACGCGTAGCCACGGGTGAACACCAACTGGTACGGCTCGGCGGCGACCTCCAGGCTATGGATGAACTCGTCGCTGCCGGCGTCGATCACTTCGGCGCGGTTTTCCAGGGTGTTCAGCACGATGCCGAAGCGGCCATCGCGGCTGAAACGCATCGGCCCCAGTCCGGCTTTGGACGTGATGGTCTTGCGCAGTTCCAGGCTTTTGGCGTCGATCACGCTGACGCTGCCGTCATTGCCATCGGCCACGTACACCGCATCCGACAGCGGGGAATAGGCCACCGAAAGCGGGTGCGTGCCGGTCTTCACGGTTTTCAGCAGCTTGCGGGTGGCGACCTCGTAGACGCTCAGGGTGCCGCTGTCGCGGTTGCTGACGAAGGCCCGGCGCGAGTCGCCGCTGAAGGCGATCTCGTGGTGGCCGGCGCCGCTCTGCAGGAAGCCGACGACCTTGAGGTTCTCGGTGTCGATCACCGTCACCCCGCTCTTGCCCTCCTCGCTGGCGTTGTTGCCGACCCACAGGTAGCGCTGGTCCGGCTGCAGGACCATGCGTACCGGGTTGCGGCCGGCGTCGAGGGTGGTCACCACCTGGAATTTCTCGGTGTCGACGACGGCGATCTGGTTGATGTCCGGCATGCTGACGAACACCCGCTTGCTGTCGGAGGTGCCGGCCCAGTCCATCGGCACGCCCTTCAGGCGGATGCTGGTCATGGTGCTGGAGGTGCCGCCGACCAGCACGGTGGGGTCGATCACCGTCAGGCTGGCGTCCTTGTTCAGCACCAGCAGGTAGTAGCTGTTCAGGTCCAGCACCGGGCGCAGGCCGATGCTGTTCTTCAGGTAGAGGGCGGTCCGGCTGCGGCATTCCTTGTCGCTGTCTTCCTTCGACAGGCCGGACTTCGCCTGGTCGAGCCAGGCGCCGGGGGTGATGCCCGACAACGGCTGGCCGGAGTTGCTGTCGGTGATGCGGAACTGCACGTCGGCGAACGCGCCTTCGGTGAGCGGGCCGCCATTCAGCGGCTTGGCGTCGAACACCACGGATACGCCGTCGCGCACCAGTTTCTGTTCTCCGGGAGTGGCGGCGGGTTCGGCTGCCGGCGCCGGCTTCCCGGCGTCGGCAGCGCGGCTCTGCCAGTGGATGGCCAGGCCGCCGACGGCAATGCACAGCGCAAGTACGGCAAAGGATCCCTTGAATACGGTGTTCACTGGTGTATCCCTCCATGATCGCCCGCCCCTTGCGAGCGTCTCGCGACTACCGGAAGGCCGCCGGGGTTTCCGGCGGCCTTCCGCACCTATTCCCTCACTCGATCGCTACGGCTGCTCCGGCTCGTCGGTCACCCGCAGGATGCCCCACAGGCCGGCCAGGTTGCCAAATCCACCATAGTCGCGGAACAGATAATCGCCAGGGATCGCGTTGGCGCCGCCCGCGCTGGGGAACATCATGCTGAAGTGCGAGGCCGGCAGGATGCCCTCCTGGGCACCGATGTACATCGCCATCGGGTTCCAGCCGAAGCGCACCGAGGCCACGCCCCAACTCGGCATCGGGTAGCTGCCCGGGTCGAGCTTCTCGGGTTGGAACGGGTTGAACGCCCAGACGTGGCCGCCGAGCTGGAACACCGAACCACGGTTGCTGCCGGTGGCCATCAGCACATGGGTGCGGAACGGCTGGCCGGGTTTGACCCGCAGGATCGGCGTCACCGGATCGCCGCCCACCAGTGCATTGCTGTGCGCCATGTGCGCGTTGGCGATGTCGCCGAGGCCGAAGCCCTGGGCGCGGCCGAACGGCGCATCCGGGGCGTAGCCGAAGCGATACCACAGCGGCTCGGACTTGTAGTTGATGGCCATGCCCGAGTTGTCCTGGGCGTCGTTGATCATGCCGCCGCCTTCGGCCGCGATGTTTTCCACCGGGGTGCCGTTGGCCCAGCGCATGTTCAGCGACTTGTTCCAGACCATGGCGAAGTCGCGATACGGCACGGCCGGCGCCAGCGGGGTCACCGTGGCGTTGGCGCGGGACTTGGCGTCCTCGGTCCAGGTGGAACCGATCGGATGCACCACCATCGCACCCGCCAGGCCTTTCTGCGGCTGCTTGATGATGTCCGCCGGGGTCAGGTTGAGGCCGCCGAACTCGATCGGGGTCGCGCTGATGTTGTCCACCGTGCGGCCGAGCTGGGTGACCGGCTTGCCTTCGCGCTCCAGATGGCCCGCGTAGTACTGGTAGGTCTTGCTCGGGTACGCGCCGCTGCTGCCGGCACGCGGCGGTACGGTCTGCACGCCGTTGCGGCCGACGTTGGTGCCGTCGGACTTGGTCACGTCGTAGGCCAGCAACTGCGCATGCAGGCCGACGTGGCTGGACGGACGCATCAGGTTGTTGCCGAAGGTGGTGGCGCCGTGCGAGCTGAAGCGGTCGCGCTTGACCACCGAATGCATGGACGCCAGCGTCGGCAGGTCCGGCATCACCAGCGGCAGGCGGTTCTCCAGGGTGACGTTGATGCAGTCACCGGCGGCGGCACGCAGCACCAGCGGCTCGACCGGTACGCCCGCCTTCAGCCTGCCGGTGGCCGGATCGAGGTCGGCCTTGCGCACGTACATGATCGCGGTCGGATCATGCAACGGCCCGGACTGGCCGCCGATGGTGAGCACCTCGCCCTCCTCCGGCTCGACCACGGTCACCTGCGGAATGCTCACCGCGCGCGGGTTGTAGACCAGGGTGCCGCCGTTCGGCTTGAGCGGGCCGCCGACATGCATGTTGGCGTTCAGCGGGTCGCCGATGGTCAGGGCCAGCGGATTGGGCAGGATGTCGTTGGCCAGCGCGGCGACGATCTCGTAGTTGCGCTTGGGCGTCGGACGGGTGCCGATACCGTTCGGGTTGGGAGTGGTACGCGGGCAGATACCGTCGAACGCGGTGGTATTGCGCGCGAAGGCCGGTTTCGGGTTGTTCGGCAGCGCCGCCAGGTCGGGTTGCGACGCGGTGTAGTTGCGCATCACACCCCACATGCCGTTCCAGTAGCCATCCAGCGAGGCGTCCATGGAGTACAGGTAGTCGGCGGTTTCGCTCGCCGCGCTGGACAGCATCGACACCGGGGTGACGAAGCCGAACTGCTCGGAGATGCCGACCAGCTGCGCGGAACGCCAGCCGGAGTTGGAGGTGGCGCCGAAACCGGTGCCGGAGTGCGCCCACTTCACGCCATGCAGGGTGACGTTGTGCTCCTCCTCGTAGCCGCCGGCGTTGACCCGCAGGCGCACGTTGTCGCCGGTGTAGGTACGCAGCATCGGGGTGAACGGATCGCCCGGCTCGTCGCCCTTGTTGATGTGCGGCGGGAACAGGGTGACGCCACCGGTCGGGCCGGTCGCCGAGGCGACTTCGCTCGGACGCAGGTTCAGCGCCGGGATCTTGCGGTCGGTGCGCGACTGGAAGGCGAAGGCCAGGTCGCCGGCATCGCCAGTGGCCTGCATGCCCGCCTTGCCGTCCGGACCGGTCTTCAGCGGATCGAAGATGCGCAGGCCGAGCGGCTCGTTGCGGAAGTTGACGACGAAGATGCCGGGCGATTCCACGTCGGTAGCCTGCGGGCACGGACGGCTCGGGCAACCGGGCTTGATCCCGCCCTGCAGCTCGACGATGGCATCGATCAGGGTGCCCTCGCCATCGCGTACCGGCGGGTTCAGGGCGTAGCGGAAGGTATCGGAAGTCGCCGGGTAAGCCGACGGGTTCGGGATGCCGTCCGGGCCGGCGCCGACGTACACGCCCGCTTCATAGGCATGCACGAAGTCGCTGTACTCCAGGAAGAACTCGCGGAAGCTGTCGTTCTTGCCGTCGCCGTCGAGGTCGCCGGTGCTGATGATCGCCTGCCACGAGGTCGGACCGCCGTCATGCCGGGTGTACAGCGGCTGGCCGGTTTCCGAGTGGGTCCAGGTCGCGCCGGCCGGCTCGGCCAGCACGGTGGCGTACAGCCCCAGTTGCTGGTGGGTGGACGGGCCGAAGTGGTCGTGGGTGAAGATGTTGCCCAGGCCACGGTCGATGCCGCGGGAGTTCACCACCGGGTCGGCGAACCAGCGCTGCATGGCTGTCCGCGCGCCGAGCCAGTCGGCCCGGCCGTACTGGCCGAAGAACGGGTGGCTCTTGGCGTGCGGGCACTCCGCAGTGCCTTCGCGCGGGTCGCCAATCTCGCACTGGTTGTAGTCGCGGATGGCTTCGATGCGTTCCACCACGGTGCCGGGGGAAAGCACGCCGTCCTCGTAGTTCCAGCCGTTGGCCGAACCGTCGGCGGCGACGATGTCCCACTTCGGCAGGTGGATGTGCTGGCCGATCACGTCGGTCGGGGTGCGCACCTGGTAGTCGTCCATTTCATAGTGCGACGGGATCAGGTTGGCCTGCTGGTACATCGCGCAGTCGAAGGTGTTCAGGCGCAGCACCAGCGGCTCCGGCGCCTTCTGCTTGGTGATGGTCGCCCAGGCGTCTTCCCACAGCGCCAAGGAACGGGTCTGCGGATAGTGGTAGCCGACCTTGTTGAACACCGCATCGAACTGGATGTTGGCCGACTTGTAGACGCGCGGGTTGTCGGCGGTGTACTGCGAACCGCCGATGAACGACATGGCGTTCAGGCTTTCGCCGCTGTTGTACACGCCGGGGCCGGCGGCGGTGGTCAGGCGCTTGCCGCGGTCATCCACGCAGGGTTCGTAGAACGGCGCGCCGGCTACCGGCGGAGAGCCATTGGTGCGGAATGCGGCCGACACCGGCTGCTGTCCCGGCAGCAAGGCATAGCTGGGATGCTCCAGCTTGGAGTGGAAGGCCATGGCGGCCTGTTCCACGTCGGTACCTTCCTCCGGCAGGAACACGGCCTTGGCGCGGGTGATGGTCTTGGAGAAGTCCAGCCCGGTGGTTGTGACGTTGGCTTCGCCACCGGCGGACATCCCCTGCAGGGCGTGGCGCGGCAGGCCGCCGTCCCAGCCGGCGACCTGGTTCGGGTCGATGCCCGACCACAGCGGGTTGCCGGAATCGCGCAGATCCTTGGCCTTCTGGTAGTCGAGCATGTCCAGCGGCGGGGTCGGCGGGCGCTGACCGACAGTGCTTTCCATGCCGCCGATCCAGAACGGGAAGCCGGGGTTCTTCAGCACGCCATTGGCGTAGTTTTCCGGGCTGCGGTCGACCAGCGCGACGGAGCCGATGGCACCCATGACGGTTTCGTGATCGTCGTGGGAGGAGTCGTCGTCATCTTCCTCGTCGTCATCGTCATGCCCAGCGACCATGCGCTCGCCGATCTTCGGCACCACGGTGACCTTGCCCGGCATCGGCGCCATGGCCTTGCCCGGCAGCGGAACGATGGCCGGGATCGGCGTACCGGCGATGATCTCGCCGTCCGGCAGCGCGCGGGCGCCGGCAGCCGGCAGGCCGCTGCGCAGGGCAAACGGTTGGCTGTGATAGCTGTCCGCGCCTTCGCCGGAAACCGCCAGCCTGGTGCCTTCCTCGAACACGTCGTGGACCCGCCACATGTTCCACATGCCCTGGGCGAAGTGCGGGTAGAAGTGGCAGTGGTAGATGGCATCGCCGGACACCTTGTTGCGGTTGCCCGAGCCGCCGTTGGCGATCTCATAGGTGTACGACGCACCCGGGCCTATCGCCTGGGCATCCATGTAGTCGGAATTGTCGTCGTTGGGGTTGAACAGCCACTGGTGCGCATGAAGGTGGAACACATGGTGTTCGTGTCCCTGGTGTGTGTTGCGGATCTTGACGAAGTCGCCGATGTAGCTGTGGTTGACGTTGGACGGCTCGGACGGATACAGCGCCATGCTCGCCTTGATGCCAGTCGCTTCTTTCGGCGGAGCCTGCCCCGGCGGGAGACTTTCCAGGCCGACGTTGGCCGGCACATCCACCAGCATCCCGGCATCGCCCACGGTGTGCGCGCTGAGGAAGAACTCCTCGAAGGCGCAGGACAGGCAGTCGTGCATCGGCCCGACGCCGAGGCGGTTGCCGAGGATTTCCGAACCGATGCCGTTCGATCCGTAGTTGATCATGAAGGCATCGCGGCTCGACTCCAGCACATGGCCGAACACCGGGTCGGCCCAGTAGCCGGGGAACGCCTGGGTGACCGCGCTTTCGTCCTGGAACATCACCGAGAAGTCGCGGAACGGCTCCAGCCGGTTGGGCAGCGCCGGGTTGCGCTTGCCGATTTTTTCCAGCGGATAGGTTTCCGGCGGGAAGCTGCCGTCGTCTTTCGGCCCCATGACGATGGCATCGCTGTTGCTGGCGATGATCTCGTTGCCGTTGACCATGTTGATGATCGGCAGGCCGGCCTTGCCTTCAGTGATCCACGGCTCGACCTGTGGATAGCGCGCCTCGTAGTCGATCACCGGGTGACCGGTCGAGGTGCGGCCGGTGGTGGCGAGGCGCATTTCCTCTTCGGTGAGGGTATTGCGATAGGCGCGTGCGGCCTTGGGCAGCACCACGACCTGGGCGTACAGGCCGTTGCCGACGTTGCCCGCACCGCCCTCGCCACCGAAGCTGGTGGCCGGGTTGCCGACGGCGAATGCGCCTTCGTGTTCGGCATAGACGGTGTAGCTGCGGGTAGTGCCGGGCAGCGCGAGGGAGTTGCCGTTGCGGCCGACGTTGCCGGCGACGTCCTCGATGGAGTTGACCGCCTGCATGCCGCTGATATGGAAACCGACATGCCGGTCGGCGACCTGGTCATCGATCTTGAACGGATCGTGGCCCGGCTCGTTCTCCAGCTCGTTCTCTTCGTCCTCTTCCTCGAACCCGCCTTCCGGATGGCCGCTGTTCGGGTTGGCCTGGAAGGCCAGCAGGTTCTGCAGGTTGACGGTCAGGCAGTCACCGGCGGCGACGCGCAGCACCAGGGGACGCGGACGCTTGTCCGGGCGCAGGCTGACCTGGCCGGGAACCGCCGCGCCGCCCATCGACAGCGGCACGCCATTGGCGTCCACCACGTCGCTGCGCAGGGCGTACATCATGCCGTTGGCATTCTGCGCGCCGAGGCGGTTGAACATCAGCGGCTGGTCGAGGGCGACCACGTTGGCGACCAGATTCCGCGCACAACTGGCGGCCGCCTCCGACTCCTCGCTCTCTGTCGCGCCGAACAGCAACGCCAGGGCCATCAGCCCGGTACCGCTCCAGCGGCCCCGAACCCGGCCCCAGCCTGATCCCTGATGAGTGCCATGCATGACCTTCCCTCCCCGGAAAATGGTGCAACACCGGAGCCGCAGCAAGCGTTATGCCATCACGCATAGTCCTTTGGATTCAGATAGTTGCGAGCGCTGTTGAGATGGAAAGGGGGAAAACACCCGGTTTTCCCCCACTTCAGGGCGGGGCCGGTATGGGGAGAAATGTAGGGCGGGTGAAACCCGCCAGATCAACATACCGCGGCCTGCATGTGGCGGGTTTCACCCGCCCTACTCTCGGTCTTGCCGCCGATATCGGAAGGTGTAGGAGCGAGCTCTGCTCGCGAAGCTTTTGTGCTGCTGGTGTTCGCGGGCATGGCCCGCTCCTACGAGGGTGGATGCTCACCCGTAGGAGCGGGCCATGCCCGCGAATCCCGTTCGTGCCACCGAGCGACTGCCGGTGAACCGCCGGTTCCTTGCGCCGGGCGGTTCACCGCACTCTTCATCTCCCTCCCCATGGAACTCACTGGGCCGGTTCGTCGCTCACCCGCAGGATGCCCCACAGCCCGGACAGGTTGCCGAACCCGGCATAGTCGCGGAACAGGTAATCCCCCGGCACCGCGTTGGCGCCCCCGGCGCTGGGGAACATCAGGCTGAAGTGCGAGGCCGGCAGCACGCTCTCCAGGGCGCCGACGTACATCGCCATGGGGTTGTAGCCGAAGCGCACCGAGCTGATTCCGGTCGGGTACATCGGATAGCCGCCGCTATCGGACTTCTCGGCCTGGAACGGGTTGAACGGCCACAGGTGCCCGCCCAGCTGGAAGGTCGAACCCCGGCTGCCGCCGGTCGCCATCAGCAGGTGCATGCGGAACGGCTGGCCGGGTTTCACCCGCAGCACCGGCGTCACCGGATCGCCGCCCACCAGCGCGTTGCTGTGCGCCATGTGCGCGTTGGCGATGTCCGCCAGGCCGAAGCCCTGGGCGCTGACGAAGGGCGAGTCCGGGGCGAAGCCGAAGCGGTACCACAGCGGTTCGGTCTTGTAGTTGATCGCCATGTTGGAGTTGTCCTGCGGGTCGGTCGCCAGGCCCGCGCCCTCCGCAGCGATGTTCTCCACCGGCGCGCCGTTGGCCCAGCGCATGTTCAACGCCTTGTTCCAGACCATGGTGAAGTCGCGGTACGCCGGGGCCGGCGCCAGCGGGGTCACCGTGGCATTGGCGCGCGACGAGGCGTCCTCGGTCCAGGTGGCGCCTTGCGGATGGACCGTCATCGCGCCAGCCAAACCTTTCTGCGGCTGCTTGATGATGTCCGCCGGGGTCAGGTTGAGGCCGCCGAACTCGATGGCGGTGGCGTTGATGTTGTCCACCGTGCGACCGAGCTGGGTGACCGGCCGGCCTTCGCGCTCCAGGTGACCCGCGTAGTACTGGTAATTGCGGGTCGGCCAGGCGCCGCTGTTGCCGGCGCGCGGCGGTACCGTCTGCACCCAGTTGCGGCCGACGTTGACACCATCGGACTTGGTCACGTCGTAGGACAGCAGCTGCGCATGCAGACCGACGTGGCTGGACGGACGCATCAGGTTGTTGCCGAAGGTGGTCGCGCCGTGGGAATCGAAGCGGTTGCGCTTGACCACGCCATGCATGGTGGCGAGGGTCGGCAGGTCCGGCATCAGCGTCGGCAGGCGGTTCTCCAGAGTGACGTTGATGCAGTCGCCGGCGTTCACCCGCAGGGTCAGCGGCTCGATCGGCACGCCCGCTTTCAGCTTGCCGGTGGCCGGGTCGAGGTCGGCCTTGCGCACGTACAGGATCGCGGTCGGGTCGTGCAGCGGCCCGGACTGCCCGCCGATGGTGATCACCTCGCCCTCCTCCGGCTCGACGATGGTCACCTGCGGAATGCTCACTGCGCGCGGGTTGTAGACCAGGGTGCCGCCGTTCGGGTTGAGCGTACCGCCGACATGCATGGTCGCGTTCTGCGGATCGCCGATGGTCAGGGCGAGCGGATTCGGCAGGATGTCGTTGGCCAGCGCGGCGACGATCTCGAAGTTACGCTTGGGCGTCGGACGGCTGCCGATCCCGTTCGGGTTCGGGCTGGTGCGCGGGCAGATACCGTCGAAGGCGGTGGTGTTGCGCGCGGTGACCGGTTTCGGGTTGTTCGGCAGCGCCACCAGGTCGTTGCGCGCCGTGCTGTAGTTGCGCATCACGCCCCAGATGCCGTTCCAGTAGCCCTCCAGCGAGGCATCCATGGAGTACAGGTGGTCGGCGGTATCGCCGTCCGCGCTGGACATCATCGACACCGGCGCGACGAAGCCGAACTGCTCGGAGATACCGACCATCTGCGCCGAACGCCAGCCGGAGTTGGAGCTGCTGCCGAAGCCGGTGCCGGAGTGCAGCCACTTCACGCCGTGCAGGGTGACGTTGTGCTCCTCCTCGTAGCCGCCGGCATTCACCCGCAGCCGCACGTTGTCGCCGGTATAGGTGCGCAGCATCGGGGTGAACGGATCGCCCGGCTCGTCGCCCTTGTTGATGTGCGGCGGGAACAGGGTGACGCCGCCGGTCGGACCGGTCGCCGAGCCGACTTCGCTCGGCCGCAGGTTGAACGCGTCGATCCTGCGGTCGGTGCGGCTCTGCAGGGCGAAGGCGAGGTCGCCGGCATAACCGTCGGCCTGCATGCCCGTCTTGCCGTCCGGGCCGGTCTTCAGCGGATCGTAGATACGCAGGGCCAGCGGCTCGTTGCGGTAGTTGACGGTGAACATGCCGGGGTCATCCACCGAGATGGCCTGCGGACACGGCCGCAGCGGGCAGAACGGCAACTGGCTGGTGTTCAGCTCGACGTTGCCATCCAGCAGCGTGCCCTGCTGGCCGCGCACCGGCGGGTTGATGGTGTAGCGGAAGGTATCGGCGCTCACCGGATAGGCCACGCCATCCGGTATGCCGTCCGGCCCGGCGCCCACGTACACGCCGGCCTCGAAGGCATGCTGGAAGTCGCTGTATTCGAGGAAGAACTCGCGGAAACTGTCGTTCTTGCCGTCGCCGTCGATATCGCCGGTGCTGACGATCGCCTGCCACGAGGTCGGCCCGCCGTCATGCCGGGTATAGAACGGCTCGCCGGTTTCCGAATGCGCCCAGGTCGAGCCGGCCGGCTCGGCCAGCACGGTGGCGTACAGCCCGAGCTGCTGGTGGGTGGACGGGCCGAAGTGGTCGTGGGTGAAGATGTTGCCCAGGCCACGGTCGATACCGCGGGTGTTCACCACCGGATCGGCGAACCAGCGCTGCATCTGCGTGCGCGCACCGACCCAGTCGGCACGCCCGTAGCGGCTGAAGAACGGGTGGTTGGTGGGTTTCGGGCAGGCCTGGTTGCCGTCGCGGGCATCGCCCTCCTCGCAGTGGTTGTAGTGGCGGATGGCTTCGATGCGCTCGACCACGGTGGCCGGGGAAAGTATGCCGTCCTCGTAGTTCCAGCCGTTGGCCGCGCCGTCGGCGGAAACCACGTCCCACTTCGGCAGGTGGATGTGCTGGCCGACCACGTCGGTCGGTGTACGCACCTGATAGTCGTCCAGCTCGTAGAAGGACGGGATCAGGTTGGTGTGCTGGTACTGCACGCAGTCGAAGGTGTTGATCCGCATGACCAGAGGCTCGGGCGCCTTCTGCTTGGTGATGATCGGCCAGACGTCCTCCCACAGGGTAAAGGAGCGGGCCTGCGGGAAGTGGTAGCCGGCCTTGTTGAACACCGCGTCGAACTGGATGGCCGCCCCCTTGTAGATGCGCGGGTGGTCGGCGGTGTATGGCGAGGAGCCGGTGAAGGACATGGCCGCCGGGCTTTCGCCGCTGTTGAACAGCCCGGCGCCGGCCGATGCGGTCAGGCGTTTCTGCCGGTCATCCACGCAGGGTTCGTAGAATGGCGCACCGGCCACCGGCGGCGAGCCGTTGGTGCGGAACGCGGCCGGGCGGGTCTGCAATCCCGGCAACAGCGCATAGCTGGGGTGCTCGGCCTTGGCGTGGTAGGCCATGGCGGCCTGCTCGACGTCGGTGCCCTCTTCCGGCATGTAGATCGCCCGGGCGCGGGTGATCACCTTGGAGAAGTCCAGCTTGGTCATGCTGGCGACCGCTTCGCCGCCGGCGGCCACGCCATCCAGCGCGTGCCGTGGCAGGCCGCCATCCCAGCCGGCGACCTGGTTCGGGTCGAGGTTGGCCCACAGCGGGTTGCCGGAATCGCGCAGCTCCCTGGCCTTGTACGGATCGAGCATATCCAGCGGCGGGGTCGGCGGACGCTGGCCGACGCTGCTTTCCATGCCGCCGATCCAGAACGGGAAGCCGGGGTTCTTCAGCACGCCGTTGACGTAGTTTTCCGGGCTGCGGTCGACCAGAGCGACGGAGCCGATGGCGCCTATGACGCTATCGTCGCCGCCATCCTCGCCGTCGTCATTGGCGGCAACCTGGGTTTCGCCCATCTTCGGCACCACGGTCACCTTGCCCGGCATCGGCGGCATGGCCTTGCCCGGCAGCGGGACGATGGCCGGGATCGGTGTGCCGGCGATGATCTCGCCATCCGGCAAGGCGCGCGCACCGGCTGCCGGCAGACCGCTGCGCAGGGCGAAGGGTTGGCTGTGGTAGCTGTCCGCACCGTCGCCGGAAACCGCCAGTCTGGTGCCCTCTTCGAACACGTCATGCACCCGCCACATGTTCCACATGCCCTGGGCGAAGTGCGGGTAGAAATGGCAATGGTAGATGGAGTCGCCGGATACGCGGTTGCGGTTGCCCGAACCGCCGTTGGCGATCTCGTAGGTGTAGGAAGATCCCGGGCCGATGGCCTGGGCATCCATGTAGTCGGAGTTGTCGTCGTTGGGGTTGAACAGCCACTGGTGCGCGTGCAGGTGGAAGATGTGCTGCTCGTAACCCTGGTGGGTGTTGCGCATCTTGACGAAGTCGCCGATGTAGCTGTGGTTGACGTTGGACGGCTCGGCCGGATACAGCGCCATGCTCGCCTTGATGCCGACGGCTTCCGGCGGCGGCTCCACGCCGGGCGCGAGGGTTTCCAGGCCGACGTTGGCCGGCACGTCCACCAGCATCCCGGCGTCGCCGACGGTGTGCGCGCTGAGGAAGAATTCCTCGTAGGCGCAGGACAGGCAGTCGTGCATCGGCCCGACGCCAAGGCGGTTGCCGATGATTTCCGCGCCGATGGCATTGGCGCCGAAGTTGATCAGGAAGGAGTCGCGGGTCGGCTCCAGCACATGACCGAATACCGGGTCGGCGTAGTAGGCCGGGAATGCCTGGGTGACCACCGCCTCGTCCTGGAACATCACGGCGAAGTCGCGGAACGGTTCCAGCCGGTTGGGCAGCGCCGGGTTGCGCTTGCCCTTGCTTTCCAGCGGATAGGTGGAAGGCGGGAAGCTGCCGTCCTGGTTCGGCCCCATGACCACGGCGTCGCTGTCGCTGGCGACGATCTCGTTGCCGTTGACCATGTTGATGATCGGCAGTCCGGCCTTGCCTTCGCTGAGCCACGGCTCGACCTGCGGATAGCGCGCCTCGTAGTCGATCACCGGCTGGCCGGTCGGCGTGCGGCCGGTGGTCGCCAGGCGCATTTCCTCTTCGGTGAGGGTATTGCGGTAGGCACGGCCGGCCTTGGGCAGCACCACGACCTGGCCGAACAGGCCGTTGCCGACGTTGCCGGCACTGCCTTCGCCGCCGAAGCTGGTGCCCGGGTTGCCGACGGCGAATGCGCCTTCGCGTTCGGCGTAGAGGGTGTAGGTACGGCTGGTGCCGGGCAGCGCCAGGTAGTTGTCGTTGCGGCCGACGTTGCCGGCGATGTCGGCGATGGAGTTGACCGCCTGCATGCCGGTGACATGGAAGCCGACATGGCGGTCGGCGACCTGGTCGTTGGCCTCGACGATCACGCCATGCCCCGCTTCATGTTCTTCCTCGGCGCCGCCTTCGGGATGGCTGCCATTCGGGTTGGCCTGGAACGCCAGCAGGTTCTCCAGGTGGACGGTCAGGCAGTCGCCGGCGGCCACGCGCAGCACCAGCGGACGCGGACGCTTGTCCGGGCGCAGGCTGACCTTGCCGGGCACCGCGGCGCCGCCACGGCTGAGCGGCACGCCGCGGTCGTCCACCACGTCCTGGCGCAGGGCGTACAACATGCCGTTGACGTTCTGCGCGCCCATGCGGTTGAACATCAGTGGCTGGTCGAGTGCGACCACGTTGGCCACCAGATTCCGCGCGCAACTGGCAGCCGCTTCCGCCTCGTCGCTTTCGGCTGCGCCGAACAGCAGCGCCAGGGCCATCATCCCTTTGCCGCTCCACCGGCACAGGAGATCGTTCCTGGCAGATCGTTGATGACGGTTACGCATGGCCTTCCCTCCCCGGAAAAATGCTGTAACAACCGGGGTTCGGCAATAGCCGTGCCATAGGCCTGAAATGCTTTCAGTTCAAAAAGTTACAGTTTTGTTTCAGCCCCTGATGGTGGGGGATATCGCTCACTCCCCCACTATGGGGATCGCCGTTTTCCTTACGTTTGCCCCCTATTCGATCCCACGGGTTGCAATGCCCACCGTAGGTTGGCGCTGAGCTTGCGAAGCCCAACAAGCATGGCGCGATGCCCACCGGATGTTGGGCTTCGCTGCGCTCAGCACCAACCTACGCGGGTTCTGGCTCAGCCACGTCGTTTCATTGCTGGCTTTTTCCTTACGCTTGCCCCCAATTCCGAGTGACTGCCGGCGGGCCGCCGCGACGTACTGCCCGGCGGCCCACCGCACTCTCCCCCCGCCCTTTTGCAAGACGAGCCCGCGCCGAAGAATCAGGGCGCCGGCTCGTTGCTCACCCGCAAGATTCCCCACAAACCGGACAGGTTGCCGAAACTGGCATAGTCGCGGAACAGATAGTCCCCCGGCACCGCATTGGCTCCGCCGGCGCTGGGGAACATGAAGCTGTAATGCCCGGCCGGCAGGAGGTTTTCCTGGGCACCGATATAGGTCGCCAGCGGGTTGAGGCCGAAGCGCACCGAACCGACGCCCGGCGGGAATTGCGGGAAGCCATCGGCATCGCTCTTCTCCGCCAGGAACGGGTTGAACGCCCATACGTGCCCGGCGAGCTGGAAGGTGGTGCCACGGCTGCCGCCGCTCGGCAGCAGCAGGTGCGTGCGGAACGGCTGCCCCGGCTTCACCCGCAGCACCGGCGTCGCCGGGTCGCTGCCCACCAGTTCGTTGCTGTAGGCCATGTAGGCGTTGGGGACGTCGGCCAGGCCGAAGCCGCCGGCATGGCTGAACGGCGTGTCCGGCGCCAGGCCGAAGCGGAACCACAGGGGCTCGCTGCGGGAGTTGATCGCCATGCCGCCGCTGTCCTGGGTGTCGGCGGGAATGCCGGCGCCTTCCCCGCCGATGTTCTCCACCGGCGCGCCATCGGCCCAGCGCAGGTTCAGGCCCTTCTGGAACACCAGGGTGAAATCGCGATAAGCCGCTGCCGGCGCCGGCGGCTGCACCGTGGCGGACAGCCGCGAGGAGGCATCCTCGGTCCAGGTCGCTCCCGCCGGCAGCACCGTCATCGCCCCGCCGAGGCCTTTCTGCGCTTGCTTGATGACATCCGCCGAGGTCAGGTTGAGGCCGCCGAACTCGACCGGTGTGGCGTTGATGTTGTCCACGGCGCGGCCGAGCTGGGTAATCGGCTTGCCCTCGCGCTCCAGGTGACCGGCGTAGTACTGGTAGCTGCGGGTCGGCCAGGCGCCGCTGTTGCCCGCCCGTGGCGGCACGGTCTGCACGCCGTTGATGCCGACGTTGAAGCCGTCCGACCTGCTCATGTCATAGGCCAGCAACTGGGCGTGCAGGCCGACGTGGCTGGACGGCCGCATCAGGTTGTTGCCGAAGGTGGTGGACCCGTGCGGGTCGAAGCGGTCGCGCTTGATCGCGTTCTGCGTCACCGCCCGGGTCGCCAGGTCCGGCATGACTTCCGGCAGGCGGTTCTCCAGGGTGACATTGACGCAGTCGCCGGCATTCACCCGCAGCACCAGCGGCTCGACCGGCACGCCCGGCTTCAGCTTGCCGGTGGCGGGATCGAGGTCGGCCTTGCGCACGTACATGATCGCGGTCGGGTCGTGCAGCGGGCCGGAGTGGCCGCCAATGGTCGTGACCGTGCCGTCCTCGGGCTCGACCACGGTGACCTGCGGAATGCTCGTCGCACGGGAGTTGTAGACCAGCGTGCCGCCGCCGGGCTTGAGCGGCCCGCCGACATGCTGGCTGGCGTTAGGCGGATCGCCGATGGCGACGTTGTACGGGTTGCCGAGAATGTCGTTGGCCAGCGCCACCACCACGTCGAAATTGCGCTGCGGAGTCGGCCGGCTGCCGATGCCGGTCGGATTCGGTCCGGTGCGCGGGCACACGCCATCGAAGGCCGTGGTGTTGCGCGCGGCCACCGGCTTCGGGTTGTTCGGCAGGGCCGCCAGATCGGCGCGCTGGCTGGTGTAGTTGCGCATCACGCCCCAGATGCCCGACCAGTAGCCTTCAAAGGAAGCATCCATCGAGTACAGGTAGTCTGCGGTGTCGGCGGTGGCACTGGACATCATCGCCACCGGTGCATTGAAGCCGAGCTGTTCGGAGATGCCGATCATCTGCGCCGAGCGCCAGCCGGAGGTCGGACTGCTGCCGAAACCGCTGCCGGAGTGCAACCACTTCACGCCGTGCAGGGTGATGTTGTGGGTTTCCTCGTAGCCGCCGGCGTGGACGCGCAGGCGCACGTTGTCGCCGGTGTAGGTACGCAGCATCGGGGTGAACGGGTCGCCGGGCATGTCGCCCTTGTTGATGTGCGGCGGGAACAGGGTGACGCCGCCGGTGGGCCCGGTCGCCGCGGCGATCTCGCTGGGGCGCTTGTTCAGCGCATCGATCCTGCGGTCGGTGCGGCTCTGCAGGGCGAAGGCGAGGTCGCCGGCATAGCCGTCGGCCTGCATGCCGGGCTTGCCGTCCGGGCCGGTTTTCAGCGGATCGTAGATGCGCAGGCCGAGCGGCTCGTTGCGGTAGTTGACGGAGAACATGCCGGGGTCCTCGCCGTCGATGATCTGCGGGCACGGACGGCTCGGGCAGCCCGGCATCTCGCCGCCGGCAAGGTCCGTGCCGCCATCCAGCAGATTGCCGGAGCCGCCGCGCATCGGCGGGTTGATCGCATAGCGGAAGCTGTCGGCACTGGCCGGATAGGCAGCCGGATTCGCCACGCCGTCCGGCCCCGCGCCGACATACACGCCGGCCTCGTAGGCATGCTGGAAGTCGCTGTATTCGAGAAAGAACTCGCGATAGCTGTCGTTCTTGCCGTCGCCATCCAGGTCGGTGGTGTTGACCAGCGCCTCCCACGAAGTCGGCCCGCCATCATGCCGGGTGTACAGCGGCTCGCCGGATTCCGCCTGGTTCCAGGTCGAGCCCGCCGGTTCGGCCAGCACGGTGGCATACAGGCCGATCTGCTGGTGGGTGGAGGGGCCGAAGTGGTCGTGGGTGAAGATGGTGCCCAGGCCCCGGTCGATGCCCCGGGTATTCACCACCGGGTCGGCGAACCAGCGCTGCATCGCCGTGCGCGCGCCCAGCCAGTCGCCGCGCCCGTAGTGGCCGAAGAACGGGTGCTGCCTGGCCTGCGGACATGCCGGCGTGCCGTCGCGGGAGTCGCCCTCTGCGCAGCCGTTGTAGGCGCGGATGGCGTGGATGCGCTCGACCACCGTCTGCGGCGAGAGGATGCCGTCCTCGTAGTTCCAGCCGTTGCCGGAACCGTCGGCGGAAACGATGTCCCACTTCGGCAGATGGATGTGCTGGCCGACCACATCGGTCGGGGTGCGGATCTGGTAGTCGTCCATTTCGTAGACGGCCGGGATCAGGTTGGTCTGCTGGTACATCACGCAGTCGAAGGTGTTGATCCGCATGACCAGCGGTTCCGGCGCCTTCTGCTTGGTGATGGTCGGCCAGACGTCCTCCCACAGGGCGAGCGCGCGGCTCTGCGGGAAGTGGTAGCCGACCTTGTTGAACACCGCGTCGAACTGGATATCGGCGGCCTTGTAGACACGCGGATGGTCGGCGGTGAACGGCGAGGAACCGCTGAAGGTCATGGCGTTCAGGCTCTCGCCACTGTTGAACAGGCCGGCGCCGGCACTACTGGTCAGGCGCTTGCCGCGGTCGTCCATGCACGGCTCGAAGTACGGCGCCCCCGCGGTCGGCGGGGCGCCATTGGTGCGGAACGCGGCCGGCCGGGTCTGCCCGCCCGGCAGCACCATGTAGCTGGGGTGGTCGGGCCTGGAGTGATAGATCATCGCCGCCTGCTCGACATCGGTCCCCTCCTCCGGGAAGTAGATCGGCCTGGCGCGGGTCAGTTCCTTGGAGAAATCCAGCGGCGTGGTATGCACCACCGCCTCGCCCCCGGCGGCGAAGCCATCCAGGGCATGCCGTGGCAGGCCGCCGTCCCAGCCGGCCACCTGGTTCGGATCGAGGTTGGCCCACAGCTGATTGCCGGAGTCGTGCAGGACCCTGGCCTTGTAGGGATCGAGCATGTCCAGCGGCGGGGTCGGCGGACGCTGGCCGACGGAGCTTTCCATGCCGCCGATCCAGAACGGGAAGCCGGGGTTCTTCAAGGTGCCATTGACGTAGTTTTCCGGGCTGCGGTCGACCAGCGCGACGGAGCCGACGGCGCCTTCGACTTCCTCGCCATTGCCATCGAGCCGCTTGCCGATCTTCGGCACCACGCTGACCTTGCCCGGCATCGGCGCCATGGCCTTGCCCGGCAGCGGCACGATGGCCGGGATCGGCGTGCCGGCGACGATCTCGCCATCCGGCAGCGCGCGTGCGCCGGGAGCCGGCAGGCCGCTACGCAAGGCGAACGGCACGCTGTGGAAGCCATCGCCACCCTGCGCCGACACCGCCAGCTGCGTGCCCTGCTCGAACACATCGTGCACCCGCCACATGGTCCACATGCCCTGGGCGAAGTGCGGATAGAAGTGGCAGTGATAGATGGCGTCGCCGGATACGCGGTTGCGGTTGCCCGAACCGCCGTTGGCGATCTCGTAGGTGTAGGAGGCGCCGGGGCCGAGACCCTGGGCGTCCATGTAGTCGGAGTTGTCGTCGTTGGGATTGAACAGCCACTGGTGCGCGTGTAGGTGGAAGACGTGCTGCTCCTTGCCCTGGTGGGTGTTGCGGATCTTGACGAAGTCGCCGATGTAGCTGTGGTTGACGTTGGATGGCTCGGCCGGATAGAGCGCCATGCTCGCCTTGATGCCGAGCGCTTCCGGCGGCGGCGTCTGGCCGGGGCCGATGTTTTCCAGGCCGACGTTGGCCGGTACGTCCACCTGCATGCCCGCGTCCCCTACCGTGCTGGCATTCAGGAAGAATTCCTCGAAGGCGCAGTCCAGGCAGTCGTGCATCGGCCCGACGCCGAGGCGGTTGGCGACGATTTCCGCACCGATGCCGCCGCTGCCGTAGTTGATCATGAAGGCGTCGCGGCCCGACTCCAGCACGTGGCCGAACACCGGGTCGGACCACCAGGCCGGGAATGCCTGGGTCACGACGCTTTCGTCCTCGAACAGCGCGGAGAAATCGCGGAACGCTTCCAGCCGGTTGGGCAATGCCGGGTTGCGCTTGCCCTTGCTCTCCAGCGGATAGGTGGACGGCGGGAAGCTGCCGTCGCTGTTCGGCCCCATGACGATGGCGTCGCTGTCGCTGTCGACGATCTCGTTGCCGTCGACCATGGCGAGGATCGGCGTGCCGGCCTTGCCTTCGGTGATCCACGGCTCGCGGCTCGGGTAGCGCGCCTCGTAGTCGATCACCGGCTGGCCGGTCGGCGTGCGCCCGATGCTCGCCAGGCGCATCTCCTCTTCAGTCACGGTATTGCGGTAGGTGCGGCCGTACTTCGGTTCGACCACCACCTGGCCGAACAGGCCATTGCCGGCATTCCCGGCGCTGCCTTCGCCGCCGAAGGTGGCGCCCTGGCTGCCGACGGCGAATGCCCCTTCGCGCTCGGCGTACAGCGTGTAGCTACGGCTGGCGCCGGGCTCGACCAGATAGTTGCCGTTGCGGCCGACGTTGGAAGCGATATCGCCGATGGAGCTGACCGGCTGCATGCCATTGACCAGGAAGCCGACATGGCGGTCGGATACCTGGTTATCGGCCTCCAGTTCCAGCGCCTCGTTCTCCTGCTCGCCGTCCTCTTCCCCGGCAGCGTTCCCCGCACCCCGGTCGCTGTGCGGGTTGGCCTGATAGGCGAGAAGGTTCTGCAGGTTCACCGTCAGGCAATCGCCGGCGGCCACCCGCAGCACGATCGGACGCGGGCGCTTGTCCGGACGCAGGCTGACCTTGCCGGGCTCGGCCAGGCCACCGCGGGTGAGCAGCACGCCATGGTCGTCCACCACGTCGCGGCGCAGGGCGTAGATCATGCCGTTGACGTTCTGCGCGCCGAGGCGGTTGAACATCAGCGGCTGGTCGAGGGCCACCACATTGGCCACCAGGTTACGCTCGCAGCGCACCGCCGCCTGCGCTCCGCCGCCAGCCAGGTACAGCGACATGGCCAGCAGCCCCGCACTACTCCACGCAGAAAGTCCCTTTTGCCGACGACGTTGCTCGATCATGGCGGTCTCCCCGGCCAAATGGCCCGACAGAAGCGCCTCGGCAATAGGCATGCCATGTCCCGGAGCCCGCCATTTCTGCAATATTTAGAAACATTTCAGAGTGGGTGGGGAAAATTCCCCAGCGAAATTCCCCGCAAGAGGGGCGCTTCACCACTTCACGGGAATCGGGCGGGCCTGGTTGGCGATCAGAGCGGAGCGTTGGGCGCGAGGCCCTGCAGGCGGCGGAATTCTTCGAGCACGCTGGGCACGTAGCGCTGGGTTTCGGCATACGGCGGGATGGCCCGGCCGCTGCGGCTGACCGCCGTGGGACCGGCGTTGTAGGCGGCGACGGCGAGGGGAATGTCGTTGCCGAACATCTGCAGCAGGCTCTTCAGGTAGCGCGCGCCGCCCTGGATGTTCGCCGTCGGGTCCCAGACGTCGTTCACGCCCATGTCCCGCGCGGTGTCCGGCATCAGCTGCATCAGCCCCGCCGCGCCCTTGGGCGACAGCGCCGCCGGGTTGTAGCGCGACTCGGTGCTGATCACCGCATGCAGCAGCGCCGGGGGCAGGTCGTTGGCGCTGGCCGCCGCGCTGACCACGTCGGCGTACGGCCGGTCCTCGGCGCGCCGGCCATCGACGAAACGCACCGCCTTGCGCGCAGGGCGGATCGCCGGCTCGCGCACGACCTTCAGATAGGTGCGCCCCGGTCGCTTGATGTTCGACAGGGTCAGGCTGCCATCGGCCCCCTCCGACACGTAGATATCGGCCTCTGCGCGCTCCCCGGCGAACACCGCGAGCAACAGCGCGACGACTGCGATTCGCATCCTTGGCACCTCTTCCCGTCGATGGGGCCGATTCCCCGCCTTCCAGTTTTCAGCAAAGCCTATGCCGGGCATCCAGGCCACTGGACGCCTTCGTGCACGGCTCTTGCAGGGAGGCGCTATGCTCGATTCTGGGTATCGACAAGAAAGCATTGGAGGCGACCATGAAGTACCGCGCACGGTTCGCGCATTTCCGCCAGCGGGGGTTCACCCTGCTGGAACTGCTGGTGGTGCTGGTGGTGCTCGGCCTGCTGGCCGGCATCGTCGCGCCGAAGTACTTCAGCCAACTCGGCCGTTCCGAAGTCAAGGTCGCCCGCGCGCAGGTGGAAAGCCTGGGCAAGGCGCTGGATCTCTATCGGCTGGAGGCGGGGCACTACCCTTCCACCGAACAGGGGCTGCAGGCGCTGGTGGTGAAACCCGGCGACGAGGCCAAGTGGGCCGGCCCCTATCTGCAGAAAGGCGTGCCGAAGGACCCGTGGGGTCGCGATTATCTCTACAAGGCGCCGGGGGACAACGGCGACTACGACCTGACCACCCTGGGCAAGGATGGCCAGCCGGGCGGCGATGGTGAGAACGCTGACGTAAACAGCTGGCAGCAGTAAGCGGAGGCCGAGCATGCGCTTTCTCGTCAAGGGGGTCGGGAAGCAGTCGGGAGTGGTGTCGCTGGTGGTCGACGCCAGCAATGCCGCCGATGCCAGGCGCCAGGCGGAAGACCAGGGCATGCGCGTGCTCGCCCTGCACAACGAGCAGCGCTGGTCGCTGGCCAACCTGCGCAAGAAGGAACAGTTCCCGCTGGTGCTGTTCAGCCAGGAACTGACCACCCTGCTGAACGCCGGCCTGCCGCTGATCGACGCGCTGGAAAGCCTGGCGGAGAAGGAATCCTCGCCGGCGGCGCGCAAGACTCTCGAAGAACTGGTGCGCCTGCTCTACGAGGGCAAGTCGTTTTCCCAGGCGCTGACCCAGTTCCCGGCGATCTTCCCGGCACTGTACGTCGCCCTCGTGCAGTCCAGCGAGAAGACCGGCGCGGTGGGCGATGCCCTGGGCCGCTACGTGGCCTATCGCAACCGCATGGACGAAGTGCGGCAGAAGATAGTCAGCGCGTCGGTCTACCCGCTGTTGCTGCTGCTGGTCGGCGGCGGCGTGATGCTGTTCCTGCTCGGCTACGTGGTGCCGCGCTTCAGCCTGGTGTTCGAAGGGCTGGGTTCGAACCTGCCGTGGCTGTCACAGGTGCTGATGAAGACCGGCCTGTTCCTCCACGCGCACCAGGGCGAGATGCTTGGCGGCGGCCTGTTCGCAGTGGTGGCGCTGGTGCTGCTGTGGCGCCAGCCGCGCTTCCGCGCCCTGCTCGGCCGGCAGATCGAACGGATTCCCGCCGTGCACCAGCGCCTGCTGACCTATGAACTGGCGCGCTTCTACCGCTCGCTGGGCATCCTGCTGCAGGGCGGCATCCCGATCCTCACCGCCATGGGCATGGTCCGCAACCTGCTCGGCGCGGCGTCACGCGGCCGGCTGGATCTGGCCACCGAGCGCATCCGCGAGGGCTATGCGCTGTCCCGCGCGCTGGAGGAATACCACCTGTCGACCCCGGTATCGCTGCGCATGCTGCGGGCCGGCGAACAGTCGGGCAACCTCGGCAAGATGATGGAACGCACCGCCGACTTCTACGACGAAGAGATCAGCCGCTGGATCGAATGGTTCGTGCGGCTGTTCGAGCCGCTGCTGATGGCCTTCATCGGCCTGGTCATCGGCGTCATCGTCATCCTGATGTACATCCCGATCTTCGAGCTGGCCGGCAGCATCCGCTGAGGTCCGGCGTTCCGGCGCGGGATCACTCTCCCCGAGGACTCCGCCCCGACGCCTGGGCATGCGCCCTGCACGCTCCCGTCGCACACCTCTCCACACGCCCTCCCCCGGTACCCCCAATTTCGGGGAAGTCAATTTATTGGCTTTTCTTCCCTGAGCATTCCGATCTTTTTCTGACAGACGATCGAAAACGCAAATAGATAGTCAGTTAATGGATAGCAAACACCTATTGACCGTCATCGGAATTTAACGATTTCTTGGCGTTTCTCGATTGAAAACTGCCAGCAAGGTGCTATTAGTCAATTATCCGACACAACGGCGATACCCCAGCATTGTGCCAGGGGACCCAAAATCGGTGTTCGAATCTTTTATTTTCAATCGCTTGCAAGTCCCGAGCCGATTTTTCTCGGTTATCGCCAATTTAACGATGATTCAGCGGCCTGACAGTGGCCGTGAGCGGGTGTCTCGGCGCATGGAGCGGTTCAGGCCAGGCCGGCTTTTCCAGATGGGGAGTTTCCGTAGTGGTGGGGGACGCATTGGAGATGTCACATGAGCAGGCAACAACAAGACAGTAACGATTCAACCAGGGCTGAACAT
This sequence comes from Pseudomonas schmalbachii, assembly GCF_017589465.1. Lineage (GTDB taxonomy): Bacteria > Pseudomonadota > Gammaproteobacteria > Pseudomonadales > Pseudomonadaceae > Pseudomonas > Pseudomonas schmalbachii. Next base: position 91,124 of record NZ_JAELYA010000003.1, read on the forward strand.
TCCGAATCCGCTTCCACGGGCCAGGAGCAGCGGTCACGCTTCAAGGAGGCGAGTGTCGCCTTCGGCGCGTTCCTCCTGCTGGGCGGAGGCGTCGCCACCGCGACGGCCGTGTCCCTCGACTATTTCGGCCAGCCGCCCTCCTACGATCCCTCGGCCTATAACGACCCGCCGAGCGATCCCCGGGCCTATGAGCTGAACGGCGTGACGCCGGCGAACAGCGGTTCGTTCGAACAGGCCGGCGGCGTACCGGGCAATCGCAAGACACCACTGGCGAACAACGTCCTGCCGCCAGCCCAGCAGACCTCGTTCAACATCCCCACCAACGGCCGGCCGAGCCCGCTGTTCGGCGCCCAGCCGTTCACCCAGACGCTGCTGTTGTTCGAGGAATTCGGTCCGGTGCCGCTCGACCCCAATCCCTCGCCACCGCCGGGCGGCTTCCCAGCGCCGAAGCCTGGAACGGCGCCCGAGCGCGATCCGGTCGTCGTGCGCAGCTCGCCGGTGGGCACCGAGCTGGACGCCTTCCTGAAATTCCCCGGGCTCTACCCTCTGCCCAGCGAATTTTCCAACGATCGCGACCGCAACCCGTGGTCGCCGCAGATCAGCAGCTTCCTCAAGCGCATGGTGCAGTCGCCCGCCGAAGGCCGTCCGCCGGGACAGGGCTGGGCGCACCAGCGCTACAACGAGTTCTATCCGCAAGGCGCGTTCAAGACCGTGCAGGCCGGCGCGCGGGTCAACGGCGGCGTGCGCGACAGCTATCAGCGGCACGGCTATGGCCAGGGCGAGTTCGGCCCCGCCGGCCTCTACTACCAGTCCTACAACTTCCAGGGCAGCACCAAGGTTCCGGCCTACAAGATCCAGGGCACGACCAAGGGCATCAACGTGCGCTTCCACCCGGACATGCCGATCCAGTCGCACAAGACCATCTGGACCTTCGACGGCACCTTCCCGCCGAAACTGCTGATGGTTCGTCACGGCCAGCCGATCGTCATGCGTCACTACAACGCCCTGCCGATCGATCCGGCCGCCAACGCCGGCTTCGGCCTGCACACCATCACCACCCACGAGCACAACGGCCATACCCCGGCGGAAAGCGATGGTTTCACTGGCGCCTTCTTCTTCCCGGGGCAGTACTACGACTATCGCTGGCCGCTGCAACTGGCCGGCTACGACAGCATCAACACCACGGCCTCCGACCCGCGCGCCGCCTTCCCCTGCGATCCGGGGGAAACGCTGTACGTCAACGATGCGCAACCGGGCCTCAAGCAGTGCATGAATGGCCGGATCAACATCCGTGGCGACTGGCGCGAAACCATGAGCACCCACTGGTATCACGACCACATGCTCGATTTCACCGCGCAGAACGTCTACAAGGGCAACGCCGCGATGATGAACTACTACAGCGCGCTGGACCGTGGCTACGAAGGCCCGCCGATGGACGCCCAGGACCCCAACCTGCGCTTCCCCAGCGGCACGGTGCGCGCCTGGGGCAACCGCGACTACGACGTCAACCTGATGATCCAGGACAAGGCGTGGGATAAGAACGGCCAGCTGTGGTTCAACCCGTTCAACACCGACGGCTTCCTCGGCGACCAGTTGCTGGTGAACTTCCTGTACAAGCCGTATCTGAACGTACGTGCACGCAGTTACCGCTTCCGCCTGCTCAACGGCTCGGTATCGCGCTACATCAAGCTGGCGGTGGTGCGCGAGGTCCAGGGCAACGGCGGCGAGCTGAAGGGCCCGACCACCAAGGTGTCCTACGAACGGGTGCCGTTCCACATGATCGCCAACGACGGCAACGTCATGGAGCACGCCGTGCCGTTCGACGGCAGTATGGATCTCAACGCCAACGGCGATCTGAAGGACAACTTCGGCATCCTGCCGGTACAGGGCATCGCCGAACGCTACGACATCATCATCAACTTCGCGAAGAACGGCATCAAACCTGGGGACAAGATCTACTTCATCAACCTCCAGGAACACGATACCGGTCGCGGCGCCAAACGCACCGTTGCGCTGGCAGACGTGCTATCCGGCGCCTACAAGCCGACCATCAAGGATGCCGACAAGCCGGACAAGGCCAAGTGGGACAAGGGCGACCCGGGCGTCGGCATGTTCCTGCAACTGCGCGTGCAGTCCTACGGCGGCCAGGACCTGGCGATGAACCCGGCGGACTACGAGCCGGCCAAGCCGGCAGCCAATGGTCAACCGGCCAAGCCGGCGGGCCTGAAGATGATCCCGCTGACCATCGACCGCAACGATCCGGCCGACCGCGCGAAGCTGGCCCAGGCACGCCATCGCACCTTCGTCTTCGGTCGCAACAACAACACCGACGAGCAGCCATGGACCATCAAGGTCGACGACAGCCTGGCCTTCTCCATGGACCCGCGGCGCATATCCGCCGCCCCGCAACTGGCCAACGGCCCGACCCAGGCCGGCTTCAGCGGCGATGGCACCCTGGAGGTCTGGAAGATCGAGAACAGCGAGGACGAATGGGAGCACCCGGTGCACGTGCACTTCGAGGAAGGGATCATCCTCAGTCGTGGCGGCAAGGCCCCGCCGGTCTGGGAGCAATGGGCGCGCAAGGACGTCTATCGCGTAGGAGCCCTGGCTGACTCCGACACGCTGAGGAACGTCGAGATCGCCATCCGCTTCCGCGAGTTCGCCGGCACCTACATGGAGCACTGCCACAACACCCAGCACGAGGACACCTCGATGCTGCTGCGCTGGGACGTCGAATATCCCGGTCAGTTCCAGCTCATGCCGACGCCGCTGCCGACCTGGGATGGCGTGACCTACGCGCCGTCCGTAGCCCTGCCGACCTTCCGCAAGGGCGATGGCAAGAAAGGACCGCAAATGCCGTTCTGACAATCGTCGGCTGCAGGGGCTCCCGGGCTATCCGGGGGCCCCTTTTTCATTCATGCCCCTGCCTCTTCGTAGGGCGGGTGCAACCCGCCAAGATTCTTCCGGACTGGCGGGTTTCACCCGCCCTACCTGGTTTCCCGATAACCCGCGAAGAACCTTTTTCTTTGCGTCAGATATCGCTGCACATCGACGTCTGGCGCAGATACTCCAGGACATGCACCTCGCCCCTGGAGTCGACGTAGGTCATCCGCGCCGGGATCACTTCGCAGCGCTCGTTGGGCTGTTCGATGCTGATGACGCGGTCGATATCGAGCTTCATGCCGTACTGATAGACAACCGGCGTTTCGGCTGCAGTGGAGGCCACCGCATGGAACATCAGCGGCGCGCCCAGCAGGCACAGAAGGGTGCGTTTCATGATTGGATCTCCGGTGTACGGGCCGCGGGGCCATGCGCCCCGGGCACACCTGCAATCTAGTGTAGGACGCTTCCCATACACAGAGCGATTCCGGAAAGGGATTGCTGCGTAATCCGCAACAAAAGCCTCTTGTATTGATCGCCGGAGTTCCATTACCGCGAAACGGACGTCTGATCGCCAGTCAATTGCTGAAAACCATGCCGCTATTCAGAGGATTGCCCTCTGTTGAACCACTGTTTCTGGAGCAACAGCTATAACCTAAGACCATAACGATATAATGGGTTATAAGGAAAATCGCTATGCTTCCGGCCAATTTTGGCTTGTTGCGTACCCTCTACAGGAACAGACAATGGAATTTGGCATGACTGGTTTTGTCGTTGCGGGCTTGGTCGTCGGCTTCATCGTCGGCATGACCGGCGTTGGCGGCGGCTCCCTGATGACGCCAATCCTGCTGTGGTTCGGTATCAACCCCGCGACCGCGGTCGGCACCGACCTGCTGTATGCCGCCATCACCAAGTCCGGCGGCGTGCTGGTGCACAAGAAGAACGACAACATCGACTGGAAGATCACGGGCTGGCTGACCCTTGGCAGCGTGCCGGCCGCCGCGCTCACCCTGCTGTTCCTGAAGAGCATCGATTCCGACATGCAGGCGACCAACGCGGTCATCAAGCACGCGCTGGGCTTCGTCCTGCTGCTGACCGCCCTGGCCATCCTGTTCAAGAAGCAATTGATGGCCTTCGCCCAGAAACATGCGGGCGACCACTACCACCTCAGCGGCCGCAGCCTGAATGCGCTGACCGTGCTCACCGGCGTGGTGCTCGGCAGCATGGTCGCGCTGACCTCCATCGGCGCCGGCGCGCTGGGCACCGTGGCGCTGTTCGTGCTCTATCCGTTCCTCGCCACCAAGCGCCTGATCGGCACGGAGATCGCCCACGCGGTGCCGCTGACCCTGGTCGCCGGCCTCGGCCACGCCAGCATGGGCAACATGGACTGGCACCTGCTGGGCTACCTGCTGGTGGGCTCGCTGCCCGGCATCTACCTCGGCAGCCACCTCTCCGGCCGCGTCCCGGACGGCGTCCTGCGCCCCTGCCTGTCGGTGATGCTGTTCACCATCGGCTACAAGCTGGTGTTCTGATCCGCCCGACGTCCGGCGGCTTCTCCCCCAACGATGCGCCCTCGTAGGTTGGCGCTGAACGCAGTGAAGCCCAACATCCACTGCGCTCAATCCATCCTGCGAAGCTTTTTGTAGGAGCCAGCTTGCTGGCGATCCGGAACTTCACCTGGCACCGAGTTGCCGGCTGACACCATGATCGCCAGCAAGCTGGCTCCTACAGTGCGTAGGTTGAGCGAAGTGTTCTGCCGGGAGACATGGGTATCGCTTCGCTCAACCCATCCTACAAAGCACTGCCCTTCCCAGCCGCTATATCGGCGGCGCCGATCTCAGCATCACCGACTTCAACGCAAACGCCGACTTGATCCCCGCCACCCCCGGAATCTGCGTCAGCGTGCCGATGAGAAATTGCTGGTACGCCGCCAGGTCCTTCACCACCACCCGCAGCATGTAATCCGCATCCCCGGTCATCTGGAAGCAGCTCATCACCTGCGGCGCCTGGACGATTCGTTCCTCGAACCGGGCGAGGTAGTCGCCGGTCTGCTTTTCTAAGGAGACCGAGACGAAAACGCTCATCGCCCCGGACAGGCGCTCCTCATCGAGCCGCGCGAAGTAGCCCTGGATGTAATGCTCCTCTTCCAGGCGACGCACCCGGCGCAGCGTCGGGGTCAGCGACAGCCCTATCTTCTGGGCCAGGTCGCGCCAGCTCAGGCGGCCGTCCTCGGCCAGGGCGCGGAGTATTTTCAGGTCGATCCGGTCAAGTTCGGACATGGCTGCCTATTTCTACGATTCAGATATTTTGTAGTTCAAAGATACTAATAAGGCGCATCCGAACTAGTCAATTTGGAGCAAAAAACTAGCAGCCGAAGCATATACTGAATTCACAAGAACAAACGACGAGGGCCTCACCATGAGTGATGTCACGCATAAACACCTCCCCTGCGGCGCCCCATCCGCACCTCCCCAGTCGGGCCGGTTCCACCCGCCCAGTCCGCCCTCCGCGATGCTCGTTCGTTCCTGATCCCTTACCCGATCAATCCTTGAGCCTTTGCGGCTGGAGGCAACATGACTGACTACGCACCCTTGCGCCTGCACGTACCGGAACCCACCGGGCGGCCGGGCTGCAAGACCGATTTCTCCTACCTGCACCTTTCCGACGCCGGCAGCGTGCGCAAGCCGGCCATCGACGTCGAGCCAGCGGAAACCAGCGACCTGGCCTACAGCCTGGTGCGCGTGCTGGACGACCAGGGCAACGCCGTCGGCCCGTGGAACCCGGAGCTGAGCGACGAGCAACTGCTGCGCGGCCTGCGCGTGATGCTGAAGACACGCATCTTCGACGCCCGCATGACCACCGCGCAGCGGCAGAAGAAGATGTCCTTCTATATGCAGTGCCTGGGCGAGGAAGCCATCGCCACCGCGCACACCATGGCGCTGAAGGACGGCGACATGTGCTTCCCGACCTATCGCCAGCAGGGCATCCTGATCACGCGGAACTACCCGCTGAAGGACATGATCTGCCAGCTCCTCTCCAACGAGGCCGACCCGCTCAAGGGCCGCCAGCTGCCGATCATGTACTCCAGCCGCGAATACGGCTTCTTCTCGATTTCCGGCAACCTCGCCACCCAGTTCATCCAGGCGGTCGGCTGGGGCATGGCCTCGGCGATCAAGGGCGATACCAAGATCGCCTCGGCCTGGATCGGCGACGGCGCCACCGCCGAAGCGGACTTCCACACCGCCCTCACCTTCGCCCACGTCTACCGCGCGCCGGTGATCCTCAACGTGGTCAACAACCAGTGGGCGATCTCCACCTTCCAGGCCATCGCCGGCGGTGAAGGCACCACCTTCGCCAACCGTGGCGTGGGCTGCGGCATCGCCTCGCTGCGGGTCGACGGCAACGACTTCCTCGCCGTCTACGCCGCCTCGCAATGGGCCGCCGAACGCGCCCGGCGCAACCTCGGCCCGAGCCTGATCGAGTGGGTCACCTACCGCGCCGGCCCGCACTCGACCTCGGACGATCCGTCGAAATACCGCCCGGCCGACGACTACACCAACTTCCCGCTCGGCGACCCGATCGCCCGCCTGAAGCAGCACATGGTCGCCCTCGGCATCTGGTCCGACGAGCAGCACGAAGCGCTGCACAAGGAACTGGAAGCGGAAGTGATCGCCGCACAGAAGGAAGCCGAAAGCCACGGCTCGCTGGTGGACGGCCACGTCTTCAGCGCCGCCAGCATGTTCGACGACGTCTACAAGGACCTGCCGGAACACCTGCGCCGGCAGCGCCAGGAGCTCGGGGTATGAATGCCATGAACCCGCAAACGGAAAACGCCCAGGCAGTAACCAGCATGACCATGATCCAGGCGCTGCGCTCGGCGATGGACGTGATGCTCGAACGCGACGACAACGTCGTGGTATTCGGCCAGGACGTCGGCTACTTCGGCGGCGTGTTCCGCTGCACCGAAGGCCTGCAGAAGAAATACGGCACCTCGCGGGTGTTCGACGCGCCGATCTCGGAAAGCGGCATCATCGGCGCCGCCGTCGGCATGTGCGCCTACGGCCTGCGCCCGGTGGTGGAAATCCAGTTCGCCGACTACGTCTACCCGGCCACCGACCAGTTGGTGTCCGAGGCGGCGCGCATCCGCTACCGCTCGGTGAACGATTTCGTCGTGCCGATGGTGGTGCGCATGCCCTGCGGCGGCGGCATCTACGGCGGTCAGACGCACAGCCAGAGCCCGGAAGCGATGTTCACCCAGGTCTGCGGCCTGCGCACGGTGATGCCGTCCAACCCGTACGACGCCAAGGGCCTGCTGATCGCCTGCATCGAGAACGACGACCCGGTGATCTTCCTGGAACCCAAGCGCCTGTATAACGGCCCGTTCGACGGCCACCACGACCGCCCGGTGACGCCCTGGTCCAAGCACCCGGCCAGCCAGGTGCCGGAGGGCTATTACAGCGTGCCGCTGGACAAGGCGGTCATCGCCCGCGAAGGCAGCGAGCTCACCGTGTTGACCTACGGCACCACCGTCTACGTGGCACAGACCGCGGCCGAGGAGACCGGCATCGACGCCGAGATCATCGACCTGCGCAGTCTCTGGCCGCTGGACCTGGACACCATCGTCGCCTCGGTGAAGAAGACCGGCCGCTGCGTCATCGTCCACGAGGCCACCCGCACCTGCGGCTACGGCGCCGAGCTGATGTCGCTGGTCCAGGAGAACTGCTTCCACCACCTCGAATCGCCCATCGCGCGCGTGACCGGCTGGGACACCCCCTACCCGCACGCCCAGGAATGGGACTACTTCCCCGGGCCGGCGCGGGTCGGCGCCGCCTTCAAGCGTGCCATGGAGGTTTGAATGGGCATTCACGTCATCAAGATGCCGGATATCGGCGAAGGCATCGCCGAGGTCGAACTGGTCGAATGGCATGTGCAGATCGGCGATGAGGTCAGCGAGGACCAGGTGCTGGCCGAGGTCATGACCGACAAGGCCACCGTGGAAATCCCTTCGCCGGTGGCCGGGCGCATCCTTGCCCTCGGCGGACATCCGGGACAGGTGATGCCGGTCGGCGGCGAGCTGATCCGCCTGGAAGTGGAAGGCGCCGGCAACCTGAAGGAAACCGCGCAGCCGAAGGTGCAGGAAGAAGCGCCAGCGAAGCCGGAAGCCAAGGCCGAAGCGGCCCCGCAGCCAGCCCGGACCGAGCCGCGCGTGGAGCACAAACCGATCGCCCCGGCAGCCCGCCCCGCGCCAACGCCTGCGGTACGCCGCGCGCCGGGCGAAAAGCCGCTGGCTTCCCCGGCTATCCGCCAGCGCGCCCGTGATCTCGGCGTCGAGCTGCAGTTCGTGCAGGGGAGCGGCCCCGCCGGCCGCATCCTTCAGGACGATCTGGAGCACTACCTGACCCACGGCGGCGCCACCGTCGCCTCCGGCTACGCCGCGCGCCATGACGAGCAGAAGATCCCGGTGATCGGCCTGCGCCGGCAGATCGCGCGCAAGATGGCCGAGGCCAAGCGGCGCATTCCGCACTTCAGTTATGTCGAGGAAATCGACGTCACCGATCTCGAAGCCCTGCGCCAGCACCTCAACGCCAAGTACGGCGCGGCACGCGGCAAGCTTACCCTGCTGCCCTTCATCGCCCGCGCGATGGTGGTCGCGCTGCGCGAGTTCCCGCAGCTCAACGCCCGCTACGACGACGAGGCCGACCTGGTCACCCGCTACGGCGCGGTGCACCTGGGCGTCGCCACCCAGAGCGACAGCGGCCTGATGGTGCCGGTGCTGCGCAACGCCGAATCCCGCGACCTGTGGAGCAACTCCGCGGAAGTGGCGCGCCTGGCGGAAGCCGCGCGCAGCGGCAAGGCCAGCCGCGAGGAACTGTCCGGCTCGACCATCACCCTGAGCAGCCTCGGTGCCCTCGGCGGCATCGTCAGCACGCCGGTGATCAACCATCCGGAAGTGGCCATCGTCGGGGTCAACCGCATGGTCGAACGGCCGATGGTGATCAATGGCCAGATCGTCGTGCGCAAGATGATGAACCTGTCCTCGTCCTTCGATCACCGGGTGGTCGACGGCATGGACGCGGCGGCCTTCATCCAGGCCGTGCGCGCCCTGCTCGAACACCCCGCCACCCTGTTCCTGGAGTAAGCGTCGATGGCTCAAGTAACCGAAACCACGCTGCTGATCATCGGCGGCGGCCCCGGCGGCTACGTCGCCGCCATCCGCGCCGGCCAGCTCGGCACCCGCACCGTGCTGGTGGAGGGCGCCGCCCTCGGCGGCACCTGCCTGAACATCGGCTGCATCCCTTCCAAGGCACTGATCCACGCCGCCGAGGAATACCTCAAGGCCCGCGAGTTCGCCGGCAACTCGGCGCTGGGCATCAGCGTGCAGACGCCGAGCATCGACATCCAGCGCACCGTGGAATGGAAGGACGGCATCGTCGACCGCCTGACCACCGGCGTCGCCGCGCTGCTGAAGAAGCATGGCGTCACCGTGGTGCAGGGCTGGGCCAGGATCGTCGACGGAAAGACCGTGGAAGTCGATCTCGCCGATGGCGGCACTCAGCGGATCCACTGTGAACACATGCTGCTGGCCGCCGGCTCGAAGTCGGTGGAACTGCCCTTCCTGCCGCTGGGCGGCAACGTCATCTCGTCCACCGAGGCGCTGGCGCCCAGGGTACTGCCCAAGCGGCTGGCGGTGGTCGGCGGCGGCTACATCGGCCTGGAACTGGGCACCGCCTACCGCAAGCTGGGCGTCGAGGTGACGGTGGTGGAAGCGCAGCCGCGCATCCTGCCGACCTACGACGAGGAGCTGACCAAACCCGTCGCCGCCGCGCTGCGCAAGCTGGGCGTCGAGCTCTACCTCGGCCACAGCGTGATGGGCCTGGAACCGGGCGGCCACGGCCTGCGCGTACGCGACGGCCAGGGTGCACAGCGGGTGATCGAGACCGACCAGGTGCTGGTCGCCGTCGGCCGTAACCCCAACACCGCCGGCTGGAACCTGGAAACCCTGCATCTGGACATGAACGGCCGCGCCGTGAAGATCGACGAGCAGTGCCACACCTCGATGCGCAACGTCTGGGCCATCGGCGACATCGCCGGCGAGCCCATGCTGGCGCACCGGGCGATGGCCCAGGGAGAGATGGTCGCGGAAATCATCGCCGGCAAGCGCCGCGCCTTCACCCCCACGGCGATCCCGGCGGTGTGCTTCACCGATCCGGAAGTGGTGGTGGTCGGCCAGACGCCGGAACAGGCCAAGGCCGCCGGGGTGGATTGCATCGTCAGCAACTTCCCGTTCGCTGCCAATGGCCGGGCGATGACGCTGGAATCCAGCGACGGCTTCGTCCGCGTGGTGGCACGCCGCGACAACCACCTGATCCTCGGCTGGCAGGCCGTGGGCAAGGCGGTGTCTGAGCTGTCCACGGCATTCGTCCAGTCGCTGGAAATGGGCGCCTGCCTGGAAGACATCGCCGGCACCATCCATGCCCATCCGACCCTCGGCGAGGCGGTGCAGGAAGCGGCGCTGAAAGCGCTGGGGCACGCGCTGCATATCTGACGGCCATCAGCTGTCCACGGCTGCCCCGGCGAGCCGGCGCAACAGGCTGCCGAAGCGGCGCCGGTATTGCGCCGGGGTCAGGCCGACCTTGCGCCGGAACAGCCGGCTGAAGAAGCTGGCGTCCTGGTAGCCGATCTCCAGGGCGATGGCTTCCACCGGCAGGTCGCCGGATTCCAGCAGTTGCTTGGCCTCTTCCAGACGCAGGGTATGGATGTAGTCCAGCGGGGTCATGCCGGTGGCCTGGGCGAACCGGCGCTGGAAGGTGCGCTCGGCCAGCCCGCTCATCTGCACCATCGCCGCCACCGGCGCTTCGCTGTCGTAGTGCTGGGCGGCCCACTCCTGGGTGCGCGCCACCAGCGCATCGCTCGCCTGCAGGGAACGCGACATTGCGGCATAGGCCAGCGGACTGGACGAATCCCAGTTGAGCACATTGAGCCGCGCCACCTGCATCGCCTCTTCGGCGCCGACGTAACGGGCGATCAGGTACAGCGCCAGCGCATGCCAGCTGGTGCCGCTGCCGGCCATCACCAGGCGCTGCCCCACCCCTGCGGCGACCAGCGCCTTTTCCGGCCGCCACTGGGTTTCCGGATAGGAATCCTGCAGGCATTCGCAGTAGCCCCAGTGCGAAGTGCCCTCCTGACCGGCCAGCAATCCGGTGCGCGCAAGCAGCACGGCGCCGGAACAGGCCGAGGCCAGCGTGGCGCCGCCAGCGAAGCGCTCACGCAGCCATGCGGCCTCCACGTCATAGCGGTCATCCAGCGGCAACCAGGGCGGCAGCATCAGGTCGCTGACCACCACCACATCCACTGCCTGAACGTCCGCCAGCCCGGCATGCGGATGCACAGTCACATCGTTGGCGATCTGCAGCGGGCGGCCATCGCGGCTGACGATCGACGGCTGGATGGGCGGCTCGACCTCGACGCGATTCATCAGCATCTGCCAGTCGCGGCGGGCGCTGAGCAGCAGGTCGTAGATGCCGAACAGGGTCGATGCCGAGGTGTCCGGCAATACGAGCAGCGCCACATGGAGAACAGATGCAGGGCTAGCCATTGGCGGGAATGTCCGGTTTCTTGCCGAGATGACTTTAGTCAAGCACGCCCGCAGCCCCGACCATGGTCTCGCGCCGGTTCAACCCGGCTTTGCGATAGACGGAGTGTTCCATGAAAGACGCCAATAATCAGGAAATATCCGGAAGCAACGCACAATCACTGGAACTGATCGAACTTGCCCTGCACCAGTTCCGCTGCCTGGCCGACGATCCTCTCGCCACCGCCGATGCCGCGCTGGCGGCTTCACCCGAGCTGGTCATGGGGCACATCCTGCGCGCCTGGCTGCATCTGCTCAGCACCGAGGCGCCGGCAGTCGCCATCGCCCGCGACGCCGCGACCACTGCCCGCAGCCTGCCGCGCAACGAGCGCGAAACCTTGCACCTGCGCGCCATCGAGCAACTCTGCGCGGGCCGCTGGCGCGCTGCCGGGCGCACGCTGGAAGACCTCAGCATCGCCTATCCCCACGACTCCCTGGCCCTGCAGGCCGGCCAGCAGATCGACTTCTTCACCGGCGATACGCGCATGCTGCGCGACCGCCTGGCCCGCGCGATGCTGCACTGGACGCCTGACCGGAGCGGCTATCACGCGGTCCTCGGCATGTACGCCTTCGGCCTGGAGGAAAACGGCGACTACGCCAACGCCGAACGATTGGGGCGCACCGCGGTGGAACTGCAACCCCGCGACAGCTGGGCGCAACATGCCGTGGCGCACGTCATGGAGATGCAGGGGCGGCGCGAGGAAGGCATCCGCTGGATGCGCGACAACGCGGGATGGCAGCGCGACAGTTTCCTCGCCGTGCACAACTGGTGGCATCTGGCGCTGTATCACCTGGAACTGGGCGACTACGACGAGGTGCTGCGACTCTTCGACGGCCCCATCGACGGCCATGGCTCGCTCCTGCACATGGAACTGCTCGACGCCTGCGCCCTGCTCTGGCGCCTGCAACTGCGCGGGGTGGATGTCGGCGACCGCTGGCATTCGCTGGCCGAGCGCTGGGCGCCGTCGGCGACCAGCAGCCACTATGCCTTCAACGATCTGCACGCCGCCCTGGCGTTCACCTGCGCCGGCCGCGAGGAACTGCTGGAAGAATTGCTGGCGGCACAGATCGCCGCCGAACGGCGCGAGGACGACAACGCCCTCTTCACCCGCGAGGTCGGAACACCGGCAACCCGCGCGCTGGTGGCCTTCCAGGCCGGCGACTATGCGCGCTGCGTGCGCCTGCTGCGGCCGATTCGCAGCCATGCCCACCGTTTCGGCGGCAGCCATGCGCAGCGCGACCTGCTAGACCAGACCCTGATCGCCGCCGCCCGGCGCAGTGGCGAAACGGCACTGGCCCAGGCGCTGGAAAGCGAACGACGGCTGCTCGCCGAGCAGCGATCGGCCGTTGCCTGAATATAGGGAAAGCGCTGAAGCCTGGCCGCCCGCTGGCGGTCAGGTACCTATGGGACGGCGCCCGGCGAGCGCGTGGGCCAGGGTGCCGCCGTCCACCAGCTCCAGCTCACCGCCCAGCGGCACGCCATGGGCGATACGCGACAGGACAAGGCCCTTGCCGGCCAGCAGCTGGGCGATGTAGTGGGCGGTCGCCTCGCCTTCCACCGTGGGGTTGGTGGCGAGGATGATCTCGCTGAAGGCGCCATTCTCGATACGCGCCTCCAGTTCGGGGATGCCGATGGCTTCCGGACCGAGGCCATCCAGCGGCGACAGGTGCCCCTTCAGGACGAAGTAGCGGCCGCGGTAGCCGGTCTGCTCCACCGCGAACACATCCAGCGGACCCTCGACCACGCAGAGCACCGAATCGTCCCGGCGCGGGTCGGCGCACTGCGGGCAGAACTCGTCCTCGCTCAGGGTCCGGCACTGCTTGCAGTGCCCGACGCCCTCCATCGCCTGCGTCAGCGCCTGGGCCAGGCGCAGGCCGCCGCTGCGGTCACGCTCCAGCAGTTGCAGCGCCATGCGCTGGGCGCTCTTCTGCCCGACACCGGGAAGAATCCGCAGGGCGTCGATCAGTTGGCGAATGAGGGGGCTGAAGCTCATGGGAAGGAACCAGGAAAATGAGAGGAATGCAGGAGCAACTGTCTTGCGACCAAGGGTGCTTTTCGTAGGGTGGACAACGCGAAGCTTGTCCACCATCAGCCTTGACGGGGTATCGCTGGTGGAAAAGGCTTCGCCGTTTTCCACCCTACAGTCCGAGGCGAGGGGACCTACCTGTGGAGCGAGCTTGCTCGCGAAGCTTTTGGTGTTGCCACCGTTCGCGAGCAAGCTCGCTCCTACATGCGTGGTGCGAGCTAGAAAGGCATTTTAAACCCAGGCGGGAGCTGCATGCCGGCAGTCATGCCAGCCATCTTCTCCTGGTTGTTCTGCTCGATCTTGCGCACGGCGTCGTTCACCGCGGCGGCGATCAGGTCTTCGAGGATTTCCTTGTCTTCCTGCATCAGGCTGTCGTCCAGGCTGACGCGCTTGACGTCATGACGACCGGTCATGACCACGCTCACCAGGCCGGCGCCGGACTGGCCGGTGACTTCGGCGTTGGCCAGCTCTTCCTGCATCTTCTGCATCTTTTCCTGCATCTGCTGGGCCTGCTTCATCAGACCGGCCATGCCACCTTTCATCATTTCCATCACCTCGATTGTCTAGTGTCGGGAAGGCCGGATCAGGCCTTCACTTCTACGGGTTCGATAGTACCGTCGCGGACTACCGCGGCGAACTGTTGCTTCATCTGCTGGACGTACGGGTCGGCCTCGATCGACGCCTCGGCCGAGCGCTGGCGGTCGGCGCGCTTGCGCGCGGCGGCCTGCGCAGGGGTTTCCTGCTCGGGCTTCTGCAGCGTCACTTCGACCTTGAGCTCGCGGCCGTGGTACTGGTTGAGCGCATCGTTCAGGCGGCGCTGCTGGTTGGCGTTGAACAGCGCGCTCTGGCCCGGGTCCAGGTGCAAGTGCCAGACGTCGTCCTGCACCGCAACCAGGGTGCAGTTGGCGGCGATGCTGGCGGTCATGCCAGCCAGGCCCAGGCGCGGGAACAGGTCCAGCCACTCGGCGGCCAGCCCGGTCGCGGGCATGGCGGCAGGTTCCGGCTCAGGCTCGGCCTGCGCCTGGGACGCCTGCTCATCCAGATAGACCAGGGAATCCATGTCGACTTCATAGTAGTCGTCCGCCGGCGGCGGCTCGTCGTCGGATTCGTCGTCCTCGGCGAGGTCGACGGCGACAGCCTGCTCGACCACCGGCTCGACCGGTGGCGCGTCGGCGACCGGCTTGCTGACGGCGGGCTCTTCCCACGGCAGGTCGACGATCTCTTCGACGGGCGCCGCGACCGGCTGCTCGGGCTCTGCCACAGGCGCCGCAGGTGCGACTTCCACCACGGGAGCCTCTGCGACCGGAGCCGGAGCCGGAGCCGGAGCCGCGACAGGCTCGGGCTGCACCGGCGCGGGCGCAACTGCAGCCGGTACGGTGGTGACGACCGGGATGCTCGCCGTGGAAGGCGCAATGACCGGCGCCGCCGTGTTGGCGCCGGCCACTGGTCTGGTGGAGGAATCAGCCGTGGCCGTGCTGATCCCCAGATCCTTTAGTGGCGATCTCGGCGTCCCGCCGCTGTCGGCCGGGCGAAACGCCAGCATGCGCAGCAGGACCATCTCGAAGCCGCTGCGCGGGTCCGGCGCCAGCGGCAGGTCGCGACGGCCGATCAGGCCCATCTGGTAGTAGAACTGCACATCCTCGGCCGGCAGCGCACGAGCCAGCGCGAGCACCTTGTCGCGGTCGCCCTGGCCGTTGTCCACCGCATCCGGCAGCGCCTGGGCGATGGCCACGCGATGCAGCACATTGAGCAGCTCGGCGAGCACGCCGCTCCAGTCCGGCCCCTGTTCGGCCAACTGGCGCACCGCTTCCAGCAAGGCGCGGGCATCGCCTTCCAGCAAGGCGTGGAGAACGCCATACACCTGGCCATGGTCGAGCGTGCCGAGCATGGCGCGCACATCGGCGGCCAGCACCTTGCCCTCGCCGAAGGCGATGGCCTGGTCGGTAAGGCTCATGGCGTCGCGCATCGAACCGTCGGCGGCGCGGCCGAGCAGCCACAGGGCGTCTTCCTCGAACGGCACGTTCTCGGCGTTCAGCACATGGCTGAGATGCTCGACCACCCGTTCCGGCGGCATGTTCTTCAGGGAGAACTGCAGGCAGCGCGAGAGGATGGTCACCGGCAGCTTCTGCGGATCGGTGGTGGCGAGCAGGAACTTCACGTGCGGCGGCGGCTCTTCCAGCGTCTTCAACAGGGCGTTGAAGCTGTGGGTGGAGAGCATGTGCACTTCGTCGATCAGGTAGACCTTGTAGCGGCCACGAGTCGGCGAGTACTGCACGTTGTCCAGCAGCTCGCGGGTGTCTTCGACCTTGGTGCGGCTGGCGGCGTCGACTTCGATCAGGTCGACGAAGCGGCCCTCGTCGATCTCCCGGCAGACCGAACACTGCCCGCACGGCGTGGAGCTGACGCCGGTCTCGCAGTTCAGGCACTTGGCGAGAATCCGCGCGATGGTGGTCTTGCCCACGCCGCGGGTGCCGGTGAACAGATAGGCGTGGTGCAGGCGCTGGTTGTCCAGAGCGTTGATCAGGGCCCGTAGCACGTGGGTCTGGCCGACCATTTCACGGAACGAGCGGGGACGCCATTTACGGGCAAGAACCTGATAACTCATTGAAAACCATCGCATCGGGTAGGCGGAAGTGGGGCTAATCGTAGCGAAGCGGACCATAAATTGCACCCGATGCAACACCGTACGCATTTTGCGGCTTGGCAAGATCCACGACGGGAAGGCATTGTGTCGCCACCTTGCCGACTCCGGAGCCGCGATGCGCATCCTCACCGTTGCCCTGCTGCTGTTTGCCACCCTGGCGAATGCCGAGCCGAGGACGTTGCGCTTTTCCGTGGTTGACAGCTGGGCGATGCCGCTGGCGCGCATCGAAAATGGCCGGCTGACCGGCGGCATTCTCTTCGAGCTGTTCACCGCCACGGCGCAGAAGGTCGGCCTGCAGCCCGAATTCCGCATCCTGCCACGCGCCCGGGTCGACCAGGCACAGCTCAAGCGCAGCATCGATCTGCGCTGCTACGTCGCTCCGGCCTGGACCGATCGGCAATTCCCCGAATATCGCTGGAGCGTGCCGCTGCTGGTCCAGCGCGACCTGCTGGTCAGCAAGACGTCCATGCCGGGCGATCTCGAACGGTTGCCGAAACAGACCATCGGCACCGTCCTCGGCTACCACTACCCACGGCTGCAGCCGCTGCTGGAGAGCGGCCAGCTCGCCCGCGACGACGCCCGCAACCAGGAACTGGTGCTGCGCAAGCTCCAGGCCGGCCGTTATCGCTACGCGATCAGCAACCAGTTCGCCCTGGACTGGTTCAATCACGACCTGCCGGACAGCCAGCGCCTGCGTGGCGTCGAGGTGGTAGAGGAAACCGCCCTCGCCTGCCAGGTGCTGGACGCCCCGGACCTGCCTACCGAGTCCATCCTCGACGCCCTCGCCACCCTGAAGGACTCCGGCGAGATCGAGCGGATACTCGCAAACTACCGCTGACTCCCACCGCCCGGCGCGCCCGCTCGTCCGCATCCGCCGGTCGGTGGGCGGCCTCTCGTCTATACCTGTCGCTTGCAGATGTTCCCTATATCGTTCCCATGGGTGCCTTCAAATGAACAAGATCGCCCGCAAGCTGAGCAGAACGTCCGCTTTTCATCTACCAGGGATGGCACTGGCGGTTGTCATCGCCGCGGCAATTCCCGGGGCCTCATCGGCCGACGAGGCAGATGCCAAGAATCTCCTGAAGAAGATGTCCGACTTCCTGGCTGCGCAGAAGGCCCTGTCCTTCAGCTATGACGCCGACCTCGAAGTCGTCACCAACGACAACCAGAAACTTGCCCTGGCCAACTCCGGCAGCGTCAGCCTGACCCGCCCGGACAAGATTCGCGCCACGCGCCACGGCGGCTTCGCCAACATGGAAATGGTCTTCGACGGCAAGACCGCGACCCTGCTCGGCAAGAACGCCAATGCCTACGTGCAGGTGGAAACACCGGGCAGCGTCGATCACCTGGTCAACGAGCTGCGCGACAAGTACAACCGCCCCGTGCCTGCTGCGGACCTGCTGCTGACGGACGTCTACGGCGAACTGATGGCCGACGTCACCAACGTCAAGGACCTGGGCAGCGGCGTGATCGGCGGAACCGAATGCGACTACCTGGCGTTCCGCGCCAAGGACGTCGACTGGCAGATCTGGATTGCCCAGGGCGAGCACCCCTACCCCTGCCGCTACGTCATCACCTCCAAGCAGGTCGCCCACAGCCCGCAATACAGCATCACCTTCCGGGACTGGAAATCCGGGGATGGGGTCGCAGCCCAGGACTACAGCTTCAGCGCTCCGGCGAACGCCAGGAAGGTCGACCTGAAAGAGCTCGCCGAATCCGACGAGTTGCCGAAGAACTTCGTGATTGGAGGCAAGAAATGAGCATCTTCCGGTACTTTGGCGGCTTTCTGCTGGTAACGGCCATCGGCTACGGCGCCCAGCAACTGGGCGAAACGCTGTCGGTTCCCGGGCTTGTCGGCTTCCACCTCATCCCCCCCGCCGAGGCGGTCGTCGGCCGCCCGCTAACCCCGGTCAGCGTAGCCGGCGTGGCACGACGCACCGCGCGGCGCTGTGCCGTGGGTGTCTACAACTGCTAGGACTGGATGGTCGAAACGGACGGTCCGAGTGAAGCGATACGCCGCTTGAGGGTGCGCGGCCATGGGTATCGCTTCTCTCAACCCATCCTACGGGGCGGGCCCTCGTCGAAAAAACCAGGGCCCCAAAATGGAGGCGGCCCCACCAGCCACACCCCGGCACACGATGTCCCCGCTATGGCTGCTTCCTTCCGGACCTGACCAGGTTAACGGGTAATCGTTGCGGGGGGACCGATGGGGCCACCATAACGAAGCCCACCAGCACGGTGGGCCGCGCCATTGTACAGACCTGCGCACAAATTACAACGGCTTCAAACACTTACATGTTTGTGTGAACGCGTCGACTTGTCGCGCAAAAAATCAGAATCGTCTGCTGTGTGTGTATTACATTTCTTATAGGGAGTTGGCTGATTTAAGGACATTTAGTTATCAGAAATTTCATACACGCATAGGAATCCAACAATGAACAAGAACAAAATACTTGGTTCTCTGCTTCTTCTCGTAGGCAGTGCAAACGCTGCGGACATGGCCGGAACCATCACCTTTCGCGGCTCCATCGTCGAGCCGCCCTGCAGCACGGGGATCGTCAGCACCTCGGCCAGCCAGCCGCGGGTCCAGCTCAGCGAATGCTCGGTCCCGCTTCAGGTCGGCCTGACAGACCCGCATCGGCCGGGCTCGCCGGTACGGGCATCGATCACCGACATGCAAGGTCGCCCGGTAGCAGAACTGCAGGATGTGTCGCGAATGCCGTACGGCGAACAATTGCTGCAGGTGCGCAAACAGGCCGGCAGCCAGATGCCGAAGGCGCTGACGGTCAACCTGACCTATCTGTAAGGCTATTGCGCCTGAATCATCCCACCGGGTAACGGCTGGGTGGAAACCTCCAGCCCCGGGCCGAGATAGAGATCGAGCTTGGCGTAACCAGGACGGGTGCTGAAGCTTGCATACTTCTCGCCCCCCCGGTGGAACCTGAAGGCCACCTGATAACCGTCACCGCGCCACAGGCGCAACGGAAACTGCAGTACCTCGCCGGGCTGGATCTGCCCCGCCCGGCTCTCCTCGCCGTTCTCCATGAAGCTGTAGCTCACCGGACCGCCGCCCTGGGCTTCGTAGTGCAGCAGAATCTGCGGGCGCTCGTTCCAGGCCACGTACAACCCGAACAGCAACACCAGCGCCAGCACGCCCAGCAGGCGCTGCTTTCTCGACTTGTCCATCGACTGCCTCCGCAGACAGGCCGCCCGCCACTATGAATGGCGGGCGGACCGGGATCAGTTCAGGCTGTCGGTCAGCGCCTTGGCCGGCACGAAGCGCACTACCTTCTTCGCGGCGATCTGGATGGTCTTGCCGGTCTGCGGATTGCGACCGCTGCGCGCGGCGCGTTCGGTGACCTTCAGCTTGCCGATCCCCGGCAGGGTCAGCTCGCCGTCGTTCTCCAGGCTGTCCTGGGCGATCTGCGCCAGCTGTTCGAACACGCCGCGCACGGAGGCCTGGGTCAGATCGAGGGATTCAGAGATATCGCGAACCAGTTGGTCTTTGGTCAAAGCCATGATGTCACTCCATTTTCGAGTTGCTTGAATTCAAACGCCGGAGGCCGTCAGGCATCCAGTCCATGTTCGGCCAGCAGGGCCAGCAGTCCTTCTTCATCCATTACCCGGACGTCCAGTTCGGTCGCCTTGGCCAGCTTCGAACCGGCTCCCGGACCGGCTACCACGCAGTGGGTCTTCGCCGAAACCGAACCGGCCACCTTGGCGCCCAGGCTTTCCAGCTTGTCCTTGGCCACGTCGCGGCTCATCGCCTCCAGCGTGCCGGTCAGAACCCAGGTCTGCCCCGCCAGCGGCAGGCCTTCGACGACCTTGCGCTGGCTCTGCCAGTGCATGCCGAACTCACGCAGTTGGGCCTCCACGTCACGGGCGCGCTGCGCCTGGTCCGCCACGGAGAAGAAGTCGCGCAGCGACTGCCGGGCCTTCTCATTCAGCCCCTTGAGCGTAGCGAGGGTCAGCCAGTCCTGGCTGAGGGCGATGATCGCCTCCAGATCGCCGGCACTTTCAGCCAGCTTCTTCGCGCCGGTTGCGGCGATACCGGGGATGTTCAGCTTGTCGATGAAGCCGGGCAGGGTCGCGCAGGCAGCGAACTCGGCTGCCACATCGCCTTCCTCCTGCAACTCGATACCGCGTTCGAGCAGCTCGGCGATCACCTTGCAGTTGTGCTCATCGCCGAAGAAGTTGTGGATCTCGTAGGCCACCTCCTGCCCCACGTCCGGCAGGTAGGTCAGCACTTCCGGCAGCGCCTTCATGATCCGCTCCAGCGAACCCAGCGCGCGGGCCAGCAGCTTGGCGGTTTCCTCGCCAACGTCGGGAATGCCCAGGGCATAGATGAAGCGCGCCAGGCTCGGGCGCCTGCTGTCGGCGATGGACGCCAGCAGGTTGCGCGTGGAAAGGTCGGCGAAGCCCTCCAGCTCGACCACCTGCTCGTAGGCCAGGGTGTAGAGATCGGCCGGCGACTTCGCCAGCCCCTTGTCCACCAGCTGTTCGACGATCTTGTCACCGAGGCCGTCGATATCCATGGCGCGGCGCGAGACGAAGTGGATGATCGACTGCTTCAACTGCGCCTGGCAGAACAGGCGGCCGACACAGCGGTAGATGGCGCCTTCGCTGACCGATTCCTTGCCCTTGCCGCGCTTGACCAACTGGGTGCGCTCGACCTGCGAGCCGCACACCGGGCATACCGTCGGCACCTGCACCGGACGCGCATCCGCCGGGCGGCGCTCGGTCACCACCTGCATCACCTGCGGAATCACGTCGCCGGCGCGGCGGATGATCACCGTATCGCCGATCATCAGGCCCAGGCGCGCCACTTCATCCATATTGTGCAGGGTCGCATTGGATACGGTGACGCCCGCCACCTGCACCGGCTTCAGACGCGCAACCGGGGTTACCGCACCGGTGCGGCCAACCTGGAATTCCACATCGAGCAGTTCGGTCAGTTCCTCGCGGGCGGGGAACTTGTGAGCGATCGCCCAGCGCGGCTCGCGGGCGCGGAAGCCCAGTTCGCGCTGGAACTCGATGCGATTGACCTTGAACACCACGCCATCGATCTCGTACGCCAGGCTGTCGCGGCGCTCGCCGATGTCCTGGTAATAGGCACGACACTCGGCGGCGCCCTTGACCAGCTTCAGTTCACGGCTGATCGGGACACCCCACCGCTTCAGGGCTTCGAGCATCTCGATCTGGGTGTCCGGCAGTTCGCCATCGACCCGGCCAACGCCATAGGCGCAGAACTCCAGCGGACGGCTGGCGGTGATCTTCGCATCCAGCTGGCGCAGGCTGCCGGCGGCGGCATTGCGCGGGTTGGCGAAGGTCTTGCCGCCGGTTTCCACGGCGCGCGCGTTGAGCGCCTCGAAACCGGCGCGTGACATGTAGACCTCGCCGCGCACCTCCAGCACTTCCGGCCAGCCTTCGCCCTGCAGGCGCAACGGGATGTTGCGCACGGTACGCACGTTGGCGCTGATGTCCTCGCCGGTGGTGCCGTCGCCGCGGGTCGCGCCGCGTACCAGCCGGCCATTTTCATAGAGCAGGCTGACCGCCAGGCCGTCGAGCTTGGGTTCGCAGCTGTATTCCACCTCGGCGCCGCCACCGAACAGATCGCCCGCCGGCAGCAGGTCGGCCAGTCCCTCTCGCACGCGGCGGTCGAAGTCGAGCAGGTCCTGTTCCTCGAAGGCGTTGCCCAGGCTGAGCATCGGCACCTCGTGGCGCACCTCGCCAAAGGCCGAAGCGGCATTGCCGCCGACCCGCTGGGTGGGCGACTCCGGGGTAACCAGTTCGGGATGCGCTTCTTCGAGAGCCTGCAGCTCACGGAACAGGCGGTCGTACTCGGCATCGGGAACGCTCGGTTCGTCGAGTACGTAGTAGCGGTAGTTGTGCGCGTCGAGTTCGCTGCGCAACTGGGCGATTCGCTCTGCGGCGGTCTGGGCGTCGGTCATATTCATCTGGCTGCAAGCGGGTTTCGGAAGGCTGGGCGCTGAAAAATCGAAAGCCGGAAGGGACTGGGGCGTCGCTTCCGGCTTTCGGCATCACGCTTCCGGCTTTGAGGTTAGCGTTTCTGGGTCAGGGCACGGCGTTCGAAATCGATGATGCGCTGGCGGTAGTGCTCGATGGTCTGGGCGGTCATTACGCTGCGCTGCTCGTCCTTCAGTTCGCCATTCAGCTCCTGCGCCAGTTTGCGCGCCGCCGCGATCATCACGTCGAATGCCTGTTTCGGATGGCGCGGGCCCGGCAGGCCGAGGAAGAAGCTCACCGCACGGGTGCTGAAGTTGTCGATGTTGTCCAGGTCGAAAGTGCCCGGCCTCACCGCGTTGACCATGGAGAACAGCACTTCGCCGTTGCCGGCCATGCTCTCGTGGCGGTGGAAGATGTTCATGTCGCCGTAGCGCAGGCCGCTTTCCAGAATGTTCTGCAGCAGCGCCGGGCCCTTGAAGCCACCTTCCTCGCGGGAAATCACGTTGATGATCAGCACTTCCTCGGGCGCCACGGCCGGAGCAGGCGCTGCCGCCGCTGCTGCCTGGCGATCCTTCTTGCGCTCCCTGGCCTTGGGCTTCTCTTTCGGCGCCTCGGCCAGGGGATCGGGGAAGTCTTCCTCATCCAGCGGACCGAGCAGGTTCGGCGCCGGATCGTCGAGGTTCAGGTCACCCTGGCGTGGCTCACCACGACTTTTGCCGCGCATCTCGCGCGCGCTGACCTTGGGCAGCTCATGCTCGTCCAGCGAGGGTTCCTGGTGCGCGACCACTCGCGACGGGCCGAGCAATTCCGGATTGTCGTCGTCGCCATCCGGCTGGTTGGTAAAGTGGCGGTCCAGCTTGAAGCGCAACTTGCCCTTCCCACCCCGCATTCGCCGCCAGCCATCGAACAGAATGCCGGCGATCACGATAAGCCCAATGACGATCAGCCATTCGCGTAGCCCGATATCCATTTAATCCCGTTGCCCCTGATGAAAATGATGATGAAGAAAAGGATTTCCTATCCCTTGAACCGTGGAATGAACTTCATGTAAAGGCTGAGGTTTTCCACGCAATACAATGTGGGCATTAAGCTAGCATGCCAGAACGTAACTTTACACGTACCCCGTTCCAGTCTGTAGAGGTCTTTGCAACTTTCTGCAAGCAATTCGGATTCGCCTCGAACACGAATACAACTCCTATTGAATCAACAGGTTATGTATTTAA
The DNA here is from genome assembly GCF_017589465.1 of Pseudomonas schmalbachii. Lineage (GTDB taxonomy): Bacteria > Pseudomonadota > Gammaproteobacteria > Pseudomonadales > Pseudomonadaceae > Pseudomonas > Pseudomonas schmalbachii. The sequence goes on from NZ_JAELYA010000003.1 coordinate 114,497, forward strand.
GCAGCGCGGCCCCGACTCACGCCTCGGCCAGCGCGACAGCTTCTTCCACATCCACCGCAACCAGACGCGAACAGCCTGGCTCGTGCATGGTCACCCCCATCAGCTGATCGGCCATCTCCATGGCGATCTTGTTGTGGGTGATATAAATGAACTGCACTTTCTCCGACATCTCCTTCACCAGCCGGGCATAACGTCCGACGTTGGCGTCGTCCAGCGGCGCATCGACCTCATCGAGCATGCAGAACGGCGCCGGATTGAGCTGGAAGATGGCGAAAACCAGCGCCAGCGCGGTCAGGGCCTTCTCGCCACCGGACAGCAGATGGATGGTGCTGTTCTTCTTGCCCGGCGGGCGCGCCATGATCGCCACCCCGGTATCGAGTAGATCTTCGCCGGTAAGTTCCAAATAAGCGTGACCGCCGCCAAAAACCTTGGGGAATAGTGCCTGAAGGCCAGCATTGATCTGGTCGAAGGTTTCCTTGAAGCGGTTGCGGGTCTCCTTGTCGATCTTGCGGATGACGTTTTCCAGGGTTTCCAGCGCTTCCACCAGGTCGTCGTTCTGCGCATCCAGGTAGCGTTTGCGCTCGGACTGCTGCTGATATTCGTCGATCGCCGCCAGGTTGATCGGCCCCAGGCGCTGGATGCGCGCGGCCACGCCTTCCAGGCGCTCTTCCCAGACCTTTTCGCCGGCATCGCCCGGCAGGCCGCCGAGCACCGTGTGCAGGTCGTAGCCGTCCTCATGGAGCTGTTCCTGCACCGACTTGCGCCGCACGCTCAGCGCCTGCCATTCCATGCGCTGCTGCTCCAACTGGCCGCGCAACAACTGCGACTGCTGTTCGGCCTGGGTCCGGCGTTTTTCCGCATTGCGCAGCTCGCGGTCGGCGTCTTCCATGGCCAGGCGCGCCTGCTTCAGCTCTTCCTCGACGCCCATGCGCCGCTCCAGCAGCTCTTCCAGGCGCATGCGCAGCTCTTCCAGCGGCGCGGCGCCCTCCTCCAGATTGAGGCTGAGCTGCTCGCAGCGTTCGTTCAGGCGCACCGCCTGGGTATCCAGACGCTCCAGCGCCTGGCGGGTGGATTCGTGCTGGGCGCGCAGCGAACCGACGCGCACGGCCAACTGGTGGGCCTGGTCCTTGTGCTGGCGGGCTTCCTGGCGCATCCGGTCGAGGCGCTCGCGCAAGCCATCGCGCTCGGCCATCAGCCCTTCGCGACGCTCGGTATCGACCGCCATCGCATCCAGCGCTTCCTGCAGTTGCAGGCGCGCCTCGCCTACCTGTTCCTGCTCCAGCGTGCGCTGCTCGGACAGCTCAGCGAGCTCTTCATCCAGCCGGCGACGACGCAGGACGAGCTGTTCGACCTTGGCCTGCTGGGCGGACAAGCGCGCCTTCAGCTCGCCCTGCTGGCGGCTTTCGTCCTGGATACGCCGGCGCAGTTGCTCGCGACGCTCTTCGGACTGACGCTGCTCGTCGCGCTGGCGGGTCAGTTGCTCCTCGACCTCGCCCAGACGCATTTCCAGCGCCTCGCGCTCGCCATGCAGGCGCTCCAGCTCCTGGCCACGGGCGAGCACGCCGCTGTCGGCGGAGTCGCCACGGCGCACGCGGAGGAAATGCCGGCCGACCCAGTAGCCATCGCGACTGACCAGGCTTTCGCCCTCGCCCAGCTCGCCACGGCGAGCCAGGGCATGCTCCAGGGTTTCCACCGGACGCACCCTGGCCAGCCACGGAGACAGGTCGAACGCCGCCTGCACCTTGTCCAGCAGGCTGCCGGCCACGGCGGCGACGCTGCGACCCAGATCGAGCAGGCGCAGCTCGCCCTTCTCCAGCGTGTCGAAGGCCAACCCCTGGAAATCGTCCAGCAGCACGCCATGCAGATCGGCACCGAGCACGGTTTCCACCGCCAGTTCCCAGCCCTGCTCCACGCGCAATCCTTCGGCCAGACGCGGGCGTTCGGCCAGTTGCTGATCGCGCAGCCAGTCGGCGGCGCCGGCACCCGGATCGAGCGCGGCCTGCTGCAAGGCTTCCAGCGAGGCGATGCGGCCGTTCAGGCGCTGCAGCTCGCCCTGCGCCTGATGCTGCTGCGCGGTGCTGTCCTGCAGCGCCTGGCGCACTTGTTCCAGGCGTTCGACCAGTTCCTGCTCTTCGATCTGCAACTCTTCGAGGCCCAGCTCGGCCGCTGCCAACTGTTCGTTGAGTTCGAGGATCGCCGCATCTTCCGGATCGGCGGCCAGTTGCCCGCGTTCGTCGCCCAGGCGGCGCTCGCGGTCCAGTTGCCGCTCCAGGCTCTGCTCCAGATGCTGGATGCGCGACTGCTGCACCTCCGCCTCGCGGCGCGGTTCGGCGCTCTGCTGGTTGAAGGCATCCCAGCGCTGCTGCCAGTCATGCATGCCGGTTTCGGCTTCTTCCTGCGCCGCGCTGGCTTCCTCGGCGGCCGCAGCGCTGACTTCCTGCTCCGGCGCGAGCATGGCCAGCTCTTCGCCCAGGGTCGCCAGCAGAGTGCGGTCGTGGCCGAGGTGCGATTCGGTTTCCTGACGCGCCCGCTCGGCCTCGCGCAGATCGTCCTGCAACTGACGCAGACGTTGTTGGCCGTGCTGGATGCTCTGCTCGACGCGGGCGATGTCGCCGCCAACCGAATAGAAGCGGCCCTGCACCTGGTTGAAGCGCTCGGACAGTTCGTGATGGCCGTCGCGCAGGCGCTCGATGCTGGCATCGGCGCTGCGCTGCTCGGCCACCAGCGCCTCGAAGGCCACTTCCTGGTCGCCGATCACCCGTTCGCGCTGGCCGACCTGCTCGTTCAGGTCGCGCCAGCGCAAGGCGCCGAGTTGCGCGCGCAATTGCCGCTCTTCGGCTTTGTATTCCTGGTATTTCTCCGCCGATTGCGCCTGGCGGTGCAGGCGTTCCAGCTGCCGTTCCAGCTCTTCGCGCAAGTCGCTCAGGCGCGCCAGGTTTTCCTGGGTGCGGCGGATACGGTTCTCGGTTTCGCGGCGGCGCTCCTTGTACTTGGAGATGCCGGCGGCTTCCTCGATGAAATTCCGCAGGTCCTCGGGTTTCGCCTCGATCAGCTTGGAGATCATCCCTTGCTCGATGATCGAGTAGCTGCGCGGCCCCAGGCCGGTGCCGAGGAAGATGTCGGTGATGTCGCGGCGGCGGCATTTGCTGCCATTGAGGAAATAGGTGTTCTGCCCGTCGCGGGTGACGCGACGGCGGATGGAAATTTCCGCGTAGGCGGCGTACTCGCCGAGCAGGGTGTTGTCGGAGTTGTCGAAGATCAGCTCGATGGACGCCTGGGTCACCGGCTTGCGGGTGTTCGAGCCGTTGAAGATGACGTCGGTCATCGACTCACCACGAAGGTTCTTCGCCGAACTCTCGCCCATTACCCAGCGAACGGCGTCGATGATGTTGGATTTTCCGCAACCGTTGGGGCCGACCACCGCCGCCATGTTGCTTGGGAAGCTCACCGTCGTCGGATCGACGAAGGACTTGAATCCCGCCAGCTTGATGCACTTCAGCCGCATGCGCTCCCCCGTTCCAGCGCGTGATGATATTCAGCCGCGACCGGCTATCTTGCCGGTTCTATACCCGCATTTTCGCTACATATGGACGATTTTTCGCGGCGCCTGCGAACCTTTGAACGGCCCTTGGCTGGATAGGCTGATATAGCGGCGCAGTGTATCACGCCCATTGGCGTTGCCCTCCAGTCGCCTGCAGGCTCGCGGAGCCCGTTGAGCGACTTTTCCCATGCGCCCACTGTGGTATTTTCATGATCAGCCACAAGATCATGGGCCCCGCCCTACTCCTCATAGCAGTTGCCGGCAAGAATCCATCGCTCTCCCCACTCAGGCACCGAAGGAGGAAATCAGGATGGCTCAGTCGCTGAGCTTCGACCGTTCCCTTGTCGAGAAATACGACCGACCCGGTCCGCGCTACACCTCGTATCCGACCGCGCCGCAGTTCCACCCGGCGTTCGCCGTGGATGACTACCGGCAAGCCGCCGAGCGGAGCAACCAGGCGCCGGCCAAGCAGCTGTCGGTCTACATCCACATCCCTTTCTGCAAGAGCCTCTGCTACTACTGCGCCTGCAACAAGATCATCACCCAGAAGACCCACCGCGCCGTCGAGTACCTGGCTTACCTCAAGCGCGAAATCGCCATGCAGGCGGCGCTGTTCGACACGTCGCGCAGGCTGACCCAGCTCCATCTGGGCGGCGGTACTCCGACCTACCTGAGCAGCGAACAGCTCCACGAGGTGATGGCCTGCCTGCACGAGCATTTCAATCTGGACGACAGTGACGACCACGAGTTCTCCATCGAGGTCGACCCCCGCACCATCAGCCGCGAACGCATTGCCGAACTGCGCGCCGAGGGCTTCAACCGCCTCAGCTTCGGCGTGCAGGATTTCGACACGCAGGTACAGGCAGCGGTCAATCGTCTGCAAAGCGAGGAGCAGATCTACGACCTGGTCGCCGCAGCCCGCGAGGCCAGGTTCAAGTCGGTATCGGTGGACCTGATCTACGGCCTGCCGCTGCAGACCGTGGCCAGCTTCGATGCCACCCTGAGCAAGATCATCGCCCTGCGTCCCGATCGCATCGCCACCTACAGCTACGCCCACTTGCCGGAACTGGTGCGCGCCCAGCGCCTGATTCGCCGCGAGGACATGCCGCCTCCCGAGCGCAAGCTGGAGCTGCTGGAACTGACCATCCAGCGCCTGACGGCGGCGGGCTACGTCTACATCGGCATGGACCACTTCGCCCTGCCCGATGACGAACTGAGCCGCGCCCGCGAGAAAGGCACGCTGCAGCGCAACTTCCAGGGCTACTCCACCCATGCCGACTGCGACCTGATCGGCCTGGGCGTATCGTCGATCGGCAAGGTGAGCGACAGCTACGCCCAGAGCGTCAAGGAGCTGTCGCAGTACTACGCACGTATCGACCAGGGGCTGCTGCCGGTGCATCGCGGCTATCGCCTGAATGCCGACGACAAGCTGCGCCGCGACGTGATCAGTGCCCTGATGTGCCAGGGGCGTATCGACTTCAGGGCTATCGAGGCGCGCCACGGCATCCATTTCAAGGAATACTTCCGCGACTCGCTGTCCCGGCTGGAAGACCACGCTGCCGACGGTCTGGTGGAGATCCGGGACGACGCGCTGCTGCTATTGCCCCAGGGCCACCTGATGATGCGCAGCGTGGCGATGGCCTTTGATGCCTATCTGGGCGCCGGTCAAAGCGAACGCTTCTCCCGCACGATTTGATAGCGGCGGGCGCCCGCGCAACAGGCTATTCCCTAGGGGCGATACCCCTGGGACAGCAGCCACCCCTGAAATAGCCGGCGCTGCTCGGCGGGAAGATCGGCCAGCACCTGTTCGACGGGTTCGTTGTGCAGGCGGCGCAGCCAGGGCGCCAGTTCCAGGCCCTGCAGGTGCCAGATACCGAGGGGCTGGTCGGGGCTGATCACCACTTCGGCTTCGTCCACCAGGCCGTCGCGCAGCACTGGTGCGCGCTCGATGCGCAGGGCGGCGAAGTCCGGCTCGGCGTGGCTTGGCTGGTCGTCCGGCCAGTTACGCCGCGCTCGCCAGAACGGGCGATCCGACCATTGCCGTTCCTCGGCGTAGAAGTCCCGGCCGACGCGGGCGAAGCGCAGGAACAGTTGTTCCACCCGCTGCTGATGGAAACGCTTCGCCAGTTCCGCGCGCTCGGGGGTGCGCAGCAGGGTGTTGATCACCGCCGGCGCCTGCAACGCGGAGGACAGCGACTGGAAGATGCCATTGCCGGACAGCGGGTCCACCGCCATCGCCGCATCGCCGACGCGAATCCAGTTGTTGCCGCAGGCCTCCAGGCAGAGGGTGGCGGTGCTGCTGCGGGCGTGCAGTTCCAGTTCGGACTCCGGCGCATCGCCGAAGAACTCCCTGGCCAGCCGCGAAGCCTGGCGGCGCTCGCGGCAGTAGTCGAGCAACTGCTCCTTGCCGGGCAGTTCAGTGCTCGCCACGTCGAGGGTCAGTTGCCAGTAGCAGCGGCCATCGGCCAACCGCGCCATCCAGGCCCAGCCGGTTTCCAGGCTTTCCACCGCGCTAGCCACCGCACCGTGTTCGCCCTGCCAGCGGTTCAGCAGGCTGAGGGTTTCCGGGCCGCGCAGGGCCTTGCCCTGTTTGGTATTCAACGGTGCCTGGCGGCCACGGGCTTCGACAAGGAAATCCGCCTGCAACTCCGCGCCGCCATCGAGGCACACGCGATGCCCTTCGGCGGACGACTCCACCGACAACACCCGGCCTTCGATCACCTCCACACCTGCGGCCTGCAGGTCCTCGCGCAGGCCGCTGTCGAAACGCGGACGGTCGAGGATGAGTTCGACGTTCTGCGCACTCCGTTTCCCGTTCCAGGTCACCTGGCGCTGGGATGGCGGCGCGGCATGGGCCAGCGCGTGGACCAGGCCGGCATTACGCAGGCCGTCCAGCACGCGTGGGGAGATGCCTTCGACGGCGGCGAAGCGGCGCCATTCGCTGACGACGGCTACCGGATAGCCGAGACGGCGCAGGCCGAGGGCGGTGGCGGCTCCGGCGGGGCCGGCGCCGAGGATCAGGATTTGGGGCATCAGGCGGATTCCTTGGGATGTCGGCGGGCCTGTTCCCTCACCCTAGCCCTCTCCCGGAGGGAGAGGGGACTGTCTGGCGCGGGGTGAAAAGCCGTGCCCACCGAAACACTCCGAACTGCTCCCTCTCCCTCCGGGAGAGGGTTGGGGTGAGGGAAACAACTAGTCACGGCGCCACCCTGAATTCTCTTCCTTTATATGCAGCACCTTCGCGCATCCGCTGCAGCAGCCATGCATTGTCGGCCTCGGGATGTTCGGCCAGTAGCGCCGCCAGATGTCCGCAGAGCGCCGCACAACCGAGACTGGAGCCGGCCTGCCCGCCGCTGCTGACGGCGGCACCGAAATCCGCCTGCCGGGTATCCAGCCATGACCATTCCCCCGCCCCGCAGCGCGCATCGCCGGTCACCCGGATCACACCCGGATAGCTGGCCGGGAACACCGGCTCGCCCTGCGCCGGGCTGGACGCGCAGACCAGCACGCCATCGGCTACCAGCGCCGCCACCGCCTCGCGCAGCAGCGGCCGGTCCTGGCGCACGCCGAGGCTGAGGTTGACCAGCCGCACCCCGCGCTCGCGCAGCCAATGCAGCGCCGCGGCGATCTGCAGCGGGCTGGTCACGCCGCGCCCGTCGAACACCTGGGCCACGCTGAAGCGCACAGCCGGCGCGCGCGAGGCGATGGCCTGCAATACCGCACTGCCATGCCGGAGCGCATCGGCGACCAGCTCGCCTTCACCCACGCCGTCGTCGGTCAGGAAGAAACGCCGCCCGGCCAGCACCAGCCCCGCCTGCTCCGGCGCATGGCCGCTGTCGACGATGCCGATATGCAGTTCATTGCCCATGTTCGTTCACCACCTGCGCGACGGTGCGCGAACGCAGATTGCCGTCTTCCAGCTCGAAATGCAGATCGGCCTCGGCCAGGGTCGAGGGACGATGGCTGATGAGAATGCGCGTGCGTCCGGCGAACAGCCGGTCGATGGCGGCGATCACCTCGCGCTCGGTGGCCTCGTCGACCTGCGAGGTGGCTTCGTCGAGCACCAGGATCAGCGGGTCCTGCAGCAGAGCACGGGCGATGGCGATGCGCTGTTTCTGCCCGCCGGAAAGCTGCTGGCCGCGCTCGCCCAACGGACTGTCGAGTCCTTCGGGCAGGGATTCGATCAGGCTGTCGAGACGCGCCAGTGCGGCAACGCGGGCGATCTCCTCGCGGCTGGCGTCGGGCGCGCTGTAGGAAAGGTTGTCCGCCAGGCTGCCGCGGAACAACACGATATCCTGGCTGACCACGGCGATGCGCCGGCGCAGTTCGAACAGGTCCAGTTCGCGCAGGTCGACGCCGTCGAGCAGGATGCGGCCCTGCTCCGGATCGTAGAAGCGTTGCAGCAGGTCGATCAGGGTCGACTTGCCGACACCGGAGGCACCGCCCAGCGCCAGCTTCACCCCGGCGGGAATCTGTGCGTTCACCTCGCGCAGGATCGGCTGGGCGCGGCCGGCGTGGCTGAAACCGAGATTCTCGAAACGCAGCTCGCCAATCGCCGGCATCGGCCGAGGTTGCGCGGGCGTCTGTACGCCTGGCTGTTCGCTGCGCAGCTCCATCACCCGGCCGAGGCTGACGGTCATCCGCTGCAGCGCCACATAGAGGCCGAGCAGGCTCTGCACCGGGCCGATGGCCATGCCGAGGTAGGTGGAGAAAGCGATCAGCGAGCCAAGCTGCCAACTGCCCTGGATCACCCAGTAGCCGCCGACCAGGAAGGCGCAGGCGCGCGACAGCGACATCAGCGTGCCGGGCACCGCCTGGGTGAAGAACTCGGTGAGCTGCAGGCGCAGCAACTGGCCCATGTAGCCCTGTCCGAGCCCTTCCAGACGCCGCGATTCGCGGGCCTGCTGGCCGGCGGACTGGATGAACTTCATCGCCGGCAGGGTTTCGACGAAGAACGACGACATGTCCGCCGAACGCTCGCGCAGGCTGCGCGCCTCGCGCTCGACCTTGCGCCGCATCCAGCGCAGCCAGAGCACATCGAGCGGGATCAGCAGCGCGACCAGCAACGACAGTTGCCAGGACAGGGTCAGCAGCAGCGCCAGTGCGCCGACCAGGCCGATCACGCTGGAGACGGCAGAAAACAAGGAATCCACGGCGAAACGCTGGATCTCGGCGACGTCGCCATCCAGCCGCGACATCAGGTCGCCGATGCGCCGACGGCCGAAGAAGGTCGGCGACAACGTCTGCAGGTGGCGATACAGCGCATCGCGCAGGGCGAACAGGATGCGCCCGGAGAGCCGCGTATGCAGGAAGCGGTTGAGGCCGGACAGTGCCGTGCCGAAAATCCCGACCAGGATCATCGCCACGGCGACCCCCGCGAGCATCGGGAAGTCGCGGGCGAGCAGGCCGTCGTCGATCAGCATCTTGGTCAGCCAGGGCTGCGCCAGCACCAGCAGCGAGGCGCAGAACGACAGGCCGAGCAGACCGAGAATCGCCAGCCGCTGCGGGCGGACGAAGCCGTACAACCAGTGCAACGCGTCCTTGAGTGCCTTGGGGTCGTCACTCTCGATCAGTCGAACGAAGAACATCAGCTTCTCAGTTGTTTGAGCTTGCGATACAGGGTGGCGCGGCTGATGCCCAGCGCATCGGCGGCGGCCGAGACGTTGCCCTGGTGGCGGTCCAGCGACTGGCGGATCAGCTCCAGCTCGTTCTCGCGGATGCTGCCGCCCTGCGGCCGTTCGCCGGCGCTCAGTTCATCCAGCATGCTGTCGGGCAGATGTTCCAGACCGAGCACATCCTCGCCCTCCTCGCGCATCGCCAGCGCGGTACGCAGGACCATCTCCAACTGGCGGATGTTGCCCGGCCAGTGGTAGTCGGCCAGCAAGGCGGAGAACTCGTCGCTCAGGCTCACGCCGCGCGCCCCCAGTTTTTCCAGCAGGCTGACGGCCAGTGCGCCGAGATCGTCACGTTCGCGCAACGCCGGCAGGCGCACACTGATGCCGTTGACGCGATAGTAGAGGTCTTCGCGGAAGTGCTTTTCCTCCACCTGGCGCTTGAGGTCGCGGTGGGTGGCGCAGATCAGCGCGACGTCGATGTCCTGCTCTTCGCCCGCGCCCAGCGGCGCCACCTTGCGCTCCTGCAATACGCGCAGCAGGCGCGCCTGCAGGGCCAGCGGCATGTCACCGATCTCGTCGAGGAACAGCGTGCCGCCATGGGCCTGTTGCAGCCGGCCGACCATGCCGCCGCGCCGCGAGCCGGTGAAGGCGCCTTCACGGTAGCCGAACAGTTCGGACTCGATCAGGCCTTCCGGGATCGCCGCGCAGTTCACCGCGACGAAGGGCTTGTCGCTGCGCGCGCTGGCCTGGTGCAGGGCACGGGCGACCACTTCCTTGCCGCTGCCGGTCTCGCCGAGCAGCAATACCGGCAGGTCGTTGAGCAGACCCTGACGGGCCATGCGCAGGGCGCGGGCATAGCGCGGGTTGGCGCCAGCCAGGGCTTCCAGGCTCGGGCTGTTCTGCGCCGGACGGGCCGATACGCGCGCCGGCACGGACAGCGAATGGCTGCGCAGCGGCGCCTGCAATGTCTTGTAGAACAGCTCGCCCTTGGGCGTCTGGATCGCGCCGACGCCGCCCTGAGACAGACGCGCCAGCAGTTGTTCGCCGCGCATGCCGAGGAATTCCTCGCTGCGCCGGCCCACCAGCGCCTCGCGCTGCATGCCGAGCAGTTGGCAGGCCTGGCCGCTGACCGCCAGCACCTTGCCGTCCAGGCTCAGCGCCAGCAGGCCCTGCCAGGCGGAGTCGAGGAATTGCCGGCGGTAATGGAAGGCCAGCACGATCTGCCCGGGGTGGCTGACGGTGAACAGCCGCGCCTCGATCTGGCACACCGCCAGGCTGAGCAGCGAGAGGCTTTCGCGCGGGCCGGCGAGCGGGCCTTCGCGGGTCATGTCGAGCACGCCGAGCAACGTGCCCTGCGGCCCTTCGATGGGCACCGAGGTGCAGGAGAAGCGGCTCAGGCGTTCCAGATAGTGCTCGCCGCAGTCAATCTGCGTCGGCCGCCCTTCCACCAGCGCCGTGCCCAGCGCATTGGTGCCGCGCGCCGCCTCGCTCCAGCAGGCGCCCTGGGTGATGTCGGCAAGACCGCGGCTCTTCAGCTCTTCGCGCGCACCTTCCACGGACAGGATGGTGGCGTCGGCATTGGCGAGGATGATCAGGCCGTCCTGGCCCTGGCGCTGATGCAGGTAGTCCAGCTCGGGGGTGGCGGCATCCAGCAGCAGGCGGTTGTTGGCCAGGAGGATTTCCGGCTTGGTGCGACTGTCCAGCACCTGCTCGGTGCCGCTGTCGCAGTCCAGGCCATGTTCACGGCTGCGCCGCCATGAGGCGTCGATTTCCTCACGCAGCACACCGGCGGGCACCGCACCATCACTCTGCAGTCTTTCGCGCGCCCGATGGGCGTCACGCAGGAGGTCGTCGTTCATTGTTCTTGTAGTGGTGGTCATGCATCGCTCCGGAGCGCTCCGCGCCGTTCGCCAGCGGTCGAGCTCGCAGTCTGGTGAGGGATGTCTACACCCGGGTCATCCGACAGTACAGCGGATGCCCCATGAGTGAAAGCTTACCGCGGCCTGGCAGGCAAATCCTGCGCCAGCCCTTCTGAATTCCTGCAGCGAAATCTCGAGAGTGGTGAGTTGACAGTGATCGGACGCAGGTTTACGTTAACGTAAAGGTAAACAAGCGAGCAAGCCAATGGCTATCACCTACAGCATTTCCGATCTGGCCCGTGAGCTGGATGTCACCACCCGCGCCATCCGCTTCTACGAGGAACAGGGCATGCTCAGCCCCGAGCGCCGCGGCCAGGAACGCGTCTACAGTCCGAAGGACCTGGTCGCGCTGAAGCTGATCCTGCGCGGCAAGCGCATCGGTTTCTCGCTGGCCGAATGCAAGGAACTGATCGACCTCTACGATCCCAGCGGCAACCACAAGCAGCTGGAAACGTTCATGGAGAAGATCTCCGCCCGCCGCGCGCAGCTCGATCAGCAACTCCTGGACATCCAGCAGATGCAGCTGGAACTGGATACGGCCGAAGAACGCTGCCTGGCGGCCATGGCCGAAACCGACAAGAAAGCAACCGTCGCTTCCTGACCCCCTCACCCCGAATACAAGAAAGAAGGTGCAACCATGAGCTATCCGTCCCTCAACTTCGGCCTCGGCGAAACCATCGACATGCTGCGCGACCAGGTGCGTGGCTTCGTCGCCAGCGAACTGGCGCCGCGCGCCGCGCAGATCGACTCCGAGAACGCCTTCCCCATGGACATGTGGAAGAAGTTCGGCGACATGGGCCTGCTCGGCATCACCGTCGAAGAGGAATACGGCGGCTCGGCGCTGGGCTACCTGGCCCACGTGATCGCCATGGAAGAGATCAGCCGCGCCTCGGCTTCGGTCGCCCTCTCCTACGGCGCCCACTCCAACCTCTGCGTCAACCAGATCAAGCGCAACGGCAACGCCGAACAGAAGGCGAAATACCTGCCCAAGCTGGTCAGCGGCGAGCACATCGGCGCACTGGCGATGAGCGAGCCGAACGCCGGCTCCGACGTGGTTTCCATGAAGCTGCGTGCCGAGAAGAAAGGCGACCGCTATGTGCTGAACGGCAGCAAGACCTGGATCACCAACGGCCCGGACGCCAACACCTACGTGATCTACGCCAAGACCGACCTGGACAAGGGTCCGCACGGCATCACCGCCTTCATCGTCGAGCGCGACTGGAAAGGCTTCAGCCGCAGCAACAAGTTCGACAAGCTGGGCATGCGCGGCTCGAACACCTGCGAACTGTTCTTCGACAACGTCGAAGTGCCGGAAGAGAACATCCTCGGCAAGGAAAACGGCGGCGTGAAGGTGCTGATGAGCGGCCTGGACTACGAGCGCGTAGTCCTCTCGGGCGGCCCGGTCGGCATCATGCAGGCGTGCATGGACGTGATCGTTCCGTACATCCACGACCGCAAGCAGTTCGGCCAGAGCATCGGCGAGTTCCAGCTGGTGCAGGGCAAGGTCGCCGACATGTACACCCAGCTCAACGCCAGCCGCGCCTACCTGTACGCGGTGGCCCAGGCCTGCGACCGCGGCGAGACCACCCGCAAGGACGCCGCCGGCGTGATCCTCTACACCGCCGAGCGCGCCACCCAGATGGCGCTGGATGCGATTCAGCTGCTGGGCGGCAACGGCTACATCAACGAGTTCCCCACCGGCCGCCTGCTGCGCGACGCCAAGCTGTACGAGATCGGCGCCGGCACCAGCGAAATCCGCCGCATGCTGATCGGGCGCGAGCTGTTCAACGAGACGCGCTGACCCTCTGCCGCCTTCCCCTCACCCCTGCCCTCTCCCAGGGGGAGAGGGAGTTCCCGGCGGACGCCATGGCATCAACCTGCACCTTCCAGTCCCCTCTCCCTCCGGGAGAGGGCTAGGGTGAGGGAACCAGGGCCGTAGAGGCCCGATACCAACAAGAATCCCAGGAGCCACCCGCATGGCCATCCTTCACACCCAGATCAACCCGCGCTCCCCCGAGTTCGCCGCCAACGCCGCGACCATGCTCGAACAGGTGAACGACCTGCGCGCGGTGCTCGGCCGCGTCCACGAAGGCGGCGGCGCCGCTGCCATCGCCAAGCACACCGCACGCGGCAAGCTGCCGGTGCGCGAGCGCATCAACCGCCTGCTCGACCCGGGCTCGCCGTTCCTCGAACTCTCCGCCCTCGCCGCCCATGAGGTGTATGGCGAGGACGTCGCCGCCGCTGGCGTGGTGGTGGGCATCGGCCGCGTAGAAGGCGTGGAATGCATGATCGTCGGCAACGACGCCACGGTGAAAGGCGGCACCTATTACCCGCTGACCGTGAAGAAGCACATCCGCGCGCAGACCATCGCCCAGCAGAACCGCCTGCCGTGCATCTACCTGGTGGACTCCGGCGGCGCCAACCTGCCGCGCCAGGACGAAGTGTTTCCGGACCGCGAGCACTTCGGCCGGATCTTCTTCAACCAGGCCAACCTGAGCGCCCAGGGCATTCCGCAGATCGCCGTGGTAATGGGCTCCTGCACTGCCGGTGGCGCCTACGTGCCGGCCATGTCCGACGAGACCATCATGGTGCGCAACCAGGCCACCATCTTCCTCGCCGGCCCGCCGCTGGTTAAGGCCGCCACCGGCGAGGTGGTGACCGCCGAGGAACTGGGCGGCGCCGACGTGCACTGCAAGGTCTCCGGCGTGGCCGACCACTATGCCGATGACGACGAGCACGCACTGGAGATCGCCCGCCGCTGCATCGCCAACCTCAACTGGAGCAAGCAGGGCAAGCTGACCACCCTGCCCCCGCGCGCGCCGCTGTACGCCGCCGAGGAGCTGTACGGGGTGATCCCGGTGGACAGCAAGCAGCCGTTCGACGTGCGCGAGATCATCGCCCGGCTGGTCGACGGCAGCGAATTCGACGAGTTCAAGGCGCTGTTCGGCACCACCCTGGTGTGCGGCTTCGCTCATATCCACGGCTATCCGATCGCGATCCTGGCGAACAACGGCATCCTCTTCGCCGAAGCCGCGCAGAAAGGCGCGCACTTCATCGAACTGGCCTGCCAGCGCGGCATCCCTCTGCTGTTCCTGCAGAACATCACCGGCTTCATGGTCGGCCAGAAGTACGAGGCCGGCGGCATCGCCAAGCACGGCGCCAAGCTGGTCACCGCCGTCGCCTGTGCCCAGGTGCCGAAGTACACCGTGATCATCGGCGGCAGCTTCGGCGCCGGTAACTACGGCATGTGCGGGCGCGCCTACGATCCGCGCTTCCTGTGGATGTGGCCGAACGCGCGGATCGGCGTGATGGGCGGCGAACAGGCCGCCGGCGTGCTGGCCCAGGTCAAGCGCGAGCAGGCCGAACGTGCCGGTCATGCGCTGTCTGCCGAAGACGAAGCGAAGATCAAGAAGCCGATCCTCGAACAGTACGAACACCAGGGCCACCCCTACTACTCCAGCGCGCGGCTGTGGGACGACGGCGTGATAGACCCGGCGCAGACCCGCGAAGTCCTCGCCCTCGCCCTCTCCGCCTCGCTCAACGCGCCCATCGAAGCGACCCGCTTCGGCGTCTTCCGCATGTAAGGCATGCCGACATGACAGACTTCCAGAACATCCAGCTCGAAATCGACAACCGCGGCGTCGCCACCCTCTGGCTGAACCGCCCGGAAAAGAACAACGCCTTCAACGCCGACACCATCGCCGAGCTGATCCGCGCCCTCGATGTGGTGAGCGACGATCCGCAGGTACGCCTGCTGGTCCTGCGCGGCCGTGGCAGGAACTTCTGCGGCGGCGCCGACCTGGCGTGGATGCAGGAATCGGTGAAGCTCGACTACAACGGCAACCTCGCCGACGCCCAGCAGCTCGCCGAACTGCTGCACAACCTCTACCACCTGAAGAAACCGACCCTCGCCGTGGTGCAGGGCGCGGCCTTCGGCGGCGGGGTCGGCCTGGTCGCCTGCTGCGACATGGCCATCGGCGCCGACGAAGCACTGTTCTGCCTGTCGGAAGTGCGCATCGGCCTGATCCCGGCGACCATCGGTCCGTTCGTGACCAAGGCCATCGGCCAGCGCGCCGCCACCCGCTATTCCATGACCGCCGAACGCTTCAACGGCAGCCGCGCCCGCGAACTGGGCCTGCTCGCCGAAAGCTATCCGGCCGGCGAACTGGATGAGCAGGTCAACGCCTGGGTCGCCAACCTGATGAACAACAGCCCGCAGGCACTGGTGGCGTGCAAGGCGCTGTTCCACGAGATCGGCGCCGGCGAACTGACCCCGAACCTGCGCCGCTACACCGAAGCCGCCATCGCCCGCATCCGCATCAGCCCAGAGGGCCAGGAAGGCCTGCATGCCTTCCTCGAGAAACGCAAACCGGCCTGGCAGGAGAACAACCAATGACCATCACCACTCTGCTGGTCGCCAACCGCGGCGAAATCGCCTGCCGGGTCATGCGCACCGCCAAGGCGCTGGGCCTGACCACCGTCGCCGTGCACAGCGCCACCGACCGCCACGCCCGTCATGTGGAAGAGGCGGATATCGCCATCGACCTCGGCGGTGCAAAGCCGGCGGAAAGCTACCTGCGTGCCGATGCCGTGCTGGCCGCTGCCAAGGCTGCCGGGGCGCAGGCCATCCACCCCGGCTACGGCTTCCTCTCGGAGAACGCCGGCTTCGCCCGTGCCTGCGAAGAGGCCGGGCTGATCTTCCTCGGCCCGCCGGCCAGCGCCATCGATGCGATGGGCAGCAAGTCCGCGGCCAAGGCGCTGATGGAGGAAGCCGGCGTGCCGCTGGTGCCCGGCTACCACGGCGACGACCAGGACTACGCGACCTTCCAGCGCGAAGCCGCGCGCATCGGCTACCCGGTGCTGCTGAAGGCCGCCGCCGGCGGTGGAGGCAAGGGCATGAAGGTGGTCGAGCGCGAAAGCGAACTGGCCGAGGCGCTGGAATCCGCGCAGCGCGAGGCGCAGTCCGGTTTCGGCGACTCGCACATGCTGGTGGAGAAATACCTGACCAAGCCGCGCCACGTGGAAATCCAGGTGTTCGCCGACAGGCACGGCAACTGCCTGTACCTCAACGAACGCGACTGCTCGATCCAGCGCCGCCACCAGAAAGTCGTCGAAGAAGCTCCCGCCCCCGGCCTCAACGCGGAACTGCGTCAGGCCATGGGCGAAGCCGCCGTGCGCGCCGCCCAGGCCATCGGCTACGTCGGCGCCGGCACCGTGGAATTCCTCTATGACGAAGGCAGCGGGCAGTTCTTCTTCATGGAAATGAACACCCGCCTGCAGGTCGAACACCCGGTCACCGAAGCCATCACCGGCCTCGACCTGGTCGCCTGGCAGATCCGCGTCGCCCGTGGCGAGCGCCTGCCGATCACTCAGGCGCAGGTGCCGCTGAACGGCCACGCCATCGAAGTGCGCCTCTACGCGGAAGACCCGGAGGGCGGCTTCCTGCCCGCCAGCGGTCGCCTCGACCTGTATCGCGAACCCGCCGCGGGCGCCGGTCGCCGGGTGGACAGCGGCATCCGCGAAGGCGACGAAGTTTCGCCGTTCTACGATCCGATGCTGGCCAAGCTGATCGCCTGGGGCGAAACCCGCGAGGAAGCCCGCGCGCGCCTGCTGTCGATGCTGGCGGATACCGCCGTCGGCGGCGTGAAGACCAACCTGGCATTCCTCCAGCGCGTTCTGGCGCACCCGGCCTTCGCCGCGGCTGAGCTGGATACCGGCTTCATCGGCCGCTATCAGGACCAACTGCTGCCTGCACCCGCAGCCCTGCCGGAAAGCTTCTGGCAACTGGCCGGAGAAGCCTGGGTGCAGAGCGTGACCCGTCATGTGCGGGCGGACGACGCCCATTCGCCATGGTCCGCGCGCAATGGCTGGCGCAACGTGCTGCCCGGGGAAACCGACCTGCACCTGACCTGCAAGGGCGAGCAGCATGTGGTGCGCATGCGCCATGTCGGCGGCGCACGGCTCGCCCGCCTGAATGGCGAGTGGCTGGAAGTCGTCATCGACGGCAAGCGCCATCGCCATCTGGCCCTGCGCCGGGGTAATGCGCTGTATCTGGAGTGGAATGGCGAGATGCTGGCGATCCAGCGCTTCGACCCGATCTCCGAAGCGGAAGCCGCCCACGCCCACCACGGCGGCCTGGGCGCGCCCATGAACGGCAGCATCGTGCGCATCCTGGTCGAGCCCGGCCAGCACGTTGAGGCCGGCACCGCGCTGGTGGTGCTGGAAGCGATGAAGATGGAACACAGCATTCGCGCCCCGCACGATGGCGTGGTGAAATCGCTGTATTGCAGCGAGGGTGAGCTGGTCAGCGAAGGTACGGTGCTGGTCGAGCTGGAGGAAAAGGCCGAAGGCGGTGGCAACTTCGGTGCATGACACGCCGGCTGCGATAGGTATCGCTACGCTCAACCCATCCTACGGAGTCCTGTGCATGGCACGGTCCCGTAGGTTGGCGCTGAGCGCAGCGAAGCCCAACATCTGCCGGGCGTTGCACCATTCTCGTTGGGCTTCGCAAGCTCAGCCCAACCTACGTCGCTACCCCGATGCACTGGCACAATGATGGATGGGTAAGGCGCCATCCACCCTACACAAGGTGAAGAACATGACGATTCCGCAAAAAGTCCGCCTGGTCGAAGTCGGCCCGCGCGATGGCCTGCAGAACGAGAAACAGCCGATCAGCGTCGCCGACAAGGTACGCCTGGTCGATGACCTGACCGCCGCCGGCCTGGGCTACATCGAGGTCGGCAGCTTCGTGTCGCCCAAGTGGGTGCCGCAGATGGCCGGTTCGGCGGAAGTCTTCGCCGGCATCCAGCGCAAGGCCGGTGTCACCTACGCCGCCCTCGCGCCGAACATGAAGGGCTTCGAGGCGGCGCTGGAAGCGAAGGTCGAGGAAGTCGCGGTGTTCGCCGCCGCCTCCGAGGCGTTCTCGCAGAAGAACATCAACTGCTCGATCAAGGAGAGCCTGGAGCGCTTCGTACCGATCATGGAAGCGGCGCGCCAGCACAATGTTCGCGTGCGCGGCTATGTCTCCTGCGTGCTCGGCTGTCCGTACCAGGGCGAGGTGGACGTGCAGCAGGTCGCGGACGTTTCCGCCGAGCTGTTCGCCATGGGCTGCTATGAAGTGTCCCTCGGCGACACCATCGGCGTCGGCACCGCCGGCGCGACTCGCAACATGTTCGAAGTGGTCGGCACCAAGGTGCCGCGCGACAAGCTCGCCGGGCACTTCCACGACACCTACGGCCAGGCCGTCTCCAACATCTATGCCGGCCTGCTGGAAGGCATCGCCGTGTTCGACAGCTCGGTCGCCGGGCTTGGCGGCTGCCCCTACGCCAAGGGCGCCACCGGCAACGTCGCGACGGAAGACGTGGTGTATCTGCTGAATGGCCTGGGCATCCACACCGGCATCGACCTCGACGCCCTGATCGCCGCCGGCCAGCGCATCTGCGCCGTGCTCGACAAGCCGAACGGCTCGCGGGTCGCCCGCGCGCGGTTGGCGAAAGCCTGAGTCACCGAACCGCTCCTACGGGCTGCAATGCCCACCGTAGGTTGGCGCTGAGCAACGCGAAGCCCAACATCGCCATCGTTGGGCTTCGCAAGCTCAGCACCAACCTACGCGAGCTCTGGCCCAGCCACGTAGTTAAGACAGTTGCTCCGCCCCCGCCCCTGCTGACCCATCCGCCACATCCCGGTACAGTGCGCCCTTCGCCTTCTCCCACCCGGGCCGCCCATGACCGATATCGACAGCCTCAAGGACTACCAGAGCGTTCGCCAACTGGCGATCCGCTCGCTCTTCGAAATCTTCGAGCAGTTCAGCGAAGGCACGGTGATCGTCGACCGCGAGGCCCGCGTGGTCTGGATCAACCAGCGCTACGCCCAGCGCTTCGGTTTCGAGAGTGCCGAGCAGGCCATCGGCCGGCCGGTGGAGCAGGTCATTCCCGGCAGTCTGATGCGCGAGGTGGTGAGCAGCGGCCGGCCGATGCTGCTGGACATCCTCGACATGCCCAAGGACCCGCTGGTGGTGATGCGCGTGCCGATCCGCGACGACGCCGGACAGGTAATCGGCGGTATCGGTTTCGCCCTGTTCGACGAACTGCGCTCGCTGTCGCCGCTGATCACCCGCTACCAGCGCATGCAGGCCGAACTGGCCTCGACCCGCTCGCTGTTGCAGGCGCGCCAGGCCAAGTACAGCTTCGGCCACTTCATCGGCACCAGCGCCGCCAGCCTGGAGGTCAAGCGCCGCGCCCGCCGTGGCGCCGCCAGCGAGGCGCCGGTGCTGCTGCTCGGCGAGACCGGCACCGGCAAGGAACTGCTCGCCCACGCCATCCACAGCGCTTCGCCGCGCGCGCACAAACCCTTCGTCAGCATCAACGCCGCGGCCATCCCGGAAAACCTGCTGGAAGCGGAGTTCTTCGGCACCGCGCCGGGCGCCTACACCGGCGCCGACCGCAAGGGACGTCCGGGCAAACTGCAGATCGCCCAGGGCGGCACGCTGTTCCTCGACGAGATCGGCGACATGCCGCTGCACCTGCAGAGCAAGCTGCTGCGCGTGCTGCAGGAGAAGGAATACGAACCGGTCGGCTCCAACGAGGTGATCCGCAGCGACATCCGGCTGATCGCAGCCACCTCCATCGACCTCGACGCGGCGGTGCGCGACGGCCGCTTCCGCGCCGACCTCTACTACCGGATCAACGTCCTGCCGGTCGACATCCCTCCACTGCGCGAACGCCTGGAAGACCTGCCCGCGCTGTGCGAAGCGATCCTCGAAGAACTCTGCGAAAGCGGCCACGCCCGCCACGAACTGGACGCCAGCGCCATCGCCCTGCTGCGCCAGCACGCCTGGCCGGGCAACGTGCGCGAGCTGCGCAACCTGCTGGAACGCGCGGTGCTGCTCAGCGACCAGCCGCTGCTCGACGCCGCCACCCTGCGCGCCACCTTCGGCGTGCTGCAGCCGCTGCCGGCGGAAGCGGCGGAGCGGGCAACCACCCTCTCTCCCGGCGAAGACTTCCAGGGCGCCCGCGAACGCTTCGAGCGCGAACTGATCGCCGGAGTGCTCGCCGAGCATGCCGGCAACGTGGTGGAGGCCGCACGGCGCCTGGGTCTCGGCCGCTCCACGCTGTACAAGAAGCTGGCTGCGCTCGGCATTTCGTCCTGAAACAGAGATAAGTCTCCATATGGAGACTTGCATAACCCCTCCTTTCTCCGGGGTTTTCATCGGCCCATCTATCGCGCCAGTCTCCATTCGGAGACAAGGGTTGCCGGCAACCGCCCTCAAATCTATAAAAATTTCTTTAAAATCAATTAGTTGAATTATTGGCACAGAACTCGCTAAAGGGCTGGCAAGGCGCGATGGATTCGCTGCCGACATAAAAACAATGCCCCGCAGCATCGATGCGACCGGCCATCACGACCCGGTTCGCCACGGCGCTGCTTCAGGAGACCATCCATGAGCAGAACTTCGCTCAACCCTGCCGTCGCACTGGCCACCCTGGCCACCAGCCTGAGCCTCCCGACACTGGCGTCCGCCGAGTTCCTCGCGGACAGCAAGGCCAGCCTCGAACTGCGCAACTTCTACTTCAACCGCGACTTCCGCCAGGACGGCGCTGCCCAGTCCAAGCAGGAGGAATGGGCCCAGGGCTTCCTGCTGCGCTACGAATCCGGCTACACCGCAGGCCCCATCGGCTTCGGCGTCGACGCCCTCGGCATGCTCGGCGTCAAGCTCGACTCCAGCCCCGACCGCGCCGGCTCCGGCCTGCTGCCGCGTGATCGCGAGAAGGTGAACGGTGCCGCCGACGACTACAGCGAGCTGGGCCTGACCGCCAAGCTGCGCGCCTCGAACAGCGTGCTGAAGGTCGGCACCCTGCTGCCCAAGCTGCCCACCGTGCTGGCCAACGACTCGCGCCTGCTGCCGCAGACCTTCCAGGGCGCGCACCTGAACTCCGCCGAGTTCGCCGGCCTGACCATCGACGCCGGCCGCCTGCGCCAGGTCAGCCAGCGCGACTCCTCCGACAGCGAGGACATGACCGTCACCACCGGCGGCGCCAAGGGCATCGTCGCCAGCGCCAACACCGACCGCTTCGATTTCGGCGGGCTCAGCTACAAGTGGACCCCGCAGCTGACCACTGGCTACAACTACGCGAAGCTCGACGGGCTCTACGACCAGCACATCGTCAACCTGGTCCACATGCTGCCCGTCGCCGAGGGCCAGTCGCTGAAGAGCGACCTGCGCTTCGCCCGTTCCGACGACGACGGCCACAGCAACGTCGACAACCGCGCGTTCGGCGCCATGTTCACCTACACCCTGGGCGGCCATGGCTTCGGCGCCGGCTACCAGTCCATGAGCGGCGACACCGGCTACGCTTACCTCGGCGGCGCCGACGCGTTCCTGGTCAACTTCGTGCAGATCGGCGATTTCGCCAACAAGGATGAGAAGTCCTGGCAGGCGCGCTACGACTACGACTTCGCCGCCCTTGGCATCCCGGGCCTGACCTTCATGACCCGCTACCTGTCCGGCGACGACATCGACCTGGGCGCGGGCAAGCCGGAAGGCAAGGAATGGGAGCGCGACACCGACATCGGCTACGTGGTGCAGAGCGGTCCGCTGAAGAACGTCGGCGTGAAATGGCGCAACGCCACCGTGCGTTCCAGTCATTTCGGCAGCGACCTGGACGAGAACCGCCTGATCCTCAGCTACGTGCTGCCGCTCTGGTAACGCCACATCTCCGCCATTCCGCCCCATAACGACAACGATGCCGTGCGCGCCGGTGCAGCGCGCGGCCCTGGAGACATCCAATGAGTGTGGTCATCGCCCTCGCGGCACTCGCCCTGCTGATGCTCGCCGCCTACCGCGGCTACAGCGTCATCCTCTTCGCCCCCATCGCGGCGCTGCTCGCCGTGCTGCTCACCGATCCCTCCGCCGTGGCGCCAGCCTTCACCGGCGTGTTCATGGAGAAGATGGTCGGCTTCGTGAAGCTGTACTTCCCGGTGTTCCTGCTCGGCGCGGTATTCGGCAAGCTGATCGAGCTGTCCGGCTTCTCGCGCTCCATCGTCGCCGCCGCCATCCGCCTGCTTGGCACGAGCCAGGCGATGCTGGTGATCGTGCTGGTCTGCGCCCTGCTCACCTACGGCGGCGTGTCGCTGTTCGTGGTGGTGTTCGCGGTCTATCCGTTCGCCGCCGAGATGTTCCGCCAGAGCGACATTCCCAAGCGGCTGATTCCGGCGACCATCGCCCTCGGCGCGTTCAGCTTCACCATGGACGCCCTGCCCGGCACGCCGCAGATCCAGAACATCATCCCCACCACCTTCTTCAACACCACCGCCTGGGCCGCGCCGTGGCTGGGGCTGATCGGCACGCTGTTCGTGTTCTGCGCCGGCATGCTGTTCCTGCATCGCCAACTGCGCAAGGCCAAGGCCGCCGGCGAAGGCTACGGCAGCAACCTGCGCAACGAGCCGGAAACCGCCGCCGATATCGCCCTGCCCAACCCGCTGCTGGCGCTCTCGCCGCTGGTGCTGGTGGGCGTTTCCAACCTGGTGTTCACCCACTGGATTCCGCAGTTCTACGGCAAGGTCCACACCCTGCAGCTGGCCGGCATGGCCACCCCGGTGCAGAGCGAAGTGGCCAAGCTGACCGGCATCTGGGCAGTGCAGGCGGCGCTGCTGCTGGGCATCCTGCTGGTGCTGGTGTGCGGCTTCCGCGCCATCCGCAGCAAGCTGGCCGAGGGCAGCCGCACGGCGGTTTCCGGCGCGCTGCTGGCGTCGATGAACACCGCTTCGGAATACGGCTTCGGCGCGGTGATCGCCTCGCTGCCGGGCTTCCTGGTGCTGGCCGACGCGCTGCGCGCCATTCCCAACCCGCTGGTCAACGAGGCGGTCACCGTCACCCTGCTGGCCGGCATCACCGGCTCGGCCTCCGGCGGCATGAGCATCGCCCTGGCGGCCATGGCCCAGGACTTCATCGCCGCCGCCAACAGCGCCGGCATCCCGCTGGAAGTGCTGCACCGCGTGGCGTCCATGGCCAGCGGCGGCATGGACACGCTGCCGCACAACGGCGCGGTGATCACCCTGCTGGCGGTGACCGGCCTGACCCACCGCGAGGCCTACAAGGACATCTTCGGCATCACCGTGATCAAGACCCTGGCGGTCTTCGTGGTGATCGGCACCTTCTACGCTACAGGGATCGTTTGACCAGATTGCTCCGCCGCACCCTGTAGGAGCGGGCCATGCCCGCGAAAAAGAAAATCGCGCGCATGGCGCGCTCCTACGTGGCAGCCACGAACAACGCAATACCCTCTGATACACAGGAGATTTCCATGAACCTCAAAGGCAAGACCGCACTGGTCACCGGCTCCACCAGCGGCATCGGCCTGGGCATTGCGCGCAAGCTCGCCGAGGCCGGCGCCAACCTGGTGCTGAACGGCTTCGGCGAGGTCGAGGCCGCCGTCGCCAGTATCGCCGCCTGCGGCGTCAAGGTCGGCCACCATCCGGCGGACATTTCCAGTCCGGAGCAGATCGCCGAAATGATCGCCTACGCCGAGCGCGACTTCGGCGGGGTCGATATCCTCGTCAACAACGCCGGCATCCAGCATGTGGCGCCGGTGGAGGAGTTCCCGGTGGAGCGCTGGGACTCGATCATCGCCATCAACCTGTCCGCCGTGTTCCACACCATCCGCCTGGCGCTGCCGGGCATGCGCCGGAAAGGCTGGGGGCGCATCGTCAATATCGCCTCGGCCCACGGGCTGGTCGCCTCGGCGCAGAAGAGCGCCTATGTCGCGGCCAAGCACGGCGTGCTCGGCCTGACCAAAACCGTGGCGCTGGAAACCGCCACCACGCCGATCACCTGCAACGCCATCTGTCCGGGCTGGGTGCTGACTCCGCTGGTGCAGAAGCAGATCGACGCACGCATCGCCGCCGGCACCGAGCCGGAGCAGGCGCGCCACGACCTGCTGGCGGAGAAGCAGCCATCGCTGGAATTCGTCACCCCGGAACAGCTCGGCGAACTGGCAGTGTTCCTCTGCGGCGATGCCGCCGCCCAGGTGCGTGGCGTGGCGTGGAACATGGATGGGGGGTGGGTGGCGCAATAAGCTGCCCGGCGTTCTTCGTAGGAGCGCGCCATGCGCGCGATTCGCGGGCATGGCCCGCTCCTACGGTTCGCTCGTGCAGAACGTAGGGTGGAAAACGGCGAAGCCTTTTCCACCATCAAGCGCGGGGCGGCGGGGCGGTGGACAAGCTTCGCGTTGTCCACCCTACGCACTGGCCCAGCCACGTAGTTCCGTAGGGCGGGTGCAACCCGCCGGGAACGCGAAATGGCGGGTTGCACCCGCCCTGCACAGGGGCTGTCGAGCCACCGGCATTGCACTATAAAGATAGGCAGTACCGTTGGAGACGCCGATGAACCAGCCGCTCTGGACTCCCAGCCCCGAACGCATCGCCGCCACGCGGATGGATGCCTTCCGCCGTCATGTGAACCAGCGCCACGAACTGCAACTGCGCGACTACGCCGACCTGCACGCCTGGAGCATCGCCAGCCGCGCCGAATTCTGGCAGGCGATCGTCGATTTCTTCGGCGTCAATTTCCGTACCTCGCCGCGTGCGGTGCTGGAGGAAGGCCCGGCGATGCCGGACGCGCGCTGGTTCCCCGGCGCCACCCTGAGTTTCGCCGAACACCTGCTGCACCGCCGCGACCGGCATCCCGCGCTGGTCGCCATCGGCGAGGACGGCAGCCGCGAGGTGCTCAGCTATGCCGAACTGGCGGCACATGTCGCCGGCCTGCAGAAGAGCCTGCGCGCGGCCGGCGTCGGCCTCGGCGACCGCGTCGCCGCGTTCATGCCGAACACCTGGCAGACGGTGATCGGCATGCTCGCCGCCACCAGCCTGGGGGCGACCTGGTCGAGCTGCTCGCCGGACTTCGGCACCCAGGGCGTGATCGACCGCTTCGGCCAGATCGAACCCAAGGTACTGATCGCCTGTGCCGGCTACCGCTACGCCGGCAAGACCCTCGACCTCACCGGCAAGCTCAACGAGATCCTCAAGTGCCTGCCCTCGCTACAGCAACTGCTGGTGGTGCCCTACGCCAATCCCGATGCCCGCCTCGGCGACTATCTGACCACCGCCCACGTCACCATGTGGCGGGACTTCTACCAGCCCCGCGGCGCGCCGGAGTTCGTCGCGGTGCCGTTCGACCATCCGCTGTACATCCTCTATTCCTCCGGCACCACCGGCGTGCCCAAGTGCATCGTCCACGGCACCGGCGGCGTGCTCCTGCAGCACTTCAAGGAACATGGCCTGCACACCGACCTGGGCGCCGAAGACACGCTGTTCTACTACACCACCTGCGGCTGGATGATGTGGAACTGGCTGGTCTCCGGGCTGGCCATCGGCGCCACCGTGGTGCTGTATGACGGCTCGCCCTTCCACCCGGGAGCGAAACGCCTGATCGACCTGATCGACGCCGAAGGCATCAGTGTGTTCGGCACCAGCGCCAAGTACATCGCCGGGCTGGAAAAGGCCGGCGTGCAGCCGCGCGCCACGCACAGGCTGGAACGCCTGAAGGCAATCCTCTCCACCGGCTCGCCGCTGGCCCACGAGAGCTTCGATTACGTCTACCGCGAGTTCAAGACGGACCTCTGCCTGTCGTCCATTTCCGGCGGCACCGACATCGTCTCCTGCTTCGTCCTCGGCAACCCGACCGCCCCGGTGTGGCGCGGCGAGTTGCAGTGCAAGGGGCTCGGCATGGCGGTGGAGGTATGGGACGACACCGGCACGCCTGTGCGCGGCGACAAGGGCGAGTTGGTCTGCACCCGGCATTTCCCGTCGATGCCGGTGAGCTTCTGGAACGATCCGGATGGCGAGAAATTCCGCCACGCCTATTTCGAGACCTTCCCTGGCGTCTGGGCCCACGGCGACTACGCCGAGGAAACCGCCCACGGCGGGCTGATCATCCACGGCCGCTCGGACGCGGTGCTCAATCCGGGCGGTGTGCGCATCGGCACCGCGGAAATCTATCGCCAGGTGGAAAAGGTCGAGGAAGTGCTGGAGTCCATCGCCATCGGCCAGGACTGGCAGGGCGACGTGCGCGTGGTGCTGTTCGTGCGCCTGCGCGACGGGGTGACGCTGGACGACGAACTGCAGCAGCGCATCCGCCAGGTCATCCGCGCCAACACCACGCCGCGCCATGTGCCGACGAAGATCGTCGCGGTCGCCGACATCCCGCGCACCATCAGCGGCAAGATCGTCGAGCTGGCGGTGCGCAACGTGGTGCACGGCAGGCCGGTGAAGAACACCGACGCGCTGGCCAATCCGGAGGCGCTGGAGCTGTATCGCGACCTGCCGGAGTTGCGCAGCTGACCGCTACTGGAACGCCAGCGCCTGCCGCACCGAGGACTCCCGGCAGGCGGCGAACAGGTCCAGGCCGGGATCGTAGGTGCGCGTGCGCACCTCCAGCAGGCCGAGCATGGAGTGGAACAGGTAGTCCTGGGACAGCGGCTCTCCGCTGCGCTGGCGCAGACAGGTGCCATCGAGGGCGAAAGACTCCCGGTAGCCCTCGGAGAACCAGGCGAACATGCCGACGTGTTTCTGCTGGTCAGGCGCCAGCAGGTACGGCGTGCCATGCAGGAACAGGTTGTATTCCCCCAGCGATTCGCCGTGGTCCGACAGGTAGATCATCGCGGTATCCAGTCGGCTCTCGTTCTTGCGCAGCAGGTCGATCAGGCTGGACAGCACGTAGTCGGTATACAGCAGCGTATTGTCGTAGCCGTTGACGATGCTCTCCCGCGAGCAGGCGCTGAGGTCGCTGCTGCGACACACCGGGGTGAATTTCTCGAAGGCCGGCGGGTAGCGCTTGAAGTAGGCCGGGCCGTGGCTGCCCATCTGGTGCAGGACCAGTACTGTGTCGCGGTCGATGCCGTCGATGAAGGTCTGCAGATCCTTGAGCAGGACTTCGTCGTGGCATTCGCCGCTGGCACAGAATGCCGGGTCTCGCGAGTGGGTCAGTTCCTCGAAGTCCACCCGGTCGCAGGTGCCCTTGCAGCCCGACTGGTTGTCGCGCCAGAGCACCGCGAAGCCGGCGCGTTTCAGTACATCGAGCAGCCCTTCCTGATGCTTCGCCTTGCCGTCGCTGTAATGCGCACGGGTCAGGTCTGAGAACATGCAGGGCACCGATACCGCGGTTTCCGTGCCGCAGGAGTGGACGTCGCTGAAGGTGATCAGCCCCGGCTCCGCCTGCAGCCGTGGGTTGGTATCGCGGCCATAGCCGTTCAGGGAAAAGTTCTCCGCCCGCGCGCTTTCGCCCACCACCAGCACCGTCAATGACTTGCGCGGATGGTCCTGCCCACTGGAGGCGCGCACGGCGTCCGTAGCGACCGGCTGCAACTGCTGCGGCCCGGCCTGCACCCTGCCCTTCAGCAGGCCGAACGCCGCGCCCACATAGTTGCTCGGCACCACCTGCATGCGCAGTTCGTGATGATTGCGCAGCAGCGACGACAGGCCCTGGTAGTTGCACAGCGCCACTGCGGCGATCAGCGCCACCGAGGCCAGGGCCATGCAGCCCTTGCCAAGCAGCTCGCGCGGCCAGCTCCGCCAGGCTATCGGCACACGCCAGAGCAACCATGCCGGCAGCACGCCAAGCAGCAGGAGGTAGGCCCCCAGCTTGAACGAAAGCAGGTCGCGTACTTCGGCGGGGTCGGTCTCCACGACATTGCGCAGCATCTCGACATCGATCAGCACGCCGTAGTGGTTCATGAAATAGGCCACGCCGGCGCTGACCAGCAGCAGCACGCTCAGCGCCGGCTTGAGCACGCCGCGAACGGCGAGCAGGCTGAGGATCAGGTTGAAGCAGGCGAACAGCAGCGCCGCGAATGCCAGCACCAGCCCAACCCCGCGCCAGCCCGGCGGGGTCACCTCCAGCAGATGTCGCCACAGGGGCAGGTTGTAGGCCAGCAGCAGGAATGCGCTGCCGAGCAGAGTCAGGTATTCGGGCCGGATTGGGCGGATCTTCAGCATTGCGCGGGTTCTTCCAGGGCTGTCGGGTCGCCCATCCGCCCTGGTGGGGCGGTGAGCGACGGCAGCCTAGGAGCGGCGGCGTCAATCTTTCGTGAAAAAATCCTCCAGAAAAAGTGGACTCCGGCAGCGCCCGCAGGCCGCATGAGCTGCCGTCCGACGCGCAATATCAGCGATGTTTTCCGCTACTCGCTGAAAATAAAGGAAAAATTCCCACTTCTGCTATTATCCCGCCCCGCTGGGGTCCGCCACGGGCTCCGAATCATTCCAATAACTCCAATTAGCAGCATGTGGCGACGAAAATCCTGCGTTGCAAAACGCGGGAAGGGAATGCTTTTTCCGCAGCCATCTCTGCTCGAACCAATGATTAGGATCTAACAAGATGTTGAACAAACGGATCAGCCTGCTCGCTCTGGGCATCCTCGCCGCCGCCAACCAGGCGATGGCCGACGACCAGTCCAACGCCAAGGGCTTCGTTGAAGACAGCCACCTGGACGTGTTCCTGCGCAATGGCTACATGTACCGCGACTTCAAGCACGGCGCCGAAGACAAGTCAGAGTGGGGCCAGGCGGCAACCGCCACCTTCACTTCCGGCTTCACCCCGGGCACCGTCGGTGTAGGCGTCGACGCCTTCGGCATGTACGCCGTGCGTCTGGACGGCGGCCAGGGCCGCAGCGGTGCCGCCGGCATCGACTTCTTCAAGCAGGGTGACAGCGGCCACGCTGCCGACGACCTGTCCCGTGGCGGCGCTGCCATCAAGGCGCGCATCTCCAACACCGTGATCAAGGTCGGCGACCAGATGCCTGCCCTGCCGGTGCTGACCTACGACAACTCCCGCCTGCTGCCGGAAACCTTCAACGGCACCATGATCACCTCCAAGGAGATCGAAGGCCTGGAGCTGAACGTCGGCCGCTTCACCCAGGAAGTCCGCAAGAGCGCCACCAGCTCCGACAGCGGCCACCTGAAGCGCATCGACGTGTTCGGCGGCAGCTACAAGTTCACCGACAACTTCAGCGCCTCGCTCTACGGTTCCGACAACGAGGACGTGGCGAAGAAGCAGTACCTCAACCTGAACTACGTCCAGCCGCTGGCCGAGAAAGAGTCGCTGACCTTCGACTTCAACGGCTACAAGACCAAGCTGGATAGCGACTTCGCCGATCAGTTCTACGGCGGCAACCGCGACAACACCATCTGGAGCCTGGCCGCGACCTACGCGATCGATGCCCACTCCTTCACCCTCGCCCACCAGCGCAGCACCGGCGACACCGGCTACAACTACGGCTTCTACCAGGAAGTCGACGGCGTACCGACCGGCGCCCTGGGCGACGGCGGCAGCACCATCTGGCTGGCCAACTCCTACTGGTCGGACTTCAACGCCGAGGACGAGCGCTCCTGGCAGGTCAGCTACGCCATCGACTTCGGCGCCTACGGCATGCCGGGCCTGAGCTACCGCGTGGCCTACGTGCGCGGCGACAACATCCGCACCGCCGACACCAGCGATGGCACCGAGCGCGAAATCTTCAACCAACTGCAGTACGTGGTACAGGACGGCCCGGCCAAGAACCTGAGCCTGCGTCTGCGCAGCTCGTGGGTCCGCGTCTCCAACGACGCCAGCGCCTACAACTCGGACGGCAACGAAGTCCGCGCCTTCGTCGAGTACCCGATCAGCATCTTCTAATGCTGTAAGGTTCGCGACCAAAGCAAAAACGCCCCGCGGCATATGCCCGGGGCGTTTTTTGTTGCGTAGGTTGGTGCTGAGCCTGCGAAGCCCAACATCAGCAACCATCGGGCTGGATCGTTGGGCTTCGTGCCTCAGCCCAACCTACGAATTCACGTTCCACGCAGGAGAAAATTCCCCGGAGCGTTTTTCATTGCGCACTGGCAATCACTCGATCATCCGTGCGATGTCGGAACGGGTGACTGCAGTCTTGCAGTCCTCATACCAGTGGGGAATCGCATCGCGCAGGCGCTCCCTGGCGTCGTCCAGCCTGAACGGCTGCGCATAGCGCGTCTTGCGGTAGGCGTAGATGTAGTAGGTGCCGTTGCGGTAGAGGATGCGGTCGAAGGTGTAGAAGCCGATGTGCGAGCCATTGCAACGCGCCGTCAGCACGACGTCGCCCTCCTCGTACGGCAGCGCGCCTTCGGCGCACTCGTAGGTGAAGAACTCGCGCACGTCGTCCCAGGCCACGCCGTCGCTGCTGGAGCGCAGGTGGGCACGCGCCTCGTCTTCCGACTGTTCCGAATGGTCGCTGTACCAGATGAACAGCGGAATGCTCTGGTTGGTCTCGTCGGCCAGCCAGCTCTCGCCGTCCAGGTATTGCGAACTACGCGCCAGGCCGGCCTGCATGCGCAGGTGCACCTGGCGGTAGGCATCCAGCTCATCGTCGAATCGCTGCGACTCGCTGCAGAGCAGCACGCCCCCGGTCGCCTTCAGCGCGGCGACCTTGGCCAGATAGCCGGCGTACAGACCGGCATCCTCGATCAGCACGCAGGTATCGCGGCTGAGACCCAGGCCCACATCGGTGAAATTGGCGGAGCCGACGATCACCACGTCCGGCTCGATCAGGACCAGCTTCCAGTTGACGCTGGCCTGGTAGCGGAAATCCACCGACAGCGTCAGCCCGGCATCCGCGTGGCGCAGGCAGTGCTCGATGAAGTCCGGCGAAGTGAAGGAATTGACGGTGCCGACCAGCATGTCGACCCGGTTGCCGCTGGCCAGCAGGGTATCGATCAGAGGCTCGGTGCCACTGGCAAAACCCGAGACGATGGTGATGTTCTTTCCGCTCACCTGCTCCAGGTTGTGCTTCAGGTCATTGTGCTCGTCCAGAATTTTCATACTGCCTCCCCCGACATATCAGGCCGGAAATTCTGAAGCAGCCGTTCAATATCTTCAACAGCCGTAAACATCTTCCTTCACTTCACCCTACCGGTCGTCGGTCGCGCCCCGGAAAACACTGCACATCATTGCTAGCAGTATGGCCTGCCGCTTCCGATCATCCCGGATCGGCTGCGGAGCGGTCGCCCAGGTGGTATCATCCCGCGTTTTTTGCGCCGCGCTGCATGCCGCACCGGCGATACGCCACCCGACATACCCAGGTATACCCCTTGATCTCCACAGCAAACATCACCATGCAGTTCGGCGCAAAGCCGCTGTTCGAAAACGTCTCCGTCAAGTTCGGCAACGGCAACCGCTACGGCCTGATCGGCGCCAACGGTTGCGGCAAGTCGACCTTCATGAAGATCCTCGGCGGCGACCTCGAGCCAAGCTCCGGCCAGGTGATGCTGGAAAACAACGTGCGCCTGGGCAAGCTGCGCCAGGACCAGTTCGCCTATGAAGATTTCTCGGTCATCGACACCGTGATCATGGGTCACACCGAGCTGTGGAACGTGAAAGCCGAGCGCGACCGCATCTACTCCCTGCCGGAAATGAGCGAAGACGACGGCATGGCCGTGGCCGAGCTGGAAGTCCAGTTCGCCGAATTCGACGGCTACACCGCCGAATCCCGCGCCGGTGAGCTGCTGCTCGGTCTGGGCATTCCGCTGGACCAGCATTTCGGCCCGATGAGTTCCGTCGCCCCCGGCTGGAAGCTGCGCGTGCTGCTGGCCCAGGCGCTGTTCTCCGATCCGGACGTGCTGCTCCTCGACGAGCCGACCAACCACCTGGACATCAACACCATCCGCTGGCTGGAAAGCATCCTCACGGCGCGTAACAGCACCATGATCATCATTTCCCACGACCGCCACTTCCTGAACAGCGTCTGCACGCACATGGCGGACCTGGACTACGGCGAGCTGCGCCTGTTCCCCGGCAACTACGACGAGTACATGACCGCGGCGACCCAGGCCCGCGAGCGCCTGCTCTCCGACAATGCCAAGAAGAAGGCACAGATCGCCGAACTGCAGACCTTCGTCAGCCGCTTCTCGGCCAACGCCTCCAAGGCCAAGCAGGCCACCAGCCGCGCCCGCCAGATCGACAAGATCCAGCTGGAAGAGGTCAAGCCGTCCAGCCGCGTCAGCCCGTTCATCCGCTTCGAGCAGTACAAGAAGCTGCACCGCCAGGCGGTGACCGTCGAGCGCATCAGCAAGGGTTACGACGGCAACCCGCTGTTCAAGAACCTCAGCCTGCAGGTCGAGGCCGGCGAACGCATCGCCATCATCGGTCCCAACGGCATCGGCAAGACCACCCTGCTGCGCACCCTGGTCGGTGAGCTGCCGGTGGACAGCGGTGAGGTGAAGTGGACCGACAGCGCCGACGTCGGCTACTTCGCCCAGGACCATGCCGACGATTTCGCCGACGACATGAACCTGTTCGACTGGATGGCCCAGTGGACCCAGGGCGGCGAGCAACTGGTACGCGGCACCCTCGGCCGCATGCTGTTCTCCAACGACGAGATCCAGAAGTCGGTGAAGGTGATCTCCGGTGGCGAACAGGGCCGCATGCTGTTCGGCCGCCTGATCCTGAAGAAGCCCAACGTACTGGTGATGGACGAACCGACCAACCACCTGGACATGGAATCCATCGAGTCGCTCAACCTGGCGCTGGAGAACTACCCGGGCACGCTGATCTTCGTCAGCCACGACCGCGAGTTCGTCTCCTCCCTGGCGACCCGCATCATCGAGCTGAGCGAGAACGGCGTGACCGACTTCAGCGGCAGCTACGACGATTACCTGCGCAGCCAGGGTGTGGTCGTCTAATGGTGATTGCCTGAGGCAACCCTCACCCCTGCCCTCTCCCGGAGGGAGAGGGGGTACAACGGCGTTGGGATGCATGCCGTGCCGACCGATACCCCCGGACAGTCCCCTCTCCCGTTGGGAGAGGGTTAGGGTGAGGGAACCAGGCAACTCATAGCCAAAACAAAAAACGCCGCCCCTTCATCAGGGGCGGCGTTTTTTCATTCGCACCAACCGCAATCAGGCAGCGACGAACTCTTCAGCGATGCGCTGCCGGGCGGCACTGATCGCCTGTTTACGCGGCTCCTCACCGTAGGCCAGGCCTTCGGCACGCACTACTTCGATGTCGGTGATGCCGACGAAACCAAGCACCAGCTTCAGGTAATCCTCGTGGGCCGCGCCGCTGGGCTGACCGGCGTGCAGGCCGCCGGCGGTGGAGACGATGATCACCTTCTTGCCGCCCGCCAGGCCGACCGGGCCGTTCTCGGTGTAGCGGAAGGTCTTGCCGGCTACGGCGATGCGGTCGATCCAGGCCTTCAACTGGCTGGGGATAGTGAAGTTGTACATCGGCGCGCCGATGACGATGGCGTCGGCAGCCAGGAACTCCTCGATGCTGTTTTCGCCCAGCGCCGCTTCGTGCTTCTGCGCAGCGTCGCGCAGTTCGGCCGGGGTGCCGGCGGCGACCAGGCTGGCGGCGGACAGGTGGCTGATGGCGTCGGCGGCCAGGTCACGGTAGGTCACCTGCAGGCCCGCTTCGGCGGCGCGCCAGGCGTCCACGACTTCGCGGCTGAGTTGGCGCGAAGCGGAGGCGTCGCCGAGGATGCTGGAATCGATGTGCAGAAGTTTCATGCTGGTCTCCCGGTAATTGGTCGTCACTGCTGACTTGCTGACAAGGCTACCGATGTAGCCAATCGACGATAAGTCCGCAAAAATGCGATGCATCGTCTCATCAGCAGGACAATCCCATGCAGGATCTCAATGACCTGTACTACTTCGCCAAGGTGGTGGAAGCCGGTGGGTTCGCCGCAGCCGGGCGCGAGCTGGGTCTGCCAAAGTCGCGGCTGTCGCGACGGGTGGCGGAGCTGGAGGCGCGCCTGAACGCTCGTCTGCTGCAGCGCACCACGCGCAAGCTGGCCCTTACCGATATCGGCGAGCGTTATTACAGGCACTGCCAGGCCATGCTGGTGGAAGCGGAAATGGCCGACGAGGTGGTCGCGCAACTGAGCGCCGAACCGCGCGGGAGGGTCAAGCTGTCCAGCCCGATAGCCCTGGCGGAAACCTCGCTCAACGAGATGCTGCCGGGATTCCTCGCCCGCTATCCACAGGTGAACCTGGAGCTGCTGCTGACCAACCGCCGCGTCGACCTGGTCAACGAAGGCGTCGACGTGGCGCTGCGCGTGCGTTCTCCCGGGGACGAAGATCCTTCGCTGATCAGCCGTCGCCTGCGTCCGGCGAAGACCATACTGGTGGCCACGCCGGAGCTGCTGCGAGGTGTGCAGCTGAGAGAGCCGGCGGAGCTGGCCAGCCTGCCGATGCTCGGCGCCATCGGGAACGACCGCAAGGTTCACCTGAGCCTCTGCGGCCCGGACGGCGCCCACTGCGAGATAGCCCTGGAGGCGCGGCTGGCGGCGGAGGATTTCAACCTGCGCAAGAACGTGGCGCTGGCCGGCCTCGGGGTGACGGCCCTGCCGCTGAACTACTGCGAAGCGGAACTGGCCGATGGACGGCTGCTACAGGTGCTGCCGGAATGGAACCAGCCAGATGCCTTCCTGCAGGCGGTCTACCCGCATCGCCGCGGCGTGCTGCCGGCGGTCAGGGCGCTGCTCGACTATCTCGCCGAGCAGTTCGGCCGCAGCGACCGCCCGTTATGAGAAGGCGGGAATGCCGAGCATGGCCAGCAGCCGCCCGCCGCTGAGCCAGTCGCCCCAGAACAGTTGGTGCAGCACGACGATGGCCCAGAACACGATCTGGTAAGACGCCTTGCGCGTCTTGTGCCGGAACACCTGCTGGGCCAGCAAGGCGCCCGGCCAGCCGCCCAGCACTTCGAGCAGGTGCAGGGTCTGCTCGGGCGTGCGCCAGGCACCCTGCCGGGCGCTGCTCTTGTCGCGCCAGTAGGCGAGGAAGGCGACGACGCTGAGCAGCGGATAGAGCAACGGCACCCACCAGACGCGCCCCTGCGCCAGCCAGACCACGGCGCCGGCCAGCGGCAGCGCCAGCAGGACGGCCAGCACCGGCAGCACGCGGGCGACATGCCGTTGCGGGCGCTGCTCGGCCAGCTTGCGGCCGGCACGGACCTTTTCCCGCGTCACCGGCGCCTGCGGCTTGCGGCGAATTTCCGGGGAGTCGACCGCCAACCCGGCCAGCCGCGCATGCTCGGCGCGCGGACGACCCTGGCGATCCGTACCCGGCACGAAGCAGACCTGATCGCCACTCACTGGCCGACGATCACCGCGAAACGCCGAGATGTGCAGGAAGACTTCCTCGCCGCCGGATTGCGGGCGGATGAAGCCGAAGCCCTTGGCGTCATCCCAGCGGCTGACTACTCCGTTGCGCTCGCTCAATGCTGCGCCGTGCTCCAGTCGATCAGGCCGAACTGCCAGGTCGCCAGGATCAGCACGCCGAAGGCGATGCGGTACCAGGCGAAGACGGCGTAGCTGTGGTTGGCGATGAACTTGAGCAGCCCGCGCACCGCGATCATGGCGAAGATGAAGGAAGTGACGAAGCCGACGGCGAACACCGGCAAATCGCTGGGCTCGAACAATTCGCGATACTTGTAGCCGGAGTACACCGCCGCGCCGACCATGGTCGGCATCGCCAGGAAGAAGGAAAACTCCGTGGCCGCCTTGCGCGACAGGCCGAACAGCAGCCCGCCGATGA
The DNA here is from genome assembly GCF_017589465.1 of Pseudomonas schmalbachii. Classification (GTDB taxonomy): domain Bacteria; phylum Pseudomonadota; class Gammaproteobacteria; order Pseudomonadales; family Pseudomonadaceae; genus Pseudomonas; species Pseudomonas schmalbachii. Next base: position 150,106 of record NZ_JAELYA010000003.1, read on the forward strand.
TCGTCGCACCGGAGCGCGAGGTGCCCGGAACCAGCGCCAGGCACTGCGCACAGCCGACCTTGAGGGCGTCCTTCCAGGTCATGTCGTCGACATGTTCGGCGCGGATCACATGCTCGCGCCGCTCGGCCCAGAGCATCACCACACCGCCCACCACCAGCGCAGCCGCCACGGTGATCGGGTTGAACAGGTAGTGGTGGATCACATCGGCGAAGGCCACGCCAAGGACCACTGCCGGGAAGAAGGCGATCAGCAGGTTGGCGGTGAAACGCTGCGCCGGCCGCTGGGTGGGCAGGCCGCGCACGATCTCGATGATCTTCCCGCGGAACTCCCATACCACCGCCAGGATGGCAGCCAGCTGGATGATGATATTGAACGCCTGTGCGCGTTCGCCGACGAAGCCGAGCAAGTCGGCGACGATGATCTGGTGCCCGGTACTGGACACCGGCAGAAACTCGGTAAGTCCCTCTATCACCCCCAGCACGAATGCCTGGAAGGCACTCCACAACTCCATACAGCTCCCCCGCGCGGACAGTTCCGCCTAGTCGAATGAACGCCCCATCCTTCGTGACACGCCTTCCCCAAGGCACACGAAGCGGGACAAAGACCGGTAATCCTACTGCATCGGCCGGCCCTCGGCGCAGGTGTAACCAAATTTTTCTCCCGCCCGGACTACTCCCAAAGCGACAGCATTCTGATGCCAACGCAATGGCACCCGGGTCAATCATGTCGCTATTTACACCCCGAGTGTTGCTCTGGTGAAACACCTGCCCCCTGCTCCAGCCCACGGAATTCGGGGAATCCCCGTTACATAGTCGAAATCTGTCAAAGCAGTGATACAGGTGATGGCCGCCCTGCCCAGAACCACGGCCAATGCCGCTTCGAGCCATTTGACCGAGTTGCCAGGATTGTTTCAGGCGGAGTACATGGACTTACCAACGAATTGCAGGAAGCCAATCCAACTGACTGATTAACAAGAAAAAACCAATTCCGGCACGACAACTGCTCTATCCCGGTATCGCTGGAAAGGACCCAGTGCCGCAACACAGGAGCAGAGAATCATGGAGATCATCGACTCACGGACTGTCGTCTTGTGCATCGCCCTCGCCGGCGTGGCCAGTGCTCCACTCTATTCGACCGCCGAAGCGGCCGGCGACGGCACCATCGTCCTGCATCGCCAGGTCCAGCCACGGGTCGCCACCAGCCCCGTCATGGTACCCGACCCGAATCCGACCACCGTCAATCCGAACCGGTCGGAAATGGTCATCAGGATGACCAACAGCACCGAACTCACCGACAACGACTTCGCCGGCATCACCAGCGGCGCCGGCATCGAGCGCCATGTGCTGCCCGGCGGCAACATCCCCGGCCTGAACAACAACACCAACAACCAGAACCTGCAGCAGACCATCGTCGGCGGAGGCAGCTCCGGACGAGCTGGCTCAGGCATCGCCAACACGGTCAACAACTCGATCCAGCGCGGACTGGCGCCACTGGGCATCCTGACCGGAGGGGACCGTTGAGATGAAAGCCAGCCTTCTGCCGCTCGCCCTGCTTCTTTGCGGCGCGGCCCACGCGGACAGCATCAATACCTCGACCATCGACAACACCGGCGCCAGCTACAACGGCAACTTCAGCCTCAACCAGGCCGCCGGCGACCAGCAGCAACAGGCCAACGCCCGCGCCATCGCCAACGGCGCACCAGGACAAGCGAGTACCGATGTCCGCCAGCGTGTGCTGACCTCTGCCGATCTGAGGCAGGCGGCTGCAGTGAATATCGATGGCCGTTCATTCACCAATGGCAGCGGCGCACTGGGCGTGAACCAGTCTGCCGGGGCCGCCAACCAGCAGGCCAACGTCATGCGCATCAGCATTGGCGCGGTCGTGCAAAGCATCGACGACAGCATGCTCTCGCAGCAGAACGTGACGCTGTCGCAAGACTCCGGTTCAGGGAGCTCCGCAACAGGCAATCGGCAGGTCGTTACCAGCGACCAGGCATTCGTCGGCAGCCGAGGCGTGGTCCAGCTGAACCAGAGTGCCGGGGTGGGGAATCGTATGGGCAACACCCTGAGCATCCGGGTCGACTGACCCAAACCAACAAACAGGAACACTAAACACGCTAGCAAGCAAGGAGACACACCATGAAACCATCAATGGCTATCAAGCCTCTGGTTTTCGCCGTAGCAGCGGTCATGGCTGTAGCTATACAGGCGGATGAACGGCGGGGAAATGACCACCACCACAACAATGGCCATCATCAACAACAACCGAAGGACCCGCACAAGGATCCAAGGTTCTTCGCCACTGCGTCCGCCACGCTGAATGACCAGCAGGACAACTACGACAACTTCGTGCTCAACCAGGGCACCGAAAACACCGCAGATGTCAGCGACTCGCTCAACGACGCCGAAGGCAACGCAGGGTTGAACGTGGCTGCCGGCGACATGAACCAGCAGGACAACGAAGCCGCGATCGCCAGCTCCGATGCAGAATGGATCTTTGGCGGATCCTATGCGTCCACCGATGCCAATCAGAGCCAGCACGACAACATCGCAGTCAATATCTCCACCACCAACAGTGCCACCCTGGACGGTTCGGCCAACGATTCGTCGGGTAACGTGGGCGTCAACGTTGCCGCCGGCGACTTCAACCAACAGAAAAACATGATGGCAGCCGCTTCCTCCGGCGGTCGTTATGCCATCGCCAGCGGCCCGGTCAATCAGGAGTCGACCGGCAACGTCGTCAGCAACCTCGGTGTGGCAACCTTCGAGAAGGAAACCCTGCGCGCCCGCTTCGAGGCGGAAGGCACCTACAAGGGTTGGGGTTCGGGCGTAGTCATCGACGACAAAGAACGCGGCCATCGCGGCAAGGACAAAGTCGACAAGGACCCGCTGTACTTCAAGGAAGCTGGCACCTTCGAGCTGAGCGGCACCGCTACCTATCAGGTACTGGTTCCGACCGGCTTCACCAACGTCGTGACCAACGATGCAACAGTCAGCGGTTCGCTGAACAACGCATCGGGTAACGTCGGCGCCAACGTTGCAGCCGGTGTCGGCAACCAGCAAGCGAACTCGCTGTCGATCGCTGCCTGCCAATCCTGCCTGTAACTCGAACTGGAGGCTCCGGAAACGGAGCCTCCTACTTTCCAGGAGCCGACACGGGCCTCACGACCATGCGTACGCTCGCCCTTCTGCTGCTCGCCGCACTGCCCGTCGCGGTCCAGGCCACGCAGCTTCCCTTCGCCGTCCTGCCGGGCGGGGCCATGGCCTTCAAGAAGGTGGAAAGCATCCGCGAACGGCGCTTCGCCAACCTGGTGGAACAGAAAACCGATTTCAGCTGCGGCGCCGCCTCGCTGGCGACCATCCTGCGCCAGGGCTACCAACTGGATGTCGACGAGGAATTCGTCATCAAGGGCATGCTCATGGAAGCCGATCCGGACATGGTGCGGGTCAAGGGTTTCTCCATGCTCGACATGAAGCGCTACGTCGAAAGCATCGGCATGCGTGCCCGCGGCTACCGGGTCAACGCCAGTTCGCTGCGCAAGGTCAGCATCCCGGTGATCGTGCTGATGGACGTGCGCGGCTACAAGCATTTCGTCGTGCTGCAACGGACGCAGAACGGCTACGTCTACATCGGCGACCCGGTGCTGGGACACAAGCGTTACCGCGAGGAGGATTTCCTCAAGGGCTGGAACGGCATCATCTTCGCCATCATCGGGCCTGGCTACGACAAGGCCAACGCCCTGCTCTCCCCCCCCGATCCACTGACGGCCAGGGACCGCCGGAGCGCCTTCTACCCGGTGAAGGACGCCGAACTCATGGAGTTCGGGTTCATCCAGAGCGATTTCTTCTAGGCCGGAGGGACACAATCCAGGGAGTCGAACATGAAGACCATCTCACTGCTGACCGCCCTCTGCCTGGCTGTCGGCGTTCCGGCCCAGGCGGAGAGCCTGTTCAAGCCGATCGAACTGAAGGACCAGGAACTGGCGCAATTGCGCGGCCGCTATGTGCTGCCGGGGCGGATAGTCAGCTTCGGCGTCATCATGAGTAGCACCTGGAAGAACTCCGCCGGAGAAAGCATCGGCGCCAAAGTGCAGATGCAGATGCAGCACACCACCATCAAGCCGCAGTTCTACGTGACTACCTACGACGCGGCCGGCGACGGTCCGACCCCGACTGCCGGCACTGGCAGCGTCAGTGGCGGCGCCGGGCTGAACCAGACCAGCGGCGTGACCCAGAGCGTGCGCTCAGCCGGCGACTACAATACCGCCTACAATAACGTCAGCATCGACATCAGCCGCAACGGCACGGCGCCCGCATCGAGCGATCCGGGCCAGCCGCTGGGCGATTCGGTCAGCCGTTCGAACAGCGCCGGCACCATCACCGTGAGCCCGTCCGGTGGCGGCGTACAGCTTGCCATCCAGGCCAACGGCCAGGGCAGCAGCGTACAGAAACTCGCGGCCGGGGGGCTGTTCCAGGCGACCAACCTGATCGGCGCCGGCAACCAGGTCAGCAACCTGACCCAGCTCGGCGTCGTGCTGCGCGACAACGCACCGGCCAGCGGGGCGGCCATGGACCAGAACATCGCGCAGCTACGAGGATTGCGCGCCATGGGTATGTGAGCCCGGGATAAGTCCCGGGCGACTGCGAATATAACAATGGGAATGGGACGTCTCGCCATGCATCGATCGCTTCCCCTACGCCTGGCCATCTGTGTGGCCGCACTCCTCCCTCCGTCCTTCGTCGCCGCGGCGACGCCGGACGAGGTGGAGGCCCTCAAGCGCGAGTTGCTCGAACTGAAGCAACGCTACGAAACCCAGCAGAAGGCGCTGATGGTCCTCGAACAGCGCGTGCGCCAGGTCGAGGACCAGCCGTCCGGCCCGCCGCAACCCAAGCGCCTGGTCACTTCGACCGGCAAACCCACGCCTCCCGGCACTTCCAGCTCCTACGGCCAGTCCCTGCAGGAGGACGCCGAGCCGCCGAAGAGCGTGGAGAACATCTACGACGAGGCCAGCGGTTTCTTCGGCGCCGGCCGGTTCAGTTTCGAAACCGGGCTCACCTATAGCCACTACGACTCGAGGCAGCTGATCCTCAACGGCTTCCTGGCGCTGGATACGATCTTTCTCGGCAATATCGGCGTCGACAACATCAATGCCGACACCTGGACCCTGGACCTGACCGGTCGCTACAACGCGAACAACTGGCAGTTCGATATCAACGTACCGGTGGTCTACCGCGAGAGCACCTACGAATCCGCCGGCGCCGGCAACTCCACGTCGCAGTCGTCCGACGAGACAGTTACCCGCGACCCGGAAATCGGAGACGTCAACGTCGGCGTCGCCTGGCGGTTCCTCAACGAAACCGAGACACGCCCGGACGCCGTGCTCAGCCTGCGGGTCAAGGCGCCGACCGGCAAGGACCCGTACGGCATCAAGCTGGTCCCCGTGGCCGGCAACGACAATCTCAACGTTCCCGAGGAGTTGCCCACCGGCAATGGCGTGTGGTCGATCACGCCCGGCATCTCGCTGGTCAAGACCGTCGACCCGGCCGTCCTGTTCGGCAGCCTGTCGTACACCTACAACCTGGAGGAATCGTTCAGCGACATCAGCGCGCAGCAGGGCACCAAGCTCGGCGGCAAGGTCGATCTCGGCGACTGGTTCCAGATCGGCGCCGGCGTGGCTTTCGCCCTCAACGAGCGGATGAGCATGTCGTTCTCCTTCTCCGACCTCATCGCCCGCAAGAGCAAGATAAAACCCGACGGCCAGGACTGGCAGAGCATCACCGGCAGCGACTACAACGCCGGCTACTTCAACTGGGGCCTGACCTACGCGCTGAGCCCGAAACTCACCGTGGTGCCCAACCTCTCCATCGGCCTCACCCCGGACGCCCCGGACTTCAGCTTCAGCATCAAATTCCCCTACTACTTCTGAGCCGCGCATGGCCGCACCTCTCCCCCGGCGGGAGAAGTGCGGCCAGCAAAGCAGGATGGGTTGAGCGAAGCGACACCCATGCAGAGGCGACGGTTATCCCTTCGTTCAGACTACGTGTCCCGCCCCATCCGGCGACGGCGCAATGCTACGTCGCTAAAGCCGGATGATGCGGGCACGGAAGAGGCACCCGGAGAGCGGGAAATCCGTCATACCGCGGCCAACACGCGGCATGTGAAGAGAAGCTCAGCGCAGATGATGCTTGTGCAGCAGACGATACAGCGTTGGCCGGGAGATACCGAGCATGCGTGCCGCGACGCTCAGGTTGTCGCCGTACAAGGCCAGCGCATCGCACATGGCCTGGCGTTCGGCGCCAAGCTTGTAGTCCTCCAGGGGAACGAGAGTCGGCTGCGCCGGCTTGTCCTTGGCGCGCTCCAGTCCCAGGTCGCTCGCCTCGATCTCCCGGCCCTCCGCCAGCACCAGTCCGCGGCGCACACGGTTGGCCAGTTCGCGCACGTTGCCCGGCCAATCGTGTTCGGCCATCGCCGCCAGAGCATCCTGGCTGAAGCGGCGTGCCCGCCGGCCGATCTCGACGCTGTAGAAATGGGCGAAATGGTTCGCCAGCACCGGCAGGTCGCCGACGCGTTCGCGCAGCGGCGCAGTCGAAACCTGCAGGACATTCAGTCGGTAGTAGAGATCTTCGCGGAAACGCCCCGAGGAAATGGCGGACTCGAGGTCGACATGGGTCGCGGCAAGCACCCGCACGTCCACGGGAATCGGTTCGCTGCCGCCGACCCGCTCGATCTGTTTCTCCTGGAGGATGCGCAGCAGGTTGGCCTGCAGTTCCAGCGGCAGGTCGCCGATCTCGTCGAGGAACAGCATGCCGCCGTTGGCCTGTTCGAAGCGGCCGATCTTGCGCTGGTGCGCCCCGGTGAAGGAGCCCTTCTCATGGCCGAACAGTTCGGACTGGATGAGATGCTCGGGAATCGCTCCGCAGTTGATCGCCACGAACGGCTTGCCGGCACGGCGCGACAGCCGGTGCAGCGTACGCGCCACCAGCTCCTTTCCGGTGCCGCTTTCACCACGGATCAGTATCGGCGACTCGGTGGGTGCGAGTTTCGCCAGCAAACCGCGCAATTCCCGCACCGCGCGGCTTTCGCCAAGCAGCTCGTCCTGCTGCGCGTCGCGATAGAGGCTGCGGCGATCACGCAGACGAGCCATGCCGTAGGCACGACCGAGGGTGACCTGCACCCGCGCGACATCGAAAGGCAAGGTATGGAAATCGAAGAACCACTCACAGACGAAATCACCGACATCCTGAGTGTTGAGCACATCCTGGCTGAGCACCGCGATCCATTCGGCGCCGCTGCGGCTGATCAGCTCCCTGACCCGATCGGGACGCTCCAGGTGCCCGTGATGCAGGCGCAGCATGCCGACATCGCAACTTCGATCGGACGCAGAGTCCAGAGCACAGCTATCGACTTCCCAACCTGCTATGCGTAGTCCTGGCAGCAGCTTCCGGCAGTCGTCACAGGGATCGACTACCAGCAGGCGGCGAAAATTCGCAACATTGTCGAGCATGGCTCATTCCTTGACGCTCCTTATTAAAAATAACTATAAAAACAGCTGCTTGGCGCGCCTGCAGTTAACGGTAGCAATTTTTTGACACCGGACAGTACCGTCCATCGAATAATGTGCTTGCTGAACCGTTTAAGCTTGATTCAGATCAAGGGTTTGCAGCCGATAAAAAATGGCATCCCGCCACCATTCCCTGGTGACTATAGGTAATGCAGCCAGCTTGCCCCTACTCCGATCAGGGACAATACTCGTCCGACATTGCGTTCGATCCTCGGCCACGCTCGGGCAGTTGCTGTCGTGGCCCCACTGGCTCACTCCAGTGCATGTGAAGGCAGCGCCTTTCGCACCCATCAACGGACCGCCATGAACCTTCAATTGCGTGCCGCCAGTCTCGACGACCTCGACGCCCTGGTCGAACTGGAGAACCGTTGTTTCGAGCACGACCGCCTCGCCCGGCGGAACTTCCAATGGCTGCTCAGCCACGGGAAGTCCGCGCTGATCGTCGCCGAAGCCGATGCAGTTCTGCTGGGTTATGTGCTGGTCCTGTTTCATCAGGGCACTTCGCTGGCACGGCTCTACTCGATCGCCCTGGAGGAACGCGCGCGCGGCATCGGCCTTGGCCAGAAGCTGCTGGAGGCCGCCGAAACCGAAGCCCTCGCTCACGATTGCGCCTATATGCGCCTGGAAGTGAGTCCGGACAGCCGCGGCGCAATCGCCCTGTACGAACGCAACGGCTATCGACCGTTCGCCAAGGTGGCCGACTATTACGAGGACCACGGCGAAGCGCTGCGCTTCGAGAAGCGCATCCGCCAGGTCAGCGAACGCCTGCCGCGGCATGTGCCGTTCTATCGGCAAACCACCGAGTTCACCTGCGGCCCCGCCTGCCTGCTGATGGCCATGGGCGCGCTGGAGCCGCAACGCGCGCTGGAACGCCGCGAGGAACTACGCCTGTGGCGCGAAGCCACCACCATCTATATGACGGCCGGCCATGGCGGCTGCAGCCCGCAAGGGTTGGCGCTGGCCGCCTGGCGCAGGGGCTTTCGCGTGCGCCTGCAGCTCTCCGAGGACGGACCGCTGTTCCTCGATGGCGTACGCAGTGCGGAAAAGCGCGACGTGATGCGCCTGGTCCACGAGGATTTCAGCGCCGCGCTGGCCGAAAGCAGTGTCGAGCAACTGCTGGTCGACCGGCTCGATATCGCCGGCACGTTGCGCGTCGGCGGCCAGCCGCTGGTATTGATCAGCAGCTACCGGCTGACCCGCACCAAGATTCCACACTGGGTAGTGATCACCGATTGCGACGAGGACTTCGTCTATCTGCATGACCCGGATGTCGATCACAGCAAATATCGCGAGCCGCTGGACTGCCAGCACATTCCCGTGAGTCATGCCGAGTTCGAACAGATGAGCTGCTTCGGCCGCAGCAAGGCTCGCGCGGCCGTGGTGCTTTATTCCAGCTAGGTCCGCAGGGGCCGACTACGGATCGCGGGCATGGCCCGCTCCTACGGGCTGCAATGCCCACCGTTGGCGCTGAGCAAGCGAAGCCCAACATCGCCAGCGTTGGGCTTCACTGCGTTCAGCACCAACCTACGCGGGTTCTGGCCTACCGGTTTCTAGCCAGCCAGCCGGTTTTCCGGCTTTGGATTGGGGTGGAAAAGCACGTGCTCGCGGATCGGCCCGAGGGCTATCTCGCCCAGTTCCTCGTAGCCGTGCCGCTGGTAGAAGTCGAGGTAGCGGGTATTCCCCGTATCCAGCACCAGCCCCTTCGAACCGCCGTCTTCCTCGCACCAGGCATGCAGGGCGTTCAGCAACTGTTCCCCCAGATGCTTGCCCTGAAACTCCGGATGCACCCCCAGCAACGGCAACAGGTGATAAGGGCCGGGCGGCAGGCAGCCGAGTACCGCCGCGTGGTAGTCGAGGTAGCGGCGTGTGCAGCGGAAACCGGTGGTCAGCAGCATGCGCATGCGCCAGGCCCAGCTTTCAGTGATGTCCAGCCGACGCTGCGGTGGCGCAACCAGGGCAACGCCGACCAGACGGTCGTCGATGGTCAGGCCGATTGCCGGCAGGTCCTCGGCGAAATGCTGGTTGACGAGTTCGCGTACCGTGGCGCGGACCCGCTGGTCGAAGCCGGGGCGGTCCGCTTCGAACAGGTAGGCGAAGGTCGGTTCGTGGCGATAGGCGTGGTACAGCAGCGAACGGATTTCCCGGATGTAGGAACTGTCCAGCATGCGAACTTCGGCGATGGTCTCAGGCATGGGCACGTCTCTTGTTGTGGTTATGTGACCAGCCTCGAACACTAGCAGCGACCGCGGCTGCCATCCATCGTTGCGTACCGGTGGAGTCGATGAGGCGTCCTGCGGGTCGCCATGAAAGCCGGGCATGGGCTAGCATCAAGCTTTTCGAAGGATGCCTTGCATGAAAATCGTTTCTTTCAATATCAATGGCTTGCGTGCCAGACCGCATCAACTCCAGGCGATCATCGAGCGCCATCAGCCGGATGTGATCGGCCTGCAGGAAACCAAGGTCGCCGACGACCAGTTCCCCCGCGAAGACGTCGAGGCGCTGGGTTACCACGTCCATTACCACGGCCAGAAAGGCCATTACGGCGTCGCCCTGCTCTCCCGCGAGAAGCCCATCGAGCTGCAGCGCGGCTTCCCCGGCGACGGCGAGGACTCGCAGCGGCGCTTCATCTGGGGCACCTTCCTCGATGCCGCGGGCCAGCCGATCACCGTGATGAACGGCTATTTCCCGCAGGGCGAGAACCGCGACCATCCGGTGAAATTCCCGGCCAAGCAGCGTTTCTACGCCGATCTGCAGACGCTGCTGGAAAGCAGTTTCCAGCCTTCCCAACCGCTGGTGGTGATGGGCGATATCAATATTTCGCCCGAGGACTGCGATATCGGCATCGGCGAGGAGAACCGCAAGCGCTGGCTGAAGACCGGCAAGTGCAGCTTCCTGCCGGAGGAGCGCGAATGGCTGGAACGCCTGAAGAGCTGGGGCCTGGTGGACAGCTTCCGCCTGCTCAATCCCGAGGTGAACGACCGTTTCAGCTGGTTCGACTATCGCAGCCGCGGCTTCGAGGATGAGCCCAAGCGCGGCCTGCGCATCGACGTGATCCTCGCCTCGGAAGGTGTCCGCCCGCGGATCGTCGATGCCGGCGTGGACTATGACATCCGTGGGATGGAGAAACCCTCCGACCACGCGCCAATCTGGCTGAAACTGGCCTGAGCCTTCCGCCAGAGCAAAAACGCCCGACCATCCGGCCGGGCGTTTCTCATTCAGCCATCAAGGCCGGGGTCATTTCCCGGCAGGAGCCAGCAGTTCGTTGACCGTGTCAGGGAAGTACGCCACCTGCAGCGGGTAATCCATCCCGAGCAATTTGCCCTGGCCGTACCAGACGACGTTGTTCTGGCGCAGTGTCAGACCTTCGCCGCCGAAATCGAATACGGCTCCGTGGGAGTTGCTGAAGGTGAAGTGCTCGGCGCTCATGCGCTCCAATTTGTAGCTGGCATCTTTGGGCAATTGCAGCTTCACACGCTCCAGATAAGCCGGAGCCAGTTTGGAGAAGAGCTGCCGAGCCTCTTCCCGATATTCGCGGGCCGTCAATCCCGGGCGACGCTGCAGCTCCGCGGCGATCAGCGCGAAGACATCCGCATTGGCACGCGCCTCGGCGAGCTTGATCGGCAGGGATGCATTCAACCGCGCGCTATCGAGCTGCAGTGCAGGCTTGTCGGCTGCTTTCTTGTCCGCCTTGTCCGTTGCGGGGGCTTCAACGGTTTGCGCGAACTCACCGATATCGACCGTCGACAGAACCGCGGTCGCCAGGTACGCAGCGCAAGCGGTGGTTTGCGCCGACTTGTCGCCACTCACCAGCAGCGACAACGGATGCCCCTGCCTGGGCAGCTTGGCGGCATCGACATTCTGCCGGTCGAGGAACGTGTTCACCTGCTCCTGCGTGAGCTCGCCTCGTGCCAATCCGCATACCTGCGTCATGACCTGCGGGTTGCGCTGGCCCTTGAACTTCGGCGACAGCGAGAACACCGCATCCTCGATGATCGGCAAGGCCGGAATGCTCAGCCAGTTGCGCTGGACGGTGGCGGCATCGCTGGCCGGCGCGTGTCCCTGGTTGCAGCCAGCCAGAACGGTCATACCAAGCAACACGGAAACAAAGAGAGATTTCGTATTCATGTGGGATCTCCGCGAAGCGGTAGGAACCGCCGCTCGTGACTCATGCCTGCAGGCTCGATCAAGGCTGCTGCGAGTCATGAAGTAGCATGGAGTGGATCGACGCGCCGGTCCGGTTTCCCTCGAATGGTCGAGTTGCCGAACCGGAAGTATTGGCATGAAGGCGGCGCGGTGCTCGCGCCGCCTTCGTTGTCTCAATGAGAAAGGATGGTCACGGTCGTCCGGCGATTGGGCGCGAGACAATCGACCAACTCGGCTTTTTGCAGCCCCGGGCAAGCGACCACTGGGTCAGCGGCCCCACGGCCATCGACCGAGATGATCGACGCCGGAACGCCCGACTGGATCAGATAGGAGCGCACCGCGTTGGCTCGGTTGAGCGAAAGCCGGATGTTTTGCTCGGGCCGGCCGATGCGGTCGGTGTAACCGACAATGTCGATTCCCGTGACATCCTGCAATTCCAGATGAGCCGCAAACTCACTGAGCTTCGCCTTGCCCTCGGGCTGCAGCACTGCGCTACCGAACGCAAAGGTGGCATCGGTCGCCAGTGTCAGGTTTTCGACCCTGGCGGGAGCGGCTGCATGCTGTGCCTTTTCCGGCGCGGGAGCCATGCAATCGGCAGGTTCGAAGTAGAACGAACGGGCCAGCATCTGGTCGTCGAACAGCACCTTGTACTGGCAAACCTTGTCCGGCTGCCCAGCGGGCTCGCGGAATTTCAGGATGTAGTCCCACTCACGCACACCGAACAATCCTTCCGAGAAGTGCGGTGCGCCGATCAGGTCGATCAATTGTCGCTTCGACACGCCAGAAGCGATCTTCTGCAGATTTTCCAGGTTCACATAAGTCCCTTCGGGACGACTGGCCTGCTCCACGGCCGGGAATACCGGCTCATTGGTTTCGCCCTGGCTATCGACCTTGCTCACGGTGGTGCCGCACGCTGCCAGCACGATGAAAGAACAGGCCAGCAAACCCATTCCGATGGATTGATTCAGTTTCAACATGATTGCCTCGAATATTCCGGCGGGATGAAAGGCCCGGCTTGCGCCGGGCCCCGTCAGGAACGGATTACCACTGATAGCCAACGCCTACGGAAACGCCGAGCTCGCCCTGGGTGTCAGTGCTGCCTTGCAGCTTGGTCACCCATTTGCCGTTATCGGAGATCCGCGATACGCCAACCGCCACCGCGGACTGGCCGCGATAGTTACCCACGCCGGCGGAGGCCATGCTCGCGCCCGGAACGTACGGTTGCGGCAGGCTGGCCTGGGCCAGGGCACCGGCGATGCCGGCGCTGAGAACGTCGTCCTGCTTGTGCAGATCGTTCTTCAACTCGGCATAGCGCTGGTCGGTGTAGTGGTTGGCATTGTTGATCACGTCACCCACGCTCTTGTTGAGTTGAGCGAGGTTGACCGCATCGGTGTCGCTGGTGCCAGCCGCCACATGGGTGATCTGCCGCTCGTTGCCGGCGCTGCCGACCGACACGCTGTTATCGCGATCAGCCACCGAGTTGGCGCCAATGGCCGCGGAGTCCTTCGCCGAAGCAGTCGCACCATTGCCCATGGCCACCGAGTTTTCACCCGTGGCCCTGGCCTTGGTACCGATGGCCACGCTGTTGTTGCCGGTCGCCTCGGCGCCGGAGCCACCCGCTACCGAGTCCACGCCGGATGCCTTGGGCTTGACCACCGGGTTCGTCTGGTTGACCTGGAACATGCCATCGGCGCCGTTGCGGATATTGGTGACATCCCCTTCGACCTGGGTGATGCGGTTGTCAACGTCACCTACACGGTTGTCGATATTGGCCACGCTGCCACTCACTTCCTTGAGCTGGGCGACGTTCACCGCATCAGTGTCCTCCGTACCGGCCTTGACGTTGGTGATCTGACGCTCATGGCCTTCGCTCCCGACCGACACGCTGCCGGCGCGATCAGCCACGGAGTCGGCGCCCAGAGCGACGGAGTCGTCCGCCGTTGCCTTGGAGCCGCTGCCGATTGCAGAGCTCTTCGCACCCATTGCTTCGGCGCCATTGCCCATAGCCACCGAACTTGCGCCCTCCGCCTTCGCCCCGGTGCCATAGGCCGAAGCCCCGGTTCCGGAAGCGGTGGCGTCGGCGCCCACCGCAGTCGACTTGTCGCCAGTGGCCTGGGCCTGATCGCCCATGGCTACCGAGTTGTTGCCACTGGCAACCGCTGCCGGGCCGGCCGCCACGGAATCCGTTCCACTGGCGGTCGAATCCTGCTTGCTCGAGTTGGCGTGGAAGTACTTGATGCCTGCACCGTTGTTGATGTTGGTGATGCTGTCCTCGATGTTGGTGATCCGGCCGTCGATGACGCTGACCTGGTTCCCCAGGGCGAACAACTGTGCACCGTTGACCGCATCGGTACTGTTTTCGCTCACCTCGCCTTTCGCGACATTGGTGATCTTCTGCGGACCCACACCGCCATGGCTGGCATTGAAGGCCTGGAGGTTGTTATCCCACAGCAACGCATCGTTGCTGAGCGCGTCGACCTGGTTGCCGATAGTGGTGACGCTGCCCTCCACATTGGTAATGCGGTTGTCGAACGTGTTGACCCGGTTGTCCAGCGTGGTCACCCGGCCATCGATGTTGGTTACCTGCGTGCCGAGGTTGGTTACGCTCCCTTCGACGTTCGTTATGCGGCCGTCGAATGTATTGACCCGGTTGTCGACATTGGTCACCGCGTCGTTGGTCGCCTTCAACTGGCTGCCGTTGACCGCGTCGGTGCTGGTGTCGCTCAACTCGCCGGCGGCGACGTTGGTGATCTTCTGCGGACCGACACCGCCATGGTTGGCGCTGAACGCACCGGCAGTGGCATCCCACAGCAGGGCGTCGTTGCCGAGGGCAGTGACCTGGTCACCGATGTTGGTGATGCTGCCTTCGACATTGGTCACTCGACCGTCGATATTGGCGAGTGCATCGCCCACGTTGTTGTAGGTGTCGCCGCCATTGTTGAGGACATAGGTGGGCGCGGTGATCGAGCCATCGCTGTTGATCGTGGTTCCACCGCCCAGCGCGTCGGTCACGCCCTTGAGTTGCGAGACGTTCACCGCATCCGTACCAGCGACGCCGGCTGCCATGTTGACGATGCGGCGCTGCTGGCTGTCGGTGCCTACCGACACAGTATGGGCCTGGTCGGCCACCGAGCCGTAGCCGAGGGCGACCGAGTCGACCGCCGACGCCACGCTGGTATTGCCCAGCGCGAGGCTGGCCTCGGCGCGCGATTCGGCACCGCTGCCCAACGCCGTCGAGTCGTAACCGCTGGCCACGGCCCAGCTGCCGAATGCGGAGGCATAGTCATCAGTCGCGCTGGCGGCGGTGCCGATGGTGGTAGCGAGATAGCTATTGGCCTTGGCGTAATTGCCAAACACAACGGCGCCCACCTCGCTGGCCTCGGACTTGTAACCCAGTGCGATGGATTGTTCCGCCGTCGCTTTCGCCTCGCCGCCAATCGCTATCGCCTGCGACGCGGTAGCTGACGAGTCCGCGGAAGTCGAATTGACGTGCACGTACTTGGTGCCGCCGCTATTGATGTTGTTCACCGTGTTGGTGAGGTTGGTGACGCTCTGGTTGGTCGCATGCAATTGCGTTCCATTGACCGCATCAGTGCTGGTTGTGCTCAGCTCGCCGGCGGCTACGTTGGTGATCTTCTGCGGACCGACACCGCCGTGGCTGGCGCTGAAAGCACCAGCGGCGGCATTCCACAGCAGCGCATCCTGGCTCAGGCTGCCCACCTGGTCACCGATGGTGGTGATGCTGCCTTCGACGTTGGTCACGCGACCATCGATGTGGCCCAGGGCGTCGTCGACCTTACTGAAGGCCGTGCCGATATCGCTCGCGGCGCCGGTGGTGCCGTTCAGGATATTGGCATTCCCGAGTGCATAGCTTGGTGCGCTGATCGCCCCGGTAGTAGCGCTATAGCTGGCACCTCCACCCAGTGCGGCAGCAGTCTTGACTCCCTGTTGGTTGACCTTGGCATCTTCCGACTTGAGCTGGCTGACATTGACCGCATCCGTATCGGCCGATCCGGCTGCCAGGTTGGTCAGACGGCGCTCCGCCCCCGAGTGTCCGATCGAAACTTCACCATTGGCGGTCGAGGCCGTGCCTTTCAACGTGGCGCTGCCCGGGTTGTATGCCGGCTGGGTGAGATCCGCTGTCGTCGTGCTCGCGTTGCCCAAGGCGACGCTGTTGCCAGCGCTGGCATTGGTAGCGCGGCCCAATGCCAGTGCGTACTGGCCTGTTGCCGTGGCGCCAGAGCCGATAGCTACACCGCGATCGCCACTGGCCACGGTATCGACACCGAGCGCAACGGACCTTTCACCCTGGGCCTGGGCATTGTTGCCGAACGCGGCAGCGGCGTAGGCGGTAGCTTGTGCACTTACCCCAATGGCGGTGGCATTCTGACTTGCATTCGCCTTGTTGCCGACCGCGACGCCATTGGTTTCAGTGGCGTTCGACAAGTACCCGATCGCCACCGACTTGTCGCCCGTGGCATTCGCCTGGTAGCCAGCAGCGGTCGCATTGCTGGACGCGGCCGCCATATTGCCGAGCGCAGTACTATTATTCCCGGTTGCATTGGCGCTTCCACCAATCGCCGTCGAGTTCGCCACAGCCGAGGCACCGTTACCGACGGCCAGGCCCTTGGCTCCGCTCGTGCTCGCGCCGCCACCGATGGCCAATGATGAGTCGCCCATGGCATTGGCCAGGCGACCGATGGCGACGGTGTCGCCATTGCCCGCGGCCTTGGCGGTATCACCGATGGCGATGTCGCCACTGTGATTCACGGAAGCCGACGATCCGATGCTGATCGCATTGTTGCCATAGACATAGGAACCATTGCCTAGCGCGATGGAGCCATCCCCCCTTGCACTGGGCGTGCCGCCGTTGTTGTCTATGAGAGCGCCCTTCCCGATAACGATACCGGCTCCGGCGTTGTCGAGCAGTGCCCCTTCGCCGATGACGATACTGCTGGAGCCCTTGGTAACCGCCCCGGTGCCAATGGCGATCGCATTGGTGTGGCCACCCGTCACGGATGCATTGGTGCCGATGGCCAGACTATCGGCGGAATTGTTTCCGACATTGGCGCCATTACCAATCGCGACAGCCCTGTCCGCATTGCTGCCAACACTCGCGAGGGGACCGAAACTTACGGCGCCGACGCTGTTGGCCGGCAATACCAGCTTGCCGGAAGCCGCGTCGTAGGTCGCGCCTCCACCCAAGGCTGCAGCGATGCTCTCTCCCAGCGCATCGACCTCCGCGCTTGCCGCCTGGGCCTGCCCTGCAGCACCAAGCGCAACGGCAAGGAATGCTGCACCGCCATTGCCGATGACGCGCATCAGCGACCGTCGTACACCTTGTCCTTTGCCCCGGGGGGAGGCGTATTCGCAGCCTACAACCCAGCTTTTCAAGGTGGCATTCCATACCAGACGATAAATTTTGTTCATGACTTCTCCATTCAGGGCTGGAATGGCCCTGTCGAATTGGGTGTATTGAGTGGGATTGGCCGGTCTTGGCGGGTCAGCGGGTGCTTGGCGCTAGTTCCGGGCGTTGCCGGTTGGACGAAGGCCGCGCCTGGCAACAAGGCGCCGCGCTTCGCTCTCACGGCGGAACTGCGCATGGCCGCCCGAGAGGAGGAACACCGCGTCTATTGCATGACGACCCGGTGAACCAGTGGCTGGCACTAGCGCCCGATCAGGCTGGGAGAAGCTCGGAAGGGTGGGTAGTTCCTGGACTTGCACCACGGCCTGGATGGCTGTGGCCAGCAATTCCATTTCGGATTCGCGCCCCGTTCCTTGGGTACTGGGATGGGCGGATGTGACGACGTTCATAGAACTACAACTAGTGAGTTTGTGTAGTCCTATTCTCAAAACTGCGAGAAAAACGATAAATCAGGCTGCGCCTGATAGCTTTGTAGGGCTTTTCCTAAGAGAGCACTTTCGGTGCCTTCATCACCGTATTTCATGAGCACCAGGATCGCCCGCGTCCACAACCAACACCAAATCGTCAGATAAAGACCACAAGGTCACAAAATGACAGATCAGTGACCCATGGCCATCCACCGCTCATGAAGGAAAGGGCTGAAGGTCGACTCAGTGCGCGCCCTGCATTGGCTGAATCAACTCGCTCACGGCATCGGGGAAGTACTTGCCGCGCAGGAAATGGTCCTGCCCCAGGAGCTGGCCTTCGCCATAGCAGAAAATGCCGCCCTGCCGTAGCGTCAGGCCGTCGGCGGTGAACTCGAAGCGAGTCCCACTGCCGCTGCGGAACGCAACCCCATCGCCGTCGAGCCTGGTCAGTTCGTACTTTGTACCGGCCACTGGCAGTTGTTCACGGATACGCTGCAGATAGATCGGCGCCAGGCACACGAACGGTTCCTGCGCTTGCTGGCGATACTGCTGAATGGTCAATCCGGGACGGCGTTGCAGCTCTTCGGCGATCAGGGCGAAAACATCGGCAGATGAGGGAGCGGTCACACCGCCCCGCCATGCAACTGGCCGCCGGGTTGCAGAAAGGCCCGGGGCTACGCCGGGCCCAGGCTCAATCGAGAGTTACCACTGATAACCGACACCGACCGAAACCCCGGAGTCGCCTTCGGTGGTGGTGCTGCCTTGCAGTTTGGTGACCCATTTGCCGTCGTCCGATACGTGCGACACACCTACTGCCACCGCCGACTGGCCACGGTAGTGACCGAGCCCCGCTGTAGTCATGCTCGCGCCCGGCACGTACGCCTGCGGCAGAGCGGCCTGGGCCATCGCACCGGCGATACCGGCACTGAGGGTTTCGTCCTGTTCGTTCAGATCATGCTTCAGGTCGTTGTAGCGCATGTCGGTATAGGCGTTGGCGCTGCGGGTGGTGTCCGCCATGCCCCGCTGCAACTGACCGAGGTTCACCGCATCGGTGGCGCTGGTGCCGGCGGCCACATGAGTGATCTGCCGCTCCGCTCCCGCGCTGCCGACCGCCACGCTGTTGGCCCGGTCGGTCGCCGAGTTGGCGCCCAGCGCCACGCTGTTGGCGTGCGCGGCCTTGGCATTGGTACCGACTGCAACCGAGTTCTCGGCAGAGGCTGCGGCACGGGTACCGATGGCCGCGCTGTTGTGGCCGGAGGCAGTCGCGCCGGCCCCGCTGGCGACAGCATCATTGCCGCTCGCCACAGGCTTGGCGTGCCCGCTGGTGTTGTTCACCTGATGCATGCCGTCGGTGCCGTTGCGCAGATTGTTGATGTGCGTCGCCTGGGTGTTTACATCGCCCTGGACCTGGTCGATCCGGGTGTTGGCACCACCGGTCGCGGCGTTCAACTGGTCGACGTTGACCGCATCGGTACCGCTCTGGCCTTCGGCGACATTGGTGATCCGCCGTTCGTTGCCCGCGCTGCCGACCGAGACGGTATTGTCCTCATCGGCAATCGAGCCCGCGCCCAATGCAACCGAATTGCTGCCGGTTGCCTGGGCGCCATTGCCAAAGGCGGAAGCGCCTGCCGCACTCGCCACCGAACCGGCACCGACAGCCGCAGCCCCAGCGGCCGATGCCTGGGCGTGATCGCCCATGGCTACCGAATCGGCGCCACTGGCCACGGCATCGCCGCCAGCCGCCACAGCACCGGAACCAGAAGCAACGGCATCTGCGGTTGGAACAGGCGGATTGGCCTTGAAGTACCGGGTGCCGCCGGTATTTATGTTATCGATGGCGACATTGGTAGCCTTCAACTGGCTCATGTTCACTGCATCAT
The DNA here is from genome assembly GCF_017589465.1 of Pseudomonas schmalbachii. Taxonomy (GTDB): domain Bacteria; phylum Pseudomonadota; class Gammaproteobacteria; order Pseudomonadales; family Pseudomonadaceae; genus Pseudomonas; species Pseudomonas schmalbachii. The sequence goes on from NZ_JAELYA010000003.1 coordinate 169,522, forward strand.
TGTCATCGACACCATTGGCGACGTTGGTGATCCGGCGTTTCAGATTGGCATTGCCCACGGACACGGTGTCCTGCGCATCCGCGATGGAACCGTACCCCAGCGCGATGCTGTTCTCTGCACTCGCCACGGCCTTGTTACCAAACGCAGTGCTGTTTTTCCCGCTCGCGATGGAACGGCTGCCTATAGCCAAGCTGGCGTCTGCCGATGCTGCGGCCTTGTAGCCGACAGCGAGTGCGAATTCACCGCTGGCATTGGATAAGGAGCCCAGCGCCGTGGACTTGCTTCCAGTCGCATATGCAACGCTGCCGATGGCAGTGCTCTCGGCTCCGCTTGCCGTAGAGTAGAGACCGATGGCGGTCGCCGAATCGCTGGTTGCCCTGGCGACTGCGCCAACCGCCGAACTGCCCATCCCGGAAGCCGTAGAACCATGCCCTACGGCAGTCGAGAACATCTTCTCTGCCGTCGAGAGCTGACCTACTGCTACCGCGCCCCAGTCCGATGCCTGCGCGCCATAGCCGGCAGCAATGGCGCCCTCACCCGACGAGACCGCGTCGGGACCGATCGCCACGGAGTCAGTGCCGGTAGCCGACGCACCAGGCAGGGTCGAATTGACCTGGAAGTATTTACTGCCTTTCTCGTACAGAGCGGTCAGAGCATCGCTCACATTGGTATAGAGGCTGCCCAGTGTGATGCCGGTCCAGTCACCATTGCCGTCGATGGCGCCGCCCAGCGAACCTTCAAGCTGCGAAACATTGACCGCATCAGAGTTTTCGGTACCGGCCGCCACGCTGGTGATCTGGCGCTGGAGAACATCGCTGCCCACCGAGACGGTGTTGTCGCGTGCGCTGATCGAACCAGCACCAAGGGCGACCGACCCCACACCGGATGCCTCCGAGTCAGCGCCGAAGGCCAGGGCATTTTCGGCCGAGCTGGATGCGGAGTGGCCGATGGCAAGGCTGCCTTCCCCTTCGGCATGAGACCCGGTACCCAGTGCAATTGCATGGTCACCGGATACCTCCGAGTACACCCCGAGAGCGATGCCATTGGCGCCAGTGACCTGCGAGCTGTCGCCAAGGGCGATTGCGTTTTCACCCTCAGCCGTTGCCGCATAGCCAAGGGCGATTGCATCTTCGGCCGTTGCCGAGGATTGATTGCCGATGGCGATGCTCCGTTGAGCAGATGAAGTGGCGGTTCCAATCGCAATACTGTCGGTGCTCAAGGCAGATGCCTTGAAGCCGATGGCCACGGAATCCAGTCCCTCAGCCACGGATTCATTTCCCACAACGGTGGAGTCACGGCCGGTTGCCGAGGCCTTGTAGCCGATCGCAGTCGAACCGCCATCGACAGTATTCCCTACGGCTTCATTGCCTATGGTGGTAGCAGTGTTGACATCGTTCGTCGAAACGACCCCGGAGCCCTTGTCTTCGATCTCCAGCGCCTCGACGGGAACCCCGACTACGGCCAGTATCATTGCCGCTCCCATACCAACGGCACGGACAGCGCCGTTGCAGACTGCGCGAATGGCACGACGCCCTCCACTCCTGCCATGGCTCCGGGCGAACTCGCAACCAACCACCCAGGCCTTGCGGCTGGCATTCCAGATAAGACGATATGCCTTGTTCATGAGTGTTCTCCGTCGGGCCCGGGCCCAGGTAATGCTCAGGATTCGTCGCTGCGCCTGGGCGGACCGCTCATGGAGTCAGGCCGGGCAAGTGCGGCAGATTGGGATGGAAGACGGGAACGACGGAGCTGCTGCTGGCTCGCGGGCGAATCGCGAGGCGGTGCCAGTAAAGTCAGGAGGGGTTACGCAGGGTGCGTCACGCTTGCCGTCTCTGGGTTCCAATGGCGGCAATCGTAGGAATCGGGCGCAGGAAAAGAACTCAGCCTAGTCTGAGCACTCTGTAGGATTACTCTGTACATCAGGTATTTCCTACACTCCCGAGTGGAGAACCCCTACAGAGAATCAGGTCCACGAATGTGCTCTGCAGAAAGACCGAAAACTGCACGCCTGAGCGCTTCCCGGGGCAACACGACAGGAGCGGCGCCGTAGGATTCAGTTACGCCCCGCCGCTTGCCCCTCCGCCCCGCTCTGCTATTTTTTCGGGTGTGACGCCGGGCCCCTCTGACGGTCTGCTGGACCGCCATGTCGGAGTCACTCTCCGACAACCATTGGAAGGAAGGGGCCCAGATGACCGCTCTCCATATATTTCTCACCACACCATTCCTTGGCACCGCCACCTGGTTCTGGCTGGCGTTCCTGGCCATCATCATCTTCCTGCTGGTGCTCGATCTCGGCGTGCTGCAGCGCGACCACCACGAGATCGGCGTGCGCGAAAGCCTGCTGCTGTACAGCGGCTACTTCTCCTGCGGTCTGGCCTTCGGTGGCTGGGTCTGGTACGAGTTCGGCGCCACTCACGCGCTGGAGTACTTCACCGGTTTCCTCGTCGAGCAGTCGCTGTCGATGGACAACGTGTTCGTCATGGCGATGATCTTCGGCTTCTTCGGCATCCCCCGCCGCTACCAGCACCAGGTGCTGTTCTGGGGCATCCTCGGCGCGATCGTCCTGCGCGGAGTGATGATCGGACTGGGCGCGGCGCTGGTGAAGGAGTTCGAATGGGTGATGTACCTGTTCGGCGCCTTCCTGCTGTTCAGCGGCGTGAAGATGCTCTTCGTCAAGCACGATTCCGAGCCGGACCTCGAACACAATCCGGTACTGCGCTTCCTGCGCCGGCACATGCGGGTGACGCCGACGCTGCACCAGCACCATTTCTTCGTGCACCAGCCGGACGCCAGCGGCAAGACGCTGCGCTATGCCACGCCGCTGTTCCTCGCGCTGGTACTGGTGGAGCTGGCCGACCTGGTGTTCGCGGTGGACAGCGTGCCGGCGATCTTCGCCATCACCACCGACCCGTTCATCGTCTACACCTCGAACATCTTCGCCATCCTCGGCCTGCGCGCCCTGTACTTCTCGCTGGCGGCGATGATCCACCGCTTCGTCTACCTGAAGTACGCGCTGGCACTGGTGCTGGTGTTCATCGGCACGAAGATCTTCCTGCACGGGTTCATCGGCAAGATTCCCGCGGTGGTGTCGCTGGGCGTGACCTTTGGCCTGCTGGTCGGTGGGATTCTGTTGTCGCTGCTGAAGACCCGCCGCACCGGGGAGGAGCCGCTGGAGATCGTCAGTCAGGAGAAGCGGGAGGTGCGGGTGGGCAACGTCGACGGGGGTGTCGATCCCAGGCAGAAGCAAGGGACCGACGTGTAGGAGCGCGCCATGCACGCGATGCGTGGTCGCGGACATGGCCCGCTATGGATACTCTGGCGTTGTGATCCCCTCACCCCAACCCTCTCCCGGAGGGAGAGGGGGCGCGACGGTGTGAATGGTATGCCGTGCCAGCCGGCAACTCCGGATAGTCCCCTCTCCCTGAGGGAGAGGGTTAGGGTGAGGGGGCCTCGCGACGATACAAAGACAGTTACTCGGGACCGTACGCAGTGAAGCCCAACAACGCTGTTGGGCTTCGCAAGCTCAGCCCAACCTACATGCGGCCGTTACTTCGCCATGTACTTGCCGAGCTCGAAGCGGCCGACCGCCATGCGGTGCACTTCGTCCGGGCCGTCGGCCAGGCGCAGGGTGCGCTGCATCGAGTACCAGTAGGCCAGCGGGAAGTCGTCGGAAACCCCGGCGCCGCCGTGCATCTGGATGGCGCGGTCGATCACCCGGGTGGCGACGTTGGGCGCGACGACCTTGATCTGGGCGATCTCGCTCTGCGCGACCTTGTTGCCCACGGTGTCCATCATGTAGGCCGCGTTCAGGGTCAGCAGGCGCGCCTGGTTGATCTCCATGCGCGAGTCGGCGATCACATCGATATTGCCGCCCAGGCGAGCCAGCGGCTTGCCGAAGGCGGTGCGGCTGACGGCGCGTTCGCACATCAGTTGCAGAGCACGCTCGGCCATGCCGATGGAGCGCATGCAGTGGTGGATACGGCCCGGGCCAAGGCGACCCTGGGCGATCTCGAAGCCGCGGCCTTCGCCGAGCAGGACGTTCTCGTAGGGAACCCGGACGTTCTCGAACAGCACTTCGGCGTGGCCGTGCGGGGCATCGTCATAGCCGAACACCGGCAGCGGACGGACGATCTTCACACCGGGCGCATCGGTCGGCACCAGGATCATCGAGTGCTGCTGGTGGCGCGGGCCGTCCGGGTTGGTCAGGCCCATGAAGATCATGATCTTGCAGCGCGGATCGCAGGCGCCGGAGGTCCACCACTTGCGGCCGTTGATGACCCATTCGTCGCCATCGCGCACGGCGTTGGCCTGCATGTTGGTGGCATCGGACGAAGCCACGCCCGGCTCGGTCATGGCGAACGCCGAGCGGATGTCGCCGCGCAGCAGCGGCTCCAGCCAGGTGCGCTTCTGTTCCTCGCTGCCGTAGCGGACCAGCACTTCCATGTTGCCGGTGTCCGGCGCGGAACAGTTGAACGGCTCGGAACCGATCAGCGAGCGGCCCATGATCTCGGCCAGCGGCGCGTACTCCATATTGGTCAGGCCGGCGCCGTACTCGGACTCGGGGAGGAACAGGTTCCACAGGCCCTCGGCCTTGGCCCTGGCCTTCAGCTCCTCGACGATCGCCGTCGGCTGCCAGCGGTCGCCTTCGGCCACCTGCTGCTCGAAGACCTTCTCGGCCGGATAGACGTAACTCTCCATGAACGCAGTGACGCGCTCACGCAGATCCTGAACCTTGGCGGAATATGCGAAATCCATGGGATGGCTACCTTCTGGCGGAATGTTTGAAAGCTTCGCTGCAAAGATGCTAGAACAGGCACCAAGATTTACCCAGCCTATTCGCAACATCCACTAAAATTCACGATTCATATATAGCGGCCGGCACCCTCCCATATGATCGGCCTACAACAAGTACAAGCGGAGCCCCGGCATGAACCTCAGCAAAGTCGACCTCAACCTGTTCATCGTGTTCGACGCGATCTACACCGAAGCCAACCTGACCCGTGCCGGGCAGATCGTCGGCATCACCCAGCCTGCCGTCTCCAACGCCCTCGCCCGTCTGCGCGAGACCTTCAACGACCCGCTGTTCGTGCGCACCGCCCAGGGCATGGTGCCGACGCCCATGGCGCAGAACATCATCGGTTCGGTGCGCAATGCCCTGCAGCTGCTGCGCGTGTCGGTGCAGGAGAGCCGCACCTTCACCCCCGCCCAGGCGAACAAGACCTATCGCATCAGCATGACCGACCTCACCGAGGCGATCGTCCTGCCGCTGCTGTTCCAGCGCCTGCGCCGGCAGGCGCCGAACGTGCACATCGAGAGCTTCCTCGCCAGACGCCGGGAGATGACCACCGAACTGGCCGCCGGCCGCCTCGACTTCGCCGTGGACGCACCGCTGAACACCGACCCGCAGGTGCGTCACGTCAAGCTGCTGGAAGACCGCTACGTCTGCGCCATGCGCCAGGGCCATCCGCTGGCGAAGGCGAAGATCAGCCTGGACGAATACATGTCGCTGCCCCACATCCACATCTCCACGCGCCGCAGCGGCCTCGGCTACACCGACCTGGCGCTGGGCAAGATGGGCCTGCAGCGCAAGGTCGCCCTGCGCTCGCAGCACTATCTGATGGCCTCGAACGTGGTGCAGCAGACCGACATGGTGGTGACCGTTCCCGAGCGCTTCGCCCGCCAGCACAACCTGTTCTTCACCGAGCTGCCGGTGAAGGACGTGCCGCCGCTGGAGACCCATCTCTACTGGCACGAAAGCACCGACCAGGACCCGGCCAACCGCTGGATGCGCGAGCAGATCATCGAGCTCTGCCAGCAGGTGGCGGCACGCGAGGCGCGGGAGCAGCAGGCGACGTCCTGACCGCGCCTGGCGCCGGTCCACAACGGCACCGTCCGGGCGCCTTCATCACGATCAGCTCATCGAGCGGATGACATCATCTTGCCAACCGCCCCTGTGGTTGGCATAACGGTCGATGGTTTCCGCCATGAACAAGGAAGTTTCGATGCGCATCATCGGACGTGTCCTGCTTGCCATCCTGCTGCTGGCTCTGGTGTCGGTCGGTGTCATCGCTTGGTACACCGCCCACCCCGACCTGCCGGACTACAGCCCACCGGAACAACTCCACCTGCTCCCGCAATGGGACGAGCAGGCCCGCCAGACCTACTACTACACGCCCCAGGGCACCCAGGTTAAGGGACTGCGCTACGAGTGGTTCACCGCCCTCGAACAGCCCTTCTCCGCCGAGAAGTTCGCCAGCCCGGCCAATCTCGCGCGCTTCGGTTTCCTGATCGATCCCGTGCAGCTCAAGCCGGTTGCGGAGCGCGCACCCGACCCGCGCAACCCCGGCAACCTGCCGGTCGGCTTCGCCCGCCATCAGGACGGCGAGAGCGGCGCCTGGTATCTCGACATCACCTGCTCGGCCTGCCACACCGGCGAGCTGCGCTACCGCAACCAGGCGCTGCGCATCGACGGCGGCGCGGCCATGCACTCCATCGCCTCCACCGTGCCCACCCTGCGCGGCGGCGCCTTCGGCCAGGCGCTCGGCGCCAGTCTCGCCGCCACCTACTACGTGCCGTGGAAGTTCGACCGCTTCGCCAGGGAGGTGCTCGGCAGCCGCTATCCGAAAGGCAAGTCCGCCCTGCGCCGCGACGTGCGCAACCTGCTCGGCAAGCTGATGGGCACCGCCTGGAACGACACCCATCGCGGCCTCTACCCGACCCTCGAAGGCCCCGGCCGCGCCGACGCCTTCGGGCGCATCGCCAACAGCGTGTTCGGCGACGGCATCGACCCGGCCAACTACCGCGTGGCCAACGCCCCGGTGAGCTACCCGCAGGTCTGGGACATCTGGAAATTCGACTGGGTGCAGTGGAACGGCTCGGCCATGCAACCCATGGCGCGCAACATCGGCGAGGCCCTCGGCGTGGGCGCCACCCTGCGCATGTTCGGCAGCGACGGCCAGCCGGTGCTGGGCGACGAGCGCTATGCCTCCAGCGTGCGCCTGCGCGACCTCTACACCCTCGAAGAAACCCTCAAGCAGCTCAAGCCGCCGACCTGGCCCGCCGAGCTGTTCGGCGAGATCGACCTGCAGCGCGCATCCCTCGGCCGCGCGCTGTTCCAGGCCAATTGCGTGTATTGCCACGGCCCGCATGTGAAGGCGCCGGGCACCGATGGCTATCTCGCCGAAGGGCGCGTACCGGAATGGCGGATGAAGCTGGTGCCGGTCAGCGAAGTCGGCACCGACCCGACCACCGCCGACAACATCGCCGCCCACCAGTACGACCTGCGCGCGCTGCAGTGGGATACCGCCGAGCTGAAGCGGATGAACGTGCAACTGGTCGGCAGCGATGCCGGGCAGATCGATCTGGGCAAGGTTTCCGCCGCCAAGGGCCTGGCCTATGTCACCTCCTTCGTCGAAGGCCGCGCCTACCGCGACGCCGGCATCGGCGAGGCGGAACAGCAGCGCATGAACGGCTACGGCCTGCCCATCGGCGTGCAGGAACTGCGCGCCTACAAGGCCCGTCCGCTGGACGGCATCTGGGCCACCCCGCCGTACCTGCACAACGGTTCGGTGCCCAACCTGTTCCAGCTGCTCTCGCCGGTGGCCGAGCGCGACAGCCAGTTCTACGTCGGCACCTTCGAGTACGACCCGAAATTCGCCGGCTACCGCACCGAACGCTTCCCCGGCGGCTTCCTCTACAAGACTTCCGTCACCGGCAACAGCAACCGTGGCCACGAGTTCCGCGACGGCTGCCGCAAGGACGGCGTGATCGGCCGCGCTCTCAGCCCCGAGGAACGCTGGGCGCTGGTGGAATACCTGAAGGTGCTCGGCAACCCGGACTACGAAAGCCGTCTGCAGGACGTGCCAACCCAGCCCTGGCGCCCCGGCCCGAAGTGCGAATGACCATGTACTGGACGCGTCATGCGCGCGATTCGCGGGCATGGCACCTACGGATGCGTCGGCGTTGCGATCCCCTCACCCCAACCCTCTCCCGAAGGGAGAGGGAGCAGATTGGCGTCGAGATGAATGCCGTGCCAACCGGCAACTCTGGATAGTCCCCTCTCCCTTGAGGGAGAGGGTTAGGGTGAGGGGGTAGCCCCGCGGCGAAGCATGGACAGTTGCTCCTACGCGGTTGGCTCACCCCAGCCGTTTTCCCCGGAAAGGAACCCACGCAATGCTCAAGGCAATCTGGCTGTTCATCGGCAAATGGCTCGGCCGACTGCTTCTCTTGCTGGTCACCATCGGCCTGCTCGGCTGGGGTTTCGGCAGCCTCTACTACGCCTGGAAGTTTTCCGGTCCAGTGTCCGCCGAGGAGCAGGTTCCGCCCGGTGAGGCTCAGATGACCCAGGCGATCATCGCCGACGCCATCCGCATCGTCGAACAGCACCGCGATAACACCCGCGTGCTACGCGACGCCCATGCCAAGGCTCATGGCTGTCTGAAAGCGGAACTGACGGTACGCGCCGACCTCGATCCGGCGCTGCGCCAGGGCGTGTTCGCCGAGCCGGGCAAGGCCTGGAATGCCTGGGTGCGCCTGTCCAACGGCAACGCCTACCCGCAGTTCGACAGCGCCCGCGACGCCCGCGGCATGGCGATCAAGCTGCTCGACGTGCCCGGCGCCAAGCTGATGCCCGGCCGCGGCCACGATGGCGAGCAGGACTTCGTCATGTTCAACCAACCGGTGTTCTTCGTCCGCGATGTCGCCGAATACCGGCAGAACTTCGCCGCCCAGGCCAGCGGGCAGAAGATCGGCGCCTTCTTCCCGAGCTGGAAGCCGGACAGCTGGGAAATCCGCCACCTGCTCATCGCCCTGCGCACCCTCGCCCCGGCGCCGGACAGCCCGCTGCAGATCGGCTACAACTCCATCGCGCCATTCAAGCTGGGCCCGGCGAACATCAAGTACCGCGTCGTTCCCGATCCGCAGAACTGCCCTGGGTACCAGTTGCCGGAGCAGAACCGCGACCTGCCCAACTTCCTGCGCAACGCCCTCTACCAGCAGCTTTCCGTGGACCGCGTGCCCGCCTGCTTCGCCCTGCAGATACAGCGGCAGGACCCGGGTAGGTACATGCCCATCGAGGACACCAGCGTCGAATGGAGCGAAGACGACGCGCCGTTCGAAACCGTGGCCCTACTGCGCATCCCCGCGCAGGATTTCGATAGTCGCGAGCAGAACCTGTTCTGCGACAACCTCTCCTTCAACCCCTGGCATGCACTGCCGGAGCACCGCCCCATCGGCGGCATCAACCGCCTGCGCAAGGCCGTGTACGAGGCGGTGAGCACCTATCGGCTGCAGCGTAATGGGGCGGACTGAACGCGCGTCAGTGGAACAGCCGGGTGCTCAGCTCCCGGCTGGCTTCCAGCAGGACCGGCAGGAAGCGTGTCTCCAGTTCCTGGCGGGAAACGCGGCCAACATGGGTGCCGACGTTGAGCGCTGCCAGCACCTGGCCGGCGGAATCCTTCAGCGGCACGGCGAGGGAACGCAGGCCGACTTCCAGTTCCTGATCGACGATCACCCAGCCCTGCCGGCGGACTTCCTCCAGGTTGGCGCGCAGCGCGTCCGGGGTGTGCAGGGTGCGGCTGGTCTTCACCTGCAGGTCGGCGTGTTCCAGGTACTCGTCCAGCGCCGCGTCGTCCAGCGCGGCGAGCAGGATGCGGCCCATCGAGGTGCAGTAGGCCGGCAGCCGGCTGCCGACGCTGAGGTCCACGGAAATCAGGCGTTGCGGCGTGGCCGAGCGGGCGATGTAGAGGATCTCGTCGCCTTCCAGCGTCGCCATCGAACAGGCCTCACGCAGCTGTTCGCTGAGGCGGTCGAGGATCGGCTGCGCAGTGACTGCCAGCGGCGTCGAGGACAGGTAGGCGTGGCCGAGGGTCAGCACCTTGGGCAGCAGCGAATAGGTGCGCCCGTCGGTGGTCACGTAGCCCAGCTTGATCAGCGTATGCAGGCAACGGCGCACCGCCGCGCGAGGAATCTCGGTGCGATGGCTGATCTGGGCGATGGTCAGGTGGCGCTTGCGCTCCTGGAAGGCGTGGATCACCGCCAGGCCGCGCGCCAGCGACGTCATGAAGTTCGGGTCGCCGGTGAAGGCTTCGATGCGCTTCGCCGGCGAGGCGATGATGGGCGGCGCCAGTGGTGGCGGGCTGACTCGGGTTTCATCGGTCATGGTGGTTGTCCTGGCCTGGGCTGCAATGCGGCTGACCGATTATCGATCCACCGGGCGATTATCGCAAACACGACCAGCGAAATGCGAAAGAGCCGATGTCGACCGGCTCCCGTGGGCTTTACTCCAGAAGGTATGGGGAGGAACGCTCAATGAAACCGATCATCTGGCTCATCTACGCAAGCACGGCCCTGCTCGCCGCACCGGCAATCGCTACCGCGGCGCAGCTGTCACCCACCGACCAGGCCGCGGCGTTCAAGGCCGCGGGATTCAATCTGAAAGGCAAGCAATGGCAGAGCGCCTGCGAGGACCCCGGCACCACCTCGTACACGCCCGGAGCCATCGAACAGGTACTCGACCTGAATGGCGACGGCCGCATCGAAGCGGTCATCACCGAAGGCGGGACCTACTGCTACGGCCACACCGGAGCCGGCTACAGCGTGGTCAGCCAGCAGGCCAACGGCAGCTGGAAGCTGATCACCAGCGGCACCGGGATGCCCAATTTCCTGAGCACCAAGGGCGTCGGCGGCTGGCCGGATATCGAGGTGGGCGGCCCGGGCTTCTGCTTCCCGGTCGAACGCTGGGATGGCCGTCAATATGTGCTACAGCGCCACCAGTACGAAGGCAAGGCCTGCCAGCCGAGTCAGTAGCGCCAATCCCATTCGAAAGCCTTTTCGCGGGCATGGCCCGCTCCTACGAGGCGCAGGAAAAACGCCGTCGTAGGATGGGTTGAGCGAAGCGATACCCATCACCACGGCCGCAGTCGGCAAGACAGTTGCTCCTACAGATGGCCCGGCGCCAAGGCAAACTCCTGTAGGAGCGGGCCATGCCCGCGAAAAGTGCGACGGACATTCGCGTCGCCGTCAGCGTTCCCTGCGCGCCGCCTCGACCAGCGCGTGGATGGCCCAGCGCGTCACCTCTCGCGCCTCGGCGTCATCCAGCTGCAGGACGTCCTTGAACACCAGCATCGCCTCGGTGCCGTAGAGCAGCGCCAGGGCCTTGCGCAGCCGGTCCAGCGCCTCCGGGCGGAATTGCGTGCGGGTCGGCGCCAGGGCCGCGTCGATCAGCGTGCTGCGACGGTTCTGCCGTATCGGCGTGGCGCCATCCTGCTCGCCGCTCGCGCCCTGGCGCAGGGCATTCATCAGCATCAGCCGCAACTGCAGCTCGTTGCTGCGGGTCATCTCGTGGAAGGCTTCCTCAAGGCGATCCAGCCGCGCCAGCGGATCATCCGTCGGCGTGCCGGCGAACAGGCTCCTGACATCCGGCACGGCGACATCCAGCGAAGCTTCCAGCAGCAAGGCCTCGACGCCCGGGAAATAGCGATAGGCAGTCGCCCGCGAAACCATCGCCTCTTCGGCGATTTCCTCCAGGCTGGGATTGCGGCCCTGGCGCAGCAGGCGGCTGGCGGCCTGCAGCAGGTCCTTGCGGGTCCTGAGCTTCTGGTTCGGGCGGGTGGATTTGAGCGCGTCCACGAGGTCAGTCCTGGGGTAGTTGCTGAAGGATGGCGGCAAGGTCGACCCACACGTTCTCGCGGTGGATGTCGCCATTCCCGGCGAACTCGACGACGTGCAACAGGCGGAACTGCAGCGGCCGCCCCCTGCCCTCCACGCCGAACGGCCTGCCCGGCGCCTGGCCGAACCACATGGATTCGTCGACGAGGAAATCCTCACCGTAGTAGCGCCGCAGGGTTTCCACCCGGCCTTCGGAGAGATCGGCGAAAAGGTTCTGGTAGAAGGGACGCGCGGATTCGCGTCCGTGGGTCGGGCCGTCGGGATTGCCGACGATGTCGTGCTCGACATCCAGCGCCAGCGTGGCCAATACACCTTCGACGTTGTCTTCGGCTTCGAAGCGGAAGTGTTCGTCGATCCTGCGGTCCATTTCCTCGCGTGACATCGCCATGGTCAGACCCTCCGACAGGGCATGGGACATGTCGAAGAATCTAATGAGACTTTTGTCTCATGACAAAATGATTATCTCAATCTGAAACCACCATCTCATTGGCTCCGCCAATCGCCCACCGTGGCGTACTTCGCCGACGGCAGGCGTTGCCTTGGCTAGGTTCTGCACGAAAAGTGCCTGCGCTCGGTGATGCTTCGTTAAAAACCGGTTCGGAATGCTCATTTACAGCTCGTAAACTCCGCTTCCTCACCGGTTTTTGCCTCGCCTGACCTTCGCTCGGCGACTTTTCGTACAGACCCTAGCGGGCTTGATGGCTATTGCGGGACTTCTTCACTTCGCGACGTTCCTGGAAATCCAGGTCCTCCATCGGACCGCTACGTCCCTGGAGTTCGTCGATGGTTTGCGGGGTCAAGGGTTTGCGACGACGGGTCATGTCCACCTCCGTTAGCGGCATCCCTAACGATTAGACTCGCCCGGCAATGTGAAAATTCAAGGAAAAACCGGTGAATTTTCACGATCCTGCGGAATATTCCGAAACCATGGTGGATGCGGGCCGAATCGCCGTTATGATGGGGTATTTACCTCCCTCCGATTCAGCCCACCAACCTTCATGTGGCGGGCAACCTCCCGCGCTCAGCGCAATGTTTCCACCATGCTCGACAGGGTCGACAGCACGGCGCCGGCCAGTCGTTTCGAGCGCGCGCCATTCCAGCCCGTGCGCGGGTCGGGCGCGAGGTCGTGGTCCTTGAACGGCATCTCCAGGGTCAGCGACAGGCAGTCGTAGGTCTGGCCGACGAAATTGCAGGCCAGCGTCAGGTTGGCCTGCCCCGGTTCGTCCTTCGGATAGCCATGCACGCTCTGGAACTCGCCACGGGCTTCCAGGCGCTGGCGGAATTCGCTTTCCAGGCGTTCAAGACGCGGCGTGAAACCGGGATTGCCCTCGCAGCCGGCGGCGAACACGTAGGGGATTTCCTCGTCGCCGTGGATGTCGAGGAACAGGTCGACGCCGCTGCGCTGCATCTGCTGCTGGACGAACAGCACTTCCGGGCTTTCCTCGGCGCTAGGCGCCTGCCAGGCGCGGTTGAGGTCCTTGCCGGCGGCGTTGGTGCGCAGGTTGCCGGCGAAGGCACCATCGGGATTCATGTTCGGCACCAGGTACAGGTCGGCATGCGCCAGCAGATGGTCCAGCTCGGCATCGCCCCTGGCCTGCAGGCGCTCGATCAGCCCTTCCATGAACCACTCGGCCATGTGCTCGCCGGGGTGCTGCTGGGCGATCAGCCAGATACGCCGTGATGCTGCCGGATTGCGGCTGATGCGCAGCAGCGGGATATCGCGCCCCTGCACGCTCTTGCCGCAGGCCAGCAATTCGGCGCCGGCCTTGTCGATAGCCTGGGCGATCAGCGCGTCATGGCGGGCACGGCTGTAGGGTTCGAAGTAGGCGAACCAGACCTGCGGCTGCTGCGCATCGAGGGTGAAATGCAGGCCCGCCTCGTCGTAGCGGGTCGGCACGCGGAACCAGTCCTTCTGGTCATAGGACGCCACCGCCCGGTAGCCGGGCCAGCCGCCGGTGTAGCTGGACTGGGCCGCGTTGGTCAGGCTGAAGCCGTAACCCTGCCCGACCTGCAGGCCATCCACGCGAAAGTGGAACCACTGGAAATGCGCACTGCTCAGGTCCGGCCGCAGCGCCAGCAGCACCTGCTGCGGGTTGCCGGCATCGATGACCTGGATGTTGCCGCTGTCGAAATCGCAACGAATGTCCATGACCGCTCCTTCGCGCCTGTCAGAACGGGCCATTTTCCTGCGCCCGGACGGAGTTGTCGAAGAGCATAGCCGGCTCGGCTGCTGTTTCCGCCAACCCCCGATTGATACCGTTGCGACACGTCGATGCAGGAAAGCGACGAACGTTGTGACTTTCTTCGGTTCTGAAAACATCAATTGCGTGAACGAACACTTTGGCGCCACGCCAGTCTTCAGTAATGGACAACCGCAGAGAGACACACCCCATGAACGATACCCTACGTTTCAACGAGGCTCTGCTGATCACCGGACGAGCCTTTCAACCCTTCAACTGCATCACCTGGGTGGATGAGGCCGGCGACAGCAGCCTCGACCTGTCCGTCGTGGATCGCACCGGAACCCGCCTGCTGGGGCTGACCCGCATCCCCCGCGCCGCCTACTCGGACCCGGAACGACTCGCCGGCCTGCTGGCCCAGGCGCGCGACGAGCTGAACCGCGAGGGGTACCAGCTGCAGGACTGGCACATGCCGGATTGATCGTTGTCCGTTCCAGCCAAGCCCGGCCGCGCGCCGGGCTTGTCGTTTCCGGGGCTAGACTGAAACGATCCGCAACGATGCAAGGAGCCCGCGATGCTGGAACTACGCCCGAACTGCGAATGCTGCGATCGTGACCTGCCGGGCGACAGCCCCGACGCACTGATCTGCTCGTTCGAATGCACTTTCTGCCGGGACTGCGCCACCACCCTGCTGAGCGGACGCTGCCCGAACTGCGGCGGCGAACTGCTGGCCCGGCCGCGCCGCACCGGCGATGCCCTGGTGCGCAATCCCGCTTCGACCAGGCGGGTGCTCAAGCCGATCGGCTACCAGGGCGCCTGACGGCCATTCCGCAGGCATGAAAAAAGGCGACCCTCGGGTCGCCTTTCTCGTGGAGCGCGCCTTAGTAGTAGGCGTTTTCCTTGTTGCTATGGTCGGTGACGTCACGCACGCCTTTCAGCTCCGGAATGCGCTCGATCAGGGTCTTCTCGACGCCATCCTTGAGGGTCAGTTCGACCGCGCCACAGCCCTGGCAACCACCGCCGAAACGCAGCACCGCGATGCCGTCTTCGACCACGTCGACCAGGCTGACCTGACCGCCGTGGCTGGCCAGACCCGGGTTGATCTCGGTCTGCAGGTAGTAGTTGATGCGCTCGGTGATCGGGCTGTCCTCGTTGACCATCGGCACCTTGGCGTTCGGCGCCTTGATGGTCAACTGGCCGCCCATGCGGTCGGTCGCGTAATCGACCACGGCGTCTTCCAGGAACGGCTCGCTGATGCCGTCGATCCAGGCGGTGAAATCCTTCAGGCCGACCGGGGTGTCTTCCGACTTCTGCTCGCCCGGCTTGCAGTAGGCGATGCAGGTTTCCGCGTACTGGGTGCCCGGCTGGGTGATGAAGACGCGAATGCCAATGCCAGGGGTATCCTGCTTGGCCAGCAGCTCGGCCAGATAGTCCTGGGCAGCTTCGGTAATGGTGATGGCGCTCATGGCAACTCCTCGCAAACGTGGCGCCAGTTTACGCCATTCGGCTACCTCGGATAAAGGCCTAGTAAATTGGTAGGAATAGTTCTCAGGTGAAGCAGCCGCCGCTCCGGACAACCGTAGGATGGGGATGCTGTTTGTAGGGCGGGTGAAACCCGCCATCGCTCGCGGCCGGCAACTGTGGCGGGTTGCACCCGCCCTACGGTGCAAATCAGAGGTTCTCGTAGCGGTTCATGTCGAGCACGCCCGCCTCCACCGGCTCGGTTTCGCGCAGGTAGGCATCCAGGTCGTGGAAGTAGGCCCAGAACTGCGGATGGCTGCGACGGATGCCCCAGCGCTCCACCACCCTGTCGAAGTCGGCCTGGCTCTTCACCTGCTCCAGCGCGGAAACGAACTCGCCCGCCTCATCGGCCTTCAGGTCGAACATGAAGTTCGGGTAGCTGGACAGCACTCCGGGATAGATGGTCAGGCTGTCCAGGCCCGGCTGGTAGCGCAGCGACTCGCCGGCCATGAAGGCCACGTTGCTGTGCGCGCGGTTGCGCAGAGCCGTATAGAGCTCGCGCTTGCCGCCGGGCAGTTCGACGCGCAGCACGGTCGCCTCGGGGAAGAACTCGATGACTTCCAGCCCCGCCGCCGGCCGGCTGACCAGGCGGCTGAAGACCTGCTCGGCAGCCTGCAGCGGCGGCGCCACATTCGGCCGGTAGCAATTACCGTCCTGGCACAGGTTGATCGGGTCGGGACGCGCATTGAGGTTTGCATAACGGCTGAGCAGCTGCGATGCGAAAGCCTCCTTCGCGCCCTCCTCCGGCAGGAACAGCCCGCTCGGCGCATCGTTGTCGAGTTTCTGGTAATCCACCCACATCTTCAGCTTGCCGCTGCTCTGGTACCAGTCGTCCAGCAGCGGCTGGCGCGCGGCCACGGGCATCAGGCGGAGGAAGTTCTGCTCGGCGCCGTTGCGGATCAGGTCGAAGTACAGGCGGGTCTGCGCCTGGTGGGAAACATTGCCGTAGACGTCGAAGTTGACCACCAGCCCGTAGTAGGTGCGCTCCAGCAGCGGGTAATCCATCCACCACAGGGTCTGCGGCACGCCGCCGATCAGGCCCTTGCGCACCGAGGCGCTGTCGTACTGGCGGAAGATGCTCAGTAGCGCGTTGTCGTTGCCGCTCCAGATATCCGCCCAGGTCGGCGCCGGCGCCTCCTCGTAGGCGTCCAGGCGCAGCTCCTCGTACCGGTTGCGCTTGTCGCGGTAGTAGGTCCACTGGCCGAGCATCTTGCTCACGTCGTCGATCTGTCCGGGCAGCGCCAGCAGCGGCGTGACCTGGCGGCGATAGTCGGGGTCGGCGATGTAAAGGTCGTGCTGCGGGTCCTGGAAGAACACCCAGAAGTTGTCGCGAATCACATCGGTGGCGATCTGCCCGCGACAGACCGGCCCGCGAATGAAGGTGCGGACGAAGTACTCGGCGTTGTCCAGCATGAACTGGTAACGCGCTCGTGGCGGGATCGCGGCGAAGGTCTCGAACGGGTTGGCGCGGTGTTGCAGACCGTAGCCCGGCACCTTGTCGGCCTCCCACGCACTGCCGAAGAACAACTGGCGGGTATGCTCCAGCTTCGCCGGGCTGAGCGGATAGGTGATGTGGGTCTTGTGCACGATCACGCCCTGGATCGGCCACAGGCGATAGTAGAAGGAGCTGCCGGGATCGTCGTTCGGCCGCCGGGTGGCGATCGGGTCGATCGGCTGGCCGCTGGGCGTGCGCGAACGCACCAGTTGGAAGAAATGCCCCCGCTCGCCCTGCTCGGCGAAGTACAGGTGCGCAAGGAACAGGTGCTCGTACAGCCAGCGCGACACCAGCGATTCGCGCGCGCCGGGCTGGTTGAGGAAGGCTTCCCACTCGGCTATCTGGCGGAACTCGCCGGCGCCCGGCTGCAGCGGCTGCTCGTCCACCGGCGCGCCTTGGGCCAGCCAGGTCTTCAGCGTGTCCGTCTCCTGCTCGGTAAGGCCGGTTACGGCGAACGGCATGCCGGCGCGCGGATTCTTCTGCACGAACTCGTCGATGCTGTCCGGCGTCGGGCACTGGTTGGCGCGGTTGATGGAGATATCCAGGTCCGCTGGGATCTTCGCGTTGGGCTCCAGTGGATGCGCGTGGCCCAGGTCGATCATTCGTGCCAGCAGCGCCGCCTGGCTGCCACGGCCGTCCAGAACCGACCAGAACTCCTTGCGTCGCCAGGCATCGGCACCATGGGCATCGAGGAACAGCCGGGTGGTTTCCTGCGCCTGGGTCCGCGTACCGTCGTACACCGGCAGCTTGTTCGCCCCGCGCTGGGAGCCTTCGGCGGCGCTCAGGTTGAGCTGGCAGGGCGAGTCGTAGCAGGCATGGCAGGCCACGCACTTCTCGGTGAAGATCGGCTGCACATCCTTGCTGTAGGAGATTTCGCGAGCCGCGGAAGATGCAGCGAACAGCATGAAAACAGCAGACATCGCAGCGGCAGCGCGCACTCGCATGAAAATCTCCAGACAGCATGAAAGGCTGATTCTAGCCCCATCGCCGCACGCCATGAAAAGCCGGCGCGCCAAACAACATGAATGAAATTCATGAAAACCGCCTGACCGCTAAAAAACCATGCAGGTTTGCTATGATCAGCGCCATTCTTAAAACGCCAAATTCCAGGTAGTTCCCATGTCCGACCGTGCCGTCCGCCAGCAATTACTCCAGCAAGCCCTGAAGGAACGCATCCTGATCCTCGATGGTGGCATGGGTACCATGATCCAGAGCTACAAGCTGCAGGAAGAGGACTACCGCGGGGCGCGCTTCGCCGACTGGCCGAGCGACGTGAAGGGCAACAACGACCTGCTGCTGCTCAGCCGGCCGGACGTGATCCAGGCCATCGAGAAGGCCTACCTCGACGCCGGCGCGGACATCCTGGAAACCAACACCTTCAACGCCACCCGCGTCTCCCAGGCCGACTACGGCATGGAAGAACTGGCGTACGAACTGAACGTCGAAGGCGCGCGCCTGGCCCGTGAAGTGGCCGACGCCAAGACCGCCGAGAACCCGGCCAAGCCGCGTTTCGTCGCCGGCGTGATCGGCCCGACCAGCCGCACCTGCTCGATCTCCCCGGACGTCAACGACCCCGGTTTCCGCAACGTCACCTTCGACGAGCTGGTGGAGAACTACAGCGAAGCCACCCGCGGCCTGATCGAGGGCGGGTCCGACCTGATCCTGATCGAAACCATCTTCGACACCCTCAACGCCAAGGCAGCGATCTTCGCCGTGCAGGGCGTGTTCGAGGAAGTCGGCTTCGAGCTGCCGATCATGATCTCCGGCACCATCACCGACGCCTCCGGCCGCACCCTGTCCGGCCAGACCACCGAGGCGTTCTGGAACTCGATCCGCCACGCCAATCCGATCTCCGTGGGCCTGAACTGCGCCCTCGGCGCCAAGGAACTGCGCCCGTATCTGGAAGAACTGGCGACCAAGGCCGGGACCCACGTCTCCGCCCACCCCAACGCCGGCCTGCCGAACGCCTTCGGCGAGTACGACGAGACCCCGGCACAGATGGCCGAAGTGGTCGAGGAATTCGCCGCATCGGGCTTCCTGAACATCATCGGCGGCTGCTGCGGCACCACCCCGCCGCACATCGAAGCCATCGCCAAGGCCGTCGCCAAATACCCGCCGCGCGTCATTCCGGAGATTCCCAAGGCCTGCCGCCTGTCCGGCCTGGAGCCGTTCACCATCGACCGCAGCTCGCTGTTCGTGAACGTCGGCGAGCGCACCAACATCACCGGCTCGGCGAAGTTCGCCCGGCTGATCCGCGAAGAGAACTACGCGGAAGCCCTGGAAGTCGCCCAGCAGCAGGTGGAAGCCGGCGCCCAGGTGATCGACATCAACATGGACGAAGGCATGCTGGATTCGAAGGCGGCCATGGTCACCTTCCTCAACCTGATCGCCTCCGAGCCGGATATCTCCCGCGTGCCGATCATGATCGACTCCTCCAAGTGGGAAGTGATCGAAGCGGGCCTGAAATGCATCCAGGGCAAGGGCATCGTCAACTCGATCTCCATGAAGGAAGGCGTCGAGCAGTTCAAGCACCACGCCCGCCTGTGCAAGCGCTACGGCGCCGCCGTGGTGGTGATGGCCTTCGACGAAGCCGGCCAGGCCGACACCCAGGCGCGCAAGGAAGAAATCTGCCAGCGCTCCTACGACATTCTGGTCAACGAAGTGGGCTTCCCGCCGGAAGACATCATCTTCGACCCGAACATCTTCGCCGTCGCCACCGGCATCGAGGAACACAACAACTACGCGGTCGACTTCATCAACGCCTGCGCCTATATCCGCGACAACCTCCCCCACGCACTGACCTCGGGCGGGGTGTCGAACGTGTCGTTCTCGTTCCGCGGCAACAACCCGGTGCGCGAGGCGATCCACTCGGTATTCCTCTACTACGCGATCAGGAACGGCCTGACGATGGGCATCGTCAACGCCGGCCAGTTGGAGATCTACGACGAGATCCCGAAGGAGCTGCGCGACAAGGTCGAGGACGTGGTGCTCAACCGCAGCCCGGACGCCACCGAGGCCCTGCTCGCCATCGCCGACAACTACAAGGGCGGCGGCGCGGTCAAGGAAGCCGAGGACGAGGAATGGCGCAGCCATAGCGTCGAGAAGCGCCTGGAGCACGCGCTGGTCAAGGGCATCACCACCTATATCGTCGAGGACACCGAGGAGTGCCGGCAGAAATGCGCACGGCCGATCGAGGTCATCGAAGGCCCGCTGATGTCCGGCATGAACGTGGTCGGCGACCTGTTCGGCGCCGGCAAGATGTTCCTCCCGCAGGTGGTTAAATCCGCCCGCGTGATGAAGCAGGCGGTGGCGCACCTGATCCCGTTCATCGAGGCGGAGAAAGGCGACAAGCCGGAAGCCAAGGGCAAGATCCTGATGGCGACCGTGAAAGGCGACGTGCACGACATCGGCAAGAACATTGTCGGCGTCGTACTTGGGTGCAATGGCTACGACATCGTCGACCTCGGCGTGATGGTGCCCTGCGAGAAGATCCTGCAGACCGCCATCGCCGAGAAGTGCGACATCATCGGCCTGTCCGGCCTGATCACGCCGTCGCTGGACGAGATGGTCCACGTCGCCAAGGAAATGCAGCGCCAGGGCTTCAACCTGCCGCTGATGATCGGCGGCGCCACCACCTCCAAGGCGCACACCGCGGTGAAGATCGACCCGCAGTACAGCAACGACGCGGTGGTCTACGTCACCGACGCCTCCCGCGCGGTGGGCGTGGCGACCACCCTGCTGTCGAAGGAACTCAAGCCGGCCTACATCGAGAAGACCCGCACCGAGTACGCCGAAGTCCGCGAGCGCACCGCCAACCGCAGCGCGCGCACCGAGCGCCTGAGCTACGCCAGGTCGGTGGAGAACAAGCCGGCATTCGACTGGGCGGGTTATCAGCCGCCGGTCCCCTCCTTCACCGGCGTGAAGGTGCTGGAAGACATCGACCTGAACGTGCTGGCCGAGTACATCGACTGGACGCCGTTCTTCATCTCCTGGGACCTGGCCGGCAAGTACCCGCGCATCCTCACCGACGAAGTGGTGGGCGAAGCGGCGACCGCACTGTTCAACGACGCCCAGGCCATGCTGCGCAAGCTTATCGACGAGAAGCTGATCAAGTCCCGCGCGGTCTTCGGCTTCTGGCCGGCCAATCAGGTCGAGCATGACGACCTGGAAGTCTACGGCGAGAACGGCGAGAAGCTGGCCCGCCTGCACCACCTGCGCCAGCAGACCATCAAGCCGGACGGCAAGCCGAACTTCTCCCTCGCCGACTTCGTCGCGCCGAAGGAAACCGGCCTGACCGACTACGTCGGCGGCTTCATTACCACCGCCGGCATCGGCGCCGAGGAAGTCGCCAAGGCCTACGAGGCCAAGGGCGACGACTACAACGCGATCATGGTCAAGGCCCTCGCCGACCGCCTCGCCGAGGCCTGCGCCGAGTGGCTGCATGAGCGCGTGCGGAAAGAGTACTGGGGCTACGCGAAGGACGAGCACCTCGACAACGAGGCGCTGATCAAGGAGCAGTACGTCGGCATCCGCCCGGCGCCCGGCTACCCGGCCTGCCCGGACCACACCGAGAAAGGCACGCTGTTCCAGCTGCTCGACCCGCAAGGCCAGTCCGGCGTGACCCTCACCGAGCACTACGCCATGTTCCCCGCCGCCGCCGTCAGCGGCTGGTACTTCGCCCACCCGCAGGCGCAGTACTTCGCCGTCGGCAAGATCGACAGGGACCAGGTGGAAAGCTACACGGCGCGCAAGGGCCAGGACCTGTCGGTGACCGAGCGCTGGCTGTCGCCGAACCTCGGCTACGACAACTGATTCGCAGGAGCGATAGCGATGAAATTCCTCACCCCCGAACAAATGGAAAAACCCCGCAAGCGCCGCCTGCGCAAGAAGCTGCGCCTGGCCGAATTCCAGGAGTTCGGCTTCAGCTTCGAACTGACCTATGACAGCGCCGCCATCGACCTCGATGACGCGCTGGACAAGCTGATCGACTTCGTCGAAGCCCAGGGCTGGGCCTTCGGTGGCGGCGGCAATCCGGACGAGACGGAAGTCACCGGATACCTCTGCCAGGCTGGCGTCGGCACGCTGACCGAAGAAGACCGGGAAAAGACCCGCGAGTGGATGGAAGCGCAGCCGTGGTGCAAGGGCTTCGAGATCGGCCCGCTGAGCGATTGCTGGCACAACTTCTTCGATTGGGAAGAGGCGGACGAGGTCGTAGCCTGATCTGGAGGCTTCTTATCGTTCCGACGCTCCCGCGTGGGAACCATGAGCGATGCCCACCGTAGGTTGGCGCTGAGCAACGCGAAGCCCAACATCGCCATCGTTGGGCTTCACTGCGTTCAGCACCAACCTACGCGAGTTATGGCACAGCCACGTAGTTACATAGGATGCAAGACTGTTGTTCCTGCAGGGCGTGGCGCCTAGACCCTGATCGTCCTCGGCGCATGCCCGGTGTAGCCGAGGAACCGCATGAAATCCGCGTAGCTGATGCACTGGGTGGCGGTAAGCACCAGCGGGTGGAAGCCGAGCAGTTCGTCCTGGCTGATCTCGTCGTCCATCAGCACCGTCACCTTGTGCTGCGGATCGTTCAGCAGGGCGAATGGCGTGACGCCGCCGAGGTCGACACCCAGGTACTCCTGCAGCTTTTCCACCGAGGCGAACGACAGCCGCGACTCGCCGATCTGCTCGGCGATGCCCGACAGGTCGGCCTCCTTGCGCTCCCCCAGCAGCACCAGGTAGTAGCGACTGCCCTTGCGATTACGCAGGAAGAGATTCTTGATGCCCTGGTCGGGCAATTCGATCCCTCGCTCGTAGAACGCCTCGATCGTCGTCAGCGGTGGGTGCTCGACCCGCACGCTGTCGATGCGAAGCTCCCTGAGAATCGAAAGCAGCGCCTGCTCGTCGACCTTCGCGCTCATCGTTTCCTGCTCACTTCATGACTCATGACCGGGCGGAGTACATCACATGGACCTCCCGACCGACAAAGCGCGCCAGCGGAAATTCCACAGGTGATTGATCCAGGCCATCCGGTCGATTCACCCAGCCAGGATCATTCCCGTCGCCGAGCTGTCGGCTAAGCTCAAGGCAAGCGCGCAGCGACCGGCCTGCTGCGATGCGTAGCGACAACACACCGGAAACCAGTGACGAGCGGCAGGGAATCATGCTCGAACGCCAGCGCCTTCAGAACATCCTCGGTCTGGGCTTGCCGATCATCGGCGGGATGCTCAGCCAGAGCCTGCTCAACCTGGTGGACGCCGCCATGGTCGGGCACCTCGGCGAGAAGTCCCTGGCCGGAGTGGGCATCGGCAGCTACGCCAATTTCGTCGCCATCTCGCTGGTCATGGGGCTCGGTGCCGGGGTGCAGGCGCTGGTTGCGCGGCGGCGCGGCGAGGGGCGGCTGGGCGAGCTGGCCGGGCCGTTGAACTGCGGCCTGCTGGTGGCGCTGGGCGTGTCCCTGCCGATCACGCTGATCTGCATGCTGTTCGCCGGTCCCATCGTGCAAAGCCTGTCCAGCGATCCCGAGGTGCTCGCGGTCGCCACCCCCTACTTCGAGTGGCGGGCGCTGTCCGTGCTGGCGGTCGGCCTGAATTTCTCCTTCCGCGGCTACTGGAACGGCACGCGTCGCTCCGGCATGTACATGCGCACGCTGGTGGTGATGCACCTGGCCAATGCGGCGATCAGCTACAGCCTGATCCACGGCCTGTTCAGCCTGCCTCGCATGGGCGCGGTGGGCAGCGGATTCGGCACCACCCTGGCGCTGTACCTGGGCACCCTCACCTACGCCTCGATCACCTGGCGCGACGCCCGCCAGCATGGCTTCCTCTCCCGGCGCCCATGTGAGCGCGAAGTGCGCAGCATGCTGCGGCTGTCGCTGCCCAACTCGCTGCAGCAGTTCTTCTTCGCCGCCGGCATCACCCTGCTGTTCTGGATCATCGGCCAGGTCGGCACCCGCGAACTGGCAGTGGCCCATGTGCTGATCAACCTGGCGCTGTTCCTGATCCTGCCGGGCATCGGCCTGGGCATGGCTGCGACCACCCTGGTCAGCCAGAGCATGGGCGAAGGCGACTTCGACAGCGCCCATCGCTGGGGCTGGGATGTGGTGAAGGTCGCCGCCTGCGGGCTGGCGCTGCTCGGCACGCCGTTCTGGCTGTTCCCGGAGACTGTCCTGCGGCTGTTCATCAGCGATCCCGGGCTGATCGAACTGGGGCGCCTGCCGCTGATGATCACCGGCATCGGCATGGTCATCGACGCCACCGCACTGGTGCTCACCCAGGCGCTGCTCGGCGCCGGCGCCACGCGCACGGTGATGGCGGTGAGCCTGGGCAACCAGTGGCTGTTCTTCCTGCCGCTGGCCTATCTTGTAGGACCGGTGCTGGGCGGCGGGCTGCTGGCGATCTGGAGCATGCAGATCATCCAGCGCGGCGTGGCCTCGCTGATCTTCGCGGTAATGTGGCAGAAGCGGCAGTGGACGCAGATCGAACTGTAGGAGCAACTGTCTTGCGACCGAGGGTCTTTTTGTAGGGTGGACAACGCGAAGCTTGTCCACCGCCGCGCCGCGCTTGATGGTGGAAAGGCGGGGCGGCCATCCGCTTCGCCGTTTTCCACCCTACGTAGCGTCACCTGTAGGAGCGGGCCATGCCCGCGAAATGACGCGGCACGGATTTTCGCGGGCATGGCCCGCTCCTACAATGGAAATCAGAGACCATTAAGAGAAGGAGAAACGAGTGGCGACAATGAACGACGATCCCCAGAACAAACCGCCAACCTTCTGGCAGATGCTGCAAAGCGTGCTGGCCGCGGCGTTCGGTGTGCAGAGCGGGAAGAACCGCGCGCGCGACTTCAGCCATGGCAAGCCCAGTCACTTCATCGGCCTGGGACTGCTGTTCACGGCAATCTTCGTGCTGGTGCTCTATGGCGTGGTGCAACTGGTGCTGAAGCTGAGCGGGATATAACTGAAGAGCCCCTTGCGGGGCTCGGGTTTTCCTACTGGTGGCTGACCCAGAAAACGGCGGTGGCTACCACCAGAAGGATCAGGATGAATGCCGCGCGCGCGTCGACCACGCTGTCGCGATCGTTGCTGGATTGTTCGCTCATGGTTCCCCCCTGTTGTGCTTGTTGTCGGACCACACCAGCAGTAAAGACCAGCCGCGCACGCCCCTCAAGGCAGCGTGGTTTCAATTCCCGAGGCAAAAACGCTAGTCTCGCCTTTTCTCCGCGAACGAAGGTCAGGCAATGGAAATCGTTTCTCTACAGGACGCTGCCGCGCCGGAAGGCGTCTGCTACGGATGTGGCGGCCGCAACCCGCACGGGCTGCACATCAAGAGCTACTGGCACGAAGACGGCATCCACGTCATGGCCGAGCACCTGCCGGAAGCCAAGTACACCGGCTGGCCCGACCTGGTCTACGGCGGGCTGATCGCCATGCTGGTCGATTGCCACTCGAACTGGACCGCCATGGCCTACCACTACCGCGCCGAAGGCCGCGAACCCGGCAGCCAGCCGCGCATCGAGTGCGTGACCGGCAGCCTTGGCGTGAAGTACATCAAGCCCACTCCCATGGGCGTGCCGCTGACCCTGCGTGCGCGGGTCGATGGCGAGGTGGGCCGCAAGACGCGGGTGATCTGCGAGATCTACGCCGGCGAAGTGCTGACCGCGGTGGGCGACTCGGTCTTCGTCCGTGTCGATACCGGGCAACTGGCGGATACTGCACACGACCGGGACGCCTGACGCGCCCGCTCATCGGGACGGTTCCGCCCACGATCAGCGCCGGATCGGTCATTCATCGGCGGCAATCCGGCAGGATTCGACAGACTCGTTCATTTAGTGGCGGGGACTTAGAACTTTAAGTTCTCGCCATATACTCAAACATCACTTTTACGCATATTCCCTTACTGGTATCTTGCGCCCCACTCCGCGTGGAGCGCGTAGCCGTGCGCGCTGCAACAGCCTGACAACAGGATCATCCATGTACGTATACGACGAATACGATCAACGGATCGTAGAGGACCGCGTCAAGCAGTTCCGCGACCAGACCCGCCGTTACCTGGCAGGCGAACTGACCGGCGAGGAATTCCGCCCGCTGCGCCTGCAGAATGGCCTGTACATCCAGCGCTACGCACCGATGCTGCGTATCGCCGTGCCCTATGGCCTGCTGTCCTCGCGCCAGGTGCGCAAGCTGGCGCAGATCGCCCGCGACTACGACAAGGGCTACGCGCACATCAGCACCCGGCAGAACGTGCAGTTCAACTGGCCGGAGCTGGAAGACGTACCGGAAATCCTCGCCGAACTGGCCACCGTGCAGATGCACGCGATCCAGACCAGCGGCAACTGCATCCGCAACACCACCACCGACCAGTTCGCCGGCATCGCCCGTGACGAAGTCGTCGACCCGCGTCCGTGGTGCGAGATCATCCGCCAGTGGTCGACCTTCCACCCGGAATTCGCCCACCTGCCACGCAAGTTCAAGATCGCCGTCAACGGCGCCGCGAGCGACCGCGCTGCCATCGAAGTGCATGACATCGGCCTGGAAGCCGTGAAGAACGCCGCTGGCGAGCTGGGCTTCCGCGTCGCCGTCGGTGGCGGCCTCGGCCGTACCCCGATCGTCGGCAGCTTCATCAACGAATTCCTGCCCTGGCAGCACCTGCTGGGCTATCTCGACGCCATCCTGCGCGTGTACAACCGCTATGGCCGTCGCGACAACAAGTACAAGGCGCGCATCAAGATCCTGGTCAAGGCGCTGACTCCGGAAGTCTTCGCCGAGCGCGTCAACGCCGAATGGGCGAACCTGAAGGACGGCCCGAGCACCCTGACCGCCGAGGAAGTCCAGCGCGTCGCCGCGCACTTCGTCGACCCGGCCTACAAGGCCCTGGAAGACCAGGATGCCGCCCTCGCCGCCCTCGATGCCGAACACCCCGGCTTCGCCCGCTGGCGCGCGCGCAACACCTTCGCCCACAAGAAACCCGGCTACGTCGCCGTGACCCTGTCGCTGAAGCCCACCGGCGTGGCGCCGGGCGACCTCACCGACAAGCAGCTGGATACCGTCGCCGACCTGGCCGACCGCTACAGCTTCGGCGAAGTGCGCAACAGCCACGAGCAGAACATCATCCTCGCCGACGTCGAGCAGTCGCAGCTGTTCACCCTCTGGGGCGAACTGCGCGAGAACGGCTTCGCCACGCCGAACGTCGGCCTGCTGACCGACATCATCTGCTGCCCGGGCGGTGACTTCTGCTCCCTGGCCAACGCCAAGTCGATCCCGGTGGCCGAAGCCATCCAGCGTCGCTTCGATGACCTCGACTACCTGTTCGACATCGGCGAAATCGACCTGAACATCTCCGGTTGCATGAACGCCTGCGGCCACCACCACGTCGGCCACATCGGCATCCTCGGCGTGGACAAGAAGGGCGAGGAGTTCTACCAGGTATCCCTCGGCGGCAGCTCCGCGCGCGACGCCAGCCTGGCGCAGATCCTCGGCCCGTCGTTCGCCCAGGATCAGATGGCCGACGTGATCGAGAAGATCATCAAGGTCTACGTCGAGCAACGCAGCGAAGACGAGGCCTTCCTGGATACCTTCCGCCGCATCGGCATCGACCCGTTCAAGGAGCGCGTATATGCAGCGAATCATTAAGAACCGCGAGGTCGTCGACGACCGCTGGCACCTGTTGCCCAAGGACGCGCCCCTGGAAAGCGTGCCGAACTGCGACGACGTGATCATCCCGCTGGCCCTGTGGCTCGAACACGGCCCCGCCCTGCGCGGCCGCGACGGCGGCCTGGGCGTCTGGCTGGACGCCGACGAAGAGCCGGAAGCCATCGCCGGCGACCTGAACAAGTTCCAGGTGATCGCCGTGAACTTCCCCGCCTTCACCGATGGCCGCGGCTTCAGCAGCGCACGCCTGCTGCGCGAACGCTTCGGCTACAAGGGCGAAGTGCGCGCCATCGGCGACGTGCTGCGCGACCAGCTGTTCTTCATGCACAGCTGCGGCTTCGACGCCTTCGCCATCCGCGCCGACCGCGACCCGCATGCCGCGCTGGCCAGCTTCGACGACTTCAGCGAGGTCTACCAGACCTCCGTGGCGCAGCCGCAACCGCTGTTCCGCCGCCGCCACCAGCCGGCCTGAGGCAACGAATGAAAACGCCCCGCATTGCGGGGCGTTTTCATTTGGGGATTCGCGGGCATTTCATGGTTCCCCCGCTCCCGCGTGGGAACCCATCCGGGGAAGCTCCCGCGTCCCTTTTCGACGCAGGAGCGTCGAGGGCTGCATTCGCCACGCAGGAGCGTGGGAACGATAAAAAACTGTCTTGCCGCCGATGGTGATTTTTTGTAGGAGCAAGCTCTGCTCGCGAACATCGGCCCTGCAAAAGCTTCGCGAGCAGAGCTCGCTCCTACAGGACATTGCCCCAGCCGACCGTAGGAGCGGGCCATGCCCGCGACCGCTATTCAACCAAGGCTGACCAATACCCGCCCCGTCTGCCCACCCGCGAGAATTTTCCTGATCTCCGCCGGCAGTGCATCGATACCCACTTCCCGCACCAGCGTTTCCAGACCATCCAGCTTCCACGCGCCGGCCAGCTTCTCCCACATGGCGATTTTCACCGCCAGCGGCAGCTCCACGGAGTCGACGCCGAGCAGGTTCACGCCGCGCAGAATGAACGGCATAACCGTCGCCTTGAACGAGGCCCCGGCGGTCAGGCCGCAGGCGGCGACGCTGCCGCCGTATTGCAGCGACTTCACCACGTTGAAGAGGATGTCGCCGCCGACGGTATCGACCGCGCCGGCCCATTGTTCCTTGAGCAGCAGCCGTTCCCCGCCTTCAGCCAGCGCAGCACGGTCGACGATCTCCTGTGCGCCAAGCTGCTTGAGAAACTCCGCCTGTTCCGGCTTGCCAGTGGAAGCGACCACCGTGTAGCCGAGCTTCGCCAGCAGCATTACTGCGATGCTGCCCACGCCACCCGTGGCACCGGTAACCAGAACCGGCCCGGAAGCCGGCGTCACTCCGGCGCGTTCCAGCTTGTCGACGCACAGTGCGGCGGTCAGGCCGGCGGTGCCGAGCATCATCGACTCGCGCTGGCTGAGACCCTGCGGGCGCTTGATCAGCCAGGCCGCCGGCACGCGGATGTACTGGCCGAAACCGCCCGGCGTGTTCATGCCGAGGTCGTAACCGGTGACGATCACCTCGTCGCCGGCGGCGAACTGCGCTACCGACGATTCCTCCACCACACCCGCGGCATCGATCCCCGGCGTGTGCGGATACTTGCGGGTAACGCCACGGTTACCGCTGGCGGACAGCGCGTCCTTGTAGTTCAGCGAGGAATACTTCACCCGCACCAGCACTTCGCCTGCCGGCAGATCGGCGATCTGCCGCTCGACTACCTGCTGGGCGAATGCGCCGTTCTCGCCTTCGGTCACCCACAGTGCCTTGAATGCACCCATTTCCACTTCCTCTTTGTCGTTATTCGGTCGGCACGCGGATTCATTGCCAGAAGCGGCTTCGCCCCAGGCGCTCCCACCAGGTCACCAGGACCCGGTCGATCACGGCGCTGACGCTCACGCCGAGGCGTTCCTGCATGGTTTTCTTGCGCACGAAACTCAACTGGTAGATATCCGCCACGCGGGCGCGCGTAGCCAGGTATTCGTCGCTGGTCTGGAGCTCGTCCACCAGTTGCTTGCCCAGCGCGGCCTGGCCGAGCCAGATCTCGCCAGTGGCGATCTCGTCGATGGAGAGCTGCGGGCGATAGCGGGCGACGAAGCCCTTGAACAGTTCATGGGTGGTTTCCAGGTCCTCCTGAAACTTCTCCCTGCCCTTCTCGGTGTTCTCGCCGAAGACGGTCAGCGTACGCTTGTATTCGCCGGCGGTGAGCACCTCGAAATCGATATCGTGCTTCTTCAGCAGCCGGTGCAGGTTGGGCAACTGGGCGACCACACCGATGGAGCCGAGGATGGCGAACGGCGCGGAAAGGATCTTCTGGCCGATGCAGGCCATCATGTAGCCGCCGCTGGCCGCGACCTTGTCCACGCAGACCGTCAGCGGCACCCCGGCGTCGCGGATGCGCGCCAGCTGCGAGGCGGCCAGGCCGTAGCCATGCACCATGCCGCCGCCGCTTTCCAGGCGCAGCACCACTTCGTCCTCGGCGGTCGCCATGCTCAGCAGCGCAGTCACCTCGTGGCGCAGGTGATCGGTGGCGGACGCCTTGATGTCACCATCGAAGTCCAGCACGTAGACCCGTGGCTTCTGTATACCTTCCTTCTTCGCCCGCTTGGCTTCCTTCGCCTCGGCCTTGTGCAGGGCCTTCAGCTTGTCCTTCTCCAGCACACTGTGCTGCAGCCGCTCGCGCAGCTCCTTGTAGAAGTCATTCAGCTTGCGTACGTCGAGATGACCGCCGCCGGAGCGCCGCCCGCGATCCCGCAAGGCCGCGACAACCACCAGCACCACGACCACCGCCACCAGCACGGTGAACGTCTTGGCCAGGAAACTTGCGTAATCGGCTAGAAACTCCACACTTCCTCCTCGTGCAACTGTCCCGCGCCCGTCTACCGGGCGATTCCATCCAGCAAGCATAACCACGCCACCCCGCAGCGACCAGCGCCCTCCCCCCGCCGAATCGGATGGAAACAGCAATTCAAACAAACGTATGAATTTCCGTTGACAGCCCCAGGTGATCCTCATAACCTCGCGAAACTTTCAATCCGGCCGAGATTCGCGAGTGGGCACTATCTATCTGATTCGACATGGCCAGGCCTCGTTCGGCGCCAGCAACTACGACAAGCTGTCGCCGACCGGCATCCAGCAGGCTGAAGTCCTTGGCAATCACCTGGCCAGCCTGGGCGTGCATTTCGACCGCTGCCTCAGCGGCGATCTGGAACGCCAGCAGCACACCGCACAGCTTGCACTCGCCGGCATGGGCAATGCCGACTTCGGCATGCCGACACTGGAAATCGACCCGGCCTTCAACGAGTTCGACGCCGACGCGGTGATCCGCGCGCACCTGCCCGACCTGCTCCACGACGAGCCGAATGCCCTGCATGTAATGCGCCACGCCGCGGAAAACCGCGCCGAGTTCCAGCGCCTGTTCTCCCTGGTGATCGCCCGCTGGACCTCCGGCGAGCACGAGAAGGACGGACTGGTCAGTTGGCAGCACTTCGTCGAAGGCGTGCATGGCGGCCTCCAGCGTCTGCTGCAGGAGGCCAGCGGCAGGCAGCGGATCGGCGTGTTCACCTCGGGCGGCACCATCACCGCCATGCTCCAGCTGGTCACCGGGATTCCGCCGCTGAAGGCGTTCGAACTCAACTGGCAGATCGTCAATACTTCGCTTAGCCGCCTCAAGTTCCGTGGCAGCGAAGTGTCCCTGGCTTCCTTCAACAGTCACGTACATCTGGAACTGTTGAAGGCGCCGGAGCTCATCACCTATCGATGACTACCGGCCTGTTGCGACGTCACGGATCGCACCTATAAACCTGAAAAAGGAAAAGAACATGACCTCCGTTGCTGACATCGTCTCCACCATGCAAAGCAAGTTCAACGCCAGCGCGGCCTCCGGCCTGGACCTGGTGTTCCAGTTCAACATCGAAGACGGCGACAACCACTACCTGGTGGTCAAGGACGGTACCTGCGAAGTCCAGCAAGGCGACGCGGAGAACCCCAACGTCACCCTGATCATGGACACCGAGACCCTGAAAGGCATCACCAGCGGCGAGACCGATGGCATGCAGGCCTTCATGGCCGGCAAGCTGCGCGCCGAAGGCGACATGATGCTGGCGCTCAAGCTGAGCGAACTGTTCCCGGTGTGATTCGGTAGTCGCCGAGCCATGCCAGAAAAACCGGAGTCCCCAGCTCCGGTTTTTTTATGTCCGTAGGGCGGGTGCAACCCGCCATGACTCTTCCGGACTGGCGGGTTGCACCCGCCCTACCCGGTTTCCGCGGTGAACTTCTCCCGTCCGCAGCATTGTGCGGGAAGTGAATCAGGCTGTTTGATCGGGCTGCAACACGCTCGCCAATAAAGGCCCGCCGCGCTTGTGAGGGCATGGCACGGACATTAGATTAGTCAATTATCACCTGCCGCCATCATTGCCATTACTGATGCGGCGGGTGGTGCTTTCCAGCCTGGCGGGCGTGCCGCCAGAAGCCTGACAGATAACAAAAGGGCCCAGCATGTCGCTTACCGACCAGACCATCCGCAGCCGCGAAGGCGAAGAACTCGACGCCGCCGTTATCGATGCCTATCTCAAGGAGCACATCCCCGGCCTGCAGGGCACACCGCGGATCAGCCAGTTCCCCGGCGGCGCCTCGAACCTGACCTATCTGCTGCAGTACGACAGCCACGAGCTGGTCCTGCGCCGCCCGCCGTTCGGCCACAAGGCCAAGTCGGCCCACGACATGGGCCGCGAGTTCCGCATCCTCAACCGCCTCAATGCCGGCTTCCCGTACTGCCCGAAGGCGTACGTGCACTGCACCGACGAGTCGGTCATCGGCGCCGAGTTCTATGTGATGGAGCGGGTCAACGGCATCATCCTGCGCTCCGAACTGCCGGAGGGCCTGCAGCTCGACGAAGCGCAGGCGCACTCCCTGTGCAAGAGCTTCATCGACAAGCTGGTCGACCTGCACAACGTCGACTACAACGCCTGCGGCCTCGCCGACCTGGGCAAGCCGGAAGGTTATGTCGAGCGCCAGGTGAACGGCTGGATCGACCGCTACCGGAAGGCCCTGACTCCCGATGCGCCGAGCTGGGAAAACGTGATCGCCTGGCTGCGCGAGAAGATGCCGGCCGACCATCCCAGACCGGGCATCGTGCATAACGACTACCGCTTCGACAACGTCATCCTCGACGCGAACAACCCGATGGAAATCATCGGCGTGCTGGACTGGGAGATGACCACCATCGGCGACCCGCTGATGGACCTGGGCAACACCCTCGCCTACTGGATCGAGGCTAACGACCCGCAGCCGGTGCACGGCATGCGCATGCAGCCCAGCCACCTGCCGGGCATGCTGACCCGCCGCGAGTTCGTCGATTACTACGCCGAGCGCGCCGGCATCCGCATCGACAACTTCGACTACTACTACTGCTTCGGCCTGTTTCGCCTGGCGGGCATCGTCCAGCAGATCTACTACCGCTTCTTCCACGGCCAGACCAAGGATCAGCGCTTCGCCAGGTTCATCCACATGAACAAGCTGCTGGAGCAGATGAGCCAGCAAGTCATCGCCAAATCCCAGCTGTAACCCGGATCAAAACAAGGGGAATCTCATGTCCAAGACCCATCTGTTCGACCTCGACGGCAAGATCGCCTTCGTTTCCGGCGCCAGCCGCGGCATTGGCGAAGCCATCGCCAAGCTGCTGGCCCAGCAAGGCGCCCATGTGATCGTATCGAGCCGCAAGATCGACGGCTGCCAGGCGGTAGCCGACGCGATCATCGCCGACGGCGGCAAGGCCACCGCCATCGCCTGTCACATCGGCGAGATGGAGCAGATCCAGAGCGTCTTCGCGCAGATCCGCGAGCAGTTCGGCCGCCTCGACATCCTGGTCAACAACGCCGCCACCAACCCGCAGTTCGCCCACGTGCTGGATACCGACCTGACGGCCTTCCAGAAGACCGTGGACGTGAACATCCGCGGCTACTACTTCATGTCCATCGAAGGCGGCAAGCTGATGAAGGAAAACGGCGGCGGCAGCATCATCAACGTCGCCTCGATCAACGGCGTCACCCCCGGCGACTTCCAGGGCATCTACTCGGTGACCAAGGCCGCGGTGATCAGCATGACCAAGGTGTTCGCCAAGGAGTGCGCGCAGTTCGGCATCCGCTGCAACGCCCTGCTGCCGGGCCTGACCGACACCAAGTTCGCCTCGGCCCTGGTGAGCAACGACGCGATCCGCAACGAGGCGATGCAGCACATCCCGCTGAAGCGCGTGGCCGATCCGAGCGAAATGGCCGGCGCGGTGCTCTACCTCGCCAGCGATGCCTCCAGCTACACCACCGGCGTCTCGCTGAACGTGGACGGCGGCTTCCTCGCCTGATTGCAGCGGGACAATGAAAAAGGGAGCCGCATGGCTCCCTTTTTCAGTTCCAGAGGTAGGGCGGGTGAAACCCGCCACATACGCCTGAGCTGGCGGGTTTCACCCGCCCTACCGTTCAGTTCCAGTCTTTCAGGGCTTGAGTGGCGGCCTGGTTGAGCGGTTCGGCGGATAGTCCGGCAGGCCCGTAGCGCACGGCGAATACCGCGTCGTCGGCCATCGGCAGGAAGGTCACCCGTCCGGCCTTCGGTTCGAACAGCAGCAGGTCGTGGCGGCCGTCGCGCAGCCAGCGCCACAGGTCCACACGATACTTGCCGTCGGCCAGCGGCACCCGGCGTGCCCGGTACTGCTGCTCGATCGCCAGGAAGCGCCCACTCAGCGCCTGCAGGCGATAGCCCGGCGCCAGCCCGATCAGCGATCCCAGTCCCTTCCACTGCATGATCCGCGCATCCAGTTGCCAGAGATCGCCGGCCAGATCGACCGTTCGCTCGTCGTTGCCCTCCAGCAGCTTCACCTTGAACTGCTGCGGCCCTTCCCGGTGGAAACTCAGTGTCACTATGGGGCGCTCTTCCGACAGCGGCGAATAGCTGAGCAGGTCGCGGGCGACCAGCGCCAGCAGCACTGCCACGGCAATGAAGGCCAGCCCCGCACAACCGCGCAGCCAGCCGAGGAACCAGTGACGGTCGAACAGGATGCGCGCGGCGACCAGCACTGCCAGGACGGCAATCAGCACAAATGCCCAGGCGAGACCGTCGTACTGCATGGAGTCAGTTCCTTCCATCTAGAATTGTCGGCATTATGCGCACCCCGCTGAAGTACGGCCAGCCAGACCGTCGCAGCCCGGATGCAGGACCTGCCTTTCATGCCCTTCGAACTCGCCGTCGATCCCGTCACGCTCGCCATTCTCGCCGCCGTCGCCTTCCTCGCCGGTTTCATCGATGCCATCGCCGGTGGCGGCGGGCTGTTGACCATCCCTGCCCTGCTCACCGCCGGCGTGCCGCCGCACCTGGCGCTCGGCACCAACAAGCTGAGCGCTACCTTCGGTTCGGCGACCGCCAGCTTCACCTTCTACCGGCGCAAGCTGTTCGACCCGCAGAAGTGGCGCAATGCGCTGGTCGCCACCGCCATCGGCGCGGCGGTCGGTGCCTGGAGCGTGCACCTGATGCCGGCGGAATGGCTGAACAGGATGCTCCCGGTCGTGGTGTTCGCCTGTGGCGTCTACCTGCTGCTGGGCAAGACGCCGGAAGCGCCGCTGGACGCCAATCCCGACGTGGCGCAGCGCCGCCAGTGGCCGCAGGGGCTGTCGCTGGGCTTCTACGATGGCGTGGCCGGCCCGGGCACGGGCGCCTTCTGGACCGTCAGCACCCTGCTCATGTACCCGCTGGACCTGGTGCGCGCCAGCGGCGTGGCGCGCAGCATGAATTTCGTCAGCAACATCGTCTCGCTGGCGGTGTTCATCGCCTCGGGCAAGGTGATCTGGCTGATGGGCCTGTGCATGGGAGGCTCGCTGATGGTCGGCGCCTACCTTGGCGCGCGCACCGCCATCGGCGGCGGTGCGAAGTTCATCCGCCCGGTGTTCATCCTCGTGGTGCTGGCGCTGACTGCGCGCCTAGCCTGGCAGCACTGGTTCAGCGCGGCCTGAGCGGCGCGCCAGGAACAGATCGATCAGATAGCGGGCGATGGAACGCTCGGCCGGCAGGCGCGGCAACGCGTCCATGCTGAACCAGGCGGCATCCTCGATCTCGTCCGCCTGCGGCACGATCTCGCCGCTGACGTATTCGGCGTGGAAACCCAGCATCAGCGAATGCGGGAACGGCCAGGGCTGGCTGCCCATGTAGCGGATGTTGCCGATCTCCAGCCCGACTTCCTCGCGCACCTCGCGCGCCACGCAATGCTCCACCGACTCGCCCGGTTCGACGAAGCCGGCCAGGGTGCTGTACATGCCCGGCACGAAGCGTGGCGAGCGCGCCAGCAGCAGTTCGTCGCCGCGCGTCACCAGCACGATCATGCTCGGCGACAGCAGCGGATAGCGCTGGATGCCGCAGCTCTCGCAGAGCATCGCGCGGTCACGCGGCATGCGCTGCGTGGGCTGGCCGCAACCACCGCAGAAACGGTTTTCCCGCGCCCAGGTGCCGATCTGGGTGGCGAAGCCGAGCATGGCGAAGATGTCGCTTTCCGCCTCCATCAGGAACTGGCGCAGACTGATCCAGCTGCAGCCGTCCATGGGACAGGGCT
This sequence comes from Pseudomonas schmalbachii, assembly GCF_017589465.1. Classification (GTDB taxonomy): domain Bacteria; phylum Pseudomonadota; class Gammaproteobacteria; order Pseudomonadales; family Pseudomonadaceae; genus Pseudomonas; species Pseudomonas schmalbachii. The sequence continues at coordinate 205,618 of NZ_JAELYA010000003.1, forward strand.
GGTCGATCTCCAGCAGGAACACCGGATCGCCATCGAAATGGCCGATGCCGTGCTCGGACAGCAGCGGCAAGTCCTGGCGCTTCAGCCAGTCGCGGGGGAACAGCACGCCATTGCTGTCGCCGAGGAACTGCTGCCGGCAGTGGGCGACCGCCCAGCCTCCGGAAACGGCGGGGTCGATCAGTGCGGATTGCCAACGACCGGTACGCATCAGGCAGGCACCTCCATACCCAGCGCCTTGACGCTGTCACTGGCGACGTCGAGCACATCCGGCTGGCCTTCCATGCCGCGCACGGCGCCGCCTTCCAGGTAGTACTCCAGCCCGGTCAGCGCGTCGGCCAGGGTTTCCAGCATCTGCTCGGATGGCATCTGGGTCGTCTCGATCATGTGTCGTTGAATGTAGTCCGCGCAGGCGCCGAGCAGCAGGCCCGCGCGTTCCTGGCTGAGGAACCAAAGGCCGCCGCGCACCGCATGCAGGCTGCCGGGGATGTTGGCCAGATGGAGCTTGTCGCCATCGGATTCCAGGTAGGAGGAAATCGCCCGCTTGGCCAGCGCCAGTCCGGCTCGCGCTTCCTCGATCACCACGATGCGCGCCTCGGCGAGCTGGTGGCTGGCGAAGGAGTCGGCCTGCTGCAACGGCAGCGGTTCGTTGCGGGCGGACAGGCGTTCGCTGCCGCGTTCGAGGCCGCCGATCACGCTTTCCACGTAAAGCAGCGCCTCGGCCAGGGCGTTGAGCGCCGCCGGCGATTCCACCTCGCCCCTGGCGACCCACGAGGATACCGGCGCGAGCTGGGCCTGCAGGACCTGCTCCGGATTCTTCAGGCCGATCATGCCCAGGGTCTTGCCGAGCTTGCCAAGTTGCGCGTGCAGGGTCGCCAGGGCATCCGCCTGGTGCGCCCCGCGCTCCATCAGGTCGAGCTGATCCTTGACCGCGGTGAGCTCCTCGCGGATCGCCACCGACAACGAGCGGAACACCGCCCGCCCCGGGCCGGACAGGCGCTGCGATTCTTCCTCCAGCATCTGGTCGGTGAACGGCATCCGCTCCAGGTCGAAGATCTCGCGCAACTGGCTGGCGCGCGGCCCGTTGCTGCAGGCCAGCGCAGTCAGGTAGAGCAATTCCTTGAGCAATTGCCGCGGCGCCTCGTAGCGCTCGTTGGCCAGCAATTGCCGCAGTTCGCGGTCGATACGGGCGAACAGCTGCTTGCGCGTCTTGCGCGGCAGCATGCGGGCATCCACCAGCGCTTCCAGCGCACCGGCGCCGATCCAGCACAGGCGGGTCCGCGCAGTGCCGCCCAGCAGCGCATCAACACGCGCCAGGGCGCGGCCCATCAGCTTCATGCCGGGATAGAGATTCTGCTCGCGCACCAGCCCGAGCAGCCCCACCTGGTACATGTGGCGCAGGCGGCGGATTTCATGGTTGAGGTCGGACACCTGCACGGCGGGCGCCGAGGCTTCCGGCGGGCGCGGCTTGTCGAGCCGGGCGCTGAAGAAGAAGCTTTCCGGCAGCGGCGGATGCCCCGCCGCCTGGCGCACTTCGTTGATCGCCGGCAGCAGCAGCTCGGGAATTTCCTGCTGCTGAACCTCGAGATTTTCCAGGTAGCGACGCAGCACGAAGAGCGCATTGCTCAGCGCGGCGAGCTGGCCGTCACGATCCTCGCCGGCGTCGGCGGGAATGTCGGTGGCCAGGCGCAGGGCTTCCTGCGCCAGCAGCTCGGCGCCCATCAGTTCGATCAGATTGAGCGTGCCGCGGATCTGCGCCAGGCATTCCACTGCGTGCTGCAGCAGACTGCCGTTCTGCCGTTCGGCAATGAAGTGCTCGAGGTTCTGCTCGGCCTGCTCCATGGTGGCGAACAGCTCATCGCGTACCAGATTGAGGGAGGTTGCTCCTGTAACCATCGACCTAGTGCGCCTCCTGTGCGCATGACTGCAACTGCTTCAATCGGCGAACTCGGGCTGCGTCTTGCCCATGTGGGCAGCGATTGCCGCCTGCAGGTCGACCGACTGCAGCATGGCGGCATTCCAGGTCGCAATGTATTCGAGGCCGTCCTCGACGCGGTGGTCGCGTGCGTAGCGAATCATCTCCTTGCTGCCGCGCACGGCGATCGGCGACTTCGACGCGATCTGCCGCGCCAGCTCGAACACGCCATCCAGCAGCGCCGACTGGTCGGCATAGGTACGGTTGACCAGGCCGATCTGGCGCGCTTCCTCGCCATCGACCATGCGCCCGGTGTAGGCCAGCTCGCGCATCATGCCGTCGCCGATGATGCGCGGCAGGCGCTGCAGGGTGCCGACGTCGGCGGCCATGCCCATGTCGACTTCCTTGATGGAGAACTGTGCGTCCACCGTGGAATAGCGCATGTCGCAGGCGGCGATCAGGTCGATGCCGCCACCCAGGCAGTAGCCCTGGATCGCCGCGAGCACCGGCTTGCTGCAGCGGTCCACGGCATTGAAGGAAGCCTGCATGTCGAGAATGACCTTGCGCAGCGCGCGGGCGTTGCGGCCGACGTCCTTGCCGAGACGGCTGCCGGCCTGGGCCAGCAACATCAGGTCGATACCGGCGGAGAAATGCTTGCCGGCGCCGGAAAGAACCACCACGCGGACCTCGTCGGTTTCGTCGGCCCAGCGGAAGATGTCGATGATTTCCGTCCAGAAATCCGCGTTCATCGAATTGGCTTTATCGGGGCGGTTGATCGTCACATGGGCGATCTTGTCGGAAAGCTCGACACGAAAGGCTTTGTATTCGGACACGACAGCAATCCTCGGCACCGCGATTGGCGGCAGTTCTTATAGTGATGAAGGTCGCGCCACTATAACAAGGCAAGGACAAAAGTCGATGTCGGGCGGTGTGACACAACCCCGGGAGAATTGCGACGAGGGCAGCAAAACGGACACCAGCCAGCGAATCTGGCGTCCGGCTCTTGACATGCGGGCCACGGATCAGTCGTCGGAGATCACCGGCACGCCGTTCAGGCGATTGCGCCATTGCCGCCAGGTGTACATCGGAATCCCCGCCATCAGCACCAGGAAGCCCCAGAAGATCGCCTGCTGGCCGGTGCCGTAGAGCGCCCAGATGGAATAGAGGAAACCCAGCACGCCGATGGCCACCAGGCGCGAGCGCGAGCGCGGCGAAAAATCGTCCGGCTTGACCGCCAGTTGCTGCAGCAGCGCGGCGGTGCAGAAGGCATAGGGCACGACGCCGGTCATGGTGCCGAGCAGGATGATCACGTTGAACACGTCGACCAGGTCGCCATGGCCGTCGATCATCACCAGCGCGGTGACCAGCAGCCCGGAGGACCACAGGCCGTTGGCCGGGGCGCCGTTCTTGTTCAGCTTGCCGAGGGACTCGGGGAACAGCCCGTCGCGCGCCGGCGCCACCGGGATCTGGCCCTGCAGCAGCACCCAGCCGTTGAGCGCGCCGAGGCAGGCGATCACCGCGCCAGCGGCGACGAAGTAGTAGCCCCAGTCGCCGAGCAGGATGCGCGCCGCGTCGGCGAACGGCGAGGTGGAACGCGCCAGCACTTCCGGCGCCATCAGGCCCTGCACCGCGGTGATCGACAGGATGTACACCGCCGCCGCCGCCAGGGTGCCGAACAGCGTGGCGCGCGGAATGGTGCGTTTCGGGTCGCGCACGTCGTCGGCCGGCACGGTGGCCGACTCCAGGCCGATGAACGACCACAGGGTCAGCGCTGCCGTGGTGGCGATGGCCTGGGCGTAGCCCATGCCCGGCAGCTCCGCCGGAGCCGGAATACGCAGGTATTCGGGATTGAAATGGAACCAGCCGAGAATCCCCACCAGCAGCAGCGGCACCAGCTTGAGCACGGTGAGGAAGTTCTGCATCACGGCGAAGGCGGCGATGCCGCGCAGGTTGACGAAGGTACAGAACCAGATCGCGCCGATCGCCGTGGCGACCATCAGCATCGGATCGGCGAGCGCCGGGATGAACACCCGCAGATAGCCGACCAGGGTCACCGCGATGGCCGCGTTGCCGATCCACGCCGCTTTCCAGTAGGTCCAGGCGCACAGGTAGCCGGCGAAGGCGCCGAAGCCGTCGCGGGTATAGGCGTACGGCCCGCCCGCACCGGGATTCAGCCGCGCCAGGCGGGCGAAGGTGAAGGCCAGCAGCACTGCGCCGGTGGTGGAAACCAGCCAGCCGAGCAGGCTCAACCCGCCAAAGGCCGCCAGACTGGACGGCAGCAGGAACACGCCGGAACCGACCATGTTGCCGACCACCAAGGCCGTGCAGCTCCAGAACCCCATGCTGCCCTTCTTGGCTGCGCTCTCCCCCGTCATCTGTTCCCCTTAGCTGCTGGCTTGGCGTGATTATTCCCTAATGCACTCAACGGTATAGCAGGGCCCACCGTCGCCGTCCTGTGCCTGCAGGCCGTGAACGTCGGAATCGAAGCCGGGGAACATGCATTCGAAGCTCTGGGCGAAGGCCAGATAGTCGAGGATCGAGCGGGTCGCCTCGGTGAAGCGCTCGCCCGGCATGATCAGCGGGATGCCCGGCGGATAAGGCACCAGCATCACCGCGGCGACGCGGCCCATGAGCTGGCCGATGGGCACCGATTCCACCTCGCCGCGCACCAGTTGCGCGTAGGCATCGGCCGGGCGCATGGCGACTTCCGGCAGCGTGGTGAACATCTTTTTCATCGCCTTGGCGGTGCCATGCTGGCGATAGCAGGCGTGCAGTTCGTCGCACAGGTCGCGCAGGCCCATGCCGGCATAGCGCGCCGGACTGGCCTGGGCCACGCAGGCCAGCGCCTCGCCCAGCGGCGCATTGCGGTCGTAGAAGCGCTTGAATTCCAGCAGTTCGGTGACCAGCGTGCTCCACTTGCCCTTGGTCACGCCCATGGAGAACAGCACCAGGAAGGAGTACAGCCCGGTCTTCTCCACCACCAGCCCGCGTTCCCAGAGGAAGCGGCTGACCACCGCCGCCGGAATGCCCTTCTCGTCCAGCTTGCCGCCGGCGGTAAGGCCGGGAGTCGCCAGGGTGACCTTGATCGGGTCGAGCAGCACGTAGTCTTCCACCGCGTCGCCGAAACCGTGCCAGTCGGCGTTCGGCTCCAGTATCCAGTCGCGGGTGCGCACCTCGTCGGTGCCCTCCACGCCCGGCGGCTGCCAGACGCTGAACCACCAGTCGCCGGCGATCAGGTTGCGCTGCACATTGGCCAGGGCACGGCGGAAGCTCAGCGCCTCGTCGAAGGTTTCCTGGATCAGCGAACTGCCCGCCTGCCCTTCCATCATCGCCGAGGCCACGTCCAGCGAGGCGATGATGCCGTACTGCGGCGAGGTGGAGATGTGCATCATGAAGGCCTCGTTGAAGCGCGCGCGGTCGATGCGCCGGTCGCCGCTTTCCTGCACGTGGATCATCGACGCCTGGCTGAAGGCGGCGAGCATCTTGTGCGTCGAATGGGTGGCGAACACCAGCGGGCCGGACGCGCTGCGGCTGGTGCCCATGCCGTAGCGCCCGGAATAGAAGTCATGGAACGCCGCATAGGCGTACCAGGCTTCGTCGAAGTGCAGCACCTCGACGCTGTCGCCCAGCGCCTGCTTGATCATCTCGGCGTTGTAGCAGAGGCCGTCGTAGGTGGAGTTGGTCACCACCGCCAGCCTGACCCTCGGCTCGCGCCCCTGGGCCAGCGGGCTGGCGGCGATCTTCGCGGCAATCGACTCGCGGCTGAACTCGGACAGCGGAATCGGCCCGATGATGCCCAGCTCGTTGCGTTCCGGGCACAGGTAGAGCGGGATGGCGCCGGTCATGATAATCGCGTGGACCACCGACTTGTGGCAGTTGCGGTCGACCAGCACCAGGTCGTCGCGGCAGACCATCGAGTGCCAGACGATCTTGTTCGCCGTCGAGGTGCCGTTGATCACGAAGAAGGTATGGTCCGCGCCGAAGTTGCGCGCCGCGCGCGCCTCGGCCTCGGCCAGCGGACCGGTGTGGTCGAGCAGCGAGCCCAGTTCCGGCACCGAGACGGAGAGGTCCGAGCGCAGCGTGTTCTCCCCGAAGAACTGGTGGAACGCCTGCCCCACCGGGCTCTTGCGATAGGCGACGCCACCGCCGTGCCCCGGCGTGTGCCAGGAGTAGTTGGACTGCGCGGTGTGCTCGACCAGCGCGCGGAAGAACGGCGGCAGCAGGCCCTCCAGATAGGTGCGCGCGGCCCGCGAGACCTGGCGGGCGAGGAACGGCACGGTGTCCTCGAACAGGTAGAGGATGCCGCGCAACTGGTGCAGGTCCTCCACCGACTCGGCCGGCGCGTTCTCGATGGTCATCTGCTCGCCAAGCGCGAAGATCGGCATCTGCGGCGCCCGCACCCGTGCTACGCGGATCAGCTCGACCACGTCCTGCAACAGGCGCTGGTTCTCCCCCGCCCCTTCGGCCGCGACCAGGATGCAGGCCAGCCCGTGATGGGTGGAGGCGACGATGCGGCCTTCGGCGGAGCTGGCGGTGGAGAGGATGCTGAAGCCGTCCTGCTCCAGCTCGCGGGCGATGCCGCGGACCCGATCACCGGCGACCGTATCGGCCTTGATGTCGCGGTGAACGATGAGGATGGGGAACTTGAGGTCTTTGTACATTGCCGGTACCGCGCTTCCATCGTTCCTTTCAGGGTAGAAGCTCGGCGGGCAAGTGCGTGAATCAAGTCCGTAGGTTGGCGCTGAGCGCAGCGAAGCCCAACCTACGAACAGCGAAACCCAACGGGGTCAGCACACCGATTATTCCTTCGGTGCTTCCATCTGCGCCCACAGGGCCGGGGCGCCGGCGGATTTTTCGATCACGGCGAGACGCACGAGGTGGGCGGCCAGTTCTTCCTCGCTGGCACGGATCACCCGGGTCTGCGCGCGATCGGCGGACAGGCGGCGGATCGCGCTGGCCTGCGGGCGGCCGCTGCCGTCGGCGTCCGAACCATTGCCGGCCAGCGACAGGCTGGTCTGCCCGCCGGTCATCGCCAGGTAGACGTCGGCGAGGATCTCGGCGTCGAGCAGTGCGCCGTGCAGGTCGCGGCCGGAGTTGTCTACGCCGTAGCGCTTGCACAGCGCGTCGAGGTTGTTGCGCTGCCCCGGATGGCGCTCACGGGCCATCCGCAGGGTGTCGAGCACGCCGCAGTAGTCGTAAACCTCGGCGCGTTCCTGCTGGCCGAGCAGGGCGAATTCGTTGTTGATGAAGCCGACGTCGAACGCGGCGTTATGGATGATCAGCTGGGCGCCGTTGATGAACTCGAAGAATTCGTCGGCGACGTCACGGAAGCGCTGCTTGTCCTTGAGGAACTCGTTGGTGATGCCGTGCACCGCGATGGCGCCCTCGTCCACCTCGCGGTCCGGCTGCAGGTAGACGTGGAAATGCCGGCCGGTGAGGCGGCGCCCTTCCAGCTCGACGCAGCCGATCTCGATGATCCGGTGACCGTCGGTGACCGGCATGCCGGTGGTTTCGGTATCGAGTACTACCATCCGGTTAGTAGATGGCTTGTAAACCGTCATCGTTTTTCCCCCTGTAAACGCGCGCCGAATCTTAACATGCCGGGCGAAAACCCTCGCAACGACCGACGATCAGATGCAAATGCCATGTTCGGACGATCCGCCGGCAGGCTGTTCCAGCCCTTGGGCAGATCGTCCGGGGGACGAGGTAGAGATCGGGCTCAGCGGGAACTTCGAAGCAAGTGCTTTCGAGGGGCACGCTCGAGCGAGGGTGTACGAATTCTTGTGCAACCCGCCTGTGAGCCCGCTTTCTCACTCATGGATGTAGCTGCCTGGAGCGGGCTCCAGTTCACCATGGCGTTTGCGCCCAGCCATTTCCGGTGCCGGTCGTTCTGCTCCGGCGCGCTCGGTAACCCAGTCAGCCCAATGTTTCCACCAGGTGCCGGATTGCTCACTGGCCTGTGCCAGCCAGTCGTCTGCGTCCAGGGTCGGAGCCGGGCCGGTAAAGTGGCGTGCCTTGGGGTTGCTCGGCGGATTGACCAGGCTGGCAATATGCCCCGCGTTGCTGAGCACGAAACTACGTTCCCCACCAAATAGCTGGGCCGAGCGATAACAGCCTTGCCAGGGCGTCAAATGGTCTCCCTGTGCCGCCATGAAATAGCTGTCGCATTGGATAGCGCCTGCCTGGAAGGGTGAGCCGAGCACCGTCAATGGCCCGTCGACCAGGGAGTTATCGCTGAAGATATCGAGGAACTGACTGTGCAATGCCGCAGGCAGGCGAGTGCCATCGGCATTCCAGGCCATCACATCGATAGCGGGTGGCGATTCACCCATCAGGTAATTGTTGTGCCAGTAATTCCACACCAGGTCGTTGGGACGCAGCCAGGCAAAAGCCGCGGCCATATCGCTCGAACTCATCACGCCGGATTTGGCAGAGCGCCGACGAGCCAACTTCAGCAAGGATGGCGGCGAAAACGCGCCGAGAGACATTGGATGATCGAAGTCCAATAGCATCACACCAAAGGACACGGCATTCACCGGGCACTCACCCTGTGCCACACCGTGGTTCAATGCGGCGCTCAGAATGAGGCCACCGGCACAGAAACCATGGGCATTCACTTCGGCGCCATCGGCAATCTCCCGCACCACCTTCAGCGCTTCGAGCACGGCGGCGGCATAGGTGTCGAGATTCCATGCGGCCTGTTCGGGATTCGGGTTGCGCCAGCTGATAGTGAAGAAGTGCAAGCCGCGGCTGACCGCGTATTCGATAAAGCTACGTCCCGGCGCCATGTCGAGGAAGTAGTATTTGCCGATCATCGGCGGCACCAGCAGGACCGGACGCTCACGCACCGTCGGGGTGACCGGGCGATACTCGATCAGCTCGAACACCTCGCTGCGATACACCACCGAGCCGGGGGTGACCGCCAGATTCTCGCCGACTTTGAATTGGCTGGAGTCCACCTGAGTTGGCATGCCGCGATTGTGCAGCAGGTCGTTGAGCCAGTTCCTGGTCCCTCGCAGCAGGCTGGTTCCGCCCGACTCGAAGGCTTTCTGCAACGCCGCCGGATTACCCAGCAAGTTGTTGGTCGGTGCGGCGGCACTGGTCCATAGATCGAGGGCAAAGCGCAGTTGTTCCCTGGCACGCCAATCAGGTATTTCCAGTCGATCGGCCAGGCCATTGACGCTGCGTGACCAGGCCAGATAGCTCTGGCCCAGACGGCGGTAACCGGGATGCCCACGCCAGGCCGGGTGGTTGAAACGCCTATCGGATTTCTCGGGCTCAATCTGTGAAGTGCCAAGACCGATCGAAGCCAGTTGGGTCGTCAGTTCGGCACCGGCCGAGACGACCTCGGCGCTGTTTTTTGCCAGACGCGCCAGGCGTGCGAAAAGCGACTCCTTCCTGGTTGCCTTGGCCTGGGCTCTTTTACGCGGCGGGCCAAAAATGGCCGGATTGCACGTTCCTTTTTTGTTCATGACATGGGTTCCTGTTTGGGACGAGCTGGGCCTTGAAGACCGTAGAGCAGGCCTGTCGTTGGCACATGGTCCGCTTTGATGAGGGTTTGCTCTCGTTCCAGGGTCTCCGGGCGGGATCGTGCGAGCGAACGTGAGGGAGCCAACAAGTGGAAGTCGACAACATGACTCCCTCGGTCGCCTATCGACCAATCCGTGCGGTCACCATTCAAAGCTTAGCCAGCACGGCTTCACGGATCAGCTTCTTGTTGATCTTGCCAACGCTGGTCTTGGGAATTTCGGCGACGAACTGGATCTGTCGGGGGATTGCCCACTTGTTGATGCGCCCACACTCAACGAACTGCTGCAGGTGTGCCTCGATAGCCTCCTGGTCGAGGTTTTCGCCAGATGCACAGACCACAAGCGCCAGGGGCCGTTCCCCCCACTGATCGTCAGGAATGCCGATAACGGCGACAGAGGCAACTCCCGCGTGCTGGCTGATCAGGTTCTCCAGCTCCAGCGAACTGATCCACTCGCCGCCGGTCTTGATCACGTCCTTGATGCGGTCCTTGATTTCCACCACTCCACGCCTGTCGATGGAAGCCATGTCGCCGGTATGCAGCCAGCCTCCGTCCCAGAGCTCGGCGCCCTTCTCGGGTTCCTTCAGGTAACCCTGGGTCAGCCAGGGCGCACGGACGACGATCTCACCCACCGATTCGCCATCGTGTGGCACATCGGTGCCGTTACCATCGACGATGCGCAGATCGACCATGGGTACTGGCACACCGGTCTTGATCCGCAGGGGTAGCTGCTCTTCCATCGAAAGGGCGAGATCGTCCTCGCGCAGGTAGGTCAGGCACAGCAGCGGACAGGTCTCGGACATCCCATAGCCACAGTGCACACGCATGCCCTTCCTCGTCGCCTGGCTGGCCAGGCCGATGGTCAGCGCGCTGCCGCCCAGGAGCATCTTCCAGCCGGTGAAGTCGGTGCCCTTGCCTTCCTCGCAGTCCAGCACCATCTGCAGGATGGTCGGCACGCAGTGCGAGAAGGTCACCTGCTCCTCGCGATACAGGCGGACCAGCATGTTCGGCTCGTAGCGGCCGGGGTAGACCTGCTTGACGCCCATCGCCGTGGCCACGTACGGCACGCCCCAGGCATGCACATGGAACATTGGCGTAATAGGCATGTACACGTCATTGGAGCGCAGCAGCGCCTGGTCTTCATATGCCGCGAAGGTGCCCAGTTCATTCAGCGTGTGAAGCACCAGTTGGCGATGGGTGAAAAACACGCCCTTCGGATTGCCGGTCGTGCCGGTGGTGTAGAACATCGTCGCCACCGAATTCTCGTCGAAATCGGGGAATTCGAAGTGGTTTCCGGCCCCGGCCAGCAACGCCTCGTACTCGCCCAGCACAGGGAGTTGCGTCGGCCTGGCGCTGCCCTCGGTGAGCTGGACATAACCCTTTACGGAGGTCAGATCGCCGTGGATCTCCTCCATCAGCGGCACGAAGTCGTCGTGCACCAGGACGATGTCGTCCTCGGCATGGTTCATGGTGTAGGTGACCTGTTCCGGCGACAGGCGGATATTCACCGTATGCAGCACCGCGCCAAGCATCGGCACGGCGAAGAAGCACTCCAGGGAGCGGTGGCTGTCCCAGTCCAGCAGAGCGACGGTATCGCCAGCCTTGACGCCGGCTGCCGTCAGCACGTTGGCCAGGCGCTGGATGCGTTCGTTGAGAGTCCGGTAGCTGTAGCGCAGCTTGTCGGAGTAGACGATTTCCTGGTCGGGCTGGTAGCGCACACCTGACAGCAGCAAACGCTTGATCAGCAGCGGGTAGTCGTAGGCGCCTGGCGCCGGGGGAATTATTTTTGTCTTCGCCATGATCATTGCTCCTGGCTTCACTCTTCGATTCTTGTGTTCAACAAACGGGAGGCCGTTGCCGGCTTCCGGATCATCGGCCGGCAGCAGCCAGCCTTCGCCCGCCCCGGCATCCGGGGGGAATGCCGGGGTGGACGGGACTCGTCATGCAGAGGCGAGCGGATGCCAGCCCCTGCAGGGGAATCCGGCGACGTTGGGGGCGGGAACGATCGGGGTGGTAGCGGCGGTTTGCAGTTTTTCCACGTCGGCGCCCTTGCCGTCGGAATGCAGATCGGCCGCGCGGCCGACTGCTTCGACAGCAACGGTAAATGCCGCCCCCCGCCAGCGCTTCACATACGGCGTAACGCGCTTTTCATTTGATGACAGAGGCAATCGCTACTCATGCAGATGGTGCACAGTAGGCCCAGTGGGTGAGAAGTCCGACATCCACGATGCAGGCGGAAACGGCTTTCCGCTTCGAGACGCAGAAGCTATAAATTGCCGTCTACCAGTGCGGCATGTCGCCAATGGAGAACGCGTGGTAATCGATACGAAGGCCCCCCTCGCCCTCGCCCCCGCAGCCACTCTCAGCAACTACATGGAAGTCGCTCGCCACCTGGGTCTGGATGCCCCCGGCCTGTTGGCGCAGTTGGGGCTCAGCTCCACGATTTTCGACGCCCCCGGCCAGCGCATCCCGGTAACAGCCGCCGTCGCCCTGCTCAATGAATCCGCGCGAGTCAGCGGTTGCGAGACCCTCGGCTTGCGTATGGCCGAACTACGCCAACTGTCGGACTTCGGCGAAGTCAGCCTGTTGCTCAGGCATCAGCGCACCCTGCGTGACGCTCTGCAGGTGATCGTGCAGTACAGCCATCTGCTCAGCGACGCATTGGCAATCCACGTCGAGGAGACCGGCAATACGGTGGTCATCCGCGAGGAGGTTGTCACCGACACGCATGAGTACAGTCGCCAGGCTACCGAACTGGCGATCGGCATCATGCACCGCTTCTGCGCCGCCATGCTCGGCGCGCAGTGGCGCCCGATCAGCGCGAACTTCACCCACTCCGCCCCGGCAAGCCTGAACATCCACAGACGCATTTTTGGCTGCAGGCTGGAATTCGACGTCGAGTTCAACGGTATTGTCTGCCCTGCCGCCGATCTGGACGCAGTCAATCCGCAGGCGAACGAAGCCATGGCGCGCATCGTAAGGCACTATCTCGACTCGTTGCCCACGGAGGGGGAGCTCTCGCTGGTGTTCAAAGTGCGCAAGACGCTCTTTCTGCTGCTGCCGATGGGACGCGCCACCATCGAGCAGGTAGCCCAGACCCAGGGGATGAGTGTGCGCACCCTGCAAGGCCGCCTGGAGGAATGCGGCGCCACTTTCAGCGACCTGCTCAACAGCGTGCGCCGTGAAATGGTCTTCCGCTACCTGGAGAACCCCAGCTACGCGCTGGGGCGCGTCGCCGGCATGCTCGGTTACTCCATTCCCAGTTCCTTCACTCGCTGGTTCATCGCCCAGTTCGGCACGCCACCGGCGGCATGGCGTGCGCAGCACGGCATAGTGCTGCGCAAGGAAAGGTAAAGGCGATTGCTGTACCCGGAGCACGGACACTCGACGTTCCGCTCTGGGGTACTGGACTAGAACAGCGGCAGCAGCTGCGGGCGCTTGCCAGCCAGGTCAGCGCCCTGCCTGCTGGTGATCATGGCGGCACATGGAATCACCAGCAGCAAGGCCACGCTTAGCGGATTGACCACATTAGCGTTTGAATGCCAACGGCTGGAGGTTCACGCATGACTCTCCAATGCGGCATTACGCGGCGTCTCTCCGGCTTTCTCGTCCTTCAACCGGGCCATGTCGTTGTGATAGTGGCCCCTGGCATAGAAGAACACGGCCGCCGCCAGGATGCTGATCAGTGGCACCAGCTGGAACGCTTTGTCCAGGCCGATCAGGTCGGAAACCTTGCCGGTGATCAGCGGCCCGGTGGCCAGGCCGAGCAGATTGTTGGCCAGGGTCAGGGTAGCGAAGGCCGTGCCGTGCACCGAATAGTGGGTCAGGTTGGCGACCATGGCGCTGGAAGGGCCATTGGTGCCAGCCGCGACCATCATGCCCAGGCAGATCAGTACCAATTGGGCAGTTCCGGGCGGCAGGGAGAATGCCAGGGACAGCAACAGGCAACTGCCCAGGCAGTAGCCGATGGCAAGGCTGATCTTGCGGTCCGGGCGACTGCGTCCCAGGCGGTCGCAGAGCATGCCGCAGAGAATGATCCCTACGCCACTGCACAGCACGATGATGGAGGCTACGGCGCCAGCTTTGTCAGTACCCATGGCGTAGTAGCGATTCAGATAGCTCGGTATCCACACGATCACGGTACCGCCGACGAACAGTTGCAGGCCACTGCCGACGTAGGCGCCGATCACCGAGCGGCTGGAATACAGGGTACGCAGCGGGCGCCGGGACTTGAGTGCCGCCTTGCCGGCCTCATCGGCCTGGCGCCTGGGCGCGATGCGGGCCTCCTTGACGATGAGCGGGTAAAGGATGGCCAGCAGCAGCCCGAACAGTGCCATGCCGGCGAACGCCCAGCGCCAGCCGAGGTGCTGGGCCAGCACGCCACCCAGGGCGATGCCCAGCACAGACCCGAACATGCCGCCCGCCATGAAGGAGCCTGCCAGGGTGGCGCGCATTTCCCGCGGGAACACCGCGACCACCACGGCAATGCCGACACTGCCATAGGCGGCTTCGCCGACGCCGACGAGGAATCGGGCGAGGAACATCTGCTGGTAGTTTTCAGCCAGAGCGCAGCCGAGGGTCGCCAGGCTCCAGAGCCCGGCCATCAACGCCAGGCTCCTGACCCGGCCGAAGCGGTCGGCGACCAGCGAAAGCGGGAAGGTCAGGAGGCCGACCATTATCGCGACGATGCCGCTCAGCAGGCCGAGCTGGCTGTCCGAGAGGGTCCATTCGGCCTTGAGCAAGGGGAACACGGCATTGAGCACCTGCCGTGACATGTAATCGGAAATCAAGAGACCAAAGGTGAGCGCGAAGACGATCCAGGCATAGCGACGCGATATGCCGATTGAAGTGTCCTCGCCGTCGTCCGCGGCGGAGTGATGGTAGGCGGCCATGCTGCCTCCTTTTTGACTGGAGTATGTATTGTTGTTGTGGGTCAAGCCTGACCAGATAGCGCAGGAACCGGAGCTCCTGCCCACCTCGATCGCGGTGCCGGTTCTGCGCAGGGTTTCTTCGACATCCCTGTAGTGCACGCCGATCCGATAGATCTCACCTGCTTCCTTGCCGTTTGCCACCTTGCGGCCCGGTTCCTGGGCGACGCGTACGCACTGCCGGGTACATGGCCCTCAGCGCCAGGCGCTTGTCGGGCGAAGGCCACGTATCCGGCCGGCCCCTCAGATGACGAAGATCGAAGAACCGGTGGTCTTGCGCGACTCCAGGTCGCGGTGGGCCTGGACGGCATCCTCCAGTGCGTAGCGCTGGTTGATGTCGATGCGGATACGGCCACTGCCGACGTGGTCGAACAGCTCGCCGACCAGCGCAGCCTTTTCGGCCGGGTCGGCAATGTAGTCGGCCAGGGCCGGACGGGTGACGAACAGCGAACCCTTCATTGCCAGCAGCACCGGATCGAAGGCCGGGATCGGGCCGGAGGCAGTGCCGACGCAGACCAGCAGGCCACGACGCTTGAGCGAGTCCAGCGAAGCCATGAAGGTGCTCTTGCCGACGCTGTCGAAGACCACGTTGACGCCGACGCCATCGGTGATTTCACGCACGCGCTTGGCGATGTCTTCGTGGCTGTAGTTGATGATGTGGTCGCAGCCGTGGGCGCGCGCTATCTCCGCCTTTTCGTCCGTGGAAACGGTGCCGATCACGTTCAGGCCGAGCAGTTTTGCCCACTGCGAGACGATCAGGCCGACACCGCCGGCGGCCGCGTGCAGGAGGATGCTGTCGCCTTCCTTGAAGTCATGGATGCGACGCATCAGGTAGGCGGAGGTCAGCCCGCGCATGGTCATCGCCGCGGCGGTCTCGAAGGCGATGGTTTCCGGCAGCTTGATCAGCGGTGCAGCCGGCACCAGCCGCTCGGTGCTGTAGGCGCCGAGAGTGTTGATGAAGCCGGTGTAAGTCACGCGGTCGCCGACGGCGACGTTGTCCACGCCCTCGCCCAATGCCACCACCACGCCGGCTGCCTCGACGCCTATGCCATTGGGCAGGTCGACCGGATAGGTGCCGTTGCGGAAGTAGGTATCGGCGTAGTTGAGTCCGACCGCCACGTGGCGCATCCGGACCTGACCCGGACCGGGATCGCCGACCTCGGCATCCTCGTAGCGCAGGACTTCAGGCCCACCGGTTTCATGGAAGCGTACGACTTTGGCCATAGCAGATCTCCAGTACTTGTTCTTGTTGAATGTCCAATCACGGCGTAGGGGAAATTTAGGGCGTTGGACCGGCCTGCGCGTCTCATCGGGCGAAGGTTTCTTTCCATTTCATGACACCCACCGCCGATCTGACCGGCACGACGGGGTGACTCAAAAGGCCGATATCCCGCCGTCGACAGCAACGGCTTGCCCGGTCATGTAGCTATTCTCCCGGGCGCACAGCATCAGCATGACCGTGACGATCTCGTCGGGTGTGGCGAGACGCTTCATCGGCGAACCCTGGGCGAGGAAGTCACTCTTCTCGCCCACAGCACTTGCCGTGACCATCGGGGTCGCGGTGTAGAACGGACAGACCGCATTGATGCGGATCTGCTTGCGGGCGTACTCGATCGCCGCCGTTTTCGTCAGCCCCACCACCGCATGCTTGGCAGCGCCGTACGCCGCCAGCTTGGGCGCGCCCCCGAGACCTGCCATCGAGGCGACATTCAGGATGACCCCGCCGCCTTGCGCGAGCATCTGCCGAATCTGGTGCTTCATGCCGAAGAACACGCCCTTGGCGTTGACCGCGAAGCTGAGGTCCAACTCGTCTTCTTCGGTGTCGATGAAACTCTTCATCGGCGTGAGAATGCCGGCATTGTTGATGCCGACATCCAGTCGCGCGAAGGTACCGACCGCCGCTTCGACCAGCGCCTTTACCTCGGCTTCACGGGTCACGTCGCAAGCCTGGGCGACGACGCTGGCGCCGCCCTCGCGCAGCTCCCCGGCCAACTGCGCCAGGCCCGACGCATTGCGGTCGCCGAGCACGAGCCTGGCGCCCACCACGGCGAGGCGCCGTGCAAGCAATTCGCCAAAGCCACTGGCGGCACCGGTGATCATCACTACCTGGTCCTTGTAACTGTCGAAACTCATGCCGTTCTCTCTATCGCAGTACTGGGGCGCGGCCATGCAGGCCCGGCAGCGAATGCTCCGGGCCGTGGCCGCGGTGGGAAACGTCGAAAAGGCGTGGCTCAGGCGAGCGGTGCCGCCAGGCATCATCCGATGCGCTTCGTTATCGCAGTAGCTCACATGGCCGTGGCGGACGAGACAGCGACGACCTCGGCGCAGCGTCTGCCAACAGCACTCAGTCGTTGGCCACTACCTTGGGATTGCTGATCCGTAGCTGCCCGCGGGTGATCGCCCGCAAGGCATCGAGCAGCCGCTCCTGAGCCGGCCCGGGCTCGTCGTACAAGCCCTGGCGGATGTTGCGGGCGACCTGGGCGCGTATCTGCTCCAGGGTCAACCCGTCCGTGTCATGCAGGTGCGGCAGGCGGACGAGGGGCTCTTTCTCGGCCTCGGCGATGGCTGGCGCCAGCTCCATCTCGCGCAGCGCCATGGCCATCGCGCTGGCAATCATGCGCGTCTCGTAGTGCAGGCTCTCCGGCAGTGCGGGCAACAGCTGCTTGAGCAGCAGTTCCCGGGCGGTGGCGAGCAGATCGCGGGCATCGGACTGACTCATGCTTTATCTCCGGTGGTGAGGGCCAGGATCTCGATCTCCAGTTCAGGAACCAGGCGCCCGGTCAGGGCCAGTTCGAGGGAACGCTGCTGGCCGGACAGGTGGCGTTCGGCTTGCTGAAGCGCAATCACCGCCCAGCGCAGATGGGCCAGAACCTGCCAGAAGACCAGTTCATCGGCAGTCAGGGTCTGGCCGGAAACGCTGCAATAGCCCTCGAGGAAATCCTCCAGGCGACCGATGCCGCCGGCGTCGAGGTCGGGACGAGCGAAGCGCCAGCACCGTGCGGAGAACCAGCCAAGGTCTTCGCGCGGGTCCCCCCAACCGGCGAACTCCCAGTCCAGTACCCCGGTCAGCGTTCCGTCTTCGACGAGGTAGTTGCCGGTACGGTAGTCGCGGTGGACCAGGCAGGGACTCAATGCCTCGGGCTTGTTCACTTCGCACCAGCGCAGCCCCCACTCCAGCACCGGATAGCTGTCGGGCAGGGTGTCCAGGAAACGCCGGTATTGGTCGAGGCTGGCCTGCAGCGGGTCGCTTGCCGGTTCGGCAAGGAACTCCAGACCGGGCTGTGGCGGACTGACCCGATGCAGCCGTGCAAGGTTGGCGCCCAACTGGGCACAGAGCGCGCTGCGTCGATTCTCCAACGAGCGGTCGGTGGTCAGGCGATAGCCACTGGCGGTACCGGACAGCGCTTCCATCACGAAGAAGTCCCTGCCAATCACCTGCGGATCACAGCACAGCCACAACGGTTCGGGCACCTTCACGCCGGCCTTGTGGACAGCGCTGAGCACTGCGAACTCGTGCGCCCGGCTCATGCTCACCTCAACGGAGGACGCGGAGTCGGTGCGCAATACCCAGCGTCGGCGCGTCTGCGCGCGGCCGTCATCCACGCGGGCTTCCAGCAGCCAGTTCTCCTGGATCGCTCCGCCGGACAGGCGTTCGATCCGCTCGACGACGACGCGTTGGCCATCCAGCTGCTCGGTCAGGTAGGCGGACAGCGCGTCATTCGCATGTGCCATCTCGATTCGGGCGCTTTCACGCAGCGAATTGTTGTTGCTTGTTGTCATGGTCGACTCGGTCTCGCAGGCTCATTCCCACCAGCCTCTAGGCAAGAGTTGCGCCAGCCTCACTACGTCGTTTTATTAGTTATTTAAAATCAACAGGTTGAGCAACATGCAGGCTATTCGTGCAAGGCTTTGCGGCGGCTCTTCATTCACACTTGAAATTGCAGAAATGCAGAAGGGAAATTCGGTTTCATCCCTGCAACGGGAAGCGCAGGGACAGGCCTCCGCGGTCGCAACGATGGAGTGTTATCTCTACCCGCTTGCTCACGTCTCTCGGATAAGATGATCGGGCCAGCGCGCTCCGAGACATGCCCGGTCGTCGAACAGGTCTGGCAAAGATCGGTTGCCGCCTGCTAGGAAATCGAATGCGATGCCCCCACTACCGCCGCTCAAGCCGAACCAGCTACGCCTGCCCGCCGAGCCAGCCAGGGCGCTCGCGCGCCCACGCCTGTTGCAACAGCTGGCCAGGTCAGTCGAGGCAAACTGCTTCACCCTGCTCCAGGCTCCATTGGGCTATGGCAAGAGCGTCCTGCTCGGCCAGTTCGCCCGCTCCCGGCCCGGCCCTTGTGCGTGGCTGCGGCTGACCGCTGCGGAAAACCAGCCGCTCAACCTGCTCACCCACCTGCACGCGGCACTCAAGCTGCCGGCCAACAGCCGCGCGACGCTGGACGCGGACGGCTTGTGGAGCGAGATCCAGCAGTCCCTGGAAAACAGTGGCGAACCCCTGACCCTGCTGATCGACGATTTGCAGGTGCTCAGCTCGCCGCTCGCTTACCAGTACCTGGAACAGCTGCTGCACTTCCCGCCACCGTCGCTGCGTCTGCTGGCCGCCAGCGAAGGCCCGCCGCGGCTTCCCCTGGCGCACCTGCGCCGCGACGCACGGCTGACGCTGATCGGCGCAAAGGAACTGGCCCTGGACAGCGAGGAAACCCGGCAGCTGGCCGTGGCCCGGGACGTGCACCTGGACGCCGAGTCGATCTACCAGCTGCGCGCCGGCAGTGAAGGCTGGATCAGCGGTGCGCTGTTCTGGCTCGACGCCTATCGCGAGGCGGTAGGACCGGGCGGGCCTCCACCGGCCGACCTGAGGCCGATCACCCAGCAGTCCTATGCCTATGCCCGGCAGTTCCTCGAGGAGGAACGCCTGCGCCGCCTGAAACCCGATCTCCTGGGCTTTCTCGAACGGACTGCGGTCGTCCAGTCCTTCGACATCAACCTGGCCAGGGAACTCGGCGGACGCGCGGAGGCTGGCGAGTCGATCCGCCAGTTGCAACGCCTGGATCTGTTCATCGAAGCGCGGGCGGGTGAGCGCGGCGAATTCCGCTATCACCCCGTCCTGCGCAACTGCCTCTACCAGCGTATGGAGCAGCGCGATCCGCAGCGCCTGCGCAAGCTGCATCGCCAGGCCGCGGACTGGCTGCTGGAACAGCGGCGCTTCTCCGAAGCCATCTACCAGTTGGGTCGGGCCAGGGATTTCGACGCGGTGCTGGCGATCGTCGACCTGCATGCCTTCGACCTGCTGCGCGAAGGCCAGGTCAATACCCTGGTCGACTTCCTCGGGGACGTCGCCGGACATGCCGGCGGCGACAGTTTCACCCTGGCTATCACCGAGGCCTCCACGGTCATCGTCACCAATGACATCGCCCAGACCAGCCAGTGCATCCGCCGCCTGCAGGGGCTGCTACGCAGCCAGGGCGTACCCCGCCATCCCGAGCGGGTGCAGCAGACCATCGCATTCCTGCGCAGCCGCCTGGCCTGCCTCGGCGGCAACCTGGTGCACGGAATGGAAGTGGCCGACCGCGCCCTGCAGCGCTTCCCCCAGCACAACGCGGCCAGCTCGGTGCTGCGCTTCGACCGCGCCAGTTGCCTGTTCGCGCTGGGATACCTGGACCAGGCCCGCAGCGAAGCCGAACGGGCCCTGGGCGAACTGCAGGGCTTCGGCCTCAGCGGCTACACCAACCTGCTGCAACTGCTGCTCGGCCAGATCGAACTGGCCCAGGGCTGCGGCGAGGAGGCCTGGCAACGTTTCCTCGGCATGTCCAGCCAGCCGCAGGGCGGCACCTCGGGGAGCTTCTACGAGCTGTTCCATCATCTGGGCAAGGGCCTGGTCCTGCTCCAGGCCAACCAGTTGGAGGAAGCCCGCCTGTGCCTGAGGCAGGCCGAGGTACTGGCGCTCGACTTCCCCCACTGTGCCGCCCTGGCCTGGGTCATCCACCATCAGGCCTGCCTGTGCTGGGCGCAGGGGGATACGCGCCAGGCCAAGGCCCGCTGGCAGGAGGTGCGCCGCATGTCCCGGCAATACCGCCTCTTCACCCTCTATCGCCAGGCCGGAGCCTGGCGGGCGCGCCTGGCCGTGCACGAGGACGATCAGGACTTCCTCCTCGACTGGCTCGCCGAGTGGCACTGGTGTTTCCGCCAGTACGGCGAGAGCCTGCTGCCCGAGGAGTGGCTGGCCTATGCCCGGGTACAGAGCCATCTGGGACAGCATGCCAAGGCACGCCGGATCAACGCCAATCTCAAGGAGCAGGTGCAAGCGCAGTCCAACTACCGGGTGTTGCTCGATGCGCTGCTGCTCGATGCCAGCCTCGACCAGCATCGCGGCAAGCACCAGGAGGCGCTCGGCAGCCTCGAGCAGGCGCTCCAGCTGGCCAGCCGCTTCGCCCTGGGACAGATGCTGCAGTACGAGGGCGGCGACCATCTGGAGTCCTTCCGCCAGTTGCTGACCCCACACACCCGCGAGCAGCTCGGACTGCTCGAACCGGCACCGCCCCGCGAACGGCTCAACACGCTGTTCCGCCCGCTGCTTGCCGGCATGGAACGGGCCGGCGCCGCGCTCATGATCCCGCTATCGCGCCGTGAGCTGGACGTACTGCAACGCATGGCCCGCGGGCAGACCAACCAGCAGATCGCCGACGCACTCTTCATCAGCCTCAGCACCGTCAAGACCCACATCAACAACCTGTTCCGCAAGCTCGATGTCGTCGACCGCAATGGCGCCCTGCGCTCGGCCCGCGAACTCGAACTGCTGGACTGACTGCGAGCTCCATCCCCCCTGGTACCGATTCCACCCCCCAATCCACCGGGGGGTTGGATGCCGGGGCACAGCCTGCTTGCTACAACGGGGCATCCTTCGTTCAGCCTCGGGAACGCCGCATGCCCAGCTACAACGCCCCTCTGCGCGACATCGCCTTCGTCGCACACGAAATGCCCGACCTGAGCCAGCGACTCGCGCCGCTCAACGCTGAGTGACGTTCCTCGCCCGCGGATCATCGCCGGGCGATCCGTGAAGACGCGCCTCCCCCCTTTCAAGCGCCTGTATCCCCCGGAGTTCAGGGTCGCCGCTGGCGGCCCGTGGAGCCAAACATGTCTGTCGAGCATTACCTGCCGCGCGTAGTTGTCCTGATCACGCATCGTCGCCAGCCGCAACAACCGAGCCGCATGGCGCGCATCATCCAGCAGGCGCTTCCCGACTTTCACGGCCGGGCACGGATCGAGATCGTCGAAACCACGCTCACGCGTCTGCTGGACGAGGCGCGTGAGCTGGAAAGCAACCAGCGCGCGGACATCTTCATATGCTCCGGGGCCTCAGCCGATTACCTGCGGCAGAATATCTCGACCTCGGTGTTATCCATCCACATGGGCGAGTTCGACCTTATCCGCGCCCTGGACCTGGCCAGGACCAGAGCCACCAGGGTCGGCATCCTGAGTTTTCGCCATACCTACCCCGAGCTCGCGGCGCTGCAGTCGCTGTTCACGGTCGCTATCCGCGAGGCCACCTACGCCAGCTTCGAAGAGGCCCGCCAGCAGGTCCAGCTCCTGGCGAGCGAGGGTTACCGGGTCATCGTCGGCTCCTCGACGGTCGTGCAGCTCGCCGATGAGGCGGGCGTCCAGGGGGTGTTGGCACTCAATGTCGACAGCATCCGGCGTGCCCTGGATAACGCCCTGTCCATCTGTCGCAGCCGGGTCCAGAGCCTGATCCAGCAGCAACGCCTCAACGCGGTGATGCGCAACCTGAGCGACGGAGTGATCGCCGTGGACGCCGACGGCCTGGTGCAGTCACTCAACCCCAGGATGGCCACCCTGCTGGAGATTTCCGCGGACTGGGCCCGCGGACGGCCACTCCGCGAAGTCATGCCGGCGCTGGAACCGGCAGCACTGCCATGCAGCAGCGAAAGCCAGGAGAACCAGCTGATCAGGATCGGCACGAAAACCCTGGCCGCCAACCTGACGCCCATTATCGAAGACGGCAAGACGGACGGCATGGTCATCACCTGCCGGGAAGCCAATGCCATCCAGCGCGCCGACCGGCACATCCGCAGCCTGGCGAGGCCGCGCCATTTCACCGCGCGCTACCGCTTCGAGCAGATCCTGGGTGATGCACCAGCCTTCCGGGAAACCGTGCATCTGGCGCAGCTCTATGCCCAGACCGACTCCACCGTGCTGATCACCGGGGAAAGCGGCACCGGCAAGGAGTTGCTCGCGCAGAGCCTGCACAATGCCAGCGCCCGCCAGCAGGCCCCCTTCGTGGCCATCAACTGCGCTGCCTTTCCCGAGTCGCTGCTGGAAAGCGAATTGTTCGGCTATGAGGAAGGCGCCTTCACCGGCTCGCGCAAGGGCGGCAAGATCGGCCTGATCGAAGCGGCACACACCGGCACCCTGTTCCTCGACGAGATCGGCGACATGCCGGTTTCGCTGCAGACCCGCCTGCTACGCGTGCTGCAGGAGCGCGAAGTGCTGCGCCTGGGCGCCTCCGAACCGACTCCGGTGGATCTGCGAGTGGTGGCCGCGACTCACTGCGACCTGCGGACACGCATTGCCGACGGCCGCTTCCGGGAAGACCTGTTCTATCGGCTGAACATACTGCGCCTGGTCGTCCCGCCGCTGCGCCAGCGGGCCCAGGACATACCCATGCTGGTCAACGGCATCCTCGGGCGCTTGTCACGCGCGCCTGGCATGCCACGCTTCGAAACCATCGCCCTGCCCCGGCTCATGCCTTACCTGATCCGGCACCGCTGGCCCGGCAACATCCGGGAACTGGAGAACATCGTGGAGCGCGCGGCGATATCCGCCCAGGTGCTGGAAGGCAGCGATCGGGACGATTCCCTCCGCACCCTGTTCCCCGAACTCTTCGAGGACGAACACGCAGGGTTCCCTGTCTCCATCGAGCCGGCCACCGATGACCTGCGAAGCCTTGGCAAAGCCGCCGAAGCGGCCCACGCCCGTCAGGTGCTGGGCGCCTGCGAAGGCAACCTGGACGAGACAGCCCGACGTCTCGGAGTGAGCCGCACCACCCTGTGGCGTCGCTTGCGCGCCGGCAGGAGCCATTGAGCGCGGCCCGGCCATGCAACTCTGCGCCAGGCGTCGATGGCATCCTGAACACAGCGGTATGCGGAACCTGCGAAACCGGCGCTTCTGCAACGCCGGATGGAATCCCCGGTGCGCCGGCGGAACGACTCCGCCGGCGCCGTCGGCTCACTTGCGCTGCAGCCCGCGCGCGAGGATCGCCAGACCCTGTTCCAGCGCCGGGAACAGGCTGTTGTGGAAGTTGTTCCAGCGCATTTCGAGGATGGTGTCCTCGGGGTCGATGGGGGTGTCGAGGACGTCGAAGATCACTTCGCCGGAGTCGATGCCGTTGTCGACGTAGTGGAACGAGGCGCCGGTCATGGCGACCACCGGCACGTCGATGGTCTCGCGCGTGGTCCAGTCGATCACCTTCCTGCCCCGCGCGCCGTACAGCGCATCCAGCGTCGCATAGGCACCACGGCGCTCGTAGGGCGATTCCAGGCGGGTGATGCCGGGATGGATGTTGACCATGCGGCGATGGAACTCGGCGCCTTCGCGGACCAGTTCGTCGAGGATCACCAGCAGGCCGTCGATCACCACGACATCCGCCTCCAGCGCCCGCAGGCGCTCGCCCAGGCGACGCTCGAAGTCCGACTTGCCGGGCACCCGCCGCGGATCGCCGAGCGGCAGGCTGCGATAGCTGGAGGGCACGTTCTCCAGCAGTTCGTTGACCGACCGCCCCTGCACCTTCAGGTCGGCCGGATAGAACCAGTGGCAGCCCTGCCCCGGCTGGTAGCCGTAGTCCTCGATCACCTTGCGGTCGCGCGGCGATTCGGGATCGTCGTCGTAGATGATGCCGCGCAGGTCGTAGGTCTCGCCGAGGGCGGTGTCGTTGAGGGCCTGGACCAGGAATTCCAGCGGCGACTTCATGTAGCGCTGTTCGCCCTTGTAGGCCACCTGCTGGCCGGCCTTGTCGGCGGCGGCGTTACGCAGGGACCAGAGGTACACCAGTTTGATTTTCTGCATCGGATTCGGACTCACAGTGTTGTGGGAAGCGTGTCGCCGCTGACGCCCTCGGCCATCGCCACGACCACCTTGCGCTCGCCGCTGAAGGGCTTGCGCGCATGGGCGGTGAGCATGTTGTCGAGCATCAGCACGTCGCCGGTACGCCACGGAAACACCACTTCGCATTCATCGAGGACGCCACGGACATGCGCCAGGGCGTCGGCTTCCAGGGGCGTGCCGTCGCCGTAGTAGACGTTGCGCGGCAGCCCCTCCTCGCCCACGGTGTCGAGCAGGATTTCCTGCATCTCCGGGTCGAGGTTGGTCAGGTGGAACAGGTGCGCCTGGTTGAACCACACCCAGTCGCCGGTGCGCGGGTGCCGGGCCACGCCCTGGCAGAGCTGGCGGGTGCGCAGGTCGCCGTCCTCGTTCCATTCGCAGTGGATGCCACGGGGACGGCAGAACGCCTCCACCTCGTCCCGGCGCCCGGTGTTGAACACCTGCTGCCAGGTCAGGTCCAGGCCGTTGCCGTAGTTGCGCACGTACATCAGGCGCTTGTCCGCGAAGCGCTGGCGCAGCGCCGGGTCGATGCGGCGGAACACTTCGCGGCTGTCGGCGATCGGCGTCTCGCCACCGCTGGCCGCCGCCCGCGCGCAGTAGAACCAGATGCGCATCGGCCACTCGGTGGTGTAGGCCTGCTCGTTGTGCAGCGGGATCGAACGATGGGCCGGGTACTCGGTGGACGTGTAGACCCCCTTGCCATCGACCTGGCTGCGCGGCGTCGAGCCGAACTCGTAGTTGAGCAGCGGATGGCCGAACGCCGCGGCGAAGCGCTGGAAGCCCTCGACACCGTCGGCGGCGAAACCGCTGAGCAGCACCGCGCCATCGCGTTCGAGTCGCTCGTCGATCAGCGCGCGGATGGCGGCGAAGTCGGCCTCCAGGGACAATTCCCCGAGGCCCGGGGACAGGCGCAGCGGGAAGCCCGGCTCCACCTGCAATCGGGGCGGCGTGAGCACGCTCATGTTCATGGGAAGACCCTCCAGCGACGGCGGATCAGGCCATGGCCTTGCGCAGGCTCAGCGGACGCATATCGGTCCAGACGCTCTCGATGTGGTTCAGGCAGGTCTGCTTATCACCCTCCACACCCACGCTTTTCCATCCCTCCGGAATGGCCTTGTAGTCCGGCCAGATGGAGTACTGCTCTTCGTGGTTGACCACTACCTTGAAGCGGGTGCTTTCGCTGTCGAAGCTCATCTCGAATCCTCGTCCTGGTTGAATCGCCCGATTGGGCGGCTGTACCTAGTAGACGATCTACAGATGAGAATGATTAGTGTTAGCTAGAAAAACTCTTCTTCCGGAGGACAACGTGCAGGAGCGCCCCATGGGCGCGATTCGCGGGCATGGCCCGCTCCTACAGATACTCCGGCGTTGCGATCCCCTCACCCCAACCCTCTCCCGGAGGGAGAGGGGGCGCGATGGTGTGAGGTGGTACACCGTGCCAACCGGCGACTCCGAACAGTCCCCTCTCCCTCGGGGGAGAGGGCTAGGGTGAGGGGGAAGCATCACGACCATGCAAGCAAAAGCTTCGCGAGCAGAGCTCGCTCCTACAAAAACGCCGGCAAGACAGACCTGTAGGGCGGGTGCAACCCGCCACGACGCCCATCATGAAAAAGGGGCGAACACCCTTCGGCGTCCGCCCCTTTCTCCGCGATCCCTCGCGTCAGGTCACGCGCTTACCAGCGATAGGCGACCGTGCCGAGCAGGGTGCGTTCCTCGCCCCAGTAGCAGCGACCGGCGTTGTTGCAGCCGCTGACGTACTCCTCGTCGAACAGGTTGCGGACGTTCACGTCCACCGACCAGTGCTGGTCGAAGTCGTAGCCGGCCATCGCATCCACCAGCGTCACGTCGCCACTGTCGAGCTTGCCGTACAGGCTCGGCGCCGTGTAGGCGAAGGTGCTGTCGATGTAGCGCACGCCGCCACCCACGCGGAAGCCGTTCAGCGCACCATCGCGGAAGCGATAGGTGGCCCAGGCCGAAGCCAGGTTGCGCGGCACGCCGGTCATCTGCTTGTCCTCCAGCAGCGAGCCGGGCGCATCCTTGGTGATTTTCGCGTCGGTGTAGGTGTAGGACGCCGTCAGGTTGAGGTTCTCGTTGACGTCGCTGTTGACCTCCAGCTCGACACCCTTGGCACGGCTCTCGCCGACCTGCCGGTAGTCGCGGAGGGCGCTGTCGAAGATGAAGTCATTCTCCTTGCGCAGCTCGTACACCGAGGCGGTGAAGGTGGTGTTCCAGCCCTTCGGCTCGTACTTCACACCCGCCTCGTACTGCTCGCTGGTGATCGGATCGAGCGGACCGGAAAGGCTCGAGGTCTGCTGGACCGGTACGAAGCCGGTGGAGTAGCTGATGTACGGCGAGATGCCGTTCTCGAACTGGTACATCACCCCGGTCTGCCAGGTGAAGTCGTGGTCCCAGTAGTCCAGGTCCGACAGGCCGTTGGTGGTGTTGGGACGGTTGCGGTACTTGCTGTTGACGTAGTCCTGGCGGCCGCCCAGCAGGAAGATCCAGTTGTCGTACTTGGTCTGCACCTGGCCGTAGACGCCGTACATGTCCTGGTCGAGCTGGGAGTCCTGGATGCGCAACGCCATGGTCGGCTTGTTCGGCGGGTAGACCGGGTTGAAGGCGTTGATGGTGCCGCCGAGACCGGCTTCCCAGTCCTGGTTGTAGGAGGTGCGATCGTAGCCGGCGCCGAGCAGCACGTTGTGCTCGAACTCGCCGGACTGGAAGCGGCCCTCGAACTGGTTGTCCAGGGAGTAGGCGATCGACTTGTTGTCGCGGTCGTACGCGGTGTTCACCAGGGTGGTGCCGAAGCCGCCGTTGTTCAGGTTGCCCGGCCAGGTCTCCAGGCGGTCGATGCGCGACTGCATGTAGCGCGAGTTCTGGCGGAACTGCCAGGTCTCGTTGAACTGGTGGCTGAACTCGTAGCCCAGGCTCCAGGTTTCCCGCTTGAAGTCGTCCCAGTTCGGGTTGCCGAGGAAGGCGTCCTTGTCGAACTTGCCGTTGGGGTTGTCCAGCAGCGTGCCGGCCGCCGGGTAGCCCAGCTCCATCATGGTGCGGTCGCGCTGGTAGGCGGAGAGCAGGGTCAGCGCCGTGGACTCGCTGAAGTTGAAGGTCATCGACGGGGCGATGTAGATGCGGTCGTCCGGGATCTCTTCGACCTGCGTATCGGCATTGCGGCCGAGCATGACCACGCGGCCGAGGATGCGCTCATCGTCGGTCAACGGCCCGGATACGTCCACGGCCAGTTGCCGGCGATTGTTGCTGCCGTAGGTGGCCCGCACCTCGCCCTGGGCATTGGTGGTCGGGCGCTTGCTGACCAGGTTGACCACGCCGCCCGGGGCGTTCTCGCCGTACAGCACCGAGCTCGGGCCGCGGAACACTTCGGTGCGCTCCAGGCCGTAGGGCTCGGTGGTGGTGTCGTAGCGGTTGCCCTGCACCCGCAGGCCGTCGCGCAGCAGACCGTAGCCGTAGTCGGTGGCGTTGAAACCGCGAATGAAGAACAGGTCGCCGGCCAGGCCGTCACCGGCGGCGAACGGCGGCGCGAAGATACCCGGCACATAGCCGAGGATTTCGGTGAGCGTCTGCGAGTTCTGATCCTGCATGCGCTGGCGGGTTACCACCGATACGGATCGCGGGGTCTCGGACAACGGCGTGCTGGTCTTGGTGCCTGCGGTGCTGTTGCGCACCTGATAGCCGGATGTCTGCTGGTCTTCCGCTTCGCCGGTCACCAGGGTCGCCTGCAGTTGCAGGGTATCCCCCTCGCCCGACTTGGCCGACTTGGCCGGCTCCGCGGCCCAGACAGCGCCCTGGTATGCCGCCGTGGCGACCAGAAGCGCCAGAGCGCTTACCTTGAATTCCCACTTACTGCTTTCCATCTACCACTTCCCCTCCATTGACAGTGCGGGGGCAAACGCCCCCTGAGGTGTTGGAAACACGCAAAAGGCGCGGCAATCTATCACGAATCATTCTCATTTGCGCGCTATATTCTCAACGATTCGCATTGACATGAAATAGCCAGCATTCACCACCTCAGGCCCGGGCTACAGCGGCTGCCACGGATCTGGCGAAAACGTCGGCGATCTGGTCGATCTGTGCCGCTTCCACGATCAGCGGCGGGAGGAAGCGCAGCACGCTGGAATGGCGCCCGCCGACCTCGATGATCAGTCCCCGGCGCAGGCATTCGCGCTGCACCGCCGAGGCCAGTACGCCGTTCTGCGGCGGATGGCCGAGGGCGTCCGGGCGCCCTGCCGGATCGACCATTTCCACCCCGAGCATCAGTCCCTGCCCACGCACGTCGCCCATCTGCGGGAAGTCCTTCTGCACCGCCCGCAGATGCCCGGCGAGACGCGCGCCCATCGCCGCCGCGTGCTCGTCCAGGCGCTGTTCGCGGACGATGCGCAGGGTCGCGGCGCCAGCGGCCATCGCCAACTGGTTGCCACGGAAGGTGCCGGCATGGGAGCCCGGCTTCCACACGTCCAGCGACTTGTCGTAGACCACCACCGCCATCGGCTGGCTGCCGCCGATGGCCTTGGACAGCACCAGCACGTCCGGGACGATGCCGGCATGTTCGAAGGCGAAGGGCTTGCCGGTGCGCGCCACGCCGCACTGGATCTCGTCGAGGATCAGCGGCACCCCGGCATCGCGGGTGATGCGGCGTATCTCGCGCAGCCAGGCCGCCGACGCCGGGATCACCCCGCCCTCCCCCTGCAGCGTTTCGAGGATCATCCCGGCCGGCGGCAGCACGCCGCTTTCCGGATCGGTCAGCTGGTTCTCGATGTAGTGCAGGCCGATGCGCTCGCCCGCCTCGCCGCCGATCCCGAACGGGCAGCGGTAGGCGTAGGGATACGGCAGGAACTGCACGCCGGAGATCATGCCGTCCAGATGCGCCTTCGGCCCGAGATTGCCCATCAGCCCCAGCGCGCCCTGGGTCATGCCGTGGTAGGCGCCATGGAAGGCCATCACCTGGCTGCGGCCGGTGGCGGTGCGCACCAGCTTCAGCGCCGCCTCCACCGCGTCGGTGCCGGCCGGCCCGCAGAACTGGATGCGCGCATTCCTGGCGAACGCCGGCGGCAGCAGCGCGAACAGCTCGTCGATGAAGGTTTCCTTGGCCTCGGTCATCAGGTCCAGTGTGTGCAGCGGACGCTGGCCGTCGAGAGTGGCGCGCATCGCCTGCACCACCTCCGGATGGTTGTGACCGAGGGCCAGGGTTCCGGCCCCGGCCAGGCAGTCGATGAACCAGCGGCCCTCGCTGTCCTGCACATGGATGCCCTGGGCGCGTCTGAGCTCCAGGGGAATGCGCCGCGGATAGCTGCGCGCGTTGGATTCGACGGCGGCCTGGCGCTCCAGTCGCGGCGTCGGGGCGAAGCTGTAGTCCGCTGCGGCCACCGCGGCGGCCGGGCTCGGCTCGATGATGGATGCGACCTGAAGAGGGTTATGCATATTCATGTTCCTGGTGATCCTGTAACCGGGGCTGCTCGTCGACCCGCGCAAGGGTCTCGGCAAGTTGAGTGATGAACAGCTGATCACGGACGATCGACAGGTGGTCGGCATCGATCCAGGCCGAAGCCCGCATGCGTCCACCCATGCCCTGCTCCAGTAGAGCCGGTGCGTTTTCGTTGTTTTCCGGCGAGCGCAGCGCCCACCAGGCGTGGACCGGTGCATTCGACGGGCGGATTTCACGGCACTGGTTGGCGAGCTGGCGCATGTGCCGCTCGACCGCCAGCAACTGCTGCCAGTGCTCGTCGCCCTCGATCTCACCGGTTTCCGCGTCGGCCGGTCGGCTGGCCGCCGGGCGTGGCTTGCCGGCGCCGGGCACGTAGCCGTCGATCAGGCCGACGAATTCCACCGGCTTGCCGAGGCGCTCCAGCAGCCGGGCCATTTCCAGCACCAGGGTGCCGCCCATGGACCAGCCGATCAGCCGGTACGGCCCGCTCGGCTGCTGTTCGAGCAGCGACTTCACGTAGTCGCGGGCCATCTGCCCGATGGAGCTGTCGCGCCAGTTGCCATCCAGCACCTGGCGGTTCTGCAGACCCCACACGTCCCAGCGCTCCGACAGGGTGCGCGCCAGGGCGTAGTAGCCCACCACCGTGCCGCTCACCGGATGCACGCAGAACACCGGCGGCTGCCGGCTGGCGCCACGACTCAGGCGGATCAGCGGACTCGGCGCGCCACCGGAGACGGCGACGGGCTGGCTCTCCACGGACTGCGCCTGCGGCAGGTTGTCGAGCAGCGCGCCGAGGGCCTGGCGATACGCAGCCAGCAGGCCCTCGATGCGCTCGCGACGGTAACGCGCGGCGCTGAAGCGGAAGCTCAGGCCGAGCCGGCCGGCGAATACCTGGCCGTTGATTTCCAGTTCGCGGGACAGCGGCGTCGACGGATCGACCAGCGCGCCCGCCGACACCGGCGCCGGGGCGAAACGCCCATCGCCGAGGTCCTGGTCGAACTGGCCGAGGTAGTTGAACACCACCTTCGGCTCCGGCAGCGCGGCGAGGCGTTGCCGCGCCGCCGCGTCGCCGAGGTAGCGCAGCAGGCCGAAGCCGGCGCCCTTGTCCGGCAGGCCGCGCAGGGTCGAGCGCACCCGCTGCAGGGTTTCGTCGATGTGCCCACCGGCAGCGACCCGCAGCGGGAACAGCGTGGTGAACCAGCCGAGGGTGCGGCCGATGTCGAGATCGTCGGCGAGCACGTCGCGGCCGTGGCCTTCCAGGGCGACCAGACTGTCGTCGGAGCCGGTCCATTCCGCCAGCGCCTGCACCAGCGCCGCCAGGAGGATTTCATCCACCCGCGCCTGCAATGCTGCCGGGGCTTCGCGCAGCAGCCGGCGGGTGTGCGCCTCGTCCAGTTCCAGTTCGCACTGGTCGAGATCCGCCTGGGTGGCGCTGCCGTACGGATCGTCCACCGGCCACAGCGGTTCGCCGCTGCCGATCAGATCGACCCAGTGCGCCACTTCGGCCTGGCGCTGCGGCGCCCGCGCCGCTTCCTGCAGGTGCCGCGCCCAGCGCTGGTAGCTGGTCGGCTTCGGCCCCAGCGCCAGCGCCAGCGGATTGCCGGCGCCCAGCTGCGCATAGGCGCGCGCCAGGTCCTCCAGCAGCACCCGCCAGGACACACCATCCACCACCAGATGGTGAGCGGTCAGCAGCAGGCGCTGGCCCTGCGGCATGTTCGCCAGCACCAGGCGCAGCAGCGGGCCGTTCTCCAGGTCGAAGCTGCGCTGCGCCTGTTCGCACAGGGCCCGCAGCTCCGCATCGTCCGCCACCTCGCGCACCCACAGGCTGTCGGGTACCGGAGCCGGGCGATAGAACTGCTCCCAACCGCCGTCCGCCAAGGCACGGAAGCCGAGATTGAGGCCCTGATGGTGATCCAGCACGGCATCCAGCGCCTTCTCCAGCAGCGGCGCTTCCAGCGGCTGGCGCACGTCCAGCAGCAGCGCCTGGTTCCAGTGCGCGCGGTTGCTCATCGGCAGCTCGAAGAAGTGCGACTGGATCGGCGTCAGCGGCACGCTTCCGCTGGCCACATCCTCGACCTGCATGGCCTCGCCGATGTCGTGCTGCACCAGGCACAGCGCCAGCTCCTTCAGGCGCGGATGGCTGAAGACATCGCGCGGCGCGAGCTTCCAGCCCGTCTGGCGCAGACGGCTGATCACCGCCAGCGACTGGATGGAATCGCCGCCCAGCTCGAAGAAGCTGTCGTGCCGGCTGACCCGCTCGATTCCGAGCAGCGCCTGCCAGACTTCAGCC
This sequence comes from Pseudomonas schmalbachii, assembly GCF_017589465.1. GTDB lineage: Bacteria > Pseudomonadota > Gammaproteobacteria > Pseudomonadales > Pseudomonadaceae > Pseudomonas > Pseudomonas schmalbachii. The sequence goes on from NZ_JAELYA010000003.1 coordinate 237,835, forward strand.
AGGCGCTCCTCGCCCTGCCCCTGCGGCGCCTCGTAGTCGCTCGCCGTCACCTGCGGATCGGGCAGCGCGTTGCGGTCGAGCTTGCCGTTGGGCAACTGCGGCAGGCGTTCCATGGTGACGATGTGCTGCGGCACCATGTACTCCGGCAGGTGTTGCTTGAGCTGGCGCTTGAGGCTGTCGTCGTCCAGCCCGTTGCCGCCGACGTAGCCCAGCAGGCGCTTGCCCGCCGCACCGTCGCGGACGATCACCAGCGCCTCGCGCACGCCGTCGCAACCCTTCAGCGCCGCCTCGATCTCGCCGGCCTCGATGCGGAAGCCGCGCAGCTTGATCTGGTGGTCGATGCGGCCGAGGTATTCCAGCAGCCCCTCGCTGTTCAGCCGCACGCGGTCGCCGCTGCGATAGATACGTTCACCCGGGCGGAACGGGTGCGGCAGGAAGCGCTCGGCGGTCGCGCCCGGACGATCCAGATAACCGCGCGCCACCGCGCCGCCCAGGTACAGCTCACCGGCAATGCCCGGCGGCAATGGGTTGAGGTCGGCGTCCATGACGTAGCCCTGACGGTCGCCCACCAGATCGCCGATGGGCGCGTAGGCGGTGGAGAAGTCGGCCTTCTCTGCGCTTTCCAGCCACAGGGTCGGAGTGACCACGGTTTCCGTCGGGCCGTAGCCGTTGATGATCCATTCCGGCTGCAGATTGCGGATCACGTCGTGGAGCATCTCGCGGCTGAATGCCTCGCCGGCGAAGCAGTAGGTCTTCACGCCCGGTCCCCTGCCCTGCACGCCGGCCCAGTCGGACAACTGGCGCAGATAGCTCGGCGGGAAGGCCGCCACCGTGATGCCCTCGCGGATCAGCGTGTCGTAGGTCTGCTCGACGCTCCACAGCTCCTGATCCCGCAGCACAACCCGTGCGCCGTGGCACATCGGCGTCAGCCAGCGTTCGTGAGCGCCGTCGAAGCTGATGGAGAGGAAGTGGAATTCCCGATCCTCCGGCGTGAAGCGGTAGCGCTCGCCAATGGTCTGGATGTGCATGGAGATATCGCCATGAGCGATGGCCGCGCCCTTGGGCTTGCCGGTCGATCCCGAGGTGTAGATCAGGTAGGCCAGTTGCTGCGGATGGATCACCGTTTGCGGCGGCGTCTCCGGTTCGGCGGAGAAGTCCAGCCGGTCCATGTTCAGCAGTTCGACCTCGCCCACCGGCACCCGGTCCAGCGCCGCGTCGTGGCTGATCAGCAGGCGCACGCCGCCGTCCTCCAGCATGTAGCGCAGGCGTTCGGCCGGGTAGTCCGGATCCAGCGGAATGTAGGCGCCGCCCGCCTTGAGCACCGCGAGGAAGGCCAGCCAGAGATCGACGCCGCGTTCCATGGCGATGGCGACCCGCACCTCGGTGGTCACGCCACGGGCACGCAGGGCATGGGCCAGTTGGTTGGCGCGGCGATCGAACTCGGCGAAGGTCAGGCGCTGCTCGCCATGGACTAGGGCGATGGCCTCCGGACGCAGGCGCGCCTGCTCGGCGATCAGCTCGTGCACCGGCGTGTCGCGGTACGGCGAGAACGGCGGCGTGTTCCAGCGGTCGAGGGCGGCCAGGTCGTCTTCGGTCAGCAGCGGCAGGTCGCCGATGGCGGTGTCCGGCTGCTCGCACACGGCCGTGAGCACCGTCAGCAGTTGCCCGTACAGGCGCTCCACGGTCGCCGCCTCGAACAGGTCGGTGGCGTAGTCGAGGTAGCCGCTGATGCGTCCGTCGGCGTGCTCGAAGGTGCCCAGCACCAGGTCGAACTGCGTGCCTTCGATGTTCCACTGTTGAGCCTCGCAGCTCAGGCCATCGAACTGCAGCAACGACAGGTCCGGCTGCTGCTGGTGGTTGTAGCTGACCTGGAACAGCGGGTTGACGCTCAGGCTGCGCGCCGGCTGCAACGCCTCCACCAGCTGCTCGAACGGCAGGTCCTGATGGGCATGGGCGCCCAGCAGGTTGTCCTTCACCTGTTGCAGCAGGCTGCTGAAACGCTGCTCGCCGCTGACCTGCGCGCGCAGCACCAGGGTGTTGACGAAGAAGCCGATCAGCTCCTGGGTCTGCAGCTCCGAGCGCCCGGCCACCGGCACGCCGATGCGCAGGTCGCGCTGGCCGGTGAGGCGGTACAGCAGCGTGTCGAACGCCGCGAGGAACAGCATGAACAGGCTGGCGTCGCAGCCACGGGCGGTCTGCCGCACGCGCTCGGCCAGCTCCTGCGACAGGACGAATGCATGCCGCCCGCCCCGGCCGTCGCGCTCGGCCGGGCGCGAACGGTCGGCCGGCAGTTCCAGCACCGGATGCTCGTCGCCCAGCGCCTCGCGCCACCAGTCGAGCTGGCGCTGGCGTTCCCGGGCGTCCAGATGGCGGCGCTGCCAGGCGGCGTAGTCGGCGTACTGCACGCTCAGCTGCGGCAGGTTCGCTTCGACGCCTTCGCTGAACGCGCGGTACAGCCCGGCGAAATCGCGCAGCATGACCTGCACCGACCAGCCGTCGGAGATGATGTGGTGCATGCACATCAGCAGCCGCCACTCGTCGTCGCCCACCCGCACCAGTGCCACGCGCCAGGGCGCGCGCTCGCTGTCGAGGTCGAAGGGCTCGGCCATGAAGGCCCGCGCCAGCACATCGAACGCCTCGTCCGGCGCCGGATCGGCGCGCAGGTCGTGGCGGGCCATGGCGACGCCGCCCGCTTCGAGGACGCGCTGCAGCGGCACGCCCTGCTCGCCATGCAGGAAGCAGGTGCGCAGGCTTTCATGACGCTCGGCCAGCGCATCGAAGCTGCGCTGCAGGGCGGCCACCTGCAGATGGCCGCGCAGGTGCAGCACGCACGGCAGGTTGTAGGCGGCGCTGTCGGGCTCCAGCTGGGCGAGGAACCACAGGCGCTGCTGGGCGAACGACTGCGGCGCAAGACCGCCCTCGCCGCGCGGCAGCAATGCCGGACGCGCGGCAGGCTCGGCGCTGGTGGCCAGGTAATCGGTGAGGTCCGCCAAGACCGGCGCCTCGAACAGCGCGCGCAGCGGCAGCTCCAGGTGCAGGTCGTTGCGCACCCGGGCGACCAGTTGGATGCCCAGCAGCGAATGCCCGCCCAGGGCGAAGAAGTCGTCCTGGCGACCAACGCGCGGCACTTCCAGTAGCTCCTGCCAGATCGCCGCCAACTCGGCTTCCACGCCGGGCAGAGGCGCCTCGTAGGCACGCGCCTGCAGCTGCGGCTCCGGCAGCGCCTTGCGGTCCAGCTTGCCGTTGGCCGACAGCGGGAAGCGCTCCAGCACCATCAGGTGCGCCGGCACCATATAGTCCGGCAGGCGCTGCTTCAGGCGCTCGCGCAGCTCGGTTTCATCCAGTGCATCGGCCACCAGATAGCCGACCAGTTGGGTGCCTGTGCTCAGCGTTCGCGCTACTACCACCGCCTCCTTCACCGCCGGATGCGCCAGCAGCGCCGCCTCGATCTCGCCGATCTCGATACGCAGGCCACGCAACTTGATCTGGTGATCCAGCCGGCCGAGGTATTCCACGGCACCATCGGCGCGCCAGCGGGCCAGATCGCCGGTGCGATAGAGGCGCTCGCCCTTGCCGAACGGACTGGCGACGAAACGCTCGGCGGTCAGGCCGGGACGCTGGTGGTAACCGCGCGCCAGTCCGGCGCCGCCGATATAAAGCTCTCCGGCCACACCCACCGGCTGCGGGTTCAGGCGGCTGTCGAGGATATGGATCTGCAGGTTGGCGATCGGCTGGCCGATGGGCACGCTGGCGCCCGCCTCGTCGCGGCAGGTCCAGTGGGTGACGTCGATGGCTGCTTCGGTCGGCCCGTAGAGGTTGTACAGTCCGGCCTGTGGCAGCCGGCGCAACGTGTCGCGCTGCAGATCGGCCGGCAGCGCTTCGCCGCTGCAGACAATACGCTTCAGCGAGGCGCAACCAGACAGATCGTCCTGCGCCATGAACGCCGCCAGCATCGACGGCACGAAATGCAGGGTGCTGATGCCCTGCTGCTCGATCAGCGATGCCAATCGTGCCGGATCGCGGTGATCGCCCGGCTCGGCCAGCACCAGCCGCGCGCCGACCATCAGCGGCCAGAAGAACTCCCAGACCGAGACATCGAAGCTGAACGGGGTTTTCTGCAGCACCGCATCGGTACTGCCCAGTTCGTACGCTTCCTGCATCCAGGCCAGACGGTTGAACAGCGCCGCGTGGGTATTGCCCGCGCCCTTCGGCCGTCCGGTGGAGCCGGAGGTGTAGATCATGTACGCCAGCTGTTCGGGGTGGATATCCACCACCGGCGCCGTGGCCGGATAGGCCGACACTTCCAGCCGGTCGAGATTGACCAGCCGTACGCTCTCGACCTGGGGCAGACGCTCCAGCGCCGGATCATGACTGAGCAGCAACTCGATGCCGGCGTCTTCCAGCATGTAGGCCAGACGCTCGCTGGGGTATTCCGGGTCCAGTGGTACATAGGCCACACCCGCCTTCACCACCGCGTACAGCGCGACAACCATTTCCACCGAACGCAGCGCCGCCACGCCGACCAGGCTCTCGCGGCCGACGCCCTGCTCGCGCAGGTAGTGGGCCAGCCGGTTGGCACTCTGATCCAGCTCGCGGTAGCTCAACACCTGCCCGCCGAAACGCAGCGCCTCGCGCTCGGGATGTTCCTTGGCCAGCCGTTCGAACAGGCGATGCACCACCGGCTCATCGGCCTGCCAGTTGCGGGCGGTCTGGTTGACCTGATCCAGCAGGGCGCGGTCTTCTCCGTCGAGCAGGGCGAAATCGCCAATGGCCGCGCCGGGACGTTCCAGCAATTGCGCGAACAGGTTGAGGAAGCGCTGGTGCAGACGCTCGATAGTCGCGTGGTCGAACAGGTCGGTAGCGTAGTTCCACGAACCGCTGAAGGCGCCATCCGGGTCTTCCAGGGTGTTCAGCGCCAGGTCGAACTGCGCGCTGCCGTCATCCAGCGGAATCACCTCGGCCTGCACGCCCGGCAGTCCGGAGAGCGGCTGGAAGTCCTGCTGCTGGTGGTCGTAGGCCACCTGGAACAGCGGGTTGTGGCTGAGGCTGCGCTGCGGCTGCAGGGCCTCGACCAGTTGCTCGAACGGCAGGTCCTGGTTGGCCTGGGCGCCGAGGGCGGCGTCGCGGGCCGCGTCCAGCACCTGGGCGAACGACTGCCCGGCCGCCAGTTCGGCGCGCAGCACCTGGGTGTTGACGAAGAAGCCGATCAGCCCCTCGGTTTCCGGGCGCTGGCGGCCGGCGATGGGCACGCCGACGCGCAGGTCGCCCTGGCCGCTGAGGCGATGCAGCAGCACCTGGTAGGCGGCGAGGATCACCATGAACGGCGTGACCCCGCGCTGCCCGGCGAACGCGCGCAGGCGCTGGCCGAGAGCGGCATCCAGGCCGAACAGCAGGCGGTCGCCGCGGTAGCTCTGGCGGGCCGGACGCGCACTATCGGCGGGCAGTTCCAGCACCGGATGCTCGTCGCCGAGGCGCTCGCGCCAGTAGCTCAGTTGCCGCTCGCCCTCGCCGGCCGCCAGCCACTCGCGTTGCCAGACGGCGAAGTCGGCGTACTGCACGGGCAGCTCGGGCAGCTCGGCGGCGCGCCCTTCCACAGCGGCGCGGTACAGCTCGCCAAACTCGCGCAGCAGCACCTGCACCGACCAGCCGTCCGAGATCATGTGGTGCAGGCACAGCAGCAGGCGCTGCTCCTCGGCACTCACGCGCACCAGCGCCAGGCGCCAGGCCGGGCCGCTTGCCAGGTCGAACGGCGCCTGGACGAAGTCCCGCGCCAGGCTGGCGAAGGCCGCTTCCGGGTCCGCCTCCCTGCTGATATCCAGACGCTGGATGGCCACCGCTGCCGGCGCCTCGATACGCTGCAAGGGCACACCGTCACCGGCGACAAATACCGTACGCAGCACTTCATGTCGTGCCGCCAGACCGTCGAAGGCTGCCTGCAGGGCCGCCTCGTCCAGCGCGCCGCGCAGGCGGATCGCCCCCGGCAGGTTGTAGGCATGGCCGCCCGGTTGCAGCCGGTCGAGGAACCACAGGCGCTGCTGGGAGAACGACTGCGCGGCCAGGGTGGCGTGACGGGCGCTCAGCTCCGGCAGGCCGGCCGGGACTTCGGCGCGGTCGAGGCACTGGGCGAAGTCCGCCAGGCGCGGCGCATCGAACAGCGCACGCAGCGGCACGCTCAGCTCGTGTTCATGACGCAGGCGCGAGATCAGTTGCATCGCCAGCAGCGAATGTCCGCCCAGCTCGAAGAAGTGATCGTTGCGCCCCACCCTTTCGATGCCCAGCAGCGACGCCCACAGCGCCGCCACCTGACGTTCCCGCTCGCTGCGGGGTTCCTCGTAATCGTTCGCCGCCACCTGCGGATCGGGCAGCGCGTTGCGGTCGAGTTTGCCGTTGGGCAACTGCGGCAGGCGCTCCATGGCGACGATATGCTGCGGCACCATGTACTCCGGCAGGTGTTGCTTGAGCTGGCGCTTGAGGCTGTCCTCGTCCAGCCCGTTGCCGCCGACGTAGCCCAGCAGGCGCTTGCCCGAAGGGCCGTCACGGACGATCACCAGCGCCTCGCGCACACCCTCGCAGCCCTTCAGCGCCGCCTCGATCTCGCCGGCCTCGATGCGGAAGCCGCGTAGTTTGATCTGGTGGTCGATGCGGCCCAGATATTCCAGCAGTCCCTGGCTGTTCAGCCGCACGCGGTCGCCGCTGCGGTAGATGCGCTCCCCCGGACGGAACGGGTGCGGCAGGAAGCGTTCGGCGGTTGCGCCCGGACGATCCAGATAACCGCGCGCCACCGCGCCACCGAGATACAGCTCACCAGCGATACCGGGCGGCAACGGGTTGAGGTCGGCGTCCATCACATAGCCCTGGCGGTCACCGACCAGGTCGCCGATGGGCGCGTAGGCGGTGGTGAAGTCGGCCTTCTCCGCGCTTTCCAGCCACAGGGTCGGCGTCACCACGGTTTCGGTCGGGCCATAGCCGTTGATGATCCACAGTGGCTGCAGGTTGCGGATCACGTCGTGGAGCATTTCGCGGCTGAAGGCTTCACCGGCGAAGCAGTAGGTCTTCACGCCCGGCCCCCTGCCCTGCACCCCAGCCCAGTCGGACAACTGGCGCAGGTAGCTCGGCGGGAACGCCGCCACGGTGATGCCCTCGCGGATCAGGGTGTCGTAGGTCTGCTCGACGCTCCACAGCTCCTGGTCGCGCAACACCACCCGCGCGCCGTGGCACATGGGCGTCAGCCAGCGCTCGTGGGCGCCGTCGAAACTGATCGAGAGGAAGTGGAATTCCCGGTCCTCCGGCGTGAAGCGGTAGCGCTCGCCAATGGTCTGGATGTGCATGGAGATATCGCCGTGGGCGATGGCCGCGCCCTTGGGCTTGCCGGTCGAACCCGAGGTGTAGATCAGGTAGGCCAGTTGCTGCGGATGGATGCGCGTCTGCGGCGGCGTCTCCGGTTCGGCGGAGAAGTCCAGGCGGTCCATGTTGAGAAGTTCCACCTCGCCCACCGGCACCCGGTCCAGCGCCGCGTCGTGGCTGATCAGCAGGCGCACGCCGCCGTCCTCCAGCATGTAGCGCAGGCGCTCGGCCGGGTAGTCCGGATCGAGCGGGATGTACGCGCCACCGGCCTTGAGCACGGCGAGGAAGGCCAGCCAGAGATCGACGCCACGCTCCATGGCGATGGCGACACGTACTTCGGTGGTCACTCCCAGAGCACGCAGGGCGTGGGCCAGCTGGTTGGCGCGGCGGTCGAACTCGGCGAAGGTCAGGCGCTGCTCGCCATGTACCAGGGCGATGGCCTCCGGGCGCAGGCGCGCCTGCTCGGCGATCAATTCGTGCACCGGCGTATCGCGGTACGGCGAGAACGGCGGCGTGTTCCAGTTCTCCAGCTCCGCACGGTCCTCGGCGCCAAGCATGTCCAGGTCGCCGATGCAGGTCTCGGGGGAATTGCAGATACCCGCCAGCAGCTGTTTGAAGTGTCCGCACAGGCGGACGATCTGCGCAGCGCTGAAGCGGTCGCTGTGGTAGTTGACGTGGATGTGCGCGCGCTCGCCGGCGACCACCGCCAGGCTCAGCGGATAGTGGGTCTTGTCGCTCAGTTCGACGCTGCCCAGGTGCACCCCGCCCGGCTGCTGCTCGCGCAGCACGGCGTCCACCGGATAGTTCTCGAACACCAGGATGCTGTCGAACAGGTCGCGGCCGGCGTGGCCGGCATGTTGCTGGGTTTCGAACAGCGGCGTGTGCTCGTGCTCGCGCAGCTCCAGGTTGTGCGCCTGCAGCGCTTCCAGCCACTGGCCGACGGTCTGTTGCGACTGCGGCGCCTGCACCAGCGGCAGGGTGTTGATGAGCAGGCCGAGCATGCGCTCGATGCCCGACACCTGGGCGGAACGGCCGGAGACGGTGACGCCGAAGGCCACCCGCTGCTGGCCGGTGTAGCGTTGCAGCAGCAGCGTCCAGGCCGCCTGGATCAGGGTGTTCACCGTGACCCGCTGGCGCCGCGCGGCGCCGTGCAGCATGGCGGCATCCAGCTCCATGGACTCGACCAGCACCTGCTTGGGCAGATGCTCGCCGGGCGGATTGAGCGTGCCGACCATCAGCGTCGGCTGCTCGAAGCCGGCCAGATGGCGCTGCCAGAATTCGGCGCTGCGGGCCTGGTCGCGGCTCTGCAGCCACTCGACGTAATCGCCGTAATGCCCGGCCGGCGCCGGCGTGGCATCGGACATCGCCGCCTGGATCACCTCGCCCAGCACCGCCGCGCTGCTCCAGCCGTCCAGCAGGATGTGATGGAAGGTCCAGGCCAGCTTCCAGCGGCTGTCGCCCAGGCGCACCAGCAGCACGCGCATCAGCGGCGCCTCGTGCAGGCGGAACGGCGTTTCCCGCTCCGCCGCCAGCACCTCGCCGAGGGATGCCGGGTCGCCGCGCAGGTCCAGTTCGCGCACGGCCAGCACGGCGTCGCGGCGCACCAGTTGCACCGGCTGCTGGCTGCCGGACAGGCGCAGGAACGCCGCGCGCAGCAGCGGATGGCGCTGCACCGCCGCCGCCCAGGCGGCCTTGAAGCGCGCCAGCGGCAGGTTGTCGATATCCAGCGCCACCTGGTTGATGTACAGGTCGCGGGCGGCGCCGGCCTCGGCCTCGCCCTGGCTCAGCTCGCTGTGGAACAGCAGGCCCTGCTGCATCGGCGTCAGCGGGTACAGCTGCTCGATGTCGCGGGGCGACAGCGGCAGCGCGTCGAGTTGCGTCTGGGTCAGGCCGAGCCCCGGGAAGTCAGACGGGGTGACCGCCGAATGCGTGCGGCAATGCTCGATGACCTCGTCCAGCGCGCGGGTGTAGGCATCCAGCAGCGCTTCGACGGAGGCTTCGGCATGCCGCTCGCCGCTGTAGGTGCAGGTCAGGCTGAAGCGGCCGTCGCGCACCTGGGCGTCCAGCGCCAGCTCGCAATCCAGCGGCGCGTCGGCGCCACGCTGCGCCCCGCTACCTTCCCCGGCCAGGCGGAACAGGCCGGCGTCGTGCTGGACGCGGCCCATGTAGTTGAACAGCACGCAGCCCCGCAGAGGCGCCAGCGCCTCGCCGCGCAGATGGCGCAGCAGGCCGTAGCCGATGCCGCCGCGCGGCACCGCGCGCAGGCTTTCCTTGGTCTGCTTGATGGCCTGGTCGAGCGATTCCGGCGCATCCAGCGCGACCGGATAGAGGCTGGTGAACCAGCCGACCGTGCGACTCGGGTCCAGCCCTTCGAACAGCGCCTCGCGGCCGTGCCCTTCGAGGGCGACCAGCGCGCGGGACTGGCCGCTCCAGGCGTGCAGCGCGCGGGCCAGGGCGGTCAGCAGCAGGTCGTTGATCTGCGTCCGGTAGGCCGCCGGGGCTTCGCCCAGCAGTGCCTGGCTGCGGGCAGTGTCGAGCTGCCGCTGCGCCTGCCGCGCCACGGCCTGCACCGCCCTGCCCTGCGGATTGACACAAGGCAGCACCGGCGCCGCCGGCAGGCCGCGCCAGAACGCCAGTTCGGCATCCAGCGCATCGCCACGGGCGAACGCCTGCAGACGCTCGGCCCACTGCTGGAAGCTCAGGCCCTTCTCGCCAAGATCGATGGCCAGGCCGTTGCGCGCCTGGCTGTAGGCTGCCTGCAGGTCCTCCAGCAGAAGTCGCCAGGACACCCCGTCCACCACCAGGTGATGGACCACCAGCAGCAGGCGCTCGCCGCCTTCCGCCAACTGGAAATGCACCGCCCGCAGCAGCGGGCCATGGGACAGGTCGAGGCTGGCCTGGGCCTGGTCGCAGGCGGCGGACAGTCCGGCCAGTTCCACCTGCCGTTGCCACAGCACCTCTGCGTCGCCCGCCTCGCGGTAGCGCTGCCGCCACTGGCCGTCGTCCTGGCGGGTGAACGCCATGCGCAACGCATCGTGGTGTTCCAGCAGGGCCTGCAGCGCCTGGCGCAGCGCCATCGGGTCGAGGGGCTCGCCCGGTTCGAGCAGCAGCGACTGGTTCCAGTGCTCGCGGCGGCTCATGGGCTGTTCGAAGAACGCGTGCTGGATCGGCGTCAGCGGGATGTCGCGCTGCGTATCGATGGTCGCCACCGGCGTCGCGCCGCTCTCCAGCCGCCCGGCCACCTGGGCCAGTTCGGCGATGCTCTGGCGTTCGAAGATCTGCCGTGGCGACAACTGGATGCCGCGTTTGCGCGCGCGGGAAATGATCTGCAGGCTGAGGATCGAATCGCCGCCCAGCTCGAAGAAGTTGTCCTGGCGACCGACTCGCGGCACTTCCAGCAGTTCCTGCCAGATCGCCACCAGCTCGCTTTCCACGCCGGGCAGCGGCGCCTCGTAGGCGCGCGCCTGCACCTGCGGTTCCGGCAGTGCCTTGCGATCCAGCTTGCCGTTGGCCGACAGAGGGAATCGCTCCAGCACCACCAGATGCGCCGGCACCATGTAGTCCGGCAGGCGCTGTTTCAGGCGCTCGCGCAGCTCGGCCTCGTCCAGCGCATCAGCGACCAGATAGCCGACCAGTTGGGTGCCGGTGCTCAGCGTACGCGCCACCACCACCGCCTCCTTCACCGCCGGATGCGCCAGCAGCGCCGCCTCGATCTCGCCGATCTCGATGCGCAGGCCGCGCAGCTTGATCTGGTGGTCCAGACGGCCGAGGTATTCCACCGCCCCATCGGCACGCCAGCGCGCCAGGTCGCCGGTGCGGTACAGCCGCTCGCCCTTGCCGAACGGACTGGCGACGAAACGCTCGGCAGTCAGGCCGGGACGCTGGTGGTAACCGCGCGCCAGTCCCGCGCCACCGATATACAGCTCACCGGCCACACCGACCGGCTGCGGATTCAGGCGGCTGTCGAGGATATGGATCTGCAGGTTGGCGATGGGCTGGCCAATGGGCACGCTGGCGCCTGCCTCGTCGCGGCAAGTCCAGTGGGTCACATCGATGGCCGCTTCGGTCGGTCCGTAGAGGTTGTACAGTCCGGCCTGTGGCAGCCGGCGCAACGTGTCGCGCTGCAGGTCGGCCGGTAGCGCCTCGCCGCTGCAGACGATGCGCCGGAGCGAGGCGCAGCCGGAGAGATCGTCCTGCGCCATGAAGGCCGCCAGCATCGACGGCACGAAATGCAGGGTGGTGATGCCCTGCTGCTCGATCAGCGCCGCCAGCCGTGCCGGATCGCGATGGTCGCCGGGCTCGGCCAGCACCAGCCGCGCACCGACCATCAGCGGCCAGAAGAACTCCCAGACCGAGACGTCGAAGCTGAACGGCGTTTTCTGCAGCACCGCATCGCTGGAGTCGAGGCCATACGCCTCTTGCATCCAAGCCAGGCGGTTGAACAGCGCGGCGTGGGTATTGCCCGCACCCTTCGGCCGGCCGGTGGAGCCGGAGGTGTAGATCAGGTAGGCCAGTTGCTCGGGGTGGATGTCCACCGCCGGCGCCGTCACCGGATAGGTCGAGACATCCAGCCGGTCGAGATTGACCAGCCGCACGCCCTCGACCTGCGGCAGACGCTCCAGCGCCGGGTCATGGCTGAGCAGCAGCGCGATGCCGGCGTCTTCCAGCATGTAGGCCAGACGCTCGCTGGGATATTCCGGATCGAGCGGCACATAGGCGGCGCCGGCCTTCACCACCGCGTACAGGGCGACGACCATTTCCACCGAACGCAGCGCCGCGACACCGACCAGACTCTCGCGGCCGACGCCCTGCTCGCGCAGGTAGTGGGCCAGTTGGTTGGCGCGCTGGTCCAGCTCGCGGTAGCTCAATACCTGCTCGCCGAAACGTAGCGCCTCGCGCTCGGGATAAGCCTCGGCCAGCCGTTCGAACAGGCGATGCACCACCGGCTCATCGGCCTGCCAGTCGCGGGCGGTGCGGTTGACCTGATCCAGCAAGGCGCGGTCCTGCTCGTCGAGCAGGGCGAAATCGCCGATGGCGGCGTCGGGGCGCTCCAGCAGTTGCGCGAACAGGTTGAGGAAGCGCTGGTGCAGGCGCTCGATGGTCACCGCGTCGAACAGATCGGTGGCGTAGTTCCAGTTGCCCGCCAGTTCGCCCGCGGCGTTCTCCCAGGTATGCAGGGCCAGGTCGAACTGCGCGCTGCCGCTGTCCAGCGGCAGCAGGCGCGCCTGCAGGTCCGGCAGCAGTTGCAGGGCTTCGTCCTGGCGCTGCTGGTGGTTGTACAGCACCTGGAACAACGGGTTGTGGCTGAGGCTGCGCCCGGGTTCCAGCGCCTCCACCAGCTGTTCGAACGGCAGGTCCTGATTGGCCTGCGCGCCCAGGGAGGCCGTGCGGACCTGCTCGATGACCTGTTCGAAACTGGCCTCGGCGCTCAGTTCGCAGCGGAGGATCTGGGTGTTGACGAAGAAGCCGATCAGCCCTTCGGTTTCCGCGCGCTGGCGGCCGGCGATGGGCACGCCGACGCGCAGGTCGCCCTGGCCACTGAGGCGGAACAGCAATACCTGATAGGCCGCCAGCAGCAGGGTGAACAGGGTGGTGCCGCGCTGCGCTGCCAGTTCGCGCAGGCGCGCCACCAGCGGCTTGTCCAGACTGAAGGCGTGGCGCGCACCACGGTAGCTCTGCCGAGCCGGGCGCGGACGGTCGGCGGGCAGTTCCAGCACCGGATGCTCGTCGCCGAGGCGTTCGCGCCAGTATTCCAGCTGCCGTTCGCCCTCCCCGGCCTCCAGGCAGGTACGCTGCCACAGCGCCACGTCGGCGTAGTCCAGCGGCAGTCCGGGCAGTTCTTCGTTATCGCCACAAACGCGGGCGCGGTAGGCCGCGACGAAGTCGGTGAGCAGCACCTGGATCGACCAGCCGTCGGCAATGATGTGGTGCAGGCAGACCAGCAGCACGTGCTCGTCCCCGGCCAGCCGAACCAGCGCGACGCGCCACAGCGGTCCCTGGGCGAGGTCGAAGGGACGGCGGGCGAACTCGCCGGCCAGCGCCTGCAGTTCCTGTTCGCCGTCCACGTTCAGGTGTTCGATGGGCAGCGCGCGGGTTGCCTGGATCACCTGCTGCGGCGTGCCATCCTCGCCGCGCTCGAACACCGTGCGCAGGCTGGCATGGCGGCGGCCCAGGCTGTCGAAGGCGGCCTGCACCGCCTCGACGTCCAGCGGCCCGCTCAGGCGCAGCGCGCCGGGCAGGTGGTAGGCGCTGTTGCCGGGCTCCAGCTGCTCGAGGAACCACAGGCGCTGCTGGGAAAACGACGTGGGACTGCGCTCCCCGGCCACCCCGGCCACCCCGGCCGGGATCGGCAACGCCGAGGCATCCAGCCCCTGCTCCCGCAGCTTGCCGAGGAAGATGCGGCGTTGCGCGGCGCCAAGGCTGAGAAAACGCGTGGCCAGGGCCATCAGCCTGGCTTGCGAAGTCGGGTTCTGTTGCGACATCAGTTGCTTTCCTCCAGCTCGCTCATCAACTCGTCCAGGGCATCGAGTCGGTCGAGTTGTCCTTGCAGGGTTTCGATCAGTGCCGCCTGGGCGGCGACGGTGGTGGCCTCGAAGGCCCGGGCCAGCGGCAGGCTCACGCCCAGTTGCTCGCGGATCAGCGACAGCAGCCGCGTCGCCAGCAGGGAGTGCCCGCCAAGCTCGAAGAAGTTGTCGTGGCGGCCGACCCGCTCGATCTTCAGCAGCGCCTGCCAGAGTCCGGCCAGCGCTTCCTCGCGTTCGCCGCACGGCGCCTCGAAGGCGCGTTCCTGCCAGCCGGGAACGGGCAGCGCCTTGCGGTCGAGCTTGCCGTTGGCGTTGCGCGGCAGACGGTCGAGCAGCATCACCTGGGCCGGCACCATGAACGCCGGCAGCTCCAGGCCGAGGGCGGTCTTCAGCGATTCGGCAGACGGCTGCTGCCCGGCCTCGGCGACCACGTAGGCGACCAGTTGCGGGCCATGCGGGGTCGGTTGGGCGGCGACGGCGGCGTCGTGCACGTCGGCGCGGGCCAGCAATACCGCCTCGATCTCGCCCAGTTCGATGCGCTGGCCGCGAATCTTCACCTGGAAGTCGGTGCGGCCCAGGTACTCCAGCTCGCCGTCGGCGTTCCAGCGCACCAGGTCACCACTGCGATAGAGCCGCGCGCCCGGCTCGCCGAACGGATCGGGGAGGAAGCGTTCGGCGGTCAGCCCGGGCCGCGCGGCATAGCCGCGACCGACGCCGACGCCGCCGATATACAGCTCGCCGACCGCGCCCAGCGGCGCCAGTTCGAGGCTGGAGTCGAGGACGTAGAGGCGGTTGTTGTCGGTCGGCAGGCCGATGGGCAGCGCTCCCCGCGCACCCGGCGCGGCGGTCAGGGTGTGCAGCGAGACGTCGTCGGCGCACTCGGCCGGGCCGTAGGCGTTGACCAGCGGCACCCGCGGGTAGCGGGCGAACCAGCGCCCGGCGAGATCTGCGGACAGCGCCTCGCCGGTGGGCAGCAGCCAGCGCAGCGACGGCAGCTCGCAGTGTGGCGCGGCGAGCATGCCGTCGATCACCGCCGGCACGCACTCCAGCACGCTGACGCGGTTGGCCGCCACGGCGTCGAGCAGGCGCTCGGGGTCCTGCACCACGGCGTCCGGGAAGATCTCCACGCGGCCGCCGAACAGCGGCGCGGTGAGGAACTGCCAGACGGAAATGTCGAAGCCGGTGGCGGCGGTCTGGGCGATCACGTCGCCCTCTCCCAGGCGCAGGTACGGCAGCTTGGGCATCTGGTTGTTGAGCATGCCGCGCTGGTTGACCATCACACCCTTGGGCTCGCCGGTGGAGCCGGAGGTGTAGATGACGTAGGCCAGTTGCTCGGCGCTGGCATAGCGCCCCGGATTGTCCTCGCCGCCTGCGGCCAGCAGGTCTTCGAGGACCAGCAGGCGCGGGCTGGCCGGGCTCTGCGCGAGGATCGCCCCGGCCTGCGCCAGGCAGTCGCGCGGCGTGACCAGCACCGGCGCCGCGCTGCTGGCGAGCATGCGCGCGCTGCGTCCGGCCGGATGTCGGTCGTCCAGCGCCAGGTAGCCGGCGCCGGCCTTGAACGCGCCGACGATCATGCCGAGCAGGGCCAGGCCGCGCGGGGCGTACAGGGCGACCACGTCGTCGCCGCGCACGCCGGCGGCGATCAGGCCGTGGCCGATGCGGTTGGCTTCGGCGTTCAGCGCCGCGTAGCTCAGGCTGCGACCTTCGCAGCGCGCCACTTCCCGTTCCGGATGGGCATGCACGCGGGCTTCGAAGCGTTCCAGATAGCTGAGGGCGTACCAGTGCGGCTGCGGCTCGCCCTGACCCATGCGCAGCAGCGACTCGCGCTCGGCCTCGGGCAGCCGCAGCAGCTCGGCCAGCGGCCGCTCGGGAGCGTCGATCAGTTGCAGCAGCAGATGGCGGAACTGGTTCACCAGCCGCACCATGTCCGCCGCGCGGAAGTGGCGCACGTCGTAGGTCAGCTGCAGTTGCAGCGACTCGCCCGGCAGCAGCACCACGGTCAGCGGGTAGTTGGTGTGGGTGCGGTTCGCCAGCGGGCGGATGCGGTATTCCTCCACCGCCTGCTGCACGTCGCTGCCCAGCGGCACGTTCTCGAACACGAACAGGCTGTCGAACAGCGGCTGGCCGCGCGGGGTGTCGGCAAGCATCTGGATGTCGGCCAGCGACAGGTGTTCGTGCTGGCGCATCTCGGCGTTCTGCGCCTGCAGCGCGGCGAGCAGCTCCAGTGCCGGAGCGCCGGGAGCCGGGCGGGCGATGCGCAGCGGCAGGGTGTTGATGAACAGGCCCAGCGCGCCTTCGATGCCTTCCAGCTCGGTCGGGCGTCCCGCCACGGTGACGCCGAACAGCGCCTCGTCGCGGTCGGCGTGACGCATCAGAAGAAGCGCCCACGCAGCCTGGACGAAGGTGTTGGCGGTCAGCCGGTACTGCCGCGCGCGCTCGGCCAGGCGGGCAGTCTGTCCGGCGCCCAGCGACAGGCTGGTGTCGCGCATCGCCGGCTCGCCCTTCGGACTCTGCCGGTACGGCAGCGACGTGACCTCGGTGAAGCCGGCCAACGCCTGGCGCCAGTAGTCGCGGCTGGCCGCCTCGTCCTGCTCGCCCAGCCAGGCGAGGAAGTCGCGGTACGGCCGCGCCGCCGGCAGGCGCACCGGGGTGCCGGCGAGGAACGCCCGGTAGTGGGCGAAGAACTCGGTGAGCATCAGGCCGCGACACCAGGCGTCGATCAGCGCGTGATGGTGGCTCTGCACGATGCGGTAGTCGGCGGCGCCGAACTTCACCAGGCGCAGGCGCAGCAGCGGCGCCTGGGCGAAGTCCAGACCCAGTTCGCGCTCGCTGCGCAGCACGGCGTCCAGCTCGGCCTCGGCGCTCTCGCGGGACAGGTGGCTGAGGTCGATGAACTGCGCCGGCGACGGCACCCGGCGCAGCACCACCTGGCGCTGCACGCCGTTTTCCAGGCCGTGGAAGGCCGTGCGCAGGGCCGGATGGCGCTGCACCACCTGCTGCCAGGCGTACTTGAAGGCCTCGAAGTCCACTTCGCTGCCGACCGCGTACTGGTCCTGCATCAGGTAGATGCCGTTGCCGCGTTCCAGCAGGCTGTGCAGGAGGATGCCCTGCTGCATCGGCGCCAGCGGCAGGATGTCCTCGATCTCCCGCGCGGCCACCGGCAGGCTGTCCAGCTGGGCCTGGTCGAGAGCGGCCAGCGGGAAGTCGGAGGGCGTGACGCCGCCGTTGCGCTCGTCGCAGCAGTGTTCGATCAGCGCGGCCAGATTGCTCCGGTACAGCTCGATCAGGCGGACGATGTCGGCGCGGTCGAAGCGTTCGCGACTGAAGGTCCAGTCCAGGCGCAGGCGGCCGTTGCGCACCTGGCCGTCCACCACCAGCGCGTTGGCCAGCGGGCCCTGCGGGTCGCGCAGATTGGACGGGGCGCGTTCGGACAGGGAGAACAGCGCCTCGTCGCCGTCGTCGAAGCGGCCCAGGTAGTTGAAGGTCACGCCCTGCCCTTCCAGCTCCGGCAGTTCGGCTCCGGCGAGGTACTTCAGCACGCCGTAGCCCAGGCCCTTGTCTGGCACCGCGCGCAGGCTCTCCTTGACCGCCTTGAGGGTGCCGGCCAGGTCGTCGGCGGCTTCCAGGCCGACCGGATAGATAGTGGTGAACCAGCCGACGCTGCGGCTCAGGTCCAGTTCGCCGCTGGCGTCCTCGCGGCCATGGCCTTCCAGGCTGACCACCTGCTGGCGGCGGCCGGTCCATTGCGCCAGCGACTGCGCGAGGGCGGCGAGCAGCAGCTCGTCGATGCGCGTGCGGTAGGCCGCCGGTGCCTCGCCGAGCAGTCGGCGGGTGTCGTGGGCGTCGAGCAGCAGGTCGAGGCTTTCCGCCTCGCCGATGCGGCTGGGCACGCCGCAGTCGCCGGGCAGGCGCGCCGCCGACGGGTCGAGACGCTGCCAATAGTCACGCTGGGCGGCGAGTTCCGGGCTGCGCGCGAGGTCCTGCAGGGACTGCGACCAGGCCTGGAAGCTCGCGGTCTTCTCCGCGTTCGCCAGCGCCTGCCCTTGCGCCAGGCGGCGACAGGCTTGCTGCAGGTCTTCCAGCAGCACGCGCCAGGACACCGCGTCCACCGCCAGGTGATGGATCGCCAGCAGCAGGCGCCCTTCGCCGGACGGCAGGCGCGCCTGGACCACCCGCAGCAGCGGGCCCTGTTCGAGGTTCAGGCTGCGCTGGGCTTCCTCGCACAGCGGCGCCAGGTCTTCCTCGCGGGCCAGCTCGCAGGTCCACAGGACGCGACCGGCGTCTTCCGTGTCGCGATAGCGCTGGCGCCACTGGCCGTCCTCGCCCTGTTCGAAGGCCAGGCGCAGGCTGTCGTGCTGCGCCAGCAGCCAGCCCAGCGCCTGGCGCAGCAGGCCGGCATCGAGGGCTTTGGGGAGGTCGAACAGCAGCGACTGGTTCCAGTGCGCGCGGCGCCCCAGCGGCAGGGCGAAGAAGCGCGCCTGGATCGGCGTCAGCGGGAAGTGGCGGACCGCCGGGGGTTCTGCCTTTACCGGCGCTGCGGCCCTGGCTTCGCTCACCTGGGCGACCTGCGCCAGCTCGGCGATGGTCTGCTTCTCGAACAGCTGCTTGGGCGTCAGCCGCACGCCCTGGCGCCGCGCACGGGCGATGATCTGCAGGCTGAGGATGGAGTCGCCGCCGAGGCTGAAGAAGTTGTCGTGGCGACCCACGCGGTCAAGGCCCAGCGCCTCCTGCCAGAGGCCGGCGAGAATCGCCTCCACTCCTTCGCGGGGCGCCTCGAACACTTCCATGGCGCGCTCCGGGGCCGGCAGCGCGGCGTGATCCAGCTTGCCGTTGGCGGTCAGCGGGAAGGCATCGAGGGCCAGCACGTGGGCCGGCACCATGTAGTCCGGCAGGCGTTCGCTCAGCGCCGCACGCAGCGCCTCGCCGTCGAGCCGGCGACCGCTTTCGCCGACCGCATAGGCGAGCAACTGGCCGCGCTCGTCGAGGCGCACCACGGCATCGCCCACGCCATCCAACTGGCGCAGACGCTCGGTGATCTCGCCGAGGGATACGCGATAGCCGCGCACCTTGACCTGGTCGTCGGCGCGGCCGAGGAACTGCAACTGGCCGTCGCCGAGCAGGCGCGCGCGGTCGCCGGTGCGATACAGGCGCTGGCCCGGCACCCAGGGATCGGGCAGGAACACCGTGGCGGTAAGGCCGGGGCGCTCCAGATAGCCGCGCGCCAGGCCGGGACCGCCGAGGTAGAGCTCGCCGCCGGCGCCCTGCACCACCGGCCGCAGGTCGTCGTCCAGCACCAGCGCGCGGGCGTTCGGCAGCGGACGGCCGACCGGCACGCTGGCGCCGATGGCTTCGGCTCCGGCCGGTTCGCAGGTGAGCACGCCGACCGTGGTTTCGGTCGGGCCGTAGTGGTTGATCACGCGGCACTCGGGCTTCAGGCGGCGGATGCGCGCCAGCAGGTCCCAGGGCAAGGCGTCGCCGCCGAGGATCAGCGCCCGCGCGGGCAGTACCGCTTCCGGAGTGGCGGCCTGCAGCAGGCCGCCGAGGTGGGTCGGGACGATCTTCAGCACATCGACCCGGTGCCGGGCCATGTAGGCGGCGAAGCGGTCGGCGTCGTTGGCGCGCTCCGGGGCGATCAGGTGCAGGGTGTTGCCCGAGCACAGCGCGCCGAACAGCACGGTGTGGCCGAGGTCGGCAGCGACGGTGGAGACCATTGCCATGCTCGCGCCGGCGCCCAGGTCGAGGCGCGCCAGCAGGCCCTGCACGTAGTCGGCCAGGGCGCCGTGGTCGATCACCACGCCCTTCGGCGTGCCGCTGGTGCCGGAGGTATAGATGACGTAGGCCGCCTGCAGCGGGTGGACGCGCAGCGCGGGGGCGCTGTCCGGCCGACTGCGCCAGGCGGCGTCGGCGTCCATGCCGATCACCTCGCCGCCGAAGTCGCCGGGCGCGGCGGTGTCGCCGAGCAGCCAGCGGGCGGCGCTGTCGGAGAGGGCGAAGGCCTGGCGTTCGGCCGGCCATTTCGGGTCCAGCGGCACATAGGCGGCGCCGGCCTTGAGGGTCGCCAGCAGCGCCACGACGAATTCGACCGAGCGTTCCAGGCACAGGCCGACGCGGCTTTCCGCGACGACGCCGCGCTCGCCCAGGTAGCGGGCCAGTCGATTGGCCTGCGCGTCGACCCAGGCGAAGTCGTATCCCGCGTCCTCGCATTGCAGCGCCAGCGCCTGCGGCGTGGCGGCGACGGCGGCGTCCCACAGGCCCAGCACGTCGCTCGCCGGGAAGGCGCGCGCCTCGCCATCGAGCCGCGAAGGTGCGGCGGCCAGTTGCAGTTCGCCGAGGGCGATCTCCGGCTGGCGCACCACCTGCGCGCAGATGCCCAGCAGGTCGGCGGCCAGGCCGGCGATTCGCGGCTCGTCGAACAGGTCGCAAGCGTAGGTGAACACCGCCTGGATGCCGGACGGCGTGTCGGTGATATCCAGCCCCAGGTCGAAGTGCGCGGAGAAGTCGTCGCGCTGGCTGGCACTCAGGCGCAGGCCGCCGATGGCGCGTTCTTCGGGCAGGGCGAACTGCTGGGTGAACTTGACCTGGCACAGCGGGTTGTGGGCGAGGCTGCGGGACACGCCGAGCGCCTCGACCAGTTGATCGAACGGCAGGTCCTGGTTGGCCTGCGCGCCCAGCGCGATCGCCTTGACCTGCCGCAGCAGCGCGGCGAAGGACTGCCGCGCGGAGAGCTGGCCGCGCAGCACCAGGGTGTTGACGAACAGGCCGATGAGGCCCTCGACCTCGGCGCGGGTGCGCCCGGCCACCGGCACGCCGATGCGCAGGTCGTCCTGGTTGCCGTGGCGGTGCAGCAGCGTCATGTACACGGCCAGCATGGTCATGAACAGGGTGGCGCCGTTGGAGCCGGCCAGCTCGCGCAGCGCCTGACTGAGGCCGGCGTCGATTATCAATGCGTAGCGCGCGCCGCGATGGCCCTGCTGCTCCGGTCGCGGGCGGTCGGTGGGCAGGCTGGACAGCGGATGGCTGTCGCCCAGGCGTTCGCGCCAGTAGGCCAGCTGCCGCTGCGCCTCGCCGGCCGCCAGGTGCTCGCGCTGCCAGGCGGCGAAGTCGGCGTACTGCACCGGCAAGGCCGGCAGCGACGGTTCGCGGCCTTCGGCATGGGCGGCGTAGAGGGTGGAGAAGTCGTCCAGCAGCACCTGCACCGACCAGCCGTCGCAGATGATGTGGTGCAGCACCAGCAGCAACTCCCGGCGGCCGCCGCCGAGGTTGACGTCGAGCACGCGCCACAGCGGGCCGTTGCGCAGATCCATCGGCGCCTCCACGGCGCAGCGGGCCAGTGTGTCGAGGGCTTTCGACGGCTCGGGATGGCGGCTCAGGTCATGCGGCTCGATGCGCACCGGCCGCGCCGGATGGATGTGCTGCACCAGCCGGTCGTCCTGCTCGCCGAAGGTGGTGCGCAGGCTTTCGTGGCGCGCCGCGAGGTCTTCGAAGCTGCGCTGCAGGGCGTGGTTGTCGATCTCGCCGCGCAGGCTCAACTGGCCGCACAGGTGGTAGGCGCTGCTATCGGATTGCAGTTGGGCGAGGAACCACAGGCGCTGCTGGGCGAAGGACTGCTGCGGCGGAACATCCCGCGACAGTGGCACGATACGTGCGCCGGCAACGCCGCGTTCCTGGCTGGCGACCATGGCGCTGAAGGCGCCCAGGGTCGGCTGCTCGAACAGTTGTGCCGGCTCCAGCGCCAGGCCCAGTTCGGCGTTCAGGCGCGCGAGCACCTGCACCACGCCCACCGAGTTGCCGCCACGTTCGAAGAAGTGGTCGTGGGCGGCCAGGTCGCTTGCGCCGAGCACTTCTTCCCAGGCGGCCAGCACTTCCGGCAGCAGCGCGGGTGCGGCGGTTGCGGTCTGGATGACGGCTGTCCCGCCCTCCTGCAGGCGGCCGTCCTGCCAGATGGCGAAGCTGTCCAGGCTGCCGTCCAGCCAGCCGGCGCGGCAGGCCGAGCGCTGCAGCTTGCCGCTGGTGGTGCGCGGCAGGGCGCCGGGTTCCAGCAGGACGATCACCCTCGGCGCCACCATGAACAGTTCGGAGAGCGCGTCGCGCACCGCGTCGCAGATCATCTGCGGCTTCATCAGGCGGCGCACGTTGCGGCTGATCTCCAGCGCCAGCCCTACCCCTTCGCTGCCCGCCCCATCGGCGACCGGGAACGCGGCGATGCGGCCACGGCGCAGCAGCTCGACGCGCTGCTCCAGCGCCTGTTCCAGGTCCTGCGGGTAGAGGTTCTGGCCGTTGAGGATGATCAGGTCCTTGAGCCGGCCGGTGATGAACAGCTCGCCGCCCTCGGCGATGCCCAGGTCGCCGGTGCGCAGCCAGCGCTGGCCGTCGCGCTCGACGAAGGTGCGCGCGGTGGCCTCGGGGTTCTGCCAGTAGCCCTGGGCGATGCTCGGACCGGCGACCCAGATCTCGCCGACCCGGCCGGGCTCCAGGCTGGCCTCGCTCTGCGGATCGACGATGCGCAGGTCGTGGTCCGGACGCACCCAGCCGCAACCGGGCAGACGGGCGGTTTCCCGGCCGTCGAGCAGCAGCGCCTGGGCGGCCTTGCCGGCTGCCAGCGATTCGCCGTCGAAGTGGCGGACGCTGAACGGCACTGCGCGTTTCGCCGCGCTGACGTACAGCGTGGCTTCGGCCAGGCCGTAGCTGGGCGTCAGCGCGCGCGGATCGAAGCCGGCCGGGGCGAAGCGCTCGCAGAAGGCTTCGAGGGTCGCCAGGCGGATCGGCTCCGAGCCGGAGAACGCCAGGCTCCAGGAGTCCAGCGCCAGCTCCTTGAGCGCCGGGCCCTTGATCCGTTCGACGCACAGGCGATAGGCGAAATCCGGTCCGCCGGAGAAGGTGCCGCGGTACCGGGTGATCGCCTCCAGCCAGCGCGCCGGGCGGCCGAGGAAGTGGTTGGGCGACATCAGCGTCAGCGTGCCGCCGACGTACAGCGGCAGCAGCAGGCCGCACATCAGGCCCATGTCGTGGTAGAGCGGCAGCCAGCTGACCCAGCTTTCCGGGACGTTGTCGTCGAGCAGGTGGCGGGTCATCGCCTGCTCGTTGGCCAGCAGGTTGCCGTGGGACACCATCACCCCTTTCGGCGCGCTGGTGGAGCCGGAGGTGTACTGCAGGAAGGCCAGCGCCGAGCTGTCCTGCGCGACCGGGCGGTAGTGCGCCTGCCAGCCGTCGAGGACCTCATCGATGGCGAAAAAGCGCGCGTCGGCCGGCACGAACGGCAGCAGCAGGTGCTGGTGGCGGTCCAGGTCCTCGCCGCGGCCGAGGATGAACGCCGGCTGGGCGTCCTGGAGGATTCCGGCGAGGCGGTCGAGATGGGTCTGACGGTTGTTTTCCGGGGCGAATGCCGGCACGGCGATGACGCCGGCCTGCAGGCAGCCAAGGAAGGCCGCCGCGTAATCGGCGCCGCTGGGCAGGATCAGCAGGCAGCGCTGGCCGCCGTCGCAGCCGAGGTGGTACTGCAGCAGGCCGGCGACCGCCCGCGCCTTCTTCCGCAGCTCGGCATACGTGGTGAGCAGCGGCTCCTGGTCGTCATGGACGATGTGCCGGAGCGCGATCCGATCCGGTTGGCATTGCGCGTAGTGGTCCAGCAGTTCGGAAAAGTTCGCGACCTGATCTCGAATGGATTTCATCTGTCACCTGTTTCAAGCGGCAAGGCTCTGCCCGCAGGCGGCTCGTGGCGCCCGCAAAGTCGGGAGAAGAGTCGGGTGACCGCGAACGGTCACCGCAGGGGAATGGCGCGGCTCAGCGGGCCAGCTTCAGGGGGACGGCGGTCCGCTCCCGGGTGCTCGACGGCCGGCTGGCACAGGACTCCACGGAGTCGGCGAAGATCGACTCGGCGACTTCCCGCGAGCGGATCGCCAGCACCGACAGCAGGGTGTCGCTGAGGCCGTGGCTTTCCTCGCAGCAGCCCTGCAGGTACACGCCGACATCCGTGCCGTGGCGCAGGGAGAGGCGGTAGTTGCGGTCGACTTCCGGCCCCTGCAGGTATTCGCGGATGCCGGCGAGGATCTGGTGGTGGTAGTCGCGTCGATAGCCGGTGGCCAGGATCACGACGTCGAAGCGCTGGCTGTCCTGGTGATCGTCGGCGGTATTGCGCAGGAACAGCTCGATGTCGTCGCCGACTTCGGCGTGCACCACTTCGCGCTGGGTCAGCAGTTGGTGACGCTGCTCGCCGCGCACCTTCTGCTGGTAGATGCGCTGGAAGATCGCCTCGATCAGCTCGGGGTCGACCACCGAGTAGTTGGTGTTGCGGAACTCCTGGAGCATCGACTCGCGGCGCTCCTGGGTCTGCTGGAAGATGGTGTCGGTGAAGGACGGGTTGAAGATCTGGTTGACGAAGGGGCTGTCGTCGGACGGCTTCAGCGCGCTGCCACGGATCACCAGCGAGGCGTTGACGTTGTCGAAGCGATTGGCCAGGTCTTCGAAGATTTCCGCGGCGCTCTGCCCCGCGCCGATGACCGCCACGTTGAGCGGTCCGCTGTGCTCGGCGAGCAGTTGTTCGATGCCGCCGCGATAGGCCGAGGAATGCAGGACGCGCGGATCGTCGATGCCCTCGAAGGCGCCCGGCACCTGCGGCACGCCGCCGATGCCGAACACCAGGTTGCGCGCCCGACGGCGCGACGTGCCGCCATCGGCGCTGCGCGACAGCACGTCCACCGCGACGAAGCGGCCATCCTCGAAACACGGCTCGACGCCGATCACCTGCTCGCCGAAGTGAATCTGCCCGGCGAAGTGCGACGCTGCCCAGCCCAGGTAGTCGTTGTATTCCTCGCGGGTGGGGAAGAAGGTCTTCAGGTTGATGAAGTCCTGCAGGCGGCCGCGTTCCTTCAGGTAGTTGATGAAGCTGAAATGGCTGCCGGGGTTGCGCTGGGTGACCAGGTCCTTGAGGAAGGAAATCTGCATGGTGGAACCGTCGATCAGCATCCCTTCATGCCAGTTGAAGCCCGGCTTGCGCTCCAGGAAGCACACGTTCGGCGACAGGCCATAGAACTGCGCGTGCTCCTGGGTGGCGATGGCGAGCGCCAGGTTGGACGGGCCGAAGCCGATGCCGATGTAGTCGTAAACGAGTTCCATGTTTTCCCTCTCGAAGGCGCGATGCCGTGCTGTTCAACTCCCCTGCGAGTGGGTCGCAGGGAGAGACGATGTCACCGGCATCGCAAGCTGCCATTTGATACCGATTATCATTAACAATGACGAGTGGCCGGCGGCGCTGTTTAGTCCTGTCCGAAGAAATTCATCAAAGGCTGAAGGCGCGTCCTTGATAGTCCGCGCTGATTTCTTCCACCGCATCCCGGCTGGCGTTGTCGCGGCGGGAACCCTGCAGTTCGCTGAGCTGCCCCGACTCCATCTTCAGCAGGCGGTCGGCGAGGTCGAAGTACTGGTCGTCGTGGCTGATGGCGAAGACGGTCAGGCCGGCCTGCTTGAACTGCGGTAGCAGCTCCCGATAGAAGAAGCGCCGGAACAGCGGGTCCTGGTCCGCCGCCCATTCGTCCAGCAGCAGGATGTCGCGCTGCTCCAGCAGCGCCAGCAGCAGCGCCAGGCGCTTGCGCTGGCCCTGGGAGAAGCGCGTGTCGAGCAGATGGCCGTCGCCGAAGCGCACCTTGTGGCGCATGTGCAGGCGCTCCAGCCAGCCCTCGGTGTGGGCCGGTTCGGAATCCCGTCCGTCCGGGCCAAGCAGTTGGGAGAACAGGTGGAAGTCGGTGAACACCGAGGCGAACAGCTTGCGGTAGGCCAGCCAGTCGTCGGCGCCGATGGGCTTGCCGTCCACCAGGATCTCGCCGGCGGAAGGCCGGTACAGGCCGCTGAGCAGGCGCGCCAGGCTGGACTTGCCGCTGCCGTTGCCGCCCATCAGGAACACCGTCTCGCCGCGGCGCAGAACCAGGTCCAGCGGCCCCACGTCGAACCCCGGCTCGTCGCCCTGCCCCGGGTAGTGGTACTCGACGCCGCGCAGTTCGAGGGTCTGCCAGTGGCCGCAGATGTGGCTCGGCGCGACCTCGAAGCTCTGGTGATGCACGGCCAGCGCGAGGGATTCCACCTTGTCGAGGGCGATCCGTCCGGACACCTGCGCGGGAATCGCCGCCACCGCCAGCACCAGCGGCGTGCGCAGGAAGAGGATGGTCAGGGCGTAGGTCGCGGCCACTTCGGTGGACGCCCAGCCCAGGCCGTTGGCCAGGTAGAAGGCCAGGCCGATGGTGCCCAGCACCATGATGTTCGCCCAGTTGCTGGCCAGGCCGTTGTAGCGGTCAGCCAGGGTGAAATGCTCGCGATACCTGAGTGCGGCGGCGTCGAAACTTTCTTCGTACAGGCGCCGGGCGCGGTCGCGGTTGAGCGCCAGCTCCTTGCGTCCGTCGATCACCGCCTGGTAGCTCTGGTAGAGTTTGTCTTCGGACTCGCGCAGTTGCCGGATGTGGTTGTTCAGCCTGCCCACCAGCAGCCAGCCCACCGCCAGGGTGAAGCTCATCCAGCCGAGGGTGGTGGCGAACAGCGCCGGCGACAGCCAGGCCAGGTAGCTGAACGCGGCGATGCTCAGCACCGAGCCGTAGATCAGGTCGGGCAGTTGCACGAAGGCCATGGTCACGCTGCGGATGTCGCTGGACAGGCTGGCGAAGATCTTCGCCCCGCCGATGGCCTCGATGCGTTCGATGTCGGTATCGAGCAGGCGCTTGACCATCACCCGGCGCAGCCCGTGGACGAAGCGGTGGCCCAGGGCGGTGAGCGACAACTGCGCGCCGGACGCCAGCACCAGCAGCAGCGCCAGCATCAGGCCGAACTGCCAGAGGGCGGTGCCCAGCCCCTCGTGGGCGGTGATCATGCGCTGGTTGACGAAGGCGATGACGCCGACGCTGAGCAGGCCGCTGCTAATGCTCAGCAGCAGGACCAGCGCAAGGGGCCAGCGATATTGCTGGAAGACCAGACGAACTAGTTTCATGTGGGACTCCGGACGTTGGAAATGAAACGCGGGGCGCGCTAGATCTCGCCCAGGCGGGCGCGGCAATGGGTCAGCGTGTCGCGCAGCAGGAAATTGACCATGGTCGGCGAGGTGCCGATCACCTGGGCCACGTCCCGCTGGGTGTAGCCCTGCAGCCGGTTGAGGTCGAAGACGACGCGCATCCGCTGGGGCAACTCGTTGAGGGCACAGATCAGCCGGTCGACCGATTCGCGGCCGGCCAGCACCCGCTCGGGCGACAGGTCGCAGCTCGACGCATCGTCCTGCCCGGGCTCGACGCCGCGCCCCGACTCCAGGTTCTGACGGCGCAGATGATCGATGGACAGGTTGCGCACCACCCGGAACATGTAGCCGGCCGGGTCGGTGCAGGGCAGTTCGTTCTCCAGCATCTTCACGAAGGCGTCCTGAACCACGTCCTCTGCGCGGGAGCGACAGCCGAGCATGCGCATCGCCGTGCGCAGCAGTCCCTCCCGGTGAGTGCTATAGGTACGCATCAGAACCTCGCGACGTTGGTTTCCCGAGCCCTCACCCACCCTGCAACCAACAGGTGAGCGAGGGCTCAAAGCAGTGCACGCATGCAGCATGATTCACATCCTTGCTGAGTATGATCACAGACAGATGCAACTGATTATCATTTGTATGATAAGTTCCAAATCGTCTGAAATCCAAGTCCTAGAGCGGTTGTAAGAAACAGGGAATGTGAACAGGTCCAGATTCAGATCAGGGATCAGGCGGGAGGAATCGAGGGAGGCGTTTCGAGGATGCAGGCGCGCGCAGACGGGAAATCCGCTTCAGCGGCCCGTCCGGTTGCAGGAGATCGTGTGCGGAAATGAAAAAGCAGCCGGCAAGGCGGGAGATGCCTTGGGCTGCTTATGGGAATCGGCTTGTGGGAATCAGCGCGGCAGTTCGCTCACGCCGCGGTTGGCCAGCATGTCGGCGCGCTCGTTGCCCGGGTGTCCGGTATGCCCGCGCACCCACTGCCACTCCACCTGGTGGCGGTTGACCTGCTCGTCCAGTGCCTGCCAGAGGTCGGCATTCTTCACCGGCTGCCTGGCGGCAGTCTTCCAGCCGCGCTTCTTCCAGTTCGGCATCCACTCGGTGATGCCGCGCATGACGTATTCGGAGTCGGTGACCAGGCGGATCGCGCAGGACCGCTTGAGCGCCGCCAGCGCCATGATCGCCGCCATCAGCTCCATGCGGTTGTTGGTGGTTTCCAGCTCGCCGCCCCACAGTTCGCGCTCGGCACCCTTGTAAAGAAGCAGCGCTCCCCAGCCACCACGCCCGGGATTGCCCTTGCAGGCGCCATCGGTGTAGATCTCGACTTTCTCTTCGCTCATATCGCCCTGAATTTACGACTCGGAATCCCGGCGGCTGACCTTCGCCACCGGCAGCGGCACCAGCTGGCCGCGCGGCTCGCGCTTGCTCTGGCGCAGCGGGCGCAGGCCCACCACCAGCTTGCGTGCGACCAATAGATAGAAGCCGGCACCGGAACCCTGGACGACATGCCCCCAGTTTTCCATCCTCGCCAGGCGCGATTGCCAGGCTGCCGACGCGAGCGGCGGACGATAGCACCCGAAGCGGCGTTTCTCCAGCGCGAAGCCCAGCAGGCTGAGCCAGTCGCAGACCCGCGCCGGCGATATGCAGCGCGCGCGACGCAAGGCGTCCCGGGCGAAATAGTGGCGCATGCCCCAGGCGCTCCAGGGATTCACCCCGACCACCAGCATGTGGCCACCCGGCCGCACGCTGCGCGCGGCTTCGCGCAGCAGGCGATGCGGAGACAGGCAGAAATCCAGGCCATGCTGCAGCAGCACCACGTCGGCCGCGTGCTCGCCCAGCGGCCAGGCGCATTCGTCGCAGGCGATCTCCACTCCCGGCAGCGGCGGCCCCAAGCGCACCCCGCGCTGGATGTTGCCGGTGCCGCTGGGCAGCTCGGCATGCGGCCCGTAATGCACCAGGTAGCCACCGAAATAGCGTTCCAGTTCATCGGTGAGCAGGCTCTGCTCCTCGGCGAGCATCATTCCGCCAATCGGCCCGGCGAGCCAGTCGCGGGCCTCGCCGATCAACTGGAGCCAGTCGGCATCGGCATGGGCGAAGGGTTGCTGTTCGATCATCACCACCCCCTGCAGCAGGTTGGCATTCGGCTGCGGCGCGCGTGGCACGCGACAGCATTCGCCGACACAGGACGGCATAACCGCACTAATATGCGCCAATCGATTCCAGTTAGCGACTCTCCGGCCATGATACAGATAGATGCCCTGCCCGCCTTTTCCGACAACTACATCTGGCTATTGCAGGATGTAACCAGTCGCCGTTGCGCAGTGGTCGACCCGGGCGATGCCGGCCCTGTCGAGGAATGGCTGGCCGCCCATCCGGACTGGCAACTGAGCGACATCGTCGTCACCCACCACCATGCCGACCATGTGGGCGGCGTGGCGCGCCTGAAGGAGCGCACCGGCGCGCGCGTGCTCGGGCCTGCGGCGGAACGCATTCCGGCGCGCGACCTGGCACTGGACGACGGCGATCGCGTCGAAGTACTCGGCCTGGCTTTCGAGATCATCCACGTGCCCGGCCACACCCTCGGCCACATCGCCTACTACCATGCCGACCCGGTACAGCCGCTGCTGTTCTGTGGCGACACGCTGTTCGCCGCCGGCTGCGGTCGCCTGTTCGAGGGCACCCCGGCGCAGATGCATGCCTCCCTCAGCCGCCTGGCCGCCCTGCCGGGAGAGACGCGCGTCTACTGCGCCCATGAGTACACCCTGAGCAATCTGCGCTTCGCCTGCGCGGTGGAACCGGAGAATCCGCAGGTGCTCGCCCGCTTCGAAGAAGTCAGCCGCTGGCGCGAACAGGGACGCATCAGTTTGCCTTCGACCATGAGTCTGGAAATGGCTACGAATCCGTTCCTTCGCGTGTCAGAAACATCCGTTAAGAAAATTGCCGACGAGCGGGCCGGCCAGGAAAACCGTACGCTTGAAGAGGTTTTTGCCCAGGTTCGGCTATGGAAGGACAGGTTCTGAACACTGGCGAAATCTTGACCACCTCCAGGGTGGTTCCTAGAATCGCGGAAATTTTTGCCTCGGATTGAGTCATCAGCCAATGGCGCCAAAGACCTGCAAAACCTTCGATCTAGACGCTTTGGCCCGTGCCATCCGTGTTTCCGTCCTGCTCTGCGCGGGCGTCCTGGCCGGCTGCCAGACCAGCAGCCACGTCAGCCGGGAAAGCCAGCCGAGCCCCGTTTCCCGGGCCGTCGACGTGCAGTTCAACCCTGCATGGACGGAGTCCCACAGCGATATCTGGGAGCGCATGCGCAGCGGCTTCCAGTTGCAGGGACAGATTGACACCAACCCACGCATCGAACGCCAGCGCCTGCGATTCATCAGCAACCCGTCGCTCCTCGAGCAGGCCAGCGAGCGCGGCAGCCCCTACATGCATTACGTGGTGGAGCGTCTCGAAGAGCGCGATATGCCTCTCGAACTGGCGCTGTTGCCGGTGATCGAAAGCGCCTACAACCCGCTGGCCATATCGCGCTCCCAGGCAGTCGGCCTGTGGCAGTTCATCCCCACCACCGGCACCCACTTCAACTTGCGTCAGACCAACTGGTACGACGGCCGCCGCGACATTACCGCATCGACCAACGCCGCCCTGACCTACCTCGGCCGCCTGCACGACATGTTCAATGGCGACTGGCTGCTCGCCCTGGCCGCCTACAATGCCGGCGAAGGCACCGTGAGCCGTGCGATCGAGCGCAACGAGCGGCTGGGCCTGCCGACCGACTACTGGAACCTGCCGCTGCCGCAGGAAACCCAGGACTACGTGCCCAAGCTGCTGGCGCTGTCGCAAGTGGTGATGGCGCCAGAAGCCTACGGCATCAGCCTGAACCCGATCGCCAACGAGCCCTACTTCACCGCGATCCGGGTCAAGCCGGGCCTCGACCTGGCCAGCGTCGCGGCCCTCGCCGACCTCGACGAAGACGAGCTCTACCTGCTGAACCCGGCGTTCAAGCGCAAGATCACCATGGACGGCCCGCAACAACTGCTGGTGCCGCTGGACAAGGCGGACACCGTCAGCGCCGGCATCGCCACCCTCAAGCCGCAGCCACAACCCAGCTACCAGAAGTACCGGGTACGCCGCGGCGACAGCCTGCACAGCATCGCCGAGCGCTATCGCCTCAGCGTCGCCGAGCTGAAATCGGTCAACCGCCTGAGCGCCAACCGCGTTCGCAGTGGCCAGACCCTGCTGATCCCCGGCCAGCCGGGCCGTCCGCTGGTCGAACCGGCAAGCCCGCGGCAGCTCGCCCAGGTCGAGCAGCGTCCGGCAAAAAGCCGCACCTACAAGGTCAGGAAAGGCGACAACCTCTGGCAGATCGCCCGCAACACCGGCGTCGGCGTCGACGACCTGAAGCGCTGGAACGGCCTGGGCAGCCATGGTGTGAAGGCCGGCCAGGTGCTCAAGCTGCAAGGCGGCCAGCAACTGGCCTCCAGCGGCAAGGCGAAGAAGGACACCGCGACCTACTACAAGGTCAAGCAGGGCGATTCGATGTACCTCATCGCCAAGCGCTTCAATGTCGAGATGAAGCACATCAAGCGCTGGAATCCGCGCAGCACGCGCGCGCTGAAACCGGGCCAGACGCTGACCCTGTACCTCGACACGGCGAGTCGCTGACAGATTCCGCTAAAAAAAAGAAGGGCAGCATTCGCTGCCCTTCTCTTTATTACAACTGCGACAAACTGCTACTGTGCGGCAGTGTCATCCAATCTGAAAAGCTGATCGCCCGCCACGAATGCCAAGGTCCGGACAATGCCTCGCCTGCTTATCCTGCTCCTCGGCCTGACCCTGGGCGTGCCCGGCTACGCGGAGATCACCGTCAGCCACGGCTACGCGCAATTCGGCAACCTCAAGTACCCCGCCAACTTCGACCACTTCGCCTGGGTCAACCCCAACGCCCCCAAGGGCGGCACCCTGCGCGTGATGGGCATGGGCACCTTCGATACGCTCAACCCCTACACCCTGAAGGGCACCAGCCCGATCGGCACCGCCGATTTCCTGCAGTACGGCATCAACGAACTGAACGAGCCGCTGATGGTGGGAACCGGCCTCTATGACCCTTCAGGGGACGAGCCGGCCTCCAGCTACGGGCTGATCGCCGGCAGCGTGGAGTACGCCGAGGACCGCAGCTGGGTGGTGTTCAACCTGCGCCCGGAAGCGCGCTTCCACGACGGCCATGCGATCACCGCCCAGGATGTCGCCTTCTCCTATCGCACCCTGCTCAAGCATGGTCATCCGCTGTATCGCACCAGCCTGCAGGAAGTGCAGCGGGTCGACATTCTCTCGCCGCGGAGTATCCGTTTCGTGCTCCGCCGCGAGGGCAACCCGTTGCTGATCCTGCGCCTCGGCGAGATGCCGGTGCTGCCGCAGCACTACTGGAAGAATCGCGATTTCGCCGCCACCACCTTCCAGCCGCCGCTGGGCAGCGGTCCCTACCAGATCACCCAGGTGGTGCCCGGCAGGAGTCTGGTGTTCGAGCGGGTAAAGGACTGGTGGGGCGCGAAGCTGGCGGTCAATCGCGGCAAGTACAACTTCGATCGCGTCGAGGTCGAGTTCTATCGCGACGCCGCCATCGCCTTCGAAGCCTTCAAGGCCGGCGAGTTCGACATCTACATCGAGCACCAGGCGAAGAACTGGCGCAACAGCTACCGCTTCCCGGCGCTGCTGCGCGGCGAGGTGATCCGCGCGGAAATCCCGCACCGGATTCCCACCCAGGCCCAGGCGCTGTTCATGAACACCCGCCGCGAGCAGTTCAAGGACCGCAAGCTGCGCGAAGCGCTGGGCATGATGTTCGACTTCGAGTGGAGCAACCGCACGCTGTTCAACGACGCCTATCTGCGCACCAGCAGCTACTTTCCCAACAGCGAATTCTCCGCCATCGGCCTGCCGGAAGGACGCGAGTGGCTGCTGCTCTCGCGCTATCGCAAGCAACTGCCGCCGCAACTCTTCACCCGCCCGTTCCTGCTGCCGGTCACCGATGGCCGCGGCATTCCGCGGGAAACCATGCGCCATGCCCTCAGCCTGCTCGGCGAGGCCGGCTGGAAGCTGTCCGGCGATCGCCTGCTGAACGCCAGGGGCCAGCAGTTGCGCTTCGAGATCCTGCTGGTCAACCCCAGCCTCGAACGCATCCTCCTGCCCTATCGCGAGAATCTCGCCAGCATCGGCATCGATGCGCGCTTGCGTACCGTGGACCGCGCCCAGTACAAACAACGGCTGGACCAGTTCGACTACGACATGATTCTGATGACCCTGGGCCAGACCCTCAGCCCCGGCCTCGAACAGTGGCAGTACTTCCATTCGAGCCAGGTCGGCCTCAAGGGCAGCAGGAACTACGCAGGCATAGCCAACCCGGTGGTCGACGCCATGCTCGACAAGCTGCTCAACGCCCGCACGCTCGACCATCAGATAGCCGCCGCACGGGCGCTGGACCGCGTCCTGCTGTGGCAGCACTACAGTATTCCCAACTGGTATCTCAACCGACATCGACTGGCCTACCGCAACCGGTTCGCCTTCGTCACCACGCCGCCCTACACCCTGGGGTTGCGCGCCTGGTGGCAGACTGCCCAGGAGAAATCCCTATGAATCGCCCCCGCCGCGTGGCCCTGCTCGCCGGGCTGCTGCTGGGACTGTCTGGCGCTGTGCTGGCCGCTCCGCAGCACGCCATTACCCTGTACGACGAAGCGCCGAAGTATCCGGCCAGCTTCAAGCACTTCGACTATGTCAATCCGGATGCACCGAAGGGCGGCACCCTGCGCCTTTCCGATTTCGGCAGCTACGACAGCCTCAACCCGTTCATCCCCAAGGGCAATCCGGCAGCGCAGATCAGCCTGATCTACGACACCCTGACCTTCCATGCCCTCGACGAGCCGTTCACCGAGTACGGCCTGCTGGCGGAAAAGATCGAGAAGGACCCGCAGCACAAGTTCGTGCGCTTCTACCTGCGCCCGCAGGCGCGTTTCCACGACGGCACGCCGGTCACCGCCGACGACGTGGTGTTCACCTTCGAGACGCTGATGAGCCATGGCGACCCGATGTTCCGCAACTACTACGCGGACGTCGACAAGGTGGTGGTCGAGGACAAGCTGCGCGTGCGCTTCGACTTCAAGCACGCCGGCAACCGCGAGCTGCCGCTGATCCTCGGTCAACTGGCGATCCTGCCGAAGCACTGGTGGGCCACCCGCGACTTCGCCAAGACCAACATGGAGCCGCCGCTGGGCAGCGGTCCCTACCGCATCGCCAAGGTCGATCCCGGTCGCTCGATCCGCTATGAGCGGGTCAAGGACTGGTGGGGCAATGATCTTCCGGTCAACCGCGGCTTCAACAACTTCGATGCGGTGGTGGTGGACTCCTATCGCGACCTCACCGTGGCCCTGGAGGCATTCAAGGCCGGCCAGTTCGATTTCAACGAAGAGCGCATGGCGAAGAACTGGGCGACCGCCTACGACTCCCCGGCGGTTCACGACGGCCGCATCGTCCGCGAGGAACTGCACAATGAGAACCCATGGGGCATGCAGGGCTATGCCTTCAACATCCGCCGTCCGATTTTCCAAGACCGGCGAGTGCGTGAGGCGATCGCCCAGCTGTTCGACTTCGAGTGGACCAACAAGCAGCTGTTCTTCGGCTCCTACAAGCGCGACGGCAGCTACTTCGAGAACTCGGAAATGGCGGCCCATGAGTTGCCGGACGCGGAGGAGCTGAAGATCCTCGAGCCGCTACGCGACAAGCTACCACCGGAAGTATTCAGCGAGGTCTATCGACCGCCCGTGAGTGACGGTAGCGGGATCATCCGCGAGCAGAAGCGCAAGGCCTACAACCTGCTGCTGGAAGCTGGCTACAAGATCGTCGACGACAGGATGGTCGGCCCCGACGGCAAGCCGCTGAGCTTCGAGTTCCTGCTTGTCCAGGCCGACTTCGAGCGCGTCCTGCTGCCATTCAAGCGCAACCTGGCGGAACTCGGTATCGACATGCAGATCCGCCGGGTGGACGTCTCCCAGTACATCAACCGTCTGCGCTCGCGCGACTTCGACATGATCGTCAGCAGTTGGGCGCAGTCCAACTCGCCGGGCAACGAGCAGCGCGAGTTCTGGCACTCCAGCAGCGCGGACAAGCCGGGCAGCCGCAACCTCATCGGCCTGCGCGATCCCGGCATCGATGCGCTGGTGGAAGGACTGATCGGCGCCGACTCCCGGGAAAGCCTGGTCCGCCATGCGCGCGCCCTCGATCGCGCGCTGCTCTGGGGCCACTACGTGGTGCCCAACTGGTACCTGGATACCTGGCGGCTGGCCTACTGGAACCGCATCGCCCGGCCGGAAAAACTGCCGCCCTACAGCTACGCGCCGATGGCCTGGTGGCAGGCTCGCGAGAAGGCCGAGCCGACGACGGGCAAACCTGCCGGGCAGCCCGCCGATGCCGGACAGGAGGCGCCCTGATGCTGGCCTATATCGTACGGCGCCTGCTGCTGATCATCCCGACACTGTTCGGCATCCTGCTGATCAACTTCATCATCATCCAGGCCGCCCCAGGCGGGCCGGTGGAGCAGATGATCGCCAAGCTGGAAGGCTTCGATGCCGCCAGCGGCGGCGCCACCGGACGCATTTCCGGCGGCGGCGGCGAAGTCGCCTCGGCCGGCTCGCACTATCGCGGCGCCCAGGGCCTCGATCCCGATCTGGTGAAGGAAATCGAGCGCATGTACGGCTTCGACAAGCCGGCGCCCGAGCGCTTCTGGATCATGCTGAAGAACTACGTGCACCTGGACTTCGGCCAGAGCTTCTTCCGCGACGCCAAGGTCACCGACCTGCTCCTCGAGAAGCTGCCGGTGTCCATCTCCATCGGGCTGTGGAGTACGCTGATCATGTATCTCGTGTCGATCCCGCTGGGCATCGCCAAGGCGGTACGGCACGGCAGCCACTTCGACGTCTGGACCAGCTCGGCGATCATCGTCGGCTACGCCATCCCGGCATTCCTCTTCGCCATCCTGCTGGTGGTGCTGTTCGCCGGCGGAAGCTACTGGGACTGGTTCCCCTTGCGTGGGCTGACCTCCAACAACTTCGACGAGCTGACCCTCGGCGGCAAGATCCGCGACTATTTCTGGCACCTGGCGCTGCCCATCACCGCCCTGGTGATCGGCAACTTCGCCACCCTCACCCTGCTGACCAAGAACAGCTTCCTCGACGAGATCGGCAAGCAGTACGTGGTCACCGCCCGCGCCAAGGGCCTCACCGAACGCCGCGTGCTCTACGGCCACGTGTTCCGCAACGCCATGCTGATCATCATCGCCGGCCTGCCGTCGGCGCTGCTGGGCATCTTCTTCACCGGTTCGCTGCTGATCGAGGTGATCTTCTCCCTCGACGGCCTCGGCCTGCTCAGCTTCGAGGCGGCATTGAACCGCGATTATCCGGTGGTATTCGGCACGCTGTTCATCTTCACCCTGTTCGGCCTGATCATGAAGCTGGTCAGCGACATCCTCTATACCCTGGTCGATCCGCGCATCGACTTCGAAACCCGGGAGTGATCGATGCGCCTGTCCCCCATCAACCTGCGCCGCTGGGCGCGCTTCAAGAGCAACAAGCGCGGCTGGTGGTCGCTCTGGTTGTTCCTCATCCTGTTCGGCCTCAGCCTGGGCGCCGAGCTGATCGCCAACGACAAGCCGCTGGCCGTGCGCTATGACGGCGAGTGGTATTTCCCGGCCTTCAAGCGCTATCCGGAAACCACCTTCGGCGGTGAATTCCCCATGGAGGCCAACTACAAGAGCCCCTACATCCGCCAGCTGATCGACGACAAGAACGGCTGGATACTCTGGCCGCCGATCCCGTTCAGCTACGACACCATCAACTACGACCTGCGCGTACCCGCCCCCGCGCCGCCGAGCGCGGAAAACTGGCTGGGCACCGACGACCAGGCGCGCGACGTGACGGCGCGGGTGATCTATGGCTTCCGCATTTCGGTGCTGTTCGCCCTGACGCTGACCATCCTCAGCTCGCTGATCGGCGTGCTGGTTGGCGCCCTGCAAGGCTTCTACGGTGGCTGGGTCGATCTGCTCGGCCAGCGCTTCCTGGAAATCTGGTCGGGCCTGCCGGTGCTCTACCTGCTGATCATCCTCGCCAGCTTCGTGCAACCGAACTTCTGGTGGCTGCTCGGCCTGATGCTGCTGTTCTCCTGGATGAGCCTGGTCGATGTGGTGCGCGCCGAGTTCCTCCGCGGACGCAACCTCGAATACGTGCGCGCCGCGCGGGCGCTGGGCATGCGCAACGGGATGATCATGTTCCGCCATATCCTGCCCAACGCGATGATCTCCACCCTGACCTTCATGCCATTCATCCTCACCGGCGCCATCGGCACCCTCACCTCACTGGACTTTCTCGGCTTCGGCCTGCCGGCCGGCGCACCGTCGCTGGGCGAACTGGTCGCCCAGGGCAAGTCGAACCTGCAGGCGCCCTGGCTGGGCATCAGCGCCTTCGTCGTGCTCGCGGTGATGCTCAGTCTGCTGGTGTTCATCGGCGAAGCCGCCCGCGACGCTTTCGACCCGAGGAAATGAAATGAGCCAGCAGAACAGCGAAAACCTGATCGAAGTACGCGACCTGTCGGTGGAATTCCTCTGTGGCAACGAAGTGGTGCGCGCCGTCGATGGCGTCAATTTCGACATCCGCAAGGGCGAGACCCTGGCCCTGGTCGGCGAGAGCGGCTCGGGCAAGTCGGTGACCGCGCATTCCATCCTGCGCCTGCTGCCCTACCCCACCGCGCGCCACCCCAGCGGCACCGTCCACTACGCCGGCAAGGATCTGCTGCGCGAGCCGGAAGGCAAGCTGCGGCGAGTCCGCGGCAACCGCATCGCCATGGTCTTCCAGGAGCCGATGACCTCGCTGAATCCGCTGCACTGCATCGAGAAGCAGATCGGCGAAGTCCTCGCCCTGCACAAGGGCATGAACGGCCCACAGGCGCGCGCGCGCACCCTGGAGCTGCTCGAACTGGTCGGCATTCCCAACCCGGAAAGCCGGCTGAAGGCCTATCCGCACGAGCTTTCCGGCGGCCAGCGGCAGCGGGTGATGATCGCCATGGCCCTGGCCTGCGAACCGGAACTGCTGATCGCCGACGAGCCGACCACCGCGCTCGACGTCACCGTGCAGCTGAAAATCCTCGATCTGCTGCGGGAATTGCAGGAACGCCTGGGCATGGCGCTGCTGCTGATCACCCACGATCTCAACCTGGTGCGAAGAATTGCGCATCGGGTATGTGTCATGCAGCGCGGTCGCATCGTCGAACAAGCGTTGTGTGAAAACCTGTTCCAGGCGCCGCAGCATTCCTACACCAGGGAATTGCTCGGCGCCGAGCCAAGCGGCAGCCCTGCGGACAACCCGCCGGGGCCGGTTTTGCTGAAGGTGGATGACCTGCGCGTGTGGTTCCCGATCAAGAAAGGGGTGTTCCGGCGCACGGTGGACCATGTCAAGGCAGTGGACGGTGTCGATTTCAGCCTGCCCAAGGGACAGACCCTGGGCATCGTCGGCGAAAGCGGCTCCGGCAAGTCCACCCTCGGCCTGGCCATCCTCCGACTGATCGAGAGTCGGGGCGCCATCCACTTCGAGGGCAACACCCTGGACGGCCTGACGCAGAGTGCCGTACGGCCGCTGCGCCGGCAGATGCAGGTGGTCTTCCAGGACCCCTTCGGCAGTCTCAGCCCACGCATGTCGGTGGGCCAGATCGTCGGCGAGGGCCTGGATATCCATGGCATCGGTAGTCGCGAGGAGCAGGAACAGGCGATCATTGCGGCACTGGTGGAGGTAGGTCTGGATCCGGAAACCCGGCACCGCTACCCTCACGAATTTTCCGGAGGGCAACGGCAGCGCATCGCCATTGCCCGTGCATTGGTTTTGAAGCCGGCACTGATCTTGCTGGATGAGCCCACATCGGCGCTCGACCGGACCGTTCAGCGCCAGGTGGTGGAACTTCTGCGGCGTTTGCAGGCCAAGTACAACCTGACCTACCTCTTCATCAGCCACGATCTCGCGGTGGTGAAGGCCCTGAGCCACCAGTTGATGGTGATCAGGCATGGCAAGGTGGTCGAACAAGGCCCGGCGCAGCAGGTCTTCGCCGCCCCGCAACATTCTTACACTCAGCAACTGCTGGAAGCCGCTTTCATGGCCCCGGCAGGAGCCGATTAACGATCGACCAGAAAGAGGAAGGAACGAACATGGGTTTTCTCGCCGGTAAACGCGTGCTGATCGTTGGCGTCGCCAGCAAACTGTCCATCGCCTCGGGTATCGCCGCCGCGATGCACCGCGAGGGCGCAGAACTCGCCTTCACCTACCAGAACGACAAGCTGAAGGGCCGCGTCGAAGAATTCGCTGCTGGCTGGGGCTCCAGCGCAGAGATGTGCTTCCCGTGCGACGTAGCCAACGATGCCGAGATCGAAGCGGTGTTCCGCGAGCTCGGCAAGAAGTGGGACGGCCTGGACGTCATCGTTCACTCCGTAGGCTTCGCTCCCGGTGACCAACTGGACGGCGACTTCACCGAAGTCACCACCCGCGAAGGCTTCAAGATCGCCCACGACATCAGCGCCTACAGCTTCGTCGCCCTGGCCAAGGCCGGTCGCGAGATGATGAAGGGTCGCAACGGCAGCCTGCTGACCCTCTCCTACCTGGGCGCCGAGCGCACCATGCCGAACTACAACGTGATGGGCATGGCCAAGGCCAGCCTGGAAGCCGGCGTACGCTACCTGGCCGGCAGCCTCGGCCCGGAAGGCACCCGCGTCAACGCCGTCTCCGCAGGCCCGATCCGCACCCTGGCTGCCTCCGGCATCAAGAGCTTCCGCAAGATGCTCGCCGCCAACGAGCGCCAGACCCCCCTGCGCCGCAACGTGACCATCGATGAAGTCGGCAACGCCGGCGCCTTCCTCTGCTCCGATCTGGCCAGCGGCATCAGCGGCGAGATCCTCTACGTCGATGGCGGCTTCAACACCACCGCCATGGGTCAGATAGACGAGGAATAAGCCTCTCCGCTCACCGATTGAAGAAGGCCGCGCAATGCGGCCTTTTTCATTTCCGCTGCCCAATTGGGCACAAATGAGAAAGAGCTTCTTCCCTGGCGTTCCCGCGTGTCGGCTGGAGAGCGTCTGTAGGAGCGCCCCATGGGCGCGAATTGCGGGCATAGCCCGCTACGGGCTGCAATGCCCGCCGTAGGCTGGCGCTGAGCAACGCGAAGCCCAACATCGCCATCGTTGGGCTTCACTGCGTTCAGCACCAACCTACGCAGGTTCCGGCCCAGCCACGTAGCGACGCAGGATGCAAGACAGTTGCTCCTGCACTTTGGTGTCGCCCTCCCTGTCTTCCCGCGAAGAATGAAAAAGGGGCCGCTATTGCGGCCCCTTTTCATGCTTGCCTGAAGATCAGAACTTCTCGATCTCCGCCTGCTGTTCCAGCTGACGGCGGAATGCCGCGAAGTCTTCCTGTCCACTGCGCGAAGCGAGGAAGCGGCGATACATGGTCTTCTCTTCGTCGCTCATGGCCTCGGTCGGCTCGCTGACGCCATTCAGGCGCACCAGCACGTAATCGCCATTGGCCATGCTCACACCGGAGAAGGTCGGCTTGTCTGCCGAAACCGGGCGAACCATGCGGAATGCCTGTTGCAGCAGAACCGGATCGACGCCTTCCTGGCTGCGGGAAGCTGCCTCGACCACGTTCCAGGTCTGCCCGTCCTGAGCCTGACCGACCGGCGTCTTGCCTTCACGCAGACCGGCCAGCAGGGCTTCGCCACGGGCTTTCGCATCGGCGGCCGCATGTTCGTGCTGCAGGCGTTCGCGAATGGCGGCAGTCACCTGCTCGAGCGATTGCTGCTCGGGCTTGCGATGCTCCTTCACGCGCAGGACTACGACGGTATTCGGGTCCAGTTCGATCGAGCCGCTGTTCGCGCCGTCTTCGAGCACCTCGGTGCTGAACGCTGCCTGTACCACCTGGCGATTGGCAGCGATACCTTCGCCGCCCTCACGAC
This sequence comes from Pseudomonas schmalbachii, assembly GCF_017589465.1. Classification (GTDB taxonomy): domain Bacteria; phylum Pseudomonadota; class Gammaproteobacteria; order Pseudomonadales; family Pseudomonadaceae; genus Pseudomonas; species Pseudomonas schmalbachii. Next base: position 278,713 of record NZ_JAELYA010000003.1, read on the forward strand.
CGAACGGCTTGCTGGTCTGCACCTTCAGACCCAGGTCCTGGGCTGGTTGAGCCAGATCGGAGGCCTCGTAGGCCGCACTTTCCAGTTGCTTGGTAGTATCGACGAAGCGCTGCTCGACCAGTTGGCCCTTGACCTCGCGCTCCAGCTTCGGCTTCAGGCTCTCGAAACTCGGAACTTCCGGCGCCTGGACGCCCAAGAGCTTGATCAGGTGCCAACCGTACTGGGTTTGCACCGGAGCGGAGACGTCACCCTTGCTCTTCAGGGCGTAGAGAGCATCCTCGAAGACAGGATCGTAGACGCCACGACCGGCATAACCCAGGTCACCGCCACTGGTAGCGGAGCCGGTGTCATTGGACAGCTCCTTGGCCAGCTTGGCGAAATCTTCGCCCTTGTCCAGGCGAGCCTTGATCTCGTCGATCTTGGCCTTGGCCTGTTCCTGATTCTGCTTGTCATTGACCTCGATGAGGATGTGCGCGGCGTCACGCTGCTCGGAGAGGTTGGCGATCTCCTTCTGATACAGCGCGTCGAGATCTTCCTGCTTGGCCTCAACCTGGTCGAAGAAGGACAACTTCTTCAGTTCCACGTAATCGACGACGACCTGATCGGGGCTCATGAATTCGCCACGATGCGCATCGTAGTAGGCCTTGATGTCTGCATCCTCGATCTTGATCTTGCTCGAGTCGGCCTTGAAGGTCAGGGTCGCGAAATCACGAGCCTGCCGTTCCAGACGGGCGAATGCCTGCAGCTCGGAATCGGTCACGAAACCGCTACCAGCAATACCGGCACGCAGCTGGCCGATGAGCATTTCCTGCTCGAGCATCTGGCGGAACTGCATACGGCCGTAACCCATCTGGCGGATCACCTGATCAAAACGGTCAGCACTGAACTTGCCGTCGATCTGGAATTCGGGGGTTTGCAGGATCACCTGATCCAGGGCTTGCTGGGAGAAAGCGAACTTGTCGTCCTTGGCAGCCAGAAGGAGCAGCTTCCGCTCCAGCAGGCCCTTGAGCGCAGCCTCCTTGAGCAGCTTTTCATCCAGCAGCGAAGCGTCGAAGTCCTTGCCCAGGCGCTGCATGAGCTGGCGACGCTGCATTTCGACCGCCTGCTGTAGCTCGGCAGTGGTGATGTCCTCGCCGTTTACCTTGGCAGCGACGTTCTCATGGTTGGTCGCACGAATGATGGCATCGAAACCGGTCAACGCCATCAGCACGACGATGACACCGATGATGGTCTTGGCGATCCAGCCTTGAGAATTGTCCCTGATGTTTTGCAGCATGCGGCCCCCACAAGCGGCCACGGCCTGGCGTCGATGACGACGCGGCGTGGGTAAAAAATGCGGACATAAGAAAGGCGCATCCGTGGATGCGCCTTCTCGTAACTAACGGAGCATCGGGTTTCCCCCGTGACCTTCAGTAGTCAGTAAGCAGAAAGCTACGAACTACCGCTCCGCGACCGAATCAGGCGAGCCCGACCGGCAAGGTCAAGTCCAAAAAGACGCTTAGTTTACGGCATCCTTGAGGGCTTTACCGGCTTTGAAGCCCGGGATCTTGGCAGCTTCGATCTTGATTGGCTTGCCGGTTTGCGGGTTGCGACCGGTGCGAGCAGCGCGTTCCTTCACTGCGAAGGTACCGAAGCCTACCAGCACGACGGAGTCACCGGCCTTCAGGGCGCCAGTTACAGACTCGATCACTGCGTCCAGTGCGCGACCGGCAACAGCTTTCGGGATATCAGCAGATGCGGCAATTGCATCGATCAGTTCCGACTTGTTCACTCTAAGTCCCCTTATTTCTGTTGAGCTTATTTCTAGGTGTAAGGTAAAAGCAAAACGGGTGCTGGTTTGCCAACTGACAAAGCAAGTGCCGCTTTATAACAAGGGCTCAAAAACAGTGTCAAGAAAGCCTTCCGGCTAATGCGTGCTGATTCGCTCCTTGGAATCAGACTCACGCTTGTCATCCTTTGCTACCATCTCGGGAGCCGCATCGGACAAGGGCTCCGGCGCGTATTGCAGCGCAATTTGCAGGACTTCGTCAATCCATTTAACCGGTTTAATAACAAGATCTGCCTTAATATTGTCAGGAATTTCCCTGAGATCCCGGACATTTTCTTCCGGAATGATCACAGTTTTGATTCCACCCCGATGCGCTGCCAATAATTTCTCTTTCAATCCACCAATGGCTAGCACTTGGCCACGTAGGGTGATCTCGCCGGTCATGGCCACATCGGCGCGAACCGGAATCTGGGTGATCGCGGAAACCAGCGCGGTGCACATGCCGATACCCGCACTCGGACCGTCCTTGGGCGTGGCGCCTTCCGGCACGTGGATATGGATGTCCTGCTTCTCGTGGAAGTCCGCAGGAATCCCCAGGCTCTTCGCCCTGCTGCGCACCACGGTCAATGCCGCGGTAATGGATTCCGCCATGACATCGCCAAGGGAGCCGGTCTTGGTCAGCTGCCCCTTGCCGGGAACGATCGCCGACTCGATGGTCAGCAGCTCGCCGCCCACCTGGGTCCAGGCCAGACCGGTCACCTGCCCTACCTGGTCCTGCTGTTCGGCCAGACCGTAACGGAACCGGCGCACACCCAGATAGTTCTCCAGGTTGTCAGGCGTCACCACGGCATTGATACGCTTGGCCTTGCCGCCCTCCTTCACCGCCTTGCGGCAAACCTTGGCGATCTGCCGTTCCAGGCTGCGCACCCCGGCTTCGCGGGTGTAATAGCGGATGATGTCGCGGATCGCAGCCTCTTCAAAACTGAGCTCGCCCTTTTTCAGCCCGTTAACTTCGGTCTGCTTTGGCACAAGATATTTCGAGGCGATATTGACCTTCTCGTCCTCGGTGTAGCCCGGCAGACGGATGACTTCCATACGATCCAGCAACGGTGCCGGGATGTTCATGGAGTTGGCCGTGCAGAGGAACATCACGTCCGACAGGTCGTAGTCGACCTCGAGATAGTGATCGTTGAAATTGTGATTCTGCTCCGGGTCCAGCACCTCCAGCAGAGCCGAAGCGGGATCGCCACGCATGTCGCTGCCCATCTTGTCGATCTCGTCGAGCAGGAACAGCGGGTTGCGCACTCCAACCTTGGTCAGCTTCTGGACCAGGCGGCCCGGCATGGAGCCGATGTAGGTGCGACGGTGACCGCGAATCTCGGCCTCATCCCGCACACCACCGAGCGCCATGCGCACGAACTTGCGATTGGTGGCACGAGCGATCGACTCCGCCAGCGAGGTCTTGCCCACGCCCGGCGGGCCGACCAGGCAAAGCACCGGGCCCTTGATCTTCTTCACGCGCTTCTGCACGGCGAGGTATTCAAGGATTCGCTCCTTCACCTCTTCCAGGCCGTAGTGGTCGGCATCGAGAATTTCCTCGGCGCGAGCCAGGTCAAGGCGAACCTTGCTCTCGGCCTTCCACGGTACGTTGACGAGCCAGTCGATGTACGAGCGCACCACGGTCGCCTCGGCGGACATCGGCGACATCTGCTTCAGCTTGTTCAGCTCGGCATTGGCCTTGGCAAGAGCCTCTTTGCTCAAACCCGCCTCGTCGATTCGACGCTTCAGGTCATCGACTTCGTTATGCCCTTCATCGATATCACCCAGCTCTTTCTGGATGGCCTTCATCTGCTCGTTGAGGTAGTACTCGCGCTGACTACGCTCCATTTGCTTCTTGACGCGGCCACGAATGCGCTTCTCGACCTGCAGCAGGTCGATCTCGGCGTCGAGCATCGCGAGCACGTGCTCGACGCGTGCAGACAGCCCGGTGATCTCGAGGATTTCCTGCTTCTGCTCGATCTTCAGCGCCATGTGCGCCGCCATGGTGTCTACCAGGCGGCCGGGCTCATCGATGCTGTTCAGGGAGGAAAGGACCTCGGCAGGCACCTTCTTGCCCAGTTGCACGTACTGCTCGAACTGGCTCAGGAGGCTGCGAATGAAGACTTCCGACTCCCGCTCGCCGACCGGCTCCTCATCGAGGATCGACACCTCGGCACGGCAATGGGCGTCTTTCTCGACAAAGCGCTCGACCTGACCGCGCTGCTCACCTTCGACCAGCACCTTGACCGTACCGTCCGGGAGCTTGAGCAACTGCAATACGGTGGCCACGGTCCCCATGCGGTAGAGCCCGTCTTCGCCCGGATCGTCATCGGCGGGGTTCTTCTGCGCCAGGAGCAGGATCTGCTTGTCACTGGTCATTGCGGCCTCAAGGGCCTCGATGGACTTCTCCCGACCGACGAACAGCGGGATGACCATGTGCGGATACACCACTACGTCACGCAGGGGAAGCAGGGGCAACTCGACGAGTGTTTTCATGATATTCGGCTCTACAGCGGCTCTTGGCCAAAAACGAGTGGGAAAACCCTTGGGCCTAAGATGGGGTTAGGCCAGGGAAAAAACAAGCGCGGTAGATGGAAGATAGGGAAAGAAAAAGGGGCCGACGGGCCCCTTTTTCTTATGCTTCAGGTGCAGCCTTTGCTGGCTGCTCGGTGTTTTCGTAGATCAACAGTGGCTGGGACGATCCGTCGATCACGCTCTCATCGATGACCACCTTGCTGACATCCGTCTGTGACGGAATCTCGTACATGGTATCGAGCAGCATGCCTTCGAGGATGGAACGCAGGCCACGGGCACCGGTCTTGCGCTCCAGCGCCTTGCGGGCCACGGCCTTGAGCGCATCCGGACGAAACTCCAGATCCACCCCTTCCATTTCGAAGAGCTTGGCGTACTGCTTGGTGAGCGCATTCTTCGGCTCGGTGAGAATCTGCATCAGGGCAGCCTCATCCAGCTCGTCGAGCGTCGCGATGATCGGCAGGCGGCCGACGAACTCCGGAATCAGGCCGAACTTGACCAGATCCTCCGGCTCCACCTCGCGCAGCGCTTCGCCCACTTTCTTGCCCATATCCGGGCTGCGTACTTCGGCGTTGAAGCCGATGCCGCCCTTGGTGGAACGGTTCTGGATGACCTTTTCCAGGCCAGCGAACGCGCCACCGCAGATGAACAGGATATTGCGGGTATCGACCTGCAGGAATTCCTGCTGCGGGTGCTTGCGACCACCCTGCGGCGGAACCGAGGCAACGGTACCTTCGATCAGCTTCAGCAGTGCCTGCTGCACGCCTTCACCCGACACGTCGCGGGTAATCGACGGATTGTCGGATTTGCGGGAAATCTTATCGATCTCATCGATATAGACGATGCCCATCTGGGCCTTCTCTACATCGTAATCGCACTTCTGCAACAGCTTCTGGATGATGTTCTCGACATCCTCACCCACGTAACCGGCTTCGGTCAGCGTGGTGGCGTCAGCGATGGTGAAGGGCACGTTGAGCAGGCGCGCCAGCGTTTCGGCAAGCAGGGTCTTGCCCGAACCGGTGGGGCCGATCAGCAGGATGTTGCTCTTGCCCAGCTCGACATCGTCCTTGCGCTCGCGCTGATTGAGGCGCTTGTAGTGGTTGTATACCGCTACCGCCAGCACTTTCTTCGCGCGTTCCTGGCCGATCACGTACTGATCGAGAATGGTGCGAATCTCTTTCGGCGCCGGAAGCTTGTGCGCACTGCTCTCCGCCTGTGCCTCCTGCACCTCCTCGCGGATGATGTCATTGCACAGGTCGACGCACTCGTCGCAGATAAAGACCGAGGGGCCGGCAATCAACTTGCGCACTTCGTGCTGGCTCTTGCCGCAGAAGGAGCAATACAGCAGCTTGCCGTTGTCCTCGCCGTTGCGGGTATCAGTCATTCGATCGTTCCAATCGGGGGTAGGCTTGCAACACAAGATGAAGGCAAATGCGGGCATTTTCAAGCCCGCGACGCGGCCGGAAACCCGGCCGCCTTATAGCGGAAGACCTCAGCTGACCTGTTGGCGCTGAGTCAGAACCTGATCGATCAGGCCGTACTTGACTGCATCGTCGCCGCTCATGAAGCGGTCACGGTCGGTATCGCGGGCAATCACGTCGAGCGGCTGGCCGGTGTGGTGAGCCAGCACCTGATTCAGGCGCTCACGAATGAACAGAATTTCCTTGGCGTGAATTTCGATATCCGAAGCCTGGCCCTGGAAACCGCCCAGCGGCTGGTGAATCATCATGCGCGAGTGCGGCAGGCAATAACGCTTGTTGGCCGCGCCGCCAGCCAGCAGCAACGCCCCCATGCTGCAGGCCTGGCCGATGCAGATGGTGGAAACGTCCGGCTTGATGAACTGCATGGTGTCGTAGATCGACATGCCAGCGGTAACCGAGCCACCCGGGGAGTTGATATAGAGGTGGATATCCTTGTCCGGGTTCTCTGCCTCGAGGAACAGCAACTGGGCAACCACCAGGTTGGCCATGTAGTCCTCGACCTGGCCGACCAGGAAAATCACCCGCTCTTTCAACAGGCGCGAATAGATATCGTAGGAACGCTCGCCACGGGCGGACTGCTCGACCACCATCGGCACGAGGCCGGTAGCCTGGATATCTGGAACCTGCGGCATGAAAGGATTATGGGGCATGTCCGACGATCACTCCCTTATGGATTGTCATGTCTCAAAGACGCATAAGCCAGCCCGAAGGCTGGCTTATGACGGATCGAGCGAAGAGAAGAATCAGGCCGCTTTCGGAGCTTCAGCAGGCTTGACCGCGTCTTCGTACGATACCTGCTTATCGGTCACATTGGCCTTCTGCAGGACAGTATCCACGACTTGTTCTTCCAGTACAACCGAGCGAACTTCGTTCAGCTGCTGGTCATTTTTGTAATACCAGGCAACAACTTGCTCGGGCTCCTGGTAGGCGGAAGCCATTTCTTCGATCATTTCGCGAACGCGGGCTTCGTCGGCCTTCAGCTCGTGCTGCTTGACCAGTTCGGCAACGATCAGACCCAGCACCACACGGCGCTTGGCCTGCTCTTCGAACAGTTCTGCCGGCAGTTGATCCGGGTTGATGTTGCCACCGAACTGCTGGACAGCCTGCACGCGCAGACGATTGATCTCGTTGCCCACCAGCGCCTTCGGCACTTCGATCGGATTGGTGGACAGCAGGCCTTCCATTACCTGGTTCTTGACCTTGGACTTGATGGCCTGGCGCAGTTCGCGATCCATGTTCTTGCGAACTTCGGTGCGGAAGCCTTCCAGGGTGGTTTCCTTGATGCCGAACAGACCGAAGAACTCTTCGTTCAGTTCCGGCAGCTTCGGCTCGCTGACGCTGTTCACGGTAACGGTGAACTCGGCAGCCTTGCCGGCCAGGTCGAGGTTCTGGTAGTCCTCGGGGAAGCTCAGGGTGAGAACGCGCTCTTCACCTGCCTTGGCGCCAACCAGGCCTTCTTCGAAGCCCGGAATCATGCGGCCGGAACCCAGCACCAGCAGGGTGCCCTTGGCGGAACCGCCAGCGAAGGCTTCGCCGTCGATCTTGCCGACGAAGTCGATGTTCAGTTGGTCGTCGTTCTGCGCGGCGCGCTCGACGGCTTCGAAGCGGGTGTTCTGCTTGCGCAGGATTTCCAGCATGTTGTCGACGTCGGCGTCGCCAACGTCAGCCTGCAGACGCTCGACATTGATACCGTCGAAGCCGGCAACCTGGAACTCCGGGAAGACTTCGAAGGTAGCGACGTATTCCAGGCCTTTTTCCTTTTCGAACACTTTCGGCTCGACGGACGGCGCACCAGCCGGATTCAGCTTCTGCTCGACAACGGCTTCATAGAAGGTTTCCTGAATCAGGTCACCCAGAGCTTCCTGACGAGCGGACGCTTCGTAACGCTGGCGAATGACGCTCATCGGCACCTTGCCAGGACGGAAACCAGGAACCTTGGCGCGACGAGCAGTCTGCTGCAGACGCTTGTTCACTTCGGTCTCGATACGCTCGGCCGGCACGCCAACGGTCATGCGGCGCTCAAGAGCGGAGGTGCTTTCTACAGAAACTTGCATGGATATTCCTCGTGGCACAGACGTAAGCCGGTCGTTCCGGCCCCAGAATTCAGGGGCAGCATTCTAGTAGGTAGAAATGCAGAAGTCACCCTGCCGGAGCGCGCGGAAATTCACGGATGCGCGAGATTTGATATCGGGAAAGATGGTGCGGACGGAGAGACTCGAACTCTCACAGCTTGCGCCACTGGAACCTAAATCCAGCGTGTCTACCAATTTCACCACGTCCGCAGGGAATCGCAGAAACGAAAACGCCAGGCTCTGGGCCTGGCGCTTCGGAATATGGGGTGGACGATGGGAATCGAACCCACGACACCAGGAGCCACAATCCTGTGCTCTACCAACTGAGCTACGCCCACCATATTACATGCTTGTGCCGACCGCCATCTGGCGCGCCCGGCAGGACTCGAACCTGCGACCATCCGCTTAGAAGGCGGATGCTCTATCCAGCTGAGCTACGGGCGCTTTAGTGGCTGCAACCCTTGCTAAGCAGAACAGCGTAAACCACTGAACCGGTTCGCATTGCCTTCTTATCTTGCATCAGGCTGTGCTCGACAAGCGGGGCGCATGTTATCGATGAGGCCAAATGTCGTCAACGGTTTTTTTAAAAAAATTTCATTGAGATAAAGGAGTTACGGTAAATCGATGGGGCTGCGCCTTTGCCTTCGGGGGTGAGCGTGCGAAAATGCGCATCCATTTTTTCCCGACTCGAAGGTTTGCCCTCCGACATGACTGCACAACTGATCGACGGCAAAGCGATCGCCGCCAGCCTCCGCCAGCAGATAGCCCAACGCGTCATCGAACGACGCCAGCAAGGGCTGCGCATTCCCGGCCTGGCCGTGATCCTGGTCGGCAGCGACCCCGCCTCTCAGGTCTATGTCGCGCACAAGCGCAAGGATTGCGAAGAGGTCGGCTTCCTTTCCCAGGCCTACGATCTCCCCGCAGACACCACCCAGGACGACCTGCTCGCCCTGATCGACCGCCTGAATGCCGATCCGGCCATCGACGGCATTCTCGTCCAGTTGCCACTGCCGGAGCACCTCGACGCCTCGCAACTGCTCGAACGCATCAATCCGGACAAGGACGTGGACGGTTTCCACCCCTACAACGTCGGCCGCCTGGCCCAGCGCATCCCCCTGCTGCGCCCGTGCACCCCGAAAGGCATCATGACCCTGCTGGCCAGCACCGGAGTCGACCTGTACGGCATGAACGCAGTAGTGGTCGGCGCCTCCAATATCGTCGGCCGCCCCATGGCTCTCGAACTGCTGCTCGGCGGCTGCACCGTGACGGTTACCCACCGCTTCACCCGCGATCTCGCCGAGCACGTGCGCCAGGCCGATCTGGTGGTGGTCGCCGCCGGCAAGCCCGGCCTGGTGAAAGGCGAATGGATCAAGGAAGGCGCCATCGTCATCGACGTGGGCATCAATCGCCAGGCCGATGGCCGTCTGGTAGGCGACGTGGAATACGACGTCGCCGCACAGCGCGCCAGCTGGATCACCCCGGTGCCGGGCGGCGTAGGCCCGATGACCCGCGCCTGCCTGCTGGAAAACACCCTGTACGCCGCCGAGCAATTGCACGGCTGATCGACGAAAAACGAAAAAGGCCGCATCAGCGGCCTTTTTCATGTCCAGGACTCCGGATTACTCGGCAAGACGCCAGGTAGTCCCACCCTTCCCGTCTTCCAGCACTACGCCCATGGCGGACAACTGGTCGCGGATACGGTCGGACTCCGCCCAGTTCTTCGCCGCACGCGCTGCCAGACGCGCCTGGATCAACGCTTCGACTTCAGCCGCATCGACCTTGCCTTCGGCACCGGCCTGCAGGAATGCATCCGGCTCCAACTGCAGCACACCCAGCAGCCCCGCCAGCTCCTTCAGACGAGCCGCCAGTCCGGCAGCGGCCTGCAGATCGCTTTCACGCAGACGGTTGACCTCGCGGGCCAGCTCGAACAGCACCGCCATCGCTTCCGGTGTATTGAAGTCGTCGTCCATCGCCGCGCCGAAGCGCTCGACGAATGCCTCGCCACCGGCAGGGGCAGCCTGCGGCAAGCCACGCAGCGCGTGATAGAAGCGCTCCAACGCCCCCTTGGCTTCCTTCAGGCTGTCTTCCGAGTAATTGATCGGACTGCGGTAGTGGCTCGATACCAGCAGATAACGCACCACTTCCGGATGGTACTTCTCCAGCACCTCGCGAATGGTGAAGAAGTTGCCCAGGGACTTGGACATCTTCTCGCCGTCCACACGCACCGCGCCTGCATGCATCCAGGCATTGGCGTAGAGCTTGCCGGTGGCCGCCTCGCTCTGGGCGATCTCGTTCTCGTGGTGCGGGAACACCAGGTCCGGGCCGCCACCATGGATGTCGAAGGTTTCGCCCAGGCAGCAGGTGGACATCACCGAGCACTCGATGTGCCAGCCCGGCCGCCCCGCGCCCCACGGCGATTCCCAGCTCGGCTCGCCCGGCTTGGCGCCTTTCCAGAGCACGAAGTCCAGCGGATCTTCCTTGGACTCATCGACCTCGATGCGCGCACCGATTTGCAGATCCTCGATCTTCTTGCGCGACAGCTTGCCGTAGCCGACGAACTTGCCGACGCGGTAGTAGACGTCGCCATTGCCCGGGGCATAGGCGAAGCCCTTGTCGATCAGGGTCTGGATCATCTGGTGCATGCCAGCGATATGGCCGGTGGCGCGCGGCTCGATGTCCGGACGCAGCACGCTCAGGCGCGCCTCGTCCTCGTGCATCGCAGCGATCATGCGCTCGACCAGCGCCTCGAACGGTTCGCCGTTCTCATTGGCGCGGCGGATGATCTTGTCGTCGATATCGGTGATGTTGCGTACGTAAGTCAGGTCATAGCCGCGCTGGCGCAGCCAGCGGGCGACCACGTCGAACGCCACCATTACCCGCGCATGACCGATATGGCAGAAGTCATAGACAGTCATGCCGCACACGTACATGCGCACCTGGTTACCGACCAGCGGTTTGAAGTCTTCCTTGGTCTTGCTCAGCGTGTTGTAGATCTGCAGCACAGTCATTGACCCCAGGAGTCACGCAGGGTGACGGTACGGTTGAACACCGGCTTGCCCGGCTTGGAATCCTTCAGATCGACACAGAAGTAGCCTTCGCGCTCGAACTGGAAGCGATCCTCCGGCGCCGCCTGGGCCAGCGACGGCTCGGCACGGCAACCGGTCAGTACCTGCAGCGAGTTCGGGTTGATGTTGTCGAGGAAGCTGCCGCCCTCTTCGGCTTTTTCCGGGTTCGCCGAGCGGAACAGGCGGTCGTACAGACGCACTTCGCACTCGACGCTGCCTTCGGCCGGCACCCAATGGATCACACCCTTGACCTTGCGGCCCTCCGGGTTCTTGCCGAGGGTGTCCGGATCGTAGGAGCAGCGCAGCTCGACGATGTTGCCGTCGGCATCCTTGATCGCCTCGTCGGCACAGATCACGTAGCTGCCGCGCAGGCGCACCTCGCCGTTCGGCTCCAGGCGCTTGTAGCCCTTGGGCGGGTTTTCCTCGTAGTCGCCGGCGTCGATGTACAGCTCGCGGGAGAACGGCAGGACGCGCACGCCCATGTCTTCCTTCGGATGGCGCGGCAGTTCGAGGTTTTCCACCTGGCCTTCCGGGTAGTTGGTGATCACTACCTTCAACGGGCGCAGCACACACATGGCGCGCGGCGCGGTGGCATCCAGGTGATCGCGAATGCTGAACTCGAGCATGCCGACATCGACCACGCCGCTGGCACGGTTCACGCCGATCATCTCGCAGAAGTTGCGGATCGATTCCGGGGTGTAGCCGCGACGGCGATAACCCGACAGGGTCGACATGCGCGGATCGTCCCAATCGGCCACATGACCTTCATCCACCAGTTGCTTGAGCTTGCGCTTGCTGGTGATGGTGTAGTTCAGGTTCAGCCGGGAGAACTCGTACTGGCGCGGCTGGGCCGGCACCGGCAGGTTTTCCAGGAACCACTCGTAGAGCGGACGGTGATCCTCGAACTCCAGGGTGCAGATCGAGTGGGTGATGCCTTCGATGGCGTCCGACTGACCGTGGGTGAAGTCGTAGCTCGGGTAGATGCACCACTTGTCGCCAGTCTGGTGGTGATTGGCATGACGGATGCGGTAGAGGATCGGGTCGCGCAGATTCATGTTCGGCGACGCCATGTCGATCTTCGCCCGCAGCGCCCGCGTGCCGTCTGGGAACTCGCCCGCCTTCATGCGGGCGAACAGGTCGAGGTTTTCCTCGACGGAGCGATCACGGAACGGGCTGTTGCGACCCGGCTCGGTCAGGCTGCCGCGATAGGCACGCGCCTCTTCCGGAGAAAGATCGCAGACATACGCCTTGCCGGCCTTGATCAGATGCAGAGCCCACTCGTGCAACTGATCGAAGTAGTTGGACGCATAGCGCACCTCGCCGGACCACTCGAAGCCCAGCCAGCGCACATCGCTTTCGATGGCGTCGATGTATTCCTGGTCTTCCTTGGCCGGATTGGTGTCGTCGAACCGCAGATGGCAGTCGCCACCGAACTCCCTGGCCAGCCCGAAGTTCAGACAGATCGACTTGGCATGACCGATATGCAGGTAGCCATTGGGCTCCGGCGGAAAGCGGGTAACGATCTTCTGGTGCTTGCCGCTGTCCAGGTCGGCCTGGACGATGGGGCGCAGGAAGTTGGCGGCTACGGTGCTTTCTTTGGGTTCGACGGTGGGCTTGCTCATGGGGTCCTTGATCATACTGTTGCGCGGCCAGGGTAGGCCGGCCAAACCAAAGCGCTTATCATAGCCGAAGCTGTCAACCCCCCGACAGGCCTTCGATTTCTTTACCAACGAGCGGAACCCCTCTCATGATCAAGCTGCATACCAACTACGGCGTCATCACCCTGGAACTCTTCGAAGACAAGGCCCCGGAAACGGCGGCCAACTTCAAGGAGTATGTGAAGAGCGGGCACTACGACAACACCATCTTCCACCGCGTGATCAACAACTTCATGATCCAGGGTGGCGGCTTCGAGCCGGGCATGAAGCAGAAGAGCACCCGCGCTCCGATCAAGAACGAGGCCAACAACGGCGTCTCCAACAAGACTGGCACCGTCGCCATGGCCCGCACCATGGAACCGCATTCGGCCAGCGCGCAGTTCTTCATCAACGTCAATGACAACGACTTCCTCAACCACAGCGCGCCGACCGTGCAGGGCTGGGGCTACTGCGTGTTCGGCCAGGTGACCGACGGCATGGACGTGGTCAACAAGATCAAGGGCGTGGCCACCACCATGCGCTCCGGCCACCAGGACGTCCCGGCAGACGACGTCGTCATCGAGAAAGCAGAAATCGTCGGCGAATGAGCCGATGAGCGTCCTGTTCATCTCGGACTTGCATCTTGAAGCGGAACGCCCGGACATAGTCCGGGCGTTTCTGCATTTCCTCCGCACCCGCGCCCGCCAGGCCAAGGCCCTCTACATCCTCGGCGACTTCTTCGAAGCCTGGATCGGCGACGACGGCATGGACGACTTCCAGCACTCCATCGCGAGCGCACTGAAGGAGCTGGCGGATAGCGGCACGCGCATCTTCCTGATGCACGGCAATCGCGACTTCCTGATCGGCAAGGCGTTCTGCCGGGAAGCCGGCTGCACCCTCCTCTCCGACCCCAGCGTGATCCAGCTGAACGGCGAGCCGGTATTGCTGATGCATGGCGACAGCCTGTGCACCCGCGACGAAGCCTACATGCGCCTGCGCCGCTGGCTGCGCAACCCAGTGACGCTGTTCATCCTGCGCAACCTGCCGCTCGGCACCCGCCACAAGCTGGCACGCAAGCTGCGCAAGGAGAGCCGCGCGCAGACGCGGATGAAAGCCAGCGAGATCGTCGACGTCACACCGGAAGAAGTGCCGCACCTGATGCGCCGGCACGGCGTGCGCACGCTGATCCACGGACACACGCATCGCCCCGCCTTCCACGAACTCGATTTCGACGGACACAAGGCCCGCCGCATTGTCCTTGGTGACTGGGATCGTCAGGGCTGGGCGCTGGAAGCCGGTGCCGATGGCGTCCTGCGGCAGGCTCCCTTCGCCCTGGAAAACACCGAGCCGCGATAGGCATCACCCCCGAGAGCGCATCAGGCGGCAACTATACTTTCCGATAGCCATCGCCACTCTTGCGGGGACCTATCGTGAACATGCACTGGATATGGGTTGCAGCCGGCCTGCTCTGCCTTGCCGGCTGCTCCAACGAATACCTCATCTCCACGGCCGACGGCCAGCTTATCGCCACGGATAACAAGCCACGGCTGGACAAGGACAGCGGCATGGTCCACTTCAAGGATCATGAGGGGCGCGAGCAGATCATCCCGCAAGGCCAGATCAAGCAGATCATCGAACGCTGAGAATCCACTCCAACGAAGCGCCCGCCCATGCATGGCGGGCTCCTCGCAGGAAACTCAGGCGGCCAGCGGAACTCCGCTGTGGAAGCGGAATTCGGTATCCGGAGCGCTGATCAGCTCCGCCTCCAGGTGACGGATCAGATCCACGCGCTTGTCGATATCGGCCGCATCGCCGTAGCGCCGGGCAAGGCTCAGGTAACCCTGGAAGTGCCGAGCTTCCGACTTCAGCAGCGAACCGTAGAACTTCGCCAGGTCGGCATCCAGATGATCCACCAGCGCGGCGAATCGCTCGCAACTGCGGCATTCGATGAAGGCGCCGACGATCAGGGTGTCGACCAGCTTGAAGGGCTCATGATTGCGCACCGCCGCCCGCAGGCCGGATGCATAGCGGCTGGCGGAAATGGGCCGCAGGGCGATCCCGCGCTTCTTGAGAATCGCCAGGACCTGCTCGTGATGGCGCAGCTCTTCTCTGGCCAGGCGCGACATGAAGTTCACCAGATCCTCATGGGTGCTGTACTTGGCGATCAGCGCCAGCGCCGTGCTGGCGGCCTTGAACTCGTTGTTCTTGTGATCGATCAGCAGAACCTCCTGGTCCCGCAAGGCGGCCTGCACCCACGCATCGGGGGTGGCGCAACCGAGGAATTCCCTGATTTCAGACAACATCATGCACTCCACTGGAAAACTGACCGACGAGCGGCTGGGCGCTGGCCGGTGCTGCAAAGGCGGAGCATTATACGAATGCGGCTGGGCGCAGCCAGTTATGCCTTGATATATCTCAACGCCATGATTGCTGGATCGCAACTAGAGTTGGTTTCCATATACAGACGCGCAATCAGGGAGACGATCATGCAAGCCATCCGTAGCATCCTCGTAGTTGTGGACCCCAACCAACCGGAGGGACTCGCTCTGAAGCGGGCCAAGCTGATCGCCAAGGTCACGCAATCCCACCTGCACCTGCTGGTCAGCGACAAGCGCGGCGATCATGCCGCCCAGCTCAACGATCTCGCCGAGAGTCTGCGCCAGGAAGGCTACAGCGCCTCCGGGCGGCAAGCCTGGAAGGACAACCTGCACGGCACCATCATCGCCGAGCAACAGGCGGAAGGCTGCGGGCTGGTGGTCAAGCAGCACGTCTCCGACAACCCGCTGAAGAAGGCCCTGCTGACCCCGGACGACTGGAAGCTGCTGCGCTACTGCCCCGTCCCGGTGCTGCTGGTGAAGAACACCGAACCCTGGGTCAACGGCAACATTCTCGCGGCCGTCGACGTGGGCAACAGCGATAGCGAACACCGCACCCTGCACTCCACCATCGTCAGCCACGCCCATGACATCGCCAACCTGACCCATGGCACGCTGCACGTCATCACCGCCCACCCCTCGCCGATGCTTTCGGCTGCCGACCCGACCTTCCAGCTCAGCGAAACCATCGAGGCTCGTTATCGCGAAGCCTGCAAGGCCTTCCAGGCCGAATACGGGATCGACAACGAGCGCCTGCATGTCGAAGAGGGGCCAGCCGATGTGCTGATCCCGCGCGCCGCGAACAATCTCAAGGCGGTCGTCACGGTGATCGGTACCGTGGCACGCACCGGCCTCTCCGGCGCGCTGATCGGCAATACCGCGGAAGTGGTGCTGGACACCCTGGAAAGCGACATCCTGGTGCTCAAGCCGGATGATATCGCCGCCCATCTGGAAGAACTGGCTACCCAGGGCTGAAATCCGGCCAAAACGAAAAAGCCGCCTTCGCAGGCGGCTTTTTCTTGTCCGTACGAACGCTCAAACCCGCAGATCCAGGCCTTCGCGCAGGAAGCGCGGGGCGATGTAGCGCTCGTAGTGCGCTTCGGACAGCAGGAAGAACTCGCGATCGATGGCGTCGCGCAGGTCCGGCAGTTGCCAGTCACGAAACTCCGGCAACAGCGCCAGGCCATATGCATCCAGCTGGTTGATCATCCGCGCCCCGCGTGCGATCAACTGGTAGGCCCAGCAATACGGCGACTGCTCCGGGACGAAGCGGATCTGCCGCTGCTCCAGCTGGATACGCAGGCGCTGCGGGTCGAACACCTCCAGCTTGGCCATCATCACCTGCACCAGCAGGACTTCGAGGCGCTTCCAGACGGCGCGCTTCTCGTCCTCGTCGTAGACGTTCCAGTTCACCACCTCATGGTGAAAGCGCTTGCAGCCCCGGCAGACAAGATCGCCGTAGACCGTGGAACAGAGCCCGACACAGGGCGTTTTGATGCGTTGTGAAGACATGCGGGAGGGAAAAGGGGGAAGAAAACGAAAAGGCATCTTAGCCCTTTGCCTAGGCAAGATCACCCTGTCATGAATGACTTCCCGACTTACTTTCGCCGGGCTTTTCCATTAGAATCAGCGCGCCTTTTTGGCATCATTGTCCGTTAGAAGCTGTTTTCAAAGCGTCACGAGCACAGATTCCGGCAGCCGCGTTGGCGTGGGCTCTTCCCTCAAGCGCCCAGCCACCCTCGTCCCAGGCCTTCCGGCGTTAAACTTTGAAAGCAGCTTCTGCCTGGAGACCGCCGGTGCCGTCGTAGGTCCGTGGATTACCGTCCACCATGCCTGACGAATGGATCGGTGAGGCCTCCTGGATACGCGTCCTCCGGGACCACTGATGAGGGAAATACTGTGCTTGAAGCCTACCGCAAACACGTAGAAGAGCGCGCCGCACTGGGTATCGTGCCCCAGCCGCTGAACGCCGAGCAAACCGCAGGCCTGGTCGAGCTGCTGAAAAACCCGCCGGCCGGCGAAGAGCAGCTCCTTCTCGACCTGATCACCAATCGCGTTCCGCCGGGCGTGGACGAAGCGGCTTACGTCAAGGCCGGCTTCCTGTCCGCCATCGCCAAGGGCGAAACCACCTCCCCGCTGATCGACAAAGCCCGCGCCATCGAGCTGCTGGGCACCATGCAGGGCGGCTACAACATCGCCACCCTGGTCGAACTGCTGGACACCGAACTGGCCGGTGCCGCTGCCGAGCAGCTGAAGCACACCCTGCTGATGTTCGATGCCTTCCACGACGTCGCCGAACGCGCCAAGAAGGGCAATGCCGCGGCCCAGGCCGTACTGCAGTCCTGGGCCGATGCCGAGTGGTTCAAGGCCAAGCCTGCCCTGGCTGACAAGATCACCCTGACCGTATTCAAGGTCCCGGGCGAAACCAACACTGACGACCTGTCCCCCGCTCCCGACGCCTGGTCGCGTCCGGACATCCCGCTGCATGCCCTCGCCATGCTGAAGATGTCCCGCGACGGCATCGAGCCGGAAGAGCCGGGCGTCAAGGGCCCGCTGGCACAGATCGAAGCCGTCAAGGCCAAGGGCTTCCCGGTCGCCTACGTCGGTGACGTGGTCGGTACCGGTTCCTCCCGTAAGTCCGCCACCAACTCGGTGCTGTGGTTCTTCGGCGACGACATCCCCTACGTGCCGAACAAGCGCGCCGGTGGCTTCTGCTTCGGCGGCAAGATCGCCCCGATCTTCTACAACACCATGGAAGACGCCGGCGCCCTGCCGATCGAGTTCGATTGCAGCAACCTGGCAATGGGCGATGTCATCGACATCTACCCGTACGAAGGCAAGGTCGTCCGTCATGACAGCGGCGAAGTCGTTACCACCTTCGAACTGAAGACCCCGGTTCTGCTCGACGAAGTACGCGCCGGTGGCCGTATTCCGCTGATCGTCGGCCGTGGCCTGACCGAGAAAGCCCGCGCCGAACTGGGCCTGGGTTCTTCCGACCTGTTCAAGAAGCCGGAACAGCCTGCCGACAGCGGCAAGGGCTTCACCCTGGCGCAGAAGATGGTCGGCCAGGCGTGCGGCGTAGCCGGCATTCGCCCGGGCACCTACTGCGAGCCGAAGATGACCACCGTCGGCTCCCAGGACACCACCGGCCCGATGACCCGCGACGAGCTGAAAGACCTGGCTTGCCTGGGCTTCTCCGCCGACCTGGTGATGCAGTCCTTCTGCCACACCGCTGCCTATCCGAAGCCGATCGACGTCAATACCCACCACACCCTGCCGGACTTCATGATGACCCGCGGCGGCGTGTCCCTGCGTCCGGGCGACGGCATCATCCACAGCTGGCTGAACCGCATGCTGCTGCCGGATACCGTCGGTACCGGTGGTGACTCGCACACCCGTTTCCCGATCGGCATCTCCTTCCCGGCCGGTTCCGGCCTGGTGGCCTTCGCCGCCGCCACCGGCGTAATGCCGCTGGACATGCCGGAATCCGTACTGGTTCGCTTCAAGGGCAAGATGCAGCCTGGCATCACCCTGCGTGACCTGGTGCATGCGATCCCCTACTACGCGATCAAGGCCGGCCTGCTGACCGTCGAGAAGAAAGGCAAGAAGAACATCTTCTCCGGCCGCATCCTCGAGATCGAAGGTCTGAACGGCCTGACCGTCGAGCAAGCCTTCGAGCTGTCCGACGCCTCGGCCGAGCGTTCCGCTGCCGGTTGCACCATCAAGCTGCCGGAAGATGCGATCGCCGAGTACCTGAAGTCCAACATCACCCTGCTGCGCTGGATGATCGGCGAAGGCTACGGCGATGCCCGCACCATGGAGCGTCGCGCCCAAGCGATGGAAGCATGGCTGGCCAACCCGCAGCTGATGGAAGCGGACAAGGACGCCGAGTACGCCGCCGTGATCGAGATCGATCTGGCCGAAGTGAACGAGCCGATCCTGTGCGCCCCGAACGATCCGGACGATGCCCGTCCGCTGTCCGCCGTTGCCGGCGACAAGATCGACGAAGTGTTCATCGGTTCGTGCATGACCAACATCGGTCACTTCCGCGCTGCCGGCAAGCTGCTGGAGAAGGTCAAGGGTGGCATCCCGACCCGTCTGTGGCTGGCTCCGCCGACCAAGATGGACCAGCACCAGCTGACCGAGGAAGGCTACTACGGCATCTACGGCCGCGCTGGCGCCCGTATGGAAATGCCGGGCTGCTCGCTGTGCATGGGTAACCAGGCTCGCGTACAGACCGGTGCCACCGTGGTGTCCACCTCCACCCGTAACTTCCCGAACCGTCTGGGCGACTCGACCAACGTGTACCTGGCCTCTGCCGAACTGGCTGCGGTCGCTTCGATCATCGGCAAGCTGCCGACCGTCGAGGAGTACATGGAGTACGCGAAGAACATCGACAGCATGTCTGCCGATATCTACCGCTACCTGAGCTTCGACCAGATCGCCGAGTACAAGGAAGCCGCTGCGAACGCCAATATCCCGGTCGTTCAAGCCTAAGCCTTACCGGCAATGAAGGAGCCCCGCCCAGTGCGGGGCTTTTTCTTTTCCGCGAAACATTCGCCTGGCACAGCGCTTGCTGTTTCCCACTCATTCAGAGGCCCAACGGCAGACAACGGCGTCGCCTTCGCCCGCAACCATCGCGTTGTGCGCCGGGCGGCGCCTTTTCGTTTCAGAGGTGGGAATGAGCGATAACATGCACAAGCGTCCGGACAGCCTGGCCTGGGTAGCCGGCTCCGACGCGCCGGAGAAGAGCGCACTGAACATCGGCTTCATGGCCCTCACCGACTCCGCATCGCTGGTGGTGGCTGCCACGCAGGGCTTCGGCCAACCGTACGGCCTGACCCTCAACCTGCACCGGCAGAACTCCTGGGCCAATCTTCGCGACCGCCTGCTGAGTGGCGAACTGGATGCGGCCCTGGGCCTGTATGGATTGATCTACGGCGTTCAACTGGGCATCGGCGGCACGCCGGCCACCGACATGGCAGTACTCATGGGCATCTGCCAGAACGGCCAGGCGATCAACCTCTCCGCACCGTTGATGCGCGACGGCGTGACCGATGCCGAAGCACTGCGGCGGCACGTGCACCAGGATGGAGCGCGCCTGACGCTTGCCCACACGTTCCCTACCGGCACCCATGCACTCTGGCTGTACTACTGGCTGGCGAGCCACGGCATTCACCCGCTGCGCGACGTGAACACCCTGGTGGTTCCGCCCTCGCAGATGGTCGCGCACCTGCGTGCCGGGCGGATCGACGGCTTCTGCGCCGGCGGCCCGTGGGGAGCCCTGGCGATCGAGGAAGACATGGGCTTCACCCTGGCGACCAGCCAGACGATCTGGCCGGACCACCCGGAAAAGGTCCTCGGCGCCACCCGCGCCTTCGTCGAGCAGTATCCCAACGCCACCCGCGCCCTGGTGATGAGCGTCCTCGAAGCCAGCCGCTTCATCGAGGCCAGCGAAGCGAACCAGCGCGGTGTGGCGCAATTGCTCAGTAGCGCGGAATACGTCGATGCGCCGCTGTCGAGCATCGAGCCACGCCTGCTCGGTCGTTACCAGGACGGCCTTGGCCACGCCTGGCAGGATGCCCACCCGCTGCGCTTCTTCGCTGACGGACAGGCCAACATGCCCTGGCTGTCGGATGGCATGTGGTTCATGACCCAGTTCCGCCGCTGGGGCCTGCTGCGCGAGGACCCGGACTACCTCGGCATCGCCCGCCAGGTGCAGCAATTGCAGCTGTACCGGGAAGCTGCCGAGGCGCTGGGCATTGCCGTTGCGGATACCGAGCTGCGCAGCTCCACGCTGATCGACGGACGCACATGGGATGGCCACGACCCGGCCAGCTATGCCCGCAGCTTCCCGATCGACGCCCTGTCCGACGAACACCTGCCCACGGCCATCTGAGTACGACCATGCTGCGAGTTCTGCTGATCAACGACACCCCGAAAAAAGTCGGTCGCCTGAAAGCTGCGCTGATGGAAGCCGGTTTCGACGTGGTGGACGAGTCCGGGCTGACCATCGACCTGCCGCAGCGGGTCGAGGCACTGCATCCGGACGTCATTCTCATCGACACCGAGTCCCCCGGTCGCGATGTTCTCGAACAGGTGGTGCTGGTGTCCCGCGACCAGCCACGGCCGATCGTGATGTTCACCGACGAAAACGACCCGCAGGTGATGCGCCAGGCCATCCGTTCCGGCGTCAGCGCCTATATCGTCGAAGGTATCCAGAGCGAGCGCCTGAAGCCCATCCTCGATGTGGCCATGGCTCGCTTCGAGAGCGACCAGGCCCTGCGTGCGCAACTGCAGGCTCGCGAGCAGCAACTGACCGAACGCAAGCGCATCGAGCTCGCCAAGGGCCTGCTGATGAAAATGAAGGGTTGCACCGAGGAAGAAGCCTACACCCTGATGCGCCGCCAAGCCATGAGCCGGCAGCAGAAGCTGATCCAGGTCGCCGAGCAGGTCATCGCCATGCACGACATGCTCGGACAGTGAGACCACAATTCACGAAAGATAGCTTGCTAAGCAATGTATCTGCTGAATATTTGCCCAATCCAGTGAACCTCTCCGAAACGCCCTTCTGGCAAGGTTTCCTTGCCTTTTCAGGACCTTAGATATCTTTTCCGACCGCTGCCGCCTGTCGGGTTTCAGATCATTTTTTGAACAATCCGGCGCCGGTGGCACTCAGATGGAAGCCCGAGTTAATCGCGCCACCCTTGAGTTATGGTCGTCCAAAGGTGTGCATGTCTAACCCTCGAGTTCGGAGCAATCCTCCATGCACAGTCTTTCCGTGCAGGCGGATTCTCTGTCTCAAGAAAGAGGAGTGGCTCATGAAGACATGAGATACATGTACCGAATAACCAGAACAACCTGACCATGACAAAAACAAAGTCCGAAGAGACTTATAACTATATAGCGGTGCCCTACTGCATCAGCACATCAACTTAATTTTTAAAACAAGAGGTAACCCATGGAGCTGTCCCACTTTCTTACTTCCTTGCTGAAGCAGGAAGCAACCATGGAATTAATGCGCATGGGTGTTGTTTATGCCCATCTGATCGCTTGCTGCGTTGCAATTGGCCTGGTCCTGACCAGCGACTTCGCCATGATCAAGCAACTGATCCAGGGAAAAAACGACTCCCATAGCGACAAAAACCATCTTGAAACCTTGAAAAAGACCGTACTTGCTGCACTTGCTGTTCTCTGGGTTACCGGGATCGGAATCATCCTGATGGACTACGCCGTCAAGGGTGCCGAGTACTTCCTCAACCCCAAACTTCAGGCGAAAGTGCTGATCGTGGTACTGCTGACCATCAATGGCTTCCTGCTGCACAGCGTGGTAATGCCATGGATGATCAAGGCCGGCACGCTGCTCAAGCTGAAACCGGGCGCCCGCACCCTGGCGGTGTTCTCCGGTGTTGTTTCCGGCGTCTCCTGGTTCTACGCAGCCATGCTGGGCATCGCCCGCCCGCTGAGCTGGAAGTATTCCCTCCAGGAAATCCTCTTCGCTTACCCGCTCTTCATCTGCCTTGGCTTCGTTACGATGATGATGCTGGTCAAGTGGGCAGCCAATCGTCCGGAAGATACCTCCACATTCCGTGTGAATCCGGCTCTCGCCCCCTGGTAAGAGCAATACCGGGCAGGGAAGCCCAGTTCAGGAATATAAACCTGGAAGCCGAACAATAAGATTATTTCTATAAAACACCGGTACTACAAAAAGAACTCCACCACGGCACACCCGGCAACTTCCTCCCCCGCCCCACCTCCCGCCAAGTTCCAGTCATCAATTGGCAGCCAGTAAAAACCGCCAGCCCGTTCGATCCTCGTACTGGACAAGTCATATATGCAAGACTTCCATCGAACCCCTGGCCAATCGATCCTGCAAGATAGTTCCTACTCCGAGCGAACTATCCCTTTGGAGGATCGTCCCGTTAGTCGATCCCGTCTAAAATCAGCGACCGCATCGAACTCCATCGCCATCCGAGGTAGTCATGGCCCGCCTGCAACTGGAATTCCCAGAGCACCTGTATTGCTACGAAACCGTTCTCACCGTGCGCACCACCGACATCAACGGCGGCGGCCACCTGGGCAACGACACCATGATCTCGATGATTTCCGAGGCGCGGGCGCGCTACCTCTATGAATGCCATATCACCGAGGGCGTCGATGCCGACGGTATCGGCTATGTCGCCACCGACCTGGCCACTACCTACCGTGCGGAGGCCTTCGCCCGCGACAAGTTGCGCTTCGAGATCGGCATGATGGATCTCAACAAGTACGGCGGCGACATCATCTTCCGCGTCACCCGCATCGGCGACGACACGCTCATCGCCATGGCCAAGTCCGGCTTCGTGTTCTTCAACTACCGCGAACGCAAGGTCGTCCCCATCCCGGAAAACGTCCGCAAGGCACTCCCCCCGCAAGCCAACTGGCTCGGCTGAAGATGCCCCAAGCGGGAGCAGCTCGGCCCTTGCAGCGCCCCGTTGTGGCCCAGCCTGCATGGACCACACCTGACGCAGGGGCCTGAAACGGCCACTGGACGAAACTGGCCCGGCATTTGCTGAGTCACCCTCGGTGGTAATCAACGGCGGTTACCCAACTCAACGACAAAGGCGTCGCTTCCACACCCGCTCTGCGGTGGGTGGAGCGGCGCCTTTTTCGTTTCGCCCCGGTGCTGGGGCGCGGACGTCCTGCGGGACGTCCAGCGGGACATCCAGGAACCCGGCCAGCCCTGCTGCGTGCAGCGCGGGCAACGAGGCGGGTACTCAACCGTTGCAGACGAGGTGTTCAATGAATACAAGCTTCTGGAAGGCCGGCCACGCGCCGACGCTGTTCGCCGCATTCCTCTATTTCGACCTGAGCTTCATGGTGTGGTACGTGCTCGGCCCGCTGGCCGTGCAGATCGCCGCCGACCTGCAGCTGACCACCCAGGAACGTGCGCTGATGGTGGCCACGCCGATCCTTTCCGGCGCGGTGCTGCGCTTCCTCATGGGCCTGCTGGCCGATCGCTGGTCGCCGAAGAGTGCCGGGATATTCGGCCAGGTGATCGTCATCGCCGCGCTGATCGGCGCCTGGCAGCTCGGCATCCACAATCTCGAACAGGCTCTGCTGCTCGGTGTGCTGCTGGGCATGGCCGGTGCGTCCTTCGCCGTCGCCCTGCCGCTGGCTTCGCAGTGGTATCCGCCGCAACACCAGGGCAAGGCGATGGGTATCGCCGGTGCGGGCAACTCCGGCACCGTGCTCGCCGCGCTGTTCGCCCCGGCTATCGCCGCCGCCTTTGGCTGGCAGAATGTCTTCGGCTTCGCGCTGATCCCGCTGATCCTGACCCTCGTGGTATTCGCCATGGTCGCCCGCAATGCGCCGGAGCGCCCGGCCGCCAAATCGCTGGCCGACTACCTCAAGGCGCTGGGCGACCGCGACAGCTGGTGGTTCATGTTCTTCTACAGCGTGACCTTCGGCGGCTTCCTCGGACTGGCGAGCACCCTGCCCGGCTACTTCCACGACCAGTACGGCCTCGACCCGGTGAAAGCCGGCTACTACACCGCCGCCTGCGTGTTCGCCGGCAGCCTGATGCGCCCCCTCGGCGGTGCCCTGGCCGACCGCATCGGCGGCATCCGCAGTCTGCTGGCGATGTACACCGTCGCCTCGATCTGCATCGCCGCCGTGGGCTTCCACCTGCCCAGCGCGGTCGCGGCCCTGGGTCTGTTCGTGATCGCCATGCTCAGCCTCGGCGCGGGTAACGGCGCGGTGTTCCAACTGGTGCCGCAACGCTTCCGCCAAACCATCGGGGTGATGACCGGGCTGATCGGCATGGCCGGCGGCATCGGCGGCTTCTGCCTGACCGCCGGGCTCGGCGCGATCAAGCAGACCACCGGTGACTACCAGCTCGGCCTCTGGCTGTTCGCCAGCCTCGGCGTGCTGGCCTGGTTCGGCCTGCATGGAGTGAAGAACCGCTGGCGCACCACCTGGGGCAGCGCTGCCGTCACTGCGGCGCGCGTATGAACCAGGCCGTCGCCTTCGATCAGGCGCAAGGCTCGGGCGCTCTGCGCCTGAGCTTCGCCCAGGCCAGCGCCACCGGCCCGCGGACGGAAAACCAGGATGCCATCCGCGTCGCCACCCCTCCGGCCGCGCTGGCGGCCAGCAAGGGGCACCTGTTCGCCCTCTCCGATGGCGTCAGCCAGTGCGCCGACGGCGGCCTGGCGGCGCGGCTGACGCTGCAGGCACTGGCGGTGGACTATTACGCCACGCCGGAAACCTGGGCCGTGGCGCAGGCCCTGGACCGCCTGCTGCTCTCGCACAACCGCTGGCTGCAGGCCAACGGTGGCGGCCAGCCGCTGCTGACCACGCTGACGGCGCTGGTGCTGCGCGGCAGGCGCTTCACCCTCGCCCATGTCGGCGATTGCCGGCTGTATCGCTGGCATGGCGGGCAACTGGAATGCCTGACCCAGGATCACGTCTGGGAACAACCGGGCATGCAGCATGTGCTCAAGCGCGCCCTCGGCCTCGACCAGCATCTGGTAGTGGACTATCGAGACGGCGAACTGGAGGCCGGGCAGAGCTTCCTGCTGGTCAGCGACGGCGTCTGGGCGACTCTCGGCGACAACGGCATCCGTAACATCCTGCAGGACGCGCAAACTCTGCAGGGCTGCGCCGAGGCACTGGTCAGCGCTGCCCATCTGGCGGGTAGCCAGGACAACGCCAGCGCCCTGCTGGTGCGCGTCGACGACCTCCCCGCAGCGGCGCTGGGCGATGCACTGGCGCAACTCGATCACTGGCCGGTGCCGCCAACGCTGCGCGACGGTCAGGACTTCGAAGGCTGGCGAGTCGAGTCCAGATTGGGCCAATCACGCCAGTCGCTGATCTATCGGGTACGCGATGCGCAGAATCGCCCGTGGCTGCTGAAAACGCTGCCGCCCAGCGAACACGACGGCCAGTCGCTATTGCTGGAGGAATGGTTCCTGCGCCGCGTGCAGAGCCGCCACTTCCCGGAGCTGCACAGCCTGCCGCAACGGCAGCATCTCTACTACGTGATGCGCGAATACCCGGGACGGACCTTCGCGGATGAGCTGCGACAGAACGGCCTCATGCCGCTCAATCAGTGGCAGGAGCAGGCGCCGCGGCTGCTGCGGGCTATCGGCCAACTGCACCGGCGCAACATCCTGCACCGCGACATCAAGCCGGAAAACCTCCATCTTGGCGACGATGGCGAACTGCGCCTGCTCGACTTCGGCCTGGCCTATTGCCCGGGGCTGTCCGGCGACGAACCGCACAGCCTGCCCGGCACGCCGAGCTATCTGGCGCCGGAAGCCTTCCACGGCGCCGGACCGGATGCGCGCCAGGACCTCTACGCCGCCGGAGTGACGCTCTACCGCCTGCTCACCGGGCACTATCCCTACGGCGAGATCGAAGCCTTCCAGCACCCACGCTTCGGCACACCGACACCCGCCAGCCGCTATCGGCCCGACCTTCCAGCCTGGCTGGACGACTGGCTGCTCAAGCTGCTGGCAAGCAATCCGCAGCAACGCTTCGAGACCGCCGAGGAAGCCCTGCTCGCCCTGGAGCAAGGCGAGCGCCAGGCCCCACAGCGCCCGCGCCCATTGCTCGAACGTGAACCGCTGAGAGTCTGGCGTGCCATCGCGCTGGGCTCGTTGGCGCTGAACCTGCTCCTGCTGCTCTGGATGCTGAAGGGTTGAGCCGCACCACATCGGCCCGCCACGCATCATCGCAGTGCATCCGGCGAACAGCCGACACCCGCGAAACGTCAGCAGCCCCTGAAGAAAGCGCTTTTTCAACGATTGGCACGCCGCCTGCTTTGAACACTGCAACAAGACCACAAAGCGCAGGCCTCAACGACGAGACCGGCGTATCCCGATAGAACGGGAACTGGACAAAGGCGTCCTTGCCGGGCAACCGGCGGGACGCCTTTTTTGTTTTCCGCGATTTTTCTGCAGGAGATCCCTCGCATGAAAAAACTCAAGCTGGTGTTGATCGGCAACGGCATGGCCGGTGTCCGCACCCTGGAAGAACTGCTCCAGCTCGCCCCCGATCTGTACGAAATCACCGTGTTCGGCGCCGAGCCCCATCCCAACTACAACCGTCTGCTGCTGTCTCCGCTGCTGGCCGGCGAACAGCGCTTCGAGGAAATCGTCCTCAATGACTTCGACTGGTACGCGCAGAACGGCATCAGACTGCTGTCCGGCAGCCCGGCGGTGAAGATCGATCGCCAGCAGCGCAAGGTCGTCGCCGCCGACGGCACGGTCGCGGAGTATGACCGGCTGCTGATCGCCACCGGGTCCATCCCGGTAAGACTGCCCATCCCCGGCAACCGCCTGCAGGGCGTGATCGGTTATCGGGATATCGCCGATGCGCGGACGATGATGGAAGCGTCCTCCACACACAGCCATGCGGTAGTCATCGGCGGCGGCCTGCTCGGGCTGGAAGCCGCCAACGGCCTGCGGCAGCGCGGCATGGACGTGACCGTGGTTCACGAAGCCGATTGGCTGCTGGAACGCCAGCTCGACCGCACGGCGGGCAAGCTGCTGCAGCGGGCGCTGGAACAGCGCGGCATTCACTTCCGCATCGGCGAACAGAGCGAGGAACTGCTGGACAACGGCGATGGCCGCGTCTGCGCCCTGCAGTTCAACAGTGGCGATGCGATCCCCGCCGACCTGGTGGTCATGGCCGCTGGCATCCGGCCGAACACCCGTCTCGCCGAAGAAGCGGGAATCCCCTGCAACCAGGGCATCCTGGTCAACGACACGCTGCAAACCTACGACCCGTGCATTTATGCCCTGGGCGAATGCGCGAACCATCGCGGCACCACCTACGGCCTGCTCGGGCCGCTGCTCGAACAGGCCAGGGTCTGCGCCAACCATCTGGCCCAGTTCGGCATCGCCCGCTACAACAGCCCGCTGCCCGCGACCCGGCTGAAAGTGACCGGCATCGATATGTTCTCCGCCGGGGAGTTCATGGGCGGCGCCGGCACCGAGACCTTCACCTTCTCCGACCCGGAGAGCGGTACTTACCGGAAGCTGGTGCTGCGCAACGACGTGCTGGTCGGTGCCTGCCTGTACGGCAACACCGCCAACGAGGACTGGTACTACAGCCAGATGTGCGCCGGGACGAACATCCGCGAGCACCTGACGTCGATGGTCATCGGCGAGCCGAATGCGGTGAAGGAAAACGGAACCCAGTCCGGCTGAAACAGCGAACCACTGTCAATCGCGTCCACCCCGGACGCAGGAATGCAACCCATAGCGCGGGACAGGCGGACGTACTGCCCGGCAGTCGCCCTTCCAGGGCGGTGAGCGGAGGAAAGAAGCATGAGCGGAAAGGTCTGGCTGATCGGCGCGGGTCCGGGCGACCCGGAACTGCTGACTCTCAAGGCAGTGCGCGCACTGCGGCAGGCCGAGGTGGTCCTGATCGATGATCTGGTCAACCCGGCAGTCCTGGAACACTGCCCTTCGGCGCGGGTGGTTCGCGTTGGCAAACGCGGTGGCTGCCGCTCCACGCCGCAGGCCTTCATCCATCGGCTGATGCTGCGCTACGCCCGTCAGGACAGATGCGTGGCTCGCCTCAAGGGCGGCGACCCGTGCATCTTCGGGCGCGGTGGCGAGGAAGCCGAATGGCTGGGCGCCCGCGGTATCGACTGCGAGCTGGTCAACGGCATCACCGCCGGCCTGGCCGGGGCTACGCAATGTGGCATTCCGCTGACCCTGCGCGGAATCAGTCGCGGGGTGACGCTGGTCACGGCCCACACCCAGGACGACAGCGAGCCGAACTGGGCAGCCCTGGCCCAAAGCGGAACCACCCTGGTGGTGTACATGGGCGTCGCGCGTCTGGCAGAAATCCAGCAAGGCCTGCTGGACGGCGGCATGCCGTCCGCCATGCCGGTGGCGATGATCGAGAACGCCTCCCTCCCCTGGCAGCGCGAATGCCGCAGCCACCTGGGCGACATGGCCCGCGATGCCACCCGCTTCGAGCTGAAGAGCCCGGCGATTCTGGTGATTGGCGAAGTAGCCGCTGCAGGCGCCGAACAGCTGCTGGCACGCACGGCCTGAGACTTTTTCGCAGGCAAAGAAAAACCCGACCGAAGTCGGGTTTTTCCTGTAACTCGGACCGGATTACTTGGCCTGAGCTTCCACTTCGGCTTCTACGCGACGGTTGACGGCGCGGCCTTCAGCGGTGGCGTTGTCAGCAACCGGACGGCTCTCGCCGTAGCCAACTGCGTCTACGCGGCCGCCTTCTACACCGTACTCGTTGACCAGTACGTCACGAACGGCATTGGCGCGGCGCTCGGACAGTTTCTGGTTGTAGGCGTCGGTGCCGACGGAGTCGGTGTGGCCTTCAACGGTGGTGTTGGTGGACGGGTATTGATTCATGAAGTCAGCCAGGTTCTTGATGTCCGCGTAGCTGTTTTCCTTCACTTTCGCCTTGTCGAAGTCGAATTTCACGTCCAGCTGGACGCGAACGACTTCAGCCACGGCCGGGCAGCCATTGGCGTCAACGGTGACGTTGGCCGGGGTGTCCGGGCACTTGTCGACGTTGTCGCAGACGCCGTCGTTGTCGGAGTCGGCGCACACTTCGGCAACCGGTTCCGGAGCCGGAGCAGCGGCACCGCCACCGAAGTTCATGCCGACGCCCAGGCCAGCCATCCACTCGCCCTGGTGACCGTTGTCACGCTTCTCCAGACCGTACTGGCCATCGAGGCTGGCCTTGGCGAAGAAGTTTTCGGTGAAGTAGTACTTCAGGCCGGCGCCGAGGTTGGCCATGGTCAGGTTCTGACGGCTGCCGTTGGCGTCGTGGATGTTGGTGATGCTCTGGTGGCCCAGGCCTGCGGAGACGTAGGGACGCAGCGAGGCGGCACCCGGGGTACCGAAGTGGTAGATGGCATCCAGGGAGCTCAGGTTGCCATGGACCTTCTTGTTACCGGTTTCGTTGGTGCCACGAATGTCGTGGTACTCACCATAGGACAGCGCCAGCTCGACGTCATCGGTCAGGAAGTAGCCGATCGAGCCGCCATACAGATTGCCGTTCTTCATGTCGCGAACGCTATCGGTGAAATAGCGCTTGCCGAAGAGTTCCGTTTCGACCGAGCCCTGGCCTTGAGCGAAGGCATTCACAGCGGAGGCGGCGATCAACGAGCCAACAACGACGCCTAAGGTGTTCTTCAGTTTCATCCGTTAAATCCCCATCTTGGTGGTATTCAAGTTGCCCGAACTATAGGCCGTACAACTTGGGTTGCAAGTTTATCAGAACTTGCCATATGCAGGGACAATATTTCCCGGACTATGTTTCCGTCTCGGTGGAAAACTTTTCGCGCAACCGGTCGAGCGCTCGCTTGTAGCGCATTTTTGTCGCACTCAGGCCCATATGCATGATGTCGGCGATCTCCTGGAACTCCAGTTCCGCAACAAAGCGCAGAACCAGAATTTCCCGATCGATGGGATTGACATGAACTAGCCAACGGTCCAGCCCTCCCCGTTCCTCGACCTTGGGAGCCCTTTCCTCCGACGCCTCTTCGATCGGATCGAGGCTCAGCGCGTCAAGTAACCGTCGTTTGCGGCGTTCCTTGCGATACTGGGTAATGCACTCGTTGTAAGTGATGCTGTATAGCCATGTTTTGAACTTCGACTTGCCTTCGAAGTTCTTCAGCCCATACAGAACCTTCAGCATCACTTCCTGACATACATCATCCGCATCGCGGTCATTGCCCAGATAGCGCGCACAAACGTTGAACAAGGTCCGCTGATAGCGACGCATCAGCTCTTCATAGGCCCGCGTCACATGGAACAATTCCTCGTGAGAGCGTTGAACCAACTCCTCATCGGTGAGCTGGCGCGGGTCATAGCGCAATGACAGTGAATGCGGCTTGTTCAAGTCGGGTCTGGCCGGGTCAGGTCGGGAACCGATGCAACTCTACGCGAGCGGCATCGGTGCGATTCGGGATCATCTCAGCGACTGGTCACACGCTGATCGAGCAGACTGCGGTTGGCAATGGACACCAACTCGCCGTCATCCGTCAGCAGAATAGTCTTGATAGTACCAATTTCTTCGATGATGCCTTCGACATCAGCCACTTTCACTTGCTGCCCGACCTGGTACAGCTCCCGCACATAGATGCCCGCGATGATCTGGCTGGCCACTTCGCGACTGCCCAGGCCCAGTGCCAGAGCGGCTGCCAGGCCAACGGAGATCAGCACGATGGCAATGATGTTGTTCAGCAGGTCGGTCTTCACTTCCAGCTGGCCGATGGCCACCGAGATGCTGATGATGATGACCATCCATTGCGCGACCCGACCCAGCCCGCTCGCATATTCCAGGCCGACGCCATCGGCAGCGCCACGCACCAGGCTGTTCGCCAGTTGCGCCAGCAGCACGCCGACGATCAGCACCAGGGCCGCGCCGAAGACTTTCGGCAGGTACAGGGCGAGCATGTCCAGGGTTGCCGAAACCCGCTGCAGGCCCAGGGATTCGGCCGCGGAAACCAGGAAGATCAGCAGGACGAACCAGTAGACGATCTTGCCGACCAGTGTCGACACCGGAACCTGGATACCCGCGCGCACCAGCAGCTTGGTCAGGCCGGTGCCGGCCATCAGGCGGTCCAGGCCGAGCTTGGCGAGCAGCTTGGACAGCAGCGTGTCGAGCAGCTTGGCCACCACGAAGCCAAGCAACACCACGACCAGTGCGCCGAGCAGGTTGGGAATGAAGCCGGCCAGCTTGCCCCACAGGGTGTTCATGGCTGTGAGCAGGCTTTGCGTCCAGATGTCGAATTGCATGTTCAGTCGGCCTTGTCAGCGGAAGGTGCGGAATTCTGTGTTTGACGCGATACGGGGGCAAGGTGCGGGGCGCCTTTGCTGATTCCGATCAGCAGCGCTTCCAGCCAGTGACCCATCAGGCTGAACAGGTCGCCGGCGCCGACCTGGCGGTTGGCGGTTTTCAGCACCCGTCCCAGGCGTGCCTCGTCGTCCGGCTGCTCCGGAGGCATCCGCAGCAGATCGCGCAGGGACTCTTCGAATGGATCGTGCATGCATACCTCGCCTATGTGTGGTGCTTGACGCAGTCCCTGATTCACAAGTCACATCAGAGCCAGCGCAGGCGGCGGAATATCCACCACTGGAACAGTGCGATGCCGGCAATGACCAGGCATGCGATGGCAAAGCCGTAGGGCGCGCTCGACCCGGGAATCCCGCCCACGTTGATGCCGAGTAGTCCGGTCACGAAGCTCATGGGCAGGAAGAAGCCGGTAATGATACCAAGCAGATACATCGTGCGGTTCATTCTTTCGGTCATCCGCCGGTGCTCCGCCTCCTGGATCAGGCTGATCCGCTCGCGAACCAGCTCAAGCTCCTCGAGGTTGCGCGTCAGGCTGTTGTACAGCTCGTTCCAGTAGTCGGCATCGTCGGCCACGGTCCATGAGAGCTTCAGCTTGACCAGTTGCGCATAGATGTCGCGCTGCGGCGCCAGATAGCGGCGCAGGCCGGCAGCACGGCGGCGCAA
Source organism: Pseudomonas schmalbachii (assembly GCF_017589465.1). Taxonomy (GTDB): domain Bacteria; phylum Pseudomonadota; class Gammaproteobacteria; order Pseudomonadales; family Pseudomonadaceae; genus Pseudomonas; species Pseudomonas schmalbachii. Next base: position 311,172 of record NZ_JAELYA010000003.1, read on the forward strand.
GGTCCGCAACTGATGCTGATCGGGAATGCTGCGCTCGTCTTCCTCGATCGCCTCTTCCATGCCGTCGAGCCGGTCGGCAAGTCCGCCGATCAGTGTGTCCACACGATCCGTCATGTAGTGCGCCAGAGCCAGCAGGAGCTCGGAACTGGTCTTCGGCCCGCGCCCGGCGGCAAGGTCGGCACGCATCTCTTCCACCGCCTTGGTCGAGCGCATGCGCAGGGAAATCAGTCGCTGCCCCTCGATATAGACGCGCAAGGAAACCATGTCCTCCGGCATCGCGCCGGGGTTCAGGTTCACTCCGCGAAGGAACACCAGCAGGCGCTCGGCCCCCAGATCGACGATCCGCGGGCGGGTGGCCTCCTCGAGCAGCAGGTCGCAGGCGAACTCGTTCAGGTCGCTGGACTCGCGCAGCCAGACCTGGGCCTCCGGCACTCCGCGATCCCAGTGGACCCACAGGGTCTCTTCCGGCGTCAGGTCGAGCAGCGGCAATTCGGCGCGCGAAACCTGGCGGCCACCGCCGTGCCCATCCAGCACGTATCCATAGATAAGCCCGCGCTCGGTAGCGCTTTCGTATTGCTGCATCCGTTCTCCCGTTGGATGGTCGCGGCTGCATGTGAACACCGGGGGAAACGCCCTTGAGGAGCTACTCAGAGGATGTTGGAAGTCGTTGATTTGCAACGACTCCCCACATTGACTCGAACAGCCGTCAAACGTTCGGTGTCACTCCGGCATTTTCAGCGCCTGGGGCGAAACGATGATGCCGTTGTTGTCGGCATAGACGAACTCGCCCGGGCGGAAGGTAATACCGCCGAAGGTCACCGGCACGTTCAGGTCGCCGATGCCGCGCTTGTCGGTTTTCATCGGATGGCTGGCCAGCGCCTGCACACCGAGGTCGGTCTGGGCGATCACATCCACGTCGCGGATGCAGCCGTAGACCACGATGCCTTCCCAGCCGTTCTTCGCCGCCTTCTCGGCCAGCATGTCGCCAAGCAGCGCGCGGCGCAGCGAGCCGCCGCCGTCCACGACCATGACCTTGCCCTTGCCGTCCTTCTCCACCTGCTCCTTGACCAGGGAGTTGTCCTCGAAGCACTTGATGGTGACGATTTCGCCGCCGAAGGAATCGCGCCCGCCGAAATTGCTGAACATCGGCTCGACGACCTGGACCAGCTCCGGATAGGCGTCGCAGAGATCGGGGGTTACGTAATGCATGGGGAGTTCCTCCAGATGAACATGACTAGCGGGTGAACGGAACGGACCGGTCCAGCCTGCCATCGACGGCCGGGACGGCACGAAAGCAGGCCGGCAGGCGCCGGGAATGACCGGAATACCTGATGGCGTCACAGTCTAGCGACAGACAGGCCGACACGAAACGTACAAGAAGACGCCTGAAGCCGAACCTCAGGCGGAAACCTGCACATCCACCTGCCGCGGCAATCCACCGTGCTGCAGCCAGTGCCTCACCAGGGGCCAGACCTCGCGCTGCGCAGCCTTGCTGATCAGCATTTCGGCATGCCCGAAATCCTCCGAAAAACCTTCGCGGCGCCCCAGGCAGAGGAACTCGCGAACCTCGGAACCGAACTGTTCGAGCAATTGGCGGCAGTGCCACGGCGGGTCCTGGAAATCGCCTTTCGACGCGACGGCGAGCACCGGGACACGGCATTCGGCCAGACCTGCCCACCAGTCCTTCTCGCGATCGCCGAAACGACCGAACAGCCGATACCAGCGTAGTGCCTCCAGGGCAACGCCCACTGGCTCGTCCTCGGGACCACGCCGGAGCCGGGAGCCGGACAGGCCGCCCATGCGCTTGAGCAGGAAGCGGCTGCTCCATTCCACCGGCGGCAGCTTGAGCGGCCAGTAATTGCGGCTCACCTGGCTGCCGAACAGCGCGGCACTCGCCACCTCCGCAGCGCCCAGGTACTGCCCGCCAAGCGCCGCCGCCAGTGATGTCCCTCCCAGCGAATGTCCCAGCCAGTGCGCGGCCTGGCCAGCCTGTTCGACGACGAAGGCGGCGATCGCCGGCAGGTCATGCCGCGCGTAGTCGGCCACCTGATTGCGGTCATACGCCTGGTTGCGCGGGGACAAGCCATGCCCACGCATTTCCGGAATCCAGACATCGAAGCCTTCCCGGGCAAGATAAGGCCCCAGTCCGATGCACTTGGGTGAATACCAGAAGCGCCGATTGGAGAAGCTGCCATGCAGGAGAATCACCGGAACGCCCCGGCCACCTTCGCGATCTGCCCTACCCAGGCGCGTCACGGCAAGTTCGACACTTGGATCAGGGCTGTTGCCCGGCTTCAGGCGATACACGTCCTCGGCGAGGTCACCGCGCAACTCAGCGCTCAACAGCGCCACGGGAAAGAGTTCACTACTGCTTTGCATGATTCTGATTGCTACGAACATAAAAAAGGGCGGGTTGAATACCCGCCCTTTTCAGGATTACCGAACGACCGTCAGGCCGGCTGAGCTTCCGCGAGGAAGAACCAGGTATCCAGTACCGAGTCCGGGTTCAGCGACACGCTGTCGATGCCCTGCTCCATCAGCCACTTGGCCAGATCCGGGTGGTCGGACGGGCCCTGGCCGCAGATGCCGATGTACTTGTCGGCCTTGCGGCAGGCGGAGATGGCGTTGGCCAGCAGCTTCTTGACCGCAGGGTTACGCTCGTCGAACAGGTGCGCAACGATACCGGAGTCGCGGTCCAGACCGAGGGTCAGCTGGGTCAGGTCGTTGGAGCCGATGGAGAAGCCGTCGAAGTACTCGAGGAACTCATCGGCCAGCAGGGCGTTGGACGGCAGCTCGCACATCATGATGACGCGCAGGCCGTTCTCGCCACGCTTCAGGCCGTTGGTGGCCAGCAGGTCGACGACCTGGGAGGCTTCGCCCAGGGTACGCACGAACGGCACCATCAGCTCGACGTTGGTCAGGCCCATTTCGTTGCGGACTTTCTTCATCGCACGGCATTCGAGCTCGAAGCAGTCGCGGAACGATTCGCTGATGTAGCGCGAGGCGCCGCGGAAGCCGAGCATCGGGTTCTCTTCTTCCGGCTCGTAGAGCTTGCCGCCGATCAGGTTGGCGTATTCGTTGGACTTGAAGTCCGACAGACGCACGATGACCTTCTTCGGCCAGAACGCAGCGGCCAGGGTGCTGACGCCTTCCACCAGCTTCTCGACGTAGAAGCCGACCGGATCGTCATAACCGGCGATGCGCTTCTCGACGCTTTCCTTGACGTCAGCCGGCAGGCTGGCGAAGTTCAGCAGCGCCTTCGGGTGCACGCCGATCATGCGGTTGATGATGAATTCCAGGCGGGCCAGGCCAACGCCTTCGTTCGGCAGTTGGGCGAAGTCGAATGCGCGGTCCGGGTTGCCGACGTTCATCATGATCTTGAACGGCAGGTCGGGCATGGCGTCGACCGAGTTCTGGCGCACGTCGAAGCCGAGTTCGCCTTCGTAGATCAGGCCGGTATCGCCTTCGGCGCAGGAAACGGTCACGCGCTGGCCGTCTTGCAGGACGGCAGTGGCGTTGCCGCAGCCGACGACGGCCGGGATACCCAGTTCACGGGCGATGATCGCCGCGTGGCAGGTACGGCCGCCACGGTTGGTAACGATGGCGCTGGCGCGCTTCATCACCGGCTCCCAGTCCGGGTCGGTCATGTCGGAGACCAGCACGTCGCCCGGCTGAACCTTGTCCATCTCGGAAACGTCGTGGATCACCTTGACCGGGCCGGCGCCGATGCGCTGGCCAATGGCACGGCCTTCGACCAGCACCTTGCCCTTCTCTTTCAGCAGGTAGCGCTCCATCACGTTGGCGCTGCTGCGGCTCTTCACGGTTTCCGGACGAGCCTGAACGATGTACAGCTTGCCGTCGTCACCGTCCTTCGCCCACTCGATGTCCATCGGACGCTCGTAGTGCTTCTCGATGATCAGAGCCTGCTTGGCCAGTTCGGTAACTTCGGCATCGCTCAGAGCGAAGCGGGCACGATCGGCCTTCTCCACGTCAACGACCTTGACCGACTTGCCGGCCTTGGCTTCGTCGCCGTAGATCATCTTGATCGCCTTGCTGCCCAGGTTGCGACGCAGGATCGCCGGGCGGCCAGCCTCCAGGGTCGGCTTGTGCACGTAGAATTCGTCGGGGTTCACCGCGCCCTGTACCACGGTCTCGCCGAGGCCGTAGGCGCCGGTGATGAACACCACGTCACGGAAGCCGGATTCGGTGTCCAGGGTGAACATCACGCCGGCGGTGCCGGTTTCCGAGCGGACCATGCGCTGCACGCCGGCGGACAGGGCGACCAGCTTGTGGTCGAAGCCCTGGTGCACGCGGTAGGCGATGGCGCGGTCGTTGAACAGGGAAGCGAATACTTCCTTGGCGGCGCGGATCACGTTGTCCACGCCACGGATGTTCAGGAAGGTTTCCTGCTGGCCGGCGAAGGAAGCGTCCGGCAGGTCTTCGGCGGTGGCGGAGGAACGCACGGCCACGGCCATGTTGTCATTGCCGCCGGCCATTTCGGCGAAGGCCTTGCGGATCTCGGCATCGAGCTGGGCCGGGAACTCGGCGTCCATCACCCATTGACGGATCTGCGCGCCGGTCTTGGCCAGGGCGTTCACGTCATCGACATCGAGGGCATCCAGCGCCGCATGGATGCGATCGTTCAGGCCGCTCTGCTCGAGGAAGTCCCGGTAGGCCTGGGCAGTGGTGGCGAAACCACCCGGTACGGAAACGCCGGCACCGGCAAGATTGCTGATCATTTCGCCCAGGGATGCGTTCTTGCCCCCCACATGTTCGACGTCATGCACGCCGAGCTTATCGAGGGAAACTACGTACTCTACCAAGGTGATCTCTCCACTAAGTGTTGGACAAGCTCAAACGGGGCCGGAGGGGACTGTTCCGCCGCTTTCTGGTCTGGGTCCGAAAAATGAGTGACAATGCCCGGCAAGTGGCCTTGCAAAAGCGCGGCCCATCATAACCAAGAATCGTTCCTACCTTAAGGCCCGCAGCGCAGATGAAACGTACGGCATTTTTTATCTCCGATGGCACCGGCATCACTGCCGAAACCCTCGGGCAAAGCCTCCTTGCGCAGTTCGAGAACATCAACTTCGTCAAACTGACGCGGCCCTACATCGATACCGAAGAAAAAGCGCGCACCATGGTACAGCAAATCAATGCTGCTGCCGAGTCTGACGGCGCCCGGCCAATCATCTTCGATACCATCGTCAACCGCGAGATTCGTGCCGTTCTGGCTCACTCCAACGGCTTCATGATTGACATCTTCTCGACCTTTTTGTCCCCGCTGGAGCAGGAATTATCCTCGGATTCGTCGTATTCCGTCGGAAAATCCCACAGCATTGGCCACAACGCCAACTACATGGAACGTATCGAGGCGGTGAACTTCGCCCTCGACAACGACGACGGCGCCCGCACGCACTACTACGACAAGGCCGACCTGATCCTGGTCGGGGTGTCGCGCTGCGGCAAGACCCCCACCTGCCTCTACATGGCGCTGCAATACGGCATCCGCGCCGCCAACTACCCGCTCACCGAAGAGGACATGGAGCGCCTGCAGCTGCCCAATGCGCTGAAAAAGCACAAGCACAAGCTGTTCGGCCTGACCATCGACCCCGACCGCCTGACCGCCATCCGCAACGAGCGCAAGCCCAACAGCCGCTACGCCAGCTTCGCCCAGTGCGAATTCGAAGTGCGGGAAGTGGAGAACCTGTTCCGCCGCGAAAACATCGCCTTCCTCAACTCCACGCACTTCTCCGTGGAGGAAATCTCGGCGAAGGTGCTGGTGGAAAGAGGCGTCGAGCGCCGCCTCAAGTAAGCCCGACGCTGTCGCAGCGAGCAGGAAAGCCGACCTTCGTGGTCGGCTTTTTTCATTGCAGACACCGGCCGGCACACGAATTGCGGCGATATTCGCCCATCGCGCCTATCATTCTTCAGACCACTTCACCCGTGGGCCCGCCACGGGTCCGGCGTTTCCTAACGAAGGAGAAGCGCCATGCGAGAATGTCCGCGCCTCGCCCTGCTCGCCATACTGGTTCTGACCGGCTGCTCCGACGAAGACAAGCCGCCCGCTGCGCAAGCACCTGCCAGCAGCGCCGCGCCGGCCACCCAGGCAGCCCAGGCTCCCGCTCCCACGCCTGCCCCACCCGCCGCAGCACCACCGGCCACCCCGGCGGCCGCACCAGCGCCAGCACCAACCGAAGCGGTCTTCAGCGCCGAACAGCTCGACCAGATGCTCGCGCCACTGGCGCTGTATCCCGACTCGCTGCTCGCCCAGGTGCTGATGGCCACCACCTATCCGGGCAACGTCGCCGATGCGGTGGCCTGGTCCAAGGCGCACCCGAATGTCAGTGGCGACGAGGCGGTGCGCCAGGTCGCCAACCAGCCGTGGGACCCCAGCGTGCAGTCGCTGGTCGCCTTCCCCGCCGCGCTGGCCACCCTCGGCCAGGACCCGGCCTGGGTGCAGCGCGTGGGCGACGCCTTCCTCGCCCAGCCCGACGCCGTGATGGATTCGATCCAGCGCCTGCGCCGTCAGGCCCAGGCGGCCGGCAACCTGCAGTCGAACGAGCAGCAGACGGTCACCGTCAAGCCCGCCGCACCGCCTCCTGCAGCTCCGGCGCAGTCCAGCGGGGACACCGTAGTGGTCCAGCAGCCCGCCCCGGCACAGACCATCATCATCGAGCCGGCCAACCCGCAGGTGGTCTACGTCCCCAGCTACAACCCCAATCAGGTCTATGGCACCTGGGCCTACCCATCCAGCCCGCCGGCCTACTACCCGCCTCCGCCCGGCTATTACATCGGCACCGCCCTGGCCACCGGCCTGGCCTTCGGCACGGGGATCGCCATTGCCAACGCTCTCTGGGGCGACTGCGACTGGGGTCGCCATGACCTGGACATCGACGTCAACCGCTACAACAACATCAACGTCAACCGCCAGTTCAACGACAATCGGCAATTCAACACCAATCGCCAGCAGATCAACGCCAATCGCGGCACCTGGAGACATGACCCCACCTACCGCAACGGCGTGCCATATCGCGATCAGGCCAGCCGTGAACAGTTCAGCCGGCGGCTGGCCGGCAGCGAACAGCGCGAGGCCCTGCGCGGCTTCGACTCGGACCGTGCCGCGGAGCGTTCTCGCGCCCGGGAAAGCCTGACGCAGCGCGGCATTACCGCACCGGCCACCAGCAACCAGCAGGCCCGTGAGCGCGCACAGGCAGCCACTCGCGAGATGCGCGACAACCCGCAGGCGCGTCAACGCGCGCAGCAGTCTCTGCAGGACAGAGGCGGCGACCAGGCACGCGAACGGGCCCAGGCAGCCACTCGCAAACTGCAGGACAACCCGCAGGCGCGCCAACGCGCCCAGCAGTCGCTGCAGAACCGGGGCGGCGACCAGCAGGCACGCCAGCACTCCCAGAACAATCTGAAGGCCCGCCAGCAGTCACGCCAGCAATTCACCCGGACCCAGGCGCCACGCAACAACGCCTTCGCCGGCGCCCGCAACCCATCCCAGTCCCGCGACCTCGCCAGCCGCGGACAGGCCAGTCGCGCCGCTGCCAGCCGGCCGCAGGCAGTACGCGCCGGCCATACCGTGCAACGCCCCGCTCGCGCTTCCGGGGGCGGCTTCCAACGGCGCAGATAAGGAGTTCCCGCCATGCATGCCGCATTTCGCACCCTGGTCGTCATTCTGCTGGGCCTGGCGACCCAGAGCCTGCAGGCGCAGGAGACGTTCGCCACGCCGGAAGCCGCCGGCGAAGCCTTCATCGCGGCGCTCGGCACGGAGAAGTCCGATCCCGAACGCCTGGCCGCCCTGCTCGGCGCCGACTGGCACAGCTACATCCCCACCGAAGGGGTCGATCGCTCCGATGTCGACGCCTTCCTCGCCCACTACCGGGAAAAACACGTGATCCAGAAGGACAAGCCCGACCGCGCCCATCTGGTGGTCGGCAACGATCCATGGACACTGCCGCTGCCCATCCTGCGCGGCAAGCAGGGCTGGGCGTTCAACGCCAAGGCCGGCGGCGAGGAAATCCGCGTGCGGCGCATCGGCCGCAACGAAGAAGCCGTGGTGAAGGCCGCGCAGGCCTACCACGATGCGCAGATGGATTACGCCGAAGTCGATCGCGACGGCGACGGCGTGCTGGAGTACGCGCAGAAGTTCATGAGCAGCGACGGCCAGTACGACGGCCTCTACTGGCCCGAGGAGGAAGGCGTCGAGGAAAGCCCGCTCGGCCCGCTGTTCGGCGACGAGCTGCCGACCGGCGCCTGGCATGGCTACCACTACCGGATCCTTACCGCCCAGGGGCCATCCGCACCCGGCGGCGCCTACGACTACAAGATCGGCGACGACATGAGCCGCGGCTTCGCCCTGATCGCCTGGCCGGCCAAATATGGCGACAGCGGGGTGATGAGCTTCATGATCAGCCACGACGGCGAGGTCTTCTCCAAGAACCTGGGAGCGGACGGCGCCAAGCTGGCCATGAAAATGAACCGCTTCGACCCGGACAGCAGTTGGAGCGAGGTCAAGGAGCAGCCGGCACCCTGAAAGACACCGGAACAGGCCGTTTCTGCAAACTCCGCCGCCCCGCTCAAGGCAGGGCGCCGCATGGATGCAGGCGTGAAACAAATACCCTGCCAGAACGCCAACCGACTGTCGCCGTCGAAAAACCGCATGGTAGAATTTGGCCCGCTTTTGCCCGGACCTTCCCTGAAGCCCCGCCACGCGGCGGTTTGAGCACACCCGAGCGAGGCGCTGGCCGAACCATTCAACTCCCTCAGGGCCTAGCGGTCCCACTCATCAGGACTTATGAGACTCAAGCCCACAGCCCTGCTGCTTGCCCTTGTCGCCCTGCTGCTCTCCGGTACCGGCTTCGCCGCCGGCAAGACCATCTATGGCCTGAACGAATACGCCGGCATTGCGGAACTGGATCTGCAAGTCGCCGCGAAGCTCGACACCGGCGCCAAGACCGCCTCGCTCAGCGCCCGTGACATCAAGCGATTCAAGCGCGACGGGCAGACCTGGGTACGTTTCTATCTCGGCACCGACGACGCCGACAGCAATCCGATCGAGCGCCCGCTGGCGCGCATCAGCAAGATCAAGCGCCGCCATGGCGACTTCAATCCCGACGAAGACAAGACCTACACCGCCCGGCCGGTCATCGAGCTCGCGGTCTGCATGGGCAAGATCCGCCGCACCATCGAAGTCAACCTGACCGACCGCAGCACCTTCCAGTACCCGCTCCTGATCGGCTCCGAGGCGCTCAAGCGCTTCGGCGCACTGGTCGATCCAAGTCTGAAATACGCCGCCGGCAAGCCCGGTTGCGAACCCGTTGCCAAAACTGCCGAGTAATCCGCATGCGCTCTCTTACCCTGCATCTGAAGGTCCTGATCGCCATCCTGGTGACGTTGGGCATCGCGATCACCGCCTACCAGATCTTCGTCCTCGGCATCCCGATGACCGAGGCCGAGACGGACGATCTGTGGAACATCGACGCCAAGGTCGAGTTCGTTGCCACGCCGAAGGCGCCGGTCAAGCTGCAGATGTTCGTGCCGCCGCTGAACCAGGACTACGTCAGCCTCAACGAGAGCTTCGTTTCCAACAACTACGGCGTGAGCATCAACCGCGCCGACGGCAACCGCAAGGTGACCTGGTCGGCACGCCGCGCCAACGGCAAGCAGACCCTGTACTACCGCCTGGTGCTGACCAAGCGTTTCAGCGGCGAGAAGCTCAAGGAAAAGGCCCCGGTGTTCCGCGACAGCCCGCCGCTGGAAGGTCCGGACAAGATCGCCGCCGAAGCGCTGCTCGCCCCCATCCGCCAGCACTCCGCGGACATCGAGACCTTCGTCAGCGAAGCCATCAAGCGCGCCAACAACCTCAACGACGACAATGTGAAGCTGCTGCTGGCCGGCGATACCAGCCTGGAGAAGCGCTCGCACATCGTCGAGACCTTGCTGTCCATCGCCCACATTCCGATGGAGCGCGTGCACACCCTGCGCCTGCTGGCCAACCAGCAGCAGGCCCCGGAGCTCTGGCTGCGCAGCCACAACGGCAAGGACTGGCTGTACTTCAATCCGGAAACCGGTGAAAAGGGCCTGCCCTCCGACCGCCTGATCTGGTGGCTGGGCGATGAAAGCCTGGTGTCCATCGAGGGCGGCAAGAAACCGCAGGTCAGCTTCAGCATGAACAGCAGCGAGATGAACGCCATCCGCCTGGCCAAGCTGTCCGACGAAACCGCCGATGCGGACTTCCTCGAATATTCCCTGTACGGCCTGCCGCTCTCCACCCAGCAGACCTTCCAGATCATGATCATGATCCCGTTCGGCGTGCTGGTGATCCTGGTCCTGCGCAACCTGATCGGCCTGCAGACCCTCGGCACCTTCACCCCGGTGCTGATCGCCCTCGCCTTCCGCGAAACCGGCCTGCAATGGGGTATCGCCCTGTTCACCGTGGTTACCGCGCTGGGCCTGTCGCTGCGCTCATATCTCGAACACCTGAAGCTGCAGATGCTGCCGCGACTGTCGGTGGTGCTGACCTTCGTGGTGGTGATGATCGCGGTGATCAGCCTGTTCAGTCACAAGCTCGGCTTCGAAAGCGGCCTGTCGATCGCCCTGTTCCCGATGGTGATCCTGACCATGAGCATCGAACGCCTGTCGATCACCTGGGAGGAGCGCGGTGCCGCCCACGCCATGAAGGCCGCCATCGGCACGCTGTTCGCCGCCTCGCTGGCGCACATCCTGATGCGCGTTCCGGAGCTGGTGTACTTCGTGTTCACCTTCCCGGCGGTGCTGCTGATCCTGGTCGGTTTCATGCTCGCGATGGGCCGTTACCGCGGCTACCGCCTGACCGAGCTGTTCCGCTTCAAAGCCTTCCTGAAGGACTGAGCCATGTTCGGCCTGATCAAGCGCTGGAAAGCCCTGGAAGCCAAAGGAATCATGGGCATCAACCGTCGCAACGCGGACTACGTGCTGAAGTACAACAAGCGGCACCTGTACCCGATCGTCGACGACAAGATCATCACCAAGCTGCGCGCCATCGAAGCCGGCATCCACGTGCCGGAGATGTACGGGATCATCGAGACCGAGAAGGAAATCGACAAGCTCGGAGAAATCATCGGCGAGCGTAGCGATTTCGTGATCAAGCCGGCGCAGGGCGCCGGCGGTGACGGCATCCTGGTCATCGCCGACCGCTTCGAGGACCGCTACAAGACGGTGTCCGGGCGGATCATCAGCCACGAGGAGATCGAGCACCAGATTTCCTCGATCCTCACCGGCCTCTACTCCCTCGGCGGGCACCGCGACCGCGCGCTGATCGAGTACCGCGTGACGCCCGACCAGATCTTCAAGAGCATCAGCTACGAAGGCGTTCCGGACATCCGCATCATCGTGCTGATGGGCTACCCGGTGATGGCCATGCTGCGCCTGCCGACCCGCCAGTCCAACGGCAAGGCCAACCTGCACCAAGGCGCCATCGGCGTCGGCGTGGACCTGGCTACCGGCGTCACCCTCAAGGGCACCTGGCTGAACAACAAGATCAGCAAGCACCCGGACACCGCCAACGCGGTGGACGGCGTACAGCTGCCGAACTGGGACGGCTTCATGAAGCTGGCCGCCGGCTGCTACGAGCTGTGCGGGCTGGGCTACATCGGCGTGGACATGGTGCTCGACCAGGACAAGGGTCCGCTGATCCTCGAACTGAACGCCCGCCCCGGCCTGAACATCCAGATCGCCAACGACTGCGGCCTGACCCTGCGCACCCACGCCGTCGAGGCGCGCCTCGAAGAGCTGAAAGCCAAGGGCGTGCAGGAAACCCCGGAAGAGCGGGTACGCTTCTCCCAGGGATTATTCGGCCATGTGCGGCCGCAAGAGCTCTGAGAGCCTATTTACGATCTGCTGCGCGTCGGCATAACTGCGTTGAAAACGGGCTCGGGATGCTCATTTACTACGTGTAAACTCCGCTCCCTCGCCCGTTTTCGCCTTGTTCTGCTCTAGCTCGCGAGATCGTAAACAGGCTCTGAAGCGAACCAGAAGCCCGGCTAGCCGGGCTTCTCCCTTATTGAGACACCAACTTGCACGCGCACGACCCGCGCGCAAATCAGTCCTAGGCCCGATCCCCCGGGCGGACTAGAATCCGCCCTCACTCCCTGCTCGCCTCGCCCACATGCCCCACTGCCTCGTATACCCGCTTCCCTACCGGGAATCCCCTGGCTCTCTTTTCGCCGCGATCAGCTCCGCCCCCGGCGCGGTACTGCTGGACGCCGGTCGGCCGGCCGCCGAGCGCGGTCGCTACGACCTGATGAGCGCCTGGCCGCAAGCGGAACTGGCGCCCGCCGCCGACGAGTCCGCACGGGATTACTTCGTGCGCCTGCGCAACGCCCTGCGGGAGATCGGCGACGCCGAAGCGCCGGATGGACTGGAGTTGCCTTTCACCGGCGGGTTGATCGGTTACCTGAGCTACGACTTCGGCCGACGCATCGAACACCTGCCCGTACGCAGCCGCGACGACCTGGAACTGCCCGACGCCCGCCTCGGCCTGTACCTCTGGGCGCTGGTCAGCGATCACCATCTGCGCACCAGCCAACTGGTGTTCCATCCGCGCCTGGAAGAGAGCGAACGCCAGCGTCTGATCGAACTGTTCGGCACCGAACCCAGCGCCCCCGATCTCCCGGCCTTCCGCCTGCGGGCGCCCTTTTCCGCCGACCTGACGCGGGAGCAGTACCGGCAGGCTCTGGAGCGCGTGCAGGCCTATATCCTCGCCGGCGACTGCTACCAGGTGAACTACACCCAGCGTTTCCGCGCGCCCTGCAGCGGTTCGCCATGGCTGGCCTACCAGGCGCTGCGCGAAGCCTGTCCGACGCCGTTCGCCGGCTATCTGAACCTGCCCGAAGGCGCGATTCTCAGCCTCTCGCCGGAACGCTTCATCCAGTTGCACCACGGCCAGGTGGAAACCCGCCCGATCAAGGGCACCCGCCCGCGCGGCCGGACCGCCGAGGAAGACGCCGCCCATGCGGATGAACTGCTGGCCAGCGAGAAGGACCGCGCGGAAAACCTGATGATCGTCGACCTGCTGCGCAACGACCTGGGGCGCAGCTGCCGCCCGGGCTCGGTGCGGGTGCCGGAGCTGTTCGCGCTGGAGAGCTACCCCAACGTCCACCATATGGTCAGCAGCGTCGAGGGCGAACTGGCGGAAGGAAAAGACGCCTTCGATCTGCTGCTCGGCAGCTTCCCCGGCGGCTCGATCACCGGCGCGCCGAAGATCCGCGCCATGCAGATCATCGAGGAACTGGAGCCGACCCGCCGCGCCATCTATTGCGGCAGCCTGCTGTACATCGACGTACGCGGGGAAATGGACAGCTCCATCGCCATCCGCACCGTGCTGGTGAAGGACGGCCAGGCCTGCTGCTGGGGCGGCGGCGGAATCGTCGCCGACTCCGACTGGCAGGCGGAGTACGACGAATCGGTGACCAAGGTGAAGGTGCTGCTGAAGACGCTGGAAAATCTCTCCAACTGATCGGGTCCGTTCTCCACGCCGTAGGGCGGGTGAAACCCGCCATGACCCATTCGAATTGGCGGGTTGCACCCGCCCTACTTCCCGCCTCTGTAGGAGCGCCCCATGGGCGCGAATCGCGGGCATGGCCCGCTCCTACACGTTGATACGGTGAAAACCATCGTGCCCTCCCCGATAATTTCCGAAGAGCAAAGAAAAAGCCCGCCGAAGCGGGCTTTTTCACATCTGGCGCCTTACAGGCTCAGCTGACGGTCCGACGCCTTGAGGAACTCCTGCTTCAGGTCCTCGTAGGTGTGCACCGCGGGGAATTGCGGGAACTCGCGAATCACGTTTTCCGGCGCGTGGAACAGGATGCCGGCGTGCGCCTCGGCGAGCATGGTGGTGTCGTTGTACGAGTCGCCGGCGGCGATCACGCGGTAGTACAGGCTCTTGAAGGAGATGACCGACTGGCGCTTGGGGTCTTTCTGGCGCAGCTGGTAGCCGACCACGCGGTCGGTTTCGTCGGTGATCAGCTTGTGGCACAGCAGGGTCGGGAAACCGAGCTGGCGCATCAGCGGCTGGGAAAATTCGTAGAAGGTGTCGGAGAGGATCACCACCTGGAAGCGCTCGCGCAGCCAGTCGACGAATTCCACCGCGCCTTCCAGCGGCTTCAGGGTGGCGATCACTTCCTGGATGTCGGCCAGCTTCAGGCCGTGCTCATCGAGGATGCGCAGGCGCTGCTTCATCAGCACGTCGTAGTCCGGGATATCGCGGGTAGTCGCCTTGAGCGCTTCGATACCGGTTTTTTCAGCGAAGGCGATCCAGATTTCCGGGACCAGGACACCTTCCAGGTCGAGACAGGCGATTTCCACGAACGATTCCCCACATGGTTTTGGACAGGAGGCGGCACTCTATCCGCTCCCCTTGGCCGGCGCAACGCGGCACTTATACCCGAATATGGCAGTAACCCTTCCTGATGGTTATTTAGGGGCATATCCACTGTTTTGTTAACATCGCCGCCATATAGCGCCACGCGCAACTAAAACTAGGAAAACCGCCTGATGAGCCATCCGTTCGACGTCGCCGAACTCGCCGCGACCTATGCCAAGAAGTCCCCGCAGGACGTCCTCAAGCTCGCCTTCGAACACTTCGGCGACGACCTGTGGATCTCCTTCAGCGGTGCCGAAGACGTGGTGCTGCTGGACATGGCCTGGAAGCTGAACAAGAACGTCAAGGTCTTCAGCCTCGACACCGGCCGCCTGCACCCGGAAACCTATCGCTTCATCGAACAGGTGCGCGATCACTACAAGATCAATATCGACGTGCTCTCCCCCGACCCGCGCCTGCTGGAGCCGTTCGTCAAGGAAAAGGGCCTGTTCAGCTTCTACAAGGACGGCCACAGCGAATGCTGCGGCATCCGCAAGATCGAGCCGCTGAAGCGCAAGCTGTCCACCGTCCGCGCCTGGGCCACCGGCCAGCGCCGCGACCAGAGCCCCGGCACCCGCAGCCAGGTGGCGGTTCTTGAAGTGGATGGCGCCTTCTCCACCCCGGACCGGCCGCTGTACAAGTTCAACCCGCTGGCCAACATGAGCAGCGAGGAAGTCTGGGGCTATATCCGCATGCTCGAACTACCCTATAACAGCCTGCACGAGCGCGGCTTCATCAGCATCGGCTGCGAGCCCTGCACCCGCCCGGTACTGCCCAACCAGCACGAGCGCGAGGGCCGCTGGTGGTGGGAAGAGTCCACCCAGAAGGAATGCGGCCTGCATGCCGGCAACCTGATCACCAAGGCCTGATCCGGACGGGTTGGGCCAGACCGCAAGGAGAAGCCCGATGCGAATCACCATGGTGAAGAAGGTCCTGGCCGACGGCCAGGACTGCCGCAAATGCCGCGAAGTGCATGAGCGCCTGGAGAAAGGCGGCTACCTCGGGCGCATCGACCGCACCCTGATCGCCGACGAGCGCAATCCGGCCAGCACCGGCTGGATGATCGCCGCGCAGTATGGTGTCGATAGCGCGCCGTTCTTCGTCGTCCGCTTCGATGACGGCAGCGAGAAGGTCTACACGGTGTTCATGAGCTTCCTCCACGAAGTATTGGAGCAACGCGGCGAAACGCCCCCGGACTCGCCCGAGGTGCTGGCGGAACTGGCCCGCCGCGACGACCTGGACTTTCTGTGACCTGAACGCCCGCCCGCCGCACCGGGCGCAAGCCCATTGCTGAGCGGGCGACACCTCTGCAACGAGGTACATGGATGTCCGCCACACCAGCATCGCCTGCGCAACGGCAACCACGCATCCCCGGCACCGTCTGGGCGCTGGGCTTCGTCAGCCTGTTCATGGACATCTCGTCGGAGCTGGTGCACAGCCTGCTGCCGGTGTTCCTGGTCGGCAGCCTGGGAGTGAGCATGCTCGGCGTCGGCCTGATCGAAGGCGTCGCCGAGGCCACCGCGCTGATCGCCAAGGTCTTCTCCGGCGCAATCAGCGACTTCCTCGGCAGGCGCAAGGGCTTGGTGCTGTTCGGCTACGCCCTGGCGACGCTGAGCAAACCGCTGTTTCCCCTGGCCACTTCGGCGGAGACGGTGTTCGCCGCCCGCTTCATCGACCGCATCGGCAAGGGCATCCGCGGCGCCCCGCGCGATGCGCTGATCGCCGATGTCGCGCCGGAGTCGATACGCGGTGCCTGCTTCGGCCTGCGCCAGTCGATGGACACCATCGGCGCCTTCGCCGGCCCCCTGCTGGCCATCGCCCTGATGCTGCTATTGAGCGGCGACCTGCCTCTGGTGTTCTGGTTCGCCTGCATCCCGGCAGCGATAGCGCTTCTGCTGATCGTCTTCTGCGTTCATGAGCCGCACCCTGCCGGGGCCGGCACGGGCTTCCACACACCGATCCGGCGCGACGCCCTGCGTCAGTTCTCCGCCGACTACTGGCGGGTGGTGGCGATCGGCGCACTGTTCGCCCTCGCCCGCTTCAGCGAAGCCTTCCTCGTGCTGCGCGCGCAGCAGCAGGGCCTCGCCAATGCGTGGATACCGCTGGTGATGGTGATCATGTCGCTGCTCTACCTGGTTTCAGCCTATCCGGTGGGCTGGTGGTCCGACCGCGTGGGCCGCACGGGCCTGCTGTGCATGGGCATGGCGCTGCTGATCGTCGCGGACCTGACCCTGGCCTTCGCCGATTCGGTCGCCCTGGTGCTGCTCGGGGTAGCGGTCTGGGGGCTGCACATGGGCTTCTCCCAGGGACTGCTCGCCACGCTGGTCGCCGACAGCGCACCGGAAGCCCTGAAGGGCACCGCGTTCGGCGTGTTCAACCTGGTGAGCGGAGTCGCCATGCTGCTGGCCAGCGTGCTGGCCGGCTGGTTGTGGCAAAGCTTCGGAGCGGGCACCACCTTTCTGGTCGGCGCAGCGTTCTCCGCGCTGGCGCTGGTGCTGCTGAGCAGACGCAGCGTTGGTAACTGAGCGCGACAAAGAAAAGGCTCTTTTGTGGGGGAATTCCTGACACTCCCACCCCGTAGGGCGGGTGAAACCCGCCATGATGCTTCCGGATCGGCGGGTTGCACCCGCCCTACCTGCTGGGCCAGAACTCGCGTAGGTTGGCGCTGAGCGCAGCGAAGCCCAACATCTGCTGCCCCATGGCACCGTTGGGCTTCGCAAGCTCAGCGCCAACCTACGGGACATTGCAGCCCGTAGGGCGGGAACACCTGGAAAGAAGCCCCTCAAATAAAGAAGAACCCGGCACGCGGCCGGGCTCTCGTTCTTCGACAGGCTGTCAGTAGACCGGCAATTCGATCCCGTCGAACAGCTCGTCCAGCTCCGCCTTGTTGTGGCACTGCACGGCCTTGGCCAGCAGGTCGCGGGTCAGGTGGGGGGCGAAGCGCTCGATGAAGTCGCACATGAAACCGCGCAGGAAGGTGCCGCGGCGGAAGCCGATCTTGGTCACGCTGGATTCGAACAGATGGCTGGCATCGAGCATCACCAGGTCGCTGTCGAGCTTCGGATCGACCGCCATGTGGGCGACGATGCCCACGCCCAGGCCCAGGCGCACGTAGGTCTTGATCACGTCGGCGTCGGCGGCGGTGAACACCACCTTGGGCACCAGGCCGCGCTGGCTGAAGGCCTCGTCCAGCTTGGAACGGCCGGTGAAGCCGAACACGTAGGTGACCAGCGGCTGCTCCGCCAGCACTTCCAGGGTCAGCTTCGGCAGCTTGGTCAGCGGGTGGCCCTGGGGCACGATCACGCAGCGGTTCCAGCGATAGCACGGCATCATGATCAGGTCGCCGAACAGCTCCAGCGCCTCGGTGGCGATGGCGAAATCGACGGTGCCGTCGGCGGCCATCTCGGCGATCTGCATTGGCGTGCCCTGGTGCATGTGCAGGGAAACGTCCGGGTACTGCTTGATGAAATTGCTGATCACCCCCGGCAGCGCATAGCGCGCCTGGGTATGGGTGGTGGCGATGGACAGCGTGCCCTTCTTCTCGTTGGAGAACTCCTGGGCGATCTGCTTGATGCTCTCGACCTTGCGCAGGATCTCGCCGGCGGTATTGATGATGCGCTCACCGGCGGGGGTCACGCGGGTCAGGTGCTTGCCGCTGCGCGCGAAGACTTCGACGCCCAGCTCATCCTCGAGCAGGCGGATCTGCTTGCTGATGCCCGGCTGCGAGGTATAGAGGCTTTGTGCAGTGGCAGAAACGTTCAGATCGTGGTGCGCGACTTCCCAGATGTAGCGCAATTGCTGAAGCTTCATGGAGATTCCTCGAAATGGATGTCGCGGCCCGCGATCAGGAGCTCATGTTTTATAACCATATTAATGGTTTAGGAATAAAGTTAGACGCTTTTTCGGTCTCTGCATACCGTTCGTCTAAAGGGAATGAGCGAATCGCCGACCGGTACGGCCTTCAGAGCTCCCGTCCGCGGTGCTGCAGCATCGGCACCAGATAGACCGGCACCTCGGCGAGTTGCACCAGACGCCCGGCCGTGCGGCCCAGCGGCGTGTTCATGCCAGCGCCATAGCTGTGGCTGCCGGCCACAATGAGATCGACCCCCAGCCGCTGCGCCTCATCGAGGATCACCAGCGGCGGATCGCCCTGCACGACCCGCACCGAACGGATCAGCTCGGCGTCCTGGCGCGGCTCCCCCAGTTCGTCGCGGAATCCCTCCATCACCCGCTGCTCGATGCTGCCCATGACATTGCCCAGCCCATTGGCCCTGAGCTCGGCCATGGTGTTTTCGTCCAGATAGGTCTTCAGCACCGATTCGGCGAACAGCCCGAGCGGCTCGACGGCATGTACCACATACAGCTCGGCGTCATAGGCGCGAGCCAGGGAAAGGGCATGCTGGAGAACGTATGGGGCGTAGAGGCCAAGATCGGTGGCATAGAGAATCGAATGGATCATGCGGCTTCCTCGACAGCCAACGCGGCGGCCTTACTGCAGATTAGCAGTAACTCCCCGGCCGGGCGGGACGGCTATCCGGATACCTTCTCGTTGGTCACGCCATGCGGCACATGGCCGGTCGCGACCACGTCCATGGCCTTTGCGCAATGGCCGGGCTGGTCGTCGAAGAACACGTCGGCGGCGAAGGCTTCGAGGAACGCCGCCTTGTCCAGGCCACCAAGGAACAGCGACTCGTCGAGACGGATGTCCCACTCCCTGAGGGTACGGATCACCCGCTCATGGGCCGGCGCCGAACGGGCAGTCACCAGTGCCGTGCGGATCGGGCAGCTTTCCTGCGGGAAAGCCTGCTGCACCCGGTTCAGCGCAGAAAGGAAGGGTTTGAACGGCCCGCCGCCCAGCGGTTCGCGGGCGGATTCGCGCTCGCGGTTCTGGAACGCTTCCAGCCCGCCCTGCTGATAGACCCGCTCGGCCTCGTCGGAGAACAGCACCGCATCGCCGTCGAAGGCGACGCGCAGCTCTCCGCCGGCCTCGCGGCGCGGGCCGCCGGAAAGGATGGTCGCCGCGGCGAAACCGGCATCCAGCGCACTGCGTACGTCCTCCACATGGGTGGAAAGGAACAGGTGGCAGCCGAACGCCGCCAGGTAGGGATATGGACTGCGCCCGCCGACGAAGGCCGCGCGGGAGATATCCAGGCCGTGGTGCTGGATCGAGTTGAACACCCGCAGCCCGGTATCGGCGCTGTTGCGCGAGACAAGGATGACTTCGACCTGGGCCCGCTCGACCGCTGCATTCAGCCCGAGCAGCTTCTTCACCAGCACGAAGGCATCGCCGGGCGGCAGGACTTCATCCTCGCGGGATATCTGATACTGGCGGTACGCCTCGACCCCTTCGCTCTCGTAGACCTGATGGCTTTCCCGCAGATCGAACAGCGCCCGCGAGGAAATCGCCACCACCAGCTTGTCGCCCAGTCCCTTGCCCATCCTCAGCCCCCTGACAGGTTCAATGCGCGCGTCGATGAAACGTAAGGCCCGGTACAGCGCGTCGCCCCAGGCTGCCGAGCGAAATCATGGTACATGCCGGACGGACAGTCAGGGCAACTCTTCGGCAGGACGCGAAAGGCCATCGTGCACGGCAGCGACCAGCGGCTCGGCGCGTAGCGGCGCATGCAGGGCGCCGTGGAAGCGGCCGTCGCGGACCAGGAACAGGGCGGGAAGATGGAAGACTTCGTAGCGCTGGACCAACCCGCCGTTGCGTCCGGCATCCACCCAGCACAGGCGATCGACCGGGAGCCCGAACGCGGGAAGCTGTCCCCTCGCCCAGCGACACGAGGCACAGCCTTCCCCGGTGAAGACCAGCAGGGAAACGCCGGGCAGGGAAAGCAGCCGGCGATCCGCGTCGAGGTCGGTAAGTTCCAGGCTCGGCACTATACTCAGCTCATTATCAATAAAAGAAACATGTGCAGTCGGAGTGCTCCGTCATGCATCAATTCCTGCTTCATCCGTGCGATCTGCCGGTGGAGCTCCTGGTTCGCAAGCAGACCTGCTTCCCGCGCCAGAGCGTGCACAATATCAGCCTCGGCGGCGTGGCGTGCAGTTGGACGCGCGGTTTTCGCCGCGGCACCCTGATCGAGGTGCGCATCCCCCTGTTCGGCGACGCCGCACGCTATCCCGGCGTGGTGGCCTGGAGCCACAAGCAGACCGGCGATTATCTGGTAGGCATCGGCTTCGTCGACGAGGACTCGATGTTCCGGGCGCGCATGGTCGAGCAGGTCTGCCAGATCGAACACTACCGGCGCAAGCGCGAACGGGAACTGGGCACCAGCCTGTCGACGGACAGCACCGCGCTGGAATGGATCTCCCGGAACGCCGCCGACTTCCCGCTGTTCTGCACGATCTGAAGCCGGCCCGGCCGGAAGAGCCCGTGATCCGGCCATTTTCATCGGAACAAAGGCCCCTGCCCCATTGTCGAGGCGCCGCCTGACACGTTAAGGTTCAGGTTCCCCGTAGCGACATCTTTGCCTGCGCCCCATCGCATGGGGGTTTTCGGTGGCCGGCACCCGTGACCTGACCTGAGTACCACGATGGCTGATTTACAGATCGACGACCTTAACGTTGCCTCCAACGAGACCCTGATCACACCGGAGCAGCTCAAGCGCGAAATCCCCCTCACCGAAGCCGCCCGTGCGACCGTGACCCATGGCCGCCAGGTGATCCGCGATATCCTCGACGGCAAGGACCACCGCCTGTTCGTGGTGATCGGCCCCTGCTCGATCCATGACATCAAGGCCGCCCACGAATACGCCGAGCGCCTGAAGGTGCTGGCCGCGGAAGTTTCGGACACCCTGTTCCTGGTCATGCGCGTGTACTTCGAGAAGCCGCGCACCACCGTCGGCTGGAAAGGCCTGATCAACGACCCGTACCTCGACGACTCCTTCAAGATCCAGGACGGCCTGCACATCGGTCGCCAACTGCTGCTCGACCTGGCGGAAATGGGCCTGCCCACCGCTACCGAAGCGCTCGACCCGATCTCCCCGCAGTACCTGCAGGACCTGATCAGCTGGTCCGCCATCGGCGCGCGCACCACCGAATCCCAGACCCACCGCGAGATGGCCTCCGGCCTGTCCTCGGCAGTGGGCTTCAAGAACGGCACCGACGGCAGCCTGACCGTGGCGATCAACGCGCTGCAATCGGTTTCCAGCCCGCACCGCTTCCTCGGTATCAACCAGGAAGGCGGCGTGTCCATCGTCACCACCAAGGGCAACCCTTACGGCCATGTGGTGCTGCGCGGCGGCAACGGCAAGCCGAACTACGACTCGGTCAGCGTCGCACTCTGCGAGCAGGACCTGCAGAAGGCAAAGATCCCGCTGAACATCATGGTCGACTGCAGCCACGCCAACTCCAACAAGGACCCGGCCCTGCAGCCGCTGGTGATGGACAACGTCAGCAACCAGATCGTCGAGGGCAACAACTCCATCGTCGGCCTGATGGTGGAAAGCCACCTGGGCTGGGGCAGCCAGCCGATCCCGAAAGACCTCTGCCAACTGCAGTACGGCGTCTCCATCACCGACGCCTGCATCGACTGGAGCGCTACCGAGAAGAGCATCCGCAGCATGCACGCCAAGCTCCAGGACGTGCTGCCCAAGCGTCAGCGCGGCTGATGCGGACACGGAAATGAAAACGCCGGCCAATTGGCCGGCATTTTCATTTGTCCTGGGTACTACACCCGAGTGCTACAGCGCGCGGTCGGTATGGCGCTGGCGACGTTCAAGGTAGCGTTCGACATAGGAGCAGGAGGGAATCACGCTGTAGCCCCGACGCTCGGCATACTGCAGCGCATGCTCGGTCAGGGCGGCAGCGATGCCGCGTCCGCGCAGGCTGTCCGGAACGAAGGTCCGGTAGATATCCAGCGTCTGCTTGCCCAGATCCATGTAGGCCAGATAGGCGCGATGGCCGTCAACAGTCGTCACGAACTGGTGGCTGGACTCATCATGATGGATGGACAACGACTCACTCACTTGCTCTCTCCTCTCCGGGCCGGACTACCTGACCCACACCTGTTTGTTCAGACAGGGAGTCCTCCCTGCCCCGCCGGATTCGCCTTCGACAGCGACCCGCCCCCTCTGTTCTCCACTCCGCCCGCTCAGGGCGCAGACTATGCAACGAACTGCAGGGCCTGAAACGGTCTGCATTGACCACCCATATTGCTGCGTTCTCCCTGTCGACTCAACCGTTTATTCAACGATGAGCCGCCATCGCACGGGGCAAACAGCGCGCAATCGGCTGGAAATCGCCTGAGCCATGGGAGCAATACGACCTTAGGTGGCAAACTGTAATTTATCCAGCCCGATGTGTCATTTTTCCAGCAAGTCCGCGTGAGATAGCCACCGCTTTCGTCCGGGCGGCTGACTCGCCGGTCAGACCGCACGCTTTACGGTCAGGATGGCCGCCAGTATGTTCTGGCCACTTCCCTTTCAGGATCTTCCGCCATGACTGAGCTGCTTTCCTACCGACTCGAAGACGGCATCGCCACACTGACCCTCGACAACGGCAAGGTGAATGCCGTTTCCCCGGCCGTGATCGATGCCCTGAACCAGGCCCTGGACCAGGCGGAACAGGACCGCGCGGTAGTGATCCTCACCGGCCAGCCGGGCATTCTCTCCGGCGGCTATGACCTGAAGGTGATGACTTCCGGCCCGGAGAACGCCATCGCGCTGGTGACCGCCGGCTCGACCCTGGCCCGCCGGATGCTCGCCCACCCGTATCCGCTCATCGTCGCCTGCCCTGGCCACGCAGTAGCCAAGGGCGCCTTCCTGCTGCTTTCCGCCGACTATCGCATCGGCGTCGAGGGACCGTTCAACATCGGGCTGAACGAGGTGCAGATCGGCATGACCATGCACCACGTCGGCATCGAACTGGCCCGCGACCGCCTGGGCAAGTCGGCCTTCCAGCGCTCGGTGATCAACGGCGAAATGTTCGATCCGCGTTCCGCCGTGGAAGCCGGCTTCCTCGACAAGGTCGTGCCCGCGGAACAACTGATGCCCACCGCCCTGGCCGCGGCCCAGCAACTGAAGAAGATCAACATGACCGCCCACCGGAACACCAAACTGAAGGTGCGCAAACAGTTGCTGGAAAGCCTCGACAAGGCCATCCGGATGGACCAGGGACACCTGGGCT
This sequence comes from Pseudomonas schmalbachii, assembly GCF_017589465.1. Taxonomy (GTDB): domain Bacteria; phylum Pseudomonadota; class Gammaproteobacteria; order Pseudomonadales; family Pseudomonadaceae; genus Pseudomonas; species Pseudomonas schmalbachii. The sequence continues at coordinate 334,708 of NZ_JAELYA010000003.1, forward strand.
GATCCCTTGCGGCAGAAATGAAAAGCCCGGCATCCAGGCCGGGCTCGATGGACTGCGCCGGAGCGATCAGCCCAGACGTTCATCCGCAATCATGTCCTTGCGATAGACCTCGTAGACGATCACCGGGATCTCCAGGTCGCCCAGGTACTTCGCCACCAGCGGCTTGACATCCTTCCAGTCCAGCCCGCCCACCCCGGTCGCCAGGCAGGGCAAGGCGACGCTCTGCACCTTCTCGCTGCGCACGAACTTGGCCAGCTCGCGCAGACAGTGGCCGACGTTTTCCAGGGTAGCCTTCGCCGGCTTCGCGCTGCGCCCGGAGTGCTGCATGTCCTGGGTCAGCAGGTTGGCGATGTAGCGCGTGCCGCCATTGCCGTCGATGCCACGCCAGATCCAGATGGAGCCCGGTTCCAGCGCCGCCGAGTGGGTGGCATGGCGATAATCGCGCACCATCGATGGCCAGCACTCGCGCAGGGCCAGCGCCAGGCCGCTGTCGAAATGGTCCTGCGGCGCGATGCCATGGGCGATGACCTGGGCATTGCTGAGGAGAATGTCGCCTGTAACTTCTCGGATCATGAGATGAAATTCCTTGAGCGTTGGACAGCTCACCGACGCGGGATTGCGGCGGCGCCTCTTTTCAAGGTACGGCCGTCCACCCGCCCCCTCTTGACTCGCATCAAGCCGTACCGGATTCGCTGCACCACCAGGGCCGGCAGCATCCGGCTGGCGCGTACCGGCAGCATGTCCAACACTTGATGCTGTAATCCGGGGCGGCCGGCGGACGTCGGCCTGCGCGTTTTTCCATCTGCGTGGTGGACGACGATATGGGCCGCGTCATCGCATCAGCCGTGTACACCAAGGGCAAGAAAGTCGCCGACATTCCCCTGGAGGACGGCTACCGCTGGGCCTGCCAGGAGGACCATTTCGTCTGGACCGGCCTGCAGGAGCCCACGCGCGAGGAGTTGCTGAACCTGCAGAAGCAGTTCAACCTGCATGAGCTGGCCATTTCCGACGCACTGGAAAAGCACAGCCGGCCGAAGCTGGAAACCTTCGGCGACGCCCTGTTCATGGTCATCTACTCGCCGATCCGCGCGGACAGCCGGCTGCTGTTCGTGGAAACCCACCTGTTCGCCGGCATCGGCTACATCATCAGCGCCCGCTATGGCTTCTCGCAGTCCTACTCACAGGTGCGCCAGCGCTGCGAGGCGCGGCCGCTGCTGCTCGCCCATGGCACGGACTTCGTGCTCTATGCGCTGCTCGACTTCGTGGTCGGCAACTACCTGCCGGTGGTCGAGGCGGTTCGCAGCGAAATAGAGGAAATGGAACAGCACGTGCTGCGCAGCCCGCTGACCCAGGCGCAGATCGAGAAGATCTACGGCCTGCGCCGGGATGTGCTGAAGCTGAAGCGCTACGTGGCGCCGATGGTGGAAATCTGCCAGGAACTGCAGAAGCTGGATTTCCCCTTCATCGACAAGCAGATGCGTCCGTACTTCCGCGACGTCGCGATCCACGTCAATCGCCTGCTGGAAGACCTCAACACCCTGCGCGACGTGGCCAGCCAGACCATCGAGGTCGGCCTGCTGCTGGAGTCCTCGCGGCAGAGCGTGGTACAGCGCAAGTTCGCGGCCTGGGCGGCGATCCTCGCCTTCCCGACGGCGGTGGCCGGCATCTACGGGATGAACTTCGAGTACATCCCGGAACTGCGCTGGCACTACGGCTATTTCCTCATCATGGGGCTGCTGGTGCTGGGCTGTATCGGGTTGTACATCAGTTTCAAGCAGGCGGATTGGCTGTAACGCCGTGGCCACGATGCTTTTCGCGGGCATGGCCCGCTACGGCCTGTAGGTTGGCGCTGAGCTTGCGAAGCCCAACGGCGCCATGCCCGGCAGATGTTGGGCTTCGCTGCGCTCAACGCCAACCTACGCGGGTTCTGGCCCAGTCACGTAGTTACGCAGGATGCAAGATCAGGCGACGCGCTTGCCCTTCTCGACGAAGCGCATCATCCACTCTGCCACCGTGGTGCCCTGGTGCTGGCGGTCCAGGCTGTCGACGCCTTCGCTGTAGACCGTATCGCCGAGGAAGTCCTTGCGCAGGTCCAGCAGGGCGCGGGAGTAGTCGTGGACGAACTCCGGATGGCCCTGGAAGCACAGCACCTGCTCGCCGATGGCATAGGCGGCCACCGGGCAGAACTCGCTGGAGGCGATGACCCGGGCGTTGTCCGGCAGGCTGGTGACCTGGTCCTGGTGGCTGACCAGCAGGGTCAGGTCTTGCAACGGCGGGCGCATCCACTCGTGCTGCTCGTCGATGCGATAGTCGTGGATGCCGACGCCCCAGCCCTGGCTGGCGCGTTCGGCCTTGCCGCCGAGCAGCAGCGCCAGCAACTGGTGGCCGAAGCAGATGCCGAGCAGCTTGTCGCCGCGCTGGTAGCGATCCAGCAGGAAGGTCTTCAGGGTCTGGATCCATGGGTCGTCGCCGAAGGAGTCCGCCTTGCTGCCGGTCACCAGGTACGCGTCGAAATGCTCGTCGTCCGGCGGGTACTCGCCCTGCACCACGTTGTAGACCTTGAACTCGGCGGGCACGGATTGCTTGGCGAACAGCTGCTTGAACATCCAGCCATAGCCCTTGAAGTCGTCGATCAGCTCGGGGCGGAGGATGTCGGTTTCCAGAATGCAGATTTGCAGCGACATGAAGTGCGGGTCCTGATATGAGCAGTGCAAACGTTGGATTTTCTTAACACATCGTACGGAACGAAGAAACCTTGTGAAAATTTATATCATAAATTTCACCGCATGAAAGAAAAATGCAACACTCCCGGCCCCTCAAGACCCAGCTTGGTGCGCCCGGGAAGACGAACGGCACCCTCCCCGGTCGGCCAGACAAACGGTCGAGGCGCGAGCCAGAGCAGCCTGATGCGGGCGTTATAGGCGAATGTTGCCGAGACGTGCGCAAGTCCATACCAGATCGTCTAAGAGCGCACGAGCCGGACGTTAGACTCAGGCTTGCAGTCTCTGCAGAAAGTCGCCGCCGGGTTTTGCCGGGGCGACCATGAATCCAATGCCAAGGTACGCGACCACCCGTCCGCAGGGCCGTAAGTGCGGATCGGCTCCCGACCAACAACAAGAAAGGCGGAAGGACATGACTACTCAACAATCGAGAAAATTTCGGCAAGCAAGCGTAATCGTCATCGTTACCGCGGTATTACTGATCATTCCCAATCTCAGCCGACTAGTGATCTGAAACCTCTCGACCGTCCCGTCGCTGCGCACCGCGAGCGCTCCTTCGGCTGCCGCGGTCGGCGCAGCACGGACACATCCGCAAATGGCCGGTATGGGCGGCGCAGCCGCCCGGGTGCCACCTCTCAGCTCCAGTAATCCCCCGGCGGCGCCGGCAGTTCGCCGAGCAACTGACGCAGCCCGCTGCACCATTGCGCACGAATCCCCTCGAAATAGGCATCGCCCTCCTTCACCCGGAATCCCTGCGGCACCTCCAGGCTGCCGGCGTGGTAGACCAGCAGGTCCAGCGGCATGCCGACCGACAGATTGCTGCGGATGGTCGAGTCGAAGCTGATCAGCGCGCAGCGCAGCGCCTGCTCCAGCGGCGTGGCGTGGTTCAGGGCGCGGTCGAGGATCGGCTTGCCGTACTTGCTTTCGCCGATCTGGAAATACGGCGTGTCGCGGGTCGCCTCGATGAAGTTGCCCTGCGGATAGATGTTGAACAGACGCGGCTGTTCCTCGCCGATCTGCCCGCCGAGCAGGACCGAGCAGCCGAGATCGACGCCCTGCCGCTGGACGTTGCCGCAATCGTGCTCGACGACTTCCTGCAGGGTGCTGCCGACCAGCCGCGCCGCCTCGAACAGGCTGTCGACGTTGTGCAGGTTGGCTTCCTCGCCGTCGAGCCGCTGCCGCAGCAGGCTGATCACCGACTGCGAGGTGGCCAGGTTGCCGGCGGTCTGCAGCACGACCAGGCGCTCGCCCGGCGTGCCGAAGATGTGCAGCTTGCGGAAGGTGGCGATGTTGTCGACGCCCGCGTTGGTGCGCGAGTCGGAGACGAAGACCAGGCCTTCGGCCAGGTTCATGGCGACGCAGTAGGTCATGGCAGGGGCGTTCTCATCTGGCGGGTGGATTCTGATTGTTGTTCATGGTTGTGCTTTTTCCCCCTCATCCCCACGGGAGAAGACAGGATCGGTGCAGGCCGGGTTTCCCTCACCCCAACCCTCTCCCAGAGGGAGAGGGGGCTGGATTGGCGTGAGTTGGAGGTTTGCGAGCCCTGCCCATCACTGCTGTTGTTGCGCCTGTTGCTGCTGCCCCGGCGCTACGCGGACGTGCGCGTGCATCTGCTCACAGCCGCCGCCCCGGCGCATGCCGCGCACCGGGCAGGCGTCGAGGTAGTCCAGGCCGACCGCCAGTTTCAGGTGGCGTTCCGGGCGGCCCAGGCAGTTGGTCACGTCGAAGCTGTACCAGCCGTCGTCCAGCCAGGCCTCGGCCCAGGCGTGGCTGGCCAGGTGTTCGGCGCTGTCGGTGTAGAGGTAGCCGGACACATAGCGCGCCGGCACGCCCAGGCTGCGGGCGCAGGCGAGGAAGGCGTGGGCGTGGTCCTGGCACACCCCCTGCCCGGCCGCGAAGGCCTCGGCGGCGGTGCTGTCGACGCGGGTGGAACCCGGCGAGTAGGCGATGCGCTGGTTGAGGTCGTGCATCAGGCCCAGCAGCGCCTCACGGTCGCGGCGCTCGCCGCACTGCTCGCGGGCATATTCGCCCAGGGTGGCGTCGGCGCGGGTCAGGCGGGTGCCGCGCAGGAACGGCAGCGGCGAGGCCGGGTCGTCCTCGCATTCGTCGCTGTCGTCGATCTCCACGTGCCCGTGGGCGGTGATGACGATGGACTCGTGCGGCTCGTCGAGGGTCAGCACGTGCAGGATGTTGCCGTAGGCGTCACGCAGCGCGTGGGCCGGGCGCGGCAGTTGCAGTTGCCAGTCGAGCACGCGCTGGCGGTGGCTTTCCTGCGGAGTCAGGCGCAGGTACTGGATGCTCGCACGTACCTGGTCTTCGTAGCGGTAGGTGGTGTCGTGATGGATCGAGAGTCTCATGCGGCCTCCAGGTAGGAACTGTGGATGGCATTGGCGAGCTGGCGGACCAGCCCGATGTGGTCGGTGATCCAGTCGTGCAGGCCGACATCCAGCACTTCGTCGATGCCGGTGTAGCGCACCCGCGCCTCCAGTTCGGCGGCCATGCGCTGGGCCGGGCGGCCGTTGGCGCCGGGGAGTTCGGAGAGGATCAGGCTGAGGACTTCCGCGCAGGCCAGCAGCGAGCGCGGCACGTCCTCGCGCAGCAGCAGGAGTTCGGCGATGTTGCGGGCGTTGAGGGCGTCGCGGTACAGCTCGGTGTAGCCCTCGAAGGCCGACAGGGCGCGCAGCAGTGCGGTCCACTGGTAGTAGCCGCGCGCCGAGTCGCCACCCGGCCCTTCCTCGGCGGCGCCGAGCACCTGGTTGCGCGCATCGAGCAGGCGCAGGGTGTTGTCGGCGCGTTCGATGTAGGTGCCGAGGCGGATGAAGTGGTAGGCGTCGTTGCGCATGATGGTGCCGAAGGTGGCGCCGCGGAACAGGTGCGAGCGATTCTTCACCCACTCGCAGAAACGGCTGATGCCGTAGCGAAGCAGGCCCTGGCCGGCGATGTCGCGCATCTCCAGCCAGGTGGAGTTGATGTTCTCCCACATGTCCGTGGTGATCCGCCCGCGCACCGCATGCGCCGCGGCCCGTGCGGCTTCCAGGCAGCAGTAGATGCTCGCCGGGTTCTTCGCGTCGAGGGCGAAGAAGTTCAGCAGGCGTTCGGCGTGCAACTCGCCGTGGCGCTCCAGGTAGGCATCCAGGGTGCCGGTGATCAGCAGCGGCATCGCCAGTTCGTCGCGACCATCGCCACGGCCGCTCTGCGGCATCAGCGACAGCGAATAGCTGACTTCGAGCATGCGCGCGAGGTTTTCGGCGCGCTCCAGGTAGCGCGACATCCAGTACAGGTCCGAGGCAGTCCTACTCAGCATCCATCAATCCTCCACTACCCAGGTGTCCTTGGTGCCGCCGCCCTGGGACGAGTTGACCACCAGCGAGCCTTCGCGCAGCGCCACACGGGTCAGCCCGCCCGGGACGAGACGGGTATTACCCGGCGCCGACAGCACGAACGGGCGCAGGTCGATATGGCGGGGAGCGATGCCACTGTCGACGAAGGTCGGACAGGTCGACAGGCTCAGCGTCGGCTGGGCGATGTAGGCCTCCGGACGGGCCTTGAGGCGGGCGCGGAAGGCCTCGATTTCCGCGGCGGTCGAGGCCGGGCCGACCAGCATGCCGTAGCCGCCGGAACCCTGCGTTTCCTTCACCACCAGTTCCGGCAGGTGCGCCAGCACATGGGACAGGTCCTCCGGCTTGCGGCACTGCCAGGTCGGCACGTTGTGCAGGATCGGCTCCTCGTCGAGGTAGAAGCGGATCATCTCCGGCACATAGGGATAGATCGACTTGTCGTCCGCCACGCCGGTGCCGATGGCATTGGCCAGCACCACGTTGCCGGCGCGATAGGCCGCCAGCAGGCCGGGGACGCCGAGCATGGAATCCGGGTTGAAGGCCAGCGGGTCGAGGAAGTCGTCGTCGACGCGCCGGTAGATCACGTCCACCTGCTGCGGACCGGCGGTGGTGCGCATGAACACGCGCTCGTCGCGGACGAACAGGTCCGCGCCCTCCACCAGTTCCACCCCCATCTCGCGGGCGAGGAAGGCGTGCTCGAAGTAGGCGCTGTTGAAGCGCCCGGGGGTCAGCACCACCACGCAGGGCTGCTCGACTTCGCTGGCCTGGCGCAGGGTGTCCAGCAGCAGGTTCGGGTAGTGGTCGATGGGGGCGATGCGCTGCTGGGCGAACAGCTCGGGGAACAGGCGCATCATCATCTTGCGGTTCTCCAGCATGTAGGAGACGCCGCTGGGCGTGCGCAGGTTGTCCTCCAGCACGTAGTAGCTGCCGCTGCCGTCGCGCACCAGGTCGACTCCAGCGATGTGCGCGTAGACGTTGCCCGGCACGTCCAGGCCCTGCATCGCCAACTGGTACTGGTCGTTGGCCAGCACCTGCTCCGGCGGGATCAGCCCGGCCTTGAGAATGCGCTGGTCGTGGTAGAGGTCGGCGAGGAACAGGTTCAGCGCCTGCACCCGCTGGATGCAGCCGGCCTCGATGATGCGCCACTCGCTGGCCGGGATGCTGCGGGGGATGGTGTCGAAGGGGATCAGGCGCTCGGTGCCCTGGTCGTCGCCGTAGAGGGTGAAGGTGATTCCGGCCCGGTAGAACAGCAGGTCGGCTTCCCGCCTGCGTTGTTGCAACTGCTCCGCCGGAGTCTGCGCCAGCCAGCGGGCGAACTCGCTGTAGTGGGGTCGGCAGCCGCCACCGGCGTCATGCATCTCGTCATAGAAAATCCGCGCCATGCTGTACTCCTTGCTGCCGCGCTGTTTCGCGGCAAGAGGAGCGTTGCAAGGCTCGCGCCAGGAAATAAATCCTTTATCTTCAATGACTTGGAAATCTGCAGCGGTTTCTGCGCACTGCGACGGTGCACACCTGTGCATGCACCCGCCGCAGCCGCTCCATTCTGGGCTTTTCCGGCCCCGGACCGTCCTTGTCAGCCCATGGGGCCACGACTACGCTGCAAATGCGTGCCCGGGCGGTAATGGCACGCTGCTGTCGCCACGGTGCCCCCGTTCGGCGCGGTTCGGCCGCAGAGGCTCCGACATCCGGAACAACTGGAGTCCCGTCCATGCCTTCACTGAAATTCGCCTCCCTGGCTTTCGCCAGCGCCTGTGTCATCTCCAGCGGCTCGCTGCAGGCCGCCGAAGCGCTCAAACAGCTCGGCACGCCCGAAGGCGCCCTCGACATCATCGCCTGGCCCGGCTACATCGAGCGCGGCGAAAGCGACAAGAACTACGACTGGGTGACCCAGTTCGAGAAGGACACCGGCTGCAAGGTCAACGTGAAGACTGCCGCCACCTCCGACGAAATGGTCAGCCTGATGGCCAAGGGCGGCTACGACCTGGTCACCGCCTCCGGAGACGCCTCGCTGCGGCTGGTCTACGGCAAGCGCGTGCAGCCGATCAACATCGAGCTGATCCCGAACTGGAAGAACGTCGACCAGCGCCTGCAGAACAGCCCCTGGCATACCGTCGACGGCGCCCACTACGGCACGCCCTACCAGTGGGGGCCGAACGTGCTGATGTACAACACCAAGGTCTTCCCGAAAGCCCCGCAAAGCTGGGCGGTGGTGTTCAAGGAGCAGAACCTGCCGGACGGCAAGAGCAACAAGGGTCGCGTACAGGCTTACGACGGCCCGATCTATATCGCCGATGCCGCGCTCTACCTGCGCACTACCCGGCCCGAACTGAACATCACCGACCCCTATGAATTGAACGACGAGCAGTACGCCGCGGCGGTCAAGCTGCTGCGCGAACAGCAGAAGCTGATCCACCGCTACTGGCACGACGCGACGGTGCAGATGAGCGACTTCAAGAACGAAGGTGTCGCCGCGTCCGGCTCCTGGCCCTATCAGGTGAACGCGCTGGAGGGTGAGAAACAGCCGATCGCCTCGACCATCCCGGTGGAGGGCTCCACGGGTTGGGCCGATACCACCATGATGCATGTCGACTCCAAGCACCCGACCTGCGCCTACAAGTGGATGAACTGGTCGCTGGAACCCAAGGTGCAGGGCGACCTCGCCTCCTGGTTCGGCTCGGTGCCGGCGGTGCCGGAAGGCTGCAAGGCCAGCACCCTGCTCGGCGCGGAAGGCTGCGCCACCAACGGCTACGAGAACTTCGAACGCATCGCCTTCTGGAAGACCCCGCAGGCCAAGTGCTCCCAGGGGCAATGCGTGCCGTACAGCCGCTGGACGCAGGACTACATCGCGATCATGGGTGGACGATAGGAACGTAGGTTGGTGCTGAGCTTGCGAAGCCCAACGGTGCCACGGCTCGGCAAATGTTGGGCTTCACTGCGTTCAGCGCCAACCTACGATGTGCCACCGACGCCTCGGCCCACGATGCGCCCCGCCGCGCACTAAAGCCCCCATGCGCTACCTTTTCTGTAGCAAACCAGCAACGCGGGCAGCCCCAGCATGACCACAGCCGTCCAGTTCACCGACGTGAGCCGTCACTACGGCGAGGTACGCGCCGTCGACCGGGTTTCCATCGATATCCGCGATGGCGAATTCTTCTCCATGCTCGGCCCATCCGGTTCCGGCAAGACAACCTGCCTGCGCCTGATCGCCGGTTTCGAGCAGCCGACCTCGGGCTCCATCCGCATCCATGGCGAAGAGGCCGCCGGCCTGCCGCCGTACCAGCGCGACGTCAACACGGTGTTTCAGGACTACGCGCTGTTCCCGCACATGAGCGTGCTGGAGAACGTCGCCTACGGCCTGAAGGTGAAAGGCGTCGGCAAGTCCGAGCGCCTCGGGCGCGCCGAGGAAGCCTTGGGCATGGTCGCCCTCGCCGGCTACGGTTCGCGCAAGCCGGCGCAGCTTTCCGGTGGCCAGCGCCAGCGCGTGGCACTGGCCCGTGCGCTGGTGAATCGTCCGCGTGTGCTGCTGCTCGACGAACCCCTCGGCGCCCTCGACCTCAAGCTGCGCGAGCAGATGCAGGTGGAGCTGAAGAAGCTGCAGCGCCAGCTCGGCATCACCTTCATCTTCGTCACCCATGACCAGGGCGAGGCACTGTCGATGTCCGACCGGGTGGCGGTGTTCAACAAGGGCCGCATCGAACAGGTCGACACCCCGCGCAACCTCTACATGCGCCCGGCCACGCGCTTCGTCGCGGAGTTCGTCGGCACCGCCAACGTGCTGCGCGGCGACCTGTCCCAGCGCCTGCTCGGCGAGAAGAAGGAGTTCTCCCTGCGTCCGGAACACGTGCGCTTCGGTCGCGCAGGGGATGGCGAACTGGAAGTCGCCGGCACGCTGTTCGACGTGCAGTACATGGGCTCCAACAGCCGCTACGAGATCGAACTGGACAGCGGCGAGCGACTGGTCGCCGCCCTGCCCCATAGCGAGCGCGAAGAATCTCGGCCGCAGCCTGGTGAGGCGGTCACCGCCTGCTGGGCGCGCAGCGCGCTGGTGCCGCTGCGCGAGGAACCCGGCCCATGAGCCTGACGCGCGGCATCTCCAGCTTCTTCTACCGCCGCAGCACGCTGTACCTGCTGATGCTGCTGATACCGCCGCTGCTGTGGTTCGGCGTGATCTACATCGGCTCGCTGTTCGCCCTGCTCTGGCAGAGCTTCTACACCTTCGACGACTTCACCATGGCGGTGACGCCGGACCTGACCCTGGCGAACTACGTCGCGCTGCTCAACCCGGCCAACTACGACATAGTCCTGCGCACCCTGACCATGGCCATCGCGGTGTCCATCGCCAGCGCCATCCTCGCCTTCCCCATCGCCTACTACATGGCGCTGTTCGCCGGGCCGAAGGAAAAGGCCTTCTTCTATATCGCGGTGATGCTGCCGATGTGGGCCAGCTACATCGTCAAGGCCTACGCCTGGACGGTGATCCTGGCCAAGGGCGGCATCCTCTACTGGGTGATCACCAAGCTGCATCTGGAAGGATTGCTCGACTACCTGCTGGAAGTGCCCGGCGTGGGCGGCAACACGCTGTCCACCTCGCACATCGGGCGCTTCTGGGTGTTCACCTACATCTGGCTGCCGTTCATGATCCTGCCGATCCAGGCCGCGCTGGAACGCCTGCCGCCGTCGCTGCTGCAGGCTTCCGCCGACCTCGGCGCGCATCCGCGGCAGACCTTCATGCAGGTCACCCTGCCGCTGGCCTTCCCCGGCGTGGTGGCCGGCTCGATCTTCACCTTCAGCCTGACCCTCGGCGATTTCATCATCCCGCAGTTGGTGGGACCCAGCGGGCTGTTCATCGGCACCATGGTCTACGTGCAGCAGGGGGCGATCGGCAACATGCCGCTGGCCGCCGCCTTCACCCTGGTGCCGATCGTGCTGATCGCCATCTACCTGTCCATCGCCAAACGCTTGGGGGCTTTCGATGCACTCTGAAAGGGCTTCCTGGGGCCTGCGCCTGGCCGCCTGGGGCGGGCTGGTGTTCCTGCACTTCCCGATCCTGGTAATCCTGCTCTACGCCTTCAACACCGAGGATTCGGCCTACAGCTTCCCGCTGCAGGGCTTCACCCTGAAATGGTTCTCCATCGCCGCCCAGCGCGGCGACGTGCTGGATGCCATCGTGCTGTCGGTGAAGATCGCCGCCGTCGCCACGCTGATCGCCATGGTCCTCGGCACCCTCGCCGCCGGCGCGCTGTACCGGCGGGACTTCTTCGGCAAGGAAGGCATCTCGCTGATGCTGATCCTGCCCATCGCCCTGCCCGGCATCATCACCGGCATCGCCCTGCTCTCGGCGTTCAAGACCCTCGGCATCGACGCGGGCTTCCTGACCATCGTCATCGGCCACGCGACGTTCTGCGTGGTGATCGTCTACAACAACGTGATCGCCCGCTTCCGCCGCACCTCCGTGAGCCTGATCGAGGCGAGCATGGACCTCGGCGCCGATGGCTGGCAGACCTTCCGCTACGTGATCCTGCCGAACATCGCCACCGCCCTGCTGGCCGGCGGCATGCTGGCCTTCGCCCTGTCGTTCGACGAGATCATCGTCACCACCTTCACTGCCGGCCATGAGCGCACCCTGCCGCTGTGGCTGCTCAACCAGCTCACCCGCCCGCGCGACGTGCCAGTGACCAACGTGGTGGCGATGCTGGTGATGCTCGCCACCATGCTGCCGATCCTCGGCGCCTATTACCTGACCCGGGGAACCAGTGACGTGGCAGGAGGCGGCAAGTAACCCATCTCTCCCACCAAGCCCTGAGAGGAGGACCGATCTCATGCAAACCAAACTGCTGATCAACGGCCATTTCGTCGCCGGCGAAGGCGAGGCGCTGGATATCCTCAACCCGGCGACGGGCGAAGTCATCGGCAAGATCGCCGAGGCCAGCGAGGCCCAGGTGGATGGTGCGGTGCGGGCCGCCGATGCGGCCTTCGACGGCTGGTCGCAGACCGCACCGAAGGACCGCGCGATGCTCCTGCTGCGTCTGGCGGACAAGATCGAGGAACACGGCGAAGAGCTCGCCCGCCTCGAATCCGACAATTGCGGCAAGCCCTATTCGGCTGCGCTCAACGATGAAATCCCGGCCATCGCCGATGTGTTCCGCTTCTTCGCCGGTGCCTGCCGCTGCCTGCCTGGCTCTGCGGCGGGCGAATACCTGCCCGGCTTCACCTCGATGATCCGCCGCGATCCGGTCGGCGTGGTCGCTTCCATCGCGCCGTGGAACTATCCGCTGATGATGGCCGCCTGGAAGCTCGGCCCGGCGCTGGCCGCCGGCAACACGGTGGTGCTCAAGCCCTCCGAACAGACGCCGCTGACCGCCCTGCGCCTTGCCGAGTTCATCGCCGAACTGTTCCCCGCCGGCGTGGTGAACATGGTCTGCGGCCGCGGAACCTCGACGGGCAATGCGCTGGTCAGCCACGACCTGGTACGGATGGTTTCCCTGACCGGCTCGGTCGGTACCGGCAAGTCGATCATCCGCAGCGCGGCGGAAAACGTTAAGCGTATGCACATGGAACTGGGCGGCAAGGCGCCGGTGATCGTGTTCGACGATGCCGACCTTCAGGACGTGGTCGCCGGCATCCGCACCTTCGGCTTCTACAACGCCGGCCAGGACTGCACCGCAGCCTGCCGCATCTACGCCGGCAAGAAGATCTACGACAACTTCGTCGCCGACCTCGTCAGCGCCGTGTCGAGCCTGAAGACCGGCCTGCAGAACGACCCGGCCACCGAACTCGGCCCGCTGATCACCGCAGCCCAGCGCGACCGGGTTTCCGGCTTCGTCGAACGGGCCAAGGCCAGCCCGCACATCAGCATCGCCACCGGCGGCAACCTGGTGGCCGGCAAGGGCTTCTTCTACGAACCGACGGTGGTGGCCAACGCCCAGCAGGACGACGAGATCGTCCGCCGCGAGGTATTCGGCCCGGTGGTTTCGGTCACGCCGTTCAGCGATGCCGACGAGGCGATCCGCTGGGCCAACGACTCCGACTACGGCCTGGCGTCCTCGGTGTGGACCCGCGACATCGGCCGCGCCTCACGGGTCGCCGCACGCCTGCAGTACGGCTGCACCTGGGTGAACACGCACTTCATGCTGGTCAGCGAAATGCCCCACGGCGGCTTCAAGCAGTCGGGCTACGGCAAGGACCTGTCGATGTACGGCCTGGAGGACTACACGGTGGCGCGGCACATCATGTTCAAGCATTGAAGCCGTTGATTTGTAGGTTGGCGCTGAGCGCAGCGAAGCCCAACATCCGCCGGGCATGGCAACGTTGGGCTTCGCTGCGCTCAGCCCAACCTACGAAAAGCCAACCTACGCGAGTTCCGCCAGCTTCAGCCAATGGCTGTAGAAGCCCTCGGCCACGCGATTCATCGCCGCGACCTTGGCCGGCAGGTCAGCGAGCATCGCTTCCGCCGTCTCCTGGCTCGGCTGGCTCGGGTCGAGGTATTGCGGGAAGCCGGTGACCCAGCCGTGCACCAGTTCCTCGGTCATCTCCGGATGGCCCTGCAAACCGAGGACGAAGCCGCCCCAGCTGAACGCCTGGTTCTCGCACCAGGGGCTGGACAGCAAGTGCTCGGCGCCCGGCGGCAGGTCGAAGGTGTCGCCATGCCACTGGTAGATCGGAAATTCCTCGGGCAGATGCGCCAGCCACGGGCTACGCGACTCCTGGCGGCGCATGGGCTGCCAGCCCAGTTCGGTATAGGGTTGGTGGCGGATGGCCGCGCCCAGCGCCCTGGCCAATAGCTGACCGCCGAGGCAGTGGCCGATCATCGGCACCCGGCGCTCGATGAACTGGCGCAGCGCCGCGACTTCGGCCTTCAGCCAGTCGAGGTCGTCGTTCACGCTCATTGGCCCGCCCATGATCGCGACGGCCCGGGGCCGCTGCAGGTCGTAGCCGTCCAGCTCGCCGAGATCGGCGCGCAGCACGTCGAAGGAGTGGCCGGCCCGGTCGAGCACGTTCGCCAGGTGGCCGGGAGGACAGAAGTCCGCGTGGGTAAGGATCAGGATTTCGCTCATGCGGCGCAGTCTGCCGCAAAGCCTCGGCCCCATAAACCCCCAGAACACGGAACCCGCGCCGCCTGGATGGCGACGGCGCGCGTTCGTGATAGGGAGCTTGCCTTGCAACCGCGAAGGGCCGCGAATCGCCCTGTCAGCGTAACGACGTCACTTCCTGAGTGACGCCCCAACCGTCGAGTACACCTCCGAGTGGCACCACGATTTCCTCAAGATCGTGTTCGAACGCGCCAATCGCCGCGTGGGTGGCGAACATCACCTTGCTGATCTGCAGGTTCCAGCCGCCATCCTGACGCTCTTCGACCTGGGCCCTCAGCGATTCTCCCCGGAACTGCCGGGCGGCCTTCCGGGCGTTCTGCTCATCGGCAAAGATGGCGTAAAAGTCGATGGGGTGAATGCGAGCGAAGTCGAACCCACCTTCCTTCATGCGGCGCAATACGTTGACGCTGATATCCTCCGAGAGGGGCTTTTCCATGGTACGCACCTCCTTTCGTGACATTCAGTTTCACCCTAGTTTCCTGAATCCGGGCGCCTCCCCGCTTCCCAACCGGGCACGCGGAGGACACTGGTTTGCGCCCGGTAAACGCCAAGTTGGATCAACGTCCACAAACAGGCAGTCATCTTCGGCGAACGCACAAAGTTGAGGCGTCTGCCGAATAACCTCGACAGCCATTGGATTCAGCGTAGCGCCAATGCAGGCCGAATGCCGGCCCTTTGGCGGATCGTACCGCTGGCGGCGACAGGCGGCAGTCCGCGCCGCCTGCAGGGATGTCAATTTCCCAGCGCTGGGGTTACCCGGTGGGTGCTGGGAAAAGGAAAGCAGGTAGGGCGGGTGCAACCCGCCAGTCCGGAGATGGCATGGCGGGTTTCACCCGCCCTACACAGAAGAAAGGGACCCGAAGGCCCCTTTCCGTCAGCCGCCGCTCTTCGTGTCGGGCTTGCCATCCACCACACCGGCGGTGTTGTCCAGCAGGCTCTTGGTCGCGGTCTGGATGAACGACTCCAGGCGCTTGCGCAGATCCTCCTGGTCGGCGGGCTGGTCGATCCGGTCGGCACGCGGGCTGGCGCCCAGCTTGTAGTCGTAGACGCGGATATCGCCTTCCTTCGGTTTGACCAGGATGCGGTTGTCGGAAATGATCGCCACCACCTGCTCGCTGCCGGACGGCTTGATCACGCCGAAGCCCTTGTCGCCCGCAGGCAGGTTGAGCAGATCGCGACCCCAGCACTGGTGACGCACCTCGCCGCCGAGGCGACCCATGATGGTCGGCACGATGTCGACCTGGGTGCCGACGATGTCGCGGCTGGCGCCGAACTTCTGCTGGATGCCGGGCGCGATGAACAGCATCGGCACGTTGAAGCGGTGCAGGTCCATTTCGGTCAGTTGGTCGGGCGCGCCGAAGCCATGGTCGCCCACCACCACGAACAGGGTGTCCTTGTAGTACGGCGACTTCTTCGCCTTCTCGAAGAACTGCCCCAGCGCCCAGTCGGAGTAGCGCATGGCGGTCAGGTGCTCGTCGAGATTGCCGTTGCCGGTCACCTTCTCCACCGGCAGGTCCTTCGGCAGCGCGTACGGCGTGTGGTTGGAAAGGGTCTGCAGCAGCGCGTAGAACGGCTTGCCGCTGGCTTCCAGCTTGTCCAGTTCCTCGTTGCCACGGGCGAACATGTCCTGGTCGGAGACGCCCCAGGTCGGGTCGGAGAACACCGGGTTCACGAAGTCGTTGCGGCCGACGAAGGTGGTCATGCCCTGGTTGCTGAAGAAGCCAGACTGGTTGTCCCAGGCAAAATCGCCGTTGTAGACGTAGACGTCTTCGAAATGGCGCGCGCTGAGCAACTGCGGCAGGCCGGAGAACTTGTGGCCGCCTTCCGGCGTCTGCATCAGGTATTCGAAGCCCGGCAGGTTCGGGAAGCACGCCATGGTGGCGAACATGCCCTGGTGGGTGTGGGTGCCGTTGGAGAAGTAGCGGGTGAACAGCAGGCCTTCCTTCGACAGCTGGTCGAAGTACGGCGTGATGTTGCCCGACGCACCGAGCGCGCCGACATAGCGGCCGGCGAAGCTCTCCATGAGGATCACCACCACGTTCTTGACCGGCAGGGTGCCGTCGGCCGGCGGGGTGTAGTCGCGGCGGATGGCGGCTTCATCGGCATCGACCAGCTTCTCGTCCGACATCAGCAGCATGCTGCGCACGATGTCGCGGGCCTGATCGACCGGCAGGGAAGCCTTCCAGATGTTGTCGCGGTCTTCGGAGAAGCGGCTTTCCGCGGCCTTGATCAGGGTCAGGGTGCCGTTCAGGCCGAGCTGGTTGGCGAACATCGACTCGGTGGTGAAGGCATCGCCCCAGCGCAGCGGCGGACCCTGGCGCAGGGTGCCGCGGGCGGCGACCACGCAGACCACGACGACCAGCAGCATCACCGGAACGCGCAGATACCAGGCAGCGAGCTGCGGACCGGCGACGCTCGGCCGGGAGGCCAGGTCGATGCGCTTGAACACCTGGTACAGCACCCAGGTGGCGACTGTCCAGGCCAGCAGGTAGCGGACCACCGGGAAGCCGTACCAGAGCATGCTCATCACGGTCTTCGGGTCTTCCGACATGTACTGGAACACCAGGCTGTTCAGGCGCTGGTGGAATTCGCGGTAGAAGTCCAGCTCGATCACGCCGAGGAACAGGGTGATGCTGGCGAATATGGTCAGCCAGATGCGCCAGACACCGCGCGCGGCCATCGCCCGGGCGCTGGCGATGGCGAATACCAGCGGCGCGATGCCGTAGACGACGGCGCGGATATCGAAGCGCATGCCGGTGATGAAGGCTTCGAAGAAGGTGCTGGTCGGGGTGTTGCCGACCAGGTCGCGGTTATAGATGAACAATGCAAGGCGCAGCAGGGAGAACATCACCATCAGCGCCAGCGTGGCCCGCAGGGTGAAGGTCAGGTGGCTGGCCACGGTGGGCCGCACGAGGCGCATGCCTGTTTGACGTTCGCTTATGACTTCCGGTTGACCCATGGGAGGTTCCGTCGTTGCTTACTGGAAAGTGGAATGTGCCGGGAGCGCTGGACGCTCCCTCGCGTCGGTTCGTTGACGCGCCTGAAAAGTGCCGCGGCATTAGAACGCAGGCTGTACCAGCGTGCAAAGACACGCGTCGGAATCAGCCCTGGCGGCGCATTCTATTGATCTGTGGCAGAGGGGACAAACAGGAATGAATCGCAATCTTATCCGCATGCTACCAGCCAGCCCGGTAGCATGCCTGCATCGACGTGAAGAAAATGTCACGCCGACATAGGGTCTGTTGACGCACCGCTCGGAACGAAACGTCAACAGCCCCCGGGAGGGAGTCACGCGTTGCTGGACTTGCCGATGGCCTGCAGCACGTACTGCGGCAGGGCGAAGGCGCCCTGGTGGACTTCCGGGTTGTAGTAGCGGGTGACGATGCCGCTGGCGGCGAAGCGCTGGCGCAGGGTTTCCAGGTCCACCTTGCGCAGGGCGGCATCGGCGGCGCCCCAGGCGAAGGTCATGGAGCCGCCGATATAGGTCGGCACGGCCGCATGGTAGAAGTGCCAGTCGGCGAACAGGCCGTTCATCCGGCCGGCGGTGTTGCGCACGCCGTCCAGTTGCATGAACGGGGTGCCGTTCTGCGTCACCAGCACGCCGCCATCGTTCAGGCAGCGGCGGCAGGCCTGGTAGAAGTTCTCCGAGAACAGCACCTCGCCCGGGCCGATCGGGTCGGTGGAGTCGGAGATGATCACGTCGAACTTCTCCTGGGTGGTGGCGACGAAACGCATACCGTCGTCGATCACCAGGTTCAGGCGCGGATCGTCGTAGGCGCCGTTGGAGTGCTTCGGCAGGAATTCCTTGCACATGTCGACCACGGTGCCGTCGATCTCGACCATGGTGATGTGCTCGACGCCGGCGTGCTTGGCCACTTCGCGCAGCATGCCGCCATCGCCGCCGCCGACGATCAGCACGCGTTTGGCGGCGCCGTGGGCGAGGATCGGCACGTGGGTGAGCATCTCGTGGTAGATGAACTCGTCGGCCTCGGTGGTCTGGATCACCCCGTCGAGCGCCATCACGCGGCCCATGCGGGCATTCTCGAAGATCACCAGGTGCTGGTGCTCGGTACGCACTTCATGGAGCATCTTGTCGACGCTGAAACGCTGGCCGTAGCCTTCGTAGAGGGTTTCCTGATAATCACGCATGGGCGGGGCTCCCGGGCAGGACAGTGGTAGACGCGAAACGGAACGATTCCGCCTCGCCCCGAAAATGAGGCGCGCATTCTACGCCGCACGACATTACAGGTCGAACCCCGCGAGTTTGAAAGTCAGTTGCGGGAGGACAGGCGGACCGGCAGCGGTTATCGTCCGCTCATGAACGCCACGACGATGCCGCAGACCCTGCACCTGCCCTACCTCGCCCCCTGGGACTGGCAGCAGTTCCACCAGCACTTCGCCCTGCGCGCCCTCCCCGGCGTCGAATGCCTGGAGCCGCGCCGCTACAGCCGCAGCGTACGCATGGACGGCCACGCCGGCTGGTTCAGCGTCGCTCCGCTGGACGACGAAGCCGCGCTGGAACTGCAGCTGTACCTCGATCCGCAGGCTGCCGCCCATGCACAGGCGCTGGTGGCACGGGTTCGGCGGATGTTCGATCTGGACGCCGATCCCCGGCAGGTGGCCGCCCATCTGGGCGCCGACCCGCTGCTGAAGCCGCTGCTGGAAAACCATCCGGGCCTGCGCTTGCCCACCGCCTTCGATCCGTTCGAGCAGGCGGTGCGCGCCATCGTCGGCCAGCAGGTGACGGTGAAGGCCGCCGTGACCATCACCGGCCGCCTGGTCGAACGCCTCGGCGAGCCGCTGCCGAATGCCCGGGCCGACGGCCCCCGGCGGCTGTTCCCGACGCCGGAAGCCCTGGCCGGCGCCAATCTCGATGGCATCGGCATGCCCGGCAAGCGGGTGGCGACCCTGCAGCGCTTCGCCGAGGCCTGCGCCAGCGGCGCCCTCGCCCTGCATGTGGAGGATGGCGCCGAAGCGCTGGTGCAGCGGCTCTGCGCCCTCCCCGGCATCGGTCCTTGGACCGCCGAGTACGTCGCCCTGCGCGCCTTCGGCGAGGCGGATGCCTTCCCCGCCGCCGACCTCGGCCTGCTCAAGGCGCCGGTGTGGGGCGAAGGAGGCATCAGCGCCCGCGAACTGGCCCGCCGCGCCGAAGCCTGGCGGCCGTGGCGCGCCTACGCGGCGGTCTATCTATGGCAAAGCTATGCGAACGGAGGTTGATTCCATGTACTACCGCTACCACGACAGCCCCATCGGCCGCCTGCTGCTGGCCGGCGACGAACAGGGCCTGTACCTGCTGCACATGGACGCCGCGGAAGCCTACACGCTGCCGCCCGACTGGAGCGAAGCCACGGACCAACTGGACGATGTGGTGCGTCAGCTCGACGAATACTTCGCCGGCAAGCGGCAGACCTTCGACCTGCGTCTGGCGCCGAAAGGGACAGAATTCCAGCGCGAAGTCTGGCAGGCGCTGCTGGAAATCCCCTTCGGCCGCACCACCTGCTACGCCGAACTGGCCGAACGCATCGGCCGGCCGAAAGCGATGCGCGCCGTCGGCGCCGCCAACGGCGCCAACCCCATCGCCGTGATCATCCCCTGCCACCGGGTGATCGGCCGCGACGGCAGCCTCACCGGCTACGGCGGCGGCCTGGAGAGAAAGGAACTGCTGCTGCGCCTGGAAGGCGCCTGGCTGTGACAGGAGAGATGCAACAACCCATCCTACCGGGCTGGCTGTGAGGTCACCCGTAGGTTGGCGCTGAACGCAGTGAAGCCCAACATCTGGTGGGGCCTGCTCCAATGCTGTTGGGCTTCGCAGGCTCAGCGCCAACCTACGGGTCGACTGCTGCGCCGGGCGGGGAATCGTTACAACCGCGCCAGATCGATCACCGCGAAGCTGGCGACGGTATCGTGCCCTTCCAGCACCCCGCCCTCGCGGGCCAGGCCGACGGTCTGCATGCCGGCTTCCTGCGCCGCGTCCAGTTCCTGCACCACGTCGGAGAGGAACAGGATGCTCTCGGCGGGCAGGCCGATGGCGGCGCCGATCCGCTCATAGGACGCCGCCTCGCGCTTGCCGCCCGAAGTGGTATCGAAATAGCCGGAGAACAGCGGAGTCAGGTCGCCCGCTTCGGAGCAGCCGAAGATCAGCTTCTGCGCCTGGATCGAGCCGGAGGAATAGACGTACAGCGCATAGCCCTCGTCGTGCCAGCGGCGCAGCGCATCCACCGCGTCCGGATAGACGTGGCCCTTGAGCTGCCCGGCCTTGTAGCCCTGCTCCCAGACCATCCCCTGCAGCGCCTTCAGCGGCGTGGCCTTGCGGTCCTCGGCGATCCAGCCGAGAAGAATCTCGATGCAGCGCTCGACATCCGCCTGCGCCTCGCCGCTCTCCTTACGCACCGCCGCCAGTTGCCCGGCGACCGCCGGTTCGTCGGCATGCTCGCGGACGTAATCCGGCAGGTGCGCCGCGGCGTAGGGGAACAGCACATCGAAGACGAAGCTGACGGCGCTGGTGGTGCCTTCGATGTCGGTGAGGATGGCTTTGATGGACATTCAGGTACTCCGGTTGTGCGGCAACGATGGGTATCGCTTCGCTCAACCCATCCTACGTGGCTACGGATGGCGTGAAGATGTAGGGCGGGTGCAACCCACCACATCATTGGCTGTTCAATCTTCCAGCTGCGGAAAACGCTTGGCGATGTCGTCGCCGGTGAACTTCGCGACCCAGCCTTCCGGGTTGTTGAACAGGCGGATGGCGACGAAGTGCGGGCGCTCGCCCATGTCGAACCAGTGGGGGGTGCCGGCCGGCACCGAGATCAGGTCGTTCTTCTCGCACAGCACGGCGTAGACATGATCGTCGATGTGCAGGGTGAACAGGCCGCGACCGGCGACGAAGAAGCGCACTTCGTCCTCGCCATGACGGTGTTCGTCGAGGAACTTGGCGCGAAGTTCGTCCTTCTGCGGGTTATCGGCGTTCAGGCTGATCACGTCGACGGTGACGTAGCCCTGCTCGTCCATCAGGCGCTGGATTTCGTGGCGGTAGGCGGCGATCACCTCGTCCTGGCTGGCGCCGGGGGCGATCGGGGCGTTGGCGGCCCAGCGCTCGAAACGCACACCGACTTCGTCCAGGGTGGCGGCGATGTCTTCTACGTTGGTCAGCAGCTTCAACGGCTGCTCGGGCTGGGATTCGTGGTAAACGGTCAGGCTACTCATCGGCGCAGGCTCATCTCTTTCAATTCACATTCGAACAGGAACTCGAAGGCTTCCACCTGGCGCAGGGCATCGCTCATGCGCGCTCCCCAAGTGTACAGGCCGTGGCCGCGGATCAGGTAACCCGGGCAATCCGGATGGGCCTCCAGCCAGGGCTGGACCTTGTCCGCCAGGCGGGCGATGTCCTGGTCGTTGTCGAAGATCGGCACGATCACCCGGCCTTCATGGGTGGTCACGCCGGCGAAGGCCTTCTGCAGTTCGTAGTCCTCCAGCTCCAGGCGGTCGCCCGGGACCATCCGCGACAGCACGGTGGCGTTCACCGAATGGGTATGCAGCACCGCGCCGATCTCCGGCCGCCAGGCGTAGAGCTGGGTGTGCAGCAGGGTTTCGGCGGAGGGCTTCTTGCCCGGCTCCAGGCTATTGCCGGCCAGGTCGGTGGCCAGCACGTCGTCGACGCCGAGCTGGCCCTTGTGCTTGCCGGACACCGTCAGCAGCGCTTGATCGGCGGCCAGGCGCGCCGAGTAGTTGCTGCTGGTCGCCGGGGACCAGCCGCGGGAATAGAGGAAGCGACCGGCTTCGATGATCTGCCGGGTCAGCTCTTCACAGTTGTCGCTCATGCCCTCTCCTCTTTCTTCAGGCAGGTGCTGATCATGATCGCCGCGCCGAGTGCCGCGAGGCTGGCGATGGCGAAGGTCCAGGCCGGACCCAGGCTACTCCAGCTATAGCCGGAGTAAAGCGAACCCAGCGCGCCGCCGGTGCCGGCCAGCGCGGCGTACAGCGCCTGGCCCTGCCCCTGCTGGCGCGCCTGGAAGGTGCGCTGGACGAAGTGTATGCAGGCCGCGTGGAAGCTGCCGAAGGTCGCCGCGTGCATCAGCTGGGCGAACAGCAGCACCAGCAGATGCTCGGCCAGGCTGCCCAGCAGCAGCCAGCGCAGCGCCGCCAGCAGGAAGCTCGCCGCCAGCACCTGGCGCAGGGTGAAGCGCCCGAGCAGACGCGGCATCACCAGGAACAGGATCACCTCGGCCACCACGCCGAGCGCCCACAGCAGGCCGATCACCCCGCGGCTGTAGCCGAGCGCTTCCAGGTGCAGGGTCAGGAATGTGTAGTACGGCCCGTGGGACAGCTGCATCAGGCACACGCACAGGTAGAACGCCAGCACGCCGGGCTGCAGCAGCTGGGCGAGGAAACCACCAGCTTCCTCGGCACCCTGGCGCCAGGACGGCTGGGCGTTGGGCACCCACCAGCTGCTGGCAACGATGCCGAGCATGATCGCCAGCAGCGCCAGCGGATAGGCGTCCAGGCTCGCCAGTTCGAACAGCTTGCCGAGCCCGACCACGGTGCAGATGAAACCGATCGAGCCCCACAGGCGGATGCGGCTGTAGGTCTCGGTACGTTGGCCGAGATGCGCCAGGGTGATCACCTCGAACTGCGGCAGCACCGCGTGCCAGAAGAACGCATGCAGGGCCATCACCATCGCCAGCCAGGCGTAGCTATGGCTGAGAAAGATGGTCGAGAAGCTCAGCGCAGTCGCCAGCGCGCCGAAGCGCACGATGGCCAGCCGCCGCCCGCTCCAGTCGCCGAGCCAGCCCCAGATGTTCGGCGCGACGCAACGCATCAGCATGGGAATCGCCACCAGCTCGCCGATCCGCGCGCTGGAGAAGCCCAGGTGATGAAAATAAAGGGCGAGAAACGGCGCCGTCCCGCCCAGCAGGCAGAAATAGAAGAAGTAGAAGCTGGACAGGCGCCAGTAGGGCAACGCGGGCTGCATCAGATCGTCATGTAGGTTGGGTTGAGGAGCAACGCGACGAAGCCCAACGCCGAGCCTCGCTGTTGGGCTTCGCTGCGCTCAGCCCAACCTACGACAGCAATCACAATTGCGGCAGTACCGGCGTCGAGACGCTCACCCCGGCATTCTGCGCACGATGACGCAGCAGGTGGTCCAGCAGCACGATGGCCATCATCGCCTCGGCGATGGGGGTGGCGCGGATGCCGACGCAGGGGTCGTGGCGGCCCTTGGTGATCACGTCCACCGGGTTGCCGTTCACATCGATGGAGCGGCCTGGGGTGGTGATGCTGGAGGTCGGTTTCAGCGCCAGGTTGGCGACGATCGGCTGTCCGGAGGAAATGCCGCCGAGGATGCCGCCGGCGTTGTTCGACAGGAAGCCCTGCGGAGTCAGCTCATCACGGTGCTCGGTGCCGCGCTGGGCGACGCTGGCGAAACCGGCGCCGATTTCCACGCCCTTCACCGCGTTGATGCTCATCAGCGCGTGGGCCAGCTCGGCGTCCAGGCGGTCGAAGATCGGCTCGCCGAGGCCCGGCGGCACGCCTTCGGCGACCACGGTGATCTTCGCGCCGACCGAGTCCTGGTCACGGCGCAGCTGGTCCATGTAGGCCTCCAGCTCCGGCACCTTGTCCGGATCGGGGCTGAAGAAGGCGTTCTGCTCGACGCTGTCCCAGGTCTTGAAGGGAATCTCGATGGGGCCGAGCTGGCTCATGTAGCCGCGCACCTGGATGCCCAGGGTCGCCAGGTACTTCTTGGCGATGGCGCCGGCAGCCACGCGCATGGCGGTCTCGCGCGCCGAGGAACGGCCGCCGCCACGGTAATCGCGGATGCCGTACTTGTGGTGGTAGGTGTAGTCGGCGTGGGCCGGGCGGAACAGGTCCTTGATCGCCGAGTAGTCCTTGGATTTCTGGTCGGTATTGCGGATCAGCAGGCCGATCGGCGTACCGGTGGTCTTGCCCTCGAACACCCCGGAGAGGATTTCCACCTCGTCGTCTTCCTGGCGCTGGGTGGTGTGCCGGCTGGTGCCGGGCTTGCGCCGGTCGAGGTCGCGCTGCAGGTCTTCCAGGGAAAGCTCCAGCCCCGGCGGGCAGCCGTCGACGATGGCGACCAGCGCCGGGCCATGGCTTTCGCCAGCCGTGGTGACGGTGAACAGCTTGCCGTAGGTATTGCCGGACATGCGAGGCTCCGTGGAAATACGTCGTTGTTCGAAGGGCCGAGCAGTATACCCGCAGCGCCCCGCCCTGCGAACCGTCGGCGGGCGCCTTGGTGGCCAGGCGGCACCCTCAAGAATGGCCGCCAGTTGCCGATAACCGTCTCGACCTCCCTCGCCAGCCCCGAGGCGCCCTGATGACTCACAGCGAAACAAGCCCTGCCGAGCAGACCGAGCAGCCACACCCGTGGGCGGACCTGGCGGCGGAACAGTTCCGCCTGCTGCGCCTGGCGCCGCTGCCTGCCGATCCGCATACCGGCACGCGGCCGCTGCGCTTCGTCCAGTTGGGGCGGGTGGAACGTCATTCCAACGAGCAGAGCCTGCTGCGCCTGACCGTCCAGCTTCCCGGCCAGGCTCTGCGCAAGGAGCAGAACCTGCTGGAGGTCTGGGTCGACCATCGCAACAGGGAGGTGCGCTTCGGCGCCGACAGCGGCTTCTCCAGCGAACCGGCCAACCGTGGGCTGGGCCGGTTCCTGCTGGCCCAGGGGATTGGCTGGGCGCAGCAGAAATGGGCGCATTACCGGGTCGAGGGCGCGGTACTGGGGATCAAGGACGTGTCGAGCGAAGAGGCCCGCCTGCGCCGCGACCACGTGCTGCGCGCCCAGGGTTTCGATGTCAGCTACGAGGACAACCGCCAGCTCAAGGCGCACTGCTCGGCCGGGCGGGTCAGCGAGCTGTACGACGACTGGCACAAGGAAAAGCTGCAGATCGTGTCGATGCTGGATGCGGCGGCGATGCTGGAACAGGCCGAGCACAACCTACAGGCCCAGGAAGGCGAAATCCGCCAGTTGCGCCAGCGCATCGAGACCTTCCGCCGCGACGACTCCAGCCTGCGCTTCATCATCGCTTGCCTGACGCTGTTCGCCGTGTTCCAGGCGATCCTGCTGATCTGGATCGCCACGCGCTGACCGGTGCACGTCCCGTAGGTTGGTGCTGAACGCAGTGAAGCCCAACACCCGAGCGCGGAAGTGTTGGGCTTCGCAAGCTCAGCGCCAACCTACGTATCACTTCACCCGCGAACGGAACAGCTCCTGATGGTGCCGGCATTGCGCCGCCGAGAGCAGGAACACGCCGTGGCCGCCGTGCGCGAATTCCAGCCAGGTGAAATCCACTTCCGGATACAGCGCCTCGACATGCACCTGGCTGTTGCCGACCTCGACGATCAGCATGCCCTGGGCGGTCAGGTGGTCGGCCGCCTCGGCGAGCATGCGCCGCACCAGGTCCAGGCCATCGTCGCCGCAGGCTAGGCCGAGTTCCGGCTCGTGCTGGTATTCCGCCGGCATGTCGGCGAAATCCTCCGCATCCACGTAGGGCGGATTGGACACGATCAGGTCGAAGCGCTGCCCCGGCAGGCCGGTGAAACCGTCGCCCTGTACGGTGTAGACGCGCTCGCCCAGCTCATGCCGCTCGATGTTGATATTGGCCACTTCCAGCGCATCGAAGGAAAGGTCCGCCAGCACCACCTCGGCCTGCGGGAAGGCGTGGGCGCAGGCGATGCCGATGCAGCCGGAGCCGGTGCAGAGGTCGAGGACACGCGCCGGCTCGGCGGCCAGCCAGGGCTGGAAATGCTGCTGGATCAGCTCGCCGATGGGTGAGCGCGGCACCAGTACGCGCTCGTCGACCACGAACGGCATATCGCAGAACCAGGCCTCGCCAAGCAGATAGGCCGTCGGCACGCGCTCGTCGATGCGTCGAAGCAGGAGCGACATCAGGTGCTCGCGCTCGTCGTCCTCCAGGCGGCAGTCCAGATAGGCGTCGGCGATTTCCCACGGCAGATGCAGGGCGCCCAGGACCAGTTGGCGCGCCTCGTCCCAGGCATTGTCGGTGCCATGACCGAAGAACAGGCCCTCCGCATGGAAACGGCTCACGGCCCAGCGGATATGGTCACGCAGGGTCAGCAAACGGGATTCGGTCACGGCACAGGTCCTCGCAGCTCGCAAAAAGGGGCGGATTCTAGCCGATGGCAGTCCGCATGGCTCGCCTCGCGTCAATACCACTTTGCGCATATTTAGCAAAGGTTCACAGCGCGCGCGTTACGGCCCACAATGAAGGCATCGCATCATCAGGAGTCGTGACATGCCCCAACCGCTGAGCCTGCTGCAGATCACCGGGCGCGGTTATCCGCCAGCCACCCTCCGCCAGAGCACCCTGCTGATCATCGACGCGCAGGAGGAGTATCGCAGCGGCGTCCTGGCGCTCCCTGGCCTGGAGCCGGCGGTGGCGCAGATCCGTCTGTTGCTGGAGGCGGCCCGTAACCACGGCACGCCGATCATCCACGTCCATCATCTCGGCGTGCATGGCGGCCTGCTCGATCCCCAGGGCGTTCGTGGCCAGTTCCTGCCCGAGCTGGCGCCGCTGCCCGGCGAGCCCGTGGTAGACAAGCGCATGCCCAACGCCTTCTCCGGCACCGACCTGCATGACCGCCTGCAGGCCATCGGCCGCCTGGACCTGATCGTCTGCGGGTTCATGACCCATTCCAGCGTCAGCACCACGGTGCGCGCCGCGAAGGATTACGGCTACCGCTGCACGCTGGTGGACGCCGCCTGCGCCACCCGCGACATCCCCACTCCGGAAGGTGGAGTGCTCTCCGCGCAGGACCTGCACCGGGCGGAACTCGCCGCGCTGGGCGACAACTTCGCCGCTGTCGTGGCCCAGGCGCAGGCCCTGGTCTAGCGCATACGCCACGCGCCGTCCGTCCCGCAGCCCGGCAGCCGGCGGCGCCAGCGATTAGGCTGTAGGGCGTGCGCGGGCAAGCGTGGCGCCCGTGGAGGGGTGGAACCCCGCCAACCCGCACCGGTCATAGCCTCGATCACCAGATGAGGAAGTCCGGATGAAGTTGTCCGATAGTTTCGATCCACGCCGCTTGCGCCCTCGCCGGCCCGGCCGCTGGCGCTGGCGCTTCGCCGCCGCCATCGCCGCGGTCATCGCCACGCTGGGCGTGCTGTGCTCGATGGCCGGCGTCGCCGCCCTGCTCGGCCGGCAGGAAGCACTGGGCGATCTGCGCATCGAACCGGGGGCGGGTGCCGTGCTGCTGGTCGTCGGCCTGCTCACCCTCTGGCTGGGCGTGATGTTCTGGCGCGCCGCGCGGCGGCGGACGCGCAATGCGGGAGGCCTGAGCCTTTCCCCGCACCTGATGAAGAAGCGCGACTGAGCGCCTTCTGCCGGGCAATCTGACAGGGATTTCCGCAATGCGCGCATGATCCGGTAAACTCGCCGGCTCTTCGCGGAGGCTTCATGCAAGACGACGATTTTTCCCTGTTCAAGAACGAGATGCGCGGCGTCAAGCGCATCCTCGTGGACCAGGCCGACACCGGCAAACCCAAGGCCGACCGCCAACAGCTCAACCAGCGCCGGCAGAACGCCACGGTGCGCGTAGAGGCCATCAAGGTCGACGGCCTGTCGGACCAGTTCGTGATCGATGTCGGTGCGGAAGACGAGCTCTACTGGGCCCGCGACGGCGTGCAGGAAAGCCAGATGCGCAAGCTCAAGCAGGGCCAGATCGCCTTCGAAGGCAGTCTCGACCTGCATGGGATGACCGTCGAGAAAGCCCGGGAAACCCTCTGGGACTTCCTCGCCGAAGCCGCCAGGTTCGAAATCCGCTGCGTCCGCGTCACCCACGGCAAGGCCGCACGCCTCGATGGCAAACGTCCGCTGGTGAAGAGCCACGTCAACACCTGGCTGCGCCAGCATCCGCAGGTGCTCGGTTTCACCTCCTGCCAGCCGCGCCACGGCGGCACCGGCGCGGTCTACGTCATGCTGCGGCGGACCATGCTCGAAGGCCGCGACGAATAGCCGCCCCTTGTCACCGCGTCCTGTGCGCCCTACCCTGCGCCTCTGCGCCCTTATCACGAATGCCAACAGGTAGCTCCATGTCCCTGGAACAACACTATTCGGCGATCCTCAGCCAGCTCGGCGAGGACGTCACCCGCGAAGGTCTCGTCGACACGCCCAAGCGTGCCGCGAAGGCCATGCAGTACCTCTGCCGCGGCTACCAGCAGACGCTGGAAGAAATCGTCAACGGCGCGCTGTTCAGTTCCGACAACAGCGAAATGGTGCTGGTCAAGGACATCGAACTGTATTCGCTGTGCGAGCACCATCTGCTGCCCTTCATCGGCAAGGCCCACGTCGCCTATATCCCGAACGGCAAGGTGCTCGGCCTGTCGAAGGTGGCGCGCATCGTCGACATGTTCGCCCGCCGCCTGCAGATCCAGGAAAACATGTCGCGGCAGATCGCCGAGGCCGTGCAGCAGGTCACCGGCGCGCTGGGCGTCGCCGTGGTGATCGAGGCCAAGCACATGTGCATGATGATGCGCGGCGTGGAGAAGCAGAACTCGTCGATGGTCACCTCGGTGATGCTCGGCGAATTCCGCGACAACTCCGCCACCCGCAGCGAGTTCCTCAGCCTGATCCGCTGAATCGCGCGCAAAAGAAAACCGGCCCCTCGAGGCCGGTTTTTTCATGCGCGGAGTGTAGCGCCATAGGGCGGGTGAAACCCGCCATCAATGCCTCCGGATTGGCGGGTTGCACCCGCCCTACCTGCCGAATCGGATGCAAGGAAAACCGGCGGTGGAGGCCGGTTTTTCATGCGCGGAGTGTAGCGCCGTAGGGCGGGTGAAACCCGCCATCAATGCCTCCGGACTGGCGGGTTGCACCCGCCCTACCTGTCGAATCGCATGCAAGGAAAACCGGCGGTGGGGCCGGTTTTTCATCCGTGGCGA
The DNA here is from genome assembly GCF_017589465.1 of Pseudomonas schmalbachii. GTDB lineage: Bacteria > Pseudomonadota > Gammaproteobacteria > Pseudomonadales > Pseudomonadaceae > Pseudomonas > Pseudomonas schmalbachii. Next base: position 363,767 of record NZ_JAELYA010000003.1, read on the forward strand.
TCAGCGCGTGTAGTAGCCGACGGCGACCAGGTAGTCGCCTGACTTGCGCAGGAAGGTGTGCTTGGACTCGACCTTCTCGGTCACCGGGTTGCGCCACTGGTAGTCGTAGGTGCCCTCGCCCTTGCTCTTCGCCAGCTCCAGCATGTCGCGCCCTACCGGCTTGCCGGCGGGGTCCTTGACGTTGTTGAAGTCGGTCCCGACCATCCGCGTATTGAAGCCGTGGGCGACGTACTTCGAGGTGTTCAGGTCGATCACGAAGGCGTACAGGTCGTCCTCGATGAAGGCCTTGTCCAGGTCGTTGATGCGCTTGAAGGTCGCCTGCGGGTCCTTGGCGACTTCCGCCACGGTCTTCTCCAGCAGGGCCTGCGCCTGCGCCGGCTCGGCACGCGGGATGTAATAGCCGACGGCGAAGATGCGATCGTCGACGCGCTGGTAATAGGTGTGCTTGCGCTCCACACGGCCATCGGACCAGTTCTTCCAGCGGTAGTCCGCCTCTTCTATCTTGCCGCTTTCCGACTGTTTCAGGGCTTTCTGGAAGTCGTCACGCAGCGTCGGATCGAGGGACGGCAGGATATTGCGGCCGATCAGCATCACCGACGGGCCGCCGCTGGCAAGCATCACGCCGTCATTGTTCAGCACGTAGACATACAGTTCGCCGTCGATGAACTCCCCCTGGCGACTGAAAGCGGCGAATGACTTGTCGCCTTCCTGCTTGTAGTACGCCACGGCCTTCTCCAGCAGTTGCCGGGCCCGCTGCGCCTGCGCCTCGTCGGCATTGGCCACCATCGCGCCGGCAGCCGACAGACAGGCTGCGAACAGAACCAGAACGCGCGCCAGATATTTCATCGGCGAATTCCCCCCATGGTTATTTGGTTGTCGAATGAGCATAGATAGCGATGCTCATTTTCGCGCATATCAACCAAAGAATCTCTTCATCGAGCGCGACAGCCAGCCGCCGTGGTCGCTGGTCAGCTCATGCATGCTCGCCTTCACCGAGTCGACGTAGTTCGAGTCATCGTTGCGGATATGGTTGAACAGCCAGCGCCCGAGCAACCCCTTGAGTTCCTCGGCGACATCCTCGCCGGCCTCGAAGCGCAGCCGGTATTCGGAAACGCGCTTGATGAACAGTTCATGGACCTTCTTGTGTGCCCGGGTGAACTGGTAGCCGGCGTCCTCCATCAGGGTTTCCTCGAAGGCGAAGTGCGACAGGGTGTAGTCCACCAGCTCCTCGATGACCTCGCCGAGTTCCCGTCGATCATGGGTCGCCTGGGCGTGATGCAGGTGGTTGATCATCTCGACGATGCGCTTGTGCTGGTTGTCGATTACCTGGATCCCGGTATTCAGATCTTCCTGCCAAACCAGATAAGACATTTCCCTCTCCTTGCCGACTGATGACGCTGCCAGCGGGTACCCGGCGCGTGGGACGCGGAGCCGCATGGCAGGGCGCAGAGCTTAGGAGTGGCGGGCATCCGGCATTTTGATGCCGATCAAACCGATCCGGTAGGACAATTCCGATAGCAAGGATTCGGCCGAAGGAGCTTCCACAAGCGGAATGCAGAGAGCCCGCGAAAATAGCGGGCCCTCCTACAGGAAACTACGAGGCTTCAGCCACGCATGCCGACATGCCGGGGATGGCTGGCGACGCGCGCGAGCCAGGCATCGATCGCCGGATAGCCGGACAGATAGAAACCGCCCTCGTGGGCCACATGCTGCACAGCCGGATCAGGCCGCCTGTGCAGCTTGCGCTTCGCGGATCACCGCCGCCAGACGGCGCAGGCCCTCGCCCAGACGCTCGGGAGCGACGTGGCTGAAGTTCAGCCGCAGGTGACCGGGGTTCTGCTCCGGGTGGGCGAAGAACGGCTCGCCGGGCATGAACGCGACGTTCTGCTTCAGCGCCGTGTCGAGCAGCGAACGGGTGTCGATGCGCTGCTTCAGGGTCAGCCAGAAGAACAGGCCGCCCTGCGGGATATTCCACTCGGCGAGGTCGCCGAAATGTTCTTCGAGTGCCACCTGCATGGCGTCGCGGCGTACGCGATAGAAGTCGCGCAGCTCGGCCAGGTGGTCGCTGTAGGCCTGGGTGCCGAACCACTGCAGCGCCTGCCACTGGCCGATGCGGTTGGTGTGCAGGTCGGCCGACTGCTTGAGACGCAGCAGGTGCGGGAACAGGTCCGGGGTGGCGATCAGGAAACCGACGCGAAGGCCCGGCAGCAGGGTCTTGGAGACGGTGCCGGTGTAGATCCAGCTGGCCTTCTTCAGGCGGCTGACCAGCGGGGTGGCGGCGCCTTCGTCGAACACCAGCTCACGGTAGGGTTCGTCCTCGATCAGGGTCACGCCGAACTCGTCGAGCAGCGCGGCCACTTCGTCACGGCGCTGTTCGGTATAGCGCACGCCGGACGGATTCTGGAAAGTCGGGATCAGGTAGGCGAAGGCCGGCTTGTGCTTCTCCAGGCGCTGGCGCAGTGCGGCGACATCCGGACCTTCGGCGCCCAGCGGCACGGTCACGCAGTCCGCGCCGAACAGCTGGAAGGCCTGCAGCGCGGCCAGGTAGGTCGGCGCTTCGAGCAGCACTTCGGTGCCCGGATCGATGAACAGCTTGCTGGCCAGGTCGAGGGTCTGCTGCGAGCCGCTGACGATCAGCACCTGGCTCGCCTCGCAGGGCACGCCCAGCTTGCGCGCTTCGGCGGCGATGGCCTCGCGCAGCTCCGGCTCGCCTTCGCTCATGCCGTACTGGCCCATGCTGGCCGGCATGTCCGCCCACTCCACCTTCGGCAGCATCGGTTCGGCGGGCAGCCCGCCGGCGAAGGACATCACTTCCGGACGCTGCGCCGCGGCAAGGATTTCACGAATCAGGGAGCTTTTCAGGCGGGCAATGCGTTCGGAGAAGGCCATGGGGTCACCGGTAGCGTAGGCAGGGAAAAATGGGTCAAACTGCTTGACCGAAACTACGATGCCTCCGTGGATACGTCAATATGCCTGACCTAACTAGGCCGACCGTTCAGCTGCAAGCCATGGAAGACTTCTTCTTCAGCTACCGGGCATTCACCGCCAAACCGGACGAGATGCTCGCCCGCCGCGGCCTCAGCCGGGTGCACCACCGCATCCTGTTCTTCATCGCCCGTTATCCGGGGCTGAGCGTGAAGGAATTGCTCGCCGCGCTGGGGGTCAGCAAGCAGGCGTTGAACATTCCGCTGCGGCAATTGCTGGAGATGCACCTGATCAGCAGCGAGGCCTCGGCCAGCGACAAGCGCAAGCGGCTGCTCGGGCTGACCGAGGAAGGCGAAAAGCTGGAAACGGCGCTGCGCCGGGAACAGGCACGGCTGCTGGAACGGGCCTTCAGCGAGGCCGGCGAGGATGCGGTGAAGGGCTGGTTGACCGTGAACCAGGCGCTCAGGCACCAGCAGTTGGGGGAGTGAGCCAGTTGGGTGCGGCTGTCTCATGGGTATCGCTTCGCTCAACCCATCCTACGATCCGACGGTCCTTTTCGCATCGCGGGCATGGCCCGCTCCTACAGATACTCCGGCGTTGCGATCCCCTCACCCCAACCCTCTCCCGGAGGGAGAGGGGGCGCGACGGTGTGAGGTGGTACACCGTGCCAACCGGCGACTCCGAATAGTCCCCTCTCCCTCGAGGGAGAGGGCTAGGGTGAGGGGGAAGCATCACGACCATGCAAAACAGTTGCTCCTACGGTTCGCTCGTGCAGAACGTAGGGTGGACAACGCGAAGCTTGTCCACCGCCCCGCCGCACCGCGCTTGATGGTGGAAAGGCGGGGCGGCCATCCGCTTCGCCGTTTTCCACCCTACGTAGCGTCACCCGTAGGAGCGAGCTCTGCTCGCGAACATCAGCCCCGCAAAAGCTTCGCGAGCAAAGCTCGCTCCTACAGGAACTCGCCCCACGACGGACTGTAGGAAGCGGGCCATGCCCGCGAAAGAACTGCGAACCCCTCAGAAAATCCGCTCGTTGATCACGTCCAGGGTGAACTCGTGCAGTTCCAGGCCTAGCTGGCCGAAGCCGACGTAGCGCGGATCGTTCGTTTCGCCGCTGACGTAGCGGCTGTGCAACTGCTGGAATACCACGCCCAGCTTGAACATGGTCAGCACCCGCCACGGCTTGATGTCCGCCAGCGAACGGCCGGTGGCCGCGGCATAGGCATTGGCGAACGCCTCGCGGCTGGCGAAGCCGGGGTTCAGCGAGGGCATCTGCTCCAGGCGCTGCATGCAGTCCGGATCGCCCGCCTCGCTCCAGTAGCTGAGTAGCGTGGTCAGGTCGAACATCGCATCGCCGCGGGTGCCCATGTCCCAGTCCACCACCGCACTCGGCTTGAGGCTGTGCGGGTCGATGATGATGTTGTTCAGCTTGAAGTCGTTGTGCAGCAACACCGGCGTCGTGGCGGCCGGTTCGGCGCACTGTTCCAGCCAGCGCACGGCCTCGACGGCGGCGGTTGGCAGCGTCCCGCCGCTGACCAGTTCGGCGCGCTTGGCCCAGCCCTGCGCGGTACGGCGGAAGAAGCCTTCCGGACGGCCCAGGGTGCCAAGCCCTACCCGCTCCGGATCGACCGCATGGATGGCCACCAGCGTATCCACCAGCATGCCCGACAGCGCCTGGCCGGTTTCCACCGTGGCCGCCAGCGGGCTCACGCTGCCGCCGTGCAGCACCAGCCCCTGGCGGAACTCGATGAGCAGGAACGGCGCGCCGGCGATTTCCGCGTCCTCGCAGAGGTGATAGCTGCGCGGGGCGAACGGCAGTTCCTCCCACAGGCGCGAGAGAATCCGGTGTTCACGGGCCATGTCGTTGGCGCCGGGCGGCAGCGGTCCATCCGGCGGACGACGCAGCACCATCCAGGTGTCGTTCACCCGCAGCAGGAAGTTGAAGTTGGCCAGGCCACCGACGAACTGCCGCGGCGGCGTGTGCGGGTCCAGCACCAAGCCATGCCCAGCCAGATAGCGGGCGATGCGCGGCCAGTCGAGCTGGCGCATCTCGGCCTCGTCGCGCAGGGCGACGCCGGCTGGCCAGACTGAGGCCGAAGACTCCGGGATGGAATGAATTCCGCTCATGGATGTTCCTTGAATCAGAAGCCTCTGGCTCCGTCCTGGCGTGGGCGCAGCCAGGGCGGAGCTCAACGGCAACGGGGTTTACTTGATCTTCTCGATGTCGTTCAGCACCCAGCCGGCCTTCAGCTTGTCGCGGTCCGGGCCGTAGATGCGGAACAGGGTGAAGAACTGCTGCCCGGCCTTGGTGCTGATCCAGTTGCTTTCCTTGCCGGCCGGCGGCTTGGGTCCGAAGTACAGGTCGACCGTACCGTCGGCGTTGGCCTTCAGCTTCTGGTTGTAGGAGTCCAGACCAACCACCTTGGCCTCGCGGATGAAGCCGCCAGTCGCGGAGTCGTAGGCATCCACCGACCAGAAATCGCGGGCGGGGGCGTCGGCCGGGATGGTCAGGCGGTAGGTGTGGCCGCCGTCGAGCGCTTCGCCCTTGCCGGTCTCGTAGCTCTTCATGTAGACGTGCGGCCCCGGCGGGACGATCGGCCCGAACATGGCGAACCAGGAATAGGCGCGCTCGTCCAGGTACACACCCTGCTCAGGGCTGTCGAAAGTCATCTTGGTGTCCATTGCCGCCTGCGGATCGGCGAGCGAGCGCCATTTGCGCTTGTCACCCCAGATAGCCCTGCCCGTCTTGGCGTAGCCATCCATCATGTAGGCATGGGCTTCGCCGATGCTGCGTTCGAGGATCGCCTTGTGCTGGGCGTCCGGCTTGAACTCGATGCTCTTGCCGATGCCCAGCGAGCGCATCTGGCCCACCATCACCAGGTCGCGCTGCTGCACCGGCTCTTCGGCGACCATGCGCGCAAGGGACTCGTAGTAGCTGGCGTCGTACCTGGCGATACCGTCGTAGACCTTGTCGGCCACGTCGATGTAGCGGTTGGCCTCCGGCGCGGCGGCATTGGCCAGCGGATAGATCTTCAGCGCCTTGAGGTAGTCGACGCCGCCGGCAAGGTCCTTGTCGCTGGTGGTCTTGGTGATCACGCGCAGCAGGCTGTAGTTGTTGAAGGTCTTGCTCTGCACCGGGACATAGCCGGCGGGAGTCTCGCCCTTGTAGCCCGGCGGCAGCAGCACGTAACGGCCACCCTTGCCCTTGTCCTCGCCGGCGTCGCCGACGTTCATCATCGGGACGGTCCAGGAGTCGATCAGCGTGCCATAGAGGCCGGCATCCTTCGTCGCCGGAATGTCGACCACCACGGGGCCGTCCTTCAGGTTGACGAAGAACATCACGTAGATGGTCGAGTGGTTCGGCGTAGTGGTCTGGTTTTTCCAGTCCGAGGGGCGCGACCAGAACATGACGTCGTTGTACTTCGCGCCGGCATCGCGGAAGTAGGCCTGGCGCATGGCGTCGAAGTTGACCAGCGGCATACCCCACAGCGCGGCTTCCACCGCACGGCGTTCGAGCATGCGGGTCTGCAGTTGCTCGGAGGTGAATTTCGCGGTCGCCTGGGCGGCGGCGGGCAGTGCCGCGGCGGCTACGCCAAGGCCCAGCAGGCAGGCGGCGAACAGGGTGGAGCGCGTCTTTTTCAGTGCTTCGGAGCGGTACATCTGCATTCCTCTTCTTTATTTTTGTCTTGCTGAAGATCGCATTGTTCGTGGAGCCCCGCCCTCCCCCTTGTTGGGTAGGGGGAGGACGGCCATCGCCGAATCAGTTCACCAGTTCGAAATCACCCGGCTTCCAGGTGCCATCGAAGGTCGCCTTCTCCGGACCGTAGACGCGGAAGTAGGTGAACCAGCCCTGGCCCGGATTGGTCTTGATCCAGTGCTTCTCCTGGCCTTTCGGCGCTTCGGGGCCGAAGTACAGCTCGACGCTGTCGCCGCTGGCATCCTTCAGGTCGAACATCGAGCTGAGAACGGCCTTGTCCTGCGATGTCTGGACCTGCGAGCGGGTCGCGCTGTCGTACACGGTCACCGACCAGAACAGCTTGTTCGGCACCGGCAGCGGGACGCGCAGCTTGTAGGTCTTGCCACCATCGAGGTAAGCGCCCTTGTCGTCACGCGCGCCCAGCCAGTACAGCGAGCCGGCGCCCGGGGCACGGCGGAACATCGCCGGCGATTCGACCATCGCCTGGTAGAACCACTTCTCGCGCGACTCCAGATCGACATAGTTCGGCGTCACGAACATGTTGCTCTCGGGTTGCAGCAGCACCGCCCATTCCCAGTGGCGGTCCGGCCATACCACGCGCTCGGCACGGCGGTCGGCGAGGGACTGCACGCGCAGTTGCGCGTTGCCCATCTGCGCGGCCTTCTCGAGGATGGCCATCATCCGCGCGTCGGGAGCGAACGGCTTGCCCTTGGCGATACCCAGCGCAGCCAGCTCGCCGTAGTAGTTGCTGTACTCGGGATTGGCCGGCTCGCTGTCGATCAGCTCATGCAGCATCTTCCAGTAGCCGATGCCGTTCTCGATCTTCAGCGGCGTGCTGTCGCCGGAGACGGCGCCAAGGTTGTGCCAGGTCGGCTCCTTCCAGTCGGCGCCCGGCTTCAGCGGATGCACCTTGACGGTCTGCATCAACTGGTTGGCGGCCTCGATGCCACCCTTCGGCAGGGCGCGCAGGAGCAGCACGACGCCGTTGGTGGTGCTGGTGTGGACGTAATAGCCTTCTGGCACTTCGCCCTTGTAGCCCGGCGGCAGGATCAGGTGCTTGCCGCCCTTGCCGGCGTCCGGCCCCGGCAGGCCGAGATCGGCGACCCAGCGCTGGTTGATGTCGTTGGCCACGCACATCAGCGGTCCCGGGGGCAGCTCCACCACCATCGGACCGGACGAGAGGTCCAGGATCAGCGAGCCATAGGGCGTATCGGAGTTGGCGGTGAAGGCCAGGCGCTTGGGATTGCCGCGGACGAGGTTGAACGTCTGGTTGGGTACCACGCCGGATTCGACGTTGTTCTTCCAGAGGGCGAAGAACGCCACGTTCGGATAGAAGAAACGGTAGGACTGGATGGCGCGGTTCAGGTCGATGTCGTCATAGACCTGCTTGACGGTCTGCTCGGTCGGATAGCCGTTCTTGAACTCGTAGGGCGATTCGGCCGCGTGGGCGGCCAGCGGCAGTGCGGCAACGCCCAGCAGGCCGAGGGCGAGCATGGGATTGCGAAGAAGTGCGAGAGAGCGCTTGTTCATTGTTGTTGCTCTGCTGTTCGTGGATGGGACAGTCGGGCTTCGCAGGCGCTGGGCTCGCAGGTTGGGCTGAGGCACGAAGCTCAACGATTCGGCTCGGTGGCTGCCGATGTTGGGCTTCGCTGCGCTCAGCGCCAACCTACGTGCCCGACGGGTGGGTTCGAATCAGGCTACGCCGCGCTTGCGGCCAGCCCAGAACGGCTCGCGCAGGTCGGTCTTCAGCACCTTGCCAACGCTGGACAGCGGCAGCGCTTCGCGGAATTCCACGCTGCGCGGGCACTTGTAGCCGGCGATGCGCTCGCGGCAGTGGGCGACGATTTCCTCGCTGGTGAGGGTCGCGCCCGGCTTGAGCACGATCACCGCATGCACGGTCTCGCCCCACTTCGTGCAGGGGATGCCGATCACCGCGTTCTGCGCCACGGCCGGGTGGCTGGCGATGGCGGTCTCGACCTCGGCGGAATAGATGTTCTCGCCGCCGCTGACGATCATGTCCTTGATGCGGTCGCAGACGAAGACGAAGCCTTCGTCGTCCATGTAGCCGCCGTCGCCGGTGTGCATCCAGCCGCCACGCAGTGCCTCGGCGGTGGCTTCAGGCTTGTTCCAGTAGCCGAGCATCATGTTCGGCCCGCGCACGGCGATCTCGCCCACGGTGCCGCGCGGCACTTCGTTGTCGTCCGCATCGACGATGCGTACTTCGACGCAGATCGCCGCCTGTCCGGCCGAGTACATCTTGCCGTTGGCCTCGTATTCGGCGCTGTGGTGCTCCGGGGTCAGCAGCGTCGCCAGCGGTGCCAGCTCGGTCATGCCATAGCCCTGGGAGAAGCCGGCGGAAGTGAACACGGCACGGGCGCGGTCGAGCAGCGCACGGGTGATCGGCGAGGCGCCATAGCCGACGCGCTCCAGCGAGCTGAAGTCGAGCTTCTGCAGCTCCGGATCGGCATCGCGGGCATCCAGCAGCATCTGGATCATGGTCGGCGCCAGGAGAAGCTCGGTAATGCGCTCGCTGGCGATGGTTTGCAGCACCACTTTCGGCACGAAGGACGGCAGCACGACATGGGTACCGCCGGTCATGAACAGCGCGGTCATCGCCGAGAAGTCGGCCAGGTGGAACATCGGCATCACGTGCAGGTACTGGGTGTGAGCCTGGCAGCTGAGCGAATTGACCACGCCGAGGGCGGAGAAGCCGACGTTGGTGTGGCTGAGCATCACGCCTTTCGGGAAGCCGGTGGTGCCGCCGGTGTAGAAGATGCCGAGCAGGGAGTCGCCGCCGCGGCGGGCATCCTCGACCGGTTCGTTCCCGACGATCAGGGCTTCGTAGTTGAGCATGCCTTCCGGGGTCTCGCCGTCGCCGGCGTAGATCACCACGCGGAGGGTCTTCGAATCGGCGACGACCTTCTTGCCCAGGGCCAGGAAGGTATCGTCGACGATCAGCACGGAGGTTTCCGAGTCATCCAGGGAATAGACGATCTCCGCCGCACTCCAGCGGATATTCACCGGGTTGAGTACGGCGTCCGCCCACGGCACCGCCTGGTAGTACTCGATGTAGCGCTGCGAGTTGACCGACAGCATCGCCACGCGGTCGCCGCTGGCTACGCCCAGGTTCTTCAGTGCACCGGCCAGGCGGGCGACGCGATCGCCGAATTCCGCATAGGTGATACTGCGTCCCTGGTAACGGACGGCGATTGCATTCGGACGCTTCTGCAGATGACGGTGCAGACCTTGGGTGATGTACATCAAAACCTCCAATCTTGTTGTTCTAGAGGGCGACCCGGATGTGCCGACCCTCCCTGGTATTACTGAATCGATTGATGCAGCTGGCAACCGGCACGCTTCCGGCGACAGCAGTGGAATTTCGCAGGCAGTTCCATGTTCATTCGGCACCAGCCACGATGCGGACCGCCTGCGCCTCGTTGGCGTAGCCTTCCGGCCATATGCGGCGCGCGGCTTCGCCGTCGGGGTGGTAGGCATGACAGGTGCCGATCACCCAGGGCCGGGGACGCACGTAGCTCGGGTCGACCTCCCGGCGCTGCCGGTTGGTCTCGGTGCGCATCACGAAGGTGCTCTGGATCAGGGTCGTGCCCATGGGGCCGAGCAGCTCCGTCAGATGGGTGCAGCCCTTCACGCCGCCGACGATGCCGGCGACCTGCTTCTTGAAGCCCGGACCGACCCTCAGCCCCTTCAGGGCCGAGTACGCCGAAGCGACGCTGCCGCAGACCGGCGTTGGTCCCGCTTCGGTCGAGGCCTTGACTTCCTGGATAACGAAGTCCTGGTCGACCGTCATCACCAGAGTCATCTGGTGGAAAGGAGTATCGGCAGGCACGATGCGGAAAGCCGTATTGGAAACTTCCGGCTTGATGTCCTGCATCCTCCCCTCGATATCGATGAGCCCGTCGCTACGCAGATAACCGGTGCATACAACCTGGCGGGTATGCAGCAGTTGGCGCGTCGGCTCGTTCGGTGCAGCGTCCTTCATCACGACCATCTCGAAACACATGAGCAGTAGCGGCGTACGCAGCAGAGCGCACGCTGAAAATCGGATGCCGTCCCTGGCGACGCGGGGTTCTCCACGACGAGCCCCCGTCGGTGCTCCAAACCTGGGTCAGTGCGGCCGGTTCGTTGAACCGGCCGCACCAGCCATCAGAGCGAGCGGCCTACCAGCTCGCGCTGGATCTCGTTGGCACCGCCATAGATGCGGGCAACGCGGGCGTCGGCGAACATGCGGGCGATCGGGTACTCGTTCATGTAGCCGTAGCCGCCGAACAGCTGCAGGCATTTGTCGATGACTTCGCTGTTGCGCTCGGTCAGCCAGAACTTGCCCATGGAGGCCAGGGTGGAATCCAGCTTGCCGTCGATCCACTGCTGGACGATGTGGTCGCAGAAGGTGCGGCCGGCCAGCGCGGTGGCCTTGACGTCGGCCAGCACGAAGCGGCTGTTCTGGAACTCGATCACCGGCTTGCCGAAGACGGTACGCTCCTTGGTGTACTCGACGGTCAGCTTCAGTGCGCGTTCCATCTGGGCTGCGGCACAGAGGGCGATCTGGGCGCGCTCGTAGGGCAGTTGCTTCATCAGGGTGTAGAAGCCCTTGCCTTCCACGCCGCCCAGCAGGCAGTCGGCCGACACTTCGACGTCATCGAAGTACATTTCGGACGTATCGGAAGACGGCATGCCGACCTTGTCCAGGCACTTGCCGCGACGGAAGCCCGGCAGCTTGGTGTCCACCAGGAAGATCGAGATGCCCTTGGAGCCGGCGGCCGCATCGGTCTTGGCGACCACGGCGACCATGTCGCTCAGCTGGCCGTTGGTGATGAAAGTCTTGGCGCCGTTGATGACGTACTTGTCGCCCTTCTTCACCGCGCGGGTGCGCACGGCCTGCAGGTCGGAACCGGTGCCCGGCTCGGTCATGGCGACGGAGCAGATGCACTCGCCGGAAGCGATCTTCGGCAGCCAGTATTGCTTCTGTTCTTCGGTGCCATCGTCGAGGATGTAGTGGCCGACGATGTGGTTGATACCCAGGCTAAGGCCGGAAACGCCGGCATAGTTGAGCTCGTTGATGACTACAGCCAGGTGTGCCGGGGTACCGCCGGAGCCACCGTATTCGACGTCGACGTCGGGCAGGATCATGCCCATCTCGCCGCAGGCCAGCCAGGACTCGCGATCGGACCGATGATCCTCGCGCCACTTGTCTTCGCGGGGCGCCAGGGTATCGGTGACAAAACGACGAACGCTGTCGGCGAATGCCTCGACATCGGCGTCCATCCAGGGCGAACGGTAATTTTCCAGCATCACGAATACCTCGAATTCTTTGTCATAGCCCCGGGCATGGGGCTTCTTCATGGGAGCAAGCCCATGGCCGCGGGAATGCGGGCATGGGCTGCTCCTGTTTGCCTGGCGAACGACTGTTACAGGCTGCCGTTACCGCCACCGCAGATGATGGTCTGGGCGGAAACGTAGTCGGATTCCGGCAGGCAGAGCATGACGACGGAACCGGCGGCTTCCACCGGAGTACCCGGGCGGCCCAGCGGGATGGTCATGCTGGCGGCGTCGATCAGGGACTGCTGTACGCCGACCTTGATTTCGCGGCCTTCGATGTTGACGGTCTTGCTGTCGGCACCGGCCAGGGCTTCGGTCAGGCGAGTCTGGATGAAGCCGAAAGCAACGGCGTTCACGCAGACCTTCATGCGGCCCCACTCCTTCGCCAGGGTCTTGGTCATGCCCAGGATGCCGGCCTTGGCCGAGGAGTAGTTGGTCTGGCCAGCGTTACCGCCAGCAGCGACGGAGGAAATGTTCACCACTTTACGGATGACTTCCTTGCCTTCGGCCTTCTCGGCCTTGGCAGCGGCGCTGATGATCGGCTGAGCGGCGCGCAGGATGCGGAACGGAGCGGTCAGGTGGCAGTCGATGATCGCGTACCACTGCTCGTCCGACATCTTCTGGATCACGTTGTCCCAGGTGTAGCCGGCGTTGTTGACGATGATGTCGATGCCACCGAAGTTCTGCACGGCGGTCTGCACGAAACGGTCGGCGAAGTCGACAGCGGTAACGCTGCCCACGCAGGCAACGGCTTCACCGCCGGCGGCGCGGATTTCTGCAACCACTTCTTCAGCCGGAGCGGCATCGAGGTCGTTGACCACTACTTTGGCGCCGTAGCCAGCCAGTTGCAGGGCTACTTCACGACCAATGCCACGGCCGGAGCCGGTTACCAGGGCGACTTTACCTTCGAGCTTTTTCATTTATTCGTTCCTAAATTTTCAGGCAGATTGCAGTTCTTTCATTGGCGGGTTGCACCCGCCCTACGCATGTCAGGCCAGGGCGACCACGGCTTCGCCGACGAGCTTCTCGTCGCCGTACTGGTTGCCGCAGCGGATGGCCAGGCGAACGCGCTTTTCGCCGTTCTCTTCGAACTTCTCGGTGATCTTGCCGGTGCAGGTCGGCACGTGGCCCAGTTGGGTGATGCCGGTGAAGCGCACCGAGTAGCTGCGCAGCTGAGCCTGGGGAACCCAGTTGGTCAGCAGGCGGCCGAGGTAGGCAGCGGAAAGCATGCCGTGGGCGAAGACGTCGGGCATGCGCGCCTTGCGGGCGAAGTCGATGTCGATGTGGATCGGGTTGTGGTCGCCCGAAGCGCCGCAGTACAGGGCCAGGGTGGTACGGTTGATCGGGTCCAGCTTCAGCAGCGGGATCTCGTCGCCAACCTGGATGTCGGAGAATTGAACGTTGCTCATCGGTGGCTCCTCAACGCTGCACGAGGGACGAACGGATGTCGGCGATGTGCTCGCCATCCTGGTTGGTGACGCGGGTCTCGCTGACCACGAACTGCAGGCGGCCGCCGGCTTTCTCGTAGACGTCGGCAACCTTGGTTTCGAAGGTCAGGGTGTCACCGGCCACGGCAGCCTTGTGGTACACGAAGCCCTGTTCGGCATGGAGGATGCGGCCCAGGTCGAATTCGTAGATGCGCAGCTGTTCTTCGAGATCGCGGCCTTCGCCGGACAGGCACATCAGGAAGGTCGGCGGGACCGGCAGGGATTTGTAGCCGGCAGCCTTGGCGGCGGCTTCGTCGGTGTAGACCGGATCGGTCTCGCCAATGGCCTTGGCGAAGAAACGCAGGCGACCTTTTTCCACGTCGGCGGTGGTTACGCCGAGGGAGCGGCCGATCAGACTCTTGTCTGCCATTTCACTTCTCTCCTTTCAGGATGCTTCAAGGCGCGCGCCCGAAGGCGCGCACGCAAGGGTTCAGGCGCGGCCGTACAGAGTGACGACGCAGGCGCCGCCGAGGCCGAGGTTGTGTTGCAGGGCGAGGTTCACACCTTCGACCTGGGTAGCCTGGGCGGTGCCGCGCAGCTGACGGGTCAGCTCGTAGCACTGGGCCAGACCGGTGGCGCCCAGCGGGTGGCCCTTGGAGAGCAGGCCGCCGGACGGGTTGGTGACCACCTGGCCGCCGTAGGTGTTGCCGCCGTCGAGAACGAACTTCTCGGCGCCGCCCACCGGGCAGAAGCCCAGGGATTCATAGGTCAGCAGCTCGTTGTGGGCGAAGCAGTCGTGCATCTCGGCGACGCGGATGTCGCGCGGATCGACGCCGGCCTTCTCGTAGACTTCCTTGGCAGCGCGCTGGGCCATGTCGAAACCAACGACTTCGATCATCGAACGCGCCTCGATGGCAACCGGACGGTCGGTGGTCATCGACTGGGCCAGGATCGCCACGTCGGTGCGCAGGCCGTGCTTCTTGGCGAAGGCTTCGGAGCAGATGATCGCGGCAGCGGCGCCACAGGTCGGCGGGCAAGCCATCAGGCGGGTCATCACGCCCGGCCAGATCACCTGGTCGTTCATCACGTCTTCGGTGGTGACGACCTTGCGGAACATCGCCAGCGGGTTGTTGGCGGCGTGACGGCTGGCCTTGGCGCGAATGGCGGCGAAGGTGCTCATCTGGGTGCCGTACTTCTGCATGTGTTCCTGACCGGCGCCGCCGAACATGGCCAGCGCCATCGGCAGGCCGGCTGCCTCGGCGGCGAGTTCATGGGTGAGGTCGACGAACGCGCCCATCGGGCCCGGACGGTCGTCCCACTGGGTCTTCAGCGCGCCGGGCTGCATCTGCTCGAAGCCCAGGGCGATGGCGCACTCGACGGCGCCGCTTTCCACCGCCTGGCGAGCCAGGAACAGGGCGCTGGAGCCGGTGGAGCAGTTGTTGTTGACGTTGACCACCGGGATGCCGGACATGCCAACTTCATACAGGGCGGCCTGGCCGCAGGTGGAGTCGCCGTAGACGTAGCCGACGTAGGCCTGCTGCACCAGGTTGTAGTCCAGGCCTGCATCTTGCAGGGCGAGACGGGTAGCTTCAGCACCCATCTCGATGTAAGTGCCGCTGGTCCCCGGCTTGACGAAGGGGATCATGCCAACACCGGCTACATAAGGTTTTTGCGACATCACGTTCTCCATGCTTCTTATCAGTGTTGCAAGGGTTCTGCTGCAGGCCACCCGCTCGCTGGCGGGCGGCCTCGGTACAGCAGGTTCTTATCGAATACCTGCGTTACGCAGGGCAGCCGGGGTGAAGTCTTGAACGCTCGGCTTGTAGCTGAAATCTTGTCCAGCCTTGGATTCGTTGACCATACCAAGAACGGCGTAACGTCCAGCGATCAGGTCGTACAGGGTCTGTACGGAATAGAAGCTGCCGCCATGCTCGTAATCGTTGATCAGGTGGCCTTCAGCCACGCGCCAGAGCTGGCCGCGGCCGTCGTAATGGTCGGCCTCGACGATGGCCCAGGTGTCCTCGTCGACGTAGAAGCGGCGCTTGGCGTAGATGTGCCGCTCGCCCGCCTTCACGGTGCCTTCCACCACCCATACGCGGTGCTTCTCGTAACGGGTCAGGTCCTGATTGATGTGGCCGGGCTTGACGATGTCGGCGTACTTCAGCTTGTTCGATGCCATCGTGTAGCTGTTGTACGGGACGTACATTTCCTTCTTGCCCACCAGTTTCCAGTCGTAACGATCCGGAGCGCCGTTGAACATGTCGGAGTTGTCCGCGGTGCGCATGCCATCGGCGGCGGTGCCCGGGCCGTCATAGGCGAGCTGCGGGGCGCGGCGCACGCGGCGCTGGCCGGCGTTGTAGGCCCAGGCCATGCGCGGCTCGGAGACCTGGTTGATGGTCTCGTGCACCAGCGACACGGTGCCGGCCATGCGCGACGGCGCGGTCACGGTCTGCTTGCAGTAATAGAGGATGTTCGCGGTGGCTTTCGGATCGGCATCAGCCATCCGCCAGGGGAACGCGCACTGCTCCTCGATCTGCACGACAGTGTAGCTGCCGTTGGCCAGCGGAGTGGCCTGGGCGATCTGCCGCGAGTAGTTGCTGCCGCTGCGGTAGCGTGCGAGGTGGTTCCACACCACTTCCAGGCCGCTCTGTGGAATCGGGAACGGAATGTAGTGCGACTCGATCTTCTCCGGACCGCTGAGCTCCTTGACCAGCGTGGTGTTCAGCGCGCTCTTCTTCGCTGCATCGGCGAGTTCCTGGGGAACGGCCACGCTGCGATGGGTCGGATACACCGGAATCTTGTAGGTATCCGGGTAGCGCTTGAACAGGGCCAGTTGGCCGTCGGTCAGCTTGTCCTTGTGCTGGTCGACGTTGTCCTTGGTGATGACGAACAGCGGCTTTTCGGCTTCGAAGGGGTTGCCGAGGAAGTTGTTCACCACCGGCGCAGCGCCTTTCTTCAGGCCGCCGGTCCAGGCCGGGATGCTGCCATCGGCGTTGCCGGCCTTCTCCGCGCCCAGCGGAGTCAGGCTGGTGCCGAGCTTGGCGGCTTCGTCGGGCGAAACCGCCGCCATCACGCTGGTAGCCAGCAGGGTCAGTGCCAGGGCACCGGTTTTCAACAGTTTCATCGAATTCATACCACTATTAATCAGAAGTTCACGCCGAAGCTGAGGGCGACGAAGTCGCGGTCGCCGTTGGTGCTGAAGTCGCCGCCGAAGAAGTCGGTGTAGCTCAGGCTGGCGGTGTAGGTGGTCAGGTAGTCGGCATCGATGCCGACGCTGATGGCCTTGCTGCCTTCATCGAAGTTCGGACCCCAGCCATCCACGTCATGCGACCAGGCCAGGCTCGGCGACAGGTTGATACCGGCGAACACGTTGCTGTAGTCCAGCTTGGCGCGAGCACGGTAGCCCCACGAGTCGGTGGTGTAGAAACCGTGGGCGCTGCACTTGGCGTTGGTGGCCGGATTCGGTGTGCAGGTGCTGCTCGGACCCGCGCCGAATACCGGGCTGCGGCCGAAGCGCAGATCGCTGCCATCGGTATCGCCCAGGCCGTTGATGCGGTTGTAGCCCACCTCGCCAACCACGGTCAGGCGATCGGCACCCCAGATCTGGTCGAAGAACTGGGTGGCGGTCATCTGCGCCTGCAGCACTGGCATACGCTTGTAGGCCGTCATTTCCTGGCCTGGCACGAAGGTCGCACCGCCAGTGGTGATCAACGGACCCGTACCGTTCACCGCGGCAGCGATGAAGTCCGGAGAAGACAGCTGCAACGGCATGTTCGGCCGGTAGCTGACCTCGCCGCCAACCGAGGTGCCGCCAAGGTTGGTCTGGAAGCTCAGGCCGTAGAGGCGGATATCTTCCGGGTAGTCGATGAAATAACGGGACTGGCGGATCGGATCGACCTGCGCGGAGCCGGTAGTCGGCAGACTGGCATCGCGGGCGATCATGTTGATGTACGGATTTCGGCTGTGATAGTTCATGTAGTAGGCGCCGAACTCGGTATCGTTCAGCTCCGGCACGAACCAGCGCATGGCCAGGCCGTACTGGCCGCTGTCCGGCGCCTCGTTGTCCTCCAGCCGCGGGAAGTAGGCATTGCTGCTGAAAGGCTGGGCCCTTCCCGCCAGTACCGGCAGGCCGGTATTCGGCGATATGCCGGGAGCCAGGTCCGGACCGGCGGCGACCAGGCGGTCGTTGCAGCCCTGGGCCACGGCATCGGTACCGAAGAAGGTGCCGCAGTTGTCGACGATGGTCTTCTCCCACTGCAGCTGGTAGAAGGCCTCGGCGGTGATGTTCTCGCTCAGCCCCTGGGACAGGTAGAACATGTTCACCGGGATCAGGCCTTCCTTCACCTCGGCACCGGGACGGCGCAGCGCGGCCACGTCGATCGGGTTGATCACGTTGATGCCGTTCTGGATGAAGGTGCTCTCGCCCCAGCTCACAACCTGCTTGCCGAAGCGCGCATTGCCGGGCAGTTCGCCAAGGTTGTAGTTGTGGTAGACGAAGGCATCGAGGAATTCCGCACCGGAGGACTTGGCCAGGTCTTCGCGGCCGCTGTCGTCGATGTCATAGAACAGACGGTGCTCGTCCTTCAGCTCGAAGTCGTACCAGTACTTGCCGCGAATGAACGCGCCACTCTCGCCGTACTTCAGCTCCAGGTCATGAATGCCCTTGAAGATCTTCGAGAAGGTTTCGCCCTTCTTGAAGTTCAAGCGACCATCGTCAACAGTGGCAGCGCCCCTGCCGCGCTTGCCCATGGTATTGGCCGCGCCGATGTAGTCCGGATCGGCACTACGCACGGACCAACTGGCCCCCACCGACAGCGAGGAATCGAACTTGCCTTCGATTTCGCCAATATTGAAGTCAATGGCACTGGCCTGAGCACTCAGCCCTAAAGCAACGGCAGCGCTCAGCAGATGCGGCTGAAACGCGGCGCGCATCATTGTTCTTGTCATGCGGCTCTCCGACTACGGTATCAACGGGAGCCGCATCCTATTCAACGGGACGATCGTCCAAGAATTGCCTGACGGGGTAGTTTCGTACCACCCCAAAGCACCAATTTCGCCCACCACCACGGCACCGAAGGTAACAACAGCGACGCACACGGCGGGACATCCCCTCCCCGCCCGCGCGGGGCGAAATCCGGTCAAACCTTAGTCCGGCGTGGCCTTGGCAACGTTACTCAAAGTGTTACGACAGTGCTGCTACCAGGCCCGCCAACGCTGCGCACCATCCTTGGGCGCATCGCCCCACAGGGGAACTTTCGAGGTGACAATTACGCCACCAGAAAGCCATTCACGACCTGTATGCCAGCAGAATGAGAGGGATTCGCACTGCACCCGATCCAAACGGGTGAGAGGCAAATCCTTGCCACGGGACGAAGTGTCATATGGCAGCGATAACCCTCCCTGGCATCACCCCCCGGCGGCTCCATTACCCGGAAAGCGGAATGGCGCGGAAAAGACGTGACTGTATTAAAGAAGAAGGCCGCGCCGGCCTGCCGCAGGGACTCCCACGGCAGGCCGTCACGCGGCCCGTCTGGTGGCTTAGCGAATACCGGCGTTGCGCAGGGCGGCCGGAGTGAAGTCGTTCATTGCCTGCTTCTGGTCGTACATCGGCGCATGCTTCGACTCGTTGCTCATGCCGAGCACCGCGTAGCGACCAGCGATCACGTCATACAGCGCCTGGGCGGCGTAGAGGCTGGCGCCCTGGCGGTAATCCAGCGCCTGGTAGCCTTCGCCGACGCGCCACAGCTGGCCGCGACCGTCGTAGTGATCCGCCTCGACGATGGACCAGGTGTCCTCATCGACGAAGAAGGTGCGCTTGGCATAGATGTGCCGCTCGCTGGGCTTCACGGTGCCCTCGACCACCCACACACGGTGCAGTTCGTAGCGGGTCAGATCCTGATTGATATGGCCCGGCTTGACGATATCCGCGTACTTCAGCTTCGGCGACTGCAGCCGGTAGTTGTTGTACGGAATATACATTTCCTTCTTGCCGACCAGTTTCCAGTCGTAGCGATCCGGCGCGCCGTTGTACATGTCCGAGTTGTCGGCGGTACGCATGCCGTCGGCGGCGGTGCCCGGACCGTCGTAGGCGATCTGCGGGGCACGGCGCACACGGCGCTGGCCGGCGTTGTAGGACCACGCCAGGCGCGGTTCCTTGACCTGGTCGATGGTCTCGTGGATCAGCACCACGGTGCCGGCCAGGCGAGCCGGCGCGACCACTTCCTGCTTCACGTAGAAGAGGTAGTTGGCGCCCTTCTCCGGGCTGACATCCGACATGAACTGCGGGAATGCCGAGGTCTCGCGCATCTGGACCATGGTGTAGGCGCCATTGGCCTGCGGGGTGGCCTGGGCGACGATGCGGTCGAAGTTGGTGCCGCGGTAGCGGGTTTCGTGGTTCCACACCACTTCCACGCCATTCTTCGGAATCGGGAAGGCGACGTAGCGGGACTGCTCGAAGTTCTTCAGGCCGTTACCGCCGTTCACCGATTCGGTAGTCAGCGCGCTCTTCTTCACCGCGTCGTAGACCGCCTGGGGCGCTGCGGCCGTACGGCGGGTCGGGAACACCGGAATCCGGTAGGTCTCCGGATAGCGCTGGAACATGGCCTGCTGGCCGGGGGTCAGCTTGTCCTTGTACTGCTCCATGTTGGCCTTGGTGATGACGAACAGCGGCTTGTCGTTGGGGAACGGATCGCCAAGGAAGCCGTTGGCATCCACCGGCGCGGCGTCGGGCTTGAGGCCGCCGGTCCACTCGGGAATGCTGCCGTCGGCGTTGCCGGCCTTCTCGGCGCCCAGCGGGGTCAGGGTGGAGCCCAGCTTGGCCGCCTCGTCAGGCGAAACGGCTGCCATCACGCTGCTTGCCAGCAGCGACAAAGCCAGAGCACCCATTTTCACCATTGTTGTTGTTTTCATACTTCGGTTCCTGCATCTGTCTTGCTTACGTGGATTTCACGCCGAATCGGGGTCGGGATCGGCATTGCTGTTCAGGTCACGGGCGAAGGGTGTTTCATCGATCGGGTGGTACGACCCTCCGCCTCAGGCAACTGGTGGTGAGTCGATGCTAGGCAGCGGATCACCCGATCCGGAACCGCCTCGGGGGATGATTTCACCTCACCCCAAAGCATCAATTTCAGAATCGACACCGGATACAAAAGGTAACAGTGCAGCCGATTCAGGCGGCCGAAGAGCGCAACGCCACGGCTGCAACCCCTCATCCGGCATGAGTTTTCCAAAGGCGTTACGCCTGCTGTTACACCGTCCCGATTCCGACTGCACAGTCACGACCAGGCTCAGCTGAATCGTACGTAACTACCACGCAGACTCTTGTCCTGAGTCACGCGAATTTTCCGAAGACACCCCAGGATTCGCCCGAAAGTAGTATTTGTCCCTTGCGGGTGATCCCGAAGAATCGCGCACAGTACCTTTACTCCTTCCTGAAAGCGTCGTTGCCACAGGGAATCCGTCCCCATCCGTCCTGGATGCCGGCCGATTCCGCTGTTTCTGGAGCACGAGATGTTGCAGCCTATTTCCACCGCTGGCCTGGATGCCTCGAAGTCGAACGCCGGTATGGCAACCCCACACGCCGAGTCTCTGTCGCGCGCCACCCTGCTAACCCAGCTGTCCGCCAGCAAGCAGCGCCTGCACCTGCTGTGCGCGCCGGCCGGCTACGGCAAGACCACGCTGATCAGGGATTGCCTGCGCCAGAGCGCACAGCGCGCCTGGGTCGACTTTGGCGGGCAGGCGCTGGATATCGCGCAGTTCTGTGCGCAGGTGGCCGCCCAGCTGGGAGGCGATCCCGCGCGGATCGACAACGGCCCCGCCCTGCTGCGCTTCCTGGAAACCCTCGGCAAACCCGCGAACCTGGTGCTCGACGACTACCCGGCCACCGCGGGCGACGAACTCGACGGCCTGGTCAACCACCTGCTGGTGCAGTCGAACGCGCCGCTGCAGGTATGGGTCAGTAGCCGGCAACGCCCGGCATGGAACCTGCCGCGCCTGCTGATGCAGGACGAACTGCTCGAACTGGGCCCGGATGCGCTGGCCTTCAGCCGCGAAGAATTCGACGCGATGGTGGCCCTGCACGCTCCGACCGCCGCGGGCGCCGTCGCCGAGGAAATCTGGCAGCAGACGCTCGGCTGGTGCGCCGGCAGCAAGCTCCTGCTCAGCGCTCATCGCCGCAGCGCCCACGCCGGCCTGCACTGGCTGCGCGACTATCTCGAACATGAACTGGTATCGCGCCTGGATGACCAGCAGCGCGAGTTGCTGGTCGGCCTGGCGCACCTGCCGCGCTTCTCGGCCGCCCTCTGCACCGAACTCTGGGACGATCTGGACGCACAGAAGCTGTTCCGCGAACTGCTGCAATCGCAATCGTTCTTCCAGCCGCTCGACCAGACCGGCGAGTGGTACTGCATGCTCCCCGCAGTGGCCAACGCCCTGCGCGGCGCCGCGGTGACCTCGACGATCGGCCGCCTGCGCCTGAATGCCTGTCGCATCCTCGAAGGCCTGGGTTTCCTCGATGACGCCATCGAACTGGCGCTGAGCGCCGGGCACCCGGACGTGGCGGTCAACTACATGGATCGCCTGCGCTCGAACTGGCTGTACGAACGGCGCAACGTGCAGACCCTCTACGCCTGGCGCAAGCAGCTGCCCATGGATCTCCTGGAAGGCACGCCGAACCTTATTTTCCTCAACACCACCGCGCTGCTGATCGGTGGCCGCATGGACGAGGCGCAGACCACGCTGGCGCGCCTTGAGAACTTCCTGCCGCAACCATCGGCCGAAGAGAACCAGCGCCTGCTGGCGATCTGGCAATCGCTGTACGGCAGCATGCAGAGCTTCCTCGGCCGATGCGACGTGGCCCGCGAGTATTGCCTGGCCGCCCTGGATCGCCTGGACAGCGGCGACTGGCACGTTTCCTTCCTCGGCTATGCCTCCCTTGCGCGGATGGCGACCGCGGATGGCGACACGCTGCACGCCCAGCAATATCTGCTCGAAGCGGTCGAACTGGCGCGGCGCCAGCGCTGCCTGGCCAGCGAGGTGCTGATCAACAGCGAACGCATCGGGCAGATGGTCCTCTGCGGCGAAACGAAGCTGGCCGAGGCACTGCTGGAAGAAAGCCTCGAACTGCTGGCAGCCGACGGCAACCGCCATCACCTGATGCTCGGCCGCCTGCTGGTGGTTCGCGGCAAGCTGCGCCTGAAGCGCGGCGACCTGGACGGCGCGGACAGCGCGCTGCGCGATGCCCTGCGGCACGGGCAGGACCATGTCGGCCCGTTCACCCTGGTCGCTCTGCTGAACCGCTCCAAGGTGAGCGCCAGCCGTGGCGACTACCAGCAGGCGTACCGCTACCTGCAGGATGCCGAGCGGCGCATGCAGTGCGCGAACGTGACCGAATCCTTCTACCGCGGCGTGCTCAACCTGCAGTCGCTGACCGTGCTGGTCAGCCAGGGCGAATGGGAGCAGGCGGTGTCGCTCGCACGCATGCTGGAAGAGTACCTGCGCGGTTCGAATGCCCGCTCCACGACCATCAGTTCGCCGTCGCTGCCGCAACGCAACCAGCTCCTGCTGGCTCGCGCGGAACAGCAGCTCGGCCGGGTGAAGGAGGCGGAAAGGCGCCTGCAGACCCTGGAAAAGGATTGCCAGCGGCTGAACTACCTGCGCCTGTGGGACGAAACCCAGCAGACCCTGAAAGGCTTCGAGCAGAACCCCCAGCCCCAGTTCCGGCGCGAATCGCCGCAGCAGGAAACGCCCTTCAGCAAACCGTTCGCCCTGCCGCTGCGCAGTCCCCGGCCGTCGATCGGCCAGGCGCACCAGGAAAGCAAACCGACCGGCAGCCTGAGGAAGGGCGAGGAACTCACCTCCCGCGAACTTTCCATCCTCGAACTGATGGCCGAAGGCTTGTCCAACCCGGAAATCAGCGAGCGGCTGTACATCTCGACCAATACGGTCAAGGCGCATACCAAGAACATCAACAACAAGCTGGGCGTGGTCCGCCGCACCCAGGCCATCGTGCGCGCCCGGGCGCTAGGCGTGCTGGCCTGACGGGCGGAAAGGTGAACTTGGGACGGTAGGAGCCAGCTTGCTCCTACAAGGCGCAGGCGTAGGGCGGGTGAAACCCGCCAAGCCACCACTCCATTGGCTGGCGGGTTTCACCCGCCCTACTCTCCTGCCAGGGTATCGCGCGCATGGCGCGCTCCTACAAGAGCGCGCCGACACCACATTGACGACTCGCCGCCGGCTCATGGGCATCGCTTCGCTCAACCCATCCTACGATCCACATGCGTACGCCGAACCGTAGGTTGGCGCTGAGCTTGCGAAGCCCAACGGTGCAGGCCCCAACAGATGTTGGGCTTCGCGTTGCTCAGCGCCAACCTACGGCGGGCATTGCTGCCCGCGATCAGGAGCGCATCAATCCAGCAATCCCCGCGCCCGGGCGATGGCCAGCGACTCGTTGCGGCTGTGGGTGCCGAGTTTCACGCTGACGTTGCGGATGTGCGTCTTCACCGTGTTTTCCGAAAGGAACAGTTTGGTGGCGATTTCCGGAATCGGGCAGCCATCGGCGAGCAGGCGGATGATCTGCAGCTCCCGCTTGGTCAGGGCGTCGCGGCCGCCATCGCTGGCGCTGTCCTGACGGGCCGGCTCCAGGCGCTTGAGCAGATCGGCGAGGAACCCCGGCGCGATGCCCAGGCTGCGGCTGCGCGCCTGGAAGGTCACCGCCCAGCGCTGCAACAGCTCCGCCAGACGCTTCCCTTCGTCGAGGAAGGTGCGCAGGAAGCCTTCATGGCTGGCGAACTGCAGCGCTTCGGTAAGCACATCGAAGGCCTCCGTCTGCCGCCCCGCCCCATCCAGCGCCAGGGCGTGCAGCAGGCGCAGTTTCAGCGCGCGCCGCATCAGGCTGTGCCCCTGCGCTTCGGCGATGGCCTCGCGCAGGCCGTCGAGCGACTGCGCGCATTGTCCCTGGGCGACGCGCAGCCGCAGGCGGGTGATGGCCGGCGTATCCACGTCATTGCTGTACATGAAGACGTCCGGCCGATCCCAGTCGCTGTATTTCTCGACCTGCCGCAGCGCCTGCTGGGCGGCATCCAGGCGCCCTTCCAGGGTGGCGACGCGGGTACGCTCCATCCACGCGGAGCACTGGATGCGCGAGGAGCCGCCGTCACGGCCGATGGTTTCCAGGTCGTTCAGGTAGCGCTGCCCGGCCACCGTATCGCCACGCAGGGCGGCGATGCGCGAGAGCAGCACGTGGCTGCTGATCAACGCGTCCGCCACACCGCTGTCGATGCTGTAGGACAGCCCTTCGTTGAGCACCCGCTGCGCCCCCTCCAGGTCATCCACCTCGTAGAGCGTCACCGAGCGGATCATATCCAGCGAGATCTGGGCGCCGAACTGGTTGTCCGCAGCGGTATCCGCCTGTTGCTGGGTGAATGCCTGCAGGCGGGCCAGGGCATTGCCAAGACGGCCCTGGGCCAGGTCGAGAATGCTTTCGACGCTGGCGGCCACGTTCCTCATGAAGCCGGCGCCCTGCTGCGAAACGTACGGGATGGCTTCCGACAGCAGACGCCGCGCCTCCTCGTAGTGCCCCGTGGCCTGCATGACATAGGCCATGGTGTTGGCCGTCAGCCCGTAGACGAAATGATCGTCGGTCGGCAGACGGCGGAGCAGCGACTGGCCGAACTCGTAGGCCTCCTCCATGCGGTCGGTGCACGCGAGCAGTATCACCCTGGCGCTTTCGATCTCCGGGCTGGGACGGTAGCTGGCGATGAACTCCTGGGCGCTCTGGTAGCGGCGGCACAGCACCAGCGCCCAAGCGGATGCCAGCTGCAGCCTGGGCGAATGCCCCAGCGCCGCCGGCGGGAGCTGCGCCAGCCAGCGCACCAGCAGCCGCACCAGTCCCCCGCGCACCAGATCGTCGAGATGCTCGGTCAGTTGGGCGATCGCCTCGTCGGTATCGCCGGCGCTGATCAGGTGGTCGATGGCCGGTATCGGCTGCTTCACCGAGAGATACCAGTGCGCAGCGGCACGATGCAGTTCGCGGGCCGCGCCGGGAGTCTGGCGCTCCAGGACATCCTGCAGGAAGCCGGCGAACAGGCTGTGATAGCGGAACCAGCGCTGTTCCTCGTCCGCCGGGAACAGGAACAGGTTGGCACGCAGCAGGCTCTCGATCATCGCCTGGGAATCGTTGCGGCCGGTCAGCGCATCGCAGAGCGGTGCGCAGAAACGGTTCAGCACGCTGGTCTGCAGCAGGAAGCGGCGGCACTCCTCGCTCTGCTGGGCAAGGATCTGCTCGGCCAGATAGGCCGCCAGGTTCAGGTTCGAGCCGGAGAAGGACTGGATGAACGCCGACGGATCGTCGCGCCCTTTCAGCGACAGCGCCGCCAGGTAGAGCGCGGCGATCCAGCCTTCGGTGCAGCGATGCAGGGCGGCGATGTCGCCGGAGTCGAGCTGCAGCCGGTGCGTCTCGCGCAGGAAGGTGCCGGTCTCTTCCAGGCTGAAGCGCAACGCGCCGGGGTCCACTTCGAGCAACTGCCCGCGCGCGCGGATACGGCCAAGGCCGATTTCCGGCGCGGTGCGCGAGGCGATTACCAGGCAGCCGTGCGGCGGCAACGCGGCCAGCAACTGCTGGATGAAGTTGAGCACCGCGGGGCTCTGGATCACCTCGAACTCGTCGAGCAGGATGGAAAACGGCCGGGCCTGGCCGGCAATGCTTTCCAGCAGCGTGTAGACGGGTTCCACATCGCTGATGGTATCGAGGACGCCGCCCTCGATGAGGCCCTCGGGGTCCAGCTCCCCCACGCAGGCGTCGAGCCGGGAGATGAAGCGCGACAGGTCGTTGTCGGTCGGTTCCAGGCTCAGCCATGCGGTCTGCCTGCCGGTTGCCCGGCAACGTTCGCGGTACTGGCGCAGCAGGGTGGACTTGCCGAAACCGGCCGCCGCGCGGATCAGCATGAGCTTCGCAGAGCCCGCATTTTCCATCTGATCCACCAGCTTGAGGCGGACCATGCTGGCGGGTTGCACGCTTTTCCCGGACGGCCCTGCGGGTGCCTGCGCGGTGCCAACTTCATCCCGCACGGGGGCATTGGCGGAAGAGAACTGATTCTTGTGCTCGGGCATGTAATCTCCAGCAGTCTGGCCATCCATGACGCCCGGACAGCTGATGGTTGTTCTTGGTTGGAGGCGCATTCTGCCACGCTTGCAGGCGTCCGGCTGTCGGCTATTTGTAGCCCGGGAGCGCCCTGTTCCGGGGGCAGTCCGGCGCACGGGCAACGTTCATATTTTCGGACGATTGTAGCGTTGCGCAGGCAGGTTAACCTTTGTCATCAGGATTTTCGGTCATGCGACGACCGGGACGACGGTGCCAGCGCACCGCGGAAGTCCCCTGCAATCGCGGGCAGAAAGCCACTTCCGTCCGGAGGGCGGAGGCCTCTTCCTAAACGAATTCAGTGATAGAGAGACAAGCAATGGCAGGCCCACTGGCAGGTGTGAAGATAGTCGAAATGAATGCGATCGGTCCGGCGCCGGTCGCCACCATGATCCTCGCGGACATGGGCGCGGAAGTGATCCGCATCGACCGTATGGCCGCCGGTTTCTTCGACGGCGACGGCAGCAAGCTCGGCCGTGGCCGCCGCAGCATCGCCATCGACCCGAAGAAGCCGGGCGCGACCGAAGTCCTGCTGAAACTGATCGACGAAGCCGACGTTCTGATCGAAGGCTTCCGTCCCGGCGTGATGGAGCGCCTGGGCATGGGGCCGGACGTGTGCCTGGCACGCAATCCGAAACTGGTCTACGGCCGCATGACCGGCTGGGGCCAGAGCGGCCCGCTGGCGCCGACCGCCGGCCATGACCTCAACTACATCTCCCTGTCCGGCGTGGTCAACGCCATGGGCCACGCCGACCGCGCTCCGACCCCGCCGCTGCACATGGTCGGCGACATGGGCAGTGGCGCCATGTTCCTGGTCACCGGCGTACTCGCCGCACTGTTCGAAGCGCAGAAGTCCGGCAAGGGCCAGGTGGTGGATGCCGCCATCTGCGACGGCGCCACCCTGCTCGCCTCGATGTATTACGAGATGAAACACAACGGCAAGTGGAGCGATCAGCGCGGCAGCAACATGCTCGATGGCGGCACCCCTTTCTATGGCTGCTTCACCTGCGCCGACGGCAAATTCATCTCCATCGGCCCACTGGAGCCGCAGTTCTACCAGGAACTGATACAGCGTTGCGGCGTCGCCGACGAGCCGGCTTTCAAGTCGCAATACGCCGTCAAGGAATGGCCGGAGATGCGCGCCAGGCTGGAGCAACTGTTCCTCAGCCGCACCCGCGACCAGTGGTGCGAACTGCTGGAAGGCACCGAAGCCTGCTTCTCGCCGGTGCTGGACTTCAACGAGGCGCCGAACCATCCGCATAACAAGGCGCGCGAGATGTTCTTCGAAAGCGATGGCGTGCTGATGCCCTCGCCCGCGCCGCGCTTCTCGCGCACCCCCTCCGTCCCCGGCAAGGTGGTGCGCAATGGCGGCAACACCCTGGAAGTCCTCCAGGAGCTGGGCCTGAGCGAAGCGGAAATCGCCACCCTGCGTACCAACGGCGCCATCGCCTGACTGCAAGCCCCGGTCCCGTCGCAGGGGCCGGGGCGAACCCGAGCAAGCCCTGCTCCCTCCTGAGGAAAGTACAACAATGGCAATGAAATTCTCCGGCCAGGTCGCCCTGGTCACCGGCGCCGCTGGCGGCATCGGTCGCGCAGTAGCCCTCGCCTTCGCCGCCGAAGGCCTGAAGGTAGCCGTCGCCGACTTCAACGCCGAAGGCGGCGAAGGCACCGTGCAACTGATCCGCGATGCCGGTGGCGAAGCGACCTTCGTCCGTTGCGACGTGACCAGCGAAGCCGACGTCAAGGCGATGGTCGAGCAGGTCGTGGCCACCTACGGCCGTCTCGACTATGCGGTGAACAACGCCGGTATCGAAGGCAAGAAGGACCGCCTGCCGACCTTCGAGGCAAGCGAGTTCGACGCCATCATGAACGTCAACGTCAAGGGCGTGTGGCAGTGCCTGAAGTACCAGCTGCCGGTCATGGCGGCCCAGGGCGGCGGCGCCATCGTCAACACCGCCTCGGTGGCCGGTATCCGTGGCGTGAAGAACATGAGCATCTACTCCGCCTCCAAGCACGCGGTGATCGGCCTGACCAAGTCGGCGGCAGTGGAATTCGCCAAGAAAGGCATCCGCGTCAACGCCGTCTGCCCGGGCCTGATCGAGACCGACATGGGCCTGCGCGTGATCGACGGCGCGGTCGACAAGACCGTCTACCACCCGGCCGGCCGCATGGGCAGCCCGGAAGAAATCGCCGACGCGGTGCTCTACCTGTGCAGCGACCAGGCCAGCTTCACCATGGGTCATGCCATGGTCGTGGACGGCGCCATCTCGGCGGCCTGACGCACGGAAGTCCCTTTGATACGGCCACAGTGAAGTGGCCGTTTTTTTCTCCGCGCATTTCGAAGCAGGTTCCTGCATGACCGAGCAACCCAACTTCTCCCTGGCCGGCAAGACCGTCCTGATCACCGGCGCCTCCAGCGGCATCGGCGCCCATCTGGCGCGTGCGGCCGCCCGCGCCGGCGGCCGCGTGGTGCTGAGCGCCCGCCGCACCGACCGCCTCGCCCGGGTCGAAGAGGAAATCCGCGCCGCCGGTGGCGAAGCCATCAGCGTGGCCCTGGACGTCACCGACCGCGCCGCCGTCGAAGCCGCCTTCGATGCCGCCGAAGCCGCGTTCGGCGTGGTCGACGTGGTGCTGAACAATGCCGGCATCGCCAACAGCAAGCGCACCCTCGACATCAGCGAAGACGACTGGCGCGACATGATCTCCACCAACCTGGACGGCGTCTGGCGCGTCGCCCAGTGCGCCGCCCAGCGCCTGCACAAGGCCGGCCGCCCGGGCAGCATCATCAACATCTCGTCGATCCTCGGCGTGCGCGCCGGCTTCGGCCAGACCATGTACGGCGCCGCCAAGGCCGGCGTGGTGCAGCTGACCAAGGTGATGGCGCTGGAACTGGCGCGCGACAACATCCGCGTCAACGCCATCGCCCCCGGCTACTTCCGCACCGAAATGAACGACGCCTACTTCGAAAGCGACAAGGGCAAAGCCTATATCCGCGACATGGTGCCGATGCGCCGCCTGGGCACGCTGCGGGACCTGGAAGGCCCGTTCCTGCTGCTGGCCAGCGACGCCGGCGCCTTCATGACCGGCACCGTGCTGGAAGTGGATGGAGGCCATCTGGTCAACAGCCTGTAACGACCTGCCCGGCGCGCACTGAGCCAGATCTACAACAATCCAGTGCACGCACGCACGGGCGCAGACACCTGTACTCGAGGAGACTCCACCGCGCGGTCACTCCGCTGACCGCCTAAACCTGTAAGTTGCTCCACGGAAGCCTTGTGATGAAAGAATCCCCCACTGTTCTGCAGAAATTCTCCCTGGTCGGCAAGACCGTACTGGTCACCGGCGCCTCCAGCGGTATCGGCGCCCATCTGGCGAAGACCCTGAGCGCCGCCGGCGCCCGCGTGGTGATCGGCGCACGCCGGATCGACCGCCTCGACCAACTCGCTGCGGACATTCGCGCGAACGGCGGCGAAGTCCTGCCGGTCGCGATGGACGTGACCAGCCGCGAAAGCGTCGAACTCGCCTTCGATGCCGCCGAAAAGGTATTCGGTGTCATCGACGTGGTGGTCAACAACGCCGGTATCGCCCACCACGAGACCGCCCTGAAGCTGACCGAAGAGCACTGGCGCGAGATGATCTCGACCAACCTCGACGGCGTCTGGCGCGTGGCCCAGTGCGGCGCGCAGCGCATGGCCAAGGCCAAGCGTCCGGGCAGCATCATCAACATCGCCTCGATCATGGGCCTGGGCGTCAAGCACCTGGTCAGCCACTACTGCACGGCGAAAGCCGGTGTGATCCAGCTGACCAAATCGCTGGCGCTGGAGCTTGCCCACCGGCAGATCCGCGTCAACGCCATCGCCCCGGGGTTCTACCAGACCGAGATCACCGACGGTTTCCTCGACAGCGACATGGGCACGTCCTACATGCGGGAGTTCGTGCCGATGCGCCGCGCGGGTCAGCTTGAGGACCTGGAAGGCGCCATCCTGCTGCTGGCCAGCGACGCCGCCGCATACATCACCGGCACCGTGCTGCCGGTAGACGGCGGCCACCTCGTCCGCACCCTGTAGTCTCGCCACAGCGTGCACGCCGGACACCCCGGCAACCACGCTGCCTGGCTTGCACAATGCCCCAACAGGGCGGTATGCAAGCCCGGCCCGGCTCGGGATAATGGCTCATCCCAGCAGTCAGGCCCATGCCAATGCCGAGCGGACCACAGGATCAATTGCACAACATGACCCCGTCACCGCGTGTGCGCCGGTCGAAACTCGCCCCGCCTCTCGGCGCCGGTACATCGCTGCCGCGCCAGCGGATCGTCGAGCGCATCCGCGCCAGCCAGCACGCACGCCTGGTCGTGGTGCAGGGACCGGCCGGCTTCGGCAAGTCGACCATCATGCGCCAGGCCTACGAGCTGTTGCGCCGCGACGGCCGGCAGGTCGCCTGGCTGACGCTGGACGATGCCGACAACGACGTCGGCCGCTTCATCAGCCATCTGGCCGCCGCCCTGGAGAACATCGCTCCCGACCTCGCACCGACGCTGGGCGACGACAATGCCATCGAAGGCGCCGCGATCGACCTGGCCAACCGCCTGCTGGTGCTGTCCTCGCCGTTCACCCTGTTCCTCGATGACTTCGAGGCGATCCACAATCCGACCGTGCTCGACCTGGTGCGCCAGATCGCCGGCGACCTCCCCGCCCACGGCCAGTTGCTGATCGGCTCGCGACGGGCGCCGGACATCGGTCTCGGACGCTTCCGCGCGCACGGCCAACTGCTGGAAATCGCCGCCGCGGACCTGCGTTTCACGCCAGAGGAAACCAGCGAATTCCTCCGCCACCTGCATGGCCTCGAACTCGACGACGAGCAACTGCGCCGCCTGCAGCAACGCACCGAAGGCTGGGTCACCGCGCTGTGGCTGGTCTCGCTGGCCCTGCAGGGACGCGATGACCCGCAGACCTTCGTCGACACCTTCGACGGCGCCAACGCCGCCCTCGGCGAGTACCTGCTGGAAGACGTGCTGGCCCGCCAGCCGGCAGCGCTGCGCGAATTCCTGGTCCGCAGCAGCCTGCTCGACGAATTGTGCGCGCCGCTCTGCAACCACCTGCTGGAACGCAACGACAGCGCCGCGTTGCTGGCGCAGGTCGAAGCCGCACAACTGTTCCTCAGCCCGCAGGACACCGAGCGGCGCTGGTATCGCTACCACCCGCTGTTCCGCGAGTTTCTCCGCAACCAGTTGCGCCAGACCGAGCCGGACAGCGTGCCGCTGCTGCATCGCCGCGCCAGCGCCTGGTACGCCGAGGTGGGCCGGCCGATACCGGCCATCGAGCACGCCCTGCGCTGCGCCGACAGCCAGTGGCTGATCGGCCTGCTCGAACGCCACGCCGAAGGTCTGCTCTGGCAGGGCCGTACGCGCCTGCTGGTGCGCTGGTTCCATGCCCCCGCGCTGGACGGCCGCCTGCAGGATCACCCGCAACTGCTGCTGGTGCATGCCTGGGGACTGACGCTCGGCAATCATCCGGAGCAGGCCGAACCGCTGCTGCGGCGCGTGCGCGAACTCTGCGCCCGCTCCGCCCGGGACGGGGCGCTCACGGAGCAGGCGGACGCGTTGCAGGCGTTCATCTGTGCCATGCGCGACGAGATAGCGGAAGCGACTCGCCGCTGGCAGGACTACGCGGAACGGCAATCCGCGAGCCTGGGCTTCGCCTACGGCATCTTCGCCAACTCCTACGGTTTCTGCCTGACGGCTGCCAGCCGCTTCCAGCAGGCCAGGGACATCATCGGCCAGGCCGGCCAGAGCCACCTGCGCATCGGCGATACCTTCGTCGGCCCCCTGGCCAACGCCATGCTGGGCGCCATCGACCTGGCCCAGGGCCAGCTGCGCGGGGCCATCGCCCGCCTGCGTACCGCGCCGGCCAGCGGCTCGACGAGCGCCATGCGCCACCTGTCCGGCAGCGTCGTGGCGATAGCCGTGCTCGCCGAAGCGCTGTACGAGCGCAACGAACTGGAAGAAGCCGAGCGCCTGCTGAACCTGTATCTGCCGGTACTCAAGGAGGCGGCGGCGGCGGACCAGCTGATCACCAGCTATCGCGTACTGGCGCGCATCAGCCGCCTGAGTGGCGATACCGAGCGGGCCGACCTGCTGCTGGCGGAACTGGAGGCGCTGGGCCACGAAAAGGCCCTGGCACGGCTGGTCGCCAGCGCGCGCCTGGAACGCTCGCGGATCGCCCTGCTGCAGGGCAGCCTGCAAAACGCCGCCGACCTGCTCGACAGCGCCAGCAGCGCGCGAACCTGGGCGCCCTTCCAGAACCTGGTGGCGCACGCCAACGACATCGAATCGCCGGCGCTGGCGCGCATCCGCCTGGACCTGCACAACGGCGCCGCTGCGCAGGCCGCCAGCGCCGCCCGGCAAGCCCTGGAACAGGCGCAGGCCCTGCAGCGCCAGCGCCAGGCGCTGACCCTGCGAATCCTGCTCGGCCAGGCGCTCTGCGCCAGCGGCGAAACCGCAGAGGGCCACGCGTGCCTGCTGGAAGCCCTGCAATGGGCAGCAACCGAAGGCTTCATACGCGCTTTCGCCGACGAAGGTCCGGAGCTGCTTGCCCTGCTGGCGGAACTGCGCGGCAGCCACGGCGCCATGCAGGACGACGCACAGGCGCTGCTCGACACCCTGCTCGCCGGCCATGAGGAATATTCCTCGAAGGACGCGGGCGCGGCGGCCGGCCTGCTTTCGGACCGCGAACTCGGCGTGCTGCGCCTGCTCGCCGAAGGACTGCGCAACCGCGAAATCGCCGACCGCCTGTTCGTCAGCGAAACCACGGTGCGGACCCACCTGCGCAACATCAACGTCAAGCTGAACAGCCAGAGCCGCACCCACGCCGTGGCCATCGCACGGCAGCTCGGGTTGCTCGATTGAGGTTCGGAGCGGGCTGAGCATCGTCGCGAGGCACGCCCTAGGCGTAGGGTGGACAACGCTCCGCTTGTCCACCGCCCCGGCCCCACGACAAGGTGGAAATGCTTCGCGATTTCCACCCTACGCTCTGCCTTTGCATCGCAACGCCGGTGCATCCGTAGGAGCAACTGCCTTGCGACCGAGGGTGCTTTTTTGTAGGAGTTCGCCCCGCGGCTGATCGTAGGAGCGGGCCATGCCCGCGAAATGCCGGCGCCGCCGATATCGCGTGCATTGCGCGCCCCTGCAGGTTGATCGATGCGTGCGGGGTACGGCCCCCCCGCAAAACCGTCGTTTCGGACGACGACACCTCATCACCGCCCTCTGCATCATTCCGTTACAGCTCCCGGCATCCGGGGCTCCCCAATATCTGCAGAAGGCCAACAACAATGCAAAACCTCGAAGGCAAGGTCGCAATCGTCACTGGCGGCGGCTCCGGCATCGGTCGCGCCACGTCTCTGCTGTTCGCTCAACAGGGCGCCC
Organism: Pseudomonas schmalbachii; assembly: GCF_017589465.1. Lineage (GTDB taxonomy): Bacteria > Pseudomonadota > Gammaproteobacteria > Pseudomonadales > Pseudomonadaceae > Pseudomonas > Pseudomonas schmalbachii. The sequence goes on from NZ_JAELYA010000003.1 coordinate 397,708, forward strand.
GCGTGGTGGTCGCCGATATCTCCCTGGAGAACGCCCAGGCCACCGTGGCGCAGATCGCCGAGTTCTGTGGCGAAGCCATTGCCGTGAAGGTCGACGTACGCAGCGACGCCGATTGCCAGCGCATGGTCGAGCAGACCCTGGAGCGCTTCGGCCAGCTCGACATCGCCTTCAACAACGCCGGCATTGGCGGCTACCCGCACCTTACCGCCGACTACGGCGTGGAAAACTGGCAACGGGTGATCGACATCAACCTGACCGGCGTCTTCAACTGCATGGTCCACGAGCTGAAGGCCATGGAAGCAGGTGGCAAGGGTGGCGCGATCGTCAACACCGCCTCGATCATGGGTCTGAAGGGCACCATTTCCGGTTCCGCCTATTGCGCATCCAAGCATGGCGTGATCGGCCTGACCAAGGCCAGCGCGCTGGAAGCCGGCCGCCACGGCATCCGCATCAACGCGGTCTGCCCGGGTTACATCGAAACGCCGATGACCACTACCGGGGACGATCTCGTCGCCGACAAGCTGATCCAGGCGGAACTGCGCCGCGCCGCCATCCGCCGCATGGCCAAGCCCCAGGAAGTCGCCGAACTGGTCGCCTGGCTGAGTTCGGACAAAGCCTCGTTCGTCAGCGGCTCCGCCTATACCGTCGACGGCGGCGTAACCGCCGGCTGATCACCCACCCATTCCGATTGGAGTTCCCCATGGATTACTCGAAATACCAGGCCATCAAGTTCAGCCAGGAAGGCCGCGTGCTGACCGTCACCCTGAACCAGCCGGAATCGCTGAACGCCGTCAGCTCGATCCTGCACACCGAGCTGTCGCAGGTGTTCGCCGACATCGCCCAGGACAAGACCGTCGATGCGGTAGTGCTCACCGGCGCCGGCCGCGCCTTCTCCGCCGGCGGCGACCTGTCCTGGTTCCACGGCATGCCGCAGGAAGACCTGGATCGCCTGTTCGTCGAGGCGCGCAAGATCATCATCGACATCCTCGAACTGCCGCAGCCGCTGATCACCGCAGTCAACGGCCTGGCCGTCGGCCTCGGCTGCACCATCGCGCTGTTCGGTGACTCGGTGTTTGCCGCCGACAACGCCAAGCTGTCCGACCCGCACGTTGCCATCGGCGTCACCGCCGGCGACGGCGGCTCGGTGATCTGGCCGCTGCTGGTCGGCCCGGCCCGCGCCAAGCGCTACCTGATGAGCGGCGACGTGCTGACCGCCGCCGAAGCCGAGCGCATCGGCCTGGTCACCGACGTGGTCCCGGCGGACGAACTGGTCGCCAAGGCCCAGGCCTTCGCCCAGCGTCTGGCCAGCGGCTCGCAAATCGCCATCCGCTCGACCAAGGCCTCGGTGAACAAGATCCTGCGCGACACCGCCAACCTGGTGCTCGACTACTCCCTGGCGGCGGAGAAGGAATGCTTCACCACCCAGTTCCACAAGGACGCGATCGCCAACTTCCTGGCCAAGAGCAAGCGCTGAGCGCCGTCCCCGCTACGCAGGATGGGTTGAGCGAAGCGATACCCATCATGCGGCCAAGCAGCCAACAGAAACGACTTATCCCTGGTGATTCCAAAATGAGCCAACCCTACACCTCTCCCTGGATGAACTCCGACCTGGAGTTCTTCCGCGACAACGTTCGGCGCTTCTTCGCCGAGGAAGTCGAGCCGAACCTGGAGCGCTGGTACAAGCAGCACCACGTCGACCGCGACCTCTGGTACAAGGCCGGCGAACTCGGCCTGCTGGCGCTGGACATGCCGGAGGAATACGGCGGCAGCGGCGGCACCTTCGCCCACCTGGCGGTGTTCTTCGAGGAGCAGGCGGCGATTGGCGACTGGGGCTTCGGCGTGCAGGTGCACCACATCGTCTCGCACTACATCCTCAACCACGGCACCGAGGAGCAGAAGCAGAAGTACCTGCCGAAGATGGCCTCGGGCGAGATGATCGGCGCCATCGCCATGACCGAGCCGGGCGCCGGCTCCGACCTGCAGGGCATCCGCACCCGCGCCGTGCGCGAGGGCGACGAGTACGTGATCAACGGCTCCAAGACCTTCATCTCCAACGGCTCTATGGCCGACCTGGTGGTGGTGGTCAGCAAGACCGATCCGAATGCCGGCAGCAAGGGCATGTCGCTGATCATCGTCGAAACGAAAGATGCCAAGGGCTACAGCGTCGGCCGCGTACTGGAGAAGGTCGGCCAGCACAACGCCGATACCGCCGAGCTGTCGTTCCAGGACGTGCGCGTGCCGGTGTCCAACCTGCTCGGCGGCGTGGAAGGCAACGGCATGCGCCAGCTGATGTCCGACCTGGTCTACGAGCGCGTCGGCTGCGCGGTCGGCGCCTGCGCCTCGATCGAGCGCGCGCTGCGCCTGACCGTCGAGTACACCAAGGAGCGCAAGGCCTTCGGCAAGCCGCTGATCGAGCAGCAGAACATCCGCTTCAAGCTGGCCGAGATCGACACCCAGGCCACCATCATCCGTGTCTTCGTCGACAACTGCGTCGAACGCATGCTCGACGGCAGCATGGATACCGTGACCGCCTCCAAGGCCAAGCTGTGGGTCACCGAGACCCTCGGCAAGGTGGTCGACGAATGCCTGCAGATGTTCGGCGGCTACGGCTACATGCTGGAGTACCCGATCGCCCGCATGTACATCGACGCCCGCGTGCAGCGCATCTACGCCGGCACCAGCGAGATCATGAAGGAAATCATTTCCCGCTCGCTGTAACCGCCGCAGCCCTCTCCCCCGGGAGAGGGCCCCTCCCCGCATTCCCAGGCATCCCGGAAAACAATAATGAAAACCAAGCTTGCACTCGCCATCGGCCTGAGTTTCTCCCTGCTCGCACCGGCATTCGCCCAGACGCCGGCAGCCGCTCCGCAGGGCGCCGTCACCCTGTCCGCCGAACAGGCGCGTGAAGAAAATGCCTACACCATGGGCGTACAGGCCTACCTGTGGGGAGCCCCGCTCTACTACCGCTACGTGACCGGCGAGAAGACCCTGCGCAATGGCGCGGTCGGCTGGAACGACTTCCGCCGCTACAGTCAGCTCAAGACCGCCAAGGATCGCACCATCGTCACCCCCAACAACGTGACGATCGACGCCTACGCCCGGCTGGACCTGACCCAGGAGCCGATGGTCGTGCATGTGCCGGCGCTGGTCGAACCGCGCTGGTACCTCGTGCAGGTTGGCAACATGTTCGACGAGATGACGCGGAACATCGGCGGCATCCGTGGACAGCAGCCGGGCGAGTACCTGATCACCGGCCCGAACTACCGGGGAGCGATCCCGGCAGGCATGACCCAGATCTCCTCGCGCACCCAGCACAGCATGCTGGCCGTGCGCGTCTTCTCCAACGGCGAAAAGGAAATCGCCGCCGCTGCCCAGGTGCAGAAGGAATTCCAGGTATTGCCGCTGTCGGCCTACCTGCGCGGCGGCCTGCAATACACGCCCGTCAAGTCCGAGCTGCCGCCGGCAGTAGCCAGCACGGCGCCGGAGAGCGTGCGCTTCTTCGACCTGCTCGGCCAGGCCATGCACCAGTACCTGCCGAGTTCCGGCGACCAGGATGAAGCGCTGATCGCCAGCTTCTCCCAGATCGGCCTCAGCGTGCGCGGCTTCGACTGGAACTCGCTGGACGCCGCCACCCTGCGCGGACTGGCCCGGGCAGTGAAGGCCGGCGAACAGATCGTCGACCAGCGCTGGAAGAACCTTGGCGAGAACACCAACGGCTGGCGCTACTTCATGGCCGGCGGCCGCGCGGGATACGACTTCCCCCTGCGCGTCGCGCTGGTCAAGTACGTGATCGGCGCACAGTTCGCCGAAGAAGTGCTCTACCCCAATACCCAGGTCGACGCCAAGGGCGAGCAACTGGACGGCCGGCACAAGTACGTCCTGCGCTTCGCCAAGGGCCAGCAGCCGCCGGCATCGCTGTTCTGGAACCTGTCGATGTACGGCAGCGACATGCTGTTCGTCGACAACGATTTCGGCCGCTACAGCATCGGCGACATGGACAACCTGAAGGCCGACGCCGACGGTTCGATCACCCTGCTGATCCAGAAGGAGCGCCCGGCCGACGTCACCAACTGGCTGCCGGCGCCGGACGGCCCATTCAACCTGACCATGCGCTTCTACGGCCCGGGCACCTCGGTGCTCGACGGCAGCTACCGGCTGCCGGCGGTACAGCGCGTGAATTGAGCAGAGCCCCTCACCCTAACCCTCTCCCGGAGGGAGAGGGGACTGTCCGGAATCGCCGGCTGGCACGGCATTCAGACCAACGTCATTGCGCCCCCTCTCCCTATGGGAGAGGGCTGGGGTGAGGGAGCCCCTGGCACAGTGCTTCTCCCGGAGTATCCATCTTGAACTTCCAATCCCCCGTCCTCCACAGCATCGAAAACGGTATCGCCCGCCTCGTCCTCAACCGTCCTGACGACGGCAATGCGATCAGCCTGGCGTTCTGCTCGGCCTTCGCCGAAGCGGTGGAGCAGATCGCCCGCGCCGAGCTGCGCTGCATCGTGATCTCCGCCAATGGCCCGCGCTTCTGCAGCGGCGGCGACATCGGCGAGTTCGTCGAGAACCGCGAGCGCCTGCCCGAGCACATCGGCGCCATGCTGGAACTGCTCAACCCGGCGATGAAGAAACTCGCCACCCTGCCAGTCCCGGTGGTCAGCGTGGTGCACGGCAGCGCCGGCGGCGCGGGGATCGCCCTCGCCTGCTGCGCCGACTTCGTTCTCGCCAGCGAGAAGGTGCGGGTGCGCGGCGGCTACTCGGCCATCGGCCTGACCCCGGACATCGGCGCCTCGTACTACGTGGCCCAGCGCATCGGCGCGGCGAAGGCCAAGCGCATGTTCATCCTCAACGAGACCTTCGACGCCCAGCAGTGCCTGGCGATGGGCCTGTTCGACCAGTTGCATGCGCCGGAAGAACTGGCTGGCGCGGCGGAAACGCTGGTGCGTACCCTCGCCTGCGGCGCCACCGCCGCCTACGGGCTGGTCAAGCAGCTGTGCGACGGCGCGGCCAGCCGCGATGTGGAAACGCACCTGGATATCGAAGGCGCCGCCCTCCTCGCCAGCACCCGCAGCGAGGACGCCCGCGAAGGTGTGCAGGCGTTCATCGACAAGCGCGCGCCGGAGTTCAAGGGGCGCTGAGATCGCTCCCATTGATGGGTATCGCTTCGCTCAACGCCATCCTGCGAACTTGGCGGCCCGGCCGTACCGCGTACGGTTGGCGCCAACCACGGCTCGGCTGCGGCGCTCCCGTAGGTTGGGCTGAGGTCACGAAGCCCAACGATGCGAAGCCCAACAGATGTTGGGCTTCGCTGCGCTCAGCACCAACCTACCTCACAGCTTGCCGCGGTTCAGCAGGAAGTGTGACAGCGCCGGGATGAGGATCAGCGCGCCGAGCATGTTCCAGACGAACATGAAGGTGAGCAGGATGCCCATGTCGGCCTGGAACTTGATCGGCGACCAGGCCCAGGTGATGACGCCAGCAGCCAGGGTAATACCCACCAGCGCCACAACCCGGCCGGTGAAGGCCACGGCCTTCTTGTAGGCCTGGGCCAGCGGAAGTCCCTCGCGCTGGAACTGCAGCTGCACGCTGAGCAGGTAGAGCGCGTAGTCCACGCCGATGCCCACGCCGAGGGCGATCACCGGCAGCGTGGCGACCTTGACGCCGATCCCCAGCACCACCATCAGCGCCTCGCAGAGGATCGAGGTGAGCACCAGCGGCAGCACGGCCACCAGCGTCGCCCGCCAGCTGCGGAAGGTGATCAGGCAGAACACGCAGACCGCGGCATAGACGAAGAGCAGCATGGTGCGGTTGGCCGAATGCACGACTTCGTTGGTTGCCGCCTCGATACCGGCGCTGCCGGCGGCGAGGAGGAACTGGCGATCCGGCGTGCTGTTTTCCGCCGCGAACTTCTCGGCGATCGCCGAGACTTCCTTCAGCGTCTGCGCCTTGTGGTCCTTCAGGTAGGCGATCACCGGCATCAGCGAGCAATCGGTGTTGAACAGCTCGGGGCTGTTCACCGAAGCCTGCTGGGCGGCGTAGTTGAGCACGTCCTGGTTGCGTTGCAGGCTGAGGAACTTCGGATTGCCCTCGTAAGTGCCGGCGGTGATCTGCCGTACCGCGTTGGTCAGCGACACGGTGGTCTGCACGCCCGGGTGCTGCTGCAGCGCCCAGGCCAGGCGGTCGGCGAGGATCAGGGTCTGGTAGTTCAGGCAGCCTTCCGGCGCGGTCTTCACCATCACCGCGAACTGGTCGCTGGACAGCGAGTAGTGGCCGGTGATGTAGGCGTTGTCGACGTTGTAGCGCGAGTCGGCACGCAGTTCCGGAGCGCCGGCGTCGAGATCGCCGATCTGCAGCTTGAGGCTGACCATGTATCCGCCCACGCCCATGGCGACAGCCACCAGCACGGCAGACAGCGCCCACTTCCGCTCGGCGAAACGGTCGAGGAAATCCCAGATACGGCCGAAGCTCTGGTGCGTGTCGGCGCTGGCGTCGATGCGCAGGGCGCGTTCGGCGGCGGTTTTCCCGACGCCGGTGTAGGACAGCGCCACCGGCATCATCAGCAGGGTGGTGAAGATCAGCACGCCGACACCGATGCTGGCGGTGATCGCCAGATCCTGGATAACCGGGATATCGATCAGCATCAGCACGGCGAAGCCGACCACGTCCGCCAGCAGCGCGGTGACGCCGGCGAGGAACAGGCGGCGGAAGGTGTTGCGCGCGGCCACCAGCTTGTGGGTGCCACGGCCGATGTCCTGCATGATGCCGTTCATCTTCTGCGCGGCGTGGGACACGCCGATGGCGAACACCAGGAACGGCACGAGGATCGAGTACGGGTCCAGCGCATAGCCGAACCAGGCGACGATGCCGAGCTGCCAGATCACCGCCAGCAGCGAGCAGCAGATCACCAGCAGGCTGCTGCGCAGGCAGCGGGTGTAGGCGAAGATGATGAGGAAGGTGGTCACCAGCGCGAGGCCGAAGAACACCATCACGCGGATCAGGCCGTCGATCAGGTCGCCGACCAGCTTGGCGAAGCCGATCACGCGCACTTTCACCTCGCCCTGCCCTTCCTTGCCGGAAGCCTGCGCCTTCTGGTCTCCGGAGTATTCGAAGCGCAGGCGCAGCTTGTTTTCCAGTTCCTGGGAGAACTGGTGGTAGTCGATGGCCTTGCCGTTCGCCGCGTCGCGGTCGAGCAGCGGCACCACCAGCATGGTGGACTTGAAGTCGTTGGCGACCAGGCTGCCGACGATGCCGGCGCGGGCGATGTTCTGCCGCAGGGTCTCGATGCTGGCCGGGGAGCCGTCGTAGCCGTCCGGCATCACCGGACCACCCTGGAAGCCCTCCTCGGTCACTTCGGTCCAGCGCACGCCAGGCGCCCACAGCGACTTCATCCAGGCGCGATCGACGCCGGCGCTGAGGAACAGCTCGTCATGCACCTGCTTGAGCGCGTCCAGATAGGCAGGGTCGAAGATGTCGCCCTTCGGATTCTCCACCACCACCCGTACGCTGTTGCCCAGGCCGCGCAGCGAATCGCGGTTGGCCAGGAAGTTCTGGATGTACGGATGCCCCTGGGGAATCATCTTCTCGAAGCTCGGCTTCAGCTCCAGCCGGGTCACGGCCATGTAGCCGAGCAGCACGGTCATCAGCAGAATGCAGAATACGAACGGCAGGCGGTTGTTGAACACGATCCGTTCGAGCAGGTTGCCGCTGCGTGTGTCGAAATCCTCGAGATTCCGGATTACCGGCATTACGCCTTCTTTCATCGCACCCATGAGGGTTCGCCTCTCTATTTATTCTTGTGTCGCAGCGACAAGCGGCCGCTGAGTCAGGCCACGGTTGCCGACCAGCACCAGACCCGCGTCGCCATGCGTCAGGGCAGCGGTTACCGGGGCCAGGGCGCCGGTATCCAGCGGCTGGAAGGTCGCGCCGCGATTCGTACTGACCAGCACGTGGCCGGCCTGGCTGAACAGGTACAGGCGGCCATCGGCGCCACGCGCCGACGCCGTGATGCTCACCGGCAGGTTGATAGCGACCTGCGTCCAGTTCGCGCCGCCGTCGGTGCTGCGGAAGACATTGCCGCGCAGGCCGTAGGCCAGCACCACGCCGGGTTCGGCGTAGAGACCGAAGAAGCTGCCCTGGTAGGGCGACTGCAGCGCTTCGAAGCGCTCGCCGGCCGCGTCCAGGCGCAGCAGCAGGCCCTGCTCGCCTGCGAGGAACAGGTGCTCGCCATCGGAGGCCATGGCGGTCAGGTGGAAGCCGGTGGGGTTGTCCACGCGGTCGATCCACGGCTGCCAGTGACGGCCGCCATCGACGGTGCGCAGGATCAGGTTGAAGGCGCCGACGACGAAGCCTTCGTTCTCGTTGGCGAACCAGACATCGAGGAACGGCTTGTCCGCGCCCTCCTTCGCCAGGCGCTGCGCCTCGTCCTGCCAGTGTTCGACACCGGCGTAGCGGTCGAGCATCAGTTGGCCGATCTGCCGGCCGTCGAGCTGCTTTTCCCAGGTGTGGCCGGCGTCGCGGCTGTGCAGCACCACGCCGTCATGGCCGACCGCCCAACCCTCGCTGGGCGTGGGGAAATACACGGCGGTAAGGTCGGAGCTGACCGGCACGTCGGCCTGCTTCCATTGCTTGCCGCCGTCATCGGAATACAGGATGTGGCCGCGTTGGCCCACCGCCACCAGGCGCTGACCGGCTTCGGCCAGGTCGAGCAACGGACTTTGCGCCGCCAGTTCGCTGCGCTTGGCCGGAAGGTCCAGCACATCGACGAAGGGTGCGGCCTGGGCCATGCCAGCGTGCAGCAGCAGGCCCAGGGTCGCCAGGGCGATCCTCTTGTTCAGCAACATAGTGGGAAACCTCTAACGAGCCTGCTCGATGTCTGCCTGCACTTCTTGCTCATGCAGCGTTAAAGCAGGCTCCAAAACGGGGCCGCCGCGCCAGCGGGCGCGGCGGCCATGCAAGGCAGGATCAGCGGATGCCCGCGCCGGCCAGCGACTCGGAAGACCACTGCGCCTTGGACAGCGCGTCGATGTAGTGGATGCCGCCGTACGGGCCGACGATGCCGTTGATGTTGTAGGAGTTGCCTACCAGGTCGTAGATCATGAACGGCGTGGAGTCCGGCACCTGCTTGTCATAGCTCTGGCTGAGGAAGGCGAACGAGCCGCGATACAGCTGGCCGCGTGCGTCGTACTGGTCGGAAGCCAGAGCGATCCAGCTGTCCTCGTCCAGGTAGAAGCGACGCTTGGCGTAGATGTGGCGCGCGCCCGACTTCAGGTTGCCCTCGACCACCCACACGCGGTGCTTCTCCCAGCGCACGTAGTCAGGCGCCAGGTGCTTCGCCGTGGTCACCGTCTTCGGGTCCTTGGCGTAGGTCAGCTTGTAGGTGTTGTAGGGCACGATCATTTCCTGCTTGCCCACCAGCTTCCAGTCGTAGCGGTCCAGCGCACCATTGAAGACGAATACGTCGTCATAGGTGCCGGCGCCGGCGGTGCCCGGGTTCGGCGTGTCGTAGGCCAGGCTCGGCGCCAGCTTCACGCGGCGCTGACCAGGCAGGTATTGCCAGGCCTTGCGCGGTACTTCCACGGCGTTGGCGGCGTCCTTCAGCATGATCGCCTCACCGGCGCGGCGAGCCGGACCCGAGTAGTACAGCTTCATCTGGTAATACACGTCGGTATTGCTGATGGGCTTGTTCAGGTCTTCGTAGATCGGGTAGTTGATGAACGCCAGGCCGGTGGTGGCCAGGGTCGGCACGCCCGCAGAGTCGACGTTCCAGGAGTCGTACTTGGCGTTGATGGTCACGCCCTGGTAGCGCAGCAGGTGGTTCCACATCGCCTCGGCGCCGGTCTGCGGGATCGGGAACGGCACGCCCGGCAGGACGTTCTGGATCGCCAGGCCGTTATTCTCCGACTTGGCGCCGGTGGCGTTCTTCACGCTGTTGTCCAGCACGCCCTGCGGCATCGCCACGGTGCGGTGGGTCGGATAGACGTCGACACGGAAGGACGGGAAGCGCTTGGCCAGTTCCACGGTGGTGGCGCTGAGCAGGTTCTTGTACTGGTCGACGTTCTTGCCATCGATCACCAATACCGGCTTCTCGTTGGCGAAGGGATCGGGACGCACGCTGTCGCCCGACTTGAAGCTGGCCGGCGGAGTGGTCAGGCCGCCGCTGTAGGCGGGAATGGAGCCGTCGGCATTGCCGGCCTTGTCGGCGCCGATCGGGGTCAGGCTGGTGCCCAGCTTGGCCGCTTCGGCGGAGGACACGGCAGCTTGGGCGGTACCGGCGAATGCGACCACAAGGGAAGCCGCCAACAGAGTGGGTACGAATTTCATCTCGTAAGTCTCCTGCCTGTTATCCAGGCGATGCGGAAATCAGAAGGTGGTCTTGAAGGTCAGGTACATCGCGCCACGGTCTTCCGTGGTTGCACCGCCGGCGGAGAAGGAGGAGTAGCCCCCCGCGTAGCAGGTGTAGCGCTGCGTGGCATCCAGTGCGTTGGGTGTGGAGCCGTCGGTGGCGCCGTTGGAGCACTTGGCGGAATCACCGAAGGAGTCGACGTACTTCAGGTCCACGAAGTACTGGTTGTAGATGGCGGCGCCGACACCGACCGAGTAGTTGCCGGTGTCTTCCGCACCGCCACCCTGTACCGGCGATACGCCGTCCAGGCCGACGTTGATCGACATCGGCGCGGTGAGGTCGACACCCGGGAAGACCTGGAACCAGGTCGGGGTGAAGTTGACCGCGATACCCCAGTTGTCACGGGTCGGCTTGTCGATGCCCTGGTAGGTGCTCTTGCCCTTGTAGAGCGCCTCGTTCCTGTTATCGAGCTCCAGCAGGTTGCTGTAGTACAGCTCGCCGAGCAGCGAGGCCGAGTCGAACAGCGGCGTGTCGCCGATGCTCACCAGGCCGTTGATGGTCCAGTGCAGGGTGTCGCCGGTGGCGCCGAAGCTGTCACCGTCGCCAGGCATCTCGGCGACCGTGCCGGTGGCCGGGCTGCGCGCCGGCAGGGCCAGGCCGGGAATGCCGGTGGCGAGCGCCGGGCTGACCAGCATCGGAATGCTCGACAGCGGCATGCCGTGGCGGATGTTCAGGTCGCTGCCGACGCTGACGCCGCCAACATCCTTGGACAGGCTGATGCCGTAGATATCGATGTCGTCGACATAACCGAAGCCGTAGGAGGTGCTGGCGATGGAGTTGCGCAGCGCACCTACGCCTGCCGCACCGGCCAGGCCATTGGTGGTCAGGCCACGGCCGTCGATCACAGCCTGCGGCAGGATTTCCGAGGTCTTGCGGTAGTAGACGCCGAGGGTGCCGTTCAGCCACTCGGGCGACCACTTGGCCATGATGCCCCAGTCGCCCTGGTCGTCCGGCTCGAAGTCGTGGCCGTGGCGGACGTTGGTCAGCGTGCCGTTCGGACCCGCCAGGCCCGGACCGCCGGTGTGGCCGAGAAGGAGGGACTGGGAGCCGAAGCCGACCAGGTCCGAGCTGCCGTAGTAGGTGCCGGCCTCAGGCAGGCGCGCGGCGTCCCACTTGAAGAAGTACTGCGCGGCGATGGACAGCTCCGGGGTGACGGTGAAGGTCGTGGAAATCTGCTCGCGCGGTACGAACAGCTCCTTCGCCTCGGTGCCCGGGGAAGCGGCGAGCTTGGCGAGGTCCAGTCCCGACTGGCCATAGCTGATCGAGTGCACCGGGTTGAGGAGGGTCTCGCCCCAGAACACGTTGTGCTGGCCAACCTTGACGTTGATCTGCGACTCCTCGCCGATCTCGGTGCCCCAGAAGGCGAAGGCATCGAGGATCTCGCCGGACGGGCCGGCGTAGTAGCGCTGGGCGTAGTTGCTCAGGTGCGGGCTGCCGAAGCCCGGGTTGGTCGTGCTGGGCAGGCCGATGATTCCCGAGGAGCCTTCGTTGCCGTTGACGAACGGGTTGGAGCTGGAACCGGTGTTCTCGTAGGCCCGGTCGTACCACGCGGCGGTACTGATGCGCACGCCCTTGTTGCCGCCGTGGACCATGTCCAGTTCGGTGAGCAGGTCGATGCGGTTGGTGATGTTGGTGCCCGACTTGCGGAAGTTGTAGTCGCCGTCGTTGTTGTTCGGCGTCCCCAACATGCGCTTGTCGGCGCTTTCGGTACGCACGCCGTAGTTGTACTTGATGGTGTTGTCGAAGCGCACCGCCCAGTCGGGGTTGCCGGTGTTGACTTCGAAGGCGTGCGCGCCCGGGGCGCCAATGGCCGCCAGGATGGCCGAGGCCAGCAGGCAGCGATGCAGGTTCCGGGGATTCTTGCTTTGCTGTGTCATGCGTTGGTTCCGCTTTTTTGTTGTTGTGGGTTACCGCAAAGGGGTCACGGCTGGTGGAGAAAGTCGCTGCGGATCAGCGATCGAGCATGCGGATGAACTCATCCGCATCCGGCCAGTCGCCGTAGCCGGCGGCTGGATTGAGGTGGCCGACTTCGCCCAGCTCGACCAGCGTGCCCTCCCAGTCCTCGGCCAGGCGGCGCACCGCGTCGAGGCTGGCGAGGTGATCGTTGGCGCTGGCGGCGACCAGGCTGGGGAACGGCAGCGGCTGGCGCGGCAGCGGCGACCAGCCGTGTTCGCGCAGGGCTTCGGGTGTCGGGTAGTTGGCCGGCCAGGTGGCGTCGAGATCCGGCGGGGTCGCCAGCAGCGCGCCCTTGATCGGCCGGCTGTAGCGTGCCGCCCAGTGCGCGACCATCAGTACGCCGGCGCTGTGGGCGACCAGGATCACCGGACCGTCGATCTGCTCCAGTTCGCGCTGGATGGCTTCGACGCGGGCGTCCAGACTGAGTTTGTTGTCTTCCAGCGGCGGTACGCTGCGAACCTTCAGCAGGCGTGCGGCGAGCAGGGTCTGCCAGTGCTCCGGCACGTGGTCGCGCAGACCGGGGACGATGAGGATGGTGCTGTTGTCATTATCGTTATGGGTGTTCACGTCGTTTACCTATGCGCAAGCGAGGTTCTCGGCTCGATGGGGACACAGTAAGGACGTGGGGATGCGGACGCTTCGCAATGGGCGTCAGTGTCTTCGCATTTGATGACACGGGTGTAGGACTACACACGGCGTTATGGCTGGAACGCCCGCCAGGACTGGGCTGCAGCCGAAGTCAGGTTTTCGGTCTGTCATCCATGGTCTTGTCAGAACGTAGGAATCATGGAAGATTCTCTTGCCTTTTCATGACAATAACGCCGGACCGGGTTGCCCCGTTACCGGCCATGCAATCTCTCCGGAGCCTGGAAATGACCACGACGATGGTGCGCGCAGCGGGTCTCACCAATTACCTGGAAGTGGCCCGCCACCTGGGTCTGAGCCCACAGCAGCAATTGCGCGACGCCGGCCTCAGCCTGTCGATCCTCGACAACCCCGAGCAACGCATCCCCACCTCCGCCGCCGTGACCCTGCTGGAGAACTCGGCGCGCGCCAGCAACTGCCAGAACTTCGGCCTGCGCATGGCCGAATCGCGCCAGCTCTCCGACTTCGGCGCCATCAGCCTGCTGCTCACCCACCAGGCAACCCTGCGCGACGCGCTCGACACCATCGCCCGCTACCGCCACCTGATCAACGAGTCCCTGGCGATCTACGTCGAGGAACACGGCAAGCTGGTGATCATGCGCGAGGAGATCCTCTCCGATCCGCCCGTGGCGATGCGCCAGGCGCTGGAACTGGCCATCGGCGTGCTGTTCCGCCTGTGCAGTGCGCTGCTGGGCGCGCACTGGCGACCGCTGAGCGTGAACTTCACCCACGACGCGCCGGAAGACCAGCGCGTGCATCGCCGGCTGTTCGGCTGCAAGCTGGAGTTCGGCAGCGAGTTCAACGGCATCGTCTGCCTGGCCGCCGACCTCGACAAACCCAACCCGCTGGCCGACCCGGCCATGGCCCGCCACGCGCAGCGCTTCGTCGAAACCCTGCCCGGTGCCAGCGAGCAGTCGACCCTCAACGAAGTGCGCAAGGCGATCTACCTGCTGCTGCCGATGGGCCGCGCCAGCATCGAACAGATCGCCCTGTCCCTCGGCCTCAACGTACGCACCCTGCAGCGCCGGCTGGAGGACAACGACGTGACCTTCTCCGACCTGATCAACGACGTGCGCCGCGAACTGGTGGTGCGCTACATGGAGAACCCGCGCTACACCCTGGGCCAGGTGGCCGACCTGCTCGGCTACTCGGTGGCCAGCTCCTTCACCCGCTGGTTCGCCAGCCAGTTCGGCACGTCGCCCGCGGCATGGCGGAAGGAGCGGCAGGGGAAGCAGGAAAGGTGACGCAGGACTTGGCGTAAAACCGTAGGGCGGGTGCAACCCGCCGCCTTCTGCATGGCGGGTTGCACCCGCCCTACGCAACCTACGGAAACGCTGCGGCGGTTCATTCCCCCGCCAGCTCATCCAGATCGCTGATCGCCCGTCCAAGATAGAAACCCGCGCCGCCACCCGCATGGCCCTTGCTGCCCTGCAACTGCCCGCGAACGAAGCGATAGGTGCCGCTGATCTTCTCAAGCTCCGCCGCATGCTGCGGGTAGCTCGCCTGCAGTTGCGCGAATCGCTCTCCAACCGCAACGTCCAGTGCCTGCAGTTCGGAACTGCTCAGGGCGAATGCCTGCTTGTCGGGCAGCGGATAGCCGCGCAGTTCGTAATCCTGCAGTAGGGTGGCCAGTGCCAGGCTCTGCGCAGCGAACGCCGCCGACTGCGGACTGGCCCCGATGCCGGCGGCCGCTTCGCTGGACGCCTGTTGCAACAGGCTCCCCTGCTCCAGCAGTTGGCGCACCAGGGGAGGATACTTCCCGGCCTGCTCGCGTGACATGCCGTCGAGGGTGTTGAACAGGCGGCGCATCGCCTGCAGCGGGTTGGCCAGTGCAGCCGGGCGGCCCTGCTGCTGCACCAGCGTGTCGAGCATGTTGAGCTGGTGGAACACCGTGGTCAGGCCGTTCGGGTCCGGCTCGCGCTCCCCGGGATTGAAGTAGGCCATGGCGGCGGCGCAAAGCAGCCGGCTGCGGCTGGCGATTTCATTCAGTTGCCTGGCGCTTTCGCCACTCCCCCAGGCTGGCAGGCAGACAACGCAGGACAGCAGGCAAGCAAGCAGCAGAGTCGGTCGCATCATTCATGTTTCCTTCTTGTTGTTATTTTTCATGGCTCCCACGCCCCCGCGTGAGTACGTTCGGGAATCTATCGATTGTCGCGGCGCGGATACCCCCCGCCTTTTCGGTGGGCGTACCCTCCTGCCCTGGACTCCGGATAAAAAAACGCCGCGCAGAAGTGCCCTTTGCGCGGCGGAAGGCCCTTGGTTAACAGGGCGTCGATGACCAGCACGAGGTCGCTTAAGGCTTCCAGTGCAGCATCAGCAACACCAGTCCTGCGAGGAAGGCCGTCTCCCCCACCATCAACAGGATCGGCTTGATGCCCACGGTTGCCAGCGCCTTGAGCTGGGTTTTCATGCCCAGTGCACTGATGGCGATCACCAGGCACCAGCGCGACAGGCTGTTGCCCGCCTCCTGGATCTGCTCCGGTACGTAGCCGGTGCTGTTGATCGCGGCGAGTATCACGAAGCCCACGGCGAACCACGGCAGCAGCGGCGGCCGCTTGCTGCCCGGCTCGACGCCACGGGCGCGGGTGATCATCGCCGCGCAGAGGATCACCGGCAGCAGCATCGCCACGCGCATCAGCTTGACCACGGTGGCGCTGTCGCCGGTCTCGTGGGACATGCCGTAGCCGGCGCCGACCACCTGGGCGACATCGTGGATGGTGCCGCCGAGGAATATCCCGGCATTCAGCGGCGAGAGGCCGAATGCCTGGGCGATCATCGGGTAGAGGATCATCGCCATCGTGGAGAGCGCGGACACACCGATCACGGTGAACAGCGTGGCCTTTTCCTTCTCCTTGTGACTGGGCAGCGCAGCGGCCAGCGCCAGTGCGGCGGAGGCGCCGCAGATCGCCGTGGCGCCGCCGGTGAGCAGGCCGAACAGGCTGTTGAAGCCCATCAGCCGCGCAGCGCCGATCGACACCAGGATGGTCACGGTGACCAGCACCACTACCATCACCACCGGCTGCCAGCCGAGGCTGGCGATCTGCTCCAGGGTGATGCGCATGCCGAGCAGCGCCACGCCGACACGCAGGATCTCGCGGGCGGTGAACTCGATGCCGGCCTTGCACACGCCGTCGACGGCGAGGAAGTTGATCGACATCCCCAGCAGCAGCGCGAACAGCATGACCGGCGCGCCGTAGTGTTCGGAAAGGAAGGAGGCCGCCGCGGCGACCATGGCGCTGACGATGATGCCAGGCATCAGGGTCCGGCTACGCGAACCCAGCATTGAAATGGCGGTAGCAGTCATGCCGACAACTCCTGGAGCCCTGTGTCAGGGAACTTGATGTAGAACTGGTCTTCCCGCGCCTCGATCTCATAGCGCTTCACGCCCAATCCCTTGCCATGCGCCATGCAGCCGCTGCTGATGTCGAAGCGCAGGCCATGCGCCGGGCACTGCAGCCAGCGGCCGTCCAGCTTGCCGCCGAACAGGGAGGCACCGGCATGCGGGCAACTGTTGTCGATGGCGTAGAAATGGCCGTCGAGATTGAACAGCACCACGCGGTATTGCTCATGCCAGAACAGGCTGCGACTGCCCGCTGCCGGCAGTTTTTCCGGCGGAATCAGTACCCAGCGGCTCATGCCCGCTGCTCCATCGCTGCCTGGCGGTCTTCCACCGCGCCATGCAGGGCGGCCAGCAGCCAATCCACCGGCTGGGCGCCGACCTGCGCCAGCCGGCCATTGATCAGGAAGCCCGGCACGCCGAAGCTGGCGGACTCCGCGTGCAGTCCGAAATACGGCGCAGCATCATCGCGCAGCAGCGCCTTCAGCGGCTCCGGGTCGTAGCCGCAGGACTCCGCCAGGCTCAGCAGCACATCCTGCCGGCCGATGTTCACACCCAGCTGGAAATGCGCGGCGAACACGCGCTCCAGCAGGTTGTCCAGTTGCCCGGTGGAGCCCTTGTCCATGGCACCGGCCAGCAGCCGGTGCGCGTTGGCGGTGTTGGGCATCACCTCGATGCGGTCCAGGGCGAGGTCCATGCCGGCCAGCCTGGCGGCAGCCAGCACCTGGGCCTGGCGTGCGCGCACGGCGCTTTCGCTGCCCAGGCGCTGGACATAGAACTCCTTGAACGGGACACCTTCGCTGGGCAGATGCGACAGCAGTTGCGCACCCCGCCAGCGCACCTGTACGGATACGTCGGGGCGGGCTGCCGCGAACTGCCACAGCGCGTTGTCGAGATTGCGCTTGCCGATCAGGCACCAGGGGCAGATGAAGTCGAAGGTCATTTCGACCAGTAGAGCGCTCACGTCTGTTACTCCGTCGGCACAGCGCGGGTGTCCGCGCCGCCGAGTTTCTGAATGTCACGGTGGTAGTGGCGCTTGGCGTAGAGGAACACCAGGGCGGCCGCCACGCTGATCAGCGGGATGATCTGGAAGGCACGGTCGAGACCCAGCGAGTCCGCCAGCACGCCGGTGAGCAGCGGTCCCGGCGCCAGGCCCAGCATGTTGTTGGCCAGGGTCAGGGTGGCGAAGGCGGTGCCGTGCACCGAGTAGTGGGTCAGGTTGGCCACCATGGCGCCGGCCGGACCGGAGGTGCCGGTGGTAACCAGCATGCCGATGGCGATCAGCGACAGTTGCAGCGGACCGGCAGGCAGCCGGAACGCGACGGCCAGCAGCGTGCAACTGATGAGGCAGAAGGCGATGGCCAGGGCGATCTTGCGATCCGGCGATTGCCGGCACATGCGGTCGCTGAGCATCCCGCAGATGACCATGCCGGCGCCGCCGCACAGCACGATGACCGCCGACACCACGCCCGCCTCATCGGTCGCCATGTGGTAGTAACGATTCAGATAGCTGGGGAACCAGACCATCACCGCGGCGCCGACGAACAGCTGCAGTCCGCTGCCGACATAGGCGCCGATCACCGAGCGGCTGGAATAGATCGTGCGCAATGCACCCTTGCCGGCGGGCTTGCTCTCGCCCTGCGCAGCATCCGGGCGGGCGATCCGCGATTCGCGCACCACGATCGGATAGGCGAACGCCAGCAGCAGGCCGAACAGCGCCATGCCGGCGAACGACCAGCGCCATCCCAGGTGTTCTGCGAGGATGCCGCCCAGCGCCATGCCGAGCACCGAGCCGAACATGCCGCCGGCCATGAATGCACCGGTCAGGGTCGCACGCATGCTGCGGGGGAACACCGAGAGCACCACGGCGATGCCGACGCTGCCATAGGCGGCCTCGCCCACTCCGACCAGGAAGCGTGCGACGAACATCTGCTGGAAGCTTTCCGCCAGGCCGCAGCCGAGCGTGGCCAGGCTCCACAGGACGGCCATCAGGGTCAGGCTCTTGACCCGCCCCCAGCGATCCGCCATGAGCGACAGCGGGAAGGTCAGCAGACCGACCATCAGGGCAACGATGCCGCTGAGCAGGCCGAGCTGCGAATCGGTCAGCGCCCATTCGCCCTTGAGCAGCGGGAACACCGCGTTGAGCACCTGCCGCGACATGTAGTCGGAGATCAGCAGACCGAAGGTCAGTGCGAACACCACCCAGGCGTAGCGGCGCGGCACGCTGAGGGCGGAGTCATCGGTGTCGCAGGCCGCGACGGTATGGAATGCCATGGGCGGTACCACCTTGAAACGCTGGTTCTTGTTGTTGTAGTCGGTGGGGGGACGGGTTGCGTCCCCCTACCTGTCGACCGGTGTCGTGGACCGGTCCTTCGGCGCCAATCAGGCGCGAAGCGGTACGTGCTTCTGTCCGGCGACGCGGTTAGGCGCCATGCCGTTCATGCGCAGCGTTTCTTCAACGTCCTTGTACTGCACGCCGATCTTGTAGATCTCGCGCGCTTCTTTCCCGCTGGCGATCTCGCGGCCCAGTTCGTGGGCGATGCGGACCGTCTGCTGGATCTGCTGCACGGAGGTGAAACGCTTGCCGTGCTGGTCGATGATGGTGTCCTCGATGCCGACGCGCGGGTGCAGGCCCATGGCCAGGGCCATGGTGTTGAACGGCAGCACGTTCTTCAGCAGCGACTCGGCGGTGACGGTGGCGCCGTCCGGGGCACGCTGGACGAAGTTCATGAAGTTGAACGGGTTCGGGCCGTCGAAGCCGCCGCCGATGCCGATCCAGGTCAGGTTCAGCGGACCGCGGTAGACGCCCTTGCGTACCAGGCGCTCCAGGGTTTCCCAGGCGTGCATGCCGGTCAGTTGGAAGTGCGGCTGGATGCCGGCGTCCTGCAGACGCTTGAGGTGCTCCGCGACCCAGGCCGGACCGGCCGGAACGGTCATCTCGCTGTAGGCAGCCTGGTAGGCCGGGTTGGCCAGGGAAGTGCCCTCCAGGTATTCCGGATAGAGCAGTTCCATGATGTTCATCTGCGTGGTGTTGATCGCCACGGTGACCTGGTCCGGCTTCGGCGTCAGCTCGGCGAGCATGTGGCGGGTGTCGTCGGACAGCCACTTGGCCGCCTCGCCCTCGGTCTCCGGGGCGAAGGAAATCGAGCCGCCGACCTGGATGATCATGTCCGGTACCGCTTCGCGCACGCCGGCGATCAGCTCGTTGAACATCGACAGGCGCTTGGAGCCGCTGCCATCCAGTTCACGCACGTGCAGGTGCAGCACGGTGGCGCCGGCCTCGTAGCAGTCGACCGCCTTCTGGACCTGCTCTTCCATGGTGACCGGGATGTCTTCCGGGAAGTCTTCCGGCGCCCATTCCGGACCATAGGGGGCTACGGTGATGACTACCTTTTCCTGGTTCTCGGGGTGCAGCGAATCGTCGAGGAATTGCATGGTCGGGATCCTTTGTTCGTACTTGTTAAAAGTGCCCGACCCGGAACGGTAGGACCGGATCAGGCAAAACGGTGGTTCAGAAGGGCTTGTCGCCGATGATCCCGGCGCGCTCCATCTTGCGATGGCACGGCGGGTAATCCATCACGGCGTAGTGCTGGGTGCAGCGGTTGTCCCAGATCGCCACGCTGTTCGGCTTCCAGCGCCAGCGCACCTGGTACTCGGGGATGTACACCTGGCTCACCAGGTAGCGCAGCAGGTCGGCGGCGCCGGGGTTGGCGTCCTGGCCGAAGCGCACGTTGGCCGGCGTGTGGTAGTTGCTGAAGTGGGTGGTGAAGGCGTTGACGAACAGCACCTTCTCGCCGGTTTCCGGATGGGTGCGCACCACCGGGTGCTCGGCGTCCGGATACATGGCCTTCAGCGCCAGGCGTTTCTCGATCGGCATGGCGGCGCCGAAGCTCGCCTCGATGCTGTGGCGGGCACGCAGGTCGGCGATCTTCGTCTTGATCTCGGCGGGCAGCATCTCGTAGGCCAGCGCCATGTTCGCCCACATGGTGTCGCCACCCACCGGCGGGCACTCGATGCAGCGCAGCACGCAGCCCAGGGGCGGCATCTCGCGCCAGGTGGCGTCGGTGTGCCAGGCGTTCTCGTAGCGGTCGTTGGGCTGGTCCGGGTTCTTGTAGATGCGTACCAGGCCCGGATGCTCCGGATCGCTGCCGGCTACCGGGTGGTCTTCCAGCTCACCGAAGCGGCGGGCGAAGGCGACGTGCTCGGCACGGCTGAAGTCCTGGTCACGCAGGAACAGCACCTTGTGCTTGAGCAGCAACTGGCGGATCTCGGCGAACAGCCCGTCGTCGCGGGAGGCGTCGGCCAGGTTCACGCCACTGAGTTCGGCGCCGATACTGCAGGTCAATTGTTCAACACGCATGGTCGACACTCCTTAGATAACGAAGATCGAAGAGCCGGTGGTCTTGCGCGACTCCAGGTCGCGGTGCGCCTGCACGGCATCTTCCAGCGCGTAGTGCTGGTTGATGTCGATGCGGATGCGGTCGCTGCCGACGTGGTCGAACAGCTCGCCGACCAGTTGGGCCTTCTCGACCGGATCGGCGATGTAATCGGCCAGCGCCGGGCGGGTCATGTACAGCGAGCCTTTCATGGCCAGCAGCACCGGATCGAAGGCCGGGATCGGGCCGGAAGCGGTGCCGACGCAGACCATCAGGCCGCGGCGCTTGAGCGAGTCCAGCGAAGCCATGAAGGTGCTCTTGCCGACGCTGTCGAACACCACGTCGACGCCGCGCCCGCCGGTCAGTTCGCGCACGCGCCTGGCGATGTCTTCATTGCTGTAGTTGATGACATGGTCGCAGCCATGTTCGAGGGCGACTTCAGCCTTGGCGGCGCTGGACACGGTGCCGATCACGGTCAGGCCGAGCAGCTTGGCCCACTGCGAGACGATCAGGCCGACACCGCCAGCCGCGGCGTGCAGCAGGATGCTGTCGCCCTCGTGGAACGCGTGGATGCGGCGCATCAGGTAGGCCGAGGTCAGGCCGCGCATGGTCATCGCCGCGGCGGTCTCGAAGGCGATGGTTTCCGGCAGCTTGATCAGCGGCGCGGCGGACACCAGGCGCTCGGTGCTGTAGGCGCCGAGGGTGTTGAGGAAGCCGGTGTAGGTGACGCGGTCACCCGGCACGACGTTGCTCACGCCCTCGCCCACTGCGACCACCACGCCGGCTGCCTCGACGCCGATACCGTTGGGCATCGGAACCGGGTAGGTGCCATTGCGGAAGTAGGTGTCGGCGTAGTTCAGGCCAACGGCGACATGGCGTACGCGCACCTCGCCCGGACCCGGATCGCCAACCTCCACATCCTCGTAGCGCAGTACTTCGGGGCCACCCGTCTCGTAGAAGCGAACCGCTTTGGCCATGCCTATTCTCCTGTCTGGATTCTTGTTGGTTCTGTTCGGCGCGGCCCGAGGGGCGCGGCAAGTTATGACAGGACTGTACGGACGGGCCGGAACAGGCGCTTCACATCGCACGACAGCGACTTTTCATTTCGTGACAGCACAGGGATTTGCCGGAGGAATGGACAGGCCGCAGACTTGTCTCTGCCCTGCCCGGCGCTCAGCCGCGAATGAATGACAACGAGGACCGCATGCCGCTATCCATCCGCCCGGAAACCCCCGCCGACATCGACGCCATCGAGCGCCTGACCGCCGCCGCGTTCCTCGACGCGCCGCACAGCAGTCATACCGAACAGTTCATCGTCAACGCCCTGCGCCGCGCCGGGCAGCTGACGATTTCCTTGGTGGCGGAGGACGCCGACGGGATCATCGGCCATGTCGCGCTGTCGCCGGTGACGATTTCCTCCGGCGCCAGCGGCTGGTTCGGCCTCGGGCCGATCTCCGTATTGCCGGCGCGACAGGGAACGGGCATCGGATCGCAACTGATGCACGCGGTGCTGGCCGAACTGCGCCAACTCGGCGCCGAGGGCTGCGTGCTGCTGGGTGACCCCGGCTACTACCAGCGCTTCGGCTTCACCGCCCGGCCCGGGCTGGTGCTGCCTGGGGTGCCGGCCGAGTACTTCCAGGCGGTGTCCTTCAGCGGCAGCTGGCCGGTGGGAGAAGTGGCCTATCACGCGGCGTTCGAGGCTACCGAGTGAAGCCCCGCCCGGTGCCGTATCCAGTGCATAGGTTAGCGCTGAGCTTGCGAAGCCCAACGTTGCCACGACCGACGGATGTTGGGCTTCACTGCGTTCAGCGCGTAGGTTGGGCTGAGGCACGAAGCCCAACGAAATTGGTGCCGGCCTCGCCAGATGTTGGGCTTCGCAAGCTCAGCGCCAACCTACGCGCCAGTCTGCCGACGTTCGATGCCACCGAGTGACGGCTGGCCCGGTTATCGCAGGGCGCCGCCACGAGGCTTGTAGAAGAGAAACCTGCCGGTTTCGGCCGTTCGGAGATAGACGGCGGACCACTTGGGCGAGACGTTCCTGTCGTGGAAATACAGCGCGCCACGAGTCCTATCGCGCAGTTGCCGGTTGAGCGCCTTGCGCGCCACTTCCTTGGCGATCTCGTAGCGGGCGTCCTCCTTCACCTGGTCCGGGCGCCCGTCGCACCACCAGGAGAACTGGCAGGCGCGCCGCTCGGAGCCTTGCTTGACCACCCCGCAGACCGTATCCGCAAAGCCGTCCCGGCCCAGGCGGTTCATGACCACATTGGCGACCGCTTCCATGTCCGAGGCTGCGGCCCCCTTGGCCTCCCAATAGATGGTGCGGGCAAGGCAGGTGATCGCATCGTCCAGCGGCTGCGCGCCTGCCGGGTCGACCGCCTGTGCTTCGGAGCGGGTGATCGCCTCGCCGCGAGGCGTAGAACCACTACCACCGGTCGCCGCCTGCTGCTCCAGCACCTCGGCCTTGTCTACCGCCACTTCCGCCTTCCGTTCCGCTTCCGCCGCCATGACCTGGCCGCCGACAAGGGCTGCCGCCAGGCCGATTGCCGCCCAGACCAGACGCATGCTCGAACCTCCTGAATGAGCCAGCGCCGGCCGGCTCATTCATTGCACAAGCGGTTTCGCTTCAAGCAATCGACACGCATAATGGCCAAATGATTCCAGCCGCCTGACGAAGGTCCACGGCAGGGCGGATCGTCGCTACAAACCGACACCGTTTCCGCCTGTGCAGCCCCAGCCGCCGCAGGTATCTTTCATCCATCCACCGACGAAACATCCGAGGAAGACCGGGAATGGCGAGCAACGCATTTCGGGCCGTTGTTTTCTGCGCCCTGGCGTTCGGCGCAAGTGCTGCCGTCGCCAGGGTCGAAGTGCAGCCGGTACAACACAAGAGCGCCGGCCAGGTCCTGGCCGTGCGGATCACCGAGGACATCGCTCCCGGCGACTACGAACGCTTGCTCAAGGGCATCGTCGGCAACCCGGGCAAGTTCGCGAAGAAGGTCGCGCTGCTGGACAGCATCGGCGGCAGCGTCCCCGAGGCCATGAAGATGGGCCGCCTGCTGCGCGAAGCGGGTTTCGACACGCTGGTTCCGAACGATGGCGTCTGCCAGGGCTCCTGCGTCTACCTGCTCGCCGCCGGCCACAACCGGAAGGTGCGCGGCTACGTCGGCCTCCACCGCCCCTACTTCCCCAGCGGCGACTCCGCCCTCGCCGACTCCGCTCAGCGCGGCATCCGCTACAGCCCGAGCGCCTACTTCCGCGAAATGAACGTCCCGGACAGCCTCGCGTCGGAGATGCAGAGCATCGATCCGAAACACATGCGCGTGCTCTCGCCGCAGGAGCTGGCGCAATACCACCTGAACTGATCGGTTCCGGCGCGTCGCCTTACCGGCGCCCGTCCGGGTCAGGCACGGGCGGCCCGTCGACGTCGTCGAATTCGCTGCCGCCTGGCGCCTGGCCATCCGCCCCACGGTACAGGCCCATCAGCGTTTCCTCTTCCTGCTGCCGGTAGCGGCGGACCCACTCGGCGGCCTGGCTCTCGCTCTGGCCCAGGGCGAGCAACGCACGCCGCGCCATCTCCAGGCTGGAATGGAAGGTTTCCCGAACCGGGCTGGCCCCCAGATTCATGAACTGCACCGCCTGCTGGCAGTTATGCGCCCTGGCGATCACCTTGACCCCGGGATAGAGCCGCGCGATGACCTCGACCGTCTTCAGGTTGATCTCCGGATCATCGGTAGTGACGATGACCAGCCCCGCCGTGTCGACCTTGGCGGCGTGGAGAATCTCCGGGCGCGTCGAATCGCCATAGAAGATCGGCACGCCTCCCGCACCATCCTGGCTGTTGAGGGCAGCCACCGAGGTATCCAGGGCGACGAGGGGAATACCCTGGGCCTGCAACAAACGCGCGATGACGCGGCCCATCCGCCCCATGCCGGCAATCACCACCTTCGGCTCGTCATCGGTTTCGGGCGCCGCTTGCAGCGCTTCCGGCACGGCAGCCTCGGCCTTGAACAGGCGCGACAGGGCAATCATCACCAGGGGCGACAACGCCATCGACAGTGTGATGACGAGCACCAGCAGATCGTGGACCTGCTGATCCAGCAGACGACTCCCCAGAGCCAGCTTGAACACCACGAAAGCGAACTCGCCGCCGGAGGCCAGCACCACGCCAAGGCAGGTCGCCTCGGCTCGCGTCAAACCACCTGCCAGGCGTCCGATGCCATAGAGCAGGGGCAGCTTTATACCCACCAGCAGCACCGTCAGGCCGAAGACCGCCAGTGGCTGGCCGAACAGCAGGCGGAGATCCGCGGTCATCCCGACACCGACGAAAAACAGCCCCAGCAGCAGCCCCTTGAACGGCTCGATCTGCGATTCCAGCTCATGGCGGAACTGCGATTCGGCCATCAACAGGCCGGCGAGGAAGGCGCCCAGCGCCATGGACACCCCGACGTGCTCCATCAGCCAGGCGGTGCCGAACACCACCAGCAGCGCCGTGGCGGTGGACAGGTCGCGCAAACCGGAGCCGACGGCCCAGCCGAAAGCCGGGCGCAACAGATAGCGTCCACCCACGATGACCACGCCGATGCCGCCCAGGACCGCCAGCAACTGCCGCAGCCCGCCACCGTCCGTATCGGCCGCATCGCCGCCGCCCAGAATCGGCACCAGGGCGATCAGCGGAATGGCGGCGATGTCCTGGAAGAGCAGGATCGCCACGGCCAGGCGGCCATGCGGACGGCCGAGCTCCTTGCGCTCTGCCAGCATCTGCAGGCCGAAGGCGGTGGACGACAGGGCCAGGCCCAGGCCAAGCACGATTGCCGCCTTGAAGGATTGGGCGAACAGGAGAAACGCGATCGCCCCGATCACCAGCGCACTGAGGACCACCTGGATCGAACCGATGCCGAACAGCGAGCGGCGCATCATCCACAGCCGGCGCGGCGACAGTTCCAGGCCGATGATGAAGAGCAGCATCACCACGCCCATTTCCGACAGCCGGCTGACGTTGTCCGGATTGTTGATCAGCCCCAGCACCGACGGACCGATCAGGATTCCCGCCAGAAGGTAGCCAGGCACGGCACCCAGCTTCGCCCGCTGGACGAGCGGCACCAGCAGCACCACCGCCAGCAGGAAGATCACCGTCGCCTGGAGCAGACTTCCATCATGTGGCATCAACGCTTTTCTCCCCGTTGTCGGAACAGCCCATGCCATGGCGGCAGCGATCGCAGACCCGGGCCAGCCGATGCGCTGCCCGCGTGGCGGGATCGGTCAGCCTGCTCTGGAAAATCTAGCTTGCGCTGCGCTGGTTGTCCGGGAAGGGGCGGAGGCTCAGCGGTGCGACGCCTGCAGGAAACGGATGACCGCTTCCAGAACCTGCCCGGGCATTTCCCGATGCGGGACGTGGTGGCATCCGGGCAGGATCAGCGACTCGCTGCTGGCGGACGTCAACCGGGCGATACGCGGCGGATGGCAGAGCGAACCGTACTCGTCCTCCTCGCCGTGAATGACCAGGAGCGGGCAGTTCACCGAAGACACCGTGCGCTCGATGGTCCAGTCGGCGAACTCGCCGGACAGCCAGGTTTCGGTCCAGGCCTCCAGCACCCAGCGGGCCTTGTCGCCGTGGTACTTCTGCAGCCGCTCGATCTGTCCCGGCTTGCGGAAGTCTTCCTTGGCCTGGCGGATGCCGTGCAGCGTGCGATCTTCGACGAACGCC
Organism: Pseudomonas schmalbachii; assembly: GCF_017589465.1. Taxonomy (GTDB): domain Bacteria; phylum Pseudomonadota; class Gammaproteobacteria; order Pseudomonadales; family Pseudomonadaceae; genus Pseudomonas; species Pseudomonas schmalbachii. The sequence continues at coordinate 424,122 of NZ_JAELYA010000003.1, forward strand.
TGGGCGGACTCGGTGATCAGCGCCAGGCAGGCGTGCGGGTACAGCGATGCGCAGGTGGCGGCCATGGCCCCGCCGACGCTATGGCCGAACGCGATGAAGTGCCCGAGATCGAGGCTCTCTCTCAGCAACGGGAAGTAACGCTGCGCCTCGTCCCGGATGAAGTCGGGCGACCAGCCACCGGGATGAGCATCGGAGCGTCCGTAGCCGAGCCGGTCGTAGGCGATGACCTCGCGGCCGGTCGCTGCGGCGAGTTGGCCGGGGAAATCCCGCCACAATTCGACGCAGCCCAGCGAGTCATGGAACAGGATGAAGGGCGCCTGCCCTGTCGCATCGCCCTGGCCGTCCGGGCGCCAGCGGCGGGCGAACATCCGGCCGTGGGGCGTTTCGATCCAGAGGTCTTCCTGGGTAATGCGGGGCTGCATGGTTTTCCTCGTTGTCGGTTGCGGCACTGATGTTCGCGGGCTGCAATGCCCACCGTAGGTTGGTGCTGAGCAACGCGAAGCCCAACATCGCCACCGTTGGGCTTCACTGCGTTCAGCACCAACCTACGCGGGTTCTGGCCCAGCCACGTAGTTACGCAGGCGTAGGGTGGACAACGCGAAGCTTGTCCACCGCCCCGGCCCCACGACAAGGTGGAAATGCTTCGCGATTTCCACCCTACGCTCTTGCCATACCTGTAGTAGGGCCACGCCCGCGAAAAAACACGAGATTACCAGCCCGGCACGAAAGGATCAGGCCGGCTTGAAGCAGTACGCAGCGATCTTGTTGCCGTCCAGGTCGCGGAAGTAGGCCGCGTAGGCATTCTCCTTCCAACTGCGCGGGCCGGGTGCGCCTTCATCCTTGCCGCCGCGGGCCAGGGCGGCGCTGTGGGCGGCGTCGATGGACGGCCGGTCCGGTGCCTCGAAGCTGACGGTAACGCCGTTGCCGACGGTGGCCGGCTGGCCGTTGGCGGGTTTCAGCACGAAGAACGAGGGCGCGTCGATGCCCCAGATGGAGCCGTTCTCGCCGAGGTCGGCGAGGCGCTTCAGGCCCAGCTTGCCGAGGACGTCGTCATAGAACTCGCGGGCTTTGGGCAAGTCGTTGGTGCCGACCGTGACATGTGTGTAGACAGCCATTTTCGTCTCCTATCATCACTGCGCAGGGTGGATGGCGCTGCGGGTGCAACGGCCCGCATGCATCGATTCGGAGGCCGCTGACGCGGCCAGCTGAAATGCGCACTGGCGCTCCATACTCGGCTGCTCGACAGGCATCTCGGCCAGTGCATTCGAAAGGATAGTTCGCCGATCGATGCCCGGCTGGCTCGGCAGTGATAGCGGAGGGAGATGCGACGCGGGGAGGAAAGCGGAAGTCGGTCCTGGCGGCGGGATGGCGTCCCCAACTGGATTCGAACCAGTATCTAGCCCTTAGGAGGGGCTTATTCTATCCCTTGAACTATGGGGACGTTGCCGCCTGGCGGGTGCGCATGTTAACCAGCGCTGGTCGATTTGTCATGCCACTGCCACCTGCCGCCGGCATTATTTTCCGGCCACCCAGGAGCCATGCCATGAACCGGACAGCCCACTCCGCCTCTCTCCCCGATTCGCCGTTCGCCACCTTCGACGTGCGCACCGCCAGCCCGCGCGACGCGACCGCGCTTGCGCAGTTGCTGCAGCAATTGGGCGCGGACGATCCCGTGCCGGACCCGGGCGTCCTGAAACAGCGACTGCGCCTGCAGAACCCCATGCAGGTGACGCTGGTGGCCGAACGCGATGGCAGTCTGCTGGGCACCTGCACGCTGCACCTGATCGAGCACATCGCCCATAACTTCGCGCGCTCGGCGATTCTCGAGGATATGGTGGTGGATAGCCGCGCCCGCGGCCAGGGCATCGGCCAGGCGCTGATCGGCCATGCGGTGGAACAGGCTCGCCACTGGGGCTGCTACAAGCTGGCGCTGTCCAGCCATCAGGATCGCGAAACGGCGCAGCGCTTCTACGCCGCACTGGGCTTCGCGCCGCACGGCGTCAGTCTGTCGCTGAAGCTCGACTGAAGGTTCAGCCGGCGACGCAGGCATCCGTGTCGAGCAGGGTCAACAGGCGGCCGACGGTGCAATCCAGGCTGGCGGAGTTGTCCAGCATCACCACCGAGCCGTCCAGCCCGCGGGCGAACGCGGCATTGCGCGCCAGGCGCGCGTCGATCTCCGCCAGGCTCTCCCGGCCGCGCTGCAGCAAGCGCTGCCGCAGGATATCCGGCGACACCGTCAGCAGCAGCCCGAGCAACTCAGGATAGAGACGTCGCGCTTCGCGCAGATAGGCGCGCGAGCCGTTGACCAGCACGTCGTATCCCTCGGCCAGCCACTGGTCGATGATCCGCGGAATGCCATAGCTGAGGCCATGGGCGCGCCAGCTCATGGCAAAACCGTTCGCCTGCTCCAGTGCCGCGAATTCCGTTTCCGAAACCGCGTGCGCATCTTCGCCATCGGCTTTCTTCGAACGGGTAACCACGCGCCGGGCGATCCGGCAGCCGCGTGCGGCCAGTGCGTCGCGCGCCGCCAGCAGGAGGCTGTCCTTGCCGGAGCCCGAAGGGCCCATCAGATAAATCAGTCTGCCGCTCATCACATTCTCTTTCAGGTAGCACTACGTCGGTACGAGGTGGGGAGCGCGACGTCGGTCATCGGTGGAGTTTGCACGAAACAACCCGTCCAGGTATTGCGACCTGTCGGGAAGATAAAAGTTGAGGAAATCGGAAAATTCAAATGCAATCAATTCGCAACAGCGATTCTTTGACTACGCTTCGACAAATCGGCATTAAAAGACTGGAACCGCTGAAAAAAAGTTCTGTCGAGCCGATCCGGTTTCAGCAGGAGACTGCTGGCAATTAGCCTCCATCCAGCCGAGAATAGCGTCTAGGATGCGGGCAAGGTAAAGCCAGGAAAAACAAAAATCAGAATCCTGCGCTGAACATTCGATGGAAGTAGCTGTCAAAGCGCCAGACCCATCGATTCCCGGCATCGTTCTTTCCGACTGAAAGGTTTTAATGTATGCGCCCATTGAAACAGGCAACCCCCACCTACTCCAGCCGTACTGCCGACAAATTCGTCGTTCGCCTGCCCGAAGGCATGCGTGAACGTATCGCCGATGTCGCCCGCAGCCATCACCGCAGCATGAACTCTGAAATCATCGCCCGTCTGGAGCAAAGCCTGCTCCGCGAAGGAGCCTTCCAGGACAGCATCGGCCTGCGCCTGGACAGCGCAGACCTGAGCCCGCACGAACATGAACTGGTACAACGCTTCCGCCAGCTGACCCACCGCCAGCAGAATGCGCTGATCGCCCTCATCGCCCACGATGCGGAACTGGCGCAGAACGACGCCTGAGTTCCGACGGACCTTGAAAGCCGGCATCTCGCCGGCTTTTTCGTTTCTCTCTCCAGAAAACAGAAAACCGCCCGCAGGCGGTTTTTCTTTCGACGCGGCGCGGATGCCTACATCAGGAACAAGGTCGCCAGACCGAGGAAGATGAAGAAGCCGCCGCTGTCCGTCATCGCCGTGATCATCACGCTGGAGCCCATCGCCGGATCGCGCCCGAGGCGCTGCAGGGTCATCGGGATGAGCACGCCCATCAGCGCCGCCAGCAGCAGGTTCAGCGTCATCGCCGCGGTCATCACCGCGCCCAGCTCCCAGTTGCCGTACAGGTAGTAGGCGACCACACCGATCACCCCGCCCCAGACGATGCCGTTCACCAGCGCCACTCCGAGCTCCTTGCGCAGCAGACGGCCGCCGCTGCTGAGCTGCACCTGGTCCAGCGCCATGCCGCGGACGATCATGGTGATGGTCTGGTTGCCCGAGTTGCCGCCGATGCCCGCCACGATCGGCATCAGCGCCGCCAGCGCTACCAGCTTCTCGATGGAGCCTTCGAACAGGCCGATGACCCGCGAGGCGACGAAGGCAGTGACCAGGTTGGTGGCCAGCCAGGCCCAGCGGTTGCCCACGGATTTCCACACCGAGGCGAAGATGTCTTCCTCCTCGCGCAGACCGGCCATGCTCAGCACTTCCGCCTCGCTCTCCTCACGGATGAGGTCGACCATCTCGTCGATGGTCAGACGGCCGATCAGCTTGCCGTTCTTGTCCACCACCGGCGCGGAAATCAGGTCGTAGCGCTCGAACGCCTGGGCGGCGTCGTTACCGTCCTCGTCGGGGTCGAAGGTCACCGGGTCGGTAGCCATCACTTCGGCCACCTGCTTGTCCGGGTCGTTGACCAGCAGGCGCTTGATCGGCAGCACGCCCTTGAGGATGCCGTCGTAGTCGACCACGAACAGCTTGTCGGTGTGGCCGGGCAGTTCCTTCAGCCGGCGCAGGTAGCGCAGCACCACTTCCAGGCTGACGTCGTCGCGGATGGTGACCATCTCGAAGTCCATCAGCGCGCCGACCTGATCCTCTTCGTAGGACAGCGCCGAACGCACGCGCTCGCGCTGTTGCGCATCGAGCGTTTCCATCAGTTCGTGGACGACGTCGCGCGGCAGTTCCGGAGCCAGGTCGGCGAGTTCGTCGGCGTCCATTTCCTTGGCCGCGGCGAGAATCTCGTGATCGTCCATGTCGGCGATCAGGGTCTCGCGCACCGCGTCGGATACTTCGAGGAGGATGTCGCCGTCGCGCTCGGCCTTGACCAGCTGCCAGACCGTCATGCGGTCGTCCAGCGGCAGGGACTCGAGGATGTGGGCGATGTCGGCGGGGTGCAGCTCGTCGAGCTTGCGCTGCAGTTCGGCGAGGTTCTGCCGGTGGACCAGGTTCTCTACCAGGTCGTGGTGCTGGCCTTCCTGACGGTGGGTCAGGTCTTCTACCAGCCGATGCTTCTGCAGCAGGTCGACCACCTGGCTGAGGCGGTCCTGCAGGCTTTCCTGCGGTTTTTTGGCTTCTACTTCGGTCATAGCACGCTCCACCCCCAGTGGCAGAGCGCGCCGCTGGGGATCAGTACATCAGGTCGTGTTTACGCAATCGAGGTTCTGAGTAACTACTGGGTATGTCCATGGTTGTGTCCCATGCGCCCAAGCGGGGCTGATCTCGCAAATGATAACACTCCGGGGCGCCGTGCGCGTTACAAAATCAGGATAGAACAACCGCTTGCATTGCAAAGTTCACAGTCAGTCCATTCTGCGGAACATTCCCGCAGAACATCCGGAGCCGGATCACGACGCCCACCTCTAGGCTGCGCCGAATCCCATACAGGAAAGGACTGCCCATGCGCTCGCCGGTTCCCTTCTCGATCCTCTTCGCCCTCCTCTACCTGCCACTGTGCGAAGCCACCACCGTGTTCCGCTGCGAAGCCGCCGGCGGACGCATCACCTACAGCCAGCATGGTTGCGCGACGGACCAGAGCCAGTCGCTGCAGGATGCCTACAACCCCACTCCCGGAAGCGACGATCCCGTACCGCTGGCCAATCCCGAAGCCCGGCACAGGGAGCGCAAACAGCACGGTGACTCGAACAGGGAAGCCGAATCGCTCACGGTGGTCGGTGAACGGCAGGATGGTTGCGGCAACCGCGTCACCGGCAGCGAACGCCGGAAAGCCATGATCGAAGGCCGGATCAAGACCGGCATGACCCGCGCCGATGTCGAGAGCACGCTGGGCAAGCCCGAGCGCATCAGCCAGCAGAACGGACAGGTGCGCTACCAGTACAAGGCCGACCACAACCACGGCGCACGCACCGTGAGCTTCGACGAGAACGGTTGTGTGCGAGGCAAGAAATAGGGTTCACGCCCGCGCAATCTGCGCGTAGGTTGGGCTGAGCCCGCGAAGCCCAACGTTTCATTCCCGCCAGATGTTGGGCTTCGCAAGCTCAGCACCAACCTACGTCGCTCCGTGAAATAAAAAAAAGCCCGGCGCGAAGGCCGGGCTCGTCCAAAACAGGGACAGCTCAGTGTGGTCATTTGCTCGCGAGCAGTTCCACCGCTTCGCGACTCAGGCGCTCGATGGCCGCCCAGTCGCCGGCGTCGATGAGCGCCTTGGGCAGCATCCAGCTGCCACCGACGCACATCACGTTCGGCAGCCGGTAGTAGTCATTCAGATTGTCCGGACCGACTCCGCCAGTCGGGCAGAAACGCACATCCGGGAAAGGACCGGCAAAAGCCTTCAAAGCCTCCGGACCACCACAGACCTTGGCCGGGAACAGCTTGAAGCGACGGTAGCGCAGTCGGTAGCCGAGCATGATCTCGGAAGCCGTCGCCACCCCGGGCAACAGCGGCACTTCGCTTTCCAGCGCGTACTTCAGCAATTCCTCGGTGCAGCCCGGCGTGACGACGAACTGCGCACCCGCCTCCTCCGCCTGCCGGAAGGTGTTCGGATCGACGACGGTTCCGGCGCCGACGATCAGTTGCGGGCGCTGTTCGGCCAGGATGCGGATCGCGGTCAGGCCGAGGCTGGTGCGCAGGGTGATTTCCAGCGTATCGAGGCCGCCTGCGGCCAGAGCATCGGCCATCGGCAGGATGTCCGCCTCGCGCTCGATGGTGATCACCGGAAGGATTCGCGCACGCCGGCAGATGTCGTCGATTCGCTGGGTCTTCTGTTCAAGGCTGATCATGTTTTGCGACTCAAGGGCACCAATGGATGGACAAGGGAGAACGAAGGAAGGCACGCACCGGCATCGACTGCTCCTGCTCCACGGCAAGCGCGGCCTTCAGGGTGGTCAGCTTGGCGTCGCCCTGGATGGCCAGCAATTGCACGCGGGCCGAAGCCAGCAGCGCACGGCTCAGGGTCAGCCGTTGACGCGGCACACCCGGCGCCCACATCGGCAGGCAGCGGCGCTCGCTGGCCGGATCGAGCGCTTCGCGCAGGCCGGGGCTGTCCGGGAACAGCGAGGCGGTATGACCGTCGTCGCCCATACCGAGCACCAGCACATCGATCGGCAGCGGCAGTTCGTGCAGGTAGCGGTCGGCCGCCTCGGCTGCTTCGTCGAGGCTTGCCGCCGGCTGGTACAGGCCGATGAAGCGCGCGCCGGATGCCGTACCGCGCAGCAGATGACGACGCACCAGCCCGGCGTTGCTGTCCGGATGCGACTCCGGCACCCAGCGCTCGTCGGCCAGGCTGACGCACACCCGCGACCAGTCCAGTTCCTCGACGCTCAGCGCTTCGAGGAATGCCACCGGACTGCGGCCACCGGACACCACCAGCAGCGCCGTGCCCCGCTCGGCCAGCGCCGTGCGCAGATGCCCGGCGACGACGCCGGCCAGGCCGCTCGCCTGGGCGGCGGCGTTTTCCCATTCGTTCCAGCCGACACCGGCCGGAAGTTGCAGATCAGTGATCGCCATACCAGTCCCTCCCATCACGCGCGATCAGCGCCACGGCCGCCTGCGGCCCCCAGCTGCCCGCCGGATACGGCTTGGGCGAGTCGCCAAGACGCTGCCAGCCGGCGATCAGGTGATCGCACCACTTCCAGGCGAACTCCACCTCGTCCTTGCGCACGAACAGGTACTGGTTGCCCTGCATCACTTCCAGCAGCAGACGCTCGTAAGCGTCCGGCACCCGTGCGGTCTGGAAGGTCTCGGAGAAATTCAGCTGCAACGGACCGGTGCGCAGCTGCATGCCCTTGCCGAGCCCCTGGTCCTTGGTCATCACCTGCAGGGAGATGCCCTCGTCCGGCTGCAGGCGGATGATCAGGCGGTTGCTGATCAGCGCACGCTGCTCGGGGGCGAAGATGTAGTGCGGCGGTTCCTTGAAGTGGATGACGATCTGCGACAGCTTCTGCGGCATGCGCTTGCCGGTACGCAGGTAGAACGGCACGCCGGACCAGCGCCAGTTGCGGATGTCCACGCGCAGGGCGACGAAGGTCTCCGCGTCGCTGTCGCGATTGGCGTGCTCTTCCTCCAGGTAGCCCGGCACCGGCTTGCCTTTGCTGAAACCGGCGGTGTACTGACCGCGCACCACGCGCGTCGCCAGTTGCTCCGGCGGAATCGGTTCGAGCGCACGCAACACCTTCACCTTCTCGTCGCGGATGCTGTCCGCGGAGAGGTCGCTCGGCGGGTCCATGGCGATCAGGCAGAGCAGTTGCAGCAGGTGGTTCTGCACCATGTCGCGCAATTGGCCGGCCTGGTCGAAGTAGCCCCAGCGCCCTTCGATGCCGACCTTTTCCGCCACGGTGATCTCGACGTGGGAGATGTGGTTCTGGTTCCACTGCGTTTCGAACAGGCTGTTGGCGAAGCGCAGGGCGATCAGGTTCTGCACCGTCTCCTTGCCCAGGTAATGGTCGATCCGATAGATGCGGTTTTCCGGGAAGACGCACGCCACCGCCTCGTTCACCGCGCGGGACGACTCCAGATCGTGACCGATGGGCTTCTCCAGCACTACCCGGGTGCGCTCGGCCAGCCCGACGGCGGCGAGGTTTTCGCAGATCCCGCCGAACACCGAGGCCGGCGTGGCGAAATAGGCCACCAGCGGCAAGTCGCCCGTGACCGCATCGCGCAGATCCGCATAGGAACGCGCATCGAGGAAATCCATGGCGATGAAGCCGAGCCGTGCGTGGAAGCGGTTCCACACCGCATCGTTCCACTCGTTCGCCGGCACCGCGTGGCGCAGGCGCTTTTCGATCACCGCCAGCGGATCGCCCTCGCCATCGCTGTGGCGGGCCAGGGCGAGAATGCGGGTGTCGGGATGCAGCAGGCCTTCACGATCGAGCTGGTACAGCGCCGGAACCAGCTTGCGCAGGGCGAGATCGCCCAGGGCGCCGAACAGGGCAAGGATGCAAGGCAGGACTCGGACATCAGGCATTTGTTGTTACCAACCAAATATTGAGAGATATTAGGCCATCAACAGCGCAATTAAGACAAATATGTAGTAATAAAACAACATATTTTTCCGCAAAACGCTGCGCAGTTGGTCGCCTGCCGTCCTGAAGTTAGGATAGCGCCGCTGGCCGAGCCCAATGGCCAAGCCGATCGAATGCTTAGGAGCCCGGATGAAGAACCTGCTGGAGCAGTTGCAGTCCCGCCTGGACGAGCTGAACAAGGCCGAACGCAAGGTCGCCGAAGTGATACTGCAGAACCCGCAGCAGGCCACGCGCTTCAGCATCGCCGCGCTGGCCCAGGCGTCTGCCGTCAGCGAGCCGACGGTGAACCGCTTCTGCCGCTCGTTCGGCATGAGCGGCTATCCGGAACTGAAGATCCAACTGGCGCAGAGCCTGGCCAGCGGTGCCGCCTTCGTCGCCCAGGCAGTAGCCGAGGACGACGGCCCCGAAGCCTACTCGCGGAAGATCTTCAGCAGCACCATCGCCTCGCTGGACAGCGCCCACAAGCTGCTCGACCCGCGCGCCATCGACCGCGCCGTGGACCTGCTGATCCAGGCCCGGCAGATCCACTTCTTCGGTCTCGGCGCATCCAGCTCGGTGGCGCTGGACGCGCAGCACAAGTTCTTCCGCTTCAACCTGGCGGTCTCGGCGCACAGCGACGTACTGATGCAGCGGATGATCGCCTCGGTGGCGCACACCGGCGATCTCTTCGTGGTGATTTCCTACACCGGCCGCACCCGCGAACTGGTGGACGTGGCGCACCTGGCGCGGGAAAACGGCGCCTCGGTGCTCGGCCTGACCGCCGCCGGCTCACCGCTGGCCAAGGCCTGCACGCTGACGCTGGATATCCCGCTGCCGGAAGACACCGACATCTACATGCCGATGACCTCGCGGATCATCCAGCTGACGGTGCTCGACGTGCTGGCGACCGGCGTCACCCTGCGCCGCGGCGTGGACTTCCAGCCGCATCTGCGCAGGATCAAGGAGAGCCTGGTGCCGACGCGCTACCAGCTCGACGAGGAAGGTTGAAACGCAGGGGCACGCCATGCGTGCGATTCGCGGGCATGGCCCTACGGGCTGCAAAACCCACCGTAGGTTGGCGCTGAGCAACGCGAAGCCCAACACCGCCATCGTTGGGCTTCACTGCGTTCAGCACCAACCTACGCGAGTTCTGGCCCAGCCACGTAGTTATGTAGGATGCAAGACAGTTACGGCTTGGTATGCACCTGTAGGAGCGAGCTCTGCTCGCGAAGCTTTTGTGTTGCCGGTGTTCGCGAGCAGAGCTCGCTCCTACAGCCGCGCCAAGAGCCTTGATAGTCGGCAGGTGTTACACAAGCCCCGCGCGCAGGCTCAGGCGCATGCGCTCTCCCGGAGCGAGGATCAGCCCGCCCGGGCGGTAGCCGGCGGCGCCGATGCAGAGGAAGCGCTCCGCCTCTCCCGGCTCAATCTGGGTCACCGAGCGGCTGCCGGGATGCCAGATGACGCTGCCGGCGCTGGCGTTCTTGTCGATACGCAGGCGCCGCTGCCAGCCGGCGTCCTCCAGCACCAGCGAGCCCGGGTGGTAAAGCACCTGCTTGATCGCCCCGCTCGGCTTCCAGGTGCCGGGAATCCGCGAAGCACCCGGCTGGCTACGGGCGCCTTCCAGTTCCATACCGTGCACCACTACCCGGCGCAACGCCCCAACCCGCCAGTACGGCTGCAGGGCGAAGCTGAACAGGCAGTCGCCGTCATCCTCGTGGTAGCTGCACAACTCCATTTCCAGGGTCTGGCCAAGGCGCGCATCCAGGCGGATGTGCCAGTCCTCGATATCCAGCTGCCAGCTTACCGTCACCCGGCTTTCATCGGCGTACGCCTCCACCAGGCGCCATTCGCGCTCGCGCGCCCAGCCGTGCTGCGGCCAGCCGCTTTCGGTGGGATGGCTGCCGAACCACGGCCAGCAGACCGGAATCCCGCCACGGATCGGCGCCGTGCTCAGGCTCGGCCAGTCGGCCGCGCACCACAGCAGCGGGCGTTCGCCCTGGGGTTGGAAATGCAGGAGCTGTGCGCCGCGACGGCAGAACACCGCCTGGCACATCGGGTGATCGATGAGCAGCAGGTCGCGACGCTGGAAACGTACCCAGTCGAATGGCCGCTTGGCCCGCATGGAATGAAAGAAACGCAGAAGCGGATGCGAAAGCATGTCCGAATGTCCTGAATCCAATCCCTTCCCGGACATTCCGGGGCATGACATCGTGTAGTTTTACTACATCCGATGGAAAAGGCCCATATTCTATCCTGAAATGCCTGAAACACTGGCACTTTCGCCATTCACTCCGTGGATTCCGGGCTTTCCGCACCGCCGCGCGGGACCAATAAAAAGGTTCTTGGAGTTCCCATTCCGTAGGGCGGGTGCAACCCGCCATGGCACATCGGGATTGGCGGGTTGCACCCGCCCTACCGGACTCGCATGCATCGGGAGTGTATGTAGGAGCGCCCCATGGGCGCGAATCGCGGGCATGGCCCCCTGCGGGCTGCAATGCCTACCGTAGGTTGGCGCTGAGCAACGCGAAGCCCAACATCGCCATCGTTGGGCTTCACTACGTTCAGCACCAACCTACGCGAATTCCGGCCCAGCCACGTAGTTACGAATGAATCATAAAAAAACGGCCCGCCCCGGAGAGACGGGCGGGCCGCAAGCAAATTACAGGCGCCTCAAAGCTCGACGGGCACTACCAGGATTCCGGCGCGCAGGCCGTTCTTCACCCGCGGATTAGGGAAGATGATCCGCGCGCCCAGCTCTTCCACCACCCAGCGCGTGCCGCCGATGTCCTCGGCGAGCAGATAGCCCTGCGCCAGTTCGGTGAAGTTGTCGACGGCGTCGTCGAGATGCAGGCGGAAGTGGTCGCTGTGCTTGATCACCTCCCGCGAGACGGCGAAAAGCTGCAGGCCGTCGAGCTGCGAGCCATCCACTTCGGCCTCTTCGCCGGCGATCAGGGTGCGCAGGCACTCTTCCAGGCGATCGAGATTGACCACCTGGTTCTGCCCGAACGGCCGGGCCTTGCCCAGCTCCAGGGTGAAGGCCTCGGCGTCGAGCTGGCTGTAGGTATAGGAACTGAAGGTGATGCCCGGCTTGCTTTGCAGCAGCACCGCATCGATCCCGGCGCCGCGCAGTCGCTCCAACTCGGCGCGGGAGTGCTGGCGGCCTTCGCTCCAGGGATAGAGAGCGAACTGCTCGATCTTCGAACCACGAATCGCCGTGTGCAGGTCGTAGTGCAGACGACTGCGTCCGGCACGGGAGAAGAACGACGCGGCCAGGCGCTCCAGTTCGGAGGCACGCAGGGCCTCGTTGCCGCTGCCGTCCTGGTGGCGGCCGCAGAACAGGCGGTTGATGTCCTGCTCCAGATAACGCTCGCCGCGGCGCATGGCCTCCGGGTTGCCGAGGAGGAACAGCAGGCGCGCCGCCGGCTTCAGCTCGCCACGGGCGATGCGCTGCAGCAGGCGGTCGAGCAGTTCGATGGGGGCGGTTTCGTTGCCATGAATGCCCGCCGACAGCAGCAGGTCGCGACCGTTGTCGCGGGCGCCGATCGGCGTCACTTCCAGCACACCCTCGGCCAGCCAGTGCAGGCGCGTGCCGTCGGCGGTGAGCTGGATTTTCTCGGTCGGCTCGCGACCGGCAAGAGTCAGTTCAAGCAGTTTGCCGAGGGCTAGCATGCGGACGCCTCCATCGAGCCAAGCGGCCGCGTGCGACCGTGGTTCCCGCGTTCAATGATTATGGTCACAACCACAGTCTGGACCATGTTCGTGCACTTCGGCGGGTTCCAGTTCCAGGCTCAGCAGGAGCTGGTTGACCGCCTGCGGGCGCACCACCAGAACCGGGATTTCGGTGTCCTCTTCGAAGGACTCGGCGTACATCAGCAGGTTGCCCTTGCCATCGGCCTCCAGCCACAGCTCGCGACCTTCGAGACGGATGGCGATACGGGCGCTATGGGTTTCACGGCGTTCACCGTGGGCGTCTTCGAGGATCAGCGGGAGACTTTCGGACATGGCAGTTCTCAACTCCGTTGGAAGGGATAAACCGAGCCCAGTTTAAGGATCTGGCTCAATTCATCCAGCGCCGTGCGGCACTCGACCAGCAGCTGCGGGTCGGCCAGGTCGGCTTCGGACAGGCGGTCGCGGTAATGCTTGTCGACCCAGGCGACCAGCGTGTCGTACAGCGACGGGGTCATGATCACGCCCGGGTTAACCGCGGCCAGTTCGTCGTCCTTCAGCGCCACGCGCAGGCGCAGGCAGGCCGGACCGCCGCCGTTCTGCATGCTCTGCTTGAGGTCGAACACCTTCACCTCGCGGATCGGGCCGTCCTCGGCGGTCAGGCGCGACAGGTAGTTCCACACGCGCTCGTTCTGCCGGCACTCTTCCGGGACGATCAGCAGCATCGAGCCATCGGCGCGGCTGAGCAGCTGGCTGTTGAACAGGTAGGACTTCACCGCATCTTCCACGGCGACCTGGTCGCGCGGCACGCATACCGCACGGAAGCGGCCGTTGCGGCGGCTCAGCTTGTCATGCAGCTCGGCGAGCACGTGGTCGGTGTCGAGGAAGGCGTCCTCGTGGTGGAACAGCACCTCGCCGTTGCCCACGGAAATCACGTCGTTGTGGAACACGCCCTGGTCGATCACCGCCGGGTTCTGCTGGGCGTAGACCACGCCCTCCTCGCCCAGTCCATGCAGGCGGGCCACGGCCTGGCAGGCTTCCAGGGTCTGCCGCGCCGGGTAGCGCTGGGGCGCCGGGAAGCGGCTGTCGAAGGCGCTACGGCCGAACACGAAGAACTCCACGCCGGCCTCGCCGTAGCTCTTGCAGAAGCGTGTATGGTTGGCCGCGCCTTCGTCACCGAACTGCGCCACCGCCGGCAGCGCGGCGTGGTGGGCGAAATGTTTCTCGTCCTTGAACATCGCGCGGAGGATGCGACTGGTGACCGGATGCTCGATGGAGCGGTGGAACTTGCAGTTCAGGTTGGCCGCGGTGAAGTGCACGCGACCGTCGGCGGTATCCGCGCTGGGGCTGACGGTGGCGGCGTTGGCTGTCCACATGCAGGAAGCGGAGCTGACCGCGGCGAGCAGCGGCATGGCTTCCTTCGCCGCCCTGGCGATCACCTCGGAATCCGTACCGGAGAAGCCCAGTGCGCGCAGCGAGGCGACATCCGGACGCTCCTGCGGGGCCAGCACGCCCTGCTTGAAGCCCATCTCCATCAGCGCCTTCATCTTCGCCAGGCCCTGCTTGGCGGCCTCCCGAGGATTGGAAGCCGCCTGGCTGTTGCTCTGCGAGGCGACGTTGCCGTAGGACAGACCGCCGTAGTTGTGGGTCGGTCCGACCAGACCGTCGAAATTCACTTCATAGGCGTTCATAGGCTGATACCGGGACTGAGAGTGGCAGGCAGGCTGAGGGTTTCGCTTTCCAGCGAGGCGACCGGATAGGCGCAATAGTCGGCGGCGTAGTAGGCGCTCGGGCGATGGTTGCCGGAGGCGCCGATGCCGCCGAACGGCGCGCTGCTGGCAGCACCGGTCAGTTGTTTGTTCCAGTTGACGATGCCGGCGCGGCTTTCGATCAGGAAGTCGTCGAAACGCTCACGCGAATCCGACAGCAGGCCGGCGGCCAGACCGTACTGGGTCGCGTTGGCCTCGCGCACTGCGTCGTCGAAGCTGGCGTAGCGGATCACCTGCAGCAGCGGGCCGAAGAACTCTTCGTCCGGACGCCCGGCGACGGCCGTCACGTCGAGGATGCCCGGCGTCAGCAGTGCGGCGCCGGCCTGCGGCTGGGTCATCGCCAGCAAAGTCACGGCGCCCCCGGCCAGCAGGTTTTCCTGTGCCTTGAGCAGGTGTTCGGCGGCGGCGAGGGAAATCACCGAGCCCATGAACGGCGCCGGCTGCTCGTCGAAGCGGCCGACCTTGATGCCTGCGGCTACTGCCACGAGGCGCGCCAGCAGCGCATCGCCCCAGGCACCCGCGGGCACCAGCAGGCGGCGGGCACAGGTGCAGCGCTGGCCGGCGGAAATGAAGGCGGACTGGATGATGGTGTAGACGGCCGCGTCGACGTCCTGCACCTGATCGACGATCAGCGGGTTGTTGCCGCCCATCTCCAGCGCGAGGATCTTCTGCGGCTGGCCGCCGAACTGGCTGTGCAGCAGGTTGCCGGTGCGGCTGGAGCCGGTGAAGAACAGTCCGTCGATATCGGCATGACCGGCCAGGGCGACGCCGGTGTCGCGGGCGCCCTGGACCAGGTTGAGCACGCCCGCCGGCAGGCCGGCTTCGGCCCAGCACTGCACGGTCAGCTCGGCGACTTTCGGGGTCAGCTCGCTGGGCTTGAAGATCACCGCGTTGCCGGCCAGCAGCGCCGGGACGATATGCCCGTTGGGCAGGTGGCCGGGGAAGTTGTACGGGCCGAACACGGCGACCACACCATGCGGCTTGTGCCGCAACACGGCGGTGGCGTCGGCCAGCGGACCGCTCTTCTCGCCGGTGCGCTCGCGATGGGCCTGCACCGAGATGGCGACCTTGTTGACCATGCTGGTCACTTCGGTGGCGGCTTCCCACAGCGGCTTGCCGGTTTCCTCGCCGATGGCGCGGGCCAGGACGTCGGCCTTGGCTTTCAGGGCCGCGGCGAACAGCTCCAGGATAGCGATGCGCTCTTCCAGCGGGCGGCGCGCCCAGGCCGGGAACGCGGCACGAGCAGCGGCGACGGCACGCTCGACCTGCGCCGGCGAAGCCGCGCGGCCGGACCAGACGACAGCCTGGCTCACCGGGTCGAGCGACTCCAGCAGTTCACCTTCACCTGCCAGCCATTCACCGGCGATATACAAACTCGACATCATCAGGCTCCTCTGCTCCCTGACGGGATCAGCTGCGTTTTCCAGCGGACAGCGGCACCGCGCGCACCGAGGCGCCGGCAGCCAGGCGCAGACGCTTGGCGGTCTGCGGATCGACGACCAGAGAACCGGCGGCGACCCGCGCCGGCGCCGCGGTGATGCGGCAGTCCTCGCGCTTGCGGTTGTGGATCAGGTAGGGCTCGGCGTCGTCGCCCGGCGTGCCGATGGCCAGCACCAGGTTCTGGCTGTCGGCAATGGCGCGGATCTTGTCGGTCGGCGCCTCTATGGCCGGGCCGGCGTCGAAGATGTCGACGTAGCCCTGGTAGCTGAAGCCTTCGGCCTTGAGCATCGCCAGCGCCGGTTCGGTATTCGGATGCACCCGGCCGATCACCGCCCGCGCCTCTTCGGAAAGGAAGCAGGTGTACAGCGGGAACTTCGGCATCAGTTCGGCGATGAAGGCCTTGTTGCCGACGCCGGTCAGGTAGTCGGCCTGGCTGAATTCCATCTTGAAGAAGTGCCGGCCGAGGCTTTCCCAGAACGGCGAACGGCCCTCTTCATCGGACATGCCGCGCATCTCGGCGATCACCTTGTCGCCGAACAGCTCGCGGAACTCGGCGATGAACAGCATCCGCGCCTTCGACAGCAGGCGACCGTTGAGACCGCTGCGATGGTCGGCGTGGAGGAACAGCGAGCACAGCTCGGACTGCCCGGTGAGGTCGTTGGCGAGGAACAGCGTGGGAATCTCGCGGTGGATGCCGAGCTCCTGCGAGGCGCTGACGACCAGGCCGACGCGATAGTTGTACCAGGGCTCGCGCAGGCCGACGGCACCGGCGATGGCGGAAATCCCCACCACCTTGCCATCATCGTCTTCGAGCACGAACAGGTAGTCGGCGTCGGCGCGCTCGGCTTCGCCGCGGAAGGTCTTCTCCGCCCAGCCGACCCTGTGCGCCAGGCGCTTCTCGTTGGCAGGCAGGGTGGTCAGGCCGGTGCCGGTGCTCCGCGCCAGGTCGAGCAGGGCAGGCAGGTCGGCGCTGGTAACGGGACGAACGATCATGCTGGGCCCCCTCAGACCGCAATCAGGCGCACGCTGGCGCCCTCGCCGACGCCGAGGGCATCGGCGGCTTCAAGGCTAAGGGTCACCGGCTTGCCGGGTACCCAGTCGAGTTCTGCGACGATGGCGCGGAAGTCCTGCAACTGGCCGTTGGTGACCAGGTAGCTGCGGGTGCCCTTGGTCACCTCGCCGATGCGCACCGGCACCAGGCGGCTCTGGGCGATCGAACGGATGCCCGAGGAACGCGCGTGCAGGGTCGGGCCGCCATCGAAGATGTCGATGTAGTTGTCGGTCTCGAAGCCTTCGCGCATCAGGATGTCGAAGGTGATCTGCGCGCGCGGGTGGACCTGGCCCATGGCTTCCTGCGCCTCGTCCGGCAGCAGCGGCACGTAGATCGGGTAGTGCGGCATCAGCTCGGCGAGGAAGGTGCGGCTCTTCAGGCCGGAAAGCTTCTCCGCCTCGGTGTAGTTGAGGTCGAAGAAATTGCGGCCGACGGCATTCCAGAACGCCGATTCGCCGTGCTCGTCGCTGTAGCCGACGATCTCCACCACCACCGCGTCGGCGAAGCGCTCCGGATGGCTGGCCATGAACAGCAGGCGGCCGCGCGAGTTGAGCTCGGCGACCGGCGTGTTCACCAGGTCGCGCTCGACGTAGAAGCTGGTCAGCAAGCTGTTGCCGGTGAGGTCGTGGCACAGCGAGAGGACGTGGATCTTGTTGTGGATCTTCAGCTCGCGGGAGGCGTGCACGAAGGTCTCGTTGCGGAAGCTGTAGAACGGCTCGGAGAAACCGGCCGAGGCGACGATGGCCGAACAGCCGACCAGGCGGCCGGTGGCAGTGTCCTCGACGACGAAGAAGTAGCTTTCCTCGCCGTTGAAACTCACCTCGGCGGCGAACGAAGCCTCGGAGGCGAGAATCTTCTCCTTCAACACGGCCGCATCATCCGGCAGCGACGTGACGCCTACCGGGCTGTCCGCGGCGAGACGCTGCACTTCCTGCAGGTCGGCCGTTTGGGCGGGGCGCATCACCAGCATGGCGTCACTCCTCTAACCAGACAAATCATCGAAAGGTCTTCCGTGAATTACAGGCGCGACACATCCTGCGTCGCCGCATTCAATCCCTACGGGAAACGGTCGGACACTGCACCGACCGGATCGAAGGCACCGGATCTGCGATCCGGTGCAGATATTTCAGCTTAGCCGGGCGTTCAGCCGCGGGTCAGGCTGGCGACCGCGCGCTCGAAGCGATCCAGGCCTTCGTCGATGTCGGCATCGGCGATCACCAGGCTGGGCGCGAAGCGCACCACGTCCGGACCGGCCTGCAGGACCATCACGGCCTCTTTCTCGGCGGCGTTCAGGACGTCCTTGGCCTTGCCCTTCCAGGCGTCGGAAAGCACCGCGCCGATCAGCAGGCCGAGACCGCGAACCTGGGTGAAGATGCCGTATTCGGCACCGATCTTCTCCAGACGCGCCTTGAAGCGCTCATGCTTGGCCTTCACGCCGGCCAGGACTTCCGGGGTGTTGATCACGTCGAACGCCGCGCCGGACACCGCGCAGGCCAGCGGGTTGCCGCCGTAGGTGGTGCCATGGGTGCCGACGACCAGGTGCTCGGCGATCTTCGCGGTGGTCAGCATGGCGCCGATCGGGAAACCGCCGCCCAGGCTCTTGGCGCTGGAGAGGATGTCCGGATTCACGCCGTAGTGCTGGTAGGCATAGAGGTAGCCGGTACGGCCGAAGCCGCTCTGCACTTCGTCGAAGATCAGCAGCGCATTGTTCTCGTCGCAGAGCTTGCGCACGCCTTCCAGGTAGGCCTGGTCGGCCGGCAGCACGCCGCTCTCGCCCTGCACCGGCTCGATGATCACCGCGCAGGTCCTGGCGGAGATGGCGGCCTTCAGCGCATCCAGGTCGTTGAACGGGATATGGGTGATGCCCTCGACCTTCGGTCCGAAGCCATCGGAATACTTGGCCTGGCCGCCGACGTTGACGGTGAACAGGGTGCGACCGTGGAAGCTGTTGACCATCGAGATGATCTCGTACTTCTCCGGACCGTAGACGTCGTGGGCATAGCGGCGGGCCAGCTTCAGCGCGGCCTCGTTGGCCTCAGCGCCGGAGTTGGCGAAGAACACGCGCTCGGCGAAGGTGGCGTCGATCAGCTTCTTCGCCAGGCGCAGGGCCGGCTCGTTGGTGAACACGTTGGACACGTGCCAGATCTTGTTGGCCTGCTCGGTCAGCGCCTCGACCAGCGCCGGATGCGCATGGCCCAGCGAGTTCACCGCGATGCCGCCGGCGAAGTCGATCAGCTCACGGCCGCTCTGATCCCAGACTCGGGAACCCTGACCACGCACCGGAATGAAAGCGGCCGGGGAATAGTTGGGAACCATGACCTGGTCGAAGTCGGAACGTTGAACCTGCGCTTGCGGAGCGGACATCGGTGTTCTCCTGCCTGGTAAGGCGGCTATCGATGAAAGGATTGTAGGGACTGAAACGAGGCCGGCATTGCCGCCATGCGACAACTTGTTATAGCGCCAACCCGCGGAATTCCGAGGCTTACGGAAATGCGACAGAAAGCGTCGGGAAGGCGCAGTTTAAACGCAGGCGGAACAATGGGCGCAGCCGGCGGGAAATTTTCTTCGGAGCCCGTAGGTTGGTGCTGAGCGAAGCGAAGCCCGACATCTGTCGGGCCGGATGCAGTCGTTGGGCTTCGTACCTCAGCCCAACCTACGAGGAGTGAAACCCGGCGACGTTATTCAACCGCGCTCGCTGACGGCCGGAGCGGCCTCGGCTGCGCCATGACCACGGCGCTGGTTGCGGTCTTCCCGCGGGGTGACGCCGAAGAAGTTGCGGTAGGCGCTGGAGAAGTGCGGGCCGGAGGAGAAGCCGCAGGACAAGCCAATCTGGATGATCGACTTGCTGGTCTGCATGAGCATCTGCCGCGCGCGGTTCAGGCGCAGTTCCAGGTAGTACTGGCTGGGCACGCGGTTCAGGTATTGCTTGAAGATGCGCTCCAGCTGGCGGCGCGACACGCAGACGTGCTGGGCGATCTCGTCGGTGGTCAGCGGCTCCTCGATGTTCGCCTCCATCAGCAGCACCGCCTGGGTGAGCTTCGGGTGGCTGGAACCGAGGCGGTTCTTCAGCGGGATGCGCTGGCGTTCGGAGCCTTCGCGGATGCGCTCGACCACCAGTTCCTCGGATACCGCGCCGGCCAGTTCCGCGCCGTGATCGCGCGACAGCACCGCCAGCAACAGGTCGAGCACCGCCATGCCGCCACAGGCACTGAGACGGTCGCGATCCCATTCGAACAGGTGGTTGGTGGCGATGACCTTGGGATAGCGCTCGGTGAAATCGTCCTGCCAGCGCCAGTGCACGGCGGCGCGATAGCCGTCGAGCAGTCCCAGCTGGGCCAGAGGATAGATGCCGGCGGATAGCGCACCGACGCTGGAGCCGCCGCGCACCAGTTGCTTGAGCGCGGCAGCCAGTGGCGGAGCGACCTGCGCCGAAGCCTCGTCAGCGACCAGGAACACCCGCTGGCATTGCTCCAGCAGACCCTGCCAGGGCTTTCCGGGCAGGTGCCAGCCATCGCCTTCGGCTGGCGTTTCGGCGAGCATGAAGACCGGATCGTAGAGCGCCTCTGGATGCAACCGCCGGGCCACCCTCAGGGCCTCCTCGGCGAGCGCCAGGGTCAGCGCGCGAGTCTGCGGCCAGAGCAGGAAACCGATGCGTTGGGCTGTCATGCTGGACGTTCCATCGACCTCGTATAGGTGTGAATACCCAAGCTTACTTCAAGCTGCCGGAAAGGAACTGCTTGAGACGTTCCGACTGCGGGTTGGCCAGCACTTCCTTCGGGCAACCGCGCTCTTCCACCAGCCCCTTGTGCAGGAACACCAACTGGTTGGAAACCTCGCGGGCGAAGCCCATCTCGTGGGTCACCACCACCATGGTGCGGCCTTCCTGGGCGAGGTCCTGCATGACCTTCAGCACTTCGCCGACCAGTTCCGGGTCGAGCGCCGAAGTCGGCTCGTCGAACAGCATCACCTCCGGCTCCACCGCCAGCGCACGGGCGATGGCCACGCGCTGCTGCTCGCCGCCGGACATGTGCGCCGGGTAGGCGTCCTTGCGGTGCGCCACGCCGACCTTGGCCAGGTAGTGCTCGGCCTTCTCCAGCGCTTCCTTCTTCGGCACGCCGAGGACATGCACCGGCGCCTCGATGACGTTTTCCAGCGCGCTCATGTGCGACCACAGGTTGAAGTGCTGGAACACCATCGACAGGCGCGAACGCATGCGCTGCAACTGCTTGCTGTCGGCGGCCTTGAGCCCGCCGTTCTTCGTCGGCACCAGCTTCAGTTCCTCGCCGTTGAGGAGGATCTTGCCGGAGTGCGGCTGCTCCAGCAGGTTGATGCAGCGCAGGAAGGTACTCTTGCCCGAGCCGGACGAGCCGATGATGCTGATCACGTCGCCAGCCTTGGCGGCAAGGGATACGCCCTTGAGCACTTCGTGGTCGCCGTAGCGCTTGTGCAGGTCCTGGATTTCCAGTTTGTACATGCTGTCGATTCTCGAATTCAGTCGTTGATCAGCCGGCCCTTGCGGAACGGTTCACGCCCGGCCACCTTGGCCAACCACAGCCCCGGCTGGGCATAGCGCCCGCGCTCGATGGCGAACAACACCCCGGAAGTCCCGGCATGAACGGTGCTGAGCTTGTCATTCAGCGGGTCGACCACTTCGAACAGTGCATCGCCCTTCTCCACCCACTCGCCGGCGGCGCGCAGGAAGCTGACTACGCCGGCATGCGGCGCGTACAGGTATTCGGTGCCCTCGAAGGGCACTCCCTCACAACATTCCGCGGGCGCCGCCGGCCACTCGCCGGCGATCAGGCCCTGTTCGGCGAGGAAGCCGAGGATCGCCTCGGCGTTGGCCCGGGCCTGGTCGACGCGGGTATCGCCCATGCTGCCGAGTTCAACGGTGGTCGCCAGGCAGGCCAGCGGAATCGCCGCATCCGGGAAGGCGCGCGCCAGGCGTAGCCACGGCAGTGAGCAGGACTCGTCGAAGGAGCTGCCGCCGGAATCCTCCGCCAGCAGCACCGTGCCCGCCTTCAGGCGCGCCGCCAGGGAGCGCCAGGTCGGCCAGTGCTGCGGGATCGCGTAGAGATGGATCGCCGCCTCGAAATCGCAGTGCAGGTCGAGCACCACGTCCGCATCGCAGGCATGGCGCAGCAGCAGGCGCTGCATGCCCTGAAGCTCGGAACCGGCCGGCGGCAACTCGTCCAGCGCCTCGACCATGGTCTGGCGGATCAGCGCGACGTTGGCCTGTTCGTCGGCACCGAGACGCGCGCCGACACGGGCGGCAACCAGTTCGCTCAGCTCGACGAAGTCGCGATTGAAATTCTTCCCGCTGCCCAGCTCGAAACGGCCGAGATGGCTGGCCTGCAGGGTCTGGCCGAGGCCGATGGGGTTGGCCACCGGAACCAGCTCGACACGCGCCTTCAGAAGCCCCCTGGCCTCCAGATCGGCAAGACGCTGCTTCAGCTCCCAGGCGGTACGCATGCCCGGCAGCTCATCGGCGTGCAGGCTGGCCTGGATGTAGACCTTGC
The DNA here is from genome assembly GCF_017589465.1 of Pseudomonas schmalbachii. Taxonomy (GTDB): domain Bacteria; phylum Pseudomonadota; class Gammaproteobacteria; order Pseudomonadales; family Pseudomonadaceae; genus Pseudomonas; species Pseudomonas schmalbachii. The sequence continues at coordinate 446,336 of NZ_JAELYA010000003.1, forward strand.
GCTCGCCGGCGCCGAAGCGGAACACGCTCAGGCGGCGTTCGCTGCCGAGACTGCTCCACGGCAGCAGGTGATCGATACGTTCCATGCTCAGTTCCTCAGTGCTTGCGCGGTGCGAGATAAGCCAGGTAGCGGCGCTCGGCAATCTTGAACAGGCGCACCAGGGTGAAGGTCAGCACCAGGTAGAACAGGCCGGCGGTGATGAACGCCTCGAACGGCAGGTAGTACTGCGAATAGACGGTACGCGCCGCGCCGGTGATGTCGACCAGGGTGACGATGGAAGCCAGGCTGGTGGTCTGCAGCATCATGATCACTTCGTTGCTGTACTGCGGCAGCGCGCGGCGCAGCGCCGACGGCAGGAGGATGCGGCGGTACATCTTCAGGCGCGACATGCCCATCGCCTTGGCTGCCTCGATTTCGCCATGGGGCGTGGCCTTGATGCTGCCGGCGAGGATTTCCGCGGTGTAGGCGCTGGTATTGATGGCGAAGGCCGCACAGGCGCAGAAGGTGGCGTTGGACAGCCACGGCCAGAACGCGCTTTCACGCACCACGGCGAACTGGGCCAGCCCGTAGTAGATCAGGAACAGTTGCACGAGCATCGGCGTGCCGCGGATCACGTAGGTGTAGAACCAGGCCGGCAGGTTGACCAGCGGGCGCTTGGACACCCGCATCAGCGCCAGCGGCACCGCCGCCAGCAGGCCGAAGAACAGCGAGATCGCCAGCAGCTTGAGGGTGACCCAGAGGCCGCTGATGTAGAGCGGGATGCTGTCCCAGATGACGGAGAAGTCGAAAATCACGATGGCACCCCTTGTATCAGAGATCGGCGACTTTCACGCCGACCGAGTAGCGGCGTTCGAGCATGCGCAGCAGGATCAGCGAAATGGTGGTCACCACCAGATACAGCGCCGCCACGGCGAGGAAATAGGTGAACGGCTCGCGGGTGGCGTCGGAGGCCTGCTTGGCCTTGAACATCATGTCCTGCAGGCCGACCACGGAAATCAGCGCGGTCGCCTTGACCAGCACCAGCCAGTTGTTGGTGAAGCCGGGGATGGCCAGGCGGATCATCTGCGGCACCTGGATGCGGAAGAACACCTGCAGGCCGCTCATGCCGTAGGCGAAGCCGGCCTCGCCCTGCCCTTTCGGGATGGCCATGAAGGCGCCACGGAAGGTTTCCGAGAGGTAGGCGCCGAAGATGAAGCCGAGGGTGCCGACGCCGGAGATGAACGGATTGAGGTCGATGTAGTCCTCGTAGCCGAACATCGGCGCGACCCAGTTCACCAGGGCCTGGCCGCCGTAGAAGATCAGCAGGATCAGCACCAGGTCAGGCACGCCGCGGATGACCGTGGCATACAGGTCGCCGCACCAGGCCAGCCAGCGGACCGGCGACAGGCGGAAGGCTGCGCCGATCAGTCCGAGGGCAATCGCCAGGACCATCGAAAGCAGCGCCAGCTGAAGCGTCAGCCAGGCACCATCAAGGATGGTTGCCCCGTAGCCAGTGAACATCGCTCAACACCTCTTGCGGACGACGGCATCAGGACAGCCGCCGAAAGGAAATCACCACGCCAATAAAAAAGTGGCACAAACAACGGGACTTCACCCTCGCTTGTGCCACTTTCGTGGACGGAAATCAGTTCTCGCCGTAGACGTCGAACTTGAAGTACTTGTCCTGGACCTGCTTGTACTTGCCGTTGGCGCGGACCGCTGCGATAGCAGCGTTGAATTTCTCCGCCAGGGCAGTATCGCCCTTGCGCACCGCAATGCCGGCGCCACCACCGAAGTACTTCGGATCGTTGTACTCCGGACCTACGAAGGCGTAGCCCTTGCCGGCCTCGGTCTTCAGGAAGCCGTCGTCGAGGTTGACCGAGTCGGCCATGGTCGCGTCGATGCGGCCGGAAACCAGGTCCATGTTGGCTTCCTGCTGGGAGCCGTAGCGCACCACTTCGATACCGGCCGGAGCCAGCACGTCGGTGGCGTAGCGATCATGCACGCTGGCGCGCAGCACGCCGACCTTCTTGCCCTTCAGGTCGACGGTCGGGTCGCTCATGGCCGCGCCTTCCTTCATCACGAAGCGCGCCGGGGTGTGGTAGTACTTGTTGGTGAAGTCGACCGACTTCTGGCGCTCGGGGGTGATGGTCATGGACGACAGGATGGCGTCGATCTTGCGCACTTTCAGCGCCGGGATCAGGCCGTCGAACTCCTGCTCGACCCACTTGCACTTGACCTTCATCTCTTCGCAGAGCGCATTGCCGATATCCACGTCGAAACCGGCCAGCTGGCCATCCGGAGTCTTGAAGGAGAACGGCGGGTAACCGGCTTCGATGCCGATGCGCACCGGCTTGTCGTCGGCATGGGCGACCAGGGAGAGCGCGGACATGGCCAGCGCGCCGAGAAGTACGAACTTCTTCATCATCAGCTCCTTCGAGGATGTGACTTCGATTGGCGGAGAAAGGAATCGGCCCTGGCTGTCCGTGCAAATGGAGGGGTGAGTCATCTGCGCATCGCTGTAGCGCGGTTCTGGTAGAAACGCACTAACCGGGGTGGCGGCATTCTAGCGGCAGCCCGGAAGCCGTTATTTCTTCAATGCGACAACAAATTATAGAAGAGCCGGAAGGAATAACCGAAGGTATTGACGGGGAAGGAAAAGCATGAAACTTCGGAAAAAAGCTGAACCGTTAGATAAAGCAGGAATCGAGCCACAAGACCGATCCCCCGCCAATCGCGGGCCTGCGCAGGTATATGAACGAATCCTGCTCCCGAAAGCGTTCCCATGCGCCTCAGTCTGGTGCGGAAGTGTTACGCAAGCGGTGACAGGATGGAGCGCACCCCATCCGGCACCGCGACCGATGCGGAACGGCGATCAGCTCGCCTCGTAGAAGTCGTATACCAGGGTGTCGTCGCTGGTCTTCCGGCCGCGACCGATGGCCTGCACCTTGTTCAGCCAGGCATAGCGCGGGTCGCCGGTTTCGAAGGTGGGAGCGGCGATGACCGCGCCCAGGCCCTCGGGGCCGATGGCGCCACGGCCCTCATAGGACACCTGGATGAATGCGCCATCGTGGGTTTCCAGGGTGCAGCGCACTTCGATGAACAGCGTGCCGTCCGGACTGATCAGCGCCCAGTCGGCGGCGGCGACGTTCTTCATGGTGGCTTTCAGCCGCTCGCCCTCCCACTGGCCGCCGAGCAGTTCGACGACAAGGCGCGTGCCGCGCGGGGTATTGGGCATCTGGACCGGCTCACCCAGCTTGAGGGTGGCGGTGGCCAGGTGGGTCAAAGTAACGCTCATGCTTGTTTTCCTTGTTCTAGGCGTTCCTGAAAGAAAACTCCGCAGTTCATCCGGGGCGTTGCGGAGGCAGGAACTTGATACCACTGGCGCATGAGCACGACAAACGACTGAACGGCCATTTCCGGCGCAGATTCGGCAGGCGGGATGAATCCGCCGCCTGCCCCGGACTCACCCGGACACGTTGCGGCCGGCGACAACCCCGCATTTGAAGACGACGCCGTCGCGCTGGTGCTTGAACATGTCGTCCGTGTAGGACTTGCCGACGCGATAGAAGGACCCGCTGATGGAAAGCCGCGTCAGGTCCTGGTAGTCCTCGTTCACCAGCAGGACGCGATAGTCCTTCTGCCCGCAGAACCGCTGCGCCTTGTGCAGCGCATACTCGTTGGCCGTGGCGGCGCCGCCGATCCCCGGCAGCGCTGCGGCGGACACCACATACATGCCGTCGCCGACCGGCCAGACATCGCTCACCGACGCGCAGCCGGTCAGCAGCAACGGTAACAATCCCCATATCGGTTTCATGTCTTGTCCCTGTATCGAATGCCGCCCCATTTGGTCTGCCCCGGGCGACGCCGGTCGGATGACGCTGCCGATTGCGCACACCCATGCCAGCCTAAGGATAGCCCGCCCGCATCGAAGTGCCGGCCCCTTTCACGCCCACGGCGCCGGACTGCTAGGCTTTTCCCGATAGCCCGCGGAGGCACCATGAACGACTTGCCCCAGGACAACTCCAGCGATGTGTTCGCCTATCTGAACCTGCTGCACCAGCATGGCGGTTCGGACATGTTCTTCAGCGTCGGCGCAGCACCGCTGATCAAGGTGGAAGGACACAACCAGCAGGTTGGCGAGCGGCCATTGACCTCCGGGGAAGTGAAGAAACTGGCCTATCAGTTGATGACCGAGAAACAGATCGGCGACTTCGAACGCGATCTGGAGATGAACCTGGCGATCAGCGTGCCCGACAGCGGGCGCTACCGGATCAACATCTATTACCAGCGCGGCGAAGTGGCGATGGTCGCACGGCACATCAAGGACGTGATCCCGGACTTCGCCACCCTCGGCCTGCCGCGGATACTGGAAAAGCTGGCGCTGCAGGATCGCGGGCTGATCCTGGTGGTCGGCGCGGCCGGCAGCGGGAAATCGACCACCCTGGCGTCCATGCTGGATTTCCGCAACAAGCGGCGCAGCGGGCACATCGTCTGCGTGGAAGACCCCATCGAGTTCCTCCACACCCACCGCCGCTCGATCATCGACCAGCGCGAGGTCGGGCTGGATACCCACAGTTTCTCCGAGGCCTTGCGCAACGTGCTGCGCGAGGCGCCGGACGTCATCATGATCGGCGAAATCCGCGACCTGGAAACCATGCAGCATGCCCTGCACTACGCCGAAACCGGCCACCTGTGCCTGGCCACGCTGCACGGCACCAGCTCCCGCCATGCCATGGAACGCGCCGCCCGCTTCTTCCCGGATGAAGCCCGTCACCAGGTGATGGCGGATCTGGCGCAGAACCTGCTGGCGGTGATCGGCCAGCGCCTGATACCCGGCACGGCACAAAAGCGCGTCGTCGCGGTCGAAGTGGTCCTGGGCACGCCGCATATCCGCGGATTGATCCAGCGCGACGAACTGGGGGAAATGAAGGGAGCGACCGAGCGGGCTCTGGAACAGGGCATGCAGAGTTTCGACCAGAGCATCTACACGCTGTTCGAATCCGGACGCATCAGCCTGTCGGACGCGCTGAAGTTCGCCGATTCGCGAACCGATCTCAGCCTGAAGATCAAGCTGGAGCACGGCTCAGACGCATCCGATACGGACCTGAAGATGCTGCGCGACAACTGAAGAATGGCTTTTTGCCTGCATCCCCGACCGGTTATGCTGGCTCCCTACAAAAAACTGCGCAGCGGCCGGCAGCGGTCCTGGTGCAATACTCGACATCGAGGAGTTTCGTGGGCATGTATCGCCTGAGTACCCGCCTGATCGCCTTGAGCCTGCCTATCCTGCTGGCCGGCTGTGCCGCATCCAAACCCTGCACCGACCTCAGCGAACGCTGCCAGGCGGAGCGCATGCTGTACCAGAACGACATGCTGCAGGCCCGACTGCTCATCGCCTCCGGCGAAAAGGAAAACTACCGGCTCGCCGATGCGCTGCTGGATCGCGCCATGCCCTACGACCGGAAGGGCGAGGCGCCCTTCTACAAGGCGTTGCTGAAGATCAAGGACGGCGCGCCCACGGAGGAAGCCCTCGACCTGCTGGAAGAGGCCGCGAAGGCAGGCCAGCCCTATGCCACCGCCCTGCTCTACAAGGTCTACAGCGAACCCTTCCTGATCCCCAGTGCGGACCGCGCCAAGGCCAGCCAGTACCGCGCAGCCTACAGCCGGCTGGACGTGGCGATCAGCGGCTATCCATCCTTCGAGAAGGCCCTGACGCTGGTCGACGGGATGCTCGGCGCAGCATCCTCGCAGGACGCCCAGGCGGCGGGGCGCTGACATCCGGGGATACCGACGCTGCAACGGATTGCAGCCACGGCACGGCGACGCAGTTTGACCTATAACTGCGAATAGCCCATCCGTGTCGCAAGGCACGGCCATCTCTCTCCACCAACGCAGGACTTCAGCATGCCGAGCGACCCCGCCCGCAGGATATTCACGCTCAAACGCATCCTCATTGGCGCCGCGCTGGCAATCCCGCTGGCGCTGCTCGGCTACCTCTACTCGGCCCGCGCCGGTCAGCCGCCGATGGACGAGGCAACCTTCCTCAGGCAGTCGGCGGAGTTCTTCGACCAGCAGACCCGAGACAACCTGCCGAAGCAGGTGGACAAGGTGACCACCCTGAACAGCGTGAAGCTGAGTCTGGACGACAGGACCCTGTACTACCGCTACTCCATCTCCAGCGTGAGCTCCACGCAACTTGACGCTGCAGGCAAGGCGAAGCTGCAGGACGGCCTGAGGGCCGGGCTGGTCGCCGCCACCTGCCAGCAGCAGGAACTGCTCGAACGCTTCCGCCGCTACCGCATCCGCGTCAGCCATCAGTACACCGGCAACGACGGCAAGCTGCTGGCCAAGGTCGATATCGACCCGCAGACGCTGCGCTGCCGCGGCTGAGTGCGACAGGATTCCGCATGAGCCGCGCCGCCTTCCATCAGCAGCACGCCGACAAGGCCCGCGAGGAGGCGCAACGCCTGCTCTCCCGACGTGACAGCATGGGTGGCCGCTGGCTGCAATGGGTGGCGGGAGAACTGTATCGCCTCAGCCCGCCGGAATATGCGGCGATGGTGCGGCGGGAGCTGGAGCGGCTGGCGGCGGAGTCTTGAGGCGGAATTGCATTCCGCTCGATCGGCTTCCCCTCACCCTAACCCTCTCCCGAAGGGAGAGGGGACTGTTCGGCGTGGAGAGAAGCGCCACGCCTGCCCGACACTCCGGGGCGGCCCCCTCTCCCACTGGGAGAGGGCTGGGGTGAGGGCAGAGCCATATAGCCAACCGACCGACGCGAACACCATCCGCAAGGTTCGGAACTATGCTGTAGAAGCTTGTCGATTCGTCGGCGCTCATGCGCCCCGGGAGGTGGTAATGGCCAAAGAGCGTTCCGCAGGGATGCCGCAACCATCAACCAGCATCTGAGGTGAAGGTCATGAGCAAAGGTCTTGATGCCCATAAGGAAGCAAAGAAAAAGCCCCAGAAAACCGCTCAGGAAAAACGCATGGCGAAAAAGCACAAGAAAGCCGGTCCGGCTCTGCTCGGCAGCCACACGTCGCAACCCTGATGCACATCCCACGCGGATAACCCCTCCCGGGTTATCCGCCCCTCGATTCGTTCCGTCAGTCGTCGGCTTTGGGATCGAGCCCGGGGAACAACACCTCGGTGAAGCCGAACTTTCTGAAGTCGCTGATGCGTGAAGGGTAGAGCCTGCCGATCAGATGGTCGCACTCATGCTGCACTACGCGCGCATGGAAACCTTCGGCAATGCGATCGATCGGCTGCCCCTGCGGATCGACGCCCTGGTAGCTAATGCGCCGGTAGCGATTCACCGCGCCGCGCAGTCCGGGCACCGAAAGACAGCCTTCCCAGCCCTCCTCCACTTCCTCGCCGAGCGGCGTGATCAGCGGATTGAGCAGGATGGTCTGCGGCACCGCCGGAGCATCCGGATAGCGCTCGCTGTGTTCGAAACCGAAGATCACCAGTTGCAGGTCGACACCGATCTGCGGCGCTGCCAGCCCGACGCCGCCGGCGTGGCGCATGGTTTCGAACATGTCGTCGATCAGGGTCTGCAACTCGGGGCTGCCGAACAACTCCTGCGGCACTGGCGGCGCAATGCGCAGCAGGCGCTCGTCGCCCATCTTCAGGATTTCGCGGATCATGCCGGCCTCATCGATACGGGTAGTGGGTCTGCAATGCTGGTCCGCCATCGGCCGGCGCGCAAGCCCCGGCCGCCCTGGTATCAGGGCAGCTCGATGCTGCCGTCGAGGATGACGATCAGGCCCTGCTTGTAGAGGCCGCCGATGGCCTTCTTGAAGTTGCCCTTGCTGACGCCGAACTGCTGGCTGATCAGCTCCGGCGGGCTCTTGTCGCTCAGCGGCAGCGATCCACCGGCATCGCGCAGCGCGGCGAGGATTTTCTCGCTCAGGTCGTCGCGGGCGGCCTGGCCGACCGGCTGCAGGCTCAGGCTGATCTTGCCGTCGTCGCGCATTTCCTTGATGTAGCCCTTCTCGCGCATGCCGTTGCGCACGAACTTGAACACCTCGTTCTTGTGGATCAGGCCCCAGTGCTTGCCGTTGATGATCGCCTTGTAGCCGAGGTCGGTACGCTCGACCACCAGCAGGTCGACTTCCTCACCAGTGCTGTAGTTGGCCGGGGTGTTGTCGAGGTAGCGATCCAGGCGTGCGGTGGCGGTGATGCGGCGGGTGCGCTCGTCGAGGTAGACGTACACCACGCAATAGTCGCCGACCTGCAGCGGGCGCTTCTCTTCCGAGTGCGGCAGCAGCAGATCCTTGGGCAGGCCCCAGTCGAGGAACAGGCCGACCCGGTTGACCTCGACCACCTTGAGACTGGCGAAGCCGCCGACCTGCACCTTGGGCTTCAGCGTGGTGGCGATCAGCCGGTCCTCGCTGTCCAGGTAGACGAAGACGTTCAGCCAGTCACCCTCTTCCGTTGGCTCGTTCTTCGGCACGTAGCGCTTGGGCAGGAGGATTTCGCCGTGCGCGCCGCCGTCCAGGTAGAGCCCGAAATCGGTGTGCTTGACCACCTGCAATGAATTGAAACGCCCGATGACCGCCATGTTCGTCTACCTCGAAAAAGAGGGCGAGGATTCTACTCCCTCCCGTGTCTTTGCGCTTCCGTAGGAGCAACGTGGCTGGGCCAAAACTCGCGCAGGTTGGTGCTGAACGCAGTGAAGCCCAACGATGGCGATGTTGGGCTTCGCGTTGCGAAGCGCCAACGGTGGAGCATTACAGCCCGTAGGAGCAACTGTCTTGCAGCCGAGGGCGCTTTTTGTAGGAGCGAGCTCTGCTCGCGAAGCTTTTGAGTTGCCGGCGTTCGCGAGCAGAGCTCACTCCTACAGGAATACGCCCCACGTCTGCCCGTAGGAGCGCCGTGCCGCCACGCGCCAACAAGCGTCACCCGCCCACCGCCTGGCCGAACTGCAATTCCGCCAACCGCGCATACAACGGGTTGCGGCGCACCAGCTCCGCGTGGCTGCCCTGCGCCACCAGACGACCGTGATCGATCACCGCGATACGGTCGGCATTCAGCACCGTGGCCAGGCGGTGGGCGATGACCAGCGTGGTGCGGCCGCTCATCAGGCTCGGCAGCGCCTGCTGGATCAAGTGCTCGCTCTCCGCATCCAGCGCGCTGGTGGCTTCGTCGAGCAGCAGGATCGGCGCATCCACCAGCAGCGCGCGGGCGATGGCCAGGCGCTGGCGCTGCCCGCCGGAAAGGCCGAGGCCGCTTTCGCCCAGGTGCGTCCGGTAACCCTGCGGCAGCCGGAGAATGAACTCGTGGGCATGTGCGGCGCGGGCGGCCGCCTCCACCTCGGCATCGCTGGCCTGCGGGCGACCGTAGCGGATGTTCTCCTCCACCGTGCCGAAGAACAGCGCGGGATTCTGCGCCACCAGCGCGAAGCAGCGACGCAGGTCACGTGGGTCGAGCTGGTCGATGGGCTGGCCGTCGATGCGGATGCTGCCCTGCTGCGGGTCGAAGAAGCGCAGCAGCAGGTCGAACAGGGTCGACTTGCCGGCCCCCGACGGCCCGACCAGCGCCAGGGTTTCTCCCGGTTCCACCAGCAGGTCGATACCGTCGATCGCCCACTGCTCCGGGCGCGTGGGATAGGCGAAGCGCACGCCCTGCAACTCGATACGCCCCTGCACCCGCGCCGGCAATCTCAGCAGGCCGGCATCGGGCGCACGGATTTCACTGCGTGCGCGCAACAGCTCGGCTATCCGCTCGCCGGCGCCGGCGGCGCGCTGCAACTCGCCGATCACCTCGCTGAGAGTGCCGAAGGCCATGCCGACGATCAGGCTGTAGAACACGAAAGCCGCCAGGTCGCCGCCGGTTATCTGCCCGGAAATCACATCCAGCCCGCCAACCCAGAGCATCACCCCCACCGCGCCGAGCACCAGCAGGATCACCACGCTGACCAGCCAGGCACGCTGGGCGATGCGCCGCCGCGCGGTGACGAAGGCGCGCTCGACCGTCTGGCCGAAACGCTGGCGATCCTCTGTCTGGTGGTTGTAGGCCTGCACCGTCTTGATCTGCCCGAGCGCCTCGCCGACGTAGCTGCCGACATCGGCGATGCGATCCTGGCTCTGCCGCGAAAGGCTGCGCACGCGGCGGCCGAACAGCAGGATCGGCGCGATCACCAGGGGCAATGCGGCGATGACGATGCTGGTCAGCTTGGCGTTGGTGAAGAACATCAGGATCACCCCGCCCACCAGCATCAGCGTATTGCGCAACGCCATGGACAGCGACGAGCCGATCACCGTCTGCAGCAGGGTGGTATCGGCAGTCAGGCGCGACTGGATTTCCGAGCTGCGGTTGTCTTCGTAGAAGCCCGGATGCAGCTCGATCAGATGGTCGAACACACGCTTGCGGATATCCGCGACGCAGCGCTCGCCGATCCACGACACCAGATAGAAGCGCGCAAACGTGCCAACCGCCAGACCAACGATCAGCACGAAGAACAGCATGATCGAGCGGTTCAGCAAATCCGCCGACTGGGTGAGCAATCCCTGGTCCACCAGCAGGCGAATGCCCTGCCCCAGCGACAGGGTGATGGCGGCGGTGAACAACAGCGCGACCAGCGCACCGAGCGCCCGCCAGCGATAGGGAGCGAGGAAGGTTCGGGCCAGACGCAAGGCAGTGCGCTGGCGTGACGACAGGAAAGACATGGGCTGCTCGCGGCAAGATGGGGCACTGCGCCGAGCGTAGCACTACGCAAGGCGTAGCCCACTTGTACGGCTGGCCATAGGGTGAATTCCTGTAGGAGCGAGCTCTGCTCGCGAACGCCGGCAACTCAAAAGCTTCGCGAGCAGAGCTCGCTCCTACACCTGAGGCCGTCTCGGGCGTAGTCCATGCAATGGAAAGCCGCGAAGTCACAGGCTATACCACCCCCTGTTGACCTGGATCATTGCCGCTCATGCCAATTCCCGCCCCGCAGGCTGCTCATTTCATGTACAATGATCGGCCATTTTGATGATGAAAGGTCATGGCAGCCATGAGTTCGAAGCCCGTCACCCGCCAAAAATCCATGCCGAAACCCCCGCCGGCAGTGGAAACCCGCGAGTCCCTGGAAGCCCAGGTAGCGGCCTTCCTGAACGGCGGCGGCCAGATCCAGCAGATCGCCAAGGGTGTTTCCGGCCAGAACTATGCCGCACCGAGCCGCCACATCAGCCTCGGCAAGAAGTAATGCCCCCGAAGCCTGCCCCCAGCGGCAGGCTTCCCTTCCTCTCTCCTCCCCTCCAGATATCCTCCTCCCCGGCAAAAGTTGCCTTGTCCACTTGAACTGCGGCAGAGTCCGCCGATAGTTAGGACTGGCCCTCACGCGGCCCCATTCAAGGAGATCTGGAATGCCCCTCCCGGAACAGCTGCATTCGCGCAACCTGCTGGACGTGCTTATCCGCGCAGGGTTGATCCTGCTGTTGGCGCTGTTCTGCTTCCGTATCTTCCATCCGTTCCTCGACCTGATGCTCTGGGCAGTGATCCTGGCGATCGCCCTGTACCCGTTGCACCAGGTATTCACCCGCTGGCTGGGTGACCGCCATGCCGGCGCCTCGATCCTGATCCTCCTGCTCGGACTCGTGGTGCTGCTAGTACCGGTGGCCATGCTCGGCACGTCGATGGCCGAATCGGTAGGCACGTTAGTCCACGCCATCCAGAACAAGACCCTGCACATTCCCATGCCGCCGGACTCGGTACGCGGTTGGCCGCTGGTAGGACAGCCCATCCACTCGCTCTGGCAACGCCTCGCCACCGACTTCATGGGCGTGCTGCATCAGGTCGCGCCGCATCTGCAAGGCTTCGCCAAACCGGTCCTGCACCAGGTGGCCGGCGCCGGCGCGGGCCTGCTGGAGTTCCTCGCCGCCTTCCTCATCGCCGGCATCATCATGGCCTACGGCAAGAATGGCAGCAGCACCGCCGAAGCCATCGCCGTGCGCATCTCCGGCGAGGAACGCGGGCCGGAACTGGCCGAACTGTGCGCCTCGACCATCCGCGCGGTGGCCCAGGGCGTGGTGGGGATCGCCTTCATCCAGACCCTGCTGCTGGGCGTCGGCTTCATCGTCATGGGCATCCCCGGCGCCGGCCTGCTGGCGCTGGGCGTGCTGCTGCTGGGGATCATGCAGTTGCCGGTGGTGCTGATCACCCTGCCTGCGCTGATCTACGTGTTCCTCACCAACGATTCGCTGCTGATCTCCATCGTCTTCACCATCTGGACCGTGATCGCCGGGCTTTCCGACAACGTGCTGAAACCGTTGATGCTCGGCCGCGGGGTCAAGGTGCCGATGCCAGTGATCCTCATCGGCGCCCTCGGCGGCATGCTCACCAGCGGCATCCTCGGGCTGTTCGTCGGCCCGGTGGTGCTGGCGCTCGGCTTCGAGCTGTTCATGACCTGGGTGCGCGAGCGCCCACGGGTGGCGGAGTAGCCGCTAGGTTCTGTACGAAAAGTCGCCGAGCGAAGGTCAGGCGAGGCAAAAACCGGTGAGGAAGCGGAGTTTACGAGCTGTAAATGAGCATTACTCGCTCCGCTCGCCCTCCGGGCCGCGCTAAAGCGCGTTCAGTGGCAAGCCACTGTCCGAACCGGTTTTTAACGAAGCATCACCGAGCGCAGGCACTTTTCGTACAGAACCTACAGCAGCGCCACCATTTCCTTCAGACATACCGCCCAGGTGCCTTTCGGATTGAGGTAGCGATAGCCAAAGCGCGAGCCATGCGGATCGGTGGTCAGCACGGCATTCCAGGCCAGCCCACGCTGCAGCTCGTGGGCCGGGTCAAGGAGGAAGAAGGCATCCTCGCTCATGCCGATCGCCAATCCCCAGTGGCGAATATCACTGCTCTTGCGGCCATGGAATCCCAGCACCACCGGGATGTTCTCCTGCAGATGGCGCCGGGTCAGCTCGACCATCCGGCGGCCGCTGCCCTTCTCCACCCGGTACTCCTTGTCGCTGATCTCGCCGAGCAGATCCAGCAGGTCATCGCCCGTGGTGCCGACGCGCACCAGCGGTTCATGACGCTCCAGCGCCTGCATCAGCCGACCGTAACGGGTGCGCATATCGACCGGCGCAACGCCCTTGGCCTGGCGCCGGCTCAACTGGTTGCGCGCGAGCATCGCCATCACCAGGCAGTAAGGCCCGCAGGCACCGTCCATCTCGCCCTGGCGCAGATGCACCTTGTCGCCCCGGCGATTGCTCAGGCTGCCACTGCCGGTTTCGGAGATATCCCAGTCCAGGCCATCTATCAGGCTGATGCGCATTTCGACTCCTCGCCAGCTCCTCTTGGGTTTGACCGGGTCTCGCACCGTTCATTCCACTCCGGCGGGTTACAATGAGCGCCCAATCCTTCCCTGGCCTCCCGTCATGTCCGAACCGATCCGCCTTTCCAAGCGCCTTGCCGAACTGCTGCCCTGCTCCCGCCGCGAGGCCGAGCTGTATATCGAGGGCGGCTGGGTGACGGTGGATGGCCAGCCTGTGGAGGAAGCGCATTTCCGCGTCACCGACCAGCGCATCGAACTGCTGCCAGGCGCCACGCCGACGCCCATCGAGCCGGTCACCCTGCTGCTGAACAAGCCGACCAGGTTCGGCAGCGGCAATGGCGCCAATTCCGCGCAACAGTTGCTCGTCCCGGCGAACCACTGGGAGGAAGACCGTTCGCCATTGCGCCCGCTGCGCAAGCATTTCGGCCACCAGCAGTTGGCCTACCCGCTGGAAACCGATGCCAGTGGCCTGATGATCTATACCCAGAGCCGTGGCGTGCTGCGCAAGCTGGAGGATGACGCGGAGAAGGTCGAGCACGAGTATGTGGTCGAAGTTGCCGGCACAATCGCCGCGGACGGCCTGCGCCGCCTTTGCCACGGCCTCAGCTACGAGGGCCAGCCCCTGCCGCAATTGAAAGTCAGCTGGCAGAGCGAAACCCGCCTGCGCTTCGCCGGCAAGCAGTTCCGCCCCGGCCAGATCGGCCACATGTGCCGGGCGGTCGGGCTGCAGGTCCTGTCGATCAAGCGCATCCGCCTCGGCGGAGTGTCCATGGCGAAACTGCCGGTCGGCGAATGGCGCTACCTTTTGCCGCAAGAACGCTTCTAGGGGCGGACATTACACTGGGACTCTTATGGGCAATCCCCCACGCATCGGACGCATGATGGAAAACCTCTACAAGACTCCCGAAGCCAACCTCGTCGAACCTGTGCAGCAAGAGGAAGGGGCATTCTTCGTCACCTCGCTGAGCAAGATGGCTCTCCTGTATCTGGCGACATTCGGCCTGTACGGAGTCTTCTGGTTCTATAAACAGTGGGATTTGCAGCGCGCCGCCATGCTGCCGAAGCGCATCGTGCCGGCCGCACGCGGCCTGTTCTATGTGTTCTTCACCCACTCGCTATGCGCACGAATCAACCAGTCTCTTGAACAGAATGGACACCCCGCCTGGAATCACCGCGGCGATGCCTGGCAAGTGGTGATCCTGACCATCCTGTCCAACGGACTGAGCGAGGTCGCCGATCGCTACACCGGACTGTCGCTGTATTCCTTCGCCAGCCTGTTGTTCCTGCTGTCGCCGCTATACCCCATGCTCAGCATCCAGCGCCAGGTCAATCTCGCCAGCGGCGATCCCCAGGGGGAACGCAACTCCGGGATGTCCGGCCTCAACATGCTGTTCATCGTACTCGGCATCGTGCTCTGGCTGCTCGTTCTGCTGGGTTACGGCATCGAAGCTTTCCCTGAACTGCAGGCCTGAGAGCAGCACTGCAACCTGACGGATTTCAGGGCTTTCCGACGCCCTCCTGCTCCTGCAGGTCGCCAGCGAACAGGTTTTCCAGATCCGCCCGCGCCTCGCGGGTGGTCTGCACGACCGCCTGTTCGTCGTCGTAGACGGCGTACTGGGCCATCAGCACCTCCTCGTCATGCTGCTTGAAGCGGCGAATGCGCGCCTGCGCCTGTTCTTCGCTCAAGCCGATGCCGAGCAGGATCATCCGGCTCATCTCCAGGCTGGAATGGAAAGTCTCGCGGACCGGCTTGGCGTCCATGTCCAGCAGGTGATAGACGTGCTGGCGGTTGCGCGCCCGGGCGATGACCTTCACGTGCGGGTACATCCTGCGCACCAGGCGGGCGGTTTCCATGTTGGTTTCCGGGTTGTTGGTGGCGACCACGAAGAACTCGGCCTTGTCCACCTTCACCGCACGCAATATCTCCGGGCGCAACGGATCGCCGTAGTAGATCGGCATGCCGCCGAAGCTGCGCTGCAACTCGATGGCGTCCACCGACGTGTCGAGCGCCACGAACGGCACCCCCTGGGCGCGCAGAATCCGGGCGATGACCTGCCCCATGCGGCCCATGCCGGCGATCACCACGCGCGGTTCGTCGGTCACGATCTGCCGGTACTCGGCGGGCGGCTCGGGCTGGGGCGCCGCCGGAATGTTCCTGGCCATCCGCGCGGCGAACAACACCATCAGCGGTGTCAGGGCCATCGACAGGGTGATGGTCAGCACCAGCATGTCGTGCTGGGCGGCACTCAGAAGACCTTCGGCCAGCGAGAGCTTGAACACCACGAAGGCGAACTCGCCGCCAGCCGCCAGCACCAGGCCGAGACGCAGCGCACCGCCCTTGTCCAGCCCGCCAACCAAGCGGCCCACCCAGTAGATCAGCGGCAGCTTCAGCAGGATGAGCAGCAGCGTCAGCCCGATCACGGTGAGCGGTGCGCTGCCCAGCAGACTGAGGTCGGCGCTCATCCCCACGCCGATGAAGAACAGCCCGAGCAGCAGGCCCTTGAACGGTTCGAGCTGCGATTCCAGTTCGTGGCGATATTCCGAGTCGGCCAGCAGCACACCGGCGAGGAAGGCGCCAAGCCCCATGGATACGCCCGCCACCTCCATCAGCCAGGCGGTTCCCACCACCACCAGCAGCGCGGTAGCCGTGGACAGGTCGGACTGCCCGGTTCTCGCCACGGTACGGAACACCGGCCGCAGCAGGTAGCGTCCGCCGATCACCACCACGGCGATGCTGCCGACGACCTCCAGCAGGTGAGCCAGATCGCCGCCGGGCACGGTTTCATCGGCATGCGCACCAAGGAATGGAATCATGGCGATCAGCGGAATCGCCGCGATGTCCTGGAACAGCAGGATGGCGAAGGCCAGCCGGCCGTAGGGTGCGGTCAGCTGTTTGCGTTCGGCGAGAATCTGCAGACCGAAGGCTGTGGACGACAGCGCCAGGCCACCTCCCACCACCACCGCGGTGTTGCGCGGCAGACCGAAGAACAGGGCCACCACACCAATCGCCGCCGCGCAGAGCAACACCTGCAGCAAACCGACACCGAATACCGACCGGCGCATCACCCACAGGCGCTTGGGCGACAGCTCCAGACCGATGATGAACAGCAGCAGCACCACGCCCAGCTCGGACAGGTTGGAAACGCTCCCCGGGTTGCTGATCAGCCCCAGCACCGACGGACCGATCAATACACCGGCCAGCAGGTAGCCAAGCACCGACCCCAACTGCAGGCGCTTGGCCAGCGGCACCATGAATACGGCCGCGAGCATGAATACGACCGCTGAGGTCAGGTAGCTGTCTTCGTGCATGACTCAGTCCCCCTCCGCGCAGTACGCAGCCAGAGGGGAACTCGCGGGGAAACACGTCATCGGCAATCCTGTCTTCGAATGGAAAAAGTCGGCTGGGTCAGGCGTCCAGGGACAGCCCCTGGTCCAGCAGATGGCGGCGGAAATGCCCGACCAGTGCCTCGACCTGCTGCCAGGGCGCCGCGGAATGCTCGTCCAGCGCGATGTGGCTGCTCGCCCGGCAACGATCCTCCAGCGCGCAGGCCTGGTAGAAAGCATTGACCACCTCGACCATTTCCTCACGCTGGTTTTCCATGAGAATGGCGCCGTGAGCGAGCACCACGTAGCGCCCGTCGCTGTGCCGCCGGCGCCAGCGCTGCGCGGTACCGACCAGTTTGCGACCGCCGATGTTGACGTTGTAGCGGCCGTCGCAGAAGGCGCCATCCACCTCCCCCAGCCCCGCATCCAGCCCCATCGCCACCAGCCAGTCGCACAGCGGCTGGCAGAGGCGCAGATAGGCGGTTTCGATGCGTGTCTGTTCGTTGTCGGCCAGCGGTACGGCATAAGCGAGTGCGACGTTGAGCACGGCGGGAGACTGCGGCACCGGCTCGCCACCGGTATCGCGCAGGGCAATCGGCCAGCCACGGTCGCGACACAGCGCCTCGGCCTCGGCGAAACCTGCCAGCCGGCTCAGGCGGCGCGGCATCACCAGGGCATTGCGCTCGGGGCGCCAGAACAGCAAGCGGCCATCGCTGCGCCCGGAGAACACCTCATCCAGCGCAGCCCGTTCGGCATCCAGGCCATCATCAGCCGCCAGTCGCAGAACCTTCTCGCTCATGTCCTCGGCTCCTTCGTGCTTGCAGGAAAGGGACTATGCCCGCCGCACGCCTTGCGAGCAATGCGGCTAATCGAGGATAGGCAGATGGGGAATGCGACCCGGGGTGAGATTGGCAGGGCTGACCCCTCACCCCAGCCCTCTCCCGGAGGGAGAGGGGGCACAACGGCATCGGGATGTGCGCCGTGCCAACCGGCAGCTCCAGACAGTCCCCTCTCCCTCCGGAAGAGGGTTAGGGTGAGGGAATGTTTTACGGCAGAACGTCAATCCGCCGCGTGCCGACGGGTAAGCCCCGGCGGAATCCCACTGCTGTCGGTTGCGGTCCACGGACCCTGCGGACTGACGCCCCAGTACCAGCCATCATCCCAGCGATAGTAGGTGCGCTGGCGGTAGTACAGGTCCTTCTGCCCCTGGATCACATAGACACCCAGGCTAGCGTCCCAGCGACCGTTGCCGCCCGGCGGCGGGGCGAACTGGGTGGGACGGTTGGACTGCGCCGGGCGCGGCGACGGCTGCGGCGTGATGACGGTGCGCGGCGGCGTCTTGCCCGGCGGCGTGCCGACGCTCGGTTTCGTCGGTGGCACGGCTGGCGGAGGGGTTTCCGGCTGCGACGGCTGCGGCGGTTGCACCACGCAACCACCCAATGCCAGCAAGGCGCCGAGCGCCAGGATTCTCGCCTTCATCCTTCACCCCTCTGTCGGTTAACGCTGGTCAGGGCTGTCGATGGTCACTGCCTGCTCGCCCGCGTTGGCAATAGACAGCGGCTGGCTGCGACCGATCCATTCGCCGGCAGTGGCATTGCCCGCGCGGGACACCCGGGCGACGAGCTGCACCTGCGGGAAGTTGGACAGCTTGAGCTGCGGCATCATCGCGTCGGCATCGCTGAGCGCCACTTCGCTCGGCAGGTCAGCGACCTTCAGGCGCTTCACCGCCAGCGGCATCGGCGGACCGCTGACCGCACGGGCGAAGACGAACACCGAGTCATCGGGCTGGACCTGCCCCTTCACCGCATCGCTGAGATCGACCTTGACCTTCAGCGTCACCCCGGAAGCAGCCACGGCCGGCTGACTGGCGGGTGGTGGGGTTTCGCCCCGGGCAGCCATACGCTCGCGGGCGCGCTCGATGCCACCCTGGAGTGCCGACCGCGACGGATCGTCCGCCGGCAGCACGGTGACCAGACGCTCCCAGTACTTCACCGCACCGGCGTAATTGGCGTCCTCGAAGGCGGCGATGCCGAGCAGGCCGAGGGTGGTGACCTCTTCCGGGTCGCCTTTCAGCGCCTCGTCGGCCAGCGCGCGCACCTGCTCGCTCATCTTCTTGTCGCCGGCAAAATACAGCGCCTGGGCCCACTGGCCGAGCACTTCCGGCTGGCGACCGCTGAGACGCGCCGCCTGCTCGAAGGCCCGGGCGGCATCCTCCGCGCGCTCCTGAGTCATGTAGGTGCGGCCGAGGAAATACCAGCCCTCCGCAGAATCCGGCTGGGCCTGTACGGCGCGCTCCAGACGCGCGGTCATTTCTTCCATGGAGTGCGGCGCAGTAGCGAACTCGCGGGCCAGTTCCACCTTGTCGCTGGCGCCCCAGTGCAGGTAGAGACCAAGACCCAGGATCGGCAACAGCACCGCAGCGATCAGCGGCGCCGCGCGGCCGAGACGGGTGCGGCGGTCTTCGCCGGCACCTTCGGTATCCGCCAGCAGTTCGCGGGCGGCCTCGGCGCGGCCGGCTTCGAACTGCGCGGCATCGAGAGTGCCTGCGTCACGCTGGGCGGCCAGTTCGTCGAGGCGCTCCTGGTACAGGGCGACGTTGAGGGCGGTGCGGTCTTCCTCGGCCTGGGCGCGACGGCCACGCAGCAGCGGAATCAGCAGGAAAGCCAGGGCAACCAGCAGCAGAAGGCCGGCGGCGAGCCAGAAATCGATCATTTGTCTTGGTTATCCAGGGTTTCGTTTTTCAGCAGTGCGGCGAGACGCGCCTGCTCCTCGGCGGACAGGGTGGCGGAACTGGCACCGGTCGGGCGCCGACGGCGGACCACGATCACGCCGATGACCACCACCCCAAACAGCAGCAGCGCGGCCGGGCCGAACCAGAGCAGCCAGGTACGCTCGTTGATCGCCGGCTTGTAGCGGACGAACTCGCCATAGCGGGCAACCATGTAGTCGACGATCTGCTGGTTGCTCTTGCCCTGCTGCAACTGCTCGAAGATCTGCTTGCGCAGGTCGGCGGCGATCGGCGCATTGGAGTCGGCGATATCCTGGTTCTGGCACTTCGGGCAACGCAGCTCGGTGGTCAGGTCGCGGAAGCGTTCGCGCTGGGCATCGTTGGCGAATTCGTAGGTATCGATTGCCGCCTGGCCGACGCCGCACAGGGCCAGGCTCAGGGCGAAGGTGGCGAGCAGGCGCTTCATTTGCCAGCCGCCTCGTCAACCAGTCCCTGATAGATCGGCGCCAGTTGCTCGCGCCAGACCTGCTCGTCCACCGCACCGACCAGCTTGTGCCGGATGATGCCGTCCTTGTCGATGATGTAGGTCTCCGGCGCGCCGTACACACCGAGGTCGAGACCGAGGGTGCCCTGCTCGTCGCGGATGTTCAGCAGGTAGGGATTGTGCAGGTCGTTCAGCCACTTCTGCGCAGCGGCGTTGTCGTCCTTGTAGTTGACCCCGTAGATCACCACGCCCTGTTCGGCCAGTTGGGTCAGCACCGGATGTTCGACGCGGCAGGTCGGGCACCAGGTGCCCCAGACGTTGACCAGCGCCGGACGACCCTTGAGGTCGGCCTCGGTCACGGTCTTCGCCGGATCGGTGACGCTCGGCAGGGAGAATGCCGGGAACGGCTTGCCGATCAGCGCCGACGGCAGCTCGCTGGGGTCGAGCCAGAGACCGCGGAAGAGGAATACCGCGACGATCAGGAAGATCGCCAGCGGCAACAGCAGGATCGCACGCTTCACACTCAGGCTCCCTGTCCGGCGAGGCCCAGCGCCTCACGCACACGTGTTTTCACTTTCACCCGGTAGCGCCGGTCGAGTGCCGCCAGCAGGCCGCCGAAGCCCATCAGCAGACCGCCCAGCCAGATGAAGCGGACGAACGGCTTGATATGCACGCGCACCGCCCATGCGCCGTTGTCCAGCGGCTCGCCGAGAGCAACGTAGAGGTCGCGGGTCAGGCTGCCGTAGATGCCGGCCTCGGTCATCATCGAACGCTGCACGGTATACATGCGCTTCTCCGGATGCAGCACGGTGACTTCCTCGCCATCACGGGTCACCCGCACGGTGCCCTTGTCGGAGGTGAAGTTCGGCCCCTCGAAGTGATGGGTGCCCTCGAAGCGGAACTGGTAACCAGCCAGCTCGATCGACTCGCCCGGCGCCATGCGCATGTCGCGCTGGGCGCTGAACTGGCTGGTCAGCACGATACCGATGGCGCACACAGCGACGCCCAGGTGCGCCAGCTGCATGCCCCAGTAGCTGCGGTTCAGGCCGGCCGCGCCAGCGATCACGCCCTTGTGCCGGACCTTGTCGAAGAAATCGCGCACGCCGGCCAGCACTACCCAGGCCGCCAGCAGGAACACCACCAGCACTTCCCAGTGGAAGTCGCCATAAACGAAGGTGCCGACGCCGCCAAGCACGGCACTGCCGATCAGCACCGGGGTGAGCATGCTGCGCAGCCATTGGGTCGGGGTGTCCTTCCAGCGCACGATCACGCCAACCGCCACGGCCAGCATCAGCACCGCCATCAGCGGCACGAACAGCGCGTTGAAGTACGGCGGGCCGACCGACAGCTTGGCGCCGCTGAGGGCATCCAGCACCAGCGGGTAGAGGGTGCCGAGCAGGATCATCGAGGCGGTCACCACCAGCACCACGTTGTTCAGCAGCAGCAGGGTTTCCCGCGACCACAGGGCGAAGCCGACCTGGCTCTTGACCACCGGCGCGCGCAGGGCGAACAGGGTCAGCGAACCGCCGACCACCACCAGCAGGAAGGCCAGGATGAACACTCCGCGCTCCGGGTCGGAGGCGAAGGCGTGAACGGAGGTCAGCACGCCGGAACGCACGAGGAAGGTGCCGAGCAGGCTGAGCGAGAACGCCGCGATGGCCAGCAGCACGGTCCAGCTCTTGAACACGCCGCGCTTCTCGGTCACCGCCAGCGAGTGGATCAGCGCGGTGCCGACCAGCCAGGGCATGAACGAGGCGTTTTCCACCGGGTCCCAGAACCACCAGCCGCCCCAGCCCAGTTCGTAGTAGGCCCACCAGGAGCCGAGCACGATGCCGATGCCGAGGAAGGTCCAGGCGACCAGGGTCCACGGCCGCGACCAGCGCGCCCAAGCGGCATCCAGGCGACCGCCGAGCAGCGCGGCGATGGCGAAGGCGAAGGCCACCGAGAAGCCCACATAGCCCATGTAGAGCATCGGCGGGTGGATGATCAGGCCCGGGTCCTGCAGCAGCGGGTTGAGGTCGTTGCCGTCGGCTGGCGACTGCGGCAGCAGGCGGGTGAACGGGTTGGAAGTGATGATCAGGAACAGCAGGAAGCCGGTGCTGATCATGCCCATCACCGCCAGCACGCGGGACAGCATCACTTCCGGCAACTGGCGGGAGAAGATCGACACGGCGAAGGTCCAGCCGCCAAGGATCAGCGCCCACAGCAGCAGCGAGCCCTCGTGGGCGCCCCAGACGGCGCTGAACTTGTAGTACCAGGGCAGCGCGCTGTTGGAGTTGCTCGCCACGTAGGCGACGGAGAAGTCGTCATGCAGGAACGCCCAGGCCAGGCAGGCGAAGGCGAACAGCAGGAAGCTGAACTGCCCCCAGGCCGCCGGGCGCGCCAGGCTCATCCACTGGCGGTCGCCGCGCCAGGCGCCGATCAGCGGGAAGCTGGACATCACCAGCGACATGCACAGGGCGAGGATCAGCGAGAGATGACCGAGTTCGGGAACCATGCTCAGTTGCTCCCCTGCGCTGCGCCGCTACTGCCGGCTTCATACTCGCCCATCTTGCCGCTGTCCTTGAGCGCCTTGGTCACTTCCGGCGGCATGTATTTCTCGTCGTGCTTGGCCAGCACCTCGTCGGCTGTCAGCACGCCGTTGGCGTCGAGCTTGCCGAGGGCGACGATGCCCTGCCCTTCGCGGAACAGGTCCGGCAGGATGCCGCGGTACCTGACTGTCACGGACTTGGCGAAGTCGGTGACGACGAACTGGACGTCCAGCGAGTCGGCCGAACGCGTCAGCGAGCCCTTCTCGACCATGCCGCCGGCGCGGATGCGGGTATCCTGCGGCGCCTCGCCATTGGCAATCTGGGTCGGGGTGTAGAACAGGTTGATGTTCTGCTGCAGCGCGGAAAGCGCCAGCGCCACGGCGATACCAACGCCGGCGACGATGGCGAGAACGATGTACAGGCGCTTCTTGCGGACCGGATTCACTTCTTGGCCTCCCGGCGCAGACGACGCGCCTCTTCTTGCAGGTAACGCCGCCGTGCCAACAGGGGCGAAGCGACGTTGATCGCCAGCACCGCCAGGCTGATGGCGTATGCCGACCACACATAGGGACCGTGATGGCCCATGGCGATGAACTCGCCGAACGACTGGAAACTCATAGCGCGCGCTCCACTTCAGCCTTCGCCCAGGACGAGCGCGATTCGCGCTTGAGCACCTCGAGGCGCATGCGCATCAGCAGAACGACGGCGAAGAAGCAGTAGAAACCGGCGACCATCAACAGCAGCGGAATCCACATCTCCGGCGGCATCGGCGGCTTCTCGGTGAGGGTGAAGGTGGCGGGCTGGTGCAGGGTGTTCCACCACTCCACCGAGTACTTGATGATCGGGATGTTCACCACGCCGACGATGGACAGCACCGCGCAGGCCTTGGCCGCGCTGTCGCGGTTGCTGATCGACTGGCCGAGGGCGATGACGCCGAAATAGAGGAACAGCAGGATCAGCATCGAAGTCAGGCGTGCGTCCCAGACCCACCAGGCGCCCCAGGTCGGCTTGCCCCAGATGGCCCCGGTGACCAGCGCGACGAAGGTCATCCAGGCGCCGATCGGCGCGGCGCACTGCACGGCGACGTCGGCGATCTTCATCTTCCAGATCAGGCCGATGGCGCCGGCCACCGCCAGCATCACGTAGCAGGACTGGGCGAGGAACGCCGCCGGCACATGGATATAGATGATGCGGAAGCTGTTGCCCTGCTGGTAATCCGGCGGCGCGAAGGCCAGCCCCCAGACGATGCCGGTGACCATCAGCAGCAACGCGGCAATGGCGAACCAGGGCAGCCAGCGTCCGCTGATCTCGTAGAACCACTTGGGTGACCCAAGCTTGTGAAACCAAGTCCAGTTCATCATCAGGCTCTGTATTCAGGGCTCTTTATACAGCCGCCGGTACCGTCCGCGGTCCGGCAAGCACTTCATTCGCCGACGCTGATCTTCAGGCCGGCGGCGATGGCAAAGGGCGTCAGCGTCAATGCTAACGCCGTCAGGCTGCTCAGCCAGAGCAGGTGCCCGGCGGTCGGCAGGCCTTGCAGCGAAGCCTGCAGGGCACCGCTGCCGAGAATCAGTACCGGTATGTAAAGCGGCAGGATCAGCAGCGCCAGCAGCAGGCCGCCGCGCTTCAGGCCAACGGTCAGCGCTGCGCCGACCGCGCCGAGCAGGCTGAGGATCGGCGTTCCCAGCAGCAGCGAGAGCAGCAGCACCGGCAGGCAGCGTCCCGGCAGCCCGAGCATGAGAGCGAACAGCGGGGCGAGCAGCACCAGCGCCAGCCCGGAAATCAGCCAGTGTGCCAGCACTTTGGCCAGCACCAGAAGAGGCAGAGGGTGCGGCGAAAGGACCCACTGCTCCAGCGAACCGTCCTCGAAATCGCTGCGGAACAGGCCGTCCAGCGACAGCAGCACCGCAAGCAGCGCCGCGACCCACACCAGGCCCGGCGACAGGGTCTTCAGCATCTGGCTTTCCGGCCCTACGGCCAGCGGGAACAGGGCGATGACGATGGCGAAGAACACCAGCGGATTGGCCAGCTCCGCCGGCCGGCGGAACAGCAGGCGCGCTTCGCGGGAAAGCAGCAGGGTGAAGACGTTACTCATGCACGCGCTCCGCGCTTTGCCGGGCCACTTCGCGTCCATGCTGGCCGAGGTCGAGGGCGCGATAGCCGGCAGGCATGCGCTCCAGGGTATGGTGGGTGGTCAGCACCACCAGGCCGCCGCGCTCGCAGTGCTGCGCCAGATGCTCTTCAAGCTGGGCCACGCCCTGCTTGTCGAGGGCGGTGAAGGGTTCGTCGAGAATCCACAGCGGCGGCGGATCGAGATACAGGCGCGCCAGGGCCACGCGACGTTGCTGGCCGGCGGACAGGGTGTGGCAGGGAACGTCCTCGAATCCGCGCAGGCCGACGGCCGCCAGTGCCTGCCAGATAGCCTCGTGGCTGGCCGGACGGTGCAGGGCGCACAGCCAGGCGAGGTTTTCCTCGGCGGTGAGCAGCCCCTTGATGCCGGCGGCATGGCCGATCCACAGGAGGATGCGCGCCAGTTCGCCGCGCTGCTCCTGCAGTGGCTTTCCGTTCACCCGCACCACGCCAGCGGTCGGCTGCATCAGCCCGCAGAGCAGGCGCAGCAGGCTGGTCTTGCCGCTGCCGTTAGGGCCTGCCACCTGCAGCATTTCGCCGGCCGCCAGACGCATGTCGAGACGGTCGAAGAGCATGCGCCAGTCCCGCTCGCAGGCGAGCGCCACGGTTTCGAGAAGCGGGCTGGTCAAGGCATCGGAACCCATCGGATAAATAGGACTAAAGTCGGCGCTTGCCGGGCCGCTACAAAGAGCAGGGGCGGCCGCCTGCCGGACGGGGCGGCATTATACACGCCCCGCCCTGAGCCCGAAGTCAGCTTTTCAACAGGTTGTAACCCAGTATGCCAAGTGCGATTGGCGCCACCCCGCCACTCCCGCCCAGCACGTCGCCACGCGCGAGCCAGCCGTCGGCGGAGCTGACGCTGCGGCTCGCCCGCAGCCTTGGCGAGCTGCTGCCGCCCGGGCAGAGCGCAAAGGCCGAAGTGCTGGCGGTGAAAGAGGCGCAGGTCAGCTTCCAGTTGCTGCTGCGCCTGACCCTGGCGGACGGCCGTCAGGCCCTGGCCACTGCGGAAAGCCCGCGCGCCCTGCCCCAGGGCAGCAGCCTGAACATCGCCGCCCTGTCGCCAACCAGCCTCGCCGCCACCCTGCTCACCTCGAACAGCGCGCCGCCACTGAGTGAGATCGACCTGGAACAGGTGCCCGCCGGTACCCTGCTGCAGGGCAAGGTGCTTTCCAGCGAGCCACTGGACGAGGCCGAGGCGCGTCAGCCGGCATACCGGATTCTGCTGCGCGTACTGAACACCCCGCTCGCCGGACGCCAGCTCAGCCTGGACTCCGCACACCCGCTGCCGATTGGCAGCCTGCTCAGCGCCCAGGTGCAGGCCAGCCAGATGCTGCGTTTCATGCCGCTTTCCAGCCGTCTCGAACGTCTCGACCTGGCCCGCCAACTGGCCAGCCAGCAGAGCCGCCAGGCCGCGCTGCCGGCACTGTTCGATGCATTGCAGGGACTGAAACAGGGATCGGACCTGCCGGAAGGACTGAGGACCGCCGTCGACAGCCTGCTTGCCGGCCTGCCGGACGCCCGCCAGCTCAGCGATCCCGACGGGCTGGCACAGGCACTGCAGCGCAGCGGCGGCTTCCTCGAAGCCCGACTATTGCAGGGCCTCGCCGCTCAAGGCGACTTCAAGGCCAATCTGCTGCGCCTGGTTGCCCAGTTGCTGCCCGCATTGGGAACTGCCACTCCTGCCCTTCCCGGCAATGGCCAACCCTTCGCCCCGGAGCACGCGCTGCCAGCCCTTGCCCGAAGCGTATTCGGCGTGCCCGGCGCCCGTGCGGAAGAGGGCGGATTCCCCCTGCCCGGCCGCCTGATCCTCGACCCAAGAGATGACGGCGGCCTGGAAGCGCTGCTCAAGCTCGCCAGCGCCGCCCTGGCACGTCTGCAGACTCACCAGTTGAGCAGCCTGGCGCAGAGCGAAACGCTGCCGGACGGCACCCTGCTGAATACCTGGCAGATGGAGATCCCGCTGCGCCAGCAACGCTCGCTGGTGCCGATACAGGTGCGCATCCAGGAGGAACAAAGACAGAAAGACCGGGAGCAGAAGGGGGAAATCCTCTGGCACCTTGAACTGGCCTTCGACCTGGACACTCTCGGCCCCCTGCAGGTCCAGGCCTGCCTGGCCCAGGGAGCGCTTTCCAGCCGCATCTGGGCCGAACTCGACAGCACGGTCCGCCTGATCGAAGGCGAGCTTGGACATTTGCGTCAGCGTCTTGACGACGCCGGCCTCACCGTCAACCAGTTGTCCTGCAGCCAGGGCAAACCGCCACGCAGCCAGCGCACGGCCGTGGAACAGCACTGGGTGGATGAAAACGCATGAACCCGTCGAACGCACCTCGCCAAGCCATCGCCCTCGCCTACGATGGGCAGAACACGCCTACGCTGAGCGCCAAGGGTGACGACGAGCTGGCCGAGGCCATCCTCGCCATCGCCCGCGAATACGAAGTGCCGATCTACGAGAATGCCGACCTGGTGCGCCTGCTGGCCCGCCTGGAACTTGGCGAAGCGATTCCCGAGGCGCTGTATCGCACCATCGCCGAAATCATCGCCTTTGCGTGGTATCTGAAGGGCAAGAGCCCTGCTGTCGAGACGACATCAGGGCAGATATTCGAGGGATGAGTACCGGGCAGGAATAGCCCGGTCAAAGGAATGGCAGGCAGGCTTTCGCAAGTTGCTCGGCCCGCCTGCCGATGTCGATCGTCATGAGCAGAGAGCGGCAGGCTCTGCCGGGTCGCGCTGGTCCTGACGGCCACAGCCACAGCCGCCGCGACCCTCAACGTCCTCTGCGCAATCCGGGTCGCCGATGGCTTCGCGCAGTTGCGCGAGGTTGAACGGCTTGTCCAGTACCTGCAGCAACGGCACGCTGCTGCTGCATGCCCAGCGGAACAGCCGCGTCTTGTCATGTTCGTTGAAGCTGCCGATCAGGAGGAACTGGCCGATCTGGTGGTTTTCGCTCAGACGGCGCAGGGTCGCCATTTCACCGACGCCGGGTGTGAAGTCGTCATAGATGAACAGGCTGTAGGGGTTCTTCTTCGACAGCACCTTGCGAACTTCGTCCAGGTTCTGACAGAGGCTCAGGTGAAAGTAGTTCAGACGATTGAGCAGGACGCTGTAGTTCAGCAGGCGGCCTGGTTGGGAACACAGCACCAGTACCCTGCGCGGATTAGGTGTCATTTGGGTGACCTTTGGGTAAATGTCCAATGATGATGGACAATCTAGCCCCCTGACGTACCGGCATAGATCAGACAAATCTGATTAGGGAGTCAGACTTTTGCTCAAAATTCTTTGAAGCAATCCCCATCCCGAGTGTTTCATCGCCTTTACAGCCCCGATCTAGAGCGCTTCGACGCCGACCAAGCGCCTTGCACGGCGAACGTTCGCTGCTAGATTTCTGCAATAGCGTCTTGCCATCTCCGGACACCTGATCGTGCCGATGCCCGCCCTTGGCTCTCGCGGTGACGCAGCGACGGCAGCGGCAGCACGTGCCCTGCCAGGTCAATGGCTAACCCTGGGGCTGAGCTTTGCCGGGGCATGGAGCGCGCAGGCATGGCGGAAGCGCCGCGATCATTTCAGGACTGGCTCGACTGGGGCGCAAATCTATTGGCCAGGTTCGGCCACGAAATGCTCGGGTCGCTGCATCACCTGCCCGCTGCCCTTGTGGTTGCCTCGCTGGTCACTATCGGCCACCACAAATTCCATTTACTGGATGCCGTCGATACCTATGCATTTCTGGGTATCGGCAACCTCACGGCCTTCCTGACTACCGAGTGCAACTCCCGAGATGCGAAGAAAGATAAAAGATGTCGGCCACCACAGATCACCGTGGCTGGCATCGATCAGCTCACGTATGAAAAGCACTACCGCGAGCGCTCTCCATTGGATCGCTGCCAACTGCGGCACGACCTGAGAGCTTTTTATGAAAGCCCACGACCACCAAGAATGATGGTCATCGATCTGGACCTGTCGCCCACACCGACGGAAGCCTCCTACGGCAATGTGCCGATGCAAGATAAAAATGACTGCGATGAACAGCTTTACAAATTGATCACAGACAACCAGCTCAGCACTCGTACGGTGCTTATGGAACCGTTTGCGTTAACCGATCCAAACGTGGGACGCGACGCCAGACGAAATGCATGGGCATGGCGCCAGCGCATGCAAGAGCGCGCGAATGTTGTCTTCGCTGATGGACGGCTACCAGTCAGCTATGGCGTGGTCACCAAGGCGCCGTGCGTACCTCATGGGCTTGCCGTCGCCGCCATGCGAGATATCTCCGTTATTACGAGCGGCAGATGTATGGAAAAACCGGACGGCATGTTTCTGATCGCTCCACGGCACTACCTGTCTTCCTTACATACGGTCAATGTCGGAGACATCCGCCTACTAAGTGAACGTTTCAAACTTACCGACGGCGACAAGATCACCATCAGGCACCTGGCTTACGAAACCAAGGTAGTGTTCTTTGGCGGTACCTACGGCCTGGACGATGTGTTTCTCACTCCTATCGGCCATTTGTACGGTGTAGAAGTACATGCAGCAGCATTCATGTCGCTGCTGGAGCCCGCCAGCGACTTCTCCCATCTGCTTGCCTTCCTGCTCGAAGTCGCAATCGGCCTGCTCTTCGGCGTGGTCATCTCCTGGTGCTGGGGCAAGTACTACCACCTCCGCTTCAGCAACCAGGAGCGCTACCGACTCTCCGCCCCCTGGGTGGTTCTAGGTCTGGGTTTTGCCCTGTGCGTGTTGCTCGTAGTGGTAACGATGTTTTCCTATTTGCAACTTCGCGATCACAACCTGTGGCTATCGCCCATTCCTATTGCTCTCGGGATGCTGATCGAGAGTTTCTTCACTGGCGCAGTACATGGAGCAGTGAAGGAAGGCCTGCGTGAACGCTGGGATCTGGCGGAAAAACTTGAGCAGGCGTTCGACGCCGGTCCGAAGCAATTTCACGCCGCCCTCCAGCAAGCCCGTCAGGATGCTCACGACGACCATCCAGTCCCGGTGCGCAAACCCATCCACATCGATCCGCTACGACCGTTCCGCGAAGACTGGGTAGCAGCCTCGCTGAAACTTGCTGGTCGCTTGCTCTTCCTCACTCTGGTGGCCACCGCTCTGGGTATCACCCTTTCTCATGTCAGTTAGAGGAACTGTTCCCATGAAAATCCCGACTCTCTGCCTCAGCGTAATGGCATTGCTCGCCAGCAGCAGTATCCATGCCATGGAATGCAAGGGACTCGACGAGATAAGGAGCAAAAGCAATTCGGCCGCTTTGCAACAACTGGTGAAATCGGTCGCAAACAACCAGGACGACGTCGCCGATTGTGATTCGGTAGCGACAGTAATGAACAAGGCAGCCAGGACAGATATCGAGGCCGGCCGAAAACTCGAAGAAGACCGCCCCTACAACCCCAGCGAAGCCCAGGCCAACTACGCCAAGGCGCAATCCGACCCCGAAGTACGCCAGCGCCTGGATCAGGTCAGCAAGGAGGTCAGCGACAGCAACCAGCGGCTGCTCTACCAGGCTGCAATCCTCGACGAGGAAGGCTACTACAGCGCCCGCGACATGCTGGTCCGCCAACTCCGGCAACAACTCAAATGACAGGCCGGCGCCTGCCCGAGGAGGCTCCATGACACCGTGTGCATCGACAACCTGCTGGACGCTGGCCTGCGTCACCCTGCTGGCCGCCTGCAGCGGCGCTTCGATTTCCAACCCGTTGAGCAGTGGCAGCAGCGACGTGCAGGTGAAGGAAATCACCAATCTCTCGCCGCGAGCGTCCGTCGTGCTCGACAAGAACTGCCCGGACCTGGTGCAGCCCTATCGGCTTGCCGACAACGTCGCCTCGATGACCATGTTCAGCGTCAAGGAGGGCCTCAAGGGCGTCAGCAGTCAGCTGACCAGCATGCTCAGCGGAAAATCGGCCGCGCCGACCACTGGCGGCAGCCTCTCCGACTCGACCAAGCTGGCCGCCAAGCAGCTCAACTGGATGCCCATGACGGCCGAGGAAATGTACGCCGAGCGCCAGCACAACAAGCGCACCGACCTGCTGTCGCGCACCAGCAAGCTCGGTCGCAAGTACTACCCGACCGCGGACAAGATGCTTGCCGACATCCTCGCCAGCATCAAGGAACCCTACGACTACCGCTTCAAGCTGTTCATCGTGAAGACCGACAACCGCAACGCCCTCGCCCTGCCCGGCGGCTACCTGTACCTCGACCAGGGCCTGCTCGACACACCCGAGCACCAGCGCAAGGCCTACTTCGCCCTGGCCCACGAGATCGGCCACGTGCTGCAGCGCCATGAAACCAAGGAAATGCAGAGCCTGGTGGTGGACTCCTTCACCGTGAAGGAGGAACTGGTCGATACCATCCAGTCCGCCAGGAACAACCCGGGCGCCGTGGTCGACCGCATCAAGCTGGAGAAGGGGCAGTTCACCCAGCACCATGTGGACCAGGAACTGCAGGCCGACTCATGCGCGGTGAAGATGCTCAGCCATGTCTATCCGGACAACCAGCAACTGGCTGCCACCATCGATACCTTCGTCAAGGATCTGCCGCAGGTGCGCCCCGCCGCCTCGTCCGGGAGCGTCCAGGCGATGTCCGAGGAGGTCTACGACATCGTCAACTCGCCGATGATGCGTCACCCCAATACCCGGGAACGCACCGACAACCTGCAGGCGATCTATCGCGAGGTCACCAGCATCACCACGGCGGCGCAATAGCGGCGCGTCAGCCCGTCTGCTGCCGGTTGCCGTGCAGGCGGGCCATCAGTTCCGCCTCGGCACGCGACAGGCCGCAGCTCTGGCTCAGCTCGGTAGCGCTGGCGCCGAGGCCGACCAGCCGCGCCGCCTGGTTGAACGACAGGCTGGCGGGATCGCGCTGCTCGATGCGGTTCAGGCGCTCCGGCAGCGGCGCGACCTGGCTGCCCAGCTCGCGCAGTTGCTCGCCCAGGCGCACGTTGACCTGCTGGTACGCTTCGAGCCGCTTGCCCAGCTCCTTCGCCCGCTGATCGAGCTCGGCGACGTGGGCCGCCTGCTGCGCGAGCAGTACGGACTGGCGGCGCTGGTCGCGCAGCAGGAAGGCGAATACGACCGCCAGCGCGACGCAGGCACAGCCGAGTACCACCAGGGCGATCAGCATTTCAGATGACCTCCAGCTCCGACCATTCTTCGTCGGTCAGCATCTTTTCCAGGTCGACCAGGATCAGCAGCACGCCGTTCTTGTTGCACACGCCCTGGATGAACTTGGCCGACTCGTCGTTGCCGACGTTGGGTGCGGTCTCGATTTCCGACTGGCGCAGATAGATCACCTCGGCGACGCTGTCGACCAGGATGCCGACCACCTGGCGATCCGCCTCGATGATGACGATGCGGGTGTTGTCGGTCACCGGCGCCGGTTCGAGACCGAAGCGCTGGCGGGTGTCGATCACCGTCACCACGTTGCCGCGCAGGTTGATGATGCCCAGCACATAGCTCGGCGCGCCCGGCACGGGAGCGATCTCGCTGTAGCGCAGGACTTCCTGCACCTGCATCACATTGATGCCGTAGGTCTCGTTGTCCAGGCGGAAGGTGACCCACTGCAGGATCGGATCCTCGACGCTTTGCGCTGCTACTTTGCTCATATCCCCTCGCCTCTTGCTGTTGCGCCGCGACGGCATCCGTGCGGCGGTTATCGTTCGTTCCGGTACCGGGCGTTCAGGCCCGGCCGCTGTTGCGCGACGCGCCGCCGGCGAGCATCCCGGCCAGTGCCGAAACGTCGAGCAGCGCGCACATCTGTTCGATCACGGTGCCGGCCAGCCACGGCCGCTGCAGACGCCGGGTGCGCCACTTGACCTCCGACGGGTCGATGCGCAGCGAGCGGCTGACCTGATGCACCGCCAGCCCCCAGTCGTAGCCCTGCACCGAAATCACGTATTTCAGGCCTTCGCGGTAATCGTCGCGGTAGCGCTCGGGCATCACCCAGCGCGCGGTATCCAGCACCTTCAGGTTGCCCTGCTGGCCCGGCAGCAGGCCGAGGAACCAGTCCGGCTGGCCAACCAGCGGCGTCATCTCGCGGCCTTCCAGGGAATGGATCGAGCCGAGGCAGACCAGCGGCACCGCCAGGGTCAGGCCGGCCACGTCGAACAGCAGGCACTCGAACGGTTCGGCGGCCCACGGCGGCAGGCCGCTGTCGAGCAGGGCCAGCGGCGCCGACGGCAATTCGGCGGCACCCGGCTGGCGCAGTTCGATCACCGGCGCGGCCGGCGTCGGCTCGCGCGGCGCCTCGACAGGCGGCTGGCGCATGCGCGCATCGCGGATCTGCTCTTCCAGCACCGCCGCCTGGAACTCGTCGGCGCTGACGCTGCTCACCACTACCGGCGACGGCTCGACCTCGCCATACAGCGCTTCGCAGGTGGCTTCCTGCAGTAGCGAGTCGAGATAGGACTGCAGCGCGAGCTGGGGACGCGTGGTGGTGGCGGAATGGCTCATGACGGAAATCCGCGCGAATGGATTGGCCGGTATATCGGCAGCACGCCGGCAGGACTTGAATGCATGCTCAGGCCACCTGCGCCGCCGGCTCGCCCGCCAGCAGGTGCTGCAGCAGCGCGCGATAGGCGATCACTCCGCGGCTGGAGCCATCGAAGCGCGACGGCACCAGGCCGTTGCGGCTGGCATCGCGCAGGCGCGTGTCCACCGGGATGAAGGCCCGCCAGAGGTTGTCCGGATAGCTGTCGCGCAACACCCGCAAGGCGCCGATGGAAGCCTGGGTGCGACGGTCGAACAGGGTCGGCACGATGCTGAACGGCAGCGCCTGGCGACGCGAGCGGTTGATCATCGCCAGGGTGGCGATCATCCGCTCCAGCCCCTTGAGGGCGAGGAATTCGGTCTGCACCGGGATCACCAGGTGCTGGCTGGCGGCCAGCGCGTTGACCATCAGCACGCCCAGCAGCGGCGGGCTGTCGATGATCGCGTGGTCGAAGTCGTTCCACAGCTGCGCCAGGCTTTTCGAAAGCACCAGGCCGAGACCATTCTGCCCGGGCGACTGGCGCTCCAGGGTGGCCAGCGCGGTGCTCGACGGCAGCAGCATGAGGTTTTCGTGGCTGGTCGGCAGCAGCAGTTGGCGCGGCAGCCCTTCGGGCACCTGGCCCTGCTGCTGGAACAGGTCGAACACGCTGTGTTCGAGGCTGTCCGGGTCGTGGCCGAAATAGCTGGTCATCGAGCCGTGCGGATCGAGATCGACCACCAGCACGCGCTTGCCGGCATCGGCCAGCAGGCCGGCCAGGGCGACGGTCGACGTGGTCTTGCCGACACCGCCCTTCTGGTTGGCAATCGCCCAGATTTTCATTGCTTGGCTCCCCACGACCGCATGACGCTCAGCTCCCCGACGCTGACGAAGATTTGACGGGTTTCCCCCCGCTGGCGGACTGCGGTGCAGGTTGCGTGCCAGCATCCTGCCTGGCGTCCGCCGCACCGGTGGAGACGCGGCGCACGTCGAGGTTGCGCGACACCACCAGCACCACCCGCCGGTTGCGCGCGCGCCCCTCGGCATCGGCGTTGTCCGCCAGCGGACGGAACTCGCCGTAGCCCACCGCCGCCAGCCGGCCGGGATCGACGCCGTCCTGCGCCAGCAGGCGGACGATGCTCGCCGCCCGCGCCGTGGACAGCTCCCAGTTGGTCGGGAAGCGCGCGTTGTGGATCGGCACGTTGTCGGTGAAACCCTCGACGTTCACCGGGTTGCGGTACGGCGCCAGAATCCCGGCGACCTTCTCGATGATGTCGAAGGCGGCTTCGTTGGGAATCGCCTCGCCGCTGGGGAACAGAAGGCTGGAACTGAGGGTGATCTCGATCCACTGCTCGTTGCCGCGCACATGCAGCTGGTCGGTGGCGATCAGGTCGCCGAACGCCGCGCGCACGCTGTCGGCGATCTGCTTCAGCGGGTCGCCCTCCGCCGAGCCGTTCTGCACGTCGCGCAACAGCTCTTTCTGCGTGGTGCGCGGCCGCTCCTCGCCGATGGGGATCGCCTTCATCGCCTGCTCCGGCTGGTTGAACACGCCGGTGAGGGTTTCCGAAAGAATCTTGTACTTGCCTTCGTTGATCGACGAAATGGAGTACATCACCACGAAAAAGGCGAACAGCAGGGTGATGAAGTCCGCGTAGGAAACCAGCCAGCGCTCCTGGTTCTGGTGTTCCTCGCGATGCCGGCGCCGCGCCATTCCGCCCCCGTCAGCCGGCGAAGCCTTGCAGCTTCAGTTCGATGGAACGCGGGTTCTCGCCCTCGGCGATGGACAGCAGGCCTTCCATCAGCATTTCGCGGTAGCTGGACTGGCGCAGCACCAGGCTCTTCAGCTTGTTGCCCATCGGCAGCAGCAGCAGGTTGGCCAGGCCGACGCCATAGATGGTGGCGACGAAGGCGACGGCGATGCCGCTGCCCAGTTGGCCGGGATCGGCGAGATTGCCCATCACGTGGATCAGGCCCATCACCGCGCCGATGATGCCGATGGTCGGCGCGTAGCCGCCCATGCTCTCGAACACCCTTGCCGCCTGCAGGTCGCGTTCTTCCTGGTTGACCATGTCCACTTCGAGGATGCTGCGGATGACCTCCGGCTCGACGCCATCGACCAGCAATTGCAGGCCCTTGCGTGCATACGGATCGGCCTCGCTGTCGGCCAGCGCTTCGAGGCCGAGCAGCCCCTCCTTGCGCGCGCTCATGGCCCAGCCGACCACGCGGTGGATGCCGCCGACCAGGTCGATGCGCGGCGGGAAGAACACCCAGCGCAGCATGGTCATGGCGCGCTTGAGCACTTGCACCGGGGTCTGCACCAGCGCCGCCGCCAGGGTGCCGCCGATGACGATCAGCGCCGCCGAGCCGTTGGCCAACGCGCCGATATGTCCGCCTTCGATGAAATTGCCGCCGACAATCGCGACCAGCGCGAGGATCAGGCCGACAAGGCTCAGCACATCCATCAGTCGCGCGGCCCCGCGCAGGCATCGACCAGATGCCGGCCGATGTCGTCGAGGCCGTAGATCGCGTCGGTCAGACCGGCCTTGGCGACCGCCATCGGCATGCCGTAGATCACGCTGCTCGCCTCGTCCTGCGCCCACACCTGGCTGCCGCTCTGCTTGAGCAGGCGCGCGCCCTCGCGGCCGTCGGCGCCCATGCCGGTGAGCACCAGCGCCAGCACCTTGTCGCCGAAGGCGCGTGCCGCCGAGCCGAAAGTCACGTCAACGCACGGCTTGTAGTTCAAGCGTTCGTCGCCGGGCAGGATGCGCACCGCGCCGCGCCCGTCGACCATCATCTGCTTGCCGCCCGGCGCCAGCAGGGCCAGGCCGGGGCGCAGCAGGTCGCCGTCCTCGGCTTCCTTCACGCTGATCCGGCAGAGCTTGTCGAGGCGCTCGGCGAACGCCTTGGTGAACGCCGCCGGCATGTGCTGGACCAGCAGCAGCGGCACCGGGAAGCTGGCCGGCAGTTGCGCCAGCACACGCTGCAGCGCGACCGGCCCACCGGTGGAGGTGCCGATGGTCACCAGCCGGTAGGCCTTACGCTTTGGGACCGGAGAGACCGCGGCAGGCGCCGGACGCACGCTGGCGAGTGCCGGCTGCGGCGCCGGAGCGCTGGCCAGGCCGCTGTAGCGGCGGTTGCTGCGGGCGATGGTGTGGATCTTCTCGCAGAGCAGTTGGCGGACCTTCTCCGAATTGCGCGAGACTTCCTCGAAGTTCTTCGGCAGGTAGTCCACCGCGCCGGCATCCAGCGCATCGAGGGTGACCCGCGCGCCCTCGTGGGTCAGCGAGGAAAACATCAGCACCGGCGTCGGACAGCGCTGCATGATGTTGCGCACCGCGGTGATGCCATCCATCAGCGGCATCTCGTAGTCCATGGTGATCACGTCGGGCTTCAGCGCCTGCGCCTGCTCGATGGCCTCGCGGCCATTGCTGGCGGTGCCGATCACCTGGATCTGCGGATCGGAGGAAAGGATTTCCGAAACGCGCCGGCGGAAGAACCCGGAATCGTCCACCACCAGGACTTTGACAACCATAAAAGCTCCTTGCATCGCGCGCGGCAGCCCGCGCGCAAGCGATCAGTTACGTACGCCGCGCGTAGCGCTTGAGCATGCCCGGCACGTCGAGGATCAGGGCGATGCGGCCGTCGCCGGTGATGGTCGCGCCGGCCATGCCGGGCGTGCCCTGCAGCATCTTGCCGAGCGGCTTGATCACCACTTCTTCCTGGCCCACCAGTTG
This sequence comes from Pseudomonas schmalbachii, assembly GCF_017589465.1. GTDB lineage: Bacteria > Pseudomonadota > Gammaproteobacteria > Pseudomonadales > Pseudomonadaceae > Pseudomonas > Pseudomonas schmalbachii. The sequence goes on from NZ_JAELYA010000003.1 coordinate 482,961, forward strand.
GTCGACGACGAAGCCGATGCGCTGGTTGCCCACCGCGAGGATCACCACATGGCCCTCGCCCGGTTCCTCGTAGGCCGCGCCCGGCACCAGCCAGCGCTTGAGATGGAACAGCGGCAGCGCCTTGTCGCGGACGATCACCACTTCCTGGCCATCGACCACGTTGGTACGCGACAGGTCGAGGTGGAAGATCTCGCTGACGTTGACCAGCGGGAAGGCGAACGCCTGGTTTTCGAGCATGACCATCAGGGTCGGCATGATCGCCAGGGTCAGCGGCACCTTGATAGCAATCTTCGAACCCTGGCCCTTCACCGAGTAGATATTGATGATGCCGTTGAGCTGGGAAATCTTGGTCTTCACCACGTCCATGCCGACGCCACGGCCGGAGACGTCGGAAATCTCGGTCTTGGTCGAGAAGCCCGGGGCGAAGATCAGGTTGTAGCAGTCGGACTCGCTGAGGCGCTCGGCGGCGTCCCTGTCCAGCAGGCCCTTCTCCACCGCCTTGGCGCGCAGCACGTCGGGGTCCATGCCCTTGCCGTCGTCGGAGATCGACAAGAGGATGTGGTCGCCCTCCTGCTCGGCCGACAGCACCACCCGTCCCGAGCGCGGCTTGCCGGCAGCCTCGCGCTCGTCGGGGCCTTCGATGCCGTGGTCGACGGCATTGCGCACCAGGTGCACCAGCGGATCGGCCAGCGCCTCGACCAGGTTCTTGTCGAGATCGGTGTCCTCGCCGACCAGATCGAGGTGGATCTCTTTCTTCAGGTTGCGCGCCAGATCGCGGACCAGGCGCGGGAAGCGGCCGAAGACCTTCTTGATCGGCTGCATGCGGGTCTTCATCACCGAGGTCTGCAGGTCGGCGGTGACCACGTCGAGATTGGCCACGGCCTTGGCCATCGCCTCGTCTTCGCTGTTCAGGCCCAGGCGCACCAGACGGTTACGCACCAGCACCAGCTCGCCGACCATGTTCATGATCTCGTCGAGCCGCGCGGTATCCACCCGCACGGTGGTTTCCGCTTCGTGGGCCGGACTCTTGTCGGCGGTGGGACGGGCGGCCTCCACTGCCGGGATGGATTTCTCCACGACGCTTTTCGCAGCCGGCTGGGTGGCCACGGTCGCGGCGGGCGAACCGCCGAACCTGCCCTTGCCATGCAACTGGTCGAGCAGCGCCTCGAATTCGTCCTCGCTGATGTTGTCGTCCTGCGCAGCGGGAGTCACCTCGACTGCCGCTACAGGCTTGGCTTCCACGGAGCCGGTGAACTTGCCCTTGCCGTGCAGCTGGTCGAGCAGCGATTCGAACTCGTCGTCGCTGATCTGGTCGTCGTCGGCCGCCGGCTGGGCGACAGGCTGCTGCGCAGCACCGCTCGCCGGAGCGCCACCGAACTTGCCCTTGCCGTGCAACTGGTCGAGCAGCGATTCGAACTCGTCGTCGCTGATCTCGTCGCTGCCGGCGTCGGCGGACCTGGCAGCGACCACTGGCGCGGGCGCGGCCTGCTCGGCCGGCGGCTCCAGGGCGTTGAGCAACTCCTCGAACTCGGCGTCGGTGATGTCGGCGTAGCCGGCCGATTCGGCCTGCTCCACCATTTCCTGGATCACCGGCGGCAGTTCGGCAGCTTCCGGGTCGGCAAGCCGCGACAGCGCGGCCAGCAGTGCCGGGGAAGCTGGTGATGGGTCGCGCTGGTCGCGCACCTGGTCGAACATCTCGTTGATCGCATCCAGCGCCTGCAGGACCACGTCCATCAGCTCCGGGCCGACCTTGCGTTCGCCCTTGCGCAGGATGTCGAAGACGTTTTCCGCGATGTGGCAGCAGTCCACCAGCGCGTTCAGCTGGAGGAAGCCGGCGCCGCCCTTGACGGTATGGAACCCGCGGAAAATGGCGTTGAGCAGATCCATGTCGTCCGGCCGGCTTTCCAGCTCGACCAGTTGTTCGGACAGTTGCTCGAGAATCTCGCCGGCCTCAACCAGGAAGTCCTGGAGGATTTCCTCATCGGCGTCGAAGCTCATTCAGTACTCCCCAAATAGGGTCCGTCGATGTGTCGCCACACCCACAGACCAAAAGCGCCCATCAGAAACCCAGGCTGGACAACAGATCGTCCACATCGTCCTGGCTGGAAACCACGTCCTCTCTCTTATCGGCAGCAACCTGCGGACCTTCACCCTGGGAGGATCTTTTTCTTGCCGCTTCGTCGCGCATGCTTTCGTGGTCATGCTCGATACCGACGTAGCGGTCCACCTGGCCGGCCATGCAGACCAGCTTGACCAGGTCGCGCTCGACATCGGTGACCAGCCGGGTGACGCGCTTGATCACCTGCCCGGTGAGGTCCTGGAAGTCCTGGGCGAGCAGGATGTCGTTGAGGTTGCTGGACAACATGCGGTTGTCCTCGACGCTGCGCAGCAGGAAGCGCTCCATGCGTGCGGCGAGCAGGCGGAAGTCTTCCGCGCCCAGCTCGCGACGGCGCAGGCGCTGCCACTCGTCGTACAACGCGCCGGCCTCGTTGCCCAGCTCGCCGAGCAGCGGCGTGCTCTGCTCCACCAGGTCCATGGTGCGGTTGGCCGCGTCCTCGGTCATGCGCACCACGTAGGACAGGCGATCGGTCGCATCGGCGATCTCCGACACTTCCTGCGCGATTGGCGAGCGAGGGTCGATCTGGAAGTTGACGATGGCGTTGTGCAGTTCGCGCGTCAGCTTGCCGACTTCCTGATACAGGCCGCGATCGCGCACCTGGTTCAGTTCGCCGATCAGCTGCACGGCATCGGTGAACTCGCCGCGCTCCAGGCTGGCGACCAGTTCATGCGCGCGTTGTTTCAGGGTCGACTCGAAGTCGCCCACGGTTTCCTTGACCAGTTCCATGACGCCCTCCTGGCCCGTGTCAGGCGCTGACCCGTTCGAAGATTTTCTCGATCTTTTCCTTCAGCACCTGCGCGGTGAACGGCTTGACCACATAGCCGTTCACGCCGGCCTGCGCCGCTTCGATGATCTGCTCGCGCTTGGCCTCGGCGGTCACCATCAGCACCGGCAGATGCTGCAGACGCGCATCGGCACGCACCGTGCGCAGCAGGTCGATGCCGGTCATGCCGGGCATGTTCCAGTCGGTGATGAGGAAGTCGAAATTGCCGCTGTGCAGCATCGGCAGCGCGCTGGTGCCGTCGTCGGCCTCGGCAGTGTTGGTGAACCCCAGGTCGCGCAGGAGGTTCTTGATGATGCGCCTCATCGTGGAGAAGTCGTCCACGATGAGAATTTTCATATTTTTGTCCAAGCCTGCCTCCATCCATACCCAGGTACGTCCCCCCGGACGCACCGTTCGATCTTTCGCCCGGCGCCATGCGCCCGGCCCTTACAAGACGGCGGGAGGCAACTGCCTCCCGCCAAAATCATTCATGCGGGCGCCACAGCGGGCGCCAGGCAACTTGCCTAGCCGCCGCGCCACTCGGCCAGCCGTGCGCGCAAGCGGGCGGCGCACTGGCTGTGCAACTGGCAGACCCGCGATTCGCTGACGCCCAGCACCTCGCCGATCTCCTTCAGGTTCAGCTCTTCGTCGTAATACAGCGCCAGCACCAGCCGCTCGCGCTCCGGCAGCTTGCCGATGGCCTCGGCCAGGGCGGCCTGGAAGCGTTCGTCCTCCAGTCCGCTGGATGGCTCGTTGTCCAGCAGCACGGTGTCTTCCCGCAGTCCGCCGCCCTGCTCGCCGTCCTGCAACAGGTCGTCGAAGCTGTACAGCCGGCTGCCCTGGGTGTCGGCGAGAATCGCGTAGTAATCGTCGAGACTCATCTCTAATTCGGCAGCGACTTCCTGATCTTTAGCGTCGCGTCCGGTTCTCGCTTCCACGGCGCGGATCGCATCGCTCACCAGACGGGTGTTGCGGTGCACCGAACGCGGCGCCCAGTCGCCCTTGCGCACCTCGTCGAGCATGGCGCCACGGATGCGGATGCCGGCGTAGGTCTCGAAGCTCGCGCCCTTGCCGGCGTCGTATTTCTTCGCCGCTTCGAGCAGGCCGATCATGCCGGCCTGCATCAGGTCCTCCACCTGCACGCTGGCCGGCAGGCGGGCGAGCAGGTGATAGGCGATGCGCTTGACCAGCGGGGCGTGGCGCTGGATCAGCTGCTCCTGGGCGTTCTGCGCCTGCGCCTTGCCGTAAAGGCGCGCTCCCGCGGCCGACCTCATACGGCCGATCCCGCGCCGACGTTCTGCACCAGGCGCTCGATGAAGAATTCCAGATGGCCGCGCGGGTTGGCCGGCAGCGGCCAGCTGTCGACCTTCTGCGCCACCGCCTTGAACGCCAGCGAAGCCTTGCTGCGCGGGAAGGCCTCGTACACCGCGCGCTGCTTCTGCACGGCCTTGCGCACCGACTCGTCGTATGGGATGACGCCGACGTATTGCAGCGCCACGTCGAGGAAGCGGTCGGTGACCTTGGTCAGCTTGGCGAACAGGTTGCGGCCTTCCTGCGGGCTGTGCGCCATGTTGGCCAGCACGCGGAAGCGGGTGATGTCGTAGTCGCGGTTGAGCAGCTTGATCAGCGCGTAGGCATCGGTGATCGAGGTCGGCTCGTCGCACACCACCAGCAGGACTTCCTGCGCGGCGCGGACGAAGCTGATCACCGAGTCGCCGATGCCGGCGGCGGTGTCGATCACCAGCACGTCGACGTTGTCGCTGATGTCGCTGAACGCCTGGATCAGTCCGGCGTGCTGCATGGGCGTGAGGTGCACCATGCTCTGCGTGCCGGATGCCGCCGGGACCACACGGATGCCGCCCGGCCCCTGCAGCAGCACGTCGCGCAAGTCGCACTCGCCGGCGATCACATCGGCCAGCGTGCGCTGCGGCGACAGGCCGAGCAGCACATCGACGTTGGCCAGGCCCAGGTCGGCGTCCAGCAGGATGACGCGCCGGCCGAGATCGGCCAGGGCCAGGGCCAGGTTCACCGACACATTGGTCTTGCCGACGCCACCCTTGCCACCGGTGACAGCGATTACCTGAACGGGATGCATGCTACCCATAAGTCTTACCTTGTCTGGTCATTCGCACGTTGCGCGGTTCCCCGCGCCCGGCACTCCGGTTTCGGTGCTCTCCCGATCCCGGCGTTCGCGGACCTGCATTCCGAGCATCCGCATTGTCTGGCCAACCCTGGCCGTCTTCGAAACTTCAACCCACTCGCCGCGCCAGGCCGGAAAACAGCTCGGCCATGGTGTCCTCGCAGGGATCTTCCGCCTGCAGGCTCACCGCGCGGCTCACCAACTGGTGGCTGCGCGCCAGTTGCAGGTCGTCCGGAATCCGCGGACCGTCGGCCAGGTAGGCTACCGGCAGGCGCTGACTGATCGCCAGCGCCAGAGATTCGCCGAGACTGCCCGCCTCGTCCAGCTTGGTCAGGATGCAACCGGCCAGGCCGCAATGACGATAGGCGTGCCAGGCCGACTTCAGCACCTGGCTCTGGCTGGTCGTCGCCAGCACCAGATAATTCCGCACCTTCAGGCTCTGCGCCGCCAGCGCTTCGAGCTGCATGCGCAGCGCCGGATCGCTGGCCTGCAGGCCGGCGGTGTCGATCAGCACCAGGCGCTTGCGCGCCAGCAGCGGCGCGACAGCCTGCAGCAGCGACTGGCCGGGATCGACCAGCGTCACGGAAACGTCGAGGATGCGCCCGAGGGTGCGGATCTGCTCCTGCGCACCCAGACGGTAACCGTCCATGCCCACCAGCGCCAGGCTCTGCGAGCCGTATTTCAGTACGTACTGCGCGGCCAGCTTGGCCAGGGTGGTGGTCTTGCCCATGCCGGCCGGACCGACCAGCGCGACCACCCCGCCCTGCTCCAGCGGATCGTCTTCCGGCGTCTCCACCGCGCGGGTCAGGTGCGCCAGCAGCATGCGCCAGGCCTGGCGCGGATCGGCGATGCCGGCCACCTGTTCCAGCAGTTGCCGGCTCAGCTCCGCCGGCAGCCCCATGCGCTGCAGGCGGCGCCACAGGTTGGCCTGCTTCGGCCGCTGCTGCTGCAGCTGGCCCCAGGCGATGGAGCCGAGCTGCACTTCGATCAGTTCGCGCAGGCCGTTGAGCTCGCTGCGCATCGCCTCCAGCGCACCGGTGTTCGGAGCGGCCGCCACGGGCTCGCTGATCGGCGCTGCGGCCGGCCGGGCGTCGTACATTTGACGGTTCTTCGCCGGCGCCTCGACCTTGCGGGTGGGCGCTTCGAGGTCGGCCTTGGCCTGGGCGATACGCGCCTGGGTCTTGCGCAGCTCGGCCTCCAGCGCCGGATTCGGCTTGCCCGGCGCTGCCGGCGGCTGGTAATCCAGCGCAGCGGTCAGCTCCACGCCGCCGGCAACCCGGCGGTTGCCGATGATCGCGGCATCCGCGCCGAGTTCGTCGCGCACCAGTTTCATGGCCTGGCGCATATCGGCGGCGAAGAAGCGTTTTACCTGCATGACCCGAGCCCCTTAGTTCTGTGCCACTTATTAGTTCTGGCCAACGGTGGCGACGATGGTGACTTGCTTGTTTTCCGGAATTTCCTGGTAGGCCAGCACATGCATGCCCTGGACCGCCATCCGCGCGAAACGCGACATCATCGCGCGGATGGGACCGGCCACCAGCAGGATCGCCGGCTTGCCGAGCATCTCCTGGCGCTGCGCCGACTCGACCAGCGAGCGTTGCAGCTTTTCGGCCATCCCCGGCTCCAGCAACATGCCGTCTTCGGAACCCTGTCCGGCCTTCTGCAGACTATTCAGCAATATCTGTTCCAACCTGGGCTCCAGAGTGATCACAGGCAGCTCCGGCTCTAGTCCCACAATGCTTTGCACGATTGCGCGGGCCAGCGCGACGCGAACGGCCGCAACCATGGCGGCGGGATCTTGACTCCTGACGGCGGTGTTCGCGATGGCCTCGGCGATGGTGCGGATGTCGCGTACCGGCACCTGCTCCTGCAGCAGAGCCTGCAGCACCTTGAGCAGCCCGGACAGGGAAATCAGCCCCGGCACCAGTTCCTCGGCCAGCTTCGGCGAACTCTTCGCCAGCAGTTGCAGCAGTTGCTGGACTTCCTCGTGGCCGATCAGCTCGTGGGCGTGCTTGTGCAGCACCTGGTTGAGGTGGGTGGCGACCACCGTGCTGGCGTCCACCACGGTGTAGCCCAGCGACTGCGCCTGGTCGCGCTGGCTGGCCTCGATCCACACCGCCTCCAGGCCGAACGCCGGGTCCTTGCCGGCGATGCCGTTGAGGCTGCCGAACACCTGGCCGGGGTTGATCGCCAGTTCGCGGTCCGGATGGATCTCCGCCTCGGCGACGCTGACGCCCATCAGCGTCAAACGATAGGCGTTGGGCAACAGGTCGAGGTTGTCGCGGATGTGCACCGACGGCATGAGGAAGCCGAGGTCCTGCGAGAGCTTCTTGCGCACGCCCTTGATCCGCGCCAGCAACTGCCCGCCCTGGTTGCGGTCGACCAGCGGAATCAGCCGGTAGCCGACTTCCAGGCCGACCATGTCCACCGGGGTCACGTCGTCCCAGCCGAGCTCCTTAACTTCCTGCGCGCGCTGCGCCGGCAGCAGTTCCTGCTGGCGCTGGGTTTCCTGCTCGACCGCCACCTTCGCCTGCCGCTGGCGCTGCCAGATCAGCCAGGCACCGCCGGCCGCCAGCGCGCCGAGGCCGACGAAGGACACATGCGGCATGCCCGGCACCAGGCCCATGGCGATGAGGATCGCAGCGGAAATCGCCAACGCCTTGGGCGAGGCGAACATCTGCCGGTTGACCTGCTGGCCCATGTCCTCGGAACTGGAAACGCGGGTCACCATGATCGCCGCGGCGGTCGACAGCAGCAGCGACGGCAACTGCGCCACCAGGCCGTCGCCGATGGTCAGCAGCGCATACACCTTGCCGGCATCGGCGAAGGTCATGGCGTGCTGGATCATGCCGATGGCGATGCCGCCGATCAGGTTGATGAAGAGGATCAGCAGGCCGGCGACGGCGTCACCGCGGACGAACTTGCTGGCACCGTCCATCGAGCCGTAGAAGTCGGCTTCCTGCGCCACTTCGCTGCGACGCTTCTTGGCTTCCGTCTGCTCGATCAGGCCGGCGTTGAGGTCGGCATCGATGGCCATCTGCTTGCCGGGCATGGCGTCGAGGGTGAAACGCGCGCTCACCTCGGAGATACGCCCGGCGCCCTTGGTGACCACCACGAAGTTGATGATCATGAGGATGGCGAACACCACGATACCGACCACGTAGTTGCCGCCGATCACCACCTCGCCGAACGCCTGGATCACCTTGCCGGCGGCGGCGTGGCCATCGTGGCCGTGGAGCAGCACCACGCGGGTGGAAGCGACGTTCAGCGCCAGGCGCAGCAGTGTGGCGACCAGCAGGATGGTCGGGAACACGGCGAAATCCAGCGGCCGCAGCGCGTACACGCAGACCAGCAGGACGACGATGGACAGGGCGATGTTGAAGGTGAACAGCACGTCCAGCAGGAACGGCGGGATCGGCAGGGTCATCATGGCCAGCATCGCCAGCAACAGCAGCGGCACCCCCAGGTTGCCCCTGCCGAGCCCCGCCAGGCCACTGCGCATCTGCCCGATCAGTTGCGTGCGATCCACCCTCGACTCCCTTTCCCTAGCGCCGGCAAATCGCCTGCGAAATCAAAACTTTGACGCCGGAATGGCGTTGGGGAGGGGGATTGCAGGAAGTGAGCCAACTATTACCCAAGATGGCATGCACCACTCCGTGGTGGACTCGCAGCTCCGCCTGAGTGAAAGCCCTGAGAGCCCCGGAGGAAGATTCCCAAGGCTCAAATCCCCTCCTGCGCACCAACCCGGTTGCCCCTAAATTCCGCCGCTCTACAACGGACGTTTCAGGGCGACAGGCATGTTCCAACCGGCTAACCAGGCACAGTTCCAACTACTGATCGATGGCACCGCGAGTACGCTGCAGGTGCTCGGCTTCCAGGGCGAGGAAGCCCTCGACAGTTGCTACCGCTTCGAGATCGAACTGGTCAGCGAACGCCCCGTCGATCCGGCGGGCCTACTCTCCAAACCGGCCTTCCTGGCCTTCGACGACCGGCAGCACGGCGTGCACGGACTGATCCGCGAAGCCGTCCAGGGCGCCTGGGACGGACGCTTCTGCCGCCTTCGGGCGATCCTCGAACCGCACTTCGCCAACCTCGCCCTGCGCCGCAACCAGCGCATCTTCCAGCACAAGGATGCCCGGCAGATCATCGCCACCATCCTGGGCGAGCACGGCATTTCCAGCTTCGCCTTCCGCCTGCTCAACCCGCCGCCCGTGCGCGACTACTGCGTGCAGTACGACGAGAGCGACCTGCATTTCGTCTCGCGCCTCTGCGAGGAGGAAGGCCTCCACTACCACTTCGAACACAATCCCGGCGATCACACCCTGGTCTTCGGCGACGGTCCGCCGGCCTGGGCCACTATCGGCAGCGTGGAATACCTGCAGGACAGCGGCCTGGTCGCCGACCACCCGGTGATCAAGCAGTTCGACAGCGGCGTGGCCCTCCGCACCTCGCGCGTCACCCGCCGCGACTACGACTTCGAGCATCCCAGCCTGCTGCTGGAAGGCAGCGCCAGGGACGATGGCCGCCCCGACCTCGAAGACTACGACTACCCCGGCCTGTTCCGCAGCGGCGCACGCGGCAAGCAGCTCAGCCGCATCGCCCTGCAGCGCCAGCGCAGCGACTCCTTGCAAGCCAGCGGCGGCGGCGACCGCCCACTGGCCAGCGGCCACCTGATCACCCTCACCGACCATCCCCTGCCCGCCTGCAACGCGCTCTGGCTGGTCACCCGCGTCAGCCACTGGGGACGCCAGCCTCAGGTGCTGCAGGAGCTGGTCGAACACGCCAGCGAACAGGGTTATCGCAACCAATTCCAGGCCATCCCCGGCGAGACCTTCCACCGCCCCGCCCTGAACCATCCCAAGCCGCGCGTGCTCGGCAGCCAGACCGCCGTGGTCACCGGCCCGGCGAGCGAAGAGATCTACTGCGACGAATACGGCCGGGTGAAAGTGCAGTTCCACTGGGACCGCGACGGCCAGCGCGACGAGCATTCCAGCTGCTGGGTGCGGGTCGCCAGCGGCTGGGCGCATGACGGCTACGGCCACGTGCTGATTCCACGCATCGGCATGGAGGTGCTGGTCAGCTTCCTCGAAGGTGACCCCGACCAGCCGCTGATCCACGGCTGCCTGCCAAACAAGCTGCGCCGGGTGCCCTACGCCCTGCCCGAACACAAGACCCGCAGCGTGTTCAAGACCAACAGCAGCCGCGGTGGCCGCGGCTCCAACGAACTGCGCATCGAGGACCGCAAGGGAGCCGAACAGATCTATATCCACGCCGAGCGCGACCAGGACATCAAGGTCGAGCACGACGAAAGCCACTGGGTCGGCCATGACCGCAGGAAGACCATCGACCACGACGAAACCGTGCACATCGGCAACGACCGCACCGAGACCGTCGACGGCAACGAAAAGATCACCATCCACAAAAGCCGCACCAAGACCGTCGACAAACACCAGACCGACCACATCAGGCGCAACTGGTCGACCACGGTCGACCGCTTCAAGACCGAGACGGTGAAGCTGGCGTACATGCAGAACGTCGGCCTGGCCAAGATGATGAACATCGGCACGGTGTACAGCCAGAACGTCGGGCTGCACAAGAACACCATTGTCGGGCTGGAACAGAACTCCACTGTGGGCCAGCGCTACAGCCTGACCGTCGGTGGCGGTCCTACCTCGAACATCACCATGGACGGCGACAGCATCGCATTGCGTGTCGGCAAGGCGTCATTGGTGCTCAAGAGCGATGGACACATCCTGATCAACGGCACCCGCTTCGACTTCGAAGCCAGCGGGCCAGTACAGATCAGCGGCAAAGACATCGATCTGAACTGAGGTTGCGTCCATGGAATTCCGCAACCTCACGCCATTCGCTGCACAGTGCTACGACGCCCTTGACGTGGACGACCGGGAATACCGGGTAGTCGTGATCAAGGTCGGTTACGACCTGCAAGTCGATCCGCAGACAGGCGACGCCCGTCTGTCCGTCAAGGACAGCGACCCCGTCGGGCTCTGCTATGTCGACGAGTACTACGGCGCCCCTGGCCAATCCAGCGTTCGCCGCGAGTCGGACCTGGCGCCCTTCAAGCCTCGCTGCGATGTAATCCTGCAGGGTCACACCCACGCACCATTTGGCAGGCCATCACGAAGCTGGATCGCCCGCCTGGCCCTGCGTCGCGCAGGCAACCCCAACGCCCCTCTGCTGCTCGACAAGGCCTTGCGCATCAGCGCACCACGAATCTTCTACAAGGACTACCTCGGCTGGGGCCTCTACGATCCGCAAACCACGTCCAAGGTCCCCCTGGACTGGGAGCATGCCTTTGGTGGCAGCAGCCGTGTCCCCAATCCCAAACACGCGGAAGATCCCGCCCAACCCGAGTGGCTGCTCAACGAAGTCTGCTATAGCAACCCGCTTGGCACCGGGTGGATGGACAAGCTCCACCGCAAGATGGCCAGGCAGGCAGGTCATGTCCCACCGGACAACCTGCCAGTACCGCAGATCACCTACCCGGACGACAACTTCAAGCCACCTCTGCTCGTTCGCCACCCGGAGGGCTCTCTGGATGCCCCGGCAATGGCCAGAGTCGTCGAGAGTTATGGCCAGCGACCAGCGGGCTTCGGCATCGTCGGCCGCGCCTGGACTCCACGTCTGCAGAAAGCCGGCACCTTCGACCAGCAATGGCTCGACGAGCGCTGGCCTGGCTTGCCCGGGGATTTCGACTTCGCCTACTGGAATGGCGCCCCCCAGGACCAGCAGATCGCCTATCCACCGCCGGATGCAGTGATCGAGTTGAGCAATCTGCTTCCGCCTGCCTGCTCACCCCATGGCACCGTCCTGGCCTCACTGCCGGGCCACCGCGCCTTTGTGCTCGCCTGGTTCGAGGGAGGCGGCCTGCTCCCGCTCAACGCAGTGATCGACACCCTGGCGATAGACACCGATGCCCTGCTGGTGGAGGTCGCCTGGCGCTGCCTGGTCCCCACCGAGTTTCCCCTCGAAGCACTGGAAGCCCGCTTCGAAACCGATCCCGACGCGCCGCTCATCAAGACCAGGGAGGTCTGACCATGGCCCACGACGTCACCGCCCGCCAGTGCGAAAACTGGCGGGTCATCAGCCTGCTGCCGGATGTCTGCAAGACCCCGATGGGCTCAAGCCTGCCGCCAGTGCCCTATCCCGTCGTCGCGGAAATGCAGAACGCCGTCGCCGTGGTACCCAGCGTGCGCGCCAATGGTGAAGCGTTACTGGTGTACCAGCACAGCAAGATCCCACAAACCCAGGGCGATGAGCCTGGGCAAGGCAAGGGCGTAAAAAGCGGTACCGTCGGCGCCAATTGCTACCCCCTGGAACACAGCGGCAGCGTACGTGCCGGCGGCAAATACATCCTTCGCCATGGCGACCGGTTCTGGATGAACGGAGCCTGACATGGCCACCCCTATCACAATCAACGGGCCGGCCGTATTCCGCCCTCTGTCCGACGGTACGACGCTGGGCCTCTACCCGCACGCCAACAGCGTTGGTTGGGCGGTATGGAGCAATCAGAACGAGCTTCTCAACAACGGTAGCTTCACCCCGCTGGCCTACGAAGAGTTCCGCCGCAAATACGCGGAACTGAATTTGCCCACATTCGACTTCAGGCCCGCCCTCACCGGCAGCTACAGCGGCAGCGGAAACACCATCGGCAAGATCACCGGAGAAGGCCCCTCCAGCGGCACTAGCGCACAGGGCGCCAATCCTCCACTGGACAAGAACCTGCTCGAACAAGCCAAGGCCGGCCTCCAGAACAGCATCGACGCCTGGGTCGCCAGCACAGGTTTCAGCACCGGAGCCATGGTCGTTGGCGCCATGGCCACGGCGGTCAGTGAAGTTTTCATGCCCGAGTCCTACTGGGAAATCATACCCACCGGAAAACTGGGCAAGATCGGCAAGAAAGGCGTGGAAGCCCTTGGCGATCTGGTCAAGGGTGAAAAGGCAGCCGAGAAAGCTGCCGATACCGCAAGAGCGGAAGAAGCAGCCAGGAAAGCCGAAGAGGCGAAAAAGGCAGAACAGGCCAGAAAGCCGAAGGAACCGGAAAAGAAAGAAGACGGCGGAAAGGTCAAAGGCAACAAGAGCGCCGAGACAGGCAAGTGCGGTGAATGGCTGTCCAGAATGGACATGATGGATGAAGGCTTCGACGAAATTCTCTCGGTGCAGAATAACTCCGGGCAGGGCGTCGACCTGATTGGCCGTAACAGCCAGACTGGCGAAGTGAAGGCCTGGGAGGTAAAAGCGACGGAGACTTCACGGGCGGGGAGTTTGAGTAAAGCGCAGGCGGAAATGGGCGGGGAGGGTTTTACAATAGATCGCCTCAGAAAAGCAGCAAATCGGCTTGGGCACTATCAAAGCGCTCCACACGGAACTGACGAGGCTGCCAGGAAGGCACTAAAGTGGATAAAACAAAGCACCAATATCAGTTATGAAAAACGAGAAGTATTTATTGAAAACATCGATAAAGGCTGTATGAAGAGCCCGAAAAAACCCTCAAGATCAAAACCATGGCCATCAAGGAACGTCTAAATGCTCAGTAAGAACACCCCATCCATAGAAACAACAAAATTTATAAACAAGAAAGTAAATAATCTAAAAAAAGAGTTCACCGAGTGGTTGGCACACCCAAATAGCAAGAAACTCTTCCTAGACGACGGGAAAGAAGAGTTCGGCCTTTATCTCAAAGGCGAGGACAATATAAATCTTATGGGTCTAGCCTCATCAGAAATCAGTCATTGGCACCTGATGACCTATAGCCATCTCGCGCTCACCGGGTCTTCGCTTGACTACCAAGCACTCGCTCTGATAGCCCGTCATACTTATGCCAGCACAATGTTTGACGCCGAGCTTATTAACAAAAAAAAAATGACTAGCGGTCTGTTAACCACTGAGGCGTCCTTCAATTTATCGATAGCCATAATTTCCGGCTGGGGTAAAGAGTTCCGCGCACTGGTTCGCGCGCTACATGCAGGATTGGACACCAAACTGCTTGATTTGAGAATCACCCCCAAACACGATAAAGGCACCCTTTATCGCCACTTCTGGTTCCTAGTGCATCTTGCCTGCGAAGTGGAAGAATTGACTATCGACACCTCCCTGTACTCTTATCCAAAGAGCCTCGCCCCGTATGACGAAGTCCTGGCCGACTGGAAAACCACCGATCTGGGCAAAGTCAGCCAGATGGTGCAACGCATGGCCGATTTCCACGCGCAGCACTCGCGCGAAGATTCGCGAGGACGAGAAGTCTACGAATTCGAAAATGAAGAACGCTGGCTATTCCCCTACGAAATCTTCGCCTTCCTACGCCTACGTGAGTGGTTGGGACTGAAAAACCCGCACGAGTTCGACCATCCCTTGATGCAACAACCGCTCGGCTGCCTGCCCTGCGAGCCCGGCATCCCCCTCGCCCGCCCCGAGACCCCGCTGCTCGACCAAGTGATCGCCAAATTCAACCAACAGTACCCCAACAGCATTCCGTGGCCGAAAGATTGAGGCTCAAGTTTATTTTTGATCGGAAAGGTGGTCGGTCTGCGGTTCGACTTGAAATAGGAGCGTGTCTCTTCCTCATCTTTATCCCCGACGGGAACGGCAACCCAATTGAAAATTGACGTGAAAAACGAAAAATCTAAAATTGAAAAAGCAAGAAAAATAGTAATAAAACAACTAAATTATATAAAAAAAGAAGTTCAAGAATGGTTAGAACACCCGAGAAACAGGAGCAGCTTTCTTGATGGAAGCATTGAAAACCTCAGAAATTACATTAGCACCGCTGACGATATCCAGTTGTTAGGGCTGGGCGCCGCAAACACAGCTTACTGGTACCTAAACGAATACAGCAACTCTATATTCTTTCATCCAGAAACTGGTAGCCAGAAACTAGCTCTCTTGGCGCGACACAATTACGCTAGCGTGATGTTTGATGCTGTGCTTATAGAGCAGCAAAAACTGACAAGTGGCTTGCTACTCACTGAAGCAGCTTTTAATTTATCTACAACCATCATTGCCGGTTGGAACAGAGAGTTCCACGCGCTGGTTCGTGCTCTACATGCAGGACTAGATACAGAACTTCTTGATTTACATCTCACACATTTGCACGAAAATGGCACTCTCTATCGTCACTTCTGGTTCTTGCTGCATTTGGTCTTTGATGTAGAAAAACTGTCTATTGACACTTCCCTTTACTCCTATCCGGAAAGCCTCACACCATATGACGAAGTCCTTTCTGACTGGAAAACTACTGATCTGGAAAAAGTCGGAGAAATGGTCCAGTGCATGGCCGATTTCCATGTTCAGCATTCGCGCGAAGATTCACAAGGACGAGAAGTTTACGAATTCGAAGAAGAGGACTATTGGCTATTCCCATACGAAATCTTCGCCTTCCTACGCCTACGTGAATGGATAGGCCTGAAAAACCCGCAAGAATTCGACCATCCCTTGATGCAACAACCCCTCGGCCGCCTGCCCTGCGAGCCCGGCGTCCCCCTCGCCCGCCCCGACACCCCGCTGCTCGATCAGGTAGTCGCCAAATTCAACCAACAGTATCCCAACAGCATTCCGTGGCCAAAAGATTGAGCCTCATATTTGTTTTGATCGGGAAGGTGATCAGTTTGCAGTTCGACTTCGAATAGGAACGTGTCTCTTCCTCATCTTTATTCCCGATGGGCATGGTGTGGCGAATGGGGACAGATGGAAAAAGAATGAGCAAAAACCTGAAAGAGGGTAAAGAAGTCGAGGCAAGAACTTAATTGATATACACCAATGAAACAGCGAGAGCATCTCAATTTAACATTGAACAAACCACGAATGGAAAGACAATATTGAAGCAGATAGCAAATGGAGAAAACCGATGAGTAGCCAGCAGGAATACCTACAACAAAAAATCGCAACGAGCATCTACTCCATCGTAAAAAACGAAAAATGGGCAAGCGTTAAACTCAAAATTAAAATTATAAAACAATATCTAGAAGCCGAAGCCGAAGCCGAATCAATCGATCAGTCAGGAAAAACCAAAAGCTTGCGAGGCTACGCCGAATCAATAGAGTTAGCCAAGACATTAAGATCCCTAATGACCAAGACAAACTATCAAAGTGATGCCTGGTATACTTTAACATTTGAATTAACCTCCGATGGAAATTTCAACTTCAACTATGACTATGATCATCTGCCTTCGTTTGAAACCATCCCCAGCCCTGATAAATGGCGTGCTGAATTTTTAGAACACCCTCGCCCGGACCTTGAAATACACCTTAAAGAATGGCTGGACGGTAGCATCGACTACTCCGATGAAAAGGAGGAAGGCTACAAAACTCTAATAAAGCGCTTAGCCGACCTACAAAACAAATAGTGCAATCACCAACTCACAATACACTTCACATTGCTGCACCGAAGAGCCATCTTATGCAGATCCCTTGATTGTCAGAGACGGCACAGGCCATTCTTATACTGCAGTCGGCAAACTGACGAGTCGACACTTGAATTGCGGAGAATTGGCTCTCTGCAACGAAGTGTTACTGAGTGACCCCTTGGCCATTTCGAGGGAAATATGTTTCCTCGAAAATTGACAGATTGGATATTGAGCTTATCTAAGGAAACTCTAAAGAAGGCTCTATGTTTCTGCTGAAATACACCGATCGCGATGTCCCGAGGTTTGGAGCGGATCAAGGCAAGGGAGCACCAATTACCTTTCATTCGTCCCTGCGCAAATCCTCCGGAATCGGCGGTTCCGCCAGCGGCTCCGGTCGTTTGCCCTTGCCGGCGCGGAATTGCTTGAGCTGGTACACGTAGGCCAGCACCTGCGCCACCGCCAGGTACAGGCCGGCCGGAATCTCCTGGTCGAGCTCGGTCGAGTAGTACACCGCCCGCGCCAGCGCCGGGGACTCCAGCACCATCACCTTGTGCTCGTTGGCCACCTCGCGGATCTTCAGGGCGATGAAGTCGTTGCCCTTGGCCAGCAGCTTCGGCGCGCCGCCGGCCTCGGCGTCGTATTTCAGGGCCACGGCGAAGTGCGTCGGGTTGGTGATCACCACGTCGGCCGTCGGCACCGCCTGCATCATCCGCCGCTGCGCCATCTCGCGCTGCATCTGGCGGACCTTGGCCTTCACTTCCGGCTTGCCTTCGCTGTCCTTGTATTCGTCGCGGATTTCCTGCTTGGTCATCATCAGCTTCTTGCGGTTGTCCCAGAGCTGATAGGGCACGTCCACCGCGGCGATGATCAGCAGGCTGGCGGCCAGCCACAGCGCGCTCCAGCCCACCACCTTGGCGCTATGAACGATGGCCTGCTCCATCGGTTCATGGGCCATCGCCAGCAGGTCGTCCTTGTCCGACTGCAGCACCAGCAGCGCCACCAGCAGGACCACGACGAACTTCACCAGTGCCTTGAACAGTTCCAGCAGCGACTTGGCCGAGAACATCCGTTTCAGCCCCGCCAGCGGGTTGAGGCGGCTGAACTTCGGCGCCAGCGCCTCGCTGGAGAACAGCCAGCCGCCCAGCGCGATGGGGCCGACGAGAGCCGCCACCAGCAACAGCGCGAGGATCGGCCACAACCCCTCGGCCGCCAGCCAGCCGCCGGTGGCGAACAGCTGGAGCATGCTGTCGCTGTTCATCACCGTCTCGCGGGACAGCTGGAAGCTGCCGCGCATCAGGCGCAGCAGGCTGTCGCCCAGCGCGGCGCCGTACAGCAGCAGACCGCCGGCGCCGGCCAGCAGCACCGCCAGGGTGTTCAGCTCACGGGATCGCGGCAGTTGGCCTTTTTCTCGCGCCTCTCGCCGCCGCTTCTCCGTGGGTTCCTCTGTACGGTCTTCGGAACTCTGGTCTTCGGACATCGCGCTACCTCGACCGGATCAGTTCACGAAGCAGTTGCAGGGTCTCGCTGGCGAGCACCTGGTACTGCGCAAGGAGATCGGCGGTGCCGATCCACAGGATCACCAGCCCCAGCACGAGAGTCAGCGGGAAGCCGATGGAGAAGATGTTCAGCTGCGGCGCCGCGCGGGTCATGGCGCCGAACGCCAGGTTGACCACCAGCAGCGCGGTGATCGCCGGCAGCGCCAGCAGCAGGCCGGCGCCGAGCACCCAGCCGAGCTTGCCGGCGACTTCCCACAGGTGGTTGCCGGAAAGCCCCTCGCCCACCGGCAGGGTGACGAAGCTTTCGGCGATCACCTCGAACACCACCAGATGGCCGTTCATGGCGAGGAACAGCAGGGTCACCAGCATGGTGAAGAATTGCCCGAGCACAGGCACCGACACGCCGTTGGTTGGGTCGACCATGGAGGCGAAGCCGAGGCCCATCTGCATGGAGATGATCTGCCCGGCGACCACGAAGGCATGGAACAGCAACTGCAGGACGAAGCCGAGCATGGCGCCGATGAGGATTTCCCAGCCGATCAGCAGCAGCGCGCGGGGGCTCAGCGCGTCGACCTGCGGCATCGGCGGCAGGCTCGGCACCAGCACTACGCAGATCGCCAGCGCCAGGTACAGGCGCACGCGGGTCGGCACCAGTTGGGTGCCGATGATCGGCATGGTCATCAGCAGCGCGGCGACGCGGAACAGCGGCCAGACGAAGCTGCCGATCCACCCGCCGATCTGTGCGTTGCTCAGTTCGAACATCAGCCGATCAGCGTCGGAATGTTGGCGATCAGGTTCTGGGTGAACTCCATCAGCTGCCGCAGCAGCCACGGACCCAGCACGATCAGGGTGAGCAGCACCACCAGCAGGCGCGGCAGGAAGCTCAGGGTCTGCTCGTTGATCTGCGTGGCGGCCTGGAACATCGCCACCACCAGGCCGACCAGCAGGCTCGGCACGATGAGGATGGCGACGATCAGCGCAGTCAGCCAGAGCGCTTCGCGGAACAGGTCCAGTGCGACTTCAGGGGTCATGCTTGGCCCTCACCTCTCAAACTGCACACGTAGGTTGGCGCTGAACGCAGTGAAGCCCAACGTTGGCCATGGCGATGTTGGGCTTCGCAAGCTCAGCACCAACCTACGAAAGACAACATCGTTATACCGTCCCGAAACTGCCCGCCAGCGTCCCGATGATCAGCGCCCAGCCGTCCACCAGGACGAACAGCATGATCTTGAACGGCAGCGAGATGATCAGCGGCGACAGCATCATCATGCCCATCGCCATCAGCACGCTGGACACCACCAGGTCGATGATCAGGAACGGGATGAAGATCATGAAGCCGATCTGGAACGCGGTCTTCAGCTCCGAGGTGACGAAGGCCGGAACCAGGATGGTCAGCGGCGTGGCGTCGGCGCTGGCGATGTCGGTGCGCTTGGACAGGCGCACGAACAGCTCCAGGTCGGACTGCCGGGTCTGCGCCAGCATGAAGCCCTTCAGCGGCACCTCGGCGCGGCTCAGCGCTTCCTGCGCCGGGATCTGCTCGTTGAGGTACGGCTGCAGCGCCTCGTTGTTGATGCGGTCGAACACCGGCGCCATGACGAACAGGGTGAGGAACAGCGCCAGGCCGATCAGCACCTGGTTCGACGGCGTGGTCTGCAGGCCCAGCGCCTGGCGCAGGATGGAGAAGACGATGATGATCCGCGTGAAGCTGGTCATCAGCATGACGAACGCCGGGATGAAGCTCAGCGCGGTCATGATCAGCAGTATCTGCAGGCTGACCGAGTATTCCTGCTGGCCCTGCGGGTTGGTGGTCACGGTGATCGCCGGGATCGACATCGGGTCGGCGGCGAAGGCCTGCGGCAGGCCGAGCAGGAAGAGGCCGAGCGCCAGCGGCGCCCAGCGCAGGACAGCAAAAATCATTGCGGGCGGCCCTTGTCCTTGTTCAGCAGTTCCAGCAGGTTGCGGGCGAAGTCCGGGGTGGCCGGTTCGGCGTCGGGCAGGTGCACCGGTTGCTGCATCACATGCAGCGGGGTGATGCGCCCGGGCGTGAGGCCGAGAAGGATCTGCTCCTCGCCAACCTGCACCAGCACCAGCCGGTCGCGCGGGCCGAGGGCCTGGCTGGCGAGCAGGCGGATGGTCTGGTTGCCGCGCGGGCCGACCTGCTGCACGCGGCGCACCAGCCAGGCGAGCAGGAAGATCAGCGCGACCACCAGCACCAGGCCGAACAGCAGCTGCATCAGCTGCGCGCCGGCGCTGCCGGTGATCAGACTCGGCGCGCTGCTGGCGTGGACGATGGCCGGCGCGGGATTCTCCGCGGCGCCGGCGAAGGACGCCAGCCCGGCCAGCGGCAGGGCGGCAAGGGATGCGACGAGTCGGTTCATGTCAGCGCAGCTTCTTGATGCGTTCGCTGGGGCTGATCACGTCGGTGAGGCGGATGCCGAACTTCTCGTTCACCACCACCACCTCGCCGTGGGCGATCAGGGTGCCGTTGACCAGCACGTCGAGCGGCTCGCCGGCCAGGCGGTCGAGTTCGATCACCGAGCCCTGGTTCAGCTGCAGCAGGTTGCGGATGCTGATGTCGGTGCGGCCGACCTCCATGGAAATGGTCACCGGGATGTCCAGGATCACATCCAGGTTCGGCCCTTCCAGCCCGGCGATGGTCGGCGCCTTGGGCGCCATGCCGAACTCTTCCATCGGTGCGCGCGGCGGCTTCGGCGGCGCCTTGGTCATCAGCGCGTCGATGCCGCTCTGGTCGATGTCGCCCGACTCGGAGAGTGCGGCGGCCCACTCATCGGCCAGCGCCTGCTCCTCTGGGGTCACGTTGTCTTGGTCTGCCATTGACGGTGTCCTCTGGTGGATGCGCTCAACGCGGGCGTTCGAGCGGATCGATAATCTGCAGCGCCAGGTTGCCCTTGTGCGAACCCAGCTTGACCTTGAAGGAAGGCACGCCGTTGGCGCGCATGATCATGTGTTCCGGCAGTTCCACCGGGATCACGTCGCCCGGCTGCATGTGCAGGATGTCGCGCAGCCTCAGTTGGCGGCGCACCACGGTGGCATCGAGCGGGACGTGGACGTCGAGGATGTCTTCGCGCAGGGCGTTGACCCAGCGCTCGTCCTGGTCGTCGACGTCGGACTTGAAGCCGGCGTCGAGCAGTTCGCGCACCGGCTCGATCATCGAATACGGCATGGTGATGTGCAGGTCGCCGCCGCCGCCGTCCAGCTCGATATGGAAGGTCGAGACCACCACCACTTCGCTGGGGCTGACGATGTTCGCCATCGCCGGGTTGACCTCCGAGTTGACGTACTCGAAGGAGATCGGCATCACCGCGCTCCAGGCTTCGATCAGGTCGGTGAACGCCTGCTCGACCACCATGCGCACCACGCGCAGCTCGGTGGGGGTGAATTCGCGGCCCTCGATCTTGGCGTGACGACCGTCGCCGCCGAAGAAGTTGTCGACCAGCTTGAACACCAGCTTGGCGTCGAGGATGAACAGCGCGGTGCCGCGCAGCGGCTTCATCTTCACCAGGTTGAGGCTGGTCGGCACGTACAGCGAATGCACGTACTCGCCGAACTTCATCACCTGCACGCCGCCCACCGCGACATCCGCCGAGCGGCGCAGCAGGTTGAACATGCTGATGCGGGTGTAGCGGGCGAAACGCTCGTTGATCATCTCCAGGGTCGGCATGCGGCCCCGGACGATGCGGTCCTGGCTGGTCAGGTCGTAGGACCTGACCGCCCCCGGCTCGTGATCATCCTCGGGCTCGACCAGGCCATCGTCCACGCCGTGCAGCAGCGCGTCGATTTCGTCCTGGGAGAGCAGATCCTGCATGGCCATGCTGCACCTACTGCAATACGAAGTTGGTGAAAAACACTTGTTCCACGACCAGTTTGCCGGTGGCCTTCTTCGCCACCTCCTGGACCTTGGCGGTGGCCAGTTGGCGGAGCATTTCCTTGCCCACCGGTGTGGTCAGCGAATCGAAATTCTGACCGGAAAACAGCATGACCAACTGATTACGGACCAGCGGCATCTGTTCGCGCAGGGCATCCATTTGTGCCTTGTCGCGGCCCATCAGCGCCAGCGACACCTGCAGATAGCGCGGCCGCCCGCCCTGACTGAAGTTGACCACGAAAGGCGGCGCCAGTTGCTCGTACAGCGCCGGTTTCTTGCCGGTGGTGGCGTGTTCGGCACCGGCCTCGGCAGCGCTTTCGTCCTTCGACTGCTTGCTGAGGAAGAACCAGGTGCCGCCCACCGACAGGCCGATCGCCAGCAGGAAAGCCACCGCCAGCAGGACGGCGGGCTTCACCGGGATCGCCCGGGTGCTCTTCTGGGAGGGGGTCTGCTGGTCCTTCTTCGCCATGCCAAAAATCCGTCAGTAATCCGGCGCGTTGCGCATATATCTGGACTTGAGCAAGGGCTGTGCCAGCTCGGGAGCGGATATTACAGCGTGGTACGTAGGGCGGGGAGGAAAAGTGCGAGGCGTTTTTTGCTGCAGGAGCAACTGGTTTGCATCCTAAGTAACCATGTGGCTGGGTGGCTGGGCCAGAACCCGCGTAGGTTGGTGCTGAACGCAGTGAAGCCCAACGATGGCGCTGTTGGGCTTCGCGTTGCGAAGCGCCAACCTACGATGGGCATTGCAGCCTGCGCCACACCTGTAGGAGCCAGGGGGACGCCTAGTTCTTGCTGGCTCCTACCAAAAGCAGCGGCGGCGCGCGGGATCAGGCGAAATAGTCCACCAATCCCCGTCCCTGCCGTCCCGGCTGGCTGCGCACTTCCGCGACGCCGCTCAGCACCGGCTCGTCATCGCCACCGCCGCCACGCCCCCCGCGACCCTGCCCACGCCCGGCCTCGCCCTCCTGCCCCTGCCAGCCGCGCGACAGCGACTGGTCGGAGACGTTGACGTCAAGGCTGCTCATGCCCTGCTGGCTGAACATGTCGCGCAGGCGGTGCATCTGGCTTTCCAGGGCGTCGCGGACGCCGGCGTTGGCGCTGGCGAAGGTCACCTGGGTCTGCTCGGCGGTCATGTGGATGCGCACTTCGAGGCGACCGAGGTCGGCCGGCTCCATCTGGATATCCGCCGACTTGAGGTTCTGGCTGGACATCCACATCACCCGGTCCACCAGCGCCTCGCTGATACCATTCTGCTGCAGCGCCAGCGGCTGGCCGGGCACCAGGGCATTCACCGGGCGGCTGGTCAGCGCAGGTTGCGAGCCAAGGGCGTGGGTCAGCGCCTCCAGCCGGGCGGCGAAGGTTTCGCTGTGGGCGTCCGACTTGCCATCGGACTGGCCTTCCGCCAGACGCAGCAATCCCGCACCGGCCTGCAAGGCGCCCTGCAGGAGCTTGCTGTCGCCCGCTTCCGGCTGTTGCTCCACGACCTGGCCCGCCTGCAGCGCCGCCAGATCCAGCTTGCCCTGGGGCACACCCTGCTGTTGCGCTTGGGCACCCTGCTCCAGGCTCAGCTTCACGCCGCCCTGCTGGTTGAGCTTTTCGAGGTCGAAATCGGTATTCGCTGCGTTCTGCTGTTCAGCTCCAAGGGTGACCAGCAGCGGCACGGGCTCGCCGGTCTGCGGCTGCTGCGATTCCGCCTGCTCCGCGGGCTTGTCGTCCACGCTTTCCGGCTTGTCCTCCGCCGCGCCCGGCAAACTCTTGCCGTCATCGGCAACCTCCGGCTTGTCGGCGGCAGCAGGCGGTTTCGCCGGGTTGTCCCTGGCGCTGTCGGCAACACGCTCGCGCGCCGGCCGGGCTGCGTGCGCGGGACGCTCCGCAGGCGCCGGACGGCTCTCCCGCGCGTAGACGTCGGCAAAGCTGGAACCCTTGTCGCGCGTGGGATTGCCGGCATGCTTCAGGGTGCTGGAAAGCGCCGCACCGGACTTGCCGGGGGGCGTCGGTTTGAGCAGCACATCCGGGGCGACTGCCATCGGGATTCTCCGTTCCATTCAGTGACGGGAACGGATGTAGCAACCGCCGGGCCAATTCGTCGTGCGCGGTTCAGATTTCGTCCAGCCGGCGCCTGCCCAGCAGGCTGCAGACCGTGCCGAACTCCGCATCGGCCTGTTCGAACAGCACCGCCACCCGGGCCAAATCGCCGTGCCGCGCGCACTCCTCGATCTGCACGCAGAGGCCGAGCAGTCGCGCCGCGCCCATGTTGCTGCAGCTGCCCTTGAGGCTGTGCGCGGCCAGGCGCACCGCTTCGCGGTCGGCATTGGCCAGCCCGGCGCGGATTTCGCGCAGGCGTACTTCGGAGTCGCTGACGAAGGCATCCAGCAGCAGCGGATAGTCGTCCTCCATCACCTCCTGCAGGGCGCTTTGCACGGCGTCGTCGAGATGCACTTCGGACATTCGCTGGGTCTCCGGGAATACGGGCGATGGCGGGAGGGTCAGGGTCTGTTGACCCTAACTCTCCCAGAAGAATTCCACGGACACCGACTTGCCATCCGCGGACCACTGGCAGCGATCGGCCAACTGCCGCACCAGCAGCAGCCCACGGCCGCAGTAGCTGGAAACCTCGCACTGCGACTGCAGCACCGCGCCGACATCGAAGCCATCCCCGCTGTCCTCCATGCGAATGAGCAGGCGGCCGCCGCCATCGGCATGGGACGACAGGTCGAGATGGAAACGCACATAGCCGTCGCGCAATGCCGCCAGGCGTTCGGCACGCTGCTCGTAGTAGCGGGCGAAACCCTTGGCGTCGCGCTTGAGCGAGGAATCCAGGCCCATCACGCCATGCTCCAGGGCATTCGAATACAGCTCGGCGAGCACACTGTACAGGGCGCCGCCCTTGGGCCGCAGGGCCTGCACTTCCATCAGCAGTTGCAGGAGGAACGGCAGCGGATTGAAGTGCTTGAGCGTCGGCGCGCGGAATTCGAAGCTCGCCGACCAGTCCAGCGGATTGCTCAATCCGCTGTCGGAGAACGCCAGCGGCGGGCGCTGCTGGCTGACCTGCGGCGCCATCGCCACTTCCAGCATGCTGAGGTCGTCCTGCGCCTCGCCACGGAAGCGCGACAACGCGGTCTGGATGTCGTCGAACAGGCGCGAAGCATCCGCCTGGCTGGCGAACACCTCCATCAGTCGCTGCTCGCCGAACATTTCGCCGGCGGTATTGGTCGCCTCCAGCACGCCATCGGAGAACAGGAATACGCGGTCGCCCTCGCTCATCGGGTAGACCTCGTAGCGCTCGTCGAACGCCGCCGGGGCGAGGATGCCGAGCGGCAGATGGCGCGATACCAGCGGCACCCGCTCGCGGGTTTCCCGACGGTAGAGGAAGCCGTCCGGCAGTCCTCCGGTCCACACTTCCACCAGCCCGCGCTGGAAGCTCAGGTTGAGCATGCTCGCGCAGCAGAACACGCCCACCGGCAGGATGCGTTTCAGCTTGGCGTTCATCTCGCGGAGGATGTCGGGCATCGAATAGCCCTTGGCGGTCATCCCGTAGAACACCTCGGCCAGCGGCATCGCGCCGATCGCCGCCGGCAGGCCGTGGCCGGTGAAGTCGCCGAGCAGCACGTGCATGCCGCCGGACGGCTTGAACGCCGCCAGCAGCAGGTCGCCGTTGAACACCGCGAACGGCGATTGCAGGTAGCGGATGTTCGCCGCGTCGAGGCAACCGGAATGCGCCACCTTGTCGAACACCGCCTTGGCCACGCGCTGCTCGTTGAGCAGGTGCTCGTTGTGCCGGGCGATCAGGTCGCGCTGTTCGAGCACCATGCGCTGCAGGTGATGCAGGCGGGCCATGGCGCGGATCTTGGCTTCGATGACCACGCGGTTGTAGGGCTTGATGAGGAAGTCGTCGCCGCCGGCCTCCAGCCCCTGTCCGAGCGCGCCGGACTCGGTCAGCGAGGTGAGGAAGATGATCGGCACCAGCTCCTCGCCGGTCCGCTGGCGAATCCGCCGCGCCACCTCGAAGCCGTCCATCACCGGCATCATCACGTCCATCAGCACCAGTTGCGGACGCTCCTGGGCGAACTGGGCGAGCGCTTCCAGGCCATTGGACGCGGTGACCACACGATGCCCCTGGCGGCTGACGATGGTGGACAGCAGCAGTCGGTCCGCCGCGTTGTCTTCGGCGATCAGTACCGTCAGGTAGTCGGACATCGGAGGAATGCCCTCCTCTAGCTGATCTTGAACAGCTGCTCGAAGTTGGAGATCGACAGGATCTTGCGCACGTCCGCATTGCAGTGGATCAGGCTGATCTGCGCCTGCTCGCCGCCGGCATGGTCGCGCAGCAGCAGGAGCATGCCCAGCGCCGAGCTGTCCAGGTAGGTGGCGCCCTTGAGGTCCACCACGTAGCGCTTCGGCGTGATCTCCACGCGCTCATAGGCGTTGCGGAAGTCCTGATGCGCACCGAAGTCGAAGCGACCCTCTATCACAATGCTCAGCTCTTGCCCGTCGGCGGACGGAACGGAAGTGATGGCCATCGGATTCTCCCTGTCGTTGGATGCGCCTCTGCGCGGATCAAGATGTAGCAGCTTGGCCGGGGGGCGGCAACAGGCAGGGAATGTCGGGCAGCCTTGTAGGATGGGTTGAGCTTGCGATACCCATCATTCGCGGCCCCCATGGGTATCGCTGCGCTCAACCCATCCTACGGAACTAAACACAGTTGCTCCTACCGCTGTGTATGCCGCACCCGCTGCGCCAGTTCGTCGAGCTGCTTCTGCTCGCGCTTGTCCTCCGCCTGTTGCGCCTCCTGGCGGTAGCGTTCGACCAGCTTGCGCAGGCCTTCGACGCGGGCGTACTTCTCCTGCCAGCCATCGCGGGCCTTGTCGACCACACCGCGATGCCAGTCGACGCTGCGGCCCTGCTGCTCGACGGCGGTTTCCAGTTGCGAGAGGAAGCGCTGGTAGTTGATCAGCCACTGGCCGCTGACGCCTTTCTGGCCCTGCTCGATCCACTGCTGCTGGTAGTCGAGGCGATAGCGCTCCAGGTCGGCGAGCTGGCGCTGCGCCTGGAGCATCTGCGCCTGCACCTGGCCGAGCTGGCGCGCGGCCTCGCGTTCGGCCTTCACCGCCATTTCGACGACGGGGGCGAGGCGTTCAGCGCGACGGGGCATTGCACGTACCGCATGAGCGATGGGTATCGCTGCGCTCAACCCATCCTACGGACGGCCGGTTGCGCGCCCCGTAGGTTGGCGCTGAACGCAGTGAAGCCCAACACCTGTCGAGCCATGGCACCGTTGGGCTTCGCAAGCTCAGCGCCAACCTACGCGCCATTCGAACCAGCCCCGTAGGGCGGGTGAAACCCGCCACCCCATCGGTAACCGGCGTCATCAACCGGCCTTGCCATTGAGCACGGCGTCGAGCAGTTGCGCGCTGTCTTCCAGGCTCTGGCTTTCGCCAAGGCTCTGGCGGAGGAATTCGCGCATCACCGGGAAGCGGGCGATGGCCAGGTCGGTCTCGGCATCGCCGCCGGCCACGTAGGCGCCAACGCTGATCAGGTCGCGGCTCTGCTGGTAGCGCGACCACAGCTGCTTGAAGCGCTGGGCGCTGGAAAGCTGTTCCGGGCTGACCACCTGCGGCATCACCCGGCTGATCGAGGCTTCGATATCGATGGCCGGGTAGTGCCCCTCCTCCGCCAGCCGGCGCGACAGCACGAAGTGACCGTCGAGGATACCCCGCGCGGCGTCGGCGATCGGGTCCTGCTGGTCGTCGCCCTCGCTGAGCACGGTGTAGAACGCGGTGATCGAGCCGCCGCCCTTCTCGCCGTTGCCGGCGCGCTCGACCAGCCGTGGCAGCTTGGCGAACACCGACGGCGGGTAGCCCTTGGTCGCCGGCGGTTCGCCGATGGCCAGGGCGATCTCGCGCTGGGCCTGGGCGAAACGGGTCAGCGAATCCATCAGCAGCAGGACGTTCTTGCCCTTGTCGCGGAAGTATTCGGCGATGCGCGTGCAGTAGGTGGCGGCGCGCAGGCGCATCAGCGGCGCGTCGTCCGCCGGCGAAGCGACCACCACCGAGCGCTTCAGGCCCTCTTCGCCGAGGATGTGCTCGATGAACTCCTTCACCTCGCGTCCCCGCTCGCCGATCAGCCCGACCACGATGATGTCGGCCTTGGTGAAGCGGGTCATCATGCCCAGCAGCACGCTCTTGCCGACGCCGGTGCCGGCGAACAGGCCGAGGCGCTGGCCGCGGCCGACGGTAAGCAGCGAGTTGATCGAGCGGATGCCGACGTCCATCGGTTCGTGGATCGGATCGCGGGCCAGCGGGTTGATCACCGGGCCGTCCATCGGTACCCAGTCTTCCGCGCGCATCCCGCCCTTGTTGTCCAGCGCGCGGCCAAGGCCGTCGAGCACCCGGCCGAGCATCGACTTGCCCATCGGCAGTCGCCCGCTGTCGGGCAGCGGCACCACCCGCGCACCGGGCGCGATGCCGGCCAGGCTGCCGACCGGCATGAGAAACGTGCGGCCGCCGGAGAAGCCCATCACCTCGGCCTCGACCTGCACCGGGTGGTAGATGCCGTCGTTGATCACCAGGCAGCGGCTACCCATGGCGGCCAACAGGCCCTCGGCTTCCAGGGTCAGGCCGACCATGCGCAGCAGGCGGCCTTCCACCACCGGCTCGCCGGGCAGGTTCACCGCGTCGGCGTAACCGCCCAGGCGCTTGGCGAAGCTGACCCGATCAAGGCGCATCGGCCGGCTCCAGTTCGATATGCAGGTCGGCCCGCAGCGGGTGGGTCGCCTGTTCGCGCTGTTGTTCGAGCAATTGCTTGGTCGCCTGCGCCAGACGCGTCTCGATGCTGGCGTCGATCCGCGTGTGTTCTGTCTCGATGCGGCAGCCGCCGGGCAGCAGCGCATCGTCTTCGAGGATGCGCCAGCTTTCCTCATGGCGGTCGCGCAGCGCCTTGATCAGTTCGAAGTCCTGCGGATTGACCATGATGCGGATGTTCTCCGCGCCCATCGGCAGCAGCTTCAGCGCCTCGCGCAGGACCTGGCGGACATGGCTGGAATCGTGGCTCAGCTCGCGCTGGATCACCTGGCGGACGACATGCTGGACCAGGTTGAGCATGGCCTGCTCGATCAACTGGTCCTGCTCGGCGATCGGCTCGAACAGCTGGTTCATCAGGGTTTCCAGACTCTGCAGACGGGCCTGCAACGCAGTCTCCGCCTCCTGCCGCGCCTTCAGCTGGCCGGCGTGGAAGCCGTCCTTCTCGCCCGTGGCGAAACCTTCGTTGTAGGCATCCTGGCGGATCGCTTCGAGTTCTTCGAGCGTCAGCGGCTTGACCTCTTCGACCGGCACTTCCTCGACCTGCGGGGTTTCCACCGCCTCTGGCTCGGGTTCCGGCTCGGGCCGTTCGACCACCGGATCGAAGCTCGGCAGCGACCAGAGATCGAAGCCCGCCACATCGCGCGCGCGGATCAGCTCGCCGGGCTCGCCGTCGCGCTTCCTTTCCCTCGGCTTGTCCGACTCGAACACTTAGATCATCTCCTCGCCGCCCTTGCCGCCCAGGGCAATCTCGCCGGAATCGGCCATGCGCCGGGCGATGGTGAGGATTTCCTTCTGCGCGCCTTCCACTTCGCTGACCCGCACCGGGCCGCGCGCTTCCAGATCGTCGCGCAGCAGCTCGGCGGCGCGCTTGGACATGTTGCGGAAGACCTTCTCGCGCACCGGGTCGTCGGCGCCCTTCAGGGCCAGCACCAACACGTCGGACGACACCTCGCGCAGCAGCGCCTGGATGCCGCGGTCGTCGACGTCGGCGAGGTTGTCGAAGACGAACATCAGGTCCTCGATCTGCCCGGACAGGTCGTCATCGACCTGGCGGATGGCGTCCATCAGCGCACCCTCCACCGAGCTGTCGAGGTAGTTCATGATGTCCGCCGCGCGCTTCACCCCGCCCATGGTGGTGCGGGTGGAGTTGGAGTTGCCGGCGAACTGCTTCTCCAGGATCAGGTTGAGTTCCTTCAGCGCCGACGGCTGCACGGTGTTCAGCGCGGATACGCGCAGTACGATTTCCAGACGCACCTTGTGCTCGAAATGGTTGAGCACCTCGGCGGCCTGGTCGGGATCGAGATAGGCGACGACGATGGCCTGGATCTGCGGGTGTTCGTAGCGGATCACGTCGGCGACAGCGCGCGGCTCCATCCACTTCAGGCTGTCCAGGCCGCTGGTGTTGCCGCCGAGGAGGATGCGGTCGATCAGGTTGTTCGCCTTGTCCTCGCCGAGGGCCTGGGTGAGCATCTTGCGGATGTAGCTGTCGGCGCCGACGCCGAGGCTGGTCTGGTCGCCGACGATCTCGACGAACTCGCCCATCACCTGCTCGACCTGCTCGCGCTGCACATTGCGCATCTGCGCCATGGCCACGCCGACCTTCTGCACTTCCTTCGGCCCGAGATGCCGCAGCACCTGCGCGGCGTCGGTCTCGCCGAGGGAGAGCAACAGGATGGCGGCCTTGTCGACCTTGCTCAGCTTGGCACTCACGCGCATCTCACTCATCGGAATTGATCCACTCTTTCACCACCTGGGCGACGCGGCCCGGGTCCTGCGCCACCAGGTTCTTGATCGCGTTGAGCTGGCCTTCGTAGCCGTCGGTCGGGCTCGGCAGGAGGATGCTCTGCGGGCCGCCGAGACTCACCCGGTCGTCCGCCAGATCGCCGTCCAGCCCGCCCATGTCGCCCAGCCCCGGCTCGCCGCCCATGGCGACCAGCTCCTTGCCCTTGCCGCCGCTGAGGTTGTTCAGCACCGGGCGCAGCACGCCGAGCACCAGCACGAGGATGAAGCCGATGCCGAGCACCTGCTTGACCACATCCCAGAACCACGGCTGCTCGTAGATCGGCGGCGAGGCGATCTCCATGCCCTGCTCCGCGGCGAACGGCGCGTTGATCACGCTGACGCTGTCGCCACGGCTGGCGTCGTAGCCGACGGCGTCCTGCACCAGGCGGGTGAAGCGCGCCAGTTCCTCGGCGCTCCACGGCTTGTGGCTGATCTCGCCGGTCTTCGGATCGGTGATTGCACGGTCGTCCAGCACCACCGCGACGGAAAGCCGGCGCAGACGGCCCTGCTGCTGTTTGGTGTAGCTGACGGAACGATCCAGCTCGTAGTTGCGGGTGTTCTGCTCGCGCTTGTCGGTCGGGTACGGCGCCAGTTCCGGCTTGCCGGTCTTCGGATCGATGATCGGCTGGCCGTTGGCATCCTTCAGCGGCTGGCCGGGGGCGATGAAATCGGAGGCCTGCTTGCCGCCGGTCTGCTGCGGCGCGCTGGCCGGGCCGGGCGGCTGGTTCGACAGCGCGCCGGGCACACCCTGCGGGCCTGATGAACCGTTCTGCCGTTCCTCGTTGTTGATCTGCTCGCTGCGCAACGCCGGCTGGTCGGGGTTGTACGATTCGGAGGTGGACTCCACCGCGCTGAAATCGACATCGGCGGAGACTTCCGCCTTGTAGCGCCCCATGCCCAGCACCGGCTGCAGGATGCTGTGCACGCGCTGGGTGAACAGGCCTTCCATGCGCCGCGTGTAGTCGAACTGCTTGCCGGCCATGCTCAGCTCGGCCAGCTCCTGCTGGTCGGAGAGCAGGTTGCCCTTCTGGTCGACGACGGTGACCTGGGATTTATCCAGCTCCGGCACGCTGGTCGCCACCAGATTGACGATCGCCAGCACCTGGCTCGGCTCCAGGCCGCGTCCCTGATACAGCTCGACCAGCACGGAGGCGCTGGGCCGGCGCTCGTCGCGGACGAACACCGAGCTCTTCGGAATCGCCAGGTGCACCCGCGCCGCCTTGACGTTGTTCAGGCTGGAGATGGTACGCGCCAGCTCGCCTTCCAGGCCGCGGCGGTAATTGGTGGCTTCCATGAACTGGCTGGTGCCGAGCGCCTGCTCCTTGTCGAGGATTTCGAAGCCAACATTGCTGTCAGTGGGTCCCACACCGGCGCTGGCGACCTTCATCCGCGCACGGCCGAGATCGTCGGCCTTCACCAGCAGCGCGCCGGAGTTCGGCTCGACCTTGTAGGGAATGTCCGCGGCGGTCAGCGTCTCGACCACGCGGTTGGCATCGACGCCGTTGAGGCTGCCATAGAGCGGCTTGTAATCCGGCTGCTGCGACCACAGCACCATGCCGAAACCAACGGCGATGCTCGCCGCCAGCCCGACCAGCAGGCCGACCTGACGCAGCACCGGCATGTCCGCGAGATTCTCGAGGAACGCCAGCCCCATCAGCGGCTTCTTCGGCATGCCCTCGCCCAGCTTGGCGGGGACCTGACTGTCTACGGCTTCAGCCATCAACTATTCGTCCCTGTCACTCAGACCGGCATCTGCATGATGTCCTGATACGCCTGGACCAGCTTGTTGCGCACCTGGGTCATGGCCTGGAAGGACACGCTGGCCTTCTGCGAAGCGATCATCACGTCGGTCAGGTCGACGTTGCTCTGGCCGATCTCGAAGGCGTTCGCCATTTCGCTGGCGGTCTGCTGGGTGGCGTTGACCTTGTTCACCGCCTGGCCGAGCAGCTCGGAGAAGCTCGGCATGCCCTCGGCAGCCGGCGCCACTTCCTGCGGTTTGCCCTTGGCCATGGCTTCCATCTGCATGGAGCGCATTTCCAGCAACAGACGATTGAATTCGACACCCTGACTCATCACTTCCCTCTCCGACTGACCGCGGCTTTTTTGACGCCGCGCGGGTTTGCGAAGGGGTTAAAGCAACAAGGGTGCCAGATTGAGACGGTGGCGCTCGGATTACCGAGGAAAGCAGGTAGGGCGGGTGCAACCCGCCAATACGAAGACGCCATGGCGGGTTTCACCCGCCCTACGGAAGGAAAATGCCAAGGAAGAACCCAAAAAAGAAGGCCCGCACCAGGCGGGCCCGCAGGGGAAATCCGGCACTCAGGTCGCGTACAGGTACGCCTCCACATCCATCCCCGCATCGCGCATCTGCGCCAGCTTGTAGCGCAGGGTGCGCGGGCTGATGCCGAGGCGCTCGGCGGCTTCCTTGCGGCGGCCGCGCTCGCTGCGCAGGGTGTCGATGATCATCTGGAACTCGCGGCGCTTCAGGTCCTCGCCCAGCGCGGTGGCGGGCTCGTCCAGTACCGGTGCCGGATTTCCGACGCCAGTCGGCAGCGGCGCGACCTGCACGGAGGCGACGATGGCATGGCCGATGGGTGCGGTCAGGCACAGGTCCTCGGGGCGAATCCAGCCGCCCTGCTGCAGGATCAGCGCGCGCTGGATGGCGTTGTCCAGCTCACGCACGTTGCCCGGCCAGGTGTGCGCCAGCAGCGCGGTGCGAGCATCGACGGACAGGCTTACCGGCGCGTGATGCATCTTCCGTATGTATTTCGCCAGCAGGCGTTCGGCCAGCGGCAGGATATCCGCCGGACGCTCGCGTAGTGGTCGCCAGGCCAACGGGAACACCGACAGCCGATAGTAGAGGTCTTCGCGGAAACGCCCCGCCACCACTTCGCCCATCAGGTCGCGGTTGGTGGTGGCGAGCACGCGGATGTCCAGGACGGTTGGCTTGCGTGCGCCGACGCGTTCCACTTCGCGCTCCTGCAGTACGCGCAGCAGCTTGGCCTGCAGGCCGAGGGGCATTTCGGAGATTTCGTCGAGCAGGATGGTGCCGCCGTCGGCCAGCTCGAACTTGCCCGGCTGGGCGGAAATAGCGCCGGTGAAAGCGCCCTTTTCATGGCCGAACAGGGTGGCTTCGAGCATGTTGTCCGGGATCGCCGCACAGTTGATGGCGATGAAGGGACCGGTCGCGCGCGGCGATTGCTGGTGGATGTAGCGCGCCAATACTTCCTTGCCGGTGCCGGATTCGCCGGAGATCAGCACCGTGGAATCGCTGCGTGCGACCCGGGCGGCCAGCTCCAGCAGTTGCCGGCTGGCCGGCTCCAGCGCCACCGGACCGTCGCCCTCCCCGGCCGCCTTGCCCAGTGCATGACGTGCCACCAGCTCCAGCAGCGCGCGGGCTTCGAAGGGTTTGACCAGGTAATCCGCCGCGCCCTGGCGCATGGCATCCACCGCGCGATCCACCGCGCCGTAGGCGGTCATCAGCAGCACCGGCAGTTGCGGATAGCGTGCGCGGATCAGCCCGAGCAACTGGTGGCCATCCATGCCCGGCATGTTGACGTCGCTGATCACCAGGTCGAACGCCTCGCGCTCCAGCGCCGGCAGGGCTGCTTCCGCGCAGTCGACGGCGACGAATTCATGCCCACCGAGCAGCAGGGTGTCGGAAAGGGCTTCGCGCAGGGCGCGGTCGTCCTCGACCAGCAGGACTTTGACGGACATCGTGTTCATTCCTCGTGAGCGCAAGCGGGCGCCGCGAGCAGCGGCAGAATCAGGGTGGCGCAGGTGCCGCGACCAGCACGGGACTGCAGGCGCAGTTCGCCCTGGTGGGCCTTGGCGACAGCCTTGACCACCCCCAGCCCAAGGCCGGTGCCGGTGGTTTTGGTGGTGAAGAAGGGTTCGCCGAGACGCGCCAGGGTGCCGGCATCCATCCCCGGGCCGTTGTCGCTGATGGACAGGCGCAGGCGGTCGCCGCGGCGGTACAGGTGGGCTTTCAGGCGCACGTCGCGGCCGCCGGCCTGGATGGCGTTTTCGATCAGGTTCAGCAGGCTGCCGACCAGGGTGTCGCGGTTGCACAGCAGCTCGCCGACACGCGCATCGCACTGCCAGCGTACCTGCAGGCCATCCACGTGAGGCTCGGCAGCGGCGCGCAGGCTGGCGAACAGTTGCGGCGGGGTCAGGCGGTCCGGCAGCGGCAGCTCGCCACGGGCGAACACCAGCATGTCGCGCACCTGGTTTTCCAGTTCGTGCAGGCGCTCCTTGAGCCGGCCGGCGAAGCGTTGCTGCTGTTCCGCCGGCAGTTCCTGCTCGCTGAGGTGGCCGGCATAGAGCATGGCGGCGGACAGCGGCGTGCGGATCTGGTGGGCCAGCGAGGCAACCATCCGCCCCAGCGCGGACAGGCGTTCGTGGCGGGCCAGCTGATCCTGCAGGCGGCGTGTTTCGGTGAGGTCGTTGAGCAGCACCAGTTGGCCGGGCTCGCCATTCAGCGAACGGGTGGCGATGGACAGGCGACGCCCATCGCGCAGGGAAATCTCGTGGCCGTCGTCTTCACGCGGAGCGAAGCAGCGGGCGATCACCTGACGCCAGAGCATACCCACCAGCGGCTGGCCGAGCAGCCCGCGCGCCGCCGGATTGGCTTCGCGCACCACGCCCTGGCCATCGATCACGATAACGCCGCCGGGCAGCAGGTCGAGCAGGCTCTGCAGACGATTGGCCAGCCGCTCCTTTTCCGCCAGTTCCTGCATGCGCTGGGCGCTGACCAGGGCCAGCTCGCCCTTCAGCTCGGAGACGCGCGCCTCCAGCAGGCTGTAGGACTCGCTGAGCTGGCTGGACATCTGGTTGAACAGGGCGAAGGCCTGCTCAAGACCGGCGCGGCTGCTTTCCTCCACCGGATTCGGCGGCGAGGCGGGACTGTGGGCGGCTTGCATCATGCGACTCTCTCTTCCATCCGACGTCAGCGAAATGTCGGTCGGAGGAGGCATAGCAAGCTGCGTGCCGGAAATTTCCCAGATTCGCGTGGGATTGGTTCGGAGGGATGCACATGCACCTGTAGGAGCGCGCCATGCGCGCGATTCGCGGGCATGGCCCGCTACGGTCAGCCGCGGGGCGAACTCCTGTAGGAGCGAGGGGGACGCCCAGTCCGATGCTCGCGAATGCCGGCAACTCAAAAGCTTCGCGAGCAGAGCTCGCTCCTACAAAAGCATCATCGGCAGGCCCGTAGGATGGGTTACGTGGCTCCTGCCGGTATAAGGCAGGTGGTCGCTTTCACTCCACGCCGCAACGAAAAAGGCGGATAAAGCATTCCGCTCTATCCGCCTTTCATCATTCAGCCGGGGGAAGGCGTCAATCCTCCGCCATTTCCTCTTCGCGCCGGCTCATGCCGTACTTACGCATCTTCTCCACCAGGGTGGTGCGGCGGATGCGCAGGCGTTCGGCGGCGCGCGCGACCACGCCGTTGGCGTCGTCCAGCGCCTGCTGGATCAGCCCCTGTTCGAGGTTGGCCAGGTAGTCCTTGAGATCGAGCCCTTCGACCGGAAGCATCGCCGGCGAATCCAGGCCCGGCAGGCCGCCGCTGATCGCCGCACGCTCGTCGAGGGCCTCGCGCAGGCCGTTGACCAACTGCTCGTCCTCGTCGTCGACATGGCGGAATTTCTTCGGCAGCTCGCCGACGCCGATCACCCCATAGGGATGCATGATCGCCAGGCGCTCCACCAGGTTGGCCAGCTCGCGCACGTTGCCCGGCCAGTCGTGGCGGCACAGCGACATGATGGCGGCGGAGTTGAAACGGATCGAACCGCGCTTCTCGTGCTCCATGCGCGAGATCAGTTCGTTCATCAGCAGCGGGATATCCTCGACGCGATCGCGCAGCGGGGCCATCTCGATGGGGAAGACATTGAGGCGGTAGTAGAGATCCTCGCGGAAGCTGCCGTCCTCGATCATCTTCTCGAGGTTCTTGTGGGTGGCGGCGATGATGCGCACATCGACGTTCTGCGTCTTGTTGCTGCCGACCCGCTCGAAGGTGCGCTCCTGCAGCACGCGCAGCAGCTTGACCTGCATCTGCAGCGGCATGTCGCCGATCTCGTCGAGGAACAGGGTGCCGCCGTTGGCCAGCTCGAAACGCCCGGCGCGGCTGGTGATGGCACCGGTGAAGGCGCCCTTTTCATGGCCGAACAGCTCGCTTTCCAGCAGTTCCGCCGGGATCGCGCCGCAGTTGACCGGCACGAACGGCGCTTCGCGGCGCTTGGAGTGATAGTGCAGGTTGCGCGCCACCACTTCCTTGCCGGTGCCGGACTCGCCGAGGATCAGCACGCTGGCGTCGGTATCGGCGACCTGCTGCATCATCTGCCGCACCTGCTGGATCGCCCGGCTGGTGCCAACCAGGCTGCGGAACAGGTTGGTCTCGCGCTGACGGCCGCGGTCGCGGGCCTGGTCGTACATCTCGCGGTAGACCTGGGCGCGGTGCAGGGAATCGAGGAGCTTGTTGTAGCTCGGCGGCATCTCGACGCTGGCCAGGATGCGCCGGCGGACATCTTCCGGCCACTCTGGCAGAACGGATTCGCCAAGCACCAGTACCGGCAGGAACTCGTCCCAGACCGCCAGTTGCTTGAGCGTTTCCAGCGCCCCACCCTTGCTCTCCACGGCGCCGAGCAGCACGCAGAGTACGTCGCGATTGCCGCCGGCGAGCGGCGAGACGGTCTCGCGCCATTGCCGGCTGCTGCAGGCAAGGTGGTCTTCACCGAGGAAGTTGAGGATTACCGAGAGTTCGCTGCGACGCTCGGTGTTGTCATCGATCAGGAGAATTCTGGTTTCGCGCCACATCTTGATCTGTCTTCCTGGAGTAAGAGGCCGGCCGAGGCGGTAAAAAGAAATACCGGCGACTTCACTTCCCCCGAGTTCGCCAGCATTTAGCCAGTATTAAAGTAAAGAACCGGGAGAGAGTCAAATAAATGACGTGAATTTTCTGATGCGGTCCGAACAGGGACGCCAGTGCAAGATACGCGAACTCCAGCGCGAAAAATGTCGACTCAACCGAATAACTGGTAGACCTTGGCGCCCTGGCTGGCGCGACGAACCGTCGCCAGTTCCTCGCCTATCGCTTCCCGTTGCTGACGGCAGGCCGCCAGCAGTTCGCCGTACATCGCCAGCAATTGTTCCATGGTTTCGCGCAGAGCCTGCTCATCGCGCCCGGCGTCCCCCATGGCATGTTCGACCTGCGCACGGCAAGCCTGGTCCAGGTCGGCGATTGCCTGCCAGTCCTGCTCGCGCAAAGCCACTGCCAGCGCTGCGCGAGTTTCATTGAGTTGCTGCATGGCCTGGCTCATCTCATTCCCCATTCATCAGGCGGCAATCTGGTCCCAGCCTGATTTCACTTCCCGCAACAGACCCGCCACTTCATCGAGGATGGAGGCGTCGTTGCTGCGGTTGGCTTCCAGCAGGCGCTGGGTCATGTAACCGTAAAGACCTTCCAGGTTACCAGCCAGTTCCCCGCCTTTTTCCATATCCAGCGCTTCACGCAGGCCACTGACGATACCCAGCGCCTTGCCGATCAGTTCGCCTTTCTCCGCCAACTGCCCACGCTCGATGGCACCGCGCGCCTGAGCCAGCCGCTCCAGGCCGCCCTGCATGAGCATCAGGATCAGGCCGTGGGGCGTAGCCTCGGCCACACGGGCCTCCAGGCTGACTTGCTGGTATTGCTTCATGGCTCGCATCGCGTACATGGATCAGCTCCTGCTGGAATTCACTCACTGTCCGATTTATCGGCAGAGTTGGCAGGAGCTTTATCGATTTTTACCGGGAAATACGGTTCAGCTCTTGTTGGCGAACGGCAGGCTGGCCAATTGATTGGTCAGGCTGTTGGCGGTGGATTGCAGGTTGCCGACCAGCGCATCCATGGCGTTGAACTGTTTCAACAGTCGCTCCTGCAGCGCGGAGATACGCCGATTGAGGTCTTCCTGCTGCTTGTCGACGCTACTCAACGTGCCCTGCAGGGCCTTGTTGCGCAGTTCGAGGACGCCGCCGGTATCGGTGTAAGGCTTGAGCTTGTTGGTCATACGGGCTGCAAGACCATTGTCGCCGGCGAACAGGGAAGCGATGTCCTCGAAGTTCTCGCTGACTGCCTTGTCCAGCTTGGTCGAGTCCAGCTCCAGCGTGCCATCCTGCTTGGTCATGATCCCCAGGTCAGCGAGCACGCGAACGCCGCCATCGCCATTGGTGGTAACCAGTTCGTTGCGCATGGTGCTGACCAGCGAGCGCACGGTGGCGTCACCCACCAGAGCGCCGGTGACCGGCGTCTTGCCCTCGCCGACGGAGGTGACCACGGTTTGTTCCTTGATGACGCCCATCAGCTTGTTGTAGGCGTCGACGAACTTCTTGATGTTGCTCTTGACGCCGCCGGTGTCGAGGCCGACATCCACGCTCAACGGCTCGCCCGCCTTGGTCAGGCTCTTGAGATTGAGGGTGACGCCTTCGATGGCGTCTTCGACGGTATTGGAGTCGCTCCTGACCAGCAGACCGTCGATGCTCAGCTCGGCGCTCCTGGCGCGACTGAGCATGCGCGGCGCCTTCGGATCGTCCGGAACCGGCGGGTCCACCACATCGGGATCGCTGGGCGCCGCACTCGGCGTGAAAGCAAGGTCTTCGAGGCTGGCACTGCCGCTGCCGTCATCACCGCTGACACTCACGGCAATGTCGTGGCCATCGCCCATCTTGCTGCTGCTCAATACCAATCGAGCACCCTGGGCATCGGTAACGATGGTGGCGCTGACGCCCTGCTCTTTGCCGGCCTTGTTGATCGCATCGCGCAGGCCCGCCAGGGTGTTGTTGCTTTCGTCCACCTCGATGGCCGGAAGCTCGGTGTCGCCGACCTTGACGGTCAGGCTGCCCTTGCCGAAGGTCGCAGCCTCGCTTCCGTTGGCGGGAATCGCCGCCAACGCCACCTTGCTGCCCTGGGCCAGCTGCTTCACTTCGACCTGATAGCTGCCCACGCCGGCCTTCGGGGTACCGGTCGCTGTCAGCACATCCGTTTTCGATGAACTGACACTGCGCCCCTGGAAGCTCTCCGGCTTGTTGAGCGAAGAAAGCGCCGTCTGGAAATCGCTGATGGCACTTTTCAAGCTGCCCAGTGCGGTGATCTTGCTGGTAGTAGCCTTGCTCAGCTTGTCGATCTGGTTCTGCTTCGGGGTTTTCTCCGCCGACACCAGCGCACTGACAATGCCGTTGATGTCGAGGCCCGAGCCCAGACCGGTGATGCTGGTCATATCCCTTCTCCGTCAAGAATCCGCACGAGTATTGCCTGCCGAGAATCAAGGGCAAGCTTCATGCCAATCATCGCCACCGCCTCAGGCGTGGGCTTCGAACATCAGGCTGCGCATATCGTCGAGCCGGGCGGCAAGTTTCAGCACATCTTCGGAAGGCATTTGCCGCACTACCTTGCCGGAATCACCGTCGATAACCTTGACCACTACCTTGCCGGAGGATTCGTCGATGCTGAAGTTGAGGTTTCGCTTGAGCGTCTGCAAAAAGGACTGGATATCGTCCACGGCTGAATCCAGTCGACTACGCGAGGCAGCGCCATCACGCGAAGACTCGCCGTCGCGGAGTGATGAATTCTGTGCTGTATCGGCGGCCGGCTTGATGCTGGCAGCACGGCTCGGCGCAACCATGGATGCGATGTTTGCAACGTCCATCTTTCACCTCGCAAAAGCCAAAAAGGAGGAAGGGTTGCCCCTTCCTCCTGTTACCCGATCAGCCGTTGGCCGGGGCTTAGCGCAGCAGGCTGAGAACCGCCTGCGGCAGCTGGTTGGCCTGGGCCAGGATCGCAGTACCGGCCTGTTGCAGCACCTGGTTCTTCGACAGGGTCGCGGTTTCCGCGGCGAAGTCGGCGTCGCGGATACGGCTACGAGCAGAGTCGACGTTCTCGGCGATGCTCTGCAGGTTGGTGATGGTGTTGTCGAAACGGTTCTGCACGGCACCGAGGCTGGAGCGGGTGCTGTCGATCTGGCCGAGGGCCGAGTCGATGATGCCGATGGCTTTCTGGGCACCGTTTACGCTGCTGATGTCGATGGACTGGACGGTGTCCATGTCGGAATTGCTACCGCCCGAGGCAAAAATAGTATCGTCGGTGTCAGCCTGAATGGTGAAGCCACCCAAGGAGGTGAGGCGAACGTCACCAGTTACCAAAGCTGCAACGTCGCCGCCCTCTGTCAGAGTAGTCACTGTACCCAGCGGGTTATCGTCGAAATCATAGGCTTGGATATCGATACTTTCGTCAGAACTACCGCTAACTGCAAAGCCGTCGATGGCGATGTTGCTGCCGTCCTTGGATTCCAGGGTAAGGCTGCCCTTGTCATCGATCTTGGCGGTAACACCAGTGGTCGAAGTCTTGGCGTTAATCGCGTCACGCAAGTTCGACAAGTTCGTAGTATCGCTGATGTTGGCGGAAATCGATGCTGTGCCAGTTCCTCCAGTCAGATCGAACGACACGTTACCGGTACTGGTCAGATTGGACATGACCACCTTGGTGTGCGCTTCAGCCTTGACACCCGTCGTGGACTCCTTGGCATTGATTGCCGCAGCTACAGCAGCAGCGCTACTTCCCTCGTCATCGTCACCTACAGCGATACCCGTAGCTTGGCCGTCCGGACCAGTGATAGTAAGGTTATTGGCCGTCATACCGTTGCCGCCGGCGCCAGCGGCCGGAAGCGCAGTATCAGCAATGATGGAACCAAATACAGTGCTGCTGTTCGCCTGCCCTTTTACCGCATGGGTGCCCAGATCGCTGGACCCCGCCGCCCCCACGGAAACACTGATGGTCTCGTGGGCGTTGGAACCGACCTGGAAG
Organism: Pseudomonas schmalbachii; assembly: GCF_017589465.1. GTDB lineage: Bacteria > Pseudomonadota > Gammaproteobacteria > Pseudomonadales > Pseudomonadaceae > Pseudomonas > Pseudomonas schmalbachii. The sequence goes on from NZ_JAELYA010000003.1 coordinate 524,143, forward strand.
TCCACGTTGTTGAAGGAGCCATCCAGCACCTTACGACCACCGAAGGTGGTGGTGTCGGCGATACGGGTTAGCTCGTCCTGCAGGGCGCTGACTTCCTTCTGCAGTGCCTTGCGGTCAGTGGAGTCGTTGGTGCCGTTGGCCGACTGCAGCGACAGGTCGCGCATACGCTGGAGGATGTTGGTGGACTGCTGCAGGGCGCCTTCAGCGGTCTGGGCCAGGGAGATACCGTCGTTGGCGTTGCGTACCGCGACGTTCAGACCGCTGATCTGGCTGGTCATACGGTTGGAGATCTGCAGGCCGGCAGCATCGTCCTTGGCGCTGTTGATGCGGTTGCCGGTGGACAGACGTTGCAGCGAAGTGCTCAGCGCGTTGGACGAGCTGTTCAGGTTGCGCTGGGTGTTCAGGGAAGCAATGTTCGTGTTGACGGTAAGGGCCATGGTGGTCTCCTTCAGAGGTCCTGTTCGATGCCTGAGCGCGCGATATCTCGGCCTGCTTGCTCAGGTATCCCAAGAATTCGCATTCGAAGTTCTTATCGGCGCCTGTTCGTGGAGCTTTAGCGAAACTTCGCGTTTTTTCTTTCTCGCGGTCAGTTGCCTGACCGGACATACCCACAACTCCCGCAACCACACGGGAGGTACAAACACGCTATCGACAGAAGTGTCCCGGGCTTTAGCGGATATCCCGGCTGACCGACGTAGGTTGGTGCTGAACGCAGTGAAGCCCAACACCTGGCGGTGTCGGATAGCGTTGTTGGGCTTCGCAAGCTCAGCACCAACCTACGAATCGCCGCGGCTCAGCCGAGGAAGTTGAACAGGCTCAGCCCGCTGATCTTCACGTAGCTCTGCTGTGCGGCCTGGAGGATCGTCGACTGCATGGACAGGCGTGACAGTGCTTCCGCGTAGTCGAGATCCTGCAAATCGGAGATGACTCCGGTATTCACCAGCGAGACGTCGTCGATGAAGGTTTCGGTGGAGTCGATGGTGTTCAGCCGCGCACCGATCTGCCCACGCACCTTGAGTATCTGGTTGCTGGCCGCATCCAGATTGCTCAGGGCCACGCCCGTGGCATCGCGAATCGCCTTGCTGCCGCTGGGAGTGTCCGCGCCGTTCTCCAGCGCCTTGCGCAGTTCGGACACCGTATCGAGCATGCTGCGCTTCTCGTGCGCCGGATCGCGGTTGATCGTGAACTCGTCACCTGCTGCCGGTTTCCCATCGAGAATGACGCTGACGCCGCCATAGCGGATGACGTCCTTGGTCAGCTCATCGTTGTCGATGCTGCCATTGGCGAGTTGCCAGGCCGGAGGCGATGCGGGGTCGTAGGTGCTCCAATCCGGCGTGGCGTTGGCGTCGTAAATCACATAGTTGTTCGGATCGAGGAAGTGAATGCCCACTCCATCGCCGGCCGATGGAGGATTGCTCGCCGGGAAGTCGCGGTCATAGGCCAGCTTGTCGTCCACCATGCCCAACGAGATACGTCCCGTACCGGTGTTTCCAGCAACCTCGTCCGTTTTCACCCGATTCGCATTGAAGATGTTCTCGAACAGCTCCTTGCCGCTGTCGCTGATCGGCAGGAAGGTGCTGCTGGCGATCTGCACCTGGCGCTGACTTTCATCGCCCTGATAACTGTAAGTGCCATCAGGGTTGCGCACGAACGGCTGGATGTCGCCCTGGGAACCGGAGAACAGGTACTTGCCGTTGGCATCCTTGCTGTTCAGCAAGTTCAACAGTTCGTCCTCGCGCTGCGCCAGCTCGGTAGCGAGAGCCTGCTTGTCGCTGGAGTCCTGCGCACCGTTGCCGGCCTGCACGGCGATTTCCCGGACGCGCTGCAGTACGTTGCCAATCGAGGTAAGGATCGCCTCCTCGCTATTCAGGCTGTTCTTCGCCGCGGTGATGTTGGTCTTGTACTGCCCGTTGAGCGCCTGCTCCTGGCTGAGCTGCAGCAGGCGCACCGAGGCGACCGGGTCGTCCGCCGGGGTGAGCAGGCGCTTGCCGGTGCTGATCTGCTCCTGGGTGCGGGTGACGCTGGAGTAGTTGCGCTGCAGGCCGCCGACTGAGTTGTTGTAGGCCTGGATTGTGGAGATACGCATATCAGGTCCTTATTCAGCGGAAGCTGCCAAGCAGGGTGTCGAACAGCGAGCGGGCGATCTGGATCACCTGCGCCGAAGCGTTGTAGTACTGCTGGAACTGGATGAGGTTGGCCGCCTCTTCGTCGAGGCTGACGCCGGACAGCGAGTCGCGGCTGTCCTGCGCCTGCTTGAGCACGGTGGCGCTGGCGTCGGAGTTGGTGCGCACCTGCGCGGTCAGGGTGCCAACGCGCTCGACCAGGCCGCCATAGGAGGAGTTGAAGCTGGCGCCGGCGCTGCCACCCACGGTGTTCTTGCTCTGCAGTCCGGACAGTGCCAGGGCGTTGCTGTTGTCGGAGATGCCCTTGCTGTTGAAACCGAGGCTGAAGCTGTCGCCGGCCTGCGGCACGCCGCTCAGGGTGAATTCATAGCTGTAGCTGTTGCCGGTTCCCGGATCGGTGTAATCCAGGCGCAGGGTATTGGTCTGGCCCGGCACCAGATTGCTCGTGGAGGGCGAGAGATAGCTGAGGGTCGCACCAGGCGGCAGAGTGCCGCCCACGGTGTTGCTGGCGCTGTCGAAGCTCAGCGACAGGCCGCTGCCGAACAGACTCTGCAGTTCGCCAACCACCACCGGCGACGGACCGCCGACCAGCTTTGGCTGGCCGATGCTGCCAGTGCCGCGATTGTTGGTGGTGCTTTCCGCACGCGCGGTGCCGGCAAATGCCAGTTGCTCGGCCTTGAGCAGTGTATTGCGGATATCCCCGGCGCCGCTGCGAGTCGGCTGCAGGGTGAAGCGGTTGCCAGCCGCCGGCAGCGTGTCGAGGGTCATCTCGAAGCCCTGCCCTTCCCCTTTCGAATCGGCAAAGCTCAGGGTGTACGGGCCGGTGCCACTCACCGTCACGCTGATCGACTCACCGTCGCTCAGCCGCCGCGCGGTGAAGTTGGTGCCGTCGAAATCCAGCCGGTAGTCGCTGGGATTCAGCTTGCCGGTATCGGTGATCTGCAGGTTCGTCTTCACCGTGCCGATATTGCCGCTCCGCTCCAGCACGCGCAGGGCGGTGATGCTCGGGTCGTTGATGTCGCCGAACAGCATGCCGCCGGCCTGTCCGGACAGGTCCAGGCCCTGGCCGAGTTGGCGATTGACCGCATCGGCGAACGTCAGGGCGATCTGTCCGAGCTTGTTGTAGGAGCTGTCCAGCACGGTGTCGCGATAGGCCAGCAGGCCGCCCATCTGCCCACCGGAAATCTGCGGCGTGATGGTCTGGGTGACGCTGCCGCTGACCAGTTGGATCTGGTGGCGGCTCGGATCATCGGCACCCGGCACCACCTGCAGCGTCGACACCTTGTTGCCGACCACCAGCGGCTGGCCGGTGCCGATGAAGAGGCTGAGCGAGGTGTCGTCCTGCTGCACCACCTGCACACCGACCAGTTGCGAGAGCTGGCGGATGGCTTCGTCGCGGGCATCCAGCAGGTCGTTCGGCTTCACGCCGGAGCCCGTCGACTTCTGGATCGCGTCGTTATAGCCGGCGACGGTATTGGCCAGCGAATTGATCTGGCTGGCCAGCGAACCGAGCTGCTGGTTGATCAGGCCGTTCTGCTTGTCCAGTTGGTCGTACAGCGTGTTGAACGACTTCGACAGCCCCTGCGCCTCGGCCAACAGCGCTTCGCGGCCTTCGCTGGCGGACGGGTTGGAGGAAGCGGTCTGCAATGCGGTGAAGAATTTCTGCAGCGCCGGACTTATGCCGGTGGTGGTGTCGGACAGCAGCGCGTCGAGCTGTTCGATCTGCCCCTTGAACGCATCCAGCTCGTTGCTCTGGCTGGTCGCCGTGCGCACCTGCGCGGTGAGGAAGTCGCTGGCCAGCCGGCGGACGTCGGCCACCTGGGTGCCGGTGCCGACATAACCGTAGCCGGCGAACTGCGGGATGCTGGTCTGCTGGATCGCCTGCTGCCGGGAGTAGCCCGGTGTGTTGACGTTGCTGATGTTGTGGCCGGTGGCGGTCAGCGAGGTCTGGGTGGCGCGCAGGCCGGATAGAGCGATGGAAAGCAAACTCATGTTCTGTCCTTAGAGGGTCCGGGTCGGGCTGTCGGCCATGGCGACGGCCTGGTAGACCTGCATCTGCTTGGCGATCTGGTTGACCTTGCGTGCGTACTGCGGGTCGGTGGCGTAGCCGGCCTGCTGCAGTTCCTTCATGAACTGATCGGGGCGCGCGGCGGAGTCGAGGGCGTCCTGGTAACGGTCGTTGTTCTGCAGGAAGCTGACGTAGTCGTGGAAGCTCTGCTCGAACGAGTCGTAGGCACGGAACGACGCAACCTCGCGCACCTTCCGACCGTTCTCGTATTCGCTGGTGAGCGATTTCGCGGAGTCGCCCTTCCAGCTCGCGCCGGCCTTGATGCCGAACAGGTTGTGGCCGCTGCTGCCGTCATTGCGGACGATCAGCGACTTGCCCCAGCCGGTTTCCAGCGCGGCCTGCGCCACCAGATAGCGCGGGTCGACGCCGATGCGTTTGGCGGCGCGCTCGGCCATCGGCAGCATGGCGGCGACGAACTCGTCACGGGAGGCGAACATCCGCTGGCCCGGCTTCCGCACGGCACGGCGTTCGCTGACAGCGGCCACGTCGTACTGGCGATCCTTGCGCCAATCGTCCCGGGCGAGCGGCTTGCCTTCCCCTGCGTTGCTGACGGTCGGCGTGATGCCGGCCAGTTGACGATCCTTCAGCTTGCCCGGCAGCGCCAGGCGGCGGGAGTTCAGCGCCTTGCTGTCGTCGCGGCCCGCTTCCGGTTGCGGCAAGCTCTTGCCGCTCGCCTGCGCCACGGCATGGTTGTTCTGCACCTGGGCGAACGGGTTGCCGCCATTGGACTTCACGCCCTGCATCTGCTGCATCTGCCGCACCATGACGTCGGCGATGCCGATGCCGTGGCCGTCGCGGGACAGCGACACGGACAGCTGCTGGTCGTACATGTCCTGGTATTGCTTGCTGGTTTCGCTGTTCAGGTAGTTGTCCTTGGCGAACACCTCGTTGGCCGAGCGCATCGTCTTGAGCATCTCGTTGAGGAACAGCGATTCGAATTCCTGGGCGACCTTGCGGATGTTGCCTTCGCTGTTGCGGTCGCCGTGCTTCAACTGGTTGAGGCGGTTGAGGTCGGTGTAGGCGCCGCTGTCGACGGCGGCCTTGGCGTTGAAGAGTCGTGCGTCCATGGCGGCCTCAGATCACGATCAGCTCGGCCTGCAGTGCGCCGGCCTGTTTCAGGGCTTCGAGGATCGCCATCAGGTCGCCGGGCGCCGCGCCGACCTGGTTCACCGCGCGGACGATATCGTCCAGCGAGGTGCCCGGGCCGAACTTGAACATCGGCCGGGCTTCCTGCTCGGCATTCACCCGCGAGCGCGGCACCACGGCGGTCTGGCCGTTGGAGAAGGGCTGCGGCTGGCTGACGATGGGGTCTTCGGTGATGGTCACGGTGAGGCTGCCGTGGGTGACGGCGGCCGGCGACACGCGCACGTTCTGGCCGATGACGATGGTGCCGGTGCGCGAGTTGATGATGACCTTGGCCACCGCCTCGCCCGCTTTCACTTCGAGGTTTTCCAGCACCGACATGTAGTCGACCCGCTGGCTCGGATCGAGCGGCGCGCTGACCCGCACCGAGCCGCCGTCGATGGCCTGCGCCACGCCCGGGCCGAGCAGGTCGTTGATGCGGTCGACGATATGCTTGGCGGTGGTGAAGTCCGGGCGGTTGAGGTTGAGGGTCAGGCTATTGCCCTGGTCGAAACCGCTCGGCACCGCGCGCTCGACGGTGGCGCCGGAGGGAATGCGTCCGGCGGACGGCACGTTGACGGTGATCTTCGAACCGTCGCGGCCCTCGGCATCGAAGCCGCCGACGACGAGGTTGCCCTGGGCGATGGCGTAGGTCTGGCCGTCGATACCCTTCAGTTGGGTCATCAGCAGGCTGCCGCCGCGCAGGCTCTTGGCGTTGCCGATGGACGACACGGTGATATCGATGGCCTGCCCCGGTTTGGCGAAGGGCGGCAGGTCGGCGTGCACGGAAACCGCGGCGACATTCTTCAGCTGCACGTTGCCCATGTTCGGTGGCACCCGGATGCCGAACTGCGCGAGCATGTTGTTGAAGGTCTGCAGGGTGAACGGCGTCTGGGTGGTCTGGTCGCCGGTGCCGTTGAGGCCGACCACCAGGCCGTAGCCGATCAGTTGGTTGTTGCGCACACCCTGGATGGTGGCGATGTCCTTCAGGCGTTCGGCGTGGGCAGGGAGGCAAAGCAGCAAGCACAGCAGCGCCATCCCGTAGGAGCGGGCCATGCCCGCGATCCTGCCGATGGTTTCGCGGGCATGGCCCGCTCCTACGATGGTGGTCATCCGCATCGCCCCTGTCAGAACGGCCACATCGGGCTGAGGAAGAAGCGGTCCAGCCAACCCGGCTGGCTCGCATCGGCGAAGGCGCCGGTGCCGGAATAGGTGATGCGCGCATCGGCCACGCGGGTCGAGGGCACGGTGTTGTCGGTGGCGATATCGTCGGAGCGGACCAGACCGGCGATGCGCACCAGCTCGTTGCCGGTATTCAGGGTCATCCACTTCTCGCCGCGCACGGAGAGGATGCCGTTGGGCATCACTTCGGCCACGGTGACGGTGATCGAGCCGGTCAGGCTGTTGCTCTGCGCCGCCTGGCTGTCGCCCTTGGCATCACGCGAGCCGGCGTACTCGGCATCCAGCGTGAGGTTGCCGCCGGTGATCGGGTTCTTGGTCGACACCCCGCCGCCGAACAGCGAGGTCAGGCTCATGTTGGTCTTGCTGTCCTTCTGTATGTCGGAATTGGCCTTCTTGCTCGCCTGGGTCTTCTCGTTGAGCGTGATGGTGATGATGTCGCCCACGCGGAAGGCCTTGCGGTCGCTGTAGTAGTTGTTCTCGAAACCGGCCTGGTAGATCGAACCGTTGTTCTGCGCTGTCGGCAGCGGCGTGCGCGGCAGGACCGGGGCGTAGTACGGATCATCCGGCTTCGGCGGAGGATTGACGCACCCGGCCAGCGCAGCGACGGCCAGCAGCGGAAGAAGGTGGAAACGGTTCATGCAACTACCTCATGGGAGCGGACGGCTCCGCGTTACGCATCAAAGGTTCTGGGTGACGAAGGACAGCATCTGGTCCGCGGTGGAAATCACCTTGGAGTTCATCTCGTAGGCGCGCTGGGTGGTGATCATGTTCACCATCTCCTCGACCACGCTGACGTTGGAGTTCTCCAGGGTGTTCTGCTGCACGGTGCCGAGACCGTTCAGGCCCGGGGTACCGACCTGCGGCGCGCCGCTGGAGGCGGTTTCGAGGAACAGGTTGTTGCCCATCGCCTGCAGGCCGGCGGGGTTGATGAAATCGGCGGTCTGCAGGTTGCCGATGATCTGCGGCTGCGGGTTGCCGGCGGTGGTCACGGAGACGGTACCGTCCTGGCCGACAGTGAAGGTCTGGGTCTCGGCAGGCACGACGACGGCGGGCTCCAGGGCATAGCCATTGGAGGTGACGATCTGCCCGTCGGAGTTCAGGTGGAAGCTGCCGTCACGGCTGTAGGCGACGGTGCCGTCCGGCATCAGCACCTGGAAGAAGCCGCGGCCGTTCACCGCCAGGTCCAGCGGGTTGTCGGTCGTCTGCAGGCTGCCGGCAGTGAAGTTTTTCTGCGTGCCGACGACGCGCACACCGGTACCCAGTTGCAGGCCAGACGGCAACTGGCTGTCCTGGCTGGACTGCGCGCCGGGCTGGCGATTGATCTGGTACAGCAGGTCCTGGAACTCCGCACGGTCGCGCTTGAAGCCGGTGGTGGAGACGTTGGCCAGGTTGTTGGAAATGGTGGTCAGGTTCATGTCCTGGGCGGCCAAACCCGTCTTGCTGACCCACAGTGCCGGAAGCATCGTTGCTCTCCTTTAGCCTGACGCCGGATTCATGGCGCCATGGACTGGTTGATTAGGCGAATTGCAAAACCCGAGCCATGGCCGCCGAGTCGTCCTCGGCGGTGCGCATCATCTTCACGTGCAGCTCGAACTGGCGGGACAACGCGAGGATCGAGGTCATCTCTTCCACCGCGTTGACGTTGCTCGATTCGAGGAAACCGGATTGCAGCTTGGCGTCGGCATCGGCCAGCGGCGCCTGCTGGCCGGGCTGGGTCTTGAAGCGGATCAGGCCGTCGGTACCCTTCTCCAGCTGCTTCGGGTCCGGGGTGACCAGCTTGATGCGGTCCACCTCGGCCATGGCGCTGGGGTTCTCGCCCAGGCCGCGGATGCTGATGGTGCCGTCCTCGCCGATCTCGATCTTTTCCTGCGGCGGCACGGCGATCGGCCCGCCATTGCCGATCACCGGCAAACCGTCGCCGGTGCGCAGCTGGCCGAGGGCGTCGACCTCCAGGCTGCCGGTGCGCACATAGGCTTCGCTGCCATCCGGCGCCTGCACGGCGATCCAGGCATCGCCCTTGGCGGCGACGTCGAGATCACGGCCAGTGGCCTGCAGGCTGCCGGCAGAAAAGTCGGTGCCGGGACGCTCGGTCATGGCGTATACGCGCGCCGGGAAGCTGTCGCCGAACACCTGCATCGAGCGCGCCTGCTCGAAGTCGCGCCGGAAGCCGCTGGTAGAGATGTTCGCCAGGTTGTTGGCGTGGGCGCGCATGGCCAGGGTGTTCTGGCTCGCTCCACTCATCGACACGTACAGCATCTTGTCCACGGCAATACTCCGGCGCTTTTTGATTCACTGGAGCTGCTTGAGCAAGGGCTGTGCCAAATCTCTAATTGACTGATTTACAAGGACTTATAAAAACAAAAGGCTCCCGAAGGAGCCTTGGTTTTCCGCAGGGCGGCGAGAGGCTGCCGCCTGCGGCAATGAGCGTTGCCGCCCCTGCGAATGTCATCACGCATGTTGGGCTTCGCCCCGTAGGTTGGCGCTGAGCCTGCGAAGCCCAACGGTGCCATGGTTAAGCAGGTGTTGGGCTTCGTGCCTCAGCCCAACCTACGGACCGTCAACGCAGGTTGATGATGGTGTCGGAAATCGTGCTCTCGGTCTGGATGGTCTTGGCGTTCGCCTGGTAGTTGCGCTGGGCGACGATCAGGTTGACCAGTTGCGCGGTGAGGTCGACGTTGGATTCCTCCAGCGCGCCGGAGCTTACCGAACCCAGGGTGCCCGAGGTCGGCGTGCCGATCACCGCTTCGCCGGAGGAAAGGGTCTGTTTCCAGGCGGTGTTGCCGACCGGAGTCAGACCCTGGGCATTGGCGAAGCTGGCGAGGATCACCTGGCCGATGGGCTTGGACTGGCCGTTGGTATAGGTCGCGTAGATCTGCCCGTCCTGGGCAATGGACAGTCCGGACATCTGCCCGGTGGCGTAGCCGTCCTGGGAGAGCGCCGTAACCGCGAAGGCGGTGTTGGTCTGGCTGGTCTTGGTCATGTCGATGCGCATCCCGCCCACGGCAGCAGTGGCGCCATTCGGCCCCCAGGTGACCGGAGTGCTTTTCGGATCGGTGATTGCCGCCGGCACCCAGCCATTCAGGGTCAGGGTGTTGTCGGGATTCAGCGAAAGGCCTGCAGTGGTGCTGGGCGTAGTCGGCGCGATGGCGGTGAGCTGGCCAGCGCCGTTGAAGGTCAGCGACGTCTGCAGTGCGGTGGTGCTGGTCGGGTCGATGGGGGAGCGACCATCGACCAGGGTGTACATGCTCCACTGGTTGCTGGCGTCCTTGACGAAGTAGTTCGTCATGGTGTGCGAGTTGCCCTGGGAGTCGTAGATATCCACCGAGGTCGACCAGTTGTAGGTGCTGGCGTCACCGGCGTCGAACGGCGAGATGGTCGGCGTGGTGGCCGCGGAATTCAGGCTCAGGGTCGAGGTGATCGAGGTACTGGCGTTGGGCAACTGGTTGGTGGTGTCGACGCGCAGGTCGCCGATCACACCATTGACGATGGCGCCAGTACCGTTGACGCCATAGCCCTGCAGGCGATTGCCGGAGTTGTCGATGATGAAGCCGTTGGAATCGGTACGGAACACGCCGGCGCGTGTGTACTGGCGGGCTCCGTTGTCGCTGACCATGAAGAAGCCATTGCCGTTGATGGCCAGGTCCAGGCTGTTGCCGGTGCTGGTGATGTTCCCCTGGCTGAACTGCTGGGCGATGCTCTGGGTGACTACCCCGCTGCCCACGGAGTTGCGGCCGTTGCCGAACATGGAGATAGCGTAGAGATCGCCGAACTCGGTGCGCGACGACTTGAAGCCGGTGGTGCCGACGTTGGCGATGTTGTTGCCGGTCACGTTGAGGTCGGTGCTCGCAGCGTTCAGACCACTCAGTGCGGTGTTGAAAGACATGGGTAATCTCCTTTTACGGCATCACTTGCCGATGGTCTGTACGCTTGAAGCCCTCACGCTGCCGATGCCGGCAAGGTTGAGGGTCATCCCTTCGCCGTTCTGCCCCAGCGTCACGCTGTTGACGGTCGCCGGCAGGTAGGTGGCGAGGTCGATGTTGGTCCCGCCAAAGCTGCCGGACGCCTTGAACTTGTAGGTGCCGCTGGCGACAAAATTGCCGTCCTCGTCCTTGCCGTCCCACTTGAAGTCGACATTGCCGCCCTTCTGCGTGCCGAGGTCGATGGTGCGCACCAGCTCGCCGGAGTCGTCGTAGATCTTCACCTGGACACCGTCACCGGACATCGGCATCGCCAGGCTGCCGTCCAGCGTCGCGCCGCTTTCCAGTTGCGCCTTGTCGGAGGCGACGATCACCGAGCGGCCAACCAGCGACGAAGCCTGCAGCGCCTGCGAGGACTGGAACGAGGAGTAGAACGAGCCAAGGGTGCCGTCGAGGTTCTGCATGCTCTCCAGGCTGCTGAACTGCGCCAACTGCGAGACGAACGCGGTGTTGTCCTGCGGCTCCAGCGGGTTCTGGTTGTTCATCTGGGTGACCAGCAACTGCAGGAAGGAATCCTTGCCGAGGCTGTTGGTGCCGGTGTCGGCATTCGATCCGGCGGAGCGCGAGCCATTCAGGCTGGACAGGATCGCGCTCGATGCACTGCTGTTATCTACGTTCATGCTGAATCCTTTCGGCTTACTGACCCAGGGTCAGGACCTTCTGCATCATCTGCTTGGCGGTGTTCATCATTTCCGCGTTGGTCTGGAACGAGCGGCTGGCGGAGATCATGTTGGCCATCTCCTCCACTACGTTGACGTTCGGGTAGAACACGTAACCGTCGGCGTTCGCCGCCGGATGGTTCGGCTCGTAGCGCGGCACCAGCGGACTCTGATCCTCGATCACGCCGAGCACCTGCACGCCATTGCCGGACTCGTCACCATCGGCGAACAGCGAACCCTGCCCGCCCTGCGCCTGCTGCAGCATGGTGGCGAACACCGGGTGCCGGGCTCGGTAGGTCTGGTCGACACTGGAGGACACTGTCTCGGCGTTGGCGATGTTGCTGGCGGTGGTGTTCAGACGGGTGGTCTGGGCACTCATGCCGGTACCGGCGATGTTGAAGACACTGGCTAGCGACATGGCGATCACTCCCCGCGCAGGGCGCTCATCAGCCCTTTGAACTTGTTGTTGAGGAAGGTGAAGCTGGCCTGGAACTGCACGGAGTTCTCGGCATAGTTGGACTGTTCGATCTGCTCGTCGACGGTGTTCTGGTCAATGGAGGCCTGGAACGGGATGCGGTACTTCAGCGCGTCATCGCCCATGCCGAAGCCGTCGGCAGCAATGTGGCGGGCGCTGGTACGTGTAGCGGCGAAGGTGCCGTGCTTCGACTTGTCGACCTGAGCAGCCAGCACGGAGGCGAAATCCAGATCGCGCGCCTTGTAGTTCGGCGTATCGGCGTTGGCCAGGTTGTTGGCCAGCACCTCTGCCCGCTGGGAGCGGAAGCTGAGGGCTTGTTGATGGATGCCGAGGGCTTTGTCGAAGCTGATGCTCATGGTCACTAACCTTTGCCGATATGGGCTTTCCATTACTTCAGCAAAGTGCGTGCCATCAATTAAATTACTTATAAATCAATGAGTTGGTTGAAAATTGCATCCATGCCAAGCGGCAAGCGGCAAAGCCTTACCGCCACGCGGCAACGCGAATCTGCCACCGGCAACTTCGACGAAATGACATTTCGATGACAGCCTACGCAACTACGTGGCTGGGCCAGAACTCGCGTAGGTTGGTGCTGAACGCAGTGAAGCCCAACGATGGCGATGTTGGGCTTCGCGTTGCTCAGCACCAACCTACGGTGGGCATTGCAGCCCGCGAATGACAATGGCGCGAACCGTGGGCTTTCCCGCGCGCAAAAGCAAAACCCCCGGTCATTGCTGACCAGGGGTTTCGGGATAGGTGCTTGACGATGACCTACTCTCACATGGGGAGACCCCACACTACCATCGGCGATGCGTCGTTTCACTGCTGAGTTCGGGATGGGATCAGGTGGTTCCAACGCTCTATGGTCGTCAAGCAATTCTTTCGGATGCCCGCTTTCGCGTTCACCCCAATTCGGGTATGTGATCGTTCGGTGTCATTTGCGGTTCTCACGAACTTTCGGTTCGTCGACTTCACCACTACACCGCAATCGTCAGATTGCTTGGGTGTTATATGGTCAAGCCTCACGGGCAATTAGTATCGGTTAGCTCAACGCCTCACAGCGCTTACACACCCGACCTATCAACGTCGTAGTCTTCGACGGCCCTTCAGGGGACTCAA
>NZ_JAELYA010000036.1 GCF_017589465.1 Pseudomonas schmalbachii
ACGATGACCTACTCTCACATGGGGAGACCCCACACTACCATCGGCGATGCGTCGTTTCACTACTGAGTTCGGGATGGGATCAGGTGGTTCCAACGCTCTATGGTCGTCAAGCAATTCTTTCGGATGCCCGCTTTCGCGCTCACCCCAATTCGGGTATGTGATCTTTCGGTGTCATTTGCGGTTCTCACGAACTTTCGGTTCGTCGACTTCACCACTACACCGCAATCCGCAGATTGCTTGGGTGTTATATGGTCAAGCCTCAC
>NZ_JAELYA010000037.1 GCF_017589465.1 Pseudomonas schmalbachii
ATGACCTACTCTCACATGGGGAGACCCCACACTACCATCGGCGATGCGTCGTTTCACTGCTGAGTTCGGGATGGGATCAGGTGGTTCCAACGCTCTATGGTCGTCAAGCAATTCTTTCGGATGCCCGTCTTGCGACGCTCACCCCAATTCGGGTATGTGATCTTTCGGTGTCATTTGCGGTTCTCACGAACTTTCGGTTCGTCGACTTCACCACTACACCGCAATCCGCAGATTGCTTGGGTGTTATATGGTCAAGCCTCAC
>NZ_JAELYA010000038.1 GCF_017589465.1 Pseudomonas schmalbachii
GCTGAGCCAAGTTTAGGGTTTTCTCAAAACCCAAGCAGTATTGAACTGAAGAGTTTGATCATGGCTCAGATTGAACGCTGGCGGCAGGCCTAACACATGCAAGTCGAGCGGATGAAGGGAGCTTGCTTCCTGATTCAGCGGCGGACGGGTGAGTAATGCCTAGGAATCTGCCTGGTAGTGGGGGACAACGTTTCGAAAGGAACGCTAATACCGCATACGTCCTACGGGAGAAAGTGGGGGATCTTCGGACCTCACG
>NZ_JAELYA010000039.1 GCF_017589465.1 Pseudomonas schmalbachii
AGACAGCTAGGAGGTTGGCTTAGAAGCAGCCACCCTTTAAAGAAAGCGTAATAGCTCACTAGTCGAGTCGGCCTGCGCGGAAGATGTAACGGGGCTCAAACCACACACCGAAGCTGCGGGTGCATCGTAAGATGCGCGGTAGAGGAGCGTTCTGTAAGCCTGTGAAGGTGAGTTGAGAAGCTTGCTGGAGGTATCAGAAGTGCGAATGCTGACATGAGTAACGACAATGGGAGTGAAAAACTCCCACGCCGAAAG
>NZ_JAELYA010000040.1 GCF_017589465.1 Pseudomonas schmalbachii
CCTTGGAGGATGGTCCCCCCATGTTCAGACAAAGTTTCTCGTGCTCCGTCCTACTCGATTTCACTTCCCAGAACCTTTCATATACGGGGCTATCACCCACTATGGCCGCACTTTCCAGAGCGTTCTACTAGATTCAAGGAAGCTTAAGGGCTAGTCCCCGTTCGCTCGCCACTACTAAGGGAATCTCGGTTGATTTCTGTTCCTCAGGGTACTTAGATGTTTCAGTTCCCCTGGTTCGCCTCACACACCTATGTA
>NZ_JAELYA010000041.1 GCF_017589465.1 Pseudomonas schmalbachii
AGACAGCTAGGAGGTTGGCTTAGAAGCAGCCACCCTTTAAAGAAAGCGTAATAGCTCACTAGTCGAGTCGGCCTGCGCGGAAGATGTAACGGGGCTCAAACCACACACCGAAGCTGCGGGTGCATCGCAAGATGCGCGGTAGAGGAGCGTTCTGTAAGCCTGTGAAGGTGAGTTGAGAAGCTTGCTGGAGGTATCAGAAGTGCGAATGCTGACATGAGTAACGACAATGGGAGTGAAAAACTCCCACGCCGAAAG
>NZ_JAELYA010000042.1 GCF_017589465.1 Pseudomonas schmalbachii
GGTTGATTTCTGTTCCTCAGGGTACTTAGATGTTTCAGTTCCCCTGGTTCGCCTCACACACCTATGTATTCAGTGTGTGATAACCAACTTATGTTGGTTGGGTTTCCCCATTCAGACATCTCCGGATTACAGGTTGTTTGCCACCTCCCCGAAGCTTTTCGCAGGCTACCACGTCTTTCATCGCCTCTGACTGCCAAGGCATCCACCGTATGCGCTTCTTCACTTGACCATATAACCCCAAACAATCTGCCATCT
>NZ_JAELYA010000043.1 GCF_017589465.1 Pseudomonas schmalbachii
GGTTGATTTCTGTTCCTCAGGGTACTTAGATGTTTCAGTTCCCCTGGTTCGCCTCACACACCTATGTATTCAGTGTGTGATAACCAACTTATGTTGGTTGGGTTTCCCCATTCAGACATCTCCGGATCACAGGTTGTTTGCCACCTCCCCGAAGCTTTTCGCAGGCTACCACGTCTTTCATCGCCTCTGACTGCCAAGGCATCCACCGTATGCGCTTCTTCACTTGACCATATAACCCCAAACAATCTGCCATCT
>NZ_JAELYA010000044.1 GCF_017589465.1 Pseudomonas schmalbachii
CATGACTGGGGTGAAGTCGTAACAAGGTAGCCGTAGGGGAACCTGCGGCTGGATCACCTCCTTAATCGAAGATCGCAGCTTATTCATAAGCTCCCACACGAATTGCTTGATTCACTGGTTAGACGATTGGGTCTGTAGCTCAGTTGGTTAGAGCGCACCCCTGATAAGGGTGAGGTCGGCAGTTCGAATCTGCCCAGACCCACCAATTGTTGTGGTGTGCTGCTGATCCGATGGGGCCATAGCTCAGCT
>NZ_JAELYA010000045.1 GCF_017589465.1 Pseudomonas schmalbachii
TCTTCGTGCCGCCGGTCTTGGTGACGCTGTTATAGGTGTCGCCACCCATGGTCACGCTGTTGTAGTTCACCGTGCCGTCGTCGTTGATGTCGTACTTCACCGAGCTCAGGTCCAGGTTGCCGACATCGTCGCTCAGGGTATCGATCGCCGAGTTGGTGGCGAACAGTTGCGAACCGTTGATCGCGTCGGTGCTGTCCGCGCTCAGGCGGCCGGCGGCGACGTTGGTGATGGTCCGCTCGTTACC
>NZ_JAELYA010000004.1 GCF_017589465.1 Pseudomonas schmalbachii
CGTGAGGTCCGAAGATCCCCCACTTTCTCCCGTAGGACGTATGCGGTATTAGCGTTCCTTTCGAAACGTTGTCCCCCACTACCAGGCAGATTCCTAGGCATTACTCACCCGTCCGCCGCTGAATCAGAGAGCAAGCTCCCTTCATCCGCTCGACTTGCATGTGTTAGGCCTGCCGCCAGCGTTCAATCTGAGCCATGATCAAACTCTTCAGTTCAATACTGCTTGGGTTTTGAGAAAACCCTAAACTTGGCTCAGCAATCGCAAAAAACTCTCGAATTCACGAGTGTTACTTGTGATGCTGATAATCTTGCGATCGATCAGTCTTAACTCACAAGCACCCACACGAATTGCTTGATTCAACTTGTTAAAGAGCAGTTGGTTGAGGCCTTCGCTTCAACCGAGGCGCGCATTCTACGCTAACCTCTTCGTCCGTCAAGCCTTATTTTTCGAAATTTTCGTTTCTACTCAATCGCTTGCGCCAAGGAGAAGATCGAAGCCTTCTCATCGGCGGGAGGCGCATTCTACAGCGGTCAATCTCGCTGTCAAGCCCCTCGCGGCACTTCACCCTCACTTCATTGCTGCTTAAGTGCTTGATTTTCAAGCTCTTTGCCGGCGTCGCCGTGAGAGTGGGGCGCATTATAGGGACTCAGAAAACTTCGTCAACGACTTTCTGAAGAATCCTGAAAATTATCCGATCGGTCAGCTTGCCATCGCATTGCGCAGCACACTTCTACGTTCCCGCCACAGCAGGTGAATGCCGATCAGCAGCCCCAGCAGGGACAGCGCAGCCACGTAGTAGGCCGGGCCCAGCGGGTCCTCCTTCATCAGCAGCGCCACCACCATGGGCGTAAGGCCGCCGAAGATGGCGTAGGCAAGGTTGTAGGAGAACGACAGGCCGCTGAAGCGCACCACCGCCGGGAAGGCATTCACCATGACGAAAGGCACCGCACCGACGATACCGACGCTCAGGCCGGTCAGCGCATACAGCGGGAACAGCCAGTCCGGATGAGCCTTCAGGCTGGTGTAGAAGGTCCAGGACATCACGCCCAGCAAGGTGCTGCCGATGATGAAGGTACGGCCGGCGCCAATGCGGTCGGCGATAAGCCCGGCAAGAATGCAGCCGCAGGTGAGGAAGACGATGGCCAGGCTGTTGGCCTTCAGGGAGGTGGCTGCATCGAAGCCATAGACGCTCTGCAGGACGGCCGGGGTCATGAGGATGACCACGACGATGGCGGCGGACAGCACCCACGTCAGCAGCATGGAAAGCACGATCGCCGGACGATGCTCGCGGAGCACCACGCCCAGCGGCACTTCCTCGGCGAGCTGCTTGCGCTGCTGCATCTCGGCGAACACCGGCGTCTCGTGCAGCCAGCGGCGCAGGTAGACGGAGAACAGGCCGAACACGCCACCGAGCAGGAACGGAATCCGCCAGGCATAGTCATGGACTTCTGCGGTAGAGAACAGACTGTTGATCGCCGTCGCCACCAGCGAGCCGATCAGGATGCCCGCCGTCAGGCCCGAGGTCAGGGTTCCACAGGCATACCCCACGTGACGCAACGGCACATGCTCGGCGACGAAGACCCAGGCGCCGGGAACCTCCCCGCCAATCGCCGCGCCCTGGACGATCCGCAGCACCAGCAGCAGCAATGGTGCCCAGATGCCGATCTGCGCGTAGGTCGGCAGCAGGCCCATGATCAGTGTCGGCACGGCCATGAGGAAGATGCTCAGGGTGAACATGCGCTTGCGGCCCAGCAGGTCGCCGAAGTGCGCCATGACGATGCCGCCCAGCGGGCGTGCCAGGTAGCCGGCGGCGAACAGGCCGAAGGTCTGCAGCTGGCGCAGCCATTCCGGCATGTCGGCGGGGAAGAACAGCTTGCCGACCACAGTGGCGAAGAATACGAAGATGATGAAGTCGTAGAACTCGAGCGCGCCGCCCAAGGCGGAAAGCGACAGGGTCTTGTAGTCGCTGCGGGTCAGCGGACGCGGCGACGCGGCGGGAGCATTCACGGAAGGCATGGCGGACGTTCTCGGCAGACTGTTGTTGTTCGGGCGGCCGGCGCCACAAGCAGCGGCCGCAAGTGCCGCACCATAGCAAACAGTGGGTCGAACCGGGAACGCTGGTGCACTCGGCGGTCGTCGCCTGCCGCGCACCTCTATATAATGTTGACTGCAACGTTAGAAAGCTGCCCCAAGGCATCGCGATGCCGACGTCTTGGGAGAGTTTTCCCATATAACGCTGCGAATACCTGTCAGGGCGAGAGGCCCTTCACCATGATCGATCTCGAACAAGAAGACCCCACCCCTCAGGGCGACCTGGCAATGCAGATGACTGCGCTGCCGCGAGAAACCAACGGCTTCGGCGACATCTTCGGCGGCTGGCTGGTTTCGCAGATGGACCTCGCCGGCACTGCCATGGCCAGCCGCATCGCCGGTGGCCGAGTGGCGACGGTGGCAGTCGACCGGATGGCATTCCTGGTCCCTGTCTCGGTCGGCGCGCAGCTTTCCTTCTATACGCAGACCAAGGAAGTCGGCCGCAGCTCGATCCGCATGCTGGTCGAGGTGTGGAGCGACGATCCGCTGTCCGCCGAATGGCGCAAGGTGACCGAGGCGCAGTTCGTGTTCGTTGCCATCGACGGCAGCGGACGGACCCGGCCGGTACCGCCGCGGCGGAGCTGAGCGCTCACGCCACTCAGCCCGGCGCAATGAAAAACGCCCGGCTCGCTTTTGCGGGCCGGGCGTTTTTGTTTGGTTCTGTTCGAAAAGTCGCCGAGCGAAGGTCAGGCTAGGCAAAAATCGGTGAGGAAGCGGAGTTTACGAGCTGTAAATGAGCATTCCGAACCGATTTTTAACGACGCATCACCGAGCGCAGGCAGTTTTCGTACAGAACCTAGCACAAGTTCATCAGGCTGGTGCGGAGGTGCGGATCAGGTGGTCGAAGGCGGAGAGCGACGCCTTGGCGCCTTCGCCGACCGCGATCACGATCTGCTTGTACGGTACGGTGGTCACGTCGCCGGCAGCGAACACGCCGGGGATGTTGGTCTGGCCCTTGGCATCGACGATGATCTCGCCGCGCGGGGTCAGCTCGACGGTGCCCTTGAGGAAGTCGCTGTTCGGCAGCAGGCCGATCTGCACGAAGATGCCTTCCAGATCGACGGTATGCAGCTCTTCGCTGTTGCGATCCCTGTAGACCAGGCCGTTGACCTTCTGCCCATCGCCCTTCACTTCGGTGGTCAGCGCGCTGGTGATCACCTTCACGTTCGGCATGCTGTGCAGCTTGCGTTGCAGCACGGCGTCGGCGCGCAGCTGGCTGTCGAACTCGATCAGCGTCACGTGGGCGACGATGCCGGCCAGGTCGATGGCCGCCTCGACGCCGGAGTTGCCGCCGCCGATCACCGCCACACGCTTGCCCTTGAACAGCGGACCGTCGCAGTGCGGGCAGAAGCACACGCCCTTGGCCTTGTATTCCTTCTCGCCCGGCACGCCCATTTCGCGCCAGCGGGCGCCGGTGGCAAGGATCACGGACTTGGCCTTCAGCGAGGCGCCGCTGGTGAATGTCACTTCGTGCAGCTCGCCGGGGTTCTTCGCCGGGATCAGCTTCTCGGCGGTCTGCAGGTTCATGATGTCGACTTCGTACTGCTTCACGTGCTCTTCGAGGGCACGGGCCAGTTTCGGGCCTTCGGTTTCCGGCACCGAGATGAAGTTCTCGATCGACATGGTGTCCAGCACCTGGCCGCCGAAACGCTCGACCGCAACGCCAGTGCGGATGCCTTTACGGGCTGCGTAGATAGCGGCGGAAGCGCCGGCCGGGCCACCGCCGACGACCAGTACGTCGAAGGCTGCCTTGGCACTCAGCTTCTCGGCGTCGCGGGCGGCGGCGCCGGTATCGATCTTGGCGAGGATCTCCTCCACGCCCATGCGGCCTGCACCGAACACTTCGCCGTTCAGGTAGATGCTCGGCACCGACATGACCTGGCGCTCTTCAACCTCTTTCTGGAACAGCGCGCCGTCGATGGCGACGTGGCGGATGTTCGGGTTGAGCACGGCCATCAGGTTCAGCGCCTGCACCACGTCCGGGCAGTTCTGGCAGGACAGCGAGAAATAGGTTTCGAACAGGAACTCGCCCCGGACACCCTTGATCTGCTCGATCACATCGGCGCCCAGCTTGGATGGGTGGCCGCCGACCTGCAGCAGCGCCAGCACCAGCGAGGTGAATTCGTGGCCCATGGGGATGCCGGCGAAACGCAGGCCGATATCCGCACCCGGGCGGTTCAGCGAGAAGGACGGGACGCGGGCGTCGCTGCCGTCTTCGCGCAGGGAAATCTTGTCGGTCAGACCGACGATGTCGTGCAGCAGTGCACTGAGTTCGCGGGATTTTGCGCCGTCATCGAGGGACGCAACGATCTCGAACGGCTGGGTGACCTTTTCGAGGTAGGCCTTCAACTGGGTCTTGAGATTGGCATCCAACATGATTCGCAGTTCCTTGAATTCAGACAAAGAGGTGCCCGCGGCGGCTGGAATCCAGCCGCCCTACACAAGTTCTCTACAAAAGAAAGTCGGGCTTTGTGTAGGGTGGATAGCCCCGCAGGGTTATCCACCGAGGAGGGGTGTTGCTTAGATCTTGCCTACGAGGTCCAGCGACGGGGCGATAGTCGCTTCGCCTTCCTTCCACTTGGCCGGGCAGACCTGACCCGGGTTGTTGGCAACGAACTGGGCAGCCTTCAGCTTGCGCAGGGTTTCGCTGACGTCACGGGCGATGGCGTTGTCGTGGATTTCGACGGTCTTGATCACGCCTTCCGGGTTGATCACGAAGGTGCCGCGCAGGGCCAGGCCTTCTTCCGGAATGTGCACGCCGAAGGCGTTGGTCAGTTGGTGGGTCGGGTCGCCGATCAGCGGGAACTGGGCCTTGCCAACGGCCGGCGAGGTTTCATGCCAGACCTTGTGGGAGAAGTGGGTATCGGTGGTCACGATGTAGACTTCGGCGCCCATCTTCTGGAATTCGGCGTAGTTGTCGGCGGCATCTTCAACTTCGGTCGGGCAGTTGAAGGTGAAAGCAGCCGGCATGAAGATCAGAACGGACCACTTGCCTTTCAGGTTCGCCTCGGTGACTTCGATGAACTCGCCGTTGTGGAAAGCAGCAGCCTTGAACGGTTGAACTTGAGTATTGATCAGGGACATCGGGTCGCTCCTAAGTGGGTTGATATCGAAGGGTTAGTAATCGACGGGGGCAACATTAACAACTATCAGCAATAAAGCCCCATTGATTTAAGGCATGACAGAAATTGCCTCCCTCTATCAGGCCGACAAGTGGCGTTAGAAATCCTGAATAACGATGACCGTTCGACGACAGAATCGCGACGGATGAGTTACAGCGGCCATCGCACCGCGAATCCACAGGGGCCGGAGCGCCGGTGGCCCGGCGCAGAGCGCATGGAGCGTCACGCAAACTTAATGGTCTAGACAATTCGGCGTCACAGGCGATGCCCAGACTCCTGCCCCAATGATTCGCAGGAGTACGCCATGTCCACCGTCATTCAGGTTTCCTCGCTGAGCAAAACATTCGGCAGCCGCCGCATGTTGCGCGACGTGACATTCAGCATCGGCGCCGGCGAGCGCGTCGCCCTGCTCGGCCCGTCCGGAGCCGGCAAGTCCACCCTGTTGCGCAGCCTGTCCGGGCTGACCGTGGCCGACCGCGGCAGCGATGTCCGGCTGCATGGCCGCACCGTGCAGCTGAACGGCCGCCTGCATGGCGCCTGCCGCGCCGAACGCTGCCGCACCGGCTACATCTTCCAGCAGTTCAACCTGGTCGGCCGCCTCAGCGTGCTGGGCAACGTGCTGCTCGGCTATCTCGGCCGCATCCCGCGCTGGCGGGCGCTGCTCGGCCAGTTCAGCGCCGAGGAGCGGCGCAAGGCGGAAGAGGCGCTGGAGCGCGTCGGCCTTTCCGGCTTCGGCGCGCAGCGCGCCAACACCCTCTCCGGCGGGCAGATGCAGCGCGTCGCCATCGCCCGCGCGCTGGTGCAGGAAGCCGACCTGATCCTCGCCGACGAACCCATTGCCTCCCTCGACCCGCACAGCGCCCGCGAAGTGATGGAGCTGCTGCAGCGCATCTGCGCCGAGGACGGCAAGACCCTGCTGGTCTCCCTGCATCAGGTCGACTACGCCCGCCGCTACTGCCAGCGCGCCCTCGCCCTGCGCGACGGCGAAGTGCTGTTCGACGGCCCCATCGCCGGCCTCGGCGATGCCTCGCTGGACGCCCTCTACAGCAAGCCCCGCGTCAGCACCCTGACTTTCCCCAACAGCGCACCGCTGGCGATTGCCGTCGGCGAATGAATCCAACGTTCCCTCAGGAGAACTTCCATGCGTAATTCTTGGCGCCCCCTGCTGCTCGCCGCCACCACCGTCATCGGCCTCGCCGGCGGCCCGCTGGCGCGGGCGAACGAAGCCCCGCTGAACTTCGGGATCATTTCCACCGAGGCCAGCCAGAACCAGGAAAGGCTCTGGAAACCCTTCCTCGCCGACATGTCCAAGGCCCTCGGCCGCGAAGTGAAGCCCTTCTACGCCACCGACTACGCCGGCGTGATCCAGGCCATGCGCTTCAACAAGGTGGATATCGCCTGGTACGGCAACAAGGCGGCGATGGAAGCGGTGGATCGCGCCGACGGTCAGGTGTTCGCCCAGACCGTGGCGGCCAATGGCGACCCGGGCTACTGGAGCCTGCTGCTGGTCAACAAGCAGAGCCCCTACCAGACCCTCGACGCCCTGCTCGCCGACGCCGGCAAGCTGACCTTCGGCAACGGCGACCCGAACTCCACCTCCGGCTACCTGGTGCCCGGCTACTACGTGTTCGCCCAGCGCAACCTCGACCCGAACAAGATCTTCAAGCGCACCCTCAACGCCAACCACGAAGCCAACGCCCTGTCGGTGGCCAACGGTCTGGTGGACGTCGCCACCTGCAACACCGAATCGCTGGAACGCCTGCAGATCACCCAGCCGGAGAAGGCCGCGAAGCTGCGCATCCTGTGGAAATCGCCGCTGATCCCGTCCGACCCGCTGGTCTGGCGCAAGGCCCTGCCGCAGGACCTGAAGCAGAAGGTGCAGGACTTCCTGTTCAGCTACGGCCGCGATGCCCACGAGAAGGAAGTGCTGAAGAACCTGCAGTGGTCGCGTCTGCAAGCCTCCGATGACGACCAGTTACTGCCGATCCGCCAGCTCGCGCTGTACCAGCAGCGCGGCAAGGTCGAAGGCGACGGCAGCCTGTCCGCCGCGGACAAGGCCCGCCAGCTGGAGGAAATCGACCAGCGCCTGAAGGCCATCGGCGAGCGCATGGAAACCCTCGGCAAGTCGGCGCCGCAAGCCGCCCAGGCCGGTTGAGGACGTGACGATGCAGAACGCCACTCCCCTCGACACTTCCCGCGAGCCGACCGGCAAGCCCGGCTGGCTCTCCCTGCTCGGCTGGGGCTCTGCCCTGGCCGTGCTCGGCTGGTCCTGGCAGGGCGCCGAAATCGCTCCGCTGACCCTGCTGAACAATGCCGGCAACATCGCCGAACTCGGCGCGGACTTCTTCCCGCCGAGCCTCGGCCACCTCGGCGACTACATACGACAGATGCTCGCGACCATCCAGTTGGCGATCTGGGGCACCCTGCTCGCCGTGCTGTTCGGCGTGCCCTGCGGCCTGCTCTGCGCGCAGAACATCGCGCCCTGGTGGATCAACCAGCCGGTGCGCCGGCTGATGGACGCCTGCCGGGCGATCAACGAACTGGTGTTCGCCATGCTGTTCGTCGTCGCCGTCGGCCTCGGTCCCTTCGCCGGCGTGCTGGCGCTGTTCATCCACACCACCGGGGTGCTGGCCAAACTGTTCTCCGAGCAGGTCGAGGCCATCGAGCCCGGCCCGGTGGAAGGCGTGCGCGCCACCGGCGCCGGCCGCCTGGAGGAAATCATCTACGGCGTACTGCCGCAGGTCCTGCCGCTGTGGATCTCGGTGAGCCTGTACCGCTTCGAGTCCAACCTGCGCTCGGCCACTGTGGTCGGCATGGTCGGCGCCGGCGGCATCGGCGTGGTGCTGTGGGAAACCATGCGCGCCTTCGACTACCGCGAGACCACCACCATCCTGCTGGTGATCATCGTCTCGGTCAGCGTTCTCGACCTGCTCTCGCAGCGCATCCGCAAACGTTTCATCTGATTTTCTGGAGCGCAAATGTCTAGACAAAACGGACCGCGGACGCGCTACCAGGAGCTGGCCGGCGTACTCGCCGACGAGGTGCGCCGCCACTACCGCCCCGGCGACCTGCTGCCGGCCGAGACGCGCCTGGCCTCGCGCTTCGCGGTGAACCGGCACACGGTGCGGCGGGCGATGGACGAGCTGGTCAACCTCGGCATGATCAGCCGCCATCCCGGTCGCGGCACCCAGGTCGTCGACCAGCGCCTGAGCTACGCCGTGCAAGCCACCAGCCAGGTGTCGAGCAACCTCGCCCAGCTCGGCCTGGCCAGCCGCACCGCATGCCTCGACCAGGGCCTGCAGCCGGCGCCGGCGGAGATCGCCGCCTGCTTCGGCCACGGCGAAGGCACGCCATTGCTGAAGGTCGACACCCTGCGCAGCAGCGACGACGAACCGCTGATCCTGCTGCGCCACTGGTTCGACCCGGCGCGCGTGCCGGACTGGACGCGCCACTACCAGGGCGGCTCCACCCGCGCCCTGCTGGAGTCGCGCTACGGCCTGGTGCTGCGCCGCCAGCGCGTGCGCATCCTCGCCTGCGAAGCCGGCCCGGACGAGGCCTATCGCCTGCGCTGCCCACGCGGCGCGGCCCTGCTGCAACTGCTCAGCGAGAACGTCGATGCCGCCGGCCGGCTGGTGGAAGTTTCCATCGGCCGCGCCCGCGGCGACCGCCTCACCTACCACTTCGAATTTCCCGAGGTACAGCCATGAATGACCGGCAACGCCGTCAGCGCGTGTTCGCCCTGACCCCGCGCGCCACCCTCGAACGGCACTGGCAGGCGCTCGCCCTGGACTGCCCGCACACCGCCCTGCGCGCGCCGGAGATCGGCCTGGCGATGCTGCGCGGACGCATCGGCGGCAACGGCCAGGCCTTCAACCTGGGCGAGATGACCATGGTCCGCGCCAGCGTCGCGCTGGCCGACGGCACCCTCGGCCACGGCTACGTCGCCGGCCGCGACCGCCGCCATGCCGAACTGATCGCCCTGCTCGATGCCTGCGCGCAGAAGCCCGAATGGGCGCCGCGCATCGAGCGGGAACTGCTGCAACCGCTGGAGGCCGAGCTGGCCGCGCGTCACGCCGAGGCGTCGCGCAAGGCCGCCGCCACCCGCGTGGACTTCTTCACCCTGGTCCGGGGGGACTGAACACCATGACCGACCTTTCACCCACGGCCTACTGGCCGGCCCTCGCCGATCCCGTGCTGGACGGCCAGCGCCTGTTCCGCCAACTGCTCGCCGCGCTCTCCGAGCCCGGCACCGTGCAGCAACTGGACGCCCCGCAACCGCCAGAAGACGGCTGCGGCGCAGCGCTCTGGGGCAGCCTGCTGGCGCTCTGCGATCCGGAAGTGAAGCTGTGCTTCGGCGAAGGGCTGGACTCGCCGAACCTGCGCGCCTCGCTGGCCTTCCACACTGGCGCGAAAAGCACCGCCGATTCGCGCCAGGCCGACTTCGCCGTGATCGACGCCGCCGCCCCCTTCGCCGCTGACGACTTCCGCCTCGGCGAGCCGATCGCCCCGGAACGCAGCACCACCCTGCTGGTGCGCGTCGAGCGACTGGACAGCGCGCCCGTCTGGCGCCTCAGCGGCCCCGGCATTCCCGGCGAACGCCATCTCGATATCGGCGCCTGTCATCCGAGCCTGCTCGCCGCCCTGCAAGCCAATAGCGACAGCTTCCCCTGCGGCCTGGACGTGTTCTTCGTCTGTGGCGACCGCGTGGTCGGCCTGCCGCGCTCAACCCGGATCGAGGAGGTGCGCTGATGTACGTCGCCGTCAAAGGGGGCGAAACGGCCATCGCCAACGCCCACCGCCTGCTCGCCGAACAACGCCGTGGCGACACCGAGCAGCCGCTGCTGAACGACGCCCAGGTGCGCGACCAGTTGCGTCTCGCCGTGGACCGGGTGATGAGCGAAGCCTCGCTGCACGATCCCGACCTCGCCGCCCTGGCCCTGCGCCAGGCCAGCGGCGACCTGGTGGAAGCCGCCTTCCTCCTGCGCGCCTACCGCACCACGCTGTCGCGGCTGGCCACCAGCCTGCCGCTGGATACCGCCAACATGCGCCTGGAGCGCCGCATCAGCGCGGTGTTCAAGGACATCCCCGGCGGCCAGGTGCTTGGCCCGACCTACGACTACAGCCACCGCCTGCTGGAATTCGCCCGCCTCGCCGAAGACCTGCCGCCGCCGGCGGAAGTCGCCGACCAGCCGCTGGAGCCCTGCCCGCCAATCCTCGAACTGCTGGATGCAGAGGGGCTGGTGGAACGCAACGCCGACGACGGCGCGGAGCCGTTCGACATCACCCTGGAGCCGCCGAGCTATCCGCCGCAGCGCGCCACCCGCCTGCAGATGCTGGCGCGCGCCGACGAGGGCTGGCTGCTCGCCCTCGGCTATTCCACCCAGCGCGGCTACGGACGCAACCACCCGTTCGCCGGCGAGATCCGCATGGGCGCGGTGGAAGTGGAGATCTACTCGGAAGAGCTGGGCATGCCGATCTGCATCGGCGAGGTCGAGCTGACCGAATGCCAGATGCTCAACCAGTTCGTCGGCAGCCGCGACCACGGCCCGCAGTTCACCCGCAGCTACGGCCTGACCTTCGGCCGCAACGAGCGCAAGAGCATGGCCATGGCGCTGGTCGACCGCTCGCTGCGCGCCGCCGAGTTGGGCGAGGAAATCGCCGGGCCGGCGCAGCAGCCGGAATTCGTCCTCGCCCACGCCGACAACATCGAGGCCTCCGGCTTCGTCTCCCACCTCAAGCTGCCGCACTACGTGGACTTCCAGGCCGAGCTCGACCTGCTGCGCCGTCTGCGCAGGGAGTTCCACACCGGCCGCGCCGCTGCCGAGGAGCAGCCATGACCGACTACAACTTCGCCTACCTCAACGAGCAGAGCAAACGCATGATCCGCCGCGCGCTGCTCAAGGCCGTGGCCATCCCCGGCTACCAGGTGCCCTTCGGCGGCCGCGAGATGCCCATGCCCTACGGCTGGGGCACCGGCGGCGTGCAGCTGACCGCCAGCCTGCTCGGCCCGGACGACGTGCTCAAGGTGATCGACCAGGGCGCCGACGACACCACCAACGCGGTCAGCATCCGCAACTTCTTCGCCCGCGTCGGCGACGGCATCGCCACCACCGAGAAGACCGCCGAGGCGACGCTGATCCAGACCCGCCACCGGATTCCGGAAACGCCGCTGCGCGCCGGGCAGATCCTGGTGTTCCAGGTGCCGATTCCCGAGCCGCTGCGCTTCATCGAGCCGCGCGACGAGGAAACCCGCGTGCTCCATGCGCTGGAGGAGTACGGAATCATGCACGTGAAGCTCTACGAGGACATCGCCCGCCACGGCCATATCGCCACCGCGTACGCCTACCCGGTGATCGTCGCCGGGCGCTACCTCACCGATCCCTCGCCGATTCCCAAGTTCGACAACCCGAAGCTGCACATGAACCCGGCGCTGCTGCTGTTCGGCGCCGGCCGCGAGAAGCGCCTGTACGCCATCCCGCCGTACACCGACGTGCGCAGCCTGGAGTTCGTCGACCACCCGTTCGAGATCCAGAGCTGGGAGGAACGCTGCGCGCTGTGCGGCAGCGACCACAGCTATCTCGACGAGGTGATCGTCGACGACGCCGGCGGGCGCATCCACGTCTGCTCCGATACCGACTACTGCCGTTCGCGCCACGAGGAAAGCCTGCAATGAAACTGCCCGACCTCGACTTCGCGCCGCTGCTCGAAGCGCGCGGCCTGACCCGCCTGTACGCGCCCGGCCAGGGCTGCGAGGCCATCGACTTCACCCTGCATGCCGGCGAAGTGCTGGGCATCGTCGGCGAATCCGGCTCCGGCAAGACCACCCTGCTGCGCCTGCTCGCCGGCCTGGAGCGTCCCGACGCCGGCCAGGTGGTCTACCACAGCGAGACGGAAGGCGAACTCGACCTGCACGCCCTGTCGGAAGCCCGCCGCCGCGCCCTGCTGCGCCTGGAATGGGGACTGGTGCGGCAGAACCCGCGCGACGGCCTGCGCCTGAACGTCTCCGCCGGCGGCAACATCGGCGAACGCCTGATGGCCCGCGGCGACCGCCATTACGGCGAGCTGCGCGAGACCGCCCAGCGCTGGATGCAGCAGGTGGAACTGGACCCGCAGCGCGTCGACGACGCCCCGGCGACCTTCTCCGGCGGCATGCAGCAGCGCCTGCAGATCGCCCGCACCCTGGTCACCCAGCCGCGCCTGGTGTTCATGGACGAGCCCACCGGCGGCCTCGACGTCTCGGTGCAGGCGCGCCTGCTCGACCTGATCCGCAATCTCGGCCGCGAGCTGAACCTGGCCGTGGTGCTGGTCACCCACGATCTCGCCGTCGCCCGCCTGCTCGCCCAGCGCCTGCTGGTGATGCGCCAGGGCCGGGTGATCGAGAGCGGCCTGACCGACCAGATCCTCGACGACCCGCAGCAGCCGTACACCCAGCTGCTGGTGTCTTCCGTCCTGACCCCGTGAGGTGCGCCGTGCCCCAACTCCGTCTCAGCGCCCACGCGCTGACCAAGAACTTCACCCTGCACGCCCAGGGCGGCCTGTGCATCGACGCCATGCCGCCGCTGTCCTTCGAACTGCACGCCGGCCAGTGCCAGGTGCTGCTCGGCCCCAGCGGCGCCGGCAAGAGCACCCTGCTCAAGCTGCTGCACGGCAACTACCGGCTCGAAGGCGGCAGCCTGACCCTGCACGCCGACAGCGGCAGCCTCGATCTCGCCACGCTGCCGGCGCACGCCTGGCCGCGCCTGCGCCGCGACTGCATCGGCTACGTCAGCCAGTTCCTCCGCGTGGTGCCGCGCGTATCCGCCCTCGAAGTGGTGATGGAGCCGCTGCTCGAACGCGGCGTCGATCCCGCCGAAGCCCATGCGCGGGCAATCGCCATGCTGCGCCGGCTGAACCTGCCGGAGCGCCTGTGGAGCCTGGCGCCGGGGACCTTCTCCGGCGGCGAGCAGCAGCGCGTCAACATCGCCCGCGGTTTCATCGCCGAGCTGCCGATCCTGCTGCTCGACGAACCCACCGCGTCCCTCGACGCCGCCAACCGCGAGGTGGTGATCGAGCTGATCGAGGCGGCCAAGGCCAGCGGCGCCGCCCTGCTCGGCATCTTCCACGACGAGGCGGTACGCGAGCGCGTCGCCGACGGCTACATCCTCCTGGAGTCCCGCACATGAAAGAGCAGATTCTCAGCAATGCCCGCCTGGTCCTCGACGAGCAGGTGGTGAACGGCAGCCTGGTGCTGCGCGACGGGCGCATCGCCGACATCGCCGAAGGCCCGAGCCGCCTGCCCGGCGCCGAGGACTGCGGCGGCGACTACCTGATGCCCGGCCTGATCGAACTGCATACCGACAACATGGAGAAGTACTTCCAGCCACGGCCGAAGGTCGCCTGGCCGCAGCGTTCGGCGGCCATGGCGCACGACGCGCAGATGGCCGCCAGCGGCATCACCACGGTGTTCGACGCGCTGTCCATCGGCGATATCGACGACAGCGGCATCCGCATCGAGATACTGCAACAGATGTGCGATGCGCTTACCGGCCTCGCCAGCCAGGGCCTGGCACGCATCGACCACCGCCTGCACCTGCGCTGCGAGCTGTGCCACCCGGACACCCTGACGCGCTTCCTGGCGCTGGCCGACCACCCGAAACTCGGACTGGTGTCGTTGATGGATCACGCGCCGGGGCAGCGCCAGTTCACCGACATCGCCCACTACCGCACCTACTACAAGGGCAAGTACCGCCTGAGCGACGAGGGCATCGAGGCATTCATCGTGCAGCGCCAGGCCGACAGCGCCCGCTACAGCGACAGCCATCGCCAGCGCATCGCCGAGGAAAGCCGCGTGCGCGGCCTGTCGCTGGCCAGCCATGACGACGCCACCGAGGCGCACATCGAGGAGAGCCACGCCCACGGCTGCCGCCTGGCGGAATTCCCGACCACCCTGGAAGCGGCCCGCGCGGCGCGGCGCAAGGGGCTGGCGGTGATCATGGGCGCGCCGAACATCATTCGCGGCGGCTCGCACTCCGGCAACGTCGCCGCCAGAGAACTGATGCGCGCAGGGCTGCTCGACGTGCTGTCCTCCGACTACTACCCGGCCAGCCTGCTCGACGCGGTGTTCGCCATCGCCCGCAGCGAGGGCGGCTACGACCTGCCGCGCGCCGTGGGCTGCGCCACCCACACTCCGGCCGAGGCGGTCGGCCTGCACGATCGCGGGCGCCTGGCCGCCGGCCTGCGCGGCGATCTGCTGCGGGTCGCGGAGGTCGACGGACAGCCGCTGCTGCGCCGGGTCTGGTCCGCCGGCAACGTGGTGCACTGAGGAGCGGCGCATGGGTTATCTGCTCTACCTGATGGGCGCCAGCGGGGTCGGCAAGGACAGCCTGCTGCGCGCCCTGCGCGAACGCGAACCCGGCTGGCCGGTGGCGCACCGCTACATCACCCGTTCCAGCGACCCCAGCGAGAACTGCGTGAGCCTGAGCGCGGCGGAATTCGCCTGGCGCCGCGAGGCCGGGCTGTTCAGCCTGCACTGGCAAGCGCACGGGCTGGACTACGGCATCGGCCGCGAAGTGGAGGGCTGGCTGGGCCACAGCGAACTGGTGATCTGCAACGGCAGTCGCCAACACCTGGCACAGGCGCGTCGACACTTCGGTGCGCGTCTGCTGCCATTGCTGGTGGAAGTCGATGCGGCAACGCTGCGCCAGCGCCTGTTGCAGCGCGGCCGCGAATCGACCGAACAGATCGAGGCACGCCTGGCCCGCCAGGCCGGCGAGCCGCTGGACGCGGGCCTGCTGCGCCATGACAACAGCGACGCGCTGGCCGAAAGCGCTGAGCGCCTGCACCAGCGGCTGCGCGGCTGGCTGGCCGAGGCGCGCGCCGAACGGGAGGAAACCGCATGAGCCAAGCGCCCAGCCTGCGCCTGCTCGGCACCGGCGATACCGCCCAGGTGCCGTGCTTCGGCTGCACCTGCCCGGCCTGCCAGCGCGCGCGCACGCTGGTCGGTTTTCGCCGCGAGGCCTGCAGTGCGGAGCTGGTCACCAGTGCCGGACGCTACCTGATCGACGCCGGCCGCCCGGACCTCACACAGCTGTACGACGGCGATCCACCGCAAGGCATCCTGCTCACCCACTACCACGTCGACCATGTGCAGGGCCTGTTCCACCTGCGCTGGGGCTTGGGTGAGAAGATCCCGGTGTTCGGCCCGAAGGACCCGCAAGGCTGCGCCGACCTGCACAAGCACCCCGGGCTGCTGCGCTTCGAGCCGGGGCTGAAGCCGTTCCAGAGCTTCGATCTGGGCGAAGTGCGCGTCACCCCCGTGCCGCTGCGGCACAGCCGGCCGACCCTCGGCTACTGCCTGGAAGGCCCCGGCCGGCGCATCGCCTATCTCACCGACACCCACGGCCTGCCGCCGGAAACCGAGCAGTTCCTGCGCCAGTGGAAGCCCCACGGCCTGCTGCTCGACGCCACCTTCGCGCCGGGCCAGGAGGCCTACAACCACAACGACGTGCCGCAGGCGCTGGAAATCATCGACCGCCTGCAACCCGCGCGCGCCTGGCTCACCCACGTCAGCCACGCGGTGGACGCCGCCGACATGGCCGGCAGCCTGGCACTGCCGCCGGGCGTGGAGCTGGCCCGGGACCTGCAAGTCATCTCGCTGTAGCACCACTGCATACGGCCGAGCGGGGCTACCCTTGAAGTAGACGGTCGCAACGGGATGACGCAGTAGATGATCCAGTTCCTGCTCGACGATGAATTGCACGAGGTCGATGGCCTGCCCCCGGAAACCAGCCTGCTCGACTACCTGCGCGGCCATCTCGGGCGCGTGGGCAGCAAGGAAGGCTGTGCCTCCGGCGATTGCGGCGCCTGCACGGTGGTGCTGGCCGAGCCTGACGGCGCGGGCCTGCGCTATCGGGCGGTGAACAGCTGCATCACCCTGCTCGGCGCGGCGCACGGGCGACAGGTGCTGACCGTGGAACACCTGGCCGGCGAGACGCTGCACCCGGTGCAGCAGGCGATGGTCGACTGCCACGGTTCGCAGTGCGGTTTCTGCACGCCGGGCATCGTCATGTCGCTGTTCGCCTGGCAGCACGCCGATCTGCCGCACGACCGCGAGACGGCGCTGACCGCGCTGTCCGGCAATCTCTGCCGCTGCACCGGCTACCGGCCGATCCTCGCCGCCGCCGAGCGGATCGCCTGCAGCGGCAAATCCGACCGCTTTACCGCCCATGAACGGGAAACCGCCGCCCGCCTGCACGCCCTGCCGGGTAGCGGCGCACTGGACTGCGGCGACCAGCACGCTTTCCTGCCCACGTCGCTGGACGAGCTGGACGCCCTGCTGGCGGCTTATCCACAGGCGCGGCTGATCGCCGGCGGCACCGACCTGGCGCTGGAGGCGACGCAGAACCTGCAGGGCTTCCCGCAACTGATCCACCTGGAACGCATCGCCGAACTGCAACGCCTGGAGCAGCACACCGACCACCTGCTGATCGGCGCCGCGCGGCCCTATGCCGACTGCCTGGAGGCGCTATCCGCCTATCCCACGGTCGCCACCCTGCTCGACCGCCTCGGCTCGCTGCAGATCCGCCAGCGCGGCACCCTCGGCGGCAATATCGCCAACGCCTCGCCCATCGGCGACATGCCGCCGCTGCTGCTGGCGCTGGATGCCACGTTGCTGTTGCGCCGCGCCGGACAGGTGCGGGAGGTCCCCATCGACGGCTTCTTCACCGGCTACCGGCGGAGCGTGCTGCAACCCCGCGAATACATCGAGGCGATCCGCATCCCGCGGCTGCGCGACGATCAGTTGCTGCGGGTGGACAAGATCAGCAAGCGCCGCGACGACGACATCTCCGCCGTCTGCATGGCGCTGCGCCTGGATCTCGACGACAACGGCACGGTGCGCGATGCGCGGCTGGCCTGCGGCGGCATGGCCGCCACGCCATTGCGCGGCCGGCGCACGGAAGCCGCACTGATTGGCCGGCCATTCGACAGCGCTGCCGTGGCTGCCGCCCAGGCCGCACTGGCGGAAGACTTCCAGCCCATCGACGACCTCCGCGCCAGCGCCGCCTATCGCCTGAAGGTGGCGCAGAACCTGCTGCGGCGTGCATTACTGGAATGGACTTCCCCCGCCGCGGAGGTACGCCATGCGTAGTCTTCCTCCCCTCGCCTCGAACGGCGGCGCCGTCGCCGCCCACAGCACCGGCGAAGCGCGTGCCCACGACAGCGCGGTGCTGCATGTCAGCGGCGCGGCGCGCTATGTGGACGACCTCGTCGAGCCGAGCGATGTGCTGTACGCGGCGGTCGGCCTGACCGGGATCGCCTGCGGCGCGATCCGCTCCCTCGACCTCGATGCGGTGAAGGCCGCGCCCGGCGTGGTCGCCGTGCTGACCCTCGACGATGTGCCCGGCCATACCGACATCGGCCCGGTATTTCCCGGCGATCCGCTGCTGGCCGGCGAGCGGGTGAAATACCACGGCCAGGCGCTGTTCGCCGTGGCCGCCGAATCGCAATTGCAGGCCCGCCGCGCCGCGCGGCTGGCGAAGGTGGAATACGCGGCGGAAACCCCGCTGCTCGACCCGTTGCAGGCCAAGGCGGAAGAACGCTTCGTGCGCCCGCCGCACCATATGCGCCGGGGCGATGCCGAAGCAGCCCTGAGCAATGCACCCCATGTGCTGGAAGCCAGCCAGCAGATCGGAGGGCAGGAACACTTCTACCTCGAAGGCCAGGTATCCATGGCCATCCCGCAGGAAGACGGCGGCATGCTGGTGCACACCTCCAGCCAGCATCCGAGCGAGGTGCAGAAGCTGGTGGCCGAGGTGCTGGCGATTCCGCTGGCGAAGGTCACCGTGGAAGTGCGGCGGATGGGCGGCGGCTTCGGCGGCAAGGAAACCCAGGCCGCGCCCTTCGCCTGCCTCGCCGCGCTGCTCGCACGCAAGACCGGCCGCGCGGTGAAGCTGCGCCTGCCGCGCGCCGACGACATGCGCCTGACCGGCAAGCGCCATCCGTTCTGCAATCGCTACCGGGTCGGCTTCGACGACGATGGCCGGCTGCTCGGCGCCGAGCTGGAAGTGGTCGGCAACTGCGGCCACTCGCCGGACCTCTCCGACGCCATCGTCGACCGCGCGATGTTCCACGCCGACAACGCCTACTTCATCCCCGACGTCGCCATCGCCGGTTACCGAAGCTTCACCAACTGCGTGTCGCACACCGCCTTCCGTGGCTTCGGCGGGCCGCAGGGGATGATGATCATCGAGCGCGCCATGGACGATATCGCCCGGGCTGTGGATAAAGACCCGCTGGATGTGCGCAAGCTCAATCTCTACGGCGGCCCGGGGCGCGACCTGACGCCCTATCACCAGCGCGTCGAACACAACCTGCTCGGCGAACTGATCGAGCGTCTGGAAACCAGCAGCGACTACCGCGCCCGACGCGAAGCGATCCGCACGTACAACGCCGCCAGCCCGGTGCTGAAGAAGGGGCTGGCGCTGACACCGGTGAAGTTCGGCATCAGCTTCACCGCCCAGCACCTTAACCAGGCCGGCGCGCTGATCCACCTGTACACCGACGGCAGCATCCAGCTGAACCACGGCGGCACGGAGATGGGCCAGGGCCTGTACATCAAGGTGGCGCAGGTGGTCGCCGAGGAATTCCAGGTGCCGCTGGAGCAGGTGACGATCACCGCCACGCGCACCGACAAGGTGCCAAACACCTCGCCCACCGCCGCCTCCAGCGGCACCGACCTGAACGGCATGGCCGCCCGCGACGCGGCGCGCACGCTGAAGCGGCGGCTGGCCGAGTTCCTTGCCGAGCGCGATGGCGTGCCGGTCGCCAGCGTGCGCTTCGAGCATGGCCAGGTGCGGGTCGGCGAGCACGCGCTGGGCTTCGCCGAGGCGATCCAGGCGGCCTATTTCGCCCGCATGCAGCTCTCCGCCACCGGCTTCTACCGCACCCCGAAAATCCACTACGACCGCGAGAAGGCCGAAGGCCGGCCGTTCTTCTATTTCGCCTTCGGCGCCGCGGTTTCCGAGGTGGAAGTGGACACCCTCACCGGCGAATACCGCCTGCTGCGCGCCGACATCCTGCATGACGTCGGCCGCAGCCTGAACCCCGCCATCGATATCGGCCAGATCGAGGGCGGCTTCATCCAGGGCATGGGCTGGCTGACCAGCGAGGAGCTGCGCTGGGATTCCGAGGGTCGCCTGCTTACCGTGGGCCCGGCGACCTACAAGATCCCGGCGGCCAGCGACGCACCGGAGGACTTCCGCGTGGCGCTGTTCGACCGGCCCAACGAGGAGGACAGCGTGTACCTGTCCAAGGCCGTCGGCGAGCCGCCGTTCATGCTCGCCATCTCGGTGTGGTCGGCGCTGCGCGATGCGATTGCCAGCCTGGCGGACTACCGGACGAGCCCGGACCTGGATACGCCGGCGACGCCGGAGAGGGTGTTCTGGGCGTGTGAGGCGGTGCGGGGGGCGTTCCCTCACCCTAACCCTCTCCCAGGGGGAGAGGGGACTGAGCGGAGCGGGAACGAAACGCCGCACTCCGCCGCCACCGCGGACAACTCCCTCTCCCTGCGGGAAAGGGCGGCTGCGGTACGGGCTCTCCCCTCTCACCCTAACCCTCTCCCACAGGGAGAGGGGACTGATCGGAGCAGGACTGAAACTCCGCACTCCGCCGCCATGCCAGACAACCCCCTCTCCCTCCGGGAGAGGGCAGGGGTGAGGGAACCGGCAGCTCCAGAACCACAATGTTCCACCAGCACCCCGGAGAACCCATCATGACCACCACCTGGATGGACGCCATCGCCCGCCTGCGCGACAGCGCCGAGCCCTACGTGCTGGTCACCGTGATCGGCGTGCAGGGCTCCACCCCGCGCGAGCCGGGCAGCAAGATGCTGGTCACTCCCGACACGACCTACGACACCATCGGCGGCGGCCATCTGGAGTTCGCCGCCATCGAACACGCCCGCCATTTGCTGCTGGCCGGCAAGGACGCGCAAAGCCTTGAGCACTTCCCCCTCGGCCCGCGTCTCGGCCAGTGCTGCGGCGGGCGCGCCAGCCTGTTGTTCGAATGCTTCGCCGCGCGCGGGCCGGAAGTGTTGCTGTTCGGCGCCGGCCATGTCGGCCGTGCGCTGGCGCCGCTGCTGGCCGGGCTGCCGCTGCGCCTGCAGTGGATCGACAGCCGCAGCGACGAATTCCCCGCGCAGATACCCGAAGGCGTGCGCATGCGCCTGCTCGACGAACCGCTGGAAGCCGTGGAAGACGCGGCACCGGGCAGCTACTTCCTGGTCATGACGCACAACCACCCGCTCGACTACGCCCTCGCCGAAGCGGTGCTCAAGCGCGGCGACGCCGGCTTCCTTGGCATGATCGGCTCGCGCACCAAGGCCGGGCGCTTCCGCATGCGCCTGGAACATCGCGGCTACCCGGCGGAAGCCATCGCGCAGATGCACTGCCCCATCGGCCTTTCCGAAGTGCCCGGCAAACGCCCGCTGGAAGTCGCCATCTCCATCGCCGGACAGGTGATCGCCCGCTACCACGCCGGCGCACCGCAGCGCGAAACGCGGGCCGGCGTGCAATGGCCGGCCTTGCGCAGCGAGCACGCCGACACGCTGGCGCTGCCTGCCATTCGTCGAGAAACCTGACCGAAAGGACAACAGTCCTGCCCTTTTTCACATGTCTATCAACAAACTTATCCACAGGAATGCAGGCCGGTTTTCTGGAAATTGGCCTGTATTCCGCCATTTTCATGGGGCAAAATGGCAACGCGATGGAATCCGTCCGAAGGCGCGCGCGGATATCTTTGGCCAACAGGATACCCACAGAATTTTCCTAAGCCGACAAGGGTGAAAAGCCGTAGCCTCCCCGGCTCCGGCAAAACACTCATAAACCGCTCAACGACGGTAGTTTCCGGCGTTTTTCAATTCGCCTTCATCAAAAAACCGACGCATACCTGCAACCCCGAATGTAGCTGGGTTACGGCCATTCACTCACAGACTTATCCACAAGCCGGAACGGCTATCCGGGGCGGCGCGTCAAGGCCCCGACAGGGTTCCACTGGCGAAAAATCAGCCAATTCGGCGCAATCGCGGTGGTTACTGGCGGAGCGCCAGGTGAGCACAGGTTATCCACAGATTGCTCAACAGCGGTCAGAGATCGTCAGTCGTCCAGCCGCTGCAGCACCGCGCGGCCACGGCTGAGGTCGGTGAGCAGGCGCTGCATCTCGTCCAGCCGGCTGGTGGGCAGGCTGAGCACCAGGCTTACGCCGTCGGCGCCGTAGACTTCCTCTTCGACGCTCGCCCCCAGCGCCAGCACCCGCGCCTTGAACAGCGCGTGTTCGGCGAAGGTGCAGGCGAAGGCGACGCGGCTGCTCGGCACCAGTTCGATGCGCGCGGCATCCTGCAGGCATTTCGCCGCGCAGCCGCCGTAGGCGCGGGCCAGGCCGCCGGTGCCGAGCTTGATGCCGCCGAACCAGCGACTGACCAGCACGGCCACGCGGTCCATGCCCTGCCCTTCGATGGCGGCGAGGATCGGCCGGCCGGCGGTGCCGCCGGGTTCGCCGTCGTCGCTGAAGCGGTATTGCGCGCCGAGCTTCCAGGCCCAGCAGTTGTGCCCGGCACTGGCGTCGCGGTGGGCGGCGAGGAAGGCGGCCGCCTCGGCCTCGCTGCCGATCGGCGCGGCAAGGCAGTGGAAGCGGCTCTTGCGGATTTCCTCCTGGTAGCCGGCGGGGCCGGCCAGGGTGAAGCTCATGGGCTGGCCGGCGGAGTCAGCCCGCAGCCCTTGAGAATGATGCGCACCAGGTTCTCGGTGGCGTCATCGAAGTCCTGTTTCGACATGCGCTTGCGGCCGGTCAGGAAGCCGATCTGGGTGGCGAAGTCGGCGTAGTGCTGCGTGCTGCCCCAGAGCATGAAGATCAGGTTGACCGGGTCCACCGGGTCCATCTTGCCGGCGGCGATCCAGGCTTCGAACACCCCGGCGCGGCCGCGGAACCAGCCGCGGTAGTCCTCGTTGAAGTGCGCGCTCAGGCATTCGCCGCCGCTGATGATCTCCATGGCGAAGATCCGCGAGGCCTGCGGCTGGCGGCGGGAGAATTCCATCTTGGCGCGGATGTAGGCGGCCAGCGCGGTGGCCGGGTCGTCGTCTGCGCTCAGGCTGTTGAAGGTGCTGTCCCAGAGTTCGAGGATGTTGGCCAGCACCGCGGTGTACAGGCCCAGCTTGCTGCTGAAGTAATAGTGCAGGTTGGCCTTGGGCAGGCCGACGCGCTGGGCGATGGTGTTCATGCTGGTGCCCTTGAAGCCGTGCTGGGCGAATTCCTGTTCGGCGGCTTCGAGGATCGCCTGCTCGTTCTTCTGGCGAATCCGTCCGGCGGGTTTGTCGAGGCTGTGCGCGGGCACCTGCAGTTTGCTCAAGGCGGGCGAACTCCTTATGTCAGTAGGCCTGCACTGATACCGCAAGTGGCGGGGGGCAGACAAGTCCGGCGCGGAGGGGGAGTACCCCCTCCCCCCGGCCACTCCCGTGAGAAACGTAGGATGGGTTGAGCTTGCGATACCCATGAATGCATCGAGACAGCATGGGTATCGCTTCGCTCAACCCATCCTACGTGTTACGTGCGCAGCCCTGCCTTGTTCAGGGTTCGACGATGTTGAACTGCGGGTTGAAGCTGTCGAGCAGGCCGAAGAATTCGCCGAGTTTCTTGCCGTCGCCGTCCAGCTTGACCGTGCCCTGCTTGATCGCGGTGGGCAGGTCGAGCTTGCGCGCGGCGATCTGGTCGAGGATGGGCTTGGTCAGCTTCACGGTGACATCGGCCTTCGGGTTGAGGCTGCCGACGCGCTGGGTCAGCACGCCGTTGCGCAGGGTCAGGGCGATGTCCTGCTTGAGGTCCTCGAACACCCAGTTGAGGGTCATGTCGTGGCCGACGGCCTTGTCGGTGTCCATGCGGATCGCCAGCAGTTCGAAGAACATCCCGGGAGTCAGCGCCCGGCCCATTTCCGATTTGCCGCGCGAGTCGTAGCTGGCCACGCCGTGGCGCAGCTCCATCGCCCCGGTCAGGTACATGTTGCGCCACAGGGCGTTCTCGGTCTGGTAGCCGAGCTGTTCCATGGCGTCCGCCTGCAGGGCGCGGGCGTCCTTGTTGGCCGGGTCGGCGAAGACCAGGTGGTTGCCCAGTTGCACGGCCCAGCGGTAGTCGCCCTTGTCGACGGCGGCGCGCATCTGCTTGAGCACGGCATCGGCGCCGCCCATGGCCTCGACGTAGCGCTTGCCGGTCTCGACCGGCGGGAACGGGTCGAGGTTGGCCGGGTTGCCGTCGTAGTAGCCGATGTAGCGCTGGTACACCGCGCGCAGGTTGGTCGCCAGCGAGCCGTAGTAGCTGCGGGTGTACCACTTGCTGTCGAGGTCGCCGGGCAGCTTCTCGACCTGCGCGGCGATTTCGTTCGGCGTCAGGCCCTTGTTCAGCAGGTTCAGCGCGCGGTTGTTGAGGAAGGCGTACATGTCGCGCTGGTCGGCCAGGTAGGTGCGCACCTTCTCGCCGCCCCAGACCGGCCAGTTGTGCTGCTGGATCAGCACGTCGGTGCGGTCGCCGTATTTCTCCAGGGCGGCATCGATGTAGCCGGCCCAGGCCTTGGCATCGCGCACTTCGGCGCCGCGCGGGGTGAGCAGGTTGTGCATCGCCGGCGGCGCATTGTCGGCGGTGTTCAAGACCTTGAACTGCGGCAGGTAGATGTTCATGTCCGAAGGCGCTTCGCTGCCCAGGGCGAGCTGGAATTCCAGTTCGACGCCGTCGACGGTGTGGCGCTCGAAGGTTTTTTCGATCACGACATTGGGCGCGACCAGGGTATTGGTGGCATTGGCCGTCCCGCTTTTCAGCAGACCGGCATCCACCTGGCCCTGGGCGTTGCGCGGCACGGGCGTGCCGGCCTGGTACTGTCCGCGGCGGGCCATCGCGGTGCCGGCGAAGATGTTTTCGCTGACGGCGTGTTCGAGGAAGCCGGACGGCGCGAAGACCTTCACCTTGCCGGACTTGACGTCGGCATCGTCGATGATGCCGCGCGCACCGCCGAAGTGGTCGATATGGCTGTGGCTGTAGACCACCGCGACGATCGGCTTCTTCGGCCGGTGCTGGTAGTACAGGTCGAGTGCCGCGCGGGCGGTTTCGGCGGTGGTCATCGTATCGATGAGCACCAGGCCGGTGTCGCCTTCAATGATGGTCATGTTCGCCGGATCGAGGCCGCGCACCTGGTAGAGCTTCGGCATGACCTCGAACAGGCCGGCGATGTTGTTCAGCTGGGCCTGACGCCACAGGCTGGGGTTGACCGTATCGGCGGCGTCCTTGTCGTTGAGGAACTGGTAGGCGCCCATGTCCCACACCACCTGGCCGTCGGCGTTCTTGATCTGGCCGGCGAACGGCGCGACCAGCCCGCGCTTGGCGGCTTCGAAGTCCTCGCGGTCGGCGAATGGCAGGCTCTTCAGCACTTCGGCGTTCTTCGCCGCGGTGACGGCGCTGGCCGGCTTGCTGTCCAGGCTCTCGGCGGCGAACAGCGGCTGGGCGAGGGTGGCGGCGATCAGGGTGGCGAGCAGCGTGCGACGCTGACTGGCGCGAATGAAGCGAGACATGGAGGACTCCTGTCGAATGTTCTTGTTGGTTGGCGTCGACCGATCAGCGTAGCTGGTGAGCGGTCGGCCCCGACAAGCTTCAGGAGTCAAAAAATGCGCAGGGATGGCCCCGCAGCACGCTGCGGGGCGGGAGCCGTCAGAAGTGGTACTTCACCAGGAGGCTCGCGGTGTTCTGGTCGGTGGTGAAGAACTGCGAATCCTGGATGCCGTACTTGTCCGACCAGTAGTCGTACTCGAAGCCGACGTACAGGTGCTTGGCCTCGTAGCCCATGGCCTTGCCGAGGTCGTACTTCACCTGCGGGTTGAAGTGCAGGTTGGCGTGGTAGTCGCTCTGGTTCGGGCGGCTGGAGCTGGCGTCCTTGTTGTTCACCACCCAGTCCATGAAGCCGTCGATGAGGATGTCGGAGTTGCCCATCGGGATGGTGTAGGACCACACCGGGGTGATCTGCCAGGCGCCGGACGGTACGCGGTTGCCGTCGGGCTTGCGGTAGTAGATGTTCAACTGGAAGAAGTCGAAGCCGGGAATCGCCAGGTCGAAGCCCGGGCCGAGCAGGTAGCTCTCGGTGTCGCCCTCGCCGAACTCGTAGGTGCCGGCCAGCAGCACGTCCTTGATCGGGCCGAAGGACAGGTCGGCGCCGCTGATCTTGCCGAAGCTCAGGCGCGGCTGGAACTCGCCGTAGTAGGTGTTCTTGCCGTTGAACGGGTCTTCCTCGCCGTTGTAGTTGATCTGGTCGAGGAAGAAGAACACATCGCCCCAGCTCCAGCCGCTCGCGCTCTCGAAGGTGAAGGTCTGCTGGATCGGCGGGTTGACCTTGAAGTTCTTGCCATACAGGTAGGTCAGGCTTTCGTTGTGCCACAGCAGCGGGCTGTCGGCCGCGGCACAGGCCTGGCCGGCGAATGCCAGCCCGCCGGCGAGCAGCAGGGGGGCGAGAGTGCGAGTCATGAATATCTCCTGGGATGCAGTGTTCTGTCTGGAACAGCAACCTGTCCGAAAAGTCAGGTTCGGCCAACAAAAGCAAGATCGGCGCCAACCATTGACCCGGAGGTCAGGTCTGCAGTTCTCGTATGTCTATTGCGCACAGGGCAACTGGCCGCCCCGCAAGCCTCGAAGGCTCTGGGGTGGCGATTTCCTGGACGATAGGACTGATCCTTATCCGGTCGGACAGGGCCGTCACGGTATAGCTACGGCAGGTCGCGCGGTCACACTGGATACACAATCAACTTGAGTTGATTAGAATCAACCTGTTTTGTGTATACAAATTATCTGTGAACTTTCTACACACCGCGAATCGCGGGTGCTGCGCGTTATTTCGGGCGCGCATGATGCCAGACTCAGGTTGCTTATTCACCTCCGCCGCAATTGAGCCGGGCCCCGGCGCCTGCCAGACTTTGCCGATCGACGACAACGACTCCCGACATGGCGATGAACGGACAGCCGCCCGAACTGCAACGCCTGATCCCGGCGCTGGAAAGCCTGCCACGGCCGGTCTATGCACGCGCCGAAAGCCTGCGCGCCGGCTCCTGGACCAGCCGTCACCATCACGCCTGGGTGCAGCTGTCCTATGCCATCAGCGGCGTGCTCGGCGTGCATACGGCCGAAGGCAGCTTCTTCGCCCCGCCGCAGCGGGCGATCTGGATACCCGCCTATCTCGACCATGAAGTGGTCACCTCGACCCGGGCGGAAATGCGCAGCCTCTACCTGCGCGACGACGCCTGCGCCTGGGCGCCGCAACGCTGCCGGGTGCTGGAAGTGACGCCGCTGGCCCGCGAGCTGATCAAGAGCTTCTGCGAGCTGCCGGTGGACTATCCGCAGGGCGACACGGCCGAAGAACGCCTGGTGCAGGTGCTGCTCGACCAGTTGCGCACCCTGCCGGAAGTCGCCTTCTCTCTGCCAATGCCACAGGAACCGCGCCTGCTGCAGCTGTGCCAGGCGCTGATCGACCAGCCCACCGCCAGCCTCACCCTCGGCGACTGGGCGCAACGCCTCGGCACCTCGGAAAAGACCCTGACCCGCCTGTTCCAGCGCGAAACCGGGATGAACTTCCGCCTCTGGCGGCAGCGCCAGCGGCTGCTCGCCTCGCTGGGCTCGCTGGAGTCCGGCGCC
The DNA here is from genome assembly GCF_017589465.1 of Pseudomonas schmalbachii. Lineage (GTDB taxonomy): Bacteria > Pseudomonadota > Gammaproteobacteria > Pseudomonadales > Pseudomonadaceae > Pseudomonas > Pseudomonas schmalbachii. The sequence goes on from NZ_JAELYA010000004.1 coordinate 26,901, forward strand.
AGCGTTACCAGTGCGGCGCTGGATTGCGGGTACGACTCCACGTCGGCGTATATCGCGGCGTTCAAGGGGGTGTTCGGGTTTACGCCGGGGGAGTTGTTCAGGCAGCGGGCGGGGTGAACAGCTCCCTCACCCTAACCCTCTCCCGGAGGGAGAGGGGACTGTCCGGCGTCAGGCGAAACATTGTGCTCCCTAGCAAATCCATACGGCCCCCTCTCCCCCTGGGAGAGGGCTGGGGTGAGGGAATCCCTGACTACCCCAAAATCCGAACCACTGCTACGATGCCCCCACTTCGCCTCTCGCGAAGAACCTGGATCAGCAGACAGGGTGAACACTGAGCTGGCTCTCTCGATATCTGGAGCCGGCTCGCTCAAGTAGCGGCTCCGCCACTTGGAGGTTTCACCATGCCATCCCCCCGCCTCTGGCTGCGCAATCCCCTCGCCATCTTCACTGCCAACGGCCTCGACGCCCGTGGCGGCCTCGTCGTGCAGGACGGCCGCATCGTCGAACTGGTCGCCGCCGGCCAGCAGCCCGCAACTCCCTGCGAGCAGGTGTTCGACGCCAGCCAGCACGTGCTGACACCCGGCCTGATCAACACCCACCACCACTTCTACCAGACCCTCACCCGCGCCTGGGCGCCGGTGGTGAACCAGCCGCTGTTCCCCTGGCTGAAGACGCTCTATCCGGTGTGGGCACGCCTGACACCCGATCAGCTCGCCCTGGCCACCAAGGTCGCGCTGGCCGAGCTGCTGCTGTCCGGCTGCACCACGGCGGCGGACCATCACTACCTGTTCCCCGACGGCCTCGAACAGGCCATCGACGTGCAGGCCGGGGTGGTCGCCGAACTGGGCATGCGCGCCATGCTCACCCGTGGCTCGATGAGCCTCGGCGAAGCCGATGGCGGCCTGCCGCCGCAGCAGACCGTGCAGCGCGCCGAGACCATCCTCGACGACAGCGAAAGGCTGATCCGCGACTACCACCAGCGCGGCGACGGCGCCCAGGTGCAGATCGCCCTGGCGCCCTGCTCGCCGTTCTCGGTGACCCCGGAAATCATGCGCGCCAGCGCCGAACTCGCCGAACGCCACGACGTGCGCCTGCACACCCATCTGGCGGAAACCCTCGACGAGGAAGACTTCTGCCTGCAGCGCTTCGGCCAGCGCACCGTCGACTATCTCGACAGCGTCGGCTGGCTCGGCCCGCGCACGTGGCTGGCCCACGGCATCCACTTCAACGACGAGGAAATCCGCCGCCTCGGCGCCGCCGGCACCGGCATCAGCCACTGCCCCAGTTCGAACATGCGCCTGGCTTCCGGCATCTGCCCGACCCTGGCGCTGGAGAAAGCCGGCGCGCCGGTGGGCATCGGCGTGGACGGTTCGGCCTCGAACGACGCATCCAACATGATCCTGGAGGCGCGCCAGGCGCTGTACCTGCAGCGCCTGCGCTACGGCGCGGAAAAGGTCACCCCGGAAGTGGCGCTGGGCTGGGCGACCCGAGGCTCGGCGAAACTGCTCGGTCGCAGCGACATCGGCGAACTCGCCCCCGGCAAGCAGGCCGACCTGGCGCTGTTCAAGCTCGACGAACTGCGCTTCTCCGGCAGCCATGATCCGCTCTCCGCCCTGCTGCTGTGCGGCGCGGACAAAGCCGACCGGATTATGATCGGCGGCAAATGGCGGGTGGTGGATGGCGAGGTGGAAGGACTCGACCTCAAGGGATTGATCGCCGAGCACACCCAGGCGGCGCGCAAGCTGATCGGGACGTTGTGACGCACCGGCCCCGCGTAGGTTGGTGCTGAACGCAGTGAAGCCCAACGATGGCAATGTTGGGCTTCGCGTTGCTCAGCGCCAACCTACGGTGGGCACTGCAGCCCGTAGCGGCGGGCTCTGTGCTTAATCCCTCAGCCACTCCGCCAGCCGCGCCAGCATGGCGTCGCAGGCGGCGAGCTGTTCGAGGCTGACGAACTCGTCCGGCTTGTGGCCCTGGTCCATGCTGCCGGGGCCGCAGACCACGGTGGGGATGCCGGCCTGGTCGAACAGGCCGCCTTCGGTGCCGTAGGCCACGGTGCTGAAATCCCGCGAGCCGCTGAGCAGGGCGATCAATTCGGCGGCCTGGCTTTGCGGGCTGGTCGCCAGCCCCGGATAGGCGGACAGCGGGGTGAAGCGGATGTCGGTGTCGGCCTTGATCGCGCGCATCTTCGGCAGCAGTTCGGTTTCCGCGTAGTCGCGCAGTTCATCGGCGACCTGCTGCGGATCGTCGCTGGGCAGCGCGCGCACTTCGAAGTCGAACTGGCATTCGGCGGGCACGATGTTCAGCGCGCGTCCGCCGCCGATCACGCCGGTCTGCACCGTCGAATAGGGCGGATCGAAACGCGCATCGTGGCGCTCCGGCGCCGCCAGGCGCGTGCCGATTTCGCCGAGGCGGCCGATCAGTTTCGCCGCGTACTCGATGGCGTTCACGCCCTGCGGCGCGTAGGCCGAATGGCACGCAGCGCCATGCACCTGGCAGCGCATGGCGAGCTTGCCCTTGTGGCCGAGCACCGGCCTGAGTTCGGTGGGCTCGCCGATGATGCAGGCGATGGGTTTGTGTTCGCGATGCTCCAGCGCGGCGATCAGAGAACGCACGCCGAGGCAGCCGACCTCCTCGTCATAGGAGAACGCCAGGTGCACCGGCACCCGCAGCGGCTGGTCGAGGAACGCCGGCACCGCCGCCAGCACGCAGGCGATATAGCCCTTCATGTCCGCCGTGCCGCGACCGTAGAGGCGGCCGTCCTTTTCGGTCAGCTCGAAGGGCGGAACCGTCCATGCCTGACCGTCCACCGGCACCACGTCGGTATGCCCGGACAGGCACACGCCGCCGCGATCCTGCGGGCCGAGGGTGGCGAAGAGATTGGCCTTGCCGCCGTCGGTATCGAGGAACAGTTCGGCGTCCACGCCGAAGCCGGCGAGGTAGTCGCGGATGTATTCGATCAGCGCCAGGTTGGAGTTGCGGCTGACGGTGTCGAAGGCAATCAGGTGGGCGAGGATTTCGCGGCTGGTGGGCATGGATATCTCTCTCTAAGTGCCCGTAGGTTGGCGCTGAACGCAGTGAAGCCCAACATCGTCGCGGTGATGTTGGGCTTCGCAGGCTCAGCACCAACCTACGGGGCGTCGTCATCGTTCCCACGCTCCCGCGTGGGAATGCATCCATGGACGCTCCTGCGTCCGACACAGGTGACGCGGGAGCGTCACGGGCCGGGTTCCCACGAGGGAGCGTGGGAACCATGGCCTGACGTCACTCGTCGCCGGGCACGCCGTAGCTCGGTGCCTTGGTCGGATCGAGGGCGCGGGTGATGTAGTCCTGCATCTGCGGCTCGTAGTCGCGCCAGAGCTTGTCCAGCTCGCCGATGGGATCTTCCTCCGCCCAGTCGACGCGCAGGTCGACCACCGGCCAGACCAGATCGCCGACCACCTTCAGCGCCGCCGAATGCACCGGTCCGGCTTCGCCGCCGGCCGCCATGGCCGCGTGCATCGCCGCCAGCAGGCGATCCGCCAGGCAGCCGGAAGCGCTGTCGAAGGCAACGGTCATCGCCTCGATCACGCCCTGGGACGACAGCAGGTTACCCGCCGCCACGCAGTTCTCGCCGGCCACCGCATGGTTCACGCCGAGCGCTTCGCTGCCGGTGAACAGCGCGACGCCGCCGTTGTGGTCGATCACCGTGACCTGGCGGTACTGGCTGTAGCCATTGCTGGTCAGCGCCTTGTCCAGCGCGGCCAGCGGCGCCTGGCCGGCTTCCAGCAGGTCGAGGATCTGCGGACCGAGGGCCGGCAGGGTGACGTTCTGCGTGGCCACCGCGCCGACCCCGGCACGCAGCCAGGGACAGCGCGCACCGACGGCGATGCTGGACGAACTGATGGCGATACCGAGCTGGCCGGTTTCGGCGCAGCGGCCGACGATGGAGAAGGTCATGGGTGCTCCTTATTTATTCCAGTCGTCCGGAATAACGGCGATCACGTCAATTTCCATCAGCCACTGCGGCTGGCCGAGAGCCGATACCACCAGCCCGGTGGAGATCGGGAACACACCCTTCAGCCACTTGCCGACTTCCTGGTACACCGGCTCGCGGTAGCGCGGGTCGATCAGGTAGGTGGTGGTCTTGACGATATGCGACAGGTCGCTGCCGGCTTCTTCCAGCAGTTGCTTGACGTTCTTCATCGCCTGCTCGGCCTGCGCGCGCGGGTCGCCGAGGCCGACCAGCCGGCCTTCGAAATCGGTGCCGACCTGGCCGCGCACGTAGACGGTGTTGCCGGCGCGCACGGCCTGGCAGAGGTCGTTGTCCAGGGACTGGTTCGGGTAGGTGTCCTTGGTGTTGAACATGCGGATGCGGGTATGGGTAGGCATCGACTTACTCCCAGGATGCTGCTTTTTGAGTTTGCGATTCGGCGGCCTCGTCCTGGTGCTGCGAGGCGTCGCGGTAGGCGAGGTACTTGCGCTGCGTGGCGATATGGTCGGCAACGTGCTTGGCGTCGTGCCACACGCCCCAGATGAACGAGGAACCCCGGCGCGACAGCCACGGCAGGCCGACGAAGTACACGCCCGGTTCGCGGGACACGCCGCGCTGGTGCCTGGGCTTGCCCTTGTCGTCGAAGGCGTCGACCTGCAGCCAGCTGAAGTCGACGGCGTAGCCGGTCGCCCAGATGATCGAGGTGATGCCGGCCTCGGCCAGGTCCAGCTCGCGGATCGGATTGCGCACGCACTCCGCGTCCGGGTAGACCCTGCGCGCTTCCGGCTCTTCCGGCAGGTCCAGGCCGTTGCGGGCGATATAGGCATCGGCGGCATCGAGCAGCGCCAGGTAGTTTTCGTCGCCGAGCCTGAGGTTCTCGACCAGGTTGTCCTGGAAGGCGACCTTGCCGTCCGCGAATGCCTGGGTCAGGCCGACCAGGGTCATGCCCTCGTTGGCCAGCCGGCGGAAATCGATGGTCTCGCCGCCGCGCGCGCCGCTCACGGCGATGGTGACGTGCTCGCGGCCCGGCTGGACCTCTTCCGCATCCCACAGGCCGAGCACGCCCAGCCACCAGCAGAAGTCGCGGTTGCGGTAGGAGCGCGGCGGACGGTCATGGGCGCCGACCGAGAGGTAGACCTGCTTGCCGGCACGCATCAGTTCATCGGCGATCTGCACGCCGGACGAACCGGCCCCCACCACCAGCACGGCGCCTTCGGGCAGCTGCTGGGGGTTGTAGTAGTGGGCGGAGTGGATCTGGTAGAGCTTCTCGTCCTTCGGCGCGATCGCGGGGATCACCGGCTTCTGGAACGGGCCGGTGGCGGCGACCACGCGGTTGGCCTGGATCACGCCTTCGGAGGTTTCGATGGTGAAGCCCGGGCGGTCGGCATTGCGGACCACGCTCTTCACTTCCACGCCGGTACGTATGGGTGCGTCGAATTGTCTGGCATAGGTCTCGAAGTAGGCGGCTACCTGCTCTTTCGCCGGGAAGCCGTCCGGATCGATGTCGAATTCCATCCCCGGGAAGCGGTCGTGCCAGGCCGGGCCGTTGGCGACCAGCGAATCCCAGCGCCCGGTGCGCCAGGCTTCGGCGATGCGGTTGCGCTCCAGGACGAGGTGCGGAACCCCGAGCTTGGTCAGGTGCTCGCTCATGGCCACGCCGGCCTGACCGGCTCCGACGACAAGCGTATCTATTTCTTCGACGGTCCTGTCCGTGCGCTTCTGGAAGACGGTGCGATTCAGGTCGGTCATGGTTCGATTCCTCAGACTCTGATCATTGTTGTTCGGCTGTGGCGGCTAGCCATGAGGTGTTGGCCGCATTCTGTTCAGAGTCGGGAATTCGCGAAATTATGATTTTTGTAGTCGCTGGCTAGGGAAAAGCTGGTCGCCCGCAAAGCCCGCGGTTCGCGGGGCGGAAGGGGTGGGGTATAGGATTTTTGGTGGCAGGGGCGACAAATTGGATATGTCGCCGGGAGGGCATGGCGGGGATTTGTGTTGCCGCTGCCCTCACCCTAACCCTCTCCCGGTGGGAGAGGGGACTGTCTGGAGTTGGCGGTTGGCACCGCGTTCATCCCGATGCCGATCCGCCCCCTCTCCCTCCGGGAGAGGGCTGGGGTGAGGGAAAACGACGGCGGGGACTTTCAGGCCGCTTACTCCGTCGGCTTCTTCAACTTCGGATTGGGAAAGAACTGCACGCTCTGCACCTTCGGATCGGCCGGCTTCTTCAGGCCGCTGACGTTGACCCGCGTGGTCAGTTCCTTCGGCACCGACTGCCCCTGTGCATTCAGCGTGTCGGCGTAGCCGCAGGCCACGCACTGGCGGTGCGGCACGCCATCCTCGTCCCACATCTGGATCTTGTCCTGCTCGCTGCACGCCGGGCAGACCGCCCCGGCGATGAAGCGCTTCTTGCTGACGGTCATGCGGCCTCCTCCACCAGCCCGGAGTGGCGCAGCAGGGCGTCGATGGACGGTTCGCGACCGCGGAAGGCGACGAACAGCTGCATCGGTTCCTGCGAACCGCCGCGGGCCAGGATCGCCTCGCGGAAGGCCTTGCCGGTGGCCGGGTTGAACACGCCCTCTTCCTCGAAGCGCGAGAAGGCATCGGCGGACAGCACTTCGGCCCACTTGTAGCTGTAGTAACCGGCCGCGTAACCGCCGGCGAAGATGTGCGCGAAGCTGTTGGCGAAACGGTTGTAGGCCGGCGGACGCATCACCGCGACTTCATTGCGGATCGACTCCAGCACGTCCAGCACGCTGCGGCCGTCGCCGTGGGTGGCGTGCAGTTCGAAGTCGAACAGGGAGAACTCCAGCTGGCGGACCATCATCAGGCCGGACTGGAAGTTCTTCGCCGCCAGCATCTTCTCCAGGATGTCCTGCGGCAGCGGCGCGCCGGTCTCGTAATGGCCGGAGATCAGCGCCAGGCCTTCCGGCTCCCAGCACCAGTTCTCCATGAACTGGCTTGGCAGCTCCACCGCATCCCAGGCCACGCCGTTGATGCCGGAGGCGCCGGCCTGCTCGACGCGGGTCAGCAGGTGGTGCAGGCCGTGGCCGAATTCGTGGAACAGGGTGGTGACTTCGTCGTGGGTCAGCAGCGCCGGTTTGCCGCCGACCGCCGGGGTGAAGTTGCACACCAGGTAGGCGACCGGCGCCTGCAGGTTGCCGCTAACGGTGCGGCGACGGTCGCGGGCGCCGTCCATCCAGGCGCCGCCGCGCTTGTTGGCGCGGGCGTAGAGGTCGAAGTAGAAGCGGCCGACGTGCTGGCCGTTCTCCTGGATTTCGAACAGGCGCACTTCCGGGTTCCACGCCTCGAAATCGTTCAGTTCGCGAATCTGGATGCCGTAGAGCTTCTCGACGATGGCGAACAGGCCGCTGAGGACCTTATCCACCGGGAAATAGGCGCGCAGGGCTTCCTGCGACACGCTGTAGCGCGCTTCGCGCAGCTTCTCGCCGTAGAAACCGGAATCCCAGCTCGACAGGTCCGGGCAACCCTGTTCGACGGCGTAGGCCTTGAGCTGGTCGAGGTCCTGCTGGGCGAACGGCTTGCTGCGCACGGCGAGGTCGCGCAGGAAGTGCAGCACCTGCTCGGGCGTCTCGGCCATCTTGGTCGCCAGCGACAGTTCGGAGAAGCTGGAGTAGCCCAGCAGTTTCGCCAGCTCCTGGCGCAGGTCGAGAATTTCCTGCATCACCGGGCCGTTGTCGTTCTGCCCGGCATTCGGCCCCTGGTCGGAGGCGCGGGTGCAGTAGGCGGCGTAGACCTCTTCGCGCAGGGCGCGGTCTTCGGCGTAGGTCATCACCGCGAAGTAGCTGGGGAATTCCAGGGTGATCAGCCAGCCTTCCAGGCCCTTGGCTTCGGCGACGTGCTGCATCTGCGCCTTGGCCGAATCGGTCAGGCCGGCCAGCGCCGCTTCGTCGGTGACGTGCTTGGTCCACGCCTGGGTGGCGTCGAGCAACTGGTTGGAGAAGCGGCTGGACAGCTCGGACAGCCGCGCCTGGATTTCCGCATAACGCTTCTGCTGCTCCGCCGGCAGGTCGATGCCGGACAGGCGGAAGTCGCGCAGGGCGTGTTCGAGGATGGTCTTCTGCGCCACTTCGAAATTGGCGGCTGCGGGGCTGGCGGCCAGCGCCTCGTAGGCCTTGAACAGCTCGCGGTTCTGCCCCAGCTCGGTCCAGTAGGCGGACAGCAGCGGCAGGCAGCTTTCATAGGCTTCGCGCAGTTCGGCGCTGTTGCACACCGCGTTGAGGTGGCTCACCGGGCTCCAGGCCGCGCCGAGGCGATCATGCAGTTCGTCCATCGCCAGGACCAGACCGTCCCACGTAGGAGTTCCGTTCTGTTCGGCGAGGATGCGCGCAATTGCCGCGCGGTTGTCGGCAAGAATCTGCTCGATGGCCGGCTTCACATGTTCCGGACGGATGGCGGAGAAAGGCGGCAGATCGTACGACTGCAGAAGGGGATTCGCGCTCACGGTGACAACCTTGGCTGAGGAAACACGCGCTCATCTTAAATACAATCCGCGTCATCCGCAGCCTGAGAGAATCTATCGTGACCATTCGCACCTATAAGGGGAAAGCCCCGCAGCTCGGCGAACGTGTGTTCGTCGACCCCAGCGCCGTGCTGATCGGCGATATCGAGATCGGCGCCGACAGTTCGGTCTGGCCGCTGGTCACCATCCGCGGCGACATGCACCGCATCCGTATCGGCGCGCGCACCAGCATCCAGGACGGCAGCGTGCTGCACATCACCCACGCCGGCCCGTACAACCCGGACGGCTTCCCGCTGACCATCGGCGACGAGGTGACGGTCGGGCACAAGGTGCTGCTGCATGGCTGCACGCTGGGCAGCCGCATCCTGGTCGGCATGGGCAGCATCGTCATGGACGGCGCGGTGGTGGCGGACGAGGTGATCATCGGCGCCGGCAGCCTGGTGCCGCCGGGCAAGGTGCTGGAGAGCGGCTACCTGTACGTCGGCAGCCCGGTGAAGAAGGCCCGCCCGCTGACCGACAAGGAGCGCAGCTTCTTCAGCTATACGGCGGGGAACTACGTGAAGCTGAAGGACCAGCACATCGCCGAAGGCTACTGATCCTCCTGAAACGAAATTGCGCAGCCGAAGCTGCGCAATTCGTCAGGCGCTTGCCATCAGTCCAGACGGTTCCACTGTGGATAAGTCTGCCGTGCGCTGACCGGGTTGATGCGCTTGCTGATCCGCCGGCGCACCAGCGCGGTGGGCAGCGACCAGGGCGTCAACAGCACCTTGCAGGCCGAGGCCGCAGTCGGCGAGGCCATGCGCAGCAGGGTGTCGCGCCAGCCCACGGTGGCCCGCCAGACGGTCAGCGAGGCGGTTGCCACCTCTCCGACCGTGTGCAGAATCCTCCCGTTCTCGCCCGTCTCGTCGGCGATCTCGACGGTCCGGTCGACCTCCTCCTCCCCGCAGAATGCCATCGCCAGGGCGTCGCCGATGCGTTGCAGGGCGTCACGGCCGGCGCCGAGCACCGAGTCGAAGTTGAGGAAGCCGTGGAACTGCCCGGCATAGTGCAGCAACTCCACCGGCACACCGGCGTCGCGCAGGCGCACGGCATAGTCGATGCCCTGGTCGCGGATCGGGTCGAAACCGGCGGTGAGCACCACGGCCGGAGGCTGGCCGCTCAGGCCCTTGGCGCGGATCGGCGAGAAGCGCGGCTCGGAGAGGTCCAGCTCGTTCTTCGACTCTTCCAGCAGCGTGTCGATCATTTCCACGGCTTCGGCGGTCAGGAAGTAGCCGCCATTCACGTTCTCCTGGAACGAGGGATATTGCTCGATGGTATCCATCTTCAGATCGGTGGCCGGATAGACCAGCACCTGCATCTTCAGCGCGGTGCCACCGCGACGCACGTACTCCTGCGCCACCACCGCGGACAGGTTGCCGCCGGCGGAGTCGCCGCCCAGCGCCAGGCGGGTGGTATCGATGCCCAGCTCGCCGCCGTGCTCCTCCAACCAGAGCAGCGTGGCGAGGACATCCTCGCGGCTGGCGGTGAGGTCATGCTCCGGCGCCAGGCGGTAGCGCACCGCGACCACGATGCAGCCGGCGGCCAGGGCGACATTGCGGCAGATCGAATCGGCGGTGTCGAGGTCGCCGATGACGAAGCCGCCGCCGAAGCTCCAGAGGAAGGCCGGCAGGGGTTCTTCGAAGGTCTCGAACTGCGTGGCATGGGTCACGTCGACCGGGATGAAGACGCGCAGGGCGATCTTGCCGCCCGGGCCGTCGATCTCGCGCTCGATCACCGTCGGCACCACGGGTCTGCGGCCCAGCGACAGCGCGGCGGCGCGGAAGCCCTGGCGGACCATGTTCAGTTGCTTGGGAGTGACGCTGGTACTGGATGGACGCGGCGGCAGATTGAGGATTCGCAGGAATGCTCGTGCCTCGCGGTCGGGTTGTTCTGCGCGCAGCAGTTTTGGCAGACCGGCTGGATTGCGCAGGGGCTTGAGAGCAGGCACTGCGGCGATTTCCGGTTGTTCATTGTGGTTGGCTTTCTGGACGTTCTTATTATTCATTATTGGTATGTCCTTGATTTTAGAGCAGAAAATTCTTTCGAACTCAGCAACCAACGGTAGTTTGGCGGGTGGTTTGGCAATCCTCCTGACATCGCAGGTATCGATGTTTTTTCTGGGGCGGCGTTCTGCCGCAAACGGTCGATGGAGCAGGCACCATGGTGCCAATGTGTGAGCGGATTTGAACCGGCTGCGAGGTCAATCTGCCCACGAACTTTAGAAAGCGCTACCTAAAAAATGACTCGTCGCGGATTGTCGGGGAAAGCAGGCAGGGCGGGTGAAACCTGCCATGACGCTGCGGATTGACGGGCTGCACCCGCCCTCCAGACTGGTGACGGTTCCGCCCGCACCAATGCCTCGCCATCCCTGTGAAAGCGCCGGCCCACGCGGCGTCTACACTCCGAAGGTGGTTCGCGCGGGAGTTCGTCAACACCGTCCGGGAAAAGAATGCCGCGGTATGTGGCGCGACTCCGAAGGGGTGCTCGTCGGGATGTGGCGTGGCTATGCGAAATCGCTTTCCTTCCAGATTGCCAGGCATCGCACTGGCCCTCGGCGCCATGGCGATGACGCCCGCTGTCGTCCGCGCCGGCTGCGACAACCACGCCCCCGCCAGCGGCCAGACCGTCACCTGCAGCCCTGACGCGCCCAACCCCGATCCAGTACCCGTCCTGGCAGCTCCGGGCAGCAGCGATGTCACGGTCAACGTGCTGCCAGATGCGGCGATCAGCGTCGAAAACGACGACGGCATTCTGCTTCGCGAGCAGAGCCGCGCCAACAACGGCGGCACCATCACCACCCTGGGCGACGGCGCCATCGGGATGGAAGCGCTCGGCGACGCCAACGTGCTGAACAACTCGGGCACTATCGCGACAGCGGGCGACGCTGCACGCGGACTCAGCGTGTTCGGCGCAAACAACTCGCTGATCAATGCCGCTGGCGGGCGTATCACCACGCTCGGCGCCAACGCGAACGGCCTGCATGGCAACGGCGCCAGCAACACCCTGATCAACCACGGCAGCATCGACGTCTCGGGCGACAACGCCCACGGCATCACCGTCCTGGGAACCGTGGGCACGGTCAGCAACACCGGCACGATCACTTCGCACGACGGGCTCGGGGTCTTCACCTCCAGTGCCGTCAGCCTGTCCAACCGCGGCACGATCGTCAGCCAGCAGGCCACCGGCATCCTCGCCAACGGCGGCGCGACCATCGACAACGCCGGCTCGATCAGCGGGGGAAACATCGGCATCACCGTCGCCGGTGGCGGCGCCAGCATCGTCAACAGCGGCAGCATCGCCGGCCTGCGTGGCGCCGGGCTGGACCTGGACGATTTCGACAACAGCGTGGTCAATTCCGGGAACATCAGCAGCGGCAACGGCCGCACCGTGCAGTTCGGCCTCGGCAACGACCGCTTCACCATCACCGCCGGCAGCATCGACGGCAATGTGCTGATGGGCGACGGCAACGACTCCGTCACCCTGGCCGGCGGACAGATCAACGGCGATGTGGTGCTGGGCGCGGGGAACGACAGCGTGCGGCTGTTCACCGGGGCGATCCTCAACGGCACGCTCGACAGCAGCGGCGGCGGCATCGACAGCTTTGCCTTCGATGGCGACGGCAACGCCAGCTACGGCATCGCGCTGGGCGACTTCCAGAACATCGCCAAGGACGGCGCCGGCACCTGGGAGCTGACCGGCGCGACCGCGAGCGGCAGCGCACTGACGGTCTCGGCCGGCACGCTGATCCTGAGCGGCGCCACGCCCCACGTCGGCAGCACCACGATCAGCGGCGGCACCCTGCAGATCGGCAACGGCGGCACCACGGGCAGCGTGCCCGGCGACATCCTCAACGACGGCACGCTGGTGTTCGACCGCAGCGACGCCGTGACCTACGCCGGCACGATCAGCGGCAGCGGCTCGCTGACCAAGAACGGCGCGGGACTGCTGACGCTGACCGGCGACAACACCTACAGCGGGCTCACCACGATCAGCGGCGGAATCCTGCAACTCGGCGATGGCGGCACCAGCGGCAGCGTGGCCGGCGACATCGTCAACGACGCCGCGCTGGTGTTCGACCGCAGCGACGCCGTGACCTACGCCGGCGTGATCAGCGGCAGCGGCGCGCTGATCAAGAATGGCGCGGAACTGCTGGTGCTGGCCGGCAACAATACCTACAGCGGGCTCACCACGATCAACGGCGGAATCCTGCAACTCGGCGATGGCGGCGCCAGCGGCAGCGTGGCCGGGGACATCGCCAACGACGGCGCGCTGGTGTTCGACCGCAGCGACGCCGTGACCTATGCCGGCGCGATCGGCGGCAGCGGCTCGCTGACCAAGAACGGTGCTGGCGCCCTGACCCTGACCGGCGCCAGCACCTACAGCGGCACCACGACCGTGGCCAGCGGCGCGCTGATCGTCGACGGCAGCATCGCCGGCTCGGCGGTGACGGTGAACAGCGGCGCGCGCTTGGCCGGCGGCGGCACGCTGGGCGCCGCCTCGCTGGACTCGGGCAGCGTGATCGCCCCCGGCAATTCCATCGGCACGCTGACGGTGGCCGGCGATCTCTCCTTCGCTCCCGGCTCCCTCTACGAAGCGGAGATCGATCCGACCCTGCAGAGCGACCTGATCCGCGCTGGCGGCGCCGCGAGCATCGGCGGCGGCACGGTGCAGGCGCTGATGGCGCCCGGCCTCTACCCGCCGGGCAGGCGCTGGACCATCGTCGAGGCCGCCGGCGGCGTCGGCGGGACGTTCGACGCACTGACCGCTTCGCAGACCCTGCCCTTCGTCGACCTCACGCTGGCCTACGATCCGACCCACGTGTACATCGACTCGATACGCAACGATGCGCCCTTCGACAGCGTTGCCGACCCGGGCAACCAGGCCGCCGTCGCGGATGGCGTGGACAGCCTCGGCACCGGCAGCCCCGCCCACGATGCGGTGGCCGCTTCACCCGATGCCGCCAGCGCGCGGGTGGCCTTCGACGAGCTGTCCGGCGAGATACACGCCTCGACGAAAAGCGTGCTGATCGACACCAGCCGCTACCTGCGCGAGGCGACCACCCAGCGCATCCAGGCCACCCTCGGCGACCTCGGCACCACCCTGCCGCTCTCGCCCGACGGCCTGCAGGCGGCGGAACTGGCGACAGGCGACCGCGTGGCCGCCTGGCTCCAGGTGCTTGGCGCCTGGGGCAAACTGGACGACAACGATGCCGCCCGCACCAGGCACGACACCAGCGGCCTGCTGCTCGGAGTGGATGCGGCAGCCGGCGAAAACGGGCGGATCGGCGCGGTCAGCGGCTACAGCCGCATCGATTTCGACATCGACGACAAGGACTCCGACGGCCACAGCGACAATTACCATCTGGGATTCTACGGCGGCGCCCAGCTGGGGCCGTGGACCCTCAGCGGCGGCGCGGCCTACACCTGGCACGACGTGGAGACCCGGCGCAGCGTGTCGTTCCCGCTGATCGCCGAGCGCCTGTCCGCCGATTACGACGCCGCCACCGCGCAGATCTACGGCGAGGCCGCCTACCGCATCGACCGGGGCGACTACGCCCTCGAACCCTTCGCCAACCTCGCCTACGTCCATCTCGACAGCGACGCATTCAGCGAGAAAGGCGGCAGCGCCGCGCTTTCCGGCGACGACGCGACCAGCGAAGTCACCTACACCACCGCCGGCCTGCGCGCCGCCCGGCATATCGCCATGGGTCAGGCCGGCGCTCGCATCAGCGGCATGCTCGGCTGGCGGCATGCGTTTGGCGACGACACTCCCACCGCCGATCTGGCCTTCGCCGGAGGCCGCATCTTCGCCATCGACGGCGTGCCGGTCGCGAAGGATGCGCTGGCCCTGTCCGCCGGCCTGGATGTCGACGTTTCGGCCAACGCGACGCTCGGCGCCGCCTGGTCCGGACAGATCGCCGAGGATGCGCGGGATCATGCGCTGGCGGTGCGGTTGGCGATCCGGTTCTAGGCGTGTTGCCACATGCGTGCCATCGGGGTTCTGCGACTCCGCGCGGGCGAGCGGGTAGACTTGGGGCCTGCATTGATAGACGACCCCGCCTCATGAACTACCAGAACATCCTCTTCGACCTCGACGGCACCCTCACCGACCCGCGCGAAGGCATCACCCGCTCGATCCAGTACGCCCTCGGCAAGCTCGGCATCGACGAGCCGGACCTGGCGCAGCTGGAGCACTTCATCGGCCCGCCGCTGCTGCAGTGCTTCATGGCCACCTATGCCTTCGACGAGGCGCGTGCGTGGGAGGCGGTGAACCACTACCGCGAGCGCTTCAAGGACATCGGGTTGTACGAGAACCGCGTGTTCGAAGGCGTCGGCGAGCTGCTGGAACTGCTCGCCGGCCAGGGCCGCACTCTTTATATAGCGACCAGCAAACCGACCGTGTTCGCCATGGAGATCGCCCGCCACTTCGATTTCGGCCGGCACTTCAAGGTGATCTACGGCAGCGAACTGGACGGCACGCGCACCAACAAGGTCGATCTGCTCCGCCATCTGCTCGACGAGGAAGGCCTGGCGCCGGAACGCACGCTGATGATCGGCGACCGCAAGCACGACCTGATCGGCGCGCACCGCAATGGCCTGCGCGCGGCGGGTGTCGGCTACGGCTTCGGCAGCCGCGAGGAGCTGCTGGCGGAAAGCCCGGCGCACTACTTCGCCAGCCTGGGCGAGCTGCGTGAGGCGTTTGCCAACGGTTGAGCGGCATTTCGCGGGCTGCAATGCCCACCGTAGGTTGGCGCTGAGCAACGCGAAGCCCAACATCGCCATCGTTGGGCTTCACTGCGTTCAGCACCAACCTACGCGAATTCTGGCCCAGCCACGTAATTACGTAGGCCGCACGACAGTTGCTCCTACGGCATGCCGCGAGAGGCGGTGGAACTGGGGGCCGCCAGCGAGATTCTGCCGCTCGAACGGATAGCCGGCGCCCTACTTCATCAGGTACAACGTCGCGGCGGTGGAAATCGCGTCTAGAATAATGTCAACAAGATGGCGCCAAGATGCTGTCGTTTCGCCATCAAATTGCATTGCTTGCATAAAGATGCAACTGCACAATTGCGCTTTCGCCCAAAAAACCGGGACATTTCGGAAAAGGACTACGCGGGGAACGCATGGCGGCAAGATGGGGCTTGCGCGGTAAATCGGTAGTGGCACTTCTGCTCGCCTGCATTCTGGCGCTGGTGCCCGCGGTTCTGCTCGGATGGAAGGCGATGGAGGATATCCGTACCCACTTCGGCCTGGCCTACGCGAAGAACTTCACCCTGCTCAACCAGCAGAAGATTCTCGCGCCGGTCATCCGCGAACTGGCGCTGTCCCGGCGGCTGGCCGAGTCCGTGGTGACCCAGGACTGGTTGCTGGCGGAAAACGACCCGATGCGCCGCTCGCTGTTCTTCCGCGAGGCCGAGGGCTACCGCGCCGATCATCGCGAGTATTCCTACTTCGTCGTGGTCCACGCCTCCGGGCACTACTACTACAACGATTCCAGCGCGCCGCTGAGCAACATCCCGCGCTACACCCTGAGCCCCGACGACCCGCAGGATTCCTGGTACTTCGAGACGCTGAAGAGCGACCAGCCGTTCAACATCAACGTCAACTACGACGCCAAGCTGAAGGTCACCAAGGTCTGGTTCAACATGGTCGTGCGCGCCGGCAACGAGAAGATCGGCCTGGCCGGCGGCGCCCTCGACCTCACCGAATTCCTCGACCAGTTCATCTCCCGCCGCGAGGCCGGGGTGACCTCGATGATCATCGACGGCAGCGGCGCCATCCAGGCCCACCCGGACCCGAAGATGATCGCCTACAGCTCCGGCGCCAGCGGCAACGCCCAGCACAGCGTGTTCAACCTGCTCGGCAACGACCAGGAGCGCGACGAACTGCGTGCGGCCATGACCGGCGCCGGGGAGAAGCCCGGCGAAGTGCAGACCCTCTGGACCAGCATCGAGGGCAAGAAGCGCCTGCTGGCCATGGCCTACATCCCGCAGCTCGACTGGTACGTGCTCAGCGCCATCGACCTGCACGCCGCGCAGGTGCTCGACAGCCGCTGGCTGTGGGTGCTGATCGGCACCCTCGCCGGCCTGCTCGCGCTGCTCCTGCTCGGCTTCGCCTACACCGTCGACCTGCTGGTGCTGCGCCCGCTGCGTGGCCTCAAGCAGTCGGCCAAGGCGATCGCCGCCGGCCAGTACGACAACCCGCTGCCGTCGGCCAGCGGCGACGAGATCGGCGAGCTCTCGGCGGCCTTCTCCAGCATGGCCAACCAGATCCGCCGGCATACCGAGGACCTCGAAGACAAGGTGCGCCAGCGCACCCACGCGCTGGAGCAGGCCAACCGCGAGATGGCCGCCGCGCAGAAGAAGATCGGCGACTCCATCGACTACGCCAGCCTGATCCAGCGCGCCATCCTCCCCGACCGCCAGCTGCAGACCTCCCTTGGCGAGCACCATTTCGTCCTGTGGAAACCGCGCGACGTGGTCGGCGGCGACTTCTACATCTACCGCGAAGGCCGCCACGACAGCCTGATCGGCGTGGTCGACTGCGCCGGCCACGGCGTGCCCGGCGCGCTGATGACCATGCTCGCCCATGCGGCCATCGACCATGCCATCGACACCGTGCAGAGCCACGACCCGGCGGCGATCCTGCGCGAGACCGACCATGTGATGCGCGGCATGCTCAGCCAGGAGAGCGTCAGCCAGGCACTGGCGACCAACATGGATGCCGGCTTCGTCCGCGTCGACCACCAGGGCCAGCGCCTGCTGTTCTCCGGCGCGAAGATCTCGCTGTTCGCCAGCGACGGCGAGGAAGTCCGCGAATACAAGGGCGGCCGCCGCGCCATCGGCGACAAGCGCCAGGGCGACTACGAAGACATCGAGATCCCGCTGCAATCCGGCTGGACCTTCTACCTGTGCACCGACGGTTTCCTCGATCAGGCCGGCGGCGAGCATGGCTTCGGTTTCGGCAACAGCCGCTTCGCCGCCATGCTGCGCAATCACGCGCGCCTGCCGCTGGCCGAGCAGGCCCGGGTCTTCGCCGCGACACTCGCCGACTACCAGGGCGAACGGCCGCAGCGCGACGACATCACCATCCTGTCTTTCCGATTCGACTAGGGGTACTTCATGGAAACACCCGATCTGTTGGCCATGCGCGAGAGCTTCAATCGGCAACGCATCATGCTGTGCTTCAACGGCCCCATCTCGCGCAGCCTGATCGAGGAGATCGGCCACGCCCTGCGCAACTACATGCAGGCCGAACAGGCACACCCCAGCGAAGCGATGGACGTCTTCGCGGTGTACATCGAGATGACCCAGAACATCCGCCACTACGCCACCCAGCAGGGCTACAGCGACCACGACGCCTCCGCCACCGTGGCCATCTCGCGCAACGACGACGGCCACTACGTGGTCTCCGCCGGCAACCTGGTGGAACTCGCGGACGGCCAGCAACTGGTGCGCAGCATCGAAGGCATCGCCGGGCTCGACAAGGTCCAGCTCAAGGCCGCCTACAAGGAACAACTGCGCCGCCCGCGCGACGCCGAAGCCACCACCGGCGCCGGTCTCGGCCTGCTGGACATCGCCCGCAAGTCGAGCGCGCCGCTGCAGACCTCACTGAAAGAACAACCCGATGGCCGCGCATTCTTCAGCCTGCGCGCGGTGATCTGAACCAGGAATTCCAGGAACAACGTGATGAGCGAACTGACAATAACCGGTACCCAGTCCACCCCGTCGATCCATGGCGACTGGCAAGCCGGCATCCTCGCGATGCAAGGCGACTCGTATCCGGAGAACTCCTTCGAACTGTTCGGCCAGGTGATCGCCTGGGTGCAGCGCTACCTCGACGCCGACCGGCGTCCTCTGGAGCTCGACCTGCGCCTGCTGTACCTCAACACCAGTTCGATCAAGGCCATGATGGACATCTTCGACCTGCTCGAAGAGGCCCACCGCGCCGAGCGCAAGGTGCGCGTGACCTGGCACTACGACCGGCGCAACGAGCGCGTCGCCGAACTGGCCGAGGAGTTCCGCGAGGACTGCACCTTCCCCTTCATAATCCAGGCGTACGACGAGCCATGACCAATGACCGCGAGCTGGACCTGTTGATCGAGGAACTGCTGGCCGACCCGCAATACGAGGGTCACCCCCTGCGCGAGGCGCTGTACCTCAAGCACCAGCAATCCATGGACCAGCTCGCGCGCCTGGAACGCATCGCGCGCATCTCCGACGGCTACCAGTCGATGGCCCGCGAGCAGACCTACACCCTCTCCGAGCGCTATCACAAGCAACTGCGCCAGCTGGAAAAAGTCGCGCGGATCTCCGACCGCTACCAGGTCATGCTGCGCGACCTCAACGTCGCCCTGAAGGACGCCTCGACCCGCGACCCGCTGACCGGCATCGCCAACCGCCGCCTGCTGATGGAGCGCCTGCGCGAGGAAAGCGGACGCTCCCAGCGCAGCGGCGAAGGCTACGTGCTGGTGATGCTGGACATCGACTACTTCAAGCAGGTCAACGACACCTGGGGCCACGAGGTGGGCGACCGCCTGCTGGTGGAAATCGCCTGCGCCATGCAGGCCGCGCTGCGCCCGTACGACCTCTGCGGCCGCTGGGGCGGCGAGGAATTCCTCCTGCTGCTGCCGGGAACCGCCATGAACGACTCCCGCCAGGTCATCGACCGGGTGCGCGCCGACATCCGCGGCCTGAGCGTGCGCGTCGGCACCGAGATCCTCTCGGTCACCGCCAGCTTCGGCGTCGCCGAACACCAGCCCGGCGACAACTACTCGCAAACCCTCAACCGCGCCGACACCGCCCTGCTCGAAGCCAAGCGCAGCGGCCGCGACAAGTGCGTCTACAGCGAGCAGAGCACGGCGACGAAATAGGCCCGCGGCTGGGACTGACCGTAGGATGGGTCGAGCGCAGCGATACCCATCGCCAATTTCGCGGTATAGCGCCCCGGCACGATTCGCCTTAAGGTCAAGGCACAGCCCAGAAAGGACTTCCCATGGCCAGCAAACCATCCAGCTCCCGGCAACAGAAGCACCTCGCCGTGCTGATCGACGCCGACAACGCACCGGCGGCCATCGTCGAAGGCCTCTTCGAGGAAATCGCCAAGTACGGCATCGCCAGCGTCAAGCGCATCTACGGCGACTGGACCAAGCCCAACCTGGGCAAGTGGAAGCAGGTGCTGCTGGACCACTCGATCCAGCCGATGCAGCAGTTCGCCTACACCAGCGGCAAGAACGCCACCGACAGCGCGCTTATCATCGACGCCATGGACCTGCTCTACACCCGGCGTTTCGACGGCTTCTGCCTGGTCTCCAGCGACAGCGACTTCACCCGCCTGGCCGCGCGCCTGCGCGAGGAAGGGCTGACCGTCTACGGCTTCGGCGAGGAGAAGACGCCCAAGCCCTTCGTTTCGGCGTGCGACAAGTTCATCTACACCGAGATCCTCCGCGCGGTGGCGCCCGAGGCGCCGGTGGAACCGGTAGTCAACGACGGCAAGGCCGCCGCTGCCAACGAGCCCGCCAAGCCCGCCGGCAAACCCCGCCCGCAGAAGGTGCCGCTGGACTTCATCGCCCAGGTGCTGGACGACATCGCAGACGACGATGACGACTGGGTCCAGCTCGGCGTGCTCGGCCAGAACATCGGCAAACTGCGCCCAGCCTTCGACCCCCGGCTGTACGGCTTCAAGAAGCTCAGCGACCTGATCAAGGGCTACCCCAAACGCTTCGAACTGCAGGCCCGCGGCAGCAGCGCATCCGGCGGCAAGGATCTGTACGTGCGCAGCCTTTCCACCGCGAAGTAGCACGCAGAATGGGTTGAACACTGCGCTCAACCCATCCTACGGGCTGTACCTCAACACCAGAGATGATGGACATCTTCGACCTGCTCGAAACCAAGCGCAGCGGACGCGAAAAATGCGTGTTCAGCTACGACTGAAGCCCTCTGCTATGCATCGTTGGCGATAGCGGCCGCACCGGGAAACAGCCCCGATTGCCATCGGTCACTGGCTCCGCCGTGGCGCCGTGCAATCCTCCGCACCTCCCCCTTGCGGAGCTGAGCCTCATGCATACCGCTCGCATTCATCTCTGGCTGCAGAGCATACGCCCCGGCACCCTGCTGATGGCCTTCGCCACCGTGCTCGAAGGCACCGTACTGGCGGTCTGGCAGCAGGCGTTCGCGCCGTGGATCGCGTTGCTGGCCCTGCTCACCGCGACTTCGCTGCAAATCCTCACCAACCTGGCCAACGACTACGGTGACGTACTCAAGGGCTGTGACGCGGCGAAATCCATCGACATCCCGCGCGGCCTCCATACCGGGCAGATCACGCCCGCCCAGATGCGTCGCGCGCTATGGCTGTGTGCCGGACTCTGTGCGGCATTCGGTGGCGCCCTGGTAATCCTCGCCTGCCGCGAAGCCGACAGCATCCTCGGCTTCCTCCTGCTCGGCCTGTTGTCCATCGTCGCCGCGCTGACCTACACCCTTGGTCGCCATGCCTATGGCTACCTGGGGTTGGGCGACCTGTCGGTGCTGCTGTTCTTCGGCCATGTCGGCGTGATCGGCACCTGCTTCCTGCAATCCGGTCGCTTCGAAGCGGCCCTGCTGCTGCCGGCCACCGCCACCGGGCTGCTCGGCGTGGCACTGCTCAATGTGAACAACCTGCGCGACATCGAAAGCGACCCACTGAGCGGCAAGATCACTCTCGCCGTACGCCTGGGGCCAATGCTGGCTCGCTACTACCATGCGGCCGTACTGGCATGCGCCCTGCTCTGCCTAGGCCTGTTCGCCGCCTTCCACCTGCACGGCTGGGCGCGCTGGCTGTTCCTGCTCGCCGCGCCGATGCTCTATTCCCAGGCCCGCCACATCCTCCGCGAGCGCAGCGCCGACGCCATGCGGCCAATGCTGGGCAAGACCGTGCAGGCGGCGATGCTGACGCATATGCTGCTCGTCACGAGCGTCCTCCTCGGTGCCTGACCGTAAGAGCTCACCTTCATCCCAGCGCCTGCCAAACCCGAAACAGGTCGGATCAACATGCCCCGCATACTGCTCCTCAGCTTCACCATCCCGTTGTCGCTCACCCTCGTAGTCAGCGCCCAGGCCGGCACCATGCGTTGCGGCTCGCACCTGATCAACGAAGGCGACATGGCCGAGCAGGTCCTGGAAAAATGCGGCAATCCGGATGCTCGCGAAGTCCTCCCGGCGACGCCACCGCGCCGGGACAAGGACGGCAAGATCATCCCCGGCCGCGCCGAAATCCAGATCTGGACCTACGGCCCGCGCAACGGCGCCTACCGCGACCTGCGGTTTTTCGACGGCAAGCTGGGGGCGATCGGCATCCGCCGCAACTGAGACTGTAGGTTGGCGCTGAACGCAGTGAAGCCCAACATCTGCCGGATGTGGCACCGTTGGGCTTCGCTGCGCTCAGCGCCAACCTACGCATCGGAATGGCTCAGCCCCGTAGGATGGGTTGAGCACAGCGATCCCCATCACCCCCAACAACGCGGAACCACAGGACGTGGCTCCACTCATCGCAGGAAGCGACAAATGACCTCCTACCGCCGCGACCACACGCCCGGCGCCACCTGGTTCTTCACCCTCAACCTCGCCGACCGCCGCAGCCGGTTGCTGGCTGACCATATCGACCAGCTACGCGCCGCCTTCCGCTACACCATGGGCAGACATCCCTGGCGCATCGACGCCATCGTCATCCTGCCTGACCATATCCACGCCCTCTGCACACTGCCGGACAGCGACTACGCCCTGCGCTGGCGCCTGGTCAAAACCCATTTTTCCCGCAATTTGCCGTCTGGCGAACACGTATCCACCAGCCGCTTGCGCCGGGGCGAGCGCGGTATCTGGCAACGCCGCTACTGGGAACACCGCATCCGCGACGACGAGGACTTTGCCCGGCATGTGGACTACATCCACCACAATCCGCGCAAGCACGGATATGTCGAACGCGTGGCGGATTGGCCGTGGTCGTCGTTTCACCGTTATGTGCGGGAAGGGCTGTTGCTGGTGGATTGGGCGGGCGATGGCGATATGGGCGAGGCCGGGGAACGGCGGTGAGATTGTTGATGGGTATCGCTTCGCTCAACGCCATCCTACGGTGCAGCGGTTGATCTATTGCGGTGGATTGGGCGGGGGATGGAGATATGCGCGAGGCCGGGGAGCGGCGGTGAGATTGTCGATGGGTATCGCTGCGCTCAACGCCATCCTACGGTGCAGCGGTTGATCTATTGCGGTGGATTGGGCGGGCGATGGAGATATGCGCGAGACCGGGGAGCGGTGGTGAGATTGTCGATGGGTATCGCTTCGCTCAACGCCATCCTACGGGTACATAGAGCGACCTTGTAGGATGGGTCGGGACGCGCAGTCTGAGCGCAGCGATACCCATGCCGCGATAGGAAAAGGCCGGTCGCGAGACCGGCCTTCCCTTTGACTCAGCGCGCCGCCCAGGCGTTGAAGCGCTGTTCCAGTTGCTCGCCGTGGTCGGTCCAGAAGGCCACGTCCACGGGGATCTGCTGGGCGATGTTCTGCGGGGCGGTGGGGAGTTGGGCCACGCGTTTTTCGTCAAGCAGGTCCATGCCCTTGAGGTTGGCGGCGCCGTAGTCGATGCGCTGGGCGAAGCCTTTCTGCTGTGCGGGTTCGAGGGTGTAGCTGATGAACTGGCGGGTCAGGTCCTGTTGCGGCGCGCCCTTGGGGATGGCCCAGGAGTCGAATTCGTAGATGCCGCCGTTCCACACGATGTCCAGGCCGTACTGCTCGCGCTGCTGGGCGGAGAGGCGGCCGTTGTAGACGGAGCTCATGACCACGTCGCCGGCGGCGAGGAATTGCGGCGGCTGGGCGCCGGCCTCCCACCACTGGATGTACGGCTTGATCTGGTCGAGCTTGGCGAAGGCGCGGTCCTGGCCGGCCTGGGTGGCGAGCACCTGGTAGAGCTCTTCGTGCTTCACGCCGTCGGCGAGCAGGGCGAATTCCAGGGTGGACTTGGCCAGCTTGCGCAGGCCGCGCTTGCCGGGGAATTTCTCGACGTCCCAGAAATCGCTCCAGCCGGTGGGCGCGCTGGCAAGCTTGTTGCGGTTGTAGGCAAGCACCGTGGAGTAGACGAGGAAGCCAACGCCGCAGGGCTGGATGGCACCGGGAACGAAGTCCTCATCCTTCAGGCCGATCTGCGCCGGGTCGATCTCTTCGAACATGCCCTCGTCGCAGCCGCGGGCGAGCTCGGCGCCCTCCACCTCGACCACGTTCCAAGCAACGCTGCCGGTGCTCACCATGGCCTTGATCTTGGCCATCTCGCCATTGTACTCGCCGGATACCAGGCGGTTGCCGCTGCTTTGCTGCCAGGGGTTGTAGAAGGCCTGGACCTGGGCGTCCTTGTTGGCGCCGCCGAAGGAAATAACGGTGAGATCGGCCGCGAAGGCGGGGCTGGCGGCGGCCAGTGCGGTGGCCAGCCCGGAGGATAGTGCGGTGAGCTTGAGGATCTTGATCATTGTTGTTGTCTCCACGTTGCAGGTGTTGCTTCCATGAACTCGGGGTGCCGGCAAGGCCGGCGCTCGATGCATACGGTGGTTGGCCAGTTGACTGTCGAGGGCACGGCCAGGGCCCGTTCGGGTACGGTTCTCCGTCGATGTGCTGGTAAAAAGAAAAAAGGCATGGTCGGTAGCGACCATGCCTTTTTCAGTCAGCCTCAGCCGTTGCTGGGGAAGGCGAACTGCGCGGCTTCGTGTGTTGCGCGTTGTGGCCAGCGCTGGGTGATGGCCTTGCGCTTGGTGTAGAAGCGCACGCCGTCCGGGCCGTAGGCGTGGAGGTCGCCGAACAGCGAGCGCTTCCAGCCGCCGAAGCTGTGGTAGGCCACCGGGACCGGCAGCGGGACGTTGACGCCGACCATGCCGACTTCGATCTCGTCGCAGAACAGGCGGGCCGCTTCGCCGTCGCGGGTGAAGATGCAGGTGCCGTTGCCATATTCGTGGTCGTTGATCAGCTGCATGGCTTCTTCGAGGCTGTTCACGCGGACGATGCACAGCACCGGGCCGAAGATTTCTTCCTTGTAGATGCGCATGTCCGGGGTGACGCGGTCGAACAGGCAGCCGCCGAGGAAGAAGCCTTTCTCGTGGCCGTCGACCTTGAGGCCGCGGCCATCCACGACCAGTTGCGCGCCAGCGGCGACGCCGTCGTCGACGTAGCCGGTGACCTTCTGCTGGTGCGCCCTGGTGACCAGCGGGCCCATGTCCAGGCCGCAGGAGGTGCCGGCGCCGATCTTCAGGGCCTTGATCTGCGGAACGATCTTCGCCACCAGCGCATCGGCGATCTGGTCGCCCACGCAGACGGCCACGGAGATGGCCATGCAGCGCTCGCCGCAGGAGCCGTAGGCCGCGCCCATCAGCGCGCTGACGGCGTTGTCGAGGTCGGCGTCGGGCATCAGCACGGCGTGGTTCTTCGCGCCGCCCAGGGCCTGCACGCGCTTGCCGCGCCTGGTGCCTTCGGAATAGATGTACTCGGCGATCGGGGTCGAGCCGACGAAGCTCAGGGCCTTCACTTCCGGCGCCTCGATCAGCGCGTCCACGGCTTCCTTGTCGCCATGCACCACGTTCAGCACGCCCTTCGGCAGGCCGGCTTCCTGGAACAGTTCGGCGATCAGCAGGGTCGAGCTCGGGTCGCGCTCGGACGGCTTGAGGACGAAAGTGTTGCCGCAGGCGATGGCCAGCGGATACATCCACAGCGGGACCATCGCTGGGAAGTTGAACGGGGTGATGCCGGCGACCACGCCGATCGGCTGGAAGTCGCTCCAGGCGTCGATGTTCGGGCCGACGTTGCGGCTGTACTCGCCTTTCAGCAGTTCCGGCGCGGCGGTGGCGTACTCGACGTTCTCGATACCGCGCTTGAGCTCGCCGGCGGCGTCTTCGATGGTCTTGCCGTGCTCTTCGCTGATCAGTTTGACGATGCGTTGCTCATTGGCTTCGAGCAGTTGCTTGAAGCGGAACAGCACCTGCGCGCGCTTGGCCGGCGGGGTGTTGCGCCAGGCCGGGAAGGCGGCCTTGGCGGCATCGATGGCCTGCTGCACGGTCTCGCGGCTGGCCAGCGGGACCTGGTGGATGGCCTCGCCGGTGGACGGGTTGAAGACGTCGGTGGTGCGGCCGGTGTCGGCCAGCAGTTGGCCGTCGATCAGGTGCTTGATGGTGGTCATCGTTTGGATCTCGTCTCGCTGAATGGGGTTGGGGTGCGGGTTCGTTTGCCCTCACCCTAGCCCTCTCCCAGAGGGAGAGGGGACTGTCTGGTGTTGGGATTGGCTAAGTGCCGTCCTACTTGAGCTCGATCTCGATAAAGGCCACTTCGTGATCGCACGGGTTGATCACGTTGTGCTCGGTGCCGATCTGCCGCGTGTAGCTCTGGCCGAGGACCAGCGGCGCGCGCTTCTCGCCCTCGGGCGTTTCCAGCAGCAGTTCGCCGTTGGTCACCGGGACCACCACGTACTCCATTCCGTGGCGGTGCCAGCCGGTCTCGGCGCCGGGGGCGAAGCGCCACTCGGTGACCAGAACCTTGTCGTTGTCGATCTGTACCGTCGGTACGGCTTGCGGGCGCGCGCTCAACTCAGGCCACTCCGTTGAGGGCTTCGCCGACCGCGTCGAACAGGCGGTCCAGCTCTTCCGGCCTGGCGTTGAAGGTCGGGCCGAACTGCAGGGTGTCGCCGCCGAAGCGCACGTAGAAGCCGGCCTTCCACAGCGCCATGCCGGCCTCGAACGGACGCACGATGGCGTCGCCGTCGCGCGGGGCGATCTGCAGGGCGCCGGCCAGGCCGCAGTTGCGGATATCGACCACGTGTTTGGTGCCCTTCAGGCCGTGGATAGCCTTCTCGAAGTACGGCGCCAGCTCGGCGGACTGCTGCACCAGGTTGTCCTTCTCCAGGATGTCCAGGGCGGCGAGGCCGGCGGCGCAGGCGACCGGGTGCGCGGAGTAGGTGTAGCCGTGGGTGAACTCCACCGCGTACTCCGGCAGGTTCTGGTTCATGAAGGTGTCGTAGATTTCCTTGCTGGCGATCACCGCGCCCATCGGAATGGCGCCGTTGGTGACCTGCTTGGCGACGTTCATGATGTCCGGGGTGACGCCGAAGTATTCCGCGCCGGTGTTGCGACCCATGCGGCCGAAGGCGGTGATCACTTCGTCGAAGATCAGCAGGATGTTGTGCTGGTCGCAGATCTCGCGCAGACGTTGCAGATAGCCCTTCGGCGGCACCAGCACGCCGGCGGAACCGGACATCGGCTCGACGATCACCGCGGCGATGTTCGAGGCGTCATGCAGTTCGATCAGCTTGAGCAGTTCGTTGGCCAGCTCGACGCCGCCGGTCTCGGCCATGCCCTTGGTGAAGGCCATGCCTGGCTGCAGGGTGTGCGGCAGGTGGTCGACGTCCATCAGTTGGCCGAACATCTTGCGGTTGCCGCCGATACCGCCCAGCGCGGTGCCGGCGACGTTGACGCCGTGGTAGCCACGGGCGCGGCCGATCAGCTTGGTCTTCGCCGGCTGGCCTTTCAGGCGCCAGTAGGCGCGGGCCATCTTGATCGAGGTGTCGGCGCTCTCCGAGCCGGAGCCGGTGAAGAACACATGGTCGAGGGTGCCGGGAGTGAGCTGGGCGATCCTGTCGGCCAGTTGGAACGACAGCGGGTGGCCGTACTGGAAGCCCGGGGAGTAGTCGAGGGTGCCGAGCTGCCTGGCCACGGCTTCCTGGATTTCCTTGCGCGAGTGGCCGGCGCCGCAGGTCCACAGGCCGGAGAGGCTGTCGTAGATCCGGCGGCCCTGGTCGTCCACCAGCCAGCTGCCTTCGGCGGCGACGATGATCCGCGGGTCTTTCTGGAAGTTCCGGTTGGCGCTGAAGGGCATCCAGTGGGCGCGCAGGTTGAGTTCGCTGGCGACCGACGGGGTGACGTTGACGTGCTGGTTCATCGACAAGTCCTCGATGGCTTTCTTGTTGGGCTCCCGCGAGATGCGGCGAGGTGATGCGTCAAGATTGATCCTGAGTTAAGGTGAGTTAAAGCTCATTCTTCTCACGCTCAGTTTCGAATTGGTTAAACAAAATGGCGAAATCCCGTAGCCCCGGTCTGGGCCAGGTCAGCGACTTCGAAATCCGTCTGCTGCGCATCTTCAAGACCATCGTCGAGTGCGGCAGCTTCTCCGCCGCGGAAAGCACCCTGGGCATCAGCCGCTCGGCGATCAGCCTGCACATGGGCGATCTGGAAAAGCGCCTCGGCATGCGTCTGTGCCAGCGCGGCCGCGCCGGCTTCGCCCTGACCGACGAAGGGCGCGAGGTGTACCGCGCCACCCAGTCGCTGCTGGCGGCGCTGGAGGGCTTCCGCGCCGAGGTCAACGACCTGCACCGGCATCTGCGCGGCGAGCTGAACATCGGCATCATCAACAATCTGGTGACCCTGCCGCAGATGCGCATCACCCACGCCCTGCGCGCGCTCAAGGAGAGCGGGCCGGGGGTACGCATCAATATCGGCATGACCACGCCGAGCGAGATCGAGCTGGGCGTGCTCGACGGCCACCTGCACGTCGGCGTGGTGCCGCTGATCAGCCCGCTGTCCGGGCTGGAATATGCGCCGCTGTACGGCGAGCGCTCGCTGCTGTTCTGCAGCCGCGAGCATCCGCTGTTCGAGCGTGACGACGCGGACATCACGGTGGACGAGATTCTCGCCAGCGACGCGGTGGCGCCCAGCTACCGGCTGCCGGCCGAGGCACAGGATCGCCATCAGGAACTGAACAGCACCGCCGGCACCTCGGACCGCGAAGGGCTGGCCTTCCTTATTCTGACCGGGAGCTTCATCGGCTACCTGCCCGACCACTACGCCGCCGACTGGGTCGGCCAGGGGCGCATGCGCGCGCTGCAGCCGGAGCGCTTCCACTACGACATCCCGCTCACCGTGGTGACCCGCAAGGGGCGCCGGCCGAACCTGGTGCTGGAGCGCTTTCTCGAAGCGCTGGGGTGAGTCGATAGACCCTCTGGCAAGGTGGACTGTCGCAACGCCCGCGGGCAGCTAGGCTGTATGCATCGTTCAGGAGAACCGACCGTGACTGGACAGCCATTCCGCCAGCCCGCCCGCCGGACTTTGCCGATGATCCATTCACGCCAGCGCAGGGAGCCCGCCCACCGTGCTTGATCGATACGGCATGCTCGCGACGATGCGCGCCGCCCGCCTGACGCAGTTCCCGATCAGCCCGGTGCTGCGCGAGAAAGCCGGTCCCAAGGGCCGCGCCGTGTTCTTCCTGCTGCTCGGCGCCAGCCTGCTCTACGTCTTCGCCAGCCTGTTCGCCGACATGTTCGCCAGCGGCTCGGAAATCCGCCTCGGCCTGCCGCTGGTGGTGCTCAGCGTGGCGCTGCTGATCGCCCTCGGCTTCGAATTCATCAACGGCTTCCACGACACCGCCAACGCGGTGGCCACGG
Source organism: Pseudomonas schmalbachii (assembly GCF_017589465.1). Lineage (GTDB taxonomy): Bacteria > Pseudomonadota > Gammaproteobacteria > Pseudomonadales > Pseudomonadaceae > Pseudomonas > Pseudomonas schmalbachii. The sequence continues at coordinate 55,819 of NZ_JAELYA010000004.1, forward strand.
TGATCTACACCAACGCCCTGAAGCCGCGCATAGCGGTGGGCCTGTCCGGGTTCTTCAACTTCCTCGGCGTGCTGCTTTCCAGCGGCGCGGTGGCCTTCGCCATCGTCGCCCTGCTGCCGCTCGACCTGCTCCTGCAGGTCGACAGCAAGACCGGGCTGGCGATGATCTTCGCCCTGCTGATCGCCGCCATCCTGTGGAATCTCGGCACCTGGTGGCTGGGCCTGCCGGTTTCCTCGTCGCACACGCTGATCGGCTCGATCATCGGCATCAGCCTGGCGCACAGCGCCATGAACGGCCATTTCGGCATCAGCGGCGCGTCCTGGGCGCAACTGGTCAAGGTTGGCTACGCGCTGTTCCTCTCGCCGCTGGTGGGCTTCGCCGGCGCCGCCCTGCTGTTGCTGGCGCTGCGCCTGACGATCCGCAACCGCGCGCTGTACCGCGCCCCGGAAGGACGCACGCCGCCGCCCTGGTGGATTCGCGGGCTGCTGATCCTCACCTGCACCGGGGTGTCCTTTGCCCACGGTTCGAACGACGGGCAGAAGGGCATCGGCCTGATCATGCTGATCCTGATCGCCACCGCCCCGCTGGCCTTCGCCCTCGACCGTTCACAACCTGTGGAGCAGACCCGCCACCTGCTGGCCGTGGTGCGCGACGCCGAGCAGCAGCTGCGCCGCCTGGCCCCGCAGGCGCCGCCGGAAAATCCGGAAAGGGCGCTGCGCGACTACCAGCGCAGCGAAGTCGTCGCCCCCGAGCTGCTGCCGGCGCTGGTCGCGCAGTTGCACAGCATCGGCAAGCGCCTGGAGGAACACGGTAGCCTCGCGGAGGTGCCGGCGAAGGAAATTCAGGCGCTGCACAACGAGCTGTTCGTCAGCGTGGAAACCATCCGCCTGCTCGACCACACCGAGCAGCAGTTCGACGTGCACGCCTGGAGCGCCATGCAGGCGCTGCGCGACCAAGGCGAAACCGCCATCCGTTTCATTCCGCTGTGGGTCAAGGTCTCGGTGGCGCTGGCCCTCGGACTGGGCACCCTGGTGGGCTGGCGGCGCATCGTCACCACCGTCGGCGAAGGCATCGGCAAGCAGCCGATGAACTACGCCCAGGGCGCCTCCGCGCAGATGGTCGCCATGCTCACCATTGGCGCCGCCGACCTCTACGGCCTGCCGGTCTCGACCACCCAGGTGCTGTCCTCCGGCGTAGCCGGCAGCATGGTCGCCAACGGCAGCGGACTGCAGATGGCGACCATCCGCAACATGCTGGTGGCCTGGGTGCTGACCCTGCCGGCAGCCATCGGGCTGGCGGCGGGGTTGTTCTGGGTGTTCAGTTGGGTGTTGTAGATTGGGCCGGGCCCAAACGCTCTTCGTAGGAGCGCCCCATGGGCGCGATCGCGGGCATGGCCCGCTTGTGTCTGGAACCTTCGGTAGGATTCAAGGTGAGAGCGACGGGAGGCAAGCTGTAGGCCCGCGGTGTTCGCAGCACGTGTAGGAGCTCAAGCTGCCTCCCGCCGTCCTCTGACCAAAGCCCGAACAGTTGAACGAGTCATACCTCGAACCACAAGCGTGGGTAGTCAGAGTGCTCTCGCTGTGCAGTTTACGAGGGTTTGATCATGGCGTGTTGGGTGGGTATCGATGTGGCCAAGGACTCGCTAGCCGTGTGGCTGCGTCCACAAGGCAAGAGTTTCAGCGTTTCCAACAACGAACAAGGCTACCAGCAACTGCTGGCGCTTTTTGCCGAAGAGAAGCCCGGGCGTATTGTGCTGGAGGCTACCGGTGGCTATGAGCACGGCATCCTGTTCAGCCTGTCCCGTGCAGGCCACGTGGTATCTCGCCTGAATCCCACTCGGGTACGGGCTTTTGCTACGGCCATGGGCAAGCTGGCCAAGACCGACCCCATTGATGCGGCAGTACTGGCACATTTGGCTCAGACGCTGGAAGAAGCCCCCAGCACGGTGCCTTCGCCAGAGCGCGAGCGGCTGCGGGAACTGGTGCAACGCCGAGAGCAGTTGGTCAACCAGCGCGATGATGAACGCCGTCGTTTGCCTCAGGCCAGGGATCCCTTGGTTCGCCAATGCCTGGAAGACGCCATCAAGGCGCTGAAAGGAACGATCCGCAGCTATGACAAGGAAATCGCCAAGGCCATGAAGGCCGTGGATGCGGAACAGGCCCAGCAATTACGCCAAGTCAAAGGTGTAGGGCCGGTGACCGTGGCCGGGCTGTTGGCCTATCTGCCGGAGCTGGGACAACTGAACCGTCGCCAAATCGCCGCCTTGGTAGGCCTGGCGCCTTACAACAGCGATAGCGGCCAGAAGTCGGGGCAACGCCGAATCCGAGGAGGACGGGGCATGATCCGACGCATCCTGTACATGGCGACCTTATCGATCATCCGCTATCAGAAGGACTTCTCCCTTCGCTACCAAGGTCTGCGCCAGAGCGGCCGATGCGCCAAAGTCGCCCTGGTGGCCTGCATGCGTGTGCTCATCGTGCGGCTGAACGCCATGGTCAGGGACGGTACCTGCTGGAAAACAGATACCGTCCAACAGTGAAAGACAGTTGCTCCTACAGTCGGCCGGGGCAATGTCTTGTAGGAGCGAGCTCTGCTCGCGAACATCGGCACCGCAAAAGCTTCGCGAGCAGAGCTCCCTCCTACAGGGAAATCGCCATCGACCATCCGGCAGCTCCCTCTGGCTGTGGAAAACTCCGTGGATTACTGTATCCATATACAGTATTAATTTCGGAGCTTTCCCATGTCGGCCATCCTTCCGCCACGCGGCCGCGGCACCGCCAGCAATCCGCACAACCGCTATGCGCCGACCCGTTCGGTGCCTGTGGATAACGACTGGTACGACGAAGTCCCACCGGCCCGGCCCACCGAGGTGCGGCAGGAGATCGCCAAGACCATCATCGCCCGCAACCAGTCGCCGGATATTCCCTTCGACCGTTCGATCAATCCCTATCGCGGCTGCGAGCACGGCTGCATCTACTGCTACGCGCGGCCCAGCCACGCCTACTGGGACCTGTCGCCGGGCATCGACTTCGAGACCCGGCTGATCGCCAAGACCAACGCGGCGAATCTGCTGAAGCAGGAGCTGAGCAAGCCCGGCTACGTCTGCGCGCCGATCAACCTCGGCGCCAACACCGACCCGTACCAGCCGATCGAGCGCCAGCAGCGCCTGACCCGCCAGGTGCTGGAGGTGCTGCTGCGCTTCCGCCATCCGGTCACCATCGTCACCAAGGGCTCGCTGATCCTGCGCGACCTCGACCTGCTCGCCGAGCTGGCCAGCCGCCGGCTGGTGAAGGTGTTCATCAGCCTGACCACCCTCGACGACGAGCTGAAACGCATCCTCGAACCCCGCGCCGCCGCGCCGTCCGCACGCCTGCGGGCGATCCGCGTGCTGCGCGAACAGGGCATCCCGGTCGGCGTGCTGTGTTCGCCGATGATCCCGATGATCAACGACCGCGAACTGGAAAGCCTGCTGGAAGCCGCCCACGCCGCCGGGGCGCGCAGCGCCAACTACATGCTGCTGCGCCTGCCACGCGAGGTCGGGCCGCTGTTCGAGAAATGGCTCGAAGCCCACTATCCACAGCGCGCGGCGCATGTCATGAGCCTGATGCGCCAGTGCCGCGGCGGCGAGATCTACGACAGCCGCTTCGGCAAGCGCTTCAGCGGCGAAGGGCCATTCGCCGAGCTGCTGGCACGGCGTTTCGCAGTGGCTATGAAGCGCCTAGGGTTGGATCGGCGCGAGAGCACCACACTGGACTGCAGCGCCTTTGCGCCGCCGAATAGCCAGATGAGGCTGTTCTGACCGTAGGTTGGCGCTGAGCAACGCGAAGCCCAACATCGCCATCGTTGGGCTTCACTGCGTTCAGCACCAACCTACGCGAGTTCTGCCCCCCTACTCACGACATAATTCCAGACTTTGGCCGAATCGCCACCCATACCGGCCAAGGCCACGGATTAAGCTCGACAGACACCGACAAGAATAAAAAGGCACGCAGATGACCGACTCCCCCGTCCTTCCCCGTCCCGCCACCACCGTTCTCCTGCTGCGCCCGGCTCCGGGCGGCGTGGAGGTGTTCATGGTGGTGCGCAACCACGCGATCGATTTCTGTTCCGGTGCACTGGTGTTCCCCGGCGGCAAGCAGGAGCAGGCCGACAGCAATCCCGCCCTGCGCGCCCGCTGCAGCGGCGCGGAGCAGTGTTCGGACGAGGAGCTGGGCTTTCGCATCGCCGGTATCCGCGAGGCGTTCGAGGAGTGCGGGGTGCTGCTGGCACGCCGGCGCGGCGAGTCGGAGCTGCTCTCCGCCGCCCAACTGGCGCCCATCGTCGAGCGCTGGCGGCAGCGGCTGGACAGCGACACGGCCGATATCGCCGAGCTGGTGGAGGCCGAGGACCTGGAGCTGGCGGTGGACCTGATGGTGCCCTTCGCCCACTGGATCACCCCGGAGTTCATGGCCAAGCGCTTCGACACCTGGTTCTTCGCCGCCATGGCGCCAGCCGACCAGTTGGCCCTGCACGACGGCTCGGAGGCGGTCGACTCGCTGTGGATATCGCCCACCGCCGCGCTGGCCGAGGCGCAGGCAGGGCGGCGCACGCTGGTGCTCGCCACCGAGCAGAACCTGCGCCTGCTGAGCCAGGCGGACAGCGTCGAGCGGGCCCTGCAGGACGCCCGCGCACGGCAGATCGTCAGCGTGCAGCCGTGGGTCGAGGAGATCGGCGGTGTGCGTCACCTGCGCATCCGCGAGGATGCCGGCTATGCGATGAAGGCGGTCCCCCTGCGCGCCGGCATCTGAGCGCGCAACAGTCCCGACGGAGCGAAACCTGCATGGAAATCCGCCATGCAGCGTCGCCGTCCGTTCCTTTCCGCGATGGCGTGGCAGTTTCCACCATGCAGGCTGTCATTTATGCCCTGTATCTTTTTCCTAGGAGCAGAGCGTCAGCAAGCATAGGAAAATTCGACGATCACACATCGGGACGGAAAGATGAACGACAAGCAAGGCAACGACACTCTCAAGGAACCGGATAGCGCCGAGCTGGCTCTGCGGCAAATCGTCGAGGGCTTCCAGCGCTTCCGCCATGATGTCTTCCCGCAGCAGGAGGAACTCTTCAAGAAGCTCGCCACGGCGCAGAACCCGCTGGCGATGTTCATCACCTGCGCGGATTCGCGCATCGTCCCGGAGCTGATCACCCAGAGCTTGCCGGGCGACCTGTTCGTCACCCGCAATGTCGGCAACGTGGTGCCGCCCTACGGGCAGATGAACGGTGGCGTTTCCACCGCCATCGAGTTCGCGGTGATGGCGCTGGGCGTGCAGCACATCATCGTCTGCGGTCATTCCGACTGCGGCGCGATGAAGGCGGTGCTGAACCCGCAGGGCCTGGAAAGCATGCCGACGGTCAAGGCCTGGCTGCGCCATGCCGAGGTGGCGCGCACGGTGGTGGCGGAGAACTACCGCTGCGACTGCGGCAGCGACCAGCTGCACGTGCTCACCGAGGAAAACGTGGTGGCCCAGCTCGACCACCTGAAGACCCACCCGTCCGTGGCATCGCGCCTGGCCAGCGGCCAGCTGTTCATCCATGGCTGGGTGTATGACATCGAGACCAGCGAGATCAAGGCCTACGACGCGGAGCGCGGCTCCTTCCGGCCGCTCGACGGCGAAGGTCCGATTCCGATGGCGACGCCGCGGGCGCGGTATTCGGGGCAGTAAGGTTTCGGACTCGCGCGGGGTTTCCCTCACCCCTGCCCTCTCCCAGAGGGAGAGGGGGTTGCACGGAGTAGCCGGTATGCACGGAGTTCCACCTTTGCACGGACCGTCCCCTCTCCCTCCGGGAGAGGGTTAGGGTGAGGGGAGCCGGCCCCGCCATCCTCAGCGCAAATTCAACTCGATCCCCAACTGCCGCGACATGCACGGCCACTGCCGCCAGGCGCTGGCCACCTGCGGGTCGTTGAGGCGCGCGCGGTAGGCCTGCGCCGAGACCTTGGCGAACAGGCTGTCCTGCAGCATGACGCCGACCGCCTGGTGCACCGCGTCGTCCAGCTGGTTGGCGAAGGGTTCGCCGATCAGCTGGTGCACGACCAGGTTCGCCACCGTGGTGTCCAGCGGGATCAGCGGCTGGCCGAAGTGGGCGATGTAGCGGTCGTTCACCTCTTCCACCAGACGATGGGCCAGGTAGGCCTCGTCGAGCAGCGCGTCGAAGCCGTCGTGGCCGTTCAGCAGCGCCGGCGGGCTGAGGAAGAACTGCTCGGCCACGTTCAGCACCGGCGCGATCTGCGCCTCGATCCCGGCCTCGTGCGCCACGCTGTCCGCCGCTTCGAGGAACTCCGGCACCTGGTCGATGTAGGCGTGGACGAAGCGCGTCAGGACGCCGACGGTGTCGCCGGAGTCCATGGAGATGCTGGGGTGCAGCCGTTCCAGTTGGGACTGGATCAGCCGGGCCAGATGGCCGTGACTGGCCTCCAGCCGATGGGCGTTCTGGATCAGTTCGCGAAGCGCGGCGGTGTTCATGACAACTCCAAGACAACAAGATTTGGAAGAAGGACATTAGCCGGCGTCCGGCAGCGGCCTAAGACGAGATTTTCATAATCACCGTCCGCTTATGCCGAGCAGGCGACACCGGGTCGCAGCATCCTACCTGAAAGCCGCGCCAGCCGTGGCTTTGAGAGCATCATTCGGAATTGCGCGAAGCTTTTTTAAACTGAGTTGTTATGTCGCAGCCCGTGGCTATACTCGACCTTGACACCGAAAAACCTGATGGACCCGGCATGCCTTGCGCGCGCCGAGGGCTCGACGGTCAACGTTTCTGCTGTCTTGGCGGTCGTTTCCTTGGCTGTTGGTGACGTTCGGCGCTGAAGCCCCCTGGATCGGGGCTTTTTCGCGGAGCCGATTGCCGGCGGGATAAAAACAACGATAAGGGGAACCCGAATGTTGCGACATCCACGAGTCTGGATGGGCCTTCTTTTGCTCATGGCGTTCAGCCAGGCAAATGCCGCCTGGACGGTGAACATGGCGCCTGGTGCAACCGAGGTCAGCCGTTCCGTTTTCGATTTGCACATGACGATCTTCTGGATCTGCGTCGTGATCGGCGTACTGGTCTTCGGCGCGATGTTCTGGTCGATGATCGTCCACCGCCGTTCCACCGGGCAGCAGCCGGCGCATTTCCACGAGAGCACCACGGTGGAAATCCTCTGGACCATCGTGCCCTTCCTGATCCTGGTGGTGATGGCCGTGCCGGCCACCCGCACCCTGATCCACATGTACGACACCTCCGAGCCGGAGCTGGACATCCAGGTCACCGGCTACCAGTGGAAGTGGCAGTACAAGTACCTGGGCCAGGACGTGGAGTTCTTCAGCAACCTGGCGACGCCGCAGGACCAGATCCACAACAAGGCCGAGAAGAGCGAGCACTACCTGCTGGAGGTGGATAACCCATTGGTTATCCCGGCCGGGGTCAAGGTGCGCTTCCTGGTCACCGCCAGCGACGTGATCCACTCCTGGTGGGTGCCGGCCTTCGCGGTCAAGCGCGACGCCATCCCCGGCTTCGTCAACGAGGCCTGGACCAAGGTCGACAAGCCCGGCATCTACCGCGGCCAGTGCGCCGAGCTGTGCGGCAAGGACCACGGCTTCATGCCGGTGGTGGTCGACGTGAAATCCAAGCCTGACTTCGACAAGTGGCTGGCCACGCGCAAGGAAGAGGCGCTGAAGGAGAAGGAGCTGACCAGCAAGGAGTGGACCAGGGACGAGCTGTACGCCCGCGGCGACAAGGTCTACCACACCATCTGCGCCGCCTGTCACCAGCCGGAAGGCCAGGGCATGCCGCCGATGTTCCCGGCGATCAAGGGCTCGAAGGTCGCCACCGGGCCGAAGGACGGGCATCTGGACACCGTCTTCAACGGCAGGCAGGGCACCGCCATGGCCGCCTTCGGCAAGCAGCTCTCGGAAGTGGATATCGCCGCGGTGATCACTTACCAGCGCAACGCCTGGGGCAACAACGTCGGCGACATGGTCACACCGCAAGATGTGGTGGCCTTCAAGCAGAAACAACAATAAGGAGGCGGTGATGACTGCAGTTATCGAGCACCCCGAGCATACGCACGCCGTCGACCACCATCACGACCATGGCCCGGCCAAGGGTCTGATGCGCTGGATTCTGACCACCAACCACAAGGACATCGGCACGATGTACCTGTGGTTCAGCTTCGCCGCCTTTCTGCTGGGCGGCTCCTTCGCCATGGTGATCCGCGCCGAGCTGTTCCAGCCGGGCCTGCAGATCCTCCAGCCGGAGCTGTTCAACCAGATGACCACCATGCATGGCCTGGTGATGGTCTTCGGCGCGGTGATGCCGGCGTTCGTCGGCCTGGCCAACTGGATGGTGCCGATGATGATCGGCGCGCCGGACATGGCCCTGCCGCGGATGAACAACTTCAGCTTCTGGCTGCTGCCGGCGGCCTTCGGCCTGCTGGTCAGCACGCTGTTCATGCCCGGCGGCGGACCGAACTTCGGCTGGACCTTCTACGCGCCGCTGTCGACCACCTTCGCGCCACCCAGCGTGACCTTCTTCATCTTCGCCATCCACCTGATGGGCATGAGTTCGATCATGGGCGCGATCAACGTGGTCGCCACCATCCTCAACCTGCGCGCCCCGGGCATGACCCTGATGAAGATGCCGCTGTTCGTCTGGACCTGGCTGATCACCGCGTTCCTGCTGATCGCCGTGATGCCGGTGCTGGCGGGCTGCGTGACGATGATGCTGATGGACATCCACTTCGGCACCAGCTTCTTCAGCGCGGCCGGCGGCGGCGATCCGGTGCTGTTCCAGCACGTGTTCTGGTTCTTCGGCCACCCCGAGGTGTACATCATGATCCTGCCGGCCTTCGGGGCGGTCAGCGCAATCATCCCGGCGTTCAGCCGCAAGCCGCTGTTCGGCTACACCTCGATGGTCTACGCCACCGCGTCGATCGCCTTCCTCAGCTTCATCGTCTGGGCGCACCACATGTTCGTGGTCGGCATCCCGCTGGTCGGCGAGCTGTTCTTCATGTACGCCACCATGCTGATCGCCGTGCCCACCGGGGTGAAGGTGTTCAACTGGGCGTCGACCATGTGGCAGGGCTCGCTGACCTTCGAGGCGCCGATGCTGTTCGCCGTGGCCTTCGTCATCCTGTTCACCATCGGCGGCTTCTCCGGGCTGATGCTGGCCATCGCCCCGGCGGACTTCCAGTACCAGGACACCTACTTCGTGGTGGCGCACTTCCACTACGTGCTGGTGCCCGGCGCGATCTTCGGCATCTTCGCCTCGGCCTACTACTGGCTGCCGAAGTGGACCGGCCACATGTACGACGAGACGCTGGCCAAGCTGCACTTCTGGATGTCCTTCATCGGCATGAACCTGGCGTTCTTCCCGATGCACTTCGTCGGCCTGGCCGGCATGCCGCGGCGGATTCCGGACTACAACCTGCAGTTCGCCGACTTCAACATGGTCTCGTCGATCGGCGCCTTCATGTTCGGCACCACGCAGCTGCTGTTCCTGTTCATCGTCATCAAGTGCATCCGTGGCGGCAAGCCCGCGCCGGCCAAGCCGTGGGATGGCGCCGAAGGGCTGGAATGGACCGTGCCTTCGCCGGCGCCGTACCACACCTTCAGCGTTCCGCCGGAAGTGAAGTGATGTGCGCTTTCGTAGGAGCGGGCCATGCCCGCGAACATCGGCGACACAAGAGCTTCGCGGGCATGGCCCGCTCCTACGAAGAAAAGGAATAGGTGACCGATGAGCGACGACAGCATCGAAACCCGCAAACTGGTGACCCGGCTGGTGATCGCCGTGGTCGTCATGTTCGCCTTCGGCTTCGCCCTGGTGCCGCTCTACGACGTGATGTGCAAGGCGCTCGGCATCAACGGCAAGACTTCCGGGAGCGCCTGGCAGGCGGGTGCGCAGCAGGTCGACGAGGGGCGCGAGGTGAAGGTGCAGTTCGTCGCCAACAACAACATCGACATGGTCTGGGAGTTCGGGCCGAAGTCGGACCAACTGGTGGTCCATCCGGGCGCGGTGAACGAGATGGTCTTCGTCGCGCACAACCCGACCGACCGGCCGATGACCGCCCAGGCAGTGCCCAGCATCGCGCCCTCCTCCGCCGCCACCTACTTCCACAAGACCGAGTGCTTCTGCTTCACCCAGCAGGTGCTGAAACCCGGTGAGCGCATCGAGATGCCGGTGCGCTTCATCGTCGACCGCGACCTGCCGAAGGATGTGCGCCACCTGACTCTCGCTTACACGCTGTTCGACATCACCGCCCGCAAGCCACCGATCGCCAGCAACGACTGACAGGGCCAGGGCAGCAAGGAGAACAACAAGAATGACGACCCATCATCACGAGCACTACTACGTTCCGGCGCAGAGCAAGTGGCCGATCATCGCCACCGTCGGGATGCTGACCACCATGTTCGGCCTCGGCACCTGGATGAACGACATGAGCGCCGGACACGACAAGTCCAGCGGGCCGTGGATCTTCTTCGCCGGCGGGCTGATCATGGCCTACCTGCTGTTCGGCTGGTTCGGCAACGTGGTCAGGGAAAGCCGCTCCGGCCTCTACAGCGCGCAGATGGACCGCTCGTTCCGCTGGGGCATGAGCTGGTTCATCTTCTCCGAAGTGATGTTCTTCGCCGCCTTCTTCGGCGCGCTGTTCTACGTGCGCAACTTCTCCGTGCCGTGGCTCGGCGGCGAGGGCGGGCACGCCATCTCGCACATGCTCTGGCCGAACTTCCAGGCCGAGTGGCCGCTGCTGAACACTCCGGACCCGAAACTCTTCCCGCCGCCGAAGGGCATTATCGAGGCGTGGCACCTGCCGCTGATCAACACCATCCTGCTGGTCAGTTCGAGCTTCACCGTCACCTTCGCCCACCATGCGCTGAAGAAAAACCACCGCGGCCCGCTGAAGGCCTGGCTGGCGCTGACCATCCTGCTCGGCGCGACCTTCCTGGTGCTGCAAGCCTACGAGTACCACGAGGCCTACACCGAACTGGGCCTGACCCTCGGCTCGGGCATCTACGGCGCGACCTTCTTCATGCTCACCGGCTTCCACGGCGCCCACGTGACCATGGGCACGATCATCCTCGCGGTGATGCTGGTGCGCATCCTGCGCGGCCACTTCGACGCCGACCACCACTTCGGCTTCGAGGCGGGCGCCTGGTACTGGCACTTCGTGGATGTGGTGTGGATCGGCCTGTTCGTCTTCGTGTACGTGGTTTGACGCGTGTGGCGGGTGCAACCCGCCACCGATTTCAGATGCAGGGTGGAAAACCACGTAGGTTGGCGCTGAACGCAGTGAAGCCCAACGATGGCAATGTTGGGCTTCGCAAGCTCAGCCCAACCTACGAAAGCAGGACGTGGCGAGTCAGGGAAGAAAGATCAGAAATGCCAGGGCGCCGCGCTGGTCAGTTGGCCGGAGTAGAAGCCCCAGACGATTAGGCCGAGGGTCAGGGCCGTGAGGGTGACGCGCACAGTCAGCGCATTGACCACCCGCGAGCCATGGCCTTCGTCCTTGACCAGGTAGAACAGGCCACTGAACAGACTGATGACGGTGGCCAGCAGTAACAGGACGATCGCAGCCTTGAGCATCGCGTGATTCCTTCGCTGAGAAGTTGGGGTAGGGGGAATACCTTGCAGTATAGCCAGCACGCATTCGGCAAACGCGAGCCCCGCAGCAGCAGGGCCTCCCGGGCAGTCTTCCGCCCGGGGCTGGCGCCTACCCTGGTGGTCCTCGCAATGCTGCCGTTGCTGATCGCGCTGGGCTTCTGGCAACTCTCCCGCGCCGAGGAAAAACGCCACCTGCTGGCCGCCTTCGAGGCGCGCCGTGAAGCCGCCCCGCAACCCGTCGCCGTCCTCCCGCAGATGAACGATCCGGCCTATGTGCGGGTCCGCCTGCAGGGCCGCTTCGACGCCGAACACACCCTGCTGCTGGACAACCGCACGCGCAACGGCAAGGCCGGCGTGGAAGTCCTGCAGCCCTTCCACGACCAGGCCAGCGGTCTCTGGCTGCTGGTCAACCGCGGCTGGGTCGCCTGGCCCGACCGCCGCATCCCGCCGGCTTTCGACACCCCGCAGCAGACCCTGCAACTGGACGCCTGGGCCTACGTCGCCCCGCCAGGCGGCCTGCACCTGGCCGACAGCGCCAGCGATGCCTGGCCGCGCCTGCTGACGCGGATCGACCCCGCCGCCATCTGGGCCCAACTCGGCCGCAGCGGCCTGCCGCTGGAACTGCGCCTGGATGCGGGCGCCGCCTCTTTCGATACCGGCTGGCCGGTGGTGGCCATGCCGGCGGAACGTCATACCGGCTACGCGGTGCAGTGGTTCGCCCTGGCCGCCGCGCTGCTCGCTCTCTACCTCTACCTCGGAATCCGTCGCGCACGGGAGAACAACAATGAGCACCCCCAGCATGACCCTGAATGAAACCCCATCCCGCCGCCGCGGCCGCCTGCAACTGCTGGCCCTGCTCGGCGTGGCAGTCGTGCCAATGATCCTCGCCACCTCGATGTACAAGCTGAATTTCTGGGTGCCGGACAACCGCAGCCACCACGGCGAGCTGATCGGCACCGGGCAGACCCCCGCCGATCTGGGCGTGCAGGGCGATTCCGCCGGCGAGCACTGGCAACTGCTGGTGACCGCCCCCGCCGCCTGCGCCGCGGACTGCCAGCAACTGGTCTACCTGGCGCGGCAGATCAACATCGGCCTCGGCCGCGAAGCCACCCGCGCCGAACACGCGCTGGCCGCCGCCGAGGCGCTGCCGGCCGACTTCCAGGCCACGCTGGACAAGGACTATCCGGCCCTGCAGCGCTACGGCCTCGACCCGGCCGCGCACGCCAAGGTGGTCAAGCAGGGCACCGCGCCGCAGCTGTGGATCGTCGACCCGCACGGCAACCTGGTGCTGCGCTACCCCGCCGGCACCGACGGCAAGGCGGTGCTCAAGGACCTGCAGCACCTGCTGAAGCTCTCGAATATCGGCTGACCGTAGGGCGGGTGAAACCCGCCAATGACATCCCGGGCAAGGCGGGTTTCACCCGCCCTACAGAACTACGACCCGACCAGAACAACAAAAACGGGGGCGATGAATGACTCAAGCGAAACGCAAACCCGGCTTCTACTTCGCGCTGCTGGCTACCGTGCTGGCCGTCGTCGTCGTGCTGCTCGGCGCCTACACCCGCCTGACCCACGCCGGCCTCGGCTGCCCGGACTGGCCGGGCTGCTACGGCTTCATTCATGTGCCGAGCAGCGAAGCGCAACTGGCCCACGCCGAGATGCACTTCCCCGAAACGCCGGTGGAAGCGCAGAAAGGCTGGAACGAGATGATCCACCGCTACTTCGCCGGCGCGCTCGGCCTGCTGATCCTCGGCCTCGCCGTGCACGCACTGGTCCGTCGCGGCCGCGATGGCCAGCCGCTGAAGCTGCCGCTGCTGCTGCTCGGCGTGGTGATCGCCCAGGCCGCCTTCGGCATGTGGACGGTGACCCTCAAGCTCTGGCCGCAGGTGGTCACCGCGCACCTGCTCGGCGGCTTCACCACCCTCGCCCTGCTGTTCCTGCTCAGCCTGCGCCTGTCCGGCGCCCTGCCCGCCCTCGCCTTGCCCCGCTCGCTGCGCGCCATGGCCGCTGCCGCGCTGGCGCTGGTGATCGGACAGATCGCCCTGGGCGGCTGGGTCAGCAGCAACTATGCGGCGGTCGCCTGCATCGACCTGCCGACCTGCCACGGCGAATGGTGGCCGGCGATGGACTTCGCCAACGGCTTCCACCTGACCCAGCACATCGGTCCGAACTACCTCGGCGGCCAGCTCGACAGCGACGCGCGCACCGCCATCCACGTGACCCACCGCCTCGGCGCGCTGTGCGTGACCCTGGCGCTGCTGGCGCTCGGCTGGCAGCTCTGGCGCAACCGCCTCGGCGCCCTCGCCGGCCTGTTGCTGGCCGCGCTGGCGGTGCAGATCGGCCTGGGCATGAGCAACGTGCTGTTCCACCTGCCGCTACCGGTGGCGGTGGCGCACAACGGCGGCGGCGCCCTGCTGCTGCTGGTACTGGTGCTGGTGAATTACCGGGTGCGCGCCGTTTCCACCGAAGCCGCCAGACATGCCGCGCACCGGCTGGACTGCCCGGTCGCTTATCCATCGCAAGGCTGAATATTCCCGACTCGCTGCCGCACGGCGGGAAACCATAACGCAACGGAGATACGCATATGGCCACCATCCTCAGCACTGCAAGCCAGGCCGGCTGGCGCGACTATCTGGAGCTGACCAAACCCAGGGTCGTGCTGCTGATGCTGATCACCTCGCTGATCGGCATGCTGCTGGCGACCAAGACCGGCGTGAGCTGGCAGGTCCTGCTGTTCGGCAACCTCGGCATCGCCCTCTGCGCCGGAGCGGCGGCGGCGGTCAATCATGTGGTGGACCGGCGCATCGACTCGATCATGGCGCGCACCCACAAGCGCCCGATCGCCGTCGGCCGCGTCTCGCCGCCGGCCGCGCTGGGCTTCGCCCTGGTGCTGGCGCTGGCCGGGATGGCCATCCTGATGGTGTTCACCAACCAGTTGACCGCCTGGCTGACCCTGGCCTCGCTGCTCGGCTACGCGGCGCTCTACACCGGCTTCCTGAAGCGCGCCACGCCGCAGAACATCGTCATCGGCGGCCTCGCCGGCGCCGCCCCGCCGCTGCTCGGCTGGGTCGCGGTGACCGGACAGATGTCCGCCGAGCCGCTGCTGCTGGTGCTGATCATCTTCGCCTGGACCCCGCCGCACTTCTGGGCGCTGTGCCTGCACCGCAAGGACGAGTACGCCAAGGCCGATATCCCGATGCTGCCGGTGACCCACGGCGAGCGTTACACCAAGTTGCACATCCTGCTCTATACGCTGGTGCTGTTCGCCGTTAGCCTGATGCCGTTCGCCATCCACATGAGCGGGCTGATCTACCTGCTGGCCGCGCTGGCCCTCGGCGCACGCTTCCTCGACTGGGCCTGGGCGCTGTACCTGGACAGCCGGCCGCATGCGGCGATCAAGACCTTCAAGTACTCTATCGTCTACCTGTTCCTGCTGTTCATCGCCCTGCTGGTGGACCATTACCTGCCGCTTACGCTCGTATCGTGACGGCGCCGATCCGAAAATGCAGGACGGAGACGCAGGGTGGATGGCGCTCTTCCATCCGCCATTTCGGGGCCGCATGCGCGGCCATGGTGGATCGATGGAGCGTGATCCACCCTACGGCCCACGCCAACCTTCTGGAAAGACACCTGATTCCACGAGAACTCCATGACCCGAGTTAACAAGACCGTCTTCGTCCTCATCACCGTCATCGCGCTGATCCTCGGCCTGACCCTGCACAAGGTGCTCACCTCGCAGCAGAAACTCGATCCGACGGTGCTGCTGGATGCCGGTATCGTCATGCTCGCACAGCCGCGCAGCATGCCGTCGCTGCAGTTCCAGGACCAGGACGGCAAGCCCTTCGACACCGCCAGCATGAAAGGCCGCTGGCACGTGCTGTTCTTCGGCTACACCTTCTGCCCGGACGTCTGCCCCACCACCCTGGCGCAACTGCGCGAGCTGAAGGGCAAGCTGCCGCCGGAAGTGCGCGACCAGCTGCAGGTGGTGCTGGTCAGCGTCGACCCGCATCGCGACACGCCGGCACGCCTGAAGGAGTACCTCAACTTCTTCGACGCCGGCTTCCAGGGCATCACCGCCCCCGACGAGACCATCCTCAAGCTCAGCAACGCCATGAGCATCCCGTACATCCCGGCCGACACCAGCAAACCCAACTACACCGTCGACCACAGCGGCAACCTGGTGCTGATCGGTCCCGACGGCAACCAGCAGGGTTTCATCCGCGCACCGCTGAACAACGCCAAGCTGAGCGCCCAGTTGCCCAACCTGATCGTCCCGAAAAGCTGAGCCGAAGGGTCGAATCTGTCCGTTTTGCCCATGCTTCTGTCGTAATTATGTAAACGGCCACCCTCGGGTGGCCGTTTTTTTTCCACATCTCTGGCTCTCCCATTGGCGAATTCCCCATTCGCCCACGCCGTACGCCATCGCCTCGAATACCGCGAAAAGCCTCGTCGCAAAGCCTTTCCGGGCAATTTCCTGACCCGGTAGTCAATGTTAAATATTTGCTACAGCCTCATACCGCATAAGTACTAACTGATATTCCATATTAAAAACATTAATTAACACCTATAGCTGCGCCTAAGGCAGGATTGACAAGCCTCTCGCCGGGTCTTGGGGGGTTCTGATAGGCGGTCATTCACCATCGGGATGCTGTAACCCGTGGTTGGCGGATTCTGTCAGACTCGTTTTTCAGAGTCTGGGAGTGCCGCACCGGCGACAAAACGCGCAGTCCGTTCGTGACTTGTAGTGCCGGTTCAGTATCGCTCCAGAACGTCTTCTGACCTTGCGACTCGATTGCACGATATCGCTTTCCCTGCCCCGTGCAGGACGCGCTATCCGCAGCCCGTTCGACATCCCGACCCGCCAACGCAGCGGGCCGGATTACCCAACGATCACGCAGGAGATTTGCGAGTGCAGATCGGTGTCCCCCTCGAGACCCAAGCCGGTGAAACTCGGGTTGCCGCTACCCCGGAAACCGTCAAGAAACTGATCGGTCAGGGTCATCAGGTAATCGTGCAGAGCGGTGCCGGCGTCAACGCCAGCCAGCCTGACAGTGCCTATGAAGCCGTTGGCGCGAAGATCGGCAGCGCTGCCGAAGCCTTCGGTGCCGAACTGGTGCTGAAAGTGGTTGCCCCCAACGAAGCCGAGCTGGCTCAGATGAAGCCCAATGCCGTCCTCATCGGCATGCTCAACCCGTTCAACAACGAGAACAACGCCCGCATGGCCGAAGCCGGCATCACCGCCTTCGCCCTCGAGGCCGCGCCGCGTACTTCCCGCGCGCAGAGCCTGGACGTGCTGTCCTCGCAGGCCAACATCGCCGGCTACAAGGCCGTGATGGTCGCCGCCAACCATTACCCGCGCTTCATGCCGATGCTGATGACCGCCGCCGGTACTGTTAAGGCCGCCCGCGTGCTGATCCTCGGCGCCGGTGTTGCCGGCCTGCAGGCCATCGCCACCGCCAAGCGTCTTGGCGCGGTGATCGAGGCCTCGGACGTACGTCCGGCCGTTAAGGAGCAGATCGAGTCCCTGGGCGCCAAGTTCGTCGACGTTCCCTACGAGACCGACGAAGAGCGCGAGTGCGCCGAAGGCGTTGGCGGTTACGCCCGCCCGATGCCGCAATCCTGGATGGAGCGTCAGGCCAAGGCCGTTCACGAACGCGCCAAACAGGCCGACATCGTGATCACCACCGCACTGATCCCGGGCCGCAAGGCACCGACCCTGCTGCATGAAGCGACCGTCGCGGAAATGAAGCCGGGCTCCGTGGTCATCGACCTGGCTGCTGCCCAGGGCGGCAACTGCCCGCTGACCGAGGCCGAACAGGTCGTGATCAAGCACGGCGTGACCATCGTCGGCTACAGCAACCTGGCCTCCATGGTTCCGGCTGACGCCTCGGCCCTGTATGCACGCAACCTGCTCGACTTCCTCAAGCTGACCCTGACCGCCGAAGGCTTCAAGGTCAATCTGGAAGACGACATCGTGGCCGCCTGCCTGATGTGCTGCGACAAGCAAGTCGTGCGCAAGAACGGCTGATACCACGCAGCACTACTATATAAGTACGCGCCGGGCACCAACCCGGCCCTCAATTCCGGTGAAAGACGATGGAAGAAATGCTGATCTCCCATGGGATCTACAACCTGATCATCTTCGTGCTGGCCGTGTACGTCGGCTACCACGTGGTCTGGAACGTAACCCCTGCCCTGCACACCCCGCTGATGGCCGTGACCAACGCCATCTCCGCGATCGTGATCGTCGGCGCCATGCTGGCCGCCGCACTGACCGTCACCCCGCTGGGCAAGGTCATGGGCACCCTGGCTGTCGCGCTGGCCGCGGTTAACGTGTTCGGTGGCTTCCTGGTCACCCGCCGCATGCTGGAAATGTTCAAGAAGAAAGCCCCGAAGGCCCAGGCGGAGAAACACTGACATGAGCATGAACCTGGTCACCCTCCTCTACCTTGTCGCCTCGGTGTGCTTCATCCAGGCGCTCAAGGGCCTGTCGCACCCGACCACTTCGCGCCAGGGCAACGCCTTCGGCATGATCGGCATGGGCATCGCCATCGTCACCACCGTGTTCCTGGTCTTCAAGCTGGCTGCCCAGTTGGGCGAGGGCGGTAACGCCGCCACTGGCCTGGGCTACGTGCTGGTCGGCCTGCTGATCGGCGGCACCGCCGGCTCGATCATGGCCAAGCGCGTCGAAATGACCAAGATGCCGGAACTGGTCGCCTTCATGCACAGCATGATCGGTCTGGCCGCCGTGTTCATCGCCGTTGCCGCTGTGGTCGAACCGCAGTCCCTGGGCATCGTGCAGCACCTCGGCGACAGCATCCCGACCGGCAACCGCCTGGAGCTGTTCCTCGGCGCGGCCATCGGTGCCATCACCTTCTCCGGTTCGGTGATCGCCTTCGGCAAGCTGTCCGGCAAGTACAAGTTCCGCCTGTTCCAGGGTGCTCCGGTGCAGTTCGCCGGCCAGCACATGCTGAACCTGGTACTTGGCCTGGCCACCCTGGGCCTGGGCCTGGTGTTCATGTTCACCGGCAACCTGACCGCCTTCGCCGCCATGCTGGCTCTGTCCTTCGTGCTCGGCGTGCTGATCATCATCCCGATCGGCGGCGCCGACATGCCGGTGGTTGTGTCGATGCTGAACTCCTACTCCGGCTGGGCCGCGGCAGGTATCGGCTTCTCGCTGAACAACTCGATGCTGATCATCGCCGGTTCGCTGGTAGGTTCCTCGGGTGCGATTCTGTCCTACATCATGTGCAAGGCCATGAACCGCTCGTTCTTCAACGTCATCCTCGGTGGCTTCGGTGCCGAAGCTGACGCGGGTCCGGCTGCTGGTTCGAAAGAGCAGCGTCCGGTGAAGTCCGGCTCCTCCGACGATGCCTCGTTCCTGCTGACCAACGCCGACAGCGTGATCATCGTTCCGGGCTACGGCCTGGCGGTAGCCCGCGCCCAGCACGCGCTGATGGAACTGGCCGAGAAGCTGACCCATCGCGGTGTGACCGTGAAGTTCGCCATCCACCCGGTTGCCGGCCGTATGCCGGGCCACATGAACGTCCTGCTGGCCGAGGCCGAAGTGCCTTACGAGCAGGTGTTCGAGATGGAAGACATCAACTCCGAGTTCGGTCAGACCGACGTGGTCCTGGTCCTCGGCGCCAACGACGTGGTCAACCCGGCCGCCAAGAACGATCCGAAATCGCCGATCGCCGGCATGCCGATCCTCGAGGCGTACAAGGCCAAGACCGTCATCGTCAACAAGCGCTCCATGGCCAGCGGTTACGCCGGTCTGGACAACGAACTGTTCTACCTGGACAAGACCATGATGGTCTTCGGCGACGCCAAGAAAGTCATCGAAGACATGGTCAAGGCAGTCGACTAAGTTCCTCTGCGCTCCACAAGACACCGGCCTCGTGCCGGTGTCTTGCTTTCTGACAACGGAACAGTCCTACATCTTTGGTAGTAAGAAGCTAACTGTAGCGGCGATTTTTCGACCTAGGTCTAAGGGCGAAAAATCCTCCAGTCCCTAGACTGGCCGCTTCGTACTTCCTGCTGCCCGAGGTTTCATCCATGTTCCGTGATCGTGTGCGTATGCCCTCCCTGCTCGACAAGGTGATGAGCGCAGCCGAAGCCGCCGCCTTGATCGAGGACGGCATGACCGTCGGCATGAGCGGTTTCACCCGCGCCGGCGAAGCCAAGGCGGTGCCCACCGCACTGGCCGAGCGCGCCCGCCGGCAACCGCTGCGCATCAGCCTGATGACCGGCGCCAGCCTCGGCAACGACCTCGACAAACAGCTCACCGAAGCCGGCGTGCTGGCCCGGCGCATGCCGTTCCAGGTCGACAGCACCCTGCGCAAGGCGATCAACGCCGGCGAGGTGATGTTCATCGACCAGCACCTCTCGGAAACCGTCGAGCAACTGCGCAACCACCAGCTCAAGCTGCCGGACATCGCAGTGATCGAGGCGGTCGCCATCACCGAGCAGGGCCACATCGTGCCGACCACCTCGGTGGGCAACTCGGCCAGCTTCGCGATCTTCGCGAAGAAGGTGATCGTCGAGATCAACACCGCGCACAACCCGAATCTCGAAGGCCTGCACGACATCTACATCCCGACCTACCGCCCGACCCGCACGCCGATCCCGCTGGTGAAGGCGGACGACCGCATCGGCAGCACCGCCATCCCGATCGACCCGGCGAAGATCGTCGCCATCGTCCACACCGAACAGGCGGACTCGCCCTCCACCGTGCTGCCGCCGGACGACGAGACCCAGGCCATCGCCAACCACCTGATCGACTTCTTCAAGCGCGAAGTGGATGCCGGGCGCATGGGCAAGAACCTCGGCCCGCTGCAGGCCGGCATCGGCAGCATCGCCAACGCCGTGATGTGCGGGCTGATCGAGTCGCCGTTCGAAGACCTGACCATGTACTCCGAAGTGCTGCAGGACTCGACCTTCGACCTGATCGACGCCGGCAAGCTGCGTTTCGCCTCGGGCAGCTCGATCACCCTGTCGCCGCGCCGCAACGCCGACGTGTTCGGCAACCTGGAGCGCTACAAGGACAAGCTGGTACTGCGCCCGCAGGAAATCTCCAACCACCCGGAAGTGGTGCGCCGGCTGGGCATCATCGGCATCAACACGGCGCTGGAATTCGACATCTACGGCAACGTCAACTCCACCCACGTCGGCGGCACCAGGATGATGAACGGCATCGGCGGCTCCGGCGATTTCGCCCGCAATGCGCACCTGGCGGTGTTCGTCACCAAGTCCATCGCCAAGGGCGGCAGCATCTCCAGCGTGGTGCCGATGGTCAGCCACGTCGACCACACCGAGCATGACGTGGACATCCTGGTCACCGAAATCGGCCTCGCCGACCTGCGCGGCCTGGCCCCGCGCGAACGCGCCCGGGCGATCATCGACAACTGTGTGCATCCGTCCTATCGCGACGCCCTGAACAGCTACTTCGAAGCCGCCTGCAAGCGCGGCGGCCATACCCCGCACATCCTGCGCGAAGCGATGGCCTGGCACATCAACCTGGAAGAGAACGGGCATATGCTGGCTGCGGGGTGACAAGAGACCACTCCTACGGGCTGCAATGCCCACCGTAGGTTGGCGCTGAGCAACGCGAAGCCCAACATCGCCATCGTTGGGCTTCACTGCGTTCAGCACCAACCTACGCGGGTTATGGCCCAGCCACGTACACGTAGTTGCGTAGGAGCCACTCCCAGGAAAATGCCCCACAAGGCTGGACATCCTGAGAGAAACCCCGTAAAAAACAGCTTCGAACAGTTTTTTCTTCCGCTACAACTGTTCCTCCCCAAGCCGTCGCAATCGTCGGCAGCCCCGGTAAAACCCCTCCCACCGACCGCAACGTGCACCACCACAGTGCGCGGCGATACAGTTCGCCCTGAAAAAGACCATAACAGTTCATTCAAACAGATCGCTGACCACGCACAATTCTGTACAACTGTTACTGTCCCGGTTGACCAAATAGTCAGATCATATGCGCCAACAACCTTGCAACCTGATTACTCGCCACAAGCGGGAAGGATCAACATCATGGGACGTACCCTCGTTTCCTCCACCACTCAAAGCCATTCCAGCCACAGCCTCGTAACCACCGTACGCATGTGGCGCCGCCGTGTAGCCAGCCGCCGTCAACTGGCTCGCCTGGACCCGCGCCTGCTCGCCGACGCCGGCATCAGTGAAGCCCAGCGCTTCGCCGAGCTGAGCAAGCCCTTCTGGCGCTAAGCCAGGCAACAGTTTCGCGTCGACCAGAACAGACGCAAACTGTACCGGTAGTGCCTGCGGCCGCTCTTCCCCGAGCGGCCGAGGGCGAACGAATCCGGCACTCCCCTCCCCGCTTCTCCTTCTCTCGACTCCCGCAACACAGTAGGCACCAAAAGCAACAGCACAGTTGCGCTGCCTGACCGACTGTACCAGCTCAATTTCCCCTCGCTGCCTCTGCCCGCCTCATCGCCCCAATGCGAGTCTGGACACTCCACTCTCCACCCCCACCGTGGAAGAAAAGAGGTCATCGCCATGGAGCTCAAGCTTGTTGCAACCTACCCCGCCCCCCCGCTGAACGCCCCGCGCCGCCTGGCGAGCACACTGTTCCGCCTGCTGCACCAGTGGCGGCAGAACGCTCGCACACGCCGGCAACTGGCCGAGCTCGACGCCCGCCTGCTGAGCGACATCGGCATCAGCCACAGCGATCGCCAGGAAGAAATCTCGAAACCGTTCTGGCGCTGAACGGCTGGTGGCCCGCCCTACTCTTGGCTAGGCTGTGCGGAAGGTCGGCACGTCAGCCGCGCCACTTTCGTCTACCTGGAGTACTCAACATGAGTCGTTTGCGCCTATTGGGTGTCGTCGCGTTACTGACTTGCGCCAGCAGCGCCTTCGCTACCAGCTTCGTCTACACCACCGACATGACGGTACGCGCCACCGGTTCCACTTCCGACGCCACCAGCGGCATCAGCAATTCGTTCAAGGACGACAAGATCGTCCTGGAAGCCCGCGATGACGCCGCCAGCTTCGTCGCCAGCCAGGGCGAAATCCGCGGCGCGCACCTGGAAGCCGCGTTCAAGCACATCCGCGGCAAGCTGCCGACCCTGGCAGCGGACGACCTGCAACTGGCGAAGGCCATCCTGACCATCTGATTCCATCCCGCCCGGACCTTCAGGTCCGGGCACATTCTTTCCGCCTTCCGACAGCATTGCCGGAAGCGCCAGCGCACGCCTTCCACTGGCCGTCTACGCGGCATTCCGTTAGCCTTGGCGACCTTCATTTCCGATCGCCAACAGCACCATGCGCGCCCTGCTTCCCAGCCTCGTACTCCTTTGCCTGGCCACCCCGGCCGCAGCCTTCGACCTGACCACCCAACTCGGTGTCGGCACCACCTACGCAACCAGCGACGTCAGCAGCCGGCCGTTCGAGAAACGCCTGCTGGACGCAGCCCGCGACGATGCCGCCAGCTTCGTCGCCAGCGATGGCCAGTTGCGCGGTGCGCAGCTCGAACAGGCGCTGCACTGGCTGCGCCACGAGCACCCGGACCTTGCGGCGAACGATCGGGAACTGGCCGAAGCCATCCTTGCCCAAGTAACTGAGTGAGCAGCATCGCTGTATTTTCTGGAGACTCACCCCATGCAACTCGTTTCGCTTTCCCGCAAATCCCTCGTCATCGGCCTGCTGCTCGCCGCCTGCGCCGGCAGCGCCCAGGCCAACTCGGTGATCCGCCTGTTCAACATCACCACCAACGCCATTGGCCGCAGCGTCGACTTCACCTCCGACACCACCACTTCCATCCGCGATATGAAGATCGTCGTCGAAGCCCGTGACGACGCGGCCAGCTTCGTCGCCAGCGACGGCGCCATCCGCGGCGCGCAACTGGAAGCCGCATTCCACGCGCTGCGCGAGCAGGTGCCGGAAGCGCGCGAAGCCAGCGACCAGGCTCTGGCCGAAGCCATCCTCGCCCTGTGATCCGCCCCGGCTGCCGCTGGCTCGCGGCCATCGCCCTGCTCATCGCCGGCAGCAGCCACGCCGGGCTCCGCCTGGAGCTGAGCAGCGACAGCCTGAATGCAGCGCAACGCCAGGCCAGCCAGCAACTGCTGGACGAAGCGCTGCGCGAACTGCCGGCGAAGTTCGTCGACGACCTCGACCGCCGCGTCGAGGTCGAGTGGAGTGACGACCTGCCCAGCGATGCCATGGGCCGCGCCCTGCGACCCAACGCCATCGCCCTGAACAGCCGCCATCTGCCGGCGCTGGCCGATGGCAGCGCGGCAACGCAGCAGACCGGCCGCAGCCACGGCACCCTGCGCCGCGAGCTGCTCGCCACCCTGCTCCACGAACTAACCCACCTGTACGACCGCGCGCGCCTGTGGACGCCCGCCGAGGCAAGCCTGATCCGCCGCTGCACCCAGCGCGAAAACAGCATCGGCCGCGCCGGCGAACCCGGCGAGTGCCGCGGGCAGATCGCGCGCCGCTTCACCCTGTCCGACGACCCGCGCCTGCTCGATATCGCCGGCTGGCCGCAGTACGCCGGCAAGCGTGGCGGGCGCGAGGCGCACAACCGCTTCATCCTGCGCAGCCCGGACAGCTACGAACTGAGCAACCCGCGCGAGTTCGTCGCGGTGAACATGGAGTACTTCCTCCTCGACCCGAGCTACGCCTGCCGGCGCCCGGCGCTCTACCGCTACTACGCCGCGCGCTTCGGCGAGCCGGCGCAGCGTGCCGAATGCCCGGCCAGCTTCGCCTTCCTCAACGCCGGCCGCGACTTCGGTCGCCAGCCGCTGGGCCAGCTCGATCCGGAACGGGTCTACTCGGTCGACTACCTGCTCGCCGAGGCCAACGACGAACTGGTCAGCCGCTGGGGCCACGCCATGCTGCGCGTCGTCGTCTGCGCCCCCGGACGCCCGCGCGGCCCGGACTGCCGGCTGGATCTCGACCAGCACCTGGTGCTGTCCTACCGCGCCTTCGTCGGCGACCTGCAACTCTCCAGCTGGGACGGCCTGACCGGCGCCTATCCGTCGCGGCTGTTCGTCCTGCCGCTGTCCCAGGTGATCGAGGAATACACCAAGATCGAGCTGCGCAGCCTGGTCTCGATCCCGCTCAAGCTTGATCGCAAGGAAATCACCGAACTGGTCGAGCGCGCCGCGCAAAGCCACTGGAGCTACGACGGCAACTACTACTTCATCTCCAACAACTGCGCGGTGGAAACCCTCAAGCTGCTGCGCAGCGGGCTGCCCGACCCGCGCCTGCAGGACCTCGACAGCATCACCCCGTACGGCGTGCTGGAGCTGATGGAAAACCGCGGGATGGCCGATTCCAGTGTGCTCGCCGATCCCAGGGAAGCCTTGCGCCAGGGTTACCGCTTCGACTCCTTCCGCGACCGCTACCAGGCGATGTTCGACGTGCTCAGGAAGCGCCTCGACGTGCCGCAGAAGCGCGTGGAGGACTGGCTCGCCCTCCCCGCCAGCGAACGCCGCGACTGGTTCCCCCGGGCCGACCTGCGCGCCAGCGCCGCCCTGCTGCTGCTGGAACAGGCCTCGCTGCGCCGCCAGTTGCTGCTTGCCCAGGATGAGCTGAAACGCCTCTACCTCGGCCACCGCGACGACAGCGCCGCCAACCCGCAACTGGCCAAGGCCGGCAAGACGCTGCAGCAGATCCTCGACGACAGCGGCTTCCTCAGCCGCCCGGCGGAACTGCTCGACGGCGGCTACGGCCTGCCCCAGGCCGGCGAATCGGCGCGCCTGGAACTGCAGACCAAGGCCCGCCAGACCCGCCTGCGCCAGCTCAGCGACTCCCTCGAACACGACGTCCGCGCCCTGCTCGAACCCGGCCGCCGCGACGAACTGGAAGCCATCGAAGCAAACCTCAAGCAGCTCGCCAAACACCTGCGCGAACTGCACAAGGCCGCAGGCGGCCTGGAACTCCCCTGATTGAAGCGGCTGCGGCTGCAACGTAGGTTGGTGCTGAACGCAGTGAAGCCCAACGTCGGCAATGTTGGGCTTCGCGGGCTCAGCCCAACCTACAACCGCTCCTCGCCCTCTTCGGGCAGATGCGGGTCCAAGCGTAGCCATGGCAGCCGGCTCTTCACCCAGATGTGGCGGGCGGGCGGCGTGTTTTCCGGGTGATCGAGCGTGGCGATGGTGATGTCGAGGGTGTCCGGATAGCGATCCGAGCGGAACACCAGCTGGGCGCCGCAGTTGCCGCAGAAATAGCGCGTGCAGCCCGGCGTCGAGTGGTACTCGGCTGGCGTCCCGGCCAGCCAGCGGAACGCCGTGGCCGGCACCGTCGCCCAGGTCACCACGATGCCGCCGGTGGTGCGCCGGCAGATCGCGCAATGGCAATGCGCGGTGTCGTCCAGCAGCGCGTCGACCTGATAGCGCAGCGCGCCGCAATGGCAGCCGCCCTCATGCACTTCCGCCATGTCCACCTCCCGTCTCAGTCGTATTCCGCCGCCTCATGGTCGCCGAGCAGCCGGCGCTGGCGCGGCGTGCAGGCGGCGATCACCTCGGGATTGAAGTACCACTGCAGGTAAGGCGAGAACTTCTGCGCCACCATGCGCCGCCCATAGTGCACCTGCAGCATGTAGCGCGTGCGATCCGCCGTGCGATTGCGACTGCCGGCGTGCCAGACGTCGCTGCGGAAGAACAGCGCATCGCCGGCCCTGCACAGCACCGGCTCGGCCTTGTGCCCCTGCCACTCGTACTCGTCCGGCAGCGGCGCGCGGCCGGAGCGGTGGCTGCCGGAGAGCATCAGGGTAGGGCAGAGATCGGCGTCGATATCGTCGAGATAGATCTGCGCCGTGCAGATGAACATCGGCAACTCGAAGCCCGGATCGGCGAGCAGGGCAGGGGGCAACTGGATCGGCAGGTAATCCAGGTGCATGTCCGCGCCGATGAATCCCGGATGGCAACGCCAGGCCGTCTGGCCGATCACATGGCAATCGTCGCCGAGCGCCGCTTCGGCCAGCTCGATCAGCCCCGGCAGGTCGAGATAGGGCAGCCACAGGGGAGAGCGGTTGAACACGCATTTGTAGTGATCGACCAGCCCCGTGTAGTCCCAATGCAACGGCTGCAGGGCATCGATGGCCTGGCGCAGTTCCGCGATCTGTGCGGCCTCCAGCACGCCGGACAGCAGTGCATGACCCTGCTCGTACAGGGCTCGCAATCGTAGTGCCGTCGCTTCAACCACACCCATGTCGCCCCTCCCGCCCAGCAGCCTGCATCCAGTGTATTCGCGGTCGTGACGGAGCGGATTTGCCCGCCTTCGTATACATCTGTCATCATTGTAAACACTGTATACACCGTAAACGTAAGTGCTCAGAAAATGACCACCGTGATCTCTTTCCGCGCCGATGACGCCCTTGCCGCGGCGCTGGACGAACTGGCCCGCGCCACCCACCGGGACCGCCCGTATCACCTGCGCCAGGCCCTGGCGCAGTACCTGGAACGCCAGAGCTGGCACGTCGCGGCCATCGATGAAGGGCTGGCGGACGCCAATGCCGGGCGCCTGCTGGAGCACGCCGAGATCGAAGGCAAGTGGGGGCTGGCATGAGTCTGCTATGGACCCACAAGGCGGCCGCCGACCTCGACGGCATCTATGACCACTACGTGGTGCTGATCGGCCCGGAAAAGGCGCTGAAGGCCATCCAGGACATCGTCGGCCAGGTCAGGCCGCTGCAGGACCCGGCCCTTGGCAGCAGCGGCAAGCCCAGCGAGGTGCCGGGCGTGAGGGAGCTGGAGATCGAACGCTGGCCATTCGTGACCGCATTCCGGGTCAAGGGTCGCAATGTGGAAATCCTGCGGGTGGATCGTGTGGAAAACCAGGCCTGAAAGTGGGTACACGGTTACAAGATATTTCAGACTATTGACTTCTTATTAATGATTAAAATCCATTCGTTTTGACTGAAAATAAATCATCAGCCGAATAGCGACTGTGTATCAGGTAATTGTTCGATTAATGACTGATTGACCGAAAGGCAATCGACCGTATCTCCCCCAAATCCCCCATTTCCGGGCCGGCGCCTTCCGACCGCCGCCCCGGAACTTTTCCTTTTCGCGCCACTCAGTTGATCGGCAAATCCCCTGAATCCGGGCCCTCGCCTCGATGAGCATGCGCAACCGAATTTCCCGCACCGCGTTCTGTTTATCCCTGTTCCTCTCCCCCATCACTGTCCTCGCCTGGAACGGCGACGACGGCCAGCGCCAGCAATGGCAGGCCGAACAGCAGCGGCAATGGCAGGAACGCCAACGCCAGCAGCAGGAGCAGCAAAGGCAACAGCAGGAACAACAGCGTCAGCGCCAGGAAGAACAGCACCGTCGGCGTGAAGAGCAGCAGCGCCAGGCAGCCGAGCGGCACCGGCAGGAAGACGAGCGCCGGCGCCAGGAGCAGTGGCAACATCAGGCCCGGGAGCAGCAGCAGCGCCAGGAACAGCAACGCCGCTGGCAGGAAGAGCAACGCCAGGCGTCGGAACGCGAACGTCGCTGGCAGGAAGAACAGCGCCGGCAGCGCGAGGACGACTGGCGGCGCCGGGAAGAAGCGCGGCGTCACCAGTACGAGCAGCAACGTCGCTGGGAAGAGGCGAACTACCGTCGCCAGGACCAGCGCCGCCGCTGGTCGGTGGGCCAGCATGTGCCGTGGGACTACAGCCGCAGCCACTACCTGCGCAACTGGCGCGCCCACGACCTGCCGCATCCGGGCCGTGGCCGGCAATGGCTGAAGACGGACAGCGCCTACCTGCTGGTGGACAACTCCAGCGGCAAGGTCCGCCGGGTCATCCGCCGCTGATTCCTACGCCGGCGCCTATGCGCCGGGCCGGTCCCGCCAGGCACCCGGTGTGCAGTCATGCCAGCGGACGAAGGCGCGGGAAAAGCTCTGCAGGTCGCCGTAACCGAGCAGGTCGGTGATTTCCGCCAGGCCGAGGCCGGGCTCCGCGAGCAGGTCGAGCGCCCGGTAGCGGCGGTATTCGTCGACCAGCTCGCTGTAACGCCAGCCCTGCGCCAGCAGGCGCCGGGCGGCGGTACGTTCGGTCAGGTGACGGGCGCTGCAGAAGGACTGGAAGCTGGCGCCGGCCGGCAACTCGCGGGCAATATGGTCGCAGGCGTCCTCCAGCAGGGTGGCCTGGGTGCTGCAGCGCGCCTGTTCCAGCAGGCCGACCAGCGTGCTCTCCAGCATCGGACTCGCCGGCACCAGCTCGCGGCTGAACAGTTGCGGGTCGAGGCGGATGGCGATGTCCGGCTCGCCCCAGTGCACCGGCGCGCCCAGCGCCTCGCGGTAGATCGCGGCGGAGGGCGGTTCGGCGCCGGGCAGGGCGATCGACAGGATCGGGTCGAGATTGCTGCCGCCAAAGCGCAGCTTGCGCCGCAGCAGGTTGCAGATCCCGGCCAGCGTGTAGTCGCGTGCCTGCAACGGGCAGCGCAGCGTGCCCTGTTCCAGCAGCAGCAGTTCCACGCCCGCGCCATCGCTGCGCAGCTCGGCGCGCAGGTGGCCGCTGAAGAACGGGAAATACTCGATGAAATAGGCGCAGGCCGCCTGCAGGCTCGGCGCCACTTCGCACAGGTAGGTCATGCCGTTGGTCTGGGTGGAGGCGAAGCGCCGCGCACGCAGGCCGATATGCGCCTCGCCGGCGGCCGTCCCGGCGAGGGCCCAGAAGCGCCGGGAAAGGAACAGCGGCACGCGCACGAACGGCGTGCGCAACTCGAACAGGCTGCGGCGGAAGCGTTCCTCGATGCTTGCCTGCGCCACCCCGCGCCCGAGCAGTTCCTCGATGACCGGAAGAAGAATCGGCGCGTAGAACGCATTGCTCGGCGGGTGATCGTTTTTTGTCATGTGTGGCTGAAAGCCCTGGCGCCCACTCGGGATAGGCTGGCCGACCTTACGAAATGCGCCCGCCAAGGGCAAGGACGGAGCGGGGAGGGCGCAAGCCGCTTGCCGACCGGGGAGACGCCATCGTGCTCGATCTACGCGAACTCGACCTCAACATGCTGCTGGCCTTCGACGCCATCTACGCCCAGCTCAGCATCACCCGCGCGGCGGCAGTCATGGGCCTCTCGCAACCGGCGATGAGCAACGCCCTGCGCCGGCTGCGCAATCTCTGCGGCGACCCGCTGTTCGTCAAATCGCACCTCGGCGTCACCCCGACCCTCGCCGCGCATCGCCTGTCCGAACATGTGCGCGGCGCGCTCGACGGCCTGCGCGAAGGCCTCTCGCAGATGCCGGCGATGCACCACCAGGAGCCGCAGCGGCCGCTGCGCATCAGCTGCCTGGACTGCTTCCAGCCGCTGCTGCTGGATATCCTGCTGGCCCCGGGCGAGCAGGAATGGCAGGTGCGCTTCTACCAGAGCCGCCGCCGCGATGCCCTGCAGGAGCTGGGCAACGGCAAGCTCGACCTGCTGATCGACATCGACCAGCAGGTGTCCCTGCAGTCCGGCCTGCGCAAGCTGCCGCTGCTCAACGACCACTACGTGTTCGCCTACGGCGCCGGCCTGGAGCAGCCGCCACGGACGCTCGCCGATTACCTGCGGCTGCCGCAGGTGCAGGTTTCCAGCCGCCGCGAAGGGCTCAGCCCGGTCGATCTCGAACTGGGCCTGAAGGGCATGCGCCGCAACATCGCGACCACCGTGCAGAGTCCGCTGGCGGCGCGCCTGATCGCCGACCGCCAGCCCCTCGGCCTGACCCTGCCGAGCCGCGTCGCCACGGTGCTCGGCCTGCGCCAGGCGCCCTTGCCGCTGGAGCGCCCGGTGCCGCTGGAACTCTGTCTGTACGTGGAAAACCACTATCGCTTCGAGCGCGGCATGGAGCGCGCGCTGGCGCAGATCCAGAAGGCCTTCGCGGAGCGTCCGCAACCGCTCATGCAACGCGAAGCCTGATCCGCCTAGCCCGCGTCCCGGGCGAGCAGGCGCCGGTCGCTGGCCAGCAGCACCTCGATCATCGTCCGCGCCGCCGGCGACAGGCTGTAGCCGGCCCGGCTGACGATGCCGTACTGCAGGCGCAGCGCCGCTTCGGCCGGGGGGATGTCGACGATGCGCAGGCGCACCAGCTCGCCACGCTGGATGAGCTCGTCCACCGCCTCCATGGGCGCCATGCCGGTCCCGTCCGAACTGCTCACCACGCGCAGGGCCACGTCGAACTGGGAGCATTCCACATCCATCTGGAAGTCCGCCTGCCCGGCGATCTCCGCGAGAATCCTGCGCGGCACGTCCGGCAGGCGCACGCCGATGCGCGGATAGCCGAGCAGGTCGGCCAGCCTGATCTGTGGCAGGGCGGTCAGCGGATGGCCCTGGCGGCAGAAGAAGCAGCCGCCGCGATAGCCGAGCAGTTGCACGCGATAGTTCTCATCGCTGGAGAACGTTCGCGCATCGCCGACGAAGAACTCGATCTGTTCTTCCTGCAGATGTTGCGCCGCCTGCGCCCAGTCCTCCACCCGGAACGCCACGCGGATCGCCGGGTGCGCCCCGACGAAGGCCGCCAGCGCCTCGGGAATCAGGCGCTGGGCGGGGAACGGGCCGCTGGAGAAACGCAGCTCGCCGGCGGTCAGTCCCTCGAACTGGTCCAGCTCGTTGCGCAGCGAACGGGAAGCCGCCAGCAGGCGCCGGGCATGCTGCAGCACCAGCTCGCCCTGGGCGGTCAGGCTGAACTCGCGGCTGCCGCGGTCGACCAGGATGCAGCCGAGGTTGCGCTCCAGCATCTGGATGCTGCGGCTGAACGCCGACTGGCTGAGGCCGACCGTATCCGCCGCGCGCTGGAAGTTGCGTAGCTCGGCCAGCGCGACGAAATGCCTGAATTGGCGGAGCTCGCTCATGCGTGTCTCGCATCGGTCAAATGAGTTAAATGCATTTGATGAATACTAGCTGAAGCTGGTTAAGTGAGCCCTTCCTGCCAAAGGGCCACCTCCATGCCGCAGTCGCTGTTCAGCTCCAGCGCATTCGTCAGCACCGTCCTGCTGCACGCCGATCGTTTCGGCATCGCGGCGGGCGAGCTGCGTCGGCGCGCCGGGATCGGCCAGGAGCTGCTGGCGGACCAGGGCGCGCATCTGCCCGCCGCGCAATTGCAGAAACTCTGGGCGGAATGCGAACTGGCCAGCGGCGACCCGCGCTTCGGCTGCGAAATGGCCGGGGACATCGGCACCCATTGCACCCAGGGCCTGAACATCCTCGCCGACTCGGCGCCGACCCTGGGCGACAGCCTGCGTTGCGTCGGCGCCTACCTGCCGCTGCTGACCAACTGCCTCGGCCTGCGCCTGACCGAAGAGGGCGAGCAGGCCATTCTCGAAGTGCTGCCGGCGCTGCCCGACCAGCATCACTTCGGTCTCGACGCCGCGCTGATGCGGCTGGTCCATGGCAACGCCCGGCGCACCGGCCTGGCGCCGCGCGAGCTGTTCAGCGAGGTGCGCACGCGGCCGAACCAGCGCTGCGCCGAGCTGTTCGCCGCGCTCGGCATTCCCACCCGCCACGGCGCCACCCCCTGCCTGGTCATGCCCCGCGCCCTGCTGCAACGCCCGCTGGCCGGCGCCAACGAGTTCCTTCACCAGAGCCTGCGCCAGGTATGGCAACGGGCGCTGGACGGCCGCCACCGGCACGACGGCGAGAACCTGCAACTGGCGCGCCTGTGGCTGAAGTCCTCCGACGACTCGGTCGAGCGCATCGCCGAGCGGGTCGGCTACCGCCAGCCGGGCAACTTCATCCGCGCCTTCCGCAAGGAATTCGGCATCACTCCCAAACAGTTCCGCCTGAGCCACTGCTGATCGCCACACGCAACGACACAACTGGCACGCCACGTTGCGAGTACCTCGACTAACTTTGATTCAGGATCGTTCGACGAGGATTGCCGTGCCATGCAACGCACATCCCTTCCGCAACCGCCGTCCTTCACCCGCATCGGCGTGATCGGGGCCGGCGTCATGGGCCGCGGCATCGCCCAGTTGTTCGCCAGCGCTGGCCTGCCGGTGCGCCTGTACGACAGCCGCGCGGAAAGCATCCAGCAGGCACTGGACCTCAATCGCCAGTTCTTCGAGCAGGTCGCCGCGCGCAACGGGCTCGGCGACGACGTGATCGCCGCCGCCCCGCAGCGCCTGCAGGCGGCGCACAGCCTCGACGAGCTGCACGACTGCGACCTGCTGATCGAAACCATCGTCGAGGACCTCGGCGCCAAGCAGTCGCTGTTCGCCGAGCTGGAAGCGCGGGTCGCGCCGGATGCGGTGCTGGCCAGCAACACCTCGTCGCTGTCGATCAGCCGCATCGCGCGCAAGTGCAAGAATCCGCGGCGCGTCGCCGGCCTGCACTTCTTCAATCCGGTGCCGCTGATGCGCATCGTCGAGGTGGTGCGCGGCGAACGCACCGACGACTCGGTGATCGCCCGCCTGGCGCTGCTCGCCGAGCAGGTCGGGCACTTCCCGGCGGTCACCGCCGACAGCCCCGGGCTGATCGTCACCCATGCCGGCCGCGCGTTCAGCAGCGAGGCGCTGCGCATCCTCGCCGAAGGCATCGCCACGCCGGCGCAGGTCGACCGCATCCTGCGCGACTGCGCGGGCTTCCGCATGGGGCCGTTCGAACTGCTCGACCTCGCCGGGCTGGATATCGTCCACACGGTGATGGAGTCGCTTTACCAGCAGTTCTACCAGGACCCGCGCTACATGCCGTCGCCGCTCGCCGCGCAGCGGGTCGCCGCCGGGCTGTTCGGGCGCAAGAGCGGGGAGGGCTTCTACCGCTACCAGGACGGCCTGGCCCTGCTCGATCCGGAACCGCTGCCGGCGCCGGTGCTGCTCAACCGGCCGTTCTGGCTGGACAGCCAGGACCCCGAGCTGCGCCATCGCATCGGCAGCCTGCTGAACCAGGCCGGCGTGGTGCTGGAAAGCAGCGAGGCGCCGTCGTCGCGGGCGATCTGCCTGGTGACGCCGATGGGCGAAGACGCCAGCACCTGCATCGACGCCCTCGACCTGCCGCCGGAACGCAGCCTGGCGCTGGAAACCTTCACCGAACTCGAACACCGTCGCGTGCTGATGCGCCAGCCGGCGCTCGACCCGGCGCTGGAGACCCAGGCCCGGCAGGCGCTGGGCAGCGACGGCGTGCCGGTGGAGGTGATCAACGACTCGCCCGGCTTCATCGCCCAGCGGGTGATCGCCAACATCGTCAATTTCGGCTGCGAGATCGTCCAGCGCGGCATCACCACGCCGGTCACCCTCGACCGCGCGGTGCAGATCGCCCTCGGCTATCCGTTCGGCCCACTGGCGTTCGGCGAGCACTACGGCGCGGCGCGCATCCTCACCATCCTCCAGGGCCTGCAGTCCTGCTACAGCGAGCCACGCTACCGGCCGAGCCCGTGGCTGCGGCGGCGGGTGCAGCTTGATCTGCCCCTGCATTGCCCGGATGCAGCGGAGTAGGAGCGGAGCGCCCCATGAGCACGATCGCGGGGCGGGTGATTGCCAGTTCGTAGGTTGGCGCTGAGCGCAGCGAAGCCCAACATCTTTCGAACGCGGCACCGTTGGGCTTCGTACCTCAGCCCAACCTACGGCGCTCTATCCGCCACCAGACGTTCCAGTGCCTGCTGGCGCTGCACACGGGGCAGGGCGGCGAGTTTTTCGACCCGCGCATGGAACGCCACCCAGTTGCCGCCGAGCTGCTGGAAAAGGGCAGCAAAGGCCGGCACCCACTGGTCGTAGAGGCCGAACGGCAGGACCTTGGCGTTGTTCAGCGGCCCCTCGATCCAGCCATCGAACGCCGACTTGCCGCCCCAGCGGCGCTCGCGCAGTTCTCGGTATTCGCGGCGCAGGCGGTCGAACTCGGCGGCCTTGCCGGCGCGCAGTTCGGCCTCCGGGCGGCCGCTGGCGTAGAGCGTCTGCAGGCGTTCGCGAGTATCCAGCACCAGGCGGGTGAGCGCTTCGCGCTGCTCGACCAGCAGGCTGCGTTCGTCCGCCAGCCCCTGCGCCTCACGCCAGCGCCGCCCGCCCTCGCGTTCGACGAAGGAGGCATAGGATTCGTTGAAGGCAGTGTCGTCGGGCAGGTAGAAGCGCTGGTGCGCCAGCTCGTGGAAGATCGTCTCGGCGAGGCGCTGGTCGCCCCAGCGCAGCATGCTGCTGAGGATCGGGTCGTCGAACCAGCCGAGTGTCGAGTAGGCCTCGACGCCGCCGACGAAGACGTCCATGCCCTGCCCCTGCAGCCGCCGCGCCTCGGTTCGGGCGGCCGCTTCGCTGTAGTAGCCGCGATAGGCCACGCAGCCAGCGATGGGGAAGCAGTGGGTCAGCGGCTGCAGCGACAGCTCCGGCGCGGCGAACACGTTCCACACCACATAGGGCCGCTGGATGTCGCTGTACAGGCGGTAGCTGCGGTTGTCCGGCAGCCCCAACTCGGCGCTGGCGAACGTCCGTGCCTCCTGCGCCAGACGCAGGCGCTGGCGCAGCGTGGCGTCCTCCGTGGGGTCGGCGATCACCTCGGCCACCGGCTCGCGGGAGGTCAGCAGGTGCAACTGGCCGCTGGCGAGCTGGCCGTAGTAACCGACGCTGGAACAACCGCTCAGCGCCAACAGCGCCAGCCAGGGAACCCAGCGGGGTGCGCGGATGTCGAGTATCGGAATAGATGAAAGGGCTGGCATGCCGCCGAACATAGCACAGCCCCCCGCCCACACTTTCACTGCCCGGAGTCCCCATGCGCTCGATGCTGATCGCCGCCAGCCTGCTCGTCCTGAGCGGCTGTTCCATGCTGCTGCCGACCCCCGATCCGAACCGCGCCTGGGTCGACCTCGACACCGACGGCCAGAGCGACCTCGCGGCGATGAAGGTGGACGGCAAGGAATGGCCCAGCCCACGCTATTTCGAGGTCGACCCGGGCCAGCACGAGCTGGGCGTGCGCTACCAGTTCCAGGTCGACCCGACCAACATCGGCAGCGGAACCACCTCGCCGCTGTGGCGCGACTGCGCGCTTACGGTGAAATACCCGGATTTCAACGCCGGCCAGCGCTATCGCCTGGAGACCGGCGCCGTCGGATTCCGCCCATGGATGAAGCTGTATGACGCGCAGGCCAAGGTCGTCGCCCGGGGCAAGGAGCGGGGCTGCGACGGCCCGCAGTCGGACAATACGGCGGACACCGGCAAGCCCGCTCACGAATGGCTTCCCGTCAAATGGCCGTCCTGGTTGCCGCGCCTCTCAGGGAAAGGCGAGGCCAGCCAGGACATACAGAACTAGCGCCAGCAGCAACACCACGGTGAAGCCCAGGTGGATCGCCAGCAGGGTCGCGAGCACGGCGGCCACCACCGATACGCAGGCGTTGACGCCCCAGGCGATGGGCACCAGCGCTTCGGCGCGTGCTGAAACGCGCCCGAGCCCGAGCGGAAACGGCATGCCCATGGCGAACGCCAGCGGCGCGACCAGCGCGGCGCAGACGGCGAACCGGCCTAGCGTCGGCACCGGCGCCAGCAGCTGGAACAGCGGCGGCAGCACGGCCAGGTAGAGCAGGGCGAGCGCGCAGATCGCCAGCACCGGCCGCACCAGCGGATGCCGGAGCGCTGCGCCGGCCTGCAGCCGCGCGGAATAGCGGCTGCCGAGCCCGGCGAAGATCAGGAACGCGCTCAGGGTCACCGCCACCGAGTACAGCGGGTGGCTGAGGAACAGGGTGAATTTCTGGATGAAGGCGATCTCGACGAACATGAAGGCCAGCCCGATGGCGGCGAAGTAGGCCACCACGCGCAGCTCGAACCGGCCCGCGCCTGCGCCGGGCGAACGCCGCTGGCGATGCCGCGCCACCCATAGCGGCAACAGGATCAGCGCGACCGCTGCCACGCTGGCCTGCAACAGCGTGGCGATCAGCACCGGATAGCCCCACTCCAGCATCGACAGGCTGCCCTGCGCCTTCAGCGCCAGCAGTTCCGGCAGCGAGCGCCATTTGAAGAAGTGGAAGAAGTACGGCCGGTCGTCCGTGGTCGGGCGCACGTCGAACTTGTAGCGCGCCAGGAACCCTTCACGGTCGCCGGACAGCAGGGCCTGCGCCGCATCGAAGAAATACGGCTGGTCGAGCAGGTTGTAGCGGTTGGCTTGCGCGGCGGTCATGCCGGGGTAATAGGCGAGATCGAAGGAGCGCTCCCGGCAGAACGCCTGCAGCGCAGCGACGTCGGCGGCACTGAAGTCGCGGTTGCCGACCAGCAGCGTCGCAGTCTTCCAGCCGCGGATCATGACGATGCGGCGGGCCGCGCTGGTCTTTCCGTCGCGTTCGATAGCTTCTGCGGCGGTGGCCAGCAGCCGGGGAATATCGCGCGGCGGCAGGGTGATCCAGCGGGTGATCGCCAGCAGGCCGCCGGGGGCGAGATGGCGCAGGTATTCCGCGAGGGCTTCCTCCGTGTACAGGTAGTTCTCCGACAGCGCATGCAGGCCGCCCGAGGCCGTGCCGAAGGAGTCCAGCAGGGCGATCTGGATCAGGTCGTACGGCTCGCGGCGCGACGCCACCAGCCCGCGCGCCTCGCCGATCAGCACGCGGACGTTCGGCGCGCTGTAGGGCCGGCCGGAGAAGTCGGCAAATTGACGCTGGACCAGATCGATCACCTGCGGATTCAGCTCGATGGCATCCACCGCGCGGGCGCCGTGGTAGAGCGCCTGCAGCACGTCGGTGCCGGCGCCGCTGCCGAGCACCAGCACGCGGGGCTGGCGCAGCAGGTGGTAGGGCAGCGCCGAGGTCAGGTAGTCGAGATAGGCGAGCGGCTCGCGGCGGCCGTCGTAGCGGTTCAGCGCGGAAAGGCCGTCGCCGTCGGTGAAGATCGCCAGTTGCGCGGGCGGCTCCAGGGTCGCGTTGAGGCTGAGGCCCGGCGCGTGGCGCAGGGGAATGGTCGGGCTGTCGACCACCGTCAGCAGGCCCAGCGGGCTCCAGGCCTCGGCTATCGCGCGGGCATCCTTGATGCGCAGGGTCTGGCTCAGCTCCTTGTACTCGGAGGGCGCCAGGGCGATCCAGCGTTCGGGCACGCCGGCCGGCAGCACGACGGCCAGCGCCAACAGCGCCGCCGCGAGCTTACGCCGGTGCCATCCGCAGGCCAGCGCCCCGGCGGCGATGCCGGTGCCGCCCAGCAGGCGCAGCGCATCGACGGGAGTCAGGACGAACAGCGCGACGACGATCGCCAGGCTGCCGATGCCGGCGCCGAGGATGTCGAAGGCGTAGATGCGGTGGATCTGCTCCTGGAAGCAGGTGAAGGTCAGGCAGATGCACAGCGCCGCACAGAAGAACGGCACGAACAGCAGCAGGTAGATCCACAGCAGGCGCAGCGGCTGTCGCGCGTCCCAGACGATCTCCAGCGGATTGAACGGGACGTGCTGGGCCAGCGTGAAGCAGGCGATGGCGCTCAGCCCGAACAGCACCGCGCCGGCCATGAACACGCCGTGGAAGCGCGGCACCAGCACGCGCTGCGCCAGCGCCACGGCGGTGCCGGCCGCGCCATAGCCGAGCAGCGCGACGCTGATCATCATGTAGGCGAAGTGGTGCCACTGGATGATCGACAGCAGCCGCAGCAACAACACTTCGTACCCCAGCGCGGAAGCCGACAGCAGCGCCATGGCGAGCAATGGCGGCGCATGCATGCTCAGCGGCCCCCGAGCAGCGGCACGAAGCGCACCGGCAGCACCTGGCGGGTGGAAAGGCTGCCGTCGTTGGCCTTTTCGATCAACAGCAGGTACTGGGTCATGAACGGCGCGCCGACCGGGATCACCATCCGCCCGCCGGCCTTGAGCTGCGCGATCAGCGGCGGCGGGACATGGCTGGCAGCGGCGGTGACGAGGATGGCGTCGTACGGACCGTGCTCCGGCCAGCCGTAGTAGCCGTCGCCCAGGCGCGCCTGCACGTTGGCATAGCCCAGCCGGGTAATGCGCTCCCCGGCCTGGATCGCCAGCGGCTCGATGATCTCCATCGTGTACACCGCCTGCGCCAGCTCGGCGAGGATCGCCGCCTGGTAGCCCGAGCCGGTGCCGATTTCGAGCACCACGTCGCTGGGCTCGACCTGCGCCAGGTCGGTCATCAGGGCGACGATGTAGGGTTGGGAGATGGTCTGGCCGTGGCCGATCGGCAGCGGCCGGTTTTCATAGGCGTAGGGTGTCTCGTCGGGCGGCACGAAGCGGTGGCGCGGCACCCTGGCCATGGCGGCCATCACCGGCGCAGCGAACTCGGCCCGGCCGGTCTCGTCGCGGGTGACGGCGGACATCGCGGCGATCTCCCGGACCATGGCCTCGCGCAACGGCGTGAACGCGTCGTCGGCACGCAGGCCGGCGGATGCCAGCGCCAGGGCGATGGCAGGCGCCAGGATACGCATCAGGAGCGTCACCGGCTTCACGATGGCTCCTCCGGCTGGGGAACAGTCGAATCGTATGGCCGGTGGGCAGGGGCAGCAAGGATATCCGTAGGTTGGCGCTGAGCGCAGCGAAGCCCAACACCGGCACGCATCGGGGCAAAATCGTTGGGCTTCGCAAGCTCAGCCCAACCTACAAAGCCAGCCCAACCCACAGTTTACGGTCTGACCTCCCGCTCCGCGGTCAGGTAGCCGTTCGCCAGCGCGATATCGTCATCGCCCAGGCTGCCCACCGAGGCCGCCAGGCGCAGGCGGGAGACCAGGTAGCGCAGCTTGGCTTCGAACAGGTCGCGGCGGGCGGTGTAGTACTGCTCCTCGGCGTTGAGGATGTCCACGTTGGTCCGCGTGCCGGCCTGGAAGCCCTTGCGGCTGGACTCGATCGACTTCTGGCTGGAGCGCACCGCCGTCTCCAACGCGCGGATGCGGGCGGCGCCGCTCTGCACGCCGTGGAATTCGCGGGTGGTGCCGGAGAGCACTTCCTCGCGGGAGGCGTTCAGGTCCTCTTCGGCCTTGTCGCGGTTGGCCACCGCCTGGCGCGACTGGGCGCTGACCGCGCCGCCACTGTAGATCGGGATGTTCAATTCGAGGCCGACCGAGCCATAGCGGTTCTTCTGGTCGATGGTGGAGATGGTCTCGCTCTTGCCGTAGGTGTAGCCGGCGACGAAGTCCAGCGTCGGCCAGTGACCGGCCCTGGCCTTCTTCGCCTCCTCCTCGGCGACCGACACGCTGTAGCGGCTGGCGCGAATGGCGGGGTTGTCGACCTTGGCGCGGACCAGCCAGTCCTGCAGGTTGTCCGGCTGCAGCGGCGGGGTATGGAAGTCCTCGTGCAGGCTGGAGAGGCTTTCCGGCAGCACGCCGAGGTATTCCTGCAGCAGCCGGCG
This sequence comes from Pseudomonas schmalbachii, assembly GCF_017589465.1. GTDB lineage: Bacteria > Pseudomonadota > Gammaproteobacteria > Pseudomonadales > Pseudomonadaceae > Pseudomonas > Pseudomonas schmalbachii. The sequence goes on from NZ_JAELYA010000004.1 coordinate 95,614, forward strand.
CGCCACCAGCAGGTTGTCCTCCGCCTCGATCAGTTCGGCCTGGGCCAGGTCGCGCCGCGCTATCGCGTCGTCGACATCCGTAAGCGTGCCCTCGCCCAGCTGCTGGCTGCGGGCGGCGAGGTCGTACTGTTCCTCGAAGGCCTTCAGCTTCGCTTTCGCCAGCTCGATCGACTCGCGCGCCAGCAGCACGTTGAAGTAGCGCCCGGCGAGGCTGATCGCCGCTTCCTGGCGCTTGCTGTCGAACACCGCGTTGCTGTACTCGGTGCGGTGGTCGCCCTGACGGTACTCGGCCATCTTGCGCTTGTCGAACACGGTCTGGCGCAGGCGCAGGGCGGTGCCGTAGGAGCCGTAGTCGAGGTCGTTGTCGATATTGCCCTGCTCCTGGGTGCCGTTGACCTCGTTGTCGTAGGCCGTGGCGTTGATCTGCGGAAGCAGCGGTGCCTTGCCCAGCGTGCGGTACTCCTGCCCGGCCTCCTTCTCGTGTACGGCCGACTGGTAGATCGGTCCCTGGTACTGCAGGAGATCCCAGGCCTCCTTGAGGTCCATCGCTCCCACAGGCAGGGCAACTCCTGCCAGACAAGCCAGGACGCATCCTCTCGCCATTTCATTGCTCCTTGAACGAACTGTCGACCCGGTCCAGCAGCGGTTTCAGCAGGTAGCTCAGCAGGTTGCGCTCGCCGGTCTTGATGGTGACGCTGGCCGGCATGCCGGGGCGGATGCGGTTGGCGCCGAGCTTGTCCATGCCCTCCGGGGTCACCTCGATCTGCGCGAGGTAGAACGGCTGCTTGCTCTGCTCGTCGATCAGGCGGTCGGCCGAGACGGTCAGCACGCGGCCGGGGATGTTCGGCGTCTGCGCGTGGTTGAAGGCCGGGAAGGAGATATCCACCGGCAGCCCCGGGACCATCTTGTCGATGGCCTGCACCGGGATGTTGGCGTCGACCTGCAGCGGTTCGTTGTCCGGCACGATGTCCATGATCTTCGCCCCGGACTGGATCACCCCGCCGATGGTGGCGATGCTCAGGCTCTGCACCACGCCATCGATAGGCGAGCGGATCGAGGTGTGGGTGACTTCGTAGTCCAGCGAGCGCAGGCGGTCGGCCAGGCTGTCGCTTTCCTTGCGCACGTCGGTGAGCTGCGATTCTACTTCCTTGAGGTAGTCGTGCCGGCGCTGGAGGATGCGCAGTTTCAGTTCGGTCACCTGGCTGCGCACCCGGGCGATGTTGTTGATGTTCTCCGCCTGGCCGGCGTTCAGCTCGGCGGCGCTGCGCTCCAGTTCGAGCATGCGGTTGCGCGGGATGTAGCCTTCCGCGGCGAGAGTGCGGGTGCCGGCCAGCTGTTCCTGCAGGAACCTGGCCTGGGTAGCACGCGCGCCATAGACCTGCTGCAGGCCCTTGACCTGGGTTTCGGCGGCGGCCTGGGTTTCCTCGAGAATGCTCAGCTCGCCGGCCAGTGCGGCGCGACGGGTATCGAGCAGGCGCTGCTGCAGCTCCATGGCCTCGTCCAGGCGCGGGTCGCCCCGGTAGCGGGCGAGCGCGGGATCGAACGCCACCTCGTCGTGGCCATCGCGCTCGGCCTCCAGGCGGCTTTCCACCGTCTTGCTGACGATGTATTGCGCACCCACCACACCCTGTTCGGCGATGGCCCGGGTCGCATCCAGGCGCACCAGTTCCTGGCCCTTGCGCACGGCATCGCCCTCGCGCACCAGGATCGCCTCGACGGTGCCGCCGGTGAGGTGCTGCACGGTCTTGCGGTTGCTGGTCACCTTCACCGTGGCGGTGGCGACCACGCCGGCATCCAGCGGCGCCATCCAGGACCACATGAGGAAGCCGCCGAAGCCGGCGAGCACCAGCCAGATGCCCCAGCGGGCCGGCTTGCCGGTGTCGATATCGACCACCACCTGCTGGGCGGGGAACGGCGATTCCTTACGTTCGACGAGATGCATGGCCGTCACTCCCTGCCACTGGCGCTGGCGCTAACGGGGGCCACCGCGTGCGGGCCGGCGGCCATGACGTTGGCCTGGCGCAGGGTGGCGAACACTTCGTCGCGGGTGCCGCACAGCTGCACACAGCCGTCGCGCAGCATCAGCACCTTGTCGACCAGCCCGAGCACGGTCGGGCGATGGGAAATCAGCACCGAGGTGGCGCCGCGCCGCTTGAGGTCGGCCAGCGCGTCGACCAGCGCCTTCTCGCCGACGTCGTCGAGGTTGGCGTTCGGCTCGTCGAGCACCACCAGCGACGGCTCGCCGTACAGCGCGCGGGCCAGGGCGATGCGCTGCTTCTGCCCGCCGGAGAGCGGGCTGCCGTCGATGCCGAGCACGGTGTCGTAGCCCTGCGGGAAGCGCAGGATCATGTCGTGCACGCCGGCGGACCGGGCCGCGCTGATCACCGCTTCGCTGTCGATTTCGCCGAAGCGCGCGATGTTCTCGGCGATGGTCCCTTCGAACAGTTCGACGTCCTGTGGCAGGTAGCCGAGCCATGGGCCGAGTTCGGCCTTGTTCCAGGTGAACACGTCGGCGCCGTCCAGGCGCACCTTGCCGGCCTGGGTCGGCCACACGCCGACCAGCAGGCGGGCGAGGGTGGACTTGCCGGAGGCCGACGGACCGATCACGCCGAGGCATTCGCCGGGCGCCAGGCCGAAGCTCACGCCATGCAGGATGCCGACGCTGGTGCCCGGTGCGCCGGCATGCGCGCCTTCCACCGAGAGCGCGCCGAGCGGGCGGGTGAGCGGCATGGTCGGCGGCCGTTCCGGGTATTCGGTGAGCATATTGTTCAGCCGGCCCCAGGCCATGCGGCAGCCGAGCAGCTGCTTCCAGCTGGCGATCACCTGCTCCACCGGCGCCAGCGCGCGACCGGTGAGGATCGAGCAGGCGATCATCATGCCGGCGGTGATCTCGCCCTTGATCGCCAGCAGCGCGCCGGCGCCAAGGATCAGCGACTGCAGGGTGATGCGCACGAAACGCCCGACGCCGCTGATGTAGGCCGCGCGGTCGGAGGCCAGGGTCTGCCGTTCGAGGATGCGCAGGTGGCCCTTGTACCAGCGGCGGCTGATCGCCGGCAGCATGCCCATCGCCTCGATCACCTCGGCGTTGCGCAGGTTGTTGTTGGCGTAGATGCCGGATTCCTGCGCCGCCTGGTTGGCCTCGGCGAGCGGCTTGCGCGTGGTGACTTCGGTGAGCACGGCCAGGCACACCAGGATCAGCGAGCCGATCAGGGTGATCAGCGCCAGGATCGGGTGGATCAGGTAGGTGACCAGCAGGTAGACCGGCGTCCACGGCGCGTCGAAGAACGCGAACAGCGCATTGCCGGTGAGGAACTGGCGCACCTGCGACAGATCCTGCAGGGCCTGCGCCGGATTTCCGCCGGCACGGCTGAGGTTGCGCTCGAAGGCGGCAGTGAAGATGCGCTGGTTGAGCTCCATGTCCAGGCGGTTGCCGACCCGGATCAGCACGCGCGCGCGGGCGATCTCCAGCAGCGCCATCAGCATGTACAGGCCGCACACCAGGACGGTCAGCATCAGCAGTGTGGTGACGTTGCTGCTGACCAGGGCGCGGTCGTAGACCTGCATCATGTACACCGCCGGCACCAGCATCAGCAGGTTGACCACGCCGCTGAACGCGCCCAGCGAGTAGAAGGTACGCCGCAGACGGAACAGCACGTCTGACAGTTCGGACCGAAGGGAGGAAATCTTGGCTGTCACGGTGTCCACCTCGGGCAGTTGGCAGACTGTTGGGGCGTGTCGCACGGGCTTCAGGAGGCGGGGGGAACGCTCGCTGCTGCGCCGTACAACCCGGTTGCCAGGCGAGCGTTCTTTTTGGGGAATTGTGTCGCTTGCCTGAAACAGGAGCGTAGGAGATGAGTGTCAATCCGGCGATACACCGCCAATGCCAAAGATCGGGAAAAGCCGAATTTTTGACGATTAAAATTCTTTCAAAACAATAACTTAATGCCTATCAATCCGTTCGTCGGCTGACCTGACACAAATTTGACACTCCCGGGTGGGGATACTTAAGTCTAATTACCGACCCACCCAAGGGGATAAACCCCCATTTGTGGGGACGTACACCAGGCCCCCGAACGGAGACTCAGTATGGGCGGCACATCGACCTCCAGCCAGACAAGGCAGCCCTTCCGGGAGCTGTTCTTGCCCCCCAGGTTCCACGGGCCGCCGGGAACTTGACCCGGCTCGCTGAGCGTTCCAGCCCAGACCCGGCATAAAGCGGACACCACTTCCAACACCTGCCGTTCGCGACAGGCGCGGGATTTCTTCGGCCTTCGCTTTTCCAGCCCGGCATAGCAGCTCAAACGCCTGGCCTTCGCAATCGATCCACCCCCCGGCTGTGCCCGCTTGGCGCGGCCCGGGCCTTGTCTTCCGTGCGTATTGTCCGATTGAGGAAAACAACAAATGGCCAATTTCAACAAAGCCGACCTGGAGTTCATTCTTCAGCAAATCTTCATCGCCGAGGCCCATTCGAATGGGGAGGATCTCGCCAACCTGCTGCCCAACGCCCAGGTGCCCTTCGGCCTGCGCACGGTGGATGGCAGCTACAACAACCTGCTGGATGGGCAGAGCGCCTTCGGCGCCGCCGACGGCCTGTTCCCACGCCTGCTCGACCCGGTGTTCCGCCCGGCAGAGAACGCTACCTTCGACCCTGACGGTCCCGGCCCGCAGACCGCCGGCAGCCCCACCTCCTACCAGCAGACCAGCGGCGCGGTGTTCGACTCGCAGCCGCGCACCATCAGCAACCTGATCGCCGACCAGACCGCCAATAACCCGGCGGCGATCGCCGCCAATGGCGGCGCGCCGAGCATCACCAGTCCCGGCCTCGACGGCATTTTCGGCACCGACGACGACCGCGAGGTGTTCTTCATCCCCAACGAATCTCCCGACGAAGGCCTGAGCGCCGGCTTCAACTCATGGATGACCTTCTTCGGCCAGTTCTTCGACCACGGCCTCGACCTGGTGACCAAGAGCAGCACCGATGTGATCTTCATCCCGCTGAAGGCTGACGACCCACTGGTGGCCGGCGCCGACGGCGTGTTCAACACCGCCGACGACCTGGCGCCGAACCTGCGCTTCATGGTGGTCTCCCGCGCCACCAACCAGCCCGGACCGGACGGCCAACTGGGCACCGCCGACGATATCCACGAGCACACCAACACCACCTCGCCCTTCGTCGACCAGAACCAGACCTACAGCTCGCACCCGTCGCACCAGGTGTTCCTCCGCGAGTACGTACTGGTGGATGGCAAACCGGTGGCTACCGGCAATCTGATTACCAACCGCGACCTGGGCGTCGATGGAATCTTCGGCACGGATGACGACGTCGAGATCGGCGGCATGGCCACCTGGGCGGTGGTCAAGGCGCAGGCCCGCGACATCCTCGGGATCAACCTGACCGATGCCGACGTATTCAACGTGCCGCTGCTGGCGACCGACCCCTACGGCAACTTCATCAAGGGCGACAACGGCTTCCCGCTGGTGGTGATGAACGACAACTCGCTGGTCGAAGGCAACCCCGGCGCGCCGGTCAGCCTGGCCAATGCCGTGCACACCGGTCACGCCTTCCTCGACGATATCGCCCACAACGCGGCGCCCACCGCCGGCCTGGTAGCCGATGGCGACGATGTGGTGAACAGCGGCCCGCTGGCCGCCGGCACCTACGACAACGAGCTGCTCGACGCGCACTACATCGCCGGTGACGGCCGGGTCAACGAGAACATCGGCCTGACCACCGTGCACCACGTGTTCCACTCCGAACACAACCGTCTGGTCGAGCAGTCCAAGCAGACCATCCTCGCCTCCAACGACCTGGCTTTCCTCAACCAGTGGCTGCTCGAACCGGTCGGCGCGCTGCCGCAGAACCAGACCCAGCTCGATGCCCTGGTGTGGAACGGCGAGCGCCTGTTCCAGGCCGCCAAGTTCGGCACCGAGATGCAGTACCAGCACCTGGTGTTCGAGGAATTCGCCCGCACCATCCAGCCGCAGATCGACGAGTTCCTCGCGCCGAACGGCTATGACACCACCATCGATCCGTCGATCGTCGCCGAGTTCGCCCACACGGTGTACCGCTTCGGCCACTCGATGCTGACCGAGACCATCGATCGCTACGACGAGAACTTCATCAACAGCGAAATCGGCCTGATCGAGGCGTTCCTCAACCCGCTGGCCTTCGCCGCCAGCGGCGCCAATCCGGATGCGGCGGCCGGCGCCATCGTCCGTGGCCTGACCCGGCAGACGGGCAACGAGATCGACGAATTCGTCACCGAGGCGCTGCGCAACAACTTGCTCGGCCTGCCGCTCGACCTGCCGGCGATCAACATCGCCCGCGGCCGCGACGCCGGCATCCCGTCGCTGAACCAGGCGCGCCGCGAGTTCTTCGAGATGACCGGCGACAACCAGCTCAGGCCGTACACCAGCTGGGCGGACTTCGCCGCACATCTGAAGCATCCGGAATCGCTGATCAACTTCATCGCCGCCTACGGCACCCACAGCAGCATCCTCAACGCCAGCACCCTGGAAGGCAAACGCGCGGCAGCCCTGCTGCTGGTGCTGGGCGGCGGTAATGCGCCTGAGGACCGGCTGGACTTCCTCAACAGCACCGGCGTCTACACCAGCCTGACAAATGGCGTCACCACCACCGGCCTGGATTCGGTGGACTTCTGGATCGGCGGCCTGGCCGAAGTGAAGATGCCGTTCGGCGGCATGCTCGGCTCGACCTTCAACTTCGTCTTCGAGACCCAGTTGGAGGCCCTGCAGAACGGCGACCGCTTCTACTACCTGGCGCGCACCGCCGGGATGAACTTCGGCACCGAGCTGGAGAACAACTCGTTCGCCAAGCTGATCATGCTCAATACCGATGCCACCCACCTGTCGAACACCGTCTTCCAGACTCCGACCTTCACTCTCGAGGTCGATCAGGACCGGCAGTTCAATGCCGGTCTGGGCGGTGACGACCCCACCGGCGGCATCACCATCAATGGCGTGGAAATCACGCCGCTGGTGATCCGCGACAACCCGGAAACCGTTGGGCCGGACAGCAACTACCTGCGCTATACCGGCGGCGACCACGTGGTGATGGGCGGCACCGACGGCAACGACGTGATCGTCTCCGGAGCGGGCGACGACACCGTCTGGGGCGACGCCGGCAATGACCGCCTGGAAGGCGGCGCCGGCAATGACGCGGTGCTCGGCGGCGACGGCGACGACATCATCACCGACATGTTCGGCGACAACCGCATGGAAGGCGGCGCCGGCAACGACGTGATCGCGGTTGGCAGCATGGAGGCCGGCGGTGCCGGCAACCTGATCCTCGGCGGCGATGGGCAGGACTTCATCATCGTCACCGAAGATATCGCCACCATCTTCGGCGGCCAGGGCGACGACTTCATTCTCAGCCCGAAAACCAGCCTGCCGCCCACCGGCAACGAGGGCGACGACTGGATCGAAATGGGCACCCAGGACGGCGCGCCTGGCGACAACTTCGCCCCGCTGCTGACCGACGAGATCGCCGGTAACGATATCTTCGTCGGCGGCCCCGGCTTCGACGAAATGATCGGCGAAGGCGGCGACGACATCTTTGTCGGCAGCGATGCCCAGGACAAGATGGAAGGCATGTCCGGCTTCGACTGGGTCACCCACAAGAACGACAAGGTCGGCGTCACCGTCGACCTGACCCTGGCCGTCCTGGCGCAGCCGCACGGCAATGCGCCGAACCAGAACGGCGGGCTGTTCCAGCCGGTCGGCGCCTCGCCGGCCTCTATCCTCGACCGCTTCGACGAGGTGGAAGGCGTATCCGGCTCGCGCTTCGGCGACATCATCCGCGGCGACAACGTCAATGCCGAGACCATCCTCAACCATGGCGGCGCCACCGGCAGCGCGCTGACCAACGTCGACCTGATCAGGGGGCTGCGCGCATTGCTGCAGGAGGCAGGACTGCCTGACGATGGCTTCGCCACCGGCAACATCCTCCTCGGTGGCGACGGCAGCGACATCATCGAAGGCCGTGGCGGCGACGACCTGATCGACGGCGACAAGTGGCTGAACGTGCGCATTGCCGTCTATGCGGCGGGCGACACCAACCATACCGGTCCGGAGATCCGCAGCTTCAACAGCATGACCGAGATGATCCCGTTCATGCTCAGCGGCGAAATCAATCCCGGCCAGCTCAAGGCCGTGCGCGAAATCCTGCCGGGGACATCGACCGGTGGCGCCGCCTACGACACGGCGGTGTTCTCCGGCATCCGCGACAACTACACCATCACCAACCGCGGCAACGGCGTGTACACGGTCACCGACAACGTCGGCGACGACGGCTCCGATACCCTGGTGAATATCGAACGGCTGCAGTTCTCCGACGTGAGCGTGGAACTGGCCGGCGGCAACGCCTCGCCGACGGGCCGGCCGACCATCTCCGACTCGACCCCCGGCAACCCGATCAGGGTGGGCGACACCCTCACCGTATCGATGGCCGGCGTGCGCGATGCCGACAACATCACCGGCAGCAACCCGAACGGCAACGTCAACGCCAACAGCTCGGTGAGCTACATCTGGCAGGTGGAAAGGGACGCCGGCACCGGCGTGTTCGAGGACATCATCCTGCTGCCGGCCGGCGACCTGGCCTTCCAGAGCGCCGATGGCACCAAGTTCCGCGTGACCTCCGATCTCGCCGGCCTGAACCTGCGGGTCAAGGCGATCTACCAGGACGGCCACGGCACCTCCGAGATGGTCTTCTCGCAGCCCACCGGTACCGTGCAGGGAAGCGGGGACGAAACGCCGATCGCGCATACACCGGTGGTCGATGGCACCACCAGTGGCGATGGCTTCCAGATGGTCCGTTCGGACCTCAACTTCATCCTCGACCAGATCCGCATCGCCGAGGCCCACGCCCGTGGCGAGGACCTGCTCTCGCTGCTGCCGAACATCCGCGTCGCCTATGGCCTGCGCACGGTGGACGGGTCGTTCAACAACCTGTTCCAGCAGAACGGCATCGACAACACCGAGTTCGGCGCGGCCGACAACACCTTCCCGCGGGTGGCCACGCCGAACTTCCAGGATGCCGAAGACACGACGTTCGACCCTGACGGCCCCGGCCCGCAGACCGCTGGCAGCTCCACCTCCTATCAGCAGACCAGCGGCTTCGTCTTCGACTCGCAGCCGCGCACCATCAGCAACCTGCTGGTCGACCAGACGGCCAATAACCCGGCAGCCTATGCGAAGGCCTACGATGTGGGGGCCGATGGCCTGATCGGCACTGCCGACGACGAGCTCAAGGAAGGCGTACAGATCGTCAAGAGCCCGGGCCTGGACGGCCAGTTCGGCACCGACGACGACAAGGACGTGTTCCTCTTCCCGAACGTCGCCCCGGACGAAGGCCTGTCGGCTCCGTTCAACGCCTGGATGACCTTCTTCGGCCAGTTCTTCGACCACGGCCTCGACCTGGTCACCAAGGGCGGTTCCGGCACCGTGTTCATTCCGCTGCAGCCGGACGATCCGCTGTACGTGGAGGGCGCGCCGACCAACTTCATGGTGCTGACCCGCGCCACCAACCAGCCGGGACCGGACGGCATCCTGGGCACTGCCGACGACATCCACGAGCACACCAACACCACCTCGCCGTTCGTCGACCAGAACCAGACCTACAGCTCGCACCCGTCGCACCAGGTATTCCTGCGCGAGTACGTGCTGGTGGATGGCAAACCGGTGGCCACCGGCAATCTGATTACCAACCGCGACCCAGGCCCGGACGGCGACTACTACACCTCTGACGACATACCGGTCGGCGGCATGGCCACCTGGGCGGTGATCAAGGCGCAGGCCCGCGAACTCCTCGGCATCAACCTGACCGACGCCGACGTGGGCAACATCCCGCTGCTGGCGACCGACGCCTACGGCAACTTCATCAAGAACCCGGCCACCGGCTTCCCGCAGGTGGTGGTGCGCATCGGCAACGGCAACGACGGCATCGCCGGCACCGCGGACGATGTGACCCAGCTGCAGTCGGGCACGCCGGATAATCCGCTGAGCCTGACCAACGCGGTACGCACCGGCCACGCCTTCCTCGACGATATCGCCCACAACGCGGTGCCGGTGCTCAGCGGCGGCGTGCTGCAGCCCGACGCCGATACCGACGTCGGCAACGCAGTGCCGGTCGGCCCCGGCGGCAACAACCTGCAGTACGACAATGAACTGCTGGACAAGCACTACATCGCCGGCGACGGCCGGGTCAACGAGAACATCGGCCTGACCGCGGTGCACCACGTGTTCCACTCCGAGCACAACCGTCTGGTCGAGCAGACCAAGCAGACCGTGCTCACTTCCGGCGACCTGAACTTCATCAACGAGTGGCTGTTGGAACCGATCGATTCGCTGAGCGACCTGAGCGGGCCGCTGGTATGGAACGGCGAGCGTCTGTTCCAGACCGCCAAGTTCGGCACCGAAATGCAGTACCAGCACCTGGTGTTCGAGGAGTTCGCGCGGACCATCCAGCCGAACATCGACCTGTTCTTCGCGCCGACCCAGGTCTACGACGTCGATCTGGATGCCTCGATCGTCGCCGAGTTCGCCCACACGGTGTACCGCTTCGGCCACTCGATGCTGACCGAGACGGTCGATCGCTTCACCAGTGACTTCAATGTGGTGAGCGCCAACCCGGAAAACCCGGACGAGCAGATGGGCCTGATCGCGGCCTTCCTCAACCCGCTGGCCTTCGCCGCCAGCGGCACGAATCCGGACGATGCCGCCGGCGCCATCGTGCGCGGGGTGACCCGCCAGGCCGGCAACGAGATCGACGAGTTCGTCACCGAGGCGCTGCGCAACAATCTGCTCGGTCTGCCGCTCGACCTCGCCGCGATCAACATCGCCCGTGGCCGCGATACCGGTGTCCCGACGCTGAACGCCGTGCGCCGGGAAATCTTCAGCCAGACCGGCGACACGCAGCTCAAGCCGTACCTGAGCTGGGCCGACCTGGTGCTGCACCTGAAGCATCCGGAGTCGCTGATCAACTTCATCGCCGCCTACGGCACGCACCAGACCATCCTCGACGCCACCACCCTGGTGGACAAGCGCGCCGCGGCACTGGCCCTGGTGCTGGGCGGCGACGATGCGCCGGCCGACCGCCTGGCCTTCCTCAACAGCACGGGAGCCTGGGCCAACGGCGCCAATGGCGTGACCATCACCGGCGTGGATGCCATCGACCTGTGGATCGGCGGCCTGGCCGAGGCGAAAACCCCGTTCGGCGGCATGCTCGGCTCGACCTTCAACTTCGTGTTCGAGAACCAGTTGGAGAAACTGCAGGACGGCGACCGCTTCTACTACCTGGAGCGCACCGCCGGCCTGTCGATGAACGCCGAGCTGGAGAGCAACTCGTTCGCCAAGATGATCATGGCCAACACCAACGCCATCCACCTGCCGGGCGTGGTGTTCACGACACCCGGCTGGACCCTGGAGGTCAACCAGGCGCTGCAGCACACCGGCCTGGGCGTCGCCGGCCGCGACGACCCGGACGGCGTGAGCCGCGACAACCCGAATACCGCCGGCCCGGACGACAACTTCCTGCAGTACACCGGCGGCGAGCACGTGGTGCTGGGCGGCACCAACAACGCCGACATCCTGATCGCCGGCGATGGCGACGACACCATCTGGGGCGACGGCGGCGACGACCGTATCGAGGGTGGCAACGGCAACGACCAGATCCGTGGCGGTGCCGGCGACGACATCATCACCGACACCGGCGGCGACGATAACATCCAGGGTGGCGACGGCAACGACGTGATCCACGGCGGCAACGGCATCAACCTGGTGATGGGCGGCTTCGGCAACGACTTCATCATCACCGGCGAGGACGCCTCCGAGGCCATCGGCGGCCAGGGCAACGACTTCATCCTGGGCAGCAAGGCCAACGAACAGGACATGGGCAACGAAGGCGACGACTGGATCGAGAAGGGCACCTCGGACGGCGCCCCCGGCGATAACTTCGATCCGCTCGGCAACGACCCGGTCATCGGCAACGATGTCTACATCGGCGGCGGCGAGAACGACAAGTTCAACGGCGAAGGCGGCGACGACATCATGGTCGGCAGCGCCGGCATGGGTAACCGCTACATCGGCAGCTCCGGCTTCGACTGGGCGACCTTCAAGAACGATGACCGCGGCGTCACCATCGACATGAGCGACCGCTTCTTCAACGTGCCGCCGCAACCCGGCTCCGGCGCCTCGGTGCTGGCGCGCTTCGACGCGGTGGAAGGCCTGTCCGGTTCGCACCACGGCGACTTCCTGCGCGGCGACAGCGTCGATGCAGCCGCCATCCGCACCGCCGGTGCCTATGGCAGCGTGCTGACCAACATCGACCTGATCGACGGCCTGCGCGAATTCCTCGGCGACGGGGTGCAGTTCTTCGATGGCGGCAACATCATCCTCGGCGGCGATGGCGGCGACCTGCTCGAAGGCCGCGGCGGCGACGATCTGATCGACGGCGACAAGTGGCTGAACGTGCGCATCAGCGTGCGCGCCAACCGCGATGGCACCGGCCCGGAGATCGCCAGCTTCGACAGCATGGAACCGATGGTGCCGCTCATGCTCAACGGCACCTACAACCCGGGGCAACTGGTGATCGTGCGGGAAATCCTCGACGGCAATCCGGGCTACGACACCGTGCTGTTCACCGGGCTCAGGGACCAGTACACCATCGAGATCGATGACAACGGCACCTTCGATGACACCAGTGACGACATCATCACGGTGACCGACAGCATCGTCGGCCGCGACGGCACCGACCGCCTGACCGGCATCGAGCGCCTGCAGTTCTCCGATGCCGCCGTCGAGATCCCCGGAAGCGCCAGCAACCAGGGTCCGACCGGCGGGCTGGCGATCCTCGACGCCGTCAGCGGCCTGCGCGACAACACCCCGGTACTCGGCCAACTGCTGCGGGTTTCCGCCACTCCGGCACACGACGCGGACAACGTCAGCGCCAGCAACCCGACCGGCACCATCACCGGACCGGTGAGCTACTTCTGGCAGGTCGAAACCGTCCCCGGCTCGGGCATCTATGAAGACATCACCTTCTTCGATGCCGGTGAAGTGTCCTGGGCGCTGGGCGAAACCTTCCGCGTCACCGAGGATGTGGCCGGGCTGAACATCCGCGTGCGGGCGGTCTACAAGGACGCCAACGGCACGCTGGAGATCATCCACTCGGTCGGCAACCAGGATCCCAACGGCGAACCGACCATCGACATCGGCGACGGTGTGCCGGTGGTAGGACAGGTGCTGACTGCGTCGATCGCCGGCCTCAGCGATCCGGACGGCGTCAACGCGGCCACTGTCAGCCTGCAATGGCAGGTACTCGACGATGATCTGGAGTTCGTCGACATCAATGGCGCCACCGGTGAGCAGTTCACCGTGACCCAGGACCAGGTCGGCCGGCAGATTCGCGTGGTGGCCAACTTCGTCGACAACTTCGGCACTCCGGAAAGCGCCGCCTCGCTGCCGACCCAGCAGGTCGACGCCGACCCGACCGGCGCACCGGTCATCGAGGGCCTGGCGGCGCAAGGCCAGGTGCTGACCGCTGACACCGGCAATATCGACGACGCCGATTTCATCTTCAGCAACTTCAGCTTCCAGTGGCAGGAAAGCAGCGACGGGGTGACCTTCACCAATATCGGCGGCGCGACCGGCGAAACCCTGGCCCTCGGCCAGGCACACGTCGGCAAGCAGGTCCAGGTGGTGGTCAGCTATACCGATGGGCTGGGCATCGTCGAGACAGTGACCTCCGCTCCAACTGTGGCGGTGGCGAATGTCAATGACGCGCCCACCGGTGCGCCGACAGTCACTGGCACGGCGCGGAGAGGTCAGGTGCTGACGGCGCAGACCGCCGGTATCGCTGACCTCGATGGACTGGGTGCTCTCAACTACCGGTGGCAGATGTCGACAACTGGCGGCACTTTCATCGACATCGCTGGCGCAAACGCGGCATCCCTCACCCTGGCCCAGGCCCAGGTTGGCCAGCGTGTGCAGCTCGTGGTCACCTTCGTCGACGGCGGCGGTACCGAGGAGACTCTGGTTTCCGGCCCAACGGCGATAGTGGGAGACGTATTGAACGGTACAGCGGGCAACGACACCCTGATTGGCAATGTGGGTGACGACTTGCTCAATGGGCTGGGTGGAGATGACATCCTCGCTGGTGGCCTGGGGGATGACACCATGGCCGGCGGCACCGGCAATGACAACTACGAGGTGACTGAGATAGGCGATGTCGTGGTCGAGTCCGCCGGCGAAGGCATCGATACCGTGTTTGCCAGGCTCTCCAACCACACTCTCGGAGCGAACGTGGAATCGCTGGTTTACGTCGGTACGGGTAACTTCACCGGCATCGGCAACGCCTTGAACAACTATATGCTGGGAGGCAGCGGCAACGACATCCTCGCTGGGGGGGCGGGGGCCGATACCATGGTCGGTGGCGCCGGCAATGACAGCTATGAAGTGACCGATGTCGGCGATGTCGTGGTCGAGGGCGCCAACGAGGGATACGACGCCGTGTGGACCACGCTCTCCAGCTACACCCTCGGGGCAAACGTGGAGGCGCTGATATACGCCGGTTCGGGCAACTTCACCGGCAACGGCAATGAGTTGAACAACTACCTGCTCGGCGGTGCCGGCAACGACGTCCTGGATGGCGGCGCCGGCAATGATGTAATCGTAGGTGGAGCCGGCAACGACACGATGAACGCCAGCCTTGGCGATGACATCTTCGTGTTCAGCGCCCCCGGCTTCGGCGCCGACCGCATCCTCGGCTTCGATGCCGTCGCCGCTGGTGGCCAGGACCGCCTGGATATCTCCGGTCTCGGAATCACCGCAGCGACCTTCGCCAGCAGCGTGCAGATCAATGCCGCGGGCGCCGACACACTCATCAACATTGGCGCCGACTCGATCCGTCTGGTCGGTGTGACCGATGCCACCAGTGTGAACGCGTCGGACTTCATCCTCGCGACCTGATCCAACTCCAACCAGACCGGGGCGCCTGCGGGCGCCCCTTCTTTTTGGCTCTCCGCCCCTGCCCGCTTCATCGGAGTATGCTGATCGGATCCCGGCCGCCCCGTGGAGTCCGCCATGCGCACCCCCGCCTGCATCCCGCTATTCACCCTCCTGCTCGCCGCCTGCGCCAGCCCGTTGCCGAAGCACGACCCGAACATGGCCTGGGTCGAGCTCTACACCACGCCGGCCAACTCCCTGCTGGCCGAGCGCCTGGACGGCAAGACCCTGCGCGACGGGCGCTATTTCCAGGTGAGTCCGGGCAAGCATGAGCTGCAGGTGCGCTTCCGCTACGAGCTGGCCGGTGGCGGCGGTGGCGGGCGAATGGGCATGGGCGATGGCGGCGGCACGGAGCTGACCTGCCTGGTCGACGTGGTCTACGACCAGTTCGCCGCCGGCCAGCGCTATCGCCTGGAGCTGCGCCCGCAACTGCAGAGCGCGCTGGCGCTGCTGACCGATCAGAATGGAACGCTGGTGGCGAAGACCGACTTCCAGGGGCAGGTCAACTGCCTGATCTTCTGAGAGCCTGTTTACGATCTGCTGCGCTTCAGTTGCCGTTCTTCTGGTAGATGATTTTCTTCGTGCCGCCTTCGCAGCTGCCGACCACCATGTTCGGGTCCTTCACCTCGGCGTTCGGCACGATCTCCAGGGTGTAGGAGGTCACCCCGGCCGCCTGAATCTTCGCCTCGATCTCGGCCTTCAGCTCTTCGCACGGCTTGGTGGCGGCCCAGGTCGGCGTCGCCAGCGTCGCGGCCATGGCCGCGAGGATTACCCATCTCATGACATTCCCTCGTGTCAGCCCCCGACTGGGGCATGTATTCCATGGCGATAGACAATGCGGAAGCCGCCAAGTGCCGTGCCTGGCGCACCTTCTCCCCTCGCGGGAGAAGGCTGTGGGAGAGGGCGAGCTGCCAGCGCGTCAGCTATTGGCGATCTTGAAGCCGACCTTCAGCGTCACCTGATAGTGCCCGACCGCGCCGTTCTCGATGTGCCCGCGGGTATCCACCACCTCGAACCATTCCAGGTTGTGCACCGACTTCGCCGCCTCGGCCAGCGCGTTGCTGATCGCATCCTCGATGCTGGTGCGCGAGGAGCCGACCAGTTCGATCTTCTTGTAGGTGTGGTGATTCGACATGCCTGCCTTTCCTCCATTGGGTACCGCCGGCGCGGTTTGCCGGGTGCTCTATCGACAGTAGTCGAGCGCCAGCAATCTGCCAGCGCTCAGTGCGCCAGCTCATTGCGCAGCCATCCCGCCAGCCGCGCCGCGCGGCGATCGGGCAACCGCGCCGGCACCCACAGGGCCAGCCGCGCATGGGTCTCGACGAAGCCCCAGGGCGCGGCCAGGCGGCCGGCGGCGAGGTCGTCGGCGACCAGTGCCTGCGGGGCGATGGCCACGCCGAGGCCGGCGACGGCGGCTTCCAGCAGGTAATAAAGGTGCTCGAAGCCCTGGCCGGTCTTCAGCGCGCCGACATCCAGTCCGCTGGCGTTCGCCCATTCCGGCCACGCCTGTGGACGCGAGGTGGTGTGCAGCAGCGCCTCGCCCAGCAGCACTCCCGCCGGCGCTGTGGATAACTCCGCAAAGCGCGCATGGCGCGGGCTGAGCACCGGGCCGATACGCTCGACGGCCAGCTCGAATACCTGCATGTCCGCCGGCCAAGGCGGCTCGGCGAACCACAGGGTGGCGTCGAGCCCGGCGCGGCGCGGGTCCAGTTCCTCGCTGGCGGAAAGCTGCAGGCGCAGGTCCGGCAGCTCACGATTGAGTCGATCCAGACGCGGGATGAACCAGCGCGCCAGCAGGCTGCCCGGACAGCCGAGGACGAATGGCGCGTTATCCCCGGATTGCCGGCGAAGCTCGACACAGACACCGCGCAGGCGCTCGAAGCTGTCGCTGGCCACTTCGCCCAGGCGAACGCCGGCATCGGTGAGTTTTACGCCACGCCCGTCCTTGACGAACAACGCCAGCCCCAGCTCTTCCTCCAACTGGCGAATCTGCCGGCTGATCGCCCCGTGGGTCACGCTCAGCTCGTCTGCCGCCGCGCTCATGCTGCCGAGGCGGGCAGCGGCTTCGAAGGCGCGCAGAGCATTGAGGGGAGGGAGGTCGCGGCTCATGGCATTCCATCCGTGAGTTTTCCTGACAGGTCATGGCGATCTTATCGCTTTTCTCGCCCACTCCACAGCCGTATCCTCAGTCCATACCTTGTAGGAGCGCCCCATGAGCGCGAAAAGCATCGCGGGCATGGCCCGCTCCTACACCGAATCAGACAGGAGCACTCCCATGTCCACACTGCGCACCGGCCCAGACGCCAAAGGCCTGTTCGGCAGCTTCGGCGGCCAGTACGTCGCCGAAACCCTGATGCCGCTGATCCATGACCTGGCCCGCGAATACGAAAAGGCCAAGGACGACCCGGCATTCATCGAGGAACTCGCCTACTTCCAGCGCGACTACGTCGGCCGCCCGAGCCCGCTGTACTTCGCCGAGCGCCTGACCGAGCACTTCGGCGGCGCGAAGATCTACCTCAAGCGCGAAGAGCTGAACCACACCGGCGCGCACAAGATCAACAACTGCATCGGCCAGATCCTCCTGGCCAAGCGCATGGGCAAGCAGCGCATCATCGCCGAGACCGGCGCCGGCATGCACGGCGTGGCCACCGCCACCGTGGCGGCGCGCTTCGGCATGCAGTGCGTGGTCTACATGGGCACCACCGACATCGACCGCCAGCAGGCCAACGTCTTCCGCATGAAGCTGCTGGGCGCCGAGGTGATCCCGGTCACCGCCGGCACCGGCACCCTGAAGGACGCGATGAACGAAGCCCTGCGCGACTGGGTGACCAACGTCCACGACACCTTCTACCTGATCGGCACCGTGGCCGGCCCGCACCCGTACCCGGCGATGGTCCGCGACTTCCAGGCCGTGATCGGCAAGGAAACCCGCGAGCAGCTGGCCGAGAAGGAAGGCCGCCTGCCCGACTCGCTGGTCGCCTGCATCGGCGGCGGCTCCAACGCCATGGGCCTGTTCCACCCGTTCCTCGATGACACCAGCGTGCAGATCATCGGCGTCGAAGCCGCCGGCCATGGCATCGAAACCGGCAAGCACGCGGCCAGCCTGAACGGCGGCGTACCGGGCGTGCTGCACGGCAACCGCACCTTCCTGCTGCAGGACGACGACGGCCAGATCATCGACGCCCACTCGATCTCCGCCGGCCTCGACTACCCCGGCATCGGCCCGGAACACGCCTGGCTGAATGACATCGGCCGCGTCGAGTACACCTCGATCACCGACCACGAGGCGCTGGAAGCCTTCCACATCTGCTGCCGCCTGGAAGGCATCATCCCGGCGCTGGAGTCGTCCCACGCGCTGGCCGAAGCTTTCAAGCGCGCGCCGAAACTGCCGAAGGACCACCTGATGGTGATCAACCTGTCCGGCCGGGGCGACAAGGACATGCAGACCGTAATGCACCACATGCAACAGGAGCAGAAAGCATGAGCCGCCTGCAGACCCGCTTCGCCGAACTGAAACAGCAGAACCGCGCCGCCCTGGTGACCTTCGTCACCGCCGGCGACCCGAACTACGACGCCTCCCTGGCGATCCTCAAGGGCCTGCCGGAAGCCGGCGCCGACGTGATCGAACTGGGCATGCCGTTCACCGACCCGATGGCCGACGGCCCGGCGATCCAGCTGGCGAACATCCGCGCGCTGGCCGGCAAGCAGAACCTGGCGAAGACGCTGCAGATGGTCCGCGAATTCCGCACCGGCAACAGCGAAACGCCGCTGGTACTGATGGGCTACTTCAATCCGATCCACTACTACGGCGTCGACCGCTTCATCGCCGACGCCAAGGAAGCCGGCGTGGACGGCCTGATCGTGGTCGACGTGCCGCCGGAGCACAACGAAGACCTCTGCCACCCGGCCCAGGCCGCCGGCATCGACTTCATCCGCCTGACCACCCCGACCACCGACGACCAGCGCCTGCCGACCGTGCTCGAAGGCAGCTCCGGCTTCGTCTACTACGTCTCCGTGGCCGGCGTCACCGGCGCCGGCGCGGCGACCCTGGACCACGTGGAAGAAGCGGTCGCGCGACTGCGCCGCCATACCGACCTGCCGGTCGCCATCGGCTTCGGCATCCGCACCCCGGAACACGCGGCGAACATCGCCCGCCTGGCCGACGGCGTGGTGGTCGGCTCGGCGCTGGTCGACCAGATAGCCAATGCCGCCAGCGACGCACAGGCGGTGGAAGGCGTGCTCGGACTGTGCCGCAAGCTGGCCGAGGGCGTGCGCAACGCGCGTTGAGACCGATGGGTATCGCTTCGCTCAACGCCATCCTACGGTCCGGTAGGATGGGTTGAGCGAAGCGATACCCATGCTGTTCCCGGAGAGCCCATGAACCTCCACAGCATCCACCACATCGCCCTGATCTGCTCCGACTACCCGCGCTCGAAGCACTTCTACACCGAGGTGCTGGGCCTGCGCGTGATCGCCGAGACCTACCGCGAATCCCGCGACTCGTGGAAGCTCGACCTGGCGCTGGGCGACGCGCAACTGGAGCTGTTCTCCTTCCCCGGTGCGCCGTCGCGCCCGTCGTATCCGGAAGCGCAGGGGCTGCGCCATCTGGCCTTCGCCGTGGATGACCTCGACACCGCCATCGCCCACCTCGAAGCCCACGGCGTGCGCTGCGAGCCGATCCGCGAAGACGAACTGACCGGCAAGCGCTTTACCTTCTTCGCCGACCCGGATGATTTGCCGCTGGAGCTCTACGAGCGCTGAGGATCACGCTCCACCGATCATGTGGCGGGTTTCACCCGCCCTACGTCCGGAGTCCCCGTAGGGCGGGTGAAACCCGCCGCAACCTCAATACTCCATGCTCCACCCCAGGGTGAAGGTGCGTCCGCGCCCCTGGTAGTCGTACAGGTACGCCGGGCCGTAGGTCGGCGAGTAGAACAGCGTCGCGCGCTGGCCCCAGACGGTGCTGTACTGCTTGTCGAACAGGTTCTGGATGCCGGCGCTGAAGGTGCCGAAGCCGGTGCGGCGTTCGCCCAGCAGGTCGAAGGTGGTGTAGCCGTCGATCTCGTGGTCGGCGTCGTCCTTCAGGTCGAACGCGTGGTTGCCCTGCAGGCGCGCGCTGTACTGGTCGTCGCTCCAGCCGACGAACGCGGTGGACTTGGAGAGCGAGGCATAGCGCGCGTCGCGCTTGATCCAGTCGCCGTCGGCGTCCTCTTCCTCGGAGCGCACCAGGTGCAGGGTGGTGCCGGCCTGCCAGCCGTTCTGGAAGTAGCGGGACACCGCGCCCTCGAAGCCGAAGTCGCGGCTCTTCTTGTCGTCCACGTCGATGGTCAGGGTGGCGCTGTCGACGTTGATCACCTTGTCCGACCAGATGTAGTACAGCGCCGCCTGTGCCTGCCAGTCGCTGTCGGCGTAGCGCCAGCCGGTCTCGACCTGGCGGCTCTTGATGCCCGCCAGCGGGTTGTCATCGACGCTCAGGCCGGGCTTGCCGTAGTACTTGGCCGGGTCGGGCAGGTCGAAGCCCTCGCTGTAGTTACCCCACAGCTGGTGGCCGTTCCTGAAGTCGTAGATCGCGCCGAGGTTGTACAGGTTGACCTGGTAGTCGTTGCTGCCGCCTTTCGCCGTCTTGAAGTCATCCACCTCGACGTCCGCCTTCTGGTGCCGCGCGCCGGTGGAGACGGTGAGGTTGTCGGTCGCCTGCCAGTCCAGCTGGCCGTAGAACGACAGGGTGTCGACCACATAGCTCGGGTAGCGCGGCGCGCTGCTGGCGGTGACCAGGTCGAGACCGCCGCTCTCCGAGGAGATGCGCTGGTCGAAGGTCTTCTGCTCGGCGTTGAAGCGCTCGTGGTCGAAGTCCAGGCCGTAGGTGAACTTCAGGCTGTCCCACTGCTTGCTGAACAGGCCCTTCATGCCGCTGACCTCGAAGTTCTGCTGCGAGGCAGCGAAGTACACGCCGTTCACCCCGGCCGGCGAGCCGGCGTTGTAGTAGGGAAAGGGATAGAAGTTGTCGTCTTCCTTGCGGTAGTAGCCCTGCAGGTAGAAGTCCTGGCCGAGCAGCTCGCCGTGGTGGTAGTTGGCGTTGACCAGCGTGCGCCGGGTGCGCGGCTCCAGGTCCATGTCCAGGCCGCTGCGCAGCTCGGCGTCTTCCAGGTTGGACGGCGCGCGGTAGTTCAGGTTGGGAAAGTGGATGCCGGTGCTGCCGTCGTTGCCGGAGTCGTAGTACTGCGCCAGCAGGTCGAGGCTCTGCACGTCGCTGAATTGCAGGGTCAGGTTGCCGAGCACGTCGACGGTGCGGTTGTACTGCAGGTCGGTCTGGGTGTTGTCGATGAAGATCTGCTCGCCGGCGCCGTCGTAGAACGCCTCGTTCTTCTCCGCGGAAACCCCGAGCCGTCCGCTGACCCGCTCGTTGCCGCCGGCAACCGACTGCGCCGCGCGGGTGGCGAGGTCGTCGCTGTTGTTGAAGCCGGAGGTGGCGCTCAGCTGACTCTCGAATTGCGCCGCACCGGGCGCACCCTTCTTGGTGATGATGTTGATGATGCCGCCGGTGGCGCCGCCGCCGTAGATGGCGCTGGCGCCGGAGAGCACCTCGATGCGCTCGACGTTGAACGGCGAGATGCTGTCGAACTGCCGCGACAGCCCGCGCGAGCTGTTCTGGCTGACGCCGTCGATCATCACCAGCACGTTGCGGCCGCGCATGTTCTGGCCGTAGTTGGTGCGTCCCTCCGGCGCCAGGTCGAGGCCGGGGACCAGCTTGCCGAGGGCTTCCTTGAGGCTGACGCCGGTGTCCAGCTGTTCGCGCAACTGCTCCTTCTCGACCACCCAGACGGTGCCGGGGATCGCGCTGATTTCGGTGGGAGTCCGCGCGGCCACGGTGATCTGCATCGGTGCCATGTTCAGCGCACCGGAGTCGTCGCTGCGGCGTTGCAGCACCACGGTGCGTTCGTCGCTGAACGACCAGCTCATGCCGCTGCCGGCGAGCAGGGTGTCCAGCGCTTCCTCCAGGGTGTAGCGGCCGTCGATGCCGGCGCTCTGCAGGCCCTGGACATCCTCGGAGCTGAACATCAGGTGCACGCCGGCCTGGTCGGCGAACTGGGTCAGGGCGCTGTCGAGGCTGCGCGGAGCGATGTGCAGTTCGACGCTGTCGGTGGCAGCGGCCAGGGCCAGCGGGGCGCCGCCGAGCATGGCGACGAGGAGCAGGGCGCGGGGAAAGCGGGGAGTCATGCGGGGGGATTCCATATCGAGGCACGTAATGCGAATTCTTCGCGTTCATGCCTACGACGAAACAGGTGCGCGAACCTTGCAGTGGAAAGTGGAAAAATTTGTAGGGCGGGTGCAACCCGCCATTGCGGTGCCATGCATGTGGCGGGTTGCACCCGCCCTACGCCAGCGGTCAGCCGCGCGGCGCGGGACGGATCAGCACCAGCCACGGCAACCGTGTCACCGTCACCGGCTGCAACCGCTCCAACGTCTTCAGCAACGCATCCGGATCATCGAGATCGAACACCCCGCTGACCTTGTGCTGGCGCAGCGCGTCATCGGTCAGCAGGATGCGTTCCGGCAGATAGCGTTCAAGTTCCGCCAGTACATCGCCCAACGGCCGCTGGTTGAAGATCAGCTTGCCGCGCTGCCAGGCGCTGGCGCTGTCCAGGTCCAGCGGCTGTACCGCCGCCGGCTCCGGGGTGCGCTCGTCGAGGCTGAGGCGCTGGCCGGCGCTCAGGCGCAGCGGCTGGCTGGCGGCCTTGCTCACCTGTACCACGCCCTCGGTGACGTCGACGCGGGTCTGGGCGCCGCGTGCGTCGACATCGAAGCGCGTGCCGACCGCCATCACCTCGGTGTCCCCGGCGCGCACGATGAATGGCCGCTGCGGGTCTTTGGCGACCTCGAACAGCGCCTCGCCGGCATGCAGCGCCAGCCGCCGTTCGCCTGTGGAAAAGTCCACGGACAGCGCGCTGCCACTGTTCAGCCAGACGCGGCTTCCGTCGGCCAGCTCGATGCTGCGGCGCTCGCCGACGCGGGTGGCGTAGTCGGCATACACACCGGCCAGCGGGCGCGGCAGCGCGACGACGGCCAGCACGGCAACGCAGGCCGCCACGGCGCCCGCCAGCAGCAGGCGACGACTCCTGCGCACAGGAGCGACGAACTGCGCGGCATTGCGCGTCTCGGGCAGCGCGCCCCACAGCGCCTCGGCCTCACGTGCAGCGTTCTCATGCGCCGCACTCTGGCCGCGCCATTCGTTGAAGGCCATGCGCTCGGCGGCCGTGGCGCGCCCGGAATGCAGATGCACCAGCCGTTCGATGGCCTGGTCGGCGAGCATGTCGTGATCCAGATGGCTCATGCGTCGGCCTCCTGCCGCAGCCAGTCCCGGCAATGGCGCATGGCCTGGACGATGTATTTGCCGACCATGCTTTCCGATACACCCAGCCGTTCGGCGATCTGCGCGTGGGTCAGACCCTCCAGGCGGTTCAGCAGCAATGCCTCGCGCGCCTTCGGCGGCAGGGCGTCGAGCGCCGCGTCGAGGCCTTCCAGCGCCTCGCGGGCGAGCAGGCGGCGCTCCAGGCTGGCGGCCGGGTCGCTGACTTCATTGGCGGCGTCTTCCTGCACGTGCAGTTCGGCCAGGCGGCCTTCGCGGCGCAGGTTGTCGATGGCGATGTTGCCGGCGACGCGGAACAGGTAGGCGCGCGGATCGTCCACTCCGGCATCTTCCGGCTGCGCGGCGAGGCGCAGCCAGGTGTCCTGGGCGACGTCGGCGGCGCGCTGGTTGTCGCCCAGACGACGGGCGAGGAAGCGCATCAGGTCCGCGTAGTGCGCCTGGAAGCTCTGCAGGAGGGAGGAGGTGGCGAAGCGCCGCATGATGCCCCGAATGCCCGGCAGCCACAGTGCCGGCTGGTAAAAGGCCGGCAAGGATACACATAGTCGAGAATGATTATCAAACAGCATCAGAGATCGTATTCCACCGGCCCTTCGCTCAGCACGCCGAGATCCAGCGGCCGCACCGCGCCCATCCAGATCGCACGGTCGCGATGATCCACCAGGTCGTTGCCGGTGATCGGGTGCACCAGCACCACCAGCCCGTCGCGATGCAGCGCCAGCCACGGCACCAGCTCGGCGAACACCTGCGGGCGGAAAGCCAGCTGGCAGCTCCAGTCCGGATGCGGCCCGACCGGGCGCTGGTGCACGCGGCCCATCTTCAGCTCGAAGCGTTGCGCCGCTTCCTCGCAGAGTTCGCGGGCCTGCTCCAGGGTGTCGGCGTCGAAGTACACGTGGGCGTGGTAGCCGTGGATGTGCGGGGTCGGTTTCATGGCGATCGGGTTTCCATGCTGAGTTCGGCCTGCAGCCAGTCGACGAAGCGCTGCACCAGCCGCTGGCGGCGCTTGCGCTCGGGCAGCACGGCGTAATAACCGAAGTTCGACTCGGCGTGCTCGGCGATGACCTTGCACAGTAGCCCCTGCTCCAGCAGCTCGTCGACCAGATGCCGCCAGCCGATGGCCACGCCATGCCCGGCGATGGCCGCCTGGATCAGCAGGGTGTAGTTGTCGAAGCGCAGGCCGGCCGCTTCCGGCGCCTGTTCGATGCCCAGCGCGCGGAACAGTCCCGGCCAGTCGAACCAGCGGCTGTGCCCCTCGGGCTTCAGGTGCAGCATCGGCAAGCGCGCCAGCTCGGCCTTCGCCAGCGGCAGCGAGCGGCCTTCCAGCAGGCGCGGGCTGCACACCGGGAAGACCTCCTCGCTGAACAGGCGCAGCGCCTCGCCATGCTTGAAGCGCCCGTCGCCGAAGGCGATGGCCACGTCGATGTCGCCGCGCAGGGTGGTCGGGCTGCGTTCGCTGCTGATCAGGCCGACATCCAGGTTCGGATTGGCCTGGCGAAAGCGCGGCAGGCGCGGCATCAGCCAGTAGGCGGCGAAGGCGAAGTCGGTGGCGACCTGCAGCACCTCATGGGACTCGCGGGCGGTGACCGCCGCCACGCCGGCGTCGATCTCCGCCAGCCCGGCCTGCACATGGCGCTGCAGCAACTGGCCGCTGTCGGTGAGGACGATGCCGCGATGCACGCGGTCGAACAGGCGCACGCCGAGCAGCTTCTCCAGGCGCTTGATCTGCTGGCTGACCGCCGGCTGGGTGGTGCCCAACTCGCTGGCGGCGCCGGTGAAGCTGAGCAACCGTGCGGCCGAGTCGAACACCCGCAGCAGTTCCAGCGGAAGGTTCAACGTATCCATAAGCCAGCATTATCCGAAGCATGTTTCGCCATGCGCTTTACCCTCGTCCGGTGCGGGAAGAAACTCGACGTCAGCACTATCCCATAACAATTCCACATAGGATAAGCCTGAGCCATGAAGCGTCCCAACATCCTCTTCATCATGGCCGACCAGATGGCCGCCCCGCTGCTGCCGCTGCACGACGCCAATTCGCCGATCCGCATGCCGAACCTGTCGCGCCTCGCCGAGCAGGCCGTGGTGTTCGACTCGGCCTACTGCAACAGCCCGCTGTGCGCGCCCTCGCGCTTCACCCTGGTCAGCGGCCAACTGCCGACGAAGATCGGCGCCTGGGACAACGCCGCCGACTTCCCCGCCGACATCCCCACCTACGCCCACTACCTGCGCCGCCTCGGCTACCGCACGGCGCTGTCCGGCAAGATGCACTTCTGCGGCCCGGACCAGCTGCACGGCTACGAGGAACGCCTGACCAGCGACATCTACCCGGCCGACTACGGCTGGGCGGTGAACTGGGACGAGCCGGAGGTGCGCCCGAGCTGGTACCACAACATGTCCTCGGTGCTGCAGGCCGGGCCCTGCGTGCGCACCAACCAGCTGGATTTCGACGAGGAAGTGGTGTTCAAGGCGCGCCAGTACCTCTACGACCACGTGCGGGTGAGCGCCGAGCAGCCGTTCTGCCTGACCGTGTCGCTGACCCATCCGCACGATCCCTACACCATCCCGCGCGAGTACTGGGACCTGTACCGCGACGAGGACATCCCGTTGCCACAGATCGAGCTGGCGCAGGACGAGCAGGACCCGCACTCGCAGCGCCTGCTCAAGGTCGTCGACCTGTGGGACAAGCCGCTGCCTGTGGACAAGATCCGCGACGCCCGCCGCGCCTACTTCGGCGCCTGCAGCTACGTCGACGCGCAGATCGGCGCGCTGCTGAAGACCCTGGAGGAATGCGGCCTGGCCGACGACACGCTGATCGTGTTCTCCGGCGACCACGGCGACATGCTTGGCGAACGCGGCCTCTGGTACAAGATGCACTGGTTCGAGATGGCCGCCCGCGTGCCGCTGCTGATCCACGCGCCCCGGCGCTTCGCCGCGCGCCGGGTGAGCGAGTCGGTGTCCACCCTCGACCTGCTGCCGACTTTCGTGGAACTGGCCGGCGGCACGCTCGACGCCAGTCTGCCGCTGGACGGCCGCTCGCTGCTGCCGCATCTGCAGGGCGAAGGCGGGCACGACGAAGTGATCGGCGAATACACCGCCGAAGGCACCGTCAGCCCGCTGATGATGATCCGCCGCGGCGACTTCAAGTTCGTCTATTCGGAACAGGACCCGTGCCTGCTGTTCGACCTGCGCAACGACCCGCGCGAACTGGAAAACCTCGCCGGGTCGCCGGAGCATTGCCAGCTGTTCGCCGACTTCCTCGCCGAGGCCCGCGCGCGCTGGGATATCCCGGCGATCAGCCGGCAGGTGCTGGCCAGCCAGCGCCGCCGCCGCTTCGTCGCCGACGCGCTGAGCCGTGGCAACCTGACCAGTTGGGACCACCAGCCCTTCGTCGATGCCAGCCAGCAGTACATGCGCAACCATATCGACCTGGACGACCTGGAGCGCCGCGCGCGTTATCCACAACCCTGACCCACTGCCGAGGAGATACGCCGCATGAAAACGCTGCACGCACTGCTGCTGGCCGGCGCCGTCGCGCTGGCCAGCCACACCGCCCAGGCCGAGGACGAGACCTGCGCCACCGTGCGCCTGGCCGATCCGGGCTGGAGCGACATCGCCGTGACCAACGGCATCGCCAGCTTCCTGCTCGACAGCCTGGGCTACAAGGCGCGGATCGACACCCTCGCCGTGCCGATCATCTACGGCGGGCTGCGCGACGGCCAGGTCGACGCCTTCCTCGGCAACTGGATGCCGGCGCAGCAGGACTACCACGACAAGTTCATCGCCAGCGGCCAGGTCGAGCGCCTGGCGGAGAACCTGCAGGGCACCGAATTCACCCTCGCCGTGCCGACCTATGTGTGGAACGGCGGGGTGAAGAGCTTCGACGATCTCGCCCGGCACGCCGACCAGTTCCGCAGCAAGGTCTACGGCATCGGCTCCGGCGCGCCGGCCAACCAGTCGATCCAGAAGATGATCGCCGGCAACGAATTCGGCCTCGGCGACTGGAAGCTGGTGGAGTCCGGCGAGCAGGCGATGCTCGCCGAGGTCGGCCGGGCGGTGAAGCACCAGCGCTGGATCGTCTTCCTCGGCTGGACGCCGCACCCGATGAACGTGCGCTACGACATGAAGTACCTGTCCGGCGGCGACAAGTACTTCGGCACCAGCGGCAGCGTCTACACCGTGACCCGCAAGGGCTACGCGCAGCAATGCCCGAACAGCGGCCGGCTGCTGGCCAACCTGGCCTTCGACCTGAACATGGAGAACACCATCATGGCCAGTGCGGTGGAGAGCAAGACCAGCAATGCCGAGGCCGCGCGGGCGTGGCTGAAGGCCAATCCGCAGGTGCTCGGCAAATGGCTGGACGGCGTGAAGACCCGCGACGGCAGCGACGCGCTGGCCGCCGTACAGGCGAAGCTCTGACGCGATGCGCCGCCTGCTGCCGTTCCTCGACTGGCTGCCCGGGCTTTCCGGGCGCGCCGTCGGCAAGGATGCCTGGGTCGGCCTGAGCGGCGCCGTGCTGGCGCTGCCGCAGTCGATGGCCTACGCGCTGATCGCCGGGCTGCCGGCGGAATACGGGCTGTACGCGGCGATGCTGCCGGTGATCGTCGCCTGCCTGTGGGGCTCGTCGCGGCACCTGATCGGCGGGCCGACGGCGGCGATCTCGGTGGTGCTGCTGGCCGCCGTCGCACCGCTGGCAACCCCCGGCAGCGGCGAATACGTGCAACTGGTGCTGCTGCTGACCTTCCTCGCCGGGCTGTTCCAGTGGCTGCTCGGCATCCTGCGCTTCGGCGTGCTGGTGAATTTCGTCTCGCATTCGGTGGTGCTCGGCTTCACCTGCGGCGCCGCGCTGGTGATCGCCATCGGGCAGATGCCCTATCTGCTGGGCATCGAGTCGGGCGGGCAGGGCACCGCGCTGGACAGCGCCTGGGCGCTGCTGCAACGGCTTTCCGACTTCGACGGGGAATCGCTGGCGGTGGGGCTGGTGAGTCTTTTGGTGAGTCTGCTGGTGCGCTGTCTGCGGCCACGCTGGCCGGCGCTGCTGATCGGCCTGCTGTGCGCCAGCCTGCTGGTCTGGGCGTTGCCTTCCGTATTCGGCGATGTCGCGCGGGTGCAGGCATTCAGCAGTGCGCTGCCGCCGTTCAGCCCGCTGTCGTTCGACTTCGCCCGCACCCTGCAACTGCTACCGGCCGCCGTCGCCTGCGGCATGCTCGGGCTGGTCACCAGCCTGTCCATCGCCCGCTCGCTGGCCACGCGCAGCGGGCAATCCCTGGACGCCAATCAGGAAGTGCGCGCGCAGGGACTGTCCAACCTGATCGGCCCGTGGTTCTCCGGGACCCTGTCGGCGGGCTCCTTCACCCGCTCCGGGCTGAACCTCGATGCCGGCGCCAGCTCGCCGCTGGCCGGAGTGTTCTCGGCGCTGTGGGTGGCCGTGCTGGCCGTGGCCGGCAGCGAGCTGATCACGCATATCCCGCTGCCGGCGATGGCTGGCGGCATCCTGCTGATCGCCTGGGGGCTGATGGATCGTCCGGCGCTTCGTGCGCTATGGAAGGGCAGCCGCGCGGAATTCCTGGTGATGGCGCTGACCGCCACGGCGACCCTGCTGCTGCCGCTGCAGAGCGCGATCTACGCCGGGGTGCTGGCGTCGCTGTTCTTCTACCTGAAACGCACCTCGCAACCGCGCGTGCAGCGCTGGGAGGGCGCGGAGGAAGAGGTGCTGCGGGTGGAGGGCTCGATCTTCTTCGGCGCCTGCGACTACCTGCAACGGCTGATGCAGCGCAGCCAGGGCCAGCGGCTGGTGCTGGATGCGCACCATGTGAACTTCATCGACTTCGCCGGCGCCCGCATGCTCCACCAGGAAGCCCGCCGCCTCGCCGGGGAGGGACGGCGCCTGGTCCTGCGTCATGCGCGGCCGCAGGTGATAGCGGAGCTGGCGAAGCAGGCGGGGGAAGGGGAAGGGATCGTCTTCGAGTAGGGCGGGTGCAACCCGCCACATCGCACCACGGCATTGGCGGGTTGCACCCGCCCTACGGGTCAGGCGGCGAGTTGCCGGCGCATCTCTGCCAGAACCGGCGCCGAATCCGGGCGCACGCCGCGCCAGAGGAAGAACGCCTCGGCGGCCTGCTCGACCAGCATGCCCAGCCCATCGATGCAGCCCGCCGCGCCATGCTCGGCGGCCCAGCGGTTGAAGGCGGTGGCTTCCTTGCCGTACATCATGTCGTAGCAGACCGTGTGGCCGGGACGGATCAGCGCCGGGTCGATGGGCGGCAGCTCGCCGGCCAGGCTGGCCGAGGTGCCGTTGACGATCACGTCGAAGGGCTCGTCGCGCAGGTCGAATCCGCAGGCACGCACCTCGCCGATATCGGCGAATTCCTGCGCCAGTTGCCCGGCCTTTTCCACCGTGCGGTTGGCCACCACCAGCGCAGCGGGGCGTTCGCCGAGGAAGGGTTCGAGAATCCCGCGCACCGCTCCGCCGGCGCCCAGCACCAGTACACGCTTGCCAGTCAGCGCCACGCCGTTGTTCACCGTCAGGTCGCGGGTCAGGCCGGCGCCGTCGGTGTTGTCGCCGAGCAGGCTGCCATCGGCGCGCTTCATCAGGGTGTTCACCGCGCCGGCGCGGCGGGCGCGCTCGCTCAGCTCGGTCGCCAGGCGGTAGGCGTCTTCCTTGAACGGCACGGTGACATTGGCGCCCATGCCAGCCTCAAAGAAGGCGCGGGCGGCCCCGGCGAAATCGTCCAGCGGCGCCAGCACGGCCTCGTAGGTCAGCGCCTGGCCGGTCTGCTCGGCGAACAGGCGGTGGATCAGCGGCGACTTGCTGTGGCCGATGGGATTGCCGAAGACGCAGTAGCGGTCCATGGAAGAAATCCTTGAACGATGAAATTTTTCTGGGGAATTGATGGGTATCGCTTCGCTCAACCCATCCTACGGGTGTACAGGATGACCTTGTAGGATGGGTTGAGCGAAGCGATACCCATGCGGTTCAAACGCCCGCGAGCCAGTCCCGATCCTTGAGGAAATACTCGGTCAGCCGCGCCTCCTCGCTCCCCGGCTCGGGCTTCCAGTCATAACCCCAGCGCACCATCGGCGGCAGCGACATGAGGATCGACTCGGTGCGCCCGCCGGACTGCAGGCCGAACAGGGTGCCGCGGTCGTAGACCAGGTTGAACTCGACGTAGCGGCCGCGGCGGAACGCCTGGAACTCGCGCTGCGCCTCGGTGTACGGGGTGTTCTTGCGGCGCTGGACGATCGGCAGATAGGCCTCGATGTAGGCGTCGCCGATGGCGCGCAGGAAGGCGAAGCTGGTGTCGAAGTCCCACTCGTTGAGGTCGTCGAAGAACAGGCCGCCAATGCCGCGCGGCTCGCTGCGGTGCTTGAGGTAGAAGTAGCGGTCGCACCAGTCCTTGAAGCGCGGGTAGACGTCCTCGCCGAACGGCGCGCAGGCGGCGCGGGCGACCTTGTGCCAATGCACGCAGTCTTCCTCGTGGGCGTAGTAGGGGGTCAGGTCGAAACCGCCGCCGAACCACCAGACCGGCGGCTCGCCTTCCTTCTCGGCGATGAAGAAGCGCACGTTGGCGTGGGAGGTCGGCACGTGCGGGTTGCGCGGGTGGATCACCAGCGACACGCCGAGCGCCTGGAAGCCGCGCCCGGCCAGCTCCGGACGGTGCGCGCTGGCCGACGGCGGCAGGCCGGCGCCGAACACATGGGAGAAGTTCACCCCGCCTTTCTCGACCAGCGTGCCATCGGCGATCACCCGGGTACGTCCGCCACCGCCGGCCGGCCGCTGCCAGGCGTCCTCGACGAAACGGGCGCTGCCGTCTTCGGCTTCGAGGGCGGCGCAGATGCGGTCTTGCAGGTCGAGCAGGTAGGCCTTTACGGCTTCGATACGATCTGTCACGGGAATCACCTTGGCGAGCGGGAAAGCCACGCGGCCCGTGGGCTGCGGCTGAGAGCCGGAAAGCATACCACCGTCCAGAAGAATCCTGAGCTTGACGCCGATCAACTGGCCGGCTTCGATGAAAGTCTTTTCCCAGACAGATGCCGGCCTTTTCGGCACCTGACGCATTGCAGGAGATCGACATGGCCAAGCGTATCCAGTTCGCCCGCACCGGCGGCCCGGAAGTCCTCGAATACACGGATTACCAGCCGGCCGAGCCGGGTCCGCAGGAAGTCCGCGTGCGCAACCGCGCCATCGGCCTGAACTTCATCGACACCTACTTCCGCAGCGGCCTGTATCCCGCGCCGGCGCTGCCTTCCGGGCTCGGCACCGAGGGCGCCGGCGAAGTGGAGGCGGTGGGCAGCGCAGTCACCGCCTTCAAGGTCGGCGACCGCGTCGCCTACGCCACCGGCCCGCTCGGCGCCTACAGCGAGCTGCATGTGCTGCCGGCGGCCACTCTGGTCAAGCTGCCGGATGCCATCAGCTTCGAAACGGCCGCGGCGGCGATGCTCAAGGGCCTCACCGTGCAGTACCTGCTGCGCCAGACCTACAACGCCCAGCCGGGGCAGACCGTGCTCTGGCACGCGGCGGCCGGCGGCGTCGGGCTGATCGCCTGCCAGTGGGCGAAGGCATTGGGCGTGCACCTGATCGGCACCGTCAGCTCGCCGGAAAAGGCCGAGCTGGCCAAGTCCCACGGCGCCTGGGCGACCATCGACTACAGCCGCGAGAACGTGGCGGAGCGGGTGCTGGAACTCACCGACGGGAAGAAATGCCCGGTGGTCTACGACTCGGTAGGCAAGGACACCTGGCCGATCTCGTTGGACTGCGCGGCGCCGCGCGGACTCATCGTCAGCTTCGGTAACGCCTCCGGGCCGGTGGACGGGGTCAACCTCGGCATCCTCGCGCAGAAGGGCTCGCTGTACGTCACCCGGCCGACCCTGTTCGGCTACGCCAACACTCCGGAACGCCTGCAGGCGATGGCCGACGACCTGTTCGGCATGATCACCTCGGGCAAGGTGAAGGTGGAGATCAACCAGCGCTTCGCCCTTGCCGACGCGGCCAAGGCGCAGGTGGAGCTGGCGAGCCGGCGGACCACGGGGTCGACCATCCTGCTGCCGTAACGCCCCTGCACTACGGCGTGCCGGGCTGCTTCGTAGGTTGGCGCTGAGCTTGCGAAGCCCAACGGTGCCACGGCCGGCGGATGTTGGGCTTCGCTGCGCTCAGCACCAACCTACGTCCCGATCGGTTCCGCGCTCCCGTGAGGGAACGATGATCACTTAAGCCGGGCGCACCACCTCGCCGGTGACCAGGTCGCGAATCAGGCTGGGATTGCGCCGTCCTCCCAGGGCGCCGCCGAGCACGCCGTCCAGTTCGTCGTGGAAGTACTGCTCGATGCGCAGGCGGGTGCGCGCGGCCGGGCGGCCGGCGGGGTTGGCGGAGGTCGAGACCAGCGGACCGGTCAGCGCGCACAGTTCGCGCACCAGCGGATGCTCGCTGACGCGCAGGGCAACGCTGTCGTGCTGGCCGGTGATCCACTCGGGCAGGCGCCCCTGGTGCGGCACCAGCCAGGTGTTCGGCCCCGGCCAGCTGGAGGCGAGCTTGTCCTGCCAGGCTTCGGGCAGGTCTTCGAGGAGGAAGTCGAACTGGCGGATATTGTCGGCGACCAGGATCAGGCCCTTTTCCACCGGGCGCGCCTTGATGGCCAGCAGACGGTAGACCGCGTCGGAGTTCCACGGGTCGCAGCCGAGGCCCCATACCGCTTCGGTGGGATAGGCGATCACGCCGCCTTCGCGCACTACCTTGGCCATGCGCTGAACGCGCCAACTGCTGATCATCGAACCACTCCACGGTGAACAAGTGGGCGGCAGTTTACTTTTTCAGCAGGCGCGATGCATCCAGAGGCCTGCCTCGCAGGCCACCAGCCCGTCCAGCTCCAGTTCGGTGAGCGCCACCAGCACCTCCGGCAGGCTCCAGCCGCTGCCTGCCGCCAGCGCCTCGCAGCTCTGCGGGGCGGCGCGCAGCAGGTCGAGGATGGGATGCCGGACCTCGCGGGCAGCCGGCGCGGGCGCCAGGTTCTGCCAGCCGCGCAGGCTGGCCAGGATATCGTCGACGCTTTCCACCAGCGTCGCGCCCTGGCGGATCAGTTCATGGCAGCCACGGGCGCCGGGATGGTGGATCGAACCGGGAATGGCGAACACCTCGCGGCCCTGCTCGGCCGCCAGCCGCGCGGTGATCAGCGAGCCGCTGGACGGACTGGCTTCCACCACCAGCACGCCCAGCGACAGGCCGCTGATGATTCGGTTGCGCCGCGGGAAGTTTGCCGACTGCGGCGGGCAGTCCAGCGGCAGTTCGGAAACCAGCGCGCCGCCCTCGGCGACGATCCGCTGCGCCAGTCCCTTGTGCCGCTGTGGATAAATCCGCTCCAGACCGGTGCCCAGTACCGCCACCGTCCGCCCGCCGGCGTCCAGCGCGCCGAGGTGGGCGGCACCGTCGATGCCCAGCGCCAGCCCGCTGGCGATGCTGAAGCCGCCGCCGGCCAGGCTGCGGGCGAAGGCATGGGCGCAGTCCAGGCCGGGACGGCTGGCGCGGCGGCTGCCGACCATGGCCAGTTGCGGCTGTTCGAGCAGCGCGCGGGAGCCGGCGACGAACAGCAGCGGCGGGGCATCCGCCAGTTCGGCGAGCAGGGCGGGGTAGTCGGGGTCGTCCCACATCAGCAGGTGGTTCTGCGTCGCCTCCAGCCAGCGCAAGACGCGATGCGCCTGTTCCCGTACCTCGGCACTGCGCCGTTGTTCGGCGGATTCCATGCGCAATCCCAGCGAGCGCCACGCGGAGGCCGGCGCGCTCAGCGCAGCCGATGCCGAGCCGAAGGCAGCGAGCAGCTTGCGGAAGCGGCGCGGCCCCAGTTCCGGCAGGGCGTGCAGGCGCAGGCGCGCTTCCAGTTCGGCGGGTGAAATTCGTTCGGTGGACATGGCGGGCTCCTCGCAGAAGCCCCGGAATATGCCGGCCGACGTCTCGCAGCAGCTGTCAGTCCCTTCCGAAAGAGGTAAAGGTGCTTCGCGGGTTATCGGAGAACGCAGGTAGGGCGGATGCAACCCGCCAATCCGGAGGTGCCATGGCGGGTTGCACCCGGCCTGCAGATGGACCAAAGAAAAACCCGCCGAAGCGGGTTTTTCCTGAGCGGGCGGCGCTCAACTCACGGGTTGCGCACCTTGTCCTCGACCTCCAGCGAACGGTTGGCGGTCAGCACCAGGCCGTAGCTGAGGCGGTTATAGGTGCGGAAGATCATCACCAGGCCGGAGCGCTCGTCCGGAATCTTCACCAGGTCGTCGGTCACGCGGTCGCGCACCGTCTCGCCGAGCTTGTAGATCGCCAGCACGTTGCCTTCCGCCAGCCCGTCGCGCGCACCCTTGTCGATGGTGACCACATCGTACTTGCCGATCTGCGTCACGCCGCGCGGTACGTCGATGATGGTGCCGTTGATCTGGGTACTCGGCTCGCTGGGAACGAAGGTCGAGTTGACCGCGCGCTCCTCGGTGGGGAACAGGCGGTCGCCCGGGCGCACTTCCTGGGTGGTGCGGGTCAGGCTGAGGGTGGCGACGTCACCTTCCCTGGCCACCACGTTGGCGCTGCCGATATCCATGGCGTCGATGCCGAGCACCTCGTCGGTGTCCGGGTCCACGTAGACCTTGGCCTGGCGGAAGATGCCGTAGTTGCCTTCTTCGGCCAGCGAATTGCCGCGGGCGTAGGCGCGGTCGCCGGCGCCGCTGACCACCCGCTCGGAATCGCCGGCGATCACGTGGGGCGCGCTGGTGAAATCGCCGTCACTCTCGACGATGCGGTTGGACAGCAGGAAGGCGTTGATCTTTTCCAGCGGAATGGTCGGGATCGATTCGGCGATCGGCTCGCTGCGTACCCGCGGCGACAGCTTGATGGTGCCGTGGGAGGCGCCGCGGTTGAGCACCAGGCGCGGCTGGCCGTCGATGTAGACGAGGTTGAGGACGTCGCCGGGATAGATCAGGTGCGGGTTCTGGATCTGCGGATTCACATGCCAGATTTCCGGCCATTTCCACGGTTTTGTCAGGAATTTGCCGGAGATGTCCCAAAGGGTGTCGCCCTTGACCACCGTGTAGCGCTCCGGATGACCTTCCCTGAGTTGCACGGCAGCCTGCGCCACGCCGCCCGCTGCCAGCAGCAGCAGGGCGATGAGTGTTTTCCTCATGCGGTGAATCCCTTTATTATGTATACACATGAAACGCCTGGAAGCCGCCCCATTCGTGCTTTCCAGCCGCTTTTTCGATGCTGCTCATCATGTTAGCAGCCGGTTTCGACTATATCGCACAAGTGCATCACAAACGCATATGGCTATTCTGAACATTCTCGAATTCCCCGATCCGCGTCTGCGCACGATCGCCAAGCCCGTCGAGGTGGTCGATGACGCCGTGCGCCAGCTGATCGACGACATGTTCGAGACGATGTACGAAGCCCCCGGTATCGGCCTCGCCGCCACCCAGGTGAACGTGCACAAGCGCATCGTCGTCATGGATCTGTCCGAGGACAAGTCCGAGCCTCGGGTGTTCATCAACCCCGAGTTCGAATCGCTGACCGAACAGATGGATCAGTACCAGGAAGGCTGCCTGTCGGTGCCCGGCTTCTACGAGAACGTCGACCGCCCGCAGAAGGTGAAGATCAAGGCGCTGGACCGCGACGGCAAACCGTTCGAGGAAATCGCCGAAGGTCTGCTCGCAGTGTGCATCCAGCACGAATGCGACCACCTCAACGGCAAGCTGTTCGTCGACTACCTGTCCAGCCTCAAGCGCGACCGGATCAAGAAGAAGCTGGAAAAGCAGCACCGCCAGCGCGCCTGATCCCCACATTTCTAAAGGCTTGCTCCGGCAAGCCTTTTTTCTTTTAGCGAGTAGAAGCCCGCATGAGCCAAGCATTGCGCATCGTCTTCGCCGGTACCCCGGAATTCGCCGCCGAGCATCTGAAAGCCCTGCTCGACACCCCGCACCGGATCGTCGCCGTCTACACCCAGCCGGACCGCCCGGCCGGCCGCGGGCAGAAGCTGATGCCCAGCCCGGTGAAGAAGCTAGCGCTGGAACACGGCCTGCCGGTGCTGCAGCCGCCGACCCTGCGCGATCCCGCCGCCCAGGCGGAACTGGCCGCGCTCAAGCCGGACCTGATGGTGGTGGTCGCCTACGGCCTGATCCTGCCGCAGGTGGTGCTCGACATCCCGCGCCTCGGCTGCATCAACAGTCACGCCTCGCTGCTGCCGCGCTGGCGCGGCGCCGCGCCGATCCAGCGCGCGGTGGAGGCGGGCGACGCGGAAAGCGGCGTCACGGTGATGCAGATGGAAGCCGGCCTCGATACCGGGCCGATGCTGCTCAAGGTCACCACGCCGATCTCCGCCGAAGACACTGGCGGCAGCCTGCATGACCGCCTCGCCCAGATGGGCCCGCAAGCCGTGGTGCAGGCCATCGCCGGCCTGGCCGAAGGCACGCTGCAGGGCGAAGTGCAGGACGACAGCCTCGCCACCTACGCACACAAGCTGAACAAGGACGAGGCGCGCATCGACTGGTCGCGCCCGGCCGTTGAGCTGGAACGGCTGGTGCGAGCCTTCGACCCGTGGCCGACCTGCCACACCACGCTGAACGGCGAGCCGCTGAAAGTCTGGGGCGCGCAGTTGGCCGACGGCCGCGGCGAACCCGGCAGGATCCTCGACGCCAGCCGCGACGGCCTGCTGGTCGCCTGCGGTGACGGCGCGCTGCGCCTGACCCGCCTGCAACTGCCGGGCGGCAAGCCGCTGGCCTTCGCCGACCTGTTCAACAGCCGTCGCGAACAGTTCGCCGCCGGCCTGATTCTTGGTCAACAGGCTCTTGGTCCACAGGAGCCGGGCCAATGAACACCAGCCCCCGCCTCGCCGCCGCCCGCGCGCTGGCCGCCGTACTGGCCGGCCGCGCCTCGCTGGGCAGCTCGCTGCCGGCGCAACTGGAGCAGGTCGCCCCGCGCGACCGCGGCCTGACCCAGGAGCTGGCCTTCGGCGCCGCGCGCTGGCAGCCGCGTCTGTCCGCGCTCGCTGCACGCTTGCTGCAGAAGCCGTTCAAGGCCGGCGACCGCGACGTCGAGGCGCTGCTGCTGGTCGGCCTGTACCAGTTGCTCTACACGCGCATCCCGCCGCACGCCGCCATCGGCGAAACCGTGGGCTGCGCCGACAAGCTGAAGAAGGGCTGGGCCAAGGGCCTGCTCAACGCCGTGCTGCGCCGCGCGCAGCGCGAGGGCGAAGGGCTGCTGGCCGATGTCGACCGCGATCCCGCCGCGCGCCTGGCGCATCCGCGCTGGCTGCAGAAGGCGCTGAAACAGGCCTGGCCCGAGCAGTTCGAAGCGATCTGCGCGGCGAACAACGCCCATCCACCGATGATCCTGCGGGTCAACCGCCGCCACGGCACGCGCGATGACTATCTCGCCGAACTGCTGCGCGTCGGTATCGACGCCAGCGCCTGTGCCTACAGCCGCGACGGCATCCTGCTCGCCCTGCCGTGCGACGTACGCGAGCTGCCGGGCTTCGCCGAAGGCCGGGTGAGCGTGCAGGACGAGGCCGCGCAACTGGCCGCCGACCTGCTCGAACTGGCCCCCGGCCAACGCGTGCTGGACGCCTGCTGCGCGCCCGGCGGCAAGACCTGCCACCTGCTGGAAGCCGAACCGGCACTGGCCGGGGTGGTCGCCGTCGACCTGGAAGAATCGCGCCTGGTCCGCGTGCGCGAGAACCTTGAGCGGCTGAATCTGAACGCCCAGCTGATCGCCGCCGACGCCCGCGACACCGCCGCCTGGTGGGACGGCAAGCCGTTCCAGCGCATCCTCCTCGACGCCCCGTGCTCGGCCACCGGGGTGATCCGCCGCCATCCGGACATCAAGCTGACCCGCACCGCCGACGACATCGCCGCGCTGGCGCAATTGCAGGGCGAACTGCTCGACGCGCTGTGGCCGACGCTGGAAGTGGGCGGTGTACTGGTCTACGCGACCTGCTCGGTGATGCCGCAGGAAAACACCGGCACCCTCGACGCCTTCCTCGCCCGTACGCCAGGCGCGCGCGAACTGGATCTGGCCGGCCCCTGGGGCATCAAGCAGCCGCACGGCCGCCAGTTGCTGCCGCAGGATGACGGACACGACGGTTTTTACTACGCGAAATTGATCAAGATTTCTGCACGCTAGCGTCGCCGCGCGATAATTGTCGGCACCAGCCTGAATCGGGAAACCCGCGCTTCCATGAAAATCATCATCCTCGGTGCCGGCCAGGTCGGCGGCACACTGGCAGAACACCTCGCCAGCGAAGCCAACGACATCACCGTGGTCGACACCGATGGCGAGCGCCTGCGCGACCTCGGCGACCGCCTGGACATCCGCACCGTGCACGGCAAGGCCTCGTACCCCACGGTGCTGCGCCAGGCCGGCGCCGACGATGCCGACATGCTGGTGGCGGTGACCAACAGCGACGAGGTGAATATGATCGCCTGCCAGGTCGCCTACACCCTGTTCAACACGCCGACGCGCATCGCCCGGGTGCGCGAGGCGGCCTACCTGACCCGCGCCGGCCTGTTCGACAACGAGGCCATCCCGGTCGACGTGCTGATCAGCCCCGAGCAGGTGGTCACCAACTACATCAAGCGCCTGATCGAGTATCCCGGCTCACTGCAGGTGATCGACTTCGCCGACGGCAAGGCCCAGCTGGTCGGCATCCGCGCCTACTACGGCGGCCCGCTGGTCGGCCAGGAACTGCGGCAGATCCGCGAGCACATGCCCAACGCCGATACCCGCGTGGCGGCGATCTACCGGCGCAACCGGCCGATCATCCCCAAGGGCGACACCCTGATCGAGGCCGACGACGAAGTGTTCTTCATCGCCGCCAAGGCCCACATCCGCGGGGTGATGGGCGAGATGCGCCGGCTGGAGGACAGCTACAAGCGGATCATCATCGCCGGCGGCGGCAACATCGGCGAACGCCTCGCCGAGGCCATCGAGAACCGCTACCAGGTGAAGATCATCGAGCGCAATCCGGCGCGCTGCCGGCACCTCTCGGAAACCCTGGACAACAGCATCGTCCTCCAGGGCAGCGCCTCCGACCGCGACCTGCTGGTGGAGGAGAACATCGGCGACGCCGACCTGTTCCTCGCCCTGACCAACGACGACGAGGCGAACATCATGTCCTCGCTGCTGGCCAAGCGGCTCGGCGCGCGCAAGGTGATGACCCTCATCAACAACCCGGCCTACGTCGACCTGGTGCAGGGCGGCGACATCGACATCGCCATCAGCCCGCAGCTGGCCACCATCGGCACCCTGCTGACCCACGTGCGCCGCGGCGACGTGGAGAGCGTGCACTCGCTGCGGCGCGGCGCGGCGGAGGCCATCGAGGTGATCGCCCACGGCGACTCCAAGTCGAGCAAGGTCATCGGCCGCCCGCTCAGCGAGGTAAACCTGCCGCCGGGCACCACCATCGGCGCGGTGATCCGCGGCGACGACGTGCTGATCGCGCACAGTGAGACGGTCGTCGAGTCGGGCGACCACGTGATCCTCTTCGTGGTCGACAAGCGCCGCATCCGCGAGGTGGAGAAGCTGTTCCAGGCGGGGCTGACGTTCTTCTAGGTTGGAGTCGGTGGGGGCGTCGACAGTGCGTAGGTTGGCGCTGAACGCAGTGAAGCCCAACATTTGCCATCGCCCCTCCATAGTTGGGCTTCGCGGGCTCAGCGCCAACCTACGGGAGACTTACATGCTTGAAGGTTTGGAAAAGATGCTCGCCAAGGGTGTGGATAACCCGCTGCTGCGCTTTGGCCTGGGCAAGGGTTACCTGGATGCCGGCGATGCAGCGCGGGCTGTCGAGCACCTGCGCCGCTGCGTAGAGCAGGACCCGAAGTATTCCGCCGCCTGGAAGCTGCTGGGCAAGGCACTGCAAGCCAGCGGCGACCCCAACGGCGCCCGCCAGGCCTGGACCGACGGCATCGCCGCGGCGCAGGCGCATGGGGACAAGCAGGCGGAGAAGGAGATGACGGTGTTTCTGCGCAAGCTGGACAAGGGCAGAAGCTGAACCGTAGGGCGGGTGCAACCCGCCACCGCGAAACGGCGGGTTGCACCCGCCCTACAGTTACGACGGACGCCTCGGCGTAGGGTGGACGTCGTTTTTCACGTCCACCATCCCAGCTCCGCTCCCTCAGAGCACCTCCACCGCCACCGCATCCACCGCCGCCCTGGCGCTCGACACGATCTCGTCCGCTTCCGCACGAATCAGGCGAGGGCGGGGCGGGCGGTCAGGCGTTTGAGTATCGCGTTCAGCAGCACGCCATAAAGCGGCACGAAGAGGATCAGGCT
Source organism: Pseudomonas schmalbachii (assembly GCF_017589465.1). Taxonomy (GTDB): domain Bacteria; phylum Pseudomonadota; class Gammaproteobacteria; order Pseudomonadales; family Pseudomonadaceae; genus Pseudomonas; species Pseudomonas schmalbachii. The sequence continues at coordinate 136,281 of NZ_JAELYA010000004.1, forward strand.
GACCGCCAGCTTGACGCCGTAGTCCACCGTGGCGATCTCCACCCAGTGCTCGGCCATGAACGGGTTGTCGCTGCGCCAGAAGGCGATGGAGAAGAAGGCGAAGGTATCCAGCAGATTGCCGGCGATGGTCGAGACCACCGGGGCGATCCACCATTGGGCGAGCTTGCGCAGGCGGTCGAAAACCTGGATATCGAGGATCTGCCCGAGGGCGTAGGCGAGGAAGCTGGCCAGCGAGATGCGCGCAACGAAGGTGTTGAACTCCGCCAGCGCGCCGACGCCACGGAAGGCGCCTTCCTGGAACAGCACCGAGACCACGTAGGACACCGCCAGCACCGGCAGCATGACCCGGGCGATCACCAGCCGCGCCGGCCCCTTGCCGAGCAGGCGTACGGTGAGGTCGGTGGCGAGGAAGATGAACGGGAAGCTGAACGCACCCCAGGTGGTCTGCCAGCCGAACAGGGTCATGGGCAACTGCACCAGGTAGTTGCTGGCGATGATGATGAGGATGTGGAAGGCGATCAGGCCGGCGAGTGCGCCGCGCCGTGCCGCCGGGGAAAAGGCTGACATGCGATGTCCTTTTTGCGTGATGGGGTGAGGGAACCCATGCCAACGGGATGCCGGGCGGCGCGCATTCTAGCGGAGAACGGACCTGGAAGTCAGGTTTATTGTGCGTTTTTTGTTCAGCACGGCTGCGATCCTGCAGGAGCCAGGCAGTACCGTAGGGTGGAAATCGCGAAGCATTTCCACCGGTTCGTAGCCGTAGGTTGGCGCTGAACGCAGTGAAGCCCAACACCGGCAATGTTGGGCTTCGCAAGCTCAGCGCCAACCTACATATTCAGAAGCGGTACTGGCCGGTCAGCAGGACGTTGCGCGGTTCGCCGTAGTAGCCGCCGTAGAAGGTGGTATCCAGCGCGCTGAAGTACTTCTTGTCGAACAGGTTGTTGACGTTGACGGTCGCGCTCAGTTGCTCGGTGAACTGGTAGCGGCTCATCAGGTCGACCACTGTGTACTGCTCCTGCTTGGCCTTGGCGGTGATGCCGCCCAGGTCGAACGGTGCCTCGGTGAAGTGGATGCCGCTCTGCCAGCGGGCGCCGCCGCCGACGGTCAGCTGGTTCCACTCGCCGGGCAGGCGGTAGGTGGTCCACAGCTTGACCATCTCCGCCGGCGCCACGGTGTTGATCCGCTCGCCCTCGGCATCCTTGGTGACGCTGTGGCTGTAGCTGGCGATGAGGTTCCAGCCCGGCATCAGCTCACCGCTCGCCTCCAGGTCGTAGCCCTTGGTCTTGGCGCCCTGCACCGCACGGAAGGCCGGCTCGTCGATGGTCCCGGGGACGATCTGGCCGGGATCTGCCTCGGCGAGGTTGTCCTGCTTGGTCTCGTAGTAGGCCACGGCGGTGTTCAGCAGGCCGCCGAAGAACTCGCTCTTCAGGCCGACTTCGTAGCTGTCGCCTTCAAGTGGCTCCAGCGTCGAACCACTGGCGTCGCGCTCGCTCTGCGGGCGGAAGATGCTGGTGTAGCTGGCATACACCGAATGCTGTTCGGTGAGGTCGTAGACCACGCCGGCGTAGGGCGTGAACTGGCCGCTTTCCTTCAGGCGGGTGGTGCTGCTGAAGGGCTGGAAGTCCGGCACCACGAAGTCCAGCGAGGATTTTTCCTTATAGTCGCTGACTCGCCCGCCGAGGATCACCGACAGCTCGTCGGTGGGCTTCAGGCGGGTGGCGAGGTAGACGCCGTGCTGATAGATCAGGGTGTCGTTGTCCATCAGCTTGCCCTGGGAGATGGGCTTCGGCGTGTCGTTGTTCCAGGTGTAGATGTTCACCTCGCGCCCTTCGAGATCGTCGAGGTCGGGGTCGTTGTGGTCGTCGAACCTGGACCAGTTGTAGCCCAGCACCAGTTCGTGCTGACGGCCGAACAGCTGGAACGGGCCCTGGGCCATCAGGTCGACGCCGGTCTGCTTCTGCCAGCCGCTGCCGTTGCCGCCGAACAGGCGCACGCCGTCGCCGGTCTCGCGGTCGGGAAAGCCCCAGCTCGCCGAGGCCAGGGTGTAGTCGCGCTTGCTGTACATCTGGTTGACCGCCAGCTTCAGCGTCCAGTCGTCGAACAGGCGCTGCTCCAGCGAGTAGAAGGTGTTCACGGTGTCCTGGTCGCGATGGCTCCAGCGCGCGGCCGGGTTGAACGAGCGTGAGAAGTCGGTCTGCGAGCCGTCGCTGTAGAAGATCGGGAAGCTGCCGTAGGAGACGCCCTGCGGCGCGTACTTCTGGTAGTCGACGCCGAGGGTGAGCAGGGTGCTGTCGGTGAGGTCGGCTTCGATGATGCCGTAGTAGACCTGCTTTTCCTGCTCGTAGTAATCGACGTAGCTGTTGTTGGTCTGGTAGGCGCCGACGGCGCGGCCGCGCAGCTTGCCGCTGTCGTTGAGCGGGCCGGAGACATCCACCTCGGTGCGGTACAGGTCCCAGGAGCCGAGGCCGCCGCTGACGTAGCCCTGGAAGCTGTCGGTGGGACGCTTGCGCACCAGGTTGACGGTGCCGGACGGATCGCCGGCGCCGGTGAGCAGGCCGCTGGCGCCGCGCAGCACTTCCACGCGGTCGTAGATCGCCATGTCCGCCAGGCTCTGCGGGGTGGCAGTGGTGCCGGGCATCAGGGTGGTGGGGATGCCGTCGAACTGGAAGCTTTCGATCGCATAGCCGCGCGACCAGATGTTGAAGCGTTCGCTGTCGTAGTGCTGCACGGACAGGCCGGGAGTCTGTTCGAGCACGGCGGTGAGGCTGTTGAGGCCCTGGTCTTCCATGCGCTGGCGGGTCATCACGCTGACCGTCTGCGGCGTCTCGCGCAGCGACAGGTTCAGCTTGGTCGAGTTGCTGGTCGAGCCGACCGTGTAGGAGTCGGTGCTTTCGCTGGGCACGTTGGCGGCCAGCCCGGAGACGGTGGTGGCTTCCATTTCCAGCAGCGACGCGCGCGGCGCCAGCACCAGGGTGTAGCTGCCGTCGGCCTCGCGGCTGGCCTGCAGGCCGCTGCCGCGCAGCAGGCGGTCCAGCGCCTCGTCCGTGGTGTAGCTGCCCTGCAGACCCGCGCTGCGCTTGCCGGCGGTCAGCCCGGCGTCCACCGAGAGCAGCACGCCGGACTCGCTGGCGAAGCGGTTGAGCGCCTGGTCGAGGCTGCCGGCCGGAATGGCGTACTGGCGCTGCTGGCTGGCCGCGCTGGCGGCCTGGGAGGGGAGGGGGGCGAGCAGCAGCGGCGCGCTGCCCAGCAGGCCGGCGAACACGGCAAGGGCAAGGCGCGTGGGACGGGTGGTCGGTGCGTGGGGCATTCCGGAAGGTCCTCTTGAGAATGCTTCGAGTTGATCGTTCAAGAGGTATCCCGGACGAGTCGGGGAAACCGACAGTGCTTTGGAAAGATTTTTTTGATGGTGGAATACCCACCTTTCCGCCCGCGACGATCCCTGTAGGAGCCAGCTTGCTGGCGATCAACGGCGCCCACCGGCCACACCATTGCCTGATTGATGCTCCGGATCGCCAGCAAGCTGGCTCCTACACGAAAGCCCACCTCGGGCGACAATCCTCGGAGTCAGGCGCGGTGTTCCACTGTCACCCAGTAGCGCGTCCGATAGCTCACCCGCACCGGCAGCGAACGCTCCAGGGCGGCGAGGATACGGTCGGTGTCGGCCAGCGGGAATACGCCGGTGAGCAGCAGTTCGGCCGCATCGTCGGAGCAGCGCAGCAGGCCGGGGCGATGGCGCGCCAGTTCGGCGAGGAACTGCCCCAGCGGTTGCCGCTCGGCGACCAGCCGGCCTTCGCTCCAGGCGCAGGCGTTGGCGTCGGCAGTCTGCAGCAGGCCAAGGCGGTCGGCGTCGAACCACAGCCGCTGTCCCGCCTTCAGCCGGGTGCCGCTGACATGGCGCGGGCGGATTTCCACTTCGCCCTGGTAGAGGTCGACGCGGCTGCCGCCGTCCAGCTCGCGCACGGCGAAGCGGGTGCCGAGGGCCTGGATATCGCCGGCAGCGGTCTCGACGATCAGCGGGCGCACCGGATCCTGTCCGCTGCGCAGGAGGATTTCCCCGGAGAGCAGGCGGATACGGCGTTCGAGGGCGCCGAAACGAATATCCACCGCGGTGCCGCTGTTCAGGTCCAGCAGGCTGCCGTCGTCCAGGCGCAGGTGACGGCGGTCGCCCTTGGCGGTGCGCTGGTCGGCGAAGGTTTCCCGCCACGGCAGCTCGGTCGACAGGTAGCCGCTGGCGCCAACCGCCAGCATCCATCCGGTCAGCTTGAGGAACTGCCGACGACGCTGGTCCGGCTGCTCGCTGAGCACCGCCCGTGCGGTCGCCGCGGGCACGCCGGCGAGGGTGCCCTGCAGGTGCTGCAGGCGTTGCCAGACGCGGCGATGTTCCGGGTCGGCGGCATGCCAGGCGTGGAACGCCTTGCGCTGCACGGCGTCCATTTCGCCGCTCCAGTGCAGCATCAGCCATTCGCTGGCCTGTTCGACGACGGCCGGGGGCACTGGCATTTCATGCTTGGCGTTCATGCGTCGTAGAGCACCTGGTAGCAGCTCTGGATGGCGCGGATCATGTACTTCTGCACCGAGCTGACGCTGACCTGCAGGCGCTCGGCGATCTGCCCGTAGCCGAGCCCTTCGAACTGCGACATGAGGAAGGCGGCGCGTACCCTGGCCGGCATGCGGTCGAGCATGGCGTCGATCTGCATCAGGGTTTCCAGGATCATCGCGCGCTCTTCCAGCGACGGGGATTCCGGCTCGGGCAGGTGGGCGATGCTGTCCAGGTAGGCGCGCTCGATGCGCTGCCGGCGCCACTGGTCGATGACCAGGTTGCGGGCGATCTGCACCAGGTAGCTGCGGCCTTCCTGCTGGCCGGGCATGCGGCCGGAAACCAGCAGGCGGAGAAAGGTGTCGTGGGCGATGTCGGCGGCATGTTCGCGGTCGCCGAGACGCTGACGCAGCCAGCCTTTCAGCCAGCCGTGATGATCGACGTAGAGCTGCCGCAGAATATCCTTCGCGCCCATCGAAGCCTGCATGGTCCACCGCCACAATTGATAAGAATTATCATTTACCCCATTGGCGGGGGACTATACGGGCGGCGGTTGCCTGCGGCAAGAGCGAATCGGGCGCTGCTTCAGCCTTTGTCGACGAAGCGCAATCCGGCGCCTTCGGCGTCGGTGCGGGTGACCTCCATCTCCAGCACCGGCGCTTCCACCGGCAGGTCCTGTATCTGCCCTCTGACGCGGGTGCCGATGGCCAGGCTGGCGAGGTTGGGATTGTGGACATAGACCCCGCCTTCGGAGAGGTCGCGGGTCTGGCCGATCAGTACGCCGGAGCTCGGGTGGCTGATGCTGATCCGGCATATCATCGAGGTGCGTGGGTACTTGCGCTGATTGGCCATGGCGGAGCTCGTTCAACAGTCGGCTATGTCGAGGATATCGGCAGGCGGCGGCCTCCCTGAAGGGCCGCACGCCTCGGGGAAGGAATCAGTACCAGCGAGCCTCGCCTTCCGGGCGCTTCTTGAAGCGCTTCATGGTCCACATGTACTGGCTGGGCCAAGTGCGCACATAGCGCTCGACGACCTTGCTCATGGCCGCCACCGAGGTCTTCGCGTCGGTGCTGTACATTTCCTCCGGCGCCGCTTCGAAGATCACCTTGAAACCGGAACCGTCCTCCAGGCGCAGCGAGTGGATGAACACACCCTGGGCCTTTCCGCCAGCGAGCATGCCGGCGACGAACTTGCTGGTCAGCGCCTGGGTGCCGCAGAAGGGCACGAAGAAACCGGCACTTTCGGAAGGCTCCGGATCGGCCGGAATACCCACGGCACCACCCCGGCGAACCTCCTTGATGACGCTGAGGATGCCTTCCTTGGTCGACGGCGCGACACGGTTGCCGAGCTGCACGCGCTGCTTCTGCAACAGTTCGTCCACCGCCTTCAGCTTCGGCGGGCGGTAGAAGATGATCGGCTTGCACAGGCTGCAGTAGTAGTGGTTGAGCACTTCCCAGTTGCCCAGGTGACTGGTGATGCCCACCACACCCTTGCCGGAAGCCAGTGCAGCGTGGATCACGTCCAGACCCTCGACCTCGCGGATCAGGTCGATGGAACGCTGGGCCGGCCAGATCCATGCGCAGGCGCTTTCGGTGAAGGTCCGGCCGGTGTCCATCAGCGTGCGCCGCAGCAGATCGTCGAGTGCGGCTTCGTCCAGCTCGGGGAAGCACTTGCTCAGATTGATCCGCGCCACCTCGCGGGAACGGTTCGGCACCTTCCACATCATCCAGCCGATCGCCGCACCGGTCTTCTGCACCGCCCGCCACGGCAGCAGGGCGAACAGGCGCAATGCGCCGACTACCACTGCACCTTTGAACTTCTCCACGGAAATTCCCCCAGATTGAAAGGGAGCTAGTTTAACCGGTCGGGAGCCGTAGGGCGGGTGCAACCCGCCGGGATTGGGAATGGCGGGTTGCACCCGCCCTACGAAATTTGTTCCACGTGGAACACTCAGCTCAATTGCGCATACCGATCGCAGTCGACGGTGTGGTCCATCACCATCCCGCTGGCCTGCATGAACGCATAGCAGATGGTCGGCCCGACGAAGGTGAAGCCGGCCTTCTTCAACGCCTTGCTCATCGCCTCGGCCTCCGGTGTCACCGCCGGCACGTCGCCGCGACCGCTGAAGTGGTTGATCTTCGGTTCACCGCCGACGAACGACCAGAGCAGTTCGACCGGGTCCGGATGAGCCAGCCAGGCGCGGGCGTTCTGCCGTGCAGCCTTGAGTTTGGCAAAGTTGCGGATGATGCCGGGGTCCTGCATGCGCTCCTCGATCTCCTCGTCGCTCATCCGCGCCACGCGCTCGACGTCGAAGCCGAACAGCACCTCTCGGTAGCGCTGGCGCTTCTTCAGCACGGTGATCCATGACAGCCCGGCCTGGAATCCCTCCAGCAGCAGGAGTTCGAACAGCGCCTGCGGATCGCGCTGCGGCACGCCCCATTCGGTGTCGTGGTAGTCGATGTACAGCGGATCGTCGTTGCACCAGAAGCAGCGTGGCATAAGGCTTTCCGTATGGTCGGGCGGGGGAGTGGGGAGTCCCGCACATGGGGTATACTCCGGCGTTTTACGTCGAATCCCAGCACAGGTGAAATCCGTGAGCCAGACTACGCCCGCCGTGCGCACCTTCCAAGACCTGATCCTTGCCTTGCAACAGTACTGGGCAGAGCAGGGTTGCGTGGTGCTGCAGCCCTACGACATGGAAGTAGGCGCCGGCACCTTCCACACCGCCACCTTCCTCCGCGCCATCGGCCCGGAAACCTGGAACGCCGCCTACGTGCAGCCGAGCCGCCGTCCCACCGATGGCCGCTACGGCGAGAACCCGAACCGCCTGCAGCACTACTACCAGTTCCAGGTCGTGCTGAAGCCGAACCCGGAAAACTTCCAGGAACTGTACCTCGGCTCGCTGAAGGCCATCGGCATCGACCCGCTGGTCCACGACATCCGCTTCGTCGAGGACAACTGGGAATCGCCGACCCTCGGCGCCTGGGGCCTGGGCTGGGAGATCTGGCTGAACGGCATGGAAGTGACCCAGTTCACCTACTTCCAGCAGGTCGGCGGCATCGAGTGCTACCCGGTCACCGGCGAGATCACCTACGGTCTGGAACGCCTGGCCATGTATATCCAGGGCGTCGACTCGGTGTACGACCTGATCTGGGCTGACGGCCCCTTCGGCAAGGTCACCTATGGCGATGTGTTCCACCAGAACGAGGTGGAGCAGTCGACCTACAACTTCGAGCACGCCAACGTGCCGAAGCTGTTCGAGCTGTTCGACTTCTACGAGAGCGAAGCCAACCGCCTGATCGAGCTGGAGCTGCCGCTGCCGACCTACGAGATGGTCCTCAAGGCCTCCCACACCTTCAACCTGCTGGACGCCCGCCGCGCCATCTCGGTGACCGAACGCCAGCGCTACATCCTGCGCGTCCGCACCCTGGCCCGTAACGTGGCGCAGAGCTACCTGCAGGCCCGCGCGCGCCTCGGCTTCCCGATGGCCACCGCCGAACTGCGTGACGAAGTACTGGCCAAGCTGAAGGAGGCCGAATAATGAGCGCGAAGGATTTCCTGGTTGAACTGGGCACCGAAGAGCTGCCACCGAAAGCGCTGAAGAGCCTCGGCGAAGCCTTCCTTGCCGGTATCGAGAAGGGTCTGAAAGCCGCCGGCCTCGGCTATGCCGCCGCCCGCTGCTACGCCGCTCCGCGTCGCCTAGCCGTGCAGATCGACCAGCTCGCCGTGCAGCAGCCGGACCGCAGCGTGAACCTCGACGGCCCGCCGCTGCAGGCCGCGTTCGACGCCAACGGCAACCCGACCCCGGCTGCCCTCGGCTTCGCCAAGAAGTGCGGCGTCGACCTGGAGCTGATCGACAAGAGCGGTCCGAAGCTGAAGTTCAGCCAGACCATCGCCGGCCAGCCGGCCGTCGGCCTGCTGCCGGGCATCGTCGAAGCCTCGCTGAACGAGCTGCCGATTCCCAAGCGAATGCGCTGGGCCGCGCGCCGCGACGAGTTCGTCCGTCCGACCCAGTGGCTGGTGATGCTGTTCGGTAACGACGTGGTCGACTGCGAGATCCTTGCGCAGAAGGCCGGTCGCGAGTCCCGCGGCCACCGCTTCCACAATCCGGACAACGTGCTGATCACCAGTCCGGCCAACTATCTGGAAGACCTGCGCAGCGCCCACGTGCTGGCCGACTTCGCCGAGCGCCGCGAGCTGATTTCCAAACGCGTAGCCGAACTGGCGGCGGAGCAGAAGGGCACCGCCATCGTCCCGCCGGCGCTGCTCGACGAAGTGACCGCGCTGGTCGAGTGGCCGGTCCCGCTGGTCTGCTCCTTCGAGGAGCGCTTCCTCGCCGTGCCGCAGGAAGCCCTGATCACCACCATGCAGGACAACCAGAAGTACTTCTGCCTGCTGGACGCCAACGGCAAGCTGCTGCCGCGCTTCATCACCGTGACCAACGTGCAGAGCAAGGCGCCGGAGCACATCGTCTCCGGTAACGAGAAGGTCGTGCGTCCGCGCCTGACCGACGCCGAGTTCTTCTTCAAGCAGGACAAGAAGCAGCCGCTGGATCAGTTCAACGAGCGCCTGAAGAACGTGGTGTTCCAGGCCCAGCTCGGTACCGTGTACGAGAAGGCCGAGCGGGTTTCCGCCCTGGCCGCGTTCATCGCCGAACGCATTGGCGGTGTCGCTACCAATGCCGCGCGTGCCGGCATCCTCTCCAAGTGCGACCTGGCCACCGAGATGGTCGGCGAGTTCCCGGAGATGCAGGGCATCGCCGGCTACTACTACGCGACCGCCGGCGGTGAAGCGGAAGACGTCGCCCTGGCGCTGAACGAGCAGTACATGCCGCGCGGCGCCGGCGCCGAGCTGCCGACCACCCTGACCGGCGCTGCCGTGGCGGTGGCCGACAAGCTCGACACCCTGGTCGGCATCTTCGGCATCGGCATGCTGCCCACCGGCAGCAAGGACCCGTACGCCCTGCGTCGCGCCGCCCTCGGCGTGCTGCGCATCCTGATCGAGAAGCAGCTCGACCTCGACCTGGCCCAGGCTCTGGACTTCGCCATCGCCCAGTACGGCGACAAGGTGAAGGCCGCCGGCCTCGCCGAGCAGGTGCAGGACTTCGTCTTCGACCGCCTGCGTGCGCGTTACGAGGACGAAGGCGTGGACGTCGCCGTGTACCAGGCCGTGCGCGCGCTGAAGCCGACCGCGCCGCTGGACTTCGACCAGCGCGTGCAGGCCGTGCAGGCCTTCCGTCAGTTGCCGGAAGCCGAAGCCCTGGCCGCCGCCAACAAGCGCGTGTCGAACATCCTGGCCAAGGCTGAAGGCGAGGTTCCTGCCTCGGTGAACGCCGGCCTGCTCTCCGAGTCCGCCGAGAAGGCCCTGGGCAGCGCCGTGGCGACTGCCGAAGGCGAAGCCGCTCCGCTGGCCGCTGCACGCGACTATCGCACCGCCCTGGCCCGCCTGGCGGCCCTGCGTGCGCCGGTGGATGCGTTCTTCGACGAGGTACTGGTCAACGCCGACGACAGCGCCGTCCGCGCCAACCGCTACGCGCTGCTGGCCAAGCTGCGTGGGCTGTTCCTCGGCGTGGCGGATATCTCGCTGCTGGGCTGATCGACCACGGCAAGCCGGAAGCCCGACGCGGTTCGCCGTTGCGGGTTTCCGGCTTTTCCATTTCTGGCATTGGACCAATGAAACTACTGATCCTCGACCGCGACGGCGTCATCAATCTCGACTCCGACGAGTACATCAAGTCCCTCGACGAGTGGATTCCCATCCCCAGCGCCATCGCCGCCATCGCCCGCCTGAGCAGGGCCGGCTGGACCGTGGCGGTGGCCACCAACCAGTCCGGTATCGCCCGCGGCTACTACGACCTGGCGACGCTGGAGAGCATGCACGCGCGCCTGCGCCAACTGGTGGCGGAGCAGGGCGGCGAAGTCGGCCTGATCGTCCATTGCCCGCACGGGCCGGACGACGGCTGCGATTGCCGCAAACCGAAGCCGGGCATGCTGCAGCGGATCGGCGAGCATTACGGCATACCGCTCGCCGGTGTATGGTTCGTTGGCGACAGCCGGGGTGACCTCGACGCTGCCCTGGCCGTCGATTGTCAGCCCGTGCTGGTAAAAACCGGCAAGGGCCAACGTACCCTGGAGAAGCCCTTGCCGGAGGGCACCCTGGTATTCGACGATCTCGCCGCGGTCGCCACCCACTTACTGACCTGAGGATTTCCAGTGCAGGCCATCAGAACCGTTCTTTACTACCTGCTGCTGTCCATCAGCGCGTTCGTCTGGGGCACTCTCAGCATCTTCATCGCCCCGCTGCTGCCGTTCCGCGCGCGCTACCGCTTCGTCGTGCAGACCTGGTGCCGCTTCGCCGTCTGGCTGACCCGGGTCATGGTCAACGTACGTTACGAAGTGCGCGGCGTGGAGAACATTCCGGAGCGCCCCTGCGTGATCCTCTCCAACCACCAGAGCACCTGGGAGACCTTCTTCCTTTCCGGCTACTTCGAGCCGCTGAGCCAGGTGCTCAAGCGCGAGCTGCTGTTCGTGCCGTTCTTCGGCTGGGCGCTGGCGCTGCTCAAGCCGATCGCCATCGATCGCAGCCAGCCCAAGGTGGCGCTCAAGCAACTGGCCAAGCAGGGCCATGAACGCCTGCAGCAGGGTGCCTGGGTGCTGATCTTCCCGGAAGGCACGCGCATCCCCGCCGGCGAGCCGGCCAAGTTCTCCCGCGGCGGTTCGGCATTGGCGGTGAACGCCAGCCTGCCGGTGCTGCCCATCGCACACAACGCCGGCCGTTTCTGGCCGAAGAACGGCTGGGCCAAGCACCCGGGCACCATCCAGGTCGTCATCGGCCCGCTGATGCAGCCGCAGGGCGAGGGTCCGCGCGCCATCGCCGAGCTCAACCAGCGTGCCGAGAACTGGGTCAACGATACCCTGCGCGGCATGGGCGAACTGCCCGCGGTGGAGACGCTGGTGGCGAAGGCTTCCTGATTCTCCAGGCACAAAAACAGAAGGGCCCGAAAGGGCCCTTTTTGTTTTTCGCGAGTGATCGGGGGTTGCAGGTAGGGCGGGTAGGGCGGGTGAAACCCGCCGCAATACCGCCGCGCTTTGGCGGGTTGCACCCGCCCTACGGAGCAGGAGCGCAAAGGAAAAACGATCTGGTTGGGTGGCCTGCAGAACCAGACCGCCAGAAAGCACTGAGGGGAGCCGAAGCTCCCCTCAAATAATCACTGCTTTGTTCTTCTTGTTGATCGACTTGTTGTTGTTGTTATCGATCCGACCCCATCCGGGGTTTCAAAGGCAAACGTATTTTTTTGGATGTTGGCATTGCCGTCGTCACCAGGTGACTCGATCGAAGCCAGAGCTACTTCAGTAGTCTTGTTCTTCTTCGCTCGACCGCCGGGATAAACCCGGAACCGCAAACCCGCTCCAAAAAAATATGTTTGCTTCTTCTCTGGCCTGTTGTTTTTGTAGTTGTCAGAGTCGAAATGCTTTTTTGTTGGTGCGTTATTGTTCTTGTTGTGTCGTCTATAAAGCACTCTGCGTGCCAACTTTTAAATATACTTTAAAATCAATAACTTAGTATTTCGGCCTGATCTCAAGAGCCTCGATTTGGGGCGCTACCTGTTTCCTTCCCACCCGGCCACGCTACCCGCAGGTAACACCCTGCTACATCTCCCACCCCCACCTCTGCCGGTAACAACCGCTTTTTACCTGGCCCGGCGCTGCTGCTTTCCCGTACGTCGAAGGTCTCTCCATCCGTCGCCGACTTCGAGGGCTTGTCAGTCCCGCGGCAGAAGCTCCATAGCGCTGGATGGATCAGCAAACCCATATCCCATAGCCTTGTAACCAGCCTGGCGCTTGCTCCACATGCGCAGCAACGCCGGGTGCCCGGAGTCAATGAAATCAATGATGCGAACATCCGCCTTGTCCGCATGCTCCCGATGCAGACGGCCTGCATACTGCTGAAGGGTACCCTTCCAGGAAACCGGCATGGCCAGAACCAAGGTATCCAGAGCTGGATGATCAAAACCCTCGCCGACCAATTTTCCTGTTGCCAGGATCACCCGCGGCGCATCAGGTGGTAATACAGCCAACTCGCCGATAAGCGCGGTGCGTTGCTTCTTGGACAGCCGCCCATGCAAGGTGAACAGATTACGAACCCTCCCGACCAGTTTCTCCTCAATGGAGCTGAGATGATCTGTTCGCTCAGTCAGCAGCAGGATCTTTCGCCCCTGGCCAAAAGCCGCTTCGACCTCGGCAACAATTTTGTCTGTTCGCTCCGTGTCGCTGCACACCTGCATGAAGACATCCTGGATACCGGCACCACCAGGCATGACGATGGGGCGAAGCAACCACTGCGGCACCACGACCAAATCAGCTGGAGCACTCTCGGGCCGAGCCGCTGTATGGCGAATAGGCCCGCATTGCATTGAAGCCAGACTCTACCTGACACAGACAAGCGACTACTTGAGCCGCTCGGCAGCCTTACGGTACACCTGCTCACGCTCTCGCCGATCCACCGCCACTACAAACACTACGACTTCGTGGTCGATTACCTGGTAAACCAACCGGTAGCCACTACTACGCAACTTGATCTTGTAGCAGTCCGGTAGCGAATGGAGGCGGTTGGCCTCGATGCGTGGATTGACCAGCACCTCCGCAAGCTTTTTCTTGAACTGCTGGCGAATGGTATCCCCCAGCTTTTGCCACTCCTTCAGTGCCCGCGCATCGAATTCAAGGCTATAGGTCATCCAGCGCAACCTTTACGCGCTGGGGAGCGGCCAGGCGCTCGCGAACCGTGGCGATGAGAGCCTCATCTTCTTCGGTCATCAGCACTGGGCGAAAAGGCAGCTGACCACGCTCGGCCACATACTGCAGGGCTTGGCGCATCAGCTCGGAAGGAGTGACGCCGAGCCTTTCTAGTTCACGGTAAGCCCGGACTTTAAGCTCGTCGTCGATACGGATATTGATGGAGGCCATGGCAACTGACACCTGTAATGACATTCGTCATTACGATGGCATCCCTGCGGCTGTTTGGCAACCAGTCCGTGACCAGAGAGCTGAGAATAGGCGTACAAGCTACTTCTCAAGCCAGCGATATAAGGCATCCACCACATAGTCATGCGCTCAGAACCAGGCGTATTCCGGGCACAAAAACCATGAAGCCTCAATGAATTCAACCTTCAACAGGATGAAGAAACAGCCGGAATCGTTGAGGAGTACAAGACCAAGCATCGCCTCACGGAAGCCTTCTTGGTTGACTGGCAAGCCACTCAGTAACTCTTCCAGCACTCAGCAAAAAGCCCCTGCTGATTAGGCATCAGCAGGGGCTTCGACTTTCATGCTACTGGCCAATAACTTTGGCCGAAAGAGCAAATAACTTTTCCCACCTACAGTCAGGATCAGACGTCCAGGTTGGATACTGCCAGGGCGTTGCTTTCGATGAAGTCGCGGCGCGGTTCCACGGCGTCGCCCATCAGCGTGTTGAACAGCTGGTCGGCGGCGATGGCGTCCTCGATGGTCACCTTGAGCATGCGGCGGACGTTCGGGTCCATGGTGGTTTCCCACAGCTGCTCCGGGTTCATCTCGCCCAGTCCTTTGTAGCGCTGGATGGTGTGGCGCTTGGTGGTTTCGTTCATCAGCCACTCCAGCGCTTCCTTGAAGCTGCCGACCGGCTTCTTGCGCTCGCCACGCTGTACGTAGGCGCCTTCCTCGAGCAGATTGTTCAGTTGATCGCCGAGGGAGGTGACGCTGCGGTAGTCGTTGCTGGCGAAGAAGTCGCGGTTGAAGGTGACATAGCTGGACAGGCCGTGGGCGACCATTTCCACCTCGGGCAGCCACAGGTGGCGCTCGCGGTCTTCGCGCAGGCTGGCCTTGTAGGTCAGGCCGGACTTCTCAGCGCCCTTCAGGCGCGCTTCGAAACGCTCCAGCCAGGCGCGCATGGCGGCCTCGTCACCCAGCTGCTCTTCGCTGATGCGCGGCAGGTAGACCAGGTGCTCGGTCAGGTCCTGCGGGTATACGCGCGAGAGGCGGGCGAGGGTGCGCATCACACCACGGTACTCGTTGACCAGCTTCTCCAGCGCCTCGCCGGACAGGCCCGGGGCGCCTTCGTTGACGTGCAGGCTGGCGTCCTCCAGGGCCGACTGGGTCATGTATTCCTCCATGGCCACGTCGTCCTTGATGTACTGCTCCTGCTTGCCTCGCTTCACCTTGTACAGCGGCGGCTGGGCGATATAGATGTAGCCGCGCTCGACCAGCTCCGGCAGCTGACGGAAGAAGAAGGTCAGCAGCAGGGTACGGATGTGCGAACCGTCAACGTCGGCATCGGTCATGATGATGATGTTGTGGTAGCGCAGCTTGTCGATGTTGTATTCCTCGCGGCCAATACCGCAGCCCAGCGCGGTGATCAGGGTGCCGACCTCCTGGGAGGAAAGCATCTTGTCGAAGCGCGCCTTCTCCACGTTGAGGATCTTGCCCTTCAGCGGGAGGATCGCCTGGGTCTTGCGGTTGCGGCCCTGCTTGGCAGAACCGCCCGCGGAGTCACCTTCCACGATGTACAGTTCGGAGAGGGCGGGGTCCTTCTCCTGGCAGTCGGCAAGCTTGCCGGGCAGGCCGGCGATATCCAGCGCGCCCTTGCGGCGGGTCATTTCGCGGGCCTTGCGCGCGGCCTCGCGGGCACGGGCGGCGTCGATCATCTTGCCGACGACGGCCTTGGCCTCGTTGGGATTCTCCAGCAGGAAGTCGGCGAAGTGCTTGCCCATTTCCTGTTCCACCGCGGTCTTCACCTCGGAGGAGACCAGCTTGTCCTTGGTCTGCGAGCTGAATTTCGGGTCCGGTACCTTCACCGAGATGATCGCGGTCAGGCCTTCGCGGGCATCGTCACCGGTGGTGGCGATCTTGTACTTCTTCGCCAGGCCCTCGGATTCGATGTAGTTGTTCAGGTGACGGGTGAGGGCGGAGCGGAAGCCCGCCAGGTGGGTACCTCCGTCGCGCTGCGGGATGTTGTTGGTGAAGCAGAGGATGTTCTCGTTGAAGCTGTCGTTCCACTGCAGGGCGACTTCCACGCCCACGCCGTCCTCTTCACGCTGAATGTTGAAGTGGAAGACCTGGTTCACCGCGTTCTTGTTGGTGTTCAGGTATTCGACGAATGCGCGCAGACCACCTTCGTACTTGAACAGCTCTTCCTTGCCGGCACGCTCATCCTTCAGCACGATGCCCACGCCGGAGTTGAGGAACGACAGCTCGCGGATGCGCTTGGCCAGGATGTCCCAGCTGAAGTGAATGTTGTGGAAGGTTTCCGGGGAGGGCTTGAAGTGGACCTCCGTGCCGGAGCCTTCGGTATCGCCTACCGGGCGCAGCGGGAACTGCGGAACGCCGTGGTGATAGATCTGCTCCCAGACCTTGCCTTCACGACGAATGGTCAGCCGCAGCTCGTGGGAGAGGGCATTCACCACCGACACGCCCACGCCGTGCAAACCACCGGAGACCTTGTAGCTATTGTCGTCGAACTTACCGCCGGCGTGCAGCACGGTCATGATGACCTCGGCGGCAGAAACCCCTTCTTCCTTGTGGATATCCACCGGAATGCCGCGGCCGTTGTCACGTACGGTGATCGACTCATCGGTGTGAATAGTGATGGAAATTTCGCTGCAGAAGCCTGCCAACGCCTCGTCAATGGAGTTGTCCACCACTTCGAAGACCATGTGGTGCAGACCGGTGCCATCGTCCGTGTCACCAATGTACATGCCCGGACGCTTGCGCACCGCGTCCAGTCCCTTCAGCACCTTGATGCTGGAAGAGTCGTACGTGTTGTTCTCGCTCATTCTTCACTCCCGATGGTAGTGTCCTGAGAGACTCTTCCATGTTCCACGTGGAACATGGATACCGGCGTTTCCGTTCGCCAGCCGTCCTTCAATAGTTGCGGGTCCACGCAGGTGATGAATACCTGGCAACCCAGATCTTCAAGCAATCGACACAACGAGCGTCGATGCTTCTCGTCCAGTTCCGAGGGCAGATCGTCCACCAGGTAGACGCATTGCCCGCGTTTGGCTTGATTGATCAGATGTCCCTGGGCGATGCGCAGGGCGCAGACCACCAGTTTCTGCTGCCCCCGCGACAGGATTTCTGCCGCGTTGTGTCCGTCCAGGCGAATTCTCAGATCCGCTCTTTGTGGTCCAGCCTGGGTATGTCCCATCTGCTGGTCACGCAGCAGGCTGCTGGTCAAAACTTCGTTCAGGCCGCGGTCCTTGTCCCAACCGCGGTAATAGCTGAGCGTCAGCCCCTCCAGTTGGATGAGCTCCGCCAACGTGTTCTCGAAGATCGGCTTGAGCGCCTGGATATAGGACCGCCGATAGGCGTCGATTTCATCGCTCGCGTTGCATAATTCGCGGTCCCAGGCGGCCTGCAAAGCACCGTCCATTTTACCATGCCGGAGCCATGAGTTCCGCTGGCGCAGCGCCTGCTGCAAGCGTTGCCAGGCCTGCATGAAGCGCTGTTCCACGTGGAACACTCCCCAGTCGAGGAACTGCCGGCGAATCTTCGGCGCTCCCTCCAGCAAACGAAAACTGTCCGGGTTGATCAGCTGTAGCGGCAGCGTTTCCGCCAGTTGCGCCGTACTCCTTGCATTCTGCCCGTCGATACGGATCTGGAACTCGCCATCACGATCACGGGAAACACCAAGGCCGCTGGAGAAGCCATTGGACAGCAGGACCTGGCCGAAAACCGTGCAGGTCGGCTGTTCGTACTGGATGACCGGTTGCAGACGCGCACTACGGAAGGAGCGAGCCAGACCCAACAGGTGAATGGCTTCGAGCACGCTGGTCTTGCCGCTGCCGTTTTCGCCGTAGAGGATGTTGATGCGGGGAGAGGGGGAGAAGGTCACCGGGTGCAGGTTGCGCACCGCGGTGACCGAAACGCGGGTCAGGGACATTCAGTCAGCGTCAGAGCCGCATCGGCATGACGACATAGGCGGAGTCGTCGTTGTCGGCTTCCTGCAGCAGGGCGCTGCTGTTGGCATCGGACAGGATCATGCGTACCTGGTCGGTGCCCATCACGCCCAGCACATCGAGCAGGTAGCTGACGTTGAAGCCGATCTCCAGGGCGCTGCCGTTGTAGTCGACCTGCACTTCCTCTTCCGCTTCCTCCTGCTCCGGGTTGTTCGCCTGGATCTTCAGCAGGCCGCTGGAGAGTTGCAGGCGGATGCCGCGGTACTTCTCGTTCGACAGGATCGCGGTGCGGCTGAACGCTTCGCGCAGCATCTGACGCTCACCCACCACCAGCTTGTCGCCGCCTTTCGGAACGACACGCTCGTAGTCCGGGAACTTGCCATCGACCAGCTTCGAGGTGAAGGTGAACTCGCCAGTGGTGGCGCGGATATGATGCTGGCCGAGCACGATGCTGACCTCACCATCCTGATCGGTAAGCAGACGCGCCAGTTCCAGGATGCCCTTGCGCGGTACGATGACCTGGTGGCGATCCTGATGCTGCGGCACCGCGCCTTCCAGCGAGCACATCGCCAGGCGATGGCCGTCGGTGGCCACTGCACGCAGGACTCCGCCGCTGACTTCCAGCAGCATGCCATTCAGGTAGTAGCGCACATCCTGCTGGGCCATGGCGAAGCTGGTGCGGTCGATCAGGCGGCGCAGCTTGCTCTGGCCGAGGCTGAAGGTCAGCGAACCCGGGCCTTCCTCGACGGTCGGGAAGTCGTTCGCCGGCAGCGTGGACAGGGTGAAGCGGCTACGACCGGCCTTCACCACCAGCTTCTGCTCGTCGACACGGATATCGACCAGCGCATCGCTGGGCAGGCTCTTGCAGATGTCCATCAGCTTGCGCGCCGGAACGGTGATCTCGCCCGGCTCGGCAGCGTCTTCGAGCGTCACGCGGCCAACCAGTTCGACTTCGAGGTCGGTACCGGTCAGCGACAACTGCTGGCCTTCCACGACCAGCAGGACGTTGGAAAGAACCGGCAGCGTCTGGCGGCGTTCCACGACGCCAGCGACCAGTTGCAGGGGTTTCAACAGAGCTTCGCGTTGAATTGTGAAATGCATGGTCTAGTCCCTTGCCTCATGGGGCTGCGGTGCGGCCTCAGGTGGTCAGCGTACGCAGCAGGTTCTTGTAGTCCTCGCGGATGTCCGCGTCGGATTCCTTAAGTTGAGCGATCTTGCGGCAAGCATGCAACACCGTGGTGTGGTCACGGCCGCCGAAGGCGACGCCGATCTCCGGCAGGCTGTGGTTGGTCAGCTCCTTGGAGAGCGCCATGGCCACCTGGCGCGGACGAGCCACCGAGCGCGAACGGCGCTTGGACAGCAGATCGGCGATCTTGATCTTGTAGTACTCGGCGACGGTGCGCTGGATGTTGTCGATGCTGACCAGCTTGTCCTGCAGCGCCAACAGATCCTTCAGCGATTCGCGGATCAGTTCGATGGTGATCGGCCGGCCCATGAAGTGCGAATGGGCGATGACCCGCTTCAGCGCGCCTTCCAGTTCGCGCACGTTGGAACGAATGCGCTGGGCGATGAAGAACGCGGCATCGTGCGGCAGGTCGACCTTGGCCTGCTCGGCCTTCTTCATCAGGATCGCCACCCGGGTTTCCAGTTCCGGCGGCTCGACCGCGACGGTCAGGCCCCAGCCGAAGCGCGACTTCAGGCGCTCTTCCAGGCCTTCGATCTCCTTCGGATAACGGTCACTGGTGAGAATCACCTGCTGGCCGCCTTCGAGCAGGGCGTTGAAGGTGTGGAAGAACTCTTCCTGGGAGCGTTCCTTGCGCGCGAAGAACTGGATGTCGTCGATCAGCAGCGCATCCACCGAACGGTAGAAACGCTTGAATTCGTTGATGGCGTTCAGCTGCAGGGCCTTCACCATGTCGGCGACGAAGCGTTCCGAATGCAGGTAGACCACCTTGGCATTCGGATTCTTCTTCAGTAGATGGTTGCCCACCGCGTGCATCAGGTGAGTCTTGCCGAGGCCGACGCCGCCATAGAGGAACAGCGGGTTGTAACCATGCTTCAGGTTATCCGCCACCTGCCAGGCGGCGGCGCGCGCCAGCTGGTTCGACTTGCCTTCGACGAAGTTCTCGAAGGTGAAGGTGCGGTTGAGATAGCTGGTGTGCTTGAGCGCGCCTTCGACCTGCACGTTGCGTTCGGTGCGAACAGCCGGGGCCGTTACCGGCGGCAATGCCGCGGCTGCCAGCGGATCGATGCCCGGTGCGGACTCGTCGAGGTCGGCGATCGCCTGCTGCATCCCCAGTTGCATCTGCGGATGCACGGTCGGCTGAACCTCTTCCACAGGCGGCGGAACAATCGCCACTCGCGGCTGCACGACCGGTGCGGAAACCGGAGCAGGTGCCTGCGCGACCGGCTGGCCATGGCTTTGCGGTACCAGGGCGGGACGCGGGGTCCGGCTGCGGCGGCTGCCTATTAATAAGGAAAGCGCAGGAATCTGACCATTGCCCCGCTCGCCAAGCAGTTCGAGCAGGCGGCCCATGTATTTTTCATTCACCCAGTCCAGCACGAAACGATTGGGCGCGTAGACACGCAGCTCCTCTCCTTCGGCCTCGACCTGCAACGGACGGATCCAGGTGTTGAATTGCTGAGTCGGCAGCTCATCGCGGAGAAGCTCCACGCACTGCTGCCAAAGTTCCACGGACACGAATAGCCCCCAAGGTAGGAAAGCGTGGAGCGAAAAAACAAGCCGCCATTGTATCCCCACCGAGAAGACTTATCCACATGAGAAACGTGCTCCTCAGCAAGCAAAATCAAGACCTTAATGAATCCCACAGCGCGACAGAAAAGCGCATTGAGTGTTGTGGATAAAGCCTGTATGCCCTTGTTGCCAAGCCTGGCGGCAATCCTGTGGAAAAAACCTCTGTGGATAAAGAGCGAAACAATCCCCAGCTTTTCAGCGGGGGATTCACAGCCGCGACACAGCCTCCGGACAGCTTTGTGAAATCCTGGAAAGCCCATGGAACCGGGTCCTGGAGTGGTTATCCACAGATTGCGGCCTGCCTAACATTCACAAACATAACCAGCTTTTTAAAAGAGTTTCGTTTCCTGCTTTATCTATCTGCGGGACTGATTTGTATCCCGGGTTGGCTGGAAATTGACCTGCCGCGGCGTTTTCTCTAGAATCGCCCGTCTCTTTAAACGGGGTCACTGCGACCTCAAGTCGTCACTACCCAGGTACTGCATCATGAAACGCACTTTCCAACCCAGCACCCTCAAGCGCGCTCGCGTCCACGGTTTCCGCGCTCGCATGGCCACCAAGAACGGCCGTCAGGTCCTGTCGCGTCGTCGCGCCAAGGGCCGCAAGCGTCTGACCGTCTGATTTGCCTGACACAGGTGGTGAGTCGAGACTTCAGCCGGGATAAGCGTCTACTGACAGCCCGGCACTTCACAGCAGTCTTCGACTCTCCCACCGCCAAGGTTCCCGGCAAGCACGTCCTGCTGCTGGCGCGCGAAAACGATCTCGATCACCCCCGTCTAGGTCTGGTGATCGGCAAGAAGAACGTCAAGCTCGCCGTCGAGCGCAACCGCCTCAAACGCATCATCCGCGAGTCGTTCCGTCACCACCAGGAAGCCCTGGCCGGGATGGATATCGTGATCATCGCGCGCAGAGGCCTGGGCGACCTGGAGAATCCCGAGCTGCACCAGCAGTTCGGCAAGCTCTGGAAACGCCTGCTGCGCAATCGACCCCGCCCGGAAACCGACGGTGAATCCCCGGGAGGGTCCGACAGATCCCATGCGTAAACTGGCGCTACTACTGATCCAGTTTTACCGATACGCCATCAGCCCCATGATGGCCAGGCACTGTCGCTTCCACCCAAGCTGTTCCTGCTACGCGTATGAAGCCATCGAAAGCCATGGCCTCATGCGCGGCGGCTGGCTGACCCTGCGTCGACTGGGTCGCTGCCATCCCTGGCATCCCGGTGGCTACGATCCTGTACCGCCCGCCAAATCCAAGCCCTGCCCTTCCTCGATGGCCGAGTAACCATGGACATTCAACGCTCGATCCTAATCGTCGCCCTTGCAGTCGTGTCCTATATGCTGGTTCTCCAGTGGAACAAGGACTACGGTCAGCCCGAACTGCCGGCGCAAACCGCTTCCGTCAGCACCAGCCAGGGACTGCCGGACACTTCGGTGCCCGCTGCCGGCAGTGCCGATGTACCGACCGCACAGGCTTCCAGCCCCGGTCTTCCGAGCGAACAAACCGCCGCTGCCACCAGCAGCCAGCTGATCCAGGTGAAAACCGACGTACTCAGCCTGGCGATCGATCCGCGCGGTGGCGACGTCGTCAAACTGGGTCTGCTGCAGTATCCGCTGCGCCAGGATCGCCCCGACGTACCGTTCCCGCTGTTCGAAAGCGACCAGCAGCGCACCTACCTGGCCCAAAGCGGCCTGACCGGCGCCAACGGCCCGGACGCCAACCGCGACGGCCGTCCCCTGTACAACAGCGCGCAGCGCAGCTACCAGCTGGCCGACGGCCAGGACCAACTGGTGGTGGACCTCAGCTACAGCAGCAACGGCGTCAACTACATCAAGCGCTTCACCTTCCATCGCGGCCTGAAGACCGACTGCAGCGAGAAGGAAAAGGCGCAGAAGAAGATCGAGTGCATCAACGCCAATGCCTATCAGGTTGGCGTCACCTACCTGATCGACAACCAGAGCGCTCAGCCCTGGACCGGCAACCTGTTCGCCCAGCTCAAGCGCGACAGCAGCGCCGATCCGTCCTCGACCACCGCGACCGGCGTTTCCACCTACCTCGGTGCAGCCGTCTGGACCCCCGAGAAGCCCTACCTGAAAGTGTCCCCCAAGGACATGGACAAGGAGCAGTTCAAGGAATCCGTGCAGGGTGGCTGGGTCGCCTGGCTGCAGCACTACTTCGTGACCGCCTGGGTTCCGACCAAGGGTGAAACCCACCAGGTCATGACCCGCAAGGACAGCCAGGGCAACTACATCGTCGGTTTCACCGGCCCCAACCTGACCGTCGCGCCAGGCAGCAAGACCGAAACCAGCGCCGTGCTGTATGCCGGTCCCAAGCTGCAGAGCCACCTGAAGGAACTCTCGCCAGGCCTGGAACTGACCGTCGACTATGGCTGGCTGTGGTTCATCGCCCAACCGATCTTCTGGCTGCTGCAACATATCCACAGCCTGCTCGGTAACTGGGGCTGGTCGATCATCCTGCTGACCGTGGTCATCAAGCTGGCCTTCTTCCCGCTTTCCGCCGCCAGCTACCGCTCGATGGCACGCATGCGCGCGGTATCGCCGAAGATGCAGGCGATCAAGGAGCAGCACGGCGACGATCGCCAGAAGATGTCCCAGGCGATGATGGAGCTGTACAAGAAGGAGAAGATCAATCCGCTGGGCGGCTGTCTGCCGATCCTGGTGCAGATGCCGGTATTCCTCTCCCTCTACTGGGTACTCCTGGAAAGCGTCGAGATGCGCCAGTCCCCGTGGCTGGGCTGGATCACCGACCTCGCGGTGAAGGATCCGTTCTTCATCCTGCCGATCATCATGGGCGCCACCATGCTGATCCAGCAGATGCTCAACCCGACTCCGCCGGACCCGATGCAGGCCAAGGTGATGAAAATGATGCCGATCATCTTCACCTTCTTCTTCCTCTGGTTCCCGGCCGGCCTGGTGCTGTACTGGGTGGTGAACAACGTCTTGTCGATCGCCCAGCAGTGGTACATTACCCGGCAGATCGAAGGGGCAGCGAGCAAGGCATCGGCCTGATCGCCCAACCAGCCAAACGTCAGAACGCCCCCTCGTGGGGCGTTCTGCTATCTGGAGTCGCGCAATGAATGCAGCCCGTGAAACTATCGCCGCTGTAGCCACCGCCCAGGGACGCGGCGGCGTGGGCATCGTCAGGGTATCCGGGCCGCGCGCCCGGGCCATGGCCATCACCCTGAGCGGCCGCGAGCCGCAACCCCGGTATGCTCACTACGGCCCCTTCTACGCCGACGACGGCGAGGAGATCGACGAAGGCCTGCTGCTGTTCTTCCCCGGCCCCAACTCCTTCACCGGCGAAGACGTGCTCGAACTGCAGGGCCATGGCGGCCCGGTGGTGATGGACATGCTGCTGCAGCGCTGCCTCGAACTGGGCGCGCGCCAGGCCCGTCCGGGAGAGTTCAGCGAGCGCGCCTTCCTCAACGACAAGCTCGACCTCGCCCAGGCCGAGGCGATTGCCGACCTCATCGAGGCCAGTTCCACCCAGGCCGCACGCAACGCATTGCGTTCGCTGCAGGGCGAATTCTCCCGCCGGGTGCACAGCCTGACCGACAAGCTGATCCAGCTGCGCATGTACGTCGAAGCGGCCATCGATTTCCCCGAGGAAGAGATCGACTTTCTCGCCGATGGCCATGTGCTGAGCCAACTCGACGCGGTACACAGCGAGCTGGCGGCAGTCCTGCGCGAAGCCGGCCAGGGCGCATTGCTGCGCGACGGCATGACGGTGGTCATCGCCGGCAGGCCGAATGCCGGCAAATCCAGCCTGCTGAATGCCCTCGCCGGGCGCGAAGCCGCCATCGTCACTGACATCGCCGGCACCACGCGGGACGTCCTGCGCGAACATATCCACATCGACGGCATGCCCCTGCGCGTGGTGGATACCGCCGGATTGCGCAGCACCGACGACCATGTGGAAAAGATCGGCGTGGAACGCGCCCTGAAGGCCATTGGCGAGGCGGACCGCGTGCTGCTGGTGGTCGACTCCACTGCGCCCGAAGCGAGCGATCCGTTCGCCCTCTGGCCGGAGTTCCTCGACGAGCGGCCGGACCCGGCACGAGTCACCCTGATCCGCAACAAGGCCGACTTATCCACAAATACTGTCGGCATCGAGGAAAGCGCCGACGGCCACGTCACCCTCAGCCTATCGGCGCGTTCCGGAGATGGCCTGGATCTGCTGCGCGAACACCTGAAAGCCTGCATGGGCTTCGAACAGACCGCGGAAAGCAGCTTCAGCGCCCGCCGCCGTCACCTGGAAGCCCTGCGCCATGCCGGCGATCATCTCGAGCACGGCCGCGCCCAGCTGACCCTCAGCGGCGCCGGCGAACTGCTTGCCGAGGATCTGCGCCTGGCCCAGCAGTCCCTGGGCGAGATCACTGGCGCCTTCACCCCCGACGATCTCCTCGGTCGCATCTTCTCCAGCTTCTGCATCGGCAAGTGATTCGTCCACAGGCTGCCTTCGGTCTGTGGATCGCTCCTACCTGATTTCTCGCCGCAAAAGAGCCGCCTGACCGGCCTTGGCCGGCCTCCCCTCGCGCTTTTTTCCACACCGCATCAGCACCCGAATAGCCCGCTATTCGGGCGTTTCAGCGCATCCGCAGATTACTCCACAAGCATTCCTGAGCCCTGTGTAAAACTCACGTATAGCCAGGTACACAACCCGTGCCGTTCTCTGTTGATAAAACCACCTGTTGATAAGTACCCAATCAATCCACAGGTTGCAAACCGGCAGTCCCCTGCTTCCGGACATCTTCGCCACAGGGTTTTAAAACGCTGTACATCACAAGCAGCAAGGGATACAGAGAACTATCCACAGAAATCATCGACACCATACATAAACACAAGCTCTAAAAAGATTTAAAAAATTCCTTTCTCTATTTTCTATAGAAGCTTGAAAGCGACACCTGGCTATTTTTTGTCCAGGCGCCTTCAATCGAAGGGGCTTAGCCCCTATACTGTCCGGCTCTCTGATTTCCCTTACTCGACAGGCACGAGGTGCGTGGTGGATTTCCCTTCCCGTTTTGACGTGATCGTGATCGGCGGTGGCCATGCCGGCACTGAGGCCGCGCTGGCGGCTGCACGCATGGGGGTGAAGACCCTGCTGCTCACCCACAATGTGGAGACCCTCGGCCAGATGAGCTGCAACCCGGCCATCGGCGGCATCGGCAAGAGCCATCTGGTCAAGGAAATCGATGCGCTCGGCGGGGCAATGGCCCATGCCACCGACAAGGGCGGCATCCAGTTCCGCATCCTGAACAGCCGCAAGGGCCCGGCAGTCCGCGCGACTCGTGCACAGGCCGACCGTATTCTCTACAAGGCGGCGATCCGCGAGATCCTGGAGAACCAGCCCAACCTGTGGATATTCCAGCAAGCCTGCGACGATCTGATCGTCGAGCAGGACCAGGTACGTGGTGTGGTTACCCAGATGGGCCTGAAATTCCAGGCTGACAATGTGGTCCTCACCGCCGGCACCTTCCTCGGTGGACTTATCCACATCGGCCTGCAGAACTACTCCGGCGGTCGCGCCGGTGATCCGCCGGCCATCGCGCTGGCGAAACGTCTGCGCGAGTTGCCGCTGCGTGTCGGCCGCCTGAAGACCGGCACACCGCCACGCATCGACGGCCGTACCGTGGATTTCTCGGTGATGACCGAACAGCCGGGCGATACCCCGACGCCGGTGATGTCGTTCCTTGGCTCGCAGGCCGAGCATCCGCGCCAGGTCAGTTGCTGGATCACCCACACCAACGCGCGTACCCACGAGATCATCGCCTCGAACCTCGACCGTTCGCCGATGTACTCCGGCGTGATCGAAGGCATCGGCCCGCGTTACTGCCCGTCGATCGAGGACAAGATTCATCGCTTCGCCGACAAGGACAGCCATCAGGTCTTCCTCGAACCGGAAGGCCTGACCACCCATGAGCTGTATCCGAACGGCATATCCACGTCCCTGCCGTTCGACGTGCAGCTGGATATCGTCCGCTCCATCCGCGGCATGGAGAACGCACACATCGTTCGTCCCGGCTACGCCATCGAATACGACTACTTCGATCCGCGCGACCTCAAGTACAGCCTGGAGACCAAGGTCATCGGCGGCCTGTTCTTCGCCGGCCAGATCAATGGCACCACCGGCTACGAAGAAGCCGGCGCCCAGGGTCTGCTCGCCGGCACCAACGCCGCTCTGCGCGCGCAGGGCCGCGACAGCTGGTGCCCGCGTCGCGACGAGGCCTACATCGGCGTACTGGTCGACGATCTGATCACCCTCGGCACCCAGGAGCCGTATCGCATGTTCACTTCGCGCGCCGAGTACCGGCTGATCCTGCGCGAAGACAACGCCGACCTGCGCCTGACCGAAAAGGGCCGCGAGCTCGGTCTGGTCGACGACCGGCGCTGGGCGGCCTTCGAAGCCAAGCGCGAAGGCATCGAGCGGGAAGAACAGCGCCTGAAGAGTACCTGGGTCCGCCCGAACACCCCGCAGGGCGATGCCATCGCCGAGCGTTTCGGTACGCCGCTGGCCCATGAGTACAACCTGCTCAACCTGCTCAGCCGTCCGGAGATCGACTACGCCAGCCTCGCCGAAATCACCGGCGTCGGCGCCGAGGACCCGCAGGTCGCCGAGCAGGTGGAGATCCGCACCAAGTACGCCGGCTATATCGACCGCCAGCAGGAAGAGATCGAGCGTCTGCGCGCCAGCGAGGACACCCGACTGCCTGTGGATATCGACTATTCCGCCATTTCCGGCCTGTCCAAGGAAATCCAGCACAAGCTGGCCCAGGCCCGCCCGGAAACGCTCGGCCAGGCCGGCCGGATTCCCGGCGTCACCCCGGCGGCCATTTCCCTGTTGCTTATCCACCTGAAGAAACGTTCTTCCGGACGCCAACTGGAGCAAAGCGCCTGATGTCCCAGGTAACCCAACGCCATGCCGAGGAGCTCGCGCGTGGCGCGGCGGCGCTCGGCGTACAACTCGATACGATGCGCCAGGACCGGCTCCTGGCCTATCTGGATCTGCTGGCCAAATGGAACAAGGCCTACAACCTGACGGCGGTGCGCGATGTCGACGAAATGGTTTCGCGCCACCTGCTCGACAGCCTGAGCATCGTTCCGCATTTCGTGGCGGCTGGCGGCGAGCGTTGGCTGGATGTCGGCAGCGGTGGCGGCATGCCGGGCATTCCGCTGGCCATCCTGTTCCCGGAGAAGCAGCTGACCCTGCTCGACAGCAACGGCAAGAAGACTCGCTTCCTGACCCAGGTGAAGCTCGAACTCAAGCTGGATAACCTCGAAGTTATCCACAGCCGGGTCGAGGCGTTCCAGCCAATGCTGCCGTTCAACGGCATCGTCTCCCGGGCATTCAGCAGTCTCGGGGACTTCTGCAGCTGGACCGGCCATCTCGGCGACAACGAAACTCGCTGGCTGGCGATGAAAGGCCTGTACCCCGAGGACGAACTGACGGCACTCCCGGAAGAATTCCGGGTCGAAGCCGAGCACGCTCTGACGGTTCCAGGTTGCCAAGGCCAGCGCCATCTGCTGATACTGCGCCGCACGGCATGACGGGGAGTGGGGGAAATCATGGCTAAGGTATTCGCGATCGCCAATCAGAAGGGCGGCGTGGGCAAGACCACTACCTGCATCAATCTCGCGGCTTCGCTGGTTGCAACCAAGCGCCGCGTACTGCTGATCGACCTCGATCCACAGGGCAACGCGACCACCGGCAGCGGTGTGGATAAGTTGACCCTGGAGCACTCCATCTACGACGTGCTGACCGGCGAATGCAGCCTGGTCGATGCGATGCAGTTCTCCGAGCACGGCGGTTATCAACTGCTGCCGTCCAACCGCGACCTCACCGCGGCGGAAGTCGTCCTGCTGGACATGGAGATGAAGGAACACCGCCTGCGCCAGGCGCTCGCTCCGGTCCGCGAGAACTACGACTACATCCTCATCGACTGTCCGCCGTCGCTGTCGATGCTGACCGTCAACGCACTGTCCGCCTCCGACGGCGTGATCATTCCCATGCAGTGCGAGTACTACGCGCTGGAAGGCCTCACCGACCTGATCAACAGCATCCAGCGCATCGGCGAGCGTCTCAATCCGGCGCTGAAGATCGAAGGCCTGCTGCGCACCATGTACGACCCGCGCATCAGCCTGACCAACGACGTCAGCAACCAGTTGCAGGAACACTTCGGCGACAAGCTCTACACCACGGTGATCCCGCGCAACGTGCGGCTGGCCGAGGCGCCCAGCTTCGGCATGCCGGCGCTGGTCTACGACAAGAACTCCCGCGGTGCCATCGCCTACCTGGCGCTGGCCGGCGAACTGGCGCGCCGTCAGCGCGCTTCTCGCAGCACCGCCCCGGCATAAGGAACAAGGAACCCCGCATGGCCCTGAAGAAACGAGGTCTCGGACGCGGGCTGGATGCCCTGCTCAGCGGCTCCAGCGCCGCCGCCCTGCAGGAAGAGGCGGCGCAGGTGGATGCCCGCGAACTCCAGCACCTGCCACTCGACGTGATCCAGCGCGGCAAGTACCAGCCGCGCCGGGACATGGACCCGCAGGCCCTCGAGGAACTCGCCCTGTCGATCAAGGCGCAGGGCGTGATGCAGCCCATCGTGGTGCGGCCGATCGACAAGGGTCGCTACGAGATCATCGCCGGCGAGCGCCGCTGGCGCGCCAGCCAGCAGGCCGGCCTGGAGAAGATTCCGGCGCTGGTGCGCGAAGTCCCCGACGAGGCTGCCATCGCCATGGCGCTGATCGAGAACATCCAGCGCGAGGACCTCAATCCGCTCGAGGAAGCCAACGCGCTGCAGCGCCTGCAGCAGGAGTTCCAGCTCACCCAGCAGCAGGTAGCCGATGCAGTCGGCAAGTCGCGGGTCAGCATCGCCAACCTGCTGCGCCTGATCGCCCTGCCCGAGGAAGTGAAGACCCTGCTCTCCCACGGCGACCTGGAAATGGGACATGCCCGTGCGCTGCTGGGTTTGCCGGTCGAAAGGCAGGTTGAAGGTGCGCGACATGTTGTCGCACGCGGTCTGACTGTGCGGCAGACAGAAGCCCTCGTACGCCACTGGCTGAATGCGGCTGAAGAACCTGTCAGAACGGTCAAGAGCGATCCCGACATCAGCCGCCTGGAGCAGCGCCTGGCTGAGCGTCTTGGGGCTCCCGTGCAAATTCGTCATGGCCAGAAGGGCAAGGGCCAGTTGGTGATCCGCTACAACTCGCTCGACGAGTTGCAAGGGGTTCTCGCTCACATTCGTTGATACAAAGCGGCCTGTAGCGATGGTCGGAAAACACTACCCGGCGGTTGAACGGGTATGTTCCCCCGCCTATACTTCGGCGCGCAATTTTGTCGGCACAAAGTATGCCAAGTTATTGATTTGCGAAGCCGACACCAGAGGACTGTGAGCCAGATGGAAACCCGCACGCCGAACCGCCTGCCCTTCCATCACCAACCGGCTTCGCGCCTGTTGCTCGTCCAGCTGGTGGTGGTGCTTTTCGCTGCGGCAGTCCTCTGGTTGTCCCGGGGAACGGTTGCTGGTTACTCGGCCTTGCTAGGTGGCCTGATCGCCTGGCTGCCGAATCTGTATTTCGCGTACAAGGCGTTCCGTTACAGCGGCGCGCGATCGGCCCGCCTGATCGTTCGCTCGTTCTACGCGGGTGAAGCTGGAAAACTGATTCTGACAGCAGTGCTGTTCGCACTGGTGTTCGTGGGAGTGAAGCCAATCGAGGCATTGTCCCTGTTTGGCGTCTACCTTCTGACCCTCATGGTCAGCTGGTGTGCACCCCTGTTGATGAGAAACACATTTACAAGACCTTAGAGCGATTGAGGCAAACATGGCAGCAGAAAGCGCTTCGGGTTACATCCAGCACCACTTGCAGAACCTGACCTTCGGTCGTCTGCCCAGCGGTGATTGGGGGTTCGCCCACACAGCCGAGCAAGCCAAGGAAATGGGCTTCTGGGCATTCCACGTCGATACCCTGGGCTGGTCCGTATTCCTCGGCCTGGTATTCATCTTCCTTTTCCGCATGGCAGCCAAGAAGGCAACCAGCGGTCAGCCTGGCGGCCTGCAGAACTTCGTAGAAGTGATGGTCGAGTTCGTCGATGGCAGTGTGAAGGACACCTTCCACGGCCGTAACCCGCTGATCGCCCCGCTGGCCCTGACCGTGTTCGTCTGGATCTTCCTGATGAACCTGATGGACCTGGTGCCGGTCGACTTCCTGCCGCTTCTGGCCGCGAAGATCACCGGCAACGAGCACCTGTTCTTCCGCGTGGTTTCCACCACCGACCCGAACGCCACCTTCGGCATGGCCATCTCGGTGTTCGCCCTGATCATCTTCTACAGCATCAAGGTCAAGGGCATCAGCGGCTTCCTCGGCGAACTGACCCTGCATCCGTTCCACAGCAGCAACATGCTGGTGCAGATCATCCTGATCCCGGTGAACTTCCTGCTGGAGTTCGTGACTCTGATCGCCAAACCGGTGTCTCTGGCACTGCGTCTGTTCGGCAACATGTACGCCGGCGAGCTGATCTTCATCCTCATCGCCGTGATGTTCGGCAGCGGCCTGCTGTGGCTTGGCGGCATGGGGGTAGTGCTGAACTGGGCGTGGGCGGTGTTCCACATCCTGATCATCACCCTGCAGGCGTTCATCTTCATGATGCTGACCATCGTCTACCTGTCGATGGCGCACGAAGACAGCCACTGATACCTCGGTTCTGATGAACCCCTTTCGCGAGGAAGGGGTTGCCCGAACGGGCGGGAGGGGAAATCCCCTCTGCTGAAAGAAAGTTTCACTTAACTTGCTTCAACCTTTAACCAACACGACAAAAAAGTCGGGAGGAAAAATGGAAACTGTAGTTGGACTCACTGCTATCGCCGTTGCTCTGCTGATTGGTCTGGGCGCTCTGGGTACCGCTATCGGCTTCGGCCTGCTGGGCGGCAAATTCCTGGAAGGCGCTGCTCGTCAGCCGGAAATGGTTCCGATGCTGCAGGTGAAAATGTTCATCGTCGCCGGTCTGCTCGACGCCGTGACCATGATCGGTGTTGGTATCGCGCTGTTCTTCACCTTCGCTAACCCGTTCATTGCTCAGGTAGCCCAGTAATTCCCGGCTACCGGGAATTGGACTGACAACGAACGAGCGAGGTGTTGGCGTGAACATTAATGCAACTCTGATCGGCCAGGCCATTGCGTTCGCCATCTTCGTCATCTTCTGCATGAAGTTTGTATGGCCTCCGGTCATCGCGGCTCTGCAGGAGCGT
Organism: Pseudomonas schmalbachii; assembly: GCF_017589465.1. Classification (GTDB taxonomy): domain Bacteria; phylum Pseudomonadota; class Gammaproteobacteria; order Pseudomonadales; family Pseudomonadaceae; genus Pseudomonas; species Pseudomonas schmalbachii. The sequence goes on from NZ_JAELYA010000004.1 coordinate 167,761, forward strand.
CAGAAGAAGATTGCCGACGGCCTTGATGCTGCCAACCGTGCGGCTCGCGATCTGGAGCTGGCCCATGAGAAAGCGGGTCAGCAACTGCGCGAAGCCAAGGCACAGGCGGCTGAAATCGTCGAGCAAGCGAAAAAACGCGCTAACCAGATCGTCGATGAAGCCCGCGAACAGGCCCATGCCGAAGGCGAACGCCTGAAGGCCCAGGCCCAGGCGCAAATCGAACAGGAAATCAACAGCGTCAAAGACGCCCTGCGTGCCCAAGTGGGTGCCCTGGCTGTCAGCGGTGCCGAGAAGATCCTGGGCGCTTCGATCGACGCCAATGCGCACCAGCAGCTGGTTGATCGACTGGCCGCCGAGATCTAAGCGAGGGCGATATGGCAGAACTGACCACGTTGGCCCGTCCTTACGCGAAGGCGGCTTTCGAGTACGCGCATGCCCACCAGCAACTGGCCGAATGGTCCGTTGCGCTGGGCGTGGTGGCCGCAGTGTCGCAGGACGACACCGTGCGCCAGCTGCTCAAAGAGCCTCAGCTGACCGCGGCGACCAAGGCTGAAAGCCTGATCGAGGTTTGTGGCGACAAGCTCATCGCTTCGTCCCAGAACTTCATCCGGACAGTGGCTGAAAACAAACGGCTCGACCTGCTGCCGACCATCACCGAGATGTTCGAACAGCTGAAGGCCGAGCAGGAAAAACTGGTTGAGGTCGAGGTCACTAGCGCCTTCGCCCTGAGCCAGGAACAGCAGGACAAACTCGCCAAGGCCCTCAGCGCCCGGCTCAGTCGCGAAGTGCGGCTACATGCGTCGGAAGACGCGAGCCTGATCGGCGGCGTGGTGATCCGCGCCGGTGACTTGGTAATCGATGGCTCGGTTAGCGGCAAGCTCGCGAAACTGGCCGAAGCGTTGAAATCTTGAGTTTGAAGGGGCAGCGGCATGCAGCAACTCAATCCTTCCGAAATTAGTGAAATCATCAAGGGGCGCATCGAGAAACTCGATGTAGCCTCGCAAGCGCGCAACGAAGGCACCATCGTCAGTGTGTCCGACGGTATCGTGCGCATCTTCGGTCTGGCCGACGTCATGTACGGCGAAATGATCGAGTTCCCGGGCGGCGTCTACGGTATGGCGCTGAACCTGGAGCAGGACTCCGTTGGTGCCGTGGTTCTGGGTGAATACCAGGGCCTGAAAGAAGGCATGAATGCCAAGTGCACCGGCCGCATCCTGGAAGTACCGGTTGGTCCGGAACTGCTGGGTCGCGTCGTCGACGCACTGGGCAACCCGATCGATGGCAAAGGCCCGATCGATGCCAAGGCTACCGACGCCATCGAGAAAGTCGCCCCGGGCGTGATCTGGCGTAAGTCGGTCGATCAGCCGGTACAGACCGGCTACAAGGCCGTCGATGCGATGATCCCGATCGGCCGTGGCCAGCGCGAGCTGATCATCGGTGACCGTCAGATCGGCAAGACCGCCCTGGCTGTCGACGCGATCATCAACCAGAAAGACAGCGGCATTAAGTGCGTGTACGTGGCTATCGGTCAGAAGCAATCGACCATCGCCAACGTCGTGCGCAAGCTGGAAGAGAACGGCGCCCTGGCCAACACCATCGTGGTCGTTGCCAGTGCTTCCGAATCGGCAGCCCTGCAATACCTGGCTCCGTACTCCGGCTGCACCATGGGCGAATACTTCCGCGACCGCGGTGAAGACGCCCTGATCATCTATGATGACCTGTCCAAGCAGGCCGTTGCCTACCGCCAGATCTCCCTGCTGCTGCGCCGTCCGCCGGGCCGCGAAGCGTATCCGGGCGACGTGTTCTATCTCCACAGCCGTCTGCTGGAGCGCGCTTCCCGTGTTTCCGAAGAGTACGTCGAGAAGTTCACCAATGGCGCCGTGACTGGCAAGACCGGTTCCCTGACCGCTCTGCCGATCATCGAAACCCAGGCTGGCGACGTTTCCGCGTTCGTTCCGACCAACGTGATCTCCATCACCGACGGTCAGATCTTCCTGGAAACCGCAATGTTCAACTCGGGCATCCGTCCGGCGGTCAACGCCGGTATCTCGGTATCCCGTGTTGGTGGCGCGGCCCAGACCAAGATCATCAAGAAGCTGTCCGGTGGTATCCGTACCGCTCTGGCTCAGTACCGCGAGCTGGCGGCCTTCGCCCAATTCGCTTCCGACCTGGACGAAGCCACTCGCAAGCAGCTGGACCATGGTCAGCGCGTTACCGAACTGATGAAGCAGAAGCAGTACGCGCCGATGTCCATCGCGGACATGTCCCTGTCGCTGTACGCAGCTGAACGCGGCTACCTGACTGATGTGGACGTCACCAAGGTTGGTGCTTTCGAGCAGGCCCTGATCGCCTACTTCAACCGTGATAACGCCGCACTGATGGCGAAGATCAACGAGAAGGGCGACTTCAACGACGAAATCGACGCTGGCCTCAAAGCCGGTATCGAGAAGTTCAAGGCCACCCAAACCTGGTAAGCCGCAGCGGGGGCCTTCACAGGCCCCCGCCTGCTAACCCGATAGGTGTCAAATGGCAGGCGCAAAAGAGATTCGCAGCAAGATTGCGAGCATCAAAAGCACGCAAAAGATCACCAATGCCATGAACAAGGTGGCGACCAGCAAGATGCGCAAGGCTCAAGCGCGCATGGCTGCTGGCCGTCCCTATGCCGAGCGCATTCGTCAGGTGATCGGCCATCTGGCCAACGCCAACCCGGAGTATCGCCATCCGTTCATGGTCGAGCGCGAAGTCAAGCGCGTCGGCTATATCGTGGTGAGTTCCGACCGTGGCCTGGCCGGCGGCCTGAACATCAACCTGTTCAAGGCGCTCGTGAAAGACATGAGTGCCAAGCGCGAGCAAGGCGTGGACATCGATCTGTGCGTGATCGGTTCGAAAGGTGCGTCCTTCTTCAAGAACTATGGCGGCAACGTAGTCGCAGCCATCAGTCACCTTGGCGAGGAGCCGTCGATCAACGACCTGATCGGTAGCGTGAAGGTCATGCTCGACGCATACCTGGACGGCCGTATCGACCGCCTGTATGTGGTTTCCAACAAGTTCGTCAACACCATGACGCAGAAGCCGACCGTGGAACAGCTGGTTCCGCTGGTGGCCGATGACAACGCGGACCTGAAGCATCACTGGGACTACCTCTACGAACCCGATGCCAAGGCCCTTCTGGATGGCCTGCTGGTTCGCTACGTGGAATCCCAGGTTTACCAGGCCGTGGTTGAGAACAACGCCTGTGAGCAGGCGGCCCGGATGATTGCAATGAAGAACGCTACCGACAACGCCGGCGAGCTGATCAGCGAACTGCAGCTGATCTACAACAAGGCGCGTCAGGCGGCGATCACCCAGGAAATCTCGGAAATCGTCGGCGGCGCTGCCGCGGTGTAAGAACAGGTTCAAAATTCAGAGGAACCAGACATGAGTAGCGGACGTATCGTTCAAATCATCGGCGCCGTAATCGACGTGGAATTCCCGCGCGATGCAGTGCCGAACATCTATGAAGCCCTGAAGGTCCAGGGCGTCGAAACCACCCTGGAAGTTCAGCAGCAGCTGGGCGACGGCGTGGTTCGTTCCATTGCGATGGGTTCCACCGAAGGCCTCAAGCGTGGCCTGGGCGTGGACAGCACCGGCGCAGCCATCTCCGTACCGGTCGGTAAAGCGACCCTGGGCCGGATCATGGACGTACTGGGCAACCCGATCGACGAAGCCGGTCCCATCGGCGAAGAAGAGCGCTGGGGTATCCACCGCGAAGCTCCCTCCTATGCCGATCAGGCCGGCGGTAACGACCTGCTGGAAACCGGCATCAAGGTAATCGACCTGGTCTGCCCGTTCGCCAAGGGCGGTAAGGTCGGTCTGTTCGGTGGCGCCGGTGTAGGCAAGACCGTGAACATGATGGAGCTGATCCGTAACATCGCCATCGAGCACAGCGGTTATTCCGTGTTCGCTGGTGTGGGCGAGCGTACTCGTGAGGGTAACGACTTCTACCACGAGATGAAGGACTCCAACGTACTGGACAAGGTAGCCCTGGTTTACGGCCAGATGAACGAGCCGCCGGGCAACCGTCTGCGCGTTGCACTGACCGGCCTGACCATGGCCGAGAAGTTCCGTGACGAAGGCCGTGACGTACTGTTGTTCATCGACAACATCTACCGTTACACCCTCGCCGGTACCGAAGTGTCCGCACTGCTGGGCCGTATGCCGTCCGCAGTAGGTTATCAGCCGACCCTGGCCGAAGAGATGGGCGTTCTGCAGGAGCGCATCACCTCCACCAAGAAAGGCTCGATCACCTCGATCCAGGCCGTATACGTACCTGCGGATGACCTGACCGACCCGTCCCCGGCGACCACCTTCGCCCACCTGGACGCGACCGTCGTACTGTCCCGTGACATCGCCTCGCTGGGTATCTACCCGGCCGTGGACCCGCTGGACTCGACCTCCCGTCAGCTGGACCCGCTGGTGATCGGTCAGGAGCACTACGACACCGCTCGTGGCGTGCAGTACGTTCTGCAGCGCTACAAGGAACTGAAAGACATCATCGCGATCCTCGGCATGGACGAACTGTCCGAAGCCGACAAACTGCTGGTGGCCCGCGCTCGTAAGATCCAGCGCTTCCTGTCCCAGCCGTTCTTCGTGGCCGAAGTCTTCACCGGTTCCCCGGGCAAGTACGTTTCCCTGAAGGACACCATCGCTGGCTTCAAGGGCATCCTCAACGGCGACTATGACCACCTGCCGGAGCAGGCGTTCTACATGGTCGGCGGCATCGAAGAAGCCATCGAGAAAGCGAAGAAGATGTGATCCCTGCGCCCGGCAACGGGCGCTTACCAGGCCGCATGAAGCCTTCGGGCTTCCATGTGGCCGGTTACGAGAGGCAAGGGTATGGCTATTACAGTCCACTGCGACATCGTCAGCGCCGAAGGGGAAATCTTCTCCGGTCTGGTCGAGCTGGTCGTTGCGCACGGCTCCCTTGGTGATCTGGGTATCGCCATGGGCCACGCGCCGCTGCTCACCGAGCTGAAGCCGGGTCCGATCCGTCTGGTCAAGCAGGGTGGCGAGCAAGAGGTGTTCTACATCTCCGGTGGCTTCCTGGAAGTCCAGCCGAACATGGTGAAGGTTCTCGCCGACACCGTGATTCGCGCCAGCGACCTCGACGAAGCGGCTGCCCAGACCGCCCTGAAGGAAGCCGAGAAGGCTCTGAGCCACAAGGGCTCCGAGTTCGACTACGGCTCCGCTGCAGCCCGTCTGGCCGAAGCCGCAGCCCAGCTGCGTACCGTCCAGCAGATCCGCAGGAAGTAAGCGGCTGAGTCGGCGCGGAAGCCCGAGGGCTTCAGCGACAAATTGGAAAAGGGTAGCCTTGGCTACCCTTTTTCTTTTTCCACTTCGCGGGTTTTCCCGTACATACCAGGAACGGTCCTTTTCCCCATGTCCCTAGAAGTCGTCATCCTCGCTGCCGGTCAGGGCACGCGTATGCGTTCGGCGCTGCCGAAGGTTCTTCATCCCATCGCCGGCAAACCGATGCTGGCCCATGTGATCGATACTGCGCGCAAGCTGCATCCCCAGCGCATTCACGTGGTGATCGGACATGGTGCGGAGCGGGTTCGCGAGAGTCTGCAGGCGGACGACCTCAACTTCGTGCTGCAGGCCGAACAGCTCGGCACCGGCCACGCGGTGGCCCAGGCGCTGCCGTTCCTAGAGGCCGACAAGGTGCTGATCCTCTACGGCGATGTGCCGCTGATCGAGCAACCGACCCTGGAGCGCCTGTTGCAGGAGTCCACGCTGCTGCAACTGGCCCTGCTCACCGTCGAGCTGGCCGATCCTACCGGCTACGGACGCATCCTGCGTGACGACAATGGCGAAGTACGCGCCATCGTCGAGCAGAAGGACGCGACGCCTGAGCAACGTGCGATTCGCGAGGGCAACACCGGCATTCTCGCCGTTCCGCGCGAACGTCTGGCCGGTTGGCTGGGGCGTCTGTCCAACCAGAATGCCCAGGGCGAGTACTACCTCACCGATGTCATCGCCATGGCCGTGGCTGATGGCCTGCGCGTGGCGACCGCCCAGCCGCAGGATGCCATGGAAGTACAAGGCGCCAACGATCGCCTGCAGCTTTCCGAGCTGGAGCGCCATCACCAGCAGCGCATCGCCCGCCGCCTGATGGCCCAGGGCGTGACCCTGCTCGATCCGGCGCGCTTCGATGTGCGCGGCGAGGTGAGCGTCGGCCGGGATGTGCAGATCGACATCAACGTGATCCTTGAAGGCAAGGTGGTGATCGAGGACGAGGTTTCCATCGGCCCGAACTGCGTGATCAGGGACAGCACCCTGCGTCGGGGCGCCGTCATCAAGGCCAACAGCCACCTGGAAGGTGCTGTGGTCGGCGAAGGTGCCGATGTCGGTCCGTTCGCGCGCCTGCGTCCCGGCAGCGTGCTGGAGCAGCGCGCGCATGTGGGTAACTTCGTCGAGCTGAAGAACGCGCATCTGAACGACGGCGTGAAGGTCGGCCACCTGACCTACCTGGGCGACACCGAAGTCGGCAAGGACACCAACATCGGCGCCGGCACCATTACCTGCAACTACGACGGGGCCAACAAGTTCCGTACGGTGATCGGCGAGAATGCCTTCATCGGCTCCAACAGCTCTCTCGTCGCGCCTGTGGAAATCGGTGCCGGAGCCACGACTGGCGCGGGCTCGACCATTACCAGCGATGTGCCGGCGAACACCCTGGCGGTGGGCCGCGGCAAACAGCGGGTGATCGAGGGCTGGAAGCGCCCGGAAAAGATCAGGAAGCCCTGATGCACGGAGCGGTTCGCCTGCCAGGCCGGCGGACCGCTTTCCTGTCAGATGGCCGCCTTCTTGTGGATATCTTCTATCCTCAAGGTCGAACCAGGAAGCGTTCGGCTCGCCAACGTATTCACAGGGCTTATCCACAGCCCTGCAAACCCGGCGCAATGACGCCGGGGCTTTTCACCGGAGTCCAGGGACATGCTTGGCGTTGCCATCCTGATCTTTCTGATCACTGACCCGTTCGGCAACATCGCCGTATTCCTTGCCGCGCTGAAGTCGGTGCCCGCAGAGCGACGCCTGAAGGTAGCGCTGCGCGAACTGCTGCTCGCCCTCGGCCTGCTGCTGCTGTTCCTGACCCTCGGCGAACACATCCTCACCGGGCTCGGCCTGTCGCGGGAAGCCACCGGGATCGCCGGCGGGATCATCCTGTTCGTCGTCGCCATGCGCCTGATCTTCCCGACGCCCCAGGGCGTGCTCGGCGACATGCCGGACAACGAACCGCTGCTGGTGCCGCTGGCCACCCCGGCGGTGGCGGGGCCGTCGGCGCTGGCGATGCTGATCACCCTGCGCACTACCTACACTGGTCCCTTGTGGGAGCTTTACCTGGCGGTGATCCTGGCCTGGGCGGCAACGGCGCTGATCCTCCTGCAGGCATCGTTCCTCCAGCGCTTCCTCGGGCCGCGCGGCCTGACCGCGGTGGAGCGCCTGGCCGGCATGTTGCTGATCATGCTCAGTGTCAACATGCTCCTCGAGAACCTGCGTAGCGTCCTGCACATCAGCTGATCCACGGGAGCCGACATGCGTCATCTGTTCGTTGCCCTCGCCGCATTGCTACTCGTCGGTTGCGCCGACAAGGGGCTGCGCATCGACACCTCGCACGTCGCGGTCAGCCAGGACAGCCGCGTGCAGTACGTGGTCATCCACTACACCTCGACCAACCAGGCGCGCTCGCTGTCCCTGCTGACCCACGCTGAAGTGAGCGCCCACTACCTGATCGGCAACGACCCGCCGACCATCTACCAACTGGTCGACGAGAACCGCCGGGCCTGGCACGCCGGCGCCAGCGAGTGGCAGGGTCGTACCTGGCTGAACGCCACCTCGATCGGCATCGAGCTGGTCAATCCCGGCTATCGCGAGACACCGGACGGGCGCATCTGGGCGCCATACCCGGACGCGCAGATCGACGCGCTGATCCTGCTGCTCAAGGACATCGTCAAGCGCCAGGGCATCACCCCCGACCACATCCTCGGCCACAGCGACATCGCCCCGCAGCGCAAGGTCGATCCGGGGCCGTTGTTCCCCTGGAAGCGCCTGGCCGATGCCGGACTTATCCACTGGCCGAAACCGGCCGATGTGCTGCGTCATCTCGCCGAGCTGAAAGGGCAGTTGCCGAGCGCGGGCTGGTTCCAGCAGGAACTCGCCCGGCATGGCTATGCGATACCGCAGAACGGGCAACTGGACCAGGCGACGCGCAACGTGATCGCCGCCTTCCAGATGCGCTACCGGCAGCAACTGTTCGACGGCCAGCCGGATCTGGAAACCGCGGCCCTGCTGCTGGCCGTCCCCACATCCTGAGGACGTCAGGTTAGCGGCAGCGAGATGGAAAAGCGGGTGCCCTTGCCCGGCTGCGAGCGCACGCTGATGCGCCCGCCGTGCAGTTGCACGATCTCCTTGCACAGCGCCAGCCCAAGCCCCGCCCCGCCTTTCTTGTGGCCGACCTGGACGAAAGGTTCGAAGATCCGTCCCTGCTGGCTGTAGGGAATGCCTTCGCCCGAGTCTTCCACGGCGATGGCCAGGCGCTCGCCCTGGCGCAGGGCCTGGATGCGGATCTCGCCGCCCGATGGGGTGTGCCGCAGGGCGTTGCCCAGCAGGTTGTCGAGTACCCGCTCGATCTGCAGGTGATCGAGGTTGAGGTTGGGCAGCGTGTCGTCGGCGTCGAGTTCCAGGCGGATCTCGCGGCTTTCGGCCTGCTCGGCGAAGCGCTTGCGGACTTCGCCAAGCAGCTCCGGCACCTGGCACGGCTGCAGTTCGAGCTTCTGCAGGCCGCTCTGGTAGCGCGAGAAGTTCAGCAGGTCGTTGATCAGCCGGACCAGCCGGTGCATTTCCTCGTCGACCGTCTGCATCAGGTCCTGCTCGCGGGATTCGGCGGGAAACTTCAGGCGCTCCTGCAGCAGGCCGAAGGCCATGTGCATGCCGGTCACCGGTGTGCGCAACTCGTGGGAAGCCCGCAGGACGAACTCGCTGCGCACGCGCTCGAAGTTGCGCTGCTCGGTGACGTCGCGAACCACCATCACCGCGCCGATGTTGCGTCCATCGTCATGGGTCACGGCGGTCATGCTCCAGGCCAGCAGACGGGTTTCGCCGTCGATCTCCACCGTCAGGTCCTCCGGCGTGCCCTCCTGGGTGCCGCCGCGCAGTACGTGCAGGGTCGTCTCGGCCAGATCCGGGTTGTCGAGGATGCTGCCGAGTTCGCGTCCCTGCGGATCGCCCTGGGAGAACAGCTGCCGGATGGCGACCGGATTGGCGTGTTCGACCCGGCCCATGCGGTCGAGTATCACCAGGCCGTCGTTGATGCTGTCGAGCACCGCCTGCAGGCGCTTGCGCCCCTGGTCGAGGGCTTCGATGTTGGTCGCCTTGTACTGGCGCAGCGCCTCGGCCATCAGGCCGAAACGGCGGATCAGCGAGGCCATCTCCGCCACGGTGGAAATCGGCAGGGTGACGTCGAAATCGCCCTGGCCGATCTTGTCCGCCGCCTTCGCCATGGTCTCGATGGGCGCACCGAAGCGACGGGCGATGCTGTGCGCGGTGACGAAACCGATCAGCAGGATGGCGATGCCGACGATGCCCAGCAGCCCGGCGCTCAGCCAGGCGCGGTTGCGCGATTGCCGTTCGCTGCTGGCGATGTTCTGGAACGCATATTCGGACAACGCCTGCAGTCGGCCACGGAGAAGATCGAGGCCGCGGCTGAGTTCGTCGTCATCCAGCAGGTTCGGGTGCGGCAGGCCCGCCAGCGTCGCATCCTCCATGAAGGAGCGGCTGGCCCGGTCGATTTCGGCGTAGAGCTGCCGCTCCGTTTCGTTCTGCGCCTGCCCGCTGCCCTGTTCGAGGGCCGTGCGGAACTGCTCCTGGGCACTGGCGAGGCGGGCCGGGTTCGGCTTCTCGCTGAGGATCACCACCAGCTGGTCGCCCAGCGCCTGGCGCAGGCGCTGGCTGATCTCGATGGTGGCGAAGTTCTGCGCAATACCCTTTTCCTGATCCCGCCCCATCTGCACGACGCTGAACAGCCCGAGCAGCAGCCCCAGCAGAGCGACCGTTATCAGCGCCGAGATGCTGAGGAACAGCCGCGTGCGCAGGGTCATCGGGATGGGCAGGTTCACAGGTTGTACTGTTTGCGCTTGCGGTAGAGGGTGGAAGTATCGATCCCGAGGATCTTGGCCGCCTGATCCAGGGTGGCGCTGGTGGCCATCACCGCGGAGATGTGCGCCCTCTCCAGTTCCTCCAGGCTGAGCGGTTCGCCGATACGCGGCGCATTGTTGCCGTCCTGTTCCTGCAGTCCGAGATGTTCGCTGTCGATGATCTCCTGATTGCAGATGATGCTCGCGCGTTCGATGACGTTTCGCAGCTCACGAACATTGCCGGGCCAGCCGTACTGGCGCAGCGTGTTGCGGGCCTCTTCGCTGAAGCCACGGGCCGGCCGGCCGTATTCCTTGACGAAGCGGGCGAGGAAGCGCTCGGCCAGGCCGAGGATGTCTTCGCTGCGTTCGCGCAGGGGCGGCAGGTTGAGGACGATGACGTTCAGGCGATACAGCAGGTCCTCGCGGAACTGCCCCTGGGCGACCATCGCCGCCAGGTCGCGGTTGGTCGCGGCGAGGATGCGCACGTCGGCGTGACGGGTCACCGGGTCGCCCACCCGCTCGTATTCCTTGTCCTGGATGAAGCGCAACAGCTTGGGCTGCAGGGGCAGCGGGAAGTCGCCGATCTCGTCGAGGAACAGGGTGCCGCCGTCGGCCTGGCTGATGCGCCCCAGGGTGTTCTCGGTGGCGCCGGTGAAAGCGCCACGGCTGTGGCCGAACAGCTCGCTTTCCATCAGTTCGGCGCTGAGCGACGGGCAGTTGATGGTCACGCAGGCCTTCTTCGCGCGCTTGCTCCAGCCGTGGATCGCCCGCGCCAGCTCGCCCTTGCCGGAGCCGGACTCGCCGAGGATGAGGATGTTGGCATCGGTGGAGGCCACCTGCCGCGCGGTTTCGAGAACCGCGGTCATGGCCGGGCTCTGCGATTCGAGCACGCCATTCTGCTGGCGCATTTCGCCTTCCAGTGCCTCGATGCGCGCGGTCAGCTGGCGCACTTCCAGTTGCTTGGCGGCGGCCAGTCGCAGCTGATCGGGACTGCACGGCTTGATCAGGTAGTCGGCGGCGCCGGCCTGCATGGCGTCCACCGCCGTATCCACCGCCGAGTGCGCGGTGATGATCACCACGCGCATCCATGGCGCCTGGATGCGCATCCGCGCCAGCACGTCCAGGCCGTTGTCCTCGCCGAGGCGCAGGTCGAGGAAGCACAGGTCGAACACCTGGCGTTGCAGCAGGGCATCGGCCTGGGCGGCACTGCTGGCGGTGGCGACGCTGTAGCCTTCGTCCTCCAGGCAGTAGCGGAAGGAACGCAAAATCGCAGCCTCGTCGTCGACCAGAAGAATTCGTCCCTGCTGCTCAGTTGGTTCCATTCGGGTGGTTCCTCGTCTTTTTTCCTTGGTTGTTTCTTAGTCAAAGAAAATTCGTGCAAGTTGCAGGTAAGAGGCGCCAGCGGAAAGCGGAGGAAAACCACGGGGAAAGATTGCAAAACGCACGACCGACAGAGAGGAATCGTGCAGGATGCGTCCCGGGTGTTTTTGTTAAGTAGTTGATTGAAAAGTAAAAACTCAAGGTCAAACAGATGGCATGCGGTGTGCGTCGAAAAGCACAAGGGAGCGACCTGCGGTTTCGCTCCAGTTCGAAAGCGCAGAAGAGGAGAAACCCCATGCTGAGCTGGGCACTGACATTCCTGATCATCGCAATCATTGCCGGCGTACTTGGTTTCGCAGGTATCGCCGGCACCGCGGCGGGTATCGCCAAGATTCTCTTCGTGTTGTTCCTGGTGCTGTTCATCGTCTCCTTCATCATGGGGCGGCGCAGTGGCTAGGCCTTGCAAATACGGCACGACAATTGCCTGAAATAATCCAGCAGAGGCTGGAACGAAACATGGAGCAGCCCGGTCGGATGACGGGCGCACGGCCAGGGGGCCGGGACGCTCTGGATGATGTCGGTCCGGAGCGACCCAGGGGTACAGGGGGTACCTCCGCTACGGCGGGCCGGGCCGGGAGAAAGGCCGCGACGGAGTCCACGCATCAGCGTGTTCGCACGGTGCCGCGTGGACTCCGAAGGGCCTGAATCCGCAACGGATCAGGCACCATGTTCCTTCCTGCAAGCCTGTCGTACGCACTCCATCCCGATTCCCCACTGGCAGCGTTTCCTCCACCAGTACTGCGGAATATTTCCCGTTCCCGTCAGCGGCCAGGACCAGCGCCTGTGGATATCTCGCGCCGCCTCATTGCTGACGGACGGTCAGCCCCGCCACGTGTTCGCCCTGGAAACGCGCCAGGGCCAGTTCCTTCTCGCTTGGCTGGCGCGAGCCATCCGCGCCGGCGATGGTCGCCGCGCCGTACGGCGAGCCGGCTCGCAGTTCGCTGATATCAGTCAATTCCGGCGCGCTGTAGGGCAGTCCTACAATCACCATCCCGTGATGCGCCAGGGTGTGCCAGAAGGATGTGATGGTGGTTTCGCCACCGCCGCCGGTTCCGGTGGAGGTGAACACGCTGGCGAACTTGCCGATCAGCGCACCCTTTACCCACAGGCCGCCGGTCTGGTCGAGGAAGGTGCGCATCTGCCCGGCCATGTTGCCGAAGCGGGTGGGCGAACCGAACAGGATCGCATCGTAGTCCGCCAGTTCCTGCGCGCTTGCCACCGGAGCCTTCTGGTCGAGCTTCGCACCGGCATTGCGGGCGATGTCCTCGGGCATGGTTTCCGGCACGCGCTTGATGGTCACTTCGACGCCGGGAACCTTGCGGGCACCTTCAGCCACGGCTTCGGCCATGCGTTCGATATGTCCGTACATCGAGTAGTACAGGACCAGGATCTTCTTCATCGGGAGCTCCTCCTTATCAGGGACGACAGCCAGTGACGGCCGGACTGTTCCAGCCTAGACGGCTTTCCATGCCTCCGCGCAAGCGGGCTCCAGCCCGGCAACCCATGCCGGAAATCAACTCTGGATGAAGCTGGAACCATGGTTTTGTTTGCTTTTCCCTATGCCGATTACGCATGGGGTAGCCATTTAAGGCATTAGACGCAGGAGGAGGGCGTATGAATGATTGCGCCCTTTTTTCGCTGGCCGCGGGCACTCCGCCGGCACAGCGGACTCCCGGCTTCCACAAGAATCAAGGGTGACTCACATGGGCAAATCCAAGCTCAGCCTGGCCTGGCAGATCGTCATCGGTCTGTTCGTCGGTATCGCGCTCGGCGCCGTACTCCACAACATCGATGCGGCCGACAAGGCCTGGTGGATCGGCAATATCCTGCAGCCGGCCGGCGACATCTTCATCCGCCTGATCAAGATGATCGTGGTACCGATCGTGATCGCCTCGCTGGTGGTCGGCATCGCCGGCATGGGCGACGCGAAGAAGCTCGGCCGCATCGGTCTGAAGACCATCCTCTACTTCGAGATCATCACCACCGTCGCCATCGTCGTCGGCCTGCTGCTGGCCAACGTGTTCCAGCCCGGCGCCGGCATCGACATGAGCACCCTGGGTACTGTGGATATCTCCCAGTACAAGCAGACCGCCCAGGAGGTGCAGCACGATCACGCGCTGATCGCCACCATCCTCAACCTGATCCCGTCGAACATCTTCGCCGCCATGGCGCGTGGCGAGATGCTGCCGATCATCTTCTTCTCGGTGATGTTCGGCCTCGGCCTGTCGTCCCTGCCGGCGCCGACCCGCGAGCCGCTGGTGAAGATGTTCCAGGGCGTCGCCGAAGCGATGTTCCGCGTCACCCACATGATCATGTGCTACGCGCCCATCGGCGTGTTCGCGCTGATCGCGGTGACCGTCGCCAACTTCGGCTTCGCCTCGCTGCTGCCGCTGGCCAAGCTGGTGGTGCTGGTGTACTTCGCCATCGCCTTCTTCGCCTTCATGGTCCTTGGCCTGGTGGCGCGCCTGTTCGGCTTCTCGATCACCCGGCTGATGCGCATATTCAAGGATGAGCTGGTGCTGGCCTATTCCACCGCCAGCTCCGAGACCGTGCTGCCGCGCATCATCGAGAAGATGGAGGCCTACGGCGCGCCCAAGGCGGTCAGCAGCTTCGTGGTGCCCACCGGTTATTCCTTCAACCTCGACGGCTCGACCCTGTACCAGAGCATCGCGGCGATCTTCATCGCCCAGCTGTATGGCATCGACCTGTCGATCGGCCAGCAGATCATGCTGGTGCTGACCCTGATGGTGACCTCCAAGGGCATCGCCGGCGTGCCGGGCGTGTCCTTCGTGGTGCTGCTGGCGACTCTCGGCAGCGTCGGCATCCCGCTGGAAGGCCTGGCCTTCATCGCCGGCGTGGACCGCATCATGGACATGGCGCGCACCGCGCTGAACGTGATCGGCAACGCGCTGGCCGTGCTGGTCGTGTCGAAGTGGGAAGGCGTCTACGACCAGAAGAAGGGCGAGCGCTTCTGGGCCGCCGTGCAGCAAGGCAACACGGAAGAGCTGCTGGAAGGCAACAAGAGTGCAGCGATGTAGGTTGGTGCTGAGCTTGCGAAGCCCAACGGTGCAACGGTTCGGCAGATGTTGGGCTTCGCTGCGCTCAGCGCCAACCTACGCTCCTACGCTGCGATAAGTTATCCACAAGGCCCCGGCATTGTCCGGGGCCTTGGCGTTTCTGGCGCCGGGGCGGTCCGGGCCGCTATCATCCGGGCCATTCGCAATGGGGGAAAGGAATCATGCTCAACGGCCTCTGGCTGAGCTTTTTCGTGGTCGCCGCGGTGACGGCGCTGGCGCGCTGGCTGCTCGGTGGCGAGGCGACGGTGTTCGCCGCCATGGTGGAAAGCCTGTTCGCCATGGCCAAGCTGTCGGTCGAAGTGATGGTCCTGCTGTTCGGCACCCTGACCCTCTGGCTCGGCTTCCTGCGCATCGCCGAGAAGGCCGGCCTGGTGGACGCGCTGGCGCGGCTGCTGGGACCGCTGTTCCGCCGGTTGATGCCGGAAGTGCCGGCCGGCCACCCGGCCATCGGCCTGATCACCCTCAACTTCGCCGCCAACGGCCTGGGCCTGGACAACGCCGCCACTCCCATCGGCCTCAAGGCGATGAAGGCCCTGCAGGAGCTCAACCCGAGCCAGAACACGGCGAGCAACGCGCAGATCCTCTTCCTCGTGCTCAACGCCTCGTCGCTGACCCTGCTGCCGGTGACCATCTTCATGTACCGCGCACAGCAGGGGGCGCCCGACCCGACCCTGGTGTTCCTGCCGATCCTCCTGGCCACCAGCGCCTCGACCCTCGCTGGCCTGCTCTCGGTGGCCGTGGTGCAGCGCTTGCGCCTGTGGGACCCGGTGGTGCTGGCCTATCTGATCCCCGGCGCGCTGCTGCTCGGCGCCTTCATGGCGCTGCTCGCCGGCATGTCTTCCGTCGCGCTGGCGCACCTCTCCTCGCTGCTCGGCAACCTGACCCTGTTCAGCCTGATCGTGCTGTTCCTGGTCCTCGGCAGGCTGAAGAAGGTGCCGGTCTACGAAACCTTCATCGACGGCGCCAAGGAAGGCTTCGACGTCGCCAGGAACCTGTTGCCCTATCTGGTGGCGATGCTCTGCGCGGTCGGCGTGCTGCGCTCTTCCGGGGCACTGGAAGGAGTGCTCGACGGCCTGCGCTGGGCGGCCGAGGGGTTCGGCTGGGATACCCGCTTCGTCGACGCCCTGCCCACCGCGCTGGTCAAGCCGTTCTCCGGCAGCGCCGCGCGCGCCATGCTGCTGGAAACCATGCAGAACCACGGTGTGGACAGTTTCCCGGCGCTGCTGGCGGCCACCGTCCAGGGCAGTACTGAAACCACTTTCTATGTGCTGGCGGTGTACTTCGGTGCCGTCGGTATCCAGCGTGCGCGACATGCGGTGGGCTGTGCGCTGCTCGCCGACCTGGCCGGGGTGCTGGCCTCCATTGCGGTGTGCTACTGGTTCTTCGGCTGATGGCATATCTGCCAAAGATGGCGAATATCCTGTCGGACAGGCGGTTAGCCGGAGCGGTTTGACGTCAGTCAACGGGGGCCGGCGAGGGGAAGCGTACAAAGGTGGAATTCAAATCCCACTACCCCTTTGGAGGCACATCATGCCGACTAGCCAAGCCAACGCAGTAGCCGAAAAGTTCGCCGCTGTATCGGGCGATCATTGGATCGAAGAACTCGACGACGGCAGTCACGTTCTGATCCGTCCACTGCGTGCGGAAGACCGTGATCGCGAGCGGGATTTCCTCAATCGCCTGTCCCCGGTCACCCGTCGCCTGCGTTTCCAGGGCGAGGTCAAGGTCAGCGAATCGCTGCTCGACCACCTGATGAATGTGGATTACGCGCACTCCATGGCGTTCATCGCCCTGGTGCACGACGATGGCGAGCTGCGCGAGATCGGTGTGAGCCGTTATGCGGATACCGGTGACGGGCGCGAGTGCGAATGCGCGGTGACCATCGCCGACGACTGGCAGCGGCTTGGCCTGGACCTGGCACTGATGCGTCATCTGATCGACGTGGCGCGGCGCAACGGCTTCGAGCAGATGGTCTCCTACGATTCCGCAGCCGATGCGCGCATGCGTGAACTGGCCGGCAAGCTTGGCTTCCACGCGGTGCTCAACCCGCACGATGCCTGCCAGGTGACCCGCTGCCTGGAGCTGTAACGGCCGTCAGCCCTTCCTCCTTCCTGCGCCGCTCAAGTCCGGCGGCGCAGTCCCAGCCAGAGCAATCCCCCACCCAGAAATACCGCCGCGCCTCCCAACGGATAGGCCATGTCGTCATCCAGCAGCGGTTTCTCGATGCGCAGATAACCTTCGTTCCCGAATAGCTGCTGCGCGACCTTGTTCGCCTCTTTCAGGCTGACCCGGGCGAGACGCAGGTCCTCGTTGGGGAACTGGCCGTTGTCGTAGTCGCCCAGCGCTCCCCAGTAATAATCGGCCAGCGTCGCATTGCTCGGCGTGCTCCAGCCCAGTTGCGCCCGCGCCGCGCGCTTGATGCGGTAGAAGCGCTGCGGGTCCAGACCGTGCTGGCGGATGTCGTCCACCACCTTGCGCAGAGCCGCTTCGGTGGCCGGCTGGTCGCTCCGATCGACATCCGCGTTCAGGCTGAGGAAGCCCTGGTTGGCCCACGCCGTGCGTTCGCTCCACGGACCGTAGGACAGACCCCGGCGTACCCGCAGTTCGGCATACAGGGTGTCGTCGAGATAGGACTGCAGCAGCGTCAGGGCCGAACCGTCGGCATTCTCCGGCTCGGGGAAGATCCAGTGCACCACCGCGCTTTCGCCGAACAGCCCCTTGGTCAGGGTACGGCGCCGTTCCGCCGTGCCTTTCATGGCGGGCAATTCGCGGCGCTCCGGGGTGGCGTGGTCGGGCAGGCGGCCGAAGGTGCGGTTCAGGTAGAGCGGCAGGTTGCGGTCGATGTCGCCGACCACGATCAGCGTCATGTTCTCCGGTACGTACCAGTCCTTGCGCAGCTGCTCCAGTTGCGCCTGACTGAGGTTATCCACAGGCGGGCGCTCCGGGCAGGCCAGCCCGAGTTCCACGGCCAGCTGTTCCTGCCCGGCACGGGAGATGTTCTGGTGATCCAGCCAGCGCTGCAGGTGGGAGTAGCGGCCGCCTTCCTCGCGTTCGAGGACCTGCCTGGCCGAGGCGATCTTCTGCGCATCCAGCTGGGTTCGGGTGATCGCCTGCAGCAGCAGGTCGAACACCTGGCGCTGGCTGCTGGCTGGCGCCTCGATGACGAAGGCGGTATCGCCTTCGCTGGTGAAGGCGTTCCACTGCCCGCCGAGGCCCTGCATGCGCGCTTCCAGATTGGCCTCGTCGCCGCCGTCCAGACCGCTGAAGAACAGGTGCTCCATCAGGTGCGGCAGCTGGCGTTCCTTGCACGGGAAGTCGGAGAAGCCGACGCCGACGATCAGGCGGATCGACACATGGCCGCGCACGCGGGTTGGCTTGAGGACCATGCCCATGCCGTTTTCCATCTGCAAGGCGGCCACTGTCGAGCGCGAATCCGCCTGCGACCAGGAACCGAACGACAGCAACAGCAGGGGGACCAGCAACCAACGCATGAGCAATGCCTGAAAAACGAAGCCGAACAAGGATAGCGGACTGCCAGCCACGAACCTACCGCCATCCGGCTCCCCGGGCTATCGCCTTTGGTCGATAGGCCGTCAGTTCAGGAGGCGTCCCGGGCCGGGCTGTGGATAACTTCATGGTCGGCGAACGCGCCGGTTTTCCTCTCCGCCGGTGGCTCGCCGAAGTCGGCTGCCTCGCGCTCCTCCCGCTCCATATCCGCCAGCTCGTCGAGCAGTTCGTCGCTGTCCTTGCCGGCGGATTCCGGGTGCTCCATCACCGCGTAGGCGATGGCGCAGAACAGCGAGTTCAGGCGCTTCATGTCGCTGATCAGGTCGAGGTGCAGCGAGCTGGTCTCGATGCTCTGCACCACCTGCTGGCGCAGGCGTTCGACATGGGAATGGGCGAAGCGCCGTTCCTGCAGGCGGAAGCGCTGCTTGGCCCGGCGCAGGCGTTTGGCGCCTTCCTGGTCGCCGTTGAGGAACACCGACAGGCTCAGGCGCAGGTTGCTCACCAGTTGCGCATGCAGGGCGCTGATTTCCTCCAGGCCGTTGCGCGAGAACGAGCGGCTGCGCGAGGTCTTCTTGTCCTGGATGGCGCCGAGCATGTGCTCGATGATGTCGCCGGCCTGCTCCAGGTTGATCGTCAGTTCGATCACCTCCGCCCAGCGCTGGCTGTCGCGCTCGCCGAGGTCCTCGCGCGGCATGCGCGCCAGGTACAGCTTGATCCCCGTGTGCAGGGCGTCGACATCGTCGCCGAGCTTGCGGATCTGCTTGGCGATCAGCGCGTCGCCGTTGTGGATAACCTGCGGCAGGTAATTCAGCATCTGCTCGACGATGTCGCCCATGCGCAGGGTTTCGCGCACCGCGTTGACCAGCGCCAGGCTCGGCGTGTCCAGCGCCGCTGGGTCAAGATGGCGCGGGCGCGCGGTGGTCTCGGGAGTTTCCCGGTCGGGCATGACCAGCGTGCAGAAGCGCGCCATGTGGTGGGTCAGCGGCAGGCAGGCGAGGCAGCGCACGGCGTTGTACAGCACGTGGAAGGCGATCACCAGTTCCTGGGTGCGGAACGGCCAGCCGTCCACCCACTTGGCCAGCGGCCCCACCAGCGGCAACGCCAGGGCGCAGCCGGCGAGCTTGAACAGCAGGCTGCCGAGGGCCACGCGGCGGCCGGCGGCGTTCTGCGAGGCCGAGCTGATCAGCGCGACGATGCCGCTGCCGAGGTTGGCGCCGATCACCAGGCACAGCGCGACTTTCAGCGAGATCACCTTGGACGTCGCCAGGGTCGCGGCGAGCAGCACGGCGGCCAGGCTGGAATAGGAAATCATGGCGAACAGCGCGCCGGTCAGGGCGTCCAGCATCACATCGCCGGTGAGGCTGGAGAACAGCACCTTGACCCCCTTGGCCTGGGTCATCGGCGTGGCGGCGGCGACGATCAGCTGCAGGGCGAGGATGATCAGACCGAGGCCGATGAACACCCGGCCGAGCTGGCCGAGGCGCGTCTGCTTGCGGGTCAGGAAGAGGATCACGCCGAAGAAGATCAGCAGCGGCGACAGCCACGACAGGTCGAGGGTCAGCACCCGCGCCATCAGCGCGGTGCCGACGTCGGCGCCGAGCATGATCGCCAGCGCCGGGGACAACGCCATCAGGCCGGTGGCGACGAAGGAGGTGACCAGCAGGGCGGTGGCGTTGCTGCTCTGCACCAGGGCGGTGACGCCGATGCCGGCGGCGAAGGCCAGCGGTCGTCGCTGCACGCTGTGGCTGAGCACGCGGCGCAGGTTGGCGCCGTAGACGCGGAGGATGCCGGTGCGGACGATATGGGTGCCCCATACCAGCAGCGCCACGGCGGAGAGCAGATCGAGCAGTTTCAGCATGGCGAGCCCCCCTCGCTTCCGTGGCGCTTCACTCCCATAGGCGGCAATGAAGCGACGACGGTCAGGCTGAATGTCATCCAGATGTCATATTCAGACCCCGGAAACGCGCAAGGATTCGCCAAGCGCCTGATCCATCAGGGTCTTTTTTGCATTCCCTGATCTTGAGTTAAGCGCGCCCGGGCGATTTCGCCCGCGTTGTGGATAACTTTTTGACGTCAGGGAGGGCGGCGGGCGTCACCATGGCGACGGATATCCGGCGCCGGCGACGAAGGAAGGAAGGGAAAACCGCGCGACGCACCGGCGCCGCGCGGGGAGCGATCATTCGCCGATGATGTCCTTGCGCAGCTTCACCGGCTCGACTTCCTTGCGGCGCAGCGCGGTGCGCATGCGGATGTTCAGCGCTTCCACCCCGAGCGAGAAGGCCATGGCGAAGTAGACGTAGCCCTTCGGCACGTGGACCTCGAAGGCTTCGGCGATCAGCACGGTGCCGACCACGATGAGGAACGACAGGGCAAGCATCTTCAGCGACGGGTGCTTGTCGATGAAGTCGCTGATGGCGCCGGCGCAGAGCATCATCACCAGCACCGCGACGACGATCGCCGCGACCATCACCGGCACGTTGGAGACCATGCCCACCGCGGTGATCACCGAGTCCAGCGAGAACACGATGTCGATGATGGCGATCTGGATGATGGTGCCGACGAAGCCGCCCATCATGCTCTTCGGCTCACCCTCGGTCTCGTCCTCGCCTTCCAGGCCGTGGTAGATCTCGGTGCTGCTTTTCCACAGGAGGAACAGGCCGCCAAAGAACAGGATCAGATCGCGCCCGGAGATGCCCTGGCCGAAGACGTGGAACAGGTCGGCGGTCAGGCGCATCACCCAGGTGATCGACAGCAGCAGCAGGATGCGCGTGACCATCGCCAGCGCCAGCCCGAAGAAGCGCGTGCGCGGCTGCATGTGCCTGGGCATGCGGCCGACCAGGATGGAAATCATGATGATGTTGTCGATGCCGAGGACGATTTCCAGGGCGGTCAGGGTGAAGAACGCAATCCAGATTTCAGGGCTGGTCAGCCATTCCATTTGAGTCTTACTCGATCAGTCGTTGAACAGGGGGAATTGGCCGAGCAGCAGGGCCGCGGCCATGATTGCCAGGCACACCAGCACGGCCCACTTGAGGGTGAAGCGCTGGTGGTCGCCGAAATCGACCTTGGCCAGCCCCACCAGCAGGTAGGTGGACGGCACCAGCGGGCTGAGCAGGTGCACCGGCTGGCCGACGATGGAGGCGCGGGCCATTTCCACCGGGGTGATGCCGTACTGCGCGGCGGCTTGGGAGAGTACCGGGAGTACGCCGTAGTAGAAAGCGTCATTCGACATGAAGAAGGTGAACGGCATGCTCACCAGCGCGGTGATGGTCGCCAGGTACGGCCCCATGGACGGCGGGATCACTGCCAGCAGGGACTTGGACATGGCCTCGACCATGCCGGTGCCGGAGAGGATGCCGGTGAACACGCCGGCGGCGAAGATCAGCGAGACCACCGCCAGGACGTTCTCGGCGTGGGCGGCGATGCGCTTCTTTTGCTCGATGATGCAGGGATAGTTCACGATCATCGCGATACCGAAGGCGATCATGAAGAGTACCGGCATCGGCAGCAGGCCCGCGATGAGAGTGCCCATCAGGACGATGGTGAGGGCGCCGTTGAACCACAGCAGGTGCGGGCGGCAGGCGTCCGGATGCTGGGAGACGCTGACGTCGGCCATCGTCACGTCATCGGTGGGCAGGTGCAGTTCGCCGAGGCGGACGCGCTCGCGTTTGCCGTAGACCCAGGCGAGGGCGAAGATCGCCGCGATGCCGGCGAGCATGGCCGGGATCATCGGCACGAAGATGTCCGCCGGATCGACATGCAGCGCGCTGGCCGCACGGGCGGTGGGGCCGCCCCAGGGAGTCATGTTCAGCACGCCGCTGGAGAGCATGATCAGGCAGGCCATCAGCAGCGGGCTCATGCCCAGGCGGCTGTACAGCGGCAGCACGGCGGCCACGCAGATCATGTAGGTGGTCGAGCCGTCGCCATCCAGCGAGACGATCATCGCCAGCGCGGCGGTGCCCAGCGACACCTTCAGCGGGTCGCCCTTCACCAGGCGCAGGATCTTGCGCACCGCCGGGTCGAACAGCCCGGAGTCGATCATGATGGCGAAGTAGAGGATGGCGAACATCAGCATCACGCCGGTGGGGGCGAGGGTGCGGATGCCGTCGAGCATCATCGGGCCGAGGCCGGCGGCGAAACCGCCGAGAATGCCGAAGGTGATGGGAACCAGGATCAGGGCGATCAGCGCGGACAGGCGCCTGGTCATGATCAGGAACATGAAGGTCGCCACCATGGCGAAGGCAAGCAGGGTCAGCATGGGGATAACTCCGTGATGCGGCGGACGGCGGGGACGGTCAGCGGATGCTGTGGATAACGCCGGTCGGCATGGACGGAGCGCAGGCGGGTACGGAACGGAACATGGCGATCACCATTGTTGTTGTTGTGCGAAAGCGCCGCTCGGATGGCGACATGGTGCGGATGCTAGGCGGTCAAGCTTTCAGCAAGCTTTCGCGGGGATTACCGGTGATCGTGAAGGGATGTGGGGGCCTGGAGCGGCGGGAGATTTTTGTAGGAGCCAGCTTGCTGGCGATCCCGGAGTCAACGGCAACTACGGAGCAGCCGGCTGACTTGATCGCCAGCAAGCTGGCTCCTACAGGGACGTGCCCGTCTGCGATCTATACCCTTGCCGGGATTGCCATTGATGGGTATCGCAAGCTCAACCCATCCTACGGGTAGTTCCCGCCATCAAGGCGTTCCGGTCTGCAGCTCGTAGGATGGGTTGAGCGCAGCGATACCCATGCGGGTAGTTCCCAGGGTCAGGTCGTTCCGCTCTGCAGCAGCCAAAGAATGCCGAGCAGGCTGGCGCCGGAGAGCAGCGTCTGCAGGGTGATGATGCCCGCCATCAGGTGGCTGTCGCCGCCGAGCTGGCGGGTCAGCACGTAGGCGGTCGGGGCGGTGGGCAGGGCGAAGAACAGCACGAGAACCGCGCTCTCCATCGGCGGCAGGCCCAGTGTCCGGGCGATGGCGAAGGCCAGCAGCGGCATGCCGAGCAGGCGTATCGCGCAGTTCCAGCCCAGCGCCGGCAGCTCGGCACGCAACTCCTTCGGCTGCAGCGCCGCGCCGACGCAGAGCAGGCCGAGCGGCAGGCTGGCGGCGGCGAGCAGGTTCAGCAGCCGTTCGCTGCCGCCGTCCAGGTGGAAGCCGGCCAGGTTGAGCAGGGCGCCGGCGAGGCAGGCGAGGATCAGCGGGTTGCGCAGGATCGGCAGCAAAAGTGCGCGGACGCTGTGGCCGCCTTCGGCGCTCAGCGCCCACACCGACATCACGTTTACCGTCGGCACCATCAGCGCCAGCATCAGCGCGGACAGGGTCAGCCCCGGTTTGCCATAGATGCTGCCGACCGCCGCCAGGCCCAGGTAGGTATTGAAGCGCAGCACGCCCTGGGCGATGGCGCCGAAGCGTGCGGCGCTCCAGCCGCGCAGGCGTTTTATCCACAGCAGCGCCAGCCAGGCGATGCCCAGCCCGAGCATCACCGCCAGCGCCTGCCGGGCCAGCCCGGGATCGTGCAGCGGCGCGTTGGCCAGGCTGCTGAACAGCAGGGCGGGGAACAGGATGAAGTAGTTGAGACGCTCGGCTGCCGGCCAGAACGCTTCGCCGGGGAAGCCTGTGCGACGCATTGCATGGCCGCCGATGATCAGCGCGAAGAGCGGCCAGAGGGCCTGGAATAGAGCGGTCACGGATGCCCCGGGATGGTGAGCGAGGGGAGATATTGCCGGGGTGAAGGGACGGGCGGCAAGGGTTGTGGATAACCTGGCGTATCGGACATCCGTAGGAGCAACGGTCTTGCATCCTGCGTAACTACGTGGCTGGGCAAGAACTCGCGTAGGTTGGTGCTGAACGCAGTGAAGCCCAACGATGGCGATGTTGGGCTTCGCGTTGCTCAGCGCCAACCTACGGTGGGCATTGCAGCCCGTAGGAGCGCCCCTCATCGCGGCTGCTCAGCGCCGCAACCTCCCACCCCCGAAATGCCCACCACCCCACTGCCTCTGGGTCTGGCTGAAGCGCTGCTGGCCAATCTGCCGCGACTGGCGTTGCACATCCAACTGGTTCTGCAGGTTGCTGCTGGTGGCGGGTTGCACCCGCCCTACTCGACTGCCGTCGCCAAGCCAGCTTTTCCCTATGTCCCGACCACATATTTAATATTTTTCCGCTCCCCGCGCTTCCGCCACCATCGCCTCCACCACGTGCCGCGTGCCGCCCCCGACGGGCCAGGGTCCGCAGAGTCCCGAGCCGCGCACGTTCCGGTGAGATGAAATCCTCCGGCCTTCTGGCCACTGCCGCAGTAATCCAATAACAAGCCCAACGGCTGTGGGAGTGCTTCATGATCAAGTCCCTTGCGCGCTTTACCCGTCCCCTTGTGTTCTCCGTTCTTGCCGCTGCCGCCGCCTCCGGTGCGCAGGCCGGCACCCTGACCATCGGCCATACCACCTGGGTCGGCTACGGCACCCTGTACCTCGCCCGCGACCTGGGCTACTTCAAGGAACAGGGCCTCGACCTGAAGCTCACCACCATCGAGGAAGCGGCGATGTACATGGCCGCGCAGGCCTCCGGTGAGATCCAGGGCTCGGCTTCCACCATCGACGAAATCCTCAAGTACCGCCCGAGCTTCTGCTTCAAGGCGGTCGCCGCGCTGGACGACAGCCACGGCGGCGACGGCGTGCTGGTGGGCAAGGAGGTCAACTCCCTGGCCGAACTGAAGGGCAAGGAAGTGGCGGTCAACGAAGGCTCCGTGTCGCAGTTCTGGCTGTCCTACCTGCTCAAGCACGCCGGCATGTCGATGGACGACATCAACGTGCAGAACATGACTGCCGACGATGCCGCCACCGCCTTCATCTCCGGTCGCGTGCCCGCCGCCGTGACCTGGGAGCCGCACCTGTCGCTGGTGCGCCAGAAGCAGCAGGGCAAGGTGCTGGTGGACAGTACGACCACTCCCGGCGTGATCGTCGACGTGGTGGCGCTCAACTGCGACGTCATCGAGAAGCAGCCGGAAGACGTCAAGGCGCTGGTGAACGGCCTGTACAAGGCGGTGCAGTTCACCAAGGAGAACCCGGAGAAGGCCTACGAGATCATGGCCAAGGGCGTCGGCGGCTACCTGTCCGATCCGAAGGAACTGGCCAGCGCCGCGCAGGGCGTGCGCTTCTACGACCAGGCCATGAGCGAAAAACTGCTCGGCACCCCCGGCAAGCCCGGTGAGGCCAAGGGCCTGATCCGCCTGGCCAACGAGACCTGGAGCGGCCTGCAGGGCAAGCGCTTCGAAGTGACCTACGACGAGCTCGTCGATCCCCGTTTCGTCACCCAGTAAGCGGAGGCTGTCATGGCTAGATCGCAATCCTGGCTCAGCCGCTGCCTGACGCCGAAGGTCGACCTGCCGTTCCGGCTGGTCTGGTCCGCCGGCGCCATCTGCTGGCTGCTGGTGTTCGGCCTGTGGGCCGGGCTTTCCTACGGCGGCGTGGTGCCGTCGATGTTCCTCCCGACTCCCGGCGCAGTACTCGACGCCGGGGTGCGCCTGGCCGGCGACGGCACGCTCGGCAAGCATGTGCTGGCCAGCGTCGAGGTGGTGCTGATCGGCTTCATCGTCTCCTCGCTGGTCGCCGTGCCGCTGGGGCTGCTGATGGGCAGCTACCGCATCGTGCAGGCGTTCCTCGAACCGCTGGTGAACTTCATCCGCTACCTGCCGGTGACCTCCTTCGTGCCGCTGTTCATCCTGTGGATCGGCATCGGCCTGGAGCAGCGGGTCACGGTGATCATCTTCGGCGTGTTCTTCCAGCAGCTGGTGATGATCGCCGACGTGTCGCGCGGCGTCGCCAAGGACCTGGTGAACGCCTCCTACACCCTCGGCTGCAACCGCCGCAACGTGGTCCTGCACGTGCTCGGCCCGGCGTCGCTGCCCGGTGTGCTGGATACCCTGCGGGTGACCCTGGGCTGGGCCTGGACCTACCTGGTGGTGGCCGAACTGGTCGCCGCATCCAGCGGCCTCGGCTACATCAGCCTGAAGGCGATGCGCGGCTTCCAGGTGGACGTGATCTTCCTCGCCATCGCCATCATTGGCCTGCTCGGGCTGATCACCGATCAACTGTTCCGCTTCATTCGACTGAAGGTGGCCTCATGGGCGCAGTAGCAGCTATGCGAAACGACGCGGCAGTCGCCGCCAAGGCAGCGCAACCGGCCCGGCTGCGCGTGGAAGAAGTCAGCCTGCGCTACCGCACGCCGGACGGCGGCACCTTCGCCGCGCTGGAGAAGGTTTCCTTCGAGGTGCCGGACCAGCAGTTCGCGGTGATCGTCGGCCCGTCCGGTTGCGGCAAGTCGAGCCTGCTCTACCTCACCGCCGGGCTGGCGGAGCCGACCGAGGGCGACATCTACGTCGGCGGCCAGCGCGTCGAAGGACCGGGACCGGATCGCGGCATGGTGTTCCAGAGCTACACGCTGTTCCCCTGGCTCAACGTGCGCGACAACATCGAGTTCGGCCTCAAGCGCCGCGGCCTGCCGGCTGGCGAGCGCAAGGAGATCGTCGAGCACTACCTCGACGAGGTCGGCCTGACGCGCTTCGCCGGCAATTATCCGAAGCAGCTCTCCGGCGGCATGATGCAGCGCGTGGCGATTGCCCGCGCGCTGGCCAACGACCCGCAGATCCTGCTGATGGACGAACCCTTCGGCGCCCTCGACAGCCAGACCCGCATGCAGATGCAGAAGCTGTTGCTGAACGTGTGGGACCACAGCAAGAAGACCGTGGTGTTCGTCACCCACGACATCGACGAGGCGATCCTGCTCGGCGACCGCGTCTACGTGATGGGCGCGCGGCCGGGGCGGATCAAGCGCATCCTCGACGTACCCATCGACCGCCCGCGCTCGCTGGACATGGTGATGGACCGCTCGTTCATCGACATGAAGCGCGAGATCCTCGGGCTGCTCCACGACGATCTGGAAGAGGCGCACTGAGACGGGATGGCGGTACCGCCGCGCCGGTTCCGTAGGTTGGCGCTGAGCGCAGCGAAGCCCAACGACCGTTGTTGGGCTTCGTACTCGTAGGATGGGTTGAGCTTGCGATACCCATCATTCGCGACATCCATCTGGGCGATGGGTATCGCTTCGCTCAACCCATCCTACGGGACCTCCGGTCTACTCTCTCTGCATAGTCTTGAGGGAGTGACCATGAAGCGATCCATCGTCGTGCTCGCCTGCGCGGTGCTCCTGTTTTCCGGCAGCGCCGCCGCCGAGCAGGACACCTGCCGCAACGTGCGCATGGGCCTGGTCAGCTGGACCGACGTGATCGCCACCAGCGCCATCGCCGATGTGCTGCTGCAGGGCCTCGGCTATCAGGTCAAGCAGACCCGCGCCGCCCAGCAGATCATCTTCTCCGGCCTGCGCGACGACCGCCTGGATGTGTTCCTCGGCTACTGGAGCCCGCTGATGGACAACAACATCCGGCCCTTCGTCGAGAAGCGCCAGGTGCGCGTGCTGGACCGGCCGAGCCTTCCCGACGCCCAGGCCACCCTTGCGGTGCCGGACTATGTCTACGCGGGCGGGCTGCGCACCTTCGCCGATATCGCCAAATACCAGGACCAGCTCGACGGCAAAATCTACGGCATCGAACCCGGCACCGGGGCGAACAAGGGCATCAACCGGATAATCGCCGAGAACCGCTTCGGCCTCGGCCAGTTCCGCCTGGTCGAATCCGGCGAGGCCGGCATGCTCACCGCCGTGCGGCGGGCGATCAAACGGCAGGACTGGATCGTGTTCTTCGGCTGGAAACCGCATCCGATGAACCTCGACATCCCCATGAACTACCTCTCCGGCAGCGAGGGCGTCTACGGCCCCGACGAAGGGCGGGCGACCGTCTCGGTGGTCACCGCGCCGGACTACGCGCAGCGCTGCCCCAACGTCGAACGCCTGCTGAACAACCTGACCTTCAGCGCCGAGCAGGAAAGCCGGCTGATGGCGC
The DNA here is from genome assembly GCF_017589465.1 of Pseudomonas schmalbachii. Lineage (GTDB taxonomy): Bacteria > Pseudomonadota > Gammaproteobacteria > Pseudomonadales > Pseudomonadaceae > Pseudomonas > Pseudomonas schmalbachii. The sequence goes on from NZ_JAELYA010000004.1 coordinate 195,834, forward strand.
CGATCATGGCCCGCGAGGCGCCGGAGAAGGTCGCCCGCGACTGGCTGCAGGCGCATCCCGAAGACCTCGAACGCTGGCTCGACGGCGTGACCACCTTCGATGGGCAGGATGGCCGCGCAGCCGTGCGAAACTCGCTCGACCAGACCACGGATTGAAGAGCCCCATGCCAGCCCTGAAAACCTTCGAAACCCCGATCCTCGCCGAATGGACCGACTACAACCGGCACATGCGCGATTCCAATTACCTGCTGCTGTTCAGCGAGGCCACCGACGCGCTGATGGATTACATCGGCCTGGACAGCGCCGCCCGCGAGGCCAGCGGCAACTCGCTGTTCACCCTGGAAGTGCACCTCAACTACCTGCATGAGGTGAAGGAGGGCGAGCGCGTGGAAGTGCGCACGCAACTGCTCGACCACGACAGCAAGCGCCTGCACATCTTCCACAGCCTGCATCGCGCCGGAGAGGCACAGGCGCTGGCGGTCAGCGAGCAGATGCTGCTGCACGTGCGCATGGACGGACCACGGGCGACGCCGTTCGAGGGCGAGCTGCTGGAGCGGGTGAAGGCGCTGGCCGAGGCGCATCGGGAGCTGCCGAGGCCGGAACATGTGGGGCGGGTGATCGGCCTGCCGAAGCACGCGGGATAGGCGGATAAAAAAAATCCCCTGGCACGCCCGACGCGTGACAGGGGACAAGCGAGCCGGTCTGGGCTCTCAGTGTGTGCCCCGGCCCACTTCGCAGTGGACCTTCGATGGAATGCATTGTGCGCACTCCGCGGGAATCCTGATTAGTTGAAAGCGACCTGATCATGCCTGCACCGGACATTCCGACACCCGGACGCTTGTCGCCCCGCGGCGCTGTTACCAGAATCGACTCAGCACCCATGCAGCCACGGAGATACCGCGATGATGCACGCAGATCTGATCGACCAGGACGACTTCCGCGAGCGCCTGCAAGCGCTGGGCTACCACATGCCGGCCGACGCGACGCCGGAACAGGCCTGCGAACTCGCCGTACGCGGCCTGACCCCGGAGCGCTCGCTGGCGCTGCGCCGGCTGGTGGAGGAAATGCTCGGCGGCAACGCGACCCTGCTGCCGGCGGTACGCGAGGCGATTTCCCGGCAGTTGCTGCCGGCGCTGGTGCCGCGGCCCTGAATGCCGGGGCGCTGGAGAGTACGGAGGCTCGTCGAAATCGTGAGTTCTCTGGACATATCTGCTAGCGCAGCCATGGCAGTCCTCGCCCGTCCGTAGGACGCGGCGTTGAGCGAGTGTCAATGAAAGAGGGAGGCATGAGCCTCCCTTTTTCATTAGTGCGAACTGTGAAGTATTTTGCGAGTCGGGAAATTGAAAAATTAATATCTTCTTATCGAAACTTGCGGCACTAAAGAAGTATTTGAGATTTTAGTAGCTAATATAAACCTGTCTCATTTCCTTGTTTTTGATCGTCCTTATGGATTGTGGGAAAAGTAATTTCTGCATGCCAGAAATCCCTAATTTCACGAAATCCCCTTGATGCCAGCCCTTTGCGGAATGAATATTCCGCCTTCGTTGCCTTTGGGATATAAGGTGGCGAAGATTAATAATATTTATATATTAATTGGGCGTATTTATGAGAAATAAATTGGTTCAGGGGAGTAAGCTGGCGGTTCTTGGATTCGCCATTTGTCTGGCAATGGGTTGTTCGTCGGGCGGTGGTCATCATTTCGGTGGTGATGTTTCGAAATCTGATGAGCCCTCCAAGGGTACTGATAATTCCAGTGGTTCCAACCCGACTGGCGGTACTGACAAAATCGCTGCGAGTGGTGCGACTGCCGGTACTGCTTCCGCTCAGACTTATGTTACTCCCACCGGGGTTACTTATACTCTCCCGGGAGTTTCTGGCGTTATGCTGGTAGCTAATGCAAATGGCACAATTGATTATGGCAGTAACGGTGCTAACGGTTACGCACGCTATGGCACATGGTATTCGACTGCACACACTACCACTGAATACTTCTATACGGGCGAGAACCCCACGCAAGGGGATCAGATCCCCGCTGCGGGTACGGCTACATATGTCGGAAAGGCAATTCGCAACAATACTCCCAATGGAACCCCGGTATCGAATGGAACTGCGTCCGTAAGTTTCAACGTGGACTTTGCCGCCAAGACCATCAATGGCGCAACCGAAGAGCGCACCGGGTTCAACAAGGTTTCCATGACCGGAAATCTCAGTGGTGGCGGATTCAATGGTAACGCCACCTCTGGCGCTGCCAAAGGAACCTTCACCGGACATTTCTATGGCGCTGATGCCGCCGAGCTGGCTGGCATGGCGACTTTCTCCGGCGATGCCACGCAGAACATCGCCTTTGGTGCTGTAAAGCAATAAGCCGAACTACGGCGTGAAATGAGAGGGGTAAAGAAAAACTCTTTCCCCTCTTATTTTTTTGGTTAGAGAATTACGTTCCTTCATGAAAGTACATCGCAACGCGGCTTATCTGGTTTTGTCATTCCCGCTGCTTGCCTTCGGCGTCACTCCAGAAAATACTCCGATTTCCGCCAGCATCGATATTCACCCGGAAGATCACAGGGCGGAAGAAGTCCCGAAGCCTGCCACCAATCAGATTGTGACCAATGCGGAACTGAAGAATGACCCGGCATTGGCCGCACGCTTCCTCAATCAGGCGGTCGAAGATGGGCAATGGGAAGTCATCCGCAATATCCTGCCGATATACCGCAGCTCTCCACAGCATGACCCGATATTGCTGGCCTACGCCGAAGGCGTATTGGCACGGCACGATGGCGACTACGAAAAGGCCATTGCGTTGTACCGTACAGCACTTTCGGCTAGACCGGAACTAACGCGCATGCGACTGGACCTGGCCAGGATGCTTTTCGAAAACCGTCAATATGATGCGGCGCGCTTTCAATTCGAAAAGGCCAGAGCGGAGCATCTGCCCGATGCGGTATTGGCGAATGTGCAGAGTTATCTGGATGCTATCGATCATGCCGATACCTGGGGTGGCTCGATCGACCTGAGCTATCTGAACGACGATAACATCAACAATGCTTCGAGCAGCAAATATATAGACATCGGCGAAAGCAGGTTCGTTCGTAATGCGAATGCATATCCCCAGAAGGGACATGGACTGTATTACAACGGATCGCTGCAACGAGATTTCCCTCTGGCTGACCATCATAGCTTGCGAATCCAGGAGCAACTGACTGGAAAAAGCTACTGGGATAATCACGACTACGACGACATCATCACACGGAGCTACCTGGGGTACTCATACTCGAATGCCCGTCAGCGTTTTTCTTTACTGCCATTTTATGAAAACCGTTGGTACGGTACAGAGCCATATTCATCCGGTGGCGGGTTGCGTACGGAATACAGCCACCGTCTCTCATCGAACTGGCAATCCAGCAGCGCGCTGGAATACCAACGCCTGCACTATGACAATACCCGCTACAGTTATCTCGATGGTCACAACCTGTTGTTCTCCACAACCCTCGGTTATGCCTTCAGCAGCCGGTTAGCTCTGTATGCAGGCGTTGACTTCGGTGAGCAGCATACCCGTTACGATTCGGAGACTAACCGCCTGGCCGGTGGGCGATTGGGATTCGAGGCGGAACTTCCATTTGGGTTTTCCACTTCACTGCTTGTCGGAGCGCTCACTCGGAAATATGTGGGTGAGAGCGATATTTTCTCTACCCGGCGCAGGGACCTGGAGGAGAACTATCTCGTCTCGCTTTGGCATCGCGACCTTTACTTCTGGGGAGTAATGCCAAAGCTGAACCTCTCCTACCGGAAGGTGGATAGCAATATCGACTTTTATAGCTACGACCAGCAGAGAGTCTTCTTGAGTATGACTCGCGCGTTCTGATCCGGAAGTAGCAAGCTGCCATAAGGAAAGAAGGGAGGCTTGAGGCCTCCCTTCTAATTTCCGGCTTCCGAGCCTTACACCCTCACGCTGGCAAAGGTCGACTCGCCCTGCGCCTGGCTCAGCGCCGAGACTGCCGAGGAGTGCGGCATGTGCGCCAGGTCCTGCGGGATCGGCATCAGCACGGCCGGCTGGTGCAGCGGTTGGCCCTGGCGTTCGTCGCGTGGCGGGATGCCGAAGTATTCGCGGTAGCACTTGGAGAAGTGCGGGGTGGAGACGAAGCCGCATACCGACGCCACTTCGATGATCGACATCGAGGTCTGCTTGAGCAGCTGGCGCGCGCGGATCAGGCGCAGTTTCAGGTAGTAGCGCGACGGCGAGCAGTGCAGGTACTTCTGGAACAGCCGCTCCAGCTGGCGCCGCGAGACGTTGACGTAGACCGCCAGTTCGTCGAGGTCGATCGGCTCTTCCAGGTTGGCTTCCATCAGCGCGACGATTTCCTGCAGCTTCGGCTGATTGGTGCCGAGCATGTGCTTGAGCGGCACGCGCTGGTGGTCCTGCTCGTTGCGGATGCGCTCGTAGATGAACATCTCGGAGATCGCCGCCGACAGCTCGCGGCCGTGCTCGCGGCCGATCAGGTGCAGCATCATGTCCATCGGCGCGGTGCCGCCGGAGGAGGTGCAGCGGTTGCGGTCGATGGAGAACAGGCGGGTGCTCATGGCCACCCGCGGGAAGGCTTCCTGCATCGCCGCCAGGCATTCCCAGTGCACGCTGCAGTCGTAGCCGTCGAGCAGGCCGGCGCGGGCCAGCGCCCAGCTGCCGGTGCACACGGCGCCAAGACGGCGGCCGAGGCGCGCCTGGGTCTGCAGGAAGGTGATGTGTTCGCGGGCGACGCTGCGCTGGATGCCGACGCCGCCGACGACGATCAGGGTATCCAGTGGCGGCGCGCTGTCGCAGCTGGCGTCCGGGGTGATCTGCAGGCCGTCGCTGGCCCAGACCTGGCGGCCGTCCAGGCTCAGGGTGTGCCAGCGGTAGAGTTCGCGTCCGGAAAGATGGTTGGCCATGCGCAGCGGTTCCACCGCCGAGGCCAGGGAGATCAGGGTGAAGTTGTCCAGCAGCAGGAAGCCGATGGACTGCGGAGCTCGGTTTTGGTTGGGTACTCCGGCATTGAATGCATTCATTTCTGTCTCCTCACGCTAGTCACGTGCCCTCGGGCATTTTTCTTATGTTTTTTATAGGAACGTTCGGAAAGCTCCGAGCATTCATTCTCTAGAGCAAGGCAAATGTCGTGCCTATATTGACTGATTGTTCAATTAAAAAAGAGGAAGGCCCGTGATTGACGCTTTTGAGAACACAGAAGCGACCTTTCGAATGTCGCAAATGCCCTATTGATAGGCGGGTATGGGCATTTTCGTAGCACCGCCGATGGGGTAGCGGTGGGGTGGTGTGCTGAGAATGGTAACGGGTGAGGTAGCACCCGTTACGGGTATTTCTTCCTTTTATGACCAATTGGTCACGATGTCGTGTTCCAGAATGTGGCGTCGCTTCCGGCGCGTGGTCCAAATGCGATCAGCACTCGATGAGGCTGACCGCGAGGCCGCCGCGCGAGGTTTCCTTGTACTTGTCGTGCATGTCGGCGCCGGTGTCGCGCATGGTGCGGATCACCTGGTCCAGCGAGATGAAGTGCTCGCCGTTGCCGCGCAGGGCCATCTGTGCGGCGTTGATCGCCTTCACCGCGGCGATGGCGTTGCGCTCGATGCACGGTACCTGCACCAGCCCGCCGACCGGGTCGCAGGTCAGCCCGAGGTTGTGTTCCAGGCCGATCTCGGCGGCGTTCTCCACCTGCGCCGGGCTGGCGCCGAGCACTTCGGCGAGGCCGGCGGCGGCCATCGCGCAGGCCGAACCGACCTCGCCCTGGCAACCGACCTCGGCGCCGGAGATGGACGCGTTCTTCTTGCAGAGGATGCCCACGGCTGCCGCAGCGAGGAAGAAATCCACCACATCGCTTTCGCCGGCATCCGGATTGAAGCGCATGTAGTAGTGCAAGACTGCCGGGATGATCCCCGCCGCGCCATTGGTGGGCGCGGTGACCATGCGCCCGCCGGCGGCGTTTTCCTCGTTCACCGCGAGGGCGAACAGGTTGACCCATTCCATCGCACTCAGGGTCGAGCCAATCACGTTGGGCTTGCCGATTTCCTTGAGGTTGCGATGCAGCTTGGCCGCGCGGCGCTGCACATTCAGCCCGCCGGGGAGGATGCCCTCCTCTTTCAGGCCGTTGTTCACGCAGTCCTGCATGGCCCGCCAGATCGTCATCAGGCCGCTGCGGATATCGGTCTCGCTGCGCCACATGCGCTCGTTGGCCAGCATCAGCTCCGACACGCGCAGGTTGTGGCGGCGGCAGAGGGTCAGCAGTTCGGCGGCACTGTTGAAGTCGTAGGGCAGGGCGGTGTGGTCCTGGTCGAGGGAACCGGAGGCGGCCTGCTCCTCATCGACGACGAAGCCGCCGCCGATGGAGTAATAGGTATCGCGGTGCAGTGCGCCGTCGCCTTCGTAGGCGATCAGCGTCATCGCATTCGGGTGGTACGGCAGGTTCTCTTCCAGCAGACGCATGTCGCGCACCCAGTCGAAGGGGATGCGGCGTTCGCCGGCCAGGTTCAGTTCGCCGCTATTGAGCAATTCACTCATGCGCGGGGCGATCTGCGAGGGATCGATGCGGTCCGGCCATTCGCCCATCAGGCCCATGATCGTCGCGCGGTCGGTGCCGTGGCCGACGCCGGTGGCCGACAGCGAGCCGTACAGACGGACTTCGACGCGGCTGATCCGGCCGAGCAGCTGGCGCTCGCGCAGGGCGCCGGCGAACAGCGCGGCGGCGCGCATCGGGCCGACGGTATGCGAGCTGGACGGGCCGATACCGATCTTGAAAAGGTCGAACACACTGATAGCCATGCCGGCCTCCGGAAGAGCCTGAAGTGGGAGCGGAAACGTCCCTGTGTCCGCGTTGCCGACATCTTCTGTGGTTCGTGGCCAGGGGAATCGTCCGCTACCGACTTGGTCTTATCCAAAAACGCCGCGCTGTTCGCGTAGGAGCCAGCTTGCTGGCGATCAACTGTGCCCACCGGCCATACCCGCGCCTGATTGATGCTCCGGATCGCCAGCAAGCTGGCTCCTACAAAAAGCGCACCGGTGCCATCGATCAAACGCAGGAGCGTCCCCGGATGGGTTACCACGCGGGAGCGTGGGAACCATAAACCCTACGTGAGATATCGGGCCCGGCGCGGAACTCGCACGTCCCTCGTGCGTCTGCACTACAGCGGGTGCAACCCCGGCCAACGCTGTACCCCTGGGCAGACTATCTTGATGAATGGCCCTGCCGATTCGCGTCGCTCTCTGACAAAAACGCCGCTCAGAAGTCGCAGCAGCGGGTCAGTGGACCCGGATGCGACACCGCTGGTGCTGGATGCGACTTCGCCTGCACTGGTTGCGACGCCCCCGGTAGGCGACGGATTTTTCCTGCTCCATGATCGTTTCCGAATCGACAAGAAAGGGGCCTGCAGTCCGGTGGTCCCACTTACAAAAGTTCAGTCCACCGCTCCCGCCAATGGATGCGCTGGAACTCTCGCCCTGCAGAGGAGTTCGCTCATGAAAGGTCGCAAGTCCTTGCTGCTGGTAATGTCCCTTTGCGCATCCGTGGCGGCCCAGGCCGCGGAACCCGAGTCGTGCGGTACGGTGCGCTTCTCCGATGTCGGCTGGACCGATATCACGGTCACCACGGCCACCACCCGCCAGGTCCTGGAGTCGCTGGGCTACAAGACCAGGATGAACATGCTGTCGGTGCCGGTGACCTACAAATCGCTGGCGAACAAGGACCTCGACGTGTTCCTCGGCAACTGGATGCCGAGCATGGCCAACGACATCAAGCCCTACGCCGACGCCGGCACCGTCGAGACGGTGCGCGCCAACCTCGAAGGCGCCAAGTACACCCTCGCCGTTCCGCAGCACGTGTATGACGCCGGCCTGAAAAGCTTCGCCGACATCACCAAGTTCGCCGACAAGCTCGGCAGCAAGATCTACGGCATAGAACCGGGCAACGACGGCAACCGCCTGGTGCAGAGCATGATCGACAAGAACGCCTTCGACCTCGGCAAGTTCAAGCTGGTCGAGTCGAGCGAGGCGGGCATGTTGTCCCAGGTCGAGCGCGCCCAGCGCCGCGAGCAGTGGGTGGTGTTCCTCGGCTGGGAACCGCACCCGATGAATACCCGCTTCAAGATGCAGTACCTGGAGGGCGGCGACGACTTCTTCGGCCCCAACTACGGTGGCGCCACCATCTATACCAACGTGCGCAAAGGCTACGTGGAGGAGTGCCCGAACGTCGGCCAGTTGTTGAAGAACCTTACCTTCACCCTCGACATGGAGAACAAGCTGATGGATGCCGTGCTCAACGGGAACAAGAAGCCCGAAGAGGCGGCGAAAGCGTGGTTGAAGGATCACCCGGAGTTGCTCGATGCCTGGCTCGCCGGGGTCACCACCCGGGACGGCAAGCCGGCGGTTGAAGCTGCCAAGCTGGCCTTTGCCAAGTGATTGGCGAAGGTCGTTTCCTTAAGCACTCGATGGGCCCGCAATATGTTCCTGACTGATCACAAGCTTCCCCTCGGGGACCAGATCGCCTCCTTCGTCGACTGGCTCACCCAACATGGTTCCGCGTTCTTCGACAAGGTGTCGGATACCCTGGAATTCCTCATCCACGGCGTGACCGGCAGCCTGCTGTGGTTCAACCCGCTGGTGCTGATCGCCCTGCTGGTCGTGCTGGTGCATTTCATCCAGCGCAGCGTCGGTCTCACGCTGTTCGCCGCCGCCTCCCTGCTGCTGATCCTCAACCTCGGCTACTGGCAGGAAACCATGGAGACCCTGGCCCAGGTCATCTTCGCCACCCTGGTGTGCATCGCCGTCGGCGTGCCGCTGGGGATCGTCGCCGCGCACAAGCCCTGGTTCTACACCGGCTTGCGGCCGCTGCTGGACCTGATGCAGACGGTGCCGACCTTCGTCTACCTGATCCCCACCCTGACCCTGTTCGGCCTCGGCGTGGTTCCGGGCCTGATCTCCACGGTGATCTTCGCCATCGCCGCGCCTATCCGCCTGACCTGCCTGGGCATCCAGGACGTGCCGGCGGAGCTGATGGACGCCGGCAAGGCCTTCGGCTGCTCGCGCTGGCAACTGCTTAGCCGCATCGAACTGCCGCACGCCATGCCGAGCATCGCCGCTGGTGTCACCCAATGCATCATGTTGTCCCTGTCGATGGTGGTAATCGCCGCCCTGGTGGGTGCCGACGGCCTCGGCAAGCCGGTGGTCAACGCGCTCAACACCGCGGATATTTCCCTCGGCTTCGAGGCCGGCCTGGCCATTGTCCTGCTCGCCATCCTGCTCGACCGGGTGTGCAAGCAACGCTCGCTGCGGGGGAGGTAAGCACTTATGTCAGCGATTCGATTCGAACACGTCGATGTGATCTTCGGCGCCAACACCAGGGAAGCCATCCGCCTGCTCGACCAGGGCATGGGCCGCGAGGAAATCCTCAAGCGCACCGGCCAGGTACTCGGGGTAGAGGATGCCAACCTGGATGTGAACCGCGGCGAGATCTGCGTGATGATGGGCCTCTCCGGCTCCGGCAAGTCCAGCCTGCTGCGCTGCATCAACGGGCTCAACAAGGTCAGTCGCGGCAAGCTGCTGATCGAGCACGAAGGCCAGCAGGTGGACATCGCCAACTGCTCGCCGGCGACCCTCAAGGCCATGCGCACCAAGCGCATCGCCATGGTGTTCCAGAAGTTCGCCCTGATGCCCTGGCTGACCGTCGCCGAGAACGTCGGTTTCGGCCTGGAAATGCAGGGCCGCCCGGCCAACGAGCGGAAGAAGCTGGTCGACGAGAAACTGGAACTGGTCGGCCTGTCGCAATGGCGCGACAAGCGCCCGGACTCGCTCTCCGGCGGCATGCAGCAGCGCGTCGGCCTGGCCCGCGCGCTGGCGATGGATGGCGACATCCTGCTGATGGACGAACCCTTCTCCGCGCTGGACCCGCTGATCCGCCAGCAACTGCAGGACGAACTGCTGGTGCTGCAACGGCAACTGCACAAGACCATCGTCTTCGTCAGCCACGACCTCGACGAGGCGCTGAAGATCGGCACGCGCATCGCGATCATGAAGGACGGCCGCATCATCCAGCACGGCAAGCCCGAGGAAATCGTGCTCAGCCCGGCGGACGACTACGTGCGCACCTTCGTCGCGCATACCAACCCGCTCAACGTGCTCTGCGGTTCGAGCCTGATGCGCGGCCTCGATCAGTGCCGCCACGTGGCCGGCGAAGTCTGCGTCGACCAGGGCCGCGACTGCTGGCTGGGCCTGACCGAAGGCAACCAGATCAAGACCGCGCGCCAGGGCAGCAACATCATCGACCTGCAACGCTGGCAACCGGGCGACCCGGTGGAACGGCTCAAGCACGAGCCGACCGTGGTCGACGTCAGCATCCGCATGCGCGACGCCCTGCAGATCCGCTACCAGACCGGCCACAAGCTGGTCCTGCAGGAGCAGAACCGCGTGGTCGGCGTGCTGGGGGACAGCGAGCTGTACCACGCGCTGCTGGGCAAGAATATGGGCTGATGTTTTTCAGGTGATTGGGAGCGCCGGGGTTCGAGAGGACCTCGGCGTTTTCGTTATTGGTCCCGGTCATGCGTAGGGTGGATCACGCTCCATCGATCCACCATGGCCGCGCATGCGGCCCCGCAATGGTGGATGGAAGAGCGCCATCCACCCTACGGTTGCGTCAGCCAGTCGATGCAATTCGTAGGATGGGTTGAGCGAAGCGATACCCATCGAAACGGACGCGGAGTGTCGGTCTGTAGGGCGGGTGCAACCCGCCGATCCCCCGTGTCGGAATGGCGGGTTTCACCCGCCCTACGGCTGCGTCAACCAATCGATGAACAATGAAAACAGCTCCGCCTGCGAGCTGATCTCCAGCTTGGTGTAGAGGTGCTTGCGATGCATGCGCACCGTCTCCGGGGAGATATCCAGCACCCGCGCGCTGGACTTCACCGAGTGGCCGCGCAGCAGCAGGTGGGCGATCTCGCGTTCGCGTTCGGTCAGGCGGTCGCTGCCGAAGTTCATGAACGCCGCGCGGATATGCTGGTTCAGCCCCGTAAGCGGCGCCTGGGCGGTTGCGCAGTCGCCGGCCAGGCAGCGTTCCAGGCCGCTGCTGCGGTCGAACTGCCGGCACAGCTCGCGCACCAGCGGCAGGGCGCTGCGCAGCAGGTCCTGCTGCTCGGTGCTGAAGCGTGCGCCACTGCGGCCCTGGTAGACGCACAGCGACAGCTTGCGCTGCTCGTCGAGGTCGACGATGTAGTGGCTGTCTTCCACCGAGCCGCACTTGAGGTAGTAGGTCTTGTAGTACTCGCTGCTGAAGAAGTCGTCCGGGGCGATCTCCGCCAGCGGATAGAAGCCCTCGGCGAGGCCGTCCTCCAGCGCCAGGCAGAACGGGTCGAGCATGTAGCCGCGGGCGTAGTAGCGCTCGGTGAGCGGCTCGCGGTACGCCTCGGGAATGCCGCGCTGGTAGAGGTGGCGCGGCGCCTGGCCCTTGCATTCGAGGCCGAACAGCATCGATTCGATCGGCACCAGCCGGATCAGTGCCTCGGCCAGATGCGCCGGGAAATCCGCCTCGGCGACACCGGCCATGGCGCGCGCCAGCCCCGCATGCCAGGCATGCAGGGCCGGGGTGGGAACAACTGCTTGGGATTCGCTCATGCCCGGCAGTCTAGCGACCGTCCCGGGCTGCCGCAAAACCGCCGGACGGGCCATCAGTTGCCGCTGTAGTCGCCGCTCCAGCGCAGGTCGTCGGCCGCTTCGAGGATCGACTCGCGCAGCTTCTCGACGATCTCGTCGACCTGCTCGCGGGTGATGGTCAGCGGCGGCGACATCACGTTGAGGTGCACGATGGGCCGCACCAGCAGGCCTTTCTCCTGGGCGCGCAGGTGGATCTTCTCGCCGATGTTCAGCTCCTCGGGGAACAGCGTCTTGCTGCGCTTGTCGGCGACGAACTCGACGCAGGCCATCAGTCGCTGGCAACGCACGTCACCCACCAGCGGGAGGTCCGCCAGGGTGCGCAGGCGTTCCTCGAAGTAGGCGCCGACGTCTTCCACGTGGGCCAGCAGGTTTTCCCGCTGGATGATCTCGATGTTCTTCAGCGCCGCCACGCAGCTCACTGGATGCCCGCTGTAGGTGAAGCCGTGGCTGAAGCAGCGGCCCTGGTTCGGCTCGCCGATCACCTTCCAGATACGGTCGGAGAAGATGCACGCGCCCAGCGGCAGGTAGCCGGAAGTCAGGCCCTTGGCGGTGGTGATGATGTCCGGCTGCATGCCGAACACGTCCTCGGAGGCGAAGAAGGCGCCGAGACGGCCGAAGGAGGTCACCACCTCGTCGGCGACGTAGAGCACGTCGTACTTCTGGCAGATCGCCCACATGCGCTGGTGATAGCCGAGCGGCGGCACGATCACCCCGCCGGAGCCCATGATCGGCTCGGCGAAGAACGCCGCGACCTTGTCGACGCCCAGTTCGAGGATCTTGTCCTCGAACTCCTGCACGAGGAATTCGAGGAAGTCCGCGCTGGTCATGCCCTCCGGCGCGCGGTACGGGTTGGGGCAGGAGATGTGGTGGATGTTGTCCTTGAGGAAGTCGAACTCTGCCGGGTGGTCGGCGACCTTGCCGCCGAGGGACATGGTGAGGAAGGTCGAGCCGTGGTAGGCGTTCACGCGGCTGATGATGTGCTTCTTCCCGTGTTTGCCGCGGCAGTTCTGGTAGTACTGGATCAGCCGGTAGGCGGTATCCACGGCGGTCGAGCCGCCGGTGGTGAGGAACACGTGCTCGAGGTCGCCCGGCGCCAGTTCGGCGAGCTTCTCGCAGAGCTGGATGGCGGTGACGTTGGCCATGTCGCAGAACGGGTTGGAGTAGGCCAGCTGGCGCACCTGCTCGGCGATGGCGTCGGCCATTTCCGCGCGGCCCAGGCCGATGTTGGTGCACCACATGCCGCCCACCGCGTCGAGGTAGCGGCGGCCATGGGTGTCGTAGATGTACGCGCCTTCGCCCGCGGCGATGTTCAGCGCACCGTTCTCGCGGTGGTCGTCGAACACGTGGTAGCCGTGCATGTAGTGGGCCTTGTCGGCGGCGACCAGCTGCTCGTCGTTGAACTGGGCGAAGAAGGCTGGGGTTGGGGTGGTCATATGGGGTGCCTCTGCATTCCTGATGTTCTGATCGTGGGCCGTTACCCTCACCCCAGCCCTCTCCCAGAGGGAGAGGGGGTGACAGTGCCAGCCATGAAACTCCAGAGCAGCCCTTCACGCCTTGTCGGTCCCCTCTCCCCTTGGGAGAGGGTTAGGGTGAGGGCGGCCCGCTCCTTACGTCCCCGTCTTCACCGCATTCCAGGTCCGGGTGATCAGCCGCGTGGCCTTCGGGTCCTGCACCTTCTGGGTGAACAGGCGCGCGCGGATGCCGGCATCCGGATAGATCGCCGGGTTGTCGCGCACCTCGGCGGTGAGCAGCGGGGCGGCGGCGGCGTTGCTGTTGGCATAGCGGATGTAGTCGCTGACCTCGGCGGCCACCTTCGGCTGCAGCATGTATTCGATGAACTTGTGGGCGTTGGCCACGTGCGGGGCGTCAGCCGGGATGTAGAAGTCGTCGAACCAGATCAGCGAGCCTTCCTTCGGCACGAAGTAGTCCAGCTTCACCTTGGCCCCGGCCTCGTCGGCGCGGGCCTGGGCGGTGGCGTAGTCGCCGGACCAGGTCATCGCCATGCACTGGTCGCCGTTGGCCAGGCCGTTGAGGTAGCTGGTTGAGTCGAACTTGCGGATGTACGGACGGATCGACTGCAGCAGGTTTTGCGCGGCCTTCAGGTCTTCCGGCGCGGCGCTGTTCGGATCGCGCTTCAGGTAGGCGAGGGCCAGCGGAATGACGTCGGTGGGCGAGTCGATGATGGTCACGCCGCAGTCGGCGAATTTCGAAACCACCGCGGGATCGAACAGCATTGCCAGCGAGCCGATGGGCGCATCGGGCATGCGCTGCCTGATCTTGTCGACGTTGTAGGTGATGCCGTTGCTGCCCCAGGTGTAGGGCGCCGAGTACTGCACGCCCGGATCGTAGTGGTCGAGGTGCTTGAGCACTTCCGGGTCGAGGTTGCTCCAGCTCGGCAGCTTCGACTTGTCCAGCGCCTGGAACACCCCGGCCTTGAGCAGCGGCGGCACCAGGGCGGCGTTGAGCACCACCAGGTCGTAGCCGGAACGCCCGGGCAGCAGCTTGCCCTGCACGGTTTCGTAGGAGTCGAAGGTGTCGTAGACCACCTTGATGCCGGTGGCCTTCTCGAACCCGGCGATGGTGTGTTCGCCGATGTAGTCGGTCCAGTTGTAGAGGTGGAGGGTGTTGTCGTTGGCGGCGAAGCCTATCGCCGGCACGGCCGCCAGTGCCGTGCTGAGTACTGCCGCAAGGGTGGTGCGCATGTCAGTCCCGCCTGTTGTTGTTTTCTGGGGACACTCTGGGCCGGCGGCGGGAGCGGGGGTATTCCCCGAATGGGTGGGGTGCCTCGGAACGCCGCAACATCGCTCCCACGCTCCTGCGTGGGAGCGCGACGCCTTGGACGCTCCGCGTCCGGACGCAGGAGCGTCCATGGATGCATTCCCACGCGGAGCGTTGGAACGATTTCGTGCAGCTCTTCCCTCTTGCTGCACAATCGTTCAAATTCTCCCTCTTCCCCGAACGGAGCCCCCGGCATGAACCAGGAAGTCCGCTTTTCCCGACTGGAACCCGAGCAGCGCAAGGCGCTGCTGATCGAGGCGACGTTGACCTGCCTGAAGCAGCATGGCTTCCAGGGCGCGTCGATCCGCAAGATCTGCGCCGAGGCGGGCGTGTCGGTGGGGCTGATCAGCCACCACTACAGCGGCAAGGACGAACTAGTCGCCGAGGCTTACCGGGCGATCACCGGGCGGGTCATGCAGTTGCTGCGCGAGGCCATCGCCGAAGCGGCGCCGGGTGCGCGGGCGCGGTTGTCGGCGTTCTTCCGCGCGTCGTTCTCCGCCGAACTGCTCGACCCGCAGCTGCTGGAAGCCTGGCTGGCGTTCTGGGGCGCGGTGAAGACCGCCGAGGCGATCAATGAAGCCCACGACCACTCCTACGGCGAATACCGCACCGTGCTGGCGCAGACCCTCGGCCAGCTCGCCGACGAGGGGGGCTGGCAGGACTTCGACGCCGATCTCGCCGCCATCAGCCTCAGCGCGCTGCTCGATGGACTCTGGCTGGAGTCAGGGCTGAACCCCAGCACCTTCACCCCGGAGCAGGGTGTGCAGATCTGCGAAGCCTGGGTCGATGGCCTGCAGGCCGGCGGGCGGCAGCGCTTCTGCAAGTCGCCGGCCGGTTGTTGATCGATTGTTCAGCGCTGGTTAACCTGCAGCAGCAGTAGGACCCCGTCCTACGACTCACCTATTCCAATAAGAAATTCCCCACAGGGTAGTGCGATGGCCCCCCGTGTACTGATCGTCGATGACGATCCGCTGATTCGCGAACTCCTACAGGCCTACCTCGTCGAGGAAGGCTACGACGTGCTCTGCGCCGACACCGCCGAGCAGGCCGAGACCTGCCTGGCCGAGGCCGAGCGCGGCGAGCAACCGATCGACCTGGTGATGCTCGACATCCGCCTGCCCGGCAAGGACGGCCTGACCCTGACCCGCGAGCTGCGCGTGCGCTCGGAGGTCGGCATCATCCTCATCACCGGGCGCAACGACGACATCGACCGCATCGTCGGCCTCGAATGCGGCGCCGATGACTACGTGAGCAAGCCGGTCAACCCGCGCGAGCTGGTGTCGCGGGCGAAGAACCTGATCCGCCGCGTGCGCCATGCCCGCAGCACACCCGCCGCCAGCGCCCCGGCGCGCTTCAATCACAAGCGCTTCGCCCACTGGCTGCTGGACGTCGACCGCCGCCGCCTGATCGACAGCGACGGCAGCGAAACCCCGCTGACCCACGGCGAGTTCCAGCTGCTCGGCGTGTTCCTGCGCAACGCCGGCCACACCCTCAACCGCGACCAGTTGATGGACCAGATCCGCAACCGCGAGTGGCTGCCCAACGACCGCTCCATCGACGTGCTGGTCGGCCGCCTGCGCCGCAAGCTGCGCGACGATCCCGCCGAGCCGCAGCTGATCATCACCATCCACGGCGCCGGCTACCTGTTCACCGCTCCAGCCAGCGACGCATAAGAATGCGCTGGCTGATGCTGCTGGGCCTGCTGCTGAGCGTCCTCGTGCAGGCCGGCGAGCGCATCCGCTACTGCGATCACCCGGTGTACCCGCCGATCTCCTGGAGCGACGGCCAGCAGATGCGCGGGCTGGCGCCGGAGGTGGTGCGCGCGGTGTTCGGCGAACTGGGCTACGAGGTGGAGATCGTCACCCTCGGCAACTGGAAGCGCTGCCTGCTGGATGCCGCCGCCGGCCGCGTCGACGCGGTGCTGGCCTACCGCACGCCGCAGCGCGACGACGGCCTGCTGTTTTCCAACGTGCCGGTGCTGCGCGAGGAAGTGGCGATCTTCTACAACCGCAAGCACCCGGTGCGCTTCCGCCAGCTCGACGACCTCGCCCGCTACCGTGGCGGCCAGCTGTTCGGCGAGAGCTACGGGCCGGACTTCGACCGCTTCGTCGCCAGCCACGACAATATCGAATGGGTGTCCACCAGCCGGCAGAACTTCGGCAAGCTGGTCCGCCAGCGCATCGACTTCATCGTTCATGAGCGGCGTACCGGGCGGCTGTTCGCCGAACAGCTGGCCGGCGGCGAAGATATCCGCGCGCTGCCGACGCCGCTAACCGTCGACTACCTGCGCATCGCCGTGTCGCGCCATTCGCCGCTGGCCGCGCGGATGGCGGAGATCGATGCGGCGCTGCAACGGCGCGTCGACGACGGCAGCATCGCGCACTGGCTGGATGCCAGCGAAGCCGGCTACCGCGTCATGCTCGACGGCGGGGTGCCGCGATGAAACTGCCCGGCGGGCTGGCGCGGCGCCTGCTGCTGCGTGTGCTGGTGTTCAGCCTGTGTTTCACCGTGCTGGCCAGCGCGGTGCAGCTGTACTTCGAATATCGCCGCGAGATGCGCGACATCGAGGCGCGCCTGGAGCTGATCCGCGTCGGCTACCTGGCCAGCTTCGAGCGCAGCCTGTGGGACCTCAACCAGGAGCAGTTGAACGTGCAACTGCACGGCCTGGTCGACTTCCCGGACATCGCCCGCGCCAGCCTGCGCAGCGCCGACTTCAACCTGGTCCAGGGCGACGAGCGCGGCCGCGGCCCCTTGCGCGTCGAACGCTTCCCGCTGAGCTACCAGCCGCCGCAGGGCGAGCGCCGGCAGCTCGGCGAGCTGGAAATCGCCATCGACCTCGGCGGCGTCTACCGGCGGCTGTGGCAGGGCGGGCTGAGCAACCTGCTGTGGATGGGCGTGTTCCTCTGCGGCCTGGCGGTGGCGCTGAGCTGGCTGTTCCACAGCCTGGTCACCCGCCACCTGCGGGTGATGGCGGACTTCGTGCGCAGCATGACCGGCGGCGACCTGCAGACCGCGCTGCAGTTGAACAAGCACGAGCGCGCCGAACAGGACGAGATCGACACCGTGGCCCACGCGCTGGACGACATGCGCCAGGCGATCCGCGCCGACCTGCGCCGCCGCGAGG
Organism: Pseudomonas schmalbachii; assembly: GCF_017589465.1. Taxonomy (GTDB): domain Bacteria; phylum Pseudomonadota; class Gammaproteobacteria; order Pseudomonadales; family Pseudomonadaceae; genus Pseudomonas; species Pseudomonas schmalbachii. The sequence goes on from NZ_JAELYA010000004.1 coordinate 213,415, forward strand.
CCGACCGCGTGGCCCTGCAGCACAAGCGCGACGAACTGCAACGCAGGGTCGAACGGCGCACCGCCAGCCTGCAGCGCGCCAAGGAAGAGGCCGAGGCGGCCAACCGCGCCAAGACGCGCTTCCTCGCCACCATGAGTCACGAGATCCGCACACCGCTCAACGGCATCCTCGGCATGGCCGAACTGCTGCGCGGCGCGCCGCTCGGCGAGCAGGACCGGCGCCGGCTGCAGGCGCTGTCGAATGCCGGCGAAGGGCTGCTGGCGATCCTCAACGAGGTGCTCAGCTTCGCCAGGCTGGAGGACGGCGCCAGCCAGCCGGAGGCTGTGGATTTCTCCCTGCGCCAGCTGCTCGACGACGTGCTCACCCTGCTCGAACCGCGCGCCGCGGAGAACGGCACCTGCCTGCGCCTGCGCATCGATCCGCAGGTGCATGACGCCTGCCGTGGCGCCGAACAGTTCCTGCGCCAGGTGCTGAGCAACCTGGTGGCCAACGCGGTGAAGTTCACCGAGGAAGGCGAGGTGCGGCTGGAAGTGACTCTGCTGGAGTCGCCGGACGAGCGCCAGCGCCTGCGCTTCGCCGTGATCGACAACGGCATCGGCATTCCCGAGGCGATGCAGGCGAAGATCTTCCAGCGCTTCACCCAGGCCAGCGAGGAAGTCGCGCGGCGCTACGGCGGCACCGGCCTCGGCCTGGCGATCAGCAAGCGGCTGGTGGAGGCCATGGGCGGCTGCATCGGCGTCGAGAGCCGCGAAGGCGAGGGCAGCACCTTCTGGTTCGAAGTGGAGCTGGCGCCGGGGCAGGCTGCGCCGGTCGCAGAACCCGCGTCGACGGTCGCCATAAAACCGCTGGATATCCTGCTGGTGGAAGACGTCGCGCTGAACCGCGAGGTGGCGCAGGGTCTGCTGGAGCGCGATGGCCATCGCGTCAGCCTGGCCGAGGATGCCGAACCGGCGCTGCTGGCGTGCCGCGCGCGGCGCTTCGACCTGATCCTGCTCGACATGCACCTGCCCGGCCTCGGCGGCATCGAGCTGTGCCAGACCATCCGCAAGCAGGCCGAAGGACGCAACCGCGACACGCCGATCCTGGCCTTCACCGCCAACGTGCTGCCGGGCATGGTCCGCCGCTATTTCGACGCGGGCATGCAGGGCGTGCTGGGCAAACCGCTGCGCCTGGAAGAACTGCGCCGGGCGCTGGCAGGTGTGAATGAGCCGCCAGTGCCGGTAACGGATGACGGCCCGCTGGACTCGCAGGTGCTGGCGACCCACCGCCAGTTGCTCGGCGAACACAAGCTCGGCGAACTGCTGGCCAGCCTGCGGCGGTTGCTCGATGAGCAACTGCCGATGCTCGACGAGGCCCTGCGCCATGACGACCCGACGGAGGTGGCCAATATTGCCCATCGCCTGGCGGGGAGCTGCCAGTCCATGGGCCTGCGGGCGCTGGGCGGGTGCCTGCGCGAGCTGGAGAACGCCGCGCTGGCCGGGGAGGAGCTGGCGGGGTGGGCGGAGCGGGTAGAGCAGCGTCGTGTGGAGGCGCTGCGGGCACTGGACTCGTAGGGCGGGTGCAACCCGCCACATCGGCGATGGCGGGTTGCACCCGCCCTACCAAGGCGCCTCGCTGAGCCCCTAACCCAACTCCCAATACAAAATCCTTACGACTTTTTACATCTTCGATCCCAACGTTCAACGGCTCCTTACATCCCCTTCCAATAATCCGGTGGCATCCGTGCACGAGACACGGCCTCTGACTGATTGGAGACAACAATAATGAGCCGTCACGTCCATCCTGCCTCTGTCGCCCTCCGAATCCTGGAGGTGCGCCATGTCTGAATCGCAGGACAAAATCCAGCTCACCCGCGCCCTGAAAAGCCGCCACATCTTCATGCTCTCCCTCGGAGGGGTGATCGGCACCGGCCTGTTCATGGGCTCGGGTGTCACCATCAACCAGGGTGGCCCGATGGGGGCGATCCTCGCCTATCTGGTCGCCGGCCTGCTGATGTACCTGGTGATGGTCTGCCTCGGTGAACTCTCCGTGCAGATGCCGGTATCCGGCTCCTTCCAGGCCCACGCCACGCGCTTCATTGGTCCCGCCACCGGTTTCATGATCGGCTGGGTGTACTGGATGAGCTGGGCTTCCACCGTCGGCCTGGAGTTCACCGCCGCCGGCATGCTGATGACCCGCTGGTTCCCCGACGTGCCGATCTGGATCTGGTCGGGCTTCTTCGTGGTCGTGCTGTTCTCGCTGAACGCCCTGGCCACCCGCGCCTTCGGCGAGGCCGAGTACTGGTTCTCGGGGATCAAGGTGGCTGCGATCCTGGGGTTCATCGTGGTCGGCGTGCTGGTGATCTTCGGCGGCATCGAGCTGAAGAGCGGCGAGCCGGCGCCGTTGATGTCCAACCTGATCGGCGACTCGGTGTTCCCCAACGGCTTGTCCGCGGTGTTCGCGGTGATGATGACGGTGGTCTACGCCTTCCAGGGCTGCGAGATCATGGGCGTCGCCGCCGGCGAGACCGACCAGCCGGAGAAGAGCATCCCGCGCGCCGTGCGCAACGTGGTGTTCCGCGTGCTGATCTTCTACGTGCTGGCCATCGCCGTGCTGTCGGCCATCATCCCGTGGCAGCAGGCCGGGCTGATGGAAAGCCCGTTCGTGCAGGTGTTCGACATGGTCGGCATTCCCTACGCGGCGGACCTGATGAACTTCGTCATCCTCACCGCGATCCTCTCGGTGGGTAACTCCGGCCTGTACGCCTCGACCCGCATCCTCTGGGCGATGTCCAAGACCGGCATGGCGCCGAAGGGTCTGTCCAAGCTGAGCGCCCGTGGCGTGCCGCTCTATGCGCTGCTGATCACCCTGGCCTTCGCCCTGCTGTCGCTGCTGACCAGCGTGGTCGCCGCCGACACCCTGTTCATGGTGCTGATGGCGGTGAGCGGCATGTCCGGCACCGTGACCTGGATCGTCATCGCCTATGCGCAGTACCGCTTCCGCCGCGAGCACATGGCCAAGGGCGGCACCGTGGCCGACCTGAAGTACTCCGCGCCGCTGTTCCCGATCATCCCGCTGGCCTGCATCGCGATCTGCTGCTCGCTGTTCGTCTTCCTCGCCATGGACCCGACCCAGCGTCCGTCGCTGTACTGGGGCTTCGGCTTCATCTCCGCCTGCTACCTGGCGTACTACACGTTGAAGCGCAAGCGTCCGCAGGTGGCCGTCGAGGCAGCAGCGGGTTGAGTTCGTCCCGCCCCACCCAACGCCCCGGCCACTCTGGGGCGTTTTAGTTCGTAGGTTGGCGCTGAGCGCAGCGAAGCCCAACGGTGCCACGGTCGGCGGATGTTGGGCTTCGCTGCGCTCAGCCCAACCTACGGAGCAGCCTGATCGATTGTTCGAAGTTGTAACAACGGCGCTTGCCGGTTCTCCATCGATGCTGCGCAAGCCCCGTGGCATCGGCCCTGGAGCCATCCGCAACAACCGTTACAAGCCCCCTTTCGGGTGCATTGCCGCCTTACTGAACACTTGTTTAGTATTGCCTCCAATGCTTCACCAACCTCACCACAAGTGACAACAACACGAGGGCAGCATGACTCACGTTTCTTCTCTCTCCAGCCGGGTCGAAGGCGGCATCGCCTGGATCACCCTGAACCGCCCGGAACAGCGCAACGCGCTGGACGTTCCCACCCTGAAGGCCCTGCATGCCCAGCTCGATGCCTGTGCCACCGACCCCGCCGTGCGCGTGGTGGTGCTGACCGGTAGCGGCCGCAGTTTCTGCGCCGGAGCCGATCTTGCCGAATGGGCCGAGGCGGAAGCCCGTGGCGAGCTGGAAACCTACGGCTGGACCGAAACCGCCCACGCCCTGATGGGCCGCCTGCACAGCCTGGACAAGCCGACCATCGCCGCCGTCAACGGCACCGCCGTCGGCGCCGGGATGGACCTGACGCTCTGCTGCGACTTCCGCATCGCCGGCGCCTCGGCACGCTTCAAGGCCGGCTACACCGGCATGGCCTACTGCCCGGACGCCGGCGCCAGCTGGCACCTGCCGCGTCTGATCGGCAGCGAAGCGGCCAAGCGCCTGCTGTTCCTCGACGAGCTGTGGAACGCCGAGCGCGCCCTGGCCGCCGGCCTGGTCGGCGAAGTGGTCGCCGATGAGCAACTGCTCGCCAGCGTCGCCGAATTCGCCGCGCGCCTGGCCGCCGGCCCGACCTTCGCCTTCGCCCAGACCAAGCGCCTGATTCGCGATGGCGCCAACCGCTCGCTGACCCAGCAGCTGGAAGCCGAACAGGCCGCCGGGCTGCTCTGCGGTCGCAGCGAAGATGCCGCCGAAGCGCTGCGCGCCGTGGCGGAAAAACGTTCCCCCAACTTCACCGGCAGGTAATCCCATGGACTTCCAACTGACCCAGGAACAGGAAATGCTCGTCGAGGCGGTCAAGGCCTTCGTCGAGAAGGAACTGCTGCCCTACGAGGAAGAAGTGGACCGCGCCGATGCGGTATCGCCGGAGCTGGCCGCGCAGATTCGCGGCAAGGCCATCGCCGCCGGTTTCTACGCCTTCAACATGCCCGAGGAAGTCGGCGGCGGCAGCCTCGACTACCTGTCCCAGGCGCTGATCGAGCGTGAGCTGTCGAAAGTCTCCTGGGCGCTGCACGTGTTCGTCGCGCGCCCGTCGAAGATCCTCATGGCCTGCAAGGGCGACCAGATCAACGACTACCTGCTGCCCGTCGTGCAGGGCGAGAAGATCGACTGCTTCGCCCTCACCGAGCCGGGCGCCGGTTCCGACGCCAACTCGATCAAGACCCGTGCCGCCCGTGACGGTGACGAATTCGTCATCAATGGCAGCAAGCACTTCATCAGCCATGCCGGCCACGCCGACTTCGCCATCGTCTTCGCGGTGACCGACACCTACGAGCACAACGGCAAGAAGCGCAACGCCGTGACCGCCTTCCTGGTCGACAAGGGCACTCCCGGCATGACCATCCGCCGTGGCCCGAAATGCGTGAGCAACCGCGGCTACCACACCTACGAGATGTTCTTCGACGACTGCCGCGTACCGGCCTCGAAAGTCCTCGGCGAAGTCGGCAAGGGCTGGGAAGTGGCCAACGCCTGGCTGACTGCCGGCCGCGTGATGGTTGCCGCCAACTGCGTCGGCCAGGCCCAGCGCGCGCTGGACGTATCCCTGCAATGGGCGGCCGACCGCAAGCAGTTCGGCCAGGCGATCGGCACCTACCAGGGCATCTCCTTCAAGCTCGCCGACATGGCCACGCAAATCCGCGCCGCCGAGCTGATCACCCTGCACACCGCCTGGAAGATGGACCAGGGCACGATGACCGACGGCGAGGCCGGCATGGCCAAACTGTTCGCCAGCGAGACGCTGGGCAAGGTCGCCGACGAAGCGGTGCAGATCTTCGGCGGCATGGGCCTGATGGACGAAGGCCCGGTGGAGCGCATCTGGCGCAACGCGCGGATCGAGCGGATCTGGGAAGGCACCTCGGAAATCCAGCGCCACATCATCTCCCGCGAACTGCTGCGGCCGTTGCTGCGTTGACACCTTTTCACCCCTCTCCCTCTGGGGCGAAGAGGCACGCTTTTGGAAGCATCGCTTCCGGTGCCGATGAGCGCCTGAGCGCGAAGCGATCAGGCCGGGGCGCGGAGCGGGGCTGGGGTGAGGGCAAACCTATGCCGAGATCCGATATGAACAGAGAAAACCTCCAGCGCCTGCTGGCGCCGAAACACCTCGCCTTCATCGGCGGCCGCAGCATGGCCCGCGCCCTCAAGCGCTGCGCCGAGGGCGGCTTCAAGGGCGAAATGTGGCTGGCCAATCCGCAGCACGACGAGCTGGAAGGCGTGCCCTGCGTACGCAGCGTCGCCGACCTGCCGGCTGGTCCGGATGCCGTATTCATCGCCACCAACCGTGAGCTGACTGTCAGCGCCGTCGCCGAACTGGCGGAGAAGGGCGCGGGCGGTGCCATCTGCTACGCCTCCGGCTACGCCGAAACCGGCGAGGAAGGCGAGGCCCTGCAGAAGCGTCTGCTGGAAGCGGCCGGCGACATGGCCCTGCTCGGGCCGAACTGCTACGGCCTGCTCGACTACCTGCACGGCGCCGCGCTGTGGCCGGTGGCCCATGGCGGCCATATCGTCGAGAAAGGCGTGGCGGTGCTGACCCAGAGCGGCAACTTCGCCTACAACGTCTCGATGAGCGACCGCTCGCTGCCGGTGGCCTACATGGCTTCGGTCGGCAACCAGGCACAGCTGGGCGTCGCCGAACTGATGGACGTGCTGCTCGACGAGCCGCGCGTCACTGCCATCGGCCTGCACCTGGAAGGCCTGAAGAACGTCCCCGGCTTCGCCCGCGCCGCCTACAAGGCGCTGCAGAAGGGCATCCCGGTGATCGCCCTGAAGACCGGCGTTTCCGAGATCGGCGCCGAACTGGCGCTCAGCCACACCAGTTCGCTGGCCGGCTCCGATGCGTTGTACGACGCGCTGTTCGACCGCCTCGGCGTGATCCGCGTGAGCGGCCCGGTCAGCTTCATGGAAACCCTCAAGGCCGCCGCCTGCGGCAACCTGCCGGCCGGCCCGAGCCTGGCCGCGCTGGCCTGCTCCGGTGGCGACGCCGGGCTGATCGCCGACTACGCCGAACGCAACGGCCTGCCGCTGCCCAAGCTGGTCGACGCGCAGCGCGCCGAACTGGCCGAGGTGCTGCCGGACTACGCCAACATCGCCAACCCGCTGGACTTCACCACCGCCATCTGGGGCGACGGCCCGGCGCTGCAGAAGATGCTCGACAGCGCCCTGCGCACGCCGGCCGACGCCGCGCTGCTGGTGCTCGACTACCCCGGCGAGGAAACCGGCGAACGCGCGCAGTGCGATCTGCTGCTGGAGCTGTACTGCGCCGCGCTGAAGCGCCACGACAAGGTCGGCTTCATCGCCTCGGCCTTCCCCGAACTGCTGCCGGCCCATGCCCGCGAGCTGCTGCACAGCCACGGCGTCGCTGCCTTGCAAGGTGTGGAAGACGGCCTCGCCGCCTGGGGCCGCATCGCCCATTACCGCCAGCGCCGCGAAGCCCTGCTGGAGCGTGGCGAAGCAGCCCGCGTGCCGCTCTGCCCGCTGGCGCTGGACGGCCAGGGCCGGCTGCTCGACGAGTGGCAATCCAAGCAGGCGCTGAAGCCCTTCGGCGTACCGCTGCCCGCTGCCGTCCTGACCACTCCGGGACAGGCCCGCGAGGCGGCCGTCGATCTCGGCTTCCCGCTGGTGCTCAAGGCGGTCAGCGCTGACCTGCCGCACAAGACCGAAGCCGGCGGCGTGATGCTCAACCTGCGCAACGAGGCCGCGCTGGAAGCGGCGCTGCTGACCATGCGCGAGAACCTTGCCCGCCATGCGCCCCAGGTCGCCTTCGACCAGGTGCTGCTGGAACGCATGGCCACCCCGCCGCTGGCCGAGCTGATCGTCGGTATCAAGCGCGAGCCCGGCTTCGGCCTGGCGCTGGTGATCGGCGCCGGCGGCATCCTCGTCGAGCTGCTCAAGGACAGCCGCAGCCTGCTGCTGCCGACCACCGACGCGGCGATCCGCGATGCCCTGCTGAGCCTGCGCAGCGCGCCGCTGCTCACCGGCTTCCGTGGCCGCCCGGCGGTGGACCTGGACGCGCTGGTGGAAGCTGTCCGCGCGGTCGCCGACTACGCCTGCGAACACGTCGATTCGCTGCTGGAACTGGATGTGAACCCGCTGCTGGCCTGCGCCGATGGCGCGGTGGCGGTGGATGCGCTGATCCGTATCGCTGAATGACAGACCTGGGCTTTGCATCGTCGCGATGCTTCCCCCTCACCCTAACCCTCTCCCTCGGGGAGAGGGGACTTTCCGGAGCGGCCGGCTGGCACGGTATGTCCGTCCACGCCAATGCGCCCCCTCTCCCTCCGGGAGAGGGCTGGGGTGAGGGAGCCGCAACGCCGATGCTCCCATAAGGCAACGCACAAGATTCGAGGAATGACCATGCAGAACAACAAAAACCTCACCGGCGGCCAGGCACTCGTCCGCCTGCTCGCCAACTACGGCGTCGACACCGTCTTCGGCATTCCCGGCGTGCACACCCTGGAGCTCTATCGCGGTCTGCCCGGCAGCGGCATCCGCCATGTGCTGACCCGTCACGAGCAGGGCGCCGGCTTCATGGCCGATGGCTACGCTCGCGTCAGCGGCAAGCCGGGCGTGTGCTTCGTCATCACCGGCCCGGGCGTGACCAACGCCGCCACCGCCATCGGCCAGGCCTACGCCGACTCGGTGCCGATGCTGGTGATTTCCAGCGTCAACCACACCGCCAGCCTCGGCAAGGGCTGGGGGTGCCTGCACGAAACCCAGGACCAGCGCGCCATGACCGCGCCGATCACCGCCTTCTCGGCTGTCGCCTTGAGCGCGGAGGATCTGCCCGAGCTGATCGCCCGCGCCTACGCCGTGTTCGACAGCGAGCGTCCGCGCCCTGTGCATATCTCCGTTCCGCTGGACGTGCTCGCCGCCCCGGTGGCCCGCGACTGGAGCGCTGAAGTGGTCCGCCGTCCGGGTCGTGGCCCGGCATCGTCCACAGCCATCCAGCAGGCTGTGGATAAACTCGCCGCCGCGAAGAAGCCGATGATCATCGCTGGTGGCGGCGCCCTGCATGCCGCCGAGGCGCTGGCCGCGCTCAGCGAACAACTGGCCGCGCCGCTGTTCACCAGCGTCGCCGGCAAGGGCCTGCTGCCGCCGCAGGCGCCGCTGAATGCCGGTTCGACCCTGTGCACCCAGGCTGGTTGGGACATGATCGCCGAGGCCGATGTGGTTCTCGCGGTCGGCACCGAAATGGCCGACACCGACTTCTGGCGCGAGCGCCTACCGCTGAATGGCGAGCTGATCCGCATCGACATCGATTCGCGCAAGTTCAACGATTTCTATCCCTGCAGCGTGGCGCTGCACGGCGACGCGCAGGCCAGCGTAGACGCACTGCTGGCCGGGCTGAAGTTATCCACACGCGATGCCACGACCGCGCAGCAACGGGTTGCCCAGCTGAAAGCGCAACTGGAAGCCAGCCATGCGCCGCTGCAACTTATCCACAAGTCGATTCTCGAACGCATCGCCAATGCGCTGCCGGACAACGCCTTCATCAGCAGCGACATGACCCAGCTGGCCTATACCGGCAACTACCTGTTCCCCAGCAAGGCCCCGCGCGGCTGGCTGCACCCGACCGGCTACGGCACCCTCGGCTACGGCGTGCCGGCCGGCATCGGCGCCAAGTTCGGCGCGCCCGAGCGTCCCGGCCTGGTGCTGGTCGGTGACGGCGGCTTCCTCTACACCGCGCAGGAACTGGCGACCGCCGTGGAAGAGCTGGACAGCCCGCTGGTGGTGCTGCTGTGGAACAACGATGCGCTGGGGCAGATCCGCGACGACATGATCGGCCTCGACATCGAGCCGATCGGCGTGCTGCCGCGCAACCCGGACTTCGCCCTGCTGGCCAGGGCCTATGGCTGCACCGTGCGCCAGCCGCAGAACCTCGACGCGCTGGAAAGCGACCTGCGCGAAGGTTTTGCACAGCCCGGCGTCACCCTGATCGAACTGAAACACGCCTGCGCCCATTGATCGGGCGAGCCCGCCTCCCTGCCAGTCGCGGGGCGGCGCAACTGCACAACAAGGAGGCCGTAAGGTCGCCGTTACAGGAGATACAACCATGCCTTTCAGCCGTTCTCTGCTCGCCCTGTCCCTCGGTCTCGTGCTCTGGCAAGGCCAGGCCCACGCGGCGCCGCCGATGTCGCTGGACAACGGCACGTCGCAACTGACCGCGCAGGTCAGCAACGCCTGGGTGGAAATCAACAAGGCCGCCTTCGAGCACAACATCCGCACCCTGCAGGCGGAACTCGGCGGCAAGTCGAAGCTGTGCGCGGTGCTCAAGGCGGACGCCTACGGCCACGGCATCGGCCTGCTGATGCCGTCGGTGATCGCCATGGACGTGCCCTGCGTCGCCGTCGCCAGCAACGAGGAGGCGCGGGTGGTTCGCGCCAGCGGCTTCAAGGGCGAACTGGTGCGGGTGCGCACCGGCACCCTGGACGAGATCGAGGATGCACTGCAGTACAACGTCGAAGAGATGGTCGGCAACGCTGAATTCGCCCGCCAGGCGGGTGAGCTCGCTGAACGCCACGGCCGCAAGCTGCGCGTGCACATCGCGCTGAACTCCAGCGGCATGAGCCGCAACGGCCTGGAGATGGAAAGCGAGCAGGGCCGCCGCGACGCCGTCGCCGTTACGAAGGACAAGAACCTCGACGTGGTGGCGATCATGACCCACTACGCGGTGGAGGAGCGCGAGGACGTGCTCAAGGGGCTGGCCGCCTTCAACCGGCAGGCCGACTGGCTGATCAAGGAAGCCGGGCTGGATCGCAGCAAGCTGACCCTGCACACCGCCAACTCCTTCGCCACCCTGGAAGTGCCCGAGGCGCGCCTGGACATGGTGCGTACCGGCGGTGCGCTGTTCGGCGACACCGTGGTCACCCGCACCGAGTACAAGCGGGTGATGCAGTTCAAGTCCCACGTGGCCTCGGTGAACGCCTATCCGGCGGGCAACAGCGTCGGCTACGACCGCACCTTCACCCTCAATCGCGAGTCGCGGCTGGCCAACATCACCGTCGGCTACTCCGACGGCTACCGCCGGGTATTCACCAACAAGGCCCATGTGCTGATCGACGGCCACCGCGTGCCGGTGGTGGGCAAGGTCTCGATGAACACCCTGATGGTCGACGTCACCGACTTCCCGGACGTGAAGGCCGGCGACGAGGTGGTGCTGTTCGGCAAGCAGGGCGGCAGCGAGATCGCCCAGAGCGAGATGGAAGACATCAATGGCGCGCTGCTGGCCGACCTGTACACGGTCTGGGGCAGCGCCAACCCGAAAGTGCTGGTCGAGCAATAGCTCGCCAGCCCAGCGTTCCGAGGAGGTACCCGATGCGCTACTCCCACCTTACCCAACGCATAGCCGGCGACGGCGCCGCAGCCTGGGATATCCACTACCGCGCCCTGGCGCGCCTGGAGCAGGGCGACGACATCCTGCTGCTGTCGGTCGGCGATCCGGATTTCGACACACCGCAGCCCATCGTGCAGGCGGCTGTGGATAGTTTGCGTGCCGGCGCCACCCACTACGCCGACGTCAGCGGCAAGCGCGCGCTGCGCGAAGCCATCGCCGCTCGCCACCAGCAGCGCAGCGGCCAGGCGGTGGACGCCGACCAGGTGATCGTGCTCTCCGGCGCCCAGTGCGCGCTCTACGCGGTGGCCCAGTGCGTGCTGAATCCGGGCGACGAGGTGATCGTCGCCGAGCCGATGTACGTCACCTACGAGGCGGTGTTCGGTGCTTGCGGCGCCACCGTGGTTCCGGTGCCGGTGCGTTCCGAGCATGGCTTCCGCGTGCAGGCCGAGGACGTCGCCGCGCGCATCACCCCGCGCACCCGCGCGCTGGCGCTGAACAGCCCGCACAACCCGTCCGGCGCCAGCCTGCCGCGCGCCACCTGGGAAGCGCTGGCCGACCTGTGCATAACTCACGACCTGTGGATGATTTCCGACGAGGTCTACAGCGAGCTGCTGTTCGACGGTGAACACATCAGCCCGGCCAGCCTGCCGGGCATGGCCGAGCGCACCGCGACCATCAACAGCCTGTCGAAATCCCATGCCATGACCGGCTGGCGCGTGGGCTGGGTGGTCGGCCCGGCGGAACTCGCCGCGCACCTGGGCAACCTGGCGCTGTGCATGCTCTACGGCTCGCCGGACTTCATCCAGGACGCCGCCGTGGTCGCGCTGGAAGCCGACCTGCCGGAGCTGGAAGCGATGCGCGAGGCCTACCGCCAGCGCCGCGACCTGGTCCTCGACTGCCTGCAGGGCTGCCCCGGCCTGCGCGCGCTGCGCCCGGACGGCGGCATGTTCGTGATGGTGGATATCCGCGCCACCGGCCTTTCCGCCGGGGCGTTCGCCGATGTGCTGCTGGATCGCCACGGCGTCTCGGTCCTCGCCGGCGAAGCCTTCGGCCCCAGCGCCGCCGGGCATATCCGCCTCGGCCTGGTACATGACGAAGCGCCGCTGCGCGATGCCTGCCAGCGCATCGCCGCCTGCGCCGCCGAACTGATGAAGGAGAAGCGCTATGCATGAGCGCCGCCAGTTGTACATCGACGGTGCCTGGGTGGCGCCGGTCGGCAGCGGCCTGGCCGAGGTGGTGAACCCGGCCACTGAAGAGGTCATCGACCACGTGCCGCTGGGCGACGAGCAGGACGTGAACCGCGCGGTGGATGCCGCGCGCCGCGCCTTCGCCGGCTGGTCGCGGACGCCTTCCAGCGTGCGTGCTGGCTACATCCGTGCCCTCGCCGACGAGCTGAAGCGCCGCGCCGAGGAGATGGCCGCGCTGATCACCGCCGAACTGGGCATGCCGGTGCAGTGGTGCCGCATGGTGCAGGTCGACGGGCCGATCGAGGGGCTGGAAAGCTACGTCGAGCTGGCCGCGCGGATGGACGAGGTGCGCGAGGTCGGCAATTCGCTGGTGGTGAAGGAGCCGGTCGGCGTGTGCGCCTTCATCAATCCGTGGAACTACCCGCTGCATCAGCTGATCGGCAAGCTGGCCCCGGCGCTGGCCGCCGGCTGCACGGTGGTCTGCAAGCCGAGCCAGGACACCCCGCTGCACGCCTTCCTGCTCGCCGAGATGATCGACACCATCGGCCTGCCGGCCGGGGTGTTCAACCTGGTCAGCGGACCGGGCTCGAAGGTCGGCGAGGCGCTGTCCCGTCACCCGGACGTGGACATGGTTTCCTTCACCGGCTCGACCACCGCCGGCGTGCGCGTCGCCCAGGCGGCGGCGCCGAGCGTGAAGCGCGTGTGCCTGGAGCTGGGCGGCAAGTCGCCGTTCCTGATCTCCGCCGATGCCGACCTGGCCGCCGCCGTGCGCCATGGCGTGCAGGACGTGATGATCAACTCGGGGCAGACCTGCACCGCGCTGACCCGCATGCTGCTGCCCGCCAGCCGCTACGAGGAAGCCGTGGAAATCGCCCGTGCGGAAACCCTGGCCCTGAAGCTCGGCGACCCGCTGGACCCGGCCAGCTTCCTCGGCCCGATGTGCTCGGCCAGCCAGCGTCGCACCGTGCTCGACTACATCCGCATCGGCGAGGAGGAGGGTGCACGGCTGGTCTGCGGCGGCATCGAACGCCCGGCCGATCTGGAACGCGGCTACTATGTGCGGCCGACCCTGTTCGCCGCTGTGGATAACTCCATGCGCATCGCCCATGAGGAAATCTTCGGCCCGGTACTCTGCCTGATCCCGTACAAGGACGAAGCCGATGCCCTGCGCATCGCCAACGACACGCCGTTCGGCCTGTCCAGCGCGGTCTGGGCCGGCGACCGCGAGCACGGCCTGCGACTGGCGCGGCAGATGCGCGCCGGCCAGTGCTTCCTCAACGGCGGCGCATTCAACTATCGTGCACCGTTCGGTGGCTACAAGCAGTCCGGCAACGGCCGCGAATGGGGCGAGGAAGGTCTCGCCGAATTCGTCGAGCACAAGGCCATCCAGATCTGACATTGACCCCCTCTCCCCCGGGAGAGGGCAGGGGTGAGGGGAGTTCCCGCTCCGATACTGCAGGAAAAGACATGAACGTACTGATCGTCCACGCCCACAACGAACCACGGTCCTTCTCCACCGCCCTGTGCAAGCTGGCGCAGGAAACCCTGCAGGGGCAGGGCCACGAAGTGCAGGTCTCCGACCTCTACGCGATGAACTGGAACCCGGTGGCCAGTGCCGAGGACTTCGCCGAACGCGCCAACCCGGACTACCTGGTCTACGCCCTGGAACAGCGCGAAGGGGTGAAGAGCGGGAACATCGCCGCGGACATCCAGCAGGAGCTGGACAAGCTGCTGTGGGCCGACCTGGTGATCTTCAACTTCCCGATCTACTGGTTCTCCGCCCCGGCCATCCTCAAGGGCTGGTTCGACCGTGTGCTGGTGTCTGGCGTCTGCTACGGCGGCAAGCGCTTCTACGACCAGGGCGGCCTGGCGGGCAAGAAGGCGCTGGTAACGGTGACCCTCGGCGGCCGCGACCACATGTTCGGCGACGGCGCCATCCACGGCCCGCTGGAAGACATGCTGCGGCCGATCCTGCGCGGCACCCTGGCCTACACCGGCATGCAGGTGCTGCCGCCCTTCATCGCCTGGCACGTGCCCTACATCAGCAACGACGCCCGCGAGGGCTTCCTGCGTGACTACCAGGCTCGCCTGCAGAATCTCGACGGCGACAAGCCGCTGGAATTCGTGCGGCTGGACCAGTTCGACGAGCGCCTGTACCCGCTGCCGCGCTGAGCGTAGGAGCAACTACGTGGCTGGGCCAGAACTCGCGTAGGTTGGTGCTGAACGCAGTGAAGCCCAACGATGGCGGTGTTGGGTATTGCAGCCTTGTAGGAGCGGGCCATGCCCGCGAAAATCCGTGCCGCGTCATTTCGCGGGCATGGCCCGCTCCTACAGGTGTCGCCTATCGAGTCGTAGGATGGGTTGAGCGAAGCGATACCCATGCGGTTGTGGATGATGGGTATCGAAATCCTACGTGGCGTCGCATTTGCGGTAGGGCGGGTGCAACCCGCCAATCACACACAAATCGACGGCAAACAGGAAAGAAATCGGTCGCTACAGCCGGGAATTGCATGCGTGAGGGATGGCTGCTCGCTGGTGTGCCAGCAGCCTGACGATGGACAGGGTGTTGCCCAGCGCTGCTGCAGCGACCTGGCGCCAGTTTAGGCAGCAACAATGCAGGAATAATCCACCTATACTGCGAATCAGTTTTGCAGGGTAGGCAACAATGGACACGTTACACGGAATGCGCACCTTCGCCCGGGTGGTCGATGCTGGCAGTTTCACGGCAGCGGCCAATGCCCTCGGGCTTTCCACCGCACAGGTTTCCCGCATCGTTTCGGACCTGGAATCGCACCTCCAGGCACGCCTGCTGCACCGCACCACCCGGCGTCTGGCGCTGACCGAGACCGGCGAGCGCTACCTGCAGCGCTGCCGGCAGATCATCGGCGAAGTGGATGAGGCAGAAGCAGAGGCCAGCGGCGCGCACCTGCGCCCGCGCGGGCGATTGCGCGTGCACTCGCTGACCGGCCTCGGCCAGCAGCACCTGATCCCGCTGATCTCGCGCTATTGCGAGCTGTACCCCGAGGTCAACGTCGAGCTGACCCTGGCCCAGCGCCAGCCGGACATCCTCGAGGAAGGCCAGGACGTGGTGATCACCCGCGATCGCGAACTGCCCGACTCGGAATACGTCGCCCAGACCCTCGGCACCATCTACAGCGTGCTCTGCGCCAGCCCCGGCTACCTGCAGAAACGCGGCATCCCGCGCAGCGTCGAGGACCTGCACGAGCACCAGTGCCTGCGCCTGCTCGACCCGACCTTCCCGGAAGGCTGGGAATTCGACGAGGGCCGCGAGGAAAGCGTGATCCGCCCGCGCGACACCTTCATGGTCAACGTCGCCGAGGCCCTGGCCGGCGCCGCCCGGGCCGGCATGGGCATCTGCCTGCTGCCCAGCTACGTGGCCGCTCCGGCGCTGCGTCACCGGGCGCTGGTGCGGGTGTTGCCGGAGCATCGGCTGCACGTACGACAGATCTTCGCCCTGTATCCGTCGCGGCGCTTTCTCGACGCGAAGATCCGCACCTGGGTGGAATTCCTCAAGGAAGAACTGCCGAAAGCCTTCGCCGATGACGAAAAGGTGCTGAACCACCAGTCCAACTGGGCCTGATGCCAGCAGGAGCCAGTTGCCGGGGCGATAGCCCTGTTTCAGATGTGGACATGATGGCACTCGCTCGACAGCCGGCTGGCTTTTACAAAGAGCGGAACTCAATTGTTGCCTTTAAGGCAACGCTCTATTGGTTGGCTGGCTATTTTTCCTACCACTGTTACGCAATAACCTTTCTTCAACCCGGCCAATCGGGTGTTAAGAGAGGATTTCCACCATGTCTCGTACTACTTGTGCTGCCGCCCTGCTTGCCCTGTGCTCGTTTTCTTTCGCTCAACTGAGCTTCGCCGAAGAGTCGCCGCTGATGGCCGACAAGCTGGTCAAGGCCAACCACGAAGCCCTCGCCGCCCAGCAGACCGGCGCCGCCGCCGAACGCACCGCCGGCCAGACCGTTGGCGACAGCCGCGCCGATTCCTGATCGCTCCTGGTTCCCCCGGGAAGTCCGGAGCGTGAGCCGGATTTCCCTAGTCTTGCGCCGCACATGATCTGCGGCGCTTTTTTTGTGCGGGCGATTTTTGTCGGAAGATTATTGCGAACGATGAGATAGTGTTTCGCCAATAGGCGGCTTTATCGACATCGATATCATCAATACCATGAGAACCCTGCACTGATGTTGCTGCCGTAACAGCAAACGGCCAGTTTTTCACCAACTGTTCTGCTGAGTTATCCACAGCCCCCTCCCCGAATGCCGGCGCGGCATTCGCAACACCATCGATTTCTACGACGCCGATTCCCGATTGCTCCATATCGACGTCTTTCTCCGGCCGCTGTTACCTCCAGCGGCTTTTTTTTGAAAGGAGCTTTTGCAGGAGCGCGCCATGGGCGCGAATCGCGGGCATGGCCCGCTCCTACGGATACTCCGGCGTTGCGATCCCCTCACCCCAACCCTCTCCCGGAGGGAGAGGGGGCGCGACGGTGTGAGGTGGTACACCGTGCCAGCCGGCGACTCCGAACAGTCCCCTCTCCCTTGAGGGAGAGGGCTAGGGCTAGGGTGAGGGGGTAGCTTCGCGACAATGCAAAGACAGCTGCTCTTACCGTCCTTCCTGACTTCCCGATAATCCCCGAAGAGCCTTTTTTGCTCCTGGCGCAGCCTGCCGGACTGGTCCGGCATCGCCGCTGATCGCTACACTGCGCGGCCAACAAGGAGAAAATCGATGCACTTGCTGCCCTGGTCCCATGCGAGTTCCGCCGGCTTCACCCTGCGCGGCTGGCACAGCGAGCCGTCCGGCAAACCCCTGCTGCACTTCATCCACGGCAATGGTTTCTGCACCCGCGCCTACGAGCCGATGCTCAAGCGCCTGGCCGAAGAGTTCGACCTGTGGATGTGCGACATGCAGGGCCACGGCGAGAGCGACCACGGCGGCCGCTTCCACGGCTGGAACCGCAACGCGGAAATGGCGGTGGAGGCCTTCGAGGCCGGGCGCGGAATCTTTGGCGAGGTCCCGCGCATGGCCTGCGGGCACAGTTTCGGCGGGGTGCTGACCAGCCTGATCCTGTCCCGTCATCCGCAGCTGTTCCAGCGCGCCGTGCTGCTCGATCCGGTGTTGTTCACCCCGGCGATGATCGGCGTGATGGCGCTCTCCGAAGTGCTCGGCCTGCACAAGCGCCGCACCATGGTGCAGAAGGCGCGCGCCCGGCGCAGCCAGTGGCCGGACCGCGCCGCCGCCTACGCCGGCCTGCACGGGCGCGGCATCTTCAAGGGCTGGACCGATGCGGCGCTGTGGGCCTACGTGGAACACGCGATGAAGGCAGTGGACAGCGGCGTCGAACTGAAATGCCGGCCGAGCCGCGAAGCGGAAATCTTCAGTTCGTTCCCCAAGCGCCTGTGGCCGTCGCTGGGCAAGGTGGTGACGCCGACGCAGGTGCTGTTCGGCGAACACACCTACCCGTTCGTGCCCAAGGCGGTGGCGCGCTGGTGTGCGCAGAACTCGCAGATCAGCGCCCATTGCGTACCGGGCGGGCACTGCTTCATGCAGGAATTCCCGGACGACAGCGCCGAGCGCACCATGCGCTTCCTGCTCGGGCACGAGTGACTGGAGGATGGATCGGAGTTAACGGAAGTGGTGGATGGAAGAGCGCCATCCACCCTGCGCGGGGTGATATCGGAAGGTGGGTAGGGCGGAGCATCTTCCGTAGGATGGGTTGAGCGCAGCGATACCCATGAATGCCGCAAATGATGGGTATCGCAAGCTCAACCCATCCTACGCGGGCATCGGTGCCAGGAAATGGTGGATGGAAGGGTGCCATCCACCCTACGTGTCAGTCGCCGAACTTCTTTGTCTGGTGGGCGCGCCGCCATTCGTCGAGGTGCACCACTTCGGCGCTGCGCTGCGGCGGGCGCGGCTCGTCGAATACCGCATCCACTATCGTATCGTCGACCGGGGCCTGCGCCGGAGCCTGTGGTTGCGGCTCGAAGCGGAACGGCGCCAGTTCGATCCGCCCGGGTTGCTGGCCGAGCATGACGATGCTGCCGGCGTAGCGTTCCTGGCCGGTGGAGGTGAATTCGAATCCGTACTCCCGGGCCAGGCGCAACTGGCCGCGCTGGTCGCGGCGCAGGCGCAGCCGGCGCAGGGCGACGTTCTCATCCAGCAGCTCGACGCCCTGCCGCGTGCAATGCTGCTTCACCAGCATCAATGCGCGCTCGCGGATGCCATGGGCACGCCACCACCAGGCAGCGACTGTGGCCAGCAGCATGAATGCGAAAAGGTTGCCCAAAGTCACTTCCAAGGCTCCGCTCCGGGGTAGGCATTCCAGCTTACCCACTCTACCGACCCGCGGCGAGTGGCGGTTGTTTTCAGCGTGCGAATTGCGCCCCATACTGCGGCATTCTGCAGTAGGACACCGCCATGCCGCGCACTCCGCACATCCTCACCATCCAGTCCCACGTCGTCTTCGGCCATGCCGGCAACAGCGCCGCCGAGTTTCCCATGCGCCGCATCGGCGTGAATGTCTGGCCGCTGAACACCGTGCAGTTCTCCAATCACACCCAGTATGGCCACTGGACCGGACAGGTGCTGCCGCCGGAGCAGATTCCGGCGCTGGTGGACGGCATCGCCGCGATCGGCGAGCTGGGCAACTGCGATGCGGTGCTCTCCGGCTATCTCGGCAGCGCGGCGCAGGGGCGGGCGATTCTCGACGTGGTGGCGCGCATCCGCGAGGCCAATCCGCGGGCGGTGTACGTCTGCGACCCGGTGATGGGGCATCCGGAGAAGGGCTGCATCGTCGCCCCGGAGGTCAGCCAGTTCCTTCTCGACGAGGCCGCCGCGGTGGCCGACTACCTGTGTCCGAACCAGCTCGAACTGGACAGCTTCTGCGACCGCAATCCGACCTCCCTGGAAGACTGCGTGGAAATGGCGCGCGGCCTGCTGGCGTACGGACCGAAGGCGATCCTGGTGAAGCACCTGAACTACCCGGGCAAGCCGGCCGACGTGTTCGAGATGCTGCTGGTTTCGGCGAATGAGACCTGGCACCTGCGCCGCCCGCTGCTGGCCTTCCCGCGCCAGCCGGTGGGTGTCGGCGACCTCATGTCCGGCCTGTTCCTCGCCCGCCTGCTGCTCGGCGACACGCCGCGCGCGGCCTTCGAATTCAGCGCCGCGGCGGTGCATGAAGTGCTGCTGGAAACCCAGGCCTGCGGCAGCTACGAGCTGGAACTGGTCCGCGCCCAGGACCGCATTGCCCACCCGCGCATCAGGTTCGAAGCACAGCTCCTGTAGGTTGGTGCTGAGCGCAGCGAAGCCCAACGTTGCCATGCCCACCAGATGTTGGGCTTCACTGCGTTCAGCACCAACCTACGCGGCGGTGGCGCTGGCTCCTTGGTCTTCATCCAGCCCCAGGCGCTGGAACATTCCGCGGGCGATTTCGCGTTCGCCCATGATCACCAGGTCGGCGCCGTTCTGCTCCAGGTAGTCCACCTCGGCGTCGAAGTGCGCGCGGGCGATGATGTCCAGTTGCGGGTTGATCGCGCGGGCGTGGCTGGCGATCTGGCCGGCCTCGAAGCCGTTGGGGATGGCGATCAGCAGCCAGCGCGCCGAGGTGATGTTGGCGTAGGCCAGCACGTCCGGATTGGCGGCGTTGCCGACCACCACGCAGAGGCCCGTCTCGCGCAGCTCGGCGGCCTTCTCGCGCTTGTCCTCGATCACCACCAGCGGCACCCCGGCCTTGCGCAGCCGAGCGCTGACCAGGCTGCCGACGCGGCCGTGGCCGATGAGGATCGCGTGGTCGTGCTCGCGCACCGGCGGCGGCAGGTCCAGGTCCACCGGTGCTGCGGCTCCTGAAGCGGCCTCGGCCTTGCGCTCCTGGCGTGCCTCCAGGCGGCCGATGGCGATGAACAGCAGCGGGTTGACCAGGATCGACAGGATCGCCCCGGCCAGCACCAGGTCGCGGCCCTGTTCCGGCAGCAGTTCCAGGCTGACGCCCAGGCCGATCAGGATGAAGGAGAACTCGCCGATCTGCGCCAGGCTGGCGGCGATGGTCAGCGCGGTGTTGTTCGGATGGCCGAAGGCGCGAACGATGACATAGGCCGCCACCGACTTGCCGAACACGATGACCAGGAAGGTGGCCAGTACCGGCAGCGGCTCCTGGATCAGGATCGCCGGGTTGAACAGCATGCCCACCGAGACGAAGAACAGCACGGCGAAGGCATCGCGCAGCGGCAGCGAGTTTTCCGCCGCCTCATGGCTGAGTTCCGATTCGTTGAGAATCATCCCGGCGAAGAACGCGCCGAGGGCGAAGGACACGCCGAACAGCACCGCCGAGCCGTAGGCGATGCCGAGGGCGATGGCCAGCACGGCAAGGGTGAACAGCTCGCGCGAGCCGGTCGCGGCGATGCGCTCCAGCACCCAGGGCACCAGGCGCCGGCCGCCGAAGATCATCAGCGCTACGAAGGCGGCGACCTTGCCGAGGGTCAGCAGCAGCGGCAGCAGCAGGCCGCCGTCGCTGCCGTCGGACTTGCCGCCCAGCGAGCCGGCCAGCGCCGGCAGCAGCACGAGGGTGAGGACCATCGCCAGATCCTCGACGATCAGCCAGCCGATGGCGATGCGTCCGCGCTTGGTATCGATGATCCCGCGCTGTTCGAGGGCGCGCAGCAGCACCACGGTACTGGCTACCGACAGCGCCAGGCCGAACACCAGCCCGCCGCCGAGCTCCCAGTCCATGAACCAGGCGAGGCCCATGCCGAGCAGGGTGGCGACGCCGATCTGCACCACCGCGCCGGGAATGGCGATGGCCTTCACCGACAGCAGGTCTTTCAGGGAGAAGTGCAGGCCGACACCGAACATCAGCAAGATGACGCCAAGTTCGGCGATCTCCTGGGAAAGTGCCTGGTCAGCGACGTAGCCGGGGGTGAACGGGCCGGCCAGTACGCCGGCCAGCAGGTAGCCGACCAGCGGCGAGATACGCAGCCGGTTGGCCAGCGCGCCGAGGATGAAGGCCAGTACGAAGCCGGCGGCAAGGGTGGTCAGTAGCGGGGTGTGATGCATCTGGGCTCCGGGCTCACAGGGAGCGGCCGCCGGTGCTGCCGGCCGCTCGATGGTGGGTCACGGGGGATAACCCGCGCAGGGAAGGAGTGTAGGCGTCGATTCGCCAGAGATTAGGGTCTGTTGCCGTTTCGTTCGCGAGCCGCGTTGCTGCGCCAAATGGCGCCAGGCAAGGCGCGGGATGCAGGTAATGGTCATTCCCTTGCCAAGTCCCGCAACGCAGCATGGCGCCATTTGGCGCGCAACCCGGAGGGCCGGGCCGGTTTTTACGCGGTGCTGCGTTATTCGTCGTTCATTGGGAATGCCAAACTACTCTCCTCATGCCTTGCCCCGCGTAAAAACCGGCTCCGGCGCGGCCACGAACGAAACGGTAACAGACCCTAGGTTAACCTGTTGATGCGCGGTGTTTTTTCATCCGGTGCCAGGATTTCTTATCAAGACATGTCATCGCCGCTCAGATGCTCCTCGCGAATCGCCTGGTAGCGCTGTTCCAGCTCCTGGCGCAACTGCCGGCGGTGCTGGGCCTGCAGGTAGCGGCGCTTCTCCTCGCGGGTCTGCGGTTGCAGTGGCGGCACGGCGATGGGTGTGCGCTGGTCGTCCAGCGCGACCATGGTGAAGAAGCAGCTGTTGGTGTGGCGCACCGACTTCTCGCGGATGTTCTCGGTGATCACCTTCACGCCGATCTCCATCGAGGTGCGCCCGGTGTAGTTGACCGAGGCGAGGAAGGTGACCAGTTCGCCGACGTGGATCGGCTCGCGGAAGGTCACCTGGTCCACCGACAGGGTCACCACGTAGTGGCCGGCATAGCGGCTGGCGCAGGCGTAGGCGACTTCGTCGAGGTACTTGAGCAGGGTGCCGCCGTGGACATTGCCGGAGAAGTTGGCCATGTCCGGGGTCATCAGCACGGTCATGCTGAGCTGGTTGTTGCCGGGTTCCATAACTGCTGCCTCGCGATCACGGTTCAGGACTGTAGGTTGGTGCTGAGCGCAGCGAAGCCCAACATCCGCCGGGCAGCGGCACCGTTGGGCTTCGCAAGCTCAGCGCCAACCTACGTGGAGTCAGTTCGTAGGGTGGACAACGCGAAGCTTGTCCACCGCCCCGTCGCACCGCGCTTGATGGTGGAAAGGCGGGGCGGCCATCCGCTTCGCCGTTTTCCACCCTACGTTCTACAAGGCATTGCCCCGGCCGACCGTAGGAGCGGGCCATCGCGGCCATGGGCCGCTCCTACAACGGCAACCGTGCGGGGAGTCCTTTTCAGCGGCCGGCGGAGAGGCCGAAGTCGATGGCCAGGTCGGCGCCGGTGATCGCCTCGGACTGCGGGCTGCACAGGTACCAGACCAGTTCGGCGACCTCTTCCGGGCGGATGAAGCGCGATGCCTTGCCCTGTGGATAATCCTTCAGCAGGGCGCGCTTGTAGCTGTCCGGGTTGCCCTGGCCGTAGCGTTCGGCCTGGTAGTCGAGCATCGGCGTGGCGATGTCGGCCGGCGAGATGGCGTTGACCCGCACGCCCTGCTCGGCCAGTTCCAGCGCCAGGGTGCGGGTGAGCATGGTCAGCGCCGACTTGCTCGCGCAGTACGCCGCCGAGCCGCGATAGGCCTGGCGGCCGGAATCGCTGGAGATGTTGACGATGCAGCCGTGGTTTTCCTTCAGGTAGGGAATCGCCGCCTGGCACATGTAGAACGCCGCCTTCAGGTTGACCCCCAGCACGAGGTCGAAGTCGTCCTCGTTGAAGCTTTCCACCGGCCCTTCGCGCCACACCCCGGCGGCGTTGATCAGCGCATCCAGGCGTCCCGTTCGGGCGAGGATGTCGGATACCAGGCTCTGGCAATGGTCGGCGCGGCGCAGGTCGGCGACCGCGCTGGCGTCCAGCGGCACCTGCGCGTTGAGGGCGTGCAGCCCGCTCCTGTCGACATCGGTCGCGGCGATGCGCCAGTGGCTCTGGGCGAAACGCTGGGCGATGGCCTTGCCCAGGCCTCCGGCGGCGCCGGTGATCAGAACTACGGGGGTGCTCATTGTCTGTGCAGTCTCCCTGCCTGAGAGGGAACGGCAGGCCGGCAGGCAGTACCGGCGCGTTGCCGTCGTGACCGGGCGGAGCGGACGCGCCGCCCGTATTTACTGACCAAGCAAAGACCAGAAGTTTCGCTTTGCCAGCGGTTTTTTTTCATTGCCGATGGTCGGGCCGGACGTAGGTTGGCGCTGAGCTTGCGAAGCCCAACATCTGCTGAGCTGTGGCACCGTTGGGCTTCACTGCGTTCAGCGCCAACCTACGAAGAGCCTTATGCGTGGGTGAGATACCAGCGCCAGTCCTGCTCGCCGACCTCGCCCATGAACTGGCGGTATTCCTCCCACTTGATCGCCAGGAACACCTTGAGGAATTCCTCGCCCAGCGCATCGCGGGCCCATGCGGACTGTTCCAGCGCGCGCAGGGCGGTGAGCCAGTCGGTGGGCAGGAATTCCTTGGCCTGCTCGTAGCCGTTGCCGGTGATCGCCGCGCCCGGGTCGATCTGCTCGCGAATACCCTTGTGGATGCCGGCGAGGATCGCGGCGGCCGCCAGATAGGGGTTGGCGTCGGCGCCGCAGATGCGGTGCTCGATGTGCCGGCTCTTCGCCGGGCCGCCGGGCACGCGGAACGACACGGTGCGGTTGTTCACGCCCCAGCTCTTGGCCAGCGGCGCGTAGCTGTTGGCCTGGAAGCGGCGGAACGAGTTGGCGTTGGGGCAGAAGATCGCCAGCGAGTCGAGCAGGGTCGCCATCATGCCGCCGATGGAGTGGCGCAGCAGTGGCGTGCCCTGTGGGTCTTCGCTGGCATAGAGGTTGTTGCCGTCCGCATCGGCCAGGCTGACGTGCATGTGCAGCCCGCTGCCGGCGCGGTCGCCGAACGGCTTGGCCATGAAGCAGGCCTGCAGCCCGTGCCTGTTCGCCACGCCCTTGACCAGGCGCTTGTAGCGCACGCCCTCGTCGATGGCCTGGAGCACGTCGAAGCGGTGTTCCAGGGTCAGCTCGACCTGCCCCGGCGCGTATTCGGAGATCGCCGTGCGCACCGGCAGGCCCTGCACTTCGCAGGCGGCGTAGAGATCGTCGAGGAACGGCTGCAGCTGTTCCAGTTCGTAGACGCCGTAGACCTGCGGCGCTTCCGGGCGCACGCCGTTCATCTGCAGCGCCGGCTGCGGACGGCCATGGGCGTCGCGCTGCTTGTCCAGCAGGTAGAACTCCAGCTCGACGGCCATCACCGGATGGAAACCGTCGGCCTTCAGCCGGTCGACCACGCGTACCAGCGCCTGCCGGGGATCGGCCGGAGTGGCGGGCAGGCCCTGGGTCGGGTGCATGCTCACCTGCAACTGGCCGGTGGGCGTGGCGCGCCAGGGTTGCAGGGTCAGGCTGCCGGGCAGTGGATAAGTCCAGCAGTCGGCGTCGGCGACTTCCCAGACCAGCCCGGTGCCTTCGACGTCCTCGCCCTGGATGGTCAGCGCGAGGATCGAGCTCGGCAGCGGCCGGCCGGTGTCGTAGATGGCCAGCAGCTCGTCGCGGTGCAGCAGCTTGCCGCGCGGTACGCCATTGGCGTCGATGATGAACAGTTCGATGCTGCGCACTTCCGGGTGCGCGGCGAGGAAGGCTTCGGCTTCCTTTCTATCGGCGAATTGCATGGTGGTCCTCGATGGCGCACGGCGCCGGAATTTCTTTTGTAGGAGCGGGCCATGCCCGCGAACCGCCGCTTGCGGCGAAAGAAATCGCGGACATGGTCCGCCTACAGGTCAGGTGTTTCGATCAGGCTTCGCGGGCGCCGGGAATGGCCAGCAGCTCGGTCAATGCATCGTCGAGGGTGGCGATCAGGCGGTCGACGTCCGCGGCGCTGGTGTCCGGGCAGCACAGGGTCATGTTGTGGAACGGCGTTATCAGGATGCCGCGGTTGATCAGGTACAGGTGCAGGGCCATCTGCAGTTCGTCGTGGAACGCGGCCTCGGCTTCGGCGCCGGTGCGCGGTGAGACCAGGCAGAACTGGAATTCGCTGCGCGCGCCCAGCTCGGTCACCGACCATTTCAGGCCGTGCTTGTGGATAAGTCCGCGGAAGCCCTCAGCCAGACGCTTGGCCAGCGGCAGCATGTGGTCGTAGGCGGCCTGGGTCATCACCTGTTCCAGGTTGGCGCGCATGCAGTGCATGGCCAGGGCGTTGGCCGAGAGCGTGGTGCCCATGCCGCTGTGGCCGTGACCGTGGCTGTCTTCCTGGGCCTGCTTGCGCGAGGCGAGCATCTTTTCGGCCATCTCCGCGCTGCAGCCGAAGATGCCGCAGGGCACGCCGCCGGCGATCGGCTTGCCGACCACGAAGAAGTCCGGGTCGAGGTTCCACAGTTTCGTGCAGCCACCGATATCGGTGGAGATGGTGTGGGTTTCGTCGATGATCAGCAGCGTGCCGTACTTGCGCGTCAGTTCGCGGCATTTCTGCATGAAGCCCGGATCGGGCAGGACCATGCCGATGTTGGTCATCGCCGGCTCGCAGAGCAGGGCGCAGACGTCGCCCTTGGCGAGCGCGGCTTCCAGCGCCTCGATGTCGTTGAACGGGATGGAGCGGCTGTACTGGGTCAGGTCGTAGGCCTGGCCGACCAGCCCGGAGCGGTGCACGGTCTCGCCGTCGCGGCAGCGCACCATCACATCGTCCACGGTGCCGTGGTAGCAGCCGTCGAACACCAGCAGGGTCTTGCGTCCGGTAATGGCGCGTGCCCAGCGCAGCACGTAGCGGTTGGAGTCGGTGGCGGTGGCGGTCACCTGCCAGAACGGCAGGCCGAAGCGCGCGGCCAGCAGTTCGCCGCAGACCACGGCATCCTCGCCCGGCAGCATGGTGGTCAGGCCGTTGTTGGCCTGTTCGGCGATGGCGCGGGCGACCGGGTCCGGCGAGTGGCCGAACATGGTGCCGGTGTCGCCCAGGCAGAAGTCGATGTACTCGTGGCCGTCGACGTCATGGAAGCGCGCACCCTTGGCGCGTTCGACGAACAGCGGGCAGGGGGTCGACCAGTCGGCCATCCAGTGCATCGGCACGCCGGCGTACAGCGACTTGTGCGCGCGCTCGGCGAGGGCGACGGATTTCGGATTGCGCTCCAGGAAGCGCTGCCGCTCGCGGGCGGTGAAGGTTTCGACGGCCTGTTGGGCGATACCGCTGGCGGTCATGTTGCACACCTCGTTCGTTTTTTTGCACATCTTCCATTTGCGATCGCAAAACTGTCAATTGATCCGATGGACGCCGTGGGTTCTGGCGTAAACGAACGCTTGCGATCACAGAAGATGCCGCGGATGAACGGCGAGGATTTCGCGCTGCTGCGCGAGTGCACCGACACGCAGCAGGGCCGGGACAGGTTCTTACAGCGACTTGATGAAGCGCACGTTGTCCTTCTTGATCAGGATCGTGTCGCCGGTGAGCTGCTCGAACTCGTAGTAGTCGGTGTACTTGTCAAAATCGGCATGATCCTTCACCAGGACTTCGCTGCCGTCCTGCAGCGTCACCACCGCCTTGTCGGCGCAACCGGCAAGGCCGAGCAGCAGGGCGCTGAGGAAAAGGGCTTTCAACTTCATAGGGTCTCCACAAGACGTCGCGGCGGCCCTTGCCTGAGGCAAGGTTCGCCGGGTTGCCTGTCTGACCACCGAAGTACCGGGAAATTCCGAACCGTTCGCTCAGCTGTCCAGCCATACGTCGCGTGCCCAGGTCCACACCGAATCCCAGGTTTCGTCGGTGAGTTCGCCGTCCGCCCAGAGCACGACTTCGCCGTCGTCGGCTACCGCGTAGTAGTCGTCACCATCGGCGCAGAGCGGGATCAGCTCGCGCGGCAGGCCCTGCGACCAGGCCAGCGCGGCGACATCCGGAAGGTAGGTGTGCGAGTGCGAATCGGTCACCGTGACCGGCTCCAGGCGGCCATAAACCACGTCGCTGACCTTGAGCAGGAACTCGCGAAATTCCGACGGAATGCCTATCAGCAGCTCCTCCTCGATCTCCACCAGCAGTTCCTCGTCTGGCAGCTCCAGCGGGACCGGGATGTCTTCGTTGAGTTCACGGAGTTTTTCGATCACATCTTCCATGTCGGGGCCTCGTGCAGTGGATGCCGCGCTTTATACAGTAGTAGCCGGCCTTCTGCGCTAGACCACGGCTGGAGCGTTGTCCGGACGGGCGGCAGTGGGGTGTTGCGGTGGTGTAACACCCTCTCCCGGCCATCGTTCCCGCGCTCCCGCGTGGGAATGCATCCCTGGACGCTCCTGCGTCCGGACGCGGAGCGTCCCAGGCGGCGCTACCACGCGGGAGCGTGGGAGCGATGAACACCGTACCGCTCTTCGTAGGAGCCAGCTTGCTGGCGATCCCCAAATTACCGGCAACGCCAGAGCCGCCGGTTGCCACGGTTGATCGCCAGCAAGCTGGCTCCTACAGGTTCCGGCGCGCAGGTAATCCTTCGTGCAAAAAAAGAAGCCCGGCATCTCTGCCGGGCTTCTTCGTAACGCTGCGGATCAGTTCTGGCGGATACCGGCCACCAGCCACGGCTGGTTCTCGCCCGTCACGCGCTCCATGCGCCAGCTTTCGCTGAAGGCTTCGCCCTGGTCGAAGCGCGAGGTCTTCGACACACCACGGAAGGTCAGGGTGGCGACGGTCTTGTCGGTCTGGTCGTCGACGCCGTCGAGTTGTACGTCGAGGTTGTCGATATAGGTCGACTGGTACGCATCACCGATCTCGGCGCGCTCCTGCTTGAGGAACTGCAGCATCTGCGGAGTGACGAACTCGGCGATCTTGTCCATCTCGTTGGCGTCCCAGTGCTGCTGCAGGGACAGGAAGTGCTCGCGGGCAACGCCGACGAAGCGTTCTTCATTGAACCAGGACGGCGCGTTGATCACCGGACGAACCGCGGCCGCCTGGGCGGCGCCACCGAAGATCGACGGTTGGGCCGGCATTTCGCGCTGCATCGGTGCGTGACCGGCCATCGCCGGCTGGGCCTGCTGGCGGCGGCGCGAGGCGATGAAACGGAAGGCCACGAAGGCGATCAGCGCGATGATCAGGATGTCGAGGAACTGCATGCCATCGAAGCCGTCGCCCATGAACATCGAGGCGAGCAGGCCACCGGCGGCGAGGCCGGCCAGCGGGCCGAGCCAGCGCGAGGCGCCACTGGCGGGGGCGGCGGCACCCGGGCGGCCGGCCATCGGTGCGGCGGCATTGGCGCCGGGAGCGCCAGCGTTCGGTTGCATATCGCGGGTCTGGTGGCTGGGCGCCGAGCCCATGCTTTTTCCGCCACCGAATCGCTTGGCGGCGTTGACGTCAAGGCTGAGCGTCACGGCAACGCAGAAGGCCATGGCAAGGCTGAGAAAGCGCTTCATCGTGTGGTGTTCTCTTGGTTGGAATACGACGCGCGTCATCTTGCCACGCCCGGCGCGAGGGACCAGCCGGATTTTGTTTCCGGCTATTGCCCTCAGCGAAGTGTTTTCCGCGACTGTGTCTGGCGCGCCGGCGTGCGGCGGAGTAAACCGGGAGGACCGCCCATCGAGAGGACCACCGCCGTGTACCTGCCCAGCGCCTTCCGCCAGGACGATCCCGCCGAGATGCTGCGGCTGATCGCCGAAACCCGCCTGGCCACCCTGGTCACTTCTGGCGAGCAGGGCCTGCAGGCCAGCCACCTGCCGCTGTTGCTGGAGCCCGGCGAGGGCGAGCGCGGCACGCTCTATGGCCATCTGGCGCGCGGCAACCCGCAGTGGCGCGAGCTGGCCGCCAGCGCCGAGGCGCTGCTGATCTTCCAGGGCCCGGACGCCTACGTCAGTCCTGCCTTCTATCCGGCCAAGGCCGAGCACGGCAAGGTGGTGCCGACCTGGAACTACATCGCCGTGCATGCCTACGGCCAGGCCGAGGTGATCGAGGATGCGCCGCGCCTGCTGGACATCGTCAGCCGCCTGACCCGCCTGCACGAGGCGGATCGCGAGCAGCCCTGGGCGGTCAGCGATGCGCCGGACGACTATATTGCCGGGATGCTGCGTGCCATCGTCGGCTTCCGCCTGCCGATCGGGCGCCTGGAAGGCAAGTGGAAGCTCAGCCAGAATCGTTCCCAGGCCGATCTGCAAGGTGTGCGCCAGGGGCTTGCCGAGTCCGGGCGGGAGGGCGAGCGGCAACTGGCGGAGCGCATTCCGGAGGCCTCCTCCTGAGCGCGTCATTCCTTTGCCAATCAGTCTGTTACTGATTCTTTCAAAGCCACCGGGGCGTACGCTGCAGACTGTATAGTCTGCGCGGAGCGAGGCCCATGGCCGCGCGATCCCCCCAGACTGCACCGCGCGAGGACCGCCACCATGCACGCCATCGACTTTATCCAGGACCTCGCGGTGATCATGCTGGTGGCAGGGATGGTCACGATCCTCTGCCATCGCTTCAAGCAGCCGGTGGTGCTCGGCTACATCATCGCCGGGCTGATCATCGGCCCGCACACCCCGCCTTTTGGCCTGGTCCACGACGAACAGACGATCAAGACCCTGGCCGAGCTGGGGGTGATCTTCCTGATGTTCTGCCTGGGGCTGGAATTCAGCCTGCGCAAGCTGTTCCAGGTCGGCGCCACGGCGTTCCTCGCCGCGTTCCTGGAAATCACCCTGATGATCTGGGCCGGCTTCGAGATCGGCCGGCTGTTCGACTGGAACACCATGGATTCGCTGTTCCTCGGCGCGATCCTGGCGATGTCCTCGACCACCATCATCATCAAGGTCCTCACCGACCTGAAGATGAAGAACGAACACTTCGCCCAGCTGATCTTCGGTGTGCTGATCATCGAGGACATCCTCGGCATCGGCATCATCGCGCTGTTCTCCGGCATCGCCGTGAGCGGCACGGTGGAGACCGACCAGGTGTTCGCCACCGTCGGCAAGCTGAGCCTGTTCATGATCGTCGCGCTGGTCATCGGCATCCTGCTGGTGCCGCGCCTGCTGGCCTACGTGGCGAAGTTCGAAAGCAACGAGATGCTGCTGGTCACGGTGCTCGGCCTGTGTTTCGGCTTCTGCCTGCTGGTGGTCAAGCTGGAGTACAGCATGATCCTCGGCGCCTTCCTGATCGGCGCGATCATGGCCGAGTCGCGCCAGTTGCTGCAGATCGAGCGGCTGATGGAGCCGGTGCGCGACATGTTCAGCGCGATCTTCTTCGTCGCCATCGGCCTGACCATCGACCCGCGCGTGCTGGTGGACTACGCCGTGCCGATCCTGGTGATCACCGCCGTGGTGGTGCTCGGCAAGCTGGTGTCGTGCGGCACCGGCGCCTTCATCGCCGGCAACGACGGGCGTACCTCGATGCGCGTCGGCATGGGGCTTTCGCAGATCGGCGAGTTCTCCTTCATCATCGCCGCGCTGGGCATGAGCCTCGGCGTGACCAGCGACTTCCTCTATCCGGTGGTGGTCGGCGTGTCGGCGATCACCACGCTGCTGACGCCGTACCTGATCCGCTCCGCCGACCCGCTGGCGGTGCGCCTGTCGACCAGCATGCCGCCGCGCGTGGTGTCGGTGTTCGGCATGTACGGCGAGTGGCTGCGCAGCATCAAGCCGCGCGGCGACAAGGCGATGCTGGCGAAGATGATCCGGCGCATCCTGCTGCAGGTGGGGGTCAACCTGGCGCTGGTGATCGCCATCTTCTTCGGCCTGGCCTACTTCGCCACGCCGCTGTCGAAATGGCTGGCCAACTGGGTCGACCGGCAGGCGCTGCACCACGCCATCATCTGGGGCGCCGCGCTGCTGCTCTCGCTACCGTGCCTGATCGCCGCCTACCGCAAGCTCAAGGCGCTGGCGATGCTGCTGGCGGAAATGGGCGTCAAGGCGGAAACCGCCGGCCGCCACACCGCGCGCGTACGCCGGGTGATCTCGGAGCTGATCCCGCTGCTGTCGCTGGGCGGCATCCTGCTGCTGGTCGCGGCGCTCAGTTCGAGCATCCTGCCGACCATGGAGCTGCTGGTGGTGGTGGGACTGGTGGCGGCACTGGTGATCGCAGTGCTCTGGCGCTGGTTCATCCGCGTGCACTCGCGCATCCAGATCGCCCTGATGGAAACGCTGGAGCAGGACAAGGGCGGGCATTGAACCGCATGAGGTACACGTAGGTTGGTGCTGAACGCAGTGAAGCCCAACATCCGGTGGGCTTCACGCCATTGTCGTTGGGCTTCGCGTTGCTCAGCGCCAACCTACGGCGCATGACGCTGCGTTCTACGCCGGCAGCTACGTAGGGCGGGTGCAACCCGCCACATGCATGGCCCGGGAATGGCGGGTTGCACCCGCCCTACCGCAAGCCTTACACCGCCTCCAGCTTCGCATACCCCAACATCAGCCACTTGCTGCCTTCGCTGTCGAAGTTCACCTGCACCCGTGCCTGGGCGCCGGAGCCTTCGAAGTTGAGGATCACGCCGTCGCCGAACAGCGGGTGGCGCACCGACTGGCCGAGGTTGAACGGCGTATCCGGCACGCTGGCGCCGCCGAACAGGCTGCTGCTGCGCTGGCCGCCGCCGAGCGGGCGGCTCACCGAGTTGGACAGGCGCACTTCCTGGATCAGCCCCGGCGGGATTTCGCGGACGAAGCGCGACACCTTGTTGTAGGTCTCGCTGCCATACAGCCGGCGGGTTTCCGCGTAGGTCATGACCAGCCGCTGCATGGCGCGGGTGATGCCGACGTAGGCCAGGCGGCGTTCCTCTTCCAGGCGGCCGGGTTCTTCCAGGCTCATCTTGTGCGGGAACAGGCCTTCCTCCATGCCGGCGAGGAACACCAGCGGGAACTCCAGGCCCTTGGCGCTGTGCAGGGTCATCAGCTGGATGCTGTCCTCGAAGGCGTCGGCCTGGGTGTCGCCGGACTCCAGCGCGGTGTGGTCGAGGAAGGCCACCAGCGGCGGCACGTCCTCATCCTCCGGACTCTCGAAGGCGCGGGCGGCGCTGACCAGTTCCTCCAGGTTCTCCACCCGTGCCTGGCCTTTCTCGCCCTTTTCTTCCTTGTGATAGGTGATCAGCCCGGACTGCTCGATGACGGTCTGGGTCATCAGGTGCAGCGGCATTTCCTCGACCTTCTGCGCCAGCAGGTCGATGGTTTCGAGGAAGCCCTGCAGGGCGCTGGCGGCGCGGCCGGCCACGGCTTTCGCGGCGATCACGTCGTTGATCGCACGCCACATCGAGGTGCCGTTCAGGCGCGCGGCGTTGCGGATCGCCTCGACGGTCTTCTCGCCGATGCCGCGCGGCGGCACGTTGACCACCCGCTCCAGCGCTGCGTCGTCGTCGCGCAGGCGGATCAGGCGCAGGTAGGCCAGGGCGTTCTTGATTTCGGCGCGTTCGAAGAAGCGCTGGCCGCCGTAGATGCGGTAGGGAATCTTCTCGCGCAGCAGCGCCTCTTCCAGCACCCGCGACTGGGCGTTGGAGCGGTAGAGGATGGCGATCTCGCTGCGCTTGAGGCCGTCCTTGCGCAGGGCGTCCTCGATGGTCTCGACGATGTAGCGCGCCTCGTCGTGCTCGTTGAAGCCGGAGTACAGCGTGATCGGGTCGCCGTCGGAACCGTCGGTCCACAGCTCCTTGCCGAGACGCCCCTGGTTGTTGGCGATCAGCGCGTTGGCGGCGTTGAGGATGGTGCCGGTGGAGCGGTAATTCTGCTCCAGGCGGATGTCCTCGGTGTTGGCGAAATCGTCGGAGAAGCGCTGGATGTTCTCGATCTTCGCCCCGCGCCAGCCGTAGATCGACTGGTCGTCGTCGCCCACCACCATCAGGCTCTCGCCACCCTTGGCGATGAAGCGCAGCCAGGCGTACTGCACGGCGTTGGTGTCCTGGAACTCGTCCACCAGCACGTGACGGAAGCGCCGCTGGTAGTGCTCCAGCAGGCTCGGGCGGTCGCGCCAGAGTTCCAGCGAGCGCAGCAGCAGTTCGGCGAAGTCGACCACGCCGGCGCGCTGGCAGGCGGCCTCGTAGGCTTCGTAGATCTTCAGGTTGGTGGCGAGGAACAGGTCGCCGCCGGCCTGGATGTTCTGCGGGCGCAGGCCCTCGTCCTTCTGGCTGTTGATGAACCACTGCGCCTGGCGCGGCGGCCAGCGCTGCTCGTCCAGCCCCAGCTCGCGGATCACCCGCTTGACCAGGCGCAGCTGGTCGTCGCTGTCGAGGATCTGGAAGCCCTCCGGCAACCCCGCCTCCTGCCAGTGCGCGCGCAGCAGGCGGTGGGCGAGGCCGTGGAAGGTGCCGACCCACATGCCCATCGGGTTGATCCCGAGGAGCTGCTCGATGCGCGCGCGCATCTCGGCGGCGGCCTTGTTGGTGAAGGTCACGGCCAGGATGCTGTGCGGCGAGGCGTGCTCGACCTGGATCAGCCAGGCGATGCGGTGCACCAGCACGCGGGTCTTGCCGGAGCCGGCGCCGGCAAGCACGCGCTGGCGCCCCAGCGGCGCGGCGACGGCCTGGCGCTGGGGATCGTTGAGGGAGTTCAGCAGGAGGGAGAGATCGTCATTCATGGGCGGCATTCTACCGGGGGGCGGAAAACCCCGGCAAACCGGTCCGCCATCCGGCGCGGACGCTCCGGCGACATTCGGCAGCGGAGCGAAGCACGCACTTTGCCGCCTGCGCAGGCTAAGATCGTTTTCCATGAGCCCGATATACGGCGGCATCACTGGACAAGGAAACGCCATGCGTCTGTACGGACTACCCCTTCTGGCCCTGCTGATCGGCAGCTTCGGCGTGCAGGATGCGCGCGCGAGCAGCGACGACGCCTGCTACCCGACCTGGAACCTCAAGCGCGATACGCTGGATATCTGCAACAGCCTGCCGTTCCTCAGCCCGGGCAACGACAGCCGGGTCAACCTGCAACTGCTGCTGGCCGACGCCGGACAGGCATCGCTTGACGGACATCCGCTGCCCGAAGACGAAAAGCAGGTGGGCTACGGGCTGGTGCCGTTCCCGCTGTCCCGCCTGTTCGACAGCGTGCCGGCGGAGGAAACCGCCGTTGCCCCGAGCGCCGATGCGGCACTGGCGGAACTGGTGGCGCGCCTCGGTTTGCCGGCCGACGCCATTCCGGCTGCCGGCGAGAGCTTCGCCAGCGGCGAGGGCAGCCGTTGCCGCAGCAACAACACGGCGACCGCCCGCGAGTTCCTCGGCCAGTTGCTGCTCACCGCCGATTTGCCGGCCAGCGAGCGGCAGGCGCTGGCGCGCGGCCGCCTGGCGCTGCTGCAGGGTTGCCAGTGGGACGAGGCGCAGCTCGCCGGAATGCTGCCGGGCGACATCAGCTCCGCCGCGGGACGCGACTTCGCCGGCTATCTGCGCGGCGTGGCGGCTTTCTACAGCGGTCATTTCGCCGAGGCGCTGCAGGCCTTCCGCGCCCTGCAGGACAGCAAGCAGGCCTGGCTGCAGGAAACCGCGCGCTACATGCTCGGCCGCAACCAGCTCAACGCCGCACAACAGCATGCCTTCGACGACATGGGCTATCCCGACCTGCGCAAGGTCGACAAGGCGCCGCTGAAGTCCGCCGAAGAAGCCTTCGATGCCTACCTGAAACGTTATCCACAGGGACGCTACGCGGCATCGGCCAAGGGCCTGCAGCGGCGCATCTACTGGCTGATGAGCGACCAGCAGCGGCTGGCCGGCGAGTATGCCGGGCTGTTTGCCAGTAAGGATGCGGCGCCGCGCGGCGAGCTGATCCAGGAGGTCGACAACAAGCTGCTGACCACCGCCCACCCGGCGGACGTGCGCGATCCGCACCTGCTGGCGGTGCTCGACCTGATGCAGATGCGTCACCACGAGCCGAACGAGGAACGCGCCCTGGATTCAGCCGCTCTGCAGCGGCAGAAGACGCTGTTCTCCGCGCGTCCGGCGCTGCACGACTACCTGCTGGCGGCCTGGGCCTTCTACGTCTCGGAAGACCCCGCAGCGACCCTGCGCCTGCTGCCGCAGGACGTGCCGGACAAGCTCGACTACCTCGCCTTCAGCCAGCAGACCCTGCGCGGCTTCGCCCTGGAAGCCGGCAACGACTGGCTCGGAGCCGAGAAGCTCTATCTGCAACTGCTGCCCAAGGCCCAGTTGCCGCTGCAGCGCGAGCAGCTGGAACTGGCGCTGGCCTTCAACTACGAGCGCAGCGATCGGCTGGTGAAGGTCTTCGCGGCGAACTCGCCGGTGAGCACTCCGGCCATCCGCGAAATCCTCCTGCGCCATATCGCCGGTCCGGACCTGCTGCGCCTCCAGGTGGCGGCGCCGGCGATACCCGCCGAGGAGCGCGACGCCGCGCTGTTCACCCTGCTGTACAAGGACCTGCTGCGCGGGCACTACCAGAACTTCATCGACGATCTCGCCCTGCTGCCCACCGAGCCATCTGACAAGCCGCTGACCGCGAGCATCGGCTACCTGTACGGCAACGGCATGCCGCTCACCCTGTTCCAGTGGCCGGGCGGCAAGGGCACCTCGGGCTACGACTGCCCGCCGATCCGCGACGTGGCGCTGGCCATGCAGCAGGACCCGCAGCCGCCGCAGGCGCTGAACTGCCTCGGCGAATTCATCCTGCGCAACGGCCTCGACGGCTTCCCCCTCGACCGCCAGCCCGGCGAGCGCGAGCTGGGCGGCAGCGCCTCGCTGTTCGAAGGCCCGCTGTATTCGCGGCTGGACGGCTACCTGAAGGTCATCGGCGACGCCAATGCGGCGGACGATGACCGCGCCTATGCGCTGTACCGGGCGATCAACTGCTACGCGCCGAGCGGCTACAACGGCTGCGGCAGCCAGGACATCCCGCCGAACCAGCGCAAGCAGTGGTTCCGCACCCTCAAGTCGAAATATGCCGCGACGCCCTGGGCGAAGTCGCTGAAGTACTACTGGTAGGCGCGATGCGCTGGCTGCTGGCGTTGTGGCTGCTGCATGGCGCGGCGGCGCAGGCGGATACGGTACGCGCGGAGGACTACGACGCCTTCTGGCTGTGGAGCGGCGTGGCCGCGCAACCGGTGCTGGCGCAGGCGCGCAGCCTCTATGTATTGCAGGGGCAGATCAGCGCGAGCCGGCATGGCGGGGTGCGGCTGATCGCCCAGGGCATCGCCATTCCCCGGCTCACCCGGGGCGAGGTGTGGGTGGTCTATCGGGCGCACACCCTGCGCTGGAGCGAAGATATCCACAGGACCCTGCTGGCCCAGCTGCGGCGCTGGCGCCGGGCAGGGAATCCGGTGGTCGGTGTGCAGATCGACTTCGATGCGCGTACGCGATACCTCGGCGAATATGCCGCCTTCCTCCGCGACTTTCGGCAAAAGCTGCCGCCTGATTACAAACTGAGCATCACCGGCCTGCTCGACTGGAGCAGCAACGCCGAGCCGGAGGCGATCAACCAGCTCAGGGGCGTGGTCGACGAGGTGGTGGTGCAGACCTACCAGGGCCGCCACAGCATCCCCGACTACGCCGCCTACCTGCCACGGGTGAGCCGCCTGCAGCTGCCGTTCCGCATCGGCCTGGCGCAGTACGGCCAATGGCAGGCACCGGACTACCTGGCGCGCAGCCCGTGGTTCCGGGGGTATGTGGTGTTTCTGCAGAACCCCGCGCGCCCGTAGGTTGGCGCTGAGCGAAGCGAAGCCCAACATCTGCTGAGCCTGGCACCGTTGGGCTTCACTGCGTTCAGCACCAACCTGCGCCATCACCCTATGGTTCCCACGCCCCTCTAAGCCTTGAAGAACGGCTGGCGCGTATCGCCGCCGGCGAGATTGCGCATCAGCAGGGCGTATTGCAGGTCGAGGCCATCCGGCAGCGGCAGCCAGACTACATGGCCGTCGCCCGGCGCGCAGGCGATGGCTTCGCCGCGGGCGTTTTCCAGTGCCTCGACACGCAGGATGAGGTTGCCGCCCGGGGTCATCACCTCGACGCTGTCGCCGACCTCGAAGCGGTTCTTCACCCGCACCTCGGCCAGCCCGTTGCGCCGCTCGCCGGTGAATTCGCCGACGAACTGCTGGCGCTCCGAAACCGAGTTGCCACGCTGGTAGTTCTGGTACTCGTCGTGCACATGGCGGCGCAGGAAGCCTTCCGTGTAGCCGCGGTGGGCGAGGGATTCCAGGGTGTCCATCAGCGTGCGGTCGAAAGGCCGGCCGGCGGCGGCATCGTCGATGGCCTTGCGATACGCCTGGGCGGTGCGTGCCACGTAGTAGTGCGACTTGGTCCGCCCCTCGATCTTCAGCGAATGCACGCCGATCTGCGTCAAACGCTCGACATGCTGCACGGCGCGCAGGTCCCTGGAGTTCATGATGTAGGTGCCGTGCTCGTCCTCGAAGGCGGCGAGCAGTTCGCCGGGACGGCTGCTGTCCTCCAGCATCAGCGCCTCGCTGGTCGGTGCGCCGATGCCAAGGGTCGGGACGATCTGGCCCAGTTCGTCCTCGCGGGCGGCGTGGGTCTGGTACTGCCAGCGGCAGGCGTTGGTGCAGGTGCCCTGGTTGGGGTCGCGGCGGTTGATGTAGCCGGACAGCAGGCAGCGGCCGGAGTAGGCCATGCACAGCGCGCCGTGGACGAACACCTCCAGCTCCATGCCCGGCACCCGTTCGCGGATTTCGCTGATCTCTTCCAGCGACAGCTCGCGGGACAGGATCACCCGGCTCAGGCCCTGCTGGCGCCAGAACTCCACGCTGGCCCAGTTCACGGCATTGGCCTGTACCGACAGGTGGATGGCGACTTCCGGGAAATGCTGGCGAACCAGCATGATCAGGCCGGGATCGGACATGATCAGCGCATCCGGGCCCATCGCCAGCACCGGTTCCAGGTCGCTGAGGAAGGTCTTCAGCTTGGCGTTGTGCGGGGCGATGTTCACCACCACGTAGAGCTGCTTGCCCAGGGCGTGGGCTTCGGCGATGCCGGTGGCGAGGTTGGCGTGGTCGAATTCGTTGTTGCGCACCCGCAGGCTGTAGCGCGGCTGGCCGGCATAGACGGCGTCGGCGCCATAGGCGAAGGCGTGGCGCAGGCTTTTCAGCGAGCCGGCGGGGGAGAGCAGTTCGGGTTTGAAGTGGGACATGGCTGAGCGGGCTGTGGGAAAAATGCCGGACTCTAGCTGTCATACGTTGGGGAGGTAGTGAGTCGGGTCAATGCCAAGCCATTCCGGCCTACACGGACCTTGTAGGAGCCAGCTTGCTGGCGATCCGAGGTCACCGGCAACTGCTGAATGGCCGGTAAGGCTGATCGCCAGCAAGCTGGCTCCTACAAAAAGCAAAAAAAAGCCGGACTCATCCCGGAACGTAGGGTGGACAACGCGAAGCTTGTCCACCTTTTCTCATCGACGCTCCCGCGTCGATTGGGACGCGGAGCGTCCCCGGATGGGTTCCCACGCGGGAGCGTGGGAGCCATGGAACGTTGGGCTTCGCAAGCTCAGCGCCAACCTACGTCATTCCATCCACTTCCGGCCCTGCCGCTCCAGCAGCATCTGCGCCTGCTCCGGTCCGTTGCTTCCGGCGGCGTAGGGGCGCGGGCTCTGGTAGTGCTCGCGCCAGCCGGCGAGGATCGGGTCGACCCAGCGCCAGGCGGCTTCCACCTCGTCGCGGCGCATGAACAGCGTCGAGTCGCCCTCGATCACGTCCAGCAGCAGGCGCTCGTAGGCGTCCCAGCGGCGCTTGTGGCCGCTGAAGGCCTGGGCCAGGTTGAGGTCCAGCTCCACCGGCTCCAGCAGCATGCCCTTGCCGGGCGTCTTGGCCATCAGTTGCAGGCTGATGCCTTCCTCCGGCTGCAGTCTTATCCACAGGCGGTTGGCCGGGCCGCCGCTGCCGTCGATCAACGGGTGCGGCACCGGCTTGAACTGGATGACGATCTCCGAGCACTTCTTCGCCATGCGCTTGCCGGTGCGCAGGTAGAACGGCACGCCGGCCCAGCGCCAGTTGTCGATATGCACCTGAACGGCGACGAAGGTCTCGGTATCGCTGTCGTTGTCGACATGTTTCTCGAACCAGTAGGCCGGCACCTCCTGCCCGCCGATGCGCCCGGCGGCGTACTGGCCGCGCACGGTCTTGTCCTGCACGTCCTGCCCGGCGATCGGCCGCAGCGCCTGCAGCACCTTGAGCTTCTCGTTGCGCACCGCCTCGGCGTCGTAGTGCACCGGTGGTTCCATGGCCACCAGGCAGAGCAGCTGCAGCAGGTGGTTCTGCACCATGTCGCGCATCGCCCCGGCCTGGTCGTAGTAGGCGCCACGGTTCTCCACGCCGAGGGTTTCGTTGACGCTGATCTGCACGTGCTCGATATGCCCGGCGCGCCACAGCGGTTCGAACAGGGCGTTGGCGAAGCGCAGCGCCATCAGGTTCTGCACGGTCTCCTTGCCGAGGTAGTGGTCGATGCGGAACACCCGCGATTCGTCGAACACCTGGCCGATCGCCTGGTTGATCGCCCGTGCGGAGTCCAGCGAGTGGCCGAGCGGCTTTTCCAGCACGATGCGGGTTTCCGGACCGGCCAGGCCGGCGATGGAAAGGTTCTGCGCGATGGGTGCGAACAGTGCCGGCGCGGTCGCCAGGTAGTGCACCAGCACGCGTCCTTCACTGCTCTTCAGTGCGCGTCGCAGGCGGCCGAAGTCGGCGCTCTGGCTGGCATCCATGGCGAAGTAGGTGAGGCGGGCGGCGAAACTGCGCCAGCTTTCCGTGGAGAAATCGCTGCGCGCCACCTGCGCCCGGCAATGGCGTTCGGCCAGGGCGAGGAAGGCGCCGTTCTCCAGGTCGCGCCGGGCCAGGGCGAAGATCCGCGTATCGGCCGGCAGGCGCTCCTCGCGATGCAGGTGGTAGAGCGCCGGCAGCAGCTTGTGCAGGGCCAGATCGCCGGTGCCGCCGAACACCAGGATGTCGCAGGAACGCGGTAGTTTGGGGCTGTACTGGCTGGTCAATGCTGGCTCCGTCACGGATTCTCTGGGCGCGAGGGGCTGTTTTGTAGTATAACTACAAGCCGACTACATCCCTTTCGCCGATCATAGACGAGTCCAGCCAGTGAATCTGTTGCAGCACATTGCCCAGTCCCGTCATCTGCTTCGCAAGTCGGAGCTCAAGGTCGCCGATCATGTGCTGCAGGACCCCACTTCGGTCATGCACAGCTCCATGGCCGACCTCGCCCACGGCGTCGGTGTCAGCGAGCCGACCATCGTGCGCTTTTGCCGGGCCATCGGCTGCAGCGGTTTTCAGGACCTCAAGCTGAAGCTGGCGCAGAGCCTCGCCGCCGGCGCCAGCTTCGGCCAGTTCTCGATCAATGAAAGCGACTCGGTGGCGGACTTCAGCCTGAAGATCTTCGACACCACCCTGCATTCGCTGATGGAAGTGCGCGAGAACCTCGACACCCAGGCGCTGGAGCGCGCCATCGCCGCCATCGCCCATGCGCAGCGCGTCGAGTTCTACGGCTTCGGCGCTTCCGGCGCGGTGGCGGCGGATGCCCAGCACAAGTTCTTCCGCCTGCTGCTGTCGGCCGCGGCCTATTCCGATCCGCACATGCAGGCGATGTCGGCGGTGACCCTGAAGCCGTCCGACGTGGCGATCTGCATCTCGCAGTCCGGCCGCTCCAAGGACCTGCTGGTGACCGCCAACCTGGTCCGCGAAGCCGGCGCCACCCTGATCACCCTCTGCCCGAGCCAGACCCCGCTGGCCGACCTGGCGACGGTCAACCTGGCCGTCGACGTGCACGAGGACACCGACATCTACACCCCGCTGACCTCGCGCATCGCCCACCTGGTGGTGATCGACGTGCTGGCGATGGGCGTGGCCATGGCCCGCGGCCCGGATCTGGTCAACCACCTGAAGAGCGTCAAACGCAGCCTGCGCAGCCTGCGTCTGTCGCCGAAGGTGGTGAAGAGCCACGAAGAGCCGCGCCCCGACGAGACGCACTGAATATAGGTTGGGCCGGGCCGCGTAGGTTGAGCCTGCGAAGCCCAACATTGCCATGCCGGGCCCATGTTGGGCTTCACTGCGTTCAGCGCCAACCTACGCCGAGTCGGCAACGCAAAAGCTTCGCGAGCAGAGCTCGCTCCTACAGGTGTGTGCCTGTGCCGCGGAATTCGCATCGTGCGCACGGCGCGCTCCTGCAAGAGCGCCACGTCCCGCACTCTTCATCTTCCCGCCGTCAAGCGGTCATCATGGATCATCGGTTTTTCGCTGCGGTATTCGTGCTTTTCTGAAGGAGGCATCAATGGACCAGGTGCAATTCTGGAGGCTGATCGACGAGGCACGTGCACGCGCCGCATCGCCCTATGACGTCGCCGATCAGCTTGTGGAGATGCTGTCGCTGCGCGACGAGCGCGAGATCATGCAGTGGGATCAGATTTTCCGGGAGTACCAGCATCTCTCCTGCAAGAACAAGTTGTGGGCGGCGGCCTACGTGATCAACGGCGGTTGCAGCGACGATGGCTTCGATTACTTCCGTGGCTGGCTGACGGCGCAAGGCAAGCGCGTGTTTCTCGATGCCCTGGCCGACCCCGACAGCTTGGTCGCTGTCGAGGTCGAAGCTGACGATGCATTCGACCAGGAAATGCTGGCGGTTGGCTACTCGGCCTATTTCAGGAAGCTCGGCATGTTGGAGCGCGACTACGACAAGGCAGCCGCAGCCCGTGCGGCCCATCCGCTGGACGAGCGGGTGAAGGCGGCGATGCTGGCCGAGATCCGCTATTCGGAGGACATCGATTGCGAGTGGGCCGAGGACGACCTGGAGTCCCTCGTGCCGCGGCTCTGTGAGAAGTTCTACTGAGGCATCGTCAAACCGTCATCTTCCAGGGCCACTCTGGCCTCTCCAGCCCTTCGGCCATGGGAGATGCGAGATGCAACGCCATATCGACGACACCCAGCAACTGGACAGCAAGACCCGCCGCAAGCTCGAAGACCAGCGGCGCATGCAGTTCCGCCGCGCCATCGAGGAACGCCTCGAAGCCCGGCGCCTCGATCAGGAAATCGACGATTATCCCGACCTGATCGCCCTCAACTACCTGGCTTCGGCTCGCTCGGCGCGGAGAAGCGCTCGGCCAGTTGGCTGATCATCGCGCGGCCGTCACGGATGAAGGCGACGAACGCCTGGGCCA
This sequence comes from Pseudomonas schmalbachii, assembly GCF_017589465.1. Classification (GTDB taxonomy): domain Bacteria; phylum Pseudomonadota; class Gammaproteobacteria; order Pseudomonadales; family Pseudomonadaceae; genus Pseudomonas; species Pseudomonas schmalbachii. The sequence continues at coordinate 255,575 of NZ_JAELYA010000004.1, forward strand.
CCGGGCTCAGGCGTTTGCCGCGGGCGTGCACCAGACACCAGCTGCGGTAGAGCGGCAGTTCCTCCACCGGCAGTTCGCGCAGCAGGCCGGCGTTCAGTTCGCGGTTCACCGCATGGCGCGGCAGCAGGGCCAGGCCGAGTCCGGCGAGAACGCCCTCGCGGGAGCCTTCCAGCGAGGAAAACTCCAGAGTCTGCGGGAAATGTGCGCGCTTCTGCTGGAAATGTTCCTCGATCGCCTTGCGCGTGCCCGATCCCGGCTCGCGGATCAGCAGCGGCCAGGGTTCCAGATCCTTCAATGACAGCTTGGCGGCCGAACACAGCGGGTGATCCGGCGGCGCCACGGCGATGATCGGGTTGTTGAGGAACGGCAGGAACTCCAGCGCCATGTCCTGCGGCACCAGGGACATGATCACCAGGTCGTCGCGATTGTCCGACAGGCGTTTGATCACCTGCGCGCGGTTGACTACCGTGAGATGCAGGTTCACTTCCGGGTGCTGTTCCTGGAAGCGCGCGAACAGGTGCGGGGTGATGTACTTGGCGCTGGATTCCACCGCCAGGCGCAGCTGGCCCTGCAGCGAGCCCTTCAGGTCGGAGAGCTGCATGTCGAGGTTTTCCAGGCGCTGGAAGATGTCGTTGCTGGCGCGCAGCAGGGCGTCGGCGGCATCGGTCTGGTAGAGCTTCTTGCCGATGTACTCGAACAGCGGCTGGCCGACCAGCTCTTCCAACTGGCGAATCTGCAGGCTGACCGCCGGTTGGGTCAGTGCCATTTCTTCCGCTGCGCGGCTGTAGGAGCGGCTCTCGCACACCGCGCGGAATACTTGCAGCTGGCGCAATGTCATGCGCATCAACGACTTACGCACCTTTATCGACTCCAGATAACGCCCGTTTCATCAACTATAAGTCAAAATTAATGGATACCCCAATAATTATTGATTTTGGTTAATCCTCCTTCCCGCGGTAGGGTAAATCAACGCCGGAACCCTGATCCGGCCTTGCGTCCAGCCGGCCGGGAAATGCTTCCGGACCGGATTGCCGATTGGTTCAAACACCGGGCCCAGCAAACCCGGTCGAGGGAAACCCGAAGTGATCAAGAAAATCCTGATCGCCAACCGTGGGGAAATCGCTGTCCGTATCGTGCGCGCTTGCGCCGAGATGGGCATCCGCTCGGTAGCCATTTATTCCGAGGCCGACCGCCACGCCCTGCACGTCAAGCGTGCCGACGAAGCGCACAACATCGGCGCCGATCCGCTGTCCGGCTACCTGAATCCGCGCGCGCTGGTGAACCTGGCGGTGGAAACCGGCTGCGACGCACTGCACCCCGGCTACGGCTTCCTCTCCGAGAATGCCGAGCTGGCGGAAATCTGCGCCGAGCGCGGGATCAAGTTCATCGGCCCGTCCGCCGAAGTGATCCGCCGCATGGGCGACAAGACCGAGGCGCGCCGCAGCATGATCGCCGCCGGCGTGCCCTGCACCCCCGGCACCGAAGGCAACGTCGCCGACCTCGAAGAGGCACTGCGCGAAGGTGACCGCATCGGTTATCCGGTGATGCTCAAGGCCACTTCCGGTGGCGGCGGCCGCGGCATCCGTCGCTGCAACAGCCGCGAGGAACTGGAACAGGCCTACCCGCGCGTGATCTCCGAAGCCACCAAGGCCTTCGGCAGCGCGGAAGTCTTCCTCGAGAAGTGCATCATCAATCCGAAGCACATCGAGGCCCAGGTGCTGGCCGACTCCTTCGGCAACACCGTGCACCTGTTCGAGCGCGACTGCTCGATCCAGCGTCGCAACCAGAAGCTCATCGAGATCGCCCCGAGCCCGCAGCTCACCCCCGAGCAGCGCGCCTACATCGGCGACCTCTCGGTGCGCGCCGCCAAGGCGGTGGGCTACGAGAACGCCGGTACCGTGGAGTTCCTCCTTGCCGATGGCGAGGTGTACTTCATGGAGATGAACACCCGCGTGCAGGTGGAACACACCATCACCGAGGAAATCACCGGCATCGACATCGTCCGCGAGCAGATCCGCATCGCGTCCGGCCTGCCGCTGTCGGTCAAGCAGGACGACATCCAGCACCGCGGATTCGCCCTGCAGTTCCGGATCAACGCCGAGGACCCGAAGAACAACTTCCTGCCCTCGTTCGGCAAGATCACCCGTTACTACGCGCCCGGCGGCCCCGGCGTGCGTACCGATACGGCGATCTACACCGGCTACACCATTCCGCCGTACTACGACTCGATGTGCCTGAAGCTGATCGTCTGGGCACTGACCTGGGAAGAGGCGATGGACCGCGGCCTGCGCGCGCTGGACGACATGCGCCTGCAGGGCGTGAAGACCACCGCGCCGTATTACCAGGAAATCCTCAAGGACCCGGGATTCCGTACCGGCCAGTTCAACACCAGCTTCGTTGAAAGCCACCCGGAACTGACCAACTACTCGATCAAGCGCAAACCAGAAGAGCTGGCCCTGGCCATCGCTGCCGCCATCGCTGCACACGCCGGCCTGTGAGGACTATCGAATGAGCAAGAAAGTTACTATCACCGATACCATCCTGCGCGACGCCCACCAGTCGCTGCTGGCCACCCGCATGCGCACCGAGGACATGCTCCCCATCTGCGACAAGCTCGACAAGGTCGGCTACTGGTCGCTGGAAGTCTGGGGTGGCGCGACCTTCGACTCCTGCGTGCGCTTCCTCAAGGAAGACCCGTGGGAGCGTCTGCGCAAACTGAAAGCCGCGCTGCCGAACACCCGCCTGCAGATGCTGCTGCGCGGCCAGAACCTGCTCGGCTACCGCCACTACAGCGACGACGTGGTCCGTGCCTTCGTCGCCAAGGCCGCGGTCAACGGCATCGACGTGTTCCGCATCTTCGACGCGATGAACGACGTGCGTAACCTGCGCGTTTCCATCGAAGCCGTGAAGGCCGCCGGCAAGCACGCCCAGGGCACCATCTGCTACACCACCAGCCCGGTGCACACCATCGAGGCGTTCGTCGCCCAGGGTCGCGAGATGGCCAACATGGGTGTCGACTCCATCGCCATCAAGGACATGGCCGGCCTGCTGACCCCGTACGCCACCGGCGAACTGGTCAAGGCGCTGAAGGACGCGCTGCCGCTGGACGTGGTCGTGCACTCCCATGACACCGCCGGTGTCGCCAGCATGTGCCAGCTGAAAGCCATCGAGAACGGTGCCAACCGCATCGATACCGCCATCTCCAGCATGGCCTGGGGCACCAGCCACCCGGGCACCGAGTCGATGGTCGCAGCGCTGCGCGGCACCGAATTCGACACCGGCCTGGATCTGGAGCTGATCCAGGAGATCGGCCTGTACTTCTACGCCGTACGCAAGAAGTACCACCAGTTCGAAAGCGAATTTACCGGCGTCGACACCCGCGTACAGGTCAACCAGGTGCCGGGCGGGATGATTTCCAACCTCGCCAACCAGCTCAAGGAGCAGGGTGCGCTGAACCGCATGGACGAAGTCCTCGCGGAAATCCCGAAAGTGCGCGCCGACCTCGGCTACCCGCCCCTGGTTACTCCGACCTCGCAGATCGTCGGCACCCAGGCGTTCTTCAACGTGCTGGCCGGCGAGCGCTACAAGACCATCACCAACGAGGTGAAGCTGTACCTGCAGGGCCGCTACGGCAAGGCGCCGGGCGATGTGAGCGAGAAACTGCGCCGCCAGGCCATCGGCAGCGAGGACGTGATCGACGTGCGTCCGGCCGACCTGATCAAGCCGGAGCTGAACAAGCTGCGCGACGAGATCGGCGCGCTGGCCAAGTCGGAAGAAGACGTGCTGACCTACGCCATGTTCCCGGACATTGGCCGCAAGTTCCTCGAAGAACGCGCCGCCGGCACCCTGAAGCCGGAAGAGCTGCTGCCGATCCCGAGCGGCAATGGCGTCGCTGCTGCCGGTAGCGAGGGCACTCCGACCGAGTTCGTCATCGACGTGCACGGCGAGACCTACCGTGTGGACATCACCGGCGTCGGCGTGAAGGGCGAGAACAAGCGCCACTTCTACCTCTCCATCGACGGCATGCCGGAAGAAGTGGTGTTCGAGCCGCTCAACGAGTTCGTCGCCGGCGGCACCAGCAAGCGCAAGCAGGCCAGCGCACCGGGTCACGTCACCACCACCATGCCGGGCAACATCGTCGACGTGCTGGTGAAGGAAGGCGACAGCGTGAAAGCCGGCCAGGCCGTGCTGATCACCGAAGCGATGAAGATGGAAACCGAAGTGCAGGCAGGCATCGCCGGCACCGTGAAGGCCATCCACGTCGCCAAGGGTGACCGCGTCAATCCGGGCGAGATCCTGATCGAAATCGAAGGCTGAGAGCCTGCTGAGGTTCAAGTCCCTGGGGGAGCATGATGCTCCCCTTTTTTTATTCAGCCGGCTTCCTTGACCTGCGTCCGAATCGCCGGTGGCTGCGCTTTTTATATTCACGCATCGACAACAAAGGAATGACCTCGATGCGGATCGTCCCCCTGCTTCTCGCCATTCTCGCCCCCTTCGCCCTCGCCGGGGAAACGGCGCTGGAGCGCTTCAACACCGTCATGGCCGACCCCCAGCAGCGCGAGCAGGCCTACGCCGCCGGGCAGGAGCGGATCACCCTCTGCGGCCATTGCCACGGCGAGGATGGCAACAGCAAGCGCGACTACATCCCCAACCTGGCCGCGCAGAACCCGCGCTACCTGTTCAATGCCTTCGAGAAATATGCCAATGGCGAGCGCAGCGACTACGTGATGTCGCGGCTGGCGAAGACCCTGAGCCAGGAGGAGCGGGTCGACATCGCCGTCTACTTCAGCCAGCAGGAGGTGCGCCCGGTTGCCGGGGCGGTCGATGAGACCCTGCGCGGGGAGGGCGCGGTGCTGTTCCAGCAGGTCTGCGTGGCATGCCATGGACAGCAGGCGCTGGGCCTGGAAAACGCGCCGCGACTGGCCGGGCAGCCTGCCGAATATCTGCGGCGAACGCTGACGCGCTACCGCGACAAGGACCCGCGCCGCGCCGGCTCGGTCATGCTGGGCGTTGCCGGCCAGCTCGCCGATCGGCAGATCGCCGCGCTGGCCGACTATCTGCAGCAACTGCAGCCTTAGGGCAGGCAAAACCCCAAAGGATGGCAAGACCTTATATAATCTGCGGTCTTTGTCCCACCAGAAGCGAGAGACCCCAGTGAGCAATCTGCCGCCCTGCCCGAAATGCAATTCCGAATACACCTATGAAGACGGCGCAATGCTGGTCTGCCCGGAATGCGCCCATGAGTGGTCGGCCGATGCCGCCGCCGAAGCGTCCAGCGACGCCAAGGTGATCAAGGATTCCGTCGGCAATGTGCTGCAGGACGGCGACACCATCACCGTGATCAAGGACCTCAAGGTCAAGGGCTCTTCCCTGGTGGTGAAGGTCGGCACCAAGGTGAAGAACATCCGCCTGGTCGACGGCGACCACGACATCGACTGCAAGATCGACGGCATCGGCGCCATGAAGCTGAAGTCGGAGTTCGTGAAGAAGGTCTGAGCCTTCGCACTCCCCGAGAAGCCCGGCCACTGCGCCGGGCTTTTTCATTGTTGGGGACATCGTAGGAGCGGGCCATGCCCGCGAATCGCGGCCATGGGCCGCTCCTACAATGGCCGGTTACGCACGATGGGCCGCGCGCATCGTGTTTCGATCAGGGCGTCACTTCGAATCGCAGGGTGCCGATCACCTGTCCTGCCTCCGTGAGCACCTGCACCTGCCACTTGCCGACCGGGTCCGGCGGGAAGTTCTGCTTGTGGGTCCAGGCGCGGTAGCCGGCTTCGCGGCCGCCGCGAATGTCCAGGGCGATGCGGTCGAACACCCGGCCCTTGTGCCGCCAGACGTGGTAGATGCGCTCGTCCAGCCCGCGCGGCGCGCTGATCGCGGTATAGGCGTAGAGCCCCTGGCTGCGGATCTGCGCGGCGGAGATCGTCTCCAGGCTGTCGCCCGGGGTGCGCTGGCTGTTGTCGAACTCGGCGGTCACCGCCATCTCGGTCATCCACAGGGTCGACGGCGGCACCCAGGCGCGGGCGAACCAGCCGGCCGTGCCGATCACCGCGGTGAGCCCGAGCAGCGCCAGCCAGCGCCACCACTTCTGGATCGACACCGACACCGCCAGGCTGGGGAAGGACAGCAGCACGGCGATGCCCAGCGCCCATTCGTAGCTCTGCGGCGTGGTCAGGTGGAGGATGATCGGCAGCGCCGTCAGCAGCACGGCGAACAGCGTCAGGGTGTGGTAGCCGAGGAAGGTCCAGCGCCGCGGCGCCAGCCACTTGTAGTAGACCGGATCGACGATGGCGATCAGCCCGGCCAGCGCCAGGGCGCCGGTGAACAGCGCCTGCCCGCTGTTCCAGGTGGTGGTGACGAAGAAGAACGGCAGGCAGAAGAACAGGCTTTCCTGGTGGATCAGCTGGGTGGCGTAGCGCAGCAGCGGCGGCGGCAGTTCCCAGCCGAAGCGCTTCTTGATGCGCTTGGTGAGCAGGTTCTCCAGCATCAGCCAGATCCAGCTGACCAGCATGACGATCGCCATGACCCGGGCGAAGCCGGCGCGGTGGCGGTCGACCATGATGAAGCTGAACACCCCCGAGCAGAAGCCGAACACGGCAACCAGATGGGGATAGCGGGCCATGAGGGCGACGACGAAAGTGCTCAGGCGCTGGAGACGGGCCTTCCAGATAAGCATTGGATCGGTGGAGTGCGGCAGGGAAAGGAGTGCTGATTGTATCGTCCGGACAGGCCGGCGGACCATGCTGCTCGGCAGGGCGTTCGCCACCGTCTTGCCGCCGATGGCGTTTTTGTAGGAGCGAGCTCTGCTCGCGAAGCTTTTGCTTTGCCGGCGTTCGCGAGCAGAGCTCGCTCCTACGAAGATGCTCTCGCGTTGCTGATTCCCTCACCCCAGCCCTCTCCCAGAGGGAGAGGGGGCATGTTTGGCGTGGGGTGGCATGCCGTGCCAGCCGGCAACTCCGAATAGTCCCCTCTCCCTTGAGGGAGAGGGTTAGGGTGAGGGGGCACCTCGCGACGAAGCAAAGACAGTTGCTCCTGCGGAGGCCGATTTGCGGGCAAAAAAAAGGGACGCTGCAAGCTGCAGCGCCCCGTAGTGGAGAGAGTCTGACTGACCTCTCAGCCGGTGAGCGTGGCGCGCGGAGTGTTCCGCGGCGCCGGGTATAAAAGCAGGGATGGTAGCCATCCCTGAAAGGGTGGGAGGAATCATTCCTCCGCAACCGGTGAGTCTTGGGCCGGCGCTATCCCGGCCCGGCGATCAGGCGCGCAGCGGAATCAGGCGCGGGGCGATCATGTTTTCCGGGAGCAGGATGTCGGCGAGTGTCGCCTCGTCCAGCAGCTTCTCTTCACGTACCAGCTCCAGCACGCCGCGGCCGGTTTCCAGCGCGGTCTTGGCGATGCGCGTGGAGTTCTCGTAGCCGATGTACGGGTTCAGCGCGGTCACCAGGCCGATGCTGTGCTCCACCAGCTTGTGGCAGTGCTCGACGTTGGCGGTGATGCCGGTGATGCAGTGCTCGCGGAGCATGTCCATGGCGCGCTGGAGCAGGCGGATCGAGTCGAAGATCTTGTAGGCGATCAGCGGCTCCATCACGTTCAGCTGCAGCTGGCCGCCTTCGGCCGCCAGGGTCAGGGCGAGGTCGTTGCCGATCACTTCGAAGGCGACCTGGTTGACCGCTTCCGGGATCACCGGGTTGACCTTGCCAGGCATGATCGAGCTGCCCGGCTGGCGCGGCGGCAGGTTGATCTCGTTGATGCCGGTGCGCGGGCCGCTGGAGAGCAGGCGCAGGTCGTTGCAGATCTTCGACAGCTTGACCGCGGTGCGCTTGAGCATGCCGGAGAACAGCACGAAGGCGCCCATGTCCGAGGTGGCTTCGATCAGGTCGGCGGCCGGGACGACCGGTTGGCCGCTGATCGCTGCCAGGCGCTCGACGGCGAGCTTCTGGTAGCCGGGGTCGGCGTTGATGCCGGTGCCGATGGCGGTGCCGCCGAGGTTCACTTCGGTGAGCAGCTCGGGCGCCAGGCGACGCAGGCGGTCGAGGTCTTCGCCGAGGGTGGTGGCGAAGGCCTGGAATTCCTGGCCGAGGGTCATCGGCACGGCGTCCTGCAACTGGGTGCGGCCCATCTTCAGCACGTTGGCGAACTCGACGCCCTTGGCGGCGAAGGCCTGGATCAGGCTGTCGAGGCTGGCCAGCAGGGTGTCGTGGCCGAGCAGCAGGCCCAGGCGGATGGCAGTCGGATACGCGTCGTTGGTCGACTGCGCCATGTTCACGTCGTTGTTCGGGTGCAGGTACTTGTACTCGCCCTTGGCGTGGCCCATCGCTTCCAGCGCGATGTTGGCGATCACCTCGTTGGCGTTCATGTTGGTGGAAGTACCGGCGCCACCCTGGATCATGTCGACCACGAACTGCTCGTGGTAATCACCGCGGATCAGGCGGGCGCAGGCCTCGCTGATCGCCGCATGCTTCTCGGCGGGCAGGTGGCCCAGTTGCTGGTTCGCATCGGCTGCAGCCTGTTTGACCATCGCCAGGGCGACGACCAGTTTAGGGTAGTGCGACAGCGGCACACCGGACAGGCGGAAGTTGTTCACGGCACGCAGGGTCTGGATGCCGTAGTAGGCGTCGGACGGTACTTCGAGGGTGCCGAGCAGGTCTTTCTCGATGCGGAACGATGCAACAGGGGACATGACGAGATTCTTCTCAGGGAAACACGGCAACCGCCGCGATGCCCAGTAGACTAGGGATTTCGCCGATCGTCGGCCAATGCTGTTAAGCGCTGCCTCATGCACAAACGGCATAATGTACGCTGTGACCAGTTGATGACGACGAGCGTGAGACGTGTTATGCGCGGTCCGGAGGAAAGCTTGTGAATCTCGAACTGAAATGGCTGGAAGACTTCAGCGCGCTGGCGGCGACCCGCAGCTTCTCGCAGGCGGCGGAGAAGCGCTTCGTTACCCAGCCGGCCTTCAGCCGGCGCATCCGCAGCCTGGAGGACGCCCTCGGCCTGACCCTGGTGAACCGCCAGCGCACGCCGATCGAGCTGACCGAAGCCGGGCAATTGTTCCTGGTCACCGCGCGCACGGTGGTCGAGCAGCTCGGCGAGGTGGTGAGGCACCTGCACCACCTGGAAGGCGGGCAGGGCGAAGTCCTGCAGTTCGCCGCCGCGCACTCGCTGGCGCTGGGTTTCTTCCCCTCGTGGATCGCGCGCCTGCGTGCCGAGGGCCTGAACATCGCCAGCCGGCTGGTGGCGACCAACGTCGGCGAAGCGGTGCACCTGCTGCGCGAAGGCGGCTGCGACCTGATGCTGGCGTTCTACGATCCGGATGCGGCGCTGCAGATGGACCCGGAAATCTTCCCCTCGCTGCACCTCGGGCGCACCGAGATGCTGCCGGTCTGCGCGGTGAACTCCGCCGGGGTGCCGCTCTACGATCTCGACAGCGGCCAGAGCGTGCCGCTGCTCGCCTACAGCGCCGGCGCCTTCCTCGGCCGCGGCGTCAATCTGCTGCTGCGCCAGCGCAACCTGCGCTACACCACGGTGTACGAGACGGCGATGGCCGACAGCCTGAAGAGCATGGCCCTGCAGGGCATGGGCGTGGCCTGGGTGCCGCGCCTGAGCGCCGCCGCCGAACTGGCGCGCGGCGAACTGGCGATCTGCGGCGGCCCGCACTGGGTGGTGCCACAGGAAATCCGCCTGTACCGCTGCGCGCTGGTGCGCAAGGCGGCGGTGCGCTTGCTGTGGCGCAAGCTGGAGGGGGGAATGGGGGCTTCGTAGCCGGCTGATGCGCTCTCGCCGTCGTAGGTTGGTGCTGAACGCAGTGAAGCCCAACGTCTGCCGAGCCTGGCACCGTTGGGCTTCGCAAGCTCAGCGCCAACCTACGAGAGGCCTGCATCTCGACGAGGAGCCGCCGATGTTGCGCTGGATCACCGTGACCGGGTCATCTTGAGTTGAGGCAAGCTTTTTCCTGCCGATTCGCGGCAGCTCCCTGCAACCGGCCCGGGAAATCGGGACGGACGGTCGAGTGAGGTGCACGTCAGACGCGGCTTTGCGGTATACTGCGGCGCCTTCGAACCGGCACAGCCCGCCGGTTCGGCCACGTACAAGCCACGCCCCTCCCTGAAGCGTGGCTTGTTGGTTTTTGACGCGCCGCCCGGCGCATACAGAGAGGCACGACGATGAGCGCACTGGTTGGCGTGATCATGGGCTCCAAATCCGACTGGAGCACCCTCAGCCACACCGCTGACATGCTGGAAAAGCTGGGGATTCCCTACGAAGTGAAGGTGGTTTCCGCCCACCGCACTCCCGACCTGCTCTTCCAGTACGCCGAAGAGGCCGAAGGCCGCGGCATCGAAGTGATCATCGCCGGCGCCGGCGGTGCCGCCCACCTGCCGGGCATGTGCGCCGCCAAGACCCACCTGCCGGTGCTCGGCGTGCCGGTGCAGTCGTCCATGCTCTCCGGCGTCGATTCGCTGCTGTCCATCGTGCAGATGCCCGCCGGCATTCCGGTCGGCACCCTGGCCATCGGCAAGGCTGGCGCGGTCAACGCGGCGCTGCTGGCGGCGAGCATCCTCGGCGGCAAGTACCCGAAATATCACGTCGCACTGAAAGTGTTCCGTTCCGAACAGACGGAAACCGTGCTGGACAACCCGGACCCCCGAGAAGCCTGAGTACATCCATGAAAATCGGTGTCATTGGTGGCGGCCAGCTCGGCCGCATGCTGTCCCTGGCGGGCACTCCGCTGGGCATGAACTTCGCCTTCCTCGACCCGGCGCCGGACGCCTGCGCCGCCGCACTCGGCGAGCACATCCGCGCCGACTACGGCGACCAGGACCACCTGCGCCAACTGGCCGACGAGGTCGATCTGGTGACCTTCGAGTTCGAGAGCGTGCCGGCCGAGACCGTGGCCTTCCTCTCGCAGTTCGTGCCGGTCTACCCCTGCGCCGAATCCCTGCGCATCGCCCGCGACCGCTGGTTCGAGAAGTCGATGTTCAAGGAGCTGGGCATCCCCACTCCGGCCTTCGCCGACGTCCAGTCGCAGGCCGACCTCGATGCCGCGGTGGCCAGCATCGGCCTGCCGGGCGTGCTGAAGACCCGCACCCTCGGCTACGACGGCAAGGGCCAGAAGGTCCTGCGCAGTGCCGAGGACGTCGCCGGCGCCTTCGCCGAACTGGGCAGCGTGCCATGCATCCTCGAAGGCTTCGTGTCCTTCACCGGCGAAGTGTCGCTGGTGGCGGTGCGCGGCCGCGACGGCGAGACGCGCTTCTATCCGCTGGTGCACAACACCCACGAGAGCGGCATCCTGCGCCTGTCGGTGGCCAGCTCGAACCATCCGCTGCAGGCGCTGGCCGAGGACTACGCCGGCCGCGTGATGCAGAAGCTCGACTACGTCGGCGTGCTGGCCTTCGAGTTCTTCGAGGTGGACGGCGGCCTGAAGGCCAACGAGATCGCCCCGCGCGTGCACAACTCCGGGCACTGGACCATCGAAGGCGCCGAGTGCAGCCAGTTCGAGAACCACCTGCGCGCCGTCGCCGGCCTGCCGCTGGGCTCGACCGCCAAGGTGGGCGAGAGCGCGATGCTCAACTTCATCGGCGAAGTGCCGCCGGTGGACAAGGTCGTCGCCATCGCCGACTGCCACCTGCACCACTACGGCAAGGCCTTCAAGGACGGGCGCAAGGTCGGCCATGCGACCATCCGCAGCGCCGATCTGCCGACGCTGAAGGCGAGGATCGCCGACGTCGAGGCCCTGATCGCCAAGGCGTGACGCCAGTGCGGCCGTTCTCCTGCAGGGCGGCCGCGTGCTTCTACACTGTCCGATGACAGGCGCGTGCAATGCGCTCAAACCCACAAGGAGGGACTGTCATGGGACTTATCGCAACCATCGTAATCGGCCTGATCGTCGGCCTCGTCGCGCGTTTCCTCAAGCCCGGCGATGACAGCATGGGCTGGATCATGACCATTCTGATCGGCATCGGCGGCTCGCTGCTGGCCACCTATGGCGGCCAGGCGCTGGGCATCTACGCCGCCGGCCAGGTGGCGGGCTTCATCGGCGCGGTGATCGGCGCCGTGATCCTGCTGGTCATCTACAACATGGTGAAGAAAAGCTGAGCACAGCCGTTCCGGGACCGCAGGCGGTTCGTTGTCCGGGCCGCTGTGCCTGCTGGTCATTCGCCTGCCGATGCAGAACAATGCGCGGCGTTCGCCCGCCACCATCGGAACGCCCATGCGCCGTACCCTGTTCGCCTGCAGCCTGTTGCTGCTGACCTCCCTGGCCCACGCTGCCACCCACGAACTCCCCGAAACCGACTGGCTGTCCCTGATGCCGCCGAGCGACCGCCAGGCGCTGGAAGACATGCCGGAAATCGACCACGCCGGCCCCGAGGCCAACGGCACCTTCACCGACAAGGGCGGCCTGAAGCAGAAGGACAAGGGCCTGCCGGCGGTGATGTTCTCGACCAGGACCGTCGCCGCGCTGAACGGCAAGGCGATCCGCCTCGGCGGCTACCCGGTGCCGCTGGAGAACGACGCGAAGGGGCGGGTGACCGAGTTCTTCCTGGTCCCCTATCCGGGCGCCTGCATCCACGTGCCGCCACCGCCGCCGAACCAGATCGTGCTGGTGCGCTACCCCAAGGGCCTGAAGCTCGACGACATCTACAACCCGCTGTGGGTCAGCGGCACGCTGAAGGTGGAGCAGGTCAGCAACCAGATGGCCGATGCGGCGTATGCGATGGACGATGCCAAGGTCCGCCCGGTCGAGGAAAGCGATCTCTGAGGGCCGATGGCTTTTCGTAACCGCGTAGGTTGGTGCTGAACGTAGTGAAGCCCAACGAAAGCTGTTGGGCTTCGTGCCTCAGCCCAACCTACGACGCCACTCCGCCGCTCAATTGCTCCCGCGCGTAATCGACGAACAGCTGCGCCGGTTTGGTCAGTTGTGCGCGTTTCAGCCAGGCGGCGACCAGTCCGGAGGCGCTGACCGGTTCGGCGATGTCCACCATCACCACCTTCTTGCCGTCGTAGGTGCACTCCGAGTGCGGCCGGGTGACCAGCACGGAGAAACCGAAACCCTGGCCGACCATGCCGCGCACCATCTCGATGGAGGGCGAACTGAAGGCGATGTGCGGGTTAAGCCCCAATTCCTCGAAGATGCTTACGAAATACGTACGACTTGGCTGCACATCGAGCAGGATCATCGGCTCCAGCGCCAGGTCGCGCAGCGATACCTGTGCCTGCTGGGCGAAGCGGTGGTTTTCCGGGAGCAGGGCGTAGGGGCGCTGTGCCGGCATCAGCGGCTGGGTCTCGATGGTGCCGTCGAGGTCGTGCTCGTAGAGGAAGGCGAGATCGAAGCGGCCGGCGGTGAGGCCCTGCACCAGTTCCTGCTGCTCGCCGTCGCGGATGCGGATTTCCACTCCCGGATAACGCTCGCGGAAGCCGGCGATCAGGCGCGGCAGGTAGAGCGGGGCTACCGTCTCGAAGCAGCCGATATCGATCTGCCCGGCCACCACGTCGTTGTCGGCCAGGGCGTTCTGTTCGAACTCGTGGGCCATGCGCAGCAGCTCCTGCGCCTTGCGATAGAAGCGCGCGCCGCTGGGCGTCAGCGATACGCCCTGGGCATGGTGGCGAATGAACAGCTGGACGCCGAAGCTTTCCTCCAGCCCCTTGATCGCCGTGGAGATCGACGGCTGCGCGATGTACAGCTTGCGTGACGCCTCGGCCACGCTGCCGCATTCCACGGTCGTCACGAAATACCTGAGTTGCCGCAAGGTATAGGAAGCCACTGCAAGACCTCTGCTCGGCGACGCATCCGGTGGTGCGTGCCTGATTGTTGTGGGTGGTTCTGTGGAGCGTTGGGGGAAAGCAAGGAGTGGGCCTGCTTTTCCCTCACCCTAGCCCTCTCCCAAGGGGAGAGGGGACTGGTTCGGTGATGGGGGATGCATTGGCGTTCTGCCGGACAACCCCCTCTCCCTCCGGGAGAGGGCAGGGGTGAGGGCGTGCCAGCTCGGTCCCCATGCCCTGCACAATAACCCAGCACAACGCACTTTGCCGGTGCACGGCTACCCAGCTTTTTCGTATACCCCGAAGACATATTTAATATTTTTCCTACGCCGGCCCTTGCGCGACCATCTGATCCCATCTCAGAACAATAACGCTCGTGAGCGGGAGTGCCGTGGTGTACCAACTCAACGACTGGCAACAGCGTGCCGCACGTCAGACCTTCATCGATAGCGCCCTGATCGACGGCCGCCGCGTGGCCGCCGCCGATGGCGCCACCTTCGATTCCATCGATCCGGCCACCAACCGCCTGCTGGCGAAAGTCGCAGCCTGCGGCGAGGCGGAAATCGACGCCGCCGTGCGCAGCGCGCGCCGGGCCTTCGAGAGCGGCCCCTGGGCGCGCATGGCGCCGCGCGAGCGCAAGGCCGTGCTGCTCAGGCTCAGCGAACTGATGATGGCCAACCGCGAGGAACTGGCGCTGCTCGACTCGCTGAACATGGGCAAGCCGGTGAATGACGCCTGGAACATCGACGTCCCCGGCGCCGCCGGCGTGTTCGCCTGGTACGCGGAAAGCCTCGACAAGCTCTACGACCAGGTCGCACCGACCGCCCAGGACGCCCTCGCCACCATCACCCGCGTGCCGCTGGGCGTGATCGGCGCTGTGGTGCCGTGGAACTTCCCGCTCGACATGGCCGCCTGGAAGCTCGCCCCGGCGCTGGCCGCCGGCAACTCGGTGGTGCTCAAGCCGGCCGAGCAGTCGCCGTTCTCCGCCCTGCGCCTGGCCGAACTGGCGCTGGAAGCCGGCCTTCCGGAAGGCGTGCTGAACGTCGTGCCGGGCCTCGGTGAAACCGCCGGCAAGGCCCTCGGCCTGCACATGGATGTGGACTCGCTGGTGTTCACCGGCTCGACCCAGGTGGGCAAGTACTTCATGCAGTACGCCGCGCAGTCCAACCTCAAGCAGGTCTGGCTGGAGTGCGGCGGCAAGAGCCCGAATCTCGTGTTTGCCGATTGCCGCGACCTCGATCTTGCGGCAGAAAAAGCGGCCTTCGGCATTTTCTTCAACCAGGGCGAAGTCTGCTCGGCCAACTCACGACTGCTGGTGGAGCGCTCGATCCATGACGAATTCGTCGAACGCCTGATCGCCAGGTCCCGCGACTGGCTGCCCGGCGACCCGCTCGACCCGGCCAGCCGTGCCGGCGCCATCGTCGATGGCAAGCAGACCGCCGGCATCCTGCGCTTCATCGACGAGACGCAGAGTAGCGGCGCGAAACTCGCCTGCGGCGGTCGCCAGCTGAGCTTCAACGGCTCGGACAACTTCATCGAGCCGACCATCTTTACCGGCGTCGATCCGCAACAGCGCCTGGCCCGCGACGAAGTGTTCGGCCCGGTGCTTGCAGTCACCGCGTTCGACAGCGAGGACGAGGCCGTCCGGCTGGCCAACGACAGCGTCTACGGCCTGGCCGCCTCGCTGTGGAGCGACGACCTCAACCGTGCGCACCGCGTGGCGCGCCGGCTGAATGCCGGCACCGTGTCGGTCAACACGGTGGATGCCCTCGACCCCTGCGTGCCCTTCGGCGGCGGCAAGCAGTCCGGCTTCGGCCGCGACCTGTCGCTGCACTCGTTCGACAAGTACACGCAGCTGAAGACCACCTGGTTCCAGCTGCGCTGAGTGCCATCCGGACCCGATAAAGACAACAAGAGAACATCCGCATGAGCGTGCAACAACCAACCCTGCGTCGCGTACTGGGCCTCGGCCCGCTGCTGGCCGTGGCCATCGGCCTGGTGGTTTCCCAGGGCGTGATGGTGCTGATGCTGCAGGGCGCCGGCAGCGCCGGCCTCGGCTTCATCGTGCCGCTCGGGGTGGCCTACCTGCTGGCCCTGAGCTACGCCTTCTCCTTCTCCGAACTGGCGCTGATGATCCCCCGCGCCGGCGGCCTGAGCAGCTACACCGAGGTCGCCATCGGGCATTTCCCGGCGATCCTGGCGACCTTCTCCGGCTACGTGGTGGTGGCGATGTTCGCCCTCTCCGCCGAACTGCTGCTGCTCGACATGATCATCGGCAAGGTCTACCCGGGCAGCGTGCCGCCGATGTTCATCGCCTATGGCGTGCTCGGCCTGTTCACGGTGCTCAACCTGCTCGGCATCGACATCTTCGCGCGCCTGCAGAGCGTGCTGGCGCTGGTGATGATGATCGTCCTGCTGCTGCTCGGGCTGGGCGCGGTGAGCCATGACGGGGCTGCCGTGTCGACCGCCGTGGCCAGTGGCTGGAACCCGCTGGGCGTCGGCGTGCTGGCGCTGACCGCACTGGCCGTGTGGGGCTTCGTCGGTGCCGAGTTCGTCTGCCCGCTGGTGGAGGAAACCCGGCGTCCGGAGCGCAACATCCCGCGCTCGATGATCCTCGGCCTGACCATCATCTTCCTCACCATCGCCCTGTACTGCCTCGGCGCGCTGATGCTGATTCCCGGCGAGGAACTGGCCGGCGACCTGCTGCCGCACTTCACCTTCGCCAACAAGGTGTTCGGCGACTACGGCCAGCTGTTCCTGGTGATCGCCGCGATCACCGCCACCTGCAGCACGCTGAACTCGTCGCTGGCGGCCATCCCGCGCATGCTCTACGGCATGGCGCAGAACGGCCAGGCCTTCCCGCAGTTCAAGTGGCTCAGCAAGGCGCGCACCCCGTGGGTGGCCGTGCTGTTCGTCGCCGCCATCACCGGCATGCCGATCGTCCTGCTCGGCGACAACCCGGACGCGATCAACATCCTGCTGCTGGCCGCCGCGCTGTCCTGGCTGCTCGCCTACATCATCGCCCACGTCGACGTGCTGGCCCTGCGCCGCCGCTACCCGCAGATCGCGCGGCCGTTCCGCACGCCGTTCTACCCGTGGCCGCAGGTGTTCGGCATCGCCGGCATGATCTACGCCGTGGTTCACGTGTCCCCGACCCCGGAAATGACCGGCCGCATCTTCGCCAGCGCAGGCGTGGTGCTGGGCGTGGTCTCGCTGGTGGCGGTGGTGTGGATCAAGCTGGTGATGCGCAAACCCCTTTTCGTACCCGAACCGCTCGAGACGGCCGGTGAGACTGCCCAGGGCAAGTCCGTCGCCCTCGATCCCCTGCAATCCCCTCTGGCCTGAAACTCGCCGAGGGAACTAGGAGAAAGTCGATGACTGACAAGACCACTCAACAGCGTGAAACCCGCGACTACCAGGCGGCGGACGCGGCCCACCACATCCATGCGTTCCTCGACCAGAAGGCGCTGAACGAGGAAGGCCCGCGCGTGATGGTGCGCGGCGAGGGCCTGTACCTCTGGGACAACGACGGCAAGCGCTACCTCGACGGCATGTCCGGCCTGTGGTGCACCCAGCTCGGTTATGGCCGCAAGGACCTGGCCGCCGCCGCCACCCGCCAGCTGGAACAGCTGCCGTACTACAACATGTTCTTCCACACCACCCACCCGGCGGTGGTGGAACTGTCCGAGCTGCTCTTCAGCCTGCTGCCCGGCCACTACAGCCACGCGATCTACACCAACTCCGGCTCCGAGGCCAACGAGGTGCTGATCCGCACCGTGCGCCGCTACTGGCAGATCCTCGGCAAGCCGCAGAAGAAGATCATGATCGGCCGCTGGAACGGCTACCACGGCTCGACCCTGGGCAGCACCGCGCTCGGCGGCATGAAGTTCATGCACGAGATGGGCGGCATGCTGCCGGACATCGCGCACATCGACGAACCCTACTGGTTCGCCCACGAAGGCAACCTGACCCCGGCGGAATTCGGCCTGCGCGCCGCACGCCAGTTGGAAGAGAAGATCCTCGAACTGGGCGCCGACAACGTCGCCGCGTTCGTCGCTGAGCCGTTCCAGGGCGCCGGCGGCATGATCTTCCCGCCGGAAAGCTACTGGCCGGAAATCCAGCGCATCTGCCGCAAGTACGACGTGCTGCTGTGCGCCGACGAAGTGATCGGCGGCTTCGGCCGTACCGGCGAATGGATGGCTCACCAGCACTTCGGTTTCGAGCCGGACACCCTGTCCATCGCCAAGGGCCTGACCAGCGGCTACATCCCCATGGGCGGCCTGGTGCTGAGCAAGCGCATGGCCGAGGTGCTGGTCGAGCAGGGCGGCGTGTTCGCCCACGGCCTGACCTACTCCGGACACCCGGTAGCCGCCGCAGTCGCCATCGCCAACCTGAAGGCGCTGCGCGACGAAGGCGTGGTCACCCAGGTGAAGAGCGACACCGGCCCGTACCTGCAGCAATGCCTGCGCGAAGTGTTCGGCGAGCATCCGCTGGTGGGCGACATCCAGGGCGCCGGCCTGGTCGCCGCGCTGCAGTTCGCCGAAGACAAGGCCAGCCGCAAGCGCTTCGCCAACGAAAACGACATCGCCTGGCGCTGCCGCACCATCGGTTTCGAGGAGGGCGTGATCATCCGCTCGACCTTGGGCCGCATGATCATGGCCCCGGCCCTGGTGGCGACCCGCGCGGAGATCGACGAACTGATCGACAAGACCCGCATCGCGGTCGACCGCACGGCGCAGGAGATCGGGGTGCTGTAAGCCCCGGTCGACGTAGGGCGGGTGCAACCCGCCTTGCGCGCCGATGGCGGGTTTCACCCGCCCTACCTCCACAACAACGCCGCGGGTCCAACGAGGCCCGCGCGATGGAACCCCTTTGTCCGGCTCCTGGCCGGTAACTGCCCCGCAACACACAACAACGCCAATCGGCTGTGGGAGTTCGTTCCATGAAAGTGTCCTTGCCAACCCTCACCTGCGCGGTCTTCGCCGCGTTCACCGGCGCCGCCCAGGCGCAATCGCAGAGCATCACCGTCATCTCCTTCGGCGGCGCCACCAAGGCGGCCCAGGAGCAGGCCTACTTCAAACCCTTCAACCAGTCCGGCGCCGGCACCGTGGTCGCTGGCGAATACAACGGCGAGATGGCCAAGGTGAAAGCCATGGTCGATGTCGGCCAGGTCAGCTGGGACGTGGTCGAGGTGGAAAGCCCCGAACTGCTGCGCGGCTGCGAGGAAGGCCTGTTCGAGCGCCTCGACCCGGCGGCCTTCGGCGACGAGGCGCAGTTCGTCCCCGGCACCCTCAGCGAGTGCGGCGTGGCCACCTACGTCTGGTCGATGGTGATGGCCTACAACGGCGAGAAGCTGGCCAAGGCGCCGACCTCCTGGGCGGACTTCTGGAACGTCAAGGACTTCCCCGGCAAGCGTGGCCTGCGCAAGGGCGCCAAGTACACCCTGGAAGTCGCCCTGCTGGCCGACGGGGTGAAGTCGGAAGACATCTACAAGGTGCTCGCCACGCCGGAAGGCGTCACCCGCGCCTTCGCCAAGCTCGACCAGATCAAGCCGAACATCCAGTGGTGGGAAGCCGGCGCCCAGCCGCCGCAGTGGCTCGCCGCCGGCGACGTGGTGATGAGCGCCGCCTACAACGGCCGCATCGCCGCCGCGCAGAAGGAAGGCGTGAAGCTCGGCATCGTATGGCCCGGCAGCCTCTACGACCCGGAATACTGGGCGGTGGTGAAGGGCACCAAGAACAAGGCGCTGGCGGAGAAATTCATCGCCTTCGCCAGCCAGCCGCAGACGCAGAAGGTGTTCGCCGAGAACATCCCCTACGGGCCGGTGCACAAGGATGCGTTGGGCCTGCTGCCGGCCGATGTACAGGCCAACCTGCCCACCGCCCCGGCCAACCTGGAAGGTGCGCGTTCGGTTGATTCGGAGTTCTGGGTCGACCACGGCGAGGAGCTGGAACAGCGCTTCAACGCGTGGGCGGCGCGGTAAGACCGCGGTATTGATGGATTGGCGGGTTGCACCCGCCCTACGCCGGCTCCACGTCTATCGGGGCTTTTCGTAGGATGGGTTGAGCGCAGCGATACCCATGCGGTCGTGGATGATGGGTATCGCAAGCTCAACCCATCCTACATGGCGTCGCATTTGCGGTAGGGCGGGTGCAACCCGCCAATCACGGCACAAAAAAAGGGAGCCCTAAGGCTCCCTCGGAGAGAGACCGCAGCGGGGACGCCGCAGCCGGGGTTGGATGCTGCGTGGTTACGCGGCGCGGAACAGGTTGTGCGGGTCGATGACGAATTTCTTCGGCACGCCGGCATCGAACTCGCCGTAGCCTTTCGGCGCGTCGTCGAGGGTGATGACTTCCACCCCGACGATGTCGGCGATCTTGATGCGGTCCCACATGATGGCCTGCATCAGCTGGCGGTTGTACTTCATCACCGGGGTCTGGCCGGTGTGGAAGGTGTGGGATTTCGCCCAGCCGAGACCGAAGCGGATGCTCAGGCTGCCGTGCTTGGCGGCGTCGTCCACCGCGCCCGGGTCTTCGGTGACGTAGAGGCCGGGGATGCCGATCTTGCCGGCGACGCGGACCACGCCCATCAGCGAGTTCAATACGGTAGCCGGTGCTTCATGCTGCGAGCCGCTGTGGCCGTGGCCGCGCGCTTCGAAGCCCACGGCGTCGACGGCGCAGTCGACTTCCGGTTCGCCCAGCAGGTCGGCGATCTGCTCGTGCAGCGGGGTGTCTTTCGACAGGTCGGCGATTTCGAAGCCCTGGGCCTTGGCGTGGGCCAGGCGGGTCGGGTTGACGTCGCCGACGATCACCACGGCCGCACCGAGCAGGCGGGCGGAAGCGGCGGCAGCCAGGCCGACCGGACCGGCGCCAGCGATGTATACCGTGCTGCCCGGGCCGACACCGGCGGTGACCGCGCCGTGGTAGCCGGTGGGCAGGATGTCCGAGAGGCAGGTCAGGTCGCGGATCTTCTCCATCGCCATCTCGCGGTTCGGCAGTTTCAGCAGGTTGAAATCGGCGTAGGGGACCAGCACGTATTCGGCCTGGCCACCGACCCAGCCGCCCATGTCGACGTAGCCGTAGGCGCCGCCGGCGCGGGCCGGGTTGACGGTCAGGCAGACGCCGGTGTGCTGTTCCTTGCAGGTGCGGCAGTGGCCACAGGCGACGTTGAAGGGTACTGAGACCAGGTCGCCGATCTTCATGGTCTCGACGCCACGGCCGATTTCCACGACTTCGCCGGTGATCTCGTGACCAAGCACCAGGCCGACCGGCGCGGTGGTACGGCCGCGCACCATGTGCTGGTCGGAACCGCAGATGTTGGTGGAAACCACGCGCAGGATCACGCCGTGGTCGATCTGCTTGCCTTGGGGGTCCTGCATCTTCGGATAGGGAATGTTCTGCACCTCGACCTTTCCGGCTCCGAGATACACGACACCACGATTACCAGACATAGCTATTCCTCATTGTCGTTGTGGGTACGAATGCGCGGCACCGAGGCCGAGCGGCATTGCACTGGGAATTCGTCTGTTGCTGTTGCGCGACAGGCGCCGGAAAAGCTGGCAGTCCGGTGGCTGTCGGTGTTGCTTGGGCGAAGGCTTCCCCTCACCCCAACCCTCTCCCGGAGGGAGAGGGGGCGTTCCGGTGTTCGTTGAAACTTCGTGCTACCCGGCCACTCCGTGAAACCCCCTCTCCCTCTGGGAGAGGGCAGGGGTGAGGGTTGGTTCTACAACACCACCGTCCGATTGGCGTTAAGGAACACCCTTCGCTCGATGTGATACCCAACCGCCCTTGCCAGGGTCAGGCACTCGATATCGCGGCCCTTGGCGATCAGGTCTTCCGGGTAGTGCGAGTGGTCCACCGACTCGACGCCCTGGGCGATGATCGGCCCCTCGTCGAGGTCGTTGTTGATGTAGTGGGCGGTGGCGCCGACCAGCTTGACGCCCTTCTGGTACGCCTGGTGGTACGGCTTGGCGCCCTTGAAGCCGGGCAGCAGCGAGTGGTGGATGTTGATCGCCCAGCCGTCCAGCTTGCGGCACAGCTCGGGGGAGAGCACCTGCATGTAGCGGGCGAGGATCACCAGTTCCGCGCCGGTTTCCTCCAGCACCTGCCACACCTTGGCCTCCTGCGCAGCCTTGTCGCGCGGGTCGAGGGGGAAGTGGTGGTAGGGGATGCCGTGCCAGCGGGCCAGCGGTTCCAGGTCCGGATGGTTGGAGATCACCGCCACCACGTCCATCGGCAACTGGCCGATGCGCTGGCGGTAGAGCAGGTCGTTCAGGCAGTGGTCGGCCTTGGAGACCATGATCGCCACCTTGCTGCGATAACCCGGCGGGGTCAGCGCGACGTTCATCTGGAACGGCGCGGTGCGCTCGACCAGTCCGGCGCGGAACACCGCCTCGTCGAAGCCATCACCGGCATGGAACTCGATGCGGATGAAGAAGCGCTGCGCCAGGCGGTCGTCGAACGAGTGGTGCTCGGTGACGTAGCAGCGCTGCTCGTAGAGATAGCGCGTGACCACGTCCACGGTGCCCAGCAGGCTCGGACTGTCGGCGGTGAGAATCCAGGTATCGGGGGTGCGGCTCATCTCGGTCTCCCGGTTTCGGTTGGCGCTGGACGTAGGTTGGTGCTGAGCGCAGCGAAGCCCAACGGTGGGCGGGGTGGGCAATGTTGGGCTTCGCAAGCTCAGCGCCAACCTACGCTCCCGCCAACCAATGGCGTTTACGCAGCTACCTTCAGGCCGTACTCGGCAC
The DNA here is from genome assembly GCF_017589465.1 of Pseudomonas schmalbachii. Lineage (GTDB taxonomy): Bacteria > Pseudomonadota > Gammaproteobacteria > Pseudomonadales > Pseudomonadaceae > Pseudomonas > Pseudomonas schmalbachii. The sequence continues at coordinate 278,079 of NZ_JAELYA010000004.1, forward strand.
TTGCATCCTGCAGCCAGAGCCAGAAGTAGTCGGAGAAGCTGCGGCGCACGATCAGTTCCCAGGTGTCCTCGCCGGTGTGGCGGATCACGCAGGTGGCCTTGGCGAACACGGTGCCGACGGCCTTGCCCACCGGGAAGTTGCTCGGGTGCACGTCGTAGCTGGTGGACTTCATCAGCAGTTCGCGGACTTTCGGGCCGGAGAGTTCCAGCACGGTCTGCCCGCCGCTGATGTTGACCACCGAGTAGTGCAGTTCCTCGCCGAGGGCCTTGCGCAGCTTCTGCTCGACGGCCAGTTCCTCGCCGCTCGGGACGATCAGCAGCCACTCGTCCGGGGCCATCCATTGCAGGGAGATATCGCCCTTGGCAGCCAGGGTCAGGGCCACCGGCAGCTCCAGGCCGAGCGCCTTGTGCACGCCGCCGGCGAAGGCCGGGTCCTTGGCGTCGCCGCGCAGGGTCAGGTGGCCGAGCAGTTTCTTCTCGCGCAGGACGATCCCGGACTGCGGATTGCCGCGGCCGGCGAGCTTGTACAGCTCGGCGTGATGGAGCGGGGATTCGGCGTGTACGCCGGCTTCCGGGCGTTGCTGGTAGACGTTTGCTTTGGTCATGTTCTGTTCACCTCAGGCTCTGTGTGGCCTTGGCCCTCACCCCAACCCTCTCCCAGGGGGAGAGGGGGCTGGTTCGAGTGGGTTGTGAGTGATGTGCTTCCCGGTCGGCGCGGTCTACCCCCTCTCCCTCCGGGAGAGGGTTGGGGTGAGGGAACAGTCCGGCGCCGATCTCAATCCACGTTCTGCCGTTCCCCTTTCGGGTCGTAGAACACCGAGCTGCAGATCTCCGCCTCGATCACCCGGCCGTCGGCCAGCGGTGCGTAGACCTTCTCGCCCATGCGCTTGAGCCCGCCTTTCACCACGGCCATGGCGAAGCTGTAGCCGAGGGTGGAGCTCATGTAGCTGGAGGTGACGTGGCCGACCATGTTCATCGGGATCGCCTGCTGGGTGGTGAACACCAGTTGCGCGCCCTCTGGCAGCACGTCCGACGGGTTGGTGGGCTTGAGGCCGACCAGTTGCTTGCGGTCGCTGCGCAGGGTGTCGCTGCGGTTCATGCCGCGCCAGCCGATCCAGGAGAACGGCTTGGTGCGACCCACGGCCCAACCCATGTTCAGGTCGTCCGGGGTGACCGAGGCGTCGGTGTCCTGGCCGATGATGATGAAGCCCTTCTCGGCGCGCAGGACGTGCATGGTCTCGGTGCCGTACGGGGTCAGGCCGTACTTCTCGCCGTGCTCGACCAGCTTCTCCAGCACACCCATGGCGTAGTCGGCCTGGATGTTCACCTCGTAGCTCAGCTCGCCGGTGAAGGAGATGCGGAACACGCGGGCCGGTACGCCGGCGACCTTGCCTTCCTTCCAGGTCATGAACGGGAAGGCGTCCTTGCCGAGGTCGATGTCGGTGACTTCGGCGAGCAGCTTGCGGCTGTTCGGGCCGGACAGGGTCAGGGTCGCGTAGTGGTCGGTGACCGAGGTGAAGTACACCTTCAGCTCCGGCCATTCGGTCTGGTGGTACAGCTCCAGCCACTCCAGCACGCGGGCGGCGCCGCCGGTGGTGGTGGTCATGACGAAATGGTTGTCGGCGAGGCAGGCGGTCACGCCGTCGTCGAAGACCATGCCGTCTTCCTTGCACATCAGGCCGTAGCGGGCCTTGCCCACGTCCAGCTTGGTCCAGGCGTTGGTGTAGACGCGGTTGAGGAACTCGCGCGCGTCCGGGCCCTGGATGTCGATCTTGCCGAGGGTGGAGGCGTCCAGCAGGCCGACCTTCTCACGCACGGCGCGGCATTCGCGGGCCACGGCGGCGTGCATGTCTTCGCCGCGCTTGGGGAAGTACCACGGGCGCTTCCACTGGCCGACGTCCTCGAACTCGGCGCCGTTCTTCACGTGCCAGGCGTGCAGGGCGGTGAAGCGCACCGGTTCGAACAGGTGGCCGCAGTGACGGCCGGCGACGGCGCCGAAGGTCACCGGGGTGTAGTTCGGGCGGAACATGGTGGTGCCGGTGTCGGCGATGCTCTTGCCCTGGGCGCGCGCGGCGATGGCCAGGCCGTTGATGTTGCCGAGCTTGCCCTGGTCGGTGCCGAAGCCGAGCGCGGTGTAGCGCTTGACGTGCTCGATGGACTCGAAGCCCTCGCGGCAGGCCAGTTCGATGGCGGCGGCGGTCACATCGTTCTGCGGATCGACGAACTGCTTGGGCGCCCGCGCGGTGGATTTCTCGTGGGGCACCTGGAACAGCGCCAGGGTGTCTTCCTCGCGGCGTTCCGGGGCTTTCGGCAGGTCGCCTTCGACGGCCTTGAAGCCGCTTTCCAGCGCTGCCTGGGTGCCGGCCTGGTAGCCGTCGACGAGGGCGTCGGCGAGACGGAACACGCCATTCACCGCGCCGGCGCAGATGCGCTTCTGGAAGGCCAGGCCGGGGACGAAGGCGAGGATGTCTTCACGCCATTCCGGCTTGCCGCCCAGGTGCGAGGCCAGGTGCACCACCGGGCTGTAGCCGCCGGAACTGGCGATCAGGTCGCAGTCCAGCCAGTCGCCGGGGGCGGTGACCTTCATGCGGAAGCTGTCGATCGGCGCGACCTTGGCGCCGCTCACGCGCTTGCTGCCGCGCGCTTCGATCACGGCGCTGCCGGTGATCACGCGCATGCCGCGCTTGCGGGCTTCCTCGACCCACTCGCCGCGCGGATTCGGACGCGCATCGGCGATGGCGACCACCTGCAGGCCGGCTTCCTGCCAGTCCAGGGCGACGCGGTAGGCGTAGTCGTTGTTGGTCGACAGCACCAGCTTCTTGCCGGGCGCCACGCCGTAGCGGCGCACGTAGGTGGAAACCGCGCCGGCGAGCATGTTGCCGGGCAGGTCGTTGTTCGAATAGACCAGCGGACGCTCGTGGGCGCCGGCGGCCAGCACCACGCGCTTGGCGCGCACGCGGTGGACGCGCTGGCGCACCTGGCCAAGCGGAGCGGTCTCGCCCAGATGGTCGGTGCGCCGCTCGTGGATGGTGAGGAAGTTGTGGTCGTGGTAGCCGTTGACCGTGGAGCGCGGCAGCAGGGTGACTTCGCGCATGCTCTGCAGCTCGGCGATGACCTGTGCGACCCACTCGTCGGCGGGCTTGCCGTCGAGGGTTTCGCGGCTGTCCAGCAGGCTGCCGCCGAACTCTTCCTGTTCGTCAGCGATGATCACCCGCGCACCGCTGCGCGCGGCGGCGAGGGCTGCGGCCAGACCAGCGGGGCCGGCGCCGACCACCAGCACGTCGCAGTGATGGTTCAGCCAGTCGTAGCTGTCCGGATCGACTTCAGTCGGAGCACGTCCCAGGCCGGCGGCCTTGCGGATGTACTTCTCGTAGGTCGGCCACATCGACTGCGGGTACATGAAGGTCTTGTAGTAGAAGCCGGGCGGCATCATCTTGCCGCCGACCTTGCCGAACACGCCCATCAGGTCGTTCTGCACGTTCGGCCAGCCGTTGGTGCTGCTCGCCACCAGGCCGTCGTACAGCGCCTGCTGGGTGGCGCGCACGTTGGGGATCTGGGTGGCTTCGCGGGAACCGATCTGCAGGATCGCATTCGGCTCCTCGGGGCCGGCGGCGACGATGCCGCGCGGGCGCGAGTACTTGAAGCTGCGGCCGACGATATCGACGCCGTTGGCCAGCAGCGCGGCGGCCAGGCTGTCGCCGGCGTAACCCTGGTATTGCTGGCCGTTGAAGTTGAAGGTCAGCGACTTGCTGCGGTCGATGCGACCGCCACGGGAAAGACGATTGATCTGGCTCATGGTCTCAGGCCTTCTCGACTGCGGGCTGTGCGGCGGCTTTCTTCTCGGCTTCGGTGGTGACGCTGGGTTTCTCGCCGATCTTGTAGGTTTCGAGGATTTCGTAGGTCACCGTGTGGCGGGTGACGTTGAAATACTTGCGGCAGCCGGTGGCGTGCACCCACAGCTCGTGGTGCAGGCCGCGCGGGTTGTCGCGGAAGAACATGTAGTCGCCCCATTCCTCGTCGCTGACGGCGTTGGGGTCGAGCGGGCGCGGAATGTGCGCCTGGCCCTTGGCGTGGAATTCCTCTTCGGAACGCAGCTCGCCGCAGTGGGGGCAGAAGATGTGCAACATGATGTGGGCCCTCTTAGTGTGCGACGGCAGCGGCGCCGTGCTCGTCGATCAGCGCGCCGGAGTGGAATCGGTCGATGGAGAAGGGCGCGGCCAGCGGATGCGGCTCGCCCTTGGCGAGGGTGGCGGCGAAGACGTTGCCCGAGCCGGGAGTCGCCTTGAAGCCGCCGGTGCCCCAGCCGCAGTTGAAGAACAGGTTCTTCACCGGGGTCTTGCCGATGATCGGGCAGGCGTCCGGCGTGGTGTCGACGATGCCGCCCCACTGGCGGTTCATGCGTACGCGCGAGAGCACCGGGAACATCTCGACGATGGCCTGCAGGGTGTGCTCGATCACCGGGTAGGAACCGCGCTGGCCGTAGCCGTTGTAGCCGTCGATGCCGGCGCCGATGACCAGGTCGCCCTTGTCCGACTGGCTGATGTAGCCGTGCACGGCGTTGGACATGATCACGCTGTCGATGATCGGCTTCAGCGGCTCGGATACCAACGCCTGCAGCGGGTGCGATTCGATCGGCAGGCGGAAGCCGGCGAGCTTGGCCATGTGCCCGGAGTTACCGGCGGTGACCACGCCGACACGTTTCGCGCCGATGAAGCCGCGATTGGTCTCGACGCCGATGACCACGCCGTCCTGCTTGCGGAAGCCGATCACTTCGGTCTGCTGGATCAGGTCCACGCCGAGGGCGTCGGCCGCGCGGGCGAAGCCCCAGGCCACCGCATCGTGACGGGCCACGCCGCCGCGACGCTGCACGGTGGAACCCATGATCGGATAGCGGGCGCTCTTGGTGCAGTTCAGGTAGGGGATTTCCTCGGCCACCTGCTGCGCGTTGAGCAGCTCGCCGTCCACGCCGTTGAGGCGGTTGGCGCTCACGCGGCGCTCGCCGTCGCGCATGTCCTGCAGGGTGTGGCAGAGGTTGTAGACGCCGCGCTGGGAGAACATGACGTTGTAGTTCAGGTCCTGGGACAGGCCTTCCCACAGCTTCATCGCGTGCTCGTAGAGCTGCGCGGATTCGTCCCACAGGTAGTTGGAGCGGACGATGGTGGTGTTGCGCGCGGTGTTGCCGCCGCCCAGCCAGCCCTTCTCGACCACCGCGACATTGGTGATGCCGTGTTCCTTGGCCAGGTAATAGGCAGTCGCCAGGCCGTGCCCGCCACCGCCGACGATGACCACGTCGTAGACCTGCTTCGGCGTCGGCGTGCGCCACATGCGCTGCCAGTTCTCGTGGTGGCTCAGGGAATGCTTGAACAGGCCGAAGCCGGAGTAGCGTTGCATGTGGGTGCTCCTAATCTTTGCTCCCTCTCCCTTTGGGAGAGGGCTGGGGTGAGGGGTTTTGCCGGCCCCTCATCCGCCCTTCGGGCACCTTCTCCCGGAGGGAGAAGGGGGATCTTCAACGATAAACCGGGAAATCCGCGCACAGCCCGGCGACCTGGCTGGCCACCTTGGCCTCTACGTCCGCATCACCCAGGTGATCCAGCACGTCGCAGATCCAGCCGGCCAGCTCGCGGCTCTGCTCTTCCTTCAGCCCGCGGGTGGTGATGGCCGGGGTGCCGATGCGGATGCCGGAGGTGACGAACGGGCTCTGCGGATCGTTCGGCACGGCGTTCTTGTTCACCGTGATGCCAACGCGACCAAGGGCGGCGTCGGCGTCCTTGCCGGTCAGGCCCTGCTTGATCAGCGAGAGCAGGAACAGGTGGTTGTCGGTACCGCCGGAGACCACGTCGTAGCCACGGTCGATGAACACGCTGGCCATGGCCTGGGCGTTCCGGATCACCTGGGCCTGGTAGTCCTTGAAGCCCGGCTCCAGCGCTTCCTTGAAGCACACCGCCTTGGCCGCGATCACGTGCATCAGCGGGCCGCCCTGGGCGCCGGGGAAGACGGCGGAGTTGAGCTTCTTCTCGATCTCCTCGTTGCCGCGCGCCAGGATCAGGCCGCCGCGCGGGCCGCGCAGGGTCTTGTGGGTGGTGGTGGTGACCACGTCGGCGTAGGGCAGCGGGTTCGGGTACAGGCCGGCGGCCACGAGACCAGCGACGTGGGCCATGTCGACGAACAGGTAGGCACCCACCTTGTCGGCGATCTCGCGGAAGCGCGGGAAGTCGAGGGTTTTCGAGTAGGCGGAGAAGCCGGCGACGATCATCTTCGGCTTGTGCTCCAGCGCCAGGCGCTCCACTTCGTCGTAGTCGATCAGCCCGGTGTCGGTGTTCAGGCCGTACTGCACGGCGTTGTACAGCTTGCCGGAGGACGACACCTTGGCGCCGTGGGTCAGGTGGCCGCCGTGGGCCAGGCTCATGCCGAGGATGGTGTCGCCGGCCTGCAGCAGCGCCAGGTAGACCGCCGAGTTGGCCTGCGAACCGGAGTGCGGCTGGACGTTGGCATAGTCGGCGCCGAACAGCTGCCTGGCGCGGTCGATGGCCAACTGCTCGACCTTGTCCACGTGCTCGCAGCCGCCGTAGTAGCGCTTGGCCGGATACCCTTCGGCGTACTTGTTGGTCAGCCCGCTGCCCTGGGCCTGCATGACGCGCTTGCTGGTGTAGTTCTCCGAGGCGATCAGTTCGAGGTGGTCTTCCTGACGGGCATCCTCGGCCTGCATCGCGGCGAACAGTTCATCGTCATAGCCCTGGATCTGGTCGTGCTTGCTGAACATCGCGGGGTCTCCGTGCGACAAGCCTGTGTCGCCTTGTTGGGTGGCGGCTTTCCGGGACGCTGGATGCAGCGGTCGGTATGAGCCAGTTGCAATCGATTGTGCGTAAGCGCCATGACCTCCGTTTGCCTGTTTACGACCTCAAAATGCCCAAACCGACCCGGCCTACTACCTGCCGTCACCCGTGCCGCGCGGCGACTGCCGGGAAGGGCGGCCGGGTGTAGACTGGGCGTCGACCTCGTGTCGCAGAAAAACAAGAAACACGGACTGCATTTGACTGCCCTCACCCGGTCATCGCAGTGGAGGAATTTTCCAGATGGCTAGCACTTCCCAGGCAGCCGCCAGCGAGCGGACGCCTGTCGCCAACCCGACACCCGGCATGAAGACCTACGGCTTCCTGCTGATCCCCAACTTCACCACCATCGGCTTCGCCTCGGCGGTGGAAACCCTGCGCATGGCCAACCTGGCCGCGCACCGCACGCTGTACCGAACCCTGCTGATCGCCCGCGACCTCGAACCGGTCCAGGCGAGCAACGGCATGCGCGTGCTGCCCGACCATTCCGTGGACGACGCGCCGAAGCTGGACGCACTGTTCGTGGTCGGCTCCAACCCGATCCCGGCGAAAAACGACCGCCACCTGATCGACTGGCTGCGCAAGCTCGCCCGCCACGGCGTGCCGCTCGGCGGCATCTGCACCGGCAGCCACCTGCTGGCCAGCGCCGACCTGCTGCGCGGCTACCGCTGCACCATCCACTGGGAAGACATCGAACAGCTGAAGGACAGGTTCCCCGGCATCGTCATCTCCAACCAGCTGTTCGAACTGGACCGCGACCGCTACACCTGCTCCGGCGGCACGGCGGCGATGGACATGACCCTGCAACTGATCGCCCGCGAACCGAAAGGCGTGGAAATCGCCACCCGCGCCGCCGAACTGCTGCTCTGCGACCGCATGCGCGGCTCCCGCGAACAGCAGCGCGTACCGCTGCGGCAGAAGCTCGGCACCGCGCAGCCGAAGCTGAGCCAGATCGTCGCGATCATGGAGGCCAACCTGGAGGAACCGCTGGAGCTGGAAGAACTGGCGCAGCTCAACGAGGTGTCGGTGCGCCAGCTGGAGCGGCTGTTCAGCAAGTACCTGGAACGCACGCCCAGCCAGTACTACCTCGAACTCCGCCTCAACCGCGCCCGCGACCTGCTGCTGCGCAGCGAAGCGCAGATCCGCGAAGTCGCCCTCTCCTGCGGCTTCACCTCGCCGGCGCACTTCTCCAAGTGCTACAGCCGCTTCTTTGGCTGCTCGCCAAGGGGGCAGAGGAAGCAGAGTCCGTTGGGGGCGTAGACGCGGAAGATCGCGTCCGGGCTTTTTGTAGGAGCCAGCTTGCTGGCGATTGCCTTGCTTACCGGTAACTCCTTCGCTGCGAGGAACACCGGATCGCCAGCAAGAACTGGGCGTCCCCCTGGCTCCTACAGGTACGGCGCGCGATTCAGCCACGCACCGTAGGGCGGGTGCAACCCGCCATCTCGTGGTGTTGTGGCGGGCTTCACCCGCCCTACGAATCCGTCCTTGCCAGGGGCATCGGCTGCCGTGCCTTACTCTTGCGGCTGTCGATCAGGCCCAGGCAGACGATCACCACCGTCAGCATCCCGGTCGCCAGCACTTCCGTGCGGTGGTCCGGCATCGCCAGCATGATGCCCAGCACCGTGACGATGAACAGGATCACCAGCCAGGTCAGCCACGGATACAGCCACATGCTGAACTCCAGCGGCTTGCCCGAGGCGAGCAGTTGGCGACGCATGCGCAGCTGCGAGATGGCGATCACCAGATACACCAGCAACGCGACGGCGCCGGAGCTGGCGAGGAGGAAGGCGAAGACCTTCTCCGGGGCGAAGTAGTTGATGATGGTGGTGAGGAAGCCCACGGCGGTGCTGGCCATCACGGCGGCGTAGGGCACCGCTTTGGGCGAAGTCTTCTGCAGGAAGCGTGGGCCGTCGCCGCGCTTGCTGAGCGAGAAGACCATGCGCGAGGCGGTGTAGATCGCCGAGTTCAGGCAGCTGGCCACGGCGATCAGCACCACGATGTCGACGATCAGCTTGGCGTGGGGGATGTTCATGATCTCCAGCGCGCGCTGGTAGGAGCCGACTTCGGCGAGCAGCGGGTCGTTCCACGGCACGATGGAGACGATCAGGAAGATCGACACGATGTAGAAGATGCCCATCCGCCAGACCACCGAATTGGTCGCCCGGGTGATCTGCCTGGCCGGGTTCTTCGATTCGGCGGCGGCGATGGTGACGATCTCCGTGCCCATGAAGCTGAACACCGTGGTCAGCAGCGCGCCGAGCACCGCGCTGAAGCCGTTGGGCATGAAGCCGCCGTGCTCCCGGGTGAGCTTCATCAGGCCGCTGACCTCGCGCTCGGGCAACCCGCCGGTGAGGGCGAAGAAGCCGAGCACGATGAAGCCGATGACCGCAATCACCTTGAGCAGGGCGAACCAGAACTCGAACTCGCCGTAGCGCGCCACGCTGAACAGGTTGGTCGCGGTGAGCAGCGCGGTGACCGCCAGGGCGAATTGCCAGGTCGCCACCGCCGGGAACCAGGCATTGAGGATCGCCGCGGCCGCCACCGCTTCCAGCGGGATCACCAGCACCCAGAACCACCAGTACAGCCAGCCGATGGAGAAGCCCGCCCAGCGGCCGATGGCGCGTTCCGCATAGGTGGAGAAGGAGCCGGTGTCGGGCGAGGCCACGGCCATCTCGCCGAGCATGCGCATGACCAGCACCACCAGCGTGCCGGAGATCAGGTAGGCCAGGATCGCCGCCGGGCCGGCGGAGGCGATGGCGTGGCCGGAGCCGACGAACAGGCCGGCGCCGATGGCCCCGGCGATGGACAGCATGGTGACGTGGCGCTGCTTCAGCTCGGCGGCCAGGACCGGGCCGCCGCTGGGAATGGGCGTGGACATGGTGGTTACCCTCGTATTCTTGTTTGAGTGGGTGCTTTGCAAGCGGGAGTGCGGCCGATCAGGACGGAGTCGCGAAGGCCTCCTGCACCGCGGCGGCGATGCCCTCGGTGCACACCCGCAGGATCAGCTCGCCCTTCTCGCGGCTGGCGCCACGGGCCGAGGAGAGCGTGCCGCAGGCCGGCGTGCGCTCGGGGATGACCGGGAACACGTCGTAGGGCGGGAAGGTGGCCGGCGGGTGGTCGACGACCTTGTCCATGTCCACTAGGTGCGGATAGAGGGCCAGCATCAGCGAGGTCTCGAAGACGCCGCCGTGCTCGATGTCCCAGCCAAGGAAGCCTTCCGGATACAGCGCCTCGATCACCGCCGGGTCGCGGATGAAGTCCCAGTAGGACAGCACCACCACGCGGAAATCGGTGATCCCGGCGTAGCGCAGTTCGCGCAGGGCGAGGTCGATGCCCTCGACGATGAACATCGAGTTCTCGTAGTGCCCGTTCATCAGCACCAGCCGGCGTGCGCCATGGCGCGCCAGTTCGCGGATGATGTCCTGCACGGTGCCGGTCAGGGTCGCGCCGTCGAGGCTGGTGGTGCCGGGGAAATGATTGCCGCCGCCGGATTTCTGCTGCGACTTGTAGCCGTACTGCAGGCCCGGCAGCACCAGCGCATCGATGCGCTCGGCGACCTGCTTGCAGACCGCCGTGGGCAGCAGCACGTCGACGTTCATGCACATGTGGTGGCCGTGCTGCTCCAGCGCGCCAACCGGCAGCAGCATCACGCAGTCACCCTGGGCGACCCTGGCTGCGTATTCCTTCCAGGTCAGCTCGCCGACGAAAACACTCTTGCTCATCGCTTGTTCTCCAACAGTTCCACGTATCGCTTCACTCGCCGCGCAGGATCAACGCGTTGGCGCTGTCCCAGCCGGCGAAGATCTTCTGCCCGCCGTGCAGGCCGAGGCCGGCGTATTCGGCGTGCGGTTTCTGCACCTGCAGTTCCAGCCCGCTGGCGCTTTCCAGGTGGATGTTCACCATCGAGCCGATGAATTCCTCGCCGACCACCCGGCACTCCAGGCGATTGGCCAGCGCCGCGCGTTCGCCAAGCTGGATGTGCTCGGCGCCCAGACACAGGCTCACCTGCTCGCCGGCCGCCACTGTGCGGTCCATGGGCGGACGGACGAGGAAGGCGCCGTGCTCGGATTCGACGCGCACCAGCCCCGACTCGTCGAAGCCGGCGACGCTGCCACCGAGGATGTTCTTGCCGCCGACGAACTCGGCGACGAAGCGGTTGTGCGGCTCGCGGAACACCGCCTGCGGCGTGCCGACCTGCTCGACCCGTCCACGGCTCATGATCACCACGCGGTCGGCCATGGCGAAGGCCTCCGACTGGCTGTGGGTGACGTAGACGAAGGTGATGCCGAGGTCCTTCTGCAGCCCGGTCAGCACGCCCTGCATGCGCACGCTGAGGTGCGCGTCGAGGGCGCTCAGCGGTTCGTCGAGCAGCAGGATCGGCGGCTCGGTGACCAGCGAACGGGCCAGCGCCACGCGTTGGCGCTGGCCGCCGGAGAGCTGGGCGATGTCTCGCGCGGCGAACTCGGAAAGGCCGAGGCGATCCAGCCATTCGAGCGCCTTGCGCTGCCGCTCGGCCTTGGCCATGCCGCGCATCTTCAGGCCGAACTCGACGTTCTCCACCACGCTGAGGAACGGGAACAGCGCCAGGTTCTGCCACACCAGCGGGGTATCGCGCTCCCAGGAGCGCAGGTCGTTGATCCGCTCGCCGTTCAGGCGGATCTCGCCTTCGCTCGGTTTCTCCAGCCCGGCGAGCATGCGCAGCGTGGTGGTCTTGCCGCAGCCGCTGGAGCCCATGATGGCGACGAATTCGCCCCGGTGGATTTCCAGGTTCATGCGCTCCACGGCGACGAACTCGCCGAAGTGCTTGACCACGTTATCGAACACGACCAGCGGTTGACTCATGTCGTTACCTGCGATTCGAGTGGTTATGCGGCTCAGGCCGGCTTGCGCCGGCGCATCAGCAGCAGTTGCGCGAGAATCACCAGCAGCATGCTGGTGACGAACACCAGTGAGCCGATGGCGTTGATAGTCGGGCTGACCTGGCCCTGCAGGGTGTTGAGGATGCGCACCGGCACCGTCTCGTTGAGGCCGGAGACGAACCAGGCGACGGCGAACTCGTCGAACGACACCGCCATGGTCACCAGCATCGCGGCGAAGATGCTCGGTGCGGTGAACGGCAGGATCACATGGCGCATAGCCTTCCACTGGCTGGCGCCAAGGTTCCAGGCAGCGGCTTCGAGGACCGGGTCCATTTGCGCTAGGCGCATGCGGATCACGGCCATGGCGAACGGCGCGCACATCACGATGTGGGCGATCACCACCGCGTGGATTTCGCCGGACAGGCCGACGCGGGAGAGGAACGCCAGCATCGCCAGCCCCATGATCACCACCGGGATAGTCGGCGGCAGCAGGGCGAGAGCCATGTACACCGGCTTGCCGAAGAAGTGGTAGCGGTAGTCGGTGTAGGCCGCGGTGAAGCCGAGGAAGGTCGACATCAGCGACACCACCACGGCCACCTTCAGGCTGTTGCGGAACGCCTGCCATACTGCTGGATCGCCGGCGATGATCTGGTACCAGTGCAGGCTGAAGCCGCCCAGCGGCAGCGACGGGAAGCGATCCGCGTTGAAGGAGAAGACGAAGCTGCCGAGGATCGGGGTGAACACGAAGAGGAACACCAGACCCACGTAGCCGCGCAGCAGGAAGTTGATCAGGCGATGCTCGTTCATGCGCGCCTCCGGTAGGCGAAGCGGACCGCGGCGAAGGCCACCAGTAACAGGGTGACGATCATCATCGTGGCGATCACCGCCGCGCGCGGCCATTGCTGGCCGGCCTTGGTGGTGTCGGCGATCAGGGTGCTGAGAGTCGGTGGCTGGCCGCCGCCCAGGTACAGCGGGCTGACGAAGTCGCCGAAGGTGAGGATGAAGCAGAACAGCGCCGCCACCACGATGCCCACCCGCGCCGACGGCACCACCACCTGCAGCACCGTGCGCAGGCGGCCGCAGCCGAGGTTGTGCGCCGCCTCGACCAGCGCGCGGTCCATGTACATCAGGCTCAGCAACTGCAGCACCACCACCAGCGGCAGGCACAGGGTGAAGTAGCCGACATAGGTGCCGAACACACTGTTCAGCATCGGCAGCGCGCTGATGCCGAGCTGGCCGAGCAGGGCGTTGAGGATGCCGTTGTCGGCGAGGAATACCTGCCAGGAGTAGGTGCGCACCAGGTAGCTGGTGAAGAACGGCGTGATCAGCAGGAGGATCGCCAGTTGCCGGGCCGAGGTGCGGAGCTTGAAGGCGATGGCGTAGGCGCAGGGGAAGGCCACCAGGCTGACCAGCAGCGTCGCCCCGGCGGCCATCGCCAAAGTGTGCAGGTAGGCGTCCCAGAAGTAGCCGCGGCTAAGCACGTAGCTCCAGTTCAGCCACTCGAAAGCCGGCAGCATGCGGAAGTTGCGCACCACCCAGAAGCTGATGGCGACCAGGAACGCCAGCGGGAAGACGAAGAACGCCAACTGCCAGAACAGCATTGGCAGCGAGAAGCCGAGGCCGTACCAGGGCCCGTTGCCGCGCCGGCGGGCGGGGCTGGTCGGCGGGCTGTCGATACCGACGGCCGGAGGGGGAGTATGAAGAGTCATTGCCGCGGCCTCCTCAGGCGCCCTTGTATTCCGACCAGAAGTCGTTCCACTCCTCCAGGCCCTGCTGGATCGGCAACTGGCGGTACTGGATGCGCCCCTCGCGGATGTCGTCCATCACGTTGCGCTGGCCGAGCAGCATGCCCTGCCGCTTCGCTTCCGCGGGGTCGACCTGGTTGAGCAGCGCCCAGCCGCGCTGGCTGGGGATCAGCGCGGGATAGGCGAGCATACGCGCGGACTTCACCTGGCCTTCCGGCGAGGTGATGTACTGGATGAACTTCTTCGCCAGCTCCGGACTGCGGGCCTTGCGGGCGATGCAGTAGGACTCGCTCCACTGCAGGCCGCCTTCCTCCGGCACCACGCTCTTCACGGGCGCCCCAGCGCGTTCCAGCACGCCGGTGATCCAGTCGCCGATGCCGCACATGGCGTGGACCTGGCCGTTCTTCAGCGAGGAGAAGGTGCCACCGTAGTCGAAGAAGCCGCCGACCTGCGGACGCAGGCTCATTGCCTTCTCCTGCACCTTCTTCCAGTGCGCGGCGTCGATGTCGTAGGGGGGCCTGTTGCCGCTGTACAGGCTGAGCTGGCCGAGGTTCGGCAGATGCCAGTCGAAGTGCCCGACCTTGCCCTTGAGCGCCTCGTCCCAGAACAGGTCGTAGCTGCGCACCTTGGATTCAGGCACCAGCTGGGTGTTGTAGGCGATGCCGAGGAAGCCGAAGCGGATCAGCACCGAATACAGCGCGTTGCCGTCCCAGTGGCCGGGGAAGCGCTGGAATTCCGGGAAGAAGTCGTCGAACGGGTAGTCGGCAGGATCGAGACGCTCGATGTACTCGGCCGCCCTGAGCTGCTGCACGTATTCGGCGTCGGAGAGGATCAGGTCGAAGGTGCCGGGCGGCGACTGGGAAATCAGCCCGAGCATGTTGTCGCCGCCGGTGTAGTACTTGGCGCGAACCTTGACCCCGTGCTGGCGCTCGAAGTCGGCGACGATGTCCGGCTCGGCGTGGCCGGCCCAGGCGAGGATCACCAGTTCCTTTTCCGCCGCGTTGGCACTCCGCATCGGCAGCAGGCTGGACAGCGCGGCGCCGCCGGCGAGGATGCCGCTGCCGATGAGGAAATCGCGTCGTGACAGGTCGGTACGCTTCTTCATTGTTCTTCTCCCCTGCAGTGTGGAAAGGTCTGTTGCCGTCGTTCGCTATCGTGCGTTTGTTCCTGGCGTGCGGGTAGAGCCCGCCAGGCGTCTGGCATGACAGGCATGGAATTGGATCAGGCGGATATCGGTGGCACCTGGAGCCGGCGCGGGCGGACGGCGCTGCGAGCTGCAGGCGGTCTTCTGTTGATGGCCATTGCAGCAAAAGCGGCCGTGTCGTTTTTGTCTGAATCCGACCCGAAGTTGGCAGGATCCAGGGAGGCTTCGGGCAAAGGCGTCGCCGCTCAGTCTTCCATCGGCCTATGCGCCGTCTCCCGCACACAGAGCATCGCCACCAAGGCCACCGCCGCTGCACCCACCAGCAACCACGCTGGTGCCAGCTTGTCTCCCGTCTGGCTGATCAGCCAGGTGGCGACGAAGGGCGCGGTGCCGCCGAACAGCGCGTTTGCCGTGTTGAAGCTGAAGGCGAAGCCGCTGTAGCGCACGCGGGTGGGGAAGATTTCGGCGAGGAAGCACGGCAGGGTGCCGTCGTTCATCGCCAGCATCAGGCCGAAGCCGATCTGGATCAGCAGGATGGTCGCGAACGCCTTGTCGCCGATGGCCTGGAACAGCGGCACGGTCAGCGCCAGGAACAGCAGCGAGGCGGCCACCAGCATGGTCTTGCGGCCGAAGCGGTCGGACAGCTTGCCCATCAGGAAGATGAAGCCGATGTAGGTCGCCAGCGACACGGTGGAGGCGAGGAAGGAGTCGCTTTCGCTCATGCCCATCTCGGCCGACAGGTAGGTCGGCATGTAGCTGAGGATCAGGTAGAAGGCCACGGCGTTCAGGCAGGTCGCGCCGATGGCGACGAGGATCTGCTTGCGGTGGCGGGTCAGCAGCAGCTGGATCGGCGCCTTGTGATCGCCGCCCTTCTTCTCCATGGCTTCTTCCATCTCGCGGAATTTCGGCGTGTCGGCAAGATGCAGGCGGATGTAGCGGCCGATCAGCCCCAGCGGCGCGGCGAGCAGGAACGGCAGGCGCCAGCCCCATTCGTGCAGCGCCTCGCTGTCCAGATGGGCATACAGCTGCGCGGCGAACAGCGAGCCGAACAGCAGGCCCGCGGCGGTGCTCGCCGGCACCAGGCAGGTGTAGAAGCCGCGCTTGCGCTCCGGCGCGTACTCGGCAAGGAAGGCCGCGGCGCCGGCGTATTCGCCGGAGGCGGAGAAGCCCTGCACCAGGCGGATCGCCAGCAACAGCGCCGGGGCGACCAGCCCGACCTGGGCGTAGGTGGGCAGCAGGGCGATGCAGAAGGTCGAGCCGGACATGATCAGGATCGACAGCGAGAGGGCGTTACGCCGGCCGAAGCGGTCGCCGATATGGCCCCAGACGATGCCGCCGATGGGGCGGACGATGAAGGACAGCGCGAACACCGCGAAGGCGGCGAGGAGGCCGGTGGTCTTGTCGGTCTGCGGGAAGAACACCACCGCGATGACCGCCGCCAGATAGCCGTAGGCGGCGTAGTCGAACCATTCGACGAAGTTGCCCATGAAGGCGGCGGAGGCGGCCCGGCGCAGGACGCGGCGTTCCTCGGAAATCGCGCTCATGGACGCTTGGCCGTAGGCCAGGGGTTGCTGGGAGAGGCTCATTGCGCACCTCCGTGGCAGCGTGCCGCCGGGTGTGCGTGCGGATCAGTGTAGCGGCCCGTGTCGTCGGGAATGCCGGGCGCGCGGACGGCGCGAGGGAATACGTGAGTGACCATTGCCCATACCTCTGTTGTTATCGAAATGGCGTGTCGGCAGCGGGTGGATCGAGGGCCGCATGGATACGTCGGGGCGCGGCGTCGTTCTTGTTGGTGTCGTTATCGGTCATGGCACCGCCGCTGGCGGTGGTGGTGTTCTCCGGAAAAAAGGAGCCGCACGTGCGTGGGCGTACGGCTCGGGGCGGTCACTTGCGGATGATGTTGCGCTCCGGCCCGTACGGGAACCGGGTGATGTTCTCCGCGCCGCTCTCGCCGACGATGAGGATGTCGTGCTCGCGGTAGCCACCGGCGCCCGGCAGGCCTTCCGGCAGCATGATCATCGGTTCCATCGACACCACCATGCCCGGCTCCAGCACGGTGTCGATGTCCTCGCGCAGCTCCAGCCCGGCCTCGCGGCCGTAGTAGTGGCTGAGGGTGCCGAAGGAGTGGCCGTAGCCGAAGGTGCGGTACTGCAGCACGTCGTGCCTGAGGTAGATCTCGTTCAGCGCGTGGGCGATGTCGCTGCAGCGCGCGCCGGGCTTGATCAGTTCGAGGCCGGCCTCGTGCACCTCGACGTTGATCTGCCACAGGCGCAGGTGCTCGTCGGAGCAGTGGTCGAGGAACAGCGTGCGTTCCAGCGCGGTGTAGTAGCCGGCGATCATCGGGAAGCAGTTCAGGCTGAGGATGTCGCCCTTGTTCACCTTGCGGG
Source organism: Pseudomonas schmalbachii (assembly GCF_017589465.1). GTDB lineage: Bacteria > Pseudomonadota > Gammaproteobacteria > Pseudomonadales > Pseudomonadaceae > Pseudomonas > Pseudomonas schmalbachii. The sequence continues at coordinate 295,043 of NZ_JAELYA010000004.1, forward strand.
TGGTCACCGGGTTGTGCGCGCCGTCGGTGTTGATGCCGGACTGGAACCAGGTCCAGGTGTCCATCAGCTCGACGTCGGGGAAGGTCCGGGCGATCTCGCGGACCATCGCCTGGGTGGCGTGCAGCGCGACTTCGTACTCCGGCACCTGGTCACGCAGCGCCTCGACCACCGCGGCCCCGCCGATATCGGCGATGCGCGCGCCATGGCGGATCATCACGTGCTCCTCGGCGGACTTGATCATGCGCATGCGCATGCACGGCGCGGCTATATCCACCAGCTCGGCATTCGGGTAGCGGGCGGCCAGCTTGTCGCGGTTCTGCAGGTTCAGGTGATCGAACTCGATGCCGATGCGCCCGGCCTTCGGCAGCGCCTGCTGGATGGCGACGAAGTAGTTGTCGCGCTGCCAGTCGGTGTAGACGATGTTGTCCGTGCCCACGGTGCGGCGCCACGGCTGGCCGCCGTCGATGTTGGCGCTGATGGTCACGGCGTCGTCCTGGGTCACCACCAGCGCGTAGGGGCGGCCGAAGGAGCAGAACAGGAAGTCGGAGTAGTAGTTGATGTTGTGGTACGAGGTGAACACCGCCGCATCCACGTTCGCCTCGGCCATGTAGGCGCGCAGCCTGGCCTGGCGGTTGGCGTACTCCTGGGCGGAGAAGGTCGGCTGGACTTTCTGGCCGTTGCGAATCCTGAGCGTCTGGGGCATTTGCATCGCGTGCATCCTCGATCGTTCTTGTCGATCGACGCGCCGGAAGTGGCGGGTCGTTGGATGCATTGCAACAGAAGGTTCAGGCGGGTTTTTGTACGTTTCCGACCCGAAGTTGGACGGAAGCGCTGCTGGCGGGAATGGCTTTTCCGTAGGAGCGAGCTCTGCTCGCGAACATCGGCCCCGCAAAAGCTTCGCGAGCAGAGCTCGCTCCTACAGGGGCTCGTTCTACGGCGGGCCATGCCCGCGATGAAGTGGTGCCGCTATTCCTCGGCCTCGGATGACTGGCAGATGCCATTGGCGCCGCCCTTGCCGGTGTAGGAAACCGAGACCGTCTCGTCCTCGTTGATGCTGATCGAGATGGTCACGCCTTCGCCCTTGGCCTCGAAGTACTTGTCGTTGACCTTCCTGGTCCTGGCTTCCTTGCCGTTGATATGGACCGACTCGCCTTCCGCATGCACGGCGATGTTGCCCGGGCAGTCATAGTTGAGCATGGGGATGCCTTCGGCATGAACCGCACCGGTTGTCAGCAGAAGGGCGGCGATTGCGGATTTCTTCATGGCGGGTCCTCGGGCAAGGGGCGAAGCGACGGAAAGTCATCTAAGCGTAGTCGTCCCGGTTCGCGCGATGCGGGGGCCGCGAAGAGTAGGGCGGGTGCAACCCGCCATGGCGCATTGGCGGGTTGCACCCGCCCTACGCGATGCTCTCGCCAATAAAAAACAGGCCCGGAACGTGCTGCCGACACGTGCGGGCCTGAAGGGGTGTCGAATCGTCGGTGGTTCAGTGCAGTTGTGCCGCCTGGCCTTGCCCCAGCGCCGCGCCAACCTCGCCGGCCAGCGTATCGCCGTCATGCCGGGCGATCAGGCGCAGCAGGGCTTCGAGGATGTTCGAGCCCTGGGTGTGGTCCGCCGGGCGGCTGCCGGTGGCGTCGCAGAGGATCAGCAGGTCGGCCGTGGGCGTCGTCGGCAGTGCGCCGTCCGGGGTGATGCGCATGCCGTTGCTGGCGCGCACCGGGGCGCTGTCGCGGGACAGGGTGGACCAGCGGAACAAGGCACGGCCGGCGAGCTGGTTGGCCAGCCGCAGCGATTCCATGGTGCGGGCGAAGGCCAGCAGGTCGAAGTAGTCCTGGATGAGGAGCTCGACGGCGAGCGGGGCGCGTTCGAAGTGGGTCATGGTGTTCTCCTCAACACTCGATGAGGCTGACCGTGAGACCGCCGTGCGAGGTTTCCCTCGATACCGATCTTGAACAGGTCGAACACACTGATAGCCATGCCGATCTCCGCGGAAAACGCTCTGCCTGGCGTCGATTGTCCATGTCCGCGATGAAGGGAATCTGTCTGTCGCCGACCTGAAAATGTACCTGGCCACCACTTTGCCCCAAGGAAAGTGGGCACCTTGCCATCTGCCAAGACGCTGGCGCAGCGGCTAGACTGCGCCTCTTCGATATGCGAGGACGCCATGAAACGCTCCCTGATCCCCCTTTCCGCCCTGCTGCTGGCCGCCCTGCTGAGCGGTTGCGGCGAAGAATCCAAGCCGGCCAAGGTCGCCGACAGCGCGCCTGCCGAAGCCGCTGTCGCGCCGGTCGATCCCTGCGCCGACAGCACCCTGGCCAAGGCGCTGCCGCCGGCGACCAGCATCAACGGCTACGAATTCCTCTCGCGCAGCTGCGGCTACAACGACGCCAGCGCGGTGTACGGCAAGGCCGATGGCAGCCAGCGCCTGGAGCTGAGCCTGACCGATACCGGCATGCCAGCGCCGGAAGGCGGCGAGCAGAGCGGGGTGGCCGACAGCTACCGGAGCACCCAGGCCCAGGTACGCGACATGACCCGCCGCAACGTCGAACTGCTGCAATCCACCCGTGAGAAGGCGCTGCAGAACGGCACCGCCCAGCAGTTCGGCGGCGAGTCGTACCTGCCGCTGATCGAGAAAACCAGCAGCGGCGAGCCGCTGGCGATCATCGTCGCGCCGGCCGACGAGGCCGCTCCCAGCGCCAACCTCACCGGGTTGCTCAAGGAGCGCTACGTGCTCAACCTGCTCAGCCACGACCAGCCGTTCGGTCGCGATGCGCTGGCCGCGCGCAAGCTGCTGATGCCGTTCGTCGAGCAGATGAAGCTGGGCGAACTGCGCTGAAATTGGATTTATCTGACAAGAGATTGGCTGCTGTCTGACAGTTAAATCCGGCGCTTCCTCGGAGAATCTGGTTGCTTGCGAATCGCAGGCGCCACTGGGAGGTTGCTCGGATGAAAGCTCTGGGATGGATGGCGGCGACATTGCTGGCAATGATGCTGTCGGTCTGCGTGCAGGCCGACAGCCGCCCCGCGGTTGGCGCGCAGGTCAAGGCGTACAGCGACGGGCAGGGCCTGAACGTCTGGGTGGTCCGCTTCGGCCCGCGCTCGGCGCAGCAGGCGCTGGTGCAGGTCACCGGTGTCGCCCACGCCTGGGATCGGCAGATCCAGAAGATGGATGTGCAGGGCGTGCAGGACGAGGCGCATTACACATTGCCGGTGGCGGGCAAGCCGTTCGTGGCCCTGACCTTGCGCGGTTCCAGCGGCGAGCTGTATCTCCCGGGAGAGCAGCAGGGACACCCGCTGCATTACGACGCGACACTGTCGAGCAACGGCAACGCCCAGCACTTCCTCAGCGACTATCTCGAGCAATCCGAATGATCCAACCGTCACGGCAGCTGCCCCGGCAGCCGTGATTTCGCTACGCTCCTCTGTGGATTTTTCTGTTCCAGAGGCAGCATTCATGACCGACAACACCCAGCAGTTCGCCAGCGACAACTACTCCGGAATCTGCCCGGAGGCCTGGGCCGCGATGGCCGAGGCCAACCAGGGGCACGAGCGGGCCTACGGCGACGACCAGTGGACCGCCCGCGCTGCGGATTACTTCCGCGACCTGTTCGAGACCGACTGCGAAGTGTTCTTCGCCTTCAACGGCACCGCGGCCAACTCGCTGGCGCTGGCCTCGCTGTGCCAGAGCTACCACAGCGTGATCTGCGCCGAGACCGCCCACGTCGAGACCGACGAATGCGGCGCGCCGGAATTCTTCTCCAACGGCTCCAAGCTCCTGCTGGCGAAGACCGACGCCGAGGGCAAACTGACCCCGCAGGCGATCCGCGAGATCGCCCAGAAGCGCCAGGACATCCACTACCCGAAGGCGCGCGTGGTGACCATCACCCAGGCCACCGAGGTCGGCACCGTCTACCGACCGGACGAACTGCGTGCGATCAGCGAGACCTGTGGAGAACTCGGCCTGCACCTGCACATGGACGGCGCGCGTTTCTCCAACGCCTGCGCCTTCCTCGACGCCTCGCCGGCCGAGCTGACCTGGAAATCCGGGGTGGAAGTGCTGTGCTTCGGCGGCACCAAGAACGGCATGGCGGTGGGCGAGGCGATCCTGTTCTTCAACCGCGACCTGGCCGAGGGCTTCGACTATCGCTGCAAGCAGGCCGGCCAACTGGCTTCGAAGATGCGCTATCTGGCCGCGCCGTGGGTCGGCATATTGCAGGACGGCGCCTGGCTGCACTACGCCGGCCACGCCAACGCCTGCGCGCGCCTGCTCGCCGAGCGGGTGGCCGACGTGCCGGGCATCAGCCTGATGTTCCCGGTGGAGGCCAACGGCGTGTTCCTGCAGATGTCCGAACCGGCGCTGGAAGCGCTGCGTCAGCGCGGCTGGCGCTTCTATACTTTCATCGGCGCCGGCGGCGCGCGCTTCATGTGTTCCTGGGACACCGATATCGCCCGTGTAGAGGCACTGGCGCGGGATATCCGCGAGGTGATGGGCGCGCCCCGTTGATTGTTTTCCACGGAATCTGTTGAAAACCTCGTGCACAGCCTTGAGCAAGGCTGTGCATACCTCCATGCAAGCCCCGTCATTGCTGTCTTTCAGACTGTTGGCGATATTTTGTTCGCCTTTGTTTTTATTATCCCCGTGAACTGTTGAGCGTGTCGTTGACAGTCTGTTGATAAGTGGCTGTGTCTGGCGTGTATCAAGGCTTTCAGCATGATGATCAATTGTTGATCAGGGTTTGGGGTGGCAGCGGTCTGTGGATGATCGGACTGGAGAGGGCTCATGGCTGTGGATTTTGTTCACAGTGGCTGTGGGTGGTTTGCCGGGGAAGCTGTCAGGAAGCTGTAGGTACTTTGCTGCAAGGCGCGGCTGGTGCGGGTTTGGCTGGGGTGGTGGTTTTTTGTTCGATGGGAGTTTTGCACAGGGCTGAGTGGTCTTTTCCCCTCACCCTAACCCTCTCCCGGAGGGAGAGGGAGCATATCGGCATGGGACTGGGTGCCGTGCCATCGACCAACTCCGAGCAGTCCCCTCTCCCGCTGGGAGAGGGTTAGGGTGAGGGAGCTCTTCTTTTCCACAAAACCTGTTGATCCCCCTGTGCACCCCCTGTAACCAGTCTGTGTGCACATCGCCACAACCCGCGCAGAATCGGGGCTGCGGGCAATCGTCCAGGTTTTGTCCCAGGCCCATTTCGTTGTCCCCGGAACATGTTGAGCGCGCTGTGGAAAACGTGTGTGTGGATTGCTCTCGAGCAGTCCTGGCGAGCGCCCCAAGCGATTGCTCACTTTCTATCCAGAAATTACCCGAATCCTGCGTACGGCAAGGCTTGCAGGCTGGCGTGAAAGTCCCTGTGAACTGTCCACATCGGCTGTGGAGCGAACTCCAGACAAGCTGTGGAAAAGCTGTTGCAGGAAGCCTGCAGGCCACGGCTGACGCTGCCTGTATGGTTCTGATCGTTTTTTGCTCATTCACCGGAGTAGCAGACGCCCTGTGGGTGATCGCGGGCTGCAATGCCCACCGTAGGTTGGTGCTGAGCGAAGCGAAGCCCAACATCTGCCGAGCCATGGCACCGTTGGGCTTCGCTTCGCTCAGCACCAACCTACGGCTCGCTCGGCAACGTCCCGCCCGGCGACTTTCCCCAATAACTGTTGAAGCCGCTGTGCGCTGCCTGTCATCAGACTGTGCACAGTTGTCCGCAGGCCACGCGATCCGTGGCCTGTACGGAACTGGTGAATTTTTGCTCCACAGCCTGCGGACTGTCCCCGAAAGCTGTTGAGGAGAATGTGGATAACTTGTTTGCGGAACCCTGTCTGGCAGGAGTGGCAAGGGTTCGCGAGGGCTGATCGAATTTTGTTCGATAATTTGCCCACAGGCCAGGCGCCATGGGCTTTTCAAGCTTCCACCGGAAGGCTCGGAGAATGTCTCAGAACTGTCCCCAATGACTGTGGGCGAAGGTGCCCGCAAGCTGTGGATAATCTGTTCTTACAACTCTGCATGGCAGGGCTGGCGCGGCCTTGGGTGGAGTGGTGAAGTTTTGCTCAGGCCGCCCCGGATGCACTGCCTATACTTCGGAAATCCTGGAAGTGGGAGGTGCACATGTCGAGCTATTCGGTCGAACAGATTCGTACGGTTGCCCTGGTCGGCCACGGCGACAGCGGCAAGACCTTGCTGGCGGAGGCGCTCCTGCATGGCAGCGGCGCGATCACGGTGATGGGGTCCCTGGAGCGCGGCGACACGCTGTGCGACTCCGACCCGATGGAGCGCGACTACCATCACTCGCTGTCCGCCGCGCTGGTGCATTTCCGCCATGCGGATGCGGAAATCCACCTGATCGACACCCCCGGCTACCCCGACTTCATCGGCCACGCCCTGCCGGCGCTGGCGGCGGTGGAGACGGCGGTGGTGGTGGTCAATGCGCAGAACGGTATCGAGCTGACCACCCGCCGGATGATGGCCTGGGCCAGCGAGCGCAAGCTCTGTCGCATGCTGGTGGTGAACAAGATCGACGCCGAGCGCATCGACCTGCCGGGATTGCTCGCCGACCTGCGCGAGGCGTTCGGCAAGGAGGTGCTGCCGATCAACCTGCCGGCCGACGGCGGCAGCAAGGTTGTGGATTGTTTCTTCAATCCGGCCGGCGCGTCGGATTTTTCGTCTGTGGAGGACGCACACCAGGCGCTGGTCGACCAGGTGGTGGAGGTCGACGAGGAGCTGATGGCGCGCTACCTCGAACAGGGGGAAATCCGCCCGGAGGAGTTGCACGAGCCCTTCGAGCGGGCACTGCGCGAAGGGCATCTGATTCCACTGTGCTTCGTCTCTGCGCGTAGCGGCGCCGGGGTCCCCGAGCTGCTGGACGTGCTGGCGCGACTTGCGCCCAATCCCACCGAGGGCAATCCGCCGCTGTTCCATATCACCGACGACAGCGGCAAGACCCGCGATTTCCGCTCGACGCCGGACCCGCAGGCGCATGTGCTGGCGCATGTGTTCAAGGTCACGATCGACCCCTTCGTCGGCCGCATGGCGGTGTTCCGCGTGCACCAGGGCACCATCCGCCGCGAGATGCAGCTGTTCGCCGGGGAAGGGCGCAAGCCGTTCAAGGTCGGCCACCTGTTGCGCATGCAGGGCAAGAAGTACGAGGAAGTGCCGCAGCTGATCCCCGGCGACTTCGGCGCCCTGAGCAAGGTCGAGGAAGTGGAATACGACGTGGTCCTGCACGACTCCCACGACGAGGACCATATCCATCTGAAGCCGCTGGAGTTCCCCACGCCGATGCAGGGCATGGCGATCCAGGCCAGCCGTCGCGGCGACGAACAGCGCCTGGCGGAAGTCCTGCAGCGCCTGCTGGTGGAAGACCCCTGCGTGCGCCTGGACTACAACGGCGCGACCCAGGAAACCGTGCTGCGCGGCATGGGCGAGCTGCACCTGCGCTACCTGCTGGAGCGCCTGACCGGCGGCTACAAGCTGGAAGTGACCACCACGCCACCGAGCATCGCCTACCGCGAAACCGCCACCCGCCCGGCGGAAGGGCACAGCCGGCACAAGAAGCAGACCGGCGGCGCCGGGCAGTTCGGCGAGGTGTTCCTGCGCCTCGAACCGCTGCCGCGCGGAACCGGCTTCGAGTTCGTCGACGCGGTGAAGGGCGGGGTGATTCCCGGCCAGTTCATCCCTTCGGTGGAAAAGGGCGTGCGCTCGGCGCTGGCCGCCGGGACGTTGGCCGGCTTCCCGGTGGAGGATGTGAAGGTCACGGTGTACGACGGCAAGAGCCACTCGGTGGATTCCAAGGACATCGCTTTCCAGAACGCCGGACGCAAGGCCATGCTCGACGCGCTGCACAACGCCGGGGCGATCGTGCTGGAGCCGATCGTCAACATCGAGGTGACCACGCCGGAAGCGAAGATGGGCGACATCACGTCGGACCTCACCACGCGGCGCGGGCAGGTGCTCGGCACCGAATCGATGTCGGCCAGCGTCGCGCTGATCCGCGCCCAGGTGCCGCTGGCGGAGCTGGACGGCTACGCCAACCGGCTGAAGTCGATCACCCAGGGACAGGGCTTCTACAACCTGGAGCCGAGCCATTACGCGGCGGTGCCGCAGGATGTGCAGCAGAAGCTGGCGAGCGGGTACAAGGCGGTGCAGGAGGAGGATTGAGGACTGGCAGGGGGAACCATGACGGTAGGGCGGGTGAAACCCGCCAGATAGACAACGATTTGGCGGGTTTCACCCGCCCTGCGTAACTGAGCTGCCTGTTGCCCTCACCCTAACCCTCTCCCGGAGGGAGAGGGGATGCGTTCATGCCCATGCCGATATGCCCCCTCTCCCTCTGGGAGAGGGCTGGGGTGAGGGTGCCCCGTAATCAATACTCGATCACCACATCCCCTTTCGGCACGCTGCAGCACGACAGGATGTAACCCTCGGCCACGTCCTCGTCGGTGATGCCGCCGTTGTGCTCCATCTCCACCTCGCCGGAGCGCTTCATCACCTTGCAGGTGCCGCAGATGCCCATGCCGCAGGCCTTGGGAATATGCAGGCCGACCTTGGCGGCGGCGGTGTGGACGGTTTCGCCGGGGGCGACGCGCACGCTCTTGCCGGTTTCGCTGAACATCACCTCGTGCAGGTCGCCGGCGCACACCTCGGCGGCCTGCGCTGCGGCTTCCGCCGCCTGGTCCCGCACTTCCTCGCGGATTTCCGGCGGCGTCGGGCCGAAGGCTTCCTCGTGGTAGCGCTCCATGTCGAAGCCCACCGCTTCCAGCAGGCGCTTCACCGCGCTCATGTAGGGCGTCGGGCCGCAGCAGAAGATCTCGCGCTCCATGAAGTCCGGCGCCATCAGGTCGAGCATCTGCTTGCTCAGGTAGCCGCGATAGCCGGACCAGGTCTCGCCGATCTCGTACTTTTCGCAGACCAGGTGCAGCTTGAAGTTCTCGATCCGCGAGGCCATGTGGCGCAGTTCGCGGTGGTAGATGATGTCCTTCGGCGTGCGCGCGCTGTGCACGAAGATCATGTCCACTTCGCCGTTGGTATCGAAGAACCAGCGCGCCATGGACATCACCGGGGTGATGCCGACGCCGCCGGAGAGGTACAGCACCTTGTCCGCCGGGAAGTCGATGGCGTTGAAGCGCCCGACCGGCCCGTGCACCGCCAGCTGGTCGCCTTCCTTGAGATTGTCGTGGATCCAGTTGGAGACCTTGCCGCCCGGCACGCGCTTGATGGTCAGCGAGAAGCTGTAGGGCACCGACGGTGAGCTGGAGATGGTGTAGGAGCGCATGATCGGCTCGCCGTCGATCTCCAGTTCCAGGGTGACGAACTGGCCCGGCTTGAAGAAGAACATCAGCGGCTGGTCGGCTGCAAAGCAGAAGGTGCGCACGTCCCAGGTCTCCTGGATCGCCTTCACGCAGCGCACCAGGTGGCGGCCATTGGTCCAGGTCTGGGTGTTCACGGGGTTCAGGAAGTTGCTGGACATTTTTATTGTCTCCGCGCACGCGGGCCGGTTGCCGGCCTTTTGATCGATTGTGCGCACGACCGCCAGCGCTCATTTACCTGCCTGCGACATCCACATGCTTATCGCGACCTGCCGCGCCCCGTGTGCCCCGGAGCGTCGCCCACGGTTGCCGGCATGTCGCCCGTGGACAAGGCCGTCGCCCGGCACGGCTCCACACTGATCCACAGCCGAACCAGAGAACCGCATAACGACGACGCATTCGGCACGCCACCAAGCCTTGCGTGGCAACCGTATCAGCCACTTTTTCGCCGGCAGCCCCGCGCGGTTGCGGCATGAGGACTTACCGATGGATGTCACTTCTACCCTGAGTCTTGGTGATCCGCTGGAACCGGCCCGCAAGGCCACCGCCGAGATGCTGCGCACCCGCGACCACTCCTTCTCGCTGCCGCAGCCGTTCTACAGCGACGAGCGCCTGTTCCAGATCGACATGCAGGAGATCTTCCGGAAGGAGTGGCTGATCGCCGGCATGACCTGCGAGATCCCCGCCAAGGGCAACTTCCTCACGCTGCAGATCGGCGACAACCCAGTCATCGTCCTGCGCGGCGCCGAAGGCCAGATCCACGCCTTCCACAACGTCTGCCGCCACCGTGGCTCGCGCCTCTGCGTGAGCGACAAGGGCAAGGTCGCCAAGCTGGTCTGCCCGTACCACCAGTGGACCTACGAACTGGACGGCCGCCTGCTTTTCGCCGGCACCGAGATGGGCGCCGACTTCGACATGAAGGACTACAGCCTCAAGCCGGTGAACGTGAAGACCGCCGGCGGCTACATCTTCATCTCGCTGGCCGAGAACCTGCCGGCCATCGACGACTTCCTGCGTACGCTCGAACACTACATGGAGCCGTACGACATGGAGAACGCCAAGGTCGCCGTGCAGACCACCCTGCGCGAAAAGGCCAACTGGAAGCTGGTGCTGGAAAACAACCGCGAGTGCTACCACTGCAACGGTTCGCACCCGGAACTGCTGAAGACCCTGCTGGAATGGGACGACGTCACCGACCCGCGCGCCAGCCAGGCGTTCAAGGACCAGGTCGCCGCCTGCACCGCCGCCTGGGACGCGGAGAAGATCCCCTACGCCCACGCCAGCTTCGGCCTGCGCAACCGTATCGTGCGCATGCCGCTGCTCGACGGCACCGTGTCGATGACCATGGACGGCAAGCAGGGCAGCAAGAAGCTGATGGGCCGCATCAAGAATCCGGACCTCGGCTCCATGCGCATCCTCCACCTGCCGCATTCGTGGAACCACTGCATGGGCGACCACATGATCGTCTTCACCGTGTGGCCGATCAGCGCGCAGGAAACCGTGGTGACCACCAAGTGGCTGGTGCACAAGGACGCGGTGGAAGGCGTCGACTACGATGTGGCGCGCCTGCGCGAGGTGTGGGACGCCACCAACGACCAGGACCGCCGCCTGGCCGAGGAAAACCAGCGCGGCATCAACTCCACCGCCTACCAGCCGGGGCCGTACTCGAAGACCTACGAGTTCGGCGTGATCAACTTCCTCGACTGGTACAGCGAGCGCATGCTGAACAACCTGGGCGAAGAATCCGCCCACGTGCGCAAGGTGGCCGGCGAGTAAGCCCCCAGGCGCCCTCCTTGCGAGGGCGCCTTCCGCTTTCCGAGGGTGCCCGCATGGACAACCTTCTCTTCTACGGCAGCTCCGCCTTCGTCACCGCCCTGGTGGCGTGGAACCTGTTCGCCTGCTGGCGGCGCTGACGACCTTCCCCCTGTGTAGGGCGGGTGAAACCCGCCAAGCCATGCCATCGCCATGAATGGCGGGTTGCACCCGCCCTACGGTATGCCTCAAGCATCGGTCGATCGCGGGCATGGCCCGCTCCTACAACCCATCCTACGAAAAGCCTTTTTCCCCCACCTTGTGCGCCCGCGACGCAAACGCTGTCGCCCATGTCGCCGCCTTGACGCTTTCGGTACGACCCTGGTCGTTTTCGAAGCGGGTCGCCTGTCGCACCGGGGATATTCTGGCTCAAAGCGTCGGCAACAGACCGGCGCGCCTGACAAGCCTTGCCTGACAAGAGGGACGCCCAGATGAGCCCAGCAGAAGTGCACGCCGACAGCATCGTCATCGACGGTCTGATCATCGCCAAGTGGAATCGCGAACTGTTCGAAGACATGCGCAAGGGCGGCCTGACTGCCGCGAACTGCACCGTCTCGGTGTGGGAAGGCTTCCAGGCCACGGTGAACAACATCGTCGCCAGCCAGAAGCTGATCCGCGAGAACGGCGACCTGGTGATCCCGGTGCGCACCACCGCCGACATCCGCAAGGCCAAGGAGCAGGGCAAGACCGGCATCCTCTTCGGCTTCCAGAACGCCCATGCGTTCGAGGACCAGATCGGCTACGTCGAGGTGTTCAAGCAGCTCGGCGTGGGCATCGTGCAGATGTGCTACAACACCCAGAACCTGGTCGGCACCGGCTGCTACGAGCGCGACGGCGGGCTCTCCGGCTTCGGCCGCGAGATCGTCGCCGAGATGAACCGCGTCGGCATCATGTGCGACCTGTCCCACGTCGGCAGCAAGACCTCCGAGGAAGTCATCCTCGAATCGAAGAAGCCGGTCTGCTACTCCCACTGTCTGCCGTCCGGCCTCAAGGAACACCCGCGCAACAAGTCCGACGAGGAACTGAAGTTCATCGCCGACCACGGCGGTTTCGTCGGCGTGACCATGTTCGCGCCGTTCCTGAAGAAGGGCATCGACTCGACCATCGACGACTATGCCGAGGCCATCGAGTACGTGATGAACCTGGTCGGCGAGGACGCCATCGGCATCGGCACCGACTTCACCCAGGGCCACGGCCCCGACTTCTTCGAGTGGCTGACCCACGACAAGGGCTACGCCCGCCGCCTGACCAACTTCGGCAAGATCGTCAACCCGCTGGGCATCCGCACCGTGGGCGAATTCCCCAACCTCACCGAAACCCTGCTCAAGCGCGGCATGCCCGAGCGCGTGGTGCGCAAGGTCATGGGCGAGAACTGGGTGCGCGTGCTCAAGGACGTCTGGGGCGAGTAAGCCGCTTTTCCCCCTCTCCCTCTGGGAGAGGGCCGGGGTGAGGGCTTGCCGCTCTTACGCCATGAATCCCTCACCCTAACCCTCTCCCAGAGGGAGAGGGGACAAATGCAGCCCGCAGTGGGCCCAGAATCACGGAGTCTGAACACCATGGCCAAACACGCACCCGAACTGCCCATCGAAGTCGACAGCGAAACCGGCGTCTGGACCACCGACGCCCTGCCGATGCTCTACGTGCCGCGCCACTTCTTCGTCAACAACCACATCGGGATCGAGGAAGAGATCGGCGCCGAGCGCTATGCGGCGATCCTCTACAAGGCCGGCTACAAGTCCGCCTGGCACTGGTGCGAGAAGGAAGCCGAATGCCACGGCCTGGTCGGCGTCGAGGTGTTCGAGCACTACATGAAGCGCCTGTCCCAGCGCGGCTGGGGCCTGTTCCAGATCGAGCAGATCGACCTCGACAAGGGCACCGCCCAGGTGCGCCTGAAGCACTCCGCGTTCGTCTACGTGTACGGCAAGGTCAACCGCAAGGTCGACTACATGTTCACCGGCTGGTTCGCCGGCGCCATGGACCAGATCCTCGCCGCCCGTGGCAGCAGCATCCGCACCGTGGCCGAGCAGGTCTACAGCGGCGCGGAAGAAGGCCACGACGACGGCCTGTTCATCGTCAAACCCCTCTGAGAGTCGGCGCGGGCCGCGGCCCGCGAACCGCCCCACGACAAAAAAGTGATTCCGTGAGGATGCCGCAATGGCCTTCGAAGCAATGTTCCAGCCGATCCAGATCGGCAAGCTGACCATCCGCAACCGCGTGCTCTCCACCGCACACGCCGAGGTCTACGCCACCGATGGCGGCATGACCACCGAGCGCTACGTGAAGTACTACGAGGAGAAGGCCAAGGGCGGCATCGGCCTGGCCATCTGCGGCGGTTCCTCGGTGGTGGCCATCGACAGCCCGCAGGAGTGGTGGAGCTCGGTGAACCTGTCCACCGACCGCATCATTCCGCACTTCCAGAATCTTGCCGACGCCATGCACAAGCACGGCGCCAAGATCATGATCCAGATTACCCACATGGGCCGCCGCTCGCGCTGGGACGGCTTCAACTGGCCGACCCTGATGTCGCCGTCGGGCATCCGCGAGCCCGTGCACCGCGCCACCTGCAAGACCATCGAGCCGGAAGAGATCTGGCGCGTGATCGGCAACTTCGCCCAGGCCGCCCGCCGCGCGAAGGAAGGCGGACTGGACGGCGTCGAGCTGTCCGCCGTGCACCAGCACATGATCGACCAGTTCTGGAGCCCGCGCGTCAACAAGCGTACCGACGAGTGGGGCGGCACCTTCGAAGGCCGCATGAAGTTCGGCCTGGAAGTGCTGAAGGCCGTGCGCAAGGAAGTCGGCGACGACTTCTGCGTCGGCATGCGCATCTGCGGCGACGAATTCCACCCGGACGGCCTGTCCCACGAGGACATGAAGCAGATCGCCAAGTACTACAGCGACACCGGCATGATCGACTTCATCGGCGTGGTCGGCTCCGGTTGCGACACCCACAACACCCTGGCCAACGTCATCCCGAACATGACCTACCCGCCGGAGCCGTTCCTGCACCTGGCGGCCGGCATCAAGGAAGTGGTCAACGTGCCGGTGCTGCACGCGCAGAACATCAAGGACCCGAACCAGGCCACGCGCATCCTCGAAGGCGGCTACGTGGACATGGTCGGCATGACCCGCGCGCACATCGCCGACCCGCACCTGATCGCCAAGATCAAGATGGGCCAGGTCGACCAGATCAAGCAGTGCGTCGGCGCCAACTACTGCATCGACCGCCAGTACCAGGGTCTCGACGTGCTGTGCATCCAGAACGCCGCGACCTCCCGCGAGTACATGGGCGTGCCGCACATCATCGAGAAATCCACCGGGCCGAAGCGCAAGGTGGTGGTGGTCGGCGGCGGACCGGCCGGCATGGAAGCGGCGCGCGTTGCCGCCGAGCGCGGCCACGACGTCACCCTGTTCGAGAAGAAGGACCAGCTCGGCGGCCAGATCACCACCGCCGCCAAGGCGCCGCAGCGCGACCAGATCGCCGGCATCACCCGCTGGTACCAGCTGGAGATCGCCCGCCTCGGCGTCGACCTGCGCCTGGGCACCGCGGCCGATCCGGACACCATCCGCGACCTGCGCCCGGACATCGTGGTGCTGGCCAACGGCGGCCATCCGTTCCTCGAACAGAACGAACACTGGGGCGCCGCCGAAGGGCTGGTGGTCAGCAGCTGGGACATCCTTGACGGCACGGTCGCGCCGGGCAAGAACGTGCTGGTCTACGACACCATCTGCGAATTCAGCGGCATGTCGGTGGCGGACTTCCTCGCCGACAAGGGCTCCCAGGTGGAGATCGTCACCGACGACATCAAGCCGGGCGTGGCCATCGGCGGCACTACCTTCCCGACCTACTACCGCAGCATGTACCCGAAGGAAGTGATCATGACCGGCGACCTGGCGCTGGAGAAGGTCTACCGCGAAGGCGACAAGCTGGTGGCGGTGCTGGAGAACGAATACACCGGCGCCAAGGAAGAGCGGGTGGTCGACCAGGTCGTCGTGGAAAACGGCGTGCGCCCGGACGAGACGCTGTACTACGCGCTCAAGCAGGGCTCGCGCAACAAGGGCCAGATCGACCTCGAGGCGCTGTTCGCGATCAAGCCGCAGCCGTGCCTCGCCGAGTCGGGCGATGGCTACCTGCTGTTCCGCATCGGCGATTGCGTGGCCCAGCGCAACACCCATGCGGCGATCTACGACGCCCTGCGGCTCTGCAAGGACTTTTAAGAGCGCGCCCCGCAAGGGTTTGAATTGTCCGGCTGGCACGGACGGCCCCCTCTCCCATAGGGAGAGGGGACTGGCCCGCTGTCGCTTGAGGTCCCGTAGGGAGACCAGAAATGCTCAACACCATCCTTCCCATCCTGCTCTTCGCTGCCCTCGGCCTTGCCGTGCTGGGCGCCGTGAAGCGCTTCCTCATGTGGCGTCGCGGCCGGCCCTCGAAGGTCGACTGGATCGGCGGCCTCATGAAGATGCCGCGCCGCTATCTGGTGGACCTGCACCATGTGGTCGAGCGCGACAAGTACATGTCCAGGACCCACGTGGCGACCGCCGGCGGCTTCGTCCTCGCCGCCGTGCTGGCCATCGTCGTGCACGGCTTCGGCCTGCACAGCCGGATTCTCGGCTTCGCCCTGCTGGCGGCCACCGTGCTGATGTTCGTCGGCGCGCTGTTCGTCGCCAAACGCCGTCTCGACCCGCCGTCGCGGCTGTCGAAAGGCCCGTGGATGCGTCTGCCGAAAAGCCTGCTGATGTTCGCGGTGAGCTTCTTCATCGCCACATTGCCGGTCGCCGGGATTCTTCCGGAAGGCTTCGGCGGCTGGTTCCTCGCGGCGGTCCTCGCGGTCGGCGTGGCCTGGGGCGTGTCCGAGCTGTTCTTCGGCATGACCTGGGGCGGCCCGATGAAGCACGCCTTCGCCGGTGCCCTGCACCTGGCCTGGCACCGCCGCGCCGAGCGTTTCGGCGGCGGCCGCTCCACCGGCCTCAAGGCGCTGGACCTGAACGATCCGCTGGCGCCACTGGGCGTGGAAAAGCCCACCGATTTCACCTGGAACCAGTTGCTCGGCTTCGACGCCTGCGTGCAGTGCGGCAAGTGCGAGGCCATGTGCCCGGCCTTCGCCGCCGGCCAGCCGCTCAACCCGAAGAAGCTGATCCAGGACATGGTCATCGGCCTGGCCGGTGGCAACGACGCCAAGTTCGCCGGTTCTCCCTATCCGGGCAAACCGCTCGGCGAGCACAGCGGCGGTCCGCACCAGCCGATCGTCTCGCTGGAAGGCAAGGCGCTGGTGGATGCCGAGACCCTCTGGTCCTGCACCACCTGCCGCGCCTGCGTCGAGGAATGTCCGATGATGATCGAGCACGTCGACGCCATCGTCGACATGCGCCGCCACCTCACCCTGGAGAAGGGGGCGACCCCGAACAAGGGCGCCGAGGTGCTGGAAAACCTGATCGCCACCGACAACCCCGGCGGCTTCGCCCCCGGCGGCCGGCTGAACTGGGCAGCGGACCTGAACCTGCCGCTGATGAGCGAGCAGAAGCAGGCCGACGTGCTGTTCTGGGTCGGCGACGGCGCCTTCGACATGCGCAACCAGCGCACCCTGCGCGCCTTCGTCAAGGTCATGCGCGCGGCCAATGTCGACTTCGCCGTGCTCGGCCTGGAAGAGCGCGACAGCGGCGACGTGGCCCGTCGCCTGGGCGACGAGGCTACCTTCCAGCAACTGGCCAAGCGCAATATCGCGAGCATGGCGCAGTACCGCTTCAAGAAGATCGTCAGCTGCGACCCGCACAGCTTCCACGTGCTGAAGAACGAGTACGGCGCGCTGGGCGGCAACTACGAGGTGCAGCACCACAGCACCTTCATCAACGAACTGGTCGAAGCCGGCGCGCTGGCGCTCGGGCAGCACAAGGGCGGCAGCGTGACCTACCACGACCCCTGCTACCTGGGCCGCTACAACGGCGAGTACGAGGCCCCGCGCAACGTGCTCAAGGCCATCGGCATCGAGGTGAAGGAAATGCAACGCTCCGGCTTCCGCTCGCGCTGCTGCGGCGGTGGCGGCGGCGCGCCGATCACCGACATCCCCGGCAAGCAGCGGATTCCGGACATGCGCATGGTCGACATCAAGGAGACCGGCGCGGAACTGGTGGCGGTCGGCTGCCCGCAGTGCACCGCGATGCTCGAAGGCGTGGTCGCCCCGCGCCCGGAGATCAAGGACATCGCCGAACTGGTCGCCGACGTGCTGCTCGAAAACGCGGATGCCCCGTCAAAAAAGCCCGCATCGACCAAGCGTGAAGTGGCGGAGGTGCATTGATGAAACACCGGACTCCCGTAGGGCGGGTGCAACCCGCCATCGCCGGAATTGGCGGGTTGCACCCGCCCTACATCGCACCTCGGACAACCCCCTCTCCCTGGGGAGAGGGCTGGGGTGAGGGGACAATCGCCCGCACGGAGACCCAAGCATGAGCGACATCATCCGCCGCGACCCGCGCGCCGAGTGGATCGCCCGCAACCGCCTACACCCGCTGCACCAGGCCATGCAGGCCGCGCAGGGCGGCGAAACCCGCTGGATGGGCCCGAACGGCGTCGTCCGCAAGAACCCCCACGCGGTCGGCTTCATCGGGCCGAATGGAGTCAAACGGATCGACCGCTCCGGCAGCCAGCAGGGCACCGTCGGCAAGCGCTCCAGCGCGCCGGAAGTGGTGCAGCTGCCGCTGCATGTGGTCGAGCAACCGGCCTTCGTCATCGCCGTGGTGCCGGACATGGTGGGCGGCCGCCTCTCCAGCCACGACCGCGACCTGCTCGGCCTGGCCCGCAAGCTGGCCGGCAGCGACGGCGCAGTCCTGGCGGTCGTATTCGGCGAGCACAAGGAAACCGCCTTCGACACCGCCGGCGTCGACCGCCTGCTGCTGATCGACGGCAGCGAATACGAAGGCTATGCACCGGAGCAGCGCGTGCTCGCCCTGCGCGCGGTGGAAGGCCAGTTCACCCCGCGCCACTGGCTGCTGCCCGACAGCCGCACCGGTGGCGGCGAACTCGGCCGCCGGCTGGCCGCCAGCCTTGGCGAGCGCCCGGCGACCCGCGTCTGGCAGGCCGAGGGCGAACGCTGCACCGGCCGTGCCGGCGCCGGCCAGCAGGACATCCAGCGCCCGCTGCCGCGCCTGATCCTGGCTGCCGCCGAGTGCGCCGAGCCGGTCAGCGAGACCCGCCACGAAGCACGCAGCGTCGGACTGGACGGCAGCGTCGCGCGCAACCTGCCACGCATCGAGGACCTCGGCCCGGTGGCCGTGGACCCGGCGCAGATTCCCATGGCCGAGGCGGAGTTCATCCTTTCCGGCGGCAACGGCGTGAAGGACTGGAATCTGTTCCACAGCGCCGCCGTCGCCCTCGGCGCCACCGAAGGCGCCTCCCGCGTGGCGGTGGACGACGGTCATATGCCGCGTAACCGTCAGGTCGGCGCGACCGGCACCTGGGTCACCGCGCGGGTCTATCTCGCCGTGGGCATCTCCGGCGCCATCCAGCACCTGCAGGGCATCGGCGCCTGCGACAAGGTGGTGGCGGTGAACATGGACCCGGGCTGCGACATGATCAAACGCGCCGACCTCTCGGTTATCGGCGACTCGTCGGCAATCCTCCAGGCGCTGATCCGCCTGGCCGAGGAATACCGCAATGGAGCAGCCCGCGATGCAGCCTGACTTCTCACGTTTGGTTGGCTCCATGCCTTCCGGCCGGCACGAAAACCCCCTCTCCCTCTGGGAGAGGGCAGGGGTGAGGGAAACGACGATCCATTCGTTCCGAGGCAACAGACATGACTGACCTGAACATCGTCGCCCTGGTCTCCATCGGCGCCCACCCGGCCTCCGGCCGCGCCCGCCGCGCCGAGCAGGACGCCCGCGCCGTCGAGCTCGGCCTGCGCCTGGCTGGCAAGCGCCTGCAGGTGCTGCACGCCGGCAACCCGCAGGAAGAGGCGCTGCGCAGCTACCTCGGCATGGGCCTCGACGAACTCGCCGTACTGGAACAACCGGCCGGCGCCGACGCACTGCCGGCGCTCACCGAATACCTCGGCCGCACCGACGCGCAACTGGTGCTCACCGGCAGCCAGGCGGAAACCGGCGAAGGCTCCGGCATGCTGCCGTTCCTTCTCGCTGAGCGACTGGGCTGGCCGCTGGTGGTCGGCCTCGCCGAAGTGGAGAAGGTCGAGAACGGCAGCGCCCAGGTCCTCCAGGCCCTGCCGCGCGGCCAGCGTCGCCGGCTCAAGGTACGCCTGCCGTTCCTCGCCAGTGTCGACAACGCCGCGCCGGTCGCCCGCCAGAGCGCCTTCGGTCCGGCCCGCCGCGGCTTCATCGAGGCCCATGAGGTGGAGATCGTCGAGGACGCGCTGCTCGCCGAAAGCACCCTGCAACCGGCGCGCCCACGGCCGAAGCGGCTCAAGGTGATCAAGGCGAAGACCGGCGCGGAACGCATGAAAGCCGCCACCGCCAAGGCCTCCGGCGGCACCGGCCAGGTGCTCAAGGACCTTTCGGCGGAAGCTGGCGCCGAAGCCATCTTCAAGCTGCTGCGGGAAGAGGGTGTGATTCGCTAGGTGAGTCCCGGCGTAGGGCGGGTGCAACCCGCCACCCTGGTGGTGCCGCCGTGGCGGGTTTCACCCGCCCTACAGGTCAGCCTGATTCTTGGCGCAAGTCCTACAGAAAGCGCGAAAATTCCTTCATAAGCCATTGAATTGACAGCATACACCTTGTCCGGAAAGCCCCGGTTTTTCTGGCCGTAGAGGGCGCTTTTCTTTATCCTCCGCAGCGAATTCAACGGCTCCGGAGACGATCATGCTCGACGCCACCCTCGAACAACTGGAACAACTGATCGGCGAACTGCTGCAGCAGAACAAGCAGCTGAGCGCCGCCAATGGCGAACTGCTGCAGCAACTGCAAGCCGCCCGCGAAGAGAACGACAACCTGCAGCTGTCCATGCTGGAGCAGGAAGAGAAGCACGGCGCCACCGCCGCGCGCCTGCAGGCCCTGATCCGCCGCGTAAGCGACAGCCGCGTCGAGGCATGAGCGGCGACGGCGTTCGCGTGCTGCGCATCCTCGGCCGCGAATACAGCATCAAGGCACCCGCCGGCGAGGAGCGCATGCTGCAGGACGCGGCCGCGCTGCTGCAGGCGGAGCTCGCCGCCAGCAAGAAGAAATTCCCCTATGTCACCAGCAATGAGCTGATGGTGCTTTCGGCGCTCAATCTGTGTGCGCGGCAAATCGATGGGCGCAGCGACCAGCACGAGCATCTGGATGGGATCGAGGAACGCCTCGCTGTCCTTAACGAGCGCATCCGCGAGCACCTCGACGCGTAACGCCGCGCTCTTGCTCTTGGTAGGAGCCAGCTTGCTGGCGATCATCCGTGCTCGCCGGCAACTCCGCGCCTGCATGACGCTCGGATCGCCAGCAAGCTGGCTCCTACAGGTGATGGCGTAGGGTGGACAACGCTCTGCTTGTCCACCGCATTGTGGTGGAATCAGGCGTCGAGCCCCTCGCTCCAGATTTCCACACTCATCGTCTCGCTGCGCCCCGGCGCGATGTTCAGCACGTCGTCCCACACCCGCGCCGTCTCGATGCAGAGCATCCGCTGCCAGGCGTCGTCGGGGAATTGCGAGAGGCGGGCGGACTTGTCGATCCACGGGTTCCACACCACCGCCGAGCGCGAATGGCTGGCCTGGATGTGGATGGCGCGCTGCCATTGCGGATCGTGGATCACCAGCGGCTTGTCGAGGCCGAGGTAGATGCGGTCGGTCTCGCCAGTGAAGCGCACCACTCCGTGCTGCTGGCGTTCTTCCCAGTTCTCCAGGGTCTCGATGTAGCGTGCGCCCTGCAGGCCGTCGACGGTCACTTCGCGGCTGTCGCTGACGGCGAAGTAGGTGTGCAGCGCCTGGCTGATCGCCAGCGGTTTGTCGCCGTGGTTGTGGGTGGTCAGTTCCAGCTTCAGGTGTTCGCCGAAACGCATCGCCAGGCTCACCTCGGCGGCGTGCGGCCAACCGGGCAGGCCGTGGGGCGCGTTGAGGCGGAAATGCACGGTGAGTTCGCCCAGTTCGTCGGCGATGTCTTCCAGTTCCCAGTCGACGCCGCGTACCAGGCCGTGCGCCGGTCCGCTCTCGCCCTCGACCATGCCGCGCACTTCCACCGGGTTCATCGAGATGTTGCCGAACCACGGCCAGCACACCGGCACACCGCCGCGCACCGACTGGCCGTGCTTGTACTCGGCGCTCTCGCTCAGCCACACGAGCGGCTGCTGCTCGTGCGGCTGGTAGCTGAGCAGTTGCGCGCCCTGCTGCGCGATCAGGGCCTCGCCATGGGCGGTATGGATGCGCCAGCAGGGCAGTTCGTCGATCTGCACCTGTTCGACGCGCGGGGTCTGGAATTCGGTGCTCATGGCGGTCTCCACAACAGCATGGGGAAACCCTAAGTATCACCGATCTTTGGCGAGGGGGCAGGGAAAAGGCGGAGGTGTCGCTTTACCGGTAGGGTGGAAAACCGCGAAGCGTTTTCCACCAGGGCGGCATGTCGAAGCAAAAGGTGGACAAGCTTCGCGTTGTCCACCCTACGTTCTGCGTCGCTCGGTCCGGGTTATGAGCGCAAATCCTCCAACCGCCGCTTCTGCCTCCCCTCCCCATCGAAGTTCTCCGCGCTCAACCACCCCTCGAACGCCCGCTGCCGCACCGGCCATTCGCTGTCGAGGATGGAGAACCAGGCGCTGTCGCGGTTGCGGTCCTTGACCACCATGTGCTGGCGGAACGTGCCTTCGTAGGTGAAGCCGAGGCGTTCGGCGGCGCGCATGGAGCGGGCGTTGAGCGAATTGCACTTCCACTCCAGGCGCCGGTAGCCGAGATCGAATGCGCGCTTCGCCAGCAGGTAGACCGCCTCGGTGGAGCCCGGCGAGCGCTGCATCACCCGGCCGAAGGCAATATGACCGATCTCGATGCAGCCGTCCTTCGGCACGATGCGCAGGAAGCTCAGCAGGCCGACGCAGCGCTGCGAGGTCTTGCCGATCACCGCGTAGAACTGCGGATCGGCGCTCGCCGCATTGCCGGCGATCCAGGCATCGAACGCCGCGCGCTCGGGGAAGGGACCATAGGGCAGGTAATCCCATAGCACCGGATCGGAGTCCGGACCTTGCAGCGCCAGCCACAGATCGTCGCCGTGACGGCTGGTGTCGAGGGGTTCGAGGTTCACGTAGCGGCCCGGCAGGGATTCGCGAGCAGGTGCGGCGACGGGCTGCCAGTGCAGCGCGGCTTGTTCGGACATGGCGGGTCTCCCGGTCACAGCAGCTTGCGGTACTGGACGAAGCCGGAACGCTGGGCGATGCGCTCGTAGAGCAGCATGGCGGTGGCGTTGGTCTCGTGGGTCAGCCAGTGCACACGCGAGGCGCCCTGCGCGCTGGCCTGGGCGTAGACGTACTCGATCAGCTTGCGGCCCACGCCGCCGCCGCGCAGGCCCTTGGCGACGAACAGGTCCTGCAGGTAGCAGTAGTCGCCGACGGTCCAGGTGGAGCGGTGGAAGATCCAGTGCACCATGCCGACGGCCTGGCCATCCTGCCAGGCGAGGGCGGCGTGCATCGGCTCGGCCGGGTCGAGGAAGCGCTGCCAGGTCACGGCGCTGGTCTCCTCGTTGATCTCGGTGTTGTAGAAGCGCTGGTAACCCTGCCAGAGCTGCAGCCAGGCGGCGTGGTCGTCGGCGGTGACGGGGCGGATTTCGATATCGGCGGACATGGAAGCACCTCGATGGCGTGATTCCACAGCCTAGCCCGGCCTCCGCAACCGTTGAAGGTACAGTTGTGGATAAACACTTGGATTCACAGCCGCGCCGCTACCTGTCCTGCTTCTCCCGCCGCACCCAATACATCTGCTTGTGCCCGCGCGCCTGGTATTCCCGCGCCAGCGCCTCGGCCTCTTCCCGAGTCAGACCCCGTTGCATGACGAACTCGTTGCCGTTGTCGTCCAGGCGCAGCAGGCACCAGTCGCGCGGCTCGTTCATGGAGCATTCCTCGTGGCGCGTTCGTCAGAAACCATAGCCCGTGACGACCGGTCGCCTTGCATTTAATTAAACGTATATTTAAATAGTCCTCATGAAACAGGACAAACCCGGCAAATCCGCGCCACGCGCGCCCGGCCGTCCCCTGGCGGACGCCGGCGACCTGCGCCAGCGCCTGCTCGATGCCGCCGTCGACAGCTTCGCCCATCGCGGCATCCACGCCACCAGCCTGCGCGCCATCGCCCAGCAGTGCGGGGTGACGCCGGCGCTGGTGAATTACTACTTCGGCAACAAGGAACGGCTGGTCGATGCGGTGGTGGAGGAGCGCCTGCTGCCGCTGATGCAGGGCATGGGCGAGCGCCTGCAGCAGGCCGGCGACGATCCGCACCAGCTGGTCGCCGCCTTCGTCCGCGGGATGAGCGCGAACATCCGCCAGAACCCCTGGCTGCCGCCGCTGTGGGTGCGCGAGATCCTCTGCGAGGGCGGCGTGCTGCGCGACCTGCTGCCCACCCGCTTCGCGCCGATGGTGCCGCAACTGCTGGCCCGGCGTTTCGCCGAGGCGCAGGGGCGGGGCGTGCTGAATCCCGGTGTCGATCCGCGCCTGCTGGTGGTGTCGCTGATCGGCCTGACCCTGCTGCCCTACGCCTCGGCGCCACTCTGGCGGAACATCTTCAACGCCCCGGAGATCGACGACGAGGCGCTGATACGCCACACCCTCACGCTGCTGGCCCAGGGCCTGGAGGTTGCCGATGCGCGCTGATCGTTGCCTGTTATTCGGACTGCTGCTGGCGCTCGCCGGCTGCGGTGGCAACGGCGATCCGGAACTGCTCGGCACCCTGGAGTGGGACCGCGTCGGCATCCCCGCCGAATCCTCGGAAACCATCCTGCGCTGGGATGTCGCCGAGGGAGACACCGTCAAGGCCGGGCAATTGCTGCTGGAACTCGACCCGCGCCGGCTGGATGCCCAGGTCGCCCAGGCGCGTGGCCAGGTGGCCCAGGCCCAGGCGCGCTTCGACGAGATGAGCAATGGCGCGCGCAGCGAGGAAATCGACGCCGCCCGCGCCACCCTGGCCCGGGCTCGCGCCGCGCAGACCGATGCCGAGCGCAACTTCCCGCGTATCGAACAGATGTACAAGCGCGGCATGGTCGCCATCGCCGAGCTGGACCGCATCCGCGCCACCCGCGACCAGGCGCGCAACGAGAGCAGGAATGCCGAGGCGCGCCTGCGCGAGCTGACCAACGGCACCCGCCCGGAACAGATCGAACAGGCCCGCGCGGCCCTCGAAGCGGCGCAGGGCAACCTCGCCCATCTGGAAGTCACCCGCCAGCACCTCAGCGTGCGCGCGCCGCGCGACGGGGTGGTCGATTCGCTGCCGTTCAAACCGGGCGACCAGCCGCCGGAAGGCGCCGAGGTGGTCAGCCTGCTGGTCGGCGATGTGCCCTATGCGCGGCTGTTCATCCCCGCCTCGATCCGCGCCCAGGTGGAGGTCGGCAGCCGTGTGCGGATTCATGTCGAAGGTGTCGAGCAGCCCTTCGAGGCGAAGCTGCGCAGCATCCGCAGCGAATCCAGCTTCACGCCGTACTTCGCCCTCACCGGCGATGACGCCAGCCGCCTGGTCTACCGCGCCGAGGCCGTGCTGGAAGGCGAGGGCGCGCGCCGCCTGCCCGCCGGTCTCCCGCTGAGCGCCGAGCGCATCGACGATGAACGGCAATGACCCGGTCATCCACGCCACGGGGCTGACCAAGCGTTTCGGCCAGCTCACCGCGGTCGACCATCTCGACCTGCGCGTCGATCGCGCCGAAGTGTTCGGCTTCCTCGGCCCCAACGGCTGCGGCAAGTCCACCACCATCCGCATGCTCTGCGGCCTGCTGCTGCCCAGCGAAGGCGAGATCGAGGTGCTCGGCTACCGTATCCCGAAGGACGCCGAGGCGCTGAAGCGGCGCATCGGCTACATGACGCAGAAGTTTTCGCTGTACGAGGACCTCACCGTTGGCGAGAACCTCGATTTCCTCGCCAGCGTGCAGGGCCTGAAACGCGGCGCGGCACGCCAGCGTATCGACGAACTGCTCGAACGCTACTGGCTCAGCGACCGCCGCGAGCAACTGGCGGGGACCCTGAGCGGCGGGCAAAAACAGCGCCTGGCGCTGGCCGGCGCGGTGCTGCACAAGCCCGACCTGCTGCTGCTCGACGAGCCGACCAGCGCGGTCGATCCGCAGTCGCGCCGGGAATTCTGGGATTCTCTGTTCGAACTGGCCGACGCCGGCACCACGCTGCTGGTCTCCACCCACTACATGGACGAGGCCGAACGCTGCACGCGCCTGGGCATCCTCGACGCCGGCCGGCTGGTCGCCGACGGCAGCCCGCGTGAGCTGATGGACGCCTTGCCCGGCCGCCCACTGCTGGTGGAATGCGACCAGCCGCGACTGGCGCAGAAGGCGCTGCAAGGCCAGCCGGAAGTGGTCGCCATGGCGCAGATCGGCGCCTCGCTGCGGGTGCTCAGCGACGATCCCAATGCGGTCGAGGATATCGCCCGTCGATTGCATCAGCAGGGCATTGAGGCACGGGTGGAAAGCGCCGATCCCAACCTGGAAGACGTGTTCGTCAGCGTCACCCGCCCGGCGCGCAGGGAGGCCGAATGAACCTGCGGCGGATGCTCGCCATCGTGGTCAAGGAACTGCGCCAGCTGCGCCGCGACCGTCTGACCTTCGCCATGATCGCCGGCACTCCGATCATGCAGCTGGTGCTGTTCGGCTACGCCATCAATCTCGACGTGCGCGGCCTCGACGCGGCGGTGCTGGACCAGGCCAACACCGCGCGCTCCCGCGAGGCGGTGCAGGAAATCGCTTCCAGCCAGGTGATCCAGCTGCGCTACCGGCTGTCCACGCCGCAGCAGGTCGACGAGATGCTGCGCGAAGGCCGCATCAGCAGCGCGCTGGTGGTGCCGCCGGACTACGATGCACGCCTCGAACGCAAGGACCCGGATCGCCCGCCGCTGCAACTGGTGGTGGATGGCTCCGACCAGACCGTGCAGGCCGCCGCCCGCCAGCTGTCCAGCTACCCGCTGCCGGGCTGGGAGCGGCCCAGCGGGGTGTCGGTGGTCAACCTGTACAACCCCGAGCGCCTGGCGCCGCTGAACACCGTGCCGGGGCTGGTCGGGGTGATCCTGACCATGACCATGGTGCTGTTCACCGCCATCGCCCTGGTCCGCGAACGCGAGCGCGGCAACATGGAAATGCTCATCACCACGCCGGTGTCGCCGTGGGAGCTGACCATCGGCAAGGTGCTGCCCTTCGTCGGCATCGGCCTGATCCAGGTGACGGTGATCCTGCTGGTCGGCCGCCTGCTGTTCGAGGTGCCGGTGCGCGGCTCGCTGCTGGAGCTGTACGTCGCCTCGCTGGTGTTCATCTTCGCCAGCCTGACCCTCGGGATATTCCTTTCCACCTTCGCCGACAGCCAGTTCCAGGCGATGCAGATGGCCTTCTTCACCTTCCTGCCGCAGGTGCTGCTGTCCGGCTTCATGTTCCCCTTCGCCGGCATGCCGAAGGTGGCGCAGTGGATCGCCGAGGCGCTGCCGCTCACCCATTTCCTCAGGCTGGCGCGGGGGATCATGCTGCGCAACGCCGGTCTGCTGGAGATGTGGCCGGAGCTGGCGGCGCTGGGGGTGTTCAGCGTGTTGATGATGGGCATCGCGGTGACAAGGGTGCACAAGCGGTTGGATTGAGGTGCTCGCTATTCCCGCGCTTCGACGGAAACCTTGGCGTTGTGACTCCCTCACCCCAACCCTCTCCCAGAGGGAGAGGGGGCGCAACGGTGTTGGGTTGCATGTCGTGCCAGCCGGCGGCTACGAACGGTTCCCTCTCCCTTGAGGGAGAGGGTTAGGGTGAGGGGGAAGGCATCGCGCCGATGCAGGGTAGCGCGTAGGGCGGGTGCAACCCGCCAATATCGGCGCCATTTTTGGCGGGTTGCACCCGCCCTACGGAAAAAGAAAGCCCGGCATCTGCCGGGCCAAAAAGGCGACGCCGCTCGCGCCGTCGGGGAGATTTCAGGCGTTCTGCGCCAGCGCCGCCGGAGCGGGCCGAGCACCGCCATGCGCCTGCTCGTAATCCGCCCGCACCGCCTTGTACAGGCCGAACATGAACAGGATCAGCACCGCCGAGAACGGCAGGCCGGCCAGCACCACCACGGTCTGCATGGCGGTGAAGTTGCCGGCGAACAGCAGGCCGATGGTCACCAGGGTGACGATCACCGACCAGAGAATGCGCAGCCAGTTCGGCGCGTCCTCGTCGAGATCGCCGCCGGCCCGCGACAGGTTGGCGAGCATCACCGAACCGGAGTCCGCCGGGGTGAGGAACAGCACGAAGCCGACGAAGATCGACACGCCGATCACCACCTTGGCCAGCGGGTAGTGCTCCAGCAGCAGGTAGATCGACATCGACGGCTGCTCCAGCGCGGCCTTGGCCAGGTCGGTGGCGCCGTGGTTCATCACCAGGTCCATGGCGCTGTTGCCGAACACCGACAGCCAGGCGAGGGTGAAGCCCAGCGGGATCAGCAGCACGCCGCAGACCAGTTCGCGCACGGTGCGGCCCCTGGAAATACGGGCGACGAACATGCCGACGAAGGGCGCCCAGGAAATCCACCACGCCCAGTAGAACAGGGTCCACAGGCCCAGCCATTCCTCGCTCTTGCCGGCGCCGCCGCCGGTGTACACGTAGAGGTCGAAGGTCTTCAGGATCAGCCCGTTTAGGTAGTCGCCGAGGTTCTGCACGAAGCCGTTGAGCAGCTCCAGGGTCGAGCCGCAGACCAGCACGAACAGCAGCAGCGAGCTGAACAGCACGATGTTCAGGTTGGACAGCCGGCGGATGCCCTTCTCGATGCCGGACACCGCGGCCAGCGTCGCCACCACGCTCATCACCAGCAGGACGACCAGCAGGGTGGTCTTCGAATGCTCCATGCCGGTCAGGTATTCCAGCCCGGAGGACACCTGCAGCGCACCGATCCCCAGGTTGGTGACCAGGCCGAGCAGGGTGACGAAGATGCCGAAGCAGTCCACCGCGTTGCCCACCGCGCCCTTCACCCAGCGTTCGCCGAGCAGCGGGTAGAGCGCCGAGCGCAGCGCCAGCGGCTGGCGGTGGCGGTAGGCGAAGTAGCCGACGGCGAGGCCGACCAGTGCGTAGATCGCCCAGCCGTGCAGGCCCCAGTGCAGGAAGGTCAGTTGCAGCGCCTGGCGTGCCGCATGCGGCGTACCGGCGGCGCCTTCCGGCGGGTTGTAGAGGTGGTCGATGGGTTCCGACGCGGCGAAGTACAGCAGCGAGATGCCGATCCCCGAGGAGAACAGCATGCCGGCCCAGGCGCCGTAGCTGAAGTCGGGCCTGTCGTGGTCGGCGCCGAGCTTGAGCGTGCCGTAGCGCGAGAAGGCGATCCACACGACGAAGAACAGATAGGCGCCGATGGCCAGCATGTAGTACCAGCCGAAGCTGTGCGACAGCCAGACCTGGATGCGGCCGAGCAGTGCGCCGGCACCGTCGGGGAAGAGGATGAGGGCGGCGGTCAGAATCAGGATGAGGGCGGTCGAGCCGTAGAACACGACCGGATTCAGACGTACCTGCTCGTTTGTTTTTGTTGGCGAAGCAGTCATTGAGGGGGACCCCATGGCAGTGAACGCGTGGCGAAATACGCCGCAAAGCATTGCCGCCGCGCACCTCACGCCCGGATTCTGCGATCCTTGGCGGTTGGCTGGCGCGGTGATGAACGGTCCGGGCCGCTTGCACGCAAGGCTCGGGAGGTTCATGGAAGCGCAGCTTATTCTTAGTTGATTGAACGTTCAATAAAAACAAAATAGACTGGCCCAACATGACGCCGGACGGTCAGGTTCTGTCTCGTCCCGCGCAAGGAGAATCGAAATGCCAAAGGTCGGTATGCAGCCCATACGCCGCTCGCAACTGATCCACGCCACGCTGGAGGCGGTGGACCAGGTCGGCATGGGCGATGCCAGCATCGCGCTGATCGCACGTCTGGCCGGGGTGTCCAACGGCATCATCAGCCACTACTTCCAGGACAAGAACGGCCTCCTGGAGGCGACCATGCGCCACCTGATGTCGGCATTGAGCAAGGCCGTGGGCGAACGCCGCGCGACAATGCGGGACGACGATGCGCGCTCGCACCTGCGCGCGATCATCGAAGGCAACTTCGACAGCAGCCAGGTGAACGGCCCGGCGATGAAGACCTGGCTGGCCTTCTGGGCGAGCAGCATGCACCAGCCGCAGTTGCGCCGGCTGCAGCGGATCAACGACCACCGGCTGTATTCCAACCTGTGCTGCCAGTTCCGCCGCGAGTTGCCGCTCACCGAAGCGCGCGCCGCCGCCCGTGGACTGGCGGCGCTGATCGACGGCCTGTGGCTGCGCGGCGCGCTGTCCGGGGCCGACTTCGATACCGAACAGGCGTTGGCGATTGCCTACGACTATCTCGACCAACAACTGGCCAAGCGCACGGGATAGCCCGGCGCAGCCTTGCGTAGCCACACCAATATAAGAGAGGACAACATCACCATGGCCCGATTCGACGTTCAGCGGCTCTACATCGGCGGTCGTTATGTGGAAGCCACCAGCGGCGCCACTTTCGAGACCATCAACCCGGCCAATGGTGAGGTCCTCGCCCAGGTGCAGCGCGCGTCGAAGGACGACGTCGAGCGCGCCGTGGCCGCCGCCGTGGAAGGCCAGAAGGTATGGGGCGCGATGACCGCCATGCAGCGTTCGCGCATCCTCCGCCGCGCCGTGGAAATCCTCCGCCAGCGCAACGACGAGCTGGCCGAGCTGGAAACCCTCGACACCGGCAAGCCGCTGGCCGAGACCCGCTTTGTGGACATCGTCACCGGCGCCGACGTGCTGGAGTACTACGCCGGCCTGATCCCGGCCATCGAGGGCGAGCAGATCCCGCTGCGCGAGACCAGCTTCGTCTACACCCGCCGCGAGCCGCTGGGCGTGGTCGCCGGCATCGGCGCGTGGAACTACCCGATCCAGATCGCCCTGTGGAAATCAGCCCCGGCGCTGGCCGCCGGCAACGCGATGATCTTCAAGCCCAGCGAAGTCACCCCGCTGACCGCGCTGAAGCTGGCGGAAATCTACACCGAGGCCGGCGTGCCGGACGGCGTGTTCAACGTCCTCACCGGCAGCGGCCGTGAAGTCGGCCAGTGGCTGACCGAGCACCCGGTCATCGAGAAGATCTCCTTCACCGGCGGCACCTCCACCGGCAAGAAGGTCATGGCCAGCGCCTCCAGCTCGTCGCTGAAGGAAGTGACCATGGAACTGGGCGGCAAGTCGCCGCTGATCGTCTTCGACGACGCCAATCTCGACCGCGCCGCCGACATCGCCGTCATGGCCAACTTCTTCAGCTCCGGCCAGGTCTGCACCAACGGCACCCGCGTATTCATCCCGCGCGCGCTGCAGGCACGCTTCGAGGCCAAGGTGCTGGAGCGCGTGAAGCGCATCCGCATCGGCAGCCCGCAGGACGAGAACACCAACTTCGGCCCGCTGACCAGCTTCGCGCACATGGACAGCGTGCTGCGCTACATCGAGCTGGGCAAGGAAGAGAAGGCCCGCCTGCTGTGCGGCGGCGAGCGCCTGACCCAGGGCGAATTCGCCAGCGGCGCCTACGTCGCGCCCACCGTGTTCACCGACTGCCGCGACGACATGACCATCGTCCGCGAGGAAATCTTCGGCCCGGTGATGAGCATCCTCGTCTACGACACCGAGGATGAAGTCATCCGCCGCGCCAACGACACCGAATACGGCCTCGCCGCCGGCGTCGTCACCCAGGACCTGGCCCGCGCCCACCGCGCGATCCATCGCCTGGAGGCGGGCATCTGCTGGATCAACACCTGGGGCGAGTCCCCGGCCGAGATGCCGGTGGGCGGCTACAAGCAATCCGGCGTCGGTCGCGAGAACGGCCTGACCACCCTGGCTCATTACACTCGGATCAAATCCGTGCAGGTAGAGCTGGGCGACTACGCCTCGGTGTTCTAACCGCCGCGATCCGCCCCCGATAAGGCCGGTCGCAGGCCCCACTCCCTGCCACCGGCCATCCCGACTTCCAGACACCGGCGCGCACGCGTCGCGGGCGGTGTCATGCCTAGAAAAAGAGGAAGGCCCGCATGTCCCAGGAATTCGACTACATCATCATCGGCGCCGGCTCCGCCGGTAACGTGCTCGCCACCCGCCTCACCGAGGACGCCGACGTCAGCGTGCTGCTGCTGGAAGCCGGAGGCCCGGACTACCGCGCCGACTTCCGCACCCAGATGCCCGCCGCGCTGGCTTTCCCGCTGCAGGGCCGGCGCTACAACTGGGCCTACCTGACCGATCCCGAGCCGCACATGAACAACCGCCGCATGGAGTGCGGGCGCGGCAAGGGCCTGGGCGGCTCCTCGCTGATCAACGGCATGTGCTACATCCGCGGCAACGCCATGGACTTCGACGGCTGGGCGCAGGACAAGGGGCTGGAAGACTGGACCTATCTCGACTGCCTGCCGTACTTCCGCAAGGCCGAGACCCGCGATATCGGCCCGAACGATTTCCACGGCGGCGACGGCCCGGTCAGCGTGACCACGCCGAAGGCTGGCAACAACCCGCTGTTCCACGCCATGGTCGAGGCCGGCGTGCAGGCCGGCTATCCGCGCACCGAAGACCTCAACGGCTACCAGCAGGAAGGCTTCGGCCCGATGGACCGCACCGTCACCCCGCAGGGCCGTCGTTCCAGCACCGCGCGCGGCTATCTCGACCAGGCCCGCGAACGGCCGAACCTGACCATCGTCACCCACGCGCTGACCGACCGCATCCTCTTCGACGGCAAGCGCGCCATCGGCGCGACCTACCTGCAGGGCAACGACAACGCGCTGACGGAAGTCCGCGCGCGCCGCGAAGTGCTGGTCTGCTCCGGCGCCATCGCCTCGCCGCAACTGCTGCAACGCTCCGGCGTCGGCCCGGCGGCGCTGCTGCGCGACATCGGCGTGCCGGTGGTGCACGACCTGCCGGGCGTCGGCCAGAACCTCCAGGACCACCTGGAGATGTACCTGCAGTACGCCTGCAAGCAGCCGGTGTCGCTGTACCCGGCGCTGCAGTGGTGGAACCAGCCGCAGATCGGCGCGGAGTGGATGCTCAAGGGCACCGGCCTCGGCGCCAGCAACCAGTTCGAGGCCGGCGGCTTCATCCGCACGCGTCCGGAATTCGAGTGGCCGAACATCCAGTACCACTTCCTGCCGGTGGCGATTAACTACAACGGCAGCAACGCGGTGAAGGAACACGGCTTCCAGGCCCACGTCGGCTCGATGCGCTCGCCCAGCCGCGGCCGCATCAACCTGACCTCCCGCGACCCGCGCAAGCACCCGAGCATCCTGTTCAACTACATGTCCAGCGAGCAGGACTGGCAGGAGTTCCGCGACGGCATCCGCATCACCCGCGAGATCATGGCGCAGCCGGCGCTCGATCCTTATCGCGGCCGCGAACTGAGTCCGGGCATCGAGCGCAAGAGCGACGCCGAACTGGACGCCTTCGTCCGCGAACATGCGGAAACCGCCTTCCATCCGTCCTGCTCGTGCAAGATGGGCGAGGACGACATGGCGGTGGTCGACGGCCAGGGCCGCGTGCACGGCATCGACGGGCTGCGGGTGGTGGATGCGTCGATCATGCCGCTGATCATCACCGGCAACCTCAACGCCACCACCATCATGATGGCCGAGAAGATCGCCGACAAAATCCGCGGCCGCCAGCCGCTGCCGCGCAGTACGGCCGAGTACTACAAGGCCAATGGCGCGCCGGTACGCGGCAAGCCGTTGCGGGCGGTCTGAGTCGGAAAAGGCGGCCCTGTAAGACGCCTGCAACATCACAGGCGTAGAAAGCTGACTGCACCAGAGCAGATTCAGCTTCAAGGCCGCTTTCCAGGTTCAGGCAGGGGGAGGCGGTCTTTTTTTATGTCGTTCCCCCGTAGGGCGGGTGAAACCCGCCACCATCCACAACGCGCCAATATTTGGCGGGTTGCACCCGCCCTACGAGGCACGGTGTTTCGCTTGACGCCGAACAGTCCCCTCTCCCCTCGGGAGAGGGTTAGGGTGAGGGGAAACCAACTCCACCCTGTCATTTCGTCGCAAACCCCCGCACCACGCCGTCCCCGCCGGTTCCATCCGCCCCCGCCATCCGTTAATTTGAAGGCAGCCAGGCGACCGTGGGGGTAAGGCAATGGCATCGTCTCCCGTCATGGGTGACCCCTTCTATCCGCCGGTGCTGGGGGCGCCGGAGCATCTGACTGCCGAGCAGTTGCGCGCTTCGCTGGAAATCACCATGTCCGGGCACGATGGCGGGCCGGTGTGGCTGTTCGCCTACGGCTCGCTGATCTGGCGCCCGGAGTTCCCGGTCGCCGAGGCGCGTCGGGCGCGGGTGCATGGCTATCACCGGGGACTCTACCTGTGGTCGCTGACCCATCGCGGCACGCCGGAAATGCCCGGTCTGGTGCTCGGTCTCGACCGTGGCGGCTCCTGCTCCGGGTTCGCCTACCGGCTGCCCGACGACGACCTCGACGCCAACCTGTTCGCCCTCTGGCAGCGCGAGATGCCCTATGCCTCGTACCGCCCGGAATGGCTGAGCTGCCGCCTCGACGACGGCAGCCGGGTGCGCGCCCTGGGCTTCGTGCTGGAGCGGCACCTGCCGAGCTACGCCGGTTCGCTGCCGGACAGCATCGTCCAGCGCGTGTTCGACAGCGCCCACGGACATTTCGGCAGCACCCGCGACTATGTCGAGCAGACGGCGAGCGCGCTGCGTTCCTATGCCATGCCGGATTTCAAGCTGGAGGCGTTGCTGGCCCGCTGCTGTCGGTCGGCGATCAAGGAATAAGCAAAGAATTTCTTATTCCTTAACGCATGGATGAACCCCGCCTAGAATGCCCTCCATGACGATTCGCGAGGGCCGCTTCCATGCGCAACGAACGCATCCGCTACCTGATCGTGCCCGGCTGGCACGGTTCCGACGACAGCCACTGGCAGAGCCACTGGCAACGCGCCCTGCCGAACGCCACGCGGGTCGAGCAGGCCGACTGGATCACCCCGCAGCGCGCCGACTGGGTCGCCGCGCTGGACCGGGAAATCCGCCGCGAACCCGGCCGCGTGGTGCTGATCGCGCACAGCCTCGGCTGCGTCACCGTCGCCCACTGGGCGGCCCGCGCCGACCGCCGCCTGCTGGCGCAGGTCGCCGGTGCCTTGCTGGTGGCGCCGGCGGATGTCGAGCGGGACAGCTGCAACGAAGCGCTGCGCAATTTCGCGCCGATCTCCCTGCAATCGCTGCCATTTCCCAGCGTTCTGGTGGGTTCCGACAACGACCACGCCTGCAGCCCGCAGCGCGCCATGCTGCTCGGCCGCCTCTGGGGCGCGGAGACGGTGATCCTGCCGGGCGCCGGGCATATCAACGTGAAGTCCGGACATGGTGCGTGGGAGGCCGGGTTCAGGCATCTGTTCCGGTTGCAGTACCTGATCGACCAGCAGTCGCTGCGGCGGGCGTGAGGCGTTCGCCGGGGCCATCCCTGTAGGAGCGCGCCATGCGCGCGAATCGCGGGCATGGCCCGCCCGGGCGCTGTCGTGTTGCCGGTTCCCTCACCCTAACCCTCTCCCGGAGGGAGAGGGGACTGTTCCGTGTGAAGCGAAGCACCGTGCGTACCTGCCACTCCACACCAACCCCCTCTCCCTCTGGGAGAGGGCAGGGGTGAGGGGGGCCAGCAACGCAGGAACGGCCATCCCCCAAAAATCCTTGCACCATATTGCCAACCGCTCTGCCGCCCCACGTGGCCGGCTATGCTGGAGGAACTCGGCTCGACTCAAGGGATTCCCTCGCAGGCATGCTTTCCAGCCACTATCTCGGCCCGCTGCTGGTCATCGTCCAGATCCTCGGGGTGGTCGCTGCCATACATGCCGTGTTCACCGTACGCACCGCGCAGGGCGCCATCGCCTGGGCCACGTCGCTGGTGTTCATGCCGCTGCTCACCCTGCTGCCTTACCTGGCCTTCGGTCGCCGGCGTTTCGACGCCTATATCGACGCGCGCCGCGAGGCCAACGATGAGATGCGCCGCGCCGCCGCCGAGCTGGACTGGCGGCCGTGGATCGAGGAGGCCAAGGCCGCGCGGGAGGCCGACGGCTACAAGGAACTCAAGGCGATGGTCGGGCTGGCGCGGATGCCGACCCTGGCCAATAACCAGGTGCGCCTGCTGGTGGACGGCAAGGCCAGCTTCGCGGCGATCTTCGATGCGCTGGCCGCCGCGCAGAAGGTGGTCCTCCTGCAGTTCTTCATCGTCCGCGACGACCACCTCGGCCAGCGCCTGGCGCAGATTCTCCTGGAGCGCGCGGCGGCCGGGGTCGAGGTGTTCCTGCTGTACGACGCCATCGGCAGCCACGGCCTGCCCGCGCGCTACATCGAGCGCCTGCGCCAGGGCGGCGTGCAGGTGCAGGCCTTCCGCACCGGCCACGGCATGCTCAACCGCTTCCAGGTGAACTTCCGCAACCACCGCAAGATCGTCGCGGTGGACGGCGAACGCGGCTTTCTCGGCGGACTGAACGTCGGTGTCGAATACCTCGGCGAGAACCCGCGCCTGTCGCCCTGGCGCGACACCTTCGTCGAGCTGCGCGGGCCGGCGGTGGCCTGCCTGCAGGAATGCTTCGCCGAGGACTGGTTCTGGGCCACCCGCGACCTGCCGACGCTGATCCTGCCGGAGTCCTACGACAGCAGCGGCATGCTCTGCCAGGTGGTGCCCAGCGGCCCGGCGGACCCGCAGGAAACCTGCCTGCTGTTCTTCATCGAGTCGATCAACGCCGCCCGCGAGCGCATCTGGATCTCCAGCCCGTACTTCGTCCCCGACGAGGCGGTCAGCGCGGCGCTGCGGCTGGCCGTGCTGCGCGGGGTGGACGTGCGCATCCTGCTGCCGTCGCGCCCCGACCACCGCACGGTGTTCGCCGCTTCCACCCTCTACGCGCTGGACGCCGTACGCGCCGGCGTGCGGGTGTTCCGCTACCAGCCGGGCTTCCTGCACCAGAAGGTGGTGCTGATCGACCGCGACAGCGCCGCGGTGGGCAGCGCCAACCTGGACAACCGCTCGTTCCGCCTGAACTTCGAGATCATGCTGATCACCGTCGACGAGGGCTTCGCCGCCGAGGTCGAGAGCATGCTCGAAGTCGACTTCGCCCAGTCGCTGGAGGTGCGCATCGAGGACCGCAAGAGCATCCACCGCCTGCAGCAGCTCGGCATGCGCGTGGCGCGGCTGGTGTCGCCGCTGCTGTAACGGCAGCCACCCGCCACCCGAGTTGGGTGGCGCTCTCCACGGCCCCTGGTTGGTCTACTCACTCCATTCTTGCCCATGCCCGCAGGAAGGCCCGCCGGTCTCCCGCAGCGGTGCTGCGATGTCCCGATAACAAGAAAGGAGACACCATGAACCTGACGCACGGTCTGCACATCTCCATGCTGACCCAACCGGACGCGGTCGCCACCCTCTTCGGCGAGCGTCGCCGTACCTATCGCCAGTTGGGCGAGCGCGTCGCGCGGCTGGCCGGTGGCCTGCGCCAGCTGGGCGTGCAGAGCGGCGAGCGGATCGGCATGCTGGCTCTCAACTCCGACCGTTATCAGGAATACATGCTGGCCGGCTGGTGGCTCGGCGCCGTGCTCAATCCGGTGAACACCCGCTGGAGCGTGCCGGAGATCGTCTATTCGCTGGACGATTGCGATACCCGCTACCTGATCGTCGACGACCATCACCTGCCAATGATCGAAGGCATCCTCGCCACTGCCCGGCACAAGCCGCTGCTGATCCATGCCGGCGACGGCGAGGCACCGGCCGGCATGCATTCCTTCGAGCGGCTGATCGCCGGGTCGGAGCCGGTGGAAGACGCCAGCGACGGCGGCGAAGCGCTGGCGGTGATCATGTACACCGGCGGCACCACCGGCCTGCCGAAGGGCGTGATGATGTCCCACCGGGTGCTCTGGAGCGCCATGATGATGCGCATGTCGACCGTGTCCACGCCGCGCGATTCCCTCGCCCTGGTGACCTCGCCGATGTTCCATGTCGCCGGCATGGCCTATGTCGCCGGCCGCCTCATGGCCGGTGCGCCGAGCGCCTACATTCCCGGCTTCGAGCCGACCCTGGTGCTGGACACCATCCAGCGCGAGCGCATCACCGAAGCGATCCTGGTGCCGACCATGCTGCAGATGCTGCTGGCCCATCCGCGCTTCGCCGAGTACGACCTCGGCAGCCTCAGGCGCATCAGCTACGGCGCCTCGCCGATCAATGCCGCCACCCTGGAAAAGGCGATGGAAATGCTGCCGGCGGGCGTCGAGTTCCTGCACGCCTACGGCATGACCGAGAGCTGCGGCGTGGCCTCCCTGAACCCGCCGGAAAACCACGGCGCCGAAGGGCGCGCCAGCGGCCTTTATCGCTCGGCCGGCCGCGCGGTCTACGGGCTGCACCTGAAGATCGCCGACGAGCAGGGCAACGAGGTCCCGCGTGGCGAGGTCGGCGAAGTGCTGCTCAAGGGACCGTCGGTGATGCTGGGCTACTGGAACAAGCCGGAAGAAACCGCCAAGGCGCTGCGTAATGGCTGGTTTTGCACCGGCGATGCGGCCTACATGAACGAGGATGGCTACATCTTCATCGTCGACCGGGTGAAGGACATGATCGTCACCGGTGGCGAGAACGTGTACTCGGCGGAAGTCGAAAGCGCCCTGTCCAGGCACCCGGCGGTGGCCATGTGCGCGGTGATCGGCATTCCCAGCGAGGAATGGGGCGAGGCGGTGCACGCGGTGGTCACCCTCAAGCCCGGCGCCACGGCCAGCGAGGACGAGCTGCGCGCCCATTGCCGCGAATTCATCGCCAGCTACAAGTGCCCGAAGAGCGTGGAATTCCGCGACTCCATGCCGCTTTCCGGGGCAGCGAAGATTCTCAAGCGCGACCTGCGCGAACCCTATTGGAAGGGCCGGACCCGGGCGATCAACTGAGGCCCGCCGCGCCACCCTGGCCAATCCCCAATTGCCGGATCGCGGCATAGCCGCAGGCCCCGGCCATCTGAACCCAGAGGAGTAGGAAATGAGCAAGAAACTCGAAGGCAAGGTCGCCCTGGTCACCGGCTCCGGCCGTGGTATCGGTCGCGAGGTCGCCGTGCAGCTGGCCGCCTACGGCGCCAGGCTGGTGATCAACGATCTCGACCAGGCTCCGGCCGACGAAGTGGTTGCGGAAATCCGCGCCGCTGGCGGTGAAGCCGTCGCCTGCGTGGGCAGCGTGACCGCCGCCGACTTCGCCGAGCGCTTCGTCAAGACCGCCGTCGAGAGCTTCGGCGGCATCGACATCATCATCAACAATGCCGGCTTCACCTGGGACAACGTGATCCAGAAGATGAGCGACGAGCAGTGGGCCGCCATCATCGACTGCCACCTGACTGCGCCGTTCCGCATCCTGCGCGCCGCCCAGCCGATCATCAGCGCCGCCGCCAAGGCCGAAGCCGCCGAAGGCCGCGAAGTGTTCCGCAAGGTGGTCAACATCTCCTCCGGCGCCGCCGGCGGTAACGCCGGCCAGACCAACTACTCCTCGGCCAAGGCCGGCATCCTCGGCATGACCAAGACCCTGGCCAAGGAGTGGGGCCGCCTGAAGGTCAACGTCAACGCCGTCGCCTTCGGCCTGATCGACACCCGCCTGACCCAGGCGCTGGCCGGCGACGACAGCAAGACCGTCAATATCGAAGGCCGCGAGATCAAGGTCGGCGTGCAGCAGGCGCGTCTCGACGCCGCCAGCACCACCATCCCGCTGGGCCGTCCGGGCAAGGCGGAAGAGGCGGCCGGTGCGGTGGTACTGTTCTGCCTGCCGGAGTCGAACTACCTGTCCGGCCAGACCCTGTACTGTGGTGGCGGCCCGGGCAGCAACTTCTAAGCTGCCAGCTACGCCTTTCGCGCGGCGCCCGTCCGGGGCCGTGCGAACCTCGACGAACTTCCCTGCCGTTGCGCCGGCAGGTTTCCCCCAGCAAGCCAGGATGACGAACGAGATGACCCTGACAACCATCGAGCTTTCCATCGACAACGGCCTGGCCAGGCTGGTGATGGCCCGTCCCGAACGCAAGAACGCGCTCAACCTGCAGATGTTCGCCGAGCTGCTCGACACCCTGAACGGCCTGCGCCGCAACCCCGAGGTGAAGGCCGTGCTGTTGACCGGTTCCGGCAGCGATTTCTGCTCCGGCGGCGACGTCGGCAACATGCAGGGCGCCCAGGCGACGGCCTCCGACGTGCGCAAGCGCATGGAAGAGAACAACCGCCTGCTGCTGGCCATG
This sequence comes from Pseudomonas schmalbachii, assembly GCF_017589465.1. GTDB lineage: Bacteria > Pseudomonadota > Gammaproteobacteria > Pseudomonadales > Pseudomonadaceae > Pseudomonas > Pseudomonas schmalbachii. The sequence goes on from NZ_JAELYA010000004.1 coordinate 334,456, forward strand.
GCCGATTTCGACAAGCCGATCATCGCCGCGGTGGATGGCGTGGCCTTCGGCGCCGGCTTCAGCGTCGCCCTGGCCGCCGACTTCATCATCGCCTCGGAGCGCGCGCGCTTCTGCATGGCCTTCGCCCGACTCGGCCTGGCGCCGGACCTCGGCGCGTCCTACACCCTGCCGCGCATCGTCGGCCTGCAGAAGGCCAAGGAAATCCTCTATTCCGCCCGCGAGATTCCGGCGCAGGAAGCCCAGCAACTCGGCATCGCCCTCGAAGTGCTGCCGGCGGAGCAGCTGCATGCCCGCGCCGAGGAACTGGCGCGCGCCATGGCCAACCTGTCGCCCGTCGCCTTCGGCATGACCAAGCGCCTGCTGGCGCGCTCGCTGGAGAACGACCTGGCCGCCCAGCTGGACGGCGAAGCCAGCGCCCAGGCGGTGGCCCTGACTTCCACCTACCTGGCCGAGGCCTCGGCACGCTTCATGCGCAAGGAGCCGCCGCTGTTCCAGTGGCCGCCGGTGCGGAAACCGGACGGCGCGGCGTGAGTCGCGCCAACCGGCCCCGGGGAACATCTTCACCACCCGATACTGGTGGTAAATCCATACGCAATTTCCGGCATCGTCCAGTCATCGACAGGCGCATACCGGCTGGGCATCGATTGCCAGCGCCGGCGCAGAACCACGAGGCAGCAGAACAATGAAAACCCGTATCACGGAAATGCTCGGCATCCAGTACCCGATCATCCAGGGCGGCATGATGTGGGTCGGCCGCGCCGAGATGGCCGCGGCGGTCTCCAACGCCGGCGGCCTGGGCATCCTCACCGCGCTGACCCAGCCGACCCCCGAGGACCTGGCGCGCGAGATCGAGCGCTGCCGTTCGATGACCGACAAGCCGTTCGGCGTGAACATCACCATGCTGCCGTCGATCAACCCGCCGCCCTACGGCAAGTACCTCGACGTGGTCATCGAGAGCGGCGTGAAGATCCTCGAAACCGCCGGCAACCCCGGCGAGCACATCGCCCGGGCCAAGGCCGCCGGCCTCAAGGTGATCCACAAGTGCGTGGCCATCCGCCATGCGCTGAAGGCGCAGAGCCTGGGCGTCGATGCGGTGTCCATCGACGGTTTCGAATGCGCCGGCCACCCGGGTGAGGACGACGTTCCCGGCCTGGTGCTGATCCCGCTGGCGTCCCGTGCGCTGGATATCCCGGTGATCGCCTCCGGCGGCATCGCCGACGGCCGCGGCATGGCCGCCGCCATGGCGCTGGGCGCCGAGGGCGTGAACATGGGCACGCGCTTCTGCGCCACGCAAGAAGCGCCGATCCACGAGAACATCAAGCAGGCGCTGGTCGATGCCAGCGAGCGCGATACCCACCTGATCTTCCGCACCCTGCACAACACCGCGCGGGTGCTGAAGAACTCCATCTCCGACGAAGTGGTCGGCATCGAGCGCAAGGGCGGCGCCAAGTTCGAGGACATCCGCCACCTGGTCGCCGGCGCCCGCGGCCGCGCCGCGCTGGAAGCCGGCGAGCCGAACGACGGCATCGTCACCGCCGGCCAGTGCGTCGGCCTGATCAACGACATCCCGACCTGCGCCGAGCTGCTCGAACGCATGGTCGCCGAGTGCCGCGAACGCCTGCGCGTCGCCGCCGCCTGGGCGGAGTGACGGCCGTGGTTTCGTAGGGTGGACGTCGTCTTCTCACGTCCATCATGGTGCTGGCCGGATGGGGAATCGCGATGCCTCCCCCCTCACCCTAACCCTCTCCCGAAGGGAGAGGGGATTGTTTGGAGTTGCCGGTTGGTACGGCATGCAACCCAACTCCGTTGCGCCCCCTCTCCCTTCGGGAGAGGGCTGGGGTGAGGGAGCCGGCAACGCACAGTTTCGTAGGGTGGACGTCGTCTTTTCACGTCCACCATGGCGCCGGCCGGATGGTGGAAAAGCTTCGCGTTTTCCACCCTACGTCTACGTTCGGGATGAGGCGTCGCGATGCCTCCCCTGACCCTCTCCCGGAGGGAGAGGGGATTGTTTGGAGTTGCCGGTTGGCACGGCATGCAACCCAACTCCGTTGCGCCCCCTCTCCCTCTGGGAGAGGGCTGGGGTGAGGGAGCCGGCAACGCACAGTTTCGTAGGGTGGACGTCATCTTTTCACGTCCACCATGGTGCCGGCCGGATGGTGGAAAGGCGGGGCGGCCATCCGTTTCGCGTTTTCCACCCTACGTCTAACGATGCCTGGGTGCCCGGGGGCACACATGGAGGAACGCGCGGTGGATTTCAGATTCAGCGATGAGCAACAGATGCTGCGCGACATGCTCGCGCGCTATCTGGACGAACAGTACGGCTTCGACAAACGCATGGCGGCCGTGGGTTCGGCGCAGGGCTGGCGTCCGGAGTGCTGGCAGGCCTTCGCCGGCGAGCTGGGCATTCTCGCCGCCGCCTTCCCCGAGTCGTTCGGCGGTCTCGGCGGCGGTGCCATCGAGAACCAGATCGTCATGGAAGCCTTCGGCCGTTCCCTGGTGCTGGAGCCGTACCTGTCCACCGTGGTGCTCGGCGGCGGGCTGCTCAAGCACGCCGGCGGCGAGCTGGCCGAACGGATCATTCCCGCCATCGTGGCCGGCGACGTGCGTATTGCCTGGGCGCAGGGCGAGGCCGGCAGCCGGCATTGCCTGCACGATATCGACGTCCGCGCGCGGCGCTCTGGCGATGCCTACGTACTGAGCGGCCACAAGACCGTGGTGCTCGGCGCGCCGTGGGCGACCCACCTGCTGGTGACTGCGCGCACGTCCGGCGAACGCCGCGACCGCGACGGCATCAGCCTGCTGCTGGTCGAGCGGAACGCCGCCGGCATTCGCACCCAGGATTACCCCACCGTCGATGGCGGACGGGCCTCGGAAGTCTGGTTCGACGATGTCCGCGTGCCGGCTTGCGCACTGATCGGTGAGCAGGACAACGGCCTGCCGCTGCTCGAAACGGTATTCGACGAGGCCGTGCTGGCGCTGTGCGCCGAGGCGGTCGGGGTGATGCAGAAGATGCTCGCCGACACCATCGCCTACGCGAAGGAGCGCAAGCAGTTCGGCGTGCCGATCGGTTCGTTCCAGGCCCTGCAGCACCGCATGGTCGACATGCATATCCACATCGAACAGGCCTCGGCGCTGACCTGGCTGGCGGCCATGCAGCTCGATGCCCCGGCGCGCGAACGCGCACGGGCCGCCAGCGCCGCCAAGGTGCGGGTCGGCAGGGCGCTCAAGGCCGTCGGCCAGGGCGCGGTGCAGATCCATGGCGGCATGGGCATCACCGAGGAACTGGCGGTGGGGCACTACTTCAAGCGCGCGACCGTGATCGAGCAGCAGTTCGGTTCGGTCGATCATCACCTGCGCCGTTACGCCGGGCTGGCCGGGGAGGTTTCCCATGAATCTTGAGTATTCCGCCGGGGAGCAGCGCTTCCGCGAGGAAGTCCGCGCCTGGATCGACGAGGCCTACGACGCCGAACTGCGCGAGATGATGGCGCAGTCGAAGAATGGCTACCTGGACAAGGAAGGCCAGCGCTGCTGGCAGAAGAAGCTGCATGCGCGCGGCTGGGCCGCACCGGACTGGCCGGCCGAATACGGCGGCCCGGGCTGGACGCCGACCGAGCGCTTCCTGTTCCAGAGCGAGATCGCCGCGGCCGGCTGCCCACGGGTTGTGCCCATGGGGCTGAAGATGGTCGCCCCGGTGATCATGCGTTTCGGCACCGAGCTGCAGAAGGCGCGCTTCCTGCCGCCGACCCTGTCGTCCGACATCTTCTGGTGCCAGGGCTATTCCGAGCCCGGCTCGGGCTCCGATCTGTCGTCGCTGCAGATGAAGGCGGTGCGCGACGGCGACCACTACGTGCTGAACGGCTCGAAGATCTGGACCACCCACGCGCAGTGGGCCGACTGGATGTTCTGCCTGGTGCGCACCAGCCGCGACGGCAGCAAGCAGGCGGGGATTTCCTTCCTGCTGGTGGAGATGAAGACGCCGGGCATCACGGTCGATCCGCTGCCGCTGCTGGACGGGCCGATGCCCGGCGAGCAGGAGGTCAACCAGGTGTTCTTCGAGGACGTGCGCGTCCCTCTGGAGAACCTGATCGGCGAGGAAGGCCAGGGCTGGACCTGCGCCAAGTACCTGCTGGAGTTCGAACGCGGCGGCGCCTACGGCCCGACGCTGCGCTACCAGCTGGAGAAGGTCCGGCAGATCGCCGCCCGGCAGCCGGCCGACGATGGTGGCCGGCTGATCGACGACGCGAGTTTCCGCCGCAAGCTGCTGGAGCTGGAAATCCAGGTCGAGGCGGTGGATGCCGCCGAACTGCGGCTGTTCTCCGGCGTCAGCTCCGGGGCCTCGATCGGCGCCGCGTCGAGCATGGTCAAGCTGGCCGGCACGGAAACCCTGCAGGCGATCAGCGAGCTGGCGGTGGAGGCGGTCGGGCCGCAGGGCTGGCCGTTCATCCGCGACACCTGGGCCGAAGTCCAGGGCCGCGCCGCCGCGCCGCGTCCCGGTCCGGATTACGCCGGGGCGCTGCTGCCGCGCTACTTCAACTACCGCAAGACGTCGATCTACGGCGGCTCCAGCGAGATCCAGCGCAACATCATCGCCAAGCAGGTGCTGGGCCTGTAGGGCGCACTTTTCCGAGGTATTCCCATGAGCGTCATGGACCAGTCCGTCACCGGCATTCCGCCATGCACGAGAAGACGCTCGCCAGCCGCAATTCTTGAATCAACCAGGAGTCATTCCATGTCCGCCAATGAACGGCCGTCAGGCCCCGAGGCGCAGTACCAGGCCTTCCTTGACCAGGGCCGCTTCATGCTGCAGCGCAGCGTTTCCACCGGCCGCTACGTGTTCTATCCGCGCGTGCTGATTCCCGGCACCGGCGAGACCGATCTGGAATGGGTGGCAGCCAAGGGCACCGGCACTATCTATGCGATCACCGTCAACCGCGCGCGCAACGGCAGCCACAACGTGGCGCTGATCGACCTCGACGAGGGCGTGCGCATGATGTCGCGCATCGAGGGTGTGGAGACGGCGCCCATCGGCAGCCGGGTCAAGGCACGCATCGCCCTGGTGGATGGCGTGGCAGGCGTGGTGTTCGACCTGATCGAAGGGGAAGCGGCATGAACCAGGCAATTCGCGGCAAGACCGCCATCGTCGGCATCGGCAGCGCCGGGATCGGCGAGGCCCACGGCTTCAGCCCCATCGAACTGCTCGGCCAGGCGTCGCTGAAGGCCATCGCCGATGCCGGCCTCAAGCTCTCCGACATCGACGGCGTATTCGCCGCCACCAGTTCGCACGCCTTCCCGACCCTGTCGGTGTGCGAGTACCTGGGCATCAAGCCGAAGTTCGTCGACGGCACCAACGTCGGCGGCTCCAGCTTCGAGATGCATTTGCTGCAGGCGACCCTGGCGCTGGAAGCCGGCCTCTGCAACGCCGCGCTGATCTGCTACGGCTCCAACCAGCGCACCGCCGGCGGCCGGCTGGTGTCGATGAGCGAGCCGCAGTGGCACGAAACCTTCTACAAGCCGCGCCATCCGATCACGTCCTATTCGCTGGCGGCCAGCCGGCATATGTACCAGTACGGCACCACCCGCGAGCAACTGGCCGAAGTGGCGGTTTCCGCGCGCAAGTGGGCGAATCTCAACCCCGAGGCTTTCGCCCGTGGCCCGCTGTCCATCGACGACGTGATGGCCAGCCGCATGGTCAGCGACCCGCTGACTTCCGCCGACTGCTGCCTGGTCACCGACGGCGGCGGCGCCTGCGTGCTGGTGCGCGCCGACCGTGCCCGCGACCTGCCGAACGAGCCGGTGTACTTCCTCGGCGCGGCCGGTGCGCAGTGGCACCGCTCGGTGGTGTGCATGCCCGACCTGACCGTCACCGCCGCCTCGGAAAGCGGCCCGCGCGCCATGGACATGGCCGGCGTGACGCATGCCGATGTCGACCTGGTGATGCTCTACGACGCCTTCACCATCAACACCATCCTGTTCCTCGAAGACCTCGGCTTCTGCCCGAAGGGCGAGGGCGGGCGCTTCGTCCAGGACGGCCGCATCGCTCCCGGCGGCGCGCTGGCGGTGAACACCAACGGCGGCGGCCTGTCCTGCGTGCATCCGGGCATGTACGGCATGTTCCTGATCATCGAGGCGGTCACGCAGATCCGCCGCCAGGCCGGCGAACGCCAGCTCGGCAAATGCGACATCGCCCTGCTGCACGGCAACGGCGGCACCCTGTCGAGCCAGGTCACCGCCTTCCTCGGCAGCGCCGCGGCACTCTGATTTCCGGATAACGAGAGCCGGTCGCCAGGCCGGCAAGACAATAACGAGCGAGGACTTCCACATGGATATCCATTTCACGCCTGACGAGCTGGCCTTCCGCGACGAAGTGCGAGCCTTCCTGCGCGACAAGCTGCCGGCCGACCTGGCGGCCAAGGTGAAACTGGGCAAGCGCCTGAGCAAGGCCGACCACGTCGGCTGGATGCGCGTGCTCAACGAGCGCGGCTGGTACGCCGCGTTGTGGCCGGTGGAGCTCGGCGGCACCGGCTGGAGCGTGGTGCAGAAGCACATCTTCGACGAGGAATGCGCGCTGGCCGGCGCGCCGCGCGTACTGCCGTTCGGCGTGGTGATGGTCGGCCCGGTGATCATCGAGTTCGGCAGCGAGGAGCAGAAGGCGCACTACCTGCCGCGCATCCTCGACATGACCGACTGGTGGGCGCAGGGCTATTCCGAGCCGGGTTCCGGCTCCGACCTCGCGTCGCTGAAGACCCGCGCGGTGCGCGACGGCGACCATTACATCGTCAACGGCCAGAAGACCTGGACCACCCTCGGCCAGCACGCCGACTGGATCTTCTGCCTGGTGCGCACCGACCCCGAGGCGAAGGCCCAGCGCGGCATCTCCTTCCTGCTGATCGACATGAAGAGCCCGGGCGTCAGCGTGCGGCCGATCATCACCCTGGACGGCGAGCACGAAGTCAACGAAGTGTTCTTCGACGACGTGCGGGTGCCGGTGGCCAACCTGGTCGGCAAGGAAAACGAAGGCTGGACCTGCGCCAAGTACCTGCTCACCCACGAGCGCACCGGCCTGGCCGGCATCGGCTTCTCCAAGGCGCTGCTCAAGCAGCTCAAGGCCATCGCCGGCCGCGAGCTGTGCCAGGGCCGCCCGCTGATCGAGGACCCGCTGTTCCGCGCGCAGATCGCCGAGCTGGAAATGCAGCTGATGGCGGCGGAAATGGGCAACCTGCGCATCCTCGCGGCGGCCCGCGACGGCGGCGGTACCGGGGCGGAAAGCTCGATCCTCAAGGTGCGCGGCACCGAACTGCGCCAGGCGATCACCCACCTGCTGCGCAAGGCCGTCGGCCCGTACGCGCTGCCGTTCCTCGAAGAGGAACTGGAGCAGGCCTACGCCGGCGAGCTGCTGCACACCGACTACAGCGCAACCCTGGCCAGCCAGTACTTCATCATGCGCAAGCTGTCGATCTACGGCGGCTCCAACGAAATCCAGAAGAACATCGTTTCCAAAGTGAATCTCGGACTCTGAGAGGCAGCCGACCATGGACTTCAAACTGAGCGAAGAGCAGCAGATGCTGCAGGACACCGCGGCGCGCCTGGTTCGTGATGCCTACGGTTTCGAACAACGCGAGAGCTATCGCCGCACCAAACTGGGCTACGGCGCCGACTTCTGGGCGCAACTGGGCGAACTGGGCCTGACCGGCGTGCCGCTGCCTGAGGCCTACGGAGGTTTCGGCGGCTCCGGCGTGGACAGCATGCTGGTGATGACCGAGCTGGGCCGCGGCCTGTGCCTGGAACCCTATCTGCAATCGGTGGTGTACGCCGGCGGGCTGCTCGCCCAGCTTGGCGACGACGCGCAGAAGGACCGCCTGTTGCCCGCCGTGGCCAGCGCGCAACTGCAACTGGCGGTGGCCTTCGAGGAACCGCAGAGCCACTACCACCTGAACGACGTGCAGACCCGCGCGGAAGCGGTGAACGGCGGCTGGCGCCTGTCCGGGCGCAAGGTCGCGGTGATCGGCGGGCACAGCGCCGGGCTGGTCCTGGTATCCGCGCGGGTATCCGGCGGCGAGCGCGACGAGGACGGTATCGGCCTGTTCCTGGTCGATCCGCAGCAGGCCGGCGTGCGTCGCCGCGTCTACCCGACTGTCGATGGCTTCAAGGGCTGCGAGCTGTTCCTCGATGGCGCCTTCGTCGACGCCGGGAGCGTGCTGGGCGAGCCGGGCAAGGCCTTCGCCGCGCTGCGCTACCAGCAGGGCCGCGCCATCGCCGCGCAGTGCGCGGAAGCGGTCGGAGCCATGGAAGCCACCTGCGACCTGACCCTCGACTACCTGAAGACGCGCAAGCAGTTCGGCGTGGCGATCGGCAGCTTCCAGGTCCTGCAACACCGCATGGTGGACATGCGCAGCGAACTCGACCAAGCCACCTCGATGGCCATGCTCGCCGCCTGCGCGGCCGACCAGCCGGACAGCGACGAACGCAGCCGCACCCTGGCGGCGGCCAAGTTCATCGTCACCCGCGCCGGCCGCTACATCGCCGAGCAGAGCATCCAGCTGCACGGCGGCATCGGCCTGACCGACGAATACGCCGGCTCGCACTACGCCAAGCACCTGGTGATGATCAGCCACCAGTTCGGCGACGATGACCATCATCTGCAGGCGTATAGCCGGTTGATGGAGGTTTGCTGAGCTTCCCCTCACCCCAGCCCTCTCCCAAGGGAGAGGGGGCGGTGGGGAGTCGCCGGTTGGCACAGTGTTTCGCTTGATGCCGGACAACCCCCTCTCCCTCCGGGAGAGGGCAGGGGTGAGGGGCTGCCTTAGTCCCGGTCGATCAGCGAAGTATCCCGGGTATCCGGCATGAACATGTACACCAGCAGCGAAACGGCGATGCCGGCCGTGATGTACCAGAAGAAGCCCGACTCGTTGCCCACGCTCTTGAACCACAGCGCCACGTATTCCACGGTTCCGCCAGCCACCGACTGGGTCAGCGCATAGGGCAGGCCGACGCCGATGGCGCGGATTTCCGCCGGGAACAGTTCGGCCTTCACGATGGCGTTGACCGAGGTGTAGCCGCTGACGATCACCAGGGCGAACATGATCAGCGCGAACGCGCCCCACATGCTGGTGACGCTCTGCAGCATGCTGAGGATCGGGATGGTGCACAGGGTGCCCATCACGCCGAAACCGAGCAGCAGCGGACGACGGCCGACGCGGTCGGAGAGGGCGCCCATGATCGGCTGCAGCAGCATGAAGAGGAACAGCGAGGCGGCCGAGATCATCGTCGCGTCGGCCTTGCTCATCTGCACCGTGTTCACCAGGTACTTCTGCATGTAGGTGGTGTAGGTGTAGAACGCCAGGCTGCCGCCGAGGGTCAGGCCGATCACGGTCAGCACCGCCTTCGGGTGGCGCAGCAGGGTGCGCAGCACGCCTTCCTTCTTCTCGCGCTTCTGCGACTTGGTGAAGGACTCGGTTTCCTCCATGCCGCGACGCAGCCACAGGGCGACAATCGCGCAGGCCGCGCCGATGAAGAACGGAATGCGCCAGCCCCAGGTTTCCAGCTGCTCGGTGGTCAGCACGTTCTGCAGCAGGATCAGCACGCCGAGGGCCAGCAACTGGCCGGAAATCAGCGTCACGTACTGGAAGCTGGCGAAGAAGCCGCGACGCTCCTTGCCGGCCATCTCCGACAGGTAGGTCGCCGATGTGCCGTACTCACCGCCGACCGACAGGCCCTGCAGCAATCGCGCGAACACCAGCAGCGCCGGCGCGGCGACGCCGATGCTGGCGTAGCCCGGAGTGACGGCGATGATCAGCGAGCCGAAGCACATCAGCAGCACCGACAGCAGCAGCGCGGCCTTGCGCCCCTTGCGGTCGGCATACACGCCCATCAGCCAGCCGCCGATCGGACGCATGAGGAAGCCGATGGCGAACACGGCGGCGGTGTTCAGCAGTTGTGCGGTGAGGTCGCCCTGCGGGAAGAAGGCCTTGGCGAAGTACAGCGAGAAGGCGGCGTAGACGTACCAGTCGTACCACTCGACCAGGTTGCCGACCGAGCCGCTGAAGATCGAGCGGAGTTGTTGCGCAGTGGTTTTCGGCGTGGCCGAGGCTACGGCAGTGGTGGAAAGGGTGGTGGAAGTGTCCATCACGAATCCTCTTGTCATTGTTGTAGGGACGCGTCGAGGCGACCGTGATCAGGCAATGGCAAGAGCTGTGCCAGCTACGAAATGGCCGGAATAGAGCGGTTCGTTGGCGTTGGAGCGGGATCGATGAGCGGAAAATTGCCGATCGGCAAAGGGGTGATAAGCGGAAATCCGCCGATGCGGCCTTATCGTTCCCCACGCTCCCGCGTGGGAATGCATCCCTGGACGCTCCTGCGTCCGGACGCGGAGCGTCCAAGGCGGCGCTCCCACGCAGGAGCGTGGGAGCGATTGGTAATTCGCCGATAGAGGCCGTGCATCCTACGGGGGCGTACCGTAGGGCGGGTGCAACCCGCCAATCCGGCGGCGGCGGATTTACAGGAAATCCTCCCGCACCAACCCATGCCGCTGCATCTTCTCGTTAAGGGTCCGCCTCGGCAGCTGCAGCTCGTTCATCACCGCCTTGATCTCGCCCTTGTGCCGCACCAGCGCGCCGCGCAGGCATTGCGCCTCGAAGGCTTCCACCTGCTCGGCGAGCGACTGCCCCGCATTCTCGACGCTGGCCGCACCGCCAGCCATGCCCAGCACATGCCGCTCGGCGGCATTGGCCAGCTCGCGCACGTTACCCGGCCAGGGATGGCTGAGCAGGCGGCTCAGCTCGTCGGCGCCGGGCGGCACGAACTCGCGGCCAAGGCGCTCGGCGGCCGTGCGGGCGAAATGATCGAACAGCAGCGGGATATCCTCGCGGCGCTCGCGCAGCGGCGGCAGGCGCAGCTCGGCGACGTTCAGGCGATAGGCGAGGTCTTCGCGGAAACGCCCGGCGCGCGCTTCTTCCAGCAGGTCGGGCTTGGTCGCGGCGATCACCCGCAGGTCGACGGTGATGCTCTGGTTGGAGCCGAGCCGTTCCAGCGATTGTTCCTGCAGCACGCGCAGCAGCTTGACCTGCTGCGCCAGCGGCATGCTTTCGATCTCGTCGAGGAACAGGGTGCCGCCGTTGGCGTGTTCCAGCTTGCCGATGCGCTTGCCCTGGGCGCCGGTGAACGCGCCGCTCTCATGACCGAACAGCTCGCTCTCGAACAGTTGCTCGGGGATCGCCGCGCAATTCAGCGCGACGAAGGGCTTGCCCGCGCGCGGACCGAAGTCGTGCAGGCAGCGCGCGACCAGTTCCTTGCCACTGCCGGTTTCTCCGCGGATCAGCACGTTGACCGGCGTCGGCGCCAGCTCCAGCACCTGCCGGCGCAGGGTCTGCAGGGCAGGGGAGACGCCGAGCAGGCGCGCCTCGATGTGCTGGCGCAGGTCGGCCTGCTCGCGCAGCTGGCGGTTCTCCAGCACCAGCTGGCGCTTGTCCATGGCGCGGCGCAGGCGTTCCAGCAGGGTCTGCGGGCTGAACGGCTTTTCCAGGAAGTCGTAGGCGCCCTGGTGCATGGCCTCCACCGCCATCGGCACGTCGCCATGGCCGGTCAGGAGGATCACCGGCAGCTCGCGGTCCAGCTGCTGCGCCCGTTGCAGCAGGCCGAAACCATCCAGGCCGGGCATGCGCACGTCGCTCAGGACCACTCCGGGAAAGTCGCGGCCGAGCTTCTTCAGGCCATCCTCGGCGCTGGCGAACGGCTGCACCTCGAAGCCGGACAGCTCCAGCCACTGCTGCACCGCTTCGCGGATGCTTGCCTCGTCGTCGATGACCATCACCGAATTCATTCTCTCTCCTCACCCAGGTCGGCCGGCAGGCGCAGGCTGAAGCACGCGCCGCCGTCGCGGTTGCCGGCTTCCAGGCTGCCGCCGGTTTCCATGACGATGCCATAGGATACCGCCAGCCCGAGGCCCAGGCCTTCGCCCACCGGCTTGGTGGTGAAGAACGGGTCGAACACGCTGGCGAGGTGCTCGGCGGCGATCCCGCCACCGCTGTCGATGACCTCCAGCAGCCAGTGTCCGCGCTGCGGGCGGATGTTCACCCGGAGCTGCCGCCGCGGCTTGTCGGCCATGGCGTCGAGGGCGTTGCGCAGCAGGTTGACCAGCACCTGTTCCAGGCGGATCGCGTCACCACGTACCCAGGCCGGCCGCGCCAGGTCCAGATGCAGTTCCACCGCCTCGTTGCGCAGGCGCGCTTCCAATAACTGCAGGGCGCGGTCGACCACCTGCGCCAGATCGAGACGTTCGCGCAGGCCGCCAGGACTCTTGCGGGCGAAGGTCTTCAGGTGGCCGGTGAGCGCGGCCATGCGCTCCAGTTGCTCGTCGAGACGCTGCAGCACGCCGGCCGCCTGCTCCTCTTGGCCCTGTTCGAGGAGAAGGCGCAGGGTCGCCAGCTGCATGCGCTGGGCAGTCAGCGGCTGGTTGATCTCGTGGGCCAGCGCGGCGGACATCTGCCCCAGCGCCGCCAGCTTGGCCGCCTGCACCAGTCCTTCCTGTGCGGTGCGCAGGGCGGCGGTGCGTTCCTCGACCAGTCGCTCCAGTTCCTCCCGGCTGCGCTGGCGCAGGCGCGCGAGACGCCAGCGCTGGTGCAGGAACAGGCCGAGGAAGACCAGCGCCAGCCACGCCCCGGCAGCGCCCAGGGCGACGCCGCGTCCGGCCTGGATCGCCTCGCGCGGCTGGCGCAGCAGGTGCAGGGTCCAGCCTTCGGAGGGCAGCGGCAGGCTCTGCCAGAGATAGTCGCGCTGGCCTTCCGGTCCGCTGACCCGCTCCATCCGGCTGTGCGCGCCGAGGGATTCCAGGGTGCGATGCTCCAGGGCCTGCAGCGGCTGCTTGTCGTACTGGCGGGTGGACGTCAGTTCGGCGCGCTCGGCGGCGGTCAGCGCGCGCAACTCGCGGTAGCGCCAGCCGGGGCGGTTGGCGAGGAAGGCGATGTCCTTGGCGTCGCTGATCAGCAGCAGGTCCGGCCCGGCGCTCCATTCGCGCTCCAGCTCGGTCAGCTCCAGGCGCACGACGATGGCGCCGAGGAAGTTGCCGTCGTCGTCCAGCACCGCGCTGGAGAGGAAGTAACCGGGCGTGCCGGTGACCACCCCGACCGCATAGAAACGCCCGGTGCCCTTGCCGCGGGTTTCCAGGAAGTAGGGGCGGAAGCCGAAGTTGTGGCCGACGTAGCTGGTCGGCGTCCGCCAGTTGCTCGCCGCCACCGCCAGCCCGTCGCGGTCGAGCAGTTCGAGGGTCGAGGAGCCGGCGGCGCCGTTGATCCGCTCCAGCTTGAGGTTCAACCGCTGCTGCAGCTCGCCTGCCACCGGCCCGCGCAGGGCAACGCGCAGGTCCGGGTCGAGGGCCAGCACCGCCGGCAGCGAGCGATAGCGGTCGATCAGCGTGCGTAGCGCGCCGGCATACAGTCCGAGCTGTTCCTCGGACTGCGCGCTGGCCGCCTGCAACGCGCGCTGCTCGGCCTGGCGCTGCGCCAGTCCGCCGACCAGCAGCATGCCGGCGAGGATGGCCAGCACGGCGAGGGTCAGGCGCAGCGGTCTGTTCAGTTGGAGCATCGGCAATCCTGCCCGGCTGGTCGGCGAAATTGGCGATGATAGCCGCTGTGGCGCCCGCTCAGTTGCCCCGCAGCGCCCGAAGAATCTTCTGCCCGGCCCGCCCATCGGCCGGCTGCAGGCCGAGGCGGCTCTGCTCGGCCTGGATGGCGCGGCGGGTCTTGTCGCCGATCATGCCGTCGGGCTCGCCGATGGCGTGGCCCTGGCCGAGCAGCAGCTTCTGCAGTTCCTTGCGCTCGGCGCGACTGAGACCGGGATCGTCGGTCGGCCACGGCGTGCGCAACCCGCTGCCGCCACGCAGTCGGTCGGACAGCAGGGCGATAGCCAGGGCGTAACTCTCGGCAGCGTTGTAGGAATAGATGGCGTCGTAGTTGCGCTGCACCAGGAAGGCTGGTCCGGTCTTGCCGGTGGGCAGCAGGATCGCCGCCGGGGTCGAGGCTGCCGGCAGTGGCTTGCCGTCGATGCGCGTCACCCCCTGCGCCTTCCACGCCGAGACGGGCTTGCGCTTGCCGCGTCCGGCCAGGCTCGCCGGGAATTGCTCCGGCACCTTTACCTCGTAGCCCCAGTCCGCCCCCGCGACCCAGCCGGCCTTGCGCAGGTAGTTGGCGGTGGAGGCCAGGGCGTCGGGCACGCTGCCGACCAGATCGCGATGCCCGTCGCCGTCGAAATCCACGGCGATGCGCGCGTAGGTGCTCGGCATGAACTGCGTCTGGCCGAAGGCGCCGGCCCATGATCCGGTGACGTCGGGGGAACGCAGGTCGCCCTGTTGCAGCAGTTTGAGTGTGGCGAAGAACTCGCCGCGGAAGAACGCCTGCCGCCGTCCATGGCAGGACAGCGTGGACAGCGAGGTGAGCAGCGGCCGCTTGCCGGTGATCCGCCCGTAATCGCTCTCCACGCCCCAGACGGCGACCACCGTGTACTTGTCCACCTGATAGCGGCTGGCGATGCGTTCGAGCAGGTCATGGTGCTGCGCCAGCATGGCCTTGCCGTCGGCCACCCGCTGCTCGTCCACCAGGCCGGCCAGGTAGTCCCAGATCGGCGTGACGAACTCCGGCTGCGCATCGAGCAGCTCCAGCACGCTGAGGTCGGCCTGCAGGTCCTGCGTGTAGCGCCGGTAGCTGGCGGAGTCCACACCCTTGGCGCGGGCCTGCGGCTGAAGCCGCGCCAGGCAGTCGGCGAAATCGTCCGCGCTGGCGGCCTGGGTCGGAAGCAGCCCCATGCCGATGAGCAGGGCCGGAAGGAAGCGGGAGAGCAGCATGCGTCTGGTCCTCGATGCGGAAGGCGGCCGGTGCCGAAGCGTGGCGCGCCTTCGCTGACGGAAGTTCGATCATGCTGCTGAGCGTAGTCGGCACTGCGGCGCAGGGATTGACCTGGCTGCGGGTCCGGCGGCGATGTATCTGCAGTTGAGGTCCCGGCTAAGTCTCACACCGTGCCCGCGAAGCGCACATGTTCGCGGGCACGGCGTAGGCGGTTACTCGACAGTCACCGACTTGGCCAAGTTGCGCGGCTGGTCGACGTCGGTGCCCTTGAGCACGGCGACGTGGTACGACAGCAACTGCAGCGGGATGGTGTAGAGGATCGGTGCCAGGCTGTCGTGGATCGACGGCATGCCGACCACGTGGGTGCCCAGGCCATTGGTGATGCCCGCGCCGGCCTCGGCGAAGACGATCAGCTCGCCGCCGCGCGCGCGGACTTCCTGCAGGTTGGACTTGAGCTTTTCCAGCAGCTCGTTGTTCGGCGCCACGGTGACCACCGGCATGTCGGCGTCCACCAGCGCCAGCGGGCCGTGCTTCAGCTCGCCGGCTGGGTAGGCCTCGGCGTGGATATAGGAGATTTCCTTGAGCTTCAGTGCGCCTTCCATCGCTACCGGATATTGCGCGCCACGGCCGAGGAACAGGGTGTGGTTCTTCTCGGCGAACAGCTCGCCGACCTTCTCGACCACCTTGTCCATCGCCAGCGCTTCTTCCAGACGGCTCGGCAGGCGACGCAGTTCGGCGACCAGTTCGGCTTCCACGCCGTTCGCCAGGCGCTTCTGCACCTGGCCGATGGCCAGGGTCAGCAGCAGCAGGGCGACCAGTTGGGTGGTGAAGGCCTTGGTCGAAGCCACGCCGATTTCCGGGCCGGCCTGGGTCAGCAGGGTCAGGTCGGATTCGCGCACCAGCGAGCTGGTGGCGACGTTGCAGATCGCCAGGCTGGAGAGGAAGCCCAGTTCCCTGGCGTTGCGCAGCGCGGCCAGGGTGTCGGCGGTTTCGCCGGACTGGGAGATGGTGACGAACAGCGAGTCCGGCTGCACCGCGACCTTGCGGTAGCGGAATTCGCTGGCCACTTCGACCTGGCAGGGAATCCCGGTCAGGCCTTCCAGCCAGTAACGCGCGACCATGCCGGCGTGGTAGCTGGTGCCGCAGGCGACGATCTGCACGTTGCGCACCTTGGCGAACAGCTCGGCGGCCTGCGGGCCGAAACTTTCCACCAGCACCTGCTGGTTGCCGAGGCGGCCTTCCAGGGTGCGCTGGACCACACGCGGTTGCTCGTGGATTTCCTTGAGCATGAAGTGGCGGTACTCGCCCTTGTCGGCGGCTTCGGCGCCTTCGTGGTACTGCACGGTCTCGCGCTGCACCGCCTTGCCGTCGACATCCCAGAGCTGCACGCTGTCGCGGCGGATTTCGGCGATATCGCCTTCTTCCAGGTAGATGAAGCGGTCGGTGACCTGGCGCAGAGCGAGCTGGTCGGAGGCAAGGAAGTTTTCGCCGAGACCCAGGCCGATCACCAGCGGGCTGCCGCTGCGGGCGGCGAGGATGCGATCGGGCTGTTTGGCACTGATCACCGCCAGGCCGTAGGCGCCGTCCAGTTCCTTCACCGCGGCCTTGAGGGCGACGGCCAGGTCGCCGACTTCGGCCAGCTTGTGGTGCAGCAGGTGGACGATGACTTCGGTGTCTGTCTGCGAGGTGAACACGTAGCCCAGGCCTTGCAGGTGGGCGCGCAGTTCCTCGTGGTTCTCGATGATGCCGTTGTGCACCACCGCCAGCTCGTCACGGGAGAAGTGCGGGTGGGCGTTGGCTTCGGTCGGTGCGCCGTGGGTGGCCCAGCGGGTGTGGGCAATGCCGAGGCGGCCCTGCAGCGGCTCGCCGGCGATGGCCTGCTCCAGGCTGGAAACCTTGCCGGCGCGGCGACGGCGCTCCAGTTCGCCCTGGGTGCTGAAGACCGCCAGGCCGGCGCTGTCGTAGCCGCGGTATTCCAGGCGCTTGAGGCCTTCGACGAGGATCGGGGTTACGTTGCGTTCGGCGATGGCGCCTACGATTCCACACATGGGGCTGTCTCCTTTATATGCGCGCGCGGATGACTTTCACCCCGCGCGCCTCGATCTGTGCGCACGCCTCGTCGGAGAGGCGCTCGTCGGTAATCAGGGTCTGAATGCTGCTCCATGGCAGCTCCAGGTTGGGCATGCGCCGGCCGAGCTTGTCCGATTCGGCCATGACGATCACCTCGCGGGCGACCTCCGCCATGACCCGGCTCAGGCCGAGCAGTTCGTTGAAGGTGGTGCTGCCGCGCTCCAGGTCGATGCCGGCAGCGCCGATGAATAGCTGGTCGAAATCGTAGGAACGCAGCACCTGCTCGGCGACCTGGCCCTGGAACGACTCGGAATGCGGGTCCCAGGTTCCGCCGGTCATCAGCAGCACCGGCTCACGCTCCAGTTCGCGCAGGGCGTTGGCGACGTTCAGCGAGTTGGTCATCACCACCAGCCCGGGCTTGTGGCCGAGCTCGGGGATCAGCCCCGCCGTGGTGCTGCCGCTGTCGATGATGATCCGCGCATGTTCGCGGATGCACGCCGCCGCCGCGCGGGCGATGGCCTGCTTGTAGGGCGACAGCGGCTGGCCGGGTTCGGCGATCAGCTCATGCGGCATCGGCACCGCGCCGCCGTAGCGGCGCAGCAGCAGGCCGTTGCTCTCCAGCGCGGCGAGGTCCTTGCGGATGGTCACTTCGGAGGTGGCGAAGCGGCGCGCCAGGTCGTCGACGCTGACCTCGCCCTGCTGGCCGAGCAGGGCAAGGATGTCGTGACGACGCTGCGGCGTGTTGCGTTTCGACATGAGTAAGTTTCGATTCGAAAGATAATGGTGCGAATCAAAGCCGATTAACTTTCGATCGTCAAGTTATCTTGTCGGAGTGGTAGGTTGGTGCTGAACGCAGCGAAGCCCAACATCTGCCGAGCCTGGCACCGTTGGGCTTCGCGTTGCTCAGCGCCAACCTACGTGGGGCGCGAGGCTCAGACCGTTTCCAGCCGATTGCGGCCGCTGCGCTTGGCCCGGTACAGGGCCTGGTCGGCGCGCTCGAACACGGTTTCGCTGCGGTCGCCCGGGGCGAATTGCGCCAGACCGGCGGAGCAGGTGATGGCCAGGGGCTTGCCGCGGAAGTGGAAGGGGCAGTCGGCGATGGCGTTGCGCAGGGCCTCCAGCAGTTGCTGGCCGTTTTCCAGGGACGTCGACGGCAGCAGCATGACGAATTCCTCGCCGCCATAGCGGGCGATGAAGTCGGTTCGTCGCAGGCGCTTGGCCAGTTCCGCCGCGATGATCTTCAGCACCTTGTCGCCGGCCAGATGGCCGAATTCGTCGTTGATCCGCTTGAAGTGATCGACGTCGAGCACCGCCAGCAGCAGGTCGCCGCCGTAGCGCCGCCAGCGCTCCACTTCCAGCTCCAGCCGCTCGTCGAGTGCCGCGCGGTTGGGCAGGCCGGTGAGCGGGTCGGTGAGCGCCTTCACCCGCTGGTCCTCGATGCTGGCCTGGAACTCGCGGGCTTCCTCTTCCATGCTGGAAACCCGGGCCATCAGCTCCTGCAGGCGTTCGGCGACTTCCTGCTCGCGGTTTTCGCGCTCGCGACGGAAGCGTTCGAGGGTGTCCAGCAGGCCTTCGAGGCGTCCTTCCACGCCCAGCTTCAGCGCCTCCAGGTCGGTCGCCTGCAGCACGCTGTCCTGCAGGTCGCTGACCTGCTCGCGCAGGTGTTCATCCAGGTTGCGGGCGCCCGCCGCCGAATCGGCGTGGCCCTGGTGCATTTCCTCCAGGCTGCCGAGGAAGGCGCTGAGGCGCTCGTTCAGGCGCTTCAGGTAGCCTTCGAACTCGCGCTGGCTGCCGTCGTTCAACGACAGGACCAGTACCGCCAGATCGTCCAGCACGGGAACCAGTTCGTACCAGTTCAGGCTGTCCTGGATGCGCGAACGCAGGGCGTCCGCCTGTGCCTGCTGGGCGATCGGCAGTTGCATCTGGTCGAGCAGGCGCAGCAGGCTGGCCTCGATGTGCGGAGCCACCGAGCTGTAGGGTGGTTCCGGCATCGACGCCAGTACGCAGACGTCTTCCCTGGCCGATGGCTCGGCAGGCTGGAACAGCTCGGCCGACAACGGCAGGCAGTCCAGCAGGATGGCGTTCTGCGGCGCGGCGGCCGGCTCGATGGGTTCCGGCGGTGTTGCGGGTGCATTTTCCGTGGGCTGGGCTGCGGGCTGCTCCCGGCCGAGGATTCGTTGCAGCAGGCCGGGCTTCTGCGTTGCCGACGACTCGCTGAACGATTCCAGCGCCTTGTCCTGCAGGTCGCTCAATTCTTCCAGCAGGGCCGGCATCTCGCGTATCTGGCTGGCGCGGGCCTCGATGTCGCGGGCGAACCGCTTGAGCGGAGTGCGTACATCGTTCGGCATGTCCAGTGCCAGCAGCTGCTGGGTGATCCGGGCCAGCGCCTCGACGGTCTGCCGGATGCTCTGCTGGCGGCGCCGCTCGGAGTCCAGCACGGTCTGTTCCAGTCGCGGAATCAGGCGCGCGAGGCCGGCGTCCATCTCTTCGCGGCGGAGGATTTCGCGCAGTTCCTGCATGCACTGGTCGACCGCCTTGTCGCTGCCTTCGGCGGCCAGGCTGCTGCGCACCAGGCCGCGGCGCAGCAGGTCGAGACGGCTTTTCCAGCGGCGCTCGATGCGTTCCTGCTGTTCGAGGTTCTCGAGGTATCTGGTCTTCCAGCGCTGGCTGTCGTCTCGGCTCATGCGGGCGCCCCGGTACTGCCGAGGGCCAGGGCGGAGGATTTGCGCAATACGTCCGGCAGGCGGATTTCCACCGCTACCGGCAGGTGATCGGAGATCGGCTGTGGCAGCACGCTGACTCTCTCCAGTGCCAGTTCGGGGCTGAGCAGGATGTGGTCCAGGCAGCGCTGCGGACGCCAACTGGGGAAGGTCGCCTCGATCTGTGGCGCGATCAGCCCGAGATCCCGCAGGGGAGAGCTTTCCAGCAGATCGTTGGCGTGGGTGTTCATGTCGCCCATCAGCACGTGATGACGATAGCCCTGCAGCAGCTCGCGGATGTAGGCGAGCTGGCGGGTGCGGGTACGCGGGCCCAGGGCCAGGTGCATCATCACCACCGCCAGGGCATTCTCACCCTCGCCGAAGCGCATCAGGATTGCGCCACGTCCGGACGGCCCTGGCAGCGGGTGATCTTCCAGCAGCGTGGGCTGTAGGCGGCTGAGCAGGCCGTTGCTGTGCTGGGCCAGACGGCCGAGATTGCGATTGAGCTGCTGGTACCAGTAGGGGAATTCGCCCAACTGGGCGAGGTGTTCGACCTGGTTGACGAAGCCGGAACGCAGGCTGCCGCCATCGGCCTCCTGCAGGGCCACCACGTCGTAGTCGGCGAGCAGTTCGCCGATGCGCTGCAGGTTGCCGGCGCGGCCAGCGGTCGGCAGCAGGTGCTGCCAGCCGCGGGTCAGGTAATGGCGATAGCGTTCGGTGCTGATGCCGACCTGGATGTTGAAGCTCAGCAGACGCAGCCTGCCATCGTCCGGCAGGCCCTGTGCGCTGGCGCAGTACGGGTTCACGCGGGGGCTGCGGGCGCCCGCGACACGCTCTCCACTACGCCGGCGCAGCATGCGCGGCGGCCTTACTGGCCGACCTTGGCGTTGGCGCGTTCCTTCGCGATCAGGAAGTCAGCCAGCTGCAGCGCCTGTTCCGGGCCGCCGGCCGAGCCGATATCGAAGCGATACTTGCCGTTGACGACCATGGTCGGAACGCCGCTGATCTGGTAGGCCATGCCGAGTTTCTTGGCTTTCTCGATCTGGCCCTTGATGGCGAACGAGTTGTAGGTGCTGAGGAACTTGTCCTTGTCCACGCCAAGCGGGGCGAGGAATTCAGCCATCTCTTCCGGGGTCGCCAGCTTCTTGCCTTCCTTGTGGATGGCTTCGAATACCGCGGTGTGGACCTTGTGCTCTACGCCCATGCTTTCCAGAGTCAGGAACAGCTGGCCGTGGACGTTCCAGACACCGCCGAACATCGCCGGAAGGCGCACGAAGTGGACATCGGCCGGCAGTTTCTCGGCCCACGGGTTGACGGTCGGTTCGAAGGCGTAGCAATGCGGGCAGCCGTACCAGAACAGTTCCACCACCTCGATCTTGCCCGGCTGGGAAACCGGTACCGGACTGCTCAGCTCGGTGTACTGCTTGCCGGCCTCGTACTCGGTAGCCTGTGCGGTGAGGCCAAACAGGCTCACGGCGGCAAGCACGGCGGTGAAAATCAGGTTACGCATCATTCACTCCTTGGCAGAACGGAAGCCGTTGCGCGGCTCTGGTTTGACCTGTGCCCGTCCGGCACGGTTCCAGCATTGTAGTGGCGTCGGAATGAAAAAAGGGCAGCCTCGGCCACCCTTTTTTCGATCACGATGATTCAGCTCAGCAGGTCTTAGTGGAGACCCTGGATGTAGCTGGAAACCGCAGCGATGTCCTTGTTCGACAGCTTGGCGGCAATGCCGCGCATGATCATGGTGTCGCCGTCGTTGGTGCGGTCGCCTTCGCGGAAGTTGGTCAGCTGCTTGGCCACGTAGCCGGAATGCTGGCCGCCGAGGCGCGGGAAGCCGGCCGCGTCGTTGCCGAAACCGCTCGGGGAGTGGCAGCCGGTGCAGGCAGGCATGCCGTCGGCGATCTTGCCGCCACGGAACAGCGCTTCACCCTGGGCGACCAGGTTCGGGTCGGCCATGCCGATGCTCATGTGCTGGCTGGAGAAGTAGGCCGCGATGTCCGCCATGTCCTGATCGCTCAGGTTGGTCAGCAGGCCGGTCATTTCCAGCACGGTGCGCTTGCCGTCCTTGATGTCATGCATCTGCTTGAGCAGGTAGCGCTCGCCCTGGCCCGCCAGTTTCGGGAAGTTCGGCGCCATGCTGTTACCGTCGGCGCCATGGCAGGCGCCACACACAGCGGCTTTCGCCTGACCGGCCTTGGCATCGCCAGCGGCGTGCGCCACACCGGTAAGACCCAGGGTCAACAGCAGACTCACGAGAAGTTTGTTCATCAGCTAATCCAATTACGGCTAAGGGTGAAAGAATTAATAGTCCCGGGTTACTGCGACATCCACTGGATGGTCGCCTGGTAATCCTCGGTGCTGCAGTCGGTACACAGGCCGCGCGGCGGCATGGCGTTGAATCCGTCGGTCACGTGGCGAACCAGCGTGTCCATGCCTTTTTCCAGTCGCGGCTTCCAGGCTGCGGTATCGCCCTTCCTGGGAGCCATCGGTAGCTGACCGGCGTGACAGGCACCACAGGCGCGGTCGAATACCGCTTGCGGGTCCTGTGCGGCCTGGACGCTGGTAGCCAGCGCGGCGACTGTAGCTGCGAACAGCAGTTGTTTCATGATTATCCTCATCGGAGGGAACGTTCGCGTTCTGTTGCGCGTCGTGGTTCCCGTGGCGCCCGACCCTGGGGGATAAAGCGCACACAAAATCCGCGGCATTATATACTTCCGGCGCCGAAACGGAAACGAGACCGCCCCCCGCGACACCGCGTCGCACCCCTCTGCGGAATACCCATGTCCCCCAAGAATCAAGCGAAAAACCCGATCCTCGGCCTGTGCCAGCAGGCTACCTTCCTCATCAGTGCGGCCAAGGTCAACCAGTGCCCGGAGGACAATGGCCTGGAAGTGGCCTTCGCCGGGCGTTCCAACGCCGGCAAGTCGAGCGCCCTGAACGCC
Organism: Pseudomonas schmalbachii; assembly: GCF_017589465.1. GTDB lineage: Bacteria > Pseudomonadota > Gammaproteobacteria > Pseudomonadales > Pseudomonadaceae > Pseudomonas > Pseudomonas schmalbachii. Next base: position 356,998 of record NZ_JAELYA010000004.1, read on the forward strand.
CTGACCCACGCCAACCTGGCGCGCACCTCGAAGACGCCGGGGCGCACCCAACTGCTCAACTTCTTCCGCCTGGACGACGAGCGCCGCCTGGTCGACCTGCCCGGCTACGGCTACGCCAAGGTGCCGATCCCGCTCAAGCTGCACTGGCAGCAGCACCTGGAAGCCTACCTGAGCAGCCGCAACTGCCTGGCGGGCGTCGTTCTGCTGATGGACATCCGCCATCCGCTGACCGACTTCGACCGCATGATGCTGGATTGGGCCCAGGCCAGCCGCCTGCCGATCCACGTGCTGCTGACCAAGGCCGACAAGCTGGCCTTCGGCGCGGCGAAGAATGCGCTGCTCAAGGTCCAGCGCGAAGTGCAGCAGGGCTGGGGCGATGTCGCCACGCTGCAGTTGTTCTCGGCGCCGAAGCGCCAGGGCGTGGAAGAGGCGCAGATGGTCCTGGCCGGCTGGCTGGGGCTGCTGGAAGAGGACGAGGAAGCGCCGGAAGAGGCCTGAGGGCTGCCGGCGTTTCGCCGGCAAAGCCCGAATCGCAGGCAAAAAAAACCCCGAGCTTCGTATGGGGAGGGAGAAGTTCGGGGTTTAATCCGGACCGCTAGGGCGGGGTCCAGGAATCTGCCAACACTAAACACTGCAAGGAGCATCGAAGGGCTTCACCAGCCATTCAAGAGTTCTGATTCGCTCGTTGCAGGAAAGTTCAGCAGTTCCCGAAAAAAAATCGAAATTACTTTCGGGTAGGGGCGCCGGCGCCATCGCAAGGCCCGTAGAACGAGCCTTGCGACCGTTCGTCAGTGTGCCTCGTCCCAGTTCGAGCCGCTTCCGGTTTCGACGATCAGCGGCACATCCAGTTCCGCGGCGCCGCTCATCAGCGGACGAATCTGCTCGCACACCTGCTCGACCAGATCCTCGCGCACTTCCAGCACCAGTTCGTCGTGCACCTGGAGGATCACGCGGGCATCCAGGCCGCTGTCCTGCAGCCAGTTATCCACAGCCACCATCGCCCGTTTCATGATGTCCGCCGCGGTGCCCTGCATCGGCGCGTTGATCGCCGTGCGTTCCGCCGCCTTGCGCATGGCGCCGTTCTTCGAGTGGATTTCCGGCAGGTACAGGCGGCGGCCGAACAGCGTCTCGACGAAGCCCTGTTCGGCGGCCTGGGCGCGGGTGCGCTCCATGTAGGCGAGCACGCCGGGATAGCGGGCGAAGTAGCGGTCGATGTAGGCCTGGGCTTCCTTGCGCTCGACGCCGATCTGCTTGGCCAGGCCGAACGCGCTCATGCCGTAGATCAGGCCGAAGTTGATCGCCTTGGCGCTGCGCCGCTGGTCGGCGGTCACGTCCGCCAGCGGGACGCCGAACACCTCGGCGGCGGTGGCGCGGTGCACGTCGCGGTCGTGGTGGAAGGCGTCCAGCAGGCCGTCGTCCTTGGCCAGGTGGGCCATGATGCGCAGTTCGATCTGCGAGTAGTCCGCCGAAATCAGCTTGTAGCCCTTCGGCGCGACGAAGGCCTGGCGGATGCGCCGGCCCTCGGCGGTGCGGATCGGGATGTTCTGCAGGTTCGGATCGCTGGAGGACAGTCGCCCGGTGGCCGCCACCGCCTGGTGGTAGGAGGTGTGGATGCGCCCGGTGCGCGGGTTGATCTGCTCCGGCAGGCGGTCGGTGTAGGTGCTCTTCAGCTTGCTCATGGAGCGGTACTGCATGATCACCTTGGGCAGTTCGTAGTCCTGCTCGGCAAGGTCGGCGAGCACCGCTTCGGCGGTGGACGGCTGGCCGGTGGCGGTCTTGCTCAGTACCGGCAGGCCGAGCTTGTCATAAAGGATGGCGCCGAGCTGCTTGGGCGAGCCGAGGTTGAATTCCTCGCCGGCCAGATCGTAGGCCTGGCGCTGCAGTTCGACCATCTTCTCGCCCAGTTCGTGACTCTGCCGGCCGAGCAGGTTGGCGTCGACCAGCGCACCGTTGCGCTCGATACGCGCCAGTACCGGCACCAGCGGCATCTCGATCTCGGTCAGCACTTTGGCCAGCGAGGGGATGGCCTGCAGCTTCTGCCACAGGGTGTTATGCAGGCGCAGGGTCACGTCGGCGTCTTCGGCCGCGTAGGGGCCGGCCTGCTCCAGGGCGATCTGGTCGAAGGTCAGCTGCTTGGCGCCCTTGCCGGCGATGTCCTCGAAGCGGATGGTGCTGTGGCCGAGGTACTTCAGCGCCAGGCTGTCCATGTCGTGGCGGGTGGCGGTGGAGTCCAGCACATAGGATTCGAGCATGGTGTCGAAGGCCACACCGCGCACCTGGATCGGCGTCGAGGCGTTGGCTAGCACGTTCATGTCGTACTTGCCGTGCTGGCCGACCTTGGCCTTCTTCGGGTCTTCGAGGATCGGCTTGAGCGCCTTGAGCACCGCATCGCGATCCAGCTGTGGCGGCACGCCCATATAGCTGTGCGCCAGCGGCACGTAGGCGGCCTCGCCTTCCTTGACCGCGAAGGACACGCCGACCAGTTGTGCCTGCTGGGCGTCGAGGCTGTTGGTCTCGGTGTCGAAGGCGATCAGCTCGGCCTGTTCGAGTTTCTTCAGCCAGGCGTCGAAGGCAGCCTGGTCGAGCACGGTTTCGTATTGCGCGGCGGCCTGGGCCGGGGCCTGCTCCGCCTGATCGCCGCCGGCGTCCTTCGCTTCGCGCAGCAGATCGTCCAGCCAGTTCTTGAATTCCAGCTCGCGATACAGCGGGATCAACGCCTCGCGCTGTTGCTCGCCGGGGTGCAGGGCGTCGATTTCCACGTCCAGCTCGACATCGGTCTTGATGGTCGCCAGGCGGTAGGAAAGGAAGGCCTGATCGCGGTGCTCCTCGAGCTTGGCCGGCAGGCCCTTGGCGCCGCGGATCGGCAGCGCGGGCACCTGGTCGAGGTTGGCGTAGAGCACGTCGAGGCCGCCGCCGACGCCGACCAGCAGTCCCAGTGCGGTCTTCTCGCCGACGCCCGGCACGCCGGGGATGTTGTCGACCTTGTCACCCATCAGCGCCAGGTAATCGATGATCAGCTCAGGACCGACACCAAATTTCTCTTTCACGCCATCCACGTCGAGCACGCTACCGGTCATGGTGTTGACCAGCGTAATGTGCCCGTCGACCAACTGCGCCATGTCCTTGTCGCCGGTCGAGATCACCACCGGACGGTTGGCCGCGGCGCTGCTGCGGGCCAGGGTGCCGATCACGTCGTCAGCTTCCACCCCTTCCACGCACAGCAGCGGCAGGCCGAGGGCGCGCACGCAGGCGTGCAGCGGCTCGACCTGGACGCGCAGGTCGTCCGGCATGGACGGGCGATTGGCCTTGTACTCGGCGAACAGCTCGTCGCGGAAGGTCGGCCCCTTGGCATCGAAGACCACCGCGAACGGGCTGTCGGGGAACTGCTTGCGCAGGCTCTTGAGCATGTTCAGCACCCCCTTCACCGCGCCGGTCGGCTTGCCGGTGGAGGTGGTCAGCGGCGGCAGGGCATGGAACGCACGGTACAGATACGAGGAACCGTCCACCAGGACGAGGGGCGCCAGGCTCATGTGTGAATTCAACCTATTCAGAGGACCAGGGGGTAGAATGACCCTAGCCAATTCGACAAAGGGACAAGGTTATCATGCGCACATTGAACCGCCTGTTGCTTGCCGCACTGCTGGGCCTGGGAGCCACCACGGTAATGGCCGCGGACGAGGGTGCGCCCTCCGCCGAGCCGGATGTGACCATCCGCCAGGAAGGCGACAAGACCATCCAGGAGTACCGCGTGAATGGCTTCCTGTATGCCATCAAGGTCACCCCCAAGGTCGGCAAGCCGTACTTCCTGGTGCGCGCGGATGGCAGCGAGGGCAACTTCATCCGCTCGGACCAGCCGGACATGCTGATTCCGCAGTGGGAAATCTTCTCCTGGTAGTCATTCGTCCATCTGGTGCGTTCGAGGATTGATCATGTCGGTATTCACCCCCCTTGAGCGTCCGATGCTGGAAGAATTCCTGGCCCCCTATGGGCTGGGGCGCCTGCAGGACTTCCGTGGAATCGCCGAAGGTTCGGAGAACAGCAACTTCTTCGTCAGCCTGGAGCATGGCGAGTACGTCCTGACCCTGATCGAGCGCGGCCCGGTGCAGGACCTGCCGTTCTTCATCGCCCTGCTCGATGTGCTGCATTCCGCCAACCTGCCGGTGCCCTACGCCGTGCGTACCCAGGATGGCGAGGCACTGCGCCAGCTGGAAGGCAAGCCGGCACTGCTGCAGCCGCGCTTGCCCGGCCGCCACGAACGCCAGCCCAACGCCCATCATTGCGAGGAAGTCGGCCGGTTGCTGGCGCGCCTGCATGTGGCGACCCGCGGCAGCATCCTCGAACGCCCCAGCGACCGCGGGCTGGCCTGGATGCTCCATGAGGGGCAGGTACAGGTGGCGCGTCTGCCGGAAAACTCCCGCGCGATGCTGGAGAGCGCCCTCGAAGAGATCGCCCGCCTGCTCGCCGAACAACCGGAGCTGCCGCGCGCCAACCTGCACGCCGACCTGTTCCGCGACAACGTGCTGTTCGACGGCCCGCATCTGGCCGGACTGATCGACTTCTACAACTCGTGCTCGGGCTGGATGCTGTATGACGTGGCGATTGCGCTGAACGACTGGTGCTCGACCGACTCCGGCGACATCGACGGCTCGCGCGCCCGTGCCTTCCTTGCCGCCTACGCGGCGAAGCGGCCATTCACCGCGCTGGAAGCGGAGCTCTGGCCGGAGATGCTGCGGGTGGCCTGCGTGCGTTTCTGGCTGTCGCGGCTGGTCGCCGCCCAGGCATTCTCCGGGCAGGATGTGCTGATTCACGATCCGGGCGAGTTCGAGCGGAAGCTGGAAAAGCGCCAACGGGTGGACATCCATCTGCCGCTGGCCTTGTAGGTTGGCGCTGAGCGCAGCGAAGCCCAACAGTTCTGCGCGCTGCATCGTTGGGCTTCGCAGGCTCAGCACCAACCTACGGTTCCGCCCGGCTATGCATTTCTGGCGTAACGATCCAATCCGCAGCTGACGTCCCTGTCGTTACTCCTCTGCCCTGGCTCACCCGCACTTCGAGTGCCCGCAGTTCAGGCAGGTAGCGCAGCCGTCCATCTGTACCACCGCCATGGTCTGGCACTTGCCGCAGAGCTGGGCGCCGGCGGGAAAGCCTTCGCCGGGCTCGGCCTTGGTGGTGCCCTGGGCGGCTTCGTAGGCGGCACGTTTTTCGGCCAGGTACAGGCGCTGTTCCTCGTTGAGCTCCGGCCCCTGCATCAGGCCGATGGCGATCAGGTGGCGCTCGATCACTGCACCGATCTCGGCAACGATCGACGGCATGTACACCCCGCCGCGCTTGAGATAGCCGCCGCGCGGGTCGAACACCGCCTTCATTTCCTCGACCATGAAGGTACAGTCGCCGCCCTTGCGGAATACCGCCGACATGATGCGGGTGAGGGCGACTATCCACTGGAAGTGGTCCATGTTCTTCGAGTTGATGAATATCTCGAAGGGCCGGCGTTGCTCGTAGGGCGTGCCGGGGTTGAGCACCACGTCATTGATGGTCACGTAGAGCGCATGCTCGAACAGCGGCGACTTGATCTTGTAGGTCGCGCCGACCAGCATTTCCGGGCGCTGCAGGGTCTCGTCCATCTTCACGACGGCGGCGGCCGCTGCGGCCTCCGCACGGGCCTTTTCCTCGGCCACGTCGACTACCTGGAAGCCCTTGATTTTCTGGGTGATCTTGGTGGTCATCGAAATCTCCGACGGCTCAGTACTTGCCGTAATAGCCTTCTTTCAGGGCGTCGAACAGGTTGGCGGCGGTGTGCACTTCGCCGTCGTACTCGATTTCCTCGTTGCCCTTGAACTCGACCACGCTGCCGTCCTCCAGCTCGAAGCGGTAGACGGTCCGTTCCAGGTCCGCATCCTTGACCAGCACGCCCTGGAAGGCCGCCGGGTTGAAGCGGAAGGTGGTGCAGCCCTTGAGACCCTGGCGCCAGGCGTACAGGTAGATGTCCTTGAACTGCTCGAAGGGGTAGTCGGTGGGCACGTTGGCGGTCTTGGAGATCGACGAGTCGATCCACTTCTGTGCCGCCGCCTGGATATCCACATGCTGTTCCGGGCTGATGTCGTCGGCAGTGATGAAGTAGTCCGGCAACTGGTGCTTGCCGTCTTCCGCGTCCGGCACGGCCTTGCTGTCGACCAGCGCGCGGTACGCCAGCAGCTCGTAGCTGTAGACCGAGATCTTCTCCTTGGTCTTGCGCCCGGCGCGGATCAGGTTGCGCGAATAGTGGTGGGCGAAGCTCGGCTCGATGCCGTTGGAGGCGTTGTTCGCCAGGCTCAGGCTGATGGTGCCGGTGGGCGCGATGGAGCTGTGGTGGGTGAAGCGCGCACCTTGTTCGGCCAGCGCCTCGACCAGCTGCGGCGCGTGTTCGGCGACGCGCTGCATGTAGCGCGAGTATTTCGCGTGCAGCACCCGGCCCGGCACCTTGTCGCCGATCTTGTAGCCATCGGCGGCCATTTCCGGCCGTTTGCGAAGCATCTCGCCGGTAACCTCGTATTCCTCGGCCAGCATTGGCGCGGCGCCTTTCTCCTTCGATAGCTCCAGGGCCACTTCCCAGCCGACCAGCGCCATCTCCCGCGCGACTTCCTCGGTGAATACGCAGGCTTCCGGGCTGCCGTACTTCAGGCGCAACAGGGTCAGCGCCGAACCGAGGCCAAGGAAGCCCATGCCATGCCGGCGCTTGCCGAGGATTTCCGCGCGCTGCTGCGCCAGCGGCAGGCCATTGATCTCCACCACGTTGTCGAGCATGCGAGTGAACACCCGCACCACCTCGCGGAAGCGCTCCCAGTCGAAGCGCGCCTGCTCGGTGAACGGCTCGACGACGAAGCCGGTCAGGTTGACCGAACCGAGCAGGCAGGAGCCGTAGGGGGGTAAAGGCTGCTCACCGCACGGGTTGGTCGCGCGGATTTCCTCGCACCACCAGTTGTTGTTCAGCTCGTTGACCCGGTCGATGAGGATGAAGCCCGGCTCGGCGTAGTCGTAGGTGGAGACCATGATCATGTCCCACAGGTGACGTGCCTTGACCCGGCCGTAGACCCGGCAGGCGACCTGGCCGTCCTTGTCGACCAGGTATTCGTCGTGCACCGGCCAGTCGCGCCAGACGACCGTCTCCGCGTCCTTCAGGTCGACTTCGTCGCGCTCCTTCTGGTGTACCGGGAAGATCAGCGGCCAGTCGGCGTCGTCTTCCACCGCCTTCATGAAGCCGTCGGTGATCAGCAGGCTGAGGTTGAACTGGCGCAGGCGGCCGTCTTCGCGCTTGGCGCGGATGAATTCGCGCACGTCCGGATGGCTGACGTCGAAGGTGCCCATCTGCGCGCCGCGGCGGCCGCCGGCGGAGCTGACGGTGAAGCACATCTTGTCGTAGATATCCATGAACGACAGCGGCCCGCTGGTGTGCGCGCCGGCGCCGGAAACGTAGGCGCCGCGCGGGCGCAGGGTGCTGAATTCGTAGCCGATGCCGCAGCCCGCCTTGAGTGTCAGGCCGGCCTCGTGGACCTTTTGCAGGATGTCGTCCATGGAGTCATGGATGATTCCGGAGACGGTGCAGTTGATGGTGGAGGTGGCCGGCTTGTGGCCCTGTGCGCCGGCGTTGGAAATGATCCGTCCGGCGGGGATGGCGCCGTTGCGCAGTGCCCAGAGGAAGCGCTCGTACCAGTGCTCGCGCCTGGCCTTGTCGCTCTCGACATCGGCCAGGGCCCGCGCCACCCGGCGCCAGGTGCCGTCGACGCTGTCGTCGATCGGCGTGCCGTCCTTCTGCTTGAGACGGTACTTGCTGTCCCAGATGTCCTGCGAGGCGGGTTGCAGGGCAAGGGCTCCTTGGTCTGCGCCACGGGGGCGCGCATCGGTCTTGGCCATCCGCTGAATAACCTCCTGTCGGTCGGGTGGTGAACGCAATGGCCGGCAAAACTACAAGATGTTGTGTTTAACCTATTGCGCTAGATCAACCCATAGTGCTTGGGCCACTGAAAGCCAGCATAGACCCTGGCAGTCCAACGTAGGGCGGGCGAAGCCCGCCATCCATCGAATTGGCGGGTTGCACCCGCCCTACGGCATTGCCTTCCAGGCAGCGCAGGAACTGTAGGAGCCAGCTTGCTGGCGATCCGGAATCATCCATTCGCGCCACGGCATGAAGCGGACCTGCGTTATCGCCAGCAAGCTGGCTCCTACAAAAACGTAGGGTGGATGGCGCTCTTCCATCCACCATTCCGGAGCCGCATGCGCGGCCATGGTGGATCGATGGAGTGTGATCCCCCCTACGTCAAGGTTTTTCCAGGCAGCCGGCGAACTCCCCGGCCAGGTTCTGCAGCAGGGATTCGTAGCCATTGGCATCGACCTTGGCGGCCACGCCCATGGCGTCCAGTTCGGCCAGGCGCACCGGCAGGCCGTCGCTGAGGGTGTCGGCCAGGCGCGGGCGCAGTGGCGGCTCGCTGAAGATGCAGGACGGGCCGGCTTTCTGCAGTTGCGCGCGCATGGCGGCGACGTGTCGCGCGCCCGGCTGCACCTCGGCGGAGATGGCGAAGACGCCGGCGTGCTTCAGCCCATAGGCTTCCTCGAAGTAGTCGAAGGCCTCGTGGAACACGAAGTACGGCTTGCCGGCCAGCGGCGCCAGGCGCTGTTTCAGGCGGGCGTCGAGCTGTTCCATGCGCTGGTCGAAGGCCTTGAGATTGGCCTGGTAGCGGCTGGCGTTGGCCGGGTCGGTGCTGGCCAGGTCGGCGGCCATGCGCGCGGCGATCACCCGGGCGTTGGCCGGCAGCAGCCAGAGATGCGCATCGATGCTGCCGGGGCGGTGGTCGTGATCGTGCTCGTAGTCGTGTTCGTGCTCATGGTCGTGTCCATCGGCCTCGCCGAACTTGCGCAGATGCATCCCGGGCAGCTCCTGCACGGCGACGCTCGATCCCTTGCGGCCATCCAGCACTTTGGGCAGGAAGGCTTCCATGTCCGGGCCGATCCAGTAGAGCAGCTGGGCGTCGCGTACCCGCCGCACGTCCGACGGGCGCAATGCATAGCTGTGCGGCGAGGCGCCGGGCGGCAGCAGCACGTCGGGGCTGCCGGCGCCATCCTGGACGGCGGCGGCGATCAGTTGCAGCGGCTTGATGCTGGTCAGCAGGCTGACCTCGGCACGGGCGGACAGGCTCAGGAGCAGGGCGCAGCAGGTGACGAGCAGGGCGGAAGGGCGCAGGGACACGGCGACACTCACAGGTGAAGGGGAAAGAGTTATATAATAACGTCTCTTGATCGGAGCGTCGCCGCCGTATGTACAAGATCGCCCCCAATACCCCGCTCGCCTGCCGCCCGCACGACCACGCCAACTGCGTGGCCAGCGCGCTGGCCGAGGCCGATACGGTTTGCGCGCGCCAGGGCGTGCGCCTCACCGAGCTGCGCCGTCGCGTGCTCGAACTGGTCTGGCAGAGCCACAAGCCGCTCGGTGCTTACGACATCCTCGCCGTGCTGAGCGAGACCGACGGCCGCCGCGCGGCGCCGCCGACGGTCTATCGCGCGCTGGATTTCCTCCTGGAAAACGGCCTGGTGCACCGCATCGCCTCGCTCAACGCCTTCGTCGGCTGCAACAATCCGGAGCACGCCCACGAGGGCCAGTTCCTCATCTGTCGCGCCTGCCATACGGCGATCGAGCTGGAGCAGCCGGCGATCAGCGACGCGATCGTCGCCGGCGCCCGCGATGTCGGTTTCGCGGTGGAAACCCAGACCGTGGAAGTGGTCGGTCTCTGCTCGGCCTGCAATTCCGACAAGTCGGAGGCCTGATGAGCGATACCCTGATCCGCCTGGAGGGCGTCTGCGTTCGCCGTTCCGGCCAGACCACCCTGCAGGACATCAACCTGCGCATCGCCCGTGGCCAGATCGTCACCCTGATCGGCCCCAACGGCGCCGGCAAGACCACCCTGGTGCGCAGCGTGCTCGGCCTGCTCAAGCCTGACAGCGGCAGCGTCTGGCGCAAGCCGAAGCTGAACATCGGCTACATGCCGCAGAAGCTGCACGTCGACCCGACCCTGCCGCTCAGCGTGCTGCGCTTCCTGCGTCTTGTGCCCGGCGTCGGGCGCAAGGAAGCATTGGCGGCGCTTGGCGAGGTCGGCGCCAGCCATGTGCTGGACAGCCCGCTGCAAGGCATTTCCGGCGGCGAGTTGCAGCGCGTGCTGCTGGCCCGTGCGCTGCTGCGCGAGCCGGAGCTGCTGGTGCTCGACGAGCCGGTGCAGGGCGTCGACGTCAGCGGCCAGGCCGAGCTCTACCGGCTGATCACCCGTCTGCGCGACCGCCATGGTTGCGGTGTGCTGATGGTGTCCCACGACCTGCACCTGGTGATGAGCGCCACCGACCAGGTGGTCTGCCTGAACCGCCACATCTGCTGCCACGGCCATCCCGAGCAGGTCAGCGGCGATCCGGCGTTCATCGAGCTGTTCGGCCAGGACGCACGCAGCCTGGCGATCTACCACCACCATCACGACCACGCCCACGACCTGCACGGCGAGGTGGTGAAAGAACCATTCCCTGCCGGCACCCGCTTCACGCCTGTCCACCAGCACGGCCCCGACTGCAACCATGGCTGATTTCCTGCTCAACGCTCTGCTCGCCGGCCTTGCGCTGGCGCTCGTCGCCGGCCCGCTCGGCTCCTTCGTGGTGTGGCGGCGCATGGCCTATTTCGGCGACACCCTGTCCCACGCCGCGCTGCTCGGCGTGGCGCTCGGTTTCCTGCTCGACGTCAGCCCGACCCTCGCGGTGACCGTCGGCTGCGTGCTGCTTGCCGTGCTGCTGGTCACCCTGCAGCAGCGCCAGCCGCTGGCTGCCGACACCCTGCTCGGCATCCTCGCCCACAGCACGCTGTCGCTGGGCCTGGTGGCGCTGAGCTTCATGAAGGAAGTGCGGGTCGACCTGATGGCCTATCTGTTCGGCGACCTGCTCGCCGTCAGCAGCACCGACCTGCTGTGGATAGTTGCCGGCAGCGCCCTGGTGCTGGCGCTGATCTGCTGGTTGTGGCGGCCGCTGCTGGCGATCACCGTCCACGAAGAGCTGGCCAAGGTGGAAGGTCTGCCGGTGGCTGCGATCCGCCTGGCGCTGATGCTGCTGATCGCCATCGTCATCGCCGTTGCGATGAAGATCGTCGGCGTGCTGCTGATCACTTCGCTGCTGATCATCCCCGCCGCAGCCGCCCAGCGGCATGCGCGCAGCCCGGAACAAATGGCCTTCGGCGCCAGTCTGATCGGGCTGCTGGCGGTATGCGCCGGGCTCGCCCTGTCCTGGTTCAAGGACACTCCCGCGGGGCCGTCTATCGTTGTAAGTGCGGCCAGCCTGTTCCTGCTGAGTTTTGTCCTGCCGCGCCGGGCGGTGTAGAATTTGGCGCTTTTTTGATCAAAAGAGAGTCCGAGGCATGAAGTCGTTCGTCGTTCGCGTGTTATCGCCGGTGGCCGTTGCCCTGTTGCTCAGTGCCTGCCAGAGCGTTTCCACCGCGCCTTCCGGCTTCGAAAGCGAACTGGCCGCCGGCAACCTGGAAGCCGCCCAGCTTAAGCTCGGCAGCGAGCAGGAAAACCCCGCGCAACTGACCGAGCGCCGCAAGCGCCTGGCCGACGCCTACCTGCAGCGCAGCCGCGAAGCCCTGCAGAAGGGCGACATGAACGGCGCCAGCGCTGCCCTGGCCCGAGCCCGCTCGTTGACTCCGAAAGCTCCCGCCGTAGCGGCGGATGTGGGTGCCCTGCAGAAGCAGCAGGCCGAGCCTGAAAAGCCGCCGTGCGAGCCGATGGACTGATCGGAACCGCGCCTGCCATTGGTTAAGGCGATGGGTATCGCAAGCTCAACCCATCCTACGGGCTGCGATGCCCACCGTAGGTTGGCGCTGAGCAACGCGAAGCCCAACATCGCCACCGTTGGGCTTCACTGCGTTCAGCACCAACCTACGCGGGTTCTGGCTCAGCCACGTAGTTACGTAGGATGCAGGACAGTTGCTCCCACAGTTCCGATCCCGCCTCTTCCTTATTCTCTTTTGTTCAAGTCTTATCTGAACAAAGATTAATCAGCCATAAGAATTCGATGTAAAATGCGCGGTTTTGGCTAACCGCCTACGCTCGTTGCCAGGAGTTTGTTGGCAACTGGCAGCTTTTCGCACCCACAAGGTTCGTTACGTGATCGAATTCCACGACGTCCACAAGACCTATCGCGTCGCCGGCCGCGATATTCCGGCCCTGCAACCGACCAGCCTGTCCATCGACGGTGGCCAGGTGTTCGGCCTGATCGGCCACTCCGGCGCCGGCAAGAGCACCCTGCTGCGACTGATCAACCGCCTGGAGGAACCCAGTGGCGGGCGCATCGTCATCGATGGCGAAGACATCACCGCCCTCGATTCCGACGGCCTGCGCCGCTTCCGCCAGCGCGTCGGCATGATCTTCCAGCACTTCAACCTGCTGGCCTCGAAGACCGTCGCCGACAACATCGCCATGCCGTTGCGCCTGGCCGGCGGCAGCAGCGCCAGCGAGATCGACGCCCGTGTCGCCGAATTGCTGCAGCGCGTCGGCCTCACCGAGCAGGCGCGCAAGTACCCGGCACAGCTGTCCGGCGGACAGAAGCAGCGCGTCGGTATCGCCCGCGCCCTGGCCTGCCGGCCGACGATCCTGCTTTGCGACGAGGCCACCAGCGCCCTCGACCCGCAGACCACCGCTTCGGTGCTGCAACTGCTGGCGGAGATCAACCAGGAGCTGAAGCTGACCATCGTCCTGATCACTCACGAGATGGATGTGATCCGTCGCGTCTGCGACCGCGTCGCGGTAATGGATGACGGCCGGATCGTCGAGCAGGGCAGCGTTGCCGATGTGTTCCTGCATCCGCAGCATCCGACCACCAAGCGCTTCGTGCTGGAAGACGAGCATGTCGACGAAGACGAGCAGCGCGACGACTTCGCCCATGTGCCCGGGCGCATCCTGCGCCTGACCTTCCGCGGCGAGGCGACCTATTCGCCGTTGCTCGGCACTGTGGCGCGGCAGACCGGGGTGGACTACAGCATCCTCGCCGGGCGCATCGACCGCATCAAGGATCAGCCCTACGGCCAACTGACCCTGGCGCTGGTGGGCGGTGACCTGGAAGCGGCGATGAGCCAGTTGAATGCCGCGGACGTGCATGTGGAGGTTCTGCGCGGATGAATGAGTTCTTCAGCAATATCGACTGGTTGGAAATCCTCCAGGCCAGCATCGACACCTTCTGGATGCTCGGCGGCTCGCTGCTGTTCACCGTGATCCTCGGCCTGCCGCTGGGCGTGCTGCTGTTCCTCACCGGACCCAGGCAGATGTTCGAGAACCGCGCGGTATACGGCCTGCTGTCGTTCGTGGTGAACGTGCTGCGCTCGCTGCCGTTCATCATCCTGCTGATCGTGATGATCCCGCTGACCGTGCTGCTCACCGGCACCTCGCTGGGCGTCGCCGGGGCCATTCCGCCGCTGGTGGTGGGTGCCACGCCGTTCTTCGCGCGGCTGGTGGAAACCGCCCTGCGCGAGGTGGACAAGGGCATCATCGAGGCGACCCAGGCGATGGGCGCGACCACCCGCCAGATCATCTGGAACGCCCTGCTGCCGGAAGCACGCCCGGGCATCATCGCCGCCGTGACGGTCACCGCCATCACCCTGGTGTCCTACACCGCGATGGCCGGCGTGGTCGGCGCCGGCGGTCTCGGCGACCTGGCGATCCGCTTCGGCTACCAGCGCTTCCAGACTGACGTGATGGTGGTCACGGTGATCATGCTGCTGGTGCTCGTACAGATTCTGCAGACCTTCGGCGACAAGCTGGTGGTCCACTTCTCGCGCAAATAAAGAGTGCGGTGCTGGCTACCCGCCGGCCCGAGGAAAATCCCAAAAGGAGCTTATCGATGAAAAAACTGCTTGCCGCCTTCGCCGCTGCCGCGGCCTTCTCCGCGCCGCTGGCACAGGCCGCGGACACCCTGACCATCGCCGCCACGCCGGTGCCGCACGCGGAAATCCTCAACTTCGTGAAGCCGATGCTGGCGAAGGAGGGTGTGGAGCTGAAGGTCAAGGAATTCACCGACTACGTGCAGCCGAACACCCAGGTCGCCGAGAAGCGCCTCGACGCCAACTTCTTCCAGCACCAGCCGTACCTGGATGAGTTCAACAAGACCAAGGGCACCAGCCTGGTCGCCGTCACCGGCGTGCATATCGAGCCGCTGGGTGCCTACTCCAGCAAGATCAAGAAGCTCGACGAACTGGCTTCCGGCGCCACTGTGGTCATCCCCAATGACGCCACCAACGGCGGCCGCGCGCTGCTGCTGCTGGACAAGGCCGGCGTGATCAAGCTCAAGGACAACAAGAGCATCACCGCCACGCCGAAGGACATCGTCGAGAATCCGAAGAGCATCAAGGTGCGTGAGCTGGAAGCGGCCACCCTGCCGCGCGTGCTGACCCAGGTCGATCTCGCCCTGATCAACACCAACTACGCGCTGGAAGCCAAGCTGAACCCGACCAAGGATGCCCTGGCCATCGAGGGTTCCGACTCTCCGTATGTGAACATCCTGGTCGCCCGTCCGGACAACAAGGACAGCGCCGCCATGCAGAAGCTGGCCGCCGCCCTGCACAGCCCGGCGGTGAAGCAGTTCATCCTCGAGAAGTACAAGGGCGCGGTGGTTCCGGCGTTCTGATCGCCTGCCGCTTGCTCCATCGAAAAGCCCGGTCCTCGTGACCGGGCTTTTTCGTTTCCCGTCCGCCAACGAAAAAGCCAGTCGGCGTAGCCGACTGGCTTCAAGTGGAGCGCTGTGCCTGGCGTTCGGCCTCAGAGGCTGAGCGTCCAGTCGTAGTCGACGATCAGCGGCGCATGCTGGGAGAAGCGCGGCTGACGCGGCAGCTTGGCGTTGCGCACGAAGCGGCGCAGACCCGGGGTCAGCACCTGGTAGTCGAAACGCCAGCCGAGGTTGAGCATCTCGGCCTGCTCGCTGTCCGGCCACCAGCTGTACTGATCGCCTTCGCGATTCACCTCGCGGAAGGCGTCGACATAGCCCATGGTGCCGAATATCTCGTCCATCCAGCCCCGCTCGGGAGCCATGAAACCGGGCATCTGCTGGCATTCGCGCCAGCTTTTCACATCCAGCTTCTGGTGGGCGACGTATAACGAGCCACAATAGATGTATTCGCGACGCTTGCGCCGCTGTTTGTTCAGGTACTGGGCGAAATCGTCCATGAACTTGAACTTCTGGTTCAGGTTCTCATCCCCGCTCTGCCCGGTAGGCAGAAGGAGAGTGGCGATACTCACCTTGTCGAAATCGGCTTGCAGGTAGCGCCCGTAACGATCGGCCGTTTCGAAACCCAGCCCGCTTATGACGGCCTTGGGTTGCAGACGGCTATAGAGTGCGACGCCACCCTGACTGGGTACTTCGGCGTCGCAGGCGTACAGGAAGTAACCGTCCAACTGGTAGGACGGGTCATCCAGATCGAAAGCGGAGGCGCGGGTATCCTGCAAGCAGATCACGTCGGCATTCTGTGCCTGCAGCCAACTGAGCAACCCCCGCTCGGCCGCAGCCTGAATACCATTCACGTTCACACTGATGATCCGCATAAATGGCCCCCAAAATCACGTGTGTGTATGATACCCGAGCTCAAACGGTTTAGCTAAATTCATACCGGCCGGTTCCGACCCTATGCAGGCATATCAACGCGATTTCATTCGTTTCGCCATCGAACGTGGCGTTTTGCGCTTTGGCGAATTCACTCTCAAGTCCGGGCGCACCAGTCCGTACTTCTTCAACGCAGGCCTGTTCAACAGCGGCCTAGCGCTGGCCCAGCTGGGGCGTTTCTACGCCTCCGCGATAATGGACAGCGGCATCCCCTTCGACGTTCTGTTCGGCCCGGCCTATAAAGGCATCCCGCTGGCGGCGACCACTGCCGTGGCGCTGGCGGAACATCACGGCCGCGACCTGCCGTGGTGCTTCAACCGCAAGGAAGCCAAGGATCACGGCGAAGGCGGCACGCTGGTCGGCGCGCCGCTGACAGGCCGGGTGCTGATCATCGACGACGTGATCACCGCCGGCACCGCGATCCGCGAGGTGATGCAGATCATCGACGCCCAGGGCGCGAAGGCCGCTGGCGTGCTGATTGCCCTCAACCGCCAGGAGCGCGGTAAGGGCGAGCTGTCGGCGATCCAGGAAGTCGAGCGCGACTTCGGCATGCCGGTGGTGAGTATCGTCTCGCTGGAGCAGGTGCTTGAATACCTGGCAGGGGATGACGAGCTGAAACGGCACTTGCCGGCCGTGGAGGCTTATCGGGCGCAGTACGGTATCTGACGACAACCTGGACAAGGCGTCTGGCATGGTCAAGCAGGGTGCTTTCCGCTACAGGGTATGGCTGGGACTGCTGGGTTGCAGCCTGACTTTCGCGGCGCTGGCCGCGGAGCAGGGGAGCAGCCCTGTGGAGATGTATCGCTACATCAATGACAAGGGCATCACGGTCATCGACCGCCTTGGCGTGCCGCCGCAGTACATCGGCAAGGGCTACGAGGTGCTGAACGAGCAGGGCCGGGTGATCCGGGTCGTGCCGCCGGCGCCTACCGCCGAGGAAATCGAGAAGCGCAAGGCCGCCACTGCCCAGGCCAACTCGGATGCCCAGTTGCTGCGGCTGTATACCAGCGTCGAGGATGTCGACCGTGCCCGCGAGCGCAAGCTTTCGGAGCTGGACGGCCTCACCAGCGTCGCCAGGAGCAATCTGCAGTCGGTGAAGACCCAGCAGGCCAACCTGCAATCCCAGGCTGCCGACCAGGAGCGCGCCGGACGCCAGGTTCCGGAGCACCTGATCGACCAGCTGAACATGCTCAAGACCGAGGAAAAACGCCTGCAGCAGGATTTGCAGCACTACCAGCAACTGCGGACCAAGGCCAACGCCACCTTCGATGCCGACCGCGCGCGCCTGGTGCAACTGCTGGGCGATTCGCCCACTCCCTGAGCCGCGGTCACTCCCGCGGCAGATTCCTTTCGAACGCTTCTATGCGCGTGCGCAGCCATTCCGGCAACGGCTGGCTGCGGCGTTGCTCGTCGGCGTACACGTAGATCAGCTCGACACGCGTCAGCGCCTGCTCCTCGCACCAGATGGCGACCTCGAAGGTCAGGCTGCTGCGGCCAAGGCGGCTGACCCGCACGCCCATTTCCAGCCAGTCGTCGTAGCGGGCTGGGGCGATATATTCGAGCGTGTTCTTCACCGCGAACAGGTCGCCGCCGCTGCGCAGCAGGTCGGCCGGGTAGCGGATTTCCAGATGCCGGTAGTACTCGGTGGTGGCGACGTCGGCGTAAGTCAGGTAGTTGCCGTTGAAGACGATGCCTTGCGGATCGACTTCCGACCAGCGCACGCGCAGGCCGTGGAAGAAACCGAACTCGCTGCGTTGCGGGATGGACGTCATGTTCGGCTCCGTAAAAAACAGGCCGCCACGGCGGGTAGCCGTGGCGGCCGGGTGGATCAGCGGTGCTTGCGGTTGGTGATCAGGGTGCCGACGCCACTGTCGGTGAAGATCTCCAGCAGCACGGCGTTGGGCACGCGGCCATCGATGATGTGCGCGCTGGTCACGCCGCCCTGGACCGCCTCGAGGGCGCAGCGGATCTTCGGCAGCATACCGCCGTAGATGGTGCCGTCGGCGATCAGCTCGTTGACCTGCTCGGTGGTCAGCCCGGTGAGGACCTCGCCCTGCTTGTCCATCAGGCCGGCGATGTTGGTCAGCAGCATCAGCTTCTCGGCCTTCAGCGCCTCGGCCACCTTGCCGGCCACCAGGTCGGCGTTGATGTTGTACGACTCGCCGTTGGCGCCGACGCCGATCGGCGCGATCACCGGGATGAAGTCGCCGTTCACCAGCATGTTCAGCAGCTCGACGTTGACCCCGGTGACTTCGCCGACATGGCCGATGTCGATGATTTCCGGCGTGGTCATTTCCGGCGTCTGGCGGCTGACGGTGAGCTTCTTCGCGCGGATCAGCTCGGCGTCCTTGCCGGTCAGGCCGATGGCGCTGCCGCCATGGCGGTTGATCAGGTTGACGATGTCCTTGTTGACCAGTCCGCCGAGGACCATCTCCACCACGTCCATGGTCTGCGCATCGGTAACGCGCATGCCATCGATGAAGTGGCTCTCGATCGACAGGCGCTTGAGCAGGTCGCCGATCTGCGGGCCACCGCCGTGGACCACCACCGGATTGATGCCGACCGCCTTCATCAATACGACGTCGCGGGCGAAGCTGTTCTTCAGCTCGTCGGTCTCCATGGCGTTGCCGCCGTACTTGATGACCAGCGTCTTGCCGATGAAGCGGCGGATATAGGGCAGGGCTTCGGCAAGAACGCGGGCTACCTGGGCGGCGTCGTCGCGGCTCTGGTGCATGGTGGACTCCGGCATGATCAGAATGGAATGGTCAGGGCGGGGTCGACCGCCTTCAGTTGGTTACGGAACACATCCTTGATGCGCTCCAGTTCGCCTTCGGTGTCGGCCTCGAAGCGCAGCACCAGCACCGGCGTGGTGTTGGAGGCGCGGACCAGGCCCCAGCCTTTCGGGTAATCGACACGCACGCCATCGAGGGTGGTGAGATTGGCATCGCCCCACTGGCCGTCGCGCTGCAGCGCTTCGATCAGGGCGAACTTGCTCTCGTCGGTGACGGTGATGTTGATTTCCGGAGTGGAGACGTCCATAGGGAAGGCAGAGAACACATGTTCGCTGTCGCGATCGTCGAGGCTGATGATCTCCAGCAGACGGGCGGCGCTGTAGATGCCGTCGTCAAAGCCGAACCAGCGCTCCTTGAAGAAGATGTGGCCGCTCATTTCGCCGGCCAGCAGGGCGCCGGTTTCCTTCATCTTCTTCTTGATCAGCGAGTGGCCGGTCTTCCACATCACCGGACGGCCGCCGTAGCCGCTGATCAGCGAGATCAGGCGGCGGGTGCATTTGACGTCGAAGATGATGTCGGCGCCCGGGTTGCGCGATACCACGTCCTTGGCGAACAGCATCAGCAGGCGGTCCGGGTAGATGATGGTGCCGGTGTTGGTCACCACGCCGACGCGGTCGCCGTCGCCGTCGAAGGCCAGGCCGAGGTCGGCGCCGGTTTCCCTGACCTTGGCGATCAGGTCTTCCAGGTTCTCCGGCTTGCCCGGGTCCGGATGGTGGTTGGGGAAGGTGCCGTCGACGTCGCAGAACAGCGGGATGACTTCGCAGCCGAGGGCCTCGATCAGTTGCGGGGCGATCACGCCGGCGACGCCGTTGCCGCAGTCGACCACCACCTTCAGGCGCTTGGCCAGGGCGATGTCGTCGCGGATCTGCTCGAAGTAGCGCGGCAGGATGTCGATCTGGCGGACGCTGCCGACGCCGCTGGCGAGGTCATTGGTCTCGATGCGGGTGCGCAGGGCCTGGATCTGTTCGTTGGCCAGGGTCTCGCCGGCGACGACGATCTTGAAGCCGTTGTAGTTCGGCGGGTTGTGGCTGCCGGTGAGCATCACGCCGGATTTACCTTCGAGCACGTTGGCCGCGTAATACAGCACCGGAGTCGGCACCATGCCGACGTCGGTGACCTGGCAACCGCAATCCAGCAGGCCCTGGATCAGTTGCTGCACCAGCTCCGGACCGGACAGGCGGCCGTCGCGGCCGACGGAGACGTTCGGCTCGCCACGCGCCAGGCTTTCCGAGCCGATGGCGCGGCCTACCCAGTAGGCGGTCTCGACGGTCAGGGTATCGCCGACCACGCCGCGGATGTCGTAGGCGCGGAAGATGCTGGCGGGAAGTTGCGGGGCTTTGGTGCTCATGTCGGGTGTTCGCTCCAATCCCAGGGGGTCCTGGTCTTCTTCAAGAAAATCGATATCCAGAATGTCGGTGTTCTGGAACAGCGGGTTCACCAGCTCCGCCTCGGTGGCGACAGGGCTGTCGACGACAGCGGCGGTCATGGCCGGGGCGGCGGGAGCCGGTGTTGCAGGGCTGGGTGTTTCGGCCTTGCGGCGTGCCTGGCGGCTGAGAACCGGTAGCAGGTTCTGCAGGCTCGCCAGGCTCAGTTCAGGTGTTTTGGCAGTACGGGTGGCGCCGAGTTCCTGAATGAATTGCGTGAGTGCCTGGGCGTCGTGGCGCAGGCGGCGTTGCAGCCCGCTGTTCACCAGATAGATGCCGAGCAGCCCGCCGGCCAGTGCGAGCAGCGCCGCGAGACCGAGCAGGGTGGGCGAATACAGTGGGGCGGTCAGCGTCGGGCCGGGGGTGAAACTGAGTTTCCAGTTCGGATTGCCGCTGCTCAGGGGAATGGCCGCGGCGTCGCTGGCCTGGCCGTACTGGAGCAGGGTTTGCGCCGGGTTCTTGCCGAACTGTTGGGCCAGCAGCAACTGGCCGGTTTCCGCCGGCATCGGCGGCAGGCTGGCGAGCAGGCGCTGCAGGTCGAAGACCAGCATCAGCGAGCCGTGGATGTCATTGTCCGCACCGCGCAGGGCGGCGGGGCTGTAGAGCAGCCAGCGGGAGCCCACCTTGTAGGCCTCCGGGGCGACGTCCTGGCCGTTCTCGACGCGATGCAGCATGTCCAGCGCCGCGTAGTTCAGCGGGCCGGGACGCTGGTTGTCCTGCGTCGCCTGGCCGTTGGCGAACAGATGGACGTCGAGCAGTCCGCTCAGCGACCACTGCGCCAGTGTCTTCTCCAGGGCCTGGAGGCGTGCCGGGTCGTTGCCCTGGACGGCGGCCAGCAGTTCGGGATTGCCGGCGATGCCTCGGGTGTCGGTGGTCAGGTGGACCATCGACTGGCGCAGCGCGCCGGCCTGGCTTTCCGCCCAGGCGCTGCCGAGTTGCTGCCGGTGGATCTGCTCGGCGCTGCCGAACAGGCTGGACCACAGCAGCGCGCCGGCCGCTGCCACACCGAGCACCGCCACGCCGCAGGCCGGCAGCAGGGCGCCCAGCGAGGCGCCGGAGCCATTGCCCGACGCGCCATTCGCGCCATTGACGGGGGGAAGGTCCGGCTGCTGGTCGTCCGTATCCCTGGCACTGCGCTTGAAGAGTTTCATGGAAAATCTCCTCGGCATTTCTTCCCTGGAGCGGGCGGTCAGTGGCTGCCCGAATGTCCGAAGCCGCCGGCACCGCGCTGGCTTTCGTCGAAGCTGTCGACCAGCTCGAAATGCGCCTGCACCACGGGCACCAGCACCAGTTGGGCGATGCGCTCGCCGACGGCCATGGTGAATGCAGTGTGGCCGCGATTCCAGCAGGACACCATCAGCTCGCCCTGGTAGTCCGAGTCGATCAGGCCGACCAGGTTGCCGAGGACGATGCCGTGCTTATGGCCGAGGCCGGAGCGCGGCAGGATCATCGCGGCGAGGCCGGGGTCGGCAATGTAGATCGACAGGCCGGTGGGGATCAGCACGGTCTGGCCGGGTTCGAGGACCAGGTCCTCTTTCAGCATGGCGCGCAGGTCGAGGCCGGCGGAGCCCGGAGTGGCGTATTGCGGCAGGGGGAATTCCGCGCCCAGGCGCGGATCGAGGATCTTGGCTTGCAGTGAATGCATCGAGGTCTCAGTGCTGTTGGCGGCGTTCGGCGATGAAGGCGATCAGCTGGCGGGCGATCTTGCCCTTGCTGGTCTGGGCGAAGCTGCTTTCGTGCAGTTCGCGGTCGATCACCGTGATGGCGTTTTCCTCGCTGTTGAAGCCGATCGACGGGTTGGCGACGTCGTTGGCCACGATCAGGTCGAGGTTCTTGTCCTTCAGCTTGCGCGCGGCGTACTGCAGGAGATTTTCCGTTTCCGCGGCGAAACCGACGCTGAACGGACGATCGCTGCGCTGCGCGAGGGTGGCGAGGATGTCCGGGTTGCGCACCAGTTGCAGCAGCAGGCCGTCGCCGGTGGTCGGGTCCTTCTTCATCTTCTGCTCGGCGACCACTTCCGGACGATAGTCGGCGACGGCGGCGGCGGCGATCAGGATGTCGGCGGGCATCGCGGCTTCGCAGGCGGCGAGCATGTCGCGAGCGCTGACCACGTCGACGCGGCTGACCCGGTCGGGCGTCGGCAGGTGCACCGGGCCGGTCACCAGGGTCACGCGGGCGCCGGCTTCGGCGGCGGCCTCGGCGAGGGCGAAGCCCATCTTGCCGGAGCTGTGGTTGGTGATGTAGCGCACCGGGTCGATGTTTTCCTGGGTCGGGCCGGCGGTGATCAGCACGTGCTGGCCGGTCAGCGACTTGAACTGGAAGCAGTCGGCGGCCAGTTGTGCCAACTCATCGGCTTCCAGCATGCGGCCGGGGCCGACGTCGCCGCAGGCCTGGCTGCCGGCCGCCGGACCGAACAGATGCATGCCGCGCGAACGCAGCAGGTCGGCGTTGACCTGGGTGGCCGAGTCGCGCCACATGGCCTGGTTCATCGCCGGGGCGAGGGCGATCTGCGCGTCGGTGGCCAGCACCAGGGTGGTCAGCAGGTCATTCGCCACGCCCTGGGCCAGGCGCGCCATGACGTCGGCGGTGGCCGGGGCGATCAGCACCAGATCGGCCCAGCGGGCCAGTTCGATATGCCCCATGGCCGCTTCGGCGGCGGGGTCGAGGAGGTCCAGGTGTACCGGATGGCCGGACAGCGCCTGGAGGGTCAGCGGAGTGATGAACTCACGGCCGCCCTGAGTCATCACGACACGCACCTCGGCGCCCTGGTCGCGCAGACGGCGAACCAGTTCAGCGCTCTTGTAGGCGGCGATACCGCCACCCACACCCAGGACGATGCGTTTTCGATAGAGCCGCTGCATAGGCCAGCCTTAATAAGCAGAGATTGGATGACGCGCGAAGCTTCTTGGATTTTTCCCACAGAGCTTTTAGCCGACGGCGCCTCCCCAGGCCGCAAGCCGCGCAAAATGGAGGGCTAAGATATCACAGCGCCCGCACGGGAACAGCGGGCCGGCTCGACTGGGAGGTCTTGTGAGCATTCGTGACTGGCCGGCGGCGGAGCGTCCGCGGGAGAAGCTGCTCGAACGCGGAGCGGCAAGTTTGAGCGATGCCGAGTTGCTGGCGATATTCCTGCGCACCGGCGTGGCTGGGTGCAGCGCGGTGGAACTGGCGCGACGGCTGTTGCAGGAGTTCGGCAGCCTGCGTGCGCTGCTGGAGGCCGATCTTGCCGCCTTCAGCCGCCATCTTGGCCTCGGTCCCGCCAAGTTCGCCCAGCTGCAGGCGGTGCTGGAAATGGCCCGGCGTCACCTGGCCGAACAGCTGCGCAAGGACTCCGCGCTGGAAAGCCCGCAGGCAGTGCGCGACTACCTGAAGGCGCGCCTGCGCCACGAGCCGCACGAGGTGTTCGCCTGCCTGTTCCTCGACAGCCGGCATCGGGTGCTGGCCTTCGAAGTGCTGTTCCACGGCTCCATCGACGGCGCCAGCGTCTACCCCCGCCAGGTGGTCAAGCGCGCCCTGGCACACAACGCGGCGGCGCTGATCCTTACCCATAATCACCCGTCCGGCGTCGCCGAGCCGAGTCAGGCGGATCGCCTGCTCACCCAGCGGTTGAAGGATGCGCTGGCGCTGGTGGATGTGCGCGTGCTCGACCATTTCATCGTCGGCGACGGCGAGCCGCTGTCGATGGCCGAGCACGGCTGGATGTGAGTTTTTTGTAGGAGCCAGCTTGCTGGCGATCCCGGAGCCAACCGGCGACGGTGAGGCCAGCCGGGAAGGATGATCGCCAGCAAGCTGGCTCCTACAGGTCCATACGGGGCGTAGGGTGGATGGCGCTCTTCCATCCACCATTCCCTTGCGTCAGCGTTGCAGGCTGACCTTGGCAAAATCCTGCCGGCCGAACGGATTGACCGCATAGCCGCTGACTTCCTTGCGCGTCAGGGCGAAGGCGGTCGGATGCGCCAGCGGCAGCCACAGCGCCTGGTCGTGGATGATCTGCTGGGCCTGGTGATACAGCTCGCTGCGTTTGCCCTGGTCGGCGACTCCCTTGGCCTGGCTGATCAGGCCGTCCAGTTTCGCGTCGCAATAGCGCGCGAAGTTCAGCCCGGATTTCACGCTGGCGCAGGCGAATTGCGGGGTGAGGAAGTTGTCCGGATCGCCATTGTCGCCGGCCCAGCCCATGAACAGCAGGTCATGCTCGCCGGCCTTGGCGCGGCGGATCAGCTCGCCCCATTCGATCACCTGGATCTGCGCCTGGATGCCGATCTTCGCCAGGTCGGCCTGCAGCATCTGCGCGCCCTGGCTGGGGTTGGGGTTGAGCAGGCTGCCGGACGGGCGGGTCCAGATGGTGGTCTTGAAGCCGTCCTTGAGTCCGGCCTCGGCCAGCAGGGCCTTCGCCTTGGCGATGTCCTGCGGATAGCCGGGGATGTCCCTGGCGTAGCTCCAGGTGTTCGGCGGATAGACGCCTTCGGCGGCGATGGCGCTGCCGCCGAACACCGCCTGCAGGTAGCTGCGCTTGTCGAAGGCGAGGTTGATCGCCTGGCGTACCTGCGGCTTGTCCAGCGGTGCGTGTTCGCTGTTGATGCCGACGAAGGCGGTCATGAACGCCGGGGTCTGTTCGATCTTCAGCTTGGCGTCGCCGCGAGCGCTTTCCACGTCCAGCGGCTTCGGCGACAGGGCGATCTGGCATTCGCCGTTGCGAACCTTCTGCAGGCGCACGCCGGCGTCCGGGGTGATGGCGAACACCAGGTTGTCCACGGCCGGTTTGCCGCCGAAATAGTCCGGATTGGCCGCATAGCGCACCACCGCGTCCTTCTGGAAGCGGCGGAACACGAACGGGCCGCTGCCGACCGGCTGGGCGTTGAGCTTCTCCGGCGTGCCGGCCTTCATCAGTTGCGCGGCGTACTCGGCGGAATAAATAGAAGCGAAGCCCATGCTCAGCATCGGCAGGAAGGTGGCGTCGGGGTGATTCAGGCTGAAGCGGACGTGGTGCGCGTCGACCTTCTCCACCGCCCTGACCAGCGCCGGCAACTGCATCGACTGCGCGTGCGGGAAGCCGCTCTTGGCGACCTTGTGCCATGGGTGGGCCGGGTCGAGCATGCGCTGGAAGCTGAACAGCACGTCGTCGGCATCCAGCGCGCGGCCGGGGCTGAAGTAGTCGGTGCGGTGGAATTTCACGCCCTCGCGCAACTGGAAGTCGTAGGTCAGGCCGTCCGCGGAGATCGTCCAGCTCTGCGCCAGTCCGGGCACCACCTCGCCGCGCGCGGCGTCGAATTCGACCAGGCGGTTCATCAGCACATCGGCGGAAGCGTTGGTGGTGGTCAGCGAGTTGTACTGCACCACGTCGAAGCCTTCGGGGCTGGCCTCGGTGCACACGCTCAGGGTGGTGGCGGCGCTGGCCAGGGGAGGGGCGAGCAGCAGGGCGAGAAGGGCGAAACGCATGACGGACTCCATTGCGAGGGGGATAATGCCCGTCCGTGGAGCGGGCGCGGTCATGCAAGGCGGATGGGCCACCTTGAGCGCCTTACCCTAGACCATGCGCCTGTCGCGGACAATCGTGAAATTCGACGAACGGCACGCGCGGCGGGGCCCGTAGCATCGGGGTCGGCTGTGGGTAAACCGGTCGCGGCCTTGCGACGCGGCGAGAGTTTCTGATATAAAGCTGCGCTCTTTTCTGGGGCCCTGTTCTTCTTGCCTGAGTTCATCTGGCGGCGCAGCGGGTAAGACCCTGGTGAAACTGAGAATCCAACGAGTTTAAGCAGCCAACCCATGCCGGGTTTGGCATGTGGTTTATAGAGGGCTGAGCCATGTCGAGAGTTTGCCAAGTGACCGGTAAGGGTCCGGTTACCGGGAATAACATTTCCCACGCACACAACAAAACCCGTCGCCGTTTCCTGCCGAACCTGCAGCATCACCGTTTCTGGGTAGAATCCGAGAAGCGTTTCGTGCGTCTGCGTGTTTCCGCTAAAGGCATGCGTATCATCGACAAGCGTGGTATCGAGGCCGTTCTGAACGACCTGCGCGCCCGCGGCGAAAAATTCTAAGGAGCTGAATCATGCGTGAATTGATTCGTCTGGTGTCCAGCGCCGGTACCGGCCACTTCTACACCACCGACAAGAACAAGCGTACCAAGCCTGAGAAAATCGAGATCAAGAAATACGATCCGGTTGTTCGCAAGCACGTGATCTACAAGGAAGCCAAGATCAAGTAATTGATCCGGCCCTTGCGAAAAAACCCGCCAATCGGCGGGTTTTTTCATTTCCGAGGTAGGTTGGCGCTGAACGAAGTGAAGCCCAACATCTGCCGAGCCATGGCACCGTTGGGCTTCGCTGCGCTCAGCGCCAACCTACATGGCCAAGGGAGTGTCTTCAGGCCTTCTGCTCGAACATCACATAGACCTTGCGGCAGCTTTCCAGCACTTCCCAGGTGCCTTTCAGGCCGGCCGGGATGACGAAGCGGTCGCCGGCGCGTACGGTGCGGGCGT
This sequence comes from Pseudomonas schmalbachii, assembly GCF_017589465.1. Taxonomy (GTDB): domain Bacteria; phylum Pseudomonadota; class Gammaproteobacteria; order Pseudomonadales; family Pseudomonadaceae; genus Pseudomonas; species Pseudomonas schmalbachii. Next base: position 383,331 of record NZ_JAELYA010000004.1, read on the forward strand.
TGCCGTCCTGGTCGCGGATCACCGACACGCCCTGCAGGATCTCGCAGTATTCGTGCTCGGTGTAGTTGATCGTCCACTGTCCCGGCTCGCCTTCCCAGATGCCGGCGTTGAACTGACCGCAGGGGCTGCCGTAGTGGTTGCGCACGCTCTGCTGCGGGTCGCCCTTGAGGATCTTTTCCGGTGCGGGGCGGTAGTGCTCGGCGGCGGTGGTTGCCTGGGCGAAATCGACGATCTGATCAATCTTCATGGCGCTCTCGTTTGTTGTGGCTTGTTGGCGAGTCGCGTGCAGGGCACGGTCAGGGTCGTCCCATTTGCTTCAATAGAGCAGGCTGGGTCCGTTTCGGCGGAGTCTATGTTTAATAAAACGAACGTGACAAGGCGGTTTTGCCCTATTCTGTAAAAAATATTGAAAATTGCCTGCCTCCGGTTTAGGGTGGCGGGCAGCATGCGTCAAGCTGCCGCCCTGCGGAATTTTTGACGGGCGCTCGCCGAGCTTTCGGGCGCCACGACACCGATCAGCAATTAATAAGAGGAAAAGTGGTCATGAGTACCCTCACCCGCGCCGACTGGGAAGCACGCGCCCAGAACCTGAAAGTCGAAGGCCGCGCCTTCGTCAACGGTGAATACGTTGACGCCGCTTCCGGCCAGACTTTCGATTGCATCAGCCCGGTCGATGGCCGCTTCCTGGCCAAGGTCGCCAGTTGCGACAGCGCCGATGCCGAGCGCGCCGTGCAGGTTGCCCGCGCCACCTTCGAATCCGGTGCGTGGTCGCGCCTGGCGCCGGTCAAGCGCAAGAAGGTCATGATCCGTTTCTCCGAACTGCTGCTGGAACACGCCGAAGAGCTGGCCCTGCTGGAAACCCTGGACATGGGCAAGCCGATCAGCGACGCGCTGCACGTCGACGTCGCCAGCGCCGCCAACTCCATTCGCTGGAGCGGCGAAGCGATCGACAAGATCTACGACGAGGTTGCCGCCACCCCGCACGACGAGATCGGCCTGGTCACCCGCGAAGCCATCGGCGTGGTCGCCGCCATCGTGCCGTGGAACTTCCCGCTGCTGATGTCCTGCTGGAAGCTCGGCCCGGCGCTGGCTACCGGCAACTCGGTGATCCTCAAGCCGTCCGAGAAGTCGCCGCTGACGGGCATCCGCGTCGCCCAACTGGCCCTCGAAGCCGGTATCCCGGCCGGCGTGTTCAACGTGCTGCCGGGCTTCGGCCATACCGTGGGCAAGGCGCTGGCCCTGCACATGGACGTCGACTGCCTGGTGTTCACCGGTTCGACCAAGATCGCCAAGCAGCTGATGGTCTATGCCGGCGAATCGAACATGAAGCGCATCTGGCTGGAAGCCGGCGGCAAGAGCCCGAACATCGTGTTCGCCGACGCGCCTGACCTGAAGGCCGCCGCCGAGGCCGCCGCCAGCGCCATCGCCTTCAACCAGGGCGAAGTCTGCACCGCCGGCTCGCGCCTGCTGGTGGAGAAATCGATCAAGGATCAGTTCCTGCCGATGGTGATCGAGGCGCTGAAGGGCTGGAAACCGGGCAACCCGCTGGACCCGGAAACCAACGTCGGCGCGCTGGTGGACACCCAGCAGATGAACAACGTGCTGTCCTACATCGCGTCCGGCCATGCCGATGGCGCCAAGCTGGTCGCCGGTGGCAAGCGCACCCTGGAAGAGACCGGCGGCACCTATGTAGAACCGACCATCTTCGACGGCGTGACCAATGCGATGAAGATTGCCCGCGAGGAAATCTTCGGCCCGGTGCTGTCGGTGATCGAATTCGCCGACGCCGAGGAAGCCGTGCGCATCGCCAACGACACCCCGTACGGCCTGGCCGCGGCGGTGTGGACCAGCAACCTGTCCCGGGCCCATCTGGTCGGCAAGGCCCTGCGCGCCGGCAGCGTGTGGATCAACCAGTATGACGGTGGCGACATGACCGCGCCGTTCGGCGGCTTCAAGCAGTCCGGCAACGGCCGCGACAAGTCGCTGCACGCGTTCGACAAGTACACCGAGCTCAAGGCCACCTGGATCAAGCTCTAAGCCCTGCTCGGAGGGGCTGCGCGTCGGCCATACTGCGTTGAAATCGGACTCAGACTGCTCATTTACAGTCGTAAACTCCGCGTCTTCGTCCGATTTCGCCTTGTCTGGCTCTAGCTCGCTCCCTCCGTAGACAAGGTCGGTCCTGATCTCATCGATCTGGCCGGCTCCAGCAAGAGACAAATCCGCGGCCGGTTCCCTTCGGGGCCCGGCCGCTTTGCATTGCGCAGCGGATTCGTGACGAGCCCGCCGTGCGCTCCGGATGGAACGGGAGAACGACAATGCGTTGGGGCGCCTATTTCGCGGTAAGCCTGTCGGTCATCAGCATCGGCCTGGCCCTCGGCCTGACCATGCCGCTGGTGTCGCTGCGCCTGGAAGGCTGGGGCTACGGCAACTTCGCCATCGGCGTGATGGCGGCGACGCCGGCGGTGGGCGTCCTGCTCGGCGCGGTGATCGCCGGCCGTCTTGCCGCACGCCTCGGGACGCCGACATTGATGCGCCTGTGCCTGCTCTCCGGCGCCTTCTCCGTGGGCCTGCTGGCGCTGCTGCAGAGTTATCCGGTGTGGCTGCTGCTGCGCCTGCTGATCGGTGTGCAGCTGACCGTGGTATTCATTCTCGGCGAAAGCTGGATCAACCAGCTGGCGCTGGAAAAGTGGCGTGGCCGGCTGGTGGCGCTGTACGGCACCGGTTATGCGCTGAGCCAGTTGGCCGGACCGGTGGTGCTGGGCCTCATCGGTACCGGTAACGATGCCGGATTCTGGCTGGGTGTCGCCCTGCTGATCGGCGGCTCGTTGCTCCTGATCGGGCGTGGCGGGGCGCCGCGGGTCGATCCGCACAGCGCTTCGGGGCGCGGACTCGGCCGCTTCTGCCTGAACCTGCCGCCAATCGCCTTGGCGGTGGTACTGTTCGCCGGCTTCGAGGCGATTATTCTCACCCTGCTGCCGATCTATGGCATACGCCAGGGCTTCAGCCAGGCCGTCTCGCTGGCGATGGTCAGCACCGTGGTGGTCGGCGATGCGGCGTTGCAGTTGCCGATCGGCTGGCTGGCTGACCGCATGTCGCGGCAGACGCTGTTCAAGGCCTGCGGGGTGGCGCTGTTGCTGAGCAGCCTGGGCATTCCGCTGGTGCTGCACAGTCCGCTGATCTGGCCGCTGCTGGTGCTGTTCGGCGCCAGTGCCGGCGGCCTGTTCACCCTGGCGCTGATCCTGATCGGCGAACGCTATCGCGACGACGCCCTGGTGCGCGCCAATGCGCATGTCGCGCAACTCTGGGGCATCGGCTGCCTGGTCGGCCCGCTGGCGATCGGCGCGGCGAGCCAGTGGCTGACCGGCCACGCCCTGCCGCTGATGATGGCGCTGGGAGCATTCGGCTTCGTGGTGCTGGTCTGGCGGCATGGGTTGCCGGCAGTCGAGGCCGAAACGGCCTCCTGAGTAGGTTGGCGCTGAGCGCAGCGAAGCCCAACATCTGCCCGGCATGGCACCGTTGGGCTTCGCGAGCTCAGCGCCAACCTACGGGTCACAGCATCTTTTCCAGCCCGATGACGCCGGCGAGCCAGGCGTTCAGCCGGCGCCACAGGCTGCCCGGCTCATGGTGCAGCACCAGTGGCCGGCCATCACGCTCGGCGACCCAGACCAGCCTGGGCCGGCTGCCGCTGCGGTCGATGCGCACTTCATAGCTGACGCTGCGCGACATCCCGGCGAAGGCGAGACGGCGGGTGCGCTCGGCGAGTTCCGGGCTGTCGACAATGATGCCGACTTCGGTGTTCCACAGCGCCGAGCGCGGGTCGAAGTTGAACGAGCCGATGAATACGTGGCGCCGGTCGAAGACGATGGCCTTGCTGTGCAGGCTGGCGCTGCTCGAACCGCTCACCCGCCAGGGCGCGCCGGCCATGCCGCGGTCCGGCTCGGCGCGCAGTTCGTAGAGCTTCACGCCGTGTTCCAGCAGGGCCATCCGGTAGGGTGCGTAGCCGGCGTGCACGGCGGGTACGTCGATGGCCTCCAGCGAGTTGGTCAGCAGGCGCACGCTGACGCCCTGGCTGGCGCGCCGGGTCAGGTAGTCGAGGCCGCTGTCGGTCGGCACGAAATAGGCGGAGACCAGGACCAGCTCGCTGGAGACCGCCTTGAACAGCGGCACCAGCCGGGTGCTCAACTGCTGCTCCGGCTGCGGGTCGCCCTTGTCCAGCACCTTCAGCGGTGCATCCCAGACCGCTTCGGCGCGGGCCCAGATCAGTGTGTCCAGCCAGTGCTCCAGATGCGGCTGGTCGTGCTCCTTGGCCAGGCGGGCGATGAACTCCGACTGCTCGACCTTTTCCCGGGCGAGCCAGGCCTCCAGGTTCCGCCGGAAGTGCGCCAGCTTGCGCGGATCGGGTTTGCGCCAGAGGTAGTCCTCGACCGGCCGGCTGATGGCGCTGTTCCAGTACTGGTCGAAGCTTTCCCCCAGTTGCCGGGCGACCGGCCCGGCGCCAAGCAGGTCGAGGTCGCTGAAGTTCATCTCGGCCTTGGCGTTGAAGTATTCGTCGCCCAGGTTGCGTCCGCCGACGATGGCCAGGCTGTTGTCCGCCAGCCACAGCTTGTTGTGCATGCGCCGGTGCTGCCGGGGCAGGTCGAACAGGCGGCCGAGATTGCGCGTGAAGCCGGTGCTGCGGCCGAGATGCTGCGGGTTGAACAGGCGCACCTGGATGTTTGGGTGCGCTACCAGCGCGCCCAGTTCGTAGTCGCGGCCGTCGCTGCCGATGTCGTCGAGCAGCACGCGCACGCGTACGCCACGGTCCGCGGCGCGCAGCATCTCGTGGATCAGTGCGCGGGTGGTGAGGCCGTCGTGCACGATGTAGTACTGGATATCCAGGCTGCGCTGGGCCTTGCGCACCAGTTCGACGCGGGCGCGGAAGGCATCGAAGCTGGCGGCCAGCAGGCGGAAGCCGGATTGCTCCGGATGCGCCTGGGCGCGTTTTTCCACCGCGACGCCAAGGTCGGTGCCATGCGCCGGCAATGCGTGTGTGACGGGCGGCGGCGCGCTGGCGCAACCGCCGAGGAGAAGGAGTGACGCCAGCAGCAGGAGGCGTGGGAGCAAGGGGGTTCTCCGGCAAGATCCGCCGGGGGCGGCTCCCCGAAGTCTAGTGGCCTGTGCGGTTGATTGGTTAACTCAAGTTCGGATTCCTGTGGTTCTCAGGCAAGGCAGCGCGACGAGTCATAGCAGGGCTATGGGGAGGAGCGCTAACGCAGCATGAGGGCCACAGGGGCCGAAATTGACTAACTGAATCAACCAAACAGGCCACTAGCCCCCCAGCGTTTCCTTGAAGCGATACCAGGCCATGCCCAGCGCCAGCAGCGGCGAACGCAGCAGCTTGCCGCCGGGGAAGGTGATGTGCGGGACCTTGGCGAACAGCTCGAAGCCGTTGCTGTGCTGGCCGGCGATGGCTTCGGCGAGCAGCTTGCCGGCCAGGTGCGTGGCGTTCACCCCGTGGCCGGAATAGGCCTGGGCGAAGTACACGTTGGGCTGGTCGGGCAGCCGGCCGATCTGCGGCAGGCGGTTGGCGCCGATGCCGATCATGCCGCCCCACTGGTAGTCGATGCGCACATTCTCCAGGTGCGGGAACACCCTGAGCATCTTCGGCCGCATGTAGGCGGCGATGTCCGCCGGATCGCGCCCGGAATAGTGGCAGGCGCCGCCGAACAGCAGACGGCGGTCGGCGGAAAGGCGGTAGTAGTCGAGCGCCACGCGCTGGTCGCAGACCGCCATGTTCTGCGGCAGCAGCTCGCGGGCCTGGCTTTCGGACAGCGGTTCGGTGGCGATCACATAGCTGCCGGCGGGCAGCACCTTACCGTCGAGATAGCGGTTCAGACCGTTCTGATAGGCATTGCAGCCGATCACCAGGGTGCTGGCGCGGACGCTGCCGCCGGCGGTGCGTACATGCACTTCGCGGCCGTAGTCGATGGTGGTGACTGCGGAATTTTCGTACAGGCGCGCGCCCAGGTTCTGCGCCACGGCCGCCTCGCCGAGGGCCAGGTTGAGCGGATGCAGGTGGCCGGAGCCCATGTCCACCATGCCACCGACGTAGCAGTCGGCGCCGACTATGCTGCGCATTTCTTCCTTCGGGATCATGCGCAGTTCATGGCGATAGCCGAGGCTCTTCAGCTCCTCGTAGTCCTCGCGGAAGCCCTCGACGTCCGATGTCTTGTTCGCCAGGTCGCAGTAGCCCCAGGTCAGGTCGCAGTCGATGCCGTAATGCTCGACCCGGCGGCGGACGATTTCCACCGCTTCCAGCCCCATCAGCTTGAGCTGGCGCACACCGTCCGTGCCGATCACCGGTTCGAACTGTTCGACGCCATGGCCGACTCCGCGGATCAGTTGCCCGCCGTTGCGCCCGCTGGCGCCCCAGCCGATGCGGTGGGCCTCCAGCAGCACCACCGACAGGCCGCGTTCCGCCAGTTCGATCGCCGTGTTCAGCCCGGAGAAGCCGCCGCCGACGATGCACACGTCCGCACGCACCTCGCCGCTCAGGGGCGGGAATTCGATGCGTCGGTTGACGGTCGCGGCGTAATAGGAGGGGGCGTGCTGGTCGGTGTGCACCGGCTGGTGAACGCGGGCGTTCATGTGCGAAATCCTGATTATTGTGTTTGTAAAATTTGACAGAGCATAAACACCGATTTCCCACATCGCCAATAGGGACGTGGGAAAAAACCATCAGGATTTGTGAAAAAAGCCGGGATCAGTCAGGAATTGGCAGCGTCAGGCTTTCCTTCACCTCTTCCATGACGATGTAGCTTTTCGACTCGCGGACGTGCGGCAGCTTGAGCAGGATGTCGCCGAGCAGCTTGCGGTAGGAGGCCATTTCCGAGATGCGCGCCTTCACCAGGTAGTCGAAGTGGCCCGACACCAGGTGGCATTCCAGCACGTGGGGCAGCTTGAGCACCGAGCGGCGGAAGTCTTCGAAGGTGTCGCCGGACTTGTAGTCCAGGCTGATCTCGACGAACACCAGCAGGCTGGCCTTGAGGTACTGCGGATTGAGCCGGGCGTTGTAGCCCATGATGATCCCCTCGCGCTCCAGGCGCCGCACGCGCTCGGTGCAGGGCGTGGTGGAGAGGCCGACCCGCTCGCCCAGTTCGGTGAAGGAGATGCGTCCTTCTTCCTGGAGGATCCGCAGGATGTTGCGGTCGATCTTGTCCAGTTCGCGGCGGCTTTGATGCTGGGTTCTCATGGGGCGGATGCTCTGGCTGTGATGGCGGTAGGCCGGAATTATTGGCAAATATAGTCAGTTACCCAGTGAATTTCACTGGCGCTTGATCTTCCGGCCGCAGCCGGCCAGCCTGTCCCACAACGCGGCGTCATTCCGCCGGGAGCCCAGTCGCCCATGCTTTCACGTCGTACCCGCGCGCTGCTGCTGGTAGTGCTTGTCCTCTCGCTGGCCGTTATCGGCAGCGTGCTGGCCGCGCGGCAGTTGCTTGCCAGCCAGGGCATTCGTGTCCTGGACTGGGGCGGGCCGGGGATTTCCACCGACGGCATCGGCCTCGGACACCTGCATCTGCTGCGGGAGGATTCCGCCGGGAATCGCCTGCAACTGCGCGGCGAAGGACTCCGGCTGGGCTGGCCCAGCCATGCCGAGGGAGTCTGGCGATTGCGCCAGTTGCGCAGCGAGAGCCTGGCGCTGGACTGGCAACCGGCAGCCTCCGCCGCAGCGACCAGCGAACCGGCCTTCGGCCTGCCGCCGCCACGGCAATTGGCGGAATGGCTGGTGCTGCTGCCCGACATTCTGGATATCCGGGACCTGAGCCTCGACCTGCCCTGTGCCAGCGACCGCTGCGTGCTGGACGGCGCCGTGCATGGCAGTCGCGAGGCGGGCGTCGCCACCCTGGGCGCGCAATTGCAGAAGGCCGACCAGCGCCTGCTGCTGCAGGGCAGCCTGAGCAGCGGCGCGGCCGGTGTTCAGGTCGCGGCGACGGCGCGTCTGGCCGAACCGCTGGTGCTGCCCGGCTATGGCCGGCTGCAGGGCGATCTGCGCCTGGCGGCGGATGGCGTGGCGGACGGTTGGCGGCCGCGAACCCTGGATGCCGATCTGCAGCTCGGGGAATTGCAGGGCGGCTGGTTGCAGGCGGTGCCGGCCGACCTGCGTCCGCAGCAGCTCAGCCTGCGCCTGTGGTTGCCGGAGGGCGAGCAGGCGCCTTCCACATTGCCGCCGGTGCGCTTCGACCTGCGCGCCAGTGGCCCGGCGAGTGGCAGCTTCGCCGGCGAACTGGGCGTGCTCGGCCTCGAACCCTGGTCGGTGGAGCTGCGCGACGCGCGTTTGCAGGCGCAGGCGGCGCGCCTGGCATGGGCGGAGCTGCGGGCGAGCGGCGCCAGCATCGATTTGCGGCTGATGGGCAGCCTTGGCCGGGAGGCTGCGCACCTGCAGTTCGCCGAGGCCGCCCAACTGCGCCTGGATATGCTGGTCATGCCGGACAAGACCGAGCTTCGCCAGTTGCGTGGCGACCTGTCCACGGCGCGGCTGAACATCGGCTACGCGGTCGGGCAGCCGGTTTCCTTCTCACTGGACAGTCCGCTGCGCCTGCAGGCAGGCAGCCTGCGCCAGGCGAATCTGCAGCCGCTGGGCTGGAGCTTCACCGGGAAACTGGCCGCGACCGGGCAGGAGCAGCGCCTGCAGGGCCGGCTGGAAAATACCGGCGGCCTGGCCGCGGATATCGACATGAATCGCAAGGACCGGGGCGACCTGCGTCTCGCGGCGCGTTTCCAGGAAATCTTCTTCCGCGCCGGCAACCCGCTGGCGAAGACCCTGCGCGACTGGCCGGCGCTGCTCAGCCTCAACAATGGACGGTTGAAGGCTACCGCCGACTGGCGACTGCCTGCCGGGAACGCGCCGCAGGAGCTGGTGCTCGGGCTGGAGGCGCGTGGGCTCGAAGGTATTCACGATCGCAGCGAGTTCCAGGGCCTGGACGGACAGGCCGATCTGCGCCTGCGCGGCGACCAGCTCAGCGCCGATCTGCCGAAGCTCGAAGTGCGCCAGCTCAATCCCGGCGTGCAGCTCGGCCCGCTGCAGTTCCGTGGCCGTTACCAGGCAACGCGCGCCGCGCCGCTGGGTGGGCGGCTGGACTGGCAGCAGGCGCAATTGATGCTGTTCGGCGGCCGCGTCTGGCTGGCGCCGGCCGGGGTCGAGCTGGCGAAGGCGGAGCAGGACATGACCCTGCATCTGGACGGTGTGCGGCTGGAGGAAATATTGCGTGCCTATCCGGCGGAAGGGCTGAGCGGCACCGGCGTGCTGGATGGCGAGCTGCCGATGCGTGTCGACCGCGGCGGCGTGCGCATCAGCGGGGGGACTATCGCGGCGCGGGAGCCGGGCGTGCTGCAGTTCCGCTCGGAAAAGATCCGCGCCCTCGGCCGCAGCAATCCGGGGATGCAACTGGTGGCCTCAATGCTGGACGATTTCCGCTACGACCATCTGTCCAGCCGGGTGGACTATGATGAGGCCGGCCGACTGGTGCTGGCTCTCACCCTGCGCGGACGCAATCCGGCGGTCGAGCAGGGACGGCCGGTGAATCTCAATGTCAATCTGGAAGAGAACCTGCCGGCCTTGCTGACCAGCCTGCAGTTGAGCGACCGGGTCAGCGAGACGATTCGCCGGCGCGTGCAGGAGCGCCTGCGCCAGGACAAGCCGGCCACGCCATGAGCTTCAGGAGATGCCGAATGCGCTTGCGCAAAGTTTTTCCCATTCTGCTGCTGGCCGGACTCAGCCAGGCCTGCACGCCAACCGTGCAGCTGGCCGCGCCCAGCGAGCCGATCAACATCAACCTCAACGTGAAGATCGAGCACGAGATCTACATCAAGGTCGACAAGGCCCTCGACGGAATCATCAACGAGAACAGCGGCCTGTTCTAAGGAGCCCCACATGAGATTGCGCAGTAAATTCATCCTGGCCATCGCCGCTCTTTCCATCAGCCTGCCGCTGTGGGCGATGAGCCTGGAGCAGGCCATGTCCGCCCTCGGTGGCGCCAAGGCGCAGGGCCTGGTGGGCGAACAGGCCGACGGCTATCTCGGCGTGGTCAGCAACAGCGTCCAGGCCGCCGACATCGCCGCGCAGATCAACGCCGCACGCCGCGCCGAGTACCAGAAGGTGGCCAGCCAGAACGGCGCCAAACTAAGCGATGTGGAAGCGCTGGCGGGCAAGAAGGCCATCGAGCGCACGCCGTCCGGCCAGTACATCCAGGTCGGCGGCAAGTGGGCGCGCAAGTAGGGTGGTTTGGCAGGGATATTCCCTGCCGGCAGCGCCGTGCTGCCGGGTTGACCGGTGGCACGGCGGTTTTGGCTATTTTCTTGCGTATTCCTGTTTTATCGATTTATTAAACTAAAATTCCAGGTCAAGTCGGTAAATATCACTGATATTGCTCTTGATTTTTCACCTACTTAAACAAGCCAAAACCTGCGACATCCTGGTTATTCTGGTGGATGTGTCTCCATGAAAGGCCGTTTTGCCGAGAATTATCCGCAAATCATCGCTGTTAAACAGTGACTATCCCTGACAGGTGATTCTTATACTGCGCGCATCTAACTTCAGAATAAGAACGTCTGCGTAACTCACGCGACGTGGGAGGCGAACTGATGCGCGTTCTGGTCCTTGGTAGCGGTGTGATCGGCACTACCAGTGCTTACTATCTTGCCCGTGCAGGCTTCGAGGTGGTGGTGGTCGACCGTCAGGACGGTCCGGCCCTGGAAACCAGCTTCGCCAACGCCGGCCAGGTCTCCCCGGGCTACGCCTCGCCCTGGGCCGCACCGGGCATCCCGCTGAAGGCCATGAAGTGGCTGCTGCAGAAGCACGCGCCGCTGGCCATCAAGCTCACCAGCGATCCCAGCCAGTACGCCTGGATGCTGCAGATGCTGCGCAACTGCACCGCCGAGCGCTATGCGATCAACAAGGAGCGCATGGTCCGCCTGTCCGAGTACAGCCGCGACTGCCTCGACGAACTGCGCGCCGAAACCGGCATCGCCTACGAAGGCCGTACCCTCGGCACCACCCAGCTGTTCCGCACCCAGGAGCAGCTCGACAGCGCCGCCAAGGACATTTCCGTGCTGGAAAGCTCCGGCGTGCCCTATGAAGTCCTCGACCGCGCCGGCATCGCCCGCGTCGAGCCGGCGCTGGCCAAGGTGGCCGACAAGCTGGTCGGCGCCCTGCGCCTGCCGAACGACCAGACCGGCGACTGCCAGATGTTCACCACCCGCGTGGCCGAAATGGCCAAGGGCCTGGGCGTGGAATTCCGCTTCGGCCAGAACATCGAGCGCCTCGACTTCGCCGGCGACCGCATCAACGGCGTCTGGGTCAATGGTGAACTGCTCACTGCCGACCACTACGTGCTGGCGCTCGGCAGCTACGCCCCGCAGATGCTCAAGCCGCTGGGCATCAACGCCCCGGTCTACCCGCTGAAGGGCTACTCGCTGACCGTGCCGATCACCAACGCTGACATGGCGCCGACCTCGACCATTCTCGACGAGACCTACAAGGTCGCGATCACCCGCTTCGACCAGCGCATCCGCGTCGGCGGCATGGCGGAAATCGCCGGCTTCGACCTGTCACTGAACCCGCGTCGCCGCGCCACCCTGGAAATGATCACCACCGACCTCTATCCGGAAGGCGGCGATGTCAGCCAGGCGGTGTTCTGGACCGGCCTGCGCCCGGCGACCCCGGACGGCACCCCGATCGTCGGCGCCACCCGCTATCGCAACCTGTTCCTCAACACCGGACACGGTACCCTTGGCTGGACCATGGCCTGCGGTTCCGGCCGCTACCTCGCCGACCTGATGGCGAAGAAGCGCCCGCAGATCAGCACCGAAGGCCTGGATATTTCCCGCTACAGCCCTACCTCGGAGAAACCGAATGCCCATCCAGCGCCTGCACACTGAAAAGCGCATGAGCCAGATCGTCATCCACAACGGCACCGTCTATCTCGCGGGCCAGGTGGGTGACGACATGTCCGCCGGCGTCGAGCAGCAGACCCGCGAGACGCTCGCCCATATCGAGCGTCTGCTGGAGGAAGCAGGCACCGACACGTCGCGCATCCTGTCGGTGACCATCTACCTGAAAGACATCGATGCCCACTTCGCGGGCATGAACAGCGTCTGGGACCAGTGGCTGCCGCAGGGCGTCGCCCCGGCCCGCGCCACCGTCGAAGCCAAGCTCTGCGAGCCGGAGATCCTGGTGGAGATGTCAGTGGTCGCCGCGCTGCCCTGAGATTCACCGATTGCCCGGCTTTGATGCCGGGCTTTTTTTGCCCGGAGTATCCTCCGGGAGCGTTTCACACCATAACCAGAGAGTCCTCGCCATGCGTCCCGCCCGTGCCCTGATCGATCTCGATGCCCTGCGCCACAACTATCGCCTGGCCCGCGAAGTCAGCGGCGCCCGCGCTTTGGCGGTGGTCAAGGCGGATGCCTACGGTCACGGCGCCGTGCGTTGCGCCCAGGCGCTGGAAGCGGAAGCCGACGGTTTCGCCGTCGCCTGCATCGAGGAGGCGCTGGAGCTGCGCGAGGCCGGCATCCGCGCGCCGATCCTGCTGCTGGAAGGCTTCTTCGAAGAGCGCGAGCTGGAACTGATCGATGCCCAGGACCTCTGGTGCGTCGTGCATTCCGCCTGGCAACTGGACGCCGTCGAACGGGCGCGCCCGCGCAATCCGCTGACCGTCTGGCTGAAGATGGACTCCGGCATGCACCGTGTCGGCTTCTTCCCGCAGGAATACCGCGCCGCCTACGAACGCCTGCAGGCCTGCCCGCACGTGACCAAGGTGGTGCTGATGAGCCACTTCGCCCGCGCCGACGAGCTGGACTGCGCGCGTACCGCGGAACAGGTGGCGGCGTTCGAGTCCGTGCGCGCCGGGCTGGGCAACGAAGTCAGCCTGCGCAACTCCCCCGGCATCCTCGGCTGGCCGAACGTGCCGAGCGACTGGGTACGTCCGGGCATCATGCTCTACGGCGCCACCCCGTTCGAACAGGCGCATCCGCTGGCCGACCAGTTGCGTCCGGTGATGACCCTGCAGTCGAAGATCATCAGCGTACGCGAACTGCCGGCTGGCGAGCCGGTCGGCTACGGCGCGCGCTTCGTCGCCGGACGCCCGGTGCGCGTCGGCGTGGTCGCCATGGGATATGCCGACGGCTACCCGCGTCACGCTCCGGACGGCACGCCGGTATTCATCGACGGCAAGCCGGGCCGGATCATCGGCCGCGTGTCCATGGACATGCTCACCGTCGATCTCACCGACCTGCCCGCCGCCGGCCTCGGCAGCCGCGTCGAGCTGTGGGGGGCGAACGTCCCGGCCAGCCAGTTGGCGGCCCTCTGCGGCAGCATTCCTTATCAGCTGTTCTGCAACTTGAAGCGGGTTCCGCGCGTCTACTGACGGGCCGCTACAAAAGTTTGCACGGGCTTTTCTGGCGATCTGTTGTAAATACTGAACAGTGTTGCCATGATACGGACCACACTCGGAACCCGCGCGGCATCAGCCGTTGGCGGGTTCCGCCGTCATAGAGCCGGTGAACAAGAATAAGGAGGGTTCCGCCCTTGGACGTTGGTGCTCGTCTGCAAGCCATCCGCAAGCTCAAAGGTCTATCCCAGCGTGAACTCGCCAAACGAGCGGGTGTTACCAACAGCACGATCTCGATGATCGAGAAGAACAGCGTGAGCCCCTCGATCAGTTCGCTGAAGAAGGTGCTGGGCGGTATTCCCATGTCCCTGGTGGAATTCTTTTCCATGGACATCGAGCAGGAAAACAACACCCAGGTGGTGTACAAGGCAGACGAACTGATCGACATCTCCAGTGGCGCGGTGACCATGCGCCTGGTCGGCAAAGCCCATCCGAGCCGTGCCATCGCCTTCCTCGACGAAACCTATCCGCCCGGTTCCGACACCGGCGACGAGATGCTCAACCACGAAGGCGAGGAAGCCGGCGTGCTGGTCGAAGGCCGCCTCGAACTGACCGTGGGCAGCGATACCTACGTGCTGGAAAGTGGCGACAGCTACTACTTCGAAAGCAACAAGCCGCACCGTTTCCGCAATCCCTTCGATACACCGGCCCGTCTGATCAGCGCCACCACGCCGGCAAATTTTTGAACAGCCGGTAGGACCGGCAAGACCAGACTGCGACCTAATGCCGCAAGACCCGGCAGGAATGTGCAATTGTTTCAGGCAATCAGCCTTTGCCGTTATACTTGCGCCCGCCCGCGCGGCCTGGAACTGTGACCACTGCGCCCGGGTGTGATAAGCCACGATGAGGGTTAAAGGGTGAACCTGATTAAAAAAATGCTGGTGGCTCAAGCCGCCGTGCTGGCCCTGTGGGCTGTAAGCGCTCAGGCCACGACCACCGATGATGCGATTGCCAAGCGTCTCGAGCCGGTCGGCAAGGTATGTGTACAAGGTCAGGAATGCGAGGGTGTCGGCGCTGTGGCTTCGGCTGCTGGCGGTGCCCCGCGTTCCGGCGAAGAGATTGTCGGCAAGGTCTGCACCACCTGCCACGGCACCGGCCTGCTGGGCGCGCCGAAGGTTGGTGACAAGGCCGAATGGGGCCATCGTGCGAAAGAGCAGGGCGGTCTCGACGGTCTGCTGGCCAAGGCCATTTCCGGTATCAACGCGATGCCGCCGAAAGGCACCTGCGCCGACTGCTCGGACGACGAGCTGAAAGCCGCGATCCAGCACATGTCCGGCCTGTAATACGCCGAGCATGCTGTGAAAAAGCCGCCCGAGGGCGGCTTTTTCGTGTCTGCGCGTTGGGCCGGTTCAGTCGAGGAACGTGACCTTGCCGTCGGCCAGCGACTTCACCCGGGCCAGCGACTCGACCCGGTAGCCTTCGCTTTCCAGCAGGGCGCGGCCTTCCTGGAAGGACTTCTCGATGACGATGCCGATCCCGGCGATGCTCGCGCCGGCCTGGGTGATCAGGTCGATCAGCGCCTTGGCGGCGTGGCCGTTGGCGAGGAAGTCATCCACCACCAGCACGTGGTCGGCGCTGGTCAGGTGCTTGGCGGAGATGGCGATGGTGCTCTCGGTCTGCTTGGTGAAGGAGAACACCTTGGAGATCAGCAGGTCGCTCTTCAGGGTCAGCGACTGGAACTTGCGGGCGAAGATCACCGGAATGCCCAGCTCCAGGCCGGCCATCACCGCCGGGGCGATGCCCGAGGCTTCGATGGTGACGATCTTGGTGATGCCCTGATTCTTGAAGCGCTCGGCGAACTCGTGGCCGATCTGCTTCATCAGCAGCGGGTCGATCTGGTGGTTGAGGAAGGCGTCGACCTTCAGCACCTGTTCGGAGAGAACGATGCCTTCGCTGCGGATTTTGTCTTTGAGAGTGTCCAATTTTGGTGCTTCCTGGCGGGAGCTGCTGCCGCTGATGAAAGCCCGTAATTCTAACTCGCCAGCAGGATTCTGCGCGACGGGCCGACGAAGGAAAAATTGATCGGCCGGACAGAAAGCATGGCGCTGATCCCGTAGGGTGGAAATCGCGAAGCATTTCCACCATCGCGTGGCCGGTGGCACCGTAGGTTGGCGCTGAACGCAGTGAAGCCCAACACCACCGGACGTTGGGCTTCGCAAGCTCAGCGCCAACCTACATATCGGTCAGCGCTTCAGCAGCGCGCGGATATCCGCCAGCGCGGCATTGCCCTTGGCGGCTTTCACTTCTTGCGGTGCATCTTCCTGGCCTTCCCAGACCAGGTCTTCCGGCGGCAGCTCGTCGAGGAAGCGGCTCGGCGAGCAGTCGATAATCTCGCCGTACTGCTTGCGCTTGGCGGCGAAGGTCATCGCCAGGTTCCGCTTCGCCCGGGTGATGCCGACGTAGGCCAGGCGGCGCTCTTCCTCGATGGTGTCGGCCTCGATGCTGGAGCGGTGCGGGAGGATTTCCTCCTCCACGCCGAGGATGAACACGTAGGGGAACTCCAGGCCCTTGGAGGCATGCAGGGTCATCATCTGCACGCCCTCGGCGCCTTCTTCCTCTTCCTGCTGGCGCTCCAGCATGTCGCGCAGCACCAGCTTGGCGATGGCCTGCTCGATGGTCATGTCGCCTTCCTCGTCGCGTTCGAGGGTGTTCTTCAGCGCGTCGATGAGGAACCACACGTTGCCCATGCGGAAGTCGGCGACCTTGTCGCTGGAAGCGTTCTGCCGCAGCCAGTTCTCGTAGTCGATGTCCATCACCATGCTGCGCAGCGCGCCGATCGGGTCGTTGCCGGAGCATTGCTCGCGGACCTTGTCGATGAAGCGCTTGAAGCGCTGCAGGCGTTCGACGTAGCGGCTGTCCAGGTGTTCGGAGAGGCCCATCTCGTCGATGGCGTCGTACATCGAGCACTTGCGCTCGGTGGCGTAGTTGCCGAGCTTTTCCAGCGTGGTCGAGCCGATTTCCCGACGCGGCACGTTGATCACCCGCAGGAAGGCGTTGTCGTCGTCGGTGTTCACCAGCAGGCGGAAGTAGGACATCAGGTCCTTCACTTCCTGGCGGCCGAAGAAGCTGGTGCCGCCGGACAGCCGATAGGGAATCTGGTGGTGCTGCAGCTTCAGTTCGATCAGCTTGGCCTGGTAGTTGCCGCGATAGAGGATGGCGAATTCGCTGTAGGGCCGCTGGGTCTTCAGGTGGATGGTGAGGATTTCCATGGCCACGCGTTCGGCCTCGGCTTCCTCGTTGCGGCAGCGGATCACGCGGATCGGGTCGCCTTCGCCCATCTCGCTCCACAGCTGCTTCTCGAACACGTGCGGGTTGTTGGCGATGAGGATGTTGGCGCACTTGAGGATGCGGCTGGTGGAGCGGTAGTTCTGCTCCAGCATCACCACCTTCAGCGACGGGAAGTCTTCCTTCAGCTGCATCAGGTTTTCCGGCCGCGCGCCGCGCCAGGCGTAGATCGACTGGTCGTCGTCGCCCACCACGGTGAACTGTGCGCGGTCCTTCACCAGCAGCTTCACCAGCAGATACTGGCTGGCGTTGGTGTCCTGGTATTCGTCGACCAGCATGTAGCGCACACGATTGCGCCATTTTTCCAGGATTTCCGGGTGTTCCTGGAACAGTTTCACCGGCTGCAGGATCAGGTCGTCGAAGTCCACCGCGTTGTACGCCTTGAGCGTGCGCTGGTAGTGCAGATAGACCATCGCCGCAGTCTGTTCCTTGGGATTTCGCGCCTTTTCCAGGGCTTCTTCCGGCAGGATCAGGTCGTTCTTCCAGGCGCCGATCAGGTTCTTGATCTCGTCGACGCCGTCATCGCCGGAATACTCCTTCTGCATGATGTCGGTCATCAGCGCCTTCACGTCGGTCTCGTCGAAGATCGAGAAACCGGGCTTGTAGCCGAGCGCCGCATGTTCCTTGCGGATGATGTTCAGGCCCAGGTTGTGGAAGGTCGAGACCGTCAGGCCCTTGCCTTCGCCCGGCCGCAACAGCGTGCTGACACGTTCCTTCATCTCGCGCGCGGCCTTGTTGGTGAAGGTGACGGCGACGATGTACTGGGCGCGGATGCCGCACTGCTGGACCAGATAGGCGATCTTGCGGGTGATCACGCTAGTCTTGCCGGAGCCGGCGCCGGCCAGCACCAGCAGGGGGCCGCCGACGTAGTTCACGGCCTCTTGCTGCCGGGGATTGAGTCGGGACATGACGGGAAGGGGAGTCTGTGACGAAGCGGGCGCGTATTCTAACAGGCCGCTCCCGGGCCTGTGCTGCCGTTGGGGAAATAGCCGAGATCTGTGATGGGATTACATTTCCCTGTTTCGGATAATTCTTTGGTTGTATTAGGCTGTGCCCGCACTATTTGAAGAAAACTCTTAAGAGTTTCAGCGAGTCTTCCCTGTGGACGCCGAAACGGGCGACCGGAGAAGACGCAAAACCGGATTGCCTGGCACGGGTTGCCATTGCAATCAACTTGATTGAATCGGGGGTCGTTTGGCTGCGTTGGTTGAACCTACGCGCCTGCTGCTGCTGGCGGAAACTCCGCAGTGGGCCGGGTTGTTGCGCGAGCATCTTGCCGCGTTGGGGACGGGCTATTCGCTGGTCACTGCTCCTTCCTGGGAAGCTGCTTGCAGTCACCAGCAGATCGATCTGTTGCTGGCCACTCCGCAAAGCCGGCCTTCTGCCCTTCAATGTTCGCTGCCGCTGGTCCTGCTGCTCGACGCGGAGCCGGCGGAGCCCCTGCATGGCGTCAGCGACTGGCTGGTCGCCGGGCAACTGAGCAGCGAAGTGCTGCGCCGCTGCCTGCGCTACGTGCGCGAGCGCTCCGGGCTGCAGAACACCCTGCAGCGCCTGGCCGAGCAGGACCCGCTGACCGGCATCGCCAATCGCCAGGGCCTGCATGCCCTGCTCGCCGCACGCCTGGGCGAGTGCGGCGGCAGCGGCCTGGTCCTCGGCCACCTTGACCTGGACAACTTCCGCCACGTCAACGACGCCCTCGGCCACCAGGCCGGCGACCGGCTGATCCTGCAGGTGGTCGCCCGCCTCAAGGAACAACTGGAAAGCGGCGACCACCTGGCCCGCCTGGGCAGCGACGAATTCGCCCTGCTGCTGGATACCCGCCACGATGCCCGGCGCGCCGAACGTGTCGCCGAGCGGATCGTCGACGCCCTCGGCGAGCCGTACTGGGTGGACGGCGAGAGTCTCCTGCTTGGCTGCAGCCTGGGCCTGGCCCGCGCCCATGCCGGGGATGGCGCCGATCCGCTGCTCTGGCACGCGCATATCGCCATGCAGCAGGCCAAGTCGTGCCAGGGCTGCACCTTCCATATCTTCGACGAACTCGGTAATCGCGGTGCGCGCAGCCTGGCGGACCTCGAAGGCGGTTTGCGCCGGGCCCTGCGCCGCGAGGAACTGGACCTCTATTACCAGCCGCGCCTGGACCTCAGCGATGGCCGCATCGTCGGCCTGGAGGCGCTGGTGCGCTGGCACCATCCCCAGCGCGGCCTGCTGGGGCCGGACGATTTCATCCCGCTGGCGGAGGAGAGCGGGCTGATCGTGCCGCTCGGCTACTGGGTGATCTCCCGCGCCCTGCGCGACATGCAATGGCTGCGCAAGCGCGGCCTGCCCGAGCTGCACATGGCGATCAACCTGTCGTTCCGCCAGTTCCAGGACAGCCAGTTACTGCCGACCCTGGAAAGGCTGATCGCCGAGCGCGGCATCGATGCCCGCTGGCTGGAGTTCGAGCTGACCGAAACCGCCGTGATGCGCCGCAGCGACCAGGTGCTGCGGACCATGCAGACGCTCAGCCAACTGGGCGTGCGCTTCTCGCTGGACGATTTCGGCACCGGGTTCTCATCCTTCGTCCATCTCAACAACCTGCCGATCACCCTGCTGAAGATCGACCGCAGCTTCGTCGGCGGCATGCTGCAGCGCCCGGCGAACCGTCAACTGGTGCGGGCGATGATCAACCTGGCGCACAACCTCAATCTCGAGGTGGTGGCGGAGGGGGTGGAGAACGCCGAGCAGCAGGCGCAACTGTGCCAGTTCGGCTGCGACCAGATGCAGGGGTTCCTGATCAGCCAGCCGTTGCCGCTGGAAGAGCTGGCGGATTTCCTGGAATTCGGCATGCGACAGGAACTCAGACAGCAGGACCCGGTGAGCAACTGAGTTCACCGGGCGATTCCGTGAGCAGTCGCGCGGTCTTCCATTCGAACGCCAGGCACAGTCCCAGCGCGGCGCCGGCCAGCCCCAGCGCCAGCCCCCACCAGACGCCGCTGGCACCCCAGCCCGCCGGGAAAGCCAGCAGCCACGCCGCGGGAACACCCACCAGCCAGTAACCGGCAAGGCCGACGAGGAAGGTGGTGCGCGCATCCTTCAGGCCGCGGATGGCGCCCATGGCGATGGTCTGGATGCCGTCGAACAGCTCGAACCAGGCGGCGATCGCCAGCAGTCCGACGGCGATCCGCAGCACATCGTGATTGGCGGAATCGCTGCGATCGAGGAACAGGCCCACCACAGCCTCCGGCGCCAGCCAGAACAGTGCGGCGAAGGCGAACATGCAGGTGGCGCCGAAGCCGATCCCCAGCCGCCCGGCGCGCCGCGCTTCGATGAGGCGGCCGGCGCCGTAGTGCTGGCCGATGCGGAAGGTCGTCGCGTAGGAAATCCCCACCGGCACCATGAACGCCACGTACACCGCCTGGATGGCGATCTGGTGTGCGGCCAGCTGGGTGCTGCCGATGGCGCCCATGCACAGCGCGGCGACGGTAAACATGCCGCCCTCCACCGCATAGGTGCCGCCGATCGGCAGGCCCAGGCGCAGGGTTTCGCCGATGGCGCGCAGGTCCGGACGCGTCAGGCCGGCCAGCAGCGGGTAGTCGGCATAGGCCGGGTGCCAGCGGATATACAGCGCCAGCAGCAGCGGCAGGGCGTTCATGACGATGGCGGTGACCATTCCGATGCCGGCCAGGCCCAGGCGCGGCAGTCCGAACCAGCCCTCGATGAAGGCGTAGTTGAGGCCGAGGTTGGCCAGCGCGCCGAGCATGCTGATGGCCATCACCGGGCCGGTCCGCTCGATGGCGCTGGTGAAGCCGCGCAACACCATGAAGGCCATGTAGCCGGGCAGGGCGAAGATGATGCTGTGCAGGAAACTCATGGTGCCGTGCACGGTTTCCGGCGCCTGGCCGAAGACCAGCAGGATCGCTTCGAGATTCCACAGCAGCAGCCCGGCCAGCAGCGCCAGTCCCATGCCCACCCACAATCCGGAGCGGGTGATCCGGGCGACGCCCTGTGCATCGCCGGCGCCATGGCGGATCGCGACCAGGTTGCCCACCGCCGCCACCACGCCGACGCAGAACATCGACACGAAGGAGTAGCTGGTGGCGCCCAGGCCGCCGCTGGCCAGGGCCTCCGGGCCGAGTTTGCCCATCATCAGGGTGTCAGTGAAGATCATCGCCACGTAGGCCAGCTGGGCGGCGATCAGCGGCCCGGCAAGGCGCAGGATGGCGGCGAGTTCACCGCGGTAGGGTTGCTTCATGGGATGAGTAAGGCTCAATGCGTGTGGGCGCGGAGATGCGCCACCAGTGCGTGATATCCGTATTGTCCCGCTGCCCGGCAGGTCGCCACAAAAGGAAAAAAGCGATGCTTTCCATGAGTTAGACTCATGGATCCATCCATCGAGCCATAGTCATGTCCCGCCAGTTGCCGCCCCTCTATGCCCTGCGCGCCTTCGAAGCGGCCGCCCGGCACGCTTCCTTCACCCGCGCCGCCGAGGAACTGGCGATCACCCAGAGCGCGGTGAGCCGGCATATCCGCACCCTGGAGGAGCATTTCGGCTGCCGCCTGTTCCAGCGCCGCGGCCGCCAACTGGAGCTGACCGAGCCGGCGCGCCTGCTGCTGCCCGGTCTGCGCGACGGCTTCGACTCCCTCGAACGCGCCTGCTCCAGCCTGCGCGCGGAAGAGGGCGTGCTGCGCCTGAAGGCGCCCTCGACCCTGACCATGCGCTGGCTGCTGGCGCGTCTCAGTGCCTTCCGCCTGCAGGGCAGCGACAACGAAGTGCAGCTGACCAGCGCCTGGATGGATGTGGACAAGGTCGATTTCGGCCATGAGCCGTTCGATTGCGCGGTGCTGCTCAGCGGCGGGCATTTCCCGGATGAGTGGGAGAGCACCCTGCTGTTCCGCGAATGGCTGATCCCGGTCGGTCCGCCGCAACTGCTTGGCGACGGCCCATGGGACGCCGAGCGGCTGGCGCAGGCGGAACTGCTGCACCCGACCCCGGACCGTCGCGACTGGCGGCGCTGGCTGCAGCGCATGGGGCTGGGCGAACAGGTCTCGCTGAAGGGCGGCCAGGTGTTCGACACCCTGGAACTGGGCATCGTCGCCGCGGCGCGGGGCTACGGGCTATCCATCGGCGACCTGGTGATGGTCGCCGAGGACGCCGCCCAGGGCCGCCTGGCATTGCCCTGGCCGAGCGCGGTGGCCAGCGGCGAGAGCTACTACCTGGTCTGGCCGAAGGCGCGGCGCAACCAGGAGCGCCTGCGCCGGCTGCGCGACTTCCTGCTGGCCGAGGTGCGGGTGATGCGGTTGCCGGAGGTGGAGTTGCGGGAGTGAGCAGGTGTCCGGCCCGTCGATGCCGCATTGGATTGTCCTGGGTGAATTCACAGAGGCGTCTGTCGACACCTGCAGAGCATTCGTACGCGCTCGCACCGTGAGCGCTCCCTAGACTCCTCCGCCCGCTTCACGGCCCGTTCGTCATGGGTGCCGTCCAACAAGGAGATGAGTCATGGAGGCCAGGCCTCTCGCTGCCGGCCAGTTGCGCCAGGCAATACTGTTCTTTGCCGTGCTGGCCTGCCTGCTGGCCAGCAAGGGGCTGGCGTTCATGCCCGGGTACATGCTCGATGACTACCTGCATACCGACCGCTTCGATGGGCGTGAGCTGGCATATCTGAGCCAGGGGCGCTTCACCGAGGCTGCGCTGCAGTTGCTGACGTCGTGGCTGGGCTTTCGCTGGACCGAACTCTATATCCTCAACCTCACCCTGCTGTTCCTGGCCTATGCATACCTGATCAGCCTGTTCGTCGGCAGTCTCGCGCCGGGGCCGCGCGCGCTGCCCGTCCAACTGCTCGGGGGCGGGCTGATCGCCGTGCATCCGTTCTTCACCGAGCTGGTCAGTTTCCGCGAGGCGGCGGTCAACTCGGTGTGCTTCGTCGGCTTTCTTTGCCTGTTCTTCCATGCGTGGCTGAGCATCGGGCCGCACCCTGGATCGCAGCGTGGCTGGCGTCTCCACGCCGGTGCCGCGGCAGCATTGACCCTGGCGCTGGGCGCCTACCAGGCGGCCCTTCCACTGGCGGTTTGCCTGCTGTTGCTGGTGACCTTCCAGCGTGCATTGGGGCGTGTGCGGGAACAGGGCGGATCGCTGTCTGTCGCCTGGCTGGTGCAGTGGCGACTACTGCTGCCGGTTCCGGCGGCGGTGCTGGCGTACGCCCTGGTCAATATCCTGATCGCCCTGGTGCTCCCCGTCGGC
The DNA here is from genome assembly GCF_017589465.1 of Pseudomonas schmalbachii. Taxonomy (GTDB): domain Bacteria; phylum Pseudomonadota; class Gammaproteobacteria; order Pseudomonadales; family Pseudomonadaceae; genus Pseudomonas; species Pseudomonas schmalbachii. The sequence continues at coordinate 406,257 of NZ_JAELYA010000004.1, forward strand.
GCGGGCGATGCACGTGGGCGGCCCGCAGGTTTTGGCGAAATCCTCGGGCGCGGGCCGGACATCCTCGCCTTGCTGGCCGAACTGCTCTACGGGGGCTCGGCGTTCCAGTCACCGGCCCTGAGCCTGTTGTTGCTGCTCCTGCTGGGCGGCGGCCTGTTTTGCCTGTGGCGTGCATGCCGGAGCGCAGCGCTCCCGGCGCTGCTGCTGTTTCTCGCCCTGCTGCTGCTCTGCGTGGCGCCGTTGGCCATGGCTGGCGTCTGGTGGCCGGTCTATCGGGCCTTGCCGGCCGTAGGGTTCCTGGTCGGCGGCATGCTGACGCTGTGCCTGGGGCAGGGTGGGCGTCCACCCTTGGCTTTCCTCCTGCTCGGGGGGCTGGCCATCTGGGCACTGGCCGGTCAGAGCAACCGCATCCTGTTCGACCAGTGGCGGCTCAATCGCTGGGATATGAGCAAGGCGCAGCTTCTGGTTCATGACATCCAACGGCTGTATGGCGCCGACTTCCGGGAAGAGGTGAGCCTGATCGTCGGCCGAGGGAGGGTGGTGCACTCGACCCCTCTGGCGAGCGCCATGCGCGACCACGGGCGTTCCGCTTTCGATGTCGCCAAGGTCCAGTCCGGGCTGCTGCGCGAAGCCACCGGTCGACGCATCGGCGTGATCGCCGCTGACGAGCCGATGCGCGCCCTCTGCGATGGCTCGCCGATCTGGCCGCAGGAGGGGGCCATCCACAAGCGCGGCGATGTTCTGTACGTCTGCCTGTGATGCGGGCATGACGTTCCTGGATAAATGCTGGCGCAAACACGACGCTATCGGTCGTGATCGTCGCTGAATGGTCATCCTGCTTTGCTAGGGTCAATGCTGTGTTACGCAAAGGGAAGTGCTGAACGGCAGTCATCGCAGGTCCTGCTCCGCGATGTATCCAGTTCTTCCCCGACCCTCATGACCATCACCGGGGACCACCGATGAAACCACTTCATCACCTGACCGCCGCCCTGCTGCTGGGCGGGCTCGCCAGCACCGCCTTCGCCGCCACCGAGCTGAAACACTGGCCGGAGCCCGCCGCCAGGCAACTCGACGCGCTGATCGCGGCCAACGCCAACAAGGGCGCCTATGCCGTGTTCGACATGGATAACACCAGCTACCGCTACGACCTGGAAGAGTCGCTGCTGCCGTTCCTGGAAATGAAGGGCGTGCTCACCCGCGACAAGCTCGACCCGTCGCTCAGGCTGATCCCGTTCAAGGACGTCGGCGGGCACAAGGAAAGCCTCAACAGCTACTACTACCGGCTGTGCGAAGTCGACGACCTGGTCTGCTACCCGTGGGTCGCCCAGGTGTTCTCCGGCTTCACCCTCAAGGAGCTGAAGGGCTACGTCGACGAACTGATGGCCTACGGCAAGCCAATTCCCAGCGACTACTACGAAGGCGACGCAGTGAAACCGGTGGAAATCCAGCCGCCGAAGATCTTCAGCGGCCAGCGCGAGCTGTTCAACAAGCTGATGGAGAACGGCATCGAGGTCTACGTGATGACCGCCGCCCACGAGGAACTGGTGCGCATGGTCGCCGCCGATCCCAGGTACGGCTACAACGTCAAACCACAGAACGTCATCGGCGTCACCACGTTGCTGAAGAACCGCGAGAGCGGCGAAATCACCACCAGCCGCAAGCAGATCGCCGAAGGCAAGTACGACGAGAAGGCCAACCTGAACCTGGAAGTCACCCCCTACCTGTGGACCCCGGCGACCTGGATGGCCGGCAAGCAGGCGGCGATCCTCACCTACATCGACCAGTGGAAGAAACCGATCCTGGTCGGCGGCGACACCCCGAGCAGCGACGGCTATATGCTGTTCAACGGCCTGGCGGACAACGGCATCCACCTGTGGATAAACCGCAAGGCCAAGTACATGGACCAGATCAACGGCATGATCAAAAAGAACGCCGAGGCCCAGGCGAAACTCGGCCAGCCGGTAACGGCAGACAAGAACTGGGTGATCGTGACGCCGGAGGAGATTCTCTAGCCCGCTGCCGCGCGGTAATGCAACGCCTCCGCCAGATGCGTGCGGCTGATGTGCTCTGCTTTCTCCAGGTCAGCCAGGGTGCGGGCGACCTTGAGGATGCGGTGCAGGGCGCGGAGGGACAGGTCGAGGCGTTCGCCGGCGGATTCCAGCCAGGTCTGGTCCTCGCGAGCCAGTGCACAATATTGGTGCATGGATTTCAGGTCGAGGAAGGCGTTGGCGCAGCCTTGGCGGCGCAGTTGCCGGATGCGGGCGTCGGCGACCTGGCGGGCGAGTTCGGCGGTGCTGATGGCGCCGCCAGTGGGTGTCAGGCTGGTGCTTTCGCGGCTGACGGTCAGGTGCAGGTCGATGCGGTCCAGTAGTGGGCCGGAGAGCTTGGCGCGGTAGCGCTGGATCTGCTCTGGCGTGCAGCGGCAGCGGCCGCTGGGATCGCCGAGGAAGCCACAGGGGCAGGGATTCATCGCTGCGACCAGTTGGAAACGCGCCGGGAAGCGCACCCGGCCGTTGGCGCGGGCGATGATGATTTCGCCGCTTTCCAGCGGTTCGCGCAGGACTTCCAGGACTTTCCGGTCGAACTCCGGCAATTCGTCGAGAAACAGCACACCTTCATGGGCCAGTGTGATTTCGCCCGGCTGCGGTCGACTGCCGCCGCCGACCAGCGCGGCGGCGGAGGCGCTGTGGTGCGGTTGACGGAACGGTCGCTGCGGCCAGTGAGTCAGCGGTCCGCGCCCGGAAACCGAGTGGATCGCCGCAACCTGCAGCGCTTCGTCTTCATCCAGCGGCGGCAGCAGGCCGGGCAGGCGGCTGGCCAGCAGGGTCTTGCCGGTGCCGGGCGGGCCGCTCAGCAGTAGATTGTGCGAGCCGGCCGCGGCGACCAGCAGGGCGCGCTTGGCGGCCTCCTGTCCTTGCACGTCGGCGAGGTCGGGGTAGGGCGGCGTTTCCCGCAACAGGCCTTGCGCCTCGTACGGTTGCAGCAGGGTCTGGCCGCTGAAGTGCGCGGCGAGTTCCAGCAGATGGCTGACCGCGAAGACCCGCAAGCCGCTGGCCAGGCTGGCTTCCTCGGCGTTTTCCTTTGGCACCACAAGGGTGCGTCCGGCAGCGCGGGCGGCCAGGGCGGCGGGCAGTACGCCCTGGACTGGCCGCAGCGCGCCGGATAGGGCCAGTTCGCCCAGGCATTCGTACTCCTGCAGCCGATCGCCGGGCATCTGTCCGCCGGCGGCCAGGATACCGAGGGCGATGGCCAGGTCGAAGCGGCCGCCGTCCTTTGGCAGGTCGGCTGGGGCGAGGTTGAGGGTGATGCGCCGGTTGGGGTATTCGAAGCCGGCGTTGAGGATCGCGCTGCGCACGCGGTCCTTGCTTTCCTTGACGGCGGTTTCCGGCAGGCCGACCAGGGTCAGCGACGGCAGGCCGTTGGCCAGGTGCGCTTCGACGGTGACGCTGGGGGCTTCCACGCCCACCTGGGCGCGGCTGTGGACGATGGCCAGGGACATGGATCACTCCTTGATCGCATGCCGCCCGCGCGGTGGCTTATTCGGCGGGCGGGGTGAGTTTGGCTTCCAGTTCAGCGACCTTGGCTTCCAGGGCTTCGAGGCGCGCGCGGGTGCGGGCGAGCACCACCATCTGGCTGTCGAACTCGTCGCGGCTCACCAGATCTAGCTTGCTGAAGGCGCCTTGCAGCAGGACCTTGAACTGGGATTCCAGCTCGGCCTTGGGCAGTGGCGGCTCGCCGCCGAAGAGTCGGCCGGCTTGTTGGCTGATGGCATCGAGAAAGGCTTTGGGCGGGAGCATGGTGGCGTTCCGAGTGGGATCGGCCGGCAGTTTACCACGCGGCCTGTATCGGCGGCGGTGCCGGAGCCCCTTGCACGATTTTTGAGCAGGGGGTTGTCGGTCCATGCGCGCTTCTGGTGCGACGGATGGCGCCTGGCCAGCGCGCGTGGACGCTGTGTTTGCAGCAAGTGCCTGATGGGACGGGCGTTTCAGTGAATTGGCAAGCTTCCTGCTTTGGTGCTGGTATCGCGTGCACCGCTGCAGTTCGGTGCGGCAGGCGGAGCAGAGGATCGCTCCGAGGAGCGGCTGGATAGCGCCAGATGGCCGGGGTAGGGCGGTCGGCGCGTTACAAAGCCAGACACTGCGCTTAGACTTGTCCTGGGTTCGTTTTCCTGGGGCGAGTCCACCAAAACACGGGAGAGAGTTTCATGAAGCTAGTCACAGCCATCATCAAGCCGTTCAAGCTGGACGACGTGCGCGAGTCGCTGTCGGAGATCGGCGTGCAGGGCATTACTGTGACCGAAGTCAAGGGCTTCGGCAGGCAGAAGGGCCACACCGAGCTGTACCGTGGTGCGGAATATGTCGTCGACTTCCTGCCCAAGGTGAAGATCGATGTGGCGATTGCCGACGACCAACTGGATCGCGTTATCGAGGCCATTACCAAGGCTGCCAACACCGGCAAGATCGGTGACGGCAAGATTTTCGTAGTGAATCTGGAACAGGCCATTCGCATTCGGACCGGCGAGACCGGCACCGACGCGATCTAAGCCAAGCCAAACCGAACCCCCGCCCCAGGAGAAACAAAAATGACTCTGCGCAAGTACGCAGGGCTAGGAGCCCTTTTGCCCCTCGTAATGCCAGGCCTGGCCCTGGCTGCCGAGGAACCCGTACTCAATAGCGGCGATACCGCCTGGATGCTGGTCTCGACAGCGCTCGTGCTGTTGATGACCATTCCCGGCCTGGCGCTGTTCTACAGCGGCATGGTACGCGCCAAGAACGTGCTGTCGGTGATGATGCAGTGCTTCGCCATCACCGCGCTGATCAGCATCCTGTGGGTCGTCTACGGTTACAGCCTGGCTTTCGATACGGCCGGCATGGAAAAAGGTGTAACCAACCTCAGCTCCTTCATCGGCGGTCTGGACAAGGCCTTCCTCAATGGCCTGACGGTGGACAGCCTGACCGCTGCGTTCCCGGAAAGCGTCTTCGTCACCTTCCAGATGACCTTCGCCATCATCACTCCGGCACTGATCGTCGGCTCCTTCGCCGAGCGCATGAAGTTCTCCGCCATGCTGATCTTCACCGCCGTGTGGTTCACGCTGGTCTATGCGCCGATCGCGCACATGGTCTGGAGCGGCGACGGCGCCCTGATGTGGGACTGGGGCGTACTGGACTTCGCCGGTGGCACCGTGGTGCACATCAACGCCGGTGTCGCCGGTCTGGTGGCCTGCCTGGTGCTGGGCAAGCGCAAGGGCTACCCGAATGTCGCCATGGCGCCGCACAACCTCGGCTACACCCTGGTCGGTGCCGCCATGCTGTGGGTGGGCTGGTTCGGCTTCAACGCCGGTTCCGCTGCCGCCGCCAATGGCACTGCCGGCATGGCCATGCTGGTTACCCAGATCGCCACCGCCGCCGCCGCCCTGGGCTGGATGTTCGCCGAGTGGGTCACCCACGGTAAGCCGAGCGCCCTGGGCATCGCTTCCGGCGTGGTCGCCGGCCTGGTCGCCATCACCCCGGCTGCCGGTACCTGCGGCCCGATGGGCGCCATCGTCATCGGCCTGGCTTCCGGCGTGATCTGCTTCTTCGCTGCCACCAGCCTGAAGCGCGCCGCCGGCTACGACGACTCCCTCGACGCCTTCGGCGTGCATGCCATCGGCGGTATCGTCGGCGCCCTGCTCACCGGCGTGTTCGCCGCGCCGGCCCTGGGTGGCTTCGGTGCCGTGGAAGACATCGGCGGGCAACTGTTCACCCAGTTCAAGGGTGTCGCCTTCACCATCATCTACACCGGCATCGTCAGCTTCGTGATCCTCAAGGTGCTGGATATGGTGATCGGTCTGCGGGTCACCGAGGAAGAGGAAACCGTGGGTCTGGACCTCTCCCTGCACAACGAACGCGGTTACAACCTGTAAGACAGTCGGTCGTTTGCCAGAGGGCGCCTACGGGCGCCCTTTGTTTTTTCCTACGCCACGCTAGAATGCGCCCGCATCGTTATCCCAGACGAGGCGACACCCTGCGATGTGGCAACAGACCCTGATCACCTTGCGGCCCCGGCCGCGCGGTTTCCACCTGGTCACCGACGAGCTGCTGGCGGCGCTTCCGGGCCTGGCGAATTGCCGGGTCGGCCTGCTGCACCTGCTGCTTCAGCACACGTCGGCATCGCTGACATTGAACGAGAATGCCGATCCCTCGGTACGCCGGGATTTCGAGCGCTTCTTCAATCGCCTGGTGCCGCAGGACGAGGGTGGATACGAGCACGATTACGAGGGGCCGGACGACCTGCCCGCGCACTTCAAGGCGAGTCTGCTGGGCTGCCAGCTGACCCTTCCGGTACAGTCCGGACGCCTGGCGCTGGGCACCTGGCAGGGCATCTACCTGGGCGAGCACCGTGATAGCGGAGGCCCGCGGAAGGTTCTGGCGACCCTGCAGGGCGAATCTGTATGAATTTTTTCCAGCGGCGTTCGTCAAAGCGCGCAGCTGGGCTATAACTAACCTGCTTTGCAGCACCATGAGGTTGAACAATGAGTGACGAAGAACTGGAACAAGACGATCTGGACGGTGCCGATGAGGACGATGGCGAGGAGCTCGCCGCGGCCGACGATGGTGACGTGGAGAGCGCCGACGGGGAAGAAGCCCCTGCTTCCGGTGGCAAGAAAGCCAAGGCTGCCGTAGAAGAAGAGGAACTGCCCTCGGTCGAAGCGAAAAAGAAAGAGCGGGATGCCCTGGCCAAGGCGATGGAGGAATTCCTCTCGCGCGGCGGCAAGGTGCAGGAGATCGAGCCCAACGTGGTCGCCGATCCGCCGAAAAAGCCGGACAGCAAGTACGGCAGCCGCCCTATCTGATTCGCTCGCGGTTACCCCGAGCCTGTCCTCCCCGAAAGGGGAGCGGCAGGCTTTTTTATTTCTTCTCCAGTAGGTTGGGCTTCGCAGCACGTAGGTTGGCGCTGAACGCAGTGAAGCCCAACAATGCCAAGGGGGATGTTGGGCTTCGCAAGCTCAGCCCAACCTACAGATCAGCGTAGCGTTGTCAGTACTTTCGGCAGCTCGGCCAGGTTGCTGATCACCGCGCTGGGCGGTTCCTCGCCTTCCCACGGTTTGCGTGCCGGGTTGAACCAGATCGCATGCAGGCCGGCGCGGCGGGCGCCGGCGATGTCGTCGCTGGGGTGGTCGCCGATGTGCACTGCTTGCTCGGCGGGCACGCCGGCGCGCTGCAGGGCTTCGCGGAACGGGCGCGGGTCGGGCTTGCCGATGCCCAGGTCTTCGGCGCAGAGGGCGAACTGGAAGTAGTCGGCCAGGCCGAGGCGGCGCACGTCGGCGTTGCCGTTGGTGAGTACGCCGAGGATGAAGCGGTTGGCCAACTGTTCCAGGGTGGGCTGCGCCTCGGGGAACAGGCTGACCTGGTGGCGCGCGCTGAGGAAGGCCTCGAATGCGGCCTCGGCCAGGTCCCGCGCTTCCGCCGTGGGGTAGCCGGCTTCCTGCAATGCATGCAGCAGGATTCTGCGGCGCAGCTCGCTGATGCGGTGCTTGAGCATTGGTTCCTGCTCCAGCATCTGCGCTCGAATCGCCCAGAGGTGTTCGATCGGCAGCGGACCGAGCATGGCTGCGTTGACCGCCAGCCAGTCGCGCAGCGCGGCTTCCGCGCTGTGGATGACCGGGGCGACATCCCACAGCGTGTCGTCGAGGTCGAAGGTGACCAAGCGGATGCTCATTCTTCTGCTCCTGTGTCATCGGGGCGCTTACTGCGGCGGGCGCGGGGATGGGCGCTGTCGTACACCTTGGCCAAGTGCTGGAAGTCCAGGTGAGTGTAAATCTGTGTGGTGGCGATGTCCGCGTGGCCAAGCAGGTCCTGCACCGCGCGCAGGTCCTGGGACGACTCCAGCATATGGCTGGCGAAGGAGTGCCGCAGCATGTGCGGGTGCAGGTGCTGGCCGAGCTCGCGCACGCCGGCCTCGCGCACGCGCAGCTGGATCGCCCGGGGCGTCAGGCGCTTGCCGCTGCGGCTGATGAACAGCGCGCCATCCGCCGGATTGGCCAGGGCGCGCAGCGGCAGCCAGGCCTCGATGGCCTGGCGGGCGAGGCGTCCGACCGGCAGTTCGCGGACCTTGTTGCCCTTGCCGAGCACGCGGACCATGCCGTCCTTCAGGTCCAGCCACTCCAGGTCGAGGCCGACCAGCTCGGACAGACGCAGGCCGGAGGAATAGAACAGTTCGAGCAGGGCGTGGTCGCGGCGGGCGATGAAGTCGTCCTCGATGGCGCCGTCGAGCAGTTGCGTGGCGCGGTCGACGTCCAGGGTCTTCGGCAGCTTGCGCGCGCCCTTCGGTGCGGACAGGCCATCCGCCGGATTGTGCCGGCAGCGGCCTTCGCGAATCAGGTACTGGTACAGCCCGCGGGTAGCCGACAGCAGCCGCGCCAGGCTGCGACTGGACAGCCCCTGCTGGTGCAGGCGGGCGACGAAGGCGCGCAGCTCGCGGACCGTCAGCGCCTGCCAGGTGCCGATGCCGGCCTTCTCGCAGAGCGCCAGGACTTTGCCCAGGTCACGCTGGTAGCCCTCCAGCGTGTGCCCGGAAAGCTGGCGCTCGCTGTGCAGGTGGCCGATGAAGGCGTCGAGGTCGTCTTGCATGGAGCTCGCCCCGTGGCTGGCTGCAAGCGACAGGGCTTGCAGCGTATGACTTGCCGCGTGTTGCCGCTCTTATCGAACCGAGCGCAGCGGCATGGAAAAGCGCGGCAGGACGCGAGCCAGGACTTCGGCGACGTAGCCGAGGAACAGGGTGCCGAGGGAGCTCTTGTAATGCTGCGGGTCGGGGCTGCCGATGGCGAGTACGCCGTGCAGGCCCTGGAAGGTCAGCGAAACCACCGCGGCCGAGCCGATATCCCCGCTCTCGCCCTCGCCGAACAGGAACGCCAGTTCGTGGGGACGCAGCACGCCGCACACGGTCTTGCCGCCGGACAACAGGCCGCCGATGGCCTGGTGCGCTTCGCCGCTGCTCACCGAGCGGCCCACCGGCAGGCTGCTGTCGCTGAACAGGATCAGGCTGACGTAGGGCACCTGGAACTCGTGGCGCAGACTGTCCTCGACGGTGCTGACCACATCTTCCAGGCTGGTGGCGTCGAGCAGGTCGAGCACCAGGCGGCGGGTCTTGTCGAACAGCCGGTCGTTTTCGCGGGCGACGTCCATCAGTTGCGACAGGCGATGGCGCATCTCGATATTGCGTTCGCGCAGCATGCGCACCTGCCGCTCCACCAGCGACACGGCATTGCCGGGCTGGTGCGGGATGCGCATTTCCGGGATCAGCTCGTCATGCTCGACGAAGAACTCCGGGTGCTGGCGCAGATATTCGGCGACCTGCTCGGCATCGAGCGAAACGGCGGGTTCCAGGGTTTTCTCGGTCATAAGCGTCTCGGTTGGCGGGCTGTCGCGCGCTATGCCCGGCGATGGCCTTTCATAAACGGACCTGGCCTTCGTAAACGCGGACGGCAGGCCCGGTCATCATAACCGGCTGCCCCGGGCCTGCCCACTCGATGGTCAGGCGCCCGCCCGGCAGGTCGATCTGCACCGGCGACTCAAGCCAGCCCTGGCGAATGCCGGCCACCGCCGCCGCGCAGGCGCCGGTGCCGCAGGCCAGGGTCTCGCCGACTCCGCGCTCCCAGACGCGCAGGCGCGCCTGGTTCGGGTTGACCACCTGGAGGAAACCGATATTGGCCTTCTGCGGGAAGCGCGGATGCACCTCCAGGCGTGGACCGAGGGTGCGCACGGGGGCGTCGTCGACGTTGTCCACGCGCAGCACGCCATGCGGGTTGCCCATGGACACCGCGGCCAGCTCCACGTGCTCGCCGTCCAGCTCGACGCTGTAGCTGATCGCCTCGGCGTCGGCCACGAACGGTATCTGTTCCGGCGCCAGGCGCGGCGCGCCCATGTCGACGGTGATCTGGCCGTCCGGGCGGATGTTCAGTTCGATCACGCCTCCCTTGGTTTCCACCTTGATGGACTTCTTCGCGGTCAGGCGCTTGTCCAGCACGAAGCGGGCGAAGCAGCGCGCACCGTTGCCGCACTGTTCCACCTCGGAACCGTCGGAATTGAAGATGCGGTAGCGGAAGTCGACCTCGGGGTTTCCCGGCGGCTCGACGATCAGCAACTGGTCGAAACCGATGCCGGTGTAGCGGTCGCCCCACTGCTTGACGTGGCGCGGCAGGACATGGGCGTGCTGGCTGACCAGGTCGAGGACCATGAAGTCATTGCCCAGGCCGTGCATCTTGGTGAAGCGCAAAAGCATCGTCTCGGCCTCACTCCGCCAGCAGGCGCTGGTTGGCGAGCGGCCGCCCGATCGCTCCGCATCCGGGCGTGAGCGCCGAAAGCGCCGCGCCTTCCACGGACGGTTGCCCGCCGCGGACGTTGAATGCCTGCATGTGCTGCTCCCTCAGAGTCCGTAGCGGTCCTTGCTGTGTTCGCTCCGGGCCTTCTCGTCATCCGGATGGTAGAGCGGGCCTTTCTGGCCGCAGCCGGCCAGCACGGAGGCGAGCACGGCGAGTGCGACGAAGGGGAGAAGCAATCGCTTCATGGCGGAGTCCTTGTAAAAGCATCGATTGGGCCGGAGTATACCGGCCCCCCGCCGCCTTGCCTATGCGGCCGGGCTCCCGCCCGGCGGGGCTTCCAGAGCGCGAAATACGCCCTGTGGAACGCTCCGGCGAAAGGTGCCGGATGGGCCGGAGCCGGGTACGATCCCGGGGTAAACTGAGTGTTTGTTGACTGTAGAGGGAGGTTGCATGAGTACTCTGAGTGAATCCCGTTTCCACGAGCTGGTCGATGCGCTGCAGATGACGGTGGAGGACGCGTTCGACGACAGCGATCTGGATGTGGATCTGGAAAACTCCAATGGCGTGCTGACCATCCGCTTCGAAAACGGCACCCAGCTGATCCTCAGCCGCCAGCCGGCGCTGCGTCAGCTGTGGGTGGCGGCGCGTTCCGGCGGTTTCCACTTCGACTACGACGAGTCCGGCGATCTCTGGCTGAGCGACAACGGCCGCGAGCCGCTGGGGGCGCTGCTCAACCGTGCGACCATCGAGCAGGCGGGCGAGGATGTCGATTTCCCCGGCATCTGACGGCGCCCCGGACGCGCCGGTGCAGTCGCCCTGCCGTCGGCAATGCTGCCTGGACGCTGCCGACATCTGCCTCGGTTGCGGCCGCAGCCTGGGGGAAATCCTCGAATGGCGCGATGCCGACGAAATGCGCCGGCGCGAGATACTGCGGGCGGCGCAGGAACGACGGAATTCCCGCCCGGACGGTGCCTGACCGGCCGGTATTGCTTATTCCTTGGACTGTGCTAGTGTCCGGGAAAACCCCGCCTTGGGCGGGGTTTTTCTTTTTTCCGTTCACTGTAAGGGAGTATGCCGGCCACCATGACCACGCCACCGCCGATCACCATTACCCGTCTCGACCTGCAACGTCTGGAGCGCCTGCTCGACAGCCTGGATGAGTACGGGCCCGCCGCCGAAGCGCTGGAGGCCGAGCTGGCCCGCGCCCAGGTGGTCGGCCACGACGAGGTGCCGTCGGGTGTAGTGACCATGAACTCCACGGTGCGCTGCCGCGAGGAAGGCAGCGGCAAGGAATACCATCTGACCCTGGTCTATCCGGACGCCGTCGGCGGCGAAGGCAAGGTGTCGATCCTCGCGCCGGTCGGCACCGCGCTGCTCGGCCTGAGCTGCGGCCAGACCATCGACTGGCCGGCACCGAGCGGCAAGCCGCTGAAGCTCACCCTGCTGGAAGTGGAATACCAGCCCGAGGCTGCCGGCGCGTACGCACGCTGAGTCGCCATTGCCCCTCGCCTGTGACGTGCGAGGGGCGTCCCTTCTTACGCCTCGGCCAGCGCCCGGTTCAGTGCCGCTTCCAGGCGTCGCTTGTAGCGCAGGTAATGCAGGGTCTGCAGGCGGCTCTCGTCCTTCAGCGCCGACAGGTCCAGGTCGGTGATGTAGCACGGATAACGCTCCTGCCCGCGACGCCGGGCGAGGATATGCCGGGCGACCGCCTGGAACAGCTGATCGCCATATTCCAGCTCGGAAAATTCCTGGTGATCGCAATACAGCGTGATATGGCTGCGCTGGCCTTCGCCCGGTTCGATGATCGCCTGCACGTTGTAGTACGGCAGCGTCTCCAGGCCCTGGGTGACGCCACGGCGCTCGACGCGCAGGGCGCGCTGACGGCCGGGGGGCAGCACTTCGTAGTAGCGGATTTCCGGCACGGGCTGGGCCTGCGCCTCGCCCAGGGGGACCTCCGCGTTGCGCCGGAAATGCACGGCCTGCAGGAAGCGTTGCAGCGGCACCAGCAGGCCGTGCTCGTTGTCGCAGGCCTGGCGCCAGCGCCATAGCGAGTTGTGCTCGTCCAGCACGCTCAGCTCGGCCCGGCCTTCGTCGAGGCGGTAGAACACCTGGATGCAGCCGGCCTGGCCGAGCGGCAGGATCAGCGCCAGGTCGTCGCCATGCAGCGCGCCGCTATCGAGATGCAGCGGGCTGAACTCGCTGCGTTCTTCGCCGAGCCGTTCGACCAGCGCGGGCAGGTCGTCGAACACCCGGTAGTCCACCGCGCCCGGTTGCAGGTCGAGCAGGTGGAAGTGCTGGCGGATCTGCAGCAGATAGCGCCCGCGCCTGCCGCTGAGGAACTGGCCGACCACCTCGCCGAACAGCTGTTCGACGCGCTGGGCGATGGTCGTCGCACGGTTGCGGCAGAAGCAGCGCACCTGCAGGCGCGGCGGCGGAGCGCCGGCTGGCAGCGCATTGAGGTAGTCGCGCAGGCAGTCGAGCAGCGCGTGCGGGCCGCTGTAGCGGTTGACCAGCAGCTCGTTCCAGCTGTTCAGGGTGATCTGGTCGAGAGTCAGCACCAGGTTGTCGCGCATGCCGGAATAATCCAGCGCATCGGTGCGCCCGCTGGTCAGGTGGCGGTTCAGCTGGCTGTGCTGCGGCAGCGGGTCGACGCCGACGTTCACCAGGATCAGCACGCTGTCCGGCACGCTGCTGCTGAGCAGGGCGCGCTCCGGGATTTCCGCCAGCGGCAGCGGGAAGGTCTGCTGCAGGCTGGCGAGCAGTTGCGCCAGTTCGTTGTCGCAGAGATCGCTGTCGCCGGGATGCAGGGAAAGCCGGGTGCCGCTATCGACGATACCGTTGCGGTGGCTCCAGGCCAGCAGTTCGAGCAGGCCATGGGCGCGCTTCAGCGGCGCGAAGTTGCTCAGCTCCTTCGCCTTCAGGCTGCCGCCATACAGCGCCCAGAACGGCTGGCCGCCTGCTTCGCCGGCCTGCTGGCGGGCCAGGGTCAGGACGCCTTCGCCGAGGTCCGGGGCGATGCCCGGGTTGACGAACTCGACCTTGCCCGCCTTGCGTTCGAAGGCCGCGTACAGGCGCCGGCCGAGGATGCCCAGGTCACGATTGTTGATGCCCTTGCCGGCCTGCTGCAGGCGGGCGAAGCGGGACAGGAAGCGGTAGCTGTGGGTCAGCTCGTTGACCAGCGCGCGGCGCTCCAGCTGTACCTGGCGGACTTTCCACTGGTCGCGGCTGTCGAGCAGGTCGAGTGCGCGCGTGTCCCAGCCCCATTCGCCGGTCAGGCGTTCCATCAGCTTGCGTTGCCAGCTCCTGCCGGCGTTGGAAGGGCGGCGGCTGAGCCTCTTGCCGACCTTCAGGTACAGGCAGCGGCGGACCAGTTCCAGGCGCTCACGCTCGCCACCGGCGCTGAGGTATTCCTCCAGCCGGCGATAGAGCATCACGTAGGGGTCGAGCTCGTCCAGGTCCAGTTGCCCGGCGTAGACCCGGGCCTTGAGCCGCAGGCTCAGGCATTCGACCTGCGGGTGCTGGCTGGCATAGGCCTCGGTGAGCAGCAGCTTGAGCACCGACTTGTAGGGCGACTCCATGCCCTTGTACAGCTGCCACATGCCGGCGCCGATGAATTCGCTGGCGGGAACGCGCGCCAGATGGCCGAGGTCGAGCACCTCGTCGGCATCGATGAAGCGCTTGCGCAGCAGGGTGTCGATGTATTCGGCGTAGCGCGCTTCCTCGTAGACCGGCACCAGCCACCACAGCGGCGTGCGCCCGCCCAGCCAGATCGCCGTGCGGTAGAACTCGTCGAGCAGCAGATAGTGCTGGCTGCTGCCGCAATCCTCGGAGGTCAGCCGGGCCTCGCGTTCCTCGCGGACGAAGCGCTGCGGGTCGATGAGAAAGCAGTGCACCTCGGCGCCCTGGGTGCTCGCCCACTGTTCCAGCAGATCGCACTTGCGCCGCAGTTCGGCGCGCGCCGGCGCGTCGAGATCCGGACTGTGGCAGACCCAGAGGTCGAGGTCGCTGTGTTCGGCCTGGGCCACGCTGCCCAGGCTGCCCATCAGGAACAGGCCGTGGATCGGCAGCGACGGATTGCCGCGGCGCAGCTTGTAGCTGAACGAGCGGGTCAGGCGCTGGGCCTCGGCCAGCAGTTCATCATCCGGCACGAAGCCGCAGAGTCCCGCCGGCGTGTTCGCCGAGACGTAGCCGGGCAGCAGCGGGTGATTGACGTCGAGCAGCAGCGGCAGCAGGCGCAGGACCAGGCGCTGGCGCGACGACAGGGCCTCGCTGGCGCGCTGCCGGCGTTGCTCGTTGAGCGCCAGGAAGCGCCCGCGCAGTTGCGCCAGGGCCTTGCGGTCGATGCCGTCTTCGCTGTTCGGGCGAATCTCGTGGGTGAGCGTCATGGCCTGCCGAAATGGGAGTCCGGCGTCGCGCCGCGGCGCCGTGGGGTGGCCACTATATCGCCCAGAATGCAGGAAGCTTTAGGGTCTGTTGACGTCTCGTTCCGGCCGCGACGGAGCCTGTTTTTGCGCGGGGCAAGGCGCGAGGAGAGTGGTTTGGCATTCCAAATGAACGACGAGCAACGCGGCACCGCGCAAAAACAGGCCCGTCCCTTCGGGTTGCGCGGCAAATGGCGCCATGCGTCGTTGCGGGACTTGGCAAGGGAGCGACCATTCCCTGCGTCCCGCGCCTAGCCTGGCGCCATTTGTCGCAGCAACGCGGTTCGGAACGAGACGTCAACAGACCCTAATGCCGGCAGTCGGCGCAGTAGGCCGCAGGGACTGGCCTGCGAGCGAACGGCGCCGTGCCGGAAGGTCGAGCGTAGGGGGATCAGGCGGGTTTGAGGATACCCAGCAGCACCTGGGCATGTTCGGCGGCGTCGAGACCGAGGCTGGTCAGGTAGCCGCCGTCGGGCTGGTCGATCAGGCCCTTGGCATGCAGGCGTTGCGCTGCCTCGACTGCCTTGGGCGAAGCATCATGGTGCACTTTCAGGCCGGCCTTGCTGTTATCCAGGTCGAAAAGCGCGAGAAGTTCAAGTTCTGCAACCAGTTCATGCGTGAAGGCCATGGCGACTCCTTGATGGTCGAGTGTCGCTGCAGTGTAGCCCCATCGCCGGTATCCCCCGCAAGGGTCATTCTTCGCCGGGCAGTTCCGGCAGGGCGCGCAGGGCCTGCTCGTACCAGGCGCCGTCGAACGCGCGGTCGTCGCGCAGCATGGCTTCGATCTCGTAGGCCAGCACGATGGCCATCATGCGCAGGGCGTCCTCGCGCTCGTAGCCGACCAGGGTCAGCTTGTTGAACACGGCGCGGGCCGCGGGCGGCGAGTCGCTTTCGATCTGGTTCTCGATGGCCTGGACCAGCTTTTCCTCGGCGAAGGACTCTTCGCTGTCGTTGTTCTCGCTCATGGCGAATCTCCGGATGGGGTTGTGTGCCGCGTGGAAGTTGTCCAACCTGCAAGGCCAGCGGCTACGGAAGGACTGTCGGAGCACATGATCACCTATTACACCCTCGTCGGCGACCGTCTGCAGCGCCATCTGGGCGACACGCAGGGCGGCCTGCCGCCGGGAACCCTGTGGATCGACCTGTACCAGCCGACCGCCGAGGAAGAGCGCCTGCTCGAATCGCTGCTCGAAGTGGACGTGCCGACCCGCGAGGAAATGGCCGAGATCGAGGACTCCTCGCGCTTCTACGAGAGCCGCGGCGCCCTGTACATGACCACCACGGCGGTGAGCGGCATTCGCGAGCACCGGCCGAGCACGGAGGAAGTCACCTGCGTGCTGACGCCGAAGTGGCTGGTCACCGTGCGCTACACCGACCTGCTGTCGTTCCAGACCTTCGCCAACCGTACCCAGCGCGGCGGTTGCCGGCCGGCTGGCGACCTGCTGTTCGTCACGCTGATGGACTGCATCGTCGACCGCATCGCCGATGTGCTGGAGACCGTGCAGGGGCAGCTCGACACCCTGTCACGGGAGATCTTCGCCGAGCCTCCGCCGGGCGCGGGCGGCAAGCGCGTACCGAAGTCCGACCTGCAGCAGATCGTCAAGCACCTGGGGCGCAGCAACTCGCTGTTGTCCAAGCTCAACGAGAGCCTGCTCAGCATCAGCCGGCCGCTGGGCTACTTCCGCCAGGGCGGCAACGGCTGGGTCAGCGAGGAGGCGCGGCTCGGCATGAAGTCGGTGGAGCGCGACGTGCGATCGCTCAGCGAATACCTGTCGAAGATGTCCAGCGAGATGACCTTCCTGCTCGACGCCACCCTCGGCCTGATCAATATCGAGCAGAACAGCATCATCAAGGTGTTTTCCATCGCCGCCGTGCTGTTCCTGCCGCCGACGCTGGTCGGCACCGTCTATGGCATGAACTTCAAGCACATGCCCGAGTTGCTCTGGCCGGTGGGCTATCCGATGGCGCTGGTGATGATGGTGGTTTCGGCGATCCTGCCGTACCTGTGGTTCAAGTACAAAGGCTGGCTGTAGGCGCCCGGCGCCGCTTGATGCGAGTCAAGGCCGGTCCGGGGGGCAGGCATAGAGTGGGTGGGAGGAGTTTTCACCCACACAGGAGAATGCCATGCCCCAATCCGAACGCATCGATCCCGTCACACCTGTCGAACCGGCCGTCGACGTGGAGGCCCAGCAGCCGCTCAATTCGGGCGGCGAGGAAATCCGCCGGATCAGCGACGGCCCCGTAGCCCGCAAGGTGGCGCTGGCGCCGCACGGCAGCAACGAGGACTCCACCTCGGCGAAGCTGCCGGCCGGCTACCCGTACAGCGGGCGCCTGCAACGCAAGGAGTACGAGAAGCTCAAGGCGCAGCTGCAGGTGGAGTTGCTCAAGGTGCAGAACTGGGTCAAGGAAACCGGGCAGCGCGTCGTCGTGCTGTTCGAAGGGCGCGACGCGGCGGGCAAGGGCGGCACCATCAAGCGCTTCATGGAACATCTCAACCCACGCGGCGCACGGGTGGTGGCGCTGGAGAAGCCCAGCGATGCCGAGCGCGGCCAGTGGTACTTCCAGCGCTACATCCAGCATCTGCCGACGGCCGGGGAAATGGTGTTCTTCGACCGCTCCTGGTACAACCGCGCCGGCGTCGAGCGGGTGATGGGCTTCTGCACGCCGCGCGAGTACCTGGAGTTCATGCAGCAGGCGCCGGAACTGGAGCGCATGCTGGTGCGCAACGGCATCCACCTGTTCAAGTACTGGTTCTCGGTCAGCCGCGAGGAACAGCTGCGCCGCTTCGTTTCGCGCCGCGACGACCCGCTCAAGCACTGGAAGCTGTCGCCCATCGACATCCAGTCGCTGGACAAGTGGGACGACTACACCCAGGCCAAGGAAGCCATGTTCTTCCACACCGATACCGCCGATGCGCCGTGGATCACCGTCAAGTCCGACGACAAGAAGCGCGCGCGGATCAACTGCATCCGCCACTTCCTGCATACGCTGGACTACCCGGGCAAGGACCCGAAGGTCGCCAGCGCGCCCGATGGCATGCTGGTGGGGCGCGCGTCGCTGATGGAGCGCGGGGACTCGCCGAAGGCAGCCGCCGAAAGCGAACTGGCGGTCCCCGCCTGACCCGGTGCGTCACTGGCCCTGGTTGCCGGCCTGCATCATCTGCGACGACAGCGCGCGAGCGTTGCGCTCGACGATGATCGGCGCCCAGGGCCGCCCCGAGAGGGTGACTGGCGAATTGGCCTTGCTGTCCAGATCGCGCAGGGCACTTTTCAGGTACTCCCAGCGGCTCTGCAGCTTCTTGGTCGAAGTCCCCTCCGGGCCGCTGGCGATGAGCTGGTTGATACCCTGGTCGAGCACCGGCACCAGCATGCTCTCGTCCTGGCCGAAATAGACCTGGGGATTCTCCCGGGCGATCTCCAGGTTGCCCACATAGGAACGCCCCAGGTACAGGACCGTGACGAACTCCAGGCGGGCCGGCAGTTGCCAGGTCGGCGGTTGCTGCGGATCGCCGGCCGGCACGAAGCGCTCGACCTGGGCAAGGAAGCCGAGCAGCGCGTGGCTGAGGTCCCTGGTATAGCGCCAGGGTACATCGTCCTCGCCCTGGCCGAAGGCGGCGCCCTGCTCGACCATGTTCGCGAGCTCCTGGTATTTGCGTTTCAGGCCTTCATCCGCTTGTGCATAGCCGTTCACCGCGCTCCCCAGCGCGGCGAGGTCGCTTTTCATCTGCGTGAGGTGCTTTTCCTGGAAGCCTTCGCCGCGATACAGCAGCAGGCTGCTGATCGACTGGCAGGCCGAGACCTGCATGTTCTGCAGTTGCTGCTCCTCGGGAGAGAGACTGGCGTGGGCCGCTTGGCTGAAGAGTGCGAGACAGAACAGTAACGCATGGAACAGAAAGGACTTTCTGAGCATGGCGGGAGTTTCCCTATTGTTATTGTTTGAGCCGCCGGAGGCCTGGTCTGGACATACCCCAAGTTGCCGGGCATGGGCGATTTCGAGCGCGCGCCGGCTGTCCCTGGCCGGTTCGAACCCACCGAATACCGCACTGGATGCGGCATCGGTCCTGCGTCGTGGAATCCTTCCCCCATCAGCAAGAGCGTTTCTTCCTGCTGAGATTTCCTACGGATGTGGAGATTTCCTAGGCTAACGCTGGCACGGCAGCATACAACCCTCCAAAAGGGTGAATCTCCTACCCGTTAGCCCGGGTTCTGTGCGGCGTCGCACAATCCTGCGTGGTCGACGATCTCGATGGTGCCGTAGCCGAGACGCAGGATGCCCCTGGCTTCCAGCTCCTTGAGGATCTGGTTGGTGGTCTGCCGCGACAGCGAGAGCATGGACGCGAGCTGTTCCTGCGGCAGGTTCAGCTCGCGCCGGCCGATGCTGGCGCCGCCGTAGCCCTCGGCGATCAGGAGCAGGCGCCGGGCCAGACGTGGCGCGGCGGGCAGCAGCGAATGCGCTTCCAGTACACCGAAAAGCATGCGCAGCTTATGGCTCATCAGCAGGCCCAGTTCGCGCCAGTATTCCGGATGCTGATCGAGCAGCCGGAGCAGCGCGGCCTGGGGAATCTGCAGGAGCGTCGTCGGACGCTCGGCGAAGGCGTCATGGGTGCGTGCCTGGCCATCGAACAGACAGATTTCGCCGAACCAGTTGGGCGGCTCGATCAGGCCGAGCAGGGCTTCCTTGCCATTCGCACCGACCACGCCGATGCGCACCGCGCCTTCGACCACGCAATACAGGCCGCACGGCGCGTCGCCGCGGCTGAACAGGCATTGCCCGGCTGGCAGGCGGCGCACCACGGCGAACTCGCCCAGTGCATCGCGCAGGCCGTCGGGCAGCGCGCGGAACCAGCGGCCATTGGAAATGCGCGGGATGAAGGAAATTGCCTCAGACATGGCTTTGTCATCCAGCCGACAGAGTGGGAAAGTAGGAGCATGCCATCATGCCGGCACCTTCAGGGAGAACAACAATGAAAACCCTAGTCGACCACCTCGCCCAGTACGCCGCCTACCACCGTGACCGCCGCAACATCGTCACTCATTTCATCGGCATTCCCATGATCGTGCTCGCCATCGCCGTGCTGCTGTCCCGGCCCGGCATCCAGCTGGCCGGCCTGACCCTGGCGCCGGCGACCTTGCTGTCGCTGGCGGCGGCAATCTTCTACCTGCGCCTGGACCGGCGCTTCGGCGTGGCGATGCTGGTATTGCTGGCCATCTCGCTGTGGATCGGCGCCGGCCTGGCGGCGGCCTCGACCGCGACGTGGCTGGGCTGGGGGCTGGGACTGTTCGTGGTCGGCTGGATCATCCAGTTCGTCGGCCACTGGTACGAGGGGCGCAAGCCGGCCTTCGTCGACGATCTGACCGGCCTGATCGTCGGGCCGCTGTTCGTGGTCGCCGAGGCGGCGTTCCTGCTCGGCATGCGCGATGAAGTGCGGCGCGCCGTGGAAGAGCGCGCCGGCCCGACCTGTATTCGCGACAGGAAAACCACCGCCTGAGTCTCAGGTGCTCGCCGGTGCAGGCGTGAAGCAACAAGGGCGGCTGGTCTGCTGCCGCCCTTTTTCGTTCTCGGTCAGACGAGGGCTTCGCGGACGAAGTCCAGCCGGTCCTGGCCGAAGAACATCCGCTCGCCGACGAACATGGTCGGCGCACCGAAGGCCCCGCGTTTGACGGCTTCCTCGGTATTCGCCTTCAGCGCGTCCTTGATCTCCTGCTCGCCGGTCAGGGCCAGCAGCTCCTGGGGATCGAAGCCGGCGGCTGCCAGCGTGGCGCCCAGTACTGCCGGATCGCCGAGGTTGCACGGTTCCACCCACATGGCGTGATACACGGCTTGCACATAGTCCGCGAAGCGCTGCGGCTGGCGCAGTTGCACGGCTACCGCGCCGCGCATCAGCAGCAGGGTGTTGATCGGGAATGCCGGGTTCATCTTCAGCGGCACGCCATAGCGCTCGGCGAAACGCTGCATGTCGAGCAGCATGTAGCGTCCCTTGGCCGGAATCTGGATCGGCGAGGCGTTACCGGTGACCTGGAAGATGCCGCCGAGCAGGATCGGCCGGTAGATCAGGTCGGCGCCGGTTTCGGCGCAGATTTTCGGCAGCTGGGTGTAGGCCAGGTAGCTGGTGGGGCTGCCGAAGTCGAAGAAGAACTCTACGGATTTGTTCATGTTGTTTTTCCGGGTTTGGCTGGTGCGGAGGAGTTGGCCGATGGGTATCGCTGTGCTCAACCCATCCTACGATGTGGTGTCAGTAGGTTGGTGCTGAGCTTGCGAAGCCCAACGGAGCGCTGCCCGGCAATCGTTGGGCTTCGCTGCGCTCAGCGCCAACCTACGCGGTTTACCAGGGCTCCATCCAGGGGCGCAGGTCCAGTTCGAAGGTCCAGGCGTCGCGTGGCTGGGTATGCAGATACCAGTAATTCTCGGCGATGTGCTTGGGATCGAGGATGCCGGCCTGGTCCTTCAGTGCGTATTTCTGCGGGAAGTTGTCGCGGATGAATTCGGTGTCGATGGCGCCGTCGACCACCACATGGGCCACGTGCAGGCCACGCGGGCCGAGTTCCCGCGCCATGCTCTGGGCCAGCGCGCGGATGCCGTGCTTGGCGCCGGCGAAGGCGGCGAAATTGGCGGCGCCGCGCAGTCCGGCGGTGGCGCCGGTGAACAGGATGGTGCCGCGCTGGCGGGTGACCATGCGCCTGGCCACCTCGCGGCCAGTGAGGAAGCCGGCGAAGCAGGCCATTTCCCAGATCTTGAAGTACTTGCGCGCGGTCTCGTCGAGGATGCTGCAGGGCACGTTGGCGCCGATGTTGAAGACGAAGGCTTCGATGGGGCCGATATCGCGCTCGATGGTTTCGACCAGTTCGACCACGTCCTCTTCCTTGCGCGCGTCGGAGGCGAAGCCGTGGGCTTCGCCGCCCTCGGCGCGGATCGTGTCCACCAGCGGCTGCAGCTTGTCCGCCGAACGCCGGGTGACGCAGGCGACATAGCCTTCGCGGGCGAAACGGCGGGCGATGGCCCCGCCGGTGGCATCGCCGGCGCCGACAACCAGCACGACTTTCTTGGTGTTATCCATGACGCGCCCTCTTTGGTAAACGATCGTTAGGTAAACGAACGTTATGCTACGATTTCCAGACTCGTCAAGTCATGCCGCGGAGGCGCCCGATGCGCTATTCAGCCACCCACAAGGAAGACACCCGCCAGCGCCTGCTGCACAGCAGCGGGGCTATTGCCAAGCGCGGGGGGTTCGCCACTGCGGGCGTCGATGGCCTGATGAAGGCGGTCGGCCTTACCGGCGGTGCGTTCTACAGCCATTTCTCGTCGAAGGACGAGCTGTTCGCCGCTGTCGTCGCCCATGAGTTGAGCCACAGTGCACGCATGCTGGCTGGCGAGAAGGGCGAGTTCAGCCGCGACAAGCTGGAGCGCTGCCTGCAGCGTTACCTGAACCTGGGCCATGTGCAGCACCCGGAGAAAGGCTGCCTGTTGCCGAGCCTGGGCGCGGAAATCGCCCGCGCGGATGTGGCGGTGCGCGAGACCGCCGAACACTGGCTGGTGAAACTGCAGCAGGCCTGGGCGGAGGTGCTGGGCTCGGAGCAGAGCGCCTGGGCGCTGTTGAGCCAGTGCGTCGGCGCGCTGGTGGTGGCGCGGATGGTCGCCAGCGAGGAAACGCAGCAGGCAATCATCGAGGCAAGCCGGATGATGATCGCCGAGGTGCTGGAGCGACCGTAGGTTGGTGCTGAGCGAAGCGAAGCCCAACACCCGCCGGCAACCACGCCGTTGGGCTTCGCAAGCTCAGCGCCAACCTACGGCACCTGCAGGGTGGCGTTGAGCGCAGCGATACCCACGCGGTTCAAGCCCATCAGAGGCTGGCGGCCTGCTGGTAGGTCTTCGGCTTGAAGTAGAGCGTCTGGCCGCGTGCCAGGCCGCTGAGGCTGTCGTGGTCCTTCACCACTTCGGCCTCGATCAGTTCTTCCTGGCCTTCGACCTTCAGCGTCACCCGGGTGATCGCGCCCAGCGGGCGGATTTCGCGGACTTCGGCGGCACGGTGTTCCGCTTCCGCGTGGCGCGACAGCGAGATTTCGTGCGGGCGGAACAGCAGGTGTTCGTCCTCGCCCAGGTGCAGGCGGTTGGAGTCGCCGAGGAAGTGGTAGACGAAATCGCTCGCCGGATTCTCGTAGACCTCGCCGGGCGAGCCGATCTGCTCGATCACGCCCTTGTTCATCACCACGATGCGGTCGGCGACTTCCATCGCCTCTTCCTGATCGTGGGTGACGAACACGCTGGTCAGGTTGATCTCCTCGTGCAGGCGCGCCAGCCAGCGGCGCAGCTCCTTGCGCACCTTGGCGTCGAGGGCGCCGAAGGGTTCGTCTAGCAGCAGGATCTTCGGTTCCACCGCCAGCGCGCGGGCCAGGGCGATACGCTGGCGCTGGCCGCCGGAGAGCTGTTCCGGATAGCGGTCGGACAGCCAGTCGAGCTGCACCATGTTCAGCAGTTCGTGGACCTTCTCGGCGATCCGCGATTCGCTCGGGCGCTCCTTCTTCGGCTTCATGCGCAGGCCGAAGGCGACGTTGTCGAACACCGTCATGTGGCGGAACAGCGCGTAGTGCTGGAACACGAAGCCGACGTTGCGATCTCGCACGTCGTGCTGACTCACGTCTTCCCCATGGAACACGATGTTCCCGGCGTCCGGGGTTTCCAGGCCGGCGATGATCCGCAGCAGGGTGGTCTTGCCGCAGCCGGACGGGCCGAGCAGGGCGACCAGTTCGCCGCTCTTGATATCCAGGTTGATGTCGTTCAGCGCCTTGAAGGCGTGGAAGTTCTTGCTGACGTTACGGATTTCGATGCTCATGGCTTACTCCTCGTCAGCGTTGCTTTTCAGTCGGGACATGCGGGATTCGCTCCACTGCTTGAGCAGAAGGATGACCAGGGCCATCAGCAGCAGCAGGCTGGCAACGCTGAAGGCGGCGACGTGGTTGTATTCGTTGTAGAGGATCTCGACGTGCAGCGGCAGGGTGTTGGTGACGCCGCGGATGTGCCCGGAGACCACCGATACCGCGCCGAACTCGCCCATCGCCCGCGCGGTGCACAGCACTACGCCGTAGATCAGGCCCCATTTGATGTTCGGCAGGGTGACGTGCCAGAACATCTGCCAGCCGTTGGCGCCGAGCAGGCGCGCGGCCTCTTCCTCCTGGGTGCCCTGTTCCTGCATCAGCGGGATCAGTTCGCGGGCGACGAAGGGGAATGTGACGAAGAGGGTGGCCAGGACGATGCCGGGCACGGCGAAGACGATCTGGATGTCATGCTCGCTCAGCCACTCGCCGAAATAGCCCTGGGCGCCGAACAGCAGCACGTAGATCAGACCGGCGATCACCGGTGAGACCGAGAACGGCAGGTCGATCAGGGTCACCAGCACGCTCTTGCCGGGGAACTCGAACTTGGTCACGCACCAGGCGGCGGCGACGCCGAATACCACGTTGAGCGGCACCGAAATGGCCACGGCGATCAGCGTCAGCTTGAGCGCGGCGAGGGCATCGGGTTCGAGGATCGACTCGAAGAAGGTGCCCAGGCCCATCTTCAGTGCCTCGCTGAGCACCACGAACAGCGGCAGCAGCAGGAACAGGCCGAACACCAGCCAGGCCAGGACGATCAGGGCGCGGCGGCCCCAGGGATTGCCGCGGCGGGCGGCGTTGGCAGCGGAGGCGGCCGAAAGCGTTGCAGAACTCATGGCGCTCTCCTCAGGGGGTTTCGATGCGGCGCTGCAGCAGGTTGATCAGCAGCAGCAGGACGAAGGCGACCACCAGCATCAGCACGCCGATGGCGGTGGCGCCGGTGTAGTCGTACTGGTCCAGCTTGACCATGATCAGCAGCGGCAGGATTTCGGTCTTCATCGGCATGTTGCCGGCGATGAAGATCACCGAGCCGTACTCGCCGATGCCACGGGCGAACGCCAGGGCGAAGCCGGTCAGCCAGGCGGGCAGCAGGGCCGGCAGGAGCACATGGCGGAACACCTGCAGCGGCTTGGCGCCGAGGCAGGCGGCGGCCTCTTCGACTTCGCGGGGGATGTCGGCGAGTACCGGCTGCACCGTGCGCACCACGAAGGGCAGGACCACGAAGGTCAGCGCCAGGGTGATGCCGAGCTGGGTGTAGGCGATCTTCAGGCCGAACTCGCCGGCGACCCTGCCGACCAGACCGGCCGGCGCGTACAGCGCGGTGAGGGCGATGCCGGCGACGGCGGTGGGCAGGGCGAAGGGCAGGTCGATCATCGCGTCGATGATCTTGCGCCCGGGGAACTCGTAGCGCACCAGCACCCAGGCCAGCAGCGTGCCGATCACGCCGTTGATCAGCGCAGCGACGAGCGCCGCACCGAAGCTGAGCTTCAGCGCGGCGAGCACGCGTGGAGCGGTGATGATGGTCCAGAACTGGTCCCAGGAAAGCTGGGTGGTCTTGAGGAACATGGCCCCCAGCGGAATCAGCACCAACAGGCTGAGATACACCAGGGTGTACCCCAGAGTCAGCCCGAAGCCGGGTATGACCGGGGAAATACGGCGTGACATTGTCCGTCCTTCTTCTGTGTTGCCCGGCGGTCGAGTCCTGCCGGGTTCACTCTCACCATGAAGCTACCGGTCGCCTCTCAGCGGCCGGTAGCCGTTTTTTCCGCAGTCTGCGGCTGCTTTCAATGCGCCTGGTAGATCTTGTCGAAGATGCCGCCGTCGTTGAAGAACTTGGGCTGGGCTTCCTTCCAGCCACCGAAGTCCTTGTCGATGGTCACCAGGTTGAGTTTCGGGAACTGCTGGGCGAACTCGGCAGCGACCTTCTCGTTGCGCGGGCGGTAGAAGTTCTGCGCGGCGATGCGCTGGCCTTCTTCGCTGTACAGGTACTTCAGGTATTCCTCGGCGACCTTGCGGGTGCCTTTCTTGTCGACCACCTTGTCGACCACCGCGACCGGCGGTTCGGCGAGGATGGACAGCGACGGCACGACGATCTCGAAGTTTTCCCCGCCCTGTTCCTTCTTCGCCAGGAACGCTTCGTTCTCCCAGGCCAGCAGCACGTCGCCGATGTTGTTGTTGACGAAGGTGATGGTCGAGCCGCGGGCGCCAGTGTCGAGAACCGGCACATGCTTGTACAGGTCCTTGACGTAGGCCTCGGCCTTCTCGTCACTGCCGTACTGCTTCTTCGCCCAGGCCCAGGCGGCGAGGAAGTTCCAGCGGGCGCCGCCGGAGGTTTTCGGGTTGGGCGTGATGACTTCCACGCCTTCCTTGGTGAGGTCGCCCCAGTCCTTGATGTTCTTCGGGTTGTCCTTGCGCACCAGGAACACGATGGTCGAGGTGTAGGGGGTGCTGTTGTCCGGCAGGCGCGCCTGCCAGTCGGCGGGCAGCAGTTTGCCGAGCTTGTTCAGTTCGTCGATATCGCCGGCCAGGGCCAGGGTCACCACGTCGGCCTTCAGGCCGTCGATCACCGCGCGGGCCTGCTTGCCGGAGCCGCCATGGGACTGCTGCACTTTCAGCTCGTCGCCGCCCTGATCTTTCCAGTGCTTGGCGAAGGCCGCGTTATAGGCCTGGTACAGCTCGCGAGTGGGGTCGTAGGAAACGTTGAGCAATTGCGTGGCGGCGGCGACCGGGCCGGCGACCAGGGTGGAAACCAGGGCTCCGGCCAGCGCGGCCAGGGCGAAACGACGAATGGACATGTGCAGCTCCTGAAAAATCGATTGTTTTGTGTTGGCTGTTTTGTATGGAGGTATCAACCGCGCATCGCTGCTTGCGGTCGACAGCTGCAGTACCGGCGAGGATTGGCAGGCGACAGGGCGTTCAAGACGGCTCTCCGGTTGTCCAGTCGAGGTCGGGAAGGCTCAGGCCTGTTTTCCGGCGGGTTGCTGGAGGCGGAATTTTTCCTTGCGCTCGATCTGGACCACCTGGCCGTTGTGCACGGTGATTTCCACCGCGCCGAAACGCAGGCCGTTCAGGGCGCTCTGGACTTCGCGGAGGATGCTGGCGGCATCCTGGCCGTCCAGGCTGCGGAGGGTTGCGCTCATTGTTGTGCTCCTTGTGAGGTTGCTATCAGCGTGAGCGCATCTTAAACAGAGGGTATTTATTCTGAAAAATACTGTTTTATAATTTTTATATTCTTAATTCTTATATTCGCCTAGATCGGTGACTTCCGCCTTGCTCTGCCAGTTCATCTCGCTGGCGGGCCGTGGACGGCCATACCAGTAACCCTGGCCCATGTCGCAGGCATATTCGCGGAGGAAGGCAGCCTGATCGGCGTGCTCGACCCCCTCGGCGACGACCTTGAGCCCCATGCTGTGGGCCAGGGCGATCACCGCGCAGGCGATCGCCGCATCCTCGCTGTCGTCCGGCAGGCCGGCGATGAAGCCCTGGTCGATCTTCAGCTTGTGCACCGGCATCTTCTTCAGGCGCATCAGCGACGAATAGCCGGTGCCGAAATCGTCGATCGCCAGGCGCACGCCCAGCATGCGCAGCTGGGAAAGCTGTTGCAGCGCCTGGTCGACATTCTGCATGACCGCGCTTTCGGTCACTTCCAGTTCCAGGTAATGCGCCGGCAGCCCGGTTTCCTTGAGGACGCTTTCCACCCGCTGCATCAGCCCGCCGCGGTTGAACAGGCGGCTGGAAAGGTTGACCGCGACGAAGTCGAGGGCGATCCCCTGGTCGAGCCAGGAGCGGATCTGCCGGCAGGCCTGTTGCAGCACCCAGGCGTCGATCGAGGTGATCAGCCCGCTTTCTTCCGCCACCGGAATGAACATGCCGGGCGGAACCATGCCGAGATGGGGATGCTGCCAGCGAACCAGCGCCTCGGCCCCGACCACCCGGCCGCTGGCGATCTCATGCACCGGCTGGAAGAAGACCCGCAGCTCGTCGCGTTCGAGCGCCTGGCGCAGGGCGGCTTCCACCTGCACGTGGGAATGCGCCCGGGCGGTCAGCTCCGGGGTATAGAAGGCGTAGGCGTTGCGTCCGCTGGCCTTGGCCTGGAACAGCGCGGCGTCGGCATGCTGCAGCAGGTGGTCGACGTCCTGCGCGTCGTCCGGATAGAGGCTGACGCCCAGGCTGACGGACATGTAGATCGGGTTGCCGTCGACGTAGAACGGGTCGTGCATGGCCTCCAGCAGGCGCTGGGCCGTCCGGCTGGCGTGGTATTCGTGCTGGCTGCGCAGGACCACGGCGAATTCGTCGGCACCCAGGCGGGCCAGCGAGCTGTTTTCGTCCAGGCACTCCCGCAGGCGTTCGGCCACGGCCTTGATCAGCAGGTCGCCGGCGGCATGCCCGAGGCTGTCGTTGATGTGCTTGAAATGATCGAGGTCGAGCACCAGCAGGGCGCCGCTGCCGCGCTCGATTTCGGCGTGGGCCATCGCCTGCTCGATGCGCTCGCGCAGCAGCAGGCGGTTGGGCAGGCCGGTGAGGGGGTCGCGGTGGACGAGGAACTCCAGCTCCTTCTGCGAGCGCTTCACGTTGCTGAGATCGGAGAACAGCGCGACGTAATGGGTGAGCTGGCCCTGCTCGTTGTACACCGCGCGAATGTGCTGCCACTGCGGGTACACCTCGCCGCTCTTGCGCCGGTTCCAGATTTCGCCGTTCCAGGCGCCTTCACTGAGCAGGGCATGCCACATGGCCTTGTAGAAGGTGGCGTCCTGGCGTCCGGACTTGAGCATCGATGGGTCGTGGCCGAGCACCTCGTCCGCGCTGTAGCCGGTGATGCGGGTGAAGGACGGGTTGACGTGCACGATCGTGCCCTGCAGGTCGGTCACCAGCAGGCCTTCCTGGGTGGTCTCGAAGACCGCCGCGGCTTGGCGCAGGTAATCGTCCTTGCTGCGCTGGTCGGTAATGTCGCTGCAGACGCCGGTCATGCGCAGCGGTTCGCCGCTTTCATCGCGGATCACCCGGCCGCGGGAATGGATCCAGCGATAGCTGCCGTCGGTATGCAGCAGCCGGTACACGCAGTCCAGCTGCGGCGTATCGCCCGCCAGGTGGGCCTGATGGGCGGCCAGGGTCGCTTCGCGATCCTCCGGGTGCAGGCGGCTTTCCCAGAGTTCGTATTCGTCGCTGAGGCTTTCGCGGGGCAGGCCGAACAGTCTCGCGAAGCCCGGCGAGTAGAACACTTTGTTGGTGCGCAGGTCCCAGTCCCAGATGCCGTCCTCGACTGCTTCGAGCGCGCGGTTCAGGCGTTGCTCGCTCTGCTCCATGGCGGCGTAGGCGGCTGCCTGGCGCTTGAACTGGCGGAGCAGGAGGACATACAGGATGGCTGCCGTGACGGCCAGGAACAGGTACTTCTTCTCGCTCATCCATTTCAGGTATTCGTCCGAGTCGCCAAAGCGCAGCTGCAGGAAATGCTCGCTGAGCAATACCCAGGAAATGGCCAGGACCAGGTAGATCAGACAGATTCGGAGGGCGCTCAGGTGTGGACGCATGGGGCGCTTGCCGGGAGATATTCGGTTGTCAGTATAGAGGGAGCCGATATTTCGCAATTCGTATCAAAAAGACCGGATGGTTTTCCCCGCTTCCTTAGTGATAATGCGAACTGGCCGTCTCTGTGATGCCACTTTTCCATACGCTTCCGAGGTTCATTACCTTCCATGTGGTACAACGGTTTCCTCGACCTGTCGCCATGGCAACTGGTAGTGGTCACGCTGATCCTGACCCACGTCACGATCGTCAGCGTCACTGTCTACCTGCATCGCTATTCGGCGCACCGCTCGCTCGAGCTGCATCCCGCGCTGCAGCATTTCTTCCGCTTCTGGCTGTGGCTGACCACGGCGATGAACACCCGCGAGTGGACCGCCATCCACCGCAAGCACCACGCCAAGTGCGAAACCGCCGATGATCCGCACAGCCCGATCTACAAGGGGCTGGGTACGGTCCTGCGCAAGGGCGCCGAACTGTATCAGGAAGAGGCGAAGAACGCCGAAACCCTGCGCATCTACGGCAAGAACTGCCCGGACGACTGGCTGGAGCGGAACGTCTATTCTCGCTTCCCGATCGCTGGGGTGACCCTGATGGCGATCATCGATCTGGCGCTGTTCGGCGCGCTCGGCCTGACCGTCTGGGCCGTGCAGATGATGTGGATTCCAGTATGGGCCGCCGGCGTCGTCAATGGCCTGGGCCATGCCGTCGGCTATCGCAATTTCGAATGCCGCGACGCCGCTACCAACCTGGTGCCGTGGGGCATCCTGATCGGCGGCGAGGAGCTGCACAACAACCATCACACCTACCCGAACTCCGCCAAGCTGTCGGTGAAGAAGTGGGAGTTCGACATGGGCTGGGCGTGGATCAAGCTGTTCTGCTTCCTGCGCCTGGCCAAGGTGGCGCGCGTCGCGCCCATCGCCCACCGGGTCGAGGGCAAGGGCAGCCTGGACATGGATACCGCCATGGCCATCCTCAACAACCGCTTCCAGATCATGGCGCAGTACCGCAAGCTGGTGATCGGGCCGCTGGTCAAGCAGGAACTGGCCAAGGCCGACGAGTCGGTGCGTCACCTGTTCCGTCGCGGCAAGCGCCTGCTGTCGCGGGAGACCAGCCTGCTGGAGGAGCGCCAGCAGGCGCGCATCCAGGATCTGCTGGCGCAGAGCCAGGCGTTGCAGGTGATCTACGAGAAGCGCCTGGCGTTGCAGCAGATCTGGGCCAAGACCAGCGCCAACGGCCACGACATGCTGGGAGCGATCAAGCAGTGGGTGCAGGAGGCGGAAGCCAGCGGCATCCAGTCGCTGCATGATTTCGCCGCGCAACTGAAAACCTACTCGCTGCGCCCGGCCAACTGACAGCCAGCCGCGTCGTCCCCGGGAAGCCCGCCTTTTTTGGCGGGCTTTTCGTTTCCGCTGCAACCGACTATCTAAGTAAGGGTCATATCACCTTTCTGCAGGACGATCCGGGAGTGGAATGATGGACGGACAGGGACGGCTCCCCATGAGTGCCGAAGAGGCCTTGCTTGCGCTGATGCACAGCCGCGCCGAAGTGGAACGGCTGAAGGAGCGCGAGCATCTGTTCAGCACGCTGCTGGCCAGCGTGAATGCCGTGCTCTGGGCATTCGACTGGCAAGCCCGGCGCATGGTCTACGTGAGTCCCGCCTACGAGCGCATCTTCGGCCGTTCCGCCGCCCTGCTGCTGGCCGACTTCGAAGAGTGGCGCAGCTCCGTCTACCCGGACGACCTGGAATACGCCGAGAGTTCGCTGCTGCAGGCCCTGGAGATCGGCGCCATGGAGCACAGGGAGTACCGCATCATCCGCAGCGACGGCGAAGTGCGCTGGCTGAGCGACAAATGCTTCGTCGGCCGGCAGACCGAGGCCGGCCTGCCGTTGCTGATCGTCGGCATCGCCGAGGACATCACCGACAAGAAGCAGATGGAGAACGAGCTGCACCGGCTGGCCACCACCGATGTGCTGACCCAGAGCAGCAACCGCCGCTACTTCTTCGACAGCGCCGAGCAGGCCTTCGCCAAGAGCAAGTCGACAGGTACGCCGCTGGCGTTCCTGCTGCTCGATGTCGACGACTTCAAGCTGATCAACGACCGCTACGGCCATCAGGTCGGCGACCAGGTGCTGCAGCGCATCGCCCAGTGCGGCGCGGGGGCCCTGCGCCGTGGCGATCTGTTCGGACGGATCGGCGGCGAGGAGTTCGCCGTGCTGCTGTCCGGCTGCGACGAGTCCACCGCCAGGCAGATCGGCGAACGCCTGCAGCGCGAAGTCCAGCGTTTGCGCTTCTGCGAGACGGGGGAGTACTTCAGCGTGTCCATCAGCCAGGGCATGACGCTGCTGCAGTCCGGCGACGAAAGCCTGTCGATGCTGTTCAGCCGCGCGGATGCCGCGCTGTACGAAGCCAAGCGCAGGGGCAAGGACCGGCTGGTCCAGGGCTGAGTGGCTTGCAGGGGAAATCTCCGACAGGAGATTTCCCCTGTTGCTGATCGAAACTTCCTTCGATGGATACCTCTTCAGGTGGACAGACGCGTCGGAGTCCGCTGCGTTACCATATATAACCAAATATGATCTTTACAAAATCATTAATTCTTTTTTGATTTAAGTAGAATCCCTTATCGTCGCCGCATGCAGCCGCAAGGTCCGCATGGGGAACATCACTTCGGTGGGCTGAACGCCGTTCGCTTTCATACCCGCTGCCTTTCTCTGCCTGCCTGCACCACGCCCTCGAACAGAGGCGCGCCACAAGTTCCAGACCGGTTTCGGCTGTGTGTGCCACGGCCAGGCGAGTTTCGCCTCCGACTTTGCGGGGGCCGCCAGATTTGAAGACCACCTGATGGGGAAATAATGGAAATGAAAAGTCGTACCCGTGAGCTATCCAGCCTGGCTGTCAGCATCGCCGTCGCCAGCCTCGGCCTCGTCGCCCAGTCGGTCTCCGCTGCTGGCTTCATCGAAGACAGCAAGGCCAGCCTGACGCTGCGCAACTTCTACATCAACTCGGACAACCGCCAGTTCGTCGACGCACCTTCCAAGCAGGAAGAGTGGGGTCAGGGCTTCCTGCTCAACTACCAGTCCGGCTTCACCGAAGGCACAGTCGGGGTCGGTGTCGACGCCCTCGGCCTGCTCGGCGTCAAACTGGATTCCGGCAAGGGTCGCCACTACAACCCCACCAGCGCCAGCTACGGCGGCACCGTGTTCCCCACCGACAACGACGGCCACGCCAAGGATGATTTCGGCAGCCTGGGCGTGACCGGAAAGGTACGTCTCTCCAAGACCGAGGCGCGCATCGGCACCCTGCTGCCGAAGCTGCCGGTAGTGACCTACAACGACGGCCGCCTGCTGCCGCAGACCTTCGAGGGCGGGCAGATCACTTCGAACGAATTCGCCGGCCTGACCCTGCTCGCCGGCCAGCTGGAACACGCCAAGGGGCGCAACTCCAGCGATGCCCGGGGCCTGTCCATCGCCGGCGCGAACAACGCCCGCAGCGGCCAGTTCGTCAACAAGTTCTACTTCGCCGGCGGCGACTATAAGGTCACCGACGACCTCACCGCCCAGTACTACTACGGCAACCTGGAAGACTTCTACAAACAGCACTTCCTCGGCCTGACCCACAACTGGGCGCTGCCGGTGGGCGCGCTGAAGTCCGACCTGCGCTACTTCTACAGCGATTCCGACGGCAGGAACGCCAGTGCCGCCGGCCGCGCCGAAGGCTTCCGCAGCAGCGGCAACTGGGCGGCCAACGACCCGGATCGCTTCGAGGTGGACAACCGCACCTGGAGTGCCTTCTTCACCTACAGCCTGGGCGGCCACGCGGCGAGCCTGGGCTACCAGCAGGTATCCGGCGACAGCGCCTTCCCCTTCCTCAACCAGGGCGACGGCGCCACTGCCTACCTGATCACCGACCGTCAGATCGGCAAGTTCCTCAGCGCCGGCGAACGCACCTGGGTGGCCGAGTACGGTTACGACTTCGCCAAGCTCGGCGTACCGGGCCTGAAGGCGATAGCCACCTACCTGAAGGGCAGCAACATCGAGACCCAGGCCAGCGACCAGGGCGAGTGGGAACGCGATTTCCGCCTCGACTACGTGCTGCAGGAAGGCCCACTGAAAGGCCTCGGCTTCTCCTGGCGCAATGCCTCCCTGCGCAGCGACGCGGTTCGCGATCAGGACGAGAACCGCCTGATCCTGAGCTACACCCTGACACTGCTGTAAGAAGCCAAGCCTCCTCTCCCGTATCCGGGAGAGGAGTTCCTGTAGGTTGGCGCTGAGCTTGCGAAGCCCAACATTGCTATCAGCAGTTGTTGGGTAGGTGTTGGGCTTCACTGCGTTCAGCACCAACCTACAGGCAATAAAAAACCGCCGGACCCGCGAGGGCCGGCGGTTTTTCGTTTCAGGCTGGCGCTCAGATTTTCTGCGGCGCCGGCTGCTGCTGGGTGATGCAGTGGATGTTGCCACCGCCCAGGAGGATTTCCCGGCCCGGCACCATCACCACCTCGTGCTGCGGGAACACGCGCTGGAGGATGGCTTGCGCCTCGGCGTCCTTCGGATCGTCGAAGCTCGGCGCGATGATGCCGCAGTTGACGATCAGGAAGTTGACATAGGAGCCGGCCAGTCGGATCGACGGATCGCGCTCCTGGGTGCCAGCCACCAGATCGACGCCGGCGCATTCTTCCTCGGTCGCATGGATCGGACCGGGGATCGGCATCTTGTGCACTACCAGTTGGCGGCCCCTGGCGTCGCGGGCGCCGTCGAGCACGCGCATGGCGGCCTGGCAGCGCGGGTAGTTCGGGTCCTGCGGATCGTCGGTCCAGGCCAGCAGCACTTCGCCCGGGCGCACGTAGCAGCAGAAGTTATCCACATGGCCGTCGGTCTCGTCGTTGTACAGGCCGTCCGGCAGCCAGATCACCGTGTCGATGGCCAGGTGATCGCGCAGCACCTGCTCGATTTCCTCGCGGGACAGGTGCGGGTTGCGGTTGCGGTTGAGCAGGCATTCCTCGGTGGTGATCAGGGTGCCTTCGCCGTCGACGTGGATCGAGCCGCCTTCCAGCACGAAGCCTTCGGTGCGGTAGCGCTTGCGGCGTTCGATCTCGAGGATCTTGCTGGCCACTTGGTCGTCGTGCTGCCACGGCGCGTAGAGGCCGCCGTCGAAACCGCCCCAGGCGTTGAAGGTCCAGTCCACGCCGCGGACGTCGCCCTTGTCGTCGATGACGAAGGTTGGACCGGTATCACGCACCCAGGAGTCGTCGGTGGTGATCTCGACCACGCGGATATTGGCGTCGTCGAGGCGGGCGCGGGCGTTCTCGTACTGTCCGGCGGAGACGCAGACGGTCACCGGCTCGAAGCGCGCGATGGCCTTGGCCACGGCAGTGAAGGCGGCCTGCGCCGGCTTGCCGCCGAGGCGCCAGTTGTCCGGGCGCTCCGGCCAGATCATCCAGGTCTGGCTGTGCGGTTCCCACTCCGCCGGCATGCGGAAGCCGTCGGCGCGGGGAGTGCTGTTCAGGGTTTTCATCGTGTTGACCTGTCGGGTAGGGCGGGTGAAACCCGCCATTTGCAGCGTTGGTCGGCACATCTGGCGGGTTGCACCCGCCCTACGCACTGGCTCCTACAAGGGCCTGGCGTCAGGACTCCAGCGAGCCGTCCAGGGTCTTGATCGGGCCGTACAGGTTCGGGCGACGGTCACGGAACACGCCCCAGGCGCTGCGGATGTGTTCCAGCGCGTCGAGGTCGAAGGTCTGCACCAGGATGCCTTCCTCGGTCTGGTTCAGTTCCTTCACCTTTTCGCCGAACTGGTTGGCGATGAAGGAGGAGCCGTAGAAGGTGATGTCATAGCCGTCCTGCTCTTCCTTGCCAATGCGGTTGGAGGCGATCAGCGGCATCAGGTTGGCGCCGGCATGGCCCTGCTGCACGCGCTGCCAATGTTCGCGCGAGGTGATGGTCGCATCATGCGGCTCGCTGCCGATGGCGGTCGGGTAGAAGAGGATTTCCGCGCCGAGCAGCGCCATGCTGCGTGCGCACTCCGGGAACCACTGGTCCCAGCAGATGCCCACGCCGATCTTGGCGTAGCGGGTCTGCCAGACCTTGAAGCCGGTGTCGCCCGGGTTGAAGTAGTACTTCTCGTGGTAGCCCGGGCCGTCCGGGATGTGGCTCTTGCGGTAGACGCCGAGGTTGCTGCCGTCGGCATCGATGATCGCGATGCTGTTGAAGCGGGCACGGCCGGCGCGCTCGAAGAAGCTGATCGGCAGCACGACCTGCAGCTCTTTGGCGAGCTTCTGGAAGTGCGCGATGGCGGCGTTCTCTTCGACCGTGGTGGCGAGCTGCAGGTAGTCCGGATTCGGCTTCTGGCAGAAGTACGGGGTTTCGAACAGTTCCTGGATCAGGATGATCTGCGCGCCCTCGGCGGCAGCCTGGCGTACCAGTTTCTCGGCGTTGGCGATATTCGCGGAGCGATCCCAGGAGCAGGCCATCTGAGTGGCGGCGACGGTGACGTTGCGGGTCATGGAACACCTCGGTGAGCAAACTCGAAAGGGCCTACTGACCTTAGCAGAGGCCGGTGACGGTTCTGAGTGGGCGCGGATTGGCAAGGCCAGTCGGGCGCCGATCAGCCATGAGCGATTTATATCCGATATAAATCGGTTTTAGAAGGGCGTATTAAAAATATTTCGGCCTAAAATACCGATTTTAATCGGATATAAATCGGCTTACGCCATCGGCAAAGGGGATTCGCGCTTGGGCAGGAAGGGTGGCAGGTAGAGCGCCAGGTAGGCATCGAACACGCGCATGCCTTCTTCCGCCAGGCGCTCGCTGATCAGCCCGTGGCGTTGCACGGAGAGGGCATAGACGCGGTCGCCGAGCTCCATCGCCAGGCTGAACACTTCGATATCCGCCGGCAGCGGCGGTAGCTGGAAATGGCGGTCGAACAGGGCGCGCATCGACTCGCCGAGCTGCACGTCGTGCTGACGGTCGGCCAGGGTGACTTCGGCCAGGCCGTGGCTGGCGAGGATCAACTGGCGGGCGGCGGCGTCCCGCGCGTAGACCGCCAGCATGCGCTCCTCGACGATGCGCGAGAGGTCGCGCCAGTCGCGCAGGGCGGCGTGGTCCACCGGCTCCGCCAGGCAGGCGCGGAAGGCCGCGTGGACGTCGCTGGTCAGCCCGTGGAGCAGGGCGGGCACGCTGGGGAAGAAGTGATACACCGACGACGGCGGCATCTCCGCGCGTTCGGCCACCGCATAGATCGACAGGCCGGCGGCACCGCTCTCGGCCAGCAGCACGCGGGCGGTGTCGAGGATGGTGGCGATCCGCGCCTGGCTGCTGGCGCGGGGTTTGCGGGCGGTGCTGGCGGCTTGTTGCATGCGGGTCTCCGGGCGTGAGCGGCTATTGGACGTCAGCCCGGAGTTCGCGGCAAGTCCGGGGTCTGTTGACGTTCCGCTTCCTACCGATAATCCGGCGCTGGGACTCCCTCACCCCTGCCCTCTCCCGGAGGGAGAGGGGGCTTTACGGTGCTGCCGGTTGGCACTGCGGCATCCTACGGTGTGGTACCCACCGTAGGTTGGTGCTGAGCAACGCGAAGCCCAACATTGCCATCGTTGGGCTTCACTGCGTTCAGCGCCAACCTACGCGGGTTCTGGCCTGCGCAGGATGCGAGACAGTTGCTCCTGCCGCGACGGAGTGTCAGCTGCCGCCGGCACGCAGCCGGCTCCAGACTTCGTCGAGCACCGGTGCAGCCTTCTCCGGCACGGTTTCCAGGGCGAACAGGCGGCGTTTGGTGGCCTGGTCCGGATACAGGCCGCTCTGCTCGCGCAGTTCCGGGGCGAGGAAGGCGGCGGCATCGGCATTGCCGTTGGGGTAGAGGGTTTCGGTGGTGATCTGCGCGGCGACCTTCGGCTGCATCAGGTAGTCGATGAAACGGTGGGCGAGGTCGGGGCGCGTGGCGCTGGACGGGATCACCAGGTTGTCGATGAACAGCACCGAGCCTTCCTGCGGCACCACGAAGCGCACCGGCTGCCCGGCGCTGGCGGCGCGCAGGGCGTCGCCGACCCAGGCCATGGCGACGCACAGCTGGCCGCCGTCGAGGTCCTGGATGTAGCGCTCGCTGTCGATGTAGCGCAGGTTGGCGCGCAGCGACTGCAGGGTTTCCCCGGCGCGGCGGATCTGCGACGGCGCGCTGCGGGCGAAATTGCGGCCCTGGTAGTTCATCAGTACCGAGAAGGTTTCTTCGGGGGCGTCCAGCAGGCTGATGCCGCAGCTCTTCAGGCGCTCGCTCTGCTGCGGATCGAAGAGCAGGCCCCAGCTCTCCGGCACGGGGCCGCCGAAGGCTTTTTCGGCCTGCGGCTGGTTGATCGCCAGGCCGACGGCGCCCCACAGGTAAGGCACGGCGTGCCGGTTGTTCGGGTCGGCAGCGGCCAGCTTGCTCAGCAACTGGGGATCGAGATGGCTGCGATTGGGCAGGCGGGCGAAGTCCAGCGGCTGCAGCAGTCCATCCCTGACCAGCCTCGGCAGGTCGTTGTGCGAGGGCACCGCGACGTCGATGCGCTCGCCGCTGTGCAGGGCCTTGTCCAGTTCTTCGGCGGTGCTGTAGGTGTGGTATTCGACGCGGATTCCGGTGCTTTTCTGGAATTCGTCGAGCACCGCGGGGGCGATGTAGTCGTTCCAGTTGTAGACGCGGATCAGGTCTTCGGCATGGCTGAGCAACGGAGTGAGAGCGAGGAACAGCAAGGCGGACAAGCGTGGCATTGGCATTTTTTCCTTATATGGCAAGGCACAGCATGAGGCAGCGTGTTTCGGGTCTAGCTCGGATCGCCTGTGGCATGGGGACGCTGTGGAGGTCGGTCCCGGGGCAGATGGAAACCAGGGCGAATCCGCATCGCACGAACGCCCCCGCGTTGAGTGTCGATTCGGATTCGCCCCGGTAACAAAACTGTGCCGGCGCAGGAGGCCGGCACAGATTCTTATCGCTGCTACGGCTTACACCGTGTGCAGATACCAGTTGTACTCGAGGTCGGAGATCGAATATTCGAACTCCTGCATCTCGTGCTCCTTGCACGCGACGAAGATGTCGATGTACTCGGGGCTGATGTACTTGTTCATCACGTCGCTGTCGTCCAGCGAGCGCAGGGCGTCGCGCAGGTTGTTCGGCAGGCTCTGCTCAAGCTGCTCGTAGGCGTTGCCCTCGATCGGCGCGCCGGGCTCGACCTTGTTGGTCAGGCCGTGGTGGACGCCGGCAAGCACGGAGGCCAGCAGCAGGTACGGGTTGGCATCGGCGCCGGCGACGCGGTGTTCGAGGCGTACGGCTTCCGGCGAGCCGGTCGGTACGCGCAGTGCCACCGTGCGGTTGTCGATGCCCCAGCTCGGTGCGTTCGGCACGAAGAAGGCGGAACCGAAGCGGCGATACGAGTTGACGTTCGGGCAGAGGAAGGCCATCGAGGCCGGCAGGGTCTCGAGCACACCGCCGATCGCGTGGCGCAATGCGGCGTTCTGCTCGGGATCCTCGCTGGTGAAGATGTTGTTGCCATCCTTGTCCAGCAGCGAGACGTGCACGTGCAGACCGTTGCCAGCCTGACCGGGATAGGGCTTGGCCATGAAGGTCGAGTCCATCTCGTGATCGTAGGCGACGTTCTTGATCAGGCGCTTGAGCAGTACGGCGTAGTCGCAGGCCTTCAGTGCATCGTCGACGTGATGCAGGTTGACCTCGAACTGTGCCGGGGCGCTTTCCTTGACGATGGCGTCGGCCGGAATGCCCTGGGCGCGGGCGCCGTCGATGATGTCCTGCAGGCAATCGGCGTACTCGTCGAGGTCGTCGATGGAGTAGACCTGCACCGACTGCGGGCGCTTGCCGGAGATCGGCGAGCGCGGCGGCTGCGGACGGCCGTTAATGTTCTCCTGGTCGATCAGGTAGAACTCCAGCTCGAACGCCGCGACGATGGTCAGGCCGATGTCGGTGAACTTCTGTATGACCTGACGCAGCACTTCGCGCGGGTCGGCGAAGAACGGCTGGCCTTCCATTTCATGCATGGTCATCAGCAGCTGCGCGGTCGGGCGCTTCTGCCAGGGTTCCATGGCGATGGTATCGGGGATGGGGAAGCAGACGCGGTCGGCATCGCCGATGTCCAGACCCAGGCCGGTGCTCTCCACGGTGGAGCCGGTGATATCGAGGGCGAACAGGGATGCCGGGAGGTTGATACCTTTCTCGAATACTTTGGGCAGATTGGTGCGTTCGATGCGCTTGCCGCGCACTACACCATTCATGTCTGCAATAAGGAGGTCGACGAACTGGACCTCGGGATGTTCCTTGAGGAACTCGGTCGCTTCTGTGAGCGGAACGGCACTCGGGGGTACCGACATGATGCACACCTTTTTGTTAAAAATTTCAATCATGCGGGGGCTAGGGTGTGAGTCAATCCGAATGGCCTGATGTTGTCAATAGCGCCCCAAAATGCCTCCTGCTGGTGCGCAGAGGCCAAAATTGGGGCGTTTCAGGTTGCTCTGGTGGTTCGGAGAGCCTTGGCTGGCGAGGTGTTCAGTGGGTCGTGTTTGATTTTTTACAGAACTATTGTGTAAAAAATTGAACAACGCTAAGCTCGTTTGCAACCCATAACACATACAAATACGGGTGTCCCATGCCTCGCCTGCCGTTAATCGGCGTCACCGCCTGCACCAGGCAGATCGGTCCTCAACCCTTCCACATCACTGGCGACAAATACGTAAGAGCGGTTGTCGCGGGTGCCGGTGGTTTACCGCTGATCATTCCCTCGCTGGGCGATCTGATCGACCAGGAGACCTTGCTGGACACTGTCGACGGCCTGCTGTTCACCGGCTCGCCATCGAATGTCGAGCCTCATCATTATAGTGGCCCGGCGAGCGAAGCCGGCACTCGACATGATCCCGCGCGAGATAGCACTACACTTCCCCTGATCCGCAAGGCGATTGCCGCCGGTATTCCCGTGCTCGGCATCTGCCGCGGTTTCCAGGAAATGAATGTGGCGTTCGGCGGCACCCTGCACCAGAAAGTGCACGAAACCGGAAGTTTCATGGACCACCGCGAACCGGCCGACCAGCCGTTCGAGGTGCAGTACGCCCTCAGCCATGCGGTGCATGTGCAGGCGGGCGGGGTACTCGCCGGCATCGGCTTGCCGGACGAGATTCAGGTCAATTCCATTCATGGCCAGGGCGTTGAACGTCTGGCGCCGGGCCTTCGAGTTGAAGCACTGGCGCCTGACGGGTTGGTGGAGGCCTTTTCCGTCGAAGGCGCCAGGAC
Organism: Pseudomonas schmalbachii; assembly: GCF_017589465.1. Taxonomy (GTDB): domain Bacteria; phylum Pseudomonadota; class Gammaproteobacteria; order Pseudomonadales; family Pseudomonadaceae; genus Pseudomonas; species Pseudomonas schmalbachii. The sequence continues at coordinate 446,619 of NZ_JAELYA010000004.1, forward strand.
CTTTGCGCTCGGGGTGCAGTGGCATCCGGAGTTCCAGGTCGCATCGAACCCCAACTATCTCGCTATCTTCCAGGCCTTCGGCACGGCCTGCAGCAAGAGGGCGGGGCAACGTTGAGTCCGGCGGTTGGGGCCGGACTCTCAAAACCTGAGGTCTTTATGACTACCAAGCTAGACCAGCTGACCAGCTGGCTGAAGGAACGCAAGATCACCGAAGTGGAATGCCTGGTTTCCGATCTTACCGGCATCGCCCGCGGCAAGATTTCGCCGACCAACAAGTTCCTCAATGAAAAAGGCATGCGTCTGCCGGAAAGTGTCCTGCTGCAGACCGTCACTGGCGACTATGTCGAGGATGACATCTATTACGACCTGCTGGACCCGGCCGACATCGATATGGTCTGCCGCCCGGACGAGAATGCCGTGTTCCTCGTCCCCTGGGCCATCGAGCCGACCGCGATGGTCATCCACGACAGCTTCGACAAGCTCGGCAACCCCATCGAGCTGTCGCCGCGCAACATTCTCAAGCGCGTGCTCAAACTGTATGCCGATAAAGGCTGGAAGCCGATCGTCGCGCCGGAAATGGAGTTCTACCTGACCAAGCGCAGCGACGACCCCGACTACCCGCTGCAGGCGCCGGTTGGCCGTTCCGGTCGCCAGGAGACCGGCCGCCAGTCGTTCTCCATCGATGCAGCGAACGAATTCGACCCGCTGTTCGAGGACATGTACGACTGGTGCGAAGCCCAGGGCCTGGATCTGGACACCCTGATCCACGAGGAAGGCACCGCGCAGATGGAGATCAACTTCCGTCACGGCGACGCCCTCGACCTGGCCGACCAGATCCTGGTGTTCAAGCGCACCATGCGCGAGGCCGCTCTCAAGCACAACGTGGCAGCCACCTTCATGGCCAAGCCGATGACCGGCGAGCCGGGCAGCGCCATGCACCTGCACCAGAGCATCGTCGACATCAAGACCGGCAAGAACATCTTCTCCAACGCCGACGGCACCATGAGCGAGCTGTTCCTGCACCACGTCGGCGGCCTGCAGAAGTTCATCCCGGAGTCGCTGCCGCTGTTCGCGCCCAATGTGAACTCGTTCCGCCGCTTCCTGCCGGACACCTCGGCGCCGGTGAACGTCGAGTGGGGCGAGGAGAACCGCACCGTCGGCCTGCGCGTACCGGATTCCGATCCGCAGAACCGCCGGGTGGAAAACCGCCTCGCCGGTGCCGACGCCAACCCGTACCTGGCGCTGGCCGCCAGCCTGCTCTGCGGCTACATCGGCATGATCGAGGGCATCAAGCCCAGCGCCCAGGTCCGCGGCCGCGCGTACGAGCGCCGCAACCTGCGCCTGCCGCTGACCATCGAGGCCGCGCTGGAGCGTATGGAGAGCAGCACGACGCTGGAGCAGTACCTGGGCGCCCGCTTCATTCGCGGCTACGTCGCGGTGAAGCGTGCCGAGCACGAGAACTACAAGCGCGTGATCAGCTCTTGGGAACGCGAGTTCCTCCTGCTGTCCGTGTGATTTGACGGGGAGCCCGGCCTGACCCGGCGGGCTCCCTCATTGTGGAAAGAGAGGTTTGAAGATGACTAAAGAGACCAGCGCCCAGACCCAGCACTGGCAGGCGCTCAGCCGCGAGCATCACCTGGCTCCGTTCACCGACTACAAGCAGCTGAACGCCAAGGGCGCGCGCATCATCACCAAGGCCGAAGGCATCTACCTGTGGGACAGCGAGGGCAACAAGATCCTCGATGGCATGGCCGGTCTCTGGTGCGTCAACGTCGGCTACGGTCGCAAGGAACTGGCCGAGGCAGCCTATAAACAGATGCAGGAGCTGCCCTACTACAACCTGTTCTTCCAGACCGCCCACCCGCCGGTGCTGGAACTGGCCAAGGCGATTGCCGACGTCGCGCCGGAAGGCATGAACCATGTGTTCTTCACCGGCTCCGGCTCCGAGGCCAACGACACTGTGCTGCGCATGGTCCGCCACTACTGGGCGATCAAGGGCCAGCCGCAGAAGAAAGTCGTCATCGGCCGCTGGAATGGCTACCACGGCTCCACCGTCGCTGGCGTCAGCCTGGGCGGCATGAAGGCGCTGCATGGCCAGGGCGACCTGCCGATCCCCGGCATCGTGCACATCCCGCAACCGTACTGGTACGGCGAAGGCGGCGACATGAATCCGGAAGAGTTCGGCGTATGGGCCGCCGAGCAACTGGAGAAGAAGATTCTCGAAGTCGGCGAGGAGAACGTCGCCGCCTTCATCGCCGAGCCGATCCAGGGCGCCGGTGGCGTGGTCATTCCGCCGGAAACCTACTGGCCGAAGATCCGCGAGATCCTCGCCAGGTACGACATCCTGTTCATCGCCGACGAAGTGATCTGCGGCTTCGGCCGTACCGGCGAGTGGTTCGGCAGCCAGTACTACGGCAACGCCCCGGACCTGATGCCGATCGCCAAGGGTCTGACCTCAGGCTACATCCCCATGGGCGGCGTAATCGTTCGCGACGAGATCGTCCATACCCTGAATGAGGGTGGGGAGTTCTACCACGGCTTCACCTACTCTGGTCACCCGGTGGCGGCGGCGGTGGCGCTGGAGAACATCCGCATCCTGCGCGAAGAAAAGATCGTCGAGAAGGTCAAGGCGGAAACGGCACCCTATTTGCAGAAACGCTGGCAGGAGCTGGCCGACCACCCGCTGGTTGGCGAAGCACGCGGCGTCGGCATGGTGGCGGCGATCGAGCTGGTCAAGAACAAGAAGACCCGCGAGCGCTTCGGCAACGATGGAATCGGGATGCTGTGCCGCGAGCACTGCTTCCGTAACGGACTGATCATGCGTGCGGTAGGCGAAACCATGATCATTTCGCCGCCGCTGGTGATCGAGAAAGCACAGATCGACGAGCTGATCACTTTGGCGCGCAAGTGCCTCGATCAAACCGCCGCTGCTGTTCTGTCTTGAGTCCCTGACGGGACCTTGCCAGACTGCGCCTGTGCGTTGGCCAGGCTCACCGGGGGGTGACGCCCAAGGGCGGCGCCACCCGGATCATCAGAAAAACAAATGGAGCTACCCGCATGTTGAAAACCTTTGGCAAGACCCTGCTCGCCGTGACGTTGGCGGGCGCTGTGGCCGGCATGGCGCAGGCAGACGACAAGGTACTGCACGTTTACAACTGGTCTGACTACATCGCCCCGAACACTGTCGAGAAGTTCACCAAGCAGACCGGGATCAAGGTGGTATACGACGTCTACGACAGCAACGAAGTGCTGGAGGCCAAACTGCTGGCCGGCAAGTCGGGCTATGACATCGTGGTGCCGTCCAACTCCTTCCTTGCCAAGCAGATCAAGGCCGGTGTCTACCAGCCGCTGGATCGCTCCAAACTGGCGAACTACAAGAACCTCAACCCGGACCTGATGAAGACCCTGGAAATCAGCGACCCGGGCAACAAGTACGCGATTCCCTACATGTGGGGCACCATCGGCATCGGCTACAACCCGGACAAGGTCAAGGCTGCCTTCGGCGACAACGCCCCGGTGGACTCCTGGGACCTGGTGTTCAAGCCGGAAAACATCGAGAAGCTGAAGCAGTGCGGCGTGAGCTTCCTCGACTCGCCGACCGAAATGATTCCGGCGGCCCTGCACTACCTGGGCTACAAGCCGGACAGCAACGATCCGAAGGAACTCAAGGCAGCTGAGGAGCTGTTCCTGAAGATCCGCCCGTACGTCACCTACTTCCACTCCTCGAAGTACATCTCCGACATCGCCAACGGCAACATCTGCGTCGCCATCGGCTACTCCGGCGACGTCTACCAGGCCAAGTCCCGCGCCGAAGAGGCGAAGAACAACGTCACCGTCAAGTACAACATTCCGAAGGAAGGCGCCGGTACCTTCTTCGACATGGTCGCGATCCCGAAAGACGCCGAGAACCCGGAAGGCGCGCTGAAGTGGATCGACTTCCTGATGCAGCCGGAAATCATGGCTGAGATCACCAACGTCGTGCAGTTCCCGAACGGCAACTCCGCCGCCACTCCGCTGGTGGAAAAGGCGATCAGCGCCGACCCGGGCGTCTACCCGACCGAAGAAGTGATGAAGAAGCTGTACGCCTTCCCGGACCTGCCGGCGAAGACCCAGCGCACCATGACCCGCAGCTGGACCAAGATCAAGTCCGGCAAGTAAGCGGGGTAGTCACTGCCGCTGGCCTGCAGCGGCAGCCGACACACCGGGCCGGCGCCGGGTTCATCCCCTGCGCTGTGCCCCGTGTACCCGAAGTACCCCGAGCAGTGGGATGGCCACGTCGGTCGTGACCTTCTCGTGACGCCCCGGACGGCGACAGGCGTGCGCCTGCAACGAAATGCAATCGCAGAAGAACAACAGACAAAGCCAACAACGAGAGGATTGACGTGTGCGAGTTCCCTTCGGAAAAACCCTGATCGCTGCCACAGCCGTATTCGGCCTGGTCACTGCTGCGCAGGCCGCGTCGACGGTACATATCTACAACTGGTCCGACTACATCGGTGAGACCACTCTCGCCGACTTCGAGAAGGAAACCGGCATCAAGCCTGTGTACGACGTCTTCGACTCCAACGAGACCCTCGAAGGCAAGCTCCTGGCCGGTCGCACCGGCTACGACGTGGTCGTGCCCTCCAACCATTTCCTCGGTCGCCAGATCAAGGCCGGCGCCTTCCAGAAGCTGGACAGGAGCCAGTTGCCGAACTGGTCGAACCTCGACGCGCACCTGATGAAGCAGCTCGAGGCCAACGATCCCGGCAACCAGTACGGCGTACCGTACCTGTGGGGCACCAACGGCATCGGCTACAACGTCGAAAAGGTCAAGGCGGTGCTCGGCGTCGACCACATCGACTCCTGGGCCGTGCTGTTCGAGCCGGAAAACATGAAGAAGCTGTCGCAGTGCGGCGTCTCGTTCCTCGACTCCGGCGACGAGATGATGCCGGCAGTGCTCAAGTATCTGGGCCTGGACCCGAACAGCGCCAACCCGGACGATTACAAGAAGGCGGAAGAAAAGCTGATGGCGGTGCGTCCGTACGTCACCTACTTCCACTCCTCGAAATACATTTCCGACCTGGCCAACGGCAACATCTGCGTTGCCGCCGGTTTCTCCGGCGACGTGCTCCAGGCGGCCACCCGTGCCGAAGAAGCCGGCAAGGGCGTCAAGATCGCCTACGCGATTCCGAAGGAAGGCGCCAACCTGTGGTTCGACATCCTCGCCATCCCGAAGGATGCGGAAAACTCGAAGCAGGCCCACGCCTTCATCAATTACCTGCTCAAGCCCGAGGTGATCGCCAAGGTCAGCGATTACGTCGGTTACGCCAACCCGAATACCAAGGCTGGCGAATTCATGGATGAAGAAGTGCGCAATAACCCCGAGGTTTACCCACCTCAGGAGGTTCTCGACAAGCTCTTCGTGCAGCACGAGCTGCCGCCGAAGATCCTGCGCCTGATGACCCGGTCCTGGACCAAGATCAAGTCCGGCAAGTGAAGCGATTCAGATAACCAAGCATGCCCGGCTGCTGTGGCCGGGCCTCAATGAGTTGGGAGTTGTGGTAATGGCAATAGCCTCCGGTGCCTACAAGAAAGCCCTAGCGGGCGACCAGCAGCCGAAAGAGGTGCTGGTAAAAATCGACCGGGTCACCAAGCAGTTCGACGAGACGTTGGCTGTGGACAGCGTGTCCCTGACTATCAAGAAAGGCGAGATCTTCGCCCTGCTCGGCGGTTCCGGTTCCGGTAAGTCCACCCTGTTGCGCATGCTCGCCGGCTTCGAACGGCCGACCGAAGGGCGCATCTTCCTCGATGGCCAGGACATCACCGACATGCCGCCCTACGAGCGGCCGATCAACATGATGTTCCAGTCCTACGCACTGTTCCCGCACATGAGCGTGGCGCAGAACATCGCCTTCGGCCTCAAGCAGGACGGCCTGCCGAAGGACGAGATCGACCAGCGCGTCAACGAGATGCTCAAGCTGGTGCAGATGAGCCAGTACGCCAAGCGCAAGCCGCACCAGCTCTCCGGTGGCCAGCGCCAGCGCGTCGCCCTGGCCCGTTCGCTGGCCAAGAGTCCGAAGCTGCTGCTGCTCGACGAGCCGATGGGCGCGCTGGACAAGAAGCTGCGCTCGCAGATGCAGCTGGAGCTGGTGGAAATCATCGAGCGTGTCGGCGTGACCTGCGTGATGGTGACCCACGACCAGGAAGAGGCCATGACCATGGCCCAGCGCATCGCCATCATGCACCTCGGCTGCATCGAGCAGATCGGCAGCCCGATGGACATCTACGAGACCCCGGCCAGCCGCCTGGTCTGCGAGTTCATCGGCAACGTCAACATGTTCGATGGCCAGTTGGTCAAGGACGTCGAAGACCACGCGGTCATCGCCTGTCCTGCGCTGGAAAACCCGATCTACATCGGCCACGGCATCAGTACCCGTGCCGAGGACAAGCGCATCACCTATGCGCTGCGCCCGGAGAAGGTGATGGTCAGCGCGGAGAAGCCCGATGACCTTCAGCATCCCGACTGCAACTGGGCCCAGGGCACTGTCTACGATATCGCCTACCTTGGCGGCCACTCGGTGTACTACATCAAGCTCGCCTCGGGGATGATCGTGCAGGCCTTCATGGCCAACGCCGAGCGCCACGTGAAGCGCCCGACCTGGGAACAGCCGGTGTACATCAGCTGGTATGACGACAGCGGAGTGGTACTGCAATCATGAGGCTCCCCAAACTGAAGCTCAGGGGCCGGCATGCCGTCATCGGCATCCCGTTCTTCTGGCTGTTCCTGTTCTTCCTGTTGCCCTTCATCATTGTGCTGAAGATCAGCCTGGCCGAGGCGGATGTCGCCATCCCGCCGTACACCGAGGTCTTCCAGTACGCCGACCAGACGTTGCAGGTGGTGATGAACCTCGGCAACTACGTGATGCTGAGCGGCGACCCGCTGTACATCGACGCCTATCTCGGCTCGCTGAAGATGGCGTTCATCAGCACCCTGATCTGCCTGCTGATCGGCTACCCGATGGCCTATGCCATCGCCCGCGCCAGCAAGGAAATGCAGACCGTGCTGCTGCTGCTGATCATGATGCCGACCTGGACGGCGATCCTGATCCGCGTGTACGCCTGGATGGGCATCCTGTCCAACAACGGTCTGCTCAACGGCTTCCTGATGTCCATCGGCATCATCAACGAGCCGCTGACCATCCTCAACACCAACCTCGCGGTGTACATCGGCATCGTCTACTCGTACCTGCCGTTCATGATCCTGCCGCTCTTCGCCAACCTGGTGAAGCACGACCAGAGCCTGCTGGAAGCCGCGTCCGACCTGGGCGCGAGCGATATCACCAGCTTCTGGAAGATCACCGTGCCGCTGTCGAAGAACGGCATCATCGCCGGCTGCATGCTGGTGTTCATTCCGGCGGTGGGCGAGTTCGTCATCCCGGAACTGCTCGGCGGCCCCGAGACGCTGATGATCGGCAAGGTGCTGTGGCAGGAGTTCTTCAACAACCGCGACTGGCCTGTGGCTTCCGCCCTCGCCGTGGTGATGCTGGTGATCCTTATCGTGCCCATCATTCTCTTCAACAAGAACCAGGCTAAAGAGCTGGAGGGCAAGGTATGAACCACCTCGACGCATCCCGCCCGTCATCCTCTTCAACAGGCTCTCCATCCAGAAGCAGGGCTAAAGAACTGGAGGGCAAGGTATGAACAAGCGCTGGTCCGTTCCGAGCATCATGCTGGTGCTCGGCCTGCTGTTCATCTACATCCCGATGGTCATCATGGTCATCTACTCCTTCAACGGCTCCAAGCTGGTGACCGTATGGGGCGGCTGGTCGGTGAAGTGGTATGTCGGCCTGCTGGACAACTCCCAGCTGATCGGCTCGGTGTTCCGCTCGCTGGAGATCGCCGTGTACACCGCGATTTCCTCGGTGATCCTCGGCACCCTGGCGGCCTTCGTGCTCACCCGCATCCCGCGCTTCCGTGGCCGCACGCTGTTCGGTGGCATGGTCACCGCGCCGCTGGTAATGCCCGAGGTGATCACCGGTCTGTCGCTGCTGCTGCTGTTCGTGGCCATGGCCCAGATGATCGGCTGGCCGCAGGAGCGCGGCATCGTAACCATCTGGATCGCCCACACCAGCTTCTGCGCGTCCTACGTGGCGGTGGTGGTTTCGGCGCGCCTGCGCGAGCTGGACCTGTCCATCGAGGAAGCGGCGATGGACCTGGGTGCGCGGCCGTGGAAGGTGTTCCTGCTGATCACCATCCCGATGATCGCGCCGTCGCTGGCGGCGGGCGGCATGATGTCCTTCGCCCTGTCGCTGGATGACCTGGTTCTGGCCAGCTTCGTATCCGGTCCCGGCTCGACTACCCTGCCGATGGAAGTGTTCTCCGCCGTGCGCCTGGGTGTGAAGCCGGAGATCAACGCCGTTGCCAGCCTGATCCTCCTGACTGTCTCGCTGTTCACCTTCTTCGCCTGGTACTTCACCCGCCAGGCCGAGGAGCGCCGCAAGCGTGCCGTACAGGAAGCCATGGAGGCCTCGGCCACCGACTGGCAAAAGAGTTCGACAGCCACCGCCTGACGCCGTCTTGTCGGCCGGCCGACGCTGGTGCTTGTCGAAACACGGGCCACCTCAGGGTGGCCCGTTTCGTTTCCGGGCGAAAGATTTACCTGTCGTCGAAACTATCGGAAATTTCTATGGCATTTTGACGCCATGTTTACGCCGATAGCCGACTAGTATTGATTCTGTTCGCTGGTGACTTCTGGTCCCCCCGCAAATGGAACGGTCGCCAGCCAGCGGACGATGCTTGTGCAACACCCCCCGAGCGGGAGATGGCGCGGAATACAACACCCTTTATCCCTTGCGGGAAATAACGCGCCAAGGAGCTACGGCATCTCCTGCAGCCCTCAGCAAGCAAGAAACCTCGCCCCGGCGGGGTTTCTTGCTTTTCGGGCCTTCACCGGGCCGCTGGAACCAGTTGCAGCAGGCCACGACTGTTGGCCGCCACGTCCTCTTCGGCCAGGTGCTGCGGCTGGTAGAGCCCGTCGATGTAAGGTTGCGCCTGGTCGGCATAGTGCCGGTCGAACGGCACGCCGCTCTGGCCGACCGGATTGATACCGAGGCTGTGCGCCGGATCGGCGAAATCGATCAGGCGGCGGGCCGATGGCCCATAGACCACCTGCCAGGGTGCTGTACCGATACGCGCCGACAGGTTGTTCGGCGTCTCGTGGCCGCCCGGTGCGGCGAACGGCCCGACGTTGAACAGCCGGTCCAGCGGCTTGCGCCGGCCGAGCGGGTGGTTGTGGGTCAGGGTGTGCGCCTTGCCCCATTGCCAGGTGGCCGGGTCGTCGCCGAGTGTCTGGCGCAGATGTCGCAGGCTGGTCTGCCAGGCGCTGCGGACGATCTCCTCGCGGTTTTCCCGGGCCGGTGTGGCGCGGTTGTCCCACCAAGGGGAGCCGGCATCGGCGGCCAGCCGTGGCAAGGCGATGTCGAGCGCGCGGGTTGAGAGCAGGTTGGTGAAGAAGGCCTCGCCCAGTTCGTCGCGCATGGCGCTGTCGGCGAGCTGGTAGAGCAACTGGTTGAACAGGGTAGCGGCGGCCGAGTCCAACGGATGATCGCCTTGCCAGTCGGCGAGCTGCTCGATCAGCGCTTTTTCCTCGGCATTCGCAGCGATATTCCGCAGGATCGGCAGCAATGGCTGCAATGTGCGCGGACCGTAGCCGGTGCCGCTGTCGAGTTGCAGCGCCTGGCTGTTCTGCAGATCCCATTTCACCCGGTCGTCGCGGAGCTTTTCATCCAGCCGCTGGCCGCGATCGGGCAGGTTGTAGTAACCGGGAATCGGCTTGCCGCCGGGCTGGAAATTGGCCGAGACGATATAGCCGCGCGGCGGATTCTCCTCCTGCGGGTTGTCGCTGAACGGCAGGAAGCCCGGCTTCTCCGCCTCGCCGCCGGCGCCATCGAGGATGAACGCCGGGTTCACTCCGGCCGGCCGCTGCGGCAGTTGCGCGGCGGCCCACCAGCCGATGTCGCCGCTGGCGCTGGCCCAGACGATATTCAGGCCGGGAGCGTGGACTTTCGCCGCGGCGGCGCGGGCCTTGTCCAGCGTGTCGGCGCGGTTGAGCTGGTAGAAGGCATCGAGCAGCGGGTTTTCGCTTTCGAGGAAGGCCCACCAGAGGGCGATCGGCGTTTTCCCGGCTGTAGCCCCGAGCGCGTCGTTGATCAGCGGGCCATGGGGCGAGCTGCGCAGCACCAGCTTCACCGGCTGTTCGCCCTTCACCGCGATGCTCTGCTCCTCGCGCCTGAGGTCCACCCACTGGCCGCGATACCAGACCTGCTCGGGGTTGGCCGGGTTGACCTTCTCGGCGATCAGGTCGATGTCGTCGTTCTGGAACATGGTCAGGCTCCAGCCGAACTGCCGGTTGTGACCGAGCGAGGCGAACGGGTTGAGCGCCTGGTGATGGCCGTAGAGCTCGAAGCCGGGGGCGCTGAGGTGTGCCTCGTACCACACCGCCGGTACGGCGAAGCGGATGTGCGGATCGCCGGCCAGCAGCGGGCTGCCGCTGCGCGTGCGGCTGCCGGACACGGCCCAGGCATTGCTGCCCTCGAACTGCGGCAGGCCGGCCTCTGCCAGCGCCTGCTGGCTGAGCCGGGCGATGGCGTCGAGGTCGCGCCAGTCGCCGTCGGCCAGCGTGGTACGGCCGAGCGCGCCGTCGGGATGCCAGGCCAGGTCGAAGATAGCCAGGTAGTCACTGCCCAGTTCGTCGCGGATGTAGGTGAGCACCGGTTCGGTACGGAAGGCGGCAGCGAAGCTGTAGGCCATGTAGCCGGCGACGCTGATGCAGTCCGCCGCGGTGAACGGACGTTGGGGAATGCCCAGCAGATCGAACTCCAGGGGCCGCGGATGGCTGTCCTGGAACTGGTTGATGCCATCCAGATAGGCTTCCAGCGCCTTCCAGGCGGGCGACTGGCGGTCCTGGCGAGCGACGTACTGGTCCGCCCGGTCGCGGATGCGCAAGGTGCGGAACAGGCGGTCGGTCTCCACCAGCGTCGGGCCAAGTACCTCGGCCAGTTCGCCGCGGGACAGGCGGCGCAGCATTTCCATCTGGAACAGTCGGTCCTGGGCATGCACGTAACCCAGCGCGCGGTACAGGTCGGATTCGTCCTGCGCGCTGATGTGCGGCACGCCGCGCTCGTCGTAGCGGATGCCGACCGGATGGTTCAGGCGCTGCAGGCTGGCCCGGCCGTCCCGCTGCGGCTGCTTGCCGTGCAGGTACCAGGCGCCGGCGGCGACGCTCGCCACGATGATGACGGCCAGCGCCACGAGGCTGCGCTTCATTCGTCCCTCTCCCTGTTTTCGAGGGCGAATTCTGCGCACAAGAATATGGCCGGCAAAAGCGGAAAGTTGACCGCCGCACCGGGAGTCGGCGCGGCGGCTTGCGGTCACTCGACCAGAGGGATGTCCTTGGTGCCCTGTATCAGGGTGATGGCATCGAGCTGATCCTCGATCTGCAGGAAGCGCAGCGAACGCTGTGGCGAGACCTCCTTGGCTATGCGCCCCAGGTACTTTTCCTTCAGCTCCTGCTTGTCGTCCTGCAGCTCCAGCACGCGCTCCTGCAGCTTGGCGGCCTGGTCGTTGGTAACCGATCCGGCGTGGCTGTTATAGGCGCGGGCGTAGTCGAGGATGATCGCCAGGGTTTCCTTGCTCAGCTTCTCCGCTTCGGTCCGGTAGCTGTTGTAGATCGGCCAGAAGGCTTCGGCCTCCTGCGAGTCGAGTCCCATGTTGGCCTCGACGATGCGTTTGCGCTTGTAGTCGATGTCGGCCAGGGTGTTCTGGATCGCCGACTTGTGCTCGTCCATCACCTGCTTGGTGCTTGGCTCCTCTGCGGCGGTAGCTACCAGCGGCAGGCTGAGCAGGGCGCAGAAGGCCAGGGCGGGGCGTAGTTGCATGACGTACTCCTTCGTTGCGGGATGGTCCATCGTGGACCTGTGCCGGAGAAAGTGTAGTCAGTGCGGTGGCGATGCTCAGTCGGCCGGCGGAGCCCAGGGGCAATAGCAGCCGACCGCCAGGGTGTGGGTGGCCTCGACCTTGCGCCCGGCGACCAGCGCTTCGAGGATCGGCTCGATGAAGCTGTTGCTCGAGGTGCAGGTGGCGCCTTCGCTGTACGGGCCGAAGTAGGCGAGCCGGCCCTGGGCGTCCCAGATGCCCACTGCGGGGCTGGCCGGCAGGCGCTCGGCGCCGGGCAGGGTGGCGAGAGACCTCAGCGCCTTCAGGGTTTCCGGAAGCTGGCCGCGGCTGCCGGGCTTGCGTACTTCGAAGAACTCCACGCCCTGCGGCGCGAAACGGCCGATCAGCTCGGCGAGGTGCTGCTGGTTGCCGACATTGCACGGGCAGGCCGGGTCCCAGAAATGCACCAGACGGATCGGGCCGGGCCCCGACAGCTCCCGTGGCAACTGCAGGCCGTCGCCGGCGAACAGCGTCGGCTGGTCGCTGAACGGGCGGATATAGCGGCTCTGGAACCACCAGTAGGCGGTCGCCAGGCCGGCGAGGCAGAAGGCGGCAATCAGGCTGGCGAGAATGGCTTTGCGGCGGGAGGTCATGGCGAATACCGGTAAGATAGCCGTCAAGCTTGCCATGCCGCGTGCCGCGGCTGAATATCCGGCGGGGCGGAACGACATATTCCGCCTATCCTCCCGAGAGACGGAATACCCGATGCCAGAAGCCTTCGAGCCCTCCCTGCTGCGCCAGCACCTGCGACCTCTGGCCGCAGCTTCATTGGATGAGGACGTACGCCGTTACCAGCAGTTCTATGGGCTCGATCCCTCGCTGCGGCACCCGGGCGTATCGACGCGCCTGGGCTGCTTCGCCGCGGGCGGCTACCGCATCGCCGCGCAGTACTGGTGCCCGGAGCGGCCGAGGGGCAGTCTGCTGCTGCTGCATGGCTACTACGATCATATGGGCCTGTTCCGCCATGTGATCGACTGGGGGCTGCAGATGGGCTTCGCGGTGCTGGCCTGCGACCTGCCGGGACATGGCCTGTCCGATGGAGCGGCCGCCAGCATCGGCGACTTCGCCGAGTACCAGGCGGTCCTGACCGGGCTACTGGCGCAGGCGGACATCCTCGACCTGCCGAAACCGTGGCACCTGTGTGGACAGAGCACCGGCGGCGCCATCCTGCTCGATTACCTGCTGACCGGCACGCCGCGGGATGATCTCGGCGAAACTATCCTCCTCGCGCCGCTGGTGCGGCCGCGGGCCTGGGGCTGGTCGAAGCTGAGCTACCAGATGCTGCGGCCCTTCGTCGGCTCCATCCCGCGCAAATTCACCGACAACTCGAACGACGCCGAATTTCTCACCTTCCTGCGCGACCGCGACCCCCTGCAGCCGCGCACCCTGCCCACCGCCTGGGTGGGCGCGTTGGCGCGCTGGATTCCGCGCATCGAGGCGGCAGCGCCCGGCCCGCAGAGCCTGATCGTGGTCCAGGGCGACGCGGACGAAACGGTGGACTGGCGTTACAACCTGAAGGTGCTGGACAACAAGTTCGAACGTATCGAGTGCCTGTTGCTCAGCGGCGCGCGACACCACCTGGCGAACGAGAGCGAGACGCTGCGCCAGCGATATTTCGAGTTTCTTGGGGAGAGGCTTGGGTGAGGGCGGTGGGGCGTTGGAACTGGTGAGAGCTGTACTCCGGGGCGTTTCCCTGAATCCTTGCGCTAACTTCCTTCAAGCGCCGCGCCCGGCTGTACAGCGAGGGTGATTGTACGGGGATGCCGGCTCGGAATGGGCTTATAGCCCTGTAGGGAAATTCACTGCCCGTCTTGGCCAACCGCCAGGCCGGCGCGTACGGCGCCCAGCGCTGCCTGGTAATAGGTCTTGCCTGCCGGCGAGTCGGTGAAGTCGGCGAACTGGCCAAGCTCGCCATCCGACAGCTCGCGATAGACGTACAGCAGGGTGTTTTCCAGATCGGCGCCAATCTGCCCCATCAGCTTCTGCCGCTGGCCTTCCAGCATTTCCCGTGGCTGGACCTGGCCGAGCAGGCCGGGAAGCATCTGGCTCAGGCTGTCGGCGGCCACCGCGGCCAGCGCCATGCTGACCTCGGCACCGGCCTCGCGGGCCGGCAGCGTCTGGCTGAGGCGCTGGATCAACTGGCGGCGCTGCTCGCTGGCCTGCTGGCGCGGCAGCCCATTGGCGTGCTGGGCGAGCTGGTCGCTGCGGGTGGCGAAGGTTTCCGCCGCCGTCACCTTGCGTCCCAGCGGCGATTCGAAGAAGGCCAGGGCGGATGAGCAGTCCGCCAGGTTCTGCCGCAGGCTGCCCAGGGCGCGCTGGTCGATCTCGGCCGGGGCGAAGCGGCGATTGCTGTTCTCCACCAGCGCCTGGTACAGCGCCGGCGGCAGGTTGTTCTGGTAGCGCTTCTGCGCGGCATGCAGGGCGTCATTGAAGTGCGCGCGCTGTTCGGGCCAGCCGGCGGCCTGGTACAGGCGTTGGTAATCGTCGGCCAGAGCTGGCAGGCCCAGCAGGAGCAGGGTGAAGGCAAGCAGTGCGCGCAATTGGGACTCCTCAGGGGGCGGCAATTTGTCGCCGCCGGCTTATTGTCGGCAAGGCTTGCCCGCCTTGTCGAGCCGGATGTGCCGGACGTTACAATGCCACATGAACTTCCATCCCGAATCCCCTCTCCTGCAACGCATCGTCGATGATCTGGCCGAACGCGGCTGGTCGCGCCAGGACGTCTTCCTTCCCGCCGAGCTGACCGCCGCGTTGGCCGTGGAGTGCCGTGTCAGGGCCGTTTCCGGTCAGCTGGAGGCGGCGGCTGTCGGCCGTGGCGAAGGGCAGGCCGTGCGCGAAGGCATTCGCGGCGACCGCATCCAGTGGCTGGAGGGCGGTCAGTCCGAGTCCTGCGATGTCTACCTGGCGATCATGGACGCGCTGCGTCAGGCGCTGAACCAGGGGCTCTATCTCGGCCTGGAGGACTTCGAGAGCCATTTTGCGCTGTATCCGCCCGGTGCCTTCTATCAGAAGCATCTCGACCGTTTCCGCGACGATGACCGGCGCACGGTTTCGGCGGTGCTCTATCTCAACGAGGACTGGCAGCCCGGACAGGGCGGCGCACTGCGCATGTACCTGAGCGACGGCGAGGAATGCGATGTGCCGCCACTGGGCGGCACGCTGGTGGTGTTCCTCTCCGCCGACTTCCCCCATGAAGTGCTGCCGGCGACCCGCGAGCGCCTGTCCCTCACCGGCTGGTTCCGTCGTCGCGGCAACGGCCCCGTCTGAGCCGCCCAGCCGGTCGGGAACATCCCGGCGTGACCCGTCCTGCCCAAGACGCTAGTCTGGATCGGTCGGACATGGAGTTGCGCAGTCATGCATAAAGTTCTCGTCAGCCGCTGCCTGCTGGGGCACCGCGTTCGTTATGACGGCGGCGCCCACGGCCCCTTCGACCTTCTGCAACGCTGGCAGGCGCAAGGGCGCGTGATCGCCCTGTGTCCGGAAGTGGCGGGCGGCCTGCCGACGCCGCGGCCGCCAGCGGAAATCCCCGGAGGCCAGGGCGTCGAAGTGCTCGAAGGATCGGTGCGGATCGTGACCGTCGACGGCGAGGATGTCAGCGAGGCTTTCATCCAGGGCGCCGAGCAGGCGGTGGAACTGGTGCGCCGCTACGAGATCCGCATGGCGGTGCTCAAGGCGCGCAGCCCCTCCTGCGGCAATCGCGAGAACTACGACGGCAGCTTCAGCGGACAGCGGATTCCCGGCGAAGGGGTGACGGCTGCCGCACTGAAGCGCATGGGCGTGCTGGTGTTCAGCGAAGAGGAGCTGGATGCCGCAGCGGTCTGTCTGGCTGGGTTGGAAGCCGGGGGTTGAGGTGGGGCAGGGTGAGGGCGGCCGGGCCACCCTCGCGAACGGGTCAGGCTTCGCTCGCCGCCGGCGATTCCGGCAGGAACCAGTTCAGCAGCAGGGCGCAGATGCCGCCGGTGGCGACGCCCGATTCCAGCACGGCACGCACTGCAGCCGGCATGTGCGCGAGGAATTCCGGCACCTGCGATACGCCCAGGCCGAGCGCCAGGGACACGGCGATGATCAGCAGGGCTCGCCGGTCGAGGTGGGTGCCGGCGAGGATGTTGATGCCGGACGCGGCCACCGAACCGAACATCACCATCACCGCGCCGCCGAGCACCGGCTCCGGCACCGCCTGGATCGCCCCGGCGACGCTGGGGAAGAGGCCGAGCAGCACCAGCATGGCGGCGATCCACAGGCCGATATGGCGGGCGGCGATGCCGGTCAGCTGGATCACTCCGTTGTTCTGCGCGAATACCGAGCTGGGAAAGGTGTTGAACAGGCCGGCGAGCAGCGAGTTGGCGCCGTTCACCAGCACCCCGCCCTTGATCCGCTGCATCCATAGCGGGCCTTCGACCGGCTGGCGCGAGACCTTGCTGGTGGCGGTGACGTCGCCGATGGCTTCCAGCGCAGTGACCAGGTAGATCACCAGCAGCGGCACGAACAGCGACCAGGAGAAGCCGACGCCGAAGTGCAGCGGTGTCGGCAACTGGAATGCCGGTGCCTGGTGCATGCCGGTGAAGTCCAAGCGGCCCAGATAGCCGGCCAGCGCATAGCCGGCGGCGAGGGCGATGACGATGGCGCCGCTGCGCAGCCAGACCACCGGGATGCGATTGAGCACGATGATGATACCCAGCACGAGGCCGGACAGCAGCAGGTTCTCGCCGTTGGCGAAGGTGCCGTTGCCCATCGCCGAGAA
This sequence comes from Pseudomonas schmalbachii, assembly GCF_017589465.1. Lineage (GTDB taxonomy): Bacteria > Pseudomonadota > Gammaproteobacteria > Pseudomonadales > Pseudomonadaceae > Pseudomonas > Pseudomonas schmalbachii. The sequence goes on from NZ_JAELYA010000004.1 coordinate 463,333, forward strand.
GCCGCCGCCCATGCTGATCAGGCCGACCTTGATCAGCGTGAGGCCGATCATCAGCACGACGATGCCGGTCACCAGCGGGGTGATCAGGCGTTTGACGAACGGCAGGATGCGCGACAGGCCCATTTCCACGAAGGAGCCGGCCATCACCACGCCGAAGATCGCCGCCATCACCGCTTCCACCGGCGTGCCCGCCTTGACCATCGCCGCGCCGCCAGCGATCAGCGGACCGACGAAGTTGAAGCTGGTGCCCTGGACGATCAGCAATCCGGCGCCGAACGGGCCGAAGCGCTTGCACTGGACGAAGGTGGCGATGCCGGAGATCACCAGCGACATGGAGACGATCAGGTTGGTATCGCGCGGCGAAACCCCCAGCGCCTGGCAGATCAGCAGGCCCGGGGTGACGATCGGCACGATGATCGCCAGCAGGTGCTGCAGCGCGGCCAGCAGGGCGACGGCGGGAGCGGGGCGGTCTTCCAGGCCGTAGACCAGATCGCTACGGCCGCTGTCGGCGGCGGGCAGCCTTTCGTGTGAGCTCATGGTGGGGCGCTCCGGAAAAAAGGCGCGATTCTACGAGCCTGGAGCTGAGGTGGACAGTGTCATGGAGCAAGGGGAGACGAATGGGTGACGGCAATTGTCAGTGGTTGACGTGGGTTGATTTAAATACTGACAAATAGCGTCGGTACTTTTTTGTAGTATCGAAAAATATTGAGTCTATCGGAATTTTCAACTTTCTCGAGGGAAACTGCCTGCTGCATTAAGTTGGCTGTGAAACGTTCAATAGATGCGCCTGATATGGATGTTGGCTGTCAGGTTGTTGAAATTGACATTAACGCAGGTAACTCAAGATGAATGCATATAAGTCGATGCAGAAAGGTTTTACGTTGATCGAGCTGATGATCGTTGTGGCGATCATTGGTATTTTGGCGGCAATTGCAATGCCACTTTACCAGGACTATGTGGCGCGCGCCCAGGCCACCGAGGGATTGAAGGCCACTTCCGGGCTGCAGGCGGATATTGCTGTTGATACTGCATCAGCGGGCCACGCAGCTGCTACAGACACAACATTAGCTAATGCTAAAGCCCTTGTCGGGAAGTACTTTGCTGCTGAAGGTGTTTCTGTGGATGCAGAGAGTGGGGAAATATCTGTGAAGTTCTCTTCTGGTGCCTTGAACGGTCAAACATTGAAGATTAACCCCACGGTGGAAACCACAGGGCAAATCTCCAAGTGGACGTGTTCTGGTCTAACCAATGCTGCGCATATTCCTTCTGGGTGCCGTGAATAAGCCCAAAAGGCCGAGTGAAAAGTTGGATGGATTGCGATAATGCAGTCAGATAGGTTGGTTGATAACTTAGCTGCTAGCTCTTAGTTCATTCGCCTAAAACGAAGAAGCCCGGCATCTGAGCCGGGCTTCTTGTTTCAGCTATTTGATCAGTCTTCCAGCAACGCCTTGTTCCGCACCGCTCCCTTGTCCGCACTGGTCGCCAGCAGCGCATAGGCCTTCAGCGCAGTGCTCACGCGGCGGGCACGCGGCTGGGCCGGTTTCCAGCCCTTCTTGTCCTGTTCGGCGCGGCGGGTGGCCAGTTCTTCATCGCTGACCAGCAGGTTGATGCTGCGGTTGGGGATGTCGATCAGCACCTTGTCGCCGTCCTGCACCAGGCCGATGGCGCCGCCTGCGGCGGCTTCCGGCGAGGCGTGGCCGATGGAGAGGCCCGAGGTGCCGCCGGAGAAGCGGCCGTCGGTCAGCAGGGCGCAGTCTTTGCCGAGGCCCTTGGACTTCAGGTAGGAGGTCGGGTAGAGCATTTCCTGCATGCCCGGGCCGCCTTTCGGGCCTTCGTAGCGGATGATCACGATGTCGCCGGCCTTCACTTCGTCGGCGAGGATGCCTTTCACGGCGCTGTCCTGGCTTTCGAAGATCTTCGCGGTGCCTTCGAATACGTGGATGGATTCATCCACGCCGGCGGTCTTCACCACGCAGCCGTCGAGGGCGATGTTTCCGTAGAGAACGGCGAGGCCACCTTCCTGCGAATAGGCATGCTCGACGCTGCGGATGCAGCCTTCGGCGCGGTCGTCGTCCAGGGTCGGCCAGCGGGTGCTCTGGCTGAACGCGGTCTGGGTCGGGATGCCTGCCGGGCCGGCCTTGAAGAAGGTGTGCACGGCTTCGTCTTTAGTCTGGGTGATGTCCCACTGGGCGATGGCGTCGAGCATGCTCGGGCTGTGCACGGTGGGCACGTCGGTGTGCAGCAGGCCGCCGCGGGCCAGTTCGCCGAGGATGGAGAAGATGCCGCCGGCGCGGTGCACGTCTTCCATGTGGTACTTCTGGATGTTCGGCGCGACCTTGCACAGCTGCGGAACCTTGCGCGACAGGCGATCGATATCGCGCAGGTCGAAGGCGATTTCAGCCTCCTGGGCGGCGGCCAGCAGGTGCAGGATGGTGTTGGTCGAGCCGCCCATGGCGATGTCGAGGGTCATGGCGTTTTCGAACGCCTTGAAGCTGGCGACGTTGCGCGGCAGTACGGAGTCGTCGCCTTCGCCGTAGTAGCGCTGGCACAGCTCGACGGCCAGGCGGCCGGCGCGCAGGAACAGTTGCTCGCGGTCGGAGTGGGTGGCCAGGGTGGAGCCGTTGCCCGGCAGCGACAGGCCGAGGGCTTCGGTCAGGCAGTTCATCGAGTTGGCGGTGAACATGCCGGAGCAGGAACCGCAGGTCGGGCAGGCGCTGCGTTCGTATTCGGCGACCTTCTCGTCGGAGCAGGAGTCGTCGGCTGCCACGACCATCGCGTCGACCAGGTCCAGGCCGTGGTTGGCCAGCTTGGTCTTGCCGGCTTCCATCGGACCGCCGGAGACGAATACCACCGGGATGTTCAGGCGCAGGGCGGCCATCAGCATGCCGGGGGTGATCTTGTCGCAGTTGGAGATGCAGACGATGGCGTCGGCGCAGTGGGCGTTGACCATGTACTCCACGGAGTCGGCGATGATCTCGCGGCTCGGCAGGGAATAGAGCATGCCGTCATGGCCCATGGCGATGCCGTCGTCCACCGCGATGGTGTTGAACTCCTTGGCCACGCCGCCGGCTTTCTCGATCTCGCGGGCGACCAACTGGCCCAGGTCCTTCAGGTGCACGTGGCCCGGGACGAACTGGGTGAAGGAGTTGGCGATGGCGATGATCGGCTTCTTGAAGTCTTCGTCCTTCATCCCGGTGGCGCGCCAGAGGGCGCGGGCGCCGGCCATGTTGCGGCCGTGGGTGGAGGTTTTCGAGCGGTAATCGGGCATGACGGGTTCCTGCAGCTAATCAGGCTTCATATAGGTCGTATCGTGAGCGTGGAACGAAGGACATGCAAACGGCAGGTGGAGCTGCATGTTCGGAGTCGGACGCAAGGCGAAGCGGGGTCACCGCCCGCGCGGCCTGTGGCTCACGGGCCCGCCGGGGGATAAATGGCGAGGGATGGCAGGATTCTACGCCGGGGGTTGGCGCAAGGGGAAGGCTGGCGGTCGGGGCGTGGTGCATGCGGGACCGTGCGGTGGATTGCCCTCACCCCAGCCCTCTCCCGGAGGGAGAGGGGGTTGTCTGCACTCCGCCGCGAGCCCGTTGCTCCGAACGGTCCCCTCTCCCATTGGGAGAGGGTCAGGGTGAGGGGGCTCAGCTCGGCAGGATGCGGCAGGTCAGGCTCTTGATATAGCGGGTCTCCGGGATCGCCGGATGCACCGGGTGGTCCGGGCCCTGGCCGCCGCGTTCCAGCAGCTGGATATGGCGATCCAGATGGCGCGCGCTGCCGAGCAGGATGTTCTGCAGGTCGTCCTCCGGCAGGTGCATCGAGCAGGAGGCGCTGACCAGGATGCCGTCCTTGCCGAGCAGGCGCATGGCCTGTTCGTTCAGGCGGCGGTAGGCGGCCTCGCCGTTCTTCAGGTCCTTCTTGCGCTTGATGAAGGCTGGCGGGTCGGCGATCACCACGTCGAAGCGTTCGTCGGCGGCCTTCAGCTCGCGCAGGGCCTCGAACACGTCGCCTTCCACGCAGGCGACCTTCTCGGCGACGCCGTTCAGGGTGGCGTTGCGCTCCACGCCGTCCAGAGCGAAGCCGGAGGCGTCGACGCACATCACTTCGCTGGCGCCGAATGCCGCGGCCTGGATGCCCCAGCCGCCGATGTAGCTGAACAGGTCGAGCACGCGCTTGCCCTGCACGTAGGGGGCGAGGCGCGCGCGGTTCATGCGATGGTCGTAGAACCAGCCGGTCTTCTGTCCGGCCAGCACCGGCGCTTCGAATTTCACGCCGTTCTCTTCCAGCGCAACCCATTCCGGCACGTCGCCATAGGCATTCGCCACGTAGCGTTCGAGGCCTTCGGCGTCGCGGGCGCTGGAATCGTTCTTCCACAGCACGGCGCTGGGCTTGAGCACCTGCAGCAGGGCGGCGAGCACGTCGTCCTTGCGCACTTCCATGGCGGCCGAGGCGAGTTGCACGACGACTACGTCACCGAAACGGTCCACCACCAGGCCGGGGAGCAGGTCGGAATCGCCGTAGACCAGGCGGTAGAAGGGCTTGTCGAAGAGGCGCTCGCGCAGGCTGAGGGCGACGTTCAGGCGGTGAACCAGCAGGGATTTATCGAGGATGTGCTTGGTGTCGCGAGAGATCAGGCGGGCGCAGATCAGGTTGTTCGGGCTCAGTGCGACGATGCCCAGGGCCTTGCCGTTGGCCATTTCGAGGACGGCCTGGTCGCCGGCGGCGAAGGCGTTCAGCGGCGTGGCGGCAACGTCCACCTCGTTGCTGTAGACCCACAGGTGGCCGGCGCGCAGGCGGCGCTCGGCATTGGCTTTCAGACGCAGGCTGGGCAGGGTCATGGGGAAGCTCCGGGAAAAAGAGCGAGATTATACCCAATGCCCTGGGGGCCCGCTGGAGCCTGCTGTCGCTGAATGGGGCTGTAGGTTGGTGCTGAACGCAGTGAAGCCCAACGTTGCCCGGGAGCGTATCGTTGGGCTTCGCAAGCTCAGCCCAACCTACGGGTCAGTGACTGCCCGGCAAGTGTTGGGCTTCGCTTCGCTCAGCGCCAACCTACGGGTCAGGCGGCCAGCGCTTCCATCAGCTGCTTGTTGAAGGCCGGCAGGTCGTCCGGCTTGCGGCTGCTGATCAGCAGGCCGTCCTGCACTACCGGGCGGTCCACCCAGTTGCCGCCGGCGTTGTTGATGTCGTCCTTGAGGGAGTGCCAACTGGTCAGGGTGCGCCCTTCCACCAGGCCTGCGGAAACCAGCAGCCAGGCGCCGTGGCAGATCACCGCGATCGGTTTCTGTTCGTGGGCCGCGCGTTTCACCAGTTCCTGGGCGATGGGCAGGTCGCGGATCTGGTCAGCGTTGAATACCCCGCCGGGGATCACCAGCGCGTCGTAGTCCTCCATGCGGGCCACTTCGAAGGTTTTGTCCACGGGGAAGTCGTCGGCCGGCTTGTCGTGATTCCAGCCGCGTACGCTGTCGATGCGGTTGGAGAGGATATGCACTCGTGCTCCGGCGTCTTCCAGGGCTGCTTTCGGCTCGGTCAGCTCGACCTGCTCGAAGCCGTCGGTGACCAGGATGGCGACAGTCTTGCCTTTGAGGGTATGGGTCATGCGAACCTCCATGGGCCGTCAGAGGGCTGTATAAGATTCCGACACCCCTGCCCCCGAAAGTTCCCCCATCCAGAATGCGCGAAGGCCCTGCCGCGCGGGTTCGCGGCAGGGCCTTCGGTCAATGCGGCGTTGCGGCTCAGTCGAGCATGTCGCTGTAGCGCGAGTCCTTCCTGAACACCAGCGGCTGGCTGAAGCCCGGCACGTTGATGCTCTCGGTACCGAGTTCGATGCCCTGGTCGTCGATCATGTCTTCGCCGAAGTTGTAGATGATGTCGAACTGGCCCTTGAGCGCCTGCTGGTCGTAGGCGGCGGCGCTGGCGCGGGTCTGCTCGCGGCGTTGCAGATAGGCTTCGAAGGCGGCATCGCCGTAGCGCTTGCGCAGCATCTTCTCGACCCGTTGCGGCGCCAGCAGGACGGCGGTGGCGTTGTTGCCACCGAAGCCCTTGGAGTTGACGAAGCAGACTTCGATGCCGTCATGCCGCTCATCTTGGGTAGCGATGCGCAGGTTCTGCTGGAAGACGTCGTCGGCGACCCGGTCGATGGTCTTGATGCCCGGGACGATGCCGTACTTGAAGGTGCCCAGTGCGGCAACCACCTGGTCGGCACTGGCCGCGGCCAGGGAGTGGCCGACATAGGATTTGACCGCGGCAACCGGCCATTCCTGGATGCCGAAGGAGCCGGCGACGCGGTCGAGCAGCTCGGATTCGGTGACGCGGTTGGCCGGGGTGCTGGAGGCGTGGGCATGGACGAAGCTGTGCTTGCGCACGTTTTCCAGGCCGACCAGCTGTGCGGCGGCGGCGACGGCCTTGGCCACGGTCAGGTAGTTGCCCGGGCCGGGGGCGGAAATCGATTTCTTGAAGCCGTCGGCGTTGACGAACACGTCGGTGGCCGCGCCATGGATCTCGGCGCCCAGCTCAACGGCCAGGGCGTCGTCCATCAGCACGATGTACTGGGTGGATTCGGCCAGGGTGAAGCCGCAGTTTTCGCCGAACGGACGGGCGGCGCGGCGGAAGTCCACTTCACCGCCACCCTGCACGGCGCGCAGGCCGTCTTCGGTGGCCAGGGCGCTCATCGCACCGTAGCCATCGATGATCTCCGGAGTGACCGGCGCCTCGCTGTTGCCGACCAGCACCACGCGGGCGCGGCCGTCGTTGATCAGGTCGATGGCCTTCTGCAGGTTGTAGAGGAAGGTGGCGCAGGCGCCGGTGACACTGCCGGTGGTGCCGACGCTGCCGAGCACGTAGGCGTTGATGAAGTCCGCCGGCATGGTGTTCAGGCCCAGCGGGCACTGCTTGGCGGTGACGCGGCCGCCCTTCAGGCGCGATTGCAGCATGCCGCCCAGGCCGTACTCGTCGAGCTGGCTCATGGCGCTGCCGGCGAACACCGCGACTTCGTCCGGGTGCACGTGGTTGACGATGGTCTGCCAGTCGATGCCGGTGGAACGCAGGGCATCGGTGGCGCCGACGATGGCCATCTGCAGGCCGCGCGGGTGGAAGCGCGAGTTGTACAGTTCGCCCGGCTCGAAGCCGGTGGGCAGCTGGCCGGCGGATTTCACCGGCAGTTCGCGGTAGCTGTCGACCTTGAATTCGCAGCTGTCATGCAGGGTGACCTGGACCTGGTTGCCTTCCAGCGCTTGCACCGACCAGTTGGCCGGCAGCGGCTCGGGCAATTGCTTGGCCTGGGTGACGAAGGTCAGCGGCTGGCCGTTGCCGCTCAGGGTCAGGTTCTTCTGCCAGTGCACGGCGGTCACGTCCATGTACTGTTCTTCGATCCGGCGCACCAGGGTGGAAGCGAGGATCTGCGCGGAATAGCGCGATTCGATGGCCGCCAGGTCGAGCGATTCGCCGTCGGCCGACTGGTACTGGCCGCCTTCGACCTTGACCAGCTTCATCATCACCGCCAGACCGGCGAGGGTTTCCTGGCGGGCTGCTGCGTCCATCGACTCGATGACCGTGCGGCGGAATCCATGGTGGAAGGAACTGCGCCCCGCCGCGTTATACCCACCAAAACCAACGATGACTGGTAGTCGGGACATCTCTCGGAAACTCCTCAAAAAGGTTCGTCTTGTGCGGGGGCCGGGCAAGCCGCCGATCTGCATTCGGCAGTCGGAGGTGGGCACTGTGCACAAGTCAGGCGGCAGTTCAGTAGATCGAATGAATACGATGACGTGGATCATGACTTCCAAGTCACGCGTTTGACCAGCGCGTCGTGCCGGAAGGCGACGAAGTCAAGCTATCGGATTGGCGGGATGGCGAGCGGATGCGGGGGCGGGAAATCTCCGGAAGCCGTTGCCGGCCTCCGGAGGTACAGCAGGTTAGGCAGGATCAGCGGTATTCGAGCCCCGGCTTCTTGGTGCTGACGCGGGTGCCGGATTTGCCCTGGGTGATCGCCACGATGTTTTCCAGCGAGCCGATCACCGCATCCTTGCCGGTGTTGCGGGCGAACTCCATGGCAGCCTGGACTTTCGGGCCCATGGAGCCGGCGGCGAAGCCGAGGCGCTCCAGTTCGTCCGGGTGGGCCTGGGCGATGGCCTTCTGGGTCGGCTTGCCCCAGTCGACATAGGCGGCATCGACGTCGGTGGCGATGATCAGGACGTCCGCATTCAGCTCCTGGGCCAGCAGTGCGGAGCAGAGGTCCTTGTCGATCACCGCCTCGACGCCGCTGAGTTTCTTGCCGGACTCGTCATACATGGTCGGGATGCCGCCACCGCCGGCGCAGATGACCACGGTGCCTTTCTCCAGCAGCCATTTCACCGGACGGATCTCGAAGATCCGCTTCGGTCGCGGACTGGCGACAACGCGACGGAACTTGTCGCCATCTGGCGCGATATGCCAGCCTTTTTCCTTGGCCAGGGCTTCGGCCTCTTCCTTCGAGTAGACCGGGCCGATCGGCTTGGTCGGGTTCTGGAAGGCAGGGTCCTTCGAGTCCACTTCGACCTGGGTGAGGATGGTGGCGAACGGGACCTCGAAGGGCAGCAGGTTGCCCATTTCCTGCTCGATCATGTAGCCGATCATGCCTTCGGTTTCGGCACCGAGCACGTCCAGCGGATAGGGGGTGACCTTGTCATAGGCGGCGCCCTGCAGGGCCAGCAGGCCAACCTGCGGGCCGTTGCCGTGGGCGATCACCAGTTCGTTGCCGGGTTGCACCTTGGCGATCTGCTCCGCCGCGATCTTCACGTTCACGCGTTGATTGTCAGCGGTCATGGGCTCGCCACGGCGCAGCAGGGCGTTACCGCCCAAAGCGACGACGATACGCATAAGAAATTCCTCCGGATAGCGACTGGGCGCCCCGCACCGGCGTTGACCGGTACGGCGCGCCCAGGACGGTGATTACACGTCGGCGAGAGTCGAGACGAGGATTGCCTTGATGGTGTGCATGCGGTTTTCCGCCTGCTCGAAGGCGATGCAGTACGGCGACTCGAACACGTCCTCGGTGACTTCGATACCGTTCTTCAGGTTCGGGTACTTGGCGGATATCTCTTTGCCGACCTTGGTCTCGCTGTTATGGAAGGCCGGCAGACAGTGCATGAATTTCACCCGCGGGTTGCCGGCGGCTTTCATGATGTCCATGTTGACCTGATAGGGCAGCAGTTCCTTGATGCGCTCGCCCCAGGCTTCCACCGGTTCGCCCATGGAAACCCAGACGTCGGTATGCACGAAGTCAACGCCCTTGACCGCTTCCTTGGCGTCTTCGGTCAGGGTGATGCGCGCGCCGCTTTGTTCGGCGAATTCCTTGCACTGGGCAACGAAATCATCTTCCGGCCAGAGCGCCTTGGGCGCGGCGATACGCACATCCATGCCGAGCTTGGCGCCGATCAGCAGCAGGGAGTTGCCCATGTTGTTGCGGGCGTCGCCCAGGTAGGCATAGGAAATGTCGTGCAGCGGCTTGTCGCAGTTTTCGCGCATGGTCAGCACGTCGGCGAGCATCTGGGTCGGGTGGTATTCGTCGGTCAGGCCGTTGAATACCGGAACGCCGGCGAACGTCGCCAATTCTTCGACGATCTCCTGCTTGAAGCCGCGGTATTCGATGGCGTCGTACATGCGGCCGAGCACGCGGGCGGTGTCCTTCATGCTCTCCTTGTGGCCGATCTGCGAGGACGTCGGGTCGATGTAGGTGACGTTGGCGCCCTGGTCGTAGGCGGCGACTTCGAAGGCGCAGCGGGTACGGGTGGAGGTCTTCTCGAAGATCAGTGCGATGTTCTTGCGCTTCAGGTGCTGTTGCTCGGTACCGGTGTACTTGGCGCGCTTCAGGTCGCGGGACAGGTCAAGCAGGTAGCGCAGCTCGCGGGTGCTGTGGTGGATCAGGCTGAGCAGATTGCGGTTGTGCATGTTGAAAGCCATGACTCATCTCCTTGTGGAATAAATATTGGGGACGGCCCGTTCGGGCCGTCCGCCGATTTCTCGTGTCCGTGAGGTTTAGTAGTCGACCGGGTCGCGGATGATCGGGCAGGTCATGCAGTGACCGCCGCCACGGCCGCGGCCGAGCTCGCCGGCGCTGATGGTGACGACCTCGACACCGGCCTTGCGCAGCAGGGTGTTGGTGTAGGTGTTGCGGTCATAGCCGACCACCACGCCGGGCTCCAGGCAGACTACGTTGTTGCCATCGTCCCATTGCTCGCGTTCGGCGGCGAAGCTGTTGCCGCCGGTCTCGACGACGCGCAGTTTCTTCAGGCCGAGGCTGTCGCCGACCACCGAGATGAAGTCCTTGCCCTCGTGGGTGACGCTGAGGCCCGAGGCGTTCTGGCTGTCCGGACGGATGCTGAAGGGAACGATTTCCTTCACCACTTCCGGGAAGACGGTCACCAGGTCGCGGTCGCAGAAGCTGAACACGGTGTCCAGGTGCATGGCGGCGCGGGATTTCGGCAGGCCGGCAACGATCACGCGCTCGGCGGCGCCCTTGGCGAACAGCGCCTGGGCGACCTGGCCGATGGCCTGGCGGGAAGTCCGCTCGCCCATGCCGATGAGCACGATGCCGTTGCCGATCGGCATCACGTCGCCGCCTTCGAGGGTGGAGGCGCCGTGGTCGACATCCGGGTCACCCCACCAGACTTCGTATTCGGCGTTGGTGAATTGCGGGTGGAACTTGTAGATGGCGGTGGTCAGCAGGGTTTCCTGACGGCGCGCCGGCCAGTACATCGGGTTGAGGGTTACGCCGCCGTAGATCCAGCAGGTGGTGTCGCGGGTGAACTGGGTGTTCGGCAGCGGCTGCAGCAGGAAGGCGGAGTGGCCGAGGTACTGGCGGAACATCTTCAGCGCCTTGGCGTTGTCGCTGTCCGGCACGTCGTCGGCGGTCACGCCACCGATCAGGAATTCGGCCAGCTTGCGGGGCTCCAGGCCTTCTAGCCAGGAACGCAACTCGTTGGTCAGGCCGACGCCGACGCTGTCATTGGTGATCTTGCGATCGAGGATCCACTTCAGGGCGTCCTTGTTCTGCACGGTTTCGGTCAGCAGGTTGTGCATTTCCAGCACATCGATCCCGCGTTCGCGCATCTTGGTGACGAAGTCGAAATGGTCGCGCTTGGCCTGGTTTACCCAGATCACGTCGTCGAACAGCAACTCGTCACAGTTGCTCGGGGTCAGGCGTTGGTGGGCAAGTCCAGGCGAGCAGACCATCACTTTGCGCAGTTTGCCAGCTTCGGAATGGACGCCAAGTTTGGTTTTTTCCTTGCTCATTACAGATCTCCGGTGATGTCACAGAGTGAGGAAGCCGTCGTAGAGGCCATAGGCAGCGACCAGCGCACCGATCACTACAGCTGCAAAAATGATCTTCTCGACGTTGGTGAAAATCGGTTGGCCGATTTCGCGTTTGGCTTTGGCGAAGAGGATTACGCCAGGGGCATAGAGCAGGGCCGACAGCAGCAGGTATTTCAGGCCGCCGGCGTAGATCAGCCAGACCGCGTAGATCACGGCGATGGCCGCGATGAACAGATCCTTGTTGCGCGCGCTGGAGTCCTGCTCATAGGACTCGCCGCGGACTGCCAGCAGGAGGCCATAGGCCGCCGACCAGAAGTACGGGATCAGGATCATCGAGGTGGCCAGGTAGATCAGCGACAGGTAGGTGCCCTGGGAGAACAGCGTCACGATCAGGAATACCTGTACGCAGGCGTTGGTCAGCCAGAGGGCGTTGGCCGGCACCGCGTTGGCGTTCTCCTTGCGGATGAACTCCGGCATGGTGTGGTCCTTGGCTGCGGCGAACATGATCTCGGCGCACAGCAGCACCCAGGAGAGCAGGGCGCCCAGCAGGGAGATCACCAGGCCGACGCTGATCAGGATCGCACCCCAGTGGCCGACCACGTGTTCGAGCACGGCAGCCATCGACGGGTTCTGCAGCTTGGCCAGTTCCGGCTGGGTCATGATGCCCAGCGACAGGACGTTCACCAGCACCAGCAGCAACAGCACGATGACGAAGCCGAGCACGGTGGCCTTGCCCACGTCGGAGCGCTTCTCGGCGCGGGCGGAAAAGATGCTCGCACCCTCGATGCCGATGAACACCCAGACGGTGACCAGCATCATGTTGCGCACCTGGTTCATCACGCTGCCGAGTTCCGGGTTCATCGAGCCCCAGATGTCGCGGCTGAAGATGTCCAGCTTGAAGGCGAACAGGCAGATCAGGATGAACAGGAACAGCGGCACCATCTTCGCGATGGTGGTGATCACGTTGATGAACGCCGCTTCCTTGATGCCGCGCAGGACCAGGAAGTGCACGGCCCAGAGCAGGATGGAGGCGCCGATGATCGCCGCCAGCGTGTTGCCCTCGCCGAAGATCGGGAAGAAGTAACCGAGGGTGCTGAACAACAGGACGAAGTAGCCCACGTTCCCCAGCCAGGCACTGATCCAGTAGCCCCAGGCCGAGGAGAAGCCCATGTAATCGCCGAAACCGGCCTTGGCGTAGGCGTACACCCCGCCGTCAAGGTCAGGTTTTCGGTTGGCCAGCGTCTGGAAGACGAAGGCCAGCGTCAACATGCCGATGGCCGTGATGGCCCATCCAATCAGGATCGCGCCAACATCCGCGCTCGCCGCCATGTTCTGCGGCAGTGAGAAAATACCGCCGCCGACCATGGATCCGATCACCAGAGCGGTAAGCGCTCCGAGTCGGAGTTTTTGGCTGCTTTCGTCTGCCATTTTCGGAATCTCCCTACCGGAAAATTAGATTGAACTATTGAGCCAAACCTCTCAGGGATGCTCGCTGATCCAAATCAATAGCTCGCTAACGAAATTACCTGGTCCTATTCCCACAACGACCAGTACCGGGGGAAAAGATAGGAGAGGTTTTGCGTTGCCGCTCGGTTTAGAGGGGAGGAAACACGAAAATTAGGGCAAAAGTGTGTCAGCGCCTTTGCCCGGCTGATGGCGGTTTGCCGGTAAATAGCGAATCGGACTTTTTGATTAATTACTTACAGCTAATAGCTATTTAGACGGCCGAGATGCTGGCGCTTGGGCATCTGGCTATAAGAGGGATCTGTAGGAAAAGAATCGCCGAAACAGTGTAGGCGACTGGAGGGCTACTGCTCGGAATCGTCCGTTGCACTGCCGCCGGAGAACAGCAGCCCATGCTTGCGCAGCTTGTCATGCAGGGTCTTGCGCGGCAGGCCGAGGGCTTCGGCGAGGCTGCGCATGGAGTTGTGCGGGCGGGCCATTTCAGCGGCGATCAGGGCGCGCTCGAAGGCTTCCACCTGCTCGTTGAGGTTGGCGCCGCTGCTGGGCTGGCCGGTCAGGTTGGGAGCGTTGTCCAGGTCGAGGTCGAGCCCCAGGGCGAAGCGTTCGGCGACGTTCTGCAGTTCGCGCACATTGCCCGGCCAGCCATGGGACAGCAACTGGGCGCGGTGCGCCGCGTCCGGGGTGCGGGAGTTCAGGCCATGGCGTTGCGCGGCGCGGTCGGCGAAGTACTGGAACAGCAGCAGGATATCGTCGCCCCGCTCGCGTAACGGAGGGATGCGCAGGCTGGCGACGTTCAGGCGGTAATAAAGGTCGGCGCGGAAGCGGCCTTCGTCGGCGGCCAGGCGCAGGTTCTCCTTGGAGGCGGCGATGACGCGGATATCCAGGGGAATCAGTTGGTTGGAACCGAGGCGCTCCACCACGCGTTCCTGCAGCAGGCGCAGCAGCTTCACCTGCACGTCGAGACTCATGCTCTCGATCTCGTCGAGGAACACTGTGCCGCCGTTGGCGAACTCGAACTTGCCGATGCGGCGTTTCTGAGCGCCGGTGAAGGCGCCCTGCTCATGGCCGAACAGCTCGCTTTCGACGACGGACTCGGCCAGGGCGCCGGCATTGATCGCCACGAAGGGGCCGTTGCGGCGGCTGGACAGATCGTGCAGGGCGCGGGCGACCACCTCCTTGCCGGAGCCGGTTTCGCCGAGGATCAGCACATCCGCCTGGATCGCGGAGAGGGCGCCAACCTGTTCCTGCAGGCGCTGTATGCCGGGCGCCTGGCCGATCAGGCGGCCGCGCAGTTCCTTCTGCTCGGACAGTGCCAGGCGCAGGCTGCGGTTATCCAGCACCAGCCGGCGTACGTCCAGCGCACGGCGCACGCTGTCCAGCAGGGCGTCGCTGGGGAAGGGCTTTTCCAGAAAGTCATAGGCCCCGGAGCGCATGGCCTTGACCGCGAGAGGCACGTCGCCGTGACCAGTGACGAGGATCACCGGCAGACCGGAGTCCTGCGCGTGCAACTGTTCGAGCAATTGCAGCCCGTCGATCCCCGGCATGCGGATATCGCTGACCACCACGCCCGGCCAGTCCGCTGCCTCGCGGATGTCCAGCTGGCGCGCATCGGCCAGGGTGGCCACCTTGAAGCCGGCGAGGTCGAGCGTCTGGCTGAGCGCCTGGCGCAGATGCGGGTCATCGTCGATCAGCAGCACCTGGGTTTCCGGGGCGAAGGGTGCGGCTGGACTCATGCGCGGGTTTCCTCGTGAGGCGTCGGTGATACGCCGGGCACGCCCGGCAACAGGTGCAATTGTACGAGAGCGCCGCCCTCGGGGTGATTGCCCAGTTCAAGGTGCCCGCCAAGTGCGCGCAACAGGGTATCGCAGATCGCCAGGCCGAGGCCGAGGCCCTTGGCGCTGGTCTTGGTGGTGAAGAAGGGCTCGCGGGCGTGCGCCAATGCCTCCTCGGAGAAGCCGGTGCCGTTGTCGCGCAACGAGAGCGTGATGTATTCGGGCGACTGGCTGGCCGTCAGCCAGAGGCGCCGTGGCGGTGCGGTTTCGCTGAGGGCGTCGAGGGCGTTGGACAGCAGGTTGGTGAGGATCTGCCGCAGGCGCGTCTCGCCAGCCTGCACCCAGAGGGCGGCATCGGGCAGATCACGCAGCAACTCCACATTCATCGCCCGCCGCCGCGCCGCGACCATGGCCAGGGCATCGTCCAGCGCCGGCTGCAACGCCACATTCTCCGGCGCCCGCCGCGCGCCCCGTGCGTAGGCCCTGAGGTGGGAGATGATCGAGGCCATGCGTTCGGTGAGTTCGCTGATCAGCTGCAGATTGCCGCGCGCATCGTCGATGCGCTGGTGATCGAGCAGCACGCGGGCGTTGTCCGCATAACTGCGGATCGCTCCGAGCGGCTGGTTGAGCTCGTGGCTGATGCTGGCGGACATGGTGCCCAGCGCGGTCAGCTTGCCGGCCTTCACCACCTCGTCCTGCGCATGCAGCAACTCGCGCTGGGCCTGCTCGCGCTCATGCACCTCCTGCTGCAGGAGCGTGTTGGCCGCCTCCAGTTCGCCGGTACGCTCCAGCACGCGGATCTCCAGCTGGCGCTTGGCCTGGGCCTCCAGTTCGATGCGTTCCAGGTAGTGGCGGCGGCTGATGTTCAGCAGCATCAGCAGCAGGAGCAGGGCGAGCAACGTCGCACCACCAATCAGCAACACGTTGCGCACCGAACTATCGACCAGCGCGCGCGGGCTGTAGATGCTCACCGTCCAACCGGTCTCGGTGAGCTCGCGACTCTGGCTGATCCAGTCTTTCTCATTGATCCGCAACGGCTGCGGGTGCACGACCGGATAGGGAATGTTCTGCGCGATCTCCCGCTCCTGCGCCGGCGATAACGGCCGGCTGGCGCGAAAACGCCAATCCGGGTTGGAGGAGAGGATCACGACTCCCTTGCTGTCCTGCACCATCAACTGCTCGGGGGTGTTGCCCCAGAGCGCCTCCATGTGCTCGAGATCGACCTTCACTACCAGCACGCCGAGCAGCTTGTCTCCGTCGCGGACCTCGTTGGCGAAGAAGTAACCGCGGCGCTTGGAGGTCGTTCCCAGGCCGAAGAACTGAGCCTGTTGACCCCGGATCGCATCTTTGTAGTAAGGGCGGAAGGAGAAGTTGTGGCCGACGAAGCTGTCGGGCTGATCCCAGTTGGAGGCGGCCTGGGTGAGGCCGTCGGGGAGCATCACATAGATGACGTCGGCGCCGGTGCGTTGGCGGATTTCGGCAAGCTTGTCATTGGCTGCCGCGCGGGCTGATTCGTCCTCGGGGTGCTGGAGGGCGGCCTGCAGGATGGGCAGGCCTCCGAGAATGGGGGGTAGATCTTCATAGCGGTGCAATGTGCCCAGCAGATTGGCGACGTAGAGGTCGAGGGTTTGCTGGTTCTGCCTAGATAACTGCTCGCTGTAGTAGCGCTCGACGAAGTGGTGGAGGGGCCAGAGGAGGAGTATGAGGAGAAGGGGCAGGAGGACGAGAAGGCGCCAATGGAGGTTTAATGACATAGGAAGCCTGCTCGAACTGCCTGTTTCGGAGTGTCTTGATTCGAGAAATCTACTCGATACATGGCGCCCAAAATAGGTTTTTCAAGCCATTGGCTACTAGAGTCGAGTGGGGCCAGGAGCCGTGCGTGGTGTCACGGCTTCAATGAGCTTTAAAGAATGGTTTCAGCAGTGGACCTTCAATTGAGCTGACTACAAATGGCTGTTGGTTGTTTAGGAACACCACTCAGTTTTGCGCCAAGACGCTTTCCAAGTACCTGCGAAGGCTGCTCCACCAACACATGTAGCAACCACGACAAAGATAGAGCTGCCGCAGTTACCACAAGCAATGAAACCCACGCCTTGAACCCAAGGTCAAGCATGATTCGGAGGGCGACATAGCCGGCTACGCCATGGATCACGTATAGCGGATAACTGATATTGGCTAGGAAGTTGAATATACGATTTGCCCTGAACAGGTTTGGGAATCTATATGCGAATATAAAACAAAGAAGAGCAAAGGCATAGCTCCAAGCCACGGGGAGACTTGCCGAATAAGGTCCCAGCCACCAATGGGTGCAGAATAGCGTAAATAATCCCGCAATCCCCGCATATGCTTTGATTGGGGTAAGTCTTCCGCAGTGCAGATAATGAAATATTACTCCGATGAACATATAGATTATATACTGGGAGGCAATCATGAATGTCATGGCTAGTTGCCAGGCGGAAGTAGAAGTTTTGTTCCATTCAGGGATCAATTGATTGGCGTATAGAGCGGTTACAAATAGGGCGACTGGTGCGATAAACACTTTCAGGGATTTCTGGCGAAACCAAGCGAGTAGTAGTGCGCAGACGAGATAGAATTTCATCTCGACCTCAAGGGTCCAGACAATCCCGTCAATATTTCTGGACCACATGACATCGCGAATCCCAGGTATGTAGTGAATCAATACTTCTCTCATGCTGAAAGGCCAGTTTCTAGAGAAGTATTCGGTGCTGATAAGGATTGCAAGAAGAGTTACGCTAAATCCTATAATATAGGTCGGAATAATCCGAAGCAGTCGGTTTGCAGTGAAGCCGATCCAATTCATTCTTTGGAGGGAGAACGGGATCACGAAACCGCTGATAATGAAAAACAGCGCAACACCATAGGCCCCCCAATTAAATATGGGGATAGCATGAAGCCAAGAGATGTAGGCGGGGAAGGCGTGTGTTTCTATGGGTAGTGCAGGGGCGTTTGTGAGGTATTCAACTCCTTCACGGTATGACCAGAAGGCACCGTAGTAGTGAGAAATAACAACAGCCAGCGCAGCGAATCCGCGTAATGTGTTGGCAAAGTCGATTCGGGCTTTTCCTTGCATTTTTCTTCTGATGCCTCGATATTTATATGTAGTGTTGCTTTTTTTGCTGTCGCTGGAGCTTAAAGTTTGGCTGGAAAAGAAACGAAATAGTCATTACGGCAGGGCTTTATTAACTAGGCATGTCTATTGGAGTTATTCTGCTTCTTCAAAGGGCGATCATTGAAACAGTTGGTGACTATACGCTTCAATCTATGCCCTGCTTGGCATATTATATAGGATTCTCTTGCGCTACGGGTACGCCTTTCACTGCTGACTATAACGTTCGGCAGGTCACGCATCGGCCCGGCAAGGTGCACAACGTTACCAAATGGGGCGAGTTTTTGGCCAGGCCATAGAAACGCGGCTTGCTGTTCCTGAACTGACATCGGCATGACTGGCGTTGGGCTGGCGGTGCTTTCCCGGTTGTGTGGGATCTATCTATCAAGGATACTCCATGCAGTTGATCGCTGTACTAATGTAATGGGCACCAGTTTCTAATTGGTATCGACATCGGACTGGGCGAAGAATTAATTCTCACCGGAGCCCGATGTTTTGGTGGATCGGTGACGCCAACCATCGTGGCTTGAAGGGCTATCCAAGCTGCGAGGGCCCTAACCTGGGACTAGTAGTGTCATATCGGTGACGACTCAGAACATCGGAGTACAGGCGCGCATACGAATGGCCGAGGACTTCATCGGTAAATCTGGAAAGGAAACGTTCTCTGGCTGCTCTTCCCATTTTCGCTCGAAGTTCCGAGTCGCCCAATAGTCTGTTCGCCGCTGCGGCCAGAGCCTCAGGGTTTTCGGGAGGCACCAAGAGGCCTGTTTCCCCGTCCTTGTTCACGTAGGACATTCCGGAGCCGATATCGCAACACACCAACGGTTTGGCATGCATGGAAGCTTCCAGTAGGACCATGCCAAAGGCTTCAGAGCGGAGGTGTGAAGGAAGTACGAAAATCTCGCAGTTGGCGAGCAGATCCTGTTTCTCGCTGTCCGATACCTGGCCCGCGAAGATGACATTATCTACACCAAGTTGTATTGCCTGCGAGCGAAGCCTCTCTTCCTCGGGGCCAGAGCCGGCGATCACAATCTTGCACCGAATGCGATGCGCGGCCGCAATCAGCGTATGGAGTCCTTTGTAGTAGCGGAGAACGCCAAGGGCCAAGATGAATGGATTGGACTCGAGGTCCAGCCGTTTCAATACATCGGTGCTTCTCGTCAGAGTTTCCGTGGCGGGCACTCGGTCGGTCATTCCGAGTGGAATCACTTCAAGGCGTTCTGCTGGAAGGTAGCGTTGAAGGGGCTCGCTGCTCTCGGCATAGGTAGGAGAGGTGGCTATCACAGCGTCCATGGAGCGCAGCGTTGCTTTCATCAATGGCGCATAGAGCGCACCCAGCAATCGTTGCCGCACGATGTCCGAATGATAGGTCAGCACCTTGGGCTTCTGGGCTACGGGAAGCAGATTCAGCAGGTCGGCGAACGGCCAGGGGAAGTGGAAGTGGAGAATGTCTGCCCACGCCGCTGCCTCCGCAAATGCGCGCAGCGTCTGGAGTCCTCCAAGGTCGCACGATGCGGGTGCGCACCAGGAGCGGGCACGTGTGACCGCAACGCCATCGACCGTCACAACCGCAGGGGTGGGGGATGGAGATAGCGTAAAAACCCGCGACTCGACTTCAAGTGCTCGAGTGGACTTGCAGATTTGCCGAATGGCCTCCTGGAGCCCTCCCGGTGGGTCGGGATAATAGGTGCGGTAAATATGAAGAACCTTGATTTTGGTACTCCTGGAAGATTGCCTGAGATCAGGGCAGGCGGACAGCCGGAACGCCGACATAGGTACCCGGCAGGCTAATTGAGCGGTGAACGACGCCTCCTGCGCCGATGGTTACTTCGTCGCCGACACTGATACCATCGATGAGGATTGCGCCTGCGCCGAGCATACAGAGTCTGCCGAGTGAGCTTCGCCCTGCCATCGTGGAGTTGACCGAGATATGCGAATAGTCACCGACGGTGCACTCATGCTCCACGACAGCAGCAGTGTTCACGATACAGCCTACACCGATGCGAGTCGCGGGCCCGACGTGGGCGTGGTGCCCGACGAACGATCCTTCACATACCGTGCAATCAGGCCCTGTCGTCGCCGCAGGGGAAATCAGGGTGGCGAGGGCCAGTCCCAGACTCCAAATTTCTTCGCACTGAGATTGCCTTTTGCGCCCGTCGCCGGAGGCAGGGAATCCCGCCCAATCCGCAGGCAGGTTATCTGCAATGGATTTCACGACCGGAAAACCGGCGAACGACTCCCCTTTGCGGGCGTTCTGGTCGACGAAAATGAGTTGTCGATAGCCACATGCCAGGGCGACATCCGCGACACTTCGGGCATGTCCACCGAAGCCGAGGATCAGTAGTTTGTCCGGTTGCTTCACAGACTCACCACTTGGTTCCGTTCCTGGGACATATTTTCGAGAATCTGTAGGTGTTCATCGACAACGTCGGTCCAGCTTCGTTTGGACAATTGCATGTAGGTACGCTGCTGGATGGCCAGTAGCTCATCACGATGTTCGATCGCCCATTCAATCCGGCCAGCCAGGTCCTTCCAGTCGTATGGGTCGAAGAATGTGACTTCCTGAAGCTCGGGTTCTGTAAGTACTTCCTCGGTAACCGGAATTCGCGCCATTACTACTGGCGTGTTCACGGATAGCGCCTCTGTAAACGTGAAGGGACAGCCGCCTTCACTCAGGCTTGGGTTGACCGCCAGGTCGGACAAGGCATAACAGGCGGCTAGTTCGGAGGTTTTGAGGCCATGGAGAAATAGCACTTCTTTTTCCAGACGGTGTTCCAGAACGAATGTACTTACCTCGGGGCTAGCGGCGGCGTGTCCGGTCAGGATCAATTTGTGTCCAATCAACTTCCTGTGCAAAAGATATTCGTAGGCGCGCAGCAAGGTGAGCACGTTCTTGTTTGGCCGAATCTGGCTGGCGTAGAAGAAAAACTTGAAATCGCTGTTCAGGAAGCCGGCACCATAAGGTGTTTTCAGGGTGCGACGGAGCGCGGTCTCCAGAAGCCGTCTGCAGTAGGTTCGTGAAGTGCTCACGTTGTCGTTGAATCCCGTGACGGACACCCATCGAGTCAGGTCGTTTGGAGCATGGTTGACTACTGACACCCGAGACGGTGCCACTGCATATCGGTCGACGAGGGTCTCCCATTTGACCGACTCGCTATATGTGACGAATCGGTCGCCGCCCTCGATTGTCTTACCCACATCCTGGAATACTTTCAGCATGCGGTCCGGGCCAATAGTGGAGAATCCAACCGCGAAATCGGACATTACCACGTCAGGTACGCATACTAGCCGGGGAGCCTTGATTTTGTTGAATTCGGGCCAGAAAGCTGTTGGGCAATACCACGCGCGAACATGGGACTGCGTATTGATCATTTCCTGCATGCGTCGCGCTTCGACATTCTCCATTTCTCGGTACATGCGGACTGCCAGGCCATCATCCTTTGGTTGATGCGACAGTTTTTGGATGCGACGGCGCATGCGCTTCAAGGGCTGGGTAAGACGCTCTACAAGGCGCCGGCTGGATACCTTGGTGGCATAAATGGCTGCTGCCGCAAACAATAGAGGGCTAAACAGGATGCCCAATAGCCCGAGCAAGCCCAGTGGTATCAGTTTGAGAGCCAGAACAGGGAAAGACTGAGCCCCTGCGATCTGGTGCAGGGTCTTTTCCAGGAATGTCGCTTTCCACTCCTTGGCGCGCTCGGCTAGCCGCCGCAGGCGGGATTTGCGCAGTGAGCGCTTGCGGAAGCGATCCCAGACTTCGTAACAATGCAGGATCGGCGGAATTCCCTTGGGAGAGATGAGCTCGAAGGTGTCGGGGGGAACCTGTTCCTCCTCAAAAAGGGCCTGGAGGCTTTTCCGAGACCAGCTAGGACAGACCAGGACGAAACGGACTTCCGGTTGTCGGGCGGCCCCCTTCAGGAACGATGCGAGATAGCGGCCCAGCCCTTCGCCGCGCAGGTCCACTGTGGGGGCATAGGCTAGGTAGATGCCATAGTACTTCAGAGACATTTGCGGACTGCCTCCCAATAGGCACCAGATAATTGATCGATACTGTTGGTCGACAGTTGTTTGGCAGTCGGAAGCAGCGTCTTGCGGGTCAGGTAGGTCGATTCCATATCTTTGAGAGCATGTGCCATGCCTATGGGATCGTTGGCATCCATCCAGGCCAGGCTTAGGGAGAACTGGGACTCGATTTCCTCCATGGCTGGATAGCGACTGCTCAGGGACGGGACACCCAGCGACGCCGCCTCGATTACGCTGAAGGTGCCATTATCGACGCGTCCGGCATGCCAGAGAAATGCCGCGTTCGACAACATTCGCTGGTATTCGCGATCGGGGAGATCGTCCTGCCAGGAGAGCTGGTTCATTAATGCCTCGCAGTTTTCGAGACGGGCCATGAGCTCCTGTAAGTGCTTGGGCGGATCGGATAGCAGCTTCTTGCTATTCACGCCGGTAATCACGCACTCCAATGATCCGGAAAGTTCCGTGTAGTAGTATTCCAGTGCCTTGAAGGCGTTTTCGTGATTCTTGTGTGGCGCCGCATTGGTCGTCCATACGAAATAGCCGCGGCGCTCAAGGTTCTGCGCTAATGTCTGCCGTTTGAATGTCGGAGCCAGCATGGGCAGCTTAATCACTTTTTCAGGCGGAACGCCGGCATACTGGATTGCATCCTGACGGGTGAACTCTGTGGTTACCCATACCTGCTCCGCGTTCCGGGCGGCATCGAGGAACAACTGGTCCGAATGTCCAGAGAGGATATCCGCATAGCGTTGCAGATAGTCGTAGACCATGTGCACGACCGGACGCGCAGGAAGCAGATGCCCATTTAGCCTGTCGGATACCATGACCCAGAGATCGCAGTCCTGAAGATGCTTGATTCCGTCATCCATTACCAAGTAGCTGTTTGCTGTAGGTTCCCAGTTAGAGTGTCCGGAATAGCGCATGGCGCGCCTTGCCTCGCTCGCCTGGAGGGTTTTCCAGCTGAAGGTGCGGCGCTTAATGGATACGGGAAGGTCGGCGAAATCCGAGTCCGAGTACCCTTTTTCAAGATGTACCAGAACCACCTCGCAAGGCTCGCCATGCTGCTGGCTTCCATGCTCGATGGCTTGGGCAAGCAATTGTGCGCCGCGCAACGATCCGCCTCGATAGGCTATTGGGACGACGACGGCAATTCGCGTACGTTTCGGTCTTCGTTTGCGCTGCTGATGTTCTTCATGCAAGCGCGCCATGTCCTGCCTGATACGATCAAATGCACTGCGCCATACAGGTTCATGCCGCTCGAAGCGCATTGCTTCGAGAAGAACTGTCTGCGACCTCCGAATGGAATCAATGAGAGCTGAATCTCCAGCCAATATTCGCGTAACTTTATTCTTTGCTTCCTTGATGCTGGTGCAGCGGCCAGGGAGGTCAACTCCTCCCAGCCGGTCAAGAAGTCCTCCCGCCATGAACACCAGCGGCATACCTACTTTCACGGCTTCGAATGGGTGATAGTGGATATGGAACGGCTCTTGGGAGTGATAGAACATCACGCGTGATTGCGTCATGTTGCTTTGGTGCTCTTCAGCGGTTACAAAGCCAAGTACGTTCTTGTCATCTACATCGAGCGGCTGCGCTCCCGCGATCTTGTATTGAAGTCCGGAAAAGTCTGATGTAAAGGCTTCATAGATTTTTCGGTAGTATGGATTACAGGCAATGTCAGGGCATACGAAAAGTATTGTTGGATCATTTCCTTCCCAGCTATTGGTTGGCTGGGCATCCATCATGCCAAGTGGAAGATACAGCGATCTGGATTGAAGGAAGTGATCCTCAACGCTTGCGAGGTGCTCATAGGCTTGAGCGAAATAGAATCTGGACCCCAGTGATTGGATCCACTTGTTTCCAATATCCCTGCTCAGGCTTTGCAGGATGCTCGTGTAGTTTATGTCCCGGGGTTGCCCATAAGCCCGCCAAAGAAGCGAGCCACGGAAATACCGGGAAGCTGTTTTAATCGTTTCGACATTGTGAATGATGAAGAAACATACATCGAAATACTTGTTCGCGATCTCCCAGTCCTGGGGCGTTGGCGACTCGTACCAGTTTATGCTGTTCAGTCTTGCCAGGTCGTCTTGCGGAATACTCAGATTCGCGTCTTCAGAGTAATCGACAGAGGCTGAGCGAAAACTTGGGTCAGACGGAAAGACTTTAGGTGTGTATATTTCATTCACACCTATTGCCTTCAGCATAGCGACTTCAAACTTTCTCGCGGAAGTATGGTTTAGAAGCCACATTACTCGAAAAGCGGAATCTGCTCTCATGAGAGATTATTGACCTTCTTGTATTCCTGAATGCACTTGTCGACCTGGCCATCGAAAACCAGCTGGCCATGGTGGAATACCAGGCCGCGATCGCAGATGGATTCGAGCGTTTGGAAATCGTGGGATGCCAGCACCAGAATTTCGGATTGCTCGATCAGGCTGAGTATCCGTTGCTTGGCCTTGGTCATGAAGTTGGCATCGCCTGCCCCAATTACCTCGTCCAGTAGCAGGATGTCGCCACCCACGATGGTAGAAATCGCAAACGCGAGGCGCACCTGCATGCCCGCCGAGTAGGTCTTGATCGGATAATCGATGAACTCGCCGATATCTGCGAAAGCGACGATCTCTTCTTCGATCTCGCGCATGAAATTGGGAGACAGGCCGAGCAACAGTCCACGGTACAGGATGTTTTCCCTACCGGACGCGTCTGGCTCGAAACCCAGGCTGAGGTCGAACAACGATCGTACGGTACCCACAACGCTGCGTGCGCCCGAAGTGATCGGATAAAGTCCTGCCAGCATCTTGAGGAAGGTACTTTTCCCCGCTCCATTGTGGCCGAGCAGGCCGACCCGTTCCCCGGGGCGAATGTCGAGGCTGATATCTTTCAGGGCATGGACGTCGTGCACTTCGTGCTTGGCTTTCCGAGAACTCAGCAGTCGGCCTGCCAAGGACTTCAGTGACCGCTCTTTGAAGGCGACCGACGAATAGAAAAGGTTCACCTTTTCCAGGCGGATGTGGTTGTTTTTCATAGATAGAAGATAACTTTTCTTTCGGCCCTTCTGCCTAGAAGGACAGCCAGCAATATGAGCAGCGCGATGGTGCCGCCGCAGTAGGCATAGTTTTCCAGTGAAGGCCAGTGTCCCTGCAGCAGAGGGGCCCGGACGATCTCCAGCATGTGGTAGATGGGGTTGTAATCGACCAGCGCGTGCAGGTCCCCGCCGCGAAATAGCTTCGCTTCAAAGTAGATCGGGGAAACGAACCACATCGCCTGGAGGAGGAGTCCCAGTGCGTGCGGAAGATCGCGGAATCGAGTCGCGACATAGGCCAGGAAGGTGGCGAGCGGCCATGCGATCAACGCGAGGATTGGATAGATGGACAATGCCGCCAGCCATGACCAGCCGAAGTTCTGAGGCATCACGACCAGCACCCAGGCCACAAGAGTGACGCTGGCCAGACAAAGGACGATCAGGTTTGTCAGTACTGTGCGCAGGGTATAGATGGCCAGGGGGTGGTTGCACTGCTTGATATAGGCATCCGCCTGGACGAACGATAGCGATCCAGCGGTCGCCGATGCGGTGACGAACTCCCAGATGATCATTCCGGAAAGTATATAGGGAGCGTAATCCCTGATCTCGATCTTGAACACCTTGCCAAAAACGACCGCCAGCAGGAGCGTCATGCCGAGCGGCTGGATGATCGTCCAGAGTATTCCGAAGAACGATCTTCTCCAACGCGAGCGCAGATCAGAGAGTGACAGGTGCACCCAGAAGTAACGAGTGTTCCAGATGTTCCGAAGATAAGTAGACAAAAGAAGATCCGGGTTGTTTGTTGTCGGGGGGAGATGGTCAGGTTGCCGACGTCCTTTGACTGTGGCCTACCTTGTCAACGTCCGAAAACGAGCCGAGCGAGGAGAGCAGCGCGCGGACCTAAAGTCGGTCACTGCACCCTTCGCCCGGCCGTCCGAGGATTATGCGAAGAACCGCTTGATCTCTCCGCAAATTTCCGAGACTTGGCCTTCGGTCAAGTCAGGGAAGCTTGGCAGATTGATGCCGCGCGATGCCAGCGAGTCTGCCGTCGGGAATGACCCTTCGGCAGCGCAATGGGGCAACGTATGGGACGGGTAGAACACTGGTCGTGTTTCAATCCCGGCAGCCTTCAGGTGGTCCCTCAGAGGCTGACGAGCCGCAGGGTCGTCCACTGCGATCGAGCACATCCAGAACGAATGGGTCGTACTTGGCTGCTCGTCGTGCGTCTTGAGAGGGAGACCCGCCAAGCCATCCTTGTACCACTGCGCAATCTGGCGCTTCTTCGCAATGATGGTGTCCGCCCGTTCGATCTGGGCAAGACCGATCGCTGCACAGATATTGGTCATCCGATAATTGAAGGCCAGCACGTCGTGCCAGTATTCCCGTGTGCTGGAAACACCCTGGTTCTTCAGGTGGCAGGCGCGACGGAATACCGCTTCGTCTTTCGCGATGACCATCCCGCCTTCGCCGGTAGTGATGGTCTTGTTGCCGAAGAAGCTGAACGTAGCGACGTCGCCGAACGTTCCAACGTGCTGCCCCTTGTACAGGGTGCCGAAAGCTTCCGCGCAATCCTCGATGAGCAGTAGATCATGTTCCCGGCAGATGGCGGTGATCTCGTCCATATCGCAAGGCAGCCCGTACAGGTGAACGGCCATGACCGCGCGTGTCCGGGGCGTGATCTTGCGTCGGATATCGGCCGGATCCACTTGCCAGGTGTCTTCCAGCGAGTCGACGAACACCGGCATGGCGCCAGTCTGCATGATGGTGTTGACCGAGGCGACGTAGGTGAGCGTCGGAACGATCACCTCATCGCCGGTCCTTATGCCGAGCGCTTCGAGGGCGAGGTGGATGGCTACTGTGCCGTTGTTCACGGTCGTCGCGTGCTTCGCGCCAATGAACTCGCCGAATGCGTTCTCGAAGCGACTGATGAACTCGCCTTTAGAGGAGATCCACGTCGTGTCCAGGCATTGATTGACGTACTCTTTCTCTTTACCGCCGAGCGACGGTTGATAAACAGGAATCATCTTCGCGGTCCGACCAATCATTCGTGATGGTTGAAGTACTTGAATCCATGTTGCTTTACCAGCTCATCGCGCATGGCATCTTTCATGTCTTCGCGCATCATTTCCGAAACGAGTTCCTGGAACGATGTAGTTGGTACCCAGCCAAGCTTCGCTTTGGCATTGCTCGGATCGCCCAGCAGCGTTTCGACTTCTGCCGGACGGAAGTAGCGGGGGTCAACGGCCACGATGCATTTCCCAGTCGAGACATCGAAGCCTTTTTCATCGACGCCTTCACCTTCCCACTTGATCTCGATACCGATTTCGCGTGCGGCCAGCTCAACGAACTCGCGTACCGAGTGCTGTTCTCCGGTGGCAATCACGAAGTCTTCAGGTTTTTCCTGCTGCAGCATCAGCCACTGCATCTCGACGTAATCGCGAGCATGGCCCCAGTCGCGAAGTGCGTTCATGTTGCCGAGATAAAGACGCTCCTGAAGGCCAAGCTTGATTCGGGCAAGGGCACGGGTGATTTTCCGGGTAACGAAAGTCTCACCGCGAATCGGTGATTCGTGGTTGAAGAGGATGCCGTTGCATGCGTACATGCCATAGGCTTCGCGATAGTTGACGGTGATCCAGTAGGCGTAGAGCTTTGCGACCGCGTAGGGCGAGCGAGGATAGAAGGGGGTGGTTTCCTTCTGCGGAATTTCCTGCACCAGTCCGTACAGTTCGGATGTCGAGGCTTGATAGAACTTGGTGGTTTTCTCCAGCCCGGCGATACGAATTGCTTCCAGCAGGCGGAGCGCGCCGAGGGCGTCGGAGTTGGCGGTATATTCAGGCTCTTCGAACGAAACAGCGACGTGGCTTTGCGCTGCCAGATTGTAGATCTCGTCCGGCTTAACTTCTTGCACGATACGGATCAGGCTGCTGGAATCAGTGAGATCACCGTGGTGCAGGGTCAGGTCGTACCCTTTGTCATGTGGGTCGTGGTAGAGGTGATCGATACGGTCAGTATTGAACAGCGAGCTCCGGCGCTTGATACCATGTACCGCGTAACCCTTGCTGAGCAATAGTTCCGCGAGGTAAGCGCCGTCTTGTCCAGTGATGCCCGTGATCAGTGCAGTCTTCTTGCTCAAAATTTAAATCCTCGTTATTGCTTACTTGCGGCCGTAGCGGTCTTCGAACCTGACAATGTCGTCTTCCCCGAGATACTCACCACTCTGTACTTCGATCAGTACCAGGCTGATAACTCCTGGGTTCTCCAGACGGTGCTGATGCCCCGCAGGAATGAAAGTCGATTCGTTCGTGTTCAATAGAAACGACTTCTCACCATTGGTTACCTTCGCCATACCGCACACCACGGTCCAATGCTCGCTACGATGGTGATGCATTTGTAGCGAAAGAGAGGCGCCCGGTTTGACGACGATACGCTTGATCTTGAAACGGTCGCCTTCCTCCAGAGTGGTATAGGTACCCCAGGGGCGATGTACGGTGCGGTGCAGCAGGTGTGCGTCATGCCCTTTTTTCTTTAGCTGGGCGACGATCTGTTTCACGTCCTGGCAATGCTCTCGATGTGAAATGAGGATTGCGTCAGGGGTATCGACGACGATCAGATTTTGCACGCCTACAAGTGCAGTGAGGCGGTCCGGGCTGTGGACGTAGTTGTTGTTGGCTGAGTGCAGCAGGACCTCACCATCGCAGCGGTTGCCATCCGGGTCCTCACTCGTCAGTTCCGACAGAGCGGCCCAGGATCCAATATCGCTCCAACCCAGATCGCAGGGAACAGTCGCAACCTTGTTCGAGCGCTCCAGCAGCGCGTAGTCGATGGAAATGTCCGGTACCTTTATGAAATGTTCGGCATTGAGCGTCAGGCAGCGATGATGCTCCCCTTTGCTTAGGCGCGACTCAGTGATGGTTGCCTCGACGGCAGAGGCAACCTCTGGCGCATGGATATTCATTTCGTCGAGCAGGGTGCCAACACGGAAGCAGAACATTCCGGAGTTCCAGAGATAGTTACCTGCGACGAGGTACTCCTGAGCTGTCACTCGATCCGGCTTTTCGACAAAGCGCCTTACCTTGAACCCACCTTCCAGAGGTTCGTTGCTGCTCTCGATGTAGCCGAATCCGGTTTCCGGGTACTGTGGTTGAACCCCGAAGGTTACCAGCCAGCCACCCTTTGCCAGTTCGGTGGCATGGGCTACGGCCTCGGCGAACGCCTCCGCTTCCTTGATCAGGTGGTCCGCCGGTAGCACTAGCATCAGTGCATCAGGTCCGTGAGCCGAGTTCAACTGAAGCGCGGCCGAAGCGACTGCTGCAGCGGTATTGCGGCCAAATGGCTCTAGAACGTAGCTGAGGATGCATGGTCTAGGGGCCAGTGCGCGGTACTCATCTTCCGTCTTGAAGTAGAGTTCTCGGTTGGTAACCGTCATTACCTCTGAAACATCGCTCAGTGCCAGCGCGCGCAGAAGAGTCTTTTGCAGGAGATTTTGCCCGTCAGGCAGGGGCATAAAAGGCTTGGGGTGTGCTTCTCGGGACACCGGCCAAAGGCGGCTGCCGGCTCCACCGCAAATGATCACAGGAAATAGCATCAGATTTATCCTTGTGTAACTTGTCCTGAGCGTCCGAAGATCAGGGGAATTCGGCGCTAGAGTCTGGTGCGCGTACTCCTAGAGCGCTACCGTGGGGGAGGAGTATGCCTCCTGCTCTCGATGTCTCTCTCAGCGAGCAACGTTTTCCTACGGCGGGCGGAAGGTTAACGCATTGATTCTTGTCGACAAAGAATTCTTCGCTATCAGCAATGGGAAGTCGTTTGTCAACGTCTCCCCAGCTTGGTGGCGATTTGATTGCGCTCGTGTCGGTTGGTTCCGTAACAGGAGCAAAATTGCTGTCATCGCGCTAGCATCGGCACCGCATCGCGTTGAAAATCCGCAGCGTGTCCCCGATATTGTCCGGCTGTATTCGGTGGCTGTCACCTGTTGACTAGCAGTAGATGGCGCGGCTAGGCGTCTGCGGCGGACCACCGCTTTGTACCCACATCCAGGATTGGCTCGTGGGTCACGCCCGGGTTCATGCAGCACCTGCAGGCGCGTCTCGTCGCAGTGCAGCACGGGGTATTCCAGCAGCTGGTCGCGCATCAGGTTGAGCTGAGGCTGCAAGCGTTCGCCACACTGGATCACCCAGCGCGCCAGGGTCTGCCGGGATATCTCGATGCCGTGGCGGGCGAGCATCTTCTCGAAGCGATACAGCGGGATGCCGTCGGCGTACTTGGTGGTCAGCAGCATCGCCAGCACGCTGGGGCTGGCCAGGCTTTTCTCGATCAGTTGCGCCGACTTGTCGGCGGTGACCAGGCCGGCTTCGCAGACCTTGCAGGCGTAGGTTTTGCGGATGTGGCGGATGACCCGCACCTGCATCGGGATGATCTCCAGCTGTTCGCTGGTTTCCTCGCCGATCACTTGCTTGCAGGCACCGCATTCGCAGGTCCGTTCGTGCTCGGGCAGGTCATGGACGACCTCCACACGCGGCAGATCCGCCGGCAGCGGCTTGCGCTTACCACGGCGCTTGACCGGGGCGACGACCTCTTCCTCGGCTTCTTCAGCAACGGCATCAGGCATGGCTTCGACCAGTTCTTCCGCCTCGTTGAACATCGCCAACTGCGGCGAATCCACATCCTCTGGGCTGCGCTCGGACTTGGGCGAGAATAACTTGTGACGCAGCAGGGCATTCTCCTGCTGCAATTGCAGAATCAGAGCCTTGAGCAGGATGGGGTCGTCAGGGAGGGCGTCTGCAGCAGATTTCATGGCGCCGGATTATACAGGCTCAGGCCACGAAACGCGGGGTCAGCACCTGGTGCGGGCGGTTGCGCCACAGATCGATACCGTCGAGCAGCCAGTTCAGTTCATCGACCGTCAATTCGATGGCCTCGTCACCGGCATCGGGCTTGGTCTTGAAACGCTCGGCCTCCAGACGCTTGAGCCACAGACAGAAGCCATTGCGCTCCCAGTACAGAATCTTCACCTGACTGCGAGCCCGGTTGAGGAACACGAACAGCACCGGGTTGAACACCTCCACCTTGATGTCCAGCTCGACCAACGCGGACAGGCCATTGATGGATTTGCGGAAGTCGACAGGCTTCGGATAGAGGTAGACCTTCTGCACCTTGGTGTCGGGACGCATCATGAGAACAGGCTCCTGTGAAAAACGGAGCAACAGCATCTCCAGCGCCAGGGAGCATTTGTAGGCGGGGGTTGTGGAGTGCTTACATGCGGAGCGCCTCGAAGGGCGTCAGCAGCGCAGCCAGCCCCTGCTCAATCAGCTCAAAACCTGGCTGGGCAAGACCCAGCCACAGGTCGCCGGGCAGACAGCCCTGGGCAAGGCGGTGGGCCAACAACTGGAGCAAGCTGGTGCGCTACCTCGAAGGCGGTCATCTGCCGATCGACAACAACCGCGCCGAGAACGCCATCCGCCCCTTCGTCATCGGCCGCAAAAACTGGCTGTTCAGCGATACGCCCAAAGACGCCACGGCCAGCGCACAGATCTACAGCCTGATCGAAACGGCCAAGGCCAACGGGCAGGAGCCCTATGCCTGGCTACGTCACATCCTCGAACGCCTGCCATCGGCCAGCGGCGTCGGAGACTACGAAGCCCTGCTGCCGTGGAACTGCTCGCCGACAAACGCAGCCTGATCGCAGAGCCCCGTCAAGGGAAGATGGGGTTGGTGGAGCGCTTACGCCCTGACCTCCTCATTGCCAGGCTGCTGCAGGGCCTGGCGGAGAGCGGGCAGCTCGCGCAGGATCGGTGGTAGATCCTGATAGAGCCGCAGCGTGCCGAGCAGGTTGGCGACGTAAAGATCGAGGGTCTGACGGTTCTGCTGGGCCAGTTCTTCGCGGTAGTACTGATTGGCGAAGTGGTGGAGGTGCCAGAGAAGGGTGAGAAAACACGTAATAAATAGCAAGGGAATAAGACGTTGCCAATCAGAAATAAATATAGTCATGGCGCTATCGTTTCAGCCTGATGCGGTTTAAGAAACTCGACATCTTAAAGTTATAAGATGTCGAGCTAAAAGAATTTGCGAGCCCTGATAATTAATTTAGTTCGACTTCTAGAGCTTCTTTTAGCCGATTTTTTATAATCTCCTCCCGCAGTGCGTTGCTTAGCTCGTTGAGAGTATCTTCTTTGCAGAGTTGCACGATGAACTCGCAGCCTTCTGTTGCGAAAAAACTCTTTATGTTGAAAGATGTGTAATTAAGCGATTGGATGTCATGCAGAATTAGTTTAAATGAAGATGGTGTGAATTTCCAGTTGTGGACATCAATGTATTCATCGGACTCTTGAGCAAAGGCAAGCATCCTCTTTGCATCATCAAGACTGGGATGGATAAAGTTGAAATTTCCCGAGTGCCCTTTATGCCATGCTACGGTCTCGCCTTTTCTAGTGATCATCGAGAAGTGATCCCATATGGCGGATAGGCTATGTCGACGGCGTTTTTCTACGTAAGCTTGAATTACTTCGCCTGGGGTACTGGTTGGTCTGAATATGTCAAAGCAGTATCTATGATCAGGAATTGCTAGGCACAATATCCCGCCAGGCTTTAGCATTATTTCGCATTGCTGTAAAAAAGAGACGAGATCTGGAGTGTGCTCTATGACATGTGATGCTATTATCCAATCATAGTAGTCTTTCTTTTCTGTCAGTTCATGAAGTGGTTGGCCAGACCATACATAGTCGACTTCTTCAATTTTTCTTATGTCGACATTCTGATTTTTATACTTCTCCTTTAGTGTGCTAGCGTCAGCATGATCCAAGACATGTACATTGAAACCTTGACTTTTGGGGGCGACTGGGCAGTAGGATGCACCAATTTCAAGGCCTATTCCCCGAAGGTTGCATCCAAATAGAACTTTCTCATTTCGGGAGAGATTCTGGGAGGGGGTGAAGCTTTGGCCGGGTATAGAGGAACTTTGGGTGGAGGAGTGGCTGAGAGAAACTAACTTTCTTATCGCTTCTGTCCATCTTGAAGCTGTAGTTTTTAACATGCGTTCGCTCCAGATTTGTGTGTGTGCGTTGTGGGCTAGTTTTTGGCGGAGTTCTTGATCAAGTATTAAACTCTCCAGCCAGTATTCCCAAGAAGAATTATCAGTTGCCAGGATTCCAGTATTTAAATGAGAGATGGTGGCGCTGTAAGCTGGGGTGTCGGAAAATATTCCGGGTATTCCATGGACGCCATAATCTAAATATTTTATGTCAGATTTGCATTTCGTGAAGTCTGAGTCTATTAGGGGGGCGATCCCGAAGTTCCAGTTTATGTTTCTCTTGAAGTAAGATGTAAAGTTTTTATATGGGGTGTCACTAGGCGGGACGGAAAGGATCTTAACTGGAAGATCTGCGAACATCTCTCTTATAGTTGGAGCGTCGCCTATCCCTAGTATTTCAAAGCTGACCTTGGATGAGTGTTTTCTTAGAGTTCGTCTAAGGGGATGTATAATAGAAATTAGGTCATCTATGTGGGTGTAAGTACCCATGTATCCGAACTTGACTTGACTGTGGTTGGTTTGTGACGGAAGAGTTGGCGGCGAGAAAAATAACTGCTCGTCCAAGAAGTTTTCTAAGACTACGACGTTCTTGTTTAAGCTGGAAAGTCTTTTTGCGAGATTGGGAGTTGAGACTATGACTCCGTCGGCAAAGCGCGCCATTTGCATTAGCCATAATTTTTGGGATGACGTTGGCCAGTTGGTGTCGCCAGCTTTAGAGTTGAGATCTAATAAATTATCATCTAGTTCGTAGATTATTTTTGCGCCTTGCAGTCTAGCGCGCTGCAATATTGAGTGATGATAATGCCAGTCGCAAGTGTGGTCCCATAGACGCTCAATGATAATCACGTCAAATGGGATGTCAGGGAGGTCAGTTCCGTAAGTGAGCGATACTTCAGAGCTTATAGATGGGTGAGACAATGGACGAATTAGCCGAATTTCACTGCAGCCGTGGGGAAGTCCACCGGCAGAGCTCTCATATAGTACATGTATATTTAGGATGCTGTCGGACATTTAATTTATCTGCTGTGGGTTTTATGGCAGTTTTTTGATTTCGGGCTGCTCGGCCGGTATTTATTGGTTTTTGGCCTGCCGAAAACACACGACAGGCCTTCATATTATTATGCTAAAGACATACTTTCCTCTGTGGTGGAAGTGGAGTTAGGAGTCGCATCATCCGGGAAGAAACAGCTTAGAATATTAAAAGAAGATATGATTGGATCGTGCTGCACCACAACTAGAGCATTTTTCCGGATGCGCTCTCTCAGTTTCGAGTCGGAAATTAGTCGGCTTGCCGCTTCAAATATCTCATCGTCAGAGTTGGTATTGACTAGTAGACCATTCTCTTTGTCGGTGATTATTTCTCTAAGTCCACCATTTTGAGGGCCGATAACTGCTAGCGCAGAAGCCATTGCCTCCATAGCAGTAAGCCCCATTGCCTGGAAGTCTGAACAATCAATAAAAATATCTGCTGTTGCCATTGTTTTAGAGACTTCTTGGGAGTTAATCTCTCCAAGATTTGCAAAAGGGAAATCCCTATCGATCAAAGCGGAGT
Source organism: Pseudomonas schmalbachii (assembly GCF_017589465.1). Taxonomy (GTDB): domain Bacteria; phylum Pseudomonadota; class Gammaproteobacteria; order Pseudomonadales; family Pseudomonadaceae; genus Pseudomonas; species Pseudomonas schmalbachii. The sequence goes on from NZ_JAELYA010000004.1 coordinate 497,593, forward strand.
TTATTTCATCGGTAGAACAGCCAAAAATCATTATTTGGATATTGGTTCCAAAGTGGCGCGATAAGCGCTTTAATATTCGCATGGTTCGCTCTGGTGCTCTCCTTGGTGTAGATGGGCGCACCATTGCTAGAATCGTGATCTTATCTGTATTTGAATTATATGTTTTCGTCGGATGGAAAAGGTTAGTATCCAATGTGGGGCCAACTACTGCTGCTATAACGCTAGTTTCTTCTTTGAGAACGCGCTGGGTCCACTTTGTCTTTGTAAATAGAGTTAGTCCATCGACCTCTGTATAACTGCTTAGAGCCAATTTATAATCGGGGGTCCCTTTCTCGAAGAAATCGGGCTCAAAATCTTGTACGTAGTAGCCGAGTTTGGGGGGGGTGGGTAAATCTAATAGCGGTCTCAACCAAGATACTGTTAAATATAGTGTGGCTATGATTGCATCAAACTCACATGCAATCTCAATTAGCTCGCTAGATGAATTGATATAAAGTGTGGGTACGCTGTTGTTTGGGTAGCTTTTTTCGAAAAGCTCTTTATGGATGTAGAGATTTGCGACCCACACATCCGCACCGAGTGAGCGCATAGTTTCTGCTTCAAGTAGAACTATATTGGCGCCACCGCCAGGTGTTCTGGCTGGTAGCAAGAATAGTATGCGTTTTCCCTCAAATTGCTTTTGTGCTCTCTCTCTGATGGATTTTATATTTTCAATATCTTTGCAGCGGTTTCTAACATACTGAAGTGCCAAATTATTTTGGGTGGCGGCAAGGTTGTGAAGAATTTTTGATGTACCGTGCTTTTTGGCGAGATTGTTATCTGCTAATTTGGCTAGTTCTTTTCTTGTTTCATGTGAGTAACTTTTGGACTGAGCATGATAAACAAAGCAATCATCTGCTACCGCTAGTTCCCATCCATTCTGGATAGCCCTCAGGCAGTAGTCATTCTCTTCGCCATAGCCTCGTGCAAATATTTCCTCGTCAAAAAGACCGATATCACTAATTAGGTTTTTCTTAATTAGTAGGCAGAAGCCGTTTAGGAAGCCTACACTAGGATGAATCTGTTGAGAAACACGTGCAACTTCTCCGGCATAGTCGACTACCGTATACCCTGAAGGTAAGGGGTTACTGGACCAGTCTCCGTCCTTATCTAATAGATTAGGCGTGGATTGCCAAGATGCAGTGTTGCTTAGAGGGCCTACCATACCAATTCTAGGTGAGGATTTGGCGCACTGAATTAGCCGATCAATCCATTTGGGTGAAACAATGGTGTCGCTATTGAGCAATACTAAATTATCCGCGGTAGATGCCCGCATTCCTATGTTGGCGGCTTTGGTATATCCCTGTGCGATATCATTACGTATCAAAATTGCAGGTTGGCCGAAAACGAACTCTTCTAAGTAGGTTTTTGTTTCTAGAGCGCTTCCATCATCAACAATTATTAAGTTGTATGGTGGGTGGGTGTTCTGCATTATGGAGGTTAAGCAGCGCTTTACATCATCTAGTGCGTTATGCACACAGACAATTATGTCTATTTTATCTATATGGAGGGGTATTTCTTTATTTTTTTGTTCAATATTGCTTTCTGGTTTGTTGTATGAGGGCTGGTTTTCACCATTTAATTTTGATGCATTGTGTTGTAATAGGAATCGGGCTCTTGATGTTACGCCACGGATGCCTTCTCGACGAAAAATTACTATTAGCTTTAATAGGGTCTCTTTGCTGCTTCCAGTATGTCTTTTTGCCAGTCTTACTGATTTTGCCAATAAAGTAAGGCGAATTTTTTGAATGCCGAGCCAGCGCAGTGGTTTGGTGACCTTCCAGCTAGTGGAGGAGGTTATTGCGGCAAGCGTTGTTTCTTGCTGGTTGATTACCTGACTCAGGCCAGAGATTCTTTTACTCTGCTCCTGGATTAAACGTTCGAGCTCTAGTATTTTATTGTTGCGTTCATTAGCACCGACGCTCAGCTCAGTTAGTCGGTTCTCTCTATCGTCAATAGAGCGGTTTAGGCTAGCGAGAGAGCTATTCAGGTCGTCGAGGGAGTTATTCAATACAACTATTTGGGAGTCGAGCAGGGCCACTTTTTTATTAAGCTCGGCATTGGTGCGCATAGAAAGGTCGAGCTCAAACCGTTCCCGCTCCTTCTTACCTAGTGCAGAGAAGTAATGGATGAGATCACCCTGCAGAGCGTGAGATGGGCTTAGCCACTCCATTCGTTTGGTGTCAGTCGCACCTGGAATCTGTAGCACACCAAGGCCGTAGGAGTGTAAGAACTCCAAGTGGTCAGGGTATATTTCTTTCAGTTCTTGCCATAGTTTCCAAACGCCAAACTCACGTTCTCGAACATTTGTGTCATGGAGTAAAACAATTGCGCCAGGAGTCAGCTTTGGAAGCCACGATTCAAAATCATGGCGAACCGCCTCATAAGTGTGGAGGCCATCGATATGTAATAAGTCAATGGTCCCGTCCGAGAAATAGTTTAGTGCCTCGTCAAAAGTCATCCGAAGCAGATTGGAAAAGGAGGAGTAATTTGTATTATTGTGGGATGTGACGCTGTTATATATTGTTTCGGAGTAGTGGCCTGCGTGTTTATCGCCTTCCCACGTATCGATGGCATAACATTTGGCGGGGAGATTTTTTTGCTTAATTGCTTGGCAGAAGGAGAAGTACGAATGCCCCCAGTGTGTACCAAGTTCCACAAAACAAGAAGGTTCAAAGCGGTTAACCAACCAGGCAGCGAATGGCGTGTGACCAAGCCAAGCGCTGTCTTGTCCAAGTTGGTTTGATAAGAAGTTTGCGGCTTCTAATAAGGTTTTTTCTTTCATATGTCTGCCACTTAATCTTTATGTGGGATATGCATTTCTAATGGCTTGGTGTATGTTGGGGGTGAGTGAGCTTTTTTAGGCTGATCTTCTGAAATGGCACGCCTACAAGCCCCCATCTCACTTTACTTGAGAACACATTAATTATCAGTGCGTCGTGCAACCAGTGATGTTGCACGTGACTGTAGAGAGTACCTTCGGCAAGCGATGCAATAACTACATATTGACCATTTGGAAGCATAGGGAGTCTAAATAAGAATTCTGCTTCGAAAGTCTCCCCGGTAGAAATTGTAAGCGGCTGCCGGTCTGTCTGTGGTAGAGAGTTTTCGCCGAATAAACTCTGACCAAGTCGATCGCATACTAAGAAGCCAATTATGGGTTTTTCTATATTTTGATAGGCTATGGCCCGAATTGTCATTCGGACGTTTTCTCCACCTTGAAAGGATTGCTCGCTATTAGATGATTCGTGTTCCAATCTTACTGAAAGAATCTCTCCTGCGCCTGTTTTCCAGCCATTCGACTCGTCGAGATTGTCTATAACTTCGAATTTGCCTTCATAATCAACTACTGGCGAGTCATCTGGAATGACGGGTATTGCTTCGCTGTGTTTGGTTGATGCTCTTTCCAGTTTTACTTCGTCGCCATATACCTCCTGCAGCGTATATTGCAGATACTCATCGGAAACCGCCTTGGATTGGCCTATCTGGCGAAGATTTCCATTGTGCAGCCAAATACTTCGCTGGCAGAGATTTATGACTGAGCTAATATCGTGGCTAACGAAGAGCAAGGTTCCACGATCTTTGAATGCTCGAATGAATCTCATGCATTTTTGAGTAAAAACTGCATCTCCAACAGCTAGTGCTTCATCAATGACTAAAATGTCCGCATCAACGTGGGCAATAACAGCAAATGCTAGTCTTACAAACATTCCGCTCGAATAGCTTTTTACTGGCTGGTCAATATGACTTCCAATGTCTGCAAAGGATGCTATACGATCAAACCTCTCATCAATTTGATTTTTAGTTAGTCCGTATAGTGCTGCGGCCATATAAACATTTTCTCGGCCGGTGAATTCTGGGTTGAAACCCGCTCCAAGTTCTAATAGTGCGGCTATTTTGCCGTTAATTCTAATTTTCCCTTGTGTTGGAGTCAGGGTGCCACATATTGCTTGAAGTAGGGTGGACTTTCCTGAACCATTGCGACCTATGATTCCAATCGTTTCCCCTTTTTTAACCGTGAATGAAATGTCATGAAGCGCCCAAAACTCTCTATAATATTTTTTTTTTCCGCGGGAAAGCATCTGCAGAAGCCGGTCCCTTGGCTTGTCGTATATTGTGTAGCACTTGCCAATGTTTTCTACCTCGATGGCGGTTTCATTGGTAGGCTTATTTTCACTAGAGAACATCAGCAAATCCTTTTCTTGTTTTCTGAAACCAAGCGAAGCCAAGGATGCTGACAAGAATACTTAGCAGGAGATAGATCGTGAGCATTGGCCAGTTTGGCTGGTTTCCCCATATCAACACATCTCGCGTCATTTCGATTGTTGGAGTTAAAGGATTTAGCAGCAACAAAGAGTGATATTTTTCTGGCAGTGCTGAGAGAGGAAAGAAGATTGGAGACATGAACATTAAGATAGTGGTGATGATTCCGGTTATCTGTGATACATCCCGTAAGAAGACCCCTAGGGATGCCAGAAACCATGAGATTCCAAGGGTGAAAAATAAAATCGGAAGTAGTATGAGCGGAAAGAGGAAAATCGTACTCCTTGGTAATCCATAGATGAATATGTAGAAGCCTAGCCATACGGATAGACTCACTAAAAGATGAAATAATGCGGATCCTAGGCTCACAAGGGGAAGTATTTCAATTGGAAATATTACCTTCTTTACATAATTTGAATTCGATAGAATTAGGCTTGGCGCTCGGTTTATGCACTCGGAAAATACGCTAAAAACCAGTAATCCCGAAAATAATATGAGAGCAAACTCGGCCTTAGAGCCTCCAGTATTGCCCCAGCGGCTTTTAAATATAACGCCAAATACAAAGGTGTAGACGCTCAGCATTAGAAGAGGATGGAAAAAGGACCATAATATTCCTAGTGCTGATCCGCGATAACGACCGATTACCTCGCGTTTGATTAAGGTAATAATCAATGCCCGATTGCGCCATGGGGTGAGTAGCGCTTCCTTGGGAGAGAGGGAATGTTGATACATTAAAGGAAAGTCTCTGCTTCAGTAAATAGACAAGCCTTAGCGTCCTTTTCTGAAAGCCGAGGTTTGCCTTCATAGGGCCAATCAATAACTATCAGTGGATCACTCCAAAGTAAACTACGTTTGTGCTCTGGGAAATAATAGTCTGTTGTCTTGTGCAAGAAACCTGCTGAGTCCGAAAGAACTATGAAGCCATGTGCAAATCCTTCAGGTACCCAAAGTTGATTCTTATTTTCTGCGCTTAATAAGGCACCCAGCCATTTGCCAAAGGTGGGTGAAGTTCTTCGCATATCAACGGCAACATCAAACACTTCTCCGCTTGCTACTCGGACAAGTTTTTCTTGGGGATGTTGGGGCTGATAATGCAACCCGCGAAGTGTGCACTTTGTAGAGCGGGAATGGTTGTCTTGTACAAATTTCGCTGGTCGGCCTACGGCTTCTTCGAACTGCACATGGTTGAAGCTTTCAAAGAAGAATCCGCGCTCATCGCCAAAGACCTTGGGTTCGATCAGTACAACATCGGGAATAGCAAGACGTGTAGCTCTCATCAGTAAACAGCCTCAACCAGCAAGCGTTTCAGATATTTGCCATAGCCGTTCTTGGTCATCGGAGTAGCCAGGGCTTCGAGTTGCTCGGGGCTGATCCACTTCTGGCGGAAGGCGATCTCTTCGGGGCAGGCAACTTTCAGGCCCTGGCGGTTTTCCAGGGTGGCGATAAATGAACCGGCTTCCAGCAGAGAGTCGTGGGTACCGGTGTCCAGCCAGGCGTAGCCGCGGCCCATGATTTCGACGGACAGCTGGCTCATCTCCAGGTAAGCGCGGTTGACGTCAGTGATTTCCAGTTCGCCGCGCGCCGATGGCCTGATGCTCTTGGCGATATCCACGACCTGTTGATCGTAGAAGTACAGGCCTGTCACCGCGTAGCTGGACTTCGGTTGGGTGGGCTTTTCTTCCAGGCTGACGGCCTTGTTGTTCCCATCGAACTCGACTACGCCGTAGCGCTCCGGGTCGTGCACGTGGTAGGCGAATACGGTGGCTCCAGTCGGGCGCTGCATCGCATTGAGCAGCAATTGCTGGAGGTCGTGGCCGTGATAGATGTTGTCGCCCAGCACCAGTGCACTCGGGTCGTTGCCGATGAACGATTCGCCGATCAGGAATGCCTGGGCCAGCCCGTCGGGCGACTCCTGCACGGCATACTGCAAGTCGAGCCCCCATTGACTGCCGTCGCCCAGCAGTTGCTGGAAGCGCGGGGTGTCCTGAGGTGTAGAGATGATCAGGATCTCGCGGATACCCGCCAGCATCAGGGTACTCAGCGGGTAGTAGATCATCGGCTTGTCGTAGATGGGCAGCAGCTGCTTGGAGATTGCCAGGGTCGCCGGATACAGGCGGGTGCCGGAGCCCCCGGCGAGAATGATTCCCTTGCGCTTCATACTGCCTCCGTTTCGACCAGTTCTCTGATCATGCGCTGGACGTGGTACTCCCAGTGGGGAAGGGACACTCCAAAGGTGCGTTGTAATTTGTCGTTGTTCAGTCGGGAGTTTGCTGGGCGCTTTGCCGGCACCGGATAGTCGCTGCTGGCGATCGGATGGATGCGTTCGCGGCTGGTTCGCAGCTCACTTCCCAGGCGCTGGGCTTCGCTGATGACGTACTGGGCATATCGGTGCCAACTGGTTTCCCCGCTGGTCACCAGGTGGTAAGTGCCGCTGGCGCGCTCGGCAAGTGCCGCATCGTGCTGCAGCCGACTCAGCACGAGGGCCGTGATATCGGCAATCAGTTCTGCGCTGGTCGGCGCGCCGATCTGGTCGGCGACCACTTTCAGCTCATCGCGCTCCTTGGCCAGGCGCAGCATGGTTTTGGCGAAGTTACCGCCGCGCACTGCGTATACCCAACTGGTGCGGAAGATCAGATGACGGCAGCCGCTCTCGCGAATTGCCAGCTCGCCTTCCAGTTTGGTCTGGCCGTAGGCACCGAGTGGGTCGGTGGCGGCGTCTTCCTCGAATGGGGTGCTGCCGCTGCCGTCGAATACATAGTCGGTGGAGTAATGCACCAACCATGCGCCTAGCTCGCGTGCGGTGGCGGCCAGCACCGCGACAGCCTCGGCGTTTACCCGGCGAGCGCTGTCGACATCGCTTTCGGCCTTGTCCACGGCGGTATAGGCACCGGCGTTGACGATCACGCTCGGCCGTTCGCGCTCCACCAGCGCAGCCAGTCCTGCAAGGTTTGCCAGGTTACCGCGCTGCCTGTCGCAGACGACCAGTTCACCCAGTGGAGCCAGGGAACGCTGCAGTTCCCAGCCGACCTGGCCGTTTGCGCCGAGCAGGAGAATCTTGTTCATGCGTACTGCTTTCCTACCCATTCCCGGTATGCACCGCTGGTGACATTGGCAACCCAGTCCTGGTTGTCCAGGTACCAGCGCACGGTCTTGCGGATGCCGGTTTCGAAGGTTTCCGCCGGTTTCCAGCCCAGTTCGCGCTCCAGTCGCGACGCATCAATGGCATAACGGCGGTCGTGTCCCGGACGATCCTTAACAAAAGTGATCTGTTCGCGGTAGCTCCGTCCGTCCGTCTTGGGTTTTTCCTGGTCGAGGATGTCGCAAAGAGTATGGACCACGTCGATATTGGCTTTCTCGTTCCAGCCGCCGACGTTGTAGGTCTCGCCCAGTTGACCGGCATCGAGAACGCGGCGGATTGCGCTGCAGTGATCCTTGACATAGAGCCAGTCGCGGATCTGCTGGCCGTCGCCATAGATCGGCAGCGGCTTGCCGGCGAGGGCGTTGTGGATGACCAGCGGGATCAGCTTCTCGGGGAAATGGTACGGCCCGTAATTGTTCGAGCAATTGGTGGTCAGCACCGGCAGCCCGTAGGTGTGGTGATAGGCGCGGACCAGATGGTCGGATGCCGCCTTGGAAGCGGAGTAGGGGCTGTTCGGCTCGTACTTGTTGCTTTCCTTGAAGGCTGGATCGTTCGAGCCGAGGGAGCCGTAGACTTCATCAGTGGAGACATGCAGGAAGCGGAATGCCGATTTGTCGGCATCCGGCAGGGAGTTCCAGTAGGCGCGTACCGACTCGAGCAGGCGGAAGGTGCCGACGATGTTGGTCTGGATGAAGTCTTCCGGACCACGGATGGAGCGGTCGACGTGGGATTCCGCAGCGAAGTTCAGTACAGCTCGTGGGCGGTATTCGGCCAGGAGACGGTCGACCAGGTCGCCGTCGCCGATATCGCCATGTACGAAGGTATGACGTTCGTCGCTTTCCAGGCTGGCGAGATTTTGCAGGTTTCCGGCATAGGTCAGCTTGTCCAGGCTGATCACTGGTTCGTCGTTGATGGCGAGCCAGTCGAGCACGAAGTTCGCGCCAATGAAGCCGGCGCTGCCGGTTACGAGAATGGTCATGGTTTCATAGCCTTTGAAGGATTGCTGCAGCGGCCAGGCCAAGGGTGCCCGGCAGCGTCTGCCGATGGACGCCGGACTGGTGGATCAGGCGCAGCCGCGTTGGCAAGTCGGCCCTGCGGCTTTGTTCGAACAGTTCCAGGGTCTTGCGGTTTTCCCTGGTCAGGCGGTTCCTGAAGTATGAGATCGCCTTGAGGTTGGCATCGTTCCATTCGCGGAAGGTGCCGCCGAGCATCTTCCTGACGCGCACCAGGCGATCATGAAGGCTCGAGTTGGAGCCGATGATGTTGTTGCCATGCTGGCGATAGCGAATCGTTGGTTCCTTGTCGTAGGCAACCGCCCCGCCGCAGCCGGATACGAGGATATACGCCCACCAGTCGTGAGAGATGATGCGTGCATCACGCGGCGTCTGTTTCAGCAGGTCCCGCGCCGCGCTATTCAGCAACATGGTGTTGCCACCTGCGATGCTTTGTACCAGGGCGTTCTCGAAGCACGGCGGCTTGCTGAACAGAGGGGAGTAGCCGATCGGGAGGCCGTGCTCATCGATCAACTGAGTACGGGAGCAGAACAGGGCCGGGCGTTCGGCGGGTATTTCATGGATCCAGCGGACGCCGACTTCGAGCCGTTCAGGTGTCCAGAGGTCGTCCTGATCGCAGAATGCGAAGTAGGGAGCCTGGATTTCGTCGCGTTGCAGCAGGCTCAGGAAGTTCGCGGCAAACCCATGCTGCGGGCCATTCAGAATGACCAGCCTGTCTCTGCCCAGGCGACTTTGATAGTCCTCCAGGATATCGAGAGTGGCGTCGCTCGAACCGTCGTCCGACGCGTAGATGGTCCACTGCTTGTGAGTCTGCTGGATCAGCGAGTCCAGCTGTTCTGCCAGGAATGTCGCACCGTTGTAGGTCGACAGCAGGATGGCGACGTGGTCGCTTCGGGAAAGTTGCGTGCGACGGCCGCGCAGGACCCGCGTGGAAAGTCTGGAAATCAACGAGCCACCCCTCGAAGTTCCATCTGATTCATGCGGTCAAATCCATTGGCAAGCGGAAGCCCTCTAATCAGTCGAGGCAACCATGACCGGAGAGCCAGGTTGACGCTGAGGAGGGGCGTTGTATCCATACATCCTAGTAAGGAAAGCAACATCGGAGCCTTGGCTTGATAGGAGTCACGAGCTTGCATGCGCGTATAGACTCATAACAAAAGCTATAGAGTCATTTGGGATATCCGACAAGGAAAAAGGTTCAAAATCGGCTGTTTCGAAGATGTCTGCGGGGACTCCATTGTAAGTAGGACAATCGTGTTAGATGGCTGCAGTTTCGCCGTGTTGGGCCGGAGAAGAAGAGATGAAGGTGCGTCATGGCAAATGACGATTCGCTGTCAGTTCGTCTGTCGGAGCCGTGAGTATTAGACCTATGGCTACCTGGCCGATGGCGTGCCTCATGATGAGCGATGCCCTGGCTACTCGCAAAAAAATACCGATTTCGAACCACCGACACTCTGTCGTGAGGTGCCGTAGCATTCCCTCGCCTACCAGCATTTCCGAGTCTTGCGGAGCATGATGGAAAAAATGCGCCCGGCGCTTATCGCTTGCGCCCGACTTATGGCGGTACGTCGACTCTTGGAAGCTGACATCACTCAGGACGCCTCACGATGAAAACACGCATCACAGAACTCTTCGGCATTCGCTACCCGATCATCCAGGGCGGCATGATGTGGGTGGCGCGGGCGGAGATGGCTGCGGCGGTTTCCAATGCGGGCGGGCTGGGCATACTCACTGCCTTGACCCAGCCGGACCCCGAGCATCTGGCGCGGGAGATCGAGCGTTGTCAGGCGATGACCGACAAGCCGTTCGGCGTGAATCTCACGTTGTTGCCGGCGATCAATCCGCCGCCCTATGACGAGCACCTCGACGTGATCATCGCCAGCGGGGTGAAGATCCTCGAGACGGCGGGCAACAACCCCGGCGCCTATATCGCCCGGGCCAAGGTCGCCGGGCTGAAGGTGATCCACAAGTGCGTGTCCATTCGTCACGCGCTGAAGGCGCAGAGCCTGGGTGTCGACGCCATTTCCATCGATGGTTTCGAGTGTGCCGGCCATCCCGGCGATGACGATGTGCCAGGCCTGATCCTGATCCCCCTGGCGGCGCGCAAGCTGGATATTCCGGTGGTCGCTTCCGGCGGCATTGCCGATGGCCGCGGCATGGCGGCGGCGCTGGCCCTGGGGGCCGAGGGTGTGAACATGGGCACGCGTTTCTGCGCCACCCGGGAGGCGCCGATTCACGAGAACATCAAGCAGGCGCTGGTGGATGCCACCGAGCGCGATACTCACCTGATCTACCGCCCGCTGCGCAACACCGCGCGAGCGCTGAAGAACGCCATCTCCGACGAGGTGATCAGCATCGAGCGGCGCGGCAGCGTGCAGTTCGAGGACATCCGCCATCTGGTTTCCGGCACCCGTGGCCGGGCGGCGCTGGAGTCCGGCGAGGTGCAGGACGGCATCATCCACGTCGGCCAGTGCATCGGCCTGATCGATGATATTCCGACCTGCGCGGAGCTGATCGAGCGCATGGTCGCCGAATGCCGCGAGCGTCTGCAGATCGCCCAATCCTGGGCCGAATGAGCGCTGGAACTGAAGGACGAAGCTTCGCCCGGCTAGCCCGGCGCCAGCCTGTTCGCGCTGGCGATGATCAGTTCGATGGCTCTCCGGGCAATCGGCGAAAGGGTCCGTCCGGCGTGGCAGACGATGGCGCTGTCGACCTGCAGCATGCCGGGCGGCAGCGCAGGCCGAAGGCGCGAGTCCAGATCCACCACCGCTCCGCTGTGCAGGTCGTCCTCCAGCCAGGCGCGCCAGGTCAGCAGCAGGGTATCGCTGGCCAGTGTCGTCTCGCGCAGCAGCTTCAGGTCATTGCAGCTGAATGCCAGCGGGATCGGCACATCGGTGGGCAGGTCGAGCACCGCGCGCAGCCGGTCAGGGAGTGACTCGTTGAAGATCACCGAACTCCAGGGATATTCGGCCATCTGCTGAAGCGTGACGGGCGCTTCCTGCTTCGCCAGCGGATGGTCGCGGCGGCAGGCTATCGCCGCTGGCTGTGCGGGCAGGCGCGTGATGGAGAAGCGCGGATCGCTGATCCGCTCGCTGGAGTAGGCGACGAAGAACTCGATGTGCTCCTGCTCCAGGTGATGCATCAGATGGTGCCAGTGGTTGACCTCGACCTTCACGACCAGCCGGGGAATGCTCCTGCGCAGCTCGATCAGGGCGTCCTGCACGTACAGGTTGGCGGCCATCATTCCCGCGCCGAAGGTCAGCTCGCCACCCTCCGCATTGGCGATGTGCTCGGCCTCGGCGCTCAGCCGGCCGGCGCAGCTCAGCAACTCGCGGGCGCGCGCCAGGATCTGCCGTCCCGCCGCCGTCAGCGCCACTGAACGGGTATCCCGGTCGAACAGGCGAACCCCCAGATCCGCCTCCAGCGACTGGATGCTGCGGCTGAATGCCGTCTGCGAGAGGTTGGCCCGCTCCGCTGCACGGGAAAAGTGCAGTTCTTCGCCCAGCAGGACGAGGTGGCGGACGCGCTTCAGGTCGATTGAGTCATTCAATGCATTAATCCGTGCTTATCTTTGCATTGGACGCTTTTAACGCAGATCCAGAAACTTATCCACAGCAGCCCGATCCGGCCTGCCACTCCAACAAGAACAATCACCCGCGCGTCGTGGCATTGGCGCGCGACAAGACAAAGGAATGCTGCAATGCACGTGCGCCCCCTGCTCGGCACCCTGGCCGTGGCCCTGTTCGCCAGTTCGGCACAGGCCTCGGAAGCGGATCTCAAGAGCCGTATCGACAGTCTCGTCAGACAGGACGAACCCCAACTGGTCGAGATCTTCAAGAAACTGCACCAGAACCCGGAACTGGCCTTCCAGGAAACGGAAACCTCGGCCCTGGTTGCCAGGGCGCTGAAGGAGCAGGGCTTCGAGGTCAAGACCGGCATCGGCAAGACCGGCGTGGCGGGCATCCTGCGCAACGGCCCGGGGCCGGTGGTGATGTACCGCGCGGACATGGATGCCCTGCCGATCAGGGAAACCACCGGGCTGCCCTACCAGAGCAACAAGACCACCGCCTGGCTCGACAATCCGAATCAGCCGGTGGCGCATGCCTGCGGTCACGATGCCCATGTCACCTGGCTGCTGGAGGTCGCCAAGGTCATGGCGCAGCTGAAGGACCAGTGGTCGGGCACCCTGGTGCTGGTCGCCCAGCCCGCCGAGGAAACCATCGAGGGCGCCGTGGCCATGGTCGACGACGGCCTCTACACGTTCGCCCCGAAGCCCGACGTGCTGGTCGCCGCCCATGTCATCCCGGTCTATCCGGCGGACAGCGTCGCTCTGCGTGAGGGACGGCGGATGGCGGGCACCGAGCAGATCGACGTCGAGCTGCCGGGCATCGGCGGCCATGGCTCCACGCCGAGCGTCACCAAGGACCCGGTGGTGATGGGCGCCATGGCCGTGATGGGCTACCAGACCATCATCAGCCGGATGGTCAACCAGGCCGAGCCGGCGGTGCTCACCGTGGGAGCCTTCCAGGCCGGGACCGCCAACAACATCATTCCCGAGCTGGCGACGCTGCGGCTCAACCTGCGCTGGTACGACGAGGGCGTGCACCAGCAGTTGCTGGATGGCATCAGGTCGGTGACCAATGGCGTCGCCCAGATGAACGGCATGCCCGCGGAACGCATGCCGAAATTCATCTCCAAGGGCAAATCCTCGCCGCTGGTCAATGGCAAGCCGCAGACCGACCTGGCTCGTGCCGCGCTGAAACGGCAGTTGGGGGAGGACAAGGTGCTCGAAGGCGTGCCGCCGATGATGGGCTCGGAAGACTTCCACATGCTGGCCAGCCCCTACCCGGACACCCGGGTGCTGTTCATCGAGGTCGGTTCGGGCAAGCCGGATGTCTACCGGAACCTGGTCGAGAAGGGGCAGATGCCGGTGATGAACCACAATCCCAACTTCGCCGTCGAGCTGCCGACGCTTGCGACAGGCGCCCGGGCGCTGTCCTCGACGCTGATCGCCTTCTTCGGCGAAACCTGAAACGAAAAAGGCCCCGCATCGCTGCGGGGCCTTTGAATCGTGGTGCGGCACCAGGAGTCGAACCTTATGCTTGCAGGCCTCATTAAAGCGGATTTTTCCACCCACAAGGTGTTCGGCATATACGTAATCGTATACCTAAAACTGAATCTACCCCTTTAGCACCGGATGCCGAATCGCACCTTCAACGGCTGCAGCTCCGATCTTGCGGTCTATAGATCATTTACTGCTTCGCATGCTGCTGGGCACGTATGGGTAGCGCGCTACCGTCCGCTATTGGCAACGGCTCAGTGCTCTGCCACGTTTGTCAAAGGCATCCAAGCGTCGCCGCTGGCTATTGATCTGGATCACGTGCCCGCCAAATAGTTAACCCCCGCCCGGCGTAGTGTCTTCTACGCGCCCGTCCTTCAGAAATTCCCGGCCTAGACGCATCCGCGTAAGCGTCCTAGGAAATGTCCGGCAACCTGATTAACCCTTTCAGACGCATGGTCAGGAGCCTCCCTTGAGATGCCGGCAACGCGCCAGTACGCTTGTTCTCGCTGGTTATCTGCCGCCCGGGCTTAAAGCAATGCCGCTCGGATAAAAACAAACCTCATAGAGAGTGTCGTACTGTGAAAAAACGCAATTTCCTGGTGCCGCTGGCGACCCTTGCCGCGGGGCTCTCCGCCGAACAGGCCTCTGCCTTGGCGCAGCCGGCGCCGCAACTGTCGGTCGCCGACGAGCCTACTCACAACCTGCAGGTCCCTGTAGCTGGTGAAACGATCACCGCCCGTCATGGCGAGGATCAATTCAGCTTCATCCTAAAGCGCAACGAGCAGGGCCAATTCATGGCTTGGCACACTTCGCACGCTTCGCATGCGTCTCACTCCTCGCATGCATCGCACGCTTCGCATGCATCCGGATACTAATGAACGCTCCGACAGTTATTGAGTTCGACCAGCGCCTCTACACGGCTGACGCCGTGCAGAGTGCTGCTTACCGTGCCATGAATGCCCTGACGGTGGATATCCGTGTTGAGGGTGAGAGGTTGCTCTGCCAGCTCACGCCTAACGACGGGATCGGTAGCGAGGCATTTTCGCTTGCTGTTCAAGAGTTCAAGAAAGACGCGTTGGACTATCAGTTGCGCCAGAAGCTAAAGACAGAAACCGAATCCGTCCGCAACCTGATTCTGAGTCTCGCGTTCTCCAAAACCGGTCTGCAGTAATGAGCAAATTCCACGGCATTGGTGCCTATGCGCCAACGCACTCGTATGAACTGCTGCCGTTCAAGTTCGACCGCCTGAATGACAAGGAATACCTCCTGACCAATATGGTTGGGGAGTTTCTGGTCATTCCCGAGGCTCTACTTGGCGACATCGTCGGCCACACCCTGCCACTCACTTCAGATTGGCTTCCCGATCTGCGCGCCAAGCAGTTCCTGCGTTTTCCCGAAGAGCAGGCTCCGCTCGAATTGCTGGCCCTGAAGCTGCGTACGCGGATGAGTCGCCTCGCGCAGTTCACTAATCTGCACATCTTCGTGGTCACCCTGCGCTGCGATCACAGTTGTCCGTACTGCCAAGTCTCTCGTCAGTCGGAGGACAAGGCAGCGTTCGACATGACTCCGGAGATGGCCGACCGTGCACTCGACTTCGTCTTCCGCTCGCCCAACCCGGCGATCAAGATCGAGTTTCAAGGCGGCGAGCCGCTGCTGAACTTCGAGATGGTCAAGTACGTGGTGACACAGGCCAAGGAGCGCAATCGTACGGAAGGCCGCAACTTGCAGTTCGTGATTGCTACCACGCTGTCGCTGTTGACTGACGAGATGTTGGCCTTCTGCAAGGAGCATCAGATATCCCTGTCGTCCTCGCTGGATGGCCCGGCAGACTTGCACAACGCCAATAGGCCTCGACCAGGCCGAGACAGCCATCAGCGCTTTGAGGAAGGACTGCAGCGAGCTCGCGCCGCTCTGGGTTTCGATTACGTCTCGGCGTTGATGACCACTACCGAGAAAAGCCTGCCGCGTGTTCGCGAGATCATCGACGAATACTTGCGTCTCGGCTTCGATGGCATCTTCCTGCGCCCGTTGTCGCCCTATGGTTTTGCTATCAAAACCAAGCGCTTCATGGCTTACGACGCGGCCCGCTATCTGGAGTTCTACAAGGAAGGCCTGCAGTACATCATCGAACTCAACAAGGCCGGCATCCGCTTCAGCGAGTACTACAGTTCGTTGGTACTGGCGAAGATGCTGACTTCCAACGACCCAGGCTTCGTCGACCTGATGAACCCCTCCGGCGCCGGCATCGCCGCCATCGTGTTCAACTATGACGGCACGGTGTATGCCTCCGACGAGAGTCGCATGCTGGCCGAGATGGGCGACCCGGCCTTCCGTCTTGGAAATCTTCTTGAGCAGAGCTACGAGGAGATCATCCTTTCCGACAATCTGCTCGATGCCCTAGAAGATTCCTTCACCCTCAGCGTGCCAATGTGTGCCGACTGTGCCTTCGAACCCTATTGTGGCGCCGAACCGGTTTATCACCATGCAGTTCACAAGGACGTCGTTGGGCGCAAGCCGGAATCGGGGTTCTGCTCGCGCAACATGGGCATCTTCAAGCACCTGATCGGCCTGCTACGTAGCGATCCGGAAACCAGGCAAATTCTCACAGGGTGGGCCAATCGATGCTGAAGCTGGGTGGAAAGGTACAGCACATTCACGTGGTCGACCTCGACAGGCAGGTGAGACTGCACCAGGTGGTGACCGGCCGCACTCTGCCGATGGTACTGCGCCAGAGGCGGGCGTTCCTGTTCGATGGCGGCGATGTCCCCGACGGCTTTGCCCACTACCTGGTGCCGGAATGCTTTGCCGAAGTCTTTGTGGCTGCGGGGGCAGACGTCCAGTACACGGTACTGCCGTCCGACTACGAATACCTGGCCGAAGGCGACATCATCCGCCTGATGCCGGCCCGCGACAGTGTGCGTGTGCTGTACCGAGCCAACGCGCCGATGAACGCGATCATGGTTACCGAGCAGTGCAACCACTATTGCCTGATGTGCTCTCAGCCACCAAAGAAGGCTGATGACTCCTGGCTGCTTGATGAGATCGAGACTCTGATTCCGCTTATACCGCGTGATGCCCGCGAAATCATCTTCTCCGGTGGTGAGCCGACCCTCGCCGGCGAGCGTTTTCTACGACTGCTGGAACTGAGCAAGAGCTACCTGCCGCACACAGCGATACATGTCCTCTCCAACGGCCGGAGTTTCAGCGACATGGCGTTCGCCCAGCGATATGCTGCAATCCGTCACCCTGACCTCATGGTCGGCATTCCGCTGTACTCTGATGACCCTACTCGGCACGATTACATCGTCCAGGCCGAGGGGGCATTCAACGAGACCATGCTCGGTATCCTCAACCTGAAACGCCTCGGTCAGCGGGTCGAGATCCGCGTGGTAATCCACAAGCAATCTATCGACCGCTTACCACATCTGTGTGAGTTCATTGCCCGCAATCTGCTGTTTGTGGATCACGTAGCCCTAATGGGGCTTGAGATGACCGGTTTCACTCGCGCCAACCTGCCTGAGTTGTGGATTGATCCCTGTGACTATCGCGATGTGTTGAGTGAGGCGGTCAACATTCTCGTCAAATACCGCATGAGCGTCTCTGTCTACAACCACCAGTTGTGCCTGGTGAACGCCGACGTCGAACCGTACTACCGAAAGTCAATTAGCGACTGGAAGAACGAGTACGCTCCGGAATGTTCAGGCTGTAAACGGCGGATGGACTGTGGCGGATTCTTCTCCTCTGGTCTGCAGCATGGCTACAGCCAGCAGTTGAAGCCTTTCTAGCGGAGTGCATACACCTCCTTTGGCGCAACTCGGCCTCAGCCGCACCACGCCCGGTGGGCGCATGACCGCAGCAGCAGGTGAATAGGCGACGATAGTAATGCTGGCAGGCGATGAAGACTACGTTATGCGCCTGGCCGAGCTTGCTGATGTAAACCTAATTGAGGCCATCAAGGATGATTCTGATAAACGTCGGACCGTCTCTAAGTTCAGTCAGCCACATTCAATACTATCCGCGACAGTGGGCAACACAATGACGAGTAAGAACACCATGGCTAACAATCTGACCGCCGCATACGCCAACAAAAAAACTGAAAAACTGATTGCCCTGCTCTCGTGCAAGTTGAGCGTGGGCGCACGCTCCGCAATCGAGGGAGTCCTCCTGGAGCGCAACTTCACCACTGAGCAAATCAAGGCCGCAGAGAGGGCGCACTCGATTCGAGGTTTCAAATGGTGGCCGCTGTGGGGCGGAATCGGCTTGGGCATGTCTCTATTTTGGATCAATTACGGATGGGATCATGGGCAGCCAGTTTTTCTCGTTTTGGCGCTCTTCTACAGCGTATTTTGCGTTGGTGTACTCCAGTTCAACAAATGGTGTTTCCTAATCACCACTGTCCTGAGTCTTAACCCTCTCATGTGGATCATAAACGGCATCTACCTGAAAAGGCGCTGGAGCCACCCACGCTGCAACTGTGGGGAGGTGTGATTGTCAGTCAGGGTTATGGGCTAGAGCGAGGGCCAGCGAGCTACGTTTCAGCTCTGGTGGGGCGCAATAGCTCCACAATATCGACGCCCAGCGCATGAGCCAGTCGTTCTAAGCCATCGATGCTGACATTGGTCACACAGCGCTCTAGCTGTGAGACGTAGGTACGGTGGAAGTCAGCAAGCTCGGCCATTTTCTCCTGACTCAAGCCGCGGTCTGACCGCAGCCTTTTGAGATTGGCAGAGATGCGCTGCCGTGCAGTTGCTGATGCAGATGGATGAAATGCTTTCATCCGCAGAGGGTCTTCCCTCTACCGTGTTACCATCTACAGAGTATAAATCTACTGTCTTTGAATCTCATTTCCGTGCTGAGAGGGTGAATGCCACATCTCCTCGCCGCCCCTGCTGCAGGCATTGAGGTAGTGCCAATGGAGTCACGCGGCCTATAAACGTCCCCACGGGAGTCTCTTTTAGCGACCCAAAACCTGTGCTGCTGCCCTAGGTTTGAGGGAGTTGTCGCCCTCAACGCGGGCCCTTCAACCGGGTAGTGCTAGCCCGGTGATAGCCCGCGTCAGAAATCGCTCATAAGCCTGCCGTCGATTTGTAGGAAACGTAACCCCGGCGTAACCCCCGACTCAGAAATGAAAAAGGCCCGCATCGCTGCGAGCCTTGATTTTCATGGTGCCGGCACCAGGAGTCGAACCCGGGACCTACTGATTACAAGTCAGTTGCTCTACCAGCTGAGCTATACCGGCCAAGAGGCGGCCATTATAGCCATGCCGCTGGCGCTGTAAACCTCTTGTTTTTCAGTGCGATGGCACCACGGGTCAGTGCGCGTTGGCAGCCTCGGCGGCGCCGGGTTTGGCGCCGAAGGGCGGTTTGGCCAGCCAGATGATCACCAGCATGGCGACGAACACCCAGCCGAGCATGGTGAAGTACTCCACCGTCGAGATCATGTACGCCTGGCTTTCCACCATGTGGTCGAGCACCGCGGCGCTCTGCTGGTTGACGCCGCCGAGCTGGTTCAGCGCATCCACGGTGGCCGGGTCGTAGAGGCTGATGTGCTCGGTGAGCTGGGCGTGGTGCATGTTGGCGCGGTGGGTCCAGAGCCAGGTGGTCAGCGAGGCGGAGAAGCTGCCGGCGATGGTGCGCAGGAAGGTCGCCAGGCCCGAGCCGTCGGCGATCTGTTCCGGCGACAGGTCGGAAAGCAGGATGCTGAGGATCGGCATGAAGAAGAACGCCACTCCCAGGCCCATGATCAGCTGCGCCATCGCGATGTGCCAGTAGTCCACCTCGGTGTTGAAGCTGGCGCGGATGAAGCAGGTGAGCGCCATGGCCAGGAAGGCCAGGCCGGCGATCATGCGCAGGTCGAAGTTCTGTGCGTAGCGGCCTACCAGCGGCGAGAGGAACATCGGCAGGAGGCCGATCGGCGCGGCGGCCAGGCCGGCCCAGATGGCGGTGTAGCCCATCTGCGTCTGCAGCCATTGCGGGATCAGCAGGCTGATGCCGAAGAAGCCGGCGTAGCCGAAGACCAGCGCGATGGTGCCGATGGTGAAGTTGCGGTTGGCGAACAGGCGCAGGTTGACGATCGGATGGCGGTCGGTCAGCTCCCAGATCACGAACGCCGCCAGGGCGATCGCCGCGACGATGGTGCCGCCGATGATGAAGTTGGATTCGAACCAGTCGAGGTCGTTGCCCTTGTCGAGGACGATCTGCAGGGTGCCGACGCCGAGCACCAGCAGCGCCAGGCCCATGTAGTCCATCGGCGAGTGCTTGAGCACCACCGGGCGGTCGCGCAGCTGCTGGTAGACCACCGCGATGGCGACCAGGCCGATCGGCAGGTTGATGAAGAAGATCCACGGCCAGCTGTAGTTTTCCGTCAGCCAGCCGCCGAGCAGCGGCCCGGCGATCGGCGCGACCACCGTTACCATGGCCAGCAACGATAGCGCCATGCCGCGCTTGGCCGGCGGATAGACGGAGATCAGCAGCGCCTGGGTGATCGGGTAGATCGGGCCGCAGACCAGGCCCTGCAGGGCGCGGAAGATGACCAACTGGTTCATCGACTGGGCGATGCCGCAGAGGAACGAGGTCAGCATGAACAGGATGGTGGCGGCCATGAACAGCTTCACTTCGCCGAACCGGCGGCTGAGCCAGCCGGTGAGGGGCAGGGCGATGGCGTTGCTCACGGCGAACGAGGTGATGACCCAGGTGCCCTGCTCGGCGCTGGCGCCGAGGTTGCCGGCGATGGTCGACAGCGACACGTTGGCGATGGTCGTGTCGAGCACCTGCATGAAGCACGCGAGCGACAGGCCGATGGTGGCCAGCGCGCGGTTCGGCGGGTTGAAGTGGGCGTTCTGGTTCATCTGCGGCTCGTATCAGCGCTGCGCGGTACGGTGGGGGCCGTTGGCCAGGTTGGCGTGGATCAGCCGCTCGATCAGCTCATCGGCCGAGGCCAGTTGCTGCTGATAGACGTCCGTCGACAGCTGCGCGCCCTGGGTCGGCTGCTGGGCCAGCGCCGGGCCGCTCTGGTCGTGCAGGTCGACCTGCGCGGTCATCGACAGGCCGATGCGCAGCGGGTGCTTGTCCAGTTCCTCCTGACTGAGGCGGATGCGCACCGGTACGCGCTGGATGATCTTGATCCAGTTGCCCGACGCGTTCTGCGCCGGCAGCAGGGAGAAGGCGCTGCCGGTACCGACGCCGAGGCTCTCGATGGTGCCGCTGAACTTGATGTCGCTGCCGTAGAGGTCAGAGTGCAGCTCCACCGGCTGGCCGATGCGCATGTGCTTGAGCTGGGTTTCCTTGAAGTTGGCGTCGACCCACACCTGGTCCAGCGGGATGACCGCCATCAGCGGCGCGCCCGGCTGCACGCGCTGGCCGACCTGCACGGTGCGCTTGGCGACGTAGCCGGTGACCGGCGCGACGATCACCGCGCGGGCGTCGTCCAGGTAGGCCTGGCGCAGCTTGGCGGCGGCCGCCTTGACGTCCGGGTGGGACATGATGTCGGTGTCGTCGACCAGCGCGCTGTTGGTGTTCAGCTTCTGCTGCGAGGTGGTCAGGGCGTTGCGCGCGGTGTCCAGCGCGTCGCGGGCGTGGGCCAGTTCCTCCTGGGAGATGGCGCCGTCGTTGGCCAGGTTCTGCCGGCGCTTGTAGTCCGCCTCGGCCTTCGCCAGCGCGACTTTCTTCGCCGCCACGTCGGCCTTGTTGCCGTTCACGTTGCTGAACAGCCCGCGCACCTGGCGCACGGTGCGTGCGAGGTTGGCTTCGGCCTGCTGCAGGGCGATGTCGGCGTCGCTCGGATCGAACTTCACCAGCACCTGGCCCTTGTGCACCAGGTCGCCATCATCGGCGCCGATGCTGACCACGGTGCCGGTGATCTGCGGGGTGATCTGCACGATATTGCCGTTCACGTAGGCGTCTTCGGTGTGTTCGTGCCAGCGGCCGAAGGTCAGTTCCCAGGTCGCGCTGGCCGCGCCGCCGATCAGCACGACGGCGAGCAGGATCAGCAGCCAGCGCTTGCGCTGCGACGACTGTTTGGAAATGGCTTGCTTCTTGGGGGTCATGTCCGTTGCCTCGTCATTGCGCGTCGGTCTGGGCGAGCGCGGCGGGGGCGCTTCCGGCGTCGGTCTGGAAGCCGCCACCCAGGGCTTGAATCAACTGGATGGAAAGGTCGATGCGTTGCGCTTCAAGGTTGGCCAACTGGCGCTCGGCGAGCAGCAACTGCTGCTGCACGCTGAGGGCGTCGAGGTAGTTGCCGACGCCTTCGCCATAACGGCGCATGGCCAGTTCGAAGTTGGAGCGGGCGATGTCGCGGGCGTCGCGCTGGTCGACCAGTTGCTGCTGCAGCGAACGCAGCCGGCCGAGGTCGTCGCTGACTTCGCCGAGCGCGCCGATCAACGCCTTGTTGTACTGCGCCACGGCGAGGTCGTAGTCGGCGTCGCTGCCGGCCAGGTCGGCACGCCGTCGGCCACCGTCGAACAGCGGCAGGGACAGCGCCGGGGCGAGCTGGTAGAAGCGGCTCGGCGCTTCCAGCAGGTCGGTGGTGTGCAGGGTCGCCAGGCCGAGCATCGCGCCGAGGTTGAGGTTCGGATAGAAGCGGGTCTTCGCCGCCTTGATGTCCTTGCTCGCCGCTTCGACGCGCCAGCGCGCGGCGACGATGTCGGGGCGACGCCCGAGCAGTTCCGCCGGCAGATTGGAGGGCAGGGCGAGGACACCGGGTTGCAGCCCGCGCGGACGCTGGATGGCCTGCCCGCGATCCGGCCCCTGGCCGAGCAGCACGGCGAGGGCGATGCGGTCGCCGTCGATGCGCTCCTCGGCAGCGGTCACCTGTTGCCTGGCGCTGGAGACCTGGGCCTGGTTCTGCTGCAGCTGGACCTTGCTGTCGAGGCCGGCGTCCATGCGCTTCTGGCTGAGGTCCAGGAGGCGCTGGGAGCGCTCCAGTTCGTCCTTCGCGAGATCGTGCGCGATATAGGCGTGGGCGAGCTCGCTGTAGGCGCGGGCGATGTTGGTCGAGAGGTCGACGGCGGCGGCCTGGCGATCGACCTCGGCGGCATTCGCCCGGCCGAGCGCGGCTTCCCAGGCGGCGCGCTGGCCACCCCAGAGGTCGATGTCGTAGTTGAAGCCAAGGGACAGGGACTTGATCGAGACGTAGCGACCGCCCAGCGGTTCCGAGGCCACACTTTTCGGCAGGCGGATGCCGGAATAACTGGCCTTGCCATCGACGCTCGGCATGCGTGCGGCGTCCTCTACCTGGGCCGCAGCCGAAGCCTGGCGGGCACGCGCGGCGGCGATCTGCAGGTCCGGGCTGCCTTGCAGGGCTTCGCCGATCAGGCTGTCGAGCTGCGGGTCGCCGAGGGCGCTCCACCATTTCTGCGTCGGCCAGGCGGCGCTGGAAAGCGGCGTGCCGTCGAGGGTCTGTCCCGCCTTGAGCGAGGCCGGATCGACAGGCTTGCCGCTGGGCTCCAGGCCGGCGGACGTCACGCAGCCGGAGAGCGCCAGGCCGGCAGCCAGGAGCAGGGTGGTTGCCCGCGCGCCATTGAGCAGGGTGACGGGCATGATCAGTTCTCCTCGTCCAGCGCAGTGACGACGCCGTGAGCGCGCAGGACCTTGTCGAGCAGGCTGGTCAGGGTTTGCAGCTCTTCGGCGGACAGGCACTCCACCAGGTCGTTCATGGCCGCGCTGGCGATCTCCGGAGCCTGGGCGTTCACTGCTTCGCCGGCCTTGCTGAGCTGCAGGCGCACGCTGCGCCGGTCGTTGGGGCAGGGATGGCGCAGCAGCAGTTCCTTCTTCTCCAGGCGGTCGAGCATGCGGGTCATCGAGCCGCTGTCCAGCGACAGTTCGCGGCAGAGCTCAGCCGGGGTGTTGGCGCGGTTGTAGCCAATGAAGAACAGCACCTTGAATTGCGCGGCGGTGATGTCGAGGTGCGCCAGGTACTTGTCCAGCATCCGGTCCTTGAGGGCGTTGGATGCGGCGAGGAGATGGGCGATGGATTTCCGGAAAGGGAAGTCGGCGACGGCGTAGTGATTCATGACTGGTCAGTAACTGCCTAGGCAGTGAGTGTCTGCACATGATACTGCCTAGGCAGCAATTGACAATAATCAATCGTTGCAGGAATGGAACAATCAATTCCGCTGGCGCTCTCCCGAAACCATGTCGAAGCATCCCGGGCACCGTTTCCGTGCATCTGGCGGTTGTTATCCAAATCCTTATGCACAAGAAGGACGAGGCTTAGGAGTAATTCGTATATTTCTCTCGTTTTACTTCGGGCGTGTTTGTAACTTATTGAATTTTAATGATATTAACTGGATGGTTGAAAAATGATCAGCCTTGGGAGGTGCGTGGATGGCGGGGCGTTGCGGTGATTCTTCGGCATTTACCAACAGACTTATCCACAGCTTCTGTGGGTGGCTGGCGGAAGTGCCCGAGTTAGCCGCGTTCGGCGAGCAGCAGCAGGTTGCGAGGAGTCAGCTGGGGAGGGCAGAAGAGCCCGAGACGCACTCGATACCCTTGCTCATGAAGGAATAATGCACGGTCGAGCAGCAACCAGAGTTCGATCGGTCGGCGGAACAATCCACGCACCAGTTCTAGGTTGCGCACCACGGCGAGGCGCTGCCAGCCGCGTTCTTCCAGGGCCTGCCAGTCGCGCACGGCGGGAGTGGGCAGGTCTTTCAGCGCGGCGAGGTCGTGGCAGTAGTCGGCGAAGGACTTCTCCAGCCAGCCGGGCGGCACCGAGGGTACCGGCAGGTAGCTGTCTTCGCCGCGCAGTTCCCGCTGCAGCAGGTCGAAGGCCAGCCGGCGGGCCATCGAGGCGTCGCGCTGGCGGCGTATCCGGGCGCCGGCGGTGACGGTCTCGGTCAGCGGCAGGCGCAGGTCGTCCTGGCTCAGTACCAGTTCCGATTGTCGGGCGATTCGCGACAGCGGCCGGTAGTGCTCGGTTTCGATGCGGTTGTAGCAGCACGGGGCGACGGCCAGTTGCCGGCAGCCGCTCTCCGCACCCAGGCGCAGCAGACGCACGTGCAGGTCGCCGCAGGCATGCAGGGCGACCGCGGTGTGCGTCGGGCGCAGATGGGCGCCGGCCGATTCGGCGAGCACATCCTGCTCGCGGTGGCGGGCATTCAGGCGCAGGCGGTCGCTCATGTGCTGGCCGTCCTCAACCAGCGCGGCCTGGTATTCCAGGCTGAGCAGCGGCTCGCCGGAATGTGCCAACAGGCGGCCGAGATGCCCCTTGCCGGCGCACCAGTCGAGCCAGTGGCTGGGCCTGTCGATAAAATCCAGGCGGCTGGCGAAGGCTTCGATCTGCTGCCATTTGCGCCCGGGCACATCGACCGTGAAGGCCGACGGCAGCTCGGGCAACGGCTGCGCCGGCAGTTCGCCGACGGCGCTCAGCTCGGCGGACTGCGCCGCGAGTTGCGGGAAGGGCGCCGGCGCCGGCAATTCGTGGGGCTGGTTATGCACCGCGTCGGCCTGCTCCAGCGTGCGGCCGCGCAGCCAGCGGGCCAGCTCGGGGTAATCGGCCTCCCACGGCAGTTCCAGCAGGGTGAACGGCTTCGGCCGCCACAGCGCCTGATGGGCGAGCAGGAACGCGTCCAGGGCCTGGAAGCGCTGGAGCAGGGCGTCGCCGGTCAGGATGTCGTCGCTGGGCTGGAGCACGGTGCGGAAGTGGCGGAAGCAAGGGGGGCGCGATTATAGCGGCCCCCGCAGAAGGATGGATTGCCGTTCGCCCGAGTCATCCTGGGGCGCAGGGAATTTGTTCGCGGGCATGGCCCGCTCCTACGGGTGTGGCAAGGGCGTAGGGTGGAAATCGCGAAGCATTTCCACCTTGTCGTGGGGGTGGGGCGGTGGACAAGCTTCGCGTTGTCCACCCTACAAAAAGCGCCCTTGGTCGCACTCCTACAGGAATACGCGCCGCGTCTGACCGTAGGAGATTCTATGTCAATGGGGCTTCGCCTCCTGGGGGTGATAAGCCGTCTGCGTCTGCATCAGGGCAAAGGCTATCCGGGCTAATTTGCGGGCCAAAATGGTCAGGGCCTCGGTCTTCTTCAAC
>NZ_JAELYA010000046.1 GCF_017589465.1 Pseudomonas schmalbachii
CGATCGAATCGGTGCCGGTGGCCGAAGAGTCGGCCAGGGTGGACTTGGCGTGGAAGTACTTGATGCCCGCGCCGTTGTCGATGTCGTCGATACGGGTGTCGAGCTTGCCAACTTCCTGGTTGGTCGCGTACAGCTGCGAGCCGTTGATAGCATCGGTGCTGGTGCCGCTGACGCGGCCGGCGGCCACGTTGGTGATGGTGCGGTTGGCAGTGCC
>NZ_JAELYA010000047.1 GCF_017589465.1 Pseudomonas schmalbachii
CTTTGTGCCAGAACCGTTCTTTAACAATTTGGGTATGTGATAGAAGTGACTGATTGACCATTTTCACTGATGGTTAATTAGCTCAAGGTAAAATTTGCGAGTTCAAGCGCGAATTTTCGGCGAATGTCGTCTTCACGACCGTACCGAACCTGCCGAGATGGCAGATTGTTTGGGGTTATATGGTCAAGTGAAGAAGCGCATACGGTG
>NZ_JAELYA010000048.1 GCF_017589465.1 Pseudomonas schmalbachii
GCGATGCGGTGAACATGTCGCAGCTCAACGAGACGAATGAAAACGTCACGAATCTGGGCGACACCATCAACAACTTCGCTGGCGACACCACCAACATCTTCACCGACGAGCATGGCGTGGGCATCCGTTACGCCCGGACCAACGAAGCCGGTCTGGTGCAGAGCGACTCCTCGGCCGAAGGTCAGGGCAGCACCGCGGTGGGCTACA
>NZ_JAELYA010000049.1 GCF_017589465.1 Pseudomonas schmalbachii
CGGATGCCCACGCCATGCTCGTCGGTGAAGATGTTGGTGGTGTCGCCAGCGAAGTTGTTGATGGTGTCGCCCAGATTCGTGACGTTTTCATTCGTCTCGTTGAGCTGCGACATGTTCACCGCATCGCTGTCGTCCTCACCACGGGCCACGTTGGTGATCTTCGTGCCGCCGGTCTTGGTGACGCTGTTATAGGTGTCGCCAC
>NZ_JAELYA010000005.1 GCF_017589465.1 Pseudomonas schmalbachii
CGGCGCTTGTCGTGAGCGCGTGGGTGGGGGAAGTCTCCTACCGTCTGGCTTGCAGAAGCGGGTCTTGTCCCTCCACCCCCGACAGGTTCCTACCCTACCGCCATACAAGCGGGCCATGCCCGCGAAAAAACGCACATGGCGCGCCCTGCAAGGGCGATCCCGTTGTACCTCTTTCTGTATACAATCATCCCCCTTCCGCGCCGCCCGGCGGTCTGCTGCCGGCGGCGTCAGGGCTTACACTGTCTTCCGATATGTCCGCACCACCGGAGAACTCCCTTCCGTGCTCACCCATCTCGATTCCCAGGGCCGCGCCAACATGGTCGACGTCACCGAAAAAGCGGTGACTTCCCGTGAAGCGGCGGCCGAAGCACGGGTGCGCATGCGCCCGGAAACACTGCGCCTGATCCAGGACGGCGGCCACCCCAAGGGCGACGTGTTCGCCGTGGCGCGCATCGCCGGCATCCAGGCGGCCAAGCGCACCCATGAGCTGATCCCACTGTGCCATCCGCTGCTGCTCACCAGCGTCAAGGTCGAGCTGGAAGCCGAGGGCGACGACTGCGTGCACATCGTCGCGCGCTGCAAGCTGGCCGGGCAGACCGGCGTGGAGATGGAAGCGCTGACCGCCGCCAGCGTCGCCGCGCTGACCATCTACGACATGTGCAAGGCCGTGGACCGCGCCATGGTCATCGAGCAGGTGCGCCTGCTGGAGAAACTCGGCGGCAAGAGCGGCCACTATGTAGCAGAGGAAACCCGATGATTCGCGTGCAGTACTTCGCCCGTTACCGTGAAGCGCTCGGCCTCGACGGCGAGCAGCTCGCCTGGGACGGCCGCTTCAGCCAGCTCGACGACCTGCGCCGCTTCCTGCTCGAACGCGGCGGCGTGTGGAACGTGCTCGCCGAGCAGAACCTGATGTGCGCGCGCAACCAGGAGCTGTGCAGCCTCGACGAGGCGCTGCAGGACGGCGACGAGGTGGCGTTCTTCCCCACCGTGACCGGAGGCTGATGCCATGAGCGTGCGTGTGCAGACTGCGGCATTCGATCCCGGCGCCGAACTCAACGCCATGCATGCGGCCAACGTCGGCATCGGCGCGGTGGTCGGCTTCGTCGGCTACGTGCGTGATTTCAACGATGGCCGCGAGGTCGGCGGCATGCTGCTGGAACATTATCCGGGGATGACCGAGAAGTCCCTGGAGAAGATCGCCGCCGAGGCCGCCGAGCGCTGGCCGCTGCTGCGCCTGGAGATCCTCCACCGCATCGGCCGCCTGGAGCCGGGCGAGCCGATCGTCTTCGTCGCCGCCGCCAGCGCCCACCGGCAGGCAGCGTTCGACGCCTGCAACTTCGTCATGGACTACCTGAAGACCCGCGCGCCGTTCTGGAAGAAGGAAGACACCAGCGACGGCCCGCGCTGGGTGGAAGGCCGCTGCAGCGACCAGGCGGCGGCCGAGCGTTGGAAGGACTAGCCCCGTAGGGCGGGTGCAACCCGCCAATTCGGTTACGGGGTTGTGCGGATCGGGTAGGTTGGCGCTGAGCTTGCGAAGCCCAACGCCCTGAATGTTGGGCTTCACTGCGTTCAGCGCCAACCTGCGGGGATTTCACCCGCTCTACATACTGGCTCAGCCCCGATGCAGGCGGGCAGGGGAGAGCATCTCCGCATTCAATCCAAACCGCACCAGATGCTCCGGCAGCGGCTGGCGGCGGATCAGCGTCGCGCTGGCCTCGCCCATCGCCGGTGAAGTCTGCATCCCATAGCCGCCCTGGCCGGCGACCCAGTAGAAGCCCTCCGCCTGCGGGTCGTAGCCGGACACCAGCCCGCCATCGGCGACGAACGAGCGCAGGCCCGCCCAGGTGTGGCTGGGGCGGCGGATGCTCAGGGTGGTGTGTTCCTCGATCTGGTAGATGCCGGTGGCGATGTCCAACTCCTCCGGCTGCACGTCGTGCGGTTCCACCGGGTCGGCATTGGCTGGCGAGCCCAGCAGCATGCCGGCGTCCGGCTTGAGGTAGAAGCGTTCGTCGAGGCTGACCAGCATCGGCCAGCTTTGCACGTCCTGCCCTTCCGGCGGCGCGAAGAGGAAGGCGGCGCGGCGTTTCGGCTGCAGGCCCAGCGGGGCGACGCCGGCCAGCGTGGCGATCCGGTCGCACCAGGCGCCCGCCGCGTTGACCAGCACCGGCGCGCGGAAGCCCTGCCCGGCGCAGCGCACTTCCCAGCAGTCGCCCACACGCTCGATGGACAAGACCTCGCTGTCCACGTGGATGCTCCCGCCATTGTGGCGGATGCCGCGCAGGTAGCCCTGCAGCAGGGCGTCGGTGTCGATGTCGGCGGCGGTCGGGTCGTACATCGCGCCGTGGACCTTTTCCCTGCGCAGCGCCGGGAACATCGCGCAGGCCTCGTCGATATCCAGCAGGCGGGTTTCCGCGACGTTCGCCCGTGCGCTTTCGAACTGGCGCTGCAGCTCCTGCGGATTGCCCTCGAAGTCCACGATGACCTCCCCGCGCGGGCTGAGCAGCGGGTGCTCGGCGAAACCTTGCGGCGGCGCATCGAAGAAGGCGCGGCTGGCGCAGGTCAGCGCGCGCACCTGCGATGTGCCGTAGGCGGCGGTGTACAGCGCGGCGGAGCGGCCGCTGGAGTGGTAGCCGGCATGCGCCTCGCGTTCCAGCACCGCCACCCGGCCGTGTCGCGACAGCCAGAAGCCGGTGGAGGCGCCGGCGATTCCGGCGCCGATGATGAGGTAGTCCATTTCGATCATGCGGGGCATTCCGTTCGTTGGATGACCGGCAGATGGTAATGCGAATTTTCGCCGCGGTGTCCGCTACCTCTTTTCCTGCTTTCTACCCCTTCCGAGGAATGGCCGCTGGCGCGGCTTCGGCGCAGTCTGGCCGGCAGTCTGAATTTTCCGGAGATTGCCATGAGCCACCTGGCCACGCAGGAGTTCCAACCCCTGCAGATCGCGGTATTGACTGTCAGCGACACCCGCAACCTGCACAACGATACGTCCGGGCAAAGCCTGGTCAGCCTGCTGCAGCGCGCCGGCCACACCCTCGCCGAACGGCGCCTGGTGCCGGACGACATCTACCGCATCCGCGCGGTGGTTTCCGCGTGGATCGCCGATCCCAAGGTGCAGGTCGGCCTGATCACCGGCGGCACCGGTTTCACCCTTCGCGACAACACTCCGCAGGCGGTTGCGCCGCTGCTCGACCGCACGGTGGACGGCTTCGGCGAACTGTTCCGCCAGGTTTCCCAGGCGGAAATCGGCGCATCCACCATCCAGTCGCGCGCCCTGGCCGGAATCAGCAACGGTACGCTGATCTGCTGCCTGCCCGGTTCGCCGGGCGCCTGTCGTACCGCCTGGAACGAAATCCTCCTCGGCCAGTTGGATAGCCGCACGCGGCCATGCAACTTCGTGCCGCACCTGAAGGTCCTGCCAAGCCAGGTGGAAAGAATCTGCTGCGGTAGCCGGGCATGAGCGGCTGCGGATGTTCGGGGCATGACCTGCGCCCCGTCGATGAAGCGTTGACCGCCCTGCTGCAACGGGTGCCGGCGCCACCGCGGGTGGAACGAGTGCCGCTGGCTGCGGCGCTGAACCGGGTTCTGGCGGAGGACCTGCATGCGGCTCAGGACCAGCCCGCCTGGGACAACAGCGCGATGGACGGCTACGCCCTGCGCGCCGCCGATCTGCCTGCCGGTGGCGGCGCGCTGCCGCTGTCCGGCTGCATCGCTGCCGGCGATCCTGCGTCCGAGCCGCTGCCTGCCGGGCAGGCCGTGCGCATCTTCACCGGCGCGCCATTGCCGCCCGGCGCCGACAGCGTGGTCGCCCAGGAAGACTGCCGTGTCGAAGGCGAACGGGTGATCCTGCCGCCGGTACGTCCCGGCAGCCATGTACGCCTGCGTGGCGAGGAACTGCGCCGGGGCGATCCGCTGCTGCGCGCAGGCAGTCGTCTGCGTGCCCAGGAACTGGGCCTGCTGGCCAGCGTCGGGGTGGCGGAAGTACCGGTCCATCGGCGTCTGCGCGTCTGCCTGCTGAGCAGTGGCGACGAACTGCGCGAGCCCGGCGAGACGCTGGCGCCCGGTCAGATCTACAACGTCAACCGCTTCAGCATCGGCGCCCTGCTCGAAGGCTGGGGCATGGAGCTGCACGACTACGGCGTGCTCGTCGATACCCTGGCGGCCAGCCGCGACGCCCTGAGCCTGGCGGCTTCCGAATGGGATGTGCTGATCACTTCGGGCGGCGTCTCGGTGGGCGAGCGCGATCACCTCAAGCAGGCGATCCGCGAACTCGGCGAATTGCACCTGTGGCGCCTGGCGATGCAGCCGGGCAAGCCGCTGGCCTTCGGCTCGGTCGCCGGCAAGCCGTGGATCGGCCTGCCGGGCAATCCGGCGGCGGCGCTGGTCACCGCGCTGGTGGTGGGAAGACCGTTCCTGCTGCGCGCGCAGGGTCAGGTGGACGTCGATCCGCCGCTGCTGAAATTACCGGCCGCATTCGACTGGCCGAAACCCAACGCCCGCCGGCAATACCTGCGGGCGCGTCTGCAGGATGGCGAGGTGACGATTCACCCGCAGCAAGGCTCGGCAATGCTGCTGGCTGCCAGCTGGGCCGATGGCCTGGCGGTGGTCGAGGCGGGCGCAACCCTGCGCCAGGGCGAGCCGGTGGGCTATCTGCCGTTTTCTGCGCTCATGGCCTGATCCGGCCGCTGGGGGAAGCATGCAACTGGTATGTCCGGCGGGCAGTCTGCCCGCCCTCAAGTCCGCCCTGAGCGAAGGCGCGGACGCTGTCTACGTCGGTTTTCGCGACGACACCAACGCCCGCCATTTCGCCGGTCTCAACCTGGACGAGCGTCAATTGCAGGAAGGCCTGCAGCGCGTGCGCGACGCCGGCCGGCAGCTGTATATCGCGGTGAACACCTATCCCGGCGCCAAGGGGATAGGGCGCTGGCAACGCGCCGTGGACCACGCCGCCGACCTCGGCGTGGACGCCCTGATCGCCGCCGACTGCGCCGTGCTCGGCTATGCCGCGCGGCGTCATCCGGACCTGCCGCTGCACCTGTCGGTGCAGGGCTCGGCGACCAACGCGGCTGCGCTGGCCTTCTACCACGAGCACTACGGCATCCGTCGCGCCGTGCTGCCGCGCGTGCTGTCGCTGGCGCAGGTACGCCAGGTCGCCGCCGGCAGCCCGGTACCGCTGGAGGTATTCGCCTTCGGCAGCCTGTGCATCATGGCCGAGGGGCGCTGCCATCTGTCCTCCTACGTCACCGGCGAGTCGCCGAATCTCTGCGGTGTCTGCTCGCCGGCCAAGGCCGTACGCTGGAGCGAAGAACCGGAGGGCCTGACCTCGCGCCTCAACGAGGTGCTGATCGACCGCTACGGCAAGGATGAGCCGGCCGGCTATCCGACCCTGTGCAAGGGCCGCTTCCTGGTCAACGGCCAGCGCTTCCACGCCCTGGAGGAACCGACCAGCCTGAACACTCTCGACCTGCTGCCGCAACTGGCGGAAATCGGCATCGCCGCGGTGAAGATCGAGGGTCGCCAGCGCAGTCCGGCCTATGTGCAGCAGGTCACCCGCGTCTGGCGCCAGGCGCTGGATGCCGTGCAGCGCTCGCCGCAGAACTTCGTGGTTCAACCGGCCTGGCAGACCACCCTGGCCAATCTCTCCGAAGGGCACCAGACCACGCTGGGCGCCTACCACCGTTCATGGCAGTGAAGGAGTCGCCGATGAAACTGAGCCTCGGGCCGTTGCTGTTCTACTGGGAGCGCCGGCAGATACTCGACTTCTACGCGCAGATGGCGGAACAGCCGCTGGATGCGATCTATCTTGGCGAAACCGTCTGCTCCAAGCGCCGAGCCTTGTCGCTGGACGACTGGCTGGGCCTGGGCCGCGAACTGGCGCAGCAGGGCAGGGCGGAAATCCTCATCTCCGGGCTGGCGCTGCTGGAGGCCGCGTCCGAGCTGTCGACCCTGCGCCGCGTGTGCGACAACGGCGAGCTGCGCGTCGAGGCCAACGACATGGGCGCAGTGCATTACCTGCAGCGTCGCGGCGTGGAGTTCACCGGCGGGCCGTCGCTGAACATCTACAACGGCCATACCCTGGCGGAGTTGCACCGTTGCGGCATGCGCCGCTGGGTGCCGCCGGTGGAGTGCTCGGGCGAGCAGATTCTCGATGTGGTCGAGCAGCTGCAGGAACTGGGCGTGGCGGACATGGAGACCGAGGTGTTCGCCTACGGTCATCTGCCGCTGGCCTATTCCGCGCGCTGCTTCACCGCCCGCGCGGAGAACCGGCCGAAGGACGATTGCCGCTTCTGCTGCCAGCGCTATCCGGAAGGCATTCCATTGCAGAGCCAGGAGGGTGCGACGCTGTTCACCCTGAACGGCATCCAGACCCTTTCCGGCGAGCCGAGCAATCTGCTCGCCGACTACGTATCCCTGCAGCGCTGCGGCGCCGACCTGCTGCGCCTGAGCCCGCGTGCGCAAGGCATGGCCGAGGTGATCCAGGCCTTCGACAAGGTTCGCAATGGCGCCAGCCCGCCGCTGGCGGTGGATGGCTGCAATGGCTACTGGCATGGCCAGCCCGGCATGCTGCGCGCGGATGAGGTGGGACTATGCTGAACCTGAAAACTGGCGCGCTGCGCGCTGCCGACCGTCTGCTGCCGCTGGCGGCACGGGTACCGCGTCCGTTGCAGCGCGTTGTGCTGCAACGGGCTGTCAACCGGCTGTTCGCCCGGCAACTGGCCGACGGCGCCTTCGACATCCTGCGCGGCCACTGGCTGCGCCTGGAAATCGCCGACCTCGGCCTGGGCTGGACCCTGACCCGCGTGCCGGGTGGTTTGCGTATGGTGGAGCGTTGTACGCCCAGTGTGACCATTCGCGGCAACTGGCGGGATTTCCTGCTGCTGGCCAGCCGCCATGAGGACCCGGATACGCTGTTCTTCCGCCGCCGTCTGGTGATCGAGGGCGACACCGAGCTGGGTCTGGCGGTGAAGAACCTGATCGACAGCCTCGATCCGGATGAGCTGCCGAGGTGGTTGTGGAAGGGGATGCAGCGGGCGGGAGAAGCGGTACAGCAGGTGAGCCCGTAGGAGCGGGCCATGCCCGCGAAATTCCGGCAAATCGCGGGCATGGCCCGCTCCTACAAAAAAAAAGCACCCTCGCCGCAAGACAGTTGCTCCTACGGTTCACTCGTGCGTAGGGTGGAAAACGGCGAAGCCTTTTCCACCGTGACGACATGTCGAAGCAGATGGTGGAGGGTTGGTTTTGAGCGTAGGTTGGCGCTGAGCGCAGCGAAGCCCAACGGTGCCACGTCCAGCAGATGTTGGGCTTCACTTCGTTTAGCACCAACCTACGGTGACGGCAACTTTTCGATCAGGAAGGACAATTCCTCGAACAGCATGTCCGCGTCTTCCTGTGAGCAATCCTTCCCATAACGCTTCTTCAGGCCGTATTCGCTGAGGGTCAGGTGGCTATCCGCAGCCACGCCGCAGCGCGCCAGGCAGCCTTTCACGCAATGCAGCGGGCATCCATCGAGAGCGATGATGCGCCGGCCCGATTGCGCCTTCTTCACCAGCATCGGAACTCCGCCGCCAACCCCGGCGATGCAGGACATTTCCGCAAGGCCTTCGCGATCGAGGCGCAGGGCAAGGTCGTTGGCCAGTTGCGCGACGTTGGAGCAGCCGGAGCAGGAGTAGACGAGTGGGAGATCGCTCATTGGAGGGGCACCTTCAGGGCAGAGTTTGTCAGTTTCGTCCTGCCGTTGGGCTGCGACGTTTGACCCACATCAAGCGCTGAAGGTGGTTATCCCGAAGGGGGTATATGGCCCCGATGCAGGACCTGTAGGAGCCAGGGGGGACGCCCAGTTCTTGCTGGCGATCATCATGTTCACCGACGCCACCGGTGCCACTGGGAAACATGGATCGCCAGCAAGCTGGCTCCTACGAAAAGCAGTTCTTCCCGGCTATGCCAGATGATTCTCCACCGCCCACACCGCCGCTTCCACCCGCGATCTCATGCCGAGCTTGTGCAGCACGCGCTTCACATGGACCTTCACCGTGCCTTCGGTGATGTCCAGTTTGCGGGCGATCATCTTGTTGCTGTAGCCGTGGGCAAGCTGGCGGAGGATCTGCCGTTCGCGGTCGGTGAGTTCGTCGAGCCGCTTGGGATGCTCGTCGCCGCGCAGGGCCTGGGCGAGGACCTGGCTCAGTTGCGGGCTGAGGGTGAGCTGGCCGGTGGCGGCCTGGCGGATATGTTCGAGCAGGCGTTCCGGCTCCATGTCCTTGAGCAGGTAGCCGTCGGCGCCGGCGCGCAGCACGCTGATCACGTCGCTCTTGTCGTCGGAGACGGTGAATACCACGATGCGCGCGTCGACGCCGTTCTCGCGCAGGGCGCGCAGGGTGTCGAGGCCGTTCATGCCCTTCATGTTGAGGTCGAGCAGGATCATGTCCGGGTCGAGTTCGGCGCTCAGTTTCAGGGCTTCCTCGCCGCTGCCGGCTTCGCCGACGACGCTCAGGTCGTCTTCCAGTTCGAGCAGCTGGACCACGCCCTTGCGCATCATCGGGTGGTCGTCGACCAGCAGGATGCGGGCCGGTCCGTCGATCGATTGCGCGGTCATGGGGTGGTCTCCTTGCGAGTGGTATGGGATAGCGGTTGCGGCGTGAACAGCAGACGGACTCGTGTGCCGTGGGGCTCGCGTGGCGTGATGTCGAGGACTGCGCCGAGGGTCTGGCTGCGTTCACGCATGATGCTAAGGCCGTAGTGGCCGCTACGGCCGTGCGCTGGATCAAAGCCGAGTCCGTCGTCCTCCACGGTTATCGCCACCTGGCCGTTGGTCAGTGCCTCCAGGCTGATCCACGCCTGCTGCGCGCCGGCATGCCGGACCACGTTGGACAGCGCCTCGCGGACGATCTGCAGGATGTGGATTTCCTCGTTGGGGTTGAGCGGGATGTGGGCCAGCCGGTTGTCCAGCTGGATCGGCAGGCCGCCGCGCTCGGTGAACTCGTTGACGGTGTTCGCCAGCGCCGCTTCCAGGCTGGCCTGCTCCAGGCTCAGGCGGAAGGTGGTGAGCAGCTCGCGCAACTGGCGGTAGGCGCTGTTCAGGCCTTCACGCAGTTCGTCGAGGGTTTCCGTGAGTTTTTCTTCCGGCGCATCGCGCTTGAGCAGGGTGCCCAGGCGGCTGACCTGGATCTTCAGGTAGGACAGCGACTGCGCCAGCGAATCGTGCAGCTCGCGGGCGATGGTCCCGCGCTCGGCGAGCAGGGCCAGGCGGCTTTCCTGTTCCTGCTGCAGGGACAGGGCGAAGGTACGGGCGATGTTGTCGCAGAAGGTCTCGATGAACTGTTGCTGCCATTCCTCCAGGCGAGGGCCGGTGGCTTCGATGAACAGTTCGCCGAAGCGGTGTTCGCCGATTGCCAGCGGCTGCATGAATAACGGCCGCAGCTCGGTCGTCGTTTGATTGCAAGGCGTGGCCTGGCCGCGGCAGGCGTTGCAGTCGCCCTGCAGGCAGAATGCGGCGCGACTGCCGGTGTTGGTCAGCGAGCTGTACGCGCGTTCGACGCCATCCTTGTTCAGGCAGAGGGTCACCTTGCCGGCCTGCAGTACGCTTTCCAGGCGGTTCAGCAGCGGCTGCAGGCTGCGCTGGTCGTAGGGGTTCTCGCCGAGGCGGCGGGCACTGGCGTAGAGCAGTTCGAGGCGCTGGTGGCTGTGGGAGAGGGCGCGGGTCTTTTCTTCCACCCGGGCTTCCAGGTCGCCGTAGATGCCCTGCAGCTCCTCGGCCATCTGGTTGAAGCGCTCGCCGAGCTGGCTCAACTCGTCCTCGCCGCTGCTGATCACCCGCGTATCCAGCTCGCCCCGGCCGAGGCGACGGGCGGTGCGGGTCAGCTCGCGCAGCGGGCCGACCACGTGGATGCTGAGGTCGTAGAGGGTGATGAACACCATCAGCAGGCTGAGGAACAGACACAGCCCCTGCACCGTGCCGAGCAACTGCGAGCGGTACTCCGCGTTGTGCTGCAGGGTGCTGACGAAGCGGTCGATGTGGCCGACGAACACGTCCAGCCGATCGAGGCGGGGCGGCGTGCGGATGTCCATCAGGCTGAGTTCGTGGCGCAGTTGCCGGTGTTGCTGAAGCAGCGGTGCGTCGTGATCGGCGCGCTGCAGCAGGCGGTCGATCTCCGGGCCGTTGAGGCGTTCTTCGAGGGTGGTGAGCAGTGTCTCGCGCTTCTCCAGCGAGGGTTCCAGGGCCAGCCGGTAGGTGAGCATGCGCAGCGAGCCGGCCTGATTGATGACGGCGGCGTCCTGGTGCGAATAGTCGGCGAACAGCAGGGCGCTGAACATGCCGATCAGGGCCAGCGACACCAGCAGGGTGAGGTAGCAGCCGAAGCGCAGTACCAGTGAGCGGCGCAGCACATGGCGTCCGGAGGGGGAACTACCTCCAAAGAATTGATCGTTGCCGGCGGCGCCTGAAGCTGTCCGCTCATTCATGAATTTTTCCTTTTAAATCAATAACTTAAAATCTAATTCCAGATATACCTCGTTGGAGGTAGTGGCGCGTATGGGCGCACGGGGCGGATTTCTCTTCATTGATGCCTATCAACGGAGTTGTAGGCGCGCTTCCTCAGGATGCCGGAAAAGGCTGTCAGGAAGAGAGATTAGCCATGTTGTCCCATCGTCAGAAACAGTACTCCGTGCTCGGCATGAGCACACTCTCCTTCGCGGTGAACTTCGCCGTGTGGACCATGTTTTCGATCATCGGCATCCGCATCAAGGAGGAACTCGGGCTGAGCGAAGCGCAGTTCGGCCTGCTGGTCGCGCTGCCGATCCTCACCGGTTCGCTGATCCGCCTGCCACTCGGTCTGCTCACCGACCGCTTCGGTGGGCGCATCGTGTTCTTCGTGCACATGCTGCTGGTGGCGATCCCGATCTACGGCCTGGCCTTCGCCAGCCTGTACTGGCACTACCTGGTGCTCGGCCTGTTCGTCGGCCTGGCCGGCGGCTCCTTCGCAGTGGGCATCGCCTACACCTCGGCATGGTTCGAGAAGGAGCGCCAGGGCACCGCGATGGGCATCTTCGGCGCGGGTAACGCCGGGGCGGCGATCACCAACCTGGTGGCGCCGATGATCGTGGTCGCCTTCGGCTGGCGCATGGTGCCGCAGATCTACTCGGTGGCGATGCTGGTCACCGCGCTGCTGTTCTGGTTCTTCACCTACACCGATCCGGCCCACGTCAAGGGCGCACAGCAAGCCTCCGAGCGGCCGACCCTGGCCATACAGCTGGCGCCGCTGGCCGAGCTGCGGGTGTGGCGTTTCGGCCTGTACTACTTCTTCGTCTTCGGCGGCTTCGTCGCCCTGGCCCTGTGGCTGCCGAAGTACTACATCGCCGAATACGGCCTGGACCTGAAAACCGCGTCCTTCATCACCATGCTCTTCACCCTGCCATCGGGGCTGATCCGCGCCCTCGGCGGCTGGTTCAGCGACCGCTACGGCGCTCGTTCGGTGAACTGGGGCGTGTTCTGGATCTGCCTGGTCTGCCTGTTCTTCCTCTCCTATCCGCAGACCACCATGACCATTCACGGCATCAAGGGCGATGTCAGCCTGGGCATCGGCCTGAACGTCTGGCTGTTCACCTTCCTCGTCTTCGTCGTCGGCATCGCCCAGGGCTTCGGCAAGGCCAGCGTGTACCGGATCATCCACGACTACTACCCGCAGAACATGGGTACCGTCGGCGGGATGGTCGGGGTCATCGGCGGCCTCGGCGGCTTCTGCCTGCCCATCCTGTTCGGCTACGCCGCCGACCACATCGGCGTGCGCTCCTCCTGCTTCATGTTGCTGTTCGGCCTGACTGCGGTCTGCATGGTCTGGATGCACTACGCGATCAAGCAACAGCGGCGCATCGACGGCCTGGCCACGGTCGACGACGTCGATTTCCCCAAATCCCTTACCACGCATAATTGAGGAAGTGCCGTCATGGGCATGATCGCCAATAACCAACTGAAAGCCGCGCGGGGACCGTTGCTGGTCGACTGGCGCCCGGAGGAGGCCGAGTTCTGGGCGACCTCCGGCAAGAAAATCGCCACCCGCAACCTGTGGATATCCATTCCCGCGCTGCTCCTCGCCTTCTCCGTCTGGATGGTGTGGAGCACGGTGACCGTGCGCCTGAACAGCGTCGGCTTCGCTTTCAGCAACGACCAGCTGTTCATGCTCGCCGCGCTGCCGTCGATCTCCGGCGCGACGCTGCGGATCTTCTACTCCTTCATGGTGCCGGTGTTCGGCGGTCGTCGCTGGACCGCGCTGAGTACCGCCTCGCTGCTGATTCCCTGCCTGTGGCTGGGCTTCGCGGTGCAGGACCCGACCACGCCGTACTGGGTGTTCGCCACCATCGCACTGCTCTGCGGTTTCGGCGGCGGCAACTTCGCTTCGAGCATGTCCAACATCAGCTTCTTCTATCCGAAGAGCCAGCAGGGCACCGCGCTCGGCCTGAACGCCGGGCTGGGCAACCTGGGCGTATCGGTGATGCAGTTCGCCGTGCCGCTGGCAGTGGCTGGCGGCCTGTTCGGCAGCTTCGGCGGCGAGCCGCAGCAGCTTTCCGACGGCACCCAGCTGTGGCTGCAGAACGCTGGCCTGATCTGGGTTCCGTTCATTGCCGTGGTGGCCATCGCAGCCTGGTTCGGCATGCATGACATCGCCGATGCCAAGGCCTCGTTCAGCGAACAGGCGGTGATTTTCAAGCGCAAGCACAACTGGCTGATGTGCTGGCTGTACGTGGCCACCTTTGGCTCGTTCATCGGCTTCTCCGCCGGCTTCGCCATGCTCAGCAAGACCCAGTTCCCGGACATCAACCCGCTGCAGTACGCCTTCCTCGGCCCGCTGGTGGGTGCCCTGAGCCGTCCGCTCGGCGGCTGGCTGGCGGACAAGTTCGGCGGTGCACGCATCACCCTGTGGAACTACGCAGCGATGATCGGCGGCGTGCTGGCGGTGATCTCCTTCCTGCCGGGCGCGGGCGGCCAGGGCAACTTCTTCGGCTTCCTCGGCTCCTTCATCCTGCTGTTCTTCTTCGCCGGCATCGGCAACGGCTCCACCTTCCGCATGATCCCAGTGATCTTCCGCGGCGAATGGGCCAAGCGCGTGCAGCACGGCGGTGCCACCGCGACCCAGGCCCAGCGCGAGGCGGGCAAGGAATCGGCGGCGGTGATCGGCTTCAGCTCGGCCATCGGCGCATTCGGCGGCTTCTTCATTCCCAAGGCATTCGGTACCTCGCTGGCCATGACCGGCAGTGCCGAAGGCGCTCTCTACTTGTTCATCGCCTACTACCTGACCTGCATCGTCGCCACGTGGTGGTGGTATGCGCGCAAGGGTGCCGAGAGCCCGTGCTGACCGATTCCGTTTGAGCCTGATTCGTTTTGAACGCCCGGCACAGACTGGGTGAGGAGATACAGATGAGTTACCTGCTCGACCGCCTGCAGTTCTTCAAGAAGAAGCAAGGCGAATTCGCCGACGGCCATGGTGAGGTCTCCAACGAGAGCCGCGCCTGGGAAGGCGCCTATCGTCAGCGCTGGCAGCACGACAAGATCGTGCGCTCCACTCACGGGGTGAACTGCACGGGCTCGTGCTCGTGGAAGATCTACGTGAAGAACGGCCTGATCACCTGGGAGACCCAGCAGACCGACTACCCGCGTACCCGCGCCGACCTGCCGAACCATGAGCCGCGCGGCTGCCCGCGTGGCGCCAGCTACTCCTGGTACATCTACAGCGCCAACCGCCTGAAGTATCCGAAGGTGCGCAAGCCGCTGCTCAAGCTGTGGCGCGAAGCCCGTGCGGTGCACAAGGACCCGGTCAATGCCTGGGCCAGCATCGTCGAGGACAAGGCCAAGGCGCACAGCTACAAGAGCGAGCGCGGCCTGGGCGGCTTCATTCGCTCCAGCTGGGACGAAGTGACCGACATCATCGCCGCCGCCAACGTCTACACCGCCAAGACCTACGGCCCCGACCGGGTGATCGGCTTCTCGCCGATCCCGGCCATGTCCATGGTCAGCTACGCGGCCGGCGCCCGTTACCTGTCGCTGATCGGCGGCGTGTGCCTGTCGTTCTACGACTGGTACTGCGACCTGCCGCCCGCCAGCCCGCAGATCTGGGGCGAGCAGACCGACGTGCCGGAATCGGCCGACTGGTACAACTCCAGCTACATCATCGCCTGGGGCTCCAACGTCCCGCAGACCCGTACCCCGGACGCGCACTTCTTCACCGAAGTCCGCTACAAGGGCACCAAGACCGTCTCCATCACCCCGGACTACTCCGAGGTGGCCAAGCTCACCGACCTCTGGCTGAACCCCAAGCAGGGCACCGACGCCGCGCTGGGCATGGCCTTCGGTCACGTGATCCTCAAGGAATTCCACCTCGACAAGCCGAGCGCCTACTTCGTCGACTACTGCCGCCAGTACACCGACATGCCGATGCTGGTGCTGCTCGAACCGCACGCCGGCGGCGTCTACAAGCCGACCCGCTACCTGCGCGCCGCCGACCTCGCCGACAACCTCGGCCAGGACAACAACCCCGAGTGGAAGACCATCGGCCTGGACGAAACCAGTGGCCAACTGGTCTCGCCGACCGGCGCCATCGGCTATCGCTGGGGCGAGTCGGGCAAGTGGAACATCGCCGAACTGGAAGGCGGCGAGGGCCGCGAGACCCGTCTCAAGCTGTCGCTGATCGACGGCCCGGCGAACGCCTGCGACGTCGGCTTCCCGTACTTCGCCGGCCAGGAACACCCGCACTTCAAGGGTGTGGCCAACGACGAGATCCTCGTCCGCCGCGTACCGTTCCGCGAGATCATCGGCGCCGACGGCAAGCAGCTGCGCGTAGCCACCGTCTACGACCTGCAGATGGCCAACTACAGCGTCGACCGCGGTCTTGGTGGCGCCAACGTGGCGACTTCCTTCAACGATCCGGATACCCCCTACACCCCGGCCTGGCAGGAGCGCATCACCGGCGTACCGGCGGCCCGCGCGATCCAGGTCGCCCGTGAGTTCGCCGACAGCGCGCACAAGACCCAGGGCAAGGCCATGGTGATCATCGGCGCGGCGATGAACCACTGGTACCACATGGACATGAACTACCGCGCCGTCATCAACATGCTGATGATGTGCGGCTGCATCGGCCAGAGCGGTGGTGGCTGGGCGCACTACGTCGGCCAGGAAAAACTCCGTCCGCAGACCGGCTGGGCTCCGCTGGCCTTCGGCCTGGACTGGAGCCGTCCGCCACGGCAGATGAACGGCACCAGCTTCTTCTACCTGCACAGCTCGCAGTGGCGGCATGAAAAGCTGTCGATGCACGAAGTGCTGTCGCCGCTGGCCGACGCCAGCAAGTTCCCCGAACACTCACTGGACTACAACATCCGCGCCGAACGCATGGGCTGGCTGCCGTCCGCGCCGCAACTTGACCGCAACCCGCTGCGCATCGCCGCCGATGCCGAGAAGGCCGGCTTGCCGGTGCAGGACTACGTGGTGCGCGAACTCAAGGCCGGCAACCTGCGCTTCGCCAGCGAAGCGCCGGACGATCCGAAGAACTTCCCGCGCAACATGTTCATCTGGCGTTCCAACCTGCTCGGTTCCTCGGGCAAGGGCCACGAGTACATGCTCAAGTACCTGCTCGGGGCGAAGAACGGCGTGATGAACGAGGACCTCGGCAAGGTCGGCGGACCCTGCCCGGGCGAAGTGGACTGGGTCGACCAGGGCGCCGAAGGCAAGCTCGATCTGGTCACTACCCTGGACTTCCGCATGTCCTCCACCTGCATGTATTCGGACATCGTCCTGCCGACCGCGACCTGGTACGAGAAGGACGACCTCAACACCTCCGACATGCACCCGTTCATCCACCCGCTGTCGGCGGCCACCGACCCGGCCTGGGAAGCCAAGAGCGACTGGGAAATCTACAAGGCCATCGCCAAGAAATTCTCCCAGGTTTCCGTCGGCCACCTCGGCGTGGAGAAGGACCTGGTCACCGTGCCGCTGCTGCACGACACCCCCACCGAACTGGCCCAGCCATTCGGCGGCAGCGACTGGAAGAAAGGCGAGTGCGAGGCGGTTCCGGGCAAGACGATGCCGACCCTGCACGTGGTCGAGCGCGACTACCCGAACACCTTCAAGAAGTTCACCTCCCTCGGCCCGCTGCTGGAGAAAGTCGGCAACGGCGGCAAGGGCATCGGCTGGAACACCGAGAAGGAAGTGAAACTGGTCGGCGATCTCAACCATCGCGTCACCGAGCCGGGCGTCAGCCAGGGCCAGCCGCGCATCGAGAGCGCCATCGACGCCGCCGAGGTGATCCTCGCCCTGGCGCCGGAAACCAACGGCCAGGTAGCGGTGAAGGCGTGGAACGCGCTGGCGAAGATCACCGGCCGCGAGCACGAGCACCTGGCGCTGCCGAAGGAAGAGGAGAAGATCCGCTTCCGCGACGTACAGGCGCAGCCGCGCAAGATCATCTCCAGCCCGACCTGGTCCGGCCTGGAAGACGAGCACGTCAGCTACAACGCCGGCTACACCAACGTTCACGAAATGATCCCGTGGCGCACCATCACCGGTCGCCAGCAGTTCTACCAGGATCACCCGTGGATGCAGGCCTTCGGCGAAGGCTTCGTCAGCTACCGTCCGCCGGTCAACACCCGCACCACCGACAAGCTGCTGAACCACAAGCCGAACGGCAACAAGGAGATCGTCCTCAACTGGATC
The DNA here is from genome assembly GCF_017589465.1 of Pseudomonas schmalbachii. Taxonomy (GTDB): domain Bacteria; phylum Pseudomonadota; class Gammaproteobacteria; order Pseudomonadales; family Pseudomonadaceae; genus Pseudomonas; species Pseudomonas schmalbachii. The sequence continues at coordinate 16,688 of NZ_JAELYA010000005.1, forward strand.
ACCCCGCACCAGAAGTGGGGCATCCACTCCACCTACAGCGACAACCTGATCATGCTCACCCTGTCGCGCGGCGGGCCGATCATCTGGATCAGCGAGAACGACGCCGCGAAGGTTGGAATCGTCGATAACGACTGGGTCGAAGTGTTCAACGCCAACGGTGCCGCCACCTGCCGTGCAGTGGTCAGCCAGCGCGTGAAGGATGGGATGGTGCTGATGTACCACGCCCAGGAACGCATCGTGAACGTGCCCGGCAGCGAGACCACCAAGACTCGCGGCGGCCACCACAACTCGGTCACCCGCGTGGTGCTCAAGCCGACCCACATGATCGGCGGCTACGCCCAGCAGGCCTGGGGCTTCAACTACTACGGCACCGTGGGTTGCAACCGCGACGAGTTCGTCGTGGTGCGCAAGATGGCCAAGGTCGACTGGCTCGACGAGCCGGAACACGGCGGCCTTGGTGGCGACGCCCTGCCGCAACCGCTGCCCCAGGATATTTGAGGAGATACGCCATGAAAATTCGTTCGCAAGTCGGCATGGTGCTGAACCTCGACAAATGCATCGGCTGCCATACCTGCTCGATCACCTGCAAGAACGTCTGGACCAGCCGCGAAGGCATGGAATACGCCTGGTTCAACAACGTCGAAACCAAGCCCGGCATCGGTTATCCGAAGGAGTGGGAGAACCAGGAGAAGTGGAAGGGCGGCTGGAAGCGCAATAGCGACGGCTCCATCACCCCGCGCATCGGCGGCAAGTTCCGCGTGCTGGCGAACATCTTCGCCAACCCGGACCTGCCGGAGATCGACGATTACTACGAACCGTTCGACTTCGACTACCAGCATCTGCACACCGCGCCGAAATCCGCGCACCAGCCCACCGCGCGGCCGCGCTCGCTGGTTTCCGGCAAGCGCATGCAGAAAATCGAATGGGGTCCGAACTGGGAGGAAATCCTCGGCACCGAGTTCGCCAAGCGGCGCAAGGACAAGAACTTCGACAAGGTCCAGGCGGACATCTACGGTGAGTACGAAAACACCTTCATGATGTACCTGCCGCGCCTCTGCGAGCACTGCCTGAACCCGGCGTGCGTGGCGTCCTGCCCGAGCGGCGCGATCTACAAGCGCGAAGAGGATGGCATCGTCCTGATCGACCAGGACAAGTGCCGCGGCTGGCGGATGTGCATCTCCGGCTGCCCGTACAAGAAGATCTACTTCAACTGGAAGAGCGGCAAATCCGAGAAGTGCATCTTCTGCTACCCGCGCATCGAGGCCGGCCAGCCGACCGTCTGCTCGGAAACCTGCGTGGGCCGCATCCGCTACCTCGGCGTGCTGCTGTACGACGCCGACCGCATCCATGAAGTGGCGAGCTGTGAGAACGAGCGCGACCTGTACAAGAAACAGCTGGAAATCTTCCTCGACCCGTTCGACCCGAAAGTCATCGCCCAGGCGCGCAAGGACGGCGTACCGGACAGCGTGATCGACGCGGCGCAGAAGTCGCCGGTGTACAAGCTGGCGATGGACTGGCAACTGGCCCTGCCGCTGCACCCGGAATACCGCACGCTGCCGATGGTGTGGTACGTGCCGCCGCTGTCGCCGATCCAGAACGCCGCCGCCGAAGGCCATATCGGCAGCGACGGGGTGATCCCGGACGTCGAATCGCTGCGCATCCCTGTGCAGTACCTGGCCAACCTGCTCACCGCCGGCGATACCAAGCCGGTGCTGCTGGCGCTCAAGCGCCTGCTGGCGATGCGCGCCTACAAGCGCGCCGAGCATGTGGAAGGCAAGCAGGACCTGGAGGTGCTGGCGAAGGTCGGCCTCAGCGTGAACCAGGTGGAAGAGATGTATCGCTACCTGGCCATCGCCAACTACGAGGACCGTTTCGTCATCCCCACCGCGCACCGCGAAGAGGCGCTGTCGGATGCCTTCGCCGAGCGTTCCGGCTGCGGCTTCAGCTTCGGCAACGGCTGCTCCAGCAACTCGGGGGTCAACCTGTTCGGCGGCAAGGCGGTGGACAAGCGCAACGTCATCCAGACCGTGCAGATCCAGGAGTGAAGGCCATGACCGATCACAGCCAACTGCTGAAACTCGCGGCCCTGCTGCTCGACTATCCGCGCGCCGAAGTGCGCGAGGAAAGCCTGGCGCTGCACGGCCTGATCCGCATGGCCACCTTGCCGGAAGCCCTGCGCGATGGCCTGGCGGAGCTGCTCAACGAGCTCTGCCAGGGCGACCTGATGGATGTCGAGGCGCGCTACGACGGTCTGTTCGAACGCGGCCGGGCCGTTTCGCTGCTGCTGTTCGAGCACGTTCACGGCGAAAGCCGTGACCGTGGCCAGGCGATGGTCGACCTGCTCGACCGCTACAACCAGATCGGCCTGGAAATCGACGTGGCGGAGCTGCCGGACTACCTGCCGCTGTACCTCGAATACCTCTCGCTGCTGGCGCCCGAGGATGCCCGCAGCGGGCTGGCCGAGGTGGCGCACATCCTCGCCCTGCTGGCCGTGCGCCTGGAGGAGCGTGGCAGCGCCTATGCGGCGGTATTCCAGACCCTGATCGAACTGTCCGGCGAGCGTCCGGACCTCTCGGCCCTGCGCCGCGACCGACAGCAGGAACAGCGCGACGACAGCCTGGAAGCCATCGACAAGGCCTGGGAGGAAACCCCGGTGAGCTTCACCGATCCGGCTGGAGGCTGCCCCTCGGCGAGCGGTCGCCGCCCCTCGCAGTCCGCCGAACAACCCTTGCAGTGGGTCGCCCAACCGGTGCCTCAAGTGCAGTACCGCAACGCGACCCAAGGAGCCTGATCATGTCGTTCAATACACTGATGTTCGGGGTTTACCCCTATGTCGCGCTGCTGATCTGCCTGGTCGGCAGCTGGGCGCGCTTCGACCTGGCGCAATACACCTGGAAGGCCGGCTCCAGCCAGATGCTGAGCAAGAAGGGCATGCGGGTCTACAGCAACCTGTTCCACATCGGCGTGCTGTTCATCCTCGCCGGCCACTTCGTCGGCCTGCTGACCCCGCATTCGGTCTACGAGCACTTCATCAGCACCGAGCAGAAGCAACTGCTGGCGATGGTCTCCGGCGGCTTCTTCGGCGTGCTCTGCTTCATCGGCATGACTGGGCTGATCCTGCGCCGTCTCACCGACGCACGGGTACGCGCCACCGGCAATGCCTCTGACCTGATGATCCTGCTGGTGCTCTATGTCCAGCTGATCCTCGGCCTGTCGACCATCGTCGCTTCCACCCATCACATGGAGGGTTCGGTGATGGTGATGCTGGCCAACTGGGCGCAATCCATCGTCACCCTGCAGCCTTTGGCCGCCGCCGAGGCCATCGCCCCGGTCGGGCTGGTCTACAAGCTGCACGTTGCGCTGGGCCTGACCCTGTTCGTGCTGTTCCCCTTCACCCGCCTGGTGCACATCGTCAGCGCCCCGGTGTGGTACCTGGGCCGCAGCTACCAGATCGTCCGGCAGAAACGCCGCGCGGTGTGATCGCTCTTTCCCCCCCTCTCCCCTTGGGAGAGGGCAGGGGTGAGGGGAAAAATTGAGGTGAAATCATGGGCTGCTCCCACTACAGCGAACGCGTGGAAAAGGTCGAACTGCCGCACCTGAAGGTGAATGGCGTGGAGATCGCCGAAGACGCGCTCGCCCGCGAACTGCAATACCACCCGGCCGCCAGCCACGGCGAAGCCTTGGCCGCCGCTTGCCGCGCGCTGATCGTACGGCAACTGCTGCTGCAACGCGCCGAGGCGCTGGGCCTGGTCGCTCTCTGCGAGGAAGGCGAGGCTGAGGAAGAGGCGCTGATCCGCCAACTGCTGGAGCGCGAAGTCGTCGTTCCGCAGGCCGACGAAGCAAGCTGCCGGACCTGGTTCGAGGCCAATCCCGGGCGCCTGATCGGCCCCTGGCGGATGAGCCTGCGCCATGTGCTGCTGGCCTGCGCGCCGGACGATCTGGATAGCCGCGCGCAACTGCGGGAAACCGCCGAGGCGCTGATCGTCGAGCTGCGCGAACATCCGCAGCGTTTCGCCGAGAAAGCCATGCGCTTCTCCGACTGCCCGTCCCGCGACGACGGTGGCGAGCTGGGCTGGATCGAGCCGGGACAGACCGTCGCGGAATTCGAGAAACGCCTGCTGCGGCGTGAGCCGGGTCTGCTGGAAATGCCACTGGAGAGCCGTTACGGCCTGCATGTGGTGGAGCTGCTGGAGCGCGAAGGCGGCGAGCCGCTGAGCTACGAAGAAGCTCGCCCACAGATTGCCATGCATTTGCAGACGCAGGTTCTGCAGCGGGCGATCGGCCAGTACATCGGCGTGCTGGCGGGGGAGGCGGAGATCGAGGGGTTCGAGTTTGCCGGGGCGGATAGCCCGCTGGTGCAGTGACCTCTTGCCCTCACCCCAGCCCTCTCCCGTAGGGATAAGGGGCACCTCGGAGTGAGGGATAAACACTGTAGTCTCCTTCCTCTCCACACAGTCCCCTCTCCCTCTGGGAGAGGGCTAGGGTGAGGGGGCTCTATGCATCCAGGCAGCACCAACAAACCGGAGCAATCCAGCATGTCCGAATGGATCGACGGCTGCGGCCGCCAAGTCGACTATCTGCGCCTGTCAGTGACCGACCGCTGCGATTTCCGCTGCGTCTACTGCATGGCGGAGGACATGCGCTTCCTGCCGCGCCAGCAGGTTCTGACCCTGGAAGAAATCGAACGGGTGGCGCGCATCTTCGTCGCCCGCGGCGTGCGCAAGCTGCGCCTGACCGGCGGCGAGCCGCTGGTGCGTCCCGGTATCGTCGGTCTCTGCGAACGCCTGGCAGCGCTGCCCGGGCTGCGCGAGCTGTGCATGACCAGCAACGGCTCGCAACTGGTACGCCATGCCCGCGCCTTGCACGATGCCGGGCTGAAGCGGCTGAACATCAGCCTGGACACCCTCGATCCGGAACGCTTTCGCGCGATCACCCGCACTGGCGAGCTGCGCCAGGTGCTGGCCGGCATCGACGCCGCCCAGGCTGCCGGTTTCAGCGGGATCAAGCTGAATGCCGTGGTGATGAAGGGACGCAATGCCGATGAAGTTCCGGCGCTGGTGGATTTCGCCATCCAGCGTGGCCTGGACATCAGCTTCATCGAGGAAATGCCGCTGGGACAGGTGGGGCGCGAGCGTGAGGAGAGTTTCTGCTCCAGCGACGAAGTCCGCGCACTGATCGCCGAGCGGCATGCGCTGATCGACAGCGCCGAGCACAGCGGCGGCCCGGCGCGTTATGTGCGCCTGGCGGAACATCCGAACACCCGCATCGGCTTCATCTCGCCGCATTCGCACAACTTCTGCTCGACCTGCAACCGCCTGCGGCTGACCGCCGAAGGCCGTCTGCTGCTTTGCCTCGGTCACGAGAACTCGCTGGACATGCGCGGCCTGCTGCGCCGCCATCCGACCAGCGACGAGCCGGTGATCGAAGCGATTCGCGCCGCCCTGCAACGCAAACCCGCACGTCACGAATTCGCCGCTGGCGGCGAGGTGCAGGTGCTGCGCTTCATGAACATGAGCGGCGGCTGAGCGCATTCTCCCCGTAGGCGCAACTGTCTTGCACGGCCGCGAGGCTACCCCCTCACCCTAACCCTCTCCCTCGAGGGAGAGGGGACTGTTGCCGGTTGGCACGGCATTCATCCCGACGCCAATCTGCCCCCTCTCCCTCTGGGAGAGGGTTGGGGTGAGGGAGCCGGCAACGCAACAGCATCGTCGTAGGGCCATGCCCGCGAAACAATGGTGTCGCTGGATTTCGCGGGCATGGCCCGCTCCTACGGGTATCTGGTAATCGCCGTGATTTCTGGTGGGGCTCACCCGCCTTTCCACTACCCCAGAAAAGAGAAAGCCCCCGCGGCATGAGCATTTCGCGGGGGCTTTAGGCGAAATCTTTGCCCTAGCCGTGGTTGGTTGCCAATGGAAATCACAAATCATGGGTTGAGACTACCGATATCGCTTCCTCCGTTTCGTCAGGTGTTGGACAGCAGCATACGGAGTGGCGGCGGGGCGGGGCATTCCCCGGAAGGGGTAGAGGCACAGCGCGAATGGGACGGGACCGCAATACCGCTCCTGCCAAGCCGGCCAGGAGCGGTGGGGCGAGCGTCAGCGGCGCAGGGCCGGCAGGTATTCCAGCAGGCTTTCCGGCAGCCGTGAGCGCAGGGAGCCGGTCAACTGGTCGCGGCGTTTCTGGTAGGCGATGCCGAGGGCGATCACGCCCAGGCCGATCAGGGTCAGGACTATCGGGAACAGCAGCGAATCCTCGAACACCTCGGAAGCCAGATAGCCCAGGTACCCGGCCACCCCGAGCGCACCGAAGACCATGAACAGCGGCCGGCGCAGCAGCACGGCGATGCCCATCAGGCCGAGGTTGATCAGGCAGTAGATTGCCTTGCCCCACTCGCTGCCGCTGTCCATCAGGCTCAGCCCACCCCAGAACGCCAGCAGCCCGGCGAAGTAGCCCCAGAAGGCGAAATCCCGGCGGCTGCGGCCGTCCACCAGCAGGCTTGCCAGTAGCAGCACCAGGCCGAACCACAGCGACACCCAGCGCCGCTGTTCCCAGCTGAACGGGCTGCCGTAGGCCAGCTCGGTGAGGTCCATGGACATGAACCACAGCGCCACCGCCATCGGCATGACGATGAACGGGAAGGGCAGCAGGCGCAGCATCAGCAGGCCGGCAATCACCGTGGCGATCTCCATCGCCAGCCAGCCGCCCTGCACATAGCGGTAGTAGTCGTTGTAGTCGCCCTGGCTGTCGCCCAGCAGCCACAGTCCGGTCAGTCGCTGGATGGCGAACACCGCCAGCGGCGTCAGGCTCACCGCCACGGCGCCGAGCAGACCGCCGGGAATCTGCAGGTCGCGCTTCCACAGGCTGATGCCGGTGAGGGTGAACAGGCCCATGTAGAGCAGCGCAATCGCCAGCAGGGCGACGTCGCCGATCTTCATCCAGGCTTCAGTGAGCAGCCAGCCCATCGCGCCCATGATCAGCAGGGCGCCGAAGTAGTAGGCGATGTGCGCGAGCTGGAAGCTGGCACGGGTTTCCGGCTGCTGGCAGAGGAATTCCAGCAGGCGCTGGTCCTGGCCGGGTTGCAGGATGCCGGCGCTGACGGCGCGGGCGAGGTCCTGGGCGTCGAACTTGAGTGACATGGCGGGGCTCCTTTCCCGATGGTGTTCGGTGGGGAGTGTACGCCTGAGATCAATGCTGGGTTGCTTTTCGTAGGAGCCAGCTTGCTGGCGATCCCGGAGTCACCGACAAGCACAGAGCGGCCTATTGGCTCGAATGATCGCCAGCAAGCTGGCTCCTACAAGGGGGCGGAGGCAGGTGGCGGAGGGGGAGGTGGGCAACAAAAAAGGCGAAGCCACCGGGCTTCGCCTTTCTTCATTACCGATCAGCTCAGTGCTGCTTGCGCGGCACCGGCTTGAGCAGTTCGGTCGGCGGCGTTTCGCAATTGATCTTGCGGCCGAGCAGCTCTTCGATCGGCGGCAGGGCGAAGGCGTCGTCCTCGCCGGCGAAGCTGATCGAGGTGCCGGTGGTGCCGGCGCGGCCGGTACGGCCGATGCGGTGCACGTAGTCGTCCGGATCTTCCGGCAGGGTGAAGTTGATCACGTGGCTGATGGCTTCGACGTGGATGCCGCGACCGGCGACGTCGGTGGCGACCAGCACGCGGATCTTGCCTTCGCGGAAGCCTTCCAGGACCTTGATGCGCTTGTGCTGCGGCACGTCGCCGGACATCTGCGCGGCGCTGATGCCGTCCTTGGTCAGGCGTTCCTCGATGCGGCGGACTTCGTCCTTGCGGTTGGCGAAGACCATCACGCGGGTCCAGTCGTTCTGCGCGATCAGGTTGTACAGCAGCTTGTACTTGTCGCTGCCGGCCACGGCGTAGACGTGCTGCTCGACGGTATCGCTGGCGACGTTCTCCGGTTCGATCTCGACGATGGCCGGTTCGACGGTCCACTGCTGGGCGAGGTTCATCACGTCGCTGGTGAAGGTCGCGGAGAACAGCAGGGTCTGGCGCTCGCCCTTGTACGGGGTCTGGCGGATGATCTGGCGGACCTGCGGGATGAAGCCCATGTCGAGCATGCGGTCGGCTTCGTCGAGGACCATCACCTCGACCATGTCCAGGTGCACCTCGCCGCGCTGGTTGAAGTCCAGCAGACGGCCGGGGGTGGCGACCAGGATGTCGCAGAAGCGCGATTCGAGGGTGCGCAGCTGCTTGTCGAAGTCCATGCCGCCGACGAAGCTCATCACGTTCAGCCCGGTGTACTTGGCCAGGCCAACGGCGTCCTTGGCGATCTGTACCACCAGCTCGCGGGTCGGCGCGATGATCAGCGCGCGGGGCTCGCCCATGTAGCGCTCTTTCGGCGGCGGGGTCTGCAGCAGCTGGGTGATGATCGAGATGAGGAACGCGGCGGTCTTGCCGGTGCCGGTCTGGGCACGGCCGATGGCGTCCTGGCCCTTGAGGGTATAGCCGAGCACCTGCGCCTGGATCGGCGTGCAGTAGGGGAAGCCGAGGTCGTGGATGGCGTGCATCAGCCGCGGGTCGAGCTTGAAGTCGTGGAAGCGGGTCTTGCCTTCCTGCGGTTCGACGACGAAGTCTTCCAGCTTCCAGTTATCCACAACCGGGGCCTTCGGCGTACGTTCGCGGCGCGGCTTGTCGCTGCGCGGTTTGTCGCCGGTCTTGTCGGCGGATTTCTCGGCGCGGGGCTTGGCGGCCTTGGGCGGGCGCGGAGCCTTTTCGGCGGTTTCGCCTTCCGGGCGGGGGTTGCGCGGCTTGCGCTGGCGTTTCTCGCCGCTGTCGGCGGCAGGTTCGGTGGCGGGGGCGGAGGCTGCGGGAGTGGCAGCAGGCTGCTCGCCTTCGCCCTTGCGGAAGATTTTCTTGAGTGCTTTGAGCACGGTGATCTCGTGTTGGTCAAGGAATGAACGGCCGCCAGTGTAAAGCATGTTGCCAGCGGGGAGAAATCCGTGGTTGGCAACCAGGGACAATAAATGATGGAAAAGTCAACGCCGGATGAGGACTTTTCCTTATCCAGACGCTATCCAGGCGCTGGGCGCACTCAGCCGCAGAGGCAGTTGCGGCCTTTCTGCTTGGCCTGGTACAGCGCGCAGTCGGCCCGCAGGATCAGGCTGGACAGGCTTTCGCTTTCGCACATCTGCGCGACGCCCAGGGATACCGTGACTCCGGGCAGCACGCCCACCGGCGAATAGAAGGAACGCACCTGTTCGAGGCTCAGGCGCAGCCGGTCGCCGATGCTGCGCGCTTCGTCGATGGCGATTTCTGGCAGGAGGATGACGAACTCCTCGCCGCCGAAGCGCGCCATGCTGTCCTTGGGCCGCAACTGGTTGCGCAGGGTGTGGGCGACCAGGCACAGGGCGTAGTCGCCGGCCAGGTGACCGTGGCGGTCGTTGTAGTCCTTGAAATGGTCGACATCCAGCATGAGCATGCTCATCGGCTGCTTGTTGAACAGGCAGCGGGACTTCTCCCGGTCGTAGATGTGCTCCAGCCAGCGGCGGTTGAACAGCCCGGTAAGGGTGTCGATGTTGGCGTTCTGCTCGGTATCGAGAATGATCCGGTTGCCCTGGCGGACCCGCTGGCAGAGCAGCTCCAGCAGGTTCTGCATGAATTCCGGGGATTTCTGCACCAGCCCCATCAGCGAGTCGCGGTGCAGACGCAGCACCAGGCTGGGCTCGCTCGCCACCACGTAGGCGGAGGGGAAATTGCTGTCGACGAAACTGATTTCCCCGGCGCATTCGCCCGGTTCGATGACGCTGACCGGATGGTTGTCCAGCGAGCCGAGGAACACTTCGAGCCGGCCCTGCAGCACCATATAGAGGAAATGATTGCGGCTAAACGGCGAGAGCACGACCTCGCCGCTATCCAGTTCGCAGGCGCAAAAATCCTTCAGAAGCTGTTCCAGGCTGGCCGAGGCCACGTTCTTGAACAGTCCGAGATGATGGAGCTGCTGGATGCCCTCGAGCCACTGAGCCGTTTTCATGACGCAGAGACGAGGAACAGTCTGTCGTATCCGTGCATGTGCACGACTGACTCTCCCTGTAGTCCGATTTGCACACTGAAACCTGAGTATTAACCACTTTTGAATGCTGGCAATTCGCAGGCACAACCGCCCGACCGGCGGTCGGAAGGGCGGTATTACGGGGCTTTCAGGACCCGGGAAGGGTAGCTAAACGTCGGGACTATCGCAGGCATGACCCGCCTGCGGGCTGCAATACCCACCGTAGGTTGGCGCTGAGCAACGCGAAGCCCAACATCGCCATCGTTGGGCTTCACTGCGTTCAGCACCAACCTACGCACTTGGGCCCGTCCCCGGCAAAAGCCAGGATCACAGCCGCTCCTGCAGCCAGAAACCGATGTCCTCGATTTCCTCGATGACCACCTCGTGGCTCATCGTGTATTCGCGCCATTGCACCGGCACGCCCTGGGCGGCGAGGAAGTCGTGGGCGGTGCGGCCAAGGGTGGGGGCGACCACGTCGTCGTTGCGGCCGTGCAGGCAGAGCACCGGCAGCTTCCGGCGTTCCTCGGACAGTTGCAGCCCGGCGTCGAAGGTCGGGGCGTAGGTGGAGAGCGCCAGCACGCCGCCCAGTTCGCCTTCCCAGCGGCGGAAGGCGGTATGCAGGACCACCGCGCCACCCTGGGAGAAGCCGGCGAGGATGATCCGTCGGGCCGCGATGCCGTGGGCGATCTGGCTTTCCATCAGGGCGATGACGGTGTCCGCCGATTCCTCCAGCTGGGCGCTGTCGATGGCGCGCGCCGGCTGCATGGCGAGGATGTCGTACCAGCTTGGCGCCGGCATGCCGTTGAAGACTGTTACCGGGCGTGTCGGCGCCTGCGGCAGGATGAAGCGCGTGCGGGTGAGGGTGCGCTGCAGCATCTGTGCTACCGGCTGGAAGTCGTAACGGTCGGCACCCAGGCCGTGCAACCAGATGACGCACGCGTCGGCAGGTTGGCTAGGCTCAAGGATCAGGGGTTGGCTCATGGCGGCTCCAGAAATGGGCATGCGCTCCGTGTGGGGGCACAGGCAATGGGTAGGGAAGGGCGCTGTTCGCAAGCGGATGTCGCATCGTCGAAAGTCCCGGGCTTGACACGCCCGTGTTGCGCTTCGATTCGCCGGTCTGGTACGGCCCTTGCTATCACAGGCTCCAGGCTGAGGCGCCCCGCTTCCGGGTAACACTTTATCCGACCCCATCCGGAATCCGTACCGGAAGCGGGGCGCTGCAGCTCACTGAGCGTCCGCCACGTTCGACAGTGCGTGCGGACGAAGCTGGTTGCGCCGACCGGAACAATTCCGAGAGCCGACTAGACTCAGCCAGAGGTTCTCTGCTTCGTACGCGGCAAGACCTTGCCCGGACGCGCCTCACGAGGGTACGGCGGTGGAACCGGGACTCCAAACACTAAAAAGAGCAACTGGAGAAAGTCGATGAAGATGGTGAAATCCACCCTGGCAGTGCTGACCGCCGCAACCGTTCTCGGCGTCAGCGGCCTCGCTCACGCAGGCGCGACGCTGGATGCAGTGAAGAAGAAAGGCTACGTGCAGTGCGGCATCAGTGATGGCCTTCCGGGCTTCTCCTATGCCGATGCGAAGGGGCAATACAAGGGCATCGACGTGGATGTTTGCCGTGGCATCGCCGCCGCCGTGTTCGGCGACGCGAGCAAGGTCAAGTACAGCCCGCTGACCGCCAAGGAGCGCTTCACCGCGCTGCAGTCCGGCGAGATCGACGTGCTGTCGCGCAACACCACCTGGACCAGCTCGCGCGACAGTGCGATGGGGCTGAACTTCGTCGGTGTGACCTATTACGACGGCCAGGGCTTCCTGGTGAACAAGAAGCTGGGCGTCTCCAGCGCCAAGGAGCTCGACGGCGCCACCGTGTGCATCCAGGCCGGCACCACCACCGAGCTGAACCTGTCCGACTATTTCCGCGCCAACAACCTCAAGTACACCCCGATCACCTACGACACCTCCGACGAGAGCGCCAAGTCGCTGGAGTCCGGCCGTTGCGACGTGCTGACCTCCGACCAGTCGCAGCTGTATGCGCAGCGCATCAAGCTGGCCAAGCCGGATGAGTACGTGGTGCTGCCGGAAGTGATCTCCAAGGAACCGCTCGGCCCGGCCGTGCGCCAGGGTGACGAGGAGTGGTTCGATGTCGCCCGCTGGACGCTGTTCGCCATGCTCAATGCCGAGGAGATGGGCATCACCTCGAAGAACGTCGAGGAAATCGCCAAGACCACCAAGAACCCCGACATCGCCCGCCTGCTGGGCAGCGAAGGGGATTACGGCAAGGATCTGAAACTACCGAAGGACTGGGCAGTGAAGGTGATCAAGCAGGTGGGCAACTACGGTGAAATCTTCGACCGCAACGTCGGCGCCGGCAGCGATCTGAAGATCGAACGCGGCCTGAACGCCCTGTGGAACAAGGGTGGCGTGCAATACGCACCGCCGGTGCGCTGACCATCCGCGCCGGCGCCCGTGAAAGGAGCGCCGGCTACTGTTTCAGGCAAGGGACACCTTGCGCCGTCTGCGCGGCGACGCCAGTGCCGGCGGTGCAGGGCCACCGAGAGGGCTATTGATGCAAAACTCCGCCAAAGCCCAGCGCCCGTCGCGCGGATTCTCCTTCAACGATCCGCAGGTGCGCGCCTGGGCCTTCCAGGTCATCGCCGTGATCTTCGTCGTCGGCTGCGGCTGGTTCCTCTTCGATAACACCCAGACCAACCTCGCCCATCGCGGCATCCAGTCCGGCTTCGGCTTCCTCGACCACAGCGCCGGCTTCGGCATCTCCCAGCACCTGATCGACTACACCGAGGCCGATACCTACGGCCGGGTGTTCTTCGTCGGCCTGCTCAACACCCTGCTGGTGACCGTGATCGGCATCGTCTTCGCCACCGTCGTCGGTTTCATCCTCGGCGTGGCGCGCCTGTCGAAGAACTGGCTGATCCGCCTGCTGGCGACCATCTACATCGAAGTGTTCCGCAACATTCCGCCGCTGCTGCAGATCTTCTTCTGGTACTTCGCCGTGCTCGGGCCGCTGCCGGGGCCGCGGCAGAGCATCAGCTTCGGCGGGCTGTTCTTCGTCAACAACCGTGGCCTGCAGATGCCGGCGCCGGTCGCCGCCGAGGGACTCGGGCCGTTCATCGTCGCGGTGATCCTGGCCATCGCCGGCTGGGCGGTGATCTGGCGCTGGGCCAAGGCGCGGCGGCATGCCACCGGAAAGGCCTTCCCGGTGTTCCTCAGCGGCCTGGCGCTGCTGGTCCTGCTGCCGGCGCTGACCTCGACGGTCGCCGGCGCGCCGTTCCACTGGGATGTGCCGGTGCTGCAGGGCTTCAACTTCCGTGGCGGCTGGGTGGTGATTCCGGAGCTGGTGTCGCTGGTGCTGGCGCTGTCGATCTACACCGCCGCGTTCATCGGCGAAACCGTGCGCGCCGGCATCCAGGCGGTCAGCCATGGCCAGACCGAGGCGGCCAGTTCGCTCGGCCTGCATCCCGGCAAGATCCTGCGCCTGGTGATCATCCCGCAGGCGCTGCGAGTGATCATTCCGCCGCTGACCAGCCAGTACCTGAACCTGGCGAAGAACTCCTCGCTGGCCGCCGGTATCGGCTACCCGGACATGGTCTCGCTGTTCGCCGGCACGGTGCTCAACCAGACCGGCCAGGCGATCGAGACGATGGCCATCACCATGAGCGTGTACCTGGCCATCAGCATCAGCATTTCCATGTTGATGAACTGGTACAACAAGCGCATCGCGCTGACCGAGCGATAGGAGACCGAGGATGGCTACGCATACTTTCCGTCCCGACCTGCCGCCGCCGCCGATGAGCGTGGGCGTGCTCGGCTGGCTGCGCAAGAACCTGTTCTCCGGCTGGTTCAACACGCTGCTGACGCTGGTCGGCCTGTACCTGATCTGGCTGATCGTGCCGCCGATCCTGGAGTGGGCGTTCATCAAGGCCGACTGGGTCGGCACCAGCCGCGCCGACTGCTCGCGGGAGGGCGCCTGCTGGGTATTCATCGGCACGCGCTTCGGCCAGTTCATGTACGGCTTCTATCCCGAGGAGCTGCGCTGGCGCGTCGACCTCACCGTGCTGCTGGTGATCTTCGGCGCCGCGCCGCTGTTCATGAAGAGCTTCCAGTACAAGCTGAAGTACGGCATCGCCTACCTGGTGGCCCTGCCGATCGTTGCGTACTGGCTGCTGCATGGCGGCTTCCTGGGCATGGAGACCGTATCGACCAGCCAGTGGGGCGGGTTGATGCTGACCATCGTGATCGCCGCAGTGGGCATCTGCGGCGCCCTGCCGCTGGGCATCCTGCTGGCCCTCGGGCGGCGCTCGAAGATGCCGGCGATCAAGGTCATCAGCGTCACCACCATCGAGTTCTGGCGCGGCGTGCCGCTGATTACCGTGCTGTTCATGTCCTCGGTGATGCTGCCGCTGTTCCTCCCCGAGGGGATGAACCTCGACAAGCTGCTGCGGGCCATGGTGATGGTGGTGCTGTTCGAGGCCGCCTATATCGCCGAGGTGGTGCGCGGCGGCATGCAGGCGATTCCCAAGGGCCAGTACGAAGCGGCCGCCGCCATGGGCCTCGGCTACTGGCGGATGATGGGCCTGGTGATCCTGCCGCAGGCGCTGAAGCTGGTGATCCCCGGCATCGTCAACACCTTCATCGCGCTGTTCAAGGACACCAGCCTGGTGATCATCATCGGCCTGTTCGACTTCCTCAACAGCATCAAGCGCGCCACCGCGGACCCGGCCTGGCTGGGCATGTCCACCGAAGGCTACGTGTTCGCCGCGGCGGTCTACTGGATCTTCTGTTTCGGCATGTCCCGCTATTCCATGCGCATCGAGCGCAGGCTGGACACCGGTCACAAGCGTTAGGAGCATTTACGGCATGTCTGAAGCGACCAGCAAACCCGCACCCGCCATCGGCGATCACGTGATGATCGAGATGAAGGGTGTGAACAAGTGGTACGGCCAGTTCCATGTGCTCAAGGACATCAACCTGACGGTGCAGCAGGGCGAGCGCATCGTCCTCTGCGGGCCGTCGGGCTCGGGCAAGTCCACCACCATCCGCTGCATCAACCGCCTGGAGGAACACCAGCAGGGCACCATCATCGTCGACGGTACCGAGCTGACCAACGACCTCAAGCAGATCGAGGCGATCCGCAGCGAGGTCGGCATGGTGTTCCAGCACTTCAACCTGTTCCCGCACCTGACCGTGCTGCAGAACTGCATCCTCGCACCCATGTGGGTGCGCAAGATGCCCAAGCGCCAGGCCGAGGAAGTCGCCATGCATTACCTGGAGCGCGTGCGCATTCCGGAACAGGCCGGCAAGTATCCCGGACAGCTCTCCGGCGGCCAGCAGCAGCGCGTGGCGATCGCCCGCGCGCTGTGCATGAAGCCGAAGATCATGCTGTTCGACGAACCGACCTCGGCGCTCGACCCGGAAATGGTCAAGGAAGTGCTGGATACCATGATCGGCCTGGCGCAGAGCGGCATGACCATGCTCTGCGTGACCCACGAGATGGGCTTCGCCCGCACCGTGGCGAACCGGGTGATCTTCATGGACAAGGGCGAGATCGTCGAGCAGGCGCCGCCGGACCAGTTCTTCGACAACCCGCAGTCGGACCGGACCAAGCTGTTCCTCAGCCAGATTCTGCATTGAGGCGAGGCGCTGCCATGGAATATCCGACGTTGAGACTCCCTCACCCCAGCCCTCTCCCGGAGGGAGAGGGGGCAGATTGGCGTCGGGATGAATACTGTACCAACCGGCAACCACGGACAGTTCCCTCTCCCTTTGGGAGAGGGTTAGGGTGAGGGGACGTGCCACGCCAAATAGAGCGAAGTTGCACGGAACTCATCGCGGGCTTGCGGCTCCGATGTCCGGAACTGCCCCGGGATGGGCTATACGTTGATGTAGCCTGCCGTCTGACCGAAGAGAACCTGCCGTGAACCTGACCATCACCCCCATGCACATCAGCAAAGCCAAGGCCTGGAGCGCCCATGCGGTAACCGCCAGCGGCGTGATCCTGGCGCTGATGGCGCTGCTCGCTCTGGTCGACAACCGTCCCAAGGCCTGCCTGTTGTGGCTCGGCGTGGCGCTGCTGGTGGACGGCCTGGACGGCACCCTGGCGCGCCGGTTCCACGTCAAGTCGGTGCTGCCGCACTTCGACGGCTCGACCCTCGACCTGGTGATCGACTACCTCACCTACGTATTCATCCCGGCGATCTTCATCTACCGCTACATTCCCCTGCCGGTGTACAGCGAGCTGCCGGTGGTCGGGGTGATCCTGGTGTCGTCGCTGTTCTGCTTCTGCAACGTCAACATGAAGAGCCAGGACAACTACTTCGTCGGCTTCCCGGCGGCGTGGAACGTGGTGGCGATGTTCTTCTTCGTCTTCGACCTGCACCCGTGGGTCAGCCTGGTCACCGTGCTGGTGCTGGCGGGGCTGACGCTGACCAAGGTGAAGTTCCTGCATCCGTTCCGCGTGCGCGAATTCATGCCGCTGAACATCGCCGTCACCTTCGTCTGGATGCTCAGCAGCGCGCTGCTGATCGTCCAGCAACCGGACGACCGCCCCTGGCTGCTGGGCATCTGGTTCGTCGCCTCGGCCTACTTCGTCGGCGTCTGCCTGTGGCGCACGGCGCGGGAGTGGTTCCCGTAGGAGCAACTGTCTTCGTATCGTCGCGAGGCGCCCTTAGGCGTAGGGTGGACAACGCTCCGCTTGTCCACCGCCCCGGCCCCACGACAAGGTGGAAATGCTTCGCGATTTCCACCCTACGCTCTTGCCATACCTGTAGGAGCGGGCCATGCCCGCGAAATGACGCGGCACGGATTTTCGCGGGCATGGCCCGCTCCTACGGGAGACCCCGGGACTGCCTCAACTATCCTCGAACCGCCCCTCGGCGCGGTTCTTCTTCACCTTGCCGGCCTCGAAGATGCGTCCGTTCATGGCGATATAGATGCCATCCTGCAGCACCTGCAGCGCGCCGATGGCGAAGCCGAGGTTGAACGGTGCGTCGGTGGTGCGCATGCGCGCCGGCTGCATGGCGCCGACGAAGACGATCACCTTGCCGGGAATGTCGTGCAGCACGTCGGCGGTTTTGGTCATGGTGTCGGTGCCGTGGGTGATCAGGATGTGCCGGGCCGGGCAGGCGGCGACGCGGGAGCGGATCAGCTCGCGGTCCTCGTCGGTCAGTTCGAGGCTGTCCTTGCGGGTCAGGCCCTCCACCTCCCAGTCGAAGGTCACGCCGGCCTCGCGGAGGATTTCCGGCGCCATCGGATCGCCGATCTGGAAGTCGGAGAGGGCGTCGTAGTAGACCTTGTCGAAGGTTCCGCCGGTGGTGAATATCTGCAGCTTCATTGGGTTCTCCGGTGAATGCGGCAATGCGTCGCTTGCCGGATTATGGCCGGGCAGCGGCCGGCCGGCCATTGCCCGACTCGCCGTGGCCTTCGCGATAGGCTTAAATGACAACGTTTCCGAGCCGGATGCCCGCCATGATCACGCTCTTCCAGTTTCCGCCCGCCTTCAACGTGCCGAACATCAGCCCCTTTTGCCTGAAGCTGGAAACCTTCCTGCGCCTGGCCGGGTTGGAGTACCAGGTCAAGCACCTGAGCGACCCGAGCAAGGGGCCGAAGGGCAAGTTGCCGTTCATCAAGGTGGATGGCGAAACCATCGCCGATACCGAAATCATCATCCGCGACCTGCAGCAGCGCTATGCGTTCGACCTCGATGCCGGCCTGGATGCGCGCGGGCGCGGCTGGGCGGTGGCGATCACCCGCCTGTGCGACGAGCATCTGGTACGGCTGCTGGTGCATTTCCGCTGGCTGGAAGACGAAGGCTGGAACCAGGTGTCGCCGGTGCTTTTCAGCGCGCTGCCGGCGCCGGCACGGCCGCTGGTTGGCGGTCTGGTGCGGCGGAAGGTTCGCAAGCAACTGAACGCCAGCGGACTGGGCGCACACAGCCGCGACGAACTGCTGGCCTTCGCCCGCGCCGATCTCGATGCCCTCGACGGGCTGCTTGGCGACGTGCCGTACTTCGGCGGCGCCCAGCCGTGCAGCGCCGACGCGGCGGCCTATGGCGTGCTGGCCAACCTGATCCTCTGCACCCTGGAAACCCCGCTGTCGCGCATGGCGCGGGAATACGGCCGTCTGGTGGACTACTGCGACCGCATGTACCAGCGGGTCTGGGCGGAATGACCTCGGCACCACCCAAACCCTGGTTCGTCTACCTGGTACGCACCGCCAACGGAGCCCTCTACTGCGGCATCAGCGACGATCCGCAACGGCGTTTCGAAGCCCATTGCGCCGGCCGTGGCGCGCGCTTCTTCCATACCAGCCCGGCGCAGGCGCTGGTGTATGTCGAGGCTTGTGCCGGCAAGGGCGATGCCCTGCGCAGGGAGCGGGCGATCAAGAGGCTGGGCAAGCCGGCCAAGGAACGCCTGATCCTGGCTGGGCCGGTGCCGGTGAGCCCACTGGCGGACTCCACTCCGGCCGGCTGATCCTGCCGGCCATATCAACACGCGCTCAGCGTGTTCGCATTCGCGTTCGGGCAACGCCAGGCATAGGGCGGCTGCAGGCGCGGCAGGGTTTCGGCCAGATCGCGGAAATGCGCCAGGCGCTCGTAGCACAGCGTCAGCTCGCCGATGTTGCTGTTGTACCAGGCATCCGGCGCGCCGCAGGCCATCACCCGCACGGTGAGCGGGCGCGGTGGGTGGAACAGCTTGACCATGTCCTCGGCCAGCCGTTGCAGGTTGCTGTTTTCGAGCAGCGGGGCGAGTAGCTGGTCGAAGTCGGGAATGGCGCCGGAAGACTGCCCGTAGGTCACCTGGATCGCTGCCCGGCGCTGGATAGCCTTGTGCTGGTAGGCGCTGCTCGCCCAGTCCAGCGCCTTGCGCGCCTGGCGGAATTCCCGGTCGCAGTACAGCGCCCGCTCATAGGGAAGCTCGGTGAGTTCCGGCACCCAGTCGAGGCGGCGCATGTCGCTGCCGTAGAGCAGGCAGGCGATGTTGTAGTAGCGCTGCTCGTCCAGCGGGTGGCTGTCCCAGGCCAGGACCCGCTCGCGCACCGGCTTCGGACGCTGCCATTCGAGTCGCCAGTAGTCGGCGATGTCGAGCAGGCGGGCGTCCACTTCGGCGGTGGGAAGCGTGGAATAGAGTTCGAACAGGGCGAGGAAACCGAGCTGGTCGGCGGCGTCTTCCTCACGGCCGAGCACCGGCAGGTCGTACTCGATGATCAGCATGTGCCCCATCTCGTGCATCAGGCTGAACTCGGTGTTGGCCAGGATGAAGCGCGCCACGTCGGGAGGAAGGCTGTCTGATGGCGGCTCGGCGGCCAGCGGCGTGGCGCATGGCAGGGCCAGCAACGCCAGGTACGCGCAGGCCTTCCGGATACTCCCGGCAGCGGAGAGAAGAGCTGACGACAAATCGGCCGGTCGGGGCATAGGGGCCACCGCAGGTGTCCGAGCAGACGTGCATCTTTGACTCTAGCAGCCAGTCAGGGCTGGCGTGGTCCGGTAGGTTGGCGCTGAGCGCAGCGAAGCCCAACATCTGTCGGGCGTGGCACCGTTGGGCTTCGCGAGCTCAGCCCAACCTACGGCGAGCAGCCCGGTGGATTGGCGTGGCCGTCACTTCTGCCGGCGCTTGAGCTGGTCCTGCAGTTGGGTCGGCAGGCCGCGGATGATCAGCATGTCGCGCTCCTCGTCGTATTCCACCTTGCTGCCCAGCAGGTGCGCCTCGAAGCTGATCGACAGGCCTTCGGCACGTCCGGTGAAGCGGCGGAACTGGTTGAGGGTGCGCTTGTCCGCCGGGATTTCCGGCGAGAGGCCGTAGTCCTTGTTGCGGATGTAGTCGTAGAAGGCGCGCGGCGCCTCTTCATCCATCAGCTCGGAAAGCGCGTCGAGGGTGATCGGCTCGCCGATGCGCGCCTGGCTGGTGGCGTAGTCCACCAGCACCTCGGTCTTCTCGCGGGCCTTTTCTTCGGCCAGGTCCTCGCTTTCCACATAGTCGCTGAAGGCTTTCAGCAGGGTGCGGGTTTCGCTCGGCGAGTCGACGCCCTCGTGGCAGCCGATGAAGTCGCGGAAATAGTCCGAGACCTTCTTGCCGCCCTTGCCCTTGATGAACGAGATGTACTGCTTCGACGCCTTGTTGTTGCGCCATTCGGAGATGTTGATCCGCGCCGCCATGTGCAGCTGGCCGAGATCCAGGTGGCGCGACGGGGTGACTTCCAGCGCGTCGGTCACCGCCACGCCTTCGCTGTGGTGCAGCAGGGCGATGCTCAGGTAGTCGGTCATGCCCTGCTGGTAGTGGGCGAACAGCACGTGGCCGCCGGTGGAGAGGTTGGACTCTTCCATCAGATTCTTCAGGTGCTCGACGGCCTGGCGGGAGAAGGCGACGAAGTCCTTGCCGCCATCCAGGTACTCGCCCAGCCAGCCACTGAACGGATAGGCGCCGGACTCCTCCTGGAACAGCCCCCAGGCCTTGTTCGGCTTGGCGTTGTAGCTGTCGTTGAGGTCGGCCATGAGGTTCTCGATGGCCTGGGAGTCGCCCAGTTCGGCGTCGCGCGCGTAGAGCGTGGCGGGGTTGCCGTCGGGTTTCTTGTCGATCAGGTGGACGATGGCGTGACGAATCGGCATGGCGGACCTGGTTGTCGAAGGTAAAGGCGGAAGTTTACCCGACCCCGGTCATGCCTGCCGATCTCCACTAGCCTGCCGCCGCCTCCGTTTTCCTGTCGCGCAGGGTGCGCAGGCGCTGGATCACGTAGTTCAGGTGGATGTGCAGCTCGTACAGCTCGTTGTAGTACGACAGCGGCACCTCGACCCGCGACAGCTCGTTCTCCAGCGTTTCCAGGCGGGCGATCTCGCTGTCCAGTTCGATGCCGCCGCTGCTGCTGTCCAGGCGCCGGTCGATCTCCCGCAGGTAGCGGTACCAGCGATAAATGCGCGCGCGGATGCGCCAGCGGTAGAGCGGGCCGATGGACTTGAACAGCGGAATGAGGATGGCGATGAAGGGAATCAGCAGGATGATGTAGCGATCCGCCAGCGAAGCGATGCGAAATGGCAGGAAACGCTGCAACAGCGGCGGGCCGCTCTCGTAGAAGCGCCTGGCGTCCTTGTGCAGTTCCAGGGTGGGCGGCTCGGCGCTGGGGAAGGCGCCCGGCGCGTCGAGCAGGCTGCCGCTCTTCATCACTTCCTGCGCGGCCTGCAGGATCAGCGGCGTCAGGGCCGGGTGGAAGCGTTCGTTGATCACCAGCGTGGCGACCGGGGAGAGGGTGACGAGATCGCGATCCGGCATGTTCTGCGCCAGGTTCAGCAGGCCTTCGCCCACTTCCACGCGCTTGAGGAAGGTCAGCCGTGCCTCGTAGGCCCGCGAGCGGCGGAAGCCGGCCAGGCTCAGCTCGGGACTGGCGGCCAGGCGCTGGATCAGCGGGTTCTCCGCCGGGCCGACGAAGAACGCGGCGTCCAGTTCGCCGGCGATCAGCGCATTGGCCACCGCGTTGCCGCCGCTGGCCTGCCAGTTCGGCGGATACTGCTGCGGCGTGATGCCGTTGGCTTCGAGCACCGCCGTGGTCACCGCCGCCGTGCCGCTGCCGGGGCTGCCGAGGGCGAGGCGCAGGGGCAGCAGATCGGCGACGCGGTCGATGCTCACTTCCTTGCGCTGGAACAGCCACAACGGCTCCTGGAACATCGCGCCGAGGCTATCCAGGCGGGCGCGCTGTCGGGCATCGAGCTGGCGTTCCTGGCCGCTCTGCACCAGGCCGATGTTCACCTCGCCGTCTTTTTCCAGCAGCAGGTCGAGGTTCTGCCCCGAGCCCGAGGTGCGCACCAGGCGGAGTTCAAAGCCCTGCTTGGCCAGCTCGTCGCGCAGGCGTTCGGCAAAGACCGTGTAACCGCCGCCGGGCGAGCCGGTTGCCATGCTCGCGCTCATCGGCGGCGGCGGGGCGACGAAATAGAACACCGCCGCAACCAGCGCGCCCAGCACCGGCACAATCCAGAGATTGGCGCGGATCAGGATGGCGAGGTCGCGGAGCATGTTGACGAGACGTTGCATGGGCACTCCCTTGGTCCTTGGTTCCCTAAAGATAGACAGGCTACCGCATGCGAAGCGGTTATCATCGGCTGCTTTCGAATCGGGCTTCGGACAGACAGCGCATGCGCATTCTCCACACCTCGGACTGGCATCTGGGCCAGCATTTCATGGGCAAGAGCCGAGAGGCGGAGCACCGGGCGTTCTGCGCGTGGCTGATCGGGCAGGTACGTGAGCATGCGGTGGACGCCGTGATCATCGCCGGCGACGTGTTCGACAGCGGCGCCCCGCCGAGCTACGCCCGCGAGCAGTACAACCGCTTCATCGTCGAGCTGCGCGAAAGCGGCGCGGCGCTGGTGGTGCTCGGCGGCAACCATGATTCGGTGGCGATGCTGGAAGAGTCGCGGGCGCTGCTGGAATACCTGGATACCCGGGTGATAGCCGCCGTCGCCGAGGACCCGGCGCAGCAACTGCTGGTCCTGCCCCGACGCGATGGCCACCCCGGCGCGCTGCTCTGCGCGATTCCCTTCATCCGCCCGCGCGACGTGCTCGGCAGCCAGGCCGGCCAGAGCGCGCAGGACAAGCAGCAGGCGCTGCAACTGGCGATCCAGGCGCACTACCGCACGCTGTACACGCTGGCCGAGGAGAAACGCACTGAGCTGGACGTGCGCCTGCCCATCGTCGCCACCGGCCACCTGACCACCGTCGGCGCCAGCGCCAGCGAGTCGGTGCGGGAAATCTACGTCGGCACCCTGGAAGCCTTCCCCACCAGCGCCTTCCCGGCGGCGGACTACATCGCCCTCGGACATATCCACAGGCCGCAGAATGTCGGCGGCCTGGAGCACATCCGCTACTGCGGCTCGCCGATCCCGCTGAGCTTCGACGAGGCGCGGCAGACCAAGGAAGTGCTGCTGGTCGATCTCGACGAGAGCGGCCTGCGCGCCGTGACTCCGCTGCCGGTGCCGCGTTTCCAGCCGCTGCAATCCGTGGCCGGCTCGCTCGCCGAATTGTCCGAGACGCTGGCCGAAGCGGCGCGGGAGGGTAGCGACGAGCGCCCGGTATGGCTGGAGGTGCTGGTGCGAACCGACGACTACCTGAGCGATATCCAGCTCCGTGTCGAAAAGCTCTGCGAGGGACTGCCGGTGGAGGTGCTGCGCACCCGTCGCGAGCGCGGCAACGCACAGGCGGGACTGTCCAGCGAGGCGCGGGAAACCCTCGACGAGCTGAGCGCGGAGGAAGTCTTCGAACAGCGCCTGGCCGGCGAAACTCTCGACGATCCGTTGCGCGAGCGCCTGACCGGCCTGTACCGCCAGGTCGTCGCCGAGCTGCAGGAGGAGCGTCCGTGAGAATCCTCAGCCTGCGCCTGAAGAACCTCAACTCGCTGAAGGGTGAGTGGAAGATCGATTTCGACGCCGAGCCGTTCAAGGACAACGGCCTGTTCGCCATCACCGGCCCCACCGGCGCCGGCAAGACCACCCTGCTGGATGCCATCTGCCTCGCCCTGTATCACCGCACGCCGCGCATGAGCAGCCTGTCGCAGAGCAGCAACGAGCTGATGACCCGGCACACTGCCGACTGCCTCGCCGAGGTCGAGTTCGAGGTCAAGGGCAGCTTCTACCGCGCCTTCTGGAGCCAGCGCCGTGCCCGCGACAAGGCGGATGGCGCGCTGCAGGCACCGAAGGTGGAACTGGCCAGCATCGAACACGCGGGCGGCGAGGGGCGGATTCTCACCGACAAGATCAACGACAAGCTGCGCCAGACCGAAAGCCTCACCGGCCTTGATTTCGAGCGTTTCACCAAGTCCATGCTGCTGGCCCAGGGAGGCTTCGCCGCGTTCCTCGAAGCCAGCGCCAACCAGCGCGCGGAGTTGCTGGAAGAGCTGACCGGCACGGAAATCTACGGCCTGATCTCCCAGCGCGTGTTCGAACGCACCCGCGACGCCCGGACCGCGCTCGACCAGTTGCGCGCCCGCGCCGAGGGCGTCGAACTGCTCGGAGCGGAACAGCGTGCCGCGCTGGAAGGCGAAGCGGCGCAACTGGCCGAGCGGGAAGCCGCAGCCGGCAAGCGGCAGACCGAGTTGCAAACCCAGCGTCGCTGGCGCGAGGACCTGCTGAAAGCAGAGCGGCAGCTACAGCAGGCGGAACTGCAGGAGCAGCAGGCGCGCCAGGCTCTGGACGCCGCCGCGCCGGAACTGCGCCGGCTGGCCGACAGCGAACCGGCAACCCGCCTGCAGCCGTTGCACGATGCCTTGCAGACGGCCCGCCATGGCGTCGGGCAGGACGAAGCCGCACTGCGGGAAAACCACGAGCAGCAGCGCGACGCCGGCGAACGGATCACTCGCAACCTGTGGCGTGCCAGTCAGTTCAGTGCGCAACTGGCGACGGCCCGGCAGGCCGAGCATGAGCGACTGCAGGAGCAGCGTCGGCAACTGGCCGCCCAATTGGCCGAGCAGCCGCAGCGGGCGCGTCTGGGCGAGCGCATCGGCGTCTGGGAGCAGCACTTCGAGCATCTGCGCAAATCGGATGCCGACCTTGTCGACTTGCAGAAACGGCTTCGGCAGGCGGCTGCGACTATCGATGGACTGACCAGCCAGCGAACCACGCAGGAACAGGCCGTCCACACTGCGCAGCAGCAACTGGCCGCCGCCCGCGAGGCCGAAGGCGTACGGCAGCGCGATCTCGACCAACTGCTGGCCGGCGCTTCGGAAGCGGCCGTGCGCGAAGACTGGCAGCGCCGGCAGCAGCAACTGCGCGCCCTCGACCAGTTGGAGCGGATCGCCCAGACCCGCGCGCAGGCGGACGCGCAACTGACTCGCCTGCAACCGGAACTGGACGAGCAGCGCCGCCAGCATGCGCAGAAGGAACAGGATGTCGCGGCGCTGCGTGGGCAGTACAAGGATCTGCAACAGCAGGTGCGCGACAAGGAAAAGCTGCTCGAACAGGAGCAGCGTATCCAGGCCCTGGAAAGCTATCGCGCGCAGCTCCAGCCGGACGAGGCCTGCCCGCTGTGCGGCTCCCGCGAGCATCCGGCGATCAGTGCCTACCAGGCGCTGGATGTGTCGGAAACCCGCCAGTCGCTGCAGGAAAAGCGCCACGAGCTGGAGGCGCTGGGCGATACCGGGCAGGCGCTGGCGAAGGAGCTGTCCGCGCTGGCCGAGCGCATCGCGCAGAACCAGCGGCAGGTGGAAGCGGCGCAGGCTTCCCGCCAGGAACAGGACGCCCTGTGGCAGCAGGAGTGCCGCCGGCAGGGGCTGGCGCTGGCGGATCACGCGGCATTGCTCGCCGCTCGCCAGGATCGGGAGCAGGTGCTGGCGAAGTTGCAGGAAACCCTGGCCGAGCTGGATCGCCGCAAGGATCAACTGAAGCAGGCCGCCACGCTTCGGCAGGAGTGGGAGAACTCCGCCAGCCAGGCTGTCCGGCAACTGGAACTGCTGCAAGCCGACCTGCGCAATGCCGAAAGCGCTCGCGCCGACCTGCTGCAGCGTATCGACGCCCTGCAGGTTCGGCACGACCAGCAGCGTGCCGAATTGCAGACCGATCTGGCCGGGTTCGGCTACTCGTTGCCCGAGGATGGCGCGCTCTGGCTGGATGAACGCAAGCGCGAGCGGGACGACTGGCAACGGTCGAATGCGCTTCTGCAACAACTGACGGAAAGCGAGCGCGAAGCCGAAACCACCCTGCAGGCCGCGCGCAGCCTTGCCGGCGAGTGGCTGGAGCGCTGGCAGGCCCTGGGGCAGGAGGCGCTTCCCGTCGAACCGGGTCATACCCAGCCGCAGCAGGCGCTGGCGGAAAGCCAGGCGCAACTGAGCGCCGCCCAGCGCCAGGCGGATACCCTGGCCGGCGCCGAACGCGCACTGGTCGAACGCCTGGAGCAGGGCCGCGCACGCCTTGCCGAGCTGGAATCAGGCTGGGAGCATGCCCTGCAGCAAAGCCCGTTCGCCGATCTGGACGCCTTCCGCGCCGCGCTGCTGGATGAGCCGGAGCGCCAGCGCCTGGCTGAGCTGGATCGCCGTCTGCACACCGCCTTGACCGAAGCCGCCACCTTGCGCGGTTCCGCCAGCCAGACCCTGCAACAGTTGCAGGCGGAGCCGAAGGGCACAGCGAGCCTGGAAGAACTGGATGCGCAGCTTGCGGCGCTGGGCGCCGAGCTGCGCGAACTGGGCCAGCGCCAGGGCGAGATCCGCGCGCAGCTGCAGGGCGACGACGCCCGTCGCGCCAGCCAGCAGAGCCTGTTCGCGCAGATCGAGGCGCAGGAGCAGGAGCACGATCTCTGGCAGCGCCTCAACAGCCTGATCGGCTCGGCCGACGGCGCGCGCTACCGGCGTTTCGCCCAGGGCCTCACCCTCGACCATCTGGTGCACCTGGCCAACCGCCAGTTGCAGCGCCTGCACGGCCGCTACCAGTTGGCGCGGCGCAGCGAGGGCGAGCTGGAGCTGGAAGTGGTCGACACCTGGCAGGGCGACAGCGCCCGCGACTGCAAGACCCTCTCCGGCGGCGAAAGCTTCCTGGTCAGCCTGGCGCTGGCCCTGGCGCTGTCCGATCTGGTCAGCCACAAGACCAGCATCGACTCGCTGTTCCTCGACGAGGGCTTCGGCACCCTCGACGGCGAGACGCTGGAAGTGGCGCTGGACGCCCTCGACAGCCTGAATGCCAGCGGCAAGACCATCGGCGTGATCAGCCATGTCGAGGCGATGAAGGAGCGCATCCCGGTGCAGCTCAAGGTGCACAAGGGCGTGGGCATGGGCTACAGCCGGCTGGATGCGTGCTTCGCCGTGAAGTCCTGAGCGGCATCGACGGCACGTGCATGCCGGGTGTTTCCGGCCGGTGGTCTAGGCTTTCCCCATCGACATAGCTGGGGACACGCCATTGAGCCGGATCATGATCGTGGACAGCCTGCCAATCATGCGGCAGGCGCTGCGGGTGTTCCTGGAGAATCGCGAGCATGAAGTGGTCGCCGAGACCGACAACGGCATGGATGCGCTGCAGCTGGACCGCGAGCGAGAGCCGGAGCTGGTGATTCTCGAACTGGCCATTCCCAGGCTCGGTGGGCTCGACCTGATCCGCCGCCTGAAGGCCAACCATCCGGCTATCAAAGTTCTCGTCTACAGCGTGCAGGACAGCGACCTGTATGCCAGCCGCAGCCTGCAGGCCGGGGCGGATGGTTTCGTCAGCAAGCTGGACGAGCTGGGACAACTGGCCGAGGGCCTTTCGGCGCTGCTCCACGGGCGCAGTTATTTCCCCCGGGAAGCCATGCATCACGGGACGGAGGCCGAAGTCGCCGTTGGCGATGAATCCTATGAAGTCGCCCAGCTTTCGGCGCGCGAACTGACGGTGCTGCAACTGCTGGCCAAGGGCATGTCGAACCTGCAGATCGCCGAGCAGCTGGCCATCAGCCACAAGACCGTCAGCACCTACAAGATGCGCCTGCTGCAGAAGCTGCATGTCGATTCCACCGTCAAGCTGGTGGATATCGCCCGGCGTAACAGCGTGCTCGCCTGGGAGAGCGAAGAGCCCGCCACCAGCCATTCCACCCTGTCGGTGAAGGAGCAGCACGAATTCGGGATGCTCAAGGGGTTGGTGGAGGGTTCGCCCGAGCCGATGTTTGTCCGCGATCTGGAAGGACGCCTGCTGATGTGCAACCGGCATTTCCTCGAATACCACCAGGTGAGCTTCGAGGATATCCGTGAGCGACGCCTGGACGAATTGCCATGGTTCGCCCCCGACCAGCGTGCCGGAATGCAGCAACGCTACGAGGCGGCGATCGCGCGGGGCGAATCGATCTCCACCGAAGTGGCGGTGGATGTGCACGGGCAGCCACGGGTTTTCCATGCCTGGTTCATGCCCTATCGCGATGAAGAGGGGAAAGTCCTCGGCATGCTCGGTGGGATGCGCGATCTGACCGCCCGCGACATCCTGCTGGCCGAATTGCGCAACGCCAGGGCCGAGGCGGAGGCCGACAGCCGGCTGAAGAGCCAGGTGCTGGCCGGTATCAGCCGGGAATTCCAGCCCCTGCTGAATCTGCTCTCTTCGCTGCTGAGCCAGGCGCTCGGGCACCTGGCGCCCGGCTCGCCGGAAGCGTCTTCGATCCTTTCCGCAGGGCAGTTGCTGGGGGAAATGGATGGAACCCTGCGGCAGATCGGCAAGCTTGTCCGACTGGACGTCGGGTCTTCGCAGGTCAGTGCGGAGGCGTATCACCTCAGCGAATTGACCGGGCGGATCGTCGAGCCATTGCGCGAGCAACTGCGGGACGGAGGCGGCGATCTGACGGCGCTTCTGTCCGGTATCACGCTGGACGATGTGTGGCTGGACGCTTCGCACTATCGCCAGTTGCTGGAGAGCCTGGTCGGCAGCGTTTCCTCCCGCTCCCCGGAGGCGAGGGTGGAGCTGGAGTTGCGCACGGCCCTGCAGCCGGGCGGCTTCATCTGCCTGAACGTGCTGCTGCGCAATCTCCAGGAGGACGGCGCTTCGCCGTTGCTCTCGGGTGTCTCCACTGACGGCCTGGATGCGGTGTACTTCCAGAGCCTGCTACGGTTGCTCGGGGCGAAACTGGTGCCGGTGGCGCGACCGGGACCGCACGATGCGCCGCTGTGCGTGGAAATGCTGCTTCTGCCGGCGCGGCTTCAGGATTGAGAGGAGATGACATGCTGATTCGGGCACGGGATTCCGTATTGCTGGTGGTGGATATCCAGGAAAAGTTGCTGCCGGCGATAGATGGCGGCGGCGCGCTGGTGGAAAACAGCGGCTGGCTGGTGGGCGTGGCGCAGCGTCTCGGCGTGCCGGTGATTGCCAGCGAGCAGTACACCAAGGGGTTGGGGTTCACCGTGGCGGCCTTGCGCGACCGGCTGGATGCGTCGGCGATCCTGGAGAAGATCGCGTTCTCCGCCTGCGCCGACGATGCCCTGTTCGCGCTTCCCGGCGGCGAGCGCGAACAGTTCGTGGTGTGCGGCGCCGAGACCCATGTGTGTGTGCTGCAGACGGTGCTCGGCCTGCTTCAGCGCGGCCGGCAGGTGTTCGTGGTGGCCGAGGCGGTCGGCTCGCGACGGCCGGAGGACAAGGCCCTGGCGCTGGAGCGCATGCGCCAGGCCGGGGCGCAGATCGTCTCGCGGGAGATGGTCGCCTTCGAATGGATGGAGCGGGCGGGAACCGACCTGTTCCGCGAGATCAGCCGGGAGTTCATTCGTTGAGAAGCGTTTCCGGCGAACACCTGTAGGAGCGCCCCATGGGCGCGAATCGCGGGCATGGCCCGCTCCTACGGGGGAAAGCGCGGCAATCGGTTATCCCCGCCAACGCTGGCGCCATTCCCGGTGGGCGCTGCGGTCGAGGAAGGTCCAGGCGACGAAGCGGCTCTGTTTCTGCCCCTGGGCCATGTCCACGCAGCGCACTTCGCGGGCGCCGGCCTTCTTCAGGGCGGCCTGGAACGCCGGCAGGTTGCCGGCCTTGGAAACCAGCGAACTGAACCACAGCACCCGCTCCGGCACCTGTGCGCTCTGCGCCGCCATGCGCTTGAGGAACGTCGCTTCGCCGCCTTCGCACCAGAGCTCGTTGTTCTGTCCACCGAAGTTCAGCACGGGCAGCTTGCGTGACGGGTCCTGCTTGCCGAGGTTCTTCCATTTGCGCCGGCTGCCGCTATGGGCTTCCTCGGCGGAGGAGTGGAAGGGCGGGTTGCACATGCTCAGTTCGAAGCATTCGCCGTCTTCCAGCAGGCCGAGGAAGATCTGCTGCGGATCGGGCTGGCGGCGCAGTTCGATGCCGCCGGCAAGCAGCGGATTGGACTGCACGATGGTGCGCGCCGAGGCCAGGGCGGTGGCGTCGATATCCGCGCCGAGGAAGCGCCAGCCGTAGTCGCGGTGGCCGATCAGCGGATAGATGCAGTTGGCGCCGACGCCGATATCCAGCACGCGCACCGCACCGCCGCGCGGCACTTCGCCGTCATTGTCCTCGGCCAGCAGGTCGGCGAGGTAGTGTACGTAGTCCGCGCGCCCAGGAATCGGCGGACACAGGTAGCCGGCCGGGATGTCCCAGTGGGCGATGCCGTAGAAGTCCTTGAGCAGCGCCCGGTTGAACACCTTCACCGCCTCGGGGTTGGCGAAGTCGATGCTTTCCTTGCCGTAGGGATTGAGGATGACGAAACGCGCCAGCTCCGGACTGCCCTTGATCAGCTTCGGGAAGTCGTAGCGGCCCTGGTGGCGATTGCGCGGGTGCAGCAGGTCGGGTTTCTTTTCCGCGCGAGGGGCGGGGCGTTTCGGTGGTTGGGGCATGGCAGTGGGGAGGCAGGAGTCGGAAACCGGATTTTCCCACAGGTAGGGTGAGTGTAGGAGCCAGCTTGCTGGCGATCCGGAGTTTCGCTTGAGGCTAATGTGGCCGGCTTGAACCATGGATCGCCAGCAAGCTGGCTCCTACAGGGGATGGTGTTTTGCCCGACTCCGCGCTCCGGGATACTCCAGCCGGTAGGGCGGGTGAAACCCGCCAGCGATTGTGGCGGGCTTCGCCCGCCCTACGGGTATTCAAGTACCGCCTTGATCTTCCCCAGATTGGCCTCGATCCAGTGCGGATCGATGGCGCCCCAGTCGCGAATGATGTAATGCCCGGCATTGTTGCGCTCGCCGGCCTGCTGTTCGAACACACAATCGATGTCCAGGTCGGCCAGCGCGGCGAGGGTGTCCTGCGCGGTGCGGCGGGGCATGCCGGTGGCTTCCATCAGCGCCGGCACGCTGGCGGCCTGGCCGCTGTCGACCAGCCAGGCGACGTACAGGCGGCGGTAGAAACTGCTCTTGGTCTTGCTCACTTCCATCGATGGCGATCCTTGTAGTCAAAGCGGCAACAGCAAGGGTACCAGCAGCACGCTGACGATCATCACCAGAATCGTGAAGGGCACGCCGATCTTCACGAAGTCGCCGAAGCGGTAGCGGCCGGGGCCGAGCACCAGGGTGTTCACCGGCGAGGAAATCGGCGTCATGAAGGCCGCCGAGGCGGCGAGGGCGACGATCATGGCGAAGGGCTCCGGCGCCGCGTCCATGGCCCGCGCGGTGGCGATGGCGACCGGCGCGATGAGCACCGCGGTGGCGGTGTTGGAGATGAACAGGCCGGTCACGGCGGTGAGCAGGAATAGGCTGGCCAGCACCGCGTACGGGCCGGCGCCGCCAAGCGCGGCGACCAGCGCGTCGACGGCCAGGGCGATGCCGCCGGTCTTCTGCAGGGCGAGGGCGAAGGGCAGCATGCCGACGATCAGCAGCAGGCTCTGCCAGTGGATGGCGCGGTAGGCGCTGTCCATGTCGATGCAGCGGAACAGGCCCATCAGCAGGCAGCCGATCAGCGCGGCGAGCACGTTGGGCACCAGCCCGCTGACCATCAGCGCCACCATCACGCAGAGGGCGAGCAGCGCATGGGGTGCCTGGCTGGCGGCGGGTGCGGCCTCGTCCACCTCGGCCGGCAGGCTGAGCACGATGAAATCGCGGCCGCGCGCCTGCAACTGGCGGATCGCCTTCCAGGTGCCGATCACCAGCAGGGTGTCGCCCAGCTTCAGCTTCTCTTCCAGCAGCCCGCAATCCAGCGCCTCGCGGTTGCGCCGCAGGCCGACCACGTTCAACCCGTAGCGGCTGCGGAATTCCAGGTCGAGAACGCTCTTGCCGAGCAGCGCGGATTCCGGCGGCAGGATCACTTCGGCCATGCCCACGTCATGGGCCTGGTCGGTGAAGTATTCGCCTTCCAGGTGCAGCGGCTCCAGCCCCCGCTCGCGGTAGAACTGCGGATGGTCGACCTCCGGATCGACGAGATCGACCAGCAGCACGTCGCCGGCCTGCAACTGCACGTCCGAGGACGGGCTGAGGATCTTGCGCCGCAGTTTGGCGATGCGCTCCACGGCGATCACATTGGCGCCGTGCTGGGTGCGCAACTGCACTTCCGGCAGGGTGAAGCCGATCAGCAGCGAATCGGGGCGGATGCGCAGGCGCCGCTCGCGTCCGGCGAGACGGTAGTCGCGGATCAGGTCGCGGAAGGTGCGGCGCGGCAGCCGGAAATCGGCGTCGTCCGCGCCGGGCGCCAGCCAGCGGCGGGCCAGCAGCATATAGCCGATACCGAGGAGGAGGATGACCAGGCCGAACGGGGTGAAGCTGAAGAAGCCGAACCCCCTGGCGCCCTCGCGCACCAGTTCGCTGTGCACCACCACGTTCGGCGCGGTGGCGACCAGGGTGAGCATGCCGCTGATCAGCCCGGCGAACGCCAGCGGCATCATCAGGCGGCGGGGCGAGATGTGCATGCGCGCCGCGACGCTGAGCAATACCGGGATGAAGATCGCCACCACGCCGGTGGAACTCATCACCGAACCGAGCCCGGCCACCGACAGCATCAGCAGCACCAGCAGGCGCGTCTCGCTGCTGGCGGCCTGGCGCGCCAGCCACTCACCGATGCGGTAGGCGACGCCGGTGCGCACCAGGCCTTCGCCGATGACGAACAGCGCGGCGATGAGGATCACGTTGGGATCGGCGAAGCCGGCCAGCGCTTCCTGC
Source organism: Pseudomonas schmalbachii (assembly GCF_017589465.1). Lineage (GTDB taxonomy): Bacteria > Pseudomonadota > Gammaproteobacteria > Pseudomonadales > Pseudomonadaceae > Pseudomonas > Pseudomonas schmalbachii. Next base: position 49,204 of record NZ_JAELYA010000005.1, read on the forward strand.
ACGCTGAGCACGCCGCTCAGCGGCAGGATCAGCATCACCAGCAGGGCGACCACGTCCATCCGTGGCCGGCCGGTGACGAACAGGCCGACCGCCGTGGCCAGCAGGAACAGGACCCAGGCAAGTTCGATAGTCAAAATCGCTCCCTGATCGACGGACTTCGTTAGCTGGAGACGGGCCGGGCGGCGCCGCCGGCAGACTGATTCAGAGTAGCCCGAACCGTCGCGGACGTGCGTGGCAGAGCTTCTCGTCTATGGTGTCTGGGGCGTGTGTTTAGCGCAGTACGCATTCCATGCCAAGGATCACCCAGAAAGGAGGCGAACCATGCGCCATTCCATTCCGCGCCCGCTGATCGGCGCCGTGTTGCTCGGCAGCTGCCTGCCGGCCCTCGCCGCGCTGCCCCGGGCGCCGGCCTACATCGACGACAGCGGATACCCGGCCGCGGCCAAACAGCGCATCCTGCCGGCGATGTTCGAGCAGAAGCTGACCAGCACGCAGTTCATCGCCAAGCCCGGCAACCCGCTGATCACCCTCGCAGAGTCCAGCGGCTTCCGCCAGACCACCAACTACGAGCAGACCCGCGCCTGGATGGAGAAGCTGGCGGCCGCCTCCGGCGGTACCATCACGCTCAGCGACCTGCCGGAGACAAGCGCGGAAGGCCACCCGATGATGCTTGCGGTGGCTTCCACCGAGGCCGACAAGTCGCCGGAGGCGCTGAAGAAATCGGGCAAGCCGACGATCTTCGTCGAGGCGGAAATCCACCCCGGCGAGGCCAACGGCAAGGACGCGATGTTCATGCTGCTGCGTGACATGACCACCGGCGACAAGCCGCTCGCCGGGCTGCTGGAGAAGGTCAACATCCTGTTCATCCCCACCGTCAACATCGACGGCGACCTGCGCAAGAGTCCCTACGGGCGGATCAACCAGAACGGCCCGGACGAGACCGGCTGGCGGGTCAACGGCCTGAACTACAACCTCAATCGCGACTTCACCAAGCTGGACAGCGCGGAAATCCGCAACGTCGCCTGGGTGTTCAGCCACTACGACCTGAGCTTCTTCGCCGACGTCCACTCCACCGACGGCGCCATGTATCCCTACGACAGCTCCTACTGCCACAACGGCAACGGCTGGTCGCCGGCCAGCAGCGAGTGGATGGACAAGGTCATGCGCCCGCCGGTGTACAAGGAGCTGGAAGGCCACGGGCATGTGGTGCACGAATGCATCAGCATGAACGACGGCCAGGACCCGACCAAGGGTTACTACCCGTACCGCAGCGACTACGCGCGCTTCTCCAACCAGTACGGCGATATTCGCAACGTGCCGTCGATCCTCATCGAGCAGCACGCCCTGCACCCGTACGAGACGCAGGTGCTGGGCAACTACGTGATGCTCAAGGCGATGTTCCAGGTGATCGGCGAACAGTCCGCCTCGCTGAAGGAGGCCATCGACAAGGACCGCAAGCGCCTGCTCGCGCAGCAGGAGGTGATCCTCAGCTGGAAGCCGGGCAAGGAGGAGACCATCCCGTTCATCGTGGGCGACTACACCTTCGAGGAGTCGCCGATCACCGGCGCCAAGACCATCGTCTGGAGCAACAAGCCGAAGCAGCTGACGGTGCCGGTTACCGGCAACACCGAGCCGGACCTGGTGACCAAGCGGCCCAGGCAGTACGTCGTGCCGGTGCAGTGGAAGGAGGTGATCGCCCGCCTGAAGGCCCACGGCATCCAGATGAAGACCCTGGACAAGCCGACGCCGATCGCCGTGACCCTCTATCGCATGGACGAGGTCAAGGTCTCCGGCGGCTTCGAGCCGGACCGCGCCCAGCCCAACGAGATTCCCGGCTACGAAGGGCACCTGCTGGTCAGCGGCAAGGCCCGGCCGTTCCAGCGCCTGCAGACCTTCCCGGCCGGCTCGGTGGTGATCGATACGGCCCAGCCTCTGGGCGTGCTGGCGGTCAACCTGCTCTATCCGGAAAGCCCGGATTCGTTCTGGTCCTGGGGCTTCTTCAATTCGACCCTGGTATCGGCCGAGGAACCGGAGGAGTACGTGATGGAGCCGATGGCGCGGAAGATGCTCGCCGACGATCCGAAGCTGAAGGCGGAATTCGAGAAGAAGCTGAAGGACGACAAGGACTTCGCCGCCAGCCCGGGCGCGCGCCTGCAGTGGTTCTACCAGCGCACGCCGTTCTATGACGTGAATGCGTTCGTCTATCCGGTGGGGGCGGTGTTCTGACGTTGGGCACTGCTTCTGCGGGCTGCAATGCCCACCGTAGGTTGGCGCTGAGCAACGCGAAGCCCAACATCGCCATCGTTGGGCTTCACTGCGTTCAGCACCAACCTACGCGGGTTATGGCCCAGCCACGCAGTTACGTAGGATGCAAGACGGTTGCTCCTGCAACATCTGCCGAGCCCTGGAGCACTGTCAGGCAGCCGCTTCCGCCTGCTTCAACCGATACTGGTTCAGAACCGGATTGGCGTACTGCATGATCAGGAACGGCCGCTGCTCCTCGGGGCAGGCGGCGAGGCGGCGGTTCCATTCGGCCTGGGCGCGCAGCAGTTCCTCGCCCTTGAACAGGCTGGCCGCGCTCGGCACCGCCAGCGCCGGGTCGCGCTGCGTGGACATCTCGTAGGCCAGGTAGTGCACCGGGAACAGCCGGTAGTTGCCGAGGATCTGCCGGTCGAGTTCGGCGGCCAGTTGCTTGGCATCGCTGAATTCGCCGGTCAGCTCCCGACCGAAGTGGATCTGCACGCGGCCCTTGTAGCCGGTGATGCCGAGGGCGATGCTGGCGTCGTCCTCGCCCGGCGCCTTGGTGTATTCGCCGGTCGCCTCGCGGATCTGCAGTTCGCGGGCCTTGGCCTGGTCGCAGGGGTCGTATTCGTAGCTGATCGACACCGGGATCAGGTGCAGTTCGCGGACCATCTCGGCGAACGGCTCGCCCTTGCGGCTCATGTGGAACATCTTGAGGATCGCCGAGTCGGTACGGTCGTCACCGTCCTTGGCGCGGCCTTCGGCCTGGGCGATCCAGATCGACTGGCCGTCGTTGCGGATCGAGTGGTTGATGTAGGCCGAAAGCGTCTGGTAGGCCGCCAGTTTTTCCCGACGAGCGGTGATCGAGCGGTGCACGATGAAGCTCTTGTTCAGGCGCATCAGGTCGCTGACGAAGGGCTTCTGCAGCAGGTTGTCGCCGATGGCGATGCGCGGCGTCGGGTGCCTGGCGTGGTACAGCGAGTAGTTGACGAACGCCGGGTCCATCACGATGTCGCGGTGGTTGGCGATGAACAGGTACGGGCGGCCCGGCTGCAGGTTCTCGACGCCGGAATAGCTGACGCCGTCGGTGGCGTGCTCGATGGTGCGGTCGACGTAGGGCTCGATCCGGTCCTGCAGCTCGTTGACGCTGCGGATGCCCTTGGCCTCGCGGGCCAGCAGATGGGCCACCAGCGGCCTGAGCAGCCAGCCGAACGGGCCGGCCAGACGGGGGAAACGGAAGCGCACCAGCGTGCCGAGGAAGGCATCGTCGCTCAGCAGGCGTTGCAGGACGGCCGGTACTTCGGCGTCGTTATAGGGTCGGATGGCTTCGAACTCGCCCATCATGGTCTCTTGTTCTGGGTGTGATTGGCTGGAATGCCGGGGCTCTGCTGCAATGGCGGCCAGTGCCGGGCAGCAATAAAGACCGGCGATTATAACGGGAAGTCACAGGGGGAACAGCGATGCTGGAAAGCCAACCCTATACCTGCCCCTACTGCGGCGAGCCGGCGGAGGCCGTGCTTGACCTCTCCGGCGGCGACCAGAGCTACTATGAAGATTGTCCGGTATGTTGCCGGCCGATCCTGTTCCAGTTGCGCACCGATGGCGTCGAATGGCAGCTCGAGGTGCAGCGGGAGGACGATTGATGCAGCGTGTCTACGAACCTGCCGATCTGATCGAAGCCGAACTGCTCACCGGCATGCTGGCCAGCGAGGGTATCCAGGCGCACCTCGGCGGCGGGCACCTGCTCGGCGCGGTCGGCGAGCTGCCGATGCATGGCCTGCTGCACCTGTGGGTGGACGACGAGGCAGCGGAGCGGGCGCGCCATCTCATCGATGCGTACAATGCCGCGCAACCCCTGCCCGGGCCCGGCGACGATCCGGAGGCTGTCCCGGGCGTCCTGCTGTGCTGATCCCCCAATGCCGAGTTGTCGCCCATGAGCGGTCGTTACGCGCTGTTCCGCTGGACCCGTGAATTCGCCGAATTGCCCGGCTTCCCCGATGGACTGCAACCTCACTGGAACCTCGCTCCCGGCGCGCAACTGCCGATGCTGCGCGAACTGGACGGCCAGCGCCGCCTGGACATGGCGCGCTGGGGCCTGACGCCGGCCTGGCTGAAGGACCTGTCGCGCACCCCGGCCCACGCGCGGGTGGAGACGGTCGCCGAGCAGCCGATGTTCCGCGACGCCTTCGTCCAGCGCCGCTGCCTGCTGCCGGCCAACGGCTTCTACGAGTGGCGCGGCGTGCGCAAGCGCCCGTACTGGCTGGCCACCGGCAAGGGGCTGCTGTACTTCGCCGCGGTCTGGGAGGCCTATCCGGTGGACGGGCACATCTGGTACAGCGTCGCCATGCTCACCCGCCCGGCCGCCAACATGCGCCGGCCGGTGATCCTCGACGAGGAGGGACAGGCCCTCTGGCTGGCGACGGACACCCCGCAACCGAAACTCCTCAGCCTGCTCGCCCGCCCGGCGGTGCAACTGCGCGAAGCGGCGCTGGCCAACTTCGTCAACGACCCCGCCTGCGACGGGCCGGAGTGCCTGACTCCAGCGTGACGCAGTTCCGTAGGTTGGGCTGAGCCCGCGAAGCCCAACGGTGCCAGGCTCAGCAGATGTTGGGCTTCGCTGCGCTCAGCGCCAACCTACGGAACTACCCGTAGGATGGGTTGAGCGAAGCGATACCCATCGACCATGCCCGCGAATCGTCAATGCAGCGCATCCGTCCGATCCGGGCGGCGGTAGGGGAATACGTCGATCACCTTGCCGGCGCGGATCTGTTCCTGCAGCCCCTTCCAGTAATCCGCGTCGTACAGCTCGCCGTGCAGCCTGGCGAACAGCCGGCGCTGGGCCAGGTCGACGAACAGGAAGCGCGGGAACTCCTCGGGAAACACATCGTTCGGCCCCACCGAGTACCAGGGCTCGGAGGCCATCTCGTCCTCCGGGTAGCGCGGCGGCGGGATGTGGCGGAAGTTCACCTCGGTCAGGTAGCTGATCTCGTCGTAGTCGTAGAACACCACGCGGCCGTGGCGGGTGACGCCGAAGTTCTTCAGCAGCATGTCGCCGGGGAAGATGTTCGCCGCCGCCAGTTGCTTGATCGCCAGCCCGTACTCGTTCAGCGCCTCGTGCACCTGGCTTTCGCTGGCGTGCTCCAGATAGAGGTTCAGCGGGGTCATGCGCCGTTCCGTCCAGCAGTGGCGGATCAGCACCACGTCATCGCCCTCCAGCTCGACGGTGGACGGCGCCACCTCCAGCAGTTCCTTCAGGCAATCGGGGTGGAACTTGTCCACCGGGAAGCGGAAATCGGCGAACTGCTGGGTATCGGCCAGGCGGCCGACGCGGTCGTGGTATTTCACCAACTGGTACTTCTGGATCACCGTGGCGTGGTCGACGGTCTTCGATGGGTTGAAGCGGTCCTTGATGATCTTGAACACGATGTTGAAGCCCGGCAGGGTGAACACGCTCATCACCATGCCGCGCACGCCGGGCGCCATGACGAAGAGGTCGTCGGTGGTCGCCAGGTGGTTGATCAGCGCGCGGTAGAACTCGCTCTTGCCCTGCTTGTAGAAGCCGATCGAGGTGTACAGCTCGGCGATGTGCTTGCCCGGCAGCAAACGCTTGAGGAACGCCACCATCTCCGCCGGCACCGGCGAATCGACCATGAAGTAGGAGCGGGTGAAGGAGAAGATGATCGAGACTTCCGCTTCGTCGCTGATCACCGTGTCGAACTGGATGCCCTTGCCCTCCTGGTGCAGCAGCGGGAACACCAGCGGCCATTGCTCGTCCGGGGTGAACAGGCGGCCGACCAGGTAGGCGCCCTTGTTGCGGTAGAACACCGAGCCGATCAGCTCGACGCTCAGTTCCGGGTCCTTGCAGACCCAGTCCGGCAGGTTCTCGTGCAGCAGGCGGTCGATCTGCTCGACGTCGCGCTCGCGGTTCTCGTAGGGGACGCTGAAGGCATAGTCGTCGAAGATCTGCTCCAGCACGCCGCGCAGGTGGCCTCCCGGGCGGTACAGGCGGGTGTGCGGGTCGCGTGCGCGGGCGCGCAGCGAGGGCCGGGTGGTGTGCACGAACATGGTGCCGTCGCTGATGTTGTCGTGGCTGAACAGCCCGCAGAAGATCGAGTTGAACCAGGTTTCCGCCAGTTCGTCGTCGGGTCGCGGGTCGATCAGGGCGATGTAGGCGCTCTTCGCCATCGGCCAGCGCTCCACGTCGACCAGATTGACCCCCGGCAGCAATTCGGGAAGCTGGCTGACCGTCGCCGCGACCCGCTCCTCGTACAGGTTGATGCGTTCGGCGGAGGCGCGCTGGGCCTCCTGCCATTGCGCCTGCTCGAAGCGCTGGCGGGCACCCTCGGTGATTTGCTGGAAGCGCTCGCGATAGTCGTCGAAGCCTTGCAGGATGAGCTCGGCGATCTTGGCAGCCGGCCAGTGCGGGGCCATGGGGAGTCTCCCGATGTTGTTTGCAGCGAGATTAGCCAGCGGCGGGGGAGAGGGAAAGCGCGTGGGCGTCAGCTGAGGGAGATGGGCGGCTGCCGGGAGGCGGGAAAACCACAGCGGCTCCGCGCTCATCGATGGAGCGGGAGCCGCCGGGCGGCGTTACTGGGCGAGTTCCTGCTCGGTGAACAGGCCGTCGAACAGCATGCTCGACAGGTAGCGCTCGCCGGAGTCGGGGAGCACCACGACGATGGTCTTGCCATGCATCGACGGCTCTTCGGCCAGGCGCACCGCCACCGCCATAGCCGCGCCGCAGGAGATGCCGGAGAGGATGCCTTCCTCCTGCATCAGGCGCAGGGCCATGGCCTTGGCTTCCTCGTCGGTGACGGTCTCCACGCGGTCGACGACCGACAGGTCGAGGTTCTTCGGCACGAAGCCGGCGCCGATGCCCTGGATCTTGTGCGGGCTGGGCTTCACTTCCTCGCCGGCGATGGTCTGGCTGATCACCGGCGAGCTGACCGGTTCCACCGCCACCGAGAGGATCGGCTTGCCCTTGGTGTGCTTGATGTAGCGGGAAACCCCGGTGATGGTGCCGCCGGTACCGACCCCCGCGACCAGCACGTCCACCGCGCCATCGGTGTCGTTCCAGATTTCCGGACCGGTGGTCTTCTCGTGGATGGCCGGGTTGGCCGGGTTGTCGAACTGCTGCGGCATGAAGTATTTCGCCGGGTCGCTGGCGACGATTTCCTCTGCCTTGGCGATCGCGCCCTTCATGCCCTTGGGCGGCTCGGTGAGCACCAGTTCCGCGCCGAGGGCCTTGAGCACCTTGCGTCGCTCCAGACTCATCGAGGAGGGCATGGTCAGCAGCAGCTTGTAGCCGCGCGCCGCGGCGACGAAGGCGAGGCCGATGCCGGTGTTGCCCGAGGTCGGCTCGACGATGGTCATCCCCGGCTTGAGCTTTCCGCTGGCCTCGGCATCCCAGATCATGCTGGCGCCGATCCGGCATTTCACCGAGTAACCGGGGTTGCGCCCTTCGATCTTGGCCAGGATGGTGACGCCGCGCGGGGCGATGCGGTTGATCTGGACCAGCGGCGTATTGCCGATGGATTGCGCGTTGTCTGCGTAGATGCGGCTCATGGTGGGGGTCCTTGTCGCCGAGGGTGAGAAGAGTAAACACCCAGCCTATTCCCAGGCCGGGCACTCGTCCAGTCGCAGAAAAGCCCTCTGCCACGCTCTGCGGCACTGTTTTCGGGGCATTGGGTAGCCCCCATGATCAGTCGAACCCTGGCTGTGCATTCAGTGACTGAATATCCGGCCTGCGTTCACAGCCGGCCGGCTGGCGCGTTATAGTCGCAGTTCCCCCAGAATTTTCCCTGCCCGGGCGCGTACCCGGCCGACACCGTTCGAGGATTTCCCGATGAAGTTCGAAGGTACCCAGTCCTACGTCGCCACCGACGACCTCAAACTGGCGGTCAACGCCGCCATCACCCTGCAGCGCCCGCTGCTGGTGAAAGGCGAGCCGGGCACCGGCAAGACCATGCTGGCCGAGCAACTGGCCGAATCCTTCGGCGCCAGGCTGATCACCTGGCACATCAAGTCGACCACCAAGGCGCACCAGGGTCTCTACGAATACGATGCGGTGAGCCGCCTGCGCGACTCGCAGCTGGGCGTGGACAAGGTCCACGACGTGCGCAACTACATCAAGAAGGGCAAGCTCTGGGAGGCCTTCGAGGCCGACGAGCGCGTGATCCTGCTGATCGACGAGATCGACAAGGCCGACATCGAGTTCCCCAACGACCTGTTGCAGGAACTCGACAAGATGGAGTTCTTCGTTTACGAGACCAACGAGACCATCAAGGCCAGGCAGCGCCCGATCATCATCATCACCTCGAACAACGAGAAGGAACTGCCGGACGCCTTCCTGCGCCGCTGCTTCTTCCACTACATCGCCTTCCCGGACCGCGAGACCCTGCAGCAGATCGTCGATGTGCACTATCCGAAGATCAGCGCGTCGCTGGTCAGCGAGGCGCTGGACATCTTCTTCGACGTGCGCAAGGTACCGGGCCTGAAGAAGAAGCCGTCGACCTCCGAGCTGGTCGACTGGCTGAAGCTGCTGATGGCCGACGAGATCGGCGAAGCCGTGCTGCGCGAACGCGACCCGACCAAGGCCATCCCGCCGCTGGCCGGCGCGCTGGTGAAGAACGAGCAGGACGTGCAGTTGCTTGAACGCCTGGCCTTCATGAGCCGCCGCGCTTCGCGCTGATTCCAGGGTATCCCCTGTAGGAGCGGGCCATGCCCGCGAACCTTGCGAACTCACACAGAGCTTCGCGGGCATGGCCCGCTCCTACGGGGACATGTGCTTCATGAGAGGACGCAGCCATGCTGCTCAACCTGTTCAACGAAATGCGCGCGGCCAAGGTACCGGTGTCGGTGCGCGAGCTGCTCGATCTGATGGACGCGCTGAAGCACCGCGTGGTGTTCGCCGACATGGACGAGTTCTATTACCTCGCCCGCACCATCATGGTGAAGGACGAGCGCCACTTCGATAAGTTCGACCGTGCCTTCGCCGCCTACTTCAAGGGTCTGGAGAAGCTCGACGACCATCTCAAGGCCCTGATCCCCGAGGAATGGCTGCGCAAGGAGTTCGAGCGCATGCTGACCGACGAGGAAAAGGCGCAGATCAAGTCCCTCGGCGGCCTGGACAAGCTGATCGAGGCGTTCAAGAAGCGCCTCGAAGAGCAGAAGGAGCGCCACGCCGGCGGCAGCAAGTGGATCGGTACCGGCGGCACCAGCCCGTTCGGCTCCGGTGGCTTCAACCCGGAAGGCATCCGCGTCGGTGATGCCGGCAAGCGCCAGGGCCGGGCGGTGAAGGTCTGGGACCAGCGCGAGTACAAGAACCTCGACGACCAGGTCGAACTGGGCACGCGCAATATCAAGATCGCCCTGCGCCGCCTGCGCAAGTTCGCCCGCGAAGGCGCGGCGGAAGAGCTGGATATCGACGGCACCATCGACCACACCGCCAAGGACGCCGGCCTGCTCAACATCCAGATGCGCCCGGAACGGCGCAACACCGTGAAGCTCCTGCTGCTGCTGGATATCGGCGGCTCCATGGACGCCCACGTGAAGGTCTGCGAGGAACTGTTCTCGGCGTGCAAGACCGAGTTCAAACATATCGAGTACTACTACTTCCACAACTTCATCTACGAATCGGTGTGGAAGAACAACCTGCGCCGCACCAGCGAACGCACCGCCACCTTCGACCTGCTGCACAAGTACGGGCCGGACTGGAAGATCGTCTTCGTCGGCGACGCGACCATGGCGCCCTACGAGATCACCCAGGCCGGCGGCAGCGTCGAGCACTGGAACGAGGAAGCCGGCTACGTCTGGATGCAGCGCTTCATGGAGAAGTACAAGAAGCTCATCTGGATCAACCCGTATCCGAAAGATTCGTGGAACTACACGACATCTACCGGGATCGTGCGGGAACTGATCAAGGATCAGATGTATCCGCTGACGCTGTCCGGGCTGGAAGAGGGCATGCGCTTCCTCTCCCGCGGCTGAAGCCGGCTGGTTCCGATCGACGCCCCCGAGGGTATTCCCCGGGGGCGTTTTCGTTTCTGGCCGTACCCGGGGCACGGGTCTAGGCTCAAGCATTCCAACTGGGGGTGTTTTCCTGCAGGAGGACTACCATGCGCAAGTCGACTCTCACCCTCGCCGTACCTGCGGCCCTGCTGGCGCTGACCTGCAGTTTCGCCAGCCAGGCCGACATGACCTTCTTCATCACCAGCCATGGCCCGGGCAAGGGCGCCGATCTTGGCGGCCTGGCCGGCGCCGACAAGTTCTGCCAGGAACTAGGCGCTTCCGGCGGCGCGGGCAAGCACACCTGGCGCGCCTATCTCAGTGCCAGCGCTGCCGACGGAGCCGCCGCGGTGAACGCCCGTGACCGCATCGGCAATGGGCCATGGCAGAACGCCAAGGGCGTGGTCATCGCCAAGGATCTCGCGCAGTTGCACGGCGAGAACAACCTGAACAAGCAGACCGCGCTGGATGAGCACGGGCAGGAGATCAAGGGCCGCGGCGATACGCCGAACATGCATGACATGCTCACCGGCTCGCAGCCCGACGGCACGGCGTTCACCGATGACGCCGACCATACCTGCGGCAACTGGACCAACAGCGGCGAAGGCGTCGCCCAGGTCGGCCACCACGACCGCATTGGCCTGCGCGACGATGCGCCGGCCAAGTCGTGGAACTCCTCGCACCCCTCGCGCGGCTGCAGCAGCGAGGCGCTCGCCGCCACCGGCGGGGCGGGGCTGTTCTACTGCTTCGCGACGGACTGACCGACGAACCGGGCAGGCTGGTTCCGGCCGGCCTGCCTGAGGTCAATGGTTCCCGGATCGGCGTCGATTAGCCTTGCAGGTGCTACTGGACCACTACAGGGCACCGATCATGGCCAAGAAGTTTCCCCTGCAACCGAAGCATCCCGAGCGTATCTGCTGGGGTTGCGACCGATACTGCCCGGCGAACTCTCTGGCCTGCGGCAACGGCGCCGACCGCACCATGCACCCGAGCGAAACCCTCGGCGAGGACTGGTACGAGATGGGCGACTGGGGGCTGGAACCGGTGGAGCTGCCGGGAGCGGAGAACCCGCCCCGCTGACTACAGCTTGTAGCCGATCTGCCGCAGCAGGCCCTTGCGCCAGTTGATGTCGTCGTCGCCCTCGATCCCCTTCGGACTGAATCCATCCACCACGCCGAGGATGCCGCGCCCCTGGTCCGTCTCCGCGACCAGCACTTCGGTGGGGTTGGCGGTGGCGCAATAGATGCGGCACACCTCGGGCACCATCTTCAGGGTGTTGAGGACGTTCAGCGGGTAGAAGCCGTCGCCGAGGAAGACGATGAAGGAATGGCCCGCGCCGATGGCCTGGGCATTCTTCTGCGCCAGTTCGATCATCGCGCTGTCGGTCCCGGACCAGCGCACCAGGCATTTCCCCGACGCTTCGCAGAAGGCCAGGCCGAACCTGATGCCGGGCACGGCACCGACCAGGGCTTCGTGGATGTCCTCGACCGTCTTGATGAAGTGCGTCTGGCCGAGGATGAAGTTGGTGTCTTCCGGCTTATTGATCTTGATCGTGGTGAGTAGCATCGCCTTTCCTCCATCCGCCGCCTGAAAAGCATAGCCACTGCTTTTAGGCAGCCGCCTGGATTGCCGGTCACGGGGCTGTCGATGTCGGAATTCCGTTGGCACCGATGGGCGCCGGGCGGGGATAATCACCGGCATTCATTTTGCGGGCGCGTCTGGCGCTCGCCTTCACTGCCGAGTCTTGCCATGGAAGCGACAATCCATTCCCTGCCAGCGATACCGTCGAGGTGCCCATGAGCGCGCCACGCAAGGGGGCCGACGGCTTCGTCCTGCAACTGATGCTGGTGCTCTGCGTGATCTGGGGGCTGCAGCAGGTGGCGATCAAGATGGCGGCGGCGGACATCGTGCCGATCATGCAGGCGGTCGGTCGCTCGGCCATCGCCGCTGTGCTGGTCGGCCTGCTGATGTGCTGGCGCGGCGGCTGGGAAGGGCTGCGGCAGGGCACGCTGCCGGCCGGACTGGCCGCGGGCGTGCTGTTCGCCCTGGAGTTCCTGTTCATCGCCTGGGGGCTGGAATACACCACGGCCTCGCACATGGCGGTGTTCCTCTATACCGCACCGATCTTCTCCGCCCTCGGCCTGCATTTTCTGCTGCCCAGTGAGCGCCTGCGTCCGCTGCAGTGGCTGGGTATCGGCGTCTGCTTCGCCGGCATCGTCGTGGCCTTCGGCGGCGCCATGGACTTCGCCGGCATGGACCGTCACATGCTGCTCGGCGATGCCCTCGGTGTGCTCGGCGGCATGGCCTGGGGCTTCACCACCGTCGTCGTGCGCACTACCCGGCTGTCGGAAGCGCCGCCGACGCTGACGCTGTTCTACCAGCTGTTCGTCGCTGCGATCCTGCTGTTGCTGGTGGCGCTGGCAACGGGGGAGGTCGAAAAGGTGAACCTGACGCCAAGGGGCGTCTCCAGCGTGCTGTTCCAGGGCGTGATGGTGTCGTTCATCAGCTACTTCGCCTGGTTCTGGCTGTTGCGCCGCTACCTGGCGTCCAACCTGGCGGTGTTCTCCTTCATGACCCCATTGTTCGGCGTTACCTTCGGCGTCTTGTTACTCGACGAGCCGCTGAGCCTGAACTTCATCGCCGGAGCAGTGCTGGTTCTGCTGGGGATAACCCTGGTCAGCAGCGAGCAATGGGTACTCCGTCTGATTCGCGGCAAGGTGGGGCGGGCTTGATTCAGGTCAGCCGGCCGGGGCTGGGGAGCACGTAAGCTTTGTTGCAAGGAATGAGTGGCACGGGCGGAGAGTGGGACGCCGGGCTATTCTTTCCGAGGGTGGCCCCTTTCTTAAGAAAGGGGCCACCCACTTCCTCTCCTCCAAAGGGGGTCAACCATGAAACTCTGGCTGCAAGTTCTGGCGTGGAAAATCGGAGTCACGCTCGGTCTGATCGAGCCTCCGCGGTTGCAACCCATCCCAATCCCCACCGAAGAGCAGCGCCGCCGCTGCTGATATCTAGCTGTACCAACGTCGACTTCCTGCCTGCTATATGCGGGCAGGTTGCGTTTTGGGCAGCTGATTTTTCGCGGGCATGGTGTGGTCTCTACGGGCTGCAATGCCCACCGTAGGTTGGCGCTGAGCAACGCGAAGCCCAACATCGCCATCGTTGGGCTCTGGCACAGCCGCGTAGTTATGCAGCACCGTAGGATGGGTTGAGCGAAGCGATACCCATGCAGCCATGGCGCGTAAAGGTTCAGCCGTGCGCCTTCAACCACTCGTCGATCATTTCCCGCAACCGCTCCCCTGAGAAACTCGGAAAGTGCCCGCCATGCACGGTGCGCACCGGCAGCTCGCGCAGGCGTTCCAGGCTCTTCGCGTAATCGTCCAGATTCGAGTGATAGGCATCTTCCACCAGCGGGCCGTCGTAGACGATGTCGCCGGAGAATAGCGTCTGCGTCGCCGCTTCCCACAGGCTGATGCCGCCCGGCGAGTGACCGGGGGTGTGCAGCACCTGCAGCACGCGGTCGCCGAGGTCGAGCACGTCACCTTCGTCGATGGTACGGGTCGCCGGGGCGGCCTTCACGGCGTATTCCGCGTAGCACAGCGGACAATCCGGATGGGCATCGAACATGTCGTCGCCGATGCACAGGTCGGCCAGGGTGCTCCGGTTGTCGGGAGCGGCGAGGATTTCCGCTTCGGCGGGATGCACCAGGCGCTCGGAAAATTCGTGGTGGCCGGCGATATGGTCGAAATGGGTATGGCTGGCGACCGCCAGCAGCGGGCGCTCGGTGAGCCAGGGCAGTTGCTCGCGCAGGCTGACCAGGCCGGAGCCGCTGTCGATCAGCATGTCACGGTCACGGCCCTGGATATGCCACATGTTGCAGCGGTAGAAGGGGCGGATGTACGGCTCGTGGATCAGGCTGACGCCGTCGTAGCAGTGGCGGATCTCGAACCAGCGGTCGCGGGTGACGATTTTCATTGACCCCTCCTCATGCCCGTAGGTTGGCGCTGAACGCAGTGAAGCCCAACATCTGCCGAGCTGTGGCACCGTTGGGCTTCGCAAGCTCAGCGCCAACCTACGTTTGGATCATGGCGCGAACGGCGCCGTTTCCATCACTTCGACGATCAGCGGCCGGTCGCTTGGCGCGTTGCGCAGCAGCTCCTGCAGGTGCGTGTAGTCGCGGGCGCGCTCGGCGGCGCAGCCGAAACCGCGGGCGATGGCGAGGAAGTCCGGGGTGTAGATATCCACACCCAGCGGGGTGATGTCGCGGCGCTGCATGTAGCGCTTGATCTCACCATAGCCGTGGTTGTTCCACAGCAGCACGACGATGCCGACCTTCGCCTCCACCGCGCTGGCCAGTTCGGTCATGGTGAACTGCAGGCCGCCGTCGCCCATCAGGCTGATCACCGGGCGCGACGGATCGCCGAGCCTGGCGCCGATGGCTGCCGGCAGGCCGTAGCCGAGGGTGCCGTAGCCGGTGGAAGCGTTGAACCAGCGGCGCGCGCCGTCCAGTTCGACCAGATGGTTGCCGCTGTACACGGTCTGCGTGGAGTCGCCGACGAAGCGGGCATCCGGCAGTGCTTCGAGGATGCAGTCGAACAGCGCGCGGTAGTGCGCCCAGCCGCTGAAATCCTCCGCCAGTTGCGCGCGCACCTTGGCCGCGCGCTGTGCGCCGGGACTGTCCACACGGGCTTCGGCGGCCGGCAGTTCGGCCAGCAGCACGCGCATGGCGAGGCGGGCGTCGCTGTGGATGGCGATGCTCGGTACGAAGTTGCGTACCAGTTGCTGCGGATCGATGTCGATTCGGATCAGTTCGCCGCCGATGCGGAAGTTGCCGTCGAATACCACGTCGTAATCGGTCTCGCCCAGTTCGGTGCCGATGGCCAGCACCACGTCGGCTTCCTCGGCCAGTTCACGCACCGGCACCAGCGACTGGTTGCTGCCGATCAGCAGCGGATGCTCCGGCTGCAGCAGGCCCTTGGCGTTGATGGTCAGCGCGGTCGGTGCGTCCAGCGCGGCGGCCAGGGCACGGGCTTCGGCCTGGGCTTCGACGCAGCCACCGCCGAGCAGCAGCAGCGGTTTTTTCGCGGCACGCAGCCTGGTCGCCGCTTCGCGCAGTTGCGCCAGTGCAGGGGCCGGACGTGGCAGGTGCACGCGCGGCTGGATCTTCAGGTGGTCGGCCGGCGCGGTGATGATGTCCAGCGGCAGTTCGATGTGCACCGGGCGCGGGCGTTCGCTGTCGAACACGGCGAAGGCGCGGGCCAGCACGGCCGGCAACTGTTCCACGCTCATCAGCGTGTGGCTGAAGGCGGTGACTCCGGCGGTCATCGCGCGCTGGTTGGGCAGTTCGTGCAGGTAGCCATTGCCGTGGCCGAGGCGCGAGCGCTCGTTGACGCTGGAGATCACCAGCATCGGGATCGAGTCGGCGTAGGCCTGGCCCATGGCGGTGAGGATGTTGGTCATCCCCGGGCCGGTGATGATGAAGCACACGCCCGGCTTGCCGGTGACGCGCGCATAGCCGTCGGCCATGAAGCCGGCGCCCTGTTCGTGGCGCGGGGTGATGTGGCGGATGCCGCTGTGCGGCAGGCCGCGATAGAGCTCGACGGTGTGCACGCCGGGGATGCCGAACACGGTGTCGACGCCCCAGGCTTCGAGTTGCTTGACGAGGAATTCGCCGCAGGTGGTCATGGCAGTTCCTTGAAATTCGCTATGAATGAAAAGGGCGCGAAGAACCTGTCTCCGCGCCCCCTTTTACCGATGCAGCGATCAGACTGCGCTGGCGACCGCCACCGGGCGGCGCGACAGCAGGCTGACCACGACGAAGCTGACTAGGCCGACGGCCAGGCTGTAGTAGATCGGCGTGTTGGCGTCGAAACCGTCCTTGAGCATGAACACCAGCGCGGTGATGAAGCCCAGAGTCATGCTGGTGATGGCGCCGGCGGTGGTGGCGCGTTTCCAGTAGATGGCGCCGATCAGCGGAATCAGCATGCCGCCTACCAGCAGGTTGTAGGCCAGAGTCAGGGCGCTGATCACGTCGTTCACCACCAGGGCGATGGCCAGTACCAGCACACCGGTGAGGGCGGTGAACAGGCGGCTGGTGCCCAGGCTGGATTCCCTGCCGCCACGCAGGCGCGGCAGAAGGTCTTCGGTGATTGTGGTGGACGCGGCGAGCAGGCCGGCGCTGGCGGTGGACATCATCGCGGCCAGGGCGGCGGCGATCACCAGGCCGCGGATGCCGTCCGGCAGCGAAGCCTGGACGATGGCGGCGAAGGCGTTGTTGACGTTGTCCAGTTCCGGCAGCAGCACCTTGGCGCACATGCCGATCAGCGCGCCGACCAGCCCGTAGATCACGCAGTAGATGCCGGCGACGGTGCCGGCGTACTTGGCCACGCCCTCGCTGCGGGCGGTGAACACGCGCTGCCAGATGTCCTGGCCGATCAGGATGCCGAAGAAGTAGATCAGGAAGTAGGTGATGATGGTGTCGTAGCCGATGGTGCTGAACTTGAACGCGGCTTCCGGCAGCTTGGCGACCAGTTCGTCCCAGCCGCCGACGCGGTACAGGCAGATCGGCAGCAGCAGGAACATCAGGCCGACGGTCTTGATGATGAACTGCACGATATCGGTCAGGGTCAGCGACCACATGCCGCCAATGGTCGAGTAGATCACCACGACGCCGCCGCCGAGCAGCACGGCAGCCCAGAACGGCATGCCGAACAGCACCTGCATGACGGTGCCGATGGCGAGGGTGGAAACCACGCCGATCATCAGCGCGTAGGCGAACATGATCACCGCGCTGGCCTGGCGGGCCATCGGGTTGTAGCGACGCTCCAGCACCTGGGTGACGGTGAAGATGCGCAGCTTCAGCAGCGGCTTGGCAAGGAACAGGTTGAGCACGACGATGCCCGCGCCCAGCGCGGCGCACAGCCAGAAGCCGGAGATGCCGTGGACGTAGCCGAGGCGCACGGTACCCACGGTGGAGGCGCCGCCGAGCACGGTGGCGGCCATGGTGCCCATGTAGAACGACGGGCCGAGGTTGCGGCCGGCTACCAGGAATTCCTCATGGCTCTTGGCGCGGCGCATGCCGTACCAGCCCAGCAGAAGCATGCCGGCGGCATAAATCAGAACGACGAATATATCCAAGGCCATGATCGGCTCCTCACACGCTGATTGTAATTGTTGCCGCCCCGGGACCGCGGGCGGTGGGCCATCGGACCGGCGGCGGCCGCTCCGATGAAGGTGCTACGGGTATTCGGATTGCCGGCGCGCATCGATGGATGCGCGCCTGGACGGCTCAGCGGCGCTGAACGCCGGGCAGCACGCAGAGCATTTCGTAGAGCAGGTTGGCGCCGAGCAGCGAGGTGTTGCCGGTGGTGTCGTAGGGCGGGGAGACTTCGACGAGGTCGCAGCCGATCAGGTCGAGGCCCTGGCAGCCGCGGATGATTTCCATCGCCTGGATGGTGGTCAGGCCGCCGATTTCCGGGGTGCCGGTGCCGGGCGCCCAGGCCGGGTCGATGCCGTCGATGTCGAAGGACAGGTAGACCGGGCCGCCGCCGACCTTCTCGCGGACTTCGGCCATCAGCGGTTCCAGCGACTTGTGCCAGCACTCTTCGGCCTGCACCACGCGGAAGCCCTGCTTGCGGCTCCAGTTGAAGTCCTCGGCGGTGTAGCCCTGGGCGCGCAGGCCGATCTGCACCACACGGTCGCAGTCCAGCAGACCTTCTTCCACTGCGCGGCGGAAGGTGGTGCCGTGGGCGATCTTCTCGCCGAACATGTGGTCGTTGACGTCCGCATGGGCGTCGATGTGGACCAGGCCGACCTTGCCGTGCTTCTTGTGGATGGCGCGCAGGATCGGCAGGGTGATGGTGTGGTCGCCGCCGAGGGTGATCGGGACGATGCCGTGATCGAGGATCTTGTCGTAGGCCTCCTCGATGATGCGCACGGCTTCCAGCAGGTTGAAGGTGTTGATCGCCACGTCGCCGATGTCGGCCACGTTCAGCGAGTCGAACGGCGCGGCGCCGGTGGCCATGTTGTACGGACGGATCATCACCGATTCGGCGCGGATTTCACGCGGGCCGAAGCGGGTGCCGGAACGCAGGGAGGTGCCGATGTCGAGCGGCACGCCGACGAAGGCGGCATCCAGCTCGTTGAGTTCTTCGGGGGACTGGATGTGCGGCAGGCGCATCATGGTGGCGATGCCGCCGAATCGCGGCATTTCGTTTCCGCCCAGGGGTTGATGGAGCTTCTTGTCCATGGGGAGGCCTCACGCAGGTAATCTTTTTATCGGGATAGCGTTTCGCTACTGAGGCCGGATTTTCTTCAGGGTGGGTAGCGGGAAGAATCGCTGGCTACAAATAATCAGTTCAGAGTTTTCTAAACTAATCGCCATGGCTACACTGCGCGCCCCGTCCAGGGTGTAGGTTGGGCAGGGGCGTAGGTTGGCGCTGAGCGCAGCGAAGCCCAACGTGCCAGCGCCGTTGGGCTTCGCAGGCTCAGCACCAACCTACATGTTCAATTCACCGGGAGACTTCATGAGCGCCAGCGCACTGCCCGATCTGAAACTCCTGCGCATCTTCGCCTGTATCGTGCGCAACCAGGGTTTCGCCGCCGCGCAGCAGGAGCTCAACCTGTCCACCTCGGCGATCAGCACCTACATGAGCCAGCTGGAAAGCCAGCTCGGCATCGTCCTTTGCCATCGTGGGCGCGGCGGTTTCAGCCTGACCAGCAAGGGCGAGCTGTTCCACCAGGAAACCCTGCGCATCCTCGAAGAGCTGGAAGGCTTCGAGCGCTATGCCGCGACGCTCAAGGGCGAACTGCGCGGCACGCTCAACCTCGGCGTACTCGATTCCACGGTGAGCGATCCGGCGCTGCCGCTGGCCGACGTAATCGGAGTCTTCAGCAGCCTGCACCCGGCGGTGCACCTGCACCTGCAGGTCCAGAGCCCCTACGAACTGCAGCTGGCGGTGCTGGACAACCGCCTGGACCTGGCCATCGGTTCGTTCTTCAATCGCATGAACGGCCTGGTCTACCAGCCGCTGTACCGCGAGCAGCACTGGCTGTACTGCAGCGACCGCCATCCGCTGTTCGAAGGGCGCAGGACTCCCGCCGAAGTGATCACCCAGCAGCGCATGGTCGGGCGCGGCTACTGGAGCCAGGCGGAGCTGGCGCGTCACGGCTTCAAGCACAGCGCGGCGACGGTGGAAAGCATGGAGGCGCAGCTGATCCTGATCCTTTCCGGCGGCTACATCGGCTATCTGCCGGAGCACTACGCGCATCCGTGGGTCGATCAGGGCCGTCTGCGTGCGTTGTTGCCGGCGACCTTCGGCTACCAGGCGCCGTTCTCGCTGATCCTCCGCCGCGGCCGCTCGCGGGAGCCGCTGATCCAGAACTTCCGCGACCTGCTGCGCACGCAGCCGGAGAAGGCATGAGCGCCCGGCCACGCTGTCCGCGTTGCGAGCGACCCGTCGCGCATTGCCTGTGCGCGCTGATCCCGAGCCTGGACAGCCGCACGCGGGTGCTGATCCTGCAGCACCCGAGCGAGGTCGGCCATGCGCTGAATACCGCGCGGTTGGCGGTGCTGGGGCTGGAGAATGCCGAGCTGCTGGTCGGCGAACGCTTCGAGTCGCAGGACTGGCAACGCCCGGGTTGCCGACCGTGTTTGCTGTTCCCTGGCGAACGGGCACAGAGCCTGGCCGAACTGGCGGAACGCAGCGTCGCCGAGCCATGCCTGCTGATCGTCCCCGACGGCACCTGGCGCAAGGCGCGCAAGCTGCTGCATGTGAATCCCGAACTGGCGGCGCTGCCACGGGTGGTGCTGCCGGAAGGCCTTGGTTCGCGCTACCGCCTGCGCAAGGCACCGGCCGAGGGTGCGCTATCGACCATCGAGGCGGTGGTGCATGCGCTGAATGCGCTGGAGGCGCCGGCGAATTTCGATGCGCTGCTACGGCCGTTCGAGGCGCTGATCGACGGGCAGATCGCGGCGATGGGGGAAGAGACCTATCGGCGCAATCATGGCGATGGCCCGTAGGAGCAACTGTCTTGCATCCTACCTACGTGGCTGGGCCAGAACTCGCGTAGGTTGGTGCTGAACGCAGTGAAGCCCAACGATGGCGATGTTGGGCTTCGCGTTGCTCAGCGCCAACCTACGGGGAGACCATGGTCGCGTGGTGGCAGCTTCAATGCAGCGACTGGCGAACGACGGTGATCTCCGCCAGGCGCTGGCTCAGGCGCAGTTGTTCGGCGTTGTCGTCGCTGAGCAGCAGGGCGCGTTCGAGGTCGTAGCGTTCGGCCTGCGGGCAGTCGAGCAGGTGGTAGAGTTCGGCGCGGGCAATGTGGTCGCTGGCCGTCGCTTCGCCGAGTTCGAGCACGCGCTGGGCATCCTTCAGGCCGGCCAGCGGCTCGCCGGCGGCGAGGTGCAGCTGGCGCAGGTTGCGCGACAGGCGCTGGAGCATTTCCCTCGGAGTGGCGGTGCGCAGATGACTGGCCTGCAGTTCGACCTGCGGTCCGGCGTGGCGCAGCAGCAGGTCGCGGCAGTCGCGTGCGTAAAGGCGGCGGCCGGTGACCGGGTCGAGCTGGTGGTCGGCGCCGGGAACGCGCAGCAGGAAATGTCCGGGGAAGTTCACCCCGGCCAGGGAAATATCCAGCTGTCGTGCCAGTTCGAGGGCGATCAGGGCCAGCGACAGCGGTTGCCCGCGGTGGCGCAGCAATACCTGTGGCAGCAGGGCGATGCGCGGTTGCGGCGGGTAGTCGTCCTCGGCGAAGCCCAGCCCGCTCATGCGGCGCAGCAGCCATTGCGCACGTTCCACGTCGCTGTTGCCTTCCGGCAGGTCGATCCGCACCTGTCGCAGCAGGCTGTCGAGGGCCGGCCGAACCTGCGCGGGCGGCATCTGCGGCTCGTGTTCGGCGGCTATCCACAACGCGGCCTCGAACAGGGCGGGCGGCTCCTGGGCGAGGCAGGCAAGGCAGGCTTGGCGCGGATCCATGGCGTTCTCCGGCTGACACTCCGGTTTTAACCATAGCGCCGGTGTTCGTCCAGCATCTTGCAGCGTCGGCCCGACTGGTCGTCGGCGCCGATAGCGCTGGAGGACTGTCTGCCTATACTGAGGGAGCCGGCCAATCGGCTCCGCAGCACCACGGGAGCGCCGCCATGTTCGACATGATGGAAGCCAGCCGTCTCGAGTCATTGCACGTCGCCCAGGACCCGGCAACCGGGCTCAAGGCCATCATCGCCATTCACAGTTCCCGCCTCGGCCCAGCGCTGGGCGGGTGCCGCTACCTGCCTTATCCGAACGAGGAAGCTGCCCTGCAGGACGCCATCCGCCTCGCCCAGGGCATGAGCTACAAGGCCGCGCTGGCGGGGCTGCGCCAGGGCGGCGGCAAGTCGGTGATCATCCGCTCGCCGCATGTGGATAACCGCGGCGCCCTGTTCGAGGCGTTCGGCCGCGTCATCGAGTCGCTGAAGGGGGCCTATGTCACCGCGGTGGACAGCGGCACGTCGAGCGCCGACATGGACTGCATCGCCCAGTACACCCAGCACGTCACCAGCACCACCAGCGGCGGCGATCCGTCGCCGCACACGGCTCTCGGTGTGTTCTCCGGAATCCGCGCGACCGCCCTGGCGCGGCTCGGCGGCGACGACCTGGAGGGACTGCGCGTGGCGATCCAGGGGCTCGGGCACGTCGGCTACGCGCTGGCCGAACATCTGGCGGCGGCGGGAGCGGAACTGCTGGTCAGCGACCTGGACGAAGGCAAGGTACAACTCGCGGTGGAGCAACTGGGGGCGCATCCGGTGGCCAACGAGGCGCTGCTCACCACGCCGTGCGACATCCTCGCGCCCTGCGGGCTCGGCGGCGTGCTGACTTCGGAAGTGGTCAGCCACCTGCGCTGTTCGGCGGTGGCCGGGGCGGCGAACAACCAGTTGGCGCGACCGGAAGTGGCCGACGAGCTGGAAGCGCGCGGCATCCTCTATGCACCGGACTACGTGATCAACTCCGGCGGGCTGATCTATGTCGCCCTGCAACACCAGGGCGAGAGCTTGCCGACCATCACCGGCCACCTGTCGCAGATCGCCACCCGGCTGACGGAGGTCTATGCCCACGCCCAGGCCGAGCACAGTTCGCCGGCACGCGTCGCCGACATGATCGCCGAGCGCATCCTCTATAGTTAAAGCAAGAAGAGCCCGGCATTCCGGGCCCTCGCAAGGATCACCACGGCACGCGCCCGAACCGGCGCCCGCCGCGGCACCGGCAGCGGGCAACCCCCGCACGCCGGAGCCCCGCCGCCACAAGCGGAGGGAGTGCAACCAGCGTGTCTATCCGGCGCGCGGAGGAGGGATGTCATGCCGCACAGCAAGCTCGACCTGCCATTCACCCGCTACCTCGATCCCGACGGCAGCCTGATCGGCGAACTGCCCGCCTGGGCCGACGACTCCAACCTGCTGACCCGCCTGTACCGGCAAATGGTGCTGACCCGCCTGTTCGACCAGAAGGCAGTGGCCATGCAACGCACCGGCCGCATCGGCACCTATCCATCGACTCTCGGCCAGGAAGCCATCGGCATCGCCGTCGGCAGCCTGATGCGCGCCGAGGACGTGCTGGTGCCCTATTACCGGGACATCGGCGCACAGTTCCTGCGTGGCGTGCGCATGGAGGAAATCCTCCTCTACTGGGGCGGCGACGAGCGCGGCAGCGCCTTCGTCGATCCGGGCTGCGCCGAGGACCTGCCGATCTGCGTGCCGATCGCCACCCAGGCCCTGCATGCCTGCGGCGTCGCCACGGCGTTCAGGATTCGCGGCGAGCATCGCGTCGCGGTGACCACCTGCGGCGACGGCGCCACCAGCAAGGGCGACTTCCTCGAAGCGCTGAATGTCGCCGGCGCCTGGCAGTTGCCGGTGGTCTTCGTGGTCAACAACAACCAGTGGGCGATCTCGGTGCCGCGGCGCATCCAGTGCGGCGCGCCGACCCTGGCGCAGAAGGCGGTCGGCGCCGGCCTCCACGGCGAGCAGGTGGACGGCAACGACGTGCTGGCGGTGTACGACCGCATGCAGTGGGCGCTGGAGCGGGCGCGGCAGGGCAAGGGGCCGGTGCTGCTGGAGTGCATCACCTACCGCCTGTGCGACCACACCACGGCGGACGACGCCAGCCGCTACCGTTCGGCGGAAGAGGTCAGCCAGGCCTGGCGTGAGGAGCCGGTCAAGCGCCTGCAAGCCTTCCTCGCCGCCCACGGCGTGTGGAACGAGCAGCACGAGCAGGCGCTGATCGCCGAATGCCAGCAGCGCGTGCAGCAGGCGGTGGACAACTTCGAGGCGCTGGAGGCGCAGGCGCCGGACGCGCTGTTCGAGCATGTCTACGCGAAGTGGCCGGCGGCGCTGGATGACCAGCGCGAGATGATCGCCGAGCGGATCGCCCGGCGCCAGGCCGCCAGCGCCGCGCCTGCGGCGAAGCCGGAAGAACCGCGGCTGCGCCTGGTCAGCGGGCAGAAGGGAGGACTGCACCATGCCTGAGAACAACGGCAAGGCCAGCCTGCTGGAAGCGGTCAATCTGGCGCTGCACCGGGCGATGAGCGAAGACGAGAACGTGGTGGTGCTCGGCGAGGACGTCGGCGTCAACGGCGGCGTGTTCCGCGCCACCCTCGGCCTGCGCGACCGCTTCGGCTTCAAGCGGGTGCTCGACACGCCGCTGGCGGAAAACATGATAGCCGGCCTGAGCATCGGCATGGCCGCCCAGGGCCTGAAGCCGGTGATGGAAATCCAGTTCATGGGCTTCATCTACGCGGCCATGGAGCAACTGGTGTCCCACGCCAGCCGCATGCGCAACCGCACACGCGGCCGCCTGGGCTGCCCGTTGGTGCTGCGCACGCCGATGGGCGCCGGCATCCGCGCGCCGGAGCACCACAGCGAGGCCACCGAGGCGATGCTGGCGCATATCCCCGGCGTGCGGGTGATCGCCGCGTCGTCCCCGGCGCGGGCCTATGGCCTGCTGCTGGCGGCCATCGACGATCCGGACCCGGTGATCTTCCTCGAACCGACCCGCCTGTACCGGGTCAATCCGCAGCCGCTGGTCGACGACGGCAAGCGCCTGCCGCTGGATACCTGCTTCACCCTGCGCGAAGGCTCCGACATCACGCTGATCAGTTGGGGCGCCAGCGTGCACGAGACGCTGCAGGCGGCCAGCGCCCTGGCCGAGCGCGGCATCGGCGCCGAGGTGATCGACGTCGCCAGCCTCAAGCCGCTGGACCTCGACACCCTGGAAGCCTCGGTACGCAAGACCGGCCGCTGCGTGATCGTCCACGAAGCGCCGAAGAGCTGCGCGCTGGGCGCGGAGATCGCCGCGAGCCTCTACGAGCGCGCGCTGCTCGACCTGCAGGCGCCGATCCAGCGGGTCAGCGCGCCGGACATCCCGCCGCCGCTGTACCGCCTGGAACTGCTGTACATGCCGGGCGTGGAGGACATCCTGGCCGCCTGCGAGGTGGCGTTGAGCTATGCGTGAGGGGAATCCTCATGTAGGAGCGAGCTCTGCTCGCGAACGCCGGCAACTCAAAAGCTTCGCGAGCAGAGCTCGCTCCTACAGACATCGCAATCAGCCGGTAACGGAGATCGACGATGAAATATTTCAAGCTGCCCGACCTTGGCGAGGGCTTGCAGGAAGCAGAAATCAGCCAGTGGCACGTCAAGGCCGGCGAGCGGGTCAAGGCCGACCAGTTGCTGGTTTCGGTGGAGACCGCCAAGGCGCTGGTGGATATCCCGGCGCCCTATGACGGCGTGCTGGTGAAGCTGTTCGGCGCGGAGGGCGACATCCTGCATGTCGGCGAACCGCTGGTGGCCTACGAAGGCGAGGCGAGCGATGCCGGTACTGTGGTGGGGCGGCTGGAGGGCGGCGGCGAGAGCGTGCAGGCCGACCAGTTCTTCATCGGCGCGGCGCCTTCCACCCGCGAGCACCTGGCGCCACGGGCGACCCCGGCGGTGCGCCAGTTGGCCCGGCAATTGGGCGTAGAGCTGGCCGGGCTGAGCGGCAGCGGTGCGGCCGGCCTGATCACTCGCGCTGATGTCGAGGCCGCCGCGCAGAGCGCTCGCGACAGTTTCGGCGGCGAGCGCCTGCGCGGGGTACGGCGCAGCATGGCGATCAACATGGCGCGCTCGCATGCCGAGGTGGTGCCGGTGACCATCCACGGCGACGCCGACCTGCATCGCTGGGGTTCCGCGCGCGATCCGCTGATCCGCCTGGCCCAGGCCATCGCCGTCGCCTGCGAGGTGGAGCCGCTGCTCAACAGCTGGTTCGACGGCGCCTCGCTGTCGATCCGCCAGCATGCACAGCTCGACCTCGGTATCGCCGTGGATACCCCTGACGGCCTGTTCGTGCCGGTCCTGCGCAATGTCGGCGGGCGCAGCGCGGAAGACCTGAAGGGCGGCATGGCGCGGCTGCGTGCCGATGTGCAGTCGCGCTCCATCCCGCCGCAGGAAATGCTCGGTGCGACCCTCACGCTATCGAACTTCGGCACCCTGTTCGGCCGCTACGCCAGCCCCATCGTGGTGCCGCCGCAGGTGGCGATCATCGGCGCCGGCGGCATCCGCGAGGAGCCGGTGGCGTGGGAAGGGCAGGTGGCGATCCATCCGATCCTGCCCCTGTCGCTGAGCTTCGATCACCGCGCGGTGACCGGCGGCGAGGCGGCGCGTTTCCTCAGGGCGCTGGTGCAGGCACTGGAGGCGCCGGAGGCGTAGGCCGGCATCACTCGCTTTCGGGTTTCTCGTCGTTGTCGGTGGGCGGCGTTTCGTCCCAGAGCCTGAAACGACACACCGTACCGCCGCGCAGCATGCATTCGCGGTGTTCGACGTTGCGCCCGGCGAGACTGCCGATCAGCGCCAGGTCCAGTTCGCAGATTTCCGGATGGGCGCTGGCCAGGTGATGGAAGATGCAGTTGTACGCGACGATTTCCGTTTCGCCGGAGGAGTGCGCAATGATCTGCGCTTCGTAGCCGGCCTGCTGCATGTGGCTGGCGATGCGTTGTTCGTCCACCTTCTGCTGTTCCATGCTGGCGGCCAGTTTGCGCCCGAGGTCGCGCATGATCTTCACCAGCCGTTCATGGCCGATCAGCTCGGCGACCTCGCCGATCAACAGGTCGGCGAGCAACTGATACTGCTTGGGAAACAGCTCGCGACCGAGTGCCGAGAGCTGGTGCAGCTGCTGCGGACGCCGGCCGGTGGGACGGGTGGCGGCGCGCTCGACCAGACCGTCGCGCTCCAGTGCTGCAAGATGCTGGCGCACGGCGGTACGGGTCACGCCCAGATGCTCGGCGAGTTCGTCGATGCTCATGCCATCCGGGCGATACAGCAATGCGGAGAGCAAATCCTGCTGGGTACGTCCTAGCCCGAGAAACATCGTTTACCTCGCTGCGGTGGATTTCGGTTGCGCTGACCGTAGGTGCAACTGTCTTGCACCCTACGTAACTATATGGCTGGGTGGCTGGGCCAGAAGCCGCGTAGGTTGGTGCTGAACGCAGTGAAGCCCAACGATGGCGATGTTGGGCTTCGCGTTGCTCAGCGCCAACCTACGGTGGGCGTTGCAACCCGTAGGAGCGGGCCATGCCCGCGATAGACCTTGTCGCGCGCATGGCGCGCTCCTACAGGACAACGGTATCGCATCTCCGGCAGATACTGAGCGAAGGCTCAGAACTTGTCCGGAAACTGCTTGACTAGCGCTCCGGCCAGCGCGTCGGCGATCATCAGGATGTGTTCGCGCATGGCATGCCAGGTTTTCGCTTCGCCAGCGTAGTCCTTGGCCGCAAGCTGGTCGATCTGGCTCACGTGGTGCCCGCCGTGGGCGGTGAGCAGGTTCACCAGGGTGTCGTTCGGCAGGTAGGGATTGGCGCCCGAGAGGAAGCTGGCGATTTCCTTGGCGTTGCTCACCAGGTCATTGGTCGCGGCTTTCTTCTTCGCATCGTTCTTCGCTACCGCGGCGTCGCTGTAGGCCTTGATCGCTCCCCAGTGACCGGCGAGCAGCTTGAGCAACTGGTCGGCCGCCGGCTGGCCATATAGCGGGGCCAGGCTGTTGGCGATGCTGGTGGCGTTGGCGACCACTTCCCTGGCGGCAGTATCGGCCTGCGCCTTGTCTCCCAACTGGTTGGCCACGGCGTAGTTGCGTACCCAGAAGATGTGCTCCACCCACAGGTCGCGCAGGGCGAGGCGGGTGGTCAGTGCGGCGCCTTGCGCCTCGGGGGTGGCGGCGTATGCCGTCTGGCTGACGGCGGGTTGAGCGCAGAGTGCTATCAGCAGCAGGGCCAGAGTGCGGATGATCATGTTGGAACCCTCTCGTAGTGGTTGCCCCCAGGATTTCCCCCTGAAAAGCAATTTAAGCATAAAAAAATGCCTAAATTGCCGTTAGAGAAAATCCCGGATGAGCGGTACAGAGGGGAGGGCGGGCGAACGTTTCGCGATTTTTTGTAGGCAGTTTCCAGATACCGCGTAGGGCGTTTCTCTTTTGTGCTCAGGGTGCTTCGAGGCTCTTCAGGCCTTGTCGAGTGGGCCGACAGGTGGGGACTCAAGTCCTGAATAGGAGTCACGCCATGTTCAACCATTCGCTGAAACTGAAGATCGTCTTCGCCACGTCGCTCCTGCTGTTGCTCATCCTGGTCAACGCCTTGTGCGGCACCCTGGGGATGCATTCCTTGAACGAAAGCCTCAATGGCGCGGTCAGGGGAGCTGCGCGGGAAGCGCTACAGGTCAAGACGACGCTGGGGAACATTTCGCATCTGATCATCCTGGAAAAGACGCTGATGCTGGCTAACAGCGAAGAGGTGCTACATGGCCGAACCGCTGCGCTGCTCAAGGCGCAAGATGTGGCCCGGGCGGATCTGATCGCATTGTTGAAGATGCTTGACGGGCAATCCGTGATGACGGAGGTCGATCGGCAGTTCAAGCAGCTACTCGATGGCCAGAGCCAGATCATCCAATTGGTGCAGCAGGGTTCGCTGGACCACGCTCGACCGATTTCCAATACCGCCAATCGTGAGGCATACGAGCAGTTGCAGGCACTGTTGGGCAAGGTTGCCGACCAGGTCCAGGCGCAGATTGAGAATGTGGCCGACGAGACCGACAAGGACTATGAGTTCTGGCGCAACACCCTCTTTGCCATGGTTAGCATCAGCGTCTTGCTGGGCGGGACGTTGACGCTGCTGCTGGCGCTGGACTTCAGCCGTTCCACCTCGCGAATTACCGCTGCCGCGCGACGCATCGCGGGGGGCGATCTGACCGTGCGGCTGGACCTGCGGCGCAAGGACGAAATGGGCACCATCGGCAATGCGCTGGATGAAATAGCCGGGCGAATGTCGGATACCGTTCGCACCATCGCCAGTGCCAGCGATCAGTTGGCAGCCGCGGCGGAAGAGACCACACACGTGGTGGACGAAACGGCGCGGAATGTCCGGCTGCAGTGCGAGTCGACGGAGCAGGCGGCCGTGGCGGTCACGGAAATGGCCAGCACCTCGGAGAGTGTCGCGATGAACGCCAACCAGGCGTCCCAGGCCGCCGCGCTTGCGGCCGAGAGCAGCCAGCAAGGTCGAACGAAGGTGGCCGAGACGTCGGATTCGCTGGAGCAGCTCAATCGGGAAATCGAGGGTGCTGCCGGCGCGGTGGATAGTCTCGCGAAAGGCTCGCTGCAGATCATCGCGGTGCTCGATGTCATTCGCGACATCGCCGGCCAGACCAACCTCCTGGCGCTCAATGCCGCCATCGAGGCCGCTCGGGCCGGGGAGCAGGGCAGGGGATTCGCTGTGGTTGCCGACGAGGTGCGCGCGCTCGCCCATCGTACCGGGCAGTCCACCGAGGAAATCCAGCGCATGGTCGGGGAGATCCAGAGCTATTCCGAACAGGCGATCGAGGTCATGAACCGCAGTGCCATGTTCTCGCGCGAATCGCTTGTCCGCGTCGGCGAGGCCAGGGCCTGCATCGAACAGATCGAAGCCAATATCGGCGAGATCAACGACATGAATGCCATGATTGCCACCGCTACCGAACAGCAGACCGCCACGGCTCAGGAGATCGATAGCAATCTGTCATCCATCAGCTGCATTTCCTCCCAGACTTCGGCAGCGTCTGGGCAGACGTCCATCGCCAGCGGCGAGGTAGCCCGCCTAGCCGTCGAGCTGAACAACCAGATGAGCTACTTCAAGGTGTCCTGACGGAGTTGATGACTTGTGTCCTGTTGTGGCGGCGATTTCGTTCGCGAGTGAAGTCGCCCCCACAGCGCCTCGCCGCTTGCCGGTGAAACCGAACGGATGTGGCACCGTTTCCTTGAGGATTCCTGTCCCGGATGTCGGTCAGGATGCCGGCGAGGCGGCAAGACAGACGGCGCAGCGTCGGGCGCTGGCCGTCATGGGGGAGAGGTCATTCAACTGGCTTCGGACAGGATTCGCGCAGCTTCCAGTCGATCCAGGAAGGTCTGGGCTTCTGCCTCGGGTAGTACTTTCGAATTGATCCCCAGATTGATCAGCTCTTCGGTAATGCTGCAGTGCAGTTCAAGGGCATGAGGGGATCTGGATATGGAATCGATCTTCAGGTTCAGGGTGGCTACCAGTCGTTCTTTGATCGCGCCGGCCAGAGCGTCGATCCGCTGCTGAAGTGCATCGGTCTGCATCTCAAACTCCTAAAGTAGGGGGAGTCCGCAGCTTATGAAGAAACCTGATGAAATAGTGTGGGAATGCTCCCTGTGTTTCGTGGGAAGTTTCTTTTTCGTAATTAGGTAAAGGTCGGGCTGGGCGAAGAAGTACCCGATGTCACCGCGTTGCAAACGGCGATGTCGGGTCTGACGCGCAGAGATGCAGGGGATACGCCAGGGTTGGCCGGTTGCCTGCCAGGAGTGCCCTGCCGAATGTGATGGCTACGGCAGGGCTTTTTACAGTTCCTGGCCTGGGCGACTTCATTGGTCGGTCGACGAGACTTCTCCCGAATCGGGGTCGCCTACGGGTTTGGTCAAGAGTCTGCAGGCTCTTTTGCAAGTTCGGATAGAACTGCCGGGTTGTTCTTGAATGCCGCTGCAAATATGGAGCGATTCTTCGCCATGAATATGCTGGCATCTTCCGCAACCTTCTCGGACAGCTCCGGTACATTCTTCAAGAGCGTGTCTGTCAGTGCCTCAGCAAGCTCAAGCATCTGGTCATGAGCATCAGCGAGTTTGCGGTCCACAAAAATTGTCTCCAAGTCCCGAGTACTGCGATACAAGATTTCGATAGCCATCGTTTTTCTCGTTATAGAAATGATGTTGGATGATGCGCCTGCCGCACTCGCCGCCATGAAGGTCAACCCAGGGCCCAAGGGCGATGGAAGTGCAATTGCCTGGCCGGGCACCCTGAGTTCCCTGGCAACCAGGTATCCCACGGTTTTCCAGCATCTCCGGAGATGCCTTGCTCGTTCGGAACTCCTTGGCTTTATAGGCAAGAGATTGAGCGGCAGAGATTTTTGCGAGCTCAAGTTGGCACTACCTCGTATGCCTTCTCATCAGGTTGAGTAGGAGGACACTGTTTGTTTATACAGTAAAAGCATACGGGATCGGAGACGAACTGAAAAGCCCCGTGCCAGCATGCTGGCCATCATGGCGTTCGCTCCGCTTCGGGGCAGGCTGCTGCACGACGGTGCGCGGGAACCGCCCGGCCACGGCCCCGGGGGCTGTCGAAAGAGGAGGGAAGGTCAGGAGGCCTTGCGCAGGCCGGTGCGGCCACGGGTCATGTCGGCCAGCAGTTTCGGGGCGCTGTCGTCCTGTTCGATGGCGATGCCGAAGCGGATGCTCTGGATGAAGCGCTGCAGTTGTTCCGGGTCCTGCAGCTGGCCGTTGCGGATCAGGCGCTTGGCGGCGACGCCGGCATCGGTGGAAAGGGTCAGGACGATGCTGCCATCCAGCCGTTCGAGGCTGAAGTTGACTCGATACTGAGGCTGGAACGCCTTGGTGAGGACCTGGAACGGACTTTCCATTTTCATACCTGCCTGATTGATGGCTGCCTCTTCATGGACCCGAGGCCGGCAAAAAAATTCGGGGCATATTGCCGCAGCCGCTGGAAGTCGTTACTGCCTGAAATCAATGGCGTGTAACTTGCTCGCTTCGTGCCAACTATCGTGCAACACAAGGAGAACCGACGAATGAAACTGAATTGGGCCGAACGCCTGCGCCAGCAGATGCATGGATGCGCGGAGTCGCTGGGCAACCTGCTGGTGGAGGGCTTCCACTACCTGGCCCTGTTCGCCATCGGCGCGACGGTGTTCTGGTCGGCGGTGGCCGCGTTCGTCGGCATGATTTCCCAGGGGCACGCGAAGATCGACGACATCCTGCTGCTGTTCATCTACCTCGAACTGGGCGCGATGGTCGGCATCTACTTCAAGACCAACCACATGCCGGTGCGCTTCCTGATCTATGTGGCGATGACCGCGCTGACTCGCCTGATGATCGCCGACATCCAGCACAACCACGTGCCGGACGACGGCATCATCCTGGTCTCGGTGGCGCTGCTGCTGCTCGCCGTGGCGATCCTGGTGGTGCGCTACGCCTCGTCGCGCTTCCCATCGCCGACCGGTGCGAAGGCCGGTTCCGGCGAGCGCGACCTGATCGGCGAGGACGAACGCTGATCGCCATGGCCTGAGGCAGAGGCCGCGTCGACCGCCCCTGCCCGGGCCCACTGCCGTACCGGCCGTGCTATGGCCGGTATGCGCGCAGGAACAACGTCACCACTTCCCGCACATGCTGCTCGCTTTCCTCCGCGCTGGGCCGCTCGACGCAGCCGATCAGCAGGCGGAAATGCACGCAACCCTGCACCAGCATGAGGAAATGCTCGGCGGCATGGCGGGCATTGTCGAATTGCAGGGTGCCGTTGCGCTGCGCCTGGATGAACAGTCGTTCCATCTGGTCCAGCACCCGTTGCGGGCCGGCATCGAAGAACAGTTTCGACAGCTGTGGATTCTGCCCACCCTGGGCGACCATCAGCCGGCTCAGGGCGATGGCTTCCGGACTGTTGATCAGCCGGTTGAAGCCGCGCGCCAGGTTGAGCAGCAGGCTTTCCAGCGGCGCGTCCGCCGGCTGTTCGGCGAACAGCTCGGGCATCTGCTCGGCGCACTTGGCCTGTACGGCCTCGCGGAACAGCGTTTCCTTGTCGGTGAAATGGCTATAGACCGTGAGCTTAGACACTCCAGCCTCGGCGGCGATGGCTTCCATGCTGCTGCCGTCGTAGCCCTTGCTGACGAACAGCACCTTGGCCGCCTCGAGGATGGCCTGGCGCTTGGCCGGGTCCTTGGGGCGGCCCGGGCCGTTCGAACTGATCGGTTGGGACATAATTTTTACAATTCAAATACTGGACTGGTGAGTACTGTATTTTTACTATACCGAGGAGTATAAAAATTCCAACTCGCTTTTGCGAAAGGTCATCATCATGTTCCGCCATGTCCTGCCGGTCGCTCTCCCTCTTGCCTTCATCCTATCCCTGACAGCCTGCGGCAACGGCGAGCAGGCCAAGCCGACCGCTCGTCCGGCCATGGTCGTGCAGCCCGTTCCTGCGGGGGATATCACCGAGGCCTATCCTGGCGAGGTGCGTGCCCGCCATGAACCGGAACTGGCTTTCCGCATCGGCGGCAAGGTCAGCAAGCGCCTGGTCGAGATGGGCGAACGGGTGAAGAAGGACCAGCCGCTGGCCGAGCTCGACCCGCAGGATGTGCGCCTGCAACTGGAAGCCATCCGCGCCCAGGTCGCTGCGGCCGAGGCCAACCTGCAGACCGTGCGCTCCGAATACACCCGCTACCGCACCCTGCTGGATCGCGGGCTGGTCAGCCGCTCGCAGTTCGACAATGTCGAGAACATCTACCGTGCCGGCGAGGCGCGGATGAAGCAGGTTCGCGCCGAATATGACGTGGCGCGCAACCAGACCGGCTATGCCGTGCTGCGCGCACCACAGGACGGGGTGATTTCCGCCCGCCGCGTCGAAGTGGGGCAGGTGGTCGCCGCCGGACAGACGGTATTCACCATCGCCGCCGATGGCGATCGCGAGGTTTCCATCAGCTTCCCCGAACATGCCATCGAGCGCTTCCGCATTGGCGAGAAGGTCAGCGTCGAACTCTGGTCGCAGCAGGGCAGGCGCTTCAGCGGGCATATCCGCGAACTGGCGCCGGCGGCCGACCCGCAGTCGCGCACCTTCGCCGCGCGGGTCGCCTTCGACGACGCCAAGGTGCCGGCCGAACTGGGCCAGAGCGCCCGCGTGTATATCCAGGCCAACGGCGTGGTGCCGCTGTCCGTGCCGCTCAGTGCGCTCACCGCCGAGGGCGGCAAGGCGTACGTCTGGGTGGTCGATCCGGCCACCTCCACCCTGAAGCGCCGCCCGGTGCGCGTCGGGCCGTACGCCGAGGATCGCGTGCCGGTACTGGAAGGTCTGGCCGCGGACGAGTGGGTGGTGGCGGCAGGCGTGCAGGTGCTGCGTGAAGGTCAGGAGGTACGGCCGGTCGACCGGGAAAACCGGTCGGTGAAGCTGGTGGCGAAGGAGTGACGCCCGATGCAATTCAACCTTTCCGCCTGGGCACTGAAGAACCGTCAGATCGTCCTCTACTTCATGCTCCTGCTGGGCATCGTCGGCACGCTTTCCTATAGCAAGCTGGGGCAGAGCGAAGACCCGCCGTTCACCTTCAAGGCCATGGTGATCCGCACCATCTGGCCGGGCGCCACCGCCGAGGAAGTCTCCCGCCAGGTCACCGAGCGCATCGAGAAGAAGCTGATGGAGACCGGCGACTTCGACCGCATCCAGTCCTTCTCGCGGCCGGGCGAGTCGCAGGTGATCTTCGTCGCCCGCGAAGACTTGCGTTCAAAGGACGTTCCCGAGCTCTGGTACCAGATCCGCAAGAAGATCGGCGATATCCGCTTCACCCTGCCGCAGGGCGTGGTAGGGCCGTTCTTCAACGACGAGTTCGGCACCACCTTCGGCAACATCTATGCGCTGACCGGCAAGGGTTTCGACTACGCGGTGCTGAAGGACTACGCCGACCGCCTGCAACTGCAGTTGCAGCGCATCAAGGACGTCGGCAAGGTCGAGCTGCTCGGCCTGCAGGACGAGAAGATCTGGATCGACCTGTCCAATACCAAGCTGGCCACCCTCGGCGTGCCGCTGGCCGCGGTGCAGCAGGCGCTGGAGGAGCAGAATGCGGTCACCGCCACCGGCTTCTTCGAGACCGACAGCGACCGTGTGCAGCTGCGGGTTTCCGGTCGATTCGACACCGTCGACGACATCCGCCGGTTCCCCATCCGCGTCGGCGACCGCACCTTCCGCATCGGCGACGTGGCCGACGTGCACCGTGGCTTCAACGACCCGCCGGCGCCGCGCATGCGTTTCATGAGCGAGGACGCCATCGGTATCGCCGTGGCGATGAAGTCGGGCGGCGACATTCTCGTTCTCGGCGAGGCGCTGGACAGCGAGTTCCGGCGCCTGCAGGAGACCCTGCCGGCCGGCATGGAGCTGCGCAAGGTGTCCGACCAGCCTGCCGCCGTGCGTGAAAGCGTGGGCGATTTCGTCCGGGTGCTGGCCGAGGCGCTGATCATCGTGCTGCTGGTCAGCTTCTTCTCCCTCGGCCTGCGCACCGGCCTGGTGGTGGCGCTGTCGATCCCGCTGGTGCTGGCGATGACCTTCACCTGCATGTACTACTTCGGCATCGGCCTGCACAAGATTTCCCTTGGCGCCCTGGTGCTGGCGCTGGGCCTGCTGGTGGACGACGCGATCATCGCGGTGGAGATGATGGCGGTGAAGATGGAGCAGGGCTACGACCGCCTCAAGGCCGCCAGTTTCGCCTGGACCAGCACGGCGTTCCCCATGCTCACCGGCACGCTGGTGACGGCCGCCGGCTTCCTGCCGATCGCCACCGCGCAGTCCGGAACCGGCGAATACACCCGCTCGCTGTTCCAGGTGGTGACCATCGCCCTGGTGGTGTCGTGGATCGCCGCCGTGGTCTTCGTGCCCTATCTCGGCGACAAGCTGCTGCCGGACCTGGCCAAGCGCCATGCGGAGAAGCACGGCGGCAGCGACAAGGGCCACGATCCCTATTCGACGCCGTTCTACCAGCGCTTCCGGCGTCTGGTGGAGTGGTGCGTGCGCTACCGCAAGACGGTGATCACCCTGACCCTGCTGGCGTTCGTCGGCTCGGTGCTGCTGTTCCGCATGGTGCCGCAGCAGTTCTTCCCGCCGTCGGCGCGCCTGGAACTGCTGGTCGACCTCAAGCTGGCCGAGGGCGATTCGCTGAAGGCCACCACCGAGCAGGCCCAGCGCCTGGAGAAGCTGCTTGCCGGGCATCCGGGCATCGACAACTACGTGGCCTACGTCGGCACCGGTTCGCCGCGCTTCTACCTGCCGCTGGATCAGCAACTGCCGGCCGCCAGCTTCGCCCAGTTCGTGGTGCTGGCGAAGGACCTGAAGACCCGCGAGGAAGTGCGCAAGTGGCTGATCGAACGCCTGGCCGAGGACTTCCCGGCCGTGCGCACCCGTGTCACCCGCCTGGAGAACGGCCCGCCGGTGGGCTATCCGGTGCAGTTCCGCGTCTCCGGTGAGCACATCATGGAAGTCCGCGCCCTGGCGCGCCGGGTCGCCGAGAAGATGCGCGAGAACCCCCACGTGGTGAACGTGCATCTCGACTGGGAGGAACCGAGCAAGGCGATCTTCCTCGACATCGACCAGGACCGCGCCCGCGCGCTCGGCGTCAGCACCGCGGATATCGCGCAGTTCCTCCGTGGCAGCCTGACCGGCGCCACCGTCAGCTACTACCGCGAGGACAACGAGCTGATCGAAATCCTCCTGCGCGCCAGCGCGAGCGAGCGGCATGACCTGTCGCAACTGCCGACCCTGGCAGTGCCGACCAAGAACGGCCGCAGCGTGGCGCTGTCGCAGGTGGCGACGCTGGAATACGGCTTCGAGGAAGGCATCATCTGGCGGCGCAACCGCCTGCCGACGGTGATCGTGCGCGCGGATATCTACGACGAGACCCTGCCGGCCACCGTGGTCAAGCAGATCTCCCCGACCCTCGACCCGATCCGCAGCGAACTGCCCTCCGGCTATCTGCTGCAGATAGGCGGCACGGTGGAAGACTCGGCCAAGGGACAGAACTCGGTGAACGCCGGCATCCCGTTGTTCATCGTGGTCGTGCTGACCCTGCTGATGCTGCAACTGCGCAGCTTCTCGCGGGTGGCGATGGTGTTCCTCACCGCGCCGCTGGGGCTGATCGGCGTGACGCTGTTCCTGCTGATCTTCCAGAAACCCTTCGGCTTCGTCGCCATGCTCGGCACCATCGCCCTGGCCGGGATGATCATGCGCAACTCGGTGATCCTGGTGGACCAGATCGAGCAGGACATCGCCCACGGCCTGGACCGCTGGCACGCCATCATCGAGGCCACCGTACGGCGCTTCCGCCCCATCGTGCTGACCGCGCTGGCCGCGGTGCTGGCGATGATCCCGCTATCGCGCAGCGTGTTCTTCGGACCGATGGCGGTGGCGATCATGGGCGGCCTGATCGTCGCCACGGTGCTCACGCTGATGTTCCTGCCGGCGCTGTATGCGGCATGGTTCAGGGTGAAGAAAGAGGCCTGAGGTGGCATGGATGTAGGTTGGGCTGAGCTTGCGAAGCCCAACATTCGGCAGACCGGATAGCCGCCGGTCTGCGCGTCCCTACCCAACTTATGGGGGCGCCTGCCGAGCGTAGCTGACTGTCAGGATTTCCCAGATGTGCCCATCCGGCTCGTTCCAATAAACGATTCGTCCGCCATGCTGGGTATTGATCTGCATGTCCATCGGCCCGTGCGGGGCGCTTCGATAAGGGATGCCGTGGGCCTGGAGGCGCTGCAGGATACCGTCGAACTCATCTTCGCTGACCCGGAAGCAATAGTGCATGACAGGGAAGGGGCCGTCGGCCTGATCGAAATCGATGGTCAGGCTGTCGCTGACATAGACGGGGCTGAAAGGGCCTATGCCGGACTCGGCCCAAGGGACGCCGAGGATCGAGGCCAGCCGTTCGGCCGCCACCTTGCGGTCGTGGGACGGGATGATCAGGTGGTCGAGGTGGATGGTCATGGCTATGCTCCGCAAATGGCAGCATATCCAGTTTGGCACTGCATAGAGAGATGGGTTTCCCGGCGTATGCCAAGTAATTGAAAAGATAGTCAAACTCGCGTGGCGTTCCTGCAACGGAAGCTCTATCTGGCTCGCTGTGTCGCCTCTTGGAAGGTTATTTCTTTTGACAATCTTCGTTGATTCTTTGGCCCAGTTTTTCTCGCCATTTCTTTTTTAGTTTTTGTTGTGGAAGAATTTGGATCACCTGATTTGCACTGGTATCCAGTGCTACTCCCATAATTTCGCCCATATTTCTACAGGAAGAGTGTGGTGGGGACTCTATTATGAGTAGAACCACACGATCATCGGCTGACCATCCGATTGCCGCATAATTCGCCAGTTCAGGAGGATCGCATTTCTGGAATGAATTCAGATAAGGTTGGATCACATCGTTGATGGATAAATTTATTAGTTTTCCTTTCGCGTATTTTACATAGATTTCTGTGCTCCACGTGCCGACCAGACCTCCCTCACTGGAGTTTATTGCGAAGCCATTGCCTGCATTGTTCCATATCGTTTGGGCTAAAGGTGGACTGTATGTAATTGGAGTTGTGCTGCTATCTCCATTGCTTTGTGATATGGCTATACCGTTCTGGCTAGGCTCTATTGAAATGCTATTGTCTTTGCTATGTATAGTTCTGCTTGTTCCATCTTGGCGGTATAACGCGGTTTCTGTTGAACTCCATACTCCTTTGCAATGCAATTCTTCTGCGGTTGTCTGCGTTGCAATGAGTGTCAGAATTATCAAAAGTCTGATTCGGATCTTGAGCATTACCGATAGTCCTTTTTCTCGTGTTCCTAGCCATCCGACGTGTCGGATGGCTAGCGGAACCTTCCGTGGCGAGTAATGGGAAATTAAAAATATAGGTCAAACAGATTTCGAAGCATGCTTTTCTCGCCTCGGTAAAATTCCGTATAGCCACAACGGGCGCAGGCTATAAAAGAAAATTTCTCTGTTTCAATTTCGAAGACACTGGACATGAGTCCACCGGCGTTGCGTGTTTCACCTACCTGGTATTTGTCATGATTGCATTTCTGGCACCGGTATTCCTTTCCTTGTACGGTAAGCATCTTGTGGCGATGCGCTTCTACTTCTACCGCGCTCGCATTGCTCGGGCATCCACATTTGATGCAGGAGCTGGAGTCGGCATCATTTGGTTCATCACAGGCTAGACAGGTCCATCTGTACGCGGTCATGTATTCATCTACCTGAAATTTTTGTTGCTGTCTGTGGATATATGACTTTCACTGACAATCCGTCCTTGTATGAAAAGTACTCTGTGCAAATTTTATCCTCCTCGCTTATGGTTCGTTTTTCGATATCGCTGGCCGCTAGAAAGTCGGCGAAAGATGTGTGGCCATCCTGCTGACAGTCCATTTCTTTCCATGTGTACCCTTTGTTCCAGCTATCTATGGATCGGGTTGCTAGATAGAGTACAACTGGAAGCGTAACTGAGAGGGCCAAACAAGCTATTGCTCGCACATCATGCCCTCTTCTATGGCCTGCAGTAACTCATCTCGCGAAGTGCGAATTTCGTTTTCGGAGTGGCATACTTTGTTAACGCTCACGTCTGATACATACAAAAGCTCTCGCTTTCTCAGTTCAGTAAAAGAGTCTCGGCAACGAATAATCGAATTCTCCACATCCATTTTCTTCAAGTCTTGAATGATGGTTTTTCCTCGAGCCAACAGTTGACAATCCCGATCTTCTGCACCGCCAGCATCTAGGTGCAGTGATAATAAATCAATTAGCGCACTGGTCGCGGCGTCACTTCTATTTACACCCAGGGAGTCGATTGAGATTTCAAGTGCTGACTGCCCTCCTCTACAACCAAATAAACACTTCTCGCGCTCCTGTCGAACCCTCAGGCTTAGGCTATGTACAAATTCGATCATAATAACTTGTGTCACAAAGTATGCTTGTTGCGCTTCGACTGTAGATGTTGTGGATTTTGCTGCCTCAGACGAAAGACAAATTCCTATAAGAAGATATATGCCAAAAAGAGATTTTATTTTCATGGTTTAACTATTAGGGTGTTTCCCTGCTTGGCTTCGATTGTTTAATTTTTGAATGTCAATAGCTGTACCGGAAAAAGAGAAAGATTTATTTTTGCTGACCTAGTTTCGGTCGACCCTAACCCCTTCTCTAGATTCGAACTCCTGTAACTCGTTCAATCTCATCCAAGGAGCCCATTACTTGTCAATTGGCTGCACTGAACCGCCTCACGAGAACTAGCTCTTCAGGAGGGATCGCATGTTTCACGAACTCGACGTAACCACAGCGGCGCATTTCTTATGTAGAACTCAGCGCTTCGAAACTCGGGTCGGGGCAAGCCAGTTTTCCCCAGAAGATGTACCAACTCGCATTGCGTAACTCGACCATGGATAGTCCGTGTTTGAAAATCGCCTTGTTCGGCGAACACAACCTAATAGTGGGATCACGCTGCGCGATATGATGCGAATAGATCCTGGGCATGAGAATTTCCTCCTTGAAGCCAGCACCTGAGTATCCTTGCTAAAAATTTAAAGTGTAGAAAATAAAACTATCCCCTTTTTCTCCATGTCCCCTTTCCCCAAAAGCTACATGATTGTTTCAGACCATCCTTAGAGTGCATTCGCGCCCTTTCTCACGTTTCAAAACTAAATAAATCGTTTGTTTCACTAGCGTTTCGGTTGTTCTTGGCTAGTGAGCTTTCTCATTAGATCGGCTGACTCCAAAAAATAGAAAAATATAGCGGGTCTTCCATCTTCATTGATTACTTCAAACTTCTCGTAGCCGGAGCCATGTTCAAATTCTGTCTTGTAGATAAGGGTGGTTTTGCTTGGCGAGTCCATGGAGTGAGAGAGTATTGTTTTCTCTTTTCTGCTATTTATTACTTTTCCCAAATTTGTCCTTATGGATTTTAATAAATTCTCTACATCGGTTCTTTTTGTGTTTGTCCTTGTTGCTTTTGCTGAACTTTCATAGATGGCTATAAATTCCTCTGAGTTTAAGCGGGTGTGGAACTCTATTATTGCAGCCTCTGCTTCTACAGTATTCGGGATTCGCGAACAGCTTGAAATGAGCAGGAGGAGTACAAGTGCTGGTTTATATGAGTTTCTGCTTAATTTCATTGTTCATCATTTCAGGACTTTGGCTGGTTTTTTGTTCTGG
This sequence comes from Pseudomonas schmalbachii, assembly GCF_017589465.1. Taxonomy (GTDB): domain Bacteria; phylum Pseudomonadota; class Gammaproteobacteria; order Pseudomonadales; family Pseudomonadaceae; genus Pseudomonas; species Pseudomonas schmalbachii. The sequence continues at coordinate 89,693 of NZ_JAELYA010000005.1, forward strand.
AGTCGTATGTGTGTTGCTTTTTAAGTATGAGCTTGCGGGTGTAATTGTGCTTGCTGTGTTTCAATTGCAGTCGGTGCTATCTTTGCGGCCTCGGATGGCAAGCAAATACCTAAGAGGAAATAAAGTCCAAGTAAGAATTTGGCTTTCACAGTTGTGCTATTAAATACGACAGGCTTCGGGATCGATTAGACGATGCTGTATGAAGTCTGCATGTTTCTCTTGGATTATTAAGCATTGCCTTATCTCCCATAGTATCTGAGGTATGCTACGGTCGACTTGAACTTTGCAGGGATAATCTTGGAAAATAGAGTTATTATCTTGTTGCTATAGATGCATATGACTATTGCGGATAGAAAGTTTAAAATTGACACCGATAAGAAAATTTCCCACTTACCTATAGGGAATGAGATTTGGTGGTTGAAGTGGTATGTCTTTATGAAGTTATGTCCATAGAATAGTGCTGCAAGCACCATTGATGCAATTTTTGATGCTTTTGTTACGGTGACTAACCCTTTCTCGCTTAGTATTCGTGTAAATATTGTTAATATTCCTAATAAAATAGTTAATTCAATTGTTCTCCTGAGGATGTATGAGTCATTTATTTTGAGTGCGGCTATTAATAATGAGAACGGGATTGCGATCAGATGCGACGCTAAGAAGGTCATTCCAACTGTAATGGTGCTTGTTATCAGGAATCTTGAGATGAAATGCATTTTACGGTCTCAGTTGGGTTTCATAACATTCGCAATTATCTGGGAGGTCATAAGGTCCGGCAGATTCAACAAGAGAACATTTTTCTTGAATCATATCCCCCATTTTATCGGTGTTTTTCCCCCAATTAGTGCATTGAATAGCCCAGTTGTCGTGCGGTCCAAAATTGATTTCGTAATGAGGCGCACCCGGAGCGCCGCAAACCATTCTTGAACAGTAGGTTAAGTCTGGTTGAAATGAGTTAAGAATATTGTCAATCAGCGTCCTGGTGTCTTCGAGTATCGTATTCTTCTTTAGAAAGGTCTGGGGTTTCGGGTTTATTTCTTTTCCTGGCTTGATTTTTGGAGTCCATCCAGGTCTGAGGCCTAAATGATCAATATTTTCTAGAAGCGAACTATTTACATAGGCATAGGTATTGGTTCCACCGCTTATCTTTATGGGGTTCTGACTGATATATCGTCCAAACTCCGGAAAGTAATAACGATGCTGGTTGTAACAAAGCCCACTTTTCTCATCGTGATACTGCCCCTGGAAGCGCAGGGGCTGGTCGGTTGTGCCTTGTTCATTGCACACGGCGGCCCAATCGTCGGGTTCGGCGCTCCAGAGGGTGTGGCCATTGCTATCGGTGAGGCGCAATGGGGTGCCTAGGTGGTCGGTGTGGAAGATGGCGAGCGTCGCTTCGCCACTCTTCAACGTTTCCGGCAGGGCGAGGCCCTGGCCGAGCAACAGGCGTTTGACTGCCAGCAGCTCCGGCGCTTCGTCGCTATTGGTGGCCTGCTCCAGGCGGAGTAGCGGGACGAAGGTGCCGGGTAGGTAGACCAGGGTACGTTTGCGTTGGTCATCGTCCTTCAGGGGCAGGCGGTCGCCATCCCAGCCGTAGCGATGGTGCTGTTCGCTGCCGTCGACATGGTGGATCGTCTTGCCAATACGGCGGGAGAGGGCGTCATAGCTGTAGCTCGCCTCCAGGAGCGGCTGGCCGTTCCGGCTGCGCTGCAGCAGCACCAGGCGTTGTGCGGCGTCGTAATGCAGGTCGAGTTGGGTGCCGTCCGGGCGGTTGAGCTGGATGAGGTTGCCGATAGCGTCGTAGCGGTAGCGATGGCCGTCGTGGTGATCGAAGCGGTAGCAACTGTCGAGGGCTTCCTCGCCCTGGAAGCCGAGCACCTGCAGCGCACTCGCGGTGCCATCGATCAGCAGGTGGAACTGTGCCTGGTTAGCCGGTTGGAACATGCCTGTCGCCCTGAAACATCCGTTGTAGAGCGGCGGACTTTAGGGGGAAGGGCGAGGTTGCGCAGTGGTAGGCGTGCACCTTGGGAGGTTTCTACGGATTACGCGGATTTTTCGTAGGAACGTTCTTGCTAACCCCTTTGCGCGGCGGCTATCAGCTTCGGACGCTGGGGCAAGCCTTTCGGGAGCCTGCAGGGGGAATAGATGTGGATCGGGTAGGCAATGTTGGGCTTCGCAAGCTCAGCCCAACCTACGAAAAGCATTCCGCAGTAAAAACAAAGCCCCGCTGATTCGGCGGGGCTTTCCATCTCGTGCGCTGCAACGCCTACAGGTCGAAATCGTAGTCGCTCAGCTGCTTCTGCAGGCGGCGCTCTTCGAGGTAGTTGTCGATGATGCGACGCTTGGTCAGGTTGGTCCTGGCGACTTCCGCAGCGTCTTCGGCGTCATCGTCGGCATCGTCCTCCACCACGGTTACTTCGTCTTCCAGCTCAAGGTCTTCTTTAGCGGTTGCCATAGCAGTCACTCCAACTTATGGGGTGTTCTTGGCGCCCTTATATCGACAAAGTGCGGGGTGGTAAAAAAGATTTTTTCAATGGATGAGGACAATTCCTACGGTAGGAATCAATCGTCCGAAGTCTTGTGCTTGTACTCGCACAGGTCCTCGATCCGGCAACTGCCGCATTGCGGTTTGCGCGCCTTGCACACGTAGCGGCCATGCAGGATCAGCCAGTGGTGGGCGTCCAGCAGGTATTCACGGGGCACGAACTTCACCAGCTTCTTCTCCACTTCCAGCACGTTCTTGCCGGGAGCGATGCCGGTGCGGTTGGAGACGCGGAAGATGTGCGTGTCCACCGCCATGGTCGGCTGGCGGAAGGCGGTGTTCAGGACCACGTTGGCGGTCTTGCGGCCGACGCCGGGCAGGGCTTCGAGATCCTCGCGGTTGTCCGGGACTTCGCCGCCGTGCTTCTCGACCAGGATGCGGCAGGTCTCGATGACGTTCTTCGCCTTGCTGTTGTACAGGCCGATGGTCTTGATGTACTCGGACAGCCCTTCCACCCCCAGCGCATGGATGGCGGCGGGGGTATTGGCCACCGGGAACAGTTTCGCCGTGGCCTTGTTCACGCCGACGTCGGTGGCCTGGGCGGAGAGGATCACCGCGATCAGCAACTCGAACGGCGAGGCGTATTCCAGCTCGGTGGTGGGGTTGGGATCATCCTCGTGCAGGCGACGGAAAATCTCCGCGCGCTTGGCGGCATTCATTCAATCACTCCAGTGACGCGGACGCGCTGGCGCTGGGTGGCGGGTTCGCTGCCCGCCTGCGCCCTGGCGCGTTCCGCCAGGCTTTCATCGATACGGTTCTTCAGGGCGATCAGCAGGCCCAGCACGAGGAACGCGCCGGGCGGCAGGATGGCCAGCAGGAAGCCCTGGTAATCCGCGAACAACTGGACCTTCCAGCCCGCTGCGGCGGGGCCGAACAGCAACTGCATGTCGGCCAGCAGGGTGCCGTGGCCGAGCACTTCGCGCAGGGTGCCGAGGGCCAGCAGCACCAGTGCGAATCCCAGTCCCATCATAAGCCCGTCGAACGCCGAGCGGGCCACGCTGTGCTTGGCGGCGAAGGCTTCGGCGCGGCCGAGGATCACGCAGTTGGTGGTGATCAGCGGGATGAAGATGCCGAGGATCTGGTACAGCTCGTAGGTCCAGGCCTGCATCAGCAGTTCGATGCAGGTGGTCAGCGCGGCGATGATCATGACGAACGCCGGCAGCCGCACGGCCTCGGTCACCGAGCCGCGGATCAGCGCCACGGCGGCGTTCGAGCAGGCCAGCACGAGCATGGTGGCGAGGCCCAGGCCGAGGGCGTTGACCATCGAGTTGCTGGTGCCGAGCAGCGGGCACAGGCCGAGCAGCTGGACCAGTCCGGGATTGTTCTTCCACAGCCCCTGCAGGGCGATCTCGCGGTATTCACTCATGCTCGGTCACCTCGGCCGGCGGAGCCAGCAGCTCGGCCTTGTGCTGATCGAAGTACTGCAGCGCCTTGTGCGTCGCCCTGACCACCGCGCGCGGGGTGATGGTGGCGCCGGCGAACTGGTCGAACTGGCCGCCGTCCTTCTTCACCTGCCAGCCGGATTCGCCGGGATTGGCCAGCGAGCGCTGGTCGAAACCATGCAGCCAGTCGCTCTTGCCCAGCTCGATCTTGTCGCCGAGGCCCGGGGTTTCCTTGTGCGCGACCACCCGCACGCCGAGCAGGCGGCCCTCGGCGCTGACCCCGACCAGCAGCTGGATCGCGCCGCTGTAGCCGTCCGGCGCGGTGGCCTGGAGGACCACCGCGGTCGGCTTGCCCTGCAGGGTGGCGACGAAGGCCGGGGCGGGCCGGTCCTTGCCGAGCAGCTTGGGGTCGAACTGGCTGACCTGGGTGTCCAGCGGATGATTGTCGTAGCTGCCGGCCGGCAACAGCTGCAGTATCGCGCGGCCACGGGCTTCGCGCTGGGAGGCCTTGATGCGTTCCTTGGTGAACTGGTGGACCGTCGCCACCAGCCCGACGGTGACCACGGCGAACAGGCCGAGCACCAGGGCGTTCTTCAGGATCGAGCGCTGCATCGGCATCGATCATTCCCCCAGCTTGAAGCCGCGTTGCGGCTTCTTGTGCCCGTAGGTGCGCGGGCGGGTGTAGTAGTCGATGGTCGGCGCGGCGAGATTCATCAGCAGCACGGCAAAGGCAAGGCCATCCGGATAGCCGCCCCAGGCACGGATGATGTAGGTGATCACGCCGACGCCGATGCCGAAGACCAGCCGTCCGCGATTGCTGGTGGCGCCGGAAACCGGGTCGGTGACGATGAAGAAGGCGCCGAGCATGGTCGCCCCGGAGAACAGGTGCAGCAGCGGCGAGCCGTGGGAGTCCGAGCCGGAGCCGCCCCAGAACAGCAGGTTCATGACGAACAGCGCGCCGAGCATGCCGACCGGCGCATGCCAGGTGAACAGCTTGCGCCAGAGGAGGAACAGGCCGCCGACGAGGAACGCCAGGTTGACCAGTTCCACGCCGCGCCCGCCGACCGAGCCGAAGGCCGCGCTCTGCGCCATCAGTTCGTCCATGGTCAGGCTCTTGTTGGTGCGGATGGTGTCGAGCACCGTGGCGCCGACCCAGGCATCCGGCTGCTGCGAGGCGAAGCCGAAGATCTGGCCGAGCCCCTCGACGATGCCGAGGCTGGCGTCCGGGCTGGGCCAGCGGGTCATCTCCAGCGGGAAGGACACCAGCACCACCACATAGCCGAGCATCGCCGGGTTGAACGGGTTCTGCCCGAGCCCGCCATAGAGGTGCTTGCCGAACACCAGGGCGAAGCCGGTGGCGATCAGCGTCAGCCACCAGGGGGCGTAGGGCGGCAGGGCGAGGGCGAGCAGCACGGCGGTGACCAGCGCGCTGCCATCCTTGAGGAAGAAGCCCAGCGGGCGGCCGCGCAGCTTCAGCATCGCCGCTTCGCAACCGAGGGCGATGGCGCTGCACCAGAGCAGGTTGAACAGCGTGCCGACGCCGTACAGGGCCGTCAGCACCAAGACGCCGGGTGCGCAGGCGGCCAGCACCTGCAGCATGACCCTCTGCGTGCGATTGCCGGCAGTGACGTGGGGCGAGGTGATGCGGGGCAGTTTCATCGCTTACTCCGCCGGGGGATTCGCCAGCGCACGCTCGGCGGCTTCGAGCCGGGCGCGGGCGCTGTCCAGTTGTTCCTGCGGTGCGCCTTCGCGCTCCAGTTTCTTCAGGTCGGCGCGGGCGTAGGCCAGTTCGGTCTTCGCCGCGCGGGTGGCCGCATCCACCGGACGCTTCTCGATGCGCACCAGATCCGGCGCCGGCTTGCCGCTGGTGTCCTCGGCCGCGTGCAGGGTTTGTTCGGCGTCCGCCAGTTCCTGACGCAGATGGGCGAGGGTGGCCTCATCGGCGCCGGCCTGTTGGGCTTTCTTCAACTCCGCACGCTTGCCGGCGAGGGCGATCTTCGCGGCCTTCAGCGCCTTTTCACCGTCGCTCGGGGCAGGCGCGGCGGGTGGCGGAGCCTGCAATTCGGCCTGCAGGCGATCGAGGCGGTCCACTTCGGCGCGCAATTGCTGCAGGGTGGCCTGCTGTTCTTCGGTTGGATTTTCGCCGAAGGCCTTCTCGGATTTCTTCAACTGCGCGCGGGCCATGGCGCCATCGATCTTCGCCTTCTTCAGCGCGGCATCGTTGGCGACCGGAACTGCCGCAGGGGCGGGAGCTGGCGCGCTGGTCGCTTCGGCTGCTGCAAGGGCTGCCTTGGCCGCTTCGGCAGCGGCACGCAGGTCGGCGACCTGGGCCTGCAATTCCGGGGTGTCGTGGGTGGCGAGCTGCTTTTCGGCCTTCTTCAGCGCGACCTGGGCCATGCTTGCTTCGATCTTCAGGCGCTTCAGGTCGTCCGGTGCATTGCCCACCGCCTTCTCGGCCTTGACTCGCTCGATGATCGATTGCGCTGGTTCGACTGCTGTGTCCTGGGTTTCGCGGGCACGTGCGGCCTTTTCCTGGCGTGCCAGGCGCTCGGCAGCCTTGCGCTCTTCCTCGCGGCGCAGGCGATCCTGGCGTTGTTCGAAGCGCAGGCGCGAGTGCTCGGCCTTCTGCTGCTTGAGCTGCAGCTCGCGGATATCCGCCTTGGCCGCGCGGTAGTACTGCACCAGCGGAATGCTCGACGGGCAGACATAGGCGCAGGCGCCGCATTCGATGCAGTCGAACAGGTTGTGCGCGTGCAGTTGCTCGTGGTCGTTGCCCAGGGCGAAGAAGTGCAACTGCTGCGGAAGCAGGCTGGCCGGGCAGACCAGCGCGCAGTCGCCGCAACGGATGCATGGCATGGCTGGCGGCGGCGCCGGCAGTTCGTCGCGGGTCGGGGCGAGCAGGCAGTTGCCGGTCTTGATCAGCGGTACGTCGAGGGACGGCAGGGCGATGCCCATCAGCGAGCCGCCGAAGATCAGGCGATCCAGCTTGCCCCGATCCAGCCCGGCGAAGTCCAGCAGTTCGCCGACCGGCGTGCCGATCAGCGCTTCGACGTTCATCGGCCGGGCCAGGGCGGCGCCGGTCAGGGTGGTGATCCGCGAGATCAGCGGCCGGCCGCGCAGCACGGCATCGGCCACGGCTACCGCGGTGCCGACGTTCACGCAGAGGGTGCCGATATCCGCCGGCAGGCCGCCGCTTGGCACTTCGCGGCCGGTGAGGATCTGGATCAACTGGCGCTCGCCGCCGGAGGGATATTTGGTCGGCACCGCGCGCAACTGGAACGGCCGCTCGCCGATGGCCGCCTGCAGCGCGGCGATGGCTTCCGGCTTGTCGTCCTCGACGCAGATCAGCACCTGTTCCGGCTGCAGGATGTGCACGAGGATTTCGATACCCTGCACCAGCTCCGCCGCGCGTTCGCGCATCAGCATGTCGTCGGCGCTGATGTAGGGCTCGCATTCGACGCCGTTGACGATCAGCGTGTGGATATCGTCCTGGGCGCGCGCGGCCAGCTTGGCGGCGGTGGGGAAGCCGGCGCCACCGAGCCCGGCGATGCCCGCCTGGCGGATGCGTTCGAGCAGCGCCGGTGCGTTTTCGTTGCGGAAGTCTTCGCAGGGTTGCAACGGCGCCCATTCCTCGCGGCCGTCGCTGTCGATGACGATGGCTGGCGCAGGCAATCCGGATGCGTGGGGAAAGGGCTGCTCGCCAATGGCCACCACCGTACCGGAGGTCGGCGCATGCAGCGCCGTGCTGATGGCGCTGCCGGGCGTGGCGATCATCTGGCCCTTGAGCACGTGCTCGCCGACTTCCACGCAGGCGATGGCCGGGCTGCCGGCATGCTGGGCCAGCGGCAGGATCAGGCGTTTCGGCAGCGGCGCAGCGGCAATCGGGCTGCCGGTGGACTGGCGCTTGTTGGTCGGCGGATGGATGCCGCCGGGAAAGTCCCAGACCTGCGCGTTCATGCGGCGCGCTCCTGGTCGGTGGCGATCAGCCGTGCGGCCGGCAGCGGCCATTTCCACTCGCGCACGCCGGGCAGCAGGTCGCGCATCTCGATGCAGTCCACCGGGCAGGGCTCGACGCACAGGTCGCAACCGGTGCACTCGGCGGCGATCACCGTGTGCATCTGCCGCGCCGCGCCGACGATGGCGTCCACCGGGCAGGCCTGGATGCACTTGGTGCAGCCGATGCACTCGGCTTCGCGGATGTAGGCCACCCGCGGCGGCGTTTCGGCGGCGGCGTCCAGCGGTTCCACCGGCAGGTCGAGCAGGTCGGCGATGGCCTGGATGGTCGCCGCGCCGCCGGGCGGGCACTTGTTGATCTTGTCGCCGCTGGCGATGGCCTCGGCGTAGGGCTTGCAGCCGGGGTAGCCGCACTGGCCGCACTGGGTCTGTGGCAGCAGGGTGTTGACCTGTTCGGCGATGGGGTCGCCTTCCACATGGAAGCGTATCGCGGCGTAGCCGAGCAGGGCGCCGCAGGCAATGCAGAGCGCCAGCAGCACGCCGACCGCGATCAGCACCGTGGTCATAACTTGATCAGCCCGGTGAAGCCCATGAACGCCAGCGACATCAGTCCTGCGGTGATCATGCCGATGGCCGCGCCCTGGAACGGCTTGGGCACGTCGGCGATGGCGATGCGTTCGCGCATGGCGGCGAACAGCACCAGCACCAGCGAGAAGCCCAGCCCGGCGCCGAAGCCCTGGGCGGTGGACTGGATGAAGCCGTATTCGGCCTTGTTGGCGTTGATCAGCGCCACGCCGAGGACGATGCAGTTGGTGGTGATCAGCGGCAGGAAGATGCCCAGCACGCGGTAGAGCAGCGGGCTGCTCTTCTTCACCAGCATCTCGGTGAACTGCACCACCACGGCGATCACCAGGATGAAACCGATGGTGCGCAGGAACTCCAGGTCCAGCGGCTTCAGCACATAGCGCTGCAGCAGGTAGCTGCACATCGCCGCCAGCGTCAGGACGAAGGTGGTGGCCAGCGACAGGCCGATGGCGGTCTCGATCTTCCGCGAAACGCCCATGAACGGGCACAGGCCGAGGAACTGCACCAGCACGAAGTTGTTGACCAGGATGGCGCTGACCAGGATGAGGGCGAGTTCGGTCATCTGACGAGGGCCATGGAAAAGGGGCGCATATTATCGGGAAGGCTATTAAGTGGCTCAAGCCAAGGGTAGCCCTGAAACGACGACGCCGGCATGGAAGCCGGCGTCGTGGCAGCGCGGGGCGCGGATCAGCTGACGCGCTGACCCGGCTTGGCGCCGCTGTCCGGGCTCAGCAGGTAGATTTCCGAACCGCCCGGGCCGGCGGCCAGGACCATGCCTTCGGACAGGCCGAACTTCATCTTGCGCGGCGCCAGGTTGGCGACGTAGAGGGTCAGGCGGCCTTCCAGCTTGCTCGGGTCCGGGTAGGCGCTCTTGATGCCGGAGAACACATTGCGCTTCGCGTCGCCGATATCCAGCGTCAGGCGCAGCAGCTTGTCGGCGCCCTCGACGAACTCGGCCTTCTCGATCAGCGCGATGCGCAGGTCGACGGCGGCGAAGGCGTCGAAGTTGATTTCGGCGGCGATGGGGTTCTTCACCAGCTCGCCGTTGCCGGTCGGCTGGGCCGCGCTGGCGGCGAGGTCTTCTTTCGAGGCTTCGATCATGGCTTCGATTTTCGCGGGTTCGATACGGGTCATCAGGGGGGTGAACGGGTTCAACTGGTGGTTGGCCAGCAGTTGCTCGTGGTCGCTCCACTTCAGCGGGGCGACGTTGAGGAAGACTTCGGCGGCCTCGGCCAGCTTCGGCAGCACCGGCTTGAGGAAAATCACCAACTGGCGGAACAGGTTCACGCCCAGGGCGCAGATGGCCTGAACCTCGTCCTGCTTGCCTTCCTGCTTGTTCAGCGCCCACGGCGCCTTGTCGGCGATCCAGGCGTTGGCTTGGTCGGCCAGGGCCATGATTTCGCGCATGGCGCGGCCGAAGTCGCGGGCTTCATAGGCGGCGGCGATGCTTGGCGCGGCGGCCTTGAAGGCTTCCACCAGCTCCGGTGCCGGGTTGGCCTCGACCAGCACGCCGGCGTTGCCCTTGTGGATGAAGCCGGCGCAACGGCTGGCGATGTTGACCACCTTGCCGACCAGATCGGAGTTGACCTTCTGCACGAAGTCCTCGAGGTTCAGGTCGAGGTCGTCGACGCCGCGGCCGAGCTTGGAGGCGTAGTAGTAGCGCAGGTATTCCGGGTCCAGGTGGTCCAGGTAGGTGCGCGCCTTGACGAAGGTGCCGCGGGACTTGGACATCTTCTGGCCGTTGACGGTCAGGTAGCCGTGCACGTTCAGCGCGGTCGGCTTGCGGTAGCCGGCGCCTTCGAGCATGGCCGGCCAGAACAGCGCGTGGAAATTGACGATGTCCTTGCCGATGAAGTGGTACAGCTCGGCGTCGGAATCCTTGTTCCAGTAGGCGTCGAAGTCCAGCTCAGGACGGCGCGCGCAGAGGTTTCGGAAGCTCGCCATGTAGCCGATCGGCGCGTCCAGCCAGACGTAGAAGTACTTGCCGGGGGCGTCCGGGATTTCGAAGCCGAAGTAGGGCGCATCGCGGGAGATGTCCCACTCCTGCAAGCCGGAATCCAGCCATTCGGCGATCTTGTTCGCCACCGACTCCTGCAGGGCGCCGCTGCGGGTCCACTGCTTGAGCATGGCGTCGAAGTCGGGGAGCTTGAAGAAGTAGTGCAGCGATTCCTTCAGTACCGGCGTGGCGCCGGAGATCGCCGATTTCGGGTTCTTCAGCTCGGTGGGCGAGTAGGTCGCGCCGCAGGCTTCGCAGTTGTCGCCGTACTGGTCGTCGGTGCCGCATTTCGGGCAGGTGCCCTTGATGAAGCGGTCGGCGAGGAACATCTGCTTGTCCGGGTCGAAATACTGGGTCACCGGGCGGGTGGCGATGTGGCCGGCCTCGCGCAGTTTCACGTAGATCGAGCTGGACAGCTCGCGGTTCTCTTCCGAGTGGGTCGAGTAGTAGTTGTCGAAGTCCACCAGGAAGTCGGCGAAGTCGGCCATGTGCTCGGCGCGCACGGCGTCGATCAGCTGTTCCGAGGTGATGCCTTCGCGCTCGGCGCGCAGCATGATGGCCGAGCCGTGGGCGTCGTCCGCGCAGACGTAGGTCGCCTGGTTGCCACGCATCTTCTGGAAACGCACCCAGATGTCGGTCTGGACGTACTCCAGCATGTGACCGAGGTGGATCGAACCGTTGGCGTAGGGCAGGGCGCTGGTGACGAGAATCTTGCGGGCTTCGGACATGGTGATCAGGCCGTACGGGAAAATCGAGGGAAGTCGGCAACTATATAGGAAGCGGCAAGGTTCAAGCCACAAGCACCAGGCAAAAGCCTGACCAAACGTTGGTTGGTGCTGAGGAGGTAGGGCGGGTGAAACCCGCCAGAAATGCCGTCGTTGATCTGGCGGGTTTCACCCGCCCTACCGCATACGCTGCTGTTACTATATCCGTCTGTTTTGCTCAGCCTTTTCCTGGGAGACCCCATGAGCGTCATTACCCGTGCTTCGGTGGAAGCCGTTCTTCGCCAGATCATCGATCCCCACACCGGCCAGGACCTGCAAAGCGCCGGTTACCTGCGCGACCTGGACATCCAGGGTGGCCGGGTCAGCCTGAGTCTCGAACTCGGCTACGCTGCCGGGCTGTTCAAGGGCGGACTGGCGCAGACCGTGCAGATGGCCCTGGAAGCACTGGACGGCGTGGATTCGGCGCAGGTGCGCATCGACACCCACATCGCGCCGCACAAGGCGCAGGCCCAGGTGCCGGGCATGAGCAACGTCAAGAACATCATCGCCGTGGCTTCCGGCAAGGGCGGCGTGGGCAAGTCCACCACCGCCGCCAACCTGGCGCTGGCGCTGGCCCGCGAAGGTGCACGCGTCGGTATTCTCGATGCGGATATCTACGGCCCGAGCCAGGGCATCATGTTCGGCCTGCCGGAAGGCACGCGGCCGAAGGTGAAGGACCAGAAGTGGTTCGTGCCGATCGAGGCGCACGGCGTGCAGGTCATGTCGATGGCCTTCCTCACCGACGACAACACCCCGGTGGTATGGCGCGGGCCGATGGTCTCCGGCGCGCTGATCCAGCTGATCACCCAGACTGCCTGGGACGACCTCGACTACCTGGTGATCGACATGCCGCCGGGCACCGGCGACATCCAGCTGACCCTGGCGCAGAAGGTCCCGGTGGCCGGCGCGGTGATCGTCACCACCCCGCAGGACCTGGCACTGCTCGACGCCAGGAAGGGCGTGGAGATGTTCCGCAAGGTCAACATCCCGGTGCTCGGCGTGGTGGAGAACATGGCCGTGCACATCTGCTCCAACTGTGGCCATGCCGAGCACCTGTTCGGCGAAGGCGGCGGCGAGAAGCTGGCGGCGCAATACGGTGTCGAACTGCTCGCCTCGCTGCCGCTGTCCATGGCCATCCGCATGCAGGCCGATGGCGGCAAGCCGACCGTGATCGCCGACCCGGAAAGCCAACTGGCGATGATTTACCAGCAGATGGCCCGCTGCGTCGGCGCCCGTATCCCCCTCAGCGAACAGGCCGCGCCGGCGATGCCGAGCATTTCCATCAGCGACGACTGATGCGCTGAGGCAAAGTGCCGCCCGGCGCGGCACTTTGCCCTCGACCGACTCCCCCGGTAAGATTCGCCCTTCTTTTTTCACGAGCAACGGGACGCCCGCCATGACCATCAAATCGGACAAGTGGATTCGCCGCATGGCCTTGGAGCACGGCATGATCGAGCCGTTCGTCGAGCGCCAGGTGCGTGGTGCGGACGACAGCCGGGTGATCTCCTATGGCGTCTCCAGCTATGGCTACGACGTGCGTTGCGCCGCCGAATTCAAGGTCTTCACCAACATCCATTCGGCGGTGGTCGATCCGAAGAACTTCGATGAGAAGAGCTTCGTCGACATCCACAGCGACGTCTGCATCATCCCGCCGAACTCCTTCGCCCTGGCGCGCACCGTCGAGTACTTCCGCATCCCGCGCGACGTGCTGACCATCTGCCTGGGCAAGAGCACCTATGCGCGCTGCGGCATCATCGTCAACGTCACACCGCTGGAGCCGGAGTGGGAAGGCCACGTGACCCTGGAGTTCTCCAACACCACCAACCTGCCGGCGAAGATCTACGCCCACGAAGGCGTGGCGCAGATGCTGTTCCTGCAGTCCGACGAGGCTTGCGAGGTGTCGTACAAGGATCGCGGCGGCAAGTACCAGGGGCAGACCGGCGTGACGCTGCCGAAAGCCTGATACGTTGCTGACTCCAAAGAGAACCGGGCCGATGCCCGGTTTTCTTTTTCAGGTAGGTTGGTGCTGAGCGCAGCGAAGCCCAACAATGCGTGACCCCACCAGTTGTTGGGCTTCGCTGCGCTCAGCCCAACCTACGGGACGTTGGCGGGGCGTCTTCTATACTCAAGACCCCACCACTACCGCGGGAGACCAGTCATGCGTCGCCTCAGTCTGCTATTCGCCAGCCTGTTGCTCAGCACCCCGTTGTGGGCCATGCATTGTCCGGCGGACATGGCCAAGATCGACGAGATCCTCAAGACCAATCCACCCAGCGATCCCGCTGTCCTTTCCAAGGTGCAGGAACTGCGCGCCGAGGGCGAGCAGTTGCACAAGCAGGGGGATCACAGCGGATCGGTGAAGGCGCTGGGCGAAGCGCTGAATCTGCTCGGGGCCAAGTAGCTCCTGTCTTCCTGGCGTTCCCACGCTCGCGCGGGAACGCCTCGTCCCTTCAGCGAATCACTTCTGCGGTACCAGCGTCAGCCGCTTGCTGCCGTAGACCCGGTCGATGTTCTGCGACTGGAACGGGAAGCTGACGTAATTGCCCTTCAACCAGGCATCGATGCCGTCCGCGTAGTGCGGGCTGGCCGGGTTGCCGGACTGGCCGCTGCTGTTCAGGCCGATCATCGGTTCCGCCTGGCCGAAGTCGACGACGATGCGCATGGCCGGGATCAGCCAGGTATCGAAGTCCTGCCCCCAGTGGTAGGCCGACACGTTCAGCGTGCTGTGGTCGCCGCCGGCCGGGTAGGGGCCGCGATCCAGGTAGCCCTTGATCGCGTTCACCCCGGCGCGCTGGCTGGCGCCCAGGTACGGCGCCATCTTGCTGCTGTCGCTGGTCCACGCGTAGGTGTGCAGTTTGCCCCACTGCCAGGAACGGCGGTCGCTGCCGAGTTTCTGCTCGCAGAAGCTCAGCGCGGCGGCCAGGCTGCGGGCGAGGATGGCCGGCTTGTCCTCCTTCTGCGGGGTGCGGATGTCGTCCCAGAACGGGCTGTCTTCGCGGCCGAGCAGATGGTCGGCCTGCGCCGAGTAGGAAAGCTTGGCGGCGTCGACGAAGGCCTTCCAGCTCGCGCTGTCCTCCGGGCCGAGTTCGTCGAGGAAGGTCTGCCGGGTGCTCTCCTGCAGGAAGGCTTCGTAGAGCGCGGCGTCGGCCGAGGTGGCGGCCAGCTTGCCGTCGAATGCCATCAGCCGGTCGAGGGCCTCGCGGGCGCGGCCGCGCTGGTCGGCGGGCAGGGCGTCGATTGCCTGCTTCAGCGGCTGCGCCATGCCGGGCGCCTCGAACATCGCCTGCAGCTTGCCGGCGAACGGCGTGGTCTGGTCGTACTGCATGGCGATCATGCTGCGGTTGTCGTGGCTGCGGCTGGCATTGGCCAGCTGCGCGATGCGCTCGGCGCGCTCCGGGTAGTACCACGAGCTGGACAGCTGGGCGCCGTAGCCCGGCTGCACCGTGCGGTGGTTGGCGGTGCCGAGCCAGCCTTGCGCCGGGTCCTGGTCGGCCGGATGCAGGATCGGATCGGCATAGCCGTCCCAGTCGTAGCGGCTGTCCCAGCCGGGCGAGGGCAGCAGGCCGCGACCTTCCCGGCGGTTGGGGAAGCGTCCGGTGACCTGCCAGCCGATGTGCTTCTCGTCGGCGAACACGATGTTCAACGCCATGGCGCGTATCTCGCGGGTGGCGTCGAAGGCCTGCTCGACGCTCTTCGCCCGCGACAGGTCGAACAGCGCGTCGAGGGATTTGTCGGATTCCGCCTGGATGCTGCGGTAGGCCAGTCCGTAGCCGCTGGAGAGCGGTAGCGGCTGGAGATCGTGCTGGCGCTCGCCGAGGGCGCTGTTCAGCAGCGGGCCGTGGCGGGTTTCGTAGATGGTCTCGCGGACCGGGCTGCGGCCCTTGATGAAGAAGGTCTCGTTGCGCTCGATGGCCGGCTGCCACTTGCCGTCGGCGAGATAGTAGAGGCGGTTGCCCTGGCGCCGGACCTGTTCGAGGAAGAGGTCCTGGGTGTCGCCCATGACCATGGTCATGCCCCACGCCAGCTTGCCGTTGAAGCCGGCCACCACGCCGGGCACGCCGGCGATGGAAACGCCCGCGGCGGTGTATTTCGGCGAGCGGATGTGCACGTAGTTCCACACCGAGGGCATGGAAATCGGCAGGTGGGTGTCGTTGGCCAGCAGGCTCTTGCCGCTGCGGCTGCGCTGCGGCGCGATGGCCCAGTTGTTGGAGGCGGCGACGCCGAGCATCTGCAGCGTGGCGACCTGCTGCGCAGCTCCGTCGACGGCGGCCAGTCCGGGAATCTGCCCGCGGAGCTTCAGGCCCTTGAGCTTGTCGGCCTCGTCGAACGGCAGCGCCTCGTCGGGGTAGATCGGCAGCAGCCACGCAAGCTTGTCGGTGCCGACCTTCTGCGCCATCGCCAGCGCCGAGATTTCTTCCTGCAGGTTGACCGCCAGGCCGAAGTTGAGCAGCGCGAAGATCAGCGCCGAGTCCTCCGGCTTCCAGTATTCGGGGCGGTAGCCGGACTGGGCGAGGTCCATCGGCAGGTTGTCGCGGTTGCGATAGATGTACGCGTTGACCCCGCGCGCGTAGGTCTCGAAGAAGCGCTTCAGGCGTGGCGACGATCCGGCGTAGAGCACATTGGCGCTCTGTTTCAGGTTCACCGTACGCATGAAACGGTCGACCTCCAGCACGCCTGGGCCGAGCATTTCCGCCAGCCGCCCCTGGGCCATCAGGCGCAGGCCGACCATCTGGCTGAGACGGTCGCTGGCGTGCACGTAGCCTTCGGCGAACAGCGCGTCGTGGAAGGTGCTGGTCTCGATCAGCGGCATGCCCAGCGCGTTGCGGCGGATCGACACGTTGTCCGCCAGGCCCTTGATCGGCTGCACGCCCGTGGTCGGCGGCAGGCTGCCGGCGTAGCGGTCGCTCAGCCAGGTCTGGCAGCCGGTCAGGCTGACCGCGGCGCTCAAGGTGGCGGCGATGCCGAATCGGGAAAGCGGGCGGAAGGCGCGCGGGGCCATGGAACGATGCTCCTGCTCTGGGCTGGCGTGAAAAGGCGTTACGGTAGTGACGCGGCGATTGCCACGCAAGCCACGGATGCAGGGATTCCGAGGGGAGCGGGGCGCCCGGCGGCACCCCGGGATGAATCAGGGCTTCGGCGGGTTGATCGCATTCGCCAGATCGTAGGCGCGCACGGTGGCCGGGCGGGCCTTGATGCTCTCGAACCAGCGCTTGACGTTGAGGAAGTCGTCGAGGTCCTGGGATTGCCACTGGTAGGGCACGATCCACGGGTAGATCGCCATGTCGGCGATGCTGTAGTCGTCGCCGGCGACGAAGGCGCGGCCGGCCAGGCGCTTGTCGAGCACGCCATAGAGCCGCGCGGTTTCCTTGACGTAGCGGTCGATGGCGTAGGGAATCTTCTCCGGGGCGAAGCGGTTGAAGTGGTGGTTCTGCCCGGCCATCGGGCCAAGTCCGCCCATCTGCCAGAACAGCCACTGCAGCGTTTCCTCGCGGCCGCGCAGGTCCTTGGCGATGAACGTGCCGGTCTTCTCGGCGAGGTAGAGCAGGATGGCGCCGGACTCGAACAGCGCCATCGGCTCGCCGCCGTCCGCCGGGGCATTGTCGACGATGGCGGGAATCTTGTTGTTCGGCGAGATCTTCAGGTAGTCGGGGGCGAACTGCTCGTCCTTGCCAATGTTGATCGGGTGGACGCGGTAGGGCAGGCCGGCTTCTTCGAGGAAGAGGGTGATCTTGTGGCCGTTGGGGGTGGTCCAGTAGTAGAGGTCGATCATCGGATTGCTCCACGGGAAAGTGGGAAATCGACTCTAGCAGAAAGCAAAAGGCCTGCTGCTGCAGGCCTTTCGGGGAGAAGGGCGGGCGATCAGGCGCCGTGGCACTTCTTGAACTTGTTGCCGCTGCCGCAGGGGCAGGGATCGTTGCGACCCACGTCCTTCAGCGGATTGCGTACCGGCTCGTGGCTGTGGTTGCAGTTCGGGCCATGGACATGGCCGTGGTGGTGATCGTGGTCATGGTCGTGGTTGCAGTCGGGACCATGTACATGGGGTTCCTGGCTCATTGGAAACTCACTCGGGGATGTAATCGCCGGGGATTATCTCGCCATTGCGCGCAATGTGCACGCTGCGACCGAACAGCAGGCCGGTCATCACTTCGCCTTCCAGACGGTAGCGGATCGGCTTTTCCGGGGTTTCCAGCAGCTTGACGATGTACTTCATGTGCCGCCAGAGGTTGGTGGTGACCGGCACGTTGAAGGTTTCGTGGCCGTTGGCGGGTACGGTGAACCACGTACTGGACTCACCCTCGGCGAGCTGCACGTCGTTGAGTTTCACCTTGTAGCGCAGGCCGCGGACCGGGAGGCTGAAATCGTTGGGGTTGTCGATGCGGAAGCTGAGCAGGAATTGCTGTTCAAGGAGTTTGGCCTTCACCACGTCCACCTTGACCAGCTTGACGTCCGGGCTCTGGAAGTCGCCGAGCATCCAGCTGCAGCCGGAAAGCAGCCCGAAAATCCACACTAGGCTGATAATTCTTATGATTTGCGCCTGACTGTTCATGTCCATCCCCCAAGACGCCCAGTGTATCAACCACTTGCTCCACCGCAAGCGGTTGTTAGGTTACAGGAAGCTGCACCATACTGGCCCAATCTGTTCGGACGGTATGCATGAGGGATCACGATGAGCCGATTCGAAGTCGCGTTTTCCGGTCAGACGGTTCCGGGCATTCCGCTCGATACGGTCAAAAGTAACCTTGCCCGGTTGTTCCAGGCCGACGAGCAGCGCATCGCCCTGCTGTTCTCCGGGCGGCGGGTGGTGATCAAGAACAACCTGGACGCGGCGGGCGCGGAAAAGTACCGCACCGTCATGGAGCGCGCCGGGGCGCTGGTCGAGGTGGTCGACCTGGATGCTGCGATCGAGGAGATCGAACTCGCTCCGCCGCCGGCCGATCCGCAAGCGCCGCAGCCATTGAAGGTCGCCCCGCGCGACGAGTACATGGCGGCTTTCAGCGATGTCGAAGCGCCGGACTTTGGCCTGGCGCCGGTCGGTGCGGATCTGCAGGATGCGAAGGCGGAAGCGCAGGGGCCGCAGCTCGACCTCAGCGAATTCAGCGTCGCGCCGGTCGGCAGCGACATGGGCCAGGCCAAGGCTGCGCCTGCGGCACCGGTGCCGGATACCAGCCACCTGAAGCTGATGGAGTGACGTCACTCACTCTGCTGCGGGTCGTCCTTGTAGACGAACTTGGGCATTTCCCAGTGGAAACGGATTGCCAGCAGGCGGAACAGGAAGCCGGCGAACAGGGTGATCAGCAGCGACTGTTCGTTGGGCAGTTGCAGATGGATGCATAGCAGGTAGCACCAGGCGCTGGCGAACGACACGCTGGCGTACAGCTCGCGGCGGAAGATCAGCGGCACGTCGTTGCAGAAGATATCCCGCAGGATGCCGCCGAAGACTCCGGTGATCACCCCGCTGACCGCGGCGATCAGCAGGCTGTGCCCCATTTCCAGGCTGACCTGGCAGCCGATCAGGGTGAAGGCCACCAGGCCGACGGCGTCGAGCACCAGGAACAGCGAGCGCAGGTGACGCATCAGCGGGGCGATGAATACCGTGACGAGTGCCGCCACTGCGGTCAGGGCGAGGTATTCGGGATGGCGCACCCAGGTCAGCGGATAGTGGCCGAGCAGCATGTCGCGCATCGAGCCTCCGCCCAGGGCGGTCACGCAGGCCACCAGCACCACACCGAACAGATCCATGCTGCGCCGCCCGGCCGACAGGGCCCCGGTCATGGCTTCGGCAGTGATGGCGACGATATAGAGGACAGTGAGCAGCATGGTGGGGCTCCGCAGACGGGCGCCGAGGGATGCTTGTGGCGTCCGCGGCCCCGGGAAAAAGCGCGGATTCTAGCCGAGCCGGCCGTTGCACCCAAGTGGTGCGGATTCGACTGTCAGCCGATCCAGGGCCCGCAGCACTTCTTCAGCTTGCCACCGGCGCCGCATGGACATGGATCGTTGCGGCCGAGCTTCAGCGCCACGGTGGGATCGAGGAAGTACCAGCGGCCATCACGCTGGACGAAGCCGGAGCATTCACGATGCACATGCTCGCCCTGGCTGTCATGCCAGCGCGCGGTGAAGGTGACTCGCGCGTGCTCGGGCTGGCCGCCCAGCACCTCGTGGCCTTCCACTTCCAGGCCGAGCCAGGTGCTGTCCTGGCTCCAGCTGCGGATGGCGTCGAGGTCCAGCCCGGCCCGCTGCGCCGGCAGGGTGGTGTCGCGCAGGTAGTCGATCAGGCCGAGGACATAGGCGCTGTAGCGGGAGCGCATCAGCGCCTCGGCGGTCGGCGCCGGCTGGCCGGCATGCAGGCGGCCGCAACACTCGGGTAGCGGATTGCCGCTGCCGCAGGGGCAGGTTGGTTCGGTCATGGGATCACCACCAGTACTTTCCAAAATTCTCCGGGTTGGCCCAGAACTTGGCGTTCAGCCAGTCCGGGACCTGCTTGTATTCGTGCAGATCGTAGGTGAACAGCGTGAGGGTCTGCTGGTCGCGCTGGAAGCGTTCGCTCGCCTGCATGGCGAGGGCGAAGAAATCGGTTTCGCTGGTGCCGGCGGCGTTCAGGTCGACCAGCACGGCGACGCGGCTGCTGTTCAGGTTGCGGATGCCGCCCACCAGTTGCAGCGCGTCGCGGCGCGGCATGTGTTCCAGGCAATCGGCGAACAGCGCGAGGTCGTAGCGCTGTGCTGCCAGGTCCGCCGGCAGCGGGCCGGCCGGGGCCTCGGCCAGCAGGCAATCCGGGTGTGCCGCGCGGAAGGCCTCGACGGCGGGAATCCCGCTGGCGCCCACCAGCAGCAGGCGTTTCGGGGCGTAGCGGTCGAGCAGGGCGGCCAGGGCTTGTTGCGGTGTGCGGGTTGAAATCATGTCGTTCTTCGAAATACGTCATCGGATGCGCAGAGACTAGCGTGTGGCGTGCCCATGGCCTAGTGCTGGCGCATTTTCCAACGGCCGTCTTTACTCGGTAATGGTCGGTTCAGACCCGTTCAGAGGAGAAACTTTTATATGAGCATCACAAGGACCGCTTTACCCCTGTTGCTGGTAAGCAGTTTGCTCACCGGGTGCGCAGGGTTGCAGAAGTCCGACTGGCCGACCTGCGCGCTGGTCGGGGGTGTAGGCGGTGCCGGCCTCGGCGCCATTGAGAACAGCACCTGGGCTGGTTGGGGTGCGTTGATCGGTGGCGTTCTGGGCGCCTCGTACTGCTGGGTGCATGGTGCGGAAGAGCAAGTTGCGGCGGTCGAGCCGGCACCAGTGCCTGAACCAGCGCCTGTTCCGCCGAAAGAAGAGACTATCGTGGTGCGTGACCTGCACTTCGCCTTCGACTCGTCGAAGATCGACGCGCGGGACAAGGATCAGCTCGACACCATCGCCAATCGCCTGAAGGGCGAGGCCGCGAGTACCGAGCTGAACATCTCCGGGCATACCGACAGCGTGGGCAGCGATGCCTACAACCAGAAACTGTCCGAGCGGCGTGCCAACGCCGTCGCCAGCTACCTGGTCGATTCCGGTATTTCCGCCAGCAGCATCAAGTCGGTCACCGGATACGGCGAAACCCAGCCGGTCGCCGACAACTCGACCTCGGATGGCCGTGCGCAGAACCGTCGCGTGGAAATCCAGATCAAGCGTGAGTGATGCTGGACCTGTAGGGCACAACGGGGGCTTCGGCCCCCGTTGTCATTCCGCCACTAGCCTTGCCGGTCGGCTCCAGAGTATGTTCCGGTAAAAGAATAATTCGGGACTCTTCATGAAAGCACTGGTAGGTCTGGGCAAACTGGTTGCCCTGTTGTTCTGGCTGGCGGTGCTGGCCAATCTGGTTCATCCATTCGCACATCCTTTCGATACCCTGCTGAAGATCACTGGCGGCGTGGTGCTGGTAATCCACATCATCGAACTGCTGGCGTTCGGCAAGCGTCTGCAGGGTCGCCCGCATCCCTTGCTCGATCGCCTGCAGGTCCTGCTGTTTGGCGTGTTCCACATGCTGTCGCTGAAGGATGCAAAGGGAGGTTCGAATGCGTAAGGCGCTGGCCGGACTGGCCCTGCTGATGCCGCTGGCCTGCCTGGCCGCGGAGTCCATTCAGGTGGAAGCGAACACGGTGCTGCGTTTGCCGGCGAAGAGCGAGTCGCTGAGCCTCGACCGGGTCACCGTCGCGGAGCAGGGCGCATTGCTGATTCCGGCGCGGGTCAAGGTATTGCGCATCGAACACCTGCAGCTGGGCAAGAACGCCCGGCTTGGTGTGTTCCCCAATCAGGAACCGCTGCGCATCGAAGTGCTCGACGGCCAGCTCGCCGACGGCAGCGTGATCGCTGCCCAGGGCGCATCCGGCAGCTTCCAGAAACCGGCCAGTGCCGGGCGCAACCTGGTGCTGCATCTGCAGAACGTCGACGTGACCAATCTGCTGGTGGATGTGCGGGGCGGTGTCGGTGCGCCGGGTTTCGACGGCCTGGACGGTGCCGATGCGCGGGCTGGCGGCTGTTTGTGGGGCAGTTCGCAGGCCGCGGGCGACGGGCAGAACGGCGGCGATGGCCAGCCGGGAGCTGCCGGTGGCGTCGTGCGCCTGGAAGTGCCGCAGGGCTTCCCGGTGGAGCTGGTCAAGGTGCGGCTGGAAGGCGGTGTCGGCGGAGCGCCAGGCAAGCCGGGCAAGGGCGGGGCCAGAAGCGGGGAGCGCGGTTGCCTGATCTACAGTCAGTCCGGAGGCGTTGGTGGCCAACCCGGACAGCCCGGCGCCGCAGGTGCGGCGGGCACGGCTGGCAGGCTGGAAGTGCAGAACTTCTGACCTGCCAGCGCGGCAGGCTCACCAGTTCAGGCGAGCCGCACCGATCGCCACCACTGCCAAACCGATCAGCAGGTTGCCGCCGACGGTCTTGCGGATGCGGCCGAGCACCTCGCCGCCGGCAGGCCAGTCCTGGCCTTCCACGGCGCGGCGCAGTTCCGGCAGTTGCAACAGCTGTATGCGCAGGAACAGCGCCACCATCGCCACATAAAGGCCCATCATCACCTGCACGTGGCGCGGAGCTCCTGCAAAGCCGTTGAAGCTCAGGTGCAGCATGCCGACACCGGTGACCGGCAGCAGCACCACCGCGCCCCACACCCAGACGAAGAAGCGGCGGAACACCTCCAGCCACAGCTTCAGGCGCGCCGGCGGTTCCAGCGTGGCGACTGCGGCGGGACGCAGGATCATCCACGCGAAGAACATGCCGCCGACCCAGACCAGGGCGGCCAGCACGTGCAGGGCGTAAACGAAGGCGAAGGGTGTCATTGAGCGTTCTCCAGTGGCGGTTGGGGCGAAGCGCGATATGATAGCGACCCCTGATGAACTACTGAAAATTTATCCAGCTTCCGGATGTGTCCGCAGGACCGCTCCGGGGCCCGGGAACCCCATGCTCAGCAACGAACTCAAGGCCCAGATCCAGGGCGCCTATTCCCGCTTTCTAGAGGCCAAGGAGCTCAAGCCGCGTTACGGCCAGCGCCTGATGATCGCCGAAGTGGCGAAGGTCCTCGGCGTCATCCGCAGCGACGACGAAGGCCATCGCGAAGGCGAGCCCGCCGTGGTGGCGGTGGAGGCGGGGACCGGCACCGGCAAGACCGTGGCCTACAGCCTGGCCGCCATCGCCTGCGCCAAGTCCGCCGGCAAGCGGCTGGTGGTCGCCACCGCCACCGTCGCCCTGCAGGAGCAGATCGTCCACAAGGACCTGCCCGACCTGCTGCGCAACAGCGGGCTGTCCTTCAGCTTCGCTCTCGCCAAGGGTCGTGGCCGCTACCTGTGCCTGTCCAAGCTCGACCACCTGCTGCAGGAAGGCCAGGCGCAGAACGCCACCGCCCAGCTGTTCGAGGAAGAAGGCTTCCGCATCGACGTGGATGAGGCCTCCGGCAAGCTGTTCAACCAGATGATCGAACGCCTCGCCGGCAACCGCTGGGACGGCGACCGCGACAGCTGGCCGGAAGCCATCGACGACGCACACTGGGCGCAGCTGACCACCGACCACACCCAGTGCACCAACCGGCATTGCCCGAACTTCCAGCAGTGCGCCTTCTACAAGGCACGCGAAGGCATGACCAAGGTCGACGTGATCGTTACCAACCACGATCTGGTGCTGGCCGACCTCGCTCTCGGCGGCGGCGCCATCCTGCCCGACCCGCGCGACACCATCTATGTGTTCGACGAAGGCCACCACCTGCCGGACAAGGCCATCGGCCACTTCGCCCACTACACCCGGCTGCGCGCCACCGCCGACTGGCTGGAGCAAGTCGCCAAGAATCTCACCAAGCTGCTGGCGCAGAATCCGCTGCCTGGCGACCTCGGCCGCCTGATCGAACAGGTGCCGGAGCTCGCCCGCGAGATACGCACCCAGCAGCAGTTCATGTACACCGCCTGCGAGGAGATCGGCGATTTCCGCGCCGGCGAGGACATGGAAGGCCGCGACCGGCCCCGTCACCGCTTCCCCGGCGGGGTGATCCCGGAGCACATCCGCGAGATGGGCATCGAGCTGAAGAAGGGCTTCTCCCGCCTCACCGACCTGTTCACCCGCCTCACCGAGATCCTCAAGGACGCGATGGATGGCGAGGGCAGTGCCGGCGTCACCAGCTACCAGGCGGAGGAGTGGTATCCGCTGTTCGGCAGCCTGCAGGCACGGGCGCAGGGCAACTGGGAACTGTGGACCGCCTTCACCTGCGAGGACCCGCAGGACAGCCCGCCGATGGCGCGCTGGCTGACCCTGGCCGAGAGCGGCAGCTTCCACGACATCGAGGCCAACGCCAGCCCGATCCTGGCGGCGGAAACCCTGCGCCGCAACCTGTGGAACGTCGCCTACGGCGCCCTCGTGACCTCGGCCACGCTGACCGCGCTGGGCACCTTCGACCGCTACCGCATGCGCGCCGGCCTGCCGAAGAGCTCGGTGACCGCCGTCGTGCCGAGCCCGTTCCACCACGCCGAAGCCGGGTTGCTGCAGGTGCCCGACCTCAAGGCCGACCCGCGCGATGCGGCCGCGCATACCGCGGCGATCGTCCGCGATCTGCCGGCCCTGGTCGAAGGCGCCCGTGGTGCGCTGGTGCTGTTCGCCTCGCGGCGGCAGATGCAGGACGTGTTCGACGGTGTGGACCGCGACTGGCGCAAGCGCGTGCTGATCCAGGGCAACCTGTCCAAACAGGAGACGCTGAACAAGCACAAGTCGCGGGTCGATGACGGCGAGCCGAGCGTGCTGTTCGGCCTGGCCAGCTTCGCCGAGGGTGTGGACCTGCCGGGGGCCTACTGCGAGCACGTGGTGATCGCCAAGATTCCCTTCGCCGTGCCGGACGATCCGGTGGAAGCCGCGCTGGCGGAATGGATCGAGGCGCGCGGCGGCAATCCGTTCATGGAAATCGCCGTGCCGGATGCTTCACTGCGTCTGGTGCAGGCCTGCGGCCGATTGCTGCGTACCGAACAGGACCGCGGCACCATTACACTCCTTGACCGGCGCGTGGTGACCCAGCGCTACGGCAAGGCGATCCTCAACGCGCTGCCGCCGTTCCGCCGCGAGATCGCCTGATCGCGCAAGGAAACTTCGGGCGGACGCGCCGGTCGCACAATGCTCTCAGAGCCTGTTTACGATCTCGCGAGCTAGAGAAAAACAAGGCGAAAACAAGCGAAGATGCGGAGTTTACGATTGTAAATGAGCAGTCTGAGCTTGCTTTCAACGCAGTTTTTCCGACGCGCAGCAGATCGTAGACAGGTTCTCAACGAACGCCGGCCAGATGGGCCGGCAAGGTTCAAGGACCCGTTCGAATGATTTCTCCACGTTGGCATCTGTCGCTGCTGCTCAGCCTGACGCTGGCCAGCGCTCCCGGCTGGGCGGCCGGCGGCAACGAAACGCTGTTCAACTTCGTCAAGCCCATGGCCGTGGTCACGGTCGACACTGCCGGCGCCGACCTGCCCAGCACCACGGCCGAAGCCACTCCGGAAGGCGAGATCCTCCGTCGCGTGAATTTCAGCCCGGTGAAGCAGCCGACCCTGCGCCTGGCGCCGGCCAGCGGCAGCTGGGACTGGTCGCAGGCCGACAGCATGAGCCTGCGCATCCAGAACGCGATGGACTGGGCGCTGACCCTGGAGATCGATATCGAAGGCGTCGACGGCGCGCCCGGCCTGCATGCCACCGTGGCGCTGCCGGCCGGCCCGGCGCAGACCCTGCTGGTGCCGCTGCGACCGACCGCGCCGGAAATGTTCGGCATGCGCGCCGGCGTACCGATGCCGTTCAACCTCGGCGGCCAGCGCCTGCTGCTGGCGACGCGGGTCAGCGGCGAGCTGGAGCGGAGCAAGGTGGGCGCGGTGAAGATCTACCTGAGCGAGCCGAAGGCGGCCCAGGACATCCTCGTCGGCCGCTTCGGCACCCGTGCCGGCGGTGGCGAGCTGCAGAAGGCCTACAGCGGGATCATCGACGGCTTCGGCCAGGCCAGCCGTGGCGACTGGCCGGAAAAGGTCAAGAGCGCCGAACAGCTGGCCGCCGCCTGGAAGGCCGAGGGCGAGCAACTGCAGAAATGGCAGCGCGACCCGGCCCGCTACGACCGCTTCGGCGGCCTGCTCGGCGGCCCGGCTTTCGAGGCCAGCGGCTTCTTCCGCACCGAGAAGCGCAATGGCCGCTGGTGGCTGATTACCCCGGAAGGGCATCCGTTCTGGTCGCTCGGGGTCAACACGGTGAACGCCGAGACCAGCCAGACCTACGTCGAAGGCCGCGAGTACATGTTCGCCAGCCTGCCCAGGGACGGCGAGCCGCTGGCCGCCTTCTACGGCCAGAGCGACGACCGCAGGGGCGTCGGCGCGCAACAGGGGCGCCGCTTCGACCATGGCCGCTGGTACGACTTCTATGCGGCCAACCGCTTCCGCGCCAACGGCGGCCTGGACAGCGACGTGGCGGTCGAAGCCTGGCGCGAGCGCACCCTGCAGCGCCTGACCGGCTGGGGCTTCAACTCCCTCGGCAACTGGAGCGACCCGGCGTTCGCCACCGCCCAGCGCATGCCCTACAGCGTGCCGCTGTCGATCAGCGGCGACTATGCCACCGTCAGCACCGGCTACGACTGGTGGGGCGCGATGCCCGATCCGTTCGACCCGCGCTTCGCCATGGCCGCCGAGCGCGCCATCGCCATCGCCGCCCGCGATCATCGCGAGGACCCCTGGCTGCTCGGCTACTACGCCGACAACGAACTGGCCTGGGCCGGGCACGGCGACAGCCCGCAGGCGCGTTTCGCCCTGGCCTTCGGCGCGCTGAAACTGTCCACCGACAGCCCCGCCAAGCGCGCCTTCATCAAGCAACTGAAGGACAAGTACAAGGAGCACGAGGCGCTGACCCAGGCCTGGGGCGTTCCGCTCGCCGCCTGGGAAGACCTTGATGCTGCCGGTTACGAGGCACCGCAGCCGAACGAGGCGCACCCGGCAATCGCCGAGGACTACAGCGCCTTCCTGCGCCTGTACGCCGACCAGTACTTCAAGACACTGCGCGACTCGCTGAACTGGAACGCGCCGAACCACCTGCTGCTCGGCGCGCGCTTCGCCGTCAGCACGCCTGAGGCCCTGGCGTCCTGCGCGCAGTACTGCGACGTGCTGAGCTTCAACCTCTACGTGCCGAAGCCGCAGCTGGGCTACGACACCGACTACGTGCGCAGCCTGGACAAGCCGGTGCTGATCAGCGAATTCCACTTCGGCTCGCGCGATCGCGGTCCGTTCTGGGGCGGCGTCGCCGAGGTGTATAACGAGCAGCAGCGCGGCGAGAGCTACCAGCGCTTCCTCGCCGATGCCCTGAAGGACCCGCAGATCATCGGTGCGCACTGGTTCCAGTACCTCGACCAGCCGGCCAGCGGACGCCTGCTCGACGGCGAGAATGGCCATATCGGGCTGGTCGGCATCACCGACCTGCCGTTCGGCCGCTTCGTCGATGCGGTGCGCAAGGCCAACCTGCAGGTCGAGAAGGTTGTGCTGGAGGAGGCGAAGGCCGCGGCCGATGTCGCTCCCGAGGCTCCAACGAAAGACGCCGACAACCAGGACAATCAGCAAGACGATGCAAACGCGGCTGCCGTGCAATAGCGTCGCGTTCGACAGGAGTATCCAATGACCCCGCAAGGCCATTGCCACGAAGCCTTCACACCGGTTGCCGACGCCTTCGCACGGCTCTTCGACAATAACCAGGAGCGTGGCGCGGCGTTGTGCATCCAGGTCGGCGGCGAAGTGGTCGTCGATCTCTGGGCGGGCCGCGCAGGGCGGGAGGCGAGTCAGGAGTGGCAGGCCGACACCATTCTCAACCTGTTCTCCTGCACCAAGGCGTTCGCCAGCGTCGCGCTGCTGCAACTGGTCGGCGAGGGCAGGCTGGAGCTGGATGCACCGGTGGCGCGCTACTGGCCGGAGTTCGCCGCCGCCGGCAAACAGGGCATCACGGTGCGCCAGTTGCTCAGCCATCGCGCCGGGCTGCCGGCGTTGCACGGGATGCTCGCGCCCGAGGCGCTCTACGACTGGCAGACGATGACCGATGCATTGGCGGTGGAAGAGCCCTGGTGGGCCCCGGATAGCGCGCATGGCTATGCGCCGATCACCTTCGGCTGGCTGGTCGGTGAGCTGATTCGCCGGGTCGATGGCCGTGCTCCGGGTGACGCCATCGTGGCGCGGGTCGCCGAGCCGCTGGGACTGGATTTCCATATCGGCCTGGCCGACGAGGAGTTCCACCGTGTCGCGCATATCGCCCGTGGCAAGGGCATGCTGGGCGACGCCGCCGCCCAGCGCCTGTTCAGGGCGACCATCGGCGATGCCGCCGGCCTGCAGTCGCGTGCCTTCGGCAATCCGCCGTCGATCCTCACCAGTTCCAACAAGCCGGAATGGCGGCGCATGCAGCAGCCGGCGGCGAACGGCCACGGCAATGCGCGCTCGCTGGCCGGTTTCTACGCAGGTTTGTTGCAGGGCCGTCTGCTGGACGATGCCCTGCTGGCCGAGCTGACCCGCGAACACAGCATTGGCGAGGACCGCACGCTGCTGACCAGCACGCGCTTCGGCCTGGGCTGCATGCTCGACCAGCCCGACGTCGCCAACGCCACCTACGGCCTTGGCCCGCGCGCGTTCGGCCATCCGGGAGCGGGCGGCTCCATCGGCTTCGCCGATCCCGAGCGGCAGCTGGCCTTCGGCTTCGTCACCGCCACCCTCGGCCCCTACGTGCTGATGGACCCGCGAGCGCAGAAGCTCGCACGCATCGCCGGAGCGTGCATGTAGGTTGGTGCTGAGCGCAGCGAAGCCCAACATTGCCGGTCGTTGGGCTTCGCAAGCTCAGCGCCAACCTACGAAAGCGCCCCCGAGAAGCTCGCTGGAACTTTCCGTCGTCCTCCTTCCTCGAAGCTGTCCGCACCCGGAAAACGCGCCGTCCCGTCCGATGCCCGCTGTCCGCTCGTCAGTTCGCCAGTGAGTGGCGGCCAGCCGATACCACGCTTATCGAGTCATGCCCCTGCAGGAAGGTTTCGCTGGAGCATCGTGGAGGGCTGGTCCCGGCCATTCCCTGATCTATCCGTTCGATGGAGACCTTTCATGAACCTGCTCAAGATCGCGACCCTGTTCCTTTGCCTGGGCGTTGCCGGCTGCGGCTCCCTGCAGACTTCGGACGGCAGGCAGCCCGGCGACAAGGCGCAGAGTTCCAGCGCAAAGCGCTGGTGGCCGTTCGCCGAAAAGACGGAAGGACAGTCGTCGGTGACCGACTCGCAGAGCGGCATGGCCTGGCTCGACCAGCACGAAAAGCCGCTGCGTGAGGCGGTCGCCGGCAGCGATATCACCGTGGAGCGGCGCGACAACGCGCTGGTGCTGATCGTGCCGGTGGATTCCTCCTTCAATCCCAAGCGTCCCGAGATGCTGCTGCCGGCAGTGATCAACCCGATCGGTCGCGCGGCGAAGCTGGCGCAGGGCGATCCCCAGGGCGGCGTGCTGGTGGTCGGGCATACCGACAGCAGCGGCAGCAAGGCGGTGAACGACAAGCTCAGCATCGATCGCGCCCGCGCCGTGGCGTCGATCTTCCGTCTCAGCGGTATGGACGGGAATCGTCTGCGGCTGAAGGGCGTCGGTGCGGACCTGCCGCGGGCGGACAATTCCACCACCGCGGGCCGCGCCCTGAATCGCCGGGTCGAGGTGCTCTGGGCGTTGCGCGGCGTTCTGCCGACCCTGGCGCAGAGCGACGTTGTTCCATGACAAGCAGACGGGTGTGACACTGGTTAAGCTTAGAGCCTGTTTACGATCTGCTGCGCGTCGGCATAACTGCGTTGAAAACGGGCTCGGAAGCTACTTGTAGCTAACGCACTTTAGTGCGGCCCCGAAGGGGCGAGCGAAGCGAGTCATGCTCATTTACTGCGTGTAAACTCCGCTCCCTTGCCCGTTTTCGCCTTGTTCTGCTCTAGCTCGCGAGATCGTAAACAGGCTCTTAGGCACTTGTTCCGAAGGAGATGCCCGATGGCTCAGACCCTGGCCGATATGCGCCGCGAATACACCCGTGATGGACTCTGCGAATCCACTGCGCCAGCCGAACCGTTCAGCCTGTTCCACCAGTGGTTCGAGGATGCGGTGAAGACCGAGCAACTGCCGGTCGAACCGAACGCCATGACCCTGGCAACGGTGGACGAGCAGGGCCAGCCGCACTGCCGCATCCTGTTGCTCAAGGGGCTGGACGAGCGCGGTTTCACGTTCTTCAGCAATTACGACAGCGCCAAGGGGCAGCAACTGGCGGCCCGCCCGCTGGCGGCGATGACCTTCTTCTGGCCGGCGCTGGAGCGTCAGGTGCGGATCGAAGGGCGGGTAGAGAAAGTCTCGCCAGAGGAATCCGCCGCCTACTACCGCGTGCGCCCGCTGGGCAGCCGCCTGGGTGCCTGGGCATCGCCGCAGAGCCGGGTCATCGACGGACGCCAGGAACTGGAACGTCTGCTGGCGGAAACCGAAAAGCGCTTCGCCGATACGCCTCCCACCTGTCCCGACCACTGGGGCGGTTACCGCCTGCTGCCGAATCGCATCGAATTCTGGCAGGGGCGTCCCAGCCGCCTGCACGACCGCCTGAACTATCGACTGGAGAACGGGGTTTGGCTGCGCGAGCGGCTGGCGCCCTGAGTCATCCTCTGCTGCATGCGGCGGGCAGGAAATGCCCGCCGCTGCGTTTTTTCCCCGCCGGAATCGGCTGGCTTGCCAGCGAGCAGCCCGCG
Source organism: Pseudomonas schmalbachii (assembly GCF_017589465.1). GTDB lineage: Bacteria > Pseudomonadota > Gammaproteobacteria > Pseudomonadales > Pseudomonadaceae > Pseudomonas > Pseudomonas schmalbachii. The sequence continues at coordinate 120,117 of NZ_JAELYA010000005.1, forward strand.
CCAATGGAGCTTTTCCGTGGCGTATGCTGGAAGTATCCACAGGGCCCGACTTGCACCCCGCGTGAGGTCGTCGAATGAAGATCGTCATCGCCCCCGATTCCTTCAAGGAAAGCCTTTCCGCACCGGAGGCCGCCACTGCCATTGCCAAAGGCTGGCGTCGTGCGATGCCGGCTGCCGAGATCGTCCTGCGGCCGCTGGCCGACGGTGGCGAGGGCACGGTGGATGCCGTGCTGGCGGCCAGGCCGGGCGATCGCCGCGAATGCCGGGTGCGCGGCCCGCTGGTGGGCCATCCGGTGACGGCGCACTGGGGACTGCTGGACGACGGCACGGCGGTGATCGAGATGGCCGCGGCCAGCGGCCTGCACTGGGTTTCCGAACGCAAGCGCGACGCCACCCGGACCACCAGCTACGGCACCGGCGAGCTGATCCGTGCGGCGCTGGAGGCCGGCGCACGCAAGATCATCCTCGGTCTCGGCGGCAGCGCCACCAACGACGCCGGGATGGGGATGCTGCAGGCGCTCGGGGTGCGCTTTCTCGATGTGGCCGGCAACGAACTGGGCGACGGCGGCGCGGTGCTGGCCGACCTCGCGGAAATCGACCTGAGCGGCATGGAGCCGCGGCTATTGCCGGTGGAGATCGAGGTCGCCGCGGACGTCGACAACCCGCTCTGCGGGCCGCGTGGCGCGTCGGCGGTATTCGGCCCGCAGAAGGGCGCCAGCGCTGCCCAGGTCGAACAGCTGGATGTCGCGCTGCAGCGCTTCGCCAAGGTGGCGGCGGCGACCCTCGGCGAGGATCACAGCCAGTTCCCCGGCGCAGGTGCGGCGGGAGGCCTGGGTTTCGCGGCGCGGGCGTTCCTCAAGGCGCGCTTCCGCCCGGGTATCGAGCTGGTTGCCGAGCTGTCGGGGCTGGACGAGGCGCTGCGGGGCGCCGATCTGGTGATCACCGGCGAAGGCCGGCTGGATGCGCAGAGCCTGCATGGCAAGACGCCGGTTGGCGTGGCGCGGATGGCGACGGCGGCCGGCGTGCCGGTGATCGCCCTGGCGGGCAGCCTGGGCGAGGGTTATGCACAGCTGCGTGACGCCGGCATCGCCGCGGCGTTCAGCCTGGCGCCCGGTCCGCTGAGCATCGCCCAGGCGTTTGCCCGGGCAGCCCAGGAGCTGGAGGCGCGGGCTGAGGAGCTGGCGCGCTTCTGGCTGGTCGCTCAGGCCGCGCGGTAATCCTTTGCCGCCTGCTCCAGCCAGACGGGCAGGTCGCGGCGGCGGACGCGTGCCTGCTTCGCTTCCTCCAGCCGCCGCAGCAGATACTCGCGCTTGGCCGGGTCATCGCCGGCCAGCGACAGCGCCAGGTCGCGGTCCATCCAGCGGCGGATGCGCCAGTAGATCCACCAGTGGAAATACAGGCCGGCGGCGGTGGTGACGATGATGATGAAGTAGTCCATGGTTTTTTCCTCAGGCGCAGGGGCACGCTAACCGATTCGCGACTCGCATTAAGCTGCCCTGGCGCAGGCATTTTCCTTTTCCATGAGCGAAAATGTTCAAAGCGAAGCTTGTGCGATGCCCGGCGTGACAGTCGGGCGTGCGGCGGAGTCTAATAGTGGAAGTATTTTCTGGAGGTTCCTCGTATGCGTAAACCCGCCCTGTTCGCCGTGACCTTCGTTGCACTGGCCATGACCCTTGGCGGTTGCCAGTCCAGCCTGACCGGCGACACCTACACCCGTGAGGAAGCACGGACCGTACAGAACGTCCGCATGGGCACCATCCAGGCGCTGCGTCCCGTGAAGATCGAAGGCACCAAGACCCCGATCGGCTCGGTTGCCGGCGCGGCCGTTGGCGGCATCGGCGGCAGCAGCATCGGTGGGGGCAAGGGCAGCTACGTTGCGGCGATCATCGGCGCCGTCGCCGGCGGCCTGATCGGTTCGGCCACCGAAGAGGGCCTGACCCGTACCCAGGGCGTCGAGATCACCGTTCGCGAAGACGACGGCAGCACCCGTGCCTATGTTCAGGAGGTCGACGAAGGTGCGGTGTTCCGTGTCGGCGAACGCGTACGCATCCTGACCGTCAATGGCACCAGTCGCGTATCGCACTGACCCCATCCCGCAGGCCGTCCTCCTTGGGCGGCCTCTTTCTTAGCGCGCGGCGGCCGGACACGGCTCCGCGCGCTATTGTTTCCGGATGTTTTATACCGGCGGCATACCCGGCGGGCATGATGCTTCCCCGGTGTGGTTCTTAGTAATAATTCATTCAATGACGATCATCCGATAGATAAGGATAATCGACGCCCCGATTTTCCGGGGGCGGTCCTGCCTGGCAGTGGCAGGTTACGGCCGAGGGATGAAAAAGGAGTAGGTCATGATTCTGGCGCTGATCGTTGCGCTGCCATTTCTGGGGATCCTTCTGCCGGTCCTGGCCGAGCGCCTGGGGCGCACCGCCTGTGCGGTCGCGGCGGCGCTGGTGCCGCTGGGCGGCCTGCTGCTGCTCTTCAGCCAGCGCGGGGTGCTGGCGGGGGAGACGCTGTTCGCCCGCCATGCCTGGCTGCCGGAACTTGGCTTCAACCTCAGCCTGCGCCTCGACGGCCTCGGCTTTCTCTTCGCCCTGCTGATCCTCGGCATCGGCCTGCTGATCATCCTCTACGCCCGCTACTACCTCTCCGATAAGGAGCCGATGGGGCGTTTCTTCGCCTTCCTGCTGCTGTTCATGGGCTCCATGCTCGGGGTGGTGCTGACGGAGAACCTGCTGCTGATGCTGGTGTTCTGGGAGCTGACCAGCCTGTCGTCGTTCCTCCTGATCGGTTTCTGGAACCATCGCTCGGACGCGCGCAAGGGCGCCCGCATGTCGCTGGCGGTCACCGGTGGCGGCGGCCTGGCGCTGTTCGCCGGCATCCTGCTGATCGGCCAGACCGTGGGCAGCTTCGAGCTGACCGATGTGCTCGCCGCACGCGATCTGCTGCAGGGCAGCGCGCTGTTCCCGGTGGCGCTGTGCCTGGTGCTGCTCGGCGTGTTCACCAAGTCCGCACAGTTCCCGTTCCACTTCTGGCTGCCCCACGCGATGGCGGCGCCGACGCCGGTTTCCGCGTACCTGCACTCGGCGACCATGGTCAAGGCCGGCGTGTTCCTGCTGGCGCGCCTGTATCCGCTGCTCTCCGGCAACGACCTGTGGTTCTACCTGGTCAGCCTGACCGGCCTCGCCACGCTGCTGATGGGCGCCTTCATGGCGCTGTTCCAGAACGACCTGAAGGGCCTGCTGGCCTACTCGACCATCAGCCACCTCGGCCTGATCACCCTGCTGTTCGGCCTCGACTCGCCGATGGCCAACGTCGCCGCGGTGTTCCACATCATCAACCACGCGACCTTCAAGGCTTCGCTGTTCATGGCCGCCGGGATCATCGACCACGAGACCGGCAGCCGCGACATTCGCCGCATCAACGGTCTGTGGAAATACATGCCACATACCGCCGTGCTGGCCATGGTGGCATCCGCGTCGATGGCCGGGGTGCCGCTGCTCAATGGTTTCCTCAGCAAGGAAATGTTCTTCGGCGAGACCCTGGCGCAGAACATGATGGGCAGCTTCAACTGGCTGATCCCGACGCTGGCGACCGTCGCCGCGCTGTTCTCGGTGAGCTATTCGGTGCGTTTCATCCACGACGTGTTCTTCAACGGCGAACCGGTCAACCTGCCCAGACAGCCTCACGAGCCGCCGCGCTACATGAAGGTGCCGGTGGAAATCCTGGTGTTCCTCTGCCTGCTGGTGGGCATGGTGCCGGGTCTCACCGTGGCGCCGCTGCTGTCCGCGGCCGCTTCCGCCAGCCTGAATGGCGAACTGCCGTCCTACAGCCTGGCGATCTGGCACGGCTTCAACCTGCCGTTGCTGATGAGCCTGGTCGCTCTGGTGGGTGGGGTGCTGCTGTATGTGCTGCGCAAGCCGCTGTTCGACTGGTATGCCGGCCTGCCGGCGATGGACGCCAAGCTGGTCTTCGAACAGCAGGTACAGCGCGTGGTGCGTGCGGCGCAATGGCTGACCCTGCGTCTGGAGAACGGCTCGCTGCAACGCTACGTGATGCTCCTGCTGCTGGCTTCGGCGGTGGTGGTGTTCGCCGGCATCGCGCCCTTGCCCCGGCTGTATGGCGAACGCCCGCTGAGCGAGCTGGACGGCATCACCGCGCTCGGTCTCGTCCTGCTGGCGCTGAGCGGGCCGCTGACCGCCTGGTTCCATCGCCAGCGCCTGGTCGCGCTGGTCATCCTCAGCGTCGCCGGCCTGCTGGTGGCGCTGGCCTTCGCCCGTTTCGCCGCGCCGGACCTGGCGCTGACCCAACTGGCGGTGGAAGTGGTGACCATGGTCCTGCTGATGCTGGCGCTGTTCTACCTGCCGACCCGCACGCCGAAGGAAACCAGCAGCCTGCGCAAGCTGCGCGACGTCGTCGTGGCGCTGTTCTGCGGGGTGATGGTGGCGCTGCTGGCCTACGCCGTGCTGACCCGCCCGTACGACACCATCGCCGGCTACTACCTGGACAACAGCATCGGCGGCGGGGGCGGGCACAACGTGGTGAACGTGATCCTGGTGGACTTCCGCGGCTTCGATACCCTCGGCGAGATCAGCGTGCTGGCCATCGCCGCGGTGGGCATCTTCGCCATGCTCGCCGGCCTGCGCCTGCCGCGCGCCGGGCAGGACAGCGAAGGGCGCGCCTGGAGCGCGGACCGCTTCCCGCCGATCCTCGCCGTGCTGTCGCGGCTGATGCTGCCGCTGGCGCTGCTGGTGGCGGTGTTCATCTTCCTGCGCGGGCACAACCTGCCGGGCGGCGGCTTCATCGCCGGCCTGATCACTGCGGTGGCGCTGATCATCCAGTACATCGCCTGCGGCAGCCGCTGGATGCGCACCCGCCTGCCACTGAACTACGGACGCATGGCTGGCATCGGCGTGATCGTCGCCGGGCTGGCCGGGCTGGGCAGCTGGGCCTTCGGCTATCCGTTCCTGACTTCGTCGTTCGGCCATTTCCACCTGCCGCTGGTGGGTGAGATCGAGCTGGCCACGGCGATGCTCTTCGACCTGGGCGTGTACCTGACGGTGGTCGGCGCGACCCTGCTGATCCTCTCCGGGCTCGGCGAACTGACGGCGCCGCCGGATGATGCGGCGCTGGCCAAGGAGGTGAATTGATGGAGGCACTGTTCGCCATCGCCCTCGGCATGCTCACCGCCAGCGGTGTGTACCTGCTGCTGCGGGCGCGCACCTTCCCGGTGGTGCTGGGGCTTACCCTGATTTCCTACGCGGTGAACCTGTTCCTCTTCGCCATGGGCCGCCTCGCCGGCGAACCGGCGGTGGTCGGCCAGGTCGCCAAGGCTGGTGATCCGATCCCGCAGGCGCTGGTGCTGACTGCCATCGTCATCGGCTTCGCCATGACCGCCTTCGTCATCGTCCTCGCCCTGCGCGGACTGGCCGAGACCGGCGACGACCACGTCGACGGCGACCGCGCCGACGCGGAGGGCGAGGAATGAATCACCTGCTGATCCTGCCGATCCTGCTGCCGCTGTTCAGCGGCTGCCTGCTGCTTGCCGCCTTCGGCGAGCGCCTGCAGCGCGGCGTCTCGTTGCTCGCCACCCTGGCCCTGCTGCCAGTGAGCGTGGCCCTGCTGCAGCAGGCAGCCGGCGGGCAGATCCAGTTCTACGCGCTGGGCAACTGGCAGCCGCCGTTCGGCATCATCCTCGTGCTCGACCGCCTGAGCGCGCTGATGCTGCTGGCCAATGGGCTGCTCGCGGCGTTCGCGCTGATCTACGCGGTGCGTGGCGACGATCGCCGCGGCAGGCATTTCCACGCGTTGTTCCAGTTCCAGTTGGCCGGCCTGAACGGCGCCTTCCTCACCGGCGACCTGTTCAACCTGTTCGTCTTCTTCGAGATCCTGCTGATCGCCTCCTACGGCCTGCTGCTGCACGGTGGCGGGGCAGGGCGGGTGCGCGCCGGGGTGCACTACGTGGTGCTCAACCTGGTCGGTTCGGCGTTCTTCCTGATCGCGGTGGGCGTGCTGTACGGCGTCACCGGCACGCTGAACATGGTCGACATGGCCCGCCACGTTGCCGCGCTGGGCGCCGAGCAGGCGCCGCTGGTGCGCGCCGCCGCGTTGCTGCTGCTGGTGGTGTTCGGCCTCAAGGCGGCGCTGCTGCCGCTGTACTTCTGGCTGCCGCGTTCCTACGCCGAGGCCAGCGCGCCGGTGGCGGCGCTGTTCGCGATCATGACCAAGGTCGGCATCTATTCGATCCTGCGCGTCTACACCCTGATATTCGGCGCCGAGGCCGGCGAGCTGGCCAATTTGGCGAGCGCCTGGCTGTGGCCGCTGGCCCTGCTCGGCATCGCCGTCGGCAGCCTGGGCGCCCTGGCGGCGACCACCCTGCAGGGGCTGCTGGCCTATCTGGTGGTGGTTTCCGCCGGCACCCTGCTGGCGGCGCTGGCGATGGGCAGCCAGGTGGCGCTGAGCGCAGCGCTGTACTACCTGCTGCACAGCACCTGGGTGGCGGGTGGACTGTTCCTCCTCGCCGATCTGCTTGCTCGCCAGCGCGGGGAGAAGGGCGGGCAACTGGTCCAGGGGCCGGCGCTGCTGCAGCCGCATGTGCTCGGAGGGCTGTTCTTCTTCGGCGCCATCGCGGTGGTCGGTCTGCCGCCGCTGTCCGGTTTCATGGGCAAGCTGCTGTTGCTGCGCGCCGCCAGCACGCCGGGGCAGACCTTGGCGCTGTGGAGCGTGCTGCTGGTCAGCGGGCTGGTCACCATCGTGGCGCTCAGCCGTGCGGGCAGCACGCTGTTCTGGCGCACCGGCCGCAGCATGCTGGATAGCGCCGAACGTGACGTGGTACGGCTGCTGGCGACCGTCGGGCTGCTGCTCACGGCGCTGCTGCTGATTCTTTTCGCCAGGCCGATGCTGGACTACGCCCAGGCGACCGCCACGCAATTGCTGGATGTCGAACTGTACCGGCAGGCGATTCTCGGAGGTGGCGCATGATCCGTCGCCTGCTGCCGCATTCGTTGCTCAGCGCCTGCCTGCTGCTGACCTGGCTGCTGCTGGTGAATGACTTCTCCCTCGGCCACTGGTTGCTCGGCGGGCTGCTCGGCCTGCTGCTGCCCTGGCTGTGCCGCGACCTGCTGCTGACGGCGCCGCGCATTCGCCGTCCGCTGCGCCTGCTGCGCTTCATCGGCCTGGTGCTGTACGACATCGTGGTCGCCAACCTGCAGGTCGCCCGGCTGGTGGTCGGGCCGACGCGGACGCTGCGTCCGGCCTTCGTGGAAATCCCGCTGGAGCTGACCGACGACCTGCCCATCACCATCCTTGCCAGCGTCATCACCCTGACGCCCGGCACGGTGTCCGCCGATCTCGCCGCCGACCGCCGCACGCTGCTGGTGCATGGCCTCGACGTGCCCGATCCGGCCGGCCTGGTCGCCGACATCAAGGCGCGCTACGAGGCGCCGCTGAAGGAGATTTTCCAATGATGCTCGGCTACGTGATTCCCACCTGCCTGGCGATGCTCGGGCTGGCGGTCGTGCTCACCGTCGCCCGGCTGATCCGCGGACCGGGCCTGCCGGACCGCATCCTGGCGCTGGACACGCTATCGGTGGAGGCCATCGCGCTGATCGTGCTGTTCGGAATCTGGAGCGGCTCGGGGCTGTACTTCGAGGCGGCGCTGCTGATCGCGGTGATGGGCTTCGTCAGCACGGTGGCGCTGTCCAAGTACCTGCTGCGGGGAGACATCATCGAATGAACGTGCAGTTCTGGATCGAGGCGCTGGTCAGCCTGCTGCTGCTGGCCGGCAGCCTGTTCACCCTGCTGGGCGCCATCGGCCTGTACCGACTGCCGGACTTCTACACCCGCCTGCACGCGCCGACCAAGGCGGCCACCCTGGGCGTCGGCGGGGTGCTGATCGCTTCGCTGGTGTACTTCAGCAGCCGTGGCGACAGCATCAGCCTGCATGAAGTGCTGATCACCGTGTTCCTCTTCATCACCGCGCCGGTGAGCGCGCACCTGCTGGCCAAGGCGGGGATGCAGCAGAAGCTGCCGCTGAAGAACGAAACCAGCGGCGAACCGTGGGAGTGACGGCGGGCGCTTTTCTGTAGGAGCGAGCTCTGCTCGCGAAGCTTTTGTGTTGCCGGTGTTCGCGAGCAGAGCTCGCTCCTACAAGACCAGGTCCGCGTTTCAGTCGGTGTAGAAGCGGGCGCAACAGTTTTTGCTGGTCGCTGTGTCTGTCGGCCGGTTCGGGCGGGCACCTATACTGCGTTGATTCCCGTCTTCTGGAGCGTTCCGTGCAGCATTCCCGGCCGTTCGCCCTCGCGTGCCTGGTGCTGGCCATGGCGCTGTGGGGCAGTTCCTTCGTCGCCCTGAAACTCGCCTTTCAGGAGTTCCCGCCCATGTGGGTGATCTTCGCCCGCATGGCCATCGGCAGCCTGATCTTCCTCGCCGCCTGGCGCTGGCGCGGGCGCATCGAATATCTCCCCGGCGACTGGAAATACCTGCTCGGCCTGGCGGTGTGCGAGCCGTGCCTGTACTTCATCTGCGAGTCGCTGGCGCTGCAGTACACCAGCGCGTCCCAGGCGGGCATGATCACCGCGCTGCTGCCGTTGCTGGTGGCGGTGGGGGCGTTCTTCCTGCTCAAGGAACGGATCGGCCGCAACACCTGGCTGGGCTTCCTGCTGGCGGTCATCGGCGCCCTGTGGCTGACCTTCGCCAGCGAGGCCGACATCCATGCGCCGCAGCCGCTGCTCGGCAACTTCCTGGAGTTCCTCGCGATGGTCTGCGCGACGGGCTATACCCTGTTGCTCAAGCACCTTTCCACGCGCTACTCGGCCTTCATCCTGACCGCCATGCAAGCCTTCATCGGCTCGATCTTCTTCCTGCCGCTGGCGGCGATCACCGCCGGCACGCCGCCTGTGCCCAGCGGGCAAGGGCTGTTCGCGCTGATCTATCTCGGCAGCGTGGTCACCGTCGGCGCCTATGGCCTGTACAACTTCGGCGTCAGCCGGCTGCCGGCCAGCCAGGCGTCGGGCTTCACCAACCTGATCCCGGTGTTCACCCTGATCTTCGCCGCGGCGTTCCTCGGCGAGCTGTTCAGCGGCCAGCAGGCCCTGGCCGCCGGCGTGGTGTTCGCCGGCGTGGCGCTCAGCCAGTGGCGCACCGCACCGACCACGCCGCCGGCCGGCGTGCTGGACTGATCGAATCCATTCCCTGCGAGGTATCGCCATGCTTAACGACGAACGCGTCTGGACTCGCGAGGCGATCCGCATCATCGACGCGGATTTCCAGCGCAGCGCCGACACCCACCTGATTCCCCTCGACCTACCCGGAATGCCGGGCGTCGACCTGTACTTCAAGGACGAGTCCAGCCACCCGACCGGCAGCCTCAAGCATCGCCTGGCGCGGTCGCTGTTCCTCTATGCGCTGTGCAACGGCTGGCTGAAACCGGGGGCGCCGGTGATCGAGGCTTCCAGCGGTTCGACGGCGATCTCCGAGGCGTACTTCGCCCGTCTGCTCGGGCTGCCGTTCATTGCGGTGATGCCGGCCAGCACTTCCAAGGAGAAGATCGCGCAGATCGCCTTCTATGGCGGCCAGAGCCACCTGGTCGACGATCCGACGCAGATCTACGCCGAGTCCGAGCGCCTGGCCCGCGAGAGCGGCGGCCACTTCATGGACCAGTTCACCTTCGCCGAGCGCGCCACCGACTGGCGGGCGAACAACAACATCGCCGAATCGATCTTCCAGCAGATGCGCCACGAGCGCTTCCCCGAGCCGTCCTGGCTGGTATCCAGCCCCGGCACCGGCGGCACCCTGGCCACGCTCGGCCGCTTCGCCCGTTATCGCCGCCATGAAACCCGCGTGCTGTGCGCCGACGCCGAGCGTTCGGTGTTCTTCGATGCCTACCGGACCGGCGACCGCAGCCTGACCCTGAGCTGCGGCTCGCGCATCGAGGGCATCGGCCGGCCGCGGGTGGAGGCTTCCTTCCTGCCGTCGGTGATCGACGCCATGGCCAAGGTGCCGGACGCCCTGTCGCTGGCGGCCATGCACTACCTCGCGAGAAGACTCGGCAGGCGTGTCGGCGGCTCCAGCGGCACCAACCTGATCGGCGCGCTGGTCGCCGGCCGGCAGATGGTGGCCAACGGCGAATCCGGCTCGGTGGTCGCGATCCTCTGCGACGGCGGCGAGCGCTATGCCGAGACCTACTACGACCGTTTCTGGCTGGTGCAGCAGGGGTTCGAGCTGGAGCCGCTGATCGAAGCGGTGCGCCAGTGTGCGGAAGAGGGCGCCGAGCTGCCCGGCATCGAACTGGCGGGCCTGCAGGGCGCCTGAGTTGCGGCTCAGTCGCCGCTGGCCGCACCCGGATAGGCACAGCCGCGCATGACCTGGCCTTGCAGGTGCAGCGTGGCGGAGAGATTGCTGAGGGTGCCGCTCATGTCGTTCACGCAATGCGCCGGGGCGACCCAGAGTTCCAGCTTCTCACCGTCGGCTTCGCTGGAGTAGCTGCTGCTGCCGTCGGGCAGACTCTCGACCACGTAGGGCAGCGCCAGTTGCGGTTGGCCCGGGCGCTGCACCAGCAGGCCCTGGCTGTTGACCATCACGCTCCAGCCCGGCTCGTTGCCGCCGGCGCGGACGATCAGGCGCTTGAAGTTCGGATCGTCGCAGCCGAAGCCCTCGCGCTGCAGGCGAAACAGCTTGTCGACTCCCAGCTTGCCATCGGTGCCGCTGGCGCTGCTGCCGCTGAAGGTGCCGCGCATATCGGCGAAGAGGACCTTGCCGCCGTCGCGGAACAGGTTGGCCGCTTCGCGGGCGATGCCGGTATTGCCGCTATCCTCGATACTGAACCGGCGCTGTTCGTTGCAGGGAGTGAACAGCAGCGTGTTGCCCTGGCGGGTGATCTCGCCCTGCTGGCGGGTGGCGCTCTGCAGGTCGGCGGACTTGGGCGTCCACACCTGGCAGGCGGCGAACAGCGGCAGGAGGCTGTAGAGGACGAAACGGCTTGGACGCATGGACGATCTCCCTGAAAGGGAGCCAAAGTTACCGAGCGGGCCGGCCTATCACAAGTGCCGGCACGGGAGAGTGGAATGATCAGATGCAAACGGGTTTACGCGCCGATGGAGGCGGACGACGGTCGCCGCGTGCTGGTCGACCGGCTGTGGCCACGGGGAGTCCGCAAGGAGGACCTGGCGGCGGAGTGGCTGAAGGATGTCGCGCCGTCCAACGAACTGCGCCAGCGCTTCCACCACGAGGCCGGTCTCTTCGGCGAGTTCCGCGAGGCCTATCGCAAGGAGCTGGCAGCGCATCCCGAACACTGGTGGGGGCTGCTGGACGTGGCGCGCAAGGGCAATCTCACGCTGCTCTACGGCGCGAAGGATGAGAAACACAACAACGCCCAGGTGCTTGCCGAGTTTCTCGAGGACGAACTGGAGCGCCTGCACCCCGGTAGTTCGCCGACGTGCTATGCGGGGGAGCTGGAGTAGGCGGGCGCCGATCGGCCGGAACCCGCCCCGGGCCTAGTGTTCCAGCCAGGCTTCGGCTTCGGCCTCGTGGTCCCGCTCGAACGACTTGATCTGCAGGCCGGGAATCAGCGCACCTTCGACCTCGCTGAGCTTCCTCACCCACTGCTTGTCGGCGACCACCGCCATGCGGTCGAAGCGCCGGACGAACCGGTACAGCTGCGGGATGCGCGACAGTTCGACGCCCATTGCGCCCAGCGTGGGAAGCTGGAAGTCACCGATCCGATAGAGCATCCGGCCATGTTCGATGCCTTCGGACTGCTTGCCCAGTTCATCGAGCGCGACTCGCATTTCGCTGCTGTCGAGTTTTCCTGCGAAGTTCACGTCTATGCGATTCTCGCCATTACGCATTACCTGGAACATAACGCCTCCTCCAACGGGGAGTGATTCCCGGCATATGCCGCCTCCTGCGACGGACGCTGCACATCCGCTGTGCGTCAACAACTAACTATAGAACCCTCGCCGCGACCGGGAAACACGCCGGAGTCCACGTAGGTTGGCGCTGAGCGCAGCGAAGCCCAACATCTGCCGGCCGCACCGTTGGGCTTCGCAAGCTCAGCGCCAACCTACGGGCAGCGCCAACGTTTTTTTACCAGATTCGGTAGACCTGCCCGGTCTGCGCGCCTTCGACGCTGCGTGCGTATCCGAGTGCGGCATCGGCCGCCGGCACCGGCTTGAAGCCGCGGAAATACGGTGCGTAGTCCGGCGACTCGACCAGCACGTTCGGGCTGACCGCGTTGATCCGCATGCCGCGTGGCAGCTCCAGCGCGGCGCTGCGGACGAAGCCTTCGAGGCCGGCGTTGACCATGCTTGCCGAGGCGCCGTAGCGGATCGGGTCTTCGCTGAGGATGCCGGTGGTCAGGGTGAAGGACGCGCCATCGTTGGCGAACTCGCGGCCGATCAGCACCAGGTTGACCTGGCCCATCAGCTTGTCCCGCAGGCCGACGGCGAATTCCTTCTCGCCCATCTCCGCCAGCGCGCCGAAATGCACACCGCCGGCCGCGCTGACCAGCGCATCGAAGCTGCCGACCTTCTCGAACAGTGCGCGAATCGAGGCGCTGTCGGTGATGTCCGCATGCAGGTCGCCGCTGTTGCGGCCGACGCGGACGATGTCGTGGCGCTGGCCCAGTTCGTTGGCCACTGCCTTGCCGAGGGTGCCGCTGGCGCCGATCAGGATGATTTTCATGGAAGCTCCGGGTGTCTGCGGGAGAGGTGGAACCAGTGTAGGAAGGTCGTGAGTTGTGATAATCCTTCCAATTGCCAACCTGTCGTTTTCATAGGGAAACAATCATGGGCGATCTGGAAGACCTCTCCGCCTTCGCCGTACTGCTGGACAGCGGCAGCTTCACCCGCGCCGCCGAGCGCCTGGGCTGCAGCAAGGGGCAGTTGTCCAAGCGCATTTCCTCGCTGGAGCAGGAACTGGGCGTGACCCTGCTGCACCGCACCACCCGGCGCCTGTCGCTGACCGCCGCGGGAGCGGCGCTGCTGCCCGAGGCGCAGGCGCTCAACGCCCAGGCCGCGCGGGCGCGCCAGGCGGTGGCGCGGCTGCAGGAGGAGGAGAGCGGCACGGTGCGGCTGAGCGTGCCGGTGTCGCTGGGCGAGACTTTCTTCGACGCCTGGCTGATGGAGTTTTCCCGCCAGCATCCGGCCATCCGCCTGGAGCTGGACCTGTCCAACGAACGCCGCGACCTGGTCGCCGAGGGTTTCGATCTGGCGATCCGCTCGGGCATCGGCGAGGACGAACGGCTGGTGGCGCGGCCGCTGTTCGCCTTGCAGGAAATCACCTGCGCCACCCCGGCCTATCTGGCGCAGCACGGAACGCCCACGGCGCCGGCGGATCTGGCCGCGCATTGCTGCCTGCAGAACACCCATTACCCGGCGCCGGATGTCTGGCTCTACCAGAAGCAGCACGAACTGTTCCGCGTACCGGTGAGCGGCGTGCTGGCGAGCAACCACTACACGCTGCTGAAAAAGGCCGCGCTGGCCGACGCGGGGATCGTCCGGCTGCCGTCGTACATGCTCCAGAGCGAACTGGCCGAGGGACGGTTGATATGGCTGCTACGCGAGTACCAGACGCGCAGCACGCCGGTTTTCCTCGTCCACCCCTACCAGGGCGGCCTGCCACGGCGTACGCAGTTGCTCGCCGATTACCTGCTCGGCTGGTTCGAACGCAGTCGCAAGCAACTGGTGGAGCTTGGCGGCTAGTCCAGCGCCGGCCGAGTTGAGCTTCGCTGCGTAGGTTGGCGCTGAACGCAGTGAAGCCCAACATCTGGTGGGCGCGGGATCGTTGGGCTTCGCAAGCTCAGCCGCAACCTACGGATCGGTGGCTCAACGACGATGGTGATTCCGTTACCGCATGGGTATCGCTGCGCTCAACCCATCCTACGAGGTGCTTACACTTGCGCGTCGGCCAGCGCGCTGTCCAGGCTTTCCAGCAGCAGATCGGCATGCTCCTGCTCGAATACCAGTAGCGGCCGGATCTTCAGGATGTTCTCCAATGGCCCGGCCGCGCTGATCAGCACCCCGCGCTCGCGCATGCCGTTGACTACCCGTCGGGTCTGCGAGGCGGCGGGTGACTTGCTCTGGCGGTCGGTAACCAGCTCGACGCCCAGGAACATGCCCGCGCCGCGCACGTCGCCGATCAGTTCATGGCGTTCGGCGAGTCGGCGGAAGCCGTCCCGCAGGTAGCTGCCCAGCTGTTCGGAGCGTTGCTGCAGCCTCTCCTGCTGGATGATGTCGAGCACTGCCTTGCCGGCCGCGCAGGACACCGGATTACCGCCGAAGGTATTGAAGTAGCGCACGCTGCGACCGAACTGTTCGATGACTTCGGCCCGAGCGACCACTCCCGCGATCGGCTGGCCGTTGCCCATGGGCTTGCCCAGAGTGACGATGTCCGGCTGCACGCCGTGGCGCTCGAATCCCCACATCCGTTCCCCGCAACGGGCGAAACCGCTCTGCACTTCGTCGGCGATGTACAGCAGCCCCTCCGCGCGGGCCACCGCCACGGCCTCGGCGAGGAAGCCGGCCGGGTCGGGGAGTACGCCATCGCTGGCGAATATGCCGTCCAGCAGCAGTGCGGCGGGCTTGATGCCGTTGGCGCGCAGGTCGGCGATGGCGGCGCGCACGTCCTCGGCGAGGATGGCAGCGACATTATCGGCACCCAGTCGATAGGCATCCGGCGCGCGCACGGTGCGCGCATGGGCGGGCAGGGTGATGCCGGCGCCGAGCGAGGGCGAGAGTTCGGAAATGTCGCCGGTGACGCCGTGGTAGGCGAAGCGGGTGATGATCACGCCTTCGCCCCCGGTGTAGTGGCGGGCGATGCGCAACGCCAGGTCGTTCGCCTCGCTGCCGGTGCAGGTGAACATGACGCGGTCCAGTTCAGCCGGGAAGGTAGCCAGCAACTGCTCGGCGTAGTCGAGGATGCCTTCCTGCAGATAGCGCGTATGGGTGTTCAGGCGACCCGCCTGGGCGCAGATGGCCTCGACCACCTGTGGATGGCAATGACCGACCGAGGCGACGTTGTTGTAGGCGTCCAGGTAGCGCCGTCCGGTTTCGTCGTATAGCCAGACGCCTTCGCCGCGCACCGTGTGCAGCGGGCGCTCGTAGAACAGCCGATAGGCAGGGCCGAGCAGGCGCTCGCGGCGCTCGATGAGCTGGCGTTCCTGTTCGCCCAGGCGTTGGGCATCGGCGTCGCTGAATCCGTTGATCATGCTCATGCGTCGGGTTCCTCCTGGCAGGCCCGGGCGATCTGCTCCCGGGCCTGGCTGCGGGGCATGCTGGCGAGCCCTTGCAGGCTCTGCCAGGCGTGATGGGTGTTGCGCAGAATGTAGTCGCGGTTTTCCGGATGCAGGCTGACGCGCCATGCGGTGATGCTCACGGTCATCACCAGGCGGGTGGCGATCAGGTCGGCGAGGATTTCCAGCTCGGCGTCCTGCAGGGGGTTGCGGCGATGGTACGCCGCGATGAACTCGCAGGCGCTGCCCAGGGGATCGCTCAGGCCGCCCATCTGGTAGGCCGCCGCCACCGCCAGGTCGTTGACCAGCGGCGCGCGCACCATGTCGCCGAAATCGAGGATGTTGAGCAGGAGTTCCGGATGCTGCGGATCGACGATGACATTGTGCGGGTTCAGGTCGTTGTGGATCACCTGCGCGCGCAGCGAAGGCAGGCGCGGCAGCGCGTGGCGTTCGAAGTTGTCGAGGAAGCGCGTAGCCAGGGCGCGCTGATCCGGCTGCTCGATATGGACCAGCAGACGGCGCAGGCGCGAGGCGTGTTTCATGTCCCATAGCAGCTCATGGCCGGAGGCGGGGTGCTCGAGGTCGGCCAGGGCGAGGTCCAGGCGAGCCAGCGCGTCGCCCAGGTTCTGCCGCAACGCGCGGCTGCGCTGGGGGACGCGGTGCAGCGGCAGCCCGTCGACGAAGGAAAACAGCCGCGCCAGCATGTGTTGTCCGTCCACCTCGACGTCGACCTGGTAGTTGCCGTCCTGTGCGGGATAGACACGCTGCACCGGCAGATCCGGGTCATTGCGCTGTATCTGCAGCAGTGCCTGGTTCTGGAAGTCCACGACCTGCGGGTCTTCCAGCGGATGCGAGAGTTTCAGCAGGCGGGTGGTGCCGTCGGCCTGGGTGATCTGGAAATTCAGGTCGCGCTCGCCGGCCAGTTTCTGCGCCGCGCCGTCGAAGGCGAAGCAGCGTGAGGCGATGGCGACGGCCTGCTCGATGCTGACCTGGGCCGGGGCGGCTTCGAGCAGGTGATCGTGGGCGGATACGGTGTTCAGGGACAAGGGTGATACTCCATCAGTTCATGCATGAAGCGGCCCGGCAGGCTTCGATGAGCCTCGTTCGGCGCGACGCCGGACGAGGCTCGCCGGATTACTTGCTCGCCCAGGCGTTGAAGCGCGTTTCCAGTTCTTCACCGTGGTCGATCCAGAACTCCGTGTCCATTGCCCGCGCGTTCTCCAGGTTCTTCGGCGCGGTGGGCAGGATCGGCTGGATCGCCGGGTCGATCAGATCGATTGTGTGCGTGTTGGTCGGACCGTAGGGAATCGCCTCGGCGAAGACCTTCTGGTGCTGCGGGTCGTTGGCCTTGGCGATGAACTGCTCGGCCAGCGCCTTGTTCTTGCTGCCCTTGACGATGGCCCAGTGGTCCAGGTCGTACAGGCTGCCGTCCCACTGCATGACGAACGGACGGCCTTCCTTCTGCGCGGTGGCCACGCGTCCGTTGTAGGCCGAGGTCATCACTACGTCACCGGCGGCGAGCCATTGCAGCGGCTGCGCACCGGCCTCCCACCACTGGATGTTCGGCTTGATTTGGTCGAGCTTGCGGAACGCGCGGTCTACGCCTTCCTTGGTGCCGAGGACCTTGTACAGGTCTTCCTGTTTTACACCGTCGGCGAGCAGCGCGAACTCCAGGGTGAACTTGGCGCCACGGCGCAGGCCGCGCTTGCCGGGGAAGCGCTGCACATCCCAGAAGTCGGCCCAGCCGGTGGGTGCGGCGGCCAGCTTGCTGGAGTCGTAGGCGAGCACAGTGGACCAGATGAAGATGCCGGCGCCGCATTCGGTTACGGCGGCGTCGAGGAAGTCCTCGCGCTTGCCGAGCTTCGACCAGTCCAGCGGCTCGAACAGGCCCTCGCTGCAACCGCGGATCAGCTCCGGCGACTCGACCTCGACCACGTCCCAACTGGTCTGCCCGGTATCGGCCATGACCTTGATCTTGGCCATCTCGCCGTTGTACTCGGCGGCCTGGACGGTCGCACCGGTCTGCTTGGCGAAGGGCTGGTAGAACGCTTTTTCCTGGGCGGTCTTGTTGTCGCCGCCAAACGAAACCACGGTGAGTTTTTCGGCGGCGTGAAGCTGGGCGGCGCTGCCGGCCAGCAGAATCAGTGCTGCGACTTTCTTGAACATGCGAGTGCTCCTGGGTGGGGCCATCCGGCCCGCGAAATAGGGGGCAGCTTCAAGAGAGGGGCGATATCGGCGCATTCACGGGGGCCGATTCGCTCCCGGTACGTTACGGCGACGAGCTCCAGGCCCTGGAATCCCGTCGCGAAAGCGCGTGTCGTTGCATGGTGTGGTCCTCCGTTTTCTTGTTGTTGTCACGGGTGGGACTTCATTAAAGCATCAATAAAAATATGATGCATCATGTTTTGTTTGAAAGGAATTTGAGCCATTATCCGCTCACTACGACTCAGCCGCTGCACGGGACGGAATCGACAATGAAGGGGCAGAAGACGTTATTGCTCACCGGCGCCAGCCGGGGTATCGGCCACGCGACAGTGAAGTATTTCAATGCCGCCGGTTGGCGGGTGTTCACCGCGTCGCGGCAGGACTGGGCCGCGGAATGTCCCTGGGCCGATGGCCTGGTGAACCATATCCATCTCGATCTGGAGGACATTGAGAGTGTCGAAAGCAGCCTGCCGCTGATCCGCGAGAAGCTTGGCGACGGGCGCCTGGACGCGCTGGTCAACAACGCCGGGATTTCGCCGAAGGGCGCGGAAGGGCAGCGCATGGGTGTGCTGGAAAGCGACTATGCGACCTGGCTCAAGGTGTTCAACGTCAACCTGTTCTCCACCGCACTGCTCGCCCGCGGCCTGTTCGACGAGCTGAAGGCGGCGCAGGGGACCATCATCAACGTCACCTCCATCGCCGGCTCACGTGTGCATCCGTTCGCCGGAGTGGCCTATGCCTCCTCGAAGGCTGCGCTGGCGGCGCTGACCCGGGAAATGGCCTATGACTTCGGCCGCCACGGTGTACGCGTCAACGCCATCGCGCCGGGGGAGATCGACACGGCGATCCTGTCCTCGGGCACCGAGCTGATCGTCGAGCGCGACATTCCCATGCACCGCCTGGGCAAGCCGGAAGAGGTCGCCGCGCTGATCCATTTCCTCTGTACCAGCAGCGCGTCGTATGTGAACGGGGCGGAAATCCATGTGAACGGCGGGCAGCACGTCTGACCCGCTGGAATTCGTGTCCGCCAGCGACGATCATTTGTCCCTGAACTGTCCTACAGCGCCAGTCGCTTCGCCCGAACCATCACGAGACGCGCATGAACTACCCGATCGAAGGCCTCAACCATTCCTACCTGGGCAGCAGCGTCTATGCCTTGCTGCGCGAGGCGCTGATCACCGGTCGTTTCAAGCCGGACGACAGGTTGCGTATCCGTGACCTGGCGCAGCAACTGGGCACCAGCGTAACGCCGGTGCGCGATGCGATCCTGCAGTTGGCCAAGGAGCAGGCGCTGGAGCTGCGCACGCCGCGCGACATACGCGTGCCGCTGCTGACCAGCGAGCAGTACCTGGAAATTCGCAGTATCCGCGTTGCCCTCGAAGGTCTCGCCGCCGAGACTGCCGCGGCGAAGGTCAGCGCCGAGCAGCTGGCGATGCTGGAAACGAACATCCGCGACAATCTCGCAGCGATCCATGCCGAGGACCTGGTTTCCGCGCTCAAGCTGAACCAGGCCTTCCACTTCGCCCTTGCCGACATCGCCGGGATGCCGCTGCTACGAGCCTTCCTCGACAGCCTGTGGATGCGCACCGGGCCGCTGATCGCCCAGGCCTACGGCGATTTCAACGAGCGCATGGCCGTCGAGCACCACTGGGAAGTCCTGCGCGCGCTACAGAAGGGGGATGGCGCCGCGGCGCGCGAGGCGATCCACATCGATCTGCTGGATGGCAGCGAGAAGATGCTGGAGTTCATCGCCCAGAATGAAAGCGACGCCCAACTGGCCGGCTGATCGCCGGCTGTAGGAGGGGGCCAGGCCCCCGAACCGTCTTCGCGCCATGGCTGGTCGCGGGCCTGGCCCCTACGAGTTGCAATGCTCACCGTAGGTTGGCGCTGAGCAACGCGAAACCCAACATCGCCATCGTTGGGCTTCACTGCGTTCAGCACCAACCTACGCGGGTTCTGGCCCAGACACCCAGCCATATAGTTACGCAGGATGCAAGACAGTTGCTCCTACGGTTCGCTCGTGCAGAACGTAGGGTGGAAAACGGCGAAGCCTTTTCCACCATCAAGCGCAGTGCGACGGGGCGGTGGACAAGCTTCGCGTTGTCCACCCTACAAAAAGCACCCTCGGTCGCAAGACAGTTGCTCCTACAGGGTATGCCGCAACCCGCGGCGTGCGTATTCATTCCGCGCATGAAAAACGGCCCCGAAGGGCCGTTTTTCGTAGCGTCGAAGGATCAACCGCCGAGGTAGGCGTCGCGCACCTTCGGGTTCACCAGCAGGTTGGCGCCGCTGTCCTGCATGACGATCCGGCCGTTCTCCAGCACATAGCCACGGTCAGCGAGCTTCAGTGCCTGGTTGGCGTTCTGCTCGACCAGGAAGATGGTCACGCCTTCCTGGCGCAGCTGCTCGATGATGTCGAAGATCTGCTGGATGATGATCGGCGCCAGGCCCAGCGATGGCTCGTCGAGCAGCAGCAACTTGGGCTTGCTCATCAGGGCGCGGCCGATGGCGAGCATCTGCTGCTCGCCGCCGGACATGGTGCCGCCGCGCTGGCTGAAGCGCTCCTTCAGGCGCGGGAACAGGTCCAGGACCTTGTCCATCTGCGCCTGATAGTCGCCCTTGCTGGTGAAGAAACCGCCCATCGCCAGGTTCTCTTCCACAGTCAGGCGAGCGAACACGCGGCGGCCTTCCGGCACGACGGCGATGCTCTTGCGCATGATGTCGGAAGATTCCTGGCCGACCAGTTCCTCGCCCAGGTACTTGATGCTGCCGGAGGCCGCGCGCGGCGAGCCGCACAGGGTCATCAGCAGGGTCGACTTGCCGGCGCCGTTGGCGCCGATCAGGGTGACGATCTCGCCTTTTTCCACTTCCAGGCTGACGTCGTGCAGCGCCTGGATCTTGCCGTAGAAGGTGGAGACCTTTTCGAACTTCAGCATGCCTCAGGCCTCCCCCAGATAGGCTTTGATCACGTCCGGGTTGCCGCGGATTTCTTCCGGGGTGCCGTCGGCCAGGGGAGTGCCCTGGTTGATCACGTAGATGTGGTCGGAAATGCTCATCACCAGCTTCATGTCGTGCTCGATCAGCAGCACGGTGACGCCGTGTTCGGCGCGCAGCATGGCGATCAGCGCCTTGAGGTCCTCGGTCTCGCGCGGGTTGAGGCCGGCGGCCGGTTCGTCGAGCATGAGGATCTGCGGGCGGGTCATCATGCAGCGGGCGATTTCCAGGCGGCGCTGCTGGCCGTAGGCGAGGGTGCCGGCCGGGCGGTTGGCGACTTCCTTGAGGTTCACCACTTCCAGCCAGTGCGCCGCGTAGTCCAGCGCTTCGGCCTCGGCGCGGCGGAACGCCGGGGTCTTCAGCAGGCCGGCGAAGAAGTTGGTGTTGATGTGCCGGTGCTGGGCTACCAGCAGGTTCTCCACCGCGGTCATTTCCTTGAACAGGCGGACGTTCTGGAAGGTCCGCACCACACCCTTGTGGGCGATCTTGTGCCCGGGCAGGCCATGCACCGCTTCGCCGCGCAGGAGGATCTGGCCGCCGGTGGGCTGGTAGAAACCGGTCAGGCAGTTGAACACGGTGGTCTTGCCGGCGCCGTTCGGGCCGATCATCGAGACCACCTGCTTTTCCTGGACCTTGAGGTTCACCCCGTTGACGGCCAGCAGGCCGCCGAAGCGCATGGTCAGGCCGCTTACATCGAGAATGGTCTGGCTCATTTGCGCAACTCCAGATGCGGGCGCTGCATGGGCAGCAGGCCCTGCGGACGCCAGATCATCATCAGCACCATGAGGGCGCCGAACATCAACATGCGGTATTCGCTGAATTCACGCATCAGCTCGGGCAGCAGGATCATCACCACGGCGGCGAGGATCACCCCGAGCTGCGAGCCCATGCCACCCAGCACGACGATGGCGAGGATGATCGCCGACTCGATGAAGGTGAACGACTCCGGCGTCACCAGGCCCTGGCGCGCGGCGAAGAAGCTGCCGGCGAAACCGGCGAAGCAGGCGCCGAGGGTGAAGGCGGAGAGCTTGATGATCGTCGGATTCAGGCCGAGCGCGCGGCAGGCGATCTCGTCCTCGCGCAGGGCTTCCCAGGCGCGGCCGATCGGCATGCGCAGCAGGCGGTTGATCACGAACAGCGCCAGCAGGGCGAGGAGCAGGGCGACCAGGTAGAGGAAGATCACCTTGTAGTTCGAGTTGTAGGCGATGCCGAGGAACTCGTGGAAGGTCTGCATCCCTTCCGGCGCGCGACGCTCGAAGGTCAGGCCGAACAGGGTCGGCTTGTCGATGTTGCTGATGCCGTTGGGGCCGCCGGTCAGCCAGGTCATGTTGCGCAGCAGGATGCGGATGATCTCGCCGAAGCCGAGGGTGACGATCGCCAGGTAGTCGCCGCGCAGACGCAACACCGGGAAGCCGAGGATGAAGCCGAAGAACGCCGCCATCAGGCCGGCGATCGGCAGGCACACCCAGAAGCCCAGCCCGTAGTAGTGCGAGAGCAGCGCATAGCTGTACGCACCGACGGCGTAGAAGCCCACGTAACCCAGGTCGAGCAGGCCCGCCAGGCCGACCACGATGTTCAGGCCGAGGCCGAGCAGTACGTAGATCAGGATCAGCGTGGCGATGTCCACCGCACCGCGCGAACCGAAGAACGGCCAGGCCAGGGCGACCAGGATCAGCACGAAGATGATGCGGCGCTGCACCGAGGAGTGGGTCAGGCGTTCGGCCAGCTTGCTGTGCGGCCTCGACAGCGCCTGCTTGACGCTGGAACCGAAGGCGAAGTGATGGCGCACCAGTTGCCAGACGAACATGCCCACGGCGCACGCGGCGATGATCCACAGGGTCATCGGTTTGGCGCCATGCACCTGCAGGCCGATGCCTACGACGCTGAGCTTCAGGCCCAGCACGGGATACGCCACGGCCAGCACCAGGAGGGCGCTGAAGAAGGCGGTCTTGATTTGCTTGCTCATACCTTTTCCACCTCCGGACGGCCGAGGAGACCGGTGGGCCGGAACAGCAGGACCAGGACAAGCAGGCTGAACGCCACCACGTCCTTGTATTGGTCACCGAACACGTCGGCGCCGAAGGCTTCGGCGACGCCGAGCACCAGGCCGCCGAGCATGGCGCCGGGGATGCTGCCGATACCGCCGAGCACCGCTGCGGTGAATGCCTTGATGCCGGCGAGGAAGCCGATATGCGGGTTGATCACGCCGTACTGCATGCCCAGCAGCACCGCGGCCACGGCGGCCAGGGTGGCGCCGATGACGAAGGTCAGGGCGATGATGTTGTTGGTGTTGATGCCCAGCAGGTTGGCCATCTTCAGGTCTTCCGCGCAGGCACGGCAGGCGCGGCCCAGGCGGGAGCGGGAGATGAACATGCTGAGGCCGTACATGGTCAGCAGGGTGACGATGAAGATCAGCACCTGCATGTACGAGATGGTCACGCCGGTCATTGCATCGGGACCGATGATGAGGTTGCCCGGCAGCGGGTTGGGGATGGCCTTGTCCTTGGAGTCCTGGGCCAATAGCACTTCGTTCTGCAGGAAGATCGACATGCCGATCGCCGAGATCAGCGGGATCAGCCGGTTGCTTCCGCGCAGCGGTCGGTAGGCTATCCGTTCGATGCTGTAGCCGTACGCACTGGTGACGATGATGCTCGCGGCGAAGGCGCAGACGATGACGATCGGCAGACTGACGATCCCCATCATGGCCAGGCCGGTGATCACGATGAAGGCTACGTACGAGCCAATCATGTATACCTCGCCATGGGCGAAGTTGATCATGCCGATGATGCCGTAGACCATGGTGTAGCCGATGGCGATCAGGGCATAGGTGCTGCCAACGGTGAGCCCGTTAACCAGCTGTTGCAGGTAGTGGTAGAGATCAGGCATTACCTAACTCCTCGGGCGTCGCGTGAAGCGGCGCTTGTGGCGCGACGGACCCCCGGAAAACTCGGATAAACAAAGCCCACTGCATGCTGGCAGTGGGCTTTGGGTGTCGACGACGCGGCTTACTTGGCTTCGGTCTTGGTGCCGTCCTTGTGCCACTGGTAGACCACGAAGTTGAAGTTCTTCAGGTCGCCCTTCTCATCGAAGGCCAGGTCACCGGTCGGAGTCGAGAAGGTATTGCTGCGCAGCGCTTCGGCGACTTTCTCGGTGTCGTCGCTGCCGGCTTTCTTGATGCCATCGGCGATGACCTGCACGGCGGCGTAGGCCGGGAACACGAACGGACCGCTCGGGTCTTCGTTCTTCGCCTTGAAGGCGTCGACCAGCGGCTGGTTCTTCGGATCCTGGTCGAAGGACTTCGGCAGGGTCACGTAGAGACCTTCGGAGGCCCCGCCGGCGATGGCGGAGAGTTCCTTGTTGCCGACGCCTTCCGGACCCATGAAGCCGACCTTCAGGCCTTTCTCGGCAGCCTGACGCAGGATCAGGCCCAGTTCCGGGTGGTAGCCGCCGTAGTAGACGAAGTCCACGCCGGACTGCTTCAGCTTGGCGATCATCGCGGAGAAGTCCTTGTCGCCGGCGTTGATGCCTTCGAACAGCGGGACCTTGATGCCGGAGTCTTCCAGGGTCTTCTTCACAGCGGTGGCGATGCCTTCGCCGTACTGCTGCTTGTCATGGATGACGGCGACGGACTTCGGCTTGACGTGCTCGGCGATGAACTTGCCGGCGGTCGGGCCCTGCAGGCTGTCCAGGCCGATGGTGCGGAATATCAGCTTGTAGCCGCGGGAGGTGATGTCCGGGCTGGTGGAAGCCGCGGTGATCATCAGGATGCCTTCGTCCTCGTAGATGTCGGACGCCGGCTGGGTGGAGCTGGAGCAGAGGTGGCCAACGACGAATTTGACGCCATCGTTGACGATCTTGTTGGCAACGGCCACGGCCTGCTTCGGATCGCAGGCGTCGTCGTAGACCACGCCTTCAAGCTGCTTGCCGTCTACGCCGCCAGCCTTGTTGATCTGCTCGATGGCCATTTTCGCGCCAATGAATTGCATCTCCCCGTACTGGGCGACCGCGCCGGTCACCGGGCCGGCAAGTGCGATCTTGATGGTGTCTGCAGCCATCGAGTAGCTGGCAACGCCGGCGAGAGCCATGGCGGTGAGCAGCTGGGAAAGACGCTGAGTACCCTTCTTCATAATGCTCCACTCTTCTTGTGATTCGTTTTTGTAGTCCTTAGTGCACGGAGGCTGTAGGACTGAGTCAAGTTCTCAGAAAAGCCCACCGGCAACTGTACCGGTACAGTGTAGAGTGCCGCTTTGCCGCTTGAAAAGCGGGTGGCGGCGGGCTTGCCGAGGGCATGTCGCATGATTGCAATAAACGTATAGAAAAACGGCGCTGCCCTTTCCAGCACCATCGGATCGTTGTGGGCGACAACGTCGCCTGAGCCTTGCCCAAAGCACGAGCGGCGTTATGATTGCGCCGCTCTATAGCCTGGTGAGACCCATGACTGAACAAACTAGCACCCTATATGCCAAGTTGCTCGGCGAAACCGCGATGATTAGCTGGCAGGAACTGCAACCATTCTTTGCTCGCGGTGCACTGCTGCGCGTGGCGATGGAGCTGGATCTGGTGGAAGTGGCGGAGGCCGTGGCCGAGGACAACGGCGCGAAGGTCGCGCAATGGCTGGCCGGGGGTGGCCTGGCGAAAGTCGACGAGAAGCAGGCGGAAGATTATCTGGCCCGTGACCCGCAGCTCTGGGCGGTGGTGGTGGCGCCCTGGGTGCTGGTGCAGGAGCGCGCGGAAAAGCCGGCGCTGCACTGATCCGGCAGCCCCTCCGTTTTGCCAAACGCGGTCTAGACTGTGGAGATTCACCACTGGGAGATAGACCACATGTTTGAACCTGGACACATGCATTTGCAATCCATTCCCGGTCTGGGGCAGGGGGAAGCGGATGTGCATCTGCGCTATGAGGTGCGCCACGATCCTGAGAAGGGCACTGCCTTCATGCACTTCACCATGGAAGGCGAGATTGGCGGCAACCAGTTCAAGGAGGAATGGGACATGGCGCGCGATACCGCCTTCAACTTCGCCAGCGATGCCACCCACATCGCCCAGAAGCATGGCCTGAACCCGCGCTTCGGTCCGATCATGCGCAACCACAAGGACTACGACGCGATGTTCGAGGACATCCAGGCGAAGCTGAACATCAAGCCTGGCGAGCCGGTCGACCTGGACAAGGTGATTCGCGGCGAGTGAATCCTGCAATGAAAGAGCCCGGGCCAGCGCCCGGGCTCTTTCATTTCCGCCAACCTACGCAACACCCGCCGGATTGGGCACCGTTGGGCTTCGCAAGCTCAGCACCAACCTACGCCACGCCCACCCGTAGGTTGGCGCTGAACGTAGTGAAGCCCAACATCCACCGTCGGGCGGCTCAACTGGTCACCCACCGCTGTCTTGCCCAGGCACTCAGGCTATCCACCGCCAGCACCAGCACCAGCATCGCCAGGATCACCGTCGACGCCTGGGCCTGCTGGAACAGGCTGAGGCTGAAATACAGCATCTGCCCGAGCCCCCCGGCGCCGACGAAGCCGAGCACGCTGGCCATGCGGATATTGTTCTCCCAGCGATACAGCGTGTAGGCCACCAGTTGCGGCCAGACCCCTGGCAGGGTCCCGTAGGCGAAGGCCGCGACCCGGCCGCCGCCGGCCAGGCGCACCGCCTCGGCGGGCTCGGTGGGGGTGTTTTCCAGCGCTTCGGCGAACAGCCGGCCGAGCACGCCGCCAGTGTGCAGCGCCAGGGCCAGGGTGCCGGCATTCGGCCCGAGCCCGGCGGCCAGCACCATCAGCGCACCCCACACCAGCTCCGGCACCGCGCGCAGGGCATTCAGCAGGAAGCGCGCCGCACCCTGCGCAAGACGGCCGAAGCGGCCGGCAGCGGGCAGGGCGAAGAGGATGCCGATCAGCGCCGCCAGCAGCGTGCCCAGCGCCGACATCGCCAGGGTTTCCAGCGCGCCGTGGCCGATGGCCCGCAGGTGTGTGGCGGAAAGGTCCGGCGGGAAGAAGTCGCGGGCATACTGCAGCATCTGGGCGAGGCCGGTCGCGCTGAACAACCCGCCGGTATCCACCTCCAGATACGCGAAGGAAATCCCGACCGCGAGCAGGATCGCCAGCAGCCAGCCGAGGCTGTGCAGCACACCTTTCATTCCAGCCTCCCGCGCAGGAAGCGGCTGAGCATGTCGGCGACCAGCACCAGCAGGAGGAAGGTCAGCAGGATGCTGGAAACCTCGCCGCCGGCGAACATGCGCAGCGACAGGTCGATCTGCTGGCCGAGCCCGCCGGCGCCGACGAAGCCCATCACCACCGAGGCGCGAATCGCGCATTCCCAGCGGTAGACGGTGTAGGAGATCAGTTCCGCCGCCGCCGATGGCAGCACGCCGTAGGCGAACGCCTGCAGCCGCGAACTGCCGGAGAGCAGCAGCGCGCGGGTCGGGCGTGGATCGACCGATTCGAATATTTCCGCGTAGACCTTGCCGAGCATGCCGCTGTAGGTGATGGCGATGGCCATCACCCCCGCGGTCGGGCCGAGGCCGACGGCGCGCACGAAAAGCAGCGCCCAGACGATCTCCGGAATGCTGCGCAGGATGATCAGCACCCCACGCACCGGCCAGCGCAGGGCGCGCGCCCACCATGCCGGCAGGCCGCCGCGGGGCAGGGCGGAGATGGACAGGGCGCGGGTCGCCAGCAGGGCGGCGGGGAAGGCCAGCAGCCAGGCCAGCGCCATGCCGGCGGTGGCGATGGCCAGGGTTTCCAGGGTGGCGCGGCCGAGCAGGGCGAGGAACTCGCTGTCATGGGCCAGCGGCCAGAAGCCGGAGAGGAAATTGGCCATGGTCGTGGCGTTGTCGCCGCTGAACAGGCCGGGGATGTCCAGTTCGCTCAGGCGTATGCCGGGCCACAGCAGGACCAGCGCCAGCAGCGTGAGCAGCAGGCGCGGCAGCGCGGCGGGGTCGTGGGCGCGTTCGTTCAGCATCGCGGAATCTGCACGACGACGGGACCGGTCGGCGCGACGGAAGCATCGTCCATGCCCAACTGATCGTTGGCGTAGAGCGCGTCGAGGTCTGCGCGGCTGACCTTGTGCGTCGGCAGGTCGAACACCACCCGGCCGTCGCGCACGCCGACGATGCGCGGGAAGTGCGCCAGCGCGAGTTCCACCGCATGCAGGCTGGCCAGCAGGGTGACGCCCCGGCTTTCCGCTTCGCGGGTGAGCACGTCGAGCGTGTGTCCGGCGAGCACCGGGTCCATGGCCGACACCGGTTCGTCGGCGAGCAGGATTTCCGGCTGCTGGTACAGGGCGCGGGCGATGCCGACGCGCTGCAACTGGCCGCCGGAAAGCTGGTCGCAGCGTTCGAACAGCTTGTCGGCGAGGTCCAGGCGTTTCAGCGCGGTGCGGGCGCCGGCGATATCGACCGGATAGACCAGGCTGGCCAGGCTCTTCCACAGCGGCCACTGGCCGAGACGCCCGGCCAGCACGGCGGTCACCACCCGCTGCCGGGGCGGCAGGGGCGGTGCCTGGTGGATCAGGCCGATGCGCGCGCGCAGGCGCTGGCGGGCGCCGCTGCCAAGCGACCACGGCTGGCTGCCGAGCAGCTCATAGGTGCCGGCGGTGGGCATCAGGTTGGTGGCGAGGATGCGCAGCAGGGTGGTCTTGCCGGCACCGGACGGGCCGATGATGGCGACGTGCTCGCCGGTTTCGACGCGCAGGTCGATCCCGGCGAGCGAGCGCTGGCCGTTGGCGTGGACATGCTCCACGCCGGTCAGACGCAGGGTCACTTCAACAGGCCGGCGGCACGCGCGGACTCTTCGATGCCCTTGTAGTTCTCCGGCGTGGTCTCGATGAAGCGGCTGGCCGCCTGCAGGTCGAGGATTTCCTTGTCACGCGGGTTGGCCGGATCGAGGGCGAGGAAGGCCTGTTTGATCTTCTCCGCCACGGCCGGATCGAGGTTGCCGCGCACGGTCCAGTTGTAGTCGTAGTAGGTCGGCGTGGTGGCGAACACCTTGACCTTGTCCAGGTCGACCTTGCCGCTGTCCACCAGCTTCTGCCAGACCGAGGCGTTCAGCACCCCGGCATCGACCTTGCCGGCCTGCACCCAGGCCACCGTGGCGTCGTGGGCGCCGGAATAGGCCACGCGGGAGAAGTACTGCTCGGGCACGATGCCGTCCTTCTGCATGAAGTAGCGCGGCATCAGGCTGCCGGAGGTGGAGGACACGGAACCGAAGGCGAAGGTCTTGCCCTTGAGGTCCTGCAGCGATTTCACGTTCGGGTCGGCGGTGATGAATTTGCTGGTGAACTGCTGGTCCTGCTCGCGCTGCACCAGGGGAATGGCGTTGCCGGTCTTCAGGCGCGCCTGGACGAAGGTGAAGCCGCCCAGCCAGGCCATGTCCAGGCGGTCAGCCGCCAGGGCTTCGACCACCCCGGCATAGTCCGCCACCGGAACGAATTTCACCGGGATGCCGAGTTTCTCCTGGAGATACGCGCCCAGGGGCTTGAACTTGCGCAGCAGTTCGGTCGGGGCTTCATCGGGGATGGCCGAGACCTTGAGTTCCTTCAGTTCTTCGGCGTGGGTGAGTACTGCGGACAAAGACAGTGCAAAGCCGGCGGCGAGCGCCAGGGTACGTTTCAGCATGAGAGTTCTCCGGGTCAAAAGCGGAAAAAACCAATCCGAGTATAGGCAGCTCGCCAGCATTGGCTGGCAGATGGCTTCCGAGGCGGAGCGGGTCGGCGTCCGCCGCTGGGACGGCTAAGATGGCGTTTTTCAGCCGGTCATTTTCTCGGAGTGTGCTTCATGTCGTCTACCTTGCCTTCGATTTCGTTTGCCGGCCTCGGCCTGATGGGCGTACCGATGAGCCGGCGTCTGCTGGCGGCCGGCTATCCCCTGCGGGTCTGGAACCGTTCTGCGGCGAAGTGCGAATTGCTTGCCGCGAAGGGCGCACAAGCCGTCGAACGTCCCGCTGAACTCTGCGACGGGGTAGAGGTAGTGATGCTTTGCCTGGCCGATACCGCCGCGGTACGCGAAGTGGTGTTCGGTCCCGGTGGGATCGTCGAGGGCGCGCGTGCCGGCCAGTTGCTGGTGGACTTCTCCAGCCTGGAGCCGTCGGCTACCCGCGAGATGGCGGCGGAGCTGGAAGCGCGCACGGGGATGCGCTGGATCGATGCGCCGGTATCCGGCGGCACGCCGGGCGCGGAAGCGGGCAGCCTGGCGATCATGGCCGGCGGCCGGGCAGAGGACATCGAGCGGGTGCGGCCGATCCTCGCCCATCTCGGCCAGCGCCTGACGCGCATGGGCGATGTCGGCGCCGGCCAGGTGACCAAGGTGTGCAACCAGATGATCGTCGCCTGCAACGCCCTGGTGATCGCCGAGGTGGTGGCCCTGGCGGAGAAGGCCGGGGTCGATGCCAGCCTGATCGCGCCGGCGCTGGCCGGCGGTTTCGCCGATTCCAAACCGTTGCAGATCCTCGCTCCGCAGATGGCCGAAAGCCGTTTCGAGCCGGTGAAGTGGCATGTGCGCACGCTGCTGAAGGATCTGGATACCGCCGTGAAGCTGTCACGCGAGGAGGGTTCCTCGACGCCCATGAGCGGCCTCGCCGCGCAACTGATGCGCCTGCATGGCAGCCAGGGCAATCTCGAATGCGACCCGGCCACCCTGGTCGAACAGTATCGTGAGGTGAAGCCATGAAGATCTGCGCCAACCTGTCCCTGCTGTTCACCGATCTGCCGCTGCTGGAGCGCATCCGGGCCGCGGCGGACGCCGGTTTCGAAGGTGTCGAGATCCAGTTCCCCTACGAGGTGGCGGCGCAGGATTTTCGTGCGGCGTTGCAGTCCGCCGGCATGCCGCTGGTGCTGATCAACCTGCCGGCGGGCGACTTCATGACGGGTGGCGCCGGACTTGCCGCAGTGCCGTCGCGTGCCGCGGAGTTCGACTCCGCGCTGCGCCAGGCGCTGGACTACGCGCAGGTGGTGCAGCCACAGCGGGTGAATGTGCTGGCCGGCCGACTGGCCGAGGGCGTCAGCCGCGAGCAGGCGCTGGACACGCTGGTCGAGCGGCTGCAGAAAACGACCAGCGCATTCGCCGGGCTGGGCATCGGTGTGCTGCTGGAGGCGATCAACCTGCACGACATGCCGGGCTTCCTGCTGAATACACCGGGGCATCTGCTGCAGATACTGGAACGCGTCGGGCAGCGGAACCTGGAGGCGCAACTCGACCTCTATCACATGGCGCGCATGGGCCTCGATCCGGCGGAGTGCGTGCGGCAACTGGCGGGGCGGATCGGCCACGTGCAGTTCGCCGACGTTCCCGGGCGCGGCGAGCCGGGTTCCGGCGAACTGGATTTCCAGCCGGCGCTGCGGGCGTTGGCGGATACCGGCTACGACGGCTGGCTGGGGGCGGAATACCGGCCCACCGGGCGCACCGAAAACAGCCTTGGCTGGCTGGCCGGGTGGAAGCAGTGAGGCGGCTGCTGCGTGTGCGCGTGGATTTCACGCTTTCTTGACCGCCGGGTCGCTAGAGTCGCGCCGCCTGCCATGGCGGCAGGCTTCGTTCGTGTAGTACCGAGGAGTGCCATCGATGGTTGAGGGCAGGAAACGCCGCTTACCGCAAATCAGCTCGACACGCCTGGTGCTGGGGTTCTCCCTGGCGCTGGTGCTGTTCTACAACCTGGCCACCTGGAAGGCGCTCGACGGGCTGGTGCCCTTGCAGGGGCTGTACGGCACGGCGTTCTTCGCCTCCTTCGGCCTGTTCCTCTGGGCCGCGTTCAGCCTGCTGCTGACCCTGGTTTCCTTCCGTCTCACGCTGAAGCCGGCGCTCAGCGTGGTCGCCCTGTGCTCGGCGGCGGCAGCCTACTTCATGAACACCTACGGCATCGCCATCGATACGGTGATGGTGCAGAACGTCTTCGAGACCAATCCCGGCGAGGCGACCGCGCTGTTCAGCGGCAGGCTGCTGGTCTACCTGCTGCTGCTCGGCGTGCTGCCGGCGGCGCTGGTCTGGTTCCTGCCGGTGGTCTACCGGCCGTTCTTCCGCGGCCTGCTGGAAAAGGTGCTGGTGATCCTCGGCTGCCTGCTGGTGGTGGCGGTGTCGGCGGGCTGCTTCTATTCGACCTATGCGCCGATCTTCCGCGAGGAAGACAAGCTGACCCACTTCATCAACCCGACCAACTACATCTATGCCATCGGCAAGTTCGCCAAGCAGAGCATGGGCATCCGGGAAAACCTGGTGGTGCAGCCTATCGGTCAGGATGCGGTGATGAACCTCAAGGCTCAGCAGCGCAACCGCAAGTCGCTGATGATCCTGGTGGTGGGGGAGACGGCGCGGGCCGATCACTTCTCCCTCAACGGCTATCCGCGCGAGACCAATCCGCAGCTGAAGCAGCTCGATATCCTCAACTTCGCCCGCGTGCACTCATGCGGCACGTCCACGGCGGTGTCGGTGCCGTGCATGTTCTCCATGTTCCCGCGCGAGGACTACAGCGACCGCAAGGGCAAGACCTACGAGGGCCTGCTCGATGTGCTGCAGCGCGCCGGTGTGCAGGTGCTCTGGCTGGACAACAACAGCGACTGCAAGGGCACCTGCCTGCGCGTGCCCAATCGCGATATCCCGAAGACCCAGCCCGGTCCCTTCTGCGACGGCCGGCGCTGCCTGGACGAGGCGCTGCTGCAGGATCTGCAGGCCTACATCGATGGTCTGGACGGCCATGCCCTGATCGTCCTGCATGCCGACGGCAGCCACGGGCCGGAATACTACGAGCGCTATCCCAAGGCAATGGAGCGCTTCACGCCGGTATGCCGCACCAACCAGCTGGGCAGCTGCAGTCGCGAGGAACTGGTGAACGTCTACGACAACACCATCCTCTACACCGACCATTTCCTCGCCCGGGTGATCGAGCTGCTGCAACGCAACCAGGATCGGCTCGATACCTCGATGCTGTACGTGTCCGACCACGGCGAGTCGCTCGGCGAAAACGGCCTGTTCCTGCACGCCGCGCCTTACTCCATCGCTCCGGAGGCGCAGACCCATGTGCCGATGGTGATGTGGTTCGGCACGCGCACCCTGGCGGACCAGGGGATCGACCGCGGCTGCCTGCAAGGCCAGGCGGAAGCGGCCGAGCTCAGCCACGACAACCTGTTCCACTCGCTGCTCGGGCTGTTCCAGGTGCGCACCGGCGTGTATCAGCCGGGGCTGGATATCTTCCACTCCTGCCGCCCGCAGATGTCTGCAGGACAGTAGGTTGGCGCTGAGCGCAGCGAAGCCCAACGGTGCCAATGCCGGACCGATGTTGGGCTTCGCTGCGCTCAGCGCCAACCTACAAAAAAGGCCATGCGGGGGAGCCCGCATGGCCTTTTGGCTTGCCGAGAGAGTTGCTACTGGTCGCCGCGCACCAGCAGGACCGGACGGTTGCTCACGCGGATCAGGCCTTCCGCCACGCTGCCCAGCATCAGCCGGCGCACACCGCGGCGGCCGTGGGTGCCCATGACGATCACATCGCACTTGGACTCATCGGCCTCGATCTCGATGCGCTCGGCGATCTCTTCGCTGGCGCGTTCCTGGCAGACGCGCTCGAACTTGACCTGGATATTGTGCCCGGCGACCTTTTCCCGTGCCTTGGCCAGCGTATCGTCGGCCGCCTTCAGCGCCGCTTCGCGCAGCGGCTCGGGGTTGTAGTAGACGGCATAGTCGGGCAGATGCCGCAGCGGGCTGTCGACGATGGTGATGACGCGTAACTCACCGCCGCTCAGCTCGGCGAGCTTCACGGCCTCTGCCAATGCGCGGTCGGATACCGGGCTGCCATCCACTGCTACCAGAATGCGCTCATACATGATCTTGTCCCCTCGGTATGTAATTTGTGTAGGAAAACTCTAGCTCGCTCTGTGCGAAAGACATTGCGCAAAATCAACGGCGGGGGATTGCGGGTGTGGAAATGCAAGAAGCCGCGGCGGTTGCCCGTCGCGGCTTCTTGCATGTCGGCAGTGCGGATCGGACTCAGCCGGCGACCAGCACGCGAATCGCTTCCAGGCGCAGCGAAGCCTTGTCCAGCAGGGCCAGGCTGTCGTCGCGCTGCTTGCGCAGGGCCTCCAGCTCGCTGTCGCGCACGCTCGGGTTGACCTCCTTGAGCGCGGTCAGGCGGGCCAGTTCCTCGTCGAGGGTGGCGAGCAACTGGTGGCGGGCCTTTTCCACGCGCTCGGCATGGCGTGGCGCAACCTTGCTTTCGGCGATGGCGAACTGCTTGGCCAGCACGTCGCGCTGGGCCTGCACGAACTTGTTGGCGCTGGCGCGCGGCACGCTTTCCAACTGGTCGTTGAGGGTTTCGAAGGAAACCTTCGCGCCCAGGTCATTGCCGTTGGCATCGAGCAGGCAGCGCAGCGCCACCGGCGGCAGGAAGCGGCCCAGCTGCAGCGAACGCGGGGCCACCGCCTCGCTGACGAAGAGCATTTCCAGCAGCACGGTGCCGGGCTTGAGCGCGCGGTTCTTGATCAGCGCCACCGAGGTGTTGCCCAGCGAGCCGGACAGCACCAGGTCCATGCCGCCCTGCACCATGGGGTGCTCCCAGGTGAGGAACTGCATGTCCTCGCGGGCCAGGGCCTGGTTGCGGTCGTAGGTGATGGTCACGCCTTCGTCGCTGCCCAGCGGGAAGCTGGCGTCGAGCATCTTCTCGCTCGGCTTGAGGATCAGCGCGTTCTCCGAGTGATCCTCGCTGTCGATGCCGTAGGTGTTGAACAGCTTCTCCATGTACAGCGGCAGGGCGAACTGGTCGTCCTGCTCCTCGATCGCCTCGACCAGCGCCTCGCCCTCGCCGGCGCCGCCGGAATTCAGCTCCAGCAGGCGGTCGCGGCCGCTGTGCATCTCGGCTTCGAGCGCCTCGCGGGCCGCGCGACCTTCGTCGAGCAGCGCCTGCCATTCCTTGTCGTCGCCACCTTCCAGCATATCCAGCAGGCGCGAGCCGAACCGGTGCTGCATGGCGTTGCCGGTCGGGCAGGTGTTGAGGAAGGAGTTGAGCGCATGGTGATACCACTGGAACAGACGTTCCTGCGGACTGGTTTCCAGGTGCGGCACGTGGATCTGGATGGTGTGGCGCTGGCCGATCCGGTCGAGACGGCCAATGCGCTGTTCGAGCTGGTCCGGGTGAGCAGGCAGGTCGAACAGCACCAGATGGTGGGCGAACTGGAAGTTGCGACCTTCGCTGCCGATTTCCGAGCAGATCAGCACCTGGGCGCCGAATTCCTCGTCGGCGAAATACGCGGCGGCGCGGTCGCGTTCGAGAATGCTCATGCCCTCGTGGAACACCGTGGCCGGGATGCCGGAGCGCAGGCGCAGGGCGTCTTCCAGGTCCAGCGCGGTTTCCGCGTGGGCGCAGATCACCAGCACCTTGTACTGCTTGAGCATCTTCAGGGTGTCGATCAGCCATTCCACGCGCGGGTCGAAGCGCCACCAGCGGGTGTTCTCGTCAGCGTCATCGAGCTGGGCCTGGAAGCTGACTTCCGGGTACAGGTCGGGGTGCTCGCCGATCGGCAGCTCCATGTATTCCACCGGGTTCGGCAGCGGATAGCTGTGCAGCTGGCGCTCCGGGAAACCCTGCACGGCAGCGCGGGTGTTGCGGAACAGCACGCGGCCGGTGCCGTGGCGGTCGAGCAGTTCGCGGATCAGGCGCGCCCGCGCCTCTTCGTCGCCACCCTCGACGGCGCTCAGCAGATCGTCGCCCTCGGCGCCGAGGAAGCCGTGGATCGCCGAGCGTGCGGCAGCCGACAGCCGGCCGTGGTCGATCAGCTCCTGCACCGCCTCGGCGACCGGACGATACTGGCTGCTCTCGTTGCGGAAGGCTTCCAGATCGTGGAAACGATCCGGGTCCAGCAGGCGCAGGCGGGCGAAGTGGCTGTCCAGACCGAGCTGCTCCGGCGTCGCGGTGAGCAGCAGGACGCCCGGGATCACCTGGGACAGTTGCTCGACCAGTTGGTACTCGCGGCTGGCCTGTTCCGGATGCCAGACCAGATGGTGCGCCTCGTCCACCACCAGCAGGTCCCAGCCGGCGGCGAACGCCGCATCCTGGGCACGCTCGTCTTCCCTCAGCCATTCCAGTGCGACCAGGGCCAGTTGGCTGTCTTCGAAGGGGTTGCTGGCGTCGCTTTCGACGAAGCGCTCGCGGTCGAACAGGGCGACCTCGAGATTGAAGCGGCGGCGCATTTCCACCAGCCACTGGTGCTGGAGGTTTTCCGGAACCAGGATCAGCACCCGGCTGGCGCGTCCGGAGAGCAACTGGCGATGGATCACCAGACCGGCCTCGATGGTCTTGCCCAGGCCTACTTCGTCGGCGAGCAGGACGCGCGGCGCGATGCGGTCGGCCACTTCGCGGGCGATATGCAACTGGTGGGCGATCGGCTGGGCGCGGGCGCCGGCCAGGCCCCAGAGCGACGACTGGAGCAGGCGGGTACGGTGTTCCAGGGTGTTGTAGCGCAGGCGGAACCACGACATC
The DNA here is from genome assembly GCF_017589465.1 of Pseudomonas schmalbachii. Classification (GTDB taxonomy): domain Bacteria; phylum Pseudomonadota; class Gammaproteobacteria; order Pseudomonadales; family Pseudomonadaceae; genus Pseudomonas; species Pseudomonas schmalbachii. The sequence goes on from NZ_JAELYA010000005.1 coordinate 155,988, forward strand.
GGGTCGATCTGGCCGGCGAACAGACGGTCGCTCGCCAGACGGAACTGGATGAAGTTGGACAGTTGGGTTTCCGGCAGCACACGCGGTTCGTTCTGCGCAGTGATGCCGCTGTAGACCAGCAGGCCGTCGACTTCCTCGACTTCCCGCACGGTCATCTTCCAGCCTTCGAAGTGCGTCACCTCGTCGCCCGGAGCGAAGCGTACGCGGGTCAGCGGCGCGTTGCGCTCGGCGTACTGGCGAGTATCTCCGGTCGCCGGATAGAGCACCGTGAGCAGCCGGCCATCGAGCGCCAGGATGGTACCCAGCCCCAGTTCCGCTTCACTGTCGCTGATCCAGCGTTGACCCGGTTGATACTGCGCCATGGACACCTCCCAAAAAAAGCGGGCTATGGTAACGGAACACGCGGGATTCAGCGATGGCCGTCCGGTGGGAGAAGCATCCGAATATCGACATGGACCTGTCGACGGCCAACATGACGGAGAGTTGCGCCCGCACTTTCCGGACGAGCCGGGAAACTCGTCGAAAATGTAGAGAAGTGTAGCGAGCCGGATTCAAGTCGCGGACCTGGCTGCCGACAGCCTGACCAGAGGACGAACAGGACTACTCATGTTGCCGCCCATCCCCCATGGCCTGCCAGCGCAGCAGGAGTCGCCCAAGCCGCGCCCGGAGGTCGCTCCGGTCACCGCGGCGCAGCCTGACGCCGGCGTGGGGCTGAAACGTCGTCCCCAGGAGCGGACGGCGGAGGAGGGCTATCAGGGACGCCGGCATCCCCCGGCGCCGCCTGGAGCAGCGGAGGAAGAGTCCGCCGATGGCCAATCGGATGTTCCCGAGCTGGAAGCGGCGCCACGCAAGGGCGTATGGGTGGATATCGAGATCTGATGCCCGTGGCCGGACGACGCTGCATACTGGCCAGGACTGCCCCATGAGCGTGCTGCCATGTTGTTCGACGATGCCCCCATCGTTCTGCCCGATGCCGAACTCCGCCTGATCCCGTGCTGGTGCCCGCCTGCCACGGCGGCGGAGTGGTTCGAGCGGCTGGTGGCGGAAACGCCCTGGGAGCAACCCAGCGTCCACCTGCATGGGCGCGACTATCCCGTACCGCGGCTGGTTGCCTGGTACGGCGACCCGCAGGCCACCTATCGCTATTCCGGGCTGGTGCACGAGCCATTGCCGTGGACCCGGCTGTTGAGCGAAATTCGGCAGCGGGTGGTGGAAACGGTCGGCCGGCCGCTCAACGGCGTGCTGCTCAACTATTACCGGGACGGCCAGGACTCCATGGGCTGGCACAGCGACGACGAGCCCGAACTGGGGCGCAACCCGCTGGTGGCTTCGCTCAACCTGGGTGGTACCCGGCGCTTCGACCTGCGCCGCAAGGGGCACTCGGCAATCGACTACTCGGTGGAACTGGAAGCGGGCTCCCTGCTAGTCATGTCGGGCACAACGCAGCATTATTGGCAACATCAGGTAGCGAAGACCCGCCGCGAGGTCGCGCCCCGTTTGAATCTGACTTTCCGTCTGGTGCATTCCCCCTCATGAGCAACGACGACAATCTGATCGACCTGAACGCCGAACGCGACAAGCGTGTCCACGACGTGCATGAAAAGCGCCTGCAGGAAGTGCGCAAGGCCTTCGAAAAGGTTCTGCCGCTGGGCAAGCCGGGCAAGAAAGGCAAAGGCAAGCCCAAGAAGCGCTGATTCCGGCTGGTTCCATTCTCTCCAACGCTGCGGAAAGCCTGATTCCGCGGCGTCTCGCCGCATCTCACCATTCGCATTCTTGACCTGCGTCAGTGCTCTGCCGGGCTCTGACCCGGGCACTGGCGTAAGTTGATGCAGATCAATAGTGCTCGGCCAGCCGCCGGTAATCTGAGCCCATCTCCCAAGCAGCAGATAACAGAGAGGGCCAACACCATGTTCATCGACGAAGTGGTACTCGCAGGTGTTATCACAGTTGGCCTGATGATCGTTTTCTGCGGAGGGGTCGGATATTTCATCTGGAAGGATTCCCACCGCCATTGATCGGTGATTCTTCCGGATACACAGGGCACGCAAGGCACTTAGGGCGACTTTAGGTCGCCCGTTTTTTTGTGCGCGAAAAAAATCTGGATGACAAATAGTTAGGTGGCTAATAATGCGGGCAGATACGGCGCTGCTCGGCCATTCTTGAATCTTCCGGATTTCTTCGAGACGTTGCGTGCGACAATCGCTCAAGGCATTCCTCGCGCCGGACCCGCTGGCGCTCAAGTTCGCGATCAAGACGCTGCTGGCCGGTGGCCTGGCGCTGTGGTGCGCGCTTCGTTTCGATCTCGAACAGCCGCAATGGGCCTTGATGACGGTGTTCATCGTTTCCCAGCCGCTGTCCGGCATGGTGATCGCCAAGGGCATCTTCCGTCTGCTCGGCACCCTGGTCGGGACCGCGATGTCGGTGGTGATGATCGCCTTGTTCGCGCAGACGCCCTGGCTGTTCCTGCTGGTCATTTCGCTGTGGCTGGGACTTTGTACCGCGGCCTCCACCACCCTGCGCAACCATGTTTCCTACGCCTTCGTGCTGGCCGGTTATACCGCGGCGATCATCGGCCTGCCGTCGATCTTCCAGCCGCTCACCGTGTTCGACCAGGCGGTGGCCCGCTGCACGGAAATCTGCCTGGGTATCCTTTGCGCCTCGGTAATCAGCGCGACGCTCTGGCCACGCCGGGTCGAGGCGAATCTCGACAAGCAGGCGCGCGCTACCTGGCTGGCCGGAATGCAGGCGGCGCGCGGCGAGGTCGCCGAAGAGGCGCGCCAGCCGAAGAGCCTGCTGGCCGCGCTGGGCAAGATCGTCGAAGTGGATGTGCAGCGCGATCACGCCTGGTTCGAGGGTTTTCGCGGGAGACAGCGGGCGCGGGCGCTGCGCGTGCTGTCGCGGGATCTGCTCAGCCTGCTGCGTACCGCCAGGGGCGTTGCTCGCCAGCGCAACCTGCTGGACAGCGAGGATCGGCAGCGCCTGCAGCCATGGATTGATGAGCTTCTCGCCTGCTTCGACGGCGAGCCCGATGCGGCGGCCATGGAGGCTGTGCGTGAGCGGCTTGGCGAGGTGGCTCGCGATCCCGATCTGTCGAATGACCTGCGCTACAGCCTGGCACGCTGCAGCGTGCTGCTGCGCAAGGCGGTCGATGCCGAGCGAAGCATGCGTTCGGTGGCCAGCGGAGAGCTGGATGCCAGTGCCCCGGGGAACCTGTCCTGGCATCGCGACTGGCTGATGGCGTTGTTCAGCGGGGCGCGCAGCGCCCTGGCGTTTCTCTGCATGGCGGCATTCTGGATGGCCACCGCCTGGCCTGGTGCGATCAGCGGGATGCTGCTGGCCGCAGTAATCTGCAGCCTGTTCGCCGGCCGCGACAATCCCTCCGCCATCGGTCTTTCCTTCCTGCGCGGCATCCTTTATGCGATCCCTGCCGCAGTGGTTGTCACCCAGTGGCTACTGCCGCAATGGAGCGGTTTCCCGCTGCTTTGCCTGGCCCTCGGCGTGCCGTTGTTCTTCGCCGCGCTGGGAATGGCGACGCCCATTCTGGCCGGGACCACGACGTCCTTCGCGATCCACTTCATCACCCTGGTCGCGCCGCGCAACCAGATGCACTACGACCTCGCCGTGCTGCTCAACTCGGCGCAGGGCGTGCTGATTGGCGTCGGCAGCGCCGTGGTGCTGTTCCGCCTGCTGACATTGTCGCCGAACTGGCTGAACCGTCGGCTGATCGCGGCGACCTGCGTCGATCTCGGCCGGCTGACCCGGCGGCCGCTGGCGCAGGCGGAGAACTGGTTCGGCGGGCGCATGGCCGACCGCCTGATCCGCCTGGCGCGGCACTACACCTTGCTGCCGGAGCAGGGACAGCAGCGCTGGCAGGACGGCCTGCTGGCGCTCGACCTGGGCAATGAGCTGATCCATCTGCGCGCCTGCCTGGGCAACGCGCGTGGCACCCTGCGCAAGGCGCGCGAACGTTTCCTGGGCGAACTCGGCGATATTCTCGAAGCGGGGCCGGGCGCGGGGCGCGAAGGGCGCCTGGAAACACTCTGCCTGTCGCTGGAGGATACGTTGGGCAAGGACAAGTCCGGAGAAAGCGAAGCCAATCGACTGGCCCGGGCGGCGCTGGTGCAATTGCGGCATACCTGGCGCCAGTGGTGCCGGCCGGAGGAAAAGCATGGAGTTGCATGAATGGAGCTGGGGTGGCGTCTACCTGAGCCCGCTGTTCGTCTACGCGCTCATGGCGCTTGGTTTGACGGCGGCGGTGCGCATGCTGATGCAGGTGACCCCGCTGGGACGCTGGATCTGGAACGAGGCGCTGTTCGATTGCGCGCTGTTCCTGCTGATTCTTTGTGCAATCACCTGGAGCCTCGCTGGAGGCGGTTGATAAAGGAGAGTTCTGCATGCGCGGATTCCTTCGCGTAACCCTCACGCTGGTCGTGGTCGCCGCTGCCGTACTGGCCGGGTTCTGGCTGTGGCATTACTACATGCTTTCGCCGTGGACCCGCGACGCCCGGGTGCGTGCCGACGTGGTGGTGATTGCCCCCGACGTGTCCGGCTGGGTTACCGACCTGCGCGTGCAGGACAACCAGCAGATCAAGGCCGGCGACCTGCTGATGAGCATCGACCGCGAGCGCTACCAGGCCAATCTGGAACAGGCCAAGGCTCTGGCCGATACCCGTTATCAGCAGCTCCGCCTGCGCCAGAGCGAGGCTTCGCGGCGCAGCCGCCTGGATACGGCGGCGATCAGCGCCGAAGACAAGGAAGGCGCGCAGCTCAGGGCAGGGATCGCCAACGGCGAATACCAGGAGGCGCTGGCCCAGGTGAAGCTGGCCGAACTCAACCTGCGCCGCAGCGAACTCCGTGCGCCGCGTGACGGCCAGGTGACCAACCTGCGTCTGGCCCAAGGCAACTATGTGCAGACCGGCCAGCCGGTGATGGCCCTGGTCGACCAGAAGTCCTTCTACGTGACCGCCTATTTCGAGGAGACCAAGCTGCCGGGCATCCGCGTCGGCCAGTCGGCGAAGGTGCTGCTGATGAGCGGGGAGACCGAAATCGACGGCAAGGTGGAAAGCATCAGCAGCGGCATCACCGACCGCAATGCGGTGCCGGACAGCCAGTTGCTGGCGAATGTCGAGCCGACGTTCAACTGGGTGCGTCTGGCGCAGCGGATTCCGGTGCGGATCAAGCTGGAGAAGGTGCCCGAAGGCGTGCACCTGAGCGCCGGGATGACGGCCAGCGTCGTCGTGCGGGAGAAGTGAAGGGCGTTGCCCCTCTTCCGTTGCGGAAGAGGGGCAGGAGGCCGGTCAGCCGACGGTGATCGGCGGCAGGGCCGGCAGTTCGATATCCAGTTTCTGCTTCGGCGCCAGTACTTCGGCTTCGCCGTTCACCACTTGCTCGCCGTTCTGGTTGAGCACGCGGGTGGCTACCTTGACGCGGTTCTTCGGCAGTTTTTCCAGCACTTCCAGTTCCACGGTCAGGCTGTCGCCGAGTTTCACCGGGCGGGTGAAGCTCAGGCTCTGGCCGAGGTAGATGGTGCCCGGGCCGGGCAGGGTGGTGGCGATTGCCGCGCTGATCAGTGCGCCGCTGAGCATGCCGTGGGCGATGCGTTCCTTGAACAGGGTGCCGGCGGCGTATTCGGCGTCCAGGTGCACCGGGTTGCGGTCGCCGGAGACTTCGGCGAACAGCTGGATGTCGCGCTCGGTGACATCGCGCTGGAAGGTGGCCTTCTGGCCGACTTCGAGTTCTTCGTAAGTGACGTTCTGAACCTGGGTCATGGGATTTCCTCGTTCGTGTGTCGATGACTGACCTTGTCCAGCCAGCCGATCAGGTTGCGGGTGACCTCGTCGCGATTGGTCTCGTTGAACAGTTCGTGACGGGCGTCGGGATAAATCTGCAGTTGGACGTCGCGTACGCCGGCCCGGGTCAGCGCGTCGGCCAGCTTTCTCAGGCGCTTGCCCTGGCTGACCGGATCGCGTTCGCCGCCGATTATCAGCATTGGCAGGCTGCTTTCGATACGCGCCAGACGACTGACCGGCGTCAGCTCGGCCAGACCGCCGAGCAGGTCCAGCCATAGCTGGTTGCTGCAGCGGAAACCGCAGAGCGGGTCGGCGACGTACTTGTCGACCTCCTGCGGATCGCGGCTCAGCCAGTCGAAGGCCGTGCGGTTGGGGCGGAATGTCTTGTTGAACGAGCCGAAGGACAGAAGCTCTATCAGCGCGCTGCGCCCCAGCGGCCCCTGCCGCCAGCGCTCGAAGCGGGCGATCGGCAGAACGCTGCGGTACAGGGCGACCGGCTGGTAGTTCGACCCGGAGAGTACCGCCCCCTGCACGCTGGCGCTGTGTTCGGCCAGGTAGGCGGTGCCGATGTAGCTGCCCATGCTGTGGCCGAGCAGGACGATGGGCAGGCGCGGATGCTGCTGGCGAATGTGCCGGTTGAGGGTGGCCAGGTCGCCGACCACCTTACCCCAGCCGCCGCTGTCGGCGTAGTGGCCGAGTTCGCCGTTCTCCGCCGTGCGTCCGTGGCCGCGCTGGTCGATGGCGTACAGGTGGTAGCCGGCGGCGTTCAGGGCCTGGCCCAGCCGCTCGTAGCGGCCACCGTGCTCGGCCATGCCATGGGAGAGCATCACCGCGCCTCTGGCGGGCTGTTCCGTGGCCCAGTGGCGGGTGTACAGCGGTGTCTCGTCACTGGCGGGCAGCCAGTAGGCGGCGTGTGGCATCTGCGCAGTCCTTGTGCCGGCAGGGCGAAGGTCGCGGCATTCTAGCAGCGCGTTCCCGTGGCCAGTATCCCGGGTGAATGCGTTGCTGCTGATGCGTAATTCACCACATCTATGACCGGGAGATGGAATTTGCGCCTCGCGGGGGAGCTGCTAAGTTCCCTCGGATGGCCGCGTGCGCGGATCAGACATACTCAGGTAAGAGGATAAGAATAAATGCAGCCTGACTTCTGGAATGACAAACGTCCCGCCGGTGTTCCCAACGAGATCGACCTGAAGACCTACAAGTCGGTGGTCGAGGTCTTCGAGCGCTCCTGCAAGAAATTCGCCGACCGCCCGGCCTTCAGCAATCTGGGCGTGACGCTCAGCTATGCCGAGCTGGATCGTCTTTCCGCCGCCTTCGCCGCCTATCTGCAGCGCAACACCGATCTCAAGCCGGGCGATCGCATCGCCGTGCAGATGCCGAACATCCTGCAATACCCGATCGCCGTGTTCGGCGCGTTGCGGGCCGGGCTGGTGGTGGTCAATACCAACCCGCTGTACACCGCGCGCGAGATGCGCCACCAGTTCAAGGACTCGGGCGCGCGGGCGCTGGTCTACGTCAACCTGTTCGGCAAGCTGGTGCAGGAGGTGCTGCCCGACACCGGCATCGAGTACCTGATCGAGGCGCGCATGGGCGACCTGCTGCCGCCGCTCAAGGGGCTGCTGGTCAACGCCGTGGTCAAGCATGTGAAGAAGATGGTGCCGGACTACAGCCTGCCCGCCGCCGTGCGATTCACCGAAGCCCTGCGCCTGGGGCGGGGCCACGCGCTGCAGCCGGTCAAGGTCGGGCTGGGCGATCTCGCCGTGCTGCAATACACCGGCGGCACCACGGGAGTGGCGAAGGGGGCGATGCTCACCCACGGCAACCTGGTCGCCAACATGCAGCAGGTCAACGCCTGCCTGTCGCAGTTGGCGGCGGACGGCCGGCCGCTGCTGAAGGAAGGCCAGGAAGTGATGATCGCGCCGCTGCCGCTGTACCACATCTATGCCTTCACCGCGAACTGCATGTGCATGATGGTCAACGGCAACCACAACGTACTGATCACCAATCCGCGCGATATCGCCGGCTTCGTCAAGGAGCTGAAGAACTGGCGCTTCTCCGCGCTGCTCGGCCTGAACACGCTGTTCGTCGCGTTGATGGAGCATCCCGAGTTCAAGAACCTGGACTTCTCCAATCTCAAGGTCACCAACTCCGGCGGCACCGCGCTGGTATCCGCGACGGCGGAGCGCTGGAAGGCCATGACCGGCTGTTCGGTGGTGGAAGGCTACGGCCTGACCGAAACCTCGCCAGTGGTCACCGCGAATCCCTATGGCGACCTGGTCCGGCTGGGCTCGGTAGGCATTCCGGTGCCGGGGACTGCGCTGAAGGTGATCGACGCCGATGGTCGCGAGCTCGGTCTCGGCGAGCGTGGGGAGCTGTGCGTGAAAGGTCCGCAGGTGATGAAGGGTTACTGGAATCGTCCGGAAGCCACCGCCGAAACCCTGGATGCCGAGGGCTGGCTGAAGACCGGCGACATCGCCGTCATCGACCCGGATGGTTTCGTCCGTATCGTCGACCGCAAGAAGGACCTGATCATCGTGTCCGGTTTCAACGTCTATCCCAACGAGATCGAGGACGTCGTCATGGCTCACCCGAAGGTGGCCAACTGTGCGGCGGTCGGCGTTCCGGACGAGAAGTCCGGCGAGGCGGTCAAGCTGTTCGTGGTGCCGCGCGAGGGCGGGCTGACGGTCGACGAACTGAAGGCCTACTGCCGGGAAAACTTCACCGGCTACAAGGTGCCCCGGCAGATCGTGCTCAAGGATGCGCTGCCGATGACGCCGGTGGGTAAGATCCTGCGCCGTGAGCTGCGCGAAACCGTCTGAGAGCCTGTTTACGATCTGCTGCGCGTCGGCATAACTGCGTTGAAAACGGGCTCGGGGTGCTCATTTACTGCGTGTAAACTCCGCCCCCTCGCCCGTTTTCGCCTTGTTCTGCTCTAGCTCGCGAGATCGTCAACAGGCTCTGAGGGCTGGCCCGCGGGCTAGCATGGAAATGTGACCGAAGGTGTTGTCTTCGGTCATTTTTTTGACCGGGGAGGGCTGGTTTGGTGCTGGTCGGTACTAGGCAAAGCTGATAATCTCGGCCCGCTTTTCGTTTCCCGCCACGGAAAAAAGCGCTAAAAACACAACAAACAACCGCCCAGAGCGGTGTAGATCAGCTGTTGCTCAGGAGTGGGCTTCCATGACCGAAAATTTCTGGAAGGACAAATATCCGGCCGGTATCGCCGCCGAGATCAATGCTGACCAGTACCCGAATATCCTCGCGGTGCTGAAGGAGTCCTGCCAGCGCTTTGCCAACAAGCCTGCTTTCAGCAACCTCGGCAAGACGCTTACCTACGGCGACATCTACCGGCTTTCCGGTGACTTCGCCGCCTACCTGCAGCAGAACACCGACCTGCAACCCGGCGACCGCATCGCCGTGCAGTTGCCCAACGTGCTGCAGTACCCGGTAGTGGTGTTCGGCGCCATGCGCGCCGGCCTCATCGTGGTCAACACCAACCCGCTGTACACCGCGCGGGAGATGGAGCACCAGTTCAACGACTCCGGCGCCAAGGCGCTGGTGTGCCTGGCCAACATGGCACACCTGGCCGAGGAAGTGCTGCCGAAGACCGGCATCCGCCACGTACTGGTCACCGAAGTGGGCGACATGCTGCCGCCGCTCAAGCGCTTCGTGGTCAACGCGGTGGTCAAGTACGTCAAGAAGATGGTTCCGCCGTTCAGCCTGCCGCAGGCGGTCAAGCTGAACGACGCGCTGGCCAAGGGCCGCGGCAAGATCGTCCGCGAAGCTACGCCGAAGAGCGACGACGTCGCCGTGCTGCAGTACACCGGCGGCACCACCGGCGTGGCCAAGGGCGCGATGCTGACCCACCGCAACCTGATCGCCAACATGCTGCAGTGCAAGGCGCTGATGGGCGCCAACCTCGGCGAAGGCTGCGAGATCCTCATCGCGCCGCTGCCGCTGTACCACATCTACGCCTTCACCTTCCATTGCATGGCGATGATGCTGACCGGCAACCACAACGTCTTGGTCACCAACCCGCGCGACCTGTCGGCGATGGTCAAGGAGCTGGCCGAGTGGAAGTTCAGCGGCTTCGTCGGCCTGAACACCCTGTTCGTCGGCCTGTGCAACAACGAAGGGTTCCGCAAGCTGGACTTCTCCGCGCTGAAGCTGACCCTCTCCGGCGGCATGGCGCTGCAGCAGGCCGCCGCCGAGCGCTGGAAGGAAGTCACCGGCTGCCCGATCAGCGAAGGCTACGGCATGACCGAAACCAGCCCGGTGGTGTCGGTGAACCCGTTCCAGAACATCCAGATCGGCACCATCGGCATCCCGGTACCGTCCACCCTGTGCAAGGTCATCGACGATAACGGCAACGACCTGCCGTTCGGCGAGCGCGGCGAACTGTGCGTCAAGGGCCCGCAGGTGATGAAGGGCTACTGGCAGCGCGAGGACGCCACCGCGGAAATCCTCGACAAGGATGGCTGGCTGAAGACCGGCGACATCGCGATCATCCAGGACGATGGCTACATGCGCATCGTCGACCGCAAGAAGGACATGATCCTGGTGTCCGGCTTCAACGTGTACCCGAACGAACTGGAAGACGTGGCGGCGACCCTGCCGGGCGTGCTGCAGGTCGCGGCCATCGGCATTCCGGACGAGAAATCCGGCGAGTCGATCAAGCTGTTCGTCGTCTCCAAGCCGGGCGTCACCCTCACCAAGGAACAGGTGATGAAGCACATGCACGACAACCTGACCGGCTACAAGCGCCCGAAGGCCGTCGAGTTCCGCGACACCCTGCCGACCACCAACGTCGGCAAGATCCTCCGTCGCGAGCTGCGTGACGAGGAGCTGAAGAAGGTCGCGCAGAAGTAACGTCTGCCGTCTTGAAAAGCCCCGCCCCGGCGGGGCTTTTCATTTGCGGCTGCAAGGCGGGATCGACCGTTCCGCCGCTACCCGCCTACCATATAGGGCATCCTCCAAGCGGCCCTATTGCCATGACTATCCCAACTTCTGACGACATCGCCCGCGCCGAGGCGCTGACCCGTTACCTGCACGAACACATCCCGCTGACCGTGGCGATGGACATCCGCGCCCAGCCGAGCCCGCCCGGTCACCTGCGTCTCAGCGCCCCGCACGCGCCGAACCGCAATCCGCACAACACGGTATTCGGCGGCAGCCTGGCGACCCTGGCCATCGCCGCCGGCTGGACCCTGCTGTTCGACGCCCTGCGCCGCGAGGAGCTGCATGCCGCGCTGGTGATCCAGCATTACGAATGCGACTACCGCGCCCCGGCCGCCGCCGAGTTCGTCGCCGAGGCGGTGCTGCCGGCGGAGTGGCCGGCGTTCGTCGAGCAACTGCGCACGCGCAAGCGCGCCCGCCTGAAACTGCCGGTCAGCCTGACCTGCGAGGGCCGCGAGGTGCTGACCGCCAGCGCGATGTACGCGGCGCGCATGGAAGGCTGATCCGGGCCACGCACCCTGGCCAAATCTGCGACAATCGCCGCCTTTTCGTTTTGCCAGACCTGACGCCCGATGACCGACATCGCCTCCCTGCTGAAGAACCTCGATCACGCCCTGATCCGTGACCGCCACCGCCTGCGCCGCCAGTTCCACGAGTTGCAGAAGCAGGCGCAGCCGGACCAGGCAAAGGTGGCGCAATGGCTGGAGCGCTTCCAGGCCTCCTGCGCCAGGGTCGAGGCGCGGCGCGGCAGCGTGCCGGCGATGCGCTACGACGACAGCCTGCCGATCGCCGCCAAGCGCGACGAGATCAAGGCGGCGCTGGAAAAGCATCAGGTGGTGGTGATCGCCGGCGAAACCGGTTCGGGCAAGACCACCCAGTTGCCGAAGATCTGCCTCGAACTCGGGCGCGGCACCCACGGCATGATCGGCCATACCCAGCCGCGCCGCCTGGCTGCGCGCAGCGTGGCGACGCGGGTCGCCGAGGAAATCGGCACGCCGCTGGGCGCGCTGGTCGGCTATCAGGTGCGCTTCGAGGACCAGAGCGACGAGAACACCCTGATCAAGCTGATGACCGACGGCATCCTGCTCGCCGAGACCCAGCACGACCGCTATCTGGAACGCTACGACACGATCATCGTCGACGAGGCCCACGAGCGCAGCCTGAACATCGACTTCCTCCTCGGCTTCCTCAAGACCCTGCTGCCGCGCCGGCCCGATCTCAAGCTGATCATCACCTCGGCGACCATCGACCTGGAGCGCTTCTCCAGGCACTTCAGCGACGCGCCCATCGTCGAGGTTTCCGGCCGCACCTATCCGGTGGATACCTGGTACCGGCCGTTGGCGGCGGAAGTGGACGAGGACGGCGAGGCGCTGTTCGACGACCTCTCGGTGGACGAGGGCATCCTCCGCGCGCTGGACGAGATCGCCGCCCACGAGCGCGAAATCGGCAAGCGCCCCGGCGACGTGCTGGTGTTCCTCCCCGGCGAGCGCGAGATCCGCGATGCCGCCGACATGCTGCGCAAGGCCAACCTGCGCCATACCGAGGTGCTGCCGCTGTATGCGCGGCTGACCCCGGCGGAGCAGCAGAAAATCTTCCAGCCCATGCCCGGGCGCAAGATCGTGCTCGCCACCAACGTCGCCGAGACCTCGCTGACCGTGCCCGGCATTCGCTACGTGATCGACAGCGGTACGGCGCGGATCAGCCGCTACAGCTACCGCGCCAAGGTCCAGCGCCTGCCCATCGAGGCGGTGTCCCAGGCCAGCGCCAACCAGCGCAAGGGCCGCTGCGGGCGGGTCGAACCGGGCATCTGCGTGCGGCTGTATAGCGAAGAGGATTTCCTCTCGCGGCCGGCGTTCACCGATCCGGAAATCCTCCGCACCAACCTCGCCGCGGTGATCCTGCAGATGCTGCATCTGCGCCTTGGCGATATCGAGGCGTTTCCCTTCATCGAACCGCCGGAAGGCAAGGCGATCAAGGACGGCTTCACCCTGCTGCAGGAACTCTCGGCGGTGAACCGCGAGGGCCAGCTAACTCCGCTGGGCCGCCAACTGGCGCGGCTGCCGATCGATCCGCGTCTGGGCCGCATGCTGCTGGAAGGCGCGCAGCAGGGCAGCCTCGGCGAAGTGCTCACCGTCGCCAGCGCACTGTCCGTGCAGGACCCGCGCGAACGCCCGATCGAGCGCCAGCAGGCCGCCGACCAGGCGCATGCACAGTGGAAGGACCCGGATTCCGACTTCGCCGCGCTGATCAACCTCTGGCGCGGCTTCGAGGAACAGCGCCAGGCGCTGGGTTCCAACGCGCTGCGCAGCTGGTGCCGGAAGAACTTCCTCAATTACTTGCGCCTACGCGAGTGGAGAGATGCGCATCGCCAACTGATGCTGATCTGTCGTGAGCTGAAGCTGTTCTCCGAAGCTCCGAACCGTAGGAGCCAGCTTGCTGGCGATCAGCGCCCCCACCAAGAGCATCGCCAGCAAGCTGGCTCCAACAAAAAGCAGGCCGGTGAGCAGCCGGTGCGCGATATCGACTATGCCGCCGTGCACAAGGCGATCCTCTCCGGCCTGCTCAGCCAGATCGGCCAGAAGGCGGAGGAGGGCGATTACCTCGGCGCGCGGCAGCGGCGTTTCTGGATTCACCCGTCCAGCGTGATCGGTCGCAAGAAGCCGCAATGGATCATGGCCGCCGAGCTGGTCGAGACCACCAAGCTGTTCGCCCGCATGGTCGCGAAGATCGAGCCGGGCTGGCTTGAGCCGCTGGCCGGGCATCTGGTGAAGAAGAACCACCTGGAGCCGCACTGGGAGAAAAAGCGCGGGCAGGTCGTCGCCTACGAACAGGTCACCCTCTATGGCCTGATCATCGTCGGTCGCCGCGCGGTGCATTACGGCCCCATCGATCCGCCGGTCTCGCGTGAGCTGTTCATCCGCGAAGGCTTGGTACGCGGCGAGATCAACAGCCGCGCCAAATGCCTGAGCGCCAATCGCCAGTTGCTGGAGAAACTCGACGAACTGGAAGCCAAGGCACGTCGGCGTGACATCCTCGCCGACGAGGAAACCCTGTTCGCCTACTACGACGCGCGGCTGCCGGCGGATATCTACCAGACCGCCAGCTTCGAGAAGTGGTACGAGCGCGAGCGGACGAAGAATCCCGACCTGCTGATCATGCGCGAGGAAGACGTGCTCGCCCGCGATGCCAGCGAGGTCACCGCCGGCCTTTATCCGGATCGCCTGCAACTGGGCGAGCTGCAGTTGCCGCTGTCCTATCACTTCGAACCCGGCCATCCACGCGATGGTGTGACCCTGCGTGTACCAGCGCCGCTATTGCCGCAACTGCCGCCCGAACGCCTGGAATGGCTGGTGCCCGGCCTGCTGGAAGCCAAGTGCGTGGCGCTGGTGCGCAACCTGCCCAAGGCGATCCGCAAGAACTTCGTGCCGGTGCCGGATTTCGTTCGCGCGGCGCTGGGCAAGATGGTTTTCGCCGAAGGCGCGCTGCCCGAAGCGCTTGGCCGCGAGCTGCAGCGCATGACCGGCAGCCGAGTGCCGGAAGAAGCCTGGACGGAGGCCGTCGGGCAGGTGGAAAGCCATCTGCGCATGAACCTGGAAGTGGTGGATGCGCGCGGCAAATTCCTTGGCGAAGGTCGCGATCTCACCGAGCTGACCGCACGTTTCGCCGAAGCCAGCCAGGCTGCCCTGGCGCTTCCGCAGTCGGACAAGGCGCAGAAGCCGGTGGAAGCCAAGGGCTTCGCCGAAGTGGCGGAAAAGGCTCAGCAGAAGGTCGCGGGGTTGTCGATGACGGTCTATCCGGCGCTGGTGGAGGAGGGTGGTGCGGTCAAGGAACATCGTTTCCCGACTCACGCCGAAGCTGAGTTCCAGCACCGTCGCGCGTTGCAGCGCCTGCTTCTGCAGCAACTCGCCGAGCCGGCCAAGTTCCTGCGCGGCAAGCTGCCGGGGCAGACCGAGATGGGCCTGCTCTACCGCGATCTCGGCCGTGTAGAAGCGCTGGTGGAAGACATCCTGCTGGCGAGCCTCGACAGCTGCATTCTCGAAGGTGAGGCCAGCCTGCCGCGCGACGGCGCCGGGCTCGCCTCGCTGGCGGAGAAGAAACGCGGCGCCTGGGCCGATCACGCCGAACGCCTGGCACGACTGGTGCTGGAAAGCCTGAAGCTGTGGCACGGTCTGCAGAAGCGCTTCAAGGGCAAGGTCGACCTCGCCATGACCGTGCCGCTCAACGATGTGAAGGGACAGTTGGCCAATCTGGTCTACCCCGGCTTCGTCCGCGATACGCCTCTGGAATGGCTGAAGGAATATCCGCGCTATCTCAAGGCCGTGGAACAGCGCCTGGACAAGGTTGGCAGCCAGGTCCAGCGCGACCGCGTGTGGAGCGGCGAGATGGCCGGCTACTGGGAGCAGTACAAGGCGCGTCTGGCCAAGCACGCGCAGGAAGGCAAGCGCGATCCGAACCTGCAGCTGTATCGCTGGATGCTGGAGGAATACCGCGTCTCGCTGTTCGCCCAGCAGCTCGGCACGAAGATGCCGGTGTCGGACAAGCGCCTGAACAAGCAGTGGAGCCAGGTCGAACCGTAGGTTGGCGCTGAGCGCAGCGAAGCCCAACATCTGTCGGAAGTGGCACCGTTGGGCCTCGCAAGCTCAGCGCCAACCTACGTTCTTTCCCCTCACCCCAGCCCTCTCCCGGAGGGAGAGGGGGCCGCACGGAGTTGCCGGCAGGTGTGGAGTTCGCCTGATGCCGATCAGTCCCCTCTCCCTCCGGGAGAGGGTTAGGGTGAGGGAAAGCCCAGGCTCCCAGGCATGGCGCACCCGTAGCCCAAGCAGGTATCGTTCGCCCTTCGATCCCATCGGTAATGGAGAACCCCATGAGCCTGCAAGGCACCTACGATCCGCAGAACATCTTCGCCATGATCATTCGCGGCGAGGCTCCCTGCTACAAGCTGTACGAGGACGACGACGTACTGGCCTTCCTCGACCTGTTCCCGCAGTCTTTCGGCCACACCCTGGTGATCCCGAAGAAGGCGCAGGCGCGCAATCTGCTGGAGATCGATGCGGACAGCCTGTGCAAGATGACGCTCGCCGTGCAGAAACTGACCAAAGTGCTGGTGGACGAACTGCAGCCGGACGGTGTGCAGGTGGCGCAGTTCAACGGTGCGCCGGCCGGGCAGACGGTGTTCCACATCCATATGCACATCATTCCGCGCTTTGCCGGCCAGGGGCTGGGCATCCACGCCGCGCAGAAGGCCGATCCCGCCGAGCTGGAGAAGCTGCAGGCACGGCTGGTGCAGCGCATTCGCGGTTGACGGCTGGGGCGGGTCACGCCCCGGGCGCATTCACTTGATGTCGCCGCAGAAGATGTCGTAGTCGCCATCCGCCGGGCTGGTGCGCAGGACGATGGAGTAGCCGCCGGAGCGCAGGGTAGCGAACGGGGCGGGGACCATCTTGTACAGCGACCAGCCGTCGGCGCGCGAGCGGCGGTGGGTGACTACCGTATCGTTGAGCTCGTAGGCCGGCTTCGCCCCCGGATTCGCGCAGGTTCCCGGATAGATGAAGGTGTACAGCCGCAGCGGGCGGGTGGTCCCCTGTGGCACTCCGCTGACGAACACCGTGATGTAGGTCTTGTCGTCCACCGGGGAAAGGGTTGCCTGGGCGATCCTGCCGGCGTTGCGCTGGGTGGCTTGCAGGTCGATGTTGATCGACTCGCCGCCCCCCGTCGAAGCGCAAGCGTAAAGCGCCGCCAACACCGGCGGCGCCATCAATAGTCTCATCTTCATTGCCGCTCTCCTGCCGTCCGCAGGCCGTACTTCACTATAGGAGCGTGCATCGCACCCGGACGGCGAAGCGACGGTTGGCGCGGGTTTCAGTCGAGGTGGCGGATGTCGAAGCCGATGCGGTTGTCGCTGAGGATGCGGAATCTGCCGGTTTCCCCGGCGGCCACGGTGACGGCCAGTTCGCGCTTCAGGTAGCCCTTGCTGCACAGTCCCTCGCCCTGCTCGTCGATGCCGATTCCCACCACGTGGGTGCCCGGCGGCACGTTGAAGCTGGCTTCCTCGCTGACGGCGATTCGCGCGGCGACCTGGCGGTCGATGGAAAAGCTCACGTAGCAGCCGGCGCCGAGAAAGCCGGAGTCGCGCTCCACCGTCAGTTGCGAGCTACCTGTGGCCGACTCCTGGTAGGCCAGCAGGCGTTTGCCTGGCACCGGCCGGACCTCGTCGCTCGGTATGGAAGCGCAGCCGGCCAGGGCCAGCAGGGGAATGATGGCAAGGATCGATCGCATGAGGCTCTCCATGAATGACTCAGCGAAGGCTAGCCCAGGCGCGCCGTTCTGGCTAAGCCTCCGGCGCCGGCCTGTGCACGGCGATGCCGAGCATGACCAGGGCGATGCCCAGCAGGTCCTGCAGGCTGGGGATCTGCGCCAGCATGAGGGCGGCGATGATGGTCGCGCTCGCTGGCAAGATCGCCAGGCACAGGGCGAAGCTCGCCCGTGGCAGGCGCGACATGGCGAGCTGGTCGGAACTGTAGGGGATCACCGATGAGCAGACGCCCACGCCAATGCCTGCCAGCACCAGCTGCAGCGTGCCGAAGGCTTGCAGCGCCTGGGCGAAGCCGATCGGCATGAGCACCACGAAGGCGATTGCCATCGCCGCGCCCAGGCGTTCGACGCCACCGCTTGCTCCGCCCGCGGCCGCCTTGTGGCCGAGCAGGATGTAGCCGACGAACAGCGCGCCATTCAGCAGCGCCCAGAACAGTCCGAGCGGATCGGTCGACCACTTCACGTCGATCAGGATGAACACCCCAAACAGGGTCACGAGCAGCGCCAGCAGGTTGCGTCCGGTGCGCATGCCGTACAGCGCCACGGCGATGGTGCCGGCGAACTCGATGGCGGCCACCAGGCTCATCGGCAGGCGTTCGAGGGCGAGATAGAAGGCGGTGTTCATCACCGCCAGGCAGGCGCCGAGCCCGAGCAGCAGGAGTCTGGTTTTGCCGTCGGCATTGCGGATCGTCCGCCATGGCCGGGTGAATGGCGCGAACACCAGGGCCGCCGAGGCGATGCGGAACCAGGCGACGCCCAGCACGCCCACCGCGGGGAACAGCAGGACGGCGAACGACGGGCCAAGGTAGTGAAACACCGCGCTGACGCCGAACCAGACGTGCGGCGGGACGGCTTCGGCGGTCTTGTCCAGGGTCTGTTGGGCGTGTGGCATGGCAGCTCCTCCTTTCCGCTTATCTTGAAAGGAGAGGGTGCTGCTTTGAATGCTTCTTCGAAGGTCTAGAGTGATTGTTGCCTGCTGATATGAAGGAGTCCTGCATGAAACGCCTTCGACATGAAAATGGCGGAGTCGACGCCATCGATATGCAGTTGCTGGAGGCCCTGGTCGCCGATGCGCGCACCAGCATCGCCGAGCTTGCCCGGACGGTCGGCCTGTCCGCGCCGAGCGTGGCGGAGCGGGTGCGCAGGCTGGAGGAGGCGGGGGTGATCGAAGGCTATTCGGTGAGGATCAACCCCCGGGCGCTCGGCCTGCCGCTGGCCGCCTGGCTGCGCATCCGGCCGATCCCCGGACAGTTGCACAAGGTGGCGGAAATCCTGCGCGGCCTGGCGGAGATCGTCGAATGCGACCGCATCACCGGCGAGGACTGCTTCATCGCGCGTGCTCACGTGGCTTCGGTCGAGGAGCTGGAGCGGCTGATCGACCAGATCATTCCCTACGCCATGACCAACACCTCGATCATCCAGTCCTCGCCGGTGCAGCGGCGGATGCCGCCGATCAGGTTGCCGGGGCGATGAGAAAAAGGAGGGCGTGAGTTTCATCCCGACATCTTCCGCAGTGTGCTTGAGTAGATGACTGGACAGTCCGTAACCGTTCATCCATGGCGACCTGTCGGTCGCATATCGACCATGAATCCAGTTCAACAAAATTCATGTCTCATTGCTTTATTACGGCGTTTTTTCGCTGCAATTTGCCGCATAATCCGTGGCTGCCTGCGGCAATGGAACGCGCCTGTCCGGCAGCGCCGCCGGGCGGTGGATGCTGCCGCCGGCAACGCGGGCTGCCACACTGCAGCGGCGTTTTCACTGCCCTCAGCGGCAAGAATATTTCCGGCTCCCGCGCCTGGCGGGCGCCCGCAAGCCTGAACCGATTGACTGAGAAGAGGATTGACCGTGCATAAAGTCGTGATCAGCGGAACCGGTCTGTATACCCCGCCATTCAGCATCTCCAACGATGAGCTGGTGGAATCCTTCAATACCTACGTCCGCCAGTACAACGAGCAGCACGCCGAAGCCATCGCCAAGGGCCAGCAGGAAGCGCTGGCCGAATCGAGCACAGCCTTCATCGAGAAGGCTTCCGGCATCAAGAGCCGTTTCGTGGTGGACAAGGCCGGTATCCTCGATCCGCAACGCATGACTCCGCGCATTCCCGAGCGCAGCAACGACGACTGGGGCATCCTCTGCGAGATGGCCGTCGCCGCGGCGAAGGAAGCGCTGCAACGTGCCGGCCGCACCCCGGCGGATATCGACGGCGTGATCGTCGCCTGTTCCAACCTGCAGCGCGCCTACCCGGCGATCGCCATCGAAGTGCAGGCGGCGCTGGGCATCCAGGGCTTCGGCTACGACATGAACGTGGCCTGTTCCTCCGCCACCTTCGGCCTGCAGGCGGCAAGCAACGCCGTGCAGCTCGGCCAGGCCCGCGCGGTGCTGCTGGTCAACCCGGAGATCTGCTCCGGCCACCTGAACTTCCGCGACCGCGACAGCCACTTCATTTTCGGCGACGCGGCCACCGCGGTGATCGTCGAGCGCGCCGACCAGGCGACTTCGAAGCATCAGTTCGAAATCCTCGGCATCAAGCTGCTGACCCAGTTCTCCAACAACATTCGCAACAACTTCGGCTTCCTCAACCGCGCGGCGGAAGAGGGCATCGGCACCCGCGACAAGCTGTTCGTGCAGGAAGGCCGCAAGGTGTTCAAGGAGGTCTGCCCGATGGTGGCCGATCTGATCGGCGAGCACCTGGCGCAGAACGATATCCCGGTGAGCGACGTGAAGCGCTTCTGGCTGCACCAGGCCAACCTCAACATGAACCTGCTGATCGCCCGCAAGCTGCTCGGCCGCGATGCCGAGCCGCAAGAGGCGCCGGTGATCCTCGATACCTACGCCAACACCAGTTCGGCCGGCTCGGTGATCGCCTTCCACAAGCACCAGGACGATCTCGCCAGCGGCGCCATCGGCGTGCTCAGTTCGTTCGGCGCGGGCTACTCGATCGGCAGCGTGATCCTGCGCAAGCTCTGATTCGCCAGCGTTGCCGCAAGCCGCAGTTCCCCTCGGGGGCTGCGGCTTTTTCATGGGCGCTTTCCAGCGTCGCAGGGCGGATGCAACCCGCCATGGCGCCTCCGGGCTGGCGGGTTGCACCCGCCCTACCTGCTTTTGATCGACGCTTTCCGGGGCGTTTGCTTAGCTCATTTCGTGATCAAAAGTTCCCGGGTAATAAAAGTTTTATTTGGTTGAAACCTTTCTGACATAACCCCTCGCCAACATTCCCGGCAGCACAAACGGGCCGCCAGACGGCTGCGCGAGACCTTGGGGGCCGCGCGATAGCCAGGCACTCGGTGTGTCCAAAACCATTGAGGGGAATCTGATGAACCGCAAGCACTTCGCCGGCTTTACCGCCACCGCTCTGGCGCAAGCCGTGCTGGGTACCACCTTCGTCCTGCCGTCCCTGGCGCAGGCTGACTTCTTCAAGGACAGCAAGGCCAGCGTCGAGCTGCGCAACTACTACTACAACCGCGACTTCCGCCAGGCCAGCGACCCGACGCCGAGCCAGGCCAAGCAGGAAGAATGGTCCCAGGGCTTCATTCTCAAGTACGAATCCGGCTTCACCGACGGCTTTGTCGGCGTCGGCGTGGATGCGCTGGCCGGCCTGGGCCTGAAGCTCGACTCCAGCCCCGACCGCAGCGGCACCGGCCTGCTGCAGCGCGACCGCGAGACCGGCCGCGCCCAGGACAGCTTCGGCGACTTCGGCCTCACCGGCAAACTGCGCATCTCCAAGAGCGTGCTGAAGGTCGGCACCCTGGCGCCGAAGCTGCCGGTCATCGTCTCCAACGATTCCCGCACCCTGCCGCAGACCTTCGCCGGCGGTTCGCTGAACTCGCTGGAAATCAGCGGCCTGACCATCGACGCCGGTCACCTGACCCAGGTGAACCAGCGCGACTCCCAGGACTACGAGGACATGACTGTCGCCAGCGGTGGCAAGCGCAACATCCGCTTCACCGGCGGCACCACCTCGGACCAGTTCGACTACGCCGGCCTCGGCTACAAGTGGAACGACAACCTCACCACCAGCTACCACTACGGCAAGCTGGAAGACTTCTACGCGCAGCACTACCTGAACCTGGTCCACACACTGCCGATCGCCGACAAGCAGTCGCTGAAGTCCGACGTGCGTTATGCGCGCTCCACCGACGAAGGCACCAGCAACGTCGACAACAACGCGTTCAACGCCATGTTCACCTACAGCCTCGGCTACCACGCACTCGGCGTTGGCTACCAGAAGATGAGCGGCGACACCGGTTTCGCCTTCATCAACGGCACCGACCCGTTCCTGGTGAACTACATCCAGATCGGCGACTTCGCCAACAAGGACGAGAAGTCCTGGCAGCTTCGTTACGACTACAACTTCGCCGGCCTCGGCATTCCCGGCCTGACCTTCATGACCCGTTACGTCAACGGCGACAACGTCGACCAGCTGACCAATAACCAGGAAGGCAAGGAATGGGAGCGCGACACCGACATCGCCTACGTGTTCCAGGAAGGCCCGCTGAAGAACCTCGGCGTGAAGTGGCGTAACGCGACCATGCGTTCCAACTTCGGCAACGATATCGACGAGAACCGCCTGATCGTCAGCTACACCATGCCGCTCTGGTAATCGTCACTGCGGGATTGCTTCTGGTTCGAGCCTTCATGCCGCCGCCTGATTCAGGTCGGCGGCTTTTTTTCGGTTCTTCGTTCCGCCCTACGACTGGCGTGCTTCGGCTGAGGAAGCGTCTGTAGGAGCGCCCCATGGGCGCGAATCGCGGGCATGGCAGCAATGCCCGCCGTAGGTTGGCGCTGAGCAACGCGAAGCCCAATATCGCCATCGTTGGGCTTCACTGCGTTCAGCACCAACCTACTTCATGTGGCCGTCACCCGTGGACGACCTGCCCGCTGAACACCAGCGTCGCCCGGCAGCGCCGGCAGAAGTAGCGGCGCCCCCTGGCGACCAGGTTGTGGCGCTGGGTGGAGAAGGGGAAGTCGGCGCCTTCCACGCAATGGCAGCGGTAGATGTAGCGGGTGACCTTGCGTCGCCGCACTTCGTAGGTATGGCAGCGATCCGGCGGCAGCTCGTAGATGCCGCGCATGATCAGTTGCCACTCTTCGCCGTGGGGGCGGATGCGCGGGCCGAACATCTGGTGGGCGATCAGGTGGGCGACTTCGTGGGCCACAGTCTGCCGGAGGAAATGCTCGCGGTTCTCGCGGTACAGCTGCGGGTTGAAGCGCAGCAGGTTCTCCTGCAGGTGCGCGACCCCGGCCTTCTGCCCACGCAGCCGGAAGTTCACCTCCGGGCGGGGGAAACGGCATTTGAAGAAGCTTTCCGCCTGCTGGTAGCAGGCTTCGACGCGGGCGTGGAGTTGTTCGGGCATGTAGAGGTCTCCGGCAGCGGCAGATTATGCCGGAGATAGAGCCGCGCTGGCCTTGTCCACTCGTCCGCCGCTGCGGCGCAAAAAAGAAACCGGGCGCATGGCCCGGTTCTTCAAAGGAGAGTGGAACTCAGGTGTATTCCGGCCCGACGCCGCTGCCCCAGAGGATCACCGACAGGGCGATCATCGCCACCAGCACCACCAGGCCCACGGCCAGTACGGAGCTGGAGAACAGGAAGCCTTCATCCTTGGGAATGTTCATGAAGGTCGGGATGCCGACGTAGAGCAGGTACACGGTGTAGCAGATGGCCGCGGTGCCGACGACCATCCCCAGCCACATATGCGGATAGAGTGCCGCGAGGCCGCCGATGAACAGCGGGGTGGCGGTATAGGCGGCGAACACCACGCATTGGGTCATGCTTGGCGAAGCATCGTAGGTGCGCGCCATCCAGTGGATGAACGCGCCCATCACGGCAACGCCGGCGAGCATCGCCAGGTAAGTCATGATGGTTAATTGCAGCGCACTGCCATGTGTCAACTTGACTGGACCTCCGCTGCCGAGAACCCAGCCGACCTGAGTGGTACCGATATAAGCGCAAATGACCGGAATAGCAGCAAGAATCAGGACGTGGGTCAGGTACATGTGACTGATGCTTTCCTCTTCGCCACGTATTTCCTGCCATTCCTGATCGGGATGGGTGAAGAGCCCCCACACATGATGGATCATCTCAGCAACCTCCTCGTTCTTATACAGGCCGCCCCCCAGCGAAGCGCCGGGGACGCGTAGCCAGCGTCACCCGGTGCTCGGCCGACCTATGCGACCTTATGACGCAGTATAGGGGCGGCCAGAGCCCGCGTCGTCCGCGGGATTAGAGCGAATCGGAGTTTCACGGACGGTTGTAATAGCGCTGCAGAATTTCCATCGCCTTGTTGATGGATTGCAGGCGCGTGGTGCTGCCGCCGCGGTCGGGATGGTGCTGGCTGACCAACTGGCGATAGCGCAGCTTGATCAGCGCATAGTCCAGCGGGCCGTCCTCCAGCTCGAACAGCGCCAGCGCGGCGGCCTTCTCCTCGTTGCCCTGCATGCGCGTCCAGAAGCTTTCCAGCAGCTTCTCCACGTCCCGTTCGCTGGTCTCGCGCAGATGGCGTTCATCCAGATAGTAGTCGCGCAGCGAATCCTGCTCGCCCAGCGCCTGGACGCCCGCCTGGTAGGGGGAGAGGCGGATGCGCAGCGGGCCGATCTCCAGGTGCGCGCTGCCCTCGGCCCAGAGACGGTCGCGCAATCGATACAAGGCGTTGAACACCAGGAAATGGGTGCGGAAAAGCACCAATTTATCGCTCAGCGAAAGGTGCGGAATATGCGTGGAATGACGTGCTTTCAGCTGCTGGATCAACTGGTATTCGGACAGGCCATCCGGCGCTTCGCACAGCAGCACATGCAACTGCTCGGCGAGGTCGCGGTGGTGATCGAGATCTGGAGTCATGTCCTGAGCCTAGCATTCCGTCGTCGACGGGGGCTGGGGTGCGCGCGCCTTTGTGCGTAAAATAGCCAGCTTTTCGTCTTTCCCCCGGATTCCAGAGCACCATGGGCACCCTTTCGGTCAACCAGAACAAACTGCAGAAACGCCTGCGCCGCCAGGCTGGCGAGGCCATCGCCGACTTCAACATGATCGAGGATGGCGACAAGGTCATGGTCTGCCTGTCCGGCGGGAAGGACAGCTACACCATGCTGGACATCCTGCTGTATCTGCAGAAGGTGGCGCCGATCAGCTTCGAGATCGTCGCGGTGAACATGGACCAGAAGCAGCCGGGCTTCCCCGAGCACGTGTTGCCGCAGTACCTGGAATCCATCGGCGTGCAGTACCACATCATCGAGAAGGACACCTACTCGGTGGTGAAGGAGAAGATCCCGGAAGGCAAGACCACCTGCTCGCTGTGCTCGCGCCTGCGCCGCGGCACGCTGTACACCTACGCCGACGAGATCGGCGCGACCAAGATGGCGCTCGGTCACCATCGCGACGACATCCTGGAAACCTTCTTCCTTAATATGTTCTACGGCGGCACCCTCAAGGCCATGCCGCCGAAGCTGCTCTCCGACGACGGCCGCAACGTGGTGATCCGCCCGCTGGCCTACTGCAGCGAGAAGGACATCGAGGCCTATTCGGTGCTCAAGGAATTCCCGATCATCCCGTGCAACCTTTGCGGCTCGCAGGAAAACCTGCAGCGCCAGGTGGTCAAGGAGATGCTCCAGGAGTGGGAGCGCAAGTCGCCCGGCCGCACCGAGATCATGTTCCGCGCCCTGCAGAACGTGGTGCCGTCGCAGCTCGCCGACCGCAACCTGTTCGACTTCGCCAGCCTGCGCGTCGACGACAGCGCCACGCCGCGTTTCCTCGACGTGATGAGCCTCTGACTCCGGTGTCTTCGTAGGATGGGTTGAGCTTGCGATACCCATCGCCGCCTTCAAGGAACGAACCATGCGCGACTACCAATGGCTCCACGAATACTGCCTGAACCGTTTCGGCTCGGTGGGGGCGCTGGAAGCGCGTCTGCCTCAGCCAAAGAGCGCCGACGAACTGCTGGCGGTCAGTGATGATCGCTATCTGTCCCTGCTCAGCCTGCGCATCTTCCGCGCCGGCCTCAAGCACAGCCTGGTGGACGCCAAGTGGCCGGCGTTCGAGGAAGTGTTCTTCGGTTTCGATCCGGAAAAGGTCGTGCTGATGGGCGGCGAACGGCTGGAGAACCTGATGCAGGACACCCGGCTGATCCGCCACCTGGGCAAGCTCAAGAGCGTGCCGCGCAACGCCCAGATGGTTCTCGACTTCGCCCGCGAGTACGGCAGCTTCGGCAAGCTGCTGGCGGACTGGCCTGTGACCGATATCGTCGGCCTGTGGAAACTGCTGGCCAAGCGCGGCAACCAGATGGGCGGGCTGTCCGCGCCGCGCTTCCTGCGCATGGCCGGCAAGGACACATTCATCCCCACCGACGACATGGTCGCCGCGCTGAAGGCACAGGAAATCATCGACAAGGCGCCGACCAGCCAGAAGGACCTTGCCGCCGTGCAGGCAGCCTTCAATCAATGGCACGCAGAAAGCGGTCGACCGCTGTGCCAGCTTTCGGTGATGCTGGCGCATACGGTCAATCACTGAAGCGGAGGCGACCATGGATTCGGCGATCGAGTGCACTGCGGCAGCGCTGCAAAAGGCCGAGCGAATCCTGGTGATCACTGGCGCCGGCCTTTCCGCCGATTCCGGCATGCCGACCTACCGTGGCCTGGGCGGGCTGTACAACGGCCTGACGGAAGAAGGGCTGCCGATCGAGTCGGCGTTGTCCGGGCCGATGCTGCAGCGCAATCCCGGGCTGTGCTGGAAATATCTCGCCCAGCTGGGCAAGGCCTGCCTGGGCGCCGCGCCGAATGCGGGACACGAGGCGATCGCCGAACTGCAGCGGCGCAAGCCGGAATGCTGGGTGCTGACGCAGAACATCGATGGCTTCCATCGCCGGGCCGGTTCGCCGCCCGAGCGCCTGATCGAGATCCACGGCGTGCTCGCGCCGCTGTACTGCCAGTCCTGCGGTATGGAGAGTCCGGAGCTGGAGGAGCATCTGCAGCGCCCGTTGCCGCCGTGTTGCGCGGCTTGCGGCGGGGTGCTGCGTCCGCCGGTGGTGCTGTTTGAGGAAATGCTGCCGGAAGAGGCGATCGATGCGCTCTATGCCCAGGTGCGCAAGGGGTTCGATGCGGTCCTGCTGGTCGGAACGACCGCCAGTTTCCCCTACATCATCGAGCCCGTGCTGCGCGCCAGGGCCGGTGGCGGCTTCACCGCCGAGGTGAATCCGGGCGCTACCGATCTCAGCAATATCGTCGATGCGCGCATGCAGGGAAGCGCCTTGGATGTTTTGCCGCACCTCCTGAGTCACATTTCCCGATAAAAAACTTGCATTGGGTCCATCGAGCCGGCAAATTAGCGCGCTAACGGAAACTAATGAGTCACGGTCGTGCCCATGCTTAAGCGCTTCGCACCCCTCGTGCCCATGAGTTTCGTCCTGTTGCTGGCCGCTTGCGCCAGCCATTCGCCGGAGTCGCAGACAGAGCTGGTCACCTCGGTACCCGCTACCCGAGCTGCGATTCAGATTGACCAAGACAAGGCAACACTGGCGAACGTCGAGCAGGACGAGGGGGCAGGAAATAACAACGGAGATTCGTCAGGGCGAGTCTCGAGCATTCTGGATCGCGCCTTCGAGCTGATCGGTACTCCGTACCGCTTCGGTGGCGGCTCCGAGAAAACCGGTTTCGATTGCAGCGGCTTCGTCGGCTACCTGTTCCGTGAAGAAGCTGGAATCAAGCTGCCGCGTTCCACGCGCGAGATGATCAACATGGACGTCCCGCTGGTCTCCAAGGAAGACCTGCAACCGGGCGACCTGATCTTCTTCAACAATCGTGGTCGCGGTCGTGTCAGCCATGCCGGCATCTATATCGGCGATGGCCAGTTCATCCACTCCGCCAGCCGCCGTGGCGGTGGGGTTCGCGTGGACAGCCTGGATGAGAGCTACTGGCGCCTGAGCTATCTTGAAGCCAAGCGTGTTCTCGAACCCGGTTACCAGGCAAGTCACACTGTGAAGCGCTAGACTTAAAGTTTTACTTTAAGTATTGCCTTCAACTCATTGTGAGAGCAAAGTAATGGCATCCTGTAGGGATGCCATTACCATGCATGTTCCTCAGCGCATCATCCTTCTCGCCATCCTCGCTTCGCTTGCCGCCTGTGCTGGCCGTACGCCTCCGCCCGCGCCGCCGGTGGTCAATGCGCCTTCCAGCAACACCTTCTATTCCCCGGCTGCCGACGACATCCTCATCCGCGCCATCGGTCTGGTGGGCACGCCCTATCGCTGGGGTGGCAATACGCCCGAAGGCGGTTTCGATTGCAGCGGGCTGATCGGCTACGTCTACCGGGATGCAACAGGCCTGCTGTTGCCACGCTCGACGCGCGAAATGATCGGCATGCGGGCACCGAGCATTTCCCGTAATGCCCTGCAGAGCGGCGATGTGGTGTTTTTCGCCACTCAGGGTGGACGAAACGTGAGCCATGCCGGTATCTATGTCGGCGAAGGGCGCTTCGTGCATGCGCCCAGGACGGGCGGGACCGTGCGCCTGGACAGCCTC
Organism: Pseudomonas schmalbachii; assembly: GCF_017589465.1. Lineage (GTDB taxonomy): Bacteria > Pseudomonadota > Gammaproteobacteria > Pseudomonadales > Pseudomonadaceae > Pseudomonas > Pseudomonas schmalbachii. The sequence continues at coordinate 183,551 of NZ_JAELYA010000005.1, forward strand.
GACAACGCCTATTGGCAGAAAGCCTTCCTCGATGCCAAGCGCGTGCTGGCCGGACAGAGTGTCGCCTTCCATCCCTGAGTGACGGGAGGAGCCATGACGACCCGCACGCTGAATCTCGACGACGCGCTGTACCAGTACATGCTCGATGTGTCCCTGCGCGACTCGCCGCTCAAGGCCCGTCTGCGCGCCGAGACCGCACTGCTGCCGACGGCACGCTGGCAGGTCGCTGCCGAGCAGGGGCAATTCCTCGCCCTGCTGGTGAAGCTGATCGGCGCCCGGCGCATCCTGGAAATCGGCACCTTCACCGGCTACAGCGCCCTGTGCATGGCTGAGGCGCTGCCCGTGGACGGCAGCATCCTCTGCTGCGACCTGCCTGGCGACTACAACGCCACCGCGCGCTCCTACTGGCGCGAAGCGGGCGTCGAGTCGCGCATCGAACTACGCCTCGGACCAGCCCTGGAAACCCTTGCAGAATTGGATAAGCCAGGAAGCTTCGACCTGGTCTTCATCGATGCCGACAAGGCCAACTACCCGACCTACCTGGAACATGCCCTGCGCCTGCTGCGAGTCGGCGGGCTGGCGGTGTTCGACAATGTGCTGTGGAGCGGCCGGGTGCTTGAGGCGAATCCGGAGAGCGAGGACACACGCGCCATCCAGCGACTGAATCGTGCGCTGAAGGTGGACGAGCGGGTGGATTATTCGCTGCTGCCGCTTGGCGATGGGATGAGCCTGTGTCGAAAGCGTTGAATGACATTCCCGGGGAACTGGTCGAACGGTTGCGTGATTGCCGCCGTCTGGTGATCTTCACCGGCGCCGGCGTTTCCGCCGAAAGCGGCATCCCGACTTTCCGCGATGCCCAGACTGGGCTCTGGGCGAAATACAGCCCGGAGCAACTGGCCAGCCCCGAAGGCTTCCGCCAGGAGCCGCAGACCGTCTGGGACTGGTACGCCTGGCGCCGCGAGCGTTGCCTGGCGGTCCAGCCCAATCCTGCACATCGCGCCATAGCGGAACTGCAGCGGCGCCTGCCGCATGCGACGCTGATCACGCAGAACGTCGATGGCCTGCATCAGCGTGCGGGCAGTGCTTCCGCTCTCGAATTGCACGGCAATATCCACCGCCTGAAATGCTTCCGCTGCGGCGAGAATTCCGGTGCCTGGCCGGACGATTGCTCCGCACCACCACTCCACAGCTGTGGAGGTCTGCTGCGGCCGGCCGTGGTGTGGTTCGGCGAGAATCTCGATCATGAGGTTCTGGAAGCTGCCTGGCGGGCAGCGGAGGAGGCCGACCTGTTCTTCAGCATCGGTACCTCCAGCCTGGTCTACCCGGCGGCCGACCTGCCATTCCTGGCGCAACGCAATGGCTGCTACGTGGTCGAAGTCAACCCGCAACCGACGCCTCTCAGCGCCCACGCCAACCTCTGCCTGAACGGCGCGGCGGGAGTGGTCATGCCGGCTGTTGTCGCGGCTCTCGGCTAGTTGCCCGCGCCAGGGGCATTGGCTACATTCAAGGCGTTTCGGGCCGATAGCTCAGCTGGGAGAGCGCCGCGTTCGCAATGCGGAGGTCGGGAGTTCGATCCTCCTTCGGTCCACCAGAGCACCAGCAGTCAGAAGCCCTGGAGCACAATGTGGCTCCAGGGCTTCCTTGTTCTTATGGTCAGGCGAAGTGCCACGACGTGGAGGCGGAATGGCTGATCGCGACACCCTTGCAGCGTGCAGGCGGAAAACGCTCGTCTGATCGCGCTGCTGGAGTCCCACGGCATCGAGTGGCGCTTGCCAGTTGGACCTGTCGAGCCGTCCCGGGCGGCGGAGTTGTCATCGCTGTCCACCGATACCAAGGTCGCGCTGTTTCGCCGCCTGTTTTGTGGTCGCACAGATGTCTACCCAGTCCGCTGGGAAAGCAAGACGACAGGAAGGTCAGGTTATGCGCCAGCTTGCGCCAATGAGTGGCGTACCGGCGTTTGCGAAAAGCCGAGAATCAAATGCTCGGATTGCGGCCATCGTTCGCTTATGCCGGTCACTGACTCGGTGATCTATGACCATCTTGCCGGCAGGCATGTAGTGGGGGTGTATCCGTTGCTGGAGGACGATACCTGCTATTTCCTGGCGGTGGACTTCGACGAGGTGGAGTGGCGGGAAGATGTCCGCGCATTCATGTGCTCTTGCAAGGAGCTGGGCGTGCCGGCGGCGCTGGAAATTTCCCGCTCAGGTAAAGGTGCGCATGTATGGATATTCTTTGCCTCCAGGGTACCGGCACGCGATGCTCGCCGTTTGGGAACAGCCATCATCAGCCATACCTGCTGTCGCACTCGGCAATTGAAGCTCACGTCGTATGACTGAATGTTCCCCAATCAGGACACGATGCCCAAGGGCGGATTTGGCAACCTGATCGCCTTGCCGTTGCAGAAACGGTCCCGCGAGAACGGCTGCTGCGTGTTCGTCGACCTGGACTTGCATCCCTATGCGGATCAATGGGGCTTTCTCGCATCCATCCAGCCAATGGCATCGATCGATATCGAGCCAGCGATTCTTCGCGCGGTGGGTGCTGTCCATCCTCTGGACGTTACTTTCATCGACGATGAGGACTTGGCAATACCATGGAAGCGTGACGCGACACAGCCGAAGACGCTGACCGGTAATCTGCCGGAATCGTTGAGCATAACGCTGGCCAATCTCATTTATTTCGAGAAGGCGAAATTACCGCAAATGCTGGCTAATCGCCTGATCCGACTTGCTGCTTTCCAGAACCCCGAATTCTATAAGACTCAGGCGATGCGGATGTCCGTTTGGGATAAACCGCGCGTTATTGGTTGTGCAGAGAACTATCCACAGCACATTGCATTACCTCGCAGCTGTTTCGACGCGGTACAGGAGTTGCTGGCAGAAAACGGCATTCGCTGCGAGTTGAATGACGAGCGCTATTCCGGAGAGTCCATTGAGGTCGATTTTGCTGGAACTTTGCGTCTTGACCAGGAAGCGGCGGTATCGGCAATGCTTTATCACGACACCGGTGTATTGTGCGCGCCAACAGCTTTCGGCAAGACCGTAATAGCCGCCGCAGTAATCGCGCGGCGTGGGGTCAATACCCTGGTGCTGGTGCATCGCACCGAGTTGCTCAAGCAATGGCAGGGACGGCTGCAATCCTTTCTTGGTGTGGGCAAAGGCGTCATTGGCACTATTGGTGGGGGCAAGTCAAAGCCCACTGGAGTGATTGATATCGCTGTGATGCAGTCCCTGTCCCGACAGGGTGAGGTGAACCCGCTGGTTGAGAACTATGGGCAGGTCATCGTCGACGAGTGTCACCATGTGGGAGCGGTTTCATTCGACGCTATCCTCAAGCGGGCCAAGGCGAAGTTCGTGCTGGGGCTTACTGCAACGCCTATTCGTCGCGACGGCCAGCAGCCGATCATCTTCATGCAGTGCGGGCCGATCCGGCACACGGCCAACAAGCCGGCCAGTACGCAACACGACTTGGAGGTGCTGCCGCGATCATTCCATTCGCGCATCGACCTGCTGCCGGAGGCTGGAATACAGGATGTGTTCCGGCATCTAGCCAACGATCAGCTCCGGACACAGGCCATCGTTGACGAGATCAAGGCGGCCTTCGATCAAGGTCGAAAAGTGCTTGTGCTGACTGAGCGCACCGATCATCTCGATGCAATTTCCTCAGCTCTGGATGGACATGATCCTGTCCCGTTCGTGTTGCATGGCCGGATGTCGAGAAAGCAGCGAACAGTTCTCATGACTGAACTTGACGCCCTTCCGCCAGACGTACCACGCATTCTGCTGGCGACCGGAAAGCTTGTGGGCGAAGGTTTCGATCATCCCCCGTTGGACACCTTGATACTGGCTATGCCCGTATCCTGGAAAGGTACCTTGCAACAGTATGCTGGCCGTTTGCACCGGGAACATGCCAGCAAGACGGATGTGCGGATCGTTGACTTCGTCGATGTCGGTCACCCGGCATTGCTCCGTATGTGGGACAAGCGCAAGCGTGGATACCGGGCCATGGGGTATCGATTGGCGGCGGATGTTGTCAGCCCAGATCAGGGAAAGGTGATTTCCGTTGCTGGTGGGCTTTAAAAGGTCTAAATTCGGTCGTGGTTTTGAATTTGGAGCTCTGCCATGCGTTATTCATCTCAGGTCAAGCCTATCAGCTACCTCAAAGCGAATGCAGCCGAGGTCCTTTCCCGGATCGCCGAACAACGAGAGCCCTTGATCATCACTCAGAACGGTGAAGCGAAGGCGGTGTTGCAGGATGTCGCTTCGTTCGAAGAGACCCAGGAAGCCTTGGCACTGCTGAAAATTCTGGCGCTCGGGCAGCAGGAAGTGGCCGATGGCAAGGTAAAACCGGTTGCCGATGTCGTGTCCCGCTTGCGTGCCAAGCGAGACTCGGCCTGATGGTTGGTGCATCCGCTCGCTTCGAGGTCTTGCTCACCGAGGGTGCCGAACGGGATCTGGAGTCTATCCACGACTACATCGCGGAATTCGATTGCGTTGCCAATGCCAACTACGTGCTGGATCAACTGGTGGACGTTGTGGAAAGCCTGTCGCGATTTCCAGAGCGCGGGAGTTATCCGAAAGAGTTGGCTGCGTTGGGTATCAAGGAGTACCGCCAGGCATCGTTCAAGCCCTATCGGGTGATTTATCGGGTCACTGGAGGCCAAGTCATCATTTACCTGATTTCCGATGGCCGGAGAGATATGCAGTCAGTGCTGGCACGGAGACTGTTGGGAGCATAGGCTCGTTGCTTGCTTCGTCATGCATCAGTGGAGAAAGGGCACGCATTGCGTGCCCTTTTTCGTTAGCGCGGCTATCAGGCCACATCCACCAAAATCACCTCACTGTCCTCCACCGCTGTAACGCGAACCACCGCTTCCTCGGCAATCGCCGCTCCATCGCGAGCTTCGAGCGTGACGCCGTTGACTTCGACCTTGCCGGTCGCCGGTACCAGGTAGGCGCGGCGGTCGAGGCCGAGGGGGTATTCGGCGGTCTGGCCGGCCTTCAGGGTGGCGGCTACCAGGCGGCCGTGGGCGCGGATGCGCAGGGCGTCGGTGTCGCTTTCATGGCCGCTGGCCAGGGTGACGAAGCGGCCGGCGCGATCGCCCTTGGGGAAGGGTTTGGCGCCCCAGGATGGCGTGCCGCCGCGCTCCGAGGGGATGATCCAGATCTGGAAGATCCGCGTGACGTCCTTCTCCAGGTTGTACTCGGAGTGCACGATGCCGCTGCCGGCGCTCATCACCTGCACATCGCCGGCCTCGGTGCGGCCCTTGTTGCCCAGGCTGTCCTGGTGGGTGATCGCGCCCTGGCGGACGTAGGTGATGATTTCCATCTCGCGGTGCGGGTGCGGCGGGAAGCCGGTGCCGGGGGCGATTTCGTCATCGTTCCAGACGCGCAGGTCGCCCCAGCTTTCGCGGTTGGGGTCGTAGTACTCGGCGAAGGAGAAGTGGTGCCTGGCATTCAGCCAGCCGTGGTTGGCGCCGCCGAGTTGGTTGAAGGGTCTGCGTTCGATCATCGCTCAATCCTCGTGGGGCGCAGGGTGGAGAAGGGTCACCTTGCGCGGTTGACGGAGAGGATGGTCGCTTACGAGTGATCGATAAAAAAGCGCAAAAAACTACCTGAATCTATCTGTTCTATAGATCGATGTCAGGCTTCCGGTTTCCCTTCACCGATGAACTTGCGCAGGAACTGCCGGGTGCGTTCCTCGCGTGGCTGGGTGAACAGGGCCTTGGCGTCGCCCTGTTCGACGATCACGCCCTTGTCGATGAAGATCGCCCGGTTCGCCACGTCGCGGGCGAAGCTCATCTCGTGGGTGACGATGACCATGGTGCGGTTTTCCTGTGCCAGGCTGCGGATGGTCGCCAGCACCTCGCCGACCAGTTCCGGGTCGAGGGCGGAAGTCGGTTCGTCGAAGAGGATCACATCAGGCTGCATCGCCAGCGCGCGGGCGATGGCCACGCGCTGCTGCTGGCCGCCGGAAAGCCGCTTGGGGTAGGCGTCTTCCTTGCCGGCCAGGCCGACCTTGGCGAGCAGTTGGCGGGCGCGCTGCTCGGCGCTGGCGCGGGGTTCCTTCTTGACGATCACCGGGCCTTCGATGACGTTCTCCAGCGCTGTGCGATGGGGGAACAGGTTGAAGTTCTGGAACACGAAACCGACATGCTGGCGCAACTGGCGGATCAGTTTCTGCTGGGGACTGAGCGGCCGCGAGCCGTCGATCTCGATCCCGCCGACGCGGATGGTGCCGCCGCTGGGCGTTTCCAGCAGGTTCAGGCAGCGCAGCAGGGTGGTCTTGCCGGAGCCGCTCGGGCCGATGATCGCCACCACCTCGCCCGGCTCCACATCCAGGTCGATGCCCTTGAGCACCTCCTGGCCGTGGAACGTCTTGGTCAGGTTGCGCACGGTGATCATGTCTCATGCTCCCGGTCGTGGCGGTTGACCCGATCCTCCAGGCGGTTCTGCAGGTGCGCGAGGACGCTGGCGAGCACCCAGTAGATCAGCGCGGCGGCCAGGTACATGGTGAACACTTCGAAGGTGCGCGCGGTGATCAGCTGCGCTTGGCGGAACAGCTCGGGCACCTGGATGGTGGCGGCCAGCGCGGTGTCCTTGACCAGCGAGATGAAGCTGTTGCCCAGCGGCGGCAGGGCGGTGCGCGCGGCCTGCGGGAGGATCGCGCGACGCAGGGTCTGCGCGCGGGTCATGCCGATGCTGGCGGCGGCCTCCCACTGCCCGCGGTCGATGGAGCCGATGGCGGCGCGGAGGATCTCGCAGACGTACGCCGCCATGTTCAGCGAGAAGCCGATCAGCGCGGCGGGAAGCGGGTCCAGTTCGATGCCCAGCTGCGGCAGGCCGTAATAGATCATGAACAGCTGCACCAGCAGCGGTGTGCCGCGGAAGAACGAAACGTAGATCCGCGATATCCAGCGCAACACGGCGAAGCCGTAGAGACGCATCAGCGCCAGCAGGAAGCCGAGCAGCAGCCCGAAGAACATGCCGCCTATGCTGAGGACCACCGTGAAGACCGCGCCCTTGAGCAGGAAGGGCGCGGAATCCAGCGCAAGCTGCAGGCTTGCGTCGATCATTGGGTCACGTCAGCCTTGAACCACTTTTCCGACAGTGCCTTCAGGCTGCCGTCGGCGCGCAGCTTGTCGATGGCCTGGTTGATCGCCGCGAGCAGTTCCGGGTTGCCCTTGCGCAGAGCCACTCCGGCTTCCTGGCGGGCGAACGGAGCACCGGCCACGGCCAGGGTCTCGCCGGTCTTGCCGACCAGTTCGAAGGCGGCGAGGCGGTCGATGAGGATGGTGTCCAGGCGACCCGTGCGCAGGTCCTGGTACTTGGTCGGGTCGTCCTCGTAGGTGCGCACGTCGGCCTGCGGGACGTTTTCCTTCAGCCACTGTTCGTAGTTGGTGCCGAGGCCGACGCCGACCTTCTTGCCGGCGAGGTCTTCGGGCTTGGCGAACTTGCCTTCGTCGCCCTTGCGGCTCAGCGCCTGGATGCCGGAAATGGTGTAGGGCTGGGAGAAGTCGTACTTTTTCTTGCGCTCCTCGGAGATGGTCACCTGGTTGATCACCACGTCGAGGCGCTTGGACTCCAGGGCTGCGAGGATGCCATCCCACTTGGTCGGCTGGAACTTGGCCTTCACCCCGAGCTGCTTGGCCAGTAGTTCGGAGAACTCCACCTCGAAGCCGGCCAGCTTGCCGTTCTCGTCCTGGAAGCTGAAGGGCGGGTAGGTGCCTTCGAGGCCGATCCTGATCTCGCCCTTGTCCTTGATCTGCTTCAGCAGATCGTCGGCGGCGAAGGCATGGCCGAACAGGCCGCTGCCAAGGGCGAGGGTCAGGCTGGCAAGGACGAAACGGCGTCGTAGTGTGGAGAAGGACATGGGGTTCCCCTGTTTCTGGTGTTTCAAGCAGGTTAGTTCAAGCTGCGCCGACTATATGGGCTGATTCCATATGCAATAAAATAATAAAAAATTTTATGAATATGCCGTACCGGATTTTTCTTATTCCGCTCCGGCGGGATGGTAGGCGAACAGGGCCGGCGCGCCGCCGGTATGCAGGAACAGCAGCGGACCGTCTTCGGCGAAGCGCTGACGGACGATTCCGTCGAGCAGGCCGGCCATTGCCTTGCCGGTGTAGACCGGATCGAGCAGCAGGCCTTCCTGGCTCGCCAGCAGGCGTACGGCGTCCAGCGTGCCGCTGTTCGGCTCGCCATAGCGCGGGCCGAAATAGTCGTCCCATAGCTCGATGGCGAAGGAAGCGGGCAAGGCATGGCCGAGCAGCTCCGCGGTGCGTTGCGCCAGTCCTTCCACCTTGGGCCGCTGCGCTTCCTCGGTGCGGGACACGGTGACGCCGACGATGCGCATCCCGGGCAGCGCCTCGGCCAGTGCCACGGCAAGGCCGGCGTGGGTGCCGGCGCTGCCGGAGGCCAGCACCACGGCGGCGAAGCGCTGGCCGCTGGCGCGCACCTGTTCCGCCAGTTCCAGCCCGGCGCGCACGTAGCCGAGGGCGCCCAGCGCGTTCGAGCCGCCAATGGGCACCAGGTAGGGTTTACGGCCTGCGCTGCGCAGGCGTTCGCCGGTGGCTTGCAACAGCTCATCGGCATTGTCGAGGTTGTCGACCGGTTCGACCTGGGCGCCAAACAGATCGAGCAGCAGCCGGTTGCCATTGCCCAGGTAGTTGGCGTCGGTGGTGCCGATGGGGTTTTCCAGCAGGGCGACGCAGCCCAGCCCCAGGCGCGCGGCGACGGCGGCGGTCTGGCGCACATGGTTTGACTGGATGGCACCGGCGGTGACCAGCGTATCGGCGCCGGCGCGCAATGCATCGGCCGCGAGGAATTCCAGCTTGCGCACCTTGTTGCCGCCGAGGGCAAAGGGTGTGGTGTCGTCGCGTTTCACCCAGATGTCGCGGCCGAGCCGGCTGGACAGGCGCTGCAGTTTTTCCAGCGGAGTAGGACTCCCGGCCAGTTGAAGACGGGGGAAGCGGGTGAGCGATTCACGCAGCGAGCTCATTGTCAGGGCCTCGGGCAGGACGGTGGGCTATTCACCATAGAGCCAGTAGCGGGCGCCGACAACGCCATCCCGGTGGCTGTGAAGCAATGTGCGGACAGGCCGGCGGGAACACGCTACGCTCGCCCGATCATTCATGCGTGCCGGGGGACAGTTCATGAGGGAAGTCGAAATCCAGGGGATGGCCAGGCCAGCGGGCGGACTGCTGAAAGGTTTGCTGGTGGCTGGTGCGCTGTTCTTCCTGGGCGCCGCTCCGGCGTATGCCGACCGGGCGATTCCCTCCGGAATGCTGGTGGGTGTGGTGGACAGCGCCATGTACCCGCAGATCACCCTGAGGAAACCGCAGCCGCCACTGCTGACGCGCGTGGCCACCCTCGGCCTGTACAAGAAGACCGTCACCTACCAGGTAGCGCCGTCGGTACGCATCCGCGACGAGGACAACCGCTTCATGGTCTACGGCATGCTGCCGAAGGTGACCGGCAAGGTCGTCGGTCTGAAGAGCGGCGTCGGCGGCCAGGTCAGCCAGGTCTGGGTGCTGACCGGGGAGGAGGCTGTCGAATACGTCCGGCGGCCGGATACGCACTTCCCGAAATGAGCGGGATGCGCGGCGTATCGGGTATGATGTGCGCCGTTTCATATTCAACGATCCGGTCGCTCCCATGACATCCTCCGAACAGCCTCCCCGCGACGACAGCGCGGAAACCGCCACCGAGCAGCCCAAGCTCTCCCTCGCCGAACTGGCCAAGGCCGCACTCGCGGCGCAGAAGCAGGGCAACGGTGCCTACCAGCCGCACAAGACTCACGACAAGGCCCAGTATCGGCCGCCGGCTCCGCGCGGCTCGCGTCGGTCGATGGGCAAGCGCTGAGTTCTGCGCCAGTCATCTGAGCCGGTAAAAAGAAACAGGCCCATGGATTCCGTCCATGGGCCTGTTTCTTTTCCGGCCGTCGTTGCGGATCGATGAATTTGCCTGGGGGCATGCTGCTGATCTAATGTAGCTGAAGTGGCTACGATCGAAGCTGAAAAGGCTACGTCATGAGTGTTCTCGATACGCTGTTCGGCACCCAGCGCCAGAGGGTTCTGAGTCGCCTGTTGCTGCATCCCGACGAAAGACTGCATGTCCGTGAACTGGCAAGGCTGACTGGCACCCATGCCGGTTCCCTGCACCGCGAACTCGCCCGGCTGGCTGACGCCGGCCTTCTGCTGCGCGCGCGGCAGGGCAACCAGGTGCTGTATCAGGCGAACAGGAGCTGCCCGGTATTCGAGGAACTGGCCGGCCTGTTTCGCAAGACTGCCGGGGTCGTGGATATCCTGCGAATGGCGCTGCAACCCTTGGCGGAGCAGATAGCGTTCGCCTTTGTCTTCGGCTCCGTTGCGCGAGGGGAGGAGAGCGCCAACAGCGACGTAGACGTGCTGCTGATCGGCGAAAACCTGGATTTCGCCCAGGTGGTGCAAGCGCTGTATCCCAGTCAGGAAGCACTGGGCCGCGAAGTGAATCCGGTGGTGTACGCGCCGTTGGAGTTCAAGCGCAAGCTGAGCGAAGGGGATTCCTTCCTTGGCGATGTGATGGCAAGACCACGGCTTTTCATACAGGGAGTTGAAGATGACTTTGGAAAATTTGCTGGCTCTGCATAGGTTGTTGCAGGTCACGCCGGACAAGGGCGCCGTAGGCAAGTTGCTCAGCGCTGCCCGGCGCAACCTGGCGGACGCCCGGCTGGAGGCGGTAAGTGCCGACACACGCTTCGATGCCGCCTACCGGACGATCATGCAGTGCGCCATGCTTGGCCTGTTGGCGAATGGTTACCGTACCTCGACCAGTCAGCCGGGACATCACCAGACTGCGATCCAGGCCTTGCCGAAAAGCATGGGTATGGCGACTGACCGAGTCGTCGTGCTCGACGTACTGCGCCGCAAGCGCAATCTGTCCGACTACGATGGCGAGCCTGTAGCGGACGCGCTCCTGAAAACCTGCATCGACGAGGCGGAAAAGCTGCTGGAACACACCGATACCTGGCTGCGCCGCCAACATCCCGAATTGCTGGACTGAGTCCATCGACAAACAAAAAGGGGCAACCATCCGGTTGCCCCTTTTTGCGTTATGCCGTTCGAACTCAGTTCGACGCCGGCTTCTTCTGCTGTTCCAGCTCCATCATGGCCTTTTTCACTTTCAGGCTCTGGTAGTTGATGCCAGCCACGTTCAGGCTGACGCCTTCCTGGAACGGGTACTGCGACAGGGTGGCGAGGAAGCCCTTGACCTTGGCCTGGATCGGCACCAGCAGCCAGGCCTGGTCGGCGGCCCAGCGGCGGGCCATGTCCGATTCCTGGCGGGCGGTCTGGAACGGGTCGGCCTTCAGGTTGGTCAGTACCGGCACGTTGGCCACCTTGCGTACGGCGCTGCCGAAGTCGCCGTCCATGGTGGCGAAGGCCAGGCGCCAGTCCTTCCAGCGGATCGCGTCGAGGTCGCCGCCCATGCTGAAGTAGATGTACTCCTCACGCGGGCTGTCTTTCGCTTCGCCCTTGAAGAACGGCAGGAAGTTGTAGCCGTCCAGGTGTACGCGCCACTGCTTGCCGTTGGCCGTGGTGCCCTTGGCCATCTCGGCGACCAGGTTCGGGTTGCCGGCGGCGGCTGCCAGGGTCGGCATCCAGTCGTTGTGCGCAATCAGGTTGTTGTAGCGGCTGCCCGGCTTGATTACGCCCGGCCACTTGACCAGCAGCGGTACGCGGTGGCCGCCTTCGTTGGAAGTGCCTTTCTCGCCGTTGAACGGCGAGGTGCCGCCGTCCGGCCAGCTGAACTTCTGCGCGCCGTTGTCGGTGGTGTAGACAATGATGGTGTTGTCGGCGATGCCGAGGTCGTCCAGCTTCTTCAGCAGCTTGCCGACGTGGTCGTCATGCTCGAGCATGCCGTCCGGGTACAGGCCGATGCCGCTCTTGCCGTCGTATTCCTTCTTCAGGTGGGTCCAGATGTGCATGCGGGTGCTGTTGAACCAGACGAAGAAGGGCTTGTCGGCCTTGTGCGCCTTGTCGATGAAGTTCTCGGTGGCCTGCACCAGCTCGTCATCGATGGTTTCCATGCGCTTGCGGGTCAGCGGACCGGTGTCCTCGATGCGGCCGTCGGCGTAGGAGTGGATCACCCCGCGCGGACCGTATTTCTTCCGGAACTCCGGATCTTTCGGGTAGTAGTAGGTCTCGGGCTCTTCCTCGGCGTTCATGTGGTAGAGGTTGCCGAAGAACTCGTCGAAGCCGTGGTTGGTCGGCAGGTGCTTGTCGCGGTCGCCGAGGTGGTTCTTGCCGAACTGGCCGGTGGTGTAGCCCTGCTGCTTCATCACGTCGCCCAGGGTCGGCGCCCAGTCCGGGATGCCGTGCTCGGAGCCGGGCATGCCGACGGTCAGCAGACCGGTGCGGAAGGGGTGTTCGCCGAGGATGAAGGCGGAGCGGCCGGCGGTGCAGGACTGTTCGCCGTAGGCGTGGGTGAACAGCGCACCCTCGCGGGCGATGCGGTCGATGTTCGGGGTTTCGTAACCCATCATGCCCTGGTTGTAGGCACTGACGTTGAACATGCCGATGTCGTCGCCGAAGATCACCAGGATGTTCGGTTTGTCTGCTGCCAGGGCGCTCGCGGCGCTCCCCAGCATGGATGCCGCCAGGGTCAATCCGGACAGCCATTTCCCTGCGCGGGTCATGTGCTTTGCTCCATTGTTGTGTTTATTGGTGAACACGCTGCTCGGTTTTTAACCGATCTGATGGCGAGGCTACTGGCGCGTCCTTTCCGGATCGACCACCCGTGTCGGGTAGTGGGGAATCCGCCGGGACGAGGCCCCCAGGCAGCCGTGCGGAACCACGCCGTTTTCGCGGCGATGAAGGAAATGTCCGGTTACTTTTTGCCGAGGTTGCACCGGACGGGCCGACTCAGAGTGCCGGCTTCCGCGCCTGGCCCTGCTGGATCGTCCAGTCCACCACCTGCGCGGCAAGCTGGTCGCCGGCCTTGCCGAAGGCCTCGACCACCTGCGGCACCTGGCTGCCGTCGACGGGCTGGGTCACCGAGAAGCTGCGCACCGCGACGATCCGCTGGGTCGCCGCCTGCACCAGGCGGGCGTCGAGGCGGATGACGATCTCCGGCTTGCCGCCCCGGTATTCGCTCTGGAAGGCGCGCAGGTCGCCGGCCAGCTCCAGGTCGGCCTGCAGGTTGTAGTCGTCGCTGCTCAGCTCCTTGACCCTGCCATCGGCGAGGAAGGCGTCGACCAGGCGATCGCGCAGCAACACCGGCGCCGGATTGCTCCAGCGCGCATCCTGGTAGCTGCTGAGCAGGTTGCCCTCGGGGACCACGGCGATGCGCGGGCGGTCGAGGGCGAGGCTGGCCTTGGGCGTGATCACCCGCAGCGACCAGTCCACCGCCGATGCGCGGCTGGCGCTGGCCGGTGTGGCGGGCAGGCGGTAGACGTCCGGGTTTTCCGCCTCGGGCAGGATCGAGCAGGCGGCGAGCAGGCTGAATACCGCGCAGCATCCCATCAGGCGCAGGCTCTGTTTCATGGCTGGAACTCCTTGGTGCGCTCGCGACCGAGCAGGAAATTCGCCGGATTGTCTTCCAGGCGGCGGGTCACCCTGCGCAGGTTTTCAAGGGTGGCGCGCAGTTCGCGGACGGCCGGGCCGACGTCACTGAGTCCGCTCATGCCGCCGTTGAGCGCGTCGTAGTTGGTGTCGAGCAGGCGGTCGATCTTCTCGCTGCTGCGCTGCAGGGCGGCGAGGGTCTGCTGGGTTTCGCGCAGGATGTCCGGTCCCTGGCTGCTGAGCATCTGGTTGGCATTGGCCAGCAACTGGCTGGCGTTGGCGAGGGTTTCGCGCGCCTGCTGGCTGGCGGCGGCCATCTCCTGCACGGTCTTGCGCAGGTCGCCGCGCTGTTCGGCGATCACCGAGGTGGCCTGGTCGATATGGTCGAGGGTGCGGCTGATACGGTTGACGTTTTCCTGGGAGAACATCTGGATTGCATTGGCGACCAGCGTGTTGATGTTGGTGGCAATGTCTTCGCTGTTGGCAATGAACCGCGCCAGGGGCGAGGGAGTGGTCTGGATAATCGGAATCCTGCCGTCCTTGCCTTCCAGCGGCGGGCTTTCCGGCGTGCCGCTGCTGAGCTGGATGATCGAGATGCCGGTGAGACCGGTGAGCGCCAGCTTGGCGCGGGTGTCCTGGCGGATCGGCGTATCGCCGGACACCCGGATGCGCGCACGGACCTTGCGCGGGTCCTTCGGATCGAGGCGCAGGCTGATCACGTCGCCGACCTTGATCCCGCTGTACTGCACGGTGCTGCCCTGCGACAGGCCGGTCACCGCCTCGGTGAAGATCACGTCGTAGAGCTTGTACTCCTGGTCGCTGCTGGTCTTCGCCAGCCACAGGCCGAACAGCAGGCCGGCGGCGGCGATCAGGACGGTGAACAGGCCGATCAGCACATGATGGGCACGGGTTTCCATATCAGTTTCCCTCCCGCAGGCGGTCTGCGGCTTGCTGGGCGGCGCGGCCGCGCGGGCCGTGGAAATACTCCTGCACCCAGGCATCGTCGGTGGCGGCGACCACATCCAGGCGGTCGGCGATCAGTACGCGTTTCTGCGACAGCACGGCGACGCGGTCGCAGATGGTGTAGAGGGTGTCGAGGTCGTGGGTGACCAGGAACACGGTAAGGCCGAAGGCGTCGCGCAGGGTCAGGATCAACTGGTCGAAGGCGGCGGCGCCGATCGGGTCGAGACCGGCGGTGGGCTCGTCGAGGAACAGGATGTCCGGATCGAGCGCCAGCGAGCGGGCCAGCGCGGCGCGCTTGACCATGCCCCCGGAGAGCTCCGAGGGGTACTTGGCGCCGGCATCCGGCGGCAGGCCGGACAGGGATATCTTCAGCTTGGCCACGTGTTCCGCGTGTTCGCGGCTGAGGCCGGCGTGCTCGATCAGCGGCAGGCAGATGTTCTCGCTGACGGTCAGCGAGGAGAACAGCGCGCCGTTCTGGAAGAGCACGCCGAAGCGTCGTTCCATCAGCGAGCGTTTTTCCGGCGGCAACTCCAGCAGATTCTCATCGAACACATGGACCTGTCCTTCGCTGGGCCGGCGCAGGCCGATGATGCTGCGCAGCAGGACCGACTTGCCGGTGCCGGAGCCGCCGACCACGCCGAGGATTTCGCCGCGCATCACATCGAGGTCGAGATGCTCGTGCACCGCGTGGCTGCCGAACCGGTTGGCCAGGTCGCGCACCTGAATGATCGCTTCGCTCACCAGCCGATCTCCATGAAGAACAGGGCGAACACCGCATCCAGCAGGATCACCATGAAGATCGACTGCACCACGCTGGACGTGGTGTGCTCGCCCACCGACTGCGCGCTGCCGCTGACGCGGAAGCCTTCCAGGCAGCCGATCACCGCGACGATGAAGGCGAACACCGGCGCCTTGATCATGCCGACCAGGAAATGATGCACGGCGATGTCGTCGCGCAGCATGTTGAGAAACACGGTGCTGGAGATGTCCAGCGACACCGCGCAGACCACGGCGCCGCCGACGATGCCGCAGACCATGGCGATGAAGGTCAGCATCGGCAGGGTCAGCAGCAGGGCGAACACCCGCGGCAGCACCAGCAGCTCGATGGGGTCGAGGCCGAGGGCGCGGATGGCGTCGATTTCCTGGTTCGACTTCATCGAGCCGATCTGCGCGGTGAAGGCGCTGGCGGTGCGCCCGGCGAGCAGGATGGCGGTGAGCAGCACGCCGAATTCGCGGAGGAAGGAGAAGCCGACCAGGTCGACGGTATAGATGGCCGCGCCGAACTGCTGCAGCACCGTGGCGCCGAGGAAGGCCACCACCGCGCCGACCATGAAGGTCAGCAGGGCGACGATGGGCACGGCGTCGAGGCCGGTCTGCTCCATGTGCGCCGCCAGCGAGGTGACGCGCCAGCGTCGTGGCCGCAGCAGGACGTGGAACATGGTTTCCAGCGTCAGGCCGATGAAGCCGAGCAGGCCGATGGCATGCCCGCGCACCACCAGCATGGATTTGCCGATGCGTTCCAGCACATCGACGATGGCATTGCCCGGTTTCGGCAGGCGCTCGTCCATGCGGCATTGACGCTGCGCTCCACCGACCGCGCGGAGCAGGTTGCGGCGCTCGGGCGGCAGGTCGGCGGCGAGGCTGTCTAGGCGGTCGAGGCCGTCGCTGCCGAGGATGTCGGCGAGCAGGCCGGCGCCAGCGGTATCCAGCGCGCCGAGGGCGCTGAAGTCGTAGGCCGCGGCAGGGCGACCGGACGCGCCCCACCCCTCGACCTGGCGGACCAGGTCTGCGTAGTGGGGGAGGGTCCAGTCGCCGCTAACCCGCAGCAGGGGGGATGGGGCCGAAGCATCCAGCTGGAGCTGCCCGGCCTGGGCGGAGTTCGTCATGCGATGAAGTCTAGCGGAGTTGCCCGCCCGCTCCACAGTCGCCAATGGTTGCAGTTAGTGACCGTGGCGATGGAGCGTAGGTTGGGCTGAGGTACGAAGCCCAACGGCATGGCTGTCGGCAATTGTTGGGCCAGGCACCATTGTTGGGCTTCGTACCTCAGCCCAACCTACGTTCGTACAATTGGCCTTCGCTCCTACCGCTCCCGCAGCGCCTCCCACCTGGCCTTCAGCACCGGCTTGAGCAGGTAGTCCAGCACGCTCTTCTCGCCGGTGATGATGTCCACCGTGGCGACCATGCCGGGGATTATCAGCAGCGGCTTGGCATCCGTGCCGAGGTGGTTCTTCTCGGTGCGAACCTGGATCAGGTAGAAGCTGTTGCCCTTGTCGTCGCTGATGGTGTCGGCGCTGATCACTTCCAGCTTGGCCTTCAGTCCGCCGTAGATGGTGTAGTCGTAGGCGCTGAACTTCACCGTGGCCGGCTGGCCGGGGTGGAGGAAGGCGATGTCCTGCGGGCGGACTTTGGCTTCCACCAGCAGGTTGTCCTCCAGCGGGACGATTTCCACCATGTCGCTGCCCGGCTGCACCACGCCGCCGATGGTGTTGACCTTGAGCTGCTTGACGATGCCGCGCATCGGCGCGACCACCGTGGTGCGGCTGACCTTGTCGTCGATGGCGCGGCTGGTGGCGGTCAGCTTGTTCAGTTCGGTGCGTACCTGGTTGAGTTCCTTCAGCGCTTCGGTGCGGAAGCCCAGGCGCGATTCCTCGATCTTCCGCTCGATCTCCTTCACCCCCGCCTCGGCGCGGGGAATCGCCAGGGTGGTGGCGCTCAGTTCGCCGTTGATTTCCACCGCGCTGCGGCGCAGGCGCAGCAATTCGACCGGGGACACCGCGCCGCTCTTCACCAGCGGTTCGGACATGCGCAGCTCCTGCTGCACCAGGCCCAGGCTGGAGCGGTACTGCTGCTGCTTGGCGCGGAATTCCTGGAGTTCCTGGGTCTTCTGCCGCAGCTGTTCCTGGAGGATCTTGACCTCGCTTTCCTGGCGCTGCTGGCGCGACTGGTAGAGCGCCAGCTGGTCTTCCACCACCTGCGGTTCGTCCCTGGCGAGATCGGCGGGGAATTTCGGTGCGCGATCGTCGATCTCGGCGTTGAGCCGTTCGACGCGGGCGATCAGCGAGTTGCGGTCGGCCTCGGTCTCGCCCTTGTTCGAGGCGAAGCGGGTGTCGTCCAGGCGCAGCAGGGTCTGGCCCTTGTCCACCACCTGGCCTTCGCGGACGAAGATTTCCGCGACGATGCCGCCCTCCAGGTTCTGGATGGTCTGCACCTTGCTCGACGGGATGGCCTTGCCTTCGCCCTTGGTGACTTCCTCGATCTCGGCGAACTTCGCCCACACCAGCGCGACGACGAACAGCGCCAGCACCGTCCACAGGGTCAGGCGGGCGAACAGCGGCGAGTCTTCCAGCACGGTGCCGGCGACTTCCGGCATGAACTCGGTGTCGCGGCCCTTGTCGCCGCCGAGGTAGTTGCGAATGGAATTGTCCTGGTCCATGGCCATCACCCCGCTGCCTGGCCGACCTGGCCGTTGCGCAATGCCTCGATCACCGCATCCTTCGGTCCGTCGGCGACGATGTGCCCGCCATCCAGCACCACCAGCCGGTCGACCAGGCTGAGCATGGAGGTGCGGTGGGTGACCAGTAGCAGGGTCTTGTCCCGGCAGTGGTCATGCAGTTTGTGGCGCAGGACCTCCTCGCTGCTGTGGTCCATCGCGCTGGTCGGTTCGTCGAGCAGCAGGATCGGCGGATCGAGCAGCAGCGCGCGGGCCATCAGCACGGCCTGGCGCTGGCCGCCGGAAAGCAGTTGGCCGCGCTCGCCGAGCGGGCGGTCGAAGCCCAGCGGGTGCTGGCGGGCCAGTTCGACGACGCCGGTCATCTCCGCCACTTCGAGCATCCGCGCATCGCTGACGTAGCGCGCGCCGAGGGTGATGTTGTCGCGCAGGCTGCCGGCCAGCAGCGGCAGGTCGTGGGTGACGTAGCCGATCTGCTGGCGCAGGTCGGCGACGTCGATCTGCCGCAGGTCGAGGCCGTCGAGGAGGATCTGCCCTTCGTCCGGGTGATAGAAGCCCATCAGCAGGCGGCCGAGGGTGCTCTTGCCGGAGCCGCTGCGGCCGATGATGCCGATCTTCTCGCCGGGCGCCACGCGCAGGCTCACATTGGCCAGCGCCGGAATGGCCTGGTCCGGGTAGCGGAATTCCACCTGGCGGATTTCCACCGCACCGTGCAGGCGGGTGTGCTCCAGCGGACGCTGACGCGGCTGGCGTTCCTGCGGCAGGGTCATCAGCGCGTCGGTGCTCTTCATGGTCAGGCGCGCCTGCTGGTAACGGGTGATCAGCCCGGCGATCTGCCCGAGCGGCGCCAGCACGCGGCTGTTGAGCATGTAGCAGGCGACCAGCGCGCCGACGCTGAGGTTGCCGTCGAGGATGGCGTAGACCCCGGCGACGATCATCGCCATGCCGGCGAACTGCTGCATGAACAGGGTGCCGTTGGTGGCCAGCGCGGAGAGGAAGCGCGCGTGGTTGTCCAGGCGGGTGAGGGCGCCGTGGGTGGCTTCCCAGCGATACTGGCGCTCGCTTTCGGCGCCGCAGGCCTTGAGGGTTTCCAGGCCGCCGAGGGTTTCGATCAGCAATGCCTGGCGTTCGGCGCCGAGGGTCAGGCTCTTCTGCACGGTGTCGCGCAGGCGCTGCTGGATGACGAAGGCGAACAGCATGGTGATCGGGAAGGCCAGCAGCGGGATCGCCACCAGCCAGCCGGCGAGCAGGCCGATCACCGCGATCATCAGCAAGGCGAAGGGCAGGTCGATCAGGCTGGTCAGGGTCAGCGCGGTGAGGAATTCGCGCAGGCCCTGGAAGTCGTGGATGCTCTGGGCGAAGCCGCCGACCGTGGCCGGGCGCGCCTTCATCGACATGCCGGTGATGCGTTCGAAGAGGGTCGCGGAAAGCACCACGTCGGTCTTCTTGCCGGCCATGTCCAGCAGGTGCGAGCGCAGCACGCGCAGCAGCAGCTCGAACAGGCTGCCGAGCAGCAGGCCGATGGCGAGTACCCAGAGGGTGGCGAGGGCCTGGTTGGGCACCACGCGATCGTAGGTCTGCATGACGAACAGCGGCACCAGCATGCCCAGCAGGTTGATCATCAGGCTGGCGACCAGCGCGTCGGTGTACAGCCAGCGCGACAGCTTGAGGGTGTCGCGGAACCACGCCTCGACCCGCGGCAGCAGCGGCTGGCGGGCGGCTTCCAGTTCATGCCGTGGGCGGGCGAACAGCGCCTGGCCGCTGTACTGTTCGGCCAGTTCGTCGACTTCGACCCATTGTTCGCCGCCGTCGGTCTCGCAGGGCAGGATCAGCGCCGTGCCGTCCTCGCCCCATTGCCGCAGCACGGCGCTGCGGCCATGGTGCAGCAGCAGGAGCACCGGCAGGTTGAGCGTGGGGATGCTTTTCAGCTCGCGGCGCAGCAGGCGTCCCTGCAGACCGGCGCGGGCCGCCGCACGTGGCAGCAGGTCGGCGGTGAGGCGCTGCTGCGGCAGCGGCAGTCCGGCGCTGAGGCTGGCGTGGCTGACCGTGCAGCCGTGCAGGCGGCAGAGGATCAGCAGGCCGTCGAGCAGCGGGTCGTCATGGTTCAGGCGCGGATCGCCGGCGGCAGGTCCGCCTCGTTCCTGGAAAATCACCGTCACGGTACTGCTCCCGGGGCCATGTGGCCCTCCAGCGGGTCCTGCTATTTATTGGCTTGCCACATGTGCGGGGCTGACCTGTAGGAGCCAGCTTGCTGGCGAACGGAATTGCCGGCACGAACGTATTCGCCGGAGGAATTCGGATCGCCAGCAAGCTGGCTCCTACAGATTCGGTGCTTCGCGATATCCATCTCAGCGCATGTCCGGCAGATGGGCGTCGGTCTTCACTTCCGACAGCGCTATGCCGCCCTGCGGTGCGGCCACTCCCTGCGAGCGCAGCAGCGAGCCCATGCTGGCGAGCACCCGGTAGCGGGAGAACTCTTCGGTGTAGCGCACCTCGGTGTAGCGGCGATTGGCGGTGAACAGTTCGTTCTCGCTGTCCAGCAGGTCGAGCAGCGTGCGCTGGCCGAGGGTGAACTGCTGCTGGTAGGCCTCGCGCACCTTGCGCGTGTAGTCGGCGTATTCGCGCGCCGGACCGGTCTGCTTCTGGGAGTTCTCCATGGCGTCCCAGGCCAGCGCGAGGTTCTCGTTGAGCAGGCGCAGGGCGTTGTTGCGTACATCCTTGGATTCGTTGAGCTGGTGCGAGGAGGCGTTCAGGCGGGACTTGTCGCGCAAGCCGTTGAACAGGTTGTAGCGCATCACCACTTGCGCCTGCCAGCTGTTGTCATGGCCTTCCTGGCCAGCGACATTGTTGTTCGCTGCTTGCGCCAGCTCCAGGTCGAAACGCGGGTAGTAGGGCGCCTTGGCGGCCTGGTACTGCTTCTCGGCGGCATCCACGTCGGCCTGGGCGGATTTCAGCAGCGGGTTGTTGTTGATCACTTCCTGACGGGCCTGGGGCAGGTCGCCGGGCAGCAGCGCCTTCACCGTGGACGGCGCTTCCAGTTCGTCCGGGGTCTTGCCCACCGCACTGAAGAAGTTGGCCTCGGCGTCCGCCAGGTTGACTTCCTCGGTGTACAGGTTGTTCTGTGCCAGGGCCAGGCGGGCGATGGCCTGGTCGTTGTCGGCGGCGCTGCCGACGCCGCGCTCGCTGCGCATGCGGATCTGGTCGCCGATACGCTGGTGCGCCTGCAGGTTGTTCTTCGCCAGGGCGACCATTTCGCGGCGCTTGAGCACTTCGAGGTAGACCTCGACGGTGCGCAGCGCGGTGGTTTCCGAGGTGCCGAGCACGCGGTAGGCCCTGGAGTTGACGTTGGCTTCGTTGCGCGCCACCTCGTTGGGGGTGCCGAAGCCGTCGAACAGCATTTGTCTCAGGCGGATTTCCGCATCGCTGCGGGTCAGGGTTTCCTTGTTGTGGTTGCCCTGTGCGCGGGTATCCGGATTGTCGGAATTTTCCCGGCCGTAGCCGAGCAGAAGATCGACGGTAGGAAGATAACCGCCCCGGGCGATTTTCAGTTCCTCATCCGCAGTCAGGCGACTGTTGATGCTCTGGCTGATCTCCGGGTGGTACTGCAGGGTGCTTTGAATGGCCTCGGTCAGGGTCATGGCATGACCATTGATACCGGAGACCGCCAGAATTATGCCGCTCCATAGGGCTGTACTGCTAGCGCGCATGACCTTCTCCTGCTTTCCTTGTTTTCTGAAGAGCCAATTTATTGGCTTTTCACGATCATCGTTCTGGAAATGCTTGTAAGCTGAGAGGTAAGTTCAATTTTCTTACATGGCTAAGAAGGAATTCTTACAAGGATTATGCGGAAAAAGTCTTATGAAGCTGCCGGGAATGGGACCATTGTTAGTTCCAGCGGGCCCGGATTTTTCCCGGATGTGGGCCGGATACCCGTTTTTGATGTAGCCATGTACGTTTTTCACGGCTTAGGGCGGGGAAATTCTGGTGGGACTGATTTTGCGGGGTAGTCGCGACAATAAATTGTCGTACGGATTACATAGACATAGAGATTGAGCGCTACCGGTCCCACCAGTTTTCTTTCCTTCGCGTCACCGCTGTTTTCGTGACATGGCCGATTCGAACCCTCGCAAGGCGCAAGCCGGTGCGGGGCAGAACGCGGAGGAAGGACACATGGCTACGTTATTGGGTGTCGTCGGCAAGGTGGAGGGCGAAGTCTTCGCGCTGGCGGCCGACGGATCGCGCCGTCCGCTGAGCGCGGGCGACAAGCTTTATGTCGGCGAGCAACTGGTCACCGGCGCCCACGGCGCGGTGGCCGTGAAAGTCGCGGGAGGCGGTGAAATCGTCCTCGGGCGCGACAGCTCGCTGCCCCTTACCAGCCAGTTGCAGGCGGCGTCTCATCCGTCGCATGGCGGCGAGCAGGTCGCCCAGGCACCGGCGACGCCGAGCCAGCAGGACATCACCGACGTCAAGGCCCTGCAGGCCGCCATCGCCGCCGGCGTGGACCCGACCCAGCACGCCGAAGCCACGGCCGCCGGCCCGGCAGCGTCTGCCGGTGGCAAGGCCGGCGGCGGCCATTCGTTCGTCTTGCTTACCGAAGTCGGCGGCGCCCTGTCGCCGGAAATCGGCTTCCCCACCGGGCCGGCCGGCAGCGGTCCGCTGTTCTTCCTCGGCGATGCGGTGGGGCAGGCTGAACAGCCGGTCGAGGCGCAACCGCCAGTCGAACCGCCGGTCGTGGTTCCGCCGACCGAGCCGCCACCGCCGCCGCCTCCTCCAGTGGATGGGAAGCCCACTGCCGGGCTGTCCAGCACGCTGGTCGCCGAGTCGAACCTGCCGGGCGGATTGCCGGGCGGCGACGCACAGGTGCAGCGCCTGGCCCTGTCGGCAGAAGGCACCAGTGTCAGCGGCAGCCTGGACTACGACTTCGGCCCCGATGGCGCCGGCAGCTTCAGCTGGAACACCGCCGGCCTGCCGCAACTGAGCTCCGGCGGCGTCGAGCTGACGTATTCGCTGAGCGACGATGGCCGGACTCTCACCGCAATGGCCGGCGACACGGCGGTATTCACCCTCACGCTGACCGACCTGGACAGCGGCAGCTTCGAGCTGACCCTGCTGCAGCCGCTGGATCACCCGCTGCAGGGCGTCGAAGACATCCTGCAGTTCGAGGTCGGCTACACCATCACCGACGGCAACGGCACCTCCGCCAGCGGCGGGCTGGACGTCAGCATCGTCGACGATGTGCCGCAGGGCAGCCTGTCGGTCAGCGATACCGAGATCCCCCTGCTGCAGACCCACGACGCCGCCACCCTGGGCGCCGGGCACGACAGCGCCAGTGCCGACTTCTCCTTCGCCTTCCAGGTCGATGCGCAGTACGGCGCGGATGGCGGCGGCGATACGTCGATGAGCTATTCCCTGACGCTGGCCGGCGCCCAGGGCGATGACAGCGGCCTGACCAGCGACGGCGCGGCGATCCGCCTGTTCGACGTCGATGGCGTGATCGTTGGTTCCACCGCGGCCAGCGCGGCGGAAATCACCACGGCAAATACGGTGTTCTCGCTGGCGGTGGATACGGCCAGCGGCATGGTCACCCTCAACCAGTACCGCAATATCGATCATCCGGGGCCGGGCTCCAGCCAAGGCTATGCGAACCAGAATCTTGAGCTGGGCGCCGACCTGGTGCACCTGCAGGGTTCGCTGGTGGTCACCGATGGCGACGGCGACAGCGTGACCGACAGCCGCTCCCTCGACCTCGGCGGGCGGATCAGCTTCAGCGACGATGGGCCGTGCATCGATACCAGCGGCAAGCACCTCAACCTCACCGTCGATGAAAGCAACCTGTACGCCAATGCCACGGCGAACGTCGCCGCGCTGTTCAACGGCAGCTACGGCGCAGATGGCGCCGGCAGCACCACCTATCGCCTGACCACCACGGACGGCAAGGACAGCGGTCTGGTGGATGTCGCCAGCGGGCAGAAGGTCTTCCTCTATCAGACCGCCAATGGCGTGGAAGGCCGCGTCGGCGGCAGCGGTGGGGACGTAGCCTTCAGCCTGACTCTGAATGGCGGCCAGATCACTTTGGACCAGCGCCTGGCGCTGAAGCACCCGAACGCCAGCAACCCGAACGATCCGGTGAGCCTGGGTAACGACAAGATCGACCTGATCGCCACCATCACCGACGGCGATGGCGACAAGGCCTCGGCCAAGCTCGATCTCGGCGGCAAGCTGACCTTCCTCGACGATGGCCCGTGCATCACCCTCAAGGCGGGCTTCCATGAAAGCCTGACGGTGGACGAAAGCAACCTGAACCATGACGCCACCGGCCATTTCGCCGGCGCGTTCGATGTTTCCACCGGTGCCGACGGCGGCAGCACCAGCTATAGCCTGTCGGTGAGCAACGGCGCGAGCAGCGGCCTGACCACCACGTCCGGCCAGTCGATCGTGCTGTACCAGGTCAGCGCGACGGTGGTCGAGGGGCGCGTGGGCGGCACCGGCGGGCCGGCGGCCTTCAGCCTCACGCTGAATGCGTCCACCGGCGAACTGAAGCTGGACCAGAAGGTCGCCCTGAAGCATCCCGATGGCAGTGATCCGAACGATGCGCTGAGCATCGGCTCCGGCAAGATCAGCCTGGTCGGCACCGTTACCGATGGCGACGGCGACAAGGCTTCGGCCAGCCTCGATCTCGGCGGCAAGCTGGTCTTCCGCGACGACGGCCCGACCGCCAACGACGACACGCCGCGCTGCCTGGTGCCGCAGGCGCCGCCGAAGGTGAACCTGACCGTGGTGCTGGACGTGTCCGGCAGCATGCAGGGCAGCAAGCTGGTCAACGCCAAGGCCGCGCTGATCAACATGCTGCATGAATATGCGCTGATGGGGATCGCCATCCACGTATCGCTGGTCACCTTCTCCAGCTCGGCCAGCGACAAGGGCGATTTCAACTTCAGCGGTACCGGCGACACCGGCTATGCGAACCTGGTCAGCGCCATCAACGGACTCAACGCCAGCGGCACGACCAACTACGAAGCCGCCCTGAACCTGGCCAAATCCAACGTGCTCAGCGACTTCGGCGCGCCGGGCGCGGACCCGTCGGCTATCAACAAGGTGTACTTCATCTCCGACGGCGAGCCGAATACCGGCAACACCTCGGCGGCGTTCACCAACTGGAAGAACTTCCTGGCCAATCCCGATGGCGACGGCAATGCCGCGACCAACGCCGTGGAAGCCCGAGCCGTCGGTGTCGGCACCTCGATCACCGATGCCGACCTGGTGAACATCGACAGCCACGGAACGCCGATCATCGTGGTCAATCCGACCGATCTCAGCGCGACGCTGCAAAGCCTGGTGACGCTGGATTCGGTGAGCGGCAACCTGCTGGCCAACGACACCCCGGTCAGCGCCGACGGCACCGTGCGCATCACCCAGGTGGAGATTGACGGCGAAGCGTTCAAGGTGGATGCCGACGGCAACCTCACCAACAGCAACCCGAATGCCTCGACCGCCACTGCGACCTACAGCAACGGCCTGCTGACCATCCAGACCGAGCACGGCACCCTGACGCTCTATCTGAAGGACGGCGGCGGCCATCTGGCGGGCGACTACACCTATGCCTCGAAGGCCAACCTGAGCTACCCGGAAAGCGGCAAGATCAGCGAGGTGTTCAAGTACACCATCGTCGATGGCGACGGCGACACCGCCTCGGCCAACCTGAACATCTGCCTGCAGTACGGCCAGCCGATGCTGGTGGTGGGCAGCAACGCCAGCGATGTCGACGGTTCCAGCGTGCCGCACGTGGTGGCCAGTCCGCTCGATACGATTCCCGGCGGACCGATCTCCGGCAGCAACGGCAACGATGTGCTGGTCGGCGACAAGGGTGGGGCGACCGTCTATACCCAGCCCGGCAAGAACTACAACATCGCCCTGATCATCGATACCTCCGGCAGCATGAGCGACAACTCCGGTACCCAGGGGCTGAGCCGCATGGCGCTGGCCAAGCAGGCGCTGGTCAACCTGCTCAACCAGATCAAGGGCCACGACGGGACCATCAACGTCAGCCTGATCTCGTTCGACGACAGCGCCCATGTCATCAAGCTGAACGGCCTGAATGCCGGCAACGTCAACGATCTGATCAGGGACATCAACCGCCTGGAAGCGGACGGCGCGACCAACTACGAAGACGCCTTCAAGGAAGCCAGCAAGTGGTTCGCCAAGCAGGTCAACGACGGCGCCAACGCCGCCCATGACTTCATCAACCTGGCGTTCTTCCTCACCGACGGCAACCCGACGGTCTACAACGGCAACAACTCCAGCGGCAGCACCACCAACTACAACGACGTCTACCAGGCCCTGGTGGCCGGCAAGGACATGCTGGAGGGCGGGCACGAGCTGAGCGGCGCCGACCAGGTGGCGGTGAATGCCATCGGCATCGGCAACGGGGTGAACGCCGACGTGCTGCAGTACTTCGACAACACCAGCGTCACGGCCCATGGGGTCGCGTTGAGCCTGCCGGGCGGCACCGTCACCGACCAGGTCGGCGAGCCGAAGATGATCAACACCGCCGCGGAACTGCAGGCGGCGCTGCAGAAGGGCTTCAGCGAGACCACGCTGCAGGATGTCGGCAACGACCATCTGGTCGGCGGGGCCGGCAACGACGTCATCTTCGGCGACGTGATCAATACCGATCACCTGAGCTGGAGCGGCTCCGGGCATGGCGCCGGCGAGCACGACGGCCAGGGCTACCAGGGACTGATCGACTACCTCACGTCCACCAACGGCAACGTCGCGCCGAGCCTCAACCAGGTGCGCAACTACATCATCGACCACGCCGGGGAACTCAACCACGCCGGGGATGTTCGCGGCGGCGACGATATTCTCGACGGCGGCAGCGGCAACGATCTGCTGTTCGGCCAGGGCGGCAGGGACATCCTGCTCGGCGGCGATGGCGACGACCTGTTGTTCGGCGGCATGGGCGACGATGTGCTGACCGGCGGTGGCGGGGCGGACCAGTTCTTCTGGCTCAAGGGCGAGACCGGCCACGATGTGGTGACGGACTTCCGCATTGGCGAAGGCGACGTGCTGAACCTCGCCGACCTGCTGCAGGGCGAGACCGGCACGGCGGCATCGCTGTCGCACTACCTGAGCTTCTCGGTCAATGCCGGCACCACCACCATCGGGGTCAACCCGACCGGTGTCAGCGGCGGTACGACCACCCAGAGCATCGAGCTGTCCAATGTCGACCTGTCCGCGCACTACCTCGGGCAGGCCGGCAACGGCGTACTCTCGGCAGGCGACACCATGTCGGTGCTGAACGGCCTGCTCGGCGACCATGCGGTCAAGGTGGATACCGTCTAGCCGGCCCGTTGCTGCGTTACGAACCGCCGCCTTCGGGTGGCGGTTTCGCTTGTGTCGCGGCATACGCGGAATGAATGGTCGTCGTCTGGTGGAATATGGCGGGCTTATCCTCGACCTTCGGTAGCGTCTCTCCAATCGAAAACAATCAACGAGGTGTCCCATGCGTGAAGTGGTGATAGTCGACAGCGTTCGTACCGGCCTGGCCAAGTCCTTCCGCGGCAAATTCAACCTGACCCGTCCGGACGACATGGTCGCCCACTGCATCGACGCCCTGCTGGCGCGCAACGACCTGGACCCGCTGCTGGTGGACGACTGCATCGTTGGCGCCGGCTCCAACGAGGGCGCCCAGGGCCACAACATCGGCCGTAACGCGGCGGTGCTGTCCAAACTGGGCATCCACGTCGCCGGCATGACCCTGAACCGCTTCTGCTCCTCGGGCCTGCAATCCATCGCCATCGCCGCCAACCAGATCGCCTCCGGCTGCAGCGACGTGATCGTCGCCGGTGGTGTCGAGTCCATCACCCTGACCATGAAGCGGCAGAACATGGACAACTTCTTCAACCCGCGCCTGCAACTGGAAGCGCCGGGCATCTACTACCCGATGGGGCAGACCGCCGAGATCGTCGCCCGCCGCTACAACATCACCCGCGAGGCCCAGGACCTCTACGCCCTGCAGAGCCAGCAACGCACCGCGCGCGCCCAGGCCGCAGGCCTGTTCGCCGACGAGATCGTGCCGATGGCGGTGAAATACGAAGTGGAAGACAAGGCCACCGGTGAGAAGAAAGTGCTGGAAGGCGTGGTCGACCACGACGACTGCAACCGCCCGGACACCACCCTGGAAGGCCTGAACTCGCTGAAGCCGGTCTTCGCCGAAGACGGTTCGGTCACCGCCGGCAACGCCTCGCAACTGTCCGACGGCGCCTCGATGACACTGGTGATGAGCCTGGAAAAGGCGCTGGAACTGGGCCTCAAGCCGAAGGCGTTCTTCCGCGGCTTCACCGTCGCCGGCTGCGAACCGGACGAGATGGGCATCGGCCCGGTGTTCTCGGTGCCGAAACTGCTCAAGGCCAGGGGCCTGAAAGTCGATGACATCGACCTCTGGGAACTCAACGAAGCCTTCGCTTCGCAGTGCCTGTACGCCCGTGACCACCTGGGCATCGACAACGAGAAGTACAACGTCAACGGCGGTTCGATCTCCATCGGCCACCCCTTCGGCATGACCGGCTCCCGCCAGGTCGGCCACCTGGTGCGCGAACTGCAGCGGCGCAAGCTGCGCTACGGCATCGTCACCATGTGCGTCGGCGGCGGCATGGGCGCGACCGGGCTGTTCGAAGCGGCGAACTGAGGAGCGGCACCCAACCTGCGGGGCCACATGCGTGGGCAACGCTCGTAGGTTGGCGCTGAGCAACGCGAAGCCCAACATCGCCATCGTTGGGCTTCACTGCGTTCAGCACCAACCTACGCGGGTTCTGGCCCAGCCATGCAGATTCCTGTAGGAGCGAGGGGGACGCCCAGTCCGATGCTCGCGAACATCGGCCCCGCAAAAGCTTCGCGAGCAGAGCTCGCTCCTACAGGTGTGTGCCGCCCTGTAGGAGCGGGCCATGCCCGCGAAACTTATCCCCGTCCCGGCAGCATCCGCACCAGGGTGTTGTCGCGGGTGACGAAGTGGTGGAACAGCGCTGCCGCGGCGTGCAGGCCGATCAGCCAGTAGCCGAGGACGGCGACGGTTTCGTGCAGTTCCTTGATTTCCCCGGCCAGGTCGGGGTTCTTGCCGATCAGCGCCGGCAGTTCCATGCCCCAGAACGGGATCGGCTTGCCGGCGGCGCTGAGGATCAGCCAGCCGGCGAAGGGCAGGCCGATCATCAGGATATACAGCGCCAGATGCATCAGCTTGGCCAAGGCGCTCTGCCAACTGGGCATGGCCGGCTCGATGCGCGGTGTCGGGCTGATCATGCGGGCGATCAGGCGTACCCAGACCAGGGCGAAGACGGTCAGGCCAAGCATGAAATGCCAGTGCTTGAGCAATTCGCGGGTTTCGCTGCCCTTGGGGAAGTTGCCTTTCAGCTCGATGGTGGCGTAGACGCCGGCGATCAGCACCAGCATCAGCCAGTGCATGGCAATGGAAAGACCGCCATAGCGGTTCGCAGTATTCGTCTGGCTCATCACGGTTCCTCTGAGGCTAAGAATGGTCCGCTCTAGGTGGCGGATATGGCCGATCATGTCGGCTCAGGATTAAGCGAGCCTGAACTCCGACCCCTTCGCTGAAGTGGCGGTTCGCCATACCCGACCGCCGGTAGATTGCCATCAGCGGCGGCTAGCCCTCGCTGGCCGGCACCTGGCGGGCGCGGATGGCATTCACCAGGCGCTTGGCCAGCGCCGGATAATCCTCGTCGAAGTGGTGCCCGCCGGGCAGTTGCAGGTTCTCGCCGACGGACTGCGGCTGGGTGCAGCCGCTCTCGTCCTTTTCCTCGATGCCGTACACACAGAGCACCTTCGGACCCGGCAGATGGGCCATCTCCGGACCGGTGGCGGCTTCGCTGCCAGCCTTGCCGAGCCAGCCTTCCACTTCGATCTCGAAGCTGCCGCTGCGGGCAAAGGCGATCAGCAGCAGGGCGTCGACCTCCTTCTGCTCTGCGCTCGGCAGGCGGTTGTAGATCGCTGGCAGCACGTCGGCGCCGAACGAATAGCCGGCCAGCACGAAGCGCTTGGCGCCCCATTTTTCGCGGTAGTGGCGCATCAGCATGGCGAGGTCGGCGGCGCTCTGATCGGGCGTCTTGTGTTCCCAGTAGTAGCGCAGCGTATCGACGCCCACCACCGGATAGCCGAGCTTGGCCATCTGCTCCGCCACCGCGCGGTCCAGGTCGCGCCAGCCGCCGTCGCCGGAGTAGAACAGGGTGACGGTTTCCGACGGCTTGGCGGCGGGCACCTCGACCACCGGGAAGTCGTCGCCGCTGCCCTGCAGCAGGTGGCGCAACTGGTTGTCCAGCACCTTCGGCAGCGGTGTGTCGTAGTCGGCGATCACCGTCTCGGCGTTCTTCAGGCCACGGGCGAAGCGCGCGCTGGCGTCGTCCGGGTTGTCGTTCCAGGCGGCGATCCACTGGCCGTGGGCGGCGTTCTGCGGCAGCGACGTGGCGGCGCAGTCCGGCTTGTCGAGGGCGAAGCCGACCGACAGCGCGGCGGCCTTGTCGTCGCTCTGTCCGGCCAGCCAGCGCCAGGCATAGGCGGCGCCGGCGTCGATGCCGGCGACCAGGGTGGCGGGGCCGTCGAGCAGCTCCAGCCCGGCCTGGGTGCGCTGCTGCTGCACCGCGCAGTCCTTGTTCGGGAACACCAGTTGCACCACCCGGGCACCGCTGTCGTGGGCGAGGGCGAGCAGTTGCGCGTCGTCCAGCTTCTGTTCCTGCGGCACCGCCAGCAGTACCCGCGCGTTCGGCTGCTTGCCGGGGATGGCGACGGTCGCCGGGCTGCCGTCGGGCAGCGTGCGCTGTTCCAGCCGGGCCTGCGAAGCGGGGCGGCTCCACAGCAGCAGGCCGATGGCGACGACGATTGCGATCAGTACGATGAGAAAATGACGCCAGCGACGTTTCAGCATTTCAGCGTTTCACCAGTCCAGTCAGGCCGCCGGCGATCAGGGCGGCGGTATCGGCCAGGGCCACCAGCGGATCGAGTCCGGCGGGCACGGCCATGTAGCGGGGTTCCCAGTCGGGCTGGAACTTGTCCTTGAAGCGGCGCAACCCCTGGAAATTGTAGAACTGCTCGCCGCGGTGGAAGACCAGCGCGCCGAGGCGCTGGGTCAGCGGCGCACCGCGTCGCGGCTGCAGGCCGGCGAGCGGCACCATGCCGAGGCTGAAGCGCGCGTGGCCCTGCGCCTTGTAATGCAGGATCAGGCCGAGCATGAGGAACTCCATGGTCATCTTCGGCGCCTCCGGATGCGCGCGCATCAGGTCGAGGCTGGCCAGTTCGCTGCCCTGCGTCTCCAGCAGGTTGACGAAGGCGACCGCGCGGCCCTGGTGACGGACGATGGCGATGCGGAAATGGCGCAGGTATTCCGGGGTGAAGCGGCCGAGGGAGAAGCCCTTCTCGCGCACGTTCTTGCCGCCCAGCCAGGCGTCGGAGATCGCCTTCAGCTCTTCCAGCGGCGCCTGCCCCGGTTCATGGAACTCGATGGCCAGGCCGTCGCGCTGGCTGCGGTTCCAGGTGTAGCGCAGGTCCTTCATGTCCTTGCCCTTGCTCTCCAGGTCGAAGCGGCGCAGGTCGACCCGCGCCTCCTCGCCGAGCTTGAGGGCGGTCAGGCCGATGTCCATGTAGAACGGCAGGTTCTCCGCGCGTACCTGGTAGAACACCGGGCGCGCGTGGTGCTGGTCGCAGAGGTCGCGGAACTGCCAGATCAGCTCGGCGCGGGCCTGCGCCGGGCCGATCGGGTCGAACAGCGCCACCAGGCTGCGGCCGCGGCGGGCGTACATGAGGAAGGCGTCGTCGCCGGGATGGAACAGCAGCGCCTTGTCGCCGGACAGCGCCAACCCGCCGTCCGGCTGGTCGGACTGGCTGAGGATGCGCGCGGCGCGCTGCAGTTCGGCTTCGTCCGGCTCGTGGATGGTCGGCGGCTCGGCGCGCAGCAGCCAGGTCAGTGCCACGGCGGCGAGCAGCAGGCAACTGCCGAGGGTGGCGCGCAGGCCGCGCGGGGCGTCGGCGTCGAGGGCGAACTGCCACCAGAGTTCGTGGCTGTAAGGCACGTCCTGATAGGCGAACAGCAGCAGCCAGACGGACGCGCCGATCACGCAGACGGCGGCGGCCAGGTAGAGCGGCGAGAAGGGCAGTTCCAGCAGCCGGCTGCGGCGGTAGAAGGCGTTGCGGAACACCACCAGCAGGAGCGCGGTGATCGACAGGATCGACGCTTCTTCCCAGTCGAAGCCCTTGAGCAGCGACAGCGCCGCGCCGCTGAGCAGCAGCGCCAGGGTCAGCGCCCAGGCCGCCGACAGGCGCCGGCGCAGGCCGTGGGCGAGCAGCAGGCAGAGCACGCCGATCAGGCTGGCGGCGAAGTGCGAGGCGTCGATCAGCCGGTGCGGCACCAGGAAACCGAGTTCTTCCAGGCGGGTATCCACGGTCGGCGTGGCGCCGGAGAACAGCAGGACGATGCCGGAGATGAACACGAACAGCGCCAGTACTGGCGCTGCCAGGCCGGAGGCGACCCGCAGCGCCTGGCTGGTCGCCAGCGCGCGGCGGGCCTCCAGTACGAGCAGCAACAGGCAGGCGACGATCAGTGGCAGCACCACGTAGATCAGCCGGTAGAGCAGCAGTGCGGCGGCCAGCGGCGCGGCGCCCAACTGGTTGGCGAAGGCGGCCAGCAGCACCGCCTCGAACACCCCGACGCCGCCGGGTACGTGGCTCAGCACGCCAGCGGCGAGGGCGATCAGGTAGACCAGCAGGAAGGCTCCGAAGGGCGGCGCCTCGGGCAGCAGGAGATAAAGCACGGTCGCGGCCGCTGCCACGTCCAGCGCGGTGATCAGCAGTTGCAGCAGCGACAGGCGCAGCCCGGGCAGCCGAATGGTGCGGCGGGCGACGCGCACCAGATGGCTGTCCGGCGAGGGCTGCTCCGGCAGCCGGCGACGCTCGATGCCGATCACCAGCAGGCCGCAGAACAGCAGCACGCCGACTGCCAGCACGGCCACCAGCCACTGCGGCAGGTGCAGCGCCTGGGCGGCGGAGCCGAGGTCGCTGAGCGCGGCCAGCGCGGCCAGCGGCGGCAGTGCACAGCCCAGCGAGAGGCTGGCGAACAGGGTCATCCGCGCCACTTCGCCGGCGCTCACACCGTTGCGTGCATACAGGCGATAACGCACCGAGCCGCCGGAGAGGATCGACAGGCCCACCGCATTGCCGATGGCGAAGGCGGTGAAGCCGCCGGTCAGCAGCAGCGGCGTCGGCAGTTTCACCCCGGCGAAGCGGCTGGCGGACCATTCATAGCCGAGCAGGATGATGAAGCCGATCACCGCCGCCCCCAGCGCGCCGAGGAGCGCCGAGGTCGGCACGGCGAGCACGGCGTCGTGCAGGGAATCCGGATCGATCTCGCGCAGCAGGTGATAGCAGGCGACCAGCGCCAGGGCGAAGAGCAGGAGGGTGAAGGCCAGGGTGATGGGCTGGCGGTACGCGCTGAACTTCTCCAGCAGGCGCTGCATGGAGGAGTGCGGGGCAGTGGCTGGAGCTTCTGGAGCGGAAGAGTTGGCGCGCATTTGGCACCTCATGGAATGTGCGCGACAGATTAGGGGCGCTGCTGCGAATTCCAAGCCCCCCGCAGCAGTATTTTTAGCTGGGAAAGTCGTTGTCGGCGCTTCGTGGCTTTTTTCGCCACAACGAAAAAAGCCACTCGATTGAGTGGCTTTTCCGAATTGGTTGCGGGAGCTGGATTTGAACCAACGACCTTCGGGTTATGAGCCCGACGAGCTACCAGACTGCTCCATCCCGCGACGCCAATTCTACGCGGATGAAGGTCGTTGTCAATCGATTTCTTCTTTTTAATCAAGAATTTAAATCGAGCCCAAACGAAAAAGGCCACTCCGAAGAGTGGCCTTTTCATGAAACTGGTTGCGGGAGCTGGATTTGAACCAACGACCTTCGGGTTATGAGCCCGACGAGCTACCAGACTGCTCCATCCCGCGCCGGCCATTCTACTCAGGAGCGACCCCCTGTCAATCGAAAGTTTGGAAAAAGTGTTTTTTCTTCAGATATTTAGCTGTGCAGAAGGCGATTGCGACGGATTCGCTTTCGCTGGCAACTCACCCGGCCGCAGCGGCCGGCGCGCTCTGGAGTATGATGCAACGCTCCATGCGCCTTCCCACCCCGGCGCGCCCTGACCGCCTGCCGCCATGTCCCAGCGAAAGATCATCCACATTGACCGTGATCGTCGTTCTTTGAGGGTTTTTCGCGTTCGCCTCGTCCGCGCGGGCCGCGCTGCGCGCGGCTTTAGCGTTCGCTGACGTTCGCTGGCGTGCTGTTCCAGCCCTGTAAAAAGCGGGTATTTAAGCGGGGAATATTTCCCTGATAGGTGATACCCGCTATGTCCCTAACCGATATCCAGATCCGACAGGCGAAGCCGGGCGATAAGCCCCGCAAGCTCAGTGATGCGCGAGGACTATTCATAGAAATCCGTCCGACTGGAGCGAAATACTGGCGGTACCGGTACAAAATCGACGGAAAGGAGAATGTGTTTGCCTTGGGCGAGTATCCCGAGATGGGGCTTGCTGAGGCAAGGGCCGAGCGTGACAAGGCCCGAGCGCTGGTCAAGCAAGGCAGGCACCCGGCGCACGTACGCCGCACCGACCTTCGGCACCGCTACTACGGGCCCGGCCATCAACCTGCTGCGTATCGAGGAGAACCTGTCTGCCGCCTGGCAGCGGCTTGCTGGGACCTACGTGGAAAACCTGCCCTGGCTGGATTGCACAGAGCGTTATGACCGGCCGCATACTTTCTTCTACATGGACCCGCCGTACTGGCAGACCGAAGGGTACGGGGTCGCTTTCGCATTCGAGCAGTACGAGCAGATGGACGACTTCATGCGGCGTTACAAGGGTAGGGTGATGGTCAGCATCAACGACCATCCCGATATCCGCCGCGTGTTCGACGGCTTTCACATCGAATGCCTGGATATTCGCTATAGCAACACCAACCAGCGCCAGGGTAAGGCGGAGGTCACTGGCGAGCTGGTGATCATGAACTGGGAAGCGGGGGCGTTTGGCGGGTTGTTTTGACTTTCGGTGGGGGATGATCAGTAGGCAGCTGGGAACAGTTGCCTACTGATCTTCAAAGTTACTGCCGGCTTGGCGGGTCGTAGCTTTTTTTCACCCACTCAACATGTGCCGGTTCCGGTGGAGGCGGTGGTGGCGGTGGAGGCTCGTTGTTCTGAGGTGAGCTCTTCGGATCAGTCATTGTGTAAGCTCCATTGCAATGTGCAGCACCGCGGTTATAGCAAGCATGCAGGCGCTTATCACTATTTCTGTGTAGGCGTGTTGCAAGGCGACTGACTTCTGGTCGATGGCTTCGGATAGTGCCGATAGGGTCGCGCGATAGCACTTGAAAATGTACTGGTTCTGGTGATCCTCACCGACGACCTTCAGCCAATCGGCAGTCGCAGGACTCTTGGGCATCGTGGGTATGTCACCCACCTTCAGCGACAGCAGTGCATGCCCCCAAGCACAACAGATCGTGAATGAACCGAGGAGGAAAGTGATCAATGCCAGCCAAAGGGCAGGGTGGTTGGGGTGGAAGATCGCTCCGGAATTCATGCCCGCTACGGCAGTGAGCGCGGCTATGACCGCCGTGATGAATGTCAGGAGCTTCGCGCTCTTGTTTTCGAGATGATCGAAGCGGGTCTTTTCTTCGTTGTACCGCTCTTTGAGGTATTCGTTCGTTGCCTTCATCTCGATGACCCGCGCAGCCAGGGTGGCCCATTTAATGAGGCTGGTAACGTCTCTGCAAGATCATATCTGCTGTATTAGGTACGCCCCTTTGTGGGCCGAACTGTTGACCTCGACGCTGACCTGGAACCATTCGAAGGCTTCGGCTGGTTCGCTCTGCTGAAGCATCAGCTGTTCGGCACGCCCCTTCGGGGCGCTCGAGTCCAGCCATTCCGCGACAAGATCCGGCGGCGTCCTCGATGTCCGCGCCCGCGCGGCGGGATCGGCTGCTCAAGGCGTGCGACGTCAGCGACGAGCGGGGCGTCGACCGGCGAAGGACCGAGCACCTCAATACCCAAGACATCAAGACCGCCCGGGACCTCGCTCAGGCCGACGCCTGGACGCTCCGAAAGGCAGCAGCCGAATATGGGCTTATCCTTGGTCTCTAAGTGTTCTAAGCCGGGCGCTCAACTCTGCCTCTAACTGCTGAGTGCCTTGCTCGTTATCGTGATAGCGAATATGTCGGAGGTGGGCAATGTCGAATGGGATATCAGCCGCGCTTTGGGTAATGATCACGACTTCTTTCCCCAGGGTATGCGCTATGCCCATTTCATAGAACACGTTTGGGTTCTTTCCGGTGCAATCACATACAACGATTGCGGCTTGGTCGATGAGCGCTACCACGTCTTGGATAATTGCAGGGTGATCCCAGCGATTGTCTGCCCGGTCGCTGCGCATGCCATTGGCTGTCGCGGCGCGTTGTATCGCTCCCCAAACTGCATCGAATCCAGCAAAAGGCATCATCGCCGAAAGCAGGTCGGGATTTACGCTCTGGGGTGAATCAAGCTGAAACACGCTCGGCTGCCGGGATGGCCGGCGCCATTCAGTCATTAATGCTCGGAATAGGTCGGCGTCTTTGATGGCCCAATGACTATGTTCAAAAGGTCCGAAACCCCTTCTGGGAAGGTCAATGCCAAGCGCGGGAGCAAGCGCTAGCAGGTCTGCGTGTGGAATAGGCGGGACATCAGGGTCATAACGATATTCAATAATTGCGTTATGACCTTGAACACGGACATTGGTTATCTCTCCAATGCGCGCGAACTGGCCTGCGCCATCGCGATAGGTTTCTTCGGCGAAAAGGGCAGGAAGTCTCTTGAGACGCTCAAAGTTCGGTCGCGTGCCGTCTTGAAATTCTTGCTCTTGCTCGGAGGTAATGTAGATGCGACCGAGGGGGACATTATCTCGCCGGCCGTTCCAGCCTCCGGCCATGACTAACAAGTTGAACATCGGCTCCGATCCTGACCAGTGATGTTCGCGCTATTTAACTGGTACGCACTGATTGAGCGCAACTGGAGGGCGCGATTTCTGTTCGGATTGCTGAGATACAATGGTATCTGCGCTTGGTAGGCGCTACCGTTGATCGGTTTTTTGTGGTGCGGGTGCGCTTGCTTGGGCGCCCTGGCCCAGTAAACGAAAAAGCGGGTATGGTGTCGGGTAATAGTAGACGTTCTTTCTGTGTTTTTTGTTATTTTTCATATACTTATGAAGAAAAGAAAGATCATCCACATAGATTGCGACTGCTTCTACGCCGC
Source organism: Pseudomonas schmalbachii (assembly GCF_017589465.1). Classification (GTDB taxonomy): domain Bacteria; phylum Pseudomonadota; class Gammaproteobacteria; order Pseudomonadales; family Pseudomonadaceae; genus Pseudomonas; species Pseudomonas schmalbachii. Next base: position 220,820 of record NZ_JAELYA010000005.1, read on the forward strand.
CATCGAGATGCGCGACGATCCGGGGCTGGTCGGCAAGCCGCTGGCTGTCGGCGGTTCGCCGGACAAGCGCGGGGTGGTCGCCACCTGCAACTACGAGGCGCGCGTCTACGGCCTGCATTCGGCGATGCCGATGCGCACGGCGGTCAAGCTGTGTCCGGACCTGACCATCGTGCGGCCGCGCATGGATGTCTATAAAGGAGTGTCGCGGGAAATCCACGCGATCTTCCGCGACTACACCGAGCAGATCGAGCCGCTGTCGCTGGACGAGGCCTATCTCGACGTTTCCGACAGCCCGCATTTCTCCGGCAGCGCCACGCGCATCGCCCAGGACATCCGCCGGCGGGTCTGGGAGTCGCTGCATATCACCGTGTCGGCCGGGGTGGCGCCGAACAAGTTCCTCGCCAAGATCGCCAGCGACTGGCGCAAGCCCAACGGCCTGTTCGTCATCACGCCGGACGAGGTGGAGGATTTCGTCGCCGCGCTGCCGGTGAAGAAGCTGTACGGCGTCGGCAAGGTGACGGCGGAGAAGCTCGCCCGGCTCGGCATCAATACCTGCCTCGATCTGCGCGACTGGTCGCGCATCGCCCTGGCCAGGGAGTTCGGCAGTTTCGGCGAGCGGCTGTGGAGCCTGGCGCGGGGCATCGACGAGCGCCCGGTGGAAGTGGACAGCCGGCGGCAGTCGATCAGCGTGGAAAACACCTTCGAGCACGATCTGCCGGATCTCGCCGCCTGCCAGGACGAACTGCCCAGCCTGCTGGGCGAGCTGGACCGGCGCATGTGCCGGCTGGACAGCAGCTATCGCCCCGGCAAGCCGTTCATCAAGCTGAAGTTCCACGACTTCACCCAGACCACCCTGGAGCAGGCCGGCGCCGCCCGCGACCTGGACAGCTACCGGCTGTTGCTGAACCAGGCCTTCCAGCGCGGCAACAAGCCGGTGCGGCTGATCGGCGTCGGCGTACGGCTGATCGACCTGCGCGGCGGTCACGAACAGCTCAGCCTGTTCTGAATCCCTCTCTTTATTAACGCCGGGGCCGGGCGTGGAAAACGCCGTCGCCACGGTGGACAATGCACCCGCGCTATTCAGGCGATGGGTATCGCTGCGCTAGACCCATCCTACTTACCTTGCAGGAACCAGCCGAAGGACCCGTCATGCGCATCCACGTCACCTTCACCGATCGTGTCGGCATCACCCAGGAAGTCCTGGCATTGCTTGGTGCGCGCAATCTCAATCTCGACGCGGTGGAGATGATCCCGCCGAACGTCTACATCGACGCGCCGACCCTTAGCCAGGCGGTGCTCGACGAACTGTACGACGCGCTGCTGCGGGTGAAGGGCGTACAGGCGGTGGAGCTGGTGGACATCCTGCCGGGCCAGCGCCGGCGCCTGCAGCTCGATGCGCTGCTCGCGGCCATGAGCGACCCGGTACTGGCGGTGGACGGACAGGGCCAGGTGCTGCTGGCCAATCCGCGCCTGATCGAACTGCATGGCCGCGAGCCGTCCGGCGAACCGCTGTCGAACCTGTTCGACGATCCCGGGCTGGCGCAGAGGCTGATCAGAAAGGGCTTCCGCCTGCCGATGTGTGAGGTCAGCTTCAAGGGCCAGGCGCTGCTGCTGGATGCCACGCCGATCCACGGTGGCGCCGACCTGGCCGGTGGCCTGCTGACCCTCTATCCGCCGAGCCGGATCGGCGAACGCCTGTCCTCGCTGCATCGCGACCACGTCGACGGCCTGCAGGGGCTGATCGGCCGCTCGCAACCGCTGGCGCAGCTCAAGGCGCGCCTGCACAAGGTCGCCGGGCTGGATGCGCCGGTGCTGATCCAGGGCGAGACCGGTACCGGCAAGGAACTGGTGGCGCGCGCCTGCCACGCCTTGAGTGCCCGCCACGACGCGCCGTTCCTCGCGCTGAACTGCGCGGCGCTGCCGGAAAGTCTCGCCGAGAGCGAACTGTTCGGCTACGCCGCCGGCGCCTTTACCGGCGCCCAGCGTGGCGGCAAGCCGGGCCTGCTGGAACTGGCCGATCGCGGCACGGTATTCCTCGACGAAGTGGCGGAGATGTCGCCGTACCTGCAGGCCAAGCTGCTGCGCTTCCTCAGCGACGGCTGCTTCCGCCGCATCGGTGGCGACCGCGAGCTGCGTGTCGATGTGCGGGTGCTCTGCGCCACCCACCGCAACCTGGAGCGGATGGTCAACGAGGGCGGTTTCCGCGAGGACCTCTATTACCGCCTCAACGTGCTCAGCCTGCCGGTGCCGCCGCTGCGCGAGCGCGGCCAGGACATCCTGCTGCTGGCCGAGCATTTCCTCCGCCAGGCCTGCACGCAGATCCAGCGCCCGCTGTGCCGGCTCGCCCCGGCGACCCATCCGCTGCTGCTCGGCAATCGCTGGTCGGGCAATGTCCGCCAGTTGCAGAACGTGCTCTTCCGCGCCGCGGCGATCTGCGAGGACGAGCTGATCGACTGCGATGACCTGGAACTGGCGGGCACGGAACTGAACACCCAGCAGGACGAACCCGGGGAAATCACCAGCCTCGAAGAAGCGGTGCAGGACTTCGAGAAGTCGCTGCTGCAACGGCTGTATGCCTCCTATCCCTCCACCCGGCAACTGGCCGCCCGCCTGCGCACCTCGCACACCGCCATCGGCCAGCGGTTGCGCAAGTACGGCATCGGCTCCGGACGCTGATCCAACCGTAGGTTGGCCACGTAGGTTGGCGCTGAGCTTGCGAAGCCCAACGGTGCCAGGGCTCGGCAGTTGTTGGGCTTCACTGCGTTCAGCGCCAACCTACGGGTGTCCGGCATTGGAGTGAAATCGTTCCATTGGAGCGAATTCGCTCCATGGCGTGCAGGGCCGCATATTGCATGGTTGCGACCTTTATTTGTCCGAAAACGACTGGAGCGATTTCGTTCCGTTAGTTTCTGCTCCGGTATTTTTATAAACTCATAACTATTTGATTTTGAAAGTATTTATTGAGTTGGCATCGGCCTTGCTCTCGTGTCCCGCCTGTCGAGCCGTTTTCGCGGTCGCTGTTGATAACAAGAGGAAGACTCATGAGCACTCTGCGCTTTACCCAAGACCATGAATGGCTGCGCCTGGAAGCGTCCGGCGAAGTGACCGTCGGCGTCACCGTCTATGCGCAGGACGCCCTCGGCGACGTGGTCTTCGTCCAACTGCCGGAACCCGGCCGGTACGCACAGGGCGACGAGGTGTCGGTGCTGGAGTCGGTGAAGGCCGCCAGCAGCATCCTCATGCCGCTCGCCGGCGAGGTCGTCGAAGTCAACCAGGTGCTGGTCGACACTCCCGAACTGGTCAACCAGTCGCCCATGCAGGACGGCTGGTTCTTCCGCATCCGCCCGGAAAATCCCGAAGCCCTCGGCGACCTGATGGACCAGGCCGCCTACGACAGCTTCCTCTCCAACAACGCCTGATTCCGGGGGACACCATGAGCAACGCACATCTGCCACTGGGCACCGAAAACGAATTCATCGCCCGCCACATCGGCCCGCGCGACGCCGACATCGCCACCATGCTGGCGCTGACCGGGCATGACTCGCTGGACTCGCTGACCGCCAGCGTCATCCCCGAGAGCATCAAGGGCACCAGCGTGCTCGACCTGCCGGCAGGGCAGGGCGAGGCCGACGCGCTGGCCGCGATCAAGGCCATCGCCGCGAAGAACCAGCAGTTCCGCAATCACATCGGCCAGGGTTACTACCCCTGCCACACGCCGGCGCCGATCCTGCGCAACCTGCTGGAAAATCCGGCCTGGTACACCGCCTACACCCCGTACCAGCCGGAGATTTCCCAGGGCCGTCTGGAATCCCTGCTGAACTTCCAGACCCTGATCGGCGACCTCACCGGCATGCAGATCGCCAACGCCTCGCTGCTCGACGAGGCCACCGCCGCCGCCGAGGCCATGACCTTCTGCAAGCGCCTGTCGAAGAACAAGGCGCCGGCCTTCTTCGTCTCCCGGCATTGCCACCCGCAGACCCTCGACGTGCTGCGCACCCGTGCCGAGCCGCTGGGCATCGAGGTGGTGATCGGCGACGAAGCCGCGCTGGAAGACTTCTCCGGCTACTTCGGCGTACTCCTGCAGTACCCGGCCAGCACCGGCGAGATCGGCGACTACCGCGCGCTGGTGCAGCGCGCCCATGCTGCCGGCGCCCTGGTGGCGGTGGCCGCCGACCTGCTGGCGCTGACCCTGCTCACCCCGCCCGGCGAGTTCGGTGCCGACGTGGTGCTCGGCAGCGCCCAGCGTTTCGGCGTGCCGCTCGGCTTCGGCGGCCCGCACGCGGCCTTCTTCGCCACCCGCGATGCCTTCAAGCGCGACATGCCGGGCCGTCTGGTCGGCATCTCCATCGACCGCCACGGCAAGCCGGCCCTGCGCCTGGCCATGCAGACCCGTGAGCAGCACATCCGCCGCGAGAAGGCCACCAGCAACATCTGCACCGCCCAGGTGCTGCTCGCCAACATCGCCAGCATGTACGCGATCTACCACGGCCCGCGCGGCCTGAGCGGCATCGCCCGGCGCGTGCACCGCCTGACCTCGATCCTCGCCCAGGGTCTGAAGCAACTGGGGCACACGGTCGAGCAGCAGCACTTCTTCGATACCCTGAGTGTCGTCACCGCCAACCCGGTGGACGAAATCCATGCCGCCGCGAACGCCCGCAGCATCAACCTGCGCGTGCTGGACGAGCTGCGCGTCGGCCTGTCGCTGGACGAAACCTGCGACCAGGCCAGCGTCGAGGCGCTGTGGGCGGTATTCGCCGGCCCGGGCCGCAGCCTGCCGGACTTCGCCGCGCTGGCCGCCGCGACCGGCGACTGCCTGCCGCCGGAGCTGCTGCGCGAGACGCCGTTCCTGCAGCACCAGGTATTCAACCGCTATCACTCGGAAACCGAGCTGATGCGCTACCTGCGCAAGCTGGCGGACAAGGACCTGGCGCTGGACCGCAGCATGATCCCGCTGGGCTCCTGCACCATGAAGCTGAACGCCGCCAGCGAGATGATCCCGATCACCTGGCCGGAATTCGGCAGCCTGCATCCGTTCGCCCCGGCCGAGCAGGCCCAGGGCTACCTGGAGCTGACCGGCGAACTGGAAGCCATGCTCTGCGCCGCCACCGGCTATGACTCGGTATCCCTGCAGCCGAACGCCGGCTCCCAGGGCGAGTACGCCGGCCTGCTGGCGATCCGCGGTTACCACGCCAGCCGTGGCGAGTCGCAGCGCGATATCTGCCTGATTCCGTCGTCCGCCCACGGCACCAACCCGGCGACCGCGCAGATGGCCGGCATGCGCGTGGTGGTGGTGACCTGCGATGCCCGCGGCAACGTCGATGTCGACGACCTGCGCCGCAAGGCCGAGGAGCACCGCGAACGCCTCGCTGCGCTGATGATCACCTATCCGTCCACCCACGGCGTGTTCGAGGAACGGATCCGCGAGATCTGCGCGATCACCCACGACAACGGCGGCCAGGTCTACATCGACGGCGCCAACATGAACGCCATGGTCGGCCTCTGCGCGCCGGGCAGGTTCGGCGGCGATGTCTCGCACCTGAATCTGCACAAGACCTTCTGCATCCCCCACGGCGGCGGCGGTCCGGGTGTCGGCCCGATCGGCGTGAAATCCCACCTGGCGCCGTTCCTGCCCGGCCACGGGCACATGCAGCGCAAGGCCGGCGCGGTCAGCGCGGCGCCGTTCGGCAGCGCCAGCATCCTGCCGATCACCTGGATGTACATCCGCATGATGGGCGGCGAAGGCCTCAAGCGCGCCTCGCAACTGGCGATCCTCAGCGCCAACTACATCGCCCGTCGCCTGGAGGAGCACTACCCGGTGCTCTACACCGGCGAGAACGGCCTGGTCGCCCACGAGTGCATCCTCGACCTGCGTCCGCTCAAGGACAGCAGCGGCATCAGCGTCGACGACGTCGCCAAGCGCCTGATCGACTACGGTTTCCATGCGCCGACCATGTCCTTCCCGGTGGCCGGCACGCTGATGGTGGAGCCCACCGAGAGTGAGTCGAAGGAAGAGCTGGACCGCTTCTGCGACGCCATGATCGCCATCCGCGAGGAAATCCGCGCGGCGGAAAACGGCGAGCTGGACCGCGACGACAACCCGCTGAAGAACGCCCCGCACACCGCGGCGGAGCTGGTCGGCGAGTGGACTCATCCCTACAGCCGCGAGCTGGCGGTGTACCCGACCGCGAGCCTGATCGACGGCAAGTACTGGCCGCCGGTGGGCCGCGTGGACAACGTCTACGGCGACCGCAACCTGGCCTGCGCCTGCGCGCCGATGTCGGCCTACCAGGAGGCCTGACGGCCTCCGTCACGGCTGGCTTTGGCAGGAGCCGGCCCGCTGGCGGAGCAGCGCTTCGCCAGCGGGCCGCAGTGCTTGACTGACACCTGTTCCCTTGCGAAGAAAGGGTTCAACCAGATTGGAGATTCCCATGACCAGCGAGACCCTCGCCAAGACCCCGCTGCACGCCCTGCACCTCGAACTCGGGGCGCGCATGGTGCCCTTCGCCGGCTACGACATGCCGGTGCAATACCCGCTCGGCGTGCTCAAGGAGCACCAGCACACCCGCGCGGCGGCCGGCCTGTTCGACGTCTCGCACATGGGCCAGATCATCCTGCGCGGGCCGGATGCGGCGCGCGCCCTGGAAAGCCTGGTGCCGGTGGATATCGTCGACCTGCCGCCGGGCCTGCAGCGCTATGCCATGTTCACCGACGCCAATGGCGGCATCCTCGACGACCTGATGGTCACCAACCTCGGTGACGACACCCTGTTCCTGGTGGTCAACGCCGCCTGCAAGGAACAGGACCTGGCCCACCTGCGCCAGCATATCGGCGACCGCTGCGCCATCGACTGCCTGTTCGAATCCCGCGCCCTGCTTGCCCTGCAGGGGCCGAAGGCGGTGGACGTGCTGGCGCGCCTGGCGCCGGAAGTGGCGAAGCTGACCTTCATGCAGTTCGCCCGCGTGAACCTGCTGGGCAGCGACTGCTTCGTCAGCCGCTCCGGCTATACCGGCGAGGACGGTTTCGAAATCTCGGTGCCGGTCGAACAGGCCGAAACCCTGGCGCGCGCCCTGCTGGCCGAGCCGGAAGTCGAAGCCATCGGCCTTGGCGCCCGCGACTCGCTGCGCCTGGAAGCCGGCCTGTGCCTGTACGGCCACGACATGAGCACGGCGACCACGCCGGTCGAAGCCAGCCTGCTCTGGGCCATCTCCAAGGCCCGCCGCGCCGACGGCAGCCGGGCCGGCGGTTTTCCCGGCGCCGAGCGGATCTTCGCCCAGCAGCGGGACGGCGTCGCCAGCAAGCGCGTCGGCCTGCTGCCGCAGGAACGCACGCCGGTGCGCGAGGGCGCGGAAATCGTCGATGCCGACGGCAAGGTCATCGGCCAGGTATGCAGCGGCGGCTTCGGCCCAACCCTGGGCGCGCCGCTGGCGATGGGCTACGTGCAGGCCAGCCACGTGCCGGTGGGCAGCGAAGTGTGGGCGGTGGTACGCGGCAAGCGCGTGCCGATGAAGGTGGCGAAGACGCCGTTCGTCGAGCAGCGCTACTACCGCGGCTGAGCGCAGGAGCCTTGCCTCTTCGTAGGTTGGGCTGAGGTACGAAGCCCAACGATCCTGTCCCGGTGCGTGCTGACGTTGGGCTTCGCTGCGCTCAGCGCCAACCTACGGTGTGTTGCCGGCCGGGACTGTCACTTGTCTTCCGGCCACAGGCGGATCGCCTTGCCGTTCGCCGGCCAGAGGTACAGCTGGCCCTGTTCGCTGAAGTCCCAGCGCCGGACTTCGCCGAGCGCGGCGAGGAAGCGCTGTTCCTGTTCCATCAGCGCCGGGGCGCACATCTTGCGGGTGCTGCCGGCCTGGCCGAAGGTCAGGTTCTCGCCGTCCAGGGTGTAGCCGGCGAACCAGTGGTTGCAGCCGGCGTTGCCGTAGGCGCGGCCCTTGCCGTCGAGGGTCAGGGTCAGGTGGCTGTAGTCCATCAGCGGGCGCTCGCCGATCCATTCGACGCGGTAGGTCTTCTCGGTTTCCAGCTTTTCATGGCTGGCGCAGCCGGCGATGAGCGTCGCCGCGGCGGTGACGGCGATCAGGGCTTTCATGCGTTCTCCTTGGCCTTGCAGTCCGGGCAGTAGTGTTTTCCCTGGGCCTGTTTCCAGCCCAGTTCGGCGATGCGCGCTTCGGCAGCCGGCTGTTGCGCGGGCTTGCCGAGGCTGGCGTCGACGGCGAATTCGAAGTCCAGCTGGGCGCCGCAACCGTCGCAGTTGACCTGCCACTGGTGGATGGCCAGTTCCTTGAAGACCGGTCCTTTCGCCACCGCCGTCCACTGTCCCGGCGGATTGATCAGGTGACGGACCTTCTCCACCTCCAGGGTCATGCTCAGGCTGCGGCTGCCCTTGAGGCTGACCAGCAGGGTATCGCCGATCTGGATCGAGCCGCCGGTGCCGGTGACCTGGTAGCGGCCGGGCAGCAGCGCGCGGCATTCGCTGAGGGTGTGTTGCGGGTTGAGCAGGGTGTAGCGGAAGTCGTGCTGGGCCATGGTTCCTCCAGAAAGCGCGCGAAATGCTAGCACGCCATCAGCCGTTCACCTGATTCACCGGCGCGCCTTTGCGCCAGGCGGCGATGTTGTTCAGGGTGGTTTCGGCGATGGCGGCCAGGGCTTCGTTGGTGAGGAAGGCCTGGTGCGCGGTGATGATCACGTTGGGGAAGGTCAGCAGGCGGGCCAGCACGTCGTCCTGCAGCGGCAGGTCGGAACGGTCGGCGAAGAAGATGTCGGCCTCTTCCTCATAGACGTCCAGGCCGAGGTAGCCGAGCTGGCCGCTCTTCAGCGCCTCGATCAGCGCCGGGGTGTCGACCAGCGCGCCGCGGCTGCTGTTGATCAGCATCGAGCCGCGCTTCATGCGCTGCAGGCTGTTGGCGTTGACCAGGTGGCGGGTGGCGTCGTTGAGCGGGCAGTGCAGGCTGATGATGTCCGACTCGCCGAGCAGCCGGTCGAGGTCGACGAACTGCCCGCCGATGGCCTCGACTTCCGGATTCGGGTAGGGATCGTAGGCCAGCACGCGGCAGCCGAAGCCGGCCATGATGCGGGCGAACACCACGCCGATCTGCCCGGTGCCGATCACGCCGACGGTCTTGCCGAACAGGTCGAAGCCGGTCAGGCCGTGCAGCGAGAAGTCGCCTTCGCGGGTGCGGTTGTAGGCGCGGTGCAGGTGGCGGCAGAGCGCCAGGACCAGGCCGACGGCGTGTTCGGCGACGGCGTAGGGCGAATAGGCCGGCACCCGCACCACGGCCAGCCCGAGCGCCCTGGCGGCGGCCAGGTCGACGTGGTTGTAGCCGGCCGAGCGCAGGGCGATCAGGCGCGTGCCGCCGGCGGCGAGCTGTTCCAGCACCGGCCGCGAGAGATCGTCGTTGACGAAGGCGCAGACCACTTCGAAGCCCATCGCCAGGGCCGCCGTGTCGAGGCGCAGCGGCGCCTGCTGGAAATGCAGCTCGAAGCCGTGCTGCGGATTGGCGGCGAGGAAGCTCTCGCGGTCGTGGTTCTGGCTGCTGAACAGGATGATGCGCATGGATCGCTGGCCTCAGTGCGTGTCGTGGGGCTGGCTGGGCGTCAGGCCGGCCTGGCTTTCCGCCGTGCGCGCCAGTTCGGCGATGGCCTGGTCGAGCGCGTCCAGCGCAGCCGGTAGTTCGGGATCGTTCTGCTTGAGCAGGGTTTCGCAGCGGTGGCAGGCCGCGCGCAGTTGCGGCACGCCGCAGTAGCGGGTGGCGCCGTGCAGGCGGTGGATGCGTTCGAGCAGGGTGGCGCGGTCGCCGCGCTCGCGGGCCAGGCGGATGGCCTGGCGGTCGGCGCCCAGCGAGGCGAGCAGCATCGCCAGCATGTCGGCGGCCAGGTCGACCTTGCCGGCGGCCAGGCGCAGGCCTTCTTCCGGGTCGAGCACGCGCAGTTCGCTGGACGGTGTGCTGCGTGGCGCCTCCGCGCGCGGGCTGCCGAGGGGCAGGCCGGCCCACTTGAGCACCACCTGCGAGAGCTGGCGTTCGTCGATCGGCTTGGTCAGGTAGTCGTCCATCCCGCCCTGCAGCAGCGCGCGCTTCTCGCTGGCGAGGGCGTGGGCGGTGAGGGCGATGATCGGCACCGGCGCGACTTCCCGCTCGGCTTCCCACTGGCGGATCGCGAGGGTGGCCTGGCGGCCGTCCATGCCGGGCATCTGCACGTCCATGAAGACCAGGTCGTAGCGCTCGCGCTGCACCGCCTCGACCGCCTCCATGCCGCTGCTGACGGCGGTGACCTGGGCGCCGAGGTCGCCGAGCAGGGTCTGCACCAGCATGAGATTGGCCGGGTTGTCGTCGACGCAGAGCAGGTGCGGGGCATTGCGCGCCACGCTGCCGACCGGTTTTTCCTTGCGCACCGGGTGCAGGTGCAGCAGGTCGTTCAGCGCCTGCTGCAGCTTGCGCGAGCAGGCCGGCTTGCTCTGCACCTGGTTTTCCGGCAGCACGGCGTTGTACTGCGCCTGCTCGATGGTCGGGCACAGCACCAGGCTCTTGCAGCCCTGGGTTTCGAACTGGCGGATGGCCTGGCGCAGCATCTCCGGCGGATGGGTCGTGGCACACACGCCGAGCACGGCCAGGGTGATCGTGTTCTCGTCGTCCGGCGCGTCGAGCGCCGCCTGCACGCCTTGCAGGTCGTCGAACTCGCTGACCTGCAGGCCGCAGTCTTCCAGCTGGTGGTGCAGGGCGTTGCGGGTCAGTTCGTGGGGTTCGTAGAGGGCCACGCGATGGCCGCTGGCCAGCGGCAGCAGGATGTCGTCGGTATCGTGGCGGGCCTTTGGCAGGCTGAGGCTGATCCAGAATTCGGAGCCTTCGCCGGAGTTGCTTTCCACGCCGATCTCGCCGCCCATGTGCTCGATCAGGCGCTTGGATATCACCAGCCCGAGCCCGGTACCGCCGGCCTGCCGCGACAGCGAGTTGTCGGCCTGGGTGAAGGCCTGGAACAGCGCGCGCACGTCGGCGTTGCTCAGGCCGATCCCGGTGTCCTTGACGCTGATGCGCAGCTGCGCGCGCTCGTCGTCTTCGTCCTCGACCATGGCGCGCACGGAGATGCTGCCTTCGTGGGTGAACTTGATGGCGTTGCTCACCAGGTTGGTCAGCACCTGCTTCAGGCGCTGCGGGTCGCCGATCAGGTGCAGCGGGGTGTCGCGGTAGATCAGGCCGACCAGTTCCAGGTGCTTCTCGTGGGCGGACGGGGCGAGGATGGTCAGGGTGTCCTGGATCAGCTCGCGCAGGTTGAACGGGATGTTCTCGAGGATCAGCTTGCCGGCCTCGATCTTCGAGAAGTCGAGGATCTCGTTGATGATTCCGAGCAGGCTGTCGGCGGACTTCTGGATGGTCCCCAGATAGTCGCGCTGGCGCCGGGTCAGTTCGCTTTTCTGCAGCAGGTTGGTGAAGCCGATGATGCCGTTGAGCGGGGTGCGGATCTCGTGGCTCATGTTGGCGAGGAACTCGGACTTGATCCGGCTCGCCTCCAGGGCCTCCTTGCGCGCCAGGTCCAGCTCGATGTTCTGGATCTCGATGGTCTCCAGGTTCTGCCGCACGTCCTCGGTGGCCTGGTCGATGTTGTGCTGCATTTCCTCCTGCGCGCTGTGCAGCGCAGCGGCCATGCGGTTGATGCCGGCGGCGAGCTCGTCCAGCTCATGGCTGCCGAGGGGCGGCAGGCGGGTTTCCAGGCGGCCTTCCTTGAGCTGCGCGACGCCCTGGGCGATCTCCCGCAGCGGGGCGCTGATCGCCCGGCTCAGGCGCAGGGCGAGGAGGGCGGTGACCACCAGGCCGGTAGTGATCAGCAGCAGGCTGGCGAACAGGCTGCGATAGCCGCGCAGCAGGGTGCCGTGGTGCGACAGCTCCAGCTCCACCCAGCCGAGCAACTGCTCGTCGTCGTGGGACGGATCGCCGGAATAGCTGCGGTGATGGCCGAGCACCGGCAGCAGGAAATGCGTGGTGTCCAGGCTGCTGGCCATGCTCATGTGGCTGCCGTTGCCGCTCGGCAGCGGCGTGAGGATGCTCGGGCCGGCATGCGCCAGGCGCACCCGCTCCGGGCTGAGGAAGGTCACCGCGCGGACGTCCTGCTGGTCCAGCGCCTCGTTGGCGATGTGCTGCAGCACGGAGCGGTTGCCCTGCGCCAGGGCGGAGGCGGACAACGGCGCCAGTTGCTCGGCGATCAGTTGGCCACGCTCGATCAGCTGGGCGCGCAGGTCGGACAGTTGCACCCAGGTGAAATAACCGCCGAGCACCATCGCCAGCAGGCAGGCGGGCAGCAGGGTGAGCAGGAGGACTCGCCCCTTGATGCCGAGATCCTTTAACACGCGTGTCCTCCGGGACTGTCGTTTTTGCGCAGTGTAGCGGTTTGCCGGGGCGGAAGCTGCGCCACTGGCCGGCTGTCCAGTCGGCTTGCCGTCACTATGACCATCGGGAATAATTACTTAGATTGCTAATTAATCTCAATTGCCAATGAATGCGCTTACTGACTCATCACGGCATCTGCTGATCGTCGAGGACGACCCGGTGCTCGGTTCGCACCTGTCCGATCACCTGCAGGGGCGCGGTTTCGCCGTGGACTGGTGCCGCGATGGCGCGGAGGCGATCGACTGTGCCCGTTCCGGGACCTTCGACCTGATCCTCATGGACATCATGCTGCCCGGCCGCAGCGGGCTGGACATCCTGCGCCAGTTGCGCCGCGAGCAGCGGGTGCCGGTGATCCTGATGTCGGCGCTGGGTGCGGAGCAGGATCGCATCGCCGGCTTTTCCCAGGGCGCCGACGATTACCTGCCCAAGCCGTTCAGCCTGGCGGAACTTGGCGTGCGCATGGAGGCCATCCTGCGCCGGGTTGCGCTGGAGCGCGGCAGCCCGCTGCCCATGGAGGATGACGCCAGCCTGTACTTCGATACGGGCGCCTGCGACGTCAGCCTGGATGGCTGCCGGGCCGGCCTGACCGCCTCCGAGTACCGTCTGCTGGAAACCTTTCTCGGCAGCGTCGGGGAAACCCTGAGCAAGGCCTTCCTTTATCAGCATGTGCTGAAGCGCGGCTACACCGCTCACGACCGCAGCCTGGACATGCATGTCAGCCACCTGCGCCGCAAGCTGCAGGCCATCGGCTACGTTCGCCACCAGCTGCGCACGGTGTGGGGCAAGGGCTACGTGCTGTCCCGCGAGGAAGCCTGAATTGCCCGGACGTCATTCGCTGTTCTGGAAGATGGCGGTCGCCCTGGTCGCACTGTGCCTGCTGGTGATCTGGCTGTCCTGGACCTGGGGCCGGCAGGTCGAGCGGGAAAACTACTTCCTCTCCCAGGAGGCCCGCGACGTGCTCGGCGGCTATGCCCGGGAAGCCGAACAGGTCCTGCGGCGCGGTGGCGACGAGGGCGTCGATGAGTGGCTGGGGCAGATGCGCAGTCGCGAGGATGGCTGGATTGCAGTGGTCGATGGCCGCCTGCAGGCCGTCGGCAGCCAGCAGTTGAGCGCCGAGGAAGTGACCCGCCTGACCTTCCTGCGCGGCCTGCACTGGCCGATGAGTGCACGCTCCAGGGGGCGTCCGTATATCGGTATCCCGTTCCCCGAACACCCTACCGACGGACGCCTGGTGATCCAGTTGCCGGAACGCTTCATGCCCGGGGGCTTTTCCCCGCTTCTGCGCTTCCTCACCCATGGCGTGGTGCCGGGCGGGCTGGCCATGCTGCTGTGCGTGCTGCTCTACCAGCAACTGATCCATCCCCTGTCGCGCCTGCGCGAGCACGCCAATGCCTTGCGCGGCGATGACCTCGGTTCCGGCATCGCCCGCGAAGTCAGCCAGCGGCGCGACGAGCTGGGCGAGCTGGGCAGCGCCTTCGACCACATGGCCGGGCGCCTGCGCGGCCATATCGCGTTCCAGCGCCAGTTGCTGCGCGACCTGTCCCATGAGTTGCGCACGCCGCTCAGCCGGCTGCGGGTGGCGACGGAAAGCGAGCTGCCGGACGACGTCCTGCGCCAGCGCGTAGAGCGCGACGTGGAGGTCATGCAGCGGCTGGTGGAGAACACCCTGGAGCTGGCCTGGATGGATACCGAGCGGCCTGTGCTGCCGATGGAGCCCATCGACGTGGCCTCGCTGTGGGAGATGCTGGTGGAGGACGCCTGCTTCGAAACCGGCTGGCCGGCGGCGCGCTTCCGCCATGAACTGCCGGCCGACTGCGTGGTGCACGGCCATCTCAACAGCCTGGCGAAGGCCCTGGAAAATCTCCTGCGCAACGCCATCCGCCATTCGCCGGAAGACGGCAGCATCCTGCTCGCCGGCCGGGCGGAGGGCTCGCAGTGGCATCTCTGGCTGCAGGACCAGGGCGAGGGCGTGGCGTCGGAGGATCTGAAGCGTATCTTCCTGCCCTTCACCCGCCTGAATGCCGCCCGCTCCGGCGAAGGCTTCGGGCTCGGCCTGAGCATCGCCCGCAGCGCCGTGCGCCTGCAGAGTGGCCAACTCTGGGCGGAATGCGGCAATCCCGGGCTGCGCGTACATCTGCGTCTGCCCCGGGCGTCGGCGGTTTGAGGTACTGACAGGTTTTGTTCGGAACTTTCCTTATAGAGAGTTCCGGTTTGCCGTTATCATAGATGGCCTTTCCCACCGTCGTTCCGCAACCGAGTACGTTCATGACCGTGCAGTACCCGACCATCGCCGACTGCGTCGGCAATACCCCGCTGGTGCGCCTGCAGCGCATGCCGGGGGAAACTTCCAATACCCTGCTGGTGAAGCTCGAAGGCAACAATCCGGCGGGTTCGGTGAAGGACCGTCCGGCACTCTCGATGATCAATCGCGCCGAGCTGCGCGGCGATATCCGTCCCGGCGACACGCTGATCGAGGCGACCTCCGGCAACACCGGCATCGCCCTGGCGATGGCGGCGGCGATCAAGGGCTACCGGATGATCCTGATCATGCCGGACAACTCCACCGCCGAGCGCAAGGCAGCGATGACCGCCTACGGCGCCGAACTGATCCTGGTGAGCAAGGAGCAGGGCATGGAAGGCGCCCGCGACCTGGCCGACCAGATGCAGCGCGAAGGCAAGGGCAAGGTCCTCGACCAGTTCGCCAACGGCGACAACCCGGAAGCCCACTACTACAGCACCGGGCCGGAGCTGTGGCAGCAGACCGACGGGACGATTACCCATTTCATCAGCTCCATGGGCACCACCGGCACCATCATGGGCGTGTCGCGCTACCTCAAGGAGCAGAACCCGGCGATCCAGATCGTCGGCCTGCAGCCCACCGAAGGCTCGGCTATTCCGGGCATTCGCCGCTGGCCGCAGGAATACCTGCCGAAGATCTACGACGCAGCCCGCGTCGACCGTGTGATCGACATGCCGCAGGGCGAGGCCGAGGACGCGATGCGTCGCCTGGCCCGCGAGGAAGGCATCTTCTGCGGCGTCTCGTCCGGCGGAGCGGTGGCGGCGATGCTGCAGCTGTCGCGCGAAGTGGAAAACGCCGTGATGGTCGCGGTGATCACCGACCGCGGCGACCGCTACCTGTCTTCCGGCCTGTTCGACCAGCGCTGATCCGACATGGCCAAGAACAGAGGCGGCCTGCGCTTCCAGCCCAGCGGCGGAGCACGCGGGCCGGCGGTGCCGGTAGGCAAGAAGCAGCGCCTGCAGATCGAGCGCCTGGCCCATGACGGCCGAGGCATCGCCCACGCCGAAGGACGCACCTGGTTCGTCGCCGGCGCGCTGCCGGGCGAAGCGGTGGAGGCGCGCGTGCTGTCGGCGCGCAGCCAGGTGGTGGAAGCGCGCAGCGAGCGCATCGTCACGGCCTCCGAACTGCGTCGCGCGGCGCCCTGCAGCGTCGCCGAGCAATGCGGCGGCTGCAGCCTGCAGCATCTTCCACATGCCGAACAGCTGGCGCTGAAACAGCGTACCCTGGCCGAGCAGTTGCAGCGTTTCTCCGGCCTGGAGCCGCAGGAATGGGCGGCGCCGCTGGTCGGGCCGGAGTTCGGCTACCGCCGTCGTGCGCGTATCGCGGTGCGCTGGGATGCCAAGGCGCGGCGGCTGGATGTCGGCTTCCGCGCGGCGGCCAGCCAGGCCATCGTCGGCTTCGACGACTGCCTGGTGCTGGTGCCGGAGCTGCAGGGCCTCGCCCGTGAACTGCCGGAGCTGCTGCGCGGTTTCGCCAGGCCGCAGGTGCTCGGGCATGTCGAACTGTTCCATGGCACATCCACGGCATTGCTGCTGCGGCACATCGAGCCGCTGGCGGAGTCCGATCGTCAGCGCCTGCTGGAGTTCTGTTCGGCACGGGATGTGCAGCTCTGGCTCCACGGCGACGGCGAACCGGCGCCAATGAGTGGCGAGTCCGGCCTCGGTTATCGGCTCGGCGACTGGAACCTGACGCTGGAATATCGTCCCGGCGACTTCGTCCAGGTGAACGCGCCGGTGAATGTCGCGATGATCCGCCAGGCTCTTGACTGGCTGGCCCCCAAAGCCGGCGAACGGGTGCTAGACCTGTTCTGTGGACTGGGCAATTTCGCCCTGCCGCTGGCGCGCCAGGTGCGCGAAGTGGTCGGTGTGGAGGGCGTGACGTCGATGGTCGAGCGCGCCACGGCGAATGCCGCCGCCAATGGCCTGGGCAATACGAATTTCCACCAGGCGGATCTGTCGAAGCCGCTTGGCGAGGCGCCCTGGTTCCGCAAGGGGGCAAACGATTTCACTGCCGTACTGCTCGATCCGCCGCGAGACGGGGCGTTCGAAGTGGTGCGGGGAATGGCCGCGTTGGGTGCCGAGCGGGTCCTCTATGTGTCCTGCAATCCGGCAACCCTGGCGCGCGATGCTGGCGAACTGGCCCGACAGGGCTATCGTCTGAAGCGCGCCGGAATCCTCGACATGTTCCCGCAGACGGCGCATGTCGAGGCGATGGCTTTGTTCGAGGCGAGCTAGGAAGCTTGCGCAATCCGACCGGCCCGTGAAGAAAGGCTGGCGCTGTGAGCGGTGTCCGAGGGGACACTGTGGGGAAGGGTAGACACGATGGTACAGGTGAGAGCGCACCAGCCGGTCAATACCGACGGCAGCATCAATCTGGAGGCCTGGCTGGATCATGTCCAGAACCTGGTCCCGATGCTGGACCGCAAGGTCCTGCTGGAGGCGTGCGAATTCGCCCGCGAGGCCGAGCAGAAGGCCAGCAGCGGGACCGAGAACTCCTGGGCTGAGGGCACTTCCAGCTTCCAGACCGGGCTGGAGATCGCGGAAATCCTCGCGGACCTCAAGCTCGACCAGGAATCCCTGGTGGCCGCGGTGATCTACCGCGGCGTGCGCGAGGGCAAGGTCAAGCTCGAAACCGTCCAGCAGCGCTTCGGTCCGGTGGTGGCCAAGCTGGTCGAGGGCGTGCTGCGCATGGCGGCGATCAGCGCCAGCCTCAATCCGCGGCACTCCATGGTGCTCGGCACCCAGGCGCAGGTGGAGAACCTGCGCAAGATGCTGGTGGCGATGGTCGATGACGTGCGCGTCGCGCTGATCAAGCTGGCCGAGCGCACCTGCGCCATCCGCGCGGTGAAGAACGCCGACGAGGAGAAGCGCCACCGCGTCGCCCGCGAGGTCTTCGACATCTACGCGCCGCTCGCCCACCGTCTCGGCATCGGCCATATCAAGTGGGAGCTGGAGGACCTGTCCTTCCGCTACCTGGAACCTGTGCAGTACAAGCAGATCGCCAAGCTGCTGCACGAACGCCGTCTCGACCGCGAACAGTACATCGCCACGGTGATGGCGCAGCTGAAGGACGCGCTGGCGGCCACCGGCATCAAGGCCGACCTCAGCGGCCGCGCCAAGCACATCTATTCGATCTGGCGGAAGATGCAGCGCAAGGGGCTGGACTTCAGCCAGATCTACGACGTCCGCGCGGTGCGCGTGCTGGTCCCGGAAATGCGCGACTGCTACACCGCGCTGGGCATCGTGCACACCCTCTGGCGGCACATTCCCAAGGAATTCGACGACTACATCGCCAACCCCAAGGAAAACGGCTACCGCTCGCTGCACACCGCGGTGATCGGCCCGGAGGGCAAGGTGCTGGAGGTGCAGATCCGCACCCATTCCATGCACGAGGAAGCCGAGCTCGGCGTGTGCGCCCACTGGCGGTACAAGGGCACCGACGTCAAGGCCAGCTCCAACCACTACGAAGAGAAGATCGCCTGGCTGCGCCAGGTGCTCGAATGGCACGAGGAACTCGGCGATATCGGCGGCCTGGCCGAGCAGTTGCGGGTCGATATCGAGCCTGACCGGGTCTACGTGTTCACTCCGGACGGCCACGCCATCGACCTGCCGAAGGGCGCCACGCCGCTGGACTTCGCCTACCGCGTGCACACCGAGGTCGGCCACAACTGCCGCGGCGCGAAGATCAACGGCCGCATCGTGCCGCTGAACTACAACCTGCAGACCGGCGAGCAGGTCGAGATCATCACCGGCAAGCACAGCGGGCCGAGCCGCGACTGGCTCAACTCCAACCTTGGCTATGTGAACACCTCGCGGGCGCGGGCGAAGATCGTCCACTGGTTCAAGCTGCAGGCGCGCGACCAGAACGTCGCCGCCGGCAAGGCGCTGCTCGAACGCGAGCTCGGCCGCCTGGCGTTGCCGCCGGTGGACTTCGACAAGCTGGCGGAGAAGGCCAACTACAAGGTCGCCGAGGACATGTTCGCCGCCCTCGGCGCCGGCGACCTGCGCCTGGCGCACCTGGTCAACTACGCCCAGCAACTGGTCGAGCCGGAGCGCGCCAGCGAGCAGCTCGAACTGATTCCGCGCAAGCCGAGCCGGATCGGCCACGGCAAGCGCGGCGATATCCAGATCCAGGGTGTGGGCAACCTGCTGACGCAGATGGCCGGCTGCTGCCAGCCGCTGCCGGGCGATCCGATCGTCGGCTACATCACCCTCGGCCGTGGCGTCACCATCCACCGCCAGGATTGCGCGACCGCCCTGCAGCTCGCCGGGCGCGAACCGGAACGGATCATCCAGGTGAGCTGGGGCCCGGTCCCGGTGCAGACCTATCCGGTGGATATCGTCATCCGCGCCTACGACCGTTCCGGCCTGCTGCGCGACGTCTCGCAGATCCTGCTCAACGAGCGGATCAACGTGCTGGCGGTGAATACCCGCTCGGACAAGGAAGACAACACCGCCGTCATGCGCCTGACCATCGAGATTCCGGGGCTGGATGCACTGGGCCGTCTGCTCGGACGGATCTCCCAGCTGCCCAACATCATCGAGGCGCGGCGCGATCGTGGCGCGGGTGGCAAGGATGTATAAGCTCGACGACCTGCTGCACCTGATGGCGCGCCTGCGCGACCCGAAGCATGGCTGCCCGTGGGATCTGAAGCAGGACTACGCGAGCATCGTCCCCTACACCCTGGAAGAAGCCTACGAAGTCGCCGACGCCATCGAGCGCGGCGACTTCGCGCACCTGCGCGAGGAACTCGGCGACCTGTTGTTCCAGGTCGTCTACTATTCGCAACTGGCCCGCGAAGAGAAGCGCTTCGGTTTCAACGAGGTGGTCGACGGCATCACCCACAAGCTGGTGCGCCGGCATCCCCACGTGTTCCCCGACGGCGACCTGTACGGCGCGCCGGACATGGGCAAGCTGGAGGAAGCGGCGGTCAGGCAGCGCTGGGAAGAGCTGAAGGCCGAGGAACGCGCGGCCAAGGCCGCCGGGCCGGTGCAGTTGTCCCTGCTCGACGACGTGCCGGTGGCGCTGCCGGCGTTGTCGCGTGCGGCCAAGCTGCAGAAGCGCGCGGCCCAGGTCGGCTTCGACTGGCCGGAAGCCCTGCCGGTGGTGGACAAGCTGCGCGAAGAGCTGGACGAAGTACTGGAGGCCATGGCCGACGGCGACGCGGCGGCCCAGGCGGAGGAGGTGGGCGACCTGCTGTTCGTGGTGGTCAACCTCGCCCGTCACCTCAAGGTCGACCCGGAAACCGCCCTGCGCGCGGCCAACACCAAGTTCGAGCGCCGCTTCCGCTACATCGAGGACGTCCTGCGCGACGCCGGCCGCAAGCCGGAAGAGTGCACCCTGGAAGAACTGGACGCGATCTGGAGCGAAGCCAAGCGCGAAGAGGAAAACCCGTCGGGTTGCTGACGTCGGCGTCGCGAGCGCTTTCCGTAGGAGCGAGCTCTGCTCGCGAACGCCGGCAACACAAGATCTTCGCGAGCAGAGCTCGCTCCTACAAATATGTAGCACCGTCATCCCGTAGGATGGGTCGAGCGCAGCGATACCCATCGCCTTTCCGGCATCAACCGAATATCCACCGATACAGCCCCTCCAGCACAACCACCGCCAGCACCGGCCGCAGCACGCGGTAGGTCTTCGATTGGCGGCAGGCTACTTGCACATCGCGCGCAGAGACCGGAGGATTGTAGCCCTTCAGCGAATTCCGCCGCTGAACCTCAGAGCTTGTGCGAAAATCGCCCGTCTTATGCGGGGCTGTCAGAGAGTCGTTACCGAATGAGCATGTCATTGCGCGATCAGTTGCTGAAAGCCGGCCTGGTCAACGAGAAGCAGGCCAAGCAGGCCAGCAAGCAGAAACAGAAGCAGCAACGTCTTGAGCACAAGGGCCAGGTCGAGAAGGACGACAGTCAGCGCCAGGCCGCCTTGCAGGCGCAGGCAGAGAAGCTGGCGCGCGACCAGGAACTGAACCGCCAGCAGCAGGAAAAGGCCGAGAAGAAGGCCAAGGCTGCGCAGATCAAGCAATTGATCGAGGGTACCCGCCTGCCGAGGCTGGAGACCGACGATTACTACAACTTCGTCGATGCGAAGAAGGTCAAGCGCGTCCCGGTCAACGACATGATCCGCGACAAGCTCAGCCGTGGCAGCCTGGCGATCGTCAGCTACGACGGCCGCTACGAGATCGTGCCGCGCGATGCCGCGCTGCGGATCCAGGAGCGTGACGAGCGGCGCGTGGTACTGCTCAACGTGCCGAGCGGCGAGCCCGACGAGGACGATCCCTACAAGGATTACGTCGTCCCCGACGACCTCATGTGGTGAGTCGCGGGTAACGCCCGACGCGCCCGAAACGCGCGCCCGCCGTCAACGCATGCAGGCGAGCCAGCCGGAACTCCCGGCTGGCGCCTGCCACTCGTACTTCCAGATATTCCTCCGCCGTCCCCTCCATCGCTCAGCAGCCCTGCAACGGGATGATGGCGTATCCCTGCGCGCGGAATGCCTCTTCCACCGGCGGCGAGGCGGACTCGCTGTGGCAGAAGTCGCAGCGGCTCTGCTGCACGTCCTGCGCCTGGATGCCCTGCGCTTCCAGCCAGTCCATCGCGTAGGCCGGGGCCCGGCTGCCGTCGTCGCCGCGCACCAGCACGTCGAAGTGCAGGTAGCGGCCATCGCGGGTGCGCACGTGGGTGTCATAGACCTTCACCTGCATGACCGGGCTCCTTACTTCAGGTCGGCGATGGCGGCGCCGAAGTTCAGGTGCAGGACCTGGCCGTCGATGACCAGCGCCGGTACCGATTTCACGCCGGCCTTCTCGGCCTCGGCGATGCGTGGCGCCTGTTCGCCGAGATGGACCACTTCCACCCGGGTCTTGCCGGTATCCAGCAGCGGCAGCAGGGCGCGCTCGGCCTCGACGCAGACAGGGCAGCCGGCGTGGTAATAGATGGCTTGGCTCATGATGTTCTCCTCGTGTATTAGGTATCGATTCGATACTTTTTCAGCGTAAGAGTGGGTGGGGCTTCTGTCAAACTGGTTTTTAATCGATACTATCTATCGGGAGGATCAGGAATGAGCGGAACGACCCTTTACGATTATCTGGAACGGCTGGCCAGCCTGATGCGCGTGTGGGCACGCGAGCAGCCGCTGACCGCCGACCTGCAGCCGATCCAGATCAGCGCGCTGAACTATCTGGCGCGCTGCAATCGCTACTCGAACACGCCGCTGGGGGTGACGGAGTTCCTCGGCCTGACCAAGGGCACCGTGTCGCAGTCGCTGAAGGCGCTGGAAGCCAAGGGCCTGATCGAGAAGAAACCGGACCCGAGCGACCGCCGCAGCGTGCATCTGGAGCTGACCGGCGAAGGACGGGCGTTGATCGATGCGCTGGTCCCGCCGGCTTTTCTGCTGCAGGCGGCCGAGGCGCTGGGAGAGCGGGGAGCGCAGCTGGAGGAACTGCTCGGCGCGTTGCTGGTGACCATCCAGCGTCAGCAGGATGTGCCGGGATTCGGCCTGTGCGGTAGTTGCCGCTTCCATCAGCAGCGGGAGGAGGGGCGGTTCTGCGGGCTGACCGGCGAACCGTTGAGCCGGCCCGAGGCGGAGCTGATCTGCCGCGAACACCAGGCGGCGTGACAGACGTACGCGTAGGTTGGTGCTGAGCAGATGTAGGTTGGGCTGAGCCCGCGAAGCCCAACGGTGCCACGCCCGACAGATGTTGGGCTTCGCTACGCTCAGCGCCAACCTACGGGCACGAATGAAAAAGCCGGGAAATATCCCGGCTTCTTCATTCTCGGTTTACCGCTCAGGAATCCTTCGCTCCGCTGACGGTCTTGCCGCCTACGGTGCCGTCCTTGAGCATGATCTGGTATTCCTTGCCGTCGGTTTCCTGCTGATACAGGCGGACCAGCAGGTAATCCCAGTCCTTGGCGAACCAGAGCACGGTCTTGCGATTGCTCTTGGTCGGGTCGCGCACACGCTCGACCTTGATCGCGGTGATCAGGCCGGCCTGGGTGCGCACCTTCTCTTCGCCGAGTACGCGGAAGTCGTAGGTATCGACATCGGTACCTTCGATCACCTGGTAGCTCATGCTCTTCTTGCCAGTCGCCACGTCATGCTGCAGGACGATCTGGTAGGTGGACTTGTCCAACTGGCCGCGGTTCAGCGGCTGGCGCACCTGGTCGCCGCGGTCGCTGCCGAGTACCTGCTTCTGGCTCCAGTCGAAGTCCAGTTCGGTCTGCCTGTTCTTGCCCAGACCCTCGCGCGCCCAGTGGTAGCTCAGTGGCAGGTAGGTGTCGTTCTCGACCTTGAAGGTACTGCTCTCGCTCAGACTGGCGAGCATCATGGATGCCTTGAAGTCGAGCTCCCAGCGTCCGCCGTCGCCTTGTTTCAGGCTGCGGGAGGCGCTGCCGCTGATTGGCATCTGCTTCCAGTCGGCGGTATAGCTGGCCTCGAACGGCTTCAGCTCGAAGGCTTGCACCGGCAGGGTCAGAGCGGCCAACAGGAACAGCAGGGCTTTACGCATCACTTATCTCCTGAGGTACGAATCGAATATCCGGAGGCGGGAAGTGCCTCCCCGTCCAGCATGGCGCCCTGCTCGCCAAGGCGCAACCGTCCGTCGGCGAACCAGCGCATGGCCAGAGGGTAGATCCGATGTTCCTGGACGTGAACGCGCTCGGCCAGTGTGTCCGGGGTGTCGTTCGGCTCTACCGGTATCGCTGCCTGTACGACCAGAGGGCCGCCATCGAGTTCCTCGGTGACGAAGTGCACGCTGCAGCCATGTTCGGCGTCGCCGGCTTCCAGCGCGCGCTGGTGGGTGTGCAGGCCCTTGTACTTCGGCAACAGGGACGGGTGGATGTTCAGCAGACGCCCCTGGTAGTGGCGGACGAAGCCTGGCGTGAGGATGCGCATGAAGCCGGCCAGCAGCACCAGGTCGGCGTCGAAGCCGTCGATGGCCTGGATCAGCGCGGCATCGAAGCTTTCGCGGTCGGCGTACGCCTTGTGATCGAGGAAGCGCGTCTCGATGCCGGCGTTGCGTGCCCGCTCCAGGCCATAGGCATCCGCGCGGTTGGAGATCACCGCGCGGATGGTGGCCGGCGTTTCAGCGCCGGCGAGGCTGTCGATCAGGGCTTGCAGGTTGCTGCCGGAACCGGAGATCAGCACCACTACATTGCAAGGATGGGTCATCAGTGCGCTTTCAGGTTGTTCAGGACCACGCGCTCGGCGTCGGCGGCGCAGCTGTCGATGCGGCCGATGACCCACGGCTGCTCGCCGGCCTCACGCAGGGCGTTCAGTGCGGCATCGACCTGATCCTGGGCGACGCAGATGACCATGCCGACACCGCAGTTGAGCACGCGGTGCATCTCGGTCTCGTCGACGTTGCCTTTTTCCTGCAGCCAGTCGAAGACCGCCGGGCGCTTCCAGCTGGCGACATCGATCACCGCCTGGGCGTTGTCCGGCAGGACGCGCGGGATGTTGTCGAGCAGACCGCCGCCGGTGATGTGGGCCATGGCCTTGACCGCGCCGGTCTTCTCGATCAGCTGCAGCAGCGGCTTGACGTAGATGCGGGTCGGCGCCATCAGCAGATCGGCCAGCGGCTTGCCGTCGAGCTGGGTGTTCTCGATGTCGGCACCGGATACTTCGATGATCTTGCGGATCAGCGAGTAGCCGTTGGAGTGCGGGCCGGAGGAAGGCAGGGCGAGCAGGGCGTCGCCGGCCTGGACCCTGGAGCCGTCGATGATCTCGGACTTCTCCACCACGCCGACGCAGAAGCCGGCCAGGTCGTAGTCTTCGCCTTCGTACATGCCCGGCATCTCGGCGGTCTCGCCACCGACCAGGGAGCAACCAGCCAGTTCGCAGCCGGCGCCGATACCGGTGACCACGGTGGCGGCCACGTCGACGTTGAGCTTGCCGGTGGCGTAGTAGTCGAGGAAGAACAGCGGCTCGGCGCCGCAGACGACCAGGTCGTTGACGCACATGGCGACCAGATCCTGGCCGATGCTGTCGTGCTTGTTCAGGTTCAGCGCCAGGCGCAGCTTGGTGCCGACGCCGTCGGTGCCGGATACCAGCACCGGCTGCTTGTAGCCGGCCGGGATTTCGCAGAGGGCGCCGAAGCCACCCAGGCCGCCCATCACTTCGGGACGTGCGGTGCGCTTGGCGACGCCTTTGATGCGTTCGACCAGGGCTTCGCCGGCGTCGATGTCCACACCAGCGTCCTTGTAGCTCAACGAGGGTTGCTTGCTGCTCATAAATCCAGGCCTATAGGGGATGATTCGTGTAACGGCCGGCCATGCGCGGAGCGACGTGCCGTCGCAGGCTGCAGCCGGTAGCGGAAGGCGCGAGATTTTATCAGGCTTGCCCGCCAGCGGCCATCTCGCGCTGTTGCCGCTGGCTGGACGGCTGTTTAAGGTATAGGCCTTGTTGGCGGCTCCATGGAGCCGTTTCCGTTTCGCCAGTCGAGAACCCCTCATGCGACATATCGCCCGTCTGTTGGTCCTGTGCCTGTCGTTGCTCAGCCTGCCGTCGTTCGCCGAATCGGTGGCGAACCTTTACCAGGTCCACGAGCCGGTCGCCTCGCAGCAGCCGGATGAGCGCAACGCCGGCCTGACCCGCGCCCTGCAGACCCTGGTGCTGCGCCTGACCGGCGATCAGAAGGCGCTGCAGCATCCGGCGCTGGCCAGCTACTTCCAGGACCCGCAGCAACTGATCAGCCAGTACGGCTTCGAGGACGGCCCGCCGATGGCGCTGGTGGTGGATTTCGATCCGAACGCGACCAATGCCGCCCTGCGCCGTGCAGGTCTGCCCGTGTGGGGCGCCAGCCGGCCGACCGTGCTGGCCTGGTGGTTGAACCAGAGCAGCGCCGGCAACAGCCTGGTGGGCGACAATCAGGAATCCGCCACGCCGCTCAATCGTGCCGCGCAACGCCGTGGTGTGCCGCTGCGCCTGCCACTGGCCGATCTCGGCGAGCAGGCATTGACTCCGGAAAGCCTGGCCGCGCCCGACGCGCTGCGTGGCGCCTCGGAGCGTTACGGCGCCGATGCGATCCTCGCGGTGGATGCCAAGCAGGACGATGCCGGGAAATGGCAGGCGCAGTGGCGCCTGTGGATGGGCGACAGCAGCGAGCAGGGCCAGGCGCAGGGCGACGACGCCAATGCCCTGGCCGATTCGGTGATGCAGGCGGTCAGCGGCCGGCTGGCCTCGCGCTTCGTGGCGGCACCGGGTGCGGCGACGGCCATGACCCTGCAGGTGGACGGCGCCAATCTGGCGCGTTACGCCGAGCTGCAGCGCCTGCTCGAACCGCTGGGTGCCAGGCTGGTGCAGGTGCAGGGCAACAGCCTCGAATATCGCCTGAGCGCCAGCCCCGACCAGCTGCGTGCGCAACTGGAACTGGCGCACCTGCAGGAAATGCCGGCCGAAGAGCCCCAGCCCGCAGCCGATCCCAATGCGCAACCGGCACCCAATCCGGCGGTGCCGAGCAGCAGCGTACTGCGCTATCGCTGGCCGTGATGCGGTGCCTGTAGGCGGGCGGGCGGCGGCCTTTTTGGCGTGCGAGCCCGCTCCAGAGCGCTTTCGATCATTCCAGACGCACGATTCTGCTGCGCCATATGCATGATTTCTATAAACTTTCAGTTCTGGATGGTTCCTGAAAGCGAACTCGACGAAACGCCCGGCTTGGCATGATACCTATGCAGCTTCCTCTCAGCGTACGTTTGCGCGATGACGCGACGTTCGCCAACTACTACCCCGGTGCCAATGCCGCGGCGCTGGGCTATGTCGAGCGTTTGTGCGAACCCGAGGCCGGCTGGACGGAGAGTCTGATCTATCTCTGGGGCGCCGAGGGCGTCGGCCGCAGTCACCTGCTGCAGGCAGCCTGCCTGCGTCTGCAGCAGTTCGGCGAGCCGTCGGTGTACCTGCCGATGGCGGATCTGGTGCAGTACGGTCCGGAGCTGTTCGACGATCTCGAACAATGCGAACTGGTCTGCCTGGACGATCTGGAAGCGCTGGCCGGCAACCGGAAGTGGGAAGAGGCGCTGTTCCACCTGTTCAACCGCCTGCGCGACTCCGGGCGGAAGATCCTGCTGTCGGCCTCGGTGGCGCCCCGCGAACTGCCGGTGAAACTGCCGGACCTGAAGTCCCGCCTGACCCTGTCGCTGATCTTCCAGCTGCATGCGCTGACCGACGAGGAAAAGCTGCGTGCGCTGCAATTGCGCGCTTCGCGCCGCGGCCTGCACCTGACCGACGAGGTCGGGCGCTTCATCCTTACCCGCGGCGCGCGCAGCATGACCTTCCTCTTCGATCTGCTGGACGAGCTGGACAAGGCTTCGCTGCAGGCTCAGCGCAAGCTGACGATTCCCTTCCTCAAGGAAACCCTCGGCTGGTAGCCGGGACGCTCCGGCAAACCGCCCGGCGCGTCCGGCAAGACTGGCGTTACCTCTAGCGCAGCATCTGCATCGCCGCTTCCATGGATGCGGAAAGGTCTTCGTCCGCCTTCAGGTCGGCCTTGGGATCGAGGCCCAGCTTGGCGAAGGACGGGATGTTGGACCAGTCCATGGCGGCCAATGGGTGCGGGCTGCCCAGATGGCTCTGCAGGGTGGCGACCTGGACGATGTCCACGTAGTCGACCCGGGACGAGTCGCGGCTGAAGTCCAGGTGCTGGCCGGGAACCACCGCGAGCGGCGTCGGGAAGTCCCAGGTCCTGAGGATGCGCTCGCCGATCAGCGGATGAATGCGCTCGATCACATGGTTGAGGCTGATGGAGTCGGCCAGCAGTTCGCTGTTCTCTTCGGCGAAAGTGAGGATCGGCAGCACGCCGATCTGGTGCACCAGGCCGGCCAGGGTCGCCTGGTCCGGCATCAGGCGCGTGTAGTGGCGGCACAATGCATGGCAGATACCGGCGATTTCGGTGCTTTTGTTCCACACTTCGCGCATCTTGCGATCGACCACGTCGGAGGTCGCCTGGAACATCTGCTCCATCGCCAGGCCGGTCGCCAGGTTGCTGGTGTAGTTGATGCCCAGGCGGCTGACCGCGGTCTGCAGGTCGGTGATTTCCTTGTTGGCGCGCAGCAGCGGGCTGTTCACCACCTTGATGAGCCGCGCGGCGAGCGCAGCGTCGTTGCCGATCACGCGGCTCAGCGCCTGGATGCTGATATCCGGGTCTTCCGCCGCCTCGCGCACCCGCAGCGCCACTTCGGGCAGGGTGGGCAGCACCAGTTCGTCGTTGTCGATGGCGCGCAGCAGTTCTTCTTGTACTTTTTCGGCAAGCTTGCTCATGTTCGATCCTTGTCGGGCGCCGAGCCGGTGCTTGGCGCCTGGTGTCGTCAGCGCTGGATTTCGCGGTCGCTGTCGAGGGTGTAGGGCAGGTCCAGCCGTTGCAGCGGGCGGCTGTCCGCTTCGCCGAGGCGGACGCGGTTGTCGGCGGCCGCGTCATCCTGCAGCACGGCGAGCAGCTCGATCCCCGTTTCCGCGCGGGCAGCGAGGACGACCTCGCCCACGCTGCTGCCATGCACCGGCGAGAACAGCTCGTCGCCGGGGGCGGGGAGTTCGCCGCCGTCCAGTGCCAGGCGGTACAGGCGGCGCTTCAGGCGTCCCAGGTACTGCATGCGTGCGACGATTTCCTGGCCGGTGTAGCAGCCCTTCTTGAAGCTGACGCCGCCGACTGCCTGCAGGTTGATCATCTGCGGGATGAACTGCTCGCGGGTCGAGCCGAACACCTGGCCGACGCCTGCGCGGATCTGCGCCAGCAGCCAGTCGTTGAGGCTGCCTTCGGGGAGTGCGGCGGCCAGTCGCTCGCTCAGCCCGGCAGCCTGTCCGGCCGGCGCCCACAACTCGGCGCGGCCGTCGCCCAGGCGGATGGCCAGCAGGTCGCCGGCACGCGCCACGCTTTCCGCGGCTGGCGGCAGCGTCAGGTCGAGCGAGCCGAGCAGGTCATCGCCCTGGCTCAGGCCGAAGCGCACCCATGCGGCGCTTTCGTCGCCCAGGGTGGCCTTGGAGAACACGGCGTACTTCTTCAGGTCGGCCAACTGCGCTTCGAGCAGTTCGGCAGCCATGGCCAGCAGGTAGCCGTCGCCCTGGCTGACGATGCGGAAGCTGGAGAGCAGTCGGCCCTTGACGTTGCAGCGGCCGCCAAGGCTGGCGGTGGTGTCGTTCAGGTAGTTCAGGTTGCAGGTCAGTTGTCCCTGAAGGAATTTGCCGGCGTCTACGCCGCGTACGGCGAGGAGACCTTCGTGGTTCAGAGTGGTGAAGAACGCGGAGTCGGCCATTGCGTATCGCTGGAAGAATAAAGGAAGGGCTCCATCATAGAGTCCGGGCCGATGCTTGTCAGCGGGTGTCGGGAGGCGGGGGCATGCGTATAATGGCGCGCGTTTCGTGGATGCCCGGCGTTCGCGGAAACCGATGTGACTCCGAGGATCCCGCAGATGACCGATGAAACCGAACTGAAACGACTCTTCTGGCACAGCCGTCGCGGCATGCTGGAGCTGGACGTGCTGCTGGTGCCGTTCGTGCAAGAGGCCTATCCGCACCTCGATGCCGAAGACCAGGCGCGCTTCCGCAAGCTGCTGGAATGCGAAGACCAGGACATGTTCGGCTGGTTCATGCAGCGCGGCGAGCCGGAAGATGCCGATCTGCGCCGCATCGTCCGCATGATCCTGGATCGTGTCCAGCCGCATTGAGCCCTTCGAATGCCGCTGGCGTGCCTCCCGGCACCTGCTGGCGGCCTACTTGAGCGTCCTGGCGCTGGCGGTGTTCTCCCTGCTGCTGGCCGCCATTCCCGCTGTCTGGCAGGTCCTGGGCCTGCTGCTCTGTTCCCTGCATGCGCTATGGGTGCTGCCGCGCCGCATATTGCTGCGCTCGCCTGTGTCTTATGGTGCCTTGCGCCACGCGGCGGACGGCTGGCAGCTATGGAATGAGCGGGCGGGATGGCAGCGGGTGCAATTGCGCCCGGACAGCCTGGCGTTGCCGCAGTTGATCGTGCTGCGTTTTCGCCGGCCGGGGTGCCTGTTCAGCGAGGGATTCTGTCTGCCCGCCGACAGCCTGGCGCCGGAAATCCACCGGCGCCTGCGTGTACGGCTGCGCTTCAGTCGCGATAGATGGGCGGAGCCAGGATAGTGTCCTTGGCTTCCGGCAACTGGTTCGGGTAGTCCAGCGTGTAGTGCAGGCCGCGGCTCTCGTGGCGCTGCATGGCGGAGCGGATGATCAGTTCGGCGACCAGCGCCAAGTTGCGCAATTCGATCAGGTCGCGGCTGACCTTGTAGTTGCTGTAGAACTCGTCGATCTCGCTGAGCAGCAGGCGCACGCGGTGCAGGGCCCGTTGCAGGCGCTTGTTGGTGCGCACGATGCCTACGTAGTCCCACATGAATCGCCGCAGTTCGTCCCAGTTGTGCGCGATGATCACGTCCTCGTCCGAGTCGGTCACCTGGCTGGCGTCCCAGCTCGGCAGTGAGCTGGACAGGGGGGTGTTCGGCAGTTTTTCGAGAATGTCGGCGGCCGCCGAGCGGGCATAGACGAAGCATTCCAGCAGCGAGTTGCTGGCCAGGCGGTTGGCGCCGTGCAGGCCGGTGAAGGTGGTCTCGCCGATGGCGTAGAGGTTGGGGACGTCGGTGTGCCCGTGCTGGTCGACCACCACGCCGCCGCAGGTGTAGTGCGCCGCCGGCACCACGGGGATCGGCTCGCGGGTGATGTCGATGCCGAAGTCCAGGCAGCGCTCATAAACAGTGGGGAAGTGCGCCTTGATGAAGTCCGCCGGCTTGTGGCTGATGTCCAGGTAGACGCAGTCGATGCCCAGCCGCTTCATTTCATGGTCGATGGCGCGCGCGACGATATCGCGTGGCGCCAGTTCGGCGCGCTCGTCGAAGCGCGGCATGAAGCGCTCGCCGTTCGGCAGGCGCAGCAGGGCGCCTTCGCCGCGCAGCGCTTCGGTCATCAGGAAGCTCTTGGCCTGCGGGTGGTACAGGCAGGTCGGGTGGAACTGGTTGAACTCCAGGTTGCCGACCCGGCAGCCGGCGCGCCAGGCCATGGCGATGCCGTCGCCGGAATTGCCGTCCGGGTTGCTGGTATAGAGGTAGACCTTGCTGGCGCCGCCACAGGCAAGAACGGTGAAGCGGGCGGAGAAGGTGTCCACCTCGCCGCTGTCACGATCCAGGACATAGGCGCCCAGGCAGCGCTTGCCCTTGATGCCGAGCTTGCGTTCGGTGATCAGGTCGACCGCCACCTTCTGCGACAGCAGTTCGATGTTCGGGCACTGGCGGGCCTTTTCCAGCAGGGTGTTGAAGATCGCGGCGCCGGTCGCGTCGGCGGCATGGATGATGCGCCGGTGGCTGTGGCCGCCCTCGCGGGTCAGGTGGAACTCGAAACCGCCGTCTTCGCTCGGCTCGTGGTCATGGGTGAAGGGCACGCCCTGTTCGATCAGCCATTCGATGGCCTCGCGGCTATGCTCGACGGTGAAGCGCACGGCGTCTTCGCGGCAAAGGCCGCCGCCGGCATCGAGGGTGTCCTGCACGTGCGATTCGACGGTGTCGCTGTCGTCCAGTACGGCGGCAACGCCGCCCTGTGCCCAGAAAGTGGAACCCTGGGACAGTTCGCCCTTGCTCAGCACGGCGATGCGCAGGTGCGCCGGCAGCGTCAGGGCGAGGCTGAGGCCCGCGGCCCCGCTGCCGATCACAAGAACATCGTGTTGAAAGTGCTGGCTCATGCCCGGATTCCAGAAAATGGCGCCCTAGTATATAGAACGGGCGGTCGGCACAATAGCGCGGTCCCGCGCTGGCCTTGTGCCGTCTTCCGTTCCACGCATGCTGGAATTACCGGAACTTTTTTAGTCGCTCTGGTTCCAATCATGGATGCCTGACGTCGTTTCCGTGCGTGCCAGAATAGTGTACGGAAGTGGTCGGGCATTTTGCCTGATACGGTTGAATTTGGCGGGTTGCGGACTGATCTACTGATCCGTCGCCGCGATTGAAAAAAAACTGTGCGGCATAGCTTGGAGGGGAGAACTTTTGCAAAAGGTCCGAGTCTATCTTGGCAGGACGATTCACCAGGGTGCTCGAAGCTCTTCCGGGTTCGTTGAGGAGCTTTCATGCTGACCCAGGAACAGGATCAACAACTGGTTGAACGGGTGCAACGCGGAGACAAGCGGGCCTTCGATCTGCTGGTGTTGAAATATCAGCACAAGATTCTGGGGTTGATCGTGCGTTTCGTGCATGACGCCCAGGAGGCCCAGGATGTCGCGCAGGAAGCGTTCATCAAGGCGTATCGCGCCTTGGGCAACTTCCGCGGCGACAGTGCTTTCTATACGTGGTTGTATCGAATTGCCATCAATACCGCGAAGAACCATCTGGTCGCTCGCGGGCGACGGCCGCCGGACAGTGATGTGACCGCCGAGGATGCGGAGTTCTTCGAAGGGGATCATGCCCTGAAGGACATCGAGTCGCCGGAGAGAGCCATGTTGCGGGATGAGATCGAGGAAACAGTCCATCGAACCATCCAGCAGTTGCCCGAGGATCTGCGCACGGCCCTGACCCTGCGCGAGTTCGAAGGCTTGAGTTACGAGGATATTGCCACCGTGATGCAATGCCCGGTGGGTACGGTTCGCTCACGGATATTCCGTGCGCGGGAAGCAATCGACAAGGCTTTGCAGCCTTTGTTGCATGATGAAAGTTGATACAGCGGCAAGAGCCAAGAGAGGTACCGCTATGAGTCGTGAAGCCCTGCAGGAGTCGCTATCCGCCGTCATGGACAATGAGGCGGATGAGCTCGAGCTGCGACGCGTGCTCGCTGCCTGCGGCGAGGACGTCGAATTGCGTGCCACCTGGTCCCGCTACCAGCTGGCCCGGTCGGCCATGCATCGCGAAACGGTCCTGCCGAAGATGGATATCGCTGCGTCGGTTTCCGCAGCGCTGGCCAGCGAATCGGCGCCGGTCGTGCAGAAGAGCACTCCCTGGAAGAACATCGGTCGCCTGGCGGTCGCCGCATCGGTGACGCTGGCCGTACTGGCGGGTGTTCGTCTATACCATCAGGATGATGGCGTTGCGTCCGGCCTCGCTCAGCAAGGCGCCACTCCGCAGGTGACCGTACCTCAGGTACAGGGGCCGGCGGTACTGGCCAGCTACGATGAAACCGAGGGTGCGCCGCAGGTCATCACCAATGCCCCGGCCGGCCAAAGCTGGCATGAGCAGCGTCTTCCGGGTTATCTCCGCCAGCACGCCCAGCAGTCCCAGGGTGGCGCGGCTGACAGTGCCCTGCCGTACGCGCGAGCCGCGAGCCTGGAAAGCCGCTGAATGCAATCTTGAGGAGCGCTATGCGCGGCACATCCCTGTTGTTTCTTCTCGGCGGCCTGTTGGCGATACCCGCACAGGCTGCCGACGCGCTGGACTGGATCAAGCGGCTCGCTGAAGTGGATCGCCAGCAGAGTTACCAGGGAACCTTCATATACGAGCGCAATGGCGTTTTCTCCACTCATGAAGTCTGGCACCGGGTCCAAAATGACGGCGCGGTGCTGGAGCGTCTGCTGCAGCTGGACGGACCGCGCCAGGAAGTCATCCGCAAGAACGATACCGCGCAATGCCTGGGCGGCGGCCTGGCCGAGCAGTTCGCCGATGGCCAGCTATGGCCTTCTCGCAAGTTCAATGCGGATGAGCTGAAGTCCTGGTATGACCTGCGCGTGGCGGGCGAGTCGCGTATTGCCGACCGGCCTGTCGTGGTGCTGTCGGTGAAGCCGCGCGATCAGCATCGTTATGGTTTCGAGTTGTATCTCGACAAGGAAACCGCTCTGCCGCTCAAGTCGCTGCTGCTGAACGAGAAGGGGCAGTTGCTGGAGCGCCTGCAGTTCACCCGGATGGATGTGTCCCGGCCCGAGGATGCGCAATTCCAGCCTTCCGGCAACTGCAAGGCGGTGCGCGAAAGCACGCTGGAAACGGTGCAGGCGAACTGGCATTCGGAGTGGGTGCCGCCGGGCTTCTCTCTCGATCACTCCTACAAGTGGCATAGTCCGGTGTCGGATGAGCAGGTGCTGTGCCTGTCGTTCGATGACGGCCTGGCGCGCTTCTCCGTATTCCTCGAGCCGCTGCGTGGTTCGCGCGTCGATGAGATTCGTACGCAACTGGGGCCAACCTCCGTGGTTTCCAAGCATCTCGCCACCGATGACGGCGGGATGATGGTCACGGTGGTCGGGGAGATTCCCAGCGGTACGGCCGAGCGAGTCGCCCTGTCCATGCGTCCCCAGGGAGGCGCCCCCAAGTGATCGAAGAGCGGGGGCGCGTTGTGGCTCTCGAGAAAGGTGCGGTCTGGGTCGAAACGGTTCGCCAGAGCACCTGCTCCGGATGTTCGATGAATGCCGGCTGCGGCCAGGGGCTGCTCGGCATGCTCGGAATCGGTGCCCGGCGCGGCCGGGTGCGTGCGTTGACCGGCCTGCAACTGTCGGTCGGCGATAGCGTGGTCTTCGGTATTCGTGAGGACCTCCTGCTCAAGAGTGCCCTCCAGTTCTATCTGCTTCCCCTGCTCGGATTGTTCGCGGCGGCCCTATTGACGTCGCAATGCGGGCTAAGTGAACCTTTGGTCGTTCTGGCCGGGATTGCTGGCTTTTTGGCATCCTGGTCATTCGTGCGCCGCCATTCCCGGCGCCACTCGGATGATCCGGCGCTGCAGCCGGTAGTGCTGCGAGCGCTGATCGCGGAGACCTGATGGTCTCATCCACGTCAACTCTTCCCTTCGCATAACGGGAGCAGTAGTCCATGCACACCCTGAAACGCAGTATGGCTGCGCTGATGGCCATGGTTGCCATGAGCCTGACAGCCGTCGCTCGCGCAGAATTGCCGGATTTTACCCCTCTGGTCGAAAAGGCCTCGCCGGCGGTCGTGAACATCAGCACCACGCAGAAAGTGTCGGATCAGTCGATGGGGGGAGGGCAGCTGTCGATTCCCGACCTCGAAGGCCTGCCGCCGATGTTCCGCGATTTCCTCGAGCGCAGTATTCCCCGCGACCAGCGCGGCGCTCCCCGTGGCCGCCAGCGTGAGGCTCAGTCGCTGGGCTCTGGTTTCATCATCTCCGACGATGGCTACGTGCTGACCAACAATCACGTGGTGGCCGACTCCGACGAAATCCTCGTGCGTCTTTCCGATCGCAGCGAGCACAAGGCCAAGCTGGTCGGTGCCGATCCGCGCAGCGACGTGGCGCTGCTGAAGATCGAGGCGAAGAACCTGCCGACCCTGAAACTCGGCGACTCCAACAAGCTCAAGGTTGGCGAATGGGTGCTGGCCATCGGCTCGCCCTTCGGCTTCGACCACTCGGTGACGGCCGGTATCGTCAGCGCCAAGGGTCGCAGCCTGCCGAACGAGAACTATGTACCGTTCATCCAGACCGACGTGGCGATCAACCCCGGCAACTCCGGCGGCCCGCTGCTCAACCTGGATGGCGAGGTGATCGGTATCAACTCGCAGATCTTCACCCGTTCCGGCGGCTTCATGGGCCTGTCCTTCGCCATTCCGATCGATGTGGCGATGAACGTGGCCGACCAGCTGAAGAAAGAGGGCAAGGTCAATCGCGGCTGGCTGGGCGTGGTGATCCAGGAGGTCAACAAGGACCTGGCTGAATCCTTCGGCCTGGACAAGCCGTCCGGCGCACTGGTCGCTCAACTGGTGGACGGTGGCCCGGCGGCCAAGGGTGGCCTGCAGGTCGGCGACGTGATCCTCAGTCTGAACGGCCAGAGCATCAACGAATCGGCGGACCTGCCGCATCTGGTGGGTAACATGAAACCGGGCGACAAGGCTTCCATGGAAGTGATCCGCGACGGCTCGCGCAAGACTCTGAGCATGGCCGTTGGCAGCCTGCCGGACGAAGACGCCGAAGTTGCCGCCATCGAGGGGCAGGGTGCGGAGCGCAGCAGCAATCGCATGGGCGTGACGGTCGCCGACCTGACCGCCGAGCAGCGCAAATCCCTCGACATCACCGGTGGTGTAGTGATCAAGGACGTCCAGGATGGTCCGGCGGCGATGATCGGCCTGCGTCCTGGCGACGTGATCACCCACCTGAACAATCGCGCGATCGACTCCGCCAAGACCTTCACCGAGGTCGCCAAGGCGCTGCCGAAGGACCGTTCGGTGTCCATGCGCGTACTGCGTCAGGGGCGCGCCAGCTTCATCACCTTCAAACTGCCCGGCTAACACGGCAGTTGGCGCAAAAGGGCGGTTTCGACCGCCCTTTCTCGTTTCCGCCCGGCCGGTCTCAGGCGTGGCGGCACGTAGCGGATTCAGGTAAACTCCCCGGCTATTTTTCGGCGGATCACCGCCTTCAGCCTTCCGAGCGTGCCAATCCGTGAGTGACCTGAGTCATATCCGCAATTTCTCCATCATCGCCCATATCGACCATGGCAAGTCGACCCTGGCCGACCGCTTCATCCAGATGTGCGGTGGTCTTTCCGACCGCGAGATGGAAGCGCAGGTCCTCGACTCCATGGATCTTGAGCGTGAGCGTGGGATCACCATCAAGGCGCACAGTGTCACCCTGCATTACAAGGCGAAGGACGGCAAAACCTATCAGTTGAACTTCATCGATACCCCCGGCCACGTCGACTTCACCTACGAAGTCAGCCGTTCCCTGGCCGCCTGCGAAGGCGCGCTGCTGGTGGTGGATGCGGGGCAGGGCGTCGAGGCGCAATCCGTGGCCAACTGCTACACCGCCATCGAGCAGGGCCTGGAAGTGATGCCGGTGCTGAACAAGATGGACCTGCCGCAGGCCGATCCGGACAAGGTGAAGGACGAGATCGAGAGCATCATCGGCATCGACGCCACCGATGCCGTAGCGTGCAGCGCGAAGAGCGGCATGGGCGTGGACGAGGTGCTGGAGCGCCTGGTGGCCACCATTCCGTCGCCGGAAGGCGAGATCGACGCGCCGCTGCAGGCGCTGATCATCGACTCCTGGTTCGACAACTACCTGGGCGTGGTCTCGCTGGTGCGGGTCAAGCACGGCCGGGTGAAGAAGGGCGACAAGATCCTGGTGAAATCCACCGGCAAGATCCACCAGGTGGACAGCGTCGGCGTATTCACTCCGAAGCACACCGAGATGGCTGATCTCAAGGCCGGCGAAGTGGGTTTCATCATCGCTGGCATCAAGGACATCCACGGCGCGCCGGTGGGCGACACCCTGACCCTCAGCAGCACTCCCGACGTGGATGTGCTGCCGGGCTTCAAGCGCGTCAAGCCGCAGGTCTATGCCGGCCTGTTCCCGGTCAGCTCCGATGACTTCGAGGACTTCCGCGAAGCCCTGCAGAAGCTCACGCTGAACGACTCCTCGCTGCAGTTCGAGCCGGAAAGCTCCGAGGCGCTGGGCTTCGGCTTCCGTTGCGGCTTCCTCGGCATGCTGCACATGGAGATCATCCAGGAGCGCCTGGAGCGCGAGTACGACCTGGACCTGATCACCACCGCGCCGACCGTGGTCTTCGAGATCGTGCAGAAGAACGGCGAGATCATCTACGTCGACAACCCGTCGAAACTGCCGGACCTGTCGTCGATCGACGAGATGCGCGAACCGATCTGCCGGGCCACCATCCTCGTGCCCCAGGAACACCTGGGCAACGTCATCACGCTGTGCATCGAGAAGCGCGGCGTGCAGCGTGACATGCACTTCCTCAGCGGCCAGGTCCAGGTGATCTACGACCTGCCGATGAACGAAGTGGTGCTGGACTTCTTCGATCGCCTGAAGTCCACCAGCCGTGGCTATGCCTCGCTGGATTACAGCTTCGACCGCTTCGAGCCGGCCAACCTGGTCCGCCTCGACGTGCTGATCAACGGCGAGAAAGTGGATGCCCTCGCCCTGATCGTCCACCGCGACAACGCCCCCTACAAAGGGCGTGCACTGGTGGAGAAGATGAAGGAACTGATCCCGCGGCAGATGTTCGACGTCGCGATTCAGGCAGCCATCGGCGGGCAGATCATCGCTCGTTCGACGGTCAAGGCACTCAGGAAGAACGTGCTGGCCAAGTGCTACGGCGGTGACGTGAGCCGTAAGCGCAAGCTGCTGGAGAAGCAGAAGGCCGGTAAGAAAAGGATGAAGCAGGTCGGCAGCGTGGAAATTCCGCAGGAAGCCTTCCTCGCTGTGCTCAAAGTGGACAGTTAGAACCTATGACGCTGAATTTTCCGCTGTTGCTGGTGATCGCCGTAGCCGTGTGCGGCGCTCTCGCCCTGGTCGATCTCGTGCTGTTCGCGCCGCGCCGTCGGGCGGCCATTTCCGCCTATCAGGGCTCGGTTGGCGAGCCCGATCCGGAAGTGCTGGACAAGCTGAACAAGGAGCCCGTGCTCGTCGAGTATGGCAAGTCGTTCTTCCCGGTACTGTTCATCGTGCTGGTGCTGCGTTCGTTCCTGGTCGAGCCGTTCCAGATCCCGTCCGGCTCGATGAAGCCCACGCTGGAAGTCGGCGACTTCATCCTGGTCAACAAGTTCGCCTACGGCATTCGCCTGCCGGTGCTGGACACCAAGGTGATCCCGGTCGGCGATCCGCAACGCGGCGACGTGATGGTGTTCCGCTACCCGAGCGAGCCGAACATCAATTACATCAAGCGCGTAGTCGGCGTTCCGGGCGACAAGGTCCGCTATACCAGCGACAAGCGCCTGTACATCAATGGCCAGCCGGTTGCTGAGCAACTGCTGGGCGAAGAGCCGGGCACCCTGGGCAGCGTCACGCTGTACAAGGAGAAGCTGGGCGCCGCCGAGCACATGATCCGCAAGGAAATGACCCGCTACCGTATCGATCCGGGCAAGGAGTGGGCGGTTCCGGCTGGTCACTACTTCATGATGGGCGACAACCGCGACAACTCCAACGACAGCCGCTACTGGAACGATCCGAAGATCCCGAAAGAGCTGCTTGGCATGGTCCCGGACCGCAACATCGTCGGCAAGGCTTTCGCGGTATGGATGAGCTGGGCCGATCCGAAGATGCAAAACCTGCCAAACTTCTCGCGAGTCGGCGTGATTCACTGATTTGTGAGTTCGTTCGGTACCGGATGCTGCGTACGGTGCTAGAACCGAACGGGGCTGCACGCCGAGAGCGGGCAGCCCCGTTTGCACTGGAGGCCCGTCGGCGACGGGCTGAAGAAATCATCGACATGAGGTCGCTATGAAGTACGCACGTTCGCAGAAGGGAATGTCTCTGCTGGGTTGGCTGGTGGTTCTCGCCATTGTGGCGTTCCTCGCCAGTACCGCGTTCAAGATCATCCCGCACTATCTGGACTACTACTCCATCGAGAAGGCGATCACTTCCGTGGAGACCGACAAGGCCGCTGAGGTGCGCAGCGTTCCCGAGTTCTACTCTTATGTGGGCAAGGCGCTGCAGATCAACAACATCCGCGACCTGAACCTCCAGGAGGCGCTGGATGTGAAGCAGCAGGACAACGAGTTCCACGCCCATCTGAAGTACGAAAAACGCGAGCCACTGATCGAGAATGTCGATCTGGTGGTCCACTTTGACAAAGAATTCCGTGTACGAATGCCGTGAGTAATACCCTGGATAGACTTGAGCGCAAGCTCGGCTACACGTTCAAGGATCAGGACCTGATGGTCCTGGCCCTGACCCATCGCAGCTACGCCGGGCGCAACAACGAGCGCCTGGAGTTTCTCGGCGATGCCATTCTCAATTTCATCATCGGCGAAGCGCTGTTCGTCCACTTCCCCCAGGCGCGCGAAGGCCAGCTGTCACGGTTGCGTGCGCGGCTGGTCAAGGGCGAGACCCTGGCCCTGCTGGCGCGCGGTTTCGAACTGGGCGAATACCTGCGACTGGGTTCGGGGGAGCTGAAGAGCGGCGGTTTCCGCCGCGAATCGATCCTCGCCGATGCCATGGAGGCGCTGATCGGCGCCATCTACCTGGATACCGGCATGGACTCGGCCCGCGAGCGCATCCTTGCCTGGCTCGGCCCGCAGCTGAACGAGCTGACACCGGTGGACACCAACAAGGACCCGAAGACCCGCCTGCAGGAGTACCTGCAGTCGCGCGCCTGCGAGCTGCCGCGCTACGACGTGGTGGATATCCAGGGCGAACCGCATTGCCGGACGTTCTACGTCGAATGCGAAGTCGCCCTGCTGAATGACAAGACCCATGGGCATGGCGGTAGTCGCCGTATCGCCGAGCAGGTGGCCGCCGCGGCCGCGCTGGTGGCCCTGGGCGTGGAGAATGCCCATGAGTGAAAACGCCGAAACCAATGACGTCAGCCGCTGCGGCTACGTCGCCATCGTGGGCCGCCCGAACGTGGGCAAGTCGACCTTGCTGAACCACATCCTCGGACAGAAGCTGGCGATCACCTCGCGCAAGCCGCAGACCACGCGCCACACCCTGCTCGGGATCAAGACCGAGGGGGCGATCCAGGCGGTGTACGTCGATACTCCCGGTCTGCACAAGGACAACGACAAGGCGCTCAACCGCTACATGAACCGCTCCGCCAGCGCCGCGCTGAAGGATGTCGACGTGGTGATCTTCGTCGTCGACCGCACGCGCTGGACCGACGAGGACCAGATGGTTCTCGACCGCGTTCGCCATGTGGACTGCCCGGTACTGATCGCGGTGAACAAGGTCGATCGTCTGGAAGAGAAGGGCGATCTGCTGCCGCACCTGCAATGGCTCGCCGAACAGCTGCCGAACGCCGAAGTGGTGCCGATCTCCGCCCAGCACGGGCAGAACCTCGAGATCCTCGAAGGGCTGGTCGCCGAGCGCCTGCCGGAAAGCGAACATTTCTTCCCGGAAGACCAGATCACCGACCGCAGCAGCCGCTTCCTCGCCGCCGAACTGGTGCGCGAGAAGATCATGCGCCAGCTCGGTGCCGAACTGCCGTACCAGATCACCGTGGAAATCGAAGAGTTCAAGCAGGAAGGCCGCATCCTGCATATCCACGCGCTGATCCTGGTGGAGCGCGACGGGCAGAAGAAAATCATCATCGGCGAGAAGGGCGAGCGCATCAAAAGCATCGGCCAGAACGCACGCAAGGACATGGAAGTGCTGTTCGACTCCAAGGTCATGCTCAACCTCTGGGTCAAGGTGAAGGGCGGCTGGTCCGACGACGAGCGCGCGCTGCGTTCGCTCGGCTACGGCGACCTCTGATCCGCATGCCGGCCCGCCGCCATGCTGGCGGGCCCGGCGTCCTCCGCGCCTTGCCTGGCGCATCCTTCGGGTCCGACGCATGAGCTTCGCCCCTGTTCCCCGTCCAGCTTTCGTCCTGCACAGCCGTCCGTACAAGGAAACCAGCGCGCTGGTGGACTTCCTTACGCCGGAGGGTCGCTTGCGCGCCGTATTGCGCGGGGCGCGGGGCAAGGCCGGGGCGGTCGCGCGACCGTTCATCCCGCTGGAGGCGGAGTTTCGCGGGCGCAGCGAGCTGAAGACCGTCGGTCGCCTGGAAGCTGCCGGAATTCCCAACCTGCTGGCGGCCGATGCGCTGTTCAGCGGCCTGTACCTGAATGAGCTGCTGATCCGCCTGCTGCCTGCCGAAGACCCGCATCCCGAACTTTTCGAACACTACCGCGCGACCCTGCCGCTGCTGGCCGCCGGTCGCCCTCTGGAGCCGTTGCTGCGTGCATTCGAATGGCGGTTGCTGGACGAGTTGGGCTATGGTTTTTCCCTGGATACGGATATCGTCGGCCAGTCCGTGGCGCCGGACGGACTGTATCGCCTGCTGCCGGACGCCGGACTCGAACCGGTGGCCGACCTGCAGCCGGGCATCTTCCATGGCGCCGACCTGCTGGCGATGTCCCAGGCGGACTGGAGCGCCCCCGGGGCCCTGGCTGCGGCCAAGCGCCTGATGCGCCAGGCGCTCGCTCCTCATCTTGGCGGCCGACCGCTGGTCAGCCGCGAGCTCTTCATGAATCGCAAGGAACCCACTCGTGACTGAAGCCAACCGAATTCTGCTCGGCGTCAACATCGACCACGTAGCCACCCTGCGCCAGGCGCGCGGCACGCGCTATCCCGATCCGGTGAAGGCGGCCCTGGACGCCGAGGAAGCCGGCGCCGACGGCATCACCGTGCACCTGCGTGAAGATCGCCGGCATATCCAGGAACGCGACGTACGAGTCCTCCAGGAAGTCCTGCAGACGCGGATGAACTTCGAAATGGGCGTGACCGAGGAAATGCTCGCCTTCGCCGAGAGCATCCGTCCCGCCCACGTCTGCCTGGTGCCGGAGCGCCGCGAGGAACTGACCACCGAAGGCGGGCTGGACGTCGCCGGCCAGGAAAAACGCATCCACGAGGCGGTGCAGCGCCTGAGCGCGATCGGCTGCGAGGTTTCCCTGTTCATCGATACCGACGAACGCCAGATCGAGGCTTCGGCCCGGGTCGGCGCGCCCGCCATCGAGCTGCACACCGGTCGCTACGCCGATGCCCATACCCCGGCGGAAGTCGCCCTGGAACTGGCGCGCATTCGCGATGGCGTCGAGTTCGGCCTGGCCCGTGGCCTGATCATCAATGCCGGCCATGGCCTGCACTACCACAACGTCGAGGCGGTGGCGGCGATCCCCGGGGTGAACGAGCTGAACATCGGCCACGCGCTGATCGCCCATGCCGTATTCGTCGGCCTCAAGCAGGCGGTGGCGGAGATGAAGGCGCTGATGATCGCGGCGGCCCACCGCCGTTGATCTGAGCGTAGGTTGGTGCTGAACGCAGTGAAGCCCAACATCGATGGCGTTGGGCTTCGCAAGCTCAGCGCCAACCTACGGTGTCTCAGCAGCAGCGAGTAGGGTGGAAATCGCGAAGCATTTCCACCGTGCCCACCGTGATTGCGCTGCATTTGGTGGATAAGCTGCGCGTTATCCACCCTACGCATACCGGTAGCCTTGTCAGGGCTTGCGCGCTACCAGCGTGGCGCGCAGCGGCGCGGGCAGGCCTTCGATGGTGCGGCTGCAGTCGTTCGGATCGAGGAAGTCCGGCAGCGACTGATAGCGCATCCAGTCGGTGGCGCGTTGTTCCTCCACCGTGGTCCGGCTGATATCCACGCAGCGCACGTCGGCGAAACCGGCGCGGCGCAGCCATAGCTCCAGAGCGGGCACCGAGGGCAGGAACCAGACGTTGCGCATCTGCGCATAGCGGTCTTCCGGCACCAGCACGGTGTTGACGTCGCCTTCCACCACCAGCGTTTCCAGCATCACCTCGCCGCCCCGGCGCAGGCAGTCCTTCAGCGCCAGCAGATGGTCGATCGGCGAGCGGCGGTGGTAGAGCACGCCCATGGAAAACACCGTGTCGAAGCCTTCCAGCTTCTCCGGAAGCTCTTCCAGCGTCAGCGGCAGGTGCCAGGCCGGCAGGTCGGGCAGGTAGCGCTTCATGGCGAGGAACTGGCAGAAGAACAGCCAGTTCGGATCGACACCGACCACGCTGCGCGCGCCGGCGCCGAGCATGCGCCACTGGTAGTAGCCGTTACCGCAGCCGACATCCAGCACGCGTTTGCCGGCCAGGTCGATATGCGGCGCGACGCGTTGCCATTTCCAGTCCGAGCGCCATTCGGTATCGATATGCACGCCGAACACGTCGAACGGCCCCTTGCGCCAGGGGATCAGCCCCTGCAGCGCGGTCTTCAGCTGCTCGCGGGTCGCTTCGTCGCATTCGCCTTCCAGGGCGAAGTAGCGCTCCAGTTCGGCGGCGGCGGGAGCCAGTTGCGGCAGGCGGTCCACGGCCGCCAGCCAGCGTTCGAGGTCGCCATGGCCGTCCTCGACCTTGGCTTGCAGTTGCGCGGCGAGGGACTCGCTCCAGGCTTGCAGGGGCGTGCCGGCCAGCTCGCGCTGCAGGCTGGCGAGGGCGAAACGTTCGATCATGGCAGGGCGATCATCGAGGAGAAGTTGAGACACTGGAACCACAGCACCACCTTGGAGAAGCCGGCGGCGAGCAGGCGCTCGCGGTGGGTCTCGAAGGTATCCGGGCGCATGACGTTCTCGATGGCGGTGCGCTTCTGGGCGATTTCCAGGTCGCTGTAGCCGTTGGCGCGCTTGAAGTCGATATGCAGGTCGGTGAGCAGGGCATGTTCTTCGGGATCGGCGAAGCAGAGCTTTTCCGAGAGGACCAGTGCGCCGCCCGGCAGCAGGCTCTGGCGAATCCGCCGCAGCAGGTCGAGCCGCTGCTCCGGGGCGATGAACTGCAGGGTGAAGTTCATCGCCACCAGCGAGCAGGGCTGGAAGTCGAGTTCGAGGATGTCGGCTTCCTGCAGCTCCACCGGCAGCAGTTCCTGGTACATCGAGTCCTGGGCGAGCATGTATTCGCGGC
Organism: Pseudomonas schmalbachii; assembly: GCF_017589465.1. Lineage (GTDB taxonomy): Bacteria > Pseudomonadota > Gammaproteobacteria > Pseudomonadales > Pseudomonadaceae > Pseudomonas > Pseudomonas schmalbachii. The sequence goes on from NZ_JAELYA010000005.1 coordinate 264,671, forward strand.
AGCGCTGGATCATCGCGCTGGAATTATCGACGCCGATTACCCGGCACCTTTCGGTCTTCACATGGCGGCGCAGGGCCTGGGTCACCGCACCGAGGGAGCAGCCGAGGTCGTAGAGCACGCTGTCCGGCTGGGCGAAGCGGGCGCCGAGCAGGCCGATGTTCTCGACGATGGTCGGATAGCCCGGAGCGGAGCGCTTGATCATGTCCGGGAAAACGCGCACCACGTCCTCGTTGAAGGTGAAGTCGGGGATGTGCGGCTGCGGCTGGGAAAAGATGCGGTCTGGCTCGCTCACGCGATGTGGCCTCGGTACGGTGGAGCAGGCGTTGGGCGGGACGAGCAGGCTGGCGCGAAAACATGACGCCCCCCGTCGACCCGCAGGGGCGGGGCATTGTAGCCGACGTGCGGGGCCGACCCAACCTCCAGGCGACGGGCTACTTCAGCTGGTCGGAGAAGAACTCTCCCGCACCCTGCAGCGGACCGAGCGGATTCTTCTTGTCCTCGACCTTGCGGATGTTCGGCTCGCCGTTGCTGACCTTGTGCACCACCACATCGTCGATCAGTACGAATACCGAGCGGAACGACCAGCCCTGAACCTCACGCCGCTTGCGGAAGTTGAAGATGTCCGCCCAGAAGCTGCCGACGCGCTGGCTGTCGGTCTTGCTGAAGTCGAAGGCATAGCCTATGCAGCGGTCCTTGGCCTGCAGGCATTGCACCAGCCCGTCGGGCAGGTAATCGATCGGAATGTTCGGCTGCACGAAAAGCAGGCGCACGTCGATGAACGAAAGCATCTTGGCGTTGCCCTGGGCCAGGGGGTCGAAGCCGAGGGCGTAAAGTTGGGAGCGAGTGGTACTGCCAGGACTTACCTGCTTGAAGCGATTCTCCGCGTCCTGATAGTCGAGAAAGGGCGACTGCACCTCGGCGCGCTCGCTCGGCAGGAGGCTGCCGCAGGCCGAAATCGTCATGTAGGCGACTAGCAACAACGTAACACGAACTACTGCACGCATGAGCCGCCTCCATTCGATTGTTCAGTATTTCATATAGTCGATGGCAGGGCGGCTTGCAGGACTTTTCTGTAAGCCGCCTGGGGGCGTAACGGAATCTTCACGCCTTGCCGGGCACCGGTCGTCCGCAAGGTCGAGTCGGGGTATCGCCAGGGGCCACGGGGCGCTTGCGTTTGCGCTGGATTCAGCGGGCGCTGATCGGACAGTCGAAGACTTGCGCCGGTGGAACTTCCTTTTCCCAGGGGCGCTGATAGGCGAGCTGCAGATGCCCTTCGCCCTGCTGCACGACCCGGAAACGCCAGGTGGACTGGCCCGCGGAACCGATCAACCCGGAGTCTTCCGGATTGCTGTACACCTCCGGGCCGAGGCTGCGCAGCACGGAACTGGCGCCGTCGCGCATCTCCCAGCGGAAGCCGGTGGTGGGATTGCTCGGCAGCATGAGCACCAGTTCCTGGCCTTGCACGAGCCTGAGCGGCTTGCAGTCGTGCGCATCCTCCAGGCTCACCACTGGCGAGGGTTGTCCGGCGCAGCCGGCAAGCAGCAATGCGGAGAGGGGCAAGAGCTGGCGAAATGGCGACATGACGAATCCTGGTGGCTGGGACAGGCGGCCAGAATAACCTGCAAGCCGCCTCTCTAAAACCAGGTGCCTGCCGTTCCCTGTCCCGTTGCGGAAGCGGGAACGGCAGGTGGCACTAGGCCGGGAACAGCACCTTCGCCACATCGGAGAAGCGCCGGGCGAAGTGCACGGTCAGGTCTTCCTTGAGGTAGTCCGGCAGCTCCTCGAAGTCGCCGCGGTTGGGTTCCGGCAGGATCAGCTCGAAGATCTTCTGCCGCCGCGCTGCGATCACCTTCTCGCGTACCCCGCCGATTGGCAGTACCTGCCCGGTCAGGGTCAGCTCGCCAGTCATCGCCACGCCCTTCTTCGGCGCCTGGTTGCGCGCCAGGGAGAGCAGGGCGCTGGCCATGGTGACGCCGGCGCTGGGGCCGTCCTTCGGCGTGGCGCCTTCCGGTACGTGCAGGTGGACGAAGGCCTGGTCGAAGAAGGTCGGATCGCCACCGTACTTCTTCAGGTGCGAGCTGACGTAGCTGTAGGCGATTTCCGCCGATTCCTTCATCACCTCGCCGAGCTGGCCGGTGAGCTTGAAACCGCGATTCAGCGTATGGATGCGCGTCGCCTCGATCGGCAGGGTGGCGCCGCCCATGCTGGTCCAGGCCAGGCCGGTGATTACGCCGACGCCGCTGAGCACCTGTTCGGTGCGGAATACCGGCATGCCCAGGTAGCCTTCCAGATCCTTGGCGCCAATCTTCAGATTCATCTCCGGATCTTCCAGCAGTTTCACCACCGACTTGCGCACCAGTTTGCCGAGCTGCTTCTCCAACTGACGTACGCCGGCCTCGCGGGCGTAACCCTCGATCACCGCTTTCAGCGCGGCATCGTTGATCGACAGGCGCTGCTTCGGCACGCCGGCCTTTTCCAGCTGCTTCGGCCACAGGTGGCGCTTGGCGATGGCCAGCTTCTCTTCGGCGATGTAGCCGGACAGGCGGATCACCTCCATGCGGTCGAGCAGCGGGCCGGGGATCGCGTCCAGGGTGTTGGCGGTGCAGACGAACAGCACCTTGGACAGGTCCAGGCGCAGGTCCAGGTAGTGGTCGAGGAACTCGACGTTCTGCTCCGGATCGAGGGTTTCCAGCAGCGCCGACGCCGGGTCGCCCTGGTAGCTGCTGCCGAGCTTGTCGATCTCGTCGAGCATGATCACCGGGTTCATCACTTCCACGTCCTTCAGCGCCTGCACCAGCTTGCCGGGCAGGGCGCCGATGTAGGTGCGGCGGTGGCCCTTGATCTCCGCCTCGTCGCGCATGCCGCCGACGCTGAAGCGGTAGAACGGCCGGCCGAGACTTTCGGCGATGGACTTGCCGATGCTGGTCTTGCCCACCCCGGGCGGGCCGACCAGCAGCACGATGGAGCCGGCGATCTCGCCCTTGAAGGCGCCCACGGCGAGGAATTCGAGAATGCGGTCCTTCACGTCATCCAGGCCGGCGTGATGCTTGTCCAGCACCTTGCGCGCGTGCTTGAGGTCGAGCTTGTCCTTGCCCAGCACGCCCCACGGCACCGATGTGGCCCAGTCCAGGTAATTGCGGGTGACGGCGTATTCCGGTGAGCCGGTTTCCAGTATCGACAGCTTGTTCAGCTCCTCGTCGATACGCTTCCGCGCCTGCTCCGGCAAGGTCTTGCCTTCCAGGCGGGCGCGGAACTCGTCGGCGTCGGCGCTCTTGTCGTCCTTGGTGATGCCCAGTTCCTGCTGGATGATCTTCAGCTGTTCCTGGAGGAAGAATTCGCGCTGGCGTTCGCCGATCTTGCGATTGACCTCGGCGGACAGCTCCTTCTGCAGGCGCGCGACCTCGACTTCCTTGCGCAGCAGCGGCAGCACCCGCTCCATGCGTTTGAGGATCGGCACGCAATCCAGCACTTCCTGCAGCTCCGAGCCGGGCGCGGTGGTCAGCGCGGCGGCGAAGTCGGTCAGCGGCGACGGATCGTTGGGATTGAAGCGATTCAGGTAGTTCTTCAGCTCTTCGCTGTACAGCGGGTTGAGCGGCAGCAGTTCCTTGATCGCATTGATCAGCGCCATGCCGTAGGCCTTGACCTCGTCGCTGCTGTCGATGGCGGTGTGCGGGTAATCCACCTCGACCAGGAACGGCGGCCGGTGGCGCTTCAGCCAGCTGCGGATGCGCACCCGCGCGAGGCCCTGGGCGACGAACTGCAGCGTGCCGCCTTCGCGGCTGGCATGGTGCACGCGCACCAGCGTGCCGTGTTCGGGCAGGCTGGAGGGATCGAAGTGGCGCGGATCGTCCGGCGGGTTGTCCATGAAGAACAGCGCCAGGCAGTGATGGTCGGTCTTGGCCACCAGTTCCAGGGTTTCCGCCCACGGTTCTTCATTGACGATCACCGGCAGGACCTGTGCCGGGAAGAACGGACGGTTGTGGATCGGGATGACATAGACCGTGCTGGGCAGGCTCTGCCCCGGCAGAGCCAGGCCGGTGTTGCTGACTTCTTCGGCGCTGTGGATATCGTGAATCTCGTCTTGGTCGCTCATGAGGCACCTGACTGATTGAACCTGAAAGTCTAGATGGGGAAGGCGGCGGCGGGTTTCAATCCCTGCAGGTGGCTCATCGGTATCGGCATGCTTCCGGGCCTGGGACGCCTGTCCCAGGGCTCCGTGGATGCTGGGCAGGGCGGTTGAAGTCGGGTAAAGTGCGCAAAATTTGAACAGCCCTGCCGCCAATGTTCGACACTCGCCTTGCCCACCTGCCGGACCAGTCGCATACCCATGCCCACGACCACCACCAGTTGGTGATGTCGCTGGCCGGGCGCGCCGAGTTCGAGGTGGACGGGCGAGGCGGAGAGGTGTGCCGCATGCGCGCCTGCCTGGTGCCGGGCGATGCCGGGCATGCCTTCGTCGGGGTCGGCGACAACCGCATGCTGATCATCGACCTCGACGAGGGCGGAACCGGCGCCGAGGACCGCGACCTGCTCGCGCGCCTGTTCGAGGCGCCGCGCTACCCGACGCTGGATGCCGATTTCCAGAACCTGCTCAGCTACGCCGGCGCCGAGATCGCCCGCTACGGCAACGATCCGCTGCTGGCGCGCGCCCTCGGCGGCGTGCTGATCCGTGCCCTGCACCTGCGCCTGTTCGGCGAGCAGATGCCGTTGCCCAGCGGCCCGCTGGACATGGAGCGCATCGATGCGCACATTCTCGACAACCTGGCGCGGCGCATCACCGTCGCCGAGCTGGCCCAGGTGGCCTGCCTCAGCCCCAGCCATTTCCACGCGCAGTTCAAGGACTCGGTCGGCCTCACGCCGCACCAGTACCTGCTCAAGCTGCGCCTGGACAGCGCCGCGCGCCTGCTGCGCGAAAGCGACCTGCCGCTGGTGCGGGTCGCCGGCGAGTGCGGCTTCTCCAGCCAGAGCGCGCTGACCACGGCGATGCGCCGTTATCTCGGCCTGACGCCCAAGTCGTTGCGGCGAGGGTAGCGGCCTTCGCCGCTCCGTAGGGCGGGTGCAACCCGCCATTGCGGATGTGTGGCGGGTTTCACCCGCCCTACGTTGCCGGTTGACCCGGCATTTCCTCAAAACGCCACCTTCACCCCCGCCTCGATGCTGCGTCCCGCCGCCGGCACGCTGTCGCGCAGGATCGAGCTGGCGTAGCGCACGGTCTGGTCGGTCAGGTTGTCACCCTTGACGAAAGCCAGCCAGTCGCTGTCGCCAAGCGCGAAGCGGTAGCCCAGGCTGGCGCCGAGGGTGGTGTAGCTGTCGGTGGGCAGTTCCTCGTCCGGCACGCGGTGCTGCGAGGCGGCGTGTTCCACCTCAAGTCGCGCCTGCCATTGCTGCAGTTCCCAGATCAGCGCGCTGTTCAGGCGCAGCGGGGCGATGCGCGGCAGGGGCTCGCCGCTGTCCCTGTTCTTCGCCCGGGTGTAGTCGCCGGAGAGCTCCAGGTCGAAGTTGCCATACGGACTCTGCAGCAGGTGGATGCGGTCCTGCGCTTCCACCCCATAGAACTCCGCTCGCACCCCGCTGTAGAGGAATTCCGGCAGCGCATCCTCGCTGTCGGCATCCACCACTTCGCCTTCCTCGTCGCGGTAGCGGCCGCTGGCGAGCAGGCCGATGTAGTTGGAGAAGCGGCTGTAGAACAGGCCGACGCTGCCTTTATGCACGCCATTATCGAAGCGCAGGGCGAGGTCGCTGGAGACCGCCTTTTCCTTGTCCGCATCGGCATCGCCCACTTCGAAGGTGCCGGTCGCCGCGTGCGGGCCGTTGGCGTACAGCTCGTAGAAGGTCGGTGCGCGCTCGGTGTAGCTGAGGGTGGCGGCCAGCGACCAGACTGGCGTCAGCCGGTACACCGCGCCGCTGGACAGGCTGCCGGCGGTGAAGCTGCGCGAGCGGTCGTTCTCGGCGAAACGTTCGTTGCCCTTGGCGTCCGGATCGATCTGGCTGTGCTCCAGACGGCCGCCGAAACTCAGGTCCAGACGGTCGGTGGCTTTCCATTCCTCCAGAACGAAGAGTGCCGAGCTGTCGGTTTCGGTATGCGGCACGAAGGCTTCCTCGCCGAGGGCGGAGAAGCGGCTGTTGCCGATCTGCGCGCCGATCACGCCCTCCAGCGGGCCGAGCGGGCGATGGCGGGCTTCGACGCGGCCTTCGTAGCCGTCGTTCTTGAAGGTGGTGCCGGTCTCGCCGCCTTCGAGTTCCTTGTGCTGGTACTCGGTGTAGGCCGCATCGAACTTCAGCGAGGTGAAGAGGCCGTCCAGATCGCGGATTTCCGAGGCGAAGGCGTAGCGGTCCTGATGCATCTTCAGGCGCACGTCGTCCTCGGCGGGTGAGCCGTAGTTGCTGTCGTAGCCGCTGTAGGAAAGCCCGGCGTAGCCGTGATCCCAGTGGTAGCTGCCACCAACGGCGCCGTTGTCCTGGCGGCCGTCGCTGTTGGCCACGCGGTGCTTGCGGGTATCTCCGTCTATTTCCCGCTGACGGGCGGAGTGGGCGTAGCCAGGGATACGCAGGTCGTTGAATTCGCGGGAGCCGGCGTCCAGGTGCAGGGCGAAACGGCCGTCGCCGGCCTCCAGCGCACCCGCGGCGGCGCGAGTGGTGTCGGCGCCGCCGTAGCGCAGTTCGCCGCGACCATGCAGGCCATCCACCGCTTCGCTGGGGATGCGGTTGTCGAAACTGTTGACCACGCCGCCGATGGCGTTGCCGCCGTAGAGCAGGGCGGCCGGGCCACGGACTACCTCGATGCGCTCCACGGCGTTCGGATCTTCCGGCACGGCGTGGTCATAGGACAGCGATGAGGCATCCAGCGCGCCGACGCCATTGCGCAGCACGCGGATGCGGTCGCCATCCATGCCGCGGATGATCGGCCGGCTGGCGCCGGGGCCGAACCAGGTCGAGGACACGCCCGGCAAGCCGTTGAGGGTTTCGCCCAGGCTGCCCTGCTGGCGCAGCGTCAGCTCGTCGCCCTGCAGGACGCTGCTGGGAGCGGCCGGAGAGTCGCTGCCCAGCGGATTGCCGGTGATGACCTGCGGCGCCAGTTCGCTCGGCCTGTCGTCGGCGGCGAAGGCCGGCAGGCTGCCGAGCAGCACCAGGGCCAGCGGCGTGAGGGCCCACTGTGGGCGGTGGAGAAGGGGTGAAGGCATGGACAGCTCCTTGATTTCTGGCAGGCAAGACTTCCCCGTCCCGCGGAAAACGCAGGTTTGAAAAATGGGCGAGACGGGGCGGCCGACAGAGGTGAAAACCTGTCGGCTGGATAGTGTTGGCTATTTGTCGTTATAACATAACATATCTTTTCGTTAGAAAAAGCCCATCGCTTAGATTCGGATCAGCAATTCGCTGCCGGAGAGGAAATGCCCACTCCAGAGTTTTTCGCAAAAACTCCGGAGCCTTGAGCAAGAAACGGCAGGCCGCCTCCCACTAGATTCCGCCATCCGGTTTTTCCGCCGGAGGCTGGCCGTGCCATCGAACCGGGCTGGACCCGGTTGGCGCCGCGGGCTGTACTGACAATTCCTACAAGGCAAACCATGGCTCCAAGAGAGGAGGGCGTGATGTTCACAGCCAGTCACGTCTTGAAAGGCGAATTCCTTACCCGGACCGCCGCCGAGTTCTTCCCCGCGATCAGCGCCAACTACGCGGTCGACGAGGAAGCCTACCTGGGTGAGCTGCTGCAGCTCGCCGATCCTGGTCCCGATGGCATCGAGGCTATCCGCCGCGACGCCCGCGCACTGATCGAAACCGTGCGCGCCCGGGACAACGCCGTCGATACCCTCGACGCGCTCCTGCGCCAGTACAGCCTCGATACCCACGAAGGCCTGATGCTGATGTGCCTGGCCGAAGCCCTGCTGCGCGTGCCCGACGCCGCGACCGCCGACGCGCTGATCCGCGACAAGCTGTCCGCCGCCGACTGGCAGCGCCACCTCGGCCAGAGCGACAACGTGCTGGTCAACTTCGCCGCCTGGGGCCTGGTGATGACCGGCAAGGTGGTCACCCTGGACAGCCGCACCGACGCCCGACCGTCCAGCGTTATCGGCAAGCTGGTGCAGCGCTCCGGCGAGCCGGTGATCCGCGCCGCGATGAACCAGGCGATGAAGCTGATGGGCAAGCAGTTCGTCCTCGGCCGCACCATTTCCGAAGCCCTGAAGAACGGCCGTCCGTGCCGCGAGCAGGGTTACACCTACTCCTTCGACATGCTTGGCGAGGCCGCGCTGACTGTCGCCGACGCCGAGAAGTACATGGCCGACTACCGCAAGGCCATCGACACCGTCGGCGCCGAGCCGCAGGTCGGCCCGGGTCCGCGTCCGTCGATCTCGATCAAGCTCTCCGCGCTGCACCCGCGCTACGAAGTCGCCCAGCGCGAGCGCGTGCTGACCGAACTGTTCGCCAGCGTCCGCGACCTGGCCGTGCGCGCCCGCAATCTGAACGTCGGCATCACCATCGACGCCGAGGAAGCCGACCGCCTGGAACTCTCCCTCGAACTGTTCGAGAAGCTGCTGCGCGACCCGGCCATCGCCGGCTGGGGCGAGTTCGGCCTGGTAATCCAGGCGTACTCCAAGCGCTGCCTGCCGGTGCTGGTCTGGCTGACCCTGCTCGGCAAGGAGCTCGGCGCGCGCATCCCGCTGCGTCTGGTGAAGGGCGCCTACTGGGACAGCGAGATCAAGCAGTGCCAGGTCCAGGGTCTGGACGGCTACCCGGTCTACACCCGCAAGGAAGGCACCGACACCTCCTACCTGGCCTGCGCCCGCTACCTGCTCAGCGAGCACACCCGTGGCGTGATCTACCCGCAGTTCGCCAGCCATAACGCCCACACCGTGACCAGCATCCTGGCGATGGGTGCCGCGGCCAAGGCCGAATCGGGTGAAGAGCGCGAGTTCGAGTTCCAGCGCCTGCACGGCATGGGCGACGCGCTGTACGACACGGTGATCGAGAAGTACCGCAAGAACGTGCGCATCTACGCCCCGGTCGGCGCCCACAAGGACCTGCTGCCGTACCTGGTGCGCCGCCTGCTGGAAAACGGCGCCAACTCCTCCTTCGTGCACAAGCTGGTCGACCCGCGCGTGCCGGTGGACACCCTGATCCAGCACCCGGTCACCCAGCTGCGCCAGTTCAAGACCTTCGGCAACGACCGCATTCCCCTCCCGCAGGCGATCTTCGGCGCCGGGCGGAAAAACTCCCAGGGCATCAACATGAATATCCAGAATCAGTGGAACGAGCTGGAGCTCGCCTACAAGCCATTCCTGTCCCACAAGTGGCAGGCCGCGCCGGTCGTCAACGGCGAGCGCCTCGCCGGCCCGGCCCGGGAAGTGCGTTGCCCGTTCGACCTGGAGAAGGTCGTCGGCAGCGTGCAGTACGCCACCGCCGAGCAGGCCGCCAAGGCCCTCGACGCCCTGCAGGCCGCCTGGCCGCGTTGGAGCGCCACGCCGGTCGAAGAGCGCGCGGCGATCTTCGAGCGCCTGGCCGACCTGCTGGAAGCCAATCGCGGCGAGCTGATGGCCCTGTGCACCCTGGAAGCCGGCAAGTCGCTGCAGGACGGCATCGACGAAATCCGTGAAGCCGTGGACTTCTGCCGCTACTACGCGCAGCAGGCGCGCCAGCGTCTGGTCCGCATCGAGCTGCCGGGCCCGACCGGCGAGCGCAACGAGCTGTTCTACGAAGGCCGCGGAATCTTCGCCTGCGTCAGCCCGTGGAACTTCCCGCTGGCGATCTTCCTCGGCCAGATCAGCGCCGCCCTGGTTGCCGGCAACACCGTGCTGGCCAAGCCGGCCGAGCAGACCAGCCTGATCGCCGCGCGCACCGTCGAGCTGATGTTCGAAGCCGGCCTGCCGACCGACGCCATCGCCCTGCTGCCGGGCGACGGCGCCACCCTCGGCGGTGTGTTCTGCCGTGACGCCCGCGTCGCCGGCGTGGCCTTCACCGGCTCCACCGACACCGCGCGCATCATCAATCGCCAACTGGCGGAGAAACCCGGCGCAATTGCTGCGTTGATCGCCGAAACCGGCGGCCAGAACGCGATGATCGTCGATTCCACCGCATTACCTGAACAGGTGATCAAGGATGCTGTACAATCCGCGTTCACCAGCGCCGGCCAGCGCTGCTCCGCACTGCGCGTGATGTATGTCCAGCAGGACATCGCCGAACGCGTGATCGAGCTGCTCAAGGGCGCCATGGCCGAGTTGAAGGTCGGCCCAACCGACATTCGCGTCAGCGATGTCGGCCCGGTGATCGACGCCGAGGCCAAGGCTGGCCTGGAACAGCACGTCGGCGCGCTCAAGGCCGCCGGCAAACTGATCGCCGAGACCAAGCTGCCCGCTAGCCTGAACGGCCATTTCGTCGCCCCGGTCGCGTTCGAGATCGGCGGCATCGACGAGCTGAAGAAGGAAAACTTCGGTCCGATCCTGCACGTGGTGCGCTACGCCGCCGAAGACCTGGAGAAGGTCGTCGCCGCGATCAACGCCACCGGCTATGGCCTGACCATGGGCGTGCACAGCCGCAACGAGGAGACCGCTCGTCGCATCGAGCACCTGGCGCGGGTCGGCAACCTCTACGTCAACCGCAACCAGATCGGTGCGGTGGTCGGCGTACAACCGTTCGGCGGGCATGGACTGTCCGGCACCGGGCCGAAGGCCGGTGGACCGAACTACCTGCTGCGTTTCGTCAGCGAACGCACCACTTCGGTGAATACCACCGCGGTGGGTGGCAACGCTTCTCTGCTGTCCCTCGCGGACGCCGAGTAAGACCGACAACCGGGCGCCCCGCGCCCGGTTCGTTTTTTCCGATCCGGACCTGATCGTGCACAGGTCCGGCCAGATATCCGCCACCGGGGTGAGACGGGGCGGGAAGGACAGCCGATTCGCCACAAGCGGCGGAAAGGTCTGACGTGAAGTGCCCGGTTGTTTGACCTCGAATGGGGTCTCGTGCATTTCCGGCTTGCGAGAGCAAGCGCCACCGGGGCAGCGCCATCCGCGCGGCCTTGTCAGTCAAGGGCCCGGAGTACCCTGCGGGTCTGGATAAAAACAAGCTTTAGGGGAGCCCCCATGAGCGTCAACACGCCAACACTGATCACCTTCGTGATCTACATCGCACTGATGGTCCTGATCGGCCTCTACGCCTATCGTTCCACCAACAACTTCTCCGACTACATCCTCGGTGGGCGTAGCCTCGGCAGCTTCGTCACCGCGCTGTCCGCCGGCGCCTCCGACATGAGCGGCTGGCTGCTGATGGGCCTGCCGGGTGCCGTATACCTCTCCGGCCTGTCGGAAAGCTGGATCGCCATCGGCCTGATCGTCGGTGCCTACCTCAACTGGCTGTTCGTCGCCGGCCGCCTGCGCGTGCATACCGAGCACAACGGCAACGCCCTGACGCTCCCCGACTATTTCACCAACCGTTTCGAGGACAACAGCCGTGTGCTGCGCATCCTCTCGGCGGTGGTGATCCTGGTGTTCTTCACCATCTACTGTGCATCCGGCATTGTCGCTGGCGCCCGCCTGTTCGAGAGCACCTTTGGCATGTCCTACGAGACTGCCCTCTGGGCCGGTGCCGCCGCCACCATCGTCTACACCTTCGTCGGCGGCTTCCTGGCGGTGAGCTGGACCGATACCGTGCAGGCCTCGCTGATGATCTTCGCGCTGATCCTCACTCCGATCATCGTGCTGTTCGCCGCCGGTGGGGTGGAGCCGACCTTCGCCGCCATCGAGCTGAAGGACGCGGCCAATCTCGACATGCTCAAGGGTGCTTCCTTCGTTGGCGTGATTTCGCTGATGGCCTGGGGCCTGGGCTACTTCGGCCAGCCGCACATCCTGGCGCGCTTCATGGCTGCCGATTCGGTGAAGTCGATCCCGGCCGCCCGCCGCATCTCCATGACCTGGATGATCCTCTGCCTCGGCGGCGCCGTGGCCGTAGGCTTCTTCGGCATTGCGTACTTCTCCGCGCATCCGGAGCTGGGCGGCGCCGTGGCCGAGAACCATGAACGCGTGTTCATCGAACTGGCCAAGCTGCTGTTCAACCCGTGGATCGCCGGCGTGCTGCTGTCCGCCATCCTCGCGGCGGTGATGAGCACCCTGAGCTGCCAGTTGCTGGTCTGCTCCTCGGCGCTGACCGAAGACTTCTACAAGGCCTTCCTGCGCAAGAACGCCAGCCAGCTCGAACTGGTCTGGGTCGGTCGTGTCATGGTGCTGCTGGTGGCCCTGATTTCCATCGCCCTGGCCGCCAACCCGGATAACCGTGTGCTGGGCCTGGTGTCCTACGCCTGGGCAGGCTTCGGTGCCGCCTTCGGTCCGGTGGTCATCTTCTCCCTGCTGTGGAAGCGCATGACCCGTAACGGCGCCCTGGCCGGCATGCTGCTTGGCGCTGTGACCGTGGTGGTGTGGAAGAACTTCATCGGTCTCGGCCTGTACGAGATCATCCCGGGCTTCCTGTTCGCCTGTGTCGGCATCGTGGTGTTCAGCCTGCTCGACAAGGAGCCGAGCGCATCGATGAAGAAGCGCTTCGACGAGGCTGAGGCGGAGTACGCCGAGGCTCACCTGCCGGCTTCGGCTGTTCCTGCCGTCCGCTGATCGTCGCCTGATGAAAAACCGGTGCCCGCCTCTGGCGAGCACCGGTTTTTTCGTTTCAGGGCGCTGTCTGTTGGGGTAAGGTGCCGCGCTGCATTCATCCGGACGAGAACCCCATGAGCGATCAGCCGAAGAACCCCCTGCATGGCGTCACCCTGGAAGCCATCCTCAATCGGCTGGTTGCCGAATACGGCTGGGATGGACTGGCCAAGCGCATCGATATCCGCTGCTTCAAGAGCGATCCGAGCATCAAGTCCAGCCTGACCTTCCTGCGCAAGACACCCTGGGCGCGGGAAAAGGTGGAAGGGCTCTACGTGAAGCTGATGCGGAGCAAACCGTAGGTTGGCGCTGAGCTTGCGAAGCCCAACGATGCACGGTGTTGGGCCGAGCATCGTTGGGCTTCACTGCGTTCAGCGCCAACCTACGAGGGCAGCCCAACATCGGCAGCGTTGGGCTCACTTCCAGCTGACCCGCTGGGTTTCCAGCGGCGCCTGGCACCCGGTGCTGATTCCCGGTTCGAGATAGGTCTGCAGCATCGGCGCCATGCCCTTGAGCACCTGCACCGGTAGCGCCGAGGTGAACTTGAACTTGTCCGCGGCGCTGCCGGCCACGTAGGCGGTGAGGGTGCCGAAGTGGCGCGGGCCGATGTAGAAGACGAAGGTCGCCGTGCGGTTCATCGCCTTCGAACTCTTCACCCAGCCGCTGCGGGTCACGCTCTCGATGCGGTTGTCGCCGGTGCCGGTCTTGCCGCCCATCACCAGGGTGCTGCCGTCGTGCAGGCGGAAACTGCCCTGCAGGCGCCGCGCGGTGCCGCCTTCGACCACTTGCGAAAGGGCGCTGCGCAGGGCCCTGGCGACTTCCGGGGTCATCACCTGGCGCCCGGTGCCGGCTTCCGGCCCGAGGCTGGTCTCGTAAGGCGTGTTGGCGGCGAAGTGCAGGCCGTCGATGCGCAGGGTCGGCAGGCGCACGCCGTCGTTGAGGATGATCCCCATCAGTTCCGCCAGTGCGGCCGGCCGGTCGCCGGAGCTGCCCAGGGCGGTGGCGAGCGACGGCACCAGGTGGTCGAACGGATAGCCGAATTGCTTCCACTGCTGGTGCAGGTCAAGGAAGGCCTCGACCTCCAGCATGATGCGGATGCGCTTGTCGCGGGCGTACTTGTGCCGCGACTTGTACAGCCAGCGATAGACCTGCTTGCGCTCGGCGGTGCTGGCCGCCACGGCGTCGGCGAAGGTGGCCTTCGGCTGGTTCTGCAGGTAGCCGAGCAGCCACAGTTCCAGCGGGTGCACGCGGGCGATGTAGCCCTGGTCGTTCAGATCGTAGGCGCCTGGGCCGTAACGGGTGTAGAGGTCGGCGATGCGTTTGTCGGTGACCTTCTCGCCGGCGTACTTGGCCTGCTTCAGGCGCGTCTGGATGAACTCGGAGAAGGTCGCCAGGTCCGCCTGCGGCTGCAGGTAGCGGTGGATCGCCGCCAGCCGTACCGGCCAGGTACGCAGGCCGTCGAGGAAGGTTTCCAGGCGTTCGTCGGTGTTCTTGCCGCGGTATTTCTGCCAGAAGCGCAGCAGGTAGACCTGGCTTTCCTTGTCGACGAAGCGGTCGAGGTATTCCTGGCGCCGCGGGTCCTTGTCGTCCGCCAGCACGGATACCTTGCTGCCCGGATTGCTGTAGATGTCGTGGCGGATCAGGTCGCGCAGCAGGCGCACGAAGGGCAGGTTGATCGACTCGCGCAGGGCGTCCTGGATGGTCGGGATGCGCCCGTTGTCTTCCTTGCGGAAGTTGCTGAAGGTGTGGATGCCGCCACCGGTGAAGAAGCTTTCGTAGGGGCTTGCCGAATACTTCCGTTGCAGCGCGGCTTCGAGCATCGGCGGCAGGCTGCGGTCCTTGTGGGTCATCAGGTAGTCGATGGCCCATTTGTTGATGAAGTCCAGCGGCACGACCTGGATGCTCTTCAGCTCTTCGTTGGACAGGTGCGCATAGTCGCGATGCAGCGTGGCAACGGTTTCCAGGTAGCTGGCCAGCACGCGCAGCTTGGCGGTGGAGCCGAGCTCCAGCTTGCTGCCTTCGTTGATGTCGAACGGCTGATTGGTGTTGTCGGTCTGTACCCGTACGCGGTTGCCGCTGGGGGTGCGTTCGAACAGGGTGAAGCTGTAGCGCACGTCCTGGGTCTTGTCCTCGGACAGCAGGCGCTCGCCGAACAGGCCGACTTCCGCGGCGAAGGTCGGGTCGGCAAGTTTTTTCAGATAGGCGCTGACCTGTTCCTGCAGTTCGTGCTGCAGGGTGGTGGTGAACGTCATGTCGAAGCGGTCGAGGTCATACAGCGGCACGTTGAGCATGCCGGCCAGGCGGGTGCGCGCCAGGGTCACGCCCTTGTTGGCCTCCAGCGGCTGCACGGTCGGCTCGCTGAGCGGGTCGCGGAAGCGCAACTGGGCTTCGAGCGCCGCGTCGCGCAGCGGAACGCTGATGACGTTGGACTGGGCCAGCAGGCGCAGGTAGCTGTCGGTCAGCTCGGCGAGGGATTCGCGTCCGCGTGCCAGGTAATAGGACGGGCGACGGTGGGCGATCATCAGCGAAACCACCTGGCGCAGCGCCTGGCCCTGTTCGTCGAGGTTGACGCCGCTGGCGGGCGGGGCGCTCAGCAACTGGTTGACCCGCTGGAAGTCGCTGCCGTACCAGATCCACAGGCCGTCGGGCAGGCCGCTGACCTCGCCGTAGCCGGCCTGCGCGGAGAGCGGCACCGAGTTGAGGTAGGTGAGCACGATATTCTTGCGTGCCTCGATGTTTTCCGCGCCGCCCATGTAGCTGCGCACGCTGGCCGAGGCCATCTGGCGCAGCTTGTCGGTGATCGAGTTGGTCCGGCCGTCCGCCGAATGGCGGTACTTCTCGATCTGCGTCGCCAGGGTGCTGCCGCCGGGCGCGTGCCCGCCGAAGCCGACCATCTTGCCGACCTGGGCCACGGAGGCCTGGGTGAAGCGGCTCCAGTCGATGGCCGGGTTGTGGTACGGGGTATGCGTGTCCAGCAGGTTGCGGTTCTCGATGAACAGCAGGCTTTGCACGATCAGCGGGGAGATGCTGTCGAAGCTGCTGTAGAGCCGCTGCGGATAGCGGAAGTTGTAGATCGGCAGGCCGCGGCAGTCGTAGACGTCCACGCCGGCCTGGGCTTTTTCCGGGTAGGGCGGGAACATCCCGTACCCGCTGTACTGCATCAGCGGCTCGGAGAAGCGCACCTGGCTCAGGGTCACGTAATTGCGCTGGTGCAGGCGTTCGAGGAAGGTCGGCAACTGCAGGTAGCCCAGGCGGCGGTCGTAGGGCCCCTGCTGCGGGTAGACCACCTGGCTGGTCGGGCCTTGCGCGAGTTCCCAGGTCAGGCTGCGGGCGTAGTTCGACAACTCGCGTGCCTGCAGCTTCGAGGTGCGTGCCTCGTAAAGCAGCGCCGCCCCGATCGCTGCCAGCAATGGCAGCAGGAACAGGAACAGGACAAGGAACCGGTGATGGTGAGTGCGAGTTTTTTTCGGAGTAGATCCGGGCTCCGGGCCGCCCGGCTGGCCTGCAGGATTCTGCGTACCGGAATGCGACGACCTGTTCATATTCTTACTACCTGCCCATGCTTGAAAAAGCCTGAGTAAGTGGGGTTTCCCCCACATGCAACGACACCGTCCGGGTGCCGGGAAGGCCCGTCCCCACTAGCCTTCCTACTTCCTAGAGTAGTTGGCGGATGAAAATCTGCTTGTGCCTTCGCGTTTGATTTCCGGATGCTCTGAAGGTGCCCACCCTGAAGGCCTTTTGCCATGCGTTTTGCCCTGTTCACACTTCTGACCGCTCTGGCGTGCGGTGTTCACGCTGGCCCGATGCCATATTTTCTCTGGCAGAGCCGCCTGGATGGCGGACTGGTTTGCCGACAGACGTCACCCGGCGAGGGCTGGAACAGGATCGGCGGTCCGTTCCGCGATGCCGGATGCCGCCAGCCGGCGACCGGGACAGCGGTACCCAAGGGGCTGGCGCTGCCGAAACCCCAGGCATAGTGGGGCGAATCCAGCCGACAGGTGGCAGGATTCGCCCGCTGGCCGGCCGAGCGGTTCTGGACCGCTCCCTCGGCTCGATCCTGCTCGCTCTCGGCCTGCGCCTGGCGCTCAGCGAACGTGCCTGACGAATGGTCTACATCTTTGGTCGCATAGCTGACTGTCCCGGGCATGACGCTCCGGGGAGACTTGTGTAAGCTCCGCCCCCGACCTCAGCGTGGTAACTCCCGCGATGCCCACGTCCGCTCCACAAGAGCGGGCAGCCTCTTGCGGTGTGCCGTCATGGAATCCCCGACGAACTCCAGCTCCGTGCCTCGGCGCGGTGGCGGAGCTTTTTCGTTTTCCCTATCCCGACGGCACGTACGAGTCCATTGCTGACACCCCAAAAACAAAACTGAGGTTGTTCTTATGTCGTCCAATGATCTTTCACGGGATCTGAACGAGCGGCACATCCGTCTCATGGCTCTCGGCGCGTGCATCGGCGTCGGCCTGTTCCTCGGCTCGGCCAAGGCCATCCAGATGGCCGGTCCGGCCATCATGCTCTCCTACATCATCGGCGGTCTCGCCATCCTGGTAATCATGCGCGCCCTCGGCGAGATGGCCGTGCACAACCCGGTGGCCGGTTCCTTCAGCCGCTACGCCCAGGACTACCTCGGCCCGCTGGCCGGCTACCTGACCGGCTGGAACTACTGGTTCCTCTGGCTGGTGACCTGCGTTGCGGAAATTACCGCCGTGGCCATCTACATGGGCATCTGGTTCCCCGACGTGCCGCGCTGGATCTGGGCGCTGGCCGCGCTGGCGAGCATGGGTGCGATCAACCTGATCACCGTGCGCGCCTTCGGCGAGTTCGAGTTCTGGTTCGCCCTGATCAAGATCGTCACCATCGTCGCGATGGTCGTGGTCGGCCTCGGCATGATCGTCTTCGGCTTCGGCAACGACGGCATCGCCACCGGCATCGGCAACCTGTGGAGCAACGGCGGCTTCATGCCGCATGGCATCAGCGGCGTGCTGATGTCGCTGCAGATGGTGATGTTCGCCTACCTCGGCGTGGAAATGATCGGCCTCACCGCCGGCGAAGCGAAGAACCCGCAGAAGACCATCCCGGGCGCGATCAACTCGGTGTTCTGGCGCATCCTGCTGTTCTACGTCGGCGCGCTGTTCGTGATCATGTCGATC
The DNA here is from genome assembly GCF_017589465.1 of Pseudomonas schmalbachii. Classification (GTDB taxonomy): domain Bacteria; phylum Pseudomonadota; class Gammaproteobacteria; order Pseudomonadales; family Pseudomonadaceae; genus Pseudomonas; species Pseudomonas schmalbachii. Next base: position 282,444 of record NZ_JAELYA010000005.1, read on the forward strand.
TACCCGTGGAACGAGATCGGCACCCAGGGCAGCCCGTTCGTGATGACCTTCGAGCGCATGGGCATCAAGACCGCCGCCGGCATCATCAACTTCGTGGTGATCACCGCTGCGCTGTCGTCCTGCAACGGCGGCATCTTCAGCACCGGCCGCATGCTCTACAGCCTCGCCCAGCACGGCCAGGCGCCGAAAGCCTTCGCCAAGACCTCGAAGGGCGGCGTACCGCGCAATGCGCTGATCCTGTCCATCGTCGCGCTGCTCGGCGGCGTGGCGCTGAACTACATGGTGCCGGAAAAGGTATTCACCTGGGTGACCTCCATCGCCACCTTCGGCGCGATCTGGACCTGGGCCATGATCCTGCTCGCCCAGCTGAAGTTCCGCCGCGGCCTGAGCCAGGCCGAAGTCGGCAAGCTGCAGTACAGGATGTGGCTGTACCCGCTGAGCTCCTACCTGGCCATGGCCTTCCTGGTCCTGGTGGTGGCGCTGATGGCGTACTTCGAGGAGACCCGCATCGCCCTGTACATCGGCCCGGCGTTCCTGGTGCTGCTGGTGGTGCTGTACTACGCGCTGAACCTCGCTCCGAAGAACGAGCAGGTCGGTGCACTGAGCCGTTCCGCCTGATTCGGAACCGCCATGAAAAAGGGCCTCGCATGAGGCCCTTTTTCTTTTGCGCGTAGGTTGGGCTGAGGTACGAAGCCCAACGATTTTGCCCCGGTGCGTGTTGGCGTTGGGCTTCGCTGCGCTCAGCGCCAACCTACGTCCCGGTCATCCGCCAGGCCCTTTTTTCTTTTGCGCGTAGGTTGGGCTGAGGTACGAAGCCCAACGATTTTGCCCCGGTGCGTGTTGGCGTTGGGCTTCGCTGCGCTCAGCGCCAACCTACGGGTAATCCGCCTGTCAGTCCCCCAGCGTCCTGCGGCAATGGATCAGCGCGTCGCGGATCAGCGCATTCACCAGCGCGGGGGAGACGCCCAGGCGTTCGGCGATGTCCTTCTGCTTCATGCCGTGCACGCGGCACATCTCGAAAGCGTAGCGGGTCCGTTCGGGCAGTTCGGCGAGGGCGTCGGCGATGCGATCCAGTTCCTGGCGGTCGGCGACCTGTTGCTCGGGGGCTGCCGGATCGACGAGGCCGATGGCGGCGCTGTCGTCTTCGTCGCCGATCAGCCGCTGTTCCCGCGAGCGGCGGCGGGAATGGTCGATCGCGAGATTGCGCACCACGCCGACGAGATAGGAAGCGTGGCACTTGATGGTGCTGGAAAGGGAACCGGAGTCGAGTTTCAGGTAGGCGTCGTGGACGATGTCTTCGGCGTGGCTGCGGCAGCCGGTGATGCGCGTGGCGAGGCCGATGAGGAAGCTGCGCTTCTCGGAGAAGACCTCAAGCAAGGGGGCATTGCCCTCGGCCGTACCTGGCGTTCGCATGAGGCACCTGTAGTCGTTTGCTGCTTCGGCTGTGCTCGCGAATCTATGTCAATCGAGAATCATTTTCAACAGATTTGCGTGGCCAGTTACCGCTTTCCCGAATGAAAAAAGCACGCGCCGCGGCAGTGAACCGTGGCGCGTGCTTTCTATCGCAACATCACCAGTTGTAGGTGACGGTCCCGTACACGGTGCGCTGCTGGCCGTACTGGCAGCCCATGTTGCTGAAGCAGCCCGCTACGTATTCCTCGTCGAACAGGTTGGTGGCATTCAGCGCCACTTCCACGCCCTGCAGCGAGGAATCGATGCGGCCGAGCTGGTAGCTGACCAGCGCGTCGATCACGCTGTAGCTGTCCACCTTGAAGCTGTTCGCCGAGTCGCCGTAGGTGCTGCCGACGTAACGCGCGCCGCCGCCGATGCGCAGGCCTTCGAGTGTGCCGCCCTGGACGATGTAGTCGGCCCACAGCGATGCCATGTGCTCCGGCACGCGGAACGGCGTGTTGCCCTCGGTGCCCAGGTTGGATTCGGTGACCTCGACGTCGTTCCAGGTGTAGCTGCCGAGCAGGTTCAGGCCCTGGGTGACTTCCACCTTGGCTTCCAGCTCGATGCCCTTGGAGCGCACTTCGCCTTCCTGGCGCACTTCGCCGAAGGGCAGGAACTCGGTGAGGTTTTCCCGGGTGAGGTCGAACGCGGCGATGGTGAACAGCGCGTTGTAGTCGTTCGGCTCGTACTTCAGGCCGATCTCGTACTGCTTGCCGATGGTCGGCTCCAGCTGGGAGCCATCCGGAGTCCGGCCGATGGTCGGCAGGAACGACTCGCTGTAGCTCGCGTAGGGCGCCAGGCCGTTCTCGAACACGTAGACGACGCCGGCGCGCCCGGTGAACTTCTCGTCCTTCTGCGTCTGCGGGAAGCGGTCGTCGCGCTGGTCGCTGGTCCAGTCGTAGCGGCCGCCGAGGACGAAGACCCAGTTGTCGATCTTCATCTGGTCCTGCAGGTAGACGCCGGTCATGCTGAGCTTCTGCTCGTAATCGGAGCCGAAGGCGGGCACGAAGGTCTGCGGCTGGCCATAGACCGGCTGGAACACGTCGAACACGTCGAACACGTCGAGGGACAGGTCCACCTGTTGCTGCTGGTCGAACTTGCCGTTGTTGTAGTCGAAACCGGCGAGCGCCGTGTGGTTGACGGCGCCGGTGGCGAAGTCGGCCTGGGCCTGGCCGACGACGCTGGTGCTCGGCAGGGCCAGCGCGGAGTCGTCGCCGCTGCCCAGGGTGACGCTGTTGCCGTCGACCTGGTAGCTGATCGGCGTGCCTTCGAGCAGGCGGCGCAAGGCTTCCTCGGGCTCCATCCGCCCGCTGACGCCGCGGCTCCTGATGCCCCGGACGGTGTCCTGGCCGTAGACGATCTGCAGGTTGGCCTGCTCGCCGAGGGCGGTCAGGGCGGACGCCAGGCTCTGCGCCGGAATGTTCAGTTGCACGGGCTCGGCCTGGCCAGGCATCGCCGCGGTGAGTGCGAGCCCGAGCGCGGCGGCGGTCACGCAGCGGCGCAGACGTTGCCTGGATAGGTCCGGAATCCTGTCGATCATGTTGCTCCCCGTATGGTCCCTAGGTGCCGAATGGTGGCGGCTTGATGGTGTTTCCTGAAGGACGAACGGGGATCGGATTTCTTCAGAGGATTATTGAAGAAGCCCTTCGCGGGTGATTCACGGGGTAGTGCTGGAGATCAGGATGGCGCCATCGCGCTGCTGCAGGTGCACGGGCAGGATGCGCGGCAGGGCGACGACCAGACGTTCGAGGCTGGAGGTGTCGTAGATGCCGCCGATGCGCAGTTCCGCCGCGCTGTCGTCGGCCAGACGCAGGGGTTGCGGCAGGTAGCGGTTGAGCAGGGGCAGGGCGTCGCGCAGGCTGATGTCGTCGAGGATCAGCTTGCCGCCGCGCCAGGAAGTCACGCTGGCGATATCCGCCTGGCCGACCTGCAGTTGCGTGCCGGCCACGAGCACCGCCTGCATGCCGGGGGTGAGCTGGACCGTCTGGTCGATGCTGTTCGATGGCGGCGGCGAGACCAGCACCGAGCCCTCGCTGACCGTCACCGCAGTGCGCTCCGGCGTCGTCCAGATGTTGAACTGGGTGCCGGTGACCCTCACGCCGCCGTTGTCGGTGCGGACCACGAAGGGATACTGGGCGTTGTGGTAGACCGAGAAGAACGCTTCGCCGCCCTTCAGCAGCACGCTGCGGCGGTCGACGTATTCCAGATAGAGCATCGGCGTGCGCAGGTTCAGCTCCACTCGGCTATGGTCGGGCAGGATCACCTCGCGGCGCTCCGGCTGGGCGGCGTAGTAGCGCGCATTGGCCGGCAGCAGGCCGGCCCACCAGCCCACCGCCCACAGACCGCCGACCACCAGCAGCAGGCAGGCCGCCCGTGCCAGCTGGTAACCCGTGCCATGCGTTTTGCGCTTCGGCGCGCGTAGCGGCAGGCTGGGCGGCAGCTGCGCGCTGAGCTGCCATATCTTGCACATTGCCTTGTACTCGGCGGCATGCGCCGGATCGGCTTCGTACCAGCGCTGGAACTCCCGTCGTTCCTCGTCGGAACAATCCGCTTCGTGCAGGCGCAGGCACCAGTGCGAGGCAGCCTCGCTCAATGCGGAATCGGTACGGGAACGATCGTTCATCGGGTTCTTCGTGGCGTCTGGGGGAGAGTGCTTCGGCGGGTAGAGCGTCAGCCTGCAACAGCAATCTCCGCCCCGGCAGTCTATTGATCTTGACAGGTTCTTGCCAGATCACCTCTTGATCGCGTCTGTCTGGCCGCCTGACGACGAGCGGCGCATGCCGGCGTCTATGCTGTTGGACATATTTTCCTTGCCGTTCCGGAGGTCGCCATGCCAGCCCCTGACAGTCACCCGCGCGCCACTGTCATCCCCTGCCTGCGCTACCGCGACGCGCCGGCGGCCATCGAGTGGCTGTGTTCGACCTTCGGTTTCCAGCGCCATCTGGTGGTGGCCGACGAGCAGGGCGGCATCGCCCACGCGCAGCTCGCCCTGGCCGACGGCAGCGGCATGCTGATGCTCGGCTCGCTGCGCGACAACGCCTACGGCCGCGCGATGCGCCAGCCGGACGACGTGGGCGGCTGCACGCAGAGCATCTATATGGTGGTTGCGGATGCCGAAGCGCTGTATCGCCAGGCGCTGGCCGGCGGCGCGCAGATCGTCATCGATATCAAGGACGAGGACTACGGCGGCCAGGGCTTCACCTGCCGCGACCTCGAAGGGCATGTCTGGAGTTTCGGGACCTATGATCCCTGGCACTGAGCAGATCGAAGGAGTTGGCAATGAATGAAGTGGTTTTCGCCGATGGCGCCCGCGTACCGGCCATCGGCCAGGGCACCTGGCGGATGGGCGAGGACAGCCTGGCGCGCAAGCGCGAGGTGGCCGCCCTGCGCGAAGGCATCGAACGCGGGCTGACGCTGATCGACACGGCGGAAATGTACGGCGAAGGCGGCGCCGAGGACGTGGTGGGCGACGCCATCGACGGCCTGCGCGACAACGTCTTCCTGGTCAGCAAGGTCTACCCGCACAACGCCAGCCGCCTGGGCATCCCGGCGGCCTGCGAGCGCAGCCTGCGGCGCCTGGGCACCGACTATCTGGACCTCTATCTGCTGCACTGGCGCGGCCAGTATCCGCTGGAGGAGACCGTCGACGCCTTCGAACGCCTGCGCGAGGAGGGCAAGATTCGCCGCTGGGGAGTTTCCAACTTCGACCTGGACGACATGTCGGAGCTGAATCAGTCGGCCTGCGCCACCAACCAGGTGCAGTACAGCCTGGAAGAGCGCGGCGTCGAGTGGGACATGCTGCCCTGGTGCCAGCAGCAGCGCATGCCGCTGATGGCCTACTGTCCGATCGGCCAGGGCGGCGCGTTGTTGCGCAACCGGGTGCTGCGCGAAGTCGCCGAACGCCACGGCGCCACGCCGGCCCGCGTGGCGCTGGCCTGGCTGATCCGCCAGCCCGGGGTGATCGCCATTCCCAAGGCGGTGGACGGCCTGCACATCCGCGACAACGCCGCCGCGCTGGAACTGCGCCTGGATGCCGACGATCTCGCGCGACTCGATCAGGCGTTCCCGCCGCCGTCGCGCAAACGGCATCTGGCGGTGGTTTGATGGTGGTCTGAGTGCACCGTGCGTCGCACCTTCCAGGGCCTCGAATGGCGCGGTGCTAGCCTTTCCTCTGCGTCAACCGGGAGGGCAGGAACAGATGATCGATCAAACAGCCGACATCGCCGCGATCACGCGGGTCGTCGAGCACTATGTCGACGGCATGGTGTTCGCCGACGAGTCCCTTCTGCGCGAGGCCTTCCACCCGTCGTGCAAGATCATCGGGCACTACCATCGCGAACTGGAATGGCTGTCGCTGGACGAGTTCATCGGTGCGATCAAGGCGGAAGGCCCGGCGGAAGAGGGCACCGCACCGTTCTGGGAGATCAGGACGCTGGACATCACCGGCGACTCCGCGGTGGCCAAGGTGGTCGACGACTACCTCGGCATGCGCTTCACCGACTACCTGTCGCTGCTGAAGATCGACCAGCAGTGGGTGATCATCAACAAGCTTTATTACCTGCATGTGTGATCCGGCGGGGGATGCAGGAGCAACTGTCTTGCATCCTATGTAACTACGTGGCTGGGCCGGAACCCGCGTAGGTTGGTGCTGAACGCAGTGAAGCCCAACGATGGCAATGTTGGGCTTCGCGTTGCTCAGCGCCAACCTACGGTGGGCATTGCAGCCCGCCCTCGAAATCGGCGGCAAGCCGACTCAACAGGCAATCACATTCACCGCCAGCCCGCCCTTCGAGGTCTCCTTGTACTTGTCCATCATGTCGCGGCCGGTGTCGCGCAGGGTGTCGATGGCCTTGTCCAGCGACACCAGGTGCTGGCCGTCGCCGCGCAGGGCCAGTTGTGCGGCGTTGATCGCCTTCAGCGAGGCCATGGCGTTGCGCTCGATGCACGGCACCTGCACCAGCCCGGCGACCGGATCGCAGGTCAGCCCGAGGTTGTGCTCCAGGCCGATCTCGGCGGCGTTCTCCACCTGTTCCAGGGTGCCGCCGAGAATTTCCGCCAGTCCGCCGGCGGCCATCGCGCAGGCCGAGCCCACTTCGCCCTGGCAGCCGACCTCGGCGCCGGAGATCGATGCGTTGAGCTTGCACAGGATGCCGATGGCGGCGGCCGTCAGCAGGTAGCGCTCGACGTCGTCGGCGCTGGCCCGGGGTTCGAAGCGCATGTAGTAGTGCAGCACCGCCGGGACGATGCCGGCGGCGCCGTTGGTGGGAGCGGTGACCACCCGGCCGCCGGCGGCGTTTTCCTCGTTCACCGCCAGCGCCCACAGATCCACCCAGTCCATGGCGCCGAGGGTGCTGGCGATCAGGTTGCCGCTGCCGGCCTCGTTCAGCCGGCGAAAGAGCATTGGCGCGCGGCGGCGCACCTTCAGCCCGCCGGGCAGCGTGCCTTCGGTCTCCAGGCCGCGCTGCACGCAGGCCTGCATCTCGTCCCAGACATGCGCCAGACCAGCGCGGATTTCCGTATCGCTGCGCAGGGCGCGTTCGTTGGCCCACATGAGGTCGCTGATCCGCGTGAAACCGTGAGCGTGGCACAGGCGCAGCAGTTCCTCGGCGCTGTGGAAGGGGTAGGGCATGGGGTTGTCGGGCAGGGCGCGCTCGGTGTTGAAGTCCGCCTCGTCGACCACGAAACCGCCGCCCACCGAATAGCAGACGCGCTCGGCCAGCAGTTGCCCGTCGTCGTCCAGGGCGAGCAGGCGCATGCCGTTGGGATGCGCGGGCAGGCTGCTGTCGTGGAACACCAGGTCGCGGGACGGGGTGAAGTCGATGACGTGCTCACCGTCCAGGGCCAGGCTGTGCTCGGCGAAGATGGCATCCACCAGCGGCGCCAGGGCGGCCGGATCGGCGTCCGCCGGGTCGATGCCGAGCAGGCCGATCAGGCAGGCGCGGTCGGTGGCGTGGCCCTTGCCGGTGGCGCTGAGGGAGCCGTAGAGGTTCACCTCGACCCGCGCCACCTGCCGCAACTGGCCGACGTCGCGCAGGTGATCGACGAACTCGCGGGTGGCGCGCATCGGCCCCACGGTATGCGAACTGGACGGCCCGACGCCGGGCTTGAACATGTCGAAGACGCTGAGGGTCATGGCTGCAATCCTCCTGCCTCTCCAAGCATGGACCCTGACGCGGCGACGCGCTCGTCCGCTTGCCGACAGGCGGCGGGAATGAAAAACGCCCTCTGCCGTTTCCGGAAGAGGGCGTCGTCGGCTCAGCGCGTCGAACTCAGGCGAGAGCCCGTTGCGCACTCGGCTGGCCGACTGGCTCCTGCCTGCTGGCCGCAGCGATCTCCTCACGCAGTTCCTCGGCGTCGGCCTTCTCGGCGGTGGACAGGTCGCTGGCTCTGAAACCGGTGAGTTTGAGCAGGGCCAGGGTGCAGACCAGGGAAACCACCGCGTACATCGCCGAGGCGATGGCCACGCCGACGATGCTGCCGGTGCTGTTGAGAATCCACTGGGCGAGGACCGGCGTACCGCCGCCGACCAGCAGCGAGCAGAGCTGGTAGGCCAGCGACAGGCCGGTATAGCGCACGCGGGCCGGGAAGGCGCGGGCGAGGATGCCGCCCACCGCGCCGTAGAACATCGCGTGCGGCACGGTGGCCAGGCACATGCCGACGGCGGCGATCCAGTAGATCTGGGTTTCCACCGCGAAGAACATCGCCGGCATCAGGATGAACTCCGGCAGCACCATCAGGCAGACCGCCTTGCGCATGTCGATGCGCGAGGTGAGCAGCGCGCCGATGGGCTGGCTGATGAACTGCACCACCAGGGCGATGACGATGATGCTGAGGAAGGTGCCCTGGCTGTAGCCCAGCGTCTTGGTCGCCCAGGACAGGGCGAAGGTGCTCTTGAAGTAGGTGACGTGGATGATCGGCAGCACGCCGGCGCCCAGCAGGACGATCAGCCAGTGCTTGCGCAGCACCTCCGCGATCGGCAGCTTCACGGTCTTCTTCTGCTGCAGCAGGCGCTTCATGTCTTCCGACTCTTCCAGCCGCAGGCGGATGACCATGCCGACGATGACCAGGGCCGCCGAGAGCAGGAAGGGAATGCGCCAGCCCCAGAGGATGAAGTCGGAGGCCGGCAGGCTGCTGAGGCCGAAGAACACCAGGGTCGCCAGCAGGTTGCCGGTGGGCGAACCCTGCTGGGCGAAGGCGGCGTAGAGGATGCTCTTGCCCTTGGGCGCGCTTTCGCTGGCGATCAGGATGGCGCCACCCCATTCGCCGCCCACCGCGATGCCCTGGATGACGCGCAGCACCACCAGGGCGATCGGCGCCCATATGCCGATTTCGCTGTAGACCGGCAGCACGCCGATGCAGGTGGTGGCGATGCCCATCATGATCAGGGTGATCACCAGGGTGTTCTTGCGGCCGATCTTGTCGCCGAGGTGGCCGAAGATGATGCCGCCGATCGGGCGGGCGATGAAGCCGGACCAGAGCGTGACGAAGGACAGCAGGGTGGCTACGCCCGGGTCCATGTCGCTCGGGAAGAACACCTTGCCGAATACCAGCGCGGCGGCCAGGCCGTAGATATAGAAGTCATACCACTCGATGGTGGTGCCGATGAAGGAGGCGATACCGGCCTTGCGGGCCTTCTTGTGGAGGGTGGAGTCGTCCGGGGTCGTTGTGCTCTGCATGGGGCATGTCCTGATTATTTTTGTTTTCCGCAGGCACGCAGGCCCTTGCCGTGTTGTTCGGGAACGGCTGGGGAAGCGAAAACGATAGGTTTCGCCGTCTTGCGTGCGTCGGTTTTGGCCCGGGGTGAGCGGAGTCTATGCGGCACCTGGCGGAATAAATAATCTTTTAATCTTATTGTTCGATAATCGATTTCATATGCACGGGCCGCGCGGGGCCTACGGAGTGGCCAGGCAGGTTTTCATCGCCGCGAGGAAGCTTTCCGCCGCCTGCGGCGCGTCATTGGCGGAGAGAATCGCGTGCAGTTCGGAGAGCGCGCCGGGCTGCTCGATCTCCAGGCAGCTCACCTGGTTGTTCCAGGCCAGGCACAGGCTCTTCGGCAGCAGGGCGACGCCCATGCCGAGGCTGACCATGGTGGCGATGGTCTGCCAGAGCCGCGCCTCGTGGCGGATGTGCGGGCTGAAGCCGGCATCCACGCAGCGGGCGATGATCAGGTCGTGGTAGTGCGGCGACACGTTGCGCGGGAAGAGGATGAAATCCTCGTCCCTGAGCTCGGCGAGGTCGATCCGCGAGCGGCCGGCCAGCGGGTGCTGCAGCGGCAGGCAGCAGAGGAACGGGTCGGCGATCAGGCATTCGGAGACGATCTCCGGCGGCAGCTTGCTCCAGTGCACGAAGCCGATGTCGATTCGCCCGCGCTGCAGCGCCAGGGCCTGTTCCGAGGTGTTCATTTCCATCAGCACCACTTCCATGTTCGGGTGCTCTTCTTCGAAGCGCGTCACCGCCTTCGGCAGGCCGCGATAGAGCATGGAGTTGACGAACCCCACGCGCAGCTGGCCGACCGTGCCCTTGGCCGACAGCTGCGTCAGGCGCTTCACCTGTTCGGCCTGCAGCAGCAGGTTGCGCGCCTCCTCCAGCAGGACCTGGCCGGCGTTGGTCAGCTTCACCGACTTGTTGTTGCGTACCAGCAACTGGATGCCCAACTGATCCTCCAGCTTCTTGATATCGAAGCTCAGCGCCGGCTGGGAAATGAACAGGCGCGCCGCCGCGCGGCCGAAATGCAGCTCTTCGGCGACGGCGATGAAGTAGCGGAGTTGCTTGAGATCCATGAGGGCGCACGCATTTCTACGATTTGTTTTTCTTATCGTAGGGGATTTTTATTGTATTGGATACTTATCGAAACCTTCCCCTAGTCTCGGCGTAAAACAAGTAGGAGCTACGCCATGACGTCCATGTCCGAAGTACTTCCCGAAGACGCCCTGAACATTCCTGACAGCCGCGGGATGAACCTGTATTCCTGCGATCCGGGGCTGCGCCAGTTGCTCGATGCCTACCTGCAGCCCGATGTGCTCGCCCAGTGGCTGCCGGTTCTCCAGCAGCTCGGCGCGCGGGTGGGGGACGAACTGGACATGCTGGCGCTGTCGGCGGACAAGAACCCGCCGGTGCTGGCGGCCCGCACCCGTCGTGGCGAGGATGTGCAGAGCATCCACAAGCACCCGGACTTCGTCGCGCTGGAGCGCGTGGCCTACTCCGAACTCGGCCTGGCCTCCATGAGCCATCGTCCGGACGGCCCGCCGCCGCTGGTGAAGTACGCGCTCACCTATCTGTTCGTGCAGGCCGAATTCGGCCTCTGCTGCCCGGTCAGCATGACCGACTCGCTGACCCGCACCCTGCGCAAGTACGGCTCGCCGGAACTGGTCGAGCGCTACCTGCCGTCGCTGGCCTCGCGTGACTTCGACAACCTCTACCAGGGCGCGATGTTCATGACCGAACAGGCCGCCGGCTCCGACGTCGCGCGCACCCAGACCCGCGCGCGGCTGGAAGACGGCGAGTGGAAGCTGTACGGCGACAAGTGGTTCTGTTCCAACCCGGACGCCGACCTGGCGATGGTCCTGGCCCGCCCCGAAGGTGCGCCGGAAGGCATGAAGGGCGTCACCCTGTTCCTGCTGCCGAAGATCCGCCCGGACGGCTCGCGCAACGCCTATCGCATCCTGCGCCTGAAGGACAAGCTGGGCAGCCGTTCCATGGCCAGCGGCGAAATCTGCCTGGAAGGCGCCACCGCCTACCTGATCGGCGAGATCGGCCGCGGCTTCCAGCAGATGGCGGACATGGTCAACATGTCGCGCCTGTCCAACGGTGTGCGCGCCGCCGGCCTGATGCGCCGTGGGCTGAACGAGGCGCTGTTCATCGCCCGGCACCGCCGCGCCTTCGGCAAGCACCTGATCGACATGCCGCTGATGCAGAAACAGTTGCTGAAGATGATGCTGCCCGCCGAGCAGGCGCGTTCCATGTTCATGCAGATCGCCACGCTGCTGCCGCGTGCCGACGGCGGCGATGCCAGGGCGCAGAAATGCGTGCGCATCCTCACCCCGCTGATCAAGTTCCGCGCCTGCCGCGACGCCCGCCGGGTGACCGGCGATGCCATGGAGGTGCGCGGCGGCGTCGGCTACATCGAAGAGTGGAGCGACCCGCGCCTGGTGCGCGACGCCCACCTCGGCTCGATCTGGGAAGGCACCAGCAACATCGTGGCGCTGGACATCGCCCGCGCGGTCACCCGCGAACAGGCCCTGGAGCCCTTGCACCAGTACCTGCGCGAGCTGATCGACGGCAGCGGGTTGCCGGAGAGCAGCCGCACGCTCTTCGAGTTGGCCCTGGAACGCACCGTCAACTGCATGCGCGACGTGGCCGAGCAGCGCCGGGACGAGCAGGTCCGCCAGGCGGGCAGCGCGCTCTATCACATCTGCACGGCGATCTTCATGGCATGGGAAGCCGGCCATCAGGCGCCTGACTATCGCCGTCTGGCGCTGGCCCACCTGCTCCTCGAACACAAGCTGCTGCCGCGCGATCCGCTGCGCCTGGCGGACTGGGCGGGCAAGGCGGAACTGCTGGCCCGGGTGGTCGGCGAAGCGAGCCTGTCGCAGGCCGAGGCCATGCAGTTGCTGCCGGCCTGACCGCTCTCCACCAATAACAATCAGAGAGTTGCCATGAACAACGAAACCGGCGCCCTGCGTGGCCTGAAAGTCATCGATCTCAGTCGGGTCCTGGGCGGCCCGTACTGCACCCAGGCGCTGGCCGACCACGGCGCCGAAGTGATCAAGCTGGAACCCCTCGGCGGCGACGAGACCCGTGGCTGGGGGCCGCCCTTCGAAGGCGACACGGCGTCCTACTTCATCGGCGTCAACCGCAACAAGAAGGGCATCGCCGTCGACCTGTCGAAGCCGCAAGGCATCGAGGTGCTGCTGCAACTGCTGGAAGGCGCCGACGTGCTGATCGAGAACTTCAAGCCCGGCACCCTGGCGCGCTGGGGCATCGACTACCAGGAAGTGCTGAGCAAGCGCTTCCCGCGCCTGATCCACTGCGCGGTTTCCGGTTTCGGCGCCGACGGTCCGCTCGGCGGGCTGCCCGGCTACGACGCGGCGATCCAGGCGATGGGTGGACTGATGAGCGTGAACGGCGAGGCCCAGGGCGAGGCGCTGCGCATCGGCCTGCCGATCGTCGACATGGTCACCGGGCTGAATGCGGTGGTCGGCATCCTGCTGGCGCTGAACGAGCGCCAGCTCAGCGGACGCGGGCAGTCCATCGACATCGCCCTGTACGACTGCGGCATTTCCCTGCTGCATCCGCACATGCCCAACTACTTCGCCTCCGGCCGCACGCCGCAGCGCACCGGCAACGCGCATCCCAACATCGCCCCGTACGACAGCTACCGTACCGGCACCGAGCCGATCTTCCTCGCGGTCGGCAACGACCGTCAGTTCGCCCGGCTGTGCGAATACCTGGGCGCCGGCGAGCTGCTGGAGGACCCGCGCTTCGCCGACAACGGCAAGCGCTCGGTCAACCGCCAGGCGTTGAAGCAGGCGCTGGAGAGCCATCTGGCGGCGCACGACGGCCGCGAGCTGGCCGAGCGGCTGATCCGCCTCGGCGTGCCCTGCGGCGCCATCGCCACGGTGGATCGCGTGGTCGAGCACCCGCACACCCGCCATCGCGGGCTGCTGGTGGAGATGGGCGACTACCGCGGCATCGCCTCGCCGGTGAAGCTGTCGCGCACCCCCGCCAGCTATCGCAGCCCGCCGCCGGGTCTGGGCGAAAGCACCCGCGAGGTGCTCGAAGAACTCGGCCTTGCCCCCGAGGTGATCGAGACCCTGTTCCAGCGCGGCATCGTGCGCGGCTGAAACACGCCTCCTGTCGACGCGGCCGGGCATCGCCGGCCGCTGCCGACTTCCCGAATCGAATAGCCGGAGATCGTCATGAGCTCTTGCCAGGGGGCCGTGCGCCCCGAATCCACTGTGCTGCTGGAACGACCGGAGGAGGGCGTGGCCCTGCTGCGGCTGAATCGTCCGGCAGCGCTGAACGCCCTGAACATGGCCCTGCGCGAGGAACTGGCCGCGCACTTCCTGCGGTTGAACGACTGCGCCGAGACCCGCGTGATCGTCGTCACCGGCAGCGACACGGTATTCGCCGCCGGGGCGGACCTCGGCGAGATGGCCGAGGCTGGCGCGCTGGAGATCTACCAGCGCCACGTCGAGCGCTACTGGCAGGCGATTTCCCGCTGCGCCAAGCCGGTCATCGCCGCCGTCAACGGCTACGCCCTGGGCGGCGGCTGCGAACTGGCGATGCACTGCGACCTGATCGTCGCCGGCGCCTCCGCGCGTTTCGCCCAGCCGGAGATCAAGGTCGGCGTCATGCCTGGAGCCGGCGGCACCCAGTGCCTGTTGCGCGCGGTCGGCAAGTACCAGGCGATGCGCATGCTGCTGACCGGCTGCATGGTGCGCGCCGAAGAAGCATTGGCGATGGGACTGGTCAGCGAAGTGGTGGCCGATGAGCAGGCTCTGCCCCGGGCGCTGGAGCTGGCCCGCGGCATCGCCGGCATGCCGCCGCTGGCGCTGGCGCAGATCAAGGAGGTGGTCCTGGCTGGCATGGACATGCCGCTGGACCACGCCCTGGCGCTGGAGCGCAAGGCCTTCCAGCTGCTGTTCGATTCGAAGGACCAGAAGGAAGGCATGCGCGCCTTCCTCGACAAGCGCAAGCCGGAGTACCGCGGAGAATGAGCACTCAACCGATCACCTGCGTCGGCATCGTCGGCACCGGCGCCATGGGGCAGGGCATCGCCCAGATCGCGGCGCAGGCCGGGCTGCGCGCCTGCCTGTTCGACGTCCGTCCCGGCGCGGCGCAGCGAGCCCGCGACGGCATCGCGGCGATCCTCGCCAGACTGGTGGAAAAGGGCCGGCTGACGGCCGAGGCCGCCGAGCGGGCAGCCGGCAACCTGCATGTGCTGGAAAGCCTGGAGTCGCTGCGCGACTGCCAGGTGGTGGTCGAGGCCATCGTCGAGAACCTGGAGGCCAAGCAGGCGCTGTTCCGCCAGTTGGAAGAGGTACTGGACGCCGACACCATCCTGGCGAGCAACACCTCGTCGCTGTCGATCACCGCGATTGCCTCGGCCTGCCGCCATCCCGGCCGCGTCGCCGGCCTGCACTTCTTCAATCCCGTGCCGCTGATGCGTCTGGTCGAGGTGATCGACGGTCTCGCCACCCACGCCGAGGTCGGCGAGCGCCTGCACGAGCTGGTCGGGGCCATGGGGCACCAGCCGGTGCGCGCCAGCGACACCCCCGGATTCATCGTCAACCACGCCGGACGCGCCTTCGGCACCGAGGCGCTGCGCATCCTCGGCGAGGGCGTGGCCAGTGCGGCGGCCATCGATGGCGTGCTGCGCGAAAGCGCCGGCTTTCGCATGGGGCCGTTCGAATTGCTCGACCTGATTGGCCTGGATGTCAGCCTGCCGGTGATGGAGTCGGTCTACCGGCAGTTCTACGAGGAGCCGCGCTACCGGCCGCATCCGCTGCTGCGGCAGATGCTTGCGGCCGGGCATCTGGGACGCAAGAGCGGCCAGGGCTTCTATCGCTACGGCGAGGAAGCTGCGGCGCCGCGCGATGCATCCTGCGCCGTGCCGGTCTGCGAAACGCTGCCGCCGGTGTGGCTGGGCACCGACGACCAGATCGGCCGTATCCGCCTGCTGGCATTGCTGGAGCGCCTGGGCGCCGAGGTGGAGTCCGGCGAGCGTCCGTCCGGCGACGCGCTGTGCCTGCTGGCGCCGCTCGGCGACGACGCCACCCATGCCGCGCAACGCTTCGCCGTCGATCCGGAGCGCGTGGTGGCGGTCGATACCCTGGCCGACCTCGAACGGCACCGCTGCCTGATGCTCAACCCGCTGACCCGCGCGGACATGCAGCACGCCGCCCATGCGCTGTTCGCCCGCGATGGCGCCGGGGTGACGGTGATTCGCGACAGCACGGGCTTCATCGTCCAGCGCACGCTGGCCTCGATCGTCAACCTGGCCTGCGACATCGCCCAGCAGGGGATCGCCTCGGTGGCCGACATCGACCTGGCGGTGCGCCTCGGCCTCGGTTATCCCCATGGCCCGCTGGAGTGGGGCGACCGGCTGGGTGCCGGGCGCCTGCTGCGCATCCTCGAACGCATCCACGCGCTCACCGGCGACCCGCGCTACCGCCCGAGCCCCTGGCTGCGCCGCCGCGCCAGCCTGGGCATGTCCCTGAGCCAGCCGGAAAACCCGTTGCCGGCCTGACCATCCGCCTTTCCCTGCGAGAACTTCATCATGCTCGATGCCTATATCTACGCCGGCCTGCGCACGCCGTTCGGCCGCCACGCCGGAGCCCTGTCCCGGGTGCGTCCGGACGATCTGGTCGGCGCGCTGCTGGCGCGGGTCGTGGAAACCTCCGGCTTCGCCGCCGACGACCTGGAAGACGTCATCCTCGGCTGCACCAACCAGGCCGGCGAGGACAGCCGCAATCTGGCGCGCAACGCCCTGCTCGCCGCCGGCCTGCCGTGGCGGGTGCCGGGGCAGACGGTCAACCGCCTGTGCGCCAGCGGCCTGTCGGCGGTGATCGACGCGGCGCGCGCAATCACCTGCGGCGAGGGTCGCTTGTACCTGGCCGGCGGCGCCGAAAGCATGTCGCGCGCGCCATTCGTCATGGGCAAGGCGGACAGCGCCTTCAGCCGGGCAGTGAACGTGTTCGACACCACCATCGGCGCGCGCTTCGCCAATCCGCGTCTGGTCGAGCGCTACGGCAACGACAGCATGCCGGAGACCGGCGACAACGTGGCGCGCGAGTTCGGCATCGCCCGGGAGGACGCGGATCGCTTCGCCGCCGCTTCCCAGGCGCGCTACCAGGCGGCGCTGCGGAACAGTTTCTTCGCCGGCGAGATCATGCCCGTCGAGGTGCCGTCCGGACGCAGGGGCGAGATGCAGGTCGTCGAGCACGACGAGCATCCACGCCCGCAATCGGACCTGGCGGCGTTGTCCCGCCTGCCGGCGCTGTTCCCCGGCGGCGTGGTCACCGCCGGCAACGCCTCGGGCATCAACGACGGCGCGGCGGTGCTGCTGCTTGGTAACCGCGAGATCGGCGAGCGCCACGGAGTACGGCCTCTGGCGCGAATCCTGGCCTCCGCCAGCGTCGGCGTGGAGCCGCGCATCATGGGCATCGGCCCGCACCGGGCGATCCAGGTCGCGCTGCAGCGCGCCGGCCTCGGCCTGGACGAGGTCGATCTGATCGAGATCAACGAGGCATTCGCCTCGCAGGTCCTGTCCTGCCTGAAGGCCCTCGATCTGGACTTCGACGACCCGCGCGTCAACCCCAATGGCGGCGCCATCGCCCTCGGCCATCCGCTGGGCGCTTCCGGCGCGCGGCTGGCGCTGACCGCCGCCCGCGCATTGCAGCAACGCAACCAGCGTTACGCCGTGGTCAGCCTGTGTGTCGGCGTCGGCCAGGGCGTGGCAATGGTGATCGAGCGCTGCTGATTCCCCCTGAATGGGGTGCTATGGCGCCCCTTTAACCGTTCGGAGAACGCATGAACAAGAACAACAAAGGAACTGTTTTCCTGCTCACCACCCTGGCCGCCTGCAGTGGCCCGGCGCTGGCAGAGGGCTTCCTGGAGGACGGCAAGGCCAGCCTGGCCATGCGCAACTTCTATATGAACCGCGACTTCCGCGACGGCGCCGGCCGCTCGAAGAGCGAGGAGTGGGCCCAGGGCTTTCTCCTCGACTACCGCTCGGGCTACACCGCCGGCACGGTCGGTGTCGGCCTGGACGTCCTGGGCAAGCTGGGCATCAAGCTCGATTCGAGTCCCGACCGCAACGGCACCGGGCTGCTCCCGGTGCAGGCCGACGGGCGCGCGGCGGACGACTACTCGCGGCTCGACCCGACGGCCAAGCTGCGCATCTCCCGCACGGAGCTGAAGCTCGGCGCGCTGGTGCCCAAGCTGCCCACCGTGCAGCCCAACTACGGTCGCCTGTTCCCGCAGGTGTTCCAGGGCGGCCTGCTGACTTCCGGCGAGGTGAGCGGCTTGACCCTCAACCTGGGGCGGCTGGACGAGGTCAGCCAGCGCAACGAGGCGGGCACCAGCGACCTGGCGCTGTTCAACCGCAACGGACGCTTCGCCGGGGCGGCGAAGGCGGACCATTTCTACCTGGGCGGCCTGGACTACCAGTTCGCTCCGGGCTGGACCGGCAGTTATCACTACGGCGAGCTGGAGGATGTCTACGACCAGCACTTCCTCGGCCTGAAGAGCCAGACGCCCATCGCCGCGGACAGCCTGGAAACCGACCTGCGCCTGGCGATCAGCAAGGACGCCGGCGACGGGCGTGGCGGCAGGATCGACAACCGCTCCTTCAGCGGCCTGGTCACCTACCGCCTGCACAACGGCCATGCCTTCGGCCTGGGCTACCAGCGCATGCACGGCGACAGCGCATTTCCCTACCTGGACGGGACCGATCCATACCTGATCAACTTCGGCCAGTACGGCGATTTCGCCGAGGCCGGGGAAAGCTCCTGGCAGGCGCGCTACGACTACGATTTCGCCCCGCTGGGCCTGCCCGGCCTGAGCTTCATGACCCGCTACTTCAGCGGCCGCGACGCGGAGCCGACCGGAGGCAGCGGCAGCCGCGAATGGGAGCGCGACACCGACATCAAGTACGTGCTGCAGAGCGGCGCCCTGAAGGGCCTGGGCCTGACCTGGCGCAACGCGACCTACCGCTCCGAGTTCAGCCGCGATGTCGATGAGAACCGGCTGTACCTGAGCTACAGCATTCCGTTGTTCTGAGTGGATGGGATGCGGCGCTGGCCGGGCGTCCGGTCCGAGGGTGTCTTTTGTAGGGTGGACAACGCGA
The DNA here is from genome assembly GCF_017589465.1 of Pseudomonas schmalbachii. Taxonomy (GTDB): domain Bacteria; phylum Pseudomonadota; class Gammaproteobacteria; order Pseudomonadales; family Pseudomonadaceae; genus Pseudomonas; species Pseudomonas schmalbachii. Next base: position 300,748 of record NZ_JAELYA010000005.1, read on the forward strand.
AGCTTGTCCACCGCCCCGTCGTACTGCGCTTGATGATGGAAAAGGCTTCGCCGTTTTCCACCCTACGCCTGGCCGAGCCCCGGGCGTAGGGCGGGTGCAACCCGCCAATCAACTCGAGCGAAGGCAATGGCGGGTTTCACCCGCCCTACGGTTAACTGATGGTGCGACGTGGCTGGGCCAGAACCCGCGTAGGTTGGTGCTGAACGCAGTGAAGCCCAACGATGGCGATGTTGGGCTTCGCGTTGCTCAGCGCCAACCTACAAATGCTGCAATGCCAACCGGCAGCACTGTAAAACCCCCTCTCCCTCCGGGAGAGGGCTGGGGTGAGGGAATCGCAACGCAGGATCATCGGTAGGAGCGCATCACACCGCAGGAGTTGCGTGGGCGCGATGCCTTACCCCTTAGCCGCACTAACCCCTTCCAGCGTGGCGAACGAGGTGTCCTTCGCCGTCAGCAGGAAGTCGCGCATGAACGGCGCATCCAGCATGTCCGCGCGAATCCCCGCGTAGAGCGTGGCGTACAGGCCTTTCTCGCCCAGCCGCCGGGCCGTCACGTAGCCGCGTGAGCTGTACTCGTGCAGCGCCCAGTTGGGCAGGCAGCACACGCCGCGGCCGGAGGCCACCAGTTGCATCATCATCACCGTCAGTTCCGAGGTGCGTACCTGTGCCGGTTCGACGTCGGCCGGGTCGAGGAAGCGGGTGAAGATGTCCAGACGGTCGCGTTCCACCGGGTAGGTGATCAGCGTCTGGCTGGCCAGGTCTTCCGGCACGATGTAGGGCTTGGTGGCCAGGGCGTGGTGGTTGTCCACCGCCAGCAGCGCCTCGTAGGTGAACAGCGGCACGTAGGTGATGCCGGCGATCTCGATGGGATCGGAAGTCACCACCAGGTCGAGGTCGCCGCGCGCCAGGGCCGGCAGCGGGGCGAAGGAGAAGCCCGAGGCGAGGTCCAGCTCGACTTCCGGCCAGGCGTCGCGGAACTGGTCGATGGTCGGCATCAGCCACTGGAAGCAGCTGTGGCATTCGATTGCCATGTGCAGGCGCCCGGCGGTGCCGCCGGCCAGCCGCGCCAGGTCACGCTCGGCGCCGCGCAGTTGCGGCAGCACGGAATCCGCCAGTTGCAGCAGGCGCAGTCCGGCGCTGGTGAAGCGCACCGGCTTGGTCTTGCGGATGAACAGGGATAGCCCCAGGCGATCCTCCAGTTCCTTGAACTGGTGGGAGAGGGCGGATTGGGTGAGGTGCAGGCGCTCGGCCGCCTCTACCAGACTGTCGGCCTCGCGCAGTGCATGCAGGGTTTTCAGATGACGCAGTTCGAGCATGATGGCCGACCTCAATATGAGTAAAACTTGATTGCAACGCGAATAGATTGAGTTTGTCTCATGACGACCCGGCTGTCGACAATGTGCGGCATCAACCCACATTGGAGATTTCCGCCATGGCTCTGGCTCATTCCCTTGGCTTCCCGCGCATCGGCCGCGACCGCGAACTGAAGAAGGCCCAGGAAGCCTTCTGGAAAGGCGAGCTCGACGAAGCCGGCCTGCGCGCCGTCGGTCGCGAACTGCGTGCGTCGCACTGGCAGGTGCAGAAGGACGCCGGCATCGACCTGCTGCCGGTTGGCGATTTCGCCTGGTACGACCAGGTGCTGACCCATTCGCTGACCTTCGGCGTGATCCCCGAACGCTTCCGCCCGCACGATGGTGGCAAGCCGACTTTGCAGACCCTGTTCGCCATGGCCCGTGGCGCTGTGGCGACGGATCGCAGCGATAGCTGCTGTGGCGGTGCCCACGCCCAGGAAATGACCAAGTGGTTCGATACCAACTATCACTACCTGGTCCCGGAGTTCAGCGCCGGCCAGGAGTTCAAGCTGAGCTGGGAACAGCTCTTCGAGGAAGTCGAGGAAGCCAAGGCGCTGGGTCACGCGGTGAAGCCGGTGGTGATCGGCCCGCTGACCTACCTCTGGCTGGGCAAGGTGAAAGGCGCCGAGTTCGACAAGCTGGACCTGCTGGAACGCCTGCTGCCGCTCTACGGTGAAATCTTCCAGCGCCTCGCCGCGCAGGACGTGGAGTGGGTGCAGATCGACGAGCCGATCCTTGTCCTCGACCTGCCGCAGGACTGGAAGAACGCCTTCGAGCGCGCCTACAACCTGCTGCAGCGCGAGCCGCTGAAAAAGCTGATCGCCACCTATTTCGGCGGTCTGGAAGACAACCTCGGCCTGGCCGCCGGCCTGCCGCTGGACGGCCTGCACATCGACCTGGTGCGGGCGCCGGAGCAGTACCCGACCATTCTCGACCGACTGCCGGCCTATAAAGTGCTGTCCCTCGGCCTGGTCAACGGCCGCAACGTCTGGCGCTGCGATCTGGAGAAGGCGCTGGCCGTGCTGCAGCATGCCCATGAGCGGCTGGGCGAGCGCCTCTGGGTGGCGCCGTCCTGCTCGCTACTGCACAGCCCGGTGGACCTGGCCCGCGAAGACAGGCTGGATGCCGAGCTGAAAAGCTGGCTGGCCTTCGCCGTGCAGAAGTGCGCGGAAGTGGCCGTTCTCGCCCGCGCGCTGAACGAACCGGAAGCGCCGGAAGTCCTCGCCGCACTGGCCGACAGCCGCGCCGTGCAGGCCAGCCGCGCCGCCTCGCCACGCATCCACAAGCCGCAGGTGCAGGCGCGCCTGGCCGCCATCCGTGCGCAGGACAGCCAGCGTCCGTCGCCGTTCGACGTGCGTATAAATAAGCAGCGCGCGCATCTCGATCTGCCGCTGTTCCCGACCACCACCATCGGCTCCTTCCCGCAGACCCCGGCGATCCGCCTGGCGCGCCAGGCATTCAGGCAGGGCAAGCTGTCCCAGGCCGAGTACGCCGAAGCCATGCACAGCGAAATCCGCCATGCCGTGGAAGTGCAGGAAAGCCTGGGCCTGGACGTGCTGGTGCACGGCGAGGCCGAGCGCAACGACATGGTCGAGTATTTCGCCGAACAGCTCGACGGCTACGCCTTCACCCGCTTTGGCTGGGTGCAGAGCTACGGTTCGCGTTGCGTGAAGCCGGCGGTGATCTACGGCGACCTGAGCCGCCCGAAAGCCATGACCGTGGAGTGGATCAGGTACGCCCAGAGCCTCACCGGCAAGGTGATGAAGGGCATGCTGACCGGACCGGTGACCATGCTGATGTGGTCCTTCCCGCGCGAGGACGTTAGCCGCGAGGTGCAGGCGCGCCAACTGGCGCTGGCGATCCGCGACGAAGTGGTCGACCTGGAAGCCGCCGGCATCCGCATCGTGCAGATCGACGAAGCGGCCTTCCGCGAGGGTCTGCCGCTGCGCCGCGAGCAGTGGGGCCGCTATCTCGACTGGGCTACCGAGGCGTTCCGCCTGTGCGCCTCCGGCGTGCGCGATGAAACGCAGATCCACACCCACATGTGCTACAGCGAGTTCAACGACGTGATCGAGTCCATCGCCGCGATGGATGCCGACGTGATCACCATCGAGACGTCGCGTTCGGACATGGAGCTGCTGGATGCCTTCGAGGCCTTCGCCTATCCGAACGAGATCGGCCCGGGCGTCTACGACATCCACTCGCCGCGCGTGCCGGGCGCCGAGGAGATGGTCAAGCTGCTGCGCAAGGCCGCCCGCCGGGTGCCCGCCGAGCGCCTGTGGGTCAACCCCGACTGCGGCCTGAAGACCCGCGGCTGGCCGGAGACCGAGGCGGCGCTGGTGAACATGGTCGCCGCCGCCCGCCAATTACGCCGCGAGTTCGCCTGACTCGGAGCGAGTAGCCGTAGGTTGGCGCTGAGCGCAGCGAAGCCCAACGGTGCCAATGCCGGACCGATGTTGGGCTTCGCAAGCTCAGCGCCAACCTGCGAAACCCAGCATGGAGTCTCCTGCAGGAGCGACCGCTCGCGCGTTTTACCAGCTCAGATAGAACATCCCCTTCGCCAGCAGCACGATGGCGAGCACATGGCAGAACACGCTGATATGGATGAAGTGCGAGCGGCGTGCGGTCATGCCTCCGCTGGCGAACAGCAGCATGGCGGTGACGAAGTGGCCGAGCACGCTGACGGCGAGCAGTATCTTCAGCGCCAGCAGCGTGCCGAACGACGATTCCAGCGGGGCGGCCAGCAGTTGCAGGTAGCGCTCCCAGGCCATGCCGATGCCGGCGCCGAACAGCACCAGGATCACCCACGGCATCAGCCGCCGGGCGCGCTGGCCGATGGCTCGTTCCACGGCGCGCATGGCGTCTTCCGGTACATGCTTGCGCACGCTTTCGAGGATCAGCACTTCGAAGAACACCGTGCCAACGAACATCAGCGCGGCGAGCAGGTGCAGGGTGAGCAGGATCGGATAGCCCATGGATGAGATCGCTCCCGGATCGGTCAGGTCTTTGCCGAATCATGGTAGCTGGCGCGGCCATCGCCCAATGACCGGAATCATGCGACGGCGAGACGACCGCTCGGCGCCTTTCATCAAACTGTCACCGTTGTGTGGCAGAGCGAACGACGGAAATTCATCAGAATCGCGCCTTACTGGGGTTTTGCATTCTGGAAATTCACATGCGTGCGCTTCTGCTGGCGGCGGTGCTGTTCTTCGGCCTGCCGTGGCCTGCCTTTGCCGGTGACCGCTGCGATACGCAAGTCCCGACGGAAACCATCGACCTGGACGACGTACGCCTGGCCTACCAGAGCGTCGGCCGTGAGCAGGACCCCGCGCTGCTGCTGATCATGGGCCTGGGCGGACAGCTGATCCACTGGCCCGACGAGGTGGTCCGGGCGCTCTGCCAGCAGGGACTGCGGGTGATCCGCTACGACAACCGCGATGTCGGCCTGTCCGCCTGGCGCGTGCCCGTGCCGACCGCCAGCCTCACCTACGAGGTCGTCCGCTACCGCCTCGGCCTGCCGGTCAAGGCGCCCTACAGCCTGACCGACATGGCCGGCGATGCCCTGCATCTGCTGGACGCCCTGCATATCCGCCGCGCCCACGTGCTCGGCGCGAGCATGGGCGGGATGATCGCCCAGCATGTCGCCGACCTGGCGCCGCAGCGGGTGATCAGCCTGACCCTGGTGATGACCAGTTCCGGCGCGGAAGGATTGCCGGCGCCCAGCGAGGAACTGCTGCGCCTGCTCGCCCGGCGCGAGGCGGGTAGCCGCGAGCAGGCCATCGAGCAGCAGGTCGATCTGCTCGCCGCCCTCGGCAGCCCGGAGGTACCGGCGGACCGCGCGCAACTGCTGACGGAGGCTGCGCGCTCCTACGATCGCGCCTTCAATCCGGAAGGCGTGCAGCGCCAGTTGCTGGCGATCCTCGCCGAACCCAGCCGGGTGGAGCTGCTCAACCGCCTCGACCTGCCGACGCTGGTCATCCACGGCACTGCCGATCCGTTGCTGCCGGTGATGCATGGCGTGCATGTCGCGGCGCATATCCGCGGCGCGCAGCTGAAGCTGATTCCGGGCATGGCGCACAGCTTCCAGGAGCCGTTCAAGGCGCCGCTGCTGGCAGTGCTGCTGCCCTATCTGCGGGCGCACCAGCCGGACGGACACGTGGCGCAGCTCTAGGGTTTCCTGCACCCGGCAAAACCGCTATGTTCCACGCCCCGTTTCCGGTGCCGTGGTCATGCCTTACCTGCTTATCGTTACCGTCCTCTGGGCGATTTCCTTCAGCCTGATCGGCGAATACCTCGCCGGCCAGGTGGACAGCTATTTCGCCGTGCTCACCCGCGTGGTGCTGGCGCTGCTGGTGTTCCTGCCGCTGACGCGCTGGAGCGGGGTGGCGCCGCGTTTCGTCGGCGGGGTGATGCTGGTCGGCGCGCTGCAGTTCGGCATCACCTATGTCTGCCTGTACGAGAGCTTCCGCGTGCTGACGGTGCCGGAGGTGCTGCTGTTCACCGTGCTTACGCCGCTGCACGTGGCGCTGATCGACGATGCGCTGAACCGCCGCTTCAACCCGTGGGCGTTGCTGGCTGCGGCGGTGGCGGTATTCGGCGCGGCGATCATTCGCTATGACGGCGTCAGCGGCGAATTCTTCCTCGGCTTCCTGCTGCTGCAACTGGCCAACGCCACCTTCGCCGCCGGCCAGGTCATGTACAAGCATCTGGTCGCGCGCTATCCCTCGGACATCCCGCAATACCGCCGCTTCGGCTACTTCTTCATCGGTGCATTGGTGATTGCCCTGCCGGGTTGGTGGTTGCTGGGCAATCCGCAGAAGCTGCCGACCACCGACGTGCAGTGGGGCGTGCTGCTGTTCATGGGCTTGCTGGCCACCGCACTCGGGCAATACTGGTGGAACAAGGGCGGCACCCTGGTGGATGGCGGGACGCTGGCAGTGATGAACAATCTGCACATTCCGGTCGGCCTGCTGATCAACCTGCTGATCTGGAACGAGGATGAGGACCTGCTGCGCCTGACGCTGGGCGGAGCGGTGATCGTCGCCTCGCTGGGGATCAATCGCCTGGGCATCAAGCGGCCGCTCACCGAGGCGCGCGCATGAATATTTCCGGACGCGGCGTCGCGCTCTCGGTCGCCGCCTCGCTGCTGTTCGTCACCCTGCCGGGCTATATCCGCTTTCTCGCGCCGCTGGACAGCATCCTGATCATCGCCCACCGGGTGATCTGGTCGATTCCCATGGTCCTGCTGCTGGTGCTGTTCACCCGCCAGGGCGAGGTGCTGCGCTCGGCCGGTCGACGCCTGTTGCGCGAGCGCTGGCTGCTGCTGTGCTTCCCGATCTCGGCGGCGATGATGCTGGTGCAATGGGGCGTATTCATCTGGGCGCCGATGGTCGGGCGCACGCTGGAATTGTCCCTCGGCTACTTCCTCCTGCCGCTGACCATGGTGCTCTGCGGCCGGCTGTTCTATGGCGAGCGGCTGACCTCGCTGCAGGCCATCGCCGTGGCGTTCGCGGTGATCGGCGTGCTCCACGAACTGTGGCTGACGCGCGCCTTCTCCTGGTTCACCCTGATCACCGCGCTGGGCTATCCGCCGTATTTCATGCTGCGCCGCAAGATGGGCGTGGACGCGCTGTCGGGGTTCATCTTCGAGATGCTGATCCTGCTGCCGTTCGCCCTGTTGACGCTCTGGTATCGCGGCGATGGCCAGGTATTCGCCGACGCGCCGCGGCTCTGGCTACTGCTGCCGGTGATGGGGCTGATCAGTGCGCTGGCGTTCGGCGCGATGATGGCGTCCAGCCGGCTGCTGCCGATGGGGCTGTTCGGGATTCTCAGCTACCTGGAACCGGCGCTGCTGTTCGCCATCGCCGTGCTGTTCCTCGGCGAGAGCTTCGAGGCCGCGCAGCTCTGGACCTACGGGCCGATCTGGGTGGCGGTGCTGCTGACTGGCTGGGACAGCGCGCGGATGCTGCGCCGACAGGCGCGTCGCGGGATGCAATAAAGGAAGGGGATTTGCGAAAGAGGGTGGATAACCGTTGCGGTCATCCACCTCTATATCCGGCGGGTCGGGCGTTCGGCACGATCCGCCAGGTGCGGGGCGATCACTCGTAGCGACGGGCGGAGGGCAGGTCGGCCTTGGCCAGGGTTTCCGGCAGGACGCGCTTGCCAGCGATGTAATGGCGCTTCCAGTAGCTGCCATTCAGATCGGATACGCGGACGTTCTTGCCACGGCGCGGTGCGTGGATGAACTTGTCGTCGCCGACGTAGATGCCGACGTGGTCGACGCTGCGGCTGCGAATGCGGAAGAACACCAGGTCGCCCGGCTGCAGATCGCTGCGATTGATCTTCGGGTTGCCCTTCTGGCCGTAGATCGCCCGCGCGGTACGCGGCAGGTCCACTTCATCCACATCGCGGAAGACATAGTTGACCAGCCCGCTGCAGTCGAAGCCACGCTTCGGCGACATGCCGCCCCAGCGATAGGGGATGCCGATCTGCTTGTAGGCGCGCTGGGTAATCTGGTGCGCGTCGGACTTGGCATCCCCGATCGACTGCTGCGACGTCATGGTCAGCAGCTTGCGACCCTGAACCGGAACGCGCAGGTCTACCGGCGCAGGTTCATAGGAATGAGTGACTTTGTAAGAGGCGGAAGCCTCGTTCCCCGTGCCAGCCAAAACGGCCGCAAAGCCTATGGAGAGGCATGTCAAAATGGTACTGCGCATTCGGCATGTCTACTTTGAGGTTGATGTAATCCAGGCTCCGCTGGATCGCCGTTGCTCTTCGGCGGGCGATGGTTTCCTTGGGTCCGTGTTTTAGAGTTCGCGCATCAGACCATATTTCATGGCTGTTTTTTGACCGTTCGTCGTCTCTTGCGACGTGCATGTGACCTGGGGAGCGGCTGATGGCACGTCTTCGAACGGGATGCGGAGTTGATCGTTTTATAGCCAGAACCCCTATGGGATGAGGGTTTCAGCACGAATAGGAATGTCGGGATTCAGGTTCGGAATGCCTCGGCAAGAGGCAGGATGTCGCAGGTCTGTTCCCGACGAAATGCACACCGGCGTCGCCGAGTCAGATGACCTGAGTCAGCGGCCGAGGTAGTCGAAGAGCGCTGGCAGAACCTTGTCGCGGAGCAAGGGTGCGAGCGAGTCGGACCTTTCTTCGTCACTTTCCAGCCAGGCAAGTTCCTCAAGTTCCGTCGCCGGTTGCACCGGACGACGGCGGCGGCGGGCAATGCCGGCGTGCGAATAAATCCTGCGCCGAAACGCGCCAGACGTTAGGCTATGCAGCTATTTGATCCTTCCGTGATACCGAGGTCTGCCTTGTTCGCCCAATTCGCCCTCCATGAACGCCTGCTCAAGGCGCTGGATTCGCTGTCCTTCACCGAGCCGACCGCCGTCCAGGCCGCCGCCATTCCGAAGGCTCTGGAAGGGCGCGACCTGCGGGTGACGGCGCAGACCGGCAGCGGCAAGACCGCCGCCTTCGTCCTGCCGCTGCTGCACCGCCTGCTTGCCGAAGAGAAGCCGAAGAGCGGCGCACGCGCGCTGATCCTGCTGCCGACCCGCGAGCTGGCGCAGCAGACATTGAAGGAAGTCGAGCGCTTCGCCCAGTTCACCTTTATCAAGGGCTGCCTGATCACTGGCGGCGAGGACTTCAAGGTGCAGGGCGCGCGTCTGCGCAAGAATCCGGAAATCATCATCGGCACGCCGGGCCGCCTGAGCGAACAGTTCAACGCCGGCAACCTGCCGCTGGGTGACGTCGAGGTGCTGGTGCTCGACGAAGCCGACCGCATGCTCGACATGGGCTTCGCCGAGGACGTGCTGAAGCTTGCCGGGGAGTGCCCGCAAGCGCGCCAGACCCTGCTGTTCTCCGCCACCGCCGGCAGCGGCCTGCACGAGATGGTCGAGAAGGTGCTGCGCGAGCCGCAGGTGCTGCAGCTGAACCGCGTCAGCGAACTGAACGAAGACGTGCGCCAGCAGATCATCCTGGCCGACCACGTAGCGCACAAGGAGCAACTGGTGCACTGGCTGCTCGGCAACGAGCCGTACGAGAAGGCCATTGTCTTCACCAATACCCGCGCCCAGGCCGACCGCCTGACCGGTCGATTGATCGCCAACGGGCACAAGGTCTTCGTCCTGCACGGCGAAAAGGACCAGAAGGAACGCAAGCTGGCCATCGACCGCCTGAAGCAGGGCGCGGTGAAGATCCTGGTCGCCACCGACGTCGCCGCGCGCGGTCTGGACGTCGAGGGCCTGGACCTGGTGATCAACTTCGACATGCCGCGCAGCGGCGACGAATACGTACACCGCATCGGTCGTACCGGTCGCGCCGGTGCCTCTGGCGTGGCGATCTCGCTGATCTGCCACGGCGACTGGAACCTGATGTCGAGCATCGAGCGCTACCTCAAGCTGCGCTTCGAAAATCGCGCCATCCAGGGCCTGAAGGCCAATTACCATGGGCCGAAGAAGCTCAAGGCATCCGGCAAGGCCGCCGGCACCAAGAAGAAAAAGACCGATGGGAAGAAGACCGGTGCCAAGCCGGCAGCCAAGCGCAAGCCGGCTGCACGGCCGAAAGCCGCGCCGTCCTCCGTGGTCAGCCAGGACGGCATGGCGCCGCTCAAGCGCAAGAAGCCAGCTGCCGAATAATCCCTCCATCCGGGGCGCGCTTCCTTATCCGGACGTGCGCCTTGTTCCTCCGCTGGCGTGCCCTTAGGATCGGACCTTTCTTTCGTTCGAACCAAGGAGCCAGCCATGTCCATCATCGACCTTCGCAGCGACACCGTGACCCTGCCCAGCGCCGGGATGCGCGAGGCCATGGCGCGTGCCGAGCTGGGCGACGATGTCTACGGCGAAGACCCCACGGTCAACCGACTGGAAGCCACACTGGCCGAGCGCCTCGGTTTCGAAGCCGCCCTGTTCGTGCCCACCGGCACCATGAGCAACCTGCTCGGCCTGATGGCCCACTGCGAGCGCGGCGACGAGTACATCGTCGGCCAGCAGGCTCATACCTATAAATACGAGGGCGGCGGCGCGGCCGTGCTCGGCTCGATCCAGCCGCAGCCTATCGACGGCGAGGCCGACGGTTCCCTGGACCTCGGCAAGGTCGAGGCGGCGATCAAGCAGGACGACTTCCACTTCGCCCGTACCCGCCTGCTGGCGCTGGAAAACACCATGCAGGGCAAGGTCCTGCCGCTGGAATACCTCGCCGCCGCCCGCGAGCTGACCCGCCGTCGCGGACTGGCGCTGCATCTGGACGGCGCGCGGTTGTACAACGCGGCGGTGAAGCAGGGCGTGGATGCGCGGGAAATCACCCGGCATTTCGATTCGGTTTCGGTGTGCCTGTCCAAGGGCCTCGGCGCGCCGGTGGGTTCGGTGCTCTGCGGCAGCCGCGAGCTGATCGGCAAGGCGCGCCGCCTGCGCAAGATGGTCGGCGGCGGCATGCGCCAGGCCGGTGGACTGGCGGCGGCGGGGCTGTATGCGATCGAGCATCAGGTCGAGCGTCTGGCCGAGGACCATGCCAATGCCGAGCGGCTTGGCGCCGAACTGGCCGGACTGGGTTACCGGGTCGAGCCGGTGCAGACCAACATGATCTACGTCGACATCGGCGCGCAGGCTGCGGCGCTGCGCGATTTCCTCGCCGGGCAGGGCATCCGCGTCAGCGCGGCGCCGCGTCTGCGCCTGGTGACCCATCTTGATGTGAAATCGGCGGATATCCCGCGTATCGTCGAGGCTTTTGCCGCCTTTCGTCGAGTTTGACGGCAATCGATTGACATTCGGCGGTAACAATAACGCAAAGACACTACAACCTTGACGCGAGGCCGATATAATGCGGCCCTTTGCCGGCGATTCGTGGCCGCCAATTATTCCGTGGAAGAACCTATGAAAAGCGCTGAAATCCGTGAAGCCTTCCTCCGCTTCTTCGAAGAGAAGGGGCATACCCGCGTTGCCTCCAGTTCGCTGATTCCGGCGAACGACCCGACCCTGCTGTTCACCAACGCCGGCATGAACCAGTTCAAGGACTGCTTCCTGGGCCTGGAAAAGCGCGCCTACACCCGCGCCACCACCAGCCAGAAGTGCGTACGCGCCGGCGGCAAGCACAACGACCTGGAAAACGTCGGCTACACCGCGCGTCACCACACCTTCTTCGAAATGCTGGGCAACTTCAGCTTCGGCGACTATTTCAAGCGCGACGCCATCCACTACGCCTGGGAATTCCTCACTTCCGAGAAGTGGCTGAACCTGCCCAAGGAAAAACTCTGGGTCACCGTCTACGCCAGCGATGACGAGGCCTACGACATCTGGACCCAGGAAGTCGGCGTGCCGGCCGAGCGCATGGTGCGCATCGGCGACAACAAGGGCGCCCCGTACGCTTCCGACAACTTCTGGGCGATGGGCGACACCGGCCCGTGCGGCCCGTGCACCGAGATCTTCTTCGACCACGGCGTGGACATCTGGGGCGGCCCGCCCGGCTCGCCGGAAGAAGACGGCGACCGCTACATCGAGATCTGGAACAACGTGTTCATGCAATTCAACCGCACCGCGGACGGCGTCATGCACCCGCTGCCGGCGCCGAGCGTGGACACCGGCATGGGCCTGGAACGCATCAGCGCGGTCCTGCAGCACGTGCACTCGAACTACGAGATCGACCTGTTCCAGAACCTGCTGCAGGCCGCCGCCGACGCCATCGGCTGCGCCAATGACGACGCGCCTTCGCTGAAGGTCGTCGCCGACCACATCCGTTCCTGCAGCTTCCTGATCGCCGACGGCGTGCTGCCGTCCAACGAAGGCCGCGGCTATGTGCTGCGCCGCATCATTCGTCGCGCCTGCCGCCACGGCAACAAGCTGGGCGCCAAGGGCAGCTTCTTCCACAGAATCGTCGCCGCGCTGGTCGCCGAGATGGGCGAGGCCTTCCCCGAGCTGAAACAGCAGCAGGCGCACATCGAGCGCGTGCTGAAGACCGAGGAAGAGCAGTTCGCCAAGACCCTGGAGCAGGGCCTGAAGATCCTCGAACAGGATCTGGTCGGCCTGAAGGGCAAGGTCATCCCCGGCGAAACCGTGTTCAAGCTGTACGACACCTATGGCTTCCCCTACGACCTGACCGGCGACATCGCCCGCGAGCGCGGCCTGACCCTCGACGAGTCCGGCTTCGAGCGCGAGATGGCGGCCCAGCGTGAGCGCGCCCGTTCCGCCAGCGCCTTCGGCATGGACTACAACGCCCTGGTCAAGGTCGACAGCGAAACCCGCTTCCTCGGTTACGAAGGCACTTCCGGCAGCGGCAAGGTCATCGCCCTGTTCGCCGACGGCCAGGCCGTCGACACCCTGAAGGAAGGCGAGGAGGGCGTGGTCGTCCTCGACCAGACTCCGTTCTACGCCGAATCCGGCGGCCAGGTCGGCGATTGCGGTTTCCTTGAAGGCGCCGGCGTGCGTTTCGACGTGCGCGACACCACCAAGGTCGGCGGCGCGCACCTGCACCACGGCGTCATCGCCAAGGGCAGCCTGAGCGTCGGCGTGTCCATCAAGGCCGAGGTCGATGCCTCGGTGCGCCAGGCCACCGCGCTCAACCACTCGGCCACCCACCTGCTGCACGCCGCGCTGCGCCAGGTCCTGGGCGATCACGTACAGCAGAAGGGCTCGCTGGTCGACAGCCAGCGCCTGCGCTTCGACTTCAGCCACTTCGAGGCGATCAAGCCGGAGCAACTGAAGGCCCTGGAAGACATCGTCAACGCGGAAATCCGCAAGAACAGCGAAGTCGAGACCGAGGAAACCGATATCGACACTGCCAAGCAGAAGGGCGCCATGGCGCTGTTCGGCGAGAAGTACGGTGACCAGGTGCGCGTGCTGAGCATGGGCGGCGACTTCTCCGTCGAGCTCTGCGGCGGCACCCACGTATCGCGTACCGGCGACATCGGCCTGCTCAAGATCACCAGCGAAGGCGGCGTGGCCGCTGGCGTGCGCCGTATCGAAGCGGTCACCGGCAGCGCGGCGCTGGCCTACCTGAACGGCGCCGAGGAGCAGCTCAAGGAAGCGGCCAGCCTGGTCAAGGGCAGCCGCGACAACCTGGTCGACAAGCTGACCGGCCTGATCGAGCGCAACCGCCAGCTGGAAAAGGAGCTGGAGCAGCTCAAGGCCAAGGCCGCCAGCGCGGCCGGCGACGACCTGGCGAACGCGGCCATCGAGGTCAAGGGCGCGAAGGTACTGTCGGCGCGTCTCGACTGCCTGGACGGCAAGGCGCTGCTGGCGCTGGTCGACCAGTTGAAGAACAAGCTTGGCCGCGCGGTGATCCTGCTCGGCGGCGTGACGGATGAGAAAGTCGTGCTGGTTGCCGGCGTGACCCAGGACCTGACCGCCCAGCTGAAGGCCGGCGACCTGATGAAACAGGCCGCGGCGGCAGTCGGCGGCAAGGGCGGCGGTCGTCCGGACATGGCCCAGGGCGGCGGCACCGAGGCCGGCAAGCTGGACGAAGCGCTGGCACTGGCGAAAAGCTTCGCCGAACAGGGGCTGTAAGGCACAGAATCCGGGGCCCGCAGCGCGTCCGGCGGGCCTTGGCAGCATGCGGCGAATGCATGTTAAATGGGCGCCCTTGAGGAATCAGGCGGTTTTGAAATGGCTTTGATCGTACAGAAGTTTGGGGGGACCTCCGTCGGCACTGTCGAGCGTATCGAGCAGGTAGCCGAGAAGGTGAAGAAATTCCGCGAGAACGGCGACGATATCGTCGTGGTGGTTTCCGCCATGAGCGGCGAAACCAACCGCCTGATCGGTCTGGCCAAGCAGGTCATGGACCAGCCCGTTCCGCGCGAGCTGGATGTCATGGTCTCCACCGGCGAGCAGGTCACTATCGCGCTGCTGAGCATGTCCCTGCTCAAGCGTGGCGTGCCGGCGGTTTCCTACACCGGCAACCAGGTGCGCATCCTCACCGACAGCTCGCACACCAAGGCGCGCATCCTGAGCATCGACGACGCCAATATCCGCGCCGACCTCAAGGCCGGTCGCGTAGTGGTGGTCGCCGGTTTCCAGGGCGTCGACGAACACGGCAACATCACCACCCTCGGCCGTGGCGGTTCCGACACCACCGGCGTAGCCCTGGCCGCGGCGCTGAAGGCCGACGAGTGCCAGATCTACACTGATGTTGATGGTGTCTACACCACCGACCCGCGCGTAGTGCCGCAGGCTCGCCGACTGGACAAGATCACCTTCGAAGAGATGCTGGAAATGGCCAGCCTCGGTTCCAAGGTGCTGCAGATCCGCTCGGTGGAGTTCGCCGGCAAGTACAACGTTCCGCTGCGCGTGCTGCACAGCTTCCAGGAGGGTCCGGGCACCCTCATTACCCTTGATGAAGAGGAATCCATGGAACAGCCGATCATCTCCGGCATCGCCTTCAACCGCGACGAGGCCAAGCTGACCATCCGTGGCGTACCGGATACCCCCGGCGTGGCCTTCAAGATTCTCGGTCCGATCAGCGCCGCCAACATCGAAGTCGACATGATCGTGCAGAACGTCTCGCACGATAACACCACCGACTTCACCTTCACCGTTCATCGCAACGACTACCTGAACGCGCTGGAGATCCTCAAGCAGACCTGCGCCAACATCGGCGCCCGCGAAGCGACCGGCGACACCAACATCACCAAGGTCTCCATCGTCGGCGTCGGCATGCGCTCCCATGCGGGTGTCGCCAGCCGCATGTTCGAGGCGCTGGCCAAGGAATCCATCAATATCCAGATGATCTCCACCTCGGAAATCAAGATTTCCGTGGTCATCGAGGAGAAGTATCTGGAGCTGGCCGTACGCGCCCTGCACACCGCGTTCGAGCTTGATGCCCCCGCCCGCCAAGGCGAGTAAGGGCTGAAAAACCGAAAGGCGCGGCTTGACCGCGCCTTTCGTCGTTTTTGACTTCCAGGTCGGAACTTTCATTCCGACGGGACTGGTCAATACTTGGTTGAAGGGTTCGCCCACTTGATGTTCTCGGACCTGCCACCATTTCTTTTTTGCAGACTGCTTATCCGAAATACGTAAGGAGAAAGGAATGCTGATTTTGACTCGCCGGGTCGGAGAGACCCTGATGGTTGGTGACGACGTCACCGTGACGGTCCTGGGCGTCAAGGGGAATCAGGTGCGCATCGGTGTGAATGCACCGAAGGAAGTTGCCGTGCACCGGGAGGAGATCTACCAGCGCATTCAGAAAGAGAAGGATCAGGAACCAAATCATTAATTTTTCTGATTTTTTTCTTTGCAAACGGGGAAAAACGTAGTTATCATGCGCCCCGTGTTGCGGAGAGGTGGCCGAGTGGCCGAAGGCGCTCCCCTGCTAAGGGAGTACACCTCAAAAGGGTGTCGGGGGTTCGAATCCCCCCCTCTCCGCCATTAGCAACTAGCGCGTAGAGCAACCGTCCAGAGACGTAAGTTTCTGAAATGATTGAAAAAATCAGGTTGACAGCGAAAGCGATACGAACTAGAATTTGCGCCCTCATCAGCGCACTCATAGCTCAGCTGGATAGAGTACTCGGCTACGAACCGAGCGGTCGGAGGTTCGAATCCTCCTGAGTGCGCCATTATCGAGACGTAACGCGAAAGCGGGGCGTCAGCGGAAAGAAGGCGAAATCCTTCGAAAACCGCGACCAGGCGGTGGAACTGGTTAAACAGCACCAACCCAGCGCACTCATAGCTCAGCTGGATAGAGTACTCGGCTACGAACCGAGCGGTCGGAGGTTCGAATCCTCCTGAGTGCGCCATATCGAAAGGGCCTGCAGAAATGCAGGCCCTTTTTCTTTGTCCGCAATTTCTCCTGCGGCAAGGGGTTCATCTGGCGTTCATATGCGACATCTAGGATTTCTCCGTAGTCTTTGTTAAAACCGAAACGACTATCAGGAGAAAAGCCAATGGACGACTACCAGGAAGAACTGCTCGAACTGCACGCGACGGAGATAGACCAGCCGGAGCCGGCGGACGACGCCACCGAAATGTGATCAGGCGCGCTGCCGCTGGGTGCGGCGGAACTCGCCGGGGGTCAACCCGCTCCAGCGCTTGAAGGCGCGCTGGAAGGCTTCCGCCGAGGCGAAGCCGAGCAGATAGGCGATCTCGCCGAAGGCCAGGTCGGTGTCGCGGATGTAGATCATCGCCAGGTCGCGGCGCGTTTCGTTGAGGATGCTGCGGAACTGCGTGCCTTCTTCGGCGAGCTTGCGCCGCAATGTCCAGGTCGGCATTTTCAGGCGTGCCGCCACTTCCTCCAGGTCCGGTTCGCGACCGTTGAGCATCGGACCGAGAATCTGGCTGACGCGCTCGTGAAGGCTGCGTGTGCGGGTCAGCTGCTCCAGTTCCCTGTCACAGATCTCCAGCAACTGCCGCCAGGTGCTCGGGCAATGTTCGCGATTGCCCAGGGCCAGGCTGGCCAGGTCCAGGCGCAGCTGGTTGGTTTCGGCGCCGAACTCCACCGGGCAGCCGAAGAACTCCTCGTAGCGCGCCGCGTAGGCGGGGGCGGGATATTCGATTTCGACCTTCACCACGCGCAGCGGCTGGCCTGCGATGCTGCTCAACTGGCTGACCCAGCTGGCCAGCACGGAATCCACCACGAAACGGTTGAAGGCGTTGTACGGGCTGATCGAATAGAAGCGCAACCAGGCGCCGCCGGCATCCTCCACGAACTGCGACTGACCGCGGTAGTTCTGTGCGTAGAGCTGTTCGAAATGGATCAGCGCACGCGCGGCGGCGCGCACGTTGGGCGCCTGGGTGGCGGTCACGCCTGCCAGGCCGAACTGGTTGGGACGGCTGAGTTGCCCCATGCGCAGCCCCAGGGCCGGATCGCCGCTGAGCTGGATGGCCGTGTGGCCGAGGCGCATGTAGCGCGGGATGGACAGGCGCCCGTGGGGTTCGGCGAGGCGTGCGTTGTCCAGCCCGTACTGTTCGAGCAGCGCTTGCGCGGGAATGCCATGTGTCTCCAGCGCAGCGGCCAGGCTGTGCACGAAGCCCACCGAAATGTCGCCGAGGCGTATGCCGGGCCGGCTCATGGAGCTACAGCCAGATATTGATCAGGCGGGCGCCACGGCCGTCCTCGGCGAGCTGGGGCCCCGCCGGCGTGGCGACCAGGCTGCGCCCATGGCTGCCGAGATCCCACAGTTGGCCGCGGAGGAACACCGCGATGCCGGCGTGCGCGCCGCTTTCACCGAGCCGGCTGGCCAGTGCCGGGCTGTCCCAGGTGTCGTCGCTTGCGGGATGCTTCCAGCGTCCGTTGTTGCCCATCGAAGCCGGCACCGCGATGATCTCGGGCTTGCCGGCGGCCAGTGCGGCATAGCTCGCCGGACGCCAGCTGTCGGCGCAGATCAGCACGCCCAGGCGGCCCGCCGGGGTCGGCAGCACCTGCAGGTCGTCGAGGTCACCGGCGCGGGTGAAGCCTTTCTCGGCATCGCTGGGGAAGACCTTGCGCTGCGGCCTGCCGATCGGCAGACCGTTGCTGCCGAACACCACGCTGATGCTGTACAGCCGGCCGTTGCCGGTCTGCAGCTGGCCTTCGTTGATCCGCGGGCTGGGCAGGATGATCGAGCCGGCGACCACGGTTACGCCGAACTCCCGCGCCAGGCCGCCGAACAGCGTCTGGTAGTCGTGCGCCATATCCACCGACTTCATGCGCAGCAGAGCGTCGGCCAGGCGGTCGTCGCCTTTCGCGCCGAGCCAGCCGCGCGCCAGCTTGAGCGGATTGCTCACGGCCATCCACTCCATCGCCTCGTTCAGCCGCGTGGCGCGGTACACCTCGGGCTTCTCGCCGGTAGCTACCAGCCAGGTGCCGATGTGCTCGGGGAACACCACGACGGTGCGCTCGTTGAGCAGCCCTTCGTTGCGGGCCTTTTCCAGATAGGCGGCGAACTTCAGGCGCAGGCGTTCCACACTCTGATAGTCCTGGGGGAACAGCTCCGGCTGGATGCCGAGCAGATTGCCGTGCTCGGCCGGGGTGCCGAGGTTCAGCGCGACCTCGCTGCGCAGGTCGGACAGGTAGTGGTTGACCGGGCGGCGTTCGGCCCAGCCGGCGTAGGCGGCGAACAGGACGATGAGAACAAGGAAGATCAGCTTGCGCATGCGGGGCTCCGGGCGTAGCGCTCAGAGTAGGGGAGTGCTGGCGGAATGCCAAGGTTCGCTGTCATTTTCGATCAGTAAGTTGTTACTTTTGATCATTGAGCGGATCGAGGCCGCTGCTTAGAGTCTGGTCCATACCGACCGCGTCCCGTGCCGATAGTGCCGAGGCCGCGGCACAACCGTGACTCGCCGGAGGCTCCATGACCGCCTATCCCAATCTGCTCGCTCCTCTCGACCTGGGCTTCACCACCCTGCGCAACCGCACCCTGATGGGCTCCATGCACACCGGCCTGGAAGAAAAGCCGAACGGCTTCGAGCGCATGGCGGCCTATTTCGCTGAGCGCGCCCGTGGTGGTGTCGGCCTGATGGTCACCGGCGGCATCGCGCCGAACGAGGAGGGTGGTGTCTACGCCGGCGCGGCCAAGCTGAGCACGCCGGAAGAGGCCGAGAAGCACAGCATCGTCACCCAGGCGGTGCACGAGGCGGGCGGCAAGATCTGCATGCAGATCCTCCACGCCGGCCGCTATGCCTACAGTCCGAAGCAGGTTGCGCCCAGCGCCATCCAGGCGCCGATCAACCCGTTCAAGCCGAAGGAGCTGGACGAGGACGGCATCGAGAAGCAGATCCAGGATTTCGTCAACTGCGCCAGCCTGGCGAAGGCAGCCGGTTACGACGGCGTCGAGATCATGGGTTCGGAAGGCTACTTCATCAACCAGTTCCTCGTTGCCCACACCAACCAGCGCACCGACCGCTGGGGCGGCAGCTACGAGAACCGCATGCGCCTGCCGGTGGAAATCGTCCGCCGCGTGCGCGAGGCCGTGGGGCGCGACTTCATCATCATCTATCGCCTGTCGATGCTCGACCTGATCGAGGGCGGCAGCGACTGGGACGAGATCGTCCTGCTGGCCAAGGCCATCGAGAAGGCAGGTGCGACCATCATCAACACCGGCATCGGCTGGCACGAGGCGCGCATCCCGACCATCGCCACCAAGGTGCCGCGCGCGGCCTTCACCAAGGTCACCGCCAAGCTGCGCGGCGAGATCGGCATCCCGCTGGTCACCACCAACCGCATCAATACTCCGGAAGTGGCCGAGCAGGTGCTGGCCGAGGGCGATGCCGACATGGTTTCCATGGCGCGGCCATTCCTCGCCGACCCGGAGTTCGTCAACAAGGCCGCCGAGGGCCGGGCCGACGAAATCAACACCTGCATCGGCTGCAACCAGGCCTGCCTCGACCACACCTTCGGCGGCAAGCTGACCAGTTGCCTGGTCAACCCGCGCGCCTGCCATGAGACCGAACTGAACTACATCCCCACCGCCCAGGTGAAGAAGATCGCCGTGGTCGGCGCCGGTCCCGCCGGCCTGGCCGCCGCCACCGTGGCCGCCGAGCGCGGGCACAGCGTGACCCTGTTCGACGCGGCCGGCGAGATCGGCGGACAGTTCAACGTAGCCAAGCGCGTGCCGGGCAAGGAGGAGTTCTACGAGACCCTGCGCTACTTCAAGCGCAAGCTGGAAACCACCGGCGTCGACGTGCGCCTGAACACCCGCGTCTCCGTGGACGACCTGGCCAGGGGCGGCTACGACGAAATCCTTCTCGCCACCGGCATCGTTCCGCGCACTCCGGCCATTCCGGGCATCGAGCATCCGAAGGTGATCAGCTACCTGGACGCGATCCTCCAGCGCAAGCCGGTCGGCCAGGCGGTGGCGGTGATCGGTGCCGGCGGCATCGGCTTCGATGTCTCCGAGTTCGTCACCCACCAGGGCGAGTCCAGCAGCCTGGATCGCGAGGTGTTCTGGAAGGAGTGGGGCATCGATACCGCACTGGAAGCACGCGGCGGTGTCGCCGGCATCGAGGCGAAACCGCATGCGCCGGCACGCCAGGTGTTCCTCCTGCAGCGCAAGAAAACCAAGGTCGGCGACGGCCTCGGCAAGACCACCGGCTGGATTCACCGTACCGGGCTGAAGAACAAGCAGGTGCAGATGATCAGCAGCGTCGAGTACCTGAAGGTCGACGACGCCGGCCTGCATGTCAGCATCGCCGGCGGCGAGGCGAAGGTGCTGCCGGTCGACACGGTGATCGTCTGCGCCGGCCAGGAACCGCTGCGCGAGCTGCACGACGGCCTGCAGGCCGCCGGGCAGAAGGTCCAGCTGATCGGCGGGGCGGATGTAGCCGCCGAACTGGATGCCAAGCGCGCCATCAACCAGGGCTCGCGAGTGGCCGCCGAACTCTGATCCCCGCCGCCACGACAGCCCCGGAGTCATTGCCCCGGGGCTGTCGAACGCAAGAAAAAGCGACCGCGTCACACTTTCATCCCGCCTGGACGCCATTGCGCGCGCGGCCTCAGGGCGACTGCCAACCCAGTCACATAGCCTGCGGCATTTATTCCCTAGACTCCTTGCAAAGGATTCGCGCCTGCCTGTTCGGCGCCACTTCCGGGTCTTCCTCCCGTGCCGCCCCAGAGGTCATACCATGAGGATGCAGAAGAAGCCTCAGATGGTGGAAGCCGTGGTCTTCTTCAACGACCGCGGCATCTGCAAGGAAATGCTCTACCCGGAATTCGAGGCATTGCTCGACAACATCGTGCAGATGCCCGAGTACGCGGACCAGCAGATGAGCCTCGCCTACCTGCTGATCAACCCACGTCTGATGGTCCGGGCGGTGGTGCTGTTCTACCTGGACTTCGACGAGACCGGCCAGGTCGACCCCGGCTGGAACCTGCCGCTGCGCCAGCTCGCCGATCGCGCCGGGCGTGGCCCGGACATGGGCGCCGGGCCGATCCGTCTTGCCTGCGCCAGCCAGTGCCCGGTGCCCTGGCACCAGATGCACCTGTGGGATCCCATCCTGACGCCCGGCAACAATCACCTGGTGATGATCCGCGAAGTGATCAAGCGCAACCATCTCGGCCTGCTGGTGGACGAGGAGCCGGCCGTCGTCGAGCCCGAGCGCCTGCATATGGCGGCCGAGCACCAGTGGTACGCGCCGGTGGAGGAACCGCACGACGAGGCGGAAAAGATCGCCCGGGAGATGCTCCAGGAGCACCAGCAGAAGTCCGCTGAAATGCTCACCCAGCACGAGATGCGCATCGCCACACTCAGCCAGCAGCATGAGCGGGAACTCAGCCAGCATCGGCTGGACGCCGAGGAGCAGCTCAAGGCGCTGCGCCGCGAGCTGACTGCCCTGCGCGAATGCCTGCAGCGCGAGGAACAGGCCGGTACCAGCCTGCGCCAGGAGCTGGCCGAGTGCCGGCTGCAGCGCGACGAGCTGGTCGCACGCCTGGGCACGGTCGAGCAGGAGGGGCGGGCGGAGGTCGCTGCCCTGCGCGCGGGCCTGCAGGCGGAGGCGCAGGCGAAAGTGGCCGGCATGCTGGCGCAATGCAAGGAGCAGCTCGCCATTCGCGATGCGGAGCTGAGTTATCGCAACGAGCTGGAGCGGCATCTTCGTCTGGAAAACGACGCATTGCGTGCCGGCAAGGATGGCGACGAGATGGCGGTGCTGGAGCAGCTCTCCGGCCTGGGCGTCATCTTCGTCGCCTATCATCCGGGCGCCGGGCACCTGACCATCCCGCTGCAGGAGCTGACGCGCTATCGGCAGAACCCGATGGCCTACGCGGCGAGCAAATGCCTGGTGTCCGAGGAACGTTATCGCGACTGGCTGGCCCATTATCAGCAGCCCACCTGCGACGGCCGCCTGTCCAACGGCGAGCGCTGTGCGATCCCGGTGGACCGGGTGGATACACCCAGCCGCTTCGTCGAGGGTGACAACAACTGCTGCAGCCGGCATAAAGGCAGGGGTCTGCAACCCGGCCTGAACTGACAGCATTGCTCCTTCCCGACTGGCAACCCATCCCGCCTCTGCAACATGTGCGACTCGACTGGCTGGACGCGGCCGGCGTCGAGCTTGCATTGCTGCGTCTGGACCTGGTCGACGAACAGGTTTCCGGCAACAAGTGGTTCAAGCTGGCGCCGTACCTGCGCCAGGCGGCCGACCTCGGGCTGCGCGGGCTGATCAGCCTCGGCGGCGCCCATTCCAATCATCTGCATGCGCTGGCCGCGGCGGGGGCGCGCTTCGGCTTCGAAACAGCGGGACTGCTGCGTGGGCTGGAGCAGGACACGCCGACCGTACGCGACCTGCGCGATTTCGGCATGGATCTGCACTGGCTCGGCTACGCCGGCTACCGCGAGCGCCATGCGCCGGGCTTCTGGGCGCCCTGGCGGGAGCGCTATCCGCACCTGTTGCCGGTGGACGAGGGCGGCGGCGGACTGCCCGGTGCGCAGGGTTGTGCCGGGTTGGTCGGGCAACTGCGCGCGCAACTGCCAGCGCTTGGCTGGGCTGATTATCACCAACTGTGGGTAGCGGCAGGCAGCGGCACCACGCTGGCGGGACTGGTGAGCGGCGAGGATGGCGCACACGAAGTGGTCGGCGCCATGGCCGTGCCGCCCGGGCATGGGGTGGAGGGGCAGGTTCCGCGTCTGCTGCAGGCTGCCGGCAGAGCGGATGAAGGCTATCGCCTGATCGATGCCAGTCGCGGCGGTTTCGCCCGACTGGATGCGCGGCTGGCGCGCTTCATGGCGGAGTTCCAGAAGGCCACAGGCGTGCCGTTGGAGCCGCTGTATACCGGCAAGCTGCTGCTCGCCTTGCACGACGAGGTGCAGGCCGGCAGGGCCCCACGGGGCAGCCGGATCGTCGCCGTGCACAGTGGCGGCCTGCAGGGCCTTCGGGCGTTGCAGGAGCGGCTGGATAAGCTGAGTAGGTCGGTTCCACTTCTGTAGGATGGGTTGAGCGCAGCGATACCCATGCTGTCCCGACGCATTCATGGGTATCGCTGCGCTCAACCCATCCTACGCGGTGTTTCTAGCGTCACCGGGAGTAGCTGGAAGGCTCGTCCGGCCAGCGGTCGCTCACCAGGAACAGCCGCTCGCACTCCTGCCAGTCGCCATCGCGCAGGGTGAGTCGCGCCAGCATCTGCGGGAAACCGTCCTCGGGAAGCTGTTCCAGCCATTGTTCGAACTGTGCTTCGTCCCAACTCTGTTCCGGGCTGATCCGGGCGGGGGAGAGCCATTGCGCGCGGGGCAGCATCTGCCAGCGTCCGCTGGACTGCCGGCGATAGAGATCCCAGTCGCGGCGGTGCAGCCAGCGTCCGCGCAGATGGCGTGGATCGGCGCCGGCGGGCGGTGGGCAGTCCTGTGGCCAGGGATAGAACAGATAGCCGCCCAGCCACAACGAGGCCTGGACGGGACTGTCGGTGAACGCCTGGACCACGGCGCTGCCTTCCGCTGTCGACGACAGCGGCACCTGATGGTCGTAGAGATGCTGCAACTTGCGCGTCAACTGGTCCTCGGCGCCGGGGCCGAGCCAGTCCTCCGGACCGTCGCGGGCGGGACCGAGATAGAGCTTGATGGCCAGTTCGAGGTGATGCGGCCCGTCGTCGTCCTCCACCAGCAGGTCCAGCTCGCCGAGGGTGTGGCCGTTGTTGCGCACCGGCAGGTTGGCCGCCAGCAGGCGGATGTCCGGGGCCTGCTCCAGGGCGAACTGCCAGAGGCGCTCGTAGTAGCGGCCGAGCCGTTGCCGCGGTTCGGCATCCAGCCAGGCAGCCAGTTCGCCGGGCTGTCGATCCTGTTCCTGCAGCCAGTCCGCCAGTTGGTTCGGTTCGCTATGCCAGCGGCTGGCGGCCAGCGGGTGGCGCTGGCGGCGCGCGGTGGCGGCCAGCAGGGGCGGCGATAGCAGCGTCCAGGCCAGGTCGCGAACCTGTGGCTGGCGCAGTTCCGCGAGCAGATCGGTGAACAGCGTGGAAATCTTCGTCATCTGTGTAGCCTAGCCCTCATGGCGGGCGCGGCGCATCCATCGGGCCGGCGGTTTGCCGCTGTTTGCGCCTTTCGCCCATAATTCCGCTCATTCCCGCCCCTCGACGCTGTTCAGGAGTCCCATGGATCCCTTTCGCAATATCGGCATCATCGGCCGCCTCGGTAGCACGCAGGTGCTGGAAACCATCCGCCGGCTGAAGCGCTTCCTGATCGAGCGACACCAGCATGTGATCCTCGAAGACACCATCGCCGAAGTGTTGCCCGGCCACGGCCTGCAGACCTGCTCGCGCAAGCTGATGGGCGAGATCTGCGACCTGGTGATCGTGGTCGGCGGCGACGGCAGCATGCTCGGCGCGGCGCGCGCGCTGGCGCAGCACAAGGTGCCGGTGCTGGGCATCAACCGCGGCAGCCTGGGCTTCCTCACCGATATCCGTCCGGACGAACTGGAAGTGAAGGTCACGGAGGTGCTGGAAGGCCAGTACATCGCCGAATCCCGCTTCCTGCTGGATGTCCAGGTGCGCCGCCACGGCGACTCCATCGGCCAGGGCGACGCGCTGAACGACGTGGTGCTGCACCCCGGCAAGTCGACGCGGATGATCGAATTCGAGCTGCACATCGACGGCCAGTTCGTCTGCAGCCAGAAGGCCGACGGCCTGATCGTCTCCACCCCGACCGGCTCCACCGCCTACGCGCTGTCCGCCGGCGGGCCGATCATGCATCCGAAGCTGGATGCCATCGTCATCGTGCCGATGTATCCGCACACGCTGTCCAGCCGGCCGATCGTGGTCGATGGCGACAGCGAGCTGAAGATCGTGGTGTCGCCGAACATGCAGATCTACCCGCAGGTGTCCTGCGACGGGCAGAACCACTTCACCTGCGCGCCCGGCGATACCGTCACGGTGAGCAAGAAGCCGCACAAGCTGCGCCTGATCCACCCGGTCGACCACAACTACTACGAGGTCTGCCGGACCAAGCTGGGGTGGGGAAGCCGCCTCGGGGGGAGCGAGTGAGCGAACTCGATCCTGCGCGCGGCTACGACCTGATCGGCGACGTCCACGGCTGCGCCCACACCCTCGACCGGCTGCTGGAAACCCTCGGTTACCGTCAGCAGGGCGGGGTATGGCGGCATCCACGCCGGCAGGCACTGTTCCTTGGCGATATCGTCGACCGTGGGCCGCGCATCCGCGAGGCGCTGCACCGGGTGCACGACATGGTCGCCGCGGGCGAGGCGCTGTGCATCATGGGCAACCACGAGTTCAACGCGCTCGGCTGGGCCACTCCGGCGGCGCCGGGCAGCGGTCGCACCTACGTTCGCGAACACACGCCGCGGCATGCCCGGCTGATTCGCGAGACCCTGGAGCAGTTCGAGGGGCATCCGGCGGACTGGCGCGACTTCCTCGGCTGGTTCCAGTCGATGCCGCTGTTCATCGACGCCGGGCACTTCCGCATGGTGCATGCCTGCTGGGACAACGGCCTGATCGAGACGCTGCGCCGGCAGTTCCCCGATGGGAAGATCGACGAGGCATTCCTCCAGGCCTCCGCCGATCCTGGCAGCTTCGCCCATCAGTCCTGCAACCGCCTGCTGCGCGGCACCGACATGCGCCTGCCGAAGGGCATCACCCTGACCAGCAGCGACGGCTACACCCGCGCGTTCTTCCGCACCAAGTTCTGGGAAGAGGACCGCGAGCCGGAAACCTACGGCGACATCGTCTTCCAGCCCGATGCGCTGCCCGACGAGGTGGCCGCCGAACCCCTCACTCGCGAACAGAAGTCCAGCCTGCTGAGTTATGGCGCCGACGAGCCGCTGCTGTTCGTCGGCCACTACTGGTGCAAGGGCACGCCGGCGCCGATCCGGCCGAACCTGGCCTGCCTGGACTACAGCGCGGTGATGTACGGCAAGCTGGTCGCGTATCGGCTGGACGGCGAACGCCGTCTCGATCGCGGTAAATTCGTATGGGTGGATGTGAAGCGCCCGGGGGCCGACGAGTGAGTGCAGTAGAAGTGATGCGATTGCCGCTGGCGGTGGACCTGGGCGGGTTCGTCAGCCTGCTGCGCCGCCTGAACGTGCCGTTCCGGGTCAGCGAGGAGTCCGGCGAGCAGGTGCTCTGGGTGCCCAGCCCGCAACTGGCCGAGGAAGTGCGCACGCTCTACCAGCGCTTTCCCGAAGGCGATCCTGATTTCGCCCTGGCGACCGAGCCGGTAAGGCGCTCCCCGGGGTTCGTCGGCCAGCTTCGTGCCAGTTGGATGACCGCCGCGGTGTTGCTGGTGACGCTGGTCGTCGCCGCGGTCACGCTGCTTGGCAACAACCTGGCGACCTTGCACTGGCTGACCTTCCAGGAGTTCCAGGTGGAGGGCGACTACGCCGTCTTCACGCCGCTGATGGAAAGCCTGGCAGCGGGGCAGTGGTGGCGCCTGTTCACGCCGATGCTGATCCACTTCGGCTGGCTGCACCTGGCGATGAATGGCATGTGGTACTGGGAGCTCGGCCGGCGCATCGAATACCGCCAGGGCGGGCCGATGCTGCTGGTGCTGTCGCTGGGCTTCGGCCTGGTGTCGAACGTGGTGCAGTTCTCCGTCAGCGGGGCGAGCCTGTTCGGCGGCCTGTCCGGCGTGCTCTACGGCCTGCTCGGGCACTGCTGGATCTTCCAGCTGCTGGCGCCGACCCCGGCCTTCCGCCTGCCCAGGGGCGTGGTGGCGATGATGCTGATCTGGCTGCTGATCTGCCTGTCCGGGGTGATCGACCTGCTGGGCTTCGGCTCCATCGCCAATGGCGCGCATATCGGCGGACTGGTCGCCGGTTGCGCTACCGGCCTGATCGGCGGATTGCTCGCGCGGCGCGGTTGAGGTTGATGATGGTGGGATGGTGCTTCTCGTAGGTTGGTGCTGAACGCAGTGAAGCCCAACTGAATGGTGCCATGCCCGACAGATGTTGGGCTTCGCTTCGCTCAGCGCCAACCTACAGGGGATTGACCAACGTCCGTGCGCTGCGGGGCCGGGGTCGGTAGAATGCCGGTTTTGCCCAATTTGCAGGAGTCGGCCAATGTCGTCCTTCGCCGAGATGATCGAGAACATCACCCCCGAGATCTACCAGAACCTCAAGCTGGCGGTGGAGATCGGCAAGTGGCCGGACGGCCGCAAGCTGACCCAGGAGCAGAAGGAGCTCAGCCTGCAGGCGGTGATCGCCTGGGAGATGGCCAACCTGCCGGAAGAAGAACGCACCGGCTACATGGGCCCGCAGGAATGCGAGTCGCATGCCGACCCGATCCCGAATCTCCTGTTCAAGTCCGACGCGCTGCACTGATGAGCGAACTCGGACGTGGCGCGCTCAGCAAGATGTCGGCGCGCCTTGAAACACCCGTTCAATACGCCTTCCGCCTCGGCGACGAGGAAGTTGCGGTCAACCCGCTGATCGGCAAGACCGTGCGCCTGGAATACCTCGGCGCGATCTTCTGCACCCACTGCGGCCGCAAGACGAAGAAGAGCTTCAGCCAGGGCTACTGCTATCCCTGCTTCACCAAGCTGGCTCAATGCGACAGCTGCATCGTCAGCCCGGAGAAGTGCCATTTCGAGCAGGGCACCTGCCGCGAGCCGGAGTGGGGCGAGCGCTTCTGCATGACCGATCACGTGGTCTACCTGGCCAACTCTTCCGGCGTGAAGGTCGGTATCACCCGCGCCACCCAGGTGCCGACCCGCTGGATCGACCAGGGCGCGCGCCAGGCGCTGCCGATCATGCGCGTGGCCACGCGGCAGCAGTCCGGCTTCGTCGAGGACCTGCTGCGCACTCAGGTGGCCGACCGTACCAACTGGCGCGCGCTGCTCAAGGGCGATGCCGAACCGCTGGACCTGGTTGCCATCCGCGAGCAGCTTTTCGACCAGTGTGCCGATGGCCTGCGCGAGCTGCAGCAGCGCTTCGGCCTGCAGGCGATCCAGCCGGTCACCGATCTGCAACCGGTCGAGATCCAGTATCCGGTCGAGGCCTATCTGGCCAAGATCACCAGCTTCGATCTGGACAAGACGCCGGTAGTGGAGGGTACCCTGCAAGGTATCAAGGGCCAGTACCTGATCTTCGATACCGGCGTCATCAATATCCGCAAGTACACCGCTTACCAGCTGGCGGTGAGTGCTTAACTGAGTCCGGGGCGGCGCAATCCGTCCGTCCCGGTTCGAGCATTTCCCAAGGGGCCACAAGCCATGCGTACCGAGCAACCGAAAGTCATTTACCTCAAGGATTATCAGGCGCCCGAGTACCTGATCGACGAGACCAACCTGACCTTCGAACTGTACGAGGACCACACCCTGGTCCACGCGCAGCTGGTCATGCGGCGCAACCCGGAGCGCGGCGAAGGCCTGCCGCCGCTGGTGCTCGACGGCCAGCAACTGGAACTGCAGTGGGTGGCCCTGGACGATCGCGTGCTGGACGAAGGCGAGTACCAGCTCGACGAGAATCACCTGACCCTGCAGCCGACCGCGAAGAACTTCACCGTCGACAGCACCGTGCGCATCCACCCGGAAACCAATACCGCGCTGGAAGGCCTGTACAAGTCCGGCAAGATGTTCTGCACCCAGTGCGAGGCCGAAGGCTTCCGCAAGATCACCTACTACCTCGACCGCCCGGACGTGATGAGCAGCTTCACCACCACGCTCTCCGCCGAGCAGCACAAGTACCCGGTCCTGCTCTCCAACGGCAACCCGGTGGCCAGCGGCCAGGAAGAGGGCGGTCGGCACTGGGCGACCTGGCAGGACCCGTTCAAGAAGCCGGCCTATCTGTTCGCCCTGGTTGCGGGCGACCTCTGGGCGGTGGAAGACAGCTTCACCACCATGAGCCAGCGCGAAGTCGCCCTGCGCATCTATGTCGAGCCGGAAAACATCGACAAGTGCCAGCACGCCATGGACAGCCTGAAGAAGTCCATGCGCTGGGACGAAGAGGTCTACGGCCGCGAATACGACCTGGACATCTTCATGATCGTCGCGGTCAACGACTTCAACATGGGCGCCATGGAGAACAAGGGGCTCAACATCTTCAACTCCAGCTGCGTGCTGGCCAAGGCGGAAACCGCCACCGACGCCGCCCACCAGCGCGTCGAAGGGGTAGTCGCCCACGAGTACTTCCACAACTGGTCGGGCAACCGCGTGACCTGCCGCGACTGGTTCCAGCTGTCGCTGAAGGAAGGCTTTACCGTCTTCCGCGACTCCGAATTCTCCGCCGACATGAACTCGCGCACGGTCAAGCGTGTCGAGGACGTGGCCTTCCTGCGCACCAACCAGTTCGCCGAGGACGCCGGCCCGATGGCGCACCCGGTGCGTCCGGATTCGTTCATCGAGATTTCCAACTTCTATACCCTGACCGTCTACGAGAAGGGCTCGGAAGTGGTGCGGATGATCCACACGCTGGTCGGCGTCGATGGCTTCCGCAAGGGCACCGACCTGTACTTCGAGCGTCATGACGGCCAGGCGGTGACCTGCGACGACTTCGTCAAGGCCATGGAAGACGCCAACGGCATCGACCTGACGCAGTTCAAGCGCTGGTACACCCAGTCCGGCACCCCGCGCCTGGCGGTGGAGGAGAGCTACGACGCCGCAGCGCGCAGCTACACCCTGAGCTTCCGCCAGAGCTGCCCGGCGACTCCCGGCCAGCCGAGCAAGCAGCCCTTCGTCATCCCGCTGGAAATGGGCCTGCTCGGCAGCGCCGGCCAGCCGCTGCCGCTGCGCCTGCAGGGCGAGGATGCGGCGGTTGGTGACAACCGCGTGCTGGCGATCACCGAGCTGGAGCAGTCCTTCACCTTCGTCGACCTCGAGGAGAAACCGCTGCCGTCGCTGCTGCGCGGCTTCTCCGCGCCGATCAAGCTGAGCTTCCCGTACAGCCGCGACCAGCTGATGTTCCTCATGCAGCACGACAGCGACGGCTTCAATCGCTGGGAGGCCGGCCAGCAGCTCAGCGTGCAGGTGCTGCAGGAACTGATCGGCCAGCACCAGCGCGGCGAGGCGCTGAAGCTCGATCAGCGTCTGGTCGAAGCGTTCCGCACCCTGCTGCTGGACTCGTCGCTGGACCAGGCGATGGTCGCCGAGATGCTCTCGCTGCCGAGCGAGGCCTATCTCACCGAGATCAGCGACGAGGCCGACGTCGAGGCGATCCACGCCGCCCGCGAGTTCGCCCGCAAGCAACTGGCGGACGCCCTGCACGAGCCGCTGTGGCAGCGCTACCAGGACAACCGCGTCGCTTCCCGGGAGACCCCGTACGTTGCCGAGGCGACGCACATCGCCCGCCGCAGCCTGCAGAACATCGCCCTGTCGTACCTGATGCTCAGTGGCCGCGCGCAGGTGCTGGAGGCCTGCCAGGAGCAGTACCAGTCCTGTGACAACATGACCGAACGCCTGACCGCGCTGGCGGTGCTGGTCAATTCGCCGTTCGAGGAAGAGAAGGCCAAGGCGCTGGCGATGTTCGCCGACTACTTCAAGGACGATCCGCTGGTGATGGACCAGTGGTTCAGCGTCCAGGCCGGCTGCACCCTGCCGGGCGGGCTGGAGCGCGTGCAGGCGCTGATGGAGCACCCGGCGTTCACCCTGAAGAACCCGAACAAGATCCGCGCGCTGATCGGTGCCTTCGCCAACCAGAACCTGGTCAACTTCCACCGTGCGGACGGTGCCGGCTATCGCTTCCTCGCCGACCAGGTGATCACCCTCAATGCGCGCAACCCGCAGATCGCCTCGCGCCTGCTGGCGCCGCTGACCCGCTGGCGCAAATACGCACCGGCGCGCCAGGCTCTGATGCGTGGCGAGCTGGAACGCATCCTCGCTTCCGGCGAACTGTCCAGCGACGTCTACGAGGTGGTCAGCAAGAGCCTCGCCTGAGGTCCGGGCCGATTCGGGATGGCGCTGACCATCCCGCATTCATCGAGGTGTTACCGGCATGCGCCGGTAACACCTTTTTTGTTTCCGTAACCCTCCAGAGCCCGGTAACACTGGCTTCCAGGCCGCCAGCGTGGCTGTCGGAATGGCCGGTTCGTTCTTCCGGGCACACTTTCAGGTAGGACTAATCATCCCTTCGGACGAGGCCCGTCTGCCTTAACAAAAGATAACGTGGTGTTAATTGTCAGCCTGGCAAAAGGCTGGCTATATAGCGACCAACTAACACCGCCCCAATAAGAACAAAGAGGTAAAGGCTATGCGTGAGCCCATGTGGCGCACCCTGAGTGAACAGCCTGCGCTCCACTCGCCCTCCCGCTCGCCGCTACGTAAATCAGTTGCGTTGCTTGGCGCTCTTTCCTGTCTGCTGCTTGCCGCTTCCCCGGTGCATGCCAACGAGCCAGCTCCGGCCGCGGACAGCATCTACTCGATCATGTCGGCGAAAGCCAAGCGAAGCCTCCTCGTGAGCGTCGCCCATGCCGGCAAGCGCCTGGTGGCCGTAGGCGACCACGGGCATATCCTTTACTCCGACGACGACGGCAAGAGCTGGACCCAGGCCAAGGTGCCGACCCGCCAGCTGCTGACCTCGGTCTTCTTCGTCAACGACAAGAAAGGCTGGGCCGTCGGCCATGACGCGCAGATCCTCGCCAGCGAGGACGGTGGCGCGACCTGGACCCGTCAGTTCCAGGACCTCAACCGCGAATCGCCGCTGCTCGACATCTGGTTCCAGGACGAAAACCACGGCCTGGCCGTCGGCGCCTATGGCGCGCTGATGGAAACCCGCGACGGCGGCAAGAACTGGGAAGACGTCAGCGACCGCCTGGACAACGAAGACCAGCTGCACCTGAATTCCATCGCTGCGGTGAAGGATTCCGGCCTGATGATCGTCGGCGAGACCGGCAGCATCTTCCGCTCGGCCGACTTCGGCGAGACCTGGGAAAAGGTCGAAAGCCCCTATGAAGGCTCCCTGTTCGGCGTGGTCGCTACCCGCCAGCCGGGCACCGTTCTGGTGTACGGCCTGCGTGGCCACCTGTTCCGCTCCACCGACTTCGGCGGCCAATGGCATCAGGTGCCGCTGCCGGCCGGCGACGGCGAACTCGAGTTCGGCCTTTCCGAAGGCACCCTGCTGGACAACGGCACCGTAGTGATCGTTGGTCACGGCGGCAGCGTTCTGGAGAGCAAAGACGACGGACAGAGCTTTACTGTCTATAACCGTCCCGATCGCCTCTCGCTGGCCGGTGTCAGTGGCGCCAGCAATGGCGGGCTGATCCTCGTCGGTCAGGGTGGCATCCACGTGGCTTCGGCGACCGGCGCCGAGCCCACAGAACAACAATAAGCCGGGGAATCGGTATGAACGCTGTGAATACACATCACCAGGATAAGGCTACCTTCCTCGAGCGCCTGATCTTCAACAATCGTCCAGTCGTCATCTTCCTCTGCCTGTTGGCGACCGTCTTCCTGTTCTACCAGGCCATCCAGGTGCGCCCGGCAACCAGCTTCGAGAAGATGATCCCGCTCAAGCACCCGTTCATCCAGAACATGCTTGCGCACAGCAACGACCTGGCCAACCTCGGCAACACCGTGCGCATCTCGGTGGAAGCGGTGAATGGCGACATCTTCACCAAGGAGTACATGGATACGCTGAGGCAGATCCATGACGAAGTCTTCTACATCCCGGGTGTCGACCGTGCCGGCCTGAAGTCCCTGTGGAGCCCGAGCGTACGCTGGACCGAGGTGACCGAGGACGGCTTCGCCGGTGGCGAAGTGATCCCGCAGACCTACGACGGTTCCGCGCGTGCCCTTGACGACCTGCGCAACAACATCCTCAAGTCCGGTCAGATCGGCCGCCTGGTAGCGAACAACTTCCGCTCCAGCATCGTCGACGTACCGCTGCTGGAGGTCTACCCGGACGCCAAGGACCAGAGCAAGCTGCTGCACCTGGACTACCGCGATTTCTCCCATGAGCTGGAAGAGAAGATCCGCGACAAGTACCAGTTGCAGAACCCGAACGTGAAGATCCACATCATCGGCTTCGCCAAGAAGGTCGGCGACCTGATCGATGGCCTGATCATGGTTATCGGCTTCTTCGGCATCTGCCTGGCGATTACCCTGGTCCTGCTGTACTGGTTCACCAAGTGCATCCGCAGCACCATCGCCGTACTGTCCACCACCCTGGTGGCGGTGATGTGGCAGCTCGGCCTGCTGCACAGCATCGGCTTCGGTCTCGACCCGTACTCGATGCTTGTACCGTTCCTGATCTTCGCCATCGGTATCTCCCACGGCGTACAGAAGATCAACGGTATCGCCCTGCATTCCAGTGACGCCGAAACCCCGCTGCTGGCTGCGCGCCGTACCTTCCGCCAGCTGTTCCTGCCGGGCATGATCGCCATCCTGGCGGATGCCGTCGGCTTCATCACCCTGCTGGTCATCGACATCGGCGTGATCCGCGAACTGGCCATCGGCGCCTCCATCGGCGTGGCGGTGATCGTGTTCACCAACCTGATCCTGCTGCCGGTGGCTATCTCCTACCTCGGCATCAGCAAGCGCGCGATCCAGCGCAGCAAGGAAGACGCGGTGCGCGAGCATCCGTTCTGGCGCCTGCTGGCCAACTTCGCCAGCCCGGTCGTCGCTCCGATCTCCATCGTCATCGCACTGATCATGTTCGGCCTGGGCATGTGGCAGGGGCATCACCTGAAGATCGGTGACCTCGACCAGGGCGCGCCGGAACTGCGTCCGGACTCCCGCTACAACCTCGACAACGACTTCATCATCAAGAACTTCTCGACCAGTTCCGACGTACTGGTGGTGATGGTGAAAACCGAAGCGGAAGGCTGCTCGGCCTACGGCACCCTGTCGGCCATCGACGAGCTGGCGTGGAAGCTGCAGAACACCGAGGGCGTACAGTCCGCCATCTCCATGGTCACCGTCTCCAAGCAGGCGATCAAAGGGATGAACGAGGGCAACCTGAAGTGGGAAACCCTGTCGCGTAACAAGGACGTGCTGAACAGTTCGATCAGCCGTGCCGAAGGCATGTACAACAGCAACTGCTCGCTGGCTCCCCTGCTGGTCTACCTCAACGACCACAAGGCCGAGACTCTCGACCGCGCGGTGCATGTGGTGCAGGAGTTCGCCCAGGAGAACAACAAGGAAGGCCTGGAGTTCAAGCTGGCCGCGGGTAACGCCGGTATCGAAGCCGCTACCAA
This sequence comes from Pseudomonas schmalbachii, assembly GCF_017589465.1. Classification (GTDB taxonomy): domain Bacteria; phylum Pseudomonadota; class Gammaproteobacteria; order Pseudomonadales; family Pseudomonadaceae; genus Pseudomonas; species Pseudomonas schmalbachii. The sequence goes on from NZ_JAELYA010000005.1 coordinate 335,060, forward strand.
CGAGGTCATCAAGCAGTCCGAGCTGATCATCCTGGTGCTGGTGTACATCTGCGTGGCGATCATGTGCATGATCACCTTCCGCTCCTTCGCCGCGACCCTGTGCATCGTGCTGCCGCTGATCCTCACCTCCGTGCTGGGTAACGCCCTGATGGCGCTGCTGGGCATCGGCGTGAAGGTGGCGACCCTGCCGGTGATCGCACTCGGCGTGGGTATCGGTGTGGACTACGGTATCTACATCTACACCCGCCTGGAGTCGTTCCTGCGCATGGGCCTGCCGCTGCAGGAAGCCTACTACCAGACGCTGAAGTCCACCGGCAAGGCAGTACTGTTCACCGGCCTGTGCCTGGCGATCGGTGTGGCCACCTGGATCTTCTCGGCGATCAAGTTCCAGGCGGACATGGGCCTGATGCTGACCTTCATGCTCCTCTGGAACATGTTCGGCGCCATCTGGCTGCTGCCGGCCCTGGCCCGCTTCCTGATCAACCCGGAGAAGCTGGCGACCAAGAAGGCATCGATCTTCGCCCACTGATACCGGTAGGCGAAATGAAGAAAACCGCGGCTCAGGCCGCGGTTTTTCTTTTTATGGGGTGTGGGATTGGCGGGGAGGGGGCCAAGAGGGCAGGCGCTATACATGACACCTGCATTTGGAGCAACGAAGCGACAAGGCTGGCTCGGTCAATGCTGGCCAGGTTAATGAGCGACGCAGTGGATACGATCAGGACGGCAGGCTGACAAGTTGCCAGCGATGGGCAGCGAGAGAGGTGAAAAGCGAAGTTTGCTGCGTAATTGCGCCTGTTTGGTCAGCCAATTGCATTGGTGCTGACCACTGTTCATATCCGGCTTGAGCAATATTGGCCGGAATATGCCGTTGGCTACCGGCCAGAAGCTGCCGCTGGGTGCAATGATGGCAAATTCATAGCTACACTCTGGTCTGGCTTAATTCAGGTGTCAGGTCTCATGAAATTAGAGTGGTTCGACCCCACAGATGATCCAATTGACCCTTGTCAGATTGACGGAGCTGAGTCGCTGTTAGGCGTTCGCTTTCCTGCGTCGTATCGAAGTGTCCTTGTCATTCACCACAATTCATACGGCGACGCGGACATTGGAAACCCTGACAGCACCCGTGGGGCCTGTATTGGGCACTGGCTCTCGTTGAAACCTTGGGACAGTGAGTCTATATGGTCATCGCTCGCCACGTGGTCTGAACACCAGTTGCCACATAGCATTATTCCTTTCGGGAGCGATGGCGGAGGAAACTACATTTGCTTCGACTATCGTTCTAATTCAGAGCCAACTGTAGTTTTTTGGTATCACGAGCTTTCTGGAACTGACGGGGTAGTTCCAATTGCCCAAACATTCGATGATTTTGTCAGGCTTCTGCGCTCACCACCTGAAACTTAACTGCCTCAGACTGAAGCCGCTTCGCCGTTGGGCTTTATTCCAGCCTTTGAGCGTTTGAAAAGGGTCGATCTCTGCCAGTCACGACAGGCTGAGGTCGACCAAAAACGGAAGTTCAGTGGAAAAGGGGACAAATTTATTTTCACTGCTCTAATCCAGTCCCAAGAGCCAGCCTTGGAGAGAAAAATAAATCTGTCCACTTTTTTCGTTGAGCGCCTATTGGAGTAAGCGTATGAGAAAAATTTTAAGAATATTTATGCACTTGCTTGGCTTGGCGGCAATAAGCACGGTTGCAATAGAGCCTTCTGAAGTGAAAGCAATGTCAGGTATCGACGAGCAAGTATCAAAGAAGGCAGCTCTTGCTGTTGCACAGTTGAATGAGAGAGCCAAGGGTAAGCTAGATTACTCTGAGGCAAGCATCCAAGTCATCGAGGAATTGGCGTCTGAAGCTGCTCAATACAGCAGTCAGTTGGATTCAAGCACCATAGAGTCTCTGACTCAATTGCTTGGTAGTTACATTCTAGAGGTTGCGCATAGGCAGTATGGAGGCTCTTACTTGTGGTATGAGCCGCAAAATGCTCCGCTTCTCGCTGTTGGTGAGCCAAAGTTTAGCGTTGCAATCGTACCTTTTGAAAAAGTCAGAGGAAGAATATCGGGAGATTCCGCAGACAATCTCGTCTTCTTCTATCAGGGTTTCTCAGAGCGCGTTCGCTCGGCAAAAGGCGATACAGTATCTCTATATAAATGATGATTCTGCATGGCTGCCCGGAGAGGAAAGGGGGACAGATTTATTTTCACTGCTCTAATCCAGCCCCAAGAGCTAGCCTTGGAGAGAGAAATAAATCTGTCCCCTTTTTTGGTCCAAGCGATGCTGATTTTGTAACTGCAGTCCCTGATGCAGCCTAGTTGCTTTGCCGTCAGATCTCTTGAAAAACATCTGCTGATAGGGTGAGCGATGCGATATGGAAAACTCTGGGCAATGGCCCTTGTGGGATGTCTACTCATGACAAATGGGTGTGCGGAAACCATGGTGGGCGGCAAAACTGTGCGTGAGGTGTTTGCCGACGAGCGCGCAGCAGCCCTAGTCGACGCGGCGAGCCGCGGTGACTTTGCGCGAGCCGACGCGCAGATCAAAGCGGGTGCGGACGTCAACGACGTCGGAGACGAGGGGCTCACTCCCTTGTTGTGGGTGATGGGAACGACGCGGGATGTGCGCAAGATCGAATATCTACTAAAGGCCGGCGCCAACCCGAATTACATCGTCAAGCCCGGTGGAGAGTCTGCAATGTATTTTGCGGCCGGCGGTGATAGGCCGGATATCTTGGAGTTGTTGCTGCGATATAAAGGCGATCCGAATCTAACCGGGCCTAGAGGTAATCTAATGTTGGTTAGTGCAGTCGGGCAGTTGCGGGACAAAAATGTCGATCTTTTGTTGAAATATGGCGCGGATATTAATCTCCCCGACAAACACAATAAGACAGTAGCGAACTACGCGGCGATATTCGGTCGATTTGATCTGTTGGCACGATTCTTAGATTTAGGCCTTAACTACGATCTGCAAGGAGTTGCAAGAAGCGTCGCCATCCGACAAGTACCTGCCGATTCCGAGCAGCAACGCTGGAAAGACAAGGTTATCGAAATGCTCAAGGTGCGCGGTGTAATCGTTTCTGCATTCGTCCCAAACAGGACAGGGGATTACTTAAGCGAGTAACTTGGCGGCAGATTGACTCCACCCCAATGCTGCGCAGAGGCCAAATGTCCGCTATAGCGCGCACTGATCAAGTCACACCCAATCGGTGATCAACGCCAATACCAATTGCTGTGCAAGAGAGGGAGCAGTTCATGCCTCCTCTCTCCGGTAGAGAGACATGCTGGAAAAACTCTAAATCAACGCGGATACAACGGCGGCAAGCTGCCGTTCTCTTCCGCCTTGCCATTGGCCGTGGCGATGGTCGGCAGTGCGCCGATGGCTCGCCACAGGTCTTCGCCTTGCCAGGAATGGCCGGTTTCGCTGTATAGCGCGCCATTCAGGCCGTCGAGGGCGTCGGACAGGGGGACGAAGCGGGCGGCCATGTCGGCCAGGGTTTCCGGCTGGTGGCGTGCCCAGGCGTCCAGGGTCTGGCGGGTGGCGTGGGGGTCGTTGGACAGGCAGGCGCGGCGCAGGTCGTCGAGCAGTGTGCGGCTGCTCGGGGCGTTCGCCGCGGCGCGGGCTACTGCCGGCAGCCGGCGGGCGCGCCACCAGAGGCCGAAGCCGAGCAGGGTGGTCAGGCCGAGCACGCCGGTTGCCAGTTGCCAGGGCCACAGACGTTGCTCGCCTGGGAGAACGCTGACCGGCGCAATTTCCTCGTGGGTTTCCAGTTGCGGATTGCGCGCCACGTCCAGGGTTCGTCCGGGCAGGCTGGTGCGTTCGACGCGGTTGTCGCGGGTGTTCCACCAGACCACTTCGACGGGCGGCAGGTAGACCTGGCCGGCGCGGTCGGGCACCAGCGCCTCGCGTTCCTCGCGACTGCCGATCACGGCCTGGTCGGTGTTCTGGTCGGCCAGTTGCGGCAGGTCGGGGTAGTGGCGCAGTTCTTCCGGGAGTGCCTGCGGCAGGGGAGGCAGTTGTGCGCTGGACAGTCCCTCGACGCGCAGCATGATATTGCGCGTCAGCGATTCCCCGGCCCGGGCCTGTTCCGGTTGCGGACTCCAGGTTTCGCTCAGGCTCACCGAGCGGGCTGGCAACCATGGCGCGTCCGCGGGGTAGGTCGCCGGTTTCGGCTGGACCAGCAGCGGGATGCTCGGCGAGGTCACGCGGATCTGCCTGCCCACCGGCGGGCCGAACGGCTGGTAGGGCTCGTTGCCGTCCTGGGATACCTGGGTGGCGCTGAAGGTCTGCCCCGGAATGTTCAGGATGCCGCTCTGCTGCGGGAAGATGGCGTAGCGCGTTTCGATCACGCCGTGGCGCACGCCGTTGATTTCCTTCTCGTAGGTGCGCGACTGGCCGAGCTGTTCGACCCGGGCGTCGGCGATCTGCAGCGGGCTCAGGCTGCTGTCGTCGTACAGCGAAACCGAGTGATAGATGCGCAGGGTGAGGATCACCTGCGCCTGCACATAGATTTCCTGCTGGTCGATGCTGGCATCGATGAACACCGGCGACAGCTTGCGTTTGCTGTCGGTCTGCTCGGCTTTCAGTACCTGCAGGCTGATCGGCGCCGTGGCGCCGCCGTTCAGGTGGAGCGGCGGGATGACCACGATGCCGCTCTGTTTCGGCTGCAGGGTGATGATCCAGCGGGTGGTGGCGCGGGCCTTGCCGCCGAGGGTGGTGAGGCGGTTGACCTGGCGCGTGCCGAGCACCGCGAAGTCCTGTTCGAGCGGCGAGATGTCCGGTTTGCCGAATACCGTGGGGTCGTCCGACTCCAGGGTGAGGTCGATGCTTTCTCCCTCGGCGAGGCGCGAGCGGTCGACGCTGGCGGTGAACGCCGCCTGTGCCGGGACGCTGGCCAGCATGAGCAGGACCGGGAGTATCGACCGTTTCATCATTGCGGATTTTCCTGGCGCTGCTGCTGTTGGTACCAGAACTTGCGACGCAGCAGTTCGGATGGATTATCGGGTATCTGCCGCAGCCATTGTTCGAGAGCCTGGCGGCGCTCGTCGCTGAGCTGGCCGGCAGGTGTCGCTGCGGTCTGGCCGTCGCTCGGCTGTGCTTCGACAGTCTGGCTGGCGGAAGGTTTGTTCGCGCTGGCCTGCGCCATGTTCTGCGCGGCCGGGGAGGGGCGGCTGTCCTGTTCCTGCGCCTGCTGGTCCGTCGCCTGCATTTCGCCGGGCATGGCCGGCCGGGTTTCGCCGCTGTCGCCGGTCTGCTGGGCGTCCGGCCTTGCCTGGGCATTTTCGCCGCTGTCGCCCGATTCTTCGCGCTGGCGCAGGAGGTCCTGCAGCAGTGCCTTGTTCTTCAGCGCCGGCTGCAGTTCGGGCGCCTGTTCCAGGGCCAGGTCGTAGGCGTCGATGGCGGCTTCCAGTTCACCCGACCGGGCCAGGGCGTTGCCGCGATTGTAGTGGTCGGCGGGCTGGTCGCCCTGGGCGAAGGCCTGCGCCGCGGCGGCATAGGCGCCGGCCCGGTAGAGGGCCAGGCCGCGCCAGCGGAAGTCCTCGAAATGGCTGGCGGCTTCCCTGGGCCGGTCCGCGTCGAGCAGGCGCTGGCCCTGCTGGTCCGCGCGCAGCCAGAGGTCGGCGAAGTCGAAGGCGTTGGCCGGCTGCGGCGAACTCCACAGCACGGGCAGCAATGCCAGGCTGAACAGCCAGCCGCGGCGGCCGGCGCAGGCGGCGAGCAACAGCAGCGGGAGCAGCAGCCAGTAGCCCTGGTCGGCCCAGCGTTGCAGGAGCAGCATGGTGTCTTCGCCACTCTGCACGCCGCTGGCGCGATCCAGCAGGCCAAGGGCGCGCAGGTCGCCGATGCCGGGCACCAGGCGCTGGTAGCCGGCGTCCAGCGCGCTGGCGAAACGTCGCAGCCCCGCATCGTCGAGACGCGGCACGACGATGCGGCCCTGTTCATCCTTCAGATAGCTGCCGTCCTCTTCGGCTATCGGTGCGCCGCCTGCGGTGCCGACGGCGAGCAGCGAGAGACGCTGGCCGTCGCCTTCCATTTCCGCGCGGATACCCTGGCGCTCGGCTTCGTCCAGGCTGCTGGCCATCAGCAGCAGCCGGCCATGTCCCTGGGCGCCCTGTTCGAGCAGTTGCAGGGCCTGGCGCACGGCGAGGTCGGCGCGCTGGCCGGGCTCGGGCATGATCGACGGCTTGATGGCTTCCAGCAGGTTGCGCGCGGTGGCCAGGTCGTTGGACAGCGGCACCAGGGTATGCGCGCTGCCGGCGTAGACGACGATGGCCGTCTGCGCGTCGCTGCGTGCCTGCAGCAGGTCGAGCAGCTTGCGCCGAACCCGTTCCAGGCGGTTGGGGGCGAGGTCGGTGGCGAGCATTTCCGGCGTCAGCTCGACGATTACCACCAGCGGATCGTTGCGCTGCATGGCCGGTTGCTCGATGCGTTGCCAGCTCGGCCCGAGCAGGGCGAGCACCGCCAGCAGCCAGGCGAGGCCGAGATACAACCATGGGCTGCGGTCGGGGCGTTTCTTGCTGCCGCTGAGCAGCCAGGGATGGAAGGCCTGGGGCAGCAGCAGTTGCCAGCGGCCGGCGCGGCGCCGGCGGTGCAGGAGTTTCCACACCAGCCAGGCGAACAGCGGCAGAGCCAGCAGCCACCACGGCCGCAGCAGATGGGGCAGGAGCTCGCTCATGGACGCCTCCGCGGCAGGCGCGGCGACCAGCGCCAGTCTTCCGGCGGCCACAGTTCGCACACCACCAGCAGCACGCTGAGCAGCAGCGCGCCGGCCAGCGGCCAGGCGTACAGGGCCAGGGCCGGGCGGGCCTGGGTGGGTTTCTGCGCGACCGGTTCGAGCCGGTCGAGGCTGGCGGAGATGCCGCGCAGTTCTTCGCCGTTGCGTGCGCGGAAATATTCCGCACCAGTGGTTTCGGCGATTGCCCGGAGCGTAGTCTCGTCGAGGTCGAGCCCGGGATTGAGGCCGAGGATGCCGGCGACGCTGCCTTGCTGGGGATCGGCGCCGATGCCGATGGTGTAGACCTTGACCTGCTCTTCCGCCGCCAGCCGCGCGGCGGTGAGCGGGGCGATGGCGCCGCCGGTGTTGGCGCCGTCGGTGATCAGCACCAGTACGCGGCTGTCCGCCGGGCGCTGGCGCAGGCGCTTGACGGCGAGGCCGATGGCGTCGCCGATGGCGGTGTCCTTGCCGGCGATGCCGATCAGCGCTTCGTCGAGCCAGACGCGCACGGTATGCCGGTCGAAGGTCAGCGGCGCCTGCAGGTAGGCATTGCTGCCGAACAGGATCAGTCCGACGCGGTCGCCGTTGCGTTCCTCGATGAAGTCGCCGAAGAGCTTCTTCACCAGTTCCAGGCGGCTGATGGTGCCGTCGTCCCAGTTCATGTCGGCGTAGTCCATGGACCCGGACACATCCACGGCGATCATCAGGTCGCGGCCGCTGGCGGGAATCGGCAGCGGCTCGCCGACCCATTGCGGGCGCGCCGTGGCGGTCAGCAGCAGGAGCCAGAGCAGGGCGAACGGCGCCTGCTGGCGCCAGGCCGGCAGGCGCGCGCGGGCGCGGCGGCCGGCGAGTCCTTCGAGTTCGTCGAGGAAGCTGACCTTCAGCGCCGCCTCGCCGCTGTCGGCCGTCGGCAGCACCAGGCGCAGCAGCCAGGGCAGCGGGGCGAGCAGGAAGATCCACGGCCAGGCGAATTCAAACATGCTTGCGTACCCAGGTTTCCACCGCGCCGGTCAGGCCGTCGATGGCCTTGTCGTCCAGCTTGCATTCGCCGCGGTAGCCGCCTTCCACCAGGATCATCCAGCGGGTCAGGCCGGCGGCCGGGCAGCGGTTGTCCAGATAGGCCAGCCAGGCGCGGCCGCTCAGGGTGTGGCTGCGTTCGTTCGGCCAGCGCGCGCGGCACAGGCGCTTGAGCAGGCCGTTGAGCGCCTGCAGCCAGGGACCGGCCGGTGCGCCGTCATAGGGTTTCGGCAGCCGCGCGAGTTCTTCGAGGGCGGCGCTGCGCAGTGGATCGAGAGGGGCCTCGGCGACCTGCTGCCTTCTGCGCGGCAGCTTGTCGCGAAACCGCCAGAGCAGCCAGACCAGCAGCGGCAGCAGGGCGGCGAGCGCCCACCAGCCGGGCGCCGGCGGCCACCAGGGAACTGCGGCGGGCTGGATCAGGGGCTCAAGTTGGTCGAGCGGGTTCATGGACGGTAACCGGGCTGATGCTGCGCCAGCAGGTCGCGCAACTGGTCCACCAGTTCTTCCTGGGTGGTCAGCGGCAGCAGTGGTACGCCGAGGCGCTGGGCCAGGCGCTGCCAGCGCTCGCGGCGCGCTTCGCCAAGGGCGCGATAGGCCAGGCGCTGCTCGTCGATGTGGGTGTCCAGTTCCAGGTGCGCCGGGCCTTCGGCAAAGCGCAGCAGGCCGGCGGCAGGCAGCGCCTGGTCGAGCGGATCGGACAGCGGCAGGAGGATCAGGTCGGTGTGGCGGGCGAGCAGCGCCAGTTGCTGCTCGACGGTATCACTCAGCGCCCGCTCGTCGCAGAGGATCAGCACCAGGCTGCCTGGCCGCAGCACCTCGCGGACGCGCCGCAGGGCGGTGCCGAAACCATCGCCATGGCCGTTCTGTGCGGTCCCGGCAAGGAGTCCGTGATTGGCCCGGACGATCAGGTTGAGCAGTTGCAGCAGGCTCTTCTTGCTGCGCCGCGGCTTGATTTCGTGGCACTCGCTGTCGCTGAACACCAGCCCGCCGATGCGGTCGTTGTGCGCCAGCGCCGACCAGCCGATGAACGCCGCGGCCTGCGCGGCCAGCACCGACTTGAACAGCAGTCCGGAGCCGAAGAACAACCTCTGGCTCTGTTCGACGAGGATGAACACCGGCCGCTCGCGTTCCTCGTGGAACAGCTTGGTGTGTGGTTCGAGGGTGCGCGCGGTGACGCGCCAGTCGATGTTGCGCACGTCGTCGCCGGCCTGGTAGATGCGCACCTGGTCGAAGTCCACGCCGCGCCCGCGCAGACGCGAGTGGTGCAGGCCGATCAGCGGGCTGCGTCGCGCCGGAGTGGAGAACAGCTGCACTTCGCGCACGCGGTGACGCATCTCGATCAGTTCGGCGAGAGTGATGCAGACGCCGGCGGGCGCGGGCTGGGTATGCATGCTGGGGCGGCCGCTCAACGGGCCGCGGCGACGGCGCGCGGCATCACGCCACCGCCACCACGTCGAGGATGCGCTGGACCACGCGATCTTGGTCGATGCCCGCCGCTTCCGCCTCGAAGGTGAGGATCAGGCGGTGGCGCAGCACGTCGAACAGCATCGCCTGGATGTCTTCCGGGCTGACGAAGTCGCGGCCGGCCAGCCAGGCGTGCGCACGCGCGCAGCGGTCGAGGGCGATGGAGCCGCGCGGGCTGGCGCCGTAGGAAATCCACTCGGCCAGTTCCGGGTCGTACTTGGCCGGGGTGCGGGTGGCCATGATCAGTTGCACCAGGTATTCCTCCACCGCGTCGGCCATATAAAGGCCGAGGATTTCATGGCGGGCGGCGAAGATCGCTTCCTGGGTCACGCGGCGCTCCGGCTTGGTTTCGCCGTGGATCGCCTCGCCGCGCGCCTGCTGTAGGATGCGCCGTTCCACCGAGGCTTCCGGGTAGCCGATCTTCACGTGCATGAGGAAGCGGTCGAGCTGGGCTTCCGGCAGCGGATAGGTGCCTTCCTGCTCGATGGGGTTCTGCGTCGCCATCACCAGGAACAGCGGAGGCAGGTTGTAGGTGCTGCGGCCGACGCTGACCTGCCGCTCGGCCATGGCTTCGAGCAGCGCGGACTGCACCTTGGCCGGTGCGCGGTTGATCTCGTCGGCCAGCACCAGGTGGTGGAAGATCGGCCCCTGCTGGAAGACGAAGGTGCCGTTTTCCGGGCGGTAGATCTCGGTGCCGGTGATGTCCGCCGGGAGCAGGTCGGGGGTGAACTGGATGCGGTGGAACTCGGCCTCCAGGCCTTCCGCCAGGTCCTTGATGGCCTTGGTCTTGGCCAGCCCGGGCGCGCCTTCCACCAGCAGGTGGCCGTCGGCGAGGAGGGCGATGAGCAGGCGCTCGATGAGCTTTTCCTGGCCGAGAATCTGGCTTGAGAGATATTGTCGCAGCGCGAGAAGCGACTCACGATGGGGCATCGAGGGATTTCCTGGGCAGGGAATACGGGCCGGGACCAGCCTGATCGGGGCATCTACTTTACTGCATTGGCGGGGCCTCTTGCATGGCCGTGGCGCCGAGCCCTGGTCGTCGGTATGGCTGGCGGGTTGCACCCGCCCTACGTCGGCACGGCGGAAATACCGCGCACGCTCGTACGCCCGTTCCATGTCCGGCATCGCGTTGAACGAATATGTCGCAGGCTCGTACGTGTCGCCGTCGTGACTGTGGCTACTCTCTTGCGCGGTGGTGACCGTGCGGTCGCCGCCGCGAGTGCCGCACTGCCGTTCGCCCTGCGGCCTCGCCAGCACGGATAAGCGATCTACGCTGAATTCGAATACGACGAGCCAAGCGGAGTACCAACATGGCGTTCTTCACCGCGGCCAGCAAAGCCGACTTCCAGCAACAACTGCAAGCGGCCCTGGCGCAGCATGTGAGCGAGAAAGGGTTGCCACAAGTCGCCCTGTTCGCCGAGCAATTCTTCGGCCTGATTTCCCTCGACGAACTGACCCAGCGCCGGCTGTCCGACCTGGTCGGCTGCACGCTGTCGTCCTGGCGCATGCTGGAACGCTTCGACCCCAGCCAGCCGGAGGTCCAGGTATACAACCCGGACTACGAGAAGCATGGCTGGCAGTCCACCCACACCGCCGTGCAGGTACTGCACCCCGACCAGCCGTTCCTGGTCGATTCCGTGCGCATGGAGCTGATCCGCCGCGGCTACAGCATCCACACCCTGCAGACCACCGTGATCAGCGTACGGCGCAATGCCAAGGGCGACTTGCTCGAACTGCTGCCCAAGGGCACCCAGGGCAAGGACGTGCGCCATGAGTCGCTGATGTACCTGGAGATCGACCGCTGCTCCCACGTCGGCGAGCTGAAGACCATCGCCAAGTCGCTGCTGGAAATGCTCGGCGAGGTGCGCCTGGCGGTCGCCGACTTCCCCGCCATGCAGGCCAAGGCCGCGGAGCTGGTGGCCGGGCTCGGCAAGTCCAAGCTCAAGGGCCGTACTGAGGAGTTGGCGGAAGTCCGCACGTTCCTCGAATGGCTGCTGGACAACCATTTCACCTTCCTCGGCTACGAGGAATTCACCGTGCAGGAAGAGGCCGATGGCGGCCAGATGGTCTATGACGAGGGTTCGTTCCTCGGCCTGACCAAGCTGCTGCGCTCCGGCCTGAAGAAGGACGAGCTGCATATCGAGGACTACGCCGTCGCCTACCTGCGCGAGCCGGTGCTGCTGTCCTTCGCCAAGGCTTCGCAGCCGAGCCGGGTGCACCGGCCGGCCTATCCGGACTACGTGTCGATCCGCGAGATCGACGGCAAGGGCAAGGTCGTCCGCGAGTGCCGCTTCATGGGTCTCTACACCTCGGCGGTATACGCCGAGAGCGTGTTCGATATCCCCTTCGTGCGCGGCAAGGTCGCCGATGTGCTGCAGCGTTCCGGCTTCGACAGCAAGGCGCACCTGGGCAAGGAACTGGTGCAGATCCTCGAAGTGCTGCCACGCGACGACCTGTTCCAGACGCCGGTCGAAGAGCTGTTCAACACCACCATGTCGATCATGCAGATCCAGGAGCGCAACAAGATCCGCGTGTTCCTGCGCAAGGACCCGTACGGCCGCTTCTGCTACTGCCTGGCCTATGTGCCGCGCGACATCTATTCCACCGAAACGCGCCTGAAGATCGAGCAGGTCCTGCGCGACCGGCTGAAAGCGAGCGACTGCGAGTTCTGGACCTTCTTCTCCGAATCGGTGCTGGCGCGGGTGCAGTTCATCCTGCGGGTCGATCCGAAGAACCGCATCGACGTGGATGCCGCCCAGCTCGAACGCGAGTGCATCCAGGCGTGCCGCTCCTGGCAGGACGACTACGCCGCCCTGGTGGTGGAGAACTTCGGCGAGGGGCAGGGCAACAACATCCTCGAAGACTTCCCGAAAGGCTTCCCGGCGGGTTACCGCGAGCGCTTCGCCCCGCATTTCGCGGTGGTCGACCTGCAGCACCTGCTCAGCCTGTCCGACACCCGCCCGCTGGTGATGAGCTTCTACCAGCCGCTGGCCCAGGGCGAGCAGCAACTGCACTGCAAGCTGTACCACGCCGATGCGCCGCTGGCGCTGTCCGACGTCCTGCCGATCCTGGAGAACCTCGGCCTGCGCGTGCTCGGCGAGTTCCCCTATCACCTGCGCCACTCCAACGGCCGCGAATACTGGATTCATGACTTCGCCTTCACCTACGCCGAAGGCATCGATGTTGATATCCAGCAACTCAATGAAATCCTGCAGGACGCCTTCGTCCACATCGTCAGCGGCGATGCGGAGAACGACGCCTTCAACCGCCTGGTGCTGACTGCCGGCCTGCCGTGGCGCGATGTCGCCCTGCTGCGCGCCTATGCGCGCTACCTGAAGCAGATCCGCCTGGGCTTCGACCTCGGCTACATCGCCAGCGCACTGAACGCCCATGTGGACATCGCCCGCGAACTGGTGCGGCTGTTCAAGACGCGCTTCTACCTGGCGCGCAAGCTGGTCGGCGAGGACCTGGAAGAGAAGCAGCAGAAGCTGGAGCAGGCGATCCTCAGCGCCCTCGACGACGTCCAGGTGCTCAACGAAGACCGTATCCTGCGGCGCTACCTCGACCTGATCAAGGCGACCCTGCGCACCAACTTCTACCAGACCGACGCCAACGGCCAGAACAAGAGCTACTTCAGCTTCAAGTTCAATCCGAAGACGATCCCGGAGCTGCCCAAGCCGGTGCCGAAGTACGAAATCTTCGTCTACTGCCCGCGTGTCGAGGGCGTGCACCTGCGCGGCGGCAAGGTTGCGCGCGGCGGCCTGCGCTGGTCGGACCGCGAGGAAGACTACCGCACCGAAGTGCTCGGCCTGGTCAAGGCGCAGCAGGTGAAGAACGCGGTGATCGTGCCGGTCGGCGCCAAGGGCGGCTTCATCCCACGCCGCCTGCCGGTGGGCGGAACCCGCGACGAGATCCAGGCGGAAGCCATCGCCTGCTACCGCATCTTCATTTCCGGCCTGCTCGACATCACCGACAACCTCAAGGAAGGCGAAGTGGTGCCGCCGGCCAACGTGGTGCGCCACGATGAGGACGACCCCTATCTGGTGGTGGCGGCCGACAAGGGCACTGCGACCTTCTCCGACATCGCCAACGGCATCGCCGCCGAGTACGGCTTCTGGCTCGGCGACGCGTTCGCCTCCGGCGGTTCCGCCGGCTACGACCACAAGGGCATGGGCATTACCGCGCGCGGTGGCTGGGTGTCGGTGCAGCGGCACTTCCGCGAGCGCGGCATCGACGTGCAGAAGGACAGCGTCACGGTGATCGGCATTGGCGACATGGCCGGCGACGTGTTCGGCAACGGCCTGCTGATGTCGGACAAGCTGCAGATGGTGGCGGCGTTCAACCACATGCACATCTTCCTCGACCCGAATCCGGACCCGGCAGCGAGCTTCGCCGAGCGCCAGCGGCTGTTCAACCTGCCGCGTTCGTCCTGGGCCGACTACGACGCCAAGCTGATCTCCGCCGGCGGAGGCATCTTCCCGCGCGCGGCCAAGAGCATCACCCTGAGCCCGGAAGTACGCGAGCGCTTCGACATCGAGGCGGAGAAACTGACCCCCACCGAGCTGATCAACGCCCTGCTCAAGGCGCCGGTCGACCTGCTGTGGAACGGCGGTATCGGCACCTACGTGAAGTCGAGCAAGGAAAGCCACGCCGACGTCGGCGACAAGGCCAACGACGGCCTGCGCGTGGACGGCCGCGAGCTGCGGGTGAAGGTGGTGGGCGAGGGCGGTAACCTCGGCATGACCCAGCTGGCGCGGGTCGAGTTCGGCCTCAACGGCGGCGCCTGCAACACCGACTTCATCGACAACGCCGGCGGCGTGGACTGCTCGGACCATGAGGTCAACATCAAGATCCTGCTCAACGAGGTGGTGGCCGCTGGCGACATGACCAGCAAGCAGCGCAACAAGCTGCTGGCGGAAATGACCGAGCAGGTTTCCGGCCTGGTGCTGGGCAACAACTACAAGCAGACCCAGGCACTGTCCCTGGCCGAGCGCCGCGCCCGCGAGCGCATCGCCGAGTACAAGCGCCTGATGAACGACCTGGAAAGCCGCGGCAAGCTGGATCGCCCGCTGGAATTCCTGCCGACCGACGACGTGCTCGCCGAGCGCATCGCCGTCGGCCAGGGCCTGACCCGTTCCGAACTGGCGGTGCTGATCTCCTACAGCAAGATCGACCTCAAGGAACAACTGCTGAAGTCGCTGGTGCCGGATGACGACTACCTCACCCGCGACATGGAAACCGCCTTCCCGCAGACCCTGGTGGAGCGCTTCGGCCCGGCCATGCGCAGGCACCGCCTGAAGCGCGAGATCGTCAGCACGCAGATCGCCAACGATCTGGTGAACCACGTGGGCATCACCTTCGTGCAGCGGCTGAAGGAATCCACCGGCATGAGCCCGGCCAACGTCGCCGGCGCCTATGTGATCGTCCGCGACATCTTCCACCTGCCGCACTGGTTCCGGCAGATCGAGGCGCTCGACTACCAGGTGCCGGCGGAAGTGCAGCTGACCCTGATGGACGAACTGATGCGCCTGGGTCGCCGCGCCACCCGCTGGTTCCTCCGCACCCGCCGCAACGAACTGGACGCGGCCCGTGACGTGGCGCACTTCGGCCCACGCATCGCCGCCCTCGGCCTGAAGCTCAACGAGCTGCTCGAAGGCCCGGTCGCCGAGCTGTGGCAGGCGCGCTACCAGGGCTATGTGGACGCCGGCGTGCCGGAACTGCTGGCACGCATGGTGGCGGGCACCAGCCATCTGTACACCCTGCTGCCGATCGTCGAGGCCGCGGACCTCACCGGCCTCGACCCGGCCGAAGTGGCGCGCGCCTACTTCGCCGTGGGCAGCCAGCTGGAACTGACCTGGTACCTGCAGCAGATCAGCAACCTGACGGTGGAAAACAACTGGCAGGCGCTGGCCCGCGAAGCCTTCCGCGACGACCTCGACTGGCAGCAGCGCGCCATCACCGTCTCGGTACTGCAGATGCAGGGCGCCCCGGCGGACATCGGCGAACGCGTCGAGTTGTGGATCGAGCAGCACCGCTCGCTGGTCGAGCGCTGGCGCACCATGCTCGTCGAGCTGCGCGCATCGGTGAGCACCGACTATGCGATGTACGCGGTAGCCAACCGTGAACTGCTCGACCTGGCGCAGAGCAGCCAGCATGGGGTGGGCGTTCCCTGACGGCAGGTTCTTGAATGCTCTTCAGCCCCGCCTTGTGCGGGGCTTTTTTTCGCCGTCCGTGTCTCTCCTTCATCCGTAGGGCGGGTGAAACCCGCCATGATGCCTCCGAACTGGCGGGTTGCACCCGCCCTACCTGCTACGGTGTGGCGCGTGCCGTTGGCGCTGAGCAACGCGGGTTCTGGCTCAGCCACGTAGTTACGTAGCATCCTACGTGTGGTGCCAACGCGGCCGCGTCGATTATCTGACAAGCCTGCAGGTTTGCTTCTGGCGGGGGAGGGCAGGTCATTTTTCTGCCTCTGGTTGGGGCAGAGTGCGGCCGGTTGAATGGGATGATCATCACAGAACTGACAATTTGGAATTAATCACTTCGGGCCTTTCCGAACGGCTTTTTCGGAGAGATTCACACAAGAATATTTACAACTTTCCATTGATCTAGAGCCTTCCGGCGGGCTTCGGGGTGTTTCCTGATCGCAGGCTTGTTCTCATCTTTCAAGGACTTATGAGGAGGTTTGGTTTCTCCTCCGAGGAGTCATTTCGGAAAGAAATATTAGTGGCATCAATGGCGTCATTATTATGACTTTTTAGGGTGTCTTACTGGCTTTACAGTCAGTAGTTTGACAACTCTGTGCCAGAGTCGTTTTATCTACCCCATAACTCCGAAGGAAATAGCTGTAGGAAGAGGAGAGCCCGCCCCGTCGTTTCGATGACAGGCAAGGGGCAGAGGTGGGGATAGAACTGACCAAGGGATGCGGCGGGTCCTGGCACCCGTCGATCGAAAAAACTCTATGCGCTCGATCGGACTCTGGTGGCCGGCCTGGCTCGCCGGCCTGGCTATTGCTCTGCTTTCGTCCGCCACTGCGGCCAGCCAACCCGCCAGTGTGGCCTTCTGGTACGCCGAGAAACCACCGCTGGCGGAACTGGCCCAGTTCGACTGGGTGGTGCTTGAAGCCGAGCACGCTTCCGCCAAGGATGTGGCTTACCTGAAGGCCCAGGGCAGCACGCCGTTCGCCTACCTGTCGATTGGCGAGTTCGACGGCGATGCCACAGCCATCGCCCGGCAGGGGCTGAGTGCCGCCGCGAGCGATGTGCGCAACGATGCGTGGGACAGCCAGGTCATGGATCTCGCCGCTCCCGCCTGGCGCCAGCGGGTCTTCGAGCGCGCCGCGCAACTGCGCGGGCAGGGCTATGCGGGCCTGTTCCTCGACACCCTCGACAGCTTCAACCTGCAGGATGCGGAACGGCATCAGGCGCAGCGCAAGGCGCTGGAGACCCTGCTGGCGGACCTGCATCGACGCGAGCCGGGCCTGAAGCTGTTCTTCAACCGTGGTTTCGAGGTTCTGCCGGACCTGCCCGGCGTGGCTGCGGCGGTGGCGGTCGAGTCCATTCATGCCGGCTGGGATGCGGCGAACAGGCAATACCGCAAGGTGCAGCAGGACGAGCGCGACTGGCTGAAGCCGCACCTGGATCGCCTGCGCGCCGCGGGCACGCCCATCGTTGCCATCGAATACCTGCCGCCGGAGCGCCGGGAAGAGGCGAGGGCGCTGGCCAGGCAACTGCGCGAGGAAGGCTACATCCCTTATGTGACGACCCCGGACCTGGATTCGCTGGGCGTCGGCAACGTGGAAGTACAGCCCCGGCGCATCGCCATGATCTACAACCCGGACGAAGGCGACCTGACCTTCAACACCGGCCACATCCGCCTGGGCGGACTGCTCGAATACCTCGGTTACCGGGTCGATTACCTGCCCACCAATCAGCCGCTGCCGACACGCCCCATGAGCGGCCTCTACGCCGGGGTGATCACCTGGATGACCAGCGGCCCGCCGGCCAACAACGGCGCGTTCGACGACTGGCTCGCCGCGCGCCTGGACGAGCATGTACCGGTCGTCTTCATGGCCGATCTGCCGGTGCGCAGCGACAGCCTGCTGCAGCGCCTCGGCCTGCGCCGGCTGGCGAAGCCGCTGAAGGGCGACGTGCAGGTGGAACAACAGGACAAGCATCTGCTCGGCAGCTTCGAGGCACCGCTGGTATTGCGCACGCGCAGTCTCCCGCCGCTGGCCGTGATCGATCCGCAGCAGGTCACTCCGGCGCTGACGCTCAAGGGCGCCGGCGGGCTCTACGTGCCGGTCGCGCGCGCGCAGTGGGGTGGTTTCGCGATGACGCCCTATGTCCTCGAAGTGGTCGGCGAGCGCGATCGCTGGATCATCGATCCGTTCGCCTTCGTCCGCGACACGCTGCGTCTGCCGCCGTTGCCCCGGCCGGATGCGACCACCGAGAACGGCCGGCGCATCGCTACCGTGCACATCGACGGCGACGGTTTCGTCTCGCGCGCGGAGGTGACGGGCAGCCCCTATGCCGGGCAGCAGGTGCTCGACGATTTCATCGAACCCTACCCGTTCCTCACGTCGGTATCGGTGATCGAGGGCGAAATCGGGCCCAAGGGGATGTACCCGTATCTGACGCGGGAGCTGGAGCCGATCGCACGGAAGATCTTTGCCAATCCCAAGGTCGAGGTCGCGACCCACACCTTCAGCCATCCATTCTTCTGGCAGCCGCAGAAGGCCGAACAGCGGGAAGGATTCGAGGCCGAATACGGCTACAAGATGGCGATCCCGGGCTACGACAAGGTCGACTTCGTCCGCGAGGTCGTCGGCTCGCGCGACTACATCAACAAGCGCCTGACCACCCCGGCCAAGCCGGTGAAGATGATCTTCTGGTCCGGCGATGCACTGCCGGATGCCGACACCCTGAAGCTGGCCTATGACAGCGGGCTGATCAACGTGAATGGCGGCCAGACCATCCTGACCAAGGCCTTCCCGTCGCTGACCGGGCTTTACCCGCTGATCCGCCCGACCGCCGGCGGCGTGCAGTACTACGCGCCGATCATCAACGAAAACCTCTACACCAACCTCTGGCAGGGGCCCTACTACGGCTTCCGCGGGGTGCTGGACACCTTCGATCTGACCGAGAAGCCCCGCCGCCTGCGCGGCCTGCACCTGTACTACCACTTCTACTCCGGCACCAAGCAGGCATCGATCCAGGTCATGCGGCAGATCTATGCCGCCATGCAGGAAGTCCAGCCGATGTCGATGTGGATGAGCGATTACGTCCCGCGCCTGGAGGGCCTGCATCGCGCCAGCCTGGCGCGCCGCGCCGACGGCGCCTGGCAGCTGCGCGGAATGGCCGGCCTGCGCACCCTGCGCCTGGACCCGGAACTGGGCTGGCCGGACCTGGCCCGCTCCACAGGGGTGGCCGGCGTGCGCGACCTGCCCCAGGGACGTTATGTCCATCTCAGCAGGGATGAAGCCGTGCTCGCCCTGCGTACCAGCCGTGATCCGCGGCCGGCGCTGGAGGAAGCCAACCAGCCGCTGAGCCGCTGGGCCTACCAGGATGGGCGACGGGTCAGCTTCGCCTTCGACGGCAACCTGCCGCTGCGCTTCAGCGTGCGCGCGGCCGCGTCCTGTCGGGTGACCGTATCCGGCAAGACCTACACGGGGCGGGCAGGGAATGGCCTGTGGAGTTTCGAGTTGCCGATGGGGCGGGTAGCCGATGGTCAGCTTGTCTGCAATTGAACCGCGCGCGAAGACACGCCTGCTGAGTCCCTGGGCGATCCTGGGGATCGCCGTGGGAGTGCTGGCCCTGCTGGCGCTGATCTTCAACAGCGAAGAGGCCTTTTTCCCGAAGGATGGCGACGCGCCGGACGCGGTTTCGATCAACTATGCCGAGCTCCTGCTCCGTCTCCATCCGGGTGACGACACCCTGCGCCTGCGCCTGATCGACCAGTTGATCGTGCTTGGCGAATATGAGCGCGCTCGCGGACACCTGGCGTTGCTGAAAGGGCATGGCAGCGCTGTCGCGCCTTTCTACGGCTTCGAACTGGACCTGCTGAAGGCACAGGCCAATCCGGCCGGGCTGGATGCGAGCGAGCAGGGGGCCCTGGTCGGGCGGCTGCGGCTGATCGACCGTGCCGCACTCGACAACGCGCAACTCGAGCGGCTGGCTACCTCGGCCCTCCAGTTGGGGGCGCCGGATCAGGCGGCGGCAGCCTATGAGGAACTGGCCGGGCGGGATGCGGAAAAACGCCGGCACTGGCTTGCCAGGGCAGCCCACTGGCATCTCGCCGCGAACCAGCCGGAACGCGCCGCCCAGCTCTATCAGCAGATCGCCGCGCAGACGGACGACCCGGTTCGGCGCAACGAATACCTGCATCGGGCCTTCTCCAGCCTGCTGGCGGGCGACCGCTCGGAGCAGGCGGTCGAGCTGCTGGCCGAGCACCTGGAGCAGTTGGGCGAGGACCCCACCTCGCAGGTCTGGCTGGATGAGGGCGTACGTGCGGCCCAGGGCAGCCAGCGTTTCGACCTGGCGGAACGCTTCGTCCAGCGCTGGCGCGCTTTGCACCCGAGCGATCCGTGGGCCGTGGACGCGGACTTCCAGTTGAGCATGGCTTCCGGGGCGACCGAACGGGCCTGGCAGGTAGGCCAGGAACTGCTCGAACTGCGTCCCGACGATTCGAAACTGCTGGCCAGCATGGCGCGTCTGGGCGAGTGGACCGGCCATCCGCAGCAGGCGCTGCAGTACTGGGTCCGGGCGTTCCGCCAGGGCCAGGCGCAGGACGTGCATGCGCATGCTTGGCGCCTCGCCGCGCAGCTGTTCGACTTCGATACGGTGCTCGCCCTGCTTGCGCCGATGTCCAGCCAGCGGCAGCTCAGCGACGAGGAACTCGACGCCGTGATCTACAGCCACGAGACGCGCGGCACGCCCGAGGCGGGCGAAACCTGGCTGCGCGACTACCTGTCGCGCTACCCGCGGCAGCGCCTGGGCTGGCAGCGTCTGCACCAAGTGCTCGGGCGCATGCAGAAGCTGCCGGAGGCAAGCCGGGTGTGGGCGGACATGGCCCGGCGTTTCCCGTTGAGCCTGGACGAGCGGCTGGAGTGGGCGGAGCTCCAACTGAGCCTGTTCGACCCGCAGTCCGCCTGGGACGTGCTCGCAGGTGTGGACGACCGTTCGGTGACCCGGCCGGCCTTCTGGCAGTTGCGCGCGGAGATCGCCTGGATGCTGGAGCGCGATGACGATGCGCGCCGGACCTACGAGCGCATGCTGGCCCTGGGTATCCCGCTGTCCAGGAGCGAAGAGGAACAACTGGTCAGCCTCTACGAGGGAGCCGAGCCGCACCAGGCCCTGGCGGTGCTGGTCGACAGTCTGCAGCGCCGGCCCGATCTCCAGCGCCTGGCCTCGGCCCTGGAGCTGGCGCAGGACCTGCGCGACTGGCAGACGCTGCGCAGCCTGCTGGCGCAAGGCGCGGAGCTGCAGGGAGCCGCCGACATGCCGGCGTACCAGTTGGCGCAGGCCCGCCTTGCCGAAGAGGACGGCGAGGCCGCGAAGGCCGAAGGCATCTATCTCCAGGCCCTGCAACGATTCCCCGGGGAAAGTCGGATTCGCGAGCGCCTGCTCTGGTTCTATATCGACCAGGGACGCCGCGATGCGCTGCCGCCGCTGTTGCAGGGCTGGCGCGCCCAGGCGCAGAACGAGAGAGAACTGTGGCTGCCGTTCGCCAGCGCCAGCCTGATGCTCAACCGCAATGCCGAGGCCCTGGTCTGGTTCCAACGCTACCTGAAGGCCTACCCCGACGACTGGTTGGTGCAGGCCGCCTATGCCGATGCGCTCGATGCCTCCGGTTATCAGGATCGCGCTCTGCGTCTGCGCCGCATCCTGTTGCGCCAGGCCGACCGCGAGCGGATCAGCGCCACGCCGGACAGTTTCGCCAGTTACCTGCATCTGGTTTCGGTCAGCCAGGGGCCGTTGATGGCCCAGGGTCTGGCCCGGCAGGCCTGGAATGGCGAGCCGGCGATGCTGCAGATCTGGTTCGACCAGTTCCTCGAGCGTCTCAGTGCCGGCAACCAGGAAACGCTGAGGGACGACTGGCTGGCCTGGGGACGTGCCCGCGGGCTGAAGATCGACGACTCCGAAGCGATCCAGCAGGCTCTGCGCAACGACAACCGCGTCGCCCTCGAACGCCTGCTGGCGTCCAGCGGTATGGACCCGGCCCAGCGGGTCGAAGCCCTGCAGCGTCTCGGCCATGGCGACCAGGCCCTGCGGGAGAGCCTCGCCGCGGTGGGCGGCGGGCAGCCGACGGCGATTCAGGAACAGTTGCTGCGGCAAAGCGTGGAACAGCTGGAAAGTATGCCGCAGGGCCTGCAACTGGGCTGGCACAAGAAGGACTTCGGCGGGCTCGACTTCAAGGGGCCGACGTTGCAGGTGGCAGGCAACCTGGGGAGCGACTGGTATTCCGGTCTCGAACTGGGGCAGGGCCGTTACAACAGCGATGACCTGGACGATTCCGTGCTGGGCACGGAGCGCAACGCACAATTGCTGCTGCGCCGGCAACTGGCCGACGGTGCCTTCGACGTCATCTTCGACGGCAGTTGGCGCGACGACGAGGACCGCTACGGCCTCGGCCTGGCGCGTAGCTGGAAGCTCGACTCGCGCAACGAGCTGCTGGCCGGGGCGGACTGGCACCGGGAAACCGACGAGACCGGCCTGCTGCGCGCGCTGGGCATGCGCGACGACATCTGGCTGGGTGGCCGCCACGGCCTGAGCGCACGCGATGAGCTGGGCTGGCGCCTCGCATACAACCGCTATTCCACCCGCGAGGGCGACGATCTCGGCCGGGGCGAGGCGATCAACCTGGAGTGGGCGCACACCCTGTTCTTCGATGGGCCGGCCTGGCAGGTGCGCGCCGGCGTCGATTACCAGCACAACCGGCTCGACGACATGCCCGAGGACCTGCTGGTGTCCCACGGCGGCGCGCTGTTGCTGGATGGCGCCGATACCCACGACCTGCTGCAGGACCGCTACGGACAGGTCTATTTCGGCAGCACCTGGCGGCGCGGTTTCCCCGGGGCGCTGAACCGTACGAGGCCGTACTTCACCTGGGTCGTGGATACCATGGCCGGCTGGCAATGGACGGAAAGCGAATTCAACTACGGAATCGACGTCGGCATCGGCGTGGAAGTGCTTGGCGACGACGAACTGGCATTCACCCTCGGTTACCAGTCCGCTCCACAAGGCAGTGGCGGCGATGGCGGGGGAGTGATCGGCGTGACCTACAGCACCCGCTTCGGGCGCTGAACAGGGAATTCAACAGGAGGAATCAACCATGCAATCCATCCGCTGCCTGACTTTCGCAGCCATCGCCCTGGTCATGGCGGGCTGTTCCAGCTTCACCAGCGAGCGTGGTTCGGCACTGCCGCGCGATGCCGAATGGGGGCTGTTGCCGGTGCTCAACTACTCCCAGGCGCCGCAGGCCGGCGAGCGTGTCGAGCAGATACTGCTCAGCGTACTGGCCGAGGATGGCGTGCGCCCGTGGGTCTACCCGGAGCTGTCGCAGAGCGATCCGCTGCTGCTCGACGACCGCGTGCGGCAGAACCAGGCGCTGGACTGGGCGCGCCAGCAGAAGCTCGCCTACGTGGTGACCGGCAGTGTCGAGGAATGGCAGTACAAGAACGGCCTGGACGGCGAGCCGGCGGTAGGGGTGAGCCTGCAGGTGCTGGAGACCTCCAGCGGCAAGCTGCTCTGGAGTCGCAGCGGCGCGCGCGCCGGATGGTCGCGGGAAACCCTGGCGGGCACCGCGCAGACCGTCCTGCGTGATCTGGTCCGCGACCTGCGCTTCGAGTGACGGCCATGCAGTCCGTCTACAGGCATTACATCCTGACCCCAAGCGCGGGTGGCGTCGCCTGGCTGGAGACGCTGGTGTTCACCTTTCTCGCCGTGGCCCTGGGCTGGTGGTACACGCCCGAGGACCCGCTGCTGGTCAAGGCGCCGTTTCCCTGGGTGATCCTGGCGCCCCTGCTGATCAGCATGCGCTATGGCTTCGTCCGCGGCCTGAGCAGCGCCGCGCTGCTGGTGGCGACGCTGCTGGTACTGCGCGCCAGCGGCTTGTCGACCTATGCCCAGCTGCCTGCCTCGTTCATCGTCGGGGTGCTGCTCTGCGCCATGCTGGTGGGCGAGTTCCGCGACCTCTGGGGGCGCCGGCTGGAGCGTCTGGACCTGGCCAACAACTACCGCCAGCTGCGCCTCGACGAATTCACCCGCGCCCACCACGTCCTGCGCATTTCCCACGACCGCCTGGAGCAGCGCATCGCCGGCAACGATCAGAGTCTGCGCAGCTCGCTGCTTGGCCTGCGCCAGAAGCTGCGCAGCCTGCCCCATGAGGACGATGCCCTCGCCAGCCTGGCGGAGAGCGTGCTTTCGCTGCTGGCGCCCTATGGTTCCCTGCGCATCGCCGGGCTCTACCGGGTGCACGACAATCGCCGGGTCGATCCGCGAGCGCTGGCCAGTATCGGCGACATGGGCCCGCTGGATGTCGAGGACCTGCTGGTAGGCCTGTGCCTGGAGCGCGGCGAACTGGTCAGCATCCGTCAGGAACTGCTCGATCAGGACGAGCAGCACCGCCACTCGCGCCTGCAGGTGTGCATACCGCTGGTGGATACCGAAGGGGGCATCCTGGCCATTCTCGCGGTGCAGCAGATGCCGTTCTTCATGTTCCACGAGCGCAATTTCAGCCTGCTGGCGATCCTCGCCGGGCATATCGCCGACATGCTGATGAGCGACCCGCAGGCGCTGCAACTCGAAGATACGGATGCGCAGCGCTTCAGCCAGTACCTCAAGCGTTCGCTGCTGGATGCCCGTGAGCATGACCTGCCGGCCTGCCTGTTCGCCTTCGAGCTGACCGATGCGCAGCACGGCGGGGAGCTGCAGCGACTGCTGGAAAGCAGCCAGCGTGGCCTCGACGTGCAGATCAGGGTGCGCAACGAGCGCGGCAACCGCGTGGTGCTGGTGCTGCTGCCGTTGACCTCGGAAGACAGTGCGCAGGGCTATCTGCGACGCCTGCACGATCTGTTTGCCGAGCGCTTCGGCAAATCCCGGTCGATGGAGGACCTGGGCGTCCGGACCTGGCAGTACGACCTGGCAGGGGGCGGCGAACGCGAAGCCCTGCGCAACTTCCTTTTCAACGGGTGCGGCCTGAATGATCAGCAAGTGGCTATTTAGCACGGCCCTGCTGTGCGAACTGGGCAGTTGGTTCTGTGTCACCGGCGATCTGCCGATCCTGCAGGCGGCCCTCCTGTATGCCTTCGCCCATGGCATCGGCAGCCTGCTGCTGGCCTACGGGGTGTGGTTGCTGCTGCCGGCGCGCTATCGCCGTCCGCTGCCGTGGAGCCTGTTGTTCATCTTCAGCCTGTCGTTCTTCGTGCCGTTGCTGGGATTCATCGGAGTAGCAGCTGCGGTATTCCCGGCTCTGTACCGGCCGCGCAGGCAGGCCGAGCAGCCCTGGCAGGCCATCGGCGTGCCGGAGCTGCCGTACCGTCCCCGCGAGCAGCGGCCCGAGCTGATGTTCAGCGACGGCGGCCTGGAGGATGTACTGCGCCATGCGCCCAACCCGGATCAGCGGCTGACGGCGATCTTCGCCACCCGGCGGATGCCCGGCAAGAGCGCCATCCCGATCCTCAAGCTGGCCTTGCGCGACCCAGCCGACGATGTGCGGCTGCTCGCCTACTCGATGCTCGACCAGCGGGAAAGCCACATCAACCAGCGTATCGAATCCTTCCTCAAGCGCCTGTCCTCGACCCCGCCGGAGCGCCATGCGTCCCTGCACGGCGCGCTGGCGCGCTGGTACTGGGAGCTGGCCTACATCGGCCTGGCCCAGGGCAGCGTTCTCGAACATGTTCTCGAACAGGCGCGGGAGCATGTGGTCAAGGCCCTGAAAAGCTCTTCCAGCGGCGAGATGTACCTGTTGGCGGGGCGGATCGTCATGGAGCAGGGACACCTCGAACTGGCCGCCGGTTTTCTGCGGCGGGCCCAGGCAGCCGGCGTGGTGGAAGACCAACTGGCTCCCTATCGCGCCGAGATCGCTTTCCGGCAACGTCATTACCGCGAGATTCCCGGGCTGCTTTGCAGCATGCCGGAGGGCATGTTGAGGCGCCCGCCGTTCGCGGCGTTGGTGAGGTACTGGTTATGAGTGAACAGCTGATCGCAAAACTCCGGGTGGCGCCCGCCATCGAGCTTCATCCGAGGACTCCGGCAGCCTTCGTGCGGCGACCGGGAGGGAAGCTGCCGGAGCGCGAGCAGGGTGTCGTGCCACCGGAGCCGGTCGCCGATGTCTGCCTGCTGCTGGAAGGTACCTGGCCCTATGTGCGGGGCGGCGTGTCGAGCTGGGTCAACCAGTTGATCCTCGGCCTGCCGGAGCTGACGTTCAGCGTGTTCTTCATCGGTGGGCAGCGCGCCGCCTACGGCAAGCGCCACTACGCGATACCGGACAACGTGGTGCATATCGAGGAACATTTCCTGGAGAGCGGTTGGACCGCGACCACCCGCGAGCCGCGCAAGGCCGGCCGCGACGTCGCCCAGGCGATGCGCGACGTGCACCACTTCCTGCACCACCCGGACGAGCCGGGCGTGGAGGAGGGCGAACGGGTGCTGGAGATCCTCGCCCGGGGCTGCATCGGCCGCGAGGCATTCCTGCACAGCCGGGCGAGCTGGGCGGCGATCACCGATGGCTATGCGCAGCACTGCAGCGATCCGTCCTTCATCAACTATTTCTGGACCATGCGCTCGATGCAGGCGCCGATCTTCATGCTGACCGAGGCGGCGCGGCGGATGCCGCGTGCGCGCATGCTGCATTCGATCTCCACCGGCTATGCCGGGCTGCTCGGCAGTGTGCTGCAGCGTCTCTGGGGCTGCAGCCTGCTGCTCAGCGAACACGGCATCTATACCAAGGAGCGCAAGATCGACCTGGCCCAGGCTGGCTGGATCGCGGAAAACCCGGACGAGAAACTGAGCACCGGCCTGGATGCCGAGATGAGCTATATCCGCCGCCTGTGGATTCGCTTCTTCGAGCGCATCGGCCTGCTGACCTATCATTCCGCCGATTCGATCATCGCGCTCTACGAGGGCAACCGCCGTCGCCAGATCCTCGATGGCGCCGATGCGGCACGCACCCGGGTGGTTCCCAATGGCATCGCCCTGGAAGCCTGGAACGGCGCTCTGGAGCGGCGGCCGGCGGGTATTCCGCCAGTGGTCGGGCTGGTCGGCCGGGTGGTGCCGATCAAGGATGTGAAGACCTTCATTCGCGCCATGCGCGGGGTGGTCAACAGCATGCCGGAGGCGGAAGGCTGGATCGTCGGCCCGGAGGAGGAAGACCCGGACTACGTCAGCGAATGCCGCAGCCTGATCGTCAGCCTCGGCCTGCAGGAAAAGGTCAGGTTCCTCGGCTTCCGCCAGATGAGCGAGCTGCTGCCGCAACTGGGCCTGATGGTGCTGACCTCGATCAGCGAGGCGCAGCCGCTGGTGATTCTCGAAGCCTGGGCCGCCGGCACGCCGGTGGTGAGCAGCGACGTCGGCTCCTGCCGCGAGCTGGTCGAGGGCATCGGTGCCGAAGACCGGGCATTGGGACTGGCGGGCGAGGTGGTGGCGATTGCCGACCCGCAGGCCACCACGCGCGCGATCCTCGGCCTGCTGCGCGACCCGCAGCGCTGGCGTGCGGCGCAGGCGGCCGGCCAGCAGCGGTTGCGCCGCTTCTACACCGAGGAGCTGATGCTCACGCGCTACCAGCAGCTATATCGTGAAGCCATGGAGACTGCATAGATGGCCGGAATCGGCTTCGAACTGCGCAAGATTCTGTCCCGCGACTCCTACTCCGCGACCCTGCGCGCCTACCTGTACGCCGGGCTGATCAGCTCCGGCCCCTGGGTCCTGTCGATCGTCAGCGTGATGCTGATCGGCATCCTGAGCATCGGTGTGGCGGGGCCGGACTTCCTCATCCGGCAGTTCCTCATCACGGTGACCTATCTGATGGCCTGCTCGCTGATCTTCACCGGCGGCCTGCAGCTGTTCTTCACCCGCTTCATCTCCGACCGCCTGTTCGAGAAGCAGCGTCAGCTGATCATGCCCAACCTGGTGGGCATCCTGCTGCTGGTGACTATCGCCTCGGGAACGCTCGCCATCGTCCTGCTCGGCACGCTGTTCGACGAGCCGTTCGCCTACCGCCTGCTGGTGATGGCGAACTTCGTGGTGCTGTGCGATCTCTGGCTGGTGATCATCTTCCTGTCGGGCATGAAGGCCTACCGGCGCATCCTCGGGGTGATGTTCGTCGGCTATCTGCTGATGGTGGTGTCCGCCTGGCTGCTGCGCTTCCTGCAACTGGAGGGACTGCTGCTGGGGCTGCTGATCGGCCACTCCAGCCTGCTGTTCGTCTTCCTCCACGACATCCTGCGCGAGTATCCGGCCGAGCGCATGGTGGCCTTCGATTTCCTCGACCGCCGCAAGGTGTTCGTCAGCCTGCTGCTGACCGGGCTCTGCTACAACCTGGGAATCTGGATCGACAAGTTCATTTTCTGGTTCAACCCGGTGACCTCGGATGCGGTGATAGGGCCACTGCGCGCATCGATCCTCTACGACCTGCCGATCTTCCTCGCCTACCTGTCGATCATTCCGGGCATGGCGGTATTCCTGGTGCGCATCGAGACCGATTTCGCCGAATGGTACGAGCGCGTCTTCGCGGCGATCCGCGGCGGCGAGACGTTGCAGCACATCGGCATGCTGAAGGAGCAGATGATTCTCTCCATCCGCCAGGCGCTGCTGGAAATCTGCAAGGTGCAGGGGCTGACCGTGGTCCTGCTGGTGCTGCTGGCGGCGGACCTGCTGGAGTGGCTGGGAATCTCCCGCCACTATCTGCCGCTGTTCTATGTCGACGTGATCGGCGTGAGCATCCAGGTGGTGTTCATGGCGCTGCTCAACGTGTTCTTCTACCTGGACAAGCGCACCATCGTGCTGCAGTTGTGCGTGCTTTTCGTACTGCTCAACGGTGGGTTGACGCTGTTCAGCCAGATGCTCGGGCCGAGCTGGTTCGGCTATGGTTTCACCCTGTCGCTGCTGGTCTGCGTGCTGCTGGGGCTGTACCGGTTGAACGTGGCGCTGGATGATCTGGAATATGAGACGTTCATGCTCAAGCGTTAGATGCCGGAGCCTTGGCCGGAAGGTTCGCTCAGTGCTCGCCTGTACTTCGCATAGTTCTCGCGCGAGATGCTGCTGGCGCCGAGCAGTTCGACGGCGAAGGACTTGATCTCGGATTTGCTGTAGACGCGCTCGGGCTGGACTTCGTGGCTGGAACAACCCGCCAGGAACAGCGGTGTGGCGAGGACAAGAGCGGCGAGTGTTCGGTTCATCTGTGGGCACCCGGAGACGGTCTAGTGGGACGGACTCAGGCTAGCAACGGCCCGAAGCACGCGGAAATCATCCCGGTCGATAGTGGATATCGCTCGGGAGGACATCCGACCTGCCCTCGGCGACCAAGGTTCCCTGGCTGCAGCACTCTCCAGCGATTCGAGCTATCCTTCGCGCCCTCGTCATCGCCTCGGAATACCTTCAATGAAAGACCAGATTGCCGAACTTATCTCCCTGATCAGCACGGGTTGCATGGGTGAAGAGGAAATAAGCCGGATCGCCGATGAGGCCGCCCAGGCCTATGCCGATCCCGAGGCGTTCCTGAAGGCCAATCCGGACGTGAACTATGACGATTCTTTCCCCATTCCGCTGGGCGAATGGGTGGTGGTCGGCAGCCTGCCGGATATCGTGCTGTTCCAGGCGGACAGCTACGCCGAGCTGTTCCAGAACATCGTCGCGTCGTTCGACAAGGGCGTGTCGTTCGTGCTCAAGCCCAAGCAACTTGAGAAGACCGAGCCGCTCACCGCGCTCAATCGCATCCAGGTGCAACTGAGCGCCCTGTATCCGGAGAAGGGCGGTTATGTGCTGCTGGACTTCAGCGAGCCGCTGGACGACGAACTGCAGGCGGTGCTGGTCTACCGCGGCGACCTGCAGCGGGTGATGGAGCTGTGCGTGGAGATCGGCATTCCCGCCGCGCCGGCCCTGGAGGCGCTGCAGCAGGCGTCGCAGGAATAGCCTTCAGCTGCCGCGAGTGCTGGATTCACTGGCGCGCAGGTAGCTCACCAGGTCGCTGGCGCCGATGGCCCGCAGCCCCAGGCCGAACGCATGGGCTTGCGGGTGATCCTTGGGCAGCAGCAGGCTTTCCGGCGTTTCCGTGTTGAACAGGCCGAGGCGCGCGTAGGGTAGGCCGGTGTCCAGCAGCAGTTCCATGAACGCCGGATCGCTCCACGCTTGGGACGGCATGGCCAGCAGGTGGTAGCGCCGGTCGAGATCGTTCAGGGCGGCAGAGTTCAGGCGGTAGCGGCGGATGGTTACCGGGAGGCAGATCTCCAGGCCGCGTCGGCGGGCGTAGACCACCGCGCTGGCGAACTCGCCGGGATGATTCTCGTTGATGCGGAACAGGCGCTCGCCATGCCAGCTGGCCTGGCGCAGATGCAGCCTTTCGTTGCGTTCGAAGCCAGGCACGGCGGTGCCGAGCACGCGGGTGAAATCCTTGTAGCTGATGATGCGCAGCTTGCGGCAGGCATCGCTGGCGGCCAGCGCTTCCAGGTCGGGCAGGCTGCTGCTGCCCATCGGGCCGCGGCTGCAGAGGCCGTCGATGCGACGGATGTCCAGCGTGGGCAGGCTTTCCTGCTGCCATTCCACCAGACAGGTCAGCATCGCGTGGGCACGCGCCTTGTCCTCCTGCACCGGCCCGGAGAGCGCGCCGCGCGGCAGGTCGATCAGGCGAAACAGCGGCGGACCGGATTGCCAGCCGATGCCAGCCGCTGCCGCCACGGGCTTGGTGAATACCAGCGACAGGGCTTGTGTGCGCTCGGCGATGTCGTGGGTGTCTCCCGGCCTCAGGCCCAGGCGCTGGGCGAGGGTGGCGAGACGACGAGTCACGCTGAGTTGGCTCATGGCTGGCGGAAGTCTCCTGGCGGGGGTACGACAAAACTCACTAAGCATAGGAAAGAGGCTTTCCGCTGTCGCGGGTAATTTGCCGCAGGCCTCCGGCGTGTTCGCTTTTGCTGCGCGACTCGACCGGCAAGTTGCCGCAGCTGAAAAACGCCGACACGAATGACCGCGGCCGCCCGACAGACGGCCGCCTGTACCGGGGCGAGCGGGCCAGACTGGAGCATTCGGGTGGAATGCGTGGAGGGCAGGGCGATGAGCGCATCGAGGAGCTTCATCGGTCGGATGGCCGGGGTTCTGCTGGTTGCCGGCCTGGCATTGGCCTCGGGGTTGACCGGCGCCGCCGAGGAGCGGGCCGAGGCGGTGAAGATCGGCATCATCGGCACCGGCAATATCGGCTCCGCCCTGGCCCGGCTCTGGGTCGATGCCGGGCATGAGGTGCTGCTTTCGTCGCGTCACCCGGAGAGCCTGCAGTCCCTGGCCGCCGAGCTGGGGCCACGGGCGCGTACCGGCACGCCACGCGAGGCGGCGGCCTTCGGCAAGGTGATCCTGCTCGCCGTGCCCTACGGCGCGACTCCGCAGATCGGCCGCGACTATGCCGCCGAGATGGCCGGCAAGGTGGTGCTGGATGCCGGCAATCCCATTCCCACCCGCGACGGTCCTATGGCCGAGGAAGCGCGACAGCAGGGAGCAGGGCTCGCGTCCAGGGGTTTCCTGCCCGGAGTGCGCCTGGTGCGTGCCTTCAATGCGATCTCCGCCGGCAATATCCGCAGCCAGGCCCATCGCAGCGGGGAGAAGCTCGGCATCCCGCTGGCCGGTGACGATCCGCAGGCGCTGGAAGTGGCCAGCGGCCTGGTGCGCGACGCCGGCTTCGACCCGGTGATCGTCGGCCCGCTCAGCAGCGCCAAGCGTTTCGATTACGGCACCGGTATCTCGGCGAAGGCACTGACCGCCCGGGGGCTGCGCGAAGAGCTCGGGTTGCCGCAGCCCTGAGCGGTTCGCTGTGCGTTTGATGAGGCGGCGTGGCGATGGACGTTCTGCCGCCTCGCCCGAGGCCGGAGCGGCCGGCTATAATGACGCCCCCTTTTAGCCGACCGATGCCCGACCATGTATAGCCTGGCCCGCGAGCTCCTGTTCAAGCTGTCCCCGGAAACCTCCCACGAACTGTCCATCGACCTGATCGGTGCCGGTGGCCGTCTCGGCCTGAACCGCCTGTTCAACAAGGCGCCGGCCAGCCTGCCGGTGACGGTGATGGGGCTGGATTTCCCCAACCCGGTCGGCCTGGCCGCAGGGCTGGACAAGAACGGCGACGCCATCGACGGCTTCGCCCAGTTGGGCTTTGGTTTCGTCGAGATCGGCACCGTCACGCCGCGTCCGCAACCGGGCAATCCGAAGCCGCGGCTGTTCCGTCTGCCCGAGGCGACGGCGATCATCAACCGCATGGGCTTCAACAATCATGGCGTCGACCATCTGGTCGCGCGGGTCAAGGCGGCGAAGTACAAGGGCATCCTGGGCATCAATATCGGCAAGAATTTCGATACGCCGGTCGAGCGCGCGGTGGACGACTACCTGATCTGCCTGGACAAGGTCTATGCGCACGCCAGCTACGTCACGGTGAACGTCAGCTCGCCGAACACTCCCGGCCTGCGCAGCCTGCAGTTCGGCGACTCGCTGCGGCAACTGCTGGAGGCCCTGCGCCAGCGCCAGGAGGATCTGGCCGAGCAGTATGGCCGACGGGTTCCGCTGGCGATCAAGATCGCTCCGGACATGAGCGACGAGGAAACCGCGCTGGTGGCCGCCGCGCTGGTCGAGGCGGGCATGGATGCGGTGATCGCCACCAACACCACGCTGGGGCGGGAAGGGGTCGAGGGGTTGCCGTTCGGTGACGAGGCCGGTGGTCTTTCCGGTGCGCCGGTGCGCGAGAAGAGCACGCATATCGTCAAGGTGCTGGCCGGTGAGCTGGGTGGCCGCCTGCCGATCATCGCCGCGGGCGGAATCACCGAGGGCGTCCATGCGGCCGAGAAGATCGCCGCGGGCGCGAGCCTGGTGCAGATCTACTCCGGCTTCATCTATAAAGGGCCGGCGCTGATCCGCGAGGCGGTGGATGCGATTGCCGCAGCGAAGAAATAGCCTGTAATAAAAAGGGCTCCTTTCGGAGCCCTGGGGCTTGCGCCCTGCCGCCCGGATGGGGCGGCCTGGGTAAAGTCGGTGTGATCCTGGATCAGGCGTTTGCGTGTTGAATCTGATTCAGACGTTGCACCCCAGCGGTGCCGGTAAGGCCATCCCAGTTGTCGCCACGACCTTCACGCCAGCCGTTCAGCCAGGATTGTCGTGTGGTGGGATGGGTAAAAGGACAAAGATCACGGGATTTCCCGCTGACGCCGTATTGATAACCGCGCAAAAAAGCTCTTTCCAACGGATCACGCTTAAGTCTTCTCATCGGGTGTTGCCCTCACTGTTGACTGTTATGTCCCGTTGGCCCCCCTTGGAGGCCTGGCGGAAAGCACCGCCAATGGGGTTCATTGCCGGCGTGACGAACC
Source organism: Pseudomonas schmalbachii (assembly GCF_017589465.1). Lineage (GTDB taxonomy): Bacteria > Pseudomonadota > Gammaproteobacteria > Pseudomonadales > Pseudomonadaceae > Pseudomonas > Pseudomonas schmalbachii. The sequence goes on from NZ_JAELYA010000005.1 coordinate 367,787, forward strand.
CCATCCGCCATCATTGCGATGACGGGTTAAGCTGAGTTCTAACCAATGCGCATGACGCTGTGAACAACCAATTTGTAATAAAGACTTAACTCTTCTGGGCTGAAAGCCTCAGTTATTTCTGGAAATCGAAGTGCCATTACGGCTAAACCCGCCTGGGGCGGGAGTTTGTAGTGGATGTGGAGTGAGCGGGAACTCAAATGAGATTTCCTCTCATCCCGACGAGTGGGGCGAGAAGTGCGGCTCACGGTCGCAGACCGGCAAGGCCGTTGCCCCTGAAAATGATCAACAGCGTTCCGTTTCCCTGCTGTGAAGCGGAATTGGCTGATATGGCGCCCGATTCGGCGCCGTCTGAAGAGGGCTGCGGCCCGGGAAAGCTTGCATGGCGGAAATCTACGAACTGTTCCTTACCTGTCCCAAGGGACTCGATGGCCTGTTGCTGGAGGAGGCCCAGGCGCTCGGCCTGCAGCAGGCGCGGGCGCAGGTTTCCGCGGTGCGCGGCGAGGGCGATCTGGAAACGGCATATCGCCTGTGCCTGTGGTCGCGCCTGGCCAACCGGGTGCTGATGGTGCTCGCGCGGTTCCCGGTGGCGGACGCCGAGGAACTCTACATGGGCGTGCGCAATGTCCCGTGGAGCGATCACCTGGACGCGGGCGGCAGCCTGGCAGTGGAGTTCAGCGGGCGCGGCTCGGGTATCGACAACACCCACTTCGGCGCCCTGAAGGTCAAGGATGCCATCGTCGATAGCCTGCGTGCCGAGTTCGGCCACCGGCCGACCGTGGACAAGGTCAACCCGGATATCCGCGTGCATCTGCACCTCGATCGCGGCCAGGCGGTGCTGTCCCTCGATCTGTCCGGACACAGCCTGCATCAGCGCGGCTACCGCCTGCAGCAGGGCGCCGCGCCGCTGAAGGAAAACCTTGCCGCGGCAATCCTGATTCGCGCCGGCTGGCCGAAGATCGCCGCGGAAGGCGGCGCTCTGTCCGACCCGATGTGCGGTGTCGGGACCTTCCTGGTCGAGGCTGCGCTGATGGCTGCCGACATCGCGCCGAACCTCAAGCGCGAGCGCTGGGGGTTCAGCCAGTGGCTGGGGCATATCCCGGTGCTGTGGAAGAAGCTGCTGGAGGACGCGGAGCAGCGGGCGGCTGCCGGACTGGCGAAGACGCCGCTGTGGATTCGCGGTTACGAGGCCGATCCCCGGCTGATCCAGCCGGCGCGCAACAATATCGAGCGGGCCGGTCTCGGCGAGTGGGTGAAGGTGTATCAGGGCGAGCTGGCCACTTTCGAGCCGCGCCCGGACAAGGGCCAGCGCGGCCTGGTGATCTGCAACCCGCCCTATGGCGAGCGTCTCGGTGACGAGGCGAGCCTGCTCTATCTCTACCAGAACCTTGGCGAGCGCCTGCGCCAGAGCTGCCTGGGCTGGAGCGCCGGCGTATTCACCGGCGCCCCGGAGCTGGGCAAGCGCATGGGCATCCGCAGCCACAAGCAATACGCCTTCTGGAACGGTGCGCTGCCCTGCAAACTGCTGATGCTGGATATCGATCCGCGTCAGTTCGTCACCGGCGAGCGTGGCGAATCGCGCGACGGACGCGAGCCGGCGGCAGCAGCGGCCGAGCCGGCGCGGCTCAGCGAGGGCGGGCAGATGTTCGCCAACCGCCTGCAGAAGAACCTCAAGCAACTGGGCAAGTGGGCGCGCCGGGAAAAGGTTGAATGCTATCGCCTGTATGACGCCGACATGCCGGAATACGCGCTGGCCGTGGATATCTATCGCGACTGGGCGCATGTCCAGGAATATGCCGCGCCGAAATCCATCGATCCGGCCAAGGCCCAGGCCCGTCTGCTCGATGCGCTGGCGGCCTTGCCGCAGGCACTGGACATTCCGCCGGAGCGCATCGTGGTCAAGCGCCGCGAGCGACAGGTCGGCAAGAAGCAGTACGAACGGCAGAACACCGAAGGCCGCTTCATGGAGGTCCAGGAAGGCGGGGTGAAGCTGCTGGTCAACCTGGCCGACTACCTCGATACCGGCCTGTTCCTCGACCATCGTCCGATGCGCATGCGTATCCAGCGCGAGGCGGAGGGCAAGCGTTTCCTCAACCTGTTCTGCTACACCGCCACCGCGACCGTGCATGCGGCCAGGGGTGGTGCGCGCAGCACCACCAGCGTGGACCTGTCGCGGACCTACCTCGACTGGGGCCGGCGCAATCTCTCGTTGAACGGCTTCTCCGACAAGCAGCGCCTGGTGCAGAGCAACGTCATGGAATGGCTGCGCGAGGATCGTGGCGAATACGACCTGATCTTCATCGACCCGCCGACCTTCTCCAACTCCAAGCGCATGGAAGGGGTGTTCGATGTGCAGCGCGACCACGTCGAACTGATCGACCTGGCCATGGCACGGCTGGCGAAGGGTGGTGTTCTGTACTTCTCGAACAACTTCCGCAAGTTCGAGATGGATGAAGGGGTGATGGCGCGCTACCAGGTCGAGGACATCAGCGCCCAGACGCTGGACCCCGACTTCGCGCGCAACGCCAGGATTCACAAAGCCTGGCGCATCACCGTGCGCGGAGCATGAGCTGGGGAAGGACCGCCGCGCCGTTGCAGCGCGGCGGCCTGGTGATCAGCGTGCCGCGCTGCGCTTGGTGGTGCTGTAGAGGTCCAGCAGCACCTGGTCGAGAATCGACGATGCGCCCCACGGCCGGTTGCTGTTGAGGATCGCCACTACCACCCAGTTGTTGCCGGTGGCATCGCGGCTGAAGCCGGCCAGGGCGCGAACGGTGTTCAGCGTGCCGGTCTTCACATGCGCTTCGCCCGCCATCGGCGTGCTGCGCAGGCGTTTGCGCATGGTGCCGTCCATCGCCACGATCGGCAGTGAGGAAACGAACTCCGCCGAATAGGGGCTGTGCCAGGCAGCCTGCAGCATGGCCGCCATCTCGCGGGCGCTGACGCGCTCGTCACGCGAGAGGCCCGAGCCGTTCTCCATCACCAGGTGCGAGGCGATGATGCCCTTGCGCGCCAGCCACTGGCGGATCGCCCGCTGTGCCGCCTGGCCGTCGTTGGCGTCCGCGCTGGTACGGTTTTGCGCGCCAATGGACAGGAACAGCTGCCGCGCCATGGTGTTGTTGCTGTACTTGTTGATGTCGCGAATGATCTCGACGACGTCCGGGGAGAACGCCCGCGCCACCAGCGTGGCGCTCTTCGGCACGTTGCCCTGGCGGTCCTTGCCGAGGATGCTGCCGCCGAGCTCCTGCCAGATGCCACGCACGGCGCCAGCCGTGTAGGTCGGATGGTCGAGCAGCGACATGTAGGTCTGCGCGCTGCAGCCCTGGGGGATCTGCCCGGTCGCCACCAGGTTGGCACCGTCGAATTGCGTCACGGGGTTGAAGCGCAGTTTCGGCCACGAGGGGCAGGTGGCCGGGGCGGTCACCTTGATCTGGTTCTCGATCCGCACGTTGGCCAGTGGCGGGTCCATCAGGACCGTGGCCTTGCCGGCATCGCTGCGTACCACCAGGCGAACGCTCTTCAGGTTGACCAGCAGCGAATCCGGGCCGACCAGGAACGGCTTGTTGTCGTCGCCGCCATCGTCATTGAATACCGGCAACTGCGGGGCGTTGAAATAGCCGCGGTCGAGCACCAGGTCGCCAGTGACTTTCTGCACGCCATTGGCGCGCAGGTCGCGCATCAGCAGCCAGAGCCTTTCCAGGTTCAGCTTGGGGTCGCCGCCTCCCTTGAGGTACAGGTTGCCGTTGAGCACGCCATTCTTCAGTTGGCCATCGGTATAGAACTCGGTCTTCCACTGGTAGGTCGGACCGAGCATTTCCAGTGCGGCGTAGGTCGTGAACAGCTTCATGGTCGACGCCGGGTTCACCGAAACGTCGGAGTTGAAGTAGGTCGGGTTGCCGGGACCATCGAGCGGAATCAGCACCAGCGACAGTGCATCGTTGGTCAGCTTGCTGGCCTTGAGGGCCTTCTCGACCCTGACCGGCAGGGTCGTATTGATCTGGGCCAGCGCTGGTACGGTGAAGGGCAACAGCGTGGCAAGGGCTATGGCGCGCAATGACTTGAACATTTTTGAGAGTGACATTCCAGGCAAGGCAGTGACAGGTAAGAAAGGGCAGGACGTTGGAATATTTACGTGCTGGTCTGGACCTGCCGGCGCATTATGCCGCAAGCCGAACGGTGATGCGCCTGCATTCTGGGCAATCGTCGGCTGTCGCCAGGAATGCGACGGACTACCGGCCGGCCTGTCGCTCGCCTGAAGCGACGACGCCCGTCGACTACACTGCGGAGGCTGGCAACCAGTCCCCTGGAGAAGGAGCCTCATCCCATGGCCACCAATCGTTCCCGTCGCCTGCGCAAGAAGCTCTGCGTCGACGAATTCCAGGAGTTGGGCTTCGAACTGAGCTTCCAGTTCAAGGAAGGACTCGCCGACGGTGCGACGGAGGAATTCCTCCAGCGTTTCGAAGCTGCGGTGCTGGCGCCGAACGAACTGAGTTACGCAGGTTGCGACGAGTTCGGCTTCATCTGTCTGGCTCGACGTGGTTCGGTCAGCGAAGAGCAGCGGGCGCTGGTCGATGGCTGGCTGAAACAACAGTCGGAACTGGAGAAGTTCACCATCAGCCCGTTGATGGATGCCTGGTATCCCGATCAGCCGATTCATTCTCCGGCCTGATCGCCGGGAATAGTTCGGCGGCGTCCCTGTCTGTATTGCGGCCGGCTCTGCCTTGCAGAGTTGTTGGCTGATTACTTTGCAATTAATTCTTACGAAAATTTCTTCGTGTCCAGCTTTCGGAATATCGATCGATCCTGGGTCGATAGGGGTATTAATTAACTCCTGATCCGAAGTCCGGGGTTGTTGTTTTCAATTGGATTAATCTGAAATCCATGGATTCATGGAACTCTGCCGAATGGGAAAAAGTTGTAAGGGATATTCGTTGGTGGCAGCGGAATATTTCTCCGGGCTGGATGTTTCTTGTGGCAGGGGATTAGGACTTCCGCATGGATGCGTGTCCATGCTTCGGAGTCGTGTAGGGGGTGGATTTTTATCACGTAGGATTTTTCTTAAGACTAGTAAATTGAGAGGGATAGACCTCGACAGAATCCATCCGGGAGATATCTTGCGTGCAATCGCATTCGTGTGAATGCAGGTTGTTTTTTCCGGAGGAGTACTGTGAGCAAGATTCTTATCGTAGATGATCACCCCGTCATACGCATGGCGATGCGTGTATTGCTGGAAAAGGAGAACCACGCGATTGTCGGCGAGACAGACAACGGCGTCGACGCCCTGTCCCTGGCCAAAGAGCTGATTCCGGAACTTGTCATTCTCGATATCGGAATTCCGAAACTCGATGGACTGGAAGTCATCAGCCGTCTTTCGGCCTTCGACCTGCCGATGAAAGTTCTCGTCCTGACCGGACAGAGTGCCTCATTGTTTGCCATGCGTTGCATGCAGGCCGGCGCTTCGGGATTCGTTTGCAAACAGGGCGGATTGGCGGAGTTGATGAGTGCGGTCAATGCAGTGATCGCCGGATACAACTACTTCCCCAGTACTGCAATTCGTCCCAGCCGCAGGAATGGCGGTCATATGGACGATCAGGAACTCATCCAGAGACTTTCCGACCGGGAAATGGCAGTTCTTCAATACCTGGCCAATGGCTATTCCAACAAGGAAATATCCGATCAGATGTTCATCAGCAACAAGACGGTCAGTACCTACAAGACCCGCCTGCTGCTGAAACTCAATGCCCATTCGCTGGTCGATCTGATCGAATTCGCCAAGCGCAACGCGCTGGTTTGAGGTCGGCGATGACTGGTCGCTTCGTACGTGCCTTCCTTACGGTTTTCCTGGCCGCTCTTCTGTTGCCCTGTTCGTGTCTCGCACAGGCGGACAATCAGTCGTGGTCTCCCCTGAACCTGTTGGCAAGGCCGGCGAGCGATCGCTTCGTTCCCAATCTGTCGGAGTCCGATTGGCAGTGGCTGAGAAGCAAGCAAAAGCTGGTGGTCGGGGTCACCGATCCGGATTATCCGCCGCTCGATATCACCGCCGGCCAGGGCTCCCTGGAGGGGGTTACCGCGGACTTCCTGGGCATTCTGGGAAGCGCGTTGAACCTGCAGATAGAGGTTCGGCGCTATCCCGACCGGGCCAGCGCTGTCGAGGCCTTGCGTGATGGCCAGATAGATCTGCTGAGCCGCTCGACCAGCTATGAAGCCGAATTTTCCGGCATCGTCCTGTCCGAGCCGTATTTCGCCAACCAGCCTGTCGTTGTCGGACCGCAAGGGAGCCGGGTGAGCGGCGTCGAACAGTTATCCGGCAAGCGTATTGCGATTGTCGGGGACTACTTCTCCAGCCGGGAGGTCGCCAGCTATTACCCGCAGTCGGAGATCGTGAATTTCAACTCCCTCCGGCGCGCGCTGGAAGCGGTTTCCTTGGGTCAGGTCGATTTTTACGTCGGCGATGCCTTCAGCGCCCAGTACCTGATCAGCCAGGGCTATCTGGTCGATCTGAAGATGCTGAACTTCGCGAAGTTCAATTGCGTGGGTTTCAGTTTCGCGCTGAGCGCATCCAGCGAGAACCTGCTGCCCATTCTCAACAAGGTCCTGGACAGTATTCCCGCGCAGGCCCGGCTGGGCATTCAGCGTCGCTGGAGTTCGGGCGCGCCTTATCCGATCCTCGATCAGGAACTGGTCCTGACCGCACAGGAGCAACGCTGGCTCAAGCGGCACCCGCGGCCGGTGCTGACCGTGGATCAGGCGCTCGCGCCGTTGACCTTTTTCGACTCCCAGCAGAATTTCCATGGAATCGTCGCGGACCTGCTGGAGCTCATCTGGGCCAGAACCGGCCTGCAGTTCGAGATTCAACCCTCCGCCTCGATCCCCGAGATGCAGCAGCGGGTACAGCAGGGGCAGGCAAACGCGATCGCCGCCCTGACGCCCAGTCCCGAGCGGGAGGAGCTGCTGGACTTCACCCGTCCGTATCTGAGCACTTCCTTCGTTCTCGTTGCCAGCAAGGCCAATAACCGGATCGGCGGGCTGGCAGACCTGAAGCACAAGCAGGTTGCCCTGCCGCGGGGCTCGGCGGTGGCCTCGTACATCAAGGAGGAATTTCCGGATGTGCGGGTGGTGGAGGTCGAGAACGCTGCCGATGCTTTTCCGCTGGTCAGCGAAGGCAAGGTCGACGCAGCGATACATCTGATGGCCTCGGCCAACTTCCTGATCTCGCGCTACTACCGGAACCTGCGCATCGTCGCGACGCTGGATCGCGAGCCGGGACATTTCTCCTTCGCGGTATCGCACGCGGATCCCGAGTTGCTGAGCATCCTGAACAAGGCATTGCTGGCGATTTCTCCCGATGACATGGCCAACATCGTCAGCCGCTGGTCCACCAGCGTGGAGTCATCCGACAGCGTCTGGGAGGGATACAGGACGCAGCTCTACCAGATGCTGCTGGTCGGCCTGCTGGTACTGGCCCTGGTGCTGCTGTGGAACTGGCGGTTGCAGCTCAAGGTGCGCCGGCGGAACCGCGCCGAAAAGGATCTGAACTACAGGCTCGGGTTCAAGCGGGCTCTGGTCGACGGCATTCCCCACCCCGTCGTCGTTAGGGATCGGGAGGGGCGGGTGCTGACCTGCAACCGAAGCTACCTCGATTTCACCAGGCAGACTCGCGAGCAGGTCTATGGGTCGTATCTTGCCGATGCCACCTGGATGAACCCGCAGCAGGCCGAGGAGCTGCACAGGGAATACCTCAGGGTAATGGACGCAGGTCGGCCACATGCCGCCGACCGTGTTCTCGAGATGCATGGCCAGCGCATGGAGGTCTATCACTGGGCCACGCCTTACCGCAGCGCCACCGGTGCGGTGATTGGTCTGGTGTGCGGGTGGATCGATGTGACCGAGCGCGAGCGCCTGCGTCATCAACTGCAGATCGCCAAGGATCAGGCCGAGGAGGCCAGTCGTACCAAGAGCACTTTCCTCGCGACCATGAGCCATGAGATTCGCACGCCGATGAACGCTGTACTCGGCATGCTGGAGCTTGCCCTGACGAGCAGTGGCTGTGGGGGCTGCCGTGAGGGGCAGCATATCGAGGTGGCGTACGAGTCGGCCAAGTCGCTGCTGCTGCTGATCGGCGACATCCTCGATGTGGCGAAGATCGAGTCCGGCCGTCTGACGTTGATGCCTGAGCGCGCCAAGCTGCGCGAACTGGTCGAGTCGGTCGCCCGGGTCTTCGATGGCCTGGCCAGGCAGAAGGGTTTGCAGCTCAGGCTGGAGATGGATGCTGTCGCGGCCTGCGATGTGCTTATCGACCCGTTGCGCCTCAAGCAGATTCTCTCGAACCTGGTAAGCAACGCCATCAAGTTCACCGACACGGGTTTCGTCAGCATCCGGGTCGGCGCCGATCCATTGGTCGACGATCGCATCGCCCTGGACCTGTCCGTCGAGGACAGCGGGATCGGTATCGCCGAACAGGACCAGGCCCAGATGTTCGAACCGTTCTGCCAGGTGCAGCAGAGCAGCCGCGCATCACGCGGCGGCACGGGGCTCGGGCTGACAATCTGCCGCAAGCTCGCGGAAATGATGGGAGGGACAGTCCGCCTGGAAAGCCGGCCGGGCATTGGGACCAAGGTGAGCGTGAGGCTGGTGCTGCATACGCTGGAACCGCTTCAGGACGAGGCGGTTGCCGGCGGCGTGGCGGAGCACGAACCGCAGGTTTCTCTCAGGATTCTGGCGGTGGACGATCACCCAGCCAACCGCATTCTGCTCATTCAGCAACTGGAGTACCTGGGGCATCAGGTGGTCGTTGCCAACGATGGCGCCATGGCCCTGCAGGTGTGGCACCCGGGTGATTTCGATCTGATCATTACCGACTGCAACATGCCGGTGCTCAGTGGTTACGGTCTGGCCGCCAAGGTTCGCGAAATCGAGCGGGAAATGGATGTCCGGCCATGCATGATCTTCGGCTTCACGGCCAATGCCCAGCCCGATGAAATCGAGCGTTGCCGCAATGCCGGCATGGACGATTGCCTGTTCAAGCCGACCGGGCTGGAAAGCTTGCGGTCGCGGCTGAATCAAGTGCCACGAATAGTCGATTCCGACGATTTGCCAGATGCTCCCATGCCGGCCGGGGATGCTTTCGATCTACTCCTGTTGAAGGAAATGAGCGGCGGCGACTCCGCCATGGTCGGGCGGCTGCTGGAGGAGTTGATCGCCAGCAATCGGGCGGACTCCCAGCGTCTGGAACCGCTGCTGGAGGAAGGGGACCTGCAGCAGTTGGCGGAGCTTGCACATCGCATCAAGGGCGCCGCCCGGCTGGTCCAGGCGGAGTCGCTGTGCAGTCGCTGCGTGGAGCTGGAAGATGCGTGTCGGGATGGCGCGGACGAAAGCCTGCTGCGCAGCAGGGTAATGCAGCTTCAGCAGGCGCTGGACGGCCTGCAGAGCCAGCTGCAGGCCCAGTTGGGAACGGCCCAGGGATGCAGCGATTGCGCATCCGCTTGCGATGAGAACAAGCCGTGCGGAAGGCCGGGCCGGCCTGCCTGGATCTGAAGGTCAGATCGGGCTGGAGCGCCCGGTCATTTCCCTGGCCATTTCCGTGGCATAGCTGTCGGTCATGCCGGCGATGAAATCGATCACTCTCAGGAACGCCTTGTACAGGGGCCAGTGCGGATCGGGGGCATTGTGTCCCAACAGGTCGAGGATGCGCTGGCTCTTGAACGACGGGGTACGCCCGTCGTATTGCTCGAGTGCCGCTCCGCAGAATGAGTTGAGGAGAATTTCCAGGGTCGTGTAGGCGCCGATTTCATGCAGCGTCTTGCGCTTGTCCTGGAAGATCTTCTCCCTGGCCATGGCTTTCGCGCGCAGCACGCAGAGCTTCGCCGGGCCATGCATATGCTCCACCAGGTCGCCTGGAAGACAGCCGGCGAGAAGTGCTTCCTTCTGTTCGACGAAGGCCCGGGCTGCCGCATTGGTGAGGTGCTCGATGGCTTTGCCGCGCAGGATCGCCAGTTTGCGCCGGCGGGAGTCCTGCGGGCCGAGCTGGCGATAGGTTTCCGGCAGGTCGTCGCCCACCAGTCCCAACAGCAGGGCCTCGACCTCGTCGTAGGCGAGCAGCTCCATCTCCAGCCCGTCTTCCAGGTCGATCAGGCCGTAGCAGATGTCATCCGCCGCCTCCATCAGGTAGACCAGCGGATGCCGTGCCCAGCGCTCCTCTTCGATCTGCGGCATGCCGAGCTTGTGGGTGATCTGTTCGAGCAGCGGCAGCTCGCTGCGGTAGCAACCGAACTTGTGTTTCTTGTAGCCCAGCGAATCGGCATGCCGGGCCGTCCACGGGTACTTGAGGTAGGTGCCGAGGGTGGCGTAGGTCAGGCGAGTGCCGCCGTCGAACTGGTGGTATTCCAGTTGGGTGAGCACGCGGAAACCCTGGGCGTTGCCTTCGAAGTGCAGGAAGTCGGCCCGTTCGTCATCGCTCATGTCGTCCAGCCAGCCGCGCATGGAGGCCTGCTGGAACCAGTGGCGGATGGCGTCCTCGCCGGAGTGGCCGAACGGCGGGTTGCCGATGTCGTGGGCCAGGCAGGCGGACTGGACGATCACGCCGAGGTCGCTGGGGTCGCACCATTCCGGCAGCTCGTCGCGGAGCATCTCGCCGACCCGCATGCCCAGCGAACGGCCGACGCAGCCGACTTCGAGGGAGTGAGTCAGGCGCGTGTGGATATGGTCGTTGCTGGAGACCGGATGGACCTGCGTCTTGCGCCCCAGCCGGCGGAAGGCACCGGAGAAAATGATGCGGTCATGGTCCTTGTGGAACGCGCTGCGGCCCAGTTCGGCGCTGCTGTGCACCGGTTTGCCGAGGCGTTCGCGGGGGAGCAGGGTATGCCAGTCCATTCGATCATCCATCCATTCACGACGAATACGAGGCTAGCCGCTCGCCCAGGCAATCTCAACGCTCACAGGCCCTCGGCATCGATATCGATCAGCAGCAGGCGGCGCCCCTGGTCGATGAACATCCCCGCAGTCATGCAGTGCTGGTTGCTGGTGGCGTCCCGATAGGTGCCGGAGAGCATCAGCCGCTGCTCGTCGCCGCCTTCGGCCAGCAGCTGATAGAAATACGGCCGCCATGACCAGTTGTGCCCGAGGTAGCGGCGATCCTCCTTCCAGAACAGCCCCTTCCATTCGAGGTTCGGCGAGGTCTGTGTGCCGTGGCGGTCGCATTGATAGATGCGCAGCACCCGTGGGCAGAACTCCGGGTCGGGCAGGCTGCTGAGAATGGCGCCGCTTTCCGCCCAGGGACGCAGGCGGGCCATGAAGTCGGCCAACTGCTGGCGCAGCTCCAGAAGATTCGAGCGCTCCTTGAGCTTGCGCTGCACGTAGCGATCGCGCAGCTGCGCAAACAATTCCCGGTAGGTATCGCTGGCGGGAAAGTCGAGAGCAGGGCGGCCGAACAGGAAACCCTGCACGTAGCGGGCGCCGCACTCCAGGGCGAAGTCCAGTTCCTCCGCGGTCTCGATGCCTTCGGCGATGATCCAGCAGCCGGTCTTTTCCGCCATCTGCGCCAGCGCCCTGACCACCTCGCCACTGGGCCCGCCGCGGGCGGCCTGCTGGAACAGGCGCATGTCGAGCTTGAGGATGTCCGGTTGCAGGGCCAGCACCCGGTCGAGCTGCGAGTAGCCGGCACCGAAGTCGTCGATGGCGATCCGTGCGCCGGCCTCACGGTAGCGCGCCACCACTTCCGGCAGGCGCTGATAACCGCCGCCCAGCTCGGTGATCTCGAAGACCACGCGCTGCGGGGCGACTCCCTGCTGCTGCAATTGCTTCAGGCTCGGCAGCGGCTGGTTGGGGCGCAGGCGGCTGATCCAGCGCGGCGAGATGTTCAGGCTGAGGAACCAATCCCCGGGCGCCTCGTGAATTCGGGCCAGGGCGTCGTCGCGGATCTGCCGGTCCAGTTGGCGCAGGGTCGGCGGCCGCATCTTCGGATCGAAGAACAGCGGTCCGACCGAAAGCAGTTCGCCATCGGGCTGGCGCAACCGGCCGAGCGCCTCGACGCCGGCGATCAGGCCGGTGGCGGTGTCGATGAAGGGCTGGAAGCAGGCGATTGGTTGCCCATCTATCAAGGGACACATCCTTAGTTGCACGGCTGGGAAAGTGCGGGTGCACCTGCCTGACGCTGCAAGAATGCGGCCACCCGACAGCTCAGAGATGCGTGCCGGGCGGTGGCGGTGCGTCCTCGGTGCCGCTCGTTGTGCTCAGCTTGAAGAGCAGCGGGGCCAGCGCGATTGCCAGGCGCAGCAGCCGGCTCCATTTCCGATTGCGGCCGGCGAGCAGTGCCAGCAGGACGGCGCCGCCGGTGCCCGCCCACAGCGGGACATTGCCGCGCAGTTGCTGCCGCACGCTCTGCCCAAGATTCCGTGCCTGCCGCAGCGGCCGCAGCACCTGCTGGCTTTCATGCACCAGTTGCTGCCGCTGCAGTTCCAGGCGCAGGCGGATGATGGTCTTGCGCAGCTCGTGCCGGGGCTGGCGGGTGACGGGTTGTGGTCGTTCGCTCATGGCAGCAGCCGCTCCCTGTCGCGGGCGAGTTCCTCAAGGGTGGCGCTGAACGGCGAGCTTTCATCGTCGCTCATCGCACGCAGGCGCCAGATGCAGAAGAGGCAGCCGAGCCCGTGGAACAGGCAGAGGCCGATGGCTGCCTGCAGGCGGTAGGTATCCCAGAAGACCACCATGACCAGCGCCGACAGGCCCACCAGCAGAAGCATGGCGAAGACCAGGCAGAAGCCCGCCAGCAGCAGGAGTTTCAGCAGGTGGCCTTTCTGTTCCTGCAGTTCGACGCCGAACAGCTCGACGTGGCCCTCCAGCAGGCCGAGGAATGCGGCAGCGAGGCGCCGCAGGGAGGGGCGGTTGGCCGAACTGTCCGGGCCGGCATCCTTTCCGTCGGTCATGGATCAGCGCCGGCTCACCAGCAAACCGAGCAGGAAGCCGATTCCCGCTGCGATCCCCACCGCCTGCAAGGGGTTCTCCCGCACATAGGTTTCGGTGGCATCGACGGCGGCCTGTCCCTGATCGCGTACCGACGATCGGGTCACGTCCAGGGCCTCGCGGGCGCGTTTCAGGCTGGAGTGAAGCTGTTCGCGCAACTGGTCGGCTTCCGCACCCGCCAGGTTGGCGGAGCTGTGCAGGAGTTTTTCCGTATCGCTGACCAGGGCCTGGAATTCGGCGAGAAGTTCATCCTTGGCGGCTTCCACAGCAGGCTTGTGCGGCATGTCGTGCTCCTTGGCTTGACGGGGGTTACTGGTTTCGAGCCCCGTCTTCAGGGGAAGTTTCCACTTTTTTCGGCGCCGTGGCTGCCGGCGCGTCCCGTGTGGTCGTAAGCAGATAAGTGAAGACCAGCCTTGGCGAATGCGCCTCATGGTATGCGGCTTGCAATCCGCTGGTGCATTGGGAAGTGAGCGCGCCCGCATACGGGGCGCTCCGGAATATACGGATATTGCTGAAAACCTCCATCAATCAACGGAAAAAACTGGAGAAAAACCAAATCGATGGAACATCCGGCAGGCAGCCAGGCGGCTGAACGAAGCCGGAGTTCCGGTCATACCGGGTCGGCATTGCGTCATTGTGGTGCGGATTCTGGTGGTGGCGAGCTGTTTTGGTGCTTTCTGGACCACTTTGGAGCTGCCGATATTCATGGATAACCTGAATAGTGCCGTGGAAACGCTGATCCACGGCTCCAATACCCTTTTCATCCTCATCGGCGCGGTCATGGTGCTCGCCATGCACGCCGGATTCGCCTTTCTCGAAGTCGGCACTGTCCGTCTGAAGAACCAGGTCAATGCGCTGTCGAAGATCCTCTCCGACTTCGCCATTTCCGCGCTGGCCTACTTCTTCATCGGCTACTGGATCTCCTATGGGGTGACCTTCCTGCAGCCGGCTGCGGAGCTGACCAGCGAGAACGGCTATGCGCTGGTGAAGTTCTTCTTCCTGCTGACCTTCGCGGCGGCCATCCCGGCGATCATCTCCGGCGGTATTGCCGAGCGGGCCCGGTTCTGCCCGCAGCTGTGCGCGACCGCTCTGATCGTCGCCTTCGTCTATCCGTTCTTCGAGGGGCTCGCCTGGAACGGCAATTTCGGCGTGCAGGACTGGCTGAAGGCGGAGTTCGGCGCGAGCTTCCACGACTTCGCCGGTTCGGTGGTGGTGCATGCCTTCGGCGGCTGGCTGGCTCTGGCGGCGGTGCTGCTGCTCGGTTCGCGCAACGGCCGCTATCGCGAAGGGCGCCTGGTGGCCTTTGCGCCGTCGAACATCCCGCTGCTCGCGCTCGGTTCGTGGATTCTCATCGTCGGCTGGTTCGGCTTCAACGTGATGAGTGCGCAGACCCTGAGCGGCGCCAGCGGACTGGTGGCGGTCAACTCGCTGCTGGCGATGGTCGGCGGCACGGTCGCTGCCCTGGTGGTGGGGCGCAATGACCCGGGCTTCCTGCACAACGGCCCGCTGGCCGGCCTGGTGGCGGTCTGTGCCGGTTCCGACCTGATGCATCCGGTCGGCGCCCTGGCGACCGGTCTGGTGGCCGGCGCGCTGTTCGTCTGGACCTTCACCGCCGCACAGGTCAAATGGAAGATCGACGACGTGCTCGGCGTGTGGCCGCTGCACGGCCTCTGCGGCGTGTGGGGCGGCATCGCCTGCGGAATCTTCGGCCAGGAAGCGCTGGGTGGCCTGGGCGGTGTGAGCATGGTCAGCCAACTGATTGGCACCGCGCTGGGCGTGTTGATCGCCTTCGCCGGCGGCGTGCTGGTGTACGGCCTGGTCAAGGCGCTGGTGGGCATTCGCCTGAGCCAGGAGCAGGAGTACTACGGCGCGGACCTGTCGATCCACAAGATCGGCGCGGTCAACCAGGAATAAGCGCGCTCCGGAAATGAAAAAGCCCGGCCATTGCGGCCGGGCTTTCGTTCATCTGCCGTATTACCAGAGCGGCATTACGTAGCTGACGATTAGACGGTTCTCGTCGAGATCATTGGCGAAGTTGGAGCGCACGCTCGCATTACGCCATTTCAGCCCGAGGTTCTTCAGCGGGCCTTCCTGGAACACGTAGGCGATGTCGGTGTTGCGTTCCCATTCCTTGCCTTCCTGGTTATTGGTCAACTGGTCGACGTTGTCGCCGTTGACGTAGCGGGTCATGAAGGTCAGGCCGGGAATGCCGACGCTGGCGAAGTTGAAGTCGTAGCGCGCCTGCCAGGATTTCTCGTCCTTGTTGGCGAAGTCGCTGATCTGGATGTAGTTCACCAGGAACGGGTCGGTGCCGTTGATGTAGGCGAAACCGGTATCGCCGCTCATCTTCTGGTAGCCGAGGCCGAAGGCGTGGCCGCCCAGGCTGTAGGTGAACATGGCGTTCAGCGCATCGTTGTCGACGTTGCTGCTGCCGTCATCCGAGGAGTGCCCGTAGCGCAGGTCGGACTTCAGCGACTGCTTGTCGGCGATCGGCCACACGTGCACCAGGTTCAGGTAGTGCTGCGAGTAGAAGTCCTCCAGCTTGCCGTAGTGGTAGCTGGTGGTGAGGTTGTCGGTCCACTTGTAGCCGAGGCCGGCGAAATCGAACTTGTCCGAGGTGGTGCCAGCGTCGAAGCGGATGTTGCGCTTGGCGCCGCTGGTGATGGTCATGTCCTCGTAGTCCTGGGAATCGCGCTGGTTCACCTGGGTCAGGCGGCCGGCGTCGAAGGTCAGGTTGTCGATTTCCATCGAGTTCAGCGAGCCGCCGCTGAAGGTCTGCGGCAGCAGACGGGTGTCGTTGGCCTGCACCACCGGCAGTTTCGGCAGCAGGGTGCCGCCTTTCAGCACGCTCTTGGAGACGCGCACCTTGGCGGTCGCACCGAGGTCGCCATAGCTGTCCTGCGCGCGGCCGGTCTCGCGGTCGCGTTGCAGCAGACCGGAGCCGCTGCGGTCGGGGCTGGAGTCGAGCTTCAGGCCGAGATCGGCCAGCGCATCGATGCCGAAGCCGACGACGCCTTCGGTGAAGCCGGACTCGTACTTGAGGATGAAACCCTGCGCCCATTCTTCCTGCTTGTTCTGGGCGGGCGCAGGATCGTTGGCCTGGCGGAAATCACGGTTGAAATAGAAGTTGCGCAACTCGACGCTGGCCTTGCTGTCCTTGATGAACTCGGCATGGGCAATGGTCGGAAGGGTAAGGCTGGAACCCAGCGTGGCCAGGGCCACGGCGCGGGCGATCGGGGTCTTGCTCATTGTTATTGTCTCCTCGAGCGCTTTGGGCAGACCGGTGACGCCCGATTCATCGTGGGAAGGGCATGCCGGTCCGTTACAACCTGATTAATAAATCATTACAAAGAACTTAAGGCTCTTAGACCTTAGTCGTTGACTTGAAAGCTGGCTAATGCATGTGCGGAACATCCTGGTGGAGGATCGCAAGGTCGCGCGGGGCGGGGCGTTGGAGCGAGTTTCAAGGCGGTCGCCAGCTCGCGCATAATTGTCTGCGCGCCACGGTGCGCGGATTGCCAGGCACGATGGCCGGCGAATTCACGAGGAGGAAGAAATGGGTCCGGAATGCCAGCTGTTCGGCACACTTGGTTGCCACCTGTGCGAAGTGGCGGAAGCACTGCTGATGCCTTTCGTCGAGCATGGCCTGCTCGTCGAGCTGGTGGATATCGCCGATCGCGAGGAGTGGGTGGAGCGCTACGGACTGAGCATTCCGGTGCTGCGCCGTTGCGATACCGGTGCGGAACTGAACTGGCCGTTCGACGCGGAGCAGGTGGCGGATTTCCTCAGCCGCTGAGCTGGGCGGCGAGCGTTCGTCTCGCCCCGTCCTGTTTCCGCGGGGCACAAATCGCAGGCAATAAAAAACCCGCCGTTTAGGCGGGTTTTTCGGGATTTGGTCGGAGCGACTGGATTCGAACCAGCGACCTTCTCGTCCCGAACGAGACGCGCTACCAAGCTGCGCTACGCTCCGTTTGATGGCGCGCATTCTACCGAAAAAGTTTTGATGCACAAGGGGTTAGCGAAAATTTTTTTCGCGGGCGGGTTTTCCGGGGGGAGAAAAACGAACGCCCCGCAGGCTGGCGATATCCTGCGGGGCGTCGATCAGGGATGGAGGAATCAGAGTTCCTTGACGGACCGAACCTGGTCCTTGTTCACGCGAACGCGCTTGCCATCCAGTTGCTCGAATACATAGAAGCCGGACTCGCTGTCGTATTCGGGCGAATCGACTGCCTGGATTTCACGGCCATCGTTCAGGGTGATGACGCTCGGGCTGGAGCAGCCTGCGAGGGCTCCCAGGCCGAGGGCAAGCAGAAGGGCCGGTAGCATCCGTTTGTTCATGGGTAGTCTCCTGTGGATAAAGCAGGCACATAGATACCCAACTGGGACCGAAGTTCCGCATGACGAGTTCCGGAGTTTTTCCGCAGCCTCTCTAGATTGGCCTTTCCAGCAGTTCCGGTGTGTTCAGGTTGGCCAGTCGCGGGTCGTCGACCGCACACGGCACCGCCTGCACGCCGAGCGGCAGCAGCACGTGGCGCGGGCTGCGCTCGCCGCGTTGCCAGGCCGCTTCGACCTGCGGGGCGATGGCGCGGGGCAGCAGGCAGAACAGTGGCTCCCATTGCTCGCCGACGCGGATCATCTGGACCTGCTCCGGCGCCACGACGGAGGACTGGCGCAGGCTTTCCAGCAAGGCCATATCCAGCCGCGGCGCATCGCAGGGCAGCACCAGCAGCCAGGGGTGGCGAGCCACGGCGAGACCGGCGCGGATGCCGGCCAGCGGGCCGGGGAAGTCGCTGGTGTCGTCGCTGACCAGGCGGTCGGCGAGATCGGCATAGCGTTCGGCGTTGCGGTTGCAGGAAATGATCAGGTCGTCGGTCAGCGGGCGGACCAGATCATGCAGATAACTGATCAGAGGGCGCCCCCGCCACTCCAGCAATCCCTTGTCCTGGCCGCCCATGCGCTGGCCGCGACCGCCGGCGAGAATCAGCACTGAACAGGGGGGCAGGGTGGTGTCGGGCATGGCGGGGTCTCCGGGTTGGGCCTGTGATATAACACCTCGCATCCAAACCTCACAAGCAAGGGTCTTCTCCCATGAGCCACAAGGCCGAGCAGGCATTCGTCCCGCTGAACATCGCCGTTCTCACCGTCAGCGATACCCGCACCCAGGAAACCGACACGTCCGGCCAACTGTTCGTCGACCGCCTGCAGGCCGCCGGCCACAATCTTGCCGCGCGGGTGCTACTGAAGGACGACCTGTACCGCATCCGCGCCCAGGTCGCCGCCTGGATCGCCGAAGACGACGTGCAGGTGGTGCTGATCACCGGCGGCACCGGCTTCACCGGCCGCGACAGCACGCCGGAGGCGGTCGCCTGCCTGCTGGACAAGCAGGTGGACGGCTTCGGCGAACTGTTCCGGCAGATTTCCGTGGCCGACATCGGCACCTCCACCGTGCAGTCGCGCGCGCTGGCCGGCCTCTCCAACGGCACCCTGGTCTGCTGCCTGCCGGGCTCGACCAATGCCTGCCGCACCGCCTGGGACGGCATCCTCGCCGAGCAGCTGGACGCCCGTCACCGGCCGTGCAACTTCGTCCCGCACCTGAAGCAGGCGCCGCTGTGCGAGAGCCGCGGATGAGCGGTTGCGACAAACCCGGGCTGTTGCCGGTCGAGGAGGCGCTGGCGCGCCTGCTTGCCCTGGCGGAACAGGCGCCGATCACCGATTGCGAAAACGTCGGCCTGAACGACGCCGATGGCCGCGTGCTGGCCGAGCCGCTGGTCTCCACGCTCGACCTGCCGCCATGGCCGAACAGCGCCATGGACGGCTACGCGCTGCGCCATGCCGACTGGCAGGGCGAGGCGCTGGCAGTGAGCCAGAAGATCTTCGCCGGCCAGGCGCCGGCGCCGCTGCAGCCGGGCACTTGCGCGCGGATCTTCACCGGTGCGCCGTTGCCCGAAGGCGCGGACACCGTGGAGATGCAGGAAAACGCCGAAGTGCTCGCCGATGGCCGCGTGTCGTTCCGCGAGCCGCTGAAGGCCGGCCAGCATGTGCGCCCGCAAGGCCAGGAAACCCGCACGGGCGAGCAGGTGCTGGATGCGGGGACGGTTCTCGGGCCGATCAGCATCGGTCTGGCGGCGACCCTCGGCCAGGCCGAGCTGCGCGTGCGCCGTCGTCCGCGCGTGGCCGTGCTGTCGACCGGCGACGAACTGGTCGAGCCGGGCACCGCGCTGGGCGCCGGGCAGATCTACAACAGCAACCGCTATTTGCTGAAAAGCTGGCTGACCCGTCTCGGCTGCGAGGTGGTGGATGCCGGCATCCTGCCCGACGACCTGGCGCGTACCCGCGAGAAACTTGGTGCGCTGTCAGAGGTGGACCTGATCCTCTCCACCGGCGGTGTGTCGGTGGGCGAGGCGGACTTCCTCGGCATGGCCCTGCGCGAAGCCGGCGAGTTGGCGCTGTGGAAGCTGGCGATCAAGCCGGGCAAGCCGCTGACTGTCGGCCACTACCAGGGCGTGCCGGTGATCGGCCTGCCGGGCAACCCGGCCTCCAGCCTGGTGACCTTCGCCCTGCTGGCACGGCCCTATCTGCTGCGCCGCCTCGGCGTGCAGGACGTCGAGCCGCTGGGCTTCAGCGTGCCGGCCGGTTTCACCTGGAGCAAACCGGGCAATCGCCGCGAATACCTGCGCGGGCGTCTGGAGAATGGCCGGGCGGTGCCTTCTTCCAACCAGAGTTCCGGCGTGCTGCGCAGCGCCGCCTGGGCAGAAGGGTTAGTGGAGGTGCGCGAAGGAACGACCCTTGCCGAAGGCGATATGGTGACGTTCATTCCGTTCACTGAAGTGCTGATGTAGGTTGGGCTGAGGTACGAAGCCCAACGATGCAGCGCTCGACTGATGTTGGGCTTCACTGCGTTCAGCACCAACCTACGCGCTAACCGCTAGCTTCTTTCGTTCCTGGCGGAATTCCCCCGGCGTCATTCCCGTCCAGCCCTTGAAACTGCGGTGGAACGAGCGCGGCTCGCCGAAGCCGAGGTATTGGGCGATGTCCTGGATCGGCAGCTCGCTGTGCAATAGATAGTGGCTGGCGAGTTCCTGGCGCAGTTCGTCGAGAATCTGCTGGTAGCTGCTGCCGGCCTGCTGCAGGTGGCGCTGCAGTGTGCGCAGGGTCATGCCGAAATGCTCGGCGACGCGTTCCTTGCGCGGCAGTCCATCCTTGAGCAACTGGCGCAGGGCGTTCTTCACCCGCTGCGGCAGCGGTTCGTCGTCATCCAGCCCGGCCAGCAGCGCCATGGCGTGTTCTTCCAGGGTGCGCAGCAGCCCGGCGTCGGCCTGGCGCAATGGGTGGGCGAGCAGTTCCTGCGGGACCAGTAGCGCGTTGCACGGCTGGCCGAAACGTACCGGACAGCCGAACTCGCGCTCGTGCTCGGCCAGTTCGATTGCCGCCGGCTGCGCGTGCTCGAACCAGACCTCCTGCGGCGAGGCATCGCTGTCGGCGATCCAGCGTGCATAGCGCAGCCAGGAGGCGAGCACGTTCTCCACCATGTGCCGGCGGACTTCCCCGGGCTGGTGGCGGCAGGTCCAGATCAGCCGCACATGGCCGTCGCCCGGCTCCAGCCGCGTCACGCCCATGTCTCCCACCAGCTTCTCGTACGGCATGATGCGTGCCATCGCCTCGCCGAGGCTGGCGCAATTCATGGTGATGTAGCCGAGCACGCTCCACGAGCCAGGCTGGACGAAGCGCGCCGAATGCAGGCCGAACAGCGGGTCGCCGGAGTGTTCGGCGAAGTGCGCGAGCAGGCGTTCGTGGGTTTCGCCGGGCAGGCGCCGGCGGTTGTCGTCGAGCAACTGGCGGCTCAGGCCGGCGGCCTGTAGCGTGGCGTCGAGGTCCATGCCGAGTTGTTCGGCATGGCGCAGGTACTTCTGCAGGGCGGGAACCGAAGTCTGGCCGAGGTTGTGCATTCTTGTTGTGTCTCGATCGGCGAGTGGGGCTGTCCCGATCCGACAGTGACAGTCCCGGGCGGCTGGCTAGTATAGGCAGCCAGTGCAGGGCATCGGAACAGGAGCGGGGCATGCGACGCTGGAACGGTTGGGGCGACGAAGGAACGTACATGGAGTTGCCGGACACCAGCCGCGCATTCCTCGCCGAACTGGTCGGCCCCGGCAATCCGCTGGCCGATGCCAGCCTCGACAGCGTGCTGGCGAAAGTGCCGGCCTCGCGCCTGCCCGGGCATCCGCTGATCGTCCGCGAGCCGCGCGACCGCGTGCTGCATGCCCGCGGCCAGAGCCTGCCGGACTGGCTGGCGATGCGCGAAGGCGAGTTCGGCGTGTTCCCCGATGGCGTGGCCTATCCGCAGACCGCCGGGCAGATTCGCGAACTGCTGCGTTTCGCCGAGGAGCAGGATTGCCTGCTGATCCCCTATGGCGGCGGCACCTCGGTGGCCGGGCACATCAATCCGCCGGCCGCCGACAAACCGGTGCTGACCGTCTCCCTCGAACACATGAGCCGCCTGCTGGAACTGGACGAAGAAAGCCTGATCGCCACCTTCGGTCCCGGCGCCAATGGTCCGCAGGTGGAAAGCCAGTTGCGCGCCCGTGGCTATACCCTCGGGCACTTCCCGCAGTCCTGGGAACTGTCGACCCTTGGCGGCTGGGTCGCCAGCCGTTCCAGCGGCCAGCAGTCGCTGCGCTACGGTCGCATCGAGCAGCTGTTCGCCGGCGGCACCCTGGAAACATTCGCCGGCAGCCTGGAAATCCCCACCTTCCCTGCATCCTCCGCCGGCCCGGACCTGCGCGAGATGGTGCTCGGCTCCGAGGGGCGCTTCGGCATCATTTCCACGGTCAAGGTGCGGGTCAGCCGCCTCGCCGACGACGAGCGCTTCTATGCGGTGTTCCTGCCCGGTTGGGAGCAGGCGCTGCAAGCGATCCGCGAACTGGCCCAGTCCCGCGTGCAGCTGTCCATGCTGCGCCTGTCGAACGCCATCGAAACCACCACGCAACTGGCGCTGGCCGGTCATCCCGGGCAGATCGCCTGGCTGGAGCGCTATCTGAAGTGGCGCGGCGCGGGGGAGGGCAAGTGCATGCTGACCTTCGGCGTCACCGGCTCGCGGGCGCAGAATGCCGCGTCGCTGAAGCTGGCCAGGCGGTTGCTGAAGGATTTCGGCGGCGTGTTCACCGGCACCCTGCTGGGGCGCAAGTGGGCCGACGGGCGCTTCCGTTTCCCCTACCTGCGCGAGAGCCTGTGGCAGGCCGGCTACGTGGTGGACACTCTGGAAACCGCCACCGACTGGTCGAACGTCGGCAACCTGCTCGGCCGGATCGAGACGAGCCTGCGCGACGGGCTGGCGGCGGAGGGCGAGCGGGTGCACGTGTTCACTCACCTGTCGCACGTCTACGGCGAAGGTTCGAGCATCTATACCACCTATGTATTCCGCCCGGCGGCGAGCTACGCGGCGACCCTGGAACGCTGGCGCCGGCTCAAGCATGCCGCCAGCCAGACGATTGCCGAGAACCGCGGCACCATCAGCCACCAGCACGGCGTGGGCAAGGACCATGCGCCCTGGCTGGCGGCGGAGAAGGGCCCGCTGGGCATGGCGGCGCTGAAGGCCATGGCCGCGCATTTCGATCCCGCCGGCCGGCTCAACCCCGGCACCCTGCTGCAGGACTGACCCATGCCCGCCTGGAACGCAGCCTGGCGCGAACAGGCACTGCCGGAACTGGCCGCGCGCGAGTGGGACGTGATCGTGGTCGGCGGCGGCATCAGCGGCGCCGGGATTCTCCTCGAAGCCGCGCGGCGCGGCTGGCGCTGCCTGCTGATCGAGCAGCGCGACTTCGCCTGGGGCACCTCCAGCCGCTCGTCGAAGATGATCCACGGCGGCCTGCGCTACATCGCCAAGGGCCAGTTCGGCCTGACCCGCGACTCGGTGCGCGAACGCCAACGCCTGCTGGCCGAGGCGCCGGGGCTGGTCGAGCCGCTGAGCTTCATCATGCCCCACTATCGCGGCGAGTTTCCCGGCCCGCGGGTGTTCGGCGGCCTGCTGACGCTGTACGACGCCCTGGCCGGCCGGCGCGACCACCGCTTCTATCCGCGCCAGCAACTGCGCTACCTGGCACCGGGTCTGAAGGACGACGGCCTGCTCGGCGGCAGCCGCTTCGCCGATGCGCTGACCGACGATGCCCGGCTGGTGCTGCGCGTACTGGACGAGGCGCGCGCCGATGGCGGCGAGGCGCTCAACGGGCTGCGGGTGGTCGAGCTGACGCGGGAGAACGGCAAGGTCTGTGGCCTGTTGGCCGAGGACCGGGAAAGCGGCCGGCGCTTCGGTTTTCGCGCTGGCGCCGTCGCCCTGGCCACCGGCGCCTGGGCCGAATCGCTGCGCCAGGCCGGAGGCGGCGAGCGCATCCGTCCGCTGCGTGGCAGCCATCTTCTGCTGCCGGCCTGGCGGCTGCCGGTGGCCCATGCCTTCAGCTTCATGCACGCCGAGGACCGCCGGCCGGTGTTTGTCTTCCCCTGGGAGGGCGCCACGGTGGTCGGCACCACCGATCTCGATCACGACAACGGCCTCGACGACGACGCGCGCATCAGCCAGCGCGAATTCGACTACCTGCTGGCGGCCTGCGCCCAACAGTTCCCCATGGCGCGGATCGGCGCGCAGGACGTGCTGTCCACCTGGGCCGGCGTGCGGCCGGTGGTCAGCAACGGCGGCGCGGCGAAGAAGCCGTCCGACGAGAAGCGCGAGCACATGCTGTGGAGCGAACCCGGCTGCGTGACCCTGGCCGGCGGCAAGCTGACCACTTTCCGTCTGCTCGCCCTGGAGGTGCTGCATGCTTGCGCGCCGATGCTGGGACGGAGCGTGGACGAGTGCGACGATCACCTGTTCCACGCACAGCCCGAAGTGGAGCTGCCCGGCCTGAGCCAACCGCAGCAGCGGCGCCTCGCCGGCCGCCATGGTCGCGCCTTGCCCGAACTGGCCCGGCTGCTGGGCGAACTGGGCAGCGAGCGGATCGGCGCCACCGACTACCTGTGGGCCGAACTGGCCTGGGCGGCGGAGGGCGAGCTGGTGCTGCACCTGGACGACCTGCTGCTGCGCCGCACGCGCCTGGGCCTGTTGCTGCCGAACGGTGCGGCGGGCGAACTGCCGGCGATCCGCGCCCTGTGCCAGCCGCGACTGGGTTGGGACGATGCGCGCTGGGAGCGGGAAGAGATGGAATACCTGGCACTGTGGCGGCGCTGCTATAGCCTGCCGGGGATGGATTGATGGGTATCGCAGGCTCAACCCATCCTACATGGCGCTCCTCGTAGGATGGGTTGAGCGCAGCGATACCCATCGACAGGACAGACAACGATAAGGATCGCACCTTGAGCGAAACGAGCTACCTGCTGGCCATCGACAACGGCACCCAGAGCGTGCGCGCGTTGCTGTTCGACCTGCAGGGCAATCTGCTCGGCAAGGGCCGCGTCGAGTTGGAGGCGTACTACTCGACGAACCCCGGCTGGGCCGAGCAGGACCCCGAGTACTACTGGCAGAAGCTCGGCGAAGCCTGCCAGGCGCTGTGGGCGCAGGTGGATATCGACCGCAGCCTGATCCGCGGCGTTTCGCTGACCACCCAGCGCGCCACGGTGATCCATGTCGACGAGGCGGGGCGGCCGCTGCGTCCGGCGATCGTCTGGCTCGATCAGCGCCGCGCCGAACTGCGGGGGCGTATCGAAGGGCCGTGGGGTTGGCTGTTCAGGCTGGCCGGCGTGCAGGGCGCGGTCGATTACTTCCGCAGCCAGGCCGAGGTCAACTGGGTCGCCCAGCAGCAACCGGAAATCCACCGGCGCACGCACAAGGTGCTGTTGCTGTCCGGCTTTCTCAGCCAGCGCCTGTGCGGGCGTTTCGTCGATTCGGTGGCCTGCAGCGTCGCCTACCTGCCGTTCGACTACAAACGCCTGCGCTGGGCATCGCCGCGCGACTGGAAGTGGCAGGCGGTGAATGTCCGCCGCGAGCAGTTGCCGGAGCTGTCCAAGCCCGGCGAGCGGCTCGGCCACATCAGCGCCGAGGCCAGCCGGCATACCGGCATTCCCGAGGGGCTGCCGCTGATCGCCGCCGGCGCCGACAAGGCCTGCGAAGTGCTTGGCGCGGGCGCCATCGAGCCCAACGTGGCCTGCCTGTCCTATGGCACCACGGCGACCATCAACACCACCCGCAGCCGCTACCTGGAAACCATCCCGATGATCCCGCCGTATCCGGCGGCGATTCCCGACCGCTTCAATACCGAAGTGATGATCTACCGGGGCTTCTGGATGGTCAGCTGGTTCAAGCGCGAGTTCGGCCTGCGCGAGATGCAGCGGGCCGCCGAGCTGGGCGTCGAGCCGGAACAGCTGTTCGACGAACTGGTGAACTCGGTGCCGCCCGGCTCCATGGGCCTGATGTTGCAGCCTTACTGGACACCCGGCATCCGCGAGCCGGGGCTGGAGGCCAAGGGCGCGATCATCGGTTTCGGCGACGTGCACACCCGCGCGCATATCTACCGGGCCATCCTCGAAGGGCTGGCCTACGCCCTGCGCCAGGGCAAGGAGCGCATCGAGAAGCGCTCCGGCACCCGCATCGAGCGGCTGATCGTGGCCGGCGGCGGCTCGCAGAGCGATGCGGCGATGCAACTGACCGCCGATATCTTCGGCTTGCCGGCGGAGCGGCCGCATGTCTACGAGGCATCCGGGCTGGGCGCGGCCATCGACTGCGCGGTGGGCCTCGGGTTGCACCCGGACTTCCCGACGGCAATCGCGGCGATGACCCGCACGGGGCAGGTCTTCCACCCGCGCCCCGAGGCGCAGCGCACCTACGAGCGGCTATATCGTGAGGTCTACCTGCGCATGTATCGCCAGTTGAAGCCGTTGTACCGCAGCATCCGCGAGATCACCGGCTACCCTGCCTGACAGGCGTTGGAAGCTTTCCTGCGCCGGAGACGGTCCAATCAGAACGGACTCCGCAAAGAAGAGGGCGGACAATGGCGGAACGCAAGGCGATGCTGATTCTGCATGGCAAGCAGGCGGCCAACGACCTGGTGCGTGCAGCCGTGCAGGCGAAGCGCGAGCAGGGCTGGGAGCTGGCGGTACGGGTGACCTGGGAAGGCGGCGATGCTGCGCGGCTGGTCGGCGAGGCGCTTGCCGCCGGTTACCCGACGCTGATCGCCGGCGGCGGCGACGGCACCGCCCGCGAGGTAGCCGAAGCCATGGCGCAATCCGGCTCTTCCGCCAGCCTGGCCGTGCTGCCGCTCGGTACTGCCAACGACTTCGCCCGTTCCGCCGGCGTGCCGCTGGAGCCCGACGCGGCACTGGCGCTGCTCGACCGCCCGGCGCGGCCGATCGACCTCGGCGAGATGGACGGTCATCTGTTCCTCAATATGGCCACCGGAGGCTTCGGCTCGCGGGTCACAGCGAACACGCCGGAGGAACTGAAAAAGGCCCTCGGCGGCGTGGCCTATCTGCTCACCGGCCTGACCCGTTTTACCGAGGTGCATGCCGCTAGCGGCCACTTCCGTGGACCGGGTTTCGAATGGGAAGGCGAATTCCTCGCCCTCGGCATTGGCAACGGGCGCCAGGCCGGCGGCGGACATGTGCTCTGTCCGCAGGCGCTGGCGGATGACGGCCTGCTCGACGTGAGCATCCTGCCGACGCCGACGGACATGCTCGGCGCGCTGGGAACGCTGCTTGGCACCAGCCTGGGCAGCGACGAACTGTTCGTTCGCGCCCGCCTGCCCTGGATCGAACTGGACGCCCACGAAGGCCTGGACGTGAACCTCGACGGCGAGCCGTTCGAACTGCGCCGGATGCGCTTCGCGGTGCGGCCGGCGGCGCTGCGTCTGCACCTGCTGGAGGATTCGCCGCTGCTGGGGCCGGGTTGCGACGTGGTGGAGCGCGCCGTATAAGGTCGCTTTGGCCCGCAAGAAAGGACGCCGCCGCAATGATCAGTCTCAGTGCGCTCTACCGCTATCCACTCAAGTCCGGCAAGTTCGAACCCTTGCAGGACATCCGCCTGGATGCCCTGGGCCTGGAGGGCGACCGCCGCTGGATGGTGGTGGAGGAGAGCAATGGTCGCTTCCTCACCCAACGCCTGCTGCCGCAACTGGGGCGCATCGAGGCCCGCTGGCAGGATGGTGGGCGGGCGCTGAGCCTGCGCGCGCCGGGCATGCCGGACCTGCTGGTGCCTGTGCCGGGCATGGACGAGCAGCTGCGCGGCGTGACCATCTGGCGCGACAGCCTGCAGGTGCCGGATGCCGGCGATGCGGCGGCGAAATGGGTCAGCGAGTTCCTTGGCCGGCCCTGCCGGCTGGTGCAGATTCCCGAACAGCGCGCGCGCCAGGTAGATACCGCCTATGCCGAACCGGGCGAGCGGGTGCATTTCGCCGATGGCTTCCCGCTGCTGCTGATCGGCCAGGCCTCGCTCGACGGCCTCTCCGCGCGTGTCGGCCGGCCGCTGGAAATGCTGCGCTTCCGCCCGAACCTGGTGGTCAGCGGCAGCGAGCCCTTCGCCGAGGACGGCTGGAAACGCATCCGCATCGGTACGCTGGAATTCCGCGTGGCCAAGCCCTGCTCGCGCTGCATCCTCACCACCATCGACCCGTACACCGGCGAACGCTCCGCCGACCGCGAACCGCTGGCCACCCTGAAGAGCTACCGCGAGAAGGACGGCGAGATGCTCTTCGGGCAGAACCTGATTGCCGAAGGTGTGGGCGAGTTGCGTGTAGGGATGCCGGTGGAAATTCTGGAATAACCGGGGATTGACCGGGTATGTAGGAGCGCCCCATGGGCGCGAATCGCGGGCATGGCCCGCTCCTACGGTTCGCTCATGCAGAACGTAGGGTGGAAAACGGCGAAACGGATGGCCGCCCCGCCTTTCCACCATCAGGCGCAGTGTGACGGGGTGGTGGACAAGCTTCGCGTTGTCCACCCTACAAAAAGCACCTTCGGTGGCAAGACAGTTGTTCCTACAGGTAGCCCATCAGCTCACAGCTCATCGAAGAACCGCTCGTGCCAGTCCACCAGCGGCTGCGGGGCGTTGAGTTTCTGTCCGTAGATTACCGCGTAGGACAGCACGTTCTGCACGTACTGGCGGGTTTCGTCGAACGGGATGGTTTCGACCCAGACGTCGAACGCCAGGTGCTTGGTGTTGCGCAGCCATTGCCGCACGCGGCCGGGGCCGGCGTTGTAGGCGGCGGTGGCGAGCACGCGGTTGCCGTTGAACTGGGCGTGGATCTGGCTGAGGTAGGCCGTGCCGAGCTGGATGTTGAGGTCCGGCGCTACCAGTTGCTGCGTCGAGGCCAGCGGGATGCCGAACTTGCGCGAGGTTTCCTTGGCGGTGGCAGGCATCAGCTGCATCAGGCCGGTGGCGCCGACGCCGGAGCGCGCATCGGTCATGAACGCGCTTTCCTGGCGGGTGATGGCGAACACCCAGCTCGAATGCAGGCCGCGTACGCCTGCCTCGCGCACCAGGCTGGAGCGATGGGCCATCGGGAAGCGGATATCGAGGTCGTCCCAGTACTTCGCCTGGCTGATCGAGCGGATCGCCGGGAAGTACCAGTTCATGTCGTAGGCCAGCTTGGCCTGCGCCAGCAGTTCGTCCTGACTGAACACACGGGCGGCGTGGTACCACTCGCGGCGGGCGTTGATCACTTCGCCACGGGCATAGAACTCCAGCGCGCGGCGGGTGCTGGCGGCGTTGCGCACGCGCTGCGCTACCCGCGGGTCGGGCGCGACGGGGCGGTTGTTCAACTGGTAGGGCGTGTTCAGCCGGTCGGCGGCGAGGAAGCCGTAGAAATCGCGTTCAAGGGAAACCGGCTGGTACAGGCTGGCAGCGGTCTTGT
This sequence comes from Pseudomonas schmalbachii, assembly GCF_017589465.1. Taxonomy (GTDB): domain Bacteria; phylum Pseudomonadota; class Gammaproteobacteria; order Pseudomonadales; family Pseudomonadaceae; genus Pseudomonas; species Pseudomonas schmalbachii. The sequence goes on from NZ_JAELYA010000005.1 coordinate 396,562, forward strand.
TCTGCGGCTCCGCCAGTTGCAGGGCGCGGGCCTGCCAGTAGCGCCAGCGGTTGGTCTCGGCGAGGTCCTTGGGCAACTGGCGGGTGAGCTGGTAGGCCTCTTCCCAGCGGCCGAGGCGCAGCAGCAGGCGCAGGCGCCATTCGGTGACGGTGTTGTCACGCAGCTGCGGGTCGTACTTGGTCATCAGCGGCAGGGCGCGCGGGTCGAATTTCTTCGCCAGGCTCAGGCCGATTTCCCGGGCGATGGCGACTTTCTCATCACTGGAGAACGGCAGCCGTCCGCCGTAGTAGTCGAGCAGTTCCAGCGCCTTCTCCGGGTCCTGCCGGGCCAGCCGGCGCAGGCCGAGGCCGACCACGTCGGCGGTGGCGTGGTCGCGCTGGGTGAAGCGCGAGATCTGGCTGAGCTGTGCGGGGTTCTGTGCGACCTTGACCATCAGCTCGCCCTGGCTGCCGAGGGTCGGCAGGCGCCGTGACAGGGTGGTGGCCAGCCCGTAGTTGCGTTCCTGGGCGGCGAGCTTGAGGCGCTTCCAGATGCGCTCCTCGGTCAACTGGCCGTCCGCCTGCCAGTAGCTGAACAGCGTGTCGCAGGCGTCCGGCTGCGACTTGCCGACCAGCCACAGGCGCTCGGCGGTGGCGTGGCCTTCGGTCTTCTGTCCGTGGGTGAGCTGGTACTGGCCGTACAGGCAGTCCAGTTCGGTGAAATTCATCTTCGGGTCGTAGTGGTTGACGAAGGTTTTCCAGTCGCCGCGTTCCGCCGTCCAGCGCAGCCAGCGTAGCTTCATCCAGTTGATCTGCGGCAGGTCGCCGTGTTCGGTGAGGAAGCGTTCGATCTCCTGGTCGCTGGCGTACTTCAGGCGGCTGGTCAGTTCGTCGTACGCCAGGTAGGGCTCCAGCGGATAATCGGCGAGTGCCGACCGGTAGCGCATGTACGGACCGCTGTCGCCGCGGCCGAGGGCTTTCTTCGCCTCGTCGTACATCAGGCGCTGCTGGGTAAGGGAGGCGGCGTGGGCCGGTTCGACGGCCGCCAGGCTGAATATCACACAGGAAAGCAGGGAGAGCAGACGACCGCGCATGGTACTTCCGGACTGATGAACTTCGGGGACGCCGGAACGCCAGCGTCGACTTCGATAAGCTTAGCCTGTTGCGCGAGAGCGGAGGAAGCTTCCGAGGGCCGGAGCGGCGCTCTGACTTTTAGCGAGTTTCCCTTAAACTGCGCGCCCTGTTTCCGGAGATCGCCCATGACCCTGCTGAAGTTCACCGATGTGTCCCTTGCCTTTGGCACCACGCCGCTGCTGGACAAGGTGTCCTGGCAGATCGCCAGGGGAGAGCGGGTCTGCATCATCGGCCGCAACGGTACCGGCAAGTCGAGCATGCTCAAGCTGGTCAAGGGCGAGCAGATGGCCGACGACGGCGACATCTGGCGGGCGCCGTCGCTGAAGATCGGCGAATTGCCGCAAGAGCTGCCGCGCGCCGACGACCGTACTGTCTATGACGTGGTTGCCGAAGGCCTCGCCGAGGTCGGCGAACTGCTGGCCCGCTACCACCACCTGAGCCTGCATATCGAAGGCGAGGACGACCTGACGCAGCTCTCCCGCGTCCAGCAGGAACTGGAAGCGCGCGACGGCTGGCGCCTGCAGCAACTGGTGGAAAGCACCCTGAGCCGCCTGCAATTGCCGGCGGACAAGACCCTCGCCGAACTTTCCGGTGGCTGGCGCCGCCGCGTGCTGCTGGCCCAGGCGCTGGTGGCCGAGCCGGACCTGCTGCTGCTCGACGAACCGACCAACCACCTGGATATCGGCGCCATCGCCTGGCTGGAGGAAGCGCTGTCGTCCTTCCCCGGCGCGGTGCTGTTCATCACCCACGACCGCGCCTTCCTGCAGGCCGTGGCCACGCGCATCCTCGAACTGGATCGTGGTCACCTGATCGACTGGAACGGCGACTACGCCAGTTTCCTGGTGCACAAGGAGCAGCAACTGGCGGCGGAAGAGGCGGCCAACGCGCTGTTCGACAAGCGCCTGGCGCAGGAGGAAGTGTGGATTCGCCAGGGCATCAAGGCCCGCCGTACCCGTAACGAAGGCCGCGTGCGTGCGCTGAAGGCGATGCGCTTCGAACGCGCCGAGCGCCGCGAGCGGCAGGGCAAGGCGAGCTTCCAGCTGGAAGGGGCGGAGAAGTCCGGCAAGCAGGTGATCGTCGCCGAGAAGGTCGGCTTCGCTCATCCGGGCGGCGAACCGTTGATCCGCGATTTCTCCCTGGTCCTGCAGCGCGGCGACCGTATCGGTCTGCTCGGCGCCAACGGCACCGGCAAGACCACGCTGCTCAAACTGCTGCTCGGCGATCTGCAGCCGACCTCCGGCACGATCAAGGCCGGCACCAAGCTGGAAGTGGCCTATTTCGACCAGTTGCGCCTGCAGCTGGAGCCGGAAAAGACCGTCATCGACAACATTTCCGAGGGCCGCGAGTTCATCACCATCGACGGCCAGAACCGCCACATCCTCAGCTATCTCGGCGACTTCCTGTTCACCCCGCAGCGTGCGCGCACGCCGGTGAAGGCGCTGTCCGGCGGCGAGCGGGCGCGTCTGCTGCTGGCCAAGCTGTTCAGCAAGCCGGCCAACCTGCTGATACTCGACGAACCGACCAACGACCTCGATGTGGAAACCCTGGAACTGCTGGAGGAAGTGCTGCTCGGCTTCCAGGGCACCGTGCTGATGGTCAGCCACGACCGGGCCTTCCTCGACAACGTGGTGACCAGCACCCTGGTGTTCGAGGGCGAGGGCCGCGTGCGCGAGTTCGTCGGTGGCTACCAGGACTGGCTGCGCCAAGGCGGTTCGCCGCGCCTGCTGGGCGTGGGCGAGCTGAAGGAGCCGACGGAGAAGGCCGAACCGGTCGAGCCGGTCGCCCAGCCGGCCAGCGCCGCGCCGGAAGCGTCGGCGGCGAAGAAGAAGCTCAGCTACAAGCTGCAGCGCGAACTCGACGCCATTCCGGGGCAGATCGACGCCCTGGAAGCAGAACTGGCGGCGCTGCAGGCGGAAACCGCATCGCCGACCTTCTACCAGCGTCCGCAGGAAGAAACCCGCATCGCCCTGGAGCGGCTGACGTCGCTGCAGCAGGAACTCGACCGCCTGATCGAGCGCTGGGCCGAGCTCGAAGAATAGTGACCGGCCAACCCGCGGCAGGCCGGGGTTCGGCCTGCCGCGCGGTCGTCACTCGTGTTTCTGCAGGCGTACGGCCAGCACGTCGCAAGGCGCGCCATGCAGGACGTCGTTGGCGGTCGAGCCCAGCAGCAGGGCAAGACCATGGCGACCGTGACTGCCGACGATGATCAGGTCGCAACCCTGGTCGTGGGCCAGGCGGTGGATTTCCTGGCGCGGCTGGCCGTAGACCAGGTGGCATTGCGCAGTGGTGATCTGCGGGTAGCTGACGGTGAACTGGTGCAGACGCTCCTTGGCCTGGTCGAACTGCTGCTGCTGGAGCATCGACAGGTCCATCGGCACATCGCCACCGAAGGCCATGGCCATGGGCTCGACGACATGCACTGCCGACAGTTTGGCTTCCGCACTGGCGGCCAGCGCGACGGCGCGTTTCATCACCGGGTCGCATTCCTCGGTGAGGTCGACGGCGACCAGAATGTGTTGGTAGAGCATGAGACGTCTCCTCCAGGGGACTGATTGAATACAAGTATGGCCTTGCTGGCCGCAGATGGCCTGCCGGGCCGGAGAACTGTTGTCATGAACACATGGTTATTGATCCTGCTCATCGGCCTGATGCTCAGTCCGCTGGCCTGGTTGATGCCGTCCCGCGGCCAGCGCGGGCAGATGGCATTGCGCCTGGAAGCGCGCCGCCTGGGTCTGGCCATGCAGCTCTCGCGCCAGGAGTGGCCGCACTGGATGGAGCGCGAGCCGCCGACCTCCTGCGCGCAGTATCACCGCGGGCGCAGCAAGGGCAGGGCGGATACCTGGCGTTATTGGCAGACTGCGCCCGGGCAATGGCTGGATCGCTGGCGCGAGGCGAGTGTGGGCGAGGAATTGGCGGCCGAGCTGGCGACCCTGCCGAAGGATGTGTACATGGTCGAGGCGACTCCCCAGTACATTGCGCTGTACTGGGGCGAGCGGGGCGACAATGGCGATCTGCAACGGATCGCGGAGTTCCTGCGTCGGCATGCCTGAGGGCTTCCTGCTGTCGATGGCGCTCAGCTCTGGCTGGCGGCGTAGAGGGCGGAGGCGGTTTCGAGATTCTCGATGATCCGGTCGGAATACTTGTACACCAGCAGGGGCAGGCTGCCCTTGTCGCGCAGGGTTTTCTCCAGATAGCGCCAGGTGATGTCGACGCTGCGCAGCGCTTCGCCGATCGTCGGGGTGGTCTGCCCGGCCTGCTGCAGGCGGACCAGGTTGATCGCGAAACGGTTGGCCAGGTCCTCCAGCGCGCGCTCCTCGCCGCCGGACGGGATGGCGCCCACCGTCGCGTTGCGCTGCACATAGTCGGCGGCGATGGTCTGCATCAGCAGGCTCTGTTCGCGGCTCTGCTGGGTCAGCGGCGGGACCCGGGTGCCGCTTTCCTGCTGAATCCTTTCGTACAGCTGTGCGGCGGTTTCCAGCAGTTCACGATTGTGTGCGGCCAGAGCGGCGGCCGGTTCGAGGTTGATGAAGCCGCTCTTGCTGAGCTTCCCGCTGAGGTTTTCCAGCTCCTGGGCATAGCCTTGCCATTGGCTGTCGAGCTGCGCCTTCAATCGTGACGACTGCTCGCCGGGCATTTCCCCGATGCGCGCCAGGCTGTCGGCGGCACTCTGCCGGGATGTCTCGATCCGGCCGACATAGCGCTGGTCGCCCTCCATCGCATTGAGCATATAGAAGTTGCCCAGGCTGCCCTGCGCGGCCAGGCGCATGCGATGCAGGTTCAGCAGATCGCTGGCGGTATCGGCGGCGGCCAGCGTCGAAAGGACGGCGAGGATCAGCGAGGTCAACAGGCGAGCAAGCGAGCGGCTGGTCATGATCCATCTCCGTGGGCTCTCGGGGGGCCTCTTGTCGTTCCTGGCAGGGACTCTAGCCGGCCGAAGGGGCTCATGCCAGCCGTCGGGGCAGCCTGTTCGCCGGCCTCTGGCGTGACATTAGCGGACTGAATAATGACTGGCCAGTCCGCTGAATATGGCTGTCCAGAGGCCTTCCTGAGCGCCACAACGATTGACAAGGTGCGGCTTTTCCGTGAAGGTGTGCGCACCCGAATCAAACGGGCGTATGAATCGAGCGTTTGTCCTATCGGAATGCTCGGAATACGACCCGGCTATCGCGTCGGAGGGTATGCCAGAGGCTTTGGGACTATGCTCGGCGTTTGCCAGCAGGCCCGATGCACGGCGTCCGATGTGTACGTTCAAGCTTCCCCAGCGTGGAGATCAGTTGATGATTTACCAAGGTAAAGCCATCACGGTTAAGGCTCTTGAGAGCGGCGTAGTCGAGCTGAATTTCGACCTCAAGGGCGAGTCCGTCAACAAGTTCAACCGGCTCACCCTGAACGAACTGCGTGAAGCAGTGGATACCATCAAGTCCGATGCGTCCGTGAAGGGCGTGGTTGTGACCAGCGCCAAGGACGTGTTCATCGTCGGCGCCGACATCACCGAATTCCTCGAAAACTTCAAGCTGCCGGACGAAGAGCTGCTGGCTCTCAGTCTCGAAGCCAACAGGATCTTCAGCGATTTCGAAGACCTCGCCGTTCCCACTGTCGCTGCGATCAACGGCATCGCTCTCGGTGGCGGCCTGGAAATGGCCCTGTCCGCCGATTTCCGCGTAATGAGCGCGGCCGCTGTGGTCGGCCTGCCGGAAGTCAAGCTGGGCATCTACCCGGGCTTCGGCGGCACCGTGCGCCTGCCGCGCCTGATCGGCTGCGACAACGCCATCGAGTGGATCGCCTCCGGCAAGGAAAACAAGGCTGAGGAAGCCCTGAAAGTGGGCGCCGTTGACGCCGTGGTCGCTCCGGAGAAAATCCGCGCAGCCGCTCTCGACCTGCTCCAGCGCGCCATCGCCGGCGAGCTGGATCACAACGCCCGCCGTCAGCCGAAGCTGGAAAAGCTGAAGCTGAACGCCATCGAGCAGATGCTGGCCTTCGAAACCGCCAAGGGCTTCGTTGCCGGCCAGGCCGGTCCGAACTACCCGGCCCCGGTGGAAGCGATCAAGTCCATCCAGAAAGCCGCCAACTTCACCCGCGACAAGGCGCTGGAAGTCGAGGCGCAGGGCTTCGTCAAGCTGGCCAAGACTTCGGTCGCGGCGAGCCTGATCGGCCTGTTCCTGAATGACCAGGCGCTCAAGCACAAGTCCAAGTCCTACGACGAAGCCGCCAGGGACGTGAAACTCGCGGCCGTGCTCGGCGCCGGCATCATGGGTGGCGGCATCGCCTACCAGTCCGCCGTCAAGGGCACGCCGATCCTGATGAAGGACATCCGCGAGGAAGCCATCCAGCTCGGCCTGAACGAGGCCTCCAAGCTGCTCGGCAATCGCGTCGAGAAGGGCCGTCTGACTCCGGCGAAGATGGCCGAGGCGCTGAATGCCATCCGTCCGACCCTGTCCTACGGCGATTTCGGCAACGTCGACATCGTGGTCGAAGCCGTGGTCGAGAACCCGAAAGTGAAACAGGCCGTGCTTGCTGAAGTGGAAGGCCAGGTGAAAGAGGACGCGATCCTCGCTTCCAACACCTCGACCATCTCCATCAGCCTGCTGGCCAAGGCGCTGAAGCGCCCGGAAAACTTCGTCGGCATGCACTTCTTCAACCCGGTGCACATGATGCCGCTGGTCGAAGTGATCCGTGGCGAGAAGTCCAGCGAAGTGGCGGTCGCCACCACCGTCGCCTACGCCAAGAAGATGGGCAAGAGCCCGATCGTGGTAAACGACTGCCCCGGCTTCCTGGTCAACCGCGTGCTGTTCCCGTACTTCGGCGGCTTCGCCAAGCTGCTGGGCTTCGGCGTGGACTTCGTGCGCATCGACAAGATCATGGAGAAGTTCGGCTGGCCCATGGGCCCGGCCTACCTGTCCGACGTGGTCGGCATCGACACCGGCCACCACGGCCGTGACGTGATGGCCGAGGGCTTCCCGGATCGCATGGCCGTCGAAGGCAAGACTGCCGTCGACGTCATGTACGAGGCCAACCGCCTGGGGCAGAAGAACGGCAAGGGCTTCTACGCCTACGAAACCGACAAGCGTGGCAAGCCGAAGAAGGTCGTCGACCCGCAGGCCTACGAGATCCTCAAGCCGATCGTGGTGGAGCAGCGTGAAGTGACCGACGAGGACATCGTCAACTTCATGATGATCCCGCTGTGCCTGGAAACCGTACGCTGCCTGGAAGACGGCATCGTCGAGAGCGCTGCCGAGGCCGACATGGGCCTGATCTACGGCATCGGCTTCCCACCCTTCCGTGGCGGCGCGCTGCGCTACATCGACGCCATCGGCGTGGCCGAGTTCGTGGCACTGGCCGACAAGTACGCCGACCTGGGCCCGCTGTACCAGCCGACCGCGAAACTGCGCGAAATGGCTGCGAACGGCCAGAAATTCTTCGGTTGAGTGCGGAACGAATAGAGCGAGAGTGAATTTATGAGCCTGAATCCGAGAGACGCAGTCATTGTCGACTTCGGCCGCACCCCGATGGGCCGTTCCAAGGGCGGCATGCACCGCAACACCCGCGCCGAGACCATGTCCGCGCACCTGATCAGCAAAGTGCTGGAGCGCAGCTCCAAGGTCGACCCGGCGGAAGTCGAGGACGTGATCTGGGGCTGCGTGAACCAGACCCTGGAGCAGGGCTGGAACATCGCGCGCATGGCGTCGCTGATGACCCAGATCCCGCACACCAGCGCCGGCCAGACCGTCAGCCGCCTGTGCGGTTCGTCCATGAGCGCCCTGCACACCGCCGTGCAGGCGATCCAGACCGGCAACGGCGATGTCTTCGTCGTCGGCGGCGTGGAGCACATGGGTCACGTCGGCATGATGCACGGCGTCGATCCGAACCCGCACCTGTCGCTGTATGCGGCCAAGGCCTCGGGCATGATGGGCCTGACCGCCGAGATGCTCGGCAAGATGCACGGCATCACCCGCGAAGCCCAGGACCAGTTCGGCTACCGTTCGCACCAGATGGCGTGGAAGGCTACCCAGGAAGGCAAGTTCAAGGACGAGATCATCCCGATGGAAGGGTATGACGAGAACGGCTTCCTCAAGGTGTTCGACTTCGACGAGACCATCCGTCCGGAGACCACCCTGGAAAGCCTGGCCGAGCTGAAACCTGCGTTCAACCCGAAAGGCGGCACCGTGACTGCGGGTACCTCCTCGCAGATCACCGACGGCGCTTCCTGCATGATCGTGATGTCCGCCCAGCGCGCCCAGGACCTCGGCATCCAGCCGATGGCCGTGGTTCGTGCCATGGCCGTGGCGGGTGTCGATCCGGCGATCATGGGCTACGGCCCGGTGCCGTCCACCAAGAAGGCGCTCAAGCGCGCCGGTCTGACCATCGACGACATCGATTTCGTCGAGCTCAACGAAGCCTTCGCAGCCCAGGCCCTGCCGGTGCTGAAGGACCTCAAGCTGCTCGACAAGATGAACGAGAAGGTCAACCTGCACGGCGGCGCCATCGCCCTCGGCCACCCGTTCGGCTGCTCCGGTGCGCGCATCTCCGGCACCCTGCTGAACGTGATGAAGCAGAACGGCGGTACCCTGGGCCTATCCACCATGTGCGTGGGTCTCGGCCAGGGCATCACTACCGTCTTCGAGCGCATCTAGACAACCCTGTCTAAGCTCTCGATGCGGACCAGCCGGGGCCTTGTGCCCCGGCTTTTTCTTTACTGTCCGCTTAGCCTGTGCGAATCGGATGATCCAGAGCGCCGGGATTGCCCGGCATGTATACACCCGGCAGAATCGCCGCTTTTTTGGCAGCGGAGGCGGAACATGGAGTTGCAGACGGGACTCTATCGACACTACAAGGGGCAGCACTATCGGGTCGTCGGCGTGGCGAAACACTCCGAAACCGAGGAAACCCTGGTGATCTACCAGGCGCTGTACGGCGAATTCGGCCTCTGGGCGCGTCCCTTGCGCATGTTCATCGAGGCTGTGGAAGTGGACGGTGAGCTGGTTCCACGCTTTGCTCTGGTAAGCACGGAAGAAGACCCGCTGGGATTGACCAGGGTCGTCTCCGGGGAAGACCAAGCTTGACCTCGGTGCGAACGCCACTATATATAGCGGCGCCTTCCTCCTTTTAATTTCATCTATTCGACGCAGGAATCTTCCGATCCATGGGTAAATCGCTGGTCATCGTGGAATCACCGGCCAAGGCCAAGACCATCAACAAGTACCTGGGCAGCCAGTACGTGGTGAAGTCGAGCATCGGCCATATTCGCGACCTGCCCACCAGCGGTTCGTCGGCTAGCAAGGAGCCTGCAGCCAAGGGCCGCAAGAGCACGGCGGAAGCGCCCGCGCTGTCGCCCAAGGAGAAAGCCAAGCGCCAGCTCTTCACCCGCATGGGCGTCGACCCGGAGCATGGCTGGAAAGCCAAGTACGAGATCCTGCCCGGCAAGGAAAAGGTCATCGACGAACTGCGTCGCCTGGCCAAGGATGCCGACACCATCTATCTCGCAACCGACTTGGACCGCGAGGGGGAGGCGATCGCCTGGCACCTGCGTGAGGCCATCGGCGGCGATGACGAGCGCTACAAGCGCGTGGTGTTCAACGAAATCACCAAGAAGGCGATCCAGGAAGCCTTCTCCAGGCCCGGCGAGCTCGACATCAACCGGGTGAATGCGCAGCAGGCCCGACGCTTCCTCGACCGCGTGGTCGGCTACATGGTTTCCCCGCTGCTCTGGCAGAAGATCGCCCGCGGCCTGTCCGCCGGCCGGGTGCAGTCGGTGGCGGTGAAGCTGGTGGTCGAGCGCGAGAAGGAAATCCGCGCCTTCGTTCCGGAAGAGTACTGGGAAGTGCACGCCGATCTCGGCACGCCGAAGGGCGAAAAAACGCGCTTCGAAGTCGTCCGCGAGAAGGGCGAGGCGTTCAAGCCGCTCAACGAAGCCCAGGCCATGGCCGCCCTGGAGAAGCTCAAGGCGTCCGCCTACAGCGTCGCCAAGCGCGAGGACAAGCCGACTTCCAGCAAGCCCTCGGCCCCCTTCATCACTTCGACCCTGCAGCAGGCGGCGAGCAATCGTCTCGGCTTCGGTGTGAAGAAGACCATGATGATGGCGCAGCGTCTCTACGAGGCCGGCTACATCACCTATATGCGTACCGACTCGACCAACCTGTCGGCCGACGCCATCGACATGGTGCGCGGTTTCATCGACAGCGAGTTCGGCAAGAAATACCTGCCGGCCAAACCGAATTTCTATTCGAGCAAGGAAGGCGCCCAGGAAGCGCACGAGGCGATCCGCCCGTCCGACGTCAATCTCAAGCCGACCCAGCTGTCGGGCATGGAACGCGATGCCGAGCGCCTGTACGACCTGATCTGGCGCCAGTTCGTCGCCTGCCAGATGCCGCCGGCGGAATACCTGTCCACCACCGTCAGCGTGGCTGCTGGCGATTTCGAGCTGCGCGCCAAGGGCCGCATCCTCAAGTTCGACGGCTACACCAGGGTCCTGCCTCAGCAGAGCAAGCCGGGTGAAGACGACGTGCTGCCGGTCATGAACCAGGGCGACGCACTCAAGCTGATCAAGCTCGACCCCAGCCAGCACTTCACCAAGCCGCCGGCACGCTATTCCGAAGCCAGCCTGGTCAAGGAACTGGAAAAGCGCGGTATCGGCCGTCCGTCCACCTATGCGGCGATCATCTCGACCATCCAGGAGCGCGGCTACGTCACCACCCACAACCGGCGCTTCTATGCCGAGAAGATGGGCGACATCGTCACCGAGCGCCTCGACGAGAGCTTCTCCAACCTGATGAACTACGGCTTCACCGCCGCCATGGAAGAGCATCTGGATGATGTGGCCCAGGGCGAGCGCGACTGGAAACACCTGCTCGACGAGTTCTACGGCGACTTCAAGAAGAAGCTGGAACTGGCCGAAGGCAGCGACGCCGGAATGCGCGCGAATCAGCCGACCCTGACCGACATCCCGTGTCGCGAGTGCGGCCGGCCGATGATGATCCGTACCGCGTCCACCGGCGTGTTCCTCGGTTGCTCCGGCTATGCGCTGCCGCCGAAGGAGCGTTGCAAGGCGACCATCAACCTGATCCCTGGCGACGAGATCGCCGCAGACGACGAGGGTGAGTCGGAATCCCGCGTGCTGCGCAACAAGCACCGCTGCCCGATCTGCAGCACGGCGATGGATGCCTATCTGCTGGACGAAAAGCGCAAGCTGCACATCTGCGGCAACAACCCGGATTGCGCCGGCTACGAGATCGAGGAAGGCCAGTACCGCATCAAGGGCTATGAAGGTCCGAGCCTGGAGTGCGACAAGTGCGGCAGCGAGATGCAGCTGAAGACCGGCCGTTTCGGCAAGTTCTTCGGTTGCACCAACCCGACCTGCAAGAACACCCGCAAGCTGCTGAAGAACGGCGAGCCGGCGCCGCCGAAGATGGACGCCATCCGCATGCCCGAGCTGAAGTGCGAGAAGGTCGACGACATCTATGTGCTGCGCGACGGCGCCTCGGGCATGTTCCTCGCCGCCAGCCAGTTCCCGAAGAACCGCGAAACTCGTGCTCCGCTGGTTGGCGAACTACTGCCGCACAAGGATGAGCTGGATCCGAAGTACCACTTCCTGCTTTCCGCCCCGCAGAAGGACCCGGATGGCCGCCCGGCGGTGATCCGCTTCAGCCGCAAGACCAAGGAGCAGTACGTGCAATCCGAGGTCGACGGCAAGCCCACTGGCTGGCGTGCGTTCTACGACGGCGGCAAGTGGAAGGTCGAAGACAAGCGCTGACGCATGGCGCGCCCCGGCCATCGGGGCGCGCTTATACTGCCGAGAGAAATCCTACGAGGGCGTTGTGATGGCGCAGGAACTCTATACCCGTACCAACCAGAAGCTGTACTTCGCCGGCCTCGCCCTGGAGTCCTGGCGCAAGGCCGAGGCGGCGCGCCCAATGAATGCCCAGGCACTGGTCCAGGCGGAGCGTGAAGCGGCGCTGTTCCACCTGTATGGCGCGGTGCTGGGCATCGCCCATGAGATCGCCGGCTACTATCGCCTGCCGCAGGCGGGAGCGCCGCGTGTCGAACTGCTGCTCAACCAGGACGTGCTGGCGGCCGCGCCCAGCCCGGAACTGGCTGAACTGGTAGAGCTGGCCCAGCAGCCGGAAACCTGGCTAGGTCAGTTGCTGGCGGCTTACGGCGCGCTGTTCGTCCCTCCGAGCGAGCCGAAGAAAGCCAAGGCCGACCCCACCCAGCCGCTCATCCAGGCTGTCAGCCTGGACGAGGAAGGCCCCGAGCCGCTCGGCCATGTCGAAATGGAAGAATGGCGCAAGTCGCTGAAAGAAATGGTTTTGCGCTTCCGGTCTAGCCTGACCGAGCTCTGATGGCTGGTAGAGGCCCCGATTCGGCAATCCCACCTGGAACGAGGTGCTAGGGTCGCAGGGGAGGGGCTGTTACAATGGACGTTCTGCTTTGGAGAACGTAAGCCATGCCAACCTCATTTCTGGAAATCGTGGAACTGCCTGACGGGCGTATCGTGCTACGCCGTGCGGATGACGAAGAGGCATTGGTAACGCTGGAGTTCTCCGCCGACGCCAAGGGCTTCCTGCATGGGCAGCACATCGAGATCGCCAAGGCGATGTTCAACGTCGGTGTGCAAATGGCCGGACGCCTTGCCGAAGGTTTCGACGCCGAGCCGGAAGGCGCTCCCCGCGTCCTGCACTGATCCCTTCCTACCCCAAGCGGATATTCAGGCTTTGCGCCTGGCCCGCTACAGCCGCGCGTGACAGCTGCAGGCGTGCCGTACTGCCAGCGTTCTGCAGCCAGCTCACTACCGTGTGGCTGCGTCCAAGACGCAAGGCCTCGCAACTCAGCCGCAGGGCACTTTCCTGGTCCCTGGCCTGCAGCAGCAGGATGCGTTCGCGATTCAATCCCGCCTTGCGCAACCATTCGTGAGTCAGCGCCGTTGGCGGCGCAATCAGCGTCAACCAGCGCGGGTCCGTACCGTCGCTCAGCTCCCGCAGGATGGGGGCAAGCAGGGCCATGCACGGCCCGGGCAGGCCGCGCAGCGATAGTTCGCTGAAGGCCTGTTCCCGCTCCGGCTCCGGCGATTCGCTCGGCAGGGCGTCGCTGGTTGTCCAGAAACCTTCCTGGAACAGGGGGAGTTGCGGCAGATACAGCGGCTGTGGGTACTGCATGGCGACTCCTGTTGTCGGTCAGCGGCGGATGACGCCGACGCTGAGACCCTCGATGACCAGATCCTGTTCCTTAAGATCGACCTCGATGGGTTCGAACTCAGGATTCTCGGCAATCAGCCAGACCTTGCTGCCCTCGCGCTTGAAACGCTTCACTGTGACGTCTTCGCCCAGGCGGGCCACGACGATCTGCCCGTTGCGCGCCTCGCGAGTGACGTGTACGGCAAGCAGGTCGCCATCGAGGATGCCGACGTCCTTCATGCTCATGCCGCGTACACGCAGCAGGTAATCGGCGCGCGGGTTGAAGAATTCCGGATTGATCCGGCAGGCATCCTCGACATTCTGCTCGGCAAGGATCGGCGCACCCGCCGCAACGCGGCCGATGATGGACAGTTCGCCTTCGTTCGCTGCGTTGGGCTCGAAGCCCGGGATGCGGATGCCGCGCGATGCGCCCGGGGTCATCTCGATCGCTCCCTTGCGGGCAAGGGCCTTGAGGTGTTCCTCGGCGGCGTTGGGCGACTTGAAGCCAAGCTCCTGGGCGATTTCCGCGCGGGTCGGCGGGTAACCGTTGTCTTCCAGGCAACGCTTGATGAATGCGAGGATTTCGGTCTGGCGCGGCGTCAGCTTCAGCATGTCCCATCTCTGTTTTTTTATACAGTTGCTGGGATTATATACAGTGATCGGCTGCTGGCAACGTGGAATTTTCATTACCCGCGTCGGGTGTGTAACCCGGCGGCGGCAAAAAGCGTCTTGCTACTTGTGCTTTCGCTGATCATTGTTCATTCATCGCATGCATGATTGTCTGTCGGCAATTTCCTGGTGCTTGCTTGACAATACGTCGCCGTGAAACGTATGTTTCAAACAAGTGTTTGTTAGGCAGAGTAGCCATGGCCCAGTCAGAAACCGTCGAACGCATCCTGGACGCTGCGGAACAGTTGTTCGCGGAAAAGGGCTTCGCTGAAACGTCGCTACGACTGATCACCAGCAAGGCCGGGGTGAACCTGGCTGCGGTGAACTATCACTTCGGTTCGAAGAAGGCGCTGATCCAGGCGGTCTTCTCGCGCTTCCTCGGGCCGTTCTGCGCCAGCCTGGAAAAGGAACTGGATCGCCGCCAGAGCAAGCCTGACGCGCCTCGCGCAACCCTGGAAGAGCTGCTGGAGCTGCTGGCAACGCAGATCATGGCAGTCACTCCACGCAGCGGCAACGACCTGTCGATCTTCATGCGTCTGCTCGGCCTGGCGTTCAACCAGAGCCAGGGGCACCTGCGCAAGTACCTCGAAGAGGTCTACGGCAAGGTGTTCCGACGCTATATGGCGCAGGTTGTCCAGGCCGCGCCTGGCCTGCCGCCGCTCGAAGTGTTCTGGCGTGTGCACTTCATGCTTGGCGCGGTCGCTTTCAGCATGTCCGGGATCAAGGCGTTGCGGGCGATCGCGGAGGCCGAGTACGGGGTCAACACGTCCATCGAGCAGGTCATGCACCTGCTGGTGCCGTTCCTGGCCGGCGGAATGCGCGCCGAGAGCGGCGTGACCGATGCATCGCTGGCCAGCGCGCAATTGAAGCCGCGCAGCAAGGCCGCCGCCAAGGCCTGACAGTTCCAGGCTGGATTCGGGCCGGCGGCCGCGCTGGGCGGGCAAGGTCCGATCGGCTAAGCTAGCCGCCCATGGCCGATCTCGATTTCCTGCATATTTCCCTTTCCGATCAAATGCTTTACGGCTTCGCCGAAGGGCAGCTCGTCCTGCGGATGGCGGTTTCCACGGCGGCCAATGGCGCCGGTGAGCTGAACGGCTCGGGATGTACGCCGCGCGGCCTGCACCAGGTGCGGGCGAAGATCGGCGAAGGTCTGCCCGGTGCGGCGGTGTTGCGTGGTCGGCGCTGGACCGGGGAGGTCTGGACGCCGGAGCTGCACCAGTCTCATCCGGGGCGAGACTGGATTCTCACCCGCATCCTCTGGCTGAGCGGCTGCGAGCCGGGACGCAATCGTCTCGGGGCGGTCGATACCTTCCGCCGCTACATCTATCTGCACGGCACCCCGGATTGCGAGCCGATGGGCGTTCCCGGTTCGCACGGCTGCGTGCGCCTGCGCAACAGCGATCTGCTGGAACTCTTTCCCCGCGTGCCTCTCCATTGCCCTGTTCGAATCGAAGAAGCGGCCTGCCCCGAGTGGCGAGAGGCCGCGATCACCTAAGGAATGCATATGCAAGGTTCTCTGATGCTCGACATCGGCGGCACCTGGCTGACCGCCGAGGACCGCCAGATCCTGCGCCAGCCCGAGGTGGGCGGCCTGATCATCTTCGCCCGCAACATCGAGCATCCGCGCCAGGTGCGCGAGCTCTGCGCGGCCATTCGCGCGGTGCGCCCGGACCTGCTGCTCGCGGTGGACCAGGAAGGGGGCAGGGTGCAGCGCCTGCGCCAGGGCTTCGTGCGTCTGCCGGCGATGCGCGCCATTGCCGACAACCCCAATGCCGAGCGCCTGGCCGAACAATGCGGCTGGCTGATGGCGACCGAAGTGCTGGCGGTCGGGCTGGACCTGAGTTTCGCGCCTGTGCTCGACCTCGATCACCAGCGCAGCGCGGTGGTCGGCAGCCGTGCCTTCGAGGGCGATCCGCAGCGCGCCGCGCAACTGGCCGGCGCCTTCATCCGCGGCATGCATGCGGCGGGAATGGCAGCGACCGGCAAGCATTTCCCCGGGCATGGCTGGGCCGAGGCGGATTCCCATGTGGCGATTCCCGAGGACGAACGCAGCCTGGAGCAGATTCGCGCCAGCGACCTGGTTCCGTTTCAGCAACTGGCCGGCCAGCTCGATGCGCTGATGCCGGCGCACGTCATCTATCCCAAGGTCGACGCGAACCCGGCGGGCTTCTCACGGCGCTGGCTGCAGGAGATCCTGCGTGGCGAACTGGGTTTCGACGGCGTGATCTTCAGCGACGACCTGTCCATGGCCGGCGCCCACGTCGTCGGCGATGCCGCCAGCCGCATCGAGGCGGCGCTGTCGGCCGGCTGTGACATGGGGCTGGTGTGTAACGACCGCGACGCTGCCGAACTGGCGCTGGGCGCACTGCAGCGCCTAAAGACCAACGCTTCGCCGCGCCTGGCGCGGATGCGCGCCAAAGCCTGGCCCGGCAGTGAATACAAGCAACTGCCGCGCTGGCAGCAGGCCATGGGCGAGTTGCGCGCGGCCCAACTGATCGACTGACGACCGGCTGCGCGTCGGCATGACTGCGTTGGAAACAGGCTCGGAATACTCATTTACAGCTGTAAACTCCGTTTCCTCGCCTGTTTCCGCCTTGTCCTGCTCTAGCTCGCTCGGTCGTAGACTTTTTTTCTTGAGGATTTGCCATGACTGTCTACGCCATCATCGGCGGAACCGGCCTGACCCAGCTGGAAGGCCTGACCCTGAAAGACTCCCTGCCGCTGGACACTCCCTACGGCGCCCCGTCCGCGTCCATCCAGTGCGGCGACTATGCCGGGCGCGAGGTGCTGTTCCTCGCCCGCCACGGCCACCCGCATCGCTTCCCGCCGCACCAGGTGAATTACCGTGCCAATCTCTGGGCTCTGAAGCAGGCCGGTGCCGAAGCGGTGCTGGCGGTGAACGCCGTGGGCGGCATCCATGCGGCGATGGGCAGCGGCCACCTCTGCGTGCCGCACCAGATCATCGACTACACCTGGGGCCGCGAACACACCTACTTCGAAGGCGATATCGACCACGTCACCCATATCGACTTCAGCCATCCCTACGACGAAACCCTGCGCCAGCGCCTGATCGGCGCGCTCTGTGAGTTGGGGCTGCCGCACAGCAGCCACGGCGTGTACGCCGCGACCCAGGGGCCGCGCCTGGAGACCGTTGCGGAGATTGCCCGCCTGGAGCGCGACGGCTGCGACATCGTCGGCATGACCGGCATGCCCGAGGCAGCGCTGGCGCGCGAGCTGGAGCTGCCCTATGCCTGCCTGTCGCTGGTGGTCAACCCGGCGGCCGGCAAGTCCAGCGGCATCATCACCATGGAAGAGATCGAGCAGGCGCTGCACGAGGGCATCGGCAAGGTGCGCGACGTGCTGGCGCGTGTACTCGCTGGCTGAAGATCGCCGACGTCGAAGGCCGGGGCCGGCCTTCGACGAATTCCAGGCTCAGCCCACCTGCGCCGAGCCGCTCAGCTGTTCCTCTTCGCTCGGCTTCGGCGCCGACGACAGCAGCGCCATGATCAGCGCCGCCAGATAGGGCAGCGACTGCACCAGCAGCATGGTGACCCAGAAAATCAGGTCGCGGCTGGGCACGCCCTGCACCAGCACGATGCCCAGCGCCGCTCCCCACAGCAGCAGCATGATGAAGACTTCCTCGCGGGCCTCCGCCAGCGCCACCAGGATGCCGTGGTTGGAGGCCATCTTCGGCGTGCGGAAGAACGGGATGGTCTTGGTGAACGTGCCGTAGAGCACCGCCTTGGCGATTGTGTGCGACAGCGCCAGGCCCGCGACGGCAGCCTGGAACGAGCGCACCAGGCCGACGCCGACGGCGTGCCGGTAGAGGAACATGATCTTGCCGAACTTGAAGAAGAACAGCGCCAGGGGCGGGATGGCGAAGATCAGCAAGGGCGGATCGACCCGCTGCGGGACGATGATCATCGCCGCCGACCAGAGCAGCGCGCCGATGGTGAAGAAGATGTTCATGCCATCGGCAATCCACGGCAGCCAGCCGGCGATGAAGTGGTAGCGCTGGCCGGCCGTGAGCTTCGAATCCTTGCCGCGGAACAGGCTGCGCGCGTGCCCCTTCATGATCTGGATGGCGCCGTAGGCCCAGCGGAAGCGTTGTTTCTTGTAGTCGATGAAGGTGTCCGGCATCAGCCCGCGGCCGTAGCTCTGGTGCGAATAGGCGGCCGAGTAGCCCTTCTCGAACACGCGCAGGCCCAGCTCGGCGTCCTCGCAGATGGTCCAGTCGGCCCACTGCAGCTCGTCCATCACCGAACGGCGGATCATGGTCATGGTGCCGTGCTGGATGATCGCGTCGCGGTCGTTGCGGGTGACCATGCCGATATGGAAGAAGCCCTTGTACTCGGCGTAGCAGAGCTTCTTGAAGGCGCTTTCCTCGCCGTCGCGGTAGTCCTGCGGCGACTGCACCACGGCGATCTTCGGATCGGCGAAGTGCGGCACCATGTGCTTGAGCCAGTTGCGGTCGACGCAGTAGTCGGAGTCGATCACCGCGATGACCTCGGCGTCCGGAGCGGTGTGCGGCAGGATGTAGTTCAGCGCCCCGCCCTTGAAGCCCGCCAGCGGCGCGACGTGGAAGAAGCGGAAGCGCGGACCGAGCTGCTCGCAGTAGGCCTGCACCGGCTCCCAGACGGCCGGGTCGCGGGTGTTGTTGTCGATGATGATGACTTCGTAGTCCGGGTAATCGAGGTTGGCCAGGGCGTCGAGGGTCTGTTTGACCATCTCCGGCGGCTCGTTGTAGCAGGGCACGTGGACCGACACCTTGGGCCGGTAGTGGCTGTCTTCCAGCACCGGCTGGAACGGCCGGCGCCGCGCGCGCACCCAGACCGTCTCGGCCAGTTCGTGGGCCTCGGTGAGCAGGACGATGAACACGCCGAGGGCGCCGACGCCAAGCAGTCCGCCTACAGTCAGGCTGAACCAGGTACTGTACTGCTGGCTGTAGTCGTAGCCGATCCACACCAGCACCGAGCCGCCGACGAAGGCGACGAAGGTCAGGAAGGTGCGACCGCGCTGGCGCAGGGCGCTGCTGTCGATCAGCAGCAGGGTGAGGGCGAGGAGTGCCAGCACCGCCGAGGCGACGGCCAGCACGCGCCATTGCGGGATGGCCACCACCGGCCCTTCGAAGTTGAACTTCGGCTGCCGCGTGGCGTTGTACACGCCCCAGTAGGCGCCCACCGAGCCTTCCTCGGTGGCCTTCCACGGCTGGTCGAAGGCTTCGATGACGAAGTAGTTGTAGCCCTTGGCGTTCAGCTCATGCAGCAGGGTGCGCAGGTAGATGGCCTGGTCCGCCTGGGTGGCCTCCGCGCCGCCACGCATGCGGCCGTTGCTCGGCCAGCCGACTTCGGAGAGCAGCAGCGGCTTCTTCGGGAACTGCTTGCGCAGGTCCTTGGCGCGTTCGAGGACGAACTCGCCGGAGTCCGCCATCGGGATGAACTCCCAGTAGGGCAGCACGTGCGCGGCGATGAAGTCGACGTGCCGGGCCAGCTCCGGATGCTCCTGCCAGATATGCCATTGCTCGGAGGAACTCACCGGCACCTTCACCGCGGCACGTACCCGGTCCAGGTACTGGATCAGCCGCTCCGGGGTGACCTCGCGGCGGAACAGCGCCTCGTTGCCGACCGTCACCCGCACCACGCTGCGCGAGCCGTTGGCCAGCTCGATGGCCTTGGCGATCTCCCGCTCGTTGCGCTCCTCGTCCTTGCTGATCCAGATACCGAGGGTCACGCGCAGGCCGAATTCCTCGGCCAGCCGCGGGATGTCGGCCAGCGTGCCTTCCACCGAATAGGTGCGGATGCTCTCGGTGCGCTTGCTGACCAGCTCCAGGTCCTTGCGGATCTCCTCGGCGCTTGGGTACTGGTTCTTCTGCGGGCTCTGGTTCAGGCGGAACGGCGAGAAGGAGAAACCGGAAATCTGCTCCGGCCAGTCGGGGGCGCTGACCGGGCGGTTGATCAGGGCCCAGAAACCGGTGAAGAGCGCCGCCAGGGCGACTATCACCACCAGGTTGAGACCGAGTTTGCGTGCTGGCATAGGGGGATCGGGTTCCGCAGGGTGGAACGGGGCGGGGACCGGCGGGGCGCCGGCCGGCGCGAATCCTACTCCGCACCCCGATGACTGTATAGGCCTCGTCCGGCCGCTGGAGCGGGGCCTGGGGCGAGGCGATCGCAACGACTTAGAATGGTGGAAACGGGCGGAGTTTCGCCTGCCAGGCATCAACTTTAGCTGCATGACGGCGAGGCGCGGCGGCTTCCTATAGAATGCCGGCCGGTTTTCTGGAGGGTTCGATGATGGAGTTGGACGAACAGCGTTTCGGCGGCATCGCCCGCCTGTACGGGCGGACCGGCCTGGAACGCCTGGCGGCCAGCCATGTGGCGGTGGTCGGTATCGGCGGCGTGGGGTCCTGGGCGGCCGAGGCGCTGGCGCGCAGCGGGGTGGGCGAGATATCCCTGTTCGATCTCGACGACGTCTGCGTGACCAACACCAACCGGCAGATCCATGCCCTCGACGGCGCGGTCGGCAAGCCCAAGGTCGAGGTCATGGCCGAGCGCATCCTCGCGATCAATCCGGCCTGCCGGGTGCATGCGGTGTCGGACTTCGTCACGCGCGAAACCATGGCGGACTACATCACCACGGACCTCGACGGTGTGATCGACTGCATCGACAGCGTGGCGGCGAAGGCGGCGCTGATCGCCTGGTGCAAGCGCCGCAAGATCCTGATCATCACCACCGGCGGCGCGGGCGGGCAGGTCGACCCGACGCAGATCCAGGTGACCGACCTGAACAAGACCTTCAACGACCCGCTGGCAGCCAAGGTGCGCTCGACCCTGCGCCGCGACTACAACTTCTCGCGCACCCCGGGCCGCCACTACAGCGTGCCCTGCGTGTTCTCCACCGAACAGCTGCGCTATCCGAAGCCGGACGGCACGGTGTGCCAGGCGAAGGGTTTCGTCGGCGAAGGGGTGAAGCTGGACTGCGCCGGTGGTTTCGGCGCGGTGATGATGGTTACCGCAACCTTCGGCATGGCTGCGGCGGCGCGGGCGGTGGACAAGCTGGTGGCTGGAGCGCGGCGGCCGTCGGAGCGTCGCGTAGGTCCAGCGTAGGAGCATGCCATGCGTGCGATGTTTTTCGCGGGCATGGCCCGCTCCTACGGGTTGCAATACCTACCGTAGGTTGGTGCTGAGCAACGCGAAGCCCAACGTCGCCATTGTTGGGCTTCACTGCGTTCAGTCCGGTAGGGTGGAAAACCGCGAAGCGTTTTCCACGCGGTCATCAGGACGGTGGGCAGGCAAGGCGTTGTCCACTCCACCTCCAGGGCGGGAGTAGGGCGGGTGAAACCCGCCGCATCGTGGGTTTGCAAAGAAGTGGCGGGTTGCACCCGCCCTACGCAGTCAATTCCCGCATCCGCTTGAGCACGGAATTCAGCCCGTTGCTGCGCGAAGGGGACAGCTGGCGTCCCAGCCCGAGCTGGTTGAACCAGTCGGGCAGGTCGATCTCCGCCAGTTCTTCGCCGTGCAGCCCGTCGACGCGCGCCAGGAGTACCGCCAGCAGGCCGCGCAGCAGGCGGGCGTCGCTGGTGGCGCGGAAGTGCCAGTGGCCGTCGCGTTGTTCCGCCAGCAGCCAGACCAGGCTTTCGCAGCCGTGCACGCGGTTCCCGTCGTTGCGCTCGTCGTCGCTCAGCGGCTCCAGCCGTTCGCCCCATTGCATCAGCAGGCGCGCGCGCTGCTCCCAGCCGGATTCGCTGGAGAACGCCTGCAGCGCCATTTCCGCGGCGGCCGGCAGGCTCATCGCAGCAGCTCCAGGGCGCGATCCAGCGCGGTGAAGAAGCGTTCGAGGTCGCTGGAGTCGTTGTACAGCCCGAGGGAGGCCCGTACGGCGCCGCTGATGCCGAGGGTCTTCAGCAGCGGCATGGCGCAGTGGTGGCCGGCGCGCACGGCGACGCCCTGTTCGGTGAGCAGGTGGGCGAGGTCGGCGCTGTGCACGCCTTCCACGGTGAAACTGGCCAGGGCGGCCTTCGGTTCGCCGAGGATGCGCACACCGTCGCGGGCCTCCAGGCCGGCGAGCAGGCTGGTGTGGAGGATATCTTCGTGGGCGGCGGTTTCAGCGCTATCCAGGCCCTCCAGCCAGTCGAGGCTGGCACCCAGACCGATCACTGCTCCGATGGCCGGCGTGCCGGCCTCGAAGCCCATCGGCGCGCCGTGGAACTCCGCCGACTGGTAGTCGGCCAGACGCACCATCTCGCCGCCGAACTGCCAGTGTTGCAGCAGTTCGAGCGCCTGCGGCCGGCCCCAGAGCACGCCGAGGCCGTCCGGCCCGTAGAGCTTGTGGCTGGAGAAGACGTAGAAGTCGCAGCCCAGCGCCGACAGGTTGTGCCGGCCGTGGACCACGCCCTGGGCGCCATCCACCACAGTCAGTGCGCCCTGCGCACGGGCCAGTGCGAGCAACTCTGGTAGCGGCTGCCAGGTGCCGAGGACGTTGGACAGCTGGCTGATCGCGAGCAGGCGGGTGCGCGGCCCGATCAGTCGGTTGGCGGCGTCGAGATCGACGATGCCGCGGCTGTCCAGCGGCAGCACTACCAGCTCCAGGCCGCGGCGCTGCGCCAGGCGCTGCCAGGGCAGCAAGTTGGCGTGGTGTTCGAGGGCGCTGATGACGATCTGGTCGCCGGCCCTGAACTGCGCTTCCAGGCCATAGGCTAGCAGGTTGATCGCCTCGGTGGCGCCGTGGGTGAAGACGATCTGCGCCGGGCTGCCGCCGTTCAGCCAGTGGGCCAGCTTGCTGCGGGTCGCCTCGAAGGCGCGTGTGGCGCGCTCGCCGGGCAGGTGCTGGGCGCGATGCACGTTGGCCGCGCCGCTGCTGTAGTAGCTGGCGAGGGCGTCGATCAGGGCCTGCGGCTTCTGCGCCGTGGCGGCGCTGTCGAGGTAGGTCTGGCCTTCGGCATCGAAAGCGGCGAGGGCGGGGAAGGCGGAGCGCCAGGGCGAGGGAATGGACATGGGCATGCGGCCGACAGGAAATGGAAAACGGGGGCCGTAGCCCCCGCTTTACAGCTTAGAACCAGTCCACCGAGGTGCATTGAGCAACCGACGATGGACCGCGCTGGCTCAGTTGTTCGCGTGCAGCGCTTCGTTCAGTTCGACGGCGGTCTTGTTGGTCTTGCACTCGACCGCGCCGGTCTGCGAGTTGCGGCGGAACAGCAGGTCCGGTTGGCCAGCCAGATCGCGGCCCTTGACCACCTTCACCAGGTTGTTCTGGTCGTCGAGCACGGCGATCTTGGTGCCGGCGGTGACGTACAGGCCGGCCTCGACGATGTTGCGGTCGCCCAGCGGGATGCCGATGCCGGCGTTGGCGCCGATCAGGCAGCCTTCGCCGACGCTGATGACGATGTTGCCGCCGCCGGACAGGGTGCCCATGGTCGAGCAGCCGCCGCCGAGGTCGGAGCCCTTGCCGACGAAGACGCCAGCGGAGACGCGGCCTTCGATCATGCCCGGGCCGGCGGTGCCGGCGTTGAAGTTGACGAAGCCCTCGTGCATCACGGTGGTGCCTTCACCGATGTAGGCGCCCAGGCGCACACGGGCGGTATCGGCGATTCGCACGCCGGCCGGCACCACGTAGTCGGTCATTTTCGGGAACTTGTCCACCGAGAAGACTTCCAGCAGTTGGCCTTTCAGGCGCGCTTCCAGCTGCAGCTCGGCCAGTTCGGCGAGGTCGACGGCGCCGTGGTTGGTCCAGGCGACATTCGGCAGCAGGGGGAAGATGCCGGCGAGGTTCTGACCGTGCGGCTTGACCAGGCGGTGGGAGAGCAGGTGCAGCTTGAGGTAGGCCTCGGGAGTGGAGGTCAGTGCGGCGTCTTCGGCGAGCAGGGTGGCGACCAGCGGCTTCTGGCTTTCCGCCAGGCGGTTGAGCAGGGCGGCCTGGGCGGCATCGATGCTTTTCAGCGCGTCGGCCAACTGGTAGGCCTGCTGGGTGCTGAAGGTGATCGCCTGGTTGCCGCCTTCATAGCCGAGCAGCGGGGTGATGGTGGCGACCAGTTCGGCGGCCGGGTTCAGCAGCGGCTGCGCGTAGAAGACTTCCAGCCAGGCGCCCTGGCGGTTCTGGGTGCCGACGCCGAAGGCCAGGCTGTACAGGGATTTGGACATGTGGGTTCCTCGAATAAGTGAAAAGGTCAGGCCGGACGGCGGCCGGGCCCGGCAACGCTGGCGCGCGTGAGGCCGAAGCGGGCGGGGACGAATAGTGCCCAGGCGATGCTCACGGGATTTCCTCAGCCCATCGCCACGGCGTAGGCGTCGGGCTTGAAGCCGACCAGGGTGCGGTCGCCCATGTCGAGCACCGGACGCTTGATCATCGACGGCTGGGCGAGCATCAGGTCGATGGCCTTGCTCTCGTCAAGATCGGTCTTCTGTGCGTCGTCGAGCTTGCGGAAGGTGGTGCCGGCGCGGTTCAGCACGGTTTCCCAGCCATGCTCGCGGCACCACTGCTGCAGGTGCTCGCGGTCGATGCCGCTGGCCTTGTAGTCATGGAACGCATATTCGACGCCATGTTCTTCCAGCCAACTGCGGGCTTTCTTCATGGTGTCGCAGGCTTTTATCCCGTAGATCGTGTAAGTCATTGTCTTCCCGGAGGTTCTGGGTTCAGCGGAAGGCTTTCCAATGTGTACCGGATTGGCAGTCGGCGGATTATGCCACGTCGCGCCGGCCGACGATGCGCCAATCCCCGTCGTGGGCCCGGTTGCAGGATGCTTCTGTCGGTTCGCAGTCCTGCCCCGGATTTCGCGCAATTACAACTCGCTGAAATCAAAGAGAAATATTGTTGTCCTAGAGTGCCTGCAATTTTTCAGGAGAGTCCCGACGTGTACCGCAGAACGAGAAACCTTCGCAAGACGCTGGATTCGGTGGCCGCCAGCAACGAGGCTGCGGCGATCGAGGCGATGCGGGCGGTGGATCAGCTCAAGGATGAACTGTTGCGGCAGAGGCTGCTCAAGGCGATCCATGAGCTCAACCAGGGGGCGGCTGAGCTGCGGATGGTCCGTGATGAGCTGCCTGGACAGGCGATCAGGCTGGCCTGATCGCCCGGCAGGGCGGGTGCAACCCGCCATGGCGCCGCTGGGCTGGCGGGTTGCACCCGCCCTACGTGTTGAGCGTCAGAGTGCCTGGATGAAGCGGCGGATGCGTTCCGCCGCCTCGACGCACTCGGCCAGCGGTGCGACCAGGGCCATGCGTACGCGGTTGGCGCCCGGGTTCTCGCCGTTCACTTCGCGCGACAGGTAGGAGCCCGGCACCACGGTGACGTGCTGGCGGGCGAACAGCTCGCGGGTGAACTCGGTGTCGGAGATCGGCGTCTTCGGCCACAGGTAGAAGCTGCCATCCGGGCGCTGCACATCGAGCACGCCGCCGAGGATTTCCAGCACCGCGTCGAACTTCTCGCGATACAGGGCACGGTTGGCGCGCACGTGGATCTCGTCGTTCCACGCCGCCACGCTGGCCAGTTGAGTCTGCACGGGCATGGCGCAGCCATGGTAGGTGCGGTAGAGGAGGAATTTCTTCAGCACCTCGGCATCGCCGGCAACGAAGCCGGAGCGCAGGCCCGGCAGGTTGGAACGCTTGGACAGGCTGTGGAACACCACGCAGCGCTTGAAGTCCGAGCGGCCCAGCTCGGCGCATGCGGTGAGCAGGCCGGCCGGCGGGTTCTGCTCGTCGAAGTACAGCTCGCTGTAGCACTCGTCTGCGGCGATCACGAAATCATGCTCGTCGGCCAGGGCGATCAGCTTCTTCAGGGTTTCCAGCGGCACCAGCGCGCCGGTGGGGTTGCCCGGCGAGCAGAGGAAGAGAATCTGGCAGCGTGCCCAGACATCCGCCGGAACGGCGTCGAAGTCCGGGTTGAAGCCGTTCTCTTCGCGGCACGGCAGGTAGTGCGGCTGCGCGCCGGCGAGCAGGGCTGCGCCCTCGTAGATCTGGTAGAACGGATTGGGGCTGACCACCAGGCCGTCCGCATCGCGCTCGACCACCGCCTGGGTGAAGGAGAACAGCGCCTCACGGGTGCCGTTCACCGGCAGCACGTGGCGCGCGGCGTCCAGCCAGCCGGCCGGGACCTTGAAGCGGTTTTCGCACCATTTGGCGATGGCTTCGCGCAGTGCCGGGATGCCCTGGGTGGTGGGGTAGACGGCAAGCTGGTCGAGGTTGGCGGCCAGCGCCTCGGCGACGAAGGCCGGCGAACGGTGCTTGGGCTCGCCGATGGACAGCGCGATCGGCTTCAGCTCCTCCGGCGGTTGGGCACCGGCCAGCAGGGCACGGAGCTTTTCGAAGGGGTAGGGCTGGAGCAGGTCGAGGGCGTGGTTCATGCGGTGGCTCTCTCAGATGCTGATGCGTACTGGCACGGTCTCCTGACCGTTGGCCTGTGACAGTTGTTCGACCAGCGCGGTCTGCAGGCGCTGGCACAGTTCCGGGTCGGAAAGCGGCTGGTGCTGGGCGTCGGTGAGGAAGAACACGTCTTCCACGCGCTCGCCGAGGGTGGCGATCTTGGCGTTCTGCACCGACAGGTCGAAGTCGAGGAAGATCCCGCCGATGCGCGCCAGCAGTCCCGGCCGGTCGGGGGCGATCAGTTCCAGCACGCTGACCTGGCGCGTCGCGTCGGTGGAGATGGTCACCTGCGGCGCGAAGGCGAAATGCTTGAGCTGGCGCGGCACGCGGCGCTGGATGATGGTCGGGTAGTCGTCCGGGTTCTTCAGCGCGTCGACCAGGCCCTGGCGGATTTCCGCGATCCGTTGGGGATCGTCGCCGATCGAGCCGCCATCGGCATCGAGCACTATGTAGGTGTCGAGGGTGAACTGGCTGGTCGAGGTGATGATCCGCGCGTCCTGGATGCTCAGGTTGAGCTGGTCCATCGCCGCCACGGTCACGGCGAAGAAGTCGTGCTGGTCGGCGGCATAGATGAAGATCTGCGTGCCGCCCTCGAATTCGCGCTGGGTGGTTTCCTTGATCAGCACCAGCGGGCTGCCGTCGTGGGGGTGCTGGAGGATCGCCTCGGTGTGCCAGGCCACGTCGCTGGCGGTATGGCGCAGGAAGTAGTCGTCGCCGAGCTGGTTCCACAGTTGCTCGGCGTCGTCCTGGTCGATGCCGTTGCGCACCAGGATGTCGATGGCGGCGCTCTGTGTCTGGCGGATCTGCTCCTCACGGTCCACCGGGTTTTCCAGGCCGCGGCGCAGGGCGCGCTTGGTCTCGGTGTAGAGCTGGCGCAGCAGGCTGGCGCGCCAGGAGTTCCACAGGCTCGGGTTGGTGGCGTTGATATCGGCCACGGTGAGCACGTAGAGGTAGTCCAGGCGGGTCTGGTCGCCGGCCAGTTGGGCGAAGTCGAAGATCACCTGCGGGTCGGAGAGGTCCTTGCGTTGCGCGGTGGTGGACATGACCAGGTGGTTCTTCACCAGCCAGCCGATCAGGTGGGTATCCCACTGCGGCAGCTTGTGCAGCTGGCAGAAGCGCTCGGCGTCGTCCGCGCCCAGTTCGGAATGGTCGCCGCCGCGGCCCTTGGCGATGTCGTGGTAGAGACCGGCGAGGTAGATCAGCTCCGGCTTGGGCAGGCGCTCCATGATCTTGCTGGCCAGCGGGTATTTCTCGGCCATGTCCGGGCGCCGCAGCTTGCGCAGGTGCTTGATCAGGTTGAGGGTGTGCGCGTCCACCGTATAGATGTGGAACAGGTCGTGCTGCATCTGCCCGACGATCTGGCCGAACTCCGGCAGGTACAGGCCGAGGATGCCGTAGCGGTTCATCCGCCGCAGGTTGCGGTGGATGCCTTCCTTGCACTTGAACAGCTCGATGAACAGGCTGGTGTTGCGGATATCGTGGCGGAAGTCGTCGTCGATCAGGTGGCGGCTGTCGCGCAGCAGGCGGATGGTGTCGGTGCGTACGCCCTTGATCATCGGGTTCTGCGCCAGCAGTACGAAGATTTCCATGAGCGCGAACGGTGTGCGCTTGAACACGTTCGGGTGGGTGACTTCGAGATAGCCGTCGCGCAGCTGGAAGCGGGTGTTCAGCGGCTGGATCTGGCCACCCTCGCCGGCGCGCAGGATCACTTCTTCGAAGTGCTGCATGATCAGGTCGTTCAGCTCGGAGATCGCCATCACCGCGCGGTAGTACTTCTGCATGAACAGCTCGACCGCCAGCTTGGCGTTGTTGCCTTCGTAGCCGAGCAGGCTGGCGATGCGCCGCTGGTGGTCGAACAGCAGGCGGTCCTCTGCGCGTCCGGCGAGCATGTGCAGGGCGTAGCGGACTTTCCAGAGGAACTCCTGGCAGGACGCCAGGGCGCTGCATTCGCTTTCCACCAGGAAGCCTTCCTTGACCAGCGCGTGCAGGTTGAGGCTGCCGAAATGCCGGCGGGCGACCCAGAGCAGGGTCTGCAGGTCGCGCAGGCCGCCGGGAGAACCCTTGATGTTGGGCTCCAGGTTGTACTCGGTGTCGTTGTACTTGGCGTGACGGTGGATCTGTTCCTTGCGCTTGGCCAGGTAGAACTGCCCGCTCGGCCACATGTGCTTGGTGCTGGTGGTTTCGAGCATGCGCTGGCGCAGGCTGTCCGGGCCGGAGATGGTCCGGCATTCCATCAGGTTGGTGACCACCGTGAGGTCGGCCTGCGCCTCTTCCGCACACTGGTTGACCGAGCGCACGCTCTGGCCGACTTCCAGGCCGATGTCCCAGAGCAGGGTGAGGAAGCCTTCGATCGGGTCGCGGAAAGTCTCCTGGTCCTCGCTGTCGAGCAGGACCAGGATGTCGATGTCGGAATGCGGGTGCAGTTCGCCGCGGCCGTAGCCGCCGACGGCGACCAGGGCGATGTCGGCGTCGTCGCCCCAGTCGAAGCGCTGCCAGGCCTGCTGCAGGATCTGGTCGACGAACCAGGCGCGGTCCTCGATCAGGCGGCGGATGTCGCGACCGCCGAGGAAGCGGGCGTTGAGCACCTCATCGGCCTGGCGAATGGCCTTCTTGAAGGCAGCGATGGGGCTGGACTTGAGGGCCAGTTCCGCCTGGAACTGCCCACGGTCGAACAATTCGGGATCCACCTGGGGCATGGCGGCCTTCCTGTTAGCTGGGGGGAGGAGGGCAGGGGCAAGCTGCGTTCCCGGAGAGATATCCGGGCGCAGCGCCGGGCCGGGCTTTCTACGTTCTACCCAGCCTTCGGCGAGATTGCAAACGAGCGGTGTGCGCCCCGGTCAGGCCGGGGTGCGCGGGAAGCTCTCGTCGTTGCGCAGGGTGAGGATCTCGTAGCCGTCGGCGGTGACCAGAACGGTGTGTTCCCACTGCGCGGACAGCTTGCGGTCCTTGGTGATGGCGGTCCAGCCATCGCCCAGCAGGCGGGTTTCCGGGCGGCCCTGGTTGATCATCGGCTCGATGGTGAAGGTCATGCCTTCCTTCAGTTCCATGCCGGTGCCGGCGCGGCCGTAGTGCAGCACCTGCGGTTCCTCGTGGAAGACCTTGCCGATGCCGTGCCCGCAATATTCGCGAACGACGGAGAAACCGTTCTTTTCCGCATGTTTCTGGATCACTTCGCCGATATCGCCGAGGCGCGCGCCCGGGCGTACCAGGGAAATGCCCTTGTACATGCACTCCTGGGTGATCTGGCAGAGGCGGTCGGCCCATTCCGGCGCCTTGCCGACCAGGAACATCTTGCTGGTGTCACCGTGGTAGCCGTCCTTGATCACCGTGACGTCGATATTGATGATGTCGCCATCCTTCAACGGCTTGTCGTTGGGGATGCCGTGGCAGACGACGTGGTTGATCGAGGTGCAGATCGACTTCGGGAAACCCTTGTAGTTCAGCGGCGCGGGAATGGCCTTCTGCACGTCGACGATGTAGTCGTGGCAGATGCGGTCCAGTTCGTCGGTGGTGACGCCGGGTTTGACGTGTTCGCCGATCATTTCCAGCACTTCGGCGGCCAGGCGGCCGGCGATGCGCATTTTCTCGATATCTTCAGGCGTCTTGATGGTGACGGTCATGGGAGCTCTCGGACGCAGGCGGAAAAGCCATCATCTTAACAGCTTCGGACGGCAAGCCATAAGTCGCAGGAGTGCGGCTTGCGCTCTGCCGCTTGTAGCCTGAGGCGGCTTTCTGTGGTATAAAGCGCCCCGCTTCGAAGGCAGTGCCCTTTCGAGGCGTAAACCCACACATGCATCGACACGGTGGCCTGGGTGCCTTCTGACAAGATCAGAGGGTTGGTCATTGGGATGCGTGGAGGCCCAACCCGACTTATCGAGGAACTACCATGTCCCAAGTCAACATGCGCGATATGCTGAAGGCCGGTGTGCACTTCGGCCACCAGACCCGTTACTGGAACCCGAAAATGGGCAAGTTCATTTTTGGCGCGCGTAACAAGATTCACATCATCAACCTGGAAAAAACCCTGCCGATGTTCAACGAGGCCCTGACCTTCGTTGAGCGCCTGGCCCAGGGCAAGAACAAGATCCTGTTCGTCGGCACCAAGCGTTCCGCCGGCAAGATCGTTCGCGAAGAAGCTGCTCGTTGCGGCATGCCGTACGTCGATCACCGTTGGCTGGGCGGCATGCTCACCAACTACAAGACCATCCGTCAGTCGATCAAGCGCCTGCGCGAGCTGGAAACCCAGTCCCAGGACGGCACCTTCGCCAAGCTGACCAAGAAAGAAGCCCTGATGCGCACCCGTGATCTGGAAAAACTGGATCGCAGCCTGGGTGGTATCAAGGACATGGGCGGCCTGCCGGACGCTCTGTTCGTGATCGACGTCGACCACGAGCGCATCGCCATCACCGAAGCCAACAAGCTGGGCATCCCGGTCATCGGCATCGTCGATACCAACAGCAGCCCGGAAGGCGTCGACTACGTCATCCCGGGTAACGACGACGCCATTCGCGCCGTTCAGCTGTACCTCGGCTCGATGGCAGAAGCCGTTCTGCGTGGTCGTCAGAACGCTCAAGGCGGTGCTGACGAGTTCGTCGAAGAAGCGCCGGCCGAATCCGCCGAAGGCTGATTCCGGGACGTCCAGACGTCCGACGGTGCGCAGGAAGGGGGCTAGGCCCCCTTTTTGCCACCCTTGATTCCGCCCGGTCAGCCGGGCGATCTGGTTTTGAGAGCAACTCAAGAGGATTGCGAAATGGCAGAGATTACTGCAGCACTGGTCAAAGAACTGCGCGAGCGCACCGGCCAGGGCATGATGGAGTGCAAGAAGGCGCTGGTAGCCGCCGGTGGTGACATCGAGAAGGCTATCGACGACATGCGCGCTTCCGGCGCCATCAAGGCCGCCAAGAAAGCCGGCAACATTGCCGCTGAAGGCGCCATCGCCGTCAAAGTGGCTGCCGACAACAAGGTTGCCACCATCATCGAAGTCAACTCGCAGACCGACTTCCTGGCTCTGCAGGACGACTTCAAGGCTTTCGTTGCCGACAGCCTGGAAAAAGCCGTCGCCCAGAACCTGACCGACGCTGCTCCGCTGATCGCCGAGCAGGAGTCCGCTCGTGAGGCCCTGGTCGCCAAGTGCGGCGAAAACGTCAACATCCGTCGTCTGGCTCGCGCCGAAGGCGACGTGGTTGGCGCCTACCTGCACGGCCACCGCATCGGCGTTCTGGTGACCCTCAAGGGTGGCAGCACCGAGCTGGCCCGTGACATCGCCATGCACGTCGCCGCCAGCAACCCGGCTGTCCTGAGCCCGGCCGATGTTTCCGACGAGCTGATCGCCAAGGAAAAGGAAATCTTCCTGCAGCTGAACGCCGACAAGATCGCCGGCAAGCCGGAAAACATCGTCGAGAACATGGTCAAGGGCCGTATCTCCAAGTTCCTCGCCGAAGCCAGCCTGGTCGAGCAGGCATTCGTCAAGGATCCGGAAGTCAAGGTCGGTGACCTGGCCAAGAAAGCCGGCGCTGAGATCGTTTCCTTCATCCGCTTCGAAGTGGGCGAAGGCATCGAGAAAGCCGAAGCTGACTTCGCTGCAGAAGTTGCTGCTCAAGTAGCCGCTTCCAAGCAGTAAGACAGTCTCCGACTGTCGCCCCGCAAGAGGCTGCCCGCTCACGCGCGCGGCCTCTTCGTCAAACTGGGGAAGCCAAATGGGGCGGCTTCCACGGCGCGGGCCCGCACGGCGGGTCCCCGGCGCCGCAAGCATGGCTGGTCCATGCTTCCAAGATCGGCGCCGGAGTTGGCGCCAAGCATTCAAAATCGCCGCAGGAGAAAAAGGTCATGGCTCAGCAGTTGGGCGCTCGTCAACCTCGCTATAAACGCATTCTTCTAAAATTGAGCGGCGAAGCCCTGATGGGGTCGGAAGAGTTCGGCATCGATCCCAAGGTGCTGGATCGGATGGCGCTGGAGATCGGCCAACTGGTCGGTATCGGCGTCCAGGTCGGCCTGGTCATCGGTGGTGGCAACCTGTTCCGCGGTTCGGCGCTGTCCGCTGCCGGCATGGACCGGGTAACGGGCGACCACATGGGTATGCTCGCGACCGTGATGAACGCCCTGGCCATGCGCGATGCGCTGGATCGCTCGAACATCACCGCAATCGTGATGTCTGCAATTACCATGGTCGGCGTCACCGACCACTACGACCGGCGCAAGGCGATGCGCCACCTGTCCAGTGGCGAAGTGGTCATCTTCTCCGCCGGAACCGGCAACCCGTTCTTCACCACCGATTCGGCTGCCTGCCTGCGGGCGATCGAGATCGACGCCGATGTGGTTCTCAAGGCGACCAAGGTGGATGGCGTGTACACTGCCGATCCTTTCAAGGACCCGAACGCAGAGAAGTTCGACCGCCTTACCTATGACGAAGTGCTGGATCGCAAGCTGGGCGTGATGGACCTGACGGCCATCTGCCTGTGCCGCGACCAGAAGATGCCGCTGCGGGTGTTCAACATGAACAAGCCGGGTGCGCTGCTGAATATTGTTGTTGGTGGTGCCGAAGGCACCCTGATCGAGGAGGATTGAGATGATCAACGAGATCAAGAAGGAAGCCCAGGAACGCATGGGCAAGACCCTGGAAGCGCTGGGGCATGCTTTCGCCAAGATTCGTACCGGCCGTGCTCACCCGAGCATCCTGGATAGCGTGATGGTTTCCTACTACGGCGCCGATACCCCGCTGCGCCAGGTGGCCAACGTGACCGTCGAGGACTCCCGTACCCTGGCCCTGAGCGTGTTCGACAAGAGCATGATCCAGGCTGTGGAAAAGGCCATCATGACCTCCGACCTGGGTCTGAACCCGGCAACCGCGGGCACCACCATTCGCGTGCCGATGCCGGCCCTGACCGAGGAAACCCGCAAGGGCTTCACCAAGCAGGCCCGCGCCGAAGCCGAGCAGGCTCGTGTATCCGTGCGCAACATCCGTCGCGATGCGCTGGCGCAACTGAAGGATCTGCAGAAGGAAAAGGAAATCAGCGAGGACGACGAGCGTCGTGCCGGCGACGAGATCCAGAAGCTGACCGACAAGTTCGTTGCCGAGATCGAAAAGGCTCTGGAAGCCAAGGAAGCGGATCTGATGGCCGTCTGACGGCCGGGCTTTCCCCATGGATAAAACCAAGCAAGCGATGCCTGTAGCTGTGCCGCGGCACGTAGCGATCATCATGGACGGCAACAACCGCTGGGCGAAGAAGCGCCTGATGCCGGGCGTTGCCGGGCACAAGGCCGGGGTCAGCGCCGTTCGCGCGGTGATCAAGACCTGTGTCGAGGCTGGCGTCGAGGTGCTGACGATTTTCGCGTTTTCCAGCGAAAACTGGCAGCGCCCTGCCGACGAAGTCGGCGCGCTGATGGAGCTGTTCCTCATGGCGTTGCGCCGTGAGGTGCGCAAACTCAGCGAAAACGGTATTCGCCTGCGCATCATCGGCGATCGCAGCCGCTTCCATCCGGATCTGCAGGCTGCGATGGTCGAGGCCGAAAGTCTCACCGCAGGCGGTACCCGCTTCCTTCTCCAGGTGGCGGCGAACTATGGCGGTCAATGGGACATCACCCAGGCCGCCCAGCAACTGGCGCGCGAGGTGCAGGCTGGTCGTCTGACGCCGGAGGAAATCACTCCGGAGCGCCTGCAGAGCTGTCTGGTCACTGGCGATATGCCGATGCCCGATCTGTGCATTCGCACCGGTGGCGAGCACCGCATCAGCAACTTCCTGCTCTGGCAGTTGGCTTACTCCGAGTTGTATTTCTCCGATCTCTACTGGCCCGACTTCAAGCGTGCTGCAATGCGCGAAGCTCTGGCCGACTACGCCTCACGCCAACGTCGCTTCGGCAAGACCAGCGAACAGGTCGAGGCCGAGGCGCGTTCGACATGCTGAAACAACGGGTCCTGACCGCGCTGGTACTGTTGCCTGTCGCGCTGGCTGGTTTCTTCCTGCTGGATGGCGCAGCGTTTTCGTTGTTCATCGGTCTGGTGGTAACGCTGGGGGCGTGGGAGTGGGCGCGTCTGGCCGGCTATGGCCGGCAGGGCGAGCGTTGGGCCTACGCCGCACTGGTGGCCGTGCTGATGCTGGTCTGCTCCCTGTTGCCGCAACTGGCCGGCGCCATCCTGCTGGTTGCGTTGCTCTGGTGGCTGCTGGCGACGGTGATGGTGCTGACCTATCCGGACAGCAGCTACTTCTGGGGCGGCCGCTGGCGGCGCCTGCTGATCGGCCTGCTGATCCTGCTGCCGGCCTGGCAGGGGCTGGTTCTGCTCAAGCAGTGGCCGCTGGCCAATGGCCTGATCATCGCGGTCATGGTGCTGGTCTGGGCCGCCGACATAGGCGCCTATTTCTCCGGAAAGGCCTTCGGCAAGCGCAAGCTGGCCCCCAGGGTCAGTCCGGGCAAGAGCTGGGAAGGCTTCTACGGCGGTCTTGCGCTCAGCCTGCTGATCACCTTCGGTGTCGGTTTGTACCGTGACTGGAGCGCCCGTGAACTGGTCCTTGCGCTGATCGGTGCGGCTCTGGTGGTGGCGCTTTCGGTGGTCGGCGATCTGACTGAAAGCATGTTCAAGCGCCAGGCTGGCCTCAAGGACAGCAGCAGCCTGCTGCCCGGCCATGGTGGCGTGCTGGATCGTATCGACAGCCTGACGGCGGCCATTCCGGTGTTTACTGTGTTGCTCTGGGCCGCTGGCTGGGGGGCGCCGTGAGTAGCGTGCAGCGAATCTGTGTGCTGGGGGCGACCGGTTCGATCGGACTCAGCACCCTGGACGTGATTGCCCGTCATCCGGAGCGTTACCGGGTATTCGCCCTGAGCGGTTATTCGCGTCTGGCCGAGCTCGAGGCCCTGTGCCTGCAGCATCGGCCGCGTTTCGCCGTGGTTCCGGATGCCGGGCAGGCGCGTCATCTGCAGGGCGGCCTGATCGGTGCCGGCCTGGATACCCGTGTGCTGGTGGGTGAGCAGGGGCTTTGCGAGGTGGCCGGACATCCCGATGTGGATGTGGTGATGGCTGCCATTGTCGGCGCGGCCGGACTCAAGCCTACGTTGGCGGCGGTCGAGGCCGGCAAGCGCGTGCTGCTGGCGAACAAGGAGGCGCTGGTCATGTCCGGCGCCCTGTTCATGCATGCCGTCAAGGCGAGCGGGGCGGTGCTGTTGCCCATCGACAGCGAACACAATGCGATCTTCCAGTGCCTGCCGACGGACTATTCCCGTGGTCTGGCTGCAGTAGGGGTGCGTCGCATCCTGCTGACCGCTTCCGGCGGCCCGTTCCGCCAGACGCCGCTGGAGCAACTGGAGCAGGTTTCCCCCGAGCAGGCCTGTGCTCATCCCAACTGGTCGATGGGGCGGAAGATTTCGGTGGATTCCGCCAGCATGATGAACAAGGGGCTCGAGCTGATCGAGGCCTGCTGGTTGTTCGATGCGCGTCCGGCGCAGATCGAGGTGGTGATCCATCCGCAGAGCGTGATCCATTCGCTGGTCGACTATGTGGATGGTTCGGTCCTGGCGCAGCTCGGCAATCCCGACATGCGTACGCCTATCGCTCATGCACTGTCCTGGCCGGAGCGAATCGATTCGGGCGTTTCCGCGCTCGATCTGTTCAGTGTCGCCCGTCTCGACTTCCAGGCGCCCGACGAACAGCGTTTCCCCTGTCTGCGTCTGGCTCGTGCGGCGGCCGAAGCGGGTGGCAGCGTTCCGGCCATGCTCAATGCGGCCAACGAAGTGGCTGTCGCGGCGTTTCTCGAACGGCGGATTCGCTTCACCGAGATCGCGGTTATCATCGAGGATGTACTGAACCGTGAGTCCGCCACTGCGGTCGAAACTCTCGATGCCGTGCTGGCTGCCGACCAGCGGGCGCGAACCTCCGCACTGGAGTGGTTGCGCCGGCACGGGCGTTGATTCCTGGAGAAAGCGATGAGTGCGCTATATATGGTCGTCGGGCTGCTGGTTGCCCTTGGCGTCCTGGTCACCTTCCACGAGTTCGGCCACTTCTGGGTGGCGCGCCGTTGCGGCGTGAAAGTGCTGCGCTTCTCCGTGGGCTTCGGCACACCCCTGCTGCGCTGGTATGACAAGCACGGCACCGAATTCGTCGTGGCTGCCATCCCTCTGGGCGGTTACGTGAAGATGCTCGACGAGCGGGAGGGCGACGTATCGCCGCAACTGCTCGATCAGGCCTTCAACCGCAAGAGCGTGCGCCAGCGCATCGCCATCGTCTCGGCCGGCCCGATCGCCAACTTCCTGCTTGCCATCCTGTTCTTCTGGATTCTGGCGATGCTCGGCAGCCAGCAGATCCGGCCGGTGATCGGCTCCGTGGTGCCGGAAAGCCCCGCCGCAGTGGCAGGTCTCGCTGCCGGCCAGGAACTGGTGTCGGTTGACGGCGAGGCGGTCGACGGTTGGGGCGGGGTCAACCTGCAACTGGTTCGCCGCCTTGGCGAGAGCGGCGAGATCAGCGTCGGCGTGGTCGAGTCCGGTTCCACCCTCCCGGTTGTACACCGTCTGCAGATCAGTTCCTGGCTGAAGAATGCCGACAATCCCGATCCCATAGGTGGGCTGGGGATCCAGCCCTGGCGTCCGGCTGTACCGCCGGTGATCTCCCAACTGGATGACAAGGGGCCGGCCAAGGCTGCCGGTCTGGCTGTCGGCGATCTGCTGGTGAGCGTGGATGGCCAGCCTGTGGACGACTGGCAGCAGGTGGTCGATAAGGTCCGGGCACGTCCTGCGGAAAAACTGGCGCTGGGAGTGCGACGTGACGGAAATGAGCGCCAGATCATTCTGACTCTCGCCGTGAAAGGGGAGGGCAAGGAGCGTACGGGCTATCTCGGCGCCGGTGTCGCCGGGGGCGAGTGGCCGGCGGAAATGCTTCGTGAAGTGAGCTACGGTCCGGTCGCCGCGATAGGCCAGGCACTTCAGCGTACTTGGTCGATGAGTCTGCTAACTCTCGATTCTCTAAAGAAAATGGTGCTTGGCCAGCTCTCGGTAAAAAACTTGAGTGGGCCGATAACCATTGCTAAAGTGGCGGGCGCTTCGGCCCAGTCCGGCGTGGGGGAGTTCCTGCATTTCCTCGCCTACCTGAGCATTAGTTTGGGGGTGCTCAACCTGCTGCCGATCCCGGTCCTTGATGGGGGACACCTGCTGTTTTACATGGTCGAATGGGCACGTGGCCGTCCACTTTCGGAGCGTATCCAGGCCTGGGGGATGCAGATCGGTATCAGTCTGGTCATAGGGGTCATGTTGCTGGCCCTGGTCAACGATTTGAGCCGACTGTAGGTCTCCGTTGAGTTTCGGATCTGCCGCCTTATGCGGCAGATTCTTTATTTGCCAAATGGAATTAAAAGGACTCCATGAAACGCTATCTGCTACCCGCGGCCATTTCCGCGATGATGATCGCCCAGGTTCACGCCGAGTCCTTCACAGTCTCCGATATCCGGGTCAATGGCCTGCAGCGTGTTTCCGCTGGTAGCGTATTCGCCGCCCTTCCCTTGAACGTGGGCGACCAGGTTGACGACCGTCGGCTGGTCGACGCGACCCGTTCCCTGTTCAAGACCGGCTTCTTCCAGGACATCCAGTTGGGGCGCGACGGCAATGTCCTCGTCGTCAACGTGGTCGAGCGTCCGTCGATCTCCAGCATCGAGCTCGAAGGCAACAAGGCGATCACCAAGGACGACCTGATGAAGGGCCTCAAGCAGTCGGGCCTGGCTGAAGGCGAGATCTTCCAGCGCGCCACCCTCGAAGGCGTGCGCAACGAGCTGCAGCGCCAGTATGTTGCCCAGGGGCGTTATTCGGCCACGATCGAAACCGAAGTGATCCCGCAGCCGCGCAACCGCGTCGCCCTGAAGATCAACATCAACGAGGGTACGGTGGCGGCCATCGCCCACGTCAACGTGGTCGGCAACACGGTCTTCTCCGAAGAAGATCTCACCGATCTGTTCGAGCTGAAGACCACCAACTGGCTGTCCTTCTTCAAGAACGACGACAAGTATTCCCGCGAGAAACTGTCCGGCGACCTGGAGCGCCTGCGCTCGTACTACCTGGACCGTGGCTATATCAACATGGATATCGCCTCGACCCAGGTTTCCATCACCCCGGACAAGAAGCACGTCTATATCACCGTCAACGTCAACGAAGGCGAGAAGTACACCATTCGTGACGTCAAGCTCAGCGGCGACCTGAAGGTGCCGGAAGAGGAAGTCCAGAAACTCCTGCTGGTGAAGAAAGGGCAGGTGTTCTCGCGCAAGGTGATGACCACCACTTCCGACCTGATCACCCGCCGCCTGGGTAACGAGGGTTACACCTTCGCCAACGTCAACGGTGTGCCGGAAGCGCATGACGACGACAAGACCGTGACCGTGACCTACGTGGTCGATCCGGGCAAGCGCGCCTACGTCAACCGCATCAACTTCCGCGGCAACACCAAGACCGAGGACGAAGTGCTGCGTCGCGAGATGCGCCAGATGGAAGGTGGCTGGGCCTCGACCTATCTGATCGACCAGTCCAAGCGTCGCCTG
Organism: Pseudomonas schmalbachii; assembly: GCF_017589465.1. GTDB lineage: Bacteria > Pseudomonadota > Gammaproteobacteria > Pseudomonadales > Pseudomonadaceae > Pseudomonas > Pseudomonas schmalbachii. The sequence continues at coordinate 435,363 of NZ_JAELYA010000005.1, forward strand.
GAGCGTCTCGGTTACTTCAAGACGGTCAACGTCGAGACTCCTGCAGTTCCCGGCACCGATGACCAGGTGGACGTGAACTACAGCGTGGAAGAGCAGCCGTCCGGCTCGATCACTGCCAGCGTCGGCTTCGCCCAGAGCGCGGGCCTGATCCTCGGTGGTTCGATCAGCCAGAACAACTTCCTGGGCACCGGTAACAAGGTCAGCATCGGCCTGACCCGAAGCGACTACCAGAGCCGCTACAACTTCGGCTTCGTCGACCCCTACTGGACCGTCGACGGCGTGAGCCTCGGCTACAACGTCTTCTATCGCGACACCGACTACGACAAGCTCGACGTCGATGTTTCCAGCTACTCGGTGAACAGCCTGGGCGCGGGCGTCAGCATCGGTTACCCGATCAGCGAAACCTCCCGCCTGACCTACGGCCTGACCGCGCAGCGCGACGAGATCGATACCGGCTCCTACACCGTCGATGAGATCTTCGATTTCATCGAGAAGGAAGGCAACAGTTTCACCAACTTCAAGGCATCCGTCGGCTGGTCCGAATCGACCCTGAACAAGGGTGTGCTGGCCAACCGTGGTCATTCGCAGAGCCTGGTGCTGGAATCCACCATTCCGGGCAGCGACCTGGCCTTCTACAAGCTCGACTACCGTGGCCAGCTCTTCGCTCCGCTGTCGGACAGCTACACCCTGCGCTTCCACACCGAGCTGGGTTATGGCGACGGCTACGGTTCCACCGAGCGCCTGCCGTTCTATGAGAACTACTTCGCCGGCGGTGTGAACTCGGTACGCGGTTTCAAGGACAGCTCCCTCGGTCCGCGCAGTACGCCGAGCAGGGTGACCCAGCCGCTCGACCCGAGCTTCCCGGAAGGTCCGGACGCCCAGGGCCGCTTCACCGATCCGGACCAGGACCCGCAACCCTTCGGTGGTAACATCCTGATCACCGGTGGTGCGGAACTGCTGTTCCCGATGCCGTTCGTCAAGGACCAGAGCCAGTTGCGTACCGTGCTGTTCTGGGATGTGGGTAACGTATTCGATTCCGAGTGCCCGCTTTCCACCACGCAGGGTTGCGATGGCGTGAAGATGAGCGAGCTGGCCAGTTCCGTCGGTGTCGGCCTGACCTGGATCACCGCCCTCGGCCCGCTGAGTTTCAGCCTGGGTGCGCCGATCAAGAAGCCGGACAATGCCGAAACCCAGATATTCCAGTTCTCCCTGGGCCAGACTTTCTGATTGTTAGTTGACCGTTTCGTTGTAAATACAACCCAGTTTCTGCAGGAGTACATCGTGCGCAAGTTGACCCAGTTCGTTCTGATCACCGCCGCCCTGATGGCGGGCCCGGCTTTCGCCGACGTGAAAATCGCCGTGCTCAACTATCAGATGGCGCTTCTCGAGTCGGATGCCGCCAAGCAATATGCAGTCGACGCCGAGAAGAAGTTCGGCCCGCAACTGAACAAGCTGAAAACCCTGGAACGTGACGCCAAGGCCCTGCAGGACAAGCTGGTCAGCGGCGGCAGCAAGATGTCCCAGGCCGAGCGCGAAAAGGCCGAGCTGGACTTCAAGCAGAAGGCACGCGACTTCCAGTTCCAGTCCAAGGAGCTGAACGAGTCCAAGGCTGCTGCGGACCGCGAGATGCTGAAGAAGCTGAAGCCGAAGCTTGACCAGGCCGTAGAGGAAACCATCAAGAAGGGTGGTTTCGACCTGGTGCTCGAACGCGGTGCAGTGGTCGATGTGAAGCCGCAGTACGACATCACCCGCCAAGTCATCGAGCGCATGAATCAGTTGCGCTGATGATGACTGCAGCATCCTTTGCCCTGGCCGATCTGGCCGCGCAGCTCAATGCCGAGCTGCGCGGCGACTCGTCCCTGGTGATTCGTGGCCTGGCCACTCTGCAGGACGCTGGACCGGACCAGTTGAGCTTCCTGGCCAACCCGCAATACCGCAAATTCCTCGCGGACAGCCGTGCGGGCGCGGTATTGCTGACGGCCGCGGATGCCGAAGGCTATGCCGGCAATGCGCTGGTGGTGGCCAACCCCTATCTGGCTTATGCCAGCCTGTCGCACCAGTTCGATCCCAAGCCCGGGGCTCCGGCCGGTATCCATCCGACTGCGGTAGTGGATGGAAGCGCCAGTATCGACCCCAGCGCCAGTATCGGCCCCTACGCGGTGGTCGAAGCGGGAGCCCGCGTTGGTGCCGGTGTGACGCTCGGCGCGCATTGCTTCGTCGGCGCGCGCAGCATCATCGGCGATGGCGGCTGGCTGGCTCCGCGGGTCACGCTGTATCACGACGTGCGCATCGGCAAACGGGTGACGATCCAGTCCGGTGCCGTGATCGGCGGCGAAGGTTTCGGTTTCGCCAACGAGAAGGGTGTCTGGCAGAAGATCGCGCAGATCGGTGGCGTCACCATCGGCGACGATGTCGAGATCGGCGCCAACACCACCATCGACCGCGGCGCGCTGTCGGACACCCTGATCGGTGACGGCGTCAAGCTCGACAACCAGATCATGATCGCGCACAACGTGCAGATCGGCGACCATACGGCCATGGCCGGATGCTGCGGCATCTCCGGCAGCGCCAAGATCGGCAAGCACTGCATGCTGGCCGGCGGTGTCGGGCTGGTCGGGCACATCGAAATCTGCGACAACGTCTTCGTCACTGGAATGACCATGGTTACCCGTTCGATCACCGAACCGGGTGCCTATTCCTCCGGAACGGCCATGCAGCCGGCGGCCGAATGGAAGAAGAGCGCTGCACGTATTCGCCAGCTGGATGACATGGCTCGTCGTCTGCAACAGCTGGAAAAACGTCTGGCTGCCGTGACCCCGGACGCAGACACTCCATCAGATGCGTAATTGACGCATTTTTTGGCGTTTCCTTTTTCTGAACAGGCTCCCCTGAACATGATGGACATCAACGAGATTCGCGAATACCTGCCTCATCGCTACCCTTTCCTGCTGGTGGATCGGGTGGTGGAGCTGGATATCGAGGGCAAGCGCATTCGCGCCTACAAGAATGTCAGCATCAATGAGCCGTTCTTCAATGGCCATTTCCCGCAGCACCCGATCATGCCGGGCGTGCTGATCATCGAAGCGATGGCGCAGGCTGCCGGCATCCTCGGCTTCAAGATGCTCGACGTGAAGCCGGCCGACGGTACCCTCTACTATTTCGTCGGCTCCGATAACCTGCGCTTCCGCCAGCCGGTTCTGCCGGGCGACCAACTGAACCTGCATGCCCAGTTCGTCAGCGTCAAACGTGGCATCTGGAAGTTCGATTGCCGTGCCACCGTCGATGACAAGCCAGTATGCTCGGCTGAAATCATCTGTGCGGAACGCAAGCTATGAGTTTGATCGATCCTCGCGCCATCATCGACCCGCGTGCAACGCTGGCTGACGACGTAGAAGTGGGCCCCTGGTCCATCGTCGGGCCGGATGTGGAGATCGGCGAAGGTACGGTAATCGGCCCGCACGTAGTGCTCAAGGGCCCGACCAGGATCGGCAAGCACAACCGCATTTTCCAGTTCTCCAGCGTCGGCGAGGACACTCCCGACCTGAAGTACAAGGGCGAGCCGACCCGGCTGGTCATCGGCGATCACAACGTGATCCGCGAAGGGGTGACCATTCACCGCGGGACCGTACAGGATCGTTCCGAAACCACCATCGGCGACCACAATCTGCTGATGGCCTATGTGCATATCGGTCACGACAGCGTGATCGGCAACCACTGCATCCTGGTCAACAACACCGCGTTGGCTGGCCATGTGCATGTGGATGACTGGGCGATCCTCTCCGGCTATACGCTGGTCCATCAGTTCTGCCGGATCGGCGCGCACAGCTTCTCCGGCATGGGCAGCGCGATCGGCAAGGACGTTCCAGCCTATGTCACCGTCTTCGGCAACCCGGCCGAAGCACGCAGCATGAACTTCGAGGGGCTGCGCCGTCGCGGTTTCAGCGCGGAAGCCATCCAGGCGCTGCGCCGGGCTTACAAGGTGGTCTACCGCCAGGGCCTGACCGTCGAAGAGGCGCTGGCCGAGCTTGCCGAAGTCTCCGCCCAGTTCCCTGAGGTCGCGGTATTCCGCGATTCCATCCAGAGCGCCACCCGCGGCATCACCCGCTGATCATGGTCGCACCGCTCTGCATTGCCCTGGTCGCCGGCGAGGCGTCCGGGGACATCCTCGGTGCCGGCCTGATGCAGGCGCTCAAGGCGCGGCATCCCGATATCCGCTTCATCGGTGTTGGCGGCCCGCGGATGCAGGCGGAAGGGCTCGACTCCTATTTCCCCATGGAACGCCTGGCGGTGATGGGACTGGTCGAGGTTCTCGGCCGTCTGCCGGAGTTGCTGCGCCGGCGCAAGGAACTGATCCGTACTCTGATCGACGCGCGTCCCGATGTATTCATCGGTATCGATGCGCCGGACTTCAACCTCGGCGTCGAGCTGAAGCTGCGCCGCGCCGGCATCCGTACCGTGCATTACGTCAGTCCATCGGTCTGGGCCTGGCGGCAGAAACGTGTGCTGAAGATTCGCGATGCCTGCGACCTGATGCTGACCCTGTTCCCCTTCGAAGCACGCTTCTACGAAGAGCACGCCGTACCGGTGCGTTTCGTCGGCCATCCGCTGGCCAATACCATCCCGCTGGAGGCTGATCGGCCTGCCGCGCGCCACCAGCTGGGCCTGCCGCTGGATGCCCCGGTGGTCGCCCTGATGCCGGGCAGCCGCGGCGGGGAAGTGGGCAAGCTGGGCGCGCTGTTCCTCGACAGCGCAGAGCATCTGCTGCGACAGCGTCCGCAGCTGCGGTTCGTCCTGCCCTGCGCCAGTCCCGAGCGGCGTACGCAGGTCGAGCAGATGCTTGCAGGGCGCGAATTGCCGCTGCAATTGCTCGATGGCGCTTCCCACGAGGCTCTCGCTGCCTGCGATGCGGTACTGATCGCTTCCGGCACCGCGACCCTCGAAGCGCTGCTCTACAAGCGGCCGATGGTGGTTGCCTACAAGTTGGCGCCGCTGACCTATCGCATTCTCAGCCGCCTGGTGAAAAGTCCGTACTTCTCCCTGCCCAACCTGCTGGCGGGACGTGCGCTGGTGCCGGAGCTGATCCAGGACGCGGCGACCCCTGAAGCTCTGGCGCAGACGCTGTTGCCGGTGCTGGACGATGGCCGGGTGCAGACCGATTCCTTCGATGCCATTCACCGGACTCTGCGCCAGAACGCCTCGGAGCAGGCGGCGGATGCTGTCCTCGATCTACTGGAGCAGCGCTGATGCAGATGGGCCTGGATTTCACCCTGGTCGAAGAACTGGTGGCCGGAGTCGACGAAGTCGGCCGCGGCCCGTTGTGCGGACCGGTGGTCACCGCGGCGGTGATCCTCGACCCGGCGCGGCCGATCCGGGGGCTGAACGACTCCAAGAAGCTTTCCGAGGCGCGCCGTGAGGCGCTGTTCGAGGAGATTCGCGAAAAGGCCCTGGCCTGGTGCATCGCCCGCGCCGAGGTCGAGGAGATCGATCGCCTGAATATCCTGCACGCCACCATGCTGGCGATGCAGAGGGCTGTCGAAGGATTGTCCGTCACTCCGCGCCTGGCCCTGATCGACGGCAATCGCTGCCCGAAACTGAAGGTGCCCAGCGCACCGGTGGTCAAGGGCGACAGCCAGGTGCCGGCGATCGCCGCTGCGTCGATCCTGGCCAAGGTCAGCCGCGACCGGGAAATGGCGGAAATGGAACTGCTCTATCCCGGCTACGGTATCGCCGGGCACAAGGGCTATCCGACGCCGGTCCACCTGGAAGCCTTGAAGCGCCTGGGGCCGACTCCGATTCACCGGCGCTCCTTCGCCCCGGTGCGCGAACTGCTGGAGTCTCCCGGCGGGTTTTTCTGAACCAGCGCACACAGCGTCCGCATGGTCGCCCTGGCATAACTTCCAGTCGCCTGGCCTGAGGCGCGCAGCTCCCGCGTGCTTCAGAGTCGCGCCCTTTCCGCTGGCTACACTCCAGCGATAGCCGGCAGCGACCAACTGGTCGTCATCTGCAGATGCCGCAGTAGGCGGCGACAGGGAGATATCGAATGCAAGACGCAGCCACGCTGATCGTCGACCTTCTCAATGGACTGATCTGGGGAAAGATCCTGATCTGGCTGCTGGTTGGTTGCGGTCTTTACTTCACCGTCCGTCTCGGGCTGATCCAGTTCCTCCACTTTGGCCATACCTTCAGCGTGCTGAAGGGCAGCCGCAATGCCGACGAATCCGGCATTTCCTCGTTCCAGGCACTCTGCACCTCGCTGGCGGCACGGGTCGGCACCGGCAATGTGGCCGGCGTCGCCGTGGCCATCACCCTTGGCGGGCCGGGTGCGGTGTTCTGGATGTGGATGATCGCCCTGGTGGGGATGGCCACCGGCTTCGTCGAAGCGACCCTGGCGCAGTTGTTCAAGATACGTGACGAGAACGGCCAGTTCCGCGGCGGGCCAGCCTATTACATGGAGAAGGGGCTCGGCGCGCGCTGGATGGGCGTGCTGTTCTCGCTGTTCCTGATCCTCGCCTTCGGCTTCGTGTTCAACTCGGTGCAGGCCAATACCATTACCGGCGCCATGCAGGGCGCGTTCGGTGTGCAGACCTGGCTGAGCGGCATCGCCCTGGTGATCCTCACCGCACTGATCATCTTCGGTGGCCTGCGTTCGATTGCGCGCTTCTCCGAGCTGGCGGTGCCGTTCATGGCGGTGGCCTACCTGCTGATGGCCATCGGCATCATCCTCATCAATCTCGATGAGTTGCCGGGCGTGCTGTCGCTGATCGTGCAGAGTGCCTTCGGTCTGCACGAGGCTGCGGCTGGCGGCATTGGTGCGGCGATCCTCAATGGCTTCAAGCGCGGCCTGTTCTCCAACGAGGCGGGCATGGGCTCGGCGCCCAACGCGGCGGCATCGGCCTCGCCCTATCCGCCGCACCCGGCGTCGCAGGGGTATGTGCAGATGGCCGGGGTGTTCATCGATACGCTGCTGATCTGCACCGCTTCCGCGGCCATCATCCTGCTCGCCGGCCAGCAGTCCGGCGCGGGCATCATGCTGGTGCAGAACGCGCTGACCAGCCAGGTTGGCGACTGGGGCAAGTACTTCCTCGCGGTGATCATCCTGTTCTTCGCGTTCACGTCGATCGTCGCCAATTACTTCTATGCGGAGAACTGCCTGGTGTTCCTCGAACACAACCACGCGGCCGGATTGCTGGTGTTCCGCCTGTCGGTACTGGCGATGGTGATGTTCGGCTCGGTGGCCTCGCTGCCGTTCGTCTGGAACCTCGCCGACGTTTCCATGGGGCTGATGGCGATCACCAATCTGGTCGCGATCCTGCTGCTGTCCAACCTGGCCTTCAAGCTGGCGCGCGACTACAACGCCCAGCGCAAGGCTGGAAAGCTGCCGACCTTCGACGCCGCCGACTATCCGGAAGTGCAGCAGCGCCTGGAGCCGGGCATCTGGGATTCGCGTCGATAGCGGCATCCGTGTGGCCTGGCGGTCGCACCTGTAGCTTTGCGGACAGGCCCGGTACAATCCCGGGCCTTGTCGTTTCCGCGCTCTACAAAGGACCACCATGACCGCATCCTTCGTCCATCTGCGTCTGCACACCGAATTCTCCCTGGTCGATGGTCTGGTGCGGGTCAAGCCGCTGATCAAGGCCGTGGCGGGGGCGGGGATGCCGGCGGTGGCGGTCACCGACCAGAGCAACATGTGCTCGCTGGTCAAGTTCTACAAGACGGCCATGGGCGGCGGGGTCAAGCCGATCTGCGGCGCGGACATCTGGCTGGCCAACCGTGACGACGATGGCGCGCTCAGCCGCCTGTCGCTGCTGGCGATGAACGCCAAGGGCTACCGCAATCTCACCGAACTGATCTCCCGTGGCTGGCAGGATGGCCAGCGCAACGGTGAGATCATCATCGAGCGCGATTGGGTGAAGCAGGCCGCCGAAGGCCTGATCGCGCTATCCGCGGCCAAGGAAGGGGAGATCGGCCGCGCCCTGCTCGATGGCGAGCAAGCGCTGGCCGACTCGCTGCTGGCCGAGTGGATGGAAGTGTTCCCGGATCGCTTCTACCTGGAAGTGCAGCGCACCAGCCGGGTCAACGACGAAGAGCACGTGCATGCCGCCGTGGCGCTGGCCGAGCGCAGCGGAGCGCCGCTGGTGGCCACCAACGACGTGCGCTTCATCAAGCAGGAAGACTTCGAAGCCCACGAGACTCGCGTGTGCATCGGCGAAGGCCGCGCCCTGGACGACCCGCGCCGCTCGCACAACTACTCCGACCAGCAGTACCTGAAGTCGCCGGTGGAAATGGCCGAGCTGTTCAGCGACCTGCCGGAGGCGCTGGAAAATACCGTCGAGATCGCCAAGCGCTGCAACATCGAGGTACAGCTGGGCAAGTATTTCCTGCCCAACTTCCCGATTCCCTTCGAAGGCATGGACATCAACGACTACCTGCGCCATGTCTCCTACGAAGGCCTGGAGGAGCGCCTGGCGGTGCTCTGGCCCAAGGAGACCACGCCGAACTACGAAGAGAAGCGGCAGATTTACATCGACCGCCTGGAGTTCGAGCTGGGCACCATCATCCAGATGGGCTTCCCCGGCTACTTCCTGATCGTGATGGACTTCATCAAGTGGGCCAAGAACAACGGCGTGCCGGTGGGCCCCGGCCGGGGCTCGGGCGCCGGCTCGCTGGTGGCCTACGTGCTGAAGATCACCGACCTCGACCCGCTGGCCTACGACCTGCTGTTCGAACGATTCCTCAACCCCGAGCGGATTTCCATGCCCGACTTCGACGTCGACTTCTGCATGGAGGGCCGCGACCGGGTCATCGACTATGTGGCCGGTGCCTACGGGCGCAACGCGGTGAGCCAGATCATCACCTTCGGCTCCATGGCCGCGAAGGCAGTGGTGCGCGACGTGGCGCGGGTGCAGGGCAAGTCCTACGGCCTGGCCGACAAGCTGTCGAAGATGATTCCCTTCGAGGTCGGCATGACCCTCGAAAAAGCCTTCGAGCAGGAGGAAATGCTCCGCGACTTCCTCAAGAGCGATGAGGAAGCCCAGGAAATCTGGGACATGGCCCTCAAGCTGGAAGGCGTCACCCGTGGTACCGGCAAGCACGCCGGTGGTGTGGTGATCGCGCCGACCAAGCTCACCGACTTCGCGCCGATCGCCTGTGACGAAGAGGGCGCCGGCCTGGTGACCCAGTTCGACAAGGACGACGTGGAGGCCGCCGGCCTGGTGAAGTTCGACTTCCTCGGCCTGCGTACCCTGACCATCATCAAGTGGGCGATGGAGATCATCCATCGCATCCAGCGCAAGGCCGGCGACGAGAACCTGGTCGATATCGACCGCATCCCGCTGGACGACAAGAAAACCTACGACCTGCTGCAGAAGGCCGAGACCACAGCGGTATTCCAGCTCGAATCGCGCGGCATGAAGGAGCTGATCAAGAAGCTCAAGCCGGACTGCCTGGAAGACCTCATCGCACTGGTGGCGCTGTTCCGTCCCGGTCCGCTGCAGTCGGGCATGGTGGACGACTTCATCAACCGCAAGCACGGTCGCGCGGAAGTTTCCTATCCGCACCCGGACTACCAGTACGCCGGCCTGGAGCCGGTGCTCAAGCCCACCTACGGCATCATCCTGTACCAGGAACAGGTGATGCAGATCGCCCAGGTGATGGCCGGCTATACCCTCGGCGGCGCGGACATGCTGCGCCGCGCCATGGGCAAGAAGAAGCCCGAGGAGATGGCCAAGCAGCGCGGCGGCTTCATCGAAGGTTGCGCCAACAACGGCATCGACAAGGACCTCGCGGGCAACATCTTCGATCTGGTGGAGAAGTTCGCCGGCTACGGCTTCAACAAGTCCCACTCGGCCGCCTACGGCCTGGTTTCCTACCAGACCGCCTGGCTGAAAACCCACTGGGCCGCACCCTTCATGGCCGCGGTACTCACCGCGGATATGCAGAACACCGACAAGGTGGTGACGCTGATCGAAGAGTGCCGGCACATGAAGCTGCGCATCCTCGCCCCGGACGTGAACAACTCCGAGTTCCGCTTCACCGTCGACGACGACGGCCAGATCGTCTACGGCCTGGGCGCGATCAAGGGCGTTGGCGAAGGTCCGGTGGAAGCCATCACCGAATGCCGCGCCGAGGGCGGGCCGTTCAAGACCCTGTTCGACTTCTGCGACCGCGTCGACCTCAAGCGCATCAACAAGCGCACCCTGGATGCGCTGATCCGCTCCGGCGCGCTGGACCGCCTGGGACCGTACTTCCACGAGGAGGTCAAGGCCTACCATGCCAACGTCGACCGCAACCGCGCGGTGCTGCTGGCGGCCATGGAAGAGGCGATCCAGGCTGCCGAGCAGACCGCGCGCAGCCACGACAGCGGACACATGGACCTGTTCGGCGGTGTGTTCGCCGAGCCCGAGGCCGATGTCTACGCCAACCATCGCAAGGCCAAGGAGCTGAACCTCAAGGAACGCCTGAAGGGCGAGAAGGATACCCTCGGCCTTTACCTAACCGGTCATCCGATCGACGAGTACGAAAGCGAGGTGCGGCGTTTTGCCCGCCAGCGCATCGTCGAGCTGAAGCCGGCGCGCGATACCCAGACCGTGGCCGGGCTGATCGTCAATCTGCGGGTGATGAAGAACAAGCGCGGCGACAAGATGGGCTTCGTCACCCTCGACGACCGTTCCGGGCGCATCGAGGCGTCGCTGTTCGCCGAAGCCTTCGCCGCCAACCAGTCGCTGCTGCAGACCGATGCGCTGGTGGTGATCGAGGGCGAGGTCAGCCAGGACGACTTCTCCGGCGGCCTGCGCCTGCGCGCCAAGCGTGTGATGGGGCTGGAAGAGGCGCGCACCGCGCTGGCCGAGAGCCTGCGGGTGAAGGTGCAGGCCGATGCCCTCAAGGGTGACCGGTTGCGCTGGTTGGCCGACCTGTGCGGCCGTCATCGCGGAAATTGCCCGGTGACCGTCGACTACACCGGCAATGAGGCACGCGCCTTGCTTCAATTTGGTGACGCCTGGAACATCGATCCTGCTGATGCCTTGATTCAGGCACTGCGTGACCAGTTCGGGCGAGACAACGTCTTCCTCAACTACCGCTAGCGCGAGACAGGCGAATACCGCTCTCGCGCCAGCCTCGACCCTGAGCGCCCGATACCGTAAGGTGGGGCGCCCTTGGGCTGTTAAGAAACCTAGGTTCTATACGAAAACTGCCTTTTGCTCGGCGAATTTTCGTACAGAACCTAGCGCAGTACTTTTTAATGGCCTGCGACACGGACCAGGCCCAGCCGCCATCAGTTCACGACGGATAGCCCATGAACCCGAATTTCCTCGATTTCGAACAGCCGATCGCCGACCTGCAAGCCAAGATCGAAGAGCTGCGTCTGGTCGGCAACGACAACGCTCTGAACATCACCGATGAAATCTCCCGTCTGGAAGAGAAGAGCAAGGCGCTGACCGAGAACATCTTCGGTAACCTTTCCAGCTGGCAGGTCGCCCAGCTCGCCCGCCATCCCCGCCGTCCCTATACCCTGGACTACATCAGCCACCTGTTCACCGATTTCGAAGAGCTGCATGGCGATCGCCACTTCTCCGACGATCCGGCGATCGTCGGTGGTGTCGCCCGCTTCGACGACCAGCCGGTGATGGTGGTCGGCCACCAGAAAGGCCGCGAAGTGCGCGAGAAGGTGCGCCGCAACTTCGGCATGCCGCGCCCCGAGGGCTATCGCAAGGCCTGTCGCCTGATGGAAATGGCCGAACGCTTCAAGATGCCGATCCTCACCTTCATCGACACCCCCGGCGCCTATCCGGGCATCGATGCCGAGGAGCGCGGCCAGAGCGAGGCGATCGCCTGGAACCTGCGCGTGATGGCGCGTCTGAAGACCCCGATCATCTCCACCGTGATCGGCGAGGGCGGTTCCGGCGGTGCGCTGGCTATCGGCGTCTGCGACAACCTGAACATGCTGCAGTACTCCACCTACGCGGTGATTTCGCCGGAAGGCTGCGCCTCGATTCTCTGGCGCACCAACGAGAAGGCGCCGGAAGCGGCCGAGGCCATGGGCATCACTGCCGAGCGGCTGAAGGACATCGGCATCGTCGATACCGTCATCCAGGAGCCGCTGGGCAGCGCCCACCGCGATCCGGCTGCAATGTCCGAAAACATCCGCAGCGCGCTGCGCACCCAACTCGCCTCGCTGAAGAAGCTCAGCGCCGACGAGCTGCTGGCTCGCCGTTATCAGCGCCTGATGAGCTACGGTCTGGCCTGATAGCGCCAGGCTTCAGGCCCTGGGTTGAACCGCCCGGGGGCTGCAGCCTGCAACCGCCGCCATGTCCCTCGAAGCCCGTCTGCTCGAATCCCTCGCTCCCTGGCGCAACGCGCCGGCCTGGTGCGTAGGCTTCTCCGGCGGGCTCGATTCCACGGTGCTTCTGCACCTGCTGGTGTGCCTCGCCCGACGCGAGACGCTGCCGCCTCTCTCCGCAATACATATCCATCATGGCCTGCAGGCCGTCGCAGATGACTGGCCCGAGCATTGCCGGCGATTCTGCGAGTCCCTTGGCATTCCATTGCAGATCGAGCGAGTCGAGGTCGTCGGCGGTCCCAGCGTCGAACGGGCAGCCCGCGAAGCCCGCTTTGCGGCCATGGCGCGACATCTGGCCGCCGGCGAATGCCTGCTTACCGGTCAGCATCGTGACGACCAGGCGGAAACCGTGCTGTTCCGCCTGTTCCGCGGCGCCGGAGTGCGCGGGTTGGCGGGTATTCCGCCGGTGCGGGCGCTGGGCGATGGCCTGCTGCTGCGGCCGATGCTCGCGTTCTCCCGGGCGGAGCTGGAGAGCTATGCCAGGGCGCAGGGCTTGAGCTGGGTGGAAGACCCCTCCAATCGTGACACTGAATTCGATCGCAATTATCTGCGGCAGGTCGTCCTGCCCGGGATTGCCGCGCGTTGGCCGGGTGCCGTCGCCAATGTGGTGCGCAGTGCCGCTCATCTGGCCGAGGCGGAAGGGCTGCTGGCCGAGTTGGCAGACCTCGACCTGGTGGCGGCCGACAGGTCTGCTGATCATGGGGGCTGGGGCCTGCCGTCGCTGCAACTGGAGCCGTTGCGCCAGTTGAGCGAGCCACGGCAGCGCAACGCCTTGCGTCGCTGGCTGGCCTCGTGGACGAAGATGCCCGACAGCGCTCACTGGGCGGGTTGGATTGCCTTGCGCGATGCGGCCGGGGATGCGGAGCCGGTGTGGCGTCTCTCCGGTGGCGAACTGCGCCGGGCAGAGGGGCGGCTCTGGTGGCTTTCCGGTGCATGGTTGCAGGCGCCAGCCGTGCCGCCTGACTGGTCTGATCCGCAAGTACCGCTGCCTCTTCCGGAAAATGGCCAGCTGCGTTTGCTTGGGAATCCACCGGCAGGGCTGCTCCGCGTGCGCTATCGGAGTGGGGGAGAAGTACTGGATCTGCCCGGAAGAGGGCGTCGCGATCTCAAGCGCCTGTTGAACGAGGCCGGGGTTCCGGCCTTCCTCCGCGGTCGTTTGCCGCTGCTGTTCCGAGCCGACGAATTGATCGCGGTGGCCAATCTGCCGGGGTTGCGCGCGGGGGAGGGCGAGTCCTGGTCGTTGGTCTGGGAGCCCCCGACGAATGACTCGGGTTTGAGCTGATACGGGCTTTCCGGTAGACTACGCTCCCGTCTTGTACTGCTCCCGTCGATTCCTCCGGAATTCAGCGGGAGTTCGCTATTGATCACGACCCAGTCGTGAACCCGGGCTCAGGCCCGATCTTCTTCCCCGGCGGCCGAGCCGCCTAAACGCTGACATTCAGGGCTTTTCATGACGCGCTACATCTTCGTCACGGGTGGTGTTGTTTCTTCATTGGGGAAAGGCATCGCCTCGGCTTCCTTGGCTGCCATTCTGGAAGCGCGTGGCTTGAAGATCACGATGCTCAAGCTGGACCCCTACATCAACGTCGATCCGGGCACCATGAGTCCGTTCCAGCACGGTGAGGTGTTCGTCACCCACGACGGTGCCGAGACCGACCTCGACCTGGGCCACTACGAGCGCTTCGTGCGCACCACCGTGACCCAGAACAACAACTTCACCACCGGCCGCGTCTACATGGACGTGCTGCGCAAGGAGCGTCGCGGTGACTACCTCGGCGCCACCGTGCAGGTGATCCCGCACATCACCGACGAGATCAAGCGTCGCATCATCAAGGGCGCCGGCGATGCCGACGTGGCCCTGGTGGAGATCGGCGGCACCGTCGGCGACATCGAGTCGCAACCGTTCCTCGAAGCGATCCGCCAGTTGCGCGTGGAAGTCGGTGCCAAGCGCGCCATGCTGATGCACCTGACCCTGGTGCCGTACATCGCCACCGCCGGCGAGACCAAGACCAAGCCGACCCAGCACTCCGTCAAGGAACTGCGCTCCATTGGCCTGCAGCCGGACATCCTGATCTGCCGCTCCGATCACCCGGTCGACGTATCCTCGCGTCGCAAGATCGCGCTGTTCACCAACGTGGAAGAGCGCGCGGTCATCTCGCTGGAAGACGTCGACACCATCTATCGCATTCCGTCGGTGCTGCACGCCCAGGGCGTGGACGACATCGTCGTCGAGCGCTTCGGCCTGGAATGCCGTCCTGCCGACCTGTCCGAGTGGGACCGCGTGGTCGACGCCAAGCTCAACCCCGAGCGTGAAGTCACCATCGCCATGGTCGGCAAGTACATGGAACTGCTCGACGCCTACAAGTCGCTGATCGAGGCCATGACCCACGCCGGCATCCAGAGCCGCACCAAGGTCAACCTGCGTTACATCGACTCGGAAGACATCGAGCAGCAGGGCACCGCGCTGCTCGACGGCGCCGACGCCATCCTGGTCCCGGGCGGCTTCGGCCTGCGCGGCGTGGAAGGCAAGATCACCGCCGTGCAGTATGCCCGCGAGAAGAAGATCCCCTACCTGGGAATCTGCCTCGGCATGCAGGTCGCGGTCATCGAGTACGCCCGCAACGTGCTGGGCTGGAAAGACGCCAACTCCACCGAGTTCGACAAGTCCAGCGGCCATCCGGTCGTCGGCCTGATCACCGAGTGGCAGGACGCCACCGGCGAGACCGAAGTACGTACCGAGTCCTCCGATCTCGGCGGCACCATGCGCCTGGGCGCCCAGGATTGCCAGCTGGTTCCGGGCACCCTGGTCCACGACTGCTATGGCAAGGACGTGATCGTCGAGCGCCACCGTCACCGCTACGAAGTGAACAACAACCTGCTGCCCCAGCTGCAGGAAGCCGGCCTGAAGATTTCCGGCCGCTCCGGCGACGGCGCGCTGGTGGAAGTGGTCGAGGCTCCGGATCATCCTTGGTTCGTCGCCTGCCAGTTCCACCCGGAATTCACCTCCACCCCGCGTGACGGTCATCCGCTGTTCAGCGGCTTCGTCAACGCGGCGCTGAAAGCTGCCGGGAAGGCCTGATCATGGCGCAGAAGATCATCCGCGTCGGCGATATCCAGATCGGCAACGATCTGCCGTTCGTGCTGTTCGGCGGCATGAACGTGCTGGAGTCGCGCGATCTGGCCATGCAGGTCTGCGAGGAATACGTGCGGGTCACCGAGAAGCTCGGCATTCCCTACGTGTTCAAGGCCAGCTTCGACAAGGCCAACCGCTCGTCGATCACCTCGTTCCGTGGTCCCGGTATGGAAGAAGGGCTGAAGATCTTCGAAGAGATCAAGAAGACCTTCAACGTGCCGGTCATCACCGACGTCCACGAGCCGTTCCAGGCCGCCCCGGTGGCCGAGGTCTGCGACATCATCCAGTTGCCGGCCTTCCTCTCGCGGCAGACCGACCTGGTCGTGGCAATGGCCAGGACCAACGCGGTGATCAACATCAAGAAAGCCCAGTTCCTCGCCCCGCAGGAGATGAAGCACATCCTGCGCAAGTGCGAGGAAGCCGGTAACGAGCAGCTGATCCTCTGCGAGCGTGGTTCCTCCTTCGGTTACAACAACCTGGTGGTGGACATGCTCGGCTTCGGCATCATGAAGCAGTTCGAGTACCCGGTATTCTTCGACGTGACCCATGCCCTGCAGATGCCGGGCGGTCGCGCCGATTCCGCCGGCGGCCGCCGCGCCCAGGTCACCGACCTGGCCAAGGCCGGCCTCAGCCAGGGTCTCGCGGGCCTG
Organism: Pseudomonas schmalbachii; assembly: GCF_017589465.1. Taxonomy (GTDB): domain Bacteria; phylum Pseudomonadota; class Gammaproteobacteria; order Pseudomonadales; family Pseudomonadaceae; genus Pseudomonas; species Pseudomonas schmalbachii. The sequence continues at coordinate 451,483 of NZ_JAELYA010000005.1, forward strand.
TTCCTCGAAGCCCACCCGGACCCGGAAAACGCCAAATGCGACGGCCCATGCGCCTTGCGCCTGAACAAGCTCGAAGCCTTCCTGTCCCAGCTCAAGCAGCTGGACGACCTGGTGAAGAGTTTCCCCGCAATCGAGACTGCCTGATTTTCTAGCTCGCCCCGTTTAACAAACCTTGGAGTGCATACAAGAATGGCAAAGATCGTCGACATCAAGGGCCGTGAGGTCCTGGACTCCCGCGGCAACCCGACCGTTGAGGCGGACGTGATCCTGGACAGCGGCATCGTTGGCAGCGCCTGCGCGCCGTCCGGTGCCTCCACTGGCTCCCGCGAAGCCCTCGAGCTGCGCGATGGCGACAAGAGCCGTTACCTGGGCAAGGGCGTGCTGAAGGCCGTGGCCAACATCAATGGTCCGATCCGTGACCTGCTGCTGGGCAAGGACGCGGCTGACCAGAAGGCCCTGGACCGCGCGATGATCGAACTCGACGGTACCGAGAACAAGGGCAAGCTGGGCGCCAACGCCATCCTCGCCGTGTCCCTGGCTGCCGCCAAGGCTGCCGCCCAGGCCAAGGGCGTACCGCTCTATGCGCACATCGCCGACCTGAACGGCACTCCCGGCCAGTACTCCATGCCGGTTCCGATGATGAACATCATCAACGGCGGCGAGCATGCCGATAACAACGTCGACATCCAGGAGTTCATGGTCCAGCCGGTCGGCGCCAAGACCTTCGCCGACGCGCTGCGCATGGGCGCCGAGATCTTCCACCACCTGAAAGCCGTGCTGAAGGCCCGTGGCCTGAACACCGCCGTGGGTGACGAAGGTGGCTTCGCACCGAACCTGGCTTCCAACGAAGACGCCCTGGCTGCCATCGCCGAAGCCGTCGCCAATGCTGGCTACAAGCTGGGTGAGGACGTGACTCTGGCCCTGGACTGCGCTTCCTCCGAGTTCTTCAAGGACGGCAAGTACGACCTCGAAGGCGAAGGCAAGGTGTTCAGCGCCGAAGGTTTCGCCGACTACCTGGCCGGCCTGACCCAGCGCTACCCGATCATCTCCATCGAAGACGGCATGGACGAGTCCGACTGGGCTGGCTGGAAAGGCCTGACCGAGAAGATCGGCGCCAAGGTGCAACTGGTCGGCGACGACCTGTTCGTGACCAACACCAAGATCCTCAAGGAAGGCATCGAGAAGAGCATCGCCAACTCGATCCTGATCAAGTTCAACCAGATCGGTTCGCTGACCGAGACCCTGGAAGCTATCCAGATGGCCAAGGCCGCTGGTTACACCGCGGTGATCTCGCACCGTTCCGGTGAAACCGAGGACTCGACCATCGCCGACCTGGCCGTTGGTACCGCTGCCGGCCAGATCAAGACCGGTTCGCTGTGCCGTTCCGACCGCGTTTCCAAGTACAACCAGCTGCTGCGCATCGAAGAGCAGCTGGGCGCCAAGGCGCCGTACCGCGGTCGCGCGGAATTCCGCGGCTAAGGCTAGTCTGGTACGGTGAAGGGGTGGCAGGAGCCACCCCTTTTCTTCATGAGGAGTCCACGCTTGAGGTTACGCAGTCCCTACTGGCTGTTCGTCGTGCTGATCCTGGCACTGGCCGGTCTGCAGTATCGTCTGTGGATTGGTGACGGCAGTCTGGCGCAGGTGCGCGAACTGCAGCGGCAGATCGCCGATCAGCAGGGCGAGAACGAGCGTCTGCTCGAGCGCAACCGCATCCTCGAAGCCGAAGTGGCTGAATTGAAGAAAGGCACCGAAACGGTCGAGGAACGTGCCCGCCACGAACTCGGCATGCTCAAGGACAAGGAAACCCTGTTCCAGCTGGCCCAATGAAATTCCGCGACATTTCCCTTCCTGCCTTCTGGGCAGTGATTCCGGCCGCTGGCATCGGCTCGCGCATGCGTGCCGATCGCCCCAAGCAATATCTTGACCTCGCCGGTCGCAGCATCCTCGAACGTACCCTCGATTGTTTCCTCGGCCATCCGTGCCTGAAAGGGCTGATCGTCTGCCTGGCGCCGGACGACCCCTGGTGGCCGACACTCGCGTGCGCCAGCGATCCGCGCATCGTCCGCGTCGACGGCGGCAGCGAACGTGCCGATTCGGTACTCAACGGTCTGTTGCGGCTGAATGAAATGGGTGCCGCGAGCGAGGACTGGGTGCTGGTCCACGATGCCGCGCGCCCCAATCTTTCCCGCGGCGACCTCGACCATCTGCTCAATGAGCTGGATGGCGATCCGGTCGGTGGCCTGCTGGCCGTACCCGCGCGGGATACCCTGAAACGCGCCGATCGCAATGGCCGGGTCAGCGAAACCATCGACCGCAGCGTCGTCTGGCTGGCCTACACCCCGCAGATGTTCCGCCTCGGCGCACTGCACCGGGCGCTGGCCGATGCGCTGGTGGCGGGAGTGGCGATCACCGACGAAGCCTCCGCGATGGAATGGGCCGGCCAGGCGCCGCGCCTGATCGAAGGGCGGGCGGACAATCTCAAGGTCACCACGCCGGAAGACCTGCAGCGTCTGCAGCGCACCTTTTCCCGTTGAATAGACTATGACGACGAAAAGCCGGCCATCAGGTCGGCTTTTGTGTTTCTGGGGAGCTGGGCGGTGATAGGAGCAACTGTCTTCGCATCGTCGCGAGGTGCCCTTGGGCGTAGGGTGGACAACGCTCCGCTTGTCCACCGCCCCGAAGGTGGAAATGCTTCGCGATTTCCACCCTACGCTCTTGCCATACCTGTAGGAGATTCTATGTCAATGGGGCTTCGCCTCCTGGGGGTGATAAGCCGTCTGCGTCTGCATCAGGGCAAAGGCTATCCGGGCTAATTTGCGGGCCAAAATGGTCAGGGCCTCGGTCTTCTTCAA
>NZ_JAELYA010000006.1 GCF_017589465.1 Pseudomonas schmalbachii
CAAACTCTTCAGTTCAATACTGCTTGGGTTTTGAGAAAACCCTAAACTTGGCTCAGCAATCGCAAAAAACTCTCGAATTCACGAGTGTTACTTGTGATGCTGATAATCTTGCGATCGATCAGTCTTAACTCACAAGCACCCACACGAATTGCTTGATTCAACTTGTTAAAGAGCAGCTGGTTGAGGCCTTCGCTTCAACCGAGGCGCGCATTCTACGCTAACCTCTTCGTCCGTCAAGCCTTATTTTTCGAAATTTTCGTTTCTACTCAATCGCTTGCGCCAAGGAGAAGATCGAACCTTCTCATCAGCGGGAGGCGCATTCTACAGCGATCAATCTCGCTGTCAAGCCCCTCTCGGCACTTCACTCTCACTTCGTTGCTGCTTAAGTGCTTGATTTTCAAGCTCTTTGCCGGCACCGCCGTGAGAGTGGGGCGCATTATAGGGACTCAGAAAACTGAGTCAACGACTTTCTGAAAGAATTTTCAGCAAGAACGGAAACAGAAAGAAGATAAGGGAGCCGAAAGCAGCGCGGGGACTGGCTTGGCAGCCAGTCCCCGCGGAGATAAAAGCCAGATCGAATCAGCTGACTTGTTTGCGGCGACGCAACTGCAGCAGGTATTGCACCGGACCGGAGCCGGCATAGGCAAGGAACAGCAACAGCAGGATACGCGGCGGATCGGTGAAGACCACGGCGAAGGCCAGCACTACGATCAGGATCGCCACGAATGGAACGCGACCACGCAGGTCCAGATCCTTGAAGCTGTAGTACTTGATATTGCTGACCATCAGCATGCCGGCAGCCGCGACCATCAGGGCCACCAGCAACGATACCTTGGCACCCTGGATCTCGAAATCGGCGAACGCCCAGACCGTACCGGCCACCAGAGCCGCCGCAGCCGGGCTGGCCAGACCGATGAAGAAGCGCTTGTCCGCCTTGCCGACCTGGGTGTTGAAGCGCGCCAGACGCAGCGCCGCACCAGCGACATAGATGAAGGCGACCATCCAGCCGACCTTGCCCAGACTGCTCAGTGCCCACTCGAAAGCAACCAGAGCCGGCGCGACGCCAAAGGCGACCATATCGGAAAGGGAGTCGTATTCGGCACCAAAGGCGCTTTGCGTATTGGTCAGGCGGGCGACGCGACCATCCAGGCCATCCAGCACCATTGCGACGAAGATGGCGATGGCAGCGTTGGAGAACTGCCCGCTCATCGCATTGATGATGGCGTAGAGGCCAGTGAATAGAGCCGCGGTAGTAAACAGGTTGGGCAACAGATAGATGCCGCGATGACGGACCTTGCGGCCATCGGCGTCCTGGCTTTCCTCGATATGCTCATCGATGGGCAGCAGGCTTTCGGCTTCGGGGGCCTTGTTCGGCTCCTCGGGTTGTTCGCTCATGGACAAATTCCTTGGGAACGCGTTAGCAACGGAAAAGCCGAGGCGACTCCTGACTGCAGGGACAGCCCCGGCGCAGTGGCTTTATACCAGATCGCCGGCGGAGAACGAAAAAACGCGGCCAAAGCCGCGTTTCTTCGTGTGTCGAACAGACCTTAGTTCTTGGTCTTGTCGACGATCTTGTTGGCAGCGATCCACGGCATCATGGCGCGCAGCTTCTCGCCGACCACTTCGATGCCATGGGCAGCGTTGTTGCGGCGGTAAGCAGTCATCGACGGGTAGTTGGCCGCGCCTTCGGTGATGAACATCTTGGCGTATTCGCCGTCCTGGATGCGCTTCAGAGCGTTGCGCATGGCCTGACGGGATTCGGCGTTGATCACTTCCGGACCGGTCACGTACTCGCCGTACTCGGCGTTGTTGGAGATCGAGTAGTTCATGTTGGCGATGCCGCCTTCGAACATGAGGTCAACGATCAGCTTCAGCTCGTGCAGGCACTCGAAGTAGGCCATTTCCGGCGCGTAGCCAGCTTCGACCAGAGTTTCGAAACCGGCCTTGACCAGCTCGACGCAACCACCGCAGAGAACAGCCTGCTCGCCGAACAGGTCGGTTTCGGTCTCGTCCTTGAAGGTGGTTTCGATGATGCCGGTACGGCCGCCGCCAACGCCGCAGGCGTAGGACAGGGCGACGTTCTTGGCGTTGCCGGAAGCGTCCTGGTAGATGGCGATCAGGTCAGGGATGCCGCCGCCCTTGACGAACTCGGAACGCACGGTGTGACCCGGGGCCTTCGGCGCGATCATGATCACGTCGAGGTCGGCACGCGGAACGACCTGGTTGTAGTGGATGGAGAAGCCGTGAGCGAAGGCCAGGGTGGCACCCTTCTTCAGGTTCGGCTCGATCTCGTCCTTGTACAGGCGGCCCTGGAACTCGTCCGGAGTCAGGATCATGACTAGGTCGGCAGCGGCGACAGCGCTCGGCACGTCAGCCACTTTCAGACCGTGGGCTTCGGCCTTGGCAACCGAAGAAGAGCCCGGGCGCAGGCCGACGGTAACGTCGACGCCGGAATCTTTCAGGTTGCAGGCATGGGCATGGCCCTGGGAACCGTAACCGATGATGGCAACTTTCTTGCCCTGGATGATGGAAAGGTCACAGTCTTTATCGTAGAAAACGCGCATGGGTATACCCCTGTCAAATATGGCCTCGTGGGCCGTCTTTCAGATTTCAGATGCTCAGAGTCTTGTCGCCGCGGGCAATCCCGGTGACACCACTGCGAACCACTTCGAGGATCGACGCAGTACCGACAGCCTGGATGAAGCTGTCCAGCTTATCGCTGGTGCCAGCCAACTGCACGGTATAAACACTGCTGGTGACGTCGACGATCTGTCCGCGGAAAATGTCGGTAGTACGCTTGACCTCGGCGCGCTGAGCGCCGGTGGCCTTGATCTTCACCAGCATCAGCTCGCGCTCGATGTGCGCACTTTCCGACAGATTGACCAGCTTCACCACCTCGATCAGCTTGTTGAGGTTCTTGGTGATCTGCTCGATGACCTCGTCCTGCCCGACCGTGGTCAGGGTCAGGCGCGACAGGGTCGGGTCCTCGGTCGGGGCGACCGTCAGGCTTTCGATGTTGTAGTTGCGTTGGGAGAACAGACCGACCACGCGGGACAGCGCGCCTGGCTCGTTTTCCAGCAGCAGGGAAATGATGTGTCGCATGATCAGGTACGCTCCGTCTTGCTCAGCCACATGTCGCGCATCGCGCCGCCACGGATCTGCATCGGATAGACGTGTTCGCTGGAATCAACCTGGATGTCCATGAACACTAGGCGGTTCTTCAGAGCGAACGCCTCTTCCATCTTCGGCTTCAGATCCTTCAGATCGGTAACGCGCATGCCGACATGGCCATAGGCCTCGGCCAGCTTGACGAAGTCCGGCAGGGATTCCATGTAGGAGTGCGAATAGCGGCTGTTGTACTGCATGTCCTGCCATTGGCGAACCATGCCCAACGCACCGTTGTTCAGGTTGATGATCTTCACCGGCAGGTCGTACTGCAGGCAGGTCGACAGCTCCTGGATGTTCATCTGGATGCTGCCTTCACCGGTCACGCAGGCCACGTCGGCGTCCGGGAAGTTCAGCTTTACGCCCATCGCCGCCGGGAAGCCGAAGCCCATGGTGCCGAGACCGCCGGAGTTGATCCAGCGATTGGGCTTGTTGAACTTGTAGTACTGCGCCGCGAACATCTGGTGCTGGCCGACGTCGGAAGCGACGAAAGCGTCGCCCTTGGTCACTTCCCACAGAGTCTCGATCACGGTCTGCGGCTTGATGATGCTGCCGTCGCCCTTGTCGTACGGGAAGGTGCCGCGACTGCCGCGCCATTCCTCGATCTGCTTCCACCAGGCAGCCTGGGCTTCCTTGTTCGGGGTCTCGCCGATTTCCTTGAGGATGGCGACCATTTCGGTCAGCACGCTGTCCACCGGACCGACGATCGGGATGTCAGCCTTGACGGTCTTGGAGATCGAGGCCGGGTCGATGTCGACATGGATGATCTTGGCGCCCGGGCAGAACTTGGCTGCCGTTTCACCATTGATCACACGGTCATCGAAGCGCGCGCCGACGGCGAAGATCACGTCCGCATGGTGCATCGCCAGGTTGGCGGGGTAGCTGCCGTGCATGCCGAGCATGCCGAGGAACTGGCGATCGCTGCCCGGATAGCCGCCGAGGCCCATCAGGGTGTTGGTCACCGGCAGGTTGAGCATGCGCGCCACTTCGGTCAGCGGCTCGGCAGCATTGCCCATGATCACGCCGCCACCGGCGTAGAGAATCGGGCGCTTGGCGGCGATCAGCATTTCCGCGGCCTTGCGGATCTGGCCGGAGTGGCCGCGAACCGCCGGGTTGTAGGAGCGCAGCTTGACCTTCTTCGGATAGGAGTACTCGAACTTCTTGGTCGGGTCGCCCATGTCCTTCGGAATATCGACCACCACCGGACCGGGACGGCCGGACTGGGCGATATAGAAGGCCTTCTTGATCACCTCGGGAATTTCCGACGGATGCTTGATGATGAAGCTGTGCTTCACGATCGGGCGGGAAATGCCGACCATGTCGGTTTCCTGGAAGGCATCGGTACCGACCACGGTGCTCGGCACCTGGCCGGAAATGATCACCATCGGGATCGAGTCCATGTACGCGGTAGCGATGCCGGTGATGGCATTGGTCGCGCCCGGACCGGAGGTCACCAGAACCACGCCCGGCTTGCCCGTCGCACGGGCATAGCCGTCGGCCATGTGGGTAGCCGCCTGCTCGTGGCGCACGAGGATGTGCGTCACTTCGTTTTCTTTGAACAGTGCGTCGTAGATATGCAGCAGGGCACCGCCCGGGTACCCGTAGATGTACTTAACGCCTTCGTCACGCAAAGAGCGGACGACCATTTCAGCGCCGGATAAAAGCTCCACGTTTTCACCTCTAGAACGCTATACGGCCTCCCAAAACGGGTGACCGAAACTTGGTTGGCTGCCCGGCAGACATTGGGCGAATGTGATCGCCGGCTACGTCGACTGCCGAATGAGCAGAACTTGGAGGCGCTCCTGGTGTGTTACGGAGCACCTCCACCCAGCGCGAGGTAACGCGAAGCAGGGTGAAGCTGAGCGGCGCGGGTAGCGCCCCTTGTCTGCCGAGTAAAACCAGCTTGCGGCCGGCCCACTGCAGCGAACTTGGGATTCTTCGCATTCAATTGCGTCAAGTCAAGCCATATCTGGCACTGTTCATGCGTGCGCTGTGATCTTTCTCCGGATGAATGCCCTGGCGTTTTGGTTATAGTTACCGGCAAGACTCTGCCTTCCAAGGATCGAAACAGCATGCGACGGTTTATCTTCATGGGCAGCCTGCTGCTCGCCTTGACCACTCCGGCAATGGCTGCGCAGGTCTACAAGTGGGTCGATGACAAGGGCATCACGCATTTCGGCTCGCACCCGCCGGAGGGAACCCGCGCCGCGAGCATCAGCACCAGCACCTCCCAGCCGAAGTCCGGTTTCCCGCTGCCTCCGGCGCCGAAGGCAGCAGCGCAACCGTCGCCGAATGCACCCGTGTCGCCGGCGCCGGCCGATCCGCAGAAAACCGTGGATGAAAAGGTGAAGCGCGACATCGCCCAACAGGAAGCCGAGCGCGGCAAGTATTGCGAGGGCATGCGGACCAATCTGTCACAACTGAAGAACAATCCGCGCGTGCGCGTCCAGGAAGAGAACGGCGAGATGCGCAGATTGCCTGAAGAGGAACGCCAGCAGCGGATTACCCAGACCGAGCAGGCGATCCGGGAAAACTGCGACTAGGAATCGCAGCTCAGGACGCTTCGCCGATCAGCCTGTCGAAGGTCCCGAGCGCGTCGAGCAGGGGCAGCACGCGCACGCCCTGCTCGGCATAGGCCATTTCAGCCATGGCGCGAATACCCGAGGCATGGGGCAGTTCAGCCTCGGCTTCGATGATCAGCTTCATGCGCGGCAGGAATATCCACTGCAGCCACTCCTCGAATGCCAGCGTATCCACGCAGAACGGCTCCGAACTGGCCAGGGCAGTATCACTCGGCGGCAGCAGCGCCCACATCCCCAGAGCACGCAACTCACGCTCGATCAGCAGGAGCTGATCGGCGAGAGCAGGCAGACGCTGGTCCATCACAGGGTTACCTTGGCGTTCTGCCTGGCTTGCGCGGCACCCGCCGAGTCGCCCTGGCGTTCACGGGACTGCGCGATCAGCTCCCACAGGCTGGCCTGCAGGGTCGGCCGCCCACTGGCGTAGGACAGGCCGCGGCGCGCCAGTTGCTCCGCCTGCGGTGCATCGCCCTGGGCAAGGCGCACCTGGGCAAGCTTGTAGAGCACCTGCGGCTCCCGCGGCGCAATACGCTGGGCGCGCTCGAGGCTGGCAGCAGCGCCGTTCAGGTCGCCGCCGCCCTGTTGCTGCTGGGCAGTGGTCAGCAGCGCCAGCACCGGCCCGTCCAACTGCTCGTCGGCGGCCAGGTTGCCGTTGCCGCTGGCAGCGCTGTTTCCACTGGGAATGCCAGTCGGTTGAGATGGCGTTGTCGCTGGCGGCTGGTAGGTTCCACCCACCGTCGGCGACGGCACGCTGCCCGGCGTGCCGTATTGCGGCCCCGGGGTGATCGGCGCCGAGGTGCTGAGCGGCGCGCTGCCGGTCTGTGCCGGGAATGTCTGAATCGGTGCAGCACCTGCGTCCTGCGGAACCATGACCACGACGCCGGAATCGCCTTGCGGAATGTTCTGCGCGGTCCCTGCAGCAGGTGCTTGCTGAGCGCGGCCGCCCGGGCTGACACGCTCCTGATTGGACACCGGGGCACCGGAGTCCTGCACGGGGATCGCCCCGCGCTGGGGAGTCGTACAGCCAGCCAGCAACGCCGATGCGGCCACAGCCGCAAACCAAGCCTTTCTCACTTCGAATCCTCTCGCCTCAGTTCAGCCAGCCACGAACCCAGTCCATCACTTCGTTAGCTGGCGCTTGGATGCCACAGCCAGCGCCTGGTGCCGGCTCGCTACCACGAATATAAGGCATCTGCACGGCACCCGGACAACTGGGGTCGCTGCCCTGGCCAGAATGGGGATCGACCCAGGCCATCACCACATTATCCGGCATCGGCATGTCCAGCGGCAGAGGGTCGGCCTTGCGCATGAAGCTGGTCCAGATCTGCAGGGCTCCGGTGGCACCGGTGAGCGGCGTCTTGCCGTTGTCGTCGCGGCCGATCCAGACCACCGCCAGCAGATCCTGTCCGAAGCCGGAGAACCAGCTGTCGCGGGAGTCGTTGGTGGTGCCGGTCTTGCCCGCCAGGCTCAGCGAGGACGGCAGCTGGTTGTACACCGAGCGCGCCGTACCTTCGCGCATCACCCGCTGCATGGCGTTCTGCACCAGGTAGATGGCGCCCGGATCGAAGCGCTGCTGGACCTGGAAGGGATAACGCTTGAGCGGCTGGCCGTCGGCGGTCAGCACGCTGCGGATACTTCGCAGCGGCGTGTTGAAACCGCCGCTGGCGATGGTCTGGTACATGGTCGCCACCTGCATCGGGCTCATGGCGCCGGCGCCGAGGAGCATCGACGGATAGGCCGGCCAGTTCACCGACACGCCCAATCGCTCCAGGGTCTTGAGTACGTTCGGCACGCCGAGGCTCATGCCCAGCTTGGCCGTCGACAGGTTCAGCGAATTGGCCAGCCCCTGATAGAGGAAGATGGTGCCGCGCGCCTGATGGTCGTAGTTCTGCGGTCTCCAGACCTGGCCATCCCTGCCCTTGATGGAGAACGGCTGGTCCTCGATCCAACTGGTCAGGGTGTACTGGCTGGGCTGTTCCAGGGCGGTCAGGTAGACGGCCGGCTTGACCAGCGAGCCGATCGGCCGCATCGCGTCGATCGCCCGGTTGAAGCCGGCGAAGCGCGGATCGCGGCTGCCGAGCAGCGCCTGGATCTCGCCGGTTTCCGGGTTGGTCACGACCATCGCGGTTTCGGTCTGGTCGACGCCCTTGCGACCGTCCAGCCGCTTGAAGGTCTCCCTGACCGCGCCTTCCGCCTTCAACTGCAGGATCGGATCGAAGCTGGTGAAGATGCGCAGGCCTTCTTCTGTCAGGTCTTCCTCGCGATAGTCCTCGCGCAACTGGCGCTTCACTAGGTCGAGGAAGGCCGGATAGGAGCTGTCGGCCATGCTGCCTTTCTTGGTGATGCCCAGCGGCCGCTGCTTCGCCTGCTCGGCTTCCTGGGCGGTGACCACGCCCTGCTCGGCGAGCACGTCGAGCACTAGGTTGCGCCGCTCCAGCGCGCGCTCCGGGTAGCGCCGCGGGTTGTAGTAGGACGGCCCCTTGACCATGCCGACCAGCAGGGCGACCTGGTGCACTTTCAATTCGGCGAGCGGCTGGCTGAAGAAGTACTGGCTGGCCAGACCGAAGCCATGCACCGCGCGCTGGCCATCCTGGCCGAGGAATACCTCGTTCAGGTACGACTCCATGATGTCGCGCTTGTCGTAATGCAGCTCCAGCAGCAGCGCCATCATCGCTTCGTTGAGCTTGCGCCAGAGGCTGCGCTCATTGGTGAGGAAGTAGTTCTTCACCAACTGCTGGGTCAGGGTGCTGCCGCCCTGGCGCAGGTGCCCGGCGGTGGTGTTGACCCAGACGGCGCGGGCGATGGACTTCAGCGAAACGCCGTGGTGATTCCAGAACTCGCGGTCTTCCACCGCCACCAGGGTATCGAGCAGGTACGGCGGGACCTGATCCAGCTTGATCAGGATGCGGTCCTCATGGTGCGCCGGGTAAAGCCCGCCGATCATCAGCGGCTCCATGCGCGCCACAGCGAGATCGCTGCCATTGGCCCCGGCGAGGCCGGCGACATAATCCCCGGAGAAACGCACACGGATGCGCTGCGCCGGCTCGGTACCTTCGTAGAACTGGAAGCCGCGGGTATTCAGCTCGACCGTATTGCCGGCCACCGAAGCCGCGCCGGGGCCGTTCGCCGCGCTTTCACGGCGATAGCCGAGGGCGTCCAACTCGCGCAGGAAGTCCTCCTTGTTCAGCTTGAGGCCGACGAAGAGCTCCAGCGGCCGGGCGTAGACCTTGGCCGGAATGGTCCAGCGCTTGCCGGAGAATTTCTCCTGGACAGTCGCATCGAGATAGACGGCAAAGCCTGCGACCACGACAAGACCGACCAGAGCGAGCTTTGCAGCCCAGCCCAGCCACTTGTGCAGTTGCGACGAGGATTTACCACGGTTACGGGAACGGGGGGATCGGGGACGCGTCATGGCGGCGCATTATACGTACTTTATCCACAGGGGACAGACGCCGCGGCAGGCAGCGTCCACGCTTGGCTTGTCGCAGGCGGCACGGGGCGCGGCCGCAAGCGACGATGCTTCGACCAGCCGGCCGACGATTGGTTGCCGCGCCCCGGCAAAGTTTGCACCAGCCCCTCCAACCGCCATAATGCCAGGCTTTCGAATTCGCCAAGCAAGGACCTACCGTGAGCCAGACGCTGATCGCCGCCCTGCAGAACCCGGCCCTCTTCCCGCATCCGGTAGAGAACCTCCGACTGATCGAGACCCACATTTCCTGGGTCATTCTCACCGGCCCCTACGTCTACAAGATCAAGAAGCCGGTGAACTTCGGCTTCCTCGACTTCACCAGCCTCGAAGCCCGCAAGCACTTCTGCGAAGAAGAACTGCGCCTCAACCAGCGCCTGACCGAAGGCCTGTACCTCGAAGTCCTGCCGATCACCGGCAGCGAGGATGCACCAGTGCTGGGTGGCGACGGCCCGGCCATCGAGTACGTGCTCAAGTGCCGCGAATTCTCCCAGGAAGGCCTGCTCAGCGAGGTCCAGGCGCGCGGCGAGCTGAGCGAAGCGCACATCGACGCCCTGGCCCGGCAGATCGCCGATTTCCACCAGCGTACTCCGCAGGTCCCCCAGGAAAACCCGCTGGGAACCCCCGAGGCCTGCATGGCGCCGGTGCGGCAGAATTTCGAGCAGATCCGCCCGCTGCTCTCGGAAACCAGCGACCTGCAGCAACTGGACGCCCTGGAAGCCTGGGCGGAAACCTCCTTCGATCGCCTGCTGCCGGTATTCCAGGCGCGCAAGGCCAACGGTCTCATCCATGAATGCCATGGCGACATCCATCTCGGCAATGCCGCGATCATCGACGGTCAGGTGGTGCTGTTCGACTGCATCGAATTCAACGAGCCGTTCCGCTTCACCGATGTCTGCGCCGATTTCGCCTTCCTCGCCATGGACCTCGAGGACCGCGGCCTGAAGAGCCACTCGCGGCGCTTCGTCAGCCAGTACCTCGAATACACTGGCGACTACCAGGCACTGGAATTGCTGAATTTCTACAAAGCCTACCGCGCCCTGGTGCGCGCCAAGATCGCCCTGTTCAGCCTGGCCCATCTCAACGACGCCGTGCAGAAGGCGGCGACCCTGCGCCAGTACCGCAACTACGCCAACCTGGCGGAAAGCTACAGCGCCATTCCCACGCCTTTCCTGGCCATCACCCATGGTGTTTCGGCGGTGGGCAAGAGCGGCGTGGCGCTGCGCCTCGTCGAGGCCCTTGGCGCCATCCGCCTGCGTTCGGATGTCGAGCGCAAACGTCTGTTCGGCGAACAATCGAGCGCCGAGCAGGGCCAGATGAACGCCGGCATCTACAACGCCAATGCCAGCAGCGCGACCTACGAGCGCCTGCATCGACTGGCCGCCGGCATTCTCCGCGCCGGCTATCCGGTGGTGCTCGACGCGACCTACCTGAAGCTCGCACAGCGCGCGGCAGCCTGGGAAGTCGCCGAAAACACCGGCGTGCCCTTCCTGATCCTCGACTGCCACGCCCCGGACAGCGTGATCGCCAGTTGGCTGGGCCAGCGCCAGAGCGAAGGCCGCGATCCTTCCGACGCCACCCTGGAAGTCATCCAGGCCCAGCAGGCCAGCCGCGAGCCACTGAGCACCGCGGAACTGCCGCACAGCAAGCGCGTCGACACGCCGGACAGTGCCAGCCTGGACGGACTGGTGGAGAGCATCCGCCAGCGTCTGCCCGGCCTGTAAGCCCATCGCCACACGGTCGGGTGCGCCGCAACGGGCGCCCCGCCCTCCTCTCCCGCCGTTCCAGGCGCCGCCAGCAGCCGGCCGCGCCCCTTGCGCACAACATCAAAACGCCACGCTTTTCAAGTGGGCCGCTACACTTTCATGCAATGCCCCAGCCGTTGCGAGCAGTTCACGGCCGGTGCGCATCACTGCCCATCGCGCCGCATCGCAAGGATCGAGATGAACGACGAACTGCTGCATCTGAAGAACCTTGGCAAGACCTCGGCCCAATGGCTGCATGCCGTTGGCATTCACAACGCATCGGATCTTCGCCGCCTGGGTGCCGTCGGTGCCTACCGGGCAGTCAGGGCGCGAGGCTTCAGGGCGTCCAAGGTGCTGCTCTATGCCATCGAGGGGGCTCTGCTCGATGTGCACTGGAACGACCTCCCTCCCGCCCACAAGGCCGCGCTTCTCGGCGAGCTTGAGACATTTCCCGCAAGGAACAAGAGCTAGCTCACAGGCGCTGTAGGAAAAGGTTTACCGACTACCCGGACACGCCTATCGTTCCAAGGGCGCTCGTACGCCTTCGACAGCCTGTGCAAGGAATTACGGCTATGTATCTACTTGGAGAACAACCGGCTTACGCGGACCAGCTGATCAATCACCTGCAGGGCATTCCGAGCCAGTTCCTCGCCGGATTGCAGCCTTGCGCAGAATCCATCCGCCTGGAACGAACCGAAGACCTGAGCGCCGAACTGCCGAGCAATCAGCTCTTCCTGATCGAAAACGGCCTGCTGCACGCCCTGGTGGACGAACGGCCGCTGTTCTACCTCCAGGAAGGCGACCTCGTCGGCCTGCGCCAGGGCATCGACCTGCCGCCCTGCCGCTACAGCAGCGACGAGCCGCTGTGCCTGATCCCCTATTCACGCAGCGACGTATTCCGCCACCTGCACGCCAGCGAGCAGCGCCAGGAACAGTTCCTGCACTACCTGCTCGGCCACACCGTCCTGCTTTCCGAGGCCCTGGCGCACCTCAAGCAGCCGGATATCCGCCCCTCCACCGGCTTCCAGCATTTCGCTGCCGGCGACCAGCTGATCCAGCAGGGCGACGATGCCGAGCATGTGTTCATCATCATCGAGGGGCACGCCGAAGCCTTCGTCGACGGACAGAAAGTCGGCGACGTGCAGAAGGACGAGATATTCGGCGCGATGGCGGTATTCACCGGCGAGAAGCGCAGCGCGACGGTGATCGCCAGCGAGCCCTGCACCGTGATGCTGATTCCCAAGGATCAGTTCCTCAACCTGATGCAGAGCAACCCGAAGATCGCCCACAGCCTGGTCGAGGGCATGGCCCGGCGCATCGACCTGTTGAACCGGGAAGTCACCCAGCTGCGCCAGCAGCGCTGACCCAACCGCCCCACCATGGAGAGCCCGGCCAAGCGCCGGGCTCTGTCGTTTTGCAGCGAGCTTCGGCAACAACGCAGCGGCTGCAAAAAAAAGTTTCGCCAGGGCGTTGACATGAAAATGAGAATTGTTATTATTACCACAACTGGTCGCGAGGCCAGTGGATAAGCTGAGAGATTCAACGCAGTCGGACCTCTTCAGATTATCTCCTCATCAGGCTAATCACGGTTTTAGACCCGGCTCTTGCCGGGTCTTTTTTTGCCCGCAGGAAACCCCGGAACTCCGTCGTCGCCCCCGGTTCAAAGCAGGACCACCAAGGGCATCCACCTCCCCCACGCATCCTTTCAACAAATCTCAACGAAGTGAAAAAATACCGTTGACATGGAAATGAGAATTGTTATTATTACCTCACCTGGCCGCGAGGCCAGCCGATAAACTGAGAGATTCAACGCAGTCGGACCTCTTCAGATTATCTCCTCATCAGGCTAATCACGGTTTTAGACCCGGCTCTTGCCGGGTCTTTTTTTTGGTTCTTCGCGGATCATCGGGGAAGTCAGGGACGGCGGTTTTCACCCGTCCTGCCGAAAGTCGGCGTCAAAGTGTAGGAGCAACTGTCTTGCCGCCGATGGTGCTTTTTTGTAGGAGCGAGGGGGACGCCCAGTCCGATGCTCGCGAAGCTTTTGAGTTGCCGGCATTCGCGAGCAGAGCTCGCTCACAGGAATTCGCCCCACGACGGACTGTAGGAGCAACTGTCTTGCATGGTCGTGATGCTTCCCCCTCACCCTAGCCCTCTCCCTCGAGGGAGAGGGGACTGTTCGGAGTCGCCGGTTGGCACGGTGTACCACCTCACACCGTCGCGCCCCCTCTCCCTCCGGGAGAGGGTTGGGGTGAGGGGATCGCAACGCCGGAGTATCTGTAGAAGCGGGCCATGCCCGCGATTCGCGCCCATGGGGCGCTCCTACAGACGCTCCCTTAGCTGAAGCGTGCGAATCTGCGAAAAGCAGCGGCAACGAAAACGGGGCCCGCAGGCCCCGTCGTCTTGTTCCGCTAGCCGATCATTGCTTGCGGGGTATCTTCGCGCAGTGATCCTGCGGTGGCAGGGCCGGCGTGTACCAGACGTAGTCCGCCTGCTGCGCACTGACCGGCTTGCCCACTTCCGCCAGCATCACCACCTGGTCACCCTGCCCCGCTTCCAGGTCCTGCAGGTGCAGGGGCACGCTCAGGTCGCGACGCACATGGAAGCCGCCGGCAAACAGCAGCGCCGGCTGCGGAGCCTTCTTCAACTGCTCCGCCATGCGCCGGTCACGCTGCTGCTGCACGGCCAGCATCGCCGGGATCTGCTTCTTCGGCAGCAGGCCGCAATGGGACTCGCGGATATCGTCCTGCAGCGCCTTGCGCACCTCGGCCCCGGTCGACGCCTTGCCGCTCAGCTTTGGCCGCGACTTGTAAATCTTCATGATCTCCGCCCGATCCAGGTTGGCCGACAGCAGCGGCGCTGGCTGCTGCACCAGCCAGCCGACCAGCGGCCCGTACAGCGACCAATCCCAGCCCTTCTGCCAGGCGAGCTCTTCCTTCAGATCGGCCGGCGGCTCGCCAGCCGCGGTTGCCGCCTGCGCCCTCAGCACGCGCTGCTGCTGGTCCGGATTGATCATCTCCATCAGCACGCTGCCCTGCGGCCGGCGCTCGGCCAGGCCCTGCGCCAGCCACAGTTCAAGAGCATGGTGATCGGGATTGTCGTGCTGCTCACCGACCAGCACACGCGGCGCGCCGGAAAGACGATCGAGCAATTGCGCCGGGCTCAGTCGCTCGCCGGTCCGCAGATCGCGAATGACGCCCAGATCGGCGCTGTCGCGGCCTTCCGGACTCTGCCATTCCGGCAGCGGCGGGGCGACGGAGGGGACCTGGCAGGCGGCCAGGAACAGGACAGAAGCTAGTAAACAGATTCGCATGGAAATTCCTTTCAGCGGGCGACGATCAACGGATGGCCACGCTCTGGATGGCGCTGGACCAGGACATCCAGACCAAAGACTTCACGCAGGGGTTCCGGAAGCAGCACCTCGTCCGGCGTGCCGAACAGATGGGGACTGCCGTCGCGCAGGAGCAGCAGGCGGTCGCAATAACGCGCTGCCAGGTTGAGATCGTGGAGGATCACCAGCACCGCCGCACCGCGCCCGGCGAACTCGCGCACGGCGTGGAGAATGGTGTGCTGGTGCAGCGGATCGAGCATCGAGGTGGGCTCGTCGAGCAGCAACACCTGCTCCGATCCGCCCGGCCACAGCTGCGCCAGTACCCGCGCCAGATGCACGCGCTGGCGTTCGCCGCCGGACAGGGCCAGATAGCTGCGCCCCGCCAGGTGGCCGGCATCCGCGGAGCGCAAGGCTTCGGCGATGATCTCGTTGTCGCGCTGGCGGCCACTGTCATGCGGCAGGCGGCCGAAGCCGACCACCGATTCGACGAGGAAGCCGAAGTTCAGCGTGGACGACTGCGGCAGCACGGCGAGGCGCCGGGCGCGCTCGACGCCTTTCCAGACATCGAGATCACGGCCGGCGAGCGTCACCTGCCCTTCGGCAATCTCCAGCTCGCCATTCAGCGCCCCCAGCAGGGTGCTCTTGCCGGCGCCGTTAGGCCCCAGCACGCCAAGCACTTCGCCCGGCTTCAGTTCCAGCGAAACGCCCTGCAGCACCGTGGTTTTGCCGCGTTTCACCATCAGGTTTTCGGCGCGCAGCATCAGGACCGCCCCCTCACCAGCAAATAAAGGAAGAAGGGTGCGCCGATCATTGCCGTGACGATACCGATCGGCAGTTCGGCCGGCGCCAGCGCCAGACGCGCCACCAGATCGGCGAGCAGCAACAGGATCGCGCCACCGAACATGGAGGCCGGCACCAGCAGGCGATGATCCGGTCCGACGATCAGGCGCAGCAGATGCGGCACCACCAGACCGATGAAGCCGATCAGCCCCGCCGCCGCCACTGCGGCACCGACGCCCAGCGCGGTGCACAGCACCAGCTCGATCTTCAGCCGCTCGACGTCGAAGCCGAGATGACGGGCCTCCGATTCGCCGAGCAGCAGGGCGTTCAGGGCGTCGACCCGGCGCGGCAGCCAGCAGGCGACCAGCAGGGTGATCAGCAGCAGCGGCCAGAGCCGCGGGTAGCTGGCACCGTTGAGGCTGCCCAGGTTCCAGAAGGTCAGGGTGCGCAGGGTCGCGTCATCCGCCAGATAGGTGAACAAGCCGATCAGCGCGCCGGCCAGCGCGGTCAGCGCGATACCGGCGAGCAGCATGGTCGCCACGCTGGTCTGGCCGTTATGGCGACCGAGGCGGTAGACCAGCCAGGTCACGCCCAGACCGCCGCCGAACGCGCAGGCCGAGAGCAGATACGGTGCGAACGCCTCCGGCAGACCACCGAAAGCGGCGCCGAAGACGATTGTCACCGCCGCTCCCAGCGCGGCTCCACTGGATACGCCGACCAGCCCCGGGTCCGCCAGCGGGTTGCGGAACAACCCCTGCATGGCCACGCCGGAAAGCGCCAGCACACCGCCCACCGCCATTCCCAGCAGGGTGCGCGGCAGGCGGATCTGGCCGACGATCAGCTCGGCCTGGCCGAGGTTGTCGGACTGCGCCGAAAGACCAAGAAGGCGCAGCAGCGCCTTCAATGTATCGCCCAGCGGCAGGCTGACCGGCCCGAGGGCCAGGGACAGCCAGAGCACCAGTAGAAGTAACGAACCTAACGCGATGAATAAAGGACGAGCACGGACAGCTTGAGTCAAGGACGACCTTCCGAAATCAGCGGTTGCGCGGAAGGATAAAAGGCTGCGGACAGCGTCGCCAGTCCGTCAGGAATCCTCGGTCCCAGACCGCCGACCAGCAGGGTCGGGTCCATGCTGATCAGCCGACCGTCGTGCACCGCACGGGTTGCCGCCAGCCCCGGGTTCTGCCGGACCAGTGCCGCCCGTGCGGCCTCGTCGGCCAGACTGCGATCGGCCATCACCACGACATCCGGGTTCAGCGCCGTCAGCGCTTCCGTCGACAGGGTCTTGTAGCCCTTGTGCGTGGCCAGGTTACGTCCGCCGGCCCTCTGCACCATCCAGTCGCCGGAAGTGTCCTGCCCTGCCACCAGCAGGCTGGCGCCTGCGCGGCCGATCAGCAGGAGCACGCCCGGAGCTTTCTGTCCCTGCTGCGCCTTGCTCACCCACGTCGCCTGCTGTTCCAGGCGACGCTGGAAGTCGGCGGCGACGCGCTCGGCCTGCTGCGGCTGACCGAGCAGCGCACCGATACGCTGCAGGTTCTCCTGCACCGTCTGTACGTCGGCGCGAGCCGGCAGGGTCTCGATGCGCACGCCCGCCGCACGCAGTTGCTGCAGCACGGGCGGTGGCCCCATTTCCTCGGTGCCGAGCAGCACATCCGGGCGCAGGGCCAGGATGCCCTCGGCCGCCAGCTGACGCTGGTAACCGATCTTCGGCAGGGCGTTCAGGCTGTCGGGGTGCAGGCTGGTGGTGTCGACACCGACCAGCTTGGACTCGCCGCCCAGGGCAACCACCCACTCGCTCAGCGAGCCACCGGCGCTGACCCAGCGTTGCGGCAATGGCTCCGCCACAGCGCTGGTACCAGCGCACAGGAGTGCGCCGAACAATCCGACCAGCAGGCGTTTCGCACGCATCGCGATCTCCTTTTTATTGCGCCGCGTAGGATTCGGCCAGGGCGCGCCAGTCGTCGCGCTCCGGGATACCCGGCTTGCGGGCGCCGAACACCTGCATGATCAGCTCGCCGTCGGCGTCGAAGGCTTCCCAGCTGGTGATCACACCGTCGCTGCTCGGCTTGCGCACACGCCACAGCTGACGCACGCCAGTGGTTTTCAGGTGCAGGTTGAACTCCGGATCGAGCACGTTGAACCAGTCGTTCATCCACTTCAGGTTGGTGACGGTGCCGGTGTGGATCTGGATGCAGTGGGCATTACCGACGAACACCATGATCGGCAGTTGCTGAGCACCGGCGGCTTCGAACAGGCGCGGCAGTTCGGCGACGTCCAGCGGCTCGGCCCACTCGCGACCGGCCAGGCGCAGGGCCTGGGTACGCTCGACCTGATGCTTCTTCAGCAGGGCGAAGAAGTGGTGGGTATCTTTCAGGCTAGCCCAGCCATCCTTCAGGCTGGCAGTGTCGATTTCCGCGTCCGGAGTGGCAGCGGCCTTGGGCTCGGCTTCGCGCAGATCCAGCTCAGCCGACTGCTCCTCGGCACGGAAGCGCTCGACCAGCGGCTCCCAGGCTTCCACCTGGCTGCGGTTGGTGAGGAACACCTTGTGCACCGCGTTGCCCTGCGCGTCGAAGATCTGGATGCTGCGCTGGGTGCCGCGCTCGGTTTCCTCGGCGATGGCGAACACGCTGCTCCAGCCGGCCAGGAACAGGCGCAGGTCGATGTCCGGAGAAACCACCAGACCGATCTGGCCGCCGCCGGAAACCGTCACATCGCGATACGGACCCTTGCGCTCATGCACGCAATGCTCGTTGCGGGTCAGCGCCATGATCGGGCCCAGCTCGCCCAGTGCCGGCAGCAGTTCCTTCCAGTCCGGACGCAGGCGCAGCGCATCCACGCCCAGGCGGCTGGCGGTCAGTTCACCCTCGCTCACCTCCAGACGCTGTGCCGCGTCGCGCGCGCGCATATGCGGCTGCTCGGCGCGCAGGGTCTGCCAGGCACGGTAAAGCTCGGAAGCGTGCTGCGGGATCGCTGAATTCGTCACGGAATTTTCCTCATCTTGTACGGAATAGGGACGCCCGTCCTACAGGCGACATGGGCGCACTTTGCCATACCTCTTATAAAAAATCTATTTGATAATAATTTGCATTTGGTTTCGTAAGTGATTAACTTCTGCACGCTAGTTCCACTACCGGCCAATTGCCATTTCATACAAGACCAATAGGTGCTCCATGTCGACCACTCCGCCTTTCGCTCGCCGTAATTGGCTGGCCCTGCTGTTGCTGAGCCCGTCTCTCGCCCTTGCGAACGACGCCGTTTCCCTTGGCGAAACCACGGTGACCGCTACTCGTATCGAGCAGCCGGTAGACTCAGTTCCGAGCACCGTAAGCGTGCATACCGAACAGGAAATCGACCGTAACAACGCCAACAACATCAAGGACCTGGTGCGTTACGAGCCGGGCGTATCGGTGAGTGGCACCGGCAGCCGCTTCGGCCTTTCCGGCTTCAACATCCGCGGCATCGACGGCAACCGCGTGCTGACCCAGGTCGACGGCGTGGGCGTGCCCTCCGCGTTTGCCTTCGGCCCGTTCCTCGACGCCCGCCGCAACTACATCGACCTGGATACCGTGAAGCGCGTGGAAATCATCCGCGGCCCGGCCAGCTCGCTGTACGGCAGCGATGCGATTGGCGGTGCGGTGAGCTTCATCACCAAGGACCCGGCCGACTATCTCGAAGACGGCGACGACACCTACGCCCGCCTGAAGACCGGCTTCGACGGCTCCGACAGCAGTTGGCTGGGCAGCGCCACCCTCGCCGGCCGCCAGGGCCCGGTGGACGGCCTGGTGACCATCAGCCGCCGCAGCGGCGACGAAACCGAAACCTTCGGCGGCCAGGGCGGCCTCGGCCCGGCGCGCGAAGAAGCCAACCCGGTCGACTTCGACACCGACAACCTGCTGGCCAAGGTGGGCTGGGACTACAAGGAAGGCGCCCGCGTCCAACTGACCTACGACCGCTATGCCGATGACGCCGACACCAACGTGCTCAGCGAATCCAGCACCGCCGGCACGATCCGCACCTCGAACGCCACCGACAGCACCGACCGCGAGCGCATCAGCCTGAACAACCGTTTCCTGGTCGACAGCCCGATCGCCGACCAGGTGCAATGGCAGCTGAGCCATCAGGACAGCCAGATTCGCCAGCAGACCTTCCAGGAACGCTTCAGCGGCGGCCGTCTGCGCGACCGCACCCGCGATTCCAAGTACCAGGAAGAGCTGTGGGCGCTGAACAGCCAGCTGGACAAGCAGTTCCAGCTGAACAACACCGCGCATCACCTGATCTACGGCTTCGACCTCAAGCGCACCGAAAGCAGCGACGTGCGCAAGGGCGGCGAAACCTTCCGCGACACCGGCCGGCCGGTTCCGCCGGCGTTCGGCGGCGAAACCATGCCGCTCAGCGACTTCCCCGATCCGATCACCAACGAGTACGCGGTATTCGTCCAGGACAGCATCGACATCGGCAACTGGACCCTGCTGCCGGGCCTGCGCTACGACTACTACGAGATGAAGCCGCACGTCACGCAGAAGTACCTGAACGGCCAGCCGGTGGACACCGACCCGTCCAACTTCAGCGACCACGCCATCTCGCCGAAACTCGGCGTGACCTACCGCTTCAACGACAACTACAGCGCCTACGGCCAGTACGCCGCCGGCTTCCGCGCGCCGGACCCGATCGATATCTTCGGTGAGTTCATCAACTTCGATATCGGCTACCAGACCATCGCCAACACCAGCCTCAAGCCGGAAACCAGCGACAGCTACGAGATCGGCCTGCGCGGCAAGTTCGACGAGGGCAGCTTCGGCGTCGCCCTGTTCTACAACCGCTACGACGACTTCATCGAGCAGGTCACCCTGCCGAACGACCCGACCGGCAACAACCGCCTGACCTTCCAGTCGGTCAACCTGGACAAGGTCACCATCCGTGGTGCCGAAGCCAAGGGCGACCTGCAACTGGACAAGACGCTCGGCCTGCCGACCGGCACCTACCTGCGCGGCGCCGTTTCCTACGCTCGCGGCAAGGACGAGGAAAGCGGCGAGCCGATCAACAGCATCGACCCGCTCAAAGGCGTGTTCGGCCTGGGTTACGACGCTGGCGGCCGCTTCGGCAGCGAACTGGCCTGGACCCTGGTACAGGGCAAGGAACGCATCAACGACAGCGAAACGCCCAACCAGTACGCGCCGGGCGGCTTCGGCCTGCTCGACCTCAACAGCTGGGTGCGCGTGACCGACAGCGTGACCGTCAACGTCGGCCTGTTCAACCTGACCGACAAGAAGTACTGGCAGTGGGGCGATGTCCGCGGCTTCACCGACAACGCACCGCAGCTCGGCCGCCTGACCCAGCCGGGCCGCTACGCAGCAGCCAACATCGTCTGGGAAATCTGATCGGACGAACCTCTTCGGCACATGGATGTGCCCCCTTCCCCTCCGACGCCGCTTGCGGATAATGCGCGCACGACCGGAGGGCCATCATGATCCTGCTCTGCAGTCCGGACGCACTGGCCGAAGGCCAGAGCCGGAGCTTCGATATCGACGACCTGGCGCTGTTCGCAGTACGCAAGAACGGCAAGGTCCACGCCTACCTCAACCGCTGCCCGCACCGCGCAACCCGTCTGGAATGGGAAGAAGACCGCTTCCTCGACGACAGCGGCAACCTGCTGCGCTGCGCCCATCACGGCGCGCTGTTTCTCATCGATTCCGGCGAATGCATCCAGGGCCCGTGCTTCGGCGACGTGCTGGAGATGCTGGAGTGCCGGGAGGACGAGCGAGGAATCTGGGTAGAACACCCGTAGGTTGGCGCTGAGCTTGCGAAGCCCAACATCCGGCAGCGGCAATGTTGGGCTTCGCAAGCTCAGCGCCAACCTACAGACGCACTTCCAGCTTTCGGCGCAGGCTGACTTCCTGCGGGGTCAGGTCGACGCCATAGGCCAGTATCTCGACGCCGACGTCCCGCGCTTCGCGCAACGCGCGGGTGTAGGCCGGGTCGATCTCTTCCGCCGGTCGTACCGAATCGATGCCGGTCAGGTTCACGCAGTACAGCAGCACGGCGCGCGCCCCGGCGTCGGCCAGCGTTGCCAGCTCCCGCAGGTGCTTGGCGCCGCGAGTGGTCACGGCATCCGGGAAGGCCGCGACCGGCGAGCCGTCGAAACCGAGGGTGACGCTTTTCACCTCGACGAAGACGGCGTTGCCCTCATAGTCCAGGCGAAAATCCGCGCGGCTGTTCTCCACCCCGTAGGCCACCTCCCGGCGCAATGCGGAGAAACCGGCCAGCTCGCTCACCACGCCATCCAGCAAGGCCTCCTCGACGATGCGATTGGCCCGCCCGGTGTTCACGCAGGCCAGCCGGCCCTGCGGCGTTTCGCTGATTTCCCAGGTGCCCGGCAGCTTGCGTCGCGGATCGTCGGAACGGCTGAACCAGACCCGGCAGCCCTCGCTCATGCAATTGAGCATGGAGCCGGTATTCGGGCAGTGGATGGTCAGGCGCTCGCCCTGCGGTGTTTCGATATCGGCGAGGAAGCGCTTGTAGCGGCGCAGCAGGCGCGCCTCCTCGAGAGCCGGCTGGAAACGCATCAGGGACGCCAGCTCTTCAGGCCGCGGGCGATGCGCTCGACCGCCTGCTGCAGACGCTCCAGGTTCTGCGTATAGGCGAAGCGCACGTGGTGCGAAGCGAGGTGGCGGCCGAAGTCCAATCCCGGCGTGATAGCCACGTGCTCGGTTTCGATGAAGTGCTGGCAGAACGCGTAGGCATCGCCGCCGAACGCGCTGATATCCGCATATAGATAGAAGGCCCCCTCCGGCTCCACGGCGATGCGGAAGCCCAGGTCGCGCAGGGCCGGCAGGAGATAATCGCGCCGGCGGGCGAACTCTTCGCGGCGCTGTTCGAGGATTTCCAGGGTGGCCGGCTCGAAGCAGGCCAGCGCGGCATACTGGGCCATGCTCGGTGCGCTGATGTAGAGGTTCTGCGCCAGCTTCTCCAGATCGCCGACCGCTTCCGGTGGCGCCACCAGCCAGCCGAGGCGCCAGCCGGTCATGCCGAAATATTTGGAGAAACTGTTCAGCACGAACGCTTCGTCATCTACCTCCAGCACACTGCTGGCGTCCACGCCGTAGGTCAGGCCGTGGTAGATCTCGTCCACCACCAGATGGCCGCCACGCGCCTTCAGTGCTGCCGACAGCGCCGCCAGTTCGTCCTTGTGCAGCAATGTGCCAGTAGGATTCGCCGGCGATGCCGCCAGAGCGCCTACACTGTCATGATTCCAGTATCGCTCGACGAGCTCGGGAGTCAGCTGGTAGCGGCTCTCCGGCCCGACCGGCACCAGTTGCGCGGCGCCTTCCACCAGGCGCAGGAAGTGCCGGTTGCACGGATAGCCGGGGTCGGCCAGCAGCCAGTGCTTGCCCGGATCGACCAGCAGGCTGCTGGCCAGCAACAGGGCGCCGGAACCGCCGGGGGTGATGAGGATGCGTCCGGGGTCGATGGTTAGCCCGTAGCGCGACGCGTAGAAACCGGAGATGGCCTCGCGCAGCTGCGGAATGCCGCGCGCGGCGGTATAGCGGGTATGCCCGGCGGCGAGCGCGGCCTGGCCGGCGGCGACTATCGGCGCGGCCGTGGTGAAGTCGGGCTCGCCGATCTCGAGGTGGATGACGTCATGGCCCGCCTCCTGCAATTCGTTGGCCCGGGCCAACAGCGCCATGACGTGGAACGGTTCGATGGCGCGGCTACGCGCGCTATAGGAAGTGGCCATGATCAATCCGAACTTGTCGACGAAGAGGCGATTCTAAACAAGCTGTGAGCGAGCGGCAGCATGCTCGATAACCGGGAGTAGCATCGTGGTTATCGTTCTGGTAAGTTCGGCCGCTTGCAAGCGCGGGGCCGGCGACGCCGGAGATGGACTATCCGCGACTGGACTAGAGAGTGAGAGGCGGCCATCCATGACCACCAAAGCAAAGCAACAGAGCAGCCAGCTGATTCGTGGCTTCGAACCCTATCAAGAGAAAAAGGGCGAGGAGTACATGAGCGACCCCATGCGCGCCCACTTCACCTCGATCCTCAACAAGTGGAAGGTTGAGCTGATGGAGGAAGTGGACCGCACCGTTCACCACATGCAGGACGAAGCGGCAAACTTCCCCGATCCGGCCGACCGCGCCAGCCAGGAAGAAGAGTTCAGCCTCGAACTGCGCGCCCGCGACCGCGAGCGCAAGCTGATCAAGAAGATCGACGAGACGCTGCAGCTGATCGAAGACAACGACTACGGCTGGTGCGACTCCTGCGGTGTGGAAATCGGCATCCGCCGCCTGGAAGCCCGCCCGACTGCCACCCTCTGCATCGATTGCAAGACGCTGGCGGAAATCAAGGAAAAGCAGATCGGCTCCTGATTCGATCCTTTCCCGAATGGGGCGCTGCGGCGCCCCTTTTCATTTGCGCCGAGACACTGAATGGCTGAGTCCCACTACGTCGGCCGCTTCGCCCCGACACCGAGCGGCTACCTGCACTTCGGCTCGCTGGTCGCCGCCGTCGCCT
The DNA here is from genome assembly GCF_017589465.1 of Pseudomonas schmalbachii. Classification (GTDB taxonomy): domain Bacteria; phylum Pseudomonadota; class Gammaproteobacteria; order Pseudomonadales; family Pseudomonadaceae; genus Pseudomonas; species Pseudomonas schmalbachii. The sequence continues at coordinate 23,575 of NZ_JAELYA010000006.1, forward strand.
CCTACCTCGACGCCCGCGCTGTCGGCGGGCGCTGGCTGGTGCGCATGGAAGACCTCGACCCGCCGCGGGAAGTCCCCGGCGCCCAGGCGGCGATCCTCGATACCCTGGAGCGCTACGGCTTCGAGTGGGACGGCCCGGTCGAACGCCAGAGCGAACGCAGCGAAGCCTACATGGCGGTGATCGAGCAATGGCTGCGCAGCGGCCTGGCCTACGCCTGCACCTGCTCGCGCAAGCAACTGGACGGACTGCACATCTATCCCGGCACCTGCCGCAACGCCGTGCATCCGCTGGAGGATGCGGCACTGCGCATCCGCGTGCCGGAACTGGAATACGCCTTCATCGACCGTGTGCAGGGCGAATTCCGCCAGCACCTGGGGCGCGAGGTCGGCGACTTCATCATCCGCCGCCGCGACGGTCTGTACGCCTATCAGCTCGCGGTGGTGATCGACGACGCCTGGCAGGGCGTGACCGATATCGTCCGCGGCGCCGACCTGCTCGACTCGACGCCGCGCCAGCTCTACCTGCAGGAGTTGCTCGGGGTAACGCAGCCGCGCTACCTGCATGTGCCGCTGATCATCCAGCCGGACGGGCACAAGCTCGGCAAGTCCTATCGCTCGCCACCGCTGCCGCCCGACCATGCCGCACCGCTGCTGATACGCGCCCTGCACGCCCTCGGCCAGCAGCCACCCGGCGAACTCGCCGGCGCCATGCCGCGCGAAGTGCTCGCCTGGGGGATCGGGAGCTGGGATGCCACGCGCATTCCGCGCGTACACAGCATTCCCGAAGCGCAGCTGGAATGAGGCGACGTGGCTCCGGCCCGGTTAGACTCGTCAATGCGTAGCACACTGCTTATTACCGGTTATTACTAGCAGCCTGAAGCCTCCAGCCTGAGCCTTTCCTATGTACATCTATCGACTGGTGCTGATCCTGGTCGTGGGCATCTACCTGTTCTCGCCCGCCATCATGGATTGGTGGACCGCTCCCAATGGCGCCTGGTACCGCCCCTACCTGCTGTGGCTGATCCTGATCGTCGTGACCTTCATTCTGCAGAGCCAGCGCGATGTTGATGACCTTTAGCCTGCCGCAGCTGGTCCTGATCAGCGCCGTCTACCTGACCCTTCTCTTCGGCGTCGCCTGGATCACCGAACGCGGCCTGGTGCCGCGCTGGCTGGTACGCCACCCGCTGATCTACACCCTGTCGCTGGGCGTGTATGCCAGTGCCTGGGCCTTCTATGGCTCCGTCGGCCTGGCCTACGAATACGGCTACGGCTTCCTGGCGATCTACCTGGGTGTGTCCGGCGCCTTCCTGCTGGCGCCGGTGCTGCTCTCGCCGATCCTGCGCATCACCCGCGCCTTCCAGCTGTCGTCGCTGGCCGACCTATTCGCCTTCCGCTTCCGCAGCACCTGGGCCGGCGCGCTGACCACGCTGTTCATGCTGATCGGCGTACTGCCGATGATCGCCCTGCAGTTCCGAGCGGTCACCGACTCCCTGCGCCTGCTCACCCGGCAGCCGGAGCAGACCCACGCCGGCCTGGCCTTCTGCGTGCTGATCATCCTCTTCTCCATCCTCTTCGGCGCACGGCGTATCGCCACCCGCGAGCGGCATGAAGGACTGGTGATGGCGCTGGCGTTCGAGTCGCTGGTCAAGCTGGTGGCCATCGGCGCGCTCGGCCTGTTCGCCCTGTATGCGGTGTTCGACGGCCCGGACGGACTGGAAATCTGGCTGATGCAGAACCAGTCGGCGCTCAACACGCTGCACACGCCGCTCGCCGAAGGGCCGTGGCGCACCCTGCTGCTGATGTTCTTCGCCTCGGCCATCGTCATGCCGCACATGTACCACATGGCGTTCACCGAGAACCTCCGGCCGCGCTCGCTGCTCAGCGCCAGCTGGGGCCTGCCGCTGCTCCTGCTGCCGATGAGCCTGGCCGTGCCGCCGATCCTCTGGGCCGGCCTGTACCTCGGCCTGCCGGTCAATCCGGAATACTTCACCCTCGGCCTGAGCCTCGCCGCCAACAGCCCCGGACTTGCCCTCGCCGCGTACATCGGCGGTATTTCCGCCGCCAGCGGACTGCTCATCGTGATGACCCTGGCGCTGTCCAGCATGGTGCTCAACCACCTGGTCCTGCCGCTCTACCAGCCGCCCGCCGAAGGCAATATCTATCGCTGGCTGAAATGGACCCGGCGGGTACTGATCGTCACCATCATCCTCGCCGGCTACGGCTTCTATTCCCTGCTCGGCCCGGACCACGACCTGTCCGACCTCGGCATCGTTTCCTTCGTCGCCACCCTGCAGTTCCTCCCCGGCACGCTGGCCGTGCTGTACTGGCAGACCGCCAACCGCCGCGGCTTCATCGCCGGGGTGATCGCCGGCATGGCGGTGTGGGCCGTCACCCTGCTGATTCCGCTGCTGAGCAACCTGCAGGGCTTCCAGATTTCCCTGGGCAACACCATCTACATCATCGAGGAAGGCAACTGGCACCTCGCCGCCCTCGCCTCGCTGGCGGCCAACGTGCTGGTGTTCACCCTGGTCTCGCTGTTCAGCGAAGCCAGCGACGAGGAGAAGAGCGCGGCGGAGGCCTGCGCCGTGGACAACGTGCGCCGCCCGCAACGCCGCGCGCTGCTCGCCGGCTCACCGCAGGAATTCGCCACCCAACTGACCAAGCCGCTCGGCGCGAAGACCGCGCAGAAGGAAGTGGAACAGGCACTGCGCGATCTGCACCTGCGCTTCGACGAGCGCCGCCCCTATGCCCTGCGCCGTCTGCGCGACCGCCTCGAGGCCAACCTGTCCGGCCTGATGGGGCCGAGCGTGGCGCAGGACATGGTGGAAACCTTCCTGCCGTACAAGTCCGGCAACGAAAGCTACGTCACCGAGGACATCCACTTCATCGAGAGCCGCCTCGAGGACTACCACTCGCGCCTCACCGGCCTGGCCGCCGAACTCGACGCCCTGCGCCGCTACCACCGGCAGACCCTGCAGGACCTGCCCATGGCCGTCTGCTCGCTGGCCAAGGACCAGGAAATCCTCATGTGGAACCGCGCCATGGAGGAACTCACCGGCACCAGCGCGCAGCGTGTGGTCGGCTCGCGCCTGTCGGCCCTCGGCGAACCCTGGAAGAGTCTGCTGGAAGGCTTCGTCGACGCCAGTTACGAGCACCTGCACAAGCAGCGCCTGGCGGTCGACGGGCAGATCCGCTGGCTCAACCTGCACAAGGCGGCCATCGAAGAGCCCCTGGCGCCCGGCAACAGCGGCCTGGTGCTGCTGGTCGAGGACCTCACCGAAACCCAGGCGCTGGAAGACAAGCTGATCCACTCCGAACGCCTGGCCTCCATCGGCCGCCTCGCTGCCGGCGTCGCCCACGAGATCGGCAACCCGATCACCGGCATCGCCTGCCTGGCGCAGAACCTGCGCGAGGAACGCGAAGGCGACGGCGAACTCAAGGAAATCAGCGAACAGATCCTCGAACAGACCAAGCGGGTCTCGCGCATCGTGCAATCGCTGATGAGCTTCGCCCACGCCGGCGGCAAGCAGGTGCGGACGGAAGCGGTCTGCCTGGCCGACGTTGCCCAGGAGGCCATCAGTCTGCTATCACTGAACCGGCGCAGCGTGGATGTGCAGTTCTTCAACCTCTGCGAACCCACGCACTGGGTCGAAGGCGACGCCCAGCGCCTGGCCCAGGTGCTGATCAACCTGCTGTCCAATGCCCGCGATGCCTCGCCACCCGGCGGCGCGATCCGGGTGCGCAGCGAAGCATCGGAGCAGACCATCGACCTGATCGTGGAAGACGAAGGCAGCGGCATTCCGAAGGCGATCGTCGATCGCCTGTTCGAGCCGTTCTTCACTACCAAGGACCCGGGCAAGGGGACCGGACTCGGCCTCGCGCTGGTCTATTCGATCGTGGAAGAGCATTATGGGCAGATATCCATAGACAGCCCGGCATACCCCGAACGCGAGTGCGGTACGCGCATTCGTGTCACTTTGCCGCGGCATCCTGGCCCGACGGCCGAGCAGTAACGAGCACGTCGAGAGAGCTGAATACATGGCACATATCCTCATCGTCGAAGACGAAACAATCATCCGTTCCGCCCTGCGACGTTTGCTCGAGCGCAACCAGTACCAGGTCAGCGAGGCCGGCTCGGTACAGGAGGCGCAAGAGCGCTACAGCATCCCCTCCTTCGACATGATCGTCAGCGACCTGCGCCTGCCGGGCGCACCGGGTACCGAACTGATCAAGCTGGCCCAGGGCACTCCGGTGCTGATCATGACCAGCTACGCCAGCCTGCGCTCGGCGGTCGACTCGATGAAGATGGGCGCGGTGGACTACATCGCCAAGCCCTTCGACCACGATGAAATGCTCCAGGCAGTGGCGCGCATCCTCAAGGACCGCCAGGAAGCCCGCAGCGCCCAGGCCGAGCGCGGCAGTGCCAGGCCGGCCGCCGAACGCAGCGCCAGCAACGGCGCCGCGGCGGTCGACGGCGAAATCGGCATCATCGGCTCCTGTCCGCCGATGCAGGAGCTGTACGGCAAGATCCGCAAGGTCGCGCCCACCGATTCCAATGTGCTGATCCAGGGCGAGTCCGGCACCGGCAAGGAACTGGTCGCCCGCGCCCTGCACAATCTTTCCCGGCGCACCAAGGCACCGCTGATCTCGGTGAACTGCGCGGCCATTCCGGAAACCCTGATCGAGTCCGAACTGTTCGGTCACGAGAAAGGCGCCTTCACCGGCGCCAGCGCAGGACGCGCCGGCCTGGTGGAAGCCGCCGACGGCGGCACCCTGTTCCTCGACGAGATCGGCGAACTGCCGCTGGAAGCCCAGGCCCGCCTGCTGCGCGTGCTGCAGGAAGGCGAAATCCGCCGGGTCGGCTCGGTGCAATCGCAGAAGGTCGACGTGCGCCTGATCGCCGCCACCCACCGCGATCTGAAGACGCTGGCCAAGACCGGCCAGTTCCGCGAAGACCTGTACTATCGCCTGCACGTGATTTCCCTGAAGCTGCCGCCGCTGCGCGAGCGCGGCGCCGACGTCATGGAAATCGCCCGCGCCTTCCTCGCCCGACAGTGCGAGCAGATGGGCCGCGCACCGCTGAGCTTCTCCCACGAAGCGGAACAGGCCATCCGCCACTACCCGTGGCCGGGTAACGTGCGCGAGCTGGAGAACGCCATCGAGCGCGCGGTCATTCTCAGCGAAGGTTCGGAAATCCCTGCCGACCTGCTGGGCATCGACATCGAGCTGGACGACCTGGAAGACGACTTCGGCGACGAGCTGGACAGCCGCCCTGCCAACGGCCCGAGCACCAGCGCCCACGAGCCTACCGAAGACCTGTCGCTGGAGGACTACTTCCAGCATTTCGTCCTCGAACACCAGGATCACATGACCGAGACCGAGCTGGCCCGCAAGCTGGGCATCAGCCGCAAATGCCTGTGGGAACGCCGCCAGCGCCTGGGCATTCCGCGCCGCAAATCGGGTGCGTCGGCCGACTCGTAACAGCGTGCCAACCTGTTACCTCGGACATGCTCCGTAACAGAAGCCGGGTTCATCGGTAACGAAAACCCGGCTTTTTTGTGCCTGCTCGCCACCAACAAAAATAGCTAAGCCATTGAAAATAAAGGATTTCAAAAAGTTGGCACGCTGCCTGCTTATGTATTTGGCACAACAACAATAACAAGCAAAACAACACAACAAGAACAACACGTAACGGCTCCAGCACAACAAAAACAAAATCGCGGAGGCGCAGCTAACTGATTCTTTTGGAGAAGGGTGCAAGTCGGGAGAAATCCCGCAGCCAGTCGAATAACAATAAAACTGCCCCAAGGCAGCGACGACACTGGTTGGATCGCAAGATCGCCGCTCACTCAGCGACCAAAGCAATCCGTTTGCTCTTGACTGGTCCCGAATTCGGGACGAATCCCCGAGGTGACTGACCTTGCGGGACGGGTCGACAAACAAGAACAACAAGCCCGCAGCATAATAACAACAAGAGCACGCAACAATTTGGGGGAGCTTCGGCTCCCCCAGTAGCTTCCAGCTCCCCTGCCGCTCCACTCCCGCCGCTGCTTTCGTTCACCATCCCCGCACCCGATGCTAGAATCTGGCCTTGAATAAACGGCATCAGAATTGCTGCCTTTCATTAGCGAAATGCATGATGCTCGCTGGTGGCATGAGATGATCCACAGCCGTTCTCCGATAGCGCGACATGACAGAGCGTCGCGTCATCCACAGACCGTCCAGCCAGGAAAGACCAGCGTGCAACCCCATTCCGACAAGCTTCCGATAGTGCCTACATGCTGAAAAAGCTGATCCAGTCCATTCGTTCGCCCCTGCGCAAGAAGCGCGCCGTCCGCACTACTCCGGAAGTCATAGGCAATCACCAGCACCCGTTGCGCCGCGAGCAGTTCAGCCGAAACGCGGTGAATGTGGTCGAGCGCCTGCAGAAGGCCGGCTACCAGGCCTACGTCGTCGGCGGCGGCGTGCGTGACCCGCTGCTGGGCATTCCGCCGAAGGACTTCGACGTCGCCACCAGCGCCACCCCGGAGCAGGTGCGCGCGGAGTTCCGCAACGCCCGGGTGATCGGCCGCCGCTTCAAGCTGGTGCACGTGCACTTCGGTCGCGAGATCATCGAAGTCGCCACCTTCCGCGCCAACCATCCGCAGGACGACGACGAGAGCGACAGCAACCAGTCCTCGCGCAACGAGAGCGGCCGCATCCTGCGCGACAACGTCTACGGCACCCTGGAAGACGATGCCCAGCGCCGCGACTTCACCATGAATGCGCTGTACTTCGACGTCACCGCCGAGCGCATCCTCGACTACGCCCACGGCGTGCACGACATCCGCAATCGCCTGATCCGCCTGATCGGCGATCCCGAGCAGCGTTACCTCGAAGACCCGGTGCGCATGCTGCGTGCCGTGCGTTTCGCCGCCAAGCTCGATTTCGAGATCGAGAAGCACACCGCCCAGCCGATCCATCGCCTGGCGCCGCTGCTGCGCGACATTCCCTCCGCCCGCCTGTTCGACGAAGTGATCAAGCTGTTCCTCAGCGGCCATGCCGAGCGCACCTTCGAACTGCTGGTCCACTACGGCCTGTTCGCCCCGCTGTTCCCGGCCAGCGCCAAGGCCCTGGAACGCGACCCGGAATATGCCGGCAAGCTGATCCGCCAGGCCCTGGCCAATACCGACACGCGCATCCACCAGGGCAAGCCGGTAACCCCGGCGTTCCTCTTCGCCGCCCTGCTCTGGCCGGCGCTGCCGGCTCGCGTCCTGCAACTGCAGGAGCGCGGTATGCCGCCGATCCCGGCGATGCAGGAAGCCGCCCAGGACCTGATCTACGAGCAGTGCCAGCGGACCGCCGTGCCCAAGCGCTTCACCATCCCGATCCGCGAAATCTGGGACATGCAGGAACGCCTGCCGCGACGCCAGGGCAAGCGTGCCGACATGCTGCTGGAGAACCCGCGCTTCCGCGCCGGCTACGACTTCCTCCTGCTGCGCGAGAGCGCCGGCGAGGAGACCGGTGGCCTGGGCGACTGGTGGACCGACTACCAGGACGCCAGCGACAGCGAACGCCGCGGCATGATCCGCAACCTGAGCAGCCAGGAAGACGGCGCCGCGCCGCGCAAACGCCGTCGTGGCGGCAGCAACCGCCGTCGCCGTGGCCCGCGCAGCGACAGCGATGGAGCCGGCAACGAGTGAGCGAGCGCGTCTACATCGGCCTCGGCAGCAACCTCGCCGAGCCGCGCCAGCAGCTGGAAAACGCGCTGGCCGCCCTCGGCGACATCGCACAGACCCACCTGGCCGGCGTATCCCCCCTGTATGTCAGCGATCCCCTCGGCCCGCCCGACCAGCCACGCTACGTCAATGCGGTCGCCGCGCTGGATACCGGACTGGAGCCGCTCGCCCTGCTCGACGCGCTGCAGAAGATCGAGCTGGAACAGGGCCGTGTGCGCAAGGACGAGCGCTGGGGCCCGCGCACCCTCGACCTGGATATCCTGCTGTTCGGCGAGCGCCTGATCGACGAGCCGCGCCTGCGCGTGCCGCACTACCATATGCAGGCGCGCGCCTTCGTGCTCTACCCGCTGGCCGACCTGGCCCCGGATCTGCGCCTGCCGGATGGCCGCGTGCTGGCGGAAATGCTTGCCGCCTGTCCGTTCGAAGGACTCGAGCGACTGCCCTGAACAGGCGGCCTGAGGCCATCATCGCGACGGACGGCGGTAACGCAGTAACAGTCCGGTAACACCCTGTAATTGACTTCAGGTCCCCCCATCAGGACTATAGGTGCCCGTTTGCAATGCGCCGGCGCAGAACCGGCCCAACCAGGCAATGTGAAAAAATGTCGCACATGGTCTGTAACGAGGAACACTTTCATGCCTGATGTAACCGTGACCACCCTGCAGGGGCTGAAGCAAAGCGGCGAAAAGATCGCGATGCTGACCGCCTACGATGCGACGTTCGCTCACATCGCCAGCCAGGCCGGTGCCGACGTGCTGCTCATAGGCGACTCCCTGGGCATGGTGCTGCAAGGTCATGACAGCACGCTGCCGGTGACGGTCAGCGAAATGGCCTACCACACCGCCTGCGTGAAGCGCGGCAACAAGGGCTCGCTGATCCTCACCGACCTGCCCTTCTCCTCCGGCACCTCCCTGCAGCAGACCCTGGCCGACGCGGTCGCCGTGATGCAGGCCGGCGCCCAGATGGTCAAGCTGGAAGGCGGCGCCTGGCTCGCCGAGCCGATCATCCGCCTGGCGCAGATGGGCGTGCCGGTGTGCGCGCACCTCGGCCTCACCCCGCAGGCGGTGAACCTGTTCGGCGGCTTCAAGGTACAGGGCCGCCAGGAAGCGCAGGCCCGCCAGCTGCGCGCCGACGCCATCGCCCTGGAGCAGGCCGGCGCCGCCATGCTGCTGCTGGAGTGCGTGCCGTCCGCCCTGGCCCAGGAAATCAGCGAAGCGGTGAAGATCCCGGTGATCGGCATCGGCGCCGGCAGCGGTACCGACGGCCAGGTGCTGGTGATGCACGACATGCTCGGCCTCTCGCTGACCGGTCGGGCGCCGAAATTCGTCAAGAACTTCATGGAAGGCCAGCCGGACGTCCAGTCGGCCATGGCTGCCTACGTCAAGGCCGTGAAAGACGGCACCTTCCCCGGCCCCGAACACGGATTCTCCTCATGATCACCGTCAAGACCGTCCGCGAACTGCGTGCCGCGATCGCCCGTGCCCGCGGTGAAGGCAAGCGCATCGCGCTGGTGCCGACCATGGGCAATCTCCACGCCGGGCACGCCGCACTGGTGTCCAAGGCCGGCCAGCGCGCCGACTTCGTGGTCGCCAGCATTTTCGTCAACCCGCTGCAGTTCGGCCCCAGCGAAGACCTCGACAAGTACCCGCGCACCCTCGCCGCCGACCAGGAGAAGCTGCTCGAAGCCGGCTGCCACCTGCTGTTCGCCCCGAGCGTCGAGGAAATGTATCCGGACGGCCGGAGCGACCAGACCATCGTCAGCGTGCCCGGCGTTTCCGAGGGCATGTGCGGCGCCAGCCGTCCCGGCCATTTCGATGGCGTGGCGACCGTGGTCTGCAAGCTGCTGAACATGGTGCAGCCGGACATGGCGCTGTTCGGCGAGAAGGACTTCCAGCAACTGGCGGTGATCCGCAAGCTGGTGCGCGACCTGAACATGCCGGTGCAGATCTTCGGTGAGCCGACCGTGCGTGCCGAGGACGGCCTGGCGCTGTCGTCGCGCAACGGTTACCTGAACGACGAGCAGCGCGCCAGCGCCCCGGTCATCCAGCGTACCCTCAAGCTGCTTGGTGAGCGCCTGCAAGCCGGCAGCAGCGACTTCGCCCAACTGATCGACGATGGCCGCCAGCAGATCGAGCAGGCCGGCCTGCGCGTCGACTACCTGGAAATCCGCGAGGCCAACACCCTGCAGCCGGCCCGCTCGGAGGACAAGTCCCTGGTCATCCTGGCGGCGGCCTTCCTTGGCACCACCCGTTTGATCGACAATCTCGCGCTACACCTGGACTAACCCCATGCGAGGCTCTGCCTGGGCCTCGCCAATCCAACCCCGTGCCGCCACACCAAGAAAAAGAGGAGCCCCGTCATGCATGCCATCATGCTCAAGGCCAAACTGCACCGCGCCGAAGTCACCCATGCCGTGCTCGACTATGAAGGCTCCTGCGCCATCGACGGCGAATGGCTGGATCTCGCCGGTATCCGCGAGTACGAGCAGATCCAGATCTACAACGTGGACAACGGCGAGCGCTTCACCACCTATGCGATCCGCGGCGAGGAAGGCTCGCGGATGATCTCGGTCAACGGCGCCGCCGCGCACAAGGCCAAGGTTGGCGACCGCGTGATCATCTGCGCCTATGCGCAGTACAGCGAAGCCGAACTGGCCAACTACCAGCCGCGCATGCTCTACATGGCCCCGGGCAACGAGCTGAGCCACACCAGCAACGCCATCCCGGTCCAGGTAGCCTGATCCCCCCAAGAGCCCGGAATTTCCGGGCTCTTGCGCGTTCAAACAGTAGTCACATCCCCCGCAGGTAAGACATGGAACACCACCTCACACCGCTGGATGCCACCCGCCTCGGCAGTTGGCAGGCGCTCGTCGCGCATCGCAAGGAACTGCAGAACTTCAGCATGCGCCAGGCCTTCGTCGACGACCCGGACCGCTTCAAGCGCTTTTCCCTGAGCGCCTGCGGCCTGTTCCTCGACTTCTCGAAGAACCTGATCCGTGAGGACACCCTCGACCTGCTGGTGCAACTGGCCAAGGACGCCCACCTCGACGACGCCATCCAGGCCATGTTCCGCGGCGACGTGATCAACGCCTCCGAGCGCCGCCCGGTGCTGCATACCGCGCTGCGCCGGCCGATCGGCGACAAGGTTCTGGTGGATGGCGTGGATGTGATGCCGGAAGTGCACCGCGTGCTGCATCAGATGACCGAGCTGGTCGGCGCCGTGCACAACGGCCTGTGGCGCGGCTATACCGAGAAGCCGATCACCGACGTGGTGAACATCGGCATCGGCGGTTCCTTCCTCGGCCCGCAGCTGGTTTCCGAAGCCCTGCTGCCGTTCGCCCAGAAAGGCGTGCGCTGCCACTACCTGGCCAACATCGACGGCAGCGAGTTCCGCGAACTGGCCTGCCGCCTGAGCGCCGAGACCACCCTGTTCATCGTTTCCTCGAAGTCCTTCGGCACCCTGGAAACCCTGAAGAACGCCCAGGCCGCGCGCGCCTGGTACCTGGCCATGGGCGGTAACGAGGCGGAGCTCTACCGGCACTTCATCGCCGTTTCCAGCAACAAGGAAGCCGCCGTCTCCTTCGGCATCCGCACGGAAAACGTGTTCCCGATGTGGGACTGGGTCGGCGGGCGCTATTCGCTGTGGTCGGCCATCGGTCTGCCGATCGCCATGTCGATCGGCATTTCCAACTTCAAGGAACTGCTGTCCGGCGCCTCCAGCATGGACCAGCACTTCCTCACCGCGCCGTTCGCCAGCAACATCCCGGTGCTGCTGGCCCTGCTCGGCGTCTGGTACGGCGATTTCTGGGGTGCACGCAGCCACGCCATCCTGCCGTACGACTACTACCTGCGGAACATCACCGACCACCTGCAGCAACTGGACATGGAATCCAACGGCAAGAGCGTGCGCCAGGACGGCACGCCGGTTTCCGCCGGTACCGGCCCGGTGATCTGGGGCGGCGTCGGCTGCAACGGCCAGCACGCCTACCACCAGTTGCTGCACCAGGGCACGCACCTGATCCCGGCCGACTTCATCGTCCCGGTGAGCAGCTACAACCCGGTCGCCGACCACCATCAGTGGCTGTACGCCAACTGCCTGTCGCAGAGCCAGGCGCTGATGCTCGGCAAGAGCCGCGCGGAAGCGGAAGCCGAGCTGCGCGCCAAGGGCCTGGACGAGGCCGAGGTGCAGCGCCTGGCGCCGCACAAGGTGGTCCCCGGCAACCGCCCGAGCAACACCCTGGTGATGGAGCGCATCAGCCCCCGCCGTCTCGGCGCGCTGATCGCCATGTACGAGCACAAGGTGTACGTGCAGAGCATCCTCTGGGGCATCAACGCCTTCGACCAGTGGGGCGTGGAACTCGGCAAGGACCTCGGCAAGGGCGTCTACGGCCGCCTGGTGGGCAGCGAGGAGTTGCCCGCCGAGGACGCTTCGACCCAGGGACTGATCGACTACTTCCGCGGTCGTCACCGCGGCTGATCCCGCCCCTCCAGAGCCCGGCCCAGCGCCGGGCTCTTCGTTTCCGCCATAGACGGCACTTGAACAGCGCCGGTCATTGGACCAGTCTAGGTCCAGAGTCAAAGTTCCCGCGAACACACAAAAACAAGGAATCAGACATGTTCGAAATCACCGTTCACCCGGTGCCGGACGCCGTTCGCCAGCGTGCCCATCTCGACGACGAGGCCTACCAGCGCCTCTATCGCCAGTCCATCGAGCACCCGGAAACCTTCTGGGGCGAACAGGCCAAGGCTTTCCTCGACTGGTTCAAGCCGTGGAACTCCGTCCACCACGGCGACCTCACCAAGGGCCAGGCCAGTTGGTTCAAGGGTGGCCAACTGAACGTCGCCTACAACTGCATTGACCGCCATCTGGAAAAGCGCGGCGAACAGATCGCCATCATCTGGGAAGGCGACAACCCCGCCGAATCGGCGCACATCACCTACCGCAAGCTGCACAGCCATGTCTGCCGCCTGGCCAACGTGCTGAAGAGCCGCGGCGTGGAGAAAGGCGACCGGGTGTGCATCTACATGCCGATGATTCCCGAAGCCGCCTACGCGATGCTGGCCTGCGCGCGGATCGGCGCGATCCACTCGGTGGTGTTCGGCGGCTTCTCGCCGGACTCCCTGCGCGACCGCATCCTCGATTCCGACTGCCGCACCGTGATCACTGCCGACGAGGGCGTGCGCGGCGGCAAGTACATCCCGCTCAAGCAGAACGTGGAAAAGGCCCTGAAGGACTGCCCGAACGTCTCCACCGTGGTGGTGGTCGAGCGCACCAAGGGCGAGATTCCCTGGGTGGAAGGCCGCGACCTGTGGTACCACGAGGCGCTGAAGACGGCCAGCGACGACTGCGCGCCGGAACCGATGGACGCCGAGGACGCGCTGTTCATCCTCTACACCTCGGGCTCGACCGGCAAACCCAAGGGCGTACTGCACACCACCGGCGGTTATCTGCTGAACGTGGCGATGACCCACAAGTACGTGTTCGACTACCACGAAGGCGACATTTTCTGGTGCACCGCCGATGTCGGCTGGGTCACCGGGCACAGCTACATCGTCTACGGTCCGCTGGCCAACGGTGCCACCACGCTGATGTTCGAGGGCGTACCAAACTATCCGGACGCCTCACGTTTCTGGCAGGTGATCGACAAGCACCAGGTGAACATCTTCTACACCGCGCCGACCGCGCTGCGTGCGCTGATGCGCGAGGGCGAGGGGCCGGTGAAGAAGACCTCGCGCGCCAGCCTGCGTCTGCTCGGCTCCGTGGGCGAGCCGATCAACCCGGAAGCCTGGGAGTGGTACTACCACGTGGTCGGCGAAACCCGCTGCCCGATCGTCGATACCTGGTGGCAGACCGAGACCGGCAGCATCCTCATCACCCCGCTGCCCGGCGCCACCTCGCTGAAACCGGGTTCGGCCACCCGCCCGTTCTTCGGCGTGCAGCCGGCGCTGCTCGACGAGCAGGGCAAGGAGATCGACGGCCCCGGCGCCGGCGTGCTGGCGATCAAGGCCAGTTGGCCGAGCCAGATCCGCAGCGTCTATGGCGACCACCAGCGGATGATCGACACCTACTTCAAGCCCTATCCCGGCTACTACTTCACCGGCGACGGCGCACGCCGCGACGAGGACGGCTACTACTGGATCACCGGGCGGGTCGACGACGTGATCAACGTCTCCGGCCACCGCATCGGCACCGCCGAAGTGGAAAGCGCCCTGGTGCTGCACGACGCGGTCGCCGAGGCGGCGGTGGTGGGTTATCCGCACGACCTCAAGGGCCAAGGCATCTACGCCTTCGTCACACCGATGAGCGGCGTGGAGCCCAGCGACGAGCTGAAGCAGGAACTGCTTGGACTGGTCAGCAAGGAGATCGGCAGCTTCGCCAAGCCGGAGCTGATCCAGTGGGCCCCCGCCCTGCCGAAGACCCGTTCGGGCAAGATCATGCGACGCATCCTGCGCAAGATCGCCTGCAACGAGCTGGAAAACCTTGGCGACACCTCGACGCTGGCCGACCCGAGCGTGGTGCAGGGGCTGATCGAGGCGCGACTGAACCGGTAGCGCGGCTGCAAGCTGCAAGCTGCAAGCTGCAAGCTGCAAGCTGCAAGCTGCAAGCTGCAAGCAAGAGGTTACAGTTGTCTGTGTGCTCTAACTTGCAGCTTTCCGCTTGAAGCTCGAAGCTATCCGTCATGGAAACCATCCGCCGTCACATCGAAAGCCAGGTGCTCAGCCTGACCGGCCTCGCCCTCGGCGGGGTCGACTTCGAGTCGCCCAAGGGCGATCCCGGTCTGTTCGGGCCGGATTCGGCGTGCTGGAAAGTGCATGGCGACTTCAGCTCCATGCTGATCGGCGGCATCAGCGCGCTGCTCCTGCAGATGCTCCACCCGCTGGCCCTCGGCGGCGTGTGGGACCACTCCAACTTCCGCAACGACATGCTCGGCCGCCTGCGCCGCACCGGCCAGTTCATCTCGACCACCACCTACGGTTCGCGCGCCGATGCGGACAAGCTGATCGCCCGGGTGCGGCGCATCCACGACAACGTCCACGGCACCCTGCCCGACGGCCGCGCCTATTCCGCCAACGACCCGGACCTGCTCACCTGGGTCCATGTGGTCGAGGTGAACAGCTTCCTCAAGTCCTACCTGCGCTACCGCAATCCCGACCTGCCGGGCAGCGAACAGGACCGCTACTACGACGAGATCGCCCTGGTCGCTGAACGCCTTGGCGCACGCGATGTGCCGCGCTCGCGACGGGAGATCGACGACTACCTCGAAGGCATGCGCCCCAGCCTGGGTTACGACGAGCGCACCCGCGAGGTCGTCGAGGTGCTGCTCGATGCCCCCGCGCCGAGTTCCCTGGCCAAGCCTTTCAGCGCCCTGATGTTGCGCGCCGGCATCGACCTGTTGCCGGAGTGGGCCGGGGACATGCTCGGCCTGACCTTCAACAACGTGCAGCGCCAACTGATCCGCACCAGCGTCAAGCGCAGCGTGCCGCTGCTGCGCTGGGCCGTGCGCAACGGCTCGCTGCACCGTGCCCGCCGACGCATGGGCCTGCCGCCGCTGCGCTGACGCCCCGCCCGGAAAGGGTAGTGGTCCTGGCCGGGAGCTCTGTGTCACCATGGTTTTTTGCTTCGGCCCGCTTTATCCAGAGGATCTGCGTCATGCAAGAAGTCGTCATCGTTGCCGCCACCCGTACCGCCATCGGCAGCTTCCAGGGTTCCCTGTCGTCCATCCCGGCCGCCGATCTCGGTGCCGTGGTGATCCGCAGCCTGCTCGAACAGAGCGGCCTCGCTCCGGAACAGCTGGACGAAGTGATCCTCGGCCAGACCCTCACCGCTGGCGCCGGGCAGAACCCCGCCCGCCAGGCCGCGATCAAGGCCGGCCTGCCGGTCAGCGTACCGGCGATGACCGTCAACAAGGTCTGCGGCTCCGGCCTCAAGGCCCTGCACCTGGCGGCCCAGGCGATCCGCTGCGGCGACGCCGAGGCGATCATCGCCGGCGGCCAGGAAAGCATGAGCCTGGCGCCCTACGTCATGCCCGGCGCCCGCACCGGCCTGCGCATGGGCCACGCGAAGATGGTCGACAGCATGATCAACGACGGCCTGTGGGACGCCTTCAACGACTACCACATGGGCATCACCGCCGAGAACCTGGTGGAGAAGTACGGCCTCAGCCGCGAGCAACAGGACTCCTTCGCCGCCGAATCGCAGCGCAAGGCCGCCGAAGCCATCGAGGCCGGCCGCTTCAAGGCGGAGATCACCCCGGTGCTGATTCCGCAGCGCAAGGGCGAGCCCATCGCCTTCGACACCGATGAGCAGGTCCGCGCCGGCACTACCGCCGACTCGCTGGGCAAGCTGAAGCCGGCGTTCAAGAAGGACGGCAGCGTAACCGCCGGCAACGCCTCCACCCTCAACGACGGTGCCGCCGCCGTGCTGCTGATGAGCGCAACCAAGGCCAAGGCGCTCGGCCTGCCGGTGCTGGCGAAGATCGCCGCCTACGCCAATGCCGGCGTCGATCCGTCGATCATGGGCATCGGCCCGGTATCGGCCACCCGCCGCTGCCTGGAAAAAGCCAACTGGCAACTGGCCGACCTCGACCTGATCGAAGCCAACGAAGCCTTCGCCGCCCAGGCCCTGTCGGTCGGCAAGGAACTCGGCTGGGACGCCAGCAAGGTCAACGTCAACGGCGGCGCCATCGCCCTTGGCCACCCGATCGGCGCGTCCGGCTGCCGCGTGCTGGTGACCCTGCTGCACGAGATGATCCGCCGCGACGCGAAGAAAGGCCTGGCCACCCTCTGCATCGGTGGCGGCCAGGGCGTGGCGCTGGCCATCGAGCGCTGATCCCCTGCATCCCGCCGCCCCGTTCCAGCGGGCGGCGGGATCTTCACCTGCCGGACCGGGCGCTGAAGCCCGTCGCCATCGCCGGCGAAACAGGCCGAATTTCGCCCAGCTCCATGACCAGCCTGCCACCTGCTGCCGCATATCACCTTCGGAACTTTGTCTGCGTGCCATACTCCTAGGCACGTCACGACGGAAAGCGGCACTCCCCATGTCCAAAGGATTGATACGCACTATCGGCACTTTGGTGCTGATGGCTCTTCTTTATTGCTTGCTGGGTTTCCTGATTCTCCCCGGAATCGCCCTTCGCGTGGCGAACCAGCAACTCGCCAACTACGCCACGCTTCCGGCAAAGCTCGAACGGATCGAGTTCAACCCCTTCAGCCTGGAGCTGACCCTCTGGGGCCTGCATATCGGCGCCCCCGGGCAGGAACAGCTCAGCTTCAAGCGCCTCTACGCCAACGCCGAACTGGACAGCCTCTGGGAACGCCATCTGCATCTGGCCGATGTCGAACTGGAGGGCCCGCATACCGAGCTGCTGTTCGCTGAAGACGGCACGCTGAACCTGACCCGCCTGTTCAAGCTGCCGCCCAGCCAGCCGAGCGCCGAGCCGCCCGGAGATCCCTTCCCGCTGCGCATCGACCGCGTCGAGCTTGCCGAGGGCAGCCTGCACTTCCAGGATCGCCGCCCCAGCGAGCCCATCGACTTCCTCCTCAGACCGCTGGGGTTCGAACTGCACAACCTCACTACCCTGCCCGGCCAGGGCGCGACCATGACCCTGCTCGCCACCGGCCCGCATGGCGGCCGGCTGGACTGGAAGGGCGACCTGAGCCTGGTGCCTATCACCTCCCAGGGCAGCCTGTCGGTCAAGGGCATTCCGCTGAAGGCCTGGTGGCCGTACGTACGCGACAACGCACCGCTGGACCTGGAGAAAGGCATGCTCAGCCTTTCCTCCGACTACCGTCTCGACCTGTCGAAGGAAACCCAGCTGCTGCTCGACAAGGCGACCGTGAACCTGCAGGACTTCGCCCTGCATACCCCCGACAAGAAACCCCTGGTCAAGCTGGCCAGCCTCGACGTCAGCGACACCAGCATGGACCTGGCCAAGCGCGAAGTGGTGATCGGCCAGGTACGCAGCCAGGGCCTGGAAGCCTGGGCTGCCCGCGAGAAGGATGGCCAACTGGACTGGCAGAAGCTCTTCGCCAATTTCCAGCCCTTCAAGCGTAAGCCCGCGCCACCAGCGGAAACCACGACGCCAGCACCGGCAGAGCCGGCAAATGCAGCTCCGGCAACAGCGGAAGATGTCGCCACCGGCAAGGACAAGCAGGTTGCCGAAACGCAGACGGAAACCCCAACGCCTGCACCTGCAGAAAAACCTGCGACTGCCGAAGCGGCAACACCAGCGGAAAGCCCCTGGCATGTGCTGATCCGCGATACCCAACTGCGCGGCTACAAGGCGCACCTCGTCGACCGTGCGCCGTCGCCGGAAGTACCGCTGGATATCGGCCCGCTGGACCTGGACCTGCAGAATCTCGACAGCCTGCGCAAGTCGCCGCTGACCCTCAAGCTCAAGACCGGCCTGGGCAATCGCGGCCAGGTGGAAGCCAGCGGCCAGGTAGCTCTGGAACCGATCAGCGCCCGGCTCAAGGTCGCCACCCGGGATATCGACCTGCGCATCGCCCAGTCCTACATCAGCCCGTTCATACGCCTGGAGCTGCGCAGCGGCTTCCTCGCCAGCGATCTCGACGTCGACCTGAAGAGCACCGAGCCGCTGGCCTTCAGCGTCGGCGGCTCGGCCCAGGTCACCCAGCTGCATACCCTGGACACCCTGAAGAGCCGCGACTTCGTCAAATGGCAGCAACTGACGCTCGACGGCCTGGCCTACCAGCATGGCGACAGCCTGGCGATCCAGAGCCTGTCCCTCGAAGAGCCCTATGCGCGCTTCATCATCAACGAGGACCGCACCACCAACGTCACCGAGCTGATCATCGAGCAGCCCCAGGGCGCCGCCCCCACAAGTACCGGCGCAGCCTCGCAACCCGCCAGCAAACCGCTGGGCATCCGCATCGGCGGGATCAAGGTCAACAACGGCTCGGCCAACTTCGCCGACCTGACCCTGCGCCCCGACTTCGCCACGGCGATCCAGCAGCTCGGCGGCTCGATCGGGACCATCGACAACCGCAATCCACGGCCGGCGAACGTCGACTTCAAGGGCAAGGTCGACAAATACGCCCCGGTCAGCATCAAGGGCAGCCTGAACCCCTTCTCGCCGCTGGAGCAGCTGGATATCGCCACCAGCTTCAAGCGCGTCGAGCTGACCACCCTGACGCCCTACTCCGGCAAGTTCGCCGGCTACCGCATCCGCAAGGGGCGCCTGAACCTCGACCTGCACTACAAGATCACCAAGGGCCAGCTGAACGCCGAGAACAAGGTGCTGGTGGAAAAACTCCAGCTCGGCGAAAAGGTCGAGAGCCCGGACGCCGTCGACCTGCCCGTCAAGCTGGCGGTGGCGTTGCTGAAGGACGCCAACGGCAACATCGACATCCAGCTGCCGGTTTCCGGCGACCTGAACAACCCGCAGTTCAGCGTCATGCCGATAGTCTGGCAGACCCTGCGCAACCTGATCGTGCGGGCCGTGCAGGCGCCCTTCAAGTTCATCGCCGGCCTGGCCGGTGGCGGTGGCGATCCCGACATGGGCAGCGTGCCCTTCAGTGCCGGCTCCAACGAACTTTCGGGCACCGCCCAGGGGCGTTTGGACAAGCTCGCAGCAGCCCTGAAGCAGCGCCCTGCCCTGCGTCTGGAGGTGGAAGGCGTCAGCGCGGCATCCAGCGACGGCCCGTTGCTGGCGGAACAGCGCCTGCAGCAGGAATTCCAGAACAACTACTACCGTATCCTCCAGCGGCGCGGCGAGAAGCTACCCAGCGACGCCAGCCAGCTCGAAGTCCCGGAAGACCTGCAGCCCGCGCTGCTCGAAGGCATCTACCGCACGCGCCTGAAGCAGCAGCCGCCGGCGGAATGGAAGGAGCTCGATAAAGACGAACGTACGGCCAAACTGCATCAGGCCGTACTCGACTCCTGGAGCAAGAGCGAGCTGCTGCTGCGCAGGCTGGCCCAGGCCCGTGCAACGCAGATCAAGGACTATCTGGTCAGCAAGGGCGGGCTGCCGGATGAGCGCGTCTACCTGATCGACGTCAGCCTCGCCGAGGCGGAGAATAACGGGGACGTCATCAGCCAGCTGAACCTCGACAGCGAATGAAAACCCTCTGTCTGAACCTTCTCCTGCCGTGCACGCTGCTGCTCGGCGCAACCGCGGCGCAGGCGGAAAGCATGCGCTGCGGCAGTGCCCTGGTCAGCATCGGCGACCGCGCATGGGAAGTCGAAAAGAAATGCGGTACTCCTGCCCACCGCGATGAGGTCGGCTACACGCTCGGCGGCTACGACCGGCGGGAGTTCCGCGTCGAGGAATGGGTCTACGGACCGCGCAACGGCACCACCTACATCCTCACCTTCGAAGCCAATCGCCTCAAGTCGATTGAATTCCAGCGCAACTGACAATGGATTGCCCATGCGCCCACTACTTCTGCTGCTCCCGCTCCTGCTACTCGCCAGCGTCGAACTCCAGGCCGCGAGCCTGCGCTGCAACAGCAAGCTGATCAGCACCGGCGACAGCACCAGCGATGTGCTGAGCCGCTGCGGCGAGCCCGTCGATCGGGCCCACCTGGGCTACAAGGAAATATCCGTCGGCTGGGGCCAGCGCACCGAAGTAGCGGTCGAGGAATGGATCTACGGCCCGTGGAACGGCATGGTCTACTTCGTCCGTTTCGAAGGCAATCGCCTGACCACCATCCAGAGCAAGCGCGGCAACTGATCGCCAGACTCGCCAGTCACATGGAGAAAAGCCCCGCCGGGTAGTCCCGTGCGGAGCTTCGTCCATGCATCCCTGCATACTCGATTGCTGAGCTTCCCGGCTCCAGCCGTAGCGCCGGAAATCACTCGACGGATTTCAGGCCATCGGCGGCTACATCCTTCACGCCCTTGATGCCCTGAGCAGTCTGCACGGCAAGATCACGCTCGGCATCGGTCTTCACCGTACCGGACAGGGCAACCACACCCTGGTTGGTCTCGACCTTGATGTTGGTGCCACTGATGTCCTTGTTGGCAATGAGGCTGGATTTGACCTTGCTGGTGATCCAGGTGTCGGAAACCGCTTCTTCGGCTTTTTGTACCGTATCGTTCGCTGCCAGCGTGGTCGGCTGAGCGAACACCGTATTGGCGAACGAGAAGCTCAGGGCAGTCGCAGTAGCGGTTGCAAGGGCCAGCTTGCGGAAATTGGATTTCATGGCGGTTTCTCCTGTTTCATTCGGGAAACTGCGGCCAATTCCTGGCGGCAGTTGCACAGTTACCGTCGCAACACCTGTGCCAGCCTTCGGTGACAGTAAAAGTCCAGACTTATCAGACAGATACGAAAACCTGTCTTGGGCAATCTGCAAGGCTGCGCAAAAACCACCGTGCAGAATGCACGACTGGCAGGTCCGCCAAATCCTTTTCTCCAGACAAAAAAAGAGGGCCCACAAGGGGCCCTCTCCGTTTCGCCGTTTGCTTACACGCCAGAGGCTTCGGCAGCGGCAACGTCCTTGATGGACAGCTTGATGCGGCCACGGTTGTCCACATCGAGCACCAGGACTTTGACTTCCTGGCCTTCCTGCAGCACGTCGGTGACCTTGTCGATGCGCTTGTCGCTGATCTGCGAGATGTGCACCAGACCATCCTTGCCCGGCAGGATGTTGACGAAGGCGCCGAAGTCGACGATACGCTCGACCTTGCCGACGTAGATCTTGCCGATCTCGGCTTCCGCGGTGATCGCCAGGACGCGCTGCTTGGCGGCCTCGGCGGCGTCCTTGGTTTCGCCGTAGATCTTCACGCTGCCATCGTCCTCGATGTCGATCGAGGCCTTGGTTTCTTCGCAGATCGCGCGGATGGTGGCGCCGCCCTTGCCGATGACGTCGCGGATCTTGTCCGAATCGATCTTCATCTGAATCATGGTCGGAGCGTTTTCCGACAGCTCTGCACGCGGAGCGGCAATGACCTGGTTCATCTGGCCGAGGATGTTCAGGCGAGCTTCCAGGGCCTGGCCCAGGGCGATCTCCATGATCTCTTCGGTGATGCCGTTGATCTTGATGTCCATCTGCAGGGCGGTAACGCCCTTGTCGGTACCGGCGACCTTGAAGTCCATGTCGCCCAGGTGGTCTTCGTCACCCAGGATGTCGGTCAGGACGGCGAACTTGTCACCTTCCTTGACCAGACCCATGGCAATACCGGCAACCGGCGCCTTGACCGGAACGCCTGCATCCATCAGAGCCAGCGAAGCACCGCAAACGGAAGCCATGGAGCTGGAGCCGTTGGATTCGGTGATTTCGGAAACCACGCGGATGGTGTACGGGAAATCAGCCTGCTGCGGCAGCATGGCAGCGACGCTGCGGCGGGCCAGACGACCGTGACCGATCTCGCGACGGCCCGGGCTGCCCATACGGCCGCACTCGCCCACCGAGAACGGCGGGAAGTTGTAGTGCAGCATGAAGGGGTCTTTACGCTCGCCTTCCAGGGTATCCAGCAGCTGAGCGTCGCGCGCGGTGCCGAGGGTGGCAACGACCAGCGCCTGGGTTTCGCCACGGGTGAACAGCGCGGAACCGTGGGTTTTGCCCAGAACGCCGACTTCGATCTTCAGCGGGCGAACGGTGCGGGTGTCGCGACCATCGATACGCGGCTTGCCGTTGACGATGTTCTCGCGAACGGTGCGGTATTCCAGCAGACCGAAGACATCTTTGACTTCGCCAGCCGGGAACTGGCCTTCGCCTTCACCGGCGAACTTGGCGACGATCTGATCGCGCAGGGCGTCCAGAGCGGCGTAACGCTCCTGCTTGATGGTGATGGTGTACGCCTCGGAGATGGCAGCACCGAACTCGCCCTTGATGGCGTTGACCAGCGCGGTGTTCTCGACCGGAGCGG
This sequence comes from Pseudomonas schmalbachii, assembly GCF_017589465.1. Taxonomy (GTDB): domain Bacteria; phylum Pseudomonadota; class Gammaproteobacteria; order Pseudomonadales; family Pseudomonadaceae; genus Pseudomonas; species Pseudomonas schmalbachii. Next base: position 46,124 of record NZ_JAELYA010000006.1, read on the forward strand.
TCCAGTTCCAGGTCGGTTTGCCAGCTTCGGCAGCGAGTTCCTGAACGGCACGGATGACCGACTGGAATTCGTCGTGTGCGAACAGCACGGCGCCCAGCATCTGGTCTTCGGTCAGCTCGTCGGCCTCGGATTCAACCATCAGGACGGCGTCAGCGGTACCGGCCACGACCATGTCGAGGCTGGAGCTCTGCTGCTGTTCGTAATTCGGGTTGAGGATGTAGCCGAGTTCCGGGTGGAAGCCAACACGGGCGGCGCCGATCGGACCGGCGAACGGAATACCGGAGATCGCCAGGGCGGCGGAGGTGCCGATCATGGCAGCGATGTCCGGATCGGACTTCTTGCCGGTGGAAACGACGGTGCAGACGACCTGCACTTCGTTCATGAAGCCTTCCGGGAACAGCGGGCGGATCGGACGGTCGATCAGGCGCGAGGTCAGGGTTTCCTTCTCGGAAGGACGGCCTTCACGCTTGAAGAAACCACCGGGAATGCGGCCGGCTGCGTAGGTTTTTTCCTGGTAGTGAACGGAGAGCGGGAAGAAGCCCTTGTTCGGGTCGGCCTGCTTGGCACCTACGACGGTTACCAGCACGGTAACGTCGTCCATGGTGACCAGCACAGCGCCGGTGGCCTGACGGGCAATACGGCCAGTCTCGAGGGTTACGGTCGATTGACCGAACTGGAATTTCTTGATTACCGGGTTCACGGTGTTTTCCTTCTCTTTGTTGCCTTGGGGGAAACTGTGGGAATGTCGGGAGTCGGCCCGTTTTCATTCCCTTAAAAAGCGGAAAGCTGGGAGCCCGAAGCCGAAGGCCGGTTCGCACCGACTTTCAGCTCCAAGCTCCCAGCCTCCCACTTCAGGCTTACGTCTTAACGACGCAGGCCCAGGCGACCGATCAGGGCGCTGTAACGAGCAGTGTCCTTGCTCTTCAGGTAGTCCAGCAGCTTACGACGCTGGTTGACCATGCGGATCAGACCACGACGGGAGTGGTGGTCTTTGCCGTTGGCCTTGAAGTGGTCCTGCAGCTTGTTGATGTTGGCGGACAGCAGTGCAACCTGCACTTCCGGGGAACCGGTGTCGCCTTCAGCTTGCTTGTACTCGTTAACGATCTGGGCTTTCTCTTGGACGCTCAGTGCCATGATGGGGCTTCCTCTGAGGTAACAGGCCAGGGACTTTTCCCTGTGTTCATAAAAGAGGAGTGACCGTGCCTGCTGACAGCCACCCTCGGGTTTCGGTCTTACGACCGAATCAGTCGACGCGGGGCGATTCGCCCGTCGTCCGTCACCTCACCGATACCGATGAAGCGACCTTGATGATCCTGTACACGCATCCAGCCGAACTTCGGAGCATCCGGGGCGCGTACGGGTTGTCCGTGCAACCAGTAATAGGCGCTGTGCTCGGAAAGCTGGATCAGCGGCCAGTGCTCCAGGCCCGAATCCACTGGCATCAGGAAACGATCCAGCGCTTCGTTGCCGCCTTCGGCATGGGCCTGTTCCAGGGCTTCCAGGCTGATGGCCTGGTCCAGCCCGAACGGGCCCGCCTGGGTCCTGCGCAATGCCGCGACATGCGCGCCGCAACCTAGCGCCTGGCCGATATCCTCGACCAGAGTACGCACATAGGTGCCTTTGCTGCAGGCTACCGCCAGCGTCGCGCAAGGCGCTTCGAAGGCGAGCAAATCCAAGCGCGCAATAGTAACAGAACGCGCCTCGCGCTCCACTACTTCTCCTGCACGCGCCAGCTTGTAAAGCGGCTGGCCGTCCTTCTTCAGCGCCGAGTACATCGGCGGGACCTGCTCTATATCGCCACGGAAACGTGGCAGTACCGCCTCGATCTGTTCCCGACCGACGGTCACTTCGCGCTGCTCGACGACCTCGCCCTCGGCATCGCCGGTGGTCGTGGTCAGGCCGAGTTGCATGACCGTCTCGTAGCCCTTGTCGGCGTCCAGCAGGTACTGGGAAAACTTGGTCGCCTCGCCGAAGCACAGCGGCAGCACGCCAGTAGCCAGTGGATCGAGGCTGCCGGTGTGCCCGGCCTTCTCGGCGTTGATCAGCCAGCGCACCTTCTGCAACGCCTGGTTGGAACTCATGCCACGCGGCTTGTCCAGAATCAGCACGCCGTTGACTGCGCGGCGGATACGTTTTACCTGGGCCACGCCTTACTCCTCGGTATCCTTGCTGTGCCCGCGATCCTCGGCGACGGCGCGCTCGATCAGCGCCGACAGTTCAGCACCGCGACGAATACTCGCGTCATAGCTGAAGTGCAGTTGCGGCACGGTACGCAGCTTCATCGCCTTGCCCAACTGCATGCGCAGGAAGCCCGCTGCATCGTTGAGGATCGAGATGTTCTGCTTGATCACCTCGGCGTTGTCGTCCTGACCCATGACGGTAATGAACACCTTGGCATGGGACAGGTCACGAGCGACGTCGACGCCAGTGATGGTCACCAGCCCGAGGCGCGGGTCCTTGATCTCACGCTGGATCAGCAGTGCCAGCTCACGCTGCATCTGATCGCCGATGCGCTGGGTGCGGCTGTATTCTTTTGCCATTTTCCTAACCTGCCTCCACCGGCCTACGGCCAATGGACAAATAAGCGACAAACGCCCGGGACAGCTGAAAAGCCGGCCCGGGCGCTGTGGTTGCGCTCACATCATCAGAGACTGCGAGCGACTTCGACCTTCTCGAATACTTCGATCTTGTCGCCAACGCGAACGTCGTTATAGCTCTTCACGCCGATACCGCACTCCATGCCGGCACGGACTTCGGCGACGTCGTCCTTGAAGCGACGCAGGGATTCCAGTTCGCCTTCGAAGATCACAACGTCGTCGCGCAGTACACGGATCGGACGGTTGCGGTGCACCAGACCCTCGGTGACCATGCAGCCGGCGACCGCGCCGAACTTCGGCGAGCGGAACACATCGCGGACTTCGGCGATGCCGAGGATGTTCTCGCGAACATCGCTGCCGAGCATGCCGGTCAAGGCTTTCTTGACGTCCTCGATGATGTCGTAGATCACGTTGTAATAACGCATATCCAGACCTTCAGCTTCGACGATCTTGCGCGCACCCGCATCGGCACGCACGTTGAAGCCGAACAGCACGGCGTTTGAAGCCAGTGCGAGGTTGGCATCCGACTCGGTGATACCACCGACGCCGCCACCTACCACACGAACCTGTACTTCATCGTTGCCCAGACCGCTGAGCGAACCCTGCAGGGCTTCCAAGGAACCACGGACGTCGGATTTGAGGACGATGTTGAGCGTCTTCTTCTCTTCCTGACCCATGTTCTCGAAGATATTTTCCAGCTTACCGGCGTGGGCACGTGCCAGTTTGACTTCGCGGAACTTGCCCTGACGGAACAGAGCGACTTCGCGGGCCTTCTTCTCGTCGGCAACCACGGTCAGTTCATCACCGGCTTCCGGAGTGCCATCCAGACCGAGGATCTCGACCGGAATTGCCGGACCGGCTTCCTTGATCGGCTTGCCGTTCTCGTCGAGCATGGCACGCACGCGGCCATAGGTGACGCCGCACAGAACCATGTCGCCCTGACGCAGGGTGCCATCTTGAACAAGCACGGTTGCCACCGGGCCACGGCCCTTGTCCAGACGCGATTCGACGACCACACCACGGCCCGGAGCCGACGGGGTAGCGGTCAGCTCGAGAACCTCGGCCTGCAGCAGTACGGCTTCGAGCAGTTCGTCGACGCCGGTACCGAGCTTCGCCGAAACAGGAACGAAAGGCGCATCGCCGCCCCACTCTTCCGGAATCACATCCAGCGCGGCCAGGCCGTTCTTGATGTTGTCCGGATTGGCTTCCGGCTTATCGATCTTGTTCACCGCGACCACGATCGGAACGCCAGCCGCTTTCGCATGCTGCACGGCTTCCTGGGTCTGCGGCATCACACCGTCGTCCGCCGCAACCACGAGGATCACGATGTCGGTAGCCTTGGCGCCACGGGCACGCATCGCGGTGAACGCGGCGTGGCCAGGGGTGTCGAGGAAGGTGACCATGCCGCGGTCGGTTTCCACGTGGTAGGCGCCGATGTGCTGGGTAATGCCGCCAGCTTCGCCAGCCGCCACCTTGGCACGACGGATGTAGTCGAGCAGCGAGGTCTTGCCGTGGTCGACGTGACCCATCACGGTCACTACCGGCGCGCGGGATACCGCCTCGCCTTCGAACTTCAGCAATTCTGCCAACTGCTCTTCCAGAGCGTTCTCGCTGACCAGCTTGACCTTGTGGCCCAGCTCTTCGGCGACCAGCTGTGCGGTCTCCTGGTCGAGCACCTGGTTGATGGTCACCGGAGTGCCCATCTTGAACATGAACTTGACGACTTCAGCGCCCTTCACCGACATCTGCTGAGCAAGCTCACCCACAGTGATGGTTTCGCCGATACTGACTTCGCGCACAATGGGTCCTGTCGGGCTCTGGAACCCGTGCTGATTACGCTTCTTCAGTTTCCCCTTGCCGCGACCGCCACGACGGCCGAAACCGTCCTCGTCGTCTACCGGGCTGCGCACTACGCGCGGAGCAGAGGTCTTTTCCTTTTCCTTGATCGACGGGCGATGCTGCGCATGCTTGCGATCGCGGCGTTCGTCTTCTTCCTCGCGCTTGGGCGCACGACGAACCTCTTCCTTCTTGCGCTCGTCGGCTGTCGGCGCGGCCGGCGCAGCAACCGCTGCGGCAGGAACCGGCACGGGCGCAACCGGGGCGACAGGAGCAGCCGGCGCCTGGCCAGCAGGGGCTGTAGCCTGACGGGCAGCCTCGGCCTTGCGACGGGCTTCCTCTTCGGCAGCGCGCTGGCGGGCCTCTTCCTCGGCTTTCAGGCGAGCAGCCTCTTCCGCTGCACGCTGCTCTTCCAGCTCGCGCTGCTTCTCGGCCTCAAGCTCATCCGGGCTGCGCTTGACGTATGTCTTCTTCTTGCGAACCTCAACGCTGACCGTCTTGCTACCCGAGACTTTCAGGGTAGAGGTGGTCTTGCGCTGCAAGGTGATCTTGCGTGGTTCTTCCAGGCGATCGCCGTGGCTGCTCTTCAGATGAGCCAGCAGGGCCTGCTTCTCGCCGTCGGTTACAACCTGTTCAGCGCTGGTATGCGACAGACCTGCGTCGCGCATCTGCTGCAGCAGGCGCTCAACCGGCGTATCGACCACTTGGGCCAGTTCTTTCACCGTGACTTGCGTCATGCACTTCTCTCCTCAGGCCGCGAATGCTTACTCGAACCAATGGGCTCGGGCGGCCATGATCAACTTGCCGGCACGCTCTTCGTTCATACCGTCGATGTCGAGCAGGTCGTCAATCGACTGCTCGGCAAGGTCTTCGCGAGTGGTTACGCCACGCAGCGCCAGGTCCAGCGCCAGCTCTTTGGTCATCCCATCGAGGCTGAGCAGGTCTTCGGCCGGTTGCGCGTCGGCAAGTTTTTCTTCAGTGGCGATGGCTTTGGTCAGCAGGCGATCCTTGGCGCGCGAGCGCAGCTCATTGACGATGTCCTCGTCGAAGCCGTCGATGCTGAGCATCTCTTCCATCGGTACGTAGGCGATTTCTTCCAGGGTGGTGAAACCTTCTTCCACCAGTACCTGAGCAAGTTCCTCATCGACGTCCAATTCGTCGACAAAACGCTGCAGGACGTCGCCAGTCTCAGCCTGCTGCTTGGCCTGAATGTCGGCCTCGGTCATCACGTTCAGGGTCCAGCCCGTGAGCTGGCTGGCCAGACGCACGTTCTGGCCACTGCGGCCAATGGCCTGGGCCAGGTTGTCTTCGGCGACGGCGATATCCATGGTGTGGGTATCTTCGTCGACGATGATCGCCGCCACTTCGGCCGGAGCCATGGCATTGATCACGAATTGTGCGGGGTTGTCGTCCCACAGCACGATGTCCACGCGCTCGCCGCCCAGTTCACCGGAAACGGCCTGTACACGCGAACCGCGCATACCGATGCAGGCGCCCTGCGGATCGATACGCTTGTCCTTGGAACGAACGGCAATCTTGGCGCGCGAACCCGGGTCACGGGCGGCGGCCATCACGTCGATCAGTTGCTCGGCGATTTCCGGCACTTCGATACGGAACAGCTCGATCAGCATTTCCGGCGCGGTACGCGACAGCACCAGCTGCGGGCCGCGGTTCTCGCTGCGAATTTCCTTGAGCAGGGCACGCACGCGGGTACCGACGCGGAAAGTCTCGCGCGGGATGATCTGGTCGCGGGCCAGCAGCGCTTCGGCGTTGTTGCCGAGGTCGACGATGACGTTGTCGCGGGTGACCTTCTTCACGGTGCCGGAGATGATCTCGCCAACCTTCTCGCGATAGGCGTCGACCACCTGGGCGCGTTCGGCTTCGCGGACCTTCTGCACGATGACCTGCTTGGCGGTCTGTGCAGCGATGCGGCCGAACTCGATGGACTCGATCTTTTCCTCGATCACTTCGCCGGCCTTCATGCCGGGGTGCTCTTCCTGGACGTCCTCTACGGTCAGCTCGGCGGCCGGGTTGGAATAGTCCTCGTCCTCGACGATAGTCCAACGGCGGAACGTTTCGTAGTTACCGTTGCTACGGTTGATCTGCACGCGCAGGTCGACCTCGTCCTCGAAACGCTTCTTGGTGGCGGTCGCCAGAGCCAGTTCCAGCGCTTCGAAAATCACGCCGGGCGGTACACCCTTTTCATTGGATACCGACTCAACAACCAGCAGTACTTCTTTGCTCATCGTACGCCTCGCCTTTCAATCCATTGGAACCCGCTGACTCGCGGCTCACTCAAATCGGGGAATGATGTTGGCCTTATCGATCGATTCGATCGGCAGCAGGTATTCATGATTGTCCACGAGGACCACCACGTCCTGCTCCTCCACACCACGGAGAATGCCCTGGAAGTTGCGCCGCCGTTCGAAAGGCGTGCGCAGTTTGATCTTCACCTGCTCACCAACGTAGCGGGCGAATTGGTCGAGAGTGAACAGCGGCCGATCCATGCCCGGCGACGACACCTCAAGGGTGTACTCGCCACTGATGGGATCTTCGACGTCGAGCACCCCGCTGACCTGCCGGCTGACCGCTTCGCAGTCGTCGATCAGAATTCCTTCGGGACGATCGATATATACCCTCAGCAGGGAATGGCGACCCTGGGAAATGTATTCCAGGCCCCAGCACTCATAGCCGAGCGCTTCTACTACAGGGGCCAACAAGGCCTGCAACTGTTCTAGCTTGCTCGACACCTGATCGCCTCGCGTATGCTGTAGAAACAAAAAATGGGCGAAACGCCCATCCCTATGTGCCGCCCAACCGTGGCGGCGGACTGTCCAGCTAGCAAAAAGCCCCTTAAAAGGGGCTCTGCCAAACTGGTTGCGGGAGCTGGATTTGAACCAACGACCTTCGGGTTATGAGCCCGACGAGCTACCAGACTGCTCCATCCCGCGTCAAAGCTGGTGCAAAATTATACGGACAGCGACCATGCAGGTCAACCAAACTGCCCGAACGAAAAGGCCCGCTACGCGGGCCTTCCGTATATGGTACCGAGGAGGGGACTCGAACCCCTACAGCCTATGGCCACTACCACCTCAAGGTAGCGTGTCTACCAATTCCACCACCTCGGCATAAACCGACTTACTTCTGCTCCGGAGTCGCAGGAACGTCTCCTTCGCTGGCAGCAGGCTTCTGCTGCTCTTGCGGGACCGGCACATCGCTTGCCGCCGGAACCGACTCTTGTCTCTGCTCAACAACCGCCGGATCTGGCAAACCAGCGTTGCGAATCATATCAGCTTTTTCTTTAGCATAATACGCTAAACCCAAGCTGGTAATGAAAAAAACCGCAGCAAGTATAGCAGTAAAACGGCTCAGGAAGGTAGCAGAACCCTGGCTACCGAACACCGTCGCCGAAGCACCCGCGCCAAAGGACGCGCCTGCATCAGCACCCTTGCCGTGCTGCAGAAGAATCAGCACAACCAGACCCAGCGCCATCGCTAGGTGAACCACAATCACTACTGTTTCCAGCATTTCTCAGCTTCCCGCAGCGCAACAAATCGCGCCGAACTCGTCCGCATTGAGAGAGGCTCCACCAATCAGCCCCCCATCTATATCCGGCATACCGAACAGCTCAGCAGCATTCGCCGCCTTGACACTGCCGCCGTACAGGAGACGAACTCCCTGGGCGACCTCGGCATCTTCTGCCGCCAACTGCGCACGGATAGCCGCATGTACTTGCTGGGCCTGCTCGGGAGTTGCTGTCAGCCCCGTCCCGATCGCCCATACCGGCTCGTAAGCCACAACGGCGCGAGAAAACACCTCTACGCCCAGATTCTCGATCACCGAGCCCAACTGGCGCCCGACAACCTCGAGAGTCCTGCCCGCCTCGCGTTCCTCACGGCTTTCACCGATGCAGAGCACCGGAATCAGCCCGCAGGACTGCGCGGCGGCGAATTTGCGACTGACGACGTCATCGCCCTCACCGATGATCTGGCGGCGTTCGGAATGCCCCACCAGCACTAGGCGACAACCTGCATCAGCCAGCTGACTGGCGGCAATCTCGCCTGTCAGCGCACCCTGCTCCGGCTCGAGCGCGCAATTCTGCGCCCCAACCGCAATCGACTTGCCTTCCAGCCCTTTCAGGACCTGCTCGATGTAGAGATAAGGCGGAAAGACCGCGACCTCGACATCCGTGGGCAACGCCAACTGCTGCAGTCCTTTGATCAGCTCCGACACACTGGAACGGGTACCGTGCATCTTCCAATTACCGGCTACTAAAGCTCGCCGCATGCTGTACCTCGCTGAGCAAAGTGGGCGCAGATGTTACTCAACGAAAAAGAGACTGGCAAGAGAAATCAAGCACATACCTCCGAAACAACCTTCGCCAGCTGTTCCGCGTGGGCTCGCACCTGCTTTTCATCGTCGCCTTCGACCATTACCCGCAGCAACGGCTCGGTACCGGACTTGCGCAGCAGCACGCGGCCACGTCCAGCCATGCTTTCGGTCGCGCGCGCGCAGGCGTCCTTCACCGCAGGATGCTCGAGCGGATCGACGCTGCCGCCCTTGAACCGGACATTGAGCAGCACCTGCGGGCACATGCGGATACCCTTGCGCGCCTCGGCCAGGGTCTGACCGCGATGCTTCAGGGCCATCAGCACCTGCAGCGCCGCAATGATCGCATCGCCGGTAGTGGTGTGCTGGCAGCACACGACATGGCCGGAGTTCTCCCCACCAAGCTGCCAGCCGCGCGCCAGCAGCTCAGCCATGACATAGCGGTCACCGACCTTGGCGCGAACGAAGGGGATGTTCATTTCCTGCAGCGCCAGTTCGAGCCCCAGATTGCTCATCAGGGTGCCAACCACGCCACCTTGCAACAGCTTCCGCTCATGCAGATCACGGGCGATCAGGAAGAGAATCTCGTCGCCATCCACCACCGCACCGGTGTGGTCGACCATCAGCACCCGGTCGCCATCGCCATCGAAGGCGATGCCCATGTCGGCATGCTCGGCGATGACCGTCTTGCGCAGCGCCTCGATATGGGTCGACCCGCACTGCTCATTGATGTTCAGGCCGTTCGGCTGCGCGCCGATCACCGAGACCTGCGCCCCCAGCTCGCGGAATACGCTGGGCGCCACCTTGTAAGTGGCCCCGTGGGCGCAGTCGAGCACCAGCTTCAGGCCGGCGAAGTTGGTACTGGTCGGCACGCTGCTCTTGCAGAATTCGATATAGCGGCCGGCCGCGTCGTTGATTCGCGACACCTTGCCCAGGCGCGCCGACTCGACCACCGTCATCGGCGCATCGAGCAATTCCTCGATGACCAGCTCGACCTCGTCCGGCAACTTGGTGCCCTGGCCGGAGAAGAACTTGATGCCGTTGTCGTCGTGCGGGTTGTGCGAGGCGCTGATGACGATACCGGCCTCGGCATGGAAGGTACGGGTCAGATAGGCGATACCCGGGGTCGGCATCGGCCCCAGCAGCATCACGTCGGCACCCGCGGCCGACAAACCGGCTTCCAGGGCGGATTCGAACATGTACCCGGAAATACGGGTGTCCTTGCCGACCAGCACGCGGCACGTGCCCTGCCGGCGGAATGCCATGCCAACAGCCCAGCCCAGCTTGAGCACGAAATCCGGCGTGATCGGCGGAGTTCCGACGCGCCCACGAATACCATCGGTACCGAAATACTTTCTGCTCATACCTGCAATCCTTCCTCTCGCGATTTTGCCACCGCGTCGATCATTCGAACCACGTCCACCGTTTCGGCGACATCATGCACCCTGATGATGCTTGCCCCCTTGGCGACCGCCAGGGCCGCAAGGGCCAGGCTGCCATACAGGCGCTCGCCAACTTCGCGGTCAAGGGCGCGGCCAACCATGCTCTTGCGCGACACGCCGACCAGCAGCGGACAGCCCAGTTGCAGCAGGCCCTCCATCTGGCGGAACAGGCTCAGGTTATGCACCTGGGTCTTGGCGAAGCCGAAGCCCGGGTCCAGCACGATACGCTCGCGCGGGATACCTGCTGCCGCGCAAGCCTGCATGCGCTCCTCGAGAAAACCTCGCACCTCGACGAGGATATCCGCATAGCGCGGGTCATCCTGCATATTCCCCGGCTCGCCGCGCATATGCATCAGGCACACCGGCAACCCTGTATCGACGGCCGCATCCAGCGCGCCGTCACGTTGCAGCGAGCGGACATCGTTGATCAATCCGGCGCCAAGGCGACCGGACTCACGCATCACGGCCGGTGTAGAAGTATCGACCGAGACGACCACGTCCAGTTCGCGGGCGACAGCTTCGACCACCGGCGCGACACGCTCGAGCTCCTCCGTCGGCGAGACGGTACGGGCACCCGGCCGGGTCGATTCGCCGCCGATATCGATCAGCATCGCACCGGCTTCGACCATCTCCGCCGCATGACGCAGCGCGACATCCAGCCGATTGAAACGGCCGCCATCGGAAAAGGAATCGGGGGTGACGTTGAGGATGCCCATGACATGCGGGCGCGTTAAATCAAGAACCCGGTTGCCACATGGCAACCGGGTCGGGTATTGCGGAAAACTCATCGGGTTCTCTCAGTGCTCGCCGGCGGGACCACCAATCGGTTTCTCGGGGCGAGCACCTTCTTCCCGGGACGGGCTTGCCGGCCCGGAACCGCCCTGCCAGTCGCGCGGTTCGCGCGGCACACGGCCCGCCATGATGTCGTCGATCTGATCGGCGTCGATAGTTTCGTACTTCATCAGCGCGTCGGACATCATGTCGAGCTTGTCGCGGTTTTCCTCAAGCAGGCGCTTGGCTATGCCATAGCAGTCGTCGATGATGCGGCGGACTTCCTGGTCGATCATCTTGGCGGTATCACCGGACAGGCTGGAGTGCTGGCCTCCAGCGCTGCGACCGAGGAATACCTCACCCTCTTCTTCCGCATACATCAGCGGACCGAGTTTTTCCGACAGGCCCCACTTGGTCACCATGTTCCGCGCCAATTGAGTGGCGCGCATGATGTCGTTGGAGGCACCCGTGGTGACGCCTTCGAAACCAAGGGTCATCTCTTCCGCGATACGGCCGCCGAACAGCGAGCAGATCTGGCTTTCCAGCGCACGCTTGGACAGGCTGTAGCGGTCCTCCTCCGGGAGGAACATGGTCACGCCAAGGGCGCGGCCACGCGGGATGATGGAAACCTTGTAGACCGGGTCATGCTCCGGCACCAGGCGACCGACGATGGCGTGGCCAGCCTCGTGGAAAGCGGTGTTCCGCTTCTCTTTCTCGGACATGACCATGGTCTTGCGCTCGGCGCCCATCATGATCTTGTCCTTGGCCAGTTCGAACTCGCGCATGTCGACGATGCGCTTGTTGGAGCGCGCGGCGAACAGCGAGGCCTCGTTGACCAGGTTGGCCAGGTCGGCGCCGGAGAAGCCCGGAGTACCGCGGGCGATCACACCCGGGTCGACGTTCTCGCCGAGCGGAACCTTGCGCATGTGCACCTTCAGGATCTGCTCGCGGCCACGAATGTCCGGCAGACCGACCACCACCTGGCGGTCGAAGCGGCCCGGACGCAGCAGCGCCGGGTCGAGCACGTCGGGACGGTTGGTCGCGGCGATCACGATGATGCCGTCGTTCATCTCGAAGCCGTCCATCTCCACCAGCAACTGGTTGAGGGTCTGCTCGCGTTCGTCGTGACCGCCACCCAGGCCGGCGCCACGATGGCGACCTACGGCGTCGATCTCGTCGATGAAGATGATGCACGGAGCGTGCTTCTTCGCCTGGTCGAACATGTCGCGCACGCGGGACGCGCCCACACCGACGAACATTTCGACGAAGTCGGAACCGGAAATGGTGAAGAACGGCACCTTGGCTTCGCCGGCGATGGCCTTGGCGAGCAGGGTCTTACCGGTACCGGGCGGGCCGACCATCAGCACGCCGCGCGGGATGCGACCACCCAGGCGCTGGAACTTGCCCGGGTCGCGGAGGAATTCGACCAGCTCGCTGACCTCTTCCTTGGCCTCGTCGCAACCGGCGACGTCGGCGAAGGTGGTCTTCACCTGATCTTCGGAAAGCAGGCGCGCCTTGCTCTTGCCGAAGCTCATCGGGCCACCGCGGCCACCGCCGCCGCCCTGCATCTGGCGCATGAAGAACATGAACACGGCGATGATCACCAGGATCGGGAAGCTGGCGACGAGCAACTGGGTCCAGATGCTCTGCTGCTCAGGCTGCTTGCCCTCGACGACCACGTTGTTGTTGACCAGGTCGCCGATCAGGCCATTATCCTGGATCGCCGGACGAATGGTCTTGAAGGTATCGCCATCCTGACGCTTGCCGGTGATGACGTAGCCATCCACGGTCACGCGCTCGACCTTCCCATCCTTCACCTGCTGGATGAAGTCCGAGTAGTTGAGCGTCTGCGGCTCACTCGGGCTGGAGAAGTTGTTCATCACGGTAACCAGTACGGCCGCGATGATCAGCCACAGGATCAGGTTCTTTGCCATGTCGTTCAATTGACTACCCTCTGAAGCCGGCTCCGCCCTGGAAACCGCTTCGCACGACGGCCAGACTCCTTTCCGGCCAAATTACTACACAACCCCTGCCCCGAGCAGGAGCCGTCTGTAACCCTTTATGAACTCCGGCGCGAACCGGCACAAGCGACGCTTGAGGGCTGCAGACCTGCAGCCGGCCCACTCAAATCAGTCTAGGCCCCTCGAAAGCCCCGTGCGAGCAGATACTGCTCGCGCGAACGATCGCGGGAAGACAACGGCTTGCGCATCTGCACCTTGTCGAAATTTTCGCGGACCGACTTCAGGTACACGTCGAAACCTTCGCCCTGGAAAATCTTGATCAGGAAATCACCGCCCGGACGCAACACCCGGGTGCAAAGATCCAGCGCCAGCTCGCAGAGGAACATGGCACGAGGCATGTCCACAGCCGGCAATCCACTCATATTGGGGGCCATATCCGAAATCACAAGGTCTACCGGATTTTCTCCGATGGCCTCGAGCAATTTGGCAAAGACCTCATCCTCGGTGAAGTCCCCCTGGATAAAGGTGACGTCCGGAATGCTGTCCATCGGCAGGATGTCCGAGGCGATCAGAGTGCCCTTGTCGCCGATCACCCGACTGGTGACCTGCGACCAGCCGCCCGGCGCCGCGCCGAGATCGACCACGGTCATGCCCGGGCGCAGGATGCGATCCTTCTCCTGGATTTCCAGCAGCTTGTAGCTGGCGCGCGAGCGGTAGCCGTCGCGTTGCGCCATCTTCACGTACGGATCGTCGAAATGTTCTTTCAGCCAGCGATGGCTAGTCTTGGAACGGGCCACGTATTACCTCGTATCAGCAGCACCCGATATAACCGAAACTCGGGTAAAATATCCGCCTTTTTCCCAGGGGTCTGATTATGGCGCTCACTCAGGAGCAGAAGAAACAGTTCAAATCTATCGGCCACCACCTGAAACCGGTATTGATCGTTGCAGAGAACGGTCTGACCGAAGGTGTCATGGCCGAGCTCGAGCGTGCGCTCAACGATCATGAACTGATCAAAGTACAGTTCCGCATCACCGAACGCGAGGATCGTCGTGCACTGATCGACGAACTCTGCCAGAACGGCAGCTGCGAGCTGGTTCAGGTCATCGGCAAGATGGCGCTGATCTATCGCCGCAATCCCAAGCCGAACCGCAACCTGTCGAACATCAGCCGCTTCAGCGGTCTGTGACAGGCAGGCATCGATAATGCGGGAGCGGTAACGCTCCCGCGGCATTTCAGGCTTCCCGCCCCGGCGCCGGCTGCAGCACCAGCAGCAACCCGCAGAGCGCCAGCACCAGATAGTTGAACAGCAGCCAGCGCTGCGCATCCGGCGCGATGCTGTGCACCACGAAATAAGCTCCCGCCATCGCCAGAACAGCGAGCAGCAACTGGCCGCGCACATCGCGCCAGAGGCTGGCGACTCCGCGCATCTGAACCAGTACCAGCGCCTGCAACGCCGCGCAGAAGCCGGTAAAACCGACGAGCAGCGGGATCAGCACGGCAGCCACGGACTCGACCAGCAACGGCGCCAGGCCGATCTTCTCCAGCGACGGCAGCACCACAAAGCGCAACAGCCAGAGGCCACCGACCCAGAATGTCTGGGCCAGCAGCCAACTGGCGGTTCCGGCTTGCAATGACGTGCGATCAGTCGTGGCGGACTTCAACGATCTCGTACTCGACTTCGCCGCCCGGGGTCTTGACGATCACGGCATCCCCTTCGGTCTTGCCGATCAGGGCGCGGGCGATGGGCGAGCTCACCGAGATCTTGCCGCGTTTGATATCGGCCTCGTCGTCACCGACGATCTGGTAAGTCACGGTTTCATCGGTATCGACGTTGGCGATATCCACGGTGGTGCCGAAGATCACCTTGCCGGTGTGCGGGATCGCGGTGACATCGATGATCTGGGCGTTCGACAGCTTCGCCTCGATATCGCGGATACGCGCCTCGGACATGCCCTGCTGCTCGCGCGCGGCATGGTACTCGGCGTTCTCCTTGAGATCGCCCAGCTCACGCGCTTCGGCGATGGCCTGGGTGATCTGCGGGCGCAGTACGGTCTTCAGGTGTTTCAGTTCTTCTTCCAGGGCGCGGGCGCCCTGGACGGTCATGGGGAACTTGCTCATGCGTTGATTCCTGCATGCAGATCCTGCAGCCGGCGAACGGTCTTCTCAGGACCGAACTTGAGCGCCTCACAGATCGCCTGACCACCGGCAATGGTGGTGGTACAGCAGATCTTGTGCTGCAGGGCGTTGCGACGGATGGAATAGGAGTCAGCGATCGACTGACGCCCTTCCGTGGTGTTGATGATCAGCGTTACTTCGTCGTTCTTGATCATGTCGACGACATGAGGACGACCTTCGGTGACCTTGTTCACCCGACGAACCGGCAGGCCGGCCGCCTCGATCACCTTGGCGGTGCCGGCGGTGGCGACCACTTCGAAGCCGAGCTCGACCAGATCGCGGGCAACCTGGGTGACGAACGGCTTGTCGTCCTCGCGCACGCTGATGAAGGCGCAACCGCTGGTCGGCAGGATCTCGCTGGCACCCAGCTGAGCCTTGGCGAAGGCCTCGGCGAAGCTGTCGCCAACACCCATCACTTCACCGGTGGACTTCATTTCCGGGCCGAGGATCGGGTCGACGCCGGGGAACTTGGCGAACGGGAATACCGCTTCCTTGACGCTGAAGAACGGCGGGATGATTTCCTCGGTGAAGCCGATTTCCTTCAGGCTCTTGCCGGCCATGACGCGAGCCGCCACCTTGGCCAGCGAGTCGCCGATGCACTTGGAAACGAACGGCACGGTACGCGAGGCACGCGGGTTCACTTCGATGACGAAGATGTCCTCACCCTGCACCGCCATCTGCACGTTCATCAGGCCGACCACGCCGAGCTCCAGGGCCATCTTCTTGACCTGGGAGCGGATCTCGTCCTGGATGTGCGCCGGCAGCGAATACGGCGGCAGGGAGCAGGCGGAGTCGCCCGAGTGCACACCGGCCTGCTCGATGTGTTGCATGATCGCGCCGATCACCACAATCTCGCCGTCGCACACCGCGTCGATGTCGACTTCGATGGCGCAGTTGAGGAAGTGGTCAAGCAGTACCGGGCTGTCGTTGGATACTTTCACCGCTTCACGCATGTAGCGCTTGAGCTCTTCTTCCTCGTAGACGATCTCCATCGCACGACCGCCCAGCACATAGGACGGACGCACCACCAGCGGGTAGCCGATGACCTTGGAGTGAGCCAGGGCTTCGTCTTCGCTGCGCGCGGTGGCGTTGGCCGGCTGGCGCAGGTTGAGGCGCTGGACCATCTGCTGGAAGCGCTCGCGGTCTTCGGCGCGGTCGATGGCGTCCGGGGAAGTGCCGATGATCGGCACGCCGGCTTCTTCCAGGGCGCGGCAGAGCTTCAGTGGGGTCTGGCCGCCGTACTGGACGATCACGCCCTTCGGCTGCTCGACGCGGACGATTTCCAGCACGTCTTCCAGGGTCACCGGCTCGAAGTACAGGCGATCGGAAGTGTCGTAGTCGGTGGAGACGGTTTCCGGGTTGCAGTTGACCATGATGGTCTCGTAGCCGTCTTCGCGCATCGCCAGCGCCGCGTGTACGCAGCAGTAGTCGAACTCGATGCCCTGGCCGATGCGGTTCGGACCGCCGCCGAGGATCATGATCTTGTCGCGAGTCGACGGATTGGCCTCGCACTCTTCCTCATAGGTCGAGTACATGTAGGCGGTGTCGGTGGCGAATTCGGCGGCGCAGGTGTCCACGCGCTTGTACACCGGCACGACCTTGAGCTTGTGGCGGTGGTTGCGCAGGTTCTTCTCGGTGACGCCGAGCAGCTTGGCCAGGCGCGCGTCGGAGAAGCCCTTGCGCTTGAGCTTGAACATCAGGTCGCGGTCGATGGAGGCCAGGCCCAGGGTCTTGACCTTCTCTTCGTCCTTGACCAGGTCCTCGATCTGCACCAGGAACCACTCGTCGATGCGAGTCAGGTCGAACACTTCGGCGATGGTCTTGCCGGCACGGAAAGCGTCGGCAACGTACCAGATACGCTCGGCGCTCGGCACGGTCAGCTCGCGCTTGAGGACGCTTTCGGCTTCCGCGCTATTCAGGTCCAGTTTCGGATCGAAGCCGGTGGCGCCGACTTCCAGGCCGCGCAGGGCTTTCTGCACGGACTCCTGGAAGGTGCGGCCGATGGCCATGACCTCGCCCACGGACTTCATCTGGGTGGTCAGGCGGGCGTCGGCTTTCGGGAACTTCTCGAAGGCGAAACGCGGGATCTTGGTGACGACGTAGTCGATGGACGGCTCGAAGGACGCCGGGGTGCGACCGCCGGTGATGTCGTTCTGCAGTTCGTCGAGGGTGTAGCCGACGGCCAGCTTGGCGGCGATCTTGGCGATCGGGAAGCCGGTGGCCTTGGAAGCCAGCGCCGAGGAACGCGACACGCGCGGGTTCATCTCGATCACGACCATGCGGCCGGTGTTCGGGCAGATGCCGAACTGCACGTTGGAACCGCCGGTTTCCACACCGATCTCACGCAGCACCGCCAGCGAGGCGTTGCGCATGATCTGGTATTCCTTGTCGGTCAGGGTCTGCGCCGGAGCCACGGTGATCGAGTCGCCGGTGTGCACGCCCATCGGGTCGAAGTTCTCGATGGAGCAGACGATGATGCAGTTGTCCTTCTTGTCGCGGACAACCTCCATCTCGTATTCCTTCCAGCCGATCAGCGATTCGTCGATCAGCAGTTCCTTGGTCGGCGACAGGTCGAGACCGCGGGCGCAGATTTCCTCGAACTCTTCGCGGTTGTAGGCGATACCGCCGCCGGTGCCGCCCATGGTGAAGGACGGACGGATGATGCAGGGGAAACCGACCTTGTCGAGGACGCTATAGGCCTCTTCCATGCTGTGGGCGATGCCGGAGCGCGGGCAGGCCAGGCCGATGGACTTCATCGCCTTGTCGAAGCGCGAACGGTCTTCGGCCTTGTCGATGGTGTCGGCGTTGGCACCGATCATCTCGACGCCGAACTTCTCCAGCACGCCGTGGTGCTCGAGGTCCAGCGCGCAGTTCAGCGCGGTCTGGCCGCCCATGGTCGGCAGCAGCGCGTCAGGGCGCTCCTTCTCGATGATCTTGGCGACGGTCTGCCACTTGATCGGCTCGATGTAGGTGGCGTCGGCCATGGCCGGGTCGGTCATGATGGTGGCCGGGTTGGAGTTCACCAGGATGACGCGGAAGCCTTCTTCCTTCAGGGCCTTGCAGGCCTGTGCGCCGGAGTAGTCGAACTCGCAAGCCTGGCCGATGACGATGGGGCCGGCACCGAGGATCAGGATGCTCTTGATGTCTGTACGCTTGGGCATGGGACTCTCGTTGCAAATTTCAGGATAGGGTTGCGCTGGCCAGCTTCACGCCAAAGCCGACGAACAGGGCGCCGACGCCACTCGAGGCGCCGGCAGCCAGCCGTTGCCGCCGGCGGAACCAGGCCGCCAGGCGCACACCGGAAAAAATCAGGAAACTCAGGTAAAGGGCGCTGATCAGTTCGAGGATCGTCCCCAGCACCAGGAACGACAGCCCCGGATAGGCGTATGCCGGGTCGACGAACTGGATGAAGAAGGAGACGAAGAACAGGATCGCCTTGGGGTTCGACAGGCTGAGCAGCAGCGCCTTGCGGAACGGCTGGTTGACGTCCACCTGCTCCACCGCATCGCTCGACACCTGCGGCTGCTGGAGTTTGCGCCAGCCACCGCGCAGCATGCCGACGCCGAGGTAGAACAGGTACGCCGCGCCAAGGTACTTGAGGCCGAGGAACAGCATCGGCTCGGCCTTCAGCAACGAGGCGATACCGAGGGCGGACAGCAGCATCAGCACCGCATCGCCGATGAACACCGCGGACGCCGCCCGGTAGCCCGCAGCCACGCCGCGCTGGGCGGCGGTGGCGAGCACGAACAGCGAGTTCGGCCCGGGCAGCAGGATGATGAACAGCGTACCCAGGACATAGGTCCAGAGGTCGGTGATCCCCAGGGTCGGCACCATTTCCACGAACCTCAACGGCGCTCGGCCATCGCCGCGATGAAGCGGTCGAACAGCGGCGCGACGTCGTGCGGGCCCGGGCTGGCTTCCGGGTGACCCTGGAAGCTGAAGGCGGCCTTGTCGGTACGCTCGACGCCCTGCAGGGTGTTGTCGAACAGCGACTTGTGGGTAGCGCGCAGGTTGCCCGGCAGGGTCGACTCGTCCACTGCGAAGCCGTGGTTCTGGCTGGTGATCATCACCACGCCGGAATCGAGATCCTGCACCGGGTGGTTGGCGCCATGGTGGCCATGACCCATCTTCATGGTCTTGGCACCGGAGGCCAGGGCCAGCAGCTGGTGGCCGAGGCAGATGCCGAACACCGGAATCTCGGTATCGAGGAACTCGCGGATCGCCTGGATCGCGTAGTCGCACGGCTCGGGGTCGCCAGGGCCGTTGGAGAGGAAGATGCCGTCCGGGTTCAGGGCCAGCACTTCGCTGGCCGGAGTCTGCGCCGGCACCACGGTCAGGCGGCAGCCGCGGGCAACCAGCATGCGCAGGATGTTCAGCTTGACGCCGTAGTCGTAGGCGACCACGTGGTACGGCAGGTCGGCGGCGGCGATTTCCGGATGACTGTCGGTTTCCAGGTTCCACACGCTGGAGCGCCATTCATAACGCTCGGTGCAGGACACCACCTTGGCCAGATCCATACCTTTCAGGCCGGGGAAGCTGCGCGCCAGTTCGAGGGCTTTCTCTTCGGTGGCGTCGTCACCGGCGAGGATGCAGCCGTTCTGCGAACCCTTTTCGCGCAGGATGCGGGTCAGGCGGCGGGTATCGATGCCGGCGATGGCAACGGTGCCGTTGGCCTTCAGGTATTCCGGCAGGGATTGCTTGTCGCGCCAGCTGCTGGAGAGCAGCGGCAGGTCGCGGATGATCAGGCCGGCAGCCCAGACCTGGTTCGACTCGGCGTCTTCCGGCGTGGTGCCGGTGTTGCCGATGTGCGGATAGGTCAGGGTGACGATCTGTTGGGCATAGGACGGATCGGTAAGGATTTCCTGGTAGCCGGTCATGGCGGTGTTGAACACCACCTCACCAACGGTCTGACCGTCGGCACCGATGGCTTCACCGCGAAAAATGCTGCCGTCGGCAAGTGCGAGTATGGCTGGCTTAGTCAAGAAGACCTCCCGTAAATCAAGCCTGGCTGGGCGTACGCAGGTTGTAAAAAAGCGGGATGACAAAGAAAAGTCATCCCGCTTTTTTATGGTTCATTCTGCGCTGCTTTTAGTGGACACACTAAATTTGTAGTTTACAGAAAAGCGACAATTCGGTCCACCTTTTGGTCAGCGCTTTGCATACCGCTCAGCACTTGCCTAGCGCAAACCCAGAACATCCTGCATATCGAACAGGCCGTTTTCGCGCCCATCCAGCCACAACGCCGCACGCACCGCGCCGCGGGCAAAGGTCATGCGACTGGAGGCCTTGTGGGTAATCTCCACGCGCTCGCCTTCGGATGCGAAAAGAACGGTGTGATCGCCGACCACATCGCCGGCACGCACGGTGGCGAAGCCGATGGTCTCGCGCTCGCGGGCGCCGGTCTGGCCTTCGCGACCATAGACCGCAACCTTCTCCAGATCACGACCGAGAGCCTGGGCAACCACCTCGCCCATGCGCAGCGCGGTACCGGACGGCGCATCGACCTTGTGCCGGTGGTGCGCCTCGATGATCTCGATATCCACCTCGTCGCCCAGCACGCGCGCGGCGGTATCCAGCAGCTTCAGGCAGAGGTTCACGCCGACGCTGTAGTTGGCCGCGAAGACGATCGGGATATCCTTCGCCGCGTCGGCCAGCAGCTGCTTTTCCTCGACGCTGAAACCGGTGGTGCCGATCACCATGGCCTTGCCCGCCTTGCGGCAGACTTCCAGGTTCTTCAGGGTCACTGTCGGATGGGTGAAGTCGATCAGCACGTCGAACTCATCGAGCACCTTCGCCAGGTCGCCCGACAGCGGCACACCGATGCGTCCCAGCCCTGCCAGCTCGCCGGCATCGGCACCGACCAGGGTGCTGTCCGGACGATCGACGGCCGCCGTCAGGCCGGCGCTGCCGCCCGTAGCCTGCACCGCCTCGATCAGGTTCTTGCCCATGCGCCCGGCGGCGCCCATCACGGCTATACGTCGCATAAAAACAGCTCCAGGCTGCGAGCCGCAGGCTGCAAGCGACACCATCGCCTGCGGCCTGCCGCCTTGGTTATAGATCGTCGAAGAAACGCTTCATGCCCTCGAACCAGCCACTGGCCCTGGGCGAATGGGAGGTATCGCTCTGCAGCGTGCTGCGGAACTCCTCGAGCAACTCACGCTGGCGCTTGTCCAGCTTGACCGGAGTTTCCACGACCACCCGGCACATCAGGTCACCGGCGCCGCCGCCGCGTACCGGGGCCACGCCCTTGCCGCGCAGGCGGAACAGTTTACCGGTCTGGGTGCCTTCCGGAATCTTCAGCTTGACCCGGCCGTCCAGGGTCGGCACTTCCAGCTCACCGCCCAGCGCCGCATCGGCGAAGCTGATCGGCACCTCGCAGTACAGATGCTTGCCGTCGCGCTGGAAGATCGGATGCTCGCGGACATTGACCACCACATAGAGGTCGCCCGACGGCCCGCCATGGGCACCGGCCTCGCCCTCGCCGCTGAGGCGGATGCGGTCGCCGGTATCGACGCCAGCCGGCACCTTCACCGACAGAGTCTTGTGCTCTTCCACGCGCCCCTGGCCATGGCAGGTACCGCACGGATCGGAAATCATCTTGCCGTTGCCGTGGCAGCGCGGGCAGGTCTGCTGTACCGAGAAGAAGCCCTGCTGCATGCGCACCTGACCGACACCACCGCAAGTGGTACAGGTCACCGGCGAAGTACCCGGCTTGGCGCCGCTGCCGTTGCAGGTCTTGCAGCCGACCAGGGTCGGCACGCGGATGGTCACGGTAGTGCCGCGCACCGCATCTTCCAGGTCGAGATCGAGGGTGTAGCGCAGGTCCGCGCCGCGCTGCACACCGCCGCGCGAGCCGCCACGACCGCCGCCACCGAAGAAGTCGCTGAAGACGTCGCCGAAGATGTCCGAGAAGCTCGCGCCGCCGAAACCGGCACCGGCGCCCGCCCCCATCTGCGGATCGACACCGGCATGGCCGTACTGGTCATAAGCCGCGCGTTTGCTGGCGTCGGAGAGAATCTCGTAGGCCTCGTTGGCTTCCTTGAATTTCTCCTCGGACTCCTTGTCGCCGGGATTGCGGTCCGGGTGGTGCTTCATGGCCAGCCGGCGATAAGCCTTCTTCAGCTCCGCCTCGCTGGCGCCGCGCTCGACACCCAGTACCTCGTAGAAATCACGCTTGGACATAACTTTCCTGCACTCTGAAAACCTCTCCTCCAGACACGCCGACGCGGGAGCAAGCCCCCGCGCGACGGTTCATGCGCGCCGACCGCGAAGGACAGCGCGCAGGAGCGGAAGCAAGCCTGCGGCTTACTTGTTCTCCTTGACCTCTTCGAACTCAGCGTCGACCACATCGTCGCCCGCCTTGTTGTCCGAGGCATCGCCCTGGGCCGCGGCACCCGGCTGCGGCTGTTCGGCGTACATCTTCTGGGCCAGCGGAGTGGACGCCTGGGACAGCGCGTTCATCTTCGCTTCGATCTCGGCCTTGTCGTCGCCCTTCACGGCAACTTCCAGCTCGCCGAGCGCTTTCTCGATGGCAGCCTTGTCTTCGGCGGAAGCCTTGTCGCCAGCCTCGGTGACCATCTTGCGAGTCGCATGGACCAGCGCGTCACCCTGGTTGCGGGCAGCGGCCAGTTCCTCGAACTTGCGGTCTTCCTCGGCATTCGCCTCAGCGTCGCGGACCATCTGCTCGATCTCGTCCTCGGACAGACCGGAGGAAGCCTTGATCACGATGGACTGCTGCTTGCCGGTGGCCTTGTCCTTCGCACCTACGTGCAGGATGCCGTTGGCGTCGATGTCGAAGGTCACTTCGATCTGCGGCACACCGCGCGGAGCCGGCGGAATGTCGGCCAGGTCGAACTTGCCCAGCGACTTGTTCTGCGCGGCCTGCTTGCGCTCGCCCTGCAGCACGTGGATGGTCACGGCGCCCTGATTGTCGTCGGCAGTGGAGAACACCTGCGACTTCTTGGTCGGGATGGTGGTGTTCTTGTCGATCAGCGCGGTCATCACGCCACCGAGGGTTTCGATACCCAGGGTCAGCGGGGTGACGTCGAGCAGCAGCACGTCCTTGACGTCGCCAGCCAGCACGGCGCCCTGGATGGCAGCACCCATGGCAACGGCTTCGTCCGGGTTGACGTCCTTGCGCGCTTCCTTGCCGAAGAACTCGGCAACGGTCTTCTGTACCAGCGGCATGCGGGTCTGGCCGCCGACCAGGATCACTTCGTCGATCTTGGAAACGTCCAGGCCGGCATCTTTCAGCGCGATACGGCACGGCTCGACGGTGCGGTTGACCAGGTCTTCCACCAGAGATTCCAGCTTGGCGCGGGAAACCTTGACGTTCAGGTGCTTCGGACCGCTGGCGTCGGCGGTGACGTACGGCAGGTTGACGTCGGTCTGCTGGGTCGAGGACAGCTCGATCTTGGCCTTCTCGGCAGCTTCCTTCAGACGCTGCATGGCCAGCGGGTCGCCTTTCAGGTCGATGCCCGACTCTTTCTTGAACTCGTCGACGAGGTAGTCGATCAGGCGCAGGTCGAAGTCTTCACCACCGAGGAAGGTGTCGCCGTTGGTAGCCAGCACTTCGAACTGGTGCTCGCCGTCGACTTCGGCGATCTCGATCACCGACACGTCGAAGGTGCCGCCGCCCAGGTCATAGACGATGATGGTGTGGTCGCCCTTGGCCTTGTCCATGCCATAGGCCAGCGCAGCCGCGGTCGGCTCGTTGATGATGCGCTTGACGTCCAGACCGGCAATGCGGCCGGCGTCCTTGGTGGCCTGACGCTGGCTGTCGTTGAAGTAGGCCGGTACGGTGATGACCGCTTCGGTCACCGGCTCGCCCAGGTAGTCCTCGGCGGTCTTCTTCATCTTCTTCAGCACTTCGGCGGAAACCTGCGGCGGAGCCATCTTCTGGCCCTTGGCTTCTACCCAGGCGTCGCCGTTGTCAGCCTTGACGATGGTGTACGGCACCATCTTGATGTCTTTCTGCACGACGTCTTCTTCGAAGCGACGACCGATCAGGCGCTTCACCGCGTACAGGGTGTTTCGCGGGTTGGTCACAGCCTGACGCTTGGCCGGCTGACCTACCAGGATTTCGCCATCGTTGGCGTAGCCGATGATCGACGGCGTGGTGCGCGCGCCTTCGGCGTTCTCGATGACCTTGACGTTACCGTTCTCCAGGATGGACACACAGGAGTTGGTGGTCCCCAGGTCGATACCAATGATTTTGCCCATATTCACTCTCCAGAAATTAGATTCCGTGCTGACCTTGTCGCAGGTCTTTCGCTCGGTTGATTACCCAGATGGGGACCGGGTGTCGGATTTCAAGCCTTCTCGTCGATCGACGGCGGAGTTTCTTCCGGTGCCTTGCTCACCACGACCATCGCCGGGCGCAGCAGGCGGCCATTCAGCAGATAGCCCTTCTGGAACACCTTGACCACGCTGCCCGGCTCCACGTGCGCGCTCTCCTGCATGGCCATCGCCTGGTGATGCTCAGGGTTGAACGGCTCGCCATGCGGATCGACCGGCTCGAGGTTGAAGCGCTTGAGGGTGTCGTGGAACATCTTCAGGGTCAGCTCGATGCCTTCGCGCATCGGCTTGATCGCTTCGTCGTCCGGACTGGACATCTCCAGCGCGCGCTCCAGGGTGTCGACCACCGGCAGGAGGTCGCCGGAGAACTTCTCCAGGGCGAACTTGTGCGCCTTCTCCACGTCCTGCTCGGCGCGACGGCGAATGTTCTGCAATTCGGCGGCGGCGCGCAGGTTGTGGTCTTTCGCCGCGGCGAGCTGCTCTTCCAGCTCCAGCACGCGGGCGTTCAGATCCTCGGCGGCAGCGACTTCCGGCTGTTCGCCGTTCTGCGGGTCCAGGGTCTGTTGCTCGTCAGACATACGTCTCTCCTTCGAAAAATAAGCCTTGAAAAACAATGTGAACCCTCTGGTTCATGGCTTTGTGGCCTATATGGGGACCGAATCCGGCGCTTCAAGGGGCGAAGGAAAATTGCCAGACGGAAAAAATACTGTATAAATAACCAGAAAAGTCCCTGGAGCCGCCGCCCATGCTGGTTCATCTGTCCGTGCACAACTACGCCATCGTCGAGCACCTCGATCTCGAACTCGCCGCCGGCATGACCGTGATCACCGGTGAAACCGGCGCCGGCAAGTCGATCATGCTCGATGCCCTCGGCCTCGCCCTTGGCGACCGGGCGGACAGCGGCGTGGTACGCCCCGGCGCGGACAAGGCGGATATTCTCGCCAGCTTCGATGTCAGCGCGATTGCCGAAGCACGGGACTGGCTGGCCGAACGCGACCTGGAGCAGGACGGCCCGTGCATCCTGCGCCGGGTGATCACCGCCGAGGGCCGCTCGCGCGCCTACATCAACGGCACCCCCTGCCCGCTCGGCGACCTGAAGAGCCTCGGCGAGCTGCTCATCGATATCCACAGCCAGCACGAGCACCAGTCGCTGCTGAAGTCCGACACCCATCGCCGCCTGCTCGACGAATACGCCGGCAGCCACGATCTCGCCCGCCAGGTGCAACTGGCCGCGCAGCGCTGGAAGCAGACCCGCGCGGAACTCGATCGCCTGTCGCGCAGCAGCGACGAGCAGCGCGCCCGCCACCAGTTGCTCAGCTACCAACTGGAGGAGTTGGAAAATCTCGCCCTTGGCGAAACCGAGCAGGAAGATCTGGAACGGGAGCACAAGACCCTGAGCAACGCCGGCAGCCTGATCGGCGCCTGCCAGCAGGTGCTGGACATGTGCAGCGAGAGCGACGCCGGCAATGTGCTCTCCGCTCTCACCGCCAGCCTGCACCGGCTGACCGCCTTCCAGAGCCAGCCGGCCGCGCTGGCGGAGGCGGTCAATCTGCTGTCCAGCGCACAGATCCAGGTGGAGGAAGCGGTCGGCGAACTGAATCGCTTCGTCGACAACTTCGATGCCGATCCCAACCGCCTGCAGCAACTGGAAGAACGCCTGGACAGCATCTACAGCCTGGCGCGCAAGCATCGCGTGCAGCCTGCCGCCCTGCTCGAACTGCAGCAGCACCTGCTTGATGAACTGGAAGCGCTGAACGCGGACGACGAAGCAGTGGAGCGCCTGGGCGAAGAGCTCGAAGCCTACGCCCGCCACTACCAGGAAAAGGCCGCCGAACTCAGCGCCCTGCGCCGCGCCGCCGCGTCACCACTGGCCGCCGCAGTGGAACACGAGATGCAGCGCCTCGGCATGCCTGGCGGGCGCTTTGCCATCGAACTGGGTGAACTGACCCAGGCGGAGCCGCAGGTCAACGGCATGGAACAGGTGGAGTTCCTGGTCAGCGCCAACCCCGGCCAACCGATGAAGACCCTGGCCAAGGTCGCCTCCGGCGGCGAGCTGTCGCGCATCAGCCTGGCGATCCAGGTCATCACGGCGCAGACCTCGCGCATTCCCACCCTGGTGTTCGACGAAGTCGACGTCGGCATCGGCGGCCCGACCGCCGAAGTGGTCGGGCAACTGCTGCGCAACCTCGGAGCCCGCGGCCAGGTACTGACCGTCACCCACCTGCCGCAGGTCGCCGCCCAGGGCCATCAGCACCTGTTCGTGCACAAGGAACGCGGCACCAGCGAGACCCGCACTGCCGTGGCGAATCTGAAGAAGAACGAACGCATCGAGGAAGTCGCCCGCATGCTCGGCGGCGTGGACCTGACCAAGGAGTCGCTGGCCCATGCGCGGAAGATGGTGGATAGCGCACTGCAGGGCTGACCCCACCTGATCGCGGGCTGCAATGCCCACCGTAGGTTGGCGCTGAGCTTGCGAAGCCCAACATCGCCATCGTTGGGCTTCACTGCGTTCAGCACCAACCTACGCGGGTTATGGCCCAGCCACGTAGGTTGCTCCTATGGCCATGCAGAGCTCGCTCCAACTACGCCACCACAGGCATGCAAAAGAAAACGGCGACCCAAGGGTCGCCGTTTCGCTTTCCAGAAATATGCGCTTACTTTTTCTTGCGCACGTAGAGCACCAGATTGTGATCGACCAGCTCCAGACCTCGCTCGGAAACGAGCTCCTTCTGCCGCTTCTCGATCTCCGAATCCATGAATTCGATGACTTCACCGGTGTCGACACAGACCATGTGATCGTGATGGCCACTGTCGGCCAGCTCGAATACCGCATGACCACCGTCGAAGTTGTGACGCACCACCAGACCGGCAGCCTCGAACTGGGTCAGAACGCGGTAGACCGTGGCCAGGCCTACATCTTCGCCCGCCTCCATCAGCGCCTTGTAGACATCCTCCGCGCTCATGTGGCGCTGCTCCGTGGAGTCGAGCATCTGGAGGATCTTGACGCGCGGCAGCGTGACTTTCAGGCCGGCTTTTCGCAGTTCGCTGTTTTCAACCATTTTGCTTTCTCGGCGCGGGGATGCTTCGCAGCCTCCCTCAATGCGGGTATGATCGGGATTTTCGTAGCCCAGCCAAGATAGTGGAAGTCATCCCCTGATGCAAAACGCCAAGCACATGCTGACCAGTCTCGCATTCGTACTGGGACTCGCCGCACTCGCCGGTTGCTCTTTTCCCGGGGTTTACAAAATCGACATCCAGCAGGGCAACGTCGTTACACAAGATATGATAGACCAGTTGAAGCCCGGAATGACCCGCCGGCAAGTGCGGTTTATCATGGGCAACCCGCTGATTACCGACACGTTCCATCCCAATCGCTGGGATTACCTGTACAGCATCCAGCCGGGCGGCGGCGCTCGCCAGCAGGAGCGGATGAGCCTGATCTTCAGTGATAACGACCAATTGGTCGGCCTGAACGGCGATTTCATGCCGGGTGTCAGCCGCGACGAGGCGATCCTCGGTACGGAAGCGGCTCCCGCTACCACTCCCGAGCAGCCGGCCCAGCAGCCGGAGCAGCCGAAGGAACAACCCGCCAAACCGGGCTCCCTCGAAGAACAGATCCAGCAGGAAGTCGACCAGGTGGAAACCGTGCCAGTTCCGACTCCAGAACCGCTGGACGCGAACCCGCAGTAAGGTTCGACAGCCCGAACATGAAAGAGCCCGGCACACGCCGGGCTCTTTCGTTTCAGCCTTTCGCCGCCTTCGCCCGTGCGGCGCGCTGCTTGCGCACCTCCTTGGGATCGGCAATCAGCGGGCGATAGATTTCCACCCGCTCGCCATCCTCCAGCACGCGTTCCTCCGGCAGCGCGACCGCCTTGCCGAAAATGCCGAGCGGGCAATGGCGCACATCGATCTCGGGGAACTCCGCGGCGATGCCTGACAGCTCGACCGCCTCACGCATATGCGTGCCATAAGGCACACTCAGGCGCAGCAGGCGCTGGCGCTCGGCCAGCGCGTAGACCACTTCGATGGCGATGCTGCGCGCCTCAGCCATAGAGCTGCTTGGCCCGCTGGCAGAAGGCATCGACCATGGTATTCGCCGCCTGGGTGAACAGCGGCCCGAGGGTCGCCTTGACCAGCGCTCCCGCGTAATCGAAACGCAGGTCGAGGGTGATTTTGCAGGCCTTGTCGCCCAGCGCCTTGAAGTGCCAGACGCCGTGCAGTTCGGTGAACGGCCCCTCGACCAGATTCATCTCGATGCTCTCTCCGGGCACCAGCACATTGCGCGTGGTGAAGCGCTGGGTGAGGCTGCCCTTGGACACCGTCAGCTCGGCGTGCATCGCTTCCTCGCTCGCCTCCAGCACCTTGCTGGCCGAGCACCAGGGCAGGAATTCCGGATAGCGCGCCACATCGTTCACCAGGTCGTACAACGCCCGCGCGGGGTAAGGCAGCAGCGCCGAACGCTGGATATGCGTGCTCATATGAATGTCTCGCTTGCTCGATCCAACGGTTGCGCCACACCGACCCGCAGCGGAACGCACCGACTATGCAAAAAACAGCGCGCATTCTCCGAGATTAGCCACGCCCCCTCAAGCACGCATCCCGTCCGGATCACGCCGCACGCTGCATCGCGGCGATTTGCATGGCCCGATAGCGGCGCAGCCGGCGACTCCCTATAATGCGCGGCCTATGGCTAAACAGAAGAAACACCCTTCGGGGACCATCGCGCAGAACAAGAAGGCTCTGCACGACTACTTCATCGAGCAACGCTTCGAAGCGGGCATTGCCCTGGCTGGCTGGGAAGTGAAAAGCCTGCGGGCCGGCAAGGCGCAGCTGGTGGACAGCTATGTCCTGCTGAAGGACGGCGAAGCCTGGCTGTTCGGTGCGCATATCACTCCGCTGACCACCGCCAGCACCCACGTGATCGCCGACCCGATCCGCACGCGCAAGCTGCTGCTGCACAAGCGCGAACTGGGCAAGCTGTTCGGCTCCGTGCAACAGAAGGGATATGCCTGCGTCGCGCTGTCGATCTACTGGAAGAAGCACCTGATCAAGTGCGAGATCGCGCTGGCCAAGGGCAAGAAGGAATACGACAAGCGCGACACCGAGAAGGAACGCGATTCCAATCGGGAAATCCAGCGCGCGATGCGCCACGGCAAGGACGATTAAGGGCAGTTGCAAGCAGCGTAGGATCTGCCTTAGGTTCCCTGCCGCCGCTGCGACCGCTCCAGCCTGAGCGCTTCCGCCTGGGCGTCGCTCAGCACTTCACGCACGTAATCGATGTGCCGCTGGGAAATCTCCCGCGCCTCTTCGGCACGCCCGCCAACGATGGCTTCGTACAGATCGCGATGCTGACGCATCAGCTGTTCGCGGGTCTCGTCGCGCTGGGCGTACATGCCGCCGATATTGGTCACCACGTTGCGCCTCAGCAGGTCGAACAGGGCGCGAATGGTGTGCAGCAGCACGGCGTTATGACTGGCCTCGGCAATCGCCAGATGGAAATTCGCATCGGCCGCGCCCTCTTCCGCGCGGCTGACCTTGCCGTGGCGCAGGTAGCAGTCCTGCAGCGTATCGAAGGACTGCTTCAGGCGTTGATGATCCACTTCCGTGGCACGTTGCGCCGCATAGAAGGCACAGGAACCTTCGAGGGTGTGGCGGAACTCCAGCAGGTCCCGCTGCGCCTCGGGATTGCTCTCCAGCAGGTGCAGCAGCGGATCGCTGAACATCGAGCCGAGCTCCTCGGTGACGTAGTTGCCACCACCCTGCCGGCTGATCAGCAGGCCCTTGGCTACCAGCTTCTGGATCGCCTCGCGCAGCGACGGCCGTGACACGCCGAACTGCTCGGCCAGCATGCGCTCGGCCGGCAGGCGCTCGCCGGCCTTCAGCGTCCCCTCCAGAATCATCGCCTCCAGACGCTCGACGATGTCATCCGACAACCGGCGATGTTTCACCTGACCAAAAGCCATTTCCTGCAAATCTCCCGCTAGAACCCTCTACACCAGCCGTTTCGCCTGGCGCCGGGCAGCCTACCCAGCCCACTCCGGCACAACAAGCCCGGATGTAGGAAGGATGCCTTCAACAAAAGTCGTACTGCAGCAAATTGACAGTGCCCTGATATGGCTTTTACCCTGAGCCATCGGATTTGTAAATTGGTCTTACCAATTAATCCGACAAAATAGCAAAACGATCAGTCGACAGCCCGGCGGCCCTCGAAACCGACCGGCACCAGGCACTCACCAATAACAATCAGGGAGCCACCCAGATGCAAACCTGGCAGCAAATCTATACCCCGCTCGGCAGCCTCGGCCTGTCCGCGCTAGTCGCATTGATTCCAATCATCTTCTTCTTCCTCGCCCTCGCCGTATTCCGCATGAAGGGCCACGTCGCCGGCACCATCACCCTGGCGCTGTCGATCGCGGTCGCCATCTTCGCCTTCCAGATGCCTGCCGACATGGCCTTCGCCGCCGCCGGCTACGGCTTTGCCTACGGCCTGTGGCCGATCGCCTGGATCATCGTCGCCGCGGTATTCCTCTACAAACTCACGGTGAAGAGCGGCCAGTTCGAGGTCATCCGCAGCTCGGTGCTGTCGATCACCGGTGACCAGCGCCTGCAGGTGCTGCTGATCGGCTTCTCCTTCGGCGCCTTCCTCGAAGGCGCGGCCGGCTTCGGCGCCCCGGTGGCGATCACTGCGGCCCTGCTGGTCGGCCTCGGATTCAACCCGCTGTACGCCGCCGGCCTGTGCCTGATCGCCAATACCGCGCCGGTAGCCTTCGGTGCGCTGGGTATCCCGATCATCGTCGCCGGCCAGGTCACCGGCATCGACGCCTTCAAGATCGGCGCCATGACCGGCCGCCAACTGCCATTCCTGTCGATCCTCGTACCGTTCTGGCTGGTGTTCATGATGGACGGCCTGAAGGGCGTGAAGGAAACCTGGCCGGCCGCGCTGGTGGCCGGCGGCAGCTTCGCCATCACCCAGTACCTGACCTCCAACTTCATCGGCCCGGAACTGCCGGACATCACTTCCGCCCTGGTCAGCCTGGTATCCCTGACTCTCTTCCTCAAGGTCTGGCAACCGGCCAGCGAGCGCGAGGTGGTCGGCGTCTCCGGCGGCGCCGCGGTGCTTGGCGGCAACTCTCGCAGCAGCGAGCCTTCGCCCTACAGCTTCGGCGAGATCGTCAAGGCCTGGTCGCCGTTCCTGGTGCTCACCGTGATGGTCACCATCTGGACCCTGAAACCGTTCAAGGCGATGTTCCTCCCGGACGGCGCGCTGTACAGCCTGGTGTTCAACTTCGCCATCCCGCACCTTGACCAACTGGTGGTCAAAACCGCCCCCATCGTCGCCAACCCGACGGCGATCCCCGCGGTATTCAAGCTGGACCCGATTTCTGCCACCGGCACGGCGATCCTGCTGTCCGCGGTGATCTCGATGTTCATCCTCGGCATCCATGTGAAAACCGGTCTGACCACTTTCAAGGAAACCCTGGTCGAACTGAAATGGCCGATCCTGTCCATCGGCATGGTGCTGGCCTTCGCCTTCGTCACCAACTTCTCCGGCATGTCCACCACCCTGGCCCTGGTACTGGCCGGCACCGGCGCGGCGTTCCCGTTCTTCTCGCCGTTCCTCGGCTGGCTGGGCGTGTTCCTGACCGGCTCGGACACCTCGTCCAACGCCCTGTTCGGCTCCCTGCAGTCGACCACCGCGCACCAGATCGGCGTCAACGACACCCTGCTGGTGGCTGCCAATACCAGCGGCGGCGTGACCGGCAAGATGATCTCGCCGCAATCCATCGCCGTGGCCTGCGCCGCGACCGGCATGGTCGGCAGGGAATCCGACCTGTTCCGCTTCACCCTCAAGCACAGCCTGATGTTCGCCACCATGGTCGGCCTGATTACCCTGGCCCAGGCATACATCTTCACCGGCATGCTGGTTCACTGACGGAGCCCTGATCGGCTGCGCGTCGGCGATACAGCGTTGGAAATGGCCTCGGCCTGCTCACCTACAGTCGTAGGCTCCGCACCCTCGGCCATTTCCGTCTTGTCTCGCTCTAGCTCGCTCGATCCAATAGTTTTCATCAACGGAAGAGCCCAATGATCATTTCTGCCTCTACCGACTACCGCGCCGCAGCCCAACGCAAGCTGCCGCCGTTCCTATTCCACTACATCGACGGCGGCGCCTACGCCGAATACACCATGCGTCGCAACGTGGAAGACCTGGCTGGCATCGCCCTGCGCCAGCGCGTGCTGAAGAACATGTCCGAACTGAGCCTGGAAACCCGGCTGTTCAACGAGACGCTGTCGATGCCGGTGGCGCTGGCCCCGGTCGGCCTGACCGGCATGTACGCACGCCGTGGCGAGGTGCAGGCAGCGCGGGCGGCGGCGGCGAAAGGCGTGCCGTTCACCCTCTCCACCGTTTCCGTCTGCCCGATCGAGGAAGTCGCACCGGCGATCAACCGGCCGATGTGGTTCCAGCTCTACGTGCTGAAGGATCGCGGCTTCATGCGCAACGCGCTGGAACGCGCCAAGGCGGCAGGCGTGACCACCCTGGTATTCACCGTCGACATGCCAGTACCCGGCGCCCGCTACCGCGACGCCCACTCCGGCATGAGTGGCCCGAACGCCTCGGTACGGCGCATCCTGCAGGCCATGACCCATCCGGAATGGGCGTGGGACGTCGGCCTGCTGGGCAAGCCCCACGACCTCGGCAACATCTCCACCTACCGCGGTCACCCGACCGGCCTGGAGGATTACATCGGCTGGCTGGGCGCCAACTTCGATCCGTCGATCTCCTGGAAGGACCTGGAGTGGATTCGCGACTTCTGGGACGGCCCGATGGTGATCAAGGGCATCCTCGATCCGGAAGATGCGAAGGACGCGGTGAAGTTCGGTGCCGACGGCATCGTCGTCTCCAACCACGGCGGCCGCCAGCTCGACGGCGTACTGTCGAGCGCCCGCGCGCTGCCGGCCATCGCCGACGCGGTGAAGGGCGAACTGGCGATCCTCGCCGACTCCGGCATCCGCACCGGCCTCGACGTGGTACGCATGATCGCCCTCGGCGCCGACTCCGTACTGCTCGGCCGCGCCTTCGTCTACGCACTGGCCGCCGCCGGCGAAGCGGGAGTTATGAACCTGCTGGAACTGATCGAGAAGGAAATGCGCGTCGCCATGGTCCTGACCGGCGCCAAGTCCATCAGCGAAATCAGCGCCGACTCGCTGGTACGCGAGTTGGGCAGGTAATCGCTCTCTGTAGGGACAACGGTCTTGCAGGCCGCTGTCGGAGCGGCTTTTTGTAGGAGCCAGCTTGCTGGCGATCATCCGAGCCAACTGGCAGCTTTGTGCTTGCCGATGATTCCGGGATCGCCAGCAAGCTGGCTCCTACAGGTGAATACCAATGCTTGTAGGAGCGGGCCATGCCCGCGAAAAATCGCACGCATGGCGCGCTCCTACAGGATCTGAACTCAAAAAACCGATGGGCTGCCTGACAGCCCACACACCGATGATGACTGGAGCCGCCATGAGTCTGCCCGCCGCTTTCATCGACGCCATTGAACACCTGATTCCCCGCGAGCGCCGCTTCGACGATCCGCTCTCCACCCTCGCCTTCGGCACCGACGCCAGCTTCTACCGGCTGATCCCCAAGCTGGTAATCCGCGTCGAGAGCGAAGACGAGGTCATCACCCTGCTCAAGCTCGCCCACTCCCAGGGCGTGCCGGTCACCTTCCGCGCCGCGGGCACCAGCCTCTCCGGGCAGGCGGTCAGCGATTCGGTGCTGATCGTCCTCGGCGACAACTGGAACGGCCGCGACATCCGCGGCCAGGGCGAGCAGATCCGCCTGCAACCCGGCGTGATCGGCGCCCAGGCCAACGCCTGGCTGGCGCCGTTCGGCCGCAAGATCGGTCCCGACCCCGCTTCGATCAACGCCTGCAAGATCGGCGGCATCGTCGCCAACAACGCCAGCGGCATGTGCTGCGGCACCGCGCAGAACACCTACCACACCCTCGCCGGCATGCGCCTGGCACTGGCCGACGGCACCCTGCTCGACAGCGAAGACCCGGCCAGCGTCGCGGCCTTCCGCGAGAGTCATGGCGAGCTGCTGGAGCAACTGGCCAAACTGGGCCGGCAGACCCGTGCCAACACCGAACTGGCCGCGAAGATCCGCCACAAGTACCGGCTGAAGAACACCACTGGCCTGTCGCTGAACGCGCTGGTCGACTACGACGAGCCGCTGGACATCCTCACCCACCTGATGGTCGGCTCCGAAGGCACCCTCGGCTTCATCAGCGCGGTGACCTACGACACCGTGCCAGATCACCCGCACAAGGCCTCGGCGCTAATCGTCTTCCCCGATGTGGAAAACTGCTGCACCGCCGTCACCGTGCTCAAGCAGCAGCCGGTATCCGCCGTGGAACTGCTCGACCGCCGCAGCCTGCACTCGGTGGAGAACATGCAGGGCATGCCGGAGTGGGTGAAGAGCCTCTCCGCCGATGCCTGCGCGCTGCTGATCGAATCCCGCGCCGCCACGCAAAGCCTGCTGCATGAGCAACTGGCGCAGATCAGCGCATCCATCGCCAGCTTCCCGGTGGAAAAGCAGGTCGACTTCAGCGAAGACCCGGTGGTCTACAACCAGCTCTGGCGCATCCGCAAGGACACCTTCCCGGCGGTCGGCGCGGTGCGCGAGACCGGCACCACGGTGATCATCGAGGACGTCACCTTCCCCATCGAACAGCTCGCCGAAGGGGTGAACCGCCTGATCGCGCTGTTCGACAAGCATGGCTACGACGAGGCGATCATTTTCGGCCATGCGCTGGAGGGCAACCTGCACTTCGTCTTCACCCAGGGCTTCGAGTCGCCGGAGCAGATCGCCCGCTACTCGGCGTTCATGGACGACGTGGCGCATCTGGTCGCGGTCGAATACGGCGGCTCGCTGAAAGCCGAACACGGCACCGGGCGCAACATGGCACCCTTCGTCGAACTGGAATGGGGCCACGATGCGTATCAGTTGATGTGGCAACTCAAGCGCCTACTCGATCCGCGCGGCATCCTCAACCCCGGCGTGATTCTCAGCGAGGATCCGCAAACCCACCTGAAGAATCTCAAGCCGCTGCCCGCCGCCGACGAGATCGTCGACAAGTGCATCGAATGCGGCTTCTGCGAGCCGGTCTGCCCGTCGAAGGGACTGACCCTCAGCCCGCGCCAGCGCATCGTCATGTGGCGTGACATCCAGGCGAAGAAGCGCGCCGGCATCGACACCGCGCAACTGGAGCGCGACTACCACTACCAGGGCATCGACACCTGCGCCGCCACCGGCCTGTGCGCCCAGCGCTGCCCGGTGAACATCAACACCGGCAACCTGGTACGCAAGCTGCGCGGCGCGGAGACTCGCCATCCCGGCACCGCCACCTGGCTGGCGCGCAATTTCGGCACCGCCATGCGCGGCGCACGCTTCATGCTGTACGCCGCCAACGGCACGCGCAGGCTGCTCGGCGCACCACGCCTGGCCCGGGTCAGCGCAGCGCTCAGCGAAGCTTCCGGCGGTCGCGTTCCGCAGTGGACACCCGCCATGCCGCAGCCGGTTCGCCTGGCCGAGGCTCCTCAAGTTCACGACGACAGCCGCCCACGGGTGGTCTATCTCACCGCCTGCGTGTCCCGCGCCATGGGCCCGGCGGCCGGCGACGAGGAACAGGTGCCGCTGATCGACAAGACCCGCCAGCTCTTGGAGAAAGGCGGCTACCAGGTGGTGTTCCCGGACAACGCCGACAGCCTCTGCTGTGGCCAGCCGTTCGCCTCCAAGGGCTACGCGAAACAGGCCGACGACAAGCGCGACGAACTGCTCGCCGAACTGCTGCGCGCCAGCCGTGGCGGACTCGACCCGATCTACTGCGACACCAGTCCCTGCACCCTGCGTCTGGTCCAGGACCTGGCCGACACCCGGCTGCAAATCTACGACCCGGTGAAGTTCATCCGTACCTTCCTGGTCGACCGCCTGGAGTTCCAGCCGCAGGACAAGCCGGTGGCCGTGCACGTCACCTGCAGCACCCAGCACCTCGGCGAAAGCCAGGCGCTGATCGACCTGGTGAAGCGCTGCACCCGCGAAGTGGTGATCCCGGAAGGCATCCACTGCTGCGGCTTCGCCGGCGACAAGGGCTTCACCACGCCGGAGCTGAACGCCCACTCGCTGCGCACACTGAAGGACGCCGTGCAGTACTGCGAAGAAGGCATCTCCACCAGCCGCACCTGCGAAATCGGACTATCGGTCCACGGCGGCATCGACTATCACGGCGTGGTCTACCTGGTGGATCGCGTCACCCGCCCGATAGTCCCGGCCTAGACGACCCCGCGCCACATCCCGCACCGGCCGCTCCGCTCCGGAGTGGCCGGCAGCGGCGATCGCTTCCCGCCCGGAAAATCACCGATCGGCAGCTACCGTCGGGAATTTTTTCTGAACCTGCCGGAAAACACTGGGGTCCACCCTTCAGGCACCGGTTTCCGGGCCTGTTCAAGTGCAACCACAGGCAATCCCGCCAGGAGAGCCCCATGAAACGTACCGTCCTTGTCATTGCCATGGCCATGCTGGCCGGCCCCGTGTTCGCCGACGATCTCTGCAGCACCAACATCCAGAAGATCGACGACACCATGAAAACCAGCGCAACCACGAATCCCACTGTTGAGGACCAGGTGATGCGGTTGCAGGAAAAGGCTTTGGAAAAACAAGCCGCCGGTGACACCAAAGGCTGCATCGCGGCCAGCAGCGAAGCGCTGAAACTGCTTGAACGCCAGACTGGCGGCAAATCATGACCGCAATCGGGGGCCGTCGCGCCGAGGCTCGACGGCCCTCTACCTGAACCGCCCCTCGCCGCCCCAACACCCCGCGGATGCAATGGTCCGCCAAGCCGCTGGCCACTCCCCTCGAACCACCACTGAAAAACGCCGTTTCCTTGTGCGTCCCGCCCGGCGACAACGCTCTCGCGACGAGCGCCTAAACTGACGATTCCGTGCAGCCGTTTTTCGGCCGGCACGGCGCAGCTACCGTCATCGTTCTACGCGAAGGAAAGGCCATGAATATTCTCGTAGTCCTCACCTCCCACGACCGCCTCGGCGATACCGGGGAGAAAACCGGCTTCTGGCTCGAAGAATTTGCCGCGCCCTATTACGTCTTCAAGGATGCCGGCGCGCAAATGACGCTCGCCTCACCCAAGGGCGGACAGCCTCCGCTCGATCCGAAGAGCGACGCGGCCGATGCACAGACGCCGGCGACCGAGCGCTTCCGCAATGACCCCGGCGCCCAGGCTGCGCTGGCGAATACCCGGAAATTGTCCGAAGTGACTGCGAACGACTACGACGCGATCTTCTACCCCGGCGGCCATGGCCCGCTCTGGGATCTCGCCGAAGACAGCCACTCGATCGCCCTGATCGAATCCTTCCACGCCGACGGCAAGCCGGTCGCCGCGGTCTGCCACGCCCCCTGCGTGTTCCGTCACACCCGGGCGGAAAACGGCGAACCGCTGGTCAGGGGCCGGCATGTCACCGGCTTCACCAACAGCGAGGAAGAGGCCGTCGGCCTGACCAAGGTCGTACCGTTCCTCGTCCAGGACATGCTCAAGGCCCACGGCGCACGCTTCAGCAAGGCCGACAACTGGCAGAGCCACGTGGAAGTGGATCGCCTGCTGATCACCGGCCAGAACCCCGCCTCCTCCGAAGCGGTGGCCGAAGCGGTGCTGAAACTCCTGAGCTGACAAGACCTTGCCGTCACCCGGATGGACCGCGTGACGGCTTTCCCGTACACTAGCCCCGACCTTCATAGGTTTTGGGGCCGATTAGGATTCGACGCCGGTGACAAAACTTGAGGGGCATGCCGAGTAGGTGACAGTTCTCGTAAATCCGCTGCCACACTTTCATAGTTGCCAACGACGACAACTACGCTCTGGCCGCCTAAGGGCGCCAGCTGACCCTAGGGGATGCCTGTAAACCCGAAGATTTGGTCAGTCATATAGAACAGGATCGCCGCCAAGTTCGCTGTAGACGTAACGGCTAAAACTCATACAGCTCGCTCCAAGCGCCCTGCCACTCGGGCCGCGAGGAGTTAACCTAATAGAGATGGCTAAGCATGTAGAACCGATAGCAGCGTGCTGGCGGACGGGGGTTCAAATCCCCCCGGCTCCACCAAATGCAAGTTTCCACATGTTCCCACATGATCGGAAACGCCCTGAAAAGCCCGCCTCGTGCGGGCTTTCTTGTTTCCGCACGTCCCCCAATATGGATACACAGCACAGCCCGCCGTGTATCCTCCCCTGTACCCGACTCAAAAATTGAAACTAAGGGGTACAAGGATGAAGCGCAGCGAAATCAAGCGCCGCCCACTGGCTGACACAGTGCTTGCCACTCTGGAGCCAGAAGACAAGGAATACCGGGAGCATGACGGCAGCAGCCTGTATCTGCGCGTCAAACCGGACGGTCGAAAATCCTGGCAGCTTCGCTACAAGAAGCCCGACGGCAAATGGTCATGGATAGGCCTTGGCAGTTATCCCGAGGTCGGCGGCTCTCTCGCCCGTCAAAAGGCGGCCGAACTAAGAGGCGATGTATCCCAGGGTCGTAACCCTCTTGCGATGAAACACGTTCGAAAAGCGGCCGAAGCCGAAGCAGCTGCCAATACTTTCGAGAAGCTGGCCCGCGAGTGGTATGCCAATAAGCGCAAGACGTGGACCGAGGGCACGGCGGTACGGACCATAGGCGCTCTGGAATTGCATGTCTTCCCAGTATTCGGGAAACGTCCCTTTGCCGAGATTCTGCCCATCGAGTGGATGGAGTTCCTGCGCAGCATGGAGCAAAAGGGCATCGTCGAGCAGACCAGCCGCGTACGTGGCATGTGCCGGGAAATCTATGACCTGGCCCGTGTGACTGGTCGGGCAACCCATAACCCGCTGGAGGGGCTGCACAAGTTCCTGCAGACCCGGCCGGTGGAAAACTTCGCCCATGTATCCCAGGCCGAATTGCCGGCGCTGCTACGCGCCATTCGGTCATACCCCAGTGCAACTGACATTCGGATCGGCCTGCAACTGCTGTCACTGCTGGCATGCCGCCCTTCGGAGCTACGGGAAGCCAGTTGGTCGGAGTTCGATCTTGACGGGGCCTTATGGGCGATTCCGGCCGAGCGCATGAAACGCCGCCGTGAGCATCTGGTGCCGCTGCCTCAACAGGCCGTTGAGCTGCTGCGCGACCTGCACATACTGACTGGTACCTATCCCCTGCTCTTCCCCGGCCGCAGCGACACGACTAAGCCCCGAAGCAATACCGTTTTCCTGATGGCCCTGCGCCGTCTCGGCTATGAAGGCCGGCAAACCGGCCACGGCTTCCGGCACATCGCCTCCACGACTCTCAATGAACACGGCTTCGACGAAAACCACATCGAGGCCCAGCTATCTCACGTCAAGGAAGGGGTAGCGGGTGTGTACAACAAGGCAGTGTATCTGCCCCAGCGTCGGGAAATGATGCAATGGTATGCAGACCACCTAGACAAACTAGCAACAGGAAATGTTGTGGGATTTAAGCGCGCGTGACACCTCTCATGGGCCGCCCTTTTTTTGAACAGCCCCCACTCCACAAGCTTAAAACCCAGGCACATGCAGAAGGACCACGCAATTGGGTACCTGATTGGGGAACTGTTGCTGAATCACGCGCTGAATGCGCTTAACACCACGTACATCCACACCACCGCCGAAACTCTGAAGCGCAACGCCTTGGAACGATGGCATGCCTGGCTCGATGAGCGTGGGTTTAGCGCCCTTCATAGCCCTACACGATCGACAGGGAAGATATAACCGAGACAAAGCCAGCCCGGCAGAACGACCAATCTCAGGTCCCTGCTGGGCCGGCCCTGTAACGCAGCAATGATTGCAGGGGAGTCCGCTGATGCAGATGTTTTGCGCGTCGCAGCTTGGTTCTCGACCAGCAAGCCGCATCTTCCATTTCCAGGCTGACCCTTAGCAGATAACGCGCTATTTTTCGTGCAGGTAGATAGCGAGCCCTGGTCGCTAGGCTCACGACCACCGCACTTGATGCAAGCCTTAGAAGGGTGGCCTCTACTGGGCTTTACCCCGCGTCAGCACGTTTTGGATAGGAAGCATACGGAATGCAATTCATAACCCATGGACCCGATATTCCAGATGCCCTATTGCAGGCACACGAAGAAGGTCGCGTAGTGTTCTTCTGCGGCGCAGGGATTTCCTATCCCGCCGGCCTGCCTGGCTTTAAAGGACTTGTGGAAGAAATCTACCGACTGAACGGGACGACGCTCAATGATATTGAGCGCGAGGCTTTCGACCGTGGGCAGTTTGACGCCACGCTCGATCTGCTGGAGCGACGTCTGCCCGAACAGCGCATGGCTGTTCGTCGTGCAATGGCTCAGGCGCTGAAGCCGAAACTGCGTCGAAAGGGAGCCACTAATACTCAGGCTGCGCTGTTAAGACTAGCGCGCAACCGAATGGGCGCACTACGACTGGTAACCACCAACTTTGATCGCGTGTTTCACACAGCGGCCAAACGCACTGGACAGCCATTCCAGCCTTATGCCGCGCCGATGTTGCCGATCCCGAAGAACAGCCGCTGGGATGGACTGGTCTACCTGCACGGTCTACTGCACGAGAATGCAGACGATACGACCCTGAACCGTCTGGTGGTAACCAGCGGCGATTTTGGTCTGGCTTACCTGACCGAGCGCTGGGCCGCTCGTTTCGTAAGCGAGCTGTTCCGCAACTATGTAGTCTGCTTCGTCGGTTACAGCATCAACGACCCAGTTATGCGCTACATGATGGATGCGCTGGCCGCTGACCGAATGCTGGGTGAGGTCACACCACAGGCCTGGGCACTGGGCGATTGCGTGCCTGGGCAGGAGCAGCGTAAGACCATCGAATGGGAAGCCAAAGGCGTCACTCCCATCCTCTATAAGGTGGCTGTCGGCAGCCATGACCATTCTGCGCTGCATGAGACCCTGAGCGCTTGGGCAGATACCTATCGTGACGGAGCAGAAGGCAAGGCAGCTATCGTCGTCAAACATGCTCTAGCCCGTCCACAGGACAGCACGCAACAAGATGACTTCGTCGGTCGGATGCTCTGGGCTTTATCGGATAAGTCAGGGATCCCCGCCAAAACATTTGCTGACTTCAACCCTGCCCCATCTCTGGATTGGTTGTTAGAAGCCTTCGCAATCAATCGTTGGGGACACGAAGATCTGCCCCGATTCGGTGTCCCCCCCCACGACGATACAGACGCCAAACTGAGCTTCTGCCTGGTCCGCCGGCCTGCACCCTATGATCTGGCACCGCCGATGCTGCTGGCATCTGGAGGCGACGCCGGCAGCCAGTGGGATAAGGTGATGTTTCATCTGGCCCGCTGGCTAGTGCGACACTTAGACGACCCTAAACTGGTTATCTGGATCGCACAGAGTGGTGGCCAGTTACATGATCGCTGGAGGTGGTTGATTGAGCACCAACTGGATCGAATTACCTCACTTGAGCACGAAGGCAAAACCGCCGAGCTGGATGATATTCGTTCTCAGGCGCCCAAATCCCTACCCGGCCCCTTAATGCGCACTTTGTGGCGCTTGTTGTTGAGCGGACGAGTTAAATCTACACAGCGCGACCCAGACCTTTACCGTTGGCATGAGCGACTGAAACGAGAGCAGTTGAGTACAACTCTGCGTTTGGAGTTACGAGAGCTGCTCGCCCCCAAAGTAGCCTTGAAGAAGCCGTTTCTCTGGGGAGACGAAGAGGAAACCCCCGACGAGCCTACGCGCTTAGGCCAATTAGTGGACGCGGAGCTGCAGCTGACGGCCGATCATGTGCATTCAACCCTACTTGATCTTGGCGGCGAGTACTGGGCTAGCGCCTTGCCGCACCTTCTGGAAGATTTCCAGCATCTGTTGCGCGATGCCTTGGACCTGCTGAAGGAGTTAGGCGAGGCCGACGAGCGTAATGATCGGTCGCACTGGGATTTACCATCCATTTCACCGCACTGGCAGAACCGGGGCTTCAACGACTGGGTGAGCTTGATCGAATTGCTGCGCGATGCTTGGCTGGCCGTACGCTCCGGCGACGCATTACGGGCAATGCGAACCGCACAGACCTGGTTCGAGTTGCCATACCCCACCTTCAAACGATTGGCCTTGTTTGCCGCCAGTCAAGACGACTGCATCTTGCCCGAGCAGTGGGTGGAATGGCTTCTAGCCGATGGAGCGTGGTGGCTGTGGTCCACAAATACTGGGCGGGAGGTGTACCGATTGCTCGTTCTACAGGGACGCCAGCTAACGGGGGCAACTCAAGTGCGACTGGAAACGGCCATCTTGGCAGGACCACCGCGCGAGATGTACCGAGATGATCTGGAAGAAGATCGGTGGCAATTCATAGTGGCGCAGTCAGTTTGGCTACATCTGGCAAAACTGAGCGCATCGGGCCTCACTTTGGGCACCGACGCCGCAGCCCGTTTAACAGAGCTGGCAGCTGCCCACCCGGAGTGGGAACTGGAAGACAACGAGCGCGACGAATTTTCCCACTGGATGAGCGGCACAGGCGATCCAGACTACGAGGAAAACCGAGAGGTAGACATTGCTCCCCGCAAGCGACAAGAGCTGGTGCAGTGGCTCAAAAAACCGCCCCCCGAGCAGCAGGCTTACTACGAAGATACGTGGCGCGACGTGTGCCGTACCCGCTTCTTTCACAGCCTATGTGCGCTAAACGACCTAGCGCGGGATGATGTATGGCCTGCCGGCCGATGGCGCGCAGCATTGCAGGTCTGGTCCGAAGAAAGCATGGTGCTGCGCTCCTGGCAATACGCTGCACCTCTGGTGCAGACGATGCCAGATGCCGTACTTCAAGAGATTGACCATGCTGTCACTTGGTGGATAGAAGCCGCATCCAAGTCGATAAAACGCCATGAGGTCATTCTTCAGGATCTGTGTCGCCGCGTGCTGGCCCTGCCGTTGGAGGCAGGACCGGGTTCGCGCATGATCCGCGATGGCGTCGAAGTCGTTGATCCTGTTGGCTCGGCAATTAACCACCCGGTAGGGCATATCACGCAGGCTCTAATTAATCTGTGGCTCAAACGGAACCCCAACGATAATGACCTGCTTCCGCCCGAACTTAAGCCACTCTTCACTATGCTGTGCGATCTGCAGGTAGATCGGTTCCGCCATGGCCGCGTACTACTAAGCTCTCGCCTGATTGCTTTTTTCCGCGTAGATCGCCCTTGGT
Source organism: Pseudomonas schmalbachii (assembly GCF_017589465.1). Taxonomy (GTDB): domain Bacteria; phylum Pseudomonadota; class Gammaproteobacteria; order Pseudomonadales; family Pseudomonadaceae; genus Pseudomonas; species Pseudomonas schmalbachii. The sequence goes on from NZ_JAELYA010000006.1 coordinate 89,770, forward strand.
CAGAGCAATATCTCCTGCCACTTTTCAACTGGAATAACCTGCTCGAAGCAAAATCTGCGTGGGAAGGTTTCCTATGGTCACCCCGTTTATATCAGCCCCTCCTCGCCGCATTCAAAACGCACTTCCTAGAATGTGCGCAACACTATGCCGATCTTGGCGAGCACCGCCAGCAGTTTGCGGCGTTCCTTACTTATGCTGCATTAGGCTCGACTGAAGGCTATACGGTGCAGGACTTCCAATCCGCGATTGGCGCGCTGCCACAAGATGGGCTGGAGAAAGCCGCACAGGCGCTCTCTCAGGCGCTTGAAAGTGCCGCCGATCAACGTGAGGATTATTGGAAAAACAGAGTGCAGCCGTTTTGGCAGCAGGTCTGGCCCAAGTCCCGTGATCTACGCAGCCCGCGAATTTCCGAAACGTTGGCCCGGTTGGTCATTGCAGCCCGAAATGAGCTCCCAGCAGCCTTGACTACCGTGCGAGGATGGCTGCAGCCAATTGAGCACCCTTACTACGTAGTCCATGTGCTCCACGAATCAGGCTTGTGTAGCAGGTTCCCTAAAGAAACATTGTCGCTACTGAGTATTGTGATAGCCGACCAACCGTGGCCCCCAGAGGAGCTAGGGCAGTGCTTAGACGCTATAGCCCTAGCCGCACCACAGCTTGCTCAAGATCGCCAATACATACGGATACGAGAGTACGAACGGCAGCAAAGGGGATAGCGACGAAATATGCCTTCCGCATATTGGCCTGGTCTGATAACAGCTTGAGTGCCTGCTATCGGACGAATTTGCCTATCAAATCGGAGCCCCCCTTTGAGCTCCGATTGATCGGCTGCACGACTGATGCAGACGTCAAAAGCTGCTTCTTGCGTACTTTTTCTGCTGCTTCGACTGCTGAAATCCAGGCTTCGTACCACTACCGTCCGGCTCCGCCAGAGGCGCCAAGAAGCAAGAGCAGTAATTAAGAGAGAGTGCGACGCTCTAGTGGATTCTAGGTCGTATGCCCCACCTGGGGAGGGGGGTGGGCAAATCCCTATGGCCTCATAGGCCGGCCACCGAGCCCCCAGCCTTTTTCATACGGCCGCAAAATAAAAAATTTCACCTAATGGCTGACAACGAAAGTCCAGCCGACCGTGCGCTGTATCCTGACATGTATCCCGCACGTCCTTTGAGATAAATTAACCTTTAAAAAACAATACCTTATGTGAACCGCTCAAACGACCCGGCCCAAATGAAAACAGCCTAAGCCCCTGATATTCAGAGCAAATCTCAGGGGCTTTTGCTTTCTGGGTCATTCGATTGACCCAAAATTGTCCTACCAACTGACGTAATAGACCCCGGTGAACTGCCCGTGGTGCTTCCAGTGCTTCCGAATGAAACTCACCAGTTCGGACGACACTGGCACCGTACACGGCTACCGACCTGCGGACTCCACGGTCATCTGGCCGCCCATTTCACACGCATCCGACCACCCTTCCGAGCAGGCAGCCACATCACTATGGGGCTGACGATCGCTACGCAGCGCCTTGCCGTGGCGTCGCCGGCACCGATAGCTCGGGCTTGGCGCGCGCGGCATTCCTCTGTCGTTCAACAACCGCCACAGCTGTTCGATGGCCCGTCTTTTCTCAACGAATAGCACCCGTCACTCAGGGCGCAACAGTCTCAAGGGTGGCGTTCTCCAAATGGTCTTTGGCGCCCTTTTGTTGCGGTGCCTTCAGTGATCTACCTCAACGCTAGACACCTCCGTACCCTGCAAAGTACTTTTTCACCCCATTGGAGAACCCTCATGTTTCCCGAATTCCGTGAAAAAATTTCTCGCCTCAAATCCGAGGATCCGCACTTTGCGAAGCTTTTCCATAGCCACAACGCTCTCGACCAAGAGATAAAGAACATGGAAGCTGGTATCACCCCGGCTACTCACGAAACCATTGAGTCGCTGAAGAAGCAGAAACTGCAGCTAAAGGACGATCTCTACGCGATTCTGCGCAAAGGGAAGGATGCCTGCCAATGCGGGCATGGCTGTGGCGGCTAATTAGCTCTGGCGCATAGATTGCCGGCCTTTGATGCGCAGTCGTTGTATCAGGCCGACAGCGAATAGAGCGGGTGGCGGTAATAAATCGCAGGCAGTAAAACCCCAGCCAGTGGCTGGGGTTTTTAATTTATTGGGGCTTGCCCCGTGTACGGGAATTTGACCACCGCAGGTTAATACCTAGCATCTCTATATACGCAGGCACCGAAACGCGCCGGTTACTTCACCCGCTAGCGGCCCGGAAGAGGCGCGCGGTCGATGCATTCATGTGTCAGGAGAACTGGCAATGCAACAAAGTGGCGGCCCCCTCGATGCTCTGCCTCTTTGGGGGCTTTTCGTAACTATCCTGATCCTCGTCCTGCTTTCCGTTGAGGGCGGCTACCGTTTAGGCAAGTACCGGCGCAGTCGATCGGAAGAGGAGAAAGAGTCAGCCGTTGGCGCGATGGTCGGGGCCACTCTTGGGTTGCTGGCCTTTATTCTTGCCTTCACTTTTGGCTTGGCAGCTGAACGCTTCGATACGCGCAGACAGGTCGTCCTCGACGAGGCCAACGCGATTGGGACAACCTATCTACGCGCCGGGATGCTTCCTGAGCGACGCGAAGAAATCCGTACCCTCCTGCGCGAGTATGTGGATGTGCGCCTGGAGGCCGTGCGCTCGGGCACCATTGCCGCAGGCATACGCCAGTCGGAGCAGCTGCATACTCAACTGTGGGCGCAGGCCACGGCCATCGGCGAGGCACACCCCACGTCGATTGTCCTGGGTCTCTTCGTCCAGTCGCTCAACGAGGTGATCGACCTCCACGCGAAACGGGTGACCGCTGATGTGAGGAACCGCATTCCCGCTGCCATCTGGATAGCGCTGCTCGCGGTAGCCGTCCTGTCGCTCGCCGCCATGGGCTATCACGCTGGCCTTTCTCGGACGAGCCGCTCGCTCGCCGAGGTGGTGGTCGCGCTCACCTTCTCTATCGTCATCGGGCTCATCGCGGATCTCGACCGCCCCCATGAAGGAGCCCTGCAAGTGAGCCAGCAGGCGCTGATGGACCTGCGACGATCCATGTAGGTGGATACTCCGTGAGCCTGCACTGCCACCTCACACCCTGAACCGCCCCCTGCAGATCGCAACCCAGCCGCGCCAGCACCTGGCTGGAGCCGGCCGTTTCCTGGCAGGCCTGCATGCCTTGCATAGCCCGCCTCAGAGCACTCCCCTGCCACCCGCCAACCGCAGAATGCCCTTGCGCTCAGCCCGCCGCGCCAGCCACTCCCCGGGCGACCCTGAAGCTCAGGCGCACGCTGGTGCCCTCGTCCTCGTGGCTGGTCAGGCTGACCCTGCCGCCGAAGTGCTCCATGATCTGCTTCACCATGTACAGGCCGATGCCCAGCCCGCCGCGCTTGGTGGTGTAGAACGACTTGAAGGCCATCAGCTCCTGCTGCCGCGACATGCCCTGGCCGGTGTCGTCGATGCTCAGGTGCAGCCACTCGCCGGTCGGGTCCGGGAGGACGCTGACGCTCAGCCGGCCGCCGCGCGGCATGGCCTCGATGGCGTTGGCCAGCACGCTGTTGAACACCTGCGAGAGCAGCAGGCGGTGGTTGATCACTGGTGGGGCCGACTGCTCGACGATCTCGGCCTGGATGTTCGACCACTCCAGTTGCTGCTTGTAGCCCTGCAGCGTCTCGCGCATCACAGCGAGCGGCTCCACCGGCTCCGAATCGCCGCTGAGCGGGCGCAGGCACAGCAGCAGGTCGCGAATCCAGGTCGACATGCGGTCGACCTGACTGATGATGTCGTCGACGCACTGCCGCACCGCCCCGCTGCTGACCTGCTGCGCCAGCTCGGCGCTGGTGCGGATCGACGCCAGCGGATTGCGCATGCTGTGGGCGACGGCGGAGGACATTTCGCCCAGCGCCGTGTAGGTCTGGTTGGCCACCAGTTGATGCTGCTGCGCGGCGAGCTGGATCGAGGCGCGGCGGACGATCCAGAAGAGGCCGAAGTAGATCAGCGCGCCGCCGAGCGCGGTGGCGATCCAGATCAGCCGGTAGCCGCGATTGACGCGCTCCACCAGGTCGACCGGCTCCTTGTAGATCTCCACCACCGCCAGCACCTTGCCGTCGTTGTCGTGCAGCGGAATGTAGTTCTCGATGAAGAAGCGCTTCGGCGGGCGGAGCAGCTTCTGTTCCACGCTCCCCTCCTCCACATCGCTGTATTCGGCGGTGATCTCCGCGCCGGTCAGGAACGCCGCATCGAGGTCTTCGTCGCCGGCCATCCGCTGGCCGACCAGCGCCTTGTTGGTCGACCAGACCACCACCTTGTCCGCCGAATAGACGGTGGCCAGCAGCGAGTCGGGCAGGCGGGCCAGGTGCTCCAGGAACTCCGTGCGCGCACGCAGGCGCCGGTGGCGGACGTCCTCGGGGATGTCGGCGGCGTTGCGCATGATCAGCAGGTCGGCCATCTGCACGCCGGGCACACCGTGGTGCACCAGTTCGCCCGCCGCCAGGGTCTGGATGAACTGGCTGGTCAGCAAGGCGTCACGTTCGAGGCTTTCGCTTACGACGAAGCGCGTGGAGATGAATCCCAATCCGGTCGCCACCGTGGCGATGATCGCCAGGCTGATGACCGAAAACCAGCGCAGAAGGTTGAACGGCCTGGTCGGCGCGATGGCGTTCGCCTCGCGTTCCAGAACGTACTTTCCCCATACCGATGCCACGTCCATGAGCACTACTCCAGCAAGGCTTTTTTCTTGTTGTATAGCAGGGTGCCAGCAGAGCCGCTGGGGCTGCCGACCAACCGCCGCCAGGTGAATCGAATCAGTCGATCAGTCAGACGTCGAGGTACTGCCGATTCTCCTGGCGGATGGCCCGCGCCACCTCGTCGTAGAGGAACGGCAGGAACATGTAGCGGCGCCCGCTGGTCACCGGCGTCGCCTCGTGCAGCAGCGAACAGGAGAACACCACCGCACCCCCGGGCGGAGCGCTGTAGAGGCCGCCGCCATACTCGGGGAAGCGCAGTTGGCCGCCCTCGTAGCCACTGTTGAGGAACAGCGACACGGCGAAGCGCCGGTGTGCCGTGCCCTTGGTGGTGTTGTCGCGGTGCGCGCGGAAATGCCCGCCCTCCTCGCCGTCGTAACAGGCCACCAGATAGCGCTCGATCCGCGTGGCCTCGAACTGGAACGCCTTGTGGATTTCCGGCAGCAGCCGCTTCTGGATGCGCCAGGTGCAGCCGTCGAGCAGCGCCTTCTCCTGGACGAAGCAGTCGCGCCGGCGCTTGTGCAGCGGATCGGCCATCTCCACCGTGCGCCCGTCGCGTTCGACCATGAAGCCGGATTCCGTGCCACCCTGAGCCTCGTAGTAGTCGATCAGTGCCTTGCACAGCGTCGGCTCGAAGATACCGGGCACCACCAGCACCGGCGCGTGCTGCGGCGCCGGATGCGGCGAGTCGAGGGCCGGCAGGCGATCGAGGAAGCGGATCAGCGAGGGGATGTGGTTTTCCACAGGCTCATCGACCGGCACGGCGGCCAGCACGCGGAGCGCGGGATCGAGCACGTAGGTCACCCGGCGGATACCGCCATCGGCCTGCGCCACGCCGTACAGCGTGCTTACCGCACGGTCGAAATCCCAGAAATAGCGCACGCCCCGCAGCGAGTGGTCGAAGCGCTCCAGCCGCTCGTCGTCGGGGTCCGTGGAGACGCCGAAGAAACAGGTGTGATCGTCGCGAAAATGCGCGCGATGGGCGGCGAGATCGCTGAGCAACTGGCGCGACACCGGGTCAGCCGCCGAGCCGAAGAACGACAGCACCAGGTAGCGACCGCCCATGGAGTCGAAGCAGAAGTGCTCCCGCTGGCGGGTACGGCAGGTGAACCAGGGCGCCGGTTCACCGGCGCTGAGCAGGGTACTACGCATGACGACTCCTCGATCCGGCCTACTGGAAACGCTAGATCAGGGGCTCCAGCGCTGTCCAGAAAGCCGTCGGGAGTCAGAGCAGCAGCGCGCAGGCGGCGAACACCGCGTACCAGAGTACCGCCGAGCGCACCAGCAGCTGCCAGAGGGCATCCAGGCTGGCGACGCCCTTCGCGCCGACCTTGCCCTGGTCGGCGTGTTCGGCGCTGCAACTGGCCTGGGCCAGCAGGCGCGGAGCGGGGATTTCCCAGGACAGCAGCTCCTGCAGGAGCGTCTTGCTGACCACCACGAAGTCGCCGATCAGGGCGAAGCTGGCTACCAGCACCCGCGCCGGCAGCCAGTCGAACGCATGCCGCACGTACGCGGCGCGCTCGGCCAGCGCCGGCTGGCCATGCTCGACGATGAGCGCCAGCAGCCGGTAGGCCAATGCGGCCACCGGCCCCAGCAGCGCGTACCAGAAGATCACCGCGAAGAAACCCTGGTAGCCCTGCCAGACGAGCGTCGCCTGCACCTGCGCCAGCAGATCGCTGTCGCTTTCCCCGCGCAGGCCCAGATCGCGCTCGGCCACATGGTAGGCGCCCTGCACATCCTCCCGCCGCCAGGCATCGCGGAACGGCCCGATGGAACGCAGCACATCGCCGCGACCAAGACTCCAGACCACCACCGCCAGATGCACGGGCAGCAACAGCAGCCCATATGCCAGCGGCTGCAGCAGGGTTATCAACAGGGCGAGCAGCAGCAATGGCGGCAGCACCGCCAGCAGCACGCCCAGCCAGGGCCGGCCCGCCACCGCCGGCATCGCCTCCACCGCGCGCAGCAGGCCGAGCCACGGCCGGTCGTACTGCAGGTGCAGGCGCGTGCGCCAGCCGGAAAACTTCTCGATCAACAGCGCCAGCAACAGCACCAGAAAACTCATTGCGACTCCTTGTGATGGCTCACCGCAGCCAGGTAACGCCCCCAGTCGAACGCCTCGCCGGGGTCGGTCTTGCGCTCCGGCGCGATATCGCAGTGCCCACGGATGCGCTCGGGCGTGATGCCCGGATAGGCATGCAGCAACTGCCGGGTCAGCTCCTCCAGCGCGGCGTACTGCTCGTCGCTGTATGGATCGCAGTCGGTGCCTTCCAGTTCGATGCCGATGGAAAAGTCGTTGCAGTTCTCCCGCCCGTCGAACCGCGAAACGCCGGCATGCCAGGCGCGGTCGTTGCAGGAAACGAACTGGAACACGCTGCCATCGCGCTCGATGAGGAAATGCGCCGACACCGTCATCGCGCAGATATCGGCGAAATAGGGATGCTCGTTCGGGTCCAGGCAGTTGCGGAAGAACTCCTGCACCTTGCCCGTACCGAACTGCCCGGGCGGCAGGCTGATGTTGTGGATGACCAGCAGGGACACCACCTCGCCTTCAGGACGGGCATTGAAATTCGGCGAATGGCAGTGCGCGATGCCATGGCACCAGCCGCTGAGGGGGTCGAGTTGCATATCGGGGCCGCAGGAGTGGACGGGATGCCCCACTCTAGCCTTCCAGCCATGCGCCGGGCAAACCCGTAGGTTGGCGCTGAGCGCAGCGAAGCCCAACATCCGCCAAACTCGGCCCCCCCGTTGGGCTCCAGCACCCGTAGGTTGGTGCTGAACGCAGTGAAGCCCAACATCCGCCACGCCCGAACACCACCTCGTTGGGCTTCGTACCTCAGCCCAACCTACGGGAGCGAAGCCCAACATCCGGGAGCAAAGCCCAACATTACGATGCTGAACGCCCCAACCTCGCTTCCCACCCAGCAATCTCCCTGCTCCCACAGCACTCTCAGCCCTGTAGCAAATTCCCGCCACCTAGACTCGCCCTTTCCCCGCACAGAGCAAAATCCATGCGCTACCGCAGAACCCTCACGCCCGGCGCTACCTATTTCTTCACCGTCAACCTGGAAGATCGCTCCCAGCATCTGCTCGTCGAACACATAACGATCCTGCGAGCAGTGACCAGGCAGGTGAAAGCCACACACCCGTTCGAGATCCGGGCCATGGTCGTGCTACCGGAGCACATCCATGCGATATGGACCTTGCCGGAGGGCGACGAGAATTTCCCCACACGCTGGTCGCTGATCAAATCCGGCTTTTCCCGCCATCTACCCCGTACGGAAACCATCAACCGGACTCGCCACAATAAGCGCGAACGAGGAATCTGGCAGCGACGCTATTGGGAACACCGCATTCGGGACGAAGAGGACCTGCAACGACACGTGGACTACATCCACTTCAACCCGGTCAAACACGGCCATGCGCCCCGCGCCATGGACTGGCCGTACTCATCGATACACCGCTACATCCGCCAGGGCCTTCTGCCTGCGGACTGGGGTAGTAACGAGGAAACCGGAAGCTTCGGCGAACGCCAGTAACGTGGTTGGGCTTCTCGTAGGTTGGCGCTGAACGCAGTGAAGCCCAACATCCGCCACACCCGGACACCACCCCGTTGGGCTTCGTGCCTCAGCCCAACCTACAGGAGTAAAGCGCAACATCCGCCACACCCGGACACAACCCCCGTTGGGCTTCGTACCTCAGCCCAACCTACGGGAGTGAAGCCCAACATCCGCCGCACCCGGGCACCACCCCCGTTGGGCTTCGTACCTCAGCCCAACCTACAGGAGTAAAGCGCAACATCCGCCGCACCCGGGCACCACCCCGTTGGGCTTCGTGCCTCAGCCCAACCTACGAGAAGCCCAACTCGCGGTGAGGGGGAAGGATCTAGGTGTGCTTCAACCGCCGCAGGTTGCCGATCACCGACTCCAGTGCGCGGTCGAACAGCAGGGCGTCGTCCAGCAGGCGTACGGCGTTGCGGCGGAATTCCACGGCCAGTGCCATGCGGGTCTTTTCCAGCACCTTCATGCCGGTGCGGTTGACGAAGATGTAGCGGCCGCTCGGCTTGATGATCGCCGCCAGCTTGCAGCGGACCTTGTGATCAGGCCGGTCGCGGATCTCCAGCCAGCTGCCGACGCGCAGCGCGTCGACCTGCAGGAGTGCTTCGTCATCGTCGGGGAGGAATTCCTCCGGCTCGCGAGTGCGCGGTTCCTCGGGTGAAGCGAGGACGATTTCCTCGACCACCGCGACCATGCCCAACGCATCGGCGGCGGGGTCGTCTGCTGGCACGACCAGCGGTGCATCCAGCAGCAGGATGTCGTCCACAATCGACTGGTCCCCGGCAACCGGAGCTGCGGTCTGCTGCGGCTCCACCTCTTCCACCTGCTTGAAGCGCTGGAAGGCCTTCACGTGCAGCCCTTCCAGACGGCTGAAGAATTCGCCGGTGCGGAATGGATCGAACGCCGCGCTGGAAAGCCCCTCGCGCAGCGACTTGAGCAGGCGCGGCACCATCACCAGCAGTTGCATGCGCGACTCCGGCTCTTCGTGCGGCTCGACGCTCCAGATCAGCTCGTCCATGGTCGTCAGCGCCGCGCGCCACTCTGCCGAGTCGGTGCCGTGCTTCAGGCAATTCAGCAGCAGTACCTTGCTCCAGGCTTCCTCCAGCAGGCGCACCACCACCTCGGGCAGGGTGCGGCCCAGCATGCGCTGGTTCAGCACACGCTCGACTTCCTGGCGGGCCAGTTCGGCGCGCATGCGGCCTTCTTCGGCATCACGAATGCGCTGTTCGAGCAGCTCGCTGCGGCGCCGCTCCGCGCCGGTGAAGACGATGAAGTCCTCCAGCAACTCGGAGAAGATCGCCGGGTCATCGGTGAAATCGTTGAGCAACCGCATCATCACCTGCTCGATCTTCTGGAAAAGACTGTCGCGCTGCACATCGCTCTGCTCGCCCCAGCCGAGCGCCGCCGAGGCGATCTCGTTGAGCAGGCGCCGCGCCGGGTGGCCGCCATGGCTGAAGAAGGTCTTGTCGAGCACGGCGACCTTGAGCATGGGAATCTGCATCCGCCCGATCAGCGCCTTGAGCGAATCCGGCAGGCTGCGGTCGTCGAGGATGAATTCGAAGAGCATCGACACCAGGTTGATGACGTCCTCGTCGACCTGGCCGACCACCCGCGAACGCCCGCTCCGGTTGCTGACGCGCGCCAGCAACTGATCGAGGCTCTGCCGCACGTCCAGTTCATCGAGGCTCTGCGTCGGCATATTCGACTGCAGGTGGGAAAGCAGCCGCATCAGATCGTTGCTGGTGATCGGCAGTGCATCGGCCGGCATTGCCTGCCGGGGAGCGCCGCTGCCGCGCACCTGGGCCAGCAGCTCCTGCAGGACGTCGAACGCCTCCTGGCTGCCGGCATTGGCAAACCCCGACGCCGGGACGGCCGCTTGTTCCGCCTGCCCGACGCCGCGCGCCGCCACGCCGCGATGCTGCGGACGCGGCACCGGGGTGCCCTTCAGCTCCGGCAGCACGCCGTGTGCCACCAGCACCTGGTTGGCCTCGGCGTAGAGCTGCCCGGCATCGCCCAGCACGTATTTTTCGAACAGCTTGAGGATGATCAGCTTGACCTTGATCTCGACGCCCAGCCCCTGGCAGGCCTCGAGGAACGCCTCGCACAGCATGCGCGGCCCCAGCGGGTTGGTCTTGTCCTCGACCTTGCGGGTGACCAGGGTATTCAGGCGGGTACTCAGGTGGGCCAGCGCGGTGGCATCGCGGCTCATCACCTTGGCGACCATGGTGTCCATCGCGACGGACTCTTCCAGTTCGTCGTTCTGCACCAGGGTCAGGCTGTCGGAGGAAACCGGTTCCAGCACCGCACCCTTGGCGACGTCGTACTGGTTGAGGCTGGCGATGTTATCGGCGAATTTCTGCAGGAAACCGCGCTCGATGCCCTTGCGCTTCAGGCGCAGGTCGCGCATCGCCTCGAAGAAGGTGTTCTGTTCGCCGTTGCTGGTGGAACGATCCGCCATCTCGAACAGCGTATCGTCGGCATTGTCGAACAGCGCCTGCATGGCGTGCTTCAACTGCCCGGCGAACTTGTCGCGCACATTGACCAGCGCCACGGGCAAACGGCCCATGGAAGAATTCTGCGACTGCCCTGCAGCGGCCTTGTTCAGCGGCACTACGTTCGCGTCGTTCTGCATCGCAAGTCTCCGGCTGCCGGACCTGGTGGTGATCCATGGACAGCTCTATAAACGAACGCGTCATCCGTGACGACAATTTCATGGCGTCAAAATAGGAAAAGCCGCTGCATTATTCAGGAACGATCCCTCACAACCAATAAAGATTTCGTACAGAGTTGATAGAAATCACAGTAGCCGTTTCTTTCGTCCTTCACACCATCTAAATAGTTCCAAGCAACTGCCCTTCAACACCAGACGACGTGCGGCCCGTATAATCCCGCCACCGCGAACCAGGAGTCCCAGATGCCGAACCTCAACCTTGCCGACCTGACCGGGGAAATCCAGGCCAACGTCCGCGCCGCCCTGGCCGAGGACATCGGCAGCGGCGACATCACCGCCCAGCTGATTCCCGCCGAGCGCACGGCCTCCGCCCGCATCATCACCCGCGAGGACGCCACCATCGCCGGCAGCGCATGGGTGGACGAGGTCTTCCGCCAACTCGATCCGCAGGTGCAGGTGGAATGGAAGGTCAGCGACGGCGAACGCGTCTCGGCCGACCAGACCCTGTTCACCCTCCAGGGACCGGCCCGTTCCCTGCTCAGCGGCGAACGCAGCGCACTGAACTTCCTGCAACTGCTCTCCGGCACCGCCAGCCGCGCCCGCTACTACGCCGACCTGGTGGAAGGCACCGGCGTGAAACTGCTCGACACCCGCAAGACCCTGCCCGGCCTGCGCCTGGCGCAGAAATACGCGATCACCTGCGGCGGCTGCCACAACCACCGCATCGGCCTCTACGACGCCTTCCTGATCAAGGAAAACCACATCGCCGCCAGCGGCGGTATCGCCCAGGCTATCGCCGCCGCCCACCGGATCGCCCCCGGCAAGCCGGTGGAAGTGGAAGTGGAAGACCTGGAAGAACTGCGCCAGGCCCTCGAAGCCGGCGCCGATATCATCATGCTCGACGAACTGAGCCTGGACGACATGCGCATCGCCGTGCAGCTCACCGCCGGCCGCGCCAAGCTCGAAGCCTCCGGCGGCATCAACGAAACCACCCTGCGCAGCGTCGCCGAAACCGGCGTGGACTACATCTCCATCGGCACCCTGACCAAGGACGTCAAGGCGCTGGACCTGTCGATGCGACTGAGCCTGTAAGCCCGAATCGAACGTGGTTGGATTGGTGGACGCAGGTTGGCGCAGAGCGCAGCGAAGCCCAACAATTCAATTGCCGGACAGTCACACCGTTGGGCTTCGCAAGCTCAGCCCAACCTACAAAAGCCGAAACCCCGGACAACAAAAAGCCCCGCACGAAGCGGGGCTTTTTGTTTGAGGCTGGTGCCGTTGAAGGGAGTCGAACCCCCGACCTACTGATTACGAATCAGTTGCTCTACCGACTGAGCTACAACGGCGGCGGCAGGAAGGTAACATTAGTTACAACACAGATCAACACTCTGAGACATCAACTATATATAGAAAATCTCACTTCCCCCGCCTTCTTATATACATGCCTCGCGCTAGGTGAGGCATGTATATAAGCACAACACTTACTGCTTACAGAGATTCGCTGTAGTACAAGTACCGGTAACTGCCCAAGTCACACCCTGCCCAGCCCGAATAGTAGGTGTAAGAATATAGGTCTCGCCGGCCAGGCCCTGGCCAGTCACCGCAGTAGCGGTAATTACACCATTTTCAACCTTCGTACTAGCAAGATATTTTGTGCCTGCTGCTGTTGCAACGTCAGCAGGGATATTGTTTGAACCACCATCGCAAGCATCCAAAGCGCCAAGATCAGTAGCACAAACCTCAACTGCAGTCTTAAGCGACTGGGTAGCTTGAGTAACTTCAGTAAACTTGGCGCGGGCAGTATAAGTTTGATATTGCGGGATAGCGATAGCGGCAAGAATACCGATAATCGCCACAACAATCATCAGTTCGATAAGGGTGAAGCCTTTTTGAGCCTTCATAGAACTCTCTCCTAGATTTAAGTACGGCCGAATGGGCCTGAAAGCAGAGCTGCATAAGGCATGCCAAAGCCAACCAACCCTGAATCCAATAGGGTGGGAGCATGCAAAAACGAAATTTCACACAACATACAAGGCAGGAACTGACAAAAAATGGCACCAGCTAGCTAGCAATTTGGCACCGCTCACTGTGTGGGTTATAAGTCCTTAAAATCCCCACTCGACCTTATCCTCATGAACGATCACGTTGTGCTCTCCGGTCTTGCCCGGCAACTGGTTATCGCCGAGCTACTCGATGAAAGAAGCGCACAGCAGGCGCAACAGCAGGCACAGCGCAACAAGCTGCCGCTGGTGACCTACCTGGTGCAGAACAAGCTGGTGAAGAGTCGTCCGCTGACCGAACTGGCGGCGGAGCAGTTCGGCATCGCCTACTGCGACCTGAACAGCCTGGACCGGGAAAGCATGCCGAAGGAGCTGGTCAGCGAGAAGCTGGTGCGCCAGCACCGCGTCATCCCGCTCTGGCGCCGCGGCAACAAGCTGTTCGTTGGCCTTTCCGACCCCACCAACCACCAAGCGATTACCGATGTACAGTTCAGCACCGGCCTGACCACCGAGGCCATCCTGGTCGAGGACGACAAGCTCGGCGATGCTATCGAGAAACTGTTCGAAAGCATGTCCAGTGGACTGGATGATCTGGCCGATGTCGATCTGGAAGGGCTGGATATCGAGAGTGGGGATACGGAACGGAAGGACGAGGCGATTGGTGGCGATGCCGACGACGCCCCGGTGGTGCGCTTCGTCAACAAGATGCTGCTGGATGCCATCCGCGGCGGTTCTTCCGACCTGCACTTCGAGCCTTATGAAAAGGTTTACCGGGTACGTTTCCGCACCGACGGCATGCTGCATGAAGTAGCCAAACCGCCGATCCAGTTGGCCAACCGCATTTCCGCGCGCCTGAAAGTCATGGCCGGGCTGGATATCTCCGAGCGGCGCAAGCCACAGGATGGCCGGATCAAGATGCGCGTATCGAAGAGCAAGTCCATCGACTTCCGCGTCAATACCATGCCCACCCTCTGGGGTGAGAAGATTGTGATGCGGATTCTCGATGCGGCCAGCGCACAGATGGGCATCGATGCCCTGGGCTACGAGGACGAGCAGAAGCAGCTTTACCTGGATGCACTGAAGCAGCCGCAAGGGATGATCCTGGTAACCGGCCCGACCGGCTCGGGCAAGACCGTCTCCCTGTATACCGGCCTGAATATTCTCAATACCCCAGATATCAATATCTCCACAGCCGAAGACCCGGTGGAGATCAACCTGGAGGGCATCAACCAGGTCAACGTCAACCCGAAGCAGGGCATGGATTTCTCCCAGGCACTGCGTGCCTTCCTGCGCCAGGACCCGGATGTGATCATGGTTGGTGAGATCCGCGACCTGGAAACTGCGGAAATCGCCATCAAGGCCGCCCAGACCGGGCATATGGTGATGTCCACCCTGCATACCAACAGCGCGGCGGAAACCCTGACCCGCCTGCTCAATATGGGTGTGGCGTCCTTCAACCTGGCTACCTCGGTCAACCTGATCATCGCCCAGCGCCTGGCGCGCAAGCTGTGCCCGCAGTGCAAGAAGGAACACGACGTGCCGCACGACACCTTGCTGCAGGAAGGCTTTCCGGCGGACAGGATCGGCACCTTCAAGCTCTACGCCCCAGTGGGCTGCGAACACTGCAAGGGCGGCTACAAGGGCCGAGTGGGCATTTATGAAGTGGTTAAAAACACGCCCGCCGTGCAACGCCTTATCATGGAAGAAGGCAACTCCATGCAGATTGCCGAGCAGGCCCGCAAAGAGGGCTTCGCCGATCTGCGCACCTCCGGTCTGCTGAAAGCCATGCAAGGCATCACCAGTCTCGAGGAAGTCAACCGCGTGACCAAGGACTAATCCATGGCGGCAAAAGCAGAAAGAACCAGTGTCTTCACCTGGGAAGGTACCGATAGAAAAGGCGGGAAGATCAAGGGGGAACTGCCCGGGACCAACGCGGCACTGGTCAAGGCACAGTTGCGCAAGCAGGGTATCAACCCGCTCAAGGTGCGCAAGAAGGGTATGTCGCTGCTGAGCGCAGGGAAGAAGATCAAACCCCTGGATATCGCCCTGTTCACTCGACAGATGGCGACGATGATGGGTGCCGGCGTTCCGCTGCTGCAGTCCTTCGATATCATCGCCGAAGGCTTCGACAATCCGAACATGCGCAAGCTGGTGGACGATATCAAGCAGGAAGTGGCCGCTGGTAACAGCCTGGCCAACTCGCTGCGCAAAAAACCGCAGTACTTTGACGATCTCTATTGCAACCTGGTGGATGCCGGCGAACAGTCCGGTGCCCTGGAGTCGCTGCTTGACCGCGTGGCGACCTACAAGGAAAAAACCGAGTCGCTGAAAGCCAAGATCAAGAAAGCAATGACATACCCCATCGCAGTGATCTTGGTCGCCGTCATTGTTTCAGCGATCCTGCTGATCAAGGTGGTTCCGCAGTTCCAGTCCGTTTTCGCCAGTTTCGGTGCAGAACTGCCGGCCTTCACCATGATGGTCATCGGTCTTTCCGAAGTTCTGCAAAAGTGGTGGTTCATTGTTCTAATTGGTCTTCTAGCTTTTGCATTTGCTTTTCGGGAAGCGCACAGACGCTCTGAGAAGTTCCGTGACGGGGTTGACCGGGCCGTCCTCCGTACCCCTATTGTCGGCCCGATCCTCTACAAATCTGCAATCGCCCGTTATGCGCGCACCTTGGCCACCACATTCGCTGCTGGCGTACCACTGGTTGAAGCGCTGGATTCCGTAGCCGGCGCCACCGGCAACGTGGTTTTTCGCAATGCGGTAGGCAAGATCAAGCAAGATGTCTCGGCGGGCACCCAGCTCAATTTCTCCATGCGCACCACTGGCGTGTTCTCAAGCATGGCCGTTCAGATGACCGCCATCGGCGAGGAGTCGGGCTCGCTGGATGCCATGCTGGACAAGGTCGCCTCATTCTATGAGGAAGAAGTGGATAACGCCGTCGACAACCTGACCACCCTGATGGAACCAATGATCATGGCCGTTCTGGGCGTGCTGGTGGGCGGCCTGATCATCGCCATGTACCTGCCAATCTTCCAGTTGGGCAACGTCGTCTAAATATGCCGATCTTCGAATTACTGGCCAGCCATGCGCTGGCCTTTGTTTTGTGTGCTGCCCTGTTCGGTCTCTGTGTGGGCAGCTTCCTCAATGTGGTGATCCACCGCCTGCCGCGCATGATGGAGCTAGACTGGCAGCAGCAGGCGCGTGAGGCGCTCAGCTTGCCAAATACAGAAGCGCGGCCGGTCTATAACCTTGTGCTGCCGCATTCCCAGTGCCCGCACTGCGGCCATCAGATCCGTGCCTGGGAGAACATCCCCGTCATCAGCTATCTGGCGCTGCGCGGCAAATGCTCGTCGTGCAAGGCGCCGATCAGCGTGCGTTATCCGCTGATCGAACTGGCCACCGCCCTGCTCTCGGCCTTCGTCGCCTGGCATTTCGGCTTCACCTGGCAGTCCGGCGCCATGCTGCTGCTCACCTGGGGGCTGCTGGCGATGAGCATGATCGATGTCGATCACCAGTTGCTGCCGGATGCGCTGGTGCTGCCGCTGCTCTGGCTGGGGCTGATCGTCAATTACTTCGGGCTGTTCGCCAGCCTTGGCGATGCGCTCTGGGGCGCGGTGTTCGGTTATCTCAGCCTGTGGTCGGTGTACTGGCTGTTCAAGCTGCTGACCGGCAAGGAAGGCATGGGCTACGGCGACTTCAAGCTGCTGGCGATGATCGGCGCCTGGGGCGGCTGGCAGGTGTTGCCGCTGACCATCCTGCTGTCGTCGCTGGTTGGCGCGGTGCTGGGGGTGATCATGCTGCGCCTGCGCAACGCCGAAAGCGGCACGCCGATCCCCTTCGGCCCCTATCTGGCGATTGCCGGCTGGATTGCCCTGCTCTGGGGTGATCAAATAACCGCGACTTATCTGCATTTCGCAGGATTCCGCTAGTCTCCCGCCCGATCGCCTCCTCGCGCTCGCGGGGACGGCGGCTGGAATCGGCGTGAGGAGAACGATGAAACCCTGGATTCTTGGCCTTACAGGCGGCATCGGCAGCGGCAAGAGCGCCGCTGCCGCGCATTTTTCCGCAATGGGCGTGCATATGGTGGACGCCGACCACGCCTCGCGCTGGGTGGTGGAACCGGGCCGCCCGGCCCTGGAGCGGATCGTCGACCGCTTCGGCGATGCCATGCTGCTGGCGGACGGCAATCTCAACCGTGCCGCCCTGCGCGAGCGCATCTTCACCTCCGAGGAAGAGCGCCGCTGGCTGGAACAACTGCTGCACCCGCTGATTCGCCAGGAGATCGTCACCAACCTGGCGCAGGCCGAATCGCCCTACGCCATCCTGGTTTCGCCGCTGCTGG
Source organism: Pseudomonas schmalbachii (assembly GCF_017589465.1). GTDB lineage: Bacteria > Pseudomonadota > Gammaproteobacteria > Pseudomonadales > Pseudomonadaceae > Pseudomonas > Pseudomonas schmalbachii. Next base: position 107,110 of record NZ_JAELYA010000006.1, read on the forward strand.
TCGAGTCCGGGCAGAACCAGATGACCCAGCGCGTGCTGGTGGTGGACACCCCCGAGCACCTGCAACTGCAGCGCACCATGCGTCGGGACAATGTCCCGGAGGAGCAGGTTCGCGCCATCCTCAAGGCGCAGGCACAACGTGAGGACCGCCTGAAGCATGCCGACGATGTGCTGGTGAACGACGCCGACCTGGACCATCTGCAACGGCAGGTCGAGCGCCTGCATGACTTCTATCTCAGCCTGCGAGGAGGACAACCATGAGCCAACCCCTGATCGTGGAATGCCCCACCTGCGGCGCTCCGGTGGAATGGAACGAAAAGAGCCCGAACCGCCCCTTCTGCTCCGACCGCTGCAAACTGATCGACCTCGGCGCCTGGGCCTCGGAAGACCACGCGATTCCCGGAAGCCCGCTGGAAGACGACGTATTCTCCGCCGACCTCGACGCACCGCCGCGCGGGCATTGAACCACACCGCCGGTTGACACGTAGGTTGGCGCTGAGCGAAGCGAAGCCCAACATCGACCGGCACAGGCATCGTTGGGCTTCGTACCTCAGCCCAACCTACCGAGCCGGATGTGCAGTGGAGGGTGAGCTACCTAGGATGGGTTGAGCTTGCGATACCCATCACCAATGCCGCATGGGTATCGCTTCGCTCAACCCATCCTACGAGTTCCGCCAATCACGGCGGCAGCTCCGTAGGGCGGGTGAAACCCGCCATCAGGTCTCCACATTGGCGGGTTGCACCCGCCCTACCTGCTTGAAAAGGGCTACTCATCACCATCCTTCCACGGCGCCTGCAGGTAGCGGGTGCGGTTGAAGGTTTCCAGCCAGTCCGGATAGAACACCACCAGCCCGGTAACGATGGTGCCGTTGATGAATGCCTCGGGGAACATGATCAGCCAGAGGTAGCCGACGAAGTCTTCCAGCCACGGCGGCATCGGGAAGATGCCGTCCACCCACAGCAGGCCGAGCCCCAGCATCAGGCTGCACACCGCCGCCAGCGCCGCCGGGAAGAAGCCCGAGCAGAAGATGTACACGAACAGGTTGCGCGGCTGTCGGCGTTCGACGTAGATGGCCGCCAGTTCGGTGATCAGCACCGGGACCAGCACCAGCAGCACGCCGTTCACGCCAATCGCCAGCCAGTCCTGCCGGTCGAGCACGCACAGGCCGAGTTGCGCCACCAGCCCTACCAGTATCGCCAGCGGCCAGTCGAGCAGCAGGGTGACGGCGGTCATGCCGAGGAAGTGGAACGACACCCCGGAGTCGAAATCGCGGCGCACCAGCCAGAGCAGGAACACGCCGAGCATGGTGCCGAAGAACAGGTGCTGGCGGCGGAAGTCGCTGATCAGCTCCAGCCAGGGTGCGCGCCAGGCCGCCCAAAGGAGCACCGGCAGGTAGATGGCCCAGCCCAGCTCCAGGCTTTCCGTGGAAAGCAGTTCTGCAGCGATCACCGGGGTGCCTGCTCCAGCGCTTCACGCAGCTTCTGCGCGGAATCGAAGGTCTGGCTGGACACCACGCTGCCGCCCTCCAGTTGCAGCCAGAGCACCTTTTCCGGTGCCTGCGGATAGCGGTTGGCGACCCGCGGGCCACGGTCGAGAAGCACGCGATAGGCGTAGTCGCGCATGGCCGGCACGGCGAACAGCTTCGAAATCACTGCCGGCATGCTGCTGATATCGGCGACGAATGCCGCATGCCGCGCCTCCAGATAGCCCTGCGGCCGCTCCGCCAGGGCCTCCTTCACCAGGTTGGCGCCGGTCATGTCGCGGGCAATCAGCAACACGCGCAGCCGGTCGTCCAGCGTGTAGGGCTTGTCGAACTGGTCGAGCAGGGTCCAGCCTGCCGGGCTCTCCGGCCCTTGCGCCCCGGCCGCCAGCGAAACCAGCCAGAGCAGCACCAACCCGCAGAATTTCCTCATCACTCAGCTCCCGACAGAAAAGACCTGGATATCCTCGCGGCGCTGCCAGCCCCGCTGCGCCTCCCAGAATGCCATCGCCTGGGGCTCGTCGCGCAGCACGAACACGTGGGATTTGCCGATGCCCAAGCGAGCCAGCCGCGCCAGCGCCTCGTCCAGCAGCGAACGCGCCAGCCCGCGTCCACGAAAGGCCTCGTCCACCAGCAGATGCTGCAGGTAGCCGCGCCGCCCATCGTGGCCGACCAGCAGGCTGCCGATCACCGCGTCGTCGTGCTCCAGCAGCAGGCTCAAGCCGGGATTGCGTTCGAGGTAGGCCACGAAGGGCTCGTATTCATCGTCGCGGCGCAGCTGGATGCCCGGGGTGCGCGCCCAGAGCGCCAGGAGTTCGGGATGGTCGGCAGGAACAACGGTACGCAGCAGCATCGATCGGCAACACCGGCTGGAGAAGGACCGACAGTCTACACCGGCCGCCCGGCGCACGGCCCGTGGTCGATCCGGCAGGGCTTCCCGGCTACGCTGTAGGCATGAACGAGTCCGACTATCTGCGCCTGCTGACACGCCAGGCCGAACAAGCCAACGACTTTCTTTCCAATGCCCGCAAGTGGGAAAGGGAGTGCTGGGCCTGCCAGCGGCTGCTGCAGGCTCTTGGCGTGCCGCATCGGCAGGAAGACTTCATCGAACCCGCCCAGCAGCCACCGGATGTGCTGTTTCGAGACGCCTCCTTCGAAGTGTTCTTCGTCCTCGATCCGGGCCGCCGGCTCAACGATGAATGGCGCGAGGAGCTGGTGCGCCGGCGCACCGCGCGCAGCCTCAGCCAACTGATTCGCCGCGAGCAGCGGCCACGGCGGATCAACTGCGCGGAACTGCAGGCCCGGCTGGCGCCCACCCTGCGCAAGAAGGCGCACAACTACCGCGAGCGCGGCTTCGACCTCGGCGAGCTGGACCTGCTGGCATTCGTCAGCCTGAAGCGCGAAACCCCGGACTTCAACACCCCTTTTCCGCCACCCACGGAATACCTCCGCCAGGGTTGGCGCTCGCTCTCCCTGGTCGGCCCGACGTTCTGCCGGGTGCTGTTCGCCCACATGGACGCACCCGATTTCCTGCGCGGCAACCTGGGCCGCAGCGTGCTCTTCGATATGGGAGTCGGCCTGTAATCGCAACGTCGGGCTGCGGTTGGGCTTCCCGTAGGTTGGACTTCGCTTTCGTAGGTTGGGCTGAGGTACGAAGCCCAACGAGGCGGAGCACCGGGCACGGCAAATGTTGGGCTTCACTGCGTTCAGCGCCAACCTACGATTGAACTCAGACGCTGCACGTCGTTGGGGTTCGCTCCCGTAGGTTGGGCTGAGGTACGAAGCCCAACAGAGTGGCCCCAGGTTCGGCGGATGTTGGGCTTCACTGCGTTCAGCGCCAACCTACGATTGAACTCAGACGCTGCACATCGTTGGGGTTCGCTCCCGTAGGTTGGGCTGAGGTACGAAGCCCAACAGGGTGGCCCCAGGTTCGGCGGATGTTGGGCTTCACTGCGTTCAGCGCCAACCTACGCGCGCTCCGCCAGCTCCGCGATTGGCGGGTTTCACCCGCCCTACCCGGCTCGCCAATCGCAACCAGGTATTTTGTATACATTGAGCCCATCCCCAATGGCCGACTAGAATGCTCGGCATTACAAACGGAGGCCTACCCATGCCCAGTCGTCTGAGCCCCGAAGACCAGCAGAAAGTCGAACAATACCTGAGCTCCCCGGTCCATCAAGTCGAGCGCGCGCCCTTCCGGCCGTGGCTGATGATGGGTGCGCTGCTGCTGGTGGTCATCGCCCTGGGCCTGCTCAGCCGCCTCCTGGCCTATCTGGCATGAACCCCATGCCCTCCCCGGCCCACACAGGATTCCCAAAACTATGAGACCCACTCATGTCACATCGCATCGTAATTGTCGGCGGCGGCGCCGGCGGGCTGGAGCTCGCGACCCGGCTCGGCCGCACCCTGGGTAAACGCGGCAAGGCCCAGGTCACCCTGGTCGACGCCAATCTCACCCACATCTGGAAACCCCTGCTGCACGAAGTGGCCGCCGGCTCGCTCAACTCCTCGGAGGATGAGCTGAACTATGTCGCCCAGGCGAAATGGAACCACTTCGAGTTCCAGCTCGGCCGTCTGAGCGGCCTGGACCGCGCCAGCAAGCGCATCCAGCTCGCCGCCACGCTGGACGAACAGGGCCGCGAGCTGGTTCCCGCGCGCACCCTGGGCTACGACAGCCTGGTGATCGCCATCGGCAGCACGACCAACGACTTCGGCACAGTCGGCGCGGCCCAGAACTGCATCTTCCTCGACACCCGCGAGCAGGCCGAACGCTTCCACCGCCAGTTGCTCAACCACTACCTGCGCGCCCATGCCGGCCAGCAGAGCGACGAGCAGATCAGCGTGGCCATCGTCGGCGCCGGCGCGACCGGTGTGGAGCTGGCCGCCGAACTGCACCACGCCGCGCACGAACTCGCCGCCTACGGCCTGAACCGCATCCAGCCGCAGAACATGCGCATCACCCTTATCGAGGCCGGCCCGCGCGTGCTGCCGGCGCTGCCCGAACGGATCAGCGGCCCGGTGCATCGCACCCTGGAAAAGCTCGGCGTGCGGGTGATGACCGGGGCGGCGGTCAGCGAGGTCATGGCCGATGGCCTGAAGACGGCGGCTGGCGAGCATATCCCGGCGAGCCTGAAGGTCTGGGCCGCCGGCATTCGTGCGCCGGCGCTGCTGAAGAACCTGGACGGACTGGAAAGCAACCGGATCAACCAGCTGCTGGTGCGCCCTACCCTGCAGACCACCCTCGACGACGACATCTTCGCCTTCGGCGACTGCGCCGCCTGCCCGCTCGGCGACGGCAGCGAACGCAACGTGCCACCCCGCGCCCAGGCCGCGCACCAGCAGGCGTCGCTGCTGGCCAAGGCGTTCGCTCTGCGCCTGGAAGGCAAGCCGCTGCCGGAGTATCGCTATCAGGATTACGGCTCGCTGATCTCCCTGTCGCGCTTCAGCGCCATCGGCAATCTGATGGGCAACCTGATGGGCAGCGTCAAGCTGGAGGGCTGGCTGGCGCGGATGTTCTACATCTCGCTGTATCGCATGCACCAGATGGCGCTGTATGGGCGCTTCCGGACGGTGCTGCTGATGCTCAGCGACCGCCTTGGACGCAGCACGGAGCCGAGGTTGAAGTTGCACTGAGTCGCGCAAACGCAATCCGTAGGTTGGTGCTGAGCTTGCGAAGCCCAACGGTGCCAACGCACGACCGATGTTGGGCTTCGCAAGCTCAGCACCAACCTACGCGCAGCGCCCGGTGTGGTGGTCGTTGGGGAATATCCCGTAGGGTGGGCAACGCGAAGCTTGTCCACCGCCCCGTCTGTCTTGCGGCCAAGGGCGCTGTTTTGGAGCGAGCTCTGCTCGCGAAGCTTTTGAGTTGCCGGCGTTCGCGAGCAGAGCTCGCTCCTACAGGAATATGCCCCGCGTCTGACCAGGAGCGGGCCATGCCCGCGAAAAAAGCATTTCGCACGCTTGGCGTGCCGTCAGGACCGCCTGGGTGGCGCCGACGGCGGATGGCTGGAATTTCAGGCGTTTCACCGCCGAGGAGATGCGCAGGCCGTACGGCGCCGCAAGAACGAAAAAAGCCAGGACTAAGCCTGGCTTTTTTGACGCTGACGGTGCAGCGTAGATATGGTGGGTCGTGTAGGATTCGAACCTACGACCAATTGGTTAAAAGCCAACTGCTCTACCGACTGAGCTAACGACCCAGAAAATGGTCGGGGTAGAGAGATTCGAACTCCCGACATCCTGCTCCCAAAGCAGGCGCGCTACCGGACTGCGCTATACCCCGCTTGGAAGTTGGCTCCGCGACCTGGACTCGAACCAGGGACCCAGTGATTAACAGTCACTTGCTCTACCGACTGAGCTATCGCGGAACGACGAGCCTTCCAATCTCTTCTACAGTTTCGGCTGTTGCCGAGTTCCCGTAGCTGAGGCGCGCCATTTTACGGTTCCAGAAAGGCATGTCAACCCTCTGATCCAAAAAGTTTTTCTACCTTTGCAGGGATGGTTTCGGATTGCTATATGTGCCTGAATGACAAGAGAGCTCCGCAGGGTGTTTCGGAGTGACCACGGAAAGGATCGCCAATGAGCACCAAGGACACCCCACCGCCCACCATCATCGCCAGCCGAGGCATACAGCCGCGCTTCGGCGAGTTGGTACAGGGCTGCCGCCAACTGGCGATGAATCGGCTGGCCGAACTGCTCGCCGAGGTCTTCGCTCAGGTCGACGACACCCTGTTCGACTGCGCGGAGAAGGCCGAGAACAACAAGGTGCAGGCACTGTTCTTCGACAGCATGCGCGACATCCGCCGCCAGCGCCCGACGATGGAGCGCGCCTATCACCAGCGGGTCGCCAAGGGACTGGTCGACTTCCTCGAAGGCAAGCTTTCAACCAGCAGCGTGCTCGATGACGCCGATGTCGAGCAACTGGCGCTGGTGGAAGCCGAGGAATACGAGGAAACGGTGCTGATCACCAATATGGTCAACCGGGTCAAGGCGCAGTGCGCGCAGGCCCTGTTCGCCCTGGACCAGCGCCTGGCCCTGCTGAACAACGGCCGGAAGATCAGCGAAGACAACAACCCCTTCGGTCCCCAGGCAATCGCCCGCGCCTTCCGCGAAACCCTGGCCGAAACCTCGCTGCCGCTGCGCATCAAGACCGTGCTCTACGTGCTGTTCGAACAGAAGGTGATGCAGAGGCTCGCGCCGCTCTATGAACAGCTCAACAACCGCCTGGTCGAAGGCGGGGTATTGCCCAACCTGAAATTCCGCCCGCAGCAAGGCGTCACGCGGCAGCCGCCACAGCCGTCCGGAGGCGGCAAGGACGCACCTGCCGGCAACCCGGCGGAACCACCGCAGGGGGCCGCCGCCGGCCAGCCCGGCGACCACGCGCCAGCGGCCTCGATCGATCCGGGCGCTCTATATAGCAGCCTGGCTTCCCTGCTGTCGGAGTATCGCCACTCGGGCACGGGCAACCTGAACCTCGGCAGCAGCCAGAGCATCTCCAGCTTCACCCCGGACACCGCGACCCAGACCTACAGCGCCAACGAGCTGCTGGATGCGCTCAACCGCCTGCAGAAGGAGTCTGCGCAGGACCTCGCCAAGCGCCTGCGCTACCCGCAGCCCGTCGGCCAGTTGAAGGCCGACCTGCACCGGCAACTGGAAGCCGGCAGCGACAACCCGGGCCACTACCGGCTGACCGAGCAGGAAGCCGACGTCATCGACCTGGTCGGCATGGTCTTCGATTTCATCCTCGACGATCCCAACCTGCCCGACAGCTGCAAGACCGCCCTCTCCCACCTGCACACGCCCTATCTCAAGGTCGCGCTGCAGGACAAGGCGCTGTTCACCCAGCACCACCACCCGGCGCGCCGGCTGCTCAACACCATGGCCCAGGCCGGCGTGCTCTACGGCGGCGAAGGCGAGGAACGCAGCCTGCTGGCGAAGATGCATTCGCTGGTGGAGCGGGTCATCCAGGAATTCGCCGGCGATCTCGGCCTTTTCGACACCCTGCTTGCCGACTTCAACGAATATGTGGCGAGCCTGCGGCAGAAGGTCGAACTGCGCGAACGCCGGGCAGTGGAAGCCGCACGTGGGCGCGATCGCCTGCTGACGGCGCGCGAGCAGGCGATCGCCCTGGTGCGCAAGGCCATGCACGAGCATGAACTGCCGCAACTGATCAGCAACTTCCTTGAACTGAGCTGGAGCGACGCGCTGACCTTCATCCTGCTGCGCAACGGCGAGCAGAGCATCGAGTGGCGGCGCGCCTGCGCGGTGGCCGAGCAACTGGTGTGGAGCGTCACGCCGCAGGACAGCGACGGCCGCGAGCACCTGCAGGCGATCCGCCCCGGCCTGCTGGAGGACCTGCGCAAGGGCCTGGAGGTTCTCGGCGGCTACCACGAGGACACCATCCGCCGCCTGCTGCAGGACATCGTCACCTGCCAGCACGCCATCCAGGCGAAGCAACCGCAGATCGCCGCCAATCTCACCCCGGACCTGCCGGAAAGCCCGCTCGGCGCGATGTTGGGGGACGAAACGGAGGATGCGGGTGGCGAGCCGGAGCTTTCCCACCGCGCCCGCACCTTCATCAAGGAACTGGAACAGATCGGCTTCGGCGTCTGGTTCGAGTTCAGCGACACCACGCCGCCGCGCCGGCTCAAGCTGTCGTGGTTCAGCCCGACGACCCACAACTACATGTTCGTCGATCAATCCGGTCAGCGCGCAGCGGTCAAACCGATCATGCAGCTGGCCCTAGAGATGGAGCGCGGCCAGGCCCGTCTGGTCCCCGAGGACCAGAACGCACCGCTGATGGACCGCGCCATGACCGCCATATACCGCATGCTGCAGCGCATCACCGCGCGCCCGCCGAAAACCAGTTGAGGGATAGCCGATGGATGAACGTCGCCAGCACGATCGACACGAGATTGCCTTGACCGTGGAAGTGTTCGATCGCAACTCGGGGCGTTACATGGGGCGCCTGGCGAATCTTTCCGCCGATGGCTTCATGCTTTGCGGCGCGGAGGTCCCGGCCGCCGACTCGGTATGGGAATGCCGCCTGGTGCCGGCGCCACCGCTGAGCGACCTGGGCGAAATCCACCTGGGCGCGGATTGCCTGTGGAGCCGCTACGGAACCGACGGCCAGCTCGGCTGGGCGGGCTTCCACATCATCGACATCGCCGAAGATCAGGCCGGGCTGCTGGAAGAGCTGCTTTCGCGGCTATAGGAACCGGGGCCGTTCTTTTTATTGGTTCCCCCTTCGGCTGAGGAAGCGTCTGTAGGAGCGCCCCATGGGCGCGAATCGCGGGCATGGCCCGCTCCTACGGATGATGTTGAGCTTGCGATACCCATCATTGCCGAACCCGCATGGGTATCGCTGCGCTCAACCCATCCTACGGGTCATCAGCCTCCGTAGGTTGGCGCTGAGCGCAGCGAAGCCCAACATTTGCAGAACCACCACACCACGCAGAACGAGAAAGCCCCGCATCGCGGGGCTTTCTCGTAGGTTGGGGGCCGGATCAGGCGAAGAGGATCTCGTCGTTTTCCACCTTGGCATGGATCTTCGCGCCCGGGTGGAACTTGCCGGCGAGGATCAGTTGCGCCAGCGGGTTCTCGATCCAGCGCTGGATTGCCCGCTTCAGCGGACGCGCGCCGTATACCGGGTCGAAACCGACGGCGATCAGCTTGTCCATCGCCTCCGCGGTCAGGTCCAGGCTCAGCTCGCGCTCGGCCAGGCGTTTGCGCAGGCGGCCCATCTGGATCTCGGCGATGCCGGCGATCTGCTCACGGGCCAGCGGCTCGAACACCACCACCTCGTCGATCCGGTTGATGAATTCCGGCCGGAAGTGCACGTTCACCGCATCCATCACCGCCGCACGCTGCGCCTCGCGGTCGCCGACCAGCTCCTGGATCTGCGCCGAGCCGAGGTTGGAGGTCATCACCACCACCGTGTTGCGGAAGTCCACGGTGCGCCCGTGGCTGTCGGTCAGGCGGCCGTCTTCCAGCACCTGCAGGAGGATGTTGAACACATCCGGGTGCGCCTTCTCGACTTCGTCCATCAGCACCACCGAGTACGGTTTGCGCCGCACGGCTTCGGTCAGGTAGCCGCCCTCTTCGTAGCCGACGTAGCCCGGAGGCGCACCGATCAGGCGGGCCACGGAGTGTTTCTCCATGAACTCGGACATGTCGATGCGTACCAGCGCTTCCTCGGTATCGAAGAGGAACTCGGCCAGCGCCTTGCACAGCTCGGTCTTGCCCACCCCGGTCGGGCCGAGGAAGAGGAACGAGCCGCTCGGCCGGTTCGGGTCGGCCAGGCCGGCACGGGAGCGCCGCACGGCATTGGAAACCGCGACAACCGCCTCGTTCTGGCCGATGACGCGCCGGTGCAGATCGTCTTCCATGCGCAGCAGCTTTTCGCGCTCGCCTTCGAGCATCTTCGCCACCGGGATGCCGGTCCATTTGGACACGACCTCGGCGATTTCCTCGTCGGTCACCTTGTTGCGCAGCAGCTGGTTTTCCTTCTTGCCGTGCTGGTCGACCATCTGCAGGCTGCGTTCCAGATCGGGAATGGTCTGGTACTGGATGCGCGCCATGGCTTCCAGGTCGCCCTTGCGCCGCGCGGCTTCCATCTCCTGCTTGGCCTGTTCGATCTTTTGCTGGATCTGCGCGGAGCCCTGCACTTCGGCCTTCTCCGACTTCCAGATTTCTTCGAGATCGGCGTATTCGCGCTCCAGCTTGGCGATGTCATCCTCCAGCTTGGCCAGACGTTTCTTGGTCGCCTCGTCCTCTTCCTTCTTCAGCGCCTCACGCTCGATCTTCAGCTGGATCAGGCGGCGGTCCAGACGGTCCAGTTCTTCCGGCTTGGAGTCGATTTCCATGCGGATGCGGCTGGCGGCTTCGTCGATCAGGTCGATGGCCTTGTCCGGCAACTGGCGGTCGGTGATGTAGCGGTGGCTGAGCTTGGCCGCGGCGATGATCGCGCCGTCGGTGATGCTCACGCCGTGGTGCACCTCGTAGCGCTCCTTCAGGCCGCGCAGGATGGCGATGGTGTCTTCCTCGCTCGGCTCGTCCACCAGCACTTTCTGGAAGCGCCGTTCCAGCGCGGCGTCCTTCTCGATGTATTGGCGGTATTCGTCCAGCGTGGTGGCGCCGACGCAGTGCAGCTCGCCGCGCGCCAGGGCCGGCTTGAGCATGTTGCCGGCATCCATGGCGCCTTCGGCCTTGCCGGCGCCGACCATGGTGTGCAGTTCGTCGATGAACAGGATGATCCGCCCTTCCTGCTTGGACAGCTCGTTGAGCACCGCCTTCAGGCGCTCTTCGAACTCGCCGCGGAACTTGGCGCCGGCGATCAGCGAGCCCATGTCCAGCGCCAGCAGGCGCTTGTCCTTCAGGCCGTCCGGCACTTCGCCGTTGACGATACGCTGCGCCAGCCCTTCGACGATGGCAGTCTTGCCGACGCCGGGCTCGCCGATCAGCACCGGGTTGTTCTTGGTACGACGCTGCAGGACCTGGATGGTCCGGCGGATCTCGTCGTCACGGCCGATTACCGGGTCGAGCTTGCCGTCTTCGGCGCGCTTGGTCATGTCGACGGTGTACTTGTCCAGCGCCTGGCGCGATTCCTCGGCGTTCGGGTCGTTCACCGCCTCGCCGCCGCGCAGGTTGGCGACGGCGTTTTCCAGCGCCTTCTTGCTCACCCCCTGCCCGAGCAGCAGCTTGCCGAGGCGGGTGTTCTCGTCCACCGCCGCGAGCAGCACCAGTTCGCTGGAAATGAACTGGTCGCCCTTCTGCTGGGCCAGGCGGTCGGCCTGGTTGAGCAGGCGCGCCAGATCCTGCGACAGGTTCACGTCGCCGGTGGGGCTCTGGATCTTCGGCAGCGCGTCCATCTCTTTATTCAGGGCGGTGCGCAGGGCTGCAATGTCGAAGCCGACCTGCATCAGCAGGGGCTTGATCGAGCCGCCTTGCTGCTCCAGCAGCGCGGAAAGCAGGTGCACCGGCTCGATGGCCGGGTGGTCGTGGCCGACAGCCAGGGATTGGGCATCGGAGAGGGCAAGCTGCAGCTTGCTGGTCAAACGGTCTATTCGCATGGGGTCGTCCTTCCTTCGTATAGCGGGCCGGAGCGATGAGTGCCCCTGGTCAAGAAATAACCCACCGGGATGCCAGATAGATAAGGACGATTGTGGCCGCTTCAAGCCTTCAGGCAATGATTCCGGTCAGATTGCAGGAAGGAGCCGATGTTTCCGTAGGTTGGCGCTGAGCGCAGCGAAGCCCAACATCTGCCAAACCGTTACATCGTTGGGCTTCGCAAGCTCAGCGCCAACCTACGCGAGCCAGACCAGGCTGGCGAAGCGACCGGTGCGGGCGCTGCGGCGGTAGGAATAGAAGCGTTCGGTGTCGCTGTAGGTGCAGAAACCGCCGCCATACACGGACTCGACACCGCGCGCGGCGAGGCGGATGCGTGCCAGTTGGTAAATGTCGGCCATGTAGCGCCCGGCATTGCTGCTCGGCTGGAAGGCCACGGCGGCTTGCGGATGTGTCGCGAGGAAGGCTTCGCGTACTTCGGGGCCGACTTCGAAGGCCTGCGGGCCGATGGCCGGGCCGAGCCAGACCAGCACCTGGTCCGCCGGCAGCGCCAGGGCGTCGAGGGTGGCTTCCAGCACGCCACCGGCCAGCCCGCGCCAGCCGGCATGGGCAGCCGCCACGCGGGTCCCGGCGCGGTCGCAGAACAATGCAGGCAGGCAGTCGGCGGTCAGCACGGCGCTGGCGATGCCGGGCGTCGAGCTCCAGCTGGCATCGGCTTCCGCCACCACGACCGGATCGGCCTCGGCCACGACGACGCCATGCACCTGGCGCAGCCAGGCCGGCTGGCAGCCCAGTTCGGCAGTCAGGCGCCAACGGTTTTCCGCGACAGCCTGCGGATCGTCCTCGACATGATCGCCGAGGTTGCGGCTATCGAACGGCGCCTGGCTGACGCCGCCCTCCCGGGTGGTCACGCAGGCGCGGACATTCGCCGGAGCCGGCCAGTCGGGAGTCAGCCAATCCGTCATACGAAGGACTCGTTATCCTGGCGCAGCAGGCTGAGCAGCCAGGTGAAATCGTCCGGCAGCGGCGACTCCCACTTCATCCGCACGCCGGTGGCGGGATGATCGAGCTCGAGGAAACGCGCGTGCAGCGCCTGCCGGGGATAATCGCGCAGCGCCTCGACCAGGGTCGGGTTGGCGCCCGGCGGAATGCGGAAACGCCCGCCATAGACCGGATCGCCCACCAGCGGATAGCCGATGTGCGCCATGTGCACGCGAATCTGGTGCGTACGGCCGGTCTCCAGCTTGACCCGGGTATGGGTGTGCGAGCGGAAACGTTCGAGCACGCGGTAATGGCTGATCGCCTGCTTGCCGGTGGGAATCACCGCCATCTTCTGGCGCATCACGCCATGGCGCCCCATCGGCGCGTCGATCTTGCCGCCGGAGACGATCACGCCGACCACGATGGCCTCGTAGATGCGGCTCACCGAACGCGCCTGTAACTGGGCGACCAGATTGGTGTGCGCCTCCAGAGTCTTGGCGACCACCATGAGGCCGGTGGTGTCCTTGTCCAGGCGGTGGACGATGCCCGCGCGCGGCACGCTGGCGAGCCCTGGCACATGGTGCAGCAAGGCGTTCAGCAGGGTTCCGTCCTGATGGCCGGCGGCCGGGTGAACCACCAGTCCGGCAGGCTTGTCGATGACCAGGATCTGCTCGTCCTCGTAGACGATTTCCAGGTCGATGTCCTGGGCCACCCACTCGCCCTGAACTTCCAGCTCGACCTCGAGTTCCAGGCGCGAACCGGCATGCACGATATCGCGCGGACGCAGCACGGCACCGTCGACGGTCAGATAACCGTCCTTGATCCAGCCGGCAAGGCGCGAGCGGGAGTGATCGGAAAAGAGTTGCGCGGCGATCTGGTCGAGACGCTGGCCGCCCAGCTCAAACGGCACTTCGGCCGCGAGTTGAATGCTATCGGACATGAGGGGACACGATGGGCGCGCGGCCTTTTGGTTTCGGCTACGCGCTGTGGTTAAATACGGGACTTTGTTCCAGGGAGGCCCTGGGGCACCAATCATAACAGACGGCTGCGGCCACGACAGCCGACCGTCCAGGGATGCAAGCCGCCATGCAAGTGAAACACCTGCTGCTGATCGCCACCCTCGCTTTCGTCACCGCCTGCTCGTCCAAGGGTGACAAGGTCGACGAGAACCTGAGCGAAAACCAGCTGTACCAGCAGGCGCAGGAAGATCTCAACAACAAGAGCTACACCAATGCCGTCAATAAACTGAAGGCACTGGAGTCCCGCTATCCGTTCGGCCGCTATGCCGAGCAGGCGCAGCTCGAGCTGATCTACGCCAACTACAAGAACATGGAGCCCGAGGCCGCGCGTTCCGCCGCCGAGCGTTTCATCCGTCTGCACCCGCAGCATCCCAACGTCGACTACGCCTACTACATGAAAGGCATGGCGTCGTTCAGCCAGGACCGTGGCCTGATGGCGCGCTTCCTGCCGCTGGACATGACCAAGCGCGACCCGGGCGCCGCCCGCGACTCCTTCAACGAGTTCGCCCAGCTCACCAGCCGCTACCCGAACAGCCGCTACGCCCCGGACGCCAAGGCGCGCATGGTCTACCTGCGCAACCTGCTGGCGGCCTACGAAGTGCATGTCGGCCACTACTACCTGACGCGTCACGCCTACGTCGCCGCCGCCAACCGTGGCCGCTACGTGGTGGAAAACTTCCAGGAGACCCCGGCCGTCGGCGATGGCCTGGCGATCATGGTCGAGGCCTACCAGCGCCTGGGCCTGAACGATCTGGCCGACAGCAGTCTGCAGACCCTCAAGCTGAACTACCCGGACAGCCCCAGCCTGCAGGACGGCCAGTTCGTCCCGCGCGAGGAAGCGGAGGACAACCGCTCCTGGCTGGCCAAGGCCACGCTGGGCCTGATCGAATCCGACGTACCGCCGCCGGACCAGGTGCAGACCCAGGCGAGCAAAGACGTGATCCGCCAGTACGAGGACGCCGTGCAGGCGCTTCCCTCCGAGCTGAAGCCGGAAAACCAGGCCGACGAGCCGGAAGAACAGCCGGAAGCGGAAGAAGAGCAACCCCAGGGCCGCTCCTGGTGGAGCCGTCTCACCTTCGGCCTGTTCGACTGATACGCCAGGGTTGCAGAAAAGGGAGGCCGAGGCCTCCCTTTTTCGTGGCCGACGATTGGCCTGCTCCGCACCCGATGAGCCGCCGCAAGCCACACATTGCAACGGAAACAATCCACAACTCCTGCACCGCGCGCCTGTGTTCGGCGCGCCGGCTTGGATACACTGCTGCAATCGATGGATTAAGGGGAAGCCATGATCCGCCTGCTCTTCTGGATCGCTCTGTTCGCCCTGGCCTGGTGGCTCTGGCGCAAGGCCACTCGTCCGGCCCCCCAGGCGCCACGCCGGGATGAAACCGCGGAGCCGATGGTGCGCTGTGCCCAGTGCGGCGTGCACGTTCCCCGCACCCAGGCGCTGCAGGACGATCAACGCTGGTATTGCAGCCGCGCCCATCTCGAACAGGACCATGCCAAGCGTGAGCGTTGAAGGCATCTCCCTGACCAGCCAGCAGGGACGGAACATCCTTCGCCTCTATCACCTCTACCGCCTGACCATCGGCCTGCTACTGGTGCTGCTGATCTCCAGCAACCTCGATGACGACCTGCTCAACCTCAGCCACGCCCAGCTGTTCCATATCGGCTGCTGGGTCTACCTGATCGTCAACATCCTGGTTGCCGTGCTGATGCCCGGCCCGCTGCATCTGCTGCCGATCTTCCTGCTGGCGGTGGTCGATATCCTCATGCTCAGCGGCCTGTTCTACGCGGCCGGCGGCGTGCCCAGCGGGATCGGCAACCTGATGGTCGTCTCCGTGGCGATCTCCAATATCCTCGTGCGCGGCCGCATCGGCCTGCTGATCGCGGCATTCGCGGCCAGCGGCCTGATCTACCTGACCTTCTATCTCAGCCTCAGCCTGCCCAGCTCGATGAACTACTACGTGCAGGCCGGCGGGCTCGGCGCGATGTGCTTCGCGTCGGCGCTGCTGATCCAGGCGCTGACCCGCCGCCAGCGTTTCAGCGAATCCCTTGCCGAGCAGCGCGCCGCCACGGTCGCCAGCCTCGAAGAGTTCAACGCGCTGATCCTGCAGCGCATGCGCACCGGCATCCTGGTCCTCGACCACCAGTACCGCGTGCTGCTGGCCAACCAGAGCGCACTGACCCTGCTCGGCCGGCAGGAGCTGGTCGGCCAGTCGATCGACCAGAGTTTTCCCGAACTGACCGCCAGCCTGCAGCAATGGCAGCGCAACCCCACCCTCCGCTCGCCGAGCTTCCAGGCGCAGGACACCAGTCCTGCACTGCAACCAGGCTTCATCCCGCTGCACCGCGGCAACGAGCAGCACATCCTGGTGTTTCTCGATGACATCTCGCAGATCGCCCAGCAGGCCCAGCAGCTCAAGCTGGCGTCCCTCGGCCGGCTGACCGCCGGCATCGCCCATGAAATCCGCAATCCGCTGGGCGCGATCAGCCATGCGGCGCAGTTGCTGCAGGAATCCGAGGTGCTCGACGTCCACGATCGCCGCCTGACGCAGATCATCCAGGACCAGTCGCGGCGCATGAACCTGGTGATCGAGAACGTCCTGCAGCTTTCCCGCCGACGCCAGGCGAATCCGCAACTGATCGACCTGAAGTACTGGCTGTACCGCTTCGCCGGCGAGCTGCGCGAGAGCCTGCGCGAGACCGAACGGCTCCATCTGCAGGCCGGCAGCGGCAGTATCCAGACGCGCATGGACCCGAACCAACTGACCCAGGTACTGACCAACCTGGTCCAGAATGGTCTACGGTACAGCACGCAGAAACATGGCACCGGCCAGGTCTGGCTGAACCTGTTCCGCGACAGCGAAAACGACCTGCCGGTGCTGGAAGTGCTCGACGACGGCCCCGGCATCAGCCCCGAGCAGCAGGCCAGGCTGTTCGAGCCGTTCTTCACCACCGAAACCAAGGGTACGGGCCTGGGTTTGTACATTTCCCGCGAACTGTGCGAAAGCAACCAGGCCCGCATCGATTACAAGACGCGCAACGTGGGCGGCAGCTGCTTCCGCATCACCTTCGCCCATCCGCGCAAACTCAGTTGAAAGAAGCCGAAAGCATGAGCCGCCAGAAAGCCTTGATCGTCGACGATGAACCGGATATCCGCGAGCTGCTGGAGATCACCCTTGGCCGCATGAAGCTGGATACCCGCAGCGCCCGCAACGTCAAGGAAGCCCGCGAATACCTCGCGCGCGAGCCGTTCGACCTGTGCCTGACCGACATGCGCCTGCCCGACGGCACCGGGCTGGAACTGGTGCAGCATATCCAGCAGCGCCACCCGCAGGTGCCGGTGGCCATGATCACCGCCTTCGGCAGCCTGGACACCGCGGTCAACGCCCTGAAGGCCGGCGCCTTCGATTTCGTGACCAAGCCGGTCGACCTCGGCCGCCTGCGCGAACTGGTCAACACCGCCCTGCGCCTGCGCACGCCCGACGCCGAGGAGGCGCCGATCGACAATCGCCTGCTGGGCGACTCGCCGCCGATGCGCCTGATGCGCAACCAGATCGCCAAGCTGGCGCGCAGCCAGGCGCCGGTCTACATCAGCGGCGAATCCGGTAGCGGCAAGGAGCTGGTAGCCCGGCTGATCCACGAACAGGGACCGCGCAGCGAAGCGACCTTCGTGCCGGTCAACTGCGGCGCGATTCCTTCCGAACTGATGGAAAGCGAATTCTTCGGCCACCGGAAAGGCAGCTTCACCGGCGCGGTGGAAGACAAGCTCGGGCTGTTCCAGGCTGCCAATGGCGGCACCCTGTTCCTCGACGAAGTCGCCGACCTGCCCTTGCCGATGCAGGTCAAGCTGCTGCGCGCCATCCAGGAAAAAGCCGTGCGCGCGGTGGGCGGCCAACAGGAAGTGGCGGTGGACGTGCGCATCCTCTGCGCGACGCACAAGGACCTGGCCGCCGAAGTCGCCGCCGGACGCTTCCGCCAGGATCTGTACTACCGCCTGAACGTCATCGAACTGCGGGTTCCGCCGCTGCGCGAACGCCGCGAGGACATCCCGCTGCTGACCGAGAGCGTGCTCAGGCGCCTCGCCAGCGACAGCGGCCTGCCCGCCGCGAGGATCAGCGCGGATGCCCTGGAAAAACTGAAGAACTACCGCTTCCCCGGCAACGTACGCGAGCTGGAGAACATGCTGGAGCGCGCCTACACCCTGTGCGAGGACGACCTGATCCAGCCCCACGACCTGCGCCTCGCCGAGTCCGCCTCGGCCGACGGCAGCGGGCAGGCCACCCTGGCGCAGATCGGCAACCTCGAGGACTACCTGGAAGACATCGAGCGCAAACTGATCATGCAGGCGCTCGAAGAAACCCGTTGGAACCGCACCGCCGCCGCCCAGCGCCTGGGCCTCACCTTCCGCTCGATGCGCTACCGCCTGAAGAAGCTCGGCATCGATTGAAGTAGGTTGGCGCCGAGCGCACATCCGCCAAGCCCCGCACCGATCGACACGTAGGTTGGTGCTGAGCGCAGCGAAGCCCAACACCTGCCGGGCCATTACACCGTTGGGCTTCGCAAGCTCAGCGCCAACCTACGAAATCACGAAACCCGGCGTCAGATCCGCCCCTCCGGCGCATAGGGCAGCGGATCAATGATCGCCTCCCGCCCCTGCATCAGATCGACCAGCAAGCGACAGGACGCCGGCGCCAGCACCAGGCCATTGCGGTAATGCCCGGTGTTCAGCCACAGCCCGGAATGTCCCGGCACCGGACCGATGAACGGAATGCCTTCCGGCGATCCCGGCCGCAATCCGGCCCAATGGCGGATCGGCTGCTGGCCGGCCAGCGCCGGCAGCAGTTCCTCGGCCGAAGCGCGCAGGCTGGCCAGCGCCTCGTCAGTGGGAGTCTTGTCGAAACCGGCATGCTCCAGCGTGCTGCCCACCAGGATATGGCCATCGCGGCGTGGAATCGCATAACGCCCCTTGGCCAGCACCATGCTGGAAAGGAAATCCGCATCGCACTTGTAAAGGATCATCTGCCCCTTCACCGGCTCGACAGGCAATTCCAGCCCAAGCTTCGCCAGCAGTTCGCCGCTCCACGCACCGGCCGCCAGCACGACCGACTCGGAGCGAATATCACCCTGCGAAGTACGGACGCCCAGGATGCTGCCAGCCGACTCGATGAAACCATCCACCTCGCAGCCTTCCCGCAAAGTGACATTGGGCATGGCTCCCAAAGCTTCCCGCAGCGAGCGAGTCAGTCGCGGATTGCGCACGTTGGCCACATCCGGCATGTGCACGGCACGGCCAAAGCCTTCGCCCAGCGCCGGCACTGCCGCCCGCACACTGTCGATATCGACTTCATGCAAGGGACGGTGGTTGACCCTGGCCCACTCCAGCGCCTCGGCCTGGTCTTCCAGGTCCAGCCAGTAAAGCCCGGTGACATGCACCTCGGGATCGACGCCGGTATCCGCCAGCAGGCGCTGGCCCAATTGCGGGTAGAAGTCCTGCGACCAGTGGGCCAGATTCGCCACCGCGCGGCTGTAGCGCCATGGATAGAGCGGGGAAACGATGCCACCGCCCGCCCAGGAAGCCTCGCGCCCCGTCTCGCCGCGCTCCAGCAGCGTAACCCTGGCGCCCTCCTGCCCAAGCAGCCAGGCGCTCAACAGCCCGACCACTCCCCCACCCACAACGATTACATCCGGCATGCCACACACCTTCTGGCCCAAGGAAAAACATGGCGCTCATGCGCGCCGCCACTATACCGGCCCGATTCCACTGCTGACCAATCGGTAAAAAACCCGAAGGCGCCCACGATTTCCAAGGCAACTCCCTACAAGATTCCCTGTAGGCCAGCCCCTCAAGGCCGCGCGAACAAGCCGATACTCCCGAAGCAGACCAACGGACCACGGAGCGGGCCATGTCGAAGACTCGGGGATTCAGCCTGGTGGAAATGCTCATTGTCTTGAGCATCCTGACAATCGCCCTGTCCTTCGCGGCGCCCTCCTTCGGCGACTTCATCGCCAAGCAACGTATTCAAACTGCCTTCGACAACCTGAATGGCGCCATCCACCAGGCCCGCTCGACCGCCGCCCTAACCGGTCGGTCAGTCAGCCTGGCCGCCACCAGTGGCGATTGGGCAAAGGGCTGGAGCCTGTTCTACGACGCGAACAACGATGGCATTCGCCAGGAACATGAAGAACTGATCAGCGTTCACGAAGCGCTGCAGGACATCCAGGTGCTGGCCGACAGTACAACCCGCCGCTACATCCACTACGTACCCGCCGGCTACAGCATCCAGAAGAGCGGCGCCTTCCACGCCGGCAACCTGGCAATCTGTGGAAAAAGCGCTCGCGGCTACAAGATCGTCATCAACCGCGCCGGCCGGATACGCCACGAAACCGCGGCGACCAGCGAGCTGTGTCCAGGCTGAAAACCTCACGGCCCTTGCGCGACCTAGTTCACAGGAAGCAAAACTCGACGACCGGATATCGCCCGAACGGTAACGGTCATCCATAGAGAAAGGAAATTTCCCTCTGAAGCAGGCAGCATTTCCGCTATCCAGAATGTAAGGAATGCGCCTATGCCCTCCCCCCTGAAGTCCGCGGGGTTTTCGCTGATCGAGTTGATGGTGGTGGTTGCGATCATCGCAATCCTCGCCTCCATAAGCGCACCCAACTTCCGCAACCTTATCCTCGATAACCGTCTGGCCAACACGACGAATATGCTGCTCGGCTCGCTGCAACTGGCCCGCAGCGAGGCGGTCATGCAACGTACGACCATCAGCGTCTGTGCAGCCAACGATGGCAAGAGCGCCTGTGCCACCAGCACCAACTGGAGCAATGGTGCATTGGTCATGAAGGGCTCGACCGTGCTGAAGGTGGTCAATCCGGTGAGCGACCAGGTCACCATCACCAGCTCAACGAACAAAGTCGACTACCTGCCTGACGGCACCACCACAGCAGCAACCATTTCGATCAGCGACACGCGCCCGGCATCCCGCCAGATCAAGGTCAACGCCATCGGACAGGCGTGCAGCGGGAGTGCCTGCTCATGAGACTCAGGAAGAAAAGCGGCGGCTTCACGCTGATCGAGGTGCTCATCGCGCTGGTCATTCTTGCAGTCGGGCTGCTTGGAATGGCCACACTGATGACCTCCAGCATGCAGTCCAGCCAGGGGGCCTATCGCCGCAGCCAGGCGAGTCTGCTGGCCTACGACATCGTCGAGCGGATGCGTTTCAATCGCGAGCAGGCCGTCACTACCAATGACTACGTCCTCACCACAACCTCTGGCGCAACCACCGAGCCTAGTTGCGGCACCGGCGGCTGCACCGCCACGCAACAGGCACAACTGGATATGTTCCAGTGGCGACAAGCGCTCTCCGCTGCCCTGCCGGGCGCGGTCGCAAGCATCAGCCGCAGCAATGACTTCCAGTACCAGATAATCATCGCCTGGGATGAAGTCGGCTCGACACTCAAGAAGCAGGACGACTCGACCGTCACCCCCACCTTCACCCTGAGAATCGACCTATGAAGCGGCAACTCGGCCTCTCCCTCATCGAGTTGATGATCGCGATCCTGATCAGCTCGCTGCTGTTGCTCGGTGTACTGCAACTGTTCAGCAACACCTCCGCTTCGGACCGCACCAACACAGCACTCGCTCGCGTCCAGGAAAGTGGTCGGATTGCCCTGGAAATCATCGGTACCGATGCCCGGCGCGCGGGATACCAGGGCTGCGGCTCCGCGGCGGAAACGACTACCGTGGGCAGCCTGACCTTCCCGGAAGCGGCAATCGCCACCGCCACCTCAAGTATTACCTTCCGTTATGCAACAGGCGTCGATACCGGGACGGCGTTTGCCTTCAAGACGGCTTGCAGCGGCGGTGCTCTTTATCTCAATACGATTACCTATAACAGTTGCCCGAATAATGGAGTGGCACGGTTGTGCAAGACGGTGAATGGCGCGACTGCCACGCCGATTCTCGACAATGCGAACATCACCGCAATCAGCTTCGGAATCCCCAGTGGCGGAACCTTCAAATGGAAGGACAACACCTCCATCACCACTGCCGAGCTAGCGGAGGCTCATGCGGTTCGCGTAACGCTGACTGTCAGTGACGCCCGAAACGAAATTTCCCGCTCGTTCACCGGCACCTACGAACTCAGGAATCGCCTCTGATGAAAACGCATGCATCCCAGACCGGCATGGCCCTGCTAGTCAGCCTGGTTCTGCTGCTCCTGCTTACCATCATCGCCATCACCGCCGCGACCCAATCCTCATTGCAGGAACGCATGGCCGCAAACAGCCAGCAACAGAACGTGGCGTTCCAGGCCGCGGAGAGCGGGATTCAGGGCTGGATCGAGAAGTTCAACCGCAATCAACTCATCGTCGCCATGTCCACTGAAAAAGTCAGCCTAATGCCGACTGTTTCCTACACAGCGAGCGCTGCTAAACCCAGCGACTGCACGGCCGTAATGCCACCTTTCTCCCTAAGCGCCAATGAGGACGGGGCTCCAGCACGATACGCCTGCTTCAACATAGAAAGTACCGGCAAATCGTGCGCCGACGCAGACTGCGCCGACGCCAACAATCCTGCCCGCGCCAAGCACCAGCAAGGCCATCTGGTTCGCTACTTCTAAGCCCTGTGATCAAGGACCTGGAGTCTTCATGAAAGCACCGATCTTCCTCCGCTCCGTTCTTGCATCCTGCATGGGAACCCTTCTGCTTTTGCAGGGAGCGATCAGCTATGCCGACGATACGGAAATCTTCTTCGGAGGATCGACCATCGATTCGGGTATCCGGCCCAATGTGCTGTTCATTCTCGACGACTCCGGGTCAATGAATGACAACAAGACCCCAACCCGCATGGCACAGTTGAAGAGCGCCTTCAGCACCATCATCAACAGCGCCGGTAGCATCAACGTCGGGGTCATGGCACTGAACACCAAAACCGGCGGCTCTCGACTGCTCTCTCCAGTCCGCCCGATCGACGAATCAATTAACGTCAAGCTATCCAGCCCGGTGCTTCTGGCCAGTGGCGATGATGCCAGTTATTTCAGCAGCGGCACGGCGAATATTACCGATCCGACACTGGTCATGGGTTACACGGGAAACAGTGAGCAAAGCGTTACCCGTTCGCTAGGAACCAGTTCCACTTATTCGACGGAGTTCGCCTCGTACTATGTAGTGCGCAAGGACAGCGTCGACTATGCCTGCTCATCCAAGATTGCAGACGCAGGAACGGTATGCCCGAGCGGCACCAAGGCCACGATCGATTCCACGACAGGCAGTTCCGGCAACGACGGAATACTGTTGTTCCGCAACCTGAATATTCCGGCGGGAGTCAAGATCGAATCCGCCCGACTGGTTCTGACACGTGCCAGCACTGGCACCACCAGGTCTTTTTCGGTAAAGATCGAAAACACAAAAACTGCGGCAGCCTTCAATAACGATGAAAGCATCGGTAGCGACCGGAGCTACAGCAACGGGGACTTGAATATATCCTCGATCACCCCCGCACTAAACGGAAATGAGCTGACCTTCGACCTCAAGAGTCAATTCGAGAAATTGCGGGTACTGTCCCCAGCGGCCAACCCCATCAGCGATGTCTCCCTGCGCCTACGAGGAACTGGCAGCAACAGTTACTCCTGGTACTTGGGCAATGGCACCACCTCCTCTCCAGAGAACACTCCCCGCCTGGAAGTCACATGGTCAAGCAGTGAAAGCGTAAACCGCACTACCGGCCTGCGTTTCCAGAATGTCGCCATTCCCAAGGGCGCCATCATTACTTCTGCCCGCATCGACTTCGTACCAGCGGCCTCCGATGATCGTCCCGTGACATTCAGTGTCACCGCACAGGACAGTTCGGACACAGCAGCCTTTACTGGTACCGCTGCCGACTTCACCGGCCGGGCCAAGACCGCGAACAGTTCAACATGGACACCTGCTGAATGGCGTACCACCAGCCCGCAGGTATACGTAGAAGGCCCCACTGTCACAGCCCTGGTGCAGACGGTCGTCAACAACACCGATTGGTGCGGCAACAATTCCATGGCCTTCTTCATCACCCCAACAGCTGGATCGGGAAACCGCACTGCCTTCAGTGTCGATGCGGCCAAGGATCTTCAACCCGTGCTGAACGTCAAATATGAAGGTGGTGACGACGGATGCCTGGACCCGATACTCAACATATCCGTCATCGACAATAAGGATGATGGTACGCAGGAAGGAACCACGTCAGGCGAAAGAACCCCCAACCTGACTTCATCCACACTTTCTTTCAGCAACGACTACATCGTCAGCCGCTATCAGAAGGTGCCTATCAAGAAAGGGGCCAAGGTAAAAGAAGCACAGATAATTGTTACTCCAAACAATACCAGCAGCGGAACTGCGACTGTTTTCATTGAAAATACAGATAACTCATCCGAGCTCAACACCAATAGCCGCAACCTGAGCAATCGTTTCCCTAGCAGCGGCAGTACTACATGCACCTTCTCCCCCAGTACCGCTGGAATTCCAGTCAGTTGCTCGGCTGCGGGAATCAAGACTCAACTGGAAGCCCTTTTCGCTCGCGACGGATGGGCTGACGGTAATGCACTCAGCCTCCTGCTCAAGCCCAGCAGTGGCACTCTGGCGTTGAAATCACGGGACAGCGGTGCGGGCAACAGCATCGTCCTGCGCGTCAAGCTCGCGTCCGGGGGATTGGGTACGAACAGCTACACGATTCGCGACTACACCAACGGTATCGTACAAGGGCTGTCGGCTAGCGGTAATACGCCTATCGTACCCGCCCTGAACGACGCCGCTGGCTATCTGAACCAGACACAGGGTAAACATTCCGGCTCCGTCCCCAGTCCCATTACCAGCTCGTGCCAGGCCAATTATCTGGTTCTGCTGACCGATGGCGAGGCCAACAACGGCAACAACTCGACCGAGGCAGGTCCAGCACGAACCAGCATTGCCAGCCTGACCGGCAAGACCTGTACAGGCGACGCAACGGACAGCGACGAGAAATGCGGGCGGACGCTGGTTGAATGGATGGCGACCGCAGACCAAGCAAGTTTCGATGGCCTGAATACCATCACGACCCACACCATCGGCTTCAACACCAGCAACAATGCCCAGGCCACGACCTTCCTCAAGGACCTGGCCAGGCTGGGCAAAGGCAAGGACTATCAGGCAGAAAACGCCGGTGAGCTGGCCAGCGCCTTCGACGATATTGTCCAGGCAGCCCTGGCCACCAACACCACATTCGTGAACACAAGCGCCCCGGTGAACACGTTCAACCGTGCCGACAACCGGGACGAGCTCTACTTTGCCCTGTTCCGCCCTTCCGAAACGGATCGCTGGATAGGGAACCTGAAGCGCTACCGCCTGCAAACCGAAGGAACGGTCGCCACTATCGTCGATGCCGATAACGCACCGGCCATTGATGCCAACACCGGCTTCTTCAAGAGCAGCGCACGCAGCTTCTGGACCCCCAACCAGGACGGTGCCGACATTGCCAAAGGTGGCGCTGCTCTCAACCTGCCGGCGCCCGACAGTCGCAAGCTGTTCACCTACTTCGGTAATTCCCCGGCAGGAGTTCCAACTGCCTTGGAAAGTCTGGTGGCTAGCAATACCAACGTTACTGCTGGAAAACTTGGCGACAGCAGTATGACCACGGTCGAACGCGCCAACCTGATCAAGTACATCCGTGGTACCGATACAGACGTAAATGGAAACGACACGAATCGCCAGGCACTCGGCGACCCCATCCACTCGTCCCCACGCCTGGTGACCTATGGGTGCCACACATATACCGACGACGAATGCACCGATCCGGATCTGAGCGCAATCATTGGTACCAATGAGGGCTTCGTCCATGCCCTCGATACCAAAACCGGTGCCGAGCAATTTGCTTTCATGCCCGAAGCGTTACTGCCGAATATCAAGCAACTTCGGACCAACGCGAAATCCACCTCGGGCAAACCCCGCCTGTATGGCATGGACAATACCGTGACCGTCTGGGTGAACGATGCCAACAACAACGGTGTCATCTATGGCGACCCAACCACCAGCACCACCACCGGGCTGAACACGGGAGAGTTTGTCTACGCCTATCTCACCATGGGCCGAGGCGGTAACAATATCTACGCGCTCGATATTACCAACCGAGATACACCACGCATGCTGTGGCAGATCCTCGGCGGCACGACACCAGGCTTCGAAAAACTTGCCCAGACCTGGTCCACCCCTGTCAAGACCCGGATCAAGGTGGGCACTACCATCCGGGACGTGCTGATCTTTGCAGGTGGATACGACAAGGACCAGGATGACCTGAATACCTCCACCAGCGTGTACGCCGAAGACAATATCGGCAACGCCATCTACATCGTCGACGCCAAGACTGGCGAAAAGATCTGGTCCGTCAGCAACACCAGCGGCCATGACCTGACACTGGCGAAGATGAAATACAGCATTCCCAGTAGCGTCCGGGCAATCGATATCCAGGAGGAAAATGGAGTGTTGGTGACTGACCCTGACAGACTGGCGGATCAGTTCTTTGTCGGGGATATGGGGGGCCAGGTCTGGCGCTTCTATATCAACAATGGCAGCAGCGGCGCCAACCTGGTAACTCCTGCCGGCACCAGTGGCGACGGCGTTTTCGCAAGCATAGGTGGCACAACGGCCGCCTCGGCAAGACGCTTCTACAACGAACCGGATGTCGCCGTACTGAACCTCAACGGCAACCGCTCCCTGACCGTGAACATTGGTAGCGGTTACCGGGGACACCCGTTGAACGAATACATCGAGGATCGTTTCTATTCATTCCGCACCTCGGTTCTATTCAAAAGCACCGGTGAAGGAACCCTGCGCGAAAGCGACCTCTACAATGCCACCCAGAACCTGGTACAGGCCGGTGACACGGCGCAAAAGAACACCGCCAATACAGCCTTCCAGCAAGCCTCTGGTGGCTGGTTCATCACGCTTACCAACTCCGGAGAGAAAGTGTTGTCACGCGCGCTGACTGCTGGCGGCATACTGTTCTTCAACACCTATGAGCCCACCACCAGCACGGCAGCGTGTAGCGCAGCAGTCGGCAAGAACCGCTCCTATTCGGTACGTCTACTCGATGCCACACCAGCCTCGATAGAAGCGAACGGCAACGGAACGCCTGCCGATCGCGCCGAACTCAGTAATAGCGGTGGCATTTCCGGTGACCCGCAATTGTTCTGTAGCGGTAACAACTGCTGGATCTTGAAGGACTTTCCGATACCACCTTCTTCTGCAAAAAATCCGCCCCTAGGAAAGACATACTGGATCGACACCTCCAACCCCGACTAATCAGGACGTCCAAGGCAGAGAACATCGAACCAATGAAAAAACAATGCGGATTCACACTGATCGAACTGATGATTGCCGTAGTCATCATCGGCATCCTCGCCGCCATAGCTATCCCCAGCTATCAGGGATACGTCCGCCGCTCTGCCTGCGAGGATGCCAAAGCCGTACTGATTGGCGCAGCCAATGTGATGGAGCGCTTCCGCGCGCAGAACAATACCTACGCCAACGCAGCGCTTGGCGCCTATGCCGCCAGTCCGGTCGATGGGGCGAGCAAGCAGGCGGATATCGCCATCAGCGCCTCAACCGCCACCACTTACACCCTGACGGCGACGCCTCGCGATAGTGGTCTGCTGAAGGGCAAGGGCACCCTGACCCTGGATTCCACCGGGGCTCGTGGCGGCACCGGTGCGCTGGCCAATACCTGGGGGAGTTGTAGCGGGATCTGAGCATCCGCCGGTGGGGGCGTTGGGCTTCGCTGCGCTCAGCGCCAACCTACAAATACGAAAAAGCCCGATCGTTTGATCGGGCTTTCTTGTTTCCGGGTGAGGCTTATACCGCCTTCACCCTCAACTCCTTCGGCATCGAGAACGTGATGTTCTCCTCACGCCCATCCAGCTCCACTTCCGGCTCGGCGCCCCATTCGCGGAGTTGTTCGATCACACCGCGCACCAGCACTTCCGGGGCGGAGGCGCCGGCGGTGATGCCGACGCGCTGGATTCCATCGAACCATTCGCGGCGCATGTCTTCGGCGCCGTCGATCAGGTAGCCGGGGGTTCCCATGCGTTCGGCGAGTTCGCGCAGGCGGTTGGAGTTGGAGCTGTTCGGGCTGCCTACCACCAGCACCAGTTCGCACTGGTCGGCCAGTTCCTTCACGGCGTCCTGGCGGTTCTGGGTGGCGTAGCAGATGTCGTTCTTGCGCGGGCCCTTGATGTGCGGGAACTTGGCGCGCAAGGCGTCGATCACCTTGGAGGTGTCGTCCATCGACAGGGTGGTCTGGGTGACATAGTGCAGCTTCTCGGGGTTGCGCACTTCGAGGGCAGCGACGTCTTCCTCGTCCTCCGCCAGATAGATGTCGCCGCCATTGGCCGTGTTGTACTGGCCCATGGTGCCTTCCACTTCCGGGTGACCTTCGTGGCCGATCAGGATGCACTCGTCGCCGTCGCGGCTGTAGCGCACGACTTCCATGTGCACCTTGGTGACCAGCGGGCAGGTGGCGTCGAACACCTTCAAGCCGCGATTCTCGGCTTCCTGGCGCACGGCCTGGGAGACGCCGTGGGCGCTGAAGATGACGATGGTGTCATCCGGCACCTGGTCCAGCTCTTCGACGAAGATGGCGCCACGATTGCGCAGGTTCTCCACCACGAACTTGTTGTGCACGACTTCGTGGCGCACGTAGATCGGCGGGCCGAACACGTCCAGCGCGCGGTTGACGATCTCGATCGCGCGATCAACGCCGGCGCAGAAGCCGCGGGGGTTGGCGAGTTTGATTTGCATGACGGGATATCTCGGCGCGCGGGAAAGGTTGCCAGTGTACTTCGAAACTTCGATGGGCATCGCTTTGCTCAACCCATCCTACGCGGAACATGCAGGCTGGGTTGAGCCTGCGAAGCCCAACGTAAGCAGACACCATTGTTGGGCTTCGCTGCGCTCAGCGCCAACCTACGACGCTGGCTTGACCTCGATGATTTCGACTTCGAAGGCCAGGGTCTTGCCGGCCAGCGGGTGGTTGAAGTCGATGGTGACCTGCTGCTCGTCGAAGGCCTTGACGATGCCTGGCAGCTCGGTCTTGGCGGCGTCGTGGAAGATCACCAGCAGGCCTTCGGCGAGTTCCATGTCCTGGAACTGCTCGCGCGGCATCACCTGTACGTTGGCCGGGTTGGGCTGGCCGAAGCCATGCTCCGGCTCGATCTGCAGGGTGCGCTTGTCGCCGGCCTTGAGGCCGTACAGCGCCTGCTCGAAGCCCGGCAGCAGGTTGCCGTCGCCGACCTTGAAGGTCGCCGGCTGCTTGTCGAAGGTGCTGTCGACGACGTTGCCGTCTTCCAGCTTGATGGCGAAATGCAGGGTGACTTCCGTGTCCGCTCCAATGCGCTGCATGTTTTCAGAAGACTCAACCATGAGCGGTCTCTCCGGATTTTTTCGATCTGAACATGTCCAGCGCCAGCATGACGGCGCCGACGGTGATGGCGCTGTCCGCCAGGTTGAACGCCGGGAAGTACCAGCGGTTCTGCCAGTGCACCAGGATGAAGTCGACCACGTGGCCGAGCATGATGCGGTCGTACAGGTTGCCCAGCGCACCGCCCAGCACCAGCGCCAGGGCGATGGCCAGCCAGGTTTCATTGGCCTTCAGGCGCTTCAGCCAGACCACCAGCACGACGCTGACGACGATGGCGATCAGGGCGAACAGCCAGCGCTGCCAGCCGGAGCTGTCGGCGAGGAAGCTGAACGCCGCGCCGGTGTTGTAGGCCAGCGTCCAGCTGAACAGATCGGGAATGACCACGATCTGCTGGTACAGCGTCAGCTCGTTCTGGAAGAACACCTTGCTGGCCTGGTCGAGGATGAACACCAGTGCGGTTATCCACAACCAGGGCAGGCGACCGAAACGGTCAGGCATAGTGGCGTACCTCACCCTCGCCTTCGATGTTCTCTACGCAGCGGCTGCACAGGGTCGGATGCGCGGCATGGCTGCCGACATCGGCGCGGTGGTGCCAGCAGCGGCCGCACTTGGCCTCGCCGGACTTGACCACTTTAAGCTTCAGGCCCGGCAGCTCGCTTTCCACTGCATCGGCCGGCGCCTGGGCCAGCGGAGCGACGGCAGCGGTGGAGGTGATCAGCACGAAGCGCAGCTCGTTGCCCAGCTTGTCCAGGTCCGCAGCCAGCGCGTCCTCGGCGAACAGGGTCACTTCAGCCTGCAGGTTGCCGCCGATGGCCTTGGCCGCGCGCTGGTTCTCCAGCTCCTTGTTGACCGCAGCCTTGGCCGCCATGACCTTGTCCCAGTACTCGCGACCCAGCTCGGCATCGGCCGGCAGCTCGGAAAGGCCTTCGTACCAGGTGGTCAGCATCACCGACTCGGCACGCTCGCCCGGCAGGAACTTCCAGATTTCCTCGGCGGTGAACGCCAGGATCGGCGCGATCCAGCGCACCAGCGCCTCGGCGATGTGGAACAGCGCGGTCTGGCAGGAACGACGGGCGACGCTGTCGGCCTGGGTGGTGTACTGGCGGTCCTTGAGGATGTCGAGGTAGAAGCCGCCCAGTTCCTGCACGCAGAAGTTGTGCACGCGGGAGTAGACGTTCCAGAAGCGGTAGTCGCGATAGGCCTCTTCCAGCTCGCGCTGCAGCAGCAGGGCGCGGTCGATGGCCCAGCGGTCCAGCGCCAGCAACTGGTCGTTCGGCAGCAGGTCCTTCGCCGGATCGAAGCCGCTCAGGTTGGAGAGCAGGAAGCGCGCGGTGTTGCGGATGCGGCGGTAGGCATCGGCGCTGCGCTGCAGGATGGTCTGGGAAACGGCCATCTCGCCGGAATAGTCGGTGGCGGATACCCACAGACGCAGGATGTCGGCGCCGAGGGTGTCGGTGACCTGCTGCGGGGCGATCACGTTGCCCAGCGACTTGGACATCTTGCGGCCGGACTCGTCGACGGTGAAGCCGTGGGTCAGCAGTTGGCGATACGGCGCGTGGTTGTCGATGGCGCAGCCGGTCAGCAGCGAGGAATGGAACCAGCCGCGGTGCTGGTCGGAGCCTTCCAGGTAGAGGTCGGCGGCCGGACCGCTGGCGTGGCCGAGCTCGGCGTGCGAGCCGCGCAGGACGTGCCAGTGGGTGGTGCCGGAATCGAACCAGACGTCGAGGGTGTCGCTGATCTTGTCGTACTGGCCGGCTTCGTCACCGAGCAGCTCGGCGGCGTCCAGCTTGAACCAGGCCTCGATGCCTTCCTTCTCCACGCGCTGGGCGACGGCTTCCATCAGCTCGACGGTGCGCGGGTGCAGGTCGCCGCTTTCCTTGTTCAGGAAGAACGGGATCGGTACGCCCCAGTTGCGCTGGCGCGAGATGCACCAGTCCGGACGGCCGGCGATCATACCGTGCAGGCGCGCCTGGCCCCAGCTCGGCACGAACTCGGTCTGCTCGATGGCAGCGACGGCACGCTCGCGCAGAGTCGCGCCCTGCTCCGGCTGCTTGTCCATACCGACGAACCACTGCGCAGTGGCGCGGTAGATCAGCGGAGTCTTGTGCCGCCAGCAGTGCATGTAGCTGTGGTTGACGGTTTCGTGGGCCAGCAGGCAGCCGACTTCTTCCAGCTTGGCGACGATGTTCGGGTTGGCCTTCCAGATGAACTGGCCGCCGAAGAACGGCAGCGACTCGACGTACACACCGTTGCTCTGCACCGGGGTAAGAATCTCGTCGTTATGCATGCCGTAGCGCTTGCAGGTGTGGAAGTCGTCCTCACCGTAGGCCGGGGCCGAGTGGACCACGCCGGTGCCGGCATCCAGTGCCACGTAATCGGCCAGGTAGACCGGCGAGAAGCGCTCGTAGAACGGGTGGCGGAAGCGGATGTGCTCCAGCGCCTCGCCCTTGGCGGTGGCGATCACCTGCCCTTCCAGCTTGTAGCGCGCCAGGCAGCTCTCGGCCAGCGCTTCGGCGACCAGCAGCAGCTTGTCGCCGGCATCGACCAGCACGTAGTCGATTTCCGGGTGCACGTTCAGCGCCTGGTTGGCCGGGATGGTCCACGGGGTGGTGGTCCAGATGACGATGTAGGCGGTCTTCGCCAGACTCGGCAGGCCGAAGGCGGCAGCCAGCTTGTCGGCGTCCTCGATGGGGAAGCCGACGTCGATGGTCGGGGATTTCTTGTCGGCGTACTCGACTTCCGCCTCGGCCAGTGCCGAACCGCAGTCGAAGCACCAGTTCACCGGCTTCAGGCCCTTGAACACGAAGCCCTGCTTGACCATCTCGGCCAGGGCGCGGATCTCGCCGGCCTCGTTGGCGAAGGCCATGGTCTTGTACGGGTTGTCCCACTCGCCGAGCACGCCCAGGCGGATGAAGTCGGCCTTCTGCCCTTCGATCTGTTCGGCGGCGTACTCGCGGCACAGTTCGCGGGTCTTGTCCGCCGGCAGGTTCTTGCCGTGGGTGGTCTCGACCTTGTGCTCGATCGGCAGGCCGTGGCAGTCCCAGCCCGGCACGTAGGGGGCGTCGTAGCCGGCCAGGGTCTTGGAACGGACGATGATGTCCTTGAGGATCTTGTTGACCGCGTGACCGATGTGAATGCTGCCGTTGGCGTAGGGCGGGCCATCGTGCAGGATGAATTTCGGGCGACCTTCGCCAATCTTCCGCAGCTTCTGGTACAGGCCAATGTCGTTCCAGAACTTCAGGGTTTCCGGCTCGCGCTGCGGCAGGCCGGCTTTCATCGGGAAGTCGGTTTCGGGAAGGTTCAGCGTCGGTTTGTAATCGGTCATCTCAGGGCCTGTTCAGGATCTCTTCAATCAAGCGGTTGGCCCAGCCAATAGGCCCGGGCGGCAGCGATATCCGCAAGGATCGCCGCCTTCAGCTCCTCCAGGGAGGAAAAGCGCTGCTCATCTCGCAGCTTCTGGTGGAAGGTCACTTCCAGGTGGCGACCATACAGGTCGCCGGAAAAATCGAGCAGATGCACTTCCAGGTGGGGACGGCCATCGCCTTTCACCGACGGCCGCGTGCCGATATTGGCGACCCCGTGGCAGCGCTGGCCATCGACCTGGGTGCTGACCAGGAAAACGCCATTCAGCGGCGCCTTGCGGCGCTTCAACTGGATATTCGCGGTGGGCGAGCCAAGCTGGCGGCCCAGTTTCTGCCCGTGCAATACGCAGCCGCTCAGGCTGTACGGACGCCCGAGCAGACGCTCGACGGTGTGCAGGTCGCCCGTGGCCAGTACTTCGCGCACCCGCGAACTGCTGACGCGGATGCCGTCGATCTCCACCGTGGTCGCCGCTTCGACGGTGAACCCTTCCGACTCGCCGGCCCTCGCCAGGAAATCGAAGTCGCCGGAACGGTCGCAGCCGAAGCGGAAATCGTCGCCGACTTCCAGATGGCGCACCTTCAGGCCCTCGACCAGCACGTGGTGGACGAACTCGGCGGCGGAAAGCTCGCGCAGGCGGCGGTTGAACGGCAGGCAGAGGACGAAATCGACGCCCTGCTCGCGCAGCAGTTCGAGCTTTTCGCGCAGCCGGGTGAGACGCACCGGCGCCGCATCGGGAGCGAAGAACTCGCGCGGCTGCGGCTCGAAGATCACCGCGCAGCTCGGTACGCCAAGCTCCAGCGAACGCTCGCGCAGACGCGCCAGGATCGCCTGGTGGCCGAGATGGACGCCGTCGAAATTGCCGATAGTGGCGACGCAGCCCCCGGAGAAGGGCCGCAGGTTATGTAAGCCTCGAAGCAGCTGCATGGTGCGCGTATTGCTCAGAAAGTGGTCGATTATACCTGCACCCGCCGCCCTGCGACAGGCTATCAGCCGTCGCCCGGCAGCAGATTTCCCGGCCCAGAGCCTGTTTACAATCTGCTGCGCGTCGGCATAACTGCGTTGAAAACGGGCTCGGGGTGCTCATTTACTGCGTGTAAACTCCGCTCCCTCCCCCGTTTTCGCCTTGTTCTGCTCTAGCTCGCGAGATCGTAAACAGGCCCTCAGGACACGGAACGTCGGGAAAAGTCGCGGATGCGGAAGCCCATCAGCGCCAGCATTCCGAAGTAAGTGACGACACCCGCCGCCACCAGCGCCCCAAGACGCAGCAGCCTGATCGGCATTCCACCCTGGTCCCAGGCCGGCATGTAGTGCATCAGCACCAGCAGCACGGCCGACATCACCAGCACGGCGACCACCAGCTTGGCGAGGAACATCGCCCAGCCGGGTTGCGGCTCGAACAGCTGGTGCTTGCGCAGTTGCCAGTACAGCAGCCCGGCATTCAGGCATGCCGCCAGGCTGATCGCCAGCGCCAGCCCGACGTGCTTGAGCGGGCCGATGAAAGCGAGGTTCATCAACTGGGTCGAAGCCAGGGTGAACAACGCGATCTTCACTGGCGTCTTGATGTTCTGCCGCGCATAGAAACCGGGCGCCAGAACCTTGACCAGGATGATGCCGAGCAGACCGACGGCATAGGCGATCAGCGCGCGCTGGGTCATCAGGGCATCGTTGGCGCTGAACTTGCCGTACTGGAACAGCGAGACCGTCAGCGGCTCGGAAATCAGCGCCAGCGCCAGCGAGCACGGCAGCACCAGCAGGAAGCACAGGCGCAGCCCCCAGTCCATCAGGCGCGAATATTCATGGCGGTCGTCGCTGGCGTAGGTCTTGGCCAGCGACGGCAGCAGGATGGTGCCCAGCGCCACGCCGAGCACGCCGGACGGCAGCTCCATCAGGCGGTCGGCGTAGTACATCCAGGACACCGAGCCGGCGACCAGGAAGGAGGCGAAGATGGTGTTGATGATCAGCGAGATCTGGCTGACCGAGACACCGAGGATGGCCGGCCCCATCTGCTTGAGCACGCGCCAGACGCCGCTGTCGCGCAGGTTCAGGCGCGGCAGCACGAGCATGCCGATCTTCTTCAGGTGCGGCAGTTGGTAGAGCAGTTGCGCCAGCCCACCGACCAGCACCGCCCAGCCCAGCGCCATCACCGGCGGGTCGAAGTACGGGGTGAGGAACAGCGAGAAGACGATCATGCTGACGTTCAGCAGGGTCGGCACGAACGCCGGCACCGAGAAGCGGTTCCAGGTATTGAGGATCGCCCCCGCCAGCGAGGCCAGCGAGATCAGCAGGATGTAGGGGAAAGTCACCCTCAGCAGGTCGGCGGTCAGGTCGAACTTTTCCGGCGAGGTGACGAAGCCCGGCGCGGTCACCCAGATCACCCAGGGCGCGGCCAGCATGCCCAGCGCCGTGACCAGCGCCAGCACCAGGGTCAGCAGGCCGGAAACGTAGGCGATGAAAACACGGGTCGCCTCCTCGCCCTGCTTGGTCTTGTACTCGGCGAGAATCGGCACGAAGGCCTGGGAAAATGCACCCTCGGCGAAGATCCGGCGCAGCAGGTTGGGCAGCTTGAAAGCCACGAAGAAGGCGTCGGTGGCCATGCCGGCGCCGAACATGCGCGCAACGATGGTGTCCCGGACGAAGCCGAGCACACGCGACAGCATGGTCATGGAGCTGACCGCAGCCAGCGATTTGAGTAGATTCATGAATTCCGCAGATCCAGGGTCGTCCGTCGCAACCTCCGGTCGGTGCGACGGCGCCGACAAGCGTCCCTGCCGGCAATCGAAAGCCGTGGAGTTTAGGGCTGCGCAGCGAATAAATCATCCACCGCGGCCCCCGACACCACTCGTCGGAGCCCGCGTATATGCTTGACAAGGCATCGGTGCGACGGCATCATTCGCGGCCTTAATTTATTCGCTACATCCCAAGTTTTTCTCGAGGAGCTCGACGGTGGCCAACACACCTTCCGCCAAAAAACGCGCCAAACAGGCTGAGAAGCGTCGCAGCCACAACGCCAGCCTGCGTTCCATGGTTCGTACCTACATCAAGAACGTAGTCAAGGCAGTCGATGCCAAAGACCTGCCGAAAGCCCAGGCTGCCCTGGTTGCTGCTGTGCCGGTAATCGACCGCATGGCCGACAAAGGCATCATCCACAAGAACAAGGCTGCTCGTCACAAGAGCCGCCTGAATGCTCACGTGAAGGCCCTGGCCACCGCGTAAGCTTCAGTTCTTGTAAAAAACCGGCCAATGGCCGGTTTTTTATTGCCTGCGTTTTTTGTAGGAGCGCGCCATGCGCGCGATCGTGGGCATGGCCCACTCCTACATGGACTCAATCACTTCGCCGGCCACGGCATGATCGGAATGGCCGTCACCGCGTTCTGCGGGCTGCCCTCGATCACCCGGTCGCTGTAGACCAGGTAGATCAGCGAATTACGCTTCTCATCGAAGAAGCGCACCACCTGCATGGTCTTGAACACCAGAGAAGTGCGCTGCTTGAACACTTCTTCGCCATCCTTGAGCTCTTCCCTGAAACGGATCGGCCCGACCTGGCGACAGGCGATGGAAGCCTCGGCGCGATCTTCCGCCAGCCCAAGCCCGCCCTTCACCCCGCTGGTCCGCGCCCTCGACAGGTAGCAGGTCACACCCTCCACCTGCGGATCGTCGAAGGCCTCGACCACGATCTTGTCGTTCGGCCCCACCCACTTGAATACCGTGGAGACCTCACCGATCTCTTCCGCCCCGGCCAGCGCCGGGAGCAGCAGCAATGCTCCGAACAATCCCTTGAACACGCGCATTGCCACCTCCTCAGACCAGGACCAGGTTGTCTCGATGCACCAGCTCGGGACCATCGACATAGCCCAGCAGGCTTTCGATGGCATCGGTCGGCTGGCCGATGATCTTCTGTGCCTCGACGGCGCTGTAGTTGACCAGTCCGCGGGCGATCTCCTGCCCTTTCTGGTCGACACAGACCACCATCTCGCCACGACGGAAGCTGCCCTGGACGACTTTCACGCCCACCGGCAGCAGGCTCTTGTGATCATCGACCAGCGCCTTGACCGCGCCATCGTCCAGCACCAGCGTGCCGCGCATCTGCAGATGCCCGGCCAGCCATTGCTTGCGCGCAGCCTTGCGGCTCCGCTCGGGGGTCAGCAGCGTGCCGAGACGCTCGCCGGCACGCAGGCGATCGAGCACGCGCTCGATGCGCCCGCCGATGATCACCGTATGCCCGCCGGAACGTGCCGCCAGCCGCGCAGCACGCAGCTTGGTCTGCATGCCGCCGCGACCGAGCGCACCGGCGCTGCCGCCCGCCACTTCGTCCAGCTGCGGATCGTCGGCACGAGCTTCATAGATAAGCTGGGCTTCGGGATTGTTGCGCGGATCGGCGTCGAACATGCCGTCGCGGTCGGTGAGAATCACCAGCAGATCGGCGTCGACCAGATTGGCCACCAGCGCCGCCAGGGTGTCGTTGTCGCCGAAGCGGATCTCGTCGGTGACCACCGTGTCGTTCTCGTTGATCACCGGGATCACACCGAGATCGACCAGCGTACGCAGGGTGCTGCGGGCGTTCAGGTAGCGCTTGCGGTCGGACAGGTCGTCATGGGTCAGCAGCACCTGCGCGGTCTGCAGGCCGTGCACGGCGAAGCTGGATTCCCAGGCCTGCACCAGCCCCATCTGTCCAACCGCCGCGGCAGCCTGCAGCTCATGCATTTCGCTTGGCCGGGAAACCCAACCCAGACGACTCATGCCAGCCGCCACCGCACCGGAAGAAACCAGCACCAGCTCGACGCCGGCGCAGTGCAGGGCGACCATCTGCTCGACCCACACCGCCATGGCATCGCGATCCAGACCGCGACCATCCGCGGTGAGCAGTGCGCTGCCGATCTTCACCACCCAGCGCCGCGCGCCGGTCACCTTCTCACGCATTTCTTCAACCTTAGAAGTCAGGCTTCACTACGTTTCATCCGGACCGGGTCGCCGATCCGATCAAGGTACGTAGAAGATCTCCGGCCCGTCGCCGTCGTCTTCATCATCCTCGAAATCATCGTCGTCGAGATCGTCGGCGCTCTTCAGGCCGGCGCGACGCAGGGCACGCGCGTCGTCCAGCGCCTGCAGGCGCGCCCGCGCCTCGTCCTCGATGCGCTGATCCAGCTCGGCCAGCGCCTCGGCGTATTCCGGCTCCTCTTCCATGCGCAGCGCACGCTCGTCCAGGTACTTCATGATGTCCTGGCTGAGCGCCTCGGTACCTTCGCGCTCCAGGGCGGAAATCACGTACACCGGACCCTCCCAGCCCAGACGCTCGATCACCGCCTGCTTGCGACGCTCGCACTCTTCCGGTTCGAGGATCTGATCCATCTTGTTCAGCACCAGCCAGCGGTCGCGCTCGGTCAGCGCCGGGCTGAACTTGCCCAGCTCATGAACGATGATTTCCGCAGCATCGGCCGGATCGCTTTCATCCAGCGGCGCCATGTCCACGAGGTGCAACAGCAGACGAGTGCGCGCCAGGTGCTTGAGGAAACGAATCCCCAGACCGGCGCCTTCCGCGGCACCTTCGATCAGACCGGGAATGTCGGCAACCACGAAGCTCTTGAAGCGGCCCACGCTGACCACGCCGAGGTTCGGCACCAGGGTGGTGAAGGGATAGTCCGCCACTTTCGGCTTGGCTGCCGAAACCGCACGGATGAAGGTGCTCTTGCCGGCATTCGGCAGACCGAGCAGACCGACATCGGCCAGCACTTTCAATTCCAGCTTGAGATCGCGCGCCTCGCCCGGCTTGCCCGGAGTGGTCTGCCGTGGAGCGCGATTGGTGCTGGACTTGAAGCGGGTATTGCCAAGGCCGTGCCACCCGCCCTGGGCCACCATCAGGCGCTGCCCGGCCTGGGTCAGGTCACCGATGATCTCCTGGGTGCCAGCATCGATGATGGTAGTTCCTACCGGCACCGGCAGGATCAGGTCCTCACCCTTGGCACCCGTGCAGTCCTTGCTGCCGCCATTCTGCCCACGCTGGGCATCGAAGCGCCGGGTGTAGCGGTAGTCCACCAGGGTATTCAGGTTCTCGTTGGCTTCGAGGTATATCGAGCCACCGTCACCGCCATCACCGCCGTTGGGACCGCCTTTTTCGATGAACTTCTCGCGGCGAAAGCTCATGAGGCCATTGCCGCCGTCACCGGCTTTCACGTGAATGGATACTTCATCGACGAATTTCATGGGAACGCCTCCCGCCCGTGCGGCGGGTTGAATAAGAGAAAAGGAGCATAGGATACAGGCAAGTCCACGCAAACGCAGTTGCCCACAGCCCAGCCGAAAAACGACAGAAACAAAAAAGCCCCGTCGCGAGACAGGGCTTCTTCAGTGAACGCTCGCTTAGGCAGCGACGACGCTTACATAGCGACGGCCAAAGGCGCCTTTCACTTCGAACTTGATCACGCCGTCGATCTTGGCGAACAGGGTGTGATCCTTGCCCATGCCAACGCCGTAGCCAGCGTGGAATTGGGTGCCGCGCTGACGCACGATGATGTTGCCGGCTTTGACAACCTGGCTGCCGAACATCTTCACACCAAGGCGTTTACTTTCTGAGTCGCGGCCGTTGCGGGTACTACCGCCAGCTTTTTTGTGTGCCATGAGTCAAATCCTCCAAAAAAGGAATTAGGCCTGGATGCCGGTGATTTTGATTTCAGTGAACCACTGGCGGTGGCCCTGACGCTTCATGTGGTGCTTACGACGGCGGAACTTGATGATGCGCACTTTGTCGTGACGACCGTGGGAAACCACTTCAGCGGTCACTTTCGCACCTTCTACCACCGGCAGGCCGATCTTGACGTCGTCGCCATTGGCAACCAGCAGAACGCGGTCGAAGTTGATGGCTTCGCCGGTAGCTACGTCGAGCTTCTCGACCTTGAGGAATTCGCCTTCGGTGACTTTGTGTTGCTTGCCACCAGTAACAATAACTGCGTACATCTGGATGTCTCCGTTAGACCTGCTCACCCGACG
The DNA here is from genome assembly GCF_017589465.1 of Pseudomonas schmalbachii. Classification (GTDB taxonomy): domain Bacteria; phylum Pseudomonadota; class Gammaproteobacteria; order Pseudomonadales; family Pseudomonadaceae; genus Pseudomonas; species Pseudomonas schmalbachii. The sequence continues at coordinate 146,420 of NZ_JAELYA010000006.1, forward strand.
CTTTATAGAAAGAGGAATGGGTCGGCATGGCTGCTTGGGGCCGGAAGCGGACGCCCTTGCAATTGCGTAAGGCAGGATGTGCCATGGAAGTTCGGGGCCGCGATTGTACGGAAAGAGAACCCCCGAAGCAAGCGCCCGCCGGGCTTTCCTTGACAGCCCCACCCCCTGCCCCTAGCATGCCGCGCAATCTAAGAGGAGCGCTGTCCTTGATGCAACCCCAGGCTTTCTATCGCGTGGTAGCGGACGATTTCACCGTCGTCGACGGGATCATCCGTCGCCAACTCACTTCCCGCGTCCCCCTGGTGGAAAAGATTGGAGATTACATCATCTCCGCCGGCGGCAAACGGCTGCGCCCCCTGCTGGTGCTGCTCTCCGGCAAGGCCCTGGGCTATTCCAACGACGACCTGCGCCTGCTGGCCGCGATCATCGAGTTCCTGCATACCTCCACCCTGCTGCACGACGACGTGGTTGACGCCTCCGGCCTGCGCCGCGGCCGCGCCACCGCGAACGCCCAGTGGGGCAATGCACCCAGCGTGCTGGTCGGCGACTTCCTTTATGCGCGCTCCTTCGAAATGATGGTCGAGCTGGGCTCCATGCCGGTCATGCAGATCATCTCCCAGGCCACCCGGGTGATCGCCGAAGGCGAAGTGCTGCAGCTGACCAAGGTCCGCGACGCCAGCACCACCGAAGAAACCTATATGGAAGTCATCCGCGGCAAGACCGCGATGCTCTTCGAGGCCTCGACCCACGGTGCGGCAGCGCTGGCCCAGGCTCCGGCCGAGCAGGCGGAAGCGCTGCGTCAGTTCGGCGACGCGCTGGGCATTGCCTTCCAACTGGTCGATGACCTGCTCGACTACCGTGGCGATGCCGCCAGCCTGGGCAAGAATGTCGGCGACGACCTGGCCGAAGGCAAGCCGACCCTGCCGCTGATCGTCACCATGCGCGAAGGCACGCCGGAACAGGCCGCCCTGGTACGCAAGGCCATCCAGCAGGGCGGCAGCCAGGACCTGGAAGGCATCCGCGCCGCAGTGGAAGCTGCCGGAGCGCTCGACTACACCGCCCGCCTGGCCCGCGAATATTCCGCGCGCGCCATCGATTACCTGAAGGTCCTGCCGGACAGCGAATACCGCGCGGCCATGATCGAGCTCGCCGAGTTCGCGGTCGCCCGCACTCACTGACAGTTCGCCAGTCTCCGAGACGCCCGCCCCGGCCCAGCCGCGGCGGGCGTCTTGCTTTCAGCCCCGCCGAATTGTCGAACTCGTCGCTCAACCGCCTGGCGATTTCATGCGGGAACTTGCAATCGATGCTTGCCATTTTAGAAATGAGAATTATTATCATGTAAGGCTCATCACGGAGATAACGCCATGACCTACATGATCGATGCCTGGCTGGATCGCCCGCATCCCTACGTCCGCATCCTGAATCGCGATACCGGGGAAGTCTGCGCGCTGCTGGAGGACGATGCCCTCGATGAGTTGCGCGAACAGGGCGGTCTCGACCCGGCCGAGCTGAGCACCAACGAACCTGGAGTCGTCAAGGAGCTGGTGCGCAACCTGTTCCTGTTCTGCTACGCCCGCGCGCTGCGGTGAACGGGCCTTGTTGCGAGGACAGTTCGCGGGCATGGCCCGCTCCTACGGGCTGCAATGCCCATCGTAGGTTGGCGCTGAGCAACGCGAAGCCCAACATCGCCATCGTTGGGCTTCACTGCGTTCAGCACCAACCTACGCGGGCTCTGGCCCGCCCACGCAGGTGCAGGGCGGACAATGCTCCGGCCCCACGAAAGGTGGAAATGCTTCGCGATTTCCACCCTACGCTCTTGCCATACCTGTAGGAGCAAGTGTCTTGCACGGCCGCGAGGCTACCCCCTCTCCCTCGAGGGAGAGGGGACTATTCGGAGTCGCCGGCTGGCACGGTGTACCACCTCACACCGTCGCGCCCCCTCTCCCTCCGGGAGAGGGTTGGGGTGAGGGGATCGCAGCGCCGGAGTATCTGTAGCGGGCCATGCCCGCGATAACAAAAAAGGGACGCAAGCGTCCCTTTTTGCTGCAATGCGGCCAATAAAGGCCGCAGCGCTGGAATTACAGGATGTCCAGCAGTTCGACGTCGAACACCAGCACGCTGTGCGGCGGGATGCTGCCGACGGACTGGCCGCCATAGGCCAGTTCGCTCGGTACGTGCAGGCGCCATTTGCTGCCGGTATTCATCAGTTGCAGGGCCTCGACCCAACCGGCGATCACGCCGCCCACCGGGAACTCGGCCGGCTCGCCGCGCTGGTAGGAGCTGTCGAACACGCTGCCGTCGATCAGGGTGCCGTGGTAGTGGGTGCGCACGGTGTCCTCGCGGGAGGGTTTCGGACCGTCGCCGCTGACCAGCACTTCGTACTGCAGGCCGGACGGCAGCACGGTCACGCCTTCGCGCTTGGCATTATCGACCAGATAGGCCTTGCCAACGCCGGCGGCGGCTTCCGCCTTGGCCTGCGCTTCGGCCTGCATCTGCTCGCGGATAACACGGAAGGCGTTCGACAGATCCTCGCCGGAAACCCGGCTTTCGATGCCGGCGAAGGCATCGGAAACGCCAGCCAGAACGGCATCCAGGCTCATGCCCGGCACGGGGTTGGCGCGCAGCTGATCGCCCAGTTGGCGGCCGATGCCGTAGCTGACGCGGGCTTCGTCGGTGGTGAGGTTGAGTTCGCTCATGGCGGGGCTCCGCAAGGTGCAAAAAAAGGGCGGCCAGCCTAGCACAGAAGACCGCTCTCCCCTACCGCGCCCCGGCCATGGCTAATGCAGGGGCATGGGCACGCCTTCGGCGGTCTCGTGTTCCTGCTGCATGCCGCACATTTCGTCATGCACCACCGCATGCACGAGCTGGAAAGGCAGTTTCGGCAATCCGGACAGCAACTGGCGGGCATGTTCGACCGAGCGCACGCTGAGCACGTGGCCGAGATTGTCCTGGATCGGATGGAAACGCTGGCCGATCAGCGCTTCGAGCACGTAGATATCGCCCTCCATCGACACCAGGTGTACCGCATCGACCTCCTTGGCGGCAGCGCGACGACTCAGCTCTTGCAGATTCATGACCTCTCCTCCAAAGAAAGACCTTCGCAGGAAAAGTCTCGCCCAGCAGATTGTCAGCGCAAGGCGGAAACGCAACCGCCCGTCCGTTTTGCAACGGACGGGCGGCTGGGAGTGCCTTGCGGAGCCGATCAGTGATCGTGACGGGTCAGCTTGTCCAGATAACCCATGGCGAAGGCCGAGAGGACGAAAGTGAGGTGGATGATCACGTACCACATCAGCTTGTTGTCCGGAACGTTCTTCGCATCCATGAAGATGCGCAGCAGGTGGATCGAGGAAATCGCCACGATGGAGGCCGCCACCTTGTTCTTCAGCGAACCGGCATCCATCTTGCCCAGCCAGTTGAGCTTGTCCTTGCTGTCGTCGATATCCAGTTGCGAGACGAAGTTCTCGTAGCCGGAGAACATCACCATCACCAGCAGGCCGCCGACCAGCGCCATGTCGATCAGCGAGAGGATCACCAGTACCAGGTCGGCCTCGGCGATCGAGAATACGCTCGGCAGGACGTGGACGATTTCCTGGAAGAACTTGATGGTCAGCGCCAGCAGGGCCAGGGAAAGACCTATGTAGATGGGCGCCAGCAACCAGCGGGCGGCATACAGACCATTTTCGATGAAACGTTCCATAGCACTCTTGGGGTAGTAAGGGAGCGCGGGATTATAGCGGAAACGTTGGTACGAGTTATCCAGCAAAACTGTGGATAAATATGTGCACTACGCCGGGATGGATGTCTCCCGCCGTTGCCTGGCGCGGCTTCGAAGCGATTGAGCAGAGTCCGTCCAGCGGAGCGGTCAGGGGTCCGGATGGAATTGGTAGTCGCCGAGATTGCGTACCCGCTCGCCGTTCAGCCGCCGCAGTTCGGCCTGCAGGTGCAGTTGCCAGATCTGCGGATCGTCCACCGCGATATAGCCCTGCTGGACCAGGCAATCGACGATCGCATCGAGCACGCCTTCGGCGACGAAAGGCCCGGGAAACGGGCCCTGCGCCTTGATTGCGGTGGGTTGCGCACCGGCCATGCCTGCAGCGCAGAGCAGGGTCCAGAGTCCTTTCTCTCCGGCCAGCGGCCTGATCTCGCACTCGATGCGCGTGGTCAGCCCCAGACAGGGACGGATAAGGCAGAGGTTACGCGGCATGGCGGCCCCCTCGCGATTGGCCTGGGTTTTAGCCTACACCCAGCCTAGCACGCGAAAAAGCCGTGGGTTATCCCGAGCGCCTGTGGATAACCCTGTGGACGCCGTCTCGCGGGACGCACTGCAGGCGGCTGGCAGGGCACCGTTCAAGGACCAGCCAGCCACCCGCGAGCCCTGAGGGTCAGTCCGCGTCCTTCTTCTTCCGCGCCCGCTCCTTCTCCACCGGCGCCTTTTCGCTCTTGGCCGTCTTGCTGGCGACTTCCTTCGCCGGCTTTTCCTTCTCTTCCTCGTCCATGCCCATCTCGGAGATTTCCTTGAGGCGCTCGACCACCCGCGCATTCACGCTGCCGGCCGGGAAGTTGCCCTTCTCGTCCGGCGCGCCCGCCGGCTGTCCGACCAGCAGGCTCAGCGCCTCGTCCACGTAGCGCACGGCGTAGACATGGAACTGCCCGTTGCGCACGGCCTGCAGCACGCGCTCGTCGAGCATCAGGTTGGAGATGTTGGCGTGCGGGATGATCACCCCCTGCTCGCCGGTCAGGCCGCGCGCTTCGCAGAGGCGGAAGAAGCCTTCGATCTTCTCGTTGACCCCGCCGACCGCCTGCACCTCGCCGAACTGGTTGATCGAGCCGGTGATGGCGAAGCATTGCCGCAGCGGGATGCGCGACAGAGCCGAAATCAGCGTGCAGACCTCGCCCAGCGAGGCGCTGTCGCCGTCGACATAGCCGTAGGACTGCTCCAGGGCGATGCTCGCGGAAATCTCCAGCGGGAATTCCTGGGCGTAGCGACTGCCGAGGTAGCCGGTGAGGATCATCACGCCCTTGGAGTGGATCGGCTGGCCGAGGCTGACTTCGCGTTCGATATCGACGATACCGCTGCCGCCCGGGTACACGGTGGCGGAAATCCGCGCCGGTACGCCAAAGGCGGAATCGCCCACTTCCAGCACCGTCAGGCCGTTGCACTTGCCGACGGCCGCGCCTTCGGTGTCGATCAGGATGGTGCCGGCGAGCATGTCGTCGAGAATCCGCCCGGAAACCCGGCCGGTGCGGGTTTCCTTGGCCTTCAGGGCGCGCTCGATATGGCCGAGGTCGGTGACCTTCTCGCTGGCCAGGTGGCGGATGAAGTCGGCTTCGCTGACCAGTTGGAACAGGTCGCTGATCCGCGCCGACAGCCGCCCCTGGTGCTCGGCCAGGCGCGCGCTGTAGGTCGCCAGGCGCGCCACGGCGGCGGAGGTCAGCGGCGCCAGGCCCTCTTCCGAGGTGCGCGTCTTCAGCAACTGGGAGAACTGCTCCAGGCTGTCGTCGGCCAGCGGGATGTCCTCGTCGAAGTCCACCAGCACGCGGAACATTTCCTGGAAGTCCGGATCGAGGTCCTGCAGCGTGTAGTAGACCTGCCGCGAGCCGATGATGATCACCTTGAGGTGCAGCGGGATCACCTGCGGGGTCAGGGTCATCGCCGCCAGACGGCCCAGTTCGGCGAGCGGCGATTCCATCTTCAGCTGGCGCGACTGCAGGGCGCGCTTGAGCGCATCCCAGACGAAGGGCTCGCCGAGCATCTTCTCCGCTTCCAGCACGAGGAAGCCGCCGTTGGCGCGATGCAGCGCCCCCGGGCGCAGCTGCCGGTAGCTGGTGTACAGGGCGCCCTGGTCGGAGGCGTATTCGATGCGGCCGAACAGGTTGTCGTAGGTCGGGTGCGACTCGAACACCACCGGCGCGCCACTGGTGGTGTGGTGACCGATCACCTGGTTCGGCGCGTACTGCTCCATCAGCATCTGCTTGCGCTGCGGGTCGGTGCGGTTCTCGTCGACCAGTTGATCGACGATGGTCTTCAGCAGGTTGAGCTGCATCGCCTGCAGGTAGGCGCTGACCCCGGAGTTGTTGTTGTACTTCTCCACCAGCGGCGCCAGCAGCGGCTGCAGCGCCAGGGTGATGGTTTCCTCGTTGAGCTGGCGCAGCTGGTTGCTCGACTCGCGTTTCCACTGCGGCAGGCCGACCAGCTCCTCGTTGAGCTGCTCCTCCAGGTCGGCGATATCGACATGGAAACGCTCGCGCTCGGCTTCCGGCAACTGGGCGAACTCGGCCTCGTCGAGCGCCTTGCCGTCCTTCATCGGGGTGAAGGCGATGTTCGCGCTATCGCGGTACAGCGCCACTTCCTTCTCCAAGGCGCGCCGTTCGATGGCGTCCAGGGCCTTGTCGTAGCGCTGGTTGAAGGCGCGGTCGATGGCGCTCTTCTTCTGCTGGTAGGCCGGGTTCTCGAACACCGAGGGGAAGGTGGAGAGCAGGTTGTCGATCAGATGATCGATATCCGTACCGAAATCCGCCGCGCTGCCCGGCGGCAGCTCGATGGCCTTCGGCTCGCGCGATTCGTCGAAGTTGTTGACGTAGACCCAGTCGGCCGGCGTGACCAGGCGCTTGCCCTCGGCTTTCAGGTAGCGCTGGACGAAGGAGAAGCGGCCGGTGCCCGGCTCGCCCATGACGAATACGTTGTAGCCAGGGCGCGGCATCGCCACGCCGAATTGCAGGGCCTCGACGGCACGTTCCTGGCCGAGCACGCCAAGGAACGGCTCCAGTTCGTCGGTGTTGGCGAAGGGGAACTGGTCGGGGGAGAAGGGACGGGTCAGTTCATCGGGCGCCAGGCGCAGGCCGGCGGCAACGGGATCGGGCATCGGGAGTCCTTGCATCGAGCGGCGCGACGCCGCGGAGAGTTGCCCGCATTCTCGCGCCGCCCGAACACCACTGGCAAGGCGATCCGCCCGTGCACGGACTCACTTCTGCAGATCGGCGCAGCGCAGGCAGTACTCGGCCGCCGGCAGGGCCTGCAGGCGCCTGCTTTCGATCTCCTCGCCGCAGCGCTCGCAGTAACCGTAGTTGCCATCGGCCAGGCGCAGACGGGCCAGCCCGACCAGGCGCATGCCCGCCTCCGCCTCGGCCAGCAGCGCCCGCAGCACATCGTCGTTCTGCCGCTGCTGCGCCTGTTCGGCAAAGTCCGGCGAGTGGGTTCGCCCGAGGTCACGGCGGATCGCTTCCGCACGCTGGGAATATTCGGCAGCCAGCGCATCCAGCGCGGCACGAGGATCGAAAGCGGACATGAAAGCCCTCCACGAATAAAGGAACTGTTCTTAGTCTGGCTGGTTCCAAGCGAATCGCTGCTGATATCAATCAACAGCCCCCTGCCCGGTTGCAGAGGCGATGGCCTGTGCGGCCTCGGCCAAGCATCGCGCCTTGACACCCTCAAGGCATTCCGAAAAGCTCTGGCGGGCGCCATACGCTGTCTTCCAATCAATTATGGCCCCTGGACCAGGAAAGAGAGACACGACGATGAAAAGGATTCTGCTCGCTACCCTCCTCGCCTCCGCATCCGCAGGTGCATTCGCCGCCGCCCCCGGCAGCGACGGCTGTGGCTGGGGCAACATGCTGTTCAAGGGTCAGCGCGGCGTCGCCACCCACGTACTCGCCGCCACCACCAACGGCAGCTCCGGCAACAACACCTTCGGCATGACCACCGGCACCAACGGCTGCCACACCAACGGTGCGCTGACCTACGGCGGCAAGCCGATGATCATCCTCAGCAGCATCATGGACGAACTCTCCGAGGACATGGCCAAGGGCAATGGCGAAGCGCTCACCACCTACGCCGTGGTGCTCGGCGTGCAACCGGAAGACCGCGCGCACTTCGCCGAGGTCACCCAGGCGCACTTCGCGCAGATCTTCGACAAGTCCGACGTCACCGCGGCGGACGTGTATGCCAATACCCAGGCAGTCCTGAAGCAGGATGCCCGTCTGGCCAAGTACGCAGAACAGGCCTGACCCGTTAGCCCGCCAACCCGGCGGGCTTTTTCCTTCACTCATCAAGTCATCCCGATGCCCAAACGCCTGTTGCCCTGGATGGCGCTGTGCGCCTGTGCCACCTCATACGCCGCACCGCAGATCAGCACCGAGAAAATCCAGGCGCTGGCGGCGCAGCCGTACTGGATCGCCCTCGGCCATTACGAGCACGCCAAGCTCGGCGGCTGGCGCAGCTTCGTCGATGACGAGGATTTCTTCCTGTCAAAGGAGGATGGCGCCCGGCATCCGGATGCCGAACTGGCGGCCACCGTGGAGGCGCTCTACGCCCCGGCGAGCCTCGGCGACAAGCATGCCCAGTGCGTCTACCCGGCACGCACGCGCTGGCTGCGCGATCAGTTGCAGCTCGACGACCTGCCGAAAGTGGAGTGCCAGGAATTCCGCACCTGGTACAACGACATCAACCCGCACAGCGCCGTGCTGGTGTTCCCCGCCGCCTACCTGAACAGCCCGTCGTCGATGTTCGGCCACACCCTGCTGCGCATCGACCAGCAGGATGTCGACTCGAACAACACCGCCCTGCTCAGCTACGCGCTGAACTTCGGCGCTTTCATCGAAGGCATGGACAACAGCATCCTCTATGCCTGGAAGGGCCTGATGGGCGGATATCCCGGCCTGTTCGCGCTGGTTCCCTACCGCGAGAAGCTCTCCGAGTACAGCCGCCTAGAGAACCGCGACCTGTGGGAATACCGGCTTAACCTGACGCCCGAGGAAACCGGGCGCATGGTCGAGCACGTCTGGGAGCTGAAGCAGATCCGCTTCAAGTACTTCTTCTTCGACGAGAACTGCTCGTTCCGCCTGCTCGAACTGCTGGAAATCGCCCGTTCCGGCATCGAGCTGACCGATGATTTCCCGATCACCGCGATCCCCACCGATACGGTGCGGGCGGTGAAGAACGCCGGGCTGATCGATCGCGTCGACTACCGCCCTTCGCGGGAACGGGAACTGCTGGCTCGTGGCGCCCCGCTCGACCATTCCGAACAGCGCCTGGCGCGCCGTCTGGCCGACGACGACAGCCTGCTCGACAGCGCCGAATTCAAGGCACTGCCGCCCGACCGCCAGGCGCTGGTACAGGACACCGCATTCCGCCTGGTGCGCTACCGCGCCACCGGCCAGGAGCGCGACAGCAACATCGCCTCGCGCAGCTACAACCTGCTCCGCGCGATCAACCGCAACCCGCCGCCGCCGATGCAGATCGAGCGCCCCGGCCAGCCCGAGGACGGCCACCAGTCGCGCACCTGGCAGCTCGGCCTCGGCAGCCGCGACGACCAGGCCTTCGCCGAGTACGGCCTGCGCATGGCCTACCACGACCTCGACGACAACGCCTACGGCTTCCCGCTCGGCGCGCAGATCGAGATCGGCCAGCTCAAGCTGCGCCAGTACGAGAGCAACCAGTGGCAGTTGCAGCAGCTCGATCTGGTCACCATCCGCTCGCTGACGCCGCGCAACGAGCTGCTACAGCCGCTGTCCTGGCAGGTTTCCTGGGGTTGGGAACGGGTCATGGGCAAGGACAGCGACGACGGCCACGACACCCTTGTCCACCATGTGAACGGCGGCGCCGGCGGCAGCTGGAAGCTCACCGAAGACCTGCAGGTCTTCGCCCTGGGCACCGCGCGCATCGAGAACAACCAGGACTTCGCCGCCACCATCGCCCCGGCGCTGGGCTTCGATGGCGGCCTGCTCTGGCGCAACGGCCTCGGCAACCTGACCCTCGAAGCCAAGGGCGACTACTTCCACAACGGCGAGGTGCGCCGCAGCCTGAACTTCGGCCAGCAGGTCGAACTCGGGCGCAATCTCGGCCTGCGCCTGTCCGCGCAAAGGGAATTCAGCCAGTTCGCCAGTCCGATCAACGAAGTCATGCTCGAACTGCGCTGGTACCATTACTGATCTCCCTGACGATGCCCGCCCGCGCGCGGCGGGCTGGAAGCGCAGCATGTCCGGCCCAACCATTCTCGACGTCCCCGGCGGCAAACCGGTCAAACTCTGGACCCAGGGCGTGCCGGTGGAAGACGAAGCCCGCCAGCAACTGATCAACACGGCGAAGATGCCGTTCATCTTCAAGCATCTGGCGGTGATGCCGGACGTGCACCTGGGCAAGGGCTCGACCATTGGCAGTGTGATCCCCACGGTCGGCGCGATCATCCCGGCGGCCGTCGGCGTCGACATCGGCTGCGGCATGATCGCCGCGCGCACCTCGCTGATCGCCAGCGACCTGCCGGACAACCTGCACGGCCTGCGCAGCGCCATCGAGAAGGCCGTGCCGCACGGCAAGACCTTCGGCCGCCGCGACCAGGGCGCCTGGGATGACGTGCCGGACGCCGCCGACCAGGCGTGGAAGTCGCTGTCCCGCCGCTTCATGGCGATCACCAACAAGTACCCGCGCCTGGAAAAGACCAACAACCGCCACCACCTCGGCACCCTCGGCACCGGCAACCACTTCATCGAGGTCTGCCTGGACGAGGCCAACCGCGTCTGGTTCATGCTGCACAGCGGCTCGCGCGGGGTGGGCAACGCCATCGGCTGCCTGTTCATCGAACTGGCGCAGAACGACATGCGCCAGCACATCGCCAACCTGCCGGACCGCGACCTCGCCTACTTCGAGGAAGGCAGCCGGCATTTCGACGACTACGTGGAGGCCGTCGGCTGGGCCCAGGACTTCGCCCGGCAGAACCGCGCGCTGATGATGCAGGCGGTGATCGCCGCCGCACGCAAGATCATCCGCAAGCCGTTCGAAGCCAGCCTGGAGGCAGTGAACTGCCACCACAACTATGTGCAGAAGGAGCGCCACTTCGGCCGCGAGGTGCTGGTCACCCGCAAGGGCGCAGTGTCGGCGCAGAAGGGCGAGCTGGGCATCATCCCCGGCTCCATGGGGGCGAAGAGCTTCATCGTCCGCGGCCTCGGCAACGAGGAATCGTTCTGCTCCTGCAGCCACGGCGCCGGCCGCGTGATGAGCCGCACCCAGGCGAAGAAGCGCTTCAGCGTGGAAGACCAGGTCCGCGCCACCGCCCATGTGGAATGCCGCAAGGACAAAGACGTGATCGACGAGATCCCGATGGCCTACAAGGACATCGAACGGGTGATGCAGGCGCAGAACGAGCTGGTCGAGGTGGTGCACACCCTGCGCCAGGTGGTTTGCGTGAAGGGCTGATGCCAGATCGAACGTAGGGTGGATCACGCTTCATCGATCCACCAACCACGCTTCTGCCCGGCAGCGAAGGTGGATGGAAAAGCGCCATCCACCCTACTCCTGACGGAAACCCCGGCCTCCTACAGAAGAGCGACCATCCCACGGGGAATGCATGCGGCGATTGGTAGCCGGGGCGGCCGGTTCGCTTCGTCTAGAGTTGGATGTGCCCTCGGAGCCCGCTCTCTCCAAGGCGATTAGCCCGACAAGGAGAAATGCCATGCATCCCACACACCTGCTGCCGCTCGGCGGCCTGCTGCTTTTCGGCTGCATATCCCAGGTCCACGCCGACGCTTTGCGCGACCAGGCGAACACGATGTTCAAGCCGATCCCCGACAATGTCACTGAAGTCCGCGGCCACCCCATCAGCGCCGAGCAGCAGGAGCTCGGCAAGCAACTGTTCTTCGATCCGCGCCTGTCGCTCAGCCACATCATCAGTTGCAACAGCTGCCACAACCTCGGCACCGGCGGCGCCGACAACATTCCCACTTCCATCGGCCACGGCTGGCAGAAAGGCCCGCGAAACTCGCCGACGGTGCTCAACTCGGTGTTCAACGTCGCGCAATTCTGGGACGGCCGCGCCGAGGACCTGCAGGCCCAGGCCAAGGGGCCGGTGCAGGCCAGCGTGGAGATGAGCAACACGCCGGACCGGGTGGTCAAGACACTGAACAGCATCCCCGAATACGTCGAGTCGTTCCGCAAGGCCTTCCCCAAGGCGGACAAGGACAAGGCGGTCAGCTTCGACAACATGGCCCTGGCGCTGGAAGCCTTCGAGGTCACCCTGACCACGCCGGACGCGCCTTTCGACCGCTATCTCAAGGGCGACGACAACGCCCTCACGGCGGAACAGAAGAAAGGCCTCGAACTGTTCATCAGCAGCGGCTGCGCCGCCTGCCACAACGGGGTGAACGTCGGCGGCCAGGCCTACTTCCCCTTCGGCCTGATGCAGAAGCCCGGCGCCGACGTACTGCCCAAGGGCGACAAGGGCCGCTTCGCGGTGACCAAGACGGTGAGCGACGAGTACGTGTTCCGCGCCGCGCCGTTGCGCAACGTGGCGCTGACCGCGCCCTACTTCCACAGCGGCCAGGTGTGGGACCTGAAGGAGGCCGTGGCGATCATGGGCACCAGCCAGCTCGGCAAGGAGCTCAACGAACAGGAGGTGGCGAGCATTACCGACTTCCTGCACACCCTGACCGGCAGGCAGCCGAAGGTGGAACTGCCGATCCTGCCGCCGAGTTCGGACAAGACGCCGCTGCCGGAATGAATCCGCAGCAATGAAAAAGGGCCGCATCGCGGCCCTTTCTCGTTCAGCGGCTGGGCTGGATCAGACCACGCCCTGGGCCAGCATGGCGTCGGCGACTTTCACGAAGCCGGCGATGTTGGCGCCCTTGACGTAGTTGATGCGGCCGTTTTCCTCGCCGTAGTGCACGCAGGCATGGTGGATGTTCTGCATGATGCTGTGCAGACGCTGGTCCACTTCGCCGGCGGTCCAGTGCAGGCGCATGGCGTTCTGGCTCATTTCCAGGCCGCTGGTGGCCACGCCGCCGGCGTTGGACGCCTTGCCCGGCGCGTAGTAGATGCCCGCTTCGATGAACAGGTCCACGGCTTCCAGGGTCGACGGCATGTTGGCGCCTTCGGCGACGCAGATGCAGCCGTTCTTCAGCAGGGTGCGGGCGTCTTCGGCGTCCAGTTCGTTCTGCGTGGCGCACGGCAGGGCGATGTCGCACGGCAGGTGCCACGGACGCTGGCCGGTGCGGAATTCCAGGCCGAAGTGGGCGGCCATCTCGCTGATGCGGCCGCGACGAACGTTCTTCAGGTCCATCAGGTAGTCCCACTGCTCGACGGTCAGGCCGGCTTCGGCATACAGGGTGCCTTCCGAGTCGGACATCGAGATCACCTTGCCGCCCAGCTCCATGACCTTCTGCGCGGCGTACTGCGCGACGTTGCCGGAACCGGAGATGGTCACGCGCTTGCCGTCGAAGTCCTGGCCGCTGCGCTTGAGCATTTCCTGGGCAAAGTACACGCAGCCGTAGCCGGTGGCTTCCGGACGGATCAGGCTGCCGCCGTAGGTCAGGCCCTTGCCGGTGAGCACCGAGGTGAACTCGTTGGCCAGGCGCTTGTACTGGCCGAACAGGTAGCCGATCTCGCGACCGCCGACGCCGATGTCACCGGCCGGCACGTCCAGGTCGGCGCCCACGTGGCGGTACAGCTCGCTCATGAACGACTGGCAGAAGCGCATCACTTCGGCGTCGCTCTTGCCCTTCGGATCGAAGTCCGACCCGCCCTTGCCGCCGCCCATGGGCAGCGAGGTCAGCGAGTTCTTGAACACCTGCTCGAAGGCGAGGAACTTCAGTACGCCGAGGTTCACCGACGGGTGGAAGCGCAGGCCGCCCTTGTACGGGCCGATGGCGCTGCTCATTTGTACGCGGAAGCCACGGTTGACGTGCACCCGGCCCTTGTCGTCGACCCACGGTACGCGGAACAGGATGGCGCGTTCGGGTTCGACGATACGGTCGATGAGGCCGGCTTCGAGGTAGCGCGGGTTGGCCTCCAGGAACGGCCACAGACTGCGCAGTACCTCTTCCACTGCTTGATGGAACTCGGGCTGATCGGGGTCGCGCCGCTTCAGACCTTCGAGGAAGGAGTCAACTGATTGGATCATGTCTTCACCGGTACTTTCTGATTTTAAGTAATGCTTTTGGGCCGGAGACTTTACCAATCGGAAATGCACCTAGATAGTGCGACCTGTCGTTTTGATGAAAGTTTTTGGTGCAAAAATGTAAATTCGCACCGATCTGGTGGGAATCTCCCGTTAACGAACGCCCCAATCCGATGCACCGGACACAATGAAAAACGGGGCCCGCAGGCCCCGTTTCTCGTCGTTCGGCAGTTACGCCAGCTTCTTGTAGCGCACGCGGTGCGGCTGGGAAGCTGCGTCACCCAGGCGTTTCTTGCGGTCCGCCTCGAACTCGGTGTAGTTGCCTTCGAAGAAGGTCACCTGGCCATCGTCCTCGTAGGAGAGGATGTGGGTGGCGATCCGGTCGAGGAACCAGCGATCGTGGGAAATCACGATGGCGGCGCCGGGGAAGTCCAGCAGCGCTTCTTCAAGGGCGCGCAGAGTTTCCACGTCGAGGTCGTTGGACGGTTCGTCGAGCAGCAGCACGTTGGCGCCCTGCTTCAGGGTCAGCGCCAGGTGCAGGCGGCCGCGCTCACCGCCGGAGAGGTCCTTGACGAACTTCTGCTGGTCGCCGCCCTTGAAGTTGAAGCGGCCGACGTAGCCACGCGACGGCACCTCGTAGTTGCCGACCTTGATCATGTCGAAGCCGTCGGAAACCTGCTCCCACACGGTCTTGTTGCCTTCCAGGCTGTCGCGGCTCTGGTCGACGCTGCCGATCTGCACGGTATCGCCGATCTCGATGGTGCCGGAGTCCGGTTGTTCCTTGCCGGTGATCATGCGGAACAGGGTCGATTTACCGGCGCCGTTACCGCCGATCACGCCGACGATGGCGCCCTTCGGCACGCTGAACGACAGGTTGTCGATCAGTACGCGGTCGCCGTAGCCCTTGCAGACGTTGTTGAACTCGATGACCTTGTCGCCCAGGCGCGGACCGGCCGGGATGTAGATCTCGTTGGTTTCGCTGCGCTTCTGGAATTCCTGCGATTGCAGTTCCTCGAAGCGTTGCAGGCGGGCCTTGGACTTGGCCTGGCGGCCCTTGGCGCCCTGGCGGACCCACTCCAGCTCGGCCTTCATGGCCTTGGCATGGGAGGCTTCCTGCTTGGCTTCCTGGGCCAGGCGGCTGGCCTTGGATTCCAGCCAGCCGGAGTAGTTGCCTTCGAACGGGATGCCCTGGCCGCGGTCGAGTTCGAGAATCCAGCCGGCGACGTTGTCGAGGAAGTAGCGGTCGTGGGTGATCGCCACCACGGTGCCCGGGAAGTCGTGGAGGAAGTGTTCCAGCCAGGCGACGGAGTCGGCATCCAGGTGGTTGGTCGGTTCGTCCAGCAGCAGCATGTCCGGCGCGGACAGCAGCAGGCGGCACAGCGCCACGCGGCGCTTCTCGCCACCGGAGAGGTGTTCGATCTTCGCGTCCCACGGCGGCAGGCGCAGCGCGTCGGCGGCAACTTCCAGCTGGCGCTCCAGGTTGTGGCCGTCGGAAGCCTGGAGGATGGCTTCCAGCTTGGCCTGTTCGGCGGCCAGCGCGTCGAAGTCGGCATCCGGCTCGGCGTAGGCGGCATAGACCTCGTCCAGGCGGGCCTGGGCCTGTTTGATCTGGCCGACGGCTTCTTCGACGATATCGCGAACGGTAGCCTGCGGGTCGAGCTTCGGTTCCTGCGGCAGGTAGCCTACGTTGATGCCCGGCATCGGGCGGGCTTCGCCCTCGATCTCGGTGTCGACGCCGGCCATGATGCGCAGCAGGGTGGATTTACCCGCGCCGTTCAGGCCGAGCACGCCGATCTTCGCGCCAGGGAAGAACGACAGGGAAATGTTCTTGAGGATTTCACGCTTGGGCGGAACGATCTTGCCGACCCGGTGCATGGTATAGACGTATTGAGCCATGGATACCTGACTTCTGGGATGAAAAGTGACTTGAAAGACGCCGGGCTGCTGCCGGGAGACTCGCGGCATTCCGGCCGAGGCGGCGGAGGCGGTCGATTGCCCTGGCGGTGGGCACGATCGGCCTGCTGGAGCCCGTCGTGAAAGCAAGGCGTGGCAGTACATCCACGCGCGTGCGGCAAAGCTACCGGAATGGGGGCGGAAGGGCAAACCACGCTCGTCGATCTACTGGCACTTAGCCGCGCTTCCGGGCATCCTAATCGTAGGAAAACTCTCACCCTTCGCTTCCAGGCAGCCCGCCCTTGTCCGAACACACGCGCCACTCACCGGCCCATCCGGCCACCAAAGGCAGGCTGGCCCACAAGAGCACCATCTGGGTACTCATCCTGCTGGTGGGCGGACTGTTGTTCTGGCATTTGCAGGATGAGTTCCGCACCCAGGAGCGCATCGAGCGCGAGCGCACCACCCTGCACGCCAGGCAGTTGGCGCAGCACCTGTCGCTGTCCCTGAAACTCAAGGCCCAGGCCGCGCAGGCGCTGGTCGAGCAGCACGACCTCCACGCCGCCGGCATGGATGGGCAACCTACGGATCTGCGCGGCAGCCTGCAGAGCATCTACCCCGCCCTGCACAGCCTGTCCCGGCTGGACAGCAACGGCCAGCGCCTGCCGGACGGCGACACCGCCATCCGCGACCAGGAGTTCATCGACGGCATGCTGCGGCGCACGGCCGGCCAGCCCTATCGCTACGCCTTCAGCGAGGACGGCGGCGGGCTGTTCTACCTCCTGCTGCACCGGCCTGACGGCAACGGCGATGTCGTCCTGCGCTTATCCGGGGCGGCCGTACGCGCGAACTGGGAAAGAACATTGAGTTCCGGTTCCACCACGAACTGGCTGCTGGAAGATCGGGAGCGCAACAAGGTGCTCACGCGCGCCAGCGGCGCCGCCAACGCCCCGCTCAGCGCCGCGACCCCGCGCGAACAGGCGCTGGGCCTGACCGGCCTGCCCATCGAAAACTCCGACTGGCAACTGCTCCCGCTGTTCGACAATGGCCGGCTGTACCTCGCCATACTGCCGCGCCTGGCCGGCGAGCTGCTGCTCTACATGCTCGCCGGCGGCATCGCCTGCGTTGCGCTCTTCCGCCTGCAACGGCTGCGCGAGCTGAGCCACTCCTCCAGCGCCGAGGCGCAGAGCCGGCGGCTTGCCGAACAGGCCCGCCGACGCTATCGGGAAACCTTCGAGGACGCCGGCATCGCACTCTGCGTCGTCGACCTCGCCGACCTGCGGGAAAGCCTGCAGGAACAGGGCCTGCATACCGCCGACGACCTGCAGCCCTGGCTGGCCGCGAAAGCGGAACGGCAGGAGTGGTTGCTGCGCAAGATCCGCGTCGTCGAAATCAACAGCGTCGCCCGCCAGCTGCTTGGCGTCACCTCGGCCGAACAGGCCTGGCAGCAACTGATCGGCGGCCCCGGCATGCGTCCCGGCGGCGTACGCGCCAAGGTCATCGCCGCCGTGCTGGACGGTCAGGGAACAGTCGCCACGGAAACCATGATCCGCACGCCGCAGGGCGAGAGGCGCCATGTCTGGGTGCAACTGCGCATCCCGGACAGCCGCGAGGAACTCTCCTCGGTCACCCTCAGCCTCTCCGACATCACCCAGCGCAAGCAGATGGAGCTTTCCCTGCTGGAGCGCGAACGCTTCTGGTCGGAAGTGGTGCAGGCGGTGCCGGACACCCTCTACATCCAGGACCTGGTCAGCCAGAAGGTGCTGTTCAGCAATCACAGCCTGGGCGGCAAGCTCGGCTACAGCAGCGCCGAAATCCAGCAGATGGGCGAGCAGTACTGGAAAAAGCTGATCCACCCCGACGAGCGGGAATACTGGTGGCGCCTCGGCAACCTGCGCCAGGTGATGGGCGACAACCTGCTGCTGGAAAGCCAGACCCGCTGGCGCCACCGCGACGGCAGCTGGCGCTGGCTGGACTTCCGCGAGCAGGCATTCGGCCGCGATGCCGACGGGCGTGTGGCCCGGGTGCTGGTGACCGTCAAGGACATCACCGAAACCGTCGAAGGACACGAATCGCTGCACGAGAGCAACCGCCGCTACCGGCTGCTGGCGGAAAGCATCAGCGACGTGATCTTCTCCACCGACGGTCGGCTGAACCTCAACTACATCAGCCCGTCGCTGCAACAGAACCTCGGCTACAGCCCGGAATGGGCGCTGCAGCACGGTTTCCAGCATATCGTCACCAACCCGGAACAGCTCGACCGCCTGTATGCGCTGCTCAGCCAGGCCCGCGCCACCATCGGCAACCCGCAGCTCGCCGCCGAGCTGCGCGAGTCGGGCGATCCGCACCTGTTCCACATCGACTGCCTGCGCGCCGACGGGCGCAAGGTCCCGCTGGAGCTGCGCATCGCCCTGATGTGGGATGAGCTGGGGCGCTTCGAAGGGCTGCTCGGCGTGGCCCGCGACATCAGCCAGCAACGCCGTGCGGAGCGCGAGATGCGCATGTCCGCCACGGTCTTCGAACATTCCTCGGCGGCGATCATGGTCACCGACCCGGCCGGCTACATCGTCCAGGTCAACAGCTCGTTCACCCGCCTGACCGGTTACTCCGCCGGCGAAGTGCTCGACCAGCAGACGCGCATGCTCACCGCCGATACCCAGAGCGGCAACCAGTTCCAGCACATCCTCGACAGCCTGCAGGACAGCGGCACCTGGGAAGGCGAGATCCTCCTCAAGCGCCGCGGCGGCGGGCTCTATCCGTCCTGGGTCGGCATCACCGCGGTGTACGACGAGGAAGGCGACCTGGTCAGCTTCGTCTGCTTCTTCAGCGACATCAGCGAGCGTAAGGCCAGCGAACGGCGCATCCACCGCCTGGCCTACTACGACGCCCTCACCCACCTGCCCAACCGCACGCTGTTCCAGGACCGCCTGCACACCGCCCTGCAGCATGCCGAACGGCACGGTCAGTGGGTGGTGCTGATGTTCCTAGACCTCGACCGCTTCAAGCCGATCAACGACTCCCTCGGCCACGCCGCCGGCGACCGCATGCTCAAGGAAGTGGCCGAGCGCCTGAGCCAGTGCGTGAGCGACGACGACACCGTGGCGCGCATGGGCGGCGACGAGTTCACCCTGCTGCTGACCGGCCAGGGCAGCCGCGAACAGGCGCTGAACCGGGCGATCCAGGTCGCCGAGAAAATCCTCGCCGGCCTCACCCGGCCGTTCGCCCTGGAGGGCCGCGAGTTCTTCGTCACCGCGAGCATCGGCATCGCTCTGTCGCCGCAGGACGGCGCCGAGCTGAACAAGCTGATGAAGAACGCCGACACGGCGATGTACCACGCCAAGGAAATGGGCAAGAACAACTACCAGTTCTACCAGGCCGAGATGAACGCCCGCGCGCTGGAACGCCTGGAGCTGGAAAGCGACCTGCGCCGCGCCATCGAGCAGAACGAATTCGTCCTGCACTACCAGCCGCAGTTCACCGGCGACGGCCGCCGCCTGACCGGCGCCGAGGCCCTGCTGCGCTGGCAGCACCCGCGCCGCGGGCTGATCACCCCCTCCGAGTTCGTTCCGGTGCTGGAAGAGCTCGGCCTGATCACCCAGGTCGGCGACTGGCTGCTCGGCGAGGCCTGCCGTCAGCTCAAGGTCTGGCACCGGGAAAAAGTGCGGGTGCCGAAGATCTCGGTGAACCTCTCCGCCCGCCAGTTCGCCGACGGCCAGCTGGGCACGCGGATCGCGCGAATCCTGGAAGAAACCGGCACGCCGCCGGCCTGCCTGGAGCTCGAACTGACCGAAAGCATCCTGATGAGCGACGTGTCCCAGGCGATGCATACCCTGTCCCGCCTCAAGCACCTCGGCCTGGCGGTGGCGGTGGACGACTTCGGCACCGGCTATTCCTCGCTCAACTACCTCAAGCAGTTCCCCATCGACGTACTGAAGATTGACCGCACCTTCGTCGACGGCCTGCCCCACGGCGAACAGGACGCCCAGATCGCCCGCGCCATCATCGCCATGGCCCACAGCCTGAGCCTGATGGTGATCGCCGAGGGCGTGGAGAGCCAGGAACAGCTCGACTTCCTCCGCGAACACGGCTGCGACGAGGTACAGGGCTTCCTCTTCGGCCGGCCGATGCCGGCGGAACAGTTCGCCACGCTGTTCGCCAACCATGCGTTGCTGATGCTGGAGTGAGTCCCCCTGCAGGAGCCAGCTTGCTGGCGATCAAGGCGTCAGCCGGCCCTGCTATATCCGCTGGAAAGTGAGGATCGCCAGCAAGCTGGCTCCTACGGGACTCCACAAGTCCATGGACGCTTTCCACCGGCCTCGTGAGCGCCACTTATCCGCCACGTGACTGGCTTTCATATGCCATCAACCCCCGCATGGGTTAGAATGCGCGCCTTTTCCCAGCACCCGATCCTTAGAGGACCGCCATGTTCAGCCGTGATTTGACCCTCGCCCGCTACGATGCAGAACTCTTCGCCGCGATGGAGCAGGAAGCCCTGCGCCAGGAAGAGCACATCGAGCTGATCGCCTCCGAGAACTACACCAGCCCGGCGGTGATGGAAGCCCAGGGTTCGGTGCTGACCAACAAGTACGCCGAAGGTTATCCGGGCAAGCGCTACTACGGTGGTTGCGAGTACGTCGACATCGTCGAGCAGCTGGCCATCGACCGCGCCAAGCAGCTGTTCGGCGCCGACTACGCCAACGTCCAGCCGCACGCCGGCTCCCAGGCCAACTCCGCCGTCTATCTGGCCCTGCTGAATGCCGGTGACACCATCCTCGGCATGAGCCTGGCCCACGGCGGCCACCTGACCCACGGTGCCGCCGTCAGCTCCTCCGGCAAGCTGTACCATGCCGTGCAGTACGGCATCGACGACAACGGCCTGATCGACTACGACGAAGTCGAGCGCCTGGCTGTCGAGCACAAGCCGAAGATGATCGTCGCCGGCTTCTCCGCCTACTCCCAGGTCCTGGACTTCGCCCGCTTCCGCGCCATCGCCGACAAGGTCGGTGCCTACCTGTTCGTCGACATGGCCCACGTGGCCGGCCTGGTCGCCGCTGGCGTCTACCCGAACCCGGTTCCGTTCGCCGACGTGGTCACCACCACCACCCACAAGACCCTGCGCGGCCCGCGCGGCGGCCTGATCCTCGCTCGCAAGAACGAAGAGATCGAGAAGAAGCTGAACTCCGCCGTCTTCCCGGGCGCCCAGGGCGGCCCGCTGGAGCACGTGATCGCCGCCAAGGCCGTGTGCTTCAAGGAAGCCCTGCAGCCCGAGTTCAAGGAATATCAGCAGCAGGTCCTGAAGAACGCCCAGACCATGGCCGGCGTATTCATCGAGCGCGGCTTCGACGTGGTTTCCGGCGGTACCCAGAACCACCTGTTCCTGCTCAGCCTGATCAAGCAGGACATCACCGGTAAGGACGCCGACGCCGCCCTCGGCCGCGCCTTCATCACCGTGAACAAGAACTCGGTTCCGAACGACCCGCGCTCCCCGTTCGTCACCTCCGGCCTGCGCATCGGCACCCCGGCCGTCACCACCCGCGGCTTCAAGGAAGCCGAGTGCCGCGAACTGGCCGGCTGGATCTGCGACATCCTGACCAACATGGGCGACGAGTCCGTGGTGGACAGCGTGCGCGAGAAGGTCAAGGCCATCTGCGCCA
This sequence comes from Pseudomonas schmalbachii, assembly GCF_017589465.1. Classification (GTDB taxonomy): domain Bacteria; phylum Pseudomonadota; class Gammaproteobacteria; order Pseudomonadales; family Pseudomonadaceae; genus Pseudomonas; species Pseudomonas schmalbachii. Next base: position 167,850 of record NZ_JAELYA010000006.1, read on the forward strand.
AGTTCCCGGTGTACGGCAAGTAAGTCGGACCCACGAACCGCGATATGAAGAAGCCCGGTAGATACCGGGCTTTTTCATGGGTTCAGTTTTTTGACCCTTGCGTCTGTCGCTCCACCTCCCGCATGAAGCAGACGAACTCCTTGCTGTTCTTCCCATCTCGGCAGAACTGCTCCACTTCCTCGGCGCTCGGCTGGCGCGAGACGGCGGAGTCCAGACGCTTGTAGACGAAGCCGCCGATCGCGAGAACAGCGACCAGCAACAGCGCAATGATCCCCATGGCGCGCTGGCGACGAACCATCAGATTCTCCAGCACCAGGCGAGCTCGCTCGAGCAGACTCGCCCGGCGAGTGAGTGCCAAAACCAGCGCGGCCAGCAGTGCGAGCATGGGCACCCAATACAAGGGTACCCCTTGCCCCAGGCCAATCAGCCCCACTATCGCAATGGCCACTACATAGCTGACCATCCCCAGCCACAGTGGTCGAATGCCGGCGCCATATTCGTGCCAACTGGTTGGCAACCGGCGGCTCAAACGGTAGTCGAGCCGGTTAAACCAGTTGCCGGTCAAGGCTTGGCCCCAGTCGATGATCCTGTTGATTCCGCCCGCCACGATAGCCGATGACATGGGAATGAAGATGAACAACAGGCCCATGTCCGCCTTGGGCTTGACCAGCTCCCGGGGAATGGCAGACAGGTACAGGAACACCATGAAAACAGTCCATAGCAGCGGCATCCGCCCCACTGCCGGCCCGCTTTTGGCCAGGTCGCCCCAGAACGCCTCATCCAGTGGCGCCCCCGGCAAACGTTCCAGCAGATGCGGATATCGGTAGATCAGAATCTCGGCGATTTCCTGGCTGCGCTGTCTGTCCTCGTCTGCGAAGTCCCGACTGAAGCGACGCCGCTGGAAGCGGTCGAACGGCGCCACGATCAGCCGCGCCGCCCGGCACTCGGGCGTTAGCTCCCAGCGCTGCGCGTCGCTGGAAATCCTCGAATAGAAGCGTTCCGCATCCCAACGCAGCAGCAATGCCTGCCATTGATGATCAGGACAATTCGCCTCGCGCAATCCCTCGTGCCATCCAAGCACCGCAGCAACCGAGTCCAGCGTCTCGCCGGACCAGCTCGGCATCTCCAGCAGCATCGAAACCAGCGAGGTTTCCAGTAGCGTGCGGCCATCGTAGCTCTGCAGCCAGGGTTGCCTGAGCAAAGTGTTCAGACCGTCGACAAGCGCCTCCGGTTCGCCTCGATTGTGCAGCGCGCGCAAGTTGAACAGGCGGCCGTTCAGTATCCGTTCATACAACGGCAGCAGTTCAATCCCTTTCAGACCAGACGACTCGCGCACTTCCAGCCAGCCATATTCAGCGCAGGCCGCGTCACGCAGGTTGGTCCCCCACTCTTCGTTCAAACAAAGGCGCAACACGCCGCGCTCGAACTCCACTGCCAACCCGGCCTCTTCCGCCTTCAGTCGACGCTCGGCGAGCAGCGACGGGCGCAAATCCGCCAGCAACTCAACCAGTGGGTGCGGTCCGTGACAGACCTCCGCCTGCGCAACGGCCGACTCCACCACCGACCGCACGGCCACCGCCAGATCGCCCGCCTCCACGGCTTCGATCAGGGTTTCGTTCGCTTCCGCTCCCGCATCGGCCCGCCATTGCACCCAACGTAGAGCCTGTTCGTAGGCTTCCCGAAGCGCCTGGAAGGCGGCGGGGTCTTCATCGGGCCGCGTGGACTTCAGCAGGCGTGCATAGTGGCGCTTGATGGCGCGTTCATCGGCCTCTTCCTCGAGACCGAGGATTTCCCAGCAGCTCATAGGCACTTCCTTTTATTGCCAGGGTGAGCGTTCCAGCTCGTCGAGTCGGTGTGCAATGGATTCACGCATCTGCGCGATGCACTCCACGTCCTGGGAAGCCAGTGCCTGCTGGAAACTGCCGGCCATGTTGCCGAGCATCTCCCGCACCTCGCCCAGGTGTTCCTGGTAGAGCCGCTCCAAACGCGCCACCAGGGTGGTATTGACCATCTGGTCCCGTGGATGGACCTTCAGTTGCGCGAGGGCCGCCAGACGCTGACGCACTTCCTGCGGTGCCAGTACGCCCGGATTATTCTCGATCACAAGGTGATGCATCTCGCCGCTGGCCGGAACCTTCACCTCCGCCTCGAGGATACCGTTGTTGTCATAGGTGAAGCGCACATCCAGCTCCACCTCGCCAGCCGGCCGAGCCGGCACAGGGATGCTCAGTTCACCCAGTGCGATGTTGTCCTTCACCAGGCGGCTCTCTCCTTGGAACACTTTCACCAGTACGTGAGTCTGGTTGTCGTGCAACGTCTGGATAGTCTTCACCCGGCTGACCGGCACCACGCAATTGCGCTCGATGATCGGCAGGTAATGGCCACTCTCCAACACCCGTCCGAACTGCTCGACAGTCTCGATGCCCAGGGTGTAAGGGCAGACATCGGTGAGAACCACCTCTTCCAATGCCGCCGCACGCTGCTTGAGCGCCGCCTGGACAGCCGCACCAAGGGCCACCACTTCATCGGGATTGATATGCATGGCAGGGAAACGGCCGAACAGGGTGGTGGCCAGTTTCCGGATCAGGGGCATCCGCGTCGTACCACCCACCAGCAGGACTTCATTGAGGTCAGCAACGCGAATGCGCGCATCGCGCAGCGCCCGTTCGACAGGCCCGCGCAACCGTTCCAGCAGTGAGGCAGAAACATGCTGCAGGTCGTCCTGGCTGATCGCCAGTTCCCACTGGCGGCCGCCCTGGGCCAGAGAAAAAGTGGCGGTGGGTTGCTGCCCGAGAGCGTGGCGCACACGCTCCGCTTCGCAGCGCAAGCGGTTGCGCATGCCGGGAACATTGACATCGGGGAAGTGCTTGTCCTGGCGCTGGCTGGATACAAAATGCTGGATCAGAGCGGTGTCGAAGTCCTCGCCGCCCAGGAAGTTGTCACCGGCACTGGCGCGAACCTCCATCACACCCTCGAAGAGCTCCAGGATGGAGACATCGAAAGTGCCGCCTCCCAGGTCGAAGACCAGGAAGGAAGTCTCCTTGTCCTTCTGGTGAACACCGTAGGCCAGTGCCGCCGCCGTGGGTTCGTTGACCAGCTTCTCGACCTTCAGCCCTGCCAGTTCGCCGGCGATGCGCGTGGCCTTGCGCTGTGCATCGCTGAAGTAGGCAGGCACGCTGATCACGGCTTCCTCCACTGGCTCGCCGAAAGCGCGCTCGACATCCTCCTTGAGGCTGCGCAGAACCAGCGCCGAGAGTTCCTCAGGGCGGAACTTGCGCTTACCCAGGGCGATTTCCTGGGCGCTGCCCATGTGGCGCTTGAACAGGGCGGCGGTGAGCTGAGGGTGGGTCTGCAGGCGCTCGCGGGCGGCCTGGCCCACCAGCACCTGGCCCTGGTCATCCAGGCCGACCACGCTGGGCGTGAGGACGCTGCCCAGGACGTTGGGCACCAGTTGCGGAGCCTCGTCGCGCCACACCGCGACGAGGCTGTTGGTGGTACCCAGATCAATGCCGACTATCATGCTGGCGCTCTCCTTGCTGAAGGATCGCCTGGCGGCGCCTGGCGATCTATCTCCCAATCGAAACAACCATTAGAGCCAGTGGAGACTGGCGGGTAAAGACCTGCCTCCGCCTCTCAGCCGACTACACGACGCCAGTCAATCAAGGGAGTAAAACCCCATGCTACCCGTCCGGTCAGAAATTCTCCGCGCCGGGGCAAGCTGGTATCATTCGCGGCTTTTTCCTGCCCCCGAGCAGGCGCGGCCATCCGGCATGTGCTTTGCTTTTCGGCGGAACGACAAACGGCGCACGAGGCGCCTTGGGGAGCCAGTCATGCTGGAAAAGCTGTTCCAACTGCAAGCGCACAACACCAACGTGCGCACGGAGATCCTGGCGGGGGTCACCACCTTCCTGACCATGGCCTACATCCTGTTCGTCAACCCGAGCATCCTCGGCGCGACCGGCATGGACAAGGGCGCGGTGTTCGTCGCCACCTGCCTGGCCGCGGCCATCGGCTCGGTGGTCATGGGCCTGATCGCCAACTACCCGATCGCCCTGGCGCCCGGCATGGGCCTGAACGCCTTCTTCACCTACACCGTGGTCCTGCACATGGGCCACACCTGGCAGGTGGCGCTGGGTGCGGTGTTCCTCTCGGCGTGCATGTTCTTCCTGATCTCGATCTTCCGCATCCGCGAATGGATCATCAACAGCATTCCCCTGGAGCTGCGCTCGGCGATCGCTGCCGGCATCGGTCTGTTCCTCGCGCTGATCGCGCTGAAGGAAGCCAACATCGTCATCGCCAACCAGGCGACCCTGGTCGGCCTCGGCGACCTGACCAAGCCGGAACCGATCCTCGCCATCCTCGGCTTCTTCCTGATCGTCGGCCTGGAAGCGCGTCGCGTCACCGGCGCGGTGATGATCGGCATCCTCGCCATCACCTTCGCCGCCATCGGCCTGGGCATCACCCAGTTCGGCGGCGTGATGTCCGTCCCGCCGTCGCTGGCGCCGACCTTCCTCCAGCTGGACATCAAGGGCGCGCTGGATATCGGCCTGTTCAGCGTGATCTTCGCCTTCCTCTTCGTCGACCTGTTCGACAACTCCGGTACCCTGATCGGCGTGGCCAAGCGCGCCGGGCTGATGGGCAAGGACGGGCACATGCCGAAGATGGGTCGCGCGCTGATCGCCGACAGTACTGCGGCGATGTTCGGCTCGCTGCTCGGCACGTCTACCACCACCAGCTACATCGAATCGGCAGCGGGCGTCAGCGCCGGCGGCCGTACTGGCCTGACCGCCGTGGTGGTCGCCGTGCTGTTCCTGCTGGCGCTGTTCTTCGCCCCGCTGGCGGGCAACGTGCCGGCCTTCGCCACCGCTCCGGCGCTGTTCTTCGTCGCCGTGCTGATGGCCTCGGGCCTCGCCGAAATCGACTGGGACGACCTCACCGTCGCCGCGCCGGTCGTCGTTACCGCGCTGGCCATGCCGCTGACCTTCTCCATCGCCAACGGCATCGCCTTCGGCTTCATCGCCTGGACCGCCGCCAAGCTGCTGGCCGGCCGCTGGCGCGACCTGAACCCGGCGCTGGTGATCCTGTCCGTCCTGTTCGTCATCAAGCTGGGCTGGTTCAACGCCTGATTCCGCCGTCGACACTGCATGGGTATCGCTTCGCTCAACCCATCCTACGACTGGTTCAACGCCTGACCGACGAACTGTAGGTTGCGGCTGAGCCTGCGAAGCCCAACATTGCGTCATGCGTGTTGGGCTTCATTTCGTTCAGCACCAACCTACGGCTCCCTACTGCCTTCGACCGAGTTATCCGCCCCATGAGTAGTCCGCGTTTCGATCCCGCCCAATACGACGCCCAACTGCAGGACAAGGCCGAGCGCCTGCGCGCGCTGCTGGCGCCGTTCGATGCCCCCGAGCCGGAAGTCTTCGATTCGCCGCGCGAACACTACCGCCTGCGTGCCGAGTTCCGCCTGTGGCGCGAGGGCGAGGCGCGCCACTACGCGATGTTCGAGCAGGGCGACAAGCACACGCCGATCCTGCTCGACGACTTCCCCATCGCCAGCCAGCGCATCAACGAGCTGATGCCGCGCCTGAAGGCCGCCTGGGCCGATCCGGCGCTGGGGCACAAGCTGTTCCAGGTGGAGTTCCTCACCACCCTGGCCGGCGACGCGCTGATCACCCTCTGCTATCACCGTCCGCTGGACGATGCCTGGAAAGTCGTGGCGGAGAAGGTCGCGGCGGAGCTGGGCGTGAGCCTGGTCGGGCGTTCGCGCGGCAAGCGCATCGTCATCGGGCGCGACTATGTGAGCGAAGAACTGGTGGTGGCCGGTCGCAGCTTCCGCTATCGCCAGCCGGAAGGCGCCTTCACCCAGCCCAACGGCGCGGTGTGCCAGAAGATGCTCGCCTGGGCCTACGAATCGCTGGGCCAGCGCGACGACGACCTGCTGGAGCTGTATTGCGGCAACGGCAACTTCACCCTGCCGCTGGCCACCCGCGTGCACAAGGCGCTGGCCACCGAGATCAGCAAGACCTCGGTGAACGCCGCTCTGGCTAACCTGGCCGACAACGCCGTGGATAACGTCACCCTGGTGCGTCTCTCCGCCGAGGAGCTGACCCAGGCGCTCAACGAGGTGCGGCCGTTCCGCCGCCTGGCCGGCATCGACCTGAAGAGCTACCAGTTCGGCAGCGTGTTCGTCGACCCGCCGCGCGCCGGCATGGACCCGGACACCTGCGAGCTGACCCGCCGCTTCGACCGCATCCTCTATATCTCCTGCAACCCGGAAACCCTGGCGCAGAACATCGCCCAGCTGCACGACACCCACAAGGTCACCCGCAGCGCGCTGTTCGACCAGTTCCCCTACACCCACCACATGGAAGCGGGCGTGCTGCTGGAGCGGCGCTGAGGTATTCACGGCGGTTGGTGTAGACCGTAGGGTGGAAAACGACGAAGCGGATGGCCGCCCCGCCTTTCCACCATCGAGCGCGGTGCGACGGGGCGGTGGACAAGCTTCGCGTTGTCCACCCTACAAAACGCACCCGTGTTGCCTGTAGGAGCGAGCTCTGCTCGCGAAGTTTTTGAGTTGCCGGCGTTCGCGAGCAGAGCTCGCTCCTACAAAGGCTCGCGCTAGCGGCGGACGATCTTGATCGAGTGGGTCAGGTTGGGCTTGCGGGTGACGCTGATCGCACGGCGGGTCACGGTGTCGATGGTGATGTTCCAGAAACCGGTGCTGGGCGCCACGATCTTCGCCGGGAAGCGGTCGAAGGCGCCGCCGTGGTAGGAGTGGCGGCCGCCGTTCTTGAAGCTGCGGAAGTTGGCGTCGTTCATCAGGCGGATGTTGCACATGCGCGAGCACTCGATGATCACGAGGTCGCCTTCGTTCAGATGTTCGCGCTGGTGTATGAATTTCATCGCCTGCTCCCGCTAAATCAATAAGATAGCACGCCGCCGCGCTACTTCATGCGCAGCCGTCGGGCCAGCTTGTGCAGGTTGCTCGGGTCCAGGTCGAGCAGCCGCGCCGCATTGGCCCAGTTGTTCCCGGTCGCCGCCAGTGCCTGCTGGATGGCCTGCCGCTGGCAGTCGTCGACGCTGTCGCGCAAGGGCCGCAGGCCGACCGCCGGCATCTGCTCCGCCGACTCGCTATCGCGTGACTGGGCGGGCGCGCTGTCCAGATCGAGCAGTTCGGGCTCCAGGGTGAGGATTTCGGTGCGATTGGCGCCGCGGCTGAGCAGCTTCAGGGCCGCCCGGCTGATCACATGCTCCAGTTCGCGCACGTTACCCGGCCAGGAATAGGCCAGCAGCGCGCGCTCCGCCGCCGGAGACAGGCGCACGCTGCGCAGCCCGAGGCGGGCGCGGTTGAGTTCGAGGAAGTGCCCGGCCAGCAGCAGCACGTCGTTGTCGCGCTCGCGCAGCGGCGGGATCGGCACCGGGTAGACGGACAGGCGGTGATAGAGGTCGGCGCGGAAATGTCCGTCGCGGATGCCATCGGGCAGGTTGCGGTTGGTCGCGGCGATGATGCGCACGTCGACGTGACGCGGCTTGTCCTCGCCCAGGCGCTGGATCTCGCCGTTCTGCAGGGTGCGCAGCAGCTTGGCCTGCAGGCTCAGCGGCAGCTCGCCGACCTCGTCGAGGAACAGCGTGCCGCCGTTGGCCGCTTCGAAGCGTCCGCGACGGTCGGCGGTGGCGCCGGAGAAGGCGCCTTTCACGTGGCCGAACAGCTCGCTTTCCGCCAGCGATTCCGGCAGCGCGGCGCAGTTGACCTGCACCAGCGGCTTGTTGCGCCGCCGCGAATGCGCGTGCAGGCGGCGCGCGAACAGCTCCTTGCCCACGCCGGTCTCGCCGAGCAGCAGCACCGGCAGCTCCGAGTCGGCGACGATATCCAGCTCGCCGAGCAACTGGCGGATCACCTGGCTGTGGCCGAGGATGTCGCTGTCCTCCTCGGCCAGGTTGATGCCCTGCACGTCGCTGCGCGCCTGGCGCAGTCCACGGTTCTCCTGCTCCAGGCGGGTCATCCGCACCGCCGCCTCGACCAGCAGGGCGAAGCTCTGCAGCTCGCGCCGCGCCGCCTCGTCGAAGGTGCCGGCGTGCATGGCGTCGAGGGTCAGCGCGCCCCACAGCTGGCCTTCCACATAGAGGCTGATGCCCATGCAGTCGTGTACCGGCAGCGGCTCGCCGGCGTGATCCTCCAGCAATCCGTCGTAGGGGTCGGGCAGGCGGCTGTCCGGCTCGAACCAGGTGGGCTCGCGCGCCGCCATGATCGCCGCCAGCCGCGGATGCTGGGCGACCAGGAAGCGCCGGCCGAGAGCCTCGTGCACCAGCCCGGCAGCGGCCACCGGGCGCAGGGAATCGTCTTCCAGCCGCAGCAGCCCTACCGCGCCGCAATGGAAGTGTTCACGCAGGGCCTGCACCAGGCGCTGCAGGCGGACGGCGCTGGGCAGTTCCGCGCCCAGGTCGGCAAGAGAGAAGGCATACATATGGTCGAATCCACCCTTAACGGTAATTAGAACCCTATTCCTGCAGGGTAAAAAATACAATATAAAATATAAAATCCTTTATTTTCATATAGATACGAATGGCATAGGCGCTGCAAAGGTTCCTACAACCAACACCCCATACAAGGAACCTGCCATGAGCCTGACGTATCTCGATCGATCCCTGGGCGATCTCGCCTGTTCGATTCCGGGCGCGACCCGGATCTTCCATGGATACAAGCTCGACTTCTGCTGCGGCGGACAGAAGAGCCTGCGCGAAGCTGCGGCGCGCAAGGGCATCGACGCCGAGGCGGTCGCCGCCCAACTGGCCGCGCTGCAGGAAAACGGCAGCGACGCGCAGGACTGGCGCGCCGTGCCGGACGAGAAGCTCATCGCACACATCCTCGAGCGCTACCACGAGCGCCATCGCGACCAGTTGCCGGAGCTGATCCGCCTCGCCGCCCGCGTCGAGCACGTGCATGGCGATCGCAGCGACTGCCCGAACGGCCTCGCGGAGCACCTGCGGACCATGCAGCAGGAACTGGAAAGCCACATGCAGAAGGAGGAGCAGGTGCTCTTCCCGATGCTGCTCAACGGCTTCGGCCCCCGCGCCGGCGGGCCGATCTCGGTGATGCGCTTCGAGCACGACCAGCACGGCGACGCGCTGGAGCACCTGCTCGAACTGACCAACCAGATCACCCCGCCGCCCGGCGCCTGCAACACCTGGCAGGCGCTCTACCGCGGGCTGGACGAGCTGCGCAACGACCTGATGCAGCACATCCACCTGGAAAACAACATCCTCTTCGTACAGGCACTGAACCCGCAGGAGTCCAGCCATGGGTGAGTACCGCAAATACTGGTGGACCCTGATCGTGGTCCTCGGCATCACCTTCACCGTGCTCGGCTGGTTCGGCCGCGAGGTCTACCGTCAGGCGCCCCCGATCCCGCAACAGGTGCTCGACGCCAGCGGCCAGGTGCTGTTCACCGAGAGCGACATCCTCGACGGCCAGCAGGCCTGGCAGAGCGTCGGCGGCATGCAGCTAGGCTCGATCTGGGGCCACGGTGCCTACCAGGCGCCGGACTGGAGCGCCGACTGGCTGCACCGCGAGCTGACCGCCTGGCTCGATCTGGCCGCCCGCGAGGAATACGGCCCGCACTATGCCGAACTGGATGAAGCGACCCAGGCGCAGCTGCGCTTCCAGCTGAAGAAGGAGTATCGCGGCAACCAGGTGGACGACCAGAGCCGGCTCAAGCTCTCGGCCCGCCGCGTCGAAGCCATGCAGCAGACCGCCGCCTACTACGACAAGCTGTTCAGTGCCGCGCCGGAACTGCAGTCCAGCCGCGAAAGCTTCGCCATGAAGGAGGACACCCTGCCCGACCCGCAGCACCGGGTGCAGCTCGGCCAGTTCTTCTTCTGGACCGCCTGGGTCGCCGCCACCGAACGTCCTGGCAGCGACGCGACCTACACCAACAACTGGCCGCACGAGCCGCTGATCGGCAACCAGCCCACCGCGGAGAACATCCTCTGGTCCATCGCCAGCGTGGTCTTGCTGATCGCCGGCATCGGCTTCCTGGTCTGGGCCTGGGCCTTCCTGCGCAAGCACGACGAGGAGGAGCCGGCAGCGCCGGCCCACGATCCGCTGACCCTGGTCGCTCTGACGCCGTCGCAGAAGGCGCTCGGCAAGTACCTGTTCCTGGTCGTCGCGCTGTTCAGCTTCCAGGTCATGCTCGGCGGCTTCACCGCGCACTACACGGTGGAAGGCCAGAAGTTCTACGGCGTCGACCTGTCGCAGTGGTTCCCCTACGCCCTCGTGCGTACCTGGCACCTGCAGAGCGCGCTGTTCTGGATCGCCACCGGCTTCCTCGCCGCCGGCCTGTTCCTCGCGCCGCTGATCAACGGCGGCAAGGACCCGAAATACCAGAAACTCGGCGTCGACATCCTGTTCTGGGCGCTGGTCGTGGTGGTGGTCGGCTCGTTCACCGGCAACTACCTGGCGATCGCCCAGGTGATGCCGCCGGAGCTGAACTTCTGGCTCGGCCACCAGGGCTACGAGTACGTCGACCTCGGCCGCCTGTGGCAGATCGGCAAGTTCCTCGGCGTGGCCTTCTGGCTGGTACTGATGCTGCGCGGCGTGGTTCCCGCCCTGCGCAAGCCGGGCGACAAGAACCTGCTGGCGCTGCTCACCGCCTCGGTGGTGGCTATCGGCCTGTTCTACGGCGCCGGCCTGTTCTACGGCGCGCGCACGCACCTGTCGGTGATGGAGTACTGGCGCTGGTGGGTGGTGCACCTGTGGGTGGAAGGCTTCTTCGAAGTGTTCGCCACCACCGCGCTGGCCTTCATCTTCGTCACCATGGGGCTGGTCGGGAAACGCACCGCGTCCGCCGCATCGCTGGCTTCGGCCTCGCTGTTCATGCTCGGCGGCGTGCCGGGAACCTTCCACCACCTGTACTTCGCCGGCACCACCACGCCGGTGATGGCGGTGGGCGCCACCTTCAGTGCGCTGGAAGTGGTGCCGCTGATCGTGCTCGGCTACGAGGCCTGGGAAAACTGGCGTCTGAAGCAGCGCGCTCCGTGGATGGAACAGGTCAAGTGGCCGCTGATGTGCTTCGTCGCCGTGGCCTTCTGGAACATGTTCGGCGCCGGGGTGTTCGGCTTCATGATCAACCCGCCGGTGTCGCTGTACTACGTGCAGGGCCTGAACACCACGGCGGTGCATGCCCACGCGGCACTGTTCGGCGTCTACGGCTTCCTCGCCCTCGGCTTCACCCTGCTGGTGCTGCGCTACGTGCGGCCTGACGCGGCGTTCAGCGATCGGCTGATGCGCATTGGCTTCTGGGGCCTGAACGCCGGCCTGGTGCTGATGATCGCCACCAGCCTGCTGCCGATCGGCATCCTGCAGTTCCACGCCAGCGTCAGCGAAGGCATGTGGTATGCCCGCAGCGAAGCCTTCATGCAGCAGGACCTGCTGGAAACCCTGCGCTGGGTGCGTACCTTCGGCGACGTGGTATTCATCGGCGCCGCCCTGGCGATCGCCACGCAGGTGGTGAAGAACCTCTGGCAACCGCGCGAAACGGTTGGAGAACTGGTGGAGGTGCGCGTCCGCAGCGAACGCTGATCCCTGAAATGACGAAGCCGCGGCGTCCTGATGGACGCCGCGGCTTTTTCTTTTCATTTGGTGGTGGACGTAAAAGGCGACGTCCACCATGCTCGGGTTCGGTGCTCCCGCAGGAGCGCGCCATGCGCACAACATCGGCGCTGCCGGTCTTTCGCGGGCATGGCCCCAACCCCGCGTAGGTTGGTGCTGAACGCAGTGAAGCCCAACGATGGCGATGTTGGGCTTCGCGTTGCTCAGCACCAACCTACGGTGGGGCCCAGCCTCGTAGTTACCTAGGATGCAAGACAGTTGCTCCTACAGGGCTATCCCCTGCAGACGTCCCCGCGAGCACAAAAAAGCGAGGCCCCTTTCGGGGCCTCGCTTGTCTGGGTGAGAAAAAACCTCAGTTCGCCGCACGCAGGCGAATGCCGTCCTTCTCCACCGCCTGCCCTACCTGGAACTCCGCGTTCGGCGAACGCACGGTGCTCTCGCTGCCATCCGCCGCCTTGACCACATAGGCGTTCTGGCTCAGCCCCGTGGCCTCCTGCCCTGCCGATCCGGCCAACAGGCCGACACCCGCACCCACCAGCGCACCGAACGGCCCGCCCAGCCCGCCGCCGACCAGCAGGCCGACGCCCGCGCCAAAACCCGCGCCGACGGTGTTATCCGACTTTTCCGCAACCACCTGGTCGGCGCTCGCCGCCATGCTGGCCAGCAGCGCACCGCCCACAGCCAACAGCCTTGCACCTTTCATGGTTCTCTCCCTTGGCATTGAAATGACAACTCAGTCATTTCACTAACCATGCCAATGAGAGAAGCCTTAAATATCAGTTACTTAAGAAATATACCGGTCATTTTGACCACGTCGCCAAGGGTCATAAGAACCCTTTGCAGGTGATAAATACAACATTTCTTACAGAGACTTCGTGCATCACAAACCGTCGAAATCCGCCTCGCGCGGTTTCTCCGGCTCGGTCGGGACGGTCGTCTGTGGCCTGGCCTGGCGTTCCAGCCAGTACAGCGCGCCGATCGCCAGCAGCGAGATGACGCCCCGGTAGATCACCCCGAACAGCTGCGAGTCCGCTCCCATCCCGCCCTCGTTCCAGGCGATCAGCAGGCGCGACAGGCTGAGGGTGAGCTGGATCAGGATCACCAGGATCAGCGCCGGTCGCACCAGTTGGCTGCGGCGCAGGGCGAACAGCAGGAACAGCGCCAGGGCGAACTGGTGCCCGCCATAGAACACCCGCGCATCGCTGACCGACGACGGCTCCATCAGCAGCATGCCGCTGAGGTTGGCCATTTCGTAGGGGCGTATCCAGTAGAGCAGTCCCAGGCCGCCCCAGATCAGCGCCTGGGCCAGAAGGACGAGACGGGCGAAAAGCATCCGGATTCTCCTTGGGCCGGCGGCCCGGATTCCATGCGCGCTCGGCGCGGCGAACAATCAGGAACAGACCTGCACGATGCGCGACAAGTTCACCGGCGCGGCGTCACATGCCGAAACAGGCGGCCGATTGGGCCGCACAGCGCCCGGGCGTATCCTCGGCGGCATTTCCTTCATCAGGAGTCACGCCATGCGCACACTCGCCCTCCTTCCGCTGCTGTTCGCCGGTGCCGTCCAGGCCGCCGAACCGCTGACCATCGACGTCCATCGCGACGCCAACTGCGGCTGCTGCAAGGACTGGATCGGCCACCTCGAACAGAACGGCTTCAAGGTCAACGACCACGTCGAACCGGACATGAGCGCGGTCAAGACCCGCCTCGGCGTGCCGCACTCCATGGGTTCCTGTCATACCGGGGTGATCGACGGCAAGTTCGTCGAAGGCCACGTGCCGGCCGCCGACATCCTCAAGCTGCGCGAGCGCGCGGACCTGGTCGGCGCGGCGGTGCCAGGCATGCCGGCCGGCTCGCCGGGGATGGAGATGGGCAACCGGCACGATGCGTATCAGGTGGTGGGGTTGAGCAAGACCGGGGAAAAGGTGGTCTTGGCGAATTATCCGGCACACTGACATGTAGGTTGGCGCTGAACGCAGTGAAGCCCAACATCGCGTGACGTTGGGCTTCGCAAGCTCAGCGCCAACCTACCGGATCTGAAGCCCAACATCTGCCGCGTCTGGCACCGTTGGGCTTCACTGCGTTCAGCGCCAACCTACGGGCTACAGCAATCCATCGGCGCGGAACATCGCCTTGATTCCGCGCACTGCCTGGCGCAGGCGGTCGCGGTTTTCGATCAGGGCGAAGCGCACGTGGTCGTCGCCGTAGTCGCCGAAGCCGATGCCCGGCGACACCGAGACCTTGGCGTCCTGCAGCAGCTTCTTGGCGAATTCCAGCGACCCCATATGGGCATACGGCTCGGGAATCTTCGCCCAGATGTACATCGACGCCTTCGGGTTCTCGACCATCCAGCCCAGCTCATGCAGGCCCTTCACCAGCACGTCGCGACGCTTCTGGTACTGATCGGAAATGTCGCGCACGCACTGCTGGTCGCCTTCCAGCGCAGCGATGGCGGCCACCTGCAGCGGGGTGAAGGTGCCGTAGTCGTGGTAGCTCTTGATCCGCGCCAGGGCGCTGACCAGTTCCGGGTTGCCGACCATGAAGCCGATCCGCCAGCCAGCCATGTTGTAGCTCTTCGACAGGGTGAAGAACTCCACGGCAATGTCCTTGGCGCCCGGCACCTGCATGATCGACGGCGCCTTCCAGCCATCGAAGACGATGTCGGCATAGGCCAGGTCGTGCACCACCAGCACGTCGTACTGCTTGGCGAGTGCCACCACGCGCTCGAAGAAGTCCAGCTCGACGCACTGCGCGGTGGGGTTCGACGGGAAGCCGAGGATCATCATCTTCGGTTTCGGGATCGACTCGCGGATCGCCCGCTCCAGCTCGGCGAAGAAGTCGATGCCCGGCACCAGCGGCACCGAACGCACCTGCGCGCCGGCGATCACCGCGCCGTAGATGTGGATCGGGTAGCTCGGGTTCGGCACCAGGATGGTGTCGCCATGGTCGAGGGTGGCCAGCATCAGGTGCGCCAGGCCTTCCTTGGAACCGATGGTGACGATGGCTTCGCTTTCCGGGTCGATCTCCACGTCGTAGCGGTCGCGGTACCAGTGCGAGATGGCCCGGCGCAGACGCGGAATGCCGCGCGAAGTGGAGTAGCCGTGGGTATCCTCGCGCTGGGCGACGGTGCACAGCTTGTCGACGATATGCTGCGGAGTAGCGCCGTCGGGGTTGCCCATGCTCAGGTCGATGATGTCCTCGCCACGGCGGCGGGCGGCCATCTTCAGCTCGGCGGTGATGTTGAAAACGTAGGGGGGAAGACGATCGATGCGCGCAAAGCGGCGCGCGGAACGGCGTTCAGACATGGAGTCCTCTGATGAACGTAAGCGCCCGGAACCGTCCGAGCGACGCCGGCCACTGCTGTGGCCTGGATAGCGCTGACGCTATCCTGTGCCCGAACATATAGATCGCCCGCAGCCATGTCGAGTCCCCGGCGCGGCATTTTTTCGGCGCATCGCGCGCGGAGTGACGACTGGGCTGGCGGCCCGGCCCGCTGCGGACGACACTGAATTACCCTTTTCCAAAGGAGATGCCGCCATGCTGTGGCGCAAAGGAAGACAAAGCGACAACGTAGTGGACGCCCGTGGCCAGACCGGCGCCGGTGGCGGCCTCGGCGGACGCGGCATGCGCGTCGGCGGCCGTGGCCTGGGGCTCGGCGGCATCGCCATCGTGGTGATCGTCGGCCTGCTGATGGGCCAGGACCCGATGCAGATCCTCGGCTCCCTGACCGGCCAGATGGGCAGCACTGGCCAGGCGCCGACCACCACCCAGACCCAGGGACGCCCGGCCACCGGCAGCGACCCGGAGGTGGAGTTCGTCCGGGCGATCCTCGGCGACACCGAGGACACCTGGGGCGAAATCTTCGCCACCAGCAAGGTCCAGTACGAACAGCCGAAGCTGATCCTGTTCAACGGCGGGGTGAACTCGGCCTGCGGCTTCGCCTCCTCGGCGGTCGGCCCGTTCTATTGCCCCGGCGACCATCGGGTCTATCTCGACCTCGCCTTCTTCCGCGAGATGGAGCAGAAATTCTCCGCCGCCGGCGACTTCGCCCAGGCCTACGTGATCGCCCATGAAGTCGGCCACCACGTGCAGAACCTGCTGGGCATCAACAAGCGCGTCGAGACCGCCCGCCAGCGCGGCATGCGCATGGAAGGCGCCAACGGCCTGCTGGTGCGCCAGGAGCTGCAGGCGGACTGCTTCGCCGGCGTCTGGGCCAACCACGCCCAGCGGCGCCTGAACTGGCTGGAACCGGGCGACGTGGAGGAAGCGCTGAACGCCGCCAACTCCATCGGCGACGACACCCTGCAGCGCCAGTCGCGCGGCACGGTGATGCCGGACTCGTTCACCCACGGCAGCTCGGAACAGCGCGTGCGCTGGTTCCGCATGGGCTTCGAGAGCGGGCTGCCGGGCAAGTGCGATACGTTCAAGGCGCAGACGCTTTGATCGCGACTTCGTTTCTGTAGGAGCCAGGGAGACGCCTGGTTCTTGCTGGCGCTCGATGCGTGCCAACCGGGAAGTTGGTGCCGTCTGCAATCCCGGATCGCGGGCATGGCCCGCTCCTACGGTTCGCTCGTGCAGAACGTAGGGTGGAAAACGGCGAAACGGATGGCCGCCCCGCCTTTCCACCATCAGGCAAGCGCGGTGCGGCGGGACGGTGGACAAGCTTCGCGTTGTCCACCGTACAAAAAGCACGCTCGATCGCAAGACAGTTGCTCCTACGGGCTGCAATGCCCACCGTAGGTTGGCGCTGAGCAACGCGAAGCCCAACATCGCCATCGTTGGGCTTCACTGCGTTCAGCACCAACCTACGCGGGTTCTGTCCCAGACAGGTAGGGCGGGTGCAACCTGCCAATCCGGAGGGAGCAGCATGGCGGGTTTCACCCGCCCTACGGACTAGCTCGCCTTCGCCAGCCCCACCCTCTCCAGCCGCTCGGCGATCTCACCGAGAATCGCCGGGTCGTCGATGGTCGATGGCGGCGTGTATTGCTCGCCGTCGGCGATCTTGCGCAGTACCGCGCGGAGGATCTTGCCGGAGCGAGTCTTCGGCAGGCGCTTGACCACCAGCACGCGCTGGAAGCAGGCCAGCGCGCCGATGCGGTCGCGGACCAGGGCGACCAGCGCCTTCTGCAGTTCCTCCTCGCCAACCCGCGCGTCGTCCTTGAGCACCACCAGCCCCAGCGGCACATGGCCCTTCAGGCTGTCCTGCACGGCGATCACCGCGCATTCGGCCACGGCCTCGTGCAGCGCCAGCAGTTCCTCCATCTCGCCGGTGGAGAGGCGGTGGCCGGAGACGTTAATCACGTCGTCGGTGCGGCCCATGATGTAGACGAAGCCGTCCTCGTCGATGTAGCCGCCGTCGCCGGTGTGGTAGTAGCCGGGGAACGCGCGCAGGTAGGACTGCAGGTAGCGCGGGTGGTCGTTCCACAGGGTCTGCGCGCAGCCGGGCGGCAGCGGCAGGGCGATGACGATGGAGCCTTGCTGGTTCGGGCCGAGCGGGTGGCCTTCGTCGTCCAGCACCTGGACGTTGTAGCCGGGCACCGGGCGGTTGGTCGAGCCGGCGCGCATGGCGTGGCCGTCGAGGCCGGTGCAGGGCGCGGTGACCGGCCAGCCGGTCTCGGTCTGCCACCAGTGGTCGTAGACCGGTTTGCCGGTCAGTTCCTCCAGCCAGCGCTGGGTGCTGCTGTCGAGCTTCTCGCCGGCGAGGAACAGGCAGCGCAGCGAGCTCAGGTCATGCTGGCGGCACAGTTCGCCGTTCGGGTCTTCCTTGCGGATCGCGCGGAACGCGGTGGGTGCGCAGAACAGCGCGTTGATCCGGTGCTCCTCGATCATCCGCCAGTAGCTGCCGGCGTCCGGCGTGCGCACCGGCTTGCCCTCGTAGAACACCGTGGTGCAGCCGTTCATCAACGGGCCGTAGACGATCAGCGAGTGGCCGACCACCCAGCCGACGTCGGATACGCCCCACCAGATGTCGCCGGCCTGCATGCCGAAGATATTGCGCAGGGTGAAGTTCAGCGCCACTGCGTGGCCGCCGTTGTCGCGCACGATGCCCTTGGGCTTACCGGTGGTGCCGGAGGTGTACATGATGTACAGCGGATCGCCGCTGGCCAGCTCCACCGGCTCGACCGGCTGCGCACGGGCCACCGTCTCGCGCCAGTCGAGGTCGCGGCCGGCCTGCAGTTCGGCCATCGCCTGCGGACGCTGCAGCACCAGCACATGCTCCGGCTTGTGCTGCGCCAGTTCCAGCGCCTTGTCCACCAGCGGCTTGTATTCGATAACCCGCTCGAACTCCAGGCCGCAGGAAGCGGTGAGCACCAGTTTCGGCCTGGCATCGTCGATGCGCAGCGCCAGCTCGTAGGGCGCGAAGCCGCCGAACACCACCGAGTGCACCGCGCCGATCCGCGCGCAGGCGAGCATCGCCATCGCCGCCTGCGGAACCATCGGCATGTAGATGATCACCCCGTCGCCCTTCTCCACCCCCTGCGCGCGCAGGGCGCCGGCCAGGCGCGCCACTTCGTCGCGCAGCTGGGCGTAGGTGAAGTGCTGCTGGCTGCCGGTCACCGGTGAGTCGTAGATCAGGGCGGTCTGCTCGCCGCGGCCCAGTTCGATCTGCCGGTCGAGGGCGAGGTAGCAGGTGTTCAGCCGGCCATCGGCGAACCAGCGATGGCTGCCGTCCGGAAGGGCTTCGAGAGAGGTCTGCGGGGCGCGGTACCAGTCCACCGTTGCGGCCTGTTCGGCCCAGAAGCTGGCGGGGTCCGCGATGGAACGGTCGTAGCACTGCCGGTAATGCATTATCTGACCCTCGAAAATTGTTTTTATAGGGAGGTCGAACAACGATTATGGACGGGACAAGCCAGTCCGCCATCACCCTTTGGTATACCCTGGCCCGACGCCGATCCGGCACTTCCCGCACCTGAAGATCGAGCACGCCTGCCAGTTGCCGGGACAGCATCGCCCAGGCCGGCGAAGCGCCCGGCCATGACGACGGCGATTACTTTTCAAGACTTTTCAGCAAGGTCATGGGGATATCGCCCAGCGCCTGCCGGCGGCGTCTGGGACAGGGCAAGGGCGGCGCCCGAGCCGATTGTCGGCCCTCCCGCACGGAGCGGCCGCGTCCGTCGAGGCGGGACTAAACTTTGAGCTCCCGCCACCCTGCACAGGATGCCGAACCATGATCATCGCCGTCCGTCCAGTCGACAGTTCGAAGGGCGCCCAGTGGCAGGTCTGCCTCGACCAGCAGGCCATCACCTTCCGCAGCGAGCAGGAAGCCCGCCACTTCGTCGCCACCCTCGAAGCGCGCCTGCAGGCACCCCACGAGTTGCCGCACCACGAGCTGCCGCGCTACGAACCGGAGCTGCGGCCATGAGGCGGCTCACACCGTGCGTTCGGCAATCTGCCCGGTGAACCAGCCGAACAGCGTCGCGGTCACGCCGCACAGGGCGATCACCATCGCCATGGGCAGCGCCGTGCCGTCGTGCAGCACGCCCACCATTGCCGATGCACCCGCCGCCACGCTGAACTGCAGGCTGCCCATCAACGCCGAGGCGCTGCCGGCATGCCGGCCCTGCTTCGCCAGCGCACAGGCCGCCGAGTTGGGCATGAGGAAACCGAGGCTGGCGATGCAGCCGAACAGCGGCAGCAGCAGCGGCCACAATTCCGCCGGCCGGCTCAGGCTGACGGCCAGCAGCGCCACCGCGCAGGCCAGGTAGAGCCACACCGCGCGCCGCAGCCAGAAGCCCGGCCCGCGGTAGCGCAGCAGCCGGCTGTTGACCTGCCCCATGAGGACGAAGCCCGCCGCGTTGCTGCCGAACACCCAGCCGTAATGTTCCGGCGGCACGCCGTAGAGCTGGATCAGCACGAAGGGCGAGCCGGCGATGTAGGCGAACATCCCGGCGATGGCCACCCCGCCGGTCAGCGCGTAGCAGAGGAAGGAGCGGTCGCGGAACAGCCGCAGGTACTGCCCCAGCGCTCCGCGCAGCGGCGGACGCGGGCCGGCCGGAATGGTCTCCGGCAGCCACAGGGCGATGGCCAGCCCGGCCACCGCGCTGAACAGGGTCAGGCAGTAGAAGATCGACTGCCAGCCGGAAATCTCCAGCAGCACCCCGCCGGCCAGCGGCGCAAGAATCGGCGCCAGCCCCATCACCAGCATCAGCTGCGAGAAGGCCCGGGCGGCGGCGACCGGATCGCACAGGTCGCGCACCACCGCCCGCGACACCACCATCCCGGCGCAACCGCCAAGCGCCTGGACGAAGCGCGCGGCGACCAGCCAGTGCAGGCTCGGCGCGAACGCGCAGGCCAGCGACGCCACGGTGAAGATGCTCACCCCCACCAGCAGCGGCACACGCCGGCCGAAACGGTCGGCGAGCGGCCCATAGAGCAGTTGGCCGATGGCCAGGCCGGCGAAGTACACCGAGAGGCTGAGCTGCACCTGCTCGACATCGGTGCCGAAGACATTGGCCAGGGTCGGGAAACTGGGCAGATAGAAGTCGACGGCCATCGGGCCGAAGGCGCTGAGCGCACCGAGGATCAGCAGGATGCGGAGAGTCATTGATCACCTGGATTGCCGGCCGGACGTGCAGTCGGCAATGTCTGCGAAGCATTGGTAGCTGGCTAACGAAAGTGGCAAAGCATAGCAATTCGCCGGCGCCGGGATGCGCGAAAAAGCTGATCGGTTGGATCGAAAAACAGGTAATCCAGTGCACAGCCGGGCTGGATCTCTCGCGCCTGCCGGACAACTAGCGGAAAGGCCCCCGAACAATAGAGGAAATTTCCCAGGCAATGAGCAAGGAAAATCCCCCCGATTGCCCCGACAGACCAACCTCCTGCCATGCCTGCCGCGACCACGCCCCCGTTCCGACATCCAGCCTTCCTCCCGGTCCTCGGGTGCGTTCTCCTCGCCCTGCTGGCAAGCAAGGGCAATGTACTGCTACCCGGATATTCCGCCGACGACTGGCGTTATCCGGCGGCGCTGAAGTCCAGCATGTCCGACCACGGCCACTCGGCCTTCCTCACCCCCTGGGCCATACAGGGGCTGTTCCGCGAAGCGACCGGACACGAACTGGAATGGGTCTATCCCGGGGACGCCGGGCCGGCGCTCTGCCGGGACGCGCCGCCATGGCCCGCAAAAGGTTCGCTCCGGCGCCAGGACGAGGTGATCTATGTCTGCCTCTAGACGCCGGCCGCCGTTCATCTCGCTTGTCGTGCCCTGCTA
This sequence comes from Pseudomonas schmalbachii, assembly GCF_017589465.1. Lineage (GTDB taxonomy): Bacteria > Pseudomonadota > Gammaproteobacteria > Pseudomonadales > Pseudomonadaceae > Pseudomonas > Pseudomonas schmalbachii. Next base: position 188,669 of record NZ_JAELYA010000006.1, read on the forward strand.
CAACGAAAGCGCCGTGCTGCCGCTGTTCCACGAAACCCTGACGCAAAAGATGGGTGAACTGGACTGCGTCGGCTACGAGATCGTCTTCGTCAACGACGGCAGCCGCGACACGACGCTGGACTACCTGCGCACGCTGGCCACCCTTGATCCGCGCGTGGTGGTGATCGACCTGGCGCGCAATTTCGGCAAGGAAGCGGCACTGACCGCCGGGCTGGACGAGGCGCGCGGCGATGTGGTGATCCCCATGGACGCCGATCTGCAGGACCCGCCCGGGCTGCTGGCGACCTTCCTGCAGAACTGGCGCGACGGCTATGACGTGGTGCTGGCGCGGCGTTGCGACAGGAGCTCCGACAGCTGGCTGAAGCGCACCACGGCTCGCGCCTTCTACAACCTGCACAATCGGCTGGCGGACATTCCGCTGCCACAGGATGTCGGGGACTTCCGGCTGATGGACCGCCATGTGGTCGACGCGCTGAAAGACCTGCCCGAACGCCGGCGCTTCATGAAAGGCCTGTTCGCCTGGGTCGGCCACCGCACCACCATCGTCGACTACACGCGGGACGCGCGGGCCGCCGGCTCCAGCAAGTTCTCCGGCTGGAAGCTGTGGAACCTGGCGCTGGAGGGCATCACCAGCTTTAGCACGCTGCCGCTGCGCGTGTGGACCTATCTCGGCGCGCTGATAGCCCTGCTTTCCATGTCCTATGCCGGCTTCATCGTTGCGCGAACCCTGCTGTTCGGCGTCGACCTGCCCGGGTACGCGTCGTTGCTCACTTCGATCCTGCTGCTGTCCGGCATCCAGCTGATCGGCATCGGCGTGGTGGGCGAGTATGTCGGGCGCATCTATATGGAATCGAAGCAGCGCCCCATCTACCTGGTAGGCGCCCGCTACGGCAGAGGTTCGCTACAGAGTCCGGAAAGTCGTCCGCATGAGGTCTGAACAGCCGTCGCCGGCACGCCGCTTCCTGCTCTTCGCCATCGGCGGCGGGCTAGGTTTCGTGGTCGACAGCCTGGTTCTGCACGGACTTCTGCATCTGGGAGCGAACCTCTACACAGGCCGGCTGCTGTCGTTCCTGTGCGCGGTACTGGCGACCTGGCTGTTCAACCGCAACCGGACCTTCCGGGAGCGCCGGTCGAACCACGGGCTGCTGGGCGAAGCACTGCGCTACCTGCTGGCGATGAGCGCCGGCGGCGCGCTCAATCTGTCCTGCTACGCCCTGTTGGTGCATTACTGGGAGTTGGCCCGCAACTGGCCTGTGCTGGCGGTAGCGGTCGGCTGCCTGGCGGGCATGCTGGTGAATTTCGCCAGTTCCAGCCTGTGGGTGTTCCGAGGCATCGCGGCAGGCGAACCGGGCCGGGATCGTTGAACCCCGGCCCGGCCGCTGCGGATCAATGCTGCGCCGGCTCCACCTCCTCCGTCTTGGCCTTGCGCTTGCCAAGCCTGTCGGAGGCCGACTCCACCAGCATGTAGAACATCGGGATGAGGAAGGTCGCCAGCACGGTCGCCGCGAGCATCCCGCCGATCACCCCGGTGCCGATCGAATGGCGGCTCGCCGAACCGGCGCCGGCGCTGATCGCCAGCGGCACGCAACCGAGGATGAAGGCCAGCGAGGTCATCACGATCGGCCGGAAGCGCAGCTTGGCCGCCTCCAGCGCCGCCTCGAACGGTCCGATACCCTTCTCTTCGCGGATCATCACGGCGAACTCGATGATCAGGATGGCGTTCTTCGCCGCCAGGCCGATCAGGGTCACCAGGCCGACCTGGAAGTACACGTCGTTGTCCAGCCCGCGCAGCCAGATCGCCAGGATCGCGCCGAACACCGCGAAGGGCACCGCGGTGACCACCGCGAGCGGCAGCGTCCAGCGCTCGTACTGGGCGGCGAGGATGAGGAACACCAGGATCAGGCCGAAGACGAACGCCGTACTGCCTGAGCCCTGGGTCTGCAGTTCCTGGTAGGCGGAACCGATCCAGGCCAGCGCGTAGTCCTCGCCGAGCGTTTCGTTGGCCACTTCCTGCATCGCCGCCAGCGCCTGGCCGGAGCTGTAGCCGGGCGCCGGGCCGCCGATCAGCTTGGCCGCCGGGAACACGTTGAAGCGGGAATACAGGGCCGGGCCAAGAATGCGCTGCACGGTGACCAGCGAGGACAGCGGCACCAGCTCGCCGCTGGCCGAACGGACGAAGACCTGGCTCAGGTCTTCCGGCTTGCGGCGGAAGTCCGGTTCGGATTCCAGGGTCACCTGCCAGGTGCGCCCGTACAGCGAGAAGTCGTTGACGTAGTAGCTGCCGAAGGTCGACTGCATCGCCGTGAACACATCGTTGATCGAAACGCCGATGGAGCGCGCCTTGGTGCGGTCGAGGTTGATGTAGTACTGCGGCACGTTGGCGTTGAAGGTACTGTTCACCCCGGCCAGTTCGGGGCGCTTGGCCGCCGCGGCGAGGAACTTCTGGACGGTCTCGCCCAGTTGCTGGATGGTGCCGCCGCTACGGTCCTGGATATACGACTCGAAGCCGCCGGTGGTACTCATGCCGGTGATCGGCGGCGGGTTGAACGACATCACCACGCCATCCTGCTGCACCGCGCCCATGGCCATGAAGGTATGGGTCAGGTTGCGCGCGTCCAGCTCGGGCGTGGTGCGCTCCTTCCAGTCCTTCAATGGCACGAAGGCAACGCCGGCGTTGCTGATCACGCTGTTGGTGAGGATGTCGAGTCCGGCGAACGTCACGACGTCGCGAACCGCCGGGTGCTCCATCAACTTCTTGTCCAGCTCCGAGGTCAGGTCGGTGGTACGGGTGACCGACGCGGCAGGCGGCAGGAAATAGGCATTGATCACATAGCCCTGGTCTTCGTCCGGAACCAGCGAGCTCGGCACCCGGCCGAACAGGACCACCATGATGCCGATCATGCCGGCGAACAATGCCAGGCCGATCCCCACGCGCTTGAGGAAGAACTGCACGCCCGCGCCATAGCCGGCGGTGGCCTTGTCGAACATGCGGTTGAACCAGCGGAACGGCGCCAGAGGCTCCTTGTGCCCGGGCTTGAGGATCAGCGCGCACAGCGCCGGCGACAGCGTCAACGCGACGATCCCGGAGATCACCACCGATACCGCAATGGTGATCGCGAACTGCTTGTACATCTGCCCGGCCAGACCACCGAGGAAGCCGACCGGGATGAACACCGCACAGAGCACCAGCACGATGGCGATGATCGGGCCGGTCACCTCCTCCATCGCCTTGATCGCCGCCTCCCGTGGCGACAGCTTCTCGGTGCTCATCACCCGTTCGACGTTTTCCAGCACCACGATGGCGTCGTCCACCACGATGCCGATCGCCAGCACCATGCCGAACAGCGTCAGCAGGTTGATCGAGAAGCCGAGCAGGTACATGCCGGCGAACGTGCCGACCAGCGAGACAGGAATGGCCAGGATCGGAATCAGCGTGGCGCGCAGGTTCTGCAGGAAGATGAAGACCACCAGCATCACCAGCACCAGCGCCTCGAAGAAGGTGTGCACCACCTCCTCGATGGAGACCTCCACGAACACCGTGGTGTCGTAGGGAATCTTGTAGGTGATGCCCGACGGGAATTTCTTCGCCAGCCGTTCCATGGTGTCGCGCACCGCCTGGGCGGTATCCAGCGCGTTGGCGCCGGGCTGCAGGTAGATGCCGAACGCGGCGTTCTGCTGGCCGTTCAGCGTGGTGACCATCGAGTAGTCCTGGGCGCCCAGCTCGATGCGTGCCACGTCCTTCAGCAACAGGCTGGCGCCGGTGGCGTCGCTGCGCAGGATGACGCTCTCGAACTCCTTGGGATCGCTGAAGCGGCCCTGGGTGGTCACCGTATAGGTGAAGTCCTGCGGCTGCTTCAGCGGTTGCTGGCCGAAGCTGCCGGCGGCGAACTGCGAGTTCTGCTCGCGGATCGCGTTGACCACGTCGGTCGGCGTCAGGTTGTACTGCGCCAGCTTGTCCGGACGCAGCCAGATGCGCATGGCGTAGTCCTTGGCGCCGAACTGGCTGGCATCGCCCACACCGGGGATACGCTTCAGTTCGTCGATGATATTCACCAGCGCATAGTTGCTGATGAACACCGGATCGCGGGAGTTGTCCGGCGAGTAGAGGGTGACCATCTGCAGGATGTCGGAGGACTTCTTCTCCACCTTCACGCCCTGCCGGCGCACTTCCTCCGGCAGCTTGGCCAGCGCCGCCTGTACCCGGTTGTTGACGTTGATGGTGGCCTGGTCCGGATCGGTGCCCACCTGGAAATACACGGTGAGGTTCATGGCACCGCTGGTGTCGGAGTTGGACAGCTGGTAGATCATGCCCTCGACGCCGTTGATCTCCTGTTCCAGCGGCGCCGCCACGGTCTCGGCGATCACCTGCGAGCTGGCGCCCGGGTACATGGCGGTCACGGCCACCTGCGGCGGAAGGATTTCCGGATACTGCGCCACCGGCAGGGCACGCAGCGCCGCCAGCCCGCCAAGCAGGATGACGATGGAAATCACCATGGCGAAGATGGGGCGGTCGATGAAGAAGCGCGAAATCACGATAGGCGCTCCTTGATCACGGATTGGCCGAAGTGGCAGGTGCGACGGTTTCGGCCGGCGTCTCGACGATCTTCACCGGCTGGTCCGGACGGACCTTCGGCAAGCCATCGACGATCACCCGGTCACCCGCGTCGATGCCGGAGTCGATCACCCAGCGTCCGCCTACCATCAACGGTGCGGCCACCTGACGCACGCGGGCGAAGCCATCCTTGTCCACCACATAGACGAACGTGCCGCGCGGCCCCTGGGCCAGGGCGCGTTCCGGGATGGTGATGCCGTCCTTGCGGGTCAGGCCCTTGACCGTCACCCGCACGAACTGCCCGGGAATCAGTTGCCGGTCGGGATTGGGCACCACCGCCCGCGCGTTCACGGTGCCGGTGCCGGAGTTGACGAAACTGTCGGTGAAGTCCACCACGCCATTGATGGAGTATTGGGTTCCGTCACCGAAACGGATCTCGGTACTCAGCTTGCCATCCGGGGGCAACTGCAACCTGCCACTCTTCACCCCCTCGTTCAGTTGCGTCACGTCCGTATCGGGCACGGCGAAGTTGACATACACCGGATCGAGCTGGGTCAGCTTGGTCAGCAGGCTGGAGTTCGGGTCGCTGGCCGCCACCAGGCTGCCTTCCGAGCGGGTTTCCTTGCTGGCGACACCGGAAATCGGCGCGATCACCGTGGTGTAGTTGAGGTCGATCTGCTTGGAGTCGACGTTGGCCTTGGCCGCCTGGACATCCGCCTTGGCCTGCTCGAACGCGGAGATGTAGCGGTCCAGTTCGCTTTCGCTGGCGAAGCCCTTCTTCTGCAGTTCGCGGATACGCTTGAGGTCGCGGTCGGTCTGCCGGTAGCGCGCCTGCGTCTGCGCCAGCGAACCCTTGGCCTGGGCCAGCGCCGCCTGGTACGGACGCGGGTCGATGAGGAACAGCTGCTGGCCCTGCTTGACCGGCCGCCCTTCCTCATAGAAGCGCTTCTGCAGGATGCCGCTGACCTGTGCACGCACTTCCACCTCGCGGAAACCCGCCGTGCGCGCCGAGTATTCGAGTGACAGCGGAATGGAAGCCTTCTGCACCGTTTCCACGGTCACCGAGGGTGCGGGACGCGCCGCCCCGGCTGGCTCCTCCGCAGCCTGCACAGTGGAAACGAACACCGCAGATAAGCCGAAAATTGCAAGCGCAACCGGCAAGCGACGGAAGAACGGCATGTAACCTCTCCATGGAAAATTCAGACGGCAGGGAAAGTGAGCAACGCTGGGCTTCTAGTGGCCCACGACAGTAAAGCACTGTTCATGCATCAAAATCAGTACACTCGCCCGTCAAGTACAGAGCCTAGTCCGTATAACAACGAGTGCCATGCGACGAACAAAAGAAGATTCCGAAAAAACCCGTCAGCGGATTCTGGATTCGGCGGAACATCTGTTCCTGGAGAGAGGCGTGTCGAATACCAGCCTCGAACAGATCGCCAAGGCCGCGGGGGTGACGCGCGGCGCGGTGTACTGGCACTTCCAGAACAAGGCTCACCTGTTCAACGACCTGCTCAACCAGGTCCGCCTGCCGCCGGAACAACTGACGCTGCGTCTTTCCGGATGCGGCGGGCACGATCCGGTGCAGTCACTGTTCGACCTGTGCGTGGAAGTGGTGGAAAACCTCGCCCGCGATGAGCAGCGCCGGCGGGTGTTCACCATCCTCCTGCAGCGCTGCGAATTCACCGATGAGCTGCGCGACGCCGAGCAGCGCCACTCATCCTTCATTCGCCAGTTCATCGACCTCTGCGAGCAACTGTTCGCCCGCGAACCCTGCCGCGAACGCCTGATGCCGGGCGTCACCCCGCGCCTCGCCTCGCGGGCGGTGCACGGCATGATCCTCGGCCTGTTCAGCGACTGGCTGCGCGACCCGGATCTGTTCGACCCATTGCAGGAAACCGCACAGCTCTTCGATCCCCTGTTCCGCGGCCTGATCCGCGATTGGGGCGCTGCGTAAATTGAACGGCTGCGGATGTGGCGGGTTGCACCCGCCCTACCCTGTTCTTCGTAGGATGGAGCACCCCATAGCGACGTAGGTTGGCGCTGAGCGCAGCGAAGCCCAACATCCGCCAAGCTGTCGCACCGTTGGGCTTCGCAAGCTCAGCGCCAACCTACAAAAGCTCCGCCTCGTAGCCTTCCTCGCGGATCGCCTCCAGCACCGACTGATCCTCCAGCCGGCTGGCCACCCGCACCTCGCCGCTGCCCAGGTCCACCTGCACGTCCGCCGCCGCGTCGCGGGCCTGTACGGCCTGGGTGATGGCGCGCACGCAGTGGCCGCAGCTCATGCCTTTTACCTTGAATGCTTGCATCTCGGTCGCTCCTGTTGGCTTATCGATGGCGGGAGTGTCGACCTTGCCATCGTGGCAAGGTCAAGCCCTGATGATCCAGGACAAGCGAGCGCGTCGGAGGGCTTGACCTTACCCTTATGTCAAGGTTGATCCTGTTGGCGAATCAAGGAGGAAATCGTCCATGAGCAGCGCCAACCCAATCGAACTGAACCTGCCGGTCGCCGGCATGACCTGCGCCAGTTGCGCCGGCCGCGTCGAGCGTGCCCTGCGCAAGGTGCCCGGCGTGGTCGACGCCAGCGTCAACCTGGCCAGCGAGCAGGCCCGCGTGCAGGTCGCCGGCCCGGACAGCCTGCCTGCGCTGGTCGCCGCCGTGGAACAGGCCGGCTATCAGGTGCCCAGCCATAGCCTGGAACTGGCTATCGACGGCATGACCTGCGCCAGTTGCGTCGGCCGCGTCGAGCGCGCCCTGCGCAAGGTGCCGGGGGTGCGCGAGGTGAGCGTCAACCTCGCCAGCGAGCGGGCGCATCTCGATCTGCTCGGCCAGGTCGAGCCGGCCGAACTGGTCGCTGCCGTGGAAAAGGCCGGCTACCAGGCCCGCCCGATCGATCTCGAACATCCCGTCGCCGATCCCGCCGAAGCCCGACTGGCCCGTGAGCGCTGGCTGCTGGTGCTGGCCATCGCCCTCGCCCTGCCGCTGGTGCTGCCGATGTTCGCCGAATGGTTCGGCATGCACTGGATGCTGCCGGCCTGGGTGCAATTCCTTCTCGCCACGCCGGTGCAGTTCGTCCTCGGCGCGCGCTTCTATGTTTCCGCGTGGAAGGCGGTGAAATCCGGCAGCGGCAACATGGACCTGCTGGTCGCCCTCGGCACCAGCGCCGGCTACGGCCTGAGCCTCTACCTCTGGCTGACCGCCGCGCCCGGCGCCATGCCACACCTGTACTTCGAAGCCAGCGCGGTGATCATCGCGCTGATCCTGCTCGGCAAATACCTGGAAAGCCGCGCCAAACGGCAGACCGCCGCCGCCATCCGCGCCCTCGAAGCGCTGCGTCCGGAACGCGCCACCCGTCTGCGCGACGGCCGCGAAGAGGATGTCGCCATCGCCGAACTGCGCCTGGGCGACGAGGTGCTGGTGCGCCCCGGCGAGCGTTTCCCGGTGGACGGCGAAGTCCTCGACGGACAGAGCCATGCCGACGAGGCGCTGATCACCGGCGAGAGCCTGCCGGTACCCAAGGCGCCGGGCGACAAGGTCACCGGCGGCGCGATCAACGGCGAAGGCGTACTGCGCATCCGCACCACCGCGCTGGGCGGCGAAACCGTGCTGGCACGGATCATCCGCCTGGTGGAAGACGCCCAGGCGGCCAAGGCGCCGATCCAGAAGCTGGTGGACCGGGTCAGCAACGTGTTCGTGCCGGTGGTGGTCGGCATCGCCCTGATCACCCTGGTCGGCTGGCTGCTGGCCGGCGCCGGGCTGGAGCAGGCGCTGATCAACGCCGTCGCCGTGCTGGTGATCGCCTGCCCGTGCGCCCTCGGCCTGGCCACGCCGACCGCGATCATGGCCGGCACCGGCGTCGCCGCGCGGTACGGCATCCTGATCAAGGACGCCGAGGCGCTGGAAGTCGCCCATGCGGTCGGCGCAGTGGCCTTCGACAAGACCGGCACCCTCACCTCCGGCGAGCCGCGCATCACCAACATGACCAGCATGGATGGCGACAACTCCGCCGCCCTGGCCCTGGCGGGCGCCCTGCAGCGCGGCAGCGAGCACCCGCTGGCCAGGGCGGTGCTGGATGCCTGCGCCGAACGCCAGCTTGACCCAGCCGCCGCAAGCGAAAGCCAGGCCCTGGCCGGACGCGGCATCCAGGGACGGATCGACGGCCGCCTGCTGGCCCTCGGCAACCGCCGCCTGCTCGACGAGCAGGGTCTGCAGCCGGGCCGAATGGAATCCACCGCAACAGACTGGGAAAACCAGGGCCGCACCCTGTCCTGGCTGATCGAGATCGGGCCGCAGCCGCGCATACTCGCCCTCTTCGCCTTCGGCGACACCCTCAAGCCGGGCGCGGCCGAGGCCGTGGAGGAACTGCGCCGGCGCGGCATCGCCAGCCACCTGATCACCGGCGACAACCGCGGCAGCGCGCGGGTGGTGGCCGAAGCCCTGGGGCTGGACGATGTGCACGCCGAAGTGCTGCCCGGCGACAAGGCCACGGTGGTCGGTGCGCTGAAACAGCACGGCGTGGTGGCGATGGTCGGCGACGGTATCAACGACGCCCCGGCGCTGGCCGCCGCCGACGTCGGCATCGCCATGGGTGGCGGCACCGACGTGGCCATGCACGCCGCCGGCATCACCCTGATGCGCGGCGACCCGCGCCTGGTGCCGGCGGCGCTGGATATCTCGCGACGCACCTACGCGAAGATCCGCCAGAACCTGTTCTGGGCCTTCATCTATAACCTGGTCGGCATTCCGCTGGCCGCCTTCGGCCTGCTCAACCCGATGGTCGCCGGCGCCGCGATGGCGGCGTCGAGCGTCAGCGTGGTGAGCAATGCGCTATTGCTCAAGCGCTGGCACCCGTAGGTTGGCGCTGAGCGCAGCGAAGCCCAACATCGGCCCGGCATTGCACCGTTGGGCTTCGCGGGCTCAGCCCAACCTACGTGGCAGCAATCCCACCCTGAGGAAATGCAATGAACATCGGCGAAGCAGCGAAGAACAGCGGGCTTTCCGCGAAGATGATCCGCTACTACGAATCCATCGGTCTGCTCGCACCCGCCGGCCGCAGCGCCAGCGGCTACCGCCACTACAGCGAGCAGGACCTGCATCGCCTGGCGTTCATCCGCCGCGCGCGGGACTTCGGTTTCTCGCTGGAGGAAGTCGGCCGCCTGCTCGCCCTCTGGCAGGACCGCCAGCGCGCCAGCGCCGACGTGAAAGCGCTGGCCGGCCAGCATATCGACGAACTCAACCGGCGCATCGCCGAACTCACCAGCCTGCGCGACACCCTGCAGGAACTGTTCGACCACTGCCACGGCGACCACCGCCCGGATTGCCCGATTCTGAAGGATCTGGAGTCGGGCAAGTGCTGCAGTTGATCCGAACCTGCGTTACGCCTGCATCCACGGCGGCGTAGGCGGCTCGGCGGTCTGTTGCTGCGGGTTTTCCGCCTCGGCGCGGCCGGCCTCGCGGCGTTCCTGCTCGCGCAGGGCCTCGGCGATCTCGCGTAGTACGGAGTCCACGTCCGCCTCGTCCTCCGGATCGTCGAAGTGGCCGGTCAGCGGGGTATCCGGCTGCAGCTTGCCGTCTTCGTACAGCGCCCACATTTCCTTGGCATAGCGGGTGTACTTGAGCTCCGGGGCGAAGCGGCCGAAATAGGCGGCCATGTTGCCGACATCGCGCTCCAGCATGCGGAAGGCGTGGTTGTTGCCGGCCGCGTCCACCGCTTGCGGCAGGTCGATGATCACCGGGCCGTCCGGGCCGAGCAGCACGTTGAATTCGGACAGGTCGCCGTGCACCAGGCCAGTGCAGAGCATCAGGACGATCTGGCGGATCAGGAAGGCGTGGTACTCGCGCGCCTGCTCCGGCTCCAGCACCACGTCGTTGAGGCGCGGCGCGGCGTCGCCGTATTCGTCCGCCACCAGCTCCATGAGCAGCACGCCATCGAGGAAGTCATACGGCTTGGGTACCCGCACGCCAGCATTGGCGAGGCGGAACAGCGCGGCCACTTCGGCGTTCTGCCAGGCCTCTTCCTGCTCCCGGCGGCCGTATTTCGAGCCCTTGGCCATGGCCCGCGCCTGGCGGCTGTTGCGCACCTTGCGGCCTTCCTGGTACTCGGCGGCCTGGCGGAAGCTGCGCTTGTTGGCTTCCTTGTAGACCTTGGCGCAGCGCAGTGTGTCGCCACAACGCACTACATAAACGGCTGCTTCCTTGCCACTCATCAGGGGCCGCAACACTTCGTCGACCATTCCGTCTTCGATCAGCGGCTCAATACGTTTGGGTGCCTTCATCGGGTATATCGTGTTTCCTCAATCCGGCCGGAGCGACCGCAACCGTTCCTTATACGGCAATCGGCCCGTGGCGCCCAGCATCCGGCCGATCTGCCGACGGACGTAACCGCTTCAGGGCCGGTGCGGCGACAGCTCGATATTCTCCGCCACCGCCTCTTCCAGCCGCTGCAACTCCAGTTCCAGCACTTCATCGTCGTCGGCGTGGCGCTCGGCGATGAGGGCGAAGTCGTCGGCCACTTCGGCGAACGCCTCGACCACCTGCGGATCGAACTGGCTGCCGCTGCCGGCGAGGATGCGCAGCACCGCCTCGGCGTGCGGCTGCGGGGTGTGGTAGATGCGCCGGGCAAGCGGATAGATCTGAACTCGGCGAACCTCCCCTAAGCGTAGTCCGCCACGGACCGCGAGTTTGAAAACGCGATGCGGATTGCCGGGGCCTGCCGCCGCGCCGACAATTTCCCCATCGACCACTGTTGTGCTGGAGAACCGCCATGGATGCCGACCGCTGCTGGCAGGCCGTCTGCGAACGCGATGCGAACTTCGATGGGCGCTTCGTGTTCAGCGTGCGCTCCACCGGCATCTATTGCCGCCCGAGCTGCCCGGCGCGGCGGCCGAACCGCGCCAATGTGCAATTCCATGCCGATCCGGGTGCCGCCGAGGCCGCCGGCTTCCGCCCGTGCAAGCGCTGCTCGCCGCAGGGCGCCAGCCCGAAGGAGCAGCTCGATGCGCTGGTCGCCGCCGCCTGCGAGCTGCTCGACGCCGCCGGCAAACCGCCGACCCTCGGCGAGCTGGCCGCGCGCATCGGCTTGTCGCCGTCGCACCTGGCGCGCGCCTTCAAGACCCGCACTGGCCTGACGCCCCGCGCCTGGGCCGAGGCGCGCCGCCAGCAGCGCCTGGCCGCCGCGCTGCCGCAGTCGCGCTCGGTGCTGGATGCGGCGCTGGAGGCCGGTTACTCCGGCACCCGCGCGCTGTACGAAGGCGCGTCCAGCGTCAGTCCCGCGCGTCTGCGGCAGAAAGGCGCCGGCGAACGCCTGCGCTATGCCATCGCCCCCTGCCCGCTGGGCCGCGTGCTGCTCGCCGCCACCGACAGGGGCGTCTGCGCCCTGCTCTTCGGCGATGACGAAGCGCAGCTGGAGAACGAACTGGAGCAGCGCTTCAGCGCCGCCGAACGCCTGCGCGACGATGACGGGCTGGGTGACTGGCTGGGCCGGGTGCTGACCCAGCTGGACGAACCGGCGCAAACCGCCGGCCTGCCGCTGGACCTGCACGGCAGCGCCTTCCAGCTGCGCGTCTGGCGCGCCCTGACCGGGATTCCCAGCGGGCAGACGCGCCGCTACGGCGAGCTGGCCGAGCAGTTGCGCAGCCATCCGCGCGCCATCGCCCGCGCCTGCGCCAGTAACGCCGTCGGCCTGCTGGTGCCCTGCCACCGGGTGGTCGGCGCCGACGGCTCGACCGGCGGCTATCGCTGGGGCGTGCCGCGCAAGGTGGAGCTGCTGCGCCGCGAAGGGGCCGCCAGTCGGGATGGCGAGGACGGTTGACGGCCGCCCGTCGGCGTCTGTGTTAAGGTCTTCGCCCTTTCAAGGACTGCCCTACCGCCCCATGGATATCTGGAACGCCATCACCCGCCTCGGCGACAGCTCGCTGCTGCTGCCGGTCGCCGTATTCATCTTCTTCTGGCTGCTGCTGCGCCGCGAAAAGGCCAAGGCCGGCGCCTGGCTGCTGCTGTTTGGCCTGGCGGCGAGCCTGGTGGTGGCGTCGAAGCTGGCCTTCATGGGCTGGGGGATCGGCATCCCCGAGTGGGATTTCACCGGTATCTCCGGGCACAGCATGATGGCCGCCAGCGTGCTGCCGGTGCTCGCCGCCCTGCTGTCGCGTTCCCGCCGCCTGGCGCTGGTGCTGGCCGGATTCGGCGCGCTGCTGGCGGTGCTGGTGGGCGTATCCCGCGTCGCCATCGGCGTGCACTCCCCCGCCGAGGTCTACGCCGGCCTGGCGGTCGGCCTGGCCGCCAGCGCCAGTTGCCTGGCCCTGGTGCGCGGCTCCCTGCCGCAACTGCCGCCGCTGCTGCTCGGCCTGGTGCTGACGCTGTCCGCCGCGCAGGCGCTGACCGGCACCCGCGCGCCGACCCACCAGATGCTCGAACGCATCGCCGCCGAGCTCGCCGGCCGCGAGCATCCGTTCAAGCGCGGCCAGTGGGCGAACCCCGCGCCAGCCGTACCGACCCGGCCGGACGTGTAAACGATTGTGTCAGCCCCTGGCGTGAAGCGGCTGGGCTGGTCGACCTGCCCCGGGAGCTCCACGAGACGGCGCGGTTGATGCTGTATCGGAATGTAATGTGCAGACGGATTGAGAGCATCGCGGGCATGGCCCGCTTACGGTCGGACGCGGGGCGTATTCCTGTAGGAGCGAGCTCTGCTCGCGAAGCTTTTGCGGGGCCGATGTTCGCGAGCAGAGCTCGCTCCTACAAAAACATCATCGGCGGCAAGACACGGTTGACCATCGACTGTAGGGCCATGCCCGCGAATGTCGTTCGGATTTCCGAACGAACCAACAGCCGAAAATCCGAACGACCGAACGAAGCCGCTCTTCTCCACGCCCGAAAAAACAAATTTATTCTTTTAAATTCAATAACTTAAATAAATAACAGAATACTGGCACAGTCCCTGCTCTATCTACCTCGAACATGCACCGGACAGGGGTGAGACACGCCCGGTGCAGGACTGAACAACAAACAGAAACCAGTCGAGGTAGATTTCATGCGTTTCGCTCCCCGAGTGCTGGGTGCCGCCATCGTTGCCGCCCTGATCGCCGCTCCCGCCGTCGCCGAAGAACTCACCGGTACCCTGAAGAAGATCAAGGAAACCGGCACCATCACCCTCGGTCACCGCGACGCCTCCATTCCCTTCTCCTACCTCGCGACCGATCCGCGCCAGCCGGAGGGCTACTCCCACGATCTGCAGCTGAAGGTGGTCGATGCCGTGAAGCAGCAGCTCGGCCTGCCGGAGTTGAAGGTCCGCTACAACCTGGTCACCTCGCAGACCCGCATCCCGCTGGTACAGAACGGCACCGTCGACATCGAGTGCGGTTCCACCACCAACAACGTCGAGCGCCAGAAGCAGGTCGACTTCTCCGTCGGCATCTTCGAGGTGGGCACCCGCCTGCTGACCAGGAAGACTTCCGGCGTCGCCGACTTCGCCGACCTGAAAGGCAAGAACGTGGTGACCACCGCCGGCACCACGTCCGAGCGCCTGCTCAAGTCGATGAACGCCGAGCAGAAGATGGGCATGAACATCATCAGCGCCAAGGACCACGGCGAGTCCTTCCTGATGCTCGAATCCGGCCGCGCCGTCGCCTTCATGATGGACGACGCCCTGCTCTACGGCGAAATGGCCAAGGCCAAGAAGCCGGACGACTGGGTCGTGGTCGGCAAGCCGCAGTCCTTCGAGATCTACGGCTGCATGGTGCGCAAGGGTGACGAGGCGTTCAAGAAAGTGGTCGACAAGGCCATCGCCGACACCTTCGCCTCGGGCGAGATCAACGGCATCTACGACAAGTGGTTCATGCAGCCGGTCCCGCCGAAGAGCCTGAACCTCAACTTCCCGATGAGCGACGAGCTGAAGAAGCTGATCGCCACGCCTACCGACAAGTCTGCCGAGCAGATCTGACGGTGCACCGTCCCGGCTCCACAAGAGCCGGGGCGGGACCGTAGGGCGGGTGCAACCCGCCACCGCCGGTCGATCTGGCGGGTTGCACCCGCCCTACTCCTTCCTCCCTGCCGATCCCGGAAACATCCGCCACAAGCGGATGAGGGCCACCGTTCGCCCGCTTCCGGCCTCGAATACCGATTACCTGAGGGGAAACCCGACATGAACTACAACTGGGACTGGGGCGTGTTCTTCAAGTCCACCGGGATCGGCGACGAGCGCTACCTCGACTGGTTCGTCACCGGCCTGGGCTGGACCATCGCCGTGGCGCTGGCCGCCTGGATCGTCGCCCTCGCGCTCGGCGCCGTGCTGGGCGTGATGCGCACCGTGCCGAACCGCTGGGTGTCCGGCATCGCCACCACCTACGTGGAAATCTTCCGCAACGTGCCGCTGCTGGTGCAACTGTTCCTCTGGTACTTCCTGGTCCCCGACCTGCTGCCGCAACCGGCGCAGGACTGGTTCAAGCTGGGCCTGGCGCCGGAAACCTCGGCCTACATCAGCGTGGTGGTGTGCCTTGGCCTGTTCACCGCCGCGCGCGTCTGCGAGCAGGTGCGCACCGGCATCCAGGCGCTGCCCAGGGGCCAGCTCTCGGCGGCCCGCGCCATGGGCTTCCGCCTGCCGCAGATCTACCGCTACGTCCTGCTGCCGCAGGCGTTCCGCATCATCATCCCGCCGCTGACGTCCGAGTTCCTCAACATCTTCAAGAACTCCTCGGTGGCCTCGCTGATCGGCCTGATGGAGCTGCTCGCGCAGACCAAGCAGACCGCCGAGTTCAGCGCCAACCTGTTCGAGGCCTTCACCCTGGCCACGCTGATCTACTTCACCCTGAACATGAGCCTGATGCTGTTCATGCGCCTGGTCGAGAAGAAGGTCGCCGTGCCCGGCCTGATTTCCGTGGGAGGCAAATGATGGACTTCAGCCAGATCGTCCCAGCGCTGCCGGGCCTGTGGGACGGCATGCTCACCACCCTGCAGCTGCTCGCCCTCGGCGTGTTCGGCGGGGTCGCGCTGGGCACCGTGCTCGCCCTGATGCGCCTGTCGCACAACCGCACGCTGTCGAACCTCGCGGGCCTGTACGTCAACTACTTCCGCTCGATCCCGCTGCTGCTGGTGATCACCTGGTTCTACTTCGCGGTGCCGTTCCTGCTGCGCGCCATCACCGGCGAGGACACCCCGGTCGGCGCGTTCACCAGTTGCCTGGTGGCCTTCATGATGTTCGAGGCGGCGTACTTCTGCGAGATCGTCCGCGCCGGCATCCAGGCCATACCCAAGGGCCAGATGGGCGCCGCGCAGGCGCTGGGCATGACCTACGGCCAGTGCATGCGCCTGATCATCCTGCCGCAGGCGTTCCGCAAGATGACTCCGCTGCTGCTGCAGCAGAGCATCATCCTGTTCCAGGACACCTCCCTCGTTTACACCGTCGGCCTGATGGACTTCCTCAACGCATCGCGCTCGCGCGGCGACATCACCGGCCTGCCCCATGAGTTCCTGATCTTCGCCGGACTCGTCTACTTCACCATCAGCTTCTCCGCGTCCTTCGCGGTCAAGCGTTTGCAGAAAGGCCTAGCCCTATGATCTCGATCCAGAACGTCAGCAAATGGTACGGCGACTTCCAGGTCCTCACCGAGTGCACGACCCAGGTCGCCAAGGGTGAAGTGGTGGTGGTCTGCGGCCCGTCCGGTTCCGGCAAATCCACCCTGATCAAGTGCGTGAACGCGCTGGAGCCGTTCCAGCAGGGCGACATCGTGGTCGACCAGACCTCCATCGCCAGCCCGAAGACCGACCTGCCGAAGCTGCGCTCGCGGGTGGGCATGGTGTTCCAGCACTTCGAGCTGTTCCCGCACCTGTCGATCACCGACAACCTGACCATCGCGCAGATCAAGGTGCTCGGCCGCGGCAAGGAAGAAGCCACCGAGAAAGGACTGGCCCTGCTCGACCGTGTCGGCCTCAAAGCCCACGCGCACAAGCACCCCGGCCAGCTTTCCGGCGGCCAGCAGCAACGCGTCGCCATCGCCCGCGCGCTGGCGATGGACCCGGTGGTGATGCTGTTCGACGAGCCGACCTCGGCGCTCGACCCGGAGATGGTCAACGAGGTGCTCGACGTGATGGTCCAGCTCGCCCAGGAAGGCATGACCATGATGTGCGTGACCCACGAGATGGGCTTCGCGCGCAAGGTCGCCGACCGCGTGATCTTCATGGACCGCGGGCAGATCGTCGAGGACTGCCACAAGGACGAGTTCTTCGGCGACATCAACGCACGGTCGGACCGCGCACAGCAGTTCCTGGCGAAGATCCTCTCGCATTGACTCCGTCCTCGTAGGGCGGGTGCAACCCGCCGCAATGCCGCCACGGACCGGCGGGTTGCACCCGCCCTACGAAGCTGACGTCTACCCGACCTGCACTCTGTAGGAGCGAGCTTGCTCGCGAACCCCGCCCCACGGATGTTCCCCGTCGCTTGCCCGGCCGCCGGGCTGGCCCGTCCCCGGTGACTGTGATGCAATGCCGCAATTCCCCCGTGCCGCCATCGCTGACCGTGAAGCCGAGCCGCCTGCGCAACCTGCTGCTGCCAATCCTGCTGATCCTGCTGACCCTGGGCTTCGGCTATGGCGGCTATCTGGTCAGCCTCGGCGCCGGCACCCGCACGTTGATCGACAACGGCGAACGCCAGCTGGAGCTGCACGCTCGCGGGGTGGAAAGCGAGATCGACCGCTACACCTACCTGCCCAGCCTGCTTGAGCTGGAAAGCGGCGTCAGCCATCTGCTCCTCGAACCGAGCGCGGCCCGCCGCGAGCGGGTCAACGCCTACCTCGAAGGACTCAACCGGCGCAGCGGCAGCCGCGCCATTTATCTGCTCGACACCTCCGGCCGGGTGGTCGCCACCAGCAACTGGCAGGACGCCGACAGCTATCTCGGCGAAGACCTGTCCTTCCGCGCCTATTTCCAGGACGCCGTGCGCGGCAAGCCCGGGCGCTTCTACGGCATCGGCAGCACCACCGGCGAACCCGGCTACTACCTGGCGCACGGGCTGGTGCATGGCGGACGCATCGTCGGCGTGGCGGTGGTCAAGGTGCGCCTCGACGCCATCGAGCAACGCTGGGAGAAGGCCCGCCTGCATGCCTTCGTCAGCGACGAGAACGGCATCATCATCCTCTCCAGCGATCCGGCCCTGCGCCTGAAGGCGGTGCGTCCGCTCAGCGCCGACGACAAGGAGCGCCTGGCGCGCAGCATGCAGTACTACTGGTGGGCGCTGGACGAATGGCAGCCGCTGGCGCGCGAAGCGCTGGCGGAAAACATCGAGACCCTGACCTTCCCCGCCAGCGAAGCCGGGCATCGCGACGCGGTCAGCTACCTGTCGCAGACCCGCAAGCTGGCCGACACGCCGTGGAACTTCACCCTGTTCACCCCGCTCGCCGAGTTGCGCCGCGAAGCCATGATCCACGGCATCCTCGCCGCCGTCGGCTTCGCCCTGCTGGCGTTCCTGCTGATCGCCTGGAACGAACGGCGCAAGGTGCTCGCCACCCGCCTCGCCGCCCGCGAGGCGCTGGAGCAGGCGAACAACGAACTGGAGCGCCGGATCGCCGAGCGCACCGCCGACCTGCGTGCCAGCAACCAGCACCTGCGCGGGCAGATCCGCGAACGCCGGCAGGCCGAGGAAACCCTGCGCAAGGCCCAGGACCGACTGGTGCAGGCCGGCAAGCTGGCGGTGATCGGGCAGATGTCCACCAGCATCGCCCACGAACTCAACCAGCCGCTGGCGGCGCTGCGCACCCTCTCCGGCAACACCGTGCGCTTCCTCCAGCGCGGCAATCTCAACGTAGCCAGCAGCAACCTCGAAGCGATCAACGAGATGGTCGACCGCATGGGCCGCATCACCGCCAGCCTGCGCGCCTTCGCCCGGCGCGCCGACGATCACGGCCAGGCGCGGCTGGGCAAGGCGGTGGACGCTGCCCTGCTGGTGCTGCAGGTACGCCTGAAGAACGTGCCGCTGACCCTGCACCGCGACCATGCCGACGTCTGCCTGGCCATCGACCAGACGCGCCTCGAACAGATCCTGGTCAACCTGATCGCCAACGCCCTCGACGCCATGAGCGCCCAGGACGACCGCCAGCTCTGGCTCAGCGGCCGCGAGGAAGCCGGCCAGTACCACCTGACCGTGCGCGACAACGGCCCGGGCATTCCGCCGGACGCCCGCGTGCACCTGTTCGAACCCTTCTTCACCACCAAGCCCGGCGAACACGGACTCGGCCTTGGCCTTACCCTCTCGGCCAGCCTCGCCACCGCCGCCGGCGGCAGCCTCGGCGTGGCCCATCCGGAAGGCGGCGGTACCGCCTTCGAACTGATCCTGCCGCTGTTGCCGGCCCCTGCCGCGAGTAACGCCTCATGAGCGAAGCGCTGCGCGTCCTGATCGTCGAGGACGACCCGCACATCCTGCTGGGCTGCCAGCAGGCCCTGAGCCTGGAAGACATCGACAGCGACGGCGTCGCCAGCGCCGAGGAAGCGCTGAAGCGGATCGACGCCGACTTCCCCGGCATCGTCGTCAGCGACATCCGCCTGCCCGGCATGGACGGGCTGCAACTGCTGGCGAAGCTGAAGGAAAAGGACCCGAGCCTGCCGGTGGTGCTGATCACCGGCCACGGCGACATCGCCATGGCGGTGCAGGCCATGCGTGACGGCGCCTACGACTTCATGGAAAAACCCTTCTCGCCGGAACGCCTGGTCGACACCGCCCGCCGCGCCCTCGCCCAGCGCGGGCTGAGCCGTGAGGTCAGCCACCTGCGCCGCCAACTGGCCGGTCGCCAGGCGCTGGAAAGCCGGCTGATCGGCCGTTCGCCGCAGATGCAGGCGCTGCGCGAACTGATCGCCAACGTTGCCGACACCTCGGCCAACGTGCTGATCGAAGGCGAAACCGGCACCGGCAAGGAACTGGTCGCGCAATGCCTGCACGACTACAGCCGGCGCCAGCCCAGAGCCTTCGTCGCGCTGAACTGCGGCGGCCTGCCGGAAAGCCTGATCGACAGCGAAATCTTCGGCCACGAGGCCCACGCCTTCACCGGCGCCGGCAAGCGGCGGATCGGCAAGATCGAGCATGCCGACGGCGGCACGCTGTTCCTCGACGAGATCGAGAGCATGCCGCTGAACCTGCAGGTCAAGCTGCTGCGGGTGCTGCAGGAGCACACGCTGGAGCGCCTCGGCTCGAACCAGTTGATCCCGGTGGACTGCCGGGTGATCGCCGCGACCAAGTCCGACCTCGCCGCCATGGGCCGCGACGGCAGCTTCCGCAGCGACCTCTACTACCGGCTCAACGTGGTCACCCTGCAACTGCCGCCGCTGCGCGAACGGCGCGAGGACATCCTCATGCTGTTCGAGCATTTCCTGCAGCAGTCATCCCTGCGCTTCGACCGCCCGGCGCCGCAGATCGACAACGCCACCGCCGCCAGCCTGATGGCCCACGACTGGCCGGGCAACGTGCGCGAACTGCGCAACGTCGCCGAACGTTTCGCCCTCGGCCTGCCGGTGCTGGGCAAGAGCGGCCTCGGCCCGGACGCCAGCGAACCGCGCTTCGTGGAGGCGGTGGAAGCCTTCGAGCGCAGCCTGCTGATGACGGCGCTGGAACGCCACGGCGGCAACCTCAGCCAGGCCAGCCTGGCGCTGGGGATGGCCAAGACGACGCTGTTCGACAAGGTGAAGAAGTATGGGTTGTAGTGGAGGGTTCCAAAGAGCCCCTCACCCCAGCCCTCTCCCAGAGGGAGAGGGGGCACCACGGCAGAACGCGGAGCTCCGAGTTTCCCGGCGACTTCGAACAGTCCCCTCTCCCTCTGGGAGAGGGTTAGGGTGAGGGCGCCACGCAACCAGGAACACCCAGGTAATCGCCAACACCCCCGGTTTTCCCGCAGGAGCGGGCCATGCCCGCGAATCGCGCGCATGGCGCGCTCCTACATGGGCCTCAACGCCGGCCATTGCCCTCGCCCCGCCCAACCCGGAAACTAGTCCCCCTCACCATACCCCGGAGGCCATCATGGCCAGCAAAGACCACCCCGCCGCCCGCGAGGCCTTCTGGCAGCAGCTCTGCGCAGACAGCAACCTCGACCCGCAGAAGCGCCTGGCCGCGCGCAAGGCCATCCTCGCCCATGCCGACGCCCAGGACTGCAGCCTCTACCGCCCCGACGAGAACGATCCGGATGCGGAGGAAATGGACCTCGGCGACGCCCGGATCGTCGTCACCGGCCCGTTCCAGGCGCCCGCCGAATGGAGCGCCGAGGAACGCGAGGAGTATTTCGGCGATGCCGATCCCGCGTCCTTCGTCAGTGCCTTCATCGAATGCGAGGCGGAGCCCGGTTCGCGCG
This sequence comes from Pseudomonas schmalbachii, assembly GCF_017589465.1. GTDB lineage: Bacteria > Pseudomonadota > Gammaproteobacteria > Pseudomonadales > Pseudomonadaceae > Pseudomonas > Pseudomonas schmalbachii. Next base: position 209,534 of record NZ_JAELYA010000006.1, read on the forward strand.
AGTTCTTCCAGCCGGATGTCGGCGACTACGTGGCGGTCATGCCGACCCCGGATGCCGTGGTGATGTACTACCTGCACGACTGGTACGAGGACGACAACGGCCGCGACTGCGTGCTGATCCTCGACGACCAGGACCTCGACTGACTCCCTTCCCGTAGGGCGGGCGCAGCCCGCCTTGCCGATGTGGCGGGTTGCACCCGCCCTACGATCCATTGCCTCGGCAATGGATTGTCGACACTTCCCCCGCCCCTACCTCTGAAGAGGCCGCAATACCGTCCGGTTGTGGTATTGCCCGGTCATCCCTGAGCGCCGATTCTCGGTAATCCTGCTCCACCGGGCCGCGCGGCCCACCGACCACCTGTCGCATGAATGCAGACGCATACGGCATAAATCGGCCCTCTATTAGACGATTGTCGACAATCCTCCAAAACTTCATTGACCTTACGCTTTGTGGTGGGTAAATTTCGCCCCACAACGAGAACATTGTCGACACCATGAACGAACTCATTACCCTGCCCACCTCCCCGGAGGACGAAAGCGAGACCCTTGCGGAGCACGTCTTCCGCAAGATCCAGTCCGCCATCGTCAAGGGTGAGATCGCCCCCGGCAGCAAGATCTCCGAGCCGGAACTGGCGCGCACCTACGGCATCAGCCGCGGTCCGCTGCGCGAGGCGATCCACCGTCTGGAAGGCCAGAAGCTGCTGGTGCGCGTGCCGCACGTGGGCGCACGGGTGGTGTCGCTGAGTCTCGCAGAGCTGGTCGAGCTCTATGAAATCCGCGAATCCCTCGAAGGCATGGCCTGCCGGCTGGCCGCCGAGCGCATGAGCCAGGCGGAAATCGACGAGCTGCGCCGGGTGCTCGATACCCACGAGCGCGACGAGGCCTTCCAGGCCGGCCGCGGCTACTACCAGCAGGAAGGCGACTACGACTTCCACTACCGGATCATCCAGGGCAGCGGCAACACGACCTTGACCCGCATGCTCTGCAACGAGCTGTACCAGCTGGTGCGCATGTACCGGCTGCAGTACTCGGCAACGCCCAACCGGCCGCGCCAGGCCTTCAACGAGCACCACCGCATTCTCGACGCCATCGCCGATCGCGATGGAGAGATGGCCGAGCTGTTGATGCGCCGTCACATCGGCGCCTCGCGGCGCATCATCCAAAGCCAGATAGCCCAGAACAAACGAGGTGAAGCATGACCTACAAGACCCCCGGCCAGCGTTTCCGCGATGCCCTCGCCGAGGAATCCCCGCTGCAGGTAATTGGCGCGATCAACGCCAACCACGCCCTGCTGGCCAAACGTGCCGGCTTCAAGGCCATCTACCTGTCCGGTGGCGGTGTGGCCGCTGGCTCCCTGGGCCTGCCGGATCTGGGTATCAACACCCTGGATGACGTGCTCACCGACGTACGCCGCATCACCGACGTCTGCGACCTGCCGCTGCTGGTCGACATCGACACCGGCTTCGGTCCGAGCGCCTTCAACATCGAGCGTACCGTCAAGAACCTGATCAAGGCCGGCGCCGCCGCTGCCCACATCGAAGACCAGGTCGGCGCCAAGCGTTGCGGCCACCGTCCGGGCAAGGAAATCGTCTCCACCGAGGAGATGGTTGACCGCGTGAAAGCCGCCGCCGATGCCAAGACCGACCCGAACTTCTTCCTGATCGCCCGTACCGACGCCATCCAGGCCGAAGGTGTGGACGCGGCCATCGAGCGCTGCCTGCGCTACGTCGAGGCCGGCGCCGACTGCATCTTCGCCGAGGCCGCCTACGACCTGCCGACCTACGAGCGCTTCGTCAAGGAAGTGAACGTACCGATCCTGGCCAACATCACCGAGTTCGGCGCCACCCCGCTGTTCTCCCGTGAAGAACTGGCCTCCGTCGGCGTCGCCATCCAGCTGTACCCGCTGTCCGCCTTCCGCGCCGCCAACAAGGCTGCCGAGGCCGTGTACACCTCGATCCGCCAGAACGGCCACCAGCGCGACGTCATCGAGATCATGCAGACCCGCGCGGAGCTGTACGACCGCATCGGCTACCACGCCTTCGAGAACAAACTCGACGCGCTGTTCGCCGCCAAGAAGTAACCGGCACGCGGGCCGGCTCGAATCCCGGGCCGGTCTGCGTAGAAGAAGCACAATCCAACCGGATCAATTGAGGAGATAGTCATGACTGCTTCCGTAGAAACCACCACTCCTGGCTTCAAGCCGAAGAAATCCGTCGCCCTGAGCGGCACCGCCGCCGGCAACACCGCACTCTGCACCGTCGGCCGTACCGGTAACGACCTGCACTACCGTGGCTATGACGTTCTCGACTTCGCCAACCGCTGCGAATTCGAAGAAATCGCCCACCTGCTGGTCCACGGCAAACTGCCGAACGTTGCCGAACTGGCTGGCTACAAGGCCAAACTGAAAGCCCTGCGCGGCATCCCGGCCTCCCTCAAGGCTTCCCTTGAGCAACTGCCGCCGTCCGCTCACCCGATGGACGTGATGCGCACCGCCGTGTCCGTACTGGGCTGCGTTTCGCCGGAGAAGGAAGACCACAACCACCCGGGCGCCCGCGACATCGCCGACAAGCTGATGGCCTCCCTGGGTTCGGCCCTGCTGTACTGGTACCACTTCAGCCACAACGGCAAGCGCATCGACGTGGAAACCGACGATGACTCCATCGGCGGCCACTTCCTGCACCTGCTGCACGGCGAGAAGCCGCGCGAGTCGTGGGTTCGCGCCATGCACACCTCGCTGAACCTGTACGCCGAGCACGAGTTCAACGCCTCCACCTTCACCTCCCGCGTGATCGCTGGCACCGGCTCCGACATGTTCTCCTGCATCGCCGGCGCCATTGGCGCGCTGCGTGGTCCGAAGCACGGCGGCGCCAACGAAGTGGCCTTCGAGATCCAGAAGCGCTACGACAATCCGGACGAAGCTGAAGCCGACATCCGCGCCCGCGTCGAGAAGAAGGAAGTCGTCATCGGCTTCGGTCACCCGGTCTACACCGTTGCCGACCCGCGCAACAAGGTGATCAAGGAAGTCGCTCGCGAGCTGTCCAACGAGCAGTCCAACACCAAGATGTTCGACATCGCCGAGCGTCTGGAAACCATCATGTGGGACATCAAGAAGATGTTCCCGAACCTCGACTGGTTCAGCGCCGTCAGCTACCACATGATGGGCGTGCCCACCGCCATGTTCACCCCGCTGTTCGTGATCGCCCGTACCGCCGGCTGGTCCTCCCACGTCATCGAGCAGCGCATCGACGGCAAGATCATCCGCCCGAGCGCCAACTACGTCGGCCCGGAAGACCTGAAGTTCGTAGAACTCAAGGACCGCAAATAAGATGAACAGCAATTACCGTAAAAGCCTGCCCGGCACACAGCTGGACTACTTCGACGCCCGCGCGGCCGTCGAAGAGATCCAGTCTGGTGCCTGGGAAAAACTGCCGTACACCTCGCGCGTGCTCGCCGAGCAGCTGGTGCGCCGCTGCGACCCGGCGGACCTGACCGCTTCGCTGGAACAGCTGGTCTACCGCAAGCGCGACCTGGACTTCCCCTGGTACCCGGCACGCGTGGTCTGCCACGACATCCTCGGCCAGACTGCGCTGGTCGACCTGGCCGGCCTGCGCGACGCCATCGCCGACCAGGGCGGTGATCCGTCCAAGGTCAACCCGGTGGTTCCGACCCAGCTGATCGTCGACCACTCGCTGGCCGTGGAAGCCCCGGGCTTCGACCCGGACGCCTTCGAGAAGAACCGCGCCATCGAGGACCGTCGTAACGAGGACCGCTTCCACTTCATCGAGTGGACCAAGACCGCGTTCAAGAACGTCGACGTGATCCCGGCCGGCAACGGCATCATGCACCAGATCAACCTGGAGAAAATGAGCCCGGTGATCCAGGCGCGTGGCGGCGTGGCCTACCCCGACACCTGCGTCGGCACCGACTCGCACACTCCGCACGTCGATGCGCTGGGTGTGATCGCCATCGGCGTAGGTGGTCTGGAAGCGGAAACCGTGATGCTCGGCCATCCGTCCATGATGCGTCTGCCCGACATCGTCGGCGTCGAGCTGACCGGCAAGCGCCAGCCTGGCATCACCGCCACCGACATCGTCCTGGCCCTGACCGAGTTCCTGCGCAAGGAACGCGTGGTGGGTGCCTACGTCGAGTTCTTCGGCGAGGGTGCTGACAGCCTGTCCATCGGCGACCGCGCGACCATCTCCAACATGTGCCCGGAATACGGCGCCACCGCCTCGATGTTCTACATCGACGGTCAGACCATCGACTACCTCAAGCTCACTGGCCGCGAGCCGGAGCAGGTTGCGCTGGTGGAGAACTACGCGAAGACCGTCGGTCTGTGGGCGGACAGCCTGAAGACCGCCGAGTACGAGCGCGTGCTGAGCTTCGACCTGGGCAGCGTGGTACGCAACCTGGCCGGTCCGTCCAACCCGCACCGCCGCCTGCCGACTTCGGCGCTGGCCGAGCGCGGCATCGCCGACGAAGCCAAGCTGCAAGCCGGCAAGGCCGAGGAAGCTTCGGGCCTGATGCCCGATGGCGCGGTGATCATCGCGGCCATCACCAGCTGCACCAACACTTCCAACCCGCGCAACGTGGTCGCCGCCGGTCTGCTGGCGAAGAAGGCCAACGAGCTGGGCCTGGTGCGCAAGCCGTGGGTGAAGACCTCCTTCGCCCCGGGCTCCAAGGTCGCCAAGCTGTACCTGGAAGAAGCCGGCCTGCTGCCGGAACTGGAGAAGCTGGGCTTCGGCATCGTCGGCTACGCCTGCACCACCTGCAACGGCATGTCCGGCGCGCTGGACCCGGTGATTCAGCAGGAAATCATCGACCGCGACCTGTACGCCACCGCCGTACTGTCGGGCAACCGCAACTTCGATGGCCGTATCCACCCGTACGCCAAGCAGGCCTTCCTGGCCTCGCCGCCGCTGGTGGTCGCCTACGCCCTCGCCGGTACCGTGCGCTTCGACATCGAGCAGGACGTGCTGGGCACCGACAAGAACGGCAACCCGATCACCCTGAAGGACCTGTGGCCGTCCGACGAAGAGATCGACGCCATCGTCGCCTCCAGCGTGAAGCCGGAGCAGTTCCGCCAGATCTACATCCCGATGTTCGATCTGGGCAGTGTGCAGGAAGCGGAAAGCCCGCTGTACGACTGGCGTCCGATGTCCACCTACATCCGCCGTCCGCCGTACTGGGAAGGCGCGCTGGCTGGTGAGCGCACGCTGAAAGGCATGCTGCCGCTGGCGATCCTGCCGGACAACATCACTACCGACCACCTGTCGCCGTCCAACGCGATCCAGATGAGCTCGGCAGCCGGTGAATACCTGCACAAGATGGGCGTGCCGGAGGAGGACTTCAACTCCTACGCGACCCACCGCGGCGACCACCTGACTGCACAGCGCGCTACCTTCGCCAACAAGGAACTGGTCAATGAAATGGCCATTGTTGACGGCGCAGTGAAGAAGGGTTCGCTGGCGCGCGTCGAGCCGGAAGGCAAGGTCATGCGCATGTGGGAAGCCATCGAAACCTACATGAACCGCAAGCAGAACCTGATCATCGTCGCCGGCGCCGACTACGGCCAGGGCTCGTCCCGTGACTGGGCGGCCAAGGGCGTGCGTCTGGCTGGCGTGGAAGTGATCGTCGCCGAAGGCTTCGAGCGCATCCACCGCACCAACCTGGTCGGCATGGGCGTTCTGCCGGTCGAGTTCAAGCCGGGCACCACCCGCCTGACCCTCGGCCTCGACGGCACCGAGACCTACGACATCGAAGGCGAGCTGTCGCCGCGCTGCGACCTGACCCTGGTGGTCAATCGCCGCAACGGTGAAGTGGTCCGCGTCCCGGTCACCTGCCGCCTGGACACCGCCGCCGATGTCAGCGTGTACAACGCCGGTGGCGTGCTGCAGCGCTTTGCCAAGGACTTCCTGAAGTCCTCGGCCGAAGCCGCGACCGCGTAAGTGAAAAACCCGCCGCGGGGTGGAAACATCCCGCGGCGGTCCGGATCGTAGGTTGGCGCTGAGCGCAGCGAAGCCCAACTAATGCCGCGCAGCATGGGTATCGCTGCGCTCAACCCATCCTACGACCTCCGGTACCCTGTAGGAGCCAGCTTGCTGGCGATCCCCAGGCTGGCTCCTACAGGCTACCGAAACCCCGTTTGCCGCGAAGGAAATAGACATGAGCCACGTACCCCAGATCAAAGTACCCGCCACCTACATCCGCGGCGGCACCAGCAAGGGCGTGTTCTTCCGCCTGCAGGACCTGCCCGAGCGCTGCCAGGTGCCGGGTGAAGCCCGCGACAAGCTGTTCATGCGCGTGATCGGCAGTCCCGATCCGTACTCGGCGCACATCGACGGCATGGGCGGCGCCACCTCCAGCACCAGCAAGTGCGTGATCCTGTCCAAGAGCAGCCAGCCCGACCACGACGTCGACTACCTTTACGGCCAGATCTCCATCGACAAGGCCTTCGTCGACTGGAGCGGCAACTGCGGCAACCTGTCCACCGCCGCCGGCGCCTTCGCCCTGCATGCCGGCCTGGTCGATCCGTCGCGCATCCCGGAAAACGGCACCTGCGTGGTCCGCATCTGGCAAGCCAACATCCAGAAAACCATCATCGCCCACGTACCGGTCACCAACGGCCAGGTCCAGGAAACCGGCGACTTCGAGCTGGACGGCGTGACCTTCCCGTCCGCCGAGATCGTACTGGAATTCCTCGACCCGTCCGATGACGGCGAAGACGGCGGCTCGATGTTCCCCACCGGCAACCTGGTCGACGACCTGGACGTGCCGGGCGTCGGCATCCTCAAGGCGACCATGATCAGCGCCGGCATCCCGACCGTATTCGTCGAGGCCGAAGCCATCGGCTACACCGGCGCCGAGCTGCGCGAAGCGGTCAACACCGACGCCGATGCACTCGCCCGCCTGGAAGCGATCCGCGTCGCCGGCGCCCTGCGCATGGGCCTGATCAAGAAGCCCGAAGAAGCTCTCACCCGCCAGCACACCCCGAAAGTCGCCTTCGTCGCGCCGCCGAAGGACTACGTCACCTCCAGCGGCAAGCAAGTGAAGGCCGGCGAGATCGACCTGCTGGTTCGCGCGCTGTCCATGGGCAAGATGCACCACGCCATGATGGGCACCGCCGCCGTGGCCATCGGCTCCGCCGCCGCCGTACCGGGCACCCTGGTGAACCTCGCCGCCGGTGGCGGTGAGCGCAACGCCGTACGCTTCGGCCACCCGTCCGGCACCCTGCGCGTCGGCGCCGAGGCCGCCCAGGTCAACGGCGAATGGACCGCCACCAAGGCCATCATGAGCCGCAGTGCGCGCATCCTGATGGAAGGCTTCGTGCGCGTGCCGGGCGACGCTTTCTGATGCCCCGGGGGCGGGCTGCATTGGCCCGCCCCCGTTCTCCATACCAGTACGCCCCACACTAAAATAAGATCGAAAGACCCCGGATTAGGCTGATCACGTTTCTCCCACCCAATGAACGGAGTACGCGATGAGTTCCAATGTCGATCTGAACAACCGCCCTGATTACGATCAGGTCCTGCAGGACATCACCGACTACGTATTCAATTACCGCATTGAATCGGTCGAAGCCCTGGATACCGCCCGCAACTGCCTGATGGACACCCTCGGCTGCGGTCTGCTGGCCCTGCGTTTCCCGGAGTGCACCAAGCACCTCGGGCCCATCGTCGAAGGAACCGTGGTGCCGCATGGCGCGCGTGTCCCCGGCACCAGTTTCCGCCTCGACCCGGTCAAGGCCGCCTGGGATATCGGCGCCATGGTGCGCTGGCTGGACTTCAACGACACCTGGCTGGCCGCCGAATGGGGCCACCCTTCGGACAATCTCGGCGGCATCCTCGCCGTGGCCGACCACCTGTCGCAGAAGCGCGTCGCCAACGGCGAAGCGCCACTCACCATGCGCACGGTGCTGGACGCCATGGTCATGGCCCACGAGATACAGGGCGTATTTGCCCTGGAGAACTCCTTCAACCGCGTCGGCCTGGACCATGTGTTCCTGGTCAAGCTGGCCAGCACCGCCGTCTGCGCCCGGTTGATGGGCGCCAGCCGCGAGCAAGTGCTCTCGGCCCTCTCCCACGCCTTCGTCGACGGCCAGTCCCTGCGCACCTACCGCCACGCGCCGAACGCCGGCTCGCGCAAGTCCTGGGCGGCGGGCGATGCCTCCAGCCGTGGCGTACGCCTGGCGGATATCGCCCTGCGCGGCGAGATGGGTATTCCCGGCGCGCTGACGGCGCCGCAATGGGGCTTCTACGACGTGTCGTTCAGCCACACCAACAAGGACCTCGCCACCAAGCCGGCCGACCAGCGCCGCTTCAGCTTCCCCCAGGGCTTCGGCAGCTACGTGATGGAGAACATCCTGTTCAAGATCAGCTTCCCCGCCGAGTTCCACGCGCAAACCGCCGCCGAGGCCGCGGTGATCCTGCATCCGCTGGTGAAGGACCGTCTCGCCGAAATCGACCGCATCGTCATCACCACCCAGGAATCGGCGATCCGCATCATTTCCAAGGTCGGCCCGCTGACCAATCCCGCCGACCGCGACCACTGCATCCAGTACATGACCGCCGTGCCGCTGATCTTCGGCAACCTGGTGGCCGAGCACTACGAAGACGCCTTCCACACCGCCCACCCGCTGATCGACGAGCTGCGCAGGAAGATGGAGATCGTCGAGGACGAGCGCTACACCCGCGAATACCTGGAGGCGGACAAGCGCTCCATCGCCAACGCGGTGCAGGTGTTCTTCAAGGACGGCAGCAGCACGGACAAGGTCGCGGTGGAATACCCCATCGGCCACCGCCGCCGTCGCGCCGAGGGGATTCCGCTGCTGGAGGAGAAGTTCAAGGCCAACCTGGCAACCCGCTTCCCGCCCCAGCGCTGCGCGCAGATCTTCGCCCTGTGCAAGGACCAGGCGAAGCTGGAAGCCACGGCGGTGAACCGGTTCATGGATCTGTTCGTGATCTGAATGGACGACACTGACTGCAGGATGGGTTGAGCGAAGCGATACCCATGCGGGAATTGGCGATGGGTATCGCGTTGCTCAACCCATCCTACGGGCTGCGCTCCTGTAGGTTGGCGCTGAGCGCAGCGAAGCCCAACAACTGGTTGGCAGCGGCACCGTTGGGCTTCGCAAGCTCAGCGCCAACCTACGAAAGCCGTCACGCAGTCAGATCGCCCTGCAACTGCTCCAGCAATACCTGTATCCGCGCCAGGCGCACGGTGGGGTCGTCCATTTCCAGCAGTACCTGCTTCTGCGCGAGGCCGAACGGCAGCAGGTAGGCCAGTTGGCAGGCGAGGTCCTGCTGGCCCTTCACTTCCCCGCCCATTTCCAGCGAGGCGACCATCGGGTGCAGCGACAGCGCGCCGAGCAGTGTCGCCAGGTCGTCGTGCTCGACGGTCAGGGGTTTCTCCGGCTGATCGTCCAGCCACTCCACTTCGGCCACGGTGAGCTGGTCGGGCTGTACCTGCGCGGAACTCACCCGGAAGCGCCGGCCGCCTTCCACGCGGATGCCGAGCATGCCGTTCGGCCGCTGCTGCCAGTCGCGGATGCGCGCCTCGCAGCCGGTGCGGGCGAACTCGCCCGGTGCGCTGCCGACTTCGTCGCCCTCGACGATGGCCACCACGCCGAAGCCGCTGTCGGTCTTCATGCAGCGGCCGATCATGTCCACATAGCGCGCCTCGAAGATCTGCAGATCGAGCCGGCAACCGGGGAACAGCACGGTGTTGAGGGGGAATAGCGGGAGTGTCATATGGAATCCTCAACCAACCGACGGGCCCTATGCGATGAGTGCTACTGCCAACGGTAGCAGGACGGCTGTAGCCACGCCCATCAGGCTCATCGCCAGCGCGGCGAAGGCGCCGCACTCCTCGCTCTCCTGCAGGGCCCGCGAGGTGCCCACCGCGTGGGCGGTCATGCCCAGCGCCATGCCCTGCGCCGCCGCATGGTGGACGCCGATGCGGCGCAGCAGTTCCGGGCCGAGCATCGCCCCGAGCACCCCGGTGATCAGCACGAACACCGCCGCCAGCGCCGCCACGCCGCCGATCTGGCTGGCCACCAGCATGGCGATCGGCGAGGTCACCGACTTCGGCGCCAGGCTCATCAGCAGCGTGTGTTCGACGCCGAAGGCCCAGGCCAGGCCGAAACCGGCCAGGGTCGCTACCAGCCCCGCGACCACCAGCGTCACCATGGTCGGCCAGAACAACTGGCGAATGCGCTTGAGGTTGAGGAACAGCGGCACCGCCAGCGCCACCGTGGCCGGGCCGAGCAGCACGGTCAGCACGCTCACGCTGACGCTGTATTCCCTGTAATCGATGCCGGCGACCAGCAATAGCGGAATCACCGCCGCCATCGATACCAGCACCGGCTGCAGGAACACCCAGCGCGTCCGCTCGTACGCCGCCAGGGCGAGCTGGTAGGCGCCGAGAGTGATGCCGATGCAGAACAGCGGATGGTGCACGATCGCCTGCCAGGCGCCTTGCCAGTCGAGCATCATGCGTCCTCCTTGTGCCGGCGCTGGCGGTCGATGAGCGTCTGCATCAGCCAGCCGGCGAACAGGAAGGACACCACCAGCGACAGCACCAGTGCGCCGGCCAGCGGCCAGAAGTCGGCGAGCAACTGGCGGCCATAGACCATCACCCCCACCGCCGGCGGCACCAGCAGCAACGGCAGGTAGCGCAGCAGCGACATCGCCGCCTCGTTGATCGGCGCGCCGACTTCGCCACGCACCAGGAGGAAGACGAACAGCAGCACCAGCCCTATGATCGGCCCGGGAATCATGTGCAGAACCAGGACATTCAGACCCGTGCCGAGCAGTTGGAACAGCACCAGCCAGGTCAGGCCGCGTAAAAGCATGGGATACCTCCAGCAAGACGAGCGCGCATTATGCCCAGCCCGCCCATGACTATGGCGCCATATTCGGCTAAAGAATGACTGCATTAGCGGTCATTGACCGCAAATGGCTTCCATGATGATCTAGCGCCCGGCCGCCCGCCGGCTGTACCAGATGAACCCACTCCAATGGAGAAGTTATGCCGTTCGTTCCCGCTAGCACCCTCAAGGATTACATAGGCAAGGATCTGGGCCACTCCGAGTGGATCACCATCGACCAGCAGCGCATCAACCAGTTCGCCGAGTGCACCGAGGACCATCAGTTCATCCATGTCGATCCGGAAAAGGCGAAGCAGACTCCGTTCGGCGGCACCATCGCCCACGGTTTCCTCTCCCTGTCGCTGATCCCGAAACTCTCCGAAGGCCTGCTGGTGCTGCCGGAAAACGCCAGGATGGTCGTCAACTACGGCCTCGACAGCGTGCGTTTCATCCAGCCGGTGCCGGTGAACTCCCGCGTACGCCTGCAGGTCTCGGTGCTCGACGTCACCGAGAAGAACCCCGGCCAGTGGCTGATCAAGTCCCGCTGCACACTGGAAATCGAAGGCCAGGCCAAGCCCGCCTACATCGCCGAATCGCTCAGCCTCAGCTTCGTCTGACCGCTGCGCGCCGCCCGGCCCACGCAAAAAAGCCCGCAGCCGCGGGCTTTTTTGCGTCACACTGAGGCTTCGTCCGTTCGTTGCCGACGCCTGCCATGCCTCATCGTTTCCTCCCGCTGCTCCTCGTCGCCCTGCTGACCGCCTGTGGCGAAGGCGAGCCGCTGACCCCGCCGGACGCCCGCCTGCCGGACGGTGCGCGCTACCGTGGCGAGCTGGTCGACGGCCGCCTGCAGGGCGAAGGCCGGCTGGACTACGACAACGGCGCCTGGTATCGCGGCCAGTTCGACAAGGGCCTGCTCAGCGGCCAGGGCGAATGGCACGGCGCCGACGGCGCGCACTACACCGGCGAGTTCCGCGACGGCCTGTTCGAAGGCAGCGGACGCCTCCAATACAGCGACGGCAGCTTCTACCAGGGCCAGTTCCGCAAGGGCGAATTCGACGGCGAGGGCCGCCTGGAACAGGGCAGCACCCGCTACAGCGGCGGCTTCAGGAAGGGCAACTTCGACGGCCTCGGCGCGCTCCAACTAGCCGACGGCAGCCGCCACCAGGGCGCCTTCTCCCGCGGCGAGGCGAATGGTGAAGGGGTGCGCGACGACGGTCTCGGCAACCGCTTCAGCGGCACCTTCAAGAAGGGCCGGCTGCAGGGCGAAGGCACCTTCCGCGACGACGCCGGCGACCATTACAGCGGCGAGTTCCGCAACGACCAGTTCGACGGCCGCGGACGCTTCGAGAACGCCGACGGCGACGTCTGGCTCGGCCGCTTCCGCGAGGGTGCGCTGAGCGGGCCGGGGGAATTCCTCGGTGCCGACGGCAGCCGCTACAAGGGCCGCTTCTTCAACTGGCAATTCGACGGCGAAGGCACCCTCACCCAGGCGGACGGCCGCGTCTACCAGGGCGGCTTCGTGCGCGGCAAATTCTCCGGCCCGGGCACCCTCAGCCACAACGACGGCCGCATCGAGAAAGGCACCTGGAGCGCCGGGCGGCGCCTGCGCGACGAGAATGGCAAGAGCCTGCCCAACCCGCTGGAAGTCGGCCTGCTCGAACAGGGCGCGCTGCTCGAACGGATGCTCGACGCGATCCCCGCCTCGACGCCGCGCAGCGAGCTGTATGCATTGAGCGTCGGCGGCGACGGCCGGCAGAGCGTGTTCCTGCGCGAGGCCGACTACGTCTCCAACCTGCTCGCCAAGCGTTTCGGTGCGCGCGGCGTGGTGCGCCTGGTCAACCACCGCGACCACCTCGCCGACCGCCCGCTGGCCACCCGCGAAAGCCTGGCCCGCGCGGTGCGCGCCCTGGCCGAACGCAGCGGTCCGGAAGACCTGGTGTTCATCTACCTGACCAGCCACGGCTCCCACGATCACCAGTTCGTCCTCGACGTGCCGGGCATCCGCGTCGACGACCTGCCGGCTAGCGAACTGGCGACGCTGCTGGAGCCTCTCAGGGAGCGCTACAAGGTGCTGGTCATATCGGCCTGCTACAGTGGTGGATTCATCCCCCCGCTGAAGGATGACAAAACCCTGATCATGACCGCCGCACGCAGCGACCGGGTGTCCTTCGGCTGCTCCGAAGAGGCCGATTTCACCTACTTCGGCCGCGCCCTGTTCGCCGAGGCACTGAGCCGCACGGACGACCTGCAGCAGGCCTTCGACCTGGCCAGCGAGGCGGTCGCCCGGCGTGAACAGGAAGAGGATTTCGAGGCCTCGGAGCCCCAGCTGTGGGCGCCTCCGGCCGTTCTCGCGCGCTGGAAGGCGATGCGCGCCGAGCAGGCATTGTCGCCGGTCCAGCCGCATGCGGGCAGCGTGCAGGCGAAACAATAGGCTGACAACTAAGCTCTAACTGTGTGTCAGGAGAGAAACACAGATGCCTTCAACCCCCACTCACGTACTTCTCGCCGGCGCAACCGGACTGACCGGCGAACACCTGCTCGACCGCATGCTCAACGAGCCGACGGTCAAGCGCGTACTGGCACCGGCCCGGCGGCCGCTGGCGGAGCATCCGCGCCTGGAGAACCCCATTGGCACCCTGGAGGTCCTCCTTCCGCACCTGACCCCGCCGATCGACACGGTCTTCTGCTGCCTCGGTACCACGGTCAAGGATGCCGGCTCGGTCGAGGCATTCCTCGCGGTGGACTACGAGGTGCCGGTTTCCCTGGGCAAGCGCGCCCTGGAGCTGGGCGCCCGGCATTACGTGGTGGTCAGCGCCGTGGACGCCGACAGCAAGTCGTCGACCTACTACAACCGGATCAAAGGCGAGATGGAAGATGCGCTGCGCGAACAGGGCTGGCCGCAACTGACCATCGCCCGCCCGTCGCAGTTGCTCGGCCAGCGCGCGGATATCCGCCTCTCCGAACTGCTCGCGGCGCCCCTGCACCGCATCCTGCCGGGCAAGTTGCACGGCATCGAGGCCTGCGCCCTCGCCCGCGCGCTCTGGCGCCTGGCGCTGGAACAGGGCAGCGGCGTGCGCATCGTGGAAGCGGCGGAGCTGAGACGGCTGGGCAAGTGATCCGGCCGGCGGACAATCCTGTCCACCGGCGCTCGCTTCAGAACGCGAACTTCGCTCCCAGCATCCCTTCGTAGCCGTGGCTATCGCCGTCGAAGTCCTGCTGGTAGCCGGCGGAAACGTAGAAGGTGGTGCGTGCGTTGGCCTGGTAGTCCACGCCGATATTCACCTCGCCCCAGCTGCCGCCGATGTCGCCCTTGAAGGGCACGAAGCCATTGGCCGACGAGAACTCGGTCTTCGGCTCGCCCTTGAAGTCGTGCCACACGCTCGGCCGTATCCAGGCGCTGGTGCGCCGGGTCTGACCGTCGCTGCCGACCGTGGCCCAGTCCTTGGCTACCCGCACGCCGAAGCGGGCAATCAGTGAATCGACATCCTCGAAGCGCACCTCGGCGGCGATGTCGTCGCTGTCGTCGAGGTCGATGTAGCTGTAGATCAGCTGCATCTGCGGCTCGACCAGCAGATCCCGCTCGAAGGCGAACGGATAGCCGGCCTCCAGCGAGGCGCTGTAGCCCCAGCCGTCGGTTTCCAGCTTGGAGAGCCGGGTCGGCTGGGCCTCGATATCGAAGCGATTGAGCTGCAGCACGCCATCGACATACCAGCCGCCGGCGCCGAAATGCGTCCAGTATCCGCCGACGCTGTAGGCACGCAGGGTGTCGTCGCCAGCGGCGCGGCCATCAGTGTGGTCGATGCCGCCGTCGATGTTGCCGATGGCCAGCGAGAACCCCGCCTGATTGCGGCTGCCGTCGCTGCCTTCCTGGCGGAAGAGGTCGAGACCGACCTGGAAGCCGTGCAGGTCGTAGTTGTATCCGGGCGAATCGGTGAACGGGCCGCTGCCGCTGTCGCGCTCACCGCTGCGATAGATCAGCCGGCCCCAGCCGAGCGATGGACCGTAGGTGTTTTCCTGTTGCTCCGGCAGGGCCTCGCCTGCCGACCGGCGCTCCTCCCCCACCCGCTCATGCAGGGTGTCGACGATGGCCCGGCTGTAGACCAGCCCCAGCGCCGGAATCGCCGAATACAACGCCGTCTCCTTGCGGAAGTTCGGCACTGGTGGCGCGGGCGGGTCCGGCGGAACGGGCGGAACGGGCGGAACGGGCGGAACGGGCGGTTGTGGCGGAACAGGCGGCTGCGGTGGAACCGGAACCTGGCTGGAACGCAGGAACCAGGCCTCGCCATCGCTGCCGTCGAGACTGCCCCATTGCAGGGTGTACTCGTAGGGGCCGGCGACCACTTCGTTGCCCAGGCTGAAGGCCGTCGCCGCGGTGGTGCCGCCATTCACCGCATCCACCACGAGGATGCCGTTGCCGGTGGTCAGCGCGCCGCGCCCCAGCACGCCGGCCGCGTTCGCCGCATTGCGGATACGCAGCTGGCTGCTGCCGCTGGCCGTGCCGCCGTCGATCACCAGCCTGTCCGAAGGCGAGCCGTCGCCTTCGAGGAAGGTGTTCAGGACGATGGCGCCATCGCCCGTGTAGCTGTTCACCGTGAGGGTCTTGTGCACGCCGCCGACCGGCGCGGCGAAGTCGATCAGGCTGGGGTCGTTGTTCAGGCTGGTCAGCCTGGAATCGCCGGTGAGGTTCCAGACGCTGTCCACCAGGGTCAGGTTCGTCGTGCTGCCGTCCTCGGTGAGCGCCGCGCCGGTCAGGGTGGAGTTGCTGGCGGTCAGGTTGAGGGTGCCATTGCCGGTGACCTGGGTCAGCGCCGCCCCGCCACTCAGCGACGATCCGCCCAGGCTGGCATCGAGGGTGGTGCCGTCGACGCCGATACCGGCGCCCAGCACGGAGCTGAGCGTGCTGTTCTGGACGGTGGCGCTGCTGGCACCCGGATCGAAGAGGGTGGAATGCAGCGCGTTGGCGCCGGCGCCCTGCACCGTGACCGAACTGTCGATCAGGGTGACGAAGTTGGCGCCGCGCACCAGCGCACCGTGCGCGCGCTCGCCGGCGGTGCTGATCGTCACCCCGGTGGCGGTGAGGGAGGCCCCTACACGCGGGGAGACTGCCTCCAGCGCCGTATCTTCCGGACCAGACACATCCGGATGCAGCGCGGCCTCATCCGGCAGAGCGGTGGGATCGGCAATCTGCGCTGCCGGTATGCTGGTCACGAACAATCCCACCGCTGCCTCTCCGCTGGTGGCGATACTGCCGCCATCGAGGGTCAGCTGCGCGCCGTCCTGGGACGTGGCACCCCCGCTGAAAGAACCATGGGTGGTGATGCTGACATCACTCGCCTGCAGCGAGGCTGTGTTGATAGAGACCAGTCCATAGCCGCGCTCCCCGAAGGTGGTCACCGAACCGCCCGTCATCGTCAGAGCGGAAGGCCCGGCCATTACGCCTACTCCGACGGACCGCGCACCGTTGGCTTTGAATCCGGAGGTTTCGATGTCCACATCGCTCGCAACGAGAGCTCCGCCCTTCTTCCCGCTGACCCCGCCTACCGCGAGCAGCCCATCGGCCTTGGAGTCCTGAGTGGTTATGGAACCACCGGTGAAGGCGATGGTGCCGTTCTGCTGGGCGAGTACCGCTGATGCATCGATGCCCTGGGTGGCGATGGTCACATCGTTCAGGACGATGGAGGCAGGCGCATTGGTGCGCACACCGATGGCCCCCTGGCCGTTGGTGTCGATCGCCACGTCGGTCGCGGTGATGCTCGACAGGGTGGTTGCCGATCCGGACGCGTACAGCCCGCGGGAGTCCTTGCCAGTTGCACTGACGGTGCCGCCCTGCAGGATGATCGCGGCACCGCTTTGCGCCAGCACGGCCGCCCGATCGGCCACACCGCCGAGCGTGGCGATGCGGCCGCCGGTATTGTCGAAGCTGCCGGAGGCACCATTTCGAGCCCACAGGCCATGCTCGGAAGCGCTGATAACGCCGGCATTGCTGCCAGCGACGGCGCCGCCGGTGAAGAGCACGCCATGTCGTCCGCTGGTACTGCCGGTCGCCCCCTGGATGAAGGTACCGCCGAGAAGGAAGTTCGCCCCGACGTTGGTGCCCCGCAGTACCCCATCGTTGCGCAGTGTCGCACCCGCGAAGTTCAGCGATACGCCATCGCTGGTGCCGGTGGTACCGCTGACGATGCTGGCACCGGCCATGTTGGTCAGGTTCCAGTTGCGCGTGTTGTTGCCCTGTACGCCATTACCCAATGGGGGAGCCACGGCGGTTCCGCTCACCAGTTGGAAGTCCGTCGCCGTGGAATCGACGTTCTGCAATTGCACCGTGGCGCCACAGTTGACCGTGACGGTCGTGCTCGGAGAGCTGCGGCAGGACAGGTCGACGGCCTGTACCGCCGCGGGCCAGGACACCAGCATGGCGGACCCGGCGAGCAGGCTGCGGATCGCCTGTGCCAGTGGATGCGGTTGCAGTGCGGGACGGCTGGACATGCGGACCTCCTTGGCTGAAAGAGGAAGCCAGCCCGGCGGCGTCCGATGACAGGGTTTCGCCGGGAATGGCTACCTACCCTGCAAGACTGTAGCGGGATATCCCGGATGTCGCCCTGGCTAGTACCCGCCCCACACCTGCAGGCCGATGCCCAGTTCGGCGGCCACCGAGAACGGCAGCAGCAGGGTATCCAGCAGTGCGCTGGCGGGCAGGTCGAGGCCCGGATAAGCCGGCGCCTCGGCGCCGAAGCGGTCCTTCGGACAGCAGCCGCCGTTCAGCGAATACCAGTCCAGCCGGGTGCCCGCGTAGATCAGCGGGGCGCCGGGCTTGTTCGCATCGAGGGTCTTCACCGTGGCGCAGCCGCTCAACATCACCGCCAGTGCGGCGAATCCGTAGGAGCGGGCCATGCCCGCGAAATTCCTGCGCCGTTGCGGGTCGCGGGCATGGCCCGCTCCTACGGGGTGTTCATTCATCGCTGACAATGTGGTGCTCGCCCCAGCGCGGCAGCATGTCCTGCGGAACGCCCAGCAGGTTGAGGATGCGCGCGACGACGAAGTCGACCAGGTCGTCTACCGTCTGCGGCTGGTGGTAGAAGCCCGGCGACGCCGGCAGGATCACCGCGCCGAGGTTGGACAGCCTGAGCATGTTCTCCAGGTGGATGCTGGAGTACGGCGCCTCGCGCGGCACCAGGATCAACTGGCGGCGCTCCTTCAGCGCCACGTCGGCGGCGCGTTCGATCAGGTTGTTGCAGGCGCCGGTGGCAATTGCCGACAGCGTGCCGGTGGAACACGGCACCACCACCATCGCCGCCGGCGCGCCGGAGCCGGAGGCCACCGGGGCCATCCAGTCTTCCTTGCCGTAGACGCGAATCTGCCCCGGCGCGGCGCCGGTGTATTCGCTGAGGAAGGCCTGCATCGCCTGCGGCTTGCCCGGCAGGGTCACGTCGGTCTCGGTGGCCATCACCAGTTGCGCCGCCTTGGAGATCAGGAAGTGCACCTCGCGGTCTTCCTGCACCAGGCAGTCGAGCAGGCGCAGACCGTACTGCGCACCCGAGGCGCCGGTCATGGCCAGCGTGATACGTTCTGCGCCCGCCATGCCTCAGCCCTCCAGCGCCTTGGCCAGCTTGCCGTGCAGGCCGCCGAAACCGCCGTTGCTCATGATCACCACCTGGGTGCCCGGCGCGGCCTGCGCCCTGACCCGCTCGATGATCGCCTCCAGCGAATCGCAGACCTGCGACGGCACCGTGCACAGCGCGGCGGTGGCGGCGAGGTCCCAGCCGAGATTCGGCGGCGCGTACCAGTACACCTGGTCGGCCTGCACCACGCTGTCCGGCAGGCCGTCGCGGTGCGCGCCGAGCTTCATGGAATTGGAGCGCGGCTCGATGATCGCGATCACCGGCGCATCGCCGACGCTTTTGCGCAGGCCGTCGAGGGTGGTGGCGATGGCGGTCGGGTGGTGGGCGAAGTCGTCGTAGATGGTCACGCCGTTCACCTCGGCGACCTTCTCCATGCGCCGCTTCACGCTCTTGAAGCTGGACAGCCCGGCGACGCCCAGTTCCGGCGCCACACCGACATGCCGAGCCGCCGCCAGGCAGGCCAATGCGTTGGCGACGTTGTGCTGGCCGGTCAGCTCCCACTGCACGGTGCCCTGCACCTGGCCGTCGAACGACACCTCGAAGTGCGAGCCGTCGTCCGCCAGCAGGCGCGCCTGCCACTGGCCGCCCGCGCCGGTGGTCTGCACCGGAGTCCAGCAGCCCATGCCGAGCACGCGCTTGAGCGCTTCCTCGCTCTCGGGATGGATGATCAGGCCCTCGCCGGGAATGGTCCGCACCAGATGGTGGAACTGCCGCTCGATGGCGGCGAGGTCGGGGAAGATGTCCGCGTGGTCGAATTCCAGGTTGTTCAGGATCGCCGTGCGCGGGCGGTAGTGGACGAACTTCGAGCGCTTGTCGAAGAAGGCGCTGTCGTACTCGTCGGCCTCGACCACGAAGAACGGCGTGCCGCCGAGGCGCGCGGAGATGCCGAAGTTCTGCGGCACGCCGCCGATCAGGAAGCCCGGGCTCATGCCGGCATGTTCCAGCACCCAGGCCAGCATGCTGCTGGTGGTGGTCTTGCCGTGGGTACCGGCGGCGGCCAGCACCCAGCGGCCCTGCAGCACATGGTCGGCCAGCCATTGCGGGCCGGAGACGTAGGGCAGGCCCTTGTTCAGCACGTACTCGACCGCCGGGTTGCCGCGCGACAGCGCATTGCCGATCACCACCAGGTCCGGCGCCGGCTCCAGGTGCGCGGGGTCGTAGCCCTGCATCAGCTCGATGCCCTGCGCTTCGAGCTGGGTGCTCATGGGCGGGTAGACGTTGGCGTCGGAACCGGTCACCCGGTGGCCGAGTTCCTTGGCCAGCACGGCCAGGGAACCCATGAAGGTGCCGCAGATGCCGAGAACGTGAATGTGCATGCAGACTCCTGCAGGAATGCGTGGAATGGGCGGCAGATTAGCACAGCGCCGCCTGCCGGCGGCGGGGCTGGAGGCATCAGACGACGGCGGCTGGCGAGGGTTCCGTGGGGGCCACGAGCCGCGACGCCGTGCAGGTCGCTCCGCCAGCCGCCCGGCGGATTCTGATCTAGAGTTCCATCATCCCGTGCGCATTCGGGAGGCATGCCGTTTCTTCGCCATACATGCCCTGAACCCGGCCTTTTCAATGCTTTTCCCAGCCAGTCCGGAAATCGCCCGGGGCGATGGCGAACAGCTGCGGCGCGCGTTCCCGGGCGCAGCCCTTGTGGAGGACTTAAGGATGACTTCCCCCCTCACCCTGAACGAACTGCGCAAGCTGGCCGCCGCCGGCACCGTCGATACCGTCCTCGCCTGCATCGTCGACATGCAGGGGCGGCTGATCGGCAAGCGTTTCCAGGTCGAGTTCTTCCTCGATGTGGCCCACGAGGAAACCCACGGCTGCGACTATCTGCTGGCCAACGACATCGACATGGAGCCGGTGCCCGGCTACGCCGCCGCCAGTTGGCGGAAGGGGTACGGCGATTTCGTGTTCAAGCCCGACATGTCCACCCTGCGCCTGGTGCCCTGGGTGGAAGGCGCCGCGCTGGTGCTCTGCGATGTGCAGGACCACCACGGCCATGACCTGCCGCACAGCCCGCGCGGCATCCTCAAGCGGCAGATCGCCCGTCTGGAGGAGCGCGGCTACAAGGGCATGTTCGCCTCGGAGCTGGAGTTCTACGTATTCGACGAAAGCTACGAGTCGATCCACCGGCGCAACTACCACCAGCCGAAGACCGCCAACTACGACATCGAGGACTACGCCATCCTGCAGACCATCCGCGAGGAGCCGGTGATGCGCGCGATCCGCCGCAACCTGCAGGCGGCGGGGATTCCGGTGGAAAACTCGAAGGGCGAATGGGGGCCCGGGCAGGAAGAGATCAACGTGGTCTACGCCGACGCGCTGACCATGGCCGACCGCCACAGCATCATCAAGCACGCCTGCAAGGAAATCGCCATGCAGCACGGCAAGGCGCTGACCTTCATGGCCAAGTGGCGCTACGACCTGGCCGGCTCCAGTTGCCATATCCACAACTCGCTGTGGAGCGTGAAGGGCACCAAGGCGCTGTTCCACGACGCCAGGGCCGAGTTCGGCATGTCCGCGCTGATGCGCCAGTGGGTCGCCGGGCAGCTCAAGTACGCCCGCGACATCAGCTACTTCCTCGCGCCGTACATCAACTCCTACAAGCGCTTCCAGGTCGGCACCTTCGCTCCGACCCGCGCAGTGTGGAGCCGCGACAACCGCACCGCCGGCTTCCGCCTGTGCGGCGAGGGCGGCAAGGCGGTGCGCATCGAATGCCGCATCGGCGGCGCCGACCTCAATCCCTACCTGGCCTACGCCGCGCTGATTGCCGCCGGTCTGGCGGGTATCGACGAGAAGCTGGAACTGGGCAAACCCTATGAAGGAGACGCCTACCAGAACAGCCGCCTGCCGGAAGTGGCCAAGACCCTGCGCGACGCCACCACCGCGCTGAAGGGCTCGAAGATGCTCAAGCAGGCCTTCGGCGACGAAGTGGTCGCCCACTACCTGCACACGGCCAACTGGGAGCAACTGGAATACGACCGGCGCGTCACCGACTGGGAACTGCGCCGGGGCTTCGAGCGGTATTGAGCAAATGATCGACTTCCGGGTCACAATTCGTAGGGCACGCAAGGCCGGAGCACATTGCTCTTCGTAGGAGCCAGCTTGCTGGCGATCCCGGATTTACCGGCAATCGCACGGCAATCGGCTGGCACGGTCGATCGCCAGCAAGCTGGCTCCTACAGGTAATCGACGTAGGGCGGGTGCAACCCGCCAAACAATCGATCGAAGGGGGATACGCATGAGCGACAGCATCATCCGCCTGATTTCCCCGGTCGACGGCAGCACCTATGCCGAGCGGCCGTACAGCGACACCGTCGCCATCGACCACGCCGTGCACGAGGCCGAGCAGGCCCAGCGCGCCTGGCGCCGGCGACCGCTGGAGGAACGCGCGGCGTTCTGCAACGCGGCGGTCGACGCCATGCTGGCGATGAGCGACGAGATCGTCCCCGAACTGGCCTGGCAGATGGGTCGCCCGGTGCGCTACGGCGCCGGCGAGCTGCGCGGCTTTGCCGAACGCGCGCGCTACATGATCGACCTCGCGCCCGCCGTCCTGGCCGACATCGATCCGGGACCGAAGCCCGGCTTCCGCCGCTACGTGCGCCGCGAACCGCTGGGCACCGTGCTGGTCATCGCGCCGTGGAACTACCCCTATCTGACTGCAGTGAACTCGGTGATCCCCGCACTGATGGCCGGCAATGCCGTGCTGCTCAAGCATGCCAGCCAGACCCTGCTGGTCGGCGAGCGCTTCGCCGAGGCGTTCCAGCAGGCAAAACTGCCCGCCGGGCTGTTCCACAACCTGGTGCTCGACCATGAGCAGACGGCGACGCTGATCGGCTCCGGGCGCATCCAGCAGGTCAACTTCACCGGCTCGGTGGCCGGCGGCCAGGCCATGCAGGAGGCCGCCGTCGGCCAGTTCATAGGCCTCGGCCTGGAACTCGGCGGCAAGGACCCGGCCTACGTGCGCGCCGACGCCGACCTCGGCCACGCGGTGGAGAACCTGGTGGACGGCGCCTTCTTCAACTCCGGGCAGAGCTGCTGCGGCATCGAGCGCATCTACGTGGACAAGGCGGTCTACCCGCAATTCATCGAAGCCTTCGCCGCGCTGACCCGCCAGTACGTGCTCGGCAACCCGCTGGACCAGTCCACCACCCTCGGCCCGCTGGTCAACCCGAAGGCCGCCGCCTTCGTCCGCGGCCAGATCGCCGCCGCCGAGGCGCAGGGCGCACGGGCGCTCGTCGACCCGAAGGGCTTCGCCGCCATGCCGCCGGACAGCGCCTACCTGGCGCCGCAGGTGCTGGTCGACGTCGATCACCACATGGCGGTGATGCGCGAGGAAAGCTTCGGCCCGGTGGTCGGCATCATGCCGGTGTGCAGCGAGGAACACGCCATCACCCTGATGAACGACAGCCCCTTCGGCCTCACCGCATCGATCTGGACCCGCGACCTCGCCGCCGCCGAACGCATCGGCGATGCGCTGGCCACCGGCACGGTGTTCATGAACCGCTGCGACTACCTCGACCCGGCGCTGGCCTGGACCGGCGTGAAACACAGCGGCCACGGCGCCACCCTGTCGCCGGTCGGCTACGAATGCCTGACGAGGCCAAAGTCGTTCCATTTGCGTCATGAGTTATGACCGGAGGCTGCCGTTGTAGGAGCGGGCCATGCCCGCGAAAAATTCGTGCCACGCCATATCGCGGGCATGGCCCGCTCCTACGGGAACGGCGGCGTTGGGATTCCCTCACCCCAGCCCTCTCCCGGAGGGAGAGGGGGCAGATCGGCGTCGGGATGAATGCCGTGCCAACCGGCAACACTGAACAGTCCCCTCTCCTTGGGGAGAGGGCTAGGGTGAGGGAGAAGCAGCTGCGCCAATACCACAGAACCAACGGGATGACCCCATGACCAAAACCGCCAACTGGACCTACCCCACCGCCGTCCGCTTCGGTGTCGGGCGCATCAGGGAACTGCCGGAACTGTGCCGCGCCCAGGGCATCCAGCGCCCGCTGCTGGTCACCGACCGCGGGCTGGCCAGCGCGCCGATGACCGCCGACATCCTCGCCTCGCTGCGGGAGGCCGGGTTCGGCGTCGCGCTGTTCAGCGATCTCAAGCCCAACCCGGTGGAAGCCAATCTTGCGGACGGACTCGCGGCCTACCGCGCCGGCCAGCATGACGGCGTGGTCGCCCTCGGCGGCGGCAGCGGACTGGACATGGGCAAGCTGATCGCCTTCATGAGCGGCCAGACGCGCCCGGTGTGGGACTTCGAGGATATCGGCGACTGGTGGACCCGCGCCGACGCCAGCGCCATCGCCCCGGTGATCGCCATCCCCACCACCGCCGGCACCGGCTCGGAAGTCGGCCGCGCCGGCGTGCTGACCGACAACCGCACCCACACCAAGCGGATCATCTTCCACCCGGGCATGATGCCGAAGGTGGTGATCAGCGACCCGGCGCTCACCGTCGGCATGCCGGCGAAGATCACCGCCGGCACCGGCATGGACGCCTTCGCCCACTGCCTGGAAGCCTACTGCGCACCCGGCTTCCACCCGCTGGCCGACGGCATCGCGCTGGAAGGCATGCGCCTGGTGGCCGGCGCGCTGAATCGCGCAGTACATACCCCGGACGACCTCGACGCCCGCGCCGACATGCTCGCCGCCGCCGCCATGGGCGCCACCGCCTTCCAGAAGGGCCTCGGCGGCATGCACGCGCTGTCGCACCCGGTCGGCGCGCTGTACGACACCCACCACGGCATGACCAACGCGGTGTTCATGCCCTATGTGCTGCAGTTCAACCGTCCGGTTATCGAGGACAAGATCGCCCGCGTGGCCGCCTATCTCGGACTGCTGCCGCCGGGGTTCGAGGCGTTCCTCGATTTCGTCCTGGAGCTGCGCGCAGAGATCGGCGTGCCGCATACGCTGGCCGAGCTTGGGGTGGACGATGCGCAGGCGGAGTTGATCGCGAAGATGGCGGTGGTCGATCCGTCCGCCGGGGGCAATCCACGGCCGTTGGACGAGGCGGATGCGGCGGGGATATTTGCGGCGGCGATGGCGGGGAGGATTTGAAAACCGCATGGGTATCGCTTCGCTCAACGCCATCCTACAAAAGCCGACTCCGTAGGATGGCGTTGAGCGAAGCGATACCCATCGATTGAAGGCACAGAAGCCGGACGCTTTTCTGTAGGAGCCAGCTTGCTGGCGATCCCAGAGCCACCGGCAATCATGGAGCAGCCGATTGGCACGGTTGATCGCCAGCAAGCTGGCTCCTACAGGGTTCGTGAACCGTCACACCGCGCGGCTTATCCCATGCCTGCGCAACTTCCGATACAACGTATTCCGGCTGATCCCCAGCTGCTCCGCCACCCGGCTCATGTGCCAGCGCTGGCCTTCCAGCACCGCCAGCAATGCCGTGCGTTCGGCGTTCAGCAGCGGGTCGGCGGCAGGTTTCTGCGCCGTCTGCGGAACGGCCTGGCGAATCTCCGCCGGCAGGTCGCCCAGGCGAATCCGCCCGTCCTCGCACAGCGCCACCAGCGTGCGCAGCACGTTGCGCAGCTGCCGCACGTTGCCCGGCCAGGCATAGGCGAGCAGTTGTCGCCGCGCATCCTCGTCGAGCAGCGGCGGGCGGCCCCTGGACTCCTCGCACAATAGATGGTCGAGCAGATCGGCCTTGTCCTCGCGCTCGCGCAGCGGCGGCAGTTCCAGCACCAGGCCGTTGAGGCGGTAGAAGAGGTCTTCGCGGAAGGTGCCGGCGGCGACCAGTTCCGCCAGGTTGCGGTGGGTGGCGCTGATCAGGCGCAGGTCGACCGCTTGCGCCACGCCGTCGCCCAGCGGCACCACCTGGCGCTCTTCGAGCACGCGCAGCAGGCGGGTCTGCAGGGCCAGCGGCATGTCGCCGATCTCGTCGAGGAACAGGGTCCCGCCGTCGGCCTGCAGCAGCTTGCCGCGCATGCCTTCCTTGCGCGCGCCGGTGAAGCTGCCGCCGCGATAGCCGAACAGTTCGCTCTCGATCAGGCTTTCCGGAATCGCCGCGCAGTTCAGTGCGACGAACGCCTTGCCGGCACGCTCGCCGGCCTGGTGCACAGCCTTGGCCATCGCTTCCTTGCCCGAGCCGGTTTCGCCGTGCAGCAGCAGCGGCACGTCATGGGCATACACCTTCAGCGCCCGGCGGAATTCGTTGGCCAGTTGCGGATCGCCCAGGCACAGCCCCGGCGCCAGCGGTTTCGCCACCGCCACCGGGACCGGCACGCTGCGCGGCTGCCCGCGCAGCAGCGCGTAGACCATCCGCCCGGACTGGGTGCGCAACGGCCAGCTCGCCGCCGGCTGCACCTGGGCGCGCGCCAGCAGGTCGTCGAGGCGGCAGTCGAAGAAGTGTTCCACGGAGCGTCCGACCAGGCTTTCGCGGTTGCGCCCGAGCAGGTTGATCGCGCTCTGGTTGGCCGCCTGGATGCGTCCGTCACCGTCGAAGGCGACCAGGCCCTCGCTGAACAGCCCGACCGACTCCGGCTGCAGATGGAAGCGCAGCAGCCACTGGTCCTCGAAGCGCCGGAGGAAGTAGCAGCTCTCGATGGTCTTGGCCGACAGGTTGACCAGCGCCATGGTGTGGAACTGGCTCTGCCGCGACACCTCGCGGCGCGCGGCGGAGACGTCGAGCACCGCCAGCAGATCGCCGTGCGGGTCGAATACCGGGCTGGCGGAACAGGTGAGGCCGGTGTGGCGGCTGCGGAAGTGTTCGTCCTGGTGGATGGTCAGCGCCTGGCGCTCGACCAGGCAGGTGCCGATGCCGTTGGTGCCCTCGTGCGGCTCGCTCCAGTCGGCGCCGAGCCACAGGCCGGCCTGTTCGAAGGTGCGGCGGTCGGCGGCATCGTTGACGCAGTTGAGGATCACCCCGCGCGAGTCGGTGAGCAGCACCGCGTTGCCGGCGCCGGCGAGCT
Organism: Pseudomonas schmalbachii; assembly: GCF_017589465.1. Lineage (GTDB taxonomy): Bacteria > Pseudomonadota > Gammaproteobacteria > Pseudomonadales > Pseudomonadaceae > Pseudomonas > Pseudomonas schmalbachii. Next base: position 235,931 of record NZ_JAELYA010000006.1, read on the forward strand.
GCTGGTGCAGGCTGGTCATCTCGCCGTTGGCGATTTCCAGCACCTGCTGCAGGCGCTCGCGGCATTCGAGCATGCGTGCGTGTTCGAGCACGACCGGCGCCCTGCTTTGCGACGGATCGAGACGGTACTGCTCCAGGCAGCGCAGCCAGGAGCGGGCGATGGAGGGATCGGCCGCCGGGCCGCTGGCCTGCAACTGGCCCTGGGCCACGGTCATGACCTGGCGGGCGTGGCGACTCAAGTCGTTCGCGCTCATTGTTCTTGTTCTCCGCAACGTGGTCGGATTTTTCAGGCAAGTTCCGACTCGGTTTCCGCAGCATCCTCCGAGTCCGGATGCATTGCAATGTTCGCCCGACCGTCAGGTCAGGACTGTCACGGAAACGGTACAAACTGTCACCCGGCACTGTCCCAGCCCCGCTACAGCGCCGCCTCCGGGATTTCCCAGAAGTCGGCGGAAGCCAGCAACGGCAAGGCTTTCGCTGGCATGGCCCACCCCTTGCACTAGGCTTGAATACATCAACCGCGTCCTCCCAACAAAGACAAGATCCAGGAGACCACCATGCGTTACGCCCACCCCGGTACCCAAGGCGCCCTCGTTTCCTTCAAGTCCCGCTACGGCAACTACATCGGCGGCGAATTCGTCGCGCCGGTGAAAGGCCAGTACTTCACCAACACCTCGCCGGTGAACGGCCAGCCGATCGCTGAATTTCCCCGCTCCAGCGCCGAGGACATCGACAAGGCCCTGGATGCCGCCCATGCCGCTGCCGACGCATGGGGCCGCACCTCGGTACAGGATCGCTCGAACGTCCTGCTGAAGATCGCCGACCGCATCGAGCAGAACCTGGAACTGCTCGCCATCACCGAAACCTGGGACAACGGCAAGCCGATCCGCGAAACCCTGAACGCCGACATCCCGCTGGCCGCCGACCACTTCCGCTACTTCGCCGGCTGCATCCGCGCCCAGGAAGGCGGCGCCGCCGAGATCAACGAGAACACCGTGGCCTACCACATCCACGAGCCGCTGGGCGTGGTCGGGCAGATCATCCCGTGGAACTTCCCGCTGCTGATGGCCGCGTGGAAACTCGCCCCGGCGCTGGCCGCCGGCAACTGCGTGGTACTCAAGCCGGCCGAGCAGACCCCGCTGGGCATCTGCGTGCTGATGGAAGTGATCGGCGACCTGCTGCCGCCGGGCGTGCTCAATGTCGTCCAGGGCTTCGGCAAGGAAGCCGGCGAGGCGCTGGCCACCAGCAAGCGCATCGCCAAGATCGCCTTCACCGGCTCGACTCCGGTGGGCTCGCACATCCTCGAATGCGCGGCGAAGAACATCATCCCGTCCACCGTCGAGCTGGGCGGCAAGTCGCCGAACATCTACTTCGAAGACATCATGCAGGCCGAGCCGGCGTTCATCGAGAAAGCCGCCGAGGGCCTGGTGCTGGCCTTCTTCAACCAGGGCGAAGTGTGCACCTGCCCGTCCCGCGCGCTGGTGCAGGAATCCATCTATCCGGCGTTCATGGCCGAGGTGATGAAGAAGGTGAAGGCGATCAAGCGTGGCGATCCGCTGGACACCGACACCATGGTCGGCGCCCAGGCCTCCGAGCAGCAGTTCGACAAGATCCTCTCCTACCTGGAAATCGCCCAGCAGGAAGGCGCCGAAGTGCTCGCCGGCGGCAAGGTGGAAAAACTCGATGGCGACCTGGCCACCGGTTACTACATCCAGCCGACCCTGCTGAAGGGCAACAACCGGATGCGCGTGTTCCAGGAGGAAATCTTCGGCCCGGTGGTGGGCGTCACCACCTTCAAGGACGAAGCCGAAGCCCTGGCCATCGCCAACGACACCGAATACGGCCTCGGCGCCGGCGTCTGGACCCGCGACATCAACCGCGCCTACCGCATGGGCCGCGGCATCAAGGCCGGCCGCGTGTGGACCAACTGCTACCACCTGTACCCGGCGCACGCCGCCTTCGGTGGCTACAAGAAGTCCGGCGTCGGCCGCGAAACCCACAAGATGATGCTCGACCACTACCAGCAGACCAAGAACCTGCTGGTCAGCTACGACATCAATCCGCTGGGCTTCTTCTAAGCCCCGGCAAGTCTCCCCCAGCTCTCTCCTGCGCGGCCTCCGGGCCGCGTTTTTTTGCCCTGAGCCCGTAGGGCGGGTGCAACCCGCCACGCCGCCGCCACATTGGCGGGTTGCACCCGCCCTACACGCTCTGCACCGGTCGTCACCCTGCGATTCCCTACCCCGGCACAGCGCTAGACTGGAGCCCCGGTACGCACGCGCGAGCCTCATCGCCTTGCCATGCGCCCTCTCCCACAACGGAGGACATGCCATGGACGAAGCCAAACTCAACGAATTCATGGGCCGTCTGGTCAGCGACATGGGCGGCGCGGCCATGCTCGCCAGCGTGCTGCTCGGCGACGAGCTGGGCCTGTACAAGGCCATGGCCGACAACCAGCCAGTCACTCCCGATGAACTGGCCGAACGCACCGGCTGCAATCCCCGGCTGCTGCGCGAATGGCTGAGTGCGCAGGCCGCTTCCGGCTATCTCGAACATGCCGACGGACGCTTCCGCCTGCCGGAAGAACAGGCCCTGGCGCTGGCCGTGGAGGACTCCCCGGTGTACGTGGCCGGCGGCGCGAGCGTGCTGGCCGCGCTGTACCAGGACAAGGACAAGCTGGTCGCCGCCATGCGCGGTGACGGCGCGCTGCCCTGGGGCGATCACCATCCCTGCCTGTTCCGTGGTACCGAGCGTTTCTTCCGCCCCGGCTATCGCGCGCATCTGGTGGAGGAATGGCTGCCCGCGCTGGATGGCGTGGTCGACAAGCTGCGCAGCGGCGCGCGGGTGGCCGACATCGGCTGCGGCCATGGCGCGTCCACGGTGATCATGGCCGAGGCCTTCCCGGCTTCGCAGTTCTTCGGCTTCGACTACCACGCGCCCTCGGTGGAAACCGCCAGCCGGCGCGCCCACGAGGCCGGTGTCGACGAACGCGCGCAGTTCGCCCAGGCCAGCGCCAAGGACTATCCCGGCGAGTACGACCTGATCTGCTTCTTCGACTGCCTGCACGACATGGGCGACCCGGTGGGCGCGGCACGCCACGCCGGCCAGCGCCTGGCAGCGGACGGCAGCGTGCTGCTGGTCGAGCCCTACGCCGGGGACAGCCTGGAGGACAACCTGACGCCGGTGGGCCGGCTGTTCTATGCCGCCTCGACCTTCATCTGCACGCCCAACTCGCTGTCCCAGGAAGTCGGCCTCGGCCTCGGCGCCCAGGCGGGCGAGGCGCGTTTGCGGAAGGTGTTCGAGGAAGCCGGCTTCACCCGCTTCCGGAGGGCGGCGGAAACGCCGTTCAACCTGATCCTCGAAGCGCGGCGGTGAGGTGAAGGCGAAACGAAGCTGCCGTAGGTTGGGCTGAGGTACGAAGCCCAACGATTTCGCTTCGATGCGCCCCCTCACCCCAGCCCTCTCCCGGAGGGAGAGGGGGCACCATGGCGGAACGCGGAGCTCCGAGCTTCCCGGCAACTTCGAACAATCCCCTCTCCCTCCGGGAGAGGGCTGGGGTGAGGGAATACCAGCGACGTCCTATCGCCCCTCGCTACGCCACTGCCTCGGGCTGACGCCGAACCAGCGGCGGAAGGCGCGGGAGAAGGCGCTGGTCTCGGAATAGCCGAGCAGCAGCGCCAGTTCGGAAACAGCCCTGCCCGGCTGGCGCAGGTAGTGCAGCGCCAGTTCGCGGCGGGTGTTCTCGACCAGTTGGCTGAAGCTCAGCCCGGCTTCGCGCAGGCGGCGCTGCAGGCCGGCCGGGGTCAGTTCCATACGTTCGGCGATCACTTCCAGCGCCGGCTCTCCTTCGGCCAGCGCCAGGCGAATCTGCGTGCCGGCATCCTCCAGCAAATCCGGGCGATTGTTCTGCTCGCCGAGGCGGCGGATCACGTCCTGCACCAGGAACAGCAGGTTGGCGTCGCGCTCAGGCATCGGCCGGTCGCGGATGTCGGCCTTGGGCACCAGCAGCGAGTTACACGGGCGCTCGAACAGCAACGGCGCGTCGAACACCCTGGCGTGCTCCTGCCAGCCTTCCGGTCGCGCATGTTCGAAGCCCACCGCGCGCGGCGCCCAGTCGCGGCCGAGCACGTGGCGCAGCAGGTTGACCGCCATGCCCATGGTCAGCTCGGCGTCCTGCCGGCGGTCGAGGATCGCGCCGTGGCGCACCTGGTAGTCGAAGCGATAGCACTCGCCGCAGTCCACCAGGCGGATCAGCGTGTTGTGCTGGTGATAGGGGAAGGCGGCGACGAAGTTCTTCAGCGCTGCTTCCAGATTTTCCGAACAGAGCCCGACGTAGCCCAGCAGGCCGAGCTCCTGCGGGCGGAACTGCTGGCCGTAGCGCAAACCGAAGTTGTCGCAGCCGGACTGCCGCGCCGCCTCTTCCAGCACCTCGCAGTAACTGGTCAGCGCCAGGCTGAGGGTCGGATGGCGCAGGCGCTCGGGATCGACGCCGGCGCTGCCGAGCACGCGGTCGAGGTCACCACCCTGGGCGGTGATGAAGCCATCCAACCCGCTGGCGGCGGCGGACAGTACACCGAGGTTGCTCGCCAGCGGCGCGCCGGGGGTGGCACAGGAAAACAGGGACGGAGTCATGGTGGGCACGCTCGTCGTTATGGGTTGTGAATCGCACGTCGGAAAAGAACGCAGCAAACTCCGTGCCGCGCCCGCGCGATGACTCCGCACGGCACGCGCGCCGCCACTCACGGCCATGAGAATCAGCCCCGTAGAAGAATGGCCCCGCCCCATCCTGGGGCATTGTGTAACACCCCGACACAAGTTGACCGCAGGCGCCGCACGGCGTGCCCGCGGGTCAAGTCCTGGCGGTTTTCGCTCGCTACCATCGGACCCAGGTAACCGTCCACGCCCCGCGGGGCAGAGGAGTCCGCAATGAGCGCATCACAATTAAAACCGACGCTTGGAACCTTGCATCTATGGGGGCTCGCCGTGGGCCTGGTGATCTCCGGCGAATACTTCGGCTGGAGTTACGGCTGGGCCGCCGCCGGCACCCTCGGCTTCCTCGTCACCACGCTGCTGGTGGCGGTGATGTATACCTGCTTCATCTTCAGCTACACCGAACTGACCACCGCCATCCCCCATGCCGGCGGGCCGTTCGCCTACAGCCTGCGCGCCTTCGGCAAGAACGGCGCGATGGTCGCCGGGATGGCCACGCTCATCGAGTTCGTCTTCGCCCCGCCGGCCATCGCCATGGCCATCGGCGCCTATCTCAACGTGCAGTACCCGGAGCTCGAACCGAAGTGGGCGGCGGCCGGCGCCTACCTGATCTTCATGACGCTGAACATCCTCGGCGTGAGCATCGCCGCCACCTTCGAGCTGGTCGTCACCGTCCTCGCCGTCGCCGAGCTGCTGGTGTTCATGGGCGTAGTGGCGCCGGGCTTCAGCTTCAGCAACTTCGTGCTCAACGGCTGGGCCGGTTCCGATACCTTCGGCATGCCGGCGCTCTCCGGCATCTTCGCCGCCATCCCCTTCGCCATCTGGTTCTTCCTCGCCATCGAGGGTGCGGCCATGGCCGCCGAAGAGGCGAAGGACCCGAAACGCACCATTCCGCGCGCTTACATCGCCGGCATCCTCACCTTGGTGACCCTGGCGATCGGGGTGATGATCTTCGCCGGCGGCGTCGGCGACTGGCGCCAACTGGCGAACATCAACGACCCGCTGCCGCAGGCGATGAAGGCGGTGGTCGGCAACGACTCGACCTGGATGCACATGCTGGTGTGGATCGGCCTGTTCGGCCTGGTGGCCAGCTTCCACGGCATCATCCTCGGCTACTCGCGGCAGTTCTTCGCCCTCGCCCGCGCCGGCTTCCTGCCCAGCGGACTGGCCAAACTGTCGCGCTTCCAGACGCCGCACCGGGCGATCCTCGCCGGCGGCGTGGTAGGCATCGCAGCGATCTTCAGCGACAACCTGATCAGCCTGCAGGGCATGAGCCTGACCGCGGCGATGATCACCATGTCGGTGTTCGGCGCCATCGTCATGTACATCATGAGCATGTGCAGCCTGTTCAAGCTGCGCCGCAGCGAACCGCACCTGGAGCGCAGCTTCCGCGCCCCCGGCTACCCTGTAGTTCCGGCCATCGCCCTCGGCCTGGCACTGCTCTGCCTGGCGGCGATGGTCTGGTTCAACCAGGTCATCGCCCTGGTGTTCCTCGGGCTGATGCTCGCCGGCTGCGCCTGCTGCAATATCGTCGTCAGCGCCAACCGCGGAATGCCGGTGCGCTTCGCCAGCGAAGGTTGATCGATAGCTGCGCCGGGCGCTCATGCGCCCGGCGCCGAACCACCAAGGAGTTTCCATGCCCGGATACGCACACAGCATCGGCGGCCAGACCTGGCGCTTCGACAGCCTCAGGGAACTGATGGCCAAGGCCAGCCCGGCGCGCTCCGGCGACTGCCTGGCCGGGGTCGCCGCCGGCAGCGATGCCGAGCGCGTCGCCGCGCAGATGGCGCTGGCCGACGTCCCGCTCAAGCGCTTCCTCGACGAGGCGCTGATCCCCTACGAAGAGGACGAGGTCACCCGCCTGATCATCGACAGCCACGACCGCGCGGCCTTCGCCCCGGTCAGCCACCTGACCGTCGGCGGGCTGCGCGACTGGCTGCTCGGCGAACATGCCGACGAGGCCGCGCTGCGCGCCCTGGCGCCGGGGCTGACGCCGGAGATGGCGGCGGCGGTGTCGAAGATCATGAGCGTGCAGGACCTGATCCTGGTGGCGCAGAAGATCCGCGTGGTCACCCGCTTCCGCAACACCCTCGGGCTGCTCGGACGGCTGTCGACCCGCCTGCAGCCGAACCACCCCACCGACGACCCCGCCGGCATCGCCGCCAGCGTCCTCGACGGCCTGCTCTACGGCAACGGCGACGCCATGCTCGGGATCAACCCGGCCACCGACAGCCTGGCCTCGATCTGCACGCTGCTGGAGATGCTCGACGCGATCATCCGGCGCTACGAGATTCCCACCCAGTCCTGCGTGCTGACCCACGTCACCAGCTCCATCGAGGCGATCAACCGTGGCGCGCCGCTGGACCTGGTGTTCCAGTCCATCGCCGGCACCGAGGCGGCCAACGCCAGCTTCGGCATCAACCTGGCGATCCTCCGCGAAGGCTACGAGGCCGGCCTGTCGCTGAAGCGCGGCACTGTCGGCGACAACCTGATGTACTTCGAGACCGGCCAGGGCAGCGCGCTCTCGGCCAACGCCCACCACGGCGTCGACCAGCAGACCTGCGAGACCCGCGCCTACGCGGTGGCGCGGCACTTCAAGCCGTTCCTGGTGAACACCGTGGTCGGCTTCATCGGCCCGGAGTACCTGTACAACGGCAAGCAGATCATCCGCGCCGGGCTGGAGGACCACTTCTGCGGCAAGCTGCTCGGCCTGCCGATGGGCTGCGACATCTGCTACACCAACCACGCCGAGGCCGACCAGGACGACATGGACATGCTCCTGACCCTGCTCGGCGTGGCCGGGATCAACTTCATCATGGGCATCCCCGGCTCCGACGACGTGATGCTCAACTACCAGACCACCTCCTTCCACGACGCGCTCTACGCCCGCCAGGTCCTCGGCCTGAAACCGGCGCCGGAGTTCGAGGCCTGGCTGGAGAAGATGGGCATCTTCACCCAGGCCAGCGGCCGGGTACGCTTCGGCGACAACCTGCCGCCGGCATTCCGCCACGCCCTGGCGCAACTGGCCTGAGGACAGCGCATGAGCAAGGACATCGACGAACCGACAGCGGGCGTGATCGACAGCCCCTGGCAGCAATTGCGCGCGCTGACCCCGGCGCGCATCGCCCTCGGCCGCGCCGGCACCAGCCTGCCGAGCCGCGCGCGGCTGGACTTCCAGTTCGCCCACGCACAGGCGCGCGACGCCGTGCACCTGCCCTTCGAGCATGCCGCGCTGAGAGAGGGCCTGGCCCGCCGCAACCGGGCGAGCCTGCTGCTGCACAGCGCGGCGGCGGACCGGCATGTCTACCTGCAGCGCCCGGACCTTGGCCGCCGCCTGTCCACGGAATCCGCTGAACGCCTGCGTGAATACGCCGCCGGCCACGCCACGCCGGTCGATCTGGCGATAGTGGTGGCCGACGGCCTGTCCTCGCTGGCCGTGCACCGCCATGCCCTGCCCTTCCTCGAACGCCTGGAGGAACTGGCGCAGGCCGAAGGCTGGACGCTGTCGCCGGTGGTACTGGTGGAACAGGGACGCGTGGCGGTGGCCGACGAGGTCGGCGAACTGCTGCGGGCGAAGATGAGCGTGATCCTGATCGGCGAACGCCCCGGCCTCAGCTCGCCGGACAGCCTCGGCCTGTACTTCACCTGGGCGCCCCGGGTCGGCCTCACCGACGCCTACCGCAACTGCATCTCCAACGTGCGCCTGGAAGGCCTGAGCTACGCCATGGCCGCCCACCGCCTGCTCTACCTGATGCGCGAAGCCTGCCGCCGGCAGCTGTCCGGGGTGAACCTGAAGGACGAAACAGAAGTCGCGACGCTGGACGACGGCGACAACCGCCCCACCGCCAACTTCCTGCTGACCACGTAGGTTGGCGCTGAGCGTAGCGAAGCCCAACATCTTCCGGACGTGGCATCGTTGGGCTTCGCAGGCTCAGCGCCAACCTACTATTCAAACGCCCGCTTTGATTGCGCTTTCAACTCGACTTGTGCAGCATCGGCCGGACTGCTGGCATGACATCTGCAGTATTCCGGCAGCCCGCTCACCGAAAAGACGAGGACCGTCATGCGCATCGTGCAAGCTACCCTCGAACATCTCGACCTGCTCGCGCCGCTGTTCGTCAAATACCGCGAGTTCTACGGAATGCTGCCCTACCCCGAATCCTCGCGGAAATTCCTCGAGAAGCGCCTGCGCCGCAAGGAATCGGTGATCTACCTGGCCTTGCCCGACGACAGCGACAGCAAGCTGCTCGGCTTCTGCCAGCTCTATCCCAGCTATTCCTCCCTGTCGCTCAAGCGCGTGTGGATTCTCAACGACATCTACGTCGCCGAGGATGCCCGCCGCCAGTTGGTCGCCGACCACCTGCTGCAGACCGCCAAGCAGATGGCGCGGGATACCCAGGCCGTGCGCATGCGGGTTTCCACCAGCGTCGACAACGAGGCGGCGCAGAAGACCTACGAGTCGATCGGCTTCCACGAAGACAAGGAATTCAAGAACTACATACTGCCGATCACCGACGAACTGACCTGAGAGCCTGTTTACGATCTGCTGCGCGTCGGCATAACTGCGTTGAAAACGGGCTCGGGATGCTCATTTACTGCGTGTAAACTCCGCTCCCTCGCCCGTTTTCGCCTTGTTCTGCTCTAGCTCGCGAGATCGTAAAAAGCCTCTAAGGCTGCTCACCCGCCGCCAAGCTGCCAGGCGACGCTCAACAGCAGGACGCCGGCCAGCACGCCGATGGCGACCAGTTGCCGGCGCCGCAGACGCGGGGCCGGCGAATCGGCTTTTTCCAGAAGCCGGGCGAGCGCCTGGACGAACTCGGACAGCGCCTCGTAGCGCTGCCCCGCGTCCGGCGCCAGGGCGCGCGCCAGCACCGCATCCCAGCCTGCCGGCAGGCTGCGGTCGTGTTCGGCCAGGGGCGCATAGCGGCAATCCTCCCCATTGTCCGCCAGCGCCGCCTGCGGCCAGCTTCCACTCAGTAGCCAGTAGGCCAGCGCCGCCAGGGCGAACTGGTCGGCGCGGCCATCGGCCGGCAATCCGGCGCGCAGCTCCGGCGCCAGCGGCACCACGCCTTCGGGCAACGCCTGGCGCGGCACGCCCGGGACGATGGCGGCGTGCTCGGGCAGCAACAGTAGCCGCCCGCCTTCGTTGACCAGCACCTGCCGCGGCTCCAGCCAGAGTCCCTGCATGCCGCGCCGTTGCAGCGCGCGCACCGCTTCGACCAGTTGTTCGAGTAATGCCATCAGGCTGAAGGGGTCCAGCGGACGGCGGCTGGCGATCCAGTCCGGCAGGCTGCGCCACTCTCCCTGCGGCATGGCGAACAGCTGGAAGGCATGCTGGCGCGGCACGCGGGTGGACAGCACGCCGGGCAGGCTGGCCACCTTGCAGCGACGCAGCGCCCATTCGCGCTGCCAGAAGGCCTGGTCGGCGGCTGTCGCGGAGGGCAGCAACAGCGCTTCGCGACCATCGGCGTGGCGGGCGCGGAACAGCCGTCCGGGCGGTCCATAGGCGCAGCCTTCGAGCAGGGTCCAGCGTTCCAGCCGATCGCCCGCCCGCAAGGTGCCGGGAGCCGGCCACACGCTCACCGGCACCGGCGCCAGATAGGCCTCGCGATTGCCCGGCAGCACCAGCGCGGCGGCGCCCGGCGCGTGAAGGAAGGGCTCCAGCAGCGTGTCGAGGGTTTCCTCGCGCAGATCGCGGCAGCCGTCCTGCAGCCTCTGCCGGTCGATCACCGTGAGCAGCGGCTGTGGCGCCAGCAACAGCGCATCACCAGCGTGCAATGCCAGGGCGTGCTGGGTCAGCGCCAGTTCGGCCTGGGCGCCGAGGCTACGCCCCTCGTGTCCCGCCAGCTCATGCAGGACGCCATCGCGATAGCGCAGCAGGCCGACATTGCCGCTCTGCAGGAACTGCGCGTCGTCGCCCTGGATCAGCAGGATGCCGGCGGACAGCTCCGGCAAATCCTCGCGTCCACTCTGCAGGCCGCGATACCAGAGCATGTTCAGCGAGGCGAGCACCTGGCGCGCCGCCTGCGCCTCGGACCAGGCCTCGGGGGTGCAGGCGTAGTCGGCGAACAGCGCATCGAGCTGCAGTTCGAGGGTCTGCACCACATTGGCGCAGCCGCGCCCCCAGAGCAGTGCGAGCATGAACACCGGCGGCCGTCCGTGCCGGCCGCCCAGCCATCGCGCGCGCACCCGCGCCGCCTGGGTCGGCAGGTCTATACCGGTGCCCAGGGCCATGTTGATCGCCCCGCGGGCGCTGGAATGAGTACTCATTGCCGCTCCTTGCTCAAGCGGGTCGAGTACCTGACTTGCAGCCTTCATGCCGGAAGGAGCGTGTAATATCCTGCAAACAGTCGCCGATAGCAGGACACGATAAAGCGCGCTCCACTGGTCAGAATCGCCTGCCTATAATGGCCGGCCTTGCAGTTCACCCCCGTCGTATTTCACAGGCGTCTAATGGATTTCAACCCGATCGATCTCATCCTTCACCTCGACACCTACCTGTCCATTCTGGTCAGCGACTATGGCGTCTGGATCTACGCCATCCTGTTCCTGGTGATCTTCTGCGAAACCGGTCTGGTGGTGACGCCGTTCCTCCCCGGCGACTCACTGCTGTTCATCGCCGGCGCCATCTGCGCCACCGGCGGCATGGACCCGTGGCTGCTCGGCAGCCTGCTGTTCATCGCGGCGGTGAGCGGCGACAGTACCAACTACGTGATCGGCCGAACGCTGGGCAAACGCCTGTTCAGCAATCCGGATTCGAAGGTGTTCCGCCGCGACTACCTCGACCAGACCCACGCCTTCTACGAACGCCACGGCGGCAAGACCGTGACGCTCGCGCGCTTCCTGCCCATCGTGCGGACCTTCGCGCCCTTCGTCGCCGGCATGGCCTACATGCCCTACCTGCGCTTCCTCGCCTTCAGCGTCGCCGGCAGCGTGCTCTGGGTCGGTGGTCTGGTCGCCCTTGGCTTCTTCTTCGGCAACGTGCCGTTCATCAAGCAGAACCTCTCGCTGATGATTCTCGGCATCATCGCCTTCTCGCTGGTACCGATGCTGATTGGCGTGATCCGCCACAAGATGCGCCCGGCCGCCAAGCCGCAGACCTCGCAGCGCTGACCGATCGATGTGGTCGTTCAGCGCCTGGCGCCGGCGCCGCACCCTCGCCCGCAATCCGCTGGACCCGGCGCTGTGGACAGAAGTCGTGCACGGCCTGCCGATCCTCGACGGTCTCAGCGCCGACGAGCTGCAACTGCTCGGCGAGCGTGCCGTGCTGTTCCTTCACGCCAAGCGCGTGTCGGCGCTGCCCGGCGTCGAGCTGGACGAACGCCGCCGCCTGCACCTCGCCGCCCAGGCCCAGCTGCCGCTGCTGCACCTGCCGGAGCTGAACTGGTACGGCGGCTTCCATGAACTGGTGCTCTACCCCGACGACTTCGTCAGTCCGCAGAAACACCGCGATCCGGCCGGCGTAGTACATGAGTTCGACGACGAACGCAGCGGCGAAACCTCCCTGCAGGGCCCGGTGGTCCTCGCCTGGCCCGGCGTGGAAAGCGGCGGCGGCTGGGACGCCTACAACCTGGTGATCCACGAACTGGCGCACAAGCTGGACATGCTCAACGGCGGCGCCAACGGCCTGCCGCCGCTGCACCGCGAAATGCGCGTGAGCGACTGGGCCAGCGCCATGCAGTCGGCCTACGACGACCTCAACCGCCAGCTCGACCACGATCCGCACGCCAACACCGCTATCGATCCCTACGCGGCGGAAGACCCGGCGGAGTTCTTCGCCGTCACCAGCGAATACTTCTTCAGCGCCCCCGATCTGCTGGAGCACGCCTACCCACAGGTCTACGCCCAGCTGCGCCTGTTCTACCGCCAGGACCCGCTGGCGCGCCTGCACAAACTGCAACACGAACACCCCGATTATCAGGAAGCAACGCAGGGTTGAACGAAAGTCTGTGGCCTGCGCCGAACAATCTGCCTATAATCGCGCCCACTTTTTTGGCGTGCCCCCTTGGAGTCGACCATGAGCTACAGCAAAGTCCCGGCTGGCAAAGACCTGCCGAACGATATCTACGTTGCCATCGAGATCCCGGCCAACCACGCGCCGATCAAATACGAGATCGACAAGGACACCGACTGCCTGTTCGTCGACCGCTTCATGGCCACCCCGATGTTCTACCCGGCCAACTACGGCTACATCCCGAACACCCTGGCTGACGACGGCGACCCGCTGGACGTGCTGGTAGTCACCCCGTATCCGGTGGCCCCGGGCTCCGTGATCCGCGCCCGTCCGGTCGGCGTGCTGAACATGACCGACGAAGCCGGCGGCGACGCCAAGCTGATCGCCGTCCCGCACGACAAGCTGAGCCAGCTGTACGTGGACGTGAAGGAATACACCGACCTGCCGGCCCTGCTGCTGGAGCAGATCAAGCACTTCTTCGAGAACTACAAGGACCTCGAAAAGGGCAAGTGGGTGAAAGTCGAGGGCTGGGGCAACGCCGACGCCGCTCGCGCAGAAATTCTGAAGGCGGTTGCTGCTTACCAGAAGTAAGTCCGGACCACCCCCTGAAAACCCGGCCACAAGCCGGGTTTTTTAATGCCTGAAAAACGTCTGAAGCCGACCCAAGGCGTCGCTACCAAAGCAGAGCAATAACAAAGCGAGATCTATCGTTGCCCAGAAAACCTGCGCTCATCCTGGTCGGACGTGACAACTGGCAGAAGGATGAATCGCTGAATCAGTTGCTGCTGGGACGCTTCAGCAGACGCAACGACATCCGGATCATCTGGGAAGACCCAGCGGCCGAAGTCATCCAGCGGGCGAGAAGGCTCGAAAGCAGGCTGACCTGGCTACCGGCATTTTCCCGCCGGCTGACGCTGCGACTGACCCAGATCCTATACGGCCTCGCGAACCCATCCTATTTCGTCTACCTGTACCGGCGACGCGGCAACTCCATCCCCGCCCGCTGCCACGACCTGCGGGAGATCGTCGGGAAACTCGGCGCCGAATACACACCTATCGTTCTGTCCCGCTCCGCCGGTGGCAGAGTCGCGTCCCTGATCGCCGACAGCTCGAACATCGAGCAGATCATCTGCATGGGCTACCCGTTCAAGCATCCGCAAATGGGCGATGAGCCTGAGCGATACATGCACCTGCAGCACCTGAAGACGCCGATGCTGATTTTGCAGGGAACGCGGGACGAATACGGTGGACATGACGTAGAGGAACGTTACCGGCTCAGTCCAAGCGTCGAGGTCTTCCTGGTCGAGACGAGCCATGACTTTGCGCTTAATGAGCTGCAGGCCAGTACAGTCTTCGAAAAGATCGAGAGCGTGATAGCCCGGCAGGCTGGAAGGCAGCAGCAAGCCACTCACTGACACCGGCAGCGATCATGCAGCCGATACCACTCCATACATCAGTCTTGTGCAGACTGGGGGCGAGTCTGCCGCCGCCCACGCCAACGGTCGATCAGATGCACCGCCAGCCAGGCATACAGCGCCACGCCGATGAACAGCGCCAGGCGGACGGCGAAGGCGGTGTAGACGTCCTTGCCGGTCTGGCTGTCCTCCACCGACTGGCCGAGCAGCAGGATCAGCGTAGCCAGGGTGTTCAGCCAGAAGCCCGGGCTGGCGCGGCTTGGTGCAAGGCGAAACAGGCGGCGGGCGAGCAGCAGGCTGAACAGCAGCAGCCACAGGCAATACATGAGCAGGCTGGGTTGCAGGGTCAGCAGGCTCCACAGCAGCAGCGCCAGGCCGCCGCCCAGCAGGGTCGAGCCGACCAGTTCGCGGCCGGCGTTGCGGGTTTCGTGGCTGCATACCTGCTGGCCGAGGGCGACCGACTTGAGGATCAGTGCCAGGTAGCGACTGGGATCGATCAGTGCGAGGAGCAGCGCGGGCAGTACCACCAGGGTGGCGCGCAGGGCGATCCAGTTGGCGTCCAGCGGGCTTTCCTGCGCCGGTGCGGGCGGCGCCGAGGCGTCGGCCGGTTCGGGGAACAGCGCGTGGGCGAGGATGGCCGCCAGCACGGCGAGCAGCAGGGCCTTGGCCAGCGCCTCGATCACCGTCAGGGCCAGGTCGAAGCTGGCGGTGCCGGCGCTGGTGATCATGGTCAGGCCGATCACCACGAAGGTGCCGAGCAGCGCGTTGCCGCCGCGCAGGGTGAAGCGGAAGCAGTGGAACAGGCACAGGGCGATCAGCAGCAGGCCGCTGAGCGGCGTGTGCTGCAGCATCGGGATGAGCAGCAGGCCGAGGCTGGTGGTGAGCATCACCAGCAGCGGCAGGGCGAGCGCCGCCTTGAGTGGCAGCGCCTGGCTGCGCAGCGCCAGCAGGTTGGCGGTGAGCAGCGCGGCCAGGAACGGCAGCGGCACACCCAGCCCGTAGCCGGCGGCCAGCGCCAGGGCGGTGCCGCAGGCCAGGCGCAGGGCGCGCCGTGGGCGGGGGTCGCTGGCGGCCATTTCAGTAGGCGAACGACAGCCAGCTCATCACCCGCAGGAACAGACGCCCCAGCAGGTTGAGCGGGTTGCCGGAGGTCGGATAGGCCATCACCTCGGCCTGGCCGCCGACGCGGATCTGGCTGAAGTCGTCGAGTTCCCCCGGAACGAACTCGACCACCACCGGGAAACGTTGCGCGGCGCGCAGCCAGTCGCGGTTGTTCTGCACGCTGGGCAGGTTGCCGGCCGGCGCGTCCTGGCCGACGCTGACGCCGCGGCCGATGCTGCGTATGCGCCCGGCGAAGACCCGCCCCGGCATGGCGTCGAGGACGATGCCGACCGGGCTGCCCTCCTTGAGGTGGCCGAGGTTGTTCTCGGTGAAGTCGGCGGCGATCCACATGTCCTGGATGGCGATCAGGGTCATCACCGGGCTGCCGGCGGCGGCGTACAGGCCGACCTCGGTGCGCAGGTCGGTGATCAGGCCGTCGGCGCGGGCGCGTATCTCGGTATTGCGCAGGTCCAGCCGGGCCTTTTCCAGGGCGCTGGCGGCGCTGCGCAGCTTGGCGTTGTCCTCGCCGCTGCCGCCCTCCTGTTCTCTGGCGCGCTGCACCTCGGCGATGGCGGCGGCGACCTGGCTGGTGGCCTGCACCAGGGTCGCCCGCGACACTTCCAGGCGGCGCAGGGAGATGGTGCCGGGGTCCTCGCGGTACAGGCGTTCGAGGCGGTCGCGATCCTGCCGCGCCTTGAGTTCGTTGGCCTCGGCGGCGCGCTGGTTGGCCAGCGCCGATTCGATGCCGGCGCTGCTGGCGCCGATCTGCCGGCGGGTGCTTTCCAGGTCGGCCTGGGCGCGCTCGACGGCGATGCGGTACTGCTCGTCGTTGACCGCGAACAGCAGGTCACCGGCGCGCACCCGCTGGTTGTTGCGCACCTCGACGCGGGTCACCCTGCCCGCCACTTCGGCGGCCACCGGCACCACGAACGCCTGCAGCCGCGCCTGCTGGGTGTAGGGCGTGTAGCGGTCGGCGAGCAGATACCAGAGCAGGGTCACGCCGATCAGGACGGCGACCAGCCGGGTGCCACGGCGCGATGCGTCGGCCGCGGCGGCGGGTTTGGGCTCAGCGCTCATCGGGAGAGTCCTCGCGGCGGGGCGGATAGGCGGTGTCGAGCAGCTCACCCCAGTCGCTGCGCTTCTGCATCTGCGCGCGGGTGGCGGCGCCGAGCGGGTCCTGCGTGCTCTGCCAGCCGCCACCCAGCGCGCGGTACAGGGCGATCAGGTTGCTCACCGCACTGCTGCGGTTGACCAGGTAGGTGTCCTGCTGGAAGAGCAGCGCGCGCTGGGCATCGAGCACGCGCTGGAAGTCCGAGTAGCCCTCGCGGTACTGCGCGCTGGCCAGCTCCAGCGAGCGCTGCGCGGCAGCTTCGGCCTCGCCGAGGATGCGGTCGCGCTCCAGCGCCTTGAGCAGCCCGGTGGCGGCGTCGTCGGCCTCTTGCGCAGCCCGCCGCACGGTGTCGCGATAGGCCTCGATGAGCTGCTGCAGGCGGGCGTCCTGGGTGAGGATATTGCCCTCGATGCGCCCGTGGTCGAACAGGTTCCACACCAGGCTGGGGCTGCCAAGCAGGTCGCGGGTGACCGAGCTGCCATCCAGCGAGGTGCCCGTCCAGACCAGGCTGCCGAGCAGCGCGATGGACGGGTAGAGATCGGTGGTGGCCACGCCGATCTGCGCCGACTGCGCGGCGACCGACCACTCCGCGGCGCGCACGTCGGGACGGCGCAGCAGCAGCCGGGCCGGCACGTCGTTGAGGTGCGCACGTTCGGGCAGCGGGATCAGTCCATCCTGCTCGCCAAGTTCGCCCAGCGCTCCCGGCGGCCGGCCGAGCAGCACGGTCAGCGCATTGCGGGTGCGCGCCAGTTGGCTCTCGAACTCGGGGATGGTGCTGAGGGTGCCGAGGTACTGGGTCTTGGCCTGTTGCAGGTCGAGCTCGGCGCTGTTGCCGCTGCGGAACAGGCGTTCGGTGATCTCGTAGCTGCGCTTCTGCTTGGCGGCGTTGTCGTGGGCGATGCGCAGGCGCGCCTCGGTGGTGCGCAAGCTGAAGTAGGTGTCGGCGACCTGCGCGCGCAGCAGCACCAGGGCATCCTGGTAATTGGCCTGGCTGGCGAAATAGGCGGCGTCGGCGGATTCGATGGCGCGGGCGAAGCGCCCCCAGAAGTCCAGTTCCCAGGCGATGTCGAAGCCGCCGCTGTACTGCCAGAGATGGCGGTCCACCGGCAGGTTGCCGCCGGACTGGTGGCTGTCCAGGTAGAAGGCATCGGCGCTGGCCTGCTGCACCTGCGGGTAGCGGCCGCTGCGGGCGATGCTCAGCTGCGCGCGGGCCTCCAGCACACGCAGGCCGGCGATGCGCAGCGACGAGTTGCCGGCCTCGGCTTCGGCGATCAGGCGGTCCAGCTGCGGATCGCCGAACTGGCGCCACCACTGCACATCCTCCGCCGGCGAGCGCTGCTCGGTGCTCTGGTCCAGGGCGGTACTGCGCCACTGCTCCGGCCAGTCCTCGCGCGGCGACTCGAAGTCCGGCCCCAGCCGTACGCAACCGGCCAGGCCGAACAGCATGGCGCCGAGCAGCAGTGACTGGCGCTGCATGCCGGGATGGTCAGTCGGCGGACTGCGTCGGGGTTTCCGGCGGCACCTGTTCGTCGACCCATTGCCAGAACAGCTTGTAGCCGACCGCCAGCAGCACCGGGCCGATGAACAGGCCGATGATGCCGTTGCTGACCATGCCGCCCAGCGCGCCGATCAGCACCACCGGCATCGGCACGTCGACACCGCGGCCGAGCAGCAGCGGCTTGAGCACGTTGTCGACCATGCCGGCGACGAACACGTAGATGGAGAAGACGATCACCCCGGTGGTCGGCCCCTCGGTGGCGAACATGAAGGCGATCACCGGCAGCGTGATCAGCGTCGCCGGCAGCTGCATGATGCCCAGCAGCAGCACTCCGAGCGCCAGCAGGCCGGCGGCGGGGACGCCCTTGACGACGAAGCCGAGGCCGACCAGCAGCATCTGGATGAAGGCAATGCCGATCACCCCCAGCGCCACGGCGCGGATGGTGGCGGTGCACAGCTCGACGATCTTGCCGCCGCGTTCCGGGCCGGACAGCCGCATGGCGATCCGCCGGGCGCTGTGCGTGCCGGTCTGCCCGTAGGCCATGATGATGCCGGCGACGATCACCGCACCGATGAAGACCATGAACCCGGCGCCCAGCCCGGCCAGCTTGCTGAGCAGGACGACGGAGAAGTCCCTGATCTGCGGGGCGGCCTTCTGCAGCACGCCGGTGAGGTCGGTGGCCGCCTGCAGCCAGAAGCCATGCACGGCCTTGCCGACCAGCGGCCAGCTTGCCACCGAGTCCGGTGGCAGCGGGATGTGCAGGGCGCCGCCGTGCAGCGCGGTGGCGGCCTCCCGCGCCGATTCCACCAGCGAGCTGCCGAGCAGGTACACCGGCACCAGCAGGATGATCAGGCCGATCAGCGTCAGCAGCGTCGCCGCACGCCCGTCGTGCTGGCCCATGTAGCGGCGCAGGCGCAGGTGCAGCGGATAGAGGGTGATGGCCAGGATCAGCGCCCAGAGCATCAGGTTGAGGAACGGGTTGAACACCTGGTAGCAGAACATGACCAGCACCAGGATCAGACCGGCGCGGATCAGCACGTCCAGCAGGCCCTGGGCTCGACGACTTGGCATCGGCATGGAAAGGCTCCCTTCTTCTTTCGCGTATCCGGCCTCGTGATGTCGATCATATGGAAAGAGGCCCCCACTGGAATGCTAGCGGGTGTTTGCAACTCCGCTATGGCAGACGGCATCGATCACGGCGGCAAAATGACGGAAACATGGCGCGATTCCCATTGGATCGGCGGACGGTTTTCATCGCGTGGCGGCGCCATGGGAGGTGCAGGAACGCCCCATGGGCGCGAATCGCGGTCATGGCCCTACAGATACTCCGGCGTTGCGATCCCCTCACCCCAACCCTCTCCCGGAGGGAGAGGGGGCGCGACGGTGTGAGATGGTACACCATGCCAGCCGGCAACTCCGGACAGTCCCCTCTCCCTCGAGGGAGAGGGCTAGGGTGAGGGGGAAGCATCACGACCATGCAAGACAGTTGCTCCTACGGCCACCGTAGGTTGGCGCTGAGCAACGCGAAGCCCAACATCGCCATCGTTGGGCTTCACTGCGTTCAGCACCAACCTACGTGAGTTCCGGCCCAGCCGTGTAGTGCAATCACTACAAGCGATTCGTGATTTTCCGATCCCCCGTCCCCTGGCCGGCGCGCGACGATCGCGAGCAAGGAGCGACGCGTTTTCCCAGGACACCTACTGGCTGGCCCAGACCGCCAACCGCGGGTTCCAGGGCTCGGCCGATATCGACGCGGACATGATCCGCTACCAGGACTTCAACTTCCTGATCTATTTCGACCCGCAGGGCGCGGTCATCGGCGAAAGCTGGGACATTCCCGGCCGGGAACGCCTGCGGCCGGACGATCCTCGACGGCAAAGGACCGGATTTTCCGTCTCGGCGGCGACGAATTCACCGCCGTGCTCGACGACGTCGAAGAACTGCAGGCCGCCGGCGCGGTCCGCCTGATGGCGACACGGGAGCCATGATGGTTTCGCTCCGAAACGGCGGAGGCGGTATCCGCCCTTGTAGTTCCTGTAGGATCGGGCCAGAAAAAATCTTTCAGATAAGTCCTACAGAAGAACATAAGACGGCTCTGACTTCAGTCACCCGCCCGACAGCGGCTCCTGAGACAGGATGCCACCTTCGAACCCCACCCGAAAAACACCCAAGTTGCGGTACTGCGTATGTCGAACCTACTCAACGCCCGGCGCCTGAGCTCGCTCTATGTGCTCTGTGCCAGCCTGTGGATACTGCTCAGCGACCTCTGGCTGGGGCGTAGCGAAAACACCACCTGGCAGGTCGTGCAGGCGGAGATGTACAAGGGCATGGTCTTCGTCGGCCTGACCGGCCTGCTGCTCTACCTGGTGCTGCGCCTGCACGAGCGGCAACAGAGTCGGCAGCACCGCGCCCTGCTCAAGGGACAGGAGCGGCTGAGCCAGGCGGCGATCGTGTTCGAGTCCACCCAGGAAGGCGTCCTGGTCACGGACCCGCTTCTGCGCATCACCTACATCAATCCGGCCGTCAGCCGTATCACCGGCTACACCGAGGCCGAGATGTTCGGCCAGACACCGCGCCTGCTGCAATCGGGCCGGCACGACGCGCAGTTCTACCGCAGCATGTGGTGCAGCCTTGCCGAGCAGCAGCACTGGAGCGGCGAGATCTGGAATCGCCGCAAGGATGGGACGCTCTACGCGCAGTGGCAGTGCATCCGGGCGATACACGACAGGCAGGGCGAGGTCAGCCACTACGTCGCCGTATTTTCCGACCTGAGCGCCATCAAGCGCAGCGAAAGCGAGCTGCTCCACCAGTCGCTCCACGACGCCCTGAGCGGTCTGCCCAACCGCCTGCTGTTCATCGACCGCATCACCCACGCCCTGGCCCGCTCGCGGACGGACCAGGTCTCAGGCGCGGTGATGCTGCTCGACCTCGACCACTTCCAGCACATCAACGACAGCCTCGGCCATAGCGTCGGCGATCAGTTGCTGCAGCAGGTCGCCCAGCGCCTGCGCAATACCTTCGCGGAAAACATCACCGTGGCGCGCATGGGCGGAGATGAGTTCGCCCTGCTCTGCGAACATTGCCCGAAAGCCGAACAGGCGATTGCGATTGCCGAACAGATCCGCAAGCTGATGGCCGCGCCCTTCCATATCAACGGCCACGACTACAGCATGTCCACGAGCATCGGCATCACCCTGTATCCGGGCGATGCACGCACCGCCGAAAACCTGCTGAGCAACGCCGACTCGGCGCTGTTCAACGCCAAGAGCAAGGGCCGCGCGACCTATGCCTTCTACAGCCAGGAGCTGACCGAGCGCTCGAGCCGCCTGCTGGAGCTGGCCCGCTCGCTGCGCCAGTCCCTCGCCAACAACGAGTTCCGGGTCCACTACCAACCGATCCATGACATGCAGGATGGGCAACTGGTCGGCGCCGAGGCCCTGGTGCGCTGGCAGCATCCGAAACGCGGGCTGGTTCCGCCGGGCGAGTTCATTCCGCTGGCGGAACAGAGCGGCATGATCGCCAGCATCGACCTGTGGGTGCTCGAACAGGCCTGCAATCAGCTGCAGGCATGGCCGGGGCTGCGCTACATCTCGACCAATATCTCTTCGCGGCTATTCTGCGAAGACGACTTCGATATCCGGGTCGCCCGGATCCTCGGCAGGACCGCCGTCGACCCGCGCCGGGTGGAACTGGAAATCACCGAGAGCACCGTGATGCACGATCCAGTCGCAGCACAGGACATGATGGTTCGCTTGCGCGCCCTGGGCGTACAACTGTCCATCGACGATTTCGGCACCGGACAGTCGTCGCTGACCCGTCTCAAGCATTTCCCGGTGCACAAGCTGAAGCTCGACCAGAGTTTCGTCCGTGGCCTGCCGCACGACAGCGCCGACATGGCCATCGCCCGCTCGATCATCACCCTCGGCCACAGCATGGGCATCACCGTGCTGGCGGAAGGCATCGAGCAGGCCGCGCATCGCGACACGCTGCGCGCGCTCGGCTGCGATCTCGGCCAGGGCTACTTCCTCGGCCGGCCGCAACCGCCGGAGAAATGGACTGAGGCTCCCGTCGATATGGCGCCCCGACGGCTGTCGGCCTGCTCAGGGACAAAATGAACACCCGGAAGGACGAAAACCAGACAGCTCATTCCACTCCCCGAGACCCGCCCCATGAACTTGCGCAAGCGCCTGTTCTGCCTGGCCCTCCCCCTCCTGCTGCTGACGCTGCTGGTGATCGGCGCCATGTCGCAGGCGATCCTGCTCACCCGCTTCGATGCGAACGACCGCCAGCAACTGCGGGGCGAAGCCAACAGCATCGCCGTGCAACTGGACAACATGATCACCCGCAGCCAGAACGTCCTGCGCGCGTCGGCCTGGTCGAACCGGCTCTACATGGACATCCAGTACCAGTCGGACCCGCGCAGCCGGTACGAATTCCTGGACATCGACACGGTGCGCAACCAGGACTTCCATTTCGAACTCATCTTCGACAACCAGGGCCGCGCGCATGCTACGCAGTGGGTGCCCCCGGACCTGGACAACCTGCTTCCGGGCCCCCGGCAGCCGACCATGGAAGACCTGCAGCGGGGCGTCCTGGAGCACATCCGGAAGATCGGCCTTGTCGTTGGGCGTCGTGACTCCAGCGGCGCCACGGCGCAGATGGTGCTCATCGAAGGCGTGCCGACGGTGCTGCTCAGCAGCCCGATCAGCAATGACAATGGAACGGCGACGCCGGTGGGCGTGATGGTCGCCGGGCGCTTCCTCGGCACCCAGCGCCTGAATCTGCTGCGCCACCTGATTTCCGGAGACCTGCAGTTCCTGCCGGTGCAGACCGATGCCGCGCAGCACTGGCTGCCCA
Source organism: Pseudomonas schmalbachii (assembly GCF_017589465.1). Taxonomy (GTDB): domain Bacteria; phylum Pseudomonadota; class Gammaproteobacteria; order Pseudomonadales; family Pseudomonadaceae; genus Pseudomonas; species Pseudomonas schmalbachii. The sequence continues at coordinate 258,573 of NZ_JAELYA010000006.1, forward strand.
TCTCCAGCCGGGAATTCCTGCACAGTGTCGATATCAAGATCGGTCCGCCCCATGCCACGGCACAGCAGCAGCATGTGGACCTGCAGTTCAGCAACCACCGGCACGAACCCGAGCTGCTCATCCGCATCGTCCAGCCGCGGGAGTTCTACGAGAACGGCAAGCGGGCCATCTGGCTCTTCGTCGGCCTTGCCTCGGTGGCGGCGCTGTTCTCCCTGCTGCTCGTCTATATCGGCCTGGAGCGCTGGGTGCTGCTGCGCGTCCGGCGCCTCAACCGCGAGGTCGCCAGCATCGACCCCCACGATGTCCGGCCGATCCTGAGCATCACCGGCGACGACGAGATCAGCCAGATGACCCGCGGCCTGAACCGAATGCTCGAACAGCTGTCGCGCAGCGAACTGCGCGGCCAGGCGGTGCTCGACTCGATCAAGGAAAGCTATTTCGAGATCGACACCGAAGGCCGGATCGTCCACGTCAACCGCGCGCTCCAGCGTCTCACCGGCTTTACCCAGGAGCAATTGGTCGGCCGCCCGTACAACGAGCTGCTGACCCAGGTGAAGGATCAGCTGGCTATCGACGAGGTGCTGCAACGCCTGCGCGTGAAACCGCTGGAGAACTTCAGGCTCCGCGTGAAGGGCCGCGACGGCGCCCTGCGCTGGCTGGAGGCGAGCTGTTCCGCCGCGCAGGATTCTTCCGGGGCCGTCATCGGCATTCGCGGCTTCCTGCGCGACATCAGCGACCAGGTGGTCTACCAGAACCAGCTACTCGACCTGGCCTACCGCGATCCGCTGACCGGGCTCGGCAATCGCAAGGCGTTCGACGAAAACCTCGAACAGCAGTTGGCCGGTGCGGCGACGAGCGCAGAGACCACCGCACTGCTGTTCCTCGATCTCGACCACTTCAAGGATGCCAACGACCGCCATGGCCACGACCTCGGCGACCAGTTGCTGCGCACCGTGGCCGAACGCCTGCGCAGCAACCTGCGGGGACCGGACAAGTGCTTCCGCCTGGGCGGCGACGAGTTCACCGTGATCCTGCAGCAGTCCGACGAGCAAAGCGCAATGGCCCTCGGCGAACGCCTGCGCCGGGCCCTCTGCGCGCCGTACCAGTTCGACGGGATCTGCATCGACTTCATCTCGCCGAGCATCGGCGTGGCGCTCCACCCGCGGCATGCCACGGCCGCCGAGGCGCTGGTCAAGGCCGCGGACAGCGCCATGTACATGGCCAAGCGCCGGCGCAACTGCTGCTGCCTGTACGACGAGGACGCCGCACCGGCAACTGCCACGGGGGCATCGGCGGGCTGAGCGAGTGCGTAGGGTGGACAACGCGAAGCTTGTCCACCTTCTGTTTCGACATGCCGCTTCGGTGAAAACGCGGGGGCGACCATCCGCTTCGCGGTTTTCACCCTACGGTTCCCCTCGTAGGGACGACTGTCTTATTCCCCTCACCCTAACCCTCTCCCAAAGGGAGAGGGGACTGTCCGGAGTCGCCGGCTGGCACGGCGCGTCACTCCACGCCAATGTACCCCCTCTCCCCCTGGGAGAGGGTTGGGGTGAGGGCGTCGGCAACGCGAGAGCCTCTTCGTAGGAGCGCGCCATGCGCGCGATTCGCGGGCATGGCCCGCTCCTACGCTTCGGTACGGCGCATATGTAGGATGGGTTGAGCTTGCGATACCCATCCTACGTACCACGTCCCCGGCGTTACTCGCTTGCCACGCGGCCGAAGATCTTCTTCGCCAGGCTCATGCGGTGCACTTCGCTCGGGCCGTCGTAGATGCGGAAGGCGCGGGCGTCGCGGAAGATGCGCTCGACGATGGTTTCGGCGGTCACGCCCTGGCCGCCGAGGACCTGTACGCTGCGGTCGATCACGCGCCAGATGGCTTCCGAGCTGATCACCTTGGCCATGCTCGACTCGGTGTTGCCCCTGCTGCCCTGGTCCAGCACCCACGCGCAATCGCGGATGGTCAGGCGGGTGATGTGCATGTCCATCTCGTTGTCGGCCAGCATGAAGCCGACGCCCTGGTGCTCGCCCAGGCGCTTGCCGAATGCCTCGCGCTTGCGTGCGTAGTCGCAGGCGACGTCGTGGGCGCGGCGGGCCTGGCCGAGCCAGCGCATGCAGTGGGTCAGGCGCGCCGGTGCCAGGCGTATCTGGGCGTAGCGGAAGCCCTTGCCGAGCTCGCCGAGCACGTCGCTGGCCGGCACCCGCAGGTTCTCCAGGCGCAGCACGCCGTGGCCGCCGGTGAAGCAGGTGTCGAGGGAATCCATCATGCGTTCGACGATGAAGCCCGGACGGTCGGTATCGGTGAGGAACATGGTGGCGCTGCCGTCTTCCATGCGCGCCATGATGATGGCGAAGCTGGCGCCGTCGAGGCCGGTGATCAGCCACTTGGTGCCGTTGATGACGTAGTCGTCGCCGTCACGCACGGCGGTGGTGGTCATCAGCGACGGGTCGGAGCCGGCGCCGTCCGGCTCGGTCATGGCGAAGCAGGAGCGGATGTGGCCCTGCACCAGCGGGCGCAGCCAGCGTTCCTTCTGCGCCGGGGTGGCGACCACTTCCATCAGGTGGATGTTGCCTTCGTCGGGCGCGTGGATGTTCATCGCGGTCGGACCGAGGGTCGAGTAGCCGGCCTCCTCGAAGACCACCGCCTTGGCCATGTGCGACAGGCCGAGCCCGCCCATCTCGCGCGACGCGTGCGGGGTCAGCAGGCCGTGGGCGCGGGCCTTCTCGACCAGCTCCTGGCGCAGTTCGGCATTCGGACCGTGGGAGGTCTGCCGCGGGTCGCGCTCCATCGGAACGATTTCCTCGGCGATGAAGCGGCGGACCTTGGCCTGCAGGGCAAGCAGTTCTTCAGGCATGGTGAAATTCATGGCGGTTACCTTTGGGTTGGATCAGGGCGTCACGGCCGACGGGTCCATGGACCGGTGCAGGTTTTCCATGACGGTGTGGCGAATGGCGGATTTGTGCGGGTCGTACGGGGTGAAGTTGAGGGTGCGGATGATCGCCCCCTGCACCTGCCCGCCCTGGGTATCGACGTCCAGCACGTTGAGGCAGGCGTTGTCCTGTTCGTAGGCGGCGATGCCGGCCAGCCCGGCGCCGCTGGCCCAGGCCAGCAGCACGCGGTTGACCGCGTCGTGGGTGACCAGCAGCGCGCTGTTCCACTGCGGATCGGCGAGCAGCTCGAAGAAGGCGCCGAGCACCCGCTGCTGGAAATCGACCCAGGGTTCGCCGCGCAGGAACGCAGCGCCCGGCTCGGCGGCACGGCGATAGGCGCCGGAGACTTCGTGCCGATAGCATTCGGCGGGAATCTCGCGCAGGCGCCCGGCGCGGATTTCCTTCAGCGCGGCCCACTCCTCGATCGGCATGGCGCGCTCGCCCAGCACCAGCTCCAGGGTCTGGCGCGTACGCGGGTAGACGGAGCAGATCGCGCGGTCGAAGGCACTGTCGCCCAGCACCTGGCCCAGCGCGCCCGCCTGCTCCACCCCTCTGGGCGACAGCGGCACCTGGCGCGGGTCGAAGGGACGCCCGTCGGCATCGAAGTAATCGACATGGCCGTGGCGTACCAGGTAGCAGCGGCGCCGTCGCACGGCGGCGTTTTCATTCCGGCTTTCCGGCCCGGTGTGGTTCATGCTGGATCGGTCTCGCAATTTCGACTGTGTCGACAAGAGAGCAAGAGCGATGCCAGTTGAACAGACCATCCGGCGAATTTAGTTTTCCCTTGTAAAACAGGTAGTTGAAAAATTTCCCGGCAAATATCCCGGACCACCCGTTTCACATCCGGTATTTTCATCTCAATATTGGAAATATCCGATCAAGGTTGAAACGACACATGAACGCCCAGCCCTCCCTGCCACGCCTGATCGCCCTGCTCACCCACCAGCGCCAGCCGCTGGGCATGAGCCGGGTGGCGCGGATCGTCCAGCAGGTCATCCCGGACTACGCCAACCGCGCCCGCATCGAGGTCATCGATACGCCGCTGGGCGGCGCGCTGGAACTGGCCCGCCGGCTGGAGGAAAGCCAGGCCGTCGATGCCTTCATCTGCACCGCTGCCACCGCCAACTACCTGCGCCAGCACCTGGACACCACCGTGCTGCCGATCCACATGGGCGAATACGACCTGATCCGCGCCCTGGACCTGGCGCGCAGCCACGCCACCCGCGTCGGCGTGATCAGCTTCCAGCAACCGCACCCGGAACTGGCGCGCATGGCCTCGCTGTTCACCGTGGATATCCGCCAGGCCGCCTATACCAACCTGGAAGAGGCGCGCCGTCAGGTCCGCCGGCTGGTGGAGGAAGGCTGCGGGGTGATCGTCGGTTCCTCGACCGCCATCGAACTGGCCGAGGAAGCCGGCGCGCGCGGCGTTTCCGGGCTTGGCGCGGATGCGATCCGCCGCACCCTGGACGATGCGCTGGCGATCTACCGCAGCCGTACCCAGGCCGACGTCCAGCAGCAGCGCCTGAATGCCGTGCTGCGCCACCTCAGCGACGGCGTCATCGCGGTGGACGGCAGCGGCCTGGTGCAATCGCTCAACCCGCGCATGGCAGAACTCATCGACATCTCCCCGGAACAGGCGCGCGGCCGGCCGATCGGCGAAGTCCTGCCGGGCGTGGAAGACCTGCTGGGAACCGGCAGCGGCGAGGAAAACCGCCTGCTCAAGGCCGGCGCCCGAACCCTGGCCGCCACCGTCACGCCGATGTTCGACAATGGCGAGCCGGACGGCATGGTCGTCACCTGCCAGGAAATCAACGAAATCCAGCGCGCCGACCGGCGCATCCGCAGCCAGGCGCGGCCCCGGCAGTTCACCGCGCGCTATCGCTTCGAACAGATCGTCGGCGAGTCCCCGGCGCTGCGCGAGGTACTGCGCCTGGCCGAACGCTATGCGCACACCGACTCGACGGTGCTGATCACCGGCGAGAGCGGCACCGGCAAGGAGCTGATCGCGCAGAGCCTGCACAACGCCAGCCCGCGCCAGCCGGGGCCGTTCGTGGCGATCAACTGCGCCGCGTTTCCCGAGTCGTTGCTGGAGAGCGAGCTGTTCGGCTACGAGGAAGGCGCCTTCACCGGCTCGCGCAAGGGCGGCAAGACCGGCCTGATCGAAGCCGCGCACACCGGCACGCTGTTCCTCGACGAGATCGGCGACATGCCGGTATCGCTGCAGACCCGCCTGCTGCGCGTGCTGCAGGAGCGCGAGGTGCTGCGCCTGGGCGCTTCCGAGCCGACGCCGGTGGATATCCGGGTGATCGCCGCCACCCACTGCGATCTGGTCGCGCGCATCGCCGACGGGCGTTTCCGCGAGGACCTCTACTACCGCCTGAACATCCTGCGCCTGGCGGTGCCGCCGCTGCGCGAACGGCACGGCGATATCGGCATCCTCGCCCGCGCCATCCTGCGCCGCATCCCCGCCCTGCACGGCACGCCGAGGGACGACGAGGAACTGCTGGGACGCCTGCTGCCGCATCTGCTGGAGCATCGCTGGCCGGGGAATATCCGCGAACTGGAGAACATCCTCGAACGCGCCGCGCTGTCCGCCCGCGAACTGGCCCAGGCGGGTTCCGTCGCGGAATTGCGCGCGCTGTTCCCGGAGTTGTTTGCCGCGGCAGCGAATGCCGCCCCGCAGCCGGCGCCGGTGCATGACCTGCGCCAGTTGGGCAAGGCCGCCGAGGCCGCCCATGCCCGCCAGGTGCTGGAGGCCTGCGCCGGCGACCTGGAGGAAGCGGCGCGGCGCCTCGGGGTCAGCCGCTCCACGCTGTGGCGGCGGCTGAAGGCGGCGCGGGGCAACTGAGCCCGGCCGCCTCCGCCCGGGCGACCGTTACTGGTCGCCGCCGACGTTCACCCGCTTGGTGGCGAACAGGCCGCCGATCAGCAGGTCGCCGTCTTCCAGCAGCGCGGTGATGCCGCCCCAGGCGTTCCACTTGCGGCTGTCGTCCGGGAACTGCCAGCTGGCCTTCTGCTTGCCGGTCTTCCAGTCCAGGCCGACGTACTCGTAGTCGCCGTTCTGCTTGCTGGCGAGGTAGATCATGTCGCTCTTGGCGGAAATCACCGGGACCATCACGTCGGTGTTGTCCACCTCGGTGTTGACCCAGGACTTCTTGAACGACTTGCTGGAGGTATCCCAGTCGAATTTCACCACGCCCTTCGGCGCCGGGCGGGTGACGCCGGCGGTCATGGCGTTGCCCCAGATGTCCGCGGCGGCTTTCTCATAGGTGTTGTTGAGCAGCGCCACGCCGTAGCCGAGCACCGCCGGCGACGGTTCGACCGTGGCCTTGGAGATTTCCAGCGGGATCTGGTCGGCGATACGCGCGGACTTGGTGCCGGGCTTCTGCTTGAAGCCTGCGGGAATCTCGTCGCGCCAGAAGGCCACCAGGTTGGCGCCCTTCGAATCGCCGTCGGAGATCACCACCAGCTTGTCCGGGTCGTTGCCGAAGCCCATCAGGGTCGGCGTGGTGCCGGAGCCGCCGGAGCGGGTCAGCGCGCCCATGCTCGCCGCCTGTTCCGGGCTCATGGTGTTGTACTCGGTCTCCCAGCCGCCGTCGGCCTCGTCGTAGGACAGCTTGGTGCCGGTCCAGACGACCTTCAGCATGCGCTTGGAGGTGACGACGTAGATGCCGCCCTTCTCGTCGATGCAGATGCTGTTCTCCACCGCCTCGCCGGGGAACAGCAGGGTGCCCATCAGATTGAGGTCGCGGTCGACAAGCATCAGCGCGCCGTGGGCGGCCGCGGCGATGTGCCCGTCGTAGGTCATGCCCATGCCGACGATGGCCGACTTCTGCAGTTCGGCAGGCAGGGCGCTGGCGAAGTTCTGCGACTTGACCACCCGCAGCGGCTTCTGCGGATCGTTGTCGTCGGTGCTCTTGAGGATCTGCAGGCCGCCGAACGCCGCGTAGTGGTTGCCGTCCTTGTCGATCATGTTGTACACGCCGTTCGGCACGAAGCGGCGCTCGAAACCGAGGGCCTCGACCTTCTTCGACAGGGCGAGCAGCTTGCCGTCGTCACCGGCGCGGCGGGCCGCATCGGTTTCCTCCAGCAGGGCCTGGATCGCTTCCGGCGAGGCCTTGGCGTTGTACGCCTCCAGCCCCGGATACGGCAGCACGGAGACCAGGTCGTAGCGCTCGCCGGTGGCGTTGATCTTGCGGATGCCATCGATGCCGGCGGCGATGACGATGGTCTGGTCGCCTTCCTTCTTCACCGTCGGGTTGGAGGTGAACACGGTGGGTACCGACTTCACATCCGCCGCACCCAGCTTGCGGCCCTTGGTCGGACCGGCGTGGGCGACCGAGTCGGTGGCAGCGGGGTTGTCGTGGGAAATCGGGTAGACGCTGTCGGTCAGCCAGGTGTTGCGATTCGGCAGGTCCTGGGCGTTCGCGCTGCTGGCGGCGGCCAGGGCGATGGCGAGCGAGGCCAGGGCAAAGGTCTTCATGGATGGGTCTCCGCTATCGGTTCTTATCGTTAAAAGTCGGGTGCCAGAGGAGGATTCTGTCCGTTTGCCGGCGCAATTCAATTGTCGCTTCGGACGATTTTGCACTCGTCTCCCGGCCGGAAACCCCACCGCGACGGCACCGCTGGCAGTCGCCCGAATTTGCCCGCAAGCCGCGTCTCTGCTAGTGTCGCCGGGTTCCGAACTGCCCGCCGAGAAGTCCCCATGGCCCGCAAGAAAGCTTCCCTCGATTTCGAACAGTCCCTCGCCGAACTGCAAACCCTGGTGGAACGCCTGGAAAGCGGCGAACTGTCGCTGGAAGACTCCCTCGGCGCCTTCGAGCAGGGCATCCGCCTGACCCGCGAGTGCCAGACGGCGCTGAGCCAGGCCGAGCAGAAGGTGCAGATCCTCCTCGAACGCGACGGCGAACTCAGCGAAGCGCCCTTCGCCCCGGAAGGCGACGAGGCATGATTCCGACCTACCAGGCGCGCAGCCAGGCGCGCGTCGATGCCGCGCTGGAAAAACTCTTCACCCCGCCCCGCCAGGAACTCGCCCGCCTCTACCAGGCCATGCGCTACAGCGTGGTCAACGGCGGCAAGCGCGTGCGCCCGCTGCTGGCCTACGCGGCCTGCGAAGCCCTCGGCGGCGACCCGGCCCGTGCCGATGGCGCGGCCTGCGCGGTGGAACTGATCCACGCCTACTCGCTGGTGCACGACGACCTGCCGGCGATGGACGACGACGACCTGCGCCGCGGCCAGCCGACCACCCATATCGCCTTCGACGAAGCCTGCGCGATCCTCGCCGGCGACGGCCTGCAGGCGCTGGCCTTCGAAGTGCTGGCGGATGCCGAACGCAACCCGCAGGACGCCGAAACCCGCCTGCAGATGACCCTGGAACTGGCCCGCGCGGCCGGTTCCGCCGGCATGGTCGGCGGCCAGGCCATCGATCTCGAAGCCGTCGGCCGCAGGATCGACCAGGCCGCGCTGGAAACCATGCACCGGCACAAGACCGGCGCGCTGATCGAAGCCAGCGTGCGCCTCGGCGCCCTCGCCAGCGGCCACGCCAGCGCCGCCAGCCTCGACGCCCTCGGCCGTTATGCACAGGCCATCGGCCTGGCCTTCCAGGTGCAGGACGACATCCTCGACGTGGAAAGCGACACCGCCACCCTCGGCAAGACCCAGGGCAAGGACCAGGCCCACGACAAGCCCACCTACCCCGCCCTGCTCGGCCTAGACGCCGCCAAGGCCTACGCCCTGGCCCTGCGCGACCAGGCGCTGGCAGCGCTGGAAGGCTTCGACGAACGCGCCGAACCGCTGCGCGAACTGGCCCGCTACATCGTCGAACGGCGCAGCTGAACCCGATCCGCGGATTGTCGCGGATCAGCCGATTGGCGGGCTTGCTTGGGCCAATCCGGCGCTTCGGGTAAACTCCCGCATCTTTGAATGACCTAATAACGATCAGCCTGATGCCCACGACGTTCCACGAGATTCCCCGGGTGCGCCCCGCCACCCCCGTGCTCGACCGCGCCGATACGCCGGTCGAGCTGCGCCGTCTCGGCGAGGCGGAGCTCATCACCCTCGCTGACGAACTGCGCCAATACCTGCTCTATAGCGTCGGCCAGACCGGCGGGCACTTCGGCGCCGGCCTCGGCGTGATCGAACTGACCATCGCCCTGCACTACGTCTTCGACACCCCGGACGACCGTCTGGTGTGGGACGTCGGCCACCAGGCCTACCCGCACAAGATCCTCACCGGTCGCCGCGAGCGCATGTCCACCCTGCGCCAGAAGGACGGCCTGGCCGCCTTCCCGCGTCGCTCCGAGAGCGAGTACGACACCTTCGGCGTCGGGCACTCCAGCACCTCCATCAGCGCCGCCCTCGGCATGGCCATCGCCGCGCGGATGCAGGGCTCCAGCCGCAAGTCGGTGGCGGTGATCGGCGACGGCGCGCTGACCGCCGGCATGGCCTTCGAGGCGCTGAACCACGCCTCCGACGTGCAGGCCGACATGCTGGTGATCCTCAACGACAACGACATGTCGATCTCGCGCAACGTCGGCGGCCTGTCCAACTACCTGGCGAAGATCCTCTCCAGCCGCACCTACAGCAGCATGCGCGAAGGCAGCAAGAAAGTGCTGTCGCGCCTGCCCGGCGCCTGGGAAATCGCCCGCCGCACCGAGGAATACGCCAAGGGCATGCTGGTCCCCGGAACCCTGTTCGAGGAGCTCGGCTGGAACTACATCGGCCCCATCGACGGCCACGACCTGCCGACCCTGATCGCCACCCTGCGCAACATGCGCGACCTCAAGGGCCCGCAGTTCCTGCACGTGGTGACCAAGAAGGGCAAGGGCTTCGCCCCGGCCGAGGCCGATCCGATCGGCTACCACGCCATCACCAAGCTGGAGCCGGAAGGCGCCCCGGCGCACTCCGCGCCGAAGAAGGGCGGGCCGAAGTACTCCAGCGTGTTCGGCCGCTGGCTGTGCGACATGGCCGCCCAGGACCAGCGTCTGGTCGGCATCACCCCGGCGATGAAGGAAGGTTCGGATCTCGTTGCCTTCAGCGAACGCTACCCGGGCCGCTACTTCGACGTGGCGATCGCCGAGCAGCACGCCGTGACCCTCGCCGCCGGCATGGCCTGCGACGGCGCCAAGCCGGTGGTGGCGATCTACTCGACCTTCCTCCAGCGCGGCTACGACCAGTTGATTCATGACGTCGCGGTACAGAACCTCGACGTGCTGTTCGCCATCGACCGCGCTGGCCTGGTCGGCGAGGACGGCCCGACCCACGCCGGCAGCTTCGACCTCTCCTACCTGCGCTGCATCCCCGGCATGCTGGTGATGACCCCCAGCGACGAGAACGAACTGCGCAAGCTGCTGACCACCGGCTACCACTTCCAGGGCCCGGCGGCGGTGCGCTACCCGCGCGGCACCGGCCCGAACACCCCGATCGAGCCGGAACTGACCCCGGTGGAAATCGGCAAGGGCGTGATTCGCCGCCAAGGCGCGGCCGGCAAGGTGGCCTTCCTGGTGTTCGGCGTGCAACTGGCCGATGCCCTGCAGGTCGCCGAGAAGTTCGACGCGACGGTGGCCGACATGCGCTTCGTCAAACCACTGGACGAGGAACTGGTGCGCCAACTGGCCGCCAGCCACGACCTGCTGGTGACCATCGAGGAAAACTCAGTGATGGGCGGCGCCGGCGCCGCGGTCAGCGAATTCCTCGCCCGCGAGAACCTGCTGCAACCGGTCCTCCATCTCGGCCTGCCGGACTACTACGTCGAGCATGCCAAGCCGGCGCAGATGCTGGCGGAGTGCGGGCTTGATGCGGCCGGGATCGAGAAGTCGGTCAGCGAACGACTGGCGCTGCTGAAGGGCTGATCCGAGCGTAGGGTGGATGGCGCTCTTCCATCCACCATTGCGGGGCCGCATGCGCGGCCATGGTGGATCGATGGAGCGGGATCCACCCTACGCACCGGTGATCGCCTGCCACGCAGGATGGCGTTGAGCGAAGCGATACCCATCACAAGAAGCCATGAGCAGAAACCGCCGCCGATCCACGTAACCCCTTATTGATATTGCCATCCACGGGCGCCCCCCTTAAGGTGCGCCCGTTTTCGTTCGAGGTAACGGGAAGCAGGTGAAAGACCTGCGCTGCCCCCGCAACGGTAACCGACGCGGCATCCAGTGCCGCAGCATCGCCAAGGCCACTGCTTTACGTGGGAAGGCGGCGATGTGACGTCGGCAGCCCGGAGACCGCCCTCGACGCGATCCGACAGGTGTTGCGGAGGGCATCACCGTCAAGCGCGGCTCCCCCTGTCTCTGCCCGCCCTTGCCTACGCCCTCCTCGAAAGACGACTTTTGAGGAACCATCCAATGAAACTCTCCCGAATAGCACTGGCCGTGGGCCTTCTGCCCGGCGTCGCATGCGCGGCCGGCAACGACGTGCTCGACCTCGCCCCGCTGGTAGTCACCTCCGGCCGCTACGCCGAACCGCTGCCCAAGGCCACCGCCGCCACCACCGTCTTCACCCGCCAGGACATCGACCGCCTGCAGGTCCGCAGCGTCGGCGAGCTGCTCGAACGCGTGCCCGGCGTGACCGTCAGCCGCACCGGCGGCGCCGGCAGCCTGACCAGCGTGCTGATGCGCGGCACCAGCAGCGCGCAGACCCTGGTGCTGGTCGACGGCCAGCGCATCGCCTCCGCCTCCAGCGGCACCACCAGCCTGGAATTCCTCGACCCGCAGCAGATCGAGCGGATCGAAGTGGTGCGCGGCGCGCGTTCGGCGCTGTATGGCTCGGACGCCATCGGCGGGGTGATCCAGATCTTCACCCGCAAGGGCGAAGGCGACGGGCTCAAGCCCTACGTGCGCCTCGGCGCCGGCAGCGACAGCACCTTCGAGCGCAATGTCGGCCTCTCCGGCGGCGACCAGCAGACCCGCTTCAACCTCGGCGCGGCGCTGAACGAAACCGATGGCTTCGACGTCACCCGCGACAGCTTCGGCGCCAATGGCGACGACGACGCCTACCGCAACCGCTCGCTGAGCATGAACCTGTCGCACCGCTTCAACGACAGCCTGGAAGCCGGCTTCAGCGCCCTCGACCAGCGCGGCCAGATCGAGTTCGACGATCCGTTCTTCGGCTCGCTGCCGACCGTGGACTTCCAGCTCAGCAGCTTCTCCGGCTACCTCGACGGCAAGCTCAACGACAGCTGGAGCAGCCGCCTGGACATCGGCCACGCCGAGGACAAGCGCGACACCACCGACGACCTCGGCCTGACCGACCCAACCCAGTTCAACACCTACCGAGACTCGGCGAGCTGGGTGAACACCCTGAGCCTGAACGACAGCCACAAGCTGCTGGTCGGCGCCGACTGGTACGAGGACCGCGTGCACGGCACCACCGATTTCGTCGAGGACTCGCGCTGGAACCAGGCCGCCTTCATCCAGCACCGCTATAGCGGCGACGCCTTCTCCACCGAACTCGGCCTGCGCCACGACAAGAACGAGCAGTTCGGCAGCGAGAACACCTGGAACGCCGCCCTGACGCTGCCGCTGAACGCCGCCAACGACCTGGTCTTCTCCTACAGCGAAGGCTTCCGCGCGCCGACCTTCAACGACCTGTACTTCCCGGACTTCTGCTTCGGCGGCGCCTGCTTCGCCAGCGCCAATCCGAACCTGCAGCCGGAGAAGTCGAAGAGCTACGAAGTGCAGTGGCGCAGCCGCTACGCCGAGAAGGGCTCGCTGGAAATGTCGCTGTACCGCACCGACCTCGACGACGCCATCGTTCTCGACCAGAACTTCATCCCGCAGAACATCCAGACCGCACGGGTGAATGGCTTCGAGGCGGCAGTGCGCCAGGAACTGTTCGGCTGGCAGGGCAGCCTCGCCCTCGGCATCACCGACCCGCGCGACCGCGACAGCGGCCACACCCTGCCCCGCCGCGCCAAGCGCACGCTGTCCCTGGACCTGGACCGCGCCTTCGGCGACTTCTCGGTGGGCGCCGGCTGGCGCGCGGTCAGCAGCCGCTACGACGACGCCAACAACACCGTGGAGATGGGCGGCTACGGCCTGTTCGGCCTGCGCGGCGAATGGCGCGCCACCAGGGAACTGGCGCTGCAACTGAAGCTCGACAACCTGTTTGACAAGGATTACGAGGAAGCCACCTACAGCACTCCGAACGGCCGCTTCGGCTACAACACCGCAGGCCGCACGGCGATGTTCGCGGTGACCTGGACGCCTGAGCTCTGATCGATGGGTATCGCAACGTTGTGTAGGGCGGGTGCAACCCGCCAGGGCTGGCGCGCCATTGCGGCGGGTTTCACCCGCCCTACGACTCCATCCCGGGGCCGCATGCGCGGCCATGGTGGATCGGTGGAGCGTGATCCACCCTACGCGGCGCAATCCCACCACGTAGGGCGGGTGCAACCCGCCAAGATTACCCCAACACCCCCGCCATCCGCCCCAGCTCCGCGCAATCGCGCGCGTGCCAGTCGGTGATCTCCGGCCAGGGGTTTTCCGGCAGGTTGACCAGCGCCGTACGTGCCCCCGCAGCGCGGCCGCATTCGAGGTCGAAGCGGTAGTCGCCGACCATCACCATCCGCGCCGGCTCGACCCGCCATTGCCCGGACAGGCGCAGCAGGCCGTCGCCGCTCGGCTTCGGCCTCGCCTCACCGCGGCCGAATATGTCCTCGCTGACGAAGCATTCGCCCAGGCCGATGGTCTGCAGGGTCAGCAGCGCCAGCTCATGGGCGTTGCGGGTGAGGATGCCGAGCCGGCAGCCCGACTCGTGCAGCGCCCGCACCAGTTCCACGGCACCGGGCGCGGCGGTGGAGATCAGCGCCAGCTCACGCTCGTGCTCCAGCAGCCAGGCATGCTTGGCCGCCGCCTCGTCCTCCGGCAGCGCCGCCAGGTGGCCGAGGATGTCGTCTTCCTGCGGAATGCCCAGCGCGCGCTTGATCGCCGGGAAGTCGTGCACGGCCAGGGTCAGGGTGCCGTCCATGTCGAACACCCAGTGGCGGATGTCGCCGAGCCTCATGCCCGGTCCTTGCGCTGGCGGATCAGGCCTTCCTGGGCGGTGGACGCCACCAGTTGGCCTTCGCGGTTGTAGATGCTGCCGCGGGCGAAACCACGGCCGTTGCCGGACCACGGGCTGTCCATGGCGTACAGCAGCCACTCGTCCGCACGCAGGTCGCGGTGGAACCAGATGGAGTGGTCGATGCTCGCCACCTGCATGGTTTCCTGCCGCACCGACACGCCGTGGGGCATCATCGACGTGGTGATGAAGTCGAAGTCCGAGGCGTAGGCCAGCAGGTACTTGTGCAGCGCCGGGGTGTCCGGCAGCTTGCCGTTGGCGCGGAACCAGTAGTACTTCACCGGCTCCATGGGCTGCGGATCGTAGGGATCGACGTGGCTGACCGGGCGGATCTCGATGGGTTTCGGGCACAGCAGCTTGTCGCGAATGCGCTCGGGAATCAGGTCGGCGTGCTTGCGGGTCAGCTCCACTTCGGTCGGCAGGTTCTCCGGGCCGACCACGTCGGGCATCTGCCCCTGATGCTCGAAACCTTCCTCGTCGTACTGGAACGACGCGCTGAGGAAGAAGATCGGCTTGCCCTTCTGGATCGCCGTGACCCGCCGGGTGCTGAAGCTGCCGCCGTCGCGCACGCGGTCGACGTGGTAGACCACCGGCTTGCTGGCATCGCCGGGACGCAGGAAGTAGCCATGCATGGAATGGACGTGGCGGGTTTCCTCCAGCGTCTGGCTGGCCGCCGACAGCGCCTGGCCGATCACCTGGCCGCCGTAGAGCTGACGGAAACCGAGGTCCTGGCTCACGCCGCGGAACAGGTTCTCCTCGATCTGCTCCAGTTTCAGCAGCGCCACCAGGTCGTCGAGAATCTGGGTCATGAACACTCCTTACTGATCGGATGGGGCCTAGTCGCGCCGGGGTTCGGGGTATGCGGGCAGACTGGTCAGACGAGTGTCCCACACCGCGCGGCCGATGGTGAAATGATAAAGGCTGACCAGTGAGTCGCCATCGAGACCCAGCAATTCGTGCACCGCCGGGTCGAAGAAGCAGCCGATACCGGTGCCGGAAAGCCCCGCCGCTTCGGCTTCCAGATAGAGCAGTTGGCCGATCTGCCCGCACTCCCAGTACAGCCGCGGATAGCACCAGGCGCCCTCGGCCAGCGCCGCATCGAGGTCGGCGAGCATGGCGAAGGCCACGCAGCCGTCGCTGGCGATGTCCTGCCCGCAGGAGAGGAAGGCCGACAGCCCGCGCGCATCGCCCTGCAGCAGACGGTACAGCGGCAGCTCGTCGTCGACCTTCTGCCAGAGGAAATCCTCGCGCAGCCCCGCCGCCGGCCGCCCGCTACGCGCCAGCCAGTACAGACCGGGATCGAGCCCCTGCACGCGGTGGACGAACAGCAGCAGATCGACCCGCGCCGGCTCGCCGGTACAGACGAAAGGCACTGGCGAGTTGGCCGGCAGCAATCGGCGCAGCCAGGCCAGCAGCAGTTCCGCCTGGATGCCGCCGCGACCATCCAGCGCCTGCGCGCTGCGCCGCCGGTGCAGGATGGGGCGCAACGGCAGCCCCGGGTTATCCACAGTCGATTGCGCGAGCGCTGCCTGCCATGGCCGTGGCGGTAAGGCCGGAGCACGGCACAGGCCATGCACCCGCTCCAGCTCGGGCCAGTCGCGGTACTGGCGCGACAGGCGATTCGGCCGGCCGCTCAGTTCCAGTGCCTGCAGTCCGGCCAACAGGCGTTCCGGCAGCACGGGCTCCACGTCCTGCGGAGGACCGATCCAGAGCAGCGCATCCACCGCCTCGCGCTCATGGAAGCCGTCGCGATCCAGGCCGAACAGCGCATCCAGCCGCATCTCGCCAATCCCGCGCAGCAGACGCACTTCCCAGCCCAGCACGCTGGCGGCGATGGACAGGCAGGCCAGCGCATGGCCGAGATCGTGGTGGCAGTAGCGATAGGCGCGCTCGCCGTACTTCCACGCCTCGCGCCAGGGAATGCTGGACAGCGCCAGCAGCAGGCCGCCGCCAGGCAACTCATCGGCCAGCGCCGCCGGCAGTTCGGCGCGCACCTCCAGCGCATGCGCCTCCGCCGTGTAGTGCGCCAGCACGGCGGACGTGTCCACAGCCCCGGCGGGCAGCAGCAGATAGGCCTCGGTCGGATGCAGGTTGCCGCTGGACGGATTGACCCGCAGCGCCCAGCGGTTGCCGCCCGCCTCCTTCCAGGCCGACAGCGCCAGGCTGTCGTAGAGCAGTTGCGACACGCCGGCCAGATCGAGCGGCGCCGGCTCGCCCAGCGGACCGGCAAACACGCTGTCGTACGGCGGCGATTCCTCCTGCGGGCGATGCAGCAGCTCGATCAACCGCGCCCCGTCGTAGCGGCGGAACGGCGCCGGCTGGGTCGCCCAATCCAGCCGTCCGGGGCCGGGGGCGAACTGTTGCGGGCTGTGCATGCTCAGCCGGTGGTAGGCACGTACCGCGTCTTCAGGCGTCATCGGCAAGCTCCTGCCACTGTGCACGAGTCAGACGATAGAGCACATGCGGGCGCAGCGGATGGCCGACGGGCAGGCGCGGATGCTCGAAGTCGCCCTGCTCGTCGCGGCGCATTCCGAGTCGCCGCATCAGGCCCTGCGACGGCAGATTGGCCGGTACGGTGAAGGCCACGACCTCTGCCAGCGCCAGTTCCTCGAAGGCGAAACGCAGCGCCGCCCGCGCCGCCTCCAGCGCATAGCCCTGGCGCCAATGGGCCTGCATCAGGCGCCAGCCGATCTCCACCGCCGGGGTGAACGCCGCCTCGAAGCCGACCCGCTGCAGCCCGACCACACCGAGGAAGACTCCATCCCCGCGCCGTTCGACTACCCACTGGCCGAAGCCATGCTCGGCGCAATGCACGCGGATGCGCAGCGCCAGCGCGTCGCTGTCCTCGCGGCTCATGCATTCGGGGAAATGGCGCATCACCTCGGGATCGGCATTCAGCGCGGCGAACGCCGGCAGGTCCTCGTCGCGCCAGGGGCGCAGCAGCAGGCGCGGAGTCGTCAGCGTTCTCATCGCTATACGGCGCTCTGCGCCAGCTGAAAGATCATCGAATAGCTGAAATAGCTCGCCGGATGCACCGTGTAGCGGCTCAAGCCCCATTGTGCGCAGAGCTCGGCTTCGGTAGGCAGCAGCTCTCCGACTGCCGGGCAGCCATCGCGGATGTCCTGCATCAGGATATTGGCGAGGTCGACATGGCGCGGCGCGGGCGCACTCAGCATGTCGTCGTCGAGGCTGTTTTGCCGGGGCTTCATGGCCGGGTCGTGACCTTGGGGAAGCGATGGAAAGGTTTCCCGATGATACAGCGGCAAAACGTCATTGACATAAATATTCGAATGTTCGAACATTTGATCAACGACGCCGTATCGACAACAACAGTCGCTGCTTCGAAGGAGTTTCCTTCCATGCCTGCCATCGATTTCCTTCCCCAATCGCCCAACAATCATCAGCAAGCCCGGGGTACTGACATTCCGCGAACTAGCCGATACGGCCTCCATCGGTCCGGCGCCGGACGGCACATCACCATCGATGCAACCGGCGCTGGAGCCTTCGCAGGAGTTCATGGTCGACGTCTGGAGTCGAAGCGATTAGAGACATCAAGGATGTGCGCCGGATAGTGTCGTGGCTGTATTTCCAGATGGCGCAAACTCAATAACTTCCGTTCGAACCTGATAAATAAATATTTCTACTGTGTATGCGCCTTCAGTTGTTGCGCAGAACCTGTCGCGCCAATGGAGTGCGGCAAAAGCCTTGGCATTACAACAAGAACAATAAAGGGTCGTGATTTGATGCGTGCTAATCCCCTGCTTTTTCCAATTCTTCTGCTCGGTTGTAATCCCATGTTCGCCGAAGCAGAAAACAATCCCCTGGAGCAAAACCGCCCTCTCCGGCCACCTCTTCCGCGCTGGCTCGAGGATTACCGATTTCTCGACGATCAGGACAAGCGCACAGATGCCTTCGACTCTGTTCGCTATCGGCGCCTGGGCGAGGACGCCTGGCTGCAGCTGGGCGGAGAGGCTCGCTATAGTGGCTATGCGGTGAAGAATCCCTTCTACGGCAAGACCAGCGTGGCCGATGACACCTACATGCAACAGCGTCTCCAGGTCCACGGCGACCTGCACTTGTTCGATGATCTTCTGCGCGTATTCGGACAACTGGAAAACACACGAAGTTGGGGACAGGATATTCAATCTCCCCGCGATGAAGGGCGAAACGATATTCATCAGCTCTTCATTGAAAGCAATAGCAAACTCGGTTCTGGAACACTTGGCGCGAGACTGGGGAGGCAGGAAATGGCATATGGCGCACCGACACTGGTTTCATATGCTGAAAGCCCGAACATTCGCCAGGCATTCGATGGACTCAGAGTATCGTTCAACCAGCCTGGAAGTTATCGAATCGACGGTTTCTACACTCGCCTCATTCGTTATGACGGCGACAACTTCGATGACAGTTCCGACAATAAAAGAAAGCTGTACGGCCTCTACGGAACGATGCAGCTGTCCGCTCTAACAGGGCTCGATCTCTACGCGATGGCCCTGGAACAGAAGGATCGCAAGCTGCTCGGTACGGTCGGCGACGATGATCGCTACACCCTAGGCGCGCGAGCCTTCGGTGCCAGCAACGGCTTCGACTGGAGTTGGGACCTGATCCACCAGCAAGGCCAATTCGGTCGCCAGGACATCGAGGCCTGGGGCGTGCTGGGCGAAACTGGCTACACCTTCGCGAATCCGTGGAAGCTGCGCGTGGCCCTGCATATGGATGCCACCAGCGGCGACAAGGACAGCCGGGATGGAACGGCCGGAACCTTCGACCCCATGTTCCCGCGCAATGGCATCTACGGCGAGGCCAACCTGACCACCCCGGCCAACCTGATTGCCGTCGGCCCCATCGTGAGCTTCGTCCCGCACCCCAGGCTTCGTATCGAGCCCGGCATTTTCAGGCTATGGCGGGAAAGCACCGAGGATGCCGTGTACACGCCGGGTATGCAGCCGGTTCAGGGCACCGCGAACGCTTCCGGCAAGGAAATCGGCACTGCCTATCGCTTCAATGTCCGCTGGATACCCACCGCCAATCTCACCCTGGACCTCGACTACGAATTCCTGGATGCCGGCCAGGTCATCCGAGAAGTGGATGGCAAGGATTCGAGCTTCGTGAGCCTGCGTACGTCTTTCAGATTCTGAGGCCATGAAGAAGACAAACATGAAGGATTCGACGGAAAGCGTGATCCCCACTCCGGAGGGATTCAGGAAAACCAGAACCACCGAGCCACAACAACAAAGAGGTATCCCTGTGAAACTTGGAAAACTTGCTGCTGCGCTGTGCACGCTCTACATGGCCAGTTGCTCTGCACTGGCTGATGACCGGCCCAACCTCCTGATCATCGTTGCCGATGACATGGGCTACAGCGATATCGGCAGTTTCGGTGGTGAAATCGAAACCCCGAACCTCGATGCGCTGGCCAGGAACGGTGTGCGGCTGACCGGGTTTCATACGGCGCCCACTTGCTCCCCGGCGCGCTCGATGCTGCTGACCGGCACCGACAATCACCAGGCGGGCCTCGGCAACATGGCCGAACTGTTGCAGCCCGAACAGAAGGGGAAACCCGGCTACGAGGGATATCTCAACCAGCGGACCGCCAACATCGCGGAAGTCCTCAAGGCGGCCGGTTACCACACCTACACCACGGGCAAATGGCATCTCGGCCGGGCCGACGACCAGACGCCGGGAGCCCGGGGCTTCGAGCGCTCCTACGTCCTGCTGCAGGGCGCCGCCAGCCACTATGACGATCAGATTCCCGATCGCAACGTCGATCCCAAGGCGCTTTATCGCGACGACGGGAAACTCGTGGACGTGCCCAAGGGTTTCTTTTCCACGGAGTTCTATACCGACAAGCTCATCGAATACCTCGATGCCGACAGGCAGGACGGCAAGCCGTTCTTCGCCTACCTGGCCTATACGGCGCCGCATTGGCCGCTCCAGGCGCCGGACGAATGGATCAGGAAATACGAAGGCCGCTATGCGGGGGGCTATGAGAAGGTCCGGCAGCAGCGTCTGGCGCGCATGGAGAAACTCGGGATCATCGCTCCCGGCACCCGGCCGAACACGCCGATGCGCAACGCACTGCCAGGCTGGAGCGAGCTCACCGAGCAGCAGCGCATGGAGCAGGCACGCAGCATGGAAGTGTACGCAGCCATGATCGACAACATGGATCACCACATCGGGCGTCTGCTCGATCACCTGAAGTCCACCGGGAAACTCGATAACACCGTCATCCTGTTCATGTCCGACAACGGCGCCGACGGCAACTCGCCTCTCGACCTCCCCGGCAGCCGACAGTGGATCGAAAGCACCTTCGACAACAGCCTGCAGAACATGGGGCGCAAGGGATCGTTCATCGACTATGGGGCGCAATGGGCCCAGGTGAGCGCCACCCCGTGGCTGTATTACAAGGGCTTCACCAGCCAGGGCGGGATCGTCGCGCCAGCCATCCTCAATATTCCGTCGATGCAGGGACAGGGCAGCATCAACAGGGAAGTCTTCAGCGTGATGGATGTAATGCCGACCTTCCTGGAACTGGCCCACGTCCAGCACCCCGGCACCCGCTTCCAGGGGCGTGAGGTATACCCCATGCAGGGCCGCTCCATGCTTCCGGCCCTCGCCGGCCAGGCGCAGCCCGAGCGTGTGATCGGCTGGGAGCTGCTGGGGCGCCGTGCGGTGCGCAAGGGCGACTGGAAGATGATCTCGCTCAAACCGCCGTATGGAACCGGCCGGTGGCAGCTCTACGACATCGCCAGGGACCCCACCGAAGCGCGGGACATTTCCGCCGAGAATCCGCAAAAGGTCGCCGAACTGGCCAGCGACTGGGATACCTACGCCGCACGCAACCAGGTGCTGACCACGCCGGTGAACATCAAGTACGGCTTCCAGACGTGCCTGTACGGGAAGTGCTTCAGGTAATCCAGCGGATCGCCGTGCTCCGGCGTGGTGGCTGCCACGCCGGAGCACGCTGCTCGTGCAACTCGAGCTTGTAACTGCTGTGGAACTTGCCATGCTTCGTCGTCCAGGATACCTGTTCATCCCCTTGCCGCCGTCTGGCCGGTGACCATTGGACAGGTGCCGCTTCGGCCCTGACCAACGCAGCCACAGCATGCCCGTTCCCTTGATCTATCACGACGACTACAGCCCGCCGTTCCCGGAAGGCCATCGCTTCCCGATGGAGAAATTCCGCCTGCTGCGCGATCACCTGATCGACAGCGGCCTGACCAGCGACGAGCAGTTGCTGCGCCCCGAACCGTGCCCTGTGGATATCCTCGCCCTGGCCCATGACCGTGGCTATATCGAGCGCTACTGCGGCGGCGAGATGACCCGCGAGGAACTGCGCCGCCTCGGCCTGCCGTGGAGCGAAGCGCTGGCGCTGCGCACCGTGCGCGCGGTGGGCGGTTCGCTGCTCGGCGCGGAACTGGCGCTGCAGCACGGCCTGGCCTGCCATCTCGCCGGCGGCACCCACCACGCACACCACGATCACGCCTCGGGCTTCTGCATCTTCAACGACCTGGCGGTGATCGCCCTCTACCTGCTGGAAAGCGGCAAGGCCGGGCGCGTGCTGATCTTCGACTGCGACGTGCACCAGGGCGACGGCACCGCGCGCATCCTCGAGCACGTGCCGGACGCCGTCACCGTCTCGCTGCACTGCGAGAAGAACTTCCCGGCGCGCAAGGCCCGCAGCGACTGGGACATTCCCCTGCCGCTGCACATGGGCGACGCGGATTATCTGCGGGTGGTGGACGATGCGCTCGACTACCTGCTGCCGCTGTACCAGCCGGACATCGTGCTCTACGACGCCGGCGTGGATGTGCACAAGGACGATGCGCTGGGTTATCTACAGCTCACCGACGCCGGCCTGGCGGCGCGCGACGAGCGGGTTATCCACAAGTGCCTGGCGCGGGACATCCCCGTGATCGGCGTGATCGGCGGCGGCTACGACAGGGACCGCCATGCGCTGGCGCGGCGCCATGGCATCCTCCACCACAGCGCCCGGCGGGTATGGGATCGCCTGGGGATGGCTCAGGCCACGCGGTAGCGGGCGTTGTCGGTGCACATGCGCAACTGCGGCCGCTGCGCCTCCCAGCGGGAGAACTCGCGCTCCGAATAACCCAGCAGGGCGGCGGCGCGCCCGCGGTAGCCGGCGCCATAGGTCTTTCTGCAGAACAGCATCACCTGCTCCGCCACGTGGCATTTGAGCAGATCGGCCGGTTCGAGCGGATGCAGGGCACCGCGGTATTTCGGGGCGACGCCGTCCCACATCATGTACAGATAGAGGTTGTGCAGGGCGATGCGCAGCGACAGCTCCTCCAGCGGCCGTTGCTCGAAAGCCAGCCTGGATGAGTGCAGATTCCTCTCCAGACGATCCAGCATGAGCGCAGTCGCCTCGTTGAGCAGCTTGCGAATCTCGATCTGCGGCATGCGCCGGATAACGATATCCAGGCCGTCGACGCGAACGCGGGTGTCATGTCCCTCCAGCAGCAACAGGGCTTCGTGGGAACGCAGGTAATCTCGAACTTTCATCAGCTTCGAACCAAGAGTTTTTTCGAAGGCCGATACTGAAATCTGCGTCCGGCGAAGTAATGTCGGAAACCCCCGAAACTCGCTTCTGAAATTCCTAATCCTGCTCGAAAGGACAACTTTTCCACGTTTTCTGTGGAGCCGTCTGTGGATAAGCCGCGCAAAACCCTGGCAAGCGCCCGCTAGTGCTGGCGTGGCAATGGCTGACGACAAATTGATCAGCCCCTGACGCTGGGGGCTACGCTAGAATGCGCGCCCCGCTTCCAGCCCGTACCGATCCAGATGACCGACAACAGCACCCTCGCCTCCCGCTCCGCCGTGATCATCGGCGGCGGCCCCGCCGGCCTGATGGCCGCCGAGGTGCTCGGCGCCGCCGGGGTGCGCGTGGACCTGTACGACGGCATGCCCTCGGTGGGCCGCAAGTTCCTCCTGGCCGGCGTCGGCGGGATGAACATCACCCACTCGGAACCGCGCGAACCCTTCATCGCCCGCTACGGCTCGCGCAGCCGCGAGATCGCCGCCCTGCTCGAAGACTTCGACAGCCAGGCGCTGCGCGAGTGGATTCATGGGCTGGGCATCGAGACCTTCGTCGGCAGCTCCGGGCGGGTCTTCCCCACGGACATGAAGGCCGCGCCGCTGCTGCGCGCCTGGCTCAAGCGCCTGCGCGAGAGCGGCGTGGTTATCCACACCCGCCATCGCTGGCAGGGCTGGAATGCCGACGGCAGCCTTCGGATCACCACGCCCGAGGGCGCGCTGACGGTCCAGGCCGATGTGGTGGTGCTCGCCCTCGGCGGCGGCAGCTGGCAGCGGCTGGGCTCCGATGGCGCCTGGGTGCCGCTGCTGCAGGAGCGCGGTGTCGAAGTCGCCGCGCTGCAACCGGCCAACTGCGGCTTCGAGGTCGCCGGCTGGAGCGAGTTCTTCCGCGACAAGTTCGCCGGCGCGCCGGTGAAACCGGTCGCCATCCGCCTGGACGACGAGCCCGCGCGCCAGGGCGAGTTCGTCATCACCGCCGGCGGCGTCGAGGGCAGCCTGATCTATGCGCTTTCCTCTGCCGTGCGCGAGCGGATCAACGCCACGGGCTCGGCGACGACCCATCTCGACCTGCTGCCCAACCGCAGCCAGGAGCAGATCGCCAGGGCCCTGGCGCAACCGCGCGGCTCGAAATCGATGGCCAATCATCTGCGCAGCCGCCTCGGCCTGGATGGCGTGCGCGCCGGCCTGCTGCGCGAGTTGTCCACAGCAGACACCTACAACGATCCGGCCCGGCTGGCTGCGGCGATCAAGTCCCTGCCCCTCACCGTGATCCGCCCGCGCCCGCTGGACGAAGCGATCAGCAGCGCCGGCGGCGTGACCTTCGCAGCCATGGATGAACGGCTGATGCTGAAGGCGTTGCCGGGGGTGTTCTGCGCGGGAGAAATGCTCGACTGGGAAGCGCCCACCGGCGGCTACCTGCTCACCGCCTGCTTCGCCAGCGGCCGCGCGGCCGGGCTCGGCGCCCTGGCCTGGCTCGAACAGCGGCCCGCTGACTAAGCTTTCGTTCTTACTGCCCAGGAGTTCCTTTCATGCCTACCCCACCCTGGTGGCTGCTCATCCTGCCGCTGATCGCCGGCACCTGCCTGCCGCTGCAGGCCGGCATCAACGGCCAGCTCGCCCGGCAGGTATCCAGCGTGCTGGCCGCGGCGATGATTTCCTTCATGGTCGGCACCGCCGGGCTGATCGTCCTGACCCTCTGGCAGCGGGAAATCCCCACCTTCGCCGCCCTGCGCGGGCTGAACTGGTGGCACTGGTGCGGCGGCTTCCTCGGCATGTTCTTCATCTTCATCGCCGCCTACTCGGCACCGCGCATCGGTGCGCTGATGTTCATGGTGCTGGTACTCGCCGGCCAGCTGGGCATGGCGATGACCCTCGACCACTTCGGCTGGGCGGGCTTCCGCGAGGCGCCGGTGAGTGCGCTGAAGATCGGCGGACTGGCGCTGATCGCCGCCGGCATCTGGATGATCCGCAAGGGCTGAAATCCGCGAAGCACCTGTAGGGCGGGTGCAACCCGCCATTTCGGGGCAAGGAATCTGGCGGGTTTCACCCGCCCTACGGTTGGGTAATGAATTGTCGTGCCCGGGCTCGGCGGCTATAGTCGGGTCCGGCGTTCTCCACGCCTCCCGTCCGCGGAAAGGGCTGCGCCCAGGTGAATCCACAGCGTATTCCCGATACGACTCCCGGCCATCAGCGGACCAGGCCAGCTCAAGGAGATCGTATGTCTGCCCCCCGCTACGCCACACCCTGCACCGACGGCCGCATCAACCTCGAACAGCAGCGCAAGCGCGCTAGGGAACTGCTTCGCGACCTGCTGCGTAACGTTCCGGCTGCACACGCCATCCTGCTCCAGCACCTGCCCGCCGGCCTGCAGCGCCCGCCGCGCCTGGCCGATGCGCAATGGCTGATCGCCCGTGAACTGGGCTTCGCCAGTTGGCCGAAGCTCAAGGCCCACGTCGACGCCATCGACTTCGCCGCGCGCCATCCCGGCTTCGCCGCCGATGACGAAGCCGCCTGCCTGCACCTGCGCTGCGGCAACGACATCGCCCACAGCCTGGAGCTGGCCGGTTTCCGCGGCGAGTTCCGCATGTTCGCCGATCCGCTGGTGATGGGGCCGGTGCCGGATGTCGCGCTGGCCGACTACCTCCCCCTGCGCGCCGACTTCATCAGCCGCTCATTCGATATCCCGCCCGCCGATTCGCTGGGCCGGATGCGCGAGGAATACGCCGTGCTCGACGGTCTCGCCGAACGCCCGCGGGTGGTGCTCTGGTGCGAGGCGGATGCCTATGACCAGTTGTTCCTGATCCGCGTGCTCGCCAGCCTGGAACGGCTGCCGGCGCGGCTGGAACTGATCGAGGTCGACGGGGTGCCCGGCGTCGGGCGCTTCATCGGCATCGGCCAACTGGCGCCCGATGTTCTCGCCTGGCTCTGGCCGCAACGCCGCGCACTGGGCGACAACGCCCTGCATCTGGCACGGCGCGCCTGGGCCGCCTACTGCAACCCGTCGCCACGCGACTGGGCGGAACTGGCCCGGCAGCCAACGCCCGCCCTGCCCCTGCTCGGCACGGCGCTGCTCCGCCAGTTGCAGGAACTGCCGTCCCTGCGCGACGGCCTGTCGCTGACCGAACGCCTCGCCCTGCAAATACTGCGCGACAGCGAGGGACTCACCTTCGGCCAGGTCTTCGCCGAACTGATGACCCGCCGCGAACCGCTGCCCTATCTGGGCGACCTGATGCTCCATGCCCTGCTGCGTCCGCTGATCGACTCACCGACGCCGCTGCTGCATGAACGCGACGCCCACCTGCCCTGGCCACAGCGGCCGCTGGAGCTGACCGGACTCGGCCGGCAGGTGCAGGGCGGCGAACGCTACTGGCTGGACCAGGCCGCGCCGGAGCGCTGGGTCGGCGGCGTGCGCCTGCGCGCCGGACAGTCGCACTGGGCGCTGGATGACGACTTGCGGCCGGTCTGGAAAGACTGATCGTCGAATCGGCGCGCAATCCTTGATCAACCCCACTATGATTGCGCGCCTTTCCACTGCTCCACCAATAGGGCCTGTTGACGTTTCGTTCCGACCGCGACGGAGCCTGTTTTTGCGCGGAGCAAGGCGCGAGGAGAGTGGTTTGGTTATTCCAAATGAACGACGAGCAACGCAGCGCCGCGCAAAAACAGGCCCGTCCCTTCGGGTTGCGCGGCAAATGGCGCCATGCGTCGTTGCGGGACTTGGCAAGGGGGCGACCATTCCCTGCGTCCCACGCCTAGCCTGGCGCCATTTGTCGCAGCAACGCGGTTCGGAACGAAACATCAACAGGCCCTAATGCCATGAAGAAAATGCTGGTCGCCGACGCCGACGTCGAGCGCCTCGACACCTGGGCCAGATACACCAAGGATCTGTGCCGCGATTGCCATGCCACCTGCTGCACGCTGCCGGTGGAAGTGCGCATCGGCGACCTGATCCGCATCGGCGTGGTCGACGAATTCGAGCGCGGCGATCCGCCGAAGAACGTCGCCAAGCGCCTGCTCAAGGAAGGCATCGTCGAGCGCTTCAACCAGAAGAGCGGCATCTTCACCCTGACCCGCACCAGCAACGGCGACTGCCTGTACCTGGACCGCAAGTCGCGCCTCTGCACGATCTACAAGAATCGTCCGGACACCTGCCGCAACCACCCGCAGATCGGCCCGCGTCCGGGGTATTGCGCATATCGGAAGAAAACTTCCTGATCTTCGTGGTTCAGGGCTCGATCCCGGTCGGCACGGATTTGATCCAATCGCGCAAGGTCAGGAACAACGCACCGGAGTCCCGGGAACCCTGCCACAGCCGCCCCCGTTCGACATAACGGCTGTCACCGATCTGGTAGCGCAGGGTTCGCTCGTCGCCCAGTTGGCCGGCGAAATGCCCCGTCTGCCAATCGAGCAACAGAACCCTGACCGTCTCACGCACGTTGGCATCCAGGGCCTGGAGATAGGCACTGGCATCGTCTGCGGCCCACTGGTCCAAACAGGCCGAGCATGCAAGAGCATCGCCCTGCGTCTCTATCCGCCCCCGATAGATCGACTGGCGCCCTTGCATCAGTTCGATTTCGCTGACCAGCTTCAGACTGCGCGAGTCCCGGCTGAGCACACCCTGGGGCGCAACGACCAACGTAAGCACAGCGGCATCGGACACCTGTTTCCCCGCCTTGGTCAGGGCAGCAGCAAAATGCTCCCCGAACCAGTCATGCCGAGGGCGAGCATCGAGTGCCGACTGCAGCGGGGCAACCCGCTGATCGGCCTCGGTCTGCCGGGCATCCTGCACCGATGTCTGGGTCATGCCGGCCACCAATGCCATACCGATGGCCACACCCAGTGCGGAACCACCCCCGGCACCGGAGTTGCCGACGCCGCTCACGGAGCTGTGCAGGTTCTGTGCAGTGGCCGTGCCGTGCTGGATGATGCCGGCACCGTCATTGGCGACTTCGCTGCGCAACAAGCGGCGCTCGCCCGGCTCGATCCGCAGGGCAAGCGTCTGGCCAACGACGATACTCTGCAGGTCCACCGCCATGCTCGGCCGCAACGCCTCGCGGCTGCCGCAAGCGCTCAGCAGCAGCGCCAGCGCCAGAACACCCGCAAAGCGACCTTTCACGGCCTGGCCGCGGACAATTGCTGGTTGCGGAACACCCCGAGCAGGCTCTGCTGGGTCGAGTCCAGCGCCTGATAGAAGGCATTGGTCAGATTCGGGAAGTCCGGCGCCTCGTCCCATTCGCCATCGGCGCTGTGACTGAAGACATTCGGTTGGTAATAGAGCAGGTGGTTGTCGTTCAGATCGATGACGTAGGTAGTAACCACGACCTGTGCGACCGGAACGCTGGTGGGCACCATTCCGTAGTAGGTGCGCATGGTACCGGCACTACCGAATTCGAAGAGCACCAGCTTGTCGATCTGTTTCTGCGACTTGAGCGGCTGGAAGTCCTTGCTTGCATAGCCGGTCTTCTCGGCTTTGTTCTTGGCCAGGGTATCGAGTACGAGCGGGTCGTCGATGTTGACCGCCTGGTAGCCATCGGCTCGCAGCTGTTCGCCGACTTGTGCGGGGATGCTGCGCAGGCTGCTGGAATCCCATGTTTCCACTTTGCTGCGCAGGCCAGCCGCGAGGCCATTGTTCACTGCCATATCCAACAGTCCCTGCTGCCCGGCCATGATGACCGTGGGTTTCGGCACCTGGGTGTAGGCGATGCCTATGCGCTCCTGCTTTTGCGCCCAGAACGACTGGTCCATGGGGACGGGTGGCTGCGGCGTGGCACAGCCAGTCAGCAGGACGAGGCAAAGCAACGGCAACCCGAAGAGGGCCCGGCGGAATTCGTTCATCAGTAATCCTTATCTGAGAAGGTCTCCCGGCGGGATACCCGGAGACGCTCAACGGATTTTGATATAGCCATTTGACACCACGCAATGCCCGGTCACGCGGGCTGCGCCCCAAATGCCGCCTCGTTCAAAGTTTCGGAAATAGCCAACTTCTCCTTGCGCAATTCCTGACGGGTCAACGTAATCCGTCCACGGCAGATCACCGGTCAGGTGCGCAATCGATTGCCACGACAGACCGGCGTCCGATATCCCCACCCGCGACTGGAACGGCCGCCCGCTATACTGCGCGCTTCGCCCTGGAGCCTGCATGACTGCCCTGCTTGCCGACGCCTGGCGGCACCGCCCGACCCACCGGAAGGTCTGGGCGCTGGCCGCGCCGATGATTCTTTCCAATGTTTCCGTGCCGCTGGTGACGCTGGTCGACAGCGCGGTGATCGGCCATCTGCCGCATGCCCACCAGCTCGGCGCGGTGGCGGTCGGTGGCAGCCTGTACACGCTGCTGGTCGGCGTGCTCGGTTTCCTGCGCATGGGCACCACCGGTTTCGCCGCACAGGCAGCGGGACGTAGCGACGGAGGCGCGCTGCGCCGGATTCTTGGACAGGGACTGCTGCTGGCGCTGGGACTGGCTCTGCTGCTCAGCCTTATCGCGGTGCCGCTGACACCATTGGCGCTGGGCCTGATGCAGCCGTCGGCGGAGCTGGACGCGCTGGCCCGCGAGTTCTTCCACATCCGCCTGTACGGCCTGCCGGCGGCGCTGGCCAGCTATGCGCTGGTCGGCTGGTTCCTCGGCACGCAGAACGCCCGCGTGCCGCTGGCGATCCTGCTCACCACCAACCTGGTCAACCTGGTCCTGGAGCTGTGGTTCGTCCTCGGCCTCGACTGGGGCGTGCCCGGCGCGGCGCGGGCCTCGGTGATCGCCGAGTGGAGCGGCGCGCTGCTCGGCCTGGCCCTGACCGGCGGCGCGCTGCGCAAATATCCGGGCCTGCCGGAGTGGTCGCGGCTGCGCCGCTGGGCGAGCTGGCGGCCGCTGCTGACGGTCAATCGCGACATTTTCATCCGCAGCCTGGCGCTGCAGGGCGTGTTCTTCCTGGTCACGGTGCAGGGCACACGCCTGGGCGACGCCACGGTGGCGGCCAACGCGCTGTTGCTGAACGGCCTGATGATCACCTCCTACGCTCTCGACGGTCTCGCCCACGCGGTCGAGGCGCTGTGCGGCCATGCCATCGGCGGGCGTGACCGCACCGCCCTGCGCCGTTCGCTGGTGGTCGCCTGCGGCTGGTCGCTGCTCGCCAGCCTGGCCTTCGTCGCCTTCTTCGGTTTCGCCGGGCACCTGTTCATCGCCATGCAGAGCGACATCCCGGAAGTCCGCGCCACCGCCGACCACTACCTGCCGTACCTCGCCTGCCTGCCGCTGATCGGCATGTGGAGCTACCTGCTCGACGGCCTGTTCATCGGCGCCACCCGCGCCCGCGAGATGCGCAACGCCATGCTGCTGGCCTGCGCCGGCAGCCTGCCGCTGGGGATCGCCCTGCAGCCGCTGGGCAACCACGGCCTGTGGCTGGCGTTCCTCTGCTTCATGCTGCTGCGCGGGCTGATTCTCGGCGGCTATGCCTGGCATCTGACCCGGCGGGATGGCTGGCAGGCACCTGCCAGTGCCTGAGATTGAGCGCCCGGGCGTCCGCCGGACTGGCGCTGGCGGGACATGCCCACTAGATTCCCCAGAGTCGGTTGTCCGCTGCGCTGCATAGAGGGACCTAGCCCATGGCCCAAGCCATCGCCGCCTATCTGCACTTCATCTCGATCTTCATGCTGTTCGCCCTGCTGGTGCTGGAGCACCGGCTGTTCCGCCTGCCGCTGACCCTGGAACGGGCGCGCAACCTGGTGATCGTCGACCTGCTCTACGGCGTCTGCGCCGGGCTGGTGCTGCTCACTGGCGTGGCGCGGGCGCTGTGGTTCGCCAAGGGGCCGGAGTTCTACCTGTACAACAGCCTGTTCGTCGCCAAGGTCGGGCTGTTCGTGCTGGTCGGGCTGCTGTCGAGCTACCCGACCTTCACCTACCTGAACTGGCGCAACGAACTGAAGGCCGGGAACATCCCCGCCCCCAGCCCCCGGCAGGGCACGCTGGTGGTGCTGACCATCCGCGTCGAGCTGCTGCTCCTGCTGTTCCTGCCGCTGCTGGCGACGCTGATGGCGCGCGGCTACGACCTGCAGAGCCTGGGCCTCAGCTTCCACGTGCCCTAGATTTTCAGCAATCCCGTCAGGCGCCGGCGCAACGGCGGGATATCCACAGCCGCGATGCGTATGCGGAAGCGTTCGCGCAGCAGTTCGATGAGTTCGTCCGGATCGTCCACCCTCCGCTGCTCGACCTGTCCGTCCGCCCAGCGCCGGTTGAACTGGCCGTCGTTGAGGGTCAGGCGCACGCCGTCCTCGCTGATGGCGGCCTTGAGGAAGCGGCGGAACACGCTGTCCGGATGGGTCGAGGTGAACCAGTTGCGCGGCAGGTAATCGAGCCACAGCTGCGGCGCCAGACTGAAGTGATACAGCGGCTGCCAGCCCGAAGTGCCATGCACCGCCAACTCCAGCTCGCCCTCGCGCGGACCGGGAAGGATGCGCCAGCCACCGGGCAGCTCCTCACCGATCACCAGCGGCAGCGCCCGGTCCAGTGTCGGACCGCCGAAGCCGATATCCACCAGGCGGATGCCCTCCTCCAGATCGATGCGCAGCAGCAGGTGCGATTGCTGGGTCAGCTCCACCTCCGCCGGCACGCCCCAGCGCACCCGCGCCACCAGCAGCGTGACGCGGTAGCCGAGGCTCGCCAGCAGGCGCGCGAACAGGCTGTTCAGCTCGAAGCAGTAGCCGCCGCGGCCGCCCTCGACCAGCTTGGCGAACACCGCATCCGGCTCGATGCGCACCGGCCGCTCCAGCAGCACGTCGAGGTTCTCGAAAGGCAGGTGGTGCAGCGCGGCGTCGATCAGCCGGTCGAGGTTCGCGGCGGTCGGCGGGATCGCTTCCGGCGGCAATTCCAGGCGGGCCAGGCAGGCGTGCAACTGCTGCGGAGTGAAGGGGTTCAGTGGGGTCATGAGCGGTCTCCTTGTCTCAACGATCTTCCGGGATCAGCAGCGGGCCGCAACCCTGGTCGGTGATGAACACTGCCAGCAATTGCGCCGGCTGGCTGGCGCTGGGGCTCTCGGCGAACAGGTGCAGCACGCCGGTCGGTTCGAACCAGGTCTGCCCGGCGCGGTAAGTCTGCGCCGGCAAGGAACACTTTCATGCACATGGACAGCCTCCGATCAGGAAATCCGTTGGACAGGTGCGACTGTATGCCGCCAATGGCATAGTCGGCAGAGCCAAGATTCGTGGAAGTGACTGGGACATGAAAACACTGGGCCTGAACCTCGACCCCACGCTGGCACTGCCGATCTACCGCCAGCTCTACGAACGCTTCCGCGAAGCGATCGCCAGGGGAACGCTGCGCCCGGGCGAGCGCGTGCCGCCGGTGCGCGGGCTGGCCAGCGAGCTGGGCGTGGCGCGCGGCACGGTGGAGCTGGCCTATCAGTTGCTGACCAGCGAAGGCTATCTGCAGGCCAGGGGGCCGGCCGGCACGGTGGTTTCGCCGCAACTGGCGGAACGCGCCGCGACACCAGCGCAACGTCCTGCATCAGTGGCCGAACAGGTGCACCCCGGCCTGATCGCCCACGGCCCACAGATTCGTCCGTTCCAGCTCGGCCTCCCGGCGCTGGACGCCTTCCCCCGCGCGCTCTGGGCCCGCCTCGCGGCGCGTCGTCTGCGGCAACTCAGCCCGGCCGGGCTGGCCTATCCCGATCCATGCGGCCATGCGCCGCTGCGCCAGGCCATCGCCGGCTACCTGGGCGTCTCACGCGGGATTACCTGCGATCCGGCGCAGGTGTTCATCTGCGCCAGCTACCAGGGCGCGCTCGACATGATCAGCCGTACTCTGCTGCGCCTCGGCGACAAGGTCTGGCACGAGGACCCCGGCTATCCACGCAGCCGCGAACTGATGCGCGCCGCCGGGGCAAAACTGGTGCCGCTGCCGGTGGACGCGGACGGCCTGCGCGTGATGGACGGACTGGAGCGCGCGGCGGATGCGCGCTTCGCCGCGGTCACGCCGTCGCAGCAGAGCCCGACCGGCGTGGCGCTGTCGCTGCCGCGGCGCCTGGCGCTGCTGGACTGGGCGGCCGACGCCGGCAGCTGGATCATCGAGGACGACTACGACAGCGAATACCGCTACAGCGGCTTCCCTCTGCCGGCGCTGAAGAGCCTCGACCGCCAGGGCCGGGTGCTCTACACCGGCACCTTCAGCAAGGTGCTGTTCCCGTCCCTGCGCCTGGGCTATCTGGTCGTGCCGGAAAGCCAGGTCGACGGTTTCGTGCGCAGCTTCCAGACATTCTCCAGCGGCTGCTCGGAACTGCTGCAGGCGACGCTCTGCGACTTCTTCGTCGAGGGCCATTTCGCCCGCCACCTGAAGCGCACCCGCAGCCTCTACGCCGCGCGCCGCCAGTTGCTGCGGTCGGCGCTGGAGGAACAGTTGGGGGATCGCCTGAAGTTCGCCGACCTGCCCGGCGGCCTGCACCTGATCGGCCGGGTGGACGGCGACGACCGCGCCATCGCCCAGCGCGCCCACGCCAACGGGCTCGGCCTGCAGGCGTTGAATGCCTGGTGCGTGGAGGCCCGCCATGAGCCGGCGCTGATGCTGAGCTTCACCAATGTGGTGGATGAAGAAATGGCGACAAGGCTCGCCGAGCGAGTCGCGAAGGTGATGGAGCGTCCGTAGGTTGGCGCTGAGCGCAGCGAAGCCCAACATCCGCCGACGCCGGGTACTCCGCTGTTGGGGTTCGCGGGCATGGCCTGCTCCTACAGGTGAACTCCGAACCGTAGGGGCAATGCATCGTCATGATGCTTCCCCCTCACCCTAGCCCTCTCCCGGAGGGAGAGGGGACTATTCGGAGTCGCCGGCTGGCACGGTGTACCACCTCACACCGTCGCGCCCCTCTCCCTCCGGGAGAGGGTTGGGGTGAGGGAATCGCAACGCCGGAGTACCCGTAGGAGCTGGCCACGCCCGCGATCATCAGCGCATCAGGACGACAGATAGGAAGAGCGCGTCAGCCCCAGGCGCAAGGCATCGAGGTATTGGGTGCGTTCGCGGGCGGTGAGCTTGGCGCGGGCTACCTTGTCGCGGTAGTGGGTCATCAGCTCCTCCGGCGACAGGTGCACGTAGCGCAGCATGTCCTCGATGGTGTCGTGGGTCTCGATACCGGCGTGGTAGTAGCTGCCGTCGGCGTTCTGGTAGACGTTCACCGAGTCGGTGTCGCCGAACAGGTTGTGCATGTCGCCGAGGATTTCCTGGTACGCGCCGACCAGGAACACGCCGATCATGTACTCCTCGCCTTCCTTCACCTCGTGCACCGGCAGGCTGGTCTCGATGCTCTGCTCGTCGACGTACTGGGTGATCTTGCCGTCGGAGTCGCAGGTCAGGTCCTGCAGCACGGCGCGGCGGTCCGGTTCCTCGCCGAGGCGGTGGATTGGCAGGATCGGCAGCACCTGGCCGATGGCCCAGGTGTCCGGCAGGCTCTGGAACACCGAGAAGTTGCAGATGTACTTGTCGGCGAGCTTGTCGTTCAGCTCGTCGAGCACCTGGCGATGGGAGCGCTGGCGGGCCTTGAGCTGGTTGTGCAGGCGGCGGCAGATGGCGAAGTAGCACTGCTCGGCGAGGGCCTTCTGCGCCAGGGTGATCTTGCCGTCGGCGTACTGGCTGGCCGCTTCGCTCATGTAATGGGTGGCGCGCCAGTAGGTCTCGGTGACCATCTCGGCGTCGGTCGGGCCGAGCATGTCCGCCAGCCACTGGACGATTTCCGGCTGCTCGGCACGATCGGTGATCTTCGGCAGCTCGTCGTTGTGCCGCTCGACGTCGGTGACCTGGGTGATCAGCACCGCATGGTGCGCGGTCATCGCGCGACCGCTCTCGGAGAAGATGTGCGGATGCGGCAGGCCCTGGGCGTCGCAGAATTCCTTGAGCATGCCGACCACCACACCGGCGTAGTCGTCGATGTCGTAGTTGATCGAGCTGGCGTTGCGCGAGTGGGTGCCGTCGTAGTCCACGCCGAGGCCGCCGCCGACGTCGACGTGGTCGACCGGCAGGCCGAGCGCGCGCAGTTCGCCGTAGTAGCGGATGGCTTCCTTGAATCCGTGCTGGTAGTCGGCCAGATTGGCGATCTGCGAGCCCATGTGGAAGTGCAGCAGGCGCACGCCCTGGTCCAGGCCGGCCTTGCGGAAGCGCTCGACCACCGACAGCAGCTGCGCCGCGGAAAGGCCGAACTTGGCCTTCTCGCCGCCGGTATCCGCCCACTTGGAAGACGCCAGCGAGGACAGCCGCACGCGCAGGCCGACCTGCGGCAGCACGCCGACGGTGGCGGCTTCCTCGATCACCAGCTGAACCTCGGACTCCTTCTCGATCACGATGAACACGTTGTGGCCGAGCTTCTGCCCCATCAGCGCCAGCTTGATGAACTCGCGGTCCTTGTAGCCGTTGCAGACGATGGTGCCGCCCTTCGGCGCCAGCGCCAGCACGGCCATCAGCTCGGGCTTGGAGCCGGCTTCCAGGCCGATGGAGACGTTCTGCGTGGCGATGATGCTTTCCACCACCGCTTCCTGCTGGTTGACCTTGATCGGGTACAGCGCGGTGTAGCGGCTCTGGTATTCCAGGCGCGCGATGTTGGCGTCGAACGCGCCGGTCAGCTTGCGCACGCGGTCCTGCAGGATGTCCGGGAAGCGCACCAGCAGCGGCAGCGACAGCCCCGCCTCGCGCAGCTGGCCGACCAGCCCGTGCAGATCGATCGGCTGGCCGTCCACACCCTGCGGACGCGCCTCGACATTGCCGGCGTCGTTGATCGCGTAGTAGCCAGCGCCCCAATGGCGAATGCCGTAGATGCTGCGGCTGTCTGCCACGGTCCAGTTGCTGCCGTCGTCTTTGCGGGTCCGTCTGGCGGCCATGCGCGGTGTTCTCCTCGAAGAAAGAGTGATGGCCGCCGGCGAACCCGGCAGGCACGAATAAGGTAAACGACAGGTGTGACGCTGCCGTG
Source organism: Pseudomonas schmalbachii (assembly GCF_017589465.1). Taxonomy (GTDB): domain Bacteria; phylum Pseudomonadota; class Gammaproteobacteria; order Pseudomonadales; family Pseudomonadaceae; genus Pseudomonas; species Pseudomonas schmalbachii. Next base: position 294,044 of record NZ_JAELYA010000006.1, read on the forward strand.
TAGACCGCCTTGCCCGGCGGTTAGTTTAGGAAAACATGGCGAAGGCGCACGCGCCCGGCTGGTGTCTCCCATCCAGGGAGCGGGCTGGGGGCAGCCCGCTTTCTGCAGGGGAGAGGCGCTTCAGCCGCCGGATTTCTTCGCTTTGAGGCCGCGCTTGGTCAGCTCTTCGATGAGCAGTTCGACGTGGTCGCCCTGGATCTCGATCACGCCGTCCTTGAGGCTGCCACCAGTGCCGCAACGGCGCTTGAGCGCGGTCGCCAGATCTTTCAGCTCGTCGCCTGCCATGGGCACACCGCTCACCGTGGTCACGGTCTTGCCGCCGCGCCCCTTGGTTTCCCGGCGCACGCGGGCGATGCCGTCACCGGCGGGGATCACCGCCTGCTTGCAGATGCACTCGGCAACGGGCTTGCCGCAGTCCGGGCAATGCCGGCCAGCGTCGGTGGAATACACGAGACCGCCGAGGGCGGAGAGAGAAGAAGCTTTCTTGACCACCGGGCTATGTTCCCTGGATTGGCCTCTGTGGGCCAGGTCAATAGTAAGGCCGGCTGTCGCCAACCGCGACGCCCCACTCAGGCAGGGGCTGCGCATACCCGGCCGTGGGGGCGGCCGGAAAGGTCGCGCAATTTACCAGCATTGGAGGCAATTGCTAAGAGCAGAAATGCGCCATTAATCGGTGGATTGGCGACATGCGGGACGTCGAGGCGTTTCGTAGGGCGGGTGCAACCCGCCAGGCCACTCCGCATTGGCGGGTTGCACCCGCCCTACGTGACTATTGCGTCCCCACGGAGAATCGCCTGTTATCCTCCACGGAAAACCAGAGAGGAGCCCCGTATGACTTCCACCCTGTTCATCACCGGCGCCACATCCGGCTTCGGCGAAGCCTGTGCGCGGCGGTTCGCTCGCGAGGGCTGGTCGCTGGTGCTTACCGGCCGACGCGAGGAGCGCCTGCAGGCGCTGGCGAAAGAGTTGTCCGCGCAGGCCGAGGTGCTGCCGCTGGTGCTGGACGTGCGCGACCGCGCGGCGATGACCGCCGCCATCGACAACCTGCCGTCCGGCTTCGACAGGCTGACCGGCCTGATCAACAACGCCGGCCTCGCCCTCGGCACCGACCCGGCGCAGGACTGCGACCTGGATGACTGGGACACCATGGTCGACACCAACATCAAGGGCCTGATGTACGCCACCCGCCTGCTGCTGCCGCGGCTGATCGCCCACGGGCGCGGGGCGAGCATCGTCAACCTGGGGTCGGTGGCCGGTCGCTGGCCCTATCCGGGCGGCCATGTGTACGGCGCGACCAAGGCGTTCGTCGAGCAGTTCTCGCGCAACCTGCGCTGCGACCTGCAGGGGACGGGGGTGCGGGTGAGCAATCTGGAGCCGGGGCTGTGCGAGAGCGAGTTCAGCCTGGTGCGCTTCGCTGGGGATAAAGAACGCTACGACAAGACCTACGCCGGCGCCGAGCCGATCCAGCCGGAGGACATCGCCGAGACGATCCACTGGCTCATGACCCAGCCGCCGCACATCAATATCAACAACCTGGAGATCATGCCGGTGAGCCAGGCATGGGCGGGGTTCGCGATCCATCGCAAGGGGTGAATGCCCACGTAGGTTGGCGCTGAACGCAGTGAAGCCCAACGTTTGCCGAACGTGGCATCGTTGGGCTTCGCAAGCTCAGCGCCAACCTACGAAATGCCTGAACGGCACGAAGCCCAACATCGGGTTCGCCAATGTTGGGCTTCACTGCGTTCAGCACCAACCTACGGTGCGGTCAGAACAGCTTGAGGAAGTTGATGTACAGGCGCGGTTCCTTGCCGTTGTCGCCGTCGAGTTCCTCGGCGCTCACCGTCCGCGTCAGCGGGAAGGCGATTTCCGGGGAGATGTACATGTCCTTCATGACATTGAAGTGGATGCCGAGACCAGCCGACGCCAGGCTCTCCGAGTCAATGTCGCGCGGCTCGTTGTTCCACACCTTGCCGATGTCCCAGTAGCCGTAGTACTGCGTCGGCATTTCCTGGTCCATGAAGTTGTGCAGGTGGTTGTACTGCAGCTCCACCTTGCCGGCCAGGCCGTTGTCGCCGGTGATCTCGGACGGGTCGTAGCCGCGGCCGAACTGGCTGCCGCCGACGCCGAACTGTTCCGGGCTGAGCAGCGCATTACCGAACGCGGTCTGGCCGGTGATGGCGAGGTAGAGGTTCATGTTCTCGACGATCGCGCTCATGTCCTGGATGCGCTGGGCGTCGAACTGCAGCTTGGTGAAGTCGGTCTCGCCGCCGTAGCGCGAGGGGTTGCTGCGGTCTTCCGCGCTGGCGCCCATGATGTCCAGGCCCTTGCTGAGCTCGGCCTTGAACAGGTTGCGGCCGCCGTACTTGTCGGCGAAGTCGTAGCTGGCGCCCAGGCGCACGGCACGGATACGGTCGTCGCTGGACGGCGGCTGGTCCGGGTCGTCCAGGTATTCCGCCTTGCCGTTGAACCAGGTGAAGCCGATGGACGTCTTCAGCGTCTCCGAGCGGCTGCGAATCCACGGATAGGTGACGCGCGCCGCCAGGGTGTCGCCCGAGCTGTTGGCGTTCAGCGGGACGATGGTGTCCGCGTTGCCCTCGTTGTGCTGGCCGAGCAGGCTGAGGATGGCGCCGTCGTTGCCGACCGGTACGTCGTACTGGCCTTCGACGAACGACATCTTGTCGCTCTCTACCGAGCGGCCGAGGCGCAGGGACAGGTTGTCGCCAAGGCCGAACGGATCGTTCACGCCCACCCCGCCATACACCTGCCACGGGCCGAAGAAGCGGCTGTCGCGGTTGTCGAAGCCGACGAAGCCTTCCACCTTGCGCAGCTCGTTGGTCACGCTCAGGTCGGTGCCTTCCAGCCCTTGCGAGGGCGACAGGACACCCTTGGCGTCATAGCCGGACAGGTCGTTCATCAACAGCATGTTGCGTTCGAGGGTCTTGGCCTTGATCGGCACTTCCTTGCGGATGTTGTCGGCGTAGGCCTGCTGCGCGCGGTTGGGCTTTTCGTTGAAGCGTACGTCGTTGACCTTGCCTTCGATGACCTTGATGGTCAGCTGGCCGTTCTGCACCTTCTGCGCCGGCACGAAGGCCCGCACCAGCAGGTAGCCGTCCTTGCGGTAGCGGCGGTTGATCCGCGCCACCACATCGTTCACCTCGGCCAGGCTCACCTGCCGGCCTTCCAGGTACTTCTGCAGCTCGGCGAAGACGGTCGGCGGGTAGACGGTGACGCCTTCCAGGTTGACCTTGCTGACGAAGAAGCGGGTGCTGCTGGCCGCCGGCTGCGGAGTCGTGGACGGCTCGGTTTCCGGGATTTGCACTTCGGTCGCGCCGGGTCTGGACGGCAGGCCGGTCATGTCGGAAGGCAAGCCGCGCTGGCCGTCGGCGCCGGGAATTTCCATGCGGCCCGGATCGAGACGGGGCGGCGGGGCGACACCAGCGGCGGACGATACGCCCGGCAGCAGGCCGAGAAGCAGGCCGGAGCAGAGCATCACGGCGGCGGAAAGGCGATTCAGTTTCATGGACGGCGCTCTCATTTCGCACCTCCTTTTTCGTTTTTCAGAGCCTGATTCAGGTCGCGTGGAATGACGGTGCGGTTCCAGTCGGGAATCTGGAACTTGCCTTCCTTCGCCATGTTGTTGACGTAGGTGAGGATGTCGCCGATTTCCGGCAACGTTTCGTACTTGTCCTCGTAGGAGCGCGGCTTGCAGATCAGCTGTACGTCGTAGGTGCGGGTGACCGCCGGGGTGACGGTGTAGCCGCCGATGACCGCCGAGGGCGATTCCACGGCGTTGCAGCGCTCGGTGCCCGGTGCCTGGGCGGTGATCGGTGCGCTGGCAGCCGTTGTTTCGCCGGGGGCTGGGGGAGCAGGCGGAGCCGATGGTTCCGTGGGCACGACAGGCGGCGCCGGAGGTACGGGCTGGTCGGGAATCCGCACCGGGCCGGTGATGGTCAGGGTGCCGTTCTTGACGGTAACCCGGTAGTTGGGGTTGTTGAACGGCGAGTCCTCGTGGATGCCATACGCGCCGATGTCCTCGCCAGGCTGGCGGGTAACGCTGCCGTTCAGCTTGTCATCCGCGAACTTCAGGCCCTCCACATCGTAGGTCAGCGCCGGATCGGGCTCGCCCTGGAGCTTGCTCTTGTCATGGATGGTCACCGTCGCATCGGCGGGTGTGATGGTCAGGGTGCCGTTCTCGAAGACCAGGGTGTAGTTGCCGCCCTTGCCTTGGGTATTGAGGTCAATACCACCCTGGCGAATCGCATAGTTGCCGACGTTCTCGCCAGCACGGGTACCCGCACCGTCACGCGCCACCGCTCCACCGTTGAGGACTTCGCCCTCCGTGTCGCCATTCTTCAGACCGCTCACCACGCCATGGGTCAGCGCCGGATCGGCATCGCCGTAGACCTTGGTCTTGTCGTCGGCTTTCACGGTCAGCTGGGCCGGGGTGATGGTCAGCTTTCCGTCCTTCATGCTCGTCTGATAACGGCTGGAGACGAACGGGTCGGCCTCGAAGGTCCCGTCCTCGGACTTGACGTCATAAGTACCGATATTGGATGCCTTGGTGGCATCAGTGGCGTAATCCGTCTGGGCAATGAAGCGGTTCTGATTCAATTGCTGGTCGACGAAATCATCCACTGCCTTCACGGCCTTGCTGTTGTCATCCGCATCATTGGCCAGGCCCAGTTCGGTATGGCTGAACTGCGGATTGTCGTCGCCGTACTCACGAATGGCGTCGTTGATCTTGCCTTCGACAGCGGCAGCCTGTCTCGAATTGAGGTCGACGCCCTTCTTGCCGTCCCCCATTTCGGTATCGGTGGTATCGGTAGTCTTCAGGTACTGGACCTTGGCAGCTTCGTAGTAGGTTTTCGCCTGCTTCGGATTCATCCATTGGCCGTCTTCCATCAGGTAACCGAAGGTAGTCTTCACCTCCGTGGTAGGAGCGCCGAGCGCCACTACCAGCTCCTCGGACTTGCCGGTATTGGCGTTATGCTGGATTTCACCGGTGATCTTCGCCCCGGGAGCGTCGGCGTACTGTTGCACGCCCCAGCCGGGTGTCATCGAACCTGCGACGGGATCGGAGTCGATCGCCACGACCTGGCCCTGATAGGCATCGAAGGCGAAGCCGGGGGGCAATTCATCGACGTCCAGCTGCTTGCCCTCACCGGCAACCGTTTTATTGACCCTGACCTTGTTGGTCTTGCTCGTATCGGGAATCAGCTCCCAGGTAATGTCCGGGCCGGAAGTGGATTTCTGGGTGAATGTCAGGCCCTGGATGAAATAGTCGGAGCTGTCTCCCAATGCCGCGAACTCTTCCGGGGTGAGGCTCAGCGGGTTGCCGTCGGCATCCACGTAGTTGACGGCGCTGAAGATCAGATAGTCGAACTCCTGGCCGCCGAACGACAGGTCAACGTTGACATTCGTAGCGCCATCTTTCGCCACGTAAACCTTCTCGCCGAGCTTGTTGATGGTCTGCGAGGTCACCCCGTCCATGCTTTCCGGGATGCCACCCGGGACGCTGTAGGGCGAGTCGACTTTGCCGACATTGACCGCGCCGCTGGCGTTGGTCTGGTTGTAACGGAACACGCCGTTGCTGGCCTGACCGGCCATAAGGGTGCCGGCATAGTTCAGCGGGCTCTCCAGCAGCACGCTGGCGCCGGCGACCGCGACCTTGTCGCCGATCAGAGCGGTATTGGCCTGCTGGATCACCGAAGCGGTGTTGGAAGTCTTGATCCAGATGGTGCCCTTGCCGACGTCGATGATGGCGCGGCTCAGATTGGGGTCGCCCGTCTTGCCGGCAGAGGCATCGTTGAGCATCACATCGCCGGTAGCGGCAATGACCAGGTGGCCATTCTTCAGCAGGATCGGTGCATTGATATAGATCGAACCGCTGTCATTGCGCTTGGCATCCGCATAAGCGTTGCCAGTGTCGTTGTAGGCCGTGACGGTGCCGACAGTACCGCTGGTAAGCAGGCGCAAGCCGTAATAGTTGCTCGAGCCGTCGGTTCCTACGATGGGCGCGACGATGGCCGAGTTGACATTGATGCGCTCGGTGGCGGTGATGTCCACATTGCCGGTCTTGAGGCCTTCGGCAATCGCACTGGCCGCAACAGAACCGTCCGCGCTGCCATCGCTATCGGCGTCTTCGATATTGACCACCGCCGGATCGAGCAGCCAGGTACCTGCCTGTTTGCTGCCGCTGGTATCGACCTTCGCATCCGCCGTAACGGTCAGGCGCTTGCCGGAAGTCTCTACCACCCCGCCCTTCTCGCCACCCTTGGCGCTGGCCGAGCCGGCGAATTTGGTGTCGCCATCGGACCAGACCACCGCCTGGCCGCCATCCTTCTTGCCATCGGCGACCAGTTGCGCGCCCTTGGCCACGCTGGTGCTCTTCGCCTCCTTCTCCGGGCCCTTGCCCTGGTAGCTGCCGCCGACGAGGATCTTGCCGCCCTTGTCCTGGGTACCCGAGGCGTCGAGTTTCGCGCTGTCGGTCAGTTCGACCTTGTCGCCCAGCACGGTGATGTTGCCGCCGTCCGGCCCCTTGGCGGAAAGCGTGCCGGTGACCGTGGTGCGGTCGGCGCCGCTGATGACGATATTGCCGCCCTGGTCGGTGCCGACCGAGTCGGCGACCACGTTGCCGCCGACGCTGACCACCGATTCGAGGGCGTCCAGCGCCTTCTTCGCGCTCATGATCACGGTGCCATCCTGCGCGACGAGGGTGCCGGCGTTGGTCAGGCTGTAGGTCTCGCCAGGCTTCGAGCCGACCATGTCGTTGTCCACCACCACGCCGATCAGCCCGTCGCCGGTGAAGTCGAGGGTCGCCTGCGGGCCGCTGGCGAGCATGATGGTGCCCTTGTTGGCGACGATCCTGCCGTCGTTCTCGACCTGCGCACCGAGCAGCACCACCAGGCCCTTGTCCTCGGCGGTGATCTCGCCTTCGTTGTGCACCTTGCCGGTCAGCTCGGCCATTACCCGGTCGGGGCTCAGCGGATCGACGGAGATGCCCTGCAGGAAGCGGTTCAGCTGATCATCGCTGAACTTGCCGGCGACCGCGGTCAGCGCGGCAGTGTTGATCTTCGCGTTCGGGCCGATATGGATGCCGTTGGGGTTGGCCAGGATGATGTGGCCGTTGGCCTGGAGCTGGCCGAGGATGCGCGACATGTCCGCGCCGGTGACACGGTTGAGGGTGATCGCCTTGCCGTTGGGCTGGACGAAGGTCACCTTGTTGCCTTCACCGATGTTGAAGCTTTTCCAGTCGATGGCGCTGCGCTGCTTGCCGGCCGGAGTGGTGATGGTCATGTTCGGGCCGCTGGTGCTGATGGAGCTGCCCTTGGCGTCATTGACATCCGGCAGGTCGGCCGCCGTGGAATCGAATGCATCACCCAGGCCAAGCAGGCCGGTGAAGGCCATGGCGACACCCAGTGCCACGCGTTTCAGCCCGGAGCCGGGCATGTGCGACAGACTGAGCGGGTGATTGCGGCGATCTTTCTTCATGTGAATCTCCTGGAGCGGATGTAGCCCATACAACTTGGCTACGGGACGCCGCACATACTTCCCTGACAGGAGTCGGAGAAAGATCAGAGAATCACGAAAGCTCTGTAGGAATTACCGTACAAATTCCTAGGAATTGCTCTGAGTCAAACGCAGGGTGAGCCGGGCAAGCGGCTCGTCGGCCGCCGGAGCGAGCAGTTCCAGCTCGCCGCCCATGAGCTCTGCCAGGCGCATGCACAGCGCCAGGCGCGGGTCTGGCGTGGCGGGTGACTCGACGACGCCTCCGGCGGCATCGACGAAAGCCGCCACTCTCCAGACGAGATGGGCATGGCTGTGCTCTTCCGCGTCGGTCCGCAGGATGACCTCCCGCGCCCCCTGCCTGGCGCAGTGCAGCAGCAGCGCCTGGACCATGTGCCGATAACGCCGGACATCGATCCAGGCCATGGTGGCCGGGCGCTCGCTCTCGATACTCACCCTAATGGCGATGTTCTGCCGCAGGAAGCGCTGCGCCGCCTCGATGCTGAGCTGCCGCAGCTCGGTGGAGCGCGGGACCAGCAGCGACTCGCCGTTCTCCAGCCGGGCCAGGTCGATCAGCGCCTGCAGGCGCTCGCGCAACGACTGGACTTCGAGCTGCATGCGCGGCAGCTCGGAAATTTCCGGAGCCGCCCGTAGCGCATTGCCGAGCAGCGTCTGGATGGACTCCAGCGAGTGACGGAACTCCTGGCCGACGTCGAGCATGAAGCCCATGCGCTCGCGCTTGAGGGACTCCAGACGCTGGTTGGCTTCAGTGAGCGCGAGGATCTCCAGCTCATGGTCGGAAATATCCGCCACGAAGCAGATCATCCCCACCAGTTCGCCATTCCTGATGTATGGAATCCCCCAGTGCCGCAGCACCTTGCGCACAGGCTGCAGTACCAGCAGGTCCATGAAATAGGGCTGCTGCCGGGCAACGGCGTCCACGTAGCGCTGGTAGAGATGCAGCGCCTCCTCCGGAGCCAGGCGGGAGGAGCCCGTCAGCCGGCTGAGCGGGAGCATTCCTTCATCCAGCTCATGGAATTCCAGGAAGTAACGGTTGTAGGCCAGCAACACGCCATCCCTGTCGCGCAGGCAGAACGGCAGCGCCAGGCCGTCGAACTGGGCGTGGAACATTTCCTCGATCGTTTCGGCTTCCCCATGAACGCCCGGGTGCGCGGCCTCGCCCGGCACCCGGCCACCCAGCAGGTTGTTGCGCCGGGAGATTTCCAGCAACTCGACCAGCGACCCTGCATTGAGCTTCTGCAGCAGGCGGATCTTGTAGGTGCTGACGGTGCGGTCGCTGATCGCCAGCTCTTCGGCGATGTCCTTGTTGCTGCGGCCGCTGGCCAGGTAGCGCAGGACGGTGAGTTCGCGCGGCGACAGGCTGCCGAGCTGGTCCGACTCGCCCATCCGGGTGTTCTGCGCATCCACGCTGCCCAGCGCGCGCACCGGGAAATAGCTGCGCCCACGGAGGATCGCGCGCACCGCTTCGAGCAGTTCGCCCGGCGCATCCTGCTTGCCGATGAATCCGGAACTGCCGGCCTGCAGGCTGAGGCCGGCGAAGTGCTCGGTATTCTGCGCCGTCAGCACCAGGGTACGGACAGCGCTGCCGCGCTGCCTGAGCTGGCGGATGACTTCCAGCCCGCCCAGGCGGGGCAGGACCAGATCGAGGACCAGCAGGTCGGGCTCCTGCTCCAGGGCCTTCTGCAGGGCATCGCGCCCGTCGTCGACCTCGGCGATCACCTGATGGCCCTCGGCCTCCAGCATCTGCCGGATGGATTGCCGGGTCAGGGGCTGTTCGTCGGCCACCACGATCCGTTTCATCTGGCCTTGCACTCCGTGCAGTGGATTCCTCGACAGCGTAGAGGCTAAATCCGCAATGCGCCGCATCCGCCGGGGTTCTTGTCGCATTGCAGGCAGGCACTCCGGTGCCCGGCCTTGCTACCCTTTCCCCCCGCCTGCACCACTAGGGTCTTACCAGGAATCTTCATGTTCAGCCCGCTCGTCACCTTCCCCGCGCTGTACAGCGCCACCCTGCTCATGCTCGCCGGCACCGGCCTGCTCACCACTTACCTCGGCCTGCGCCTGACCGCCGAAGGCACCGGCGACCTGTGGGTCGGCGGGATGACCGCGGCCTATTACCTGGGCCTGGTCTGCGGCGGCAAGTTCGGCCACCGGCTGATCGCCAGCTTCGGCCATATCCGTTCCTACGTGGCCTGCGCCGGCCTGGCCACGGTGGCGGTGCTGCTGCATGCGCTGGTCAGCCAGCTGGAGGTGTGGCTGGTGCTGCGCTTCGTCACCGGCGCGGTGATGATGAACCAGTACATGGTGATCGAGAGCTGGCTGAACGAGCAGGCGGAGAGTCGCCAGCGCGGCAAGGTGTTCGCCGGCTACATGGTGGCCGTCGATCTCGGCCTGGTGCTCGGCCAGGGGCTGCTGGCGATGAGTCCGGCGCTGGATCACCGGCCGCTGCTGCTGGTGGCGATCTGTTTCGCCGCCTGCCTGATCCCGCTGGCCATGACCCGCCGGGTCCACCCGGCCAAGCTGGTGGCGGCGCCGCTGGATTTGCGCTTCTTCTGGCAGCGTGTGCCGCAGTCGCTGGGGACCATCTTCGCCGCCGGCCTGATGATCGGCGCCTTCTACGGCCTGGCGCCGGTGTACGCCAGCCGCAACGGCCTGGACACCTCGCAGTCGAGCCTGTTCGTCGGTATCTGCATCCTGGCCGGCTTCTGCGTGCAATGGCCGCTGGGCTGGCTGTCGGACCGCATGAACCGCAGTTGGCTGATCCGCGGCAACGCCCTGCTGCTGTGCCTGGCGGCGGTGCCGATGTGGGGCCTGTTCCCCCTGCCCTACTGGGCGCTGCTGGGCAACGGCTTCCTCACAGGGATGCTGCTGTTCACCCTCTATCCGCTGGCGGTGGCGCTGGCCAACGACCATGTGGAGCAGCCGCGGCGGGTCGCGCTGTCGGCGATGCTGCTGACCACCTACGGCGTCGGCGCCTGCATCGGCCCACTGATCGCCGGCGCGCTGATGCGCCATTTCAATCCGGGGATGTTCTACGTGCTGATCTCGGCCTACTCCCTGCTGCTGATCTTCTGGGTGCGGCCGAAGACAGTCAGCGGCATGCCCCAGGTCGACGAGGCGCCGCTGCACCATGTCCCGATGCCGGACACCGCCAGCCCGATGTCCGCGGCGCTCGATCCGCGGGTTGAGGAAGTACCGGAAGACCTGGTGGTGGAAGCGCCGCCGAGCATCGGTCGTTCCGACGGCAGCAGCGAAACGCGGCAATGAACAGCGTTGTAGGGCGGGTGTAACCCGCCACATGGCGGTCTGACCTGGCGGGTTGCACCCGCCCTACAGAGTGGAAGCGCCAAGGAAGGAGCGGAAATAAGAAGGCCCGGCTTGAAAGCCGGGCCTTTCTTGCGCCTTGCGGCGTATTGCGAGCGGCGGGCGTCAGCCGATGCGGACCTGTTCGCTCATCTGCTTGTGCAGACGGTCGATGGTCTTTTCGGTGCCGTTCTCGGCTACGCGAACCTGCTCGGCCATCTGCTTGTGCAGGCGATCAATGGTCTTTTCGCTACCGTTTTCGGCTACACGAATCTGCTCGGCCATCTGCTTGTGCAGGCGGTCGATGGTCTTTTCGCTACCGTTTTCGGCTACACGAATCTGCTCGGCCATCTGCTTGTGCAGGCGGTCGATGGTTTTTTCGGTGCCGTTTTCGGCGATCACGTTGATCTGGCTGGCCTGGGAAACCATCGACTCCTGCGGAGCGGCGAAAGCGGCGCCGGCGGCCAGGGCGGAGAGGGCAAAGCCGAGTACGAGAGTGCGTTTCATGGTGTGGCTCCTGGAAGAGTGGGGGAGTTCGTTGAACACGGAGCCATTGTCTGTTCTGGATTATCGATTTTGAAACGATGCATGGAGATAGTCTTCATTAACGACATCGATTCATATTTATTCTTTTAAAAACAAATAGTTGATTTTATAAATTGACGTCTATCAACGGCCATGATGGCAACTATCGGTCAAAACATTAATATCCAATTATTGGATAGATAGACCACGACAGCCTTCCACACCCGCGTGGGAGCGGATTGCGCCTGCAGCTGTCCAACGAAAACCGGGCATCTGCCACACTGGAACGATGCGCAACCCGCCCGGGCATCGAAGCGGCAACAAGGAGTTCTGCATGACGCGCGGCTCGAAAATCGGCCTGTGGGCCCTATCGACCCTGCTCACCCTGCTGTTGGCGGCCCTGGTCTTCGCCGCGGTATTCGACTGGAACCGGGTCCGCCCGCTGGTCAACGAAAAGGTTTCCGCCGCCCTCGGCCGCCCCTTCGCCATCAACGGCGAGTTGCGGGTCATCTGGCATCGCGGGGACGAACAGGACGGCTGGCGGGCCTGGGTGCCCTGGCCGCGCTTCAGCGCCAGCGACCTCACCCTCGGCAACCCCGACTGGACCGCCGGCAAGACCCGCGCACAGCGCTTCGCCAGCCTGGACCGCGTGGAGTTCAGCCTCTCGCCGCTGCCCCTGCTGTGGCAGCGCATCGTCATTCCGGAAATCACCCTGAGCAAACCCAGCGCCGACCTGCTGCGCCTGGCCGACGGCCGCGCCAACTGGGATTTCCAGCTGCCGGCCAGCGAGGAAGAGACGCAGCAGCCGTCACCATGGAAGCTGGAAATCGGCTCCATCGGCTTCGACCAGGGCCGCGTCGGGCTCGACGACCAGCAATCGAAAACCCGCGTCGAAGTGCAGGTGGACACCCTCGGCAAGCCGGTGCCCTTCGCCCAGTTGGCCGGCAAGGCCGTCGCCGGCGCAGGGGCCGCGTCCACCCAGGACTATGTGTTCGGCTGGAAGGTCAAGGGCGAGTACAAGGGCCAGCCCCTCGGCGGCCAGGGCAAGGTCGGCGGTGTGCTGGCCCTGCAGGACGCCGGTTCGCCGTTCCCGGTGCAGGCCGAGATCAGCGCCGGCAGCACCCGCGCCAGCATCGTCGGCACCCTGACCGATCCGCTCAACCTCGGCGCCCTCGACCTGCGGCTGAAGCTCGAAGGCCGCAGCATGGCGCACCTCTACCCGCTGACCGGCATCACCCTGCCCGACACCCCCGCCTACTCCACCGACGGCCGCCTGCGCGCCGAACTGAACGACCCGGCCGGCGCGGTGTTCCACTATCAGGGCTTCAACGGCAAGGTCGGCGACAGCGACATCCACGGCGACCTCACCTTCGCCAATCGCCAGCCACGGCCAAAACTCACCGGCAAGCTGAACTCGAAACAACTGCGCATGGCCGACCTCGGCCCGCTGATCGGCGCCGACTCCAACGCCGACAAGCAGGCGCGCGGCCAGAGCACGCGGCAACCGGCGGACAAGGTGCTGCCGGTGGAAGAGTTCCGCACCGAACGCTGGCGGACGATGGACGCCGACGTCGAACTCACCGGCCAGCAGATAGTCCGCGACGGCGACCTGCCGATCAGCGACCTGGATGCCCACGTGGTGTTGAACGATGGCCTGTTGACCCTGCAGCCGCTGCGCTTCGGCGTGGCCGGCGGCAAACTCGACGCGCAGATTCGCCTGGACGGCAGCATGGCGCCGATGCGCAGCCAGGTTGATCTGAAGGCGCGCGGCTTCAAGCTGAAGCAACTGTTCCCGAAATTCGCGCCGATGCAGACCAGCTTCGGCGAGCTGAACGGCGACGCCACCCTCAGCGGCACCGGCAACTCGGTGGCGACGATCCTCGGCGGAGCCAACGGCGAAATGAAGCTGCTGATCAACGACGGTGCGATCAGCAAGGGGCTGATGGAAATCGCCGGACTGAACGTCGGCAACTACCTGGTAGCGAAGATGTTTGGCGACGAGGACGTGAAGATCAATTGCGCCGCCGCCGACATCGGCCTCGCCAAGGGCCTGGCGCAACCGCGGGTGTTCGTGTTCGACACCGAGAACGCCATCATCCGCGTCGAAGGCAGCAGCAACCTCGCCAGCGAAACCCTGGACCTCGACATCGTCCCGGAGAGCAAGGGCATGCGCATCTTCTCCCTGCGCTCGCCGCTGTACGTGCAGGGCACCTTCAAGAACCCCCGCGCCGGCGTCCACGCGATCCCGCTGGCAGCGCGCGGCGCCGGCATGATCCTGCTCGGCGTCGCAGCGGGCCCGGCCGCCGGCCTGCTGGCACTGGTAGCGCCCAGCCAGCGCGAGGACAACCGCTGCGCGGCGCTGCTGACGCAGATGGGGAAACGCTGAAGCAGGGCTTCCCCGCAGGAGCGCGCCATGAGCGCGATGGCTTTAGTGCCTGTGGCGGTCGCGGGCATGGCCCGCTCCTACGGAGGACTCCGCTGTAGGAGCGAGCTCTGCTCGCGAACATCAGCCACGCAAAAGCTTCGCGAGCAGAGCTCGCTCCTACACCAACTCCCAGCGGGCGAGCAGCAACCGTAGGATGGGTTGAGCGAAGCGATACCCATCAACCGCGGCGCCCACCATGGCCTCAATAGATCGGGATATACAGATCGACTTCCGCTTCTGGATCATCCGGCCCGCTGAAGCGCTCGTCGTAGCGCTCGAAGTCCACCCCGCTCTTCGGTTCCAGGCCAAGCCGGGCCAGCAGTTCCGAGTAGATCGCCTGGAAGCTGTCGGCGATCTGCTCGACCGTGCCGTGGTGGGTGAACACCGCGTACTTCTGCGCCGGCACCGCGAACTTAACCATGCCTTCCGGCAGCGAGGCGCTGTCCGGCACGCGGATGCCGGCGACGTAGTGCAGCTCGCCGGTCGGCGCCTGGCTGCAGATGCCATAGGCGACGCCGGGTTCGAGGCGCGGGAAGATCTCCTCCTCGCGCGGCAGGAAGCGCTGCCAGAGCAGGCCGAGGCTGTCGTTGGGAGTGGTGCCGACGTACTCCATGCCGATCACGCAGAAGCTGGGCAGCTCGACGATGCGATGTTTCATGGCGCAAGACTCCAGAACGTAGGTTGGCGCTGAGCGCAGCGAAGCCCAACATCCGGTGGGCGCAGCGCCATGTCGTTGGGCTTCGCACGCTCAGCCCAACCTACCACGCTGTCAGCCGTAACGCTTCTTCGCCTCGATGGCCAAACCGCTGCCGATGCTGCCGAAGCGGTTGCCATCCACGTGCCGCGCGTTCGGCAGCATCGCCGCCACGCTCTGGCGCAGCGCCGGCACGCCGCTGGAGCCGCCGGTGAAGAACACCGTGTCGACCCGCTCCACCGGCACATCCGCCTGCACCAGCAGCTGCGTCACGCTGTTGCGCACGCGCACCAGCAGCGGCTCGATGGCGTCCTCGAACAAACCGCGGGTCAGGTCGGCGGAGAGACCGGCCTCGATGCGCGACAGGTCGATGCTGCGCGCGTCGATGTCGGTCAGCTCGATCTTGCTGGCCTCCACCTGCATCGCCAGCCAGTGCCCGGCGCGCTGCTCGATCAGCCTGAACAGGCGGTCGATACCGGTGGCGTCGACGATGTCGTAGCGCATGTTCTTCAGCGCCAGCTGCGACTTCTGCGCGTACACCGCGTTGATGGTGTGCCAGGTGGCGAGGTTGAGGTGATAGCTGGTCGGCATGAAGGCGTCGCTCTTCATCCGGCTGCCGTAGCCGAACAGCGGCATCACGCCCTGCAGGCTGAGCTGCTTGTCGAAGTCGGTGCCGCCGACGTGCACGCCGCCGGTGGCGAGGATGTCCTCGTGGCGGTCGGCCACATCGCGGCGCTCCGGCGCCAGGCGCACCAGGGAGAAGTCCGAGGTACCGCCGCCGATATCGACGATCAGCACCAGCTCCTCGCGCTCGACGCCGCGCTCGTAGTCGAACGCCGCCGCAATCGGCTCGTACTGGAAGGACACCTCGTCGAAGCCGATCTTCTTCGCCACCGCGACCAGGGTGTCGGAGGCTTCCTTGTCGGCCTTCTCGTCGTCATCGACGAAGAACACCGGGCGGCCCAGCACCACGGAATCGAACTCGCGCTCGGCAGCCGCTTCGCCGCGCTTCTTCAGCTCGCCGAGGAACAGCCCGAGCAGATCCTTGAACGGCAGCGCGCTGCCCAGCACGGTGGTCTCGCTCTTCAGCAGGCTGGAACCCAGCAGGCTCTTCAGCGAGCGCATCAGGCGGCCTTCGTAGCCTTCGAGGTATTCGTGAAGGGCCAGGCGGCCGTACACCGGGCGGCGTTCCTCGACGTTGAAGAACACCACCGACGGCAGCGTGATCTTGCCGTCCTCCAGCGCGATCAGGGGCTCCGCGTCCGGACGCCACCAGCCGACGGTGGAATTGGAAGTGCCGAAGTCGATGCCCAGGGCGCGGGCCGGAGAGGTGTGCAACATGACGCGAAGGGTCCGGGAAAAAAACGGCCGCGCAGTTTACGCGAGAGACGCCGGGGATGCTCGTCCGTCGGGCGGATCATCGAGTCGCGAAAGGCTGGCGCAAGTTTGATACTGTATACAATCTCTCCGCCCCCACTTCCTGCTGTATCCGGACCTCACCATGCAAAGAGCCTCCCACCACGAACTGCGCGCCGCCTTTCGCGCGCTGCTGAACTCCCATTCCTGCTATCACACCGCCTCGGTGTTCGACCCGATGTCCGCGCGCATCGCCGCCGACCTCGGCTTCGAAGTCGGCATCCTCGGCGGCTCGGTCGCCTCGCTGCAGGTGCTGGCGGCGCCGGACTTCGCCCTGATCACCCTCAGCGAGTTCGTCGAACAGGCCACCCGCATCGGCCGCGTCGCCCGCCTGCCGGTGATCGCCGACGCCGACCACGGCTACGGCAACGCGCTGAACACCATGCGCACGGTGGTGGAACTGGAACGCGCCGGCATCGCCGCGCTGACCATCGAGGACACCCTGCTGCCGGCGCAGTTCGGCCGCAAGTCCACCGACCTGATTCCGGTCGAGGAAGGCGTCGGCAAGATCCGCGCGGCGCTGGAGGCGCGGGTCGACGAGGACATGGCGATCATCGCCCGCACCAACGCCGAACTGCTCGACGTCGACGACGTGATCCGCCGCACCCTCGCCTACCAGGGCGCCGGTGCCGACGCCATCTGCATGGTCGGCATCCGCGACTTCGAGCACCTGGAAGCCATCGCCAAACACCTGCGCATCCCGCTGATGCTGGTCACCTACGGCAACCCGAAACTGCGCGACGACCAGCGCCTGGCGCGCCTCGGCGTGCGCATCGTGGTCAACGGCCACGCGGCCTACTTCGCAGCGATCAAGGCGACCTACGACTGCCTGCGCGAACAGCGCGGCGTCGACGCCTCGGACCTCACCGCGTCGGAACTGGCGAAGAAATACACCATGCCCGAGGAGTACCAGATCTGGGCGCGGGAATACATGGAAGTGAAGGAGTGACGCGCAGTCAGTCGGCCGGCAGATGGGCCAGCAGATACTCGATCTGGGCGTTGAACGGATAAAGCAGGGTATGCCCGGCGTTGCTGGTCAGCAGCAGGTACTGCCAGCGTTTCTGCAGCATTCCGTGCTGCCGCGACGCGTCCCTGTCGCCGTTCGGCAAGTCGTCGAACTGCTTGCCGATCGCGCCGACGAGGCTATCCAGCTCGGCCTGGTCCTGCGTTTCGCCGAGCAGCTCGCGGTTCGCCTGAAGCGCCTTGAGCAGAGCCAGGCGGCGCAGATTGCCGGTCAATGACGGTGGCCGCTTCCGCCCGGCGTCCACGAGGATGAACGCGTCGAACAGCGCGGAAACTTCCCGCGCCTGGGACACTGCGCTCTTCAGCTCGACATCCCTGCTCGTGTAGGCATCCCGGACCTTCTCCACCGTGCCGCGATAGAGGCCCCACATGTCCCGCAGGCTGGCGGCGTTCCTCTGGCCGGATATCCCCTCCTCGAATATCGGGCCCAGCGCGTCCAGCCGCGCGAGGAAACGCTCGTCGCCGGTTGCGCTGTACAGCAGCAGATAGCGCTGAATGTCCACCATCACGGCGTTGGGTGGCAGAGGCTCGGCCGTCGAGGCGACTGGATAGCCCAGCAGGGTGAAAGCCAGGAGGGAACAGAGGGAGAAGAGGATGCGGCGCATCGTCGGTAACCGCCAACTATGGAAAATGGCGCCATTGTTTGGGGCGGCAAGGAACTTTTAAGTAGGACGAATCCGATAGATAGGCTTATTCGTTCCGATATTTCGTCGCCCAGTTACTCGTGCGACTTGCAAAGCGGGGCCGGATCACCAATATCCTGCCAGGAAGACGCAACGCTGAAGGAGGTCGCCATGGCCAGCGGCTGGGCAAACGACGGTGCAGTGCAGGAACAGATCGACAGCACGATCGAGGACGCGGTCGCCCGTGCGCGCAGCAACCTGCCGCGCGGCGAAAGCCTGACCCACTGCGAGGAATGCGACGCCCCCATCCCCGAGGCCCGGCGCAAGGCCGTGCCCGGCGTGCACCTGTGCGTCGCCTGCCAGACCGAGCACGACAAGGAAGAAGCGGCCTTCGCCGGATACAACCGGCGGGGGAGCAAGGATAGTCAGTTGCGCTAGCACCGCCGCTGCATCTGTAGGGCGGGTGAAACCCGCCACTTCCGCCCGTGCCTTGGCGGGCTTCACCCGCCCTACGATTACTCCCCGACCGTTTGGCTCTCCATTTCTCCACCGCCCCAATCGAGCGGGTAAATACCTTGCCTTACCCATCGGTGAAAGGATGACCATGGCCAATCCTGCACGCGGCAGACGAGACCGTGTTTCAGCGGATTGCCATGGAGATAATCGAAGTGTTGCTGGAAGTCCTGCTCGTTACGTATCCGGTGCTCCCAGAAGCGTTGTTGCCATAGCGTGCTCTGGCGCTTCGCGGAACGCCGGAGCGTCAACAGGTCAGGACGAAAGTATTGTTCGCCACAGGCATGGGAAACATGCCGTTTGATCAGTCGCCAGCGGTTAGAGAAGTCCGCATCGCCATCGGGTAATGTCCAGATGGCATGTAGGTGATCGGGCAATATCACCCAGGCGTCGATTCGGAAGGGACGGGTTTTCCTGACTTCCTGAATCCCATGCCGCAAGGCCAGGCGAATATCGGGATTGGTCAGGATGCTCTGACGACGTTCGGTTACCACGGTGAAGAAATAGGTGCCGCCAGACACGGCAGCGCGACGGTACTCCGGCATGACAACTTCCTTGTCGGCCAATCGAGACGCCGGATGCTAGCAAGGTAGGGCGGGTGAAACCCGCCAAGGAGTGCACGAAACTGGCGGGTTGCACCCGCCCTACGGGGTGGTTCTGTAATCCAGCTGCAGTTGCATGAAGGTCAGGTCCAGCCAGCGGCCGAACTTCTGTCCCACCTGCGGCATCTGTCCGATGGTGGCGAAGCCGAGGCGTTCGTGCAGGCGGATCGAGGCGGTGTTGCCGCTTTCGATGGCGGCGACCATCACGTGCAGGCCCTGGACGCGGGCGCGGACGATCAGGGCTTCCATCAGCAGCGGGCCGATGCCCTTGCCGCGCTGGTCGTTGCGCACGTAGACCGAGTGCTCCACCGTTTCGCGGAAGCCATCGAAATTGCGCCACGGGCCGTAGCTCGCGTAGCCGACCACCTCGCCGCCCTCCTCCGCCACCAGCACCGGGAAGCCCTGTTGCAGGCGGGCGGCGAACCAGTCGCGGCGGTTGGCGAGGTCGACCTCGATTTCGTTCCAGATTGCCGTGGTGTTGAGCACGGCGTCGTTGTAGATGTCGCGGATGCCGGGCAGGTCGGCTTCGCTGGCGTCGCGGATGACGAGGGACATGGCGGGCTCTCGAACAGTGGATGGGCGGACGATAACCAAAGCCTCAGATCGCCACCAGTCCGCGCACGCCCTCGGCTTCCATGTCGGCGCCCCTGCCCTGCTGGACGATCTCGCCACGGGCCATCACCAGGTACTGGTCGGCCAGCTCGGCGGCGAAGTCGTAGAACTGCTCGACCAGCAGGATCGACATGTCGCCACGCGCCGCGAGCTTCCGGATAACCGCGCCGATCTCCTTGATCACCGAGGGCTGGATGCCTTCGGTGGGCTCGTCGAGGATCAACAGGCGCGGCCGGCTCGCCAGCGCGCGGCCGATGGCGAGTTGTTGCTGCTGGCCGCCGGAGAGATCGCCGCCACGGCGGTGCTTCATTTCCAGCAGCACCGGGAACAGTTCGTAGATGAAGCCGGGGACTTCCTTCGCCTCCTTCGCGCTGAAGCGGGACAAGCCCATCAGCAGATTCTCTTCCACGGTCAGGCGCGGAAATATCTCCCGCCCCTGCGGCACATAGGCGATACCGGCCTGCACGCGCTGATGCGGCCTGCTGGCGGTGATCGCCTTACCTTCCCAGCTGACCTTGCCTTCCTTCGCCGGCACCAGGCCCATCAGGCATTTCAGCAGCGTGGTCTTGCCCACGCCGTTGCGCCCGAGCAGACAGGTGACCTCGCCGACCGTCGCCTCGAACGACAGGCCCCGGAGGATGTGGCTGCCGCCGTAGTATTGGTGGAGTTGTTCGACTTGCAGCATGTTCTCTTCCTTATCGTTCCCACACGGCGCCCGCCCGTAGGATGGGTTGAGCGCAGCGATACCCATGCGGCCACGCCATGTTGGGTATCGCTTCGCTCAACACCAACCTACGAAAGTGCCGCCCTTCGATCATGCAGCCGGCGACGCTCAGCGTCCCAGGTAGACCTCGATCACCTCATCGTTCGCCTGCACCTCTTCCAGCGAACCCTCCGCCAGCACGTGCCCCTGGTGCAGCACGCTGACGCGGTCGGCGATGCTGCCGACGAAGCTCATGTCGTGCTCCACCACCATCAGCGAATGCGTGCCGGCGAGGGACTTGAACAGTTCGGCGGTGAACTCGGTCTCGGCGTCGGTCATGCCCGCCACCGGTTCGTCGAGCAGCAGCAGTTGTGGCTCCTGCACCAGCAGCATGCCGATTTCGAGGAACTGCTTCTGCCCGTGGGAGAGCAGCCCGGCCGGGCGATTGCGCGATTCGCGCAGGCGGATGGTGGTCAGCACGTCCTCGATGCGGTCCTTCTGCTCGCCGCTTAGACGAGCGCGCAAACTGGCCCACACCGACTTGTCGGTCTTCTGCGCGAGTTCGAGGTTCTCGAATACCGAAAGCGCCTCGAACACCGTGGGCTTCTGGAACTTGCGGCCGATGCCGGCCTCTGCGATCTCGACCTCGCTCATGCGGGTCAGGTCGAGGGTTTCGCCGAACCAGGCCTTGCCGCTGTCCGGGCGGGTCTTGCCGGTGATCACGTCCATCAGCGTGGTCTTGCCCGCGCCGTTGGGGCCGATGATGCAGCGCAGCTCGCCGACGCCGATGTACAGCGTCAGATCGCGCAGCGCCCTGAAGCCATCGAAGCTGACGTTGATGTCTTCCAGGGTGAGGATGGTACCGTGGCGCACGTCCAGTCCCGGCGCGGCGCTCTGGCCGACGCCGAGGGCATCGCGGGCGCTGCCGCTGGGGTCGACCATCGGATCGAACATCAGGTGGGGAACGGCTCTCATTGCTCCTTCTCCTTGCGCAGCAGGCCGATGATTCCTTTCGGCAGATACAGCGTGACGACGATGAACAGCGCGCCGAGGAAGAACAGCCAGTATTCCGGGAAGGCCACGGTGAACCAGCTCTTCGCCCCGTTCACCACGCCGGCGCCAAGCAGCGGGCCGATCAGCGTGCCGCGTCCGCCGAGGGCGACCCACACGGCGGCCTCGATGGAGTTGGTGGGCGACATCTCGCTGGGGTTGATGATTCCTACCAATGGCACGAACAGCGCGCCGGCGAGCCCGCAGATCACCGCGCTCAGGGTCCAGACGAACAGCTTGTAGCCGCGCGGATCGTAGCCGCAGAACATCAGGCGGTTCTCCGCGTCGCGCAGGGCGGTGAGCACCCGGCCGAACTTGCTGCGCGCCAGTCGCCAGCCGAACAGCAGGCTGCCGGCGAGCAGCAGGACGATGGCGACGAACAGCGCGGCGCGGGTTTCCGGCGCGGTGATCGGGAAGCCGAGGATGCTGCGGAAGTTGGTGAAGCCGTTGTTGCCGCCGAAGCCGGTCTCGTTGCGGAAGAACAGCAGCATGCCGGCGAAGGTCAGCGCCTGGGTCATGATCGAGAAGTACACGCCCTTGATCCGCGAGCGGAAGGCGAAGAAGCCGAACACCAGCGCCAGCAGCCCCGGCGCCAGCACAACCAGGCACAGCGCCCAGAGGAAGTGCTGGGTGCCGGCCCAGTACCACGGCAGCTCGCTCCACGAGAGGAAGGTCATGAACGCCGGCAGCCCGTCGCCAGCGGCCTCTCGCATCAGGTACATGCCCATGGCGTAGCCACCGAGGGCGAAGAACAGCCCGTGGCCGAGGGACAGCAGCCCTGCATAACCCCAGACCAGGTCGAGGGCCAGGGCGACGATGGCGTAGCAGAGAATCTTGCCGGTCAGCGTCAGGCCGTAGGCGGACAGATGCAGCGCGTTGTTCTCCGGAAGCAGGTGCAGCAGCGGCAGCGCCAGCAGCGCGACGAAGGCGACGGCGGCCACGCCAAGGGTGGCTTTCGGTCCGATCTTCTGCGCGGCGGTAACGGTAAGTGGCTGGTTCAATCGATGACCCTCCCCTTCAGAGCGAAGAGCCCCTGCGGACGTTTCTGGATGAACAGGATGATCAGCGCGAGGATCAGGATCTTGCCCAGCACCGCGCCGATCTGCGGTTCGAGGATCTTGTTCGCCACGCCCAGGCCGAACGCGGCGAACACGCTGCCGGCGAGCTGGCCGACGCCGCCCAGCACCACCACCAGGAAGGAGTCGATGATGTAGCTCTGGCCGAGGTCCGGGCCGACGTTGCCGACCTGCGACAGCGCCACCCCGCCAAGCCCGGCGATGCCCGAGCCGAGGCCGAATGCGAGCATGTCCACCCGCCCGGTGGGCACGCCGCAGCAGGCCGCCATGTTGCGGTTCTGCGTCACCGCGCGGACGTTCAGGCCGAGGCGCGTGCGGTTCAGCAGCAGCCAGGTCAGCGCCAGCACGCACAGGGCGAAGCCGATGATGACGATGCGGTTCCACGGCAGCACGAGGTTCGGCAGCACCTGGATGCCGCCGGACAGCCACGCCGGGTTGGCCACCTCGACGTTCTGCGCGCCGAACAGCACGCGCACCAGCTGGATCAGCACCAGGCTGATGCCCCAGGTGGCGAGCAGGGTTTCCAGCGGGCGGCCGTAGAGGTGGCGGATCACCGTGCGTTCCAGCGCCATGCCGATGGCGGCGGTGACGCAGAAGGCCACCGGCAGCGCCAGCAGCGGATACAGCTCCAGCAGACCGGGCACGTATCGCTGGCAGATCAGCTGCACCACGTAGGTGGTGTAGGCGCCGAGCATCAGCATCTCGCCGTGGGCCATGTTGATCACCCCGAGCAGGCCGTAGGTGATGGCGAGGCCAAGAGCGGCGAGCAGCAGGATCGAGCCCAGCGACAGGCCGCTGAACGCCTGCCCGAGCAGTTCGCCGACCAGCAGGCGACGCTTCACTTGTCCGAGGCTGGTGGCGGCGGCAGTGCGCACGCTGTCGTCCGGTTCCACGGCCGGGTCGAGCAGGTTTTCCAGCCGGGTACGCGCCAGCGGATCGCCGGACTCGCCGAGCAGGCGCACGGCGGACAGGCGCACCTGCGGATCGGCGTCGGCCAGTTGCAGGTTGGCGAGGGCCAGTTGCAGGGCGTCCTTCACGCCGGCCTCGACTTCCACGGCGATGCGCTGTTCGAGCAGCGTGCGTTGCGCGGGCTTGGCGCTCTTCTGCAACTGGCGCGCGGCGTCGAGGCGGACTCTTGTGTCGTGGGCCACCAGCCGGTGGCTGGCCAGCGCGGTGTTGAGCAGGCCGCGCAGGCGGTTGTTCAGGCGCAGCTTCTGCGGCTCGCCATCCGGGGCGATGTCGCCTTCGGTGGCGTGGTAGCTGCCGTCATCGCCGAGCAGAAACGGCTGGCCTTGTGCATCGATGGCTACGCGGCCTGATTGCAGGGCGATGAGGAAGCCGAGGCGCGCGGCATCGGGTGCGGCGGCCCAGCTTTCCAGCAGGCGGGCCTGGCTGGAGCTGTCGGCAGAGGTGAAGTCCTGCGCGGGGGTGGCCAGGGCTGGGATAGAAAGCAAGACAACCAGTAGCAGGGCGCAGGTTTGGATAAGTCGGGTCATAGGGTGTCCTGATGGAACTGTGCCCGGGGTTTCCCCTCTCCCCTGCCCTCTCCCGGAGGGAGAGGGGGTTGATGGGTGCCGGCGGAAACCATGGCGTTCATCTCACGCCGAACAGTCCCCTCTCCCTCCGGGAGAGGGTTAGGGTGAGGGCGCTTTCGTTCCGCGATCGATCAGTTACTCCGCACCGCAAAATCCGGCTTCTTGTCATTCCCCGGAATGAACGGACTCCACGGCTGCGCGCGGATCGGCTCGGCGGTTTTCCACACCACGTTGAACTGCCCGTCGTCCTGGATCTCGCCGATCATCACCGGCTTGTGCAGGTGGTGGTTGGTCTTGTCCATGGTCAGGGTGAAGCCGGACGGCGCCTTGAAGGTCTGCCCGCCCATGGCCTCGCGCACCTTGTCCACATCGGTGCTGCCAGCCTTCTCGACGGCCTGCGCCCACATGTGGATGCCGACGTAGGTGGCCTCCATCGGATCGTTGGTCACGGCGGTGCTGTAGTTCGGCAGGTTCTTCGCCTTGGCGTAGGCCTTCCAGTCGGCGACGAACTTGCTGTTCTCCGGGTTCTTCACCGACTCGAAGTAGTTCCACGCGGCAAGGTTGCCCACCAGCGGCTTGGTGTCGATGCCGCGCAGTTCTTCCTCACCCACGGAGAAGGCCACCACCGGCACTTCGGTGGCTTCCAGGCCCTGGTTGCCCAGCTCCTTGTAGAACGGCACGTTGGAGTCGCCGTTGACCGTGGAGATCACCGCGGTCTTGCCGCCGGCGGAGAACTTCTTGATGTCGGCGACGATGGTCTGGTAGTCGGCATGGCCGAACGGCGTGTAGACCTCCTGGATGTCCTTGTCCTGCACGCCCTTGCTGTGCAGGAAGGCGCGCAGGATCTTGTTGGTGGTGCGCGGGTAGACGTAGTCGGTGCCGAGCAGGAAGAAGCGCTTGGCCGCGCCGCCGTCCTCGCTCATCAGGTATTCCACCGCCGGGATGGCCTGCTGGTTCGGCGCGGCGCCGGTGTAGAAGACGTTCGGCGACATCTCCTCGCCCTCGTACTGCACCGGGTAGAACAGCAGGCCGTTCAGCTCCTCGAACACCGGCAGCACGGATTTGCGCGACACGCTGGTCCAGCAGCCGAACACCACCGCGACCTTGTCCTGGGTCAGCAGCTGGCGCGCCTTCTCGGCGAACAGCGGCCAGTTCGACGCCGGGTCGACCACCACCGGCTCCAGCTTCTTGCCGTTCACCCCGCCCTTGGCGTTGATCTCGTCGATGGTCATCAGCGCCATGTCCTTCAGCGAGGTCTCGGAGATGGCCATGGTTCCGGACAGCGAATGCAGGATGCCGACCTTGATGGTCTCGGCGGCCTGGATGGTCCAGGACAAGCCCATGGCGGCGATGGATGCGGAAAGGGTGAAGGCCTTGATCAGGCTGCGACGTTGCATGGGGCGATCTCCATTCACAAAGTTTTGAATTGACTGTCTTGGGCAGTGTTCAAAAGGTCTTCCCGGTCACCCTTGCGTCGCCAGCGAACGCTGTCTGGCGCTGTGCAGCATGTGCAGGGTGATCTTGCGTACTTCGGCCTTGCTGACCTCTATGTGGGTCTTCAACAACAACTGGGCTTCCTCGCAGCGGCGCGACAGGACCGCGCCGAGGATGCGCGCGTGCTCCTCGTAGGTGAGCTCGACGCGCGGCCCCTGGGTGAAATCCAGGCGGCGGATGATGCGGATCTTCTCGCTGACCTCGGCGTGCAGACGGGCCATCTCGCGATTGCCGGCAGCCTCCACCAGCAGGCAGTGGAAGCGCTCGTCCAGCCGCGATACTTCGCGACCGTCCTGCAGGCGTTCTTTCGGCGCGACCATCCAGGTCCGGCGCAGCAGCTCCAGCGCCTCCGGCAGCTCCCCGGCCGGGCGTTCGCAGAGGCGCCGAACCGCTTCCAGTTCGAGGACGATACGCACTTCGTAAAGCTCCTCGAAGTGGTGGAAGTCGAACGGACGCACCTGCCAGCCGCTGCGGAAATACACCTCCAGGTAACCCTCGCGCTCCAGCCGGTACAGCGCCTGGCGCACCGGCGTGCGGCTGACCGCCATGCGCTCGGCGATCTCGCCTTCGCTGAAGCGGTCGCCGGGCAGCAGGCGGAACTCGAAGATGTCGTCCTTGAGCAGCGAGTAGATGCGCTCGGCAAGATTCTCCGGGCGCTCGCGGACGATCCTTTGCGGGCTGGCCAACTGCATCTCAGGCGGCCTCGATCGGTTTCAGCAGGAGCAGCGCGTCGCCCGGCGTGACCGCCTTGCCCGGCTGGCAGCGCACCGACTTGACCGTGCCGCTGACCGGCGCGATGACCGCCAGCTCCATCTTCATCGCCTCCACCACCAGCAGCGGCGCGCCGGCCTCGACCAGTTGGCCGGGTTCGACCAGCACCTTCCACACGCTGCCGCACATGTCGGCGCTGACCAGATGGTGGCCGTCCAGCTCCTGCTCGTCGTCCGCTTCAATCGCCAGCGGCACGGCTTTCGCCGGGTCGTCGTCCTTCCACAATTGCGCCTCGGCGTCGAAGGCCGCTTTCTGCCGAGCCTGGAAGGCGGCGATGTCGTCGCTGTTGCCTTCCAGGAAGCGGCGGTATTCGGCGAAGTCGAACTCGGTCTCCTCGATGCGGATTTGCGCCCTGCCCTCGCGGAAGGCTTCGCGGAATTCGTCCAGCTCGGCCTCGCTGACCGGGTAGAAGCGCACCTGGTCGAAGAAGTGCAGCAGCCACGGCTGGCCATCCCGGAACTGGGCATTCTTCACGAACTTGTTCCAGATCGGCAGCGTGCGGCCGACCAGCTGGTAGCCGCCGGGCGAATCCATGCCGTAGATGCACATGTACATGCCGCCGATGCCGACGGTGCCCTCGGCGGTGTAGGTGCGCGCCGGGTTGTACTTGGAGCTGAGCAGCCGGTGGCGCGGGTCCAGCGGCACGGCGCAGGGCGCATCGAGGTAGACGTCGCCGAGGCCGAGGATCAGGTAGCTGGCGTCGAAGATGATCTCGCTGACCTGCTCGCGGCTATCCAGGCCGTTGATGCGCTGCAGGAAGTCGACGTTGTTCGGCAGCCACGGCGCCTCGGCGCGCACCGTCTCGCGGTAGCGGGTGACCGCACCCAAAGTGGCGCTGTCCTCGAAGGCCATCGGCAGGTGGACGATGCGCGTCGGCACCTTGAGATTGGCCACGTCGCCGAGGCCGCGTTCCAGGCGCAGCAGATGGTCGAGCAGAGTCTGCTGGTGCAGCACGCGGCTGTCGTAGCGCAACTGCAGCGAACGCACGCCCGGCGCCAGTTCTTCCAGGCCCGGCAGCGGATCGGCCTTGAGCGCTTCCATCAGCAGATGCACGCGCAGGCGCAGGGCGAGGTCGAGCAGGTTGTCGCCGTATTCGAGGAGGATGTAGGCATCGCCAGCCTGGCGGTAGACGGCGCGCGGGTGCCCGTCCCCGGCCGGCAGCTCGGCCAGCACGGTGGCGGAAACCGTGTTCGACGGTTGCAGGCTGGGAACCGGCAGGGTCACGGCGGAGATCGCCGCCAGCGCCTCGATGCTGCCCAGTTGCGCCTGCTCCAGGCTCTGCGCCTGCTTGAAGCTGATCGGGTGGAAACGCAGCCGGTCGCCGGGCTTGACCTGACCGACCTTCCACAGTTCGGCCTTGGCGATGGTCACCGGGCAAACGAAACCGCCCAGGCTCGGACCGTCCTTGGTGAGGATCACCGGGGAGTCGCCGGTGAAGTTGATCGAGCCGATGGCGTATTCGCAGTCGTGCACGTTGGACGGGTGCAGTCCTGCCTCGCCACCGTCCGCGCGGGTCCATTTCGGCTTCGGCCCGGACAGGCGCACGCCGAGGCGGTTGGAGTTGTAGTGGACTTCCCACTCGGCGGCGAAGAATTCCTCGATGGATTCCTCGCTGAAGAAGTCCGGCGCACCGTGCGGGCCGTAGAGCACGCCGATATCCCAGGTGTTGCCATAGTGCGGCAGCAGGCTGGCATCCATCGCCTGCGGCGGAGCCACCGGCGCCGGCGTGGTGCAGGCGGCCAGTTGCGGCTGGGAGATCGCCAGCATGTCGGCCGGGCGCAGGGTGCGGCCGGCATGGCCGCCGAACTGGCCGAGGGCGAAGGTCGAGCGGCTGCCGAGATACACCGGCACGTCGAGACCGTTGCGCACCGCGAGGTAGGTGCGGCAGCCGTTCTTCGCGCGGCCGAGGCGCAGCACCTGTCCTGCATTCACGCTGATCGGCTGCCAATAGGTGACGGGTTCGCCATCCAGCTCGGCCGGGCAGTCGGCGCCGGTCAGGGCGATCAGCGCATCGCAGTGAAAGCGCAGGGTCGGGCCCTGCAAGGTGAATTCCAGTCCGGCGGCGCTGGCATGGTTGCCGACGATGCGGTTGGCCAGGCGGAAGGCGAAGTCGTCCATCGGGCCCGAGGGCGGCACGCCGATGTCCCAGTAGCCGAGGCGACCGGGGAAGTCCTGCACGCTGGAATAGGTGCCGGGCTCCAGCACTTCGATGACGCTGGGGCGGTAGGCGAAGTCGTCGAGCATGCGCGTCCACACGCTGCCAACGGCGAAGCGCGGGTCGGCGATCACCTGGCGCAGGTAGTCGAGGTTGCTGGCGATGCCGTGCAGGCGGGTTTCACCAAGGGCGGCCTGCAGCTTTGCCAGGGCCTCGGCGCGGTCATCGCCGTGGACGATCAGCTTGGCGATCATCGGGTCGTAGTGCGCCGACACCTCGGTACCACTGGCGACCCAGCCGTCCACCCGCACGCCTTCCGGGAAGTGCACCTCGGTGAGCACGCCGGGGCTCGGCTGGAAGTTCTTCAGCGGGTCCTCGGCGTAGATGCGCACCTCGATGGAAGCGCCCTGCGGCGCGCGGGCCAGCGCCTGCCAGTCCAGCGCGTCGCCGGCGGCCACGCGCAGCATGCATTCGATCAGGTCGAGGCCGGTGACCATCTCGGTGACCGGGTGCTCCACCTGCAGGCGGGTGTTCACTTCGAGGAAATAGAAGGCATCGCGGGCGCCGTCGTAGATGAACTCGACGGTGCCGGCGCTGCGGTAATTCACCGACTCGCCGAGGGTGATCGCCGCCGCGTGCAGCTTCTCGCGGGTAGCCTGCGGCAGGTTCGGTGCCGGGGTTTCCTCCACCACCTTCTGGTTGCGCCGCTGCAGCGAGCAGTCGCGTTCGCCGAGGGCGACCACCCTGCCCTTGCCGTCGCCGAAGATCTGCACCTCGACATGCCGCGCCTGATCGACGAAGCATTCGAGGAACACCCCGGCATCGCGGAAGAACTGCTCGCCCATGCGCTTCACGCTGTCGAACGCGGCGTGCAGGGCTTCGGCATCGTCGCAACGGGTCAGGCCGATGCCTCCACCGCCGGCGGTGCTTTTCAGCATCACCGGATAGCCGATGAGTTCGGCGGCCTCCAGCGCCTGTTCGACGCTGTCGAGCAGACCGGTGCCCGGCGCCATCGGCACACCGGCCACGGCGGCCAGCTCGCGGGCGCGGTGCTTGAGGCCGAACTCGCGAATCTGCCCGGCGGTCGGACCGATGAAGGCGATGCCGGCGGCCTCGCAGGCATCGGCGAACTCGGCGCTTTCCGAGAGGAAGCCGTAGCCCGGATAGATCGCCTGCGCCCCGCTCTGCCTTGCCGCATCGAGAATCCTGTCGATGCGCAGGTAGCTGTCGGATGCCTTGTCGCCGCCGAGGGCGATGGCCATGTCTGCCATGCCGACGTGGGCGGCGTTGCGGTCAGCGTCGGAATACACGGCGACGCTCTTCACGCCCAGCGCCTTGAGGGTGCGGATGGCGCGGACGGCGATCTCCCCGCGGTTGGCGATCAGTACGGTGTGGAACATGGTCGATCCCTCGGCTTGTACGGTTGATGAATGGAAAGGGCCATCCACGGAAACCGGCGCTACGCATCTGCAGGTTGGAAAGGTAGGTTGGCGCTGAGCGCAGCGAAGCCCAGCAATCGTCGGCAGCCATGCCGTTGGGCTTCGTACCTCAGCCCAACCTACGAGGTGACAAAGGCGCGCCAGCCGCCGAAGGCGGTGATGTCGCGGGCGCCTTCCAGGGCGTACGGCTCGCAGATGAAGCCCTTCACCCAGCGCCCGTCGGCCAGCTGCAGGTTGCCGATGCCCAGCGGCGGCGGGATCTCGGCGACGAACTCGCCGAAGCGCGCCAGCGGGATGTCCCACAGCTCGACGATGATCTGGCTGCCGTCCGCGGCCTTGGCCAGGCCCGGCTTCGGCGGCACCGTGCCGGCCAGAGCGTAGAGGCGGTACTGCGAGGCGGTGAGCGTCTTCTCCACGAACACCGCATCGCGAGTGGTGAGCTGGAAGTTCAGCGGCATGCCGGTGAGGTGCGCGCCAACCACGGCGACCCGCACGCTGCCCGCCGGCTGCGCATCTGCCGCCTGCACGGGGATGGCGCGGCCGGTGGCGCCCATGGGCAGGTCCAGCGCGACCTGCCAGCGCTTGCCGAACGCGGCCAGTGCGCGGTCATGCCAGGCCGGGGCTATCAGGGTGATACCGGCCGGCAGGCCATCGGCGCGGAATCCGGCCGGCAGGGCCAGCGCGGAGAGGTCGGCGAGATTGGTGAAGTTGGTGTAGGTGCCGAACTGGCTGTTGAACAGCACGGGCGCCTCGGCCATCTCGGCGATAGTGCGGATGGTCGGCGACGTCGGCACCACCAATGCGTCGAAGCCGGCCAGGCTCCGGTCGATCTTCCGCGCCAGCTCGGCGCGCAGGTATTCGGCCTTGTAGGCGTCGGTCGCGCTGTAATCGAAGCCCTTGGTGACGATGGCGCGCACCACCGGGTCGATGGCCTCGGGGTTGGCGTTCAGCATGCCCTCGGTGGCCACGGTGCGCTCGGCGACCCAGGAGCCCTGGTAGAGCTGTTCGGCCAGTTCGCGGAACGGCGAGAAGTCGATGGGCGTGACCTCGGCGCCCAGCTCGCGCAGCTTGGCGATTGCCTGCTCGAAGACTGCCTGGGTTTGGCTATCGCCGAAGAATTCCAGTTGGTCAGGAATCGCCAGCTTCGGCGCGGCGCCCATGCCGACCGGCGCGCTATTGGGGTTCTGCCTTGCGTAAGGATCGGCCGCATCGTAGCCGCCGGCGATGCCGGCGACGGTTTCCGCATCGGCCACGGTCAGGGCGAAGACCGAGATGCAGTCGATCGTACGACAGGCCGGCACCAACCCGGTATTCGACAGCCAGCCCTTGGTCGGCTTGAGCCCGACGATATTGTTGAAGCCCGCCGGCACCCGCCCGGAGCCGGCGGTGTCGGTGCCCAGCGCGAACGGCACCAGCCCGCGCGCCACCACCGAGGCGGAACCGGAGCTGGAACCGCCGCTGACGTATTCCGGCTTGAAGGCATTGCTCACCGCCCCGTAGGGCGAACGGGTGCCGACCAGCCCGGTGGCGAACTGGTCGAGGTTGGTCTTGCCGATCAGGATGGCGCCGGCCGCACGCAAGCGCGCGACCACGGTCGCATCGGCTTCGGCCCGGTAGGCGAACTGCGGGCAGGCGGCGGTGGTGGCCCAGCCGGCGGCGTCGATGTTGTCCTTGATGGCGAAGGGCACGCCGTATAGCGGCAGCTTGTCGATCTGACCGCCGGCGGCATCGAGCAGGGCCTGCAGTTCGGCCAGCTGCGTATCGAGCTGCGCGGCGCTGGCGAGGCTGATCCAGGCGTTGTCGGATTCGCTCAGCTGTTCGCGGAGGGCGTGCAGCAGTTCGGCGGGCTGCAACTGGTCGCGGTAGGCCTGCTGCCAGTCGGAAAGGGTAAAGGCGAAGGGGGCGTTGGACATGCTCTGAAATCCCGTCTTGTATCCAAGATGGGTTAGAGCAAGGGTGGTGCCAGGTTCGCTAACTGCCTGTTATCACTGGAATAAGCAGGTTTCTGAGAGGTATTCCGAGTGGTTTTGGCGCACCGCCACAGGGCGGCGCGCACGGGCATAGGGCGCTGTCGTACCCCCTCACCCTAACCCTCTCCCGGAGGGAGAGGGGATTATCCGGAGTTGCCAGGTGGCATGTCGTACCTCCCGATGCCATTGCGCCCCCTCTCCCTCTGGGAGAGGGCTGGGGTGAGGGAGCCCCTGCGCCGGATCATCCTCAACAAAACACCGTGCCCTGGCTCACGGCGTGACGAAATACCCCCGCACCCCGGTCATGATGATCTGCGCCGCCAGCGCACAGACGAACAGCCCCATCAGCCGGCTGACGATCTGCAAACCGTCCTCGCCCAGGAACCTCTCGATCCTGTCCGACAGATAGAGCGTCACGCCCAGGGTGACGCACGCAGCCGCCACCGCCAGCATCGACAGCAGCTTGTCCTCCCATGGCTGGCCGACGCCCATCACCAGCAGCGCACCGATGGTGCCGGGGCCGACGGTGATGGGGATGGTCAGCGGGACGATGGTGACGTCCTGCTGCACGTTGTCGCTCTGCACCGCCGAACGCCCCTGCGCCATGCCCAGCGCGGAGATGAACAGCACGCTGCCGGCGCCGATGCGGAAGGCGTCGGCGGTGATGCCGAACAGGGTGAAGATGTAGCGGCCGAACAGGTACAGCAGCAGGCTGGCGATCAGCGCCGCCAGCGCCACGCGCCAGGCCATGCGCTTGCGGTCGCGCGGGGCGAAGCCGCGGCTCAGGCTGATGAAGCAGGAAAGCACGAAGAACGGGCTGTAGAGCACCAGCATCTTCAGGTACACGGTGAGCATCAAGTGCATGGAAACGACTCGTCCGGCTGGAATTACGGGCGCCGCGCGCCCCTGGCAGAGAGCATAGCGGCGCCTGGTGACGCGGTCATGGCCGTGTGAACGTACGTTACGACGGCAGGGCGTCCCGTTGCTGGCGGTGGTCGCGTTCGCGCACCCAGTAGGCGACCAGTTCGCGCAGCTGCGACAGTTCCACCGGCTTGGCCATGTGGCCGTCCATGCCAACCAGCCGCGCGCGCTCCTTGTGTTCGCTGAGGATGTGCGCGGTGAGTGCCACCACCGGCGTGCGCGGGCGCTGCTCGCTGGCCTCCCAGGCGCGCAGGCGCTCGGTGGCGGAGAAGCCGTCGAGCACCGGCATCTCGCAATCCATCAGCACCAGGTCGTACTGGGTCTTCTTCATCGCCGACAGCGCTTCTTCGCCATTGCTGGCGGTATCCGGCCGCAGGTTGAGCTTGCCGAGCATGCCGCGAATGACCTTGGTGGAGATGCTGTTGTCCTCGGCGACGAGGATGCGGAAGTCGTTGGGCAGTTCCGCCGGCAGCGGCTCGCTGCCCGGCTGCTGGCCGTCGCCGACGTTGCTGCGCCCGCGCCGGTTGAGTTCGTCGGCGAGGGTGGCCTTGAGCGTATAGCCGGCCACCGGCTTGGCGAGGATGCGCTTGATCCCGGCGTTGCGCGCCACGACCTTGCTCGGCGCGTTGTTGATGCCGGTGAGCATGATCAGCAGCAGGTCGTGATTGAGGTTGGGGTCTTCCTTGATCTTGGTCGCCAGTTGCATGCCGGTCATGCCGGGCATGTCCTGGTCGAGCAGGACCACATCGAAATACTCGCGCAGATGCGCCTTGGTGCGCAGGTGGGCCAGCGCCTCCTTGCCCGACGACACCGCGCTGACGCTCATGCCCCAGGCACTGCACTGCTGCAGGACCACCTTGCGGCAGGTCTGGTTGTCGTCGACCACCAGCAGGCGCGCGCCCTGCAGCGGGCTGTCGAGGTCGGCGGCCGGCTGTTCGAGCAGTTGCTGGTCGAGCGGCAGGCTCATCCAGAGCGTGCTGCCCTGCTGCTCGCCGCATTCGATGCCGAATTCGCCGGACATCAGCTGGATCAGGCGGCGGGCGATGACCAGGCCGATCTGCCCCTCCTCGCCAGCCGGCGTCAGGTAGTCGCGGCTCTGCAGCTTGGCCGAGAGCAGCGCCTGGCGCTCGTAGTCCTCCAGCGGTCGGCCGCTGTCCTGCACGGCGATGCGCAGGCGCTTCTGCCCTTCCGCGCCATCGAGGGCGACCACCAGCAGCACCTCGCCCTCGTCGGTCTGGCGGAAGGCATTGTCCAGCAGGCTCAGCACCACCTGGCGCAGGCGCGTCGGGTCGCCGCTGATCACCCGCGGCACCTGCGGCTGGGTGAAGCTGATCAGCTCGACCTTCTGCTGCTCGGCCTTGGCGCGGAAGATCGCCAGGCAGTCGTCGATCAGCGCGGCGAGGTCGAACGACACCTCGTCGAGTTCGATCTGGCCGGTTTCCAGCCTGGAGATGTCGAGGATCTCGTTGATCAGCACCAGCAGTTCGTTGCCGGAACTGTGGATGGTCTGCACGTAGTCGCGCTGCTTGGCGGACAGGGTGGTGTCGAGCAGCAGTTCGGTCATGCCCAGCACGCCGTTCATCGGCGTGCGGATCTCGTGGCTGATCTTGGCGAGGAATTCCGCCTTGGCCCGCACCTCGGCCACGTTCGCCGCGCGCCGGCGGCTGGCGTTGAACTGGTCGCTCTGCATCTTGCGGTGGCGCTCGGCCGACGCCTGGCTGAGCAGGAAACCGACGCCGGCGGTGATGCCGAGCAGACCGCTGATCAGCCACTCGCTGCGGGTCGGCACGTAGCCGAGCAGCGCCGGCAGGCTGAGGGTCCAGGCGCAGACGAAGATCGCCATGCCGACCACGAACAGGCGCGCCGGCTGGTAGCCATGCGCCCAGTAGTAGACCGAGACCAGCAGCATGCTCAGGCTCGCCACCACGATCAGCCCGTAGAACAGGGCGCCGATCGACATCGCCAGGAAGTAGTACAGCGGCACGCCGAGGACCATCGCGCCGAGCACGCCGCCGAGCAGCAGGCGCCGCAGTGGCAGGGCCGGGGTGGTATGACGGAAGAAGGCGGCGGTGTAGCCGATGCCGCAGAACATCGCCAGCGCCAGCGCCAGTTGCGCGGCCAGCGGTTGCCAGCCCTGGTGCGCGCCGAACAATGGGCTGAAGAGGCCGAACAGCATGGGGCATGCCAGCAGCAGGAAGGCATGCACGCCGGCCAGCCAGAGCCCGCTGCGCAGACCGGTGTAGGCGAAGCGGACGAGGTTGTAGAGCAGCAGCATGGCCAGGCCGCCGAGCAGCGCGCCGAACAGCAGGGTGCGCAGTTGGTAGTCCGGCTGCAGGCTGCTTTCCAGGTTGATGCAGGGATACAGCGGATGACTGGATTCCAGGCGCAGGTAGAGGTCGAGTGGCACTGTGCTGACAGGCAGCGGCAGGAGCACGTCGCTGTTCAGCCAGGGGCGGACGTAGGACGACTGGTTGCCGGCGCTCCGATGTTCGAGCAGTTCCTGGCCCTGCAGGACGAACAGTTCGAGGCTGTCCAGGTTCGGCGCGAACACGCGCAGTTGCTGCTGCGCAGCCTGCGGCTCCAGGTGGTAGTGCAGCCAGATCGCGCCAGCATTGGCCGGGGCATGCACGTCCTCGACGTCGGAGATGGGGCTGAATTGCTGATGGAAGCGTGGCGCGATGACATCCTGCAGATGCAGGCGCGCTTCACCGTCGTGCAGTTGCGACCAGCCGGATGCATGCCCTTCCGCGCCGGTCGAATCGACGACCAGGACAGACAGCAACACGCAAACGAGGAGTCCTGTGGCAATCCAGAGCCGGCGCACGGTGAAATCCCTTCGGTAGGCAGTGGGCGGATTATAGTCAAGCGCCCGAATCTAGTTGTTATCCGGGCATGCCAGCGCCCGTAACGAGGAAGCGGGCCGCCGGAAGGCGGCCCTGCCCTCAGCCTTCGCCGCGCTCGCGGGCGATGGCGCGATAGCCGATGTCCTTGCGGTAGAAGCAGCCGTTCCAGCGGATCTTTTCCGCCAGGCGGTAGGCCTGCTGCTGGGCGTCGGACACGCTCTTGCCGATGGCGGTGGCGCACAGCACGCGGCCGCCGCTGGTGACGATCTTGCCGTCCTTCAGCGCGGTGCCGGCATGGAACACCTTGCCGTCCAGCGCGGCGGCATCGTCCAGGCCTTCGATCACGTCACCCTTGGCGTAGTCGCCCGGGTAGCCGCCGGCAGCCAGCACCACGCCCACGGTCGGACGCGGGTCCCAGGTCGCCTCGACCTTGTCCAGCGCCTTGGCCAGCGCGGCCTCGACCAGCAGGACCAGGGAGCTTTCCAGACGCACCATGATCGGCTGGGTTTCCGGATCGCCGAAGCGGCAGTTGAACTCGATGACCTTCGGCGCGCCGCTCTTGTCGATCATCAGGCCGGCGTACAGGAAGCCGGTGTAGACGTTGCCTTCCTCGGCCATGCCGCGCACGGTCGGGTAGATCACTTCGTCCATCACGCGCTTGTGCACGTCCGCGGTGACCACCGGGGCCGGCGAGTAGGCGCCCATACCGCCGGTGTTCGGGCCGGTATCGGCGTCGCCGACGCGCTTGTGGTCCTGGCTGGTGGCCATCGGCAGCACGTTGGCGCCATCGACCATGACGATGAAGCTGGCTTCCTCGCCGTCGAGGAATTCCTCGATCACCACGCGCGAACCGGCCTCGCCGAAGGCATTGCCGGCGAGCATGTCGCGCACGGCGTCTTCGGCTTCTTCGAGGGTCATGGCGACGATCACGCCCTTGCCCGCCGCCAGGCCGTCGGCCTTGATCACGATCGGAGCGCCCTTCTCACGCAGGTAGGCCAGCGCCGGCTCGACCTCGGTGAAGTTCTGGTAGTCGGCGGTGGGAATCTTGTGGCGCGCCAGGAAGTCCTTGGTGAACGCCTTGGAGCCTTCCAACTGGGCGGCGCCGGCGGTCGGGCCGAAGATGTCCAGGCCACGGGAGCGGAACAGATCGACCACGCCCTTCACCAGCGGTGCTTCCGGGCCGACGATGGTCAGCTGCACGTTCTTCGCGGCGAAGTCGGCCAGTTGCTCCAGCGCCAGCACGTCGATGGCGACGTTCTCGCACTTGGCTTCGGTGGCGGTGCCGGCATTGCCCGGGGCGACGAAGACCTTCTCGACGCGCGGGTCCTGGGCGACTTTCCAGGCCAGGGCGTGTTCACGACCGCCGCTGCCGATGATGAGTACGTTCATTGGAACTCTCCTGAACAGTTCCGGCCCGGCCGGATCGTTGGGTATCGCTTCGCTCCACCCAACCTACGAATTCTTTACAACCAAATCTCGAGGGGCGCGATGAAGCTGGTAGATGCAAGGCGCCCGAGCGTTCACCAAGCGGAGTTGCCTACTGGCAATGAGCATTGGGGAACGTTCGGGCAACGCAGCAGATGCCTGCTTCAGTGCGTCCTTACCACCTTAGTGGCGGAAGTGGCGCATGCCGGTGAAAACCATCGCAATGCCGGCTTCGTCGGCAGCGGCGATCACCTCGTTGTCACGCATCGAGCCACCCGGCTGGATCACCGCGGTGATGCCGGCCTTGGCCGCGTTGTCGATGCCGTCGCGGAACGGGAAGAAGGCGTCAGAGGCCATCACCGCACCCTTCACTTCCAGACCGGCATGCTCGGCCTTGATGGCGGCGATGCGGGCGGAGTTCACGCGGCTCATCTGGCCGGCGCCGACACCGACGGTCTGACGGTTCTTCGCGTAGACGATGGCGTTGGATTTGACGAACTTGGCCACTTTCCAGGCGAAGATCAGGTCGTGAATTTCCTGCTCGCTCGGCGCGCGCTGGGTAACGATCTTCAGATCGGCCTCGGTGATCATGCCGATGTCGCGGCTCTGCACCAGCAGACCGCCGTTGACGCGCTTGAAGTCCCAGCCAGCGGCACGCTCGGCCGGCCATTCGCCGCATTCGAGCAGGCGCACGTTGGCCTTCGCGGCAACCACTTCGCGGGCGGCGGCGGAGACTTTCGGGGCGATGATCACTTCGACGAACTGGCGGTCGACGATGGCCTTGGCGGTTTCGCCATCCAGCTCGCGGTTGAAGGCGATGATGCCGCCGAACGCCGACTCGGTGTCGGTGGCGTAGGCCAGGTCATAGGCCTTGCGGATGCCGCCTTCGTTTTCCGGAACCACGGCGACGCCGCACGGGTTGGCGTGCTTGACGATCACGCAGGCCGGCTTGACGTAGCTCTTCACGCACTCCAGCGCGGCATCGGTGTCGGCCACGTTGTTGAACGACAGCTCCTTGCCCTGCAGCTGCACGGCGGTGGAGACGCTGGCCTCGCCCTTCTTTGCCTCGACGTAGAACGCCGCGCTCTGGTGCGGGTTCTCGCCGTAGCGCATTTCCTGCGCCTTGATGAACTGGCTGTTGAAGGTGCGCGGGAAGGCACCGCGGTCGGCGGTGGACAGGGTGTCGCGGGACTGGTCGATGGTGCCCAGGTAGTTGGCGATCATGCCGTCGTAGGCGGAGGTGTGCTCAAACGCCTTCAGCGCCAGGTCGAAGCGCTGGACATAGGTCAGGCCGCCGGCCTTCAGGCTCTCGACGACGCCGGCGTAGTCGCCGGCGTTGACCACGATGGCGACGTCCTTGTGGTTCTTCGCTGCGGAACGGACCATGGTCGGGCCGCCGATGTCGATGTTCTCGATGGCGGTCGGCAGGTCGCAGTCGGCCTTGGCGACAGTCGCTTCGAACGGGTACAGGTTGACCGCCACCAGGTCGATCGGCTTGATGCCGTGCTCTTCCATCACCGCGCCGTCGATGTCGCGACGACCGAGGATGCCGCCGTGCACTTTCGGGTGCAGGGTCTTCACGCGGCCGTCCATCATTTCCGGGAAGCCGGTGTAGTCGGCCACTTCCACGGCGGCGATGCCGTTGTCCTTGAGCAGCTTGTAGGTGCCGCCGGTGGAAAGGATTTCCACGCCGAGGGCAGCCAGCTCACGGGCGAAGTCGACGACGCCGGTCTTGTCGGAAACGCTGATCAGCGCGCGGCGAACGGGAAGGCGGGTGGTTTGATCGGTCATCTGTAAACCATCTGTAGGCTAAGGAAGGTGACGAAAATGCAGTTGGAAGCCGGAAGCAGGGACGAATCCCGCTTGCAGCTTCCAGCTTCCAGCTTGTAGCTTGCCGCTCCTGCTCCCTAGAGCAGGTCGTACTGCTTGAGCTTCTTGCGCAGTGTTCCACGGTTCAGGCCCAGCAGTTCCGAGGCCTTGGTCTGGTTACCCTTCACGTAGTTCATGACGGTTTCCAGCAGCGGTGCCTCCACTTCGCAGAGCACCATGTTGTATACGTCCGTGACCGGCTGCCCTTCGAGATGGGCGAAATAGTTGTGCAGTGCCTTCTCGACGCTGTCGCGAAGGGTCTGGCCCTCCTGCGTCGGCGTGGTCAGGTGCTGTTTCAGGTTGGCGTTGTCGCTCACGGGTGTAGTTCCACTCACTAAAGTCTCGGTCATCGTTGTCATGCAGCCACCCCTTTCCCATTGTTGTGGCGCTCGGCGAAGAACTGCCTGACGCTGGCGCACTGTGCATCCGTGTCCTGCAAACGATTGAATTGGGCGCGAAACTCCCCTGCGCCCGGCAAGGTCGCCAGGTACCAGCCCGTATGTTTGCGGGCGATCCTCACGCCTTGTTCCTCCCCATAAAACCCATGCAATGCGGCGAGGTGTTCGAGCAGGATGCTCTCCACCTCATGCAGCGAAGGTGCCGGCAACTTCCTGCCGGTGTTCAGATAGTGCTCGATCTCGCGGAAGATCCACGGCCTGCCCTGAGCGGCCCGGCCGATCAGCAGGGCATCCGCCCCGGTCTGTTCGAGCACGTGCCTGGCCTTCTCCGGCGAATCGATATCGCCATTGGCGAACACCGGGATCGAAACCGCCTGCTTGATCGCCGCGATGGTTTCGTACTCGGCGTTGCCGGTGTACAGGTCGGCGCGCGTCCGGCCATGCACGGCCAGCGCCTGGATG
Source organism: Pseudomonas schmalbachii (assembly GCF_017589465.1). Lineage (GTDB taxonomy): Bacteria > Pseudomonadota > Gammaproteobacteria > Pseudomonadales > Pseudomonadaceae > Pseudomonas > Pseudomonas schmalbachii. Next base: position 333,418 of record NZ_JAELYA010000006.1, read on the forward strand.
CCGGACTGTTCGGCAATACGCGCCACGGTCACCCCGTTCCTGTTGTCCCGGTCCCAGCCGGTACGGATCTTCAGGGTCACCGGTACGTCCACGGCGGCCACCACGGCTTCGAGGATGTCGGCAACCAGCCGTTCATCCCTGAGCAACGCGGAACCCGCCGCCTTGTTGCACACCTTCTTTGCCGGGCAGCCCATGTTGATGTCGATGATCTGCGCGCCCAGCTCCACATTGCGCTGGGCGGCTTCCGCGAGCATCTGCGGGTCGCCGCCGGCGATCTGCACCGAACGTGGCTGATCCTCGCCGTCGTGCACCAGGCGCAACCGCGACTTGCGGCTGTTCCACAAGCGCACGTCGCTGGTGACCATTTCCGAGACCACCATGCCGGCGCCGAGGCGGCGGCAGAGCTGCCGGAAGGGACGATCGGTCACGCCCGCCATGGGCGCCAGGATCAGTCTGTTGGGCAATGTGTAAGAGCCGATGCTTACCACCGACATGGCATCCCTGTTATGGGGCGGAATCACGGCATCCTGCGCCAGGAGCCTATGACTCGCGGCCACCGAGCCAGCAAAAAAGGGAGGGCATGATACCTGCTCTCGGTGACCGGATAAAGGCGATTTTGGATAAATTCTGAACAGCGGACGCCTTATTGCCGGACGTGCAAAGACGAGCGGAGGTGGCGGATCGGCACCGTCTGGACTACCCGCGCGGCCTATTCCGGCGAATGGAAGCTGAGGCTGTAGTTCACCGCTTTCGGACCCGGATCGAGGATATCCAGGGAGATGTGGATGGGCGTCTGCGGCGGCATTTCGGCCTTCCCGGCCAACTCCCCGCTGAGGTACTCGCTGGGCTTGAAGCGGCGACTGGCGAGCAGCTGGCCGTTGAGGTCGGCGAAGCGCAGTTCCAGCAGCGGGAACGGCTGCGAGAAGTTGGCACGGTTGTAGATGATCGCATCGACGATCAGCGCGCCGGTGAAGTCCGGATGACTGCGCACCACCAGGTTGCTGCTGCGGATCTGCTCGACGTCCACCTTGGACGGCAGGGTGCAGCCGAGGCTCGGGCAGACCTGGGCGAACCAGGGGCGGTACTGGTCCTGGCGGGCCAGTTCCTCGAAGTGATAGGCGATGTACTGGAAAGCCAGCCCGCCGAGGGCGACGAGGACCAGCAACAGTCCGAGGATGCGCCGGCCCCAGTGTTTCTTCGGCTTTTCCCAGTCGAGATGCAGCGGCTCGTCGCTCAGGTCGCGCAGGCTCTCATCGCGCAGCGCGGGCCCCGTCCGCGGGGCGACCAGGACCTCCGGATGCTCGTCCGGCTCGTCCTCCGCCGCCGGCTCGTCCAGCTCGTCCACGTCATCGCGGCGGGCACTGAAGCGGGGCAGGTCGTCCTCATCCTCTTCCGCCGGACCGACGGCGGCGGCTTCCGGCTCATGGGCCGGATCGGCGACTATCGAGGACTTCGATTCGACTTCGGGCTCGGATTCATCGGGCTCCGCTTCCTCCCCGACGCTGTCGAGGCTGCCGAGGCTCGGCTCCTGGCGCGAGCTGTCCGGGGCATCCTGCTCTTCCTCCAGCAGCTCCTCGGCCCAGCGCTCATCGTACGGCGCGCGCTTGTCGTCGCCCTGTTTGAGCAGTGCATCGGCGGGCTTGGGCGCACCTTCGATGCTGAGGAACTCCTGGGACAGCTCGAATTCGTCGAGCCGGGCCAGTTCCTCGTCGAAGTTCAGGCCTTCGAGATCGAGATCGTCGTGAATCCACAGCGTCTCGTCGCCGCCCTTCTTCGCGGGCGCAGCGGGCTGCTCCGTCGCCGGAGCGGACTGCGGCGTGTCGACGGCATGGCGCGCGGAATGGGGAGCGAGTGGCGAGCCGAGCATGGCGGCGCTGCCGGAAGGCCCGGTCGGCAGCGCCGCGGCCGGCGGCTCGACCGCTTCGGCAGCGACGGCCGGCTCCGCTGCAGGCGCAGGCTCGCTCTTGTTGCCCGACGCATCCAGCATATGTTGCGGCGCGTTGAACACCTTGAGGCACGCGCCGCAGCGAACAGCACCATTGGCCGCCCCCAGTTGCGTCTGGCTGACGCGGAAACTGGTGCTGCAATGCGGGCACTGGGTGATGAAGCTGTCGCTCATGCGGCGTTCCGACGAAAAATCAGGCGCTTAGTTTAACCCAAGGGCAACTCGGGAAGGAATTTGCCCACAATCAGCGACGGCGACCACTGATGCGAATCCAGCCGTCCTTCTCGGCGGTCGGATCGAGCTCGAAGCTGTCGGCGTAGGCGGCCCGCACTTCCTCGGCCTGCTCGGCGAGGATGCCGGACAACGCCAGGCGGCCGCCCTGCTTCACCAGCGCGGCCAGTTGCGGTGCCAATGAGACCAGCGGACCGGCCAGAATGTTCGCCACTACCACGTCCGCCGGCTCGCGCGGCAGGTCTTCCGGCAGGTAGACCGGGAAGCGCGCCGGCTCGATGCCATTGCGCGAGGCGTTGTCGCGCGAGGCTTCCAGCGCCTGCGGGTCGATATCGGTGCCGACCGCCTGCCTGGCGCCGAGCAGCAGCGCGGCGATGGCGAGGATGCCGGAGCCGCAGCCGAAATCCAGCACGTTGCAGCCGGCCAGCTCCTGGCCGTCCAGCCATTCCAGGCACAGCGCGGTGGTCGGATGGGTGCCAGTGCCGAAGGCCAGGCCCGGATCGAGCAGCAGGTTGACCGCTTCCGGCTCCGGCGCGGCGTGCCAGCTCGGCACGATCCACAGGCGGCGGCCGAAGCGCATCGGCTGGAAGTTGTCCATCCAGCTGCGCTCCCAGTCCTGGTCCTCGATGCGCTCGATCTGGTGCTCCGGCAGCTCGCCGCCGGTCAGCAGTTGCAGATGGGAGACCAGCGCGGCCTCGTCGGTATCCGCCTCGAACAGCGCCAGCAGGTGGGTGTGCGACCACAGCGGGGTGGTGCCGAGGTCCGGCTCGAAGATCGGCTGGTCCTCGGCGTCCATGAAGGTCACCGAGACGGCGCCGACTTCCAGCAGGGCGTCTTCGTACTTTTCCGCCTGTTCGGGGGTGATGGCGAGTCGGACTTGTACCCAGGGCATGCGATTACTCCCGAAAATCAGGCGATAGAAAATGCGAAGGAGCGGACAAGCCGCTCCTTCAGGGTGCACATGATAGCTCTTGCGAGGATATCAGTGCTTATCCATACCCAGTTTCTTCTCCAGGTAATGGATGTTCACACCGCCCTTGCAGAACTCTTTATCGCGGACCAGATCCTTGTGCAGATCGGTATTGGTCTTGATGCCGTCGACGATCAGCTCGTCGAGCGCATTGCGCATGCGCGCCAGCGCTTCGTCGCGATCCTTGCCGTAGGCGATGACCTTGCCGATCAGCGAATCGTAGTTCGGCGGAACCGCATAGCCGCTGTACAGGTGCGAATCGACGCGTACGCCGTTGCCGCCCGGAGCGTGGAAGTGCTTGACCGTGCCGGGACTCGGCATGAAGGTCCGCGGGTCTTCGGCGTTGATCCGGCATTCCAGCGCGTGACCACGGATCACCACGTCTTCCTGCCTGATCGACAGCTTCTGGCCCGAGGCGATGCGCAGCATTTCCTTGACGATGTCGATACCGGTGACCATCTCCGACACCGGATGCTCCACCTGAACGCGGGTGTTCATCTCGATGAAGTAGAAGCGGCCGTTCTCGTAGAGGAACTCGAAGGTGCCGGCGCCACGGTAGCCGATCTCGATGCACGCCCGGACGCAGCGTTCCAGCACTTCCTGGCGGGCCTTCTCATCGATACCCGGGGCAGGCGCTTCTTCCAGCACCTTCTGGTGACGGCGCTGCAGCGAGCAGTCGCGGTCGCCGAGGTGGATGGCGTTGCCCTGGCCGTCGGAGAGAACCTGGACTTCCACGTGACGCGGGTTGGTCAGGAACTTCTCCAGGTAGACCATGGAGTTGCCGAACGCGGCACCGGCTTCGGTACGGGTCAGCTTGGCCGACTTGATCAGGTCCTCTTCGTCGTGGACCACGCGCATGCCGCGACCACCGCCGCCACCGGCGGCCTTGATGATCACCGGGTAACCCACCTCGCGAGCGATCGCCAGGGCGGTTTCCTCGTCTTCCGGCAGCGGACCGTCGGAACCCGGCACGGTCGGTACGCCGGCCTTCTTCATGGCGTCCTTGGCGGAAACCTTGTCGCCCATCAGGCGGATCACGTCAGCGGTCGGACCGATGAACGTGAAGCCCGAACGCTCGACCTGCTCGGCGAAGTCGGCGTTTTCGGCGAGGAAGCCGTAGCCCGGGTGAATGCCGTTGGCACCGGTGACTTCAGCCGCGGCGATGATCGCCGGGATGTGCAGGTACGACTGGCCGGCCGGGGCCGGGCCAATGCACACCGCTTCGTCGGCCAGCGACAGATGCATCAGCTCGCGGTCGGCGGTGGAGTGCACCGCCACCGTCTTGATCCCTAGCTCCTTGCACGCGCGCAGTATGCGCAGCGCGATTTCGCCACGGTTGGCGATCAGCACTTTTTCCAGCATCGGGAACTCCCTGTGCCTTAAACGATGGTGAACATCGGCTGGTCGAATTCAACCGGCTGACCGTTTTCCACGAGGATCGCACCGATGGTGCCGCTGGTTTCGGCTTCGATGTGGTTCATCATCTTCATCGCTTCGACGATGCAGAGGATGTCGCCTTTCTTCACGGACTGGCCGACTTCGACGAAGGACGGCGAGCTCGGCGACGGCGAACGGTAGAAGGTGCCGACCATCGGCGAACGCACGACGTTGCCGTTCAGTACCGGAGCCGCGGGAGCAGCGGCTTCGGCGGCCGGGGCAGCAGCGGCGACCGGAGCGGCGGCCGGAGCCGGAGCATAGGCCGGAGCAGCGGCATAGATCGGCTGGGCAGCGGTCTTGCTGTGGCGGCTGATGCGTACCGACTCTTCGCCTTCGCGGATTTCCAGCTCGTCGATACCGGATTCTTCGAGCAGTTCGATCAGTTTCTTGACTTTACGGATGTCCATTAGCTTCGCACTCCCAGGAGGTCACGGGCGTTCAAGTTGTTCAAAGGCGGATTCAAGGGCCAGGCGGTAGCCTGTGGCGCCGAGACCGCAGATCACCCCTACCGCCACGTCGGAGAAGTAGGAGTGATGCCGGAATGGTTCTCTCTTGTGCACGTTGGACAGGTGCACTTCGATGAATGGGATGCTCACTGCGAGCAATGCGTCACGTAGCGCGACACTTGTATGTGTGAAAGCGGCCGGATTGATGATGATGAAGTCCACGCCTTCGCCGCGCGCGGCATGAATGCGGTCGATCAATTCGTACTCGGCGTTGCTTTGCAGGTACTGCAGGTGATGGCCGGCCTCGCGGGCGCGGCGCTCCAGGTCCTGGTTGATCTGGTCGAGGGTGACCGCGCCGTAGACGCCGGGCTCGCGGGTTCCCAGCAGATTCAGGTTCGGACCATGCAAAACCAGTAGGGTCGCCATCTGGATTCTCGTCTCTGTGTTCTGGCTGGTGGAAAACTGGCCCGGGACTATGCCGGAAACCCGGACTGACTGTCCAGTCACACGTAGTTAGCCGTAGATGCCGACATATTGCCTGACAATTGCGACAAAAACCTTTCTGCCGACCGCCGATCGGATCAGCGGCGCGAACCGGCCTCGGACAGGCGTGCGGCCAGGGTCGCGGCGTCGGTTTCACCGATGATGCGCAGATCGCTCCATTCGTCGCCTCGCGCCGAGAAGAACAACAGCGCCGGCGGGCCGAACAGCTTGTAGCGATCGAGCAGGCTCCGCTGCTCCTCGGTGCTGGCGGTCATGTCGAAGCGCAACAGACGGTATCCCGCCAGTTGCGACTGCACCTCGGGCGCCGGCAGCACCTGACGCTCGATGATCTTGCAACTTATGCACCAGTCGGCGTACCAGTCGAGCAGCACCGGCTTGCCGGCAGCCTTGGCCTCGGACAACGCGCCATTGAGCTGGTTCGGCGTGGTGACATTCATCCACTCGCCCGGAGCCGAGGCCGCGGGACCTGTAGTGATCGACGGGCCGGAATGGCCCAGCGGACGCAGCGGGTCGGACTCGCCGCGCAAGGCGCCAGCCCAGGCCGCCACGGCGTACACCAGCAGCATCAGGCCGATCAGCTGCGAGCCGCGCTGCAGCGGTTTCTTCGGTCCGAGCTCAAGGGTGCCGAGGGCGATGGCGATGCCGCCGGCGAGCGTGCCCCACAGGGTCAGCGCCAGCGGACCGGGAACGACCCGCTCCAGCAGCCAGACCGCCACGGCGAGCAGCAGCACGCCGAAGAAGTTGCGCACGCCGGTCATCCATGCACCACCTTTGGGCAGCAGTGCACCACCGCCGGCGCCGAAGATCACCAGCGGCGTGCCCATGCCAATGCCGAGCGCGAACAGCTTCAGGCCGCCGCCCAGGGCATCGCCGGTGCTGCTGATATAAAGCAGCAGGCCGGCCAGCGGCGCCGACACGCAGGGCGACACCAGCAGGCTGGAAAGCACGCCGAGGGTCGCCGCGCCGGCGATGGAGCCGCCACGGGCGCCGGACGCCATGTGGTCGAGGCGGTCGCGAACGAAGGCAGGCAGGCGCAGTTCGAAGACGCCGAACATGGCCACGGCGAACAGCGCGAAGAACGCCGCGAACGGCACCAGCACCCAGGGCGACTGCAGCATCGCCTGCAGGTTGAGCTGGGCGCCGAACATGCCCATCAGCGCGCCGAGCACGGCGTAGCAGGCGGCCATCGGCAGCACGTAGGCCAGCGACAGGGTCAGCCCGCGCATGCCGCCCGGACGGCCGCGCAGGACTACCCCGGAGAGGATCGGCAGCATCGGCAGCACGCAGGGCGTGAAGGTCAGGCCGAGGCCGGCAAGGAAGAAGAACAGGATGCCCTTGTCCAGCCCGCCGCCGCTCGAACCATTCCGGCCGGCAGCCGGCGCCAGGGCCTTCGCCGGGCCGCTGAGCACCGTCGCCTGCATCCCGTCGGCGACACTCACCCGCGCGGTTTCCGGCGCATAGCAGAGGCCCTTGTCGGCGCAGCCCTGGTAGGTGACCAGCAGGGTGAACGGGCGCTTCTGCGGGTTGTTCAGCGGCACCTCGATATCGGTGATCGCGTAGTACACCTCGGTGTCGCCGAAGTATTCGTCATGGTGCTTCTTGCCCGGCGGCAGTTGCACCTCGCCCACGCCGATGTCGGCCGGATCGACCTGGAACTTCAGGCGGTGGCGGTAGAGGTAATAGCCGTCGGCATTGATGAAGCGCAGGCGCACCGTCTGGCTGCTGCTGTCCTCGACGCTGAGGCGGAAGGCTTCGGCGACCGGAAGGAAATCGCCCTTGGCGGAACTGACCGCGCCGATCCCGCCTGCCGGGGTGGTCGGTTTGTCGAAAAGGCCAGCGCTGGCGGGCAAGACGACCAACAGCAGGATCAGGGTCAGCAGGCGGCGCATGAAGAACTCGCGGACAGTGGAATGGCCGCATGATAGCGGAAAGCGCCGGAAGCGGGCGCCTCCGGCGCGGCGGCTTGTGTGACAAAACCTGAGCGCGGCGATCAGCCCCGCGCCGCCCCAGATGCGACATCAGGTCGCAGAGAATGGCGTACCGATGGGCGGAGCCTGTGGACAATCTCGTCGCCCCACTCCCGGAACATGGCCCGCCCGATCATGAAAAAAGCCCGGCATCCGGGGCAGATGCCGAGCTGCAAGGGAACCCGATCCGGAGCGGAGATCGGGCAGTCACATCCTCACTTCAACGCAAGCCATCACCACGCAGGGCGGCAGGCGTGAACTCGCCGGCCTTGGCGGTAAAGCCGAAGGTCATGTTCTGCCGTTCCTCGTTGCGCAGGCCGCCTGCCACGTAGCGGCCGGCGATCAGGTCGTAGAGGGTTTCCACAGCGTAGAACTGCGCCTGCTGGTCGTAGCGGTACAGCGAGTGGCCTTCGGCGATCCGCCACAGTTGGCCGCGGCCGTCGTAGTGATCGACCTCGGCCAGTTGCCAGCTGTCCTCGTCGAAATACATGTGGCGCTTGGCATAGATATGGCGCGCACCCGGCTTGACGGTCGCCTCGACTTCCCAGACGCGGTGCAGCTCGTAGCGGGTCAGGTCCTGGTTGATGTGGCCGGGCTTGACGATGTCCGAGTACTTCAGATTGGGCGACTCCAGCTTGTAGCTGTTGTAGGGGATGTACATCTCCTTCTTGCCGATCAGCTTCCACTCGTAGCGGTCCGGGGCGCCGTTGAACAGGTCGTAGTTGTCGGCGGTACGCAGTCCGTCGGAAGCGGAGCCCGGACCGTCGTAGGCAACCTGCGGGGCACGCCGCACGCGGCGCGAGCCGGCGTTGTAGACCCAGGCCAGGCGCGGCTCGGCGACCTGGTCGATGGTCTCGTGGACCAGCGTGACCTGGCCGGCGAGGCGCGCCGGAGCGGTCACCCGCTGCTTGGCGTAGTACATGATGTTGCGCATCTTGTCGGCGTCGTAGTCGGCCAGCAGGTGCGGGTAGACCTGGTCTTCCTCGAAGCGCACCGGGGTGAAGGAGCCATCGGTCTGCGGGGTCATCTGCACCACGATGCGGCGGAAGTTGTCGCCCTGGTAGCGGGTCAGGTGGTTCCACATCACCTCGACGCCGTTCTTCGGCAGCGGGAAGGCGTACAGGCGGCCGCATTCGGCGAAGTTCTTCAGGCCCGCGCCGCCGTTGATCTCTTCCACCGACTGCGCGCACTGTTTGGCGCCGGCGGCGATCCTGTCCGGCACCGTGACGCTGCGATGAGTCGCATAGACCGGCATCTTGTAGGTGTCCGGGTAGCGCTTGAGCATCGCCTCCTGGCCGATGCTCAGCTTGTCCTTGTACTGCGCCATGTTGGCGGCGGTGATGACGAACAGCGGCTTCTCGCCGGCGAACGGATCGGCGAGGAAGCCCTTGGCGTCCACCGCGCCGGCGTTCTTCGGCAGGCCGCCGGTCCAGGCCGGGATGCTGCCGTCGGCGTTGCCCGCCTTTTCCGCGCCGAGCGGAGTGAGCGTGGTACCGAGCTTCGCCGCTTCATCGGCGCTGACGCCGGCCATGGCGATCTGGGCGGCGAGCAGGCTGGCGGCCAATACCGCCGATTTCTTGATCAGTGTGCGCATGTCGAAATCCCCACCTTAGAAGTTCACGCCGAAGCTGAGCGAAATGTTGTCGCGGTCGATGTTGGTGTTGTAATCGCCGTCGAAGTAGTTGGTGTACGCCAGGCTCGCCGTGTAGGTGCTGCGGTAGTTGGCGTCGATGCCGAGGCCGACTGCCTTGGAGCCTTCGTTGAACACCGGGCCGTAGCCATCCACGTCGTGGGAGAACGCCACGTTCGGCTTGACGTTCCAGCCGGCGATCAGGTTGTCGTAGGACAGTTCGGCGTAGGTGCGGTAGCCCCAGGAGGTGCTGGTGAAGAAGCCGTGGCGGCTGTTCGGACCGAAATCGCCGTATACGGTGTCGCGGCCGTAGTAGACCTCGCTGAGGCGTTCCAGGCCGCCGATATGGGTCACGCCGACCTCGCCGAGCAGGGTCAGCGAGTTGGCGCCGAGCATCGGGTCGAACAGGTGGATAAAGGTGGTCTGCGCCTGGGTGACTTCCTTGCGGCGGTAGCCCTTGTTGTCCGCGCCTTCCACCGAGTCGATGGCGGTCGTCGCCGGGGAGCCGGTGAGGTCGAGGAACACCGGGTTGAGCATGGCCGCGGCGGTGACGTTGCTGTTGAAGCCGACCGGCGCGTTCGGCCGGTAGCTGATTTCGCCGCTCCAGGCGGTGCCGGTGGGCAGCGTGGTGGCGAAGGCCAGGCCGTAGAGGCGGATGTCTTCCGGGTATTCCAGGAAATAACTGCCCGTGCCGAGGGCCGTCATCATCGCCGCAGGGGCGAACGCGGACGGGTCCGGCAGCGCGTTGGCGAAGGCCGGGCTGTTGATGTAGTTCACCACGCCGCTGGCGGTGTGCGTGCCCAGCTGCGGCGAACGGCTGTGGTAGTTGACGAAGTAGGCCGAGTATTCGGTGTCCTCGTTCAGCCAGCGCAGCGCCAGGCCGAACTGCCCGCCGTCGCGTGCATCGCGGTTCTTGGTGCGCGGCACGATCAGCCCTTCGCCGCTGCTGGTGGTGCGATAGTCGAGGCCGGCCGCCTGGGCAGCCGCCAGCAGGGTCGGGTCGTCCTCCAGGCCGCCGAACACGCTGTTGAAGTTGTCGTTGCAACCCTTCGGCGCCGCATCGTTGCCGAAGAAGGTGCCGCAGTTGTCGAGGGCGTGGTGGTCCCACTCGATCTGGTAGAAGCCCTCGACGTTCAGCGAGTCGGTGATGCCCTGGGAGGCGTAGATCAGGTTGACCGGCAGCAGCGCTTCCTTCAGCTCCGCGCCCGGACGGCGCACGGCGGAGATGTCGATCGGGTTGACCACGTTGATCGAGTTGCCGATGAAGGTGCTCTCGCCCCAGCTCACCACCTGCTTGCCGAGGCGCACGTTGCCGCGCTGGCCGAACAGCTCGTAGTTCTGGTTGATGAAGGCGTCGAGGAACTCCGCGCCGGAGGACTTGGCCAGGCGGTCGCGGCCGCTGTCGTCGATATCCTTGAACGGCCGGTGTTCGTCCTTCAGCTCGAAGTCGTACCAGTACTTGCCGCGCACGAAGGCGCTGGTGTCGCCGTAACGCAGTTCGAGGTCGTGCAGGCCCTTGAAGATCTTCGAGAACGTCTCGCCCTTCTTGAAGTTGAGGCGACCGTCATCGTTACTGGAGGACTGGCCGTTACCGCCGTTGCTCGCGTCGATCAGGTCCTGGCTTGCCGACTGGGTCTGCCAGCTGGCGCCCACGGACAGCGACGAGTCGAACTGCCCCTGGATCTCCCCGATACTGAAATCCACCGCGCCTGCGGGTGCGCTGGCCGCTGCGGTCAGCGCCATGGCCAGGAGACTTCGATGGAACCTGCCCTCAGACATCACTGTATTCATTGCTACGCTCCAAAGGTGGCGGGTTCCGACGCAGGCGGACCGCCTTTCTTGTCTGTGTTTTCCCAACGAGCGAGGTGCTTTCCGGCCATACCGGCGCTGCCGCGAATGACCGTGCAGCGCCGTGACCGATTCCACCCCGCCTGGACAGCGTGATCGGAACTTCGCAGGCAGTTCGCTGCCGTTGCGGCAAGCGCTCCCCTCGAATCCGGCGAACTTCCGTGCCTCTAAGATCGCAAGTGGCAACCCCCTGCGACTCGCCAGCGAGCGCCATAGTTTTTGTCATCAGCCGCCAGCCCTACCCGACAAGGGTGGGAGGCCGAAAGAGCGGAAAATCACCCGCATGGCACATGAATTGCCCATGAATTCAATGCCATGGAGGTGCAGACGAAACGATGGGTGGGCCCTGCCCCAAACTTGACCGCGCCAGCGCGATTCGGTGACCATCGTTGCACCTGATGGAGGCAGTCCGAAGGCCGTCAACGACGGACCTCGGGCAAGAACAAATACAAAAGCTGTGCAGGTGTCCCGTTATGTCCGTTCCGACGTTCACCTTCTTCACCGAGACGTTCTTCAAGCATCATCGCGAGATCTTCCAGCCGCATCTGGCTGCTATCGGCCTGGGCGAGGAAGCGCTGGACGATCCCGACCTGGAAATCCCCAACGCCAACTTCGTCGAATTGCTCGAAGTGATCAGCCGTGCCGGCGATCCGTCGATAGGCCTGCGCGTTGCCCTGGCCGAGTCGGAAGTCGGCCTGTTCGGTTCGTTCGGCGTATTCGGCGCGGCGGTGCGCTGCGCTGGCGACGTCCGGGCGATGCTGGAGTGCCTGAGCAACTATTTCGTGGTGTGCTGCCAGGGGGTGGAGATCAGTTGGCAGATCGAGGGGCAGCAGGTGTCGCTGCACTACCAGACCATCGATCCGACCGTGATCCAGCGCCGCCAGGACTCGGAGCTCGCCATCGCGCGCTTCCACTGCCTGATACGTCAATTGACCGGCAAAACGGTCACCCCCCATTCAGTCGAGTTCGAACACCCGCGCCCGGACGACATCAGCCTGCACAAGGAGCTGTTCGGTTGCCCGCTGTCGTTCGACTGCGCCACCAACCGCATCGTCTGGCCGGTGGAGATTCTCGACCTGCCGCTGGTCAGCGCCGACCCACGGCTGTTCCGTACCCTGCTGACGGCCCTGGAGGAACAGCGCAAGAAGCGCCTGGCGAGCAGCGACCTGCCGTCACGCATCGCCCAGGCCATCGTCGCCAACCTGCCCAGCGGACGGATCGGCCAGGACCAGATCGCCCAGAGCCTGTGCATGAGCACGCGCACCCTGCAGCGGCGCCTGCAGATGCTGCAGATGGACTTCAACGAACTGGTCGAGGAAATCCGCCGCCACCAGGCGCTCGACTACGTGGCCAACAGCGACCGCAACATCACCGAGATCGCCGCGCTGCTCGGCTACAACGAAACCAGCTCGTTCAGCCGCGCGTTCCGGCGCTGGACCGAGACATCGCCCAAGCAGTACCGGCAGCAGACGCAGCGGCGGCTGGTCGGCTGAGTCTGCAACGCGCCTGCGTTTCCCATCACTCGTAGGGCGGGTGCAACCCGCCACCCGCGTCATGCCAATTTGGCGGGTTTCACCCGCCCTACGCAGCCCTATCGGTGGGTGTACCTGTAGGAGCCAGCTTGCTGGCGATCATTCGAGCCAACTGGCTACTTTGTGCTTGCCGGTGGTTCTGGGATCGCCAGCAAGCTGGCTCCTACAAAAAGCCCCTCGGCCACAGGACGGTTGCTCCTGCATGACCGTAGGGCGGGTGCAACCCGCCATCTGCGCCGTGCCAATTTGGCGGGTTTCACCCGCCCTACGCAATTGGATTTCCGCACTCGCGGGACAATCCGTAGGGTGGAAAACCGCGAAGCGTTTTCCACCATCGCCAGCCCCTCCGATCGCTCAGCGAATGAACACCTGCAACCCCGACAACCCCATGTCGCCGCCCGGCAGATGCACCTGGCCGGTGCGTTTCAGGCTGTCGGCGTCGTACACCGCGATGTCGTTGTAGCCGCCGGCGATGTATACCTTGCTGCCGGCCTTGTTCAGGCTGAGGGTGTAGTAGGTGTGGTCGATGTCCACCGCGTTGAGCAGCTTCTTCTCCCTGGCGTCGAACTTGGCCAGGCGGTTGAACACGCCGTACATCAGGTCCGGGTTCTTCGGCGAGCGCATGGTCGAGGAATACACCTCCGTCAGCGGGCCGAAGTCCTCGGTGCTGGTCTTGCCGGTGGCCAGGTCGACGGTGAAGGAACCGTAGAGGAATTTCGCCTCGGCCAGGTTGCGCTTCTCGTCCTTGAACTTCGCCGTGTTGTAGTGAATCTCCAGCTTGTGCAGGTAGTTCTGGTACACGCCGCCTGCGGTCACCAGTGCCGGCGGGCTGTACAGCGGGCGCTGCCAGTTGCGCGAGGGGATGGCGACGTCGTACTTGCCGCTCTTCACGTCCATCCGGTAGATATCCGGGCCGACCATGTACAGGCTGCCGTCGTCGGCCGCAATCATCCCGGAGATCTGCCGCGGCACCGGGAAGGTGCGGACCGGCTTGGCGTCCATGCCGCCGTCGGTGGCGTAGACCTGCAGGCGCGAGTCTTCCACCTTGTAGCGATCGTTCAGCAGCAGCGTCGGGTTCACCGCGCTGTAGACCTCCTTGCCATCCTGGCTCACCGCGACGGAATAGATTGCCCGCGCGCGCTCGCCCGGCTGCAGCGCCAGCTTGGCATGGAAGGTGGTCTTGCAGGTGTCCAGCTCGATGCCGTAGAGGGCGCCGAAGTGGTCGGTCAGGATGTAGGCGATCTTGCGGTCGGGCGAGATCTGGAACGAGCCCGGGCCGAACGCGCCGGGCAGCTTGCACTGCTTGTACAGCGTATCGGTGCCCATATCGACGACGTTCAGATTGCCCGGATAGTTCACGGCGACCAGATACTCGTGGCCGGCCTTGAGCGCCACAGCGGAATCGTTCGCCGCCTGCACGGAGGCGGCCAGTGCCAGGCCGGCGAAGGCGGTTGCCAGGGTGCCGATGGTTTGCAGCTTCATTGCATTTCCCCTTGGTTGCGGTTCGCCGGTCAGTGGTCTTTCGGGAAGACGGTGCTGAGGTTGCGCCAGTTCGAGGCGGAATCGGCGGCATCCTTGTTCCAGTCCGGGTAGGTATTCATCATGTCCGGCACCTGCGCCGGCCACCAGCAGGGGTCGGAGCAGCCGTAGAGGTCGGATTCCATCGGCTGGCAGAGCGAGGCGACGCCGCCGAAGGCGTCGATCTCCCACCCCGGGTCGGTGCTGGTGGTGCAGCCGGCGACGCTGCTCATCGCCACCACTTCCTCGATGCGGTCTTCGGCGGCGGCCTGTTCCAGAATCTGGGCCTTGTTGTTGATTGCCTTGAGATGTTTCATGTCAGTGCGCCTTCCGCGGAGTGATATGGCGGTCGATGAATCCGGGGTTGTGGGTCATGATCCGGCTGTAGACCTCGATGCCGAAGTCGACCCAGTCCCGCATCAGTTCGCAGTAGTGGTAAACGGGATGCGCCGGATCGCCGAAGCGGGCGTAGCTCTCGTGGTAGCAGCCGCCGGAGCAGAGGTTGCGGATGCGGCAGGTGTTGCAGCCGGTGTTGCTGCGATCCAGCCGCTGGGAGAGGAAGTCGTTCAGCTCGACCTGCTTCACCCCGCTGTGCACGTTGCCGAAGGTCGGCAGCGAGGAGCCGGTGAAGCGGTGGCAGAGATTCAGCTCGCCCTTGTGATCGACCGCCAGCATCTTCAGCCCGGCGCCGCACGGCAGCGCCTTCTTGTGCCCTTCGTGGATGTCGGTGATCAGCTGGTGCAGGTTGGAGAAGCCGATATTGCGGCCCTGCAGCGCCTCGTCGAGATAGCGCCGCCCCAGTGCCTTCATGTTGGCGAAGACCTGCTCCAGCTCGTCGTGGGTGAGGTTGAAGCTGCTGATATCGCCTGAAGTGACCGGCGCGAAACCGACTTCGGCAAAACCCAGTTCGTTGAACAGGTGATCCCAGATCGTCTCCACATCGGTCACGCCGGTGGTCAACGTCACCCGCGCACCCACCGGGCGGCTGTTGTAGCGCGACAGCAGCATGTCGGCCTTGCGCCGCACCACATCGTAGGTGCCCTGCCCGCCCACGGTGATGCGGTTGCGGTCGTGCACGGTCTTCGGCCCGTCGATGCTGACCGACAAACCGAAACGGTGCTTGTTGAGGTAGTCGACGATCTCTTCGGTGAGCAGCGTGGCGTTGGTGGTCATGACGAAGTCCACCTGCTTGCCCAGCTCGCCGAAACGCCGCTCGCAGTAGTCGACCATATGCTCGATCAGCGGGCGGTTGGACAGCGGCTCGCCGCCGAAGAACACCACGGTGTAGCGCTGTTCGTCCGGCGACTCCTTGATGAGCATTTCCACCGAAGCCTCGGCGGTTTCCGCGCCCATCTTCTTGCCGGCCGACGGCTTGTCCAGGTCTTCCTTGTAGCAGTAGGTGCAGCTCAGGTTGCAGCCGGTGTTGACGTTCAGCACCACGGTATTCAGTGCGGTGCGCTCGACCCTTTTCGTGCCGATTTCCGGGGTCAGCGGCGAGCCGTCGCTGACCACTTCCAGCGCGATCAACTCGCGCAGGGTTTCGTCGATTTCGGTGTTGGCGAAGCGTCCGTTCAGACGCTGCGCCAGTTCTTCCGGCGAGCAGGCCTGCCCGCGCAGGGCATCGATGATCCCGCCGGTGAGTTCGTCGCTGGCGAACAGCGACGAACTGGGGATGTGGAACAACAGGCGGTCGGCGTCGACCTGCACTTCATGCAGGTTGCGTTCGACCAGATTGAGGATGGCGCCCATGGCAATCTCCCGGAACTCTTGTAATCAGCCCGCCGCACACAGCGGGCACTCAGGTTCTGTCCGATCCCCGGCTTACGGGATCGGCGGGTTGTTCCAGCGCTGCACGGTGACGATCATCTGGCCCTCGCCCTTCAGCGACTTGCCGCCCTCCTCCACCGCCGCGACCACCTTGAGGTTGCCGGCGTTGTTGCCAGTCTTCTTGCGCTGCGGGTTGGGGCCGGCGTCGCCCGGCACGAACACGCCGCTGGCGGCGTCCATCAGGCCGGCGAATTTCACGTCCTGGTCCTCGTGGGCCTGCTTGTCGAACGGCTCCACCGACCACTTCGCCGGGAACACGCCGATTCGGTACGGCTGGCCGTCGGCGCCCTTGCCCCAGGCTTCGGCGTCGAAGCGGCCCTGCACCTTCGGCGTCGAACCGCCGTTGCCACCGACCCGCGCCACGGAGAACTCCGGCACCACCTTCACTTCGGCGATGTCCTTGTACAGCGCGAGACTGGCGCCCTTCGCCGCGCCGACGCTGACCTCATGCACACCGGCCACGGCATCGGCGGCGGCCTTGACCTTGACGCGGACCTTCTGCGGCGACTGCTCCAGCACCTGCAGCACTTCCACGCCCGCGCCGAGATCCGGCTTGCCGGAAAGATCGCTGCCGACCAGGGTCAGCTCGGCCTCGCTGCCGGCCTTCAGGTAGCCCGGCTGCACGGCGAGCAACTTGCTCTGGCCCTCTTTGGCGGCGGTGATATCGAGGCCACGCTCGTCGTGCTCGGTCTCGAACATGCGGCCCTTCATTTCGCCATTGAGCGCGCTGAACACCTGGCGCATGGCGACATCGCCAACCTTGAGGTTGGCGCGCCATTCGTAGCCGCTGAACAGCACCGCGCTGCCCTCGCCATCGAACGGCGTGCCGTCCGCATACTGGCCCTTGACCTGCACGGCGAACTGGTCGCCCGCGTCGGGCTTGACCGTCATCACCCCGCGTACGTCGCCGCGACTCGGCATGTGTCCGCTGAAGCTCCACTGCCCGGCCAGGCTGGCAGCCTGCGGACGCTGCTTCTGCCAGTCGCCCCAGGCCGGGTTGTCCAGCGCGTACTGCTCGGCCAGGGCCGGCACGATCTTGCTGCGGGTGATACCCAGCCAGTCGCGGTCGCGGGACTTGGTCTGGTATTCGAGGGTCGCGAACTGGCCGACGTGGAAATCGACCAGGTGATTCCACTCCTCCGCCGGACGCCGCTGCAGCGCCACCCGCGCGCCGGAGTGGCAGCGGCCGCACATCTGGGCGACCAGCGGATCGAATTTTTCCACCGTGTTCAGACGGCGCTCCATGGCGTAGCGCATACCATCGGTCTCGCTCGGCGCCAGACCCTGGGTGTCGGCCAGGTATTTCACCAGCTCGCGGCGGTCGTCATCGGCGATCTTCAGGCCATGCATGATCTGCATGCGGGCGATGGTCATCACCCAGCCCTCCGGCGTCTTGCGCTGCTGGCTGATGCGGCTCAGGCCATTTTCGCCTTCCGGGGTATGGCAGCCCTGGCAGTTCTGCTTGAGCAGGGCGGCGCCATCGGTAGCCGCCTGGGCCGCCGGGGGTTGCATCACCGCGGCGATGGCCACCGCCAGTGCGCTGGCGCCGAGGTAGTAGCGGAATCGGTTGCTGTTCACGGACAAAGCTCCAGACGTTGTTCTTGTTGGGTGCCCACCGCCAGCCGGCGCTGCGGGCCTGGTCCGGATGCTACGGAAGCCGCCGCCAGGCAACTTGTCATCGCGTGACCAGTCGGCTTGTCATTTCCCGCCATCCGACGACCGCTCCGGGCCGCCGGGCGCTGGCGGCGAGTGGCAAGCCTGCTGGCGGGTACGGACAAGCCATTGACGCAACGTGCGGGGCAACATCGGCCAGACTCGAAGCGATCACAGGAACGCGGCTACGAGGGATTCGTAGGGCGGGTGCAACCCGCCAATCCACTCGATAAATGGCGGGTTTCACCCGCCCTACGCCAAATCGACACCGCTCGAATCGAGGCCCTACGACAGCACCGAGATCACCGCGCTGGCCGGTGCGACGCTGGAGATGGAGATGGAGATGGAGATGGTCTGTCTGTATGCGGCGCGGCACAAGCTTGGGGAGCAGGCGTAGCAAGCCCGCCCCTTGGGAAGCACCGGTGTTGTGACGCCCTCACCCCTGCCCTCTCGCAGAGGGAGAGGGGGTATGACGGCATCGGGATGCATATCGTGCCAACCGGCAACTCCGGCCAGTCTCCTCTCCCCCTCCCGCCCAATATCCGCCTGCCATACTTGTCCCCATGGTCAGCGCCACATTCCGCTTCTACGAGGAACTCAACGACTTCCTGCCGGCCGCGCGGCGTCGGCAGGTGTTCACCTGCGCCTGCGCGCAGGCGGCCACGGTGAAGCACATGATCGAGGCGCTCGGGGTGCCGCATACGGAAGTCGAGCTGGTGCTGCTCAACGGCGAGTCGGTCGGCTTCGAGCGGATGATCCTCGATGGCGACCGCCTCGCCGTCTATCCGCGGCTGGAGGTGCCGAACATCAACCCGCTGCTCAAGGTGAACGCCCATCCGCTGCGGGTGCTGCGCTTCGTCGCCGACGCGCACCTCGGCGGGCTGGCCAGCCTGTTGCGCATGTGCGGTTTCGACACCCTGCACGACAACCATTTCGAGGACAGCCAGATCGCCGAGCTCGCCGCCCGCCAGGGCCGCATCGTGCTGACCCGCGACCGCGAGCTGCTCAAGCGGCGGATCATCAACCACGGCTGCTACCTGCACGCGATCAAGCCGTCGCTGCAGTTGCGCGAGCTGTTCGAACGCCTCGACCTAGCCCGCAGCGCGCGGCCGTTCAGCCGCTGCCTGCACTGCAACCTGCCGCTGCACGAGATTCCCGTGGAGCAGGCGCGCCCGCACGTGCCGCCACAGGTCGCCCGGCTCTACTCGCACTTCCTGTTCTGCGATGCCTGCCGCCGGGTGTATTGGGAGGGGTCGCACTGGCGCAGCATGCGGGCGCTGTTGGCGCCGTTGCTGGATTTGCATTGAGGGAAGAATGTTGGGCTTCGCTGCGCTCAGCGCCAGCGGCTCCCTCAACGACGTTTCGCGGGCATGGCCCGCTCCTACGGATGACCCGGAGCTAAGGCAAATTCCTGTAGGAGCGAACCATGCCCGCGAAATACAGGCTGCTCCACAGCCGCATTTGCAGGGCATGCCATGTAGGTTGGTGCTGAACGCAGTGAAGCCCAACAATGCACCCGGCAATGCTGGGCTTCGCAAGCTCAGCGCCAACCTACGCGCCAACCGTTGGTGGAAATGAAAACGGGCCCCGAGGGGCCCGTGGCATATCAGAAGTGGTACTGCAGCAGCAGGCTGGTCGCACTCTGGTTGGTATCGAAGAACTTGCTGTCCTCGATGCCGTACTTGTTCGACCAGTAGTCGTACTCGATGCCCACCAGCAGCTTGCGCGGCTCGGAGCCGAGCGCCTTGCCGAGGTCGTACTTCACCTGCGGGTTGATGTGCAGGTTCTTGTGGTAGCTCTGCTGGTTCGGCGTCTCGGCGTCCTTGCTGTTCACCGCCCAGTGGATCACGCCGTCGAGGATGATGTCCGACTTGCCCACCGGGAAGTGGGTGCTCCACGCCGGCACCACCTGCCAGACGCCATCCGGCGAGCGGTTGCCCTGCGGCATGCGGTAGTAGAAGTTCAGCTTGAAGAAGTCGAAGCCGGGGATCGCCAGGTCGAAGCCGGGGCCGAAGCGGAAGGTTTCCACGTCGCCTTCGCCGAACTCGTAGGTGGTCGCCAGCAGCACATCCTTGACCGGGCCGAACGACAGGTCGCGGCCGCTCAGCTTGCCGATGGAAAAGCGCGGGGTCAGCTCGCCGTAGTAGGCGTGGCTGCCGTTGATGCTCTTGCCGCCGTTGAACCAGGTGTTGTCGACGAAGGCGAACACATCGCCCCAGTTCCACAGGCTGAAGTGCTCCAGGGTCACGGTCTGCTGGATATGCGGATCGACCTGGAAGTCCTTGCCCCACAGGTAGGTAATGCTGTTGTCCATGAACAGCAGCGGCGACGCCGACCTGGCCTGGCCGACCGTGCCGAGTTCCTCGACGTCGGCCGGCGGCGGGTTGTACAGCGCCAGCGGCATCTTCTCATCTGCCAGGACCGCCGAGCTGGCGGCCAGTGCTCCTAAAAATGCAACCAGGGAAAAACTGCTTCTCATGCTCGCCTCGTATTTATTGTGATGACGCTAGGCAGTGAACGAATTGGCTTTTGTTTCTTGTGCCTGCCCTGGCGGAATTCCGGGCGAGGGTTTCCCCCTCGTCCGTCCCCTTCTCCAGGACGCGAAAATCCCTGCTCCCGTTTGCTCCCGCGGGATTTCGCGATGTGGGGAATCCGTGCGGAAAGGAGCCGCCCCCACGCGGGACAGCCCTTCCACGCCGATCAGTTGTTGCCGGCGAGAATCACGCGCTGGCGGATGCGGTCGGCCATCACGGCGAGGATCAGCAGCACACCGAGGACGATGGTCTGGGTGTAGGCACCGATGCCGATCAGGTTCATGCCGTTCTGCACCAGGTTGATGAACAGCGCGCCGAGCACCACGGCACCGACCCGGCCCTGGCCGCCGCTCAGGCTGACGCCGGCGATCACGCAGGCGGCGATGGACTGCAGCGGCATGTCCGCGCCGAGGTTGGCTTCGCCGGTGTCCAGGCGGGCGGTCAGCAGCAGGCCGGCGATGGCGGTGATCACGCCGACCATCAGGTAGCAGGCGAATTGCACGCGGGCGGTGCGGATGCCCGACAGCTCGGCGGCGCGGGCGTTGCCGCCGGTGGCGTAGATGTGGCGGCCGAAGCGGGTCCAGTTCATCACCAGGTACAGCGCGACGATCAGCACCAGGGCGAACAGCACCGGCACCGGAATGCCGAGCAGCGAGCCGAAGCCGAAGACCTCGCCGAAGTCGCCCGGCATGCCGTAGACCGGGGTGCCGCCGGTGATGAACAGGGTCAGGCCGAAGACGATCGACGAGGTGCCGAGGGTCATCATGAACGGCGGGACGCGGAACTGCGAAATGCCGAAGCCGTTCAGCGCGCCGACCGCGATACCGGACAGGCAGCCGGCGCCCATGCCGGCGGCGATGGCCAGGCCCGGTGCATCCGGGAAGGCGGCGAACACCGCGGCCATCACCGTGGCGCCGACCACCGAGGCCAGCGCCATGGCGCTGCCGACGGAAAGGTCGAGGCCGCCGACCACCAGCGCGACCATCTGCGCCAGGGCGACGATGACCAGGTACACCGACTGGCGGGCGACGTTCTGGATGTTGTCGCCGCTGAGGAATTCGCTGCTCTGGGTGGCGAAGAACAGGCAGGCGGCCACCAGGATCAGGGGCAGCACGCCGATCTTCACGAACACCAGGTGGTTGAAACGGCGCAGGGCGTTGCCGCGGGACGCGGTCCCGGCTTGGGTCAGGGTAGTCATAGCTGCATTACTCGAAGAAGTGCGAGAGGACGCTTTGTTCGTTGATGTCGCTGCCGGTGAGTTCGGCGGCTACCTGGCCTTCGCGCATGACGTACAGGCGCCGGGACAGGTTCATGACTTCGCTGAGATCCGAAGAAATCAGCAGGATGGCGGCTCCCGCCTCGCAGAGTTCCTTGAAGAACCGGTAGATGGCCGCACGGGTCGTCACATCGACGCCGACGGTGGGCTCATCGAAGATGTACAGGTCGGTCGGCTGGGTCAGGCCCTTGGCCAGCAGCACCTTCTGCTGGTTGCCGCCGGAAAACTCGTGGGCATTGCGGTCCAGGCGCGCGGAGGGGAAGCCCACCCGCTCGGCCAGTTCCGCCGACCAGCTGCGCTCGCTGCCCTTGTGCAACCACCAGCCACGCGCCACCGGCTTGCGGTGCAGGGCGCTAAGCGAAAGGTTGTCGCGGCAGGCGTGCTGCAGCAGCAGGCCCTCGTTCTTGCGGTCCGAGGTCAGGTAGAAGATCCCGGCGCGCAGCGCCTCCTGCGGATGGCGGGCGACGAAGGGCTGGCCCTTGTAGAGGATTTCGCCGGCGGCGATGCGCTCGACGCCGAAGCAGGCGCGGCCGACTTCCGACTTGCCGCAGCCGACCAGGCCGGCAATGCCGACGATCTCCCCGGCGCGCACGGTCAGGTCAGCACCGCACACCAGGCCGCTGCGGGTATGCAGACCGCTGATGCGCAGCACTTCCTTGCCGGGCAGGGTATCCATGTGCGGATAGACCTGCTCGACCTGGCGGCCGGTCATCAGCTCGACCAGATCGTCATGCCCGATGCTCGCCGGCACGGTCGCCACCAGGCGGCCGTCGCGCAGGATGGTCATGCGATCGCCGATCTCCTGCAGCTCGTGCATGCGATGGCTGATGTAGATGATGCCGACGCCGTTCGCCTTGGCCTTGCGCACCAGGGCGAAGAGCTTGTCCTTCTCGTTCTCGGTGAGCGAGGCGGTGGGTTCGTCGAGGATCAGCACGGAAAGCTCGTGCTGGAATGCCTTGCAGATTTCCACCATCTGCTGCTCGCCGCGGGTCAGGTCCTGCACCAGCGTATGCGGGTCGATATCGAAACCCAGGCTGTCCAGCGCCTCGCGGGCCTTGCGCTGCATCTCGCCGCGGGCGAGACGACCGCCATGGGTCTTCTCCGCGCCGAGGAACAGGTTGTCCGCCACCGACATCTGCGGCACCAGGGAGAACTCCTGGAACACCGCGCTGATGCCCAGGCTGCGCGCATGCTGCACCGACTGCAGGTCGACTTCGCGACCGTCGAGCATCAGCTTGCCGTCGCCCTTGTTCGCCCCGGCGATGATCGAGATCAGCGTCGACTTGCCCGCGCCGTTCTCGCCGAACAGCACGTGGACTTCGCCGGGCAACACCTCGAAGTTGACATCGTCGAGCGCGACGACACCGGGATAACGCTTGCCGATGCCGCGGCACTGCAGGCGTGGCGTTCTGGCCGCGAGGGCCTGGACTGCCATATTCATGATCGAAAACCCGCCTTTACTTCACGGTGAACACTGGCTTGAAGCCGTTCGGCGCCAGCGCGTCGCCCAGCGGAATCTGCTTGGCGTCGCCCTTGGCGAAGACCCTGCCGATCGGCTCGACATTCTTCATCAGCGGCTGGCCTTCGGCGGCGCGTACCGCCAGGTCCACCGCGATGCGCGCGGTCAGTACCACCGGCGCCATGCCGGAAGCCTCGATGCGGCCACCGGCGAGGTTCTGGTACACGCCCGGGGTCAGGTACACCGAGACCACCTTGGTCTTGCCGGCCAGGCCGCGCGCGCGCAGCACCGGCACAGCGGCTTCGGCGGTCACCGCGCCGCCGGCGATGTAGTCGATGTTCTTGTGGGTCTGCAGCACGTCCTCGATCAGGCGCGACTGCACCTCCTTGCCGAGGTCGCCGTACTTGGTTTCCACCAGTTCGATGGCGCTGCCCTTGATCGCTTCGTTGAAGCCTTCGTTGAACAGCTGCACGAAGCCGGCGCCGGCCGGGCCGGGGAACCAGGCCACGCGCACGGCGGGCGAACCGGCCGGGTGCTGGGCGGCGAGGAACTGGCCGGCGCGCAGGCCTTCGTTGCGCGGGCTGGTCAGGACGCGGGCGGCGATCTTGTCGGACTTCACGCCGTTGAAGGCATCGATCACCGGGATGTTCTTCTGCGCCAGTTCGGCGACCAGGTTGGCCGTGCCCTCCTCGGAAATCGCCCCGAGGATCACCGCGTTGCCGCCACCGGCGACGCAGTTCTCGACCTGGGAAATCTGGTTGTTCAGCGCGGTGAAGCCGCCGGCGTCGAGCACCTGCACGGCCACGCCCTGGCGCCTGGCCTCCTCGACCACGCCGTAGTTGGCGGCAAGCCAGAAGGCATCCTTCATGTGCGGGAAGGAAACGCAGAGCTTGAGGGGTTTGCTGGCCTTTTCCAGAGGCTGGTAGTCGACTTCCGTGGCCTTCGACTGCTCGTCGAGGGACATCACCTTCAGCGGGAACCAGTCGGCTGCGTGGCTCGCCAGCGGAGCCGCCAGCAGCAGTCCGAGCGCCACAGCGGAAATCGCGGATTTATTGTTGATCTTGGTAGCCATAAAAAACCCTGCAAAGTTTTTATTTAAAAGGGAGGGTATTCCCACTCGCGCGCCAGCCAATTGCATGAACTTATCGATGCAATCGAGAAAGGCAATTTCTAATGGGAGACGTGGGCTTCCTGCCGGAATACTCGCAAATAAACCGTATAACCGGAGATATCGATGGGCGCGGCGGAAATGATTGCCGCTTGTGCAAATTTATAGATTTCGAACAAGCCGATATCTAATGACTTTTTTGATGATCCGACATAACCCGTTGGCAATGGCCTGATTCAAGTCAGAATTCCCGGCACCGTTCATCGACCCCCGAAACACACGAAAGCCCCGCCATGCATGGCTCGCATAGCCGCCATGCAGCCCTCGGCAATGCACGAAATGCATCGACCCGATGCCTTGTGCGAATTGCAGGAAGTGCATCGCGCATATGCGGAAGAGCGCGCCGCCACTGCACTTCCACGCACTTCAGGATCTGCCCGCGGCAGTCATAGCCTGTTGGTTATGGAGATGCCCCGAAAAAATCATTCGACGTTTATGACCCGGGCTTTTAATACTTGAGTCGCAGCACAGCCGGAACCGGCTTTCGATTGACATATCGCAAACGGATATTTGCGCGAGCGATCCAGACTTCGCCCCATCTGAATATTTGCAGAGGCAGTTCTAATAAAATGACTATCGATACTCCCGAACTCAGCCTGGGAACTTCCCAAAAGTCAGTAAACAAGGATTTCATCCCGTTCACCGGGAAGGAATATCTGGAAAGCCTGAATGACGGCCGCGAAGTCTGGATCTATGGCGAGCGCGTGAAGAACGTCGCCGAGCACCCGGCCTTCCGCAACTCCGCCCGCATGATCGCCCGCATGTACGATGCCCTGCACGATCCGGCGCGCAAGGACATCCTCACCGTTCCCACCGAATGGGGCGGCTTCACCCATCGTTTCTACCGCGCGGCCAACAACGTCGCCGAGCAGGTCGCCTCCCGCGATGCCATCGCCGAATGGCAGAAGATCGCCTGGGGCTGGATGGGCCGTTCGCCGGACTATAAAGGCTGCTTCCTCGGCACCCTCGGCGCCAACGCCGGCTTCTACGAAGGCTACGAGCAGAACGCGCTGAACTGGTACCGCAAGGCCCAGGAAAAGACCTGGTTCATCAACCACGCCATCATGAATCCGCCGGTCGACCGCGACAAAGGTCCGGACGCCGGCAAGGACGTGTTCATCCGCGTGGTCAAGGAAGATGACAAGGGCATCTACGTGACCGGCGCCAAGGTGGTGGCCACCGCTTCCGCCCTGACCCACTACACCTTCATCGGCCACGTCGGTCCGGTCGCCTTCCAGGACCCGGCCTACTGCCCGGTATTCATCACCCCGACCAACGCGCCGGGCGTGAAGCTGCTCTCGCGCATCTCCAACGAACAGCGCGCCGCCGTACTCGGCAGCCCGTTCGACTACCCGCTGTCCAGCCGCCTGGACGAGAACGACGCCATCCTCGTGCTCGACAACGTGTTCGTGCCCTGGGAGAACGTGTTCATCCACAACAACCTGAAGCAGGCCAACGCCTACAACACCGGCTCCGGCTACCTGGAGCGCGCCTCGCTGCACGGTTGCACCCGCTTCGCGGTGAAGATGGACTTCCTCGTCGGCCTCTACAGCCGCGCCCTGGAAATCACCGGCGCCAGCACCTTCCACGGCGTGCAGTCGCAGCTCGGTGAAGTCATCGCCTGGCGCAACGCCTTCTGGGCGCTGTCCGACGCCATGGCCAAGAGCGCGATGCCGTGGAACGGCATGATCCGTCCCGACCCGCACTTCGCCGGCGCGTACCGAGTGCTCAACCAGATCGCCATGCCGAAGATCAAGAACATCATCGAGCAGACCGTCGCGTCCGGCCTGATCTACCTGAACTCGCACACCGCCGACTTCAAGAGCCCGGAAATCCGCGGCTACCTCGACACCTATGCCCGTGGCTCGGGCGGCGCCAGCGCCGAAGAGCGCGTGAAGGTGATGAAGATGCTGTGGGACGCCATCGGCACCGAGTTCGGCGCCCGTCACGAGCTGTACGAGATCAACTACATCGGCTCCAACGACGTGACCCGCCAGACCAACCTGTTCGCCGCCCGCGGCACCGGCATGCTCGCCAACTGCCAGGCCTTCGCCCAGACCGCGATGGACGAGTACGACCTGAAC
This sequence comes from Pseudomonas schmalbachii, assembly GCF_017589465.1. Taxonomy (GTDB): domain Bacteria; phylum Pseudomonadota; class Gammaproteobacteria; order Pseudomonadales; family Pseudomonadaceae; genus Pseudomonas; species Pseudomonas schmalbachii. The sequence continues at coordinate 359,447 of NZ_JAELYA010000006.1, forward strand.
GGCTGGACCGTGCCGGACCTGATCAACCCCGACGACGTCAGCATCCTGACCAAGCGCTGAAACCCGAGCCGGAGAAAACAACAATGTCCGTCAAGCTGTCAGTTTCCAACGAAGCGCCGGAAGACTTCGATTCCCGCACCTTCCGCAACGCCATGGGCCAGTTCGCCACCGGCGTGGTGGTGATCACCACCGAAGTGGACGGCGAGGCCCACGCGATGACCGCCAACGCCTTCATGTCCGGTTCGCTGGAGCCGCCACTGGTGCTGGTCTCGGTGGCCTGCACCGCGCGCATGCACGAGAAGATCCCGGCCGCTGGCGGCTTCGGCATCAGCATCCTGTGCAACGAGCAGGTGGACACCAGCCAGCACTTCGCCGGCAAGCCGACCCCCGCGCACCAGCCGCAGTTCGAACAGATGGGCGAGCTGCCGGTAGTCGCCGGCGCCAACGTGCAACTGGTGACCCGCCTGGTCGAGGCCTACCCGTGCGGCGACCACACGCTGTTCGTCGGCGAGGTGCAGAAGCTGAAAGTCGCGGAGCAGCCGGTCAAGCCGCTGCTGTTCCACGGCGGCCGTTACTCCGAGCTGGCCCAGGCCTGCTGACAGCGATTCCCCTTTAGGGCCCTGCCCCGGCGGGCCCTGTTTTATTCGAGTGAACGATCATGGCCAGAGTGATTGATGTTGTTCAGGTGACCTACGAGTCGCCGGACCTGGACCTGTCGGAGCGGTTCCTCACCGACTTCGGGCTGACCCGCGCCGTGCGCAACGACGCCGAGCTGTACATGCGCGGCGCCGGCCAGCAGCACCACATCCACGTCTCCCGCAAGGGCGAGAAGGCGCGCTTCGTCGGCGCCACCTTCGAAGTGGAATCCCGTGCCGACCTGGAACAACTGGCCGGCTTCGCAGGCTCCTCGGCGGTGGAACCGTCCAGCGAACCGGGCGGCGGTCAGCAGGTGCGCATGACCATGCCCGACGGCTTCGAGATCCGCGCGATCCATGGCCGCGAGCGCGCCGAGCCGCTGCCGACCCGCGACCGCCATCGCTTCAACGCGGCGCGCTCCAAGGAACGCATCAACGCCTCGATCCGCGTACAGACGTCGCCGTGCCAGGTCACCCGCCTCGGCCACTTCGTCCTGCACGTGACCAGCCATGACGAATCGGTGAAGTGGCTGAACGAACGCTTCAACCTGCTGCCGTCCGACTACTTCCTGCCGCCAGGCGAGGAAGGTCCGGTGGTCGGCACCTTCCTGCGCCTCGACCGTGGCGCCGAGCTGGTCGATCACCACTGCCTGCTGGTGCTGCAGTCCGACTGGGTCGGCGTGCACCACTGCTCGTTCGAAGTGGAAGACCTCGACGCCGTGATGTGCGCCCACGACTTCCTCGTGCAGCAGGGCTGGACGCTGGACGTCGGCGTCGGCCGCCACCTGCTCGGCAGCCAGATCTTCGACTACTGGAAGGACCCGTTCGGCTTCCGCATCGAGCACTACACCGATGGTGACGTGTGCGATTCGACCTTCCAGCCGGGCACCTTCAACGGCACCGCGGACCAGACCACCCAGTGGGGCATGGAACCGCCGCAGGACTTCTTCGAATAAGCGTTTGCGGGCGCCACGCGGCGTCCGCCTGGAGTAACCATGAGCCAGACAAGAGTGTCTCCGCCGGAGGCAACGGCCCCGCTCGCCCCGGAAACCCGCGAGCGCCTGATGCGCGTCGGCACCGCCAACGTCGCCAACGCCCTGTTCAAGCGCGGCTTCCGCAATGTCTACCTGCTCGGCATCGCGCCGCTGTCGGCGGACCAGGGCCAGCTCGTCGGCCCGGCCTACACCCTGCGCTTCATGCCGGCCCGCGAAGACCTGGACAGCATGGCCAACTACGCGCGCAACGATAACCTGCACCGCGTCGCCATCGAGCAGTGCCCGGAAGGCGCCGTGCTGGTCATCGACACCGGCAACAGCACCCGCGCCGCGGCGATGGGCGACATGATGGCCGCGCGCCTGAAATTCCGTGGCGCCGCCGGCGTCATCACCGACGGCGGCTACCGCGACGCCCCGGCGATCCGCGAAGTCGGCCTGCCCTGCTTCCAGCGCCAGGCCGCCCCGCCCGCCACGCCCATCGCCCTGCACCCGATCGAGCTGAACGGCCCGGTGGGCTGCGCCGGCGTGCCGGTCTACCCGGGCGACGTGATCGTCGGTGACGGCGAGGGCGTGGTCTGCATCCCGCACCACCTGGCCGACGAGATCGCCGTGGAAGCCCTCGATGCCGTCGAGTACGAGGCCTTCGCCGCGCTGCACATCGCCCGTGGCCGCTCGATCCTCGGACTGTTCCCGGCCACCCCGGAAAGCTACGCCGAATACCAGCAATGGGTCGCCGCCGGCCGCCCGGCCATCCAGGAGTGAATCCATGAAAGGCATTACCACCCCCATCGACTTCAAGAGCCTGGAACTGCTGGTCCACCGCGAGGACCTCGACCCGGCCAAGTGGATCGACTTCCCAGACTACGGCTTCCGCCAGTACTTCCTGTGGAAGAACGAGGAAACCGGCGCCTCCATCGCCATCCTCGAATACGACAAGGGCGGGCGCATTCCGGTCAAGCACGTGCATGCCTCGAACCAGTTCATGTACTGCCTGGAAGGCGACTACGAGTACACCGACGTCGGCATGCGCCTGAAGCCCGGCACCTTCTACATGAACCCGAAAGGCAACCCGCACGGGCCGACCATCGCCCACGAGCGCAGCGTGCTGATCGAGATCTACGACGGCCCCCATTACGACGAGAAGCCGGTCTTCCACACCGACGAATCCATCGGCGGCTTCCTCGCCAAGAAAGACTGAAGTCCCCGTGCGGACCGAGAAAAGAATTCTGGAGAACAAGATGTTTGATTCGCAAAGCGTGCTCAACCACTTCGCCATCGGCGAAGTCGCCAGCGGCGGCTACGTGGCCGGCCAGGGCTGGCTGCCGACCGAAGGCCGCGAAGCCTTCGACGCCATCTGCCCGGCCGACGCCAGGGTCGTTGCGAAAGTCGCCGGCGCCACCGCCGAGGACTACGACGCGATCATCGCCAAGGCGGTGGAAACGCAGAAATCCTGGCGCATGGTCCCGGCCCCGCGCCGTGGCGAGCTGGTGCACCGCATCGGCCAGCTGATGGAAGAGAACATCGAGCAACTGGCCGGCGTGATCGCCCTGGACACCGGCAAGACCCTGCCGGAGTGCCGCTTCGAGCTGAAGGAAGCGATCGACATGGCGTACCTGGCCACCGGCCTGTCGCGCCAGCTGTCCGGCGGCACCCAGCAGTCGCAGCGCGACAGGCACCGCATGTACGAGCAGTGGCTGCCGCTGGGCGTGGTGGGCGTGATCTCCGCCTACAACTTCCCGGCCGCCGTGTGGGCGCAGAACGCCTTCCTCTCGGCGATCTGCGGCAACACCGTGATCTGGAAACCGAGCCCCAAGGTGCCGCTGACCGCCATCGCCTGCCAGCGCCTGGCCGTACAGGCCATGCAGGAATTCGGCGCCGACGGCGTGTTCGCCCTGTTCATCCCGGGTGACGACCGCATCGCCGAGAAACTGGTCGCCGACACCCGCGTCAACCTGATTTCCTTCACCGGTTCCACCGGCGTCGGCCACAAGGTCGCCAGCATCGTCAGCTCGACCCTCGGCCGCCGCTACCAGCTGGAGTGCTCGGGCAACAGCGCGATCATCGTCGACGAAACCGCCGACCTGAAGCAGGCCGCCCGCGCCATCGCCAACTCCGGCGCCGGCACCACCGGCCAGCGCTGCACCAGCGCGCGCCGCGCCATCGTGCACAAGTCCATCGAGGCCGAGCTGATCGAACTGCTGAAGAAGACCTACGCGCAGATCCGCATCGGCCACTTCACCGAGCCGGGCGTCATCGCCGGCCCGCTGATCGACAAGGCCGCCATCGACCACTACCACGCGGCCATCGCCGACGCGGTCGCCCTGGGTGGCAAGGTGGAATTCGGCGGCAAGCGCATGGACCGCGACGGCTACTACGTCGAGCCGACCTTCATCAGCGGCTGCCAGCCGGACTGGCCGTGCATCCAGCGCGAGACCTTCGCGCCGGTGGTGTACCTGCTGACCTACGAGACCATCGAGGAAGCCATCGCCATCAACAACGGCGTGGCCCAGGGCCTCGCCGCCGGCATCCAGAGCACCAGCCTGTACAACATCGAACTGTTCCTCTCCGCCGACGGCAACGACTGCGGCATCGCCAAGGTGAACATGGGCACCACCGGCGCCGACGTCGGCGCCTCGTTCGGCGGCGAGAAGGAAACCGGTGGTGGCCGCACGGCCGGCTCCGACGCCTGGAAGATGTTCATGCGCCGCCAGAGCGTGTGCATCAACTGGAGCGGCACCACTCCCTGGGACAAGCAAATCGTACTTTGATCGAGGACACCAACATGCTGAAGCAACGCGTCTATTCCCCGTCGGTCAACGAGCCGGCCGACAAACTCTGGTCCAACGCCATGACCGTCGGCGGCTTCGTCTTCGTCTCGGGCATGACCGCCCGTGGCGCCGACCGTGAAACCGTCCTTGGCGAGAACGAGTACGAGCAGGCCAAGGTGGTGTTCCAGAAGATCAAGGACATGGTCAGCGCCGCCGGCGGCGTGATGAACGACATCGTGAAAATGACCATCTTCGTCACCAACATCAAGAACAACACCCAGGTCTGGAAAGCCCGCGAAAAGTTCTTCAGCGGTGACTTCCCGACCTGCACCCTGGTCGAAGTCAGCTCGCTGGCCAAGCCGGAAATCCTGCTGGAAATCGAAGCCATCGGTTACGTCGGCTGCAGCGGCGAAAAGGCGGCCTGATCCATGAAGCTGATGTCCTACGTCACCAGCCACCGGGCGAGCTTCGGCATCGTCGAGGGCGAGTGCATCTACGACCTGGGCTCGCGCCTGGGCGACAGCTGCGCGGACCTGAAGACGGCCATCCGCAGCGGTGCGCTGAAGCAGTTCGAAGGGCTGGCAGGTTCCGTCGAGGCGGACTTCCGCCTCGGCGACGTGGTCAACCTGCCGGTGATCCCGAACCCGGGCAAGATCATCTGCGTCGGCCTGAACTACGCCGCGCACCGCGAGGAAGTGAAGCGCGCGGTGACCACCGAGCCGACCATGTTCGTGCGCTTCGCCGAGTCGCAGTGCGGCCACGAGCGTCCGCTGGTCTGCCCGCGCGAGTCGGATGCCTTCGACTACGAAGGCGAGATCGCCGTGATCATCGGCAAGGGCGGCCGCCGCATCGCCCAGGCGAACGCCCTTGAGCACGTGGCGGGCCTGGCCTGCTACAACGACGGCTCGATCCGCGACTGGCAGGCCCACGGCACCCAGTGGACCGCTGGCAAGAACTTCCCGGCCACCGGCGCCTTCGGCCCGTGGATGGTGACTGCCGACGAGCTGCCGGCCGACAGCGTGCTGAGCCTGACCACCCGCCTCAACGGCGAGCAGATGCAGCACACCACCACCGACCTGATGCTGTTCCCGATCGCAAAACTGATCGAGTACATCTCCACCTACCTGACCCTGGAAGCCGGCGACGTGATCCTCACCGGCACCCCGGGCGGCGTCGGCTTCCGCCGCGAGCCGCCGGTGTTCATGAAGGATGGCGATATCGTCGAGATCGAAGTCAGCGGCATCGGCATCCTGCGCAACCGCGTCGTCAAGGAAGCCTGATCCAGGCTTCGGGGATGGCGCCGCCACCCGCGGCGCTGCGTCCCAACCGTGTTCGCGTCCACGCGCGCACTCCCGGCCGTAGTGATTCCATCGCTGCGGCCGGACACTTTTTTCCGGGCCATGCGTCCGAACCGTTGCGGTATCCCGCGGGCACAATCCGCGGGACTTTCCCTGTCAGCCCCCGGCCCACATTCCGGTAAGCTCACCCTGACAGTCCACCGGAGGCGGCAAGCGCCACATCGCTGGGAGAACGAGATGTCCCGAATCGACTGGTATATCCGCGCCAACCTCAAGCTGCGTCACCTGGAGCTGCTGGTGGCCCTGGACGACCTGCGCAACGTGGGCAAGGTGGCGAGCTATCTCAACGTCAGCCAGCCGGCGATTTCCAAGACCCTGGCGACCATCGAGGAAGGCGTCGAGGTGCCGCTGTTCGACCGCACCCCGCGCGGCCTGGAGCCCACCGAGCACGGCATCTGCCTGATCCGCCACGCGCGCCGCGTGCTGGAGCAGATGGTCGCCGCCCGCGACGAACTGCTGGATATCACCGAAGGCCGCGTCACCCGCGTGTCCCTCGGCGTGCTGCCGGCCGCCGCCGTGCTGCTGGTGCCGAAGTTCATCGCCATGCTGGAGGAGAAGTCCAACGAGGTCAGCGCCTCGGTGACGGAATCGCACACCGACATCCTCCTGCGCATGCTGCGCGCCGGCGACATCGACCTGATGGTCGGCAACCTGCCGCAACGTGCGCTCGGCGCCGAGTTCGAGAGCGAACTGCTGTACCGCGACCCCATCGTGGTGGTGGCCCGCCACGACCATCCGCTGACCAAGGCCAGCCCGCTGCAGTGGGAAATGCTCAACGACTACCCGATGGTCCTGCCGACCCAGGCCGCCCACACCCACCACGCCATCGCCGACGCCCTGCTGCAGCGCAACGTGCGCATCTCGCGGCGCAGCGTGGAATCCATCTCCACCCTGACCAACGTCGGCGTGCTGCAGGAAACCGACTCCACCGGCTTCCTCTCCCAGGCCGTCGCCCGCCACTTCGAGAAGCTCGGCCTGCTGTCGATCCTGCCGCTGGACCTCGGCAACGTGGACATCGAGATCGGCCTGATCTGGATGACCGACCGCGGCCTGTCCAAGGCCCAGCAACTGGTACGCACCCTGTTCCGCGAGACGCGGGATGCGATGAGGACGAAGGCGGGGCACTGACGCTCGTAGGGCGGATGCAACCCGCCACCCGTGTCGGGCCGATTTGGCGGGTTTCACCCGCCCTACGCAACTGGGTCGGGCCTCCGTAGGTTGGGCTGAGCTCCGCGAAGCCCAACGCCCCCGGCACATCAATGGCTCCGCACCTTCACCATGACGAACAGCTTGACCCGGTCATGGATCTCCTGCAGCGCATGGCGGAAGGCATCCGGCGCCTGGCTGGTGGCGGGGTCGGCGAAGCTCCAGACGATGACTTCCTGCGAGTGCGGCAACTGCAGTTCCTCGTCGCCCGACCGGTCGCACAGGTCGATCAGGTAGTCGAAATGCTCGCCGGCGAATTCGTCGATGGACTTGCAGCGCAGGCCCTCGGCGGACACCCCGGCATGCTCCAGCGCATCGATGGCGCGCGGATCGATCTGGGTCGGCCGCACGCCGGCGCTGTGCGCCTCGAAATGCTCGCTGTCGGTATGCCGCAGCAGCGCTTCGGCCAGTTGTGAACGCACGTCATTGGCGACGCATACGAACAGGACTCGCGACTTCTCCGCCATGGCAGGCACCTTTCTAACCGCTGGGTGGGATGGACCCAAGACTAACCCCGGCCGGCCGCGTTGCCTTGTGCGGTAACGAAAACTTCATGTAGCGCGCGGCCCGGGATCAGCAACTCGCCTGCGACCTGCGGCGATGGTCCGCCAGGGAAACGCCCGTCCACTTGCGGAAGGCCCGGTAGAGCGCGCTCGGTTCGGCGAAGCCCAGTTCCTCGGCGATCTCGCTCACGCTTCTCGACGAGTGATCCAGGTATTCGAGCGCCATGTCCCGGCGCAGCTGGTCCTTGATCAGGCGGAACGATTGCCCCTCTTCGTCCAGCCGGCGGCGCAGGGTGGACTGGGTCATGTGCAGGCCTTGCGCGACGCTGGCGAAATCCGGCCATCCGGCATAGGGCAACGCGCGCAGGGTGCGGCGGATGTGTGCCGCCAGGCCGTTGGAGTCGCGGTACTTGCGGATGACATGGCCACCGATGTCCCGCGTGTAGTCATCGGCTGCCACGCTGTCGCGGATGACCGGGAGCTGCATGCAGGCATGCTCGAATTCCAGCGACGTCACGGGCTGCGCGAAGCGCAACGGCGCCTCCAGCAAAGCGCGGTAGTCGGCGCCGCGCGGCGAGTCGGCAAAGGAGAAGTCCACCGCGAGCAACGGAATGCGCCGTCCCACCAGCCAGCAGGCGAGTCCGTAGAGAGTGAACAGCAGGTACTCGTGGGCGAGCAGGCGCGGCGTGCGCGGCCCCGGCGTCTCGTGGATGAGCAGGCGGCAAATCTCGCCGTCGCAGGCCAGCTCGCAGGAGAAATCCTCCAGCAGCAGGTTGAAGAACTGCGTCATATGCGCCAGGGCCTGCCCGAGGGTCCGGCAATGCACCGAGGTCGCGCACAGCATCCTGGCGCTGCCGATCTTCATCCGTCGCGAATCCTGGCCGTAGAACTCGTCGCCGAGCAGCGCCACGACGCGCACCGCCAGCTCGCGGTAGGCGGTCGCCGGGATGCGGGCGGACGGCTCGCGCAGCAGTTGCGCGGCAATGCCGGCGCGCTCCAGCACCTCCTCCGTAGCGATGCCCCGCTCGTGCAGGGGCTCCAGGAGAGCCTGGGCGAATTGAACGGAAAGACTGAACTCTTCCATGTTCCTCATGCGTTGTTGTTATCGGGGAATCGGGGAAGCGGCGTGGCAAATACTCTCAGCCATTTTGCAGTTTTTGGCCATGGTTGATGCCCCGCGGGTTCCCTACTCTGCCCTGGCAACTTCGAGCGGAGACAGGAAGCCCATGAACGAAATGATCCATCAAGTTGAAGTCACGACAGCCGCCCCGGACGCGATCTCGCCGGCCGAGCGCGAGGCCCGGGTCCAGTTGGCGGCGCTGTACCGGGCCCTGCACGCCTATGGCATGACCGACCTGATCTACAACCACATCACCCTGCGCGTGCCCGGCGAGCCCGAGCACATCCTGCTCAACCCGTTCGGCATGCTGTACAAGGAGATCACCGCCTCCAGCCTGTACAAGATCCACCTGAACGGCGAACAGCTCTACAAGCCCGACGACGGCTACGCCATCAACCCCGCGGCCTACGTGATCCACACCGCCGTCCACGCCGCCCGCCCCGACGCGCATTGCGTCATCCACACCCACTCGCGCGCCGGCTCGGCGGTTTCCGCGATGGCCTGCGGACTGCTGCCGGTTTCCCAGCACTCGCACATGTTCCACGGCCGCATCGGCTACCACGACTTCAGCGGTCCGGTGGTCGACCTCGCGCAACAGGCGAAGCTGGTGGAAGACCTCGGCGATCACGACGCGCTGATCATGCGCAACCACGGCCTGATGGTCTGCGGCCAGACGGTCGCGGAAGCCTTCTTCAACATCTACTGGCTGGAATCGGCCTGCCGCATCCAGGTCGACGCCATGGCCGCCGGCGAACTGACCATGCCCAGCGCCGAGGCGCTGGAGGTCAGCCGCACCCTGTTCGCCAGCATCCCGAACAAGGGCGTCAGGGAATGGGCCGCGGTCATGCGCGAGCTGGAGCGCAACGACCCGTCCTTCCGCGACTGACGCCATCCCTCCGAGTTTCCCCGCCAACAAGAACAATCAGGAGTGAGAAATGAACTCGATAGCGAAGAACCCTCTCGACCAGGACTGCCCCGTCTCCGTGGCAGAACTGGGCAGCGATGTGCGCTGCCATACCCTGCAGGCCGGCAGACCGCCGCTGTTCATCGAGCCATGCAACGATGCGCTGCGCGATCGCGCCGCCTTCCGGGCCTGGAGTGCGCGCATCCGGCCGGTTCTCGACCAGTTGATCGTCGAGCACGGCGGCATCGTCCTGCGCGGCTTCCCCATCGAGGAAACCGCCGACTTCGGCAACCTGGCCGAACTGTTCCCGGCATTCTCCAGCGGTTATGCCGGCGGCGTCGCACCACGCTCCACGATCAGCGGACGGGTCATGGAGGCGACCCGGCTGGCGGCGCCGGTGCGGCTCACGCTGCATTCGGAAATGGCCTATATGCGCGACTATCCCAAGCGCATCGCCTTCTTCTGCCGCCAGGCCGCTCCCGTGGGCGGCGAGACGCTCATCGGCGACATGCGCACGCTGGTGGACGAACTGCCGGCGGAACTGGTGGACAAGATCGCAAGGCTGGGCATCCGCACCACCCGCAACTACGGCGCGAAAAGCGATGGGATGGAGGGGTCGGTGGAGATCATGGAGTCGATCGGCTGGAACGTCGCCTTCGGCACCGATGACCCGCAGCAGGTGGAAACCCTGTGTGCCGAGCGGGGCCTCGAACCGCTGTGGAACGACAACGGCACGCTGACGGTATTCAACCGCACCGAGCCGTTCGTCATCCACCCGCAGACCGGCCGAACGCTCTATCGCGCACTCGTGCATATCTACCGCCCCGACAAGCGCCCGGAAGGCGAAAACACCGAACTCTACGAAGCGATCCGCAAGACCCAGAAGCACCCGAGCGGGACCTTCCTCGGCAATGGCGAGGAACTGAGCGGGCAGGAAGTCGACGCGTTCGAGGCAGTCATCGACAGGCACACCCACTACTGGCCATGGCGCAACGGCGACGTGATGATCCTCGACAACCTGCAGGTCTGGCATGGCCGCAATCCCTACGAAGGACCGAGGGATGTGCAGGTCGCGCTGCTCGACTGATACGCGAAGCCCAGCGTCATCATCGTTGGGCTTGCCGGGTAGGTTGGGCTGAGCTTGCGAAGCCCAACTGAGTTGGAGTCGGCCCCACCCGATGTTGGGCTTCACTGCGTTCAGCGCCAACCTACGCTGTCCGCCCCTTCGTAGGGTGGACAACGCGAAGCTTGTCCACCTTCGCCACCCTCCAGCCGCTCGGGGAGCTGGAGAACGGCCCACTACCCAAGACGGGGAGTCCCCCGCGGCGGCGAACCGGCCTAGCCTGATACGGCTATGGTTTGCCCGCGCAGCAGGCGATCCGCTGCGCCGGCACGGAATGACTACAAGAACAACGACGCCGAGGTGCCATGCAATGACTGAAGACCTGAGTGCCCTGGAATGGCAGGCGCGTGTCGACCTGGCCGCCTGCTACCGCCTGATCGAACTGTTCGGCTGGAGCGACCTGATCGCCAACCACGTATCCATGCGCGTGCCCGGGTTCGAGGATCAGTTCCTGATCAACCCGTTCGGCCTGGCATTCGACGAGATCACCGCCTCCAGCCTGTTGAAGATCGACCTCGACGGCAACCAGCTGAGCGAGTCGAGCTACCAGGCGAACAAGGCCGGCTTCACCATCCACAGCGCGGTGCACCAGGTGCGCCACGACGCCAACTGCGTGCTGCACCTGCACAGCCTCGACGGCATGGCCGTGTCGGCGCTGGAGGAAGGCCTGCTGCCGCTGTTCCAGTCGTCGATGTTCCTCACCGGCGACGTCGCCTACCACGACTTCGAAGGCCCGGCGCTGAACCTGGAAGAACGCGAGCGCCTGCAGCGCGACCTGGGCGAGCGGCACGTGATGATCCTGCGCAACCACGGCACCCTGACCGTCGGCGCCACGGTGGCCGAAGCCTTCGTCCGCATGCACATGCTCGAACGCGCCTGCGCCGCGCAGATCCGCGCGCTGAGCACGGGACGCCCGCTGTGCCGGCCCTCCGAAGAAGCACGCCTGCATACTGAAAAAATGGGGCTGAACAGCATGTTCCGCTACTACGCACCGCAGGCCTGGCCGGCGCTGCTGCGCAAGCTCAACCGCGAGATGCCCGGATACGACAGCTGAAGCGGCCCCGCACGACAGAAGGAGAATGACGTGAGCCTTGCAAACACCCGTGTCGGCATCATCGGTGCCGGCGCCATCGGCGGTTTCTTCGGCATGCTGCTGGCGCGTGCCGGCGCGCCGGTGCACTTCCTGTTCCGCAGCGACTTCGCGACGGTCCGGGAACACGGCCTGCAACTGCAGAGCAAACAGTTCGGCGACTACCGCCCGCAGCCCCTGCACGCCTACGCCGACGCGGCGGACATGCCGCCCTGCGACTGGCTGCTGGTGGCGGCGAAGACCACCGGCAACCCGGCCCTGGCGCCGGTGATCAACCAGGTCGCGGCACCCGGCGCGAAAGTCGTCCTGCTGCAGAACGGCCTGTCGGTGGAGGACGCCATGCGTCCGCTGCTGCGCGACGACCTGCACCTGCTCGGCGGGCTCTGCTTCGTCTCCGCACACCGTCGCGGCAACGGCGTGGTCGAGCATGTCGCCGGCGCCCGCCTGACCCTTGGCTACCACTCCGGCGCGACGACCGCGGCCGAAGCGCAAACGGTGCTCGACGAAGGCGCGGCGCTGTTCGCCGCCAGCGGCATCGATGCCAAGCCGATGGCCGACATCGCCCATGCCCGCTGGCAGAAGCTGCTGCTGAACATCCCGCTGAACGGTCTTTCCGTCGTGGTGCAAAGCGGCTCGCTGGCGATGATGAGCCACCCGCAGACCCGCGCGCTGGTGCGCGAACTGATGGAGGAAGTGGCGGCCGGCGCGGCGGCGTGCGGGCATCCGCTATCCGCCGCCAGCCTGGAACAGGCCTGGGCCGCCACCGACGTGAAGGCCGACTACCACCCGAGCATGTACCTCGACTTCGCCGCCAAACGGCCGCTGGAACTGGAGGCGATCTATGCCGCGCCGCTGGCCGAAGTGGCCAGGGTCGGATTCGCCATGCCGAAGATCGAAATGCTCTACCAGATGCTGAGCTTCCTCGACGCGCGTAATCGGCAGTAGTCCTGGCGACATTCCGGATCAGCCCTCCGCGCAATTCGATCATGCGCGGGACCGGGTGAAGGCGGCGGGCACTCCCCATAGCGGATAGTGCCCACTGGCTATGCCCGGCCCGACACCTACTGTCCTCGCAACCGCTCCGCCGCCGCCAACAACGCCACCTCGGCGCCGCTCCACCCCAGGCAGCCATCGGTGATCGACACGCCGTAGCGCAGTTCGCCGGACAGCGGCTGGCAGCCGTCGAACAGGTGGCTCTCCAGCATCACTCCACGCAGCGAATCGTCGCCGGCCAGGCGCTGGTCGATCACGCTTTCCAGTACCGCCGGCTGGCGCAGCGGGTCCTTGCCGCTGTTGGCGTGGCTGCAGTCGACCATGATCCGCGCGGCGATGCCCTGGCGCTGCAGGCTTTCGCGGGCGATGCGTACGCTTTCCGCATCATGGTTCGGGCCGGAATGGCCGCCGCGCAGGACCAGGTGGGTATCCGGATTGCCCTGGGTCTGCACCAGCGCCGGGCGGCCCAGCGGGTCGATGCCGAAATGCTGGTGCGGGTGCGCCGCCGAGCGCATGGCGTCACTGGCGATGCCGACGCTGCCGTCGGTGCCGTTCTTGAAGCCAACCGGCAGGTCGAGTCCGCTGACCATCTCGCGGTGCACCTGCGATTCGCTGGTGCGCGCGCCGATCGCTGCCCAGCCGAGCAGGTCGTCGAGGTAGCCGGCCACCAGCGGTTGCAGCAGCTCGGTGGCGACCGGCAGGCCGAGACCGAGCACATCCAGCATCAGCCGGCGCGACAGGGCGAGGCCGGCGGCCATGTCGCCGCTGCCGTCGAGCTGCGGATCGTAGACCAGGCCCTTCCAGCCGACCGTGGTGCGCGGCTTTTCCACATAGGCGCGCATCACCAGCAGCAACTGGTCGTCCACCTGCGGCGCCAGTTCGGCGAGGTGGCGGGCGTAGTCGAGGGCGGATTCGGGATCGTGCAGGGAACAGGGGCCGACCACTACCAGCAGGCGCGGGTCGCGGCCATCGAGGACGGCGCGGATGGCCTGGCGCTGGTGCTGCACACGGGCAGCCAGGGCGGCGCTCAATGGCAGGCGCTGGCGGAGTTCGGCGGGCGTCGGCAGCGGCAGTTCGCGGCGACGGGAGGACGGCAGCGGCAGATCGAGCAGTTCAGCGGTCTGCGCGGGGCGGATCAGGGCGGAAACGGAAGAATTCATCTGGGGGCATCCTTGGCCCACGCGGTCATTACCGCGCGGCGCGCTATCTGGGTATTCGTTTCGATCGACTCGGGGCGGTGGCGGCAACGGTGCTAAATCGCCAGGCGTAGCTGCGGTAATAGGCGTAAGTGGTATAGGCGGTCATGTTTCGATCCTCGGTTGATTGCGTGTGGCCTTGCGGGCCGGAAAAACAAAAACCCCGGTCGGGTTGCCGACCGGGGTTCTGAAATCTGTCTGGTTGGCGACCCTGCTTGCTAGGGCGCCTGTGGGGTATCAGGCGCGCCTGTGGCTAAACCAATACCCATAAAAGAAATAACCGGCAGCAGCGGCCAGCGGCTGGACGCGAGCAGCCGCGGTGCGGATGGCACCGGTGCAGGCGAGCAGTTGGCAGGGAAGGCTGTGCGACATTTCGTTTTTTCTCAGTGAACTGGAATAGGAACTTACTGCATAGCTATCGGCCATTTCAATCGATGATTTCTATCGGGGCTGAAAAGGCGTCCAGCGGGCGGGCTTGCAAAAGGCCGGGCGCCTGTTGAAAATGAGATAAATTATCATTTGAAATCGATTCCTGCGGCGCCCCATGTCATCCCATTCCCTTTCCGTCCAGGCGCTCTATCGCGAGCACCATGGCTGGCTGCACAGCTGGCTGCGCAGCAAGCTGGGCAACGCCGCCGATGCCGCCGACCTGGCGCAGGACACCTTCCTGCGCGTGCTGCTGCGCTCCGACCTGCTGGAGCTGCGTACTCCGCGCGCCTTCCTGCGCACCGTTGCGCGCGGCCTGGTGATCGACCACTGGCGCCGTGAAGAACTGGAACGCGCCTACCTGGAATCCATCGCCCATCTGCCGGAAGCGGAAACCCCATCGGCGGAAACCCGCGAGATGCTGCTTGAGCTGCTGGAAAGCATCGCGCGCATGCTCGACGGCCTGAAGCCGAAGGTGCGCACCGCCTTCCTCCTCGCCCAGTGCGAGGGCATGCCTCACGCGCAGGTCGCCGAACACCTCGGCGTCTCGATACGTTCGGTGGAGCGCTACGTGGCCGACGCGCTGTACCACTGCTACCAGTTGCGCTACGCCGAATGAACGCCGCGACACTGGAAGCGCGGGTGGTCAAGCAGGCCATCCAGTGGATGTTGCGCCTGCAGGGCAATTCCGATGTCGAGCTGCACGCCGCCTGCGAGCACTGGCGCGCGGCCCATCGCGATCACGAACTGGCCTGGCAGCGGGTGAACGGCCTGAACCAGGAACTGCAGACCGGCTTCCACGCCGTGCCCACCGCCCGCGTGGCGCTGGACACCCTGGAAAACGCCAGCCAGCGCCTGCGCCGCCGGCAGGCGCTGAAGCTGCTCTCGACCGTGCTGGTCGGTGGTTCGGCGCTGTGGCTGAGCCGCGACATCGCGCCCTGGCAGCGGCTGACGGCCGACCATGGCACCCGCGTCGGCGAGCGCCGCCGCGTCATGCTGGCTGACGGCAGCGAGCTGCAACTGAATACCGACAGCGCGGTGAACCTGCGTTTCGACGAGCGCCAGCGCCTGCTCCTGCTGGAGCGCGGCGAGATCCTCGTCAGCACCGCCCGCGATGCCCATCGGCCATTGCGTGTGCGCAGCCGCGACGGGCTGTTCGAGGCGCTTGGCACGCGCTTCGTGGTGCGCCAGGACGACAGCTCCACTCGCCTCAGTGTCAGCCAGGGTGCGGTGGCCATCGCGCCGAGCGGCCTCGGCCACAGCGTCGCGGTCGCCGAGGCCGGACAGAGCTACGAGGTCGACGCCCACGGCGCGCGCCTGGCGCAGCGACCGAACATGGACAGCGGCGCCTGGGCCGAGGGCCTGATCGTCACCCGCGACATGCGCCTGGCCGACTTCCTCGCCGAAGTCGCCCGCTACCGCCACGGACACCTCGGCTGCGCGGCGGAAATCGCCGACCTGCGCCTGTCCGGCGTATTCCGCCTGGACGACACCAACAAGCTGATCGACCTCCTCCCGCAAACCCTGCCGGTCCGCGTGCAGCGCCGCACCGACTGGTGGATCACGGTGGAAGCCCGCACCTGATTCACCAACCTACGGAACCCATACATGGATGCTCTGCGTCCGAGCCAAAAGCATCGACGCGGAGCGCCGAAGGCGGCGTTTCCACGTAGGGTGGATGGCGCTCTTCCATCCACCATGCCGGGGCCGCATGCGCGGCCATGGTGGATCGATGGAGCGTGATCCACCCTACAAAAGCCGGTTCCTCGTTTCCATGTTTTGGCGGGTTGCACCCGCCCTACGCAAGACACAATCCCACGAGCTAAATGCGAATTATTTTTGTCGGGTTTTCCCGCGTCGCCCGGCAAGGAGGAAAAGCCACTCGAATCCTCCTTCGCCCACGGAACACTTCATGACCGCAGTCCACGCCAACACCGACCTCCCCGCCCTGCCCCGCACCAGCCGCCTCGCCGGCGCGGTACGTGGCGCCCTGTTCTGTGCCGCCCTCGGCAGCGCCCTGCCGCTGGCCGCTGTGGCCGCGGATGCCTCCAGCATCACCGCCAGCCGCGCCTATGCCATCCCCGCCGGGCCGCTGGGCGATGTGCTGAACAGCTTCGCCCGCGAAGCCGGCATCACCCTCTCGGCCACCCCGGAGCAGACTCGCGGTCTGAATTCAGACGGCCTGAACGGCACCTACAGCGTCGACCAGGGTCTGTCGCGCCTGCTCGCCGACACGCCGCTGGAGGCGGAGAGCCAGGGCGACGGCAACTACGTGCTGCGCGCGGCGGCGCCGAAGGATGTGCTGGCGATGCCGGCCAGCGAGGTGTTCGCCCTCGGCAATGCGCTGGGCAGCACCGACGGCTACCTGGCCACCCACAGCCAGATCGCCACCAAGACCAGCAAGTCGCTGCTGGAAACCTCGCAGAGCGTCTCGGTGATCACCCGCGAGCAGATCGACGACCAGGGCTCGAAGACCGTGCAGCAGGCCATGCGCTACACCCCCGGCATCTTCACCGGCCAGGTCGGCGCCTCGAACCGCTACGACTACGTGGTGATGCGCGGCTTCGCCGACAACAGCGTGGACAACATCTACCTCGACGGCCTGAAGACCATGGGCGACAGCGGCACCTTCAGCTCGATGCAGGTCGACCCGTTCTTCCTCGAACGCATCGACGTGCTCAAGGGCCCGTCCTCGGTGCTCTATGGCCGCAGCCTGCCGGGCGGGCTGGTCGCGCTGACCAGCAAGAAGCCGCTGTACGAGGACTTCCACCAGGTCACCGCGACCGTCGGCAACATGAGCCAGAAGGAACTGGGCTTCGACTTCAGCGGCCCGCTGGATGAGGAGAAGCGCATCGCCTACCGCCTGATCGGCCTCGGCAAGGGCGCCGACACCCAGGTCGACCACACCAAGGAAGAGCGCTACGCCATCGCCCCGAGCCTGGCCATCGACTTCTCCGACGACACCACGCTGACCCTGCAAAGCTACCTGCAGCACGATCCGAACGGCGGCTACCACAGCGGCGTGCCGGCCGACGGCACGCTGTTCCAGCACAACGGCCAGCACATCTCCCGCGAGTTCTTCGACGGCGAGCCGAGCCTCGACGACTTCGACCGCACCCAGCGCATGTTCGGCTACCAGCTGGAGCACCGCATCGACGACGTCTGGTCGGCGCGGCAGAACTTCCGCTACCTCGAATCCGATGTCGACCTGTCGCAGGCCTACGGCTACCAGTGGGTCGATCCGACCGATCCGACCAACAACAACCTGAATCGCTACTTCTCCGGCGCCAGCGAGCACCTGGAGGCGTACATCATCGACAACATGGTCCAGGCCGAATTCGACACCGGCGCGGCGCGCCACACCCTGCTCACCGGCCTCGATTACCAGCGCCGCCGCGCCACGGTGGACTGGACCTCCGGCATGCTGGCGCCGATCGATGCGTTCAACCCGGTGTACGGCAACGACGCCGTCACCTTCTTCCCGGACGACAACCACACCCGCCGCCTGGAGCAGACCGGCCTGTACATGCAGGACCTGATCGACCTCGACCAGTGGCGCTTCTCCCTCGGCCTGCGCCAGGACTGGGTGAGCGTCGAGGACAAGAACCGCAGCACCGGCGGCAAGAGCGACGACGACTGGGAGAAGTTCACCGGCCGCCTCGGCGCGCTGTACCTGTTCGACAACGGCGTGGCGCCGTACATCAGCTACTCCGAGTCGTTCAACCCGAACGCCTTCTCCGACGCCAACGGCCAGCCGCTGGAGCCGACCGAGGGCAAGCAGTGGGAAACCGGCATCAAGTTCCAGCCGGAGGACGGCCGCAGCCTGTACACCGTCTCGCTGTTCCACATCACCCAGGAGAACGTCGCGTCGAAGGAGCCGCAGGACAACTTCTTCACCTCGGTCGGCGAAGTGACCTCCAAGGGCGTGGAGCTGGAGGCGCACATCCAGGCGACCGACAACCTCAAGCTGCTCGGCAGCTACACCTACACCGACATCACCTACAGCAAGTCGCTGGACGGCAACCAGGGCCACACGCCGAACCAGGCGCCCAAGCACATGGCATCGGTCTGGGCCGACTACGCCTTCAACACCGGCCCACTGGACGGCCTGAGCATCGGCGGCGGCGCGCGCTACGTCGGCGAGACCTGGGCGGACAAGGAAAACACCCTGCGCGTGCCGGACTATACGCTGCTCGACGCGCGCATCGGCTATGACCTTGGCAAGGTCGGGCTGAAGGGTGTGGACGTCAGCCTCAACGCCAACAACCTGCTGGACGAGGACTACGTCGCCTCCTGCTACAGCCTGGACTTCTGCTACTTCGGCGAGAAGCGCAATGTCACCGCGACGGTGAACTATCAGTTCTGACTAGAAGGGGCAGTTCTGATCAGGCTGGAGAGCCGCCACTTGGCGGCTCCTCTCGCGGCGGCTCCATGCGCACGCCGCGCGCCAGCTGGCGGAAGCGCGGCAGGAAAGCCTGCGCGCGGCCCATGTCGAAGTGCGCGGCATGGGCCTCCAGCGCGGTGCGCAGGGCGGATTGCAGTTCCGCCCTGGCGACCCGCTCGGCCTGCCCCTTCAGTTCACCCTCGCCGATCCCGCCCGGCAACACCCGCTCCAGCGCGCCGAGGGCGACCAGCTCCGGCGAGTTGTCCCCGTCGCTGCCCGCGCCAGCGTCCTCGCCACCCCGTCCCAGCATGCGCAGCAGACTTTTCCGCAGCGTCTCCAGCAGCGTCGGCGTGCGCTGCGTGGCGCGCTGCATCATCGCCAGGTAGCGCACCCAGTTCTGGTAGCGCTTGACCGCCCGCGGCGTGCGCAGAGCCGCCGCGACCACCGGGTTCCAGATCGCCAGCGCCTGGCGGAAGGCCGGCGAGTCCTTCACCACCGGGTCCGGCCGGCGCAGCAGCGCGACCAGCAGCAGGACCAGGGTCAGCGCGGCGAGCGGCAGGCTGTAGGGCATCACGCGGGTTTCCAGTTGTTCCGAGGCATTGGCGAAGTAGGCGGCCACCGCTTCCTCCGCGCTCGGCGCCTGCGGTGTCGTGGAGCCGGCAGTGCCGCCCGGAGCGACAGGCGCCTGGACGACCACGGCGGGCGCTTCGCCGGTTTCAGGCGTCGGCAGCCAGCCGCCCAGCAGCGCGCCGAAGAAGCCCACGGCGATCAGCAGCGCCAGCGGCCACAGGTGGCACAGGTTGCGCAGCCAGGTCGGCCACTCGAACTCCCTGGCCGGTGGCGCCTCATCCTGCAGTTTGGCGCTCGCCTGCGGATCGAGCTGCGGCATCGGCACCTCGATGTTGATCAGTTTCTCCAGATACTGCCGCGCGTATTCGCGACGCACCTGGCGGGCCCGCTCGGCATCGGTCTCGTGGCCGCCGACGGTCGCACTGTCGACCAGTTCCTGGGCGACTTTCTCGAAAGCCAGGCCAACGCACGCCTCCACCCGCTCGCGGGCCATGCCGAGCACGACGAACACCCGCCCCGACGAGACCAGGAAGTTCACCGCCTCCATCACCTCCAGTACCGCTTCCGGGCGGCAGCGATCGAGGTCGTCGATCAGCACCAGCATGTTGCGCGGCTCCAACGCCTTGGTGACCTCGCCGAACTCGACGGCGAAGCGCTGGCGGAAACTGGCCTGCACGCCGAGGTCACGCACCGACGCGCGGTTCGACAGCGACGCCACCAGCGCCCCGGGATCGACACCGAAAGCGCGCAGGCGCAGCAGCGCGGTCACCAGCGGCGCCAGCACTCCGGCGGTCAACCCGACGGTGCGCAGGTGGGAGAGCAGATCGCCCTCCGCCGGCGCGCTCTTCGCATCGCCGATCAGCAGACGGCCGAGGTCGCCGATCAGGGCGAACCAGCTGTTCAGGGCGCTGATCGGATAGGTCAACAGCAGCCCGACGGCGAAGGCCACCACCAGCGACAGCAGCCAGTAGCGCCGGCCGCGAATCCACAGCAGGCGCAGGCGATAGATGATGCCCTCGTAGTGCAGCCAGCCGGGAATCGCCTGGTCGCGGATGGCGCTGAGCATCGCGGCGAGCAGCGCTTCCTCCTTCTGGTGGTGCCAGGCGTTGAACCACACGCAGCGCACGCCGAAGCGCCCCAGGTCTTCCTTCAGCAGGCCCATCAGCGAACTCTTGCCGCTGCCCCAGTCGCCGGTGATGGCGATGGTCAGCGGCGCCTCGGTGCGCTCGTTGCGCAGGAAGGCGGACAGGCCCCAGGCGCGCGGGGCGAAGTCCAGGCGGTCCTCGGTGATCGCGGCGAGCGGCCGGTCGGAAGCGAAGGCGTCGGCGATGGTTTCGTCGATCCGCGTCTCCGGCGTCGGCGGCGGGCGCATGGCGGCAGCGCCGAGGGAAACGAAGCCGAGCAGCCAGGCCAGCCACACCCAGGGTGCCGGATAGCGCGCGTAGCCGGGGCCGGCCGGCGCCCAGCTGCGGCCGCCGTCGCGGGTCAGGTAGCGCTGGTCGGCGAAGCCGCTGGCCGTGCCGTTGCCATCGGCGCCGACGAGGACGTCATGGAGCTTGCCCTGCGGCGGCTGGGTCAGCCAGCGGAAGCCCTGCAGCCGGTCGCTCGTGGCGTTCAGGTCCTGGCGGCCGACGGAGGTCCTGTCGGCGATCAGGAACAGCGCGCCGGCGCGTTCCTGCAGGGCGCGGATCGGCAGTCGGAAGTCCGCGCTATGCAGGTTGGACATGTCGCGCAACGACGAGTCGCCGGCGCTGTAGCCGTAGAGGTCGCCGCTGCGAGTCATCAGGATCACACCGCCGCCGTTCAGGGCGATGTGCTCGGCGTCGGGCAATTGGACATTCTCGGCGATCCCCTTGGAGCCGCCCATACGCGCGATGTCCAGCCGGCCATCAGTGGAGAGAAAGGCCAGGGTGCCGGTTTCGGGGTCGAGCGCCGCATCCGCCAGCGCGAAATGGACCGTCAGGAACTCCTGCCATCCTGCAGTCCTGTCCCAGCGCATCACCAGCCCCGCGCGACTGACCAGCCAGCCATCGCCCACTTCGCTGTAGCCAATCGCCAGCCAGTCTTCCCGGCCGTAGCGCTGGTAGAAGGCTTCGCCGAACTCGACGGTACGCTCCGGCATCCCCGCGTTCCACGTAGCACCGCCATCGGTCGTCGAGAAGAAACTGCCCGCGCTACCCACCGCCCAGCCGCGCAGGTTGTCCGCCAGAAAGAACACCGACTGCAGAGTCGGCCCGCGTGACTGAACCGGCGGCATCTCCGGCTGCCGGAGCTGCGCCGGCGCATTCGGCGGGGTGTCCGGCTGTATCTGCAGTTGTTGCGGCGGATTCGGTGGCGCGACCTCGCTTCCCTTCTGTCCGGCCTGCTCCGGCCTTTCCGGGCGCATGTCCGCCCAGGCTGTGGAAATCGGCAGCCACATGGCAGCCTTGGCCGGCTCCTTGCCCCGTGGTTCCGGCGACGGTGGCGGCTCATATGGCTGTTGCTGTTGCTGTTGCTGTTGCTGTTGCTGTTGCTGTTGCTGTTGCTGTTGCTGTTGCTGCTGCTGCTGCTGCTGCTGCTGCTGCTGCTGCTGCTGCTGCTGCTGCTGCTGCTGCTGCTGACGGGGAGCCTGCGGCGTCTGTGTGGGCGTGGGAAGCCTCTGCTGCGCCCAGTGCGCGCCGCCATCCGCCGAATGCAGGATCAGCCCGTCGCTGCCGACCGCCCAGATATTCCGCCCGGCCGCATCCGCATGCAGACCGTTGAGCACCCCGCCGATCACCGGCAGGCGCAGCGCCGGGCGCCGTTCCAGCGGATAGCGCCACCAGTCGAGGCTGAGCGCGACCGGCGGGTTGAACGGGTCGGGCCAGGGCTGCTGTGTAAAGCCGGCGAGGCTGACGGCGGCCAGCCAAAGCGGTGCCGCAACCAGGGCGATCACCCGCCCCGGAAGGCGTCGGCCAGCGCTTGCCTGCTTCGTCGCCGCCTGCATTCCAGATCCCTCGCAGCGCCTCTCTCCCTGACGCTAGACGCCCCGCACGGGCCGGTCAAAGCAGGCTATCGGCTCATCCGGCGCTTCTGGATCGCAACTGGCCACCCCACCCTCCGTCACACCTTGTCACATTTGCCTACCCGGATGGGGTGGGCCATCGCCCCCCTTCGGGTACGTAGCCTGTGCAAGGAGTGATGTCCCGTTTCATCCCGTACGCAACTCTGACCGGAACTCCGGCCAGTGCGCGGCATGGATGCCGGAGCAAGCGGCGATCCAGGCCGCCCGCACTACCTGCGAGACAATAAAAACAATCTGGCGCGCGCCAGCAGGAGTTACCGAATGAGTGAAGCAGTCGAGCAGTACCTGCCGTCATCTTCCACGGCCGGGCAATCCGCCCAGTCGATGAAGGCGACCTATTCCAAGGTGATCTGGCGGCTGATGCCGTTCCTCATCATCGCCTTCACCATCAACGCCATCGACCGGCTGAACGTCTCCTTCGCCAAGCTGCGCATGGGCGAGGACATCGCCCTGACCGACGCCGCCTATGGCATCGGCGTGGGCGCCTTCTACCTGGCCTACATCCTCTTCGAGATTCCCAGCAACCTGTACATGCAGCGCACCGGCGCCCGCGCCACGCTGACCCGCATCATGGTGCTGTGGGGCCTGGTCACCGTGGGGACCGCCTTCGTCACCACGCCGAACCAGCTGATCGCCGCACGCTTCCTGCTCGGCATCGCCGAGGCCGGCTTCTTCCCCGGGGTGATCCTCTATCTCACCTACTGGTTCCCCAGCGCACTGCGCGGGCGCATCACTGCGGCATTCCTGATGTCGGCGACCATCGCCGGGATGATCACCGGTCCACTGGCCGGCACCATCATGACCCACCTGGACGGCGTGCTCGGCCTCAAGGACTGGCAGATGCTGTTCGTCGTGACCGGCCTGCCGGCGGTGGCGCTCGGCCTGTTCGGCTGGTTCTGGCTGACCGACCGGCCGGAACATGCCAACTGGCTGAGTGCTGAGGAAAAGACCACCATCCGCGACCAGCTCGCCCTGGAACATCGCCCCGACGCCGGCCATGGCCGCTTCGTCGACGTGCTGCGCGAACCGGGCGTCTACCTGGCGGGCCTGGTGTACTTCTGCATCTACAGCGGCTCGAACACCGTGTCGTACTGGATGCCCAGCCTGATCCGCGGTTTCGGCCTGGAGGACATGCGGACCATCGGCATGATCGCCGCCCTGCCCTTCGCCCTCGCCCTGGTCGGCATGTACCTGCTCGGCCGCAGCTCGGACAAGCACCAGGAACGCCGCTGGCACCTGGGCGGGACCATTCTGGTGAGCGCGACCTGCTTCTTCCTGCTCGGCTTCGCCCAGGGCCACCTGGTACTGGCGGTGATCCTCATGACCATCGGCTCGGCGGCGGCGCTGTCGGCCATCCCGCTGTTCTGGACCATTCCCCCGTCCCTGCTCAGCCCCGGCATCGCCGCCGGCGGTATCGCGGCGATCAGCTGCATCGGCGGCAGCGCCGGGGTGGTCAGCCAGATCGCCGTCGGCGCGATCAAGTCGGCCACGGGCAGCCTCTACGTGGCCTTCGACATGATCGCCGTGGTCCTGGTGATCGGCGCGCTGATCCTGCTGATCGGCATTCCAGCCAAGCGCCTGAAGAAGCGCCCGCACTGACGGCAAGGCTCCAGGTACTGCAGAAAGCGAAAGGCCCCGCACATGCGGGGCCTTTCTTTTGGGTTCAACCCGCCATGGCACCTCCGGATTGGCGGGTTGCACCCGCCCTGCTCGCCGGCAACAACCTCGGACGCAAGAAACTCCGCAAAAGAAAATGCCCCGCAGGTGCGGGGCATTTTTCGTACAGCGCGGCAGCTCTTAGAACGGGATATCGTCGTCGAAGCTGTCGTAGTCCTGCGCCGGCGCGGGAGCCGGTTGCGACTGCTGTTGCGGCGCCGGGCGCTGGGCCTGCTGCGGGCGCTGCTGTTGCGGCTCGCGCGGAGCGCGCGGGGCATCATCGCCACCCGGACGGCCGCCGAGCAGCTGCATGTTGCCGTTCATGTCCACCACGATCTCGGTGGTGTAGCGGTCCTGACCATCCTGGCCCTGCCACTTGCGGGTGCGCAGGCTGCCTTCGACGTACACCTGCGAGCCCTTGCGCAGGTACTCGCCGGCGATCTCCGCCAGACGGCCGAAGAACACCACGCGGTGCCACTCGGTGCGCTCCTGCTGCTGGCCGGTCTGCTTGTCTTTCCAGCTTTCGCTGGTGGCCAGGGTGATGTTGGTCACCGCGTTGCCGTTGGGCATGTAGCGGGTTTCCGGGTCACCACCGACGTTGCCAACCAGAATGACTTTGTTAACCCCACGGGCCATGACTATCTCCTGAAAGGCTCGACACTTCCCCGCTCAGGCTTGCGCCAGACGCTCGAGGGAGATGCGATCCACTTGTTGGGTATCTACTTTGACATAGGCGGCGGCCTCTTCGACCACCACCATGACGTCTGCCACGCCGGGCAGCGCCTTGAAACGCTCGGCCAGCGACGCATCGCGCAGAGCCTCGGCGGACAGAGGCAAGCGAACGCTGGTCACATATGGCGGCTCGCGCATGGTAACAGCAATCGCCAGCCACAGGGCGGCGAGCAGCGCACAACCGATGAACACCCCGTCGAGGCCGCCATGCTGGAACATCCAGCCGCCGACGATGCCGCCCAGCGCCGCGCCGAGGAACTGGCTGGTGGAGTACACGCCCATCGCCGTGCCCTTGCCGCCGGCCGGCGATACCTTGCTCACCAGCGACGGCAGCGAGGCCTCCAGCAGGTTGAAGGCGGTGAAGAAGATCACCGCGCCGATCACCAGTTGGGTGACGCTATGACCGAACTCCAGGAAGTACAGCTCGCTGACCATCAGGGTGGCCACCGCGCCGATCAGCACGCGCTTCATCCGGCGCTTCTTCTCGGCGTAGATGATGAACGGCACCATGCCGAAGAAACCCACCAGCAGCGCGGTCAGGTAGACCCACCAGTGCTCTTCCTTGGGCAGCCCGGCGCGCTCGACCAGCGCCAGCGGCAGGGCAATGAAGCTGGCCATGAGGACCGCGTGCAGCACCAGGATGCCGACATCCAGGCGCAGCAGGTCGGCGTTCTTCAGGGTCGGCAGCAGCGACTCCTTCGCCACGCTGGATTCGAGGTGATGCAGCGGATGATCCGCCTTCGGCACGAAGAACAGGATCAGCAGCAGGCCGACCAGCGCCATGCCGGCGGTGAACCAGAAGAGTCCGTGCAGGCCGAACAGGTGGGTCAGGACCGGCCCGAGGACCATGGCCACGGCGAAGGAAACGCCGATGCTCATGCCGATCATCGCCATCGCCTTGGTGCGGTGCTGTTCGCGGGTGAGGTCGGAGAGCATCGCCATCACCGCCGCCGAGATCGCCCCGGCGCCCTGCAGCACGCGGCCGGCGATGACGCCCCAGATGGAGTCGGCGCTGGCCGCCAGGGCCGCGCCGGCGGCGAAGATCAGCAGGCCGACGATGATCACCGGACGACGGCCGATGCGGTCGGAAATGGTGCCGAATGGAATCTGCAGGATGGCCTGGGTCAGGCCGTAGGCGCCGATCGCCAGGCCGATCAGGGCCGGGGTCGAGCCGGCCAGGTCCTGGCCGTAGGTCGCCAGTACCGGCAGCACCATGAACATGCCGAGCATGCGGAAGGCGAAGACCAGGGACAGGCCGACGGCCGCGCGAGTCTCTGTGCCGCTCATGCGCTCAGTGTGGGTATCGTGCATAAGTCCCTCGAGGGAAGTCAGGGCGGGCATCATGCCCCGCAAGGCGTAGCCACCCGCTCCCGGGTGACCGGCGGCGTTCTGCGCCGAAAATAGCCGCGCATTCTAGCAGTCCTCGCCCGTTGCAGCACAGACGCGCCACTTTGCCGCGCGAAGGCGGCGCCCCGTATACTCAGTCGTTTTCGCCCGCCAAGCGAGGCCGCTGTGGACAAGATCCTCATCCGTGGGGCACGTACCCACAACCTGAAGAACATCGACCTGACCCTGCCACGCGACAAGCTGATCGTGATCACCGGCCTGTCCGGCTCCGGCAAGTCATCCCTGGCCTTCGACACCCTCTACGCCGAGGGCCAGCGGCGCTACGTGGAATCCCTCTCGGCCTACGCCCGGCAGTTCCTCTCGATGATGGAAAAGCCCGACGTCGACACCATCGAGGGGCTGTCCCCGGCGATCTCCATCGAGCAGAAGTCCACCTCGCACAACCCGCGCTCGACCGTCGGCACCATCACCGAGATCTACGACTACCTGCGCCTGCTCTACGCCCGCGTCGGCATCCCGCGCTGCCCGGACCACGACATCCCGCTGGAGGCGCAGACCGTCAGCCAGATGGTCGACCAGGTGCTGGCGCTGCCGGAGGGCAGCAAGCTGATGCTGCTGGCGCCGATCATCCGCGAGCGCAAGGGCGAGCACCTGGCGGTGTTCGAGGAAATGCGCGCCCAGGGTTTCGTCCGCGCGAGGGTCAACGGCAAGCTCTACGAACTCGACGAGTTGCCCAAGCTGGACAAGCAGAAGAAGCACTCCATCGACGTGGTGGTGGACCGCTTCAAGGTCCGCCCCGACCTGCAGCAGCGCCTGGCCGAGTCCTTCGAGACGGCGATCAACCTGGCCGATGGCATCGCCCTCATCGCACCGATGGACGGTGAAGAAGGCGTCGAGGAAATCATCTTCTCCGCACGCTTCGCCTGCCCGATCTGCGGCCACTCGATCAGCGAGCTGGAGCCCAAGCTGTTCTCCTTCAACAACCCGGCCGGCGCCTGCCCGACCTGCGACGGCCTGGGCGTGAAGCAATTCTTCGACGCGCGGCGGGTGGTCAACGGCGAGCTGACCCTGGCCGAGGGCGCCATTCGCGGCTGGGACCGGCGCAACGTCTACTACTTCCAGATGCTCGGCTCGCTGGCCCAGCACTACGGTTTCAGCCTGGAGGAGCCGTTCGACGACCTTTCCGCCGAGCACCAGAAGGTCATCCTGTTCGGCTCCGGCCGGGAGAACGTCGACTTCCGCTACCTCAACGACCGCGGCGACATCGTCAAGCGCGCGCACCCGTTCGAGGGCATCCTGCCGAACCTGGAGCGCCGCTACCGCGAGACCGAATCGGCCACCGTGCGCGAGGAGCTGGCCAAGTTCCTCAGCACCCAGCCCTGCCCGGACTGCCACGGCACCCGCCTGCGCCGCGAGGCGCGCCACGTATGGGTCGGCGACAGGACCCTGCCGGCGGTTACCGCGATGCCGGTCGGCGAGGCCTGCGAGTATGCTGCCGGCCTGAGCCTGACCGGGCGCCGCGGCGAGATCGCGGCGAAGATCCTCAAGGAAATCCGCGAGCGCCTGCAGTTCCTGGTCAACGTCGGCCTCGACTACCTGACCCTCGACCGCAGCGCCGACACCCTGTCCGGCGGCGAGGCACAGCGCATCCGCCTGGCCAGCCAGATCGGCGCCGGCCTGGTGGGCGTCATGTACATCCTCGACGAGCCGTCCATCGGCCTGCACCAGCGCGACAACGAGCGCCTGCTGGCCACCCTCACCCACCTGCGCAATATCGGCAACACGGTGATCGTGGTGGAGCACGACGAGGACGCAATCCGCCTCGCCGACTACGTGGTCGACATCGGCCCGGGCGCCGGCGTGCATGGCGGACGGATCGTCGCCGAGGGCACGCCGGACGAGGTGATGAACCATCCCGACTCGGTGACCGGCAAGTACCTTTCCGGGCGCAAGAAGATTGCCGTCCCGGCCGAGCGCACGCCACGCGACAAGAAGAAGCTGCTCAAGCTGAAAGGTGCCCGCGGCAACAACCTGCAGAACGTCAACCTGGAAGTCCCGGTCGGTCTGTTCACCTGCGTTACCGGCGTCTCCGGCTCGGGCAAGTCGACGCTTATCAACAACACCCTGTTCCCGATCACTGCGACTGCACTGAACGGCGCCACGACGCTGGAAACCTCGGCGCACGAGTCCTTCGACGGCCTGCAGCACCTGGACAAGGTGGTGGATATCGACCAGAGCCCGATCGGCCGCACCCCGCGGTCGAACCCGGCAACCTACACCGGCCTGTTCACGCCGATCCGCGAGCTGTTCGCCGGCGTACCGGAGGCCCGTTCGCGCGGCTATGGGCCGGGGCGCTTCTCGTTCAACGTCAAGGGCGGCCGCTGCGAGGCCTGCCAGGGCGACGGCGTGATCAAGGTGGAGATGCACTTCCTGCCGGATATCTACGTGCCGTGCGACGTCTGCAAGGGCAAGCGCTACAACCGCGAAACCCTGGAGATTCGCTACAAGGGCAAGAGCATCCACGAGGTGCTGGAGATGACCATCGAGGAGGCCCGCGAATTCTTCGACGCGGTGCCGGCGGTGGCGCGCAAGCTGCAGACGCTGATCGACGTGGGGTTGTCGTACATCCGCCTGGGCCAGTCGGCGACCACCCTGTCCGGCGGCGAAGCGCAGCGGGTCAAGCTGTCCCGCGAGCTGTCCAAGCGCGATACCGGCAAGACCCTGTACATCCTCGACGAACCGACCACCGGCCTGCACTTCGCCGACATCCAGCAACTGCTCGACGTATTGCATCGCCTGCGCGACCACGGCAACACCGTGGTGGTGATCGAGCACAACCTGGACGTGATCAAGACCGCCGACTGGCTGGTCGACCTCGGCCCCGAGGGCGGCTCCAAGGGCGGCCAGATCATCGCCACCGGCACGCCGGAACAGGTCGCCGAGATGCCGCAGTCGCACACCGGGCGCTTCCTCAAACCGCTGCTGGAGCGTGATCGCGCCTGATCCATGTGGCCAACAAAAAGCCCCTGGCTCCTCACGGCGCCAGGGGCTTTTTGTTGCGCGTTCCGTAGGGGCAACGGTCTTGCATCCTACGTAAGAGGCAGAACTCGCGTAGGTTGGTGCTGAACGCAGTGAAGCCCAACGATGGCGATGTTGGGCTTCGCGCTGCTCAGCGCCAACCTACGATGAGCATTGCAGCCCGCGAAAAACGGCGTCGCCGTCAAATCTGCGACTGCAGATAATTCTCCAGCCCGATCTTGTCGATCAGACCGAGCTGCTGCTCCAGCCAGTACGCGTGGTCTTCCTCGGTATCGACCAGCTGCGCCCGCAGGATGTCGCGCGAGACGAAGTCCCGGTGCTTCTCGCACAGGGCGATCCCCTTGGCCAGCGCGGCGCGCACATCGCGCTCTAGCTTGAGGTCGGTGGCGAGCATTTCCGGTACCGTGCTGCCGGCATGGACGTCGTCCGGGCGCATGTCGGGCACGCCTTCAAGCAGCAGGATGCGACGCAGCAGTGCGTCGGCGTGCATGGTTTCCTCTTCCATCTCGTGGTTGATGCGCTCGTAGAGCTTGCTGAGGCCCCAATCTTCGTACATCCGCGAATGGATGAAGTACTGGTCGCGGGCGGCGAGCTCGCCCTTGAGCAGGGTCTTGAGGTAGTTGATGACTTCGATATCGCCCTTCATGCGAGGAAACCTTGCAGTGTTTATGGAATAACCAGGATGCTCCGATGTCCCGCTCATCCGGGTCAAGCGAAAAGTACAGCGCCCCACGGAGGGGCACTGTGAGGAGTTGATCGAGCGCAACGGTCAATGAGAACAGCCTGGGACCTGCAACCCCGACCTGTCCCGGGGCTATCCCGGGACGGGTCAAGGCTGTTCGGTCTTGGCTCCTCGGCGCTTAGGCGATATCGAAGCGGTCGAGGTTCATCACCTTGGTCCAGGCAGCGACGAAGTCCTTGACGAACTTCTCCTTGGCATCGGTGCTGGCATAGACCTCGGCATAGGCGCGCAGCACCGAGTTGGAGCCGAAGATCAGATCGTTGCGGGTGCCGGTGAATTTCACCTTGCCGCTCTTATCCCTGCCTTCGAACACTTCCGCCTTGCTGTCCACCGGCTTCCACGTGGTCCCCATATCCAGCAGGTTGACGAAGAAGTCGTTGCTCAGCTCGCCGACCTTGTCGGTGAACACACCGTGCTGGCTGCCATCGTAGTTGGCGCCCAGCACCCGCAGGCCGCCGACCAGCACGGTAAGCTCGGGCGCAGTCAGGGTCAGCAACTGAGCCTTGTCCACCAGCATGGACTCGGTCGGAACACCGAGCTCACCCTTGCGATAGTTGCGGAAGCCGTCGGCAAAGGGCTCCAGCACGCCAAAGGATTCGACATCGGTCTGATCCTGGCGGGCATCGACCCGCCCCGGCGCGAAGGGCACATCCACGCTTACGCCGGCAGCCTTGGCGGCCTGCTCCACGCCCACGTTGCCAGCCAGCACGATCACATCCGCCAGAGAAGCCTTGCCGGAAGCCTGCTGGATCTCCACGAGCTTGGGCAGGGCCTTGATGGCGCGCTGGTTGACCTCCCAATCCTTCTGCGGTGCCAGGGCCAGACGAGCGCCATTGGCGCCGCCGCGCTTGTCGCCGCCGCGGAAGGTCGAGGCCGAGGCCCAGGCCACCGAGACCAGATCACCCACCGAAAGCCCGGACGCGGCGATCCTGGCCTTGAGATCGGCGATATCGGCAGCGCTGGGGTTATGGGTGGCGGCAGGCAGCGGGTCCTGCCAGATCAGGTCTTCCTTCGGCACTTCCGGGCCGAGGTAGCGCGCCTTCGGTCCCATGTCGCGGTGGGTCAGCTTGTACCAGGCACGTGCGAATGCATCGGCGAAGGCCTGCGGATCGTCCAGGAAGTGCTTGGAGATCTTGCCGAACTCGGGGTCGAAACGCAGGGTCAGGTCGGTGGTCAGCATGGTCGGCTTGTGGAACTTGCCGGGGATGTGCGCGTCCGGAATGATTTCCGGTGCATCCTTGGCCACCCATTGCTTGGCGCCGGCCGGCGATGTGGTCAGCTCCCACTCGTACTTGAACAGGTTCTCGAAGAAGTTGTTGCTCCACAGCGCCGGGGTCTTCGTCCAGGTGACCTCGATGCCGCTGGAGATGGTGTCCTTGCCGTGACCGCTGCCGAAATCGCTGATCCAGCCCAGCCCCTGGGCCTCGATCGGCGCACTCTCCGGTTCCGGCCCCTTGTGCGATTCGGGTGCGGCGCCGTGAGCCTTGCCGAAGGTGTGACCACCGGCGATCAGGGCGACGGTTTCCGCATCGTCCATGGCCATGCGCCCGAAGGTGGCGCGGATGTCCTTGGCTGCGAGCATATAGTCGCCGCTGGCGTTCGGCCCCTCGGGGTTCACATAGATCAGCCCCATGTGGGTGGCACCGAACGGTGGAGTCAACTCGCGGTCATCGGCGACACGCGCCTGGTCCACACCCAGCCAGGCGATCTCGGCGCCCCAGTTCACGTCCAGGTCCGGTTCCCACACGTCTTCGCGACCGGCACCGAAGCCGAACGTGCGGAAGCCCATGGATTCCAGTGCCACGTTACCGGCAAGGACCAGCAGGTCGGCCCAGGAGATCTTCTGGCCATACTTCTGCTTGATCGGCCAGAGCAGCCGGCGGGTCTTGTCGATATTGACGTTGTCCGGCCAGGAGTTCAGCGGTGCAAAGCGCTGCTGGCCACGTCCGCCGCCCCCGC
Organism: Pseudomonas schmalbachii; assembly: GCF_017589465.1. Classification (GTDB taxonomy): domain Bacteria; phylum Pseudomonadota; class Gammaproteobacteria; order Pseudomonadales; family Pseudomonadaceae; genus Pseudomonas; species Pseudomonas schmalbachii. The sequence continues at coordinate 391,236 of NZ_JAELYA010000006.1, forward strand.
GACCGTCGGTGGTGCGGTAGGTACCGGTGGCGTGCCAGGCCATACGGATGATCTGCGGGCCGTAGTGGCCGAAGTCGGCTGGCCACCAGTCCTGCGAGTCGGTCATCAGCCTGACCAGATCCGCCTTGAGGGCCTTGTAGTCGAGCTTCTTGAATTCTTCGGCGTAATTGAATTTCTCGCCGAGCGGGTTGGACTTGTCTGAATGTTGGTTGAGCAGATCTACGCGAAGCTGGTTGGGCCACCAGTCCCTGTTGGTAGTGCCACCTCCAGCGACATGATTGAACGGGCATTTTGCTTCATTCGACATTACTTTCTCCTTTGTCCTCATCAGATCGAACGCATCGACTGTGGTCGAATAGAAGAAGCCTAGACCCGGTGCAGCAGGCGAACCAATAAACGGAGCATAACGACCCGATAGATTCACTCTTTCAGACAGGATTACCGGAACTTGCCTACAGCTTGCCGGTTCAACAAGCAGCGGCGCAGCGGGCAGATTCGGACATGCGGGCGGCATCCGCCAACGGGGCTACTCACTTGGAGAAGCGGTGACGGACGTGGAAAAGCGGACTAGCGGCTGGTGCAGATACCTTTGCCGAGCGCCAGGTCCGAAGGTGATAAGCAATGAGGCGGTCAGAACTGTGGATTGTCAGGGACGACTTTGTCCGAGCCAATATCCCTGCGGCACCGACTCTTCGTACCGCAAATTGCACATCCTGATAACGAAAAAACCGGGCACAAGGCCCGGTTCTTTCGTACAACCAGTAGCTTACTCGGCAGCTTCTACCGCTTCGCCACCGACAGCACGGTCAACCAGCTCGACGTACGCCATGGGGGCGTTGTCGCCGGCGCGGAAACCGCACTTCAGGATGCGCAGGTAGCCGCCCGGACGGTTGGCGTAGCGCTTGCCCAGGTCGTTGAACAGCTTGCCTACGGCAGCTTTCGAACGGGTACGGTCGAAAGCCAGACGACGGTTGGCGACGCTGTCTTCCTTGGCCAGGGTGATCAGCGGCTCGGCAACGCGACGCAGTTCCTTGGCCTTGGGCAGGGTGGTTTTGATCAGTTCATGTTCGAACAGCGACACAGCCATGTTCTGGAACATAGCCTTGCGGTGCGCGCTGGTGCGGCTCAGGTGACGACCACTTTTACGATGGCGCATGGTTCAATTCCTTTCCAAACTTTACGTTCGGTGATTACGACGATCAGGCAGTCGCCTTGTCGTCTTTCTTGAGACTTGCCGGCGGCCAGTTATCGAGGCGCATACCGAGGGACAGACCGCGAGAGGCCAGAACGTCCTTGATCTCAGTCAGGGACTTCTTGCCGAGGTTCGGAGTTTTCAACAGCTCGACTTCGGTGCGCTGAATCAGGTCACCGATGTAGTAGATGTTCTCCGCCTTCAGGCAGTTGGCCGAACGTACGGTCAGTTCCAGGTCATCGACCGGACGCAGGAGGATCGGATCGATCTCGTCTTCCTGCTCTTCAACGACAGGCTCGCTGTCGCCCTTGAGGTCCACGAACGCTGCCAGCTGCTGTTGCAGGATGGTAGCGGCGCGACGGATAGCCTCTTCAGGGTCCAGGGTGCCGTTGGTTTCCAGATCGAGGACCAGCTTGTCCAGGTTGGTACGCTGCTCGACACGGGCGTTCTCGACCACGTAGGCAACACGACGTACGGGGCTGAACGAAGAGTCGAGCTGCAGACGGCCGATGCTACGGCTTTCGTCTTCATCGCTCTGACGGGCATCAGCCGGCTCGTAGCCACGGCCACGAGCGACTTTCAGCTTCATGTTCAGCGCGCCGTTATCGGCCAGGTGGGCGATAACATGGTCACCGTTGACGATCTCGACATCATGATCCAGCTGAATATCGGCAGCGGTAACCACACCCGAGCCCTTTTTCGCAAGGGTCAGCGTCACTTCGTCACGACCGTGCAGCTTGATAGCCAGGCCTTTCAGGTTGAGCAGGATTTCGATGACATCTTCCTGAACACCTTCGATCGCGGAGTACTCGTGGAGTACACCGTCGATCTCGGCCTCGACTACTGCACAGCCAGGCATGGAGGACAACAGGATGCGACGCAGCGCGTTGCCCAGGGTATGGCCAAAACCGCGCTCGAGAGGCTCGAGCGTGATCTTGGCGCGGGTCGGACTGACCACCTGCACATCGATGTGGCGGGGGGTCAGGAACTCATTTACCGAACTCTGCATGGATGCACCTATTTTCTAGCCCTTACTTGGAGTAGAGCTCGACAATCAGGTTTTCGTTGATGTCGGCGGACAGATCAGCACGAGCCGGAACACTCTTGAAGGTGCCCAACTTCTTGTCAGTGTCCACTTCGACCCACTCAACGCGACCGCGTTGGGCGCACAGCTCCAGAGCCTGGGCAATACGCAGCTGGTTCTTCGACTTCTCGCGAATAGCAATCACGTCACCAGCCTTGACCTGGTAGGACGGAATGTTCACGGTCTGGCCGTTGACGCTGATGGTCTTGTGGGATACCAGCTGACGAGATTCGGAACGAGTGGAACCGAAGCCCATGCGGTATACGACGTTGTCCAGACGGCATTCCAGGATCTGCAGCAGGTTCTCACCAGTGGAGCCCTTGCGGCGGGATGCTTCCTGGTAGTAACCACGGAATTGACGCTCCAGAACGCCGTAGATACGACGGACTTTCTGCTTCTCACGCAGCTGCAGACCGTAGTCGGACAGGCGGCCACGGCGCTGGCCGTGTTGACCCGGGACGTTTTCGGCCTTGCACTTGGAGTCGAGGGCGCGAGCGCCGCTCTTCAGGAACAGGTCGGTGCCTTCACGGCGAGACAGTTTGCACTTGGGACCAATGTAACGAGCCATTCTTCACTGTCTCCTATTACACGCGACGTTTTTTCGGCGGACGGCAGCCGTTGTGCGGGATCGGGGTCACGTCGGTGATGCTGGCGATTTTGTAACCGCAAGCATTCAGCGCGCGAACAGCCGACTCGCGACCCGGGCCCGGGCCTTTGACATTCACGTCGAGATTCTTCAGACCGTATTCCAGAGCGGCCTGACCGGCACGCTCAGCTGCAACCTGGGCAGCGAACGGGGTGCTCTTACGCGAGCCACGGAAACCGGAACCACCCGAGGTAGCCCAGGACAGAGCGTTGCCCTGACGGTCGGTAATGGTCACGATGGTGTTGTTGAAAGACGCGTGGATATGGGCGATCCCATCAACCACTGTCTTTTTGACTTTCTTACGAGGACGAGCAGCAGGTTTTGCCATGACTAAATTCCTGAGCGATTACTTGCGGATCGGCTTACGCGGGCCCTTACGGGTGCGCGCGTTGGTCTTGGTACGCTGACCGCGAACCGGCAGACCGCGACGATGACGCAGACCGCGGTAGCAACCGAGGTCCATCAGACGCTTGATGTTCATGTTGATTTCGCGGCGCAGATCACCTTCGGTGGTGATCTTGGCAACTTCGTTGCGCAGCTGATCAATCTGCTCGTCGCTCAGATCCTTGATCTTTGCTGCCGGGTTTACACCGGTGGCAGCACAGATGCTCTGTGCGGTAGTGCGACCAACACCATAGATGTAGGTCAGCGAGATAACAGTGTGCTTGTTATCCGGAATGTTTACGCCTGCAATACGGGCCATTCAGAAAAACTCCAATTGACAGCTACCCGGCGCCCAGGAAGCCAAGAAAGGGCGCGGATATTAGCGCTGTAATAACAAATAATCAACCCGGCAGCGCACTAGCTGCCGGGCTATAACGCGTGACTCACACTCAGCCTTGGCGCTGCTTGTGACGCGGCTCCGCGCTGCAGATCACCCGCACGATACCTTCGCGACGGATAATTTTGCAGTTACGGCACAGCTTCTTAACCGATGCACGAACTTTCATCAGTGACTCCTCTAACCTTACGGGCGAATCAGCGCAGCAAGCCGCTGCCGTAGCCCTTCAGGTTGGCTTTCTTCATGAGGGATTCGTACTGATGGGAAACGAGGTGCGATTGTACTTGGGCCATAAAGTCCATCACAACCACCACCACGATCAGCAACGAGGTCCCGCCGAGGTAGAACGGTACGTGAGCTGCCACCACCAGGAACTGGGGCAACAGGCACACTGCCGTCATGTACAGGGCGCCGAACATGGTCAAACGGGTCAGCACACCATCGATGTAGCGCGCAGACTGTTCGCCCGGACGGATACCCGGAATAAACGCACCGGACTTCTTGAGGTTTTCCGCGACGTCCTTGGGATTGAACATCAGAGCTGTATAGAAGAAGCAGAAGAAGATGATCCCTGCACTAAACAGCAGAATGTTCAGCGGCTGCCCCGGAGCGATCGCTTGCGCGACGTCCTGCAGCCAACCCAGGCCCTCCGACTGACCGAACCAGGCACCCAGGGATGCCGGGAACAGCAGGATGCTGCTGGCGAAGATGGCCGGGATTACACCCGCCATGTTCACTTTCAGCGGCAGATGGCTGGTCTGCGCTGCAAACACCTTGCGACCTTGCTGGCGCTTGGCGTAATGCACGGCGATACGACGCTGACCACGCTCGATGAACACCACGAACGCAATGATGGCCACAGCCAGAAGGCCGATGGCGATCAGGGCGAAGATGTTGATGTCACCTTGACGCGCGGATTCGAAGGACTGGCCGATTGCTCGGGGCAGCCCAGCGACGATGCCGGAGAAGATCAGCATGGAGATGCCGTTGCCGACACCCCGCTCGGTGATCTGCTCACCCAGCCACATCATGAACAGTGCACCCGCCACGAAGGTGGTGACCGACACGAAGTAGAAGCCGAAGTCGTTGGAGAAAGCCACGCCCTGGCTGCCCAGGCCAACGGACATGCCGATGGCCTGAACGAGTGCCAGGACGAGTGTGGCGTAGCGGGTGTACTGGCTAATCTTGCGACGCCCAGACTCACCCTCTTTCTTCAACTGTTCCAGCTGCGGGCTGATCGCGGTCATGAGCTGCATGATGATCGACGCCGAAATGTACGGCATGATCCCCAGTGCAAAGATACTCATGCGCTCCAGCGCGCCGCCGGAAAACATGTTGAAGAGGCTAAGAATGGTCCCCTCGTTCTGCCGGAACATCGCCGCCAAGCGATCGGGGTTGATGCCGGGAACTGGGATGTGCGCGCCGATCCGATAGACGATGATCGCCAGGAACAGGAAACGCAGACGTGCCCAGAGCTCGGACAAACCACCACCGTTGCTCAGCGCAGAGAGAGCACCTTGCTTAGCCATTTAGTCCTCGAATTTGCCGCCAGCTGCTTCGATGGCCGCACGCGCACCTTTGGTGGCGGCGATACCTTTCAGGGTGACCGCGCGAGTAACGTCGCCGGACAGCATGACTTTCACACGCTGTACGTTCTGGTTAATCACGTTGGCATCCTTCAGGGTCTGCAGGGAGACGACATCGCCTTCCACCTTGGCCAGTTCGGAGGTACGCACTTCGGCGCGATCCATGGCTTTCAGGGAAACGAAGCCGAACTTCGGCAGACGACGGTGCAGAGGCTGCTGACCGCCCTCGAAGCCCGGAGCAATGGTGCCACCGGAGCGGGAGGTCTGACCTTTGTGACCACGGCCACCAGTCTTACCCAGACCGCTACCGATGCCACGGCCCGGACGGTGCTTTTCGCGACGGGCACCCGGCGCGGAACGCAGATCGTTCAGTTGCATGGATTAACCCTCCACACGCAGCAGGTAGTAAGCCTTGTTGATCATGCCGCGATTCTCAGGAGTATCCTGAACTTCTACGGTGTGACCAATGCGACGCAGGCCGAGGCCCTTGACGCAAGCTTTGTGGTTGGCCAGACGGCCGTTCACGCTCTTGACCAGAGTGACTTTTACGGTTGCCATGGTTAGAGAATCTCCTCGACGCTCTTGCCACGCTTGGCCGCTACGGACTCAGGGGACTGCATGTTCTTCAGGCCCTTGAAGGTCGCGTACACCACGTTCACCGGATTGGTGGAGCCGTAGCACTTGGCGAGAACGTTCTGCACACCAGCCACTTCCAGAACGGCACGCATGGCGCCGCCGGCGATGATGCCGGTACCTTCCGAAGCCGGCTGCATGTACACCTTGGAGGCGCCGTGAGCGGACTTGGTCGGGTACTGCAGGGTGGTGCCGTTCAGATCGACCTGGATCATGTTGCGGCGGGCAGCTTCCATCGCTTTCTGGATAGCGGCCGGCACTTCACGCGCCTTGCCACGACCGAAACCGACACGACCTTTGCCATCGCCAACTACGGTCAGCGCGGTGAAGGCGAAGATACGGCCACCTTTTACGGTTTTGGCGACGCGGTTAACTTGAACCAGCTTCTCGATGTAGCCTTCGTCGCGCTTTTGATCGTTGTTTGCCATAACTTAGAACTCCAGTCCGCCTTCACGAGCGGCATCAGCCAGGGCCTTGATACGGCCGTGGTACTTGAAGCCAGAACGGTCGAACGCCACTTGAGTGACGCCGGCAGCCTTGGCGCGTTCGGCGACCAGTTGACCAACTTTCTTGGCTGCGTCGATGTTGCCGGTGGCACTTTCGCGCAGATCCTTGTCCAGGGTCGAGGCGCTGGCCAGGACCTTGCTGCCGTCGGCCGCGATGACCTGGGCATAAATGTGCTGGGAGGAGCGGTACACGCAGAGGCGTACGGCTTCCAGTTCGCGCATCTTCAGGCGTGCCTTGCGAGCGCGACGCAGACGGGTTTCTTTCTTGACGCTCATTTGCTATGCCCTACTTCTTCTTGGCTTCTTTACGAAGGACGACTTCGTCGGCGTAACGCACGCCCTTGCCTTTGTACGGCTCCGGCGGACGGAAGTCGCGGATTTCCGCAGCAACCTGGCCGACCAGCTGCTTGTCGATGCCCTTGATCAGGATATCGGTCTGGCTGGGGGTTTCGGCGACGATGCCGGCGGGCAGTTCGTAATCAACCGGGTGGGAGAAGCCGAGAGCCAGGGACAGCACTTGGCCTTTGGCCTGCGCTTTGTAACCAACACCAACCAGCTGGAGCTTGCGCTCGAAGCCTTGGCTGACACCGATTACCATGTTGTTGACCAGGGCGCGAGTGGTACCGGCCATGGCACGGGTCTGCTGATCGCCGTTACGGGCAGCGAAACGCAGCTCACCGTTGTCCTGGATGACTTCAACGGAGGGATGAACTTTCAGTTCCAGTGCGCCCTTGGCGCCCTTGACCGACAGTTCCTGACCAGCCAGCTTGATTTCCACGCCGGCAGGCAGCTTGACGGGGTTCTTAGCAACGCGAGACATGCTGATTCCCCTTAGAACACTGTGCAGAGCACTTCGCCACCAACACCAGCAGCGCGGGCAGCACGATCAGTCATCACACCTTTATTGGTGGAAACGATCGAAACACCCAGACCGCCACGGACTTTCGGCAGCTGATCGACGGATTTGTACTGGCGCAGGCCAGGACGGCTGATTCGCTTCACTTCTTCGATGACAGGCTTGCCTTCGAAGTACTTCAGCTCGATGGACAGCAGAGGCTTGGCCTCGGCGCTGACTTGGAAATCCGCAATGTAACCTTCGTCCTTGAGAACCTTGGCTACTGCCGCTTTCAGCTTGGAAGACGGCATGCTCACGACGGTCTTCTCAGCCATCTGGGCATTACGGATGCGAGTTAGCATGTCTGCTAACGGGTCCTGCATACTCATGGGCTTAACGCTCCTACAAATAGATAAGCCTTGAACTTCTAATCGCCCACAAAACGCCAGGCGGATTAAACCCAGGCTCGGGGGAGCCGGGTATTCTAGAGATCGCTCAAAAACGAATCAAGCCCCAAACGGGGCTTGATTCGTCATCGCGATCAACGGAGCCGTCTCCGACTCCGTTGCGGGACTTACCAGCTGGCCTTGACCAGGCCCGGTACGTCACCGCGCATCGCAGCTTCACGCAGCTTGTTACGGCTCAGGCCGAACTTGCGGTAGAAGCCGTGCGGACGACCGGTCAGACGGCAACGGTTACGCAGGCGGCTGGCGCTCGCGTCACGCGGTTGCTTCTGCAGGGCGACCTGCGCATTCCAACGCTCTTCCGCACTGGTGTTCGGATTAGCGATGATCGCTTTCAGCTCGGCACGCTTTTTGGCGTACTTGGCTACCGTCAGCTGACGCTTCAGCTCACGGTTTTTCATGCTCTCTTTAGCCATGTTCCTACTCCAATCAGTTGCGGAACGGGAAGTTGAAAGCGCGCAGCAGAGCGCGGCCTTCATCATCCGAACGAGCGGTGGTGGTCAGAGTGATATCCATACCGCGGAGAGCATCGATCTTGTCGTAATCGATTTCCGGGAAGATGATCTGCTCTTTCACACCCATGCTGTAGTTGCCGCGACCATCGAAGGACTTGGCATTCAGGCCGCGGAAGTCACGCACGCGCGGCAGGGAGATGGACAGCAGACGATCCAGGAACTCGTACATACGGTCGCCACGCAGGGTGACCTTGACGCCGATCGGCCAGCCTTCACGGATCTTGAAGCCCGCGATGGACTTACGAGCGTAAGTCACTACCGGCTTCTGACCAGCGATCTTTTCCAGATCAGCGACAGCGCTCTCGATGACTTTCTTGTCGCCGACAGCTTCGCCCAGACCCATGTTCAGGGTGATTTTGGTGACGCGCGGAACTTCCATCACGTTCGCCAGCTGAAGTTGTTCCTTCAGCTTGGGCGCGATTTCCTTCCGATAAATCTCTTTCAATCGTGCCATGGTGATCTACCTAGCAGCCTCAAGCCTGAACCGGTTTCTGGTTCGACTTGAAGACACGAATTTTCTTCCCGTCTTCGACCTTGAAACCAACGCGATCAGCCTTGCTGGTTTCCGGGTTGAAAATGGCCACGTTGGAGACGTGCAGAGGCGCCTCCTTCTCGACGATACCGCCTTGCTGGTTGAGCATGGGGTTGGGCTTGGTGTGGCGCTTGATCAGGTTCACACCGCCAACGACCAGACGGTCGTCAGCGAGAACTTTCAGCACCTTGCCACGCTTGCCCTTGTCCTTGCCGGCAATGACGATTACTTCGTCGTCACGACGAATTTTTTGCATGACGGCTACTCCTTACAGCACTTCAGGGGCAAGCGAGACGATCTTCATGAACTTCTCGGTACGAAGCTCACGAGTCACTGGCCCAAAGATACGGGTGCCGATCGGCTCCTGCTTGTTGTTCAGCAGGACAGCGGCGTTGCCGTCGAAGCGGATGATGGAACCGTCAGTACGACGTACGCCGTGCTTGGTGCGAACGACCACGGCAGTCATTACCTGGCCCTTCTTCACTTTGCCGCGCGGAATCGCTTCCTTGACGGTGACTTTGATGATGTCGCCGATGCCGGCGTAACGGCGGTGGGAACCGCCGAGCACCTTGATGCACATCACGCGACGCGCGCCGCTGTTGTCAGCGACATCGAGCATGGATTGAGTCTGAATCATAATCTATCTCCGACCCTTAGTCCTTAGACTTCCACCGCGCGCTCAACGACGTCAACCAGGGTCCAGGCCTTGGTTTTGGCCAGCGGACGAGTCTCGCGAATGGTGACCAGGTCACCAATGCGGCACTGATTGGTTTCGTCGTGTGCGTGCAGTTTGGTCGAACGCTTCACGTATTTGCCGTAGATCGGGTGCTTGACGCGACGCTCGATCAGAACGGTGATGGTTTTGTCCATCTTGTCGCTGACGACGCGGCCGGTCAGCGTACGGACGGTTTTCTGAGCTTCAGCCATGATCACTTACCTGCTTGCTGATTGAGCACAGTTTTGACGCGAGCGATGTCGCGCTTCACCTGCGAGAGCAGGTGCGACTGCCCCAACTGGCCAGTTGCTTTCTGCATGCGCAGATTGAACTGGTCGCGCAGCAGGCCGAGCAGTTGCTCGTTCAGCTGCTCAACGGATTTTTCACGAAGTTCATTCGCTTTCATCACATCACCGTCCGCTTAACAAAGGAGGTGGCGAGCGGCAGCTTTGCAGCAGCCAGGGCGAATGCCTCACGCGCCAGCTCTTCGGAAACACCCTCGATCTCGTACAGGACCTTGCCCGGTTGAATCTGGGCTACCCAGTACTCGACGCCGCCCTTACCTTTACCCATACGAACTTCGAGGGGCTTTTTGGTAACCGGCTTGTCGGGGAATACGCGGATCCAGATCTTGCCGCCACGTTTTACGTGACGGGTCAGCGCACGACGCGCGGACTCGATCTGACGTGCAGTGAGACGGCCACGGCTGGTTGCCTTGAGAGCGAACTCGCCGAAGCTGACTTTGCTACCGCGATGAGCCAGGCCACGGTTGTGACCGGTCATCTGCTTGCGGAACTTCGTACGCTTAGGTTGCAGCATTTGCGTACTCCTTACTTAGCAGCTTTTTTACGAGGAGCGGGCGCTACCGGTTTCAGTTCTTCCTGGCGGCCACCGATGACCTCACCCTTGAAGATCCAAACCTTCACACCGATCACACCGTAGGTGGTGTGCGCTTCGTAGGTTGCATAGTCGATATCGGCACGCAGGGTGTGCAGAGGCACACGACCTTCGCGATACCATTCGGTACGAGCAATTTCAGCGCCGCCCAAACGACCACTCACCTGGATCTTGATGCCCTTGGCACCAATGCGCATGGCGTTCTGTACAGCGCGCTTCATGGCGCGACGGAACATAACGCGACGCTCCAGCTGCTGAGCTACGCTCTGCGCAACCAGCATACCGTCGAGTTCCGGCTTGCGGATCTCTTCGATGTTGATGTGCACAGGCACACCCATTTGCTTGGTCAGGTCCTGACGCAGCTTCTCGACATCCTCACCTTTCTTGCCAATCACGATACCCGGACGAGCGGTGTGGATGGTGATGCGTGCGGTTTGAGCCGGACGATGAATATCGATACGGCTTACGGACGCGCTTTTTAGTTTGTCTTGGAGGTACTCACGCACCTTCAGGTCGGCAAACAGATAATCGGCATAAGTGCGCTTATCCGCGTACCAAACAGAGGTGTGCTCCTTGACGATACCCAGGCGAATGCCATTGGGATGTACTTTCTGACCCATCTGATCGACTCCGTTACTTGTCCGCAACCTTGACCGTGATATGGCAAGACCGCTTCACGATGCGATCAGCACGGCCTTTGGCGCGCGGCATGATGCGCTTGAGCGAACGACCTTCGTTGACGAAGACGGTGGAGACCTTCAGGTCATCCACATCGGCGCCTTCGTTGTGCTCAGCGTTGGCAACGGCCGACTCCAGCACTTTTTTCATGATCTCGGCGGCTTTCTTACTGCTGAAAGCCAGGAGGTTGAGCGCTTCGCCCACCTTCTTCCCGCGGATCTGGTCGGCGACCAAGCGGGCTTTCTGGGCGGAGATACGAGCGCCCGACAGCTTAGCGGCTACTTCCATCTTCCTTACCCCTTAACGCTTGGCTTTCTTGTCCGCAGCGTGCCCACGATAAGTGCGGGTAGCAGCGAACTCGCCGAGTTTGTGACCAACCATGTCCTCGTTGACGAGAACCGGCACGTGTTGACGGCCGTTGTGGACAGCGATGGTCAGACCAACCATATGCGGCAGAATCATCGAACGGCGCGACCAGGTCTTGATCGGTTTGCGATCGTTCTTTTCCACCGCCACTTCGACCTTCTTCAACAGGTGAAGATCGATAAACGGACCTTTTTTCAGAGAACGCGGCACTGTCGTATCCCTCTATTTACTTGCGGCGACGGACGATCATGTTATCGGTACGCTTGTTCGCGCGAGTCTTCTTACCTTTCGTCTGAAGACCCCACGGCGATACCGGATGACGACCAGCAGAGGTACGACCTTCACCACCACCATGCGGGTGGTCGACCGGGTTCATGGCAACACCACGAACGGTCGGGCGAACGCCACGCCAGCGCTTGGCACCAGCTTTACCCAGCGAACGCAGGCTGTGCTCGGAGTTCGAGACTTCGCCCAGGGTCGCACGGCAGTCAGCCAGGACTTTACGCATTTCACCGGAACGCAGACGCACGGTTACGTACGCACCTTCACGAGCTACCAGCTGAGCGGAAGCACCAGCGGAGCGGGCGATCTGAGCGCCTTTACCCGGCTTCAGTTCGATACCGTGAACGGTGCTACCTACCGGGATGTTGCGCAGCGGCATGCTGTTGCCAGCCTTGATCGGAGCGCCAATACCGGAGATCAGCTGATCGCCAGCCACCACGCCTTTCGGAGCGATGATGTAGCGACGTTCGCCGTCGGCATATTTCAGCAGAGCGATATGCGCAGTACGGTTCGGATCGTATTCCACGCGCTCGACGATGGCAGGGATGCCATCCTTGTTGCGACGGAAGTCGACCAGACGGTAGTGCTGCTTGTGACCACCACCGATGTGACGAGTGGTGATACGACCGTTGTTGTTACGGCCGCCAGACTTGGATTTTTTCTCGACCAGCGGTGCGTAGGGAGCGCCTTTGTGCAGCTCCTGATTCACCACTTTGACGACAAAGCGACGACCAGCGGACGTCGGTTTGCATTTAACGATTGCCATGATGCACCCCTTTACTCAGCGCCAGCTGCGAAATCGAGATCTTGGCCCGGCTGGAGAGCGATGTACGCTTTTTTCCAGTCGTTGCGCTTGCCCAGGCCGCGAGCGGTGCGTTTGGTCTTGCCCTGAACGTTCAGGGTGGTGACGCGACGCACTTTCACGCCGAACAGGCTTTCTACGGCCTTCTTGATTTCCAGCTTGGTTGCATCAGTGGCAACCTTGAAGACGAATTGGCTCTTGCCGTCCGCGAGACCCGTGGCTTTCTCGGAGATGTGCGGACCAAGCAGCACTTTGAATACGCGTTCCTGGTTCATCCCAGCAGCTCCTCGAACTTCTTCACGGCAGACACGGTGACCAGCACCTTGTCGTAGGCGATCAGGCTGACCGGGTCGGAACCTTGAACGTCACGTACATCGACGTGCGCCAGATTGCGCGCAGCCAGATACAGGTTCTCGTCGACACCATCGGTGACGATGAGCACGTCTTTCAGGCCCAGGGTGTCCAGCTTGCTGACCAGACCTTTGGTTTTCGGTGCATCGACAGCGAAGTCGGCAACGACAACCAGACGCTCCAGACGAACCAGCTCGGAGAGGATGGAACGCAGTGCAGCGCGATACATCTTCTTGTTGAGCTTCTGGGAGTGATCCTGCGGTTTGGCGGCGAAGGTGGTGCCGCCCCCACGCCAGATGGGACTGCGGATGGTGCCAGCGCGAGCACGACCAGTGCCCTTCTGACGCCACGGCTTCTTGCCACCACCGGAGACTTCGGAACGAGTCTTCTGAGCCTTGGTGCCCTGACGACCGCCGGCCATGTAGGCGACGACTGCCTGGTGAACCAGAGTCTCGTTGAATTCGCTACCAAAGGTACGCTCGGAGACTTCGATAGCCTGAGCGCCATTTACATTCAATTGCATCTCAGCTTCCCCTCTTAACCGCGAGCCTTGGCTGCCGGACGCACAAGCACGTTACCGCCGGTAGCGCCAGGAACGGCACCTTTGACCAGCAGCAGATTACGCTCTGCATCGACACGCACGATCTCAAGGGATTGAACGGTTACGCGCTCAGCACCCATATGACCGGACATTTTTTTGCCCTTGAACACTCGACCAGGAGTTTGGCACTGGCCGATGGAACCCGGGACGCGGTGGGAAACGGAGTTACCGTGGGTATTGTCTTGACCACGGAAGTTCCAGCGCTTGATGGTACCGGCGTAGCCTTTACCCTTGGATTCGCCGGTAACGTCTACCAGCTGACCAGCCTGGAACAGGTCGACGGTGATTGCATCACCGGCGGCATACTGCTCTTCGCCCAGACGGAATTCCCACACGCCGCGACCGGCGGCGACATTCGCCTTGGCAAAGTGACCGGCTTGAGCCTTGGTCACGCGGGAGGCACGACGCTCGCCGACAGTCACTTGGACTGCACGATAGCCATCGGACTCTTCGCTTTTGAACTGGGTGACGCGATTCGGTTCGACCTCGATGACCGTAACCGGAATAGAGACACCATCTTCGGTGAAAATGCGGGTCATGCCACACTTACGACCGACAACACCAATTGTCATGTTATGAACCTCTTTAGTGTACGGGGCTTTCACCCGCTATGGCCGCCCATTTCAGAGCGTTACACGACTAATGCCGAAGGCATTAGCCGAGGCTGATCTGTACTTCGACGCCAGCAGCAAGGTCGAGCTTCATCAGCGCATCGACGGTTTTGTCGGTGGGCTGAACGATGTCGAGTACACGCTTGTGAGTACGAATTTCGTACTGGTCGCGAGCATCCTTGTTGACGTGCGGGGAAATCAGCACGGTGTAACGTTCCTTACGGGTCGGCAGAGGAATCGGACCACGCACCTGAGCCCCAGTACGTTTCGCGGTTTCCACGATTTCCTGGGTAGATTGGTCGATCAGGCGATGGTCAAAAGCCTTCAACCGAATACGGATTTGTTGATTTTGCATTTGACCTCAGACTCCAAGTTGCCATTCCCAACGGGCGGACTCCGCCCGTTAAAAGGAGGCGCAATTGTACGGATGCCCCCAGGGGGTGTCAATATTTGATCAACTCAAACGAAAAGGGGCCCCGAAGGGCCCCTTTCCTTTACCGCAGGATCGATCGATTACTCGACGATCTTGGCAACCACGCCGGCGCCAACAGTACGGCCGCCTTCGCGAATCGCGAAGCGCAGACCTTCTTCCATGGCGATCGGAGCGATCAGGGTAACGGTCATCTTGACGTTATCACCCGGCATTACCATCTCAACGCCTTCCGGCAGTTCGCAGTTACCGGTCACGTCGGTGGTACGGAAGTAGAACTGCGGACGGTAGCCCTTGAAGAACGGGGTGTGACGACCACCTTCTTCCTTGGACAGCACGTACACTTCGCACTCGAACTTGGTGTGCGGCTTGATGGTGCCCGGCTTGGCCAGAACCTGGCCACGCTCTACGTCTTCACGCTTGGTGCCACGCAGCAGGACGCCGACGTTCTCACCAGCACGACCTTCGTCGAGCAGCTTGCGGAACATTTCAACGCCGGTGCAGGTAGTCTTGGTGGTCGCCTTGATGCCGACGATTTCCACTTCTTCCTGAACCTTGACGATGCCACGCTCGACACGGCCGGTTACCACGGTGCCACGACCGGAGATCGAGAACACGTCTTCGATCGGCATCAGGAACGGCTGGTCGATTGCACGAACCGGCTCAGGGATGTAGGCATCCAGGGTTTCTACCAGCTTGCGCACGGCGGAAACGCCCATCTCGTTGTCGTCCTGGCCGTTCAGAGCCATCAGAGCCGAACCGGTGATGATCGGAGTGTCGTCGCCCGGGAAGTCGTAGGTGCTCAGCAGGTCGCGAACTTCCATCTCGACCAGTTCCAGCAGTTCGGCATCGTCAACCATGTCGGCCTTGTTCAGGAACACGACGATGTAAGGAACGCCTACCTGACGGGACAGCAGGATGTGCTCACGGGTCTGCGGCATGGGGCCGTCGGCAGCCGAGCAAACCAGGATCGCGCCGTCCATCTGCGCAGCACCGGTGATCATGTTCTTCACATAGTCAGCGTGGCCCGGGCAGTCTACGTGGGCGTAGTGACGTACGGCCGAATCGTATTCAACGTGGGAGGTGTTGATGGTGATACCGCGAGCCTTCTCTTCCGGCGCGTTGTCGATCTGGTCGAAAGCGCGAGCGGCGCCGCCCCAGGTCTCGGAGCAGACCTTGGTCAGAGCAGCGGTCAGAGTGGTTTTACCGTGGTCAACGTGACCGATGGTGCCGACGTTGACGTGCGGTTTGTTACGTTCGAATTTTTCCTTAGCCACGACAGTAAACCTCTTACTTAAAGGGCTGAATCAAGCTTGTTTTTTAACCAGTGCTTCGACGATGTTCGACGGAGCTTCGGCGTACTTGGAGAATTCCATGGAGTAGCTAGCGCGACCCTGCGACATGGAGCGAACATCGGTAGCGTAGCCAAACATTTCACCCAGCGGTACTTCCGCGCGGATGACCTTGCCGGAAACGCTGTCTTCCATGCCCTGGATCAGACCACGACGACGGTTCAGGTCACCCATCACGTCGCCCATGTAGTCCTCAGGAGTCACCACCTCCACCTTCATGATCGGCTCAAGCACTTTACCGCCGCCCTTCTGGGCCAGTTGCTTGGTCGCCATGGAGGCAGCGATCTTGAACGCCATCTCGTTGGAGTCGACGTCATGGTAGGAACCATCGAACACGGTGGCCTTCAGGCCGATGAGCGGATAGCCGGCGACAACGCCGTTCTTCATCTGCTCTTCGATACCCTTCTGGATCGCCGGGATGTATTCCTTCGGAACCACACCGCCCACGACTTCGTTAGTGAACACCAGACCTTCGGTGATGTTGCCTTTCTCGTCCACATCCGGAGTCGAGAAGCGAATCCAGCAGTGACCGAACTGACCACGACCACCGGACTGACGAACGAACTTACCTTCGATCTCGACGTTGTCCTTGGAGATGGTTTCGCGGTAGGAAACCTGCGGCTTGCCGATGTTGGCCTCGACGCCGAACTCGCGCTTCATGCGGTCGACGAGGATGTCCAGGTGCAGCTCACCCATGCCAGAGATGATGGTCTGGCCAGTCTCTTCGTCGGTCTTGACGCGGAACGACGGGTCTTCCTGGGCCAGCTTGCCGAGGGCGATACCCATCTTCTCCTGGTCAGCCTTGGTCTTCGGCTCGACAGCTACCGAAATTACCGGCTCCGGGAAGTCCATGCGCTCGAGGATGATCGGCTTCTCGATGTCGCACAGGGTGTCACCAGTAGTGACGTCCTTCATGCCGATCAGAGCAGCGATGTCGCCAGCGCGCACTTCCTTGATCTCGTCACGCTGGTTGGCGTGCATCTGCACCATACGACCAACGCGCTCTTTCTTGCCTTTCACGGAGTTGATAACCGAGTTACCGGACTCCAGAACGCCCGAGTAGACGCGAACGAAGGTTAGAGTACCAACGAACGGGTCGGTAGCGATCTTGAACGCCAGCGCGGAGAACGGCGCACTGTCGTCAGCAGGACGCTCGTCGTGGATCTCGTTGTCATCGGTGCTGTCCGGATGAACGCCCTGAATCGCCGGGATTTCGGTCGGAGCAGGCAGGAAGTCGATGACGGCGTCGAGAACCAGGGGCACACCCTTGTTCTTGAAGGAGGAACCGCAGACAGCCGGAACGATTTCGCAGGCGATAGTACGCTGACGCAGGCCGGCCTTGATCTCTTCGATCGACAGCTCACCCTCTTCCAGGTACTTGTTCATCAGCTCTTCGTTGGCCTCGGCAGCAGCCTCGACCATGTTGTTGCGCCACTCGTTGGCCAGGTCCACCAGCTCAGCGGGAATTTCTTCCTCGCGGTAGGAGGTGCCCTTGTCGTCTTCGTTCCAGTAGATGGCCTTCATTTTCAGCAGGTCGACCTGACCCTGGAAGTCATCTTCTGCGCCGATGGCCAGCTGAACCGGAACCGGGGTGTGGCCCAGACGGTTCTTGATCTGACCGACGACGCGCAGGAAGTTGGCGCCGGCGCGGTCCATCTTGTTCACGTAGACGATACGCGGAACGCCGTACTTGTTGGCCTGACGCCATACGGTTTCGGACTGCGGCTCAACGCCGGAGGTGCCGCAGAACACCACGACAGCACCGTCCAGTACGCGCAGGGAGCGCTCAACTTCAATGGTGAAGTCTACGTGGCCGGGGGTGTCGATGACGTTTACGCGGTACTTGTCGTACTGGCCGCGCGAACCTTCCCAGAAGGTGGTGATCGCAGCGGAAGTGATGGTGATACCACGCTCCTGCTCCTGCACCATCCAGTCGGTGGTAGCAGCGCCGTCGTGCACCTCACCCATCTTGTGGCTGAGACCTGTGTAGAACAGGATCCGCTCGGTAGTGGTGGTCTTGCCCGCGTCAACGTGGGCGCAGATACCGATGTTCCGATAGCGGTTAATTGCTGTAGTACGAGCCATAAAGCCCTCGCAAAAGTGTTGATGCCGTAATTAGAAGCGGTAGTGCGAGAACGCTTTGTTGGCCTCGGCCATACGGTGCACGTCTTCACGCTTCTTGACGGCGGCGCCTTTGCCTTCAGCAGCATCCAGCAGCTCGCCAGCCAGGCGCAGAGCCATGGACTTCTCGCCACGCTTGCGGGCGTAGTCCACCAGCCAACGCATGGCCAGGGCATTACGACGGGACGGGCGAACTTCGACCGGAACCTGGTAAGTCGCACCACCTACGCGGCGGGACTTCACTTCGACCAGCGGAGCGATGGCGTCGAGTGCTTTTTCGAAGAGTTCCAGGGGGTCACCTTTACCGCGCTCTTTGACCTTGTCCAGAGCACCGTAAACGATACGCTCGGCAACGGCTTTCTTGCCGCTTTCCATCACGTGGTTCATAAACTTGGCCAGAATCTGGCTTCCGTATTTCGGATCAGCCAGAATTTCACGTTTGGCCGCTACACGACGTCTTGGCATTGATAAGCCCTCAAACGGTCTTCAGGTTAGCCCGGGACTGCAACCGTCTTGGTTGAGCCCGACCTTACTCTTATCGACTCAGCAAATAGGAAAACAAAATTACTTCGGACGCTTCGCGCCGTACTTCGAACGACCCTGCTTACGGTCTTTAACGCCGGAGGTATCCAGCGAACCGCGCACGGTGTGGTAACGCACACCCGGGAGGTCCTTTACACGACCGCCGCGGATCAGCACTACGCTGTGCTCTTGCAGGTTGTGACCTTCACCACCGATGTACGAGGAAACCTCGAAACCATTGGTCAGGCGAACACGGCAGACTTTACGCAGTGCCGAGTTCGGCTTTTTCGGGGTGGTGGTGTATACGCGGGTGCATACGCCGCGACGCTGAGGGCAGTTCTGCAGGGCAGGAACGCCGCTCTTGTCGACCAGACGCTTGCGCGGTTTGCGCACCAGCTGGTTGATAGTTGCCATCTATAGCTCCACTGATTGTCTTACGACACATAAACGAAATGGCAGAGCGTTCGCCCTGCCAATTTTCGGGGTACAAGATACTAAAGAGCTTCCTGTAAACCGTCAAGACAAAGCCCCGACTGTCAAGACAGTCGGGGCTTTGTACAAGGCTTAGTTACCGTTCAGGTTGAGCGCTTCGGCCAGGGCGGCTTCGGCCTCGCTGGCGCTCACGCGCTGCGGTTTGCCGAGATCGCGCTGACGCTTGCGCTCGCTGTGGTAGGCCAGACCGGTACCGGCCGGAATCAGACGACCGACCACCACGTTTTCCTTCAGGCCGCGCAGGAAGTCGCGCTTGCCGGTGACCGCCGCCTCGGTGAGGACGCGGGTGGTCTCCTGGAAGGAAGCTGCGGAGATGAACGACTCGGTGGACAGCGAGGCTTTGGTGATACCCAGCAGTACACGCTCGTACTTGGCCGGGAACTTGTCCTCGGTACCCAGCTGTTCGTTCTCCTCCAGAACATGGGTCAGCTCGACCTGATCGCCCTTGATGAAGCTGGAATCGCCCGACTCGGCCACTTCGACCTTGCGCAGCATCTGACGCAGGATGGTCTCGATGTGCTTGTCGTTGATCTTCACGCCCTGCAGGCGGTACACGTCCTGAATCTCGTTGACGATGTACTTGGCCAGCGAGCTCACGCCGAGCAGGCGCAGGATGTCGTGCGGGTTGCTCGGACCGTCGGAGATCACTTCGCCACGGCTTACCTGCTCACCTTCGAACACGTTCAGGTGACGCCACTTCGGAATCAGCTCCTCGTACGGATCGCTACCGTCGGTGGGAGTGATGACCAGGCGGCGCTTGCCCTTGGTTTCCTTGCCGAAGGAGATGGTGCCGCTGATTTCCGCCAGGATCGAAGGCTCTTTCGGACGACGAGCTTCGAACAGGTCGGCAACGCGCGGCAGACCACCGGTGATGTCGCGGGTCTTCGAAGTTTCCTGCGGGATACGCGCGATAACGTCACCGATGCGCACTTTCGCGCCATCGTTGAGGTTGACCAGGGCGTTCGCCGGCAGGAAGTACTGTGCGGGCACGTCGGTACCCGGCAGCAGCAGATCCTTGCCAGCGGCGTCGATCAGCTTCACGGCCGGACGAATGTCCTTGCCGGCAGCCGGACGATCCTTCGGATCCATCACCTCGATATTGGTCAGACCGGTGAGTTCGTCGGTCTGGCGCTTGATGGTGATGCCTTCTTCCATGCCCACGAAGGCCACGGTACCGTCCATCTCGGTAACGATCGGGTGGGTGTGCGGGTCCCACTTGACGACGATTGCGCCCGGATCGACCTTGTCGCCTTCCTTGACCGAAATGACCGCACCGTACGGCAGCTTGTAGCGCTCGCGCTCGCGACCGAAGTCGTCGGCAACCGCCAGTTCGCCCGAACGGGATACCGCCACCAGCGCGCCATCGGCACGCTCGACGTGCTTCAGGTTGTGCAGGCGGATGGTGCCGCCGTTCTTGACCTGCACGTTGTCCGCAGCGGAGGTCCGGCTGGCCGCACCACCGATGTGGAAGGTACGCATGGTCAGCTGGGTACCCGGCTCACCGATGGACTGGGCGGCGATGACGCCGACCGCTTCACCGATGTTCACACGGTGACCACGGGCCAGATCGCGGCCGTAGCACATGGCGCAAATGCCATGACGGGTTTCGCAGGTAATCGGCGAACGAACGACGACTTCGTCGACGCTCATCTGCTCGAGGAAGTCGACCCACTTCTCGTCGATCAGGGTGCCGGCAGGAACGATCACGTCGTCGCCACCCGGCTTGAACACGTCACGCGCGATCACGCGGCCGAGGACGCGCTCACCCAGCGGCTCGACGATGTCGCCGCCTTCGATGTGCGGAGACATGACCAGGCCATGCTCGGTGCCGCAATCGATCTCGGTAACCACCAGATCCTGCGCCACGTCGACCAGACGACGGGTCAGGTAACCGGAGTTCGCGGTCTTCAGTGCGGTATCCGCCAGACCCTTACGAGCACCGTGGGTGGAGATGAAGTACTGGAGTACGTTCAGGCCTTCACGGAAGTTCGCGGTGATCGGCGTCTCGATGATCGAGCCGTCCGGCTTGGCCATCAGGCCACGCATACCGGCCAACTGACGGATCTGGGCCGCGGAACCCCGCGCACCGGAGTCCGCCATCATGTACATGGAGTTGAAGGACTCCTGGTCGACTACCTTGCCTTCGCGATCGGTCACCTTCTCTTTCGAGAGGTTGGACATCATCGCCTTGGACACTTCGTCGTTGGCCTTCGACCACAGGTCGATCACCTTGTTGTACTTCTCGCCCTGGGTTACCAGGCCGGAGGCGTACTGGCTCTCGATCTCCTTCACTTCCTCGGTGGCGGCGTTGATGATGCGCGCCTTCTCATCCGGGATGACGAAGTCGTTCACGCCGATGGATACGCCGGAAATCGTCGAGTAGGCGAAACCGGTGTACATCAGTTGGTCGGCGAAGATGACGGTGTCCTTCAGACCAACCACGCGATAGCACTGGTTGATCAGCTTGGAGATCGCCTTTTTCTTCATCGACTGGTTGACCACGTCGTACGGCAGACCAGCCGGAACGACCTGGAACAGCAGCGCACGGCCGACGGTAGTGTCGACGATGCGGGTGTTGGCAGTCAGGCTGCCGTCTTCGTTCTTGACCTTCTCGTTGATCCGCACTTTCACGCGGGCGTGCAGGGACACCTGGCCGCTACGGTAGGCGCGGTCGACTTCCTGCAGGTCGGCAAAGGCCATGCCCTCGCCCTTCGCATTCACCGCTTCACGGGTCATGTAGTACAGACCCATTACCACGTCCTGCGACGGAACGATGATCGGCTCGCCGTTGGCGGGCGACAGGATGTTGTTGGTGGACATCATCAGCGCACGCGCTTCCAGCTGGGCCTCGAGGGTCAGCGGAACGTGCACGGCCATCTGGTCACCGTCGAAGTCGGCGTTGTACGCGGCGCAGACCAGCGGGTGCAGCTGGATCGCCTTGCCTTCGATGAGGACCGGCTCGAACGCCTGGATACCCAGACGGTGCAGGGTCGGCGCACGGTTCAGCAGGACCGGATGTTCGCGGATGACTTCGGCGAGAACGTCCCAGACCTCGGGCAGCTCGCGCTCGACCATCTTCTTCGCAGCCTTGATGGTGGTGGCCATGCCACGACCTTCCAGCTTACCGAAGATGAACGGCTTGAACAGCTCCAGGGCCATCTTCTTCGGCAGACCGCACTGGTGCAGACGCAGGGTCGGGCCCACGGTGATCACGGAACGACCGGAGTAGTCCACGCGCTTGCCGAGCAGGTTCTGACGGAAGCGACCTTGCTTACCCTTGATCATGTCGGCCAGCGACTTCAGCGGGCGCTTGTTCGAGCCAGTGATGGCGCGACCACGGCGGCCGTTGTCGAGCAGGGCGTCGACGGCTTCCTGCAGCATGCGCTTTTCGTTGCGCACGATGATGTCCGGAGCGGCCAGGTCGAGCAGGCGCTTCAGACGGTTGTTACGGTTGATCACGCGACGGTACAGATCGTTCAGATCGGAAGTCGCGAAGCGGCCGCCATCCAGCGGAACCAGCGGGCGCAGGTCCGGCGGCAGCACCGGCAGGACGGTCAGCACCATCCACTCCGGATGGTTGCCGGAGCCCTGGAAGGCTTCCATCAGCTTCAGGCGTTTGGACAGCTTCTTGATCTTGGTTTCCGAGTTGGTCTGCGGAATCTCTTCGCGCAGGCGGCCGATCTCGTGCTCCAGGTCGATCTGGTTGAGCAGCTCGCGAACGGCTTCCGCGCCCATGCGCGCGTCGAAGTCGTCACCGAACTCTTCGAGGGCTTCGAAGTACTGCTCGTCGTTCAGCAGTTGGCCTTTTTCCAGAGTGGTCATGCCCGGATCGATCACCACGTAGCTCTCGAAATAGAGCACGCGCTCGATGTCACGCAGGGTCATGTCCAGCAGCAGGCCGATACGGGACGGCAGGGACTTCAGGAACCAGATGTGGGCGACCGGCGAAGCCAGTTCGATGTGGCCCATGCGCTCGCGGCGCACCTTGGCCAGGGCGACTTCGACGCCGCACTTCTCGCAGATCACACCACGGTGCTTCAGGCGCTTGTACTTACCGCACAGGCACTCGTAGTCCTTCACCGGGCCGAAGATCTTGGCGCAGAACAGGCCATCGCGCTCCGGCTTGAAGGTACGGTAGTTGATGGTCTCCGGCTTCTTAACTTCGCCGAACGACCAGGAACGAATCATCTCGGGCGAGGCCAGACCAATACGAATGGCATCGAACTCTTCGATTTGACCCTGGTTTTTCAACAGATTGAGCAAGTCTTTCAAGGCCTTTCCTCCTCACGGACCCGGTGCGACCGGCCTTGACCAGCCGCACCGTTCTAGCGTCACGTGTTATTCGGTTTCCAGTTCGATATCGATGCCGAGCGAGCGGATCTCTTTGATCAGCACGTTGAAGGACTCGGGCATGCCGGCCTCCATGCGGTGATCGCCGTCCACGATGTTCTTGTACATCTTGGTACGTCCGTTCACGTCGTCCGACTTCACGGTCAGCATTTCCTGCAGGGTGTAGGCGGCGCCGTAGGCTTCCAGTGCCCAGACCTCCATCTCCCCGAAGCGCTGGCCACCGAACTGCGCCTTACCACCCAGCGGCTGCTGGGTAACCAGGCTGTAGGAACCGGTGGAACGTGCGTGCATCTTGTCATCGACCAGGTGGTTCAGCTTCAGCATGTACATGTAACCAACGGTGGTCGTGCGCTCGAACTGATTGCCAGTACGGCCGTCGAACAGGCGCATCTGGCCGCTCTCAGGCAGATCGGCGAGCTTGAGCATCTTCTTGATCTCAACCTCTTTGGCACCGTCGAACACTGCAGTCGCCATCGGTACGCCGCCACGCAGGTTGTTCGCCAGCGCGAGAATCTCGTTATCGTTCAGCTCGTCCAGGTTCTCCTGGCGGCCGCCGATCTCGTTGTAGATCTCGTGCAGGAACTTGCGCAGCTCAGCGATCTTGCGTTGCTCTTCGAGCATGCGGTTGATCTTCTCGCCCAGCCCCTTGGCCGCGAGGCCCAGGTGGGTTTCGAGGATCTGACCGACGTTCATACGCGACGGTACGCCCAGCGGGTTCAGTACGATGTCGACCGGAGTGCCGTTGGCGTCATGCGGCATGTCTTCCACCGGCATGATTACCGAGACCACACCCTTGTTACCGTGACGGCCGGCCATCTTGTCGCCAGGCTGGATACGACGCTTGATCGCCAGGTAGACCTTGACGATCTTCAGCACGCCCGGAGCCAGGTCATCGCCCTGCTGCAGCTTGCGCTTCTTGTCTTCGAACTTGTCGTCGAGCAGTTGGCGACGGTCGCTGATGTAGGCCTGGGCCTTTTCCAGCTGTTCGTTCAGAGCATCCTCAGCCATGCGCAGCTTGAACCACTGGCCGCGCTCGAGGCCGTCGAGGTACTCGTCGGTGATCTCGGTGCCTTTCTTCAGCGCCGGACCGCCATCGGCGACAGAGCCGACCAGGGCGGAGCGCAGACGCTCGAAGGTGGCGCCTTCGACGATGCGGAACTCTTCGTTGAGGTCCTTGCGGATCTCGTCCAGCTGCATCTTCTCGATGGCCAGGGCGCGGGAGTCGCGCTCGACGCCGTCACGAGTGAACACCTGCACGTCGATGACGGTGCCCTTGGTGCCGGTCGGCACGCGCAGGGAGGTGTCCTTCACGTCGGACGCCTTCTCACCGAAGATCGCGCGCAGCAGCTTCTCTTCCGGAGTCAGCTGGGTCTCGCCTTTCGGAGTGACCTTGCCGACCAGGATGTCGCCGGCCTGAACTTCGGCGCCGACGTAGACGATACCCGCCTCGTCCAGCTTGTTCAGCGCAGCTTCACCCACGTTCGGGATGTCCGCGGTGATTTCCTCTGGGCCGAGCTTGGTGTCACGTGCGACGCAAGTCAGCTCCTGGATGTGGATCGTGGTGAAACGATCTTCCTGGACCACGCGCTCGGACAGGCAGATGGAGTCTTCGAAGTTGAAGCCGTTCCAGGGCATGAACGCTACGCGCATGTTCTGACCCAGAGCCAGCTCACCCATATCGGTGGACGGACCGTCGGCCAGGATGTCGCTACGCGATACCTTGTCACCCTTCTGCACCAGCGGACGCTGGTTGATGCAGGTGTTCTGGTTCGAACGGGTGTACTTGGTCAGGTTGTAGATGTCGACGCCGGCTTCACCGGTTTCGACTTCGTCGTCGTTCACACGCACCACGATACGGCTGGCGTCGACCGAGTCGATTACACCGCCGCGGCGGGCAACCACGCAGACGCCGGAGTCGCGCGCTACGTTGCGCTCCATGCCGGTACCGACCAGAGGCTTGTCGGCACGCAGGGTCGGCACGGCCTGACGCTGCATGTTCGAGCCCATGAGTGCACGGTTGGCGTCGTCGTGCTCGAGGAACGGAATCAGCGAGGCAGCGACGGAAACGACCTGCTTCGGCGAAACGTCCATCAGGGTCACGTCTTCCGGCGCCTTGACGGTGAATTCGTTGAGGTGACGCACTGCCACCAGTTCGTCGATCAGCTGGCCTTTATCGTTCAGGGTCGCGGACGCCTGAGCGATCACGTGATCGGCCTCTTCGATAGCGGAGAGGAAGACGATCTCGTCGGTCACCTGGCCTTCCTTGACCACACGGTACGGGCTCTCGAGGAAGCCGTACTTGTTGGTGCGGGCGTAGGTCGCCAGGGAGTTGATCAGACCGATGTTCGGGCCTTCAGGGGTTTCGATCGGGCAGACACGACCGTAGTGGGTCGGGTGTACGTCACGAACCTCGAAGCCGGCGCGCTCACGGGTCAGACCGCCCGGGCCGAGTGCGGAAACGCGGCGCTTGTGGGTGATCTCGGAGAGCGGGTTGTTCTGGTCCATGAACTGCGACAGCTGGCTGGAACCGAAGAACTCCTTGATCGCGGCAGCCACCGGCTTGGCGTTGATCAGGTCCTGCGGCATCAGGCCTTCGCTTTCGGCCATGGACAGGCGTTCCTTGACCGCACGCTCGACGCGCACCAGGCCAACGCGGAACTGGTTCTCGGCCATTTCGCCGACGCAACGTACGCGACGGTTACCGAGGTGGTCGATGTCATCGACGATGCCCTTGCCGTTACGGATGCCGACGAGGGTCTTCAGGACCTCGACGATATCTTCCTTGCTCAGCACGCCCTGACCTTCGATCTCGGTACGACCGATACGGCGGTTGAACTTCATCCGGCCGACAGCGGAGAGATCGTAACGCTCGGCGCTGAAGAACAGGTTGCCGAACAGGGTCTCGGCGGCTTCCTTGGTCGGCGGCTCGCCGGGACGCATCATCCGGTAGATCTCGACCAGTGCTTCCAGCTGATTGCCGGTGGAGTCGATCTTCAGGGTGTCGGAGATGAACGGACCGCAGTCGATGTCGTTGGTGTACAGGGTTTCCAGACGTACGACCTGGGCCTTGGCGACTTTCGCCAGGATATCCACGCTCAGCTCGGTGTTGCATTCGGCGATGATCTCGCCGGTAGCCGGGTGCACGATGGCCTTGGCCACGGTACGGCCGATCAGGTAGTCGAACGGCACTTCCAGCTGGCTGATGCCGGCTTTCTCGAGCTGGTTGATGTGGCGAGCGGTGATACGACGGCCCTGCTCGACGATGACCTTGCCGGCAGCATCCTTGATGTCGAAGCTGGCGATTTCACCGCGCAGACGCTGAGGCACCAGCTCCAGGCTCAGGGACTCGCCCTTGATGTGGAACTGGTTGGTGTCATAGAACGCGTTGAGGATTTCCTCGGTGCCGTAGCCCAGGGCGCGCAGCAGGACGGAAGCCGGCAGTTTGCGGCGACGGTCGATACGGACGAACACGCAGTCCTTCGGATCGAACTCGAAGTCGAGCCAGGAACCACGGTAGGGAATGATGCGCGCGGAGTACAGCAGCTTGCCGGAGCTGTGGGTCTTGCCGCGGTCGTGGTCGAAGAACACGCCCGGGGAACGGTGCAGCTGGGAAACGATGACGCGCTCGGTACCGTTGATGATGAAGGTACCGTTCTCGGTCATCAGGGGGATTTCCCCCATGTAGACTTCCTGTTCCTTGATGTCCTTGATCGCTTTGTTCGACGATTCTTTGTCGAAGATGATCAGGCGCACTTTCACACGCAGCGGGACGGCGAAGGTCACACCGCGCAGCACGCACTCTTTCACGTCGAATGCCGGCTCGCCCAGGCGATAGCCGACGTATTCCAGGGCAGCATTGCCGGAATAGCTGATAATCGGGAAGACGGACTTGAAGGCCGCATGCAGACCGATATCACGGATCTGATCCTTGCTTGCGCCCGCCTGCAGGAATTCGCGATAGGAATCCAGCTGGATGGCCAGCAAATACGGCACATCCATGACGTCCGGCAACTTGCTAAAGTCCTTGCGGATACGTTTTTTCTCAGTGTATGAGTAAGCCATCAGCGTTCCCCAGCTTGGTCACCTGCTTGTTTGGCCTCTCCCACGGGAGCAGCCGAAAAATCGTGCAAACCCTCGGTTTGCGCCGCCCTCGGGCGGGTTTTCACATTATGGAAATGGCGCCTGCGGCGACATTCCCATAACGGAAAAAGGCCGGTGGCAAAAGCCACCAGCCATCAGCCTTTCGCTTACCGCTTGGGCTGTAGACGCAAAGTCGTCGCTTACTTGAGCTCGACTTTGGCGCCAGCTTCTTCCAGGGCTTTCTTGGCAGATTCGGCTTCTTCTTTCGAAACGCCTTCCTTGACCACGCCCGGAGCGCCGTCTACGACAGCCTTGGCTTCTTTCAGACCCAGACCGGTCAGTTCGCGAACGACCTTGATCACGTTCACTTTCTTCTCGCCGGCTTCGGCCAGAACGATGGTGAACTCGGTCTGCTCTTCAGCAGCGGCAGCAGCAACAGCCGGGCCAGCAGCAACAGCGGCAGCTGCGGTTACGCCGAACTTCTCTTCCATCGCCTTGATCAGTTCAACGATCTGCATGACGGACATTTCGGATACGGCGTTGATGATGTCTTCGTTGGTCAGAGCCATGACTCTAATTCCTGTATTGGGTGACGACCTAGCGGCCATCTATTAAACAAAAAAGGTTGAAAGCGTACCGGATGCCTTAGGCAGCGGCGGCTTCTTTCTGGTCGCGAACAGCCGCCAGAGTACGAGCCAGCTTGCTGGTAGCGCCTTGGATAACGCTCATCAGCTGTGCTACGGCTTCGTCGTAGGTCGGCAGGGTCGCCAGAACGTCGATCTGATTGGCTGCGAGGAACTGACCCTCGAACGCGGCCGCCTTGATCTCGAACTTGTCCTGACCCTTGGCGAAGTCCTTGAAGATACGGGCAGCAGCGCCCGGATGCTCGTTGGAGAACGCAATAAGGGTCGGGCCTTTGAACACGTCGTTGAGCACGTCGAACTGAGTGCCTTCAACGGCGCGGCGCAGCAGGGTGTTACGTACGACTTTCACGTACACACCAGCAGCACGGGCCTCTTTACGGAGTCCGGTCATGGCGCCTACGGTCACGCCACGGGCATCAGCCACGACAGCGGACAGGGCAGCTTTGGCAGCCTCGTTGACTTCAGCGACGATGGCCTTCTTGTCTTCGAGTTTAATTGCCACGGGTTTACTCCTGGATGTTACCGATTCGTCCAGCCGGAGCCGGACGGCGTTTTGGTGTCTGATTCGGTCAACGAATCGGGAGCACCATCTGCGTAGGCTTGTGGTTTAAGGCTTGCGCCGCCTACGGTCTTGGATAGCCCCCGCCAGGCAGGGACCCCAATACCTGCGTGCAACGGGCCAGGCCCGCTGCACGACTTAATTCATCAAACTTCCAGGGAAGCCTGATCGATCTGCAGGCCCGGACCCATGGTGGTGCTCAGGGTCACGCGCTGAACGTAGATGCCTTTGGAGGACGAAGGCTTCAGGCGCTTCAGGTCCACCAGCAGGGCTTCGACGTTCTGCTTCAGCTTGGCCGGCTCGAAATCGATCTTGCCTACGGAAGCGTGGATGATGCCGTTCTTGTCGGTACGGAAACGCACCTGACCAGCTTTCGCGTTCTTGACAGCGGTAGCTACGTCCGGGGTAACGGTGCCAACTTTCGGGTTCGGCATCAGGCCGCGCGGGCCGAGGATCTGACCCAGTTGACCGACAACACGCATCGCGTCCGGAGAAGCGATGACCACGTCGTAGTTCAGGTCGCCGGCTTTCATTTCGGCAGCCAGTTCGTCCATGCCAACCTTGTCTGCACCAGCAGCCAGGGCAGCTTCAGCGCCCGGACCCTGAGTGAAGACAGCTACGCGAACGCTCTTGCCGGTGCCGTTCGGCAGCACGGTGGCGCCACGTACAACCTGGTCGGATTTACGCGGATCGACGCCCAGGTTGATGGAGATATCAACGGACTCTTTGAACTTGATGGTCGACAGCTCGGCCAACAGTTTGGCGGCATCTTCGAAAGCGTACTGCTTGCCAGCTTCTACTTTCTCGGCGATAGCCTTTTGACGCTTGGTCAGCTTAGCCATTACACACCCTCCACGTTGAGGCCCATGCTACGCGCGGAGCCGGCGATGGTACGCACGGCCGCATCCAGGTCAGCTGCGGTCAGATCGGCCTGCTTGGTTTTGGCGATCTCTTCCAGCTGAGCACGGGTAACGGTGCCCACTTTCTGGCTGTTCGGACGGCTGGAACCGCTGGTGATGCCAGCAGCTTTCTTCAGCAGCACGGAGGCCGGGGTGCTTTTGGTCTCAAAGGTAAAGCTGCGGTCGCTGTAGACGGTGATGATCACCGGAGTCGGCAGACCGGGCTCCATGCCCTGGGTCTTGGCGTTGAACGCCTTGCAGAACTCCATGATGTTCACGCCGTGCTGACCCAGAGCCGGACCAACCGGCGGCGACGGGTTGGCCTGACCGGCCTTCACTTGCAGCTTGATATAAGCCTGGATTTTCTTAGCCATTTGCTACTCCAATTACGGGTTCGAACGCCCTGCGGGCTCCCCGGTTGCTTTCGCGTTTATCCCAGTGACGACAAAACCCCGCAGCCTATGGCTGCGGGGTGTGGGACGCATTGTGCCAGTTAGACTTTCTCGACCTGGCTGAACTCCAGCTCTACCGGGGTAGAGCGACCGAAAATGAGCACCGCGACCTGAATCCGGCTCTTTTCGTAGTTAACTTCTTCGACAACACCATTGAAGTCCGCAAACGGACCATCGATAACCCGGACAGTCTCGCCCGGCTCGAACAGTGTTTTCGGTTTCGGCTTATCACCGCTGTCGGCTACGCGACGAAGAATCGCCTCGGCCTCTTTGTCGGTAATAGGCGCAGGCTTGTCTGCAGTCCCACCGATGAAGCCCATGACGCGAGGAGTGTCCTTGACCAGGTGCCAAGTACCCTCGTTCATCTCCATCTGGACCAGCACATAGCCGGGGAAGAATTTGCGTTCACTCTTGCGCTTCTGACCGTTGCGCATTTCGACGACTTCTTCGGTAGGAACCAGAATCTCGCCGAATTCACCTTCCATGCCGGCCAGCTTGACCCGCTCGATCAGCGAGCGCATGACATGCTTCTCGTAACCCGAGTATGCATGCACAACGTACCAACGCTTAGCCACGGAACACCCTTAACCTACGATCATGGAAACCAACCAACCCAGCAGGGAGTCCAGCCCCCAAAGCAGCAGCGCCATCACCAGCACTACGGCCACCACGATCATCGTGGTCTGAGTTGTCTCTTGACGAGACGGCCATACAACCTTGCGAATCTCGGCACGCGCATCTTTAGCCAAAGTAAAGAACGCACGACCCTTGACAGTCTGCAGCGCAACAAACGCCGCCACGATCGCCAGGAGCAGAACACCAATTACGCGATAGAGGATGGGCTGCGCAGAGTAGTACTGATTGGCAACGACTCCAACTACAACCAGAATCGCGACCAAGAGCCACTTCAATGCGTCGAAACGCGACTCGCCGGCTTCTGCCTTCGCATTCATCTGCTAGGAATCCCGTTAAAGAAATGCCAGATCTTGAGAAATCTGGCAGGCCAGGAGGGAATCGAACCCCCAACCTGCGGTTTTGGAGACCGCCGCTCTGCCAATTGAGCTACTGGCCTGAAGCAAAATCAGGCCGGCCATTATGCCGGCCTGAGGGGAGAAGATCAACCGATTATTCGACGATCTTAGCAACCACGCCGGCGCCAACGGTACGGCCGCCTTCGCGAATCGCGAAGCGCAGACCTTCTTCCATGGCGATCGGAGCGATCAGGGTAACAACCATTTTCACGTTGTCGCCCGGCATAACCATCTCAACGCCTTCCGGCAGTTCGCAGTTACCGGTCACGTCGGTGGTACGGAAGTAGAACTGCGGACGGTAGCCCTTGAAGAACGGGGTGTGACGACCACCTTCTTCCTTGGACAGCACGTACACTTCGCACTCGAACTTGGTGTGCGGCTTGATGGTGCCCGGCTTGGCCAGAACCTGGCCACGCTCTACGTCTTCACGCTTGGTGCCACGCAGCAGGACGCCGACGTTCTCACCAGCACGACCTTCGTCGAGCAGCTTGCGGAACATTTCAACGCCGGTGCAGGTGGTCTTGGTGGTCGCCTTGATGCCGACGATTTCCACTTCTTCCTGAACCTTGACGATGCCACGCTCGACACGACCGGTTACCACGGTGCCACGACCGGAGATCGAGAACACGTCTTCGATCGGCATCAGGAACGGCTGGTCGATTGCACGAACCGGCTCGGGGATGTAGGCGTCCAGGGTTTCTACCAGCTTGCGCACGGCGGAAACGCCCATCTCGTTGTCGTCCTGGCCGTTCAGAGCCATCAGAGCGGAGCCGGTGATGATCGGAGTGTCGTCGCCCGGGAAGTCGTAGGTGCTCAGCAGGTCGCGAACTTCCATCTCGACCAGTTCCAGCAGCTCGGCGTCATCAACCATGTCGGCCTTGTTCAGGAACACGACGATGTAAGGAACGCCTACCTGACGGGACAGCAGGATGTGCTCACGGGTCTGCGGCATGGGGCCGTCGGCAGCCGAGCAAACCAGGATCGCGCCGTCCATCTGCGCAGCACCGGTGATCATGTTCTTCACATAGTCAGCGTGGCCCGGGCAGTCTACGTGGGCGTAGTGACGTACGGCCGAATCGTATTCAACGTGGGAAGTGTTGATGGTGATACCGCGAGCTTTCTCTTCCGGAGCGTTGTCGATCTGGTCGAAAGCACGAGCGGAGCCACCCCAAGTCTCGGAGCAGACCTTGGTCAGAGCAGCAGTCAGAGTGGTCTTGCCGTGGTCAACGTGACCGATGGTACCGACGTTGACGTGCGGCTTGTTACGTTCAAACTTTTCTTTTGCCATTTTGACTGTCTCCCACTAGGAATTGAGAAAGCCGTATCACCATTAAAACAAGGGCAGATATTTTCATATCTGCCCTTGTAAGATGGAGCTCATGAGCGGATTTGAACCGCTGACCTCACCCTTACCAAGGGTGTGCTCTACCAGCTGAGCTACATGAGCAAACATAAGCAACAAGTCTGGAGCGGGTAGCGGGAATCGAACCCGCATCATCAGCTTGGAAGGCTGAGGTTCTACCACTGAACTATACCCGCGGAGCCTGACGCTCACGCTTGAAACTGGTGGAGGGGGAAGGATTCGAACCTTCGAAGTCTGAGACGTCAGATTTACAGTCTGATCCCTTTGGCCGCTCGGGAACCCCTCCAAGTGAGGCGGCATTTTACAGCCTACCTCCTTACTGTCAAGAGATTTCTCTTAAAAAACCTTAACTTAGGTTTTGACAGCAACTTCGCAGGATTCTACCTTTCGGGCCACCCCTGCAAAGCGGGCGCCATTCTATTCAAGCGAACCGACGTTTGCAATGCCTTTGCATGGCATTATTTGCTTTTGCAGATCAGGAAAGTCTTTCCCCAGTTGCAGCAGCAATGAATCGTCAGCAAGGCGCCTGCTTTCAGGGGCAATCTGCACCCAATAATCATGCCTTGCACGCGGCAGCTCGCGAATGAGAGCGTCATAGCCTGCCCCCCTCAATCGCTCCACGACAGCCTCCGCCGAATCCTGCCGCTGGAAGATCCCCAACGAGATGCCATCCGCGAGATCGCCCTCGGTAATCACATAGCTATCGATCCTCCGCGCCTGCAACTCCCTCAACTGCAACAGGGAGGCCTGCCGCGAAGCCAATGGCGGCAGATAGACCCAATAGTCAGTCCCTGCCCTTACATCCAGCGACTGGATATTCGCCTGGACATCCAGACTGAGCAGCCTCTGCTCCAGCAGCCTGGCGCGAGGCTCCTCAGCAAAGCTGCCGAGGTAGATACAGGCAGCGCTCTCGGACGCACGACCATTGGCAGTCGGCAACTGCCTACGCCGCAGCACCTCCGCCGACTCGCTCAGCAGGCGAATATTTTTCTGTTCCTCGCCACGATAAAGACTCAAGGGAGCGATCTCCTTGGCCCTCAATGGCGCCTGCTGCTGATGCCATATGTAGTAGAAGACGTTCAGAACAAGCAAAAACAGAAAGAACCAACGCATCAACGGGACTCACTCGAGCGGACAAGCCAGGGCCAAACCGACGAAGACCAGGTCGGGCACTACCTGTGCGTGCGGCAACTCATCCCGTACCAGCTCCGCATCTCCGCCGGTCAGGAATACCGCGCAATCGTTGCCGATCAACTCGCAAGCCAGCAGGTACTGCTCGCGAACGAAACCACGAAGCATCAACAGGCAACCACGCTCGACAGCCTCCGCTGTCTCCCGGCCGGGAAGAAAGTTCTGCAGGGCCTGCTGGGCGACAGCATCCCCATAACGGATACGACGCGTATGGGTGCGCAGTTGACTACGCATAAGAGGCATCCCGGGGCAGATATACCCCCCCAGGTGATGTCCATCCGCATCAACCAGATCCGACGTCACCGCAGTACCAAGGTCGATCACCAGGCACCCGCCGCCGGCGAGCCTGTAACCTGCAACCAGTGCCAACCAGCGATCGAGGCCGAGCCTCTGGTATTCGCGATAGCCGTTCCGGACACCAGCCAACACTTCGGCCGGCCCGGCCTGACGCACAGGAGCTGAAAACGCCTGCTGCAGAAGGCCGATGAGATGCTGTGTTTCCTGTTCGCTGCGCACACTCACCAGACGACAGAACGCCAGCGCCTTAATACCTTGCGCCCCAAGCTGCTCGAGCAGCGCCGAATCGGACTCGGCGATACCGGCAGCAATCGATGCCGATCCTTCTTTGCGCAGCGCACGCCACTTGATCAAGCTATTGCCACAATCCAACTCAAGTATCATCAGACAACCTCAGGCTCAGCTCACCCCCGCTGTAGCGGCGCTCCACCCCATCGACTTCCAGCCGCAGCGCACCCTGTTCATCTATACCCAAGGCGCGCCCGACAACCGTATTGGCCGCGGTCGACAGGCTCACCTGCCGCCCCTGCCATATATGCAGCGACTCCCACTCCTCCCGACTCGCCGAGAAACCCTCTTCCCGATGGCGGGACAAATGCCAGTCCAGTTCCTTGTTGAGCTCGATCAGAAGGCGATTGCGATCGACCATTGAACCGGACGCCTGGCACAGCGAGGTCCAGGGCTGGTCGATTGAATCCGCCGTCCGCATGTTCACATTGATGCCAATTCCTATGGCCACCCAGCACAGGTCTGCAGGATCGCCGGTCAACTCGAGCAGTATGCCCGCCAGCTTCCTGCCCCCCAGAAGAATGTCGTTAGGCCATTTCAAGCCGACCCCATCGACACCCATCGACTGGATGGCGCGCGCGACCGCAAGGCCGACAACGAGGCTAAGCCCCTCCAGCTCC
Source organism: Pseudomonas schmalbachii (assembly GCF_017589465.1). Classification (GTDB taxonomy): domain Bacteria; phylum Pseudomonadota; class Gammaproteobacteria; order Pseudomonadales; family Pseudomonadaceae; genus Pseudomonas; species Pseudomonas schmalbachii. The sequence continues at coordinate 426,004 of NZ_JAELYA010000006.1, forward strand.
TTGGCGCCGCCCCGCACCGATATACCCAGCGTGCAGTAGAGATTGGCCCCAAACGGGCTGACCCATGGGCGACCACGTCGACCACGACCTGCAGTCTGACGCTCGGCTAGCACAGCAAAGGGCGTGGATGCTCCAGCCTCAAGGCGGCGCATGACCTCGGCATTGGTCGAATCAACGGCAAACAACACATCCAGCGGCCAGGGCGCAGCAACAACCTGCGGATCGATCAGGTTCAAAGGCTCCGCCAGGCGATATCCCTTGCCACGTACACTCTGGATGGAGATTCCCAACTCCGACTCCAGACTCTGCAAGCGCTTCCAGATTGCGCTCCGACTGATACCGAGTACCAGCCCAAGTTCTTCCCCGGAATGGAAGCGACCATCCCCAAGCAGTTTCAGCAAGGTTTGCATTTCATGCCTCGCAACAATCAGGCAGGCATCATATATAGGCAGACCATCCTTGCCTATGCATTGAAATGCTGTTGGTCAGCAATACCCGCACAACTCCTGGACTTCACTCAACCGCGGCTTTTCCCGCGCGCAAAAGCAAAACCCCCGGTCATTGCTGACCAGGGGTTTCGGGATAGGTGCTTGACGATGACCTACTCTCACATGGGGAGACCCCACACTACCATCGGCGATGCGTCGTTTCACTGC
>NZ_JAELYA010000007.1 GCF_017589465.1 Pseudomonas schmalbachii
AGCCATGATCAAACTCTTCAGTTCAATACTGCTTGGGTTTTGAGAAAACCCTAAACTTGGCTCAGCAATCGCAAAAAACTCTCGAATTCACGAGTGTTACTTGTGATGCTGATAATCTTGCGATCGACCAGTCTTAACTCACAAGCACCCACACGAATTGCTTGATTCAACTTGTTAAAGAGCAGTTGGTTGAGGCCTTCGCTTCAACCGAGGCGCGCATTCTACGCTAACCTCTTCGTCCGTCAAGCCTTATTTTTCGAAATTTTCGTTTCTACTCAATCGCTTGCGCCAAGGAGAAGATCGAACCTTCTCGTCAGCGGGAGGCGCATTCTACAGTGATCAAACTCGCTGTCAAGCCCCTCTCGGCACCTCACCCTCACTTCGCTGCTGCTTAAGTGCTTGATTTTCAAGCTCTTTGCCGGCACCGCCGTGAGAGTGGGGCGCATTATAGGGACTCAAAAAACTTCGTCAACGACTTTCTGAAAGAATTTTCAGAGGCCGATATCCGGGCTCCCGAACTCGCCGACTGGCGCCGCCCTACCCGGCCTGCAGGGTATGCAGGTCGAGCAAGGTGAAATGGCCTGCCTCCAGCCAGCCGCCTGTATCGATGTGGTAGACATTGCCGAGGGCTGCAACCTGCCGGACCGGGGTATGACCGACGATAACCGCCCTCACCCCGGCCACCCCTCGTTCATCCGCAGCGTAGATCCGCTCGCGAGACCACTGGCAAACGACCTTCAATCTCTCCCTGAGTCGCCTTGGCACATCGGGACTCGTCATCACTTCGCACAGATCAGTCCACGACGCCAGCGGGCAATCCGCATGCACCAGGCCGACCGGACCATACTCCGTATCTATCTCGGCAAGCAGCGGAAGACTGCCGAGCCGGGCGGCGATCCGGCGCTGTTCGAAGTCCGGCAACGCCATGAACCAGGCTCCACCATTGCTGCAATACACATCGGGATCGAGGCTATGTTCGAAGGCATGACGGACCGCCATGTCCTCGTGATTCCCCTGGATCGCGAAGAACCATGGCCGGTCCAGCCACTCCAGCGCGCGGATCGACTCCGGCCCGCGGTCCACCAGATCGCCGACTGAAAACAGCCTGTCGCTCTCCGCGACAAATCCAGCCGCATCCAGAGCAGCCTGCAAACGGGTGAAGTGGCCGTGGATATCCCCGACGGCGAAGTCACGCCCCACGAAATTTCGCTCGAAATGCCTGAACACGCTCATGCTGCCGCTCCTCACTCAGCAGCATATGGCAGGTAAAGGTGTGGAGTTCGAATGGCGATGCACGGAGGTCCCTTCAGACCAACGACCTCCTGCGTACCTGCTCGAACTGCAACGCGATGGCGGGAACACCTGCGCCACCATCAGCGGGTGACGCGCGGCGAGCTGAAGATCGAAGCGGCCGTGCGCCGGCTGCAGAGCGAGGGCGTGGAGATCCGCATCCGCCACTATCTGAAGGGCGCCGAACTGCCCCGATCGGCGCTACTGGAACAGCCACCTGGCGACCAGCCGGGTGTATCTCGGCATGATCAGGTAGACCATGGCGAACACCAGAACGACCACCACCAGCAGGCCGAACAGCCAGGGCATGCGCAGCAGGGTGATGTGCTCCTGCAGCGGACGCAGCGCCCAAGGAATCAGCAGGCTCAAGGGATAGATGGCCGACAGGGTGACGAGGAACTGCTTGAACGGCCTGGCACGCAGCGGCGCCAGTCGCGAGGGCGTGAACCAGTACTCCAGCCCCGTCTCGATCTCGCCTTCCTCGACCGATTGCAGCCACGGCCGCGCACGCTCCACCAGTTGCTGGCGGATTGGCGATTCGATCCAGCCGGTGAGGTGCTCGTGGCTGTCGAACCGCAGCAGCACCGAATAGGGAGCGGCCGGGCCGTGTGGGCGGATGATGGCTACACCCATGTTCCCGGGAAAGTGCCGGCAGGCGGCGGCGGTTTCCTTCAGCCAGACTTCGTAGTCTTCCTGATACTGCGGCATCACCTGGTGGCGGATCAGCAGGGCGGCGGCGTCATGCATGGTGCTGTCTCCTAAAGCGGAAATACCGCGCGCAGCCACAGAGTGTCGCCCTCGGCGCGGTTGCGTACGCCGGTTTCCTGGTAGGCCTTGGCGGTGAGGAACCAGCCTTGGCCGCTGTCGTAGCGCACCGAGGGGCCGATGGCGCGGGCGGCGCCCTTGTTGTCGCGGACGGTATGGCCGTCCTGCTCGTCGTCGGTGATCTGCTGGTAGAAGTAGCCGCCCACGCCCACCGTCCAGCCATTGCCGAAGGCCCAGCCTGCCGCGTAGTCGACGATGAATTCGTCGCCCGAGCGGTAGTCGGTGTCGTCGTTGCGCGCGTTGATGCCGTACATGACCTTGGCGTCGGCGTTGAAGCCCTTGGCGTCGATCCAGGAAATCCCGCCGACCAGGTGGGTCGCCCAGTAGTTGCGGCCGATGTTCGCCAGGTCGTCCTTGTCGTACTCGCCGGTCGGCGCGAAGAAGTCGATGGCCGCGACGGTGTGCAGGTTCGCCGAGTGGTGCCAGCCGATGGCCGGGCCGAAAACGATGTCGCCGACGCCGGTGTTGCGTTGCGAGCGTCCGCCGGCGGAAACGTCGAGGGTGACGACCGGCACGATGGTGTGCAGCGCGAGGGTGCCACCCAGCAGTTCCTGCGGGGTGACCCAGATGAAGCGCGGCGCGATGGCGTCGGCGCGGACCTTGAAGCCCGGAACCGGCACGCTGCGGCCGTCGTTGCCCTTCAGGTCGTCGGCGCGGTAGTGCTGCACGTCGAGCATCATGTAGGTGCCCGGCGGCGGCAGCGCGCAGCAGCCGAAGCCGTTGACACCCGGCGCGTAGACGGTTCCGCCGCCCTCGGTGGCCTGGGCGGGAAGCGATGCGGCGAGGCTGGCGAGCAGCAGGCTCGATGCGGTGAAGGTGCAGGCTTTCATTGTTGTTGTCTCCTGACGTTCGATTCGGACGTGCGCAGCCATCCGCCCGACGACGGTCGGGGCGGTGGACGCAGCGATGGTTGGGGTGGATCAGTCGGCGAACAGCGGCGCCATGTCCGTCACCCTGGACGGCGCCAGCAGACGCATGTCGCTGGCCACGGTCAGCGGCGCCAGGCTGCGCAGGAAGCTGGTCCATGCCGGCGAGCGGCGCAGTTGCTGGCGGTGTTCGAGCAGTGCGGCGAGGTTGGCGAAGCGGCGGTAGATCAGCACCTCGTTGAGCGCGCCGGCGATGGAGTTGAAAGTGGCGAACACGCCGTTCAACGCCACCGGATCGTCGCCCAGCGCATGCTGGCGGAACGCGTCCCAGCAGGCCGGCACGCCGCCGGCGGCGAAGCTCAGGGTCGTCTGCTCGATCACGCTGTCGGCGCCGAACAGCGGGCCGTCCGCGGGCAGCCAGTCATGGCCGTTGCCCCAGTGCGGAGTGAGTTCCGGCAGCGGCGCGGGCAGCAGGAACTTGCTCTCCTGGCGCGCAATCAGCGGCCGGATCACCCGGAAATACGGCTGCAGGCGGGCCTGGCCGTAGATGCCGTAGAGCCGCGTGTGCCAGTCCTCGAAGCTGTCGTAGCGATACAGGCTGACGATCTGGTCGGTGGGACCGCTGCGCGTGGCGAACGAACCGATCAGCCGCTCGAAGATCGCGCGCAGGCCATGTTCGCCGCGCTCGCGCTGCGCTTCCCAGAACAGTTCCTCGGCGCCCAGGTGCAGGGTGTAGGCGCGGTATTCGATCAGCATGCCGGTTCTCCCGTTCAGCGCGGCTCGGCGCCGTCGAAGGCGCGTTGCAGCAGGGCACGCAGCGCCTCGCGGTCGAGCGGTCGCGGGTTCGGATAGGGCGCGGCGACGGCCAGCTCGGCGGCGCGCTCCAGGCCATCGGCGGGCATGCCGATCTCACGCAGCGAGCGCGGCACGCCCAGCGCGCGGCCGAGGGCGACCAACCCGGCGACGCCGTCTTCGCTGCCCAGCGCGCGGGCCAGCGCCTGCATCGCCTGCGGCGCTGCCTCGGCGTTGTAGGCCAGGGCGTGCGGCAGCATCACCGTGTGCAGTTCGGCGTGAGGCAGGTTGAAGCTGCCGCCCAGCACGTGGCAGAGCTTGTGGTGTAGGCCCATCTGCACCCGGCCCAGCACCGCGCCGCACAGCCAGGCGCCGTACAGCGCATCGCCGCGCGCATCGAGATCGGACGGATCGCGCTGCAACGCCGGCAACGCGACGGCCAGGGCGCGGATGCCCTCCTCCGCCATCAGCCGGTGCACCGGGCTGGCGTTCTGCGCGTAGAGGCCCTCGGCGGCGTGGGCGATGGCGTTCATGCCACTGGTCACGCTGATCCCCAGGGGCAGCCCGACGCTCAGTTCGGGGTCGTAGATCACCGTGCGCGGGGCGACCTTCCAGTCGCGGCCGGTCTTCTTCTCGCCGTTGGCGGTGATGCCGTACAGCGGCGTCATCTCCGAGCCGGCGTAGGTGGTCGGCAGGGCGAGGATCGGCAGCTCCGACTCCAGGGCGATGGCCTTGGCCAGCCCGATGGTCGAGCCGCCGCCCACCGCCACGCACGCATCGGCGCCGGCTTCGCGGGCCACCTCGATAGCCTTGCGCGCCGACTCCAGCGGCACGTGCATCACCGCGCCGCCGTACACGCCGGCACTGCGGTCGCCGAGCAACGCGGCGATGCGCTCGCCGAGCGCAGTCTGCTCCGGAGTGGTCAGCACCAGTGCGCGGCGCACGCCGAGCGCATCGAGTTCGTCGGCGACCCGCGCGTGGCTGCCGCGGCCGAAGACGACGCGGGAGGCGTGCTCTTCATGGAGAAAGGCCTGGATGGTCATGATCTGTGTTCCTGATGGAGGGGTTCGGCATCAAGCAGGTCGCGCGCATAGCCGATCTCGGCGTCGCGGATACCGTGCTCCACAGCGGGTTCGATATGCAGGTGCACTTCGGCTCCGGCGGATCGGAACAGCGCGGCGCTCTCCTGCACGCTTTCCGGCGGCACGTAGGGGTCGTCGTCCCAGCTCGACAGCAGTACCGGCAGGTCGCGCAGCGCCGGGCGGGCGGTGTCGCGCGGCATCCCCGGCGGGCCGATCAGGCCGCCGGTGAAGGCCACCAGCGCGCGGTAGCGGTTCGGGCTGCGCCAGGCGAATTCGCAGCACAGGCAGCCGCCCTGGGAAAAGCCCATCAGAACCTGCGAAGAGTGGGGGAAGCCCTGCTCGACCAGTTCGGCGGAGAGTATCCCGATGCGCTCCAGGGCCTGGGACAGGCGCGGCTCGTTGACCTCCAGCGGCGCGATGAAGCGCTCCGGATACCAGCTGCCGCCGTCCGCGGTGGGGGCGAACCAGGCCAGGTCGGCGCGGCCGAAGCGCTCGACGACCAACTCGCGCATCAGCTCCGCCGACTGGCCGCGTCCGTGCACGAGGATCACCGCCAGGCGCGCATCGCGCGGCGCGGCGCCGAACACCCGGATGGGCGGTTCGAGGTGTGGGTTGGGTAAAGCCATCGCGATTCTCCGATCTACCTCAGTCAGGCCGCCGCAACCGGCGGCCGCAGGTGCGCACCGTCAGTCGTACTTCAGCGATTCCAGCGAGGCGAGGATTTCCTCGCGCTGATGACGGAACTGCGGCGCGATCATGATTTCCGAGCCGAGGTTCTCGTAGCTCTCGTCGATCAGGAAGGCTTCCGGCTTGGAAACCGTCGCCTCGAACATCGCGCCGCTCGGGGTGCGCACGTAGATCGACTCGAAGTAGCCACGGTCCTTGCGCTCGGAGGTGTCGGTGAAGCCCATGCCTTCGAGGCGCCGCTTGACCAGGTCCTGCACATGATGGTCGGCCACCTGGAAGGCGCAGTGGTGCACGGTGCCCTCCCCGTACGACCAGCTGGCCTGGGGCAGGCGGGATTCCAGGGAGAAATCGACGTACTTGCCGGAGCCGCCCTCGCCGAACTGGAAGCGGGTGAACTTGCCGTCGCGGTCGGTCTCGCTGGCGCTCCAGGCGTCGATCATGAATTCCTGCGAAGACTCCATCGCCGGCGCGTTGACCACGATGGTGTGCAGGCCGCGGATCGCCAGTTCGGCGGGGACCTCGCCGTTGGAATACGGCTTGCGGTCGTCGTCGGCGATGCCGATCAGCTCGTAGGGAATGCCGCAGGGGTGGGCGAAGCTCAGGACCTTCTCGCCAAAGCGTTCGCTGTACTTGACCTCGAAGCCGTGGTCGGCGAGGCGCTTGGCCCAGAAGGCGAGGCTGGAGACCGGCACCGACAGGCTGATGGTGTTGATCTGGCCGTTGCCGCGCTGGCCCTTGCGGCCGAAGTGCGCCACCGGGAAGCAGGTCAGCAGGGTGCTTTCCTCGCCGATGTCGTTGCCGTAATAGAGGTGGTAGAACGGCTTGGAGCCATCGTAGATCAGCGTCTTCTTCACGCTCTTGAGGGACAGGACCTTGGTGTGGAAGTCGTAGTCCTGCTGCGCGGTGCCCACACTCAGGGTGATGTGGTGATGACGCTGAATTGCCGGTGCTGCCTGGTTCATGATGGTTTCCTCATGAATTTATTGTTGTCGAATGCCAAGTCAGGTTGCTGCATTACACGAGGGCTTGGCGGTTTTCCTCAGTGATTGTCGTCGTGGTGGCCGGGAGACATCGCCCGGTCGACCAGATCCCAGATGAAGCGGCCGGAGGGCTCGCGCTGCTCTTCGGCGATATGCGCGACCAGCCCGGCGGCGCGGCTGAGCACGGCGAAACCGCGCATCAGTTGCGGCTCGACACATATATCTCCCAGCAAAGCAGCTACCGCGCCGGTCGCATTGATGGTGATGTGCCGTCCGGCGGCTGCATCGACCTCGGCGGCGAGCATCAGCAGCGCCTCGCAATGCGCGCCGAAGGTGCCGTGCCGGCGGGCCAGGTCGAGCAGCGCGACGGCGCGCGGATCGTCCGGCCGGTGCAGGTGGTGGCCGAAGCCGGGCAGCGCTTCGCGGCGCTCGCGGTATTCGCGGGCGATGCGCTGCGCCACGGTGGCGCCGTCGTCAGCGGCGGCAACGATCTGCCGCAGCAAGCCGGCGGCCGGCTCCATGGTGCCGACGAAGCGGCTGGCCACCGCCAGCAGGCCGGCGGCGACACCGGCCTGGAGGTTTTCCGGCGAGCTGGAGTAGACCATCCGCGCGGCGATCACGCTGGGCGTCATGCCGTGCTCCATCAGCGTCACCAGCACCGCGTCGACGATGGCCAGTTCGGCGGCGCTCGGCCGGCGGCCGAAGGTCTGGCGCATGAACACCTCGACGAAGCTCGCCTTGCCGATCAGGTCGTCGACCAGGCTGGCGTCGCCGTAGTGGATGGCATCCGGGGTGTGGCTGCAGAGGCGGGTCTGCGGCGCGTTGATCTGCTGGGCGCTCATGATGCCTGGCTCGCTTTGAGGATGGCTTCGCGTACCGCCGGCTTGAGGATCTTGGCGACGGCGCTCTGCGGCAGGGTGTCGAAGAAGTGGATGTGCTTGGGCGTCTTCACCGAGCCCAGCTCGCGCTTGACCAGTCCCATCAGTTCGTCGGCGCTGACCTGCATGCCGTTACGCAGGCGCACCGCGGCGTGCACCGCCTCGCCCCACTTGGCATCGGCGATGCCGACCACCGCACAGTCGGCCACCGCCGGGTGCGACGAGAGCACCACCTCGACATCGCTGGGGTACACGTTGAAGCCGCCGGTGATGATCACGTCGCGCAGGCGGTCACGCAGGAACAGGAAGCCGCGCTCGTCGAACACCCCGGCATCGCCGGTGCGCAGCCAGCCGTTCACCAGCGTCTTGCGGGTTTCTTCCTCGGCGTCGAGATAGCCGCCCATCACCAGGTCGCCGCGTACCGCGATCTCACCCTCCTCGCCCGCCGGTAGCGGATTGCCGTCGGCGTCGACGATGGCCACGCGGGTCAGCAGCGAGGGCCGGCCGACGGAGATGAGGTTGTCGCCGTGCATGTCGGATGGCGGCATGAAGGTGATGATCTGCGGCGCCTCGGTCTGCCCGTAGGACGTGCACAGCACCGGGCCGAAGACGGCCTGGGCGGCGCAGATCTGCTCCGGCCGCATCGGCGCGCCGCCGTACACCAGGTAGCGCAGGCTGGAGAGATCGCGCGGCGCGTGGCGCTGCTCCTCGGCCAGCGACTGGATCAGCGTCGGCGGGGCGAAGAAGATCGTCGCCCGGTGCGCGGCGGCCGCATCGAGCAGCGCCGCCGGGCTGCTGCCGTCAGGGAACACCAGCGCCCCGCCGGCGCCGAGCAGCGGCAGCATGTAGGTGCCGGTGCCGTGGGTGATCGGCGCGGCGACCAGGTAGCGGTCGGCCGGGGTCAGGCCGAGTTCGTGGAGTTGCGTGGCGATATTGGTGTTCCACGCCCGCAGCGGCTGGATGACGCCCTTGGGCGTGCCGGTGGTGCCGCCGGTGAACTTGATCGCCTGGGCCCGCTCCAGCGCTACGCCGCCCTGCGAGCGCGGCCCCATCAACAGGTCGATGGCTGCGCCAGCCGGGCGGTTCAGCACATCTATCGATTCCAGGCGCGAAGCAATGCCTTCCAGCCGGCCGAACATTTCCTCGTCCGCCAGCACCAGCGCCGGCCGGGCGAACTCGACGATGCGGCGCAACTCGGGCGTGCCGTTGCGCGGGTTGAGCGGCACCCACACCTTGCCGGCGGCCAGTACCGCGAGCAGCGCGACCAGATGGTCCACGCTGTTGGCCGCGCCGATCCCCACCCGGCTTCCCGGCAGCGGATCGATGGAGGCCAGCGTCGCAGCCCGCGACAGCACCGTGTCGGCCAGTTCGCGGAACGTCAGTATCCCGGACTTGCTGATGATTGCAGGGCGATTTGGGAAGCGTTCGGCCGAGCGCCAGAAGTAATCGATGGGATACATGGAAGGAAACTCCTTCGAAGCAGCGACTGTTGTTGTATCCGCTTCCCTTTCGGAGCGGCTTGAGCAAATGTTCGAACATTCGAACATTCGTGTCAATGCTTTTTCGGCGCGATATGATTCGGCCCAATCTCCCTTGCAGATCGCAGGTCCACGATGCCCGCCCTTCCCCCCTCCCACGACCCCATCGAAGACGCCGTCCTTGGTGCCCCGGCGCCGCGCCACGTCGACCTGGCACGCACCCTGATGCAGGACATCCGCAACGGCCAGCCGCCGATAGGCGGTCTGCTGCCGACGGAAGCCGAGCTCTGCGCGAAATGGGGGTTGAGCCGCTACACAGTGCGCCAGGCGATCCAGAAGCTCTGCGCACTGGGCCTGGTGACCCGCCAGGCGGGGGTCGGCACGCGGGTGGTGGCGAACCGGCCGCAGAGCAAGTACACCCAGTCGATGGATGCGCTGACCGACCTCGCCCGCTACGCGAAGGGAACGACCTTCCAGCTGACCGTCCGCGAACAGATCGAAGCCGGCCCCGACCAGGTCGAACTGCTGCGCTGCGAAGCCGGCACACCCTGGCTGCACCTGGGCGGCGTGCGCCTGAACAGCAACGAAAGCCGCGAGCCCATCGCGCTGGTGGACATCTACGTCGATGCCGCCTTCGCCGACCTGCCGAAGATCGGCAAGCACATGAACGTGCCCGTCTACAACCTGATCGAAGAGCGCTACGGCATCCGCATGACCCGCGTGGAGCAGGAACTGCAGGGCGTGCTGATCGACGGCGCGACCGCCGAAGCCCTGCAGGTGCCCGCCGGCTCGCCGGGGCTGCGCGCCATCCGCACCTACTTCGTCGGCGACCGCGTGGTCGAGGTGACCACCGGCATCCATCCGGCGAGCAGGTTCAGTTACTCCATGACGTTCCAGTTGGAGAGGCCGGCGGGTTGAGCGGGTGGGGAAACCTGCGAAGCCGGCTGCGCCGGGCACCACCGCCTGGGCGCATGAATTCGCCGCCCCTGCCCGGATGCCACTTCGCCGATGGCCACCCCACGTCGTGAAGGACACGCGACCGGAGGACGTCCCGCAGATTCAGGCCAGGCATCGGCGACCTGCCAATGCACGCCGCCATCTTCCAGCCAACCGGAAAACACCAGTCCCTGGTCGTCCATGCATGCGGCAGGCCCGGGACTCCACCCGCCAGAGAGCAAGGAGTCTCGGCACGCCTGACGCCGCACCGACTTTCCTACGCCTCATGCCCAACGAAATCCCTTCAGACATCATCTGACAGGAAGGGCTAATCACAGATAAACGTAGGATATGGCCTTATTGTCTGTAGGACATGTCCTAACCATAGGGCTGGCTGATTCCAGACTCCTCCGCTGAGTAGGTATTTTCGTCAGATTGAATCGTGACGAATGAACAGGCGCCGCCGGAGGTTGTTGTGAGTACAGTCCTGATCGTTGATGACCATCCCGTTATTCGGATGGCGATGCGAGCGCTCCTGGAGAAAGATGGCCACGTGATCGTTGGCGAGACGGACAATGGCGTGGATGCCTTGTCCATGGTGAAGCAGCTCGCGCCGGAACTGGTCATATTGGATATCGGTATTCCCAGGCTGGACGGCATGGAGGTGATCAAGCGTCTCGTGGCGCTCGAGTTGCCGCTGAAGATCCTGGTGCTGAGCGGCCAAAGCGCTTCGCTGTTCGCAGCACGCTGCATCCAGGCCGGTGCCGCCGGTTTTGTCTGCAAGCAGGAGGGGCTGAGCGGGCTTACAGGCGCGGTGAATGCGGTCGTCTCCGGGTACAACTACTTCCCGAGCGCCGTGCTTCACGCCAGCCACGATAACGGCGTGGGCAAAGCCGACCACGATATGATCGAGCGGCTTTCGCACCGGGAGATGACGGTACTCAAGTACCTTGCCAATGGCCACTCCAACAAGGACATCGCCGAGCAGATGTACATCAGCAACAAGACGGTGAGTACCTACAAGACCCGTCTGCTGATGAAGCTCAATGCCCGCTCGCTGGTGGATCTCATCGATTTCGCCAAGCGCAACGCGCTGGTTTGAAGGCGCTCATGAGCTCCGGCAGTTGGCGGTACGTCCTCGGCATCTTTCTGGCTGCCGTTCTGCTGCTGCCCGGAGCCGGCCCGCATGCGGCCACCTCATCCCTTACGCTGCTGGCCCGCTCCACGACGGACAGCTTCGACGTTCATCTGTCCGAATCCGATTGGCAGTGGCTGAGCGCCCGGAAGAGTCTGACCGTTGGCGTCGTCGCTCCGGACTACCCGCCACTCGATATCACGGCCAGCGGGCGTGACCTGGAGGGAATTACCGCGGACTACCTGGGAGTCCTGGGGGCGCGGCTGGGTCTGCTGATCCAGGTTCGGCAGTTTCCTGATACGGACAGCGCCGCCAGAGCCCTGCTCGGCGGCAAGATAGATCTTCTCAGCCGCTCCACCAGGCACATCGCCGAGTTGCCGGGCGTCGCTCTCTCCGTGCCCTACTTCGCCAACCAGACCGTGCTGGTGGGCCGCAAGGAGAGCGATGAGAACGACGCGGAAATGCTTGTGGGCAAGCGAATCGCGCTCGTCGACAGGTACTTTTCACCTGAGGAGATCAGCACCCACTTCCCCCGCTCGACGCTCGTGGTGTTCGACTCCCTGCGCCATGCACTGGAGGCTGTTTCCTTCGGACGGGCGGATGTCTACGTGGGGGATGCCTTCAGTGCCCAGTACCTGATCAGCCAGGACTACCAGCAGAAGCTGAAGATCCTGAACTTCGCCCGGTTTAATGGCGGCGGGTTCGGCTTCGCCCTGAATGCATCCAATACAAGGCTGCTGGATATCCTCGACAAGGCCCTGGGCAGCATTCCCACCCAGACTCGAATGGACATCCAGCGGCGCTGGCAGGCCGGCGTTCTCTACCCCATCGCCGGCCAGGAGTTGAACCTGGCTCCCCGGGAACAGAAATGGCTGAGCCAGCACCCCAGGCCGGTGCTCGTCGTGGACCAGTCCCTCGCACCGGTGACCTTCCTGGACTCCAACCAGCGCCTGCGAGGCATAGTCGCCGACCTGCTGGACCTGATCGCCGCCAGGACCGGGCTGCGCTTCGAGATCCAGCCCGCCACCTCGATTCCGGAAATGCTGCAGCGCGTCCGGCTGGGCCAGGCCAGTGCCATCGCCGCCCTGACCCCGGCGCCCGAGCGCGAGGACATTCTCGAATTCACGCGTCCCTACCTGAGCACTTCGTTCATCGTGGTCGCCAACAAGTCCGACGACAGGATCAACAGCCTCGACGACCTCAAGGGCAGGCGACTGGCCGTGCCACGCGGCACGGTGCTGGTGTCCTACCTCAGGGAGCACTATCCGGAAATCCAGCTGGTGGAGGTGGAGAACAATGCCGACGCCTTCCCGCTGCTCAGCGAGAGGAAGGTGGACGCGGCGGTTCACCTCATGGCCGCGGCGAACTTCCTGATCCCCCGCCACTTCAACGACCTGCGCATCATCGCGACGCTGGATCGCGGCCCCGGGAATTTCTCCTTTGCGGTCTCCCGCTCCGAGCCGGAGCTACTGAGCATCCTGAACAAGGCATTGCTGGCGATCGCCCCCGATGACCAGGCGAAGATCATCAGTCGCTGGTCCAGCGCGACGGAGCCGACCGACAGCATCTGGGAAAGGTATCGGACTCCGCTCTACCGGCTGCTGCTGGCGGCTACGCTGGCGTTGGCGATGTTCATGCTGTGGAACTGGCGGCTGCTGGTCAAAGTGCGCCAGCGGAACCGGGCCGAGAAGGAGTTGAACTACCGCCTGGAATTCAAGCGCGCCTTGATCAATGGCATTCCCCTGCCGGTTGCGGTACGCGACAGGAGTGGGCACCTGTTGACCTGCAATCGCAGCTACCTCGAATTCACCGGCCTGTCCCATGAGAACGCCCGGGGTTCTTCCCTGGCCGACATCGTCTGGCTGGGACCACAGCAGGCGCAGGAACTCCACGACGAATACGCCCGGATCATGAAGCAGGGAAAACCCTTCGCCTGCGATCGCGTCATCGAGATGGATGGGCAGACCCGGGAAGTCTACGACTGGGTCACGCCTTACCGGAGCCCTGGCGGGGAGGTCGTCGGCATGGTCTGCGGGTGGGTCGACGTGACCGAACGCGAACGCCTGCACCACCAGTTGCAGATCGCCAAGGACCAGGCCGAGGCGGCCAGCCGGAGCAAGAGCGCGTTCCTGGCCACCATGAGCCATGAAATCCGCACGCCGCTGAGCGCGGTGATCGGCATGCTGGAGCTGGCGCTGGCCAATACGGCATGTAGCAGATGTCTCGAGCGAAACCCTATCGAAGTCGCCTACGAATCGGCCAAAACCCTGCTGCTTCTCATCGGCGACATCCTCGATGTGGCGAAGATCGAAGCCGGCCGGCTGACGCTGACCCCCGAGCCTACTCGCCTGCGAGACCTGATCGATTCCGTGACGCGGGTCTTCGACGGCCTGGCCAGGCAGAAAGGGCTGCAGCTGAAGCTGGACATGGACCCCCATGCGGACTGCAGCGTTCTTGTCGACCCACTGCGCTTCAAGCAGATCCTGTCGAACCTGGTGAGCAATGCCATCAAGTTCACCGACACGGGAGAAGTCAGGATCCACGTGACCGCCACACCATTGGCCGACGATCGCCTTGAGCTGGAGGTATGCGTCGAGGACACCGGGATCGGCATTGCCCAGCATGACATCGACCAACTGTTCGAACCCTTCATGCAGGCCCGACAAACTGGCCACGCGGCTCGAGGCGGCACGGGCCTGGGTCTGCCCATCTGCCTGCATCTCGCGAAAATGATGGGCGGCCACCTCGGCATCGCGAGCGAGGTCGGTGTGGGTAGCAGGATCTGCGTGAAGCTGGTTCTGCAGGAAGTGGCCCCTGTTCTGGCATCGGCGGAAAGCGCCGCCGTACTACCGGAATCGCCGCAACGCCCCCTCCGCGTGCTGGTCGTGGACGACCACCCGGCCAACCGCATGCTGCTCGCCCAGCAACTCGAACACCTTTCCCATCAGGTCGAGACCGCCGACGATGGCGCCACAGCCCTGCAGGCATGGCATCCGGGAGCTTTCGACCTGGTCATCACGGACTGCAATATGCCGGTGCTCAGCGGCTACGCCCTGGCCGGCAGGATCCGCGAGATCGAACGCGAAGCGGGCATTCCGCCCTGCCTGATATTCGGCCTTACGGCCAATGCCCAGCGCGATGAAATCGATCGCTGCCGCAACGCGGGAATGGATGACTGCCTGTTCAAGCCGATCGGGCTGCAGGCGCTACGGGAACGCCTGGAGCAGATACCGCGAAACGCGGTCGAACCGACGACGCCAGCCGTGGCGCCTCACCAGCCTATCGATGATTCCGAGGCGGTAGTCGTCATGCAGACGCTGGAAGAAATGTGTGGTCATGACACCCGGATGGTCCGGCAACTGCTGCGGCAGTTGCATGACAGCAATCAGGCGGATTCCCAGCAGATTGCCTCCCTGCTGGACGCGGGGGACTGGGAAGGGCTCGCGGACCTCGCCCACCGCATCAAGGGCGCCGCCCGGCTGGTTCGGGCGAAGCTGGTGCAGGATCGTTGTACCGCCCTTGAAACCGCCTGCAAGGATCACGCTCAGGAAAACCTGCTGCGCGATCTGGCCGAACAACTCCTGGAGGCACTGGAGCAGCTGCAGACTCATCTGGCCTCGCTTCTCACAAGTGAGGAAGGCAAGAACCCCCCAGCTGCCAGGTGCAATGAATGCTCCCTCTGAATCCTCGGTCGGGTGTGACGACGGGGGACTTCACCTCGCCGGGAACACTCCGAACAGAAGCCTTCGCACCTCCCGCGAGTCCGGGTCAGTAACGGGCGCCCGGCGAAAGAATTACGAACATCCGTATTGCCCGCCGCAATCAGACAGAAATTTCCCTCTGTATTATTTTTCCTACACCGATAGTTCTTCATTCAGACGAGTCCTACACGTCAATGGACTCTTTCAGACATCAATTTTCCACTCGGCGCAGTAGCATTAATTCCAGAGGCAGTAACTGCCCATACCGAAGTGACTACAAGGAGAGATTCATGAAAGTTTCTATTAAATCGCTGCTGGCCCTGGCCATTATTGCTGCTCCGGGTTTTGCTGCCGCCGCCAATACCATCGTATTCAAGGGCGAAGTAACCGATCAGACTTGCGTGGTCGCTATTGATGGTTCCGCCAACCCCACGGTTCTGCTGGATTCCGCGCCGGTAAGTGACTTTGCCGCAGTAAACGATACCTCCACTCCCACTCCATTCACCGTCAGCCTCACCGGTTGCACTGTGGATGCCGCCAACCCCCAGAACTTCACCACCGAGTTCCTGGCCAACAACGCCACTGCCTCCGGCAACATGCTCAACACCGCTGCTGGTGGAGCTACTGGCGTAGCGCTGCAGTTGCTTGACGCTGTCGGCGGCGCTCAAGTTGACCTGTCCGCAGGCGCAGTCGAGGCCGGCACCATTGTCCTGCCCGCTGGCGATACATCCACCAGCTACCGGTACGAAGTTCAATACGTTTCGGAAGCTGCTGCCGTTACTCCTGGCGCCGTGGAAAGCGCAGTAACTTACGCGGTCCGTTACGAGTAACGTTTTGTTGATGGGGTAACCCACCGACAGGCACAAGGAAGTGCCACTCCTGACATTTATATTTTTTATACGGAAGTGGATCCTGTCCGTTCCAATAGAGCCGGGAAAACCAACTTTCTTTTTGATATTCGACTTAACCACTAAAAGGCAAACATCAACCTGACGAGCAAGTTTTGCCAGGTTCGGGATTATTTTTGCCTTGATCCAGTGGTCACGCAGTGGCTGTAAGGTGTGGATATGCGTCCGATACATGCTTCAGTTTTCGCCAGGTATTTCTTCGCGGCGGGTTTGCTACTGAGTCTGGGAGGTCTGGCGATATCCGCCCATGCCAGTGTGGTCACTGTCGGCACCCGGGTCATCTACCCTGGCGATGCCGCCGAAAAGACCATGCAACTGACCAACCAGGACCCCTTCCCCAATGTCGTCCAGGTCTGGGCAGATGTGAACAGCCCGAACTCGACGCCGGACGACGCCGACGCCCCCTTCCTGATCACTCCTCCCGTGTTCCGCATGGAACCCAGGTCCGGGCAGAGCGTGCGTATCCGTTATGTCGGCGAAGGGCTGCCGCAGGATCGCGAGTCGGTGTTCTACCTGAATTTCCAGCAGATCCCGCCACGCAGCGAGGCGCACAAGTCGCAGAACCAGTTGCTGGTCATGCTGCGCAATCGCCTGAAGCTGTTCTATCGCCCGAGCGGCATCGCCGGCACTCCCGAGAAGGTGCCCGAACAACTGCGCTTCAACCTGGACCGCACTGGCGATGGCTGGCAGGTCATGGTCGACAACCCCAGCGGCTATTACGCCTCCTTCAGCGGCGGCACGCTGCTGGCCGGCGGGCGCGAAGTACCGCTGAAGAACGGCATGGTCGCGCCGAAGTCGCGGATCGGCCTCTGGCATATCGCCAAGAACGCAGCACTGCCCAAGGGGCAAGCCACCATCCGCTGCTCGCTGATCAATGACCACGGCGCGCGGATCGAGATCACCCAACCGATCATGGTGCCGTGATGAACAGCCAGACTCCGCCCGGAGCGGCGGTTCCCTTTGCGGTCGCCCGCCTGGCACTGGCCGTGGCAACGGGCGCCATGCTGATCTGCGGCACCGGATATGCCGCGGAAGGCGGCGAACTGCTCGGCTACAGTTTCGACGACAGCCTGTTGATGGGTACGCCGCTGGGCGGAGGCCGGATTTCCCGCTTCAACCAGCCGAACCAGGTCGACCCCGGCGTCTACAACCTGGACCTGTACGCCAACAACGATTTCATCGCGCGGACGTCCGTCGAATTCCGCCAGGAAACGCCGAACGGGCCGGTAGTGCCGTGTTTCAGCGACAGTTTCCTGCTGAAGAACATCGGCGTGCTTCCCGAAAAACTGGCGAATACGGCCGGTCAGGACGAGCAAGCCGGCAAGCCTGCGAGCGAGCGCACCGTCTGCCGCGCCCTGGAGCAACGCCTGCCAGGGGCCAGCATGCGCCTGGACATCGCACGGCTACGCCTGGACCTGTCGATTCCCCGCGCGTCCATGGATATCAAGCCACGTGGCTATGTCCCCGAGAGCGAGTGGGACAGCGGCAGCAGCATGGCCTTCGCCAACTACGACGCCAGTTTCTACCGCTCGGACTACAGCAGCAGCGGCTACTCGAGCACCTCGGACTATGGCTACCTGGGCCTGAACTCGGGGATCAACCTGGGGTTGTGGCGCCTGCGCAACCAGTCCAGCTACCGCTATTCCGACGCCGGCTACGGCAGCGATACCGAATGGGATTCCATTCGTACCTACGCCCAGCGCGCCCTGCCCGGGCTGCGCAGCGAGCTGACCCTGGGCGACAGCTACACCTCGGGCAACCTGATCGGCAGCATGGCCTTCCGTGGCGTCCAACTGGCCAGCGACGAACGCATGCTGCCGGACGCGTGGCGCAACTACGCGCCGGAGATTCGCGGCGTGGCGACCACCAACGCGCGCGTGGTGGTCAGCCAGAACGGCCAGAAGGTGTACGAAACCAGCGTGCCGCCGGGCCCCTTCGTGATCAACGACCTCAACGCCACCAACTCTTTGGGCGACCTTGATGTTGAGGTGATCGAGGCCGACGGCACCCGTTCGACCTTCACCGTGCCGTTCTCCTCGGTGCCCACCTCGATGCGCCCGGGACAATCGCGCTACAGCGTTTCCCTCGGCCAGGCCCGCTACTATGGCGACGGCAACGACCTGTTCGGCGACGTCACCTACGAGCGCGGCCTGACCAACAGCATCACCCTCAATACCGGTGCGCGCGTCGCCGAAGATTATCTCGCGGTGCTCGGCGGCGGTGTGCTGGCCACGCGCTGGGGCGCCTTCGGCCTGAATTCCACCTATTCCACCGCCGAGGTGGAGGACGGCAAGCGCGAGCAGGGCTGGCGCCTGGGGCTTGATTACAGCCGGACCTTCCAGCCGACCAACACCACCCTGACGCTGGCCGGTTACCGTTATTCCACCGAGGGCTTCCGCGATCTCACCGACGTGCTCGGTGCCCGTGCGGCCGAATCGGACGGCACCACCTGGGACTCGGCCAGCTACCGCCAGCGCAACCAGTTCACCCTGATGGTCAACCAGCAACTGGGCGGTTACGGCAACCTCTACCTGTCCGGTTCCAGCAGCGACTACTATGACGGCAAGAGCCGGGACAACCAGTTGCAGTTCGGCTATTCCAACACCTGGCGCAACCTCAGCTACACCCTGTCCTACACCAAGCAGAAGACTACCCGTTACGACGATCGCTCGGACGATCCACGCTTGCCGCCTGACTTCGATCGCCACGACAGGGATAGCGGCACCAACAACAACACCCTGACCCTTAGCCTGTCGATGCCGCTCGGCTCCAGTTCTCGGGCGCCCTATCTGAGTTCGTCGGTTTCACAGCGCTCCGGCGACACCCAGGGCACCAGCTACCAGGCTGGCCTGAACGGTTCGCTCGGCGATACCCAGCCGCTCAGCTATGGGCTCAGCGCCAGCCGCGACAGCGAAGGCAACGGTACCGACTGGAGCGGCAACCTGCAGAAGCAGATGCCTTCCGTGACCCTGGGCGGCTCCTATTCCCAGGGCCGCGACTACTGGCAAGCCAGCGCCAGCGCCCGTGGTGCGGCGGTCGTGCATGGCGGCGGACTCACCCTCGGCCCGTACCTGGGCGACACCTTCGCCCTGGTCGAGGCGAAAGGCGCCAAGGGCGCCAACGTGCGCGGCGGCCAGGGTTCGCGTATCGATGGCTCCGGCTACGCCGTGGTGCCCTGGCTCAATCCTTATCACTACAACTCCATCGGCCTCGACCCGCAGGGCATCGATGCCCAGGCCGAGCTGCTGGAAACCGAGCGCAAGGTCGCGCCCTATGCCGGCGCCACGCTGAAGGTGGCATTCAAGACCCTCTCCGGCCACGCCATGCTGATCCGGGGACGCCAAGCAGATGGCTCGCCGCTGCCGCTGGGCGCCAACGTGCTGGACGAACAGGGCGCCAGCATCGGCATGGTCGGCCAGGGCGGCCAGGTCTATGCACGCGCCGAAGCCGACAAGGGGCGCCTGACCGTGCAGTGGGGCGATGGTGCTGGCGAACAGTGCCAGTTGCCCTACGACCTGAAGGGCCAGGATGGCGACAAAGCACTTATACGCCTAGAAGCAACCTGCTCGGCCGTTCGCTGAGAGCGGGGAGGATTTTCCATGTCGATGTTCAGAGGCTCCACTCCGCAACTGCTGGCGGTCGGAGCGGGGATTTACGTTGCATGCCTGGGAGCATCCCCGGTATGGGCGAACTGCTACAAGGTGCAGAGCACTTCCAATAGCCCGAGCAGCTCCCAGATTCGCCCGGTGGATGGGAAGGCCGCCACATGGGAAGGCGCCTACGATGCAAACCGTGGCCCGGTCGGCTTGCCCAATGTGATCAACCTGCTGGACCCGGCGCTGCAGCCTTATCCCGCGCTGTTGGCCAGTTCGGTAGTTCCATTGACCACCTATGGACAACCGGGCGGATACGACCCTGAACAGGTCCTGCTGCGCTGCGCGCAGAACGATCAGGTCATCGAGCAATATGCGACCAATGGCGACAACTACTGGGGTGGTTATGGCGGTAGCTCTTATACCGGCGACACCCTCGGCAACAGCCTCGGCTTGACAGGGGCGATGCGTACGCCCTGGCCCAACGTGCTGCTCAAACTGACCAACGTCACCACTGGAGACGTGCTCAGTTATATCTGGAAGGGCCGTGTGCTCACGGGACTGGATATCGAACAGCCCGGGCGGCCGGACGGCCAGCAATACAAGCTGGTCAAGGCGAAGAACCTCAGCACCATACGCCTGGAGCTGTACAGTGCCCCCACCGAGGTCGGTGGCCCGGGGTTCGTCTACAGCGCGGGAACCATGAGCCAGATACAGGGCTACAACCAGCCCGCTGGATACATATCCCTGGCTGGCCCGGGTTTCTACAGCGACATGCGGGGGCTTAACCACCTCAATTACTACGACGGATGGTATGGGGCGTGGCCGGGCAACATCTCGCTCTACAACCAGGTCACCCTCAAGCGCTATCCGACCTGCGCGGTCACCACGGTCACGCCCACCGTGCTGTTCCCCACCGTGACCGTCAACGAACTGAACTCCGGTGGCTCCCGCACAGAACCGTTCCAGATCCAGTTCAGGTGCCAGACAGCAGCCACCTCGGGTACTGCGCAGAACAATACGGCAATGGGTATCAAGGCTTCTGCGGGAGCACTTGCGGCCGCCCCAGGTCTGGGGCTGCAGAATGTCAGTGGCGGCCTGACCTACCTGCTCTCGGATCGCTACGGCCAGCCGGGCATGGCGAATGGCGTGGGCATCCGCATCCTGCGCAATGGCAGCCCGATCAACCTGCTCCCCGACGAGAACTCGTCCACCGGCGCGGCCACCGCCAACCAGAAGGGCTGGTACGGCGTGCTTGCCGGCGCCCAGCAGAAAACCGCCACGATGTCGGGGATCGACCACTACACCGAGACTTTCTCGGCCACGCTGGAAAAACTGCAGTCGGGCACCCAGCCAGAAGTCACGCCTGGCAAGGTGGAGGCGACGGCGCAGGTAGTCATCCGTGTCCAGTAGAGCCCTCGTCCTGCTCGGCCTGCTGCTGGTGCTGGCCGGGCAAGGCGCCTGGGCCGGCGTCACGGCGGAGCGCACCCGGGTGATCGTTCCCGAAGGTGTACGGGAAGTCTCGCTGCTGCTGGCCAACGTCAACGAATATCCCGTGGTGACACAGACCTGGATCGACGACGGCAGCCTGGACTCCACACCGGACAAGGCCGTCGCTCCCCTCATGCCGTTGCCGGCGATGTTCCGCATGGAGCCCGGCGAGCGGCGCAGCCTGCGCCTGCTGTTCACCGGCGGGGATCTGCCCGCTGACCGCGAATCCCTGTTCTGGCTGAACATCTACGAGATTCCACCCAAGCCGAAGGGACCGCTGCCACCGGAAAGCTCCAGACTGACCGTGACCATGCGCACCCAGATGAAAGTCTTCTACCGGCCGAAGCACCTCGAGCCGTCGTCCGAGGAGGCCATCTCCAGGCTGGGCTTCTCTCTGCAACAGAAGGCCGGCAAGCCGCTGCTACGGATAAACAATCCCACGCCCTACCATGTCACCCTGGTCGGCCTGGAGTTGCGCAACGGTGCAACCAGCCAATCGGCTGCCGGAGACATGCTCGCCCCCTTCTCCCAACTGGATGTCCCGCTCACGGAAGCACTGCCAGGCAAGGGTACGCAGGTGGTTTTCAGCTGGATCGACGATGACGGTATCAATCAACAGCGCCAGATCCGCATCCCCTGAAATCAGCCTGCCGCAACGGCAACGACCTGCCTGGCGGCGCCTCCTCAAGAACATTCGCCGCCAGGCTCTGCACGAGAAGTCGCAGGGCGAGGGTCAGGCTGGAGCTGGCGTCCCCGACAGGAATCGGTGAGGAAGCGAAGTCTTGAGCATTACTCGCTCCGCTCGCTCTCCGGGCCGCGCCCTGCGCATCCACGAACTGGCAATCATCTATCTCATCCAGTTCAGCGCTCACGAAAGTTTCACGTATCCGACTCTTGGTCCGAGTTGGAAATGATCTTGCCTGCCCTGTCAGGATATCGATCAGGCCATATATTCTCGGGAACAGTACTGATTCGGCGCGCAATGGCAGCCTCGATAGAGGGATAGTTCGTATATTTGACGCTGCAAACGGTACTGGCAGCCAAACCCAACTCCTGCGCAAGCGCCATCAACGTTATCCGCCGCTCACGCAATCCTCTCTTCACGATCTTCCATGAAATCTCTGGATCAATTCTTTTGGGTTCCAGTTTCTTCACGCTCTTACCTCAAATGCGCCTTCAGGCACCTGTAAACAAGAGCCCGATAGATCATGTTTCAAACAGCCCCGCTGCCAAAGATGAACTCCGCGCCGTCCACGCGAGCGAGAAACTTGCGGTCAAACGGGCACCAATCAATCGACACGAGAATTACTGCCATCCATTGAAAACCCAACCTGACCGACTGCCGACGCCCTGGAAACCTTAAACAAGAGAATAGGACCTGGCCATCTCAAGCAATTCGGCCATGGATTGCACATCCAGTTTCCTCTCCATGTTTCTCTTGTGGGCGCTCACTGTCTTGATACTGATACCCAGCGCATCTGAAATATGTCTATACGATGCCCCACCCGCCAGAAGCCTCAGAATGGCCGCCTCACGACTGGTAATCGGCAGAACATACTCATTTATGGATTTCCCGCTATTTACAACCAGCCTCCCCACCAGATTGGGAAACACGCTATAGCCCGAGATAGCTGCGAAAATGGCACTCTTCAACTGATCCAGTCCGCATTGTTTGCAGACGAATCCAGCTGCCCCGGCCTGGATACAGCGCAATGCCAACCCTCCCCCGCTCTCTCCGGTGAACACAAGCACATCCAGTGGTCGTTTCAGGGATGCCAGCCTGTGCAGCACATCCAGGCCTTCCAGGCTCGATATCGCCGGCTCCAGTATGACGAGATCCGGCTTCAGGCTCTCCGCCATGGCCAGCGCATCCCGGCCATTGGATGCCTCTCCCACCACTTCGTGCCCCATGCCCTCTACCAATTCACGAATAGCTAGGCATACGAGGGGCTGATCATCAACTACGAGAACTTTCCTCACGGAATCCTCCTGACAGAAGCGATGGTTGTTTTAATTGTGGCCTTGCAAGATAACCACCTCATGAAGCCTGTCGATATCACCTGCACCCGATATCACCTTCACAGGAACGGTCCTACAGGGTAAACGTCCATTTCCTACGTTAAATAAAAAATATCGTCATTCGGCCCACACAAAATTCGCCAACTGTCCTCACCACACCCAAGTAGGAAAGCTCGATCTGTCTCTATCCATCGACATTTTGGATAGGCTGAATCACAAACTCATCCCACGTACTCAGAAAAATCCCTGTTAAGAAAAGTTGTAAGGTCATGTAAGAAAAATGCAGTCATAGGCCGCGTGTACCTATTCATCGCGGCGATGTTTCTGCCGCTAACAAAGGGGGGGGGAAGTCGAAGGCCTCGATCACACGGACCTGGCTAATCGCCGGATGGCGGAGGTTCGGTACTACGCGCCGCTGGCCTGGCCGGCATTGCTGCGAAGCTCGACCGCGAAATGCCCGGCTACGACCAGTGAGCCCGACGCCTCTCTCCGGCCGGAGAGGGGCCTTTCGATAACAACAAGAGAGACACCTGATGCAACACGAACGCGCCCGCTTCACCCACATGGAAGACGGCACCGCCGAGGACTGGGCCATCATCAGCCGCGAATTCCGCGCCAACTACGGCCCCTACCTGCCGGACCGTATCCTCGCCCACCTGAAACTGCTGGAAGGCGATTGCGGCGGCTTCGCCGTGACCGCCTGACCCACTCCTGCAGACCGCCACCCGCGCCTGGGAAGATGGCAAGGACGAGGAATACGTAGTCTGCGCGCTGCTGCACGATATCGGCGACACGCTGGGCTCCTACAACCACCCGGACATCGCCGCCGCCATCCTCAAACCCTTCGTCAGCGAAGAGAACCTGTGGATGGTGCTGAACCACGGCATCTTCCAGAGCTATTACTTCTTCCACCTGATCGGCAAGGACCACGACCTGCACGAGCAATTCCGCGGCGATCCGAACTTCGAGCGCACCGTGGAGTTCTGCGCCAAATACGACGCGCCCGCATTCGACCCGGAGTATCCGACCAAACCGCTGGAGTTCTTCGAACCCATGCTGCGCCGGGCGTTTGCTGAGCCGAAGCGTTCGATGTATACGCCGGCCAGGAGCGCTTGAGTCACTGGAGCAGAATGCCCCTAACAGTTGATCGTCACCCAGGTCGAAGCCAGCGGCAACGGCAAGACGACCGGGGTGTCGGTGTGCTGCGTGATCATGACGCCGGAGAAGAGTCTTCAGTCACGACGATAGGTGTAAGCGCTCCTCCCCCAGATGCTGATTGTTGAGCCCGCCGCGCAGATAGGCATACCCGGCGGTGGAGAGATCGTAGTGCTCGAAGTTGAATCGGTTAAGCTGACTTCCTCTAAGCCATGCCCATGTGTTGCCAACCAGGTGTCCCGCGACGTTCCTCACCATCCACGGGGCCGTAAACCAATACGTCGCAAAAAGCCATTTCAAGAACACGTTGTGCCCTTATGTCACCACCAGCGACGCGAGAACAAAACGTGTCGCCCCCATTAGCAATGGTTCAAGGGGCTTTTAACGAAAGCTTGGCAAATAGCGAAGAGGACTGAAGAATAGCCTCGTCGATCACGGAAGGTCACTGAGGCAAAATTTGGTGATTCGCGATTCATCCTGGCCGGAAGCTTCAGCGGACTTGTTTCGCCACGCCACTGCGGAAAAGGCGGCCCTCTATCGCGCCATCATGGAGGTATTCGCCGCCGCCAAGCGTCAGTACCGTCTGCAATTACGGCCCGACGAGATATTGTCCGAGGCGAACTGGGGTCACCGGACGCCACCGGCTCAGGAAGAGGTTGCTGCCGCACTGGCTCAATTGGCCGCCTGGGGCAATCTCGAATCACAGCCGGACATGACGCGCGTATCCACGCTCAACGATTATTATCGAGCACGTTTTCTCTATCGACTCTCGCGCGGCGGCGAGGCGGTAGAGGCCGGCCTGATAGCATTCGGGCAGAGCCTACGTCATCGTGCAGAACTGCAGACAGTCGCGCTGGAGGACATCGACGGCCGCTTGCGAGCCTTGCAGCAATTGATGGCTGAGGCGCAATCCGTCAACGGCCTCGATACCGCCAAGGCACATGAGGTTCTACGCGACCTGGTGCGGGTTTTTGAGGGGCTTACTGAAAACGCTCAGGCATTCATGGCTGGAGTGGCACGTAGTCTAGAGCTGCAGCAGGCCGACGCCACTGCATTGGTCGCTTACAAGCGACGGCTGATCGACTATCTCGAGCGCTTCATGGGTGATCTGATCCGCCGCTCCGATGCCATCGCCCGCACGCTGCATGAATTGTCCGCCTCCATCGACTATGTTTTACGCCAAGTCGCTGCACGTGAAGCGCGTGATGCCGCCCCCGACGGCACTGGCGAGCAGGCAGAGGAAACACAGCGTCGCCAGGATATCTGGCGCGAGCGCTGGAAAGGATTGCGCGGCTGGTTTCTGGCCACCGGCAACGAACCACCTCAAGCAGAACTACTGCGTGCCCGAGCGCGCTCGGCGATCCCGCAACTGCTTAGCGCCATCGCGGCAATCAATGAGCGACGCAGCGGGCGCAGCGACCGGTCGGCCGATTTCCGAGTGCTGGCACAGTGGTTCGCTGCATGCGACAGCGACAACGATGCCCACCGTCTCGCGCAAACAGCGTTCGCGCTGCACCCAGCACGCCACTTCTCACTAGAGGTTGCTGAGGCAGACGACGTGCCAGCGAGCACCTCTTGGCTGGATGCACCTCCGCTGATCATCAATCCGCGCTTGCGCGAGTACGGTGAGGCCGCGCCGCGCGGCGCACTGGCGAAAGTGCGCGATCGTAGCCGGGATCGGGCGCTGATGGCTCAGCAATTGGCGGAGGAATCGCGCCAGGTCGAGGCCGCGCGCCGGCGATTGGCGACCGGCCGCCCGACACGCTTATCGGAACTGGGCGAGCTCGATGTGCATGCCTTCGGCCTCTTTCTAGGATTGCTTGGTGAGGCACTGGCCGAACAACACGACCCGAACAGTCCTGTCGAGCGTCAGACGGGCGATGGTCTGCTGCACATTCGCCTGGAACCTCTGGCTGAAGACAGCCGCGCCCAAATCTGCACGGCAGCCGGGGTGTTCTCCGGCCGGGATCATCTGCTGACGATCCGGCTCACCGAGGACAGATCATGAGCATACCCTCGTCCCGCCGTAGCACCCGACATGTCGGAGAAACACAGAAGGCGCAGCAGCAAGACGAATTCCGCCGGGCTCTGCGCAGCCTGCTGATGTGTCCGCTCATGCCGCCAGGGCACACGGATTTCCCCGCCGTACGTCGCCAAGCCGAGCGCCTGCGCGAGTGGTTCGCCCGCGAGACCGGCTGGCCGCTGCATGTGGACCGCGAGGGTGCCCGCCTGTTCAAGCGCCCGGCCGACCTGTCCACCTCGACCCGCGGCCTGCCGGACTATGACCGGCGTCGCTATGTACTGCTGTGCCTAGCTGCTGCAGTGCTGGAGCGAGCCGATCCGCAGATTACCCTGCGACAAATCGGCGAACGGATCGTACAACAAGCCGCCGACCCGGCATTGGAGACATTGGGTTTCGCCTTCACCTTGCACGGTGCTGCCGAAAGACGCGAGTTGGTCATGGTGTGCCGTACCCTCTTGGATCATGGCATTCTCGAACGTGTCGCTGGCGAGGAAGAGAGCTTCGTGCAGGACGGCAGCGGGCCACAGTCCGACGCCCTCTACGACATTCACCGGCGCTTGCTGGCCGGCCTGCTAGCGGCGGTGCGCGGGCCCTCGACCTGGAGCACAGAGGAGACGCCGGGAAATACCGAGGCGCGGCTGCATGCGTTGGTGGCCGGCTTTACGGTGGACAGCGAGCAAGGCAGGCGAGATGCCATACGCCACCACTTGGCGCGACGCCTGCTCGATGATCCGGTGCTGTATACCGACACCCTGGACGAAGAGGCACGCAGCTATTTTGTCAATCAGCGCGGTGTTCTCGCCAACCGCCTGTGTGAAGCCACCGGATTGGTCGCAGAGCAACGCGCCGAAGGCCTGGCTCTGATCGACGAGAGCGGACAACTGACGGATGTAGCCATGCCCGCCGAAGGCACCGAGGCTCATGTAACACTGCTGGTAGCAGAGCACCTGGCTCGGCGTCTGCGGGATAAACGTGCCCCATTGCGAGCGACCGAAAGCGAAATTGCCCTGTTCCTGCGCGAGGCCGCTGGGCGGTATGGCCGCTATTGGCGCAAGTCGGCGCGCGCGCCAGGCGCCGAACGCGAGCTGGCGGAAATCGCCATCGCTCGCCTATGTCGTCTGGGCCTAATGCTGCGTGATATGCATGGCGTACATCCGTTGCCCGCCATTGCCCGCTTCTCCCTCGGACAGACCGAGGTGCGCAACGCCCAGGGCGCCGAAACCCTGTTTTTAACCGAGCCCGACGCATGACCAGCGACCTATTCATCACCTCCCCCCGCCCCGCACTGCCCAAGCCTCTGCGCGAACGCTGGCAGCCCTTACGTCTTGGCCTCGTCGAACTGTTCCACTACGACAGCGAGGAGTTCTGGTTCCGCGATGGCCATTTACTGCTGCGCGGCAATAACGGCACCGGGAAATCCAAGGTCCTGTCGCTGAGCTTACCGTTGCTGCTGGACGCACAATTGCGCTCGTCACGCGTCGAGCCCGACGGCGATAGCGGCAAGAAGATGGCCTGGAACCTCCTGGTCGGCAGCTATCCCCGCCGTATCGGCTACAGCTGGATCGAGTTTGGCCGACGCGAGCGCGATGGCCGCCCCCGCTACCTTACCCTGGGGGTCGGTTTGTCGGCAGTCGATGGCCGGGCTCAAGTAGACAGCTGGTTTTTTATCGTGGAAGGTGACGGCACGACACTAGACCCACGTATCGGCGAAGATCTTTGGCTTACCACCGCCGAGCGCCAGGTCCTTACTCGCGAACGCTTGCGCGATGCACTTGGCGGACGCGGTCAACTATTCGAAAACCATCATCTCTATCGCCGTGCCGTGGACGAACGCCTGTTCCAGCTAGGGACACGGCGCTATGACGCTCTGATGGATACGCTGATCCAGCTACGCCAGCCACAACTGTCGAAGAAACCCGACGAAACCGGACTGTCCAATGCCCTGAGTGAGTCGCTGCCTCCGTTACCACCCGAACTGCTGGGCGATGTGGCCGAGGCGCTCAACCAACTGGAAGAAGACCGCATTCAATTGGAGGAAACGCGCCTACTGGAGCAAACCGTCACCCAGTTCGAACGGCGCTACCGCATCTATACCGGTATGTTGGCGCGGCGCCAGGCACGCGAACTACGCCAGGCTCAAACCCACTTCGACAACGCCAGCGAGGCCCGCCATCAAGCGCAGGCCGAACTCGCCAGCGCACAGAGCGCTCAGGGTGAGGCTTTTGCGGAGCACGAGGCTGCGAAGCTGAAGTATTCGGCGGCCCGAGAACTGGTGGATACGCTGCAGAGCGATCCCACCAACCAGGACGCCAATCGTCTTTCCCTTGAAGAACGCAATGCCGCCGAGCGGCAACGTGCAGCTCACACGGCAAGCCGACATCGCGATGAAGCGCGTAGCAAACTCAATAACGAAGTAGAACTGAGCCAGCGACGGACCGCTGCGGCCACCCAGGCTCGCGATGAGCTGGACAAGGCACGTACTCGCACGCAGGACGCGGCCAAAGCACTCGCCATGACAGCAGACCTTGCGATCAATCCGCTGCTCAGCCTTGAAGCCGAAGCGCTGGCAGCACATCCGCCCGAGTACAGGGCCGCTGAAGAAGCCCTGCGCGAGCTGGTGAGAAATCGGCGCCAGGACATCGCCCATTTGCGTCAGCGCCTTATTGAGGTCAGCCAGCGCCAGGCGGTACTGGCGGACAAGCAAGAAAACGTACGGACCATTCGCAGTGAAATGGATATAGCACTGGCGCAACGCGAGGGGGCCGACCAGCAAGCCGAACAGGCAGGCAGCGCGTTGGTCGAA
Organism: Pseudomonas schmalbachii; assembly: GCF_017589465.1. Lineage (GTDB taxonomy): Bacteria > Pseudomonadota > Gammaproteobacteria > Pseudomonadales > Pseudomonadaceae > Pseudomonas > Pseudomonas schmalbachii. Next base: position 28,643 of record NZ_JAELYA010000007.1, read on the forward strand.
GCCTGGTCCGAGCACTGCACAAGCCTCGTCCAACTGCGCTTCGATGCTGAGCAGCCCTTGCTGCAACTAGCCGAGTGGGCGGCCCTTCCGGAAGGCGAAAACCCGGCGCAAGTGGCACTGGACAACGCCTGGCAGACGACGCTGCAACGACACGCTGCCCAACAGGCAGAGCTGGACAGTAACCTTGCTAGCCTGGACAAGCAGCGCGCCGATATTGAGGACGAGCGCACCCGCCTGGCCGCCGGCGAAGATGCGCTGCCCGCCGAGCCGCCCACCCGGGCCAGTGGTGTGCGTCTGCAACGGCAGGGCGCGCCGCTCTGGCACCTGGTGGATTTCGATCCAAGCCTGGATGCCGCGCAACGCGCCGGGCTGGAAGCCGCCCTGGAAGCCAGCGGGCTGCTTGACGCCTGGCTGTCGCCAAATGGAGTATTAAGCGATAGCGACGGTACGCCGCTGCTGGATAGCAGCTGGCACCAGCGCGCGGCAGTGAACGGTGCCAACCTGAACGCGGCGCTGATCCCCGCATTGCCCGAGGCCTGCCCAATCACACGAGCAACGCTGACTGCGCTGTTGGCGGGTGTGGCTTACGGCACGCAGGAGCCTAGCGATGCCGAAGCCTGGCTGTCGCCTGATGGCCGCTATCGTCTGGGGCCGTTGGCAGGCGCTTGGCAAAAAACCGAGGCAGGCTACATCGGCCGCAGCGCACGGGAACTCGCGCGACAACGACGGCTGGAAGCACTCGCCACCCTCCTCGCCGAACTCGACATGGCGCAAGCCAAGCTCGAACGACAATACGAAACCCTGGCCGCCGAGCGCAGCCAAGCCGAACGGGAACGGCAAAGCGTACCCTCCGAACGCCCTCTGCGCGATGCGATTGCTACCGCGCTGCAGGCCGCTCGTGATGTCGATCGGACCCGGCAGCTGCTGGTGCAGGCAGAAACACGCAGCCAGGAAGCCAAAGACGCATGGCAATCGGCACGCGAGCAGTTACACCACGACGCGACCGACCTGCGCCTGCCGGCAGACCCCGAGCTGCTACCGGCGACCGAAGAGGCCTTGGAACACTTCGCCAACGCCCAGGCGCATCTGGTTCAGACGGCACGCGAGTGGCAGCGCGCATGGCCCGATCAGTGCCAGCAGCAACAGCGCGAAGGCGAAGCACGCAGGGTGCTGGAAGAGGCCGAAGAAACCCTGATGGTCGCCGACGAGCAGGCCGAACAGGCCCGGGTCCGCTTCGAGACGCTACGCCAGTCCATCGGCCAGCAGGTGGAAGAATTGCTGGCCAAACTGGCCACCGCGCTCACCGGACGTGCCCAGGCCGAGCAAGACGCCGAAACACGTCGCACGGAGCTGGGCGAAACGGAAAAGCGGCTGGCGGTGACCACAGCGCACGTCGAACGCACCGAGCAAGTACTGAACGAGCGTAGCGACGAGCGCACTACGGCCGTCGAGCGCCTTCGCCATTTCAGCGCCAGCGGCCTGCTCGCCGCCGCATTGCCGGACCTGCAATTGCCTGAGCATTGGAGCATCGACCCGGCGCTGAACCTGGCCCGCCGTATTGAACAGGCGCTGGTTGACATCGCTGATGACGAGGCCACCTGGACTCGTGTACAAAAACAGATCGCCGAAGACCTGAGCGAGCTGCAGCGCGGTCTGAGCGCCTTGAACCACCAGGCCATATCGGAACCCAACGACTGGGGCATCACCGTCACTATCCAGTTCCAGAATCGTGCTGAGCGTCCTGATACGCTCGCGCTACTGTTGGCCGAGGATATTGCCCAGCGCAGCGAACTGTTGTCGGCGCGTGAGCGTGAAGTGTTGGAAAATCACCTCCAGGCAGAAATCGCCGCCGAGCTCCAGCGACTGATGCGAGCTGCCGACGACCGCGTCAAGGCGATAAACGACGAATTGCACAAGCGCCCAACCACCACAGGCGTACGCTACCGCCTGCTATGGGAGCCGCTATCCGTCGAGGAAGGCGCACCGGCAGGCCTGGAGGCCGCCCGCAAGAGCCTGCTCAATACCAGCGCCGACCTCTGGTCGACCGAAGACCGGCGCGCGGTAGGTACCATACTGCAACAGCAGATCGCCGCCGAACGTGCCCTAGCCGATGCCGACAGCGCCGGCAGAAGCCTACTCGAGCAACTCGCACACGCGCTGGATTACCGCTATTGGCATCGTTTCCGCATACAGCGCCAGCAGGATGGTCAATGGCGCAAGCTGTCCGGACCGGCCTCCAGCGGCGAACGCGCGCTAGGCCTGACCGTACCCTTATTCGCCGCCATCGCCAGTTTCTATGGCCACGGCGGCAGTCCATTGGCGCCACGCTTGATGCTGCTCGACGAAGCCTTCGCCGGTATCGACGATACCGCCCGGGCACACTGCATGGGACTGGTGCGGGAATTCGACCTAGATTTCGTCATCACCAGCGAACGGGAGTGGGCCTGCTACGCGGAGTTACCTGGCGTGTCGATTTGCCAGTTACAGCGCCGCGAAGGTATCGATGCGGTTTTCGTCTCGCGCTGGACCTGGGACGGCCGCGCCAAGCGACTCGAAGAAGATCCTGATCGCAGGTTCCCCTGGGCATGAAGACCAGCCCCGACTTACGTCTACAGCGCCTGCTCGGCGAGCCAGCACTGGACGCCCTCCGCCAGCGCCTGCGCCGCCGTTTTGAGCTCGCCGATGGCGAGCGGACGCTATCCTCGGTTCACTTGAGCAACCTTGCCCCGGTAGAGTACTCGGCTCTTTGCCAACTGACCGGCCGCCCCTCGCGCATAGCGCGCTCGATGACGCTGGACATTGCCGATCTCGATGCACGACTGCGCGCCGCAGGGCTAGCTAACTCGCTACAGGATGCTCTGGAGAGGCTGGACGGCCCCATCGTTGCGAAAGCCAGCCTGCGTAAAACGCTATCGGCACAATGGTCGGCCCTGACAACCTCGGCGTCGGACGAAGGCAGCCCTCTCCTCCGCGCCTGGCTGCAAAACACAGCCACCTCCATGCCCCTGCTCAAGCGTCTTGGGCGCGACCCCGCGGGCGCTAATCAGCTACTGGCAGCGACTGATACTGTGCTCCGCCGCCTGCCCGTGGAAGGACTACCTCGCTCTCAACTTGCTGCGGAAACGCTAGGCGATGCCCATGCGCTAGATGCCGGCCGCCCTGTAGCGACCCTGGTACTGTCGGCGTGGCGCCTGCATGAGCGCACTGGTACGTCCTTAGAGAATGAAGCAGCAGTCGAGACCAGTGGCGGCGCCGAAGAGCGACTGCGCGAAGTCTGGTCAAGAGCGGGAGTTCTCGTCAACGAGCTGGCTCGCCCTGCACTCTTCCTCAACCTACCTGCAACACCGGATGCCCCTTGCACCTGGGTGCCGGGTGAGCCCGCCTACCTCTCGCTGCGGCAACTAGTTCGCAAACCATATTCCTGGCAAGTAGACGGGCGAAATGTCTACGTGTGTGAGAATCCGAACATCGTGGCCATTGTCGCCGACCATCTGGGTGCCAACAGTGCTCCATTAGTCTGCACCGATGGCATGCCCGCCGCCGCACAGCGAATCCTACTCGACCAGTTAGTTGCAGCTGGGGCAAACCTTTACTACCACGGTGACTATGACTGGCCTGGGATCGGAATCGGCAACCACGTCATGCGTACTTGGCAGGCGGCCTCTTGGCGATTCGGATACAAAGACTACCTAGAGGCGGTGATGGTAACGCCAAAGCGGCCGCGCGATTTGGATATCTTCGGAGTCGAGGCTCTTTGGGACAAAGAGCTGCGCTTAACGATGGACACCCAAGGGCTCGCAATTCCGGAGGAAGCTGTTATCAGCACTCTGCTCAACGATCTGAGCAAGGAGACTGAATAGGCCGTGGTCTACTCACCTGTCCTCGATTAGGCACCGCCTGCAAGGTGGATAATATTCATTGCAAGAGCGGTTACTGAGCATTCACACCGGCATCAAGCTGCCTGCGAGTCGAATCAACAGCAACTGACGGGTTGAGATCACGGCGAGCTCTCTATCTTTGTCTGAGCGGCGATTAACTGCAGCAGGCTTCAGTTTTCATCAAGCATCTTTCCCTCCACCTCTATTCTTCCTTGATCGAAGCGATGCGCCGGCAGAATGACATAATCCAAGGCTGCTTTATTGATGAAAGCGATACGATGTGTTCCTTCAATCGACATAGCTATCAAGTCATCATCTGTGTCCCCGTCAAAATCCACCAATTTATAAAAGGCCTCGAACATCTCCTCTGCGCCCAGGCTCTCTACGCTGCGCTGCCGCCCATTTGAAAGTTGATACTTCAATTTGGTTGCAAGGCCGAATATTCTGTCCGTCTCTTCTTGGTTCTTATTTCTTTCCCTTTCCAGATCCTCCGGCCTTATCCGCCCATCGGCCACAAGCACTTCATACTGTTCATCCGTAATCATAACGACTTCCGAAACACGCTGGACATCTTCAGTAGAGAATTCGCTAAGAGCGTACTCGTCATCTTCAGACAGCGCTTCCACGATTTCCCAGTCACGCGGGTCGGGCATCTGAAACAGAATGTGATCCTCATAATCTTCATGTTCGAGCCCAAAATCATCGTAGGCCTCACTTGAAAAATATAAGTCAGCAATCGCCTGTGTCCGGATAATAGCTTTCTGATTCGCCAAGCTCTCGACTATTACAAATCTCAAGTTTCTCTGTAAATTTCTATACAGGCGAGAAAACTCACCATCTGTTATTGAAAGTAAAAGTGGTTTTCCTCCTCCATGAAAGTGGATAGAAACCTCGCCATAATAATTGAGATCTTCTCCGATCGATTCATCGTAAAACCCTGCATGAATTGGTGCATGCCGACCAAGCAAGGTATCGGCACCAGCCTGCAGTACCTCAGCTAGTTTTTTTAACTTGTCCTCCGGGATTGGTGCCGTTCCACTCTCCCACCTCTGGTAATTCGGCTGCGAGACTCCTACAGCCTTGGCCAGCTTGGCTTGCGTCAAGCCGGCTTTTATTCTGAATTGCTTGAGCTTAAGTGACATGTGCCAGTCCTCATTTTTATACGCATATCATACGTATAAAAATGTATATGTCAAATACATATACCATGGACAGAAGAGCTGCTGCAAAGTCCTCGCAAATAAACCTCGCGCTGGCAATCGACGAGTCTCTCGTGAAACCACCATCGAACTGTCTTGATACACGTGGTTGGCGTAGGCGTTGGGCACTGGCGTGCTATCGCTGGTGAACAAAGTTAGCGTCTCGATCTCAGTGTTCTGGCCGCGTTCCAGCTTCTCGAACTGGCGCGACAATCGACCCAATTGCTTGGCATCCAACCTATGCGCCCTGAAATGACGGAACGAAGAGAAACGACCATGAATTAGCACGTGCCTATGACCTCCAAGCTGGACGGGAAGAAGACACGACGCCCGCCCTATCCAATGTCATGAGAAGAACAATCGATCATCTGCCGAGCTTCCTCACCATCTATTGCGCATGGCGCCATACAAGGTGAACACCGGGTGCCGCGAGCAGGAGGTCTGCAAACTGCGCTAGGAATGGGAATGGGAGATCAAGATCCCAGAACCTGGAACCTGGAACCTGGAACCTGGAACCAATGTGCTCCTCATTTCAGATGAGTTTGGTGAGCGTCACGAGAAGTCGGGCATGAAGAATAGCGAGGATCGCCTTATCGTTTTGAACGGCGTGGTCAAGCGAACCATCGAAGGACAGCGCAGCCTTCATCAAACTTTGGTCCTCCCTTATGGGAAGCCGGATGCGAATGGACCGACGGCAGTTCACCGGATGAACGACAGTGCCTAGAGGAAGGCCAGGGTGCGTGTGGCGGACAAATGGGAAAGGGCCCATCGCACGCCGGCGCACCCTGGCTGTCGGTCTCTACGGATTCACGACCTGAAGCATATGGGCCACAAGAACGGCAGCACCACCAGCCATTACTCCGTGGCGAAGCTGGATCAACTGATCAATGCGGCCAATAAGGTATCGACAACTGATAGTCGCGCACCGTCGCTGACGATCCTGAAGAGGAGGCAGGGATAGTCGAAAATTAGCTCAGCCACTTGAAAAGTCACTGAGCCAGAAACGACAAAGCCACCCGAAGGTGGCTAAGTCATTGATATATTGGTCGGGACGGAGTGATTCGAACACTCGACCCCTTGCACCCCATGCAAGTGCGCTACCAGGCTGCGCTACGCCCCGACGATGCTACCAGTCCCCTGGGAGCGGTTCGCACTATACCGCAAGCATTTCTGCCCGGAAAGCGCTTTTTTCATTTTTTTCAGCTACTTGCGCAGCACCTGCAGTACATCTTCCAACTCGGTGATCATCTGCCGGATCAGTTGTTTGTACTGAGTGACGTCCTCGCGAGCTTCGTCGCCCGAAAGGCGTTGGCGGGCGCCGCCGATGGTGAAGCCCTGGTCGTAAAGCAGCGCGCGGATCTGGCGGATCATCAGCACGTCCTGGCGCTGATAATAGCGGCGGTTTCCGCGGCGCTTGACTGGATTGAGTTGCGGGAACTCCTGCTCCCAGTAGCGCAGAACATGCGGCTTCACCGCGCAAAGATCGCTTACTTCACCGATGGTGAAGTAGCGCTTGCCCGGAATTGGCGGAAGTTCGTCGTTATGACTTGGTTCCAGCATAAGCCTCAACCCTGGCTTTCAGTTTCTGGCCTGGACGAAAGGTGACGACGCGGCGAGCCGTGATCGGGATTTCCTCTCCCGTTTTCGGGTTGCGTCCCGGGCGCTGGCGTTTATCGCGCAGGTCGAAGTTGCCAAAACCGGACAACTTCACCTGCTCGTTGTGCTCCAGCGCCTGGCGGATCTCTTCGAAGAAGAGCTCCACCAGCTCCTTGGCTTCCCGCTTGTTCAGGCCCAGCTCTTCATACAGACGTTCGGCAATTTCAGCTTTCGTCAGAGCCCCCATACGCTACTTCCTTAACGTGGCGTTGAACCTTTGCTCCAGCGAGGCGACGATATTTTGCGTTGTGGCATTCACCTCGTCATCGTTAAGAGTGCGTGATGGATGCTGCCAGGTCAAGCCGACGGCCAAGCTTTTTCTAAGCGGATCAATGCCTTTTCCGTGATAGACATCAAACAGCCTGAGGTCGGTGAGCCATTCCCCCGCCGATTCACGGATCGCCGCAAGGACGAACTCGGCCGGCGTATCGCGATCTACCAGCAAGGCGAGGTCACGGCGCACTTCGGGGAAACGCGACAGTTCACTGAACTTCGGCAGGCGACCACGCGCCACTTCCGCCAGCACCAGCTCGAAGAGATAGACCGGATGATCCAGGTCCAGCACCTTGGCCAGCTCCGGGTGCAACGCGCCAAGGTAGCCAACCAGCACGCCATCACGCTCGATCCGAGCGGTCTGCCCCGGGTGCAGGGCCGGATGCTCGCCCGGCATGAAGCTGAAGGTTTCCGGCGCGCCGGCATTGCCCAGCAGCGCCTCCACATCGGCCTTGGCGTCGAAGAAGTCGATGCCGTCGCGACCGTTGGCCCAGCCTTCCGGCTGGCGGCTGCCGCAGAGAACGCCAGCGAGCATGGCCTCCTGCTTGAGGCCTTCGAGTTGACCGACAAAACGCAGGCCGCTCTCGAACAGGCGCACGCGCGACTGCTGGCGGTTCAGGTTGTGCTGCAGCGACTTGATCAGGCCCGGCCACAGAGACGCACGCATGGCCGCCATGTCCGCGGAGATCGGATTGGCCAGCAGCAGCGGCTTCACGCCCGGATGGAACAGCTCGAACAGTTTGGGATCGATGAAGCTGTAGGTGATCGCCTCCTGGTAACCGCGGGCCACCAGCAGACGACGCAGCCCCGGCAACTCCGCCTGCGACTCGGACTTGGTGTTCGGCGCCAGGCGCGCCTGCGGGTAACGCACCGGTAGACGATTGTAGCCATACAGGCGAGCCAGTTCCTCGATCAGGTCGACTTCCAGGGAAACGTCGAAGCGATGGCTGGGCACGCCGACCTGCCAGCGTCCTTCGCCATCAGCCTTGACGTCGAACTCCAGCGCGGTGAGCAGACGCTCGATCTCCGCAGCGTCCATGTCCATGCTGAGCATTTGCTTGACGCGATCAGCACGCAGCGTAACGGACGCCACTTTCGGCAGATCGGCAGCGCTTACCTGCTCGATTACCGGGCCGGCTTCGCCGCCGACGATCTCCAGGAGCAGCGAGGTAGCACGCTCCATGGCACGACGCGCCAGCTGCCAGTCCACGCCACGCTCGAAGCGATGCGAAGAGTCGGTGTGCAGACCATAGGAGCGAGCCTTGCCTGCCACTGCGATGGTGTCGAAGAAAGCACTCTCGAGGAACAGATCACGAGTCTTGGCGCTCACGCCACTGTGCTCGCCGCCCATCACACCGGCGATGGCCAGAGCACGTTCGTGGTCGGCAATCACCAGGGTATCGGCGCGCAGGGTGACTTCCTGGCCATCCAGCAGGACCAGCTTCTCGCCCTCCTCCGCCAAGCGCACGCGGATACCGCCCTTGATCTCCTGGAGATCGAAGGCATGCATCGGCTGGCCCAGTTCGAGCATCACGTAGTTGGTGACGTCGACCGCCGCGTCGATGCTGCGGATATCGGAGCGACGCAGACGCTCGACCATCCACAGAGGAGTCGGGCGGCTCAGGTCGACATTGCGGATGACACGACCGAGGTAACGCGGACAGGCCTGGGGAGCCAGCAGTTCGACCGGACGAACTTCGTCATGGGCCGGTGCGACTGCCTCGACCTGCACCGGAGCGACCGGCGTGGCGTACAGCGCGCTGACTTCACGAGCCAGGCCGCTGAGCGACAGGCAATCGCCACGGTTCGGCGTCAGGCCGAGCTCGATGGAGACATCGTCCAACTGCAGGTAGGCGCGAATATCCTGGCCAACCGGTGCATCGGCCGCCAGCTCCATCAGCCCGGAGTTGTCGTCGCTGATCTCCAGCTCTTTTGCAGAGCAGAGCATGCCGTTGGACTCTACGCCGCGCAGCTTGGCCTTCTTGATCTGGAAGTCGCCCGGCAGCTGGGCGCCGATCATGGCGAAGGGGATTTTCAGGCCGGGACGCACGTTGGGCGCGCCGCAGACCACCTGGAAGGTTTCGTTGCCGTTGCTCACCTGGCAGACGCGCAGCTTGTCGGCATCCGGATGCTGCTCGGTGGCGAGCACTTCGCCCACCACGATGCCGCTGAAGACGCCGGCGGCGGGAATCACAGCATCGACCTCAAGGCCGGCCATGGACAGACGAGCCACCAGCTCATCACGGGAAGCCTGCGGATTTACCCAGCTCCGCAGCCATTGTTCACTGAATTTCATCCTGCTCTCCTAATAATTCGTTGACGTCGTGCGGCCTAGCGGAATTGCCCGAGGAACCGCAGATCGTTGTCGAAGAACAGGCGCAAGTCGTTCACGCCGTAGCGCAGCATGGCCAGGCGCTCGACGCCCATGCCGAAGGCAAAGCCCTGGTATTTTTCCGGGTCAATGCCGGACATGCGCAGCACGTTGGGATGCACCATGCCGCAGCCCATGACTTCCAGCCAGCCGGTCTGCTTGCAGACGCGGCAGCCCTTGCCGCTGCAGATCACGCACTGGATGTCGACTTCCGCCGAAGGCTCGGTGAAGGGGAAGAAGGACGGGCGGAAACGTACGGAGAATTCTTTCTCGAAGAACGCACGGAGGAATTCTTCGATGGTGCCCTTGAGATCGGCGAAGCTGACGTCTTCGTCGATCAGCAGACCTTCCACCTGGTGGAACATCGGCGAGTGAGTCAGGTCGGAGTCGCAGCGGTACACACGGCCGGGGCAAACGATGCGGATCGGCGGGCGCTGGCTTTCCATGGTGCGCACCTGTACCGGCGAGGTATGGGTACGCAGCAGCATGTTGGCGTTAAAGTAGAAGGTATCGTGCATCGCCCGGGCCGGATGGTGGCCGGGGATGTTGAGCGCTTCGAAGTTGTGATAGTCGTCTTCTACTTCCGGACCTTCGGCGACTTCATAGCCGATGCGGGTGAAGCATTGCTCGATGCGTTCCTTGGTACGGGTCACCGGATGCAGACCGCCGGAGGACTGGCCACGACCAGGCAGGGTCACATCGATACGCTCGGCCGCCAGCCGCGCCGCCAGGGCCGCGCCCTCCAGCTCGGTCTTACGCGCATTCAGAGCGTCCTGCACCTTTTCCTTGGCAACGTTGATCAGTGCGCCAACCTTCGGGCGCTCTTCGGCCGGCAGGTCGCCCAGGGTCTTCATCACCTGGGTCAGCTCGCCTTTCTTGCCAAGATAATGAACCCGGATCTGCTCCAGGGCGTTGACGTCTTCGGTGTGTCGCACAGCCTCCAGGGCTTGGGAGACCAGCGCGTCCAGGTTTTCCATGTACCAACTCCAGATACAAAATAGGGGAAGAGCGGTCAGGCTCTTCCCCTATCGGTGACGTTACTTCCGGACCAGAGTCCGGTGATTGTCTTAGGGCTTAAGCCAAGCTTGCCTTAGCTTTTTCGACAATCGCGGTAAACGCCGCTTTTTCGTTCACTGCCAGATCGGCCAGAACCTTACGGTCGATCTCGATCGCAGCCTTTTTCAGGCCAGCGATCAGACGACTGTAAGACAGACCGTTCATGCGAGCACCCGCGTTGATACGGGCGATCCACAGTGCGCGGAACTGGCGCTTGCGCTGACGGCGGTCACGGTAGGCGTATTGGCCGGCCTTGATTACCGCCTGCTTGGCAACGCGGAACACGCGCGAGCGTGCACCGTAGTAGCCTTTGGCGAGTTTCAGAATTTTCTTGTGACGGCGACGAGCAATGACGCCACGCTTAACACGAGCCATTTATTAATCCTCTACCGGAAATCAACGCAGACGCAGGGAGCGTTCTACACGACGAACATCAGACGCAGCGAGCATGGTGGTGCCACGCAGTTGACGCTTACGCTTGGTGCTCATCTTGGTCAGGATGTGGCTCTTGAAGGCGTGCTTGTGCTTGAGGCCACCAGCAGTCTTCTTGAAGCGCTTTGCAGCGCCACTCTTGGTCTTCATCTTTGGCATGTTCGGATACTCCGCATTCAGTGATTACGCATAACCGCAAGGCCTGCCAGTGCCCTGGTGGTTATTTTTTCTTTTTGGGGGCGATGACCATCATCAGCTGGCGTCCTTCCAGCTTAGGATGCTGTTCGACGGCACCGTATTCGGCGAGGTCCTGTTCGACCCGCTTCAGCAGTTCCATCCCCAGCTCCTGGTGAGCCATCTCACGACCACGGAATCGAAGCGATACCTTGGCCTTGTCCCCCTCGCTAAGGAAACGTACCAGGTTGCGTAGTTTTACCTGGTAATCCCCTTCTTCCGTCCCTGGACGAAACTTGATTTCTTTGATCTGTTGCTGGTGCTGGTTCTTCTTGGCAGCAGCAGCCTGTTTCTTTTTCTCGAACAGGTGCTTGCCGTAGTCCATGATGCGGCAGACAGGAGGCACCGCATCTGCGGAAATTTCCACCAGATCCAGCTTGGCTTCTTCGGCGTGGCGAAGGGCCTCGTCGATCGAGACCACACCAATCTGAGCTCCATCTGCACCGATCAGCCGAACCTCGCGCGCAGAGATGTTCTCGTTGATCGGGGGCTTCGGTACAGCTCGCTTATCCTGCCTCATTTCACGCTTAATAATGATTACTCCGAGTCTTGGCGACCACGCCGGGAAACCGTCTGAGCCAGCAGTTCGACGAATTGGGAAACCGGCATGGAGCCGAGATCCTCACCTTCGCGGGTACGTACGGCGACGGCCTTCGATTCAACTTCCCTATCGCCAATAACCAGGAGGTAGGGAACCTTGAGCAAAGTATGCTCGCGGATTTTAAAGCCGATTTTCTCGTTTCTCAAGTCGGACTTGGCACGGAATCCGCTTTCGTCGAGCAGACGGACCACTTCGTCGGCAAATTCGGCCTGCTTGTCGGTGATGTTCATCACCACCGCCTGGGTCGGCGCCAGCCATGCCGGGAAGGCTCCTTCGTAGTGCTCGATGAGCATCCCGATGAAGCGCTCGAAGGAACCGAGAATCGCGCGGTGCAGCATCACCGGATGCTTGCGGTTGTTGTCCTCACTGACGTACTCCGCGCCCAGGCGGGTCGGGAGGTTGAAGTCAAGCTGCAGGGTGCCGCACTGCCATACGCGACCCAGGCAATCCTTGAGAGAGAACTCGATCTTCGGACCGTAGAACGCACCCTCGCCCGGCTGCAGATCCCACTTCAGGCCAGCATGATCCAGGGCCGCAGCCAGAGCCGCTTCAGCCTGATCCCACAACTCGTCGGAGCCCACGCGTTTTTCCGGACGAGTGGACAGTTTCAGCTCGATATCGGAGAAGCCGAAGTCCGAATACACATCCAGGGTCAGCTTGATGAAGGCTGCCGCCTCGGCCTGCATCTGCTCTTCGGTGCAGAAGATATGTGCATCGTCCTGGGTGAAGGCACGCACACGCATGATGCCGTGCAACGCACCGGACGGCTCGTTGCGGTGACAGGCACCAAACTCGGCCAGACGCATTGGCAGCTCGCGATAGCTCTTCAGGCCCTGATTGAACACCTGCACGTGGCACGGGCAGTTCATCGGCTTGATCGCGTAGTCGCGGCTTTCCGACTCGGTGGTGAACATGTTCTCGGCGTAGTTCGCCCAGTGACCGGACTTCTCCCAGAGGCTGCGATCGACCACTTGCGGGGTCTTGATCTCCAGGTAGCCGTTATCACGCTGTACCTTGCGCATGTACTGCTCGAGCACCTGATAGACGGTCCAGCCGTTCGGGTGCCAGAACACCATACCCGGAGCTTCTTCCTGGGTATGGAACAGATCCAGGCGCTTGCCGAGCTTGCGGTGATCGCGCTTTTCGGCCTCTTCGATGCGCTGGATGTAGGCAGCCAGCTGCTTCTTGTCAGCCCAGGCGGTGCCGTAGATGCGCTGCAGTTGCTCGTTCTTCGAGTCGCCGCGCCAGTAGGCACCGGAAATCTTGGTCAGTTTGAACGCCTTGAGGAAGCGGGTATTGGGCACGTGCGGGCCACGGCACATGTCCACGTATTCCTCGTGGTAGTAGAGGCCCATCGCCTTCTCGTCGGGCATGTCTTCGACGAGTCGCAGCTTGTAGTCCTCGCCGCGAGCCTTGAAGACTTCGATGACCTCGGCACGGGGAGTCATCTTCTTGATGACGTCGTAGTCCGTGTCGATCAGCTCCTGCATGCGCTTCTCGATCGCCGCCATGTCTTCCGGAGTAAAGGGGCGTTCGAAGGAGATGTCGTAATAGAAGCCCTCTTCGATCACCGGCCCGATCACCATCCTGGCGGTCGGATAGAGTTGCTTGACCGCATGCCCAACCAAGTGCGCGCAGGAGTGGCGAATGATCTCCAGCCCTTCCTCGTCCTTCGGCGTGATGATCTGCAGGGTCGCGTCGGTATCGATCAGATCGCAGGCATCCACCAGACGGCCGTTGACCTTGCCGGCCAGGGTTGCCTTGGCCAGGCCCGCGCCAATGGATTGAGCCACCTCGGCCACGCTGACCGGATTATCGAACGAACGCTGACTACCGTCGGGAAGAGTAATGATGGGCATGGCGCCTCCTCTCCTAGTGGTGACCCCTACGAAAGGCCACATGGGTTGGGATGTGCCAGTAAGCGTCGCCCGCCGGGCATGCCTGCCTCACAGTGGCAGGCGCCTGTTCGGCACCCTGCGCTTTCGCGCGCGGACGGAGATCACTGGAAGAAATCGAACGAACAACGCCCGGACCAGGCAGTCCGGGAAAGGCGCAATGTTACTGCAAGTTGCCCGAACTGACGAGCGGCACATATATGCAGCAGTCAGAACTGCCGGATGAACTCCAGCACGGCACGATTGAACGCAGCCGGCCGCATGGCGTTCATGCCATGGGATGCACCGGCTATTACCGACACCCGGGCATCCGGCAGCACCTTGCGCAATGCTTCGACCACTCCCGGGAACGGCTCCGGGCTCAGCTCGCCACTCAGCAGCAGCACTGGAACACCCAAGCGCTCAAGAACCTCGCGCCCCAGCGGCTCGGGCTGGTCGCGCACCTGGCCGACCAGGGTCATCGCATTATCCGCGGCCATCTCGCGGAAATGCCGCGAAGAACGGGCCCAGATACCCTGCCCGCTTACCGTATCGACGAAGAGCGACAAGCCCTCTTCGACCGCCCCCTGCTGGATCAACTGCAAGGCCTGCTCGCGAAAGCGATTCCGCTCGCGTGGCAGGACAGGCATTTCCACGCCGGCAAAGCGGAACACATCGACTGCGAAGTCCCCTCCCGGATCAGCCAGCGAAAGCGTGCGCAAGCGCTCCGGCGCCTCCAGCGCGACGCGGAGACATACATTGCCGCCCCGCGAGTGCCCCAGCAGGTGAACAGGCTCACCCAGCCGATCCAGCAACTCGAGCAGGTCATCCACATGCTGCCGAGTGGAGAAACCACTCCCCTTGCCATCCCATTTTTCCGGGTAGTAATGCCGAAGACTCGGCACCACCAGGCGAAAATCCTGCCCCAGACCACGCAACTGCCATTGCCAGTAGCGGTAATCGCACAGCGAGCCATGCACGAGCACAAGCGGCACTCCCTCGCCTTCGTCCAGACAAGCGAGCTCATAGCCATTAACCCTGTACGACTGAACCCTGGAGCTCATTCCTTCCCCCAACCCGCAATCACCCGAACGCAGCGAATCACATACAAAAAATGAGGACTTGCCTCGATGCACGATAATTATCCAACAGCCGAGCTCAATACACACCACACAAGCCGCCGGACATGAAACCGGACAGGAAGTTCTACCGCCCCAAAAAACAGCGGGAAATGAATAAACAACAAACGGAGTTGACGTTATCCCGGATTAACTTGGACAATAAATCAGCAATTCAAACACCCAACCGGAGTACATGATGTCCAAACTTGCGGAATTCCGCGCAGCCGAACGCCTCCTTCAAGAACAACTTGCCCTGCTTGAAAAGCTGAAAAGCGACGGCTCCCTGAAAAAGGAACTGGAATTCAAGGATCAACTGCAATCCCTGATGGACGAATACGGCATGAACCTGCGCAACGTCATCGAGATTCTCGATCCGCAGTTGCCGGTCGAACTGGAGCCCGCACCGCAGCGCCGCAGCCGCCAGCTCAAGGTCTACAAGAACCCGCATAACGGCGAGACCATCGAAACCAAAGGCGGCAACCACAAGACCCTGAAAGCCTGGAAACAGCAATACGGCAACGACACCGTAGAGTCCTGGCTGCAGAAGTAAGCCTCACCCGCGGAAGCGTGCAAGGCGCTGCCGCGGGAATACTCACCTGACCGCCCCACCCGATAACGCAAGACAGAACCGGCAGTCTCCAAAATATTGCTGCTACGCAATATTCCCTGCCCGCAGCGACTTTCCGACAGTCAAGCGACACATCCACCCGCACACAAAGCCGGCACTGGACTAGTCCACATCGCAGGCACTATCTCCCGCACAAATTTCGCTTATCACCCGACTCGAATAGCCACCGGCAGCCATATTCCGGTCACAAATGCAGCGCATCCTTGAATCAACCGGAGCTTTTTCCGCCATTGGCGGTCATAGCACCGTTACATTCAGGAAATGATCAAGAAAATATGAACACACCCACTCAAATCCAGCATGCAATCCACACCCTGTCCTCCGCGTTCGCTCCACTGAACTGCATCGTCATGGCCAGGAAGAAGGACAGCTTCAGCTTCACACTGGTGAATGAGCACGGCATTGCGCGCCACAGCGAACGCCTGTACCCACAGCAGTACCAGAAACCGGAACCCCTGCAAGCCGTCATCGAGCGCATCCAGAGCTCGCTTACCGCCTGAAGCAGGCGCCGGCGCCCCGGCACTTCCGGGACCGCACTCCACCATCCAGCCGACACCAGCCAGCAACGCCCCACACAGGGCTAGACTGTCTGATTGCCGAACACCGAAGCCGCAGCACGCCCTTTACGCGAGCCAAAACAAAAAGGGCGATCCTTTCGGATCGCCCTTCGCGTACCGCCGAAGCGGTTATGTTTGGTAGGCACAATTGGACTCGAACCAACGACCCCCACCATGTCAAGGTGGTGCTCTAACCAACTGAGCTATGTGCCTGTCGATGTGGGCGCATTCTACGCGATGAATTTCGGGCGTCAAGCGCTTTTTTCGCTAACCCACTGAAAAAGTGAATTTTTTTATGTTCACTCGGGCGTTGAAAATTTTGCACAGGCACTAGCCGGCCGATTCGGACTCGGGTAGCATCGGCACATCTCGTAAAAAATAACAAACACAGGTGCAATATGCCGCACACTCCATACCCCTCCTCCTACTATGCAGCGTCGGCCAATCCGGTTCCCGCACGCCCTGAGCTGAAAGGGGAAACCGAAACCGACGTATGCATCGTGGGTGCCGGCTATACCGGCCTCTCCACTGCCCTGTTCCTGCTGGAAAACGGCTTCAAGGTCACCGTCCTCGAAGCCGCCAAGGTGGGCTTCGGCGCATCCGGGCGCAACGGCGGGCAGATCGTCAACAGCTATAGCCGTGACATCGATGTCATCGAGCGCACCGTTGGGCCGAAGCAGGCGCAACTGCTCGGCCAGATGGCCTTCGAAGGCGGCCGCATCATTCGCGAGCGTATCGCCAGGTACAACATCCAGTGCGACCTGAAGGACGGTGGCGTGTTCGCCGCCCTCAGTGCCAAGCAGATGGGCCACCTGGAGTCGCAGAAGAAGCTCTGGGAGCGCTTTGGCCACACCCAGCTGGAACTGATGGACGCCAAGCGCATTCGTGAAGTCGTCGCTACCGACAGCTACGTCGGTGGCATGCTCGACATGAGCGGCGGCCACATCCACCCGCTGAACCTCGCGCTGGGCGAAGCCGCAGCCGTGGAATCCCTGGGCGGCGTGATTCACGAGCAGAGCCCGGCAACCCGCATCGAGCGTGGCGCCAACCCGGTGGTGCACACCCCGCAAGGCCGTGTGAAAGCCAAGTTCGTGGTTGTCGCCGGTAACGCCTACCTCGGCGGCCTGGTTCCGGAGCTGGCTTCCAAGTCGATGCCGTGCGGCACCCAGGTGATCACCACCGAGCCGCTGAGCGACGAGCTGGCCAAGACCCTGCTGCCGCAGGACTACTGCGTCGAGGACTGCAACTACCTGCTGGACTACTACCGCCTCACTGGCGACAAGCGCCTGATCTTCGGTGGCGGCGTGGTCTACGGTGCGCGTGATCCGTCGAACATCGAGGCGATCATCCGTCCGAAGATGCTGAAGGTATTCCCGCAGCTGAAGGACGTGAAGATCGACTTCGCCTGGACCGGCAACTTCCTGCTGACCCTGTCGCGCCTGCCGCAGGTCGGTCGGATCGGCGACAACATCTACTATTCCCAGGGTTGCAGTGGCCACGGCGTCACCTACACCCATCTGGCCGGCAAGGTGCTGGCCGAGGCTTTGCGCGGCCAGGCCGAGCGTTTCGACGCCTTCGCCGACCTGCCGCACTACCCGTTCCCGGGCGGTCGCATGTTCCAGGTTCCGTTCTCCGCAATCGGCGCCTGGTACTACAACCTGCGCGACAAGCTGGGCGTGTAACCCAGGCACACAAAAACGGCGCCAGATCCAAATGGCGCCGTTTTCGTTTCAGCTTCCCGGACACGCCGGCAACACCTCGCAACTGCCAGCCGCCGCGCTGCTCGGCGGCAATGTGGTGAAGCGGCTATCCTGCGGCGCCAGCTGCCGGGCGCACTGTCCGGCCTCCTTCGCTTGCACGGCGCATCCCCGCTCACCCAGCACATTGGCCAGGTTGAACCAGGCCGCCGCGAACTTCGGGCCGACAGCAACGCTCTGGCGCAAGGCCTGCTCTGCCCCGCTCAGATCGGCAGACGCATAACGCGCATTGGCCAGGGCGAACCAGCCCAGCGGCTCGCCCGGCCAGGTGCGGGTCGCGTTCTGGTAAGCCTGTGTGGCCAGCGCCGGACGGCCGGTTTCCTCAAGATCATGAGCAGCCTTGAGCCACGGGGTCGCCTCAGCCGTCGCCGGCACACGATCCGCCGGTACCGTCACCACCGCCCAACGATCACTGCGCACCCAGGTCAGGTCGAAGCTGGTGAAATCGATCACCAGGCGCTTGGTGATGCCCGAGCGCAGCACCAACTCCTGACGATTGAGGTCGTAACCGACCACCACCGCGAAATGCCACATCGGCAACCAGTCGAGCCCCTGGTTCTGCAACACCAGCACCGGGTTGCCGGCAGCCACCTCGGTCAGCACATCCTCCAGACGCGGCCGCAGCGGATAGACCAACATCCCCTGCTCCCGCGCCGCAGCTACCAGCTCGACCTGCAGACTGCCCTGGCGCCCGGGCAGGTACACCCGGTCCTTCAACTGCCGCGGTGTCACACGCACACCACGCTGGTTGAGCATGGTGGCAAGCGCTGCCGGGCCACATTGAAACTCCTGCTGCGGGAAGAACTGCACATCGCTCAGCTCGACCCGCTCCGGCAGCCTGGATGTTTCCGGCGGCAACTGCGGCGTCCTCGCGCATGCCCCAAGGAGCACTGCGGCGAGGACGATGGCCAGGCCGCGCAGTCTTACCGCTGGCATCTGACGAAGGTGAAGATGTGCGTGATGCACAGCAGGTCGGTGAAGACGAAGATCAGCAGTACCAGAAGGATGATGCCAATGATGCCGCCGGCCGGCGCCTGATCCAGTTGCTGGTTGAATTGCGCCAGCTCTTCATTGGTCAGGCTGCTGATGCGCTTCTCGACCACGCTGCGCTCGACACCCAGCTCCTTCAGCTTGTTCTGCACACCCTCGTCGTCGAGCATCTGCAGCAGTTGCTGGCGGTCATACTGCTGCGACTGCGCCTGCAGCACCTCGGCCGTTCCCACCATCGACGCCTGCGCCACCGGCACCTGGACCACCATACCCAACTGCGCGAAGGCCAGGGCTGCCGCAATGCCTTTCATCTTCTTTGTTATGGTCATTATTGGTCACCTCCTCGTTGGACCGGCTCGTAGACCCGCTGGCATAGCCATGGTTCCGCACCGGACCATCTGCTCTCCACGGTGATGTGAAGATTAGGTGCGTCCCATGGATATTGCCGCCGGGACCGGTAACAGACCGGGCGACTGGCTGGTGGCTTCCGGTTTCCCATTCAAGCAACCTCGCAGCGCGATAATTGCTTAGGCCGCACTTTGCCAGCATCGGTTCAACGGGAATTCAGTCAGCCCCCGCGCGCGCCTCGAAGACCAGGGCATCCCAATCGAGGGTGAGATAGCCGAGATAGATGCTGGCAGCGCCATCCGGAAACAGGAAATGCTCGGCACCGCCAGGGGTCATGCGCAGCCGGGAACGATCCAGGCTCAGCCGACTGCCCCAGACATGCCGGACGACTTCGACTGCCTCCGCGGGAATCTGTGCAAAGCCGTATTGCCGCAACCACCAGGCAAGTGCCCCGTCGATATCGTCGACGCCGGGCAGATGGCGTATCAGCACCGGCTCATTGCGCCAGAAAACCACCTGCTGGGGCATGAACGCGCCCTGCCGCTCCACCGGCAAGGGAGTGACCAGCACACCATCCGCCTGCTCCTCGATGCTCACTTCCAGCGGCTGCAGGCTGCGACGCTCGATGGCCCAGAGCAGGTCGCCATCGACTTCCAGCGACGGCCTGCCCGCCACGCTCAGGCGAAAGCCGGAACAGATGAGATCGCAGTCGCTCAGGGGAATCCGCATCCAGACAATCCACACACCTATGGCACGCCCGCGAGGATGACCATGGCGCCGGCAGGATTCAAGGCGCGGCGCTGGCCGCGTGGCGTTTTTCCTGTCGTTGGAGATATTCCACCTTCCACTGCTCGACGCCCATGTAGCGCGAGTCGAGGCGGGTCTCCACACCGTGCCGTGCCTTCAGCGCCGCCACTTCCGCCGCGTGCTCGACGAGGAAGTGGTCGAAGCGGTCGAGCAGCTCCGGCCGCTTCACGCTGGACAACTGGAAGTCGCCCCGCGTGTACGGCAGCGAGGGATCGAACACCAGCGCGCCGGGGCGGGCGCGGATGTTGTCCAGATAGTAGGTGGCGACCACCACGTTGAAATAGCCGCCGTCGGCCTCGTTCTTCAGCGTCTGGCGAATCATGCGCGGCAGCTCCTCGCTGGGCACACGCCAGATCTGCCCATCGGCGATGCGCGACTCGTAGCCGCGCGGCGTCCAGCCGTCCACCACCGCCAGGCGCTTCAGGTTGTCGATACCCTTGCCGACCCGCTCGGGAGCGACCAGCACGCCATCCACGTACTCCACCACCGGCTGGCTGTAGCGCAGCTCATGGCCGGCCTTGCGCTTCTTCGCCCAGTTGGGATTGTCCGGGTATTTGAAATCGACACTACCGGAAAGCAGCGCCGGCAACAGCGCATCCACCGGCAGCACGCGGTATTCCAGCTGCACGCCACTACTGGCGGCGAACAGGTCGAACAGCTCGCGGGCGAAGCCACGGTACTGCCCCTGAGAGTCGATGCTGTAGTGCGGCGAGAATTCCAGCTTCTCGACGCCGACCACATAGGTCTGCGCCGATGCCTGGGTGGAAAGCGCAGCAACACACGCCCAGCAGAAAGCCTTGAGCCTCACGATATCTCCTATATCCCTTGATCGATGTGTGGCGAGCAGTCAGCCGCCGGTCATGCTCATGAAGCGGATCACCTGGACCTGCTCGGCCGCGTCGAAGTGATGGCGCTCCGGCTTGAGCTGCAGCGCCTCCACCAGCGCCGCACGCAGGCGCGCACCATCGCCCGGATGGGCCCGCAGCAGGGCACGCAGGTCGAGCGCGCCTTCGTGGCCGAGGCAGAGCACCAGTTTGCCCTCGGCGGTGACCCGCACGCGATTGCAGTCGCCGCAGAAGTTGTGGCTGTGCGGGGATATGAAGCCGATCCGGCTGGCGTGGCCGTCGATGCGGTAATAGCGCGACGGCCCGCCGCTGCGTTCGACGCTGGGCGTCAGCGTCCAGCGTTCGGCGAGCTGCCGACGCACGTCGTCGCTGGTGCACAGGGTCTGTGCACGGCTGTGGCTGCTGATGCTGCCCAGCGGCATTTCCTCGATGAAGCTGATATCCAGCCCGCGCGCCAGGGCGAACTCCACCAGATCGCAAACCTCGTCGTCGTTGCGCTCCTTCTGCACCACGCAGTTCAGCTTGATCCGCTGGAAGCCGGCCGCGCGCACCGCGTCGATGCCGTCCAGCACCTGTTCAAGACGGTCGCTGCGGGTGAATGCGGCGAAGCGCTCGCGGCGCAGGGAGTCGAGACTGATATTCAGGCGGCGGACGCCGGCGGCCTTGAGTTCGGCGGCGCGCTCGACCAGTTGCGAGCCGTTGGTGGTGATCGCCAGGTCCTCCAGCTCGCTGCGCGCGCCCAGCCGCGCCAGCAGCGAGGTCACGCCCTTGCGCACCAGCGGCTCGCCGCCGGTGATGCGGATGCGCTTTACACCCAGGCCGATGAACGCGTCCGCCACCGCGTAGAGCTCTTCCAGGCTGAGAACCTGGTCGCGCGGGAGGAACTGCATGTCCTCGCTCATGCAATA
Organism: Pseudomonas schmalbachii; assembly: GCF_017589465.1. Taxonomy (GTDB): domain Bacteria; phylum Pseudomonadota; class Gammaproteobacteria; order Pseudomonadales; family Pseudomonadaceae; genus Pseudomonas; species Pseudomonas schmalbachii. The sequence continues at coordinate 50,178 of NZ_JAELYA010000007.1, forward strand.
GGTGCAGCGGAAATCGCAACGATCGGTGACCGACAGGCGCAGGTAGGTGATGCGCCGGCCGAAGGGATCGATCAATTGGGAATCTGTCATGGCGATGATCTTGTTGTTCTGGGCCGGAACAGGATTGGCAAGGTTGCCTACGAATACACCAGGCCCGAAAAAATGTATACAAAAAATCCGCCCAGGGCATTTTCTTGAGGCCCCGGAAGACGCGGTGCTACCATGCCCCGCCCTGCTCAGCGACAACCCGCAACACTGGAAGCCCCGTAATCATGACCAGCATTCGCGAGCGCAATCGACGCCTCATCCTCCGCGCCGCCAGCGAAGAGTTCGCCGAGAAGGGCTTCGCCGCGACCAAGACCAGCGACATCGCCGCCCGCGCCGGGCTGCCCAAGCCCAACGTCTACTACTACTTCCAGACCAAGGAAAACCTCTACCTGAGCGTTCTGGAAAGCGTGGTCGAGCCGCTGCTGCAGGCCTCCGCGCCGTTCCGCGAGGACGACGAGCCGAGCGAGGCGCTGAAGTCCTATATCCGCTCCAAGATACGCATTTCCCAGGAACTGCCGCACGCCTCCAAGGTATTCGCCAGCGAACTGATGCACGGCGCGCCACACCTGCCGAAGGAGTACCTGGACGAGCTGAACGCCCAGGCCCAGCGCAACATCGCCTGCCTGCAGAGCTGGATCGACCGCGGCCTGCTGGCGCCTGTCGATCCGCATCACCTGCTGTTCACCATCTGGGCGGCGACCCAGACCTATGCCGATTTCGACTGGCAGATTTCCATGGTCACCGGCAAGGACAGCCTGACCGACGCCGACTTCGAAGCCGCCACCGAGACCATCACCCGCCTGGTGCTGCGCGGCACCGCCCCGGACGAACCGGGTGAGCGCAAGGGCGAAGGGCGGTTGCGGCCGTTGCCGCTGTAGGGCGAGTGCAACCCGCCGTTTGCCAAACACGCCATGGCGGGTTGCACCCGCCCTACGCAACGGCATGGCCCGCCTACGGTGGACAACGTAGGATGGGTTGAGCTTGCGATACCCATCATCCGGGCCTCCGGGCCAGCATGGGTATCGCTTCGCTCAACCCATCCTACATCCCGTGATCGCCAGCAAGCTGGCTCCTACAGGTTCGGCGCGTCGCACCGCGCTTAATGGTGGAAAGGCGGGGCGGCCATCCGCTTCGCCGTTTTCCACCCTACGTTCTGCACGAGCTATTGCGTTGCGGAGCGATCAGCCGATATCCGCCACCAGCCCCACCGACTGCACCCCGCGCACCGCGCACTGCTCGTCGATGTCCGAGGTGTCGCCGCTGATGCCGATGGCGCCGATCACTTCGTTGGCCTGGTTGCGGATCAGCACGCCGCCCGGTACCGGGATCAGGTTGCCCTGCGCCAGGGTATTCACCGCCGAGATGAATGACGGCCGCTGCTGGGCGTCCGCCGCCAGTACCCGAGACGGCTTGCCGAGAGCCACCGCACCCCAGGCTTTGCCGATGGCGACCTGCGGCCGCAGCATGCTCGCGCCGTCCTCGCGCTGCAGGGCGACCAGATGGCCGCCGGCGTCCAGCACGGCCACGGTCAGCGGCGCGGCGGATAGCTCGCGCCCCGTGGCAAATGCGCTGCGGGTGATGTCGATGGCGGTTTCGAGGTTGATCTTGTTCATTGTCGTAGCCTCTTGAATGAAGAAAGAAGTCGAGTCGCCCACCTCACGCCGGCAGCGCGGGTGGAGTCCGAAAGTGGCCACAATCTAGTAGCCCATCGACTACGCCGAAGCAACGAAAAACGACAATTTCACATTAGTTTTGTATACATTTTTTCAAACGGCAGTTTTATAAGCCAGCTAACGTACAAATCAAATATCTGATTTATAAGGAATTTATAGAAAAATACGGCTTTTCCAAGCGTATACAGTCTCTCTTGACCCTCGGCAAAAGCCATGACTATTATCGCCTCACTTTTGTACACAATCAGTATAAGAACCGAGGAACAAGATATGGCCAGAATGAGAGCAATCGAGGCTGCCGTGCTGGTAATGCGCCGCGAAGGCGTCGATACCGCCTTCGGCGTGCCCGGCGCCGCCATCAACCCCATGTACGCTGCGCTGAAGAAAGTCGGCGGCATCGACCATGTCCTGGCCCGTCACGTCGAAGGCGCGTCGCACATGGCCGAGGGTTACACCCGCACCAAGGCCGGCAACATCGGCGTGTGCATCGGCACCTCCGGCCCGGCCGGCACCGACATGATCACCGGCCTCTACTCCGCCTCCGCCGACTCCATCCCGATCCTCTGCATCACCGGCCAGGCGCCGCGTGCCCGCCTGCACAAGGAAGACTTCCAGGCCGTCGATATCTCCAAGATCGCCGCGCCGGTCGCCAAGTGGGCCACCACCGTGCTGGAACCGGCCCAGGTGCCTTATGTATTCCAGAAGGCCTTCCAGCTGATGCGCAGCGACCGCCCGGGGCCGGTGCTGATCGACCTGCCGTTCGACGTGCAGATGGCCGAGATCGAGTTCGACATCGACGCCTACGAACCGCTGCCCGTTAGCAAGCCGAAGGCCACCCGCGTGCAGGCCGAAAAGGCCCTGGCCATGCTGAACGACGCCGAGCGCCCGCTGCTGGTCGCTGGTGGCGGTATCTTCAATGCCAACGCAGCCGACAAGTTCCAGGAGTTCGCCGAGCTGACCGGCGTTCCGGTGATCCCGACCCTGATGGGCTGGGGCGTGATCCCGGACGATCACCCGCAGATGGCCGGCATGGTCGGCCTGCAGACCTCGCACCGCTACGGCAACGCCACCCTGCTGGAATCCGACCTGGTGTTCGGCATCGGCAACCGCTGGGCGAACCGCCACACCGGCACCGTCGAGGTCTACACCGAGGGCCGCAAGTTCATCCACGTCGATATCGAACCGACCCAGATCGGCCGTGTGTTCATGCCTGACCTGGGCATCGTTTCCGACGCCGGCGAGGCCCTCGATACCTTCCTCGAAGTGGCCCGCGAGTGGAAAGCCGCCGGCAAGCTGAAGTGCCGCGCCGCCTGGCTGGAATCCTGCCAGCAGCGCAAGCGCACCCTGCAGCGCAAGACCCACTTCGACAACGTGCCGGTCAAGCCGCAGCGCGTGTACGAAGAGATGAACGAGTTCTTCGGCAAGGACACCTGCTACGTCAGCACCATCGGCCTGTCGCAGATCGCCGGGGCGCAGTTCCTGCACGTCTACAAGCCGCGCCACTGGATCAACTGCGGCCAGGCCGGCCCGCTGGGCTGGACCATCCCGGCAGCCCTCGGCGTGGTCAAGGCCGATCCGAGCCGCCAGGTGGTGGCGCTGTCTGGCGACTATGACTTCCAGTTCATGATCGAGGAGCTGGCGGTCGGCGCGCAGTTCAAGCTGCCCTACATCCATGTGCTGGTGAACAACTCCTACCTGGGGCTGATCCGCCAGGCGCAGCGCGGTTTCGACATGGACTACTGCGTGCAGCTGGCCTTCGACAACATCAACGCCCCGGAACTGGAAGGCTACGGCGTGGACCACGTCGCGGTGGTCGAGGGCCTGGGCTGCAAGGCGATCCGCGTGTTCAACCCGAACGAGATCGGTGCCGCCTTCACCAAGGCCCGCGAGCTGATGCAGCAGCATCGGGTGCCGGTGGTCGTCGAGGTCATCCTGGAGCGCGTTACCAATATCTCCATGGGCACCGAGATCAATGCGATCAACGAGTTCGAGGACCTGGCCCAGACCGGCGCCGACGCCCCGACCGCAATCTCTCTCTTGGATTAAGCCGCTGCTGGATTGATAGCTCCCCTCTCCCAGAGGGAGAGGGGTTGGGGGTGAGGGTTGCCCGAGCTGAGAGCGCCCTCACCCCTACCCTCTCCCAGAGGGAGAGGGGGCAAAACGTGCACACCTGTTAGATAGGAGCAAGACATGCCCCGTTTCTGCGCCAACCTGTCCATGCTGTTCACCGAGGTGGACTTCCTCGACCGCTTCGAAGCCGCTGCTGCAGCCGGTTTCAGCGGTGTCGAATACCTGTTCCCCTATGATTTCCCGGCCGAGGAGATCAAGGCGCAACTGGAAGCCAATCGCCTCGAACAGGTGCTGTTCAACCTGCCTGCCGGCGACTGGGCCAAGGGCGAGCGCGGCATTGCCTGCCATCCGGATCGCGTCGAGGAATTCCGCGCCGGCGTGGACAAGGCCATCGCCTACACCAAGGTGCTGGGCAACAAGCAGGTCAACTGCCTGGCCGGCATCCGCCCGCAGGGTTACGACTGCGCAACCGTCGAGAACACCTTCCTGAACAACCTGGAGTACGCCGCCGACAAGCTGGAAGCGGCGGGCATCAAGCTGGTCATGGAGATGATCAACACCCTCGACATCCCCGGCTTCTACCTGAACAACACCAGGCAGGCGCTGGATATCCGCGAGAAGGTCGGCAGCGCCAACCTGTTCCTGCAGTACGACATCTACCACATGCAGATCATGGAGGGTGACCTCGCCCGCACCATGGAAGGCAACCTGGCTGCGATCAACCACATCCAGCTGGCCGACAACCCGGGCCGCCACGAGCCAGGCACCGGGGAGATCAACTACCGCTTCCTGTTCCAGCACCTCGACCGCATCGGTTACCAGGGCTGGATCGGCTGCGAATACAAGCCCGCCACCACCACGGCCGAAGGGCTGGGCTGGCTGAAGGCGCATAACGCCATCTGAATTTTCGACGGCTAAGTCCCCGTAGGATGGGTTGAGCGAAGCGATACCCATCGAGCCAGACCCGAACCCCAATGATGGGTATCGCAGGCTCAACCCATCCTACGGTCCACGCCGGCACTACACAGAACCTCACGAAACCAGGAGACACTCTCATGGCCAAGATCGGATTCATCGGCACCGGTATCATGGGCCTGCCCATGGCGCAGAACCTGCAGAAAGCCGGCCACCAGTTGTTCGTTTCCACCCACCACGACAAGGCCCCGGCCGCACTGGCGGAAGCCGGCGCCATTTCCCTGGCCAATCCGAAGGAAGTCGCCCAGGAAGCCGAGTTCATCATCGTCATGGTGCCGGATACCCCGCACGTCGAAGATGTGCTGTTCCGCAAGGACGGTGTCGCCGAGGGCGTCGGCCCGAACAAGATCGTGATCGACATGAGCTCGATCTCCCCCACCGCCACCAAGACCTTCGCCGAGAAGATCAAGGCCACCGGCGCGCAGTACCTCGACGCCCCGGTTTCCGGCGGTGAAGTCGGCGCCAAGGCGGCGACCCTGAGCATCATGGTCGGCGGCTGCCCGAATGCCTTCGAACGCGCCCTGCCGCTGTTCCAGGCGATGGGCAAGAACATCACCCGCGTCGGCGCCAACGGCGACGGCCAGACCGCCAAGGTGGCCAACCAGATCATCGTCGCGCTGAACATCCAGGCGGTCGCCGAAGCCCTGCTGTTCGCCGCCCGGAACGGCGCCGACCCGGCCAAGGTGCGTGAGGCGCTGATGGGCGGCTTCGCCGGCTCGAAGATTCTCGAAGTGCACGGCGAGCGCATGATCAAGGGCACCTTCGATCCGGGCTTCCGCATCAGCCTGCACCAGAAGGACCTCAACCTGGCCCTGTCCGGCGCCCGCGAACTGGGCCTGAACCTGCCGAACACAGCCAACGCCCAGCAGGTGTTCAGCACCTGCGCGGCCATCGGCGGCAGCAATTGGGACCACTCCGGCCTGATCAAGGGCCTGGAGCACATGGCCAACTTCTCGATCCGCAAGGAGTGAGGTTGACCGTAGGTTGGCGCTGAGCGCAGCGAAGCCCAACGTCGCTTCAGACAAATGTTGGGCTTCGCGTTGCTCAGCACCAACCTACGAAAGCGTTTTCGAACACCCGGTCGGAGGGATTCACGGCCTCGCCGGCCGGGGCGTTCGAAGTCATCGCAGAGGGGCTTGCAGACAGGCCCTTCTGCAATGGGAAAGCACAACAAGAATCACCGGAGCCCCGACATGAACCTCGATCCGCGCGTCTTCCTCCGCGACCTGTTCGACACCGCCATCGCCGCCGCCCACCCGGCCCAGGTACTGGCCCGCCATCTGCCGCGCGTGCACGGCGGGCGCACCATCGTGATCGGCGCCGGCAAGGCCGCCGGGGCCATGGCCGAAGTGGCCGAGCAGCACTGGAACGGCGAGGTGGAGGGCCTGGTCGTCGCGCCCTACGGCTACGGCGCCAACTGCAAGCGCATCGAAGTGGTGGAAGCCGCGCATCCGGTGCCGGACGATGCCGGCGAGCGCGTCGCCCGCCGCGTGCTGGAACTGGTCAGCGGCCTGACCGAGGACGACCGGGTGATCTTCCTGCTCTCCGGTGGCGGTTCCGCCCTGCTCGCCCTGCCCGCCGAAGGCATCAGCCTCGATGACAAGCGCGCACTGAACAAGGCGCTGCTCAAGTCCGGCGCCGCCATCGGCGAGATGAACTGCGTGCGCAAGCACCTCTCGGCGATCAAGGGCGGCCGCCTGGCCCGCGCCTGCTGGCCGGCCAGCGTCTACACCTACGCGATCTCCGACGTGCCCGGCGACGAGGCCACGGTGATCGCCTCCGGCCCCACCGTCGGCGACCCCACCACATCGGCCGACGCCCTGGAAATCCTCAAGCGCTACGCCATCGACGTGCCGGCGCATGTGCGCGCCTGGCTGGAAGACCCGCGTTCGGAAACGGTCAAGCCGGGCGACGAGCGCCTGTCGCGCAGCTACTTCACCATGATCGCCACCCCGCAGCGCGCCCTCGATGCCGCGGCCGAGAAGGCCCGTGCCGCCGGCCTGCAGACGCTGATCCTCGGCGACCTGGAAGGCGAATCGCGGGAAGTGGCCAAGGTCCACGCCGGCATCGCCCGCCAGGTACGCAAGCACGGCCAGCCGCTGGCCGCGCCCTGCCTGATCCTCTCCGGCGGCGAGACCACCGTGACCGTGCGCGGCACCGGCCGTGGCGGCCGCAATGCCGAGTTTCTCCTCAGCCTCACCGCCGACCTCAAGGGCGAGCCGGGTATCTGGGCGCTGGCCGGCGACACCGACGGCATCGACGGCATGGAAAGCAACGCCGGCGCCCTGATGAGCCCGTGCAGCTACAGCCGCGCCGCCGCAGCCGGCCTGAACCCGCTGCGTGAGCTGGACAACAACAACGGCTACGGCTTCTTCGCCGAACTGGGCGACCTGGTCACCACCGGCCCGACCCGCACCAACGTCAACGATTTCCGCGCAATCCTGATCCTCGAGGCCAGCGACAAATGACTCCAGATAAAAAAGTGAAGATCCTCGCCACCCTCGGCCCGGCGATCAAAAGCCGCGAGGACATCCGCTCCCTGGTGGAAGCCGGCGCCAACCTGTTCCGCTTGAACTTCAGCCACGGCGAATACGCCGACCACGCCCAGCGCTACCAGTGGGTGCGCGAGGTCGAGGCCGAGCTGAACTACCCGATCGGCATCCTCATGGACCTGCAGGGACCGAAACTGCGCGTCGGCCGCTTCGCCAACGGCGCGGTGCAACTGCAGCAGGGCCAGACCTTCACCCTCGACCTGAGCGACGTGCCGGGCGACGACCAGCGGGTCAACCTGCCGCATCCGGAAATCATCGCCGCGCTGCAGCCGGGCATGAGCCTGCTGCTGGACGACGGCAAGATCCGCCTGCAGGTGCTGGAAGCCCGCAGCGACGCCATCGAGACCCGCGTGATGAACAGCGGCGAGCTGTCCGACCGCAAGGGCGTCAACGTTCCCGAAGCGGTGCTCAAGCTCAGCCCGCTGACCGCCAAGGACCGCCGCGACCTGGATTTCGGCCTGGAGCTGGGTGTGGACTGGGTGGCGCTGTCGTTCGTGCAGCGCCCGGAAGATATAGAGGAAGCCCGCGCGCTGATCGGCGACAAGGCCTTCATCATGGCGAAGATCGAGAAGCCTTCGGCGGTGCAGTCCATCGAAGAGATCGCCCGACTGGCCGATGCGATCATGGTCGCGCGCGGTGACCTCGGCGTGGAAGTGCCGGCGCAGAACGTGCCGGGCCTGCAGAAGCGCATCATCCAGGTCTGCCGCCAGCTCGGCCGGCCGGTGGTGGTGGCGACGCAGATGCTCGAATCGATGCGCTTCTCCCCCGCGCCGACCCGCGCCGAAGTGACCGACGTCGCCACCGCGGTGAGCGAAGGCGCCGACTGCGTGATGCTCAGCGCCGAGACCGCGTCCGGCCAGTACCCGCGCGAGGCGGTGGAGATGATGGCGAAGATCATCCGCCAGGTCGAAGGCGAGCCGGACCACCAGGCCCAGCTCGAACTGAATCGTCCGGAGCCGGAATCCACGGTGTCCGACGCCATCAGCTGCGCAATCCGCCGGATCAGCCGCATCCTGCCGGTGGCGGTGCTGGTCAACTACACCGAATCGGGCAGCTCGACCCTGCGCGCTTCCCGCGAGCGGCCGACCGCGCCGATCCTCAGCCTGACGCCGAACCTGCGCGCGGCCCGCCGCCTGACCGTGGCCTGGGGCGTGCATTCGGTGGTCAACGCCCAGCTCGCCCATGTCGACGAGATCTGCTCCACCGCCCTGGACATCGCCCTCGGCCAGCGCATGGCACGGCGCGGCGATACGGTGGTGATCACCGCCGGCGTGCCGTTCGGTACGCCGGGCAGCACCAACATGCTGCGGATCGAGACGGTGGCGCCAGCATTCGAGAAGTAGATCGGCAAACGTAGGGTGGATGGCGCTTTTCCATCCACCATGGCGGGGCCGGATACCCGGGAATGGTGGATCGATGAAGCGTGATCCACCCTACACGCTTTGATGGGTATCGCAGGCTCAACCCATCCTACGAAGGCAAACGAACACCAGCTTCCGCTCAGGCGGAAGCTGCAACCGAGTCACTCCCGGACGGACGGGGCCGGGAAAACGGGGCCGCGACCCCGTCCGTCCGGGATTGGCCTTGAATGGCCTCCGCCACTGTAGGTTGGCGCTGAGCCTGCGAAGCCCAACATTGCCACTCCGCTGCCGGGCTTCGCTACGCCCAGTCCAACCCACGATCCTCATGCATCCTCTACGCAAATACCTGCTCGGCTTCAGCCAGATCTTCCTGCAGAACGATCTCCGCTTCGGCCTGATCATTCTCGCCAGCATCGCCTTCGCCTCACCGCGCCTGCTACCCGGCGCCCTGCTCGGCGCCACCGCTGGCCCGCTCGCCGCGCGGCTGCTCATGCGCTCCCGTGAGGAAATCGACACGGGCCTGTATGGCTACAACGCCATCCTGCTCGGTCTTCTGCTGCCCTTCCAATTCCAATGGTCGACCGGGCTGGCGCTGCTGATCCTCGCCGCCAGCACAGCCAGCGTGATGGTGCAAAGCCTGCTGCTGCGCCAGTCCATCCTGCCTGCCTATACCACCGCCTTCGTAGGACTTGGCTGGCTGTCGCTGGCGCTGGGCGATGCGCTGTATCTGCCGAAAGCCCCGGCTGCCACCTGCTGGAGTTGCCTGGTCGCGCAACTGGACGCCGTGGCGCTGGGCGTCAGCGAAGTGATCTTTCTCGGCGAGCCGCTGGCCGGCATCCTGCTCTGGGGCGGCCTGCTGCTGACCAACCGGCGCTGCGCCGCCTGGGCGCTGGCGGGGTCGGCGGGCGCCCTGTTGATCGCCCATTTCGCCGGATTGCCGCCGGCATCGGCACAGGCCGGGCTGCTCGGCTTGAATGGCGCGCTGGCCGGCATCGCCCTCGGTCGCAGCCCGGCGCGCCCGTGGATCGGCATCGGCGCCGTGCTGCTGGCGGTTCTGCTGCAGCCCGCCATCGCCGGTCTCGGCGTGGCGCCACTCACCGCTCCGTTCGTCCTCGCCTGCTGGATCGCCATAGCCGGCCAGCGTCTGCTGCTGCGCATCGATCAGCGCAACCGCTCATCCAGCGTTTTGCCGTAATGGATCAAGGTCGCGCCGAACCGGCCCGCACATACTGCGCGGGCCTGTCGGCGTGGCGACGAGCGACCGCACAAATCCCTTCGCTGCCGGCATAATCCGCCCCCCGCGCTGCTGCCCACAAGGCGGCAGCCACCCCACTGCAGCGAATAGACAATATGACTCTTCCAGCTCCAACCCTTCTGCAGCGACTCAAGCGAACCAGCCTGGTCATGCGGATCTTCATCGGCATGCTCTGCGGCATCGCCCTCGCCCTGGTCGCACCGGAGGCCGCGCGTTCGATCAGCCTCCTCGGCAATCTGTTCATCTCCGCCCTGAAAGCGGTGGCGCCGGTCCTGGTGCTCGTGCTGGTGACCTCGTCGATCGCCAACCACAAGCAAGGCCAGCGCACGCATATCCGGCCGATCCTGCTGCTCTACCTGATCGGCACCTTCGCCGCAGCGGTGGTCGCGGTAGGCGCCAGCTTCACCTTCCCCTCCAGCCTGGTGCTGAACGCTCCGGCCGGGCAACTGGCGCCGCCCGGCGGCATCGGCGAGGTGCTCAACAGCCTGCTGTTCAGCGTCGCCACCAACCCGGTCAAGGCGCTGCTGGAAGCCAACTTCATCGGCATCCTGGCCTGGGCCATCGGCCTCGGCATCGCCCTGCGCCATGCGCGCCAGAGCACCCGCGACTTCCTCGAAGACCTGTCCAACGGTGTCTCGCTGATCGTCCGCGTGGTGATCGCCTTCGCCCCGCTGGGCGTGTTCGGCCTGGTCGCCAACACCTTCGCCGAATCCGGTCTCGATGCGCTGCTCGGCTACCTGCACCTGCTGGGAGTGCTGATCGGCTGCATGCTGTTCGTCGCCCTGGTGGTCAACCCGCTGATCGTCTGGTGGAAGATCCGCAGCAATCCCTACCCGCTGGTGTTCACCTGCCTGCGCGAGAGCGGCGTCACCGCGTTCTTCACCCGCAGCTCGGCGGCCAACATCCCGATCAACCTGCAGCTCTGCAAGCGCCTGGGCCTGCATGAAGACACCTATTCGGTGTCCATCCCGCTGGGTGCGACCATCAACATGGCCGGCGCCGCCGTCACCATCAGCGTGCTGACCCTGGCCGCGGTGAATACCCTCGGCATTCCCGTCGACCTGCCCACCGCCATCCTGCTCAGCGTGGTCGCCTCGGTCTGCGCCTGCGGGGCTTCCGGCGTGGCCGGCGGCTCGCTGCTGCTGATCCCGCTGGCCTGCGGCCTGTTCGGTATATCCAGCGAAGTGGCGATGCAGGTGGTGGCGATCGGCTTCGTCATCGGCATCCTCCAGGACGCCTTCGAAACCGCGCTGAACTCCTCCACCGATGCACTGTTCACCGCCGCAGCCTGCATGGCCGAAGGCGATTTCGACGTAGTCGTCGCCGAAGAACCGGTGTAATCCTCCAGCCGCCGTCGCATTCGCGGCGGCGGTGTCCCGCATAAGCAAATAGCCTTTAGGTATTTAGCTGCCATATATCCTGACGGCATAATCGAGTCCCATCGACACTGCCTGAAGGAATTTCCCGTGAAACGACTGTTCAGCGCCTCGCTGCTGGCCGCCGGCCTCGCCCTGGCTTCCGCCGCCCAGGCTGCGCAGCCTCTGCTCAACGTCTCCTACGACGTGATGCGCGACTTCTACAAGGACTACAACGCCGCCTTCCAGAAGCACTGGCAGGCCGAGAAAGGCGAGAAGCCGACCATCCAGATGTCCCACGGCGGTTCCAGCAAGCAGGCGCGCTCGGTCATCGACGGTCTGCCGGCCGACGTGATCACCATGAACCAGGCCACCGACATCGACGCCCTCGCCGACAACGGCGGCCTGGTGCCGAAGGACTGGGCCACCCGCCTGCCGAACAACAGCGCGCCGTTCACCTCCGCCACCGTGTTCATCGTGCGCAAGGGCAATCCGAAGGGTCTGAAGGACTGGCCGGACCTGGTCAAGGACGGCGTACAAATCGTGGTGCCGAACCCGAAGACCTCCGGCAACGGCCGCTATACCTACCTCTCCGCCTGGGGCTACACGCTCAAGAACGGCGGCGATGAAGCCAAGGCCAAGGAATTCGTCGGCCAGCTGTTCAAGCATGTACCGGTGCTGGACACCGGCGGCCGCGCCGCTACCACCACCTTCATGCAGAACCAGATCGGCGACGTTCTCGTCACCTTCGAGAACGAAGCCGAGATGATCGCCCGCGAATTTGGCCGTGGCGGTTTCGAGGTGGTCTATCCGAGCGTTTCCGCCGAAGCCGAGCCGCCGGTGGCCGTGGTCGACAAGGTGGTGGAGAAGAAAGGCAGCCGCGCGCTGGCCGAGGCCTACCTGAAGTACCTGTGGTCGGACGAGGGCCAGACCATCGCGGCGAACAACTACCTGCGCCCGCGCAATCCGGAAATCCTCGCGAAGTTCTCCGACCGCTTCCCGAAAGTGGACTTCTTCTCGGTGGAGAAGACCTTCGGCGACTGGCGCACGGTGCAGAAGACCCACTTCGTCGACGGCGGCGTGTTCGACCAGATCTACACCCCGCAATAAGCAAGACTGCAACACACACAGAACGGCGGCCTTCGGGTCGCCGTTTGCGTTGGTTCTCAGGTAGGTATCGGCTGAAAGGCTATTCTGTCAGCAATACTCGGCAGGCCGCTGGCTCGCTGCCTGGCGCTTGGTTAAGATTCCTCGGGTCGCAATCAGGCGGCAGCACCGAAGTCAGCACTCGACAGGGAAACTCCAGCGCATGAAGCCCATCGTCTCGGAACCATCGGGCAGCCCCGATATCGCTGTAACCCTGGGCGAGCACCATGCCCGCGTGCTGGCGTACATCACTGTCGCCGCCAGCATCGCCGCCGGTACCCTGAGCAACCATTTCGGCTACGACCTCCTCTGGATGGTGCCGTACGCCCTGCTCTACCCGCACCTGGCGTACTACCTCTGCCGCCGCTACCCGCCGGAAAACCCCGAACGCACCCGGCAGATTCTGCTGTACGTCGATGCGGTGCATGTCGGCGCCGCCACCGCGCTGTTCGGCTATTCGGTGGTGCCCAGCCTGATGCTGGTGCTGGTCCTGGCGTTCTCTTCGCTGGTGCTCGGCGGCCTGCGTTCGCTCGCCCTGATCCTGCTGGTGGCGCTGAGCAGCGCAATGTTCACCGGCGCGTTGATCATGCCCGGCTTCAAGGGCGAGACGCCGGTGCTGGTTTCGCTGGTCAGCGTCCTGCTGTCCGCCCTCTACATCTGTATCACAGCCTACTTCGTGCACCAGCAGGGGCTGCGCCTCGAACAGGCCCAGGCGGAAATTTCCCGCGAGCAGGAAAAAGCCGCACGGCTGGCGCACAACCTCGCCAAGTACCTGTCGCCGCAGGTGTGGGAATCGATCTTCAGCGGCAAGAAGAGCGTGCGCCTGGAAACCCAGCGCAAGAAGCTCACGGTGTTCTTCTCCGACATCAAGGGGTTCACCGAGCTGTCCGAGGAACTCGAAGCCGAGGCCCTCACCGACATGCTCAACAACTACCTGAACGAGATGTCGAAGATCGCCCTGAAGTACGGCGGCACCATCGACAAGTTCATCGGCGACGCGGTGATGGTGTTCTTCGGCGACCCGACCACCCAGGGCGCGAAGAAGGACGCGGTAGCGGCAGTGTCCATGGCCATCGCCATGCGCAAGCACATGAAGGTGCTGCGCCAGCAATGGCGCGCCCAGGGCATCACCAAACCGCTGGAAGTGCGCATGGGCGTCAATACCGGCTACTGCACGGTGGGCAACTTCGGCGCCGCCACGCGCATGGACTACACCATCATCGGCCGCGAGGTGAACCTCGCCAGCCGCCTGGAAAGCGCCGCCGAGGCGGGGGAGATCCTGATCAGCCACGAGACCTATTCGCTGGTCAAGGACGTGGTGATGTCCCGGGACAAGGGCCAGATCCCGGTGAAGGGCTTCAGCCGGCCGGTGCAGATCTACCAGGTCGTCGACTTCCGCCGCGACCTCGGCGCCAGCTCCAGCTTCATCGAGCACGAACTGCCCGGGTTCTCCATGTACCTGGACACCAACAACGTGCAGAACTTCGACAAGGACCGGGTCATCCTCGCCCTGCAGCAGGCGGTGGAGAAGCTCAAGGACAAGATCATTCTCTGATCTCTGCCGCCACTGCATCGTTGGGCTGAGCCCAACCTACGTGCTGTCTCGCCGCCGATGATGCTTTTGTAGGAGCGAGCTCTGCTCGCGAACATCGCCTCGCAAAAGCTTCGCGAGCAGAGCTCGCTCCTACGGGTTGCAATGCCCACCGTAGGTTGGCGCTGAGCAACGCGAAACCCAACATCGCCATCGTTGGGCTTCACTGCGTTCAGCACCAACCTACGCGAGTTATGGCCCAGCCACCCAGCCATATAGTTACGTAGGATGCAAGACAGTTGCTCCTACATGAATACGCCCCGCGTCTGACCGTAGGAGCGGGCCATGCCCGCGATTCGCGCGCATGGCGCGCTCCTACATGCCCCACACCCTACTGCCAGGGAAGAGGCATAAAAAAACCCGCTCGGGGGAGCGGGTTGGAAGCGGGACGGGGCTCGCACCCCGTCCCGATAGTGGAAAGGATCAGGCCGCTTCGCGGGCCGGCTGGGCGTCCACCACGGACGACGGGCCGGCGGCCAGCTCGTCGCGCAGGGTGTCCACGTCCAGCTGCTTGCACCACTTGGCCACGACCACGGTGGCCACGCCATTGCCGACCAGGTTGGTCAGGGCGCGGGCTTCGGACATGAAGCGGTCGATGCCGAGGATCAGCGCCAGGCCGGCGACCGGCAGGTGGCCGACGGCGGAGAGGGTCGCGGCGAGGACGATGAAGCCGCTGCCGGTGACGCCGGCGGCGCCCTTGGAGGCGATCAGCAGCACCGCCAGCAGGGTGATCTGGTGGGTGATGTCCATCGGGGTGTCGGTGGCCTGGGCGATGAACACCGCGGCCATGGTCAGGTAGATCGAGGTGCCATCGAGGTTGAACGAGTAGCCGGTGGGGATCACCAGGCCGACCACGCTCTTGTCGCAGCCGAGCTTCTCCATCTTGGCGATCATGCGCGGCAGCGCCGACTCGGAGGACGAGGTGCCGAGCACGATCAGCAGTTCCTCACGGATGTAGGAGATGAAGCGCAGGATGTTGAAGCCGTGGGCGCGGGCGATGCCGCCGAGGACCAGCAGGACGAAGAGGATGCAGGTGATGTAGAAGCACAACATCAGCTGGCCGAGCTGCACCAGCGAGCCGACGCCGTAGGCGCCGATGGTGAAGGCCATGGCGCCGAAGGCACCGATGGGCGCGACCTTCATGATCACGTTGATGATGTTGAACATCACGTGGGTGATCCGCTCGATGAACTGGAACACCGGCTGGCCGTAGCTGCCCATGCGGTGCAGGGCGTAGCCGAAGAGTACGGAGAAGAACAGGACCTGCAGGATGTCGCCGTTGGCGAAGGCGCCGACCACGGTGCCCGGAATGACGTTCATCAGGAAGTCGATGGTGCTCTGCTTCTCGCCGGCTGCGGCGTAGGCAGCGATCTTGCTGGCGTCGAGGCTGGCCGGGTCGACATGCATGCCGGCACCCGGCTGCACGACGTTGACCACCACCAGGCCGATGATCAGGGCGATGGTGGAGACGATTTCGAAGTACAGCAGCGCCATGCCACCGGTCTTGCCAACAGCCTTCATGCTCTGCATGCCGGCGATGCCGGTCACCACGGTGCAGAAGATGATCGGTGCGATGGCCATCTTGATCAGTTTGACGAAGCCATCACCCAGCGGCTTCATGGCGACGGCGGTCTGCGGATAGAAATGTCCGAGTGCGACACCGATGGCGATGGCGATCAGGACCTGGAAATACAGGCTCTTGTAGAAGGGTTGCTTGGTCATGGCGGCTAGTCCTCGCGGGTATGCGCTTCGCAGCGCGACACCGACTGCGTTATCTCCCTGCAATGGGAGAATTTGTTTTCAAGACCGCTGAAACGGCCTTGATCCCTAATGGCAATCGCCATGCCAAATTCTAGAATTTAACATTTTTGTTTAAATTCAATCATTTACATAAAAAACACGGACAATCCTGGCTGGAAGGTGGCGAAAACCCGCCTTCACCGCGGCGGATTTCCCGCCCCTTGGCGGTTTTTCGCCAAGGCTCGGCCAGCCCCAGGCACACGAGACTTGTCTGGCTATGCTTGGCCTTTCATGCCTGCCCTGAGGAGTTCCAGATGAGTCGCCAGCCCCGCTTCCACCCGCTGTTCCATTCGCTTCTGGCCGGCATGCTGCTCGGCGGCGCCTGCGCCGCGTCGGCCGCCGACAACGATGTGACGCCCGACCAGGTGGTCGGCGCCTTCGAGCAGGTCTTCGGGGTGAACAAGGGCGAGCGGCGCAACCACATCAAGGGCACCTGCGCGACCGGCGAGTTCGTCGGCAAGCCCGAGGCAGCGCAGTATTCGCGCTCGGCGCTGTTCTCCGGCAAACCGGTGCCGGTGGTGGCGCGCTTCTCCCTCGGCGGCGGCAACCCGAAAGCGCCGGATGCCGGCAAGAGCCCGCGCGGCATGGCCCTGGAGTTCCGCCTGGCGGACGGTGCCCTGCAGCACATGACCATGCTCAACGTGCCGGTCTTCGGCGCGGCGGTGCCGAAGACCTTCTTCGACCAGTTGCAGGCGCTGCAGGCCGATCCGAAGACCGGCAAGCCGGACCCGGAGAAGCTCAAGGCCTTCGCCGCCAGCCATCCGGACAGCCATGCCCTGGGCCAATTCATGGCCAGCCACAACCCGCCGCCCAGCTACGCCAACGCCGCCTACTTCGGCATCCACACCTTCAAGTTCACCAACGCCAAGGGCGAAGTCACCCCGGTGCGCTGGCGCTTCGTGCCCGAGGATGGCGAGAAGCAGCTCAGCGAAGCGGAGATGAAGTCCCTTCCGGCCGACTTCCTCGAACAGCGCCTGATCGAACGTGCAGCCAAGGGGCCGGTGCGTTGGGGCATGTGGATAGCCGTCGGCCAGCCCGGCGATCCGCAGGATGACCCGACCAAGCCCTGGCCGAAGGAGCGCAAGGAAGTACAGGTCGGCACCCTGACCCTCACCCAGGCGATGGCGCAGAAAGGCGCCGCCTGCGAGGCGATCAACTTCGACCCGATGGTGATGGCCGACGGCATCTCGCCCACCAACGACCCGATCCTGCGCTTCCGCTCGCCGTCCTATGCCATTTCCTTCGGCAAGCGCCTGAGCGGGCAGTAGCGCTCCCGGCGCGGCGGCGAGCCGCCTGTCGCTCGCCGCGCCCGGCCGTTTTGCCCTTACAAAAGGCAGGGACTAGGCTCAACTCAGCCGTATGGCTGGAGCCTGAAAACAATGCCAAGCGAGATCGGATCCAATCAAGACAAGGGCAAGGAAACCCGGCTGTTCCTGTTTCTCGTGATCTGCCTGTTTCCCCTGCTCTCCGTAGCCATCGTCGGTGGCTACGGTTTCATCGTCTGGATGTACCAGTTGCTGGCGGGACCGCCCGGCCCTCCGTCGTAGGAGAGCGCCATGCTCGCCCGCCGCGCACTGTTGCGGCGACTGGGCGGCGCCCCGGAAGTTCGCCGTCCGCCCTGGACCGCCAGCGACCTCAGTGAACGCTGCACGCGCTGCAGCGCGTGTATCGATGCGTGCCCGGAACAGGTGTTGCGGGTCGGTGACGGCGGCTTTCCGCAACTCGACCTGAGCCAGTCCGGCTGCAGCCTGTGCGGCGAGTGCGCGGCGGCCTGTCCGGCCGGCGTGTTCCACCGCCAGCGCCCGGCTTTCGCCTGGCACGCACGGATCGAAGCACACTGCCTGGCGCTGGCCGGCATCCACTGCCGCAGTTGCGAGGAAGTCTGCGAAGCCCGCGCCATCCGCTTCCATGCGCAGATCGGCGGTCCGCCGTTGCCGAAACTCGATCCGCAGGCCTGTACCGGTTGCGGCGCCTGCCTGGCACCCTGTCCCAGCCAGGCCATCCGACTGATCACAGAGACTCCGACCGATGCCTGACTGCGTCCAGATCGCCAGCCTGATCGTGCATGCCCGCCCCGAGGCGCTGCCGGCAGTGAAGGCCAACCTGCAGCTGCTGCCCAACCTCGAAGTGCATCAGGAAAGCCCGCTGGGCAAGCTGGTGGTTGTCCTTGAGGCCACGGAGGAAGCGCAGATTCTTGCCACGCTCGAAACGATCCACAACCTGCCCGGCGTGATCAACGCCGTGCTGGTCTACCACGAAATCCTCGAATCGCCGGACGAACCACTCCCCGAACATAAAGACGCATCCGCCCTGCCTGCGGCCAG
This sequence comes from Pseudomonas schmalbachii, assembly GCF_017589465.1. Classification (GTDB taxonomy): domain Bacteria; phylum Pseudomonadota; class Gammaproteobacteria; order Pseudomonadales; family Pseudomonadaceae; genus Pseudomonas; species Pseudomonas schmalbachii. The sequence goes on from NZ_JAELYA010000007.1 coordinate 68,328, forward strand.
CGTCCCCGCCGGAGGTGCCTGATGAAACTGACCCGCCGTGAATTCGCCAAGGCCAATGCCGCCGCCATCGCGGCGACAGCGGCCGGCCTGCCGATATTCAGCAGCGCCGCCAACCTGGTCACCGAGGCGGACATGACCCGCCTCGACTGGAACAAGGCCCCCTGCCGCTTCTGCGGCACCGGCTGCGGGGTGATGGTCGCCACCCGCGACGGCAAGGTGGTCGCCACCCACGGCGACATCAAGGCCGAGGTGAACCGCGGGATCAACTGCGTGAAGGGCTATTTCCTGTCGAAGATCATGTACGGCAGCGACCGCCTGACCCACCCGCTGCTGCGCATGAAGAACGGCAAGTACGACAAGCAAGGCGAGTTCCAGCCGATCAGCTGGGACCAGGCCTTCGACATCATGGAAGAGAAGTTCAAGGCCGCGCTCAAGGCCAAGGGACCGACCTCGGTGGGCATGTTCGGCTCCGGGCAGTGGACGGTGTGGGAAGGCTATGCAGCGAACAAGCTGTTCAAGGCCGGCTTCCGCTCCAACAACATCGACCCCAACGCGCGGCACTGCATGGCCTCGGCGGTGATGGGCTTCATGCGCACCTTCGGCATGGACGAGCCGATGGGCTGCTACGACGACTTCGAAGCCACCGACGCCTTCGTCCTCTGGGGCTCGAACATGGCCGAGATGCACCCGGTGCTCTGGTCGCGGGTCACCGACCGCCGCCTCAGCGAGCCACATGTGAAGGTCGCCGTGCTCTCCACCTATGAGCACCGCAGCTTCGACCTGGCCGACATCCCCATGGTGATGAAGCCGCAGAGCGACCTGATCATCCTCAACTACATCGCCAACCACATCATCGAAAGCGGCGCGGTGAACAAGGACTTCATCGGCAAGCACGTGAAGTTCGCCCACGGCGCCGAGGACATCGGCTACGGCCTGCGCCCCACCGACCCGCTAGAACAGAAGGCGAAGAATGCCGACAAGGCCAACACCTGGACGGACATTTCCTTCGACGAGTTCGCCGCCTACGTCAAGCCCTACACCCTGGAGCGCGCGGCGAAGGAATCCGGCGTGCCCGCCGAGCGCCTGAAGGAGCTGGCCGAGCTGTACGCCGACCCGAAGCGCAAGGTCGTGTCGTTCTGGACCATGGGCTACAACCAGCACACCCGCGGCGTCTGGGCGAACAACCTGACCTACAACATCCACCTGCTCACCGGGAAGATCAGCGAGCCGGGCAACAGTCCGTTCTCCCTCACCGGCCAGCCCTCCGCCTGCGGCACCGCGCGCGAGGTCGGCACCTTCGCCCACCGCCTGCCGGCGGACATGGTGGTGACCAACCCGAAACACCGCGAAACCGCCGAGAAGATCTGGAAGCTGCCGGCCGGCACCATCCAGGAGAAGATCGGTTTCCACGCCGTGCAGCAGAGCCGCATGCTCAAGGACGGCGTGCTCAACGTGTACTGGACGCAGGTCTGCAACAACATGCAGGCCGGGCCCAACGTCATGCAGGAAATACTTCCCGGCTGGCGCAACCCGGAAAACTTCGTGATCGTTTCCGACGTCTACCCGACCGTTTCCGCCCAGGCCGCCGACCTGATCCTGCCCAGCGCCATGTGGGTGGAGAAGGAAGGCGCCTACGGCAACGCCGAGCGCCGCACGCAGTTCTGGCACCAGTTGGTGCCGGCGCCGGGCGAAGCCAGGTCCGATCTCTGGCAACTGGTGGAGTTTTCCAAGCGCTTCACCACCGACGAGGTCTGGCCCGCCGAACTGCTGGCGAAGAAACCGGAGCTGAAGGGCAAGACGCTCTACGACGTGCTGTTCAAGAACGGCCAGGTCGATGCCTACCCGATAGACGACATCGCCAAGGGCTACGCCAACGAGGAGGCCAAGGCGTTCGGCTTCTATATCCAGAAGGGTCTGTTCGAGGAGTACGCCGCCTTCGGTCGCGGCCACGGGCATGACCTCGCCCCGTTCGATACCTATCACGAAACCCGCGGCCTGCGCTGGCCGGTGGTGGACGGCAAGGAAACCCTCTGGCGCTACCGCGAGGGTTACGACCCCTACGTGACCAAGGGCAGCGAAGTGCAGTTCTACGGCTATCCGGACAAGAAGGCGATCGTCTTCGCCCTGCCCTACGAACCGCCGGCGGAGTCGCCGGACAAGGACTACCCGTTCTGGCTGTGCACCGGCCGCGTGCTCGAACACTGGCACACCGGCAGCATGACCGAGCGTGTACCGGAACTGCACAAGGCCGTTCCCCAGGCGCTGGTGTACATGCATCCGGATGACGCGACCCAGCTGAAGCTGCGTCGGGGCAGCGAGGTGAAAGTGGTCAGCCGGCGCGGCGAAATCCGCGCCCGGGTGGAAACCCGCGGGCGCAACAAGCCGCCGCAGGGTCTGGTGTTCGTGCCGTTCTTCGACGCCAACCGGCTGATCAACAAGGTCACCCTCGACGCCACCGACCCCATCTCCAAGCAGACCGACTACAAGAAGTGCGCGGTGCGTATCGAACTGCTCAACCTGGCCTGAGGAGACCAGCCATGAAACGGATGCATACCGCCTTCCTGGCCCTGCTGTTCGCCTTGCCGCTGCAGGCCGCCGAGGTCAACTACCCGCTGGACGCCCCCGCCCCCAACGGCCGCCGGCCCGGCGGCACCATCGCCCAGGAACTGCCGGCGCCGCCGCTGGGCAATGAGGAAAACAAGGACCTCAAGCGCGAACGCAACTACCCCGAGCAGCCGCCGACCATCCCCCACACCATCATCGGCTACCGCATCGACACCAACAGCAACAAGTGCCTGTCGTGCCACAGCCGCACGGCCAGCGCGAAGTCGCAGGCGCCGATGATCAGCATCACCCACTACATGGATCGCGACGGCCAGCCGCTGGCCGCGGTGGCACCACGGCGCTACTTCTGCGTGCAGTGCCACGTGCCGCAGGAGGATGTGCCGCCACTGGTGGGCAATACCTTCGAGGACGTCGACACCCTTCTCCAGCGAGACGCCGCCAAGGCCACCGGCAAACCCTGAGGAGCCGCCATGAAAGCACTCATCGCCTGGCTCGCGGGTTACTGGCGCATCCTGCGCCGGCCCAGCGCGCACTACAGCCTCGGCTTCCTGACCCTGGCGGGATTCATCGGCGGAATCATGTTCTGGGGCGGTTTCAACACTGCCCTGGAGGCGACCAACACCGAGACGTTCTGCACCTCATGCCACGAGATGCGCGACAACGTGTTCGTCGAATTGAAAGACACCATCCACTACAGCAACCGTTCAGGCGTACGCGCCACCTGCCCGGACTGCCACGTGCCGCACAAGTGGACGGACAAGATCGCGCGCAAGATGCAGGCCTCCAAAGAGGTCTGGGGCAAGATCTTCGGCACCATCAGCACCCGCGAGAAGTTCCTCGACTACCGCCGTGAGCTGGCCGAGCACGAGTGGGCGCGGCTGAAAGCCAACGATTCGCTGGAGTGCCGCAACTGCCACAACTTCCAGTTCATGGACTTCACCCGGCAGAGCCAGCGTGCGCGGCAGATGCACTCCACCGCGCTGGCCTCTGGGCAGGCGACCTGCATCGACTGCCACAAGGGCATCGCCCACCACCTGCCGGACATGACCGGAGTAAAAGGCTGGTAGGCGACGGGGGATGGATCAGGCGAGGTCGGCGACGATCGCCGCCAGCGCCGCGGCCGGATCGGCGGCCTGGCTGATCGGACGGCCGATCACCAGGTAGTCGGAGCCGGCGTCCAGCGCTTGGCGCGGGGTGAGGATGCGACGCTGGTCGTCCTGGGCGCTGCCGGCCGGACGGATACCGGGGGTGACCAGTTGCAGCGACGGGTGCGCGGCCTTCAGCGCCGGGGCCTCCTGGGCCGAGCAGACCAGGCCATCCATGCCGGCCTTCTGCGCCAGCGCGGCGAGGCGCAGCACCTGCTCCTGCGGCTCGACGTCGAGGCCGATGCCGACCAGGTCCTCGCGCTCCATGCTGGTCAGCACGGTGACGCCGATCAGCAGCGGCTTCGGCCCGTTGAACGCGTCCAGGGTCTCGCGGCAGGCCGCCATCATGCGCAGGCCGCCGGAGCAGTGCACGTTGACCATCCACACGCCCATCTCGGCGGCGGCCTTGACGGCCATCGCGGTGGTGTTGGGGATGTCGTGGAATTTCAGGTCGAGGAACACCTCGAAGCCCTTGCCACGCAGGGTTTCGACGATACCGGCGGCGCAGCTGGTGAACAGTTCCTTGCCCACCTTGACCCGGCACAGTTTCGGATCGAGCTGGTCGGCCAGCGCCAGCGCGGCTTCGCGGGTGGGGAAATCCAGGGCGACGATGATCGGGGTCTGGCAGGCGGACATGATGGGCTCTCGCGGCGAATCGAAAAAATCGGCGCGCATTGTCGCAGAAACGCGAGGAATTCCGTAGCGCCTCCGGACCATCGAGCCAGCATCGCCGCTGCCCAGGGAATGGCGCGGAACCTGACAAGGCGCTGCCCCGGGGGTATGGTGAAGGCTGACCAACCCGATGGAGAACACCATGCCCTGGTATGCCTGGCTGATCATGATCCTGGCCCTGGGTTCCATACTCGGCGGCCTGATGCTGCTGCGCGATACGGCGAAGAAATTGCCCCTGACCGAGGAACAGCTCAAGCGCATCCACGAGCGCAACGCCGAAATGGACGCCAAGGACGCCGAGGAGAAGCGCTGAACCTCCCGCTCCGCCCCGCAATGGGCAAGGCGTATGCCGAAAAGTCCGTAGCCCATGATGGCAATTGGCGACGGAATTTGCCTAGACTTCGCGCTCCCTGATGGAGACAACGATGTTCAGGAAGTTCGTGCCGCTGTTGCCCGCCCTTTTGCTGCTCAGCGGTTTCGCCCTTGGCTACGTCCAGCCGGTGGGACTGTTGATCGGCGCGCTGTACGTCGCCTGGGTCCTCTATGGCGAGCGCTACATTCCCTGGCTGCCCTGGTCGCTGGCCAGCCTGATCGTCAGCCTGGCGCTCGCCGCCCACCTGCTGCCGGGCACCATTTCCTGGACCCTCTGGCCGATGCGGCAGATGAGCCAGGACGCCCCCGCCTATGCCCTGCAACTGTCCTGGGACAAGGCCCTGGTTGGCGTCACCCTGCTGGCCTGGTGGCTGCGCCGGCCACGACCGAGCGAGCCCGCCTCGACGGACTTCGCCACCCTCACCGTGGTCACCACCCTGTTCGCCGTGCCGCTGCTGGCGGTCGCCAGCGGCATGGTGGTGTGGAATCCGAAATGGCCGGAAGGTTTCTGGCTGTGGATGGCGGTCAATATCGGGGTGATTTCCCTGGCCGAGGAAGGCGTGTTCCGCGGCCTGCTGCAGACCATGCTGGTGCAGCGCCTGGGTCCGTTCGGCGGGGTATTCGCCGCCAGCGCCCTGTTCGGCCTGGTACACCTGCCGATCAGCCCGCTGTTCGCCCTGGTCGCGGGAGTCGCCGGGCTGGGCTACGGGCTGGCGTTCCATTTCAGCGGCCGGCTGGTGGTGCCGGTGCTGCTGCACGGCGCGGTCAATTGCCTGCACCTGCTGCTGTTCAGCTATCCGTTGCGGATCGTCTGAGCCCCACCGTTTCAGGGCTCGCGGAATACCAGCAGCAGGGCCTGCTCCGCCAGTTGATCGAGGTTCAGCACCCCATCGGGGTCGTACCAGGTGATCGTCCAGGACAGTGCCCCGGTGAGAAAACGCCGCAGGATGAACGGATCGCCCTGGCACGCCCCCACCACGCAGGCTTCCTCCAGCACCTCCATCCACATCTGCTCGTAGATGTCGCGCAGGCCGAGGATGTACTGCTGCCCCTCGGGCGACAGCGAACGCCATTCGAATACCAGCACCGCCATCGCCTCGCCGGTGCCGCCCATGATCGACTGCAGTTCGCAGCGAATCAGCGCCAGCAGGCGGTCGCGCAGGGTATCGGCCTCGGCGAGGGCAGCGCGCATCACGGCGGTGTTGTAGAGCACGGTTTCCTCCATCACCGAACGGAGGATTTCGTCCTTGCTCTTGAAGTGATGGAAGATGCTGCCGGACTGGATGCCCACCGCGCTGGCCAGATCGCGCACCGTGGTGCGCTCGTAGCCCCTGCTGCGAAACAGGTGGGCAGCCGTCTGCAATAGTTTTCCCCTGGCACTCTCGGGATCGGTCAACTGCCCGTTGGCCACCATTTCCAGCAGTACGTCGCGCGCTTTCTGCTCGTACACGCCGCAGACCTCCCCTCTTCCCCGCACCAGGCGAAACGCCGGCAACTGTATTTACCGGCGAATGTATGTCGCCCCGGGTAACCGGGCAAGCGCCGGGTAACTATCCTCACTGGGATGCGCAGCGTTGCTGCCAACGGGTGTTGGGCTTCACTGCGTTCAGCACCAACCTACGATCACCAATAAGCATCGAGCAGAACCGGAGTAGGCATATGTCCCTGCAAGGCAAGACCCTGTTCATCACCGGCGCCAGCCGTGGCATCGGTCGCGAGATCGCCCTGCGCGCGGCACGTGACGGCGCCAATATCGTCATCGCGGCGAAGAGCGCCGAACCGCATCCGAAGCTGGCCGGCACCATCTTCAGCGTCGCCGCCGAAGTCGAAGCGGCCGGCGGCAAGGCACTGCCGCTGCAACTGGACGTGCGCGACGAGAATGCCGTGCGCGAGGCCATGGCCAGGGCCGCGGAGCATTTCGGCGGCATCGATGCGCTAGTGAACAACGCCGGGGCGATCAAGCTGGTCGGCGTCGAGCAGCTCAAGCCGGCGCGCTTCGACCTGATGCACCAGATCAACACCCGCGCGGTGCTGGTCTGCAGCCAGGCGGCGCTGCCCTACCTGAAGCAGAGCGGCAATGGCCATATCCTCAGCCTGTCGCCGCCGATCAACCTGGCGAGCAAGTGGTTCGCCCAGTTCGGGCCCTACACGGTGACCAAGTACGGCATGAGCATGCTCACCCTGGGCATGCACGAGGAGTTCGGCAAATACGGGATCAGCGTCAACTCGCTGTGGCCGCGGACGATCATCGCCACCGCCGCCATCGAGTTCGAAGTGGGCGGCCCCGAGGCGATGAAGAAGGCGCGCACCCCGGCGATCATGGCCGACGCCGCGCATGCGGTGCTGAGCAGTTCCGGCCGCAGCATCAGCGGACGTCTGCTGATCGACGAGGAAGTCCTTCGCGAGCAGGGTGAGAGCGATTTCGAGCAGTACCGCGTCGATCCGGCGGGCGGGGAGCTGATGCCTGACCTGTATCTCGAGTGATGGTGCCGGCCCGGCGCCGGCTCAGTGCTTGAACTCGAACTGCAGCTCGGCGCCTTCCACCGTCTGCCAGTAGTCGTCTTCCCGCGCATGTTCCTTGTGCAGCAACTTGCCGTTGAGCTGGAACGATCCCTGGCTGGACTTCTCGACGAACATGGGCGGCAGCAGCGACTTTTCCGCTTCGACCGGCGCGGCAGCGGCCGAGGCCAGTACCAGGTCGCTGGGCAGGTGCATGTCGATCGGCGGCAATGGCGCCGGCTGCTTGCTGGCAGCCACCTTCTCCGGCTTCTTCACCGGCTTGCGCGGAGCTTCGGCGCTCGCCCCGGCCTTGGCGGGCAGGGGCTCGGTTTTCGCCGATGGCTGCGCCGCCGGAGCCGCTTCCGGCCTGGCCACGGGGACCGGCGGCACGACAGGCGTGACAGCCTGCGGGGCAGCTGCAGGACTGGCAGGAGGCGGCGCTGCCTTCTCCTCGTCGCCACAGGCACTGAGAAGGAGCGGCAGGCACAGCAGGACGACGAATCGACGGAGCATATTCAATGGGCTGCAGGAAAAATCGCGCAATGCTGACGTGACTCCCGTGACATGGCAAGAGCGCTCCGGCGGCGACGATCTCCGCCTATCGGATCACTATCCAGCCTACCAGCCGGCAATGGCTGGCAGGCCGTCATGCATCAAGGCTTCTCCTGCAGGCGCCGCAGCTCGGCATCGATGTCCAGTTGCGGATAGCGCTTGTGCAATTCCTCGCGCAGTACCCTGGCCTCCTCCGCCTGTCCCGACTGTTGCAGGGTCTGCAGGCGCCACAGGCTGGCCTGGGGCTCCGGCATGGCCGCATCGGCCATCGCCGACGGCTTCGCCAGCAGTTCTTCGGCTCGTTGCGGAGCCTGCGAGCTGGCTTCGGCCTTGCGCTTGCTGCTTTCCGCCTCGACGGCGACTTTTCCACGGCTTTCGGCCTGTTCGAACAGCACGCTCTGCTCCGCTGGCGCTGCCGGAGCCATGGCCGGAGCCGGCGCGGAGCGGAGCATCGGCTGTGACGGTGCCTCGCTGGCAGGCGCAGGAACCACGCTGGCCGGCGCATCGAACTGCCGCGGCGCGTCCTCGAAGGTGCGTTGCGTCAGGCTCAGGCCGATCCCCAGGACCGCCACGCCGGCGACGGCCACGCCCCAGCGATGATGGTTGCCGGCGCCGAACAGCCAGCGATGCAGCCGCTCCTGCCAGCCGGCTCGTTGCGGGCGTTGCACGGCAGCCCTGGCGGCCGCCAGGATGCGCGCGTCGAGTTCGGCCGACGGTTGCTCGCCGCTGTGCCGACGGTAATGTTCGAGCAGCGCCTGGTCGGCGTCGCGCGGCATCTGCGGGTCGCGATTCATGGGGTCACCTCCTCGGCTGCCGCCGGATCGGCCAGCAACCGCCGCAGTTTCTGCAGGGCATAGCGCAAACGGCTCTTCACTGTTTCCGCGGGTGTCTGGGTCAGCTCGGCGATCTCGGTCAACTCCAGCTCGCCATGGGCGCGCAGCAGGAACACTTCGCGCTGTTCGCCGGGCAAGGCATCCAGCGCGCCGCGCAGGCGTTCGCGGTCCTGGCTGAGACTGAACTGCCGCTCGGGGTCTTCGTCCTGCCCCGGCAGCGCGTCGCCATGCAGTTGTTCATCGAACTCTTCCAGGCGCTCCTGCTGGCGGCCGTGCTTGCGCCAGTGGTCGATCAGGCGGTTGCGGCCGATCTGGTACAGCCAGGTCTTGAAGCTGGCCCGGCCGAGCGGTTCGCTGGCGCTGCGGATCAGGCTCAGCCAGGTTTCCTGGAACACCTCCTCGGCCTGGGCGGTGTCGCCGCAGAGGCCGTGGAGGAAACGGAACAGGCCGAGGCGATGGCGCGCATAGAGCACGCCGAACGCCTCGGCATCGCCTTGTCGGTAACGCCGCAGCAGGGCGGCGTCATCGTCCGTGTCGGTATTCTTCACATCACTCCGTCCGTGCCTGAGTGGGTATGGGAGTCTGCAGGCTCTGCGCCAGCTCGGCGAGCTGGACGAACTCGCCGCGCAGACCGAAGCGGTCGTCGCCGCGCGCGGCGCGGGCCAGCTGCACAGTATCGCCCATGCCGAAGGCGCCGGTGTAACGGCCGCCGCGCAACTGCTCGGCGAAGGCCGCCACCGCCGCGGCGAAGCGCAGGTCGTCGCTGGCCTGGGCCAGGCTGGCGCGCTGTTCCGCCATGCGTACCGGCCGCTCCACGAGCCGGCTGGCACCGCCCTCTGGCGCCTGGTAGCGCACCCGCAGCAGCGCCAGCTCGTCGCCCTTGCCGCTGCCCTGCGGTTTCGCCTGCTGGTAGCGCAGATCGTCCAGCCAGCCCCTGGCCCCGGTCGGGACGATTTCGTAGAGCGCGGTGACCGTGTGCCCGGCGCCAATCTCACCGGCATCGACCTGGTCGTTGTTGAAGTCTTCGCGTTTCAGCGCGCGGTTCTCGTAGCCAAGCAGGCGGTATTCGCTGACGGTCGCCGGATTGAACTCGAGCTGGATCTTGACGTTCTTCGCCACCACCGCGAGGGTCGAGCTCAACTGATCGACCAGCACCTTGCGCGCCTCGCGCAGGTTGTCGATGTAGGCGTAGTTGCCGTCGCCGGCATCGGCCAGTTGCTCCATCAGCCGCTCGTTGTAGTTGTCCACGCCGAAGCCGAGGGTGGTCAGGGAAACGCCGCTGCGACGCCGTTCGGCGGCCATCTGCTTGAGTGTGTCGAAGTCGCTGATGCCGACGTTGAAGTCACCGTCGGTGGCCAGCAGGATGCGGTTGATGCCGTCCTTGATGAAGCCCTTCTGCGCCATCTGGTAGGCCATCTCGATGCCCGAGGCGCCAGCGGTGGAGCCGCCCGCGCTGAGCTGGTCGATGGCCGCGCGGATCTTCGCCTTGTCGCGGCCGGACGTCGGCTCCAGCACCACCCGCGATTCGCCGGCATAGACCACCAGGGCGACGCGATCCTGCTCGCGCAGGCGATCCACCAGCAGCTTGAGGGTGCTCTTCACCAACGGCAGCCCCTCGCGGCGGTCCATCGAGCCGGAAACATCGACGAGGAACACCAGGTTGGCCGGCGCCAGCTCCGCGATGCTGCGGTCGCTGGCGCGGATGCCGATGCGCAGCAGGCGCGTCTGCGGGTTCCAGGGCGACGGCGCCAGCTCGGTGGTGATGCCGAACGGCGAACCATCGGCGGGCAGCGCGTAGTCGTAGGGGAAGTAGTTGACCATCTCCTCCAGGCGCACCGCGCCTTCCGGCGGCAGGCGGCCTTCATTGAGGATGCGCCGGACGTTGGCGTAGCTGCCGGTATCGACGTCGATGCTGAAGGTGGAAACCGGCGCCTCCGCCACGGCGTGCACGGGGTTCTGCGGCAGGTTCTGGTACTGCTCGCGGGGCACGTCGCGATAGCCGCCCTGCTGGTAGTCCGCCATCGGCGCCGGAGCGATCATCGCGGCCGGGGCCTTCGACAGGTAGGCGCTTGCCGTGGCTTCGGAACGCAGCTTGGCCCGCTCCTCGACGACCGGGCTGGCCGGCATTTCTGCTTCAGGCTGGGTGGCCGGCTGACTGGGCACTGGCGCGGCCCTGGAGACCTCGCCTTCGCTGGATACACCGCAGCCGGCAAGCGCCAGCAACAGGCCGATGGCGAAACCCTGGGTGGCGGGACGCAGGAAATGGATGGGGAGCGACATGATGGTGGCCTCGCGGGTGATGATCCTTTCACCCGCTGAGACGGACGACCGAGGAAAAGCGGGTTAACACGTAGGGCGGATGAAATCCGCCACATCCGACGCGCGACCCATGGCGGGTTTCACCCGCCCTACTCCGGCGAGCAGGGCGTTCAACTTACGCCGCGATCAACCCTTCCTGACAGAGCTGGCCGGCGAGCATGCCGAGGGTCATGATCGCCCGCTCCGCTTCGCGATCCCATGGGATGCCGCAGGTCAGGCGCAGGCAGTTGTTGAACTGCTCGGTGTTACTGAAGATCAGCCCCGGCGCGATGCTGATGCCCTGCTCCAGCGCCCGTACGTGCAACTCCTTGGTATTCACCTTGGCCGGCAGGCTGACCCAGAGGATGAAGCCGCCCTTCGGCCGGGTCATCTGCGTGCCCTCCGGGAAGTACTGCTGCACCGCCAACTGGAAGGCGGTCATGTTCTTCCGGTACTCCTGGCGGATGTAGCGCAGGTGGCGGTCGTAGCCGCCGTTCTCCAGATAGGCGGCCACGCCCATCTGCGTCACCGTACAGGCGGAATGGGTGGTGAAGGTCTGCAGGCGGCGGATTTCCTCCTGGTAGCGCTCGGCGATGATCCAGCCGATGCGCACGCCGGGGGAAATGGTCTTCGAGAAGCTCGAGCAGTACACCACCCGCCCTTCCTTGTCGTGGGCCTTGAGCGCCTTGGTCTGGCCCTGGTCGAACATCAGCTCGCCGTAGATGTCGTCCTCGATCACGCCGATGTTGTGGTCGGCGGTGAGCTTCAGCAGCTGCTTCTGGCGCTCCTCGGGGATGGTCCCGCCCAGCGGATTGCTCAGCCGCGCAGTCAGCACCAGAGCCTTGATCGGCCACTGGTTGGCGGCCAGTTGCAGGGCCTCCAGGCTGATCCCGGTAAGCGGGTCGCTGGGGATCTCGATCACTTTCAGGCCGAGGATATCGGCCAGTTGCAGCAGGCCGTAGTAGCTCGGAGACTCGGTGGCGATCAGGTCGCCGGGCCGGGTCATCACCCTCAGGGCCATGTGGATGGCATCGACGCAGCCGTGGGTGATGGTCACCTGGGTCGGATCGACGATCACGCCGGCATCGCGCATGCGGATCGCCACCTGCCGGCGCAGCGGTTCGTAGCCCGGGCTGAACATGTAGCTGAAGGCACGCGGGCTGGAGAAGCGGGTGACCTTGGCCAGTTGCTGGTGCAGGGCGCGCACCGGCAGGTAGTCCACATGCGGCACCGCCGCGCCGAGCGGGAACACGCCTTCGCGGCGCGCCTCGGCCAGTACCTGGTTGATGATGCTGCTGCGGGTGACCAGCCCCGGCCGCTCGACCCGGGCGATATCCGGCGTCGATGCGGTGAGCGCCGGCGTGCGGTGCACGTAATAGCCCGACTGCGGACGAGCGCGGATCAGGCCCTGGTCCTCGAGGGTGGCGTAGGCCTGCAGCACAGTTGCGTGGCTGACGTTGAGCTGGGTGCTCAGTTTGCGCACCGAGGGCACCCGCTCGCCCGGCTGATAGACACCACGGCGAATGTCCTCGGCGAGTTGCTGGGCAATGCGTTGATAGAGGAGCAGATTGGTCACGGCGGCGATCCCTCGGTCATTGAACCGAAACAGTAGCCAAAAAGACAAAACTGTTCCAGAACAGTAGCAGGTTATCTCCGCCGTACAGTTCCTGCCGACAGAACGCCCTCCCGGGCGGAGTCGTCAGCAGCTCCGTCTCAGTACTCGCCCAACCAGTCGAGCATTCCGGCCAGTACCAGTTGCGCATCGGTGGTGATGCCCAGCTTGAGCATGGCGTTGCGCTTGTGGGTACTGATGGTCGAAACGCTGCGGTCGGTACGTTCGGCTATCTCGCTGACCGTGGCGCCATGCGCCAAACGCCAGACGACATCGATCTCGGTGGCACTCAATGGCCGGCTGCCGTGCCGTTGCAGCCGCAGTTTGGGATCGATGAAGGTTTCGCCGTTACGCAGATGGGCAATGGCATCGCTGAGTACCGGCAGGGGGCTGCGCTTGCAGACGAAGGCATGGGCGCCGAGCTTCAGTGCCGCCCTGGCCATCAGCGGTGCGCCCATGACGGAGTAGATCAGTACGCGAAGATGCGGGTGGTCACGCTGCATCCTCTCGATCAGGTGTTCGGCTTCGCGTCCCTGTATTCCCGGCAGGGCCATTTCGATGATCGCGACATCCACATCCGGCGTTTCGGCCAATCGCTGCAGGAGGGTGTCGATATTGGAGGTACTGAACAGCACACGCGCCCTGCAATGCTCCGGTAGATACTGTTGCAGGCCCCAACGGATCATCGGCTGAACATCGGCCACCACGACGTTCACCATGTCTTTCGCGAGCGACATGAGCTTCCCTCTCTCTTCGTGTTAGTTATCCGGGGATGGTCCATTCCCTATTCTCGCTATCTCCCGCCTCGTAATAGTTCGAACGAACAGCACGAAAAAGCCCCGAACCTTGCGGGCCGGGGCTCTATTTTTCACGAAAAAGTAGGAAAAGCTCGAAAATGGCCGCTAGCGAACCGCGCCCAGTTGCCCCTTCTCGTCGGAGAAGACGATTTCCACCCGGCGGTTCTGCGCGCGCCCCAGCGAGGAGGCGTTGTCCGCTACCGGATACTTCTCGCCGTACCCCTGCACCTGGATGCGTCGGATGTCGATGCCGAGATCGCCCAGCGCGTCGGCGACGGATTGCGCGCGATCCCGCGACAGTTGCAGGTTTTCCTGCGCATCGCCCTCGCTGTCGGTATAGCCCTCGATGCGGATCACCCGGCGCGGGTTCAGCTGCAGGAACTGCACGAGCTTGAGCACCGTGCGATTCGCCGCCGGCTTCAGGTCGGCCTCGCCGCTGTCGAACAGGACGTCGCCCAGGGTCAGCACCAGGCCGCGCTCGGTCTCGTTGGTCGCCAGGCTGACCATCTGCTCTTCCAGCCACTTGCTCTGCTGCTGGACGCTGAGCAGGCGCGCCTCGCGCATGGCCAGTTGCAGGCGTTCGCGCTCCAGCTGCTGCTTCGCCAGGCGCTCCTGATTGAGCCCAAGCTCACTGTGCTCGCGGGCGATCTCGCTGTAGCGCTGGCTGAGGTAGGCGTACTGCAGCACATCGTCGTCGCTGCCCCAGTAGCTGGACAGGCGTTCGGCGCGCGCCAGCGATTCGCCGGCACGGATGACATCCTTCGGCGCGCTGCGCAATACGTTGGAATCCTCCTTGACCGCCTGGAACGCCGAGCGTGCCTGCTCCAGCGCCTGCTCGGCCGGCTTCGAGGTGGCACAACCGGTCAGCGCCAGGGGGATGAGGATTGCGGATATGCGCAACATCGGGCGGGACTTCATTGCAGTTCCCCCAGTTGCTTGCGCAGACGATTGATGCTCTTGCCCTGTTCGGCAAACTGCTCGGCGCTCTTGCGCGTCAGCACCTTGGCCTCCGCCAGTCGCGCATCGAGCTCCGCCTGCTCCGCCAATTGCCGGGCCTTCTTGTTTTCCTGCTCGGCAAGGGCGCTTTTCGCCGCCTGGTATTTCTCCCCGGCCATCCTGAACTCGGCCAGTTCGTCGGTCGCACCGACAGCTTTCGCCTGCGTGAGGGCCTGTTCGGTCAGGCGCATCTGCTCGCCTGGTACGGGGTCGTTCGACGCGCAACCTGCCACAGCCAGCATGGCGATGCCTGCGACCATAATCCTTGGATCGATCACGAAATCTCTTGTCCTACTCGGTGGGAGTGCCGGCCGGCTGCAATTGCTGGGCCTTCCAACGCACCAGATTGTCCTCCAGCAAGCGCTGGGGGACACCCGCGGCGGCCAATTCTGTCATTTTTTTCGCCAGCTGTCCGCGCAGCCAGGGATCGTTGCAGGCGGAGTTGTGCGCCAGCGCGATGTACTGACTCTCGCTGGAGACCGGAGGTTCCAGCACCTGCAGGTCGTTCAGCATGCCCAGCGTATCGGCCGTCGCCAGGCCGGGGTAATACTGCTGCAGCACGAAATCGGAGCGCTTCAGCAGGAGCTGCTGGAAGGCCTGGGTGAGGCTCGGCACCGCCTCCAGCGCCAGGTTCGCCCTGGCGAAACCATCGAAACCCGGACCGAAACTGTTATTGGCCAGGATCGCCCCCTTGCGGCCGCGCAGGTCCTCCCAGCCGGCGTAGGGGAACAAGGCATCCTTGCGCACCCACAGCACGCTGTCGGCCGCCAGGAAGGCAGGGTGCACGTAGTCCATCTGCTCCAGACGCTCCGGCGTCAGGCTGGCCCCCGCCAGCAGATCGACGCGTCCCTTGCGCGCCTCCTCCTGCGCCCGGGCCCAGGTCCCGGTGTAGAGCACCCGGATATCCACGCCAATCGCCTTGCCGATCCGCTCCAGCAGGTCGGCGTTGGCGCCGATCAGCCGGTCCGGCCTGGCCGGATCGCGCCAGAGATAGGGGGGAAAGTCAGGATTGCCGGTGGCAATCAGCCGCTCGCATTTCCCGGCGGCCGGAGCAGCCAGCGGCAGGAGCAGGGAAACCAGCAACAGTGCCGGACGGAGCCACACGCGGCGTTCGAGCATCGAATTGTCTCGCTTGGCGATGAATGAATCGGTCATGCTTGGGTCGGCGGCAGGCGGCGACGAACGGCAGCCGTCTTTCGCCCCGGGCATTCAGTGGCAAGCTGCCGCGCGGCTTGTATTTGATAATAAGGACCACTCATGAAGAAAGCCTTTCTCGGACTTATCCTGATTCTTGCCGCGACTGCCGGCGTGTTCTACCTCTCCCCCGCCACCCTGCTCGCCGCCAGCCAACTGGTCGACAGCACCCGCGCCGGACTCAGCGAACGATCCCTGCAGGTCGGCGACCTGGATATCCGCTACTACGAGGGTGGCCCGGCAAAAGCGCAAACCGTGCTGCTGGTCCACGGTTTCGGCGCCGACAAGAACAACTGGCCGCGTTTCGCCCGCTATCTGACCGAGCGTTACCACGTGATTGCCGTGGACCTGCCCGGCTTCGGCGAAAGCAGCCGGCCGGACAATATCAGCTACGACGTCGGCTCCCAGGCCGAACGGCTGTTCGACTTCACCCGCGCCCTCGGCATCGGCCGCTTGCACCTGGTGGGCAACTCCATGGGCGGACAGATCGTCGCCGTGTTCGCCGCACGGCATCCACAGCAGGTGCTGTCCCTGGCCCTGTTCGACAACGCGGGTGTACAGGCGCCACGCCAGAGCGAGCTGCTGCGTCGCCTCGAACAGGGCGACAACCCCCTGCTGCTGAGCAAGGCCGAGGAACTGCCGAAGCTGCTCGACTTCGTCTTCGTCCAGCCGCCCGAAATGCCCGAACGGCTGCAGCGATATCTGGGCGAGCGTGCCGTGGAGCGCAGCGCCTTCAACCGGAAGATCTTCGTCCAGTTGCTCGAACGCTATATCCCGCTGGAGCCGGAGCTGCCGAAGATCACCGCGCCAACCCTGCTGCTCTGGGGTGAACAGGACCGCCTGCTGGATGTATCCAGCGTAGACGTGATGAAACCGCTGCTGCGCCAGCCGAGCGTGGTGATCATGCAGAACTGCGGGCATGTACCGATGATCGAGAGGCCGGAAGAAACGGCCCGGCATTACCTCGCCTTCCTCGACAACCAGCCCCGTAGCTGAATCACGTTGGCGCTGACGCAGGATGGGTTGAGCTTGCGATACCCATCATCCATGGCCCGCATGGGTATCGCTTCGCTCAACCCATCCTACGAGATGATCTGGCGCCGGAACATATTCCTGTGGAGCGAGCTCTGCTCGCGAACACCGGCAACACAAAAGCTTCGCGAGCATCGGACTGGGCGTCCCCCTCGCTCCTACAAAAAAGCACCATCGGCGGCAGGACAGTTGCTCCTACGAGAGCCGCCGGGAATGAAAAAACCCGCCGGATGGCGGGTTTCTTCTTGAACGGGAGAAGCCTTAGATGGCTGCTTCCAGCTCCGGAATGATCTGGAACAGATCACCCACCAGGCCGTAATCGGCAACCTGGAAGATCGGAGCCTCTTCATCCTTGTTGATCGCGACGATGACTTTCGAGTCCTTCATGCCGGCCAGGTGCTGGATGGCACCGGAAATGCCGACCGCGATGTACAGCTGCGGCGCGACGATCTTGCCGGTCTGGCCGACCTGCATGTCGTTCGGCACGAAGCCGGCGTCAACCGCGGCACGGGAAGCGCCGACGGCAGCGCCGAGCTTGTCGGCCAGGCTGTAGAGCAGCTTGAAGTTGTCGCCGTTCTGCATGCCACGGCCACCGGAGACCACGATCTTCGCAGCGGTCAGTTCCGGACGGTCGGACTTGGCCAGCTCTTCGCCGACGAAGGCGGACTTGCCGGCGTCGGAAACGGTGCCGACGGCTTCAACAGCGGCGGAACCGCCTTCGGCCTTGGCAGCGTCGAAGCCAGTGCCACGCACGGTGATCACTTTCACGGCAGCCGAGGACTGCACGGTAGCGATGGCGTTGCCGGCATAGATCGGACGCTTGAAGGTGTCGGCGCTGACTACTTCGACGATCTCGGAGATCTGGTCGACGTCCAGCAGGGCAGCGACGCGCGGCAGGTAGTTCTTGCCGTTGGTGGTAGCCGGGGCCAGCACGTGGCTGTAGCCCTTGGCCAGCTCGACGATCAGCGGCGCGACGTTTTCCGGCAGTTGGTTGGCGTAGGCGGCGTTGTCGGCGACCAGCACCTTGGCCACGCCTTCGATCTTGGCGGCAGCCTCGGCCACGCCACCGACGTTCTGGCCAGCGACCAGCACGGCGATCTCACCACCGATCTTGGCAGCGGCAGCGACGGTATTCAGGGTGGCACCGGCCAGAGCGCCATTGTTGTGATCAGCGATTACCAGGATAGCCATCAGATTACTTTCGCCTCGTTCTTCAGTTTCTCGACCAGTTCGGCAACGGACTTGACCATCACGCCGGCGCTGCGGGCGGCCGGGGCTTCGACCTTGACGGTCTTGACGGTGGAAGCGGTGGAAACGCCCAGGGCGTCCGGAGTGACCACGTCCAGCGGCTTCTTCTTGGCCTTCATGATGTTCGGCAGCGACGCGTAGCGCGGCTCGTTCAGGCGCAGGTCGGTGGTGACGATGGCCGGCAGGGCCAGCGCAACGGTCTGCAGACCGCCGTCGATCTCACGGGTGACGTTGACCTTGTCGCCAGCCACTTCGACCTTGGAGGCGAAGGTGCCCTGGGCGTAGCCGCTCAGTGCAGCCAGCATCTGGCCGGTCTGGTTGTTGTCGCTGTCGATGGCCTGCTTGCCGAGGATGACCAGCTGCGGCTGCTCTTTGTCGACCACGGCTTTCAGCGCCTTGGCGATGGCCAGGGAGTTCAGCTCTTCGTTCGACTCGACCAGGATGGCACGGTCGGCACCCAGCGCCAGCGCGGTGCGCAGTTGCTCCTGGGCGGCGGTCGGGCCGACGGAGACGGCGACGATTTCAGTGGCTACGCCTTTCTCTTTCAGACGTACCGCTTCTTCCACGGCGATTTCGCAGAAGGGGTTCATCGACATCTTGACGTTGGCGAGGTCGACGCCGGAGTTGTCCGCCTTGACGCGAACCTTGACGTTGTAGTCGACCACTCGCTTGACAGCTACAAGAACCTTCATGGATTCCTCGTTATTCACCGGTGATTGGGAATGTCGCCAGACAGGCCTGGCAGGTAGTGCACGCCATCTGCAACTACATTCAGCGAGACCGCGACCGCAAAACCGGTGGGTATCTTGACTGTATCGTTCTGGCCGGTCAATACGTCAGAATACCCTGCAAGCAGCCAGAACCCCGATTCCATCTGGGTTCCGAGCGATTCAAACAAACGTTTGTATCGCTCGATAAGGGGTGTGGATATGACACCGTAGACGGATATAATGCGGCCCCGCTCTGTCCGGGTAGTGCCCCGACCCCATAACCAACAAAATAGCCGTAGAGCCCTGAGTTAGGAGAGATTGATAGTGGAACGCGAGTACATGGAATTCGACGTCGTCGTCGTCGGCGCCGGTCCTGCCGGCCTGTCCGCCGCATGCCGACTGAAACAGAAAGCTGCCGAGGCTGGTCAGGAGATCAGCGTCTGCGTAGTCGAGAAGGGTTCCGAAGTCGGTGCTCACATTCTCTCCGGTGCTGTCTTCGAGCCGCGCGCGCTGAACGAACTGTTCCCCAATTGGAAGGAACTGGAAGCGCCGCTGAACACCCCGGTGAAGGGCGACGACATCTATCTGCTGAAGAGCGCCGACGGCGCGGTCAAGGTGCCGAACTTCTTCGTGCCCAAGACCATGCACAATGAAGGCAACTACATCATCTCCCTGGGCAACCTGTGCCGCTGGCTGGCCCAGCAGGCCGAAGGCCTGGGCGTCGAGATCTACCCGGGCTTCGCCGCCCAGGAAGCGCTGATCGACGAGAACGGCGTGGTTCGCGGCATCATCACCGGTGACCTCGGCGTCGACCGCGAAGGCAACCCGAAAGAGGGTTACTACACCCCGGGCATGGAACTGCGTGCCAAGTACACCCTGTTCGCCGAAGGCTGCCGTGGCCACATCGGCAAGCAGCTGATCAAGAAATACAAGCTCGACAGCGAAGCCGACGCCCAGCACTACGGCATCGGCATCAAGGAAATCTGGGACATCGATCCGGCCAAGCACCAGCAGGGCCTGGTGGTACACACCGCCGGCTGGCCGCTGAACGACGACAACCCGGGCGGTTCCTTCCTCTACCACCTGGAAAACAACCAGGTCGTGGTCGGCCTGATCATCGACCTGTCCTACAGCAACCCGCACCTGTCGCCGTTCGACGAATTCCAGCGCTACAAGCACCACCCGGTGATCAAGCAGTACCTGGAAGGCGGCAAGCGCGTGGCCTACGGCGCCCGCGCCATCTGCAAGGGCGGCCTGAACTCGCTGCCGAAGATGGTCTTCCCGGGCGGCGCGCTGATCGGCTGCGACCTCGGCACCCTGAACTTCGCCAAGATCAAGGGCAGCCACACCGCGATGAAGTCCGGCATGCTGGCCGCCGAAGCCGTGGCTGAAGCCCTGGCCGCCGGCCGCGAAGGCGGCGACCTGCTGAACAACTACGTCGACTCGTTCAAGGCCAGCTGGCTGTACGACGAGCTGTTCCGCAGCCGCAACTTCGGCGCCGCGATCCACAAGTTCGGCGCCCTCGTCGGCGGTGCGTTCAACTTCATCGACCAGAACATCTTCGGCGGCAAGATCCCGGTCACCCTGCACGACAACAAGCCGGACTATGCCTGCCTGAAGAAGGCCAGCGAAGCGCCGAAGATCGACTACCCGAAACCGGACGGCAAGCTCAGCTTCGACAAGCTGTCCTCGGTATTCCTCTCCAACACCAACCACGAGGAAGACCAGCCGATCCACCTGAAGCTCACCGACCCGAGCGTACCGGTCGGCAAGAACCTGCCGCTGTACGACGAGCCGGCACAACGTTACTGCCCGGCCGGCGTGTACGAAGTGGTGAGCAACGACGACGGCAGCAAGCGCTTCCAGATCAACGCGCAGAACTGCGTGCACTGCAAGACCTGCGACATCAAGGACCCGGCCCAGAACATCACCTGGGTTGCCCCGGAAGGCACCGGCGGTCCGAACTACCCCAACATGTAATACCGACGAAAGGGCTCCTCAGGGAGCCCTTTTCGTTTCATGGCTCGCGCTCTTGCCGCTAGCGCGTCGCCCATGATCTAATTGATAACAATTATCGTTAAGTAGAAGTCTGCGGCAGCGAGGCCGGGATGAAACGGCCCACTACCCTTTCCCCTCAGTACGCGCTCATCTCCGATCTGTACCAGCAGCACCAGCCCTGGCTGCTCGGCTGGCTGTACCGCCGCCTGGGCAATCGGGATACCGCCGCCGACCTCTCCCAGGACTCCTTCGTCCGCCTGCTCGGCAAGCCCGAGATTCCCGCGGAGCGCCCGCCGCGCTCGTTCCTCGCCCTGATCGCCCGCGGCCTGCTGATCGACTTCTATCGCCACTCGGCGCTGGAGCGCAGCTATCTGGAGTACCTGGCGCAACAGCCCGAGGAACTCGCCGACGACCCGCAGGAACAGCAGATTCGGCTCGAACAGCTGCGCGCGATCGACCGTCAGCTGGACGGCCTGTCCGGCCGGGCCAAACGCGCTTTCCTGCTGCACCGCCTGGAAGGGCTGAGCCAGCAGCAGATCGCCATCCAGCTCGGCGTCTCGCCGACCCGCGTCCAGCAGTACCTCGCCCAGGCCCTGCGCCATTGCTACGCCGCGCGCTTCGAGGCCGGGCATGACTGAGCAGCGCAGGCTGGCGGAAAGCGCCATCGCCGAAGCCATCGACTGGCAGCTGAGACTGCAGACGACCACCCCGTCGCCTGAACTGCTCGCCGAGTTCCACGCCTGGCGCCAGGCGAACGAGGAACATGCCGAAGCCTGGCGGCGCCTGTGCGAAATCGATGCGCCCTTTGCCGGCCTGGATCGTGCCGGCAGCCAGGTCCTGCTGCACAGCTACCGGCCCCGCAAGGCGCGCCCCGGCATGGCGCTGACGCTGCTGCTGGCCCTCGGCTGCGGCCTGTTCGCCGTCAACCGGCAGATCCCGCTGGAGGCTCTGGGCGCCGACTACGCCACCGCCACTGGCGAGCTGCGCTCGGTGCGCCTTGAGGACGGTACGGAACTGGTGCTGGGCCCGCGCACCCTGCTCGACGTCGACTTCGACAACCAGCAGCGCACCCTCACCCTGCGCCACGGCAGCCTTGCCGTGCGCACCGCCCATGGCGACTCGCGGCGCTTCGTGGTGCGCAGCGAGGACGGCCAGATGCGCCCCCTCGGCACCTATTTCAGCGTGGTTCGCGATGACGGCGGCACCACCCTGGACGTCCTGCGCTCGGCCGTCGCCGCACGCGGTACGGCACCCGCCGAGGTGACGGTCAAGGAAGGCCAGCGCCTGCAATTGCGCGACGGCCAGTTGTTGCCGATCAGCGCCTCGCCGGGCGCTGCGGATGCCTGGACCCGCGGCATGCTTCTGGTGCGCGAACGGCCGCTGGGCGAAGTAGTCGCCGCGCTCGCCGACTACAAGCGCGGCTTCATCAGTGTCGATCCGAGCCTGGCAGGACTGACCGTCAGCGGCAGCTTCTCCCTGCGCGACGGCGACAGGACCCTGGCCGCCCTGGCCAACGCCCTGCCCATCCGGATCGAACGCTACGGCACCCTCTGGACCCGGATCGTCCCCCGCGAAAACGCCCCACAGGGCGGAGCCGAAAAATAATTTCCAGGCCCCCTGTGGATTGGCGTGACTCGCTCGGTATTGGAAATGCCAATGCCTATCATCAAGGATTCGATCCATGCTTTCTCTGCGTCACGTCCGCCTCCCCCTCAGCCCGCTGGCCCTCGCCCTGGGCCTGTCCTGCATGCTCGCCGGCCCCGTAGCGCAGGCGGCCGAGGTATCCCAGCAACAGGTCCGCGCCTACGCCATTCCCGCCGCTCCGCTGGCCGACGTGCTCAGCCGCATCGCCAACGACGCCGGCCTGATCCTGGCCATCGATCCGCGCCTGGTCGGCAACGAGCTGTCCAACCCGGTGAATGGCCAGTACACCCCGGAGCAGGCCATGCAGCAGGCGCTCAGCGGCCATCGCCTGCAACTGCAGCGCAGCGACGACGGCACCTACCGGCTGATCCCGGCCGACACCCTGAGCATGGAAGCCTCCACCGTGACGGCCAGCGTCGACGACGACAGCGTCGGCTACGTGCCGCGCCGCAGCCGGACCGGCACCAAGACCGACACGCCGCTCCTGGAGACGCCGCAGTCGATCTCGGTGGTGACCCGCCAGCAGATGGACGCGCAGAACGTGCAGAGCGTGACCGAAGCCCTGCGCTACGTGCCGGGAGTGAAGGTGGAAACCTTCGGCATGGACCCCAAGGGTTATGACTGGCTGTACATCCGCGGCTTCAACGCACAGGCGAGCAACGACTTTCGCGACGGCCTGCGCCAGCTCAACAACAGCTACAGCTTCTTTCGCACCGAGCCCTACGCGCTCGAACGCATCGACATCCTGCGCGGCCCCGCTTCCACCCTGTTCGGCTCGGGCGAAGCTGGTGGCCTGATCAACCGCGTCAGCAAGAAACCCACTGCCGCCGGCGTACACGAGGTGGAACTGCAGGCCGGCAACCACGACCGCGTGCAGGGCCAGTTCGATATCGGCGACCGCGTGGATGACGAAGGCCGCTATCTGTACCGGGTGATCGGCGTCGCCCGCGACAGCAACACCCAGTTCGAATACGGCGACGGCCACGAAGTGCCGGACGACCGCCTGTACCTGGCGCCGTCGTTCACCTGGAACTTCAGCGACGACACCCAGCTGACCCTGCTGGCCGACGTGCTGCGCGACCGTTCCGGCGGCACCGTGAGCTACTACACGAATAACCTCCACCTCACCGACACGCTGCTGAACGAGCACAGCTTCAACCACTTCGACCAGGACCAGCACAGCATCGGCTACGAGTTCCAGCACCGCTTCAACGACGCCCTGCAGTTCCGCCAGAACCTGCGCTACGGCCAGGTCGACGTGAAGATGAACAACATGCTGCCGCTGGGCGCCGTGAGCGATCTGGTGCCGGCTCTTGCCGGAACCCCGCTGGGCAGCTTCGTGGCGCGCCAGCCGCGGCGCTGGGACGAGCACCTGGACGCCTTCGCCGTGGACAACCAGCTGCAGTTCGAGATCGCCACCGGCGCCCTGCAGCACACCCTGCTCGGCGGCATCGACTACAACCGTGGCCACGCCGACGTCCGCCGCTACTACGGGCCGCTGACACTGGCCGCCCTGCAGCCGTACCTGCTCGATCCGAACAACCCGCAGTACGGCCTGGACGTCCCGCGCCCGAGCACTCCGGCGATCAACTACCGCGAAACCATCGAGCAGCTCGGCTACTACCTGCAGGACCAGATCAAGTTCGGCGACGGCTGGATCGTCACCGCCGGCGGTCGCTACGACGACTACCAGCAGGAGCGCAACGACGTGCTGAATCCGCGCTCCTCCGCCGACATCCAGAAGCATGCCTTCACCGGCAAGCTGGGCGTGACCTACCTCACCAGCTTCGGCCTGGCGCCCTATGCCAGCTATTCGGAGTCCTTCCTGCCCAACCCGGGGATCGACCGCAGCGGTTCCAGCTTCGATCCGAGCGAAGGCGAGCAGTGGGAAGTCGGCGTGAAATACCAGCCGACCGAGAACATCCTGCTCACCCTGGCCGGTTTCGAGATCACCAAGACCAACGTGCTGACCCTCGACCCGCTGGACCGCACCTTCCAGGTCGCCCAGGGCGAGGCGCGCTCGCGCGGCATCGAGCTGGAGGCCAAGGCGCGCCTGGACGAGCACTGGGACATCCTGGCGTCCTACACCTGGCTGGATACCGAGATCACCAAAAGCAACAGCGGCGACGAAGGCAACGAAACGCCCAACGTGCCACGCAACATGGCCTCGGCCTGGGTCAACTACAGCTTCAACGACGGCCCGCTGCGCGACCTCACCCTGGGCACCGGCGTGCGCTACGTGGGCTCGATGTACGGCGACGCGGCGAACCGGGTGCGCCTCGACGACTACACCCTGGTCGATGCGGCCGCCAGCTACCAGCTGACGCCGCAGGTCAGCGTAGGCCTCAACGTGCAGAACCTGTTCGACCGCGACTACACCGCCACCTGCTATGGCAACGAGGTCGACGGCTGCTATCCGGGCGTGGAGCGCACCGTGATCGGCCGGGTCAGCTACAGCTGGTAGGTCACGGTCAGGTAGGGAGCGGCCCCAGGCGGAAGAACTGGCCGCCGCTCCAAACGCCTAGCCACTCCTCGCCGTCGATCACTCGCGGCACAGCCAGTTCGACCAGTTGGTAGAAGACGTTGCGGTGGATCAGTGCCTCCAGATTGGCACGCACCAGCACATAAGGCGCCGGCTCCTCGGTCTGCGCATCGAGGTCCACGCGCAGCGGATGTTCGCCATCCGCCTCGACCTCGTCCTCGACGTTGGTGGTGAAGCGCAATACCTGCTGCTCGCCCTCACCCTCGACGGCCACGTCGATCGCCACGAACGGCGCATCGTCCACCGTGATCCCGCACTTCTCCACCGGGGTGACCAGGAAGTAGTCGTCGCCATCGCGACGGATGATGCTGGAGAACAGCTTCACCATCGGCTTGCGCCCGATCGGCGTGCCCAGGTAGTACCAGGTGCCGTCGCGCGCAATGCGCATCTCGATATCGCCGCAGAACGGCGGATTCCACAGGTGTACCGGCGGCAACCCCTTGTCCCTGGGAATCTGTGCCAGCAGGTCGCCGGCCTTGCCTGGATCAGTCATCGGAAAACCTCATCGTTTCAGCCCCAGCAGGCTGCGGGCATATTCCTCCAGCGGCGGACCGAGCAGATCGTCCGGCTGGGCATCGTAGAACGTCAGAAAGCCGCCACGGTTATGGATGGTCGCCGTGTCGACCAGATAGAAGGTGGAGGTCTCGATCAGCATCACCTGGACCACGCTGCGGTCGCGACCGACGTCGCCCAGCGACTCGCGATCCTCCAGCTCTTCCCAGGTGCCGATATTGTCCTCGCCGCGGGCGAAGCGGGTGTACAGCAGGTAATCGGCGCCGAGCGAACGTGCCGTCTGCAGGGCCAAGTCGAGCCCCTGGGGCGCATCGGCGCGGCGGACCCGCGGGAAATACTCGATGAAGCCCTTGAATGCTTCCTCGGCCACCACATTGGGCCGCGCATAGGGATGCCCGCGCGGCACGAACGGGCCCTGGGCGATATAGACGAAGGAGTCCGCCTGCAGGCGCCAGTTGCTGGCCCGGCGAGTCTGGCCATGGTCGAGGAAGCCGGCATCGCGCAGGTAATGATCGGCGCCATCGGCCAGGTCGCTAGGCTTCATGCACCCCGCCAGCGCGGCAAAGGCGAGGATCAACAACAGATAGCGCATGCAGGATCTCCAGTACCGGCGTCGGAATGCCGGCAGTCGGGCGCTATCGAGGCAACTTCCGCGCCAGCCGGGGGCAGGTATTGTACGGAGCTGCAGCTATCGGCACACCTGCTGCTAGCCGCCGATGATCTTCATCACCATGACACCGCCGGAGAAGGCCACTTCCTGCTTGTCGGCCAGCGCCTTGACCAGCAACCGCTGCAGGGCCGGCAGCGCGACGTGGCGCGGCTTGTCGAGCAGATCGCCGATGAAGTGGCAGTTGCTCGACGACAGGCAGCCATACAGCCAGCCGGTCGAGGACAGGCGCAGGCGCGAGCAGGTACGGCAGAACGGCACGCTTTCGTTGGCGATCACGCCGAAATGGCCCAGCCCCGGAATCCGGTAGCGCAGCGCGGTGGAGTCCACCGGCGCATCGGCCTGGATATAGGTGTAGCGGCTGCCGATGGTTTCCAGCAGCTCGTCGATCCCCACGAACTGCTGGCTGAAGGTATTGCCGTCGCGCGCCAGGTGGCCCATGCGCATCAGCTCGATGAAGCGCAGCTCGAAGCCCTGCTCCAGGGCATAGTCCAGCAGCGGCAGCACCTGGTCGAGGTTGTGCCCGCGCAGCGGCACCATGTTCAGCTTGATCTTCAGCCCGGCGGCCTTCGCCTCGGCCAGCCCCTGCAGCACCGTCGCCAGGTCGCCGCCACGGGCGATGCGGCGGAAGCCTTCGGCGTCGAGGGTATCCAGGGAGATGTTCAGCCGGCGTATGCCGCATTCGAGCAGCAGCGGCAGCTTGCGCGAGAGCAACTGGCCATTGCTGGTCAGGCTGATATCCGCCAGGCCGAGGCGGCTGACGCTGTGCAGGAAGGGATCGAGCCTGGGACTGACCAGCGGCTCGCCGCCGGTGATGCGCAGCCGCTCGATGCCGGCCGCCTCGATCAGATAGGCCACGGCACGCGCCATGGTCTCGGCGGAAAGCTCGTCCTGGGCGGCGACCAGGCGCTTGCCGTTCGGCACGCAGTAGGTACAGGCGTAATTGCAGGCGGCGGTCAGGCTGATGCGCAGGTTGCGAAAACGCCTGCCCTGGCGATCGACGATCATCGGAGGCTCCGGCGGACATTACTTCAGAAGTATATGCCCGCTGCGCGCGCCTGCCCGGCTCGTGAATGGAGACTCAGGCGGAGGGCGGCGTTTCGCTGTCGCGCTTGCGCTTGTTGCCCATGCGCACGCCGATGTCCATGAGGAACTGGAAGAAGCCTTCCTGGTCCTCCAGCACCTCGCGCCAGAACGGCGAGTGATACAGCGCCACCGCGCCATGCACCAGGGCCCACGCCGCGCAGTAGTGGAAGTACGGCGGCACGTCTTCCAGCTTGCCGTCGGCGATCCGCTCCTTGATCAGCTGGTTCAGCCGTTCGAAGTTGGATTCGCGGATGCGGTGCAGCTCGTCGACCATCTCCGGCACCTGGCTGGTCTTCACCACCTTCTCTTCCAGGCGGTCGAACAGCCGGTAGCGTTGCGGGTCGCGCATGCGGAACTCGAAGTAGGCGCGCGAGAGCGCTTCCTTGTCCCGCGATACGTCTTCCGAATGGAACAGCGCCGCAAGATCGCGCTCATAGTTGAGCATCAGCCGCAGGTAGATCTCCGCCTTCGACTTGAAGTGCTTGTAGATGGTGCCTTTGCCGATACCGACGGCATCGGCGATCATTTCGACCGTGACACTGTCTTCACCCTGCTCAAGGAACAGCTTGAGGGCGGTATCGAGGATTTCCTGCTCGCGACGGCGGAATTCGCGAACCTTGCGCGGCTCTTTCTGCATAAAAAGACTGTTCTGCCGGAAATAGTCAGATTTCGAGCCGGGTATTATGCCTATTCAGCGCCAAATTGCACGGACCGTTCGCTATATGAATCACTTCACCCATGAATTTCCCCAGGCGCCGGGATTGCGCTATCTGAACCACGCCGCCGTCGCCCCCTGGCCGAAACGCGCCGCCGATGCGGTGGCGGCTTTCGCCAGCGAGAACATCCACCTCGGCGCCCGCGACTATCCGCAGTGGCTGCATGTGGAGAAGCGCCTGCGCGAGCGCCTCGTCAGGCTGCTCAATGCCGACTCCACGCTGGATATCGCCCTGGTCAAGAACACCTCGGAGGCCCTCTCCTTCGTCGCCTTCGGCCTGGACTGGCGCCCCGGCGACCAGGTGGTGATCAGCGACCAGGAGTTCCCCTCCAACCGCGTGGTCTGGGAAGCGCTGAAGCCACGCGGGGTGGAGGTCATCCAGGTCAGCCTCGCCGGACATGACCCGGAAGCCGACCTGCTGGCCGCCTGCGGCCCGCGCACCCGCCTGCTGTCGATCAGCGCCGTGCAGTACGCCAGCGGCCTGCGCATGGACCTGGAACGCCTGGGCGCCGGCTGTCGCCAGCGCGGCGTGCTGTTCTGCATCGATGCCATCCAGCAGTTGGGCGCCCTGCCCTTCGACGTCAAGGCCTACGACTGCGCCTTCGCCATGGCCGACGGGCACAAGTGGATGCTCGGCCCGGAAGGACTCGGCGTGTTCTATTGCCGCGCCGCCGAGCGGGAGCAACTGGCGCTGCACGAGTTCGGCTGGCACATGCTGGAGAACGCCGGCAACTACGACCAGCTCGACTGGCGCCCGGCACGCAGCGCCCGTCGTTTCGAGTGCGGCAGCCCGAACATGCTCGGCGCGGTGGCGCTGGACGCCAGCCTGAGCCTGCTGGAAGAGATCGGCATGTCGGCAGTGGGCGATGCCCTGCGAGAGCGGGTGGAATGGCTGCAGGACGGGCTGATGAAGCTGCCCGGCGTGCATCTGCACAGTCCGCTGAATCCCGCGCGCCGGGCCGGGATCATCACCTTCAGCATGGATGGCTGGGACAACAGCCACCTTCTGGAACGGCTGCGCAGCGAGCAGATCGTGTGCATCCAGCGTGGAGCGGGAATCCGCTTCTCGCCGCACTTCTATACGACGGAAACGGTGATCGAGGAGACGCTGGCGGTGATTCGCGGACTGGTCCGGTAATAGGCGTACTCAACCAATCGGACGGAGCTGACAGCGAAAGCTGATCAGGCCTGCCCCCGAGTATTCCAAATCTGTTTAAAAAACGGCCGAACGGTTGTGGACGATGCAGTTTCTTGGCCAATACTTCTAGTTACTGGTGCGCGGGTATCTCCCCCCAAGTACCCCGCCAGTGAAGGTACCGAGGATCGCGTACCTTATTGTTACACTCCTAATGGTCTTGACCCGGATTCATCCCCCAGAACCCGGGTTTTTTTTGCCTGCAGGATTTGTAATCGCTCAGGCTGCCAGCGGGAACAGGCGCTTGTAGTTGGCAGTAGTCTGTTCGGCCAGCGTCTCGAAACTCACCCCACGCAGCACCGCCAGGTATTCCGCCACCTCGCGCACGTATTCCGGCAGGTTGGGCTTGCCGCGATACGGCACCGGCGCGAGATAGGGCGAATCCGTCTCCACCAGCAGGCGATCGGCCGGCACCTGCCGCGCCACTTCGCGCAACGCCTCGGCATTGCGGAAGGTGACGATGCCGGAGAGGGAAATGTAGAAGCCGATATCCAGCGCGGCCCTGGCCATCTCCCAGTCTTCGGTGAAGCAGTGCAGTACGCCGGCCTGCGGCAGCGCCGCCTCGCGCAGCAGCGCCAGGGTGTCGGCGCGCGCCTCGCGGGTATGCACGATCACCGGTTTGCCGGTGATCCGCGCCGCCTCCAGGTGCAGGCGGAAGGCTTCCTGCTGCAGCTCCGCCGCCTCCGGCTCGTAGTGGTAGTCGAGCCCGGTTTCGCCAATCGCCACCACCCGCGGGTGATTCAGCTCCTGCAGCAGCCATTCCAGTGCCGGCGCGCTGCCCGGCTCGAGGTCCAGCGGGTGAACACCCACCGAGCAGTGCACGTCCGCATAACGCTCGGCGAGCACCTTCACCGCCTGGGCATTGTCGGCGCTGACGCCGATGCAGAGGAATTGTCCGACGCCACGCGCACGTGCGGCGTCCAGGGCGGCATCGAGCGAACCGTCGTGGGCGGCCAGGTCGAGGCGGTCGAGATGGCAGTGGGAATCAACCAGCATGGGGAATTTCAATCTCCAGAAATGACGAGGCGCCCGCTTCGGGCGCCTGCGCTTGCAGCCTGCGGCTCACATCGTATGGGTCGGCCGGTCCGACTTCAGCGCACCGGCCAGGTAGGTTTCGATCTTGTTGCGGGCGGTATTGTCGCCATCGTTGAACTGCACGCCGATTCCCGACGCACGGTTGCCCTGCGCGCCCTTCGGGGTTATCCACACCACCTTGCCGGCCACCGGGATCTTCTCCGGCTCGTCCATCAGGTTGAGCAGCATGAAGACTTCGTCGCCCAGCTTGTAGGACTTGTTGGTCGGGATGAACAAGCCGCCATTCCTGATGAAGGGCATGTAGGCGGCATACAGCACGGACTTGTCCTTGATGGTCAGGGACAGGATTCCGTTACGCGGGCCCAGATTCGGTGGCAAGCTCATGCAGCTATCCTGGCGATTATCCGATTCGCCGATTCTAGCCCGCTCCCGGCAGGCTTGCCCACTGCACCAGCAGGGCTTCGAGAAGCAGGGCACGGTTGAGGTTGGCCTTGTTCAGAACCTTCTGCCGCTGCGCCAGCAACCACTCCTGGATCGCCAGCACTTTCGCCTGCGAAGACTTCTCCGCAAGGTACTGCACCACCTTGCGCATGTCCGTCAGCCCCAGCCCCGCCTCATCGCGGGTCAGCTGATAGCGCAGGGTCAGCAGCGCCCAGTCGCAGAACCAGTCGAACAGCAGCGGCAGCGGGATGGCGTTCCAGCTTTCCGCCAGTTGGCCGGGCGCCACCTGCTGCTTGAGCAGCTTCTTCACGCCTTCGACCACCAGCCCGCGCTGCTCGCGCACGCCCTGGCCATGCAGGCGCTGGGCGGTCAGCGGCGAACCGCCGGCCAGCACCAGCAACTCTTCCAGGGATTCAGCGGACTCCTCCGGGAGCGCCCCGGCCAGCCAGACCTGGCTCTGTGCGGTACTCGGCACCGGGCAGGCCTGCTGCTGGCAGCGACTCTTGATGGTCGGCAACAGGCGGCTCGGCTGATGGCTGATGAGCAGCAGCACGGTGTCGCCGGACGGCTCTTCCAGGCTCTTGAGCAACGCGTTGGCGGCGTTGATGTTCATCGCTTCGGCAGGCTCCACCAGCACCACCTTGCGACCGCCGAGTTGCGCGGTCTGCACGACGAACTCCACCAGTTCGCGCACCTGGTCGATCTTGATCGGCTTTTCCGGCTCCTCCGGTTCGAGCAGGAAGTAGTCGGGATGGGTGCTGGCCGCCAGCAACTGGCAGGCCTTGCACTGGCCACAGGCAGACGCGCCCTGCGGCCGCTGGCAAAGCAGATAGGCGACGAGATTGTCGGCCAGGACGCGCTTGCCGATACCGGCGGGGCCATGCAGCAGGTAGGCATGGGCATGCCGCTGACGCCCGGTCAGTTGCTGCCAGAGCGCAGTCTGCCAGGGATAGATCTCAGCCATGCAGGCGCTCCAGCAGGCTTGGCAGCAGTTCGTCGAGATCGGCCTGTACCGCCGCCAGGGGCTGCGCGGCGTCGATCACGTGATAACGCCCGGCGTCGGCCCGCGCATGGCGAAGATAGGTTTGCCGTACCGCTTCGAAGAAGTCCTTGCCCTCCTGCTCGAAGCGGTCCAGACGTCCCCGTGCGGCGGCGCGCGCCAGGCCGACTTCCACCGGCAGGTCGAACACCAGGGTCAGGTCCGGACGCAGGTCGCCCTGGACGAAGCGCTCCAGTTCGGCGATGCGCGATTCCGGCAGGCCACGGCCGCCGCCCTGGTAGGCATAGGTGGCATCGGTGAAGCGGTCGCACAGCACCACTACGCCCCGCTCCAGCGCCGGGCGAATCACCTGGGCGATATGCTGGGCACGAGCGGCGAAGACCAGCAGCAGTTCGGTATCCGCCGCCATCGGTTCGTCGCTCGTCGCCAGGAGCAATTCGCGCACACGCTCCGCCAGTGGCGTGCCGCCAGGCTCGCGGGTCAGCAGGACCTCCACGCCATGCTTGCGCAGACGGCCGGCGAGATAGTCGCGGTTGGTGCTCTTGCCCGCGCCTTCGGGGCCTTCGAGGGTAACGAACAGGCCGGTCACGCGGCTCTCCTTCTGTCTGTGCTATTGCGCGGGTAGCGGTGCGGGGCTGGAGCGATAGTCCGGCCGCCGCTTGAGCTGGTATTCCTGCACCGCCTTGTTGTGGTCGTCGAGGTTGTCGGAAAACACGTGGCTGCCGTCCCCCCTGGCGACGAAGTACAGGCTCTGGCCGTCGGCCGGATTGAGCGCCGCATGGATCGCCTCGCGCCCCGGCAAGGCGATCGGAGTCGGCGGCAGCCCGGGGGTCACATACGTGTTGTAGGGCGTCGGCTCACGCAGGTCGGCGCGAGTGATCCGGCCGTTGTAGCGCTGGCCCATGCCATAGATCACCGTTGGATCGGTCTGCAGCAGCATGCTCTTCTGCAGCCGGCGGATGAAGACTCCGGCGATCTCCGCCCTCTCCCCCGCTACGCCGGTTTCCTTTTCCACCAGCGAGGCCATGATCAGCGCCTGGTACGGCTCCTTGTACGGCAGATTGCTGGCGCGCCCGCTCCATTCCTCGACGAGGATGCCCTCCATGCGCTGGTAGGCCTGCCGGAGAATGTCGATGTCGCGGGTGCCACGGACGTACTTGTAGGTATCCGGGAAGAAGCGCCCCTCAGGGAAGACCCCAGGCTGCCCCAGCCGGGCCATGACCTCGGCATCGCCCAGACCGGCCAGGGTCTGTTCGATCTTCGGCTGGCGCGCCAACAGCTCACGCACCTGATGGAAGGTCCAGCCTTCCACCAGCGTGAGGCCGTACTGCACCACATCGCCCTCGCGCCAGAGGTCGATGAGGTCCCTCCCGTTCATCCCCGGACGCAGACGATATTCGCCACTGTGCAGGGCCTGTCCGGAGAGATTGAAGCGCCAATACAGGCGCAGCCAGAACGCACCGTGCAGCACCTGCTCATCTTGCAGGCGCGCCAGCAGGTGTCCGGGGGTATAGCCGGAGGGGACCTCCAGCAGTCGCTCTTCGGTGAGCTCCAATGGTTGTTGCAGAGCACGCTGCTGCTCCCAGGCGGCGACGCCGAGCAGCAACCCTGCGAGCAGCAGGCCGCTCTCCAGCAGCACCAGCAATTTGCGCATCACGAGTCAGAAATCCAGGGTTTCGCGTAAATTGTCTTGCAGTTTACGAGTCAGCCGCCCAAGCGGCCAGGAATGTTCGGCCATCTGCCGTACCGGCCAGATACCGTAAAGGCTGTTGCAAAGAAAGACCTCGTCGGCCGCGAGCAGTTCGGTGAACTCGATGTCACCAATTATGACCGGCAGGCCCAACGCCCCGGCGCGCTCGATCAATTCCGCGCGCATTACCCCGGAAACGCCACAGCGACCGAGGTCGGCGGTCTTCAACTGGCCGTCGCGGACCAGGAACAGATTGCTGAATACCCCTTCGATCACCCGCCCGCTCTGATCGCGCATCAGCCCCTCGGCGATGGCCGGATCGCTCCACTCGGCGCGAGCCAGAACCTGCTCCAGGCGATTGAGATGCTTCAGGCCGGCGAGCAACGGCTGCTCGGCCAGGCGGGTGCTGCAGGGAAACAGGGTGACGCCCTGTGTGGAGTGCTGCGGCGGATAGGCCGGCGCTGGCGAGCCCAGCAGTATCCGGCGCACCGGCGCGTCGCTGGCGGCGGCATAGCCTCGCACGCCGTCGCCACGGGTCACCAGCAGCTTGGCGACACCTTCGCCGAGGTCAGCGCAGAAGGCGAGCAGCTCCTGCTCGATGAGTTCCAGCGGCAACGCCATGCGCAACCGCCGTCCACCCTCTTCCAGTCGTGCCAGGTGCCGCGCCAAAAGGCGCGGCCGACCGGCACGCACGGCTATCGTCTCGAACAGTCCATCGCCGTAGGCCAGTCCGCGATCGCGCACGGACAGGAGCTCGGCCGGACTGCCGTCGACCCAGCTCGACATCAGTCGAGGAACCTGCGGAAGATCAGCGATCCGTTGGTGCCACCGAAACCGAAGGAGTTGGACAGAGCCACGTCGATCGATCGCGACTTGGGCTCATGCGGAACCAGGTCGAGGTCGCAACCTTCGTCGGGCTGATCGAGGTTGATGGTCGGCGGGGCGACCTGGTCGCGCAGGGCGAGGATGCAGAAGATCGCTTCCACCGCGCCGGCAGCGCCGAGCAGGTGACCGGTCATCGACTTGGTGGAGCTCATCGACAGGCGATAGGCGTGCTCGCCGAAGATCGACTTCACCGCGGCGATTTCCGCGATGTCGCCCGCCGGCGTGGAAGTGCCATGAGCGTTGATGTAATCGACCTCTTCCGGGTTCATCCCGGCATCGCGCAACGCCGCCTTCATGCAGCGCGCCGCGCCGGCGCCGCTCTCCGGAGGAGCGGTCATGTGGAAGGCATCGCCGCTCATGCCGAAACCGACCAGCTCGGCATAGATGTGCGCGCCGCGCGCCTTGGCGTGCTCGAGCTCTTCCAGCACCAGGGCGCCAGCACCGTCGGAAAGCACGAAGCCATCGCGATCCTTGTCCCACGGCCGGCTGGCACGGGTCGGCTCGTCATTGCGGGTGGACAGCGCGCGGGCCGCGGCAAAGCCGCCGATGCCCAGGCCGCAGGCAGCCATCTCGGCACCGCCGGCCACCATCACGTCAGCCTCGCCGTAGGCAATGTTGCGCGCGGCCATGCCGATGTTGTGGGTACCGGTGGTGCAGGCGGTAGTGATGGCGTAGTTGGGCCCCTGCAGACCAAGGTTGATCGACAGGAATCCGGAAACCATGTTGATGACGGAGCCGGGCACGAAGAACGGCGAGATGCGCCGTGGGCCCTGCTCGAACAGCGCGCGACAGGTGTTCTCGATGTTGGTCAGACCACCGATGCCCGAGCCCATGGCCACGCCGATGCGCTCGCGGTTGGCGTCGGTGACTTCCAGGCCGGAATCGCGCATCGCCTGGTAACTGGCAGCCAGACCGTACTGGATGAACAGGTCGAGTTTGCGAGCTTCCTTGGCGGACATGTATTGCTCGACGTCGAAGCCCTTCACCGAGCCACCGAAGCGAGTGGAATAGGCGGAGAGATCCATGTGCTCAAGCGGGGCGATACCGCTGCGGCCAGCGAGAATTCCTTCCCAACTGCTCCGCACGTCCACACCCAGGGGCGACAACATGCCCATTCCAGTTACGACGACGCGTCTACGCGACACTGCGACTTCCTCTTGTACGTTTCACGGCTATGGCGCCGGAACCCGCCTGCTGGCTCCGATGCTAAAGAAAAGCCGCACGCCCCTTTCAGGCCGTGCGGCTTCTTCCGTCGGGAAAGGACGACTACTTATTGCTGGTGAGCAACGATGTAGTCGACAGCTTCCTGAACGGTGGTGATCTTTTCGGCTTGCTCGTCAGGGATTTCGGTCTCGAATTCCTCTTCCAGAGCCATCACCAGCTCAACGGTGTCAAGGGAGTCGGCACCCAGGTCTTCGACGAAGGAAGCGCTGTTGGTGACTTCTTCTTCCTTCACGCCGAGTTGCTCAGCGACGATCTTCTTAACGCGTTCTTCGATGGTGCTCATACCTTGTTTTCACTCCTATGGACAATCCGTACAGCTGGGCTGCGTAAGTGTATAGAAAGGGTTTTCTGCATTTCAAGCCGAATGCCACTGCCCTTTCGCGGCCACCCATCTGCTCCATCTAATCCCAGTGGCATGCCAACTAACGGATTTTAGACAGTGCATATGACAC
The DNA here is from genome assembly GCF_017589465.1 of Pseudomonas schmalbachii. GTDB lineage: Bacteria > Pseudomonadota > Gammaproteobacteria > Pseudomonadales > Pseudomonadaceae > Pseudomonas > Pseudomonas schmalbachii. The sequence continues at coordinate 103,940 of NZ_JAELYA010000007.1, forward strand.
AACCGCGAAAGATCAGGTCACATTCAGCTCATGTACATACCGCCATTCACCGGTACCGTGGCGCCCGTTACATAGGCGGCGCCGTCGGAAGCGAGGAATGCTACCACTTTGGCGATCTCTTCGGCTTGTCCCAGTCGACCCAGCGGAATCTGGCCGAGCAGCGCTTCACGCTGGGCTTCCGGCAGCTCGCGGGTCATGTCGGTATCGATGAAGCCCGGCGCAACCGCGTTGACGGTGATGGCACGGGAGCCGACTTCACGCGCCAGAGCGCGGGTGAAGCCCTCTAGACCGGCCTTCGCCGCAGCGTAGTTGGTCTGCCCGGCATTACCCATGGAACCGACCACCGAACCGATGTTGATAATGCGACCCCAGCGAGCCTTGGTCATGCCACGCAGAACAGCTTTCGACAAACGGTAGAGGCTGTTGAGGTTGGTGTTGACCACATCGAACCACTCGTCGTCTTTCATGCGCATCAGCAGATTGTCGCGGGTGATGCCGGCATTATTGACGACGATCAGCGGCTGACCGAGATGCTGCTGGATGTGCTCGAGAGTCGAGGCAACCGACTCGTCGCTGGAAACGTCCAGCACCAGGCCGGCACCTTCGACGCCGTTCTCCTTCAGGTACTCGGCGATCTTCTCGGCGCCGGAAGCGCTGGTAGCGGTACCGATGACGACGGCGCCCATGCGCCCGAGTTCCAGAGCGATCGCCTGACCGATGCCACGGCTCGCGCCAGTTACCAGTGCGACTTTACCTTGCAGACTCATGCCACTTATCTCCTGTTCAAGCCAGAGCCGCACGGGCAGCCGCAAGGGCGTCCGCGGAGTCCAGATTGTGGGTAGTCACGCCCTTGGCGCAACGCTTGTTCAGACCGGCCAGGACCTTGCCCGGACCGCACTCGACCAGATCGGTAACGCCTTTCTCGGCCAGCAGCTGAACCGTCTCGACCCAGCGTACCGGGCTGTAGAGCTGTGCCAGCAGATCGCGCTTGAGGGTCGGCAGATCGACCGCCACCTGGGCGCTGACGTTCTGCACCAGGGCAATCTGCGGCTGTTGCCATTCGATGGCCTCGACCGACTCGGCGAAGCGCTCGGCGGCCGGACGCATCAGAGCGCAGTGCGACGGCACGCTGACCGCCAGCGCCATGGCGCGCTTGGCGCCACGCGCCTTGCAGGCCTCGATGGCGCGGTCGACTGCCTTGGCGGCACCAGCGATCACTACCTGCCCCGGCGCATTGAAGTTGACCGGGCTGACCACCTCACCCTGCGCAGCTTCGGCGCAGGCAGCAGCCACATCGGCGTCTTCCAGGCCGAGGATCGCCGCCATGCCGCCGGTGCCGGCCGGCACGGCTTCCTGCATCAGTTGGCCACGACGCTCGACCAGTTTCACCGCTGCGGCGAACGGCAGGCTGCCAGCAGCGACCAGCGCGGAATACTCGCCCAGGCTATGACCGGCAACGAATGCCGGAACCACGCCACCTTCGCTCTGCCACAGACGCCACAGGGCGATGGAGGCGGTCAGGATGGCCGGCTGGGTCTTGTCGGTCTGGTTCAAGCGCTCTTCAGGGCCTTCCTGGCACAGGGCCCAGAGATCATAGCCAAGAGCTTCGGAGGCTTCGGCAAAGGTATCGCGCACCACGGCGTGCTGTGCGCCCAGATCGGCCAGCATGCCGATCGATTGCGAACCTTGGCCGGGGAAAACGAATGCGAGGGATGCGGACATTGCAACAGGTCCCTTTGTGTTGTTTCGTCGAAGGGGAAACGCCGGCATAGCCTGGCGCAACGGACTTACAGTTGGATGACGGGCTATCGGCCGTGGTCACACATTAGAGCCTGTTTACGATCTCGCGAGCTAGAGCAGAACAAGGCGAAAACAGACGAGGGGGCGGAGTTTACACGCAGTAAATGAGCACCCCGAGCCCGTTTTCAACGCAGTTATGCCGACGCGCAGCAGATCGTAAACAGGCTCTTAGAGCAGATGTTCGAGGCGACCATGCAACCGCTGGGGCAGATTCTCCCGTACCTCGATCATGGCGCGGCGCAATGCACTCCTGAAACCTTCCTCGCCCGCACTGCCGTGACTCTTCACCACGATGCCCTGCAGGCCGAGAAAACTCGCACCGTTATGTTGCGCTGGCGTCAGCTCGGTGCGCAGGCGACGCAGCAACGGCATCGCCACCAGCCCCACAGCCCGCGCCGGCAGACTGGAAGCGAACAGCGCCTCGAGCCGTGCAGAAATCATCGCCGCCAGCCCCTCGCTGGACTTCAGCAGGATATTGCCGACGAATCCGTCGCATACCACTACATCGGCCAGACCGCGATAGAGGCCATCTCCCTCTATATAACCAATGAAATTCACCCCACTCGCTGCCTGTAGCAAGTTGGCGGCCAACTTCACCTGCTGGTTACCCTTGATGTCTTCCGTGCCCACATTCAGCAGAGCCACCCGCGGCCTGACCTTGCCCAGAGCCTCGGCGGCCACGGCGCCCATGATGGCGAACTGGTAGAGGTGCTCGGCGCTGCAATCGACGTTGGCGCCAAGATCCAGCAGATGACAACTGCCGGTCTGGGTCGGCACTGCGGTGACCATGGCCGGCCGGTCGATTCCCGGCAGCGTCTTCAGCAGATAGCGTGAAAGCGCCATCAACGCACCGGTATTGCCGGCACTGACGCAGGCCTGGGCCTTGCCGTCGCGAACCAGCTCCAGGGCAATGCGCATGGATGAGTCGGGCTTGCCGCGCAGCGCCTGGGACGGACGATCGTCCATGGCGACAACTTCGCTGGCGTGATGAATATGCAGGCGTTGCCGATCGAGCGCCGGAATGGAGCTGCGGGCAATCAGATCTTCAAGGAGAGGTGCCTGGCCGACGAGGACCAGTTGCAGGGAGGGGTGTTCGGCGAGAAAAGAAATGCAGGCCGGAACAATGCAGTGGGGACCGTAGTCCCCACCCATTGCATCAATCGCGATGATTGGTGCAGACAAGGATTACTCTTCGGAGCCCTTGTCTACGACCTTACGACCGCGATAGAAACCGTCCGGGGAGACGTGGTGGCGCAGGTGAACTTCACCAGTGCTCTTTTCCACGGACAGAGCGTTCGCTTCCAGCGCATCGTGGGAACGACGCATGTCACGAGCGGAACGGGATTTTTTGTTCTGCTGAACAGCCATGATTGATTAACTCCTAAACGTTTGGGTCACGCTTCAACTGCGCCAGTACGCTGAACGGGTTGGGACGCTCTTCCTCGTTCTCGCTCGGTTCGGGCGCTGTTGCATATCCCACCGGCTGCTGGCATTCCTCAGGGTCATGGACCGGAACGATGGGCAAGGCGAGCAACAGCTCATCCTCGACCAGCGATGCCAGGTCGAGGGGTTCTTCCCCTACTTCCAGCGCATCGTAGCCCTTCGGCAAACCTTCAACGGACTTGCCTTCCTGGATGATGGCGTAGTCATACGCACCACCAACATGGAAGGTCGCCGGCTCAAGGCAGCGTTGGCATACCATGCTCACCTCGGCGTCGAGATCGACGTGCATGACCGCCAGCTTCTGCTCATCACGGAAGAAGGAAAACTTCGCCCGGATATTGCCGTCGCTGCTGGTCAACTGCTCGCAAAGTCGCGGCATCCTGGCGAGAGCAAGCTCACCCTCGAGGGTGGCTGCGCGCTCAACCAGTTTGCGCGGATCTACGTGAGGTGGTATCGGCCCATTCAACATAAGCGCGCCATTATAGGGATGCACTTGCCCCTGTCAAAGGAAATTAGCCATAAGCCGCTGTACGGCCAGTGCTTTTCGCTAGAATCGGCCAGCTCATGAAGGAGACTTTCCATGCTGCCACTGATCCTGGCCTCCAGCTCGCCCTACCGCCGCGAATTACTGCAACGCCTGCGCCTGCCATTCACCTGCGCCAGCCCGGACATCGATGAAAGTCCCCTCCCCGGCGAGAGCACCGAACAACTGGTACGCCGCCTCGCCGAAGCCAAGGCTCGCGCGCTGGCTGGCCGCTATCCCGAGCACCTGATCATCGGCTCCGACCAGGCAGCCGTCCAGGGCTCGACGATACTCGGCAAACCCCATCACCTCGAACGCGCCATGGAGCAATTACGGGCCGCCAGCGGCGCCAGCGTCAGCTTCCTCACCGGACTGGCCCTGCTCAACACCCGCACCGGACACTGCCAGGTGGATTGCATCCCCTTCACCGTGCACTTCCGCGAACTCGACGAAGCCCACATCCGCCGCTACCTGGAGACCGAACAACCATTCGACTGCGCTGGCAGCTTCAAGGCGGAAGGCCTGGGAGTCAGCCTGTTCCGCGCAACCGAGGGCGAGGACGGCACCAGTCTGATCGGCCTGCCACTGATCCGCCTGGTGGATATGTTGCTGGCGGAAGGCGTGCAGATCCCCTGAAACGAGAAAGCCCGGCATCGCCGGGCTCCCTCTGACAGGCATGCATCAGCGCAACACCGGCCCCTGCCACCCCATCCACAGAGCCAGGCGCTCTGCCACACTGGCGCCAAGCTTCTTGGCGAAACGATCGAACGGAGTTTCCTGGATGGTGTAGTCCACCACCTCCTTCTCCTTGATCACCTCGCGCGCCACGTAGCTGGTATTGCCCATGCCATCGATCAGGCCCAGCTGCAGAGCCTGCTCGCCGGACCAGATCAGCCCGGAGAACAGCTCAGGATGATCCTTGTCCTTCAGGCGATCGCCACGCCCCTTCTTCACGCTGTCGATGAACTGCTTGTGCGTGGTATCCAGCACTCCCTGCCAGAAGCGGGCTTCTTCCTCCTTGGGCGGCTGGAAGGGATCGAGGAACGCCTTGTGCTCGCCCGAAGTATAGACGCGGCGATCGACGCCAAGCTTCTCCATGGCACCGACGAAGCCGAAGCTGGCCGCCGTCACCCCGATGGAACCGACCAGGCTGGCCTTGTCCGCATAGATCTGATCCGCCGCACTGGCGATGTAATAGGCACCGGAAGCCCCCAGGTCGCTGATCACCGCGTAGACCTTGGTATCCGGATGCTCGCCGCGCAGACGCTTGATCTCGTCATATATATAGCCGGACTGCACCGGACTACCGCCCGGACTATTGATCCGCAGGACGATGCCCTTGGTGCCCTGATCCTCGAACGCGGTACGCAGGGCCCCCACGACATTGTCGGCACTCGCCGGCTCATCGTCGGCGATCATCCCCTTCACTTCGATCAGCGCCGTATGGCTACCGCTGCGCGAAGCGGACTTGGACACGCCACCCCACGGGCCGAGGAATGCCAACGCAATGAACAGATAAAGGAAGGTCAGCAGCTTGAAGAAAATCCCCCAGCGCCGCGACCGCCGCTGTTCCTGGACACTGGCCAGCAAGGTCTTCTCCAGCAGCTTCCAGCTCTTGTCGTCAGTCGCCTTGGGCGTGTCGCTCTTCCATTCGTCAGACATGCTCACTCACCTCGAATCCTGATCCCGCCGCGCATCCATTCAACCAGGCGCGCAACTCATTGAAATGCCCGACCTCCAGCGTCGGAGCGAATTCCCGCAACGCCTCCAGCGACTGGGCCCCATAGCCCACGGCCACCGAATCCATCCCGGCACGCCGGGCCATCTCCAGATCGAAGGGCGAATCGCCGACCATCAGGGCGCGCTCCGGCGCCACCCGGCAATGCCCGAGAATCTCATGCAGCATGCGCGGGTCCGGCTTGCTCGCCGACTCATCGGCCGCCCGCGTGATATCGAAAAAGTCGCTCCAGCCCTGCCCCGCCAGCACCCGATCCAGTCCGCGGCGACTCTTGCCGGTAGCCACGGCAAGGCGATAACCCGCCTCGCGGAACTCCAGCATAGCCTCGGCAACACCCGGGAAAAGACGCGACGGCTGCTGCTCCAGCAACAGGTAATGCTCGCTGTAGTCATACCGGAAGCGCGCCAGCGCATCACCTTCCTCGATCTCCGGATAGAGCGTCTGGATCGCTTCCGGCAACCCCAGGCCGATGATGCCCTTGATCGCTTCATCGCTGCGCACCGGCAGGCCCGAACCGACTGCCGCAATCTTCATCGACTCGACGATACGTCCGATGGAGTCGACCAGCGTGCCATCCCAATCGAAGATCAGCAGGGAATAGTCACGCATTCAGGCGCTCCAGCGCACGCTCCCACATCTCGTCCGCCGGCGCGTCGAGCTCCAGCACCGAGCCGTCCGGCATCGGCACGCGCAGGTGCGCGGAATGCAGGAACAGGCGCTTGCCACCGAGCTCGCGAATTTCGCGGGAGAAATCCTCATCGCCGTATTTCGTATCGCCAGCGATGGAATGCCCGGCATGCTTGGCATGCACGCGAATCTGGTGGGTACGCCCGGTAATCGGCCGCGCCTCGACCAGGGTGGCGAAATCGCCGAAACGACGAAGCACCTTGAACTCGGTCAGCGCGTCCTTGCCTTCCACGTTGACTTCGACCATGCGCTCACCGGAACGCAGGTTGTTCTTCATCAACGGCGCACGGATCTGCTTCTTGGCCGCCGGCCAACTGCCGCGCACCAGCGCGTGGTAGCGCTTGTCCACCGCATGCTCGTTGCGCAGAGCCTCATGCAGGTGGCGCAGCATGCTGCGCTTCTTGGCAATCATGAGCAGCCCGGAGGTATCCCGATCCAGGCGATGGACCAGCTCCAGGTCCTTGGCATCCGGACGCAGTTGACGGAAGGCTTCGATGATCCCGTAGCTGAGACCGCTGCCGCCGTGCACGGCGATGCCGGCCGGCTTGTTGACCACGATCAGCGCCTTGTCCTCGTAGACGATGGCGGCTTCCAGACGCTCGAGCAGGCCCTGGGCCAATGGCGCCGGCTCATCGCGCTCGGCCAGACGCAGCGGCGGAACGCGCACCACGTCACCGGCCTGCAGCTTGTACTCGGGCTTGATCCGCCCCTTGTTGACCCGTACTTCGCCCTTGCGCAGGATGCGATAGATCAGCGTCTTGGGCACGCCCTTGAGCTGAGTACGGAGGAAATTATCGATACGTTGGCCGGCATATTCCGGCGCGACCTCAAGCAGCTGAACGCCGGAAGTCTGGGAGGCGGGAGTCGTCATCCGCTCATAATAACAATTTTTCATTCAATTGAAGCACTTAATCATTGCTGCTATAGTCGGGGACGCCGGCAATAGCGGCCTGGCCTGCAGATGAGCGTGAATAAGCCATCTCCACCGCCTGCAAACACATTGAACGGACACGAGGCAGTCCTGCGAAGCGTTGCTACGGCGGATGAGCATTTCTCCCACCGTCGACGACTCGGAACCCAAGCCTTGAGCCATGACGCACGACTACTCCGGTAGTCGTGAAAAAAGCCACCCGCTCCCGGATTCTGCGAGCGGCACCCGATTCTTGAGGGAAGCGTGCAGGGTGGAGATGCACAACGGTCGGATCGCGTAGCCTTGAAGCTTTGGATCCAAGACGCACGTTATCGTCCGCGTCCGACAGTTGATTCCTCCTCCTGACTGAATGCTTGTTTCATCACAGCAAGCAGGAAACGTAGTCGCGGCACGGCACACCCAGCCGACGCCGCTGGACACGGGAATGGTCCGCCGTTCCTGAGTACGTACCTGAGCACCGACCGTGAGAGTCGTGTGTGCCGATTGCCGTTTCCGGCAGCCCCGGAAACCATTGGTACTACATGAAAAGAATGCTGATCAACGCGACTCAACCCGAAGAGTTGCGTGTAGCGCTGGTCGATGGCCAGCGCCTGTTCGACCTGGATATCGAGTCCGGCGCGCGCGAACAGAAGAAGGCCAACATCTACAAAGGTCGCATCACTCGCGTCGAACCCAGCCTGGAAGCTGCCTTCGTCGACTTCGGCGCCGAACGCCACGGTTTCCTCCCCCTCAAGGAAATCTCCCGCGAATACTTCAAGAAATCGCCCGAAGGGCGCATCAACATCCGCGATGTGCTGAGCGAAGGCCAGGAAGTCATCGTCCAGGTAGAGAAAGAGGAACGTGGCAACAAGGGCGCAGCCCTGACCACCTTCATCAGCCTCGCCGGCCGTTACCTGGTACTGATGCCGAACAACCCGCGCGCGGGCGGCATTTCCCGTCGTATCGAAGGCGAAGAACGCAACGAACTGCGCGAAGCCCTGAACGGCCTCAACGCACCGGCCGACATGGGCCTGATCGTGCGCACCGCCGGCCTCGGCCGCAGCTCCGAAGAATTGCAGTGGGACCTCGACTATCTGCTGCAACTCTGGGGCGCCATCAAGGAGGCTTCCGGTGAGCGCGGCGCGCCCTTCCTGATCTACCAGGAAAGCAACGTCATCATCCGCGCGATCCGCGACTACCTGCGCCAGGACATCGGCGAAGTGCTGATCGACAGCATCGATGCCCAGGAAGAAGCGCTGAACTTCATCCGCCAGGTCATGCCGCAGTACGCGAGCAAGGTGAAGCTGTACCAGGACAGCGTTCCGCTGTTCAACCGCTTCCAGATCGAGAGCCAGATCGAGACTGCCTTCCAGCGCGAAGTGAAGCTGCCATCCGGCGGTTCCATCGTCATCGACCCGACCGAAGCCCTGGTTTCCATCGACATCAACTCGGCGCGCGCCACCAAGGGCGGCGACATCGAGGAAACCGCCCTGCAGACCAACCTGGAAGCGGCCGAAGAGATCGCCCGTCAGTTGCGCCTGCGTGACATCGGCGGCCTGATCGTCATCGACTTCATCGACATGACCCCGGCGAAGAACCAGCGCGCCGTGGAAGACCGCGTGCGCGAAGCGCTGGAAGCCGACCGCGCGCGCGTGCAGGTTGGCCGCATTTCGCGCTTCGGCCTGCTGGAAATGTCCCGCCAGCGCCTGCGTCCGTCCCTCGGCGAGACCAGCGGCATCGTCTGCCCGCGCTGCAACGGCCAGGGCATCATCCGCGACGTGGAATCCCTGTCGCTGGCCATCCTGCGCCTGATCGAGGAAGAGGCCCTGAAGGACCGCACCGCGGAAGTCCGCGCGCGCGTGCCGTTCCAGGTCGCCGCCTTCCTGCTCAACGAGAAGCGCAACGCCATCACCAAGATCGAACTGCGTACCCGCGCGCGCATCTTCATCCTGCCGGACGACCACCTGGAAACTCCGCACTTCGAAGTACAGCGCCTGCGTGACGACAGCCCGGAACTCCTCGCCGGCCAATCCAGCTATGAAATGGCTGCGATCGAGCACGAGGAAGTCCAGCCGGTCAGCGCTACCCGTACGCTGGTGCGCCAGGAAGCCGCAGTCAAGACCGTTTCCCCCGAGCGTCCTGCCCCGGCCCAGGCCGAGCAGCAAGCGCCGGTGGAGCCGCCGAAGCCGATGCCCGAGCCGAGTCTGTTCCAGGGCCTGGTGAAGTCGCTGGTCAGCCTGTTCGCCGGCAAGGAAGAGCCCAAGCCCGCCGTTGTCGCGGAAAAACCGGCAGCCGAGCGCAGCAGCAGCCAGGAAGACCGCCGCAGCGGTCGCCAGCAGAACCGTCGCCGCGATGGTCGCGAAGGCAGTCGTCGTGATGAAGAGCGCAAACCTCGCGAGGAGCGTGGCGAGCGTCGTCGGGAAGAGCGCGGTGAGCGCCCGGCTCGCGAAGAACGCCAGCCGCGTGAAGAACGTCAGCCGCGCGCAGAGCGTGCCGAGCGTCCTGCTCGCGAAGAGCGTCAGCCGCGTGAAGAGCGCGCCGAGCGTCCCGCCCGCGAAGAACGTCAGCCGCGTGAAGAGCGCGCTGAACGCCCGGCCCGCGAAGAACGTCAGCCACGCGAAGAGCGCGCCGAGCGTCCGGCTCGCGAGGAGCGTCAGCCGCTTGAAGAGCGCGCCGAACGTCCTGCTCGTGAAGAGCGCCAGCCGCGTGAAGAACGTGGCGAACGCCGCGAGCGTGGTGAGCGCCCGCCGCGTGAGGAGCGTCAGCCACGCGAAGAGCGCCAGGCCCGCGAAGCGGCCAGCCTGGAAGCCGAGGAGCTGCCGAACGAGGAACTGCTGGAGCAGGACGATCAGGAAGGCGCCGATGGCGAACGTCCGCGTCGCCGCTCCCGTGGCCAGCGTCGTCGCAGCAACCGTCGCGAGCGTCAGCGTGAAGTCAACGGCGAAGAAGTGGTGGAAGGCGCCGAGCCGACCAGCGAAACCACTGACGCCAGCGCCCTGGTTGCCGGCACTGCAGCCGCAGCGGTAGTCGCGGAAGCGATCGCTCCGGCCAGCGCAGATGAACAGCAGCCGGTGGTGGAAGCCCAGGCTGAGGAAATCGCACAGCCGGCGGTGGCCGTAGCCGAGGAAATTCAATCGGTCGAGTCGGTTATCGAGGCTGTTCAGGAGTCCAGCACTCCTGAAGTCACCGAGGTGGCCGAAACTGTCCGCGAAGAAGCTCCGGCAGCTGTCGCAACCGAGGAAACGGCCGCTCCTGCTGCTGTCGAAGTCAACGCCGAACCGGCTCCGGTCGTACAGGAAGAGCCAACTCCGGCAGCCGCTGAATCCCGTCCGGCAAACGCCACCGGTCGCGCACTCAACGATCCGCGCGAGAAGCGCCGTCTGCAGCGCGAAGCCGAGCGTCTGGCCCGGGAAGCCGCTGCCGCTGCGGCGGTCGCCGAAGCAGCTCCTGCCGTCGAGCCGGAAGTCGTAGCTGAAGAAGCCAGCGTGGAGGAAGCCGCCATCGAAGCAGCTCCCGCGGTCGAAGCCGCCGTCGAGGCGCCCCAGGCTGAGCAGCCCGCTGAAGAAGCCAGCGAGCCTCAGGCCGAAGCGCAGACTGAAGCCGAGAAAAAGGACGAAGAGCGCAACGAAGAAGCCGTGGAAAAACACCACGGCTGATCGCTCCAGCAATGAAAAAGGGGATGCCTAGGCATCCCCTTTTTTTATTTCCATTGCACGGCTACTTGCAGGAGCACCTATCTTGCCGCTGATGGTGCTTTTTTGTAGGAGCGAGCTCTGCTCGCGAAGCTTTTGAGTTGCCGGCGTTCGCGGACATGGTCCGCTCCTACGGTTAGCTCGTGCAGAACGTAGGGTGGAAAACGGCGAAGCGGATGGCCGCCCCGCCTTTCCACCATCAAGCGCGACGTGACGGGGCGGTGGACAAGCTTCGCGTTGTCCACCCTACAAAAAGCACCATCAGCGGCAAGACAGTTACTCCTACAAAACCGACTCAGTACAGGTTCGGCTCCATCTCCAGCTCGACACCGAAGCGCTCCTGGATATCCAGGCGAATCCGCTCAGCCAGGGCGAACAACTGCGAGCCGCTGGCGCCGCCATAGTTCACCAGCACCAGAGCCTGCTGGGCATGCACCCCCGCCGCGCCTTCGCGATAGCCTTTCCAGCCCGCCCTGTCGATAAGCCAGCCAGCCGCCAGCTTGACCTGGCCATCCGCCTGTGGATAAGCCACCAGATCGGGATACTGTCGGCGCAGGCGCTCGGCGACAGCGGCGGAAACCAGCGGGTTCTTGAAGAAGCTGCCGGCATTACCCAGCACAGCGGGGTCGGGAAGCTTCTCGCTGCGGATGGCGCAGATTACCCGGGCGACATCGGCGGGCGTCGGGCTGGAGATGCCCTCCTCCACCAGGCGCTGGCGTACCGGACCGTAGTCCAGATGCAGATGCGCCTTGCGCGCCAGGGCGAAACGTACGCGCAGGATCAGCCAGCGTCCCGGCTCGCGCTTGAAGCGGCTGTCGCGATAAGCGAAGGCACACTCCGCCAGGGAAAACTCGCGCAGCTCGCCGTTCTGCCGATCCAGCGCGACCAGACCGGCGAACACATCCTTCAACTCGACGCCATAGGCGCCGATATTCTGCATTGGCGCTGCACCGACGGTACCCGGGATCAGGCTCAGGTTTTCCAGCCCGGCCAGCCCTTCGGCCAGACTCCAGCGGACGAAGGAGTCCCAGACCTCTCCGGCCTCGGCCTCGACCACCACGCGCTCGCCGTCGTCCGACAGGATGCGCACGCCACGGCTGGCCATGCGCAGTACCAGCGCATCGACGTCGCGAGTCAGCAGCAGGTTGCTGCCGCCGCCGATCACCATCAACGGCAGACCGCGGTCGGCCGCCAGCATCAATCCCTGCCGCACCTCATGGTCGTCATGGGCCTCGGCGAACAGGCGGGCGCGGACATCCACGCCAAAGGTGTTGAAGGGTTTCAGCGACAGGTTTTCGTGCAGGACCAGGCTCACAGGCGCCCCTTCAGTTCGACGAGCAGGGCGTCGCTGGCCTGCTCGATCAGGTCCAGCACCTGTTCGAAGCCGCCTTCGCCGCCGTAATAGGGATCGGGCACCTCGTCCAAGGCCGCGCCATAACGGCGCAGGAACAAGTCCAGCTCGGCCGTCCCGGCGCTGCCACGCAAACGTCGCAGGTCGGCCAGGTTGGCGTGGTCCATTGCCAGGACCAGGTCGAAGCGGGAGAAGTCCAGCACATCGACCTGCCGGGCACGCAGGCTCGACAGGTCATAGCCGCGGCGCATGGCAGCGACGCGGGTACGCGGATCGGGCGCCTTGCCCACATGCCAGTCGCCTGTGCCGGCGGAATCGATCTCGATGAGGTCTTCCAGACCGGCCTGGCGAACCTTGTGGCGGAACACGCCCTCGGCGGTCGGCGAACGGCAGATATTGCCGAGACAGACGAACAGGACGCGCATCAGGCCCCCAGAATGCGCCGCACGCGCTCCAGGTCTTCCGGCGTGTCCACCCCGGCCTGCGGGGCTTCCAGGGCATCGGCCACGTGGATGCGCACACCATGCCAGAGCGCGCGCAGCTGCTCGAGGCATTCGGTGTCCTCCAGCCAGCACGGACCCCAGGCCACGAAATCGCGCAGGAAGCGCGCGCGGTAGGCGTAGATGCCGATGTGCCGGCGATAAGGCACGCCGGCCGGCAGTTGCTCGCGATTGGCGGCGAAGGCATCGCGCGCCCACGGCAGCGTGGCCCGGCTGAAGGTCAGCGCCAGGCCGTTGCAGTCGCTGACCACCTTGACGATGTTGGGATTGAACAGCGCGGCCACGTCGTGGATCGGCTCGGCCAGGGTGGCGATGCCGGCTTCCGGATGCGCTGCGAGGTTGCCGGCCACCTGATCGATGATCGACGGCGGAATCAGCGGCTCGTCGCCCTGCACGTTGACCACGATGGCGTCGTCGGCCAGGCCGAGCGCATCAGCTACTTCCGCCAGGCGATCGGTGCCGGAGTTGTGATCGGCGCGGGTCAGCAGCGCCTGGGCGCCGAAGCCCTGGCAGGCATCCAGGATACGGGCATCATCGGTGGCCACCACTACCTGGGCGGCACCGCTCTTACGAGCCTGTTCCCAGACGTGCTGAATCATCGGCTTGCCGGCAATGTCCTGCAGCGGCTTGCCAGGCAGGCGGGTGGATGCGTAGCGGGCGGGAATGACGACGGTGAAAGCGGTGCTCATCGGTTCTCTCGGCTCGCTCGCCATTACTTGTCCAGACGTTCGTCGACGTTCAGGGTGCGAGCCTCGCCCTCGAGCATCACCGGGATTCCGTCGCGCACCGGATAGGCCAGGCCATCGGTCTTGCAGATCAGTTCGGACTTGTCGTCGGTCAGTTTCAGCGGCCCCTTGCACAGCGGGCAGGCGAGAATATCGAGGAGTTTCGGGTCCATCTTGGAATCCTTGCAGAAAGCAGGGGCAGCATTGCTGCCTGTCAGCGCGCGGTCAGGCGCTCGAGCTGTGCGTCGAACCAGGCGACGAAGGCCGGGGATGGCTGCGCGTCGACGGCGAGATACCACCAGTCGGGAGCGGCGAAGGCCCGGCATTTCACCGCGTCCTTCTCGGTCATCAGCAGGGGAAGCGGCGGGCTGAACTGCAGCTGGCCGGCGCTATAGGCCGCGTGATCGGGGAAGACATGCGGAATCGGCCGCCAGTGTAGCGCCTCGAGCGTTGCGAAGAAACGTTGCGGGTTGCCGATGCCGGCCAGGGCGTGCACTGCTTGACCGGGGACGAAGTGCTCGACCGGGCGGACCTGCCCGGTAGCCAGGTTGACCAGCGAGGACGGCCGCAACACGAAGGAAAATGCGCCCTCGGGGTCGGAGGTGGCGCCGTTGTGCAGAACCGCATCCACTTCCGCCAGGCGTCCGGCCGGCTCGCGCAGCGGCCCCGCCGGCAGGCAGCGGCCATTGCCCAGGCCGCGGGCGGCGTCGACCAGCACCAGTTCCAGGTCCCGCGCCAGGCGATAGTGCTGCAGGCCGTCGTCGCAAAGGATCAGGTCCAGCGGTTCTTCCGCCAGCAGCGCCTGCACGGCGCGCGGGCGATCCGGATCGATCATCAGAGGAACACCGCAGCGCTGGACGATCATCAGCGGCTCATCGCCCGCCTCTGCCGCCTGCTGCTCGGCACGCACCCGCCATGGATAGTGCGGCGGTTTCGCACCGTAACCGCGGCTGACCACACCGACCTTCAGCCCACGCGCCCGGCAGTGCTCGATCAGCCAGAGAATCATCGGCGTCTTGCCGGTGCCGCCAACCGTGATATTGCCGACCACGATGACCGGAACCGGCGCCTGCCAGGACCCGGCCTGCCCCGCCAGATACGCAGCACGCTTGCGCTGCGCCACCGAACGATAGAGCCACTCCAGGGGGCGCAGCAGAGTCAGGGCAGGATGACCCTTGTACCAGGCGTCCAGCAGACGCTCGGAGAACGCCATCAGGGCTTGTCCGCCTGGGCCTCGATAGTGGTGATGCGCAGATGCGAGAAACCGAGCTTGCCAGCCGCATCCATGGCGGTGACCACCGACTGGTGGGTGGTCTTGCCGTCGGCAGTGATCACCACCGGCAGACTGTTGTCGCCCTCGGATTCCTTCTGCATCGCTGCCATCAGGGTCGCCAGATCATTGCGCGCGAGGGCCTGGCCATTCAGCGAATAGTGGCCCTGGGTATCGATAGCCAGCTCCAGCTGCTTGATCTCGGTAGCTTCCGGCGGCGTGCCGCTGACCGCTTCCGGCAGCTCGACCTTCAGTTGCGAAGGCTTGGTGAAGGAGGTGCTGACCACGAAGAACAGCAACAGCACGAAGATCACGTCGATCAGCGACGTGAGGTTGAGGAACACATCCTCGCGGGCGGCGCTACCCGCTCTGCGGCGGAACTTCACGCTTTGCCTTCCTCGGCGAAGTCGACTTCGCGATCACCCTGCACCACCTCGACCAGCTTGATCGCTTCCTTCTCCATGGCGACCACCAGCTCGTCGATGCGACGCAGCAGGTAGCGATGGAAGAATACCGCCGGGATCGCCACGATCAGGCCGGCCGCCGTGGTGACCAGCGCCTTGGAGATACCGCCGGCAAGCATCGGCGCATTGGCCATGCCGTCCTGCATGAATGCACTGAAGATATCGATCATGCCGAAGACCGTACCGAGCAAGCCCAGCAGCGGGGACATCGCGGCGATGGTCCCGAGGGCATTCAGGTAGCGTTCCAGTTCATGGATGACCCGCGAAGCCGCCTCCTCGATGCATTCCTTCATGATGTCGCGGCCATGCTTGGAGTTCGCCAGCCCGGCGGCCAGCACCTCGCCCAGCGGAGAGGAATGCTTCAGCTCCTTGAGGGCCTGGCTGTTCATCTTCTTGGCCTGGATCTGCTTCCAGACCTGTCCCAGCAATTGCGGCGGCGCCACCCGGCTACGACGCAGCGTCCAGAGACGCTCGGCGATGATGGCGGTGGCGGCGATAGAGCTGAGAATGATCGGCAGCATCATCCAGCCGCCGGCTTTGACCAGTTCCCACACAGTGGCGAGTTCCCCATGAAAAAAGTGCGCGTCACTCTAGCACAGCGCCAGCCTCGAACCGACCGCCACCGTTCTCATTTTTCCCGCCAGAAGCGCGCATTCTCTCGCTCTCCCCGCAGCGGCCGACGGGTGCCGAGGAGGATCTTCAGGGCGCCCTCCTCGGCCGTGTCGTGCGCGGCGATACCCAGGCTGCCGAGGCGTTGCAGAACCTGTGGATGCGGATGGCCGTAGGGATTGTTGCGACCACGCGAGATCAGCACCGCCTCCGGCGCCAGCGACCGCAGGAAGAGCGCGCCGGAGGAGCTGCGGCTGCCATGGTGTCCGGCGAGCAACCAGTCCACATGTGCCTGCGGATGCTCCGTCAGCCAGGCCTGCTCGCCGTCGAGCGGCAGGTCGCCGGTCAGCAACAGCACTTCACCACCGGCCTCGATTCGCAGCACACATGAGCGCGCGTTGCTTTCCCGCGCCCCCGCCCAGGCCCAACTGGAGAAGCGTACACCATCGAACTCCCAGTCCTGCTTCCGGCACGCTTGCGCGACAAGCTGGCGAGGCAGACGCTGCGGCTCGCCGCTGATCACCTTATCGACCGGGACGGCAGCGAATACCGCCAGCGCCCCGCCGGCATGATCGCTGTCGGCGTGGCTGAGCATCATCATGTCCAGGCGCCCGATGCCCAGGCCGTGCAGCATCGGCACCACGACACGCTCGCCGAGGTCGAAATCGCCGCTGCGCGGGCCAGCGTCGTACAGCCAGGCATGCCCGTGGGTCCGTACCAGCACCGACAACCCCTGCCCCACATCGAGAACCCGGACCTCCGCCTGACCATAATCCGGTGCCAGAGAATGCGGCCACAGTGCCGGCAGCCACAGCGCCATCCCCAGCAAACGCAAGGGCACACCGGCGGGCAGCAACAGCAGCAGAGCGCCAAGCATGGCCAGCGACACTGCCCAGACTGGCGCAGACATCGGCTGCCAGGCCGACGCCAGAGCGGCGATGGCAGCCAGCAGGCGGAACAACAATTCCAGCAGCCCGCCCGCGCACCAGACCAGTCCCTCACCGACGAGCGGCATCCCCAACAGCAGACTGCCCAGCAGTGCCAAAGGGACCACGGCCAGCTCCACCCAGGGCACTGCGATCAAGTTGGCCAGCGCCCCACTAAGGCTCACTGGCAGGCCCAGTGCCAGCAGCATCGGCGTCAGTCCGAGCGCCATCAGCCACTGCGCCCGCGACCAGGTGCGCCACCAGGCCCATCTGCCCAGCCGGCCGGCAAAACCGAAGATCAGCAGCTCCACGGCACCGAACGACAACCAGAAGCCCGGCGTCAGGCTGGCCAGCGGATCGAACAGCAGCACCAGGCACAAGGCACCCAGCAGCGGCAGCCACAGCCCCAGATGGCGGAAGCGCAGGCGCCAGAGCAGCATCAGGGAAATCATCACGCAGGCGCGCCGCGCGGGAATCTCGAAACCGGCCATCAGCGCGTAACTCCATGCCCCCAGCAGCGCGAGCGCACAGGCACATGGCAGCCAGGGAATCCGCTGCGGCCAGGCTCCCATCCGTGCGAGTCCGGCTACCAGCGCATAGAGCAAGCCGGCCAGCAGGGAGATATGCGAGCCGGAAATCACCATCAGGTGCAGGGTTCCGGTGTCCTGCAGGATTTGCCAGTCCTGCTTCGTCAGCCCGGACGCATCGCCCAGCACCAGGGCAGCCAGTGCGGCGGAGCGGCCATTGGCATCCACCGCCAGCAGCCGCTGTCGCCATGCCTCACGCCAGGCGGCCGTTCCACTGGCCGGCTGCAGCCGCTTGCCGTCCTTGACGCTGCCGGTCGCACCGATGCGTCGAGCGGTCAGCCAGGCCTCGTAGTCGAAGCCGAATTCGTTGACCAGCCCGTGGGCCCGCTTCAGCTTCACCGCCAGGCGCCAGCGCTCGCCGCCCTGCACCTGCGGCCCGCCATACCACGACAGGCGCAGGTGACGCGGCAACGGCGCACGGGCTCCGCCGATATCCTCCAGGTCGAAGCGCACGCCATCGGCCGAAATGTCGGGCAGACTACTGACCCGCCCCTCCAGCCAGAGGGTGCCGCCATCGAGATCCTTCGACAGGCGGTCGTCGAGAACCCACTGCGCCGACAGGCACGCCCAGACGAAACCAATAAGGAAAATACCCAGCCAGGGTACCCGGCTGAACAGCAGCGCGATGGCTCCAAGGGCAAGCAACAGCAATACCCAAAGCGGCGGCAGAGCGGGCAGGAAGCGCAACGAGAGCAATCCGGCCGCCAGCGCGATCATCCCTGAACGCATCGTCCGGCTCCCTCCCGGAGCCTCCGGCGTCCGTCGCTGCCAGTCGTCAGGGACAGTTACACCGGGTCATAAATGCTGGCCAATCAGTGCCGCTAGCTAGGCATAATAGGGCGCTTCTGTCTGCCAGAGATTTCCCCATGCCGCGCCGACTTTTCAAGCGCTACATGCCCGACCCGGATCTGATCAGAAACCACAAGGGTCTGCGTTTCCTCGGACCGCTGGTCCACTCGCCGAACCTCTGGCACCTCAATCGCCGCTCGGTTTCGCGCGCCATGGGCATGGGGCTGTTCGCCGCCTTCATCCCGCTGCCGATGCAGATGCTGCTGGCCGCCAGCCTGGCGATCTGGGTGCGGGCCAACCTGCCGATCTCGGTGGGACTGGTCTGGCTGACCAACCCGATCACCATGCCGCCGGTGTTCTACTGCACCTACAAGATGGGCGCCTGGGTGATGCAGGTGCCGCCGCGCACGCTGCCCGAGCACCTCAACTGGGAATGGATCAGTGCCGAACTGACGACACTGTGGCAGCCGTTCCTGCTCGGTTCGATCATCTGCGGCCTGCTGGTCGGCGCCCTCGCCTATGCGCTGACCCTTAGCTACTGGCGCTGGTGGATCGGCCGCAACTGGCGGCGTCGGCAGGCGCTGCGCAATAAGTAGGTTGGGCTGAGCCTGCGAAACCCAACGGTGTTGCCGAGTGTTGGGCTTCGCTGCGCTCAGCGCCAACCTACGAAGAAGCCGCCTTTCGGCGGCTTCTTTCATTCGTAGCGCAGGGCTTCGGCCGGCTGGGTGGAGGCGGCGCGCCAGGCGGGATAGAACGTGGCGAGGAAGCTCATCAGCAAGGCCGCGGCACAGATCAGCACGACGTCCAGAACCTGCACGTCGGTGGGCAGGTAGTTGATGAAGTAGACATCCGAACTGAATATCTGGGTGCCTGCCAGCTTTTCCAGCGCGCCGACGATGGTGGTCACGTTGAACGCCGCCAGCACGCCGAGCACGCCGCCGATGATGGTGCCGATCACCCCGATCACCGAGCCCTGGACCATGAAGATCGTCATGATCTGCCGGGGCGTCGCGCCGAGGGTGCGGAGGATGGCGATATCGGTGCGCTTGTCGGCCACCACCATGATCAGCGTGGCGATGATGTTGAACGCCGCCACCGCGACGATCAGCAGCAGCAACAGACCGATCATGGTCTTTTCCATCTTCATCGCGCTGAACAGGCTGCCCTGGGTGTGGGTCCAGTCCACCGAGCGATAACCAGTCCCGAAGTCGGCAGCGATATGCGCACCGATCTGCGGCGCCTGGAACAGGTCCTTCAGCGCGATGCGCACGCTCTGTACCTGGCCGGGCTGCCAGCGCAGCATGTGCGCGGCGTCCTCGACATGGACCAGCGCCAGTGTGCCATCCAGCTCGGCGCCTACCTTGAACACGCCGACCACATTCAGCCGCTGCATACGCGGAGTGATGCCGCCCGGCGCCGAACTGGCCTCCGGAACGATCAGCAGCAGACTGTCGCCGACGCTGACGCGGAAGCGCCGCGCGGTGATCTCACCGATCACCACGCCGGACTCCCCGGCCTTCAGCGCATCCAGGCTGCCCTGCACGATGTGCTGGCCGATGATCGAGACCTGCTGCTCCAGTTGCGGATCGATGCCGTTGACCTCGATCGGCTGCATCATGCCTTTATAGGAAAGCATCCCGTCCAGCTGGGTGAAGGGCACCGCGCCGATCACCTGCGGCTGCTTCATGGCCGCCTGCGCCAGCGGATGCCAGTCGTCCAGCGGCCCCTTGACCTGCTGCAGCACCGAGTGCGGCACCATGCCGAGGATGCGTGAGCGCATTTCCTTCTGGAAGCCGTTCATCACCGAGAGCACCACGATCATGGCCAGCACACCGAGGGCCAGGCCGATCATCGAGGTCAGCGAGATGAACGAGATGTAGTGGTTGCGCCGCTTGGCCCGGGTGTAGCGGGTGCCGATGAATATCGAGAGAGGTCTGAACATAAAAGGTCTCTCAGGCAGCGACCAGGCGGCCGTCTTCCAGCCTCAGCACCCGATCCATCTGCTCAGCCAGATGCAGATCGTGGGTCACCACCAGGAACGCCGTCTTCAGCGACTGCGACAGCTCCATCATCAGCTCCTGGATGCCGTGGGCGGTGTGCTGGTCGAGGTTGCCGGTGGGCTCGTCGAGCAATACAAGCTTGGGGTTGTTCACCAGTGCACGGGCGATGGCCACGCGCTGGCGCTCGCCGCCGGACAACTCCGACGGTTTGTGCTGCAGGCGGTGCTTCAGCCCTACCCGCTCCAGCAGCGCCGAGGCACGCTGGCGCGCTTCGGCGATGGACGCCTTGCCGATCAGCAGCGGCATGCAGACGTTCTCCAGCGCGGTGAATTCCGGCAGCAGGTGGTGGAACTGGTAGACGAAGCCCAGCGCACGGTTGCGCAGCAGGCCGCGGGCCTTCTCGTTCAGCGCGGACAGTTCCTCGCCGGCCAGCCAGACGCTGCCGCGGCTCGGCGTGTCGAGGCCGCCGAGCATGTTCAGCAGGGTGCTCTTGCCCGAGCCGGAGCTGCCGACGATGGCCACCCGCTCGCCGGGGAACAGTTCCAGTTGCACGCCGGCCAGCACTTCGACCGACTGCGGGCCTTCCTCGTAGCTCTTGCCCAGGTCGCGGCAGCTCAGGACGGCCTGCTTGTTGAGGGTCGGCTCATTCATAACGCAATGCCTCCGCGGGCTGGGTGCGCGCGGCACGCCAGGCCGGATACAGGGTGGCGAAGAAACTCAGGAGCAGCGCGGCGCCGCACACCAGGATCACGTCCTCGCGCATCAACTGCGAGGGCAGGTAATCGATGAAGTACACATCCGCACTGAGGAATTTGTGGCCGATCAGCCGCTCCAGCGCAGCGATCGCGCCGCTGACGTTGAGCGCGGCGAAGATGCCGAGGACGCCGCCGATCAGGGTGCCGATCACGCCGATCACCGTACCCTGAACCATGAAGGTCGCCATGATCTGCCCCGGCGTGGCGCCGAGGGTGCGCAGGATGGCGATATCGGCCTTCTTGTCGGTGACCACCATGACCAGGGTGGAAATGATGTTGAACGCCGCCACCGCGACGATCAGCAGCAACAACAGGCCGATCATGGATTTCTCCATGCGGATCGCCTGGTACAGGTTGCCGTGGCTGCGGGTCCAGTCGCGGGCGTAGTAGTCGTTGCCCTTCAGGCTGTTGGCGATTTCCCAGGCGGTGCGCGGCGCCTGGAACAGGTCGTCGAGCTTCAGGCGCAGGCCCTCGACCTGACCATCCTTGAGGCGGCGCATGCGCGCGGCGTCGTCGATGTGGGTCATGGCCACGAAACCGTCCAGCTCGCCGGCGCCGACGTGGAAGATACCGGCCACGGTGAAGCGCTTCATGCGCGGGAACATGCCCGCTGGCGTCACCGAGACTTCCGGAGCGACGAAGGTGACCTTATCGCCGATCTTCACACCGAGATTGTTCGCCGCCCGGTCGCCGATCAGGATGCCGAATTCGCCGGGCTTCAGGCTGTCGAGGCTGCCTTCCTTGAAGAAGTCGCCGATGATCGAAACCTTGCTCTCCTGAGCCGGGTCCACCGCGTTGATCAGCACCTTCTGCACCACGCCGTCGTGGCTCAGCAGGCCCTGCATCTGGATGAAGGGCGCCACTTCCAGCACGTTCGGCTGCTGCGACTTGACCTGCTCGGCCAGCCCGCGCCAATCGTCTATCGGCTGGTAGGACTCGATGGTGGCGTGCGGCACCATGCCGAGCACCCGCGTACGCATCTCATGGTCGAAGCCGTTCATGACCGACAGCACGACGATCATCACCAGCACCCCGAGGGCGAGGCCGATCATCGAAGTCAGCGAGATGAAGGAGATGAAGTGACTGCGGCGCTTGGCGCGGGTGTAGCGCGTTCCGATGTAAACGGAAAGGGGTCTGAACATGTAGGGCCGATCAACAGGATGAAGGGAGCCTCTGGAGGCGGCTGCGCTGCTCGCAGCTTCCTGAAAAAGCTTCAGGGAAACGGCGTTGTTTCCGGTGGCTGTGTGGCGAGGTACGGCGGGCGGCTTTACACTCAGACCATCTCGGCCGCCGTGGGTTCGTCATGTCCACTCCAGACGCGGATGACCGCCGCGAATACTATCGCATCGAAGACACCCTCGCACTGGAATTTCGCCCATTGCAGGACAGCGAAATTCTGTCTGGAGATGTACTTCACGATGATTCGGCGCTGTTCAATCTGCTCAGCGAACTGCACCTGATGGACTTCGAGTCGCAGCATCTGCTGCGCCATATCAACGAGCGCGACCGCCATCTGGCGAGCTACCTCAAGCTGCTCAACCGGCGCATCGACCTGATCGGCCAGGCGCTGACGCAGAACCTGTTGCACGAGATCGGCCCGAAGCGCAAGGTCACCCTTTCCGAAGACGGCATGGACTTCCACGATGCACAGCCGCTTTCCGTGGGCCAGTTGCTGGCGATGAAGCTCGTGCTGCTGCCACAGGGACTTGGCCTGTTGCTGCGCGCACGGGTCCTGCGCTGCCAGCCGGCGGCGGATGGTGGCTACGAGATCGGCGCCGAGTTCGAAGCGCCCAGCGATGCCCAACGACAACTACTGGCGCGCCATATCCTGCAGCGCCAGGCACAGGCGCGGCGGCTGGCGAAAGCCCGCCCCGCCTGATCCATGCGTGCGCTCGACCCTTGCGGATTTTCGCGGCACCGGACCAGCCGCGGGATCGGCATCCATTTCCAGAACGAACGGGCAATCGATGCGCCACTTCGCAATCGGCCCCGCCAACAGACTGCCAAGGAGCCCAAGTGACTCTGATCTATGGACATCGCGGCGCCAAAGGCGAAGCGCCGGAAAACACCCTCACCAGCTTCCAGGTCTGCCTGGAGCATGGCGTCACCCGCTGCGAACTGGACCTGCACCTGTCCCGCGACGGCGAACTGATGGTGATCCACGACCCGACCCTGAAGCGCACCACCGGCCGGCGCGGCAAGGTCGCCGAACAGCTGGCCGAGGATCTGGTCACCTACGACGCCCGCGAAGGCGGCCCCGGCTGGGTGCGTCCCTGCCCTATTCCACGGCTGTCCGAGCTGTTCGAGCGCTGCGAGTTCGAACACTGGCAGCTGGAAGTGAAAAGCTCCTCGCGCGAGCGCGCCTCCCGCACCGTGCAGGCCATCCAGCAACTGGTGGGACGTTTCGGCATTCGCGAGCGGATCACCGTGACCTCCAGCTCACGTACCGTGCTGAAGTCGCTGCGCGAGCTGGCGCCGGAGCTGTCGCGCGGGCTGGTCGCCGAGTACGCCTGGCTCGATCCGCTGAAGGTCGCCGAGCACTATGGCTGCGAGATGCTGGCGCTGAACTGGTCGCTCTGCACGCCCGAGCGGCTGCTCAAGGCGCAGCGGCAGGGACTGCATGTGTCGGTATGGACGGTCAACGAACCGGCGCTGATGCGCAGGCTCGCTGATTTCGGTGTGGACAGCCTGATCACAGACTTTCCCGGTTTGGCCACTGCCACGATCGGGAATCGCTGAGCGGGTTTCCCCCGGCCGGCTCAGGCCGCCGGCTGGGGTCCTTCAAAAAATCCGGTTCAGGCCATCGAACGCGGCAACGCGGTACGCCTCGGCCATGGTCGGATAGTTGAAGGTGGTGTTGATGAAGTACTTCAGCGTGTTCAGCTCGCCCGGCTGGTTCATGATCGCCTGGCCGATGTGGACGATCTCCGAAGCCTGCGCGCCGAAGCAATGCACACCGAGGATCGCCAGGGTCTCGCGGTGGAACAGGATCTTCAGCATGCCCACCGGCTCGTTGGAGATCTGCGCGCGCGCCATGCCCTTGAAGAACGCCTTGCCCACCTCGTAGGGAATCTTCGCCGTGGTCAGTTCCTTCTCGGTCTTGCCGATCGAGCTGATTTCCGGAAGCGTGTAGATGCCGGTCGGCACGTCGTCGACGAAGCGCCAGCTGTCGTCCTCGACGATATTGCCCGCCGCCGAACGCCCCTGGTCGTAGGCCGCGCTGGCCAGGCTCGGCCAGCCGATGACGTCGCCCGCCGCGTAGATGTTGGATACCGAGGTGCGATAGTTCTCGTCCACCTCGATCTGGCCGCGGCTGTTGACCTTGATGCCGACGTTCTCCAGGCCCAGGCGGTCGGTGTTGCCGGTGCGGCCGTTGCACCACAGCAGCGCGTCCGCCTTGATCTTCTTGCCCGACTTCAGGTGCAGGATCACGCCGTTTTCCAGGCCCTCGACGCGGTCGTATTCCTCGTTGTGGCGGACCAGCACGTTGTTGTTGCGCAGGTGATAGCTCAGCGCATCGGAAATCTCGTCGTCGAGGAAGCTGAGCAACTGGTCGCGGGTGTCGATCAGGTCGACCAGCACGCCGAGGCCGCTGAAGATCGACGCGTATTCGCAGCCGATCACCCCGGCTCCGTAGATGATCAGCCGGCGCGGGGTGTGGCTGAGGGACAGGATGGTGTCGCTGTCGTAGACCCGCGGGTGGTTGAAGTTGATGTCCGCCGGGCGATAGGGGCGCGAGCCGGTGGCGATGACGAACTGGTCGGCGGCCAGGCGCTCGACCCCGCCCTTCGGGGTAACCACTTCCACGGTGCGCTCGTCGACGAAGCTGGCGGTGCCGTTGAACATGTCGATGCGGTTGCGTGCGTAGTAGCCGGTGTGAGAAGTCACCTGCTTGGCGATGACCTTTTCCGCGCTTTTCAGCACGTCGGGGAAGGAGAACCAGCGCGGCTCGCCGATCTGGCGGAACATCGGGTTGGTGTTGAACTCGATGATCTGCTTCACCGAATGGCGCAACGCCTTCGACGGGATGGTCCCGAGGTGCGTGCAGTTGCCGCCGACTACGCGCCGACTGTCCACCACCGCCAGCTTGCGTCCGAACTTGGAGGCGTTCATCGCCGCGCCTTCGCCCGCCGGCCCCGTGCCGAGAATCACCACGTCGTAGTTGTAGACAGCCATGCATACTCCTTCATTACTAACCGGGACATCGGTTGGATGTCCCCGCTGGAACCCCGCCACCATATGCGGCAGGGCGAAACGTTCAGTGGCGCAGCTTAGTCGCGTCGCGAAGCGCTGCACATTAGCGCTTGGTCGGCAGGTAGGCGAATTTTCCGACGACTACAGCTTCGCCCCGTCCTGCCCGGGGAACAGCGCCTGGAATCGCGGCGTCGACCGGGCGACGAAACCCTGCCCCTGGCGCACGATGAAATAGGCCGCCAGCCCGCGTCGCTCGGCAAAGGCATAGCCCTCCTCCGGGCCAAGCACCATCAACAGCGTAGACAAGCCATCGGCATGCAGCGCCGAAGGGTCGACCACGGTCACCGCCGCCAGCGCATGGCGCACCGGCTCACCGCGGCGCGGGTCGAAGGTGTGCGAATAGCGTCGCCCGCCTTCCTCGAAATAGTTGCGGTAGTCACCCGAGGTGGATACGCCGTAGCCATCCAGTTCGATGGAGCGCTCGATACGCCGCTCGCGCTCGCCGCTCGGCACCTCCAGGGCGATGCGCCAGGGCGAGCCGTCCGGCTTGCGACCCGCCGCCTTGAGCTCGCCGGTGACTTCCACCAGATAGCCGCGGACGCCCAGTTCGACCAAGCGTGCGCTGATCCGGTCCACCGCATGGCCGGCGACGATGCTGTCGAAATCCAGCTCCGCCGCCACGTCCTTGCACAGTTTGTCGCCCTCGACGCGCAGATGCCGATGCCCGACGCGCGCGCGTTCGCGGGCCAGCTCGGCGGCATCCGGCACCCCTTCACCGCGGGATTGCGGACCGAAGCCCCAGAGGTTCAGCAGCGGCCCTACCGTCAGATCGAAAGCCCCGCCGCTGTCACCGGACAGTTGCTCGCCATAGGCCAGCAACTGGCGCATGTCGTCCGGCAGCGCCATGCAGGCGCCGGCCGGCTGCGCATTGAAGCGGGAGACAACGGAGTCGGCGCGCCAGGTGGAGAACTGTTCGTCGAGGCCGGAGAGGATCGCCTCGACTTCCGCCTTTACCCGCTGCGGATCAGGCGTCTGTGCGGTGGGCACGTACTGGATCGAATAGCTGCTGCCCATGGTCGGCCCGGAAAGGCGCTCGATCCGCTCGCCGCAGCCATACAGCAGCGTCAACAGCATCAGCAGCAGGCTTGTACGCAGCAATCGACACCTCTTCGATCCGGACCGCCAGTTCGCGGCGCGCGGTATTTTACCCGAAGTGTTGGCAGTGACTGTTTACCAGAGGGTAAAGCTGCGTTGCCGGATATGGCATGCATGACTGTAGGAGCACCCCATGGGCGCGATTCGCGGGCATGGCCCTACGATCAGACGCGGGGGGGGTATTCCTGTAGGAGCGAGCTCTGCTCGCGAAGCTTTTGCGGGGCCGATGTTCGCGAGCATCGGACTGGGCGTCCCCCTCGCTCCTACACATATGCAAACATGTGCAGGGCCACACCACAGGCAGCTTGTAGGGCGGGTGCAACCCGCCACGATGCCGACCCATTCTGGCGGGTTTCACCCGCCCTACGCTCCTGCAACATCTATCAAACAAAACGGGAGCCGAAGCTCCCGTTGTCGTTCCGATCAGGCCCCGGCCTTGAGGGCGGCGGGTCGCTTGAAGAGGAAGTAACAGATGGCCATGAACACGATCCACACCGGAATCGCATACACCGACACATCGATGCCCGGGATCATCAGCATGGTGCCGAGGATGAACACCACGAAGGCCAGGCACAGGTAGTTGCTGAACGGGAACCACAGCGAACGGAACGCCGGGGTGACACCTTCGGCCTGCTTGACCTTGCGGAATTTCAGGTGCGCCAGGCTGATCATCGCCCAGTTGATCACCAGCGCCGCCACCACCAGCGACATCAGCAGTTCCAGCGCGCGGGCCGGAATCAGGTAGTTCACCAGCACGCAGGCCAGGGTGATCAGTGCGGAAACGCCAATCGCCAGCAGCGGTACGCCACGGTCGTCCACCTTGGCGAAGGCACGCGGGGCATCGCCCTGCTCGGCCAGGCCGTAGAGCATGCGGCTGTTGCAGTACACGCAGCTGTTGTAGACCGACAGCGCGGCGGTCAGCACCACGAAGTTCAGCACGTTGGCTGCGGCATCGCTGCCGATCAGCGAGAAGATCTGCACGAACGGGCTGCCGCTGTAGGGATCGCCCGAGGCGCCCATGGTCTCCAGCAGCTTGTCCCACGGATACAGCGACAGCAGCACCGCCAGGGCGCCGATGTAGAAGATCAGGATGCGGTAGATGACCTGGTTGATCGCTTTCGGGATCACCTTCTTCGGTTCGGCCGCTTCAGCCGCTGTGATGCCCACCAGCTCCAGGCCGCCGAACGAGAACATGATGATTGCCAGCACCATCACCAGCCCGGTGATGCCATGGGGAAAGAAGCCGCCATGCGCCCACAGGTTGCTCACCGAAGCCTGCGGGCCACCCTTGCCGCTGACCAGCAGGAAGATGCCAAGGACGATCATGCCGATGATCGCCACGACCTTGATGATCGCGAACCAGAATTCGGTCTCGCCGAACGCCTTGACGTTGAACAGGTTGATCGCGTTGATCAGGACGAAGAACACCGCGGCGGTGACCCAGGTGGGAACATCCGGCCACCAGAAGTGGATGTACTTGCCGACGGCGGTCAGCTCGGACATGCCGACCAGGATGTACAGCACCCAGTAGTTCCAGCCGGACATGAAGCCGGCGAAACCGCCCCAGTACTTGTGCGCGAAGTGGCTGAACGAACCGGCAACCGGCTCTTCGACGATCATTTCGCCGAGCTGGCGCATGATCAGGAAGGCGATCAGGCCGCCGATGGCATAGCCGAGGATCATCGACGGACCGGCCGATTGCAGCACACCGGCCGAACCCAGGAACAGCCCGGTACCGATTGCGCCGCCAAGCGCGATGAGCTGGATGTGGCGGTTCTTTAAACCGCGCTTCAGCTCACCTTCGTGCAGATGATGTACATCCATTGAAGTGTTCCTCTATCGAGGTGTTGGCGTGTTGTAGTTGTATCAGTAACGAAAAACGGGAGCCCGAGAGCTCCCGTTTTCCTCAGTCGCCTGAATTAGCGCGGGAATGCCGGCGGGTTGACCCCAGCCATGTCTTCCATCACGCGAACAACCTGGCAGCTGTAGCCGAACTCGTTGTCGTACCACACGTACAGGACAACGCGGTTGTCGTTGCAGATGGTGGCTTCGGCATCCACTACGCCGGCATGGCGGGAGCCGACGAAGTCGGTGGAAACCACTTCCTGCGAGGAAACGTAGTCGATCTGCTTGTGCAGGTCGGAGTGCATGGCCATCTGGCGCAGGTACTCGTTGATCTCTTCGCGGGTGGTGGCCTTCTCCAGGTTCAGGTTGAGGATGGCCATGGAGACGTTCGGCGTCGGAACGCGGATCGCGTTGCCGGTCAGCTTGCCCTTCAGAACCGGCAGGGCCTTGGCTGCAGCGGTGGCGGCACCGGTCTCGGTGATCACCATGTTCAGCGGAGCGCTGCGGCCGCGACGGCTGCCCTTGTGGAAGTTGTCGATCAGGTTCTGGTCGTTGGTGTACGAGTGAACGGTTTCGACGTGGCCGTTGACGATGCCGTACTGGTCATTCACGGCCTTCAGCACCGGCACGATGGCGTTGGTGGTGCAGGAAGCGGCGGAGACGATCTTGTCGTCGGCGGTGATGTCGCCATGGTTGATGCCATGCACAACGTTCTTCAGCGCGCCCTTGCCCGGAGCAGTCAGGACTACGCGGTCGATGCCCGGGCACTTCAGGTGCTGGCCCAGACCTTCGGCGTCACGCCATTTGCCGGTGTTGTCGACCAGCAGGGCGTTCTTGATGCCGTACTGGGTGTAGTCGATGGTCGACGGGTCGTTGGAGTAGATCACCTGGATCATGTTGCCGTTGGCGATCAGGACGTTGTTGGCTTCGTCGATGGTGATGGTGCCGTCGAACTTGCCATGTACGGAGTCGCGACGCAGCAGGCTGGCGCGCTTGACCAGGTCGTTCTCGGCGCCCTTGCGGACGACGATGGCGCGCAGGCGCAGGCCGTCGCCGCCACCGGTCTTCTCGATCAGGATGCGCGCCAGCAGGCGGCCGATGCGACCGAAGCCGTACAGGACGACGTCGGTGCCTTCGCGGCCCGAACCGTTCTGCTTGCCAACTACCTCGGCCAGTTCGTCCTTGACGAACTGCTCGACGGAGCGACCGTTACCCTCGGCCTTGAACTTGGCGACCATCTTGCCCAGGTCGACCGAAGCGGCGCCCAGCTTGAGCTCGCTCATGGCCTTGAGGATCGGGAAGGTGTCGTGCACCGACAGCTCGCCATCGTTGGCCAGGCGGTGACGGGCGAAACGGTGCGCCTTGAGGATGGCGATCACCGAACGGTTGATCAGGCCACGGCCGTAGATCGAGGTCACGACGTTGTTATTGCGGTAGAGCTGGCCAATCAGCGGAATCATGGCTTCCGCGAGGGCTTCACGATCAATCCACTCACCGAGACACTGGTCGGGCTTCTGAGTCACGGGCAATACCTTCCACATGTAGGACGAGAAAAAAGGGGCTACATTATGACGGCGCGCAACAACGGCGGCAATCTGCAGTAGTCGGAAGACTGACAGCAGTCAATGCGGATAGTTACAATCCGCCCGGCCAAATTCCCCGACCGGAGCCACGAACGCCCGTGTCCGTACTGCGTATTCCCAAGCTGCCCACTTCCGCCGGCAAGCAATCCTGGGGCAACCTGCCCGGTGCCGCGCTGAGCCTCGCCATCGCCGAAGCCGCCGGCCCTGCCAAGCGCTTCACCCTGCTGCTGACCGCCGACAGCCAGAACGCCGAGCGTCTGGAGCAGGAGCTGCGCTTCTTCGCCCCCGACCTTCCCGTACTGCATTTCCCCGACTGGGAAACCCTGCCGTACGACGTATTTTCGCCGCACCAGGACATCATTTCCCAGCGGATCGCCACGCTTTACCAGCTACCGGAGCTGAAGCACGGCATCCTCGTGGTGCCGGTGGCGACCGCCCTGCACCGCCTGGCGCCGGCCCGCTTCCTGCTCGGCAGCAGCCTGGTGCTGGACGTCGGCCAGAAGCTCGACGTCGAGCAGATGCGCCTGCGTCTAGAAGCCGCCGGCTACCGCTGCGTCGATACCGTCTATGAACACGGCGAATTCGCCGTGCGCGGCTCGCTGATCGATCTGTTCCCCATGGGCAGCGACCTGCCCTACCGGATCGACCTGTTCGACGACGAAATCGAGACGCTGCGTACCTTCGACCCGGAAAACCAGCGCTCCATCGACAAGGTGGAGAGCATCCGCCTGCTGCCGGCCAGGGAATTCCCGATGCGCAAGGAGGCCGTGACCGGCTTCCGCAACCGCTTCCGCGAGCGCTTCGACGTCGACTACCGGCGCAGCCCGATCTACCAGGACCTCGCCAGCGGCCTGACGCCTGCCGGCATCGAGTATTACCTGCCACTGTTCTTCGAGGACCTGGAAACCTCGACCCTGTTCGACTACCTGCCGCAGGACACCCAGGTGTTCTCCCTGCCGGGCATCGAACAGGCCGCCGAGCAGTTCTGGATCGACGTGCGCAACCGCTACGAAGACCGCCGCTACGACCCGGAACGCCCGCTGCTGCCACCGGCCGAGCTGTTCCTGCCGGTGGAAGACTGCTTCGCCCGCCTGAAGAACTGGCCGCGCGTGGTGGTCAGCCCGGAGCCGATCGAGCCCGGCGTCGGCCGCGAACAATTCCCGGCACAGCCGCTGCCGGAGCTGGCTATCGAGGCGAAAGCTACCGAACCGCTGGCACGCCTGCGTCAGTTCATCGAGCAGTTCGATGGCCGCGTCCTGTTCACCGCCGAATCCGCCGGCCGCCGCGAGGTGCTGCTGGAACTGTTGGCGCGCCTGAAGCTGCGCCCGGTCGAGGTGGATGGCTGGCCGCAATTCCTGCAGCACGCCGACCGCCTGGCGATCACCATCGCGCCGATGGACGAAGGTCTGCTGCATGCCGATGGCGGCCAGCCGGGCGTCGCGCTGATCGCCGAGAGCCCGCTGTTCGGCCAGCGCGTAATGCAGCGCCGCCGCCGCGAGAAACAGCGCGACGCCGGCGACAACGTGATCAAGAACCTCACCGAGCTGCGCGAAGGCGCGCCGGTGGTGCACATCGACCACGGCGTCGGCCGCTACATGGGCCTTATCACCCTGGAAATCGACGGCCAGAGCGCGGAATTCCTCGCCCTGCAATATGCCGAGGAGGCCAAGCTCTACGTGCCGGTGGCCAGCCTGCACCTGATCGCCCGCTACACCGGCGCCGACGACGCGCTGGCGCCGCTGCACCGGCTGGGCTCCGAGGTCTGGCAGAAAGCCAAGCGCAAGGCCGCCGAACAGGTCCGCGACGTCGCCGCCGAGCTGCTCGACATCTACGCCCGCCGCGCCGCGCGCAAGGGCTATGCATTCAAGGACCCGCAGGCCGACTACATCACCTTCTCCGCCGGCTTCCCCTTCGAGGAGACGCCAGACCAGCAGACCTCCATCGAAGCAGTGCTCGCCGACATGCTCGCCGAGAAGCCCATGGACCGCCTGGTCTGCGGCGACGTCGGCTTCGGCAAGACCGAAGTGGCGATGCGCGCCGCCTTCGTCGCCGTGCACAGCGGCAGGCAGGTCGCCGTGCTGGTGCCGACCACCCTGC
This sequence comes from Pseudomonas schmalbachii, assembly GCF_017589465.1. Lineage (GTDB taxonomy): Bacteria > Pseudomonadota > Gammaproteobacteria > Pseudomonadales > Pseudomonadaceae > Pseudomonas > Pseudomonas schmalbachii. The sequence goes on from NZ_JAELYA010000007.1 coordinate 135,583, forward strand.
TCGCCCAGCAGCACTACAACAGCTTCCGCGACCGCTTCGCCGACTGGCCGGTGACGGTCGAGGTGATGAGCCGCTTCAAGTCGGCCAAGGAAGTGGAGGGCGCGGTCGCCCAGCTCGCCGAGGGCAAGGTGGACATCGTCATCGGCACCCACAAGCTGCTGCAGGACGATGTGAAGTTCAAGAACCTCGGCCTGGTGATCATCGACGAGGAACACCGCTTCGGCGTGCGCCAGAAGGAGCAGTTGAAGGCACTGCGCAGCGAGGTGGACATCCTCACCCTCACCGCCACGCCGATCCCGCGCACACTGAACATGGCGGTCGCCGGCATGCGCGACCTGTCGATCATCGCCACCCCGCCGGCGCGCCGGCTGTCGGTGCGCACCTTCGTGATGGAGTCGAACAAGCCGACCATCAAGGAAGCGCTGCTGCGCGAGCTGCTGCGCGGCGGCCAGGTCTATTACCTGCACAACGAGGTGAAGACCATCGAGAAGTGCGCCCGCGACCTCGCCGAGCTGGTTCCGGAAGCGCGCATCGGCATCGGCCACGGGCAGATGCGCGAGCGCGAGCTGGAACAGGTGATGAGCGACTTCTACCACAAGCGCTTCAACGTGCTGGTGGCGTCGACCATCATCGAGACCGGCATCGACGTGCCGAGCGCCAACACCATCCTCATCGACCGTGCCGACAAGTTCGGCCTGGCCCAACTGCACCAGTTGCGTGGGCGCGTCGGCCGCAGTCACCACCAGGCCTACGCCTACCTGCTGACGCCGCCGCGCAAGCAGATGACGCCGGACGCCGAGAAGCGCCTGGAAGCCATCGCCAACGCCCAGGACCTTGGCGCCGGCTTCGTCCTGGCGACCCACGACCTGGAAATCCGCGGCGCCGGCGAACTGCTCGGCGAAGGCCAGAGCGGGCAGATCCAGGCGGTCGGCTTCACTCTTTATATGGAGATGCTGGAACGCGCGGTGAAGGCGATCCGCAAGGGCGAGCAACCGAACCTGGAACAGCCGCTCGGTGGCGGCCCGGAAATCAACCTGCGGGTGCCAGCGCTGATCCCCGAGGATTACCTGCCCGACGTGCACGCCCGCCTGATCCTCTACAAGCGCATCGCCAACGCCCCCGACGAGGACGGCCTGCGCGAGATGCAGGTGGAGATGATCGACCGCTTCGGCCTGCTGCCGGACCCGGCGAAGAACCTGATGCGCCTCACCCTGCTCAAGCTGCAGGCGGAAAAGCTCGGCATCGTCAAGGTCGATGCGGGACCACAGGGTGGCCGGGTAGAATTCGCCGCCGATACCCAGGTCGACCCGCTGGTGCTGATCAAGATGATCCAGAGCCAGCCGAACCGCTACAAGTTCGAAGGGGCGACGCTGTTCAAGTTCCAGGTGCCGATGGAGCGCCCGGAAGAACGTTTCAACACACTCGAGGCGCTGTTCGAGCGCCTCGCGCCGCAGACCACCTGAGGACCATCCATGCGTCTGTTCCGCCCGCTCCTGCTATCGCTCGCCCTTCTTGCGCCCACTGCGTTCGCCGACGAGCCCTATCAGGTCGAACTGATCCTGTTCCAGCAAACCGGCGACGCCGTGCTCGCCAGCCAGCCGGCACCCGACGATTGGGCCCGCGGCGCCCAGCCGCCGTCCGCCGACAGCGCGCGCCCGACCGCGCTCGACGCGCAGGCCAACAAGCTGAAGGAAACCGAAGGCTTCCGCGTGCTGATGCACAAGGCCTGGCGCCAGGATATCGGCGAAACCCCGGTGACCATCGCCCTCAGCGAAGGCAAGAAGCAGGACGGGCACTTCCCGGTGGAAGGCACCGTCACCCTCAGCCAGCAGCGCTTCATCGACGCCAAGACCGAGTTCTGGATCAACCGCTTCGACCAGGAAGGCCTGCTCGCCGGCAGCCAGCGCATGAACCAGGATGTAGCCCTGAAGAACAGCGTGCTGGCCTATCTCGACCATCCGAGCCTGGGCATGCTGATCAAGGTCAGCCCGCTCAACGCCCGCCCCGCCCAGCCCAACCCGGCGGAGCTGGAGGAGCAGCAGATCCAGCAGCAGGAACAGCAGGCCCCCGGCGCCACCCCGCCGAGCGGCGGCTTCGACGCGCCGCCTTCCGCCCCTGTCGAAGGGGAGCCCGCGCCATCCACCCAGGATGAGTGACGCGGCCACGGCGTCATGAGCGACTTCGTCGATCGTCTGAGCAAATTGCCCTGGCGCCGCAGTTTCGACTCCGGCGCCCTGGTGCGCGGTGAAGCCTACGCTCGGGAAAACCGTGTGCGCATCCTGCAACTGGAGGCGGACAAGGTACTGGCGCGCTGCCGGGGCTCAGGCAAACACAGCTACCATCTGCAGATCTGCCTCGAAGCCGATGGCTATATCGATGCCGAATGCGAATGCCCGGTGGGCTACGGCTGCAAACATTGCGTCGCCACGCTGCTGCATCTGCTGGAGCAAGCCCCGGCGCCCGCCGCACGGGAAATGCCCGCAGTCGAACCAGCGAAGGTCCTGGCCGAAGACCTCCGCGCCTGGCTGAAGAAATTGCCCCGGGAGAGCGGCAAACCCGCTCCAGCCGAACCCGAACAGCTCTGGCGCCTGCATTACCGCCTGACCAAGAGCGGCCGCGTTTCCGCTTGTCGGGTCCGGCTGGGCGATGACGGTAGCGTGCGCGAATACAGCCACGGCATCCCCCTGGCACTCTCTGGAACGCACAGCACAAGCGACCCGCTGGACCGGCAGATCGCTGCACTGGCCATCGGCATCCCAGGCGCCACCACCTACAACCCTGAAACCCTGCTCGAAGGCGCCATCGGCGCGGAAGTCCTCGGTCTGCTCGTCGATAGCGGACGGCTGTTCCTCGACCCGCGCGATGTAGCCACTCGGCTGCAGCGCGGCGAACCGGCGAAGACCAGCGTTGCCTGGCGCGGCCGAGCGGATGGCTCCTTCACCGCGGGCTGGAAAATGGAAGGTAACGCCGACCTGATCGCCCTGGATCACCTGGACCCACCCTGGTATTTCGACAAATCGGGGCATCGCATCGGACTGATGCAGCTCGATCTACCGCTGCCCCTGGCGCGGCACATTCTCAAGGTACCGGTGATCGAGGCCGACCAGGCGCTGCTGTTCAGCCTGGCGCTGAAAGACATCGCACCCCAGGCACCGACGCCAACTCCCTGCGAGGAACGGCGACGGGACGACATACAGCCCATCGCCCACCTGCATCTCATAAGCCATCGTCTGGGTGCCTACGAGCGGATCGGGCGCGAGAAAGACACACATGTACACCTGGCCGGGTTGAGTTTTTTCTACGGCGAGCAGCGAGTAGTCGGCACTCCGCGTGGCGAGCTGACGGTCCGCCATTTCGATGGCCAGCAGTTCGTCTCCATCACCCGCCAGGTCAAGGCCGAGCAGGCTCTGCGCAAGCGCCTGAAAGACTGCGGTTTCTACAAGGCGGAGAAATACGACGTCCCCTACAGCCTGGAGGGAAAACATGAGTATTTCCTCCTGCCATCCGAACAGGGCTGGCTGGCCTTCATGGAGCGGCTGACTGATCTGCGCGCCCGCGGCTGGGTGATCGAGATGGCGGAAGAGTTCCGCTTCGATACCAGCGAGATCGATGGGTGGTTCGCCGATATAATAGAAGAGGCGCCCGGCAACGACTGGTTCGATCTGGAACTCGGCATCATCGTCGATGACCAGCGGATCAGCCTGCTACCCGTGCTGCTCCGCCTGATCCGCCAGCGCCCCGATCTGCTGCGCCGCTGTACGGAAACCCCCGACGGCAAGCTCACCGTGTCGCTCGACGCCCGCCGCAGTGCGGATAACAAGCAGCTCCAGGTCAACCTGCCGATGGCGAGGATCCAGCCCATTCTCGCCACCCTTGGCGAGCTGTACCTTGCGGACGAGGAAGAGGAGTTCACCCGCCTGCGCCTGAGCGCGCTGGATGCCGCCCGCCTTAGTGCATTCGACCAGCTTCCGCTGGAGTGGCAGGGCGGTGAGCGCCTGCGAGTCTTTGCCCAGCGCCTGCGCGACTACCATGCACAGCCATGCCCGGCGCCGGCCGGACTGCAGGCGAACCTGCGCCCCTACCAGATCGAAGGCCTGTCCTGGATGCAGGCCCTGCGCGAGTTGGGCGTCGGCGGCATCCTCGGCGACGACATGGGGCTGGGCAAGACCCTGCAGACGTTGGCGCACGTCCTTGTCGAGAAGGAATCCGGCCGCATGGACCGCCCGGCACTGGTGGTGATGCCCACCAGCCTGATCGCCAACTGGCAGGACGAGTCGGCGCGCTTCGCCCCGGACCTGCGCGTGCTGACCCTGCACGGCAGCCAGCGGCACAGCGGTTTCGCCGACCTGCAGCAGCACGACCTGATTCTGACCACCTACGCCCTGCTGCCCCGCGATATCGAGCAGTTGTGCAAGCAACCGCTGCACCTGCTGATCCTCGACGAGGCGCAGTACATCAAGAACGCCACCAGCAAGGCGGCGCAGGCCGCGCTGCGTCTCGAAGCGCGGCAACGCCTGTGCCTGACCGGCACGCCGCTGGAAAACCACTTGGGCGAACTCTGGTCGCTGTTCAACCTGCTGATGCCCGGGTGGCTGGGCGCCGGCCGGGAATTCACCCGGCTCTATCGCACGCCCATCGAAAAGCTCGGCGACAGCCAGCGCCTGGCGCACCTCAACGCACGAATCAAACCCTTCCTGCTGCGCCGTCGGAAGGACCAGGTCGCCACCGAGCTGCCGGCCAAGACGGAGATCGTCCAGTGGGTCGAACTCAGCCAGGCGCAGCGCGATCTCTACGAAACCGTGCGGCTGGCCATGGACCGCAAGGTCCGCGACGAGATCGAGCGGAAGGGACTGGCTGGCAGCCATATCGTCATCCTCGACGCGCTGCTGAAGCTGCGCCAGGTCTGCTGCGATCCACGCCTGCTGAAAAGCGCCAGCGGCAGTGCGGCCAGGTCGGGCAAGCTCGACAGCCTGCTGGAGATGATCGAGGAACTGCTCGCCGAGGGCCGGCGCATCCTGCTGTTCTCGCAATTCACCTCGATGCTCGCGCTGATCGAGGCGGAACTGCGGAAACGGGAGATCGCCTACAACCTGCTGACCGGCGACACCCAGGATCGCCGCAGTCCGGTGCAGGACTTCCAGAGCGGCAAGGTGCCGCTGTTCCTGATCAGCCTCAAGGCCGGTGGCACCGGCCTCAACCTGACCGCCGCCGACACAGTGATCCACTACGATCCCTGGTGGAACCCGGCCACGGAAAACCAGGCCACCGACCGCGCCTACCGCATCGGCCAGGACAAGCCGGTGTTCGTCTACAAACTGATCGCCCGCGGCACGCTGGAAGAAAAGATCCAGCAACTGCAGCAGCGGAAAGCGGCGCTGGCGGCGGGCGTGCTGGAGAGCGGCAAGGATATGGGGTTGCGGCTGGAGCGCAGCGATATCGATGCCCTCTTCGCCCCGTTGCCGCCGTAGGTTGGCGCTGAGCGCAGCGAAGCCCAACATCTGCTGATGTCTGGCACCGTTGGGCTTCGCAAGCTCAGCACCAACCTACGGGGCGAGGCCCTCACCCCAGCCTCTCCCTGAGGGAGAGGGGGCAGTATGGAGTTGCGGGTAAGCACGGAGTTTCCCCTCGCACCGAACAGTCCCCTCTCCCTCCGGGAGAGGGTTAGGGTGAGGGCAGCCCGCGAAAACCAAGCATTCCAGCCCTCCCCCGTCGTTTTGCTTTAAGATAAGCGCCTTTTCCGTTTCGCCCCCAGGAAGCTTCCCCATGTCCCTCTCGCCGACCCTGGCTCTTGCCTGCGAGTTGATTCGCCGTCCCTCCGTCACGCCGGTCGATGCCGACTGCCAGCAACTGATGATGCAGCGCCTGGCCGCCTGCGGTTTCGCCCTGGAGCCGATGCGCATCGAGGAAGTGGACAATTTCTGGGCCCGCCGCGCCGGGCGCGATGGTGGTGAAGGTCCGGTGCTGTGCTTTGCCGGGCATACCGACGTGGTACCGACCGGCCCGACGCAGGCCTGGCAGCACCAGCCGTTCGAGGCGCTGATCGACGCCGACGGCATGCTCTGCGGACGTGGCGCGGCCGACATGAAGGGCAGCCTGGCGTCGATGATCATCGCCACCGAGCGTTTCGTCGCCGACCATCCGAACCATCGCGGCAGCATCGCCTACCTGATCACCAGCGACGAGGAAGGCCCGGCGCAGCACGGCACCAAGGCCGTAGTCGAACGCCTGAAAGTGCGCAACGAGCGCCTCGACTGGTGCATCGTCGGCGAACCGTCGAGCACCACCCTGGTCGGCGACATGGTGAAGAACGGCCGCCGCGGCTCCCTCGGCGCCACGCTGAAGGTGCGCGGCGTGCAGGGCCACGTGGCCTATCCGCACCTGGCGAAGAACCCGATCCACCTGGCCGCTCCGGCCCTCGCCGAACTGGCGGCGGAACACTGGGACGACGGCAACGACTACTTCCCGCCGACCAGCTTCCAGATTTCCAACATCAACGGCGGCACCGGCGCGACCAACGTCATCCCCGGTGAGCTGGTGGTGATCTTCAACTTCCGCTTCTCCACCGAATCCACCGTCGAAGGCCTGCAGCAGCGCGTCGCGGCAATCCTCGACAAGCACGGACTGGACTGGCACATCGACTGGGCGCTGTCCGGCCTGCCGTTCCTCACCCAGCCGGGCGAACTGCTCGATGCGGTCGCCGCCAGCATCAAGGCGGTCACCGGTCGCGAAACCACGCCCTCGACCTCCGGCGGTACTTCCGACGGCCGCTTCATCGCCACCATGGGCACCCAGGTGGTCGAGCTCGGCCCGGTGAACGCCACCATCCACCAGGTCAACGAGCGGGTGCTGGCCAGCGACCTCGATCTGCTGACCGAAATCTATTACCAGACCCTGGTAAGGCTGCTCGCCTGATGCTGGTCTGCCCGATCTGCCAGGCCGCCCTGGCCAGCGTCGACAACGGTGTCGCCTGCCCCGCCGGCCACCGCTTCGACCGCGCCCGCCAGGGTTACCTGAACCTGCTGCCGGTGCAGCACAAGAAGAGCCGCGACCCGGGCGACAACGCCGCGATGGTCGAGGCGCGGCGCAACTTCCTCGGCGCCGGCCACTACGCCCCGCTGGCGCAGCGCCTGGCCGAACTGGCCGCCGAGCGCGGTCCGGCGCGCTGGCTGGATATCGGCTGCGGCGAGGGTTACTACACCGCGCAACTGGCCGAAGCCCTGCCCGCCGCCGATGGCTACGCCCTGGACATCTCCCGCGAGGCAGTGAAACGCGCCTGCCGCCGCGCGCCCGCGCTAACCTGGATGGTCGCCAGCATGGCGCGGGTGCCGCTGGCCGATGCGTCCTGCCAGTTGCTGGCCAGCGTGTTCAGCCCGATCGACTGGAAGGAAGCCACGCGCCTGCTCGCCCCGGGTGGCGGCGTGCTGCGCCTGGGGCCGGCCCGCGACCACCTGCTGGAACTGCGCCAGCGCCTGTACGACGAAGTGCGCGACTACATCGACGACAAGCACCTCGCCGACCTGCCCGCCGAACTTTCCCTGGCGCATACGGAAACCCTGAGCTATCGCCTGTCGCTGGACACCCGCGAGGCCCGCGAAAACCTGCTGGCGATGACCCCGCATGGCTGGCGGGTCAACCCGCAGCGGCGCGAACGAATCCTCGCCGAACCTTTCGAGGTTACCGTCGCGGTACGCTACGATTGGCTGGCACGCAAATAACCTGAAGAGGCCCCGATGCGCCAACCGGATATCGAGATCTATGTGAAGGACGCCGACCAGGCCGCAGTCTCCACCTGGCTGGCACAGGCGCTGGGCCCCTGCTCCGCATGGCGGGCGCAGGGCGAAACCTTCAAGTGCGAGGCCGACAGCCCGCACGGGATCATCCCGGTGACCTGGCTGCCGAAGGCGGTGGGCAAGTGGCACAGCCTGTTCATCGACAGCGACGCCACGCCGTGGGACGACGACATTGCCTGCGCCCAGGCCGCCTGCGCCGCATTGGGCGTGGAAGTGCGCTGCGCACCGGGAAGCTGGAGCGAGGACCAGGGCGAAGAGGATGCCGACCGCTGGCTGAAGGTGACCGCCGAGGGCGTGCAGGAAATCACCTGGCGGACGGGTTGAAGCTGTAACGCGGTTTTTCGTAGGTTGGTGCTGAGCGAAGCGAAGCCCAACGATGCCACGCCCGCCAGATGTTGGGCTTCACTGCGTTCAGCGCCAACCTACAGAGCGTGAAAAACAAAGGCCCGTCATTCGACGGGCCTTTGTTTTCGGGGGCTTAGACCTTGGCGACGTCTTCTGCCTGCAGGCCTTTCTGACCCTGGATCACCGAGAACTCCACCTTCTGGCCTTCGACCAGGGAGCGGTGACCATCGCCACGAATGGCACGGTAGTGGACGAAAACATCCGGACCGCTGTCGCGTTGAATGAATCCATAACCCTTGGCGTCATTGAACCACTTGACGGTTCCGACCTCACGATCAGCCATTACCACACTCTCCAGCTATACATTTTATTTTTGGGTGGCCCCCGAAATGAGGACTTCGACGGTATGCCGGGAAACGTCGTTCTCATGCCGGTCCGTGGCCTAGGCCAATGCTGGAGCGGTACTTCGAATAACGCCCTTGGGACAACCGCACTCCGGAGTATATAAATCAAAAGTTGCGAGTGAAAAGCACTTTTTCACACTGGCAACATACCCGCCTGTAGTGGCAAAAAAGTCGCCTTGTGAAGAATTGCAACGCGACTTTGGAAGTTCCATGAAATAGCTCCAAAGCGTGTTGTAGACACTTGCGCGGGGCAGTCATGGGTATCGCTTCGCTCAACCCATCCTACGAACTGACGTAGGTTGGTGCTGAGCGCAGCGAAGCCCAACATCTGTCGGGCGCTGCATCGTTGGGCTTCGCAAGCTCAGCGCCAACCTACGGGCTGGGTTTCTTTTCCAGCATGTCTGACAAGTGCCGGGCGATCGATTCGTACTGGTACGGCTCGATGCGGTAGGCCCAGTCCGGGCGGGCCTGGATCTGGCCTTCGGGGAACTGCTCGACGCGCTTCAGGATCAGCCAGGGCAAACCGCCCTGCTGCTGCAGCTCGCCGCTCAGCTCGGCGCCATCCAGGGTCTTCAGGCTCAGGGTCAGGCTCGGCGGCTCCTTGAACTGCACCTGGTCGAGCGGCGCGGCGTCGGTGAAGGTCAGATGGCCGAAGGGCGTCGCCATGCCGTTGGCCACCGCCTCATAGGCCAGGCTGGCGTCCTTCGGCAACTGCCGCACCTTGAGGTTCGGCTCGTCGGCCTTGTCGCGGTACACCGTCAGCGTCTCGCCCTTGGGATGGTTGACCGACACCTCGCCGATCTGCTCGAACGGAATGCTGGTAACGCGGCGATCCAGCCAGTCCAGCTCGTTCGGCGGCAGTTGCAGGCTCTTGTCGATCAGCCAGACCTGATCGTCCCCCGGCTGGCGTACGAACTGCCCGCCCTGCTGGGCGCTCTTGCCCACCAGGATGTCGACCGGCCCGCCGCTGCTGCGCTCCAGGGTCAGGCGCACGGCGGCGCCCTCGCCTTTCTCGGCCACGCCGAGCTGCGCATGGTTGCCCGGCTCGCGGGTCTTGGCCTCGACCTTGCGCGCCTGCGCCAACTCCTGCAGCAGGTCGCCGACCAGCCGCCCGGCCGCCGTATAGTCGGCCTTGGCCGGCATCACCCAGCCGCCTTCCTTGCGCGCGACACGGATGACCGGCTGGCCGGGACGGGCGATCTGCACGGCGGTCACCTGTTGCGGATCGAGCCCCGGCAGATAGCGAACCTCCTGTTCCGGCGCGATTTCCGGCGCACGCTGCAGCCAGGCGTACAGCCCGCCGAGCAGCACCACGAGCAGGACCAGCAGAATCAGACTCTTGCGTTGCATATGCGGACTCCTCAGGCCTGACGGCGACGACGCCAGAACCACAGCACCAGCACGCCCACGGTGAGCAGTACCGGCACCAGGGCGATGTTGACGAGCTTGAGCTTGCGCCCCAGGTCCTCGATATCGGCATTCAGTTGGAACTGCACGTCACGCAGCTCCTTGCGGATGCGCACGCGCTCCTGGATGAACTGCTGCACCGCCGACTGCTGCTCCGGGGTCAGCTCGGTGACCTTGCTCGGGTCCTGGTTCTGCAGCGCCGCCAGCTTCTGCTCGGTGTCGGTCAGGCGCTGCTTGAGCGCTTCTTCCTTCTCGCGGAAGCTCGATTCGGCCTTGCGCTGCAGCTCGTCGACCACAGTGAACGGACGGCTGAAGCGGCCCCGGGAGCGCACGCTGATCAGGGCGTCCGAGCCGGACAGGTTGTCCAGCGCGTTGATCACGAAGCTGGAGTTGTCCGCCCAGGGCTGCGGGATGCTCTGGCCGAAGAAGTCCTGGACCTGCACCCACATGCGGTCGGTGAGCAGATCAGTGTCGGCCACGGCGATCACATTGATGCTCGCCGCCTCCTTCAGGCCGTCCTTGTGGCCCTCGATGCCGTTGGGGAAAGCGCTCTGCGCCGGCCCCTGGATGCGCGCGGCGATGGTGTAGCGCTCGCCGGACGGCTGCAGTTCGCCCATCAGCCCGCCCGGGTTGCGCAGCGCGGCGAGGCGCTGGGCATCCATCGGCATGGCGTACTGCGAGCTCTGGACCAGCGGGATGAAGCGGGTCTTCGCCCCCTCCAGCGGTGCGAGGATGCCGGCGCTGGCGACGGTGAGGTTCTCCAGGCCGGCGGTGCTCACATCGCTCTGGTCCAGCGCGCGCTTGTCCATGTTCAGCCACAGCGGGTGGCGCTCGGCGCGCTGCCCCTGGCCCATGGCTACGGACATGGCGTAGGAGCCATCGGCCACCACCTTGCCCTCTTCCAGCTTCAGGCCCCAGGCCTTGAACAGCGGTTCGAGGTTGGACGAGCGGTCCTCCGGGGTTTCCGCCGCCATCGGCATGCCGGTATCGGCCTCGCTGTAGGGATCGACGAACGCCAGCAGCTTGCCGCCGCGCAGGACGAACTGGTCGATGGCGTAGAGCGTCTGCTGCGGGAGCTGCTTGGGATGCACCAGCAGCAATACGCTGACATCCTCAGGAATCTGGTCGACTTCCGCTGTCAGGCTGCGCAGGTCGAACTGCTGGCGGATGCCCTCCAGCATCATCCACGGCGAACCCGGCTGCTGCGTCTGCATGTTGAAGCCGCCGCTCATCTGCAGATCGCTGATCAGCCCGACCACCGGCCGCTTCGGCTGCGCCAGGCCCTGGATCAGGCGGCTGACGTCGTATTCGAGGAACTCCTCGTGATCCAGCGGGAAGAACGGGATGGTCTGGGTATTGTCCAGCGCGTTGGTGCCAGCCAGGCCGAAGTAGATCTGGTCGCCGCCCTGGTTCAGCGGCACCGCCTGCAGGCCGAACTCGGCGGCGCGGTCTTCCTCCTCGGAGAACGGCTGCGGGTCGATCACGTGCAGGCGGATCTTGCCGCCAGCCTCGCGCTCGTAGGCCTTGAGCAGTTCCTCGACGCGCCGGGCATAGTTGCGCAGCGGCACGAGGTCCTTGGTGCCCTTGTCGGAATAGAAGAAGTACAGGTTGATCGGCTCCTTGAGCTCGCCAAGGATTTTCTTCGTGCCGTCGGAGATGGTGTACAGGCGTTGCTGGGTCAGGTCCAGGCGCGCGCCGGTGAAGGCCAGCCCGGAGACCATGTTGAAGGCCAGGAACAGCAAGGCGATGACCAGCAGCCCGGCCCCGGAATACATCAATTTCTTCATCTGGGTATCCTCCGAGCCTGTTCAATATCTGCCTGCGCTTGCTCATGCGGCGTTGAAAACAGGCTCAAAATGCTCATTTACAGCTCGTAAACTGCGCTTTTTCGCCTGTTTTCGCCTTGCCTGAGCTGCGCTCGGCTAGATCTTGAACAGGCTCTCAGTCGGCTTTCTTCAGGTCGACCACCACCGCCGTGGCGGCCAGCCAGGCGGCGATCAGGCTGACGAAATAGAGCAGGTCGCGCAGGTCGATCACGCCCTTGCTGATCGCATCGAAGCGGGTCAGGAAGCTCAGCGAGGCGACCGCGTCGATCAGCCACTGCGGCGCCCACGTGCTGAAGGCGTCGAGCACCAGCGAGAAGCCGCTGACGATGAACAGGAAGCACACCACCACGGCGAGGATGAAGGCGATCACCTGGTTCTTCGACAGCGCCGACATGCACGAGCCGATCGCCAGGTAGGCGCCGGCCAGCAGCCAGCTGCCGATGTAGCCGGTGAGGATGGCGCCGTTGTCCGGCTCGCCCAGGTAGTTCACCGTGAGCACCATCGGGAAGGTCAGCAGCAGGGCGATGCCGGCGAACACCCAGGCGGCGAGGAACTTGCCGGCGACCGCCTCGAAGCGGGTGATCGGCAGGGTCATCAGCAGCTCGATGGAGCCGGACTTGCGCTCCTCCGCCCACAGGCGCATGGCGACGGCCGGGATGAGGAACAGGTAGAGCCAGGGGTGGAAGTTGAAGAAGGCGTTCAGGTCCGCTTGGTTGCGCTCGTAGAAGCTGCCCAGATAGAAGGTGAAGACCCCGGACAGCACCAGGAAGATGACGATGAACACGTAGGCCAGCGGCGTGGCGAAATAGCTCGCCAGCTCGCGCTTGAAGACGATCGGCAACTGCCTCATGCCGCTTCCCCCCTGGTCAGGCTGCGGAACACCTCGTCGAGGCGGCCGCGCTCCACTTCAAGTTCCCTGATCTGCCAGCCGCGCTCGGAAACCAGCGCATTGACCTGCGGGAAGATCACCTGCCCCGGCTGGGCCAGCACGGTCAGGCTGTTCTCCACGGGGTTCGCCTCGATGCCCGCGACACCCGGCAGCGCCGCCAGCGCGGCCTGGTCCAGCCCGTCACCGACCAGGGTCACCGCCTGGTGATAGCGCGAGCGGCTTTCCAGCTCGAACGGCGTGCCATCGGCGAGCAACCTGCCGTTGGCGATCACCACCGCGCGGGTGCACAGCGCCGTCACCTCTTCGAGGATGTGGGTGGAGATGATGATGATCTTGTCCTGCGCCAGGCTGCGGATCAGCTCGCGCACCTGATGCTTCTGATTCGGGTCGAGACCGTCGGTGGGCTCGTCGAGGATCAGCACCTTGGGATCATGCAGGATCGCCTGGGCCAGGCCGACGCGGCGCTTGAAGCCCTTGGACAGCGTCTCGATGGACTGCTCGCGGACGTGTTCCAGCTCCAGTTGCGCCACGACACGGGCAACCCGCTCGCGCCGCTCGGCACCACGGAAACCGCGCACGCCGGCGATGAATTCGAGGAAGCCGCGCACGGTCATGTCGCCATAGCACGGCGCGCCTTCCGGCAGATAGCCGATCTGCCGCTGGGCCTGCAGCGTCTGGGTCTGCACATCGAAACCGAGGATGCTCGCGGTGCCCGACGTCGGCGTCAGGAAGCCAGTCAGCATCTTCATGGTGGTGGATTTGCCGGCGCCGTTCGGGCCAAGAAAGCCCAGCACCTCCCCCTGCTGCACAGTGAACGACAGGTCATCGACCGCCGTGTGCTGCGCGAAACGCTTCGTTAGTCGTTTTATCTCGATCATGGTCTCTCACCGTTATCGGTAAGGGCCCCAGAGCCACCAGCGGGGCCCGCCGGAACCGTCCGGAGTGGCGAACGGCTCGCGAAAATGCCGCGGGACTATAAAAAGCCGACCGGCGGCAAAGCAAGACTACAGGTCGATACCAAAAGTTTCCGGAGGTATCGTCGTTGCACTCGCCCCTCACCCTAACCCTCTCCCGGAGGGAGAGGGGACTCCCTAGGTGTGAAGCGAAGCGCCGTGCTCAAGCCCGTACACCGTACAACCCCCTCTCCCTCCGGGAGAGGGCTGGGGTGAGGGTAGAATCGGCACATCCAAATCCCGCCTTTTGCCGCGCCCATGCGATTCCGGCACACTACCCGCCCCTATCAATCGCTTGCTTGCCCGTATGCCCCGTTACCCGTTCCGTCGCTTCGGTTTCAGCGCCCTGCGTCGTCTGCTCTATCTCTGGGTCCGCTCGGAAACCATCAACCAGTCGGCCGTCAGCCTGAGGATCGACCGCAGCAAGCCGGTCCTCTACGTGCTTCAGCAGCCGTCGGTGAGCGACCTGGCGGTGCTCGACACGGAATGCCGCAAGATCGGGCTGCCGCGCCCGGTGATGCCGGTGACGGTAGGCGGCAATAGCGAACCGGCGGCCTTCTTCTATCTCACCCCGGAACCGGACTGGCTCGGCCGCCAGGACAAGCGCGGCGCCCCGCCGGCGCTGGTGCGCAGCCTCGCCTCGATCACCCACAACGACACGGCCGACGCGCAAGTCATCCCGGTCAGCGTGTTCTGGGGGCAGTCGCCGGACAGCGAGAAGAGCGCCTGGAAGCTGCTGTTCGCCGACAACTGGGCGGTGACCGGCCGGCTGCGCAAGCTGGCGCGCATCCTCATTCTCGGACGCAAGACGCGCCTGCAGCTTTCCGCACCAATCCACCTGCGCGAACTGGTCGACCAGGGCAAGGGCCCGGAGCGCACCCTGCGCATGGTCCAGCGCATCCTCCGCGTGCATTTCCGCAACCAGAAGACGGCGGTAATCGGCCCCGACCTCTCCCATCGCCGCACGCTGGTCAAGGGCCTGCTGCGCGCGCCGCTGGTACGCGAGGCGATCCTGCGGGAAAGCAATGAGCAGAACATCTCCCAGGAGAAGGCCGAAGCCAGCGCCCTGCGCTACGCCAACGAGATCGCGGCGGACGTCTCCTACCCGGTGATCCGCTTCATCGAAGTGGTGCTGACCTGGTTCTGGAACAAGCTCTACGAGGGCGTGAAGGTCAACCACATCGAGCGCGTGCAGGACGTCGCCCACGGCAACGAGATCGTCTACGTGCCCTGCCACCGCAGCCACATCGACTACCTGCTGCTGTCCTATCTGCTGTTCCGCAACGGCCTGACTCCGCCACACATCGCCGCCGGCATTAACCTCAACATGCCCGTCGTCGGCTCGATCCTGCGTCGCGGCGGGGCGTTCTTCATGCGCCGCAGTTTCAAGGGCAACCAGCTATATACGGCGGTGTTCAACGAATACCTGCACTCGCTGTTCACCCGCGGTTTCTCCACCGAATACTTCGTCGAAGGCGGCCGTTCGCGCACCGGGCGCATGCTCAACCCGCGCACCGGGATGCTGGCGATCACCCTGCGCAGCTACCTGCGCGACTCGCGCCGGCCGATCGTCTTCGTGCCGGTATATATAGGCTACGAACGGGTCTTCGAAGGCCGCACCTACCTCGGCGAACTGCGCGGCGCGGCGAAGAAGAAGGAATCGATCTTCGACCTGTTCAAGGTGCTGAGCGCACTGAAGCAGCGCTTCGGCCAGGTCTGGGTGAACTTCGGCGAGCCGATCCACCTCACGCCGTTCCTCGAACAACACGAGCCGAGCTGGCGCAAACAGCAACTCGCCCCGGAATTCCGTCCCGCCTGGCTGACCGACGCCACCAACCACCTGGGCCGCGAAGTCGCCCGCCGCATCAATGATGCCGCCGCGATCAACCCGATCAACCTGGTCGCCCTGGCGCTGTTATCCACAGGCCGACAGGCGCTGGACGAAATCGCCCTGACCCGGGTTCTCGACCTCTACCTGAGCCTGCTGCGCAAGGTGCCCTACTCGCCCAGCGCCACCCTGCCGGAAGGCAGCGGCCGCGACCTGATCGAATACGCCCGCAGCCTGAACCTGCTCGCCGAACAGAAGGACGCCCTCGGCCGCATCCTCTACCTCGACGAACAGAACGCGGTGCTGATGACCTACTACCGCAACAACGTCCTGCACGTGTTCGCCCTGCCGGCGCTGATCGCCAGCTTCTTCCAGAGCAACGCGCGGATCAGCCGCGAGCAGTTGCTGCGCTTCGCCCACGCGCTCTACCCGTATCTGCAGGCGGAACTGTTCATCCGCTGGAGCGCGGAGGAACTGACCGGCGAAGTGGACAAATGGCTGGAAGCGCTGGTGGAACAAGGCCTGCTGCGCCAGGAGAACGACGCCTACCTCCGCCCGGCGCCCAGTTCGCGGGAGTTCGTGCAACTTACGCTGCTGGCCCGCGCCATCACCCAGACGCTGCAGCGCTTCTACATGGCCGTCGCCCTGCTGCTGAAAGCCGGGCAGAAGCAGCTCAGCGCGGAAGAACTGGAAGACCTGTGCACCGTCATGGCCCAGCGCCTGTCGATCCTGCACGGCCTGAACGCTCCGGAATTCTTCGACAAGAGCCTGTTCCGCCACTTCATCCAAACCCTCCTCGACCAACGCGTGCTGCGCAAGGACGACGCCGGCAAACTCAGCTACCACCGCCTCCTCGGCGACCTCGCCGAAGGCGCCGCCAAGCGCGTGCTGCCGGCGGAGATCCGGCTGTCGATCCGGCAAGTCGCACTGGAACACCCCGCCCCGTAGGTTGGGCCATCCGTAGGTTGGCGCTGAACGCAGTGAAGCCCAACATCTGTCAGGGCCCACTCCAATACCGTTGGGCTTTGCGAGTGTAGGTTGTGCTGAGCGTAGCGAAGCGCAACGGTGCCACATGCAACGGACGTTGGGCTTCGCAGGCTCAGCACCAACCTACACTCCAGCCCAACATCCGCAGCGCCTCATGGGAGAGGCGGAAAGCCGCACCCCGGACACCCCATCCCAAACGCCTCAACCCCGCATTCCACACGAGTTCACAGACGCGCAGCAGACACCCACCTCATCGAAAAGTTCCCTTTCAAAACAGACCTTTCCGATGAGTTTCCTTGACCCGCTTCACACTTAGCCGGTACATTCGCCGCCGTACGTAAGCTCCCTAACCATCCCCACACGGACAGCTGTTGTGTTCAAAAGGATCTTGATCGTCTGCGTCGGCAACATCTGCCGCAGCCCCACCGCCGAGCACCTGCTACGCCAGGCGCTACTTGGGACTGACGTCCAAGTCAGCTCCGCCGGCCTCGGTGCGCTGGTCGACAAACCCATCGAACGCAACGCCTTGGCCACTCTCCAGCAGCACGGCCAGCAGCCGCACGAACACAGTGCGCGTCAGCTCACTTCCCGCATGCTGCGCGAGTCCGACCTGATCCTGGTGATGGAAAAGCGCCACCTTCAAGGCATCTCGCAGATGGCCCCGGAAGCCCGTGGCAAGACCTTCCTGCTCGGCAAATGGCAGGACGACCGCGAAATCCCCGACCCCTATCGCCAGAGCGAAGCCGCTTTCGAGCACGCCTACGCCCTTATCGAGGAGGGTGTGGAAGCCTGGTCCAAACGCATCCGCCCCAACCGATAAGTCCTACATATAAAGAAGTACAACCATGCAGCAGCAACCCGCGATTGCCATACAAGACCACGACGATGACGAAATCGACCTCCTTGGTCTGTTCGGCACCCTGCTCGATCATAAATGGATGATCGCCAGCATCACCGCGGGCTTCATGGCTGTCGGCGTTGCCTATGCGCTGCTGGCGACGCCCATCTATCGATCCAATGCCATCGTCCAGGTGGAACAGAAGAAGCCGGCCATTCCCGGCCTGTCGGACATGGGCGAGATGTTTGGCGGTCAATCCGAAGCAGTCACCGAAATCGAGCTAATCAAGTCGCGCTCGATCCTCGGCAAGGCTGTGGATAACCTGCACCTGAACATCATTGCCGAGCCGAAGCGCTTCCCGATCGTTGGCAAGTTCATCGCCCGAAAATTCCAGCCGGAAACCGCCGGCGAAGTGGCCGCCCCACTGCTCGGCCTGACCAGCTACGGCTGGGGCGGTGAAGAAATCAGCATCTTCCAGCTGGAAGTACCCGAAGCCCTGCTGGAAAAGAACCTCACGCTGATCGCCGGCGAGAACGGCACCTTCACCCTACTGGATGATGAAGACAACACCCTGGTGCAGGGCGAAGTCGGCCAGCAACTCGAGCAGAACGGCGTGAAGATCCAGGTCGAAACCCTGAAGGCCAACGCCGGCACCGAATTCGACGTGGTCCGCGAGCGCCGCATGACCACCATCCTGAACTACCAGGAAGATCTCGACGTCAGCGAGCGCGGCAAGGAATCCGGGATCATCGCCATGGCCCTGGAAAACGACGACCCAGCCCGCGCCATTCAGGTACTCGATGAAATCGGCAAACTCTACGTGCGCCAGAACGTCGAGCGCACCTCGGCGGAAGCCGCATCCAGCCTGGAGTTCCTCCGCGGCCAGTTGCCAGAAGTGCGTCGCGACCTCGAAAAGGCCGAGAATGCCCTGAATGCCTACCAGACCCGCAGCAAGTCGGTGGATATCAGTCTGGAGACCAAGGCCATCCTCGACCAGATCGTCGCCCTGGATACCAGCATCTCCGAGCTGAAGCTGCAGCAGGCGGAAATGGACCGCAAGTTCACCCGCCAGCACCCAGCCTACCAGGCACTGATCAAACAGATCGGCGAACTCAGCGGCAAGCAGAATGGGCTGTCGAAGCGGGTCGAAGGCCTGCCGGAAACTCAGCAGGAACTGCTGCGCCTGACCCGCGACGTGCAGGTTGGCACACAGATCTACACCCAACTGCTGAACAAGGCCCAGGAACTGGACGTGATGCGCGCGGGCGCCGTAGGCAACGTGCGGGTCATCGATACCGCCGACGTCGACGTCACCAAGCCGGTCAAGCCGAAGAAGCCACTGATCGTACTGATCGCCACCATGCTCGGACTGTTCGCCGCCATTGCCCTGGTGCTGGTGCGCAAGGCGCTCAACCGCGGCATCGAGAATCCGGAAGCCATCGAGCAACTGGGCCTGCCCGTATACGCCTCGATCCCCTACAGCGTGCTGCAGAAGGCCGAGGAAGATAAACGCGGCAAGGGCAAGGGCCGTGCTGCCAAGGCCGCGCCGCTGCTCGCCATCAGCCACCCCACCGACCTGGCCATCGAATCTCTGCGCAGCCTGCGCACCAGCCTGCACTTCGCCACACTGGAAGCGGAAAACAACCGCCTGATGATCTCCGGTCCCAGCCCATCCGTGGGTAAGACCTTCGTCTCCGCCAACCTCGCCGCCGTGATCGCCCAAGCCGGGCAGCGCGTGCTGCTGATCGACGTGGACATGCGCAAGGGCTACCTGCACAAGATACTCGGTACCGATGAGCAGAACGGCCTGTCCGACCTGCTGACCAAGCGCTGCGATTTCGACACCGCAGCTCGCAAGACCGATGTCGATGGCTTCTTCTTCATTCCACGCGGCCAGATTCCACCGAATCCGTCGGAACTGCTGATGCACGCCAACTTCACCGCACTGCTGGAAGAAGCCAGCAAGCACTTCGACCTGGTGATCCTCGACACCCCGCCACTGCTGGCCGTAACCGACGCCGCCATCGTCGGCCGCCAGGCAGGCACCAGCCTGATCGTCGCCCGCTTCGGCCTGAACCCGGTCCGCGAAGTGGACCTGACCATGCGGCGCTTCGCGCAGAACGGTATCGAACTGAAAGGCGCCATTTTCAACGGCGTGGAGAAGCGCGCCTCGGCCTATTACGGCTACGGCGGCTATGGCTACTACCAATACGAATACAAGTCGGACAAGGCCTGATTGGGGGCCGGGGCAAAGCCAATGACTTTGCCCCGAGACTGAAGAGCGAGCCCCTCTCTCCTCTTCACACCAATAACGCACAGCGATTGCCGGTGCACTCCACAACGCATCGGGTTGAAGAACGGAACTTCAGAAGCAACAGGGATAGGTTTCTGAACAGGGGGGCGCCATGCAAGCCGCAAGTTATGGAAAACGCTGGTATCTCGTCCAGTGCAAACCTCGCCAGGACAGACGCGCACAGGAACATCTTGAGCGCCAGGGCTATTCCTGCCTGCTGTTCGAACAACAGGTGGAACGCCTGACCAAGGGCAAGTTGGTCTACAGCAATGAACCCATGTTTCCCGGCTATCTGTTCATTCACCTGGACAGAGTCGAGGACAACTGGCTCCCCATCCGATCGACTCGCGGCGTTAGCCATATCGTGACTTTTGGCAACCAATCCATCCCGGTTCCTCCGGAGGTTATCGAGCGCCTGCAAACCAGGGAAATCGAAAATCCCAGTCCAGTATTCGAAAAAGGTGACAAGGTAGTCATCAATGAGGATGGCCTGCAAAACCTGGAGGCCATCTTCGTGGCAAGAGATGGCGAAGAACGAGTGTTGCTGCTGTTGAATATCCTCCAGCGCCAAACAGTCGTACGCGTACCACTGAAACGCGTCGCTGCCATTGCCTAATTATCCCAAGTAAAGATTTGTCAACCATTGATGGGACCGCTCTAGATCGGCCATTTCCGCCGATCTGGAAAAACGTGAAAGCCTTCACATTCCGGCCCCATTTGCTTAATATCTGTACAGTACACCTAGACACGGCAGAATCGCAGAGACGCTCGACCAAGAGCGCACTCAGAGGCCAAGGATGATTTCGCAGTACCCCTGCACCTCTCCTCCTCGAGCCCGATTACATCCGACTGGCTAAAAGCCGGCCGCATGCCAATTTCCCCTGCCAGACAAATCACGTTTTCAGGAAATTGACGTCAAATCCTGTGGCGGTAGCGTACCAGGTCGCCTTCATCTTGTACTTTACCCACTCCTCCTGCATGAGAAGTTCTTGTAGGAGCGAGCTTTACTCGCGAATGAATCCAGTGCCAGGCAAATTCGCGAGGAGAGCTCGCTCCTACACGTACTTACTGAACTGTAACCCGCCCCCTCTAGAGCGCCATGCCCCAATCCAGTAAGTAACTTACGGTAAATACGTCACCATAATTTCACAAATGAGATCTCGTACTACTCACACGTACCATTCGTAGGAGCCAGTTTGCTGGCGAACATCCTGCAAAGCCCAACCCGGCTACTACAAACGAACAATCCACCTTAAGCACCGGCACAATCCCTCTCCTCCCGAAGTGGCCGGTCGTCATCATCAAAACCAGACTCAAAGAGAAACGACTTGATTACGGCATTGGATACGTTGGGCTCGTGCAGGGAGCCGTATTGGCGGAAGTTGGCCACGATGTGTGTGTCGATACCCAGAAAGTCGAACGCCTGAAGCAAGGCCGCATTCCAGCCTACGACCCCGGACTGGAAAGGCTAGTAAAGGAAAGCCACAGCGCAGCACCTCTCGCTTCTCTTCCTCGCCTTCGCAAGCGTCCGACCAACCAAAACCCCACCACCGAAATTGTGTCCTCAGGAAATCGACCGCCAATCGTGGGGCGGTAGCGTGCAAAATGCGCTCGCTCTTTTAAAAAACTACACCTCTCGCAAAGAGAAAAGCTGAATCAATCTAATTCCAATAGTACATATTCAGAATTACATTTTTCTTGACAAAATCCATACCGCAACTTATTGACAACGACAAACACTAACCCAAAGAAATTTTCGGAAAATATAGTTTAAAAGAGACATTTAGAAATCCTAGAAAATGTCAGCTCCCACATGACTTTTAAAGAGCTGCGTGCGACAACCAAAAAGACATCGCACAAGAAGCACTCAATATAACCAAAAACATATGAATGCATACACTCAGACAAGGATCCGCTCAGCAAAAGTTCAATAACGCCTTCTTAAGCCACATACAAACCGCCGCCCAGCCAAGCGCTAAAAAGGTCAATAGAGAAGAAACTCAAGCGCCAATCAAAAAACAGAGCAACCAAAACGCCATTGGACATCAGAGATATGCTGGGAAAAATCAGTTACTCACTACTTAACAATATAGCAGTCGCCATCTTCCCAGTTATAACAATCCCTATAGTACTACATAAGATACCTTTGGATACGTATGGTGAATACATAAGTATCTATCTCGCATATACAATTGCCAACAGCATAGTCATCCTCTCATTTTCATCAAGCGCAAACCGATCTTATCTAGAGTCGACATTAAGAAAAGAAGAAGAAAAGTGTTTCATAAAACTAATCACATGCCAATTTTTATTGACAATACCATTATTTTTAATTTATACAACAGCAACAACCATTATACCAACAAACAACAAAGCAATAACATGCCTATTTCTTATAGCCACAATTTCATCTTCATTAAATGTCGACTGGTATTTTTACGCCAAACAATTATACAAAATGTTATTTTGGAGAAACCTTTCACTAAGGGCAATCGCCATAATTCTTTTGCTGCTCAGCATAAAAAATGAAGGCGACATAACAATCTATGCACTAATAACAAGCACCTTAATAGTTTCAACGAATCTCCTCGGTTTTCTTATGGCTTGGAAAGAAAACGTAACCAAGCCATTAAAAATCACAAAACTTCTCGACGCATGGCAAGAAATTAAAAGCGCAAAGCATTTCTATACCAACTCGGGAATCGCAACATCTTACCAACAACTAGACCAGATACTAATTGGCTCCTTACTAGGTGAAGCTCATCTTGCAAAATTAAATATCTTAAAACAACTAATTCTAGTCCCAACAAACATAACCGGCACTTATTCTAAATTCTTCACCACACAAGCTGTATTATCGAGGAGTACTGGGACCTACAAAAAGACTATAAAAAGAACTCTCAAGGGGTTCGTATTATTATTATTAGCACTAGCTATTATAGGGTTACCACTTGGGCTCCCGGTTATCAACTTCCTGACGGCCAGCCAAGCAGATTACTCTTTCAAAGATATAGCGCTATGCGCTGGTGTAGCCTTAAGCACATCCGCAGCAGTATTCATAAACACTCAAATCAGCATTCCGCTAAAACTAGAAAAAATCAACACAGCATCAAATATATTCGTATCCGCAACAAGCTTATTGACAATGTATTCACTTCACGAAGAGTATGGGTACTTAAGCGCGATAATTGGGCTATTAGCGGGTGAAACTCTCGGCGTACTCATAATGATAACGCTACACATCCTATACAAAAGAAAAAGAAACAACACAAACATCACTATTTCAAACTAAAATCATCCCTCATGAATTTCCCTAAAATTATTGTTCTATCCCTTCCGCAAGAGAACTTGCGAAGGGCAAACATCCAGTCTCAACTTGAGAGTAGAGGACTGGCATTCTCATTTTTTGACGCACTAACTCCAGAACAACTTCCAGAAAAAATCCCAGAAGACACTCGCCTAACACAAGGGGAATATTGTTGTGCTAAGTGCCATAACCTAATCTACTCCGTGGCAAAAAATCACAACTACACAGTGATACTTGAAGACGACGCAATTCTACAAGAGAATTTCGACGCAACAGTACTCGAAATAATCAATATTATTGAAAATTTGAACAAAAAGCCTGATGTCATTATCCTGGGCTACTCAAAAATCCCACCAGAGGACAAAAGAAAAATATTCAGGTTCAATCCACTTAAAATAAAGAAAAGCACAGACTTGGTGAAGTTAGGCCACCCTCATAGAGAATGGAAATGCGGGACAGTTGCTTACCTAGTTACAAAAACTGGAGCCTCAAAGCTGTCGAGCCTCACTAAAAACATTATTGCAACTGCTGATGACTGGAATCACTTCCGCAATAATGACATTGAGATCTGGCATAGTAACCCCTTGCTTGTCCTAGAGGGATACAGAAATTTTGATAGCGCAATTGAAAAAGAGCGGATGAATTTCAAAGAAAACAACCCATTATTCAATATAATACGATACGCTCGAGGCTTTGCAAGAAGTATAAAACTAGCCTTTTCTTAGAAGCCCCAGAGCAATCTCCAATCAAAATGAATACGCTTCGAATTTCACCAACAAAGCTAATAGCGGGAATAGCATTCCTACCTATATTCATATTTATTTCCTGGACATCTGCATTCGAAACAGAAATGATTCTGGATAATGAAATGTATCTATCTAGATATATGAATATTTCTATGAATCCCTTCCCCTTCGGCATTGAGTTTGTGCCAGCCCTTATAATGCACGCCAGCTCCCTGCTCGGACTTTCTTATTTTGAATTTCTATTCATAAAAAGCCTTTCTTGGATATTCATATTAAATAGAATATCCAACACCATTGGAAAAGGCAGCATCATAAAAATAATTTTAATGCTCGCATTTTTATTACCTTCATTCCACTCAATCACAGCCTTCTTATTAAGGCAATCTTTTGCTTTTGAATTTGCGATACTTGCTATTACATCTAGAAATCCGCGCACAAAATTAATTTACTCAATATTGATGATATTTAGTCAGATATCATCAATATTATGGCTTCCACTAATTTTGCGGGATCTTTCAAAAATTTTTCTCAATAAATCAATGCTGGGCACAATTTTATTTATAGGAATCGTCAACTCAGTTTTCAAACTTGACTTCCACTCCCCATTTATCCAAATATCCAACGATATAATTAATATTTCAGGAATATTCTCAAACAACCTTCAGACAAAAGTTGACTTCTATACATCAGGGCATCACTCCATTGATTCGGCGAGCACGGCGTCAATTAAAAATACAATAGCGATCTATGTGTCTCTTTTCTTTCTTTTGCTATCTCGTCGTGAGAAATCACATAAGGACATCCATAAAATTACATCAATCTTTATATTAACTGCTGCATTTTTCTTCATATTCTATACGAACCCTATATTGGCCAATCGTCTTGGTTATGCCGCATACTTTCTACCAGGAATATTCTTAACACTATCCCTTGAAAACCTCCTTCGCTCCTATAACTTGGGGAGCCTGTATAAACTACCCACTATAAGAAGGATATAATTATGAAAATTCTTCACGTAACAGACTGTTACGCTGGTGGAGTTAGCAGAGCTATAGACACAATTACCAAAATCACTCCAACATACGACCACTACCTTGCGTGGTCCGGAAAAGAATCTCCAACAGAAAAATCAAATTACATCGAGACCTTCCAAATTCATGGTGGAATTCTAAAAAAAGTAAAGCTAGTACGAACACTAGTAAACATAATTAGGCCTGATATTGTCCACGCTCACTCTAGTTGGGCAGGTGTTTACACTAGGCTTCTACCACTGCCATGCAGAGTCATATACCAACCACACTGCTTTGCATTCGATGACCCAGAAAGAAAGCCAACAACAAGAGCATTCTACTTCCTAGCGGAGTCCATACTAAGTAGAAACTCGGAATGCATAATTCATCTCTCTGAGCACGAAAAAAAACTAGCGTGTAAGATCAACTCAAAAGCCAAATCCTTATACTTACCCAATGCGCCGACAATTCAAAATCTCCCGAGCAAAAAAAAATCTAACTCAATAAAAGAAATTGTCATGGTTGGACGTCTGGCCCCCCAAAAAGCGCCATTTTTTTTTGCCGAAACAATAAAATTAATTACAACTGAAGAGAATATTAAATTCACCTGGATAGGTGATGGCGAAGAAAAATATAGAAAGATGCTATCCAAATTAGGTGTTGAAGTCACAGGCTGGCTTGATGAGGTGCAACTAGCCAATCGGCTATCCTCTGCATGCATCTATTTCCACACTGCTAGCTATGAAGGATATCCATTAAGTGTCCTTGACGCCGCATCCAGTGGGCTCGCTGTGTTAGTTCGTGACATTCCTGCCTTTAGTGAAGACACATTCATCAAAGTGAAGACCCCTTCAGAAGCAGCAGCGTCCATTCTGGAGTTAATAAAGGACACAGAAAAACTTAATCTCGCACGACAAGCGAATAATGCGACACTTGCACGAATGAACTACTCCACACAGAAAAAAGCACTGCTCAATATTTATAATGGAGAATAATATGGAGGTGCACTTTCCTGAGCGAATAATTGATCGCCACGTAGGTGGGAACACTACCTATACTCGAAAAATATCACAAGGTTTGCAGGCTAGGGGAGTGAATGTCAGAAGGATTCCGGCAGGAAGATCTCCATACAGTACGATCTTTTACGAATCACTTTATGGTTTAAGAAAATTCAGCAAGGACACAATTCTGCATTACTCAGCAGACACAGGGCCTCTTTTTAAGACAAGGAGCAAATCAATTGTAACAGTTCACGGAGTCGCAAGCCGCTGGATTAATGTAGCGCGCACCTCAACGCAAGAGTACATATGGCGAAGAAGAGTTGGCCTTGCAATCAAATCCACCAACAACATAATAACTGTTTCAAATTCGAGCGCTGACGACATAGCTGAAATATTTGGCGTGGACCGCAAGAGTATAAAAGTAATTCATCACGGTATCGATACCGATGTCTTCTCCCAAAAAACGCAATTATCTGAAAATATTGCGAAGATACTGCCGAGCCAATATGTACTATATCTTGGCAACCTAGAACCGAGGAAGAACATAATCCCTCTTATAGACGCTTTTAGGTCGCCGGATCTCAGAGCTCTAAATATCCCACTTGTAATTGCCGGAAGACCAGCCTGGAACTACAAGGAAATTCTCAAAGCTATCAACAACTCAAAAAATGTTATCTATCTAGGCTTTGTAGATGACAGTGACAGAGTGGCACTTATGCAAAACTCGTCACTCTTTGCCTTTCCTAGCTTATACGAAGGCTTCGGGTTTCCAATTCTAGAAGCATTGGCAGCTGGAACAGTTGTAATTACCTCAAGAAAAGGTTCTCTGGCAGAGGTTTCAGGCCCTTCTTTAGCATTTCAAGAGTTAGACTCAGGATCCATAGCATCAGGAATCCATGACGCGCTAACCAATAATAAGGAACGACTAAACTGCATAAAAAATGCCCCCGACTGGGTTTCAAAATTCAGTTGGAACTCAAGCATAGACAAGCATATTGAAACCTACAAAGAGCTAATAAACTCATGAATAAGGTTCTGATATTGCATGCTTATAGCGCAGAAAATGCCGGTGACGGGCTATTAGTCTCACAAGCCATAAATCTCGCCAAAGAAGCTCTTGGCGAACAAATTGAAATTACAATCTGCGCATCGCACCCGAAATCATTCGCCCAACTTAGCAACATAAAAATACTGGACTCCATGCCCAAATGGTATGGATACAACACAAGATACTTAAGAACCCTTTTTTCGGCAAGAAAGTTTGATGTCATCATTGGTGTCGGCGGAGGATACTTGAGAGCCGGAAATTACAATGAGGCTTTAAAGACATTATTAGTTCACGGGCCACAGCTTATTTGCGCAGCATTCAATGGCCGCAAATCAATATACCTCCCCCAGAGCATTGGCCCTATTCACAGAATATTAAAACCCACCTTCTATTTACTCCTTAGTAAACTACGCAATGTGTTCCTCCGAGACAATAGGAGCATGAGCGATTTTCCTGTTCCAACAGCAAGCAGAATGGCCGATCTAGCCATACTTGAGGTTTTCAAAAACACTGAATGTAAGCTAGAACTAGCTAGCCTCGAACCAATTTTCTCTGTACGTTTCTTAAACGGCATCATCCCAATAGGCGTGCTAGACTTAATATCACGCTTTGAGATTTATGACGCCTATATTCAAAGCACTGTTCGCAGCAATGATGACAGACCCGCCACAAGCTTATTGAGGCCCCAACATATAATTCCAAGAGAGAATTTTATAGACCGAAACAATAAACCCAGAGTTGTTATTGCAATGCGGTTACATGCGGCATTAATGGCGCTCGCTGCCGGTCACTTTGTTATACATCTCTCTTATGAAAGAAAGGGATTCGGCGCCTTTGGCGACCTAGGACTTCCCCAATACGTCCACAATGTCAACAACTTCTGTATCGACACCATTTATAGTCAAATACACTCGCTAACTGAAGACATAGATGTTCGTAGCGCCTATAAAAAATGTATAGCAAGCGCTAAAAGCAAGACACTACTAGAGCACGACTCCATACTCAAACACATAAGAAAACTAGCAACCAATTAAAGCAAAACTAACCCACCCAACATTCTTATAAAAAATCACTCCCTACACATAGGAAAATAAATGAACCTCTCATTAGTTCCTGTAGTTATGGCTGGAGGATCAGGATCACGTCTTTGGCCATTGTCACGCCAACTCAATCCTAAGCAATTTCTTCCACTAGCGAACGGTGAGCTATCGATGCTGCAAGCCACAATTCGGCGTTTGGAAGGGCTCAATGTCGCTCTTCCATATCTAATCTGCAACGATCAGCACCGATTTCTCGCAGCCGAACAACTCCGCCAATTGGGGATGGAACAGGCCAAAATTTTGCTTGAGCCAGCTGGCCGTAATACTGCGCCAGCAATTGCACTCGCTGCACTGCAGGCCATAGATGAAGCGAATGATCCAATCCTCTTGGTGCAGGCAGCTGACCATCTGATCCGGGACGTTGCTTCGTTTCACTCAGGCATCCGTTCAGCTTTGCCGCTTGTTGCAGAAGGCAAGCTGGTTACCTTTGGAATTGTCCCCAACCACCCGGAAACTGGTTACGGCTACATCGAAAAAGGTGAGCCAGTAAGCGACAGTGGATATATGGTTATCCGCTTCGTCGAAAAGCCGACTTTGCTCACCGCTCAAGAGTATTTTGTAAGCGGTAGACACTACTGGAACAGCGGCATGTTCATGTTCCGCGCTAGCCGATATCTAGAAGAGCTTGAACGGTTCCGCCCTGACATTCTCGATGCCTGCCGGAAGGCCATCGCCGGCGCCACTCAGGACATGCACTTCACTCGCGTTGAGCCAACAGAGTTTCTGGCCTGCCCAGAGGACTCCATCGATTATGCAGTAATGGAAAAGACTACCGACGCAGTAATGGTGCCATTAGATGCAGGGTGGAGCGATATTGGGTCTTGGTCTGCTCTTTGGGATGCGAGCCAGAAGAATGAACAAGGAAACGTATTCAAAGGCG
Organism: Pseudomonas schmalbachii; assembly: GCF_017589465.1. Classification (GTDB taxonomy): domain Bacteria; phylum Pseudomonadota; class Gammaproteobacteria; order Pseudomonadales; family Pseudomonadaceae; genus Pseudomonas; species Pseudomonas schmalbachii. The sequence goes on from NZ_JAELYA010000007.1 coordinate 164,235, forward strand.
ACGTTTTCGATGAGCAGACGCGCCAGACCTACGTCCATGCCGATAGCCGACTGGTTGCAACCGTCGGGTTAGAAAATCTGGTAATCGTGGAAACTAAGGATGCAGTACTCGTTGCACATAAAGATCATGTTCAGGATGTAAAAAAGATCGTCGACCGTTTGAAGAAAGAAACTCGCAGCGAGCATCTGAACCATCGAGAAGTTTATCGCCCATGGGGCATTTATGAATCTATCGACAATGGCAAACGCTACCAAGTAAAGCGGATTACTGTACAACCCGGCGCTAAACTCTCTGTTCAAATGCACCACCACCGAGCAGAACACTGGATTGTCGTCAGCGGAACAGCAAAGGTGACCAATGGTGACCAGATCTATTTAGTAACAGAGAACCAGTCGACCTATATCCCTACAGGCCAGATTCATGCTTTGGAAAACCCCGGAAAGATTCCGCTAGAGCTGATCGAAGTTCAATCCGGCACTTATCTCGGCGAAGATGACATTATTCGCTTCGAAGACAAGTACGGCAGAGCTTGATCCTCAAAACTAATGAAAACACCACATGGGACTCTCAATAATGACTGAAACGGTCCTTGTAACCGGCGGCGCTGGTTATATCGGCTCGCACATGACACTTTCCCTACTCGAAGCCGGCATCCAAGTGGTAGTATTGGATAATCTTTGCAATAGCACAGCTGAATCATTACGGCGGATTGAGCGTATATGCGGTAAGGCACCTGTATTTATCCAGGGTGACATTCGTAACAATGCAATACTAGATAACATTTTCACTGAGCATCGCATTGACGCAGTACTGCATTTTGCGGGCCTTAAAGCTGTTGGTGAGAGCGTTCAGAAACCGCTCGACTATTACTCCAACAATGTCGCTGGCAGCCTGAACCTTTATCAGGCAATGGCCCGTGCAGGGGTGTTTCATTTGGTATTCAGTTCTTCAGCCACCGTCTATGGCGAACCTGAGCAAATGCCGATCAGCGAGAATGCCCCTATAGGTACTCCTACTAATCCTTATGGGCGCTCGAAGCTCATGGTAGAGGAGTTACTCAAGGATTTGGCGCACTCCGATCCGCGCTGGAGTATTGCTCTACTGCGCTATTTCAATCCGATTGGCGCTCACGAGAGCGGCTTAATCGGAGAGGACCCCAATGGAATTCCCAACAATTTGCTGCCCTACATCAGTCAAGTCAGCATCGGCAAGCTCAAGGAACTTGCCGTATTCGGAAACGACTATTCCACTCGCGATGGAACAGGTATTCGTGACTACATCCATGTAGTCGATCTGGCTGACGGTCACCTAAAAGCCCTGCAAGCAATTTCCACTCAGAGCGGTATACATGTATGGAACCTTGGAACCGGAACTGGCTACAGCGTGCTGGAAATGATTAAAGCATTTGAGCACGCCAGCGGGGTGCCTGTACCGTATCGCATCGCACCTCGTCGTCCCGGCGACATCGCTGAATGCTGGGCAGACCCCTCCAAGGCCGCTCGCGAGCTAGGTTGGCAAGCCAAACGAGGATTGGAAGAAATGATGCTCGATACTTGGCGATGGCAATCAGGCAACCCACAGGGGTATATGGAGTAGACTGGCGCGTCAAAAATGCGGAGCAATAATTTGTGCGAATTCTAGTTACCGGCGGCGCCGGCTTCATCGGATCAGCAGTGGTTCGCCACCTGATCCAGAACACCGATCACGAGGTCGCCAACCTCGACAAGCTCACCTATGCCGGCAATCTGGAGTCGCTGACCGATGTAGCCGGCTCGCCTCGTTACCGGTTCTACCAAGTGGACATCTGCGATGCAGCGGCCTTGGACAAGGTATTTTCCGAACTCCGCCCCACGTCTGTGATGCACCTGGCCGCCGAGTCGCACGTGGACCGCTCCATCGATGGGCCTGCCGAGTTCATCCAGACCAATATCGTTGGCACCTATACGCTGCTGGAGGCGGCCCGTCGCTACTGGAGCGGTCTGGAAGTAGAAGCCAAGGCCGCATTCCGCTTCCACCATATTTCTACCGATGAGGTGTATGGCGACCTCGAAGGTACGGATGATCTGTTCACCGAAAGCACTCCCTACTCGCCCAGTTCGCCCTACTCGGCCTCCAAGGCCAGTTCGGATCACCTGGTCCGCGCTTGGCAGCGTACTTACGGCCTGCCAGTGCTGGTGACCAACTGCTCGAACAACTACGGGCCCTATCACTTCCCCGAGAAGCTAATCCCGCACATGATCCTCAATGCCCTGGCCGGCAAGCCGCTACCGGTATATGGCGACGGGTCGCAGATTCGTGACTGGCTGTATGTCGAGGATCATGCCCGGGCGCTGGTCGAGGTGGTTACGCGTGGGGTGGTCGGTGAGACGTACAACATTGGTGGGCATAACGAGAAGCGTAATCTGGAGGTGGTGGAGACGATCTGCGACCTGATGGATGAGCTGGTTCCACGAAAGGGCGATCGCGAGCAAGCTCGCTCCTACAAGGAGCTGATTACTTTTGTGAAGGATCGGCCGGGGCATGATCGGCGGTACGCCATCGATGCTTCGAAGATCGAGCGTGAGCTGGGCTGGAAGCCGCAGGAGACCTTCGAGTCGGGTATCCGCAAGACGGTACAGTGGTATCTGGATAATCGTCAGTGGTGGGAACGGGTGCTGAGCGGTGATTATCGTTTGGGCCGGTTGGGCGAAGGCGCCTGAACGCTGCTCGCGAGCAAGGACTAGGCGTCCCCCTCGCTCCTACAGTTTCGATCCGATCTTCGAGTTTCTGGAGTTTTGAATGAAAGGCATTGTCCTGGCCGGCGGCTCCGGTACACGTCTTCACCCGATCACTCGCGGTATTTCCAAGCAGTTGCTGCCGATCTATGACAAGCCGATGATCTATTACCCGCTGTCGGTCCTGATGTTGGCGGGAATCAGGGAAATCCTGGTGATTTCCACTCCGGAGGACTTGCCCAACTTCCGTAAGCTGCTGGGCGATGGCTCGGAGTTCGGTATCAGCCTCAATTATGCCGAACAACCGTCGCCGGACGGGCTGGCCCAGGCGTTCCTGATTGGCGAGGAGTTCATTGGCGACAGCAGTGTGTGCCTGATCCTCGGCGACAATATCTTCTACGGCTATGGTTTCACCGCCATGCTGCGTGAAGCGGCCGCCCGTCAGCATGGTGCAACCGTCTTCGGCTACCACGTGAATGATCCGGAGCGTTTCGGGGTCGTCGAGTTCGACGCCAACGGCAAAGCCATCTCCATCGAAGAGAAGCCCAAGACGCCGAAATCCCATTACGCGGTTACCGGTCTGTACTTCTACGACAACTCGGTTGTGGAGATCGCCAAGCAGGTAAAACCTTCCGCTCGCGGCGAACTGGAAATCACCGATGTGAACAACGCCTACCTGCAACGTGGCGACCTGCATGTCAGCCTGCTGGGCCGTGGCTTCGCCTGGCTGGATACCGGCACCCATGACTCCCTGATGGAGGCCAGCCACTACGTGCAGACCATCGAAACCCGCCAAGGCCTCAAAGTGGCCTGTCTGGAAGAGATTGCCTACCACCAGGGCTGGCTGTCGGCAGAACAACTCCGCCAGCAAGCCCAGGTGCTGAGCAAGACGGGATACGGTCAGTATCTGCTGAGCGTACTGGCACAGGAGACTCATCCATGAAAGTGATCGAAACTGCTCTGCCGGGCGTGCTGATCATCGAGCCCAAGGTATTCGGCGATGCTCGTGGATTCTTCCTCGAGAGCTTCCACATCGAGCGCTACCGCGACGCTGGTATCGACCTGCCATTCGTCCAGGACAATCACTCCCGGTCGCCGCGTGGTGTTTTGCGCGGATTGCATTTCCAGCGTACTCGCCCACAGGGCAAGCTGGTCAGTGTGAGTCGCGGCGTGGTGTACGACGTCGCCGTGGATATCAATCCCGAGTCGCCGACCTGTGGCCAGTTCGTTGGCGTGGAGTTGAGCGACGACAACCATCGCCAGCTATGGATTCCGCCAGGATACGCCCATGGTTTCTGTGTGCTGAGTGATGTTGCGGACTTCCAGTACAAATGCACTGACCTGTACTTCCCTGCCGACGAAGGCGGGCTGATCTGGAACGACCCGGACGTGAACATTCCGTGGCCGTTGACCGATCCGCTGCTGTCCGAAAAGGACAAGCTCAACCCCAGCCTGCGCGAATTGCTTGGCAAGGGGAACTGACATGCAGGTATTGGTTACCGGTGCACGCGGTCAGGTTGGATTCGAACTGCTGCGCCGCGCACCTGCTGGCTTCGTTGTGACCGGTATGGGCTCCAGTGAGCTGGATATCACCAATGAAGAACAGATCCGGGAAGCTGTTGCACGCATCCGTCCGCAGTTGATCATCAATGCCGCTGCCTATACCGCTGTCGATAAAGCGGAAAGCGAGCCGGAGCGGGCATATGCAATCAACCGGGACGGCGTTGCGCATCTGGCGAAAGCGGCGAATGAAGCAGGAATTCCGCTGCTGCATATTTCCACCGACTATGTCTTCGCCGGCGATGCGGATGTGCCCTATCGGGAAAACGATGCCACCGGCCCTACCGGTATTTACGGTGCCAGCAAGCTGGCCGGTGAACAGGCCTTGGTCGATTTGTGCGCACAACACCTGATACTGCGCACCAGTTGGGTGTTCGGCGTGCATGGCAACAACTTCGTGAAGACCATGCTGCGCCTCGGACGCGAGCGCAGTGAACTGGGCGTGGTGGCCGATCAGCGCGGATGTCCGACCTCCGCAGCGAGCATTGCCGGTGCGCTATGGCGCGTTGCCGCAAAGATTCGAGATGAAGGCACAGCGGCATGGGGGATTTACCACTTCAGTGGCGCCCCGGCCTGCACCTGGCATGAATTTGCCATGGAAATTTTCCAGCAGGCGCACGCGTTGGGAATGATCGAACGACAACCGCTGGTGAATGCCATTGCAACTCGCGACTACCCGACGCCTGCAAAACGCCCAGCTTGGTCGGTGATGAGCAGTCAGAAGCTGCAACAAACATTCAGCATAGCGGCTTCCGATTGGCACCACGATCTGCTCGATGTACTACAGGAACTGAACGGCCCTGCCGATAAAGTAACTCCTGAACAGTAATCAATAGAAGCATGCCCCTGGCCCGCATCCGTTACGTGATGCGGGCTAGACGTTGGCACGCCCGAATAACGACAAGAACTCCAGCGACACCCGGAACAGCCTGATTCACGGCGTCATTACGCTGCCCCGCAAGAACACTTTCCATCAACAACTCTCACATGCCTCTGACCTACAGACGTAAAGGAGTGCCGCAATGAACAGCAGGGACCGCGGAATTCTCCGCCCCCATCAGGCCAATATCTCGATAGTGCAAAGACTGCTGGATCTGCTGGTTATCCTGGCCGGCATCGTCGGCACTGTGATCCTGCACGGGGACGACTTCGATAGGGGTCAACTGATCGCGACCTTGCTTGCGCTGGTGGTGTTCTACCTGTTGAGCGATTTCGCCCAGTTGTACAGTTCCTGGCGCGGCGAGCGGGTCATCGTGGAGTTGCGCCGGGTTTGCTGGATCTGGGCAATCAGTTTTGCCAGCGTATTGCTCGTCGATAAGTTCGTAGTCAGTATGCCGGTGCTCGATGCACTGGACCTGGCGCAGTGGTTCTGCCAGACATTGCTGGGCCTGTGCATCTATCGGGTTGGCCTGCGGCTGGCCCTGAATTTGCTGCGGCGCAAGGGCTTCAATACCCGTTCGGTAGCCATCGCCGGTGCCGGTGCGCTGGGGCAGCGGCTGGCGCGCAATATCGCTGGTGCACCCTGGATGGGGCTGGAGCTGCTGGGCTTTTATGACGACAAGCGTCGTGATCCGGTACACCTGCCGAAGAGCAAGCTGAGCCTGCCGGTTTCCGGGACGCTGGAGCAGTTGGTGGCCGAGGCGCGGGCCGGAGAGATCGACCGTATCTACATCACCCTACCGATGCGCAGCGAGGCGCGCATTCGCTGGCTGGTCGATCAACTGAGCGATACCACCACTTCGGTATTCATCGTTCCAGACGTGTTCATCTTCGAACTACTGCATGCGCGCAGCCAGAACATCAATGGCGTGCCGACCATCAGCATCTTCGATAGCCCGATGACCGGGGCGAAGGCGATCATCAAGCGGCTGGAGGATATCGTTCTCTCCTCACTAATCCTCTGCCTGATTGCCGTTCCCATGGCGTTCATTGCGGCAGCGGTGAAGCTCAGTTCCCCAGGCCCGGTGTTCTTCCGGCAGAAGCGTTATGGCATCGATGGCCGTCCGATCCAGGTGTGGAAGTTCCGCAGTATGCGGGTGATGGAGAACGGCGCAGATGTGGTCCAGGCCACGCGCAACGACAACCGTATTACCAAGGTGGGTGCGTTCATTCGCCGGACTTCGCTGGACGAGTTACCTCAGTTCATCAATGTGCTGCTCGGCGACATGTCCATCGTCGGCCCTCGCCCGCATGCGGTGGCGCACAATGAGGAATACCGCACCCAGATTGGCAGCTACATGCTGCGTCACAAGGTGAAGCCGGGCATCACCGGTTGGGCACAGGTGAATGGCTGGCGTGGCGAGACGGATACGCTGGACAAGATGCAGAAGCGTATCGAGCACGATCTCCATTACATCAATAACTGGTCACTCTGGTGGGACCTGAAGATCGTGTTCCTCACGGTGTTCAAAGGCTTCGTGCATAAGAATGCGTATTGAGGGATTCGAGTGACGGCCCTCCGGAAAATCGATGGGTATCGCAAGCTCAACCCATCCTACGTGACGCTCTCTGGGAGTTAGAGGCGTAGGGCGGGTGAAACCCGCCAATTTGATCCAACACATCGGATTTGGCGGGTTGCATGCGGGTTCGTAGGTTGGGCTGAGGTACGAAGCCCAACGGCACGGCTGCCGGCAATTGTTGGGTTTCACTTCGTTCAGCGCCAACCTACTCGGCCCTCTCCCGGCAGGGGAGAGGGAGTCAAAACATAGGAACGATCAAGAAAATCAAAGTGTTGTAGTGTTGTTACAACCATGAAGTTAGCGCTTGTTGCTTGCGCTGGCGACATGCCACCCTTAACCTTCTGTAAACTAAAGAACCTATCCCACAAGGAGTCTTGATATGAAGAAACTTCTGGCCCTCGCCGTAATGGCGAGCTTCAGCACTTCGCTGCTGGCTGCTGAAACCGGCACCAATTCCGAATCGACTTCGGCGTCGGGCACTGGCTCGACCACCTCCGCTGCAGCTCCGGGTGCTACCTCGTCCCTGGGCCTGTCCACTCCCATCGCTGGCGGCCTGACCGTTGGTGCCGCTGTCGGTATTGGTGCAGCAGCCGTTGCAGTAGGCGTAGCTGCCTCCAACAGCAGCGGCGGTGGCAGCGACAACACTCCGGGCACCACCGGTGGCGGCACTGGCGGTACCACCGGCACTACCGGTACCACCAACTAAGCAACATCGGCCCCATCCCGGCCTGTTGATCCCGGCAAGAGCGTTTCCTGAAAAGGAGTCGCTCTTGCTGGGCTTTCTGCTTTTCCGATAATAACCACCCACTTTCCCACACTTCACTCCAACTCGACGCCCTGCCGAGGTGGTTTCGTATTGACCTCTTTGTGTAGTCCTTCACCATGATTCGCTCTTTGTCCGCCGCAGTACTCGCAGCTATCACCCTTCAGGGTTGCATGTTCGCCCCTGGCCAACACATGGATACCAGCCGCATCATTCGCGACGACTCTCCGGAGAGCAGCCGCGTCGAGCTGGTACAGATCACTCCGAAGCTGCTGGCCATGGATGCCGCGACGGAACAACGCGCGAAGGTTCCTGCCGAGTTGCTGGCATATCAACCCGAGGATTACCGCATCGGCGTTGGCGACCTGTTGTACATCACCGTATGGGACCACCCTGAGCTAACTGCCCCGTCCGGCCCGCAGCAACAGATCGACGCCAACGGCCGCCTGGTCCGCCCGGATGGTTCGCTGTTCTACCCCTATATCGGCAATGTCCGCGCATCCGGCCGGACCATCGAGCAACTGCGCGCCGACATTTCCGGCCGCCTGGCCCAGTACGTCGAAAGCCCGCAGGTGGACGTCAGCGTGCTGCGCTACGCCAGCCAGAAGGTGGTGCTCAACGGTGCCTTCGGCAAAAGCGGTCCGCAGCCGATCACCACTACGCCGCTGAACCTGATGGAGGCTATCGGCAATGGCGGCGTCAACACCGGTGCTGCCGACCTTTCCGGGCTGATCCTGAAGCGCGATGGCCGTGAGTATCTGCTCGACCTGGATTCGCTGAACTACCAGAACTCCGAGCTGTACAGCATCTACCTGAAGGACGGCGACCAGATCTACCTGCCCTATAACGACAACAAGAAGGTCTACCTGATGGGTGAGGTGAACGGTGCGCGAGCCCTCACCTACAAGACCCGCAACCTGAACCTGGCCGATGCCATTGGCACCGTAGGCGGCCTGAACCAGACGACCTCCAACGGAAAGGCGGTGTACGTGATCCGCGGCGTAGAGAATCTGGAGAAAGAACCAGCCAAGGTCTTCCAACTGGACGCACAGTCGCCGACCGCTTTCATCCTCGCCCAGCGCTTCAACCTGCAGCCTCAGGACGTGATCTATGTCGGCCCTGCTGGTGTCACCCGCTGGAACCGCTTCATCAGCCAGTTGCTTGGCTCGGCGACCATTCTGGGCACCGGGGCGAATATCAAGAGCGACATGAGCGACAACAACTAATCCAGGCTCAGGTCAATCGTGAATATTCTCCGCTACGCCGCTCTGGCGGTGGCGGCTCTCTCGCTGTGCGCATGCAATCCCTTGATGAAAGCATCCTGGGATACCCTGCGCGCCGCGACCGAGGGACCGCAGCCGCTTGAGCTGACCCAGGCACAGGTCGATGCCGTGCCTTATTACCAGATCAAACTCCAGGCCAACCCCGGCGGCGAAGCCGTGATGGCGCTGGTGCGCCAGCAGGACGGCCTGCAGTTCTGGGTCGCTTCCACTCATCAGATCCTGATGATGCGCGACGGTCTGGTGGTACGCACCGTCGGCTTCGGCCACAACCTGGCCGCCACCCGCCTGGCCGCCGACTCGCCGTTCTCCACCGGGCTGCATAAGGTCGCCGACGGCACCACCAGCCAGCGCTGGGTGGATTTCGCAGACGGTTATCAGGTCGGCATTCCCGTACAGAGCAGCTTCGAGAAGAAGGGCCTGGAGCAGATCGACATCCTCGGTCGCAGTCACACGCTGTTGCGTGTCGATGAGTCGCTGAGCGCTCCGGTTGGCGGCCTCGATGCCGTGAACAGCTACTGGGTCGACCCAGCGGACGGCTTCGTCATGGCCAGCCGTCAGCAGGTCACGCCGAAACTCCAGGTGATGATCACCCAGATACGGCCATACCGGGGGACTGCGCAATGAACTGTCGCAATCTCCTGATGGCACTCGCTGCGGCACTGCTCTGCCACGCCGCATCGGCCAGTGATCAGGTCGAGGTACGCGGCGATGCGAAGCGGCCGGGCCTGCAGACCATCACGCCGGATACCCGTCTGAGCACCGTGTTCAATGCTGCCCAGGTCAACCCGGAATCCTACTGGCTGGGTGCGGCGTGGCTGCACCAATCTCTGCTCAAACAGCAGGGCCGCCTCAAGGCCGGCATCCTGTTCGATCTGCAATTGCTGAAGCGCAAGGCGCTGCTGGATGACCAGCCGGCCCTGGCCGAACTGCTCGGGCGCCTGCATCAGCAAATCACCGATCTGCCGGTGACTGGTCGCCTGCCGCATCTGCTGGACCCAGTCGGGGTCGAAGTCGATTCGGAGCAGAACGCTCTGGTTGGCGCCGGGGATGTATTCATCTTTTCGCCACGCCCAAATCACGTCCGCGTGGTCGGCGCGGTGCAGGCCGACTGCACGCTCGCCCATATACCGCTGCAAGCTGCTCGCCTCTATCTGCAGCAGTGCGCCCAGCGCGCCGAAGCCGATGGTGACTGGCTGTACCTGATTCAACCGGACGGCAATGTCAGCCGACTCGGCATCGCCCTGTGGAACCGCCAGGACAGCGCACCGCCCGCCCCCGGCTCGACCATCCTGGTTCCGATCAAGGCTGCCGGCCCCGATAGCCCCGCCCCGGATCTGAACCAGGAGCTTGCGGAATTCCTCGCCACCCAACCGCTGTCCGAGGTGGCGCAATGAAGCTCCGCTATGCACTCTGTCTGCTGATGCCCTGGTCCGTGGCACACGGCGAGCCACGTTATACACAGCACGATTTCGGCGGCGTCGGCCTGCTGCAAACCCCGACCGCGCGTATGGCGCCGGCCGGTGAAGTCAGCATCAACGCCAACCGCACCGATCCCTACTCGCGCTACAGCTTCTCGCTGCAACCCTTCGACTGGCTGGAAACCTCATTCCGCTATACCTCGGTCAGCAACCGCCGTTATGGTCCGGAAAGCCTCAGCGGTGACCAGAGCTACAAGGACAAGGCGGTCGATGCCAAGCTCCGTCTGCTCAAGGAAAGCCACTGGCTGCCCGAGGTCGCCGTTGGCGCCCGCGACGTTGGCGGTACCGGCCTGTTCTCCAGCGAATACTTCGTCGGCAACAAGCGCTTTGGCGATTTCGATATGAGCCTGGGTATCGCCTGGGGTTACATTGGCAATCGTGGCGATTTCGACAACCCGCTGGGCTGGATCGACGACAAGTACGATGAGCGCCCTGCAGCCGAAGGCACTGGCGACGTCAACACCAACGGCTGGTTCCGCGGCTCCCCTGCCCTCTTCGGCGGCGTGCTCTGGCAAACCCCGTGGGACCGGCTGTCGGTCAAGCTGGAATACGAAGGCAACAACTACGAAAACGAACCGCAGGACAACAACCAGAAGCAGGACTCCCCGGTCAACCTCGGCTTCGTCTTCAAGGCAGGCGACTCGGTAGACCTGCACGCAGCCTGGGAGCGTGGCAACACGGCGATGTTCGGCATCACCCTGCACACCAACTTCGCCACCCGCTCGGCACCGCCCAAGACCTACGACCCACCGGCGGAAAAACTGCCGGCCAGTGCGCCGAACGTCAATGCCGATCAGGTCGACTGGGCTGGCGTTTCACAGCGCCTGCGCAACAACGCCGGCTACAAGGTCGAACGCATCGCGCGGAAGGATTCGGAGATCATCGTCTACGGCGAGCAGACCCGTTACCTCTACCCGCCCAAGGCCGTCGGCCGTACCGCGCGCATCCTCGACAACAGCGTGAGCGACGATATCCAGTGGTTCACCGTGGTCGACAAGCGCTACGACATGCCGGTCGCCGAGACCAGCTTGCCGCGCAAGACCTTCCGCGAGGTGGTACAGCACGACCGCCCGCTGGCCGACCTGCGTCGCGCCACCGAACAGAACTGGCCACTGCCGCACCAGGAGGAAGTCCTCTTCGAACAGAAGCCGGACCCGTTCACCTACGGCCTGGGCCTGGGCTACAAGCAGAACGTCGGCGGCCCCGACGGCTTCCTGCTCTACCAGTTCACCGCCGACCTCAGCGCCGAATACCGCTTCACGCCGGATACCTGGTGGAGCGGCATGCTCAGCGGCAACCTGCTGAACAACTTCGACAAGTTCAAGTACGACGCCCCCAGCGGCCTGCCGCGCGTGCGCACCGACATCCGCCAGTACGTGACCACTTCGGACGTCACCATGCCGTCGTTCCAGTTGAACAAGGTGAAGCGTCTGGATGAGGACCTTTACGGCATGGTCTACGGCGGCTACCTGGAGTCGATGTACGCCGGCGTGGGCGGCGAGATGCTCTATCGCCCGCTGAACGAGCGCTGGGCGCTGGGCGCCGACCTGAACTTCGTGCGCCAGCGCGATTTCGACCAGGGCTTCGGCCTGCGCGACTACGACGTGATCACCGGGAACATCACCGGCTATCTGAAGACCGACTTCCAGGATGTACTGGCGGCGGTCAGCGTCGGCCGCTACCTGGCCCGAGACTGGGGCACCACCATCGACCTGTCGCGCGAGTTCAGCAATGGCGTGCGCTTCGGCGGCTGGGTCACCCTGACCACGGCATCCAAGGAAGAGTACGGCGAGGGTAGTTTCGACAAGGGCATCTATATATCGATCCCCTTCGACGAACTGATGAGCAGCTCCACCATGCGCCGCGCCAACCTCGCCTGGGCCCCGCTGACCCGTGACGGTGGTGCACGTCTGGGCCGCAGCTATTCGCTGTACACCCTGACTGACGGGCGCAATGTGGATATGTTCGACGGTAGCTTCAGCAAGATCGTGGAATAAATAATTGGGGACCTTGACCGCGCCATGAACATGGCGGGTTTCACCCGCCCTACGGTTCCGCGTGGAAATGACGCAAGGCGTAGGGCGGGTGCAACCCGCCATTCCATATCGTGGAGTGACGTAGGAGCAACTGTCTTGCATCGTCGCGAGGCCTTCCCCCTCACCCTAGCCCTCTCCCTCAAGGGAGAGGGGACTATTCGGAGTTGTCGGGTGGCACGGCATTGACCCCGATGCCGTTATACCCCCTCTCCCTTTGGGAGAGGGTTGGGGTGAGGGAACCGGCGACGCAATACCATCCATCGCATCGTCGCGAGGTGCCCCTCGACAAGGTGGAAATGCTTCGCGATTTCCACCCTACGCTCTTGCCATACCTGTAGGAGCGGGCCATGCCCGCGAAATCGCGACACGGTGATCGCGGGCATGGCCCGCTCCTACAGTTATTCCCGCCGTTAGATCAATCCCGCCGCTGCGGCGACAGCAGTTCGACCTTGTACCCATCCGGGTCCTCGACGAACGCCAGGATGCTGGTGCCGTGCTTCATCGGGCCCGGCTCGCGGGTGATCTTGCCGCCGCGGGAGCGGATGTCTTCGCAGGCTTTGTAGACGTCGTCCACTTCCAAGGCGATGTGGCCGTAGCCGGTGCCCAGTTCGTACGTGTCCACGCCCCAGTTGTAGGTCAGCTCGATGACGCTGTTCTCGTCCTCGCTGCCATAGCCGACGAACGCCAGGGTGAACTGGCCGTCCGGGTAGTCCTTGCGGCGCAGCAGGGTCATGCCCAGGACTTCGGTATAGAAGGCGATGGATTTGTCCAGGTCGCCGACGCGCAGCATGGTGTGCAGCAGTCTCATCGATGTTCTCCTCGTCATCAGGTGGCCCGTTGTGCGGGTCTATAAATGCAAACCCCGGCACTTGAGGCCGGGGTTTTTATTTTTGCAGGAGCGGGCCATGCCCGCGAATGCTGGAGAATGCAAAAGCTTCGCGGGCATGGCCCGCTCCTACAAAGGGCCTTACAGCTTGCGGCCCTTGCTCGCGGCGATGCGCATGCGCAGGGCGTTGAGCTTGATGAAGCCGCCGGCGTCGGCCTGGTTGTAGGCGCCGCCGTCTTCCTCGAAGGTCGCGATGTTGGCGTCGAACAGCGAGTCGTCGGACTTGCGGCCGACCACGATGACGTTGCCCTTGTACAGCTTCAGGCGAACCACGCCGTTCACGAAATCCTGGGACGCGTCGATCATCGACTGCAGCATCTCTCGCTCCGGGCTCCACCAGTAGCCGGTGTAGATCAGCTTGGCGTAGCGCGGCATCAGCTCATCCTTCAGGTGAGCGACTTCGCGGTCCAGGGTGATCGACTCGATGGCACGGTGGGCGCGCAGCATGATGGTGCCGCCGGGGGTCTCGTAGCAGCCGCGGGACTTCATGCCGACGTAGCGGTTCTCGACGATGTCGAGGCGGCCGATGCCGTTCTCGCCGCCGATGCGGTTGAGGGTCGCCAGCACGGTGGCCGGGGTCATCTCGACGCCGTCGATGGCGACGATGTCACCCTTGCGGTAGGTCAGCTCGATGTAGGTGGGCTTGTCCGGGGCGTTTTCCGGGGACTTGGTCCACTTCCACATGTCCTCTTCGTGCTCGGTCCAGGTGTCCTCCAGCACGCCGCCTTCATAGGAGATGTGCAGCAGGTTGGCGTCCATGGAGTACGGCGACTTCTTCTTGCCGTGGCGCTCGATCGGGATACCGTGGGTTTCGGCGTAGTCCATCAGCTTCTCGCGGGACAGCAGGTCCCACTCACGCCAGGGTGCGATGACCTTGACGCCCGGCTTCAGCGCGTAGGCGCCCAGCTCGAAGCGAACCTGGTCGTTGCCCTTGCCGGTCGCGCCGTGGGAGATGGCGTCGGCGCCGGTCTCGTTGGCGATTTCGATCAGGCGCTTGGCGATCAGCGGACGGGCGATGGAAGTACCCAGCAGGTACTCGCCTTCATAGATGGTGTTGGCGCGGAACATCGGGAACACGAAGTCGCGGACGAACTCTTCGCGCAGGTCTTCGATGAAGACTTCTTTCACACCCAGCGCCTTGGCCTTGGCGCGGGCCGGCTCGACTTCTTCACCCTGGCCGAGATCGGCGGTGAAAGTCACTACTTCACACTGATAGGTATCTTGCAGCCACTTCAGGATCACGGAGGTATCCAGGCCACCGGAATACGCCAGGACTACCTTCTTCACGTCCGCCATGCCATCAACTCCACGGGGGTTGTCACGAAAACGCCTGATTCTACTGCCCGATCAGGATTATTTACAGGGGCGCGACAGGCTTTGACGACAAAGCGACAAATTAAATTAAGGTTGCGACAAGTCAATCGACGCAGCCGGCTATTCCCGGCCGCCCGGCAAGGCTGCCAGATCCCCTGTGGAAGCGGCATCTGCGGGCTTCGCAGGCTCCGGCTCGCGGGATATCTGCAGGGTGACTCGTCGATTGCGCGCCCGATTGGCTGCGGAATTGTTCGCCACCAGCGGATAGCGTTCGCCGTGGAAGCGCAGGGTGATCTGCTCCTCCGGCACGCCGTTGGCCTTCAGGTACTCCATCACCGCCAGCGCCCGGCGCCGCGAGAGATCGCGATTGGTCAGGCGGTTGCTGCTGTTGTCGGAATGACCATCCAGTTGGATGCGGTTCACCGAGGGATCGGCCTTCATGTAGCGGAGAATGACATCCAGTCTGCTGCGGGCCGCGCTGTCGAGTTCGGTGCCGCCCGCGGAAAAGCCGAGTTGCGACAGCCGCGCCTGATCGAAATTCACCGGCAGCATCTTCGCCGAGCACGTCCGGAACTGCGCATAGCCCGCGGCGAAGCTCACTGGCAGCAGACGTACCAACAGGTCATCACCATCCGACGTGCGATGGCGCACCTCCGGACTGCGTCCCTGGAGCAGCCCGCTGAGCAGACGCCCCGCCTGCTGCTGGCTGCTGCGCAGCGCCACGTCTCCGTTGCTCACTGCCACCTGGCCGAGATCGATATCGCCCTGCCCCGGCCGCCATGCCGGTGCCGCCGCCAGCAGGCTGGCATAGCCGCGCCCGAGACGGGTCTGCTCGGGCTTCAGGCGGAAGGTCGGCCGCTCGCCGGCGCGCCAGACGAATTCGCCCACGCCGAAATTGGTCACGTGCTGGGACAGCCGGCACTCGAACTGATCGCCCTCCACTTTCCATTCCGCGCTTTCCAGGCGCGTCTGGAAGGTCAGCCCGGAAACCGGCAGGCTCGCGCAGAGAGTGAGCAGGAAAATGAAAGGCTGGCGCACGGGCGGCTCCGGATGGTGCGGTTCGGAAATACATCGGCCGGATGCGGGGAAACTTGATAGCGAGTGCCGGCGGCGGGCTTTTCCGGTAGCATTTCACCTCTTGACCCGCTGCAAAATGTCCCTGGAATTCGCATGTCCGACCGCCTGACTCTCCTGCGCCCCGACGACTGGCACATCCACCTGCGCGACGGCGCCGCCCTCGCCCGCACCGTCGGCGATGCCGCGCGCACCTTCGGCCGCGCCATCATCATGCCCAACCTGGTACCGCCAGTGCGCAATGCCGACGAGGCCGACGCCTATCGTCAGCGCATCCTCGCCGCCCGCCCGGCCGGCAGCCGCTTCGAGCCGCTGATGGTGCTCTATCTCACCGACCGCACCACTTCCGAGGAAGTCCGCACCGCCAAGGCCAGCGGCTTCGTCCACGCCGCCAAGCTCTACCCGGCCGGCGCCACCACCAACTCCGACTCCGGCGTGACCAGCATCGACAAGATCTTCCCGGTGCTGGAGACCATGGCCGAAGTCGGCATGCCGCTGCTGGTGCACGGTGAAGTGACCCGTTCCGAAGTGGACGTGTTCGACCGCGAGAAGCAGTTCATCGACGAACACATGAGCCGCGTTGTCGCGCGCTTCCCGACGCTGAAGGTGGTGTTCGAACACATCACCACCGGCGACGCCGCGCAGTTCGTCAAGGAAGCCTCGGCCAACGTCGGCGCCACCATCACCGCGCATCACCTGCTGTACAACCGCAACCACATGCTGGTCGGCGGCATTCGTCCGCACTTCTATTGCCTGCCGATCCTCAAGCGCAACGTGCACCAGGAAGCCCTGCTGGATGCGGCCGTGAGCGGTAACCCGAAATTCTTCCTCGGCACCGACTCCGCTCCGCATGCCCGTCACGCCAAGGAAGCCGCCTGTGGTTGCGCCGGCTGCTACACCGCCTACGCCGCCATCGAGCTGTATGCCGAGGCCTTCGAGCAGCGCAATGCGCTGGACAAGCTGGAAGCCTTCGCCAGCTTCCACGGCCCGGACTTCTACGGCCTGCCGCGCAACACCGACAGCATCACCCTGGTCCGCGAGGAATGGCAGGCTCCGGCCAGCCTGCACTTTGGCGAGCAGGAACTGATCCCGCTGCGTGCCGGCGAGACGCTGCGCTGGCGCCTGCTGGAGGCCGGAGCATGAGCCAGGAGAGTTACGACGAGGAGTTCGACGGCAACTTCCCGACCGGTCCGCGCCATCCGATGGCGCAGCGTTTCCGCGGTTATCTGCCGGTGGTGGTGGACGTCGAGACTGGCGGCTTCAATTGCGCCACCGACGCGCTGCTGGAAATCGCCGCGGTCACCGTCGGCATGGATGAAAAGGGTTTCCTGTTCCCGGAACACACCTATTTCTTCCGCGTCGAGCCGTTCGAAGGCGCCAACATCGAGCCCGCCGCGCTGGAATTCACCGGCATCAAGCTCGACCACCCGCTGCGCATGGCAGTGCAGGAAGAACAGGCGCTCCACGAGATATTCCGCGGCGTGCGCAAAGCCATCAAGGCCAACGGCTGCAAGCGGGCGATCCTGGTCGGCCACAACAGCAGCTTCGACCTCGGTTTCCTGAATGCCGCCGTCGAGCGCACCGGCATCAAGCGCAACCCGTTCCACCCGTTCTCCAGCTTCGACACCGCGACCCTGGCCGGCCTCGCCTATGGCCAGACCGTACTGGCGAAAGCCTGCCAGACCGCTGGAATGGACTTCGACAACCGCGAGGCACACTCGGCGCGCTACGACACCGAGAAGACCGCCGAGCTGTTCTGCGGCATCGTCAACCGCTGGAAGGAACTCGGCGGCTGGATGGATGACGACGACTGAGCCGTTCTCAGTCTTGTAGGTTGGCGCTGAGCGCAGCGAAGCCCAACGCTGCAACGGTTCGGCAGATGTTGGGCTTCACTGCGTTCAGCACCAACCTACGAGACGAAACCCCAACCGCTGTCGATGGGCCTCGCCGCACGTAGGTTGGCGCTGAGCAACGCGAAGCCCAACGGTACAACGGTTCGGCCGATGTTGGGCTTCGCTGCGCTCAGCGCCAACCTACCCAATAAAAAGCCCCGCACTTGGCGGGGCTCTTTCATTGCACAACCTGCGATTACAGGCTGGCAGCGTTCTCGGCCAGGTACTTGGCCACGCCTTCCGGAGAAGCGGTCATGCCCTTGTCACCCTTCTTCCAGTTGGCCGGGCAGACTTCGCCGTGCTCTTCGGTGAACTGCAGGGCGTCGACCAGACGCAGCAGCTCGTCCATGTTGCGGCCCAGCGGCAGGTCGTTGACGATCTGCGAACGCACCACGCCGTTCTTGTCGATCAGGAACGCGCCACGGAAGGCTACGCCGCCTTCGGACTCGACGTCATAGGCCTTGGCGATTTCGTGGGTGATGTCGGCAGCCAGGGTGTACTGGACCGCGCCGATGCCGCCCTTGTCTACCGGGGTGTTGCGCCAGGCGTTGTGGGTGAAGTGGGAGTCGATGGAAACACCGATCACTTCGACGTTGCGTGCCTTGAAGTCGGGGATGCGCTTGTCCAGGGCGATCAGCTCGGACGGGCAGACGAAGGTGAAGTCCAGCGGGTAGAAGAACACCAGGCCGTATTTGCCTTCGATGGCCGAGGACAGGTTGAAGCTGTCGACGATTTCGCCATTGCCGAGTACGGCAGCTACGGTGAAGTCAGGTGCTTTCTTGCCTACGAGTACGCTCATTCCATGTCTCCTTAGCATGAGGCGGGTCGGGATGGATCAGCCTGTCAGGCCTGAATGACGCCTTGCTGACAGTGGTTCCAGCCCGGTTTTGAGGGGCCGGCAATCATACACGCGCCCTCCAGACCCGCCCAGCGCTTTTCCCGGTACGCCGGTGCCGCATGACCGCTCATCAGGCGCAGTAGCGACCAACTTTGACAATCATTCTCATTAAGATTAGTATCGCATCAACTTCAACTGATCCCAGTAGTCCGCCGTTATGTACGTCTGCCTCTGCCAAGGTGTTACCGATACCCAGATCCGAGACGCCATCTATGAAGAAGGCTGCTGCAGCTACCGCGAAGTTCGCGAGAGCACCGGCGTCGGCACCCAGTGCGGGAAATGCGCCTGCCTCGCCAAGCAGGTGGTTCGCGAGACTCTTGGCGAACTGCATGGTGCACAAGCCATGAATTATTCGCTGGCCTACGCCGCCGGCTGATAATCGAAAAGCATTAAATGAAAAACCGGGCAGATGCCCGGT
Organism: Pseudomonas schmalbachii; assembly: GCF_017589465.1. Lineage (GTDB taxonomy): Bacteria > Pseudomonadota > Gammaproteobacteria > Pseudomonadales > Pseudomonadaceae > Pseudomonas > Pseudomonas schmalbachii. Next base: position 183,010 of record NZ_JAELYA010000007.1, read on the forward strand.
TTTTTTATGTCTACAATTCAGCCACTTAATTTGCAAACGAAGAATTGAAGCATTCGCATTCATATTCCTTTTTATATTGAATTCAATGGCTTATGTTTGACAACTGGTTATAAGAAGAACAAACTTTTCAGCCTACCCACTCCACACGGCAGGACTCGGCATGAAAGGCGACAAGAAAGTCATTCAGCATCTGAACAAGATCCTCGGCAACGAGTTGATCGCCATCAACCAGTACTTCCTGCACTCGCGCATGTGGAACGACTGGGGCCTGAAACGCCTCGGCGCGCACGAGTACCACGAGTCGATCGACGAGATGAAACATGCCGATCGCCTCATCGAACGCATCCTCTTCCTCGAAGGCCTGCCCAACCTGCAGGACCTGGGCAAGCTGCTGGTCGGCGAAAACACCCAGGAAATGCTGCAGTGCGACCTGAACCTGGAAATGAAGGCCGCCAAGGATCTGCGCGACGCCATCGTGTATTGCGAAAGCGTGCATGACTATGTAAGTCGCGATCTGCTGAGAAGTATCCTCGAGTCGGAAGAAGAACATATCGACTACCTGGAAACCCAACTCGGCCTGATCCAGAAAGTTGGCCTGGAAAACTATCTGCAGTCGCATATGCACGAAGACGATTGATCCATCTTCAAATTCGCTTCCAATAAAAAGCCCCGCACGAAGCGGGGTTTTTTATTGGAGCTGTGCGTAGGTTGGCGCTGAACGAAGTGAAGCCCAACATGGGCATCGTTGGGCTTCGCAAGCTCAGCACCAACCTACGTAGCCACAGATATGAAAAAGCCCCGCATCGCGGGGCTTTTTCGTTGGAGCGGGGAATCAGGCTTCCGCCTTGCCCACAGCCGCCTTGATCAGCGGTTGCAGTTCACCCTTCTCGAACATTTCCGCGAGGATGTCGCTGCCACCAACCAGTTCGCCGCCGACCCACAGTTGCGGGAAGGTCGGCCAGTTGGCGTATTTCGGCAGGTTCGCGCGGATTTCCGGGTTCTGCAGGATATCGACATAGGCGAACTTCTCGCCGCAAGCCATCACCACCTGTGCCGCGCGGGCCGAGAAGCCGCATTGCGGGGCGTTCGGCGAGCCCTTCATGTACAGAATGACGGGGTTGTTGGTGATCTGCTCTTTGATGGTGTCGATAATATCCATGGCTTACCTCGGCTGAACTATCCGCTATCCGGCAATCGGGCTTCTGAAAGCGCAGGCCGGCATATCTGACGCCATTGTATCGGAAAGCCGAGCATGACGCTCGGCTTTGGACAGTGCTGGCCGTCAGGCGGCTTCGACCTCCACCGGCACGCCATTCAGCGCCGCATTGCCGGACAGGGCATCCAGATGGCGCTCATCGGTCAGGTCGTTGACGCTCGCCCCACCCTGCCCGCTGGCGATCGACAATTGCACACCCGGCCGGGCGTGCCCCCAGCCATGCGGCAGGCTCACCACCCCGGCCATCACCTCGTCGCTGGCCGCCACCTCCACCTCGATGCTGCCGACCCGCGAACTCACCCGTACCCGCTGGCCATCGACCAGTCCGCGACGCGCCAGATCCTGCGGATGCATCAGCAACTGATAACGCGGCTTGCCCTTCACCAGCCGGTGGTAGTTGTGCATCCAGGAGTTGTTGCTGCGTACATGGCGGCGGCCGATCAGCAGCAACTGGTCGGCACGCACAGGCTCGCTATCGGCGAAGCGCCGCAGATCATCGAGGAACAGCTCCGGCGCAGCTAGCACCTTGCGCTCGGGGGTTTTCAGGCGCGAGGTCAGATTTGGCTGCAACGGGCCGAGATCGAGACCGTGCGGATGCTGGCGCAAGCGGGCCAGGTCGAGCTTACTTTCGGAGGTTTCACCGTAAGGACCGAAACGCAGCCCCATCTCGATCATCTGCGCCGGCGGCACGGTGGGCTTCAGCTCGACGCCGGTGCGCGCTGCATAAGCCTTGGCCAGTCCGACGAAGATTTCCCAGTCGTCCAGCGCTCCCTCGGGCCGGGGCAGGACCGCCTCGTTGAAACGGGTGACGTTGCGTATCGCCAGGAGGTTGAACGAGGTGTCGTAATGATCGTGCTCCAGCGGTGCGGTCGGCGGCAGGATCAGGTCGGCGTAACGGGTGGTTTCGTTGATGTAGAAATCCACGCTGAGCATGAACTCCAGGCCATCCAGCGCCTGCTCCAGACGGCGACCATTGGGTGTGGACAACACAGGATTGCCCGCCACGGTGACCAGCGCGCGAACCTGCCCGTCGCCCTCGGTCAGCATTTCCTCCGCCAACGCCGCCACCGGCAATTCGCCGCCATATTCCGGCAGTCCGGAGACGCGGCTCTGCCAGCGATTGAAGGCGCCGCCCGAGGTGGTCGCCACCAGATCCACCGCCGGCGTCGTACAGAGCGCTCCGCCAACCCGGTCGAGATTGCCGGTGAACAGGTTGATCAGTTGCACCAGCCATTGGCACAGCGTGCCGAATGCCTGGGTGGACACGCCCATGCGCCCGTAGCACACCGCCTTGTCGGCGGCGGCGAAGTCGCGGGCGAGCTGGCGGATGGTCTGTGCCGGCACGCCGCAGCGCTCGGCCATCGCCTCGACACGGAACGGCGCCAGCGCGGCGCGCACCTTGTCCAGGCCGTCAACCGGCAAGTGGGTATCGCGAGTCAGCCCCTCGCTCAGCAGGGTGTCGAGAATGCCCAGCAACAGCGCCGCATCCTGCCCGGGGCGGATGAACACGTGCTGGTCGGCTATCGCCGCCGTTTCGCTGCGGCGCGGATCGACCACCACTACCTTGCCACCGCGCGCCTTGATCGCCTTCAGGCGTTTCTCCACATCGGGCACGGTCATGATGCTGCCGTTGGAGGCGAGCGGATTGCCGCCAAGGATCAGCATGAAATCGGTGTGATCGATATCCGGAATCGGAATCAGCAGGCCATGCCCGTACATCTGCTGGCTGACCAGGTGATGCGGCAACTGGTCCACCGAGGTCGCCGAATAACGATTGCGGGTCTTCAGCAGGCTGAGGAAGTAGTTGCTGTGGGTCATCAGCCCGTAGTTGTGCACGCTCGGGTTGCCCTGATAGACGCCGACCGCATCGCCACCGTGGCGCTCACGGATCTCCGCCAGCCGGGTGGCGGCCAGTTCGAAAGCCTCATCCCAGCCAATCGGCTGCCACTCGCTGCCGACACGACGCACCGGCTGGCGCAGGCGATCGGGATCGTCCTGGATGTCCTGCAGGGCCACCGCCTTGGGGCAGATATGGCCGCGGCTGAAGCTGTCCTGGGCATCCCCCTTGATCGACAGGATGCGCTCGTCCTCGGTCTCGATGGTAAGGCCGCAGATCGCTTCGCAGAGATGGCACGCACGGTGATGGAGGGTCTTGCTCATGGCTCGCCTCTTGTTGTTCTGCCGGCCGCTTGCGGGCCGTTTTTTCTGGTCGAGCAGGCACTATGGAACGAGTGTCAGGCGAACGCCACCACTCTCAGCCGGATGAATCCCGGGGTATCAGGTGAAGGGATGGAGGAAGAACAGGAAAACGCCGCTGCCCTGGGGATCGACAGCGGCGCAGGGACCGGTGAGTGAGCCTCACCGGTCAGGCTGCATCAACGGATGCTATTGATGCTGCCCTTGTTGCCGACGACCTTGACGTCGACGGTCTTGAAGATGAAGTAATCCTGCACGGTTACTTCATAGCGCGGGGCAACGATCAGATCCGAACCGGAGCTTTTCACTGCCTTGAACGCGGCGGCCGCCTTGGCGCTGGATACCGGATCGAAGGCGCCGAGACCGAGGCCACCGCTTTCGCCGCCGTAGGCCACGCCATCGGCGAACTGGGTGTCGCCGCCCAGCTTGAGGAAGCCGAAGAGAATGCTGACGGAGGACTGTCCGCTGATCTGCTCACCAACGCTGACATCGGCCTTCAGATCGGTCTTGACGGCGCTGTCGACCGGCGCGGACGGCTGGCTGATGTTATAGCTGGTGCAGCCGCTGGCGGTTGCGATCACCGCGGCGGCTACTGCGGACATCCAGAACTTCTTCATGAAAAACTCCTTATCAATTCGAGCCAACAATCCGATGGCGGCGAAAAAATATCAGTCGGATGTCCACTGAATCTGCCAGACGATTCCATAAGCTCGCAGGAAAATTCTGATAAACCAGACAGGAAACTGCCCTATGGATAAATGGATGTCGCGTGCCCTGGCGAAAGCCGGACGAACGGCAAACGATCGTTTGACTCATGACAGCCCGGCCCGCGGGATTCCGCAGGATCATTACCGCGACTGATTGATTGTGCTCATGCAGAAGCCATCACGACGCACGTCTCCCCCAGCTTGTCGTGATGGCTCTTTTATTTCAGTTCCCTCCTGCCCTGCCCCTCCCTCCCGGAAAATGACCGAATAACTGCGCATCGGCGCGGAAACACTGCCGTTTCGCCGCCTGTTGTAAAGCCGCGACATTTCCTTATAAGATCGCGCCTTCCCCTTTTTTCCGCTCCATGCGGTCCCGCCGCAGGTTCAGCCCGTTTTTCTCACGAAATCGGCCAGTACCTCGGTCCGATACTGAGAATAAGTAGTAGGTAAACCATGAGCGCACGTCACTTCCTCTCGATGCTGGATTACACGACCGACGAACTGATCGGCCTGATCCGCCGCGGCAGTGAGCTGAAGGACCTGCGTGATCGAGGAGTCCTCTACGAGCCCCTGAAGAACCGCGTGCTGGGCATGATCTTCGAGAAGGCCTCGACCCGGACCCGGGTTTCCTTCGAGGCCGGCATGATCCAGCTCGGCGGCCAGGCGATCTTCCTCTCGCCGCGCGACACCCAGCTCGGCCGCGGCGAGCCGATCGCCGACTGCGCCAAGGTGATGTCGCGGATGGTCGATGCGGTGATGATCCGCACCTTCGCCCACAGCAACCTCACCGAGTTCGCCGCCAACTCCCGCGTGCCGGTGATCAACGGCCTGTCCGACGACCTGCACCCATGCCAGCTGCTGGCCGACATGCAGACCTTCTTCGAGCATCGCGGCAACATCCAGGGCAAGATCGCGACCTGGATCGGCGACGGCAACAACATGTGCAACAGCTACATCGAGGCAGCCATCCGCTTCGACTTCCAGCTGCACGTGGCCTGCCCGGAAGGCTACGAGCCGAACGCCGCCCTGCTCGCCCAGGCCGGCGAGCGCGTGCGCATCTTCCGCGACCCGCGCGAAGCGGTGGCCGGCGCCCATCTGGTGAGCACCGACGTATGGGCCTCGATGGGTCAGGAAGACGAGGCCAAGGCGCGCCTGCGCACCTTCCGTCCCTATCAGGTCACCCGCGAACTGCTCGACGCCGCGGCGGACGACGTGATCTTCATGCACTGCCTGCCCGCGCACCGTGGCGAAGAGATCAGCGAAGACCTGCTGGACGACCCGCGTTCGGTAGCCTGGGACCAGGCGGAAAACCGTCTGCACGCCCAGAAAGCCCTGCTCGAACTGCTGGTCGAGCACGCCCACTACGCCTGACAAGTCGGCGCCCGTACCATGCGGCGCCGGTTTCGAGATTGAGATTGAAAATGGGTATAATTGGCCTTTGTGGCCGATTCCCTGTCGGCTGATTTCGCTTCACCTACCGACGACCCGCTATCGATGACTCAGCGCCTGCTGCTCGACCTGAAAGACCTTTCCTGTGGTTATGAGCAGCAGCGCGTGGTGCAAGGGGTAAACCTGCACCTGAATGCCGGCGACATCGGTTGCCTGCTCGGCCCCTCGGGCTGCGGCAAGACCACCACGCTACGCGCCATCGCTGGTTTCGAGCCGGTTCAGGCGGGGCAGATCGTGCTGAACGGCGAAGTGATTTCCCGCCCGGGTTTCACCCTCGCGCCGGAGCGGCGGCGGATCGGCATGGTGTTCCAGGACTACGCGCTGTTCCCCCACCTCAGCGTGGAAGACAACGTCGCCTTCGGCATCCGCAAGCACCCCGGGCAGCGCGAAATCGTCGCCGAACTGCTGCGCCTGGTGAAGCTCGACACCCTCGGCAAGCGCTACCCCCATGAGCTTTCCGGCGGCCAGCAGCAACGCGTGGCCCTGGCCCGCGCCCTGGCGCCGGAGCCGCTGCTGCTGCTGCTTGACGAACCCTTCTCCAACCTCGACGTGGAGCTGCGCCGCGAGCTCAGCCACGAGGTGCGGGAAATCCTCAAGGAGCGCGGCACCAGCGCCGTCCTCGTCACCCACGACCAGGAAGAAGCCTTCGCCGTCAGCGACCACGTCGGGGTATTCCGCAACGGCCGCCTGGAGCAGTGGGACACTCCGTACAACCTCTACCACGAGCCGCAGACGCCCTTCGTCGCCAGCTTCGTCGGCCAGGGGTACTTCATCAGCGGCCAGATGCTCGGCCCGGACAGCGTGCAGACCGAACTCGGCGTGCTGCACGGCAATCGCGCCTACCTCCTGCCGCAGGGCAGCCATGTGGACGTCCTGCTACGCCCCGACGACCTGGTGCCGGCCCCACAGGGCGAACTGAAAGCGCGGATCGCCGGCAAATCCTTCCTCGGCGCGACGATTCTCTATCGCCTCGAACTCCCCACCGGCACGCAGCTGGAGTCGATCTTCCCCAGCCACGCCGACCACCAGATCGGCGACCACGTCGGCATACGCGTCGCCGCCGAACACCTGGTGCTGTTCGCCGCGAGGAATGGCGTGGCGGCGCAAGAGACGGAACAGCCCGCCCAGACAGCGGTAAACCTGTAGCTACCGTAGGTTGGCGCTGAGCTTGCGAAGCCCAACATCTGTCGGGCTTCGCACCGTTGGGCTTCACTTCGTTCAGCGCCAACCTACTAGACCATCCTACGCCATGGCACCGTTGGGCTTCGCAAGCTCAGCGCCAACCTACCGGACCATCAGCGTGCCGCTGGCGACCAGTACGGATGGCCCGGCGATGATCACCCTGTCCCCTGCCAATCGGCACTGCAGCTCGCCGCCGCGCGCGGAACACTGGTAGGCGCGCAGCTGGCTCTTGCTCAGCCGCTGCGACCAGTAGGGAATCAGGCTGCAGTGGGCGGAACCGGTCACCGGGTCCTCGTCGATGCCGATCGCCGGGGCGAAGAAGCGCGAGACGAAGTCGTGGCTGTCGCCCGGCGCGGTGACGATCACTCCCTGCCAGGGCAGGCGCGCCAGGGCGGCGAAATCCGGTGTGCAGTCGCGCACCGCCTGCTCGGACTCCAGCAGCACCAGCAGCTTGTCGGCGCCAAGCACATCGATTGGCGTGACGCCCAGCGCCCGCTCCAGCTCCATCGTGCTGCCCACTGCACTGGGCACCAGCGCCGGGAAGTCCAGCGCCAGCATCCCCGCCTCGCGGATCACCCGCAGCGGACCGGACAGCGAGGCGAACTCGATCCCGTCCCCCGGCTCGCCGAACACCTCGAACAGCACGTGGGCGGCCGCCAGCGTCGCATGGCCGCACAACGGCATCTCGACCTTCGGCGTGAACCAGCGGATGCGCCAGCCTTCGGTCTCCCGCACCACGAACGCGGTTTCGGCAAGATTGTGCTCGGCAGCGATGTTCTGCATCAGCTCATCGGACAGCCAGCTATCCAGCCGATAGACGATTGCCGGGTTGCCGCTGAAGGGACGGTCGGTGAAGGCATCCACCTGATGGAACTCGAGTCGCATTGAAGTCTCCCCTGTTCAAATAGTTGCCCAGCATGCCTGCAGCGCAGCGGCATGCAGCCATACAGCGCCTACTTTTCCCGGCATAACAGCGCCTCAGCCGCGTCCAATGGCGGCGAACTGCGCCGAGGTCAGTCCGGCCAGCGTTTCGGCGCTCAACTCCACCTCCAGCCCGCGCCGGCCAGCGCTGACATGGATGGTCGGGAAACCGCGTGCGGATTCGTCGATGAAGGTCCGCAGGCGCTTCTTCTGCCCCAGCGGACTGATCCCGCCGACCAGATAGCCCGTGGCGCGCTGGGCGGCATTCGGATCGGCCATATCAGCCTTCTTCACCCCGGCGGCATGCGCCAGCGCCTTCAGGTCAAGGGTTCCGGCCACCGGCACCACCGCCACCAGCAGCTCGCCCTTCTCGCTGGCGGCGAGCAGCGTCTTGAACACCTGCGCCGGTTCCAGGCCGAGCTTTTCGGCAGCCTCCAGGCCATAGGACAGGGCTTTCGGGTCGTGTTCGTAGCTCAGCACGCGGTGTTCGGCACGGGCTTTCTTCAGCAGGTCGATGGCTGGGGTCATGTTTCCACTCGGTCGAACGGTGAATGCGAAGTCTTAACATTAAGCCAGGACGGCACAGGTTGCATCGCATTCAGGTGCCCAGTTGCTACCCTCGTTGATACGTACAGCAAGGCCGCGACCATGACCGCCAATCACGAGAAGAAATACGTCGTCGCCCTCGACCAGGGCACCACCAGCTCCCGCGCCATCGTCTTCGACCGCGACGCCAACGTCGCCAGCATGGCCCAGCGCGAATTCGCCCAGATCTACCCGCAGGCCGGCTGGGTCGAGCACGATCCCATGGAAATCTGGGCCACCCAGAGCGCCACCCTGGTGGAAGCCCTGGCCCAGGCCAGCATCGGCTTCGACGAGGTGGCGGCGATCGGCATCACCAACCAGCGCGAGACCACCGTGGTGTGGGACAGGCACACCGGCAAGCCGATCCACAACGCCATCGTCTGGCAATGCCGGCGCAGCGTGGACATCTGCGAGCAGCTCAAGCGCGACGGCCTGGAAGACTACATCCGCGACAGCACCGGGCTGGTGACCGACCCGTACTTCTCCGGCACCAAGCTGAAATGGATTCTCGACCATGTCGAAGGCAGCCGCGAACGCGCCCGGCGCGGCGAGCTGCTGTTCGGCACCATCGACAGCTGGCTGATCTGGAAGCTCACCGACGGCAAGGTACACGTCACCGACTACACCAATGCCTCGCGCACGCTGCTGTTCAACATCCACACGCTCGACTGGGACGAGCGCCTGCTCGCCGCCCTCGACATCCCCCGCGCGATGCTGCCGCAGGTGCGCCCGTCGTCCGAGATCTACGGCCAGGCCAGCCTCGGCGGCCTGCAGGTGCCTATCGGCGGCATCGCCGGCGACCAGCAGGCCGCGCTGTTCGGGCAGATGTGCGTGGAACCGGGCCAGGCGAAGAACACCTACGGCACCGGCTGCTTCCTGCTGATGCACACCGGCAGCAAGGCGGTGAAGTCCAGCCACGGCCTGCTCACCACCCTCGCCTGCGGGCCGCGCGGCGAGGTCGGCTATGCGCTGGAAGGCGCGGTGTTCAACGCCGGTTCGTCGATCCAGTGGCTGCGCGATGAGCTGAAGGTGATCAACGATGCCCACGACTCCGAATACTTCGCCAGCAAGGTCGCGGACAGCAATGGCGTGTACATGGTGCCGGCCTTCACCGGCCTCGGCGCGCCCTACTGGGACCCGTACGCGCGCGGCGCGCTGTTCGGCCTGACCCGCGGGGTGAAGACCGCCCACCTGATCCGCGCCACCCTGGAATCCATCGCCTACCAGACCCGCGACGTGCTCGACGCCATGCAGCAGGACGCCGGCGAACCGCTGCGCGCCCTGCGGGTGGACGGCGGCGCGGTGGCCAACAACTTCCTCATGCAGTTCCAGGCCGACATCCTCGGCACCGCCGTGGAGCGCCCGCAGATGCGCGAGACCACCGCCCTCGGCGCGGCGCTGCTGGCCGGGCTGGCCTGTGGTTTCTGGAGCAGCCTGGATGAGCTGAAGAACAAGGCGGTGATCGAACGGGTGTTCGAGCCGCAATGCGACGAGGCCAGGCGTACGCGGCTGTATGCCGGCTGGCAGAAGGCGGTCGAACGCACCCGTGGCTGGGCGGAGGATGATTGATACATGCGTAGGGCGGGTGCAACCCGGCAATCCGGAGGCGCCATGGCGGGTTGCACCCGCCCTACGGAGGCATTCGTCGGAGGTAGTCCGATCATGGTCCACGCCACCTTCCGCTTCTACGAGGAGCTCAACGACTTCCTCCCGGTCGAGCGCCGGCGCCAGGCGTTCACCTGCCGCTGCGCGCGGGCGGCGACGGTCAAGCACATGATCGAGGCGCTCGGCGTGCCGCATACCGAAGTGGAACTGGTACTGGTCCAGGGCGAGTCGGTCGGGCTCGGCCATCTGCTATGCGATGGCGACCGCGTCGCCATCTACCCCAAGTTCGAGGCGCTGGACATCACGCCGCTGCTGCGCATCCGCGACAAGCCGCTGCGCAGCCTGCGCTTCGTCGCCGACGCTCATCTCGGCGGGCTGGCCCGGCTGCTGCGCATGTGCGGCTTCGACACGCTCTACGACAACCATTTCGAGGACGACCAGATTGCCGCCATCGCCGAGGCGCAGGGCCGCATCGTCCTCAGCCGCGACCGCGAACTGCTCAAGCGCAAGATCATCACCCACGGCTGCTACGTGCACGCACTGAAACCGGTGCAGCAGTTGCGCGAAATGTTCGAGCGGCTGGACCTCGCCCGCAGCGCGCAACCGTTCAGCCTGTGCCTGCACTGCAACCTGCCGCTGCGCGATGTCGACAAAGAGGAGATCGTCGACCAGCTTCCGCCGCAGGTCCGCACCTGCTACCAGCGCTTCCTCACCTGCGATGCCTGCCAGCGGCTGTACTGGGAAGGCAGCCACTGGCGCAGCATGTGCGCGCTGCTGGAGCCGCTGCTGGAACAGCCCAACTTCCCCGGCAGCGAGAACAACCGATGAACCTGCCCCCGCGACAGCAGAACATCCTCGACCTGGTCCGCGAACGCGGCTACCTGAGCATCGAGGAGATGGCCCAGCAGTACGCCGTCACTCCGCAGACCATCCGCCGCGACATCAACCAGCTCGCCGAGCAGGGACTGCTGCGCCGCTACCACGGCGGCGCGGCCTACGATTCGAGCATCGAGAACACCGCCTACTCCACCCGTGCCGACCAGATGCGCGAGGAGAAGCAGCGCATCGCCGAAGCCGTCGCCAGCCACATCCCGGACAACGCCTCGCTGTTCATCAACATCGGCACCACCACCGAAGCCATCGCCCGCGCCCTGCTCAACCACAAGCACCTGAAGGTCATCACCAACAACCTGCACGTGGCGGCCATTCTCGCCGGCAAGGACGACTTCGAAGTGCTGGTGGCCGGCGGCACCGTGCGCAGCGACGGCGGCGTGGTCGGCCAGCCGGCGGTGGACTTCATCCAGCAGTTCCGCGTCGACTTCGCCCTGGTCGGCATCAGCGGCATCGACGAGGAAGGCAGCCTGCTCGACTACGACTACCAGGAAGTGCGCGTGTCCCAGGCGATCATCGCCAACGCCCGGCAGGTCTTCCTCGCCGCCGACTCCAGCAAGTTCGGACGCAACGCCATGGTCCGCCTGGGACCGATCTCGCTGGTCAACCGCGTCATCACCGACAGCGCACCACCGACCGCCCTGGCGCGGCTGATGGCCAGGCACAAGGTGCATCTGGAAATCGTCTCGTAGGTTGGCGCTGAGCTTGCGAAGCCCAACATCTGTCGAACCTGGCATCGTTGGGCTTCGCTTCGCTCAGCGCCAACCTACGTCGCAAGCATGCCCAACGAATGGCAACGCGGTTTCGGACGAACAGCAGTCCGCCGGGGCGTCAATGGCTCGTCCCGTCCTGCCCGCTGAACTATATTTTCGGAACCGAACATCGTGCCGTTCACTTTCGTTCAGAGGGGGTCATTCGAATGGGCGCCAGCAAGCATTCCAGCCCCCTCGCCGAGGTCTACGACATCGCCGTGATCGGCGGTGGCATCAATGGCGTCGGCATTGCGGCGGATGCCGCAGGGCGCGGGTTGTCGGTGTTCCTTTGCGAAAAGGACGACCTCGCCGGACATACCTCTTCCGCCAGCAGCAAGCTGATCCACGGCGGCCTGCGCTATCTGGAACACCGCGAATTCCGCCTGGTGCGCGAATCCCTCGCCGAGCGTGAAGTGCTGCTGCGCAAGGCACCGCATATCGTCCGTCCGCTGCGCTTCGTCCTGCCGCACCGTCCGCATCTGCGTCCGGCCTGGCTGATCCGCGCCGGGCTGTTCCTCTACGACCATCTGGGCAAGCGGGAAAAGCTGCCGGCCACGCGCAGCCTGCGTTTCGGCGCCGGTAGCCCGCTCAAGACGGAAATCCGCCGCGGGTTCGAATACTCCGACTGCGCGGTGGACGACGCCCGCCTGGTGGTGCTCAACGCCATCAGCGCCCGCGAGCACGGCGCGCATATCCACACCCGCACCCGCTGCGTCAGCGCACGGCAAAGCAAGGGGCTCTGGCACCTGCATCTGGAGCGCAGCGACGGCAGCCTCTACTCGATCCGCGCCCGCGCGCTGGTGAACGCCGCCGGTCCTTGGGTGGCGAGCTTCATCCGCGAAGAGCTCCGGCTGCGTTCGCCGCGCCGCATCCGCCTGATCCAGGGCAGCCACCTGATCGTCCCGCGCCTGTACGACGGCGAGCACGCCTATGTGCTGCAGAACGAGGACCGCCGCGTGGTGTTCACCCTGCCCTATCTCGACCGCTTCACCCTGATCGGCACCACCGACCGCGAGTACCAGGGCGATCCGGACCACGTGCAGATCAGCCCGGAAGAAACCGACTACCTGCTCAATGTGGTCAATGCCCACTTCAAGCACCAGTTGGGGCCGGACGACATCCTGTACAGCTACTCCGGCGTGCGCCCGCTGTGCGACGACGAATCGGACGATCCGTCGGCGATCACCCGCGACTACACCCTGACCCTGCAGCACGCGCCCGGCGAGGCTCCGCTGCTGTCGGTGTTCGGCGGCAAGCTGACCACCTACCGCAAGCTCGCCGAAGCCGCGCTGGCGCAACTCGCCCCGCACTTCGCCGGCAACATGGGACCGGCCTGGACCGCCACCGCCCCATTGCCCGGCGGCGAGCAGATGAGCGATACCGGCACGCTGGCCGGGCAACTCATCGAACGCTTCGGCTGGCTCGATACCTCCATCGCCCGGCGCTGGGCACGCAGCTACGGCACCCGCACCTGGCGGCTGCTGGAAAACGTGCAGGGCCGGGACGATCTTGGCGAATACCTGGGCGGCGGGTTGTATGCCCGTGAGGTGGATTACCTGTGCGAACAGGAGTGGGCGCGCGAGGTGGACGATATCCTCTGGCGGCGCAGCAAGATCGGCATGCTGATGGGCTCGGCGGAACGGGCTCGCCTCGACAGGTATCTTCGCAAGGCGCATCCGACCGGCGACGTGAAGAAACTGCCGGCGACGTATTGAAGCAGGTTGGCGCTGAGCGCAGCGAAAGCCCAACATCTGTCGGGCCGGATGCCGTTGTTGGGCTTCGTACCTCAGCCCAACCTACGACACATTCGCGGCGAGGCGGGCTTCCAGTTCGGCGATGCGGGCCTGCAGGCGCTCGCGTTCGGCGCGGCTGGCGCTGATGTCCTCGAACACGCTGATCAGATGATCCGGGCGACCGTCCTGGCGGCGCTGCAGGGTGGTCTTGGCGTGGACCCAGACGTGGCTGCCGTCCTTGCGGCGGAAGCGCTTCTCCACCACATAGCGGTCGATCTCGCCGGCTAGGAGGCGCATCAGGTACTGCATGTTCTCGTCGATATCGTCGGGGTGGGTGAGGTTGAGGAAGGTCATGCCGTAGAGTTCTTCCGCGCTGTAGCCGAGCAGCTCGCAAAGACTGTCATTGACCCGCAGCCAGGTGCCGTCCAGGCCGATGTAGGCCATGGCGCCGAAGGCCAGTTCGAAGATCGCGCGGAAGCGTTCCTCGCTGTGGCGCAGTTCCTCTTCGGCGATCATCCGCGCGGTGTTGTCCATGCTGATGCCGACCATCTTCACCGAGCGCCCGGCGCTGTCCTTGACGATGCTCGCGCGGGAAGAAATCCAGCGCATCTCGCCATCGGGACGGAGGATGCGGAAGTCGTATTCGCTGCTGCTGCCGGTAGCGATGGTGTTCTCGTACATCACCTTCATCGCCTCGACGTCTTCCGGCGGCAGGTGCGGCCAGAAGTCTTCGTTGCGGTTCACCGGCCAGCCGTAGACCTCCTCGACGTTCGGCGAGTAGGTGACTTCGTCGGTGATCAGGTTCCATTCCCAGGTGACGATGCGCGCGTTTTCCTGGGCCAGCTTCATGCGCGCTTCGCTTTCCATGATTTCGGCGGTGTAGCGACGGCGCACGTCGGTCATCGGCAGCTCGACCACCTCGGCATCCTGCACGGCGCGCAGGGCTTCTTCGCCGTAGCGCAGCCAGATCCAGTTGACCTTGAGGAAATCGGCCAGCTTGCGCAGGTTGTCGTAGTCGATCTCGCCGCCACGGGTCCACTTGTGCACCGCGGTACGCGAGATGCCCAGCGCGGTGCCGACGGCCTGCAGGGTCAGCTTGTGGTGTTCGAGCAGTTCCTTGAGGCGGAAGGCGAAGGTGTTTTCCGTCATGACATGGTCCGGTCCCTAGAGTGCTGATCAGGGAGTATACATGGCGGTTAACTTGTGGATTACAGGAAACCGATGCACGACAGGGGAAGGTTGGAGTTGCTTGCTGCCCTCACCCCTGCCCTCTCCCGGAGGGAGAGGGGGTTGTACGGTACATGAGATCAGGCACGGTGCTTCGCTTCACGCCGATGGAGTCCCCTCTCCCTCCGGGAGAGGGTTAGGGTGAGGGCGTTTTCGAATTACAGCGATGTAGGGCGGGTGCAACCCGCCAGCAGGGTAAGGGAGTTGGCGGGTTGCACCCGCCCTACCCAATTTACAGATCCAGCACCAACCGCGCCGTCCGCGCACGCGATACGCAGAGCATCATGGTTTCCTGCGCAGCCTTCTCTTCATCGCTGAGGTACTGGTCGAAGTGATCCACTTCGCCTTCGAGAATGCGCGTCTCGCAGGTGCCGCAGACGCCTTCGCGGCACAGGCATTCCACCTTGGCGGCCTTCACGTTCTCGATGGCCTGGAGGATGGTCATGCCCTCCTCGACCTGCAGTTCCTTGCCGGAACGCGCCAGCACCACGGTGAAGGCGCTGCCGGTCACCGGGGTGGCGGCGAACTGTTCCCAGTGCACGCGGCTGTCGGCGATGCCGGCCTTCTTCGCGCCCTCGATCACCGCGTCGATCAGCGGCTTGGGACCGCAGACGTAGACATGCGCGCCCTCATCCAGACCGGCATACAGCGCTGCCAGGTCGAGCTTGCGGCCGAGGCTGTCGATATAGAAATTCACCCGATGGCCATGCGGACCATCCGCCAGCTCGCCCTGGAACGCGCCGTGTTCCGGGGCACGGAAGGCGTAGTGCAGTTCGTAGTCGGCGCCGCTGGCGCGCAGCTCGGGCATCTGCGACATGAACGGGGTGATGCCGATGCCGCCGGCGATCAGCACGTGGCGGCCGGCAGCCGGGTCGATGGCGAACATGTTGTTCGGGGTGGAAATGGTCAGCTCGGTGCCGGCTTCCACCTGCTGGTGCATGAAGGCCGAGCCGCCCTTGGACTGCTCTTCCAGGCGCACGCCGATCTGGTAGGTACGGGTGTCCGCCGGATCGCTCATCAGCGAGTAGGCGTTGCTGAACTGCTGCCCGTCGGAGCCCTGCATCTGCACGATCACATGGCTGCCGCCGGTGAATTCCGGCAGCGCCTGCCCATCGTCGCGCGCCAGGGTGAAGCGCTTGATCAGGGGAGTAACCTGTTCCACTGCGGTCACCCGCACGGTGAACATTTCGTATTTGTTAGCCATCATTCACCTCACTTGCAGCAATGGGCGGCAGCCTGTGCCGCCCGCAGAAAAGACCCGCGCCGGCTCAGACGGCCAGGCACAGGTATTTCATTTCCAGGTAGTCCTCGATGCCGTACTTCGAGCCTTCGCGGCCGAGGCCGGACTGCTTGACCCCGCCGAACGGCGCGACCTCGTTGGAGATCAGGCCGGTGTTCACGCCGACCATGCCGTACTCCAGCTTCTCGGCGACCTTGAACACGCGGCCGATGTCGCGGCTGTAGAAGTACGCGGCCAGGCCGTACAGCGTGTCGTTGGCCAGGCGCACCACTTCGTCATCGGAGGAGAAGCGCACCAGCGCCGCCACCGGGCCGAAGATTTCTTCCTGCAGCAGCTCCATGCCCGGACGGATGCCGGTGAGGATGGTCGGCTCGAAGAAGTTGCCGCCCAGCGCGTGGCCGTTGCCGCCGAGCGCCACTTCGGCGCCCTTGGCGACGGCGTCGTCGATCAGGCTGCGGACCTTGCCGACAGCCTTCTCGCTGATCAGCGGACCGATCTGCGTGCCTTCCTGGTTGCCATGGCCGACGGTCAGTTCGCGCACGCGCTCAGCGAAGCGCTGGCTGAACTGGTCGTACACCTTGTCGTGGACGTAGAAGCGGTTGACGCACACGCAGGTCTGGCCGGCGTTGCGGTACTTGGCGATCAGCGCGCCCTCGACGGCGGCCTCGATGTCGGCGTCGTCGAAGACGATGAACGGCGCGTTGCCGCCCAGCTCCAGCGAGACCTTCTTGATGGTCTCGGCGCACTGCCCCATCAGCAGACGACCGACTGGCGTCGAGCCGGTGAAGGTCAGCTTGCGCACCAGCGGATGGCCGGTGAGTTGCGCGCCGATGGCCTGGGCGTCGCCGGTGACCACGCTGAGCACGCCGGCCGGAACGCCGGCGCGATGGGCCAGCTCGACCAGCGCCAGGGCGGAGAACGGCGTCTCGTTGGCCGGCTTGATCACCATGCTGCAACCGGCGGCCAGTGCCGGGCCGGCCTTGCGGGTGATCATCGCGGCGGGGAAGTTCCATGGGGTGATCGCCGCGCAGACGCCGATGCCCTGCTTGATCACCAGCAGGCGCTTGTCCGCCGCCGGGCTGGGAATCACGTCGCCGTAGATGCGCTTGCCTTCCTCGGCGAACCATTCGACGAAGGAGGCGGCGTAGCGGATTTCGCCCAGCGCTTCGTGCAGCGGCTTGCCCTGCTCCAGGGTCATCAGCTGGGCGAGGTCGTTTTCGTTTTCCAGCAGGAGTTCGTACCAGCGGCGCAGGATCTGCGCGCGTTCCTTGGCGGTCTTCGCGCGCCAGCCTTCCAGCGCGGCGTCGGCGGCTTCGATGGCGCGAATGGTTTCCGCGCCGCCCATCAGCGGCACGCTGCCGAGCAGTTCGCCGTTGGCCGGGTTGGTCACCGGGACGGTGCGTCCATCGTCGGCGTCGCACCAGTGGCCGGCGATATAGGCCTGCTGGCGGAAGAGGTTGTTGTCTGTGAGTTTCATGAGCAAGGCACCTTTCTTCTTATGGGCCGCCGGCCCGAAAAGGCCGGCGGCGCTGGTCACTCAGTCGTCCAGGTGGGCGACGGCGATCAGGTTGTGGAAGTGAGCGATGCCGTGCTCGCTGATGCCGCTGCGCTCCTTGTCCACCATGATCCGGCCCTGGCCGCGGTAGCCACGGGACTTCAGGCCCTTCTGCACGCTCTCGACCAGACGCAGGTCTTCCGGACGGAACACGTCGCGGTACCAGTCGATCAGGGTCTGCTGTTCCTCGGTGATGTCCTTGTTGAGGAAGTAGATGTCGTAGTGCTGCAGGGTGGTTTCCGCATCGACCGGGAACTCGTAGATCACGGTCATGAAGTTGGCGCCCGGCGGCACGTTGAACATGGTGCACGGCCAGGCCCAGAAGCCGCAGAAGGACGGATCGGTCACCGATTCATCGACCTTGAAGGACTGCTCGGAGGACTTGGCGATGCCGTACTGCAGGGTCCAGTTGCCGTGCAGGGTGTGGGTGTACTGGCCGACGTCCACGGAGTCGGCGAAGCTCGGGTGAGCCGGGCCGCAGTGGTAGCACTCCATGTAGTTGTCGACGATGGACTTCCAGTTGGCCGGGGTCTCGGTGACGAAACGCGCCGCCAGTTGCAGGTCGTCGATCACCGCGCAGGCCTCGCGCATGCGGGCTTGCAGGCCCGGCAGCTGGTCTTCGACGGTGCCCGCGTCCATGTCCATGTTGATGAAGATGAAGCCGGCGTATTCCTCGACGCGCAGCGGTACCAGGCCGTACTCGCCCTTGTCGAAGCCCTGCACGGAGTCGCAGTTGCGCACGTGGGTCAGTTCGCCGTCGAGCTTGAAGGTCCAGGCGTGGTACGGGCAGGCGATCACGTTCTTGGCCTTGCCGCTGCCTTCCAGCAGTTGGTGGCCGCGGTGCGGGCAGACGTTGTAGAAGGCGCGCAGCACGCTGTCGCGGCCACGTACGACGATGATGCTTTCGCCGATCACTTCGCGGGTGATGTAGGCGTTGTTCTCGGCCACTTCGCTGCGGTGGGCCACGCAGATCCAGCTCTTGGCGAAGATTTCTTCCTTCTCGTGCTCGTACACGGCCGGGCTGGTATAGAACTTCGCCGGGATGGTGAAGGCCTCTTCGGGGTTGGCGCAGAAATCGGCAGGCAGGCGGGTGAATTCGTTCATTGTTGTTTCTCCTGGCTGAGGCACCTTGCGGCGCCCTAATCACTCATCAGTTAACAGGTATCTATTGGTTAACAAGCAGGGCAAAAAAATTTGCCCGGTCGGGTCCCGCCCCCAACAGCTCGGGGCGGGACTCTCTGGAATTACTGGGCGGCTACTGCGGCGGTGCTGCGGGCCGGTTCGGCGGAGACAGCGACGTGCTGCACTTCCTCCTCGTTGGCGAGCCGCACGGACTCTTCCTCGATGATGTGGGCCGGCACATGGGCGTAGTCCTGCATCATCCACTTGAAGAAGCCGTAGATCTTCACCAGCAGGATCGCCATGAACGGGATCGCAGTCAGCACCACGGCAGTCTTCATGGTCGACAGCGAGGCCTTGGCGAACAGCATGGCCAGCGGCACCAGGGTCAGGGTCACGCACCAGAACAGACGGTGAGTCGGCGTCGGGTCGTCGCCTTCCTGCAGGTTGCGGGTGCTGGTGGCAGCCACCGCGTAGGCCGCGGCATCCATGTGCGAGGCGCAGAACACCGCCATGATGAACAGGTACACGGCGAGGAACACCTTGCCCATCGGCAGCGAGGTCAACACCATTTCAACCGCGGTTTCGCCACCCTGCTCGGCGAGGATCTTCGGCACGTCGATGGCGCCGTTGATGAACTGGTGCATGCTGTAGCTTTCCAGCGCGCCGAAGAAGAACCAGCAGCCGAAGCTACCGCCCATCAGCAGGGCGAACACCACTTCCTTGATCTTGCGGCCACGGGAAACGCGGGTCACGAACATGGCCACGCCAGGCGCGTAGGACACCCACCACAGCCAGTAGAACACCGTCCAGTTGCGGGTGAAGGCACCGTCGCCGGCCGGATCGGTGAACAGGCTCATGTGCACGTAGTTCTGCAGCATCAGGCCGACGGCGTTGGCGGTGTTGTTGATGGTGAACTGGGTCGGACCGACCAGCAGGACCACAGCAGCGAACACCAGGGCACCGTAGCAGACGACTTTGCTCAGCTTTTGCAGACCGCCATCGATGCCGATGTAGGAGCTGAGCGAGAACAGGATGGCGACGGCGCCGATCACACCGAGCTGCACGGCGAAGGTGTCCGGAGTGCCGAGCAGGCCGTTCAGACCGCGGGTCAGGGTCGATGCGGTGAGCGCCAGGGAGACGGTCAGCGCGCCCATCATGGTCAGCAGGAAGATCAGGTCGACCGTGCGGCCGAACGGGCCGGTGGCCTTGAAACCGGTGACGGCTTCCATGATCGAGGCGAGGTTCAGGCCGCTCTTCTTGCGCACGTGGAAGTGGTAGGCCATCGCCAGCGAAGCGAGCGCGTAGATCGACCAGGCGCTGATGCCCCAGTGGAAGAACGAGTAGCTGACGCTGTGCTCCAGAGCTTCGCGGGTGCCGGCGGCGATGTTCAGGCCCGGAGTCTGGTAGTAGTAGGCCCACTCCATGACGCCCCAGTAGAGGGTCGAGGAGCCCATGCCGGCGCAGATGAACATGAACACCCAGGTCGCGGTGGAGTATTCAGGCTTGCCGCTGCCGAGGCGGATGTTGCCGTACTTGCTGAACGCCAGGTAGAGAACGACCAGCGAACTGCCGAATACGAGCAACTGGACGGAGGTGCCGAAGGCGCGGGTGGACAGTTCGAACAGCTGGTTGGCCGCCCGTTCCGCTTCCGCGGGGAATGCTGCAAGGCCGACGACGGTGAGCAGCACGGCGATCAGGCTCACGGTTATCAGGAACACGTCGATCTTTTTATTCTTGTGGGACATTTTTCGTCTCCGGAGATCGTTGGGATACTTCCGGCGGAGATCAGGCAAGGCGCTCCGGGGAAGCCGTTATTCGTTTGGGTTGTCCTTGTCTATTGCTCCTGTTAACCTTTGGTTTACTAAAATCCATTGGTTAACAGTGTGCACGCAAAGCCTCCTGTGTGCAAGATTGCCGCACCCCCTCCCTTGGTAGCAGGTGACGATCGGTCGTCACCTGCCGAGGTGCGGCAGCGCCGGGTTTCAGCCCTGAACGAGCCCGGCGATCGCCTCGCCGACCTGCCGGGTCGACTGCTCGCCGCCCATGTCGCGGGTCACGCGGCCTTCGGCGATCACCTGCTCGATGGCGCGGAGGATGTCGTCATGCGCAGCGCGGCAGGCGCCTTCGCCGTTGCCGAGGAAGTCCAGCATCAGCGCGCCGGACCAGATCATGGCGATCGGGTTGGCGATGTTCTTGCCGTAGATGTCCGGCGCGGAACCGTGAACCGGCTCGAACAGCGAGGGGAACTTGCGCTCGGGGTTGAGGTTGGCCGACGGCGCGATACCGATGGTGCCGGCGCAGGCCGGGCCGAGGTCGGAGAGGATGTCGCCGAACAGGTTGGAGGCCACCACCACGTCGAAACGCTCCGGCTGCAGCACGAAGCGGGCGCAGAGGATATCGATGTGCTGCTTGTCCCAGGTGATCTCCGGATAACCGGCAGCCATCGCCTCGGTGCGCTCGTCCCAGTAGGGCATGCTGACCGCCATGCCGTTGGACTTGGTGGCCGAGGTCAGGCGCTTGCGCTCGCGGGTCTGCGCCAGATCGAAGGCGTACTTGAGGATGCGGTCGACGCCACGGCGGGTGAACACCGATTCCTGCAGGACGAATTCGTTCTCGGTGCCTTCGAACATGCGGCCGCCGAGCGAGGAGTATTCGCCCTCGGTGTTCTCGCGGATCACCACGAAGTCGATGTCGCCCGGCTGCTTGCCGGCCAGCGGGCACGGAACGCCGGGGAACAGGCGCACCGGACGGATGTTCACGTACTGGTCGAACTCGCGGCGGAACTTCAGCAGCGAGCCCCACAGGGAGATATGGTCCGGCACCTTGTCCGGCCAGCCGACCGCGCCGAAGTACAGGGCGTCGAAGCGCTGCAGCTGCTCGAACCAGTCGTCGGGCATCATCTTGCCGTGCTGCAGGTAGTAGTCGCAGCTGGCCCACTCGAAGTGTTCGATTTCCAGATTCAGCCCATGCTTCTGCGCCGCGGCCTGAACCACACGGACGCCTTCGGGAAGGACTTCGTTGCCGATACCGTCGCCGGGAATCGCGGCGATCCTGAATGTCTTGCTCATGCCGGGCACACTCTTGAGGGAAGTGAAACGAGTGAAAGCCATGCTATAAGCGTTTCAGGAAGACATAATCACTCGATCCATTGATTCTTGGTGCACGCTCTGTGAACAATCTGCCGAACCTGGAAGACCTCAACGTCTTCGTGCAAGTCGCCAAGCGCTCCAGCTTCGCCGCCGCCGCCAGCGAGCTGGGGATGTCCACCGCGTTCATCAGCAAGCGCATCCGCCTGCTCGAACAGGACATGGGCGTGCGCCTGCTGCACCGCACCACCCGGCGCGTGTCGGTCAGCGAGGATGGCGAGCGGGTCTACCAGTGGGCGCTGCGCATCTTCGACGCGGTGCAGCGCATGGGCGACGAGGTTTCCGCCCTGCACCGCGAGCCAAGCGGCCAGCTGCGCATCGTCAGCAGCTTCGGCCTCGGCCGGCGCTTCGTCGCCCCGGCGCTGTCGGAGCTGTCGGCGCGCTACCCACAACTGGATATCCGCCTGGACGTCTACGACCGCCTGGTCGACCTGATCGACGAAGGCTTCGACCTGGATATACGCATCGGCAACGAGATCGCACCGAACCTGATCGCCAAGCCGCTGGCGAAGAACAGCCGGGTGCTCTGCGCCTCCCCCGCCTATCTGGAACGTCGCGGCACGCCGCGCGCCCTGGCGGAGCTGGCGCAGCACGATTGCCTGGTCATCAAGGAACGCGACCACCCCTTCGGCATCTGGCGCCTGCAAGGCCCGGCCGGCGAGGAAAGCGTGAAGGTCACTGGACCGCTCTCCGCCAACCACGGCGAGGTGGTGCACCAGTGGTGCCTGGACGGACGCGGCGTGCTGCTGCGCTCGCTATGGGACGTACGCGACAGCCTGGCCAGCGGCGCGCTGGTGCACCTGCTGCCGGAGTACCGGCAACCGGCGGATATCTGGGCGGTGCATGCGGCGCCATTGTCCAGCTCGGCGAAGGTGCGCGTCGCGGTGGAATTCCTCCGCCAATATTTTGCAGAGCGGTATGCGGAAACGTAGGACCGTAGGTTGGCGCTGAGCGCAGCGAAGCCCAACATTCCGTACCCACCCGGCGTTGGGCTTCGCAAGCTCAGCGCCAACCTACCAAATAAAAAACGGCCGACCTCCGATGTTGCAGAGGTCGGCCGCGGTTGCGCCAAGGAGCAGGGGGCGCGCAAGGAGAGGCGGAAGTTTCGATCAGGCTACGGCGGCGAGCTGCGCGCGGGCCTTGCTCATGCCCTTCTCGGCGTACTCGGCGCCCATGTTCAGGCCTTCGGCGTGGATGAAGGTGACGTCATGGATGCCGATGAAGGCCATCGCCTGGCGCAGATAGGGCTCTTGGTGGTCCAGCGGGCCGCCGGCGTAGATGCCGCCGCGGCTGGTCAGGACGAAGGCGCGCTTGCCGCTGAGCAGGCCCTGCGGGCCGTTCTCGGTGTACTTGAAGGTGACGCCGGCGCGCAGCACGTGGTCCAGCCAGGATTTCAGGGTGCTGGGGATGCCGAAGTTGTACATCGGCGCCGCCAGGACCAGCACGTCCGCCGCCAGCAGTTCCTCGGTCAGCAGGTTGGAACGCTGCAGCGCGGCCGCCTCGCTGTCGCTGTGCTGGTCGGCCGGCTTCATCCAGCCGCCCAGCAGATCGGCGTCCAGATGCGGCACCTGCTCGACGGCCAGGTCGCGGACGGTGATCTCGTCGGCCGGGTGAGCGGCCTGCCACTGGGCGATGAAATCACGGGTCAGTTGGCGGGAAACGGAACCTTCCTTGCGGGCACTGCTTTCGATAACCAGGACGCGGGACATGGATTCGACCTCCATCGGTCGTTAGCTGCGATGGAGTGAAGACTAGGGAATGGCTAATCGATAAAAAAGCGCAAAAAATCGCTCTCAACAATCGATTAAGTTGATTTATCCGCAAGCGGCTCCTAGTCTGGGAAACATGCCCCGCGACGGCTCACACCGGCTCGCAGGTCAGCTTGATGCGCAGCTTGATGATCTGCTGCTTGAAGCTGGAAGTGAGGTTAGCGCTCTTGCCGGGTTCCAGCACGACCTTGCGGGTCCGGGGGTTTTCCGGGCCGTTGGCGAACACGGCCTTGCACGAGGCGGAACGCTCGCCATTGTTGCGCAGCAGCAGCGCGGCCACGTTGCCACCGGCATCCTGGGTGTCGTAGGACACCTCGGCGCCGTTGAGCTGCTTCTCCACCTCAATGGGATAGAAGGCCATGGCGGTCAGCGGCAGTGCGGCAAGCAGGACACAGCAGATTCTTTTCATGATGGTCTCCAGATTGGGCCATCCAGATTAAGGCAAGAGGAAGCGAGGATGAAAGCGCCCCGCGTAACCCTGGATCAATGGCGCACACTGCAGGCCGTGGTCGATCACGGCGGCTTCGCCCAGGCGGCGGAGGCGCTGCACCGCTCGCAATCGTCGATCAGCTACACCGTGGCGCGCATGCAGGAACAGCTCGGCGTGCCCCTGCTGCGCATCGACGGGCGCAAGGCGGTGCTGACCGAGGCCGGCGAGGTGCTGCTGCGCCGCTCGCGGCAACTGGTGAAATCGGCCAGCCAGTTGGAAGAACTGGCCCACCACATGGAACAGGGCTGGGAACCGGAAGTGCGCCTGGTGGTGGACGCCGCCTACCCGACCCAGCGCCTGGTGCGCGCGCTGTCCGCCTTCATGCCGCAGAGCCGCGGCTGCCGGGTACTGCTGCGCGAGGAGGTGCTGTCCGGCGTGGAGGAAGCGCTGATCCAGGGCGCCGCCGACCTCGCCATCAGCAGCCTGAACATCCCCGGCCACCTCGGCGCCGATCTCAGCCTGGTGGAGTTCGTCGCCGTCGCCCACCCCGACCACCCGCTGCACCGCCTGCAACGGGAAGTCACCCACCAGGACCTGGAAGCCCACATGCAGGTGGTGATCCGCGACTCCGGCCGCCTGCAGCCGCGCGACGTCGGCTGGCTCGGCGCCGAGCAGCGCTGGACGGTGGGCAGCCTGGCGACCGCGGCGACCTTCGTCGGCAACGGCCTCGGCTTCGCCTGGCTGCCGCGCCACATGATCGAGCGCGAGCTGAAGGACGGCCTGCTCAAGCCGCTGCCACTGAACCAGGGCGGCAACCGGCAGAGCCGTTTCTACCTGTACCCGAACAAGGAAAAACCCCTCGGCCCGGCCACGCAGATCCTCGTCGAGCTGATCAAGACCTTTGCCGAAGTCCCCCTGGACGCGCATTTCGCCGCGCCGGATCTCGCCTGAAGGAGATAGCCAATGCCCTGGTTCAATCACGCAGGCCAGCGCCTGCACTATGTGGAAAGCGGCGACGGGACGCCGGTATTGCTGGTTCACGGGCTGGGCTCCAGCACCCGCGACTGGGAATACCAGATCCCCGAACTGGAAAAGCACCACCGGGTGATCGCCGTCGACGTGCGCGGTCATGGCCAGTCCGACAAGCCGGACGAGCGCTACAGCATCGCCGGTTTCTCCGCCGACGTGATCGCCCTGATCGAGCATCTCGCCCTCGCCCCGCTGCATCTGGTGGGCATCAGCATGGGCGGCATGATCGGCTTCGAACTGGCTACCCGCCGCCCCGACCTGCTGCGCAGCCTGACCATCGTCAACAGCGCGCCGGAGGTGAAACTACGCACCGTCCGCGAATACCTGGAAATGGCGCGGCGGCTGTTCCTCGCCCGGGTGATGGGCCTCAACACGGTCGGCAAGGCGCTCGGCAAGATGCTCTTCCCGAAACCGGAGCAGGCCGAGCTGCGGCGCAAGATCGAGCAGCGCTGGCCGCAGAACGACAAGCGCGCCTACCTCTCCAGCCTGCACGCCATCATCGGCTGGGGTGTGCAGGAGCGGCTGGGGCAAATAACCTGTCCGACGCTGGTGATCAGCGCCGACAACGACTACACCCCGGTATCGCTGAAACAGGCCTACGTCGACCGCCTGCCGAGCGCGCGCCTGGTGGTGATCGAGGACTCGCGCCACGCCACGCCGCTGGACCAGCCCGAACAATTCAACCGCACCCTGCTCGACTTCCTCGAGCAGGTCGACCTCTCGCAACCCGCAAGGAAATGCCAATGACCCTGTTCAAACGCCTGCTGCTCGCTGCCTCGACCCTGCTTCTCGCCAGCTCCGTGCTCGCCGCCGATCCGGCCAGACCGCACGTGCTGCTGTCCACCACGCTCGGCGAAATCGAAGTGGAACTGGACGCCGCCAAGGCGCCGGTCTCGGTGAAGAACTTCCTCGGCTACGTCGACAGCGGGTTCTACAACGGCACCATCTTCCACCGGGTAATCCCCGGCTTCATGGTGCAGACCGGCGGCTTCACC
Organism: Pseudomonas schmalbachii; assembly: GCF_017589465.1. Classification (GTDB taxonomy): domain Bacteria; phylum Pseudomonadota; class Gammaproteobacteria; order Pseudomonadales; family Pseudomonadaceae; genus Pseudomonas; species Pseudomonas schmalbachii. The sequence goes on from NZ_JAELYA010000007.1 coordinate 208,760, forward strand.
GAGAACATGCAGCAGAAAGACACCCAGGCGCCGATCAAGAACGAGGCCGACAACGGCCTGCTCAATGAGCCCGGCACCCTGGCCATGGCGCGCACCAGCGACGTCAACTCGGCCACCAGCCAGTTCTTCATCAACCTGAGCGACAACGGTTTCCTCAACCATGGCGCACGGGACTTCGGCTATGCCGTGTTCGGCAAGGTGGTGCGCGGCATGGGCGTGGTCGAGCAGATCGCCAAGGTGCAGACCGGCAACCGCGGCATGTACCAGGATGTGCCGCGCGAGCCGATCGTAATCCTGTCCGCCAAGCGCCTATGAGTTTCCATAGGTAGCTGCTGCGCGTCGGCCATACTGCGTTGAAAGCGAGCTCAGACTGCTCATTTACAATAGTAAACTCCGCGTCTTCGCTCGCTTTCGCCTTGTCTGGCTCTAGCTCGCTAGCTCCCAGACCGAGGGGCCAATGCCAAGGATGATGGCTGACGAGAGCAAACCATGTTCTTCCGCCGTTTCGAAAGACTGATCGACCCCTTCCGCCCCTCCGCCGACCGCATGCCGCCCGCCGAGGTGGTGCGCTTCTACGCCCACTACCTGCGCCAGGTCTGGCCGGCGTTCCTCGCCCTGTTGCTGGTCGGCCTGATCGTCGCGCTGATAGAGGTGGCGCTGTTCAGCTACCTCGGACGCATCGTCGACCTCGCGCAGAGCACCGCCGCCGCCGACTTCTTCCGCCTGCATGGCCGCGAACTGGCCTGGATGGCGGTGGTCGCGCTGGTCCTGCGCCCGCTGTTCAACGCCCTGCACGACCTGCTGGTGCACCAGGCGATCAACCCGAGCATGACCAACCTGATCCGCTGGCAGAACCACCGCTACGTGCTCAAGCAGAGTCTCGGCTTCTTCCAGAACGACTTCGCCGGGCGCATCGCCCAGCGCATCATGCAGACCGGCAACTCGCTGCGCGATTCGGCGGTGCAGACGGTGGACGCGCTGTGGCACGTGACCGTCTACGCGGCCAGCGCGCTGGTGCTGTTCGCCGAAGCCGACTGGCGCCTGATGATTCCGCTGGCGCTGTGGATCGTCGGCTACATCGCCGCCCTCGCCCACTTCGTGCCGCAGGTGAAACGGCGCTCGGTGGCCGCCTCGGATTCGCGCTCGAAGCTGATGGGACGGATCGTCGACGGCTACACCAACATCACCACCCTCAAGCTGTTCGCCCACACCAGCAAGGAAGAGGACTACGCCCGCGAGGCGCTGGACGACCAGACGCTCAAGACGCAAATGGCCTCCCGCGTGGTGACCGCGATGGACGTGACCATCACCGCCATGAACGGCCTGCTGATCGCCGGAACCTGCGGCCTGGCCCTGTGGCTGTGGAGCGTCGGGCTGATCTCGGTCGGCGCCATCGCCCTGGCCACCAGCCTGGTCATCCGCATCAACAACATGTCCGGCTGGATCATGTGGGTGGTCGGCGGCATCTTCGAGAACATCGGCCAGGTGCAGGACGGCATGCAGACCATCGCCCTGCCGCGCCAGGTGGTCGACCGCGAGAATGCCGCGCCGCTGCAGGTGACGCGCGGCGAGGTGCGCTTCGAGCAGGTCACCTTCCACTACGGCAAGGGCAGCGGGGTGATCCAGGAACTCGACCTGCGGGTGCGGCCGGGCGAGAAGATCGGCCTGGTCGGGCCTTCCGGCGCCGGCAAGTCGACACTCGTCAACCTGCTGCTGCGCCTCTACGACATCGAGGGCGGGCACATCCTCATCGACGGCCAGGACATCGCCGGCGTGACCCAGGAAAGCCTGCGCGCGCAGATCGGCATGGTCACCCAGGACACCTCGCTGCTGCACCGCTCGATCCGCGACAACCTGCTCTACGGCCGCCCCGACGCCAGCGATGCCGAACTGCTGGAAGCGGTGCGCAAAGCCCGCGCCGACGAGTTCATCCCGCAGCTCAGCGACGCCCAGGGCCGGCGCGGATTCGACGCCCATGTCGGCGAGCGCGGCGTGAAACTCTCCGGCGGCCAGCGCCAGCGCATCGCCATCGCCCGCGTGCTGCTCAAGGACGCGCCGATCCTGATCCTCGACGAAGCCACCTCGGCGCTCGATTCGGAAGTGGAAGCAGCGATCCAGGAAAGCCTGGAAACCCTCATGCGCGGCAAGACGGTAATCGCCATCGCCCACCGCCTCTCCACCATCGCCCGCATGGACCGCCTGGTGGTGCTGGATCGCGGCCACATCGTCGAAAGCGGCAGCCACGCCGAACTGCTCGACCACGGCGGCCTCTACGCGCGCCTGTGGCAGCACCAGACGGGCGGGTTCGTTGGGGTGGATTGACCATCGCGGGCATGGCCCGCCTACGGGATAGCGCGCTTTGTAGGGTGGAAAACGGCGAAGCCTTTTCCACCAGCGCGCCACGCAGAAACAGAAGGTGGACAAGCTTCGCGTTGTCCACCCTACGTCTCCGTTCCAAGACAATTGCTCCTACGGTTTGATCTCGACTGTAGGAGCGGGCCATGCCCGCGAAACAACGCCCCGCCCGACCCTTCGTACTGAAAATTTCCCAACATGTGACGAACGGTCGCACCACCTCAAGCACGGGCGATTTCCGCCGGCAAATGGCCATCCAAATTCCACAACCCCTTCGAACCGGATGAACTAACCCCCTCGGCCCGGTCAGATAAAGTCCTTGTCAGCGAAACCCAACAGAGGAAAACAAGCCTATGAAAATGGCCTCGGTTGTAAGCGCCCTGCTCTCCAGCCTCGCGCCCAGCGTATTCGCCCAGGATGGCCTGCAGAATCACGGAGCTGGTGTCGAACCGGTGGATTACCACTACGGGATGGAGATCGATGTCCAGAAGGTGCTGCACCGCACCGACACCTCCCAGAAGACAGGCGTCGTGCCGGTAACCCTCGTCTACGAAGACAGCGACGGCGAAGTCCGCAAGCTTCGCTTCCTCGAATGGGGCGGCTCCACGCTCACCACTCCCCCCGAACAGACCATCGGCTGATCAACCCTGCCGATAGGGCAGCAGGCCGCGCGCCTCCTCGGCGTAGGCCAGCACCCCTCCCCGCTCCTGATGCAGGAAATCGTCCACGGCGGCACGCAAGCCGGGGTGGGCCAGTTTGTGCCAGGAGCGGGTGATCACCGGCTCGAAACCCCGGATCAACTTGTGCTCGCCCTGGGCTCCGGCGTCGAAACGCCGAAGCCCCGCGGCGATGGCCTGGTCCAGGCCCTGGTAGAAGCAGGTTTCGAAGTGCAGCCGGTCGAACTCCGCCAGACAGCCCCAGTAGCGCCCATAGAAGGTATCGCCGTCGACCAGGCTGAAAGCCATGGCCACCGGCCGTGCGCCGCGCCGGGCGAAAACCACGCGGATCGCCTCGGGCATGCGTTCGGCCAGCAGGCTGAAGAAATCCCGCGTCAGATACGGCGCCTGGCCGCGCACGTGGTAGGTGCTGGAATAGCAGGCATGGACGAAATCCCACTCCGCCTCGCTCAGTTCGTGCCCGCCAAGCCAGAGGAAGTCGATGCCCAGCCCGGCCACCTGCTCGCGCTCCTTGCGGATCTGCTTGCGCTTGCGCGAGCTGAGCGCGTCGAGGAAGTCCTGGAAATCGCGATAACCGCGATTGAACCAGTGATACTGGCAGCCCAGCCGCTCCAGCCAGCCGGGCTCGGTCGCCAGCAACGCATCGGCGGCGGGATCGGTGAAGTTCACATGCACGCCGGACCAGCGCCCGTCAGCCATCCCTTCCGTCAGCGAACCAAGCAGCATTCGCAACGCGCCCGCCTCGCCGAGCAGCCGCGCGCCAGCGACCGGCGTGAACGGCACGCCGACCAGCAGCTTCGGGTAATAGCGGATACCGGCGCGCTGGCAGGCGTCGGCCCAGCTCCAGTCGAACACGTATTCGCCGTAGGAATGGCTCTTCAGGTAGGCCGGCAGCGCGGCCATCAACCTGCCGTCATCGCCCGGGAACAGGCGATGCGCCGGCCGCCAGCCGCTGTGCGCGCCGACGCTGCCGCTGTCTTCCAGGCTGGCGAGGAAGGCATGGCGGAGGAACGGCTGGGCGTCCGGCAGCAGGGCATCCCACTGGCGGGCATCCACGTCGGCGAGGCGGGAAAGGGTCTGGATTGGCATGGACGTGAGTCTGGCGCGAGTCACCGGAGAAGAAAAGCCGGAAGCAAGGTCGCGTAGATACCATCTCTCCAATCAGTTGCAACCAGCTGTTCAAGTTGGTTGCGGCTGATAGTGGGTCTGCGTCTTGAGCACACCGTAGGCAATCTGCAACAGCTTGCGCATGGCGGCGCCCAAGGCGCTTTTCTTGGCTTTTCCTCGGGCCAGCAGGCGCTGGTACAGCGCCCGCACCGTCGGGTTGTAGCGTTTGGCGACGATCGCGCCCATGTACAGCTTGGCCCGCAGCCGGGGCTGCCCCGTCTTGGTCAGATGCGCCCGGCCCTTCACCGAACTGCCGGATTCCCAGGGTCTCGGGACTAGCCCTGCAAAGGCGGCACATTGTCGGGCGCTCGCAAAGTCGCGGCTGTGCAGCATCGCTAGCAGGTGGCGTGAAAGCACCTCGCCGATCCCCTGGATGCTTTGCAGGAGTTCGCGATCGCGCTTGAGGCCGTCATGTCGATCGATGTGATCGTCGATGTCCTGCCTGAGGCGCTCGGCTTCCTGGCGCAAGGCGCTGAGCATCGTGTCGATGGAGGCCAGGACACTGATGCTGCTGCCGGTGATTTCCGCCTTCTCACGGCGATTGGCTTCGCGCTGGAGGTCCTCTTGCAGCGCCTCGTAGCGCGCGATCATCGCCTTCAGTTCGCGGATCTCACGTCGCTCCGGCTGCCAGCGACGAACCTGATGGCTGGAGCCATAACGCGCCAACACCAGGCTGTCCTGCTTGTCGGTCTTACCGCGTACCCCCAGGCTGCGCGCGTAATCGCGGACGTGGGCCGGGTTCAGGACGAAGACCTGCACCCCACGGTCATGCAGGTAATACGCCAGGGCCTCGTGATAGACCCCGGTCGCCTCGAGAAACACTCTCAACTGCCCAGCCGTCTCTCCGGTCTGGGCGCAGCACCAGTCGATCAAGGCCGCAAAGCCGCTCGGCTGGTTGGCGAATACCTTGGTTTTGATCTTCAGACTCTCCGGGTCTCGCAACCACAGACAGTCCAGCTTCTGCTTACTGACGTCGATACCGATTACGGTCATCTCTCGATCCTTGCCTTGTTCATGCAGCCTCACTCCCGTGGAGGGGCTTGGATACCATTCAGGATTAGGAGAAAGAGAGCCGGGGGCACAATCTACAACGCAGAGTCGAACTCTCAGGTTGGCGCGGTGCTCACCCGGCTCCGGGCAAGGAGGTAGCTAATCTCATTGCCCTGGAGAGATACAAGGTTGGCGCTGAGCGCAGCGAAGCCCAACATCTGCCAGGGCCTGCACCCATTTCGTTGGGCTTCGTACCTCAGCCCAACCTACTGGTACGGGCACGAAAAAGGCAACTCGTCGGCAGCCGGCTGCACGCGCGCCCAACTGGTCTATGGTGGCAGTTACGCAGGAAGTGCTGTTCACAGCCGGGACATCCACCCCGCCATCAGGCCTTCCCCACGACCTCGATGGCGGACCAACACCGAGGACGATCTCATGAGCCTGATGCAATGCACGCACCGTGACTACATCATCACCGCCGATGTCGTCGAGCATCCGGGCATCCCCACGCCCTGGGCCGGCGGATGCCACATCACCACGCCGGACGGGCAGACCACCAAGCGCAAGCCGCTGCCGCTGGAATACGCCTTCATGGCCGAGCTGGAAAAGGCCCAGCACGCTTCCATCGCCCACGGCAAATGGCTGGTCGACCAGTGCCTGGATCATGACCGGCAGCTGTTCTGAACCACATCGAACCGGGCGGCTGTAGCACCCGCCGCCCGGCACGCTCCTGCCGAACGCAGTGCCACCAGCGGACCCGGCACAGTAGACTGTCGGCCTGACCGCCGGAGCCTGCAATGAGTCCGATTCTCTCCCTGCGCCGCTACAACCACGAGCACCTCGCCCACAGCCACGAGCACGCCCAACTGGTGCTCGGTCTGAGCGGCCGCCTGGATTTCGAGATCGGCGGGCGCGGCAGCCTGGTGACCTGCCAGACCCTCGCAGTGGTCCCGCGCGAGACCCATCACGCCTGCGCCAGCCCACAGGGCAGCCATTGCCTGGTGCTCGACCTGGAAGACGAGGACGACCTGCTGCAGACCCTCGGCCTCCACGCCGACGCCGGTCGACGCCTGCTGGAGCGGCCGGGACCGGTGCGGCTCAGCCCCAACCAGGAACAACTGGTCGGCTGGCTCGCCGGCAGTCCGCTGCAGGACCCGGTGATCGCCCGCCAGGGCGCCATCCTCCTGCTCGCCAGCCTGGCCGCCGACTGCGAGAGAACGGCCGAAGCGGCACAGTTGCCGCTGGCAAGCCTGGACAGCTACATCGACCGCCACAGCGGCCACCCGCTGCAGGTCGCCGATCTGGCACGACTGACCGGGCTGTCCAGCGCGCGTTTCCACGCCCGCTTCCTCGCCGAAACCGGGCAGACGCCTATGGACTACGTGCGCAGCCGGCGCCTGCACCATGCCCTCGAAATGCTGCGTGGCACGCACCTGCCGGTAGGCGAGATCGCCGCGCGGGTCGGCTACGCGTCGCAGAGCGCCTTCACCGCGGCGCTGGTTCGCGAGTTCGGCGCCACCCCGCGCGAGGTGCGCCGAGAGGCGCGCGACAATTCCCGCTAGCCGCGCGACAGACAAAGCCTGCCCGGCGCCCTAGACTCTGCGGCATCCAGGAGGAAGCCCATGCAGAGCGAACCCATGCAGACCGAACCCATGCAAACCATCGAATGGCAGGACTTCGAACGCGTCGAACTGCGCGTCGGCACCATCGTCCACGCCGAACCCAACGTGAAGGCGCGCAAACCCGCCTATGTGCTGCAGGTCGATCTCGGCCCGCTGGGGATGAAGACCTCCAGCGCGCAGATCACCGCGCATTACGCCGTCGAACAACTGATCGGCCGGCAGGTGCTCTGCGTGTGCAACTTCGCGCCGAAATCCATCGCCGGCGTGCGCTCGGAAGTGCTGGTGACCGGCGTCTACGACAGCGAAGACAAGGTGGTGCTGGCCGGCTTCGATAAGTCGCTGTCCAATGGGGCGCGCCTGGCCTGACATGCAGCTGACACCCCGCTCCGCCCTCCTCGGCCTGCACATCGGCGCGCTGATGTTCGGGCTCTCCGGCATCTTCGGCAAACTGATCCTCGCCGGCCCACTGGTGATCGTCTTCGGCCGCGCGCTGTTCGGCGTGCTGGCTCTCGGCGGCTTCGCCGGCCACCTTTCCCGTCAATCCCGCCCCGACCTGCGCCAGGCGGCGATGCTGGTCGGCAGCGGCCTGCTGCTGTGTGCGCACTGGCTGACCTTCTTCCTTGCGGTGAAGGTCGGCAACGTCGCCGTCGCCACTCTCGGCTTTGCCAGCTTCCCGGCCTTCACCGTGCTGCTCGAAGGGCTGCTGTTCGGCGAACGCATCACGCGCGGCGAGTACGGCGTCGTCGCGCTGGTCTGCGTCGGTCTGGTGATGGTCACGCCCAGTCTGGATTTCACCTCCGGCGCCACCGCCGGCCTGCTCTGGGGCGTGCTGTCCGGGCTGCTGTTCGCCCTGCTGTCGCTGGCCAACCGGGTCAGCGTGAAAGGCGTCGACCCGATCCTGGCGGCGCTGTGCCAGAACCTGACCATCCTCGCCTGCCTGCTGCCGCTGGTGTTCGTCGAACTGCCGAAGATCCGCGCGCTCGACTGGCTCTGGCTGGTCCTGCTCGGCGTGCTCTGCACCGGCGTGGCGCACAGCCTGTTCGTCGCCAGCCTGCGCCTGATCAAGGCGCGCACGGCAGCGGTGATCTTCGCCCTGGAACCGGTCTACGGCATCGCCTTCGCCGCCGTGCTGTTCGGCGAACAACCCGGCCCGCGCATGCTCGCCGGCGGCGCGCTGATCATCCTCGCCACCTTCATCAGCGCGCGCCTGGCGAAATAGAAAAAAGAAGGCCGCCCCGCAACTGTGCGTACTGCGAAACCCTCATACCTGGGGAGGCAACTTCGAGGATTTCATCGCACGACTGCATGCGGGGCGGCCTGTTCGGGGCCGACGCCGGATCGGGATCAGGTCATCAGGCGTCGCGGTCGATCAGCCAGCGGCAGTAGCGCTCCACGCCCTGCTCGACGGTGAACATCGGCTTGCGGTAGCCGGCTTCGCGCAGCAGGTCGATATCGGCGCAGGTGTAGCACTGGTATTTGCCGCGCAGTTGCTCGGGAAACTCGCTGTACTCCAGGACGCCCTGGGCGATAGCCTGTTCGAGCGTCAGCGGTTGCTGGTCGTCCTGGGCGCGCAGGGTGTTGATCACCGCCAGCGCCACATCGTTGAACGGCTGCGCGCGGCCGCTGCCGAGGTTGAAGATGCCGCTCTGCGCGGGCTGGTCGAAGAAATGCATGTTGACCGCGACGACATCCTCCACCGAGACGAAATCGCGCAGGTGGCCGCCGGCCGGATAGTCGCCATAGCGGCCGAACAGTTGCACCTTGCCGGTGGCGCGGTACTGGTTGAAGCAGTGGAAGGCCACCGAAGCCATGCGTCCCTTGTGCTGCTCGCGCGGGCCGTAGACGTTGAAATAGCGCAAGCCGACCACCTGGCTGCGGGCATGCTCCAGTTCGCGACGCACGCGCTGGTCGAAGAGGAACTTGGAGTAGCCGTAGACATTCAGCGGCTGCTCGAAGGCGCGATCCTCGCGGAACACGTTGCCGCCGCCGTACACCGCCGCCGACGACGCATAGAGGAACGGCACGCCGAGCGACAGGCTGGCGCTGAGCAGATCGCAGCTGTAGCGATAGTTGTTGTCCATCATGTAGCGCCCGTCGCCCTCCATGGTGCTGGAGCAGGCGCCCTGGTGGAACAGCGCGCGGACCACGCCGAACACGCCCCGGGAATAGCGCTCGACGAAATCGCGCTTGTCCAGGTAGTCGCTGATCTCGCAATCGGCGAGGTTGCGGAATTTGTCGCCCTCGGTCAGGTCGTCCACCGCGATGATGTCGGTTTCACCACGCTGGTTGAGCGCCTTGACCAGGTTGCTGCCGATGAAGCCGGCGGCGCCAGTGACGATGATGCTCATGTGGGACACTCGGTTCGGAGAATGGGGTGTCGCCAGACTATTCGTACAAGCGCCTACGGCCTTTGACTTAAGGCATGAAAGTTAGCTTGCTAAGTAAATTCGCTCCCAAGCGGTTTGATTATCGCGGGCATGGCCCTACAGGTATGGCAAGAGCGTAGGGTGGAAATCGCGAAGCATTTCCACCTTGTCGTGGGGCCGGGAAGGTGGACAAGCGGAGCGTTGTCCACCCTACGCCTAGGGGCATCTCGCGACGATGCGAAGACAGTTGCTCCTACGGTCGGCCGGGCCATGTTTTGTAGGAGGGCGCCATGCGCCCGAAACGAACCGGGCGGATCAAGGCCGGTCGTTATGCCCCAGGTCCCGCTGCGGATCGATCTGGTCGCGTACCCGCTGCTTCAATACCTTGGCCTCGGGAAAGCCGCCGTCGGCCTTGCGTTCCCAGATCTGCACGCCGTCGCAGGTGATGCGGAACACCCCGCCCGTGCCCGGTTCCAGGCTGACCTTGCCGAGGTCGTCGGCGAAGGTGCTCAGCAGCTCCTGGGCCAGCCACGCGGCGCGCAGCAGCCACTGGCATTGGGTGCAATAAGTGATGACGATTTCGGCTTTGGCGGCGGGCATGGCACGGCTCTGGCTAGGGAGTATCCACCTATAATACCGGCCTCGCCTGCGTATACGGTCCCACCCATGCGACGCCTGCTGCTCGCCCTGCTGCTTTTCCTGCCCATGCTCCTCAGCGCCGCCGAACAGCGGCCGAAAATCGGCCTGGTGCTTTCCGGCGGGGCTGCGCGCGGGCTGGCGCATATCGGCGTGCTGAAGGCGCTGGACGAACAGGGCATCCATGTCGACGCCATCGCCGGCACCAGCATGGGCGCGGTGATCGGCGGTCTCTACGCATCCGGCTACAGCCCGCAGGAGCTGGAAAGCATCGCCCTCGGCCTGGACTGGCAGCAGACGCTTTCCGACTCCCCGCCTCGCCAGGACATCCCGTTCCGCCGCAAGCAGGACGACCGCGATTTCCTGGTCAAGCAGAAGCTCAGCTTCCGCGACGACGGCACCCTCGGCATTCCGCTGGGGGTGATCCAGGGGCAGAACCTGTCGATGCTGCTGGAGCGCCTGCTGGTGCACACCAGCGACACCCGCGACTTCGACAAGCTGGCGATCCCCTTCCGCGCCGTCGCCACCGATATTTCCAGCGGCGACAAGGTGGTCTTCGACCACGGCCACCTGCCGCAGGCGATCCGCGCCAGCATGTCGATCCCGGCGGTGTTCGCGCCGGTGGAGGTCGGCGGCAGGCTGCTGGTGGACGGCGGCATGGTCGACAACATTCCCATCGACGTGGCGCGGCGGATGGGCGTCGACGTGGTCATCGCGGTGGATATCGGCAGCCCGCTGCAGGACCGCAAGAGCCTGCACACGGTGCTGGATGTGATGAACCAGTCGATCACCCTGATGACCCGTTCCAATTCCGAAGCCCAACTCGCCACGCTGAAGAACACCGACGTGCTGATCCAGCCGCCGCTGAGCGCCTACGGCTCCACCGATTTCGACAAGATCGAGCAACTGATCGACGCCGGCTACCGCGCCACCACCGTCCTCGGTCCGCGCCTGGCGGAACTGCGCCCTTCGGCAGACGGCGAAACCGGCGCGCTGGCCGAGGCCCGCACCCCGGGCAGGCGCAAGCCGGTGATCAGCGACATCCGCGTGGAGAACGACTCCAAGGTCAGCGACGCGGTGATCCGCCACTACATCCGCCAGCCGATCGGCGAGCGGCTGGACCTCGACCGCCTGCAGAGCGACATGAGCACGCTGTACGGCCTCGACTACTTCGACCAGGTGCAGTACCGCGTGGTCCGCGAACAGGGCGGCAACGTGCTGGTCATCCACGCCCACGGCAAGCGCAGCGGCACCGACTACCTGCGCCTGGGCCTGAACCTGTCGGACGACCTGCGCGGCGACAGCACCTTCAACGTCGGCGCCAGCTACCGGGTCAACGGCATCAACCGGCTCGGCGCGGAATGGCTGACGCGCGTACAGATCGGCAACCACCAGGAAATCTACAGCGAGTTCTACCAGCCGCTGGACGTCGGCTCGCGCTATTTCGTGGCGCCCTACCTGCTCAACGAGGCGCAGAACATCGAGGCCACTCTCGACAACGACCCGATCGCCGAGTACCGCCTGGACCGCTACGGCTACGGCCTCAACCTCGGCCGGCAGATCGCCAACAACGGCGAGATCCGCTTCGGCGTGGCGCAGGCGTTCGGCAACGCCAAGCTGCGCGTCGGCGACCAGGACCTGCCGGACTTCAGCTTCGACGAAGGCTATTACGAGCTGAAGTATTCGTTCGACACCATGGACAACGTCGACATCCCCAGCGAAGGCGAGAACATCCGCCTGACCCTCAGCCAGCACACGCCCTCGCTGGGCGACGACGACCGCTACCGGCAGTGGGACCTGCGCCTGGACAAGGCGATCAGCTTCGACGCCGACACCTTCGTGTTCGGCGGCGGCTACGGACGCACGCTGGACGAGGCGAACGTGGTGGTGTCCAGCTTCCTGCTCGGCGGCGCGCGGCAGCTCTCGGGCTTCCGCCAGGACGCGCTGGCCGGGCAGAACTACAGCCTCGGCCGGGTCATCTACTACCGGCGCCTCACCGAGCGCTCGTTCCTGCCGCTGGACTTCCCGCTCTACGTCGGCGGCAGCCTGGAACGCGGGCGGGTGTGGAACGAGGACAACAGCTTCGATACCGGCTACATCAATGCCGGCAGCGTGATGTTCGGCTTCGAGACGCCGCTGGGGCCGCTGTCATTCAGCTACGGCCTGAACGACGCCAGCGAGCATGCGCTGTATATCGAGCTGGGACGGAATTTCTAAGGCAGGATTTGTAGGGCGGGTGCAACCCGCCGTATCAAGGGCAAGGGCGTGGCGGGTTGCACCCGCCCTACGACTCCCGGAGAGGAATGAAGGTCGCCCGAGGGGCATCAGCCCAGGCTTTCATCCAGCACCAGCACCACCTTGCCCTGCACCTGGTTGCTGGCCAGTGCTTCGAAGGCGGCTTCCGCATCCTTGGCGGCGAAACTGCGCTCCAGTTGCGGCTTCAGCTTGCCGGCAGCGAACAGCGGCCAGACCTTTTCCCGCAGATCGGCAATCAACTGCGCCTTGAACTCGTCGTTGCGCGTACGCAGGGTCGAGCCGATGAGTTGGATGCGCTTGCCCAGCACCTGGGCCAGGTCGAGTTCGGCCTTGCGCCCGCCCATCAGGCCGATGATCACCCAGCGGCCGTCCAGTCGCAGCAGTTCCAGGTCCAGCGCCGCATAGTTGGCACCGACCGGGTCGAGAATCACGTCGAACGGCGCGAAATCGCGCAGGTCCTGCAGGCTCTCTCCGCGGAGGGCACCACCCTCGGCGCCGAGGGATTCACAGTAGGCCAGCCGCTCGGCCGAGCCCACGCTCACCCAGCACGGGTTGCCGAACGCCTTGCACAGCTGGATGCCGGCGGAGCCGACGCCGCTGGCGCCGGCATGCAGCAAGACCTTCTCGCCCGGCTGCAGCGCGGCGAGCTGGAACAGGTTGAGCCAGGCCGTGGCATACACCTCCGGCAGCGCCGCCGCTTCCGCCAGCGACAGTCCATCGGGCGCCGGCAGCGCATGCCGCCCGTCGACCACCACCTCTTCGGCCATGCCGCCGCCGGCAAGCAGCGCGCAGACGCGATCACCCACCTGCCAGGCCGCGCCCGCCCCGACCTCGCTGACCACTCCGGAACACTCCAGACCGAGGATGTCGCTGGCCCCCGGCGGAGGCGGATAAAGCCCCGCTTTCTGCAGCAGATCGGCGCGATTCAGGCCCGCTGCCACCACCTTTATGCGTATCTGCCCGGCCCCGCAGGTCGGAGCGGCACGCTCCCCCCATGCAACCTGTCCGTCGATGCCTTGCAATGCTTTCACGCTGCCTCCATAGTGATTCCCAGGTGCCTGCCCATGCGGCGGGCCAATTTTTCTCTTCGCGCCGATTCCTGCTGTCGAGTGAACCCGGCGCCGGCAAACACGGCCTAATATGCGTCATAACTTTCCCCTCAGTCGAATCAGCATGAAGCGATTTTTACCCCGCACCGCCCTGTTGCTCGTCCTTGGCGCGACCGCCCTGACGTCGTTCGCCGCCACCTCCAGCCCGAACGCCTGGAGCGGCCTGCAGCCGGACAGGGAGCAGGTGATCGCCAGCCTCAACATCGTGGAGCTGCTCAAGCGGCACCACTACAGCAAGCCGCCGCTGAACGACGAGCGCTCGGCGAAGATCTATGACAGCTACCTGAAAAACCTCGATCCGGCGCGGATGTACTTCACCGCCGCCGATATCAAGGAGTTCGCGCCCTGGCGCACCCAGTTCGACGACTTCCTCAAGACCGGCGAGCTGGACCCCGGCTTCACCATGTACAAGCGCCACCTCGACCGGGTGAAGGAGCGCCTCGACTTCGCCCTGGCGATGCTTGGCAAGGGCGTCGACAAGATCGACTTCAAGGCCGACGAAACCCTCGAAATCGACCGCGAGAAAGCTGCCTGGGCGAAGAACAGCACGGCGCTCGACGACCTCTGGCGGCGCAAGGTGAAGGACGAGGTTCTGCGTCTGAAGATCTCCGGCAAGGATGACAAGGCCATCCAGGAACAACTGACCAAGCGCTACAAGAACCAGCTGATGCGCCTGGAGCAGACTCGCGGCGAAGACATCTTCCAGGCCTATATCAATGCCTTCGCGCAGACCTACGACCCGCACACCCAGTACCTGTCGCCGGACAGCGCGGAAAACTTCGACATCAACATGAGCCTGTCGCTGGAAGGCATCGGCGCGGTGCTGCAGAGCGACAACGACTTCGTGAAGATCGTCCGCCTGGTGCCGGCCGGTCCGGCGGAGAAGAGCAAGCAGCTCTCCCCGTCCGACAAGATCATCGGCGTCGCCCAGGGCAAGGACGAGATAGTCGACGTGGTCGGCTGGCGCCTGGACGAAGTGGTCAAGCTGATCCGCGGCCCGAAAGGCTCGCAGGTGCGCCTGGAGGTCATCCCGGCCAGCAATGCGCCGAACGACCAGACCAGCAAGATCGTCACCATCACCCGCGAGGCGGTGAAGCTGGAAGACCAGGCGGCGAAGAAATCAGTCATCGACATCGACCACGAAGGCCGCAATTACAAGCTCGGCATCATCGACGTGCCGGCCTTCTATCTCGACTTCAAGGCCTATCGCTCCGGCGACCCGAACTACAAGAGCACCACCCGTGACGTGAAGAAACTGATCGGCGAGCTGCAGAAGGAGCATGTCGACGGCATCGTCATCGACCTGCGCAACAACGGCGGCGGCTCCCTGCAGGAAGCCACCGAGCTGACCGGCCTGTTCATCGACCAGGGCCCGACGGTGCTGGTGCGCAACAGCGACGGCCGCGTCGACGTGCTCGACGACGACGAAGGCAACGCGTTCTACACCGGCCCGATGGCCGTGCTGGTCAACCGCCTGTCCGCCTCCGCCTCGGAAATCTTCGCCGGCGCCATGCAGGACTACCACCGCGCGCTGATCCTCGGCGGGCAGACCTTCGGCAAGGGCACGGTGCAGACCATCCAGCCGCTCAACCATGGCGAGCTGAAACTGACCCTGGCGAAGTTCTACCGGGTTTCCGGACAGAGCACCCAGCACCAGGGCGTGATCCCGGACATCACCTACCCGTCCATCGTCGACGACAAGGAAATCGGCGAAAGCGCCCTGCCCGACTCGATGCCGTGGGACACCATCCGTCCGGTGGTGAAAGTGGAAGCCAACCCGTTCCGGCCGTTCCTCGAACAGCTGCGCAGCCGCCACGACGCACGCACCCTGAGCAATGCCGACTTCGTCTATGCCCGTGAGCGCCTGGCCCTGGCCCAGGAGCTGATGCGCGAGAAGACCGTCACCCTCAACGAAGCCAAGCGCCGCGCCCAGCAGACCAGCATCGAGAACCGCCAGTTGGCGATGGAGAACACCCTGCGCAAGTCCAAGGGCCAGGAACCGCTGAAGGAACTCAAGAAGGAAGACGAGAACGCCCTGCCGGACGACGACAGCAAGACCAAACCGCAGGACGACGCCTACCTGACCGAGTCCGGGCACATCCTGATCGACTACCTGAACCTCGACTCCGCAGTCGCCAAGCACTGAGCGGACGTCATGCAAAAAAGAGGGCCGGCTAACCACCGGCCCTTCTTTTTTGCGGGGCGGCGCAACCCGTCATGACTCTTCCGGACCGGAGGGTTTCACCCGCCTTACCTGGCTTCCCTGATAATCCGCGATGAACCGCTTTTTTGTAGGGCGGGTGCAACCTGCCAACATGCAGGAACCATAGCGCCATGGCGGGTTGCACCCGCCCTACGGGAACGCCAGCAAAGGAGGTTTTACTCAGAGCCCCAACTGGCCCGCGCGCTGATCCAGGCGCGCCGCCTGAGCCTCGTCCGGCGCCAGGCCAGGGCCGCCCTGGCGGTACAGTTCCGCCAGCTTGCGCGCCGCCAGCGGATGTCCCGCCTCTGCCGCCTGCTCCCAGTAACGGGCCGCTTCGACGGCACTCGCCGCTGCGCGGGTGTCCCCTGCCAGCGCCTGGACACCCAGTTGATAGGCGGCCTTGGCGTCACCGCCTACCGCGGCCAGGCGCAACAGGCGCAGCCCTTCCTCGCGGGCGCCGAAGCCCTGCCCGCGGAACAGCAGCAGGTGCCCGTAGAAACTCTGTGCCGGCAGATCGCCAAGATTCGCCATGCGCGCGAACTGCCCCTGCATCCACTGCCAGGCGCGCGGCTGCCTGACCAGCCAGGGCCAGCCCATCAGGCGTCGCGCCACGGTGTAGCCCGCCTGGGCGCGCAGGCGCCAGAAGCGCTCGTTGAGCATCGCCATTCACAAATCCACCGGATAATCGAACTCGAACACCCGGACCACTTCAGAGGCATGCCAACCGGCGGCGGCCGGTCCATCAGGCGCCCCGGAAAAACGCCCAAGACGCTCCACACACTCGAAGAACCCGGTGCGCGGCAGACGGCTCGCTCCCTGGCTGATCACCAGCGAACTGCGCAATGGCCGTCCGGCACGCGCATCGAGGGCGGCCAGATGTTCCAGGGCGGCAGTCAGGGTGGTCATGGCCGGCGTCGGCAACTGCAGCCGCTCGATCAGGGCACGGTAGGTGAGCAGATGACGCTGGCGCCGGGCGTCCTCGAGCTCCTCCAGCAGACCCTGCCAGTGTCTACGGCTGATGTGTACGCTCAAGAGCCGGACCCCGCAGTCACACCCAGGGCCCGCCGCAACCCATGCTGGATGGCTTCGCTGGCCTCGCGTTCGCCTTTTTCGATCAGTTCCAGGTAGGACGGGCTGATCCCCACGGAGCGCGCCACGTGCTCCAGCGAATAGCCGCGCGCTTCGCGCAACCCGCGCCAGTCGGAACTGGCGTCGGCCGCAACCGCACCGATGGTGGAAGAAGCAGGCTGCGCCGCCTTCACGCCGGCCGCTGCCAGCAACGCCTGGTAGTCTGCCCAGGGCAGAACGGCATACTCTGCTTCGCCGTCACGCGTGATCACTTGAACGTTCATGACAACACTCCTTGCAAGCCGTCACTGACAGCTACGGGACCGTCTGAATTGGCATGCCCTGCACGTTCAGTATCGACCATGAAACAGCGTCTGGCCGCCTACGCGTGCAGCGCGAGAATGTCGGACAACGGCCCCGGCCCGTGGTTCGCGAAACTCCGGCCGCTTGCCCGTATGGAATTGCCGCTGCCGGATCAGGTTCGTTCGACCTTTTCCGGCAGCGGAAGGGTTTTCAGGGATGCGCGCACTTCCGCGCTCTGGTTGTCGCGCCAGACCTTGAACGCATCCAGTTCCGACTGCCAGCGACGGACCACCCAGGCCAGCACCGCCAGATCGTCGAGCAGGCCGAACGCCAGGATCCAGTCCGGGATCGCATCCACAGGGGTGAGAAAATACAGCAAGGCAGCCGCCACGGACAAAACCGCGGTGGAATTCAGGCCACGGTACTGGCCACGCACCCAGGCCACCAGCAACTCCTGCAGCAGGTTCAGGTCGGACCGGACCAGCTTCATCCGCGCACTCTTGCGCGCCACCGCCAGCAGCAATGCCGGCAAGCGGCCGCGAGAAAGGAATTTCCCAGCCAGGGCCAGATAACGATCGAATCCAGGCGGAGTTTTCATCCAGCTACCTCGCTCTCCCGCACGGGGCGGGCATCTGCCGGGTTATCCACCCAAGCTGTGGATAACTCTGTTGAAAGTCTGTTCCGACATAGCCGGAACCCCCATCTCAGGGGGCCTCGAGACAAATCGAACATTTTTTGTCCAGCACAATAAAATCTTTAAAAATCATGCATTTGTGACCTATTCGATGGCGCCGGTCCTGTCAAGCAGGGCCGACAAAGCGACCTGCGACAAAAATGTGCATAACGGTAACATTGCCATCGCGCTCGCCTCTTTCGAGACCGCGCGGTCAATCTGCATTCTGAAGCTGCCTGCGCCAGAAATGAAAACGCCCCGTCAGGGACGGGGCGTTGCAACTGGTACGAAAGTACTCAGTTGTTCTGTTGCTCAGGCTGGGCCTGGTCCTGCTCCTGGCCCTTGATGCCGAGCAGTTCGAGGTCGAAGACCAGCACGGAGTTGGCCGGAATCGCCGGGCTCGGGCTCTGCTCGCCATAGGCCAGCTCGCTGGGGATGAACAGCTTGACCTTCTCGCCCACGTGCATCAGTTGCAGACCTTCGACCCAGCCCGGAATCACGCCGCTCACCGGCAGATCGATCGGGCTGCCGCGCTGGATGGAGCTGTCGAAGACGGTGCCATCGGTCAGCTTGCCTTCATAGTGCACGGTCACCACATCGGACGGCTTCGGCTGTGCGCCGTCGGCCTTCTTGACGATCTCGTACTGCAGGCCGGACTTGGTGGTGACCACGCCCTCGCGCTTGCCGTTGTCTTCGAGGAACTTCTTGCCGGCCTTGGCGGAGTCTTCAGCCTTCTTGGCCATGCGCTCCTCGGAACGCTTCTGCAGGAAGGTGAAGGCTTCGGTCAGCTCTTCATCGGTGATCTTCTGCTTCTGCTTGCCGACGGCATCTTCGATACCCTGGGCGACGGCCTTGGAATCCAGGTCATCCATGCCTTCCTGGACCAGGCTCTTGCCCATGTTCAGGCCGATGCCGTAGGAGGCCTTCTGGGCCGGGGTCTTGAGCTCAATTTCAGTCTTCGAATCGCAACCGGTCAGAACAAGCCCGACCAGTGCAATGGCCGCAGCCAACCGATGTTGTTTCATGCTGATTTCCTTGTCTGTCCGCCGTGCAGGCATGTTCGATGAAGCCGCGAGCTTATCAGGCCCCTACGGCCAGTGGCTATGGGCTATATGAACCGGAGGCAGGCGGGAAGTTCCGATATGGAACCCGAGAAAAATTAACGGGATAGGAAGGAAAGCGGCACGCCGGCAAAGCGCGGCGGAAATGAAAAAGCCCCCAGGCATTTCTGCCTGAGGGCTTTCGAATATGGCGCAGCGGACGGGACTCGAACCCGCGACCCCCGGCGTGACAGGCCGGTATTCTAACCGACTGAACTACCGCTGCGTCGGACTTGCGAGATTGGTGGGTGATGACGGGATCGAACCGCCGACCCTCTGCTTGTAAGGCAGATGCTCTCCCAGCTGAGCTAATCACCCTTCACTCTCGAAGTGGGGCGCATTCTACGGAGCCGGATTCACTCTGGCAAGCCCCCGGGCGAAAAAAATTTTCAGATGTTCCAAAGGCTTAGGAAATTCCCGAGATGGCTCGAACGGGGTTGGCCTTGGCGCCGCCGAGCGGAATAATGCGTGTTTTGTGTCCGGGAGTCCGACCGTCATGTGGTTCCGCAATCTGCTCGTGTATCGCCTCACCCAGGATCTGCAGATCGATGCCGATAGCCTCGAGAAAGCCCTGGCCAGCAAACCGGCGCGCCCCTGCGCCAGCCAGGAACTGGCCACCTATGGCTTCACCGCCCCGTTCGGCAAGGGCCCCGACGCGCCGCTGGTGCATGCCAGCCAGGACTTCTTCCTGATTTCCGCACGCAAGGAAGAACGCATCCTGCCGGGCAGCGTGGTCCGCGATGCGCTGAAGGAAAAGGTCGATGAAATCGAGACCACGCAGATGCGCAAGGTCTACAAGAAGGAGCGCGACCAGCTCAAGGACGATATCGTCCAGACGTTCCTGCCGCGCGCCTTCATCCGCCGCTCCGCGACCTTCGCCGCGATCGCCCCGAACCTCGGCCTGATCCTGGTCGACTCGTCCAGCGCGAAGAAGTCCGAGGACCTGCTCTCCACCCTGCGCGAAGCTATCGGCTCGCTGCCGGTGCGTCCGCTGAGCGTCAAGGTCGCGCCGACCGCCACCCTCACCGACTGGGTCAAGACCCAGGAAGCCGCCGGCGACTTCCATGTCCTCGACGAGTGCGAGCTGCGCGACACCCATGAGGACGGCGGCGTGGTGCGCTGCAAGCGCCAGGACCTGACCAGTGAGGAAATCCAGCTGCACCTGACTTCCGGCAAGCTGGTCACCCAACTGTCGCTGGCTTGGTCGGACAAGCTGTCCTTCATCCTCGACGACAAGCTGGCCATCAAGCGCCTGCGCTTCGAAGACCTGCTGCAGGAGCAGGCCGAACAGGATGGCGGCGAAGACGCCCTCGGCCAACTGGACGCCAGCTTCACCCTGATGATGCTGACCTTCAGCGAATTCCTGCCGGCGCTGTTCGAAGCCCTCGGCGGCGAGGAAATCCCCCAGGGCATCTGACCCGCACGAGAGCGGTCCCGGCGCCAGCCGGGGCCGCCCGCAAGGCCGATCGCTTGCCTTGCCTGGCGCAATGTGCAAAATATTGCGCAACGTGAGGACGACCTCACCACCCTTCTGGTGCTTCAACGGGGACGGCCCTGAACTCAATCCCTGTTTCGGAGGCACTCATGTCCTGGATCATCCTGTTCTTCGCCGGCCTGCTCGAAGTCGCCTGGGCTGTCGGCCTGAAATACACCGAAGGCTTCAGCCGCCCCATCCCTACCCTGCTCACGATCCTGGCCATGGTCGCCAGCCTCGGTCTGCTCGGCCTGGCCATGAAGCAACTGCCGCTGGGTACCGCCTATGCGATATGGACCGGCGTCGGCGCGGTCGGCACCGTGCTGGTGGGCATCCTGCTGTTCGGCGAGTCCATGGCGCCGGTGCGCCTGCTCAGCGTGGCACTGATTCTCTGCGGGCTGGTCGGCCTCAAGCTCAGCCACTGATCACAGAACTTGCGAAACACTGTCGCTTTCCCGAGCAACTCTGGGTATGCTGCCGTCACTGTGCTTGCTTGGGTCACCGTGTTTCGTGACCTGATGTGGTGGATTCCCCCATCGCCGTGGTTTCGATCTCACCTTGCAACTCAGAACTGGCGCGGATTTCCCGCACCGCAATTCACTCAGTTCAAGGTGTAATTCCATGTCGAATCGTCAAACCGGCACCGTCAAATGGTTCAACGATGCCAAAGGCTTTGGCTTCATCACTCCGGAAAGCGGCAACGACCTGTTCGTTCACTTCCGCTCCATCCAGGGCAGCGGCTTCAAATCGCTGCAGGAAGGCCAGAAGGTTTCCTTCGTGGTCGTCAACGGCCAGAAAGGCCTGCAGGCTGACGAAGTTCAGGTCATCTGAACCTCGCCTCCCGGCAAGAAAAGCCCCGGCATCGTCCGGGGCTTTTTCGTTTCAGCGCGCATCACCGCGCAAACCAGCCACCTGCTCCCGCAGGTACAGGCACTTGGCCTGCTCCGGCGCCAGCGGCTGGCCGGCCACCAGACATACCCGCGACCAGAAGCGCTTGAAGAAGCCCTTGGCCGGATCGCGGCTGAAGAAGCTGCCCCACAAGCCCTGCAGCGCCATCGGCACCACCGGCACCGGGGTTTCCTCGATGATCCGCTCCACCCCGCCGCGGAACTCGTTCATCTCGCCATCCGCAGTCAGCTTGCCCTCGGGGAAGATGCACACCACCTCGCCCGCCTTCAGGTATTCGGCGACCCGCTCGAAGGCCCGCTGGTAGATGCGCTCGTCCTCGTGCCGCGCGGCGATCGGCACCGCGCCGGCGGTACGGAAGATGAAGTTGAGCACCGGCAGCTGGAAGATCTTGTAGTACATGACGAAGCGCACCGGCCGCCGCACCGAGCCGGCGATCAGCAGCGCGTCGACGAAGGACACGTGGTTGCACACCAGGACCGCCGGCCCTTCGTCGGGGATCGCCTCCAGATTCCGATGATCCACGCGGTACATGGAATGGCTGAGCAGCCAGACCAGGAAGCGCATGGTGAACTCCGGCACGATCCTGAAGATGTACACGTTCACCGCGACGTTCATCAGCGACAGCACCAGGAACAGCTCCGGGATCGACAGCCCGGCCACCGACAGCAGCAGGATCGAGACGATCGCCGCGGCCACCATGAACAATGCGTTGAGGATGTTGTTCGCGGCGATCACCCGCGCGCGCTTGTCTTCCTCGGTGCGCGCCTGGATCAGCGCGTACAGCGGCACGATGTAGAAACCGCCGAACACACCGATGCCGAGGATGTCGCCAAGCACCGCCCAGGATTGCGGGTGCGCCACCACCGCCAGCCAGTCATGCGGCTGGGCAGCCTGCGGGAAATCGCCGGAATGCCACCAGAGCAGGATGCCGAACACGCTGAGGCCGATGGAGCCGAACGGCACCAGGCCGATCTCCACCTTCTTGCCGGACATCTTCTCGCAGAGCATCGAACCGAGCGCGATGCCCACCGAGAACACCGTCAGGATCAGCGTTACCACGCTCTCGTCGCCGTGCAGCAGTTGCTTGGCGTAGCTCGGGATCTGCGTCAGGTAGACCGCGCCGAGGAACCAGAACCACGAGTTGCCGACCAGCGAGCGCGACACCGCCGGACGCTGGCCGAGCCCCATGCGCAGGATGCTCCAGGACTGGCGGAAGATGTTCCAGTCGAGCTTCAGCTCCGGCAGCGCCGCCGCCGCGCGCGGAATGCCGCGGCTGGCGAGGAAGCCGCAGATCGCCACCAGCACCACGCAGGCGGACACCGCCAGCGCATAGGACTGGCGCGACATCAGCATGCCGGCGCCGATGGTGCCGATCAGGATCGCGAGGAAGGTGCCCATTTCCACCAGCGCATTGCCGCCGACCAGCTCGTCCTCGCGCAGATGCTGCGGCAGGATCGAGTACTTCACCGGGCCGAACAGCGCCGAGTGGGTGCCCATTGAGAACAGCGCGAGGAACAGCAGGGGCAGGCTGCCGAGCAGGAAGCCCGCCGCGCCGACCAGCATGATCACCACCTCGGCCAGCTTCAGGGCACGCATCAGTGCGTCCTTGTTGTACTTCTCGCCGAACTGCCCGCCGAGGGCGGAGAACAGGAAGAACGGCAGGATGAACAGCAGCGCGCAGAGGTTGACCAGCAGGTTCGGATCGCCGCTCACGCTCAGGTGATAGAGGATCGCCAGCACCAGCGACTGCTTGAACACGTTGTCGTTGAATGCGCCGAGGAACTGGGTAATGAAGAAAGGCAGGAAACGCTGTTTGCCCAGCAGGGCGAATTGCGAGTGTTGGGTCATCGTCCTTGTACCTGTCGAAAGCGGATTGCCAAGCGGTTATTGGACTGCGGCACCCAACGCCGAGGCCACACTTCCCGTTCACTTTTCTCCCACTCGCCCCATCGCAATAGCCGACTTTCGTCACCAGAAGGGAGCAGGAAAGTTAAAATAAGAATTACTGATTAATAGTAAGCATTAGCAATTTACATTTCATTTACGTTTGCTTAGATTTGCGCCCCTTCCGAAATCGCATCCCCGCAGTACTGGAGCTTTTGCAGATGTTCCGTAAATCCCGCCTTTGCCTGTCCGTCTCCCTGGCCGTGCTGGCCAGTCCCGCCTTCGCCGCGCAAGCCGATGAAGATGCGGTGGAAATGGAGGCCACGACCGTCAGCGCGACGCGCTCCCACAGCGTGGCGGGAAAGACCCCGCAGAAGATCACCATCATCACCCGCGAGCAGATCGAGGAACAGTTGGCCATCACCAGCGACAACGGCCAGGTGCTGAGCAACCTGATCCCCTCCTATTCGCCCAGCCGGCAGAAGATGACCAGCTCCGGCGAGACCTTCCGTGGCCGCCAGGCACTGGTGATGATCGATGGCGTGCCGCAGTCCACCCCGCTGCGCAACAGCTCCCGCGAGGGCTACACCATCGACCTGTCGATGGTCGAGCGCATCGAAGTGATCTACGGCGCCAGCGCGGAGCACGGCCTGGGCGCCACCGGCGGCATCATCAACTACGTGACCCGCCGCCCGACCGCCGGCGCAGTGCGCCAGCACGTCGGCGCCAGCCTGGAAGCCTCGGACGACTTCGACAGCAACGGCATGGGCTACAAGCTGGACTACCGGGTCGAAGGCAACCAGGGCAACCTGGACTACCTCGCCGCGGTCAGCGGCCAGACCCGCGGCATGTTCTACGATGCCGACGGCGAGCTGATCGGCGTGGACGACACCCAGGGCGACATCATGGATTCGGACGCCACCGACTTCATGTTCAAGCTCGGCTACTGGCTGGACGAGGTGCAGAACGTCGAGCTGATGGTCAACCGCTTCGAGGTCGAAGGCAATCACGACTACGTGAACGTGCCGGGCGACCGCGCTGCCGGCATTCCGGCCACCTCGCGCCGTGGCGACCCGCTGGGCGAGGCACCGGAAAACGAGGTGCTCAACACCAGCCTGACCTACAACAACTCCGACCTCGGCGGTAACCGCTTCACCGCGCAGGTCTACAGCCAGCGCTTCCGCGCCCGTTTCGGCGGCGGCATCCTGCCATCGTTCCAGGACCCGAGCATCGACCCCACCGGGCAACTGTTCGACCAGTCGCAGAACGAGTCGGACAAGTACGGCGGCAAGCTGACCCTGAGCCGCGACGACATGTTCGACGGCAAGCTCAAGCTCACCGGCGGCCTCGACCTGCTGCAGGACACCACCAGGCAGATGCTGATCGCAACCGATCGCGAGTGGGTGCCGGAGACCGTCTTCAAGAACTACGCGCCCTTCCTCCAGGCCGAGATCCGCCCGGTGGAGCGCCTGACCCTGCACACAGGCATTCGCCGCGAGTTCGCCGAACTGGAAGTCGACTCCTTCCGCACCATCGCCTCCACCACCAATCCTCCTGGCGGCGTCAGCGTCGAGGGCGGCAAGCCGAAGTTCAACGAAACCCTGAACAACTTCGGCGTCGTGTTCCAGGCCACCGACTGGGCGCAACTGTTCGCCAACTATTCCGAAGGCTTCGGCATGCCGGACGTGGGCCGCGTACTGCGCGGCATCAACCGGCCGAACCTGAGCGTCGACTCCTTCCTCGACCTGCAACCGGTGGTCACCGACAACCGCGAGATCGGCCTGCGCCTGAACTGGGCACCGGTCGACTTCGAGATCAGCTTCTACGAGTCCGACTCCGACCTCGGTTCGCGTCTGGAGAATGTCGGTGGCGTGTTCCAGGTCCGTCGCGAACGCACCGAGATCAACGGCATGGAAGCCACCGCCGGCTGGCAGGTCAACGATGCCCACCGCCTGCAGGCTGCCTACTCGCAGATCGACGGGCAGTCGGATACCGATGGCGACGACCACGTGGACACCGACCTGGACGGCGCCAACATCCCGCCGGATCGCTACACCCTCGCCTGGAAAGCCAACTGGACCGAGAAGCTGAACAGCCACATCCAGGCCAACTACTACGCCAGCCGCAGCTTCGATACCCCCGGCCTGGACTTCGACGGCTACAGCCTGGTGGACGCCTCGCTCGGCTACAAACTGCCGCTGGGCGAAGTCAGCTTCGGCGTCGAGAACCTGCTCAACCGCGACTACATCACCTACTACTCGCAGGCCGCCACCACCCGTGACGACCAGTTCTTCTCGGGACGTGGCCGCACCTTCACCCTGGGCTATCAGGTCAGTTTCTGACCGAACGCCTGCGGCACGACGGAAGCGGCAGCCATCCCGGCTGCCGCCCTCCGCCCTACAGCGGCAACTGGCCCAGCATCCAGCGCAGCAGGAAGAACACCAGCAGGCCGCCGCCGATGGTCGCCAGCAGGTGCCGGGTGAGCGCGGCGATGGCGATGCAGGCGAGGCCCGCCAGCAGGTAGGCGTTGTCCAGGCTGAGCGCCCAGTGCTCGCCATCCGGCAGCAGCATGCCTGGCACGACGATGGCGGTCAGCACGGCGGTCGGCACGTAGTGCAGGCCCTGGCGCACCACCGGCGGGAAACGCAGGCTCGGCCAGGCGAACAGGCTGTAGCGCATGAGGAAGGTCATCGCCGTCATGCCGAGGATCAGCAGCCAGTACTCCATCACACGCCCTCCCCATTGGTCTGTCGGCGTTCCAGCAGCACACCCACCGTGATGCCGGCGAAGGCCGCCGCCATCAGCCCGAGCTTGTACGGCCAGGCGTAGGTGAGCAGCGCCGTCGCTCCGGCTGCCAACGCCGCGGCGATCTGCGGGCGATTGCGCAGCAGCGGCACGACGATGCCGATGAAGGTCGCCAGCATGGCGAACTCCAGCCCCCAGCCGGCAAGGTTCGGCAGCGCCTGGCCGAACAGCACGCCGACCAGCGAGCTGCTTACCCAGCAGGCATACAGCGCGGTGGTCACGCCCAGCCAGTACCACTGGCCCTGCGGCGTATCGCCGTGCACCAGGTAATAGCGCTGGACCACGGCGAAGGTCTCGTCGGTCAGCCAGAACGCCAGCGGCACCCGCCAGCGTTGCGGCAGATGGGTGACATGCGGTTGCAGGGTGGCGCTGTAGAGCACGTGGCGCAGATTGACGATCAGCGTGGTGAGCAGGATCACCAGCGCGCCGGCGCCAGCGCCGAGCAGGCTGACCACGATGAACTGCGCCGAACCGGCATAGACCAGCAGCGACATGCCGACGGTCTGCAGCAGCGACAGGCCGGCGGCGCTGGCCAGGGTGCCGTAGATGATGCCGAACGGCGCGACGCCGACCACCATCGGTACGCTGTCGCGAACGCCACGGGAGAAGAACTGTTTGCGGGACATGGAGCCTCCTTTGCCCCGCAGCCTAGAAGATCAGGCAGGCGCCGTCTTGAACGATCTTGCGCAGGCCATGCGGTACTCGCCGGGAGCGACGCCATAGGCCTGTTTGAACTGGCGGCTGAGGTGGCTCTGGTCGGCGAAGCCCAGCTGCATCGCCACGCTCGACGGAGCGCAACCCTCCTTCAGCAGGGCCCGCGCCTGCTCCAGGCGGCGCTGCTTGAGCCAGGCGTGCGGCGGCAGGCCGGTGGCCTTGCGGAATACCCGGGCGAAATGGAACGGCGAGAGATTCACGGCTGCCGCCAGTTCCTCCAGCGACGGCGGCTCGACCAGGCGCGCGGCGAGCAGTTCGCGGGCCTGGGCGACGGCCCGTGGCTCACGGCCGGCCGACGGCGGATCGGGAATCCGTGCGTGGCGGCGGAACAGCATCAGCAGGGCTTCGCGCCAGCAGGTCTGCTGCTGCAGGGCGGCGCCGCCGGAGTCGAGCAGTTGGTGCAGGGTGGCGAAGGTCCGGGTCAGCTCGGCATCCCGCAGCACGCTGGCGGAAAACGACGGCAGGCCGCCACGGCCGAGATTCAGTTCGTCCAGCACCGTGGTGACCTGGGCGATCTCCGGGTAGAAACCGCGGTACAACCAACCCTCTTCATGGGCCTTGGAGCCGGTATGCACCTCGTCCGGATTGATCAGCACCATGCTGCCCACCGGCGCCAGGTGCTCGCTGCCGCGATGGTGGAAGCGCTGGGCGCCACGTTCGATCACGGTGAACACGTAGCCCTCGTGCACGTGTGGCGCGAAACGCTGCTCGATATAACGCGCGTGCAGCAGCTCGACGCCGCCGAGTTCGTCGGCGCGCCAGAAGCGGGTCTGTTCCATTGCGGCGGTGTTCATGCGGCTCCTTCGCCCCGGAGGGAAGCCGCCCAGCTTAGCGCGAACGCGTCAGCCGCTGAAGCCGGCCTCCAGGCTGGCCTTCACCTGCGGCCATTCATGGTCGGTGATGCTGTACAGGACGGTGTCGTCGAGACGCCCGCCAGCCAGGCGCCGATGGTTGCGCAGCACGCCTTCGCGCACCGCGCCGAGCTTCTCGATGGCGCGTTGCGCGCGCAGGTTGCTGGCAGCGGTAGTCATCTGCACGCGGACCATCTTCCAGCTATCGAAAGCGTGCCGCAGCATCAGGTACTTGATGCTGGCGTTCAGGCCACTGCCGTGCTGGGCCTGGTCCAGCCAGGTGGCGCCGATCTCGCAGGCCGGCAGCGCCGGCAGGAAGTCCATGAAGCGCGTGGTGCCGACGATCTGGTTACCCAGCCGCACCACCAGCGGCAGTTCCCGCCCCTCACGCTGCTCGGCGATGCCCTGGCGATACCAGTCCGGCCGCTGCGGAGCGCTCATGTACTGCAGGGCCTCGCTATTGAGGTCGGCCAGAGCCACCAGCTCCGGGACGTCGGCTTCCACCATGGGCTCCAGGCGCAGGGCGCCCCGCTGCAGGGTGATGGGTAACGGTCTGAACATGAAGCGCCCTCCTCGCACACGCGCCCTTTTCAGAGCGTAGCGGCATGCCGTAAGTGCCGTGTGCCCATGACGAATCGACAGACGGAGCCGCGGCGAAATGGCGGCACGCTACCAGCATGGAGGGGGTGGCTCAAGGGCATCGCCACGCGGAGATGGCCTGGATCAACTCCGGGCAGAGGACCTGTAGGAGCCAGCTTGCTGGCGATCATCCGAGCTAACCGGCGACTCCAGACTTGCCGGCGAGTCCGGGATCGCCAGCAAGCTGGCTCCTACCAAGAGCAGGCGCAGCGCGCGTCCTGAGACCTTGGTAGCACTTCTCTGACATCCCCGCGCTTTGGTGCGAAACTTGCGAATCAACCAGACTTTCCGCACGCGCCCGGCACTGGAGTCCACATGTCGCTGTCCAGCGGGCTGATCGCCACGGTCGCCCTCCTCTACATGGCCATCCTGTTCGCCATCGCCTTCTATGGCGACCGCCGCCGCGCGCCCCTCTCGCCGCGCCTGCGGGCGTGGGTCTACAGCCTGTCGCTGGCGGTGTACTGCACCAGCTGGACCTTCTTCGGCGCGGTCGGCCAGGCCGCCGGGCAGCTCTGGTCGTTCCTGCCGATCTACCTCGGGCCGGTGCTGCTGATGCTGTTCGCGCCCTGGGTGCTGCAGAAAATGATCCTGATCAGCAAGCAGGAGAACATCACCTCCATCGCCGACTTCATCGCCGCGCGCTACGGCAAGTCGCAGGCGCTCGCCGTGGTGGTGGCGCTGATCTGCGTGGTCTGCGTGCTGCCCTACATCGCCCTGCAGCTGAAGGGCATCGTCCTCGGCGTGAACCTGCTGATCGGCGCCGGCCCCGACTCCACCGGCACCCGCTCGCAGGACACGGCGCTGCTGGTGTCGCTGATCCTCGCGCTGTTCACCATCGTCTTCGGCACGCGCAGCCTGGACGTCACCGAACACCACCGCGGCATGGTGCTGGCCATCGCCTTCGAATCGCTGGTCAAGCTGGCGGCGTTCCTCGCCGTCGGCATCTTCGTCACCTTCGGCCTCTACGACGGCTTCGGCGACCTGCTGGAAAAGGCCCGCAACGCCCCGCAGCTCGACGAGTACTGGCAGAACACCGTGCACTGGCCGGCGATGCTGCTGCAGACCGGCGTGGCGATGACCGCGATCATGTGCCTGCCGCGGCAGTTCCACGTCACCGTGGTGGAGAACATCAAGCCGCGCGACCTCGACCTGGCGCGCTGGGTGTTTCCCGCCTACCTGGTGCTGGCCGCGCTGTTCGTCGTGCCGATCGCCCTCGCCGGCCAGCTGTACCTGCCCGCCGGAGTGATGCCGGACTCCTTCGTGATCAGCCTGCCGCTGGCCGAGGCGCATCCGGCGCTGGCCCTGCTGGCGTTCATCGGCGGCGCCTCGGCCGCCACCGGCATGGTCATCGTCGCCAGCGTGGCGCTGTCGACCATGGTTTCCAACGACATGCTGCTGCCGTGGCTGCTGCGTCGCAAAGGCGCCGAGGACGCGCAGCCGTTCGAAGCGTTCCGCCACTGGCTGCTCACCGTGCGCCGGGTCAGCATCGTGCTGATCCTGCTGCTCGCCTACGTCTCCTACCGCCTGCTCGGCTCCACCGCCAGCCTGGCGACCATCGGCCAGATCGCCTTCGCCGCCATCGCCCAGCTCGGCCCGGCGATGATCGGCGCGCTGTACTGGAAGCAGGCCAACCGCCGCGGCGTGTTCGCCGGGCTGGCGGCCGGCTCGGCGCTGTGGGGCTACACCCTGGTGGTGCCGGTGGTGGCCCGCGGCCTGGGCTGGCCGCTGGACAACTTCCCCGGCCTGACCTGGCTGACCGGTTACCCTCTCGGCCCGAGCTTCGAACCGCTGACCCTCGGCGTACTGATCTCGCTGATCGGCAACTTCGCGCTGTTCGGCCTGGTCTCGGTTTTCTCCCGCACGCGGGTTTCCGAGCACTGGCAGGCCAGCCGCTTCATCGGCCAGGAGATTTCCCCGCGCGTCAGTTCGCGTTCGATGCTCGCCGTGCAGCTCGACGACCTGCTGATGCTCGCCGCCCGCTTCGTCGGCGAGGAGCGCGCGCGGCAGAGCTTCGTGCGCTTCGCCTACCAGCAGGGCAAGAGCTTCAGCCCCAGCCAGAACGCCGACATCGAATGGATCGCGCATACCGAGCGCCTGCTCGCTGGCGTGCTCGGCGCATCCTCGGCGCGGGCGGTGGTGAAGGCCGCCATCGAAGGCCGCGAGATGCAGGTGGAGGACGTGGTGAAGATCGCCGACGAAGCCTCCGAAGTGCTGCAGTTCAACCGCGCGCTGCTGCAGGGCGCCATCGAGAACATCACCCAGGGCATCAGCGTGGTCGACCAGTCGCTGCGCCTGGTGGCCTGGAACCACCGCTACCTGGAGCTGTTCCAGTACCCCGAGGGGCTGATCCACGTCGGCCGGCCGATCGCCGACATCATCCGCTTCAACGCCGAGCGCGGCCTGTGCGGCACCGGCGACCCGGATCTGCACGTGGCCAAGCGCCTGTACTGGATGCGCCAGGGCACGCCGCACACCTCCGAGCGGTTGTTCCCCAACGGACGGGTCATCGAGCTGATCGGCAATCCGATGCCCGGCGGCGGTTTCGTCATGAGCTTCACCGACATCACCGCGTTCCGCGATGCCGAGCACGCGCTCAAGGAATCCAACGAAAGCCTCGAACAGCGTGTGCAGGAACGGACCCACGAGCTGTCGAAACTGAACCAGGCACTGATCGAGGCGAAGGGCACCGCCGAGGCCGCCAACCAGTCGAAGACCCGCTTCCTCGCCGCGGTCAGCCACGACCTGATGCAGCCGCTGAACGCCGCCCGGTTGTTCTCCGCCGCCCTTTCCCATCAGGAGGCGCTGCCGCCCGATGCCAGCGACCTGGTGCGTCATCTCGATTCCTCGCTGCGCTCCGCCGAGGACCTGATCACCGACCTGCTGGACATTTCGCGTCTGGAAAGCGGCCGGGTCATCGCCGAGCGCACGGCCTTCCCGCTATCCAGCCTGTACGACGCGCTGGGCGTGGAGTTCAAGGCGCTGGCCCGGGAACAGGGCATCGACTTCCATCTGCGCGGCAGCCGCCTGCGGGTGGAAAGCGACATGAAGATGCTGCGCCGGGTGCTGCAGAACTTCCTGACCAACGCCTTCCGCTACGCCAAGGGCCACGTGCTGCTCGGCGTGCGCCGCGAGGCGGGACACCTGCGGCTGGAAGTGTGGGACCGCGGGCCGGGCATTCCGGCGGACAAGCTGAAGGTCATCTTCGAAGAGTTCAAGCGCCTGGACAGCCACCAGACCCGCGCCGAAAAGGGCCTCGGCCTCGGTCTGGCGATTGCCGACCGCCTGTGCAAGGTGCTCGGCCATCGCCTGGAAGTGCGTTCCTGGCCGGGCCAGGGCAGCGTGTTCAGCGTCCGCGTGCCACTGGCCCGTCAGCCGGCGCCGGGCGCCGAGCCCGCCAGGCCACGCAGCGAAGCACCGGCACAGCTGAACGGTGCCCAGGTGCTCTGCGTGGACAACGAGGACAGCATCCTCGCCGGCATGGACAGCCTGCTCAGCCGCTGGGGCTGCCAGGTGCTCACCGCACGCAACCGCGAGGAATGCGAGCGCCTGCTGGCGAACGATACGCGACCGCAACTGGCGCTGATCGACTATCACCTGGACAACGGCGAGACCGGCACCGAGCTGATGGCCTGGCTGCGCGCCCGTCTCGGCGGGCCGCTGCCCGGCGTGGTGATCAGCGCCGACGCGCGGCCGGAACTGGTGGCGCAGGTGCACGCCGCCGGACTCGACTACCTGTCCAAGCCGGTCAAGCCGGCGGCCCTGCGCGCCCTGATCAGCCGGCATCTCAAGCTGAGCTGAGGCGCAGGCGGCCGGCTCACACCAGCCGGCCGCGCCACTGCAGCAGCAACACCCCGGCGACGATCAGCAGCAGGGCGAAAATCCCCTCCGGCGACAGTCGGCGGACCGGGAAACCGGCCCAGCCGAACTGGTCGCACAGCGCCGAAACCAGCATCTGCCCGGCCACCACACAGGCGAGGAAGGTCGCCGCTCCCAGCTGCGGCGCGAGGATCACCGCTACCGTCAGGTAGGCCGCGCCGAACAGACCGCCCAGCCAGCCCCACCAGGGCACGCTGGCAACGCTGGCGGCGGCCGGCAGCGGCGCGCGGAACAACAGCAGCGCCAGCACCACCACGCCCAGGCTGACGCCCAGGGAAGTCAGGCTGGCGCTCAGCGGATGGCCGAGCTGTCGACCAAGCAGGGCGTTGCTCCCGGCCTGCAGGGCGACCATCCCACCGACGCTCAGCGCGGTGAGCAGCAACAGGGATCTGGACATGGCATTCACCTCCTTCGATTTGCCGATGCCGGGGATTGTTTGCTATCCATTCGATTCATTGAAATGAATGATTGGTACGCATCCCATGCAGCAGATTCATGAGCTGAGACGCATCGACCTGAACCTGCTGGTGGTTCTCGACGCGTTGCTCGAAGAACGCCACGTATCCCGCGCCGCGCAGCGCCTGGCGATGACCCAGCCGGCGGTCAGCCATGCCCTCGCCCGCCTGCGCGATCTGCTCGGCGATCCGCTGCTGGTCCGCGTGCGCAACGAGATGCGCCTCACCAGCCGCGCACTGGAACTGGCCGAACCGCTGCGCGACAGCCTCGCCGGCATCCGCCGGCTGGTCCTCAGCGAGCGCTTCGAGCCGGCCCATGCGGAGCTGACCCTGCGCCTGGGCATGTCCGACTACGGCGCCTGGGTGCTTCTGCCCACCCTGCTGCCGCTGCTGCGTCGCGAAGCCCCCGGCATCCGCCTGGAAATCCGCCAGGATTCCCGGCTGGAAATGCTCCGCCAGGTGGCCGCCGGCGAGCTGGACTGCGCCGCCGGCGTATTCCCGCTGCTGCCGGAAGGGCTCCGCGCCCAGCGGCTGTTCGAGGAGCGCTTCGTCTGCCTCACCGCCGCCGACAACCTCGCCGGCCGCAGCAGCCTGCCCCTGCAGGAGTACCTGGCCGCGCCGCACCTGCGGGTGGCGCTGCAGCAGAGCCCGGCGGAAGAGATCGACAGCCACCTGCAGAACCTCGGCCTGCAGCGCCGGGTGGCGGTGACGCTGCCGCACTTCACCGTGGCCCCGGAACTGCTGGCCGGCACCGACCTGGTGCTGACCATCGCCGAACGCACCCTGCGCCGCAGCCACCTGCCGGAGGGCCTGGTGCAGTTCGAACCGCCGCTGGAACTGGCGCGGCTGGATTTCGTCCAGGTCTGGCCCAGCGGCAGCCAGGACGATCCGGCCCGGCGCTGGCTGCGCGAACGCCTGCAACAGGCCGCATCCGGCTAGACTGTCGGCAACGACAGGATGGTCGCCCCGATGCCCGATATGCTGGAAACCCTGCTCGATCTCTCCACCGCCCTCTCCATCGGCCTGCTGGTCGGCACCGAACGCGGCTGGCGCGCACGCGAGGAAGCCGAATCGCGGCAGATCGCCGGCATCCGCACCTACGCGCTGACCGGCCTGCTTGGCGGTTTCGCCGCCCTGCTCGCCAGCCATCTCGGCCCCGCAGTATGGGTCGGCATGCTGGTCGCCGTCGCCCTGCTCGCCATCGCCGGTTACCTGGGCGACATACAACGCAGCGGCGATCAGGGCATGACCAGCGAAATCGCCATGTTCGCCACCTTCATCCTCGGCAGCCTGGCCATGACCGAGGGCCGCCTGCTGGCTGCCGGCGGCGGCATCGTGGTGGCGCTGCTGCTGAGCCTGAAGGAGCCGCTGCAGGCCGCCCTCAAGCTGCTCGACGCGAAGGAGCTGTCGGCCATCCTCAAGCTGCTGTTCATCTCGGTGGTGCTGCTGCCGGTGCTGCCGAACCAGGGCTACGGCCCATGGGAAGTCTTCAACCCCTATGCGACCTGGTGGATGGTGGTGCTGATCGCCGGCCTGGGCTTCGTCGCCTACCTGGCCATCCGCATCGTCGGCACCAGCAAGGGCCTGCTGCTCACTGCAGTGGTCGGCAGCATAGTGTCGTCCACCGCGATGACCATCACCCTCTCCCACCTGCATGAGCGCAAGTCGCTGCGTCCCCTGCTGGCCTGCGGACTGCTGGCGACGTCGGCGATGATGTTCCCGCGGGTGCTGCTGGAGGTCAGCGCGGTCAACCCGGCACTGCTGGGCAAGCTGCTCGCACCGCTGCTGGTCGCCACCCTGGTCTATGCCGGCGGCGCCTTCCTGTTCTGGCGCCGGGCCGGGCAGGACGACAACAACCCCACCGCCGAGCCGCCGCTGAAGAACCCCTTCGAACTGATGCCGGCGCTGCGCTTCGCCGCGCTGCTGGCGCTGATCCTGTTCCTCGTCGAGGCGGCGCGTCATTACCTGGGCGACGTCGGCGTGTACCTGGTAGCGCTGATCTCCGGCCTGGCCGACGTCGACGCCATCACTCTGTCGCTGTCCAGCAGCGCCAGGATCGATCTCGACCCGACGGTGGCGACCCACGGCATCGCCCTGGCGGCGCTCAGCAACAGCCTGGTGAAGGGAGTCCTGATCGCCATCATCGGCGGCAGCCACTTGGCGCGCCTGACCTTCCCGGTGATCATCGCCGGCCTGCTGGCCGGTGGGGTGGTGATGCTGATGCTCTGAACGGGAGCGCCGCATCGACGTAACGACGTAACGACGTAACGACGTAACGACGTAACGACGTAACGACGTAACGACGTAGGATGGGTTGAGCGTAGCGATACCCATCAGCCAGGACGAAACGTCCGCTGGACTGGTTGATCCCGAAGCAACACCGATTTCGGGAGCCAGCTTGCTGGCGATCCGTGTTTCCCGGCAGCACTGGCGTGGTCGGTGAATGCGGTGATCGCCAGCAAGCTGGCTCCTACAGGATTGTGCCGCGCCTGCGCCCTCTCTTCCCTTGCAATCCCTCTACTCCTCGACCAACTGCTCCGTATCGTCGGCCAGCGCCCGATCCAGCCACTCCGCCGGCAGGCTCTTGCTGGCGCGGGCGCCGAGCAGGCGCAATTGTTCAACGCGGCTGACCAGGTTGCCGCGCCCGTCGCAGAGCTTGTTGCGCGCCGACGCGTAGGCCTTGTCCAGTTGCTGCAGGCGCGAACCTATCTCGTCGAGGTCCTGCACGAACAGGACGAACTTGTCGTACAGCGAGCCGGCGCGCTCGGCGATCTCGCGGGCGTTCTGGCTCTGCCGCTCCTGCCGCCAGAGGCTGTCGATCACCCGCAGGGTGGCCAGCAGCGTGGTCGGGCTGACGATCACGATATTGCGCTCGAAGGCCTCCTGGAACAGGTTCGGCTCGGCCTGCAGCGCCGCCGAGAACGCCGCCTCGACCGGCATGAACAACAGCACGAAATCCAGGCTGTGCAGCCCTTCAAGACGCTTGTAGTCCTTGCCGGAAAGCCCCTTCACATGGCTGCGCAACGACAGCACATGCTGCTTCAGCGCCTGCTGGCGGATCACCTCGTCATCGGCGGCGATGAACTGCTGGTAGGCGGTCAGGCTGACCTTGGCGTCCACCACCACCTGCTTGTCGCCTGGCAGGCGGATCAGCACGTCCGGCTGGAAGCGCTCGCCCTCGGCGCCCTTCAGGCTGACCTGGGTCTCGTATTCGCGGCCCCTCTCCAGCCCGGCATGCTCCAGCACACGCTCCAGCACCAGCTCGCCCCAGTTGCCCTGGGTCTTCTGGCCCTTGAGCGCGCGGGTCAGGTTGGTCGCTTCCTCGCCCAGGCGCAGGTTGAGCTGCTGCAGGCGCTCCAGTTCCTTGCTCAGCGAGAAGCGCTCGCGCGCCTCCTGCTGATAGCTTTCCTCGACGCGCTTCTCGAAGGCCTGGATGCGCTCCTTCAGCGGGTCGAGCAACTGGCCGAGGCGCTGCTGGCTGGCCTCGGCGAAACGCTGTTCGCGTTCCTCGAAGATCTTCCCGGCCAGTTCGGCGAATTGCGCACGCAGTTCATCGCGCGCTGCCTGCAGGTCCGCCAGGCGCTGCTGGTGTCCGTCCTGCTGCTCGCGCAGCTCCGCCATCAGCGCGGCGCGCTGCGATTCCAGCCGGCGCAGTTCCGCTTCCTTTTCCGTACGCTCGTCGGCCCAGTCGCGCTCGGCCTGTCCCATGCGTGTGCGTTCGTCACGGCCCAGCTCGACTTCGCGACGCAACGCCGCCGTCTCACCGGACAGCTCGGAATGCCGCCCCGCCAGGCGCTGGAACGCCTCACGCTCGGTATCCAGCTGCGCGGTCAGCCCATCCTGCGCCAGTTGTGCGGTAGCCAGCCGCTCGCGACCCAGCGCCAGTTCCTGTTCCTGCGCCGCCACGCGCCCCTGCAGGCGCCAGGCGAGAACGGCCAGCGGCAGCGCCCCGGCAAGAATTCCGATCAACAGATTGGGCAGATCGACGGGCATTCGGCACTCCGTGGCAGATGGCAAGGACCAGATATTTATCCGCCCAGAAGGACAGGCGGGGCATGGTAGCAGCGGCGGATGCGGCCCGTTGCGCGTTACGTAATGTAAAAAAAGCTTGCAAAGCAGCAGGAAAATAATTCCCAAGCAAGTGCTTGGGACAATCCACAGAACCTGTGGATAACTTTGTGGAAACTCTGCTTAAAAACAGCCGTACCCCCCATGGAATGGGGGTGTCCGACAGATTGGCGATTTTTTCACCACATAAAAAATTCTTTATTTTTCAAATAGTTAAGAATTACAAGCAGAAAATCAAGCAGTTGAAGAGGAATGCTGAAAGCCCTTGACAGCAAGCACCGCTACTGTGCACAAGTCCGCGACACCCCGTCGCAGAGCGCTCCGTTTCGGGTCAGTTGCCAGACTTTTGTAATCGGTCTGTTACCGGAACGACGCATTTCCATCGCTCGAACTGCAATCTGCATCAGGCAGGATAGGGCAAGCGGCCATCGACCAGGAAAGCCGCACGCCAGAACATCCGCGGCGTATCCGGCACCTGGGCGCGTTTGAACGCGACATATTCCGCGGTGGTTTCGCACAACCAGGCCACCAGGTTGCGCGGACGCCGATCACGCAGCGCCGAGGGTACGAACAGGGCCACGTTCACTCCCTGCGCGCGGCGCGCCGAGCGATATTCGAAGGCCTCGACACCGACCTCGCGCATGACGCTGCCCAGCTCCTGGGTCATCCGGTAATCCTGCGGGTCGGTCAGTCGGTCCCGGAACTCGTCGAACGGCGCATGCTGCAGGCAAATGCCCCGCTGCACGCGAAACCGCGCCTCGAACGAGGTGTGTTCGGAGACGATCCGGCCACTGGGCGGCGGGCTGGCCATGCCCTCCCATAGGACGCAGCGGTAGTAGGCGGATTCCGCCATCGCCGTTTCCAGCTCCAGCGCGGCGTAGAACAGGCTCGGCTCATGACGGCGGCCGAAACGCGAGCCCCAGCGCAGCGGCGGATAGCGGAACGGCGTCTTCAACAGGTAATGCAAGGCTTCCGCGGTTTCGGGCAGGCGCGGCTTGCTGGTTTCGATCAGTTCCTCCAGCAACGCCTGCTCTTCTAGGGAGTCCACCAGTTGCAGCGTGGCCACCTGCTCCTGGCTCTCCACCAGGCGCATCAGATTGCCGGCAATCGGCTGGATCGCCCGCGTCCCCGCACAACGCTCCCAGAGTTCGGCTCCGGTCATTCAGACCTTGCCCCGGATCGCATCGAGGTATTCCGCCACCTGCACCAGCCCCTGCACCTGGGTCATCAGTTGCAGCGGCACGCCGCCCAGATGGCGGTTTTCGGTGCGCAGGAAGTGGCGCATGTCTTCCAGGTTGCCGCCGAACAGGGCGTACAGCGCCCGATAGATTCGCACCAGCAGCAGCGACAGCTCGCCGGTCTTGCTCTGCACGCGCAGGCCGCCGGTCTTCCAGCGGCTGACCGCGCTGCGCTCGACGCCGACGATCGAGGCCAGTTCCTGCTGGGTCATCGCCAGTTGCTCGCGGGCCGCCAGGACAGCCTTGGCCAGCACCGCATCGGCGCCTGGACGTTCCTGGACAAGAGCACTCATGTCGTACCTCTCGATGTGTTCTTTCAGCAAAGATAGCACTAAAAGCTGAAATCACACATTGACAGGCCTATTCCGCATGAATCTCCACTCGCGCCGGCTGCCGCGTCATCAGCACTCGCCCATGTCGGATGGAAAGCAACGGCAGGCCCTGGCTGCGGATCATCTCGTAGTCGTTGTC
Source organism: Pseudomonas schmalbachii (assembly GCF_017589465.1). Lineage (GTDB taxonomy): Bacteria > Pseudomonadota > Gammaproteobacteria > Pseudomonadales > Pseudomonadaceae > Pseudomonas > Pseudomonas schmalbachii. The sequence goes on from NZ_JAELYA010000007.1 coordinate 246,669, forward strand.
CACCGGCAGGACCAGCATGTTGGCCGGCCGGCCGACCTCCAGACCGTAGGCGTCGCCGAGACAGAGGGTGCGCGCGCTGTTTTCCGTGACCAGGTCCAGCGCGCTGTTCAGGTTGCGGTAGCCGAGCATGTGGCAGATGTGCAGGCCGGCCTCCAGCACGCGCAGGATGTTGCCGTTGCCCAGCGGGTACCAGGGATCGACGATGGAGTCCTGGCCGAAGCAGACGTTCAGCCCCGCCTCCAGCAGCTCGGCCACCCGGGTCACGCCGCGGCGCTTGGGAAAGGTGTCGAAGCGGCCCTGCAGATGGATGCTCTCGGTGGGGCAGGAAACGAAATTGATCGCCGAGCGCTGCAGCAGGCGGAACAGCTTGGAGCAGTAGGCGTTGTCGTAGGAACCCATGGCCGTCGTGTGGCTGGCCGTGACCCGGTAGCCCATGCCGCGGCTGCGCGCCTCCTCGGCCAGCACCTCCAGGAAGCGCGAGTGCGGATCGTCGGTTTCGTCGCAATGCACGTCCACCAGGCAACTGCTGCGCTCGGCCAGGTCCATGAGGAACTTCACCGAGCTGACGCCCTGCTCGCGGGTGTATTCGAAGTGTGGGATGCCGCCGACCACGTCGGCGCCAAGACGGATCGCCTCCTCCATCAGTTCGCGGCCCCTGGCGAAGGACTCGATCCCTTCCTGCGGGAAGGCGACGATCTGCATGTCCAGCAGATGACGGTTCTCCTCGCGCAGTTCGAGCATGGTCTTGAGGGCCGCGAGGCTGGGATCGGTCACATCGACGTGCGTGCGCACATGCTGGATGCCGTGCGCCACCAGCATGTCCAGGGCGCGGCGGGCGCGCTCCCGGGTGTCCTCGGCGGTGATGCTGGACTTGCGCTCGGCCCAGCATTCGATGCCTTCGAACAGCGTGCCGCTCATGTTCCAGCGCGGCTCACCGGCCGTCAGCACCGCATCCAGATGGATGTGCGGCTCGACGAAGGGCGGCACCACCAGGTTGCCGCCGGCGTCCACGTCGTCCTGCTGCGCTTCGAGGATGGCGGATTGCGGATCGATGGCAGAGATCAGCGCGCGCTCCAGTACAAGGCTGTGCAGGCCTTCCCGGTCGCGCAGGCGGGCATTGATGACTTTCATGAGCCGGAACTCCATGGCTGAAAAGAAGGGCTTTCATAACCATAGGCCAGCCACGCGAAAGGCCCGTCGCATGCCGGCGGCAAAGTCATTACGATTGTCCGCTCGCCCCCGATGAAGCCACACGATGGACAAGCAACGCGTCTACCGACTGATACTCGACAAGCTCGGCGAAGACCTGGAAATCGCCCTGCGCGCCGCGAAGACGGCCCACGATGCCGCCACCCACGAGGAAAGCATCGCCGAGAACAAGTACGACACCCTGGGGCTGGAGGCGTCCTACCTGGCTGCCGGGCAGGCGCGCCGGGTCGAGGAAATCCGCCTGGCCCTGGCGACGCTGCAGAATCTGATCCTGCGCGACTACGACGACCAGCTCGGCATCCAGCCCAGCGCCCTGGTCGAACTGGCCACTCGCGACGGCCAGAGCAAATGGGTATTCCTCGGCCCCGACGCTGCCGGCCTGAAGGTTCATCTGGAGGGCGTGGAAATACTCGTCATCACCCCGCGCTCACCGCTGGGCAGCGGCCTGTTGAGCCTGCACCCCGGCGATGAGCTGGAGGTGGGCTCGGGTAGCGCGCGGCAGCTCTATGAAATCATCGACGCCCGCTGAATTGCGGCATCAGCGAGCATCGTCCGTCGCGTCGCTCCTGCGGTCGATCACGTCGAACGCCGCGCTGACCCTGTCCCGCCCGCCGCTCTTGGCCGCGTAGAGCGCACGGTCGGCCTCCTTGAGCCAGGCGCAGGCATCGGTCTGATAGGGGCTGTAGGAGGCGATACCGATACTCAGACTCACCGCCAGCCCGGGCTCCAGTTCGTACTTGGCGCGGGCGAATGCCTGGCGCAGCCGCTCCATGATGTCCACCGCCATCGCTTCGCTGGTATCCGGCAGGATCACGCAGAACTCGTCGCCACCGTAGCGCCCCGCGCTGTCGGTCTCGCGCAGCGACACCCGGAGGATCTGGCTCAGCTGCGTGAGAACCAGGTCGCCGATGACATGGCCATAGCCATCGTTGATGGTCTTGAAATGGTCGATATCGATCAGCGCGATGGTCGCCCGCCGATGCAGGTGCCGGCAGCGGTCGAATTCGCTATCCAGCTGCGCCATCCACGACGCGTGGTTCAGCAGCCCGGTGAGACTGTCGGTGCGACTGACCGTCCGCAGCACCTGCTTGTGCTCGTGCAGCTTGGTCGCCAGCCGGTAGCTCACCCAGCCGACCATCAGCGGGTACAGCACCAGCATCGGCAGACAGGCATAGACCTGCAGCGGCGTCACGTCCTGATTGAAGGCCAGTGGGAATACCAGCAGGGACAACAGAATCCCCGCGCCCTGCGCCAGCGTCCCCTTCAGGAAGAAGCGCAGACCGCCCGCGGCGATGTTGTTCATGGCCATCATCGCCAGCACGGTAACGGTCGGCAGCGGATTGAACTGCATGGCCCCCGCCCAGAACCCACCGAACACCGAATCGATCAACAGATTGCGCCGCTCCGCCTGGAACGGCGTCTTCGACAGACGGGACACCTGGAAGGCCACGTGCGGCCAGACGAAACCGTTGAAAACCAGCAGCGCCCAGACCCAGCTCGGTACCTGCAGCGGGTACATGGCCGCCAGCACGCAGAAGAACCCCACCCCAAGGCCAACAGCCCGCGGCAGATAGATTCGCCTCGCGAACGACACCCCCTTTCCCGCCCGGATCTCCATGTGTACTGCCCCAAGACTTCACATGACCAAGCCAAGGACCTTAGCAGATCGGCGGTGTTACGCCCATGAGCGGCAAATCGCGGGCACGGAAAAGCAAAACCCCCCGATTCCTTGCGGAATCGGGGGCTTCTATGTAGTGGCGGAGAGATAGGGATTTGAACCCTAGGAGCCATTGCTGACTCAACGGATTTCGAATCCGTCCCGTTCGACCACTCCGGCATCTCTCCGTGCGGCGCGCATGATAACAGCTCGAATGCCGAAGGCGAAGCCCTCTTTTGGAATTTTTCGCGTGCTATCAGGCGCTTGCGTGCATTGACCGGATTACAGCGGTACGCCGATGCGGCGAGCCACTTCTTCGTAGCCTTCGATCACGTCGCCGAGACCCTGGCGGAAGCGGTCCTTGTCCAGCTTCTTGCGGGTTTCCTTGTCCCACAGGCGGCAGCCGTCCGGGCTGAATTCGTCGCCGAGGACGATCTGGCCGTGGAACACGCCGAATTCCAGCTTGAAGTCCACCAGCATCAGGCCGGCGTCGTCGAACAGCTTGCCCAGCACTTCGTTGACCTTGAAGGAGTAGGCCTTCATCTGTGCCAGTTGTTCGAGGGTCGCCCAGCCGAAGGCCTGGACGTGGGATTCGTTGATGAACGGATCGCCAAGGGCGTCGTTCTTCAGGAACAGTTCGAAGGTCGGCGGGTTGAGCTGGATGCCCTCTTCCACGCCCAGGCGGCGCACCAGGCTGCCGGCGGCGTAGTTGCGCACCACGCACTCCACCGGAATCATGGCGAGCTTCTTGACCAGCACTTCGTTGTCCGCCAGCAGTTTGTCGAACTGGGTGGGAATGCCGGCAGCTTCGAGTTTCTGCATGATGAAGGCATTGAACTTGTTGTTCACCATGCCCTTGCGGTCGAGCTGCTCGATGCGCTTGCCGTCGAACGCCGAGGTGTCGTTGCGGAACAGCAGGACGAGACGGTCAGCGTCGTCGGTGGTGTAAACCGATTTGGCTTTGCCGTGATAAAGTTCTTCGCGTTTTTCCATGATGGGCTCCGCTTGCTTGAATATCTGTGGGGCTCAGGCGATTTCGCACCAGTCCAGCCCCGAATGCTGATCGGCTACCTGCAGCCAGTCCGGGTCGCACCCGAGGGTGTCGACGAAACATTGCCGGGCCAGCTGCGGCGAGTTGTTCTTTTCGCTGAGATGCGCCAGCACCAGGTGCTGCATGTCCTCCCAGCCCAGCTGCGCCACCAGTTCGGCGGCCTGCCGGTTGTTCAAATGTCCCCACTGGCCGCCCACGCGGGCTTTCAGGGGGTAGGGATACGGGCCACGGGCAAGCATGTCGCTATCGTGATTGGCCTCGATCATCAACGCATCGACGCCACGATAGCACTCCAGCACTTCCGGTGTGGCGGCACCCAGATCAGTGAGCAAACCGAAGCGTCGCCGGCCATCGGAAAACACGTACTGGAGTGGTTCGCGGGCATCGTGCGGGACGCCGATCGCCGTCACTTCCAGCCCTCCGAGAACCAGTTCGTCCCCCGATTGCAGCAATCCCTGTGGCTGCAATGGCTTGCGCAAGCCCTGCAGGGTTCCGGCGCTCAGGTATACGGGAATCTGGTAATGCCGGGCGAGCAGTTCGACGCCATGGACATGATCGCTATGTTCGTGCGTCACCAGTATCGCATCCAGCTCGCCAGGTTCGAGACCCAGGCGAGCCAGACGCTTGATGGTTTCACGCAGAGGAAAACCGCAGTCGATCAGTAACCGGGTGTCAGAACTGCTCACCAAGGCCGAATTGCCCCGGCTTCCGCTCCCCAGGACCGCGAAGTGCATTCCGCATACTCTCCTGGAGTTTTTCCAGCACGCTCTGCGCGACGTCAGCCGGCGCGGAGGTGTTGATATCTTTGTCGACGGTGATCTGCACGGTGTTGGCGACGCTGGTCAGGCGAACCTGATAGCGCTTGGCACCGGCCTCTTCCTCTTCCTTGCTCTTCTCGCCACCACCGAACATGCGGCTGAAGAAACCAGGCTTGTCTTCTTCCGGCTTTTTCGCCCCTTCGGCGATGTTGACGTAGTAGACGCCGAGGCTGCGGTTGAGGTCGTCGACACGAATGTCGGCGCTGTCCAGGGCGCGGCCAACGCTGACCCACGCGCGATCGAAGTCGGAATCCAGGGTCAGTACCGGGTTGCCGCTACCGTCCTTGCCCAGCGATACGCTGCCGGGGGTGTCGTAGGTCGAGTGTGCCGCGAGCAGGGAGACGGAACCGCCCTTCTCGGCACTGGTGGTCATGCTCGCCAGCATTTCGTCGAGCAGCGCAGCGTCGAGACTCGGCGCGGCGGGCTTGGACGGCCACTCCTGCTCCACCGAACTGCCGCTCGGGCGGGTCTGGCTGAGGACGTAGACTTCGCTGGTGTTGCTCTGCACACCGGGCTCGATGCGGACGCGCACCCGCGCCTCGTTGGCCGCGTCGGCTTCCGCGGAGCGGTTGCCGAGGCGCCGGGCCAGCGGTGCGGAGAGCTGGCTGAGCGGCTGCCAGCGGGTGGTGAATTCGCCGGTTTGCGGGCGCTCGTCGGCAATCGCGAAACCGTTTTCCTGGAAGAATTGCTGGGCCACCGGCCAGACTTCCGCCGGCGGACGCTGGGCCACGAGCCAGCGCGAGTCGCCGCTCTTCTGCAGGCTGAATTCACTGACTTCGCCGGAGCTGGCCAGCGGAGTCGGTCGCGGTACTTCGAACTCGCCTTCCTTCGCATGCGTGTCGGCGACGTTCATCGGCACCGGCAGCAGCGGATCGAGCGGTTTGCTCTGCATACCTTCCGGCACCTGCATCGGTGCGGTCTGGCGGGCATTGAGGTAGTCATCGCCGCGGTCGCGGAAGTAACCTTCCGGCCCCCACAGCCAGCCGCAGCCGGAGGTATTGCCGATAACCAGGGCGAGCGCAGTCAGTCCTGCCAGTCGCTTCATGCGAGGGAGCTCCTTGATCAAGCCAGCACGCCGGTCTGGCGCATAGCCTGACGCAGCGGTTCCTGGCAACGCGGGCTTAGCCAGGTCAGCGGCAGGCGGATGCCTTCGGGAATCAGCCCCATTTCGTGCAGGGCCCACTTCACCGGGATCGGGTTGGATTCGATGAACAGCGCCTTGTGCAGCGGCATCAGGCGGTCATTGATCGCACGGGCTTCGGCGGCGTCACCGCGCATGGCGGCGGCGCACAGGTTGCTCATGGCGCGCGGGGCGACGTTGGCGGTCACCGAGATGTTGCCGCGACCACCCATCAGCATCAGCTCGACGGCAGTGGCGTCATCGCCGGAATAGACCAGGAAGTCCTTGCCGACGCGGTCCAGCACTTCCTTGCCGCGCTGCAGGTCGCCGGTGGCTTCCTTGATGCCGATGATGTTCTGCACCTTGGACAGGCGCTCGACGGTTTCCGGCAGCATGTCGCAGGCGGTACGGCCGGGCACGTTGTAGAGGATCTGCGGGATCGCCACGGTTTCGGCGATATGGCGGAAATGCTGGTACAGGCCTTCCTGGGTCGGCTTGTTGTAGTACGGCGTCACCAGCAGGCAGGCGTCCGCGCCACCGCTCTTGGCGGCTTCGGTCAGCTCCACGGCTTCGCGGGTGGAATTGGCGCCGGTACCGGCGATTACCGGAATGCGACCATTGACCTGGTCAACCACGCGACGGATGACTTCCAGGTGCTCGCTCACGTCGAGAGTGGCCGATTCGCCCGTGGTGCCGACCGCTACGATGGCATTGGTGCCTTCCTGCAGGTGGAAGTCCACCAGCTTCGCGAGGCTGTCCCAATCCAGTCGACCCTGAGCATCGAAGGGGGTGACCAGCGCCACCATACTGCCCGCAATCATGCAACCGCTCCTGCCGGAAAAAGAAAGGAGTAATGGTACTGTTGCCACCTGCCTTGCACAAGCGAAGAGCGGTGCCCGGCGCATCGCTCCGAACGTGCCAGTCATTCCCCTCTTGGGCGCTTTTCGCTACCCTTTCCCTTTTGTCGATGCGGCCCGTCTGGCCGCCCTTCCAGGAATGCTGCATGGCCACCTCCCACCCTCGTGAACAATTCCTCCTGATCAGCGCACTGGGCGCCAACCCGATGGAGCTGACCAGCGTGCTCTGCCGCACCTGCGTCGATAACCGCTGCTCGGTGATCAGCAGCCGCCTGACGCGCCACGGGGAGTTCAGTGCTCTGGTGCTGCAGGTATCCGGCAGCTGGGATGCCCTGGCGCGCCTGGAAGGCGGTCTGCCGGCCCTGGCCAAGCGTCTCGGCTTCACCCTCAGCGTCACCCGCAGCAACGCCCATGTCAGCCGCGCCCAGGCCCTGCCCTACGTGGCCTATGTCAGCGCGGTATACCGCCCGGACATCCTCAACGAGCTGTGCCAGTTCTTCATCGATCACAACATCGAGCTGGAAAACCTCACCTGCGACACCTACCAGGCGCCGCACACCGGCACCAGCATGCTCAACGCGACCATCACCGTGACCCTGCCGGCCGGCACGCAGATCAGTTGGCTGCGCGACCAGTTCCTCGACTTCGCCGACGCACTGAACCTGGATGCGCTGATCGAGCCCTGGCGCCCGCAGCATCCCTAAGGAGAATCCCATGCCGGTATCGATCGACCAGCCCGTCAGTGACTTCCAGGCCCAGGCCACCAGCGGCCAGCAGGTTCAGCTTTCCGCCCTGAAGGGCCAGCAGGTCGTGCTGTACTTCTACCCGAAGGACAGCACCCCGGGCTGCACCACCGAAGGCCAGGGTTTCCGCGACCAGTATCCGGCCTTCCAGAAGGCCAACACTGTAGTCTTCGGCGTCTCCCGCGACGGCCTGAAATCCCACGAGAACTTCAAGTGCAAGCAGGAGTTCCCCTTCGAACTGATCAGCGACAAGGACGAAGCCCTGTGCCAGCTGTTCGACGTGATCAAGCTGAAGAAGCTCTACGGCAAGGAATACATGGGCATCGACCGCAGCACCTTCCTCATCGACAAGGACGGCGTGCTGCGCCAGGAGTGGCGCGGCGTGAAGGTCCCCGGTCATGTCGAGGCGGTGCTCGCCGCGGCGCAGGCGCTGAACCAGCGCTGAAACCGGGCAGGATGAAAAAGGCCGCTGATAGATAGCGGCCTTTTTCATTTTCACATCATGGGGCTGACCTGCGGCTCCGGATGCTGCGGCCAGGCGTCCAGCACCGCCTTGACCAGGGTCGCCAGCGGAATCGCGAAGAACACGCCCCAGAAGCCCCACAGCCCGCCAAACAGCAGCACCGCGCAGATGATCGCCACCGGATGCAGGTTGACTGCTTCGGAGAACAGCAGCGGCACCAGCACGTTGCCATCCAGCGCCTGGATGATCGCGTGGGCCGCCATCAGGTAGATGAACTGGTCGCTCCAGCCCCACTGGAACAGGCCGATCAGCGCCACCGGCACGGTCACCACCACCGCGCCGATATACGGCACCACCACCGACAGCCCGACCAGCAGTGCCAGCAGCGCGGCGTAGTTGAGGCCGAGCACGGCGAAGGCGATATAGGTCGCCACACCGGTGATGAAGATCTCGATGACCTTGCCGCGAATGTAGTTGGCGATCTGCTGGTTCATCTCGGCCCAGACCAGCTTCATCAGCCCCCGCTCCCGCGGCAGGTAGCGGCGGAACCAGTGATAGAAGCGGCTGCGGTCCTTGAGGAAGAAGAACACCAGGATCGGCACCAGCACCAGGTAGATCATGATGTTCACCAGCACCGGCAGGCCGGACAGGGAGAAGGTCAGCGCCCACTGGCCGAGCTCGCCGAGCTCGCTGCGCGCGGCCTCGATCAGCCGCAGCACCTGCTCTTCGGTAATCATCGCGGGATAGCGCTCCGGCAGCATCAGCAGCACCGACTGCCACTCGCCGAGCATTCGCGGCAACTCGTTGAACAGGGTGAACAGCTGCTTCCAGATCAGCGGCACCAGCACCAGCAGGAACACCGCCAGCAGCCCGAGGAACAGCGAATAGACCAGCCACACGGCGAACAGGTGCGGAATCCTGAAGCGCTGCAGCACACCCACCAGGCCCTGGATCAGGAAGGCGATCACGATGGCCGCCAGCACCGGCGCAAGCATGCCGCCGAAGGCCAGCACGACGGAAAAACCAAGCACCAGGATGATCGCCAGCACCACCGCTTCCTCGTCGGAGAAGTAGCGCTGCATCCAGTCCTGCAAAACCTTGAGCATCAGGGCACCTGAGCGATGGATCGACGGGCTCGCCAACGAGCCCCGGTGATTACTTCTTGCGCAACCAGTAGCGATAAACGCCCGCTTCGGCTTCCTCGCGCAGCAGGGTGTGACCCGCCAGCTCGGCGAAAGTGCGGAAATCGCGCTGCGAGCCGGCATCGGTGGCGATGACCTTCAGCACCGCACCGCTGGCCAGCCGATTGAGCTCCAGTTTGGCCTTCAGCAATGGCAACGGACAATTGAGACCGCTGGCATCCAGCTCCACGTCACAGGCAAGCTCGGGCGATTCGGATGGAGTCATCGAAAGTCTCCGGATGAGGGCGCTCAAGAATACAGAAGCCCAGCATAACCTGACCAGCCGGCCAGCTGCGCCCGGACGGACCGGCTGGCCGCCCCGCCGATTGCACCTGGCGTTGCGCCGCGCCCAACCTTCACTCGCGAGGTTCCGGCTCAGGCTGTAAAGTAAGGAACTTTCCCGCAACGAGCCCTGTACATGAAAGTACTGCGCCCAGCCCTGTTGACGCTTGCCTGCCTGCTGGCTTCGCCAGCGATGTCGGACGATCTGCCCTCCCTGGGCGATGCCAGTTCATCCATCGTCTCGCCGGAGCAGGAGTTTCAGCTCGGACGCGCCTGGCTGAGCATGCTGCGCAACCAGGTCGATGCGATCAGCGACCCGCAGATCAAGGACTTCGTCGAATCCAGCGTCTACCGGCTGGCCGAGACCAGCGACCTGCAGGATCACCGCCTGGCCTTCATCCTGATCCGCGACAAGCAGATCAACGCCTTCGCCGCCCCCGGCGGGGTGATCGGCGTGAACGGCGGCCTGTTCATCTACGCCCAGACCGAAGGCGAATATGCCGGCGTGCTCGCCCACGAACTCGGCCACCTGAGCCAGCGCCACTTCGCCCGCGGCATCGAGGCCCAGCAGCGCATGCAGGTGCCGATGATGGCCGCCATGCTCGCCGGCATTGTCGCTGCCGCGGCGGGCGCCGGCGACGCGGGGATGGCGGCGATCGCCTCGACCCAGGCGGCGGCGATCCAGAGCCAGTTGCGCTTCTCCCGACAGAACGAACAGGAAGCCGACCGCGTGGGCGTGACCAACATGGTCCGCGCCGGCTACGACCCGCGCTCGATGCCCACCATGTTCGAGCGCCTGGCGCGACAGTACCGCTACGAAGGCAAGCCGCCGGAATTCCTGCTGACCCACCCGGTGACCGAGTCGCGTATCGCCGATACCCGCAACCGCGCCGAGCAGTATCCGAAGAGCGGCCGGGAAGATTCGCTGCGTTATCAACAGATGCGCGCCCGCCTGCAACTGCTGTTCGAGGAAACCCCGGGCATTGCCGGCAAGCGCTTCCGCGCCATGCTCGACGACAATCCCGGACTCGACGCCGCGCGCTATGGCCTGGCCCTGTCGCAGATTCGCATCGGCCAGCTCAACGAGGCGGACGGCAACCTCAAGCCCCTGCTCGCCAAGGCGCCCAACGATATCGCCTACAACCTCGCGCAGGTCGATCTCGACATCACGCGCAATCGCCTCAAGGAGGCCGATGACCGCGTCATGCGGCTGCTCAAGCAGTATCCGGACAGCTACCCGCTGATCCAGACCCATGCCGATCTGCTGCTGAAAATGAACCGCGCGCAGGATGCCGAGAAGATTCTGACGAACCTCTCGCAGAAACGCTCGCTCGACCCGGACGTCTGGAGCCGACTGGCCGACGCCCGGACCATCAGTGGCAATGCCATCGGCGTCCATCAGGCGCGCGCCGAGTACTACGCCCTGACCGGCGACTACAAGCAGGCCATCGAGCAACTGGACTTCGCCAAGCGGCGCGCCGGCGGCAACTTCCAGCTCGCCGCCCGCCTGGATGCCCGCCAGCAGGAATTCCGCGAACAGGAAAGACTGCTGCAGCAGATGATGCGCGGCTAACCCCAGAAACAAAAAAGCCCGGCGAAAATGCCGGGCTTCTTCATTCAGGCCATCAGGCGTTGCCAGCCAGCTTCAGGCGAGCGGCCTGGGTGAAATCAAGCATGCGCTTCAGCGGCTTGATCGCCTTTGGAATCAGCGCGGGGTCGACGAAGATCTCGTTGCTTCCCTCGCGCAGGCAGGCCAGGGTGCGCTCCAGGGTGTTCATCGCCATCCACGGGCAGTGCGCGCAGCTGCGGCAGGCCGCACCGTTGCCGGCCGTGGGCGCCTCGATGAACTCCTTGTCCGGGCAGAGCTGCTGCATCTTGTAGAAGATGCCGCGGTCGGTGGCGACGATGAACGTCTTGTTCGGCAGCGTCTGCGCGGCCTTGATCAGTTGGCTGGTGGAACCCACCGCATCGGCCAGCTCGACCACCGACTCGGGCGACTCCGGATGCACCAGGATGGCCGCATCCGGATACAGCGCCTTGAGGTCTTCCAGCTGCTTCGCCTTGAACTCCTCATGGACGATGCAGGCGCCGTCCCAGAGCAGCATGTCCGCCCCGGTCTCGCGCTGGATGTAACGCCCCAGGTGCTGGTCCGGCGCCCAGAGGATCGGCTCGCCGTTGTCCATCAGGTGCTCGACGATTTCCACGGCGCAGCTGGAAGTCACCACCCAGTCGGCACGCGCCTTCACCGCCGCCGAGGTGTTCGCGTAGACCACCACGGTACGCTCCGGATGCTTGTCGCAGAACGCCGAGAATTCCTCGATCGGGCAGCCCAGGTCCAGCGAGCAGGTCGCGTCCAGGGTCGGCATCAGCACCCGCTTCTCCGGGTTGAGGATCTTCGCCGTCTCGCCCATGAAGCGGACGCCAGCCACCACCACCGTCTGTGCCGGATGCTGGTTGCCGAAGCGCGCCATCTCCAGGGAGTCGGATACGCACCCACCGGTTTCCTCGGCCAGCGCCTGGATCACCGGATCGCAGTAATAGTGCGCCACCAGCACTGCATTCTGTGCCTTCAGTTCCGCGGCGATCGCTGCGCGATAGTCGGCTTCTTCCTGCGCGGTCAGCGGCTTGGGCTGCTTGGCGGCGAGGTGAGCCTGTACCAGAAGGCGTTCGGATATCTGCGTCATGTCTATTTAACCTGGTGGAGCGACTGCTGATTATGCTCGCAATTTTATCACTGAGAGCCCGCCGAAAGTCGCGCCGATCCTGCCAAAAGAGAATGCCAAGTCGGATACAGCGGAGCCTGCGGCCGGATTGTCCGCTCGGAAAAATGCAAAAAGCCCGCTAACTCTGGGAGTTGCGGGCTTTCTGGGGAATGTTGGTGGGTCGTGTAGGATTCGAACCTACGACCAATTGGTTAAAAGCCAACTGCTCTACCGACTGAGCTAACGACCCAACGCGAGGCGTATATTACTGATTTTTATCGCAAAAACAACACCCTTTGAAAAAAATTTCAGAAATAGCGGGTTGGGTCCGCTACACCTGCAGCGGCAAAGCCGTCGGCACGCAGGCGGCAGCTGTCACATTTGCCACAGGCACGGCCGTCGTCATCCGCCTGGTAGCAGGAAACCGTCAGGCTGTAATCCACGCCACGCGCCAGGCCGGCCTGGACGATCTGCGCCTTGGACAGGTACTGCAGCGGCGCCTGGATACGGAAACCGTCCCCCTCGACACCGGCCTTGGTCGCCAGATTGGCCAGGCGCTCGAAGGCTTCGACGAACTCCGGACGGCAATCCGGATAGCCCGAATAGTCCACGGCGTTCACGCCAATGAAGATGTCGCGAGCACCGAGCACCTCCGCCCAGCCCAGGGCCAGCGACAGGAACACGGTATTGCGCGCCGGGACGTAGGTCACCGGGATGCCTTCGCTCGGCGTCTCCGGAACATCGATGCTGCTGTCGGTCAGCGCGGAGCCGCCGATGCCATTGAGGTTCAGCCCGATCACCTTGTGCTCGATGACGCCCAGTTGCCGGGCGACCTGCTCGGCCGCCCGCAATTCCGCGCGATGACGCTGGCCGTAGTCGAAGCTCATGCTGTAGCAGTCGTAGCCTTCCGCCCTGGCCATGGCGACCACGGTCGCCGAGTCGAGTCCGCCCGAGAGCAGGATTACCGCCTTCTTCCGATCCATAATTCGCTTGCTCCTGTTCAGTGACCCGGCTCGTCGTTCCAGAGAATCTTGTGCAACTGCAACTGCAGGCGCACCGGCAGATTGTCGGAAACGATCCAGTCCGCCAGCGCGCGGGCATCGACCTGCTTGTGGCTTGGCGAGAACAGTACTTCGCCGGCGCGCTGCTCCAATCGGTACTCGATGAGCTTGGACACCGCCCAGTCGTAGTCCTCCCGCGAACAGATGACGAACTTCACCTGATCGTTGGCGGTCAGCTCGCCGAGGTTCTCGTAACGGTTGCGCGTCACTTCGCCGGAGCCTGGAGTTTTCAGATCGACCACGCGACTTACACGCCTGTCGGTAGCTGAAATGTCCAGCGCACCGCTGGTTTCCAGGGAAACTTCGTAACCGGCATCGCAGAGTCGCTGCAGCAGCGGAATGCAGTTCGGCTGCGCCAGCGGCTCGCCGCCGGTAACGCAGACATGCCGCGGCTTGTAGGCAGCCACGCGCTCGACGATCGCATCGAGGGAAAGAATATCGCCGCCGCTGAAGGCGTAGGCGGTATCGCAGTACTGGCAGCGCAGGGGACAGCCGGTCAGGCGCACGAACACCGTCGGCAAGCCGGCAGTGCGCGTTTCCCCCTGCAGCGAGTAGAAAATCTCGGTAATTCGCAGGGTTTGTTGCATATGAGCCACGGGCGTGACGGCGAAACAGGCCATCCGCCTCCGTTGCGGGAAATCGGGGCACGGATTCTAACGAAAAAACCCGCGACAAGCGCGGGTTTTCGGATAGCGGCGTCTCAAGTCACTTGAGATTCTTCAGGTCGCGCTGGGCGAGCTGGGCAGCCGAGGTGCCCGGATACTGGGCCGCAACCTGCTGGAAAATGCCGCGCGCCCGGTCGGTATTACCGAGACGGCGCTCGACGTCGCCCAGCTTATACAGCGAATCCGCAACCTTGGGACTGTTCGGATAGACCTGGCTGACTTTGGCGAACGCCTGCCCGGCACCCTGCAGGTCGCCCTTGGCCAGATTCACTTCACCCAGCCAGTACTGCGCATTGCCGGCATACTGGCTGTTCGGATACTTGCGCAGGAAGGCATTGAACGCCTGGCTGGCCTTGTCGAAGTCCTTGGCCCTGATCAGGTCGAAGGCAGCGTCGTAATACAGCTTTTCCTTCGCCGGATCGGCAGGTTCGTTGCTGGCAGCCGGAGGCTGTGCCGCGCCTGCGCCAGCTGTAGCCCCGGCGGCGGTATTCGGCGCGCCAGCGGCAGGAGCATTCTGTACAGGGGCACCCGCACCACCAGCCGCGCCGCCACCGGAGAGGCGACGATCGAGATCCTGGTAGCGATCGAGGTTTTCCTGCTTCATCTGCTGGATCTGGTTCTGCTGCTCTTCCAGCATGCCGCGCAGGCGGGAAATCTCGTCCTGCATCTGCTGCAACTGCATGAACAGCTGTGCCTGTCCGGAGGCAGGGGTTGCTACCCCGCCTCCGGCATAGGCGCCTTCAGCACCTGCGGTGCCGTACCCCGACGGTGGATAGCTGCCACCGTAACCGGCATTGACATCTTCAACCGGAGCCGCAGCCGCTGCCATCATCGGCAGCGCGCTGACCATCAAGGCAAGGATTCGCAGGCGCATAAGGTCTTACTTCTTCAGTTCTACGCGACGGTTCTGAGCCCAGGACTGCTCGTCGTGGCCGGTGGCAACCGGACGCTCTTTACCGTAGGAGACCAGTTCCAGTTGAGCCGGGGAAACGCCCTGCAGAACCAGATAGCGCTGAACGGACTTGGAACGACGCTCGCCCAGAGCCATGTTGTACTCGCGAGTACCGCGCTCGTCGGTGTGGCCTTCCAGTACTACGCGCTGACCGCTGGAACGCAGGTCCTTGGCGTGTACGTCGAGAGCGCGCATGGCTTCCGGCTTCAGGTCGGAGCTGTCGTATTCGAAGTAGAAGGTGGTGATTGCACGCAGAGCGGCTTCGTCGCTCAGGCTGCCGTCAACGGCACCGCTGTTGGCACCGTAGCCAGCGTTCGGATCAACGCCGCCGTTTGCGCCTTCACCGGAAGCGTCGCCGCCCTTGGAAGAACAGCCAACAGCTACAGCCATGGCCAGAGCCAGCGCAGCAAATTTGCCGAATTTCAGCATTTCCATCATGTAACTCCTAATGAACCCCAGTGTATAAGTTTGAAACAGTTGGCAACCGTCAGTTCAGGAAAGGCGACCAGGAAGGCTCGCGTACGTCGCCCTGAGCGGTAGGAATAGGTATCCGAACGCGTCCGTTGATCGAGACGAGCATCAACGCGCCCCGGCCCTGCTGGCGGGTGGCGTAGATTAGCATGGTGCCATTAGGCGCAACAGTGGGAGAGTCGTCCAGCGTAGTGTTGGAAAGCACTCTCAGACTGCCCCGCTGCAGGTCCTGGGCAGCGATCTGGAAGTTGGTGTAACCATCCTGGCGGTGAACCATTACCAGGGTCTTTTCATCCGAGGAAAGTTTCGGATTGGCGTTGTAGTTGCCAATGAAAGTTACCCGCTCGGTCGAACCGCTGTTGATATTCATCCGGTAAACCTGCGGTTTTCCGCCACGGTCCGAAGTGAAGTACAGGGTCGAACCATCCTTGCCCCAGAACGGCTCGGTATCGATGGCCCCGTTGTTGGTCAGGCGGCGCAGTTGGCGCGAACCCAGATCCATCAGGTAGATCTCCGGGTTGCCATCGCGGGACAGCACGAAGGCCAGGCGATTGCCGTCCGGCGAGAACGCCGGGGCGCCGTTGAGGCCTTCGAAGTTGCTGATCTGCTCGCGGCGACCGGTGTCGATGTACTGCATGAAGATGCGCGGACGCTTCTGCTCGAACGAGACATAGGCGATACGGCGGCCGTCCGGCGAGAAGCGCGGCGAAAGGATCGGCTCGCGCGACTGCAGCAGGGTCACCGAACGCGCGCCGTCATAGTCGGAGCGCTGCAGGGTGTAGCGGGTGTTGTCGACCGAGAAGCGCTCGGCGGTGACATAGAGCATCTTGGTGGAGAAGGCACCCTTGACGCCGGTGAGCTTCTCGAACGCCTGGTCGGCGATGAAGTGCGACATGTCACGCAGCTGATCGGTGCTGCCACCGACGCTGCCGGTGAGCACCTGCTGCTGGGTCGCCACGTTGAACAGGCCGTACTGGATCTGCAGGCGGCCGCCGGCCGGCACGATGTTGCCGATCAGCACGTACTGCGCACCGATGGCGCTCCAGTCGCGATAGATCACTTCGCTGGCCTGGGCCGGCTGGCTGATCATGTTCTGCCGCGGAATGGGCTCGAAGTAGCCCGAATTGCGCAGGTCGTTGCCGATGATGTTGGACATGTCCTCGGGCAGCACGTTGCCACCCTGCCAGCCGAACGGCACTACGGCGATCGGCACGGCACGATCGGTACCGCTGGACACCACCAGCGGGTCGGCCGCCTGCGCCAGGCCGACGAATGCGACCAATGCGAAGAGCGCATTGCGAATCAGGTTAATCACAGACTCAGGTCCTCCGGTTTGAAAATCATTCGGCGCTGCCGGTAAAGGCTGTCGAAAGTCGCCCGATCCAACTGCTGCATCTCGGGAATCCGCCCGACGTTGCGCACTGCCGCGACCGCAGAACTGTCGAACGGCGAATCACCGCTCGAACGGGTCACGCTGACATTGGTGATGGTGCCGTCCGGCAGCATCTGGATCAGCACTTCTACACTCATTCCGTTACGCGCCGACGGCGGGCGGGTCCATTGCTGGCTCACCAGGCTGACGATCAGATCGTCGAAGCTGCCGGCCACCTGGCTACCCTGCTCGTCCGCCAGGGCCTGCTGGCGTTGCGTATCGTCCGAAAGCAGCTCGGCCAGGGCCTGCGCCTTCTTGTCTTCCTGGGCCTTGCGCGCTGCCGCTGCGGCCGCTTTCTTCTTCGCAGCCTCGGCAGCCGCCTTCTTCTTGGCCTCTTCCGCCGCTGCCTTTTTCTTCGCCGCCTCCGCAGCAGCCACTTTCTTGGCTTCTTCGGCAGCCTTTTTCTTCTCCGCCTCGGCAGCAGCCTTCTTCTTGGCCTCTTCCTCGGAGCGCTTCTTGGCTATGTCAGCCTGCTTCTTCGCTTCAGCCGCCTTGGCGTCCGCTGCTTTCTTTGCTTCGTCGGCCTTCTTCGCATCCGCCGCTTTCCTGGCTTCGGCAGCCTTCGCCGCTTCGGCAGTTTTTTCAGCCTCTGCCGCCTTTCGAGCGTCGTCGGCTTTCTTTTGTTCCGCCGCCTTGGCCGCCGCTATCTTCTGTTGCTCGACCTTCTTTTGCTCCAGCTGTTCGACTTCGTACTGCTTGGCAGAGGTCTTCTTCGACTCTCCGGCGATTTTCTGGTTGGTCTGCTGGGTCGCCTGGCTCTTGGACTTCAGCTGGTAGAGCGTGGCCTGGACGATCGGCCGCGAAGGCGGCAGTTCAGGCGCCGTCGCCCAACTGACGAAGAGCATGGCGAAAACCAGCACGTGCAGGGCAACCGCCAGCACGACCGGCCAGAAGTAACTTTCCGAAGGAGAGCGTTCGTGTTGGATCAAGATCAGGGAGCCTCGGTAATCAACCCGACGTTTCCAACGCCGGCTTTCTGCAGGCCACCCATGACGGCCATGACGGAGCCGTAGTCGACAGACTTGTCGCCACGGACGAAGACCTGGACCTGCTTACCCTGGCGGCTGTTCTCGGCCATGATGCCGCTGGCAGCATTGACCAGCTGATCGAGGTCGACCGCCGTCTCGCTGGACTTGCCCTGATCCGGGTCGACTTCGGCGCCCATGTTCCAGTAATAGGACTTGTCGGCCTTGATCGAGATGGTCAGAACCCGCGAATTGTTGTCTTGCGGCAACGCCTCGCTGGAAACCTTGGGCAGGTCGACCTTGACCCCCTGGTTGAGCATCGGCGCGGTCACCATGAAAATCACCAGCAGTACCAGCATCACGTCGATGTAAGGCACCACGTTCATTTCCGCGACCGGCTTGCGCTTGTGACGAACCCTTGCCATATCGGCTTACCTCTCAGTCGTCGCTGGCGTGCACTTTGCGGTGCAGGATGGCCTGGAATTCGTCGGCGAAGGTGTAGTAGCGGCCGATCAGGGTTTCCGAGCGTGCGGCGAAACGGTTGTAGGCGATGACCGCCGGAATCGCGGCGAACAGGCCGATCGCGGTGGCGATCAGGGCTTCGGCGATACCCGGGGCGACAGTCGCCAGGGTCGCCTGCTGCACGGTAGCCAGGCCACGGAAGGAGTTCATGATGCCCCATACGGTGCCGAACAGGCCGATGTACGGGCTGGTGGAGCCGACGGTGGCGAGGAACGGCAGGCTGGTTTCCAGCTTCTCTTCCTCACGCGAGATGGCCACGCGCATGGCGCGCGAGACGCCTTCCATCACCGCATCCGGATCAACGCCGGACTGCTGGCGCAGACGCGAGAATTCCTTGAAGCCGGCACGGAAGATCTGCTCGACACCGGAATCCGGGTCGGGGTTGCTGCCTGCCTGGCGATACAGCTTAGACAGGTCGATGCCCGACCAGAAGCGTTCTTCGAAGTTTTCCAGGGCCTTCTTGGCCGAGCGCATCATGTTGCTGCGCTGGAAGATCATGATCCATGAGGTGACCGAGGCGGCCACCAGGGTCAGCATGACCAGTTGCACCACCAGACTGGCGTTACTGATCAGGCTCCACATGGAGGTATGGTCGACGACGTTCGGTTCCACGTTATTCTCCTGCTGAAAGGATGTCCGGACTGCCGGCAAATGCCGCACGCAACACTTCGGGGATGGCACGAGGCTTCAGGTTGTCGGCCCGTACACACGCCACCAGGAATCGCCCCTCACAGAGCAAGGTCGAATCTGTCGCCCTACGAACCTGTTGACGAAAACGCAGGCTCGCACGGTTCAATTCCTCCACCTCGGCACTGACCAGAAGCTCGTCGTCGAGTCGGGCAGGCGCATGGTACCGCGCCTCGGCCGAATGAACGACGAAAAGCAGGTTCTCATCCGCCAGCTGCGACTGGGCAAAGCCCAGATCACGCAGCCGCTCGGTGCGAGCCCGCTCCATGAACTTGAGGTAGTTGACGTAGTAGACGATACCGCCTGCATCGGTGTCCTCGTAATAGACCCGGAAACGATGCTGGAACGGCTGCTCCCCGTGTTGCGCGCGCATACTCTAGAACCAAGTCAGGGCTTTGCCAATTGCCAATCGCCCACAAATGCAATTAATTACCATCTTCAGGGGAGAACAGATCAGATGCCATGTTCTCTCCCATCCGCCCAGGCAGCTTCAGACCGAAGTGCAGATAGGCGTGCCGGGTTACCACGCGCCCTCGCGGCGTGCGCATGATATAGCCTTGCTGGATCAAATAGGGCTCCAGCACGTCCTCAATTGTGTGTCTTTCTTCACCAATGGCCGCGGCCAGGTTGTCGATGCCCACCGGCCCGCCGTCGAACTTGTCGATCATGGTCAGCAGCAGGCGGCGATCCTGGTGATCGAAGCCGCGCTCGTCGACGTCGAGCAGGTTCAGCGCCTTGTCGGCGATATCGTTGCTGATCCGTCCATTGCCACGCACTTCGGCGAAATCGCGCACCCGTCGCAGCAGGCGGTTGGCGATACGTGGCGTACCCCGGGCTCGGCGGGCGATCTCATAAGCGCCTGCCGGTTCGATGATCAACCCGAGGATTGCGGCCGAGCGGCTGACAATGGTGGTCAGGTCGTCGACGCTATAGAACTCCAGACGCTGGACGATACCGAAGCGGTCACGCAGCGGATTGGTCAGCATGCCGGCGCGGGTCGTCGCACCGACCAGGGTGAACGGCGGCAGATCGAGCTTGATCGAGCGCGCTGCCGGCCCTTCGCCGATCATGATGTCCAGCTGGAAATCTTCCATGGCCGGATACAGCACTTCCTCGACGACCGGGGACAGCCGGTGAATCTCGTCGACGAACAGCACGTCGCCCGGTTCGAGATTGGTCAGCAGCGCCGCCAGGTCGCCCGGACGCTCCAGCACAGGACCGGAAGTACTCTTGATCGCCACGCCCATTTCCTGGGCGATGATGTTGGCCAGCGTGGTCTTGCCCAGGCCCGGCGGTCCGAAGATCAGCGTGTGGTCGAGGGCTTCCCGGCGCCCCTTGGCGGCCTGGATGAACAGCTCCATCTGCTCGCGCACGCTCGGCTGGCCGATATAGTCGGACAGGCTCAGCGGACGAATGGCACGATCCAGCTGCTCCTCGCGTTCACGGCTGGAGACGGCGGAAATCAGGCGATCGGATTCGATCATCGGTCTAGACCATGCCTTTCAATGAGCGTCGGATGAGTTCTTCGCTGGACAAACCTTCCTCCTGCACGGCGGCCACGGCGCGGCTCGCCTCCTGCGGCTTGAAGCCAAGCGCGATCAACGCGCTGACGGCATCCGCCTCGGCGCTTGAGACTACCGCCGCCGACTTCGGTTCCACCACCAGCGGTGCGATCGACGGGATGCTCTCCCAGGCCTTGAAGCGATCCTTGAGTTCCACCAGCAGGCGCTCGGCGGTTTTCTTGCCGACCCCCGGAATCTTCACCAGCGTGGAAGTGTCCTGCGCCTGCACGCAGCGCACCAGCTCATCGACTTCCAGCCCGGACATCAGCGCCAGCGCCAGCTTCGGCCCCACGCCATTGAGCCGGATCAACTCGCGGAACAGCTCGCGTTCACGCTTCTCGGCGAAACCGTAGAGCAGGTGCGCGTCCTCACGAACGACCAGATGCGTGTGCAGGGTCACCAGCTCTCCCAGCGACGGCAAGCGGTAGAGAGTGGTCATCGGGACCTCCAGCTCATAACCGATGCCGTTCACATCGAGAATCAGGTGTGGCGGTTGCTTTTCCGCCAGGGTGCCACGCAGACGTCCAATCACAGGTAACTGTCCTTAATAAATGTGCCCGACCGGTCCGAACCGGTCACAGGCGTAAACGACCGCCGCGCCGCCGCGCGCCCACCAGGCCATGCGGCACCAGGCTCTGCCGGGTGTGCGCGTGGCACAGGGCAATGGCCAGGGCATCCGAGGCATCGATCTGCGGCTTCTGGGTCAGCTTGAGCAGATGCATCACCATCATCTGTACCTGCTGCTTGTCCGCCGCGCCGGTTCCCACTATCGCCTGCTTGACCTGGGTCGCGGTGTACTCCGCGATCGCCAGCCCCTCTTCCGCTGCCGCGACGATGGCCGCACCGCGGGCCTGACCGAGCTTGAGCGCGGAGTCGGCGTTACGCGCCATGAACACCTGCTCGATGCCCATCATGGTCGGCCCGTAGGTGCGGATCACTTCGCGCACACCACGGAAGACGATCTGCAGACGCTCGTGCAATTCACCATTCCCGGTGCGGATGCAGCCGGAAGCGACATACTCGCAGCCGCGGCCGGTATCGCGCACCACGCCGAAGCCGGTGATTCGCGAGCCGGGGTCGATACCGAGAATCAGAGTCATACGCCAGATACCAAAAGCCGGAAGCGGGAGCCCAGGCCCCAGCTTCCGGCTTGATTGCCCAGGATTGCGACCGGATCAGCCCAGCTGAGCCATTACCTCGTCCGGGATGTCCGCATTGGAATAGACATTCTGCACGTCATCCAGATCTTCGAGCATGTCGATCAGCTTAAGGACCTTCTGCGCGGTTTCCAGATCCAGGGTCGAAGTGGTCGACGGGATCATCGCGATTTCCGCCTCTTCGGCCTTGAAGCCAGCGGCGATCAGCGCCTCGTTGACCGAGATGAAGTCGGCGAAGCTGGTGAACACGTCGATGGAACCGTCATCGTTGGTGACCACGTCATCGGCGCCGGCCTCGAGAGCGGCTTCCATCAACGCGTCCTCATTGACGCCCGGAGCGTAGCTGATCTGCCCCTTGCGCTCGAACATGTAGGCGACCGAACCATCGGTACCGAGGTTGCCGCCACACTTGCTGAAGGCATGACGCACTTCGGCCGCGGTGCGGTTACGGTTGTCGGTCATCGCCTCGACGATGATCGCCACACCGCTCGGAGCGTAACCTTCGTAGGTCAGCTCCTCCATGTTGTCCGCGTCGTTGGAGCCCGCGCCGCGCGCGATGGCGCGATCGATGGTGTCGCGGGTCATGTTGGCGGTGAGCGCCTTGTCGACCGCCAGGCGCAGGCGCGGGTTGTCAGCCGGTACGCCGCCACCCTGCTTGGCCGCTACGGTCAGTTCGCGGATCAGCTTGGTGAAGATCTTGCCCTTCTTGGCGTCCTGACGCTCTTTGCGGTGTTTGATGTTGGCCCATTTGGAATGACCAGCCATAACTCACTCCGATCTCTTTACCTGAAGAGGGGGCGCCCATCAGGGCGCCACGCTCGATTCGACTTTTATTCCGCTTTCGGCTGCTGCTGCTCGCGCAGGCGAATGTGCAGCTCGCGCAGGGCCTTGCCGTCCACGGTACCCGGAGCCTGGGTCATGACGTCGCCGGCGCTCTGGGTTTTCGGGAAGGCAATCACTTCGCGGATCGACGCGGCGCCAGTCATCAGCATCACCAGGCGATCCAGACCGAAGGCCAGGCCGCCATGCGGCGGCGCACCGTACTTGAGGGCGTCCAGCAGGAAGCCGAACTTCTCTTCCTGCTCCGCATCGTCAATGCCCAGCACGCGGAACACCGCCTGCTGCATGGACTTGTCGTGGATACGGATGGAGCCGCCGCCCAGTTCGGTGCCGTTGAGCACCATGTCGTAGGCACGGGAGAGCGCGTTGGCCGGGTTGGCCTCCAGCTCTTCCGGGCTGCACTTGGGCGAAGTGAACGGGTGGTGCAGCGAAGTCAGGCTGCCGTCGTCGTTCTCTTCGAACATCGGGAAGTCCACGACCCACAGCGGCGCCCACTCCTTGGTGAGCAGCTTGAGGTCATGGCCGACCTTGATGCGCAGCGCGCCCAGGGCGTCGCAGACGATCTTCGCCTTGTCGGCGCCGAAGAACACGATGTCGCCATCGACCGCGCCGACGCGATCGAGGATCACGTTCAGGTTGGCCTCGGGGATGAACTTGACGATCGGCGACTGCAGGCCTTCCACGCCCTTGGCGCGCTCGTTGACCTTGATGTAGGCCAGGCCCTTGGCGCCGTAGATGCCGACGAACTTGGTGTAGTCGTCGATCTGGCTACGCGGCATGGAGGCGGCGCCCGGTACGCGCAGGGCGGCAACGCGACCTTTCGGGTCGTTGGCCGGGCCGGAGAAGACCTTGAACTCCACTTCCTTGAGCTGGTCGGCGACGTCCACCAGTTCCAGAGGGATGCGCAGGTCTGGCTTGTCCGAACCGTAGCGGCGCATGGCCTCTTCGAAGGGCATGTGCGGAAGTTCGTCGAACTCGACGTTCAGCACTTCCTTGAACAGCTGGCGCACCATCTTCTCGGTGATCTCGATGATGTCGCTTTCTTCCAGGAAGCTGGTCTCGATGTCGATCTGGGTGAATTCCGGCTGGCGGTCGGCA
This sequence comes from Pseudomonas schmalbachii, assembly GCF_017589465.1. Taxonomy (GTDB): domain Bacteria; phylum Pseudomonadota; class Gammaproteobacteria; order Pseudomonadales; family Pseudomonadaceae; genus Pseudomonas; species Pseudomonas schmalbachii. Next base: position 270,164 of record NZ_JAELYA010000007.1, read on the forward strand.
CGCAGGTCTTCGTCGCGGAAGCACTTGGCGATCTGGTAGTAGCGATCGAAGCCGGCCACCATCAGCAACTGCTTGAACAGCTGGGGCGACTGCGGCAGGGCAAAGAAATGGCCCGGGTAGGTGCGGCTCGGCACCAGGTAGTCGCGCGCGCCTTCCGGAGTCGGACGACCAAGGATCGGGGTCTCGACGTCGAGGAAACCGTTGTCGTCCAGGTAGCGGCGGATGCTGCTGGTGATGCGCGCGCGCAGCTTCAGCTTGGCGGCCATTTCCGGACGGCGCAGGTCGATGAAGCGGTAGCGCAGGCGGGTTTCTTCGCCGACATCGGAATATTCGTCAAGCGGGAACGGCGGAGTTTCCGCCTGGTTCAGCACTTCCAGTTCGTAGCCCAGCACCTCGATGGCGCCGGAAGCCATGTTGGCGTTACGCGCGCCTTCGGGACGCATCCGCACCTTGCCGGTGATCTTGACGACGTACTCGCTGCGCACGCGGTCGGCCTTGGCGAAGGTTTCCGCACGATCCGGATCGAACACGACCTGGGCCAGGCCCTCGCGATCACGCACGTCGAGGAAGATCACCCCGCCATGGTCGCGACGGCGGTGCACCCAGCCGCAAAGAGTGACTTCCTGGCCGTCCAGGCTCTCGTTCAATTGGCCGCAATAATGGCTGCGCATCATGGTGTGTTCGCTTCTCGCAAGTCTTGGATTCTTTGGAACCGATCAATCGCCGGCGGCACAGGCACCGGCACCGCAACCGGTGGCGGGACAGGCCGCAGCTCCTTCGGAGGACGCCAGGTTCTTTTTCGCACCGGTCTTGAAGTCGGTCTCGTACCAGCCACCGCCACTCAGGCGAAAGCCGGGGGCAGACAGCAGCTTCTTCAGTTCGGGAGCATTGCAGGCCGGGCAATCGACCAACGGGGCATCGCTGAACTTCTGGATCTTCTCCAGATGGTGATTGCAGGATCCGCACTGGTATTCGTAAATCGGCATCGGGACACCTTGGCTGTAACTACGCCGCGGGCCCGCACCCGGCGGCAAAGACGCGGATTATAGCCTGAAAAATCTGCGGCTTGCAGCCGCCCCGGGAGCCCCGCCCGGCAGCCGATACGCGCCACCTCGCCAGCACAGGGGGCGCATTATCATAGAAACGCTCAATCGAAGCGGTTGATTCGTGCCAAAGACTCGTCGGAAAAGGCTGTGTTAGGCTGAATTCAGATCGGGTCTTCCCGGAAACTGGACAAGGAGAACTCCATGGAAATCAACATCGGTATCGGCGAACAGGACCGCGCCGCCATCGCCGAAGGCCTTTCCCGCCTTCTGGCCGACACCTATACCCTTTATCTGAAAACCCATAACTTCCATTGGAACGTTACCGGGCCGATGTTCAACACCCTGCACCTGATGTTCGAAGGCCAGTACAACGAACTCGCCCTGGCGGTCGACAGCATCGCCGAACGTATCCGTGCGCTTGGCTTCCCGGCCCCCGGCACCTATGCCGCCTATGCCCGCCTCTCCTCCATCAAGGAAGAAGAAGGCGTGCCGGAAGCGAAGGAAATGATCAAGCAACTGGTCCAGGGACAGGAAGCCGTGGTGCGCACCGCGCGCAGCATCTTCCCCCTGATCGACAAGGTCAGCGACGAACCCACCGCCGACCTCCTGACCCAGCGCATGCAGGTCCACGAGAAAACCGCCTGGATGCTGCGCAGTCTTCTCGACGCCTGATCACGGCAAGGCCCGGACTCGCTCCGGGCCGCTCCTTCACCACGCGAACCAGACACATCCCATCCCTCCAACGGCTGATTTGAGAAGCCCCATGGTTTGCTGTTAAATAGCCGCCGTGCGTCATGCGCATAGGCCGGCAATCCATCACGCTCCACCTTTATTCCAAGGGTTCGCGTCGACCGGCTGATTCGTCGTTACCGTTCAAGGTGAACCTACAACATGTTGAAAATCGTCCATCTCCTGACGGGCGTCGCCGCCCTCTTGCTGTCCTTTATTCCAAGCCTGCGTACCGAAGCCCTGCCCTACCTGCAACAAGCGGATGCCGTCTACCTGGCACTGCTGGGCCTGACCAGCCTGCTGCTTGCCCCGATCGTCCACAAGGACGCGCAACAACAACTGCAGGCACTGGTTTCCGCGCTGGTCATCGCCGCCACCGCCGTGCAGGCGCTGATCCTGCTCGCACCGCTACCGACCATTGGTGGTCAGCCTGCCATCCTGCTGCCGCTGGTCATCCTGGCGCTCGCCGTGATTCTTCACCTGATCGCCAATCGGCAGAAAACCGAGAAATACGCTCCGGCAATGAGCGATGGTGGAGAGAACCGCGAAACCGGCACGGTGAAATGGTTCAACACGTCCAAAGGCTTCGGCTTCATTTCCCGCGATAGCGGCGAAGACATCTTCGTGCACTTCCGCGCGATCCGCGGCGAGGGTCACCGCATCCTGATCGAAGGCCAGCGCGTGGAGTTCTCGGTGGTGCAACGGGACAAGGGACTGCAGGCGGAAGACGTGATCGCCGCCCTCCCCAGCCGACGCTGAAATCACGCTCCATATAAATGAAAAGGCCCGCCGAACATGGCGGGCCTTTTCATTGGCTCAGTAGTGCGGCGGCGGCGCCTCGTCGTCGACCACACCGACCTCCCCCTGCAATTCCTCCAGCCGCCTGATCAGCACCTGCATCTGCAGACTCAAGCGCTCGATGACCCGTTCCTGCTCATAGACGACATCACTCAACGTCTGCAGCGCGTCGTCCTGGAACGCCAGCCGACTCTCGAGATCGGCAACCCGCTCTTCCAGCACCATCACTCACCCCTGCGTGAAATTGAAGCCATCATCCAGCGCCATGCGCAGCTTCTCGCGAACGACCTGCAGCTCTTCGGCAGTATACGGACGCGCCGGATGCCTGCCCCAGACCGGTGCCGGCCACGCCGCATCATCGCGACGACGGACGATCACATGCACATGCAACTGACTGACGACGTTGCCAAGATTGGCCACGTTCATCTTGTCGGCATTGAACGTGTCCTTGAGAACCTCGGCCAGAGTCGTGGCCTCGCGCCAGAGCTCCTGCTGATCCTCCGGATCGAGCTGGAACAACTCGCTGACATCCTCGCGGCGCGGCACCAGGATGAACCACGGATATTGAGCATCGTTCATGAGCAGCAGGCGACTCAACGGAAAATCGCCTATCGGCAAGGTATCCTGCTGCAGACGGGAATCCAGGACGAACATCATGACCTCTCCTGTACGACGAGCACGACATAGAGCTTAGCCCCACATCGAGCACAAGAAGCCGCGCAGGATACAGGAGCCGACCCAGCGAGAGCAGCCATCACCCCGACGGGGCACAGTGGCAATGAAGAAGCACCAGACCAGTGCACAGTCCTGGAGACGATCGCTCCAACGCCACTTCCGGATAGCTCCATAATCCTTGCCGAAGACCACCTCTGTCATATATTTCAACTCGCAATAGAGTTTGTGCACGACTCTTGCTAGAAGCACTGGCGTAACGAAAGCAATGGGGGACAAATGCTGTTCGCAGTTTCCAGCAATTAGACAGCGGGCAGCGCAGACCATAAAGTCGATAGCGGGCTACAGGACAAATGCCAAAAGGCAGCATAGAGACTGCCTCTTAGATATAAAACCTATGTAATTGCGACAAAACTCATGCGCAATTGCGACAGCCCCACCAGGAATTTACCTGAAGATTCCGATAGCTATCGCCAACAGTTAACGCGTGCTATAAGTTAACGCCGACAAAAAGAATTAGCCGTCACAACGGCGTTGTGATGGCAGATAACTTCAAAACCAAAGGAGCAATCACAATGAAAGTGATGAAGTGGAGCGCCATCGCCCTGGCGGTTTCCGCAGCCGCCGCAGCCAGCCAGATGGCAGTGGCCGAACCCTTCGTTGGCGATCAAGCCGAAGCTAAAGGCTTTATCGAAGACAGCAGCCTCAACTTCCTGGTTCGCAACTACTACTTCAACCGCGACCTGCGCAATGGTGGCGGCAACAAGCGTGAAGACTGGACCCAAGGTTTCCATGCCGTTTACAACTCCGGCTATACCCAGGGTGTGGTTGGCTTCGGTGTTGACGCATTCGGCTACCTGGGTCTGAAACTGGATGGTGGCCCCGGCCGTACCGGCACTGGCAACCTGCCGGTTCAGGATGATGGCGAGCCTGCAGACAGCTATGGCAAGGCCGGCGGCGCAGGCAAGGTCCGCATCTCCAAGACCGAGCTGAAGTTCGGCGATATGCAACCGCAAGCACCGGTATTCGCCGTCGGCGGTACCCGTCTGCTGCCGCAAACCGCCAGCGGTATCCACTTGGCCAGCAGCGAGATCACCGGCCTCGACCTGGAAGCCGGTCACTTCTACTCGGCTACCAACTACAACACCACCAACCGCGACGGCGAACTGTTCGCCACCTACGCTGGCGTGGAAACCCCTCAAGCTGACTTCCTCGGTGGCCGCTACGCCTTTACCGACAACTTCAGCGCCTCGCTGTACGGTGCCAAGTTCGAAGACATCTGGAACCAGTACTACGCCAACCTGAACTACACCCTGCCGATCTCCGACGATCAGGCCCTCAGCTTCGACCTCAACTACTACAAGACCAAGGACGAAGGCGACGCCAACGCGGGCGATATCGACAACGATACCTTCTCGCTGGCTGGGGCCTACACCCTGGGCGCCCACACCTTCACTCTGGCCTTCCAGAAAGTCGATAGCGATACTCCGTTCGATTACCTCGGGGTCGGCGACACTAACGGCGGCGGCGACTCGATCTTCCTCGCCAACTCCGTTCAGTACTCCGACTTCAACGGCCCGGGCGAAGAATCCTGGCAGGCACGTTATGACCTGAACATGGCCACCTACGGCGTACCCGGCCTGAGCTTCATGGCTCGTTACATCACTGGCGACAATATCGACGCCAGCAATGCAGGCCCGATATATTCCTTAGCTGGCTGGACGAACGCCGATGGCCGAGACGAAAAACACCACGAAACCAACCTCGAGGCCAAGTACGTGATCCAGGAAGGCGCAGCGAAGGACCTATCCTTCCGCATCCGTCAAGCTTGGCACCGCGCCAGCTCCGAGCAGATCGACGGAGACGCCGACGAATTCCGCCTGATCATCGACTACCCGCTGTCCGTTCTGTAACCGGAACGTATCGCAGGAAAGGAAAAGCCCGGCTCAGCCGGGCTTTTCTCGTTCTGACCGCCACCAAACACTACATCGGCAGCACATAGGTTCCGGTGACATGAGCGACCAGTTCCTGCTGATTGCTCGCGGAATACACCGACACCTCGCACACCACCTGGCGCCGCCCGAGCTTCAGTATCTTCGCCTCCGCCAGCAGATCCTCCGGCTTCGGCTTGCTGAGGAAGTTGATGTTCAGGTTGGACGTGACCGCCATCTCCACGTCATCCAGTTGACCGAGGATCACCGCATACATGGCCGCATCGGCCAGCGCCATGATGGTCGGCCCCGACACCGTTCCACCCGGCCGCACCAGCTTGCCGTGGAACGGAACCCGCGCGAATGCGCTACGCCCTTCCAGGGCCTCGACGCGGAAGTCGAGATCCTCCGCCATCGGCAGCCCAGCCCGTATGAACGTCTGCACCTCGGACGCACTCAATCGGCTCATCCAAGCCTCCTTGTCTGTTCCCGCCGCGCCCTGTACGCAGCCTGACCTGCACCGTACAATGCCCAACCTGATTCCATCTTCGCAACCTGCAAGCGGCCAAACATGCGTACCAGTCAGTACCTGCTGTCCACCCTGAAAGAAACCCCCTCCGATGCGGTGGTCATCAGCCACCAGTTGCTGCTGCGCGCCGGCATGATCCGCAAGCTGGCCTCCGGCCTCTACACCTGGCTGCCGATGGGCCTGCGCGTACTGCGCAAGGCCGAGACCATCGTCCGCGAAGAGATGAATGCCGCCGGCGCCCTGGAAGTACTGATGCCGGCCATCCAGCCGGCCGAACTGTGGCAGGAATCCGGCCGCTGGGAGCAGTACGGCCCCGAGCTGCTGCGCCTGAAGGACCGCCATGAGCGCGAGTTCTGCGTCGGCCCGACCCACGAGGAAGTCATCACCGATCTGGCGCGCAACGAGCTGAACAGCTACAAGCAGCTGCCGATCAACATGTACCAGATCCAGACCAAGTTCCGCGACGAGATCCGCCCGCGCTTCGGTCTGATGCGCGGCCGCGAGTTCATCATGAAGGACGCCTACTCCTTCCACCTGAACCAGGACTCGCTGCAGGAAACCTACGACGGCATGTACCGCGCGTACTGCAACGTCTTCACCCGCCTCGGACTGGACTACCGCCCGGTGCAGGCTGACAACGGCTCCATCGGCGGCAGCGGCTCCCACGAGTTCCACGTACTGGCCAACTCCGGCGAGGACGACATCGTCTTCAGCGACAGCTCCGACTACGCGGCGAACATCGAGAAGGCCGAAGCCCTGCCCCGCGAAAGCGCGCGTGGCGCCGCCACCCAGGAACTGCGTCTGGTCGACACCCCGGCCACCAAGACCATCGCCGATCTGGTGGAAAAATTCGACCTGCCGATCGAGAAGACCATCAAGACCCTGGTGGTGCATGCCGCAGAAGAAGGCATGCTGATCGCCCTGGTCGTCCGCGGCGACCACGAACTGAACGAGATCAAGGCCAGCAACCATCCGCTGGTCGCCAGCCCGCTGCAGATGGCCAGCGAAGCCGAGATCAAGGCCGCGATCGGCGCCGCGCCCGGCTCCCTCGGCCCGCTGAACCTGGCGCTGCCCTGCATCATCGACCGCTCCGTCGCACTGATGAGCGACTTCGCCGCCGGCGCCAACCTCGATGACAAGCACTACTTCGGCGTGAACTGGGAACGCGACCTGCCAGTGCCGGAAGTCGCCGACCTGCGCAACGTCGTGGCCGGCGACCCGAGCCCGGACGGCAAGGGCACCCTGGTGATCCGCCGCGGCATCGAAGTCGGCCACATCTTCCAGCTCGGCACCAAGTACAGCGAGGCGATGAACCTCACCGTGCTCAACGAGCAGGGCAAGCCCGTCACCCTGATCATGGGCTGCTACGGCATCGGCGTATCCCGCGTGGTGGCCGCCGCCATCGAGCAGAACTACGACGACCGCGGCATTCTCTGGCCGGCCGCCCTGGCACCGTTCCAGATCGCCATCGTGCCGATGAAGTACGAGAACGAGGCCGTTCGCGCCGCCACCGACAAACTGTATGCGGACCTCACCGCAGCCGGCTTCGAAGTGCTACTGGACGACCGCGACAAGAAGACCAGCCCCGGCGTCAAGTTCGCCGACATGGAGCTGATCGGCATTCCGCACCGTCTCGTGGTCAGCGAGCGCGGGCTGAACGAAGGCGTGCTGGAATACAAGGGCCGTCGCGACGCCGAATCGCAGAACGTCGCCATCGGCGAACTGCAAACCTTCATCACGGCAAAGGTTCGCGGCTGAGCAACACATGTCCTCCCAGAGCATTACCTGCCTCGCGACTGCCGCCCTGTGCGGCAGTCTGCTGCTGAGCGGCTGCGCCAACCAGCTGCCGCAACGCAGCGAGCACGAGGAGCGCGTCGAGCGCAAACTGCTTGATCACAGCCTGCAGATCGATGTGGGCGAGACCGGCGTGCTTGAGCTGCCGCAGCGGCGCATCCGCGTGCAGGAGCAGAAGACCTTCGAGGTCACCGAGTACGAGGTGACCCGCCGCTACGATCGCTATACCCCCTACCAGGCCTGGCGGGAATCCTACGAGATTCCGCTGGGCGCGCTGGCCATCGTCGCCGGCGTGGGGGCCAACGTGCTCAATGTCGTCGCGCTCGGCAACCTGCCGGAAAGCGTCACCCACGACTGGATCAGCTACGGCATCGCCGGCATCAACCCGTTCATGAACGCGCCGTCCAACGGACGCGCCGAACAGAACCTGGCCAGCATCGACGAGCAGCAGCGCGACAAGCGCATGGAATACTCGAGCCTGCCGTGGGCCGAACGCCCGGTGCAGGTGAGCGCCGGCCGGGACACCCAGGAACTGCTGACCGACCGCCACGGCGTGCTACGACTGAACCTGCTCGAAGGCCCCTTCAGCGAAGAGGACGTGAGCCGCTTCGGCAAGCTCCAGTTCAGCGTCCAGGACCCACAGGACAGCGTGCGCGGCAGCGCCAGCCTGGTGGTCAGCAGGGCTCTGCGCGGCAAGCTGCAGGAAGCGCACCGGTTGATCTATGACGACCTGGAAGGCGACGACGTGCAGCGCTGGGTACATCGGGTCAAGCGCCTGTCGGACCTCGGTATGGAAGAGGAAGCCAGCGAGCTGGAGCAGAGCCTGATCGAACTGACGCGCAACGACCCCGAGTTGCAGAAGGAATTCCTGCACAGCCTGATGACCGACGCCGGCCGCCTGGCAGCCGACCCGGGCATGGCGAACAACTGAGTGGCCGGCGTGGAAGCGTCCACGCCGTTACCTCAACGCCGGACAATGAAGCCGGCAATCCCCTGGGGATTCATTTCCCGCAGCTCGACCGAGCTGACCTCGGCCTTCGGCGGCCCCTGCTGCAGCCAGCCCTCCAGCTCGCGTACTGCCTGTTCCTCGCCCTCGAGCATGACTTCGACCCGGCCGTCTTCCAGATTGCGCACCCAGCCATCGACATCCAGACGCTCGGCCTGCTCCTGCGTACTCTGGCGGTAGAACACCCCCTGCACCAGACCGCTGACGAAGCCGTGCAAACAGATCCTGGCCATTACTTCCCCTCCTCCCGCAAAGCCATCAGTCGCGCCTGAACCCCGCTGGCCGTCTGCTCGCCGACCAGTCGATCGCGCATCTTGCCCTTATCGTCGACGATGAAGGTTACCGGCAATGCTTCGCTGGGCGGCAGGGAGAAGCGCGGCGCCGGATCATCGGCCAGCACGGTGAAACGAATCCCCAGTTGCTCGGCGGCCTTGCCCAGATCCGCGTCGCGCAGGCCGTCATAGTTGACACCCACCACGCGCACGCCCTTGCCCTCGCTGCCCTCGGCCAGGCGGTTCAGCTCGGGAATCTCGGTACGGCAGGGCGCGCACCAGTCCGCCCAGTAGTTGATGACCAGCCACTGGCCGTCCAGGCTGCTGGCCGATACCGTCTTGCCGTGCTGATCGACACCGTAGTCCTCCGAACAACCGGCCAGAAGCAGGCCGGCAACCAATCCGCTGATCAAACGGAGCCGCATTCCCATACCGTCAGTCCTCTTGATGTCGGGAGTGGCGCCGGGCGGTCGGCGCCAGAGATGGCGAATGCCTCGGCAAGGCATCCGCAGGCATTAAGCCACAAAAAGTCATACAGGAAGGATCGCACAAATCCGTCAGCAGCGTTCCTGCCGGGAGAACCCCAGCCACGCGTAAACGCCAGTCGATCTACTGGCGAAACGGCGGGAACGAGATATCCATACGATGAACTGGCATGGCCTGTGCGTGCAGGGCATGCCCGCTGCCGCCCCGGCAGGTGAGGTGCGGAACGCGTCAGCCCAGTTGGCGAAACGGCGCATCCGAAGCAAAATCGGCCGCCGGGGCGGGATCCTGCTGCGCAGCAGGGGACAACGACTCGGGCCAGCGGCTGAACTGCAATCCGGTGATGAGGTTGAGGCGCTCCAAGGCGCCCATGAGGTCGCGCTGATGCAGATGTACTACGTTGTTCTGACTTCTTTCCATTTTTTTGCGCTGACCTTGGGAACTTCTGCCGAGGACCGTTGTCCACGACCGCTTCAAGCTAGAAACGTGCCAAGCGCAGCACTCAGGAAATCCGTGCGTTCTCAATGGCCTACGGCGGATTCAAGGAATCTGATTCGACGCAAACTGACGATTTACGTCACTCGGAATGTGACCGAGTCAACCATTCCGCGAGACTTGCCCCGAACAGGGACTTCCTTTCCAACTGGTAGCGCTCCAGGGCAACGCGCAACACGGGATACCAGGGCTCGTTCAGCTCCTTCGGCAACGAATCCGGATGAGGCAGCGGCCAGGGACTGCGATTGATCAGATGGTGCAGGCTGTAGCTGCCCATGTCCCGGCAAAGCACCCAGGAAGCGTTGCTGCCCCCCGAACGACAAACCAGTTGCTCCCGTTCGAGAAAGTCCAGCAGCTCCTCCCACTCGTCCTCGGGCAGCAACCAGCCCTCCCGGTGCAGGTCGGTCAACCGGGTGGCCTGTCCCTTCCGCTGGCGATCGAAGAACACCCGCAGCACGCCCAGCACCACCAGCAGCCTCGGCATTGCCCGATGGCGCCAGAGCCGCGAGGACGACAGGTTGCACACCAGTTCCGCGCCGAACAGCACGATCAGCCAGGACACATAGACCCACAGCAGGAACAACGGCACGGTGGCAAACGCCCCGTAGATCAGCTGATAGCCGGGGAACAGCCTCACGTACGCACCGAACAGCGACTTGGCCGCCTCGAACAGCACTGCGGTGAACAGGCCGCCAAGCAGCGCATGGCGAATCGGTACCCGCGCGTTCGGCACCGCCGCATAGATCAGGGTGAAGGCCGCCACGCTGAACGTCAGCGGCATGAACTTCAGCAGGGTCGCCGCGCCCGGCAGGGCATGCGGGCCGGACAGCAGGGAAAGCGAAGTGATGTAGGTGGATACGGCGAAGCCGGCGCCCAGCAGCAGCGGGCCGAGGCTGAGGATCGCCCAGTACAGCAGGAAGCGCGCCACGCCCCTGCGCGGCTGGCGCACGCGCCAGATCTCGTTGAACGCCCGTTCGATGGTCACCAGCATGGTGAAGGCGGTCACCACCAGGAACGCCACGCCCAGCCAGGTCAGGTGCCGCGCCTGGGTGGTGAAGCTGCGCAGGTACTCCTCGACCGCCTCGCCGGTGGATGGCACGAAATGGCGGAAGACGAACACCTGGATGCGCTCGCCCATGCCTTCGAAGGCCGGAATCGCCGAGAGCATGGCGAAACTCACCGTCATCATCGGCACGACGGCGAACAGGGTGGTGTAGGTCAAGGCGGCGGCCTTGTTCGGCGCGCTGTCCGCCATGAAGCGCCGGACCAGGTAGTGCCAGAAATCGATCAGTCCCTGCACACGCTCTTGCATGGAATGTCCTTGGATTCGCGACTCAATCAATCCCTTGGGATTCATCTGAACGACAGCGGTTCAGTCAATTCCGGGGAGCCGGTTAGAATACCCGCCACTTTAACGGCCCTGCGAGTCCCTGCACATGAGCCAACTGACACTTTTCCACAATCCGCGCTGCTCGAAATCCCGTGGCGCCCTCGAACTGCTCGAAGCCCGCGGCCTGCAGCCGCAGATCGTGCGCTACCTGGAAACCCCGCCCAGCGCCGCCGAACTGAAGTCCCTGCTGCAGAAGCTCGGCATCGGCGCCCGCCAACTTCTGCGCAGCGGCGAGGATGAGTACAAGAACCTCAACCTGGCCGACCCGAGCCTCAGCGAAGACGCGCTGATCCAGGCCATGGTCGAGCATCCGAAGCTGATCGAACGCCCCATCCTGGTCGCCGGCGACAAGGCGGTGATCGGCCGGCCGCCGGAGAAGGTCCTGGAGATCCTGCCGTGAGCACACCTTATATCCTGGTGCTGTACTACAGCCGCCACGGCTCCACCGAGGAGATGGCGCGGCAGATCGCCCGTGGCATCGAGCAGGGCGGCCTGGAGGCACGGATTCGCACCGTGCCGCCGGTTTCCACCGAATGCGAGGCGGTGGCTCCGGAGATTCCCGAGGAAGGCGCGCTCTACGCCACTCTCGACGACCTGAAGGACTGCGCCGGCCTGGCCCTCGGCAGCCCGACCCGCTTCGGCAACATGGCCGCGCCGCTGAAGTACTTCCTCGACGGCACCAGCAGCCTGTGGCTGACCGGCGGACTGGTCGGCAAGCCCGCGGCGGTCTTCACTTCCACCGCCAGCCTGCATGGCGGCCAGGAAACCACCCAGCTGTCCATGCTGCTGCCGTTGCTGCACCACGGCATGCTGATCACCGGCATTCCCTACAGCGAACCCGCGCTGCTGGAAACCCTCGGCGGCGGCACGCCCTACGGGGCCAGCCATTTCGCCGGGGCCGATGGCAAGCGCCGTCTCGACGAACACGAAATCACCCTCTGCCGCGCCCTGGGCAAACGCCTCGCGGAAGTTGCGCTCAAACTGGAGAGCTGAATGGCCCGCAAGAACAAACCGCTGCCGGCAATCGATTGGCTGAAGCCCCGCATGGCCGCCAGTCGTGCCGTCACCCTCGGCAGTTTTGCCGGTCTGATCCTGCTTATCGTCACCTGGGATGTGCTGTTCGCCGACGCCCACGGTGCGGCGCAATGGGTGCCGTGGCTGGTGCTCGGCTTCAAGCTGCTGCCGCTGCTGATCATCGCGCCCGGCCTGTTGATCGGCAGCGCCCGCGGCCATGCCTGGGCCTGCTACGTGGTCAACCTGTACTTCATCCTCGGCATCCTCGCCGCCTTCGAACCGGCCCGCACCATCTACGGCTGGGCGGAAACAGCGCTCAGCCTGACGCTGTTCTGCGCCGCCCTGCTCTATACGCGCTGGCGCTTCCAGTACGACCGCAAGCTGGCGGGGGAGAATTGACCCGGCCCATGGGTATCGCTGCGCTCAACTCATCCTACGAGGGGCTTGGCAGACCGCGTAGGTTGGCGCTGAGCTTGCGAAGCCCAACATCTGTCGGGCGTGGCAGGGATGTTGGGCTTCACTGCGTTCAGCGCCAACCTACGGGAGGTCTCCCTCAACCGGGAAACTGACACGCACCCGCAGTCCTCTCAGCCCATGGGTATCGCTGCGCTCAACCCATCCTACGAAGGGCTTGGCGGACCGCGTAGGTTGGCGCTGAGCTTGCGAAGCCCAACATCTGTCGGGCGTAGCACGGATGTTGGGCTTCACTGCGTTCAGCGCCAACCTACGGGAGGTCTCCGTCGACCGGGAAACTGACACGCACCCGCAGCCCGCCCAGTTCGCCCTGTGCCAGCTCGATCCTGGCGCGGTGGGCACTGCAGATCTCGCCGACGATGGCCAGGCCCAGCCCGGTGCCTTCCTGGCGGCGGCGGTAGAAGCGCTCGAACACCTTCTCCCGCTCCTCTTCCGGAATCCCCGGGCCGTCGTCCTCGACCTCCAGCCGGGCCGGCTGCGCGACGCGGATGACCACGTTGCCCCGGGCGTGGGCCATGGCGTTGTCCACCAGGTTGTTCAGCAGTTCGTGGAGCAGCGTCGGGTCGCCGGTGATCCACACCTCCTGCTCCGCCTCCAGCGCCAACGCCACGCCCCGCGCATGGGCCAGCGGCGCGAGGGCCATGCCGTGCTCACGGGCCAGCCGAGTGAGGTCGAAGGACTCGCCGCCACCTTCGGCGATGGCATGGGCACCACTCTCGATGCGCGCCAGCGAAAGAAGACGATTGGCCAGGCCGGTCAGGCGGTCGACACTTTCCACCGCATCCGCCAGCGCCTCGCGCCAGGCCTGCGCTTCCTGCTGACGCAGGCCCAATTCCAGACGAGCCTTGAGCGCGGCCAGCGGGGTACGTAATTCGTGGGAGGCATCGGCGATGAACTGTGTCTGCCGCTCGAACAGCCCGCGCAGACGCACCGTGAAATGGTTGAGCGCACCGACCAGCGGCCGCAGTTCGCGCTGTACCGCCACCTGCGGCAGCGGCCGCAGGTCGTCCGGCTGGCGTTCCTCCACTGCTTCGCGCAGGCGCTCCAGCGGACGCAGCCCGGCGCTCACCGCGTACCAGACCATCAGCAGCGCAGCCAGTGCCGACAGACCGAGGTGCAGCAGGGTGTCGCCGAGCAGGTTGCGCGCCAGCCGTTCGCGCGCGCCGAGGGTCTCCGCCACGCGGATTTCCGCCATGCCGTTGAGCTCCGGCTGGGTGACCGGCTGCAGCAGGCTGACCACCCGTACCCCCTGCCCCTGGTATTCGGCCGTATAGAAGCGCGCCAGCGCCGGATAGTCCTCGGTACGCGGTGTACCTTGGGGCGCCGCCGGCAGGTTCTCATAGCCGGAGATCAACTGCCCTCTCGGGTCGATCACCTGGTAGAAGATGCGCCCCTCGCTGTCGAACGCGAAGCTGTCCAGGGCAATGTAAGGGATATCCGCGCGCAAGCGCCCGTCGCGAGTGTGCAGGCCGTCGGCAATGTCCCGTGCCGAAGCCAGCAGGGTTCGGTCGTAGGCCACGTCGGCGGCATGCCGAGCGCTGCGATAAGTCGTCAGGCTGCCCAGCACAAGGAGAATCGCCAGCATCGCGGCGAGGCGACGAAGCAGGCGTCCGCGCAGGCTGCCGGCGCCAAGCAGCCCGAGACGCAGCCGCAACTCACCCATCGGTCGCCTCGAGCAGGTAGCCGAGGCCACGGAAAGTGACGATGCGCACCGCGCTGCCTTCGAGCTTCTTGCGCAGGCGGTGGACGTAGATCTCGATGGCGTCGGCGCTGGCTTCCTCGTCCAGGCCGAACACCTGGCCGGCCAGCTGCTCCTTGCTCATCACCCGGCCCGGCCGGGCGATCAACGCTTCCAGCACCGCCTGCTCGCGAGAGGTCAGGCTCAGCACCTGGCCGGCCAGGCTGAAGCGCCGCGCATCGAGGTCGTAGATCAGTTCACCGCAGCGCTGTTGCTGTTCGCCGCCGAGCACGCTACGCCGCAGCAGCGCCTTGACCCGCGCTTCCAGTTCGCTCAGTTCGAAGGGCTTGGCCAGGTAATCGTCTGCCCCCAGGTTGAGCCCGTGCACACGGTCCTTCACCTCGCCGCGCGCGGTGAGCATCAGCACCGGCACGGTCTTGCCACGTTCGCGCAGGCGCGCCAGCACCTGGAAACCATCCATGCGCGGCAAGCCGACGTCGAGGATCGCCAAGGCGTATTCCTCACTGGCCAGGGCGAGATCAGCGGACACGCCATCGCGCAGCAGGTCCACTGTCCAACCGGCGCCTTTCAACGCCTGAGCGACGCTGTCGCCTAGCTGGGGATGGTCTTCGACCAGAAGGATGCGCACGCAGGAACCTCCTCGACAGTGGGATCGGGCGCGCAGTTTACCCGCCTGTACGCCGCTGTGAATGAACGAAATACGGCGAAAGACATGCGAAAGCGTGTTGAAAGCCTGGCGAAAGCTTAGCCCGATAGCATCGCATCAAGGCGGCAAAGACCGACCCCAGAGCGGAAGGCAGCGTGGTGCGCTTTCGCGACAACAACAAAAATGGAGACCACACGATGCTCACTGCCAAGACGGCTGTAGCGCTTCGCACCCCTGCCCGATTCACTCCCGCGGGCATCACCGCTGCCGTAACCTTCGCTGGCTTCGCCCCACTCGCCCATGCCGAAGGCTTCATCGAAGACAGCAGCCTATCCCTGCAGACCCAGAACATCTATTTCAACCGCGACTTCCGCGACGGCAATGGCCAGTCCAAGCGCGAGGAATGGGCGCAGGGCTTCATCCTCGATTTCCAGTCCGGCTACACCCCCGGCACCATCGGCGTCGGCCTCGACGCGCTGGGCATGCTCGGCCTCAAGCTCGACTCCAGCCCGGACCGCACCGGCAGCGGCCTGCTGCCGACCCACGACGACGGCCGCGCGGCGGACGAGTACAGCAAGCTCGGCCTGACCGCCAAGTTCAAGGTCTCCGCAACGGAGTTGAAGCTCGGCACCCTGGTCCCCGACCTGCCGACCCTGCAGCCCAACGACAGCCGCCTGTTCCCGCAGACCTTCGAAGGCGGCCTGCTCAATTCCACCGACCTGCCGGGCCTGAACTTCACCGGCGGCCGCCTGGAAAAGTTCAAGGACCGCGACTCCACCGACGACCAGGACCTGGCGCTGAACAACAAGAACCGCCGATTCCTCGGCAGCGTGGCCGGCGAGCACTACGACCTGGCCGGCGGCGACTACAAGTTCAATGACGTCTTCACCGGGCGCTACCACTTCGCCCAGCTCGACGAGGTCTACCGCCAGCACTTCGTCGGCCTGCTCGCCAGCCACAAGCTCGGCGCCGGCAAATTCAGCGCCGACCTGCGCCTGGCGATCAGCGACGACCAGGGCGAGGCGCGTGGCGGCAAGATCGACAACCGCGCCCTCAACGGCATGCTCGGCTACGCCATCGGCGCGCACAAGTTCAGCCTCGGCCTGCAGAAGATGAGCGGCGACACCGGCTTCCCCTACATCGATGGCAGCAACCCGTACCTGGTCAACTTCGTCCAGGTCGGCGACTTCGCCGATGCCGACGAGCGCTCATGGCAGCTACGCCACGACTTCGACTTCGCCGGCCTGGGCATTCCCGGGCTGACCCTGATGAACCGCTACGTCAAGGGCGACAACGCCGAAATCGCCGGGCTGGCCGACGACGGCAAGGAATGGGAGCGCAACACCGACCTGAAATACGTGTTCCAGGGCGGCCCGCTGAAGAACCTGGCCCTGCGCCTGCGCAACGCCACCTATCGGTCCAACTTTGCCCGCGACGTCGACGAAACCCGCTTCTATATCAGCTATTCCCTGCCGATCTGGTAAGCCGATAACAACAAGAGGAAATCCACATGTCTCGCAAGCTGCTTTCTCTCACCCTCGCCGGGGCCGCCTTGCTGTTCGCCGGCAGCCTGGCCGCCGAACCCAAGCGCCCCGAATGCATCGCCCCGGCGTCCCCCGGCGGCGGTTTCGATCTGACCTGCAAGCTGGCGCAGAGCGCCCTGCTCGATGCCAAGCTGCTGGCCAAACCGATGCGCGTCACCTACATGCCCGGCGGCGTCGGTGCGGTGGCCTATAACGCGGTGGTCGCCCAGCGCCCGGCCGACGGCAACAGCATCACCGCCTTTTCCAGCGGCTCGCTGCTGAACCTGGCGCAAGGCAAGTTCGGCCGCTTCGACGAAAGCGCGGTGAAATGGCTGGCGGCGGTCGGCACCAGCTACGGCGCCATCGCCGTACGCGCCGACTCGCCGTACAAGAACCTTGGCGACCTGGTGGCCGCGCTGAAGGCCGACCCGGGCAAGGTAGTGATCGGCTCCGGCGGCACCATTGGCAGCCAGGACTGGATGCAGACCGCGCTGATCGCCAAGGCGGCGGGCATCGATCCGAAAAAACTGCGCTACGTCGCCCTGGAAGGCGGCGGCGAGATCGCCACGGCGCTGCTCGGCGGGCACATCCAGGTCGGCAGCACCGACATCTCCGACTCCATGCCGCACATCCGCGCCGGCAAGATGCGCCTGCTCGCGGTGTTCGCCGAGGAGCGCCTGCAGGACGAAGGCATGGCCGACATCCCCACCGCCAGAGAGCAGGGCTTCGACATCGTCTGGCCGGTGGTGCGCGGCTTCTACGTCGGGCCGAAGGTCAGCGACGAGGACTATGCGTTCTGGAAGAACTCCTTCGACAAGCTGCTGGCCTCCGAGGACTTCGCCAAGCTGCGTGACCAGCGCGAGCTGTTCCCCTTCGCCATGACCGGTCCCGAGCTGGACGCCTACGTGAAGCAGCAGGTCGCCCAGTACAAGCAACTGGCCCGCGAGTTCGGCCTGATCCAGTAATGCCCCTACGGCGGCGCCGCCACTCCGGTGCCGCCAGGAGAATTCCCATGTCCCAGACCAGCCTCTACCAACGGCTGTTCGCTAGCGCCTGGCTGTTCGCCTGCGTCGCCTTCGCCCTGATCGCCTGGAACTACCAGGCGCCGTTCTCCTACGAGCCGGTCGGCCCGCGCGCCTATCCGCTGCTCTGCCTCGGCCTGATGGCCGCCGGCCTCGCCTGGCTGATCGTGCGGCCGACGCCGATCCACCGCGACGAGGACGAACCGCCGCTGCAAGGCGCGCTGCTGCGCAAGGTGATCGCCTGCGTCGCCCTGCTGCTGGTGTATGCCGGGCTGTTCGAGCCGCTCGGCTTCATCCTCTCCAGCGCCCTGGTCGGCAGCTTCATCGCGCTGATCTACGGCGGCCGGCCGCTGCACAGCGTGGTCACCACCTCGCTGCTGAGCGTCGGCCTGTACCTGCTGTTCGACCGCACCCTGGACGTCCCGCTGCCGCTGGGCGTCCTCGACTTCCTCCCGTTCTGATGCAGAGGTCTGCCTGATGGATACCTTGAGCTATCTCGGCCAGGGCTTCGGCGTCGCCCTGAGCCCGTACAACCTGATCACTGCGCTGATCGGCACCCTGATCGGCACCGTCGTCGGCCTGCTGCCCGGCCTCGGCCCGATCAACGGCGTCGCCCTGCTGATCCCGGTGGCCTTCGCCCTCGGCCTGCCGCCGGAATCGGCGCTGATCCTGCTCGCCGCCGTCTACCTCGGCTGCGAATACGGCGGGCGGATTTCCTCGATCCTGCTGAACATTCCCGGCGAAGCTTCCACCGTGATGACCACCCTCGACGGCTACCCCATGGCGCGCCAGGGGATGGCCGGCGTGGCACTGTCGCTGTCGGCGTGGAGTTCGTTCATCGGCGCCTTCATCGCCACCTGCGGCATGGTGCTGTTCGCCCCGCTGCTGGCGAAATGGGCGATCGCCTTCGGCCCGGCGGAATACTTCGTGCTGATGGTGTTCGCCATCGTCGCCCTCGGCGGCCTGGCCGGGAACAAGCCGCTGAAGACGCTGCTCGCCGCCCTGCTCGGGCTGTTCCTCTCCAGCGTCGGGATCGACGCCAACAGCGGCGTGTACCGCTTCACCTTCGACAACATCCATGTTTCCGACGGCATCCAGTTCGTCGTGCTGGTGCTCGGCCTGTTCTCAGTCAGCGAAATCCTCCTGCTGCTGGAGAAGACCCACCACGGCCACAAGGCGGTGGAAGCCAGCGGGCGCATGCTGTTCAACCTCAAGGAAGCGGCCTCGGTGGCGGTGGTCAACCTGCGCTGCGGCCTGCTCGGCTTCGTCATGGGCGTGCTGCCCGGCGCCGGCGCGACGCTGGCCAGCGCGGTGGCCTACATGACCGAGAAGAAGTACGCCGGCGAGACGGGCAAGTTCGGCCAGGGCGACATGCGCGGCCTGGCGGCCCCGGAAACGGCCATCGGCGCTTCCGCCTGCGGCGCGCTGGTGCCGATGCTGACCCTCGGCGTGCCCGGCTCCGGCACCACGGCGGTGATGATCGGCGCGCTGTCGCTGTACAACATCACCCCCGGTCCGCTGCTGTTCCAGGAGCAGCCGCAGATCGTCTGGGGCCTGATCGCCTCGCTGTTCATCGCCAACATCATGCTGATCGTCCTCAACGTGCCGATGGTCCGGGTGTTCACCCGCATCCTCTCGGTGCCGAACTGGGCGCTGGTGCCGGCCATCGCGATCATCACCGCCATCGGGGTGTTCGCCGTGCACGCCACTACCTTCGACCTGTTCCTGATGGTCGCCATCGGCATCCTCGGCTACATCCTGCGCAAGCTGGACTTCCCGCTGTCGCCTCTGCTGCTCGGCTTCATCCTCGGCGGTCTGATGGAGCAGAACCTGCGCCGCGCGCTGTCGATCTCCAGCGGCGAGCTGTCGATCCTCTGGTCCAGCCCGATCACCCTGGTGACCTGGGCGCTGGTGGCGCTGATGCTCGGCCTGCCGCTGTACCGCGCCTGGCGCAAGCGCGCCCGCCGCAACATGGGCAATCTGGCCGATGCGTAAGGCCGATTGGCGCCTGTTCTGGGCTACGCCCCTGATCGGCGCCCTCGGCGGCTGGCTGGCCAGTCTGGTCGGCTGGCCGCTGCCATGGATGATCGGCTCGCTGCTGGCGGTCATGCTCGCCCGCTGCCTGTTCGACTGGCGCCTGGGAGAAGTCCCGGGCGCGCGTAAATGCGGGCAATGGCTGGTGGGCACCGGCATCGGCCTGCACTTCACCCCCGCCGTGGTCGAGCAGGTGCTCGCCCACGGTGGCATCGTCCTCGTCGGCGCCCTCGCCACCACGGTTTCCAGCGTGCTGGCGATCATCGTCATGCGCCGCAGCGGCGAGGACCGCGCCACGGCGTTCTTCGCCAGCATGCCGGGCGGCGCCAGCGAGATGGTCAATATCGGCCAGCGCCACGGCGCCGTGCTCAGCCGGGTCGCCGCGGCGCAGAGCCTGCGCCTGCTGCTGGTGGTCCTGCTGATTCCGGCGGCCTTCAAGTTCCTCCTCGATACGCCTCCACCGCAAGCGCACACGGCGCATGTCGACTGGCACTGGCTGGCCCTGCTGCTGCCGGCCGGCGCCCTGCTCGCGCTGGTCTGGCAGAAGCTGCGCCAACCCAATCCCTGGCTGCTCGGCCCGCTGCTGGTGAGCGCCATCGCCGCCATCGGCTGGGACCTGCAGATCGGCCTGCCGCAGGGTTCCAGTGCGGTCGGCCAGTGGCTGATTGGTAGTGCGCTGGGCTGTCATTTCAATCGCGCGTTCTTCCGCAACGCGCCGGCCTTCGTCGGCCGCAGCCTGGTCTGCACCCTGTGGATGATGCTGGCGGCGGCGCTGGTCGCCGAACTGCTCGGCTGGCTCGGCACGCTGGATCACCAGTCGCTGCTGCTGGGGATGATGCCGGGCGGTATTGCCGAGCTGAGTCTTACCGCCGAGGCATTGCAGCTTTCGGTGCCGCTGGTGACGGCGTTGCAGGTGTTGCGGCTGCTGCTGGTGCTGTTTCTGGCCGAGCCGTGCTTCCGGCTCTGGCAGCGGCGGGCGGAAGCGCTCGATTGATCAACCACGCTCGCCAGGAGATTGCCTGGCGATTTCAGACCCGCCTTGTGCGGGTCTTTTTTTGAGCGATGGGTATCGCTTCGCTCAACGCCATCCTACGGGTGCAGTGCGCTTCCATGGAAAGCCCGGAGTTGCCAAGTCCCTCACCCCCGCCCTCTCCCGGAGGGAGAGGGGGCACATCGGCGTCGGAATGGACACCGTGCAAACCGGCAATGCCGAACGGTTCCCTCGCCCTCCGGGAGAGGGTTAGGGTGAGGGGAAGCACCACGCCGACGCCAAGACAGGCATCCGATCAAACCGGCGGCAAGGACCAATCGATCGGCTGCTCGCCGTGCTGTTCGAGGAATTTGTTGGTCCGGCTGAAATGCCCGTTGCCGAGGAAGCCGCGATAAGCCGACAGCGGCGACGGATGCGCCGACTTGAGGATCAGGTGCTTTTGCGGGTCGATCAGCTTCTGCTTGCTCTGCGCGTGGGAGCCCCAGAGCAGGAACACCAAGCCGTCGCGGCGCTGGCTGACCACTTCGATCACCTTGTCGGTGAACTGCTGCCAGCCGGCGTTGGCATGGGAACCTGCCCGCGAGTGCTCCACGGTCAGCGAGGTGTTGAGCAGCAGCACGCCCTGGTCGGCCCAGTGCTGCAGATAGCCGTGGGAGGGAATGTCGATGTTCAGGTCGCGCTGCAGCTCTTTATAGATATTCTGCAGCGACGGCGGCACCGGCACGCCCGGTTGCACCGAGAAGCACAGGCCGTGGGCCTGGCCCGGGCCGTGGTAGGGGTCCTGGCCGATGATGACGACCTTGACCTTGTCCAGCGGCGTGGAATTGAGCGCGTTGAAGATCAGCGGTCCGGGCGGGTAAATCACCTTGCCGGAAGCCTTCTCCGTGCGGAGGAATTCGCCAAGTTCCTTCATGTAGGACTTGTCAAACTCGTCGCGCAGTGCTTCCTTCCAACTCGGTTCCAGTTTGATACGATCGTCGCTCGGGTTCATGGCGCACCTTACGGAATATGGCCGCCGCACCCTAAGAAAGCCCGCCCCCCTTGTCAATCCAGCGTACCGTGAAGAGCCGAATGGAAGCGCCCAACACGTCACTCGCCCCTGAAGCCCTGCGGTTCGCTCTGTACAACCGCTTCCTCAAGGGCGAAGCGAAAGTCCCGCAGATGCCGGAGTCCCTGCTGCGCGTGCGTCGCCTGCTGAACGACCCGCATGCCTCGCTGGAACGCCTGGCCCGCACCATCAACAGCGATCCGCCGCTGACCGCCTGGCTCATGCAATATGCCGAAAGCCCGCTGCTGCTGGGATTCCGCCCGTGCACGTCGCTGCGCGACATCCTCAGCCGCCTGGGCACGCGCAGGCTGCACAACCTGGTGCTGTGCTTCGGCATGCGCAACCTGTTCATCGGCAAGGAACCTGCACTGCAGCGCGTCTTCCGCGCCCGCTGGAAGGCTGCGCTGGAACGCGCCGCCTACGCCGCCGCGCTGGCCGAGGCGAGCGGGCTGGCGGAAGTCGATGACGCCCTGCTCGCCGGCCTGCTGCAGGATGTCGGCAGCCTGCCGCTGCTCGCCGAACTGGAGAGATGGCCGCAGAAGCCCCGTGGGGAAGCCGCCCTGCATGAACTCTGCGAGCACCTTTCCGGCGATGTCGGCGTGGTGGTGATGACCGTCTGGAAGCTGCCCACGGTGATGATTGAATGCGCGCGTCATCGACGGAACTGGCCGCGCGAGCATATCGGCAAGGCTGACCTGGCCGATCTGGTGCAGGTCGCCAGCCATCTCGCCGCGCCGGTGGACGAACAGCCGCTGGCCACCCTCCCCGCCTTCCAGCGCCTGCGCGAAACCTGCCCGGGCCTGCCGCGCGATCCATCCCAGCTCGTCGAAACGCTGGTCGATGGACTGGCGCGCTGGCGACTGCTGCTCGGCAGCAGAATGTCTGTCAGCCCTGGTGCAGCGCCCGGTAATGGGTCGGCGCCATTCCTACCACGCGCTTGAACAGCCGCGAGAAGTAGTACGGATCGGCATAGCCGAGTTGCTCGGCGACCTGGCGCACTTCCAGGTTGCCCTCGTCGAGCAGTCGGCAGGCGTGGGCCATCTTCAGCCGGATGAAGTCCTGGATCGGCGCCTGGCCGGTGAGCGCGCGGTAGGTCTTGGCGAAGTGGAAGCGCGACAGCTTGAAGCGCGCCGCCAGGTCGTCGAGGTTGAGGGCATCGTGCAGGTGGTCGCGCATCATCGCCTGCACCGCTTCTATATCCAGCACCCGCCCGGACTTCAGGCTGGCCCGCACCGGACGTAGCGCCAGCGAGGTCAGCAGGCTCTGCAGCAGGTGTGCGGCGTGGATGAAGTGCGGCAGGCTGAGGCCCTGGCGGCGCAGCGCCAGCAGCGCATCGAACTCGCTGAGCAGGCGTGGCTGTACGCCGATGCGCAGGCGCGGCGCCTTGCCCAGCGGGCGCAGGTATTCCTCGATCAGCGTGCCGTCCAGATGTATCCAGAAGATCGACCAGGGACGCCGCTCATCGGCGCCATAGACATGCGGCTGGCCTTTCGGCAGCAGCAGAAGATCGCCTCCCGCCACCTCTAATCGTCCATCCGGCGTTTCCAGCCAGCCCTGTCCGGAGCGGCAGTAGATCATCAGGTAGTCGTCCGGCGCCTGCCGCTCCATGCGGTGCCCGCTGGCGCTCGGGTAGTACCCCAGCGCCAGCGGATAGCAGCCCTGCCCCAGCGGGTGCCGCGCCAGGGCACGGCGCAGGCGCGGTGGAGTGATGAAGCGCACGCCGTCCTGCGGCAGCGGCCAGGTGGATGTGAGGGGGCTGCGGGCCATGGCAGGCGAGTCTCCGGAAACCTTTGCAACAGCAAGATCGTCCATCCATGACGCAAGATCGTCAATCCACATCGCTCTCCGGGCCGGCTATAAACAACAACAAAGCGCCTGCAGGCGTATTCCCGCGAATGACAATACCCGGCTAACCGGGAAGGAAGGCTGCCATGGCCAGGACCATTCCCCTGCTGATCGACGGCGAGTGGCGTCAGAGTCGCTCCCGCGAGCTGATCGAAGCCACCGACCCGGCGACCCAGGAAGTGCTGGCCCTGGCGCCCAAGGCCACCACCGAGGAAATCGAGGCCGCCGTGGCCAGCGCCCGCCAGGCCTTCCTCGAATGGCGCGAAGTGCCGGTTCCCGAGCGCGCGCGGCTGATGCTGCGCTTCCAGCAGTTGCTCAAGGAAAACCACGACGACCTGGCCGAACTGCTTGCCAGCGAGACCGGCAAGAATTTCGCTGACGCCAAGGGCGATATCTGGCGCGGCATCGAGGTGGTCGAGCACGCCGCCAACGTCGCCAGCCTGATGATGGGCGAGACGGTGGAAAACGTCGCCCGCGACATCGACACCGCCAGCTGGGTCCAGCCGCTCGGCGTGTGCGCCGGGATCACCCCGTTCAACTTCCCGGCGATGATCCCGCTGTGGATGTTCCCGATGGCCATCGCCTGCGGCAACACCTTCGTCCTCAAGCCCTCCGAGCAGGACCCGCTGACGCCCAACTGGCTGGCCGAGCTGTTCATCGAGGCCGGTGCGCCGAAGGGCGTGCTGCAGGTGATCCACGGCGGCCGCGAACAGGTCGACGCCCTGCTCACCCACCCGGACATCCGCGCCATCTCCTTCGTCGGCTCGGTCGCGGTCGGCCAGCACGTCTACCGCACCGGCACCGCGCACCTGAAGCGCGTGCAGGCCTTCGCCGGGGCGAAGAACCATATGGTGATCCTCCCCGACGCGCACAAGGACCAGGTGATCAGCAACCTGATAGGCTCCAGTTGCGGCGCCGCCGGCCAGCGCTGCATGGCGATCAGCACGGCGGTGTTCGTCGGCGAGTCGCGCGAGTGGATTCCGGACCTGGCCGAACGCATGGCCGAACTCAGGCCCGGCCACTGGAAGGACCAGGGCGCTTCCTACGGCCCGCTGATCAGCCCGCAGGCAAAGCAGCGCGTGCTGCGCCTGATCGCCGAAGGCAAGGCGGAAGGCGCCGAATGCCTGCTCGACGGTTCGCAGTGCCGGGTGGAAGGCTTCCCGGACGGCAACTGGCTCGGCCCGACACTGTTCCGCGGGGTGACGCCAAAGATGACCATCTACCGCGAGGAAATCTTCGGCCCGGTGCTGATCTGCCTGGAAGTCGACACCCTCGACGAGGCCATCGCCCTGGTCAACGCCAACCCGTACGGCAACGGCACCAGCCTGTTCACCCGCTCCGGCGGCGCCGCGCGGCACTACCAGCACGCGGTGGAAGTCGGCCAGGTGGGCATCAACGTGCCGATCCCGGTGCCGCTGCCGTTCTTCTCCTTCACTGGCTGGAAAGGCTCCTTCTATGGCGACCTGCACGCCTACGGCAAGCAGGCGGTGCGCTTCTACAGCGAGACCAAGACGGTGACCACCCGCTGGTTCGACGATTCGCCGGTCAGCGGGCCGAACATGACCATCCATTTGAAATAAGCCGGCGAGTGCATCGCCTATGAACAAGAAAGAGGAAGCTGCATGAATTTCGACCTTACCGAGGAACAACGCCTGCTGGTGGACAGCGCCCGCGCCTTCGCCGCCCACGAGCTGGCGCCGCACGCCGCGGACTGGGACCGCCAGCATCACTTCCCGGTGGACGTGATCCGCCGCGCCGCCGAGCAGGGCTACCTCGGCCTGTACATCGGCGAGGACGACGGCGGGCTGGGCCTGTCGCGGCTGTCCTCGTCGCTGATCTTCGAACAGTTGGCCGCCGGCTGCGTCGCCACCACCGCCTACATCACCATCCACAACATGGCCAGCTGGATGCTCGCCACGTTCGGCGATGCGGCGCTGAAGGAGCAATGGCTGCCCGGCCTGATCGGCGGCGAACTGCTCGCCTCCTACTGCCTGACCGAACCGGATGCCGGCTCCGACGCCGCGCGCCTGCGCACCCGCGCCCGCCGTGAGGGCGACGAATACGTGCTGGATGGCGCCAAGACCTTCATCTCCGGCGCCGGCAGCACCGACGTGCTGATCGTCATGGCGCGCACCGGCGAGGACGGCCCCAAGGGCATCTCCTGCTTCCTGGTGCCGGCGATGGCCGAGGGCATCCGCTACGGCCGCAACGAGGACAAGATGGGCTGGAAGGCCCAACCGACCCGCACCATCACCTTCGAGGGCGTGCGCATCCCGGCGGGCAACCGCATCGGCCCGGAAGGCCAGGGCTTCATCTATGCCATGAAGGGGCTGGACGGCGGCCGCCTGAACATCGCCAGCTGCTCCCTCGGCGCCGCCCAGGCCGCGCTGGAGCAGTCGCTGCGCTATGTCGAGGAACGCAAGCAGTTCGGCAAGGCACTGGCCGAGTTCCAGGCACTGCAGTTCAAGCTCGCCGACATGCTCACCGACCTCACCGCCAGCCGGCAGATGGTCCGCCTGGCCGCGCACAAGCTGGACCACAAGGACGGCGAGGCGACGCTGTACTGCGCGATGGCCAAGCGCTTCGCCACCGACCGCTGCTTCGCCCTGTGCAACGAGGCGCTGCAACTGCACGGCGGCTACGGCTACCTGAACGACTACCCGCTGGAGCGCTGGGTGCGCGACAGCCGCGTGCACCAGATACTCGAAGGCACCAACGAGATCATGCGCGTGATCGTCGCCCGCCGCCTGCTGGACCAGGGTGGGATGCTGGATCGGTTGTTGTAACGCCCTGCGGGCTTTTCCGTAGGTTGGGCTGAGCCTGCGAAGCCCAACACCGATGTTGGGCTTCACTGCGTTCAGCACCAACCTACGAGTCACTGGAAAAACCGCCCGCCGCGTGCTGGCGAATCTGGACAGATCGGACATAGACCGGCAGCCACCCGCTGCCTACAGTCGCAAACACTACCCTGCCCGCGCCCGGCGCGGCCACGAGACCAGGAGAATGTCATGAGCAATGCCGTCGAACCCTACAAGCCCGGCGTCTTCGACCTCACCCACAAGCTGACCGTGGAAAAGCACGGCCACACCGCGCTGATCACCATCAACCATCCGCCGGCCAACACCTGGGACCGCGAATCGCTGATCGGCCTGCGCCAGGTCGTCGAGCATCTCAACCGCGACGATGACATCTACGCCCTGGTGGTCACCGGCCAGGGCCCGAAATTCTTCTCCGCCGGCGCCGACCTGAACATGTTCGCCGACGGCGACAAGGCCCGCGCCCGCGAGATGGCGCGCCGCTTCGGCGAGGCCTTCGAAACCCTGCGCGACTTCCGTGGCGTGTCCATCGCCGCGATCAACGGCTACGCCATGGGCGGTGGGCTGGAATGCGCGCTGGCCTGCGACATCCGCATCGCCGAGCGCCAGGCGCAGATGGCCCTGCCGGAAGCCGCGGTCGGCCTGCTGCCTTGCGCCGGCGGCACCCAGGCGCTGTCCTGGCTGGTCGGCGAAGGCTGGGCCAAGCGCATGATCCTCTGCGGCGAGCGCATCGACGCCGAGACCGCGCTGCGCATCGGCCTGGTCGAGCAGGTGGTGGACAGCGGCGAAGCGCGCGGCACCGCCCTGCTGCTGGCGGCCAAGGTGGCGCGGCAGAGCCCGGTGTCGGTGCGCACCATCAAACCGCTGATCCAGGGCGCCCGCGAGCGCGGCCCGAACAGCTGGCTGCCGGAGGAGCGCGAGCGCTTCGTCGATCTGTTCGACGCCGAGGACACCCGCGAGGGCGTCAACGCCTTCCTGGAAAAACGCGAACCGCAATGGCGCAACAAGTAACGACGAGGCTGACAGCATGAACGTAGTGTTCGAAGAACGCCCCAGCCTCCACGGCTTCCGCATCGGCGTCGCCACCCTGGACGCCGAGAAGAGCCTGAACGCCCTCAGCCTGCCGATGATCGAGGCGCTGGCCGAACGCCTTGGCGCCTGGGCGAAGGACCCGCAGATCGCCTGCGTAGTGCTGCGCGGCAACGGCGCCAAGGCCTTCTGCGCCGGCGGCGACGTGCGCAAGCTGGTCGATGCCTGCCGCGAGCATCCGGGCGAAGTCCCCGCCCTCGCCCGCCGCTTCTTCGCCGACGAATACCGCCTCGACTACGCCATCCACGCCTATCCGAAGCCGCTGATCTGCTGGGCCCACGGCTACGTGATGGGCGGCGGCATGGGCCTGATGCAGGGCTCCGGCGTGCGCATCGTCACCCCGTCGAGCCGGCTGTCGATGCCGGAGATGAACATCGGCCTGTATCCGGACGTCGGCGCCAGCTGGTTCCTCGCCCGCCTGCCCGGCAAGCTCGGCCTGTTCCTCGGCCTCACCACCACGCAGATGAACGCCCGCGACGCCCTCGACCTCGACCTGGCCGACCGCTTCCTGCTCGATTCGCAGCAGGACGACCTGCTCGAAGGGCTGGTGCAACTGAACTGGCAGGAACAGGCCGACGTGCAACTGCACAGCCTGCTCAAGGCGCTGGAACACGAGGCCCGCGCCGAACTGCCGGAAGCCCAGTTGCTGCCACGCCGCGAACGCATCGATGCGCTGCTGGATTGCGCCAACCTGGCCGATGCCTGGCAGGCACTGGTTGCCTGCGTCGACGACGCCGACCCGCTGATCGCCCGTGGCGCCTCGACCCTCAAAGCTGGCTGCCCGCTGACCGCGCATCTGGTCTGGGAGCAGATCCGTCGCGCCCGTCACCTGTCCACCGCCGAGGTATTCCGCATGGAATACGCGATGAGCCTGAACTGCTGCCGCCACCCAGAGTTCCCGGAAGGCGTGCGCGCCCGGCTGATCGACAAGGACAACAAGCCGAACTGGCACTGGCCGGACGTGACGGCCATTCCGGCGGCGGTGATCGAAGCGCATTTCGCGCCGACGTGGGAGGGAGAGCATCCGCTGGCGGATCTCTGATCCGCCTGAGCGAACGTCGACGGTGGAAAGGCGGGGCGGCCATCCGCTTCGCCGTTTTCCACCCTACGATCCGCCGGTGTAGGGCGGGTGCAACCCGCCAATACGCAAACAACCGCAATGGCGGGTTTCACCCGCCCTACGACATACCAGCGGGCCATGCCCCTCGTCCTCCGGCCAGCTATCTACACTTCTCCTACCTGACAGGAGAACGAAGATGAAACAGATCGCCTTCCTCGGACTCGGCCACATGGGCGCGCCCATGGCCGCCAACCTGCTCAAGGCCGGCTACCTGCTGCGCGTGTTCGATCTGGTGCAGAGCGCCATCGACACCGCCGTCGCCCAGGGCGCCAGCGCCGCCCGGAGTGCCCGCGACGCGGTGCAGGGCGCCGACGTGGTGATCAGCATGCTGCCAGCCAGCCACCATGTGGAAAGCCTCTACCTCGGCGACGAAGGCCTGCTGGCGCACATCGCTCCCGGCACCCTGGTGCTGGAGTGCTCGACCATCGCCCCGGTGTCGGCGCGCAAGGTCCACCATGACGCCGCCGAACGCGGCATCGAGATGCTCGACGCGCCGGTTTCAGGCGGCACGGCAGGCGCGGCGGCCGGCACCCTGACCTTCATGGTCGGCGGCGACGAAGCGGTGCTGGAAAAGGCCCGGCCGGTGTTCGAAGCCATGGGCCGCAATATCTTCCATGCCGGCGGCGACGGCGCCGGGCAGGTCGCCAAGGTGTGCAACAACCAGTTGCTCGCCGTCCTGATGATCGGCACCGCCGAATCCCTCGCGTTGGGCGTCGCCAACGGACTCGACCCGAAGGTGCTGTCGGAGATCATGCGCCGTAGCTCCGGCGGCAACTGGGCGCTGGAGGTCTACAACCCGTGGCCCGGCGTGATGGAAAACGCCCCCGCCTCGCGCGAATACGAGGGCGGCTTCATGTCCGCGCTGATGGCCAAGGACCTCGGCCTGGCCCAGGAAACCGCGCAGGTCAGCGGCAACAGCACGCCGATGGGCAGCCTAGCGCTCAGCCTGTACCGCATGCTGCTCAAGCAGGGCTTCGCGGAGAAGGACTTCTCCTCGGTGCAGAAGCTCTTCAACTCCTAACGTAGGTTGGCGCTGAGCCTGCGAAGCCCAACATCGCACGGTGTTGGGCTTCGCATTGTTGGGCTTCACTGCGTTCAGCGCCAACCTACGAAGGCTGCTCCGCGTTGGCATCGTTGGGCTTCGCTGCGCTCAGCGCCAACCTACATCAACGCCAGCGGTAGTTGCGGCCACGATCCCAGTCCCGGTCGCGATCCCGCTTGTAGTAACCCGGCGGCGGCGCCGAACGATGATAGTGCTGCCCACCGCGCCAGCCGCGATCGCGGTCTCTGTCGCGGTAGTGATCGTGCTCGTGGACCACGCAGCCGGTCAGGGGAAGGAACAGCAGTATTGCAGCGAGTATGCGACGCATGGCGCCTCCTGGGTCCGGCTGCCGTGCGGGAGTGCAGGGCTATGGCTTGTCGGACTCACAGGATCAGACCCGGGCGTCTCCAGCGGGTGCCGCACCCCAAGGTAAATCCTTTGTAAATCATCAATTTACATAATCGAGACGGAACTTCCCGGGCGTTTCGGCGTATCCGCCCGCGCACCGGGATGCGGCAGGGACGCATCATTTGAGGGCATGCACAGCCCTCATCCGCAGCCGCAAGAAACCACGAACCGCTCTGGAACGGGCATTACGGAGAATTGGCACGCCGCTCGCTAAGTGATTGGCGTGCAGGAGCCGCCCCGGTCCGCCGGGTCCAAAGCGGCACCACGACAGAACGAAAAATGGATGGCTAGGGTTCCGGCTCGCGTGGCGAGTGACTGGTCCGAGAGCTATCGACCTCCAGCGAGGTTACACGGCGGGACAAAAGCCCGGGAGACGAGAGCGCCATGCGCCGCCGACTCCTGCCCGCCCGACAATCGAACTGGAGATTCTCCCATGCGCAAGTCCCGCCTGACCGCCCTGCTGGCCGCCGGCCTCGCCGCTCTCAGCCTCTCCGCCGGCGCCGCGCCGAAGAAGAACTTCGACCTCTGCTGGACCATCTACGCCGGCTGGATGCCGTGGGAATACGCCGCCAGCCACGGCATCGTCGACAAGTGGGCGAAGAAGTACGGCATCGAGATCAAGGTCACCCAGCTCAACGACTACATCGAGTCGATCAACCAGTACACCGCCGGCCAGTTCGACGGCTGCGCCATGACCAACATGGATGCCCTGACCATCCCCGCCGCCGGTGGCGTGGATTCCACCGCGCTGATCATCGGCGACTTCTCCAACGGTAACGACGGCCTGGTGATCAAGGGCGAAGGCAAGACCCTCGCCGACCTCAAGGGCATGCCGATCAACCTGGTCGAGCTATCCGTCTCCCACTACTTCCTCGCCCGCGCCCTGGAAAAGGCCGGCATGAGCGAGAAGGACGTGAAGGTGGTGAACACCTCCGACGCCGACGTCGCCGCCGCCTACGACACCAATGACGTGCAGGCCGTCGCCACCTGGAACCCGATGCTCGCGGAAATCACCGCCAAGCCCGGTGCCACCCAGGTGTTCGACTCCAGCCAGATCCCCGGCGAGATCATGGACATGATGGTGGTGAACTCGCAGACCCTGAAGGACAACCCGGCCCTCGGCAAGGCGCTGACCGGTGCCTGGTTCGAAACCCTGGCGCTGATGAGCGGCGACAGCGCCGAAGGCAAGGCTGCGCTGGAACACATGGCCAAGACCTCCGGCACCGACCTCGCCGGCTACCAGGCGCAACTGGCCACCACCAAGCTGTTCTACACGCCGCAGGAAGCACTGGCCTTCGCCACCGATCCGCAACTGCCGAAGATGATGGAGATGGTCGCGCAGTTCTCCTTCGAACACGGCCTGCTCGGCGAAGGTGCACAGGATGCCGGCGCGGTCGGCATGAGCTTCGCCAACGGCCTCGCCAGCGGCGACCAGGGCAACCTCAAGCTGCGCTTCGATCCGACCTACGTGCAGATGGCGGCCGAAGGGAAGCTGTAACCGACCGTAGGGCGGGTGCAACCCGCCACGTGCCCCAAGGCGGGTTTCACCCGCCCTACGACTTTGACCGGCTTTTCGTAGGAGCCAGCTTGCTGGCGATCACCGACCCCACCGGCCACGCCGATGCCGAATGAACCCGCGGATCGCCAGCAAGCTGGCTCCTACAAGGTAAGGACTATGCGCCTGATCAACCGCAACCCCGACCGCAGCAGCCGCCTGTTCCTCGTGCTGCTGCCCTTCGCCCTGCTGCTGTTCGCCTACTTCAGCGGCTCGGCCAGCCGGCTGGCGGAGAACCCCAACGACAAGCTGCTGCCCAGCGCCGTGCAGATGGCCGATGCGGTGAACCGCCTGGCCTTCAGCGAAGACAAGCGCAGCGGCGACGTGCTGTTCTGGAAGGACAGCGCCTCCAGCCTGACCCGCCTGGGCCTCGGCCTCGGCATAGCCGCCCTGCTCGGCCTGGTGCTGGGCATCGCCGCGGGCAGCGTGCCGCTGTTCGGCGCGCCGCTGTCGCCGCTGCTGGCGGTGCTGTCGATGATTCCGCCGCTGGCGATCCTGCCGATCCTGTTCATCGTGTTCGGTCTTGGCGAGCTGTCCAAGGTGGTGCTGATCGTCATCGGCATCACGCCCTGCATCGCCCGCGACATCGAGCAGCGCGCCCGGGAAATCCCCCGCGAGCTGCTGATCAAGGCACAGACCCTCGGCGCCAACACCTGGACGCTGATCCTCCGCGTGGTGCTGCCGCAACTGCTGCCGCGCCTGCTGATCTCGCTGCGACTGATGCTCGGCTCGGCCTGGCTCTACCTGATCGCCGCCGAGGCCATCGCCTCCACCAACGGCCTCGGCTACCGCATCTTCCTCGTGCGCCGCTACCTGGCGATGGACGTGATCCTCCCCTACGTGGTGTGGATCACCCTGCTCGCCTGGCTGCTCGACTACGGCCTGCGCCTGCTCACCCGCAAGGCGTTCCCCTGGTACGAAGGAGGCAAGGCATGAGCTTCATCGACGTGAAGAATGTCTGGCAGCAATACGACGACAACGTGATTCTCGAACGCCTGAATCTGCAAGTTGAGGAAGGCGAGTTCTGCACCCTGGTCGGCGCCTCCGGCTGCGGCAAGTCCACCTTCCTGCGCATGCTGCTGGGACAGGAACGTCCGAGCCGCGGCGAAATCCTCCTCGACGGCCAGCCGCTGCCCGGCGAACCGGACCCGAGCCGGGGCGTGGTATTCCAGCGCTACTCGGTGTTCCCGCACCTGTCGGTGCTGGACAACGTCGCCCTCGGCCTGGAACTGCCGCGCTCGACGCTGCTCGGCCGGCTGTTCGGCACAGCCAAGCGCGAGGCCCGCGAGCAGGCTGCCGAGCTGCTGAACAAGGTCGGCCTCGGCCATGCGCTCGATCGCTATCCGTCAGCGCTCTCCGGCGGCATGCAGCAGCGCCTCGCCATCGCCCAGGCACTGGTGATGAAACCCCGTGTGCTGCTGCTCGACGAGCCCTTCGGCGCCCTCGATCCGGGCATCCGCAAGGACATGCACGAACTGCTGCTGGCCCTGTGGCGGGAAACCCGCCTCACCGTATTCATGGTCACCCACGACCTCTCCGAAGGCTTCAGCCTGGGCACCCGCCTGCTGGTCTTCGACAAGGTCCGCCACGACCCGCACGCGCCGAACGCCTACGGCGCGCGCATCACCTACGACATCCCGCTGAACGCCGACCGCCTGGCCGCCCGCGCCGCCTTCGAAGCGCTGCCGCAACGCATCGTCAGTCCGCCGCCGGTGCTCACGCCCGCCTATTGAAAGGAGATCGACATGACTGCCTCCCTTGCCCTGCGCCCAACGCTCTACGAGGAAACCGTCCCCGGCGGCGGCCACACCTCCTTCGTCCTCAAGCGCGGCCAGCTGCTGCGCCTGACCGACATCGAGGGCGGCGGCAACGCCAGCGTCCTGCTGTTCAACGCCGCCGAGAAGAGCGAGCGCCTGAACCTGCCGGACAGCCTGAAATGCCAGCACACCGCCAAGCTCACCAGCGGCCACTGCCTGTACTCCGACATGGGCCGCGTGCTGGCCGCCATCACCGCCGACACCTGCGGCTGGCACGACAGCTTCGGCGGCGTGCTGAACGCCGAAGAGGTGCTGGAGAAGTACGGCCAGGGCCGCTACCAGGAACTGCGCAACGGCTACTTCCGCAACGGCGTGGACAACCTGCTGGTGGAAATGGGCAAGTGGGACATGCGCCTGCAGGACCTGCTGATGTGCCTGAACCTGTTCAGCCGCGTGGACGTGGACAACGACGGCTGCTTCCACTTCGCCCCGGGTAATTCCAAGGCTGGCGACTACGTCGAACTGTACGCACCGATGGACGCCCTGGTGGTGCTCACCGCCCTGCAGCACCCGCTGGACCCGAACCCGCAGTACGCGCCGAAGCCCATCGGCCTGTCCTGGCACAAGGTCGACAGCGACGGCATCAGCGTGCTCTGCCGCACCTCGCGCCCGGAGAACGGCCGCGGCTTCCACAACACCGAACGCCTGTACGTCTGAGGAGCGCGAGATGACCATCGTCCACAGCGAAAAACACCCCGAAGCCGCCGTCTCGCGTACCTTCATCCCGGCCGGCGAACCGAGCCTTACCGAACTCAAGGCCGGCCAGACCCTGCGCATCCTCGACCTGGAAGGCAACCAGGCCGTCGACACCCTGTTCTACAGCGCCGCCAACCCGCGCGAGCGCTACGACGTGCAGCGCACCCTGCGCAAACAGGGCCGCGTCTACCTGAGCACCGGCAGCGTGCTGTATTCCAACCTCGGCAACCCGATGCTGAGCATCGTCGCCGACACCTGCGGCCGCCACGACACCCTCGGCGGCGCCTGCGCCCAGGAAAGCAACACCGTGCGCTACGCGCTGGACAAGCGCTACATGCACAGCTGCCGCGACAACTTCCTGCGCGCCTGCCTGCACGACGGCCGCCTGAGCAAGGCGGATATCGGCCACAACATCAACTTCTTCATGAACGTGCCGGTCACCGCCGAAGGCGGGCTGACCTTCGAGGACGGCATCTCCGGCGCCGGCAAGTACGTCGAACTGGTCGCGCACATGGACGTCATCGTGCTGATCTCCAACTGCCCGCAGCTGAACAACCCATGCAACGCCTACAACCCGACCCCTGCGGAGCTTCTGGTATGGAATTGAGACCCGTAGGGCGGGTGCAACCCGCCAATCATGCGAGCCCGGTGGCGGGTTGCACCCGCCCTACGACGTTCCGCCAATGGCTCTTCCTGATCTGCCAGAGCCGATCGGGGCAATGCGTAGGTTGGCGCTGAGCGCAGCGAAGCCCAACGGTGCCACGCCGGACAGATGTTGGGCTTCGCAAGCTCAGCGCCAACCTACGAAGCGCCGGACACGATTTCCTCCACGGACGACCGTGGTGCAGACCGAATAGCGGCGGGACGGCCCGCCACTGCATGGGGCAATCTCCATGTTTGAAAAACTCCTGATCGCCAACCGCGGCGCCATCGCCTGCCGCATCCTGCGTACTCTTCATGAATTGCGCGTAGGCGGCGTCGCCGTCTACTCCGAAGCCGACGCCGCCAGCCTGCACATCCAGCAGGCCGACGAAGCCTTCAGCCTCGGCGAAGGCCCCACCGCCAGCACTTATCTGGTGGTCGACAAGATTCTCGCCGCCGCCCGCGAAAGCGGCGCCACCGCGATCCACCCTGGCTACGGCTTCCTCTCAGAGAACGCCGCCTTCGCCGAGGCCTGCGAAGCCGCCGGTATCGCCTTCGTCGGCCCGACGCCGGAGCAGCTGCGCGTATTCGGCCTCAAGCACACCGCCCGCGCCCTCGCCAAACAGCACGGCGTACCGATGCTGGAAGGCACCGAACTGCTGGAAAACCTCGACGCGGCACTCAAGGCCGGTGAGCAGGTCGGCTACCCGGTGATGCTGAAAAGCACTGCCGGCGGTGGCGGCATCGGCATGCGCGTGTGCCGTTCGGCGGCGGAGCTGAGCGATGCCTTCGAAGCGGTGAAGCGCCTAGGGCAGAACAACTTCAGCGATGCCGGCGTGTTCATCGAGAAGTACATCCAGCGCGCCCGCCATCTGGAAGTGCAGGTGTTCGGCGACGGCCGTGGCGAGGTGATCGCCCTCGGCGTGCGCGACTGCTCGGTGCAGCGGCGCAACCAGAAGGTGCTGGAGGAAACCCCGGCACCGAACCTGCCGGCCGGCATGGCCGAAGAACTCTGCGCGGCGGCGATCAAGCTGGCGAAGGCGGTCAGCTACCGCAGCGCCGGCACCGTCGAGTTCGTCTACGACAGCGAGGCCGAGCGCTTCTACTTCCTCGAAGTGAACACCCGCCTGCAGGTCGAGCATGGCGTTACCGAACAGGTGTGGGGCGTCGACCTGGTGCGCTGGATGATCGAACTGGCCGCCGGCGACCTGCCGCCGCTGGCCGAACTGGCAGCCAACCTGAAACCCGCTGGCCATGCGATCCAGGCGCGCCTCTACGCGGAAGACCCGGGCCGCGACTTCCAGCCCTGCCCCGGCCTGCTCACCGCCGTGCAATTCCCGCCTGCCGATGGCAAGGCGCTGCGCATCGACACCTGGGTCGAGGCCGGCTGCGAGATTCCGCCGTTCTTCGATCCGATGATCGCCAAGCTGATCGCCTGGGCGCCGACCCGCAGCGACGCCAGTGCGGCGCTGGACAAGGCGCTGGCCGACAGCCTGCTCTACGGCGTGGAATGCAACCGCGACTACCTGCGGCAGATTCTCGCCGATGCGCCCTTCGCCAGCGGTTCGCCCTGGACCCGCTGCCTGGAGAACCTGCGCTACCACGCGACGACTTTCGAGGTGCTGTCCGCCGGCACCCAGACCACGGTGCAGGACTATCCCGGACGCCTCGGTTACTGGGCGGTGGGCGTGCCGCCGTCGGGTCCGATGGATGATCGCGCGCTGCGCCTGGGCAATCGCCTGCTGGGCAACGAGGAAGGCGCCGCCGCGCTGGAAATCACCATGAGCGGCCCGACCCTGCGTTTCAACACCGATGCCGTGGTGGCCGTGACCGGCGCGCCGATTCCGTTGAGCCTGGATGGGGTCGCGCAGCCGATGAATGCCGCGCTGTTCGTCCCGGCCGGCTCCACCCTGAGCCTGGGCACAATCGCCGGCGCCGGCGCGCGCAGCTACCTGTGCCTGCGCGGCGGCATCCAGCTGCCGGACTATCTGGGCAGCAAGAGCACCTTCACCCTCGGCCAGTTCGGCGGCCACGGCGGCCGCGCCCTGCGTGCCGGCGACGTGCTGCATCTGCCGGCGCTGGAGAACGCCAAAGCCGGCGCCAGCCTGCCCGCCGAACTCTGCGAACCGCTGCCGGCGCTGCGCCGCATCCGCGTGATCTACGGTCCGCATGGCGCGCCGGAATACTTCACCCCGGCGTATATCGAAACCTTCTTCGCCACCGACTGGGAAGTGCACTTCAACTCCAGCCGCACCGGCGTGCGCCTGATCGGCCCGAAGCCGGAATGGGTGCGCGACAGCGGCGGCGAGGCGGGCCTGCATCCGTCGAACATCCATGACAACCCCTATGCCATCGGCGCGGTGGACTTCACCGGCGACATGCCGGTCATCCTCGGCCCGGACGGCCCGAGCCTGGGCGGCTTCGTCTGCCCGGTGACGGTGATCGAGGCGGACCTGTGGCAGTTGGGGCAGTTGAAGGCGGGGGACAAGGTGCGCTTCGAGGCGGTGGATATCGCCACGGCGCGGGAATTGGCGAAGGGGCGGAAGTCCGAGCTGGACCTAACACCCTCACCCCCCGCCCTCTCCCAGAGGGAGAGGGGGCTGTCCGGAGTCGCCGGGGAATACGGAGTTTCCACCTGCACCGTAGAGCCCCCTCTCCCTCCGGGAGAGGGTTGGGGTGAGGGCCGCCCAACGCCCATCGTTCTGGACATAGGCCAGGCCGACACCCGCCTGGTCGCCCGCCTCTCCGGCGACACCCACCTGCTGCTGGAAATCGGCCAGCCGGAGCTGGACCTGGTCCTGCGCTTCCGCGCCCATGCCCTGATGCAGGCGCTGGAAGCAAAGAACCTCGCCGGCGTGATCGACCTGACGCCGGGCATCCGCTCCCTGCAAGTCCACTACCAGCCGGAAACCCTGCCGCTGCAGACGCTGCTCGATATCGTCGCCGGCCTCTGGGACGCGGTGTGCGCCGCGAAGGATCTCAAGGTCCCCTCCCGCATCGTCCACCTGCCGCTGTCCTGGGACGATCCGGCCTGCCAGCTGGCCATCGAGAAGTACATGACCACGGTGCGCAAGGACGCGCCCTGGTGCCCGAGCAACCTGGAGTTCATCCGCCGCATCAACGACCTGCCGAATCTCGACGAGGTCCACCGCACCGTGTTCGCCGCCAGCTATCTGGTGATGGGCCTGGGCGACGTCTACCTCGGCGCGCCGGTCGCCACGCCGCTGGACCCGCGCCACCGGCTGGTCACCACCAAGTACAACCCGGCGCGCACCTGGACGGCGGAGAACTCGGTGGGCATCGGCGGCGCCTACATGTGCGTGTACGGCATGGAAGGTCCCGGCGGCTACCAGTTCGTCGGCCGCACCCTGCAGATGTGGAATCGCTACCGCGCGGTCGAGGCGTTCGGCGGCAAGCCGTGGCTGCTGCGCTTCTTCGACCAGATCCGCTTCTACCCGGTAAGCGCCGACGAACTGCTGCGCATCCGCCGCGACTTCCCGCTCGGCCGTTATCCGCTGCGCATCGAGGAAAGCGAGCTGTGCCTGGCCGACTACCAGGCGTTCCTCACGGAGGAAACGGAAGGCATCGCCGCTTTCCGCAACCAACAGCAGGCCGCGTTCAACGCCGAGCGCGAACGCTGGGTCACCTCGGGACAGGCGCATTTCGAGAGCGACGACGTGGCCCCGGAACTCGGCGACGACGCTCCGCTCGGCGACGGCCAGCACGCCATCGAAAGCCATATCGCCGGGAATCTGTGGCAGGTGCAGGTGGAGGAAGGCGCCAGCGTGAAGGCCGGCGATATCCTGGTGATCCTCGAGTCGATGAAGATGGAAATCCCCCTCACCGCGCCACGCGACGGGGTGATCCGCGAGGTGCGCGTACAGCCCGGTTCGCCGGTGCGGGCGGGGCAGCGTGTAGTGGTGATGGAAGAAGCCTGATTCGCGAGTACCGTGACCGTAGGATGGGTTGAGCTTGCGATACCCATCATTCGTGTGGCGAAGGCGATGGGTATCGCTTCGCTCAACCCATCCTACGATCCCACGGTCCGAAAGCCCTTGCAGCGAGGCGCAGAGCGCTCCACCCTATGCGCCCCGCGCAATCACCCGCCACCGACATGAGCGACACCCTCGACCCCACCCGCTGCCCGCTCTGCGGCCAGAGCAACCGCTGCACCCAGGCCGATCCCGAGCGCCAGGGCGAGTCGTGCTGGTGTTTCGAGGCCCGTGTCGATCCCGCCGCGCTGGAACGTATTTCACCCGAGCAGCGCAACCGGACCTGCCTGTGCCCGCGCTGCGCCGCCAATCTGCCGCCCGAAAACGACTGATGCGCCTCGACCGCTTCCTCGCCAATCTGCCGCATCTCAACCGCCAGGACGCCCTCCGCGCCCTGGCGGAAGGCCGTGTGCGGGTGGATGGCGAAGCGGTGCGCGATGCTCGCCACGAAGTACGCGAGTTCAGCCGCGTCGAACTGGACGGCGAAACGCTGCAGGCTGGCAAGCCGGCGCGCTACTTCATGCTGCACAAACCGCAGGGCTGCGTCAGCGCCACCCGCGACGCCGAGCACCGCACCGTATTCGACCTGCTCGACGAGCCGGACAAGCACGAACTGCACATCGGCGGCCGGCTCGACTACAACACCACCGGTCTGCTGCTGATCACCAACGACGGCCAGTGGTCGCGGCGCATGACCCTGCCGGGGCGCAAGCTGCCAAAGGTGTATTACGTCGAGACCGAAGATCCAATCGAGGCGCACTACGCGGACACCTTCGCCCAGGGCCTGTACTTCCGCTTCGAAGACCTCACCACCCTCCCCGCGCAACTGGACATCCTCGCCCCGCGCGCGGCGCGGCTGACCCTGCACGAAGGCCGCTACCACCAGGTCAAGCGCATGTTCGGCCACTTCCAGAACAAGGTGACGCGCCTGCACCGCGAAAGCATGGGCAGCCTGCGCCTCGACCCGGCCCTGGCGCCCGGACAATACCGGTCCCTGACCGCCGCGGAAATCAACGCTCTCGGCTGACAGCCCCTGTAGGAGCGCGCCATGCGCGCGACATCGGCGGCGCCGGAATTTCGCGGGCATGGCCCGCTCCTACAAGGTGCGGCAAGCCGTAGGGTGGAAAACGGCGAAGCCTTTTCCACCGCCCATTTCGAATCACGAAAGGCGGTGGACAAGCGGAGCGTTGTCCACCCTGCGCCGGGGCCGAAGTCGGATAGTTTGCAGAGTCACAACTCGCAGTTAAGCTGCCTTAACAACCGCGCCCCGCAGGACAGGTGACGATGAAGAGATTGCTGACCGCTCTGGCCTTCGGACTGGCTGCCAGCCTGGCCGTTGCCTCGCCGAACAAGGCCTCGCCCCTCAGCGACCTGCGCAAGGCCGTGAAGTCGCTGAAGCCCGGGCAATACCTGTGGTATCCGGAAATCTCCCCGCAGGGCCCGGTCACCCTGGTGGTCAGCCTCACCGAGCAGCGCGTGTTCGTCTATCGCAACGGCATCGCCATCGGCATCGCCACGGTCAGCACCGGCAAGAAGGGCAAGGACACCCCGACCGGGGTGTTCACCATCCTGCAGAAGAAGGTCGAGTACCGCTCCAACCTCTACAACGACGCACCGATGCCCTACATGCAGCGCCTGACCTGGGACGGCATTGCCCTGCATGCCGGCAACCTGCCCGGCTATCCCGCCTCCCACGGCTGCATCCGCCTGCCGCTGGCCTTCGCCAAGAAGCTCTACGCGGTCACCGGCTTCAGTTCGACCACGGTGATCATTTCCGATGCCACCAGTTCGCCGGTGGAGGTCTATCATCCCGGCCTGCTCGCCCCGACCGTCAGCGATGGCCGGCCGGGCGGTCCGCACACTTCTCCGATAGAGCCATTCTGGAGCGATCCCGGTGCCGAGCAGGGCCCGCTGTCCGTGCTGATCAGCCGTGCCGACCACCGCGCCTACGTCTATCGGGGCGGCATCCAGATCGGTTCGGCGCCGGTGGCCTTCGACAATCCGCAGGAGAAGACCGGTGTAGCGGCCTTCTCCCTGCTGCAGAAGCCCGGCCCGGAACAGATCGACAGCGACAATCCTGTACTACGCTGGACAACAGTGCAGGTGAGCAATCCGGAGCACGGTTTGTCGCCTGCGGAGCAGCTCGGCAAGTTCAGCATGGACCGCCAGTTCCTGCGTTCCCTGCTGATGGCGATGGATATCGGAAGCACCCTGGTGATCACCGACCTGCCATCGATCCGCGAGATGCGCAGCAATCCTGATTTCACGGTCATCAGCACGAATAACCGACCAGTGACGCAGGAAACGGTTAAAAATCAAGCAGCGGACTGATCAAAAATCACGCACAATGCTTCACTTCCCTGAAAAAACCACACGAACTCCATGGGAACGTTGCATTCATGCCGACAATCAGAAAATTTTGGGGGATCTTCCGGATCACCATCGCCAGCGCCGCGCTCTTCAGTCTCGGCGGCTGGAAAGCGGCGCACGCCGGCCAACTGCCGAGCGCCGAGGAACTGCATCGCCTGGCGCCGGCCAGCAGCCTCTCCGCCCTGCGCCTGGCGCTGAACGCCTACCAGTGCGCGAGCGCCCGCCTCGGCGGTTCCGATGAGCTGCTGAC
This sequence comes from Pseudomonas schmalbachii, assembly GCF_017589465.1. Classification (GTDB taxonomy): domain Bacteria; phylum Pseudomonadota; class Gammaproteobacteria; order Pseudomonadales; family Pseudomonadaceae; genus Pseudomonas; species Pseudomonas schmalbachii. Next base: position 311,402 of record NZ_JAELYA010000007.1, read on the forward strand.
CGTCATCGACTACTCGAAACCGTCCCGCGACAAACGCCTGTGGGTGTTCGACCTGCGCCAGCGCAAGTTGCTCTTCGAGGAGTGGGTGACCCACGGCAAGAACAGCGGCGACGACCTGGCCACCTCGTTCTCCAACCGGGTGAACAGCTACCAGTCGTCCATCGGGCTGTACCAGACCGGCGAGACCTATCGCGGCAAGCATGGCCGCTCGCTGCGCCTGCAGGGCCTGGAACCGGGCTTCAACGACAACAGCATGGACCGCGCCATCGTCATGCACGCCGCCGCCTATGCCGATCCGAAAGTCGTGCCCGCCCTCGGCCGGCTCGGCCGCAGCGAGGGTTGCCCAGCGGTGCGTCCGGCGGTCGCGCAGAGGCTGATCGATACGCTGCAGAACGGCAGCTACGTATTCGCCTACTACCCGCAGAAGGACTGGCTGAAAACCTCGCAATTCCTCGCCGGCAGCAGTTGCTCGGTGATGGCGCGCAACAGCACCCTGTCCCCCGACCTCGCTCGTCGCTGAAAGGCGGCGGGTGCGTATCGGTATGTAGGGCGGGTGCAACCCGCCAATCCGTGGGCGTGATGGCGGGTTTCACCCGCCCTACGGAGTCGACGCGGAAGAACCTTAGCGTGAAGCAATCCCCGGAAGCGGGCCACCCCTCACGCACTTCCCCAATGTCGGTGCCCCACCACTTCCGGTTCGAGCATCGCCAGCAGTTCCGCCACATCGACGTCGTCCAGCTGGTTCGGCGCGAGGAACTGCGCTCCGTACACGCGATACACGCCGCTGGTGAGGAACAGGCGGAACAGCCCGGCGTCGACGTGCTGGTCGCGGGCCATGAAGGCGAGGATCCGCAGCGACTCCGATAGCGTCTTCGGCGCCTTGTACGGGCGGTCGGCGGCGGTCAGCGCCTCGAAGATATCGGCGATCGCCATCACCCGTTCGGGAATGCTCATGTCGTCGCGGGTCAGGCGGCGCGGGTAGCCGCTGCCGTCCATCTTCTCGTGGTGGCTGGCGGCGATGGTCGGGACCCGGCGCAGGTGTTTGGGGAACGGCAGCGTGGTGAGCATCATCAGGGTCTGGACGATGTGCTCGTTGATCTTGAAGCGCTCCTCCTCGTTCAGCGTGCCGCGCCGCACGCTGAGGTTGTACAGCTCCCCGAAGTTGCTGGCGCACGGCGGCAGGCGCATGTCGAAGCCCCAGATATTGCGCGGATCGTGCTTGTCCACCGGCGGCTTGCGCTCGCCCCAGGACACGCGGTGCTCGGGCTTGTCGGCGAGCAGGTATTCCAGCGCCGGCAGTTCGGGCACCGGCACGCTCTGCAGGCGCTCGGTTTCCTCGTAGGAAATGCCCACGCGATTGTCGAAATGCCGCCACCAGCGCTGTTCGCCGATCCGCCGCAGGCGCTCGACATCCTCGTCGCTCATGAACTCGCCGCCGATGTTGGCCCGGGCGACGAAGTCGTAGTCGTTGAGCAGTGCCTTGTGCCGGGCATCGCGGCGAGCGGCCAGGGTCGCCTCGTCGCCCCCTTCGATGCGGCCGCGCCAGTAGGCGATCTCGGCGTCGCGCCAGAGCACTTCGAAGCGCGTGCGGATCTCGTGCAGGCGGTTGTACAGGGTCTCCAGCTTGGTCGCCTTGTCCACCACGTGTTCCGGGCTGGTGATCTTGCCGCAGTCGTGCAGCCAGGCGGCGATCTGGAACTCGTAGCGCTCGGCGTCGCTCATGCCGAAGGCGCCATACTCGCCGTCCTTCGCGTCGATCACCTGCTGCAGCAGCATGTCGGCCAGCTGCGGGACGCGCTCGCAGTGCCCGCCGGTATAGGGACTCTTGGCGTCGATGGCGTCGGCGAGCAGCTTGATGATCGCATCCAGCAGGCGTTGCTGGGCCTCGATCAACTGGCGCGTCTCGATGGCCACGGCGGCGGCGCCGGAAAGCTCCTCGACGAAGCGGTTGAACGGCTTGCGGCCGTGGCAGCCCTCTTCCTGCAACTGCAGGACCAGCACGCCGAGCAGCTCCTCACTGCGGTTGCGCAGGGAAACCGCCAGGTAATGACCATCCCGCGCCAGCGCCTGGGCGACCTGTTTCTCCAGCTGCTCCTCGGCGAAGCCTTCGATGAGCATCGACTGCGGGTACTGCTCGCCGCTCACCGAGCAGGCCAGTTTCAGGCGCGAATCCTCTTCCTGCAGCAGGTAGACCGCGCCGCCCTGCACGCCGGTGGCCTCCACCAGGCGCGAGAGAACCCCGTCGAGCATGCTCTCCAGGCGGGTTTCTCGGCTCAGGGTCAGGGTGATCGCCTGGAAGTTGTGGATCGTGCGCGACATGCTGTGCAGCACCCGGCTGAGGTCGCGCACCTCGGTAATCCGCGACTCCACCCCCACCGGCCGGGCGAAGTCGAAGGAAGCCAGCGCGCTGACCTGTTCGGCCAGGGTGGTCAGCGGCCGGGCAATGCGCTGGCCGAAGTACCAGCCGATCGCCAGCAGCACCAGCAGCACCGCCAGCCCCCACAGGGCCTGGTGCCACAGAACCTGGCGGGCGCCGGCGAGCAGTTCGTCGGAGGGAATGGCGATCAGCACGCGCACTTCCTCGGAAGCGAAGTCGGCCAGCGGTACCCAGATGCCGTACCACTCCCGCCCGGCCTCCTCGAACCATTGCGGCTTGCCGGCCGGAATGCTCAGGCCGGCCAGGCGTTTCAGGCTGGCCACGCCCAGTTCGTCGAGGGTGGCCAGGCGAACCGCATCCTCGTTCTGGACCATCTGCCGGTCCAGGTCCGGATAGGCGATCACCGTGCCCCGGCCATCGACCAGTGCCAACTCGGTGCCGGCAGTCTTGCGCAGGCTGCCCATCTCGCTGCCAACGTCGTGCACCGAGGCATCCATGCCGATCACCGCGCCGCCGTCGACGCTGCGCCGCGCCATGGTCAGGCCGATTTCGCGGGTGGTGTAGAACACGTATGGCAGGGTCAGGACGGTGCGGTCGTGCTCGTGGGCATCGCTGTACCATTTGCGCTGGCGGGGGTCAAAACGGTAGTCGGCCTTGTCGTGGGCGCCGAGCAGGCGCAGGTCCTTGTCGTAGTAACGCCACTCGCCGTGGGAGCGACCGAGGGCGTCGATGGTGATGCTCTGCACCAGGTAACCGGCCTTTTCCGGGGCCTCCAGTCTCTTTTTCAGCTCTTCGTCGCGCAGGCCGCGCACCAGCAGGAACTCGCCGTTCGGGTAGCCGATATAGACGGCGCTCAGGGTCGGGTTGGAGCGCAGGTTCTCCACCAGCACGGGCAGGCGCTCTAGGCGGTCCGGCAGGTTCTTGCTGCTGGAAATCGGATCGTGGGTCAGCAGCCGCAGGGTCCCTTCGGCCGGGTCGATCAGACGCCGGATGCATTCGTTGATGGTGGCGCCGAGCTGGCTGGCGGATTCGCCGGCGGCCGCCACCAGAACACCCTGGATGCCGCGATAGCCCTGGATCAGCAGGGCCCCCGTCAACACCAGCATGCTCAGGATGATGGCCCCGGCGACCAGGGGCTGGAGCGAAATACCGCGTCTACATAGCTTCATTTCACCAGCCCCTTCCATCGATACGTTGCGGAAAACACTGTCGGGAAGATTCGCCGCTGCCTCCGGCGGTCATTGCAATGCACGATCCCGGCCATGCGCACGGCCTGGAGAGACCGTCCATCAGGCACTCCCCGGCGCCACGACAGCCATGTGCCTGATGGGGACAGCAATCCTGAAAGCGACGGATACCGAGCCATGGAGCCGGCTCGCTCGCGGTACAGAGCCCGGGGGCGAGCGGTGGGTGGCTCGTCCCCCGAATGCAATCGAGCAGGAGAACTCTTTGCGTTTCAACGAAGTGTAATCGGCATTTGGCAACGTGCCGGAGAATCGCCGCTGGAAGCTGCATTTCGTCGGATTTCGCATTCACGCACGAAAAATGCAGGTTGCAGCGATAGGGCAGAACTGCTTAACTTTGAGCCAAGTGTGACCAACGAGTCATACGCAACGTCCAAGAAAGTTTTTCCGCGGTTACAGCGTTCCGCGCTGTCCCTTCCCTGCCCAGATCAAGAGACCGAGCCGGCTGCGCCTACGCATTCGGCAAAGACCTTTTGATATCCTAACCGCCTGAAAATTAAGAAATTATTAAACTTCGCCACGTGACACGAAGCTGTCACCTCAAGGCGCTTTCCTCTGCCTGGTAGTCCTCTCGCATCCATTTGCTGGGTGCATTACTTGAGCTGCGTCCGGAGGAAACGACATGAGGCCAGAAACCGCCATCGTCGAGATTCATGATCACAAGATCTACACGGAGTTCTACGCCAACAGGGAAGCCCGCCAGACCATCATCCTGGTCAACGGCTCGTTGTCTACGACCGCCTCCTTCGCGCAAACGGTGAAATACCTGCAGCCGCACTTCAACGTCGTGGCGTTCGACCAGCCATACGCCGGCCGCTCCAAACCGCACAACCCGTGCAAGGAATTCATCACCAAGGAGTACGAGGCCGAACTGCTGCTCGGACTGATCGAGCACTTCCGCGTCGACGTGGTGATGTCCTTCTCCTGGGGCGGCGTCTCTACCCTGCTGGCCCTGTCGCAGCGCCCGAGCCGCATCAGGAAGGCGGTGATCAACTCCTTCTCGCCGGTGTTCAACGCCGCCATGCTCGACTACCTGCATCGCGGGCTGGACTACCTGGCCGCCTGCGACCGGACCAACGTCGGCAACCTGGTCAACGACACCATCGGCCGCTACCTGCCGAACCTGTTCAAGCGCTACAACTTCCGCCACTGCAGCAGTCTGGACGAGCACGAGTACCTGCAAATGCACTTCCACATCTGCCAGGTGCTCAAGCTCAGCTCCGAGAGCTATATGGACGGTTTCGCCAACATCGACATCCCGCTGCTGTTCGTCAACGGCGAACTGGACGCCTACACCACCGCCGCTGACGCCCGGATGTTCCAGCAGCTGATTCGCGATTGCGAATTCCGCACCATCAGCAACGCCGGACACTTCATCGATGTGGAAACCAAGCAGGGCTGGCTGGACACCCGGGATGCGCTGCTGGGCTTCCTCCGCCCGCAACGCCAGCCGGTGATCACGCCCAGCTACGTGCCGGTATCCCAGGGCGTGCCGCTCGCCGCAATGGCCGGTTGACCTCCATGACCACCGCCTGACAGGGGCCGAGCCAGGACGCAAGGCCCCTCATACCTCCCGCCGGACCAAAACTCGCCCCCGGCCCGCGCTACCAAGGCTTCACTAAGCCCCCGCCTTCTGGTAAAAAGGCACCCCCAAGCGGGCGTCGTATAATGGCATTACCTGAGCTTCCCAAGCTCATGACGAGGGTTCGATTCCCTTCGCCCGCTCCAGAATTCCCAGTAAAGCCCCTGAAAGCGTTGAGTTTTCGGGGGCTTTGCGTTTCTGGGGTTCGGAAAGTATCGAGCGGCGAACGAACAGGGAGCTCGGTCGTCAGGCAGCCTCTGCCTCGATCCAGTGATCATTCTCCAGGGCGAAGGTGGCGCTTTCATCAGATTGCGCGCCGACGGCGACCATCACTCTCTGGAACTGCATATCCAGATATGTGGTGTAGAAGGCACGCATGGCAATATCCGCCGGGCCGGGAATCTCGTTCTTACCGCGCTTTTCCCAGTTGGCAATGGTTTGCACATCGACACGGAAGAGTGCTGCCACCTCCTCCTGCACCATGTCCTGCTCCTTGCGCAGGAAGCGGAACTGGTGGCCAGTCATCGGGCGGGGCTGACGAACGATATCCAGGGCAATGGCACGGTGAAGCCCTTCCAGATCGGCAATGGACACCGTTTCGCCATAGGGTGTCTGCTCCACGAGGTAACCGTTCTTCAGGAAGATGCCTTCCAGACCGCAGGCTTTGTATTCGTACATATCAGACCTCCCAAACAGTGATCGCCACGACCTGGTGCGTCAGCGGATCGAGACAGATGGCGCCCACCAGGCAGACGATATCGCGGGGTGGTGCTTCGCTCATCCTGAACTCCCAGGAACCCTTGTCAGCGTTGAACGCCGGAGGTCGCTGGATGCTTCCCCGACGCAGGCAGCGCAGGGCCTCAAGCAAGGTCACGCCCCGTTGAGCCAGACGTTCCTGGCAATGCACGGTGAAACGCACATTGGAAGAGTCCTGGGCGATCTGGTGAATCAATCGCTCCAGGTCCGCCAACGACATTGGCAACTGATGCATAGTTTAACAGCCTGTAAATTTTATAGGTCAATTCATTCAGGAGCAGCCCGTGGACTGCCCCTGGCATGGATCAACCAGTCGAGCCGTTTCGGCAAAATGCTCCTGCGACAGGGACATCGACGTGGAAGCGTGCCCGATAACCTTCTGCAGCGTGACAATGAGGCTCCCGTCCATCACGAAATGACTCGCAAATGTGTGGCGAAGCACATGACAGGGTTGCCGCCTCGGCAGTTGGACGGAGGTCATGGGCAGCACGTCCAGGCAGACGGCCAATCCCTTACGCCCCCATCAACAACCGCTACGCTTCATCAATGACCAGCAACTGCTTGTCATCGCGGGCGCGGAATCGACGTAAAGTAGGGAGGCGGACTCCACGAGCCACAGGCTCTCGCTCAGCCGCAGGAGTTACAGCATGAACGGCACGCTACGTTTGGCCATCCTGCTCGTCGCAAGCATGGGGATTTGCGGGGGAGCGGTTGCCGACGACTGGCAACTGGCGAAGAACGAAGATGGCATCAAGGTCTATCTGAAGGACGTGCCCGGCTCGAAGTACAAGAGTTTCCGTGGCGTCATCGATATCAAGGCCGACGTGCAGACCCTCAACGACCTGCAGGAAAACCTGCGGGTCGCCTGCAAGTGGTTGTACGCCTGCAAGGAACTGCGCCTGCTGAAGAATGACGGCGACGATACCTGGGTCTACATGACACTCCAGCTGCCGTGGCCGGTCATCTCGCGCGACATGGTCATCCACGTCAACACCCAGCGCACCGACAATGGCGGACTGGTCCGCAGCCTGAACGCAGTGCCGGGCTACATGCCGCCGGTGCAGGGGCAGATTCGCGTGCCGGAGCTGATCGGCCAATGGACGATGTCGCCGCGCAGCAACGGCACCACCGAGGTGATCTACCAGATGCGCGGCGAGCCCGGCGGCAGCGTGCCGCCGTGGCTGTCCAACAGCTTCGTGGTCGATGCACCGATGGAGACCCTGCGCACGCTGCGCGCCGTGGCGGAGCGGCAACCCACCCGGGCCTCCTATCCGTGACCGCGCGGCGGGCTTACTTGCCGGTCTTGATGGTGTTCCAGATGCGCGTGCGCACGCGGTCGATCTTCAGCGGCATGGCTTCGAGGGCGAACAACTTGGCCATCTTGTCCTGCGGCGGGTAGATCGCCGGGTCGGCCTTGATTGCCGCGTCGACCAGCGGATCGGCCGCCTGGTTGCCGTTGGCGTAGTGCACCGAGTTGCTGATGCCGGCCATCACATCCGGGCGCAGCAGGTAGTCCATGAACGCGTAGGCGGCCTTCTCGTCCGGGGCGTCGGCCGGCATGGCGACCATGTCGAACCACAGCGGCGAGCCTTCCTTCGGCGTCGAGTACTGGATTTCCACGCCGTTGTTGGCTTCCTTGGCGCGGGTGGCGGCCTGCAGCACGTCGCCGGAGAAGCCGACCACCATGCAGATCTCGCCGTTGGCCAGGTCGCTGACGTACTTCGAGGAGTGGAAGTAGCGGATGTACGGCCGCACCTTGCCCAGCGCTTCCTCGGCCTTCTTGTAGTCTTCGGGACTCTTGCTGTGATGCGGCAGGCCCAGGTAGTTGAGGGTGATCGGCAGCAGTTCCGGACCGTTGTCCAGCACGGCGACGCCGCACTTGCTCAGCTTCTCCATGTACTCCGGCTTGAAGAACACGTCCCAGGAATCCAGCGGTGCGTTGTCGCCGAGTACCGCCTTGACCTTGGCCGGGTTGTAGCCGATGCCGGTGGTGCCCCACAGGTAGGGGAAGCCGTGCTCGTTGCCCGGATCGTTCACCTCCAGCGCCTTCAGCAGCACCGGGTTGAGGTTCTTCCAGTTCGGCAGCTGGGACTTGTCCAGCTTCTTCAGCGCGCCGGCCTGGATCTGCTTGGCCATGAAGTGGTTGGACGGCACCACGATGTCGTAGCCGGACTTGCCGGTCATCAGCTTGCCGTCCAGCGTCTCGTTGCTGTCGTAGACGTCGTAGCTCGCCTGAATACCGGTCTCTTTGGTGAAGTTCGGCACGGTTTCCGGGGCGATGTATTCGGACCAGTTGTAGATCTTCACCGTTTCGGCCTGGGCGGCGCCGGCGGAAAGGGAGATCGCGATGGCGAGGGTACTGAGCAACGGGGCGGATGTTTTCATTGTTCTGCTTCCTGACTGCTTTCGGGAACGGCCCGTCGGACCGCGCCCATTCGAGTCGAACGGCGAGTGTCGCCGCTCGTTGTGCAAGATTTAACCGGATTGCCCGGACCTGTGGAGGGGCGCCGGTTGTCTGCGGGTCCGCAGACAGGAATCGCCTCCCCTACCCTGGCGCCGCGCTCTGCGGCATCATGACGAGCCATGCAGTCGAACGATCTCCCGCCGGCGGACAGCCATCTCACCGAAAGCACCCGCAACGTGGTCCTGCGCTATCACCATAGCTGGAAGCGCCGCGACCTCGACGCCGTGCTCGCGCTCTACCATCCCGAGGTGGAGTACAACGACTTCTTCCAGAACCTGCGGATGGGCCTTGCCGACCTGCGCGACTACGTGAAGGCGACCATGCCCAGCCGGCAGGACGAATTCCTCGACCACATCGACCGCATCCGCGTCGACGGCGACACCGCCTTCATCCAGTACCGTACCGCGATCACCTTCAGCGGCAGCCTCGCCGTGTTCCACTCCAGCGAAGCGATCACCGTGCGCGACGGCCTGATCTGGCGGATCAACGAGTACGCCTCGCTGGTGCGCGAAGGCAGCGCGACGCGCCAGCAGAGCGGCGACTCGCGCACCGCGACCAGCCGCCTCGGCCTTTCCGCGCGGCAGCTCAGCCAACTGGCGAACGACCTGGAAGACTACTTCCGCAAGGCCCAGCCCTACCTCGCCCCGGACCTCGACCTGAGCCAGGTGGCCAGCGCCACCGGCTACACCCGCAACCAGATTTCCTACCTGCTCAACCAAGTGATGGGCCTGAGCTTCTACCAGTACGTCAACCAGACGCGCCTGCAGCACCTGCTCGGCCAACTGCACCCGCCGCTGCCCGAGCGCATCGACGAGATGGCCTTCTCCGCCGGCTTCAATTCGCTCTCGGCGTTCTACCGCTGCTTCCGCCAGCACACCGGGAAATCGCCGCGCGAGTACATGCGGCAATTGCGGGCGCAGGACTGACCTAGCTTTCTTCTCCGCGTACCCGCGCGCACGACAGTTCCGCGCCGCGCTTCTAGCCTTGCTGACATTCCCCACCACCGAATTCGGAGTCGCCCATGTCGGCATGGCGTCATATCAGCTTGTGGATGAACCAACTGGACGACGACCTCGTCCCGCGCCCTTCCCTGGAAGGCTCGCTGGACGTCGACGTGGCCATCGCCGGCGCGGGCTATACCGGCCTGTGGACGGCCTATTACCTGAAGACCCGCGCACCGCACCTGAAGATCGCCATCGTCGAGGCGGAAACCGCAGGCTTCGGCGCTTCGGGGCGCAATGGCGGCTGGCTGATGGGCAATCTGCTCGGCGAGGATCGCCTGCTCGCCGGCCTGCCCCGTGAACAGCGCATCGAATCCTACGGCCTGCTGCACGACATTCCGGATGAAGTCGAACGGGTGCTGCAGCACGAAGGCATCGACTGCGACTACCGCAAGGGCGGCGTGCTGTACTGCGCCGCCCGCTATCCCGAGCAGGAGCGGCGGCTGCGCGAGTATCTCGCCCACCTCCATGGCGAAGGCCTGGGCGAAGCCGACTACCGCTGGCTGTCGCCCGCCGAACTGGGCGGCCAACTGCGTATCGCCGGCGCGCTCGGAGCGATCAACACACCCCATTGCGCGACCATCCAGCCGGCCAAGCTGGCCCGCGCCCTGGCGCGTACCGTCGAACGCCTGGGCGTGCAGCTGTTCGAGAAAAGCCGCGTCACCGACTGGCGCCCCGGCCTGCTGCGCACCGACAAGGGCGAGCTGCGCGCGCAGTGGGTGGTGCCGGCCGTGGAAGGCTACGCCGCCGCCATGCCGCCGCTGGGCAACTATCAATTGCCGGTGCAGAGCCTGCTGGTGGCCACCGAGCCGCTGCCCGACTCGGTCTGGGCGGAGATCGGCCTGGAACGCGGCCAGGCCTTCAGCGAGAACAGCCGGCAGGTCACCTACGGCCAGCGCACCCTCGACAACCGCCTGGCCTTCGGCGCGCGCGGCGGCTATCGCTTCGGCGGCAAGCTGCGCACCGACTTCAGCCTGACCGACGACGAAGTGGAGCTGCGCCGCTATCTGTTCGGCGAACTCTTCCCGCAGCTGAAGAACGCCCGCATCACCCACACCTGGGGCGGCAACCTCGGCATGGCGCGGCGCTTCCACCCGCACATGCTGATCGACCGCCGCAACGGCATCGCCCTCTCCGGCGGCTACGGCGGCGAAGGCGTCGGCGCGACCAACCTCGGCGGCCGCACCCTGGCCGACCTGATCCTCGGCCAGGACACCCTGCTCACCCGCCAGCCCTGGGTCATCCGCGACCGCCCGCTGCAGGACAGCCTGCGCGGCTGGGAACCGGAGCCCTGCCGCTGGCTCGGCTACAACGCGATCATCCGCAGCTTCGTGTTCGAAGACGAAGTGCTGGCCAACCCGCGCAGCCCGCTATGGCGCCGCCGCCTGGCGGAGAAGCTGGCCGCGACCATGGAAGGCCTGATGGTCGGCTGATCGAATTTCCGAACGTGCGGCGCGCCGCAGTTGAACATCCCACCCTGGAGTCCCCGATGAACATCACTCACCTGAAGAACACCGCCAACGCCGCGCTCGGCGAGGCCAACCCGGTCGCCGTGCCGCTCGGCGAACCCGTTTCGCTGACCCGCGTGGAAGCCATCGAACGCCCGGATCGCGTCGAAACCGGCATCTGGGAATGCACGCCCGGCCGCTGGCGGCGGCAGATCGTCGAGCAGGAGTTCTGCCATTTCATCCAGGGTCGCGGCAGCTTCACCCCGGACGGCGGCGAGACCATCGAATTCCAGGCCGGCGACGCCTTCCTGCTGCCGGAGAACAGCGTGGGTGTCTGGGATATCCAGGAAACCGTGCGCAAGACCTACGTGATCATCCTGCGCGACTGAGGCAGCAGTGGCGCGCCTGACGCAGGCGTGCCACCTGTTCGGAATCGGCCTCGGGGTGTATTCGATATCGAACAACCGGAATCCACCATCCCGGGCAGGCGTCCAATATATTGGACCAACAGGTGTCGCAAAACACAAAAATATCCATTAAAAATCAATAAGTTATATAATAACCTTCATGCCTTATCGGCCATTATTTTTTACGTTTTCCGCCGATTTCGTTTGACATATCCAACGGCTCTGTCAGGCTTGTGGGCAGGTTTCGACCGTGGAGCGGCACTCTCGCCAGCTTCCCGGCAGTGCTCGGAACCCCAGGCAGCGCAGCCGCGGCGCGCGCCTGCACAACAACGACAGGCGAGCCTGTCCCAAGGTGAAATATGTCCAACAGCAACATTGGCAACAAGAATCAGAAAATCCGCAAACCCGTCGTCCTGATGTCCATGGGCAGCCAGGAACGCAAGGGTCACGACTACCAGGTAATGACCCACAAATACATCGTCCCGCTGGTCGAACACTCCGGATGCGTGCCTGTCCTGGTGCCGACCTGCTGCGGCACCGAAGACCTCGAGCAGTACCTGGACATGGCCGATGGCGTGTACCTCACCGGCGCCGGCAGCAACATCGATCCGGCGCTCTACGGCCAGGAAAACCTCACCCCCGAGAAAGCCCAGGACAGGGATCGCGACCTGTTCGACCTGCCGCTGATCCACGCGGCGATCAAGCGTGGCCTGCCGATCTTCGGCATCTGCCGCGGCATGCAGGAAATCAACGTGGCGCTGGGCGGCGACATGTACCAGAAGCTCTATGCCGAGCCGGGCTTCAACGATCACCGCGAGAACCCGGAAGACCCGGTAGACGTGCAGTACAGCGCCGTGCATGGCGTGCGTCTGCTGAAGGACTCCTGGCTGCACAAGCTGCTGAAGACCGACGAGATTCGCGTCAACTCGCTGCACGGCCAGGGCCTGAAAACCCTCGGCAAGGGCATCGAGGCGCTGGCCCGTGCGGAAGACGGCCTGGTCGAGGCCATCCACGCCCCGGGCATTTCGCCGTTCCTGTTCGCGGTGCAGTGGCACCCGGAATGGCAGGCTGCGAAGAACCCGGATTCGGTGAAGATCTTCGAAGCCTTCGGCGAAGCATGTCGCCAGCAAGTGCTGAAGAAGTCGCCGGCGCGGACGTTCAACAACGCGGCGTGATGTAGAAGCGTTCTGGAGAGAGCCCGACCCTTGGTCGGGCTTTTTCATTTGGGCTGCAGCAGCACAGCTCCCCTGTAGGAGCGCGCCATGCGCGCGATCGCGGGCATGGCCCGCTCCGGGCGGCAATGTCCACCGTAGGTTGGCGCTGAGCAGCGCGAAGCCCAACATCGCCATCGTTGGGCTTCACTGCGTTCAGCACCAACCTACGTGAGTTCTGGCCCATCCACGTAGTTACGCAGGGTGCAAGACAGTTGCTCCTACGGTACGGCGGCGCGTGTGATTTCGTAGGATGGGTTGAGCGAAGCGATACCCATGCGGGTTCGGCAATGATGGGTATCGCAAGCTCAACCCATCCTACGAATGGCTCTTCCCCTCGCTGCCTCAATACCCCGTCAACTCCAGATACCCCACGCCGCCATGGCTGCCGCTGAAGCGGATCGGTCCTTCCCAGTAGGCGAAGCGCGTGCCCATCCAGGCGTCCTCGCGTAGCGGCGTGGTGGTGATGTCCAGTCCTTCGACGGGCACGCGCAGCGACCAGCGGGTCGGCAGGCGGCGGCCGGCGATGCTGCTCTGTTCCAGAACCTTCATCTCGATATCCCCCTCCCCAAGCACACGCGTGCGGCCCGACGCGCTGATCCAGGTGCCGGCGAAATAGTGGCGGCCATCGGCATGGCGCAGCTGGAACAGCATCAGCTTGTCGCCACTGTCCATGTGCAGGGAGAACCAGTCCCAGCCCCGCTGGTCCGGCGCCAGGTATTGGCTGGTCCACTCGCGGTCGAGCCAGGCCGGTCCCTGGACCTTGAAGATGCGGTCCCCCAGACGAATCTCCCCCTGCGCCTGGAAGAACGGCTGGCTGTAGTACCAGGACGCCTGCCCCTGCCCGGACTTGCGGCTGAGCCCGCGTTCGCCGTGCAGCACCGGCGGCTGGCTGCTGGTCAGGCGCAGGCTGTAGCTGAAGTCGCGACCGCGGGCATGCAGGTCCAGCTCGCCAAGTCCGCTGTTGTCCGCCGTGCGGCTGCTCAGGTGCCAATCATCGATCCACGCCCGCAGCGGCGCAGCCTCGACGCCGGCCTGGCCGATGCCGCCGCGCGCGTAGGTTTCCGCGACCCGATGAGTATCGGCGCCGGTCACTGCGGCATGGGCCATCCACAGGTTGCGATTGTCCCAGCCGGGCTCGCTGGACCCCGGCTGCAGAGCGTTGCGGAACAGCGTCCACTGCACGCCCCACGGCCTCCCCTGCTCGTCCCGCAGATTGGCCGTCACGTACCACCACTCGATGCGGTAGTCCGGGTGCGCGCCGTGGTCGGCGGGGAAGACGATGGTCCCGCCCGGCGTCGCCTGGGCGAAGTTCGCCGGGTCGCTGGCCAGCCCGGCGAAGCCCTGCTCCGGCGGCGGCGCGCCATCGCAGCCGGCGAGCAGCAGGCCAGCGAGCAACGCACGGCATCTAGCGTTCATCGGCGAAGCTCCGCAGCAGGTCGGCCGGCACGCTGCGGCCGAGGCGCCACAGCGGCCACGCGGCGGCCAATAGAGTGACCAGCAGCGCCATGCCCAGCAGTTGCCCGATCTGTCCGGGGAAGATGTGCAGCGGCAGGCGCCAGCCGAACGCCAGCACATTGATCAGCGCCACCAGGCACCAGGCCAGCAGCAGCCCCAGCGGAATCGCCAGCAGCACGGTGATCGACGCCAGCAGCAGCGTCTGGCCGAGGCTGAGCAGCGCCAGCCGCGAGCGCTGCACGCCCAGCGCCCAGAGCGGCGCCAGTTGGGCGAGGCGGTCCGTACCGAGGGTCAGCAGGCTGATGAACAGGGCGACGCCGGCCACGCCGAGGGTCAGCCAGTTGAGCGCGGTGGTGGCGGCGAAGGTGCGCTCGAACACCCGCGTCGACCACGACTTGAGCTCGCCCTGGTCGACGATCCGGCTGCTGTCGAGCCGGAATTCCGCCTGCAGCGCCGCCATCAGCGCCGGGGTTGCCGTGGATGGCAGATAGAGGCTGTAGCTGAGCGGCGTGAGCCCCGGCCAGTGGCGCTTCAATCCCTCCACATTGACCAGCAGGTGCCCCTTCGGATTGCCGTAGTCGGCATAGATGCCGGCGACCTCCAGATTCCAGTCCCCTTGCGGAGTGGGCAGCGTCACCCGCCCGCCGAGATCCACGTCCAGCCGGCGCGCCAGTTGCTCGCTGAGCATCAGTGCCTCCTGCCGAGCCAGCCGTTCCCAGGCGTCGGGACTGGCGCGCAGCAGCGGCCAGTGGGCGCGGTAGGCCGGGTGGTCGAGGATGCCGTAGAGCTGCGCCGGTCGATCGCCCATACGCAATTCGACCCGCCAGGACGGCAGCACGCTGTCGATTTCCTTTCGCCCGCGCAGCCAGTCACCGATGGCCAGCGACTGCTGCGGATCGCGCGGCGTGACGTACAGCTCGGCGGCCAGGCGCTGGTCCAGCCAGTCGCTGAAGGTGCGGAGGAAGCCCTCGGTCATGCTGCCGACGCCAATGCTCGCCGCCATCGCCAGCAACAGGGCCATCAGCGCCAGCGACAGGCCCGGCAACTGCTGGCGGCAGTCGGCGACGAACCACTGTGCGAGCGGCCTGCGGCAACGCGGCAGCAGAATCTCCAGCAGCCGGTCCAGGCACAGCGGCAAGAGCAGCGCCGCCCCCAGCAGCAGCGCGGCCAGCAGGACGAAACCCGCCAGCAGGCTGTGCCACATGAGCGCGATCAGCGCCAGCAACCCCAACGCGCCGGCCAGCAACGCCTGACGCCGCAGCCAGCGCGCCTGTTGCCTATGCCAGGCTTCCGGCTGGGCGAGAGCCAGCACCGGCAGGCGCGCGGCCCTGAGCAGACTGCCGGCGCCCGCCAGCAAGGCGCCGAGCAGGCTGATCGCCAGCCCGCCCAGCCACCAGCGTCAATCCAGGCTCAAATGTCCGGCCACCTCGGCGCCGTACAGGCCGCGCAGGCTGCCGGCCAGATCGGGCAGCAGCAGGCCGGCGAGCCAGTAGCCGCTGACCACCCCAGCCAACCCGCCGAGCAGCGCCAGCGCGCCAAGCTCCACGGCGAGCGCGGCGACCAGCAGCCGCAGGCTCACCCCGCACACGCGCAGGGTGCGCAGCAGCGGGCGGCGCTGCTCCAGCGCCAGGCCGATGGCGGAATGGACGATGAACAGCCCGACGACGAACGCCAGAAGGCCAAGGGCGCTGAGATTGAGATGGAAGCTGTCGGTCATGCCGGCCAGGTCGGCGGCCTCGCTGCGATGAGTCAGTTGCAGTTGCCCGGCCAGATGCGCCGGCAACTCCCGGGCGAAATCCTTGCTCACCAGCATCCCCGACAACCGCTGCGGCGCGCCAAGCAACCGCTGGGCGACGCCGATGTCCACCAGCAGCACGCCGGGCGCCAGTTGCGTGCGCACCTCCAGCGGCGGCAGCGCCGTGCCGGACTCGTCGAGCGGCTGGTCACCGGCACGGAAGCCGAGATCCGCCAGGGTATCGGCGGCGATCAGCGTGCGGCCGGGCGGACCGAGGAAGCGCGTCAGCTCGTCCCGCTCCACCGTCGAGCCCGCCGGAGCCGAGGCGGCCGGCAGGGTCATCGGCTCGATGCCGATCAGTTGCAGGCGGTGCGCGGCCTTGTCCTGCAGGCGCACCCGGCCCTGCAGCAGCGGCGAGACCGGCCAGCCGGCGCGGCGCAGTTCGATGAAGTCGTCCTGCGGGAACAGTCCGCCGTCGCGGGCGACCAGTTGCTGCTGTTCCGCCCCGCCGAGCAGCCGCTCGACCCGCGCATAGCTGTCCCGGGCCTGGGCGTTCAGCGCCTGCACGCCGGTCCACAGCGCGGTGGCCAGCCACAGCCCGGTGAGCACGCTGAAGAACTGCGCGGGATGCCGCCGCCAGTGGCTGCACAGGCCGCGCAAGGTCCGCAGCAACAGGCGCATCTCAAACCTCGTCCGGTTCGAGCAGGACGCCGTTGTGCAGCACCACGCGACGCTCCAGGCGCGCGGCCATACGCGGGCTGTGGGTGACCATCAGCAGGCTGGTGGAGCTGCCGGCGAGCAGGTCCAGCAACAGGTCCAGCACCTCGTCGCTGGTCGCCTCGTCCAGACTGCCGGTGGGTTCGTCGGCCAGCAGCAGGCTCGGCCGGGCGGCCAGCGCTCGACCGAGGGCGACCCGCTGCTGCTGGCCCCAGGAAAGCTCCTCGGGATAGCGCCCGAGCAACTCGCCCAGGCCCAGGCGGCGTATCAGCTCGGCCTCCCAGTGCGGATCGTGGCGCTCCGCCAGGCGCGCCTGGAACGCCAGGTTGTCGGCGACGCGCAGGCTGGAGATCAGGTTGAACTGCTGGAACACCAGGCCGATCCGCGTACGCCGCCAGGCCGCCAGCTGGTGCTCGCGCAACTCCGCCAGCGACTGGCCGTCGACATGGATGCTGCCGCCGTCGAAGCGGTCGAGTCCGGCGACCAGATGCAGCAGCGTGCTCTTGCCGCTGCCGGATTCGCCCATCAGCGCCAGGCTGCGCCCCGCGCCCAGTTCCAGGTCGACACCGCGCAGCACCGGCAGCGGTCCCTGCGGCGTCGGGTAGCTCTTGCATAGCCCCTGGATGTTCAGCATCGGCCTGCGATCCCGTGATAACGGCATTGACTAGTATTGCTCGACATACGCCAGACAACGCCCGAGGAGAGGAACGATGCCCAAGACCCGCCACGGCAGCCGACGATGCGCAGGACTGTGACCACCGTCGTCCTCCTGGCCCTGGCCGCGTACCTGGGCCTGTGTATCGCGCTGTATGCCTTCCAGCGCTCGCTGATCTACTTGCCGCAGCCGCGCGCCGTCGGTGGAGCGGAAAACCTGATGGCGCTGCCGACCGCCGATGCCACGGTGCTGGTGACGGTACGCCCGCACGCCGGGCCGAAGGCGCTGGTCTACTTCGGCGGCAATGCCGAGGACGTGTCGCAGAACCTGCCCTCCTTCGCCGAAGCCTTCCCCGAGCATGCCATCTACCTGCTGCACTACCGCAGCTACGGCGGCAGCGGCGGCTCGCCCTCCGAGGAGGCGATCCAGCGCGACGCCCTCACCCTGTTCGACCTGGTCCACGCCAGTCATCCGCAAATCGCCGTGGTCGGCCGCAGCCTGGGCAGCGGCGTGGCGATCAGCCTGGCCAGCCAGCGCCCGGCCGCGCGGCTGGTGCTGATCACCCCGTACAACAGCATCGAGGAACTGGGCCAGAAGCAGTTCCCGATCCTCCCGATACGCTGGCTGCTGCAGGACAAGTACCAGTCCTGGCGCTACGTATCGCACATCGAAGTGCCGACGCTGGTGCTGATCGCCGAACACGACGAGGTGATCCCGCGCTGGAGCAGCATGAAGCTCTACCGCCAGTTCAAGCCGGGCGTGGCGAAGCTGGAAGTGATCGCCGGGCGCGGCCACAACGACATTTCCGCCAGCGCCGACTACCTGCGTCTGCTCGGCCAGGCGCTGCCCTGATCGACCGGCAGGCGGGGCCATGCGCCATAGGCCACACTTCATGACGGTGGCGGCGGAGGTTGCGCGACATGTGGCGAAAGATCCTGCGAATGCTGGGGGTACTGCTGGCGCTGGCCCTCATGCTCTCCATGGCCAGGGGTTATTACCGGCTGGTGGACGAGAAGGCCGGCCTTGAAACCGCCAACGAAATCCTGCTCGACGAAGGCAACCGGCTGGAAATCCTCAACCGCCTGCTGGGCGAAGAAAACGCCCGCCTGAAGAGCAACGCCGAAGACCAGCCGGAGCGCAGCGGCAAGTCCCCGTGAACGCTCGTCTGCACGCCGCCTGCCGCACATCAGCCGTGATAATTTGAGCGATACCGACCAGATTCCGGTGGGTACATCCATGTCGATGGCGCGTGGGCTCGTCCTGCTCCTCATTTGCGCGCCGCTTGCCCAGGAAGCGCACGCGGAGGGGACCTTCGAGCTCATTCCGCGAGAGTACCGCGCCAGGCCCGACAGCATCCTGCAGATCGACAACATGCCGCGCGTGCGCAGCCAGGGCGGCCTGGGTTTCTGCTACTCGTTCGTCGCCGCGACGCTGATCGACGAGGCCAACTGCTCGGCGCGCAACGTGGCCAACTGCGCCGCCGTTCCGGACAGCGAAAAAGCCTCCGTGCTCGACCTCGCGCGCTTCGGCAGGAAGCCGGCGGACGACGCCGACCGCGCCCAGCGCATCAGCTACAGCGGCCTGCGTTACGGCGGCAGCCCGGAGGAAAGCCTGTACAACGGCGCGATCCGCACCAACGCCATCGTGCGCGAGTCCTGCGCCCCCTTCGAGCGCCTGACCAGCGATATCCAGAGCCGGCGAATCGCCACAATCCTGGATATCCGCAATATCAGCGCCATCGAGAGGGCCTACCGCAGAATCCAGCCCATGGTCGCCCGCTGCGGCAACTGCGCAGCCGTCGCCATCGACCATGCCATCCACGAGATACGCCGGCGCTACGATCTCGCCGTTTCCGACCGGGAGTTGGCGGCCGCCTTCGCGCAGGACAGCTACTCGAAATTCCTCGACCGCCTGCTGATTCCGCAGGTCTGCCGCACGTCGGACAACTTCATGCGGCTGGTCGGCGGCTGGCGGATCGCCAACTACCCGGACCGGCTGGACGGCAAGTCCGAGTACTACCGGCTGCTGGCGAAGATCCGCGCAGTGCTCGCCAGCAAGCGCCCGCTCGGCATCAACTTCTGCGCCGAAGACGACCTCAGGGCCACCTCGATGAAGAGCTGCGGCAAGATCAGCGTCAACGGCCGCGCCAGCGGTTACGGGCATACGGCGGTCATCACCGGCTATCGCCTGGTCTGCACGAAGGAAGGCCGCTGCCGCGACTCGCTGCAGATCGTAAATTCCTGGGGCGCATCCTGGCAGGCAGACAACGACGACGGCTGGATCGGCGCGCGGCCGCTGCTCGACCGGACGTTCTACGAACCCGAGGCGATCTTCTGGCTGGAGCCCACCGCTCGCTGATCGCCCGCTTCATCCCTTTGCAGCATTGACCGGCGCGGCTGCGCCGTTAGGATGCAGGCTTCGGTTCGCAGTCAGGGATACAGCCAAGATGGCGGAAAGCAGCGCAGCAGCAACTCACCACGAAGTCAGCACATTGCCCCAGCAGGGCCTCGATCCGCTGCTGACCCACCTGGGAATCTTCGGTGTACCGCTGGTCGACGAAGAAAGCTCGACCATTCGCCTGGAACTGAAGCCGTTCCACATGAACGGCCATGACAGCGCCCACGGCGGAGTGCTGATGACGCTGATGGATATTGTCCTGGCCTGGAGCACGCGCCAGCATGGCGATGGCCGCGGCTGCGTCACCGTGGAACTGAAGACCAACTTCATGCGCCCGGGCGGCGCCGCCGGTAACGTGCTGGTGGCCAGCGGCAAGGTGCGCTCGGCCGGCAAGTCCCTGGCCTTCTGCGACGGCGAGATCCGCACCGAGGCGGGCGACCTGGTGGCGACCGCTTCGGCCATCTTCAAATACGTCGGCAAACCAAGCAACGCCTGCTGATCCAGCGCTGGCCGGCTTCACGTAGGTTGGCGCTGAACGAAGTGAAGCCCAACATCTGCCGAGCCGGTGGCACCGTTGGGCTTCGCAGGCTCAGCGCCAACCTACGTGGAGCCCAACACTGGCCATGGCAGCGTTGGGCTTCGCAAGCTCAGCGCCAACCTACGAGCGCCAGCGGTGCCACGACCTACGCGGCTTTTCGCTGTTTCGTTGGGCAGGTGCAGGCGTGTGGATAGGTCTGGCGCGCGCTGAGCGTATCCAGGCGGCTGTTGATCCGGCGCCGGAGCAGCGCAGTCGGCAGCGACCATGGTTTCAGCAGCAACCGGGTAGCACGCGCCGCCCTCGGCGAAGCCATGCGCAGCAGCATGTCGCGCCAGCGCACGGTGGCCGCCCAGACGGTCACGGTGGCGGTGGTCAGCTCTCCCGCGGCACGCAGGCCCGAACCGGCCGGCGAAGGCTCATCGGCGATCTCGATGGTGCGGTCGGCCGCCGGCGCCTCATCGAATGCCGCCACCAGCGCCTCGCTGATGCGTTTCAGCACATCCCGGGCGGCGCCGAGCACCGAGTCGAAGTTGATGAAGCCGTGGAATTGCCCGGCGTAGTGCAGCATCTCCACCGGCACGCCGGCAGCGCGCAGACGCACGCCGTAATCCAGGCCATCGTCGCGGATCGGGTCGAAGCCCGCGGTGACGATCACCGCCGGCGGCAGGCCGCGCAGGTCGGGACTGCGACGCGGGGAATACCAGGGGTCCTCGATGTCCAGCGTCATGAGCGACTCGCTCAGCCGCTCTTCGAGCCAGGCCACCGCTTCGGCAGTCAGGAAGTAGCGGCCGTGGATGTTCTCCTCGTAGGACGGGAATTTCTCCACCAGTTCGGTGGCGGGATACACCATCACCTGCATGCGCAACGTCGGGCCGTCACGGCGGAGCAATTCCTGCGAGATGGCAGCGGTCAGGTTGCCGCCGGCGGAGTCGCCGCCGAGGGCCAGGCGCGTGGTGTCGATGCCCAGTTCGGCGCCGTTCTCGGCGATCCAGTTGACCGCCGCCAGCACGTCCTCGCGGCTCGCCGAGATCGTGTGCTCCGGCGCCAGCCGATAGCTGATGGCGACGGTGATGCAGCCGGCATAGTGGGCGATGTTGCGGCAGACCGAATCGGCGCTGTCCAGCCCGCCGATGACGAAGCCGCCGCCGAAGCACCAGAGGAAGGCGGGCAGCAGTTCGTCGGTATGGCTCGGCTTGAAAATTCGCAGGGTCATCGGCCCGCCCGGACCGACGATCACCTGTTCGGTCACCGAGGCGACGGGAATGCGCCGTCCAAGCGCCTTCGCGGCGAGCAGCCAGCCCTTGCGGAAGCTGTCCACGGAAAGCCTGTCGAGCGAAACCTGCGGTGAAAGGTTGAGCATGCGCAGGATGGCCCGCGCTTCGCGATCGGGCTCACGGGCGCGCAGCACCTTCGGGAGTCCTACGTTCTGGTTCGGCGCTTGCGGGCTGGCAGTACCCGAGGCCGCTTTCTGGTCTTGCTGATTCTGCCGGACTTTCTTGTTGTTCATTTTTTTGTCCTGGTATGTGAACTCGAATGAATCAAGACACAACATGCAGAGCGGTTTGTTGTTGCGGAGCCTCCCCGAATTACGCGATGGCCTTACGACGGTACGGCCTTGGGCTCACATTAGTGGACCGTCGGGTCAGGGCCAAGAGCCATATCGGCGGTATTCCCGACAGGCCCGAGGCCATTCCGGACAGACGCCGGTCAGACCGCGCTTGCCGTCGTGCGCGGCGATGGTCATGCTTGCACTGTATAAAGAGACAGTGCCCTGCCCGTGATGCCGCTTCCGCCCGTCGCCGACTTCTATTACCTGACGAACTTCCTCACCGCCCTCGACTGGATCGAGGAGCGGCACGAGCCCTTGCTGCTGGCCGACGAGCGCGATTTCATCGGCGATTTCCTCGCTCTGGAGCAGCCTTCGCAGGCGCTGCTGGTGCGTCTGGTGATGCGCAAGGGGCCGCACTTCCGCGCCAGCAAGCTGAACTATGCCGAGATCGGCTGCACCCGCCGGGCCGCCGCGCCGCTGCTGGAACTGGGCTGGATCAGCGACCGGCATGAGCTGGCCTTCGCGGAACTGCTGTCGCTGCTGCGCAAGGACGAACTGGTCGCGCGCTTCCGCGACGAACTGCCCTCCGCTGCACCGAAAAAAGGCGACCTGGCCGAACTTCTGGCCCATCACGCCGAACACAGCCGCAGCTTCGCCGAGTGGTATCCCGACCTCGACGACCCGCTCTACAGCCTGGTCATCGGCGACCTCTGCGACCGCCTGCGCCTGCTGTTCTTCGGCAACCTGCGGCAGGACTGGTCCGAGTTCGTCCTCGCCGACCTGGGTGTCTATCGCTACGAACAGGTGCCGTTCAGCGCCGATTCCCGGGCATTCCGCAATCGCGCCGACCTCGACGGCTACCTGCACCTGTGGCGCTGCGGCGAGCGGTTCGCCGCCGGGCTGGCGGTGGACGAGGTGGTCGGGCTGATCGGCGAGTTCGCCAGCGACAACCCCTTCCTGCAATCGCGCCACGCCCGCCTGCTGTTCCGCCTCGCCCAGCAACTGGAGCGCGAAGGCGAGCTGGAAGGGTCGCTGCGGCTCTACCAGCGAACGGTATTTCCCGGCTCGCGGCAACGGCAGATTCGCGTACTGGAACGGCTCGCCCGCCTGCAGGAAGCGCACGAACTGGCGCAAATGGCGGCGAACGCGCCGGAAAGCGAGGCAGAAGCGCAACTGGTCGAACGCGCCCTGGTGCGCCTGAATCGCCTGCTCGGACTGCCCCGGCCGGCACGCGCTTCGGCAGCGGCGGAACAACGCTTCGACCTGTGCCTGCCTCCGATGGGCGAGGCCAGCGTCGAGCTGTGCGTGCGCGACCATCTGAACGAAGCCCAGGCGCCGGTGCACTACGTTGAAAACACGCTGATCAACAGCCTGTTCGGCCTGCTCTGCTGGGAAGCGATCTTCGCCCCGCTGCCGGGCGCCTTCTTCCACCCCTTCCATGCCGGCCCGGCGGACCTGCTCAGCGCCGACTTCGCCCAGCGCCGCGCCGAGCTGTTCGCCAGCAGTTTCGCGCTGATCGACAGCGGCGAATACGCGAGCAAGATCTGCCGCACCTGGCACGACAAGTTCGGCATCGTCTCGCCCTTCGTCTATTGGGACCTGCTCGACGCGGAACTGCTGGAACAGGCGCTGGCCTGCCTGCCCGCTGTTCATCTGAAGGCCTGGTTCGAGCGTCTGCTGCTGGACATCAAGGCCAACCGCGCCGGCATGCCGGACCTGATCCAGTTCTGGCCGGCCGAGCAGCGCTACCGGATGATCGAGGTGAAGGGCCCGGGCGACCGTCTGCAGGACAACCAGAAGCGCTGGCTGGCGTTCTGCGCCGAGCACGGCATGCCGGTGGAAGTCTGTTACGTGACCTGGGCCGACGAGGGCAGCGCCCCATGACCTATGCCATCGCCGTGCGCGCACTCTGCGAATTCACCGCCAAGGAAGGCGACCTCGACCTGCGCTTCACCCCCGCTCCGACCGCGCAGGAAGGCATCGCCGGGCACGCCACCGTGGTCTCGCGCCGCGATGAGTCCTACATCTCCGAGCTGCCGCTGCGTGGCGAATATCCGGGTCTGCTGGTGAGCGGCCGCGCCGACGGCTACGACCCGCTGACCAACCTGCTGGAAGAGATCAAGACCCACCGCGGCGACGTCGCGCGCATCCCGCAGAACCACCGGCTGCTGCACTGGGCACAGGTGAAGGTGTACGGCTGGCTGCTCTGCCAGCAGCTCGAAATGGAAGAGATCGACCTGGCGGTGGTGTACTTCAACGTCATCACGCAGAAGGAAACGCAGTTCCGCGAACGCTTCTCTGCCGCCGACCTGCGCGCCTTCTTCGAACTGCAATGCAGCCGATTCGTCGCCTGGGCCGAGCAGGAAAGCGCCCACCGAGTGGCGCGCGACCGGAGCCTGGAACATCTTCGCTTCCCCTACGCCGAGTTCCGCAGGGGCCAGCGCGCACTGGCGGAGGCGGTGTACCGCGCCGCCCGCGACGGCCGCACGCAGATGGCGCAGGCCACCACCGGCATCGGCAAAACCCTCGGCACGTTGTTCCCGCAGCTCAAGGCATTCCCCGGACAGAAGCTCGACCGCCTGTTCTTCCTCACCGCCAAGACGCCGGGACGCCAGCTCGCGCTGGATGCCCTCGCCACGCTGCGCAGCCAGGAAGACCACATGCCGCTGCGGGTGCTGGAACACGTCGCCCGCGACAAGGCCTGCGAGCATCCGGACAAGGCCTGCCACGGCGAATCCTGTCCGCTGGCCAAGGGCTTCTACGACCGCCTGCCGGCCGCGCGGCAGGCCATCCTCGGGCGGCGCTGGATGACCCAGGAGCAAGTACGCGAAGTCGCCCTCGCCCATCAGATCTGCCCCTACTACCTGAGCCAGGAACTGAGCCGCTGGGCCGACGTGGTGGTCTGCGACTACAACTACTACTTCGACATGACCGCCCTGCTCTACGGCCTCACCGTGCTCAACGACTGGCGCGTGACGCTGCTGGTGGACGAGGCGCACAACCTGATCGAGCGCGGCCGCGGCATGTACAGCGCGGAGCTGGACCAGGGCGAATTCAACGCCCTGCGCAAGGCCGGCCCGGCCTCGCTGAAAAGCGCGCTGGACCGCGTCAGCCGGCACTGGAACCAGCTCTACAAGGAGCAGGAAGAGCCCTACCGCATCTACCCGACCGCGCCGGACCTGTTCATCGCCGCGCTGCAGAAGGCGGTCAGCGCAATCACCGATCACCTGACCGACCACCCCACCGGCAACGACGCCGGGCTGCTGCGCTTCTACCTCGACGCCATGCTGTTCTGCCGCCTGGCCGAAGCCTACGGGCCGCACTCGCTGTTCGACGTCACCGTGGATCGCGGCGCCGGCTGGCGGCCGCAGGCGACCCTGTGCCTGCGCAATATCGTGCCGGCGCCGTTCCTCGCCGAGCGCTTCGAGGCGGCGCACAGCACCACGCTGTTCTCCGCCACCCTCAACCCCGCGCACTACTACGCCGACCTGCTCGGCCTGCCGGAAGGCACCACCTGGCTGGACGTGGAGTCGCCGTTCCGCGCCGAGCAGTTGCAGGTCCACGCGCTGAGCAACCTGTCGACCCGCTACCAGCACCGCGACGCCAGCCTCGCCCCGATCAGCACGCTGATGGCCCGCCAGTTCGCCGAACGCCCGGGCAACTACCTGGCCTTCTTCAGCAGCTACGCCTACCTGGAACAGGCGCTGGAACGCTTCCGCAGCGATCACCCGCACATCCCGGTGTGGGCGCAGTCGCGCAGCATGAGCGAGGCCGAACGCCTAGGCTTCCTCGCCCGCTTCCACGCCGACTCGCAGGGCATCGGCTTCGCCGTGCTCGGCGGCGCCTTCGGCGAGGGCATCGACCTGCCCGGCGACCGCCTGATCGGCGCCTTCATCGCCACCCTCGGCCTGCCGCAGGTGAACCCGATCAACGAGGAAATCAAGCAGCGCATGCAGGCGATGTTCGGCAATGGCTACGACTACACCTACCTCTACCCGGGCCTGCAGAAGGTAGTGCAGGCGGCCGGACGGGTGATCCGCACCACCGAGGACAGCGGCGTGATCTACCTGCTCGACGACCGCTTCAACCAGCCGGCAACGCGGAGGCTGTTGCCGGGATGGTGGCGACCGGAGCGGTTGAGGTTGCCGAGGGAATAAAACGCTGTTGTAGGAGCAACTGTCTTATTCCCCTCACCCTAACCCTCTCCCAAGGGGAGAGGGGACTGTTCGGAGTTGCCGGTTGGCACGGCACTCATCCCGATGCCAATCAGCCCCCTCTCCCTCCGGGAGAGGGTTGGGGTGAGGGAGCCGGCAACGCGAGAGCATCTTCGTAGGAGCGGCCCATGGCCGCGATAGGGCGAAGCTCGCGGGCATGGCCCGCTTGTATGGCGGTAGGGTAGGAACCTGTCGGGGGTGGAGGGACAAGACCCGCTTCTGCAAGCCAGACGGTAGGAGACTTCCCCCACCCACGCGCTCACGACAAGCGCCGAT
>NZ_JAELYA010000008.1 GCF_017589465.1 Pseudomonas schmalbachii
TGAGTCCCCTGAAGGGCCGTCGAAGACTACGACGTTGATAGGTCGGGTGTGTAAGCGCTGTGAGGCGTTGAGCTAACCGATACTAATTGCCCGTGAGGCTTGACCATATAACACCCAAGCAATCTGAGGATTGTGGTGTAGTGGTGAAGTCGACGAACCGAAAGTTCGTGAGAACCGCAAATGACACCGAAAGATCACATACCCGAATTGGGGTGAGCGTGAGCGAAAGCCACGAGCATCCGAAAGAATTGCTTGACGACCATAGAGCGTTGGAACCACCTGATCCCATCCCGAACTCAGTAGTGAAACGACGCATCGCCGATGGTAGTGTGGGGTCTCCCCATGTGAGAGTAGGTCATCGTCAAGCACCTATCCCGAAACCCCTGGTCAGCAATGGCCGGGGGTTTTGCTTTTGCGCGCGGAAAAGCCCACGGTTCGCGCCATTGTCATTCGCGGGCTGCAATGCCCACTGTAGGTTGGTGCTGAGCAACGCGAAGCCCAACATTGCCATCGTTGGGCTTCACTGCGCTCAGCACCAATCTACGCGGGTTATGGCCCCGCCACGTAGTTGCGTAGGCTGTCATCGAAATGTCGCAATGACTGATGGCATTTCATCCAACTGTCACATTCGCGTCATAGAGTCTTCATGCGGCCTGACGATACTGGCCCCCGATCCATCCAACCTATCCTGTTCGAGGAGCAAGGCATGAAACTCAAGCGTTTGATGGCGGCCCTGACTTTTGTCGCCGCAGGCGTGGGCGCCGCCAGTGCGGTAGCCGCTATCGATCCGGCGCTGCCGGATTACCAGAAGTCCAGCGGTGTATCGGGCAACCTGTCGAGCGTCGGTTCCGACACCCTGGCCAACCTGATGACCATGTGGGCCGAGGAATACAAGCGCCTTTACCCGAACGTGAACATCCAGATCCAGGCTGCCGGTTCCTCCACCGCGCCGCCTGCGCTGACCGAAGGCACCGCCAACCTCGGCCCGATGAGCCGCAAGATGAAGGATGTCGAGCTGCAGGCCTTCGAGCAGAAGTACGGCTACAAGCCGACTGCCATTCCGGTGGCCGTGGATGCCCTGGCGATCTTCGTGCACAAGGACAACCCGATCAAAGGCCTGACCATGGCGCAGGTCGACGCGATCTTCTCCGCCACCCGTCTGTGCGGCGGCAAGCAGGAAGTGAAGACCTGGGGTGACCTGGGCCTGACCGGCGACTGGGCGAACAAGTCGGTCCAGCTGTTCGGCCGTAACTCGGTGTCCGGCACCTACGGCTACTTCAAGGAAGAAGCGCTGTGCAAAGGCGACTTCAAGCCGAACGTCAACGAGCAGCCGGGTTCGGCCTCGGTGGTGCAGTCGGTCAGCCAGTCGCTGAATGGCGTGGGCTACTCCGGCATCGGCTACAAGACCGCCAGCGTGAAGACCGTCGCCCTGGCCAAGAAGGATGGTGCCACCTTCGTCGAGGATAACGAGCAGAACGCCCTGAACGGCACCTACCCGTTGTCCCGCTTCCTCTACGTCTACGTGAACAAGGCGCCGAACAAGCCGCTGGAACCGCTGGAAGGCCAGTTCCTCAAGATGGTCCTGTCCAAGACCGGCCAGCAAGTGGTCGTGAAGGACGGCTACATCCCGCTGCCGTCCAAGGTCGCGGAGAAGGCGCTGAAGGAACTGGGCCTGTAACCAGCCCGCGAACCGGGCGGCACGGCCGCCCGGCATGGGGTGACGCAACCCCTACAAGGCCCACTGGCGTGGCTCTGCTGGTGGGCTTTGTCGCGTCACCGGCATGTCATCTTTCTGTCACACAGAGCCGCTAGGGTGTCACCCCATGAACGACATGGCCAACTCCCCGATGACTTCCAATCCTCCCGAGCGGATCGACTTCAATACGCCGGCGCTGCAACGCAAGCGGCGCATGCGTGCGCTCAAGGATCGCCTGACCCGCTGGTACGTGCTGGTCGGCGGCCTTGCCGTGCTGGCAGCGATCACCCTGATCTTCTTCTACCTCGCCTACGTGGTGCTGCCGCTGTTCCGCGGCGCCGAGCTGGAAGCCCGCCAGCCGCTGACCCCGGCCTGGCTGAAAACTGCCGAAGCCCCGCTGCTGCTGAGCATCGAGGAGCAGAACCAGGTGGGCATGCGCGTCGCCGCCAATGGCGAGGTGGTGTTCTTCAGCCTCAAGACCGGCGATGAGCTGAGCCGCCAGTCCCTGAAGCTGCCGGCGGGCAGCCATGTGGTGTCGATCGCCGAGGACCAGCCGGGTCATCCGCTGATTGCCCTTGGCCTGTCCAACGGCCAGGTGCTGGTGTTCAAGCACACCTACAAGATCACCTACCCGAACAACCAGAAGACCATCACGCCGCACGTCGAGTACCCCTACGGCGAAGCGGCCATCGTCCTGGACAGCCAGGGCCGTCCGCTGGAACACGTAGCGCTGGCCTCCGGCGACGAAAGCCTGGTGCTGGCCGGTTCCAGCGGCAACCAGATGCTGGTGCTCAGCCTGACCAGCCAGGAAAACATGCTCACCGGCGAGACGACCCTGGAACAGGAGCAGATCGAGCTGCCGCAGATCGCCGAGCCGGTGAAGGCGATCTACCTGGACCCGCGCAAGCAGTGGCTGTACGTCATCAACGGCCGCGCCCATGCCGACGTCTTCGACCTGCACAGCCGCCAGCTGAACGGCCGTTACAAGCTGCTCGACGACGCCTCCGCCGAAGTCACTGCCAGCGGCCAGTTGCTCGGTGGTATCTCGCTGATGATTGGGGACTCCACCGGCGGCATCGGCCAGTGGTTCATGGCCCGTGGCGAGGATGGCGAACCGCGTCTTTCCCATGTCCGCGACTTCAAGCTGGACGACCAGCCCATCGCCAGCATCGCTTCCGAACAGCGCCGCAAGGGCTTCCTGGCCCTCGACCGGCAAGGCAACCTCGGCGTGTTCCACAGCACCGCCCACCGCAAGCTGCTGGTGGAAAACGTCGCGCCGGAAGCAGGCCAGATGGCTCTGTCGCCGCGTGCCAACCGTCTGCTGCTGGAGCAGGGCGGCGAGCTGAAGCGCCTCAGCCTGCACAACCCGCACCCGGAAGTTTCCTGGAGCGCGCTGTGGGGCAAGGTCTGGTACGAGAGCTATGACAAGCCGGGCTACGTCTGGCAGTCCACCGCTGCGACCACCGACTTCGAGCCCAAGCTGAGCCTGTCGCCGCTGACCTTCGGCACCCTGAAGGCGGCCTTCTACGCGATGATCCTCGCCGCGCCGCTGGCCATCGCCGCCGCCGTCTACACCGCCTACTTCATGGCCCCGGGCATGCGCCGCAAGGTCAAGCCGGTGATCGAACTGATGGAAGCGCTGCCGACGGTGATCCTCGGCTTCTTCGCCGGCCTGTTCCTCGCGCCCTATGTCGAAGGCCACCTGCCGGGCATCTTCAGCCTGCTGATACTGACGCCGCTGGGCATCCTGCTCGCCGGGCTGCTCTGGAGCCGCCTGCCCGAGCGCATCCGCCTGAGCCTGCCGGCCGGCTGGGAAGCCGCCATGCTGATTCCGGTGGTGCTGGTGGTAGGCGTCTTCGCCCTGTGGATGAGCCCGCACATGGAAGCGGCGTTCTTCGGCGGCGACATGCGCCTGTGGATAAGTCATGACCTCGGCATCACCTACGACCAGCGCAACGCCCTGATCGTCGGCCTGGCGATGGGCTTCGCGGTGATCCCGAACATCTTCTCCATCGCCGAAGACGCCATCTTCAGCGTGCCGCGCAGCCTCACCTACGGCTCCCTGGCCCTCGGCGCCACGCCCTGGCAGACCCTGACCCGCGTGGTGATCCTCACCGCCAGCCCGGGCATCTTCTCGGCGCTGATGATCGGCATGGGCCGTGCGGTGGGCGAGACCATGATCGTGCTGATGGCGACCGGCAACACCCCGGTGATGGACATGAACATCTTCCAGGGCATGCGCACCCTGGCCGCCAACGTCGCGGTGGAAATGCCCGAATCGGAAGTGGGCGGCACCCACTACCGCGTGCTGTTCCTCTCGGCGCTGGTACTGCTTTCCTTCACCTTCGTGATGAACACCCTGGCCGAGCTGATCCGTCAGCGGCTGCGGAAGAAATACGCGTCGCTGTAAGCGGCGCATGACGAGGCATACCTCTGTGAAACAGAAACAGGAATCCGTCAAAGCGTGGTTCGCCAGCGGTTCGCCCTGGGTGTGGTTGAACGCCGGTGCGGTGTCCATCGCGGTGATCATGACCATCGGCCTGCTGTCGGTGATCGCCGTGCGCGGTCTCGGCCACTTCTGGCCGGCGAACGTGATCGAGGCGACCTACAACGTGCCCGGCGAGGCGCCGAAGACCCTGATCGGCGAGGAAGTGCAGCGCGAGCAGGTGCCGCGCGAGCGCCTGCACAGCGCCGGCCTGCCGGTGCCGGACAGCGGTCCGCAATTCATGACCCGCGAACTGCTCAAGCTGGGCAACCGCGACCTGTATGGCAGTGACTTCTCCTGGGTGATCGGCGAGTGGCTGGGCGATGTCCGCACGCCGGACGATCTGGTCACCCTGGAGCGCCGCGAATACGGCAACTTCTATGGCTACCTGACCAGCGTCAAGGAAGGCGGCAAGGTGGTCGCCGAAGGGCCGGGCGCCATGGCCGAGCTGCACAAGCGCCTGCAGCGCGTGGATGAGCTCTACGCGCAGGTCTACCAGCTGGAGAAGAAAGACATCGGCGGCATCAACCACGGCCTGGAGCGCCTGCGTCTGCAGGAACGTGGTCTGCAGTTGCGCAATGAGCTGACCCCAGAGGCCCAGGCCGACCTGGCCGCCAGCCGCAGCGAGCTGAATGCCCGCTACAAGGTGTTCGAGGAACAACTCGGCGCCCTGCACCAGGAGTTCAACCGCGACAGCGTGGTGATGCGCGACGCCAGCGGCCAGCAGACCGAGATCAGCCTCGGCAAGCTGGTGCACGCCTATCAGCCGAACGCCATGGGCTACGGCGAGAAGCTCGCCTTCTACTTCAAGAAACTCTGGGAATTCCTCAGCGACGACCCGCGCGAAGCGAACACCGAGGGCGGCATCTTCCCGGCGATCTTCGGCACCGTGATGATGACCCTGGTGATGGCGGTGATCGTCACCCCGTTCGGTGTGATCGCCGCGGTCTACCTGCGCGAATATGCCAGGCAGGGGGTGCTGACCCGCATCATCCGCATCGCCGTGAACAACCTCGCCGGCGTTCCGGCGATCGTCTACGGCGTGTTCGGCCTCGGCTTCTTCGTCTACGTGCTGGGCGGCTCGATCGACCGGCTGTTCTTCCCCGAAGCGCTGCCGGCGCCGACCTTCGGTACTCCGGGTCTGTTCTGGGCTTCGCTGACCCTGGCGATCCTCGCCGTACCGGTGGTGATCGTCGCCACGGAAGAAGGCCTGGCGCGTATCCCGCGCGCGGTGCGCGAAGGTTCCCTGGCGCTCGGCGCGACCAAGGCGGAGACGCTGTGGAAGGTCGTCCTGCCGATGGCCAGCCCGGCGATGATGACCGGCCTGATCCTCGCCGTGGCGCGTGCCGCCGGCGAAGTGGCGCCGCTGATGCTGGTCGGCGTGGTCAAGCTGGCTCCGGCGCTGCCGGTGGACGGCAACTACCCGTACGTGCACCTGGACCAGAAGATCATGCACCTCGGCTTCCACATCTACGACGTCGGCTTCCAGAGCCCCAACGTCGAGGCCGCGCGTCCGCTAGTGTACGCCACCGCGCTGCTGCTGGTGATGGTGATCGCCCTGCTGAACTTCTCGGCCATCGCCATTCGTAACCGCCTGCGCGAAAAGTACAAGGCGCTGGAAAACTGATCAGTCGCCGCAGGCCCATTGCAGGCCTGCGGCCCGTAGCCTCCGAAGGAGACTCACATGCAACAAGAATCCCATACCCACGGCATCGACATCAGCGCGCTGGGCCGTGGCAAGCGTCCGGGGATGATCCTCGAGAACGAGCCGGTGGCCCTCGAAGTGCCCGGCCTGAACCTGTTCTATGGCGACAAGCAGGCACTGTTCGACGTCGGCATGAACATCCCCAAGCAGCGCGTGACCGCCTTCATCGGCCCGTCCGGTTGCGGCAAGTCGACCCTGCTGCGCTGTTTCAACCGCATGAACGACCTGGTCGACGGCTGCCATGTGAAGGGCGAGATCCGCCTCGACGGCCACAACATCTTCGCCAAGGGCGTCGATGTCGCCGAGCTGCGCCGCCGCGTCGGCATGGTGTTCCAGAAGCCCAACCCGTTCCCCAAGAGCATCTACGAGAACGTGGTCTACGGCCTGCGCATCCAGGGCATCAACAAGAAGCGCGTGCTCGACGAGGCCGTGGAGTGGGCGTTGAAGGGCGCCGCGCTGTGGGATGAAGTGAAGGACCGCCTGCACGAATCCGCCCTCGGCCTCTCCGGCGGTCAGCAGCAGCGCCTGGTGATCGCCCGCACCATCGCGGTGGAGCCGGAAGTCCTGCTGCTCGACGAGCCCTGCTCGGCGCTCGACCCGATCTCCACCCTGAAGATCGAAGAGCTGATCTACGAGCTGAAGTCGAAGTTCACCATCGTCATCGTCACCCACAACATGCAGCAGGCCGCGCGGGTTTCCGACTACACGGCGTTCATGTACATGGGCAAGCTGATCGAATTCGGCGACACCGACACGCTGTTCACCAATCCGGCGAAGAAGCAGACAGAGGATTACATCACCGGGCGTTACGGTTGAGGCCATGAGAAATCTCCTCTGGCTTTGTCGGCGGAGCTTGCCGTACTGGATGTACTGTCGGCGCTCCGCCTTCGCGCCAGCGAAGATTTCTCAAGGGCCTCAATGTTCCAGGTGAGACCGGATAAAAGAACTTCGCACCTTTCAAGGGTTTGCACATGATCAACAAAGAAAGCCTCACCCATCACATCTCCCAGCAGTTCAACGCCGAGCTGGAGGATGTGCGCAGCCACCTCCTGGCCATGGGCGGGCTGGTGGAGAAACAGGTCAACGACGCGGTCACCGCGCTGATCGACGCCGACTCCGGCCTCGCCCAGCAGGTGCGCGAGATCGACGACCAGATCAACCAGATGGAGCGCAACATCGACGAGGAATGCCTGCGCATCCTCGCCCGTCGCCAGCCGGCGGCCTCCGACCTGCGCCTGATCATCAGCATTTCCAAGTCGGTGATCGACCTCGAGCGCATCGGCGACGAGGCCTCGAAGATTGCCCGCCGCGCCATCCAGCTCTGCGAGGAAGGCGAGGCGCCGCGCGGTTACGTCGAGGTCCGGCATATCGGCGGACAGGTGCGCAAGATGGTCCAGGATGCGCTGGACGCCTTCGCCCGCTTCGACGCCGACCTGGCGCTGTCGGTGGCGCAGTACGACAAGAATGTCGACCGCGAGTACAAGACCGCCCTGCGCGAACTGGTGACCTACATGATGGAAGACCCGCGGGCGATCTCGCGGGTGCTCAGCATCATCTGGGCGCTGCGCTCGCTGGAACGCATCGGCGACCACGCGCGCAACATCGCCGAACTGGTGATCTACCTGGTGCGCGGCACCGACGTGCGCCACATCGGCCTGACGCGCATGCAGGAAGAAGTGCAGAGCGACAAGAAGCAGTAACTGCCGCGCACGTCGGCTTCTCACGTAGGTTGGCGCTGAGCGCAGCGAAGCCCAACATCGGCTCGGCGCTGCATCGTTGGGCTTCGCAAGCTCAGCGCCAACCTACGTCCTCCAGATACACATTCTGGCGACCGGGGTCACAGGCCGACTGCCGGTAGCTCGCAGCGGCCGGGGCACGCTGCTAGTCTTGCGGCGTCGCATACCTATAACCAGAGCCGACATGCTGGGACGCCTTATCTTCTTCTGTGGCCTGTTGGCCACCATGGGGCCGGCCGCGGCCGTGACCATCTACAAGTACACCGACGCCAATGGCGTAGTCACCTACACGGACAAGGCCGTGGCGGGTGCGCAGGTGTTCGTGTTCCGCGACCGCATGGTCGAGCACCTGGAAAACCAGGTGAAACTGGAAACGAAGAAACACGCCGGCGGCGAAACCCTGCAGGTGCGCAACGACCTGTTCGCCCCGGTCGAGGTCGAGTTGCGCATCGGTGGTGCGCAGAATGCCGTGGGTGTGCCGGACGCGCCGATCCGCTGGGTGCTGCCGCCGCGCAGCACCATCCGCCTCGCCACCCTGGCGCCGCGCGATCCGGCCAGGCCCATGCAGTACAAGCCCAAACTGCGCTACGCCCTCGGCGATCCGCGCCTGCAGCCGCAGTTCTTCAGGTATCCGCTGCCGTGGCGCGGCGGGCCGTTCCGCCTGAGCCAGGGGCCGAACGGCAAGTACAGCCACTTCACCCCGAAAGGCCGCTACGCCATCGACATCGCCATGCCCGAAGGCACGCCGATCGTCGCCGCGCGCGGCGGCATGGTGGTGAAGGTGGAGAACAGCCAGAGCGGCCGTGGCAACAATCCGTCCGGCAACTTCGTGCGCGTCCTGCATGACGACGGCACCATGGGCGTCTACCTGCACCTGATGCGCGGCTCGGTGCTGGTCCGCGAGGGCCAGCGCGTTGGCATCGGCACGCCGCTGGCGCGCTCGGGCAACACCGGCAACAGCAGCGGCCCGCACCTGCACTTCGTGGTGCAGCGCAACGTCGGCCTGGCGCTGGAATCGATCCCGTTCGACTTCGCCCAGCCGGTGGACGAACTGCCGAACTTCGCGGTGGGTGGGGATAACTGAAGAGTAGGGTGGAAAACCGCGAAGCGGATGGCCGCCCCGCGTTTCCACCGATGGAGTCTTGCAGAAGGGCAAGGTGGACAAGCTTCGCGTTGTCCACCCTACGCACTACGTGGCCGGGCCAGAATTCGCGTAGGTTGGTGCTGAACGCAGTGAAGCCCAACGATGGCGATGTTGGGCTTCGCGTTGCTCAGCGCCAACCTACGGTGGGCATTGCCGCCCGTAGGAACGGCAGGCGTCAGTCCAGCTTGACCACCTTGGCGAGCACGATCTTCGGGCCCTTCATCTTCTTCACGATGATGCGCAGGCCCTCGGTTTCCAGCACTTCTTCCTCTTCCGGCACGCGCTTCAGGCTGTCGTAGACCAGCCCGGCCAGGGTGTCCGCCTCGACGTGGTCGAGGTCGATGCCAAGCAGGCGTTCCAGCTTGAACAGCGGGGTATCGCCGCGCACCAGCAGCTTGCCCGGCTGGTAGGCGAGGATGCCGCGCTCGGCCTTGCGGTGTTCGTCCTGGATGTCGCCGACCAGCACTTCCAGCACGTCTTCCATGGTCAGGTAGCCGATCACCTTGTGGTCGGCCTCCTCGACCAGGGCGAAGTGCGAGCCGCCCTGGCGGAACTGTTCGAGCAGGCTCGACAGCGGCATGTGCTTGGTCACCAGTTCCAGCGGGTGGGTCAGCTCATCGAGGTCGAAGGACTCCGGCAGGCTGTCCAGCGCGGTCAGCGCCAGCAGCAGGTCCTTGATGTGCAGCAGGCCAATGAACTCGCCCCTGGCGCTGTCGAAAACCGGGTAGCGGCTGTACTTGTGGCGGCGGATGGTTGCCAGGATCTCGTCCAGCGGCGCGCTGCGCTCCAGGTACACCAGGTCCTCGCGGGAGTTGGCCCAGTCCACCACTTCCAGTTCGCCGAGCTCGACCGCCGAGGCCAGCACACGCATGCCCTGGTCGCTGGGGTCATGGGCGCGGCTGGAGTGCAGGATCAGCTTCAGCTCGTCGCGGCTGTAGTGGTGCTCGTGGTGCGGCCCCGGTTCGCCCTGGCCGGCGATCTTCAGGATGGTGTTGGCGCTGGCGTTGAGCAGGTAGATGGCCGGGTACATCAGCCAGTAGAACAGGTACAGCGGCGCCGCGGTCCACAGCGACAGCAGCTCGGGCTTGCGGATCGCCCAGGACTTGGGCGCCAGCTCGCCGACCACGATGTGCAGGTAGGAAATGATGAAGAACGCGGTGAAGAACGAGATCCCGTGGATGATCTCTTGCGATTGAATGCCGACGGCAGCCAGCAGCGGTTCGAGCAGTTCGGCGAAGGCCGGCTCGCCGACCCAGCCGAGGCCGAGGGAGGCCAGGGTGATACCGAGCTGGCAGGCGGAAAGATAGGCGTCGAGCTGGTTGTGCACCTTGCGCAGGATGGTGCCGCGCCAGCCGTGCTGTTTGGCGATGGTCTCCACGCGGGTAGAGCGCAGCTTGACCATGGCGAACTCGGCGGCCACGAAGAAGCCGTTGAGCAGGACGAGGAAAAGGGCGAAGAGAATAAGGCCGAAATCGGCGAAATAAGTCAGGAAGGAGCTACTAGGGGAAGGGTCCATGGTTGTGTTGTGTGGTTGAAGGAGCAGCTAAGAATGCGGGCAGCGGACGGCGCTGGCAAGTCTGCAGGTGTTGCAGGACTTGCAGCGCGCCGCGCCGGGCGTGGTTTCAGGCGCGGTCTTCCAGTTGTGTCGGCGGGAAGTGGCAGACGAAGCTGCTGCCCTTGCCGACCACGCTGGCGATGTCCAGGGTCGCGCGGTGGCGCATCAGCACGTGCTTGACGATGGCCAGGCCGAGACCGGTGCCGCCGGTGTTCGCCGCGCGGCTGGAGTCCACCCGGTAGAAGCGTTCGGTCAGGCGCGGCAGGTGCTTGGCCTCGATGCCGATGCCGCTGTCCTGCACGGCCATGTGTGCGCCCTGCTCGTCGGCCCACCAGCGAATGCGGATCTCGCCCTCGTCCGGGGTGTATTTCACTGCGTTGAACACCAGGTTGGAGAAGGCGCTGCGCAGCTCGGCCTCGCTGCCCTTGATCCGCACCTTCGGGTCGGCCTCCAGGCTGATGCGGTGGTTGCGCGCGCCGGACAGCGCCTGGGCGTCGTTGCGGATCGTCAGCAGCAGGAGATCGACGGCGACCGGCTTGTTGTCGGCCGGATAATCCGTGGCATCCAGCTTGGCCAGCAGCAGCAGGTCGTTGAGCAGGCTCTGCATGCGCCCGGCCTGCTGCTGCATCTGCTGCAGCGCGCGGGCCCAGCGCGGGTTGATGTTCTCGGCGTTGTCGAGCAGGGTCTCCAGGTAGCCGGCGATCACCGTCAGCGGCGTGCGCAGCTCGTGGGAGACGTTGGCGACGAAGTCCTTGCGCATCTGCGCCAACTGGTGCACCTGGGTCACGTCGCGGGCCAGCATCAGGTGATCGCGTTGGCCGTAGAGGGTGATCTGGATCTGCAGGCGCAGATGTTCGTTGATCGGCGAGGGCAGCTCCAGCGGCTCGCGATAGTCCTCGGCGGCGAAGTATTCCTTGAAGCGCGGATGGCGCACCAGGTTGTACACCGGCTGGCCGATGTCCTGCGGGCTCTTCAGACCCAGCAGGCGCTCCGCGGCGGGGTTCCAGGACTCCAGGTTGCCGTCGCTGTCGAGCATGACGATGGCGTCGCGCAGCGAGGCGGTGGATTCTTCCATGCGGTTGATCACCGACTGCAGGTGGCCGCGCACGCGCTGGTTGCCGCGCTGCAGGCGATAGATGCTGTCGAACACCTCGCCCCAGAGCCCGTGGCTGTGCGGCGGTTCTTCATCCTGCTGGTGGGTGTTGAGCCAGTGGTAGAGGCGTTGCAGCTGGCGCAGGGTCCAGCCGAGGTAGATGGCCAGGCCGATCGCCAGGGCCCAGCCGTAGTGGCCGGTGAGCAGGCCGACCAGCAGGGAGCCGGCCAGCACCAGCAGCAGGTGAAGCAGCAGCGCTCCACGCCAATCTTGATTCACGACGGCTTGCGTCCTGTTCCTTGTGAGCGTTCCGTGGGGCTGGTCAGCCCTTGGTGGAGAAACGATAGCCGGTTCCGCGCACCGTCTGTACCAGGTTCTCGTAGGCCTCGCCGAGCGCCTTGCGCAGGCGGCGGATGTGCACGTCGACGGTACGTTCCTCGACGTATACGTTGCCGCCCCACACCTGGTCGAGCAACTGGCCGCGAGTATAGGCGCGCTCCTGGTGGGTCATGAAGAACTGCAGCAGGCGGTATTCGGTCGGGCCCATCTCCGCCGGGCGGCCGTCGATGGTCACGCGGTGGCTGACCGGGTCGAGCAGCAGGCCGCCCACCTCGATCGGCGTCTCGCTGTCGCCGGCACCGGCGCGGCGCAGCACGGCCTTCAGGCGGGCGACCAGTTCGCGTGGCGAGAACGGCTTGGTGATGTAGTCGTCGGCGCCGACTTCCAGCCCCTGGATCTTGTTGTCCTCTTCGCCCTTGGCGGTGAGCATGATGATCGGGATGTTGTCGGTCAGCTCGTCGCGCTTGAGGCGGCGGGCCAGCTCGATGCCGGAGGTACCGGGGAGCATCCAGTCGAGCAGGATCAGGTCCGGCTTGCGATCGACGATGGCCGCGTGCGCCTGCGGCGCGCTATCCGCCTCAAGGCATTCGTAGCCGGCCATTTCCAGCGCCACGGCGATCATCTCGCGAATCGGCGCTTCGTCGTCAACGATGAGAATTGTCTTGCCAACCATGCTGGTGCCTCGAGATTCCTGTCTTGCGCCGCATTAGATAACGAAATTATTGCAGCTATGTGACATGCCTGTGCTAGACGCGTTGCCGGCCGGCGCGGAGCAGATGCCTCGACTATGCTGATGGGGCGCCAGCCGGCCGTACCAGGCTGGCCAGAGGTCGCCGGCGTTCGCCGCGACATTTCCTGCATGACGTTCGCGTGCGCTGTCGATGCAGTCCTGACTGGTACTCCTGCTCGTGGATGCCCGGCCTTGCGATTCCGCCCGCGTCATTCCATTTCTCCAGAGGAGATCGACGATGAAGATCAGATACCTGGCATTGGCCATGGGCCTGATGCTGCCTGTGCTGGCAGCGCATGCCGATGAGCCGGCGACGGTCAAGGATGGCGTGCTGGTCGATGCCAAGGGCATGACGCTGTACACCTTCGACAAGGACAGCGGTGGCAAGTCCGCGTGCAACGGTCAGTGCGCGGCGAACTGGCCGCCGCTGGTGGCCGCCGAGGGAGCCAAGGCCGACGATGACGACTGGACCGTCGTCACCCGCGACGATGGCGGCAAGCAGTGGGCGTATTACGGCAAGCCCCTGTACACCTTCATTCAGGACAAGAAACCCGGCGATGTAACGGGTGACGGCAAGATGGGCGTCTGGCACGTCGCCAAGCCGCAGTAAGCGGACGGTGCGAACCATTCCCCAACACTTTTGGTCCCGCCTTGCGGCACGTCGCCGGCGCCCGGTTTACCGCAGCGCGTAGTCGGCGACGATGCCGATGAAGATCGCCAGCCCCGCCCAGTGATTGTGCAGGAATGCCTTGAAGCAGGCCTGCGGATCGCGCGTGCGGGTCGACCAGGCTTCCCAGGCGAAGCATCCCGCTGCCACTGCCAGGCTGGCGTAGAAATAGCCGCCCAGTTCGAAGCGATTGCCGGCCAGGACCAGCAGCAGCAGGGTCAGGCCCTGCAGGCTGCCGATGATCAGGCGGTCGGCGTCGCCGAAGAGGATCGCGGTGGATTTCATGCCGATCTTCAGGTCGTCCTCGCGGTCGGTCATCGCGTAGTAGGTGTCGTAGGCCACCGTCCACAGCACATTGGCGAAGAACAGCAGCCACGCCGCTGCCGGCAGCTCGCCGCGCTCGGCGGTGAAGGCCATCGGCATGCCCCAGGAGAAGGCCGCGCCGAGCACCACCTGCGGGTAGTAGGTGTAGCGCTTCATGAACGGATAGAGCGCCGCCACCGCCGCACCGCCGAACGACAGCCAGATGGTCGGCGCATTGGTGCACAGGACCAAGGCGAAGCTGGCGGCGAGCAGGATGGCGAAGGTGATCCAGGCCTCGCGCACGCTGATCTTGCCGGTGGCCAGCGGACGCGCCTTGGTGCGTGCGACATGGCCGTCGAAGTTGCGGTCGGCGAAGTCGTTGATCACGCAGCCGGCCGCGCGCATCAGTACCACGCCGAGCACGAAGATCACCAGGTTCTTCGCATCCGGCACGCCCTCGGCGGCGATCCACAGCGCCCACAAGGTAGGCCACAGCAGCAGGTAGATGCCGATCGGCTTGTCCATCCGCATCAGCTGGAGGAAGTCCCAGGCGCGGGGGTGCAGGCGGGCGAGCGGTTTGATCAGGGTGGCGAACATGAGTGGTCTCCGGCTTCGGCCGGGCGATTATACGGCGTCCAGCTGTTGCCAGAAGGCCGGCAGGAATACCTCGGCGACCAGCACGCCGAGACTGCCGCGGGAGAAGCACGAGCGACGCCCCCACAGGCGCTCGCTGCGCACCGTCGGCGGCAGGCAGGCGGCCGGGTAGCGGCAGACTTCGATGGCGCCGCGATGGAAGGCGCGGTCGCTGAACAGCAGTTCGCCGAGCGAGCGGCTGCCGAGCAGGCTGAGATCGAAGCCGGAGCCTTCCAGCGCGCTGCGGGCGGCGACGCTGCGGGCGAACACCCAGGGCTGGCCGCGGCCATGCAGGTAGACCTCGCGCACCCAGCCCTGGCTGCCGTCGGCCACGCCGAGGGCGGCGCACTCGTCCGGACGCAGGCGGTGCCAGCCTTCCGCCAGCGGTTCGACGGCGAAGGTGCCATCGGACTGGGCTGTGAGGCGGCGGGTCAGCGAGCCCTGGTCGAACAGCCAGTCGAGAACGCTGGCGGGCGGTGCGGGGTGCAACTGGGCGGCGGTGAGCCAGCGTGGCGGATGGATCAGGGCGGCGTCGGGCACGGTGATGCTTGCAGGTCGGGTCGAAGCGCGCAGCTTAGCATGCCCGCGCGGGCGGCCGGTTTTGCATGATGGGCAAGGCTGCATTGCCGGTTTTCCACGCAATGGCCGGCCGGTACTTGCATGGCCGGCCCATCGCCAGTACAAAACGGGGCGAGTGCGGATCGTGTTGCGATCCCGACATTATTAGAAAGGTGTTAGCCGATGAAGAAGTGGCAGTGTGTGGTGTGTGGCCTGGTCTATGACGAATCCCAGGGCTGGCCGGAAGAGGGTATCGCCGCCGGTACCCGCTGGGAGGATGTCCCGGAAGACTGGCTGTGCCCGGACTGCGGCGTGGGCAAGATGGATTTCGAGATGATCGAGATCGGCTGATCGCCCGCGTTTCCCCGATGACGGCGGCCTGGAGCCGCCGTTTTCGTTTGTGCCGCTGCCTTGGGCTTCGTACGGGCTGCAGGTATCCTCTTGCGCATTGGTTCGCGAGGCGACCCGGGGGAGGGAAGGCGATGCGCAAATGGCAATGCGTGGTCTGCGGTTTCATCTATGACGAGGCGGCCGGTCTGCCGGAAGAGGGGATAGAACCCGGCACCCCGTGGGAAGACATTCCCGCCGACTGGGTCTGCCCCGACTGCGGGGCCGGCAAGATCGACTTCGAGATGATCGAAATTTCCTGATTCCCCCTCGTTCAGATTGACGACCGCCTGGTCGTCCACGAAGTGGAGAACTCGATGAGTGACAATGCACCGCTGGTGATCATCGGCACCGGCCTGGCCGGCTACACCCTGGCCCGCGAGTGGCGCAGGCTGGACAGCGAAACGCCGCTGCTGCTGATTACCGCCGACGACGGCCGCTCCTACTCCAAGCCGATGCTCTCCACCGGCTTCGCCCGCAACAAGGACGCCGACGGCCTGGCCACGGCGGAGGCCGGCGCGATGGCCGAGCAGTTGAACGCGCGCATCTTCACCCATACCCGCGTCACCGCCATCGAGCCCGATCAGCGATGCATCTGCATTGGCGAAGAACGGATCGAATACCGCGACCTGGTGCTCGCCTGGGGCGCCGACACCATTCGCGTGCCGGTGCAGGGCGATGCGCAGGATGCGATCTTCCCGATCAACGATCTCGAAGACTACGCACGCTTCCGCGCCGCCGCCGACGGCAAGCGCCGTGTGCTGCTGCTGGGCGCCGGGCTGATCGGCTGCGAGTTCGCCAACGATCTTTCCAGCGGCGGCTACCAGATCGACGTGGTGGCGCCGTGCGAGCAGGTCATGCCGGGCCTGATCCATTCCGCCGCGGCGAGGGCCGTGCAGGCCGGACTGGAAGGTCTCGGCGTGCGCTTCCACCTTGGCCCGGTGCTGTCCAGCCTGACGCGCCGCGCGGACGGCCTGGAAGCGCGCCTCTCCGATGGCAGCGTGGTCGAGTGCGACCTGGTGGTATCCGCGGTCGGCCTGCGCCCGCGCATCGAGGTGGCCGCCGCGGCGGGGCTGGGGGTCAACCGCGGCATCGTCGTCGACCGCCATCTGCGCACCTCCCAGCCGAACATCCATGCCCTCGGCGACTGCGCCGAAGTCGATGGCCTCAACCTGCTTTACGTCATGCCGCTGATGGCCTGCGCGCGGGCGCTGGCGCAGACCCTGGCGGGCAAGCCGACGCCGGTGGCCTACGGCCCGATGCCGGTCACCGTGAAGACGCCGGTCTGCCCGCTGGTGGTGTCGCCGCCACCGCGCGGCAGCGAGGGTGAATGGCACGTGGAAGGCTCTGGCGCGGACCTCAAGGTGCTTTGCCGGGATACCGCTGGTCGTCTGCTCGGATATGCCCTCTGCGGCGCCGCGGTAGGCGAAAAACTCTCGTTGAACAAAGAGTTACCCGCACTTTTGGCGTAAATAGCCGATTTCATGGCGGTTTTGCCTCCGGATTGCCCTGGCGATTTGCCTAATGATACTGGCGTGCCAGCGTCAGCCGTGCCATCCTCCTCCCGGTATCCCGCAGCCTAGAGCCTGTAGGGCACGGCCGAGCTGTGGGGCTCCGGGCGCTGCTGGGAAGACAGCACGGACACAAAACAACAACAAACCGTCAAAGAGGCATCTATGCGCAAACCTGAACTCGCCGCTGCAATTGCAGAAAAGGCTGACCTCACCAAAGACCAGGCCAACAAGGTACTGAATGCTCTGCTGGATGAGATCACCGGAGCACTCAACCGCAAGGACAGCGTCACCCTGGTAGGTTTTGGCACCTTCGTTCAGCGCCATCGTGGCGCACGTACCGGCAAGAACCCGCAGACCGGCCAACCGGTCAAGATCAAGGCCAGCAACACCGTCGCCTTCAAGCCGGGCAAGGCTCTCAAGGACGCAGTCAACTGATCGTCCCCGACCCGGAGCCGGCATGGCTCCGGGTCATCCCAACTCCCTCCCGCCTTATCGAAGTCCGGATGTAGTCGCTCCGGAAAGTCGCTACAATGCGCCGCCATCGTTCATGAACTTCGAGGTTGCGCGCTTGAAATTTCGTTTTCTCCTGTGGATGCTCGGTCGCCGGATGGCCAGGGCCAGTCGCGACAATCCCGCATTCCGCGAGCAGCTCGAAGGCAAGGACCTGGTGTTCCAGCTGCATACGCTGGACGGCAAGATCGCCCGCCATTTCATCGTCAAGGACCGGCAGGTCAGCGCCCGCCGCGGCCAGCATGCGCAACCCGCCTTCGCCATCGGCTTCAAGGACGGCGCCACCGGCTTCGCCCTGATGACCGCGAAGAATGCGCAGCTGGCTTTCATGCAGGGCATCCAGAACAAGACAAT
This sequence comes from Pseudomonas schmalbachii, assembly GCF_017589465.1. Classification (GTDB taxonomy): domain Bacteria; phylum Pseudomonadota; class Gammaproteobacteria; order Pseudomonadales; family Pseudomonadaceae; genus Pseudomonas; species Pseudomonas schmalbachii. The sequence goes on from NZ_JAELYA010000008.1 coordinate 17,410, forward strand.
CCAGATCCAGGGCAATCCGGCGCTGGTGATCTGGTTCCAGGGGCTGGCCAAGCACCTGAAGCCCAGGAAGAAGGCAGTGGAGAAGCAGGCTGCCTGACGTTCGCCGTGGCGCGCCGCCGCGTAGGTTGGCGCTGAACGCAGTGAAGCCCAACGGTGCCATGGCTCAGCCTTCGCTGCGCTCAGCCCGCACCACGTAAATGCATCGCGGGCATGGCCCGCTCCTACGGTCAGACGCGGAGCGTATTCCTGTAGGAGCGAGCTCTGCTCGCGAACGCCGGCAACTCAAAAGCTTCGCGAGCATCGGACTGGGCGTCCCCCCCACACCGCGCTTGATGGTGGAAAAGGCTTCGCCGTTTTCCACCCTACGTTCCGCACGAGCGAGCCGTAGGAGCGGGCCATGCCCGCGATTTTCCTCAGATACGCAGGGTGGACCGTTGGGCTTCGCTGCGCTCAGCACCAACCTACGTCACTGTGTGTTCAGGTTGGATACCAGCTCGCGCAGTGCCGCTTCCGCATCCAGCACCCTGCGTACGGCATCTTCGGCGCGGGTGTGGCTGATCTCCAGGCGATCCAGCAGGGCCTGCGGGATGTCGCCCACCGGGCCGCTGCCGATGCCGTTGTTGCGCAGCAGGTGGGTCGCCAGGCACACCAGGTTGGCGTAGGGCGCGCAGGCGCCGCTGTAGTCCGGGTCATGCTGGAAGCGCAGGGCGGTATAGATTTCCTCCGGCATGCCCCAGGCGCGCATCAGCCAGGCGCCGATCTGTTCGCGGGTGATCCCCAGCAGGTGCTGCTCGACCTGGCTGTGCTCCAGGTGCGGGTTGACCTCCAGATGCCGGCAGATCAGCGAGAAATGCGGCGGGAAGATGTGCGCCAGGACCAGGTAGCCGATGCTGTGGAGCAGGCCGCCGAGGTATGCCAGCCCCGTCTCCGGCCGAGCGCTGCGCGGCATGGCGCGGGTCAGGCCGTCGATCACCGCGGCGTTGTAGATCGCCTGGTTCCAGTAGGGCGTGGCCTTCTGCGGGTGGTCCTTGGGCAGGCTGAGGGTCTTGCCCAGGGCCAGGCCGAGGGCGAGGTTGATCACCAGGTCGAAGCCGAGCACGCGGACGATGGCGTCTTCCACCGAGCGAATCTTGCCGGGCGCCGCGTAGAACGGCGAAGCGGCCCAGCTGACCACCTGCGCGGCCAGTGCCGGGTCGGTCTCGACCACGTCGGTGATGTCTTCCACCGTGGCGTCCGGATCGACCCGCAGCTTGATGATCTTCTGCGCCGTCTGCGGCAGCGGCGGGATCTCGATGGTTTCTTCCAGGCGCTGCTGGATGCGGCGGGCGGTGAACGCATGCACCGCCTGGGTGATTTCCGCGCGGTCGTCGTCGGGGCGGTCGAGGTTCGGGTGGATGGCTTCCAGCGGGATGCCGAAGCGCCCGGCAATCGCCTTGTCGAGCAGATTGCGGAAGTCGCCGGTGGCGATTTCCAGCAGGGTCCCCGGCACGCCGGATTCCACCAGCAGATGCGGCTCCTGCAGCAGGCGCTCGTCGTACAGGCAGGGCGAGCTGGTGATCGGCGGCAGGCCGGGCAGGCGGGCGAGATGGTGCTTGCCGAGCATACGCTCCAGGCGCTCCGGGGCGACGGCGACGAGGTGGCGGCCGGTGAGTTCGCCCAGGCGGCCGAGGTCGAGCAACTGGTTCTGCGGGAACAGCACCAGCAGGGTGCCACCGGCATCTTCCAGGAAACAGGCCTGCACGCGGCGCGCGAGCGGCAGGGCGATTGCCTCGCTGACCTCGCGATAGGCGATGCCCAGGCGGGCGAGCAGCTGGAGTATCGCGGCAGGGGATCGTGCCGTGTCTGATTGGGCGAGGGCGGCGTCGCTCATGAGTGGGGTTCCGGTTATCGGCGGCTGGCCGGGAGTATAACCAGACGCCGCGAATGCCGGGGGCTTCAGCCGATGGGCGCGGAGGAATTCAGGTGAGGTTCGTCACACTTGGCCGTACTGCTGGCCATGCCGAAGCCAGCGTTCCAGCAGCGGGCTGACGTGTTGCGGCCAGCGCGCCAGCAATGCCTGGGCGGCGTCGCGCACCGCCGGCAGCAGGTCGGCGTCGCGCATCAGGTCGGCGACCTTGAACTGCAGCAGGCCGGTCTGGCGGGTGCCGAGCATCTCGCCGGGGCCGCGCAGCTCCAGGTCCTTCTCTGCGATGACGAAGCCGTCGCAGGTCTCACGCATGATCGCCAGGCGCTCGCGACCGATCTGCGACAGCGGCGGATGGTAGAGCAGCACGCAATGACTCGCCGCGCTGCCCCGGCCGACACGCCCGCGCAACTGGTGCAGCTGGGCCAGGCCAAGGCGCTCGGGGTTCTCGATGATCATCAGGCTGGCGTTGGGCACGTCGACGCCCACCTCGATCACCGTGGTGGCCGCCAGCAGTTGCAGGCGGCCTTCCTTGAACTCCAGCATCACTTCGGCCTTTTCCGCCGGCTTCATGCGCCCGTGGATCAGGCCGACGCGCAGTTCGCCGAGGGCGGAGGACAGTTCCTCGAAGGTGGTTTCCGCGGCCTGGCAGGTCAGTTCCTCGGATTCCTCGATCAGCGTGCACACCCAGTACGCCTGGCGGCCTTCCCGGCAGGCGGCGCGCACGCGCTCGATGACTTCGATGCGGCGGCTGTCGGCGACCAGCACGGTGTTCACCGGCGTGCGGCCGGGCGGCAGTTCGTCGAGGATCGAGGTATCGAGGTCGGCGTAGGCGCTCATCGCCAGGGTCCGCGGGATCGGCGTGGCAGTCATGATCAGCTGGTGCGGGCACAGGCGGCCGTCCACGCCCTTCTGACGCAGAGCTAGGCGCTGCTGCACGCCGAAGCGGTGCTGCTCGTCGATGATCGCCAGGGCCAGGCGGCGGAACTGCACTTCGTCCTGGAACAGCGCATGGGTGCCGACCACCATCGGCACGCCGCCGGCGATCTTCTCCAGCGCCGCCGTGCGCGCCTTGCCCTTGAGCTTGCCGGCCAGCCAGGCGACTTCGATGCCGAGCGGCTCCAGCCACTTGCTGAAGTTGATGAAGTGCTGCTCGGCGAGGATTTCGGTGGGCGCCATCAGCGCCACCTGGTAGCCGGCCTCCAGCGCCTGCAGGGCGGCGAGGGCAGCGACCACCGTCTTGCCGGCGCCGACGTCGCCCTGTACCAGGCGCAGCATCGGCTCCGGCTGGGCGAGGTCGTAGGCGATTTCCGCACCGACCCGCTGCTGCGCGCCGGTGGGGGCAAAGCCGAGATTCTTCAGGAAGCGCTGCGGCAGCTTGCGTGCCGGCGGAAGCTGGGGAGCTTCCTGCGAGCGCACGCTTTCGCGCAGGCGTTGCAGCGACAGCTGGTGGGTCAGCAGTTCCTCGAAGGCCAGGCGGTGCTGCGCCCAGTGGCGGCCTTCGGCGAGTTCTTCGAGGTCGGCATCCGGCGGCGGGCGGTGCAGGTAGCGGATCGCCTCGTCCAGCGGCCCCAGTCGGTAGTCGCGGGCCAGTTCCGCCGGCAGCCAGTCCGGCAGGCTGCGTGGGCCGAGCAGTGCCAAGGCTTGCTGGCTGAGCTGGCGCAGGCGCTGCTGGGTGAGGCCTTCGGTGGTCGGGTAGATCGGTGTCAGGGTCTGTTCCACCGGGGCGGGCGCGGCGTCGCTCAGCGCGCGGTATTCCGGGTGGTAGATCTCCAGGCCGGAGGCGCCGGGACGGGCCTCGCCATAGCAGCGCAGGTGCGTGCCGCGCTTGAGGCCGTCCTTCTGCGCCTGGCTGAAGTGGTAGAAGCGCAGGCTCAGCGTGCCGCTGCCGTCCTGCAGGCGGACCAGCAGGCTGCGGCGCTTGCCCATGACCACGTCGGCGCCGACCACCACGCCTTCGATCACCGCGTCCTGTCCCGGGCGCAGCGCGCCGATGGGGATGACGCGGGTGCGGTCCTGGTAGCGCAACGGCAGGTGGAAGAGGATGTCCTGCAGATTCTCCAGGCCGACCCGCGCGAGCTTTTCTTCCAGCGCCGCGCCGACGCCCTTCAGCGCCGTGACCGGGACATTCGCCAGTTCCGTCATGCCGGCTCGGCTTCACCCTTGACCGTCGGCCGGGCGACCGAGCAGAGGCGGATCGAGTCGGCCAGCACTTCGATGGCGCGAGGGCGCGGGAAGCTGGCGCGCCAGGCGATGGCCACGGTGCGGTAGGGCACCGGTGCGGTGAACGGGCGTACGTCGATCACGCCGGGTGCGTAGTGGTGGCTGTCCACCGCGGAAAACGGCAGCACCGAAATACCGAGCCCGGAGGCGACCATGTGGCGGATGGTTTCCAGCGAGCTGGATTCCACCGTGGTGTGCTTGTGGTCGTCGCCCTTGCGCACGCTCGGGCAGGCTTCCAGCACCTGGTCGCGGAAGCAGTGACCCTCGCCGAGCAGCAGCAGGCTCTTGTCGTTGAGCAGTTCGGCGTCGATGGTCGGCTTGGCGGTCCACGGGTGGCCGGCGGGCATCAGCACGTAGAACGGCTCGTCGAACAGCTGTTTGGTCAGTACGTCGGCTTCTTCGAACGGCAGGGCGATGATGATCGCGTCCAGTTCGCCGGTGCGCAGCTTGTCGCGGAGGATGTGGGTGAAGTTTTCCTCGATGTACAGCGGCATCTGCGGCGCGACCTTGTGCAACTGAGGAATCAGGTGCGGGAACAGGTACGGGCCGATGGTGTAGATGGCGCCGACCTTGAGCGGCGAGGTCAGCTGATTCTTGCCGGCCTGGGCCAGCTCGCGAATGCTCTGCGCCTGTTCGAGCACTTTCTGCGCCTGGGCGACGATGCCCTCGCCGACCGGTGTCAGGCGCACGGCGCTCTTGCTGCGCTCGAAGATCAGCACACCCAGCTCATCCTCGAGCTTCTTCACGCCGACCGAGAGGGTCGGCTGGCTGACGTGGCAGCGCTCCGCGGCGCGGCCGAAATGCTGCTCCTGAGCGAGTGTGACGATATAGCGCAGTTCGGTGAGGGTCATGGCGGCTAATCCGTTTATGTCGGCCAAGCATAGCGGCTGCTCCGCCACGAACCAACCTGCGCGGCGGGCCCGTGCGGCTAATTGATGAGGGGCCATGGTTCCGTTGTGGCGCAGTGATCGATTGAATTAGTCGTCCAGGCCACTAAACTCGGGCCGGTCTTCCTTGGGAGTGGAATATGTCTCGAAGCCTGATGATCGTGGGATGCGGTGATGTCGGCAGCCGCCTGGGCGTGCAGCTCGCCGAGAAAGGCTGGTCCGTTCATGGCCTGCGCCGCAACGTCGCCGCGCTGCCGTCAGCGATCCAGCCGGTGGCGGGCGACCTGGCCGACCCGGCCTGCCCGGCGGACTGGCCGCGTGGCGAGCTGGACTACGTGGTGTTCACCGCCGCCGCCAACCAGCATGACGAGGCTGGCTACCGCGCGGCCTATGTCGACGGCCTGCGCAACGCCCTCGGCTGGCTGCGGCAATGCGGCCAACGGCCGAAACGGCTGTTGTTCGTCTCCAGCAGCGGTGTGTATGCCCAGCAGGACGGCGAATGGGTGGACGAGACTTCCGCCGCCGACGCCGAGCACTTCACCGGGCGGGTGATGCTCGACGGCGAGCAACTGGCGCTGGGCAGCGACATCCCGGCGAGCGTGGTGCGCCTCACCGGCATCTACGGCCCCGGCCGCGAATGGCTGCTCAACCAGGTGCGCCAGGGCTACCGGGTGGCCAGCGAGCCGCCTGTATACGCCAACCGCATCCATGCCGACGATGCCGCCGGTCTGCTGGCGGCTCTGGTCGAGGCGGACGCACGCGGCGTGGCGCTGCAGGACTGCTATCTGGGCGTGGACGACGAGCCGGCGGCGCTGGCCGAAGTGGTCGGCTGGCTGCGCGAGCGCCTGGGCGTCACGCAGTGGTCCGAGCAGCAGGAAATGCGCCGCACCGGCAGCAAGCGCTGCAGCAACGCCCGCGCCCGCGCGCTCGGCTGGGTGCCGCGCTATCCCAGCTATCGCGAGGGCTACGCGGCGATGCTGGATGAGGTGAGCACCGGCTCCATGTAGGTTGGTGCTGAGCTTGCGAAGCCCAACGCGCGGAATGTTGGGCTTCACTGCGTTCAGCGCCAACCTGCCAAGGGCGCTGCTGCCCCTGGCGCTAGTCGCGCTCCAGCAGCCAGACGCGCTTGCCGGGACTGTACTCGGGCATTTCCCCGTCCCGGGCGCCGTTCACGGCCTCGAACAGTTCCAGCTTGTCCTCTTCGCGGACGAACAGGTATTCGCGGCCCTGGGCGCCCTGTTGCAGCCAGATGCTGTCGTTGTCGCCGCTCATTGCGGCGCAGTCGCCAGCCAGGCACAGCGCGTAGCGCTCGGCGCCGGGGAGTCCGTCGACGCGGCCGTCGGGCTGGAACTTCACTTCTTCGCCTTGGCCGGGGCCTTCCTGGATTTCCCAGCTGCCGTCCAGATAGGCCTGGTACAACGCGCGCTGGAAGGTGGCGCCGGGCGGCGTGTTTTCCGCCGGTTGCTGTTCCGCACGGGCGAAACGCTGTTCCGGCCAGTTCTCGCTGCCGACCTGAACCAGCTCCTTGCCGGCTAGCTCCAGGTATTCCCGGGTGTTGCCGTAGAAATCGACCCGCCAGCGCTGGGGGCTTTCCTCGTTCAACTGGCCGGAGCCGAGTTCGAAGCCGTTACTGAAGGTCGCTACATGGGCCTTGCCGTCCAGCCGCCATTCCAGGTTCGGACCGTAGGCGAGCAGCGCTTCGCGGAGTTTGCCGCCCTTGCTGGCGGCTTCGATGGCGGCCTGGTTGATCCAGATGCCGGACGGATCGGACGGGGTGCCGGCGCAGCCGGTCAGCAGGCCGAGCAGGGCGCTCAGCACGAGGGCGCGACGCATGGGTGCTCCTTGCATAAAAAAACGGGGCCCCGAAGGGCCCCGTCCGGGATTGCGCTTATTCCAGGACGACGATGGCGTCCATCTCGACCTGGGCGCCTTTCGGCAGGGCGGCCACGCCGATGGCGGCGCGGGCCGGGTAGGGCTGGGTGAAGTAGCGGCCCATGATTTCGTTGACCTTGGCGAAGTGCGAGAGGTCGGTGAGGAAGATGTTCAGCTTGACCACGTCCTTCAGGGCGCCACCGGAGGCCTCGATCACTGCCTTGAGGTTCTCGAACACCTGCACGGTCTGCTCTTCGAAGCCGCTGACCAGCTCCATGGTCTTCGGATCCAGCGGGATCTGCCCGGAAACGTAGACGGTGTTGCCGGCCTTGATGGCCTGGGAGTAGGTACCGATGGCGGCAGGTGCATTGTCGGTGTGGATGACGGACTTGCTCATGAAGACTCCTTATTGGATAGGTGAGGTCAGCTGCGCGTGCGGGTGATGCGGATCACGCCCTTGAGCGCGCGCAGCTTCTTGATGACGCGGGCCAGGTGCACGCGGTCGTGCACGCTGACGACCAGCTGGACCACGCTGATGCGGCCATCGCGTTCGTCCATGCCGATCTTCTCGATGTTGCCGTCGGCGGCGTTGACGCTGGTGGCGAGCAGGGCGATCAGGCCGCGCTGGTGCTCCAGTTCGATGCGCAATTCGACGTTGAATTCCCCGGTGACATCCTTGGCCCAGCTGAGCTGGATGCATTTTTCCGGGTTATGGCGGAATTCGCTGATGTTCTTGCAGCTTTCCAGGTGCACGACCATGCCCTTGCCGGCGGACAGGTGGCCGACGATGGGGTCGCCGGGAATCGGCGAGCAGCATTTCGCATAGCTGATCACCAATCCTTCAGTGCCGCGGATCGCCAGCGGTCCTTCGGCATTCGGCGTGGCCTCGCCTTCGCTGGAGACCAGGCGGCGGGCGACCACGTAGGCCATGCGGTTGCCCAGGCCGATCTCTTCCAGCAGGTCCTCGAAGACTTCCATGCGGTATTCGGCGAGCACCGCCTGGATGCGCTCCTGCGGGACCTTCTCGAGGTGGCTGTCGAAGCCGGTGAGGGTCTTGTTCAGCAGGCGCTCGCCGAGGTTGATCGACTCGGAGCGGCGCTGCAGTTTCAGGGCGTGGCGGATGTGTGTGCGCGCTTTGCCGGTGACCACGAAGTTCAGCCAGGCCGGATTCGGCCGGGTGCCCGGCGCGGTGACGATTTCCACCGTCTGGCCGCTCTGCAGCGGCTCGGACAGCGGCGCCAGGCGGCGGTTGATACGGCAGGCGATGCAGCTGTTGCCGACGTCGGTGTGCACCGCGTAGGCGAAGTCGACCGGCGTGGAACCTTTGGGCAGCTCCATGATGCGGCCCTTGGGTGTGAAGATGTAGACCTCGTCCGGGAACAGGTCGATCTTCACGTTCTCGATGAACTCCAGCGAGTTGCCGGCGCGCTGCTGCAATTCCAGAACGCCCTTCACCCACTGGCGGGCGCGGGCGCGGGTGCCCTTGAACGACTCGTCGTCGGCGGACTTGTACAGCCAGTGCGCGGCGATGCCGTGGTTGGCCATCTCTTCCATCTCGCGGGTGCGGATCTGGATTTCGATGGGCACGCCATGCATGCCGAACAGCGTAGTGTGCAGCGACTGGTAGCCGTTCGCCTTGGGAATCGCGATGTAGTCCTTGAAGCGCCCCGGGAACGGCTTGTACAGGCTGTGCACGGCGCCAAGCACGCGGTAGCAGGTATCGGCCTTGTCGACGACGATGCGGAAGGCGTAGACGTCCATGATCTCGGTGAACGCCCGGCGTTTGCCGCGCATCTTCTTGTAGATGCTGTAGAGGTGCTTCTCGCGCCCCAGCACCTGGCCTTCCAGACCCTCGCGGGCGAGGCAGTTGACCAGCGACTCCTGGATCTTGCCGACGATCTCGCGGCGGTTGCCGCGGGCCTTCTTCACCGCCTGGCGGATGCGTTCGGAGCGCATCGGGTGCATCGCCTTGAAGCCGAGATCCTCGAACTCCACGCGCATGCTGTGCATGCCCAGGCGGTTGGCGATGGGGGCGTAGATTTCCAGGGTTTCCTTGGCGATGCGCCGGCGCTTCTCGCCGGACAGCACTTCCAGGGTGCGCATGTTGTGCAGGCGGTCGGCCAGCTTGACCAGGATCACGCGGATGTCGCGAGCCATGGCCATGGCCATCTTCTGGAAATTCTCCGCCTGCGCCTCGGCCTTCGACTCGAAGTGCATCTGGGTCAGCTTGCTGACCCCGTCGACCAGCTCGGCGACGGTTTCGCCGAACTGCCCGGTGAGCGCTTCCTTGGCGATGCCGGTGTCCTCGATCACGTCATGCAGCATCGCGGCCATCAGGCTCTGATGGTCCATGTGCATGTCGGCGAGGATGTTGGCGACGGCGAGCGGATGGGTGACGTAGGCCTCGCCGCTGCGGCGGCGCTGGCCATCGTGGGCTTGCTCGGCGTAGTAGTAGGCGCGGCGGACCAGATTGACCTGGTCCACGCTGAGATAACTCGACAGACGGTCGGCGAAAGCATCTATGTTCGGCAAGCAATCACCTCCTGCCGAACATCTGAATACGGCGCCCCTGGGCGTCGGCCCGGCATGAACTTACAGGGCCTCGTTGTTGGCCTCGTCTTCGAATGCGGCGAACAGCGGCTCATCTTCAACCACGTCCTCTTGCGCAATCACTTCATAGTCGACCAGGCCGGAGGCGATTTCACGCAGGGCGACTACGGTGGGCTTGTCGTTTTCCCAGGCTACCTTCGGCTCCTTGCCGCCGGTGGCCAGCTGGCGTGCGCGCTTGGTGGCGAGCATGACCAGTTCGAAACGGTTGTCGACGTTGTCCAGGCAGTCTTCGACGGTGACGCGGGCCATGGTGTTCCTCGTAACGATGATGAAGCCCGGAAATTACCGGGCGGACTGGATAGTCTAAAAAATCGCCAATATTTATGGAAGTGCCGATTTCAGGCTAGCAGACGACTGAGCAGCTCGGCGTGACGCTTCTGCTGGGCATCCTGGCGTAGCTGGCGGGCGCGGAAGATCGCCTTGAGGTCTTCTAGGGCATGGGCGAAATCGTCGTTGATCACCAGGTGATCGTACTCGACGTAATGGCTCATCTCGCTGACCGCCTCGCGCATGCGCCGCTCGATCACCTCGTCGCTGTCCTGGCCGCGGTTGGTCAGGCGCTGGCGCAGGGCCTGCTGGGTGGGCGGCAGGATGAAGATCGACTGCGCCTGCGGCATCAGCCTGCGCACCTGCAGGGCACCCTGCCAGTCGATCTCGAGGATCAGGTCGAGACCTTCGGCGAGGGTCTTTTCCACCCAGCGCTGAGAAGTGCCGTAGAGGTTGTCGAAAACCTCGGCGTGTTCGAGGAATTCGTCGCGCTCGAGCATGGACTTGAAGGTGTCGCGGCCGACGAAGTGGTAGTTGACCCCGTCCACCTCGCCCGGGCGCATGCCGCGGGTGGTGTGCGAGACGGATACGCGCACGCTGGGCATGCTGTCGAGCAGGGCCTTGACCAGACTGGTCTTGCCGGCACCGGAGGGGGCGGAAACGATGTACAGGGTGCCGGGCATAACGGGGTTCCTGAGTATTACGGTAGGTTTCTGGAAAGCCTAGCAGCCGGAGCTGCCGGTTTTATTCGATGTTCTGGACCTGTTCGCGCATCTGCTCGATCAGGACCTTGAGGTTGACCGCCGCCTGAGTGGAGCGCGGGTCGAAGGCCTTGGAGCCGAGGGTATTGGCCTCGCGGTTGAGCTCCTGCATGAGGAAGTCCAGGCGTCGGCCGGCAGCGCCACCGGCCTTGAGCACGCGGCGCACTTCGGTCACGTGGGTGGTCAGGCGGTCGAGTTCTTCGGCCACGTCGCTCTTCTGCGCCAGCAGGACCATTTCCTGCTCCAGACGCTGCGGGTCGAGTTCCGCCTTCATTTCGGCGAAACGGTCGAGAATCTTCTGCCGCTGGTTGCCGAGCATTTCCGGGACCAGCGTGCGCAGGTTGGTCACTTCATCGAGGATCGCGGCCAGGCGCTCGTCGATGATCTTCGCCAGTTCGGCGCCTTCGCGGGCGCGGCCGGCCTTCAGTTCGTCCAGTGCCTGGTTGAAGGCGGCCAGTGCCTGCGCATTCAGCGCCTGCGGATCGGCGGCATCGGCCACCAGCACGCCCGGCCAGGCCAGCACGGCGAGCGGGTCGAGCGGCGCGGGCTGCCTGATCAGAGCGGCCACGCTCTCGGCGGCGGCGACCAGTTGCGCGGCGCGTTCACGGTCGACCTGCAGCGGTTTGCCGGCGTTGTCCTCGATGAAGCGCAGGGTGCATTCCACCTTGCCGCGCGACAGGCCCTGGCGCAGCGCTTCGCGCACGCTGCCTTCCAGGTCGCGGAAGGCTTCCGGCAGACGCAGGTTCGGTTCCAGATAGCGGTGATTGACCGAGCGCAGTTCCCAGCTCAGGGTGCCATTGGTACCGGCCCGTTCCACCCGGGCGAATGCGGTCATGCTGTGCACCATGGAGCTACCTCGCTGAATAATCTGGAAAAACGGGAAGCATAGCCCGTCGAGAACCGGCGATTGTACCCCAGCGAAACGCCCAGCCGCACGTTGGCGGTGGTTGTGTGCCGCCGGGGGCCTCTATAATGGCGGCCAACTCCAGCCTCGTCAGTCTTACAGGTGTCCCCGATGAACCGTCCCAGTGGCCGTGCCGCCGACCAGCTGCGCCCGATCCGTATCACCCGCCATTACACCAAGCACGCCGAAGGCTCGGTGCTGGTCGAATTCGGCGATACCAAGGTGATCTGTACCGTCAGTGCCGAAGCCGGCGTGCCGCGCTTCCTCAAGGGCCAGGGCCAGGGTTGGCTGACCGCCGAATACGGCATGCTGCCGCGCTCCACCGGCGAACGTAACCAGCGCGAGGCCAGCCGCGGCAAGCAGGGTGGCCGCACCTTGGAAATCCAACGCCTGATCGGCCGCTCGCTGCGCGCGGCGCTGGACCTGACCAAGCTCGGCGAGAACACCCTGTACATCGATTGCGATGTCATCCAGGCCGACGGCGGCACCCGCACCGCCTCGATCACCGGCGCCACCGTGGCGCTGATCGACGCCCTGGCCGTGCTGAAGAAGCGTGGCGCGCTGAAGGGCGAGCCGCTCAAGCAGATGGTCGCCGCGGTTTCCGTCGGCATCTACAACGGCGTGCCGGTGCTGGACCTCGACTACATCGAGGACTCGGCCGCGGAAACCGACCTGAACGTGGTGATGACCGATGCCGGCGGCTTCATCGAGGTGCAGGGCACCGCCGAAGGCACCCCCTTCCAGCCGACCGAGCTGAATGCCATGCTGGAACTGGCTCAGCAGGGCCTGCGCGAGCTCTTCGAGCTGCAGCGTGCGGCACTGGCCGACTGAGCACGGATTGCCCTTTTCAAGGAGTGAACGATGATCGATGAAGCGCAAGTCCCGCAGACGCAACCCAGCCGCGAAGCCCGGCAGTGGGCGATGTTCTGCCATTACGCGGCGTTCTTCGGCCTGGTGTTCCCCTTCGGCAACCTGCTCGGGCCGCTGATCGTCTGGCAGATCCGGCGAGAATCCGATCCGTACATCGACCAGCAGGGCAAGGAAGCGGTGAACTTCCAGATCACCGTCACCCTGGCCATGCTGATCAGTTGCGTACTGATGCTGGTGATCATCGGCTTCCTGCTGCTGGGGCTGGTCACCATCGTCGCCCTGGTCCTGACCATCATCGCCGGCATCAAGGCCAACGAAGGCGTGCCGTACAGCTATCCGTTCACCTGGCGGCCGCTCAAGTAGCGTTTGTCAGGGATGAAGAAGCCGGCTCGATGCCGGCTTTTTCGTTTGTGCTGGCGAACTCCGGAGGTATGGCCGGCAGGAGCCGGTACGGCGAGTGTCACCTGGCGCGCCAATCGATCCAGCGCCTGCGATTGCCGGGTACTGCCGTATTGAATGCCTCATGCAGCTCTCGAGCGCTGATCCTGCGATCCTCTGCGCTCTGCGACAGGGCAGTGCGCAAGGCGCGCCAGCAGTGTGTTGGCAGCGATGCAGGGGCAGGCGGTTGCCGGTCCACTTGTACGGTTTGCGTATCTTTGGGGAAAGGGTGTTTTCCGCAAGCCAGTTCGTAGAGCACGCAGGCGACCGAAAAGATGTCGGTGGCCGTGGAGAGAGGTGCGCCGTCGAGCAGTTCGGGGGCCGCGTAGCGGGGTGTCCAGGCAGCGATGTGTTCGCGGCATAGTCGCGGCAGTCCGGGCAGCACTCCGTCCCGCGATTGTCCCAGGCCATAGTCGAACAGCCGCAGGCCGTCCTCGGCGAGCATTACGTTGCTGGGTTTCAGGTCTCCATGCAGGACGCCCCTTTCATGCGAATAGGCCAGGGCGTCGAGCAAGGGCAGGGCGATTTCTCGCAGTTCGTTCCAGACGAGGCCCTGTGGGCGTTCGCACAGGAGCCGGTCGAGGGTGAGGCCGCGCATCAGTTCCTGTGTGATGAAGGCGCGACGGCACTGCAGATCCACGGCGAAGTCATACAGGCGCACCACATGCGGATGGTGCAGGCGCATGGTGAGGGCGAATTCGCTGTAGAGCAGGGTGCTGGCGTCGGGGTATTCGGCGAAGGTTTCGCTGATGACTTTTACCGCCACGTAGGGATCGGGTTCGCCGAACTGCTCGCGTAGCAGATCGCGCGCGCGATACACGGCGCCCATGCCGCCCACGCCGAGCAACCGCTCGATCCGGTAGCGACCGTTCAATACTTCGGGCAGCTCACCTGGCGGGAGAGGTGGCGCCGGCAGTGCTCCATGCTCCCCAGGAATCTCGAAGCAGGTCGGATTGTCGGCTACGTCCATTTCGCTCATTGGCGGATCACGATCCCTGTCAGATTGTCCCGTGCGGCGCCGCGCAGGGCACTGTCGAACAGGCGTTCGAGGGCGGCACGCGGCGAGGCGAGGCTGAGGGCGTGATCCAGGGTCCGTTGGTCGAGGTTCTGGTAGAGGCCGTCGCTGCAAAGCAGGAAGGCATCGCCGGGGCGGACTTCCAGTTCGAGCACTTCCAGATTCAGTTGCGCGCTGGCGCCCACGGCGCGGGTCAGCGCGTGGGCGGAGGGATGGCGGCGAGCCTGTTCGGGGCTCACCTCCCCCTCATCGAGCAGACGCTGAAGCAAGGAGTGGTCGCGGGAAAGCTGGTACAGCCGCTGGTTGCGCCAGAGATAGCAGCGGCTGTCGCCGGCCCAGACGCAGGCCGCGCGATTGCCGTCGCGCAGCAGGGCGACCACCGTGCTGCCGACGGTCTGCTCGGTCTGCCCGGAGATCACCGTCAGTTCTTCGCCAAGCCGCCGGTTGAGCCAGTGCAGGCATTGGCGCAAGCGGCGTACCCGCTCGTCGAGGTCGCCCATGACTGGCAGTTCGGCCAGGCTTTCGACGATCAGCCGGCTGGCCAGATCGCCATGGCGGTGCCCTCCCATGCCGTCGGCGACCGCCCAGAGGCCATGCTCCGGGCAGTCGAGAAAGGCGTCCTCGTTGCGCGAGCGGACCTTGCCCGGGTCGGTGCGCGCGGCGCTGCGCCAACGCTTGCCGGCCAGCATCAGAGCGACACCGGCAGGCGGAAGTCGCGCAGTCCGCCCATGTCGAACGGATTCGGCGAGCGCTGGCCGAGCAGCAGGTAGTTGGCGCGCAGTCCGCCGATCTCGGCCTTGAGCATCAGCACGTCACGGCCGCTGTGGTATTCCGTCTGCATCAGGTCGAACAGGCGGAACAGCGACCAGGGGCCGGTGTTCTTCTCGATGACGACCTTGCGTCCGCCCAGCTCCTCCAGGGTCAGGCTGGTTTTCCCGTCGTCGGCATCGGTCGGCCACTTGAAGGCGGCCGGCACGATGGGGCCGTGGCGGTATTCCAGTTGCTGGTTGCCAAGGCGGAAGTCGGCGCGGCCCAGGCTGGAGTCGATGGAGTAAGGCTCCAGCTTGAATTGCACCTGCGGTTCGGCCGGATTGTCGGCGAAGAAGCTGCGCCGAATGACCTGCGCCCTGCCCATCTGTTCGAGGATCGTGCGCGACACCGGCAGGCTGTGGCCGTCGATGCTGCGCAGGCGATAGTTGCCGGCGTCGTTGCTGACGAACGGGCGCAGGTAGCTGTCGAAGAACTGCTCGACGGCGCCCTGGGGCTTGAAGAACTCGCGGAAGTCGGCGATGGCCACGTCGCTCTCGCTATGCGCGTTGAACGGGTAGCGCTTGTTGATCGCCTTGAAGTAGACGCTGTAGAGCTCGCCCTGGTAGCGCTGGTTGAGGTAGCGGTAGGCGTCTGCGAGCACCAGTCGCCAGGAGTCTTCGGCCAGCAGGTTGAACCATCCGCTGACCGGTTGCGGCAGGCGTGCGGCGGCGATGCGCAGGTTGTTCAGCGCATCGCGCTGGCCGCCCATGCGCGCCCTGGCCAGGTCGAAGGCTGCCTGGTCGGGCAGGCTGGCGCGGGCCAGGCCGGCGAGTTGCAGTTGCAGGTCGTTGAGCGCCTGCAGGGCGGGCGTCAGGTCGGCGGAGGGGCCGGCGTTTTCGTCGAGCAACCGATGCAGGGGATCGAAGCGTCGTTGCAAGGCCATCCGGGCGGTGTCCGGCAGACTTTTCGCCAGCGCGTCCTGTGCCTGTTTCGCTGCCGCCGCGGCGACCTTGCCCAGTTTGCCGAGCTTGCCGTCGGCCTGGGCGGTGGCTTCAGCCACGTCACCGGCATTCTCGGCAATGCCCGGAATGCGGGTGTTGTCGCGGACTTCGACGAGCAATTGCAGCAGCGGAGAATTGGCGGCCGTGAGACCGGCAAGCTGGTCGGCACCCTGGGCGATCTCGCTGAATGGCTGCAGGGCAACCTGGCCGACGGCGTCGCTCCAGTAGCTGGAGTAGTCGCGGAAGTACAGCTGCTCCAGTTCCACCATCAGGCGCTGCAGATCCATCCCGCTGAGTTCGCTGCCTTCGCCGAGAACCCAGTTGTCGCGCAGTATCTCGCGGACCAGCCCGGCCCCTTGGGTGACGAAGTACTGCTGGTAACCGCGCAGGGTGTACAGCCCGGGAATGCTGTAGTCGGTGCCGCCGAGCAGCGACCCTTGCGGCCCGAGGTGCTGGCTCAGGCGATATTCCGGCAGGCTTTTCGCCTGTTCGCGCATCAGTCGGTAGACCACGCTGGCCAGCGATTCGCTGCGCAGCGCCTGGCGTGCCTGGCTCACCAGCGTGTCGTTCGGCGGGTAGACGAAAGGCTGTTCGAGCAGGCGCGCGAAGTGGCCATTCAGGTCGTTCTGCACCCTGGCGTTGCCGGCATAGCGCAATGACCAGTCGGTGGCGAGCCAGTCCTTGAGGAAGCCCGGGTCGCGATGCTCCGGCAGGCCGAGCATGAGATAGGCGCGCAGGCTGCCGAGCAGGCGTTCGCGATTACCCAGGTTGCTGCGGATCTGGTTCTCCAGGGTTCGTGCGACACGTGGCAGGAGCAGGCTTTCCAGTTCGTGGCGATAACTGGCTTCGAGCACCGGAGTGCTTCGTTCGCCCTGGTACAGGCCGCCGCGTTCCCGTAGCGCGACGTCGCCGTCGGCGGGGAATACCCGGGTGGCGGCATGGCTGCTGGCGAGCGGTTCCAGCGCTGCCATGGCGTCGTCCTGGGTGCCGAGTGCGGCGTGCTGCCGAGTCAGTTGCTGTGCCAGGTCGCGCAGCTGTTCCAGGCGATCATGGTTGGCGGAGAAGCTGGTCGCCCAGAGCGCGCCGAACAGGACCAGTATCGCCAGGGCGCCTGCGTAGACCGCGCGTTGCCCCCAGTGGATGCGCCTGGTTTCGTGCTTGTCCAGGCCGGCCAGTTCCGCTTCGGGAAAGATCACCCGGCTGAGCACGTGATGGATGAAGCGCGTACGCCCCTGGCGCAGCGTGGGCAGGGCGGTGCTGGAGAGGCCGAGGTTGTGGCCGATCTCGGCGGTATCCTGGTCCAGCCGCTCGGCCAGGTGCGGCGCGCTGGTCAGGTAGAAACCGCGCAACTGGCTGGCGCGCTGGTAGCGGTTGCCGGTGAACGCCAGGTCGACGAACAGGCACAGGCGCTCGCCGATCCGGCCGAGCTGGTGCGGGAAGTCGAGGATTCGGCCGCGACGCTGGGTGTCGCGCTCCTGGTGCATGCGCGTGATCACCTGGCTGTTCAGGCGCCGCAGCAACTCCTCGAACTCCTGGCGCAGCACGGAGACATCGGTGCCGTTCTGCTCCTTGCGGAAGCTGACGCCGAGTACCTGGTCGCTTTCCTCGCGCGACAGCTGATCGAAGAATTCGTCGAAGCCGAGCAGCCTGTCGGCCTTGCTCAGCAGTAGGTAGACCGGCAGGTCGGTGTGCAGCTTCTGCTGGACCTCCTGCAGGCGGGCGCGAACCTGGCGGGCTAGGGTGTCCAGCTCCGACTCGCTGCTGTCGCGCAACTGCTCGATGGGGATGTTGACCAGCACGCCATTGAGGGGACGGGCCCGTTTCCGTTTGCGCAGCAGGTCGAGCAGGGTCTGCCAGGCGGTGCCGTCGATCTCGGGGTTGGCGTGGGTCAGGTAGCGGCCGGCGGTGTCGATCAGCACGCCATGCTCGGCGAAGTACCAGTCGCAATGGCTGGTGCCACTGGTGTCCCGGGTCAGCTTGCGCTCGATCCGGTTGAGCGGGAATTCCAGGCCGGAGAAGTCCAGCAGGCTGGTCTTGCCGCTGCCCTGCGGACCCAACAGGAGATACCAGGGCAAGTCGTTGCGCCAGCGCTCGCTGCGGCCACGGTAGAGGCTGGAGCGACGCAGGGTATGCAGGGCCTCCTTGAAGCGTGCGCGCAGTTCCTGCTGCTCTTCCTCGATCTGTTCCGAGCGGCGCAGACGTTCCTCGCCGCCTTCATTTTCCGCTTCGCGTTTCCTGCGCCGGTTGGCGCGCCAACTGGCGAAGACCATGAACAGGCCCCACGCCAGGAACAGCACGCTGATGGTCAGCAGGCGCGAGGCGGCGCTTTCCCAGAACTTGTAGTCGGCGACCGCCAGCAGCGGCCCGGCGAACCACACCAGCAGGGCGAGGAGCAGGACCAGCAGAAGGGTCCACACCCAGGTCCGGCGCAGGAAGGCCGCCAGTTTCTTGAAGAACTCTTTCATCATCCACATCCCTGTTTTCACGGCTTGGGTACGACCGACTCCATGCCCGGTCGCTGGTACGGCTGCAGGACGTTCTCCCGTTGCTCCCCGAGTACCCAGGCGAAGCAGGAGTACATCGCCGCCAGGCTGACCAGGGTGAACAGCAGCACCAGCCACCAGGGCACGATGCGCACCAGGCCGCCGCGCCGGGCGTCGAGGCCCTGCCAGTGCGGCGACAGTTCGCGCGGCACGTCGCCGCGCAGCTGGCGGATCTGCCGGTACAGGCTGTCGCGGATCGCCTCCAGTTCGAGCATCCCGCGCGGCATCACGCGGTACTTGCCTTCGAAGCCGAGGGACAGGCAGAGGTACATCAGCTCCAGCATCGCCAGGTGCTTCACCGGGTTGCGTGACAGGCGCTCCAGCAACTGGAAGAACTTCGCGCCACCGAAGGTCTCGTTGTGGAAGGTGCTCAGCAGGCTCATCTGCGACCACTGGCTTTCATTGCCCCAGGGAGTGGTCACCACGGCCTCGTCGGCCACGGTGCACAGGGCGTAGCGGGCGGCCATCACCTGGTTGCCCTCGACACCCTCGTGCAGGGCCTGCAGCTCGAACTGCTTGAGGTGGCCCGACAGGCGTTCCTTGAGGCTGGGAAGGTCTTCCTCGGTATGGCTGTGCTTGAGCCGGACCACTTCCGAGAGCAGTCCGGAGGCCGCCGCCACCAGGGGATTCAGGCTGATGTTGAAGGCCTCCGCCGGACGCAGGCGGGCCGAGTAGATCATCCGTTCTTCCAGCTGTTCGAAGCGCGGCGACTCGCTGAAGTCGGTCAGTTGGCTGTATGCCGGCGCCTCGCCCCGGCGGTCGAGCAGGACGGTCCGGTCGTCCTGCTGGTAATCCATTTCCCTGGTCATTTCGTTCAGTCCCTGATTGCCCAGAATTTCAGTTCAAGCCCGCTGAACTCGCCGGAAACGTGGAAGGCGAAGCCACCGGAGCGTTCCAGTTGCGCCAGTTCCTCCGCCGAGAGTTCGAGGGTGAAATAGGCCTTGTTGGCATGGAAGGGAATCTGCCGCGGCGCCACCGGCAGGGGTTTGACCCGGATACCCGGGAGGTGCAGGTTGACCAGCTGGCGAATGCGCTCCACCGGGCCGACCTTGAGCTGGGACGGCAGGCGCTGGCGCAGCTCCTCGGTATCGCACTGGGCGCTGGCGGCGAGGACGAAGGCGGCGGAGCCGAGCAGCTTGTGATCGTGCAGGGTGGAGACCTGGATTCCGTACTGGCGCTGCTGCAGCGGCAGCTCGATGGCGTGCTGCTCCAGCACCATCGACAGCACCTGGCGAATCGCATCCATCAGCTTGCGGAAGCTGGCGCCCTGGTCGCCGTGCTGGTAACGGCTGTCCAGGCGCGGGCGCTTGCTGTCGCTGGCGAAGGTCGCGAGGTCGCCGAGCATGGCCAGCAGGGTGCGGTAGATTTCTTCCGGATGGACCTGCTCCAGACCAAGGTAATGCCGCAGTACCAGTTCGGTGCGGTTGATCAGCTGCAGCATCATGAAGTCGCCGACCTCGGCGCCGCCTACCTTGCCGGTGGAGCGGATGCGTTCGGCCAGGGTGTCGCCGCGATGGGCGAGCATGCTGACCACTTCCTTGAGGCAGGACAGCAGGTAGCCGGAGGCATGGAAGTGGACGAAGCTCGGGATGAATTCCGGATCGAGGCTGATGACGCCGTCCGGCGAAGTATCCAGCACATCGCACAGCTTGAGTTTCACGTAGGCGTGGTCGTTCTGTTGCTCGCCAAGCAGCAGGCGGAAGTTGGGGCGCGCGCAGCTCACCTGGCAACTGGAACCCTCGCCGGCGTTTGAGTCGGCTATTTCCTCGGCGTGTGCGGTGTAGCGCGCGAGCACATCCTGCTGCTCGGCGCGGCGTGCTTCGATGTGGTCGCCGGTGACCAGCGGCAGCGCCAGGTGAACCGGCGTATTACTGGTGTTCGGCGGGACGTCCACGGCCAGCATCTCGCCCTGCAGGGCCAGGTCGAACAGGCTGCCATCCGGGAGGATGCCGGAGGCACGGCTGACCACCAGCTTGCCCATGTTGAGATATTGCCGGTCGATTTCCAGGTTGAAGAAGCCCCAGCGGTGGCCGCCCAGCAGGCGGGTGCGCGTCTTCAGCTGGTTGTCGTAGTAGCGATCGTTCTGCTGGAGATGCTGGGGCCGCAGCAGCATGCCTTCCTGCCAGATGACCTTACTCGTGCTCATCGCTCACCCGCCCCGGCAGTCTGTTCGGCGGCATCGTGGATGCCGTCCCGGTCGAGGCGCAGCATGGCCTGGGTGCGTTGCCCGGGCGACACCTGCAGTACATAGCGCCAGCGGGTTTCCGGCAGGTCGCGATAGGCCGCGAGAAGGCCGACATAGCGGCTGCCTTTCTGCACGCTGAGCCTGAACTCCCGGGTTTCGCCTGGGCGCAGTTCGATTTCTTCGCTGGCGACCAGATCCGGGGCGAGCGACTCCTTGGGTCGCTCGTAGAGGCTGAAGAAGTCGGCGTTCTCGAAGGCCACCGGATGCTGCAGTTCCAGCAGGCGCAGGACGATCGGCGAGGGGCGCCCGTTGAGGTCGGGATTGAGCTGGTCGCTGGCGCTCAGCGTCAGGTCGAGCTTGGTCAGGCTGGAGTAGGGCGACAGCGCGGAGCAGCCGGCCAGCGTGACCAGGACGGCCAGCATGGCCAGCGTCTTGGAGCGGTTCATGGGAATCATCCTTGGTTCTCGGTATCCAGGGTGGCGATCAGGCGCACCTGTTCTTCATAGGTTCGGGCGAAGTCGCGGGCGAGCAGGCGCTCGCTCCAGTCATCGTCCTGTTGCAGGCTGCGGTGGTAGCGGGAGAAGGCCCGCCACAGCCCCCCGGAGCCCGGCAGCAGTGACCTGTGGCCGTCGCGCTCGAAACGCAGGGCCAGGCTCTCCGGTGCGAAGTGCTCGAGCGTGGCACGCAACGCGGCGCGGCTGGCGCTGAGCATCGCCACCTGATGCGCCTGCAGGTCGCGGAATGCACGGGCGATGGCCTGTTCGGCGGGTAACTGGCCCGGCCGGCCAGCGAGCAGAAGAGCTGCCATGGCCTCGCGATTGTCGATGGCCTGTTTGAGCGGATTGTTGCCGGCGCTCTGCACAGTGGTCAGGGCCAGGCGCAGCTCGTTCTTCAGTTCGCTGCGGGTGCGCAGGCTCTGCTGCAGGCCGGCGATGCTCTGCCAGAGCAGGCGAGCGGTCTGTACTGCCAAATCCTCGCGGCTGTCTTGGTCGAGATGGCAGATATCGATGCCGAGGGCCTCGCCGAAACGCTTCCAGAACTTGTCTGGATCGGCTTCCGCGGCTGGTGCCGGTGCCGTTTCGATGGGGGCGGGCACCAGTTCGGGAAGGGGCAGGCTCTCCATGTCGATGCGTGCATAGTCCGCCCGAGGCTGCATGGCGGCGGCATCGCCGAACATGGCGAGATCGTCGTCTTGCCCATGGACCGGCTCTTCCTGGTCCAGCGCGATCAATGGATCGAGGTCGAGGAAGGCGTCGTCCGGAATGATGCTGCCGGCTTCCAGCGGCCGGCCGATCTGGCCATCGAACAGCTCCGGATCCTGCACCAGTCGCGCGCGGATCTCGAAGTCCCCCAGGCAGTAGACGCTGCCATGCTCGATGCGTTGCGGCTCGCCCCTGGGCAGACGGGCGCCGCTGTCCTTGAGGTGGATGCCATTGCTGCTGATATCGGTGAGATAGAACGCGCCATCGCGGTAGCTCACCCGCGCGTGGTGGTTGGACAGGTGGCGCTTGCCGTCCGGAATCGCCCAGTCGCACTCCTCGGCCCGGCCGATCAATCCGCCGGCCTGGCGAAAGCTCTTGCTGGTCAGCAGCCCGGGCACGAACTGTTGGGCGCTCACCATTTCGAAAACCAGCTCCATGGTCGTATTGCCTCCTTGCTTGCAATCAGTTGCCGCGATTGATCACTTGCGGATCGCCCAGCGGCCGATATTCGTTGTCGTCGAACTTGTAGTTGCCGCTGCACCCGCAAAGTCCGAGCAGGGCAGCGAGGATTGGAAGGGCGATGTACCAGCGATGGCGGGGCATCGGGTGTTCTCCTTGGTTGGAATATTGGGATCAGGGGCTGGTGAGGCTGCAGGCAAAGGTGTCACCACGAGCCATAGGGGATGCCGTGTTGTTCGATATAGGCTTTGGATGCGTCGGTCGGCGGCCGGTAGTACTTGCCATCCGATAATCCTTCGTACGGCCCGCGTGGATCGACTTTGCCCTGGAATCGGCCGATTTCCTTGGCTGGCAGGCAAGGGCCGCCCACCCAGGCCTTGGCGATGCCGCCGGGAGCCATGCCGACGGAGATGTCGTATCGATATTGGTTGTCGATCCAGTGGCCATCCCATGGGCAGAATGCCCGTTGGGGTTTGAGCATCTCGTCGCGCACCCACTGCGGGATATCGATGCGTACGTTGTAGGTCTGGGGCTCCACCAGGGATTGCCAGCGGACGAAGATGATTTCCGGCAGGTCGACACCGGAGACCGGTTTCATGGCGCCTCCCCCCTTGTGCCAGCCCACTGGATTGCTGGTATAGCCGACAACCCCGCCATGTACGCGCTCGAAAGCCAGACCGCGACGGTCTATTACATCGACGCTTTCCACCCAGACTTCCATGAAGCGTGGTGCGGCGATGCCTACGTACCAGGTGTTGTAGGGCAGTCTGGGTTTGCCCTGGCCAATGGCGCAGCCAGCTAGAACTAAAGCAAACAGGAAAATCGCGAGGCGCTTCATTCCGGGTAGCCCTCCTGAGGCTTGGCCGGCAGCTCGTAGGGCACGGCGTTGACCTTGTGGTACAGGCAGCCGCTGACCAGTGGCTGGTCGGGGTCGCCTTCGAGGAAGCTGACCAACACCTCCATGCCGACCCGCGGGATGGCGATGGCGCCGTAGCGGTCGCCGGCCCAACTCGACGACACGCGCAGCCAGCAACTGGTCCGCTCGTCGCCCTGGCCTTCGCGATCCCAGTGGAACTGCACCTTGATCCGGCCATACTCGTCGCAGTGGATTTCCTCGCCGGCGGGTCCGGTGACCACGGCGCTCTGGCTGCCGAGGATGCGCGGCTTGGGATGGGCCAGCGGGGGGCGGAAGATGGCGTCCCAGGGGGTAGCAAGGAAGCGGTTGCGGTAGCCCTGGGTGAAGTTGTTGTCAGCTCCCGCACTGGGCGAGGGGAATGTCGTGCCTTCTTCCAGCACCTGCGGCTGCTTGCCTTCGTGGATGACTTCCGTGAGCAGCCAGAGATCGTTCCACTCCGGGCGGGGATGTTGCTGCAGCGGCAGGAAATGCCCGCTGACCAGCAATGGCTGGTCGCTCTGCCCGTCGAGCAGGCGATAGTCGCTGCGGTGACGCTCCAGGGCGCGGCGGGCCAGGTGTTTGCCGCGCTCGCCGCTGGTGAAGCGGCCGGGATAATCGTAGTCCTCCAGGTCCGGCAGTGCCTCGCTGCGGGCCTGGCCTTGCAGGCGCAGGCGCGGTTGCTCGAAGTCGTAGTCGCGGCGGCTGACGCGGCTGCTGCGGGTTTCCAGACGCTGGCCGAGGCGCTTGATCACCGGGGTGTCGGCGACCAGTCCGCTGTCCTGCTGGTAAGTCACCGGCGCCAGTTTGGGGAACACCGTCTGGTCGTCGCCGAACACCAGTACATGGCCGCTGGCGCTGTGCCGGAAGTGGTAGTGGATGCCTTCTTCCTCGCACAGGCGCTGGATGAAGTGCAGGTCGGACTCGTCGTACTGGGTGCAGTATTCGCGTTCGGGATAGGCCGAGCCGAGCTGGAGACGGTAGGCGTCGGCGAGGATGCCGTGCTCCTCCAGCACCCGGGCGACGATCTGCGGCACCGTCAGTTGCTGGAAGATGCGCTGGTTGATGCGATGAGCGAGATAGGCCAGGCGCGGCACCAGGGTCAGACGGTAGCGGGTCAGGCGCCGGCTGGAATCGCCCTGGCCGATCTGGTGAATCTGCCCGTGGATGCCTGTGCCCGACGGCGACATGTACAGGAATGCCGACTTGTGCAGCAGGCTTTCCAGATCCAGATCGGGGCGCTCGCTGACCAGTTCGAGGTCGAAACGGTAGGGCTGGCTGATCGCTTCCCGGCCATGGAATTCGAGGACCTGCAGGTCATGCGCCAGGCCGTCGATGGTCAGGGTGAAATGGGCCTGGTTGGCGGGGTTGAACATCCTTGTTTCTCGCTCTTCAGTGCTTGCCGAGGCTGATCTTCAGCCGGCTCATGCGGTACTGCAGGGTGCGGCGGGGCAGTCCCAATTCCTGGGCTGCGTTTGCCTGGTTGCTGCCATTCCTTTGCAGGCATTCGATCAGCAACTTGCGCTCCATCTGTTCCAGCCGCTCGCGCAGGCTCTGGGGGCGGTCGTTGCCAGCTTTCTGCTCGTCGAAGGGGAAGTGTTCCGGCAGCAGGATGTTCCCTTCGCAGAGCAGTACCGCCCGTTCGACCAGCCCCTTGAGTTCGCGCACGTTGCCCGGGAAGGCGTGGCTCGACAGGCGGGCGAGCGTCGGCCCGGACCATTGGCAGGGTGGGCGCTGGAAGAAGGCGCAGGCCTTTTCCGCGAAGTGCCGGGCGAGCTGTGCGATGTCTTCGCCGCGCTGGCGCAAGGGGGGCAGCTCGATGGGGAACTGCATCAGGCGGTAGTAGAGGTCTTCGCGGAAGCGATCGTCGCTGACCAGTGCGGACAGGTCGCGGTGGGTCGCGGCGATGACTCGCACGTCGACCCGGTGCGTCTTGCTGGAGCCCAGCGGCCGCACTTCGCCATCCTGGAGAACGCGCAGCAGCTTGGCCTGGAGGGCAAGCGGCATGTCGCCTACCTCATCGAGGAAAAGGGTGCCGCCGTCGGCTGCGTCGAGCAGTCCCTGCCGGTCGCGGTCGGCTCCGGTGAAGGCGCCCTTGCGGTAGCCGAACAGCTCGCTTTCCAGCAGGTTCTCGGGAAGCGCCGCGCAGTTCTGCACGATGAACGGCCGGTTCCGCCGGGAGCCGCACTCATGGACCGCGCGTGCCACCAGCTCCTTGCCGGTGCCGGTTTCGCCGGTGATGAGGACGGTGCAAGGGGCGTGCAGGACCTTGCCGATCAACTGGCAGGTGCGGCGCATGGCCGGGCTGTCGCCGATCAGGCCATAGCCGCCGGGGCGCGCTACTGGAGCGGGCGCGGGGCTGTCCTGCTGTGGCGCCTGCAGTCTGCGCAGCAGGTGCAGCTGGCCGAGAACGAATGCTCCGAGCTGTCCGAGGCTGTCGGCCAGCCTCCGTAGGTCCCGCGGTTGCCGGCTGGCGCAGAGCAGGACGCCCTGCGGTGTTTTTCGCGGCCCCGGGAGCGGTATGCAGAGCAGGCTCCGCCAGGGTGTTTCCGTGGCCGGCAGGAAGCCGGTTTCATGCAGGCTGGGGTTGAGCTCGTCGAGGCTGATGATGCGGTTCTGGCACAGCGCGAACTGCAGGAGCTGGGCGTCCCGGTAATCGGCCGGCAGGGCGGTATCTGCAGCCAGTTGCATGTGTCCCAGATGGCTCTCCGCGCTCCGATGCAGGCAGGTATGGGTCGCGTCGAGCAGATAGAGCTGGACGAGCTCGCAACCGCTGAGCTCGGCGATCGCTTCGACGAACTTCTCCAGCAAGGCATGCGGATCGGACACCCCCGCCAACCCGGCATAGCGGTGCAGCAGCGCTTCGGCATAGCGCAGGGGCTGGGGGATCTGGGACAGCATCGAGCTCAATTCAGGCGACCTCGCAGACGATGCCGCCATCGGCGTCGAGACTGGCATGTGCTCGACTCAGGGTCTCCCCTCTGGCCA
Source organism: Pseudomonas schmalbachii (assembly GCF_017589465.1). Taxonomy (GTDB): domain Bacteria; phylum Pseudomonadota; class Gammaproteobacteria; order Pseudomonadales; family Pseudomonadaceae; genus Pseudomonas; species Pseudomonas schmalbachii. Next base: position 43,180 of record NZ_JAELYA010000008.1, read on the forward strand.
TGGCGTCCAGCAGGTGGTCGGTGATCAGCGGCAGCAGGTGGTTGTCGAGCAGGTGGTCGATGAGCCGGGCGCCGCTTTCACCTTGCGTGCAGCGTTCGGCCAGATGATCGACCAGCCCCTGGCAGTGGCTGAAGTCCAGTTGGCGACAGGCCAGGCGCTGGCCGAGACGCTGCAGCTTGAGTTCGATCAGTTCGCGCAGGACCGCACCGCCCACCGGGTAGTAGGGCACCACCCGCATTCGCGCCAGCAGGGCCGGTTTGAAGTGGCGGCTGAGCGCGGGGCGAATGGCCTGCTCCAGCTCCTCGGCGTCCGGGCGCGCGTCGCCTGTGCAGAGCGTGGCGATGCGCTCGCTGGCGAGGTTGGAGGTCATCAGTATCAGCGTGTTGCGGAAGTCGATCTCGCGTCCTTCGCCGTCGTTGGCGATGCCCTTGTCGAAGATCTGATAGAAAAGGTTGAGCACATCCGGATCGGCCTTCTCGACCTCGTCGAGGAGGATCACGGAGTAGGGCTTCTGTCGTACCGCTTCGGTGAGCATGCCGCCCTCGCCATATCCGACATAGCCTGGCGGCGCGCCGATCAGGCGGGAGACGGTGTGCTTCTCCTGGAACTCGGACATGTTGATGGTGGTGAGGAAGCGTTCGCCGCCGTACAGCAGGTCCGCCAGGGCCAGGGCGGTTTCGGTCTTGCCGACCCCGCTGGGCCCCACCAGGAGGAATACGCCGACAGGCGCATCCGGCTTGTTCAGGCCGGCGGCCACGGCTCGCATCGCGCGGTCGAGGGCCTGGACCGCCTGGTCCTGGCCACGCACGCGCTGGCGCAGGTCTTCGGCGAAGCTGGCGACCCTGGCGTTGTGCTCGCGGGCCAGTTGCGCGAGCGGCACGCCGGTCCAGTGGCTGATCACTTCGGCGACCAGGCGCGGGCAGACTTCGAAACTCACCAGACGCTGCCTGGCCTGGGACTGGAGCAGGGCGACCTGGGCGGTATCCAGCTCGGCTTGCAGGGCCTGCGGATCTTCCCCGTCTTCGTCGCTTGCAGTGCGGGCCTTCGCCAGGCGTTGGCGCAGTTCGAGCAGATACCCGGCCTGCCGGCGCTGTTCATGCCAGAGTCCTTCCAGTTCGCCCTGCCTGTCGCGGGCCTCGGCCAGGCGCTGCTCCAGGGCGGACAGCGCCTCTTCGTCTATCGCCAGTCCGGCTTCGGCATCGCGGCGCAGGGCCTGACGCTGACGTTCACCTTCGGCCAGTTCGTTGCGCAGGTTTTCCAGGCTCTCCGGTGCTGCGGCGAGGCTGATGCGCACGCGGGCGCAGGCGGTGTCGAGCACGTCCACGGCCTTGTCCGGAAGCTGGCGGCCGGCGAGGTAGCGGGCCGAGAGTTCCGCTGCGGCGACTACCGCGTCGTCCCGCAGATAGATGCCGTGACTCTGCTCGTAGACTTGTGCCAGGCCGCGCAGGATGGTGATCGCCTCGGCGATGGTCGGTTCGTGCAGTTGCACGGGCTGGAAACGCCGCGCCAGGGCCGGGTCCTTCTCGAAGTACTTCTTGTATTCGCTCCAGGTGGTCGCGCCGATGGTGCGCAATTCCCCGCGTGCCAGGGCCGGCTTGAGCAGGTTGGCGGCGTCCGAGGCGCCGGCCTGCCCGCCGGCGCCGATCAGGGTGTGGGCTTCGTCGATGAACAGGACGATGGGTTGGGGCGAGGCCTTGACCTCGTCGATCACGCCCTTCAGGCGGCGCTCGAATTCGCCCTTGATGCTGGCGCCGGCCTGCAGCAGGCCGAGGTCGAGCGACAGCAGTTGCACACCCTTGAGGGCGTCCGGGACTTCGCCCTGGGCGATGCGCGCAGCCAGGCCTTCGACCACGGCAGTCTTGCCGACGCCGGCCTCGCCGACCACGATCGGGTTGTTCTTCCGTCGCCGCGCGAGGATGTCGATCATCTGGCGGATCGCCGCATCGCGACAGAGCACCGGGTCGAGCCGGCCCTCGCGGGCCTGCCGGGTCAGGTCGTGGGTGAAGCGCTGGAGGATGCCTTCGCCGGCCGCTGTTGGCGCAGACAACGGGGTTTCGGGTTGCTGGGCGCGTGCGTAGTCACGCAGGCGTGCGCAGTCGATCCGCGCCAGCAACTCCTGGTAGCGGCTGCCCGCATGGCGCAGTGGGTTGCGCAGCAGGGCCAGGATCAGCGCCGCCTGGTCGATATGGCTCTGCTGCAGTTCGAGGTTGGCGACCAGCAGGGCGTCCTGCAGCCACTGCACCAGTTCCAGGGAGAACACCGGATTGCGCGCCGACTCCTGCTCGCTGCGCGGTTGCAGGACGGCGGCCAGTTCCCCCGGCTCCACTTCGGCGTCCTGCAGGGCTCGGGCCAGCAGGCCTTGAGGACGCTCCAGCAGCGCCAGCAGCAGATCCTCGACGAGGACCCTGGCTCCGCCACGGGCGGCGCAGCGGCTGGCGGCGTCTTCGAGGTCGCGGCGGGTCAAGGCGTCCAGCGCCTGGACGAGTTGTTGCAGGTCGACGTTGATCATCTTCATCAATCCTTAATGAGTCGTGCTGCCGAGGACGACGATGCCGTCGGCATGTTCGGGGCCCAGCCAACTGGTCCAGCCCAGTCGGCATGGGTTGTCCTTGCCGATCCGCAGTTCGCGTATGGAGTCCCGGCGCAGTTCCAGGTGCAGGTCGTAGTCGAGCGGGTCGCGCAGCGTGAAACGCACCAGCGCGCGAAGCGGCTGGTGGCCTGCGCCGATCGGCAGGAAGTCGTGGAAGCGCTGCCAGTCGAGCTGGCGAATGTGAATGCGGAACTTGCCGCTGCGGTCGCGCACCTGCTCGCCCAGCACCAGTTCGTCACCCAGGCGGCTGCTGGCGAGGCCGAGACGATTGCTCTGCTCGGCGGGTATCGCCACCCTGCGCTCGATGCACTGTTCGATGAACAGCGCGGCGTGCTTGAAGTAGTAGCGCAGCACTGCCTCGATCAGCGCAGCCGAGTGGGCGCGCAGGCTGAGCAGGCCGAGATAGGGCAGCAGGCGTTTCCAGTTGAGCTCCTCGGCCTTGCGGATTTCTGCTCCGGCCAGGCCGATCAGGGCGAACAGCTGCTCCGAGAATGCGTCCGTTGCACCTTCCTGGAAGCGTACGCGGTAGCGGTACTTGTGCCAGATCGGCAGCAGCAGGCGTTGCAGGTGGTGGTGGAAGAGGTCGAGGAAGAGACGGGTCGGGTTTCCTTCTTCGCCATCGCCAAGTGCCTGCTCGCCGTAGAAGGCCGGCAATGGCGAACCGGATCCGCTCAGCCCGATCAGGTTGAGACGCAGGCAGGCGCGCAGCTCTCCGTCTTCCTCGAAGAACCGTACGCAGTCGATGTCGCTGCCGGGGAAGCCCAGGCTCGGGTTCGCCTGGAACTCCAGGCGCTCATGGAGCTCGTCCTCGGACAGCTGCGGATGTGCCTTGCGCAGGCGCTCGAGCACCAGCCGTATGCCCTGGAACAGCGAGTACTCGCGGATGCCCTGGCTGATGCGGCTCAGAGCAGGGGCTGCTGTCCCATGCGGGGCGTCCATTGGTAAACCTCTCCCTGGGCGCCCTTCACCTGCAGCTCGTGGTACGAGTTGAGGCTGGCGTAGAGCGCGAAGAATTCATTGAGTACCGAGGCGAAGACGAACATCTCGCCGTCGCCGATGTAGCCGTCCGGATCGATCGTCAGCTCGGTGCGCAGGCCGCGCAGGGGCAGGCCGCGATACAGCCGGTCGACAGCCTTGTGGCGGATCGACTTGAGACCGCCCAGCAACTGCTTGCTGACTCTGGCCGCATGCTGGTCGTAGTAGCGGGGGAAGTCGTAGGTCTCGAGGATCACCCGGAGCGCATCGACATTGGCCAGCGACAGGTAGTTGAGCGACATGTTGCTGATCAGCTTCCAGAGGAAGTCGCGATCCAGCGGAGGGGCATAGCTCGGCGTGGCTGGCGTGATGTTGCGGAAGCTCAGGAGTCCGGGGGTTCCCTCGCAGGGTTGGCAGATATCGCCCAGCTTCAGGCGCTGGGGCAGGTTCTGGTTGCTGCAGACGATCTCGACCGAGAGGGTCTCCATCTGTTCGACGGGGCGGTTGCCGAAGCTCAGGTAGGTGTCCAGGCCGCCGTGCAGCAAGGAGTTGCGCTGGCGGACGCTGAAGTGGGGACGAGGATTGGGCACGTCGAAGCTGCGGTCGTGCTCGAAGGACTCGAAGGGCACATAGTCCAGGTAGCCCTGGCCTCCCGCTTGCCAGCCGGTCACGCGCTCCACCGAGAATATCCCGCAGCGCTCCGGGGAGTGTTCGGCGGGGAGCAGCAGGTATTCGTCCTGCTTGCCGTCCAGCCGGATAGGCAGCGCATCGTGTCTGAACAGGTTGGCGACCGGCGTGCAGTGCAGCTTCAGGTTCTCTTTGGTCGGGCGCAGGCGCTGGATGCCGCTCTTGCGGATATCGAAACGCAGTTCCAGCCCGCGGGCCCGCTTGAGTTGTTCTTCCGGGATGCGCCTGAGCTGTTCGAGACCGGACAGTTCGACGAACTGGAACTTCTCCTGGAAGGCGAAGTACTCCTGCAGGTAGCGATAACCACGGAAGGTGTTCAGCGGATAGGGGATCAGCGCTTCTTCTTCGGCGAAGCCGACCGGTTGTACCTGCGCACTGTCCAGACGCACGGCCAGCGGCAGGTCATTGGCTGCGCGCAGCTCACGCTGCCGGTCATCCAGTGGCACCACTTCCACATCATGCAGATGGCGCAGCAGGCAGAGGTAGAGCGTCTGGCTGACATGGCGTTCGCCAGCGAGGTGGAAGCGCAGGCGATCCATTTCCAGTTCGCCGAGGTGGCCGTCGCAGCACATTTCCAGGCGCACGCTGAGCAGGGCCCCGTCGCCTTTCACCGAATAGCTCAGCGCCGTCAGGGCCAGCGGCAGCACCTGGGTGGGGAAGCAGGTGCGGAAGCGGCAGCGCACTCCGTCGATGGGGTTGCTTTCAACGGACGTCCCGCGTGGAACCGGCAATACGCCGGGGTGTGGCAATGGATCGAATTGCAGCATGCTGAATGCCGGCAGCGGCCGCATGTAGTTCGGCCACAGCAGGTGCATCAGCGAATGGGTCAGCTCCGGCAGCTCATCGTCGAGCTTCTGCCGCAGCCTCCCGGTGAGGAAGGCGAAGCCTTCGAGCAGCCGCTCGACATCCGGATCGCGCCCGCTCTGGGCAAGGAGCGGCGCCAGCGCCGGGCTGCGCTCGGCGAACTGCCGGCCCAGTTGGCGCAGGGCGCTGAGCTCGCTCTGGTAGTAGTGGTTGAAGGACATCGGCTTTCCCTACTGGACCCTGACCTGACCGCTGCCATCCAGGCGTGCGGAAAAGCGGGTGTGCCGCTTGAGCCCGTCGATTTCCAGCATCCCTTCGATGGCGAAGGCCAGATTCAGCGGATCGTGATTGCGAGGCAGCGATACGACGCGCACCTGGGAGAGGCGCGGTTCGTAGGCTTCGATGAAGCGCTCGATGGCGCTGCGGGCCTGGCTCAGCGAGTCGTGCAGGCTCAGGCGCATGTCGTTGAGATCGGGCAGGCCGTAGTCGGGCAGCGTCTGCACGCTGCCCGCACGGGTGCTGAGCATCTTCGCCAGGTGGGCCGCCACCGAGGCCGTCACGGCTATCTCGCGGCTCCAGCCGGCACGTTTGCCGGCTTCGCCGCTCAGGCGCTCGAACAGGCTGCCGTATGCGCTCATCGCTCAGCCCTCGGCTCACTCTTTATCGAGCTTGCCGACCAGCGACAGCGTGAAGTCCGCCCCCATGTACTTGAAATGCGGGCGCACGCTCAGGGTGACCCGGTACCAGCCCGGTTCTCCCTCCACATCGCTGACCAGTACCTGTGCTGCGCGCAGCGGGCGACGGCTGCGTACCTCGGCGCTGGGGTTCTCCTGGTCGGCGACGTACTGGCGAATCCACTTGTTCAGTTCCAGCTCCAGGTCGGTGCGTTCCTTCCAGGCGCCGATCTGCTCGCGCTGCAGCACTTTCAGGTAGTGCGCCAGGCGGTTGATGATGAACAGGTACGGCAGCTGGGTGCCGAGCTTGTAGTTCAGCTCCGCGGTGCGGCCTTCCTCGCTGATGCCGAAGAACTTCGGCTTCTGCACCGAGTTGGCGGAGAAGAACGCCGCGTTGTCGCTGCCCTTGCGCATGGTCAGGGAGATGAAGCCTTCTTCCGCCAGTTCGTACTCGCGACGGTCGGAAACCAGCACTTCGGTCGGGATCTTGGTTTCGATCTCGCCCATGCTCTCGAAGTGGTGCAGGGGCAGATCCTCGACCGCGCCGCCGCTCTGCGGACCGATGATGTTCGGGCACCAGCGGAACTTGGCGAAGCTGTCGCTCAGGCGGCTGGCGAAGGCATAGGCGGTGTTGCCCCACAGGTAGTGTTCGTGACTGTTGGCCACGTTCTCCTTGTAGACGAAGGTCTTCACCGGGTTTTCTTCCGGGTCGTACGGGGTGCGCAGCAGGAAGCGCGGTACGGTCAGGCCGACATAACGCGAGTCCTCCTGTTCGCGGAAGCTTTGCCATTTGGCGAATTGCGGGCCTTCGAAATGATCCTTGAGGTCCTTCAGGTCGGGCAGGCCGGTGAAGCTTTCCAGGCCGAAGAACCGGGGACCGGCGGCAGCGATGAACGGCGCGTGGGACATGCTCGCCACGTTGGAGACGTACTGCATGGTCTTGATGTCCGGCGCGCTGGGGTCGAGGTAGTAGTTGGCGATGATCGCGCCGACCGGCTGGCCGCCGAACTGGCCGTACTCGGCCGTATAGATGTGCTTGTAGAGGCCCGACTGGACGACCTCCGGGGAGTCCTCGAAGTCTTCCAGCAGGTCCTGCTTGGAGACGTTGAGGATTTCGATCCTGACGTTCTCGCGGAAGTCGGTGCGGTCCACCAGCAGTTTCAGGCCCCGCCAGGAGGACTCCAGTGCCTGGAATTGCGGGTTGTGTAGGATTTCATCCATCTGCTGGCTGAGCTTGGCGTCGATCTCCGCGATCATGCGGTCGACCAGCGCCTTCTTTACCGGTTCGTGCTGGTTCTGCGGTTTCAGCAGTTCCTCGATGAAGGCCGAAACGCCGCGCTTGGCGATGCCATAGGCCTCGTCGTCCGGCGTCAGTCGGGTTTCCGCGATGATGCGGTCGAGAATTCCCCCTTCGGCGAGGGTGCTGCTGTGTTCGCGGGCGGTGCTGGTAGTCATTCTCTGGGCTTCCTTTTCCTGGCTGTCAGGCATCCTGGGTGGGTTTGGCGTCCAGGCCGAGCTCGCCCAGTACGCGGTTCCGCGAGTCGTCGTCGGCCAGTACGCTTTCGATGGCCTTGCGGAAGGCCGGGGCATTGCCCAGCGGGCCTTTCAGGGCGACCAGCGCGTCGCGCAGTTCCATCAGCTTTTTCAGCTCCGGTACCTGCTCGACGAGATTGGCGGGGTTGAAGTCCTTCATCGAGTTGACCTTCAGGCCGAGGGCCAGGTCTTCGCCGTCGTCGCCATCCTGGAGCCGGTTGGGCACGCTGAGGGTGAGCTGCAGTTCCTGCTTGGCCAGGACTTCGTCGAAGTTGTTCTTGTCGATGCCGATCGGTTTGCGGTCCTCGACCTTGGTCGAGTCCTCACGCTGGGTGAAGTCGCCCAGGACGAGCAGCTTCAGGGGGAGTTCGATTTCCTCCTGGGCATTGCCCGTCGCGGGCTTGAAGGTGACGTTGATGCGCTCCTTGGGGGCTACCGAGCCTTCTTTCTTGGCCATTGCATTTCTCCTTTGCGGTGATGTCCGGTGGGCTAGTCGAGCACCATCTCGAGGTCGAGATGGCACAGCCTTCGGTGGATTTCGTCCTTGTGCTCGCGCACCACATGGCTCTGCGGCAGCAGCTCGCAGCAGTTGTAGAGCAGGTGCAGTACTTCCAGGCAGAGATCGGGTTCCCATTGCTGCAGGCCGGATTTCTGCAGTTCACGATCGAGGGCATCCAGCTGGGTCTTGGCCAGCTCGTATTTCTTCGCGTGATGACAGAGACGGGCCAGGCCGTACTGCCAGAAGAAGCGCTGGCGCCCGCCGGTGGCGTACTGCAGGCCCTGCTTGAGGTGTTGCACCGCGGACTTGAGGCCGTCCTGGCGCAGTATCGAGAGGGCTTCCTGCAGCCCTTGTTCCCACGGCGCCTGGGTATCCCGGACGGGTTCTGCCCGGGTGTTGCCGTGGGGTTGGAGATGGGGCATGACGCGGCTGCCGATCCAGTTGCGGGTCTCGGCGTCGGCGAACGGGCTGCCGTCATGGAAGCGCAGATCGACCAGCCCCGGCAGCCGCTGGAGGAGCAGCGCGAAGTGAATTTCCACTTCGCGCATGGCGCTTTCGGCGTTCAGTTCCAGCAGGCATTCCCAGGCGATGCGTTGCCCGTCGAACCAGAACGGAGCGCGGGTCAGGCTGCTTTCGACGTCGACCAGCAGATCGGGGTATTGGCCCCTGTCGAAGCGTTCCCGATAGCTGCGCAGCTTGTCCGTCGGGAGGCTGCGCAGGGCGGTGATGTGGTCGGCGTTGTGCTCGGGCAGGCTGTCGATCGGCAGCCACAGCAGGGTTCGGTTCAGGCGCAGGGCGCGCGAGTCAGTGGCTTTCTGCTGCAGCCACCAGGCGCACAGGGGACGGGCATTGTCCTGCAGGGCGCGCAGCGTCTTGTGGGCATCCCGCTCGTTGTCGATGGCGCTGCTGGCACTGATGATCTGGCTCGCCGCCTGTTTCACCTGGGCCACCACGGCGCCCACGCTGCCGGGTTCGGGCTGGCCTGCGGTGGCGCGCTGGATCATTTCGTCGAGGCGGCGGCAGATTGGCAGGAGCAGCGGGGATTCCTCGCCCAGATGGCGGGAAAGGCAGTCGTCCATGCCGCGCAGGTGTGCGGAAAGCTGGCGGAAAAGGGGCAACTGGTCCTTGATCGCCAGGTTTTCCGCCATGACCTGTTCGAGGCGGGGGATCAGCCAGTTGATCGCCGCCGCGCGGGTTCTGTCCTTGCGGGGGTGGAGCTGCTCCCAGTGGTGTTCGCAGAGGTGGTGCAGCAGGCCTGCTCCAGCCAGCAGGCCGGGAAACGACTCGCACTGGTGCAGCGCCCAGCAGAGCCATGCGGCAACGCGCAGGTCCCTCGACTGGTCGCGGAGAATGGCTTCGCTGCCTTCCCGCACCCGTTGCCAGTCGATCTGCCCGCTGTTGTGCAGGGTTGTGGCCTTGGCCAGTTCGTCTTCCAGCGTCTCGTACGCGCTGGAATAGCGAACGTCTTCACCGGCGAAGTCGTTTGCGGAAACGGGCCTTCTCGCCAGTTCAAGGTAATGGGCTGTCAGCTTGCTCGAGTAAGTCATCCGTGGCGTTCATTTCAAGCGTTTATTGCTTGGCGAAGTGCTGATTTCCAGTTGTGTGGTGAATGTTCCATTTCACCCGTGGTTGTTACTTCGTGACTTTCTACGATCGGGAATACGCAAGGACTTGCGCGAAGTATCGTACTGGGTGGCGGATATTAGGTTTCTCTATTTTTTGCCACAAGAAGCCCACTCTCTAATTGTGATGTCGGTTCACGAGTATCCTGAAGTGGTACGTCGCCAGGCTCGATGGGCACTGGCTTGGCGCGGATGTCTTTCTTTATTGCTAAATGGTGATTGGGTATTCGGGGGTATTTCGGAAGTCTCTGATTCTTACAGTTGTTGTTGATAATTGAATAAGAGATTTCTGGCAGTTTGTATGATATTTCTTATTTATTTCCTGTAGACGCCGGCATGGCTACCCATATCGACTTTATATTCCAGGAATAAGTGGGCGCTTCGGGATTGTTATTCCAGCGGGGCGGGTCGAGTTTCATTTGTGCCGGCCTGCGCGCGAACACGTCGCTCGAACAGGGAGAGATCGAGAGCTGCGGCCAACCTTCCCCCGGTGCCGGCGCGTCCGGGGTGGGGACGGGGCACCGAGGCTGGGCGGCGGGAGCCGCGACGCAGGGGGAGGAGAAGCGACCTTGTCTTGTGGACAAGGTCGTACCACGGTCCTTCGAGGGGTACCTGACAAGTCGCCCGAGGGATGCGAGGCGGCACCACGATAGAAGCTGGCCATGGGCCGGTCAATCGGTAGGTCGACGGACTGTTCGATATTCGACCAGGCGGTTCGAGCCCATGCCACCTGCCTGCCGCGGCCTGTGCCGCGTCAGGGCTGCCATCCGGACGCAATGGCGGGGATTCTATCTTGCCGTGGCAGGAGCGGCGGGAGCGTGCCTGCTACGCTTGCATAGCGAACTATGCATCGCCGGCGGCACCGTGTCTGCTCGGCGTGTCGATAGACTTTCATCGGGTCGGGCCATAAAAACAGGCTATGGGTGGTCTGATCTATAGTGGAGCCAGTCACGTGACCGGGAGGTTTGCATGAAAGCCAATCTGCCCTCTGAGTTGCTGTCCCTGCAGTTGCCGTTGCGCATCCGCATCGGCGAGGCCCAGGCGTTCGACCTCGGGCCGGACCCGCAGGTGACGATCGTCGTACGCGACCCGACGCTGCTGACGGAAATCACCCGTCCCAGCCTCGATCTGCTCGGCCGTGCCTATGTAGAGCAACGCATGGACATCGAAGGGCCGATCGGCGCGGTGATCGCCATGGGGGATGCGCTGACCGCCGCGCTCGCGCCGGATGACGGCAGCGGCGACTACTCGCGCAGGAGCCATGACAAGGCCACCGACGCCGAAGCCATCCGCTACCACTACGACCTTTCCAACGACTTCTACCAGCTCTGGCTCGACCCGGAGATGGTCTACTCCTGCGCCTATTTCGAGACCGGCCAGGAAGACCTCGCCACCGCCCAGCTGGCCAAGCTCCGCCATCTCTGCCGCAAGCTGCGCCTGAAGCCGGGTGAGCGCCTGCTCGACGTCGGCTGCGGCTGGGGCGGGCTGGCGCGGCTGGCGGCGCGGGAGTTCGGTGTCGAGGTGCTGGGCATCACCCTCAGCGAGGAGCAGCACAAGCTGGGGCGCGAGCGGGTGAAGGCCGAGGGACTGGACGGCAAGGTCACCATCGAATTGTGGGACTATCGCGACCTGCCGCGTGACGGCCGCTTCGACAAGGTGGTCAGCGTCGGCATGTTCGAGCACGTCGGCCACGCCAACCTGGGCATCTACTTCCAGCATCTGTTCGATGCGGTGCGCCCGGGTGGCCTGGTGATGAACCATGGCATCACCTCGCGGCATACCGATGGCCGGCCGGTGGGGCGCGGTGCCGGCGATTTCATCGACCGCTACGTGTTCCCCCACGGCGAGTTGCCGCATCTGGCGCAGGCCGTGGCGTCGATGAGCGATGCCGGTCTGGAAGTGGTGGATGTCGAGAGCCTGCGCCTGCATTACGCGCGCACCCTGGACTTCTGGAGCGCGGGACTGGAAGCGAACCTGAAGAAAGCTGCCACGCTGGTGTCCGAGCAGGCGCTGCGCATCTGGCGCCTGTACCTGGCCGGCTGCGCCTACGGCTTCAGGCACAACTGGATCAACCTGCACCAGATCCTCGCCACCCGGCCGCATGCCGATGGTTCCCACGAACTGCCGTGGAGCCGCCGCGACATCTATTCCTGATCCGCCACGAACGAAAGGGCGACCGTGCCGCAAGGACGGTCGCCTTTTTCATGGCTGCGCCCTGCGCCAACTGCTCGACGCCACCGCATCGTGGGCGTGCAGGCTTTCCGCGTGGATCACCGTCAGCCTGAAACCCACTAGCTCGTCGCGCGCGGCCAGGGCCTGGTGCAGGCGCCGGGCGGCGTCCTCGCAGAACATCAGGTTCTGCCCGTTGGCGAGGGCGAATGCCTGCTCGTCGGCGCGTTTCACGGCGGTCTGCAGCGCGGTGCCGAGGCAGGCTTCGGTGCTGTCGATCAGCGACTCCAGCGGCAGGTCTGCCAGGTCCGGGGCCAGTTGCACATGCAGGTCCGCCGTACTGCGCTGGCTATGCGGCGTGGCGACGATGCCGTCGCTGCTGCCGAGCCAGGTACGGACTTCCGTGTGATCGAGGGCGCGCCCGCCGAAGTCGCTGTCGAAGCGTGCCTGGATCAGTTGCCGGGCCAGCGCCGCGGAGCAGGGGCAGGTCGAGGAATAGGCAACCTGCAGGCGCAGTTCGACTTTCAGCACATCGCCTTCGAGGCTCGCGTGGAGTTCGCAGGGATAGCGCTTCCAGCCGCTCAGCGGGCTGACCAGCGCGGGGCGGCGCAGCAGCGCGTCGAAACCCAGGCGCAGGCTGGCGCGATTGGAGAGTCCCGCGTGACTGGCGAGGAACGCCTGCAGCACCTCGCGCAGCAGGACCGGCGTCAGCTCGTGGTTTTCCAGTTGGCCGAGGGCCAGGTACAGGCGCGACATATGGATGCCGCGCGCGCTGGCGGCATCCAGGCTGACGCCGGCGTCGGCCAGTGCGCTGGTGCGCTCGCCGGCAAGGCGGATCGGCACGGCGATGCCCTGCATGCCTACCCAGTCGAGGGCGATGGGGGTGATGGTGGTCTGGCTGGCGATATCCGGGAGGGGGAATGCGGTCATGGTGTGGCGTCGTTGGTTTGCTGTTTTTGAATTGTTATAATATAACATCAAAAGACGCTGCCGGAGACCGTCGTGACCGAACAGGAACTGCTTGCCCAACCCGCCTCCGCCTACATGAGCGACGAGCAGCAGGGTTATTTCCGCGATCTGCTGCTGGAACAGCGGGATGTCCTGCGCTCGCGCATCGAGGGTGAGTTCGGCGAGTTGCGCGACGACGACCGGCCCAGCGACGAGGCCGACATGGCCAGTCGCGAGGAGCAGCGGCAATGGCAATTGCGCCTGCTGGAAAGGGAAAAGCGCCTGCTCGACAAGATCGACCACGCCCTGGAGCGCCTGGCCCGTGGCGAGTACGGCTGGTGCGTGGAAACCGGCGAGCCCATCGGCCTGCGCCGCCTGCTGCTGCGACCGACCGCGACCCTCTGCGTCGAGGCCAAGGAGCGCCAGGAACGGCGCGAAGTACACCTGCGCGAACCCTGATGACCAACGAGAACACGACCGTGAACCAACGCCTCCCCGTTACCGTGCTGTCCGGCTTCCTTGGCGCCGGCAAGAGCACGCTGCTCAACCATGTGCTGAAGAACCGCGAGAACCGCCGGGTGGCGGTGATCGTCAACGACATGAGCGAAATCAACATCGACGGCAGCGAAGTCCAGCGCGACGTCAGCCTGAATCGCGCGGAAGAGAAGCTCGTCGAGATGAGCAACGGCTGCATCTGCTGCACCCTGCGCGAGGACCTGCTGGAAGAGGTCAGCCGGCTGGCTCGCGAGGGGCGCTTCGACTACCTGCTGATCGAATCCACCGGCATTTCCGAGCCGCTGCCGGTTGCCGAGACCTTCACCTTTCGCGATGACGCGGGCCGCAGCCTGTCCGATCTGGCGCGGCTGGATACGATGGTCACGGTGGTCGACGGGCTGAACTTCCTGCGCGACTTCCAGGCGGCGGAAAGCCTGGCCAGCCGCGGCGAGACGCTGGGCGAGCAGGACGAGCGCTCGATCACCGACCTGCTGATCGAGCAGGTGGAGTTCGCCGACGTCATCCTGATCAGCAAGATCGACCTGATTTCCAGTGCCGAGCGTGAGGAGCTGACCGCCATCCTGCGCGGGCTGAATGCCGAGGCGGAGATCCAGCCGATAAGCATGGGGCGAGTACCGCTGGAGAAGATCCTCGACACCGGCCGCTTCGACTTCGAGCGCGCCGCCCAGGCGCCGGGCTGGCTCAGGGAGCTGCGTGGCGAGCATGTGCCCGAAACCGAGGAATACGGCATCGCCTCCCGCGCCTATCGCGCACGCCGGCCGTTCCATCCGCAGCGCTTCCACGAGTTCCTCTCGCGCAGCTGGGACAACGGCCGGCTGCTGCGCTCCAAGGGCTTCTTCTGGCTGGCCAGCCGGCCGAGCGAGGCGGGCAGCTGGTCGCAGGCCGGCGGGATGGCGCGGCATGGTCATGCCGGACGCTGGTGGCGCTTCGTGCCGAAGGAGGACTGGCCGCAGGACGAGGACGGAGTGCGCGCGATCATGCGCAACTGGCAGGCGGAGTGCGGCGATTGCCGTCAGGAACTGGTGTTCATCGGCCAGGGCATCGATTTCGAGCGGCTGACTGCGGAGCTCGACAGCTGTCTGCTCGACGACGAGGAAATGCGCCTGGGGCTGGAGGGCTGGCGGCGGCTGGGCGATCCGTTCGAAAGCTGGTCGGAGCCGTCGTAGGTTGGGCTGAGGCACGAAGCCCAACGACCCGGCGCGGTGGTTGCTGGTGGTTGCTGATGTTGGGCTTCGCAAGCTCAGCGCCAACCTACGGGGCGGACCTTTACGGTTTCTTCCACTCGCCGTGGCTCTGGCTTTCGCAGAATGGCGCGAGGAAGCGCGCGTCGCTGGCCACGCCGTAGTAGTGGATGTCCTGGCGATAGGGCATGTTCGTCACCTGGGCGTTGTGGCAGATGCCGAAGGCGCCCGGCGGGCAGCTTTCGGCGAAATCCACCTCGACTTTCTGGCCCTGCAGCTGCGGCTGGCAGAAGCCTTCGCGGAACAGCTTGGCCGGGATGCTGCGGTTCTGCTGGCAGACCTTCACGTCGACGTCCTTGCCCTGGCTGTGCACCACGCAGGCTTCGCCGTGGGCGAGCAGGGGGAGGGCGGTAAGCAGGAAAAGGGCCGGCAGGCGCATGGGCAATGGGTCCGCGTTGATGGAAGGGGCGACTCTAATGCTTTTCCTGGCACTCGTCAGGCGGCACCATAGGCCGATGCTCACTCAGATCCCCACCCATGTGATCGGCGGCCCGTTGGGCGCCGGCAAGACCAGCCTGATCCGCCATCTGCTCGGCCAGCGCCCCGCGGGCGAGCGCTGGGCGGTGCTGGTCAACGAATTCGGCCAGGTCGGCCTGGATGCCGCGTTGCTCAGCAGCGATGCCGATGGCGTCGCCCTCGGTGAAGTCGCCGGCGGCTGCCTGTGCTGCGTCAACGGCGTGCCCTTCCAGGTCGGCCTGTCGCGCCTGCTGCGCAAGGCGCGGCCTGATCGGCTGTTCATCGAGCCCTCCGGTCTTGGCCATCCGGTGCAGTTGCTGGCGCAGTTGCAGGCGCCGCCGTGGCAGGGCGTACTGGATGTACAGCCGGCGTTGCTGGTGCTCGACGCGGCCGCGCTGGCCGCTGGCGCCGTGTTGCCGGATAGCCAGCGCGAAGCGCTGGAACAGGCGGGGCTGGTGCTGCTGAACAAGGCGGAAGGTCTGAATGCCTCGGTTCGCGAGCGGCTGCAGGTGCAGATGCCGGACCGCCCGCTGCGCTGGACCAACCGCGGCTGTCTGCCGATCGAGGAATTGCCCGGTTGGCAGGGCGCGAGCAGCCCCGTAGCCGGGGAGCTGCCGTCGCCACGGGATGAGGTGGTGCCTTCGCTGCTGCTGCGCGACCAGCCGCTGCGCCAGATCCACGTCGAGGAAGGTCGCCAGGCCATTGGCTGGCGTTTCCATCGCGACTGGTGCTTTGACCGGAATGCGCTGGATGCCTGGCTGGCGCAGCTGTCCGGGCTGCTGCGGGTCAAGGCGGTGGTGCATTGCCAGGAGGGGTGGCTATCCTGCAACCGGCTTTCCGCCGAGGGGGCATGGCAGGTCAGCGCCTGGCGGCGGGACAGCCGTATCGAGCTGATATTCGACGGCGAGCAGGATGCACAGCAGTTGCAGGATGGACTGCTACGCTGTGCGTTCATTCCGGGCTGACGGGATGAGGTTGCCCTGATGGCCTTTGGTGAATGATAATAATTATCAGCAGATAGTGCTTCGTGCCAACACTTCGCAGGCTTTCCCATGTCTTCATCGCATTCTCGCTCGTCAGCGGGCGCCGCAGTTGCCGCGTCCGCTGAGGCCCTCCTGTCGCCCCCCGCCGCCGGGGACGAGGGCCTCACGCTGCCCTGCGTGAATGCCCAGCGGGTCAACGAGGCCACCCTGCGCGTGGTGAGTTGCCAGGGCGGTCGCCGCGATGAAGAGGTGATTCCTGAAGAACTGGTGATCCCCTATGCCACCCCGGTGGAAGGCGTGGAAGAGGGCGATGATCCGAAGCGCCAGGGTGGCTGGGCGAAGAGTTCCGTCCTGGCCGTCGCCATGCATGTGGCTATCGTCGCCGGGCTGGTCTGGGTCGCGCCGACTCCCAGCGAGCTCAACCTCGGCCATGGCGAGATGCCCAAGGCCATGCAGGTGAGCTTCGTCCAGTTGGAGAAGAAGCCCGACCCAGTCCCGCAGCCGCCGGCCGCCGCGCCCGAGCCGGTGCCCCCGCCGCCGGAACCGGAGCCGCCGAAGCCGGTCGAGCCGCCGAAACCGGTGGTGGAGAAGCCCAAGCCGAAACCCAAACCGGTGGAAAAGGCGGTGCCCAAGGTTTCGCCGAAACCCAAGCCGAAGCCCAAACCCGAGCCGGACCCGGAACCGGTGCAGGAGACCTCCGCGCAGCCGACTCCGCCCGCTCCGCCGCCACCACCCGCGGCCCCGGTGGTCGGACAGTTCACGCCGGGCGCGCAGTCCGCGCCGACCGGTTCGCAGGGGCCGGCCGGCCTGCCCACCGGCAGCCTGAACGACAGCGACATCAAGCCGCTGCGCATGGACCCGCCGGTCTACCCGCGCATGGCCCTCAGCCGTGGCGTCGAAGGCCGCGTGAAGGTGCTGTTCACCATCACCAGCGATGGGCGTATCAACGATATCCAGGTACTGGAGTCGGTGCCGTCGCGGATGTTCGACAACGCCGTGCGCGTGGCCATGCAGAAGTGGCGCTTCGAACCGCGCGTCAGCGGCGGCCGGATCGTCGCGCGCAAGGCGACCAAGGTGTTCTTCTTCAAGTTGGAAGGGCGGCGCTGAGCCGATCGTCCCGGAATACGAAAACCGCGCCCTGGGCGCGGTTTTTGTTTGCAACGACGTAGGTTGGCGCTGAGCGTAGCGAAGCCCAACATGAGCCCGGCAGTGGCACCATTGGGCTTCGCTACGCTCAGCGCCAACCTACGGTGATCAGCTCCAGTGCTTCGCGCGGGCCGCCGATGGCTATCCGCGCGGGCACCGCGAGCATCAGGTTGTGCGACAGGCCGAAGGCCTCCAGCGCGTTGCCGTCGCGGTCATGGCCGGCCTCGCCCAGCCATTCGGGATGCTCGCGGCGCAGGCGTTCGGCATAGTCGCCGGTCGCGCCGACATAGCCATACAGCGGCTTGCCGAGGGCGGCGGCGTAGCCCAGTTCGAAGCAGGTACCGCTGTCCGGTTCGCTCCCGCGGAAAGCATCCAGGTTGGCCAGCAGGCAATCGGCCTCGGCGATCAGGGCGATATTGGCCTGGTAGATCCATCGGGCCCGCTCGTGGCCGTCGGCGATCTCCTCCGGCACCGCACAATCCAGCGGATAGAGTCCGTGGAAACCGAACTCCGCGCACAGCGCCTTGAGCCTTGCGCCGTGCTCCATGGCATCCGGACGGAACACGTCCGGGCCGGCCAGGTAGATCTTCAGCATCGTTACAGTCCGAGAATGGTCAGCATGAGGAAGGTGGCGAACAGCACGAAGTGTGTCATCCCCTCGATGGCATTGGTCTTGCCGTCGTGCAGGTTGAAGCCCGCGACGATCAGAGTGATGAACATCATGCCGGTCTGCAGCGGGGTCATCGCCATCTGGATCGGCTGATCGCGGAACAGTGCCAGTGCCTCGATCACCGGCACGGTGAGGATCACCGTCGACAGCGAGGCGCCGAGGGCGATGTTGACCACCGGCTGCATGCGGTTGGCCAGCGCGGCGCGCAGCGCGGTGAGGATTTCCGGGCTGGCGGAGATCGCCGCCACCAGCAGCGCCGGCAGGATCGGCGGCACGCCGCTGCCTTCCAGGCCGACGTCCAGCGCCTTGGACATCACCTCGGCGAGTGCGCCGATCAGCACCACGCCGGCCACCAGCAGCGCCATCGACTGCCGGCTGTTGCCATGCTCCCCATGGGTATCGTGCGGGTCGCCGTGGGTGGCGTAGTTGTAGGCGAAGAAGTAGCTGTGCTGGCCGGTCTGCATGCGCAGGAACAGGCCGTAGAGCATCACCATGCAGCCGATGGTGAACACCGAATAGTGCTTCCACAGCGGCGCCGGGATCAGTTCCGGGATGACCATGGAAATGCCCACGGCGGTGAGGATCATGGTCACGTAGGTTTTGCCGGAGTCGTCGTTGTAGGACTGCTCGCCGTGCTTGAGGCCGCCGAGCAGCGCGGCGAGGCCGAGGATGCCGTTCATGTCGAGCATCACCGCCGCGTAGATGGTGTCGCGGGCCAGGGTCGGCGAGTGGTTGTGGCCCATCATGATGGCCAGGATGACCACCTCCACCAGCACCGCAGCGAGGGTCAGGATCATCGTGCCGTAGGGCTCGCCGACCTTCTCCGCGAGGATTTCCGCGTGGTGCGCGACGCGCAGCGAGACGCCGATGATCGCCGCCAGCAGCACCGCCGCGACCGCCCCGGCGACGGTCTTGCCACCTTCCAGCAGGCTGTGTTCCAGCGGATAGACGATGACCGCGAGGAGCAGGGCGACGAGGAGGAATTTTTCCTCTCTGAGCAGGCGCAGCATAGGGCGGGGTCCATTCCGGAAGGGCAACGATCATCTTAGCGGCACACGTAGGTTGGCGCTGAACGCAGTGAAGCCCAACATCTGTCGAGCCATGGCGCCGTTGGGCTTCGCAAGCTCAGCGCCAACCTACGGCGCCTTCCTTCAGCGGTTAAACTGGCGGCAGATCAGCCTGATAACGAGACCTCGCCATGTACGAATGGATCAACGCGCTGCCCAAGGCGGAACTGCACCTGCATCTGGAAGGCACGCTGGAGCCGGAGCTGTTGTTCGCCCTCGCCGAGCGCAACGGCGTCGCGCTGCCCTGGGCCGACGTCGAGACCCTGCGCAAGGCCTATGCCTTCAACAACCTGCAGGAATTTCTCGACCTCTACTACGCCGGCGCGAACGTGCTGCGCAGCGAGCAGGACTTCTACGACCTGACCTGGGCCTACCTGCAGAAATGCAAGGCGCAGGGCGTGGTGCACGTCGAGCCGTTCTTCGACCCGCAGACCCACACCGACCGCGGCATCCCCTTCGAAGTGGTGATCAACGGCATCCAGGCGGCGCTGCGGGACGGCGAGAAGCAACTGGGCATCAGCCACGGGCTGATCCTCAGCTTCCTGCGCCATCTGTCCGAGGAAGAGGCGTTCAGGACCCTGGAGCAAGCCATGCCGTTCCGCGACGCCTTCATCGCCGTCGGCCTCGACAGCTCCGAAGTCGGCCACCCGCCGCGCAAGTTCCAGCGCGTGTTCGACAAGGCGCGGGCGGAGGGCTTCCGCGCCGTCGCCCATGCCGGCGAGGAAGGCCCGCCGGAGTACATCTGGGAAGCACTGGACCTGCTCAAGGTCGAACGCATCGACCACGGCGTGCGCGCCGCCGAGGACCCGGAGCTGATGCGGCGCATCATCGACGAACAGATCCCGCTGACCGTCTGCCCGCTGTCCAACATCAAGCTCTGCGTGTTCGGGCATATGCGCGAGCACAACATCCTCGACATGCTCGAACAGGGCGTGAAGGTGACGGTGAACTCGGACGATCCGGCCTACTTCGGCGGCTACGTGGCGGAGAACTTCCAGGCGCTGCACGACCACCTCGGCATGACCGAGGCCCAGGCGCGGAAGCTGGCGCAGAACAGCATGGATGCGCGGATGGTGTAGGGCGGGTGCAACCCGCTGGGATCGTGGTGGTTGCGATACCCATCGTCCGAAACCGCATGGGTATCGCTTCGCTCAACCCATCCCGCCCTGCACAGCGTGAAGCGGAGCATCGTGGCTCCCCAGCCCGTCCCTGCGCGACTAACGACGAAGGGTAGGCGCGCCGGGGCGGTGCTAGTATCCGGCTTTGTGTCCCCCTGTCGGAGAATATGATGGTCGCCATACAAGAAGCATGGAAAGCTGGCCTGCTCGGCCGCCAGCACTGGCTGCGCAATCTGGTATCGGGGGCGATCGTCGGCGTCGTCGCGTTGCCGCTGGCCATGGCCTTCGCCATCGCCATCGGCTCCGGGGTGAAGCCGGAGCAGGGCATCTACACCGCGATCATCGCCGGCCTGGCGGTATCCCTGCTGGGCGGCAGCCGGGTGCAGATCGCCGGGCCGACCGGGGCGTTCATCGTGATTCTCGCGGGGGTAACGGCCAAGCACGGCATCGACGGGCTGCAGATCGCCACCATCATGGCCGGCATCATCCTGCTGGCGCTCGGCGTGACGCGCCTCGGCGCGATCATCAAGTTCATCCCCGCGCCGGTCATCGTCGGCTTCACCGCCGGCATCGGGGTGATCATCTGGGTCGGCCAGTGGAAGGACTTCTTCGGCCTGCCCGCGGTTGGTGGCGAGCATTTCCACCAGAAGCTCTGGCAGCTGCTGCAGGCGCTGCCGCAGCTGCATTTCATGACCACCGTGCTGGCCCTGCTGGCGCTCGCGCTGGTGATCTTCACGTCGCGCATTCCGCACTTGAGCAAGGTGCCCGGACCGCTGGTGGCGATGGTCGCGGTGACCGTCATCCAGTCGCTGTTCCATTTCGACGGCGTGGCCACCATCGGCAGCGCCTTCGGCGGCATCCCGCTGGGCCTGCCGAGCCTGAGCCTGCCCGAAGTGACGCTGTCGCGCGTGCTGGAGCTGATCGGCCCGGCCTTCGCCATCGCCATGCTCGGCGCCATCGAGTCGCTGCTGTCGGCGGTGGTCGCCGACGGCATGGCCGGCACCCGCCACGACTCCAACCAGGAACTGGTCGGCCAGGGCATCGCCAACATCGCCGCGCCGCTGTTCGGCGGCTTCGCCGCGACCGGCGCCATCGCCCGCACCGCGACCAATATCCGCAACGGCGGCAACAGCCCGCTGGCCGGGGTGATCCACGCGCTGACCCTGACCCTGATCGTGCTGATGCTCGCCCCGCTGGCGTCGAACATCCCGCTCTGCGCGCTGGCGGCGATCCTCTTCGTGGTCGCCTGGAACATGAGCGAGGTGAAGCACTTCGCCCGCATGCTCCGGCGCGCCCCGCGGGCGGACGTGGCGATCCTGCTGATCACCTTCCTGCTCACCGTGTTCAGCGACCTGGTGATCGCGGTGAACATCGGGGTGATCCTGGCGATGCTGCATTTCATGCGGCGCATGGCGTCCTCGGTGGGCGTGCATGAAGTCGCCGAACAGGAAATGGAAGTGGAACTGCGCGGACGCGGCATCGAGAAACTGCCGCCCGGCGTGCTGGTGTACACCATCGAGGGGCCGCTGTTCTTCGGCGCGGCGGAAACCTTCGAGCGGGCGCTGGCGCAGACCCATACCGACCCGCGCGAGCTGATCATCCGCCTGCACCGCGTGCCGTTCATGGACATCACCGGCCTGGAAACCCTGCGCGAGGTGATCCAGCAGCTCAAGCTGCGCGGCATCGTTGTGCGCCTGTGCGAGGCCAACCCCCGGGTGCATGGCAAGCTGCGCAAGGTCGGCGTGCTCGACGAGATCGGCGAGGCGCATTACCACGCCGACTTCCATGCCGCGCTGGCGGCGGGGGCGGAGCCAGCGATGGCGACGGCGTAGTGGTAGGGCGGGTGCAACCCGCCACCGTTGAATTGGCGGGTTGCACCCGCCCTACGGTCTTACACTCGTCCGGTCACCGGAATCAGCGCCCCGGTCACCGCGCTGGCGTCGGTGGAGAGCAGGAACAGGATCACCGCCGCCAGCTTCTCCGGCGTAACCCAGCGGCTGTAGTCGGTGTTGGGCATGTCGGCGCGGTTCTGCGGGGTGTCGATGATGCTCGGCAGCACCGCGTTGACCGTGATGCCGCGATCCTTCAACTCTTCCGCCAGGCTTTCGGTCAGCCGCGCCACGCCGGCCTTGGAGGCGGCGTAGGCGCCCATGCCCTTGCCGGCTTTCTGCGCTCCGCTGGCGCCGACGTTGACGATGCGCCCGGCCGGCGCCTTCAGCAGCAGCGGCAGGGCGGCCTTCGAGGCGCTGGCGGCGGTGCGCAGGTTGACGTTGTAGAGGAAGTCCCAGCTGGCCAGGTCGCCGTCTTCCAGGGTTTCCCAGCGGAAGCCGCCGGCGACGTTGACCAGCGCGTCCAGCCGGCCGCATTCGGCCCTGATGCGCGCCATGGCGGCCTGGGCGTCCTCGAAGGAAGCCAGGTCGACGCCGGTGATCTCCAGCGCGTGGCTCAGCGCCGGCGGCAGTTCCGCGCCCGCCGAGCGGCCGATCATCACCACCTTCGCGCCACGCTCCGCCGCAGCCTGCGCCACCGCCAGGCCGAGATTGCCGAAGGCGCCGGTGACGGCGATGACCTGCCCCTTGAGGTTCTTTTCCATCCATTGCTCCTTGTGGATTCAGTTATGCCGAAAGCGCCGCGGCGACACCCCGGTCCAGCGCTGGAAGGCATGGGAGAAGGCGCTGACGTCGGCATAGCCGAGGCGCCAGGCGATCTCGCTGATCGATAGCTTCGGATTACCCAGCATGCGCTTGGCCGCCTGCGCGCGCACCTGGTTCTGCAGGCCCTGGAAGCTCAGGCCGTAGGGGCCGAGGCGGCGCTGCAGGGTGCGCGCGGACATGCCCATCCGCATGGCGACTTCCTTCAGGCTGGCGGGCCGGTCTTCGCCCATCTGGCTCAGCAGGCGGTCGAGGAAACCCTCGCCGGCGCTGCCGGCCAGCAATTGTTCGCACTGGCGTGTGTAGATCTCGTGCATCAGCGGGTCGCCGTTGGGCAGGACCAGCTCCTCGGTGCCTGCCGGCCAGCGCCAGCTGCATTCCTCGGCGCCGTAGACCAGCGGGATGTTGCCCAGCAATGCCGAGCAGTCGCAGGCTGGCGGGGCGGTCGACAGGCGTATTTCGCTGCAGGGTATGCGCTGGACGCCGAGATCGCGCCAGGTCGCCACCAGTGCGCCGAGATCGCGGAACAGGGTGAACTCGCGCAGGTCCTCCGGCACCTCCGACAGATCGAAGGCGCAGCC
Organism: Pseudomonas schmalbachii; assembly: GCF_017589465.1. Taxonomy (GTDB): domain Bacteria; phylum Pseudomonadota; class Gammaproteobacteria; order Pseudomonadales; family Pseudomonadaceae; genus Pseudomonas; species Pseudomonas schmalbachii. The sequence continues at coordinate 66,110 of NZ_JAELYA010000008.1, forward strand.
GGTCAGGCGGCCGTCCTCTTGCAGCGGGGTGAAGCTGCACAGCGAGTAGTGCAGCTGGTTGAAGCGCGCCGAAGTCTGCAGCAGATGGCGGAAGGTCGGCGCGGTGAGGCGGGCCAGGCCGAAGGTGCCGAAGGCGAGCATCCGGTAGCGCAGGCCGGTTCTTATCCACAGGTCATGGCGACCGTGGGTGAGGCTGGCGAACTGGTGCTGGAAGGCGAACTCCTCTTCGCCGGTGATGCAGGCGTCCGCCGCATCGAGCACCGAGTGGGGGATGCCGGCGGCGCGGAATGCCGCGTGCACGTCCAGACGCTCCTCCAGCAACACGTTGGCCATGTTGCGGATGCTGAAGTTCGACAGACGGATGCTGTGCAGGGTGTTCAGACGCATGGCTCGTGGGACTTTTCTTATTGTCGGACGTACAGAACCTAGCAACCAATCGATGCCCCCACCACCACACGAGTCGGGGGGCGCCCCCACCCCGTCGGCTTCCACCCCACCCCACGCGTGAGGGGTAACGCCGCTTCGCCTGGGCAATCATGATTCGCAGCAGGGTGGCCGGCAGGCCCCGTATTCCCAGAACAATTAAAAGAGGACGGCAGCATGAAGACCCGTATTACCGAACTGTTCGGCATCGAGCATCCCATCGTCAGTTCGGGCATGAGCAAGGTGGCGATCCCGGAGCTGGTGATCGCGGTCTGCGAGGCCGGCGGCCTGGGCATCCTCGCCAGCGCATCGCTGACGCCCGACGAGGCGCGCGCCTCGATCCGGCGCATCCGCGAGAAGACCTCGCGGCCGTTCGGCATCAACATCACCATGAAGACCCCGTTCGCCGCCGACATGTGCCGCATGGTGCTGGAGGAGAAGGTGCCGGTGGTGAACATGTCGCTGGGCCGCGACGCGAGATTCTTCGCCGCCGTGCATGCCTACGGCGGCAAGGTGGTCAATACCGTGACCACCGAGAAGCACGCCAAGGCGGGCCAGGCGGCCGGCGCCGACGCGCTGATCGTCACCGGCCACGAGGCGGCGGCCCACGGCGGCGCGGTGACTTCGCTGACCCTGATCCCGTTCCTGCGCGATGCGGTCGACCTGCCGATCATCGCCGCCGGCGGTTTCGCCGACGGTCGCGGCCTGGTGGCGGCGCTGGCGCTCGGCGCCGATGCCATCGCCATGGGCACGCGCTTCGCCACTTCGCTGGAAAGCCCGCTGCACCAGAACATCAAGCATGCCGCGGTGGGCAACAGCGTCGCTGACACCCTCTACAGCGTGAACTTCGACGGCCTGCCGTGCCGGGTGATGGACGGCCCCGAGGCGCGCCGCCAGTTCAAGCGGCCGATGACGCTGGTCAAGGCCTGCATGAAGGCACTGATCGTCTCGCGCTGGATGAAGGTTCCGCTGAGCAAGGTGCTGCGCATGATCTGGGAAGAGCCGGGCGAGTTCCGTATGCGCGCGCACTGGGGCGCATTCGGTATCCAGGCCCGTCGCGGCATCGAGCAGGGCGACCTGGAGCACGGCATCTCGCCGATCGGCCAGTCCCAGGGGCTGGTGCAGGAGGTGCTGCCGGCCGCGCAGATCATCCGCAACGTGGTGCAGCAGGCCGAAGAGGTACGCGCCCGGGTGAATGCCAGCATGACGGCGGGGCAGGGCGAGACGGTGGTGTTGCGGCCGGTATCGCATAGCGCGTGACGGTCTGTCTTGCATCCTGCGTAACTACGTGGCTGGGCCATAACCCGCGTAGGTTGGTGCTGAACGCAGTGAAGCCCAACGATGGCGATGTTGGGCTTCGCGTTGCTCAGCGCCAACCTACGGTGGGCATTGCAGCTCGTAGGAGCTGACTGCATTCCGGCCAAAAATGCTTCGCATTCGGCCAGCGCGGGACGCTTGGCGTTTTCCGCCGGCGGGCAGTCGTACATAGTGGGGCGACGCCCCTGCAGTACGCCGCCCGATGAAACCGACCGCCCCGCTCATCTCGACCAAATTCGCGCCGCCGCGCATCGGCGGCCATGCCGTGCTGCGTGAGCAGTTGCTGGCGCGCCTGCAGCAGGGCCGGCAGAGCCGTCTGCTGCTGGTGACCGGCGCTGCCGGTTTCGGCAAGAGCACCCTGCTGGCGCAGTGGCGGCAATCCCTGGTGCGCGACGGCGCTTCGGTGGCCTGGTTGTCGCTGTCGACCGACGACGGCGCGCCGGACAGCTTCTGCGCCAGCCTGATCGGCGCCCTGCAGCAGGCGGAAGTGCCGCTGGAGGACGAGCTGCCCTGGCTGGGCATGTCGGAGGCGACCGAGCATCTGCAGGCCATCGCCTCCGTACTGATCAACGCCATCGCCCGGGTGAATGCCGAGCTGTATCTGATGCTCGACGATTTCCACCATGCCGCCGATCCCGCCATCGCCCGTCTGATGCAGGCACTGGTGGATGGCGCGCCGCACAATCTGCACATCGTGATCGCCTCGCGGACGGCCCCGGGGCTGTTGCTCGGGCGGCTGCGGGCGATGGGCGAGCTCTGCGAAGTGGACTGCGCCGAGCTGTCGTTCGATTTCCGCGAGTCGCTGGCCTTCCTCAAGGCGCACCTGGATGGAGGCATCGACGCCGATACCGCGCACTCCATCCACGAGCTCACCCAGGGCTGGCCGATCGGCGTGCAGCTGGTATCCATCGCGCTGAAGAGCAATCCCGGCAGGCGCCCGAGCATCGGCGCGCTGCTGCCGAACAGCGTCGGCCTGGCCTCCTATCTTGCCGAGGATGTGATGGCCGGGCTGCCGGCGGAACTGATCGACTTCCTGCAGAAGATCAGCATCCTGCGCCGCTTCAACGAGCCGCTGGCGGCCTGGGTCAGCGAGGCACCGGAAGCGTCGCGGCTGATCGGGGTCATCGAGGCGCGCAACCTGTTCCTCCTGCCGGTGGATGCCGGCGAGGAGCACCACTGGTTCCGCCTGCACCCGATGTTCGTCGAGTTCCTCGCCCAGCGCCTGCAGGCCGGCGATATCGACGTGCCGCGCCTGCAGCGCCGCGCCGCCGAGTGGTTCGAGCAGGCCGGGATGGTCGAGGACGCGCTGCATCATGCCCTGCTCAGCGAGGACTTCGAACTGGTCGGCCAGTTGCTGGAGCGCCTGCAGCCGACGGACTACAGCGTCAGCCACCTGATCCGCTTCATGCGCTGGGTCGAGCGGGTGCCGCGGCCGCTGCTGGCCGGTCATCCCTCGCTGGTGGCGCTGTGCGCCTGGGGCTGCGTGGTGGCGGCGCTGCCCGACCAGGCGGAAGGCTGGGTGGCCGTGCTCGAAGCGGCAACCGATCCTTCACCCTGGCGCGTGCAGATCGCCCTGATGAGGGCAGTGATCGCCTCCCAGCGCGAGGAACTGCCGGCCAGCCTCGAACTGCTGCCGCCAGCCGACAGTCTGCCGCCGGAAAGGCCCCTGCTGGCGCAGGTGCATGCCTGCGTGGCGATCAACTGCCTGGCCCGTCTGGGCCAGTATGCCGAGGCACGCAGCCTGCTTCATGCGCCGGCCGCCCGCGCGCTGCACTCCAGCAGCAGCGAGATGGCCTTCATCGCCCGGTTCGCCGTCGCCAACGCGGCCCTGCTCGAAGGCAACGTGCTGGAGGCCGAACGCATCGGCGCGCCGATTCTGGCTCAGGCCGAAGCCCTGCATGGTCGCCGCTCCACCAGCGCCTGCCTGGTAGCGGCGACCATGTCCGAAGTGTTCTACGAGCTCGACCGCCTCGACGAGGCCCGCGAAGCCCTGGCCAACCGCCTCGACGTGCTGGACTTCGCCGTACAGGGCTACACCATCTGTGCGGCACTCTGCCATGCGCAGATGCTGCTCCTGCAGGTCTCGGTGCGCGAGGCGCTGGGGCATCTGGAAAAGATGGAGGTGCATTTCCGCAGCCGGGGTTTCCCGCGCGGTGTCGTCCACATGCTGGCCGGGCAACTGCGCATGGCATTGCATTGCGGCGACTGGCGACATGCGGGGAACCTGCAGGCGACCCTCGAAGAACTTGCCGCCAATTTCCGTACCGACAATCCGGTGGACCGGGAGATCGTGGCTCTGGTTGCGCTTTCCCGGGCGCGGCTGGCCCTGTTCATGCAGGACCCGGAAACCAGCCTGCGCGCGCTGGAGGAGGTCGGGCCCTTCGTCGAACGCTATGGCCGGGGCATCTGGCGGGTGCGTCGGGATATCCTCCAGGCCCTGGCGCTGGATGCCCTGGGCGAAGAAGCGCAGGCGCTGCGCTGCCTGCATGCGGCCCTGGCGAGCGGCTATCGCTTCGGTCTGCGGCGCACCTTCCTCGACGAGGGCGAGGCATTGCAGGCGCTGCTGGCCCGTCTCGAACTGCCGGAAGACGCGGTGCTGGAAGCCTACCGGCAGAGCCTGCTGCCGCAGGCCCCGGTCGAGTCGCCCGCCCGCGCCCGCCGTGCCCTGGTGGACGCTGCCGCTTCGCTGACCCCCCGCGAGCAGGACATCCTCGCCCTGCTGGAGCAGCCGATCTCCAACAAGCGCATCGCCCTGGCGCTGAACCTCAGCCTGGACACGGTGAAATGGAACCTGAAGAACATCTACGCCAAGCTCGGCGTGACCAGCCGCTATGAGGCGGTAGTCGCCGCGCGCCGCCGCAGCGAAGGCTGACGCTGGCGCGATCGAACAACTATTTGGCGCCGCCACCACTAGGCGTGGCGCAGGGCGATGGATAGCGTGGTCCTGCGACGCTGTACAACAAGAACAACAGACTCCGGCGGCCCGCCGCACGGAGAGCGAAGAGACCCGCCATGCACATCCTTGCCGAAACCCGTCTGCATCTTGAGGCGGCCGCCAGTCGTCCACGTATCCATCAACTGCCGCTGGAAACCGCGCGCCAGCAGATGGAGCTGATGCCGGCCGTGCTCGACCTGCCACCCGTACCGCTGGCCGCTGTGGATAACCTGACTTTCGACGGCCCCGCCGGAGCCGTGCCCGTGCGCCTGTACCGGCCGGGCACGGACTGCCAGGGACCGCTGGTGATGTTCATGCACGGCGGCGGCTGGGTGATCGGCAGCCTCGATTCCCACGACAGTTTCTGCCGCCACCTGAGCCAGCGCCTCGGCCTGCGCGTGCTGGCGGTGGACTACCGGCGCGCACCGGAACACCCGTTCCCCGCCGCCTACGAAGACTGCCTGGCCTGCCTCGACTGGCTGCTCGGCTCGCCCGCATCGCTGGGTGCGCCGGTGGAGTCGGTGGCGCTGGCCGGCGACAGCGCCGGCGGCAACCTGGCCGCGGCGATCTGCGCGGCGGCGGGCGAGCGGATCAGGGCGCAACTGCTGCTCTATCCGGCGCTGGACGCCAGCCGCCATAGCCAGTCCTACGCCGAGTTCGCCGAAGGCTACCTGCTCGAACGCGCCGACATGGACTACTTCATCGACAGCTACCTGCCACGCCTGGAAGACCGCCGCGACCTGCGCGTGTCGCCGCTGCTGGCGGAAAGCTTCGCCGGCCACGCGCCGACCGTGCTGCTCACCGCCGGGCTGGACGTGCTGCGCGACGAAGGCCGGGTCTATGCGGCGCGGCTGGTCGGCGACGGCGTGGCGGTGAAGTTCCACGAGGCGGCCGGGCTGATCCACGGGCTGGTCTCGGTCCGCAAGGCGCTGCCCTCGGCGGTGCCGATCCTCGACCGCTGCATCGATGATCTGAAGAGCTATCTGGCCTGACGGACCGCTTTTCGTAGGAGCCAGCAAGCTGGTTCCTACAAAAAGCAGCACAAAGCGAATCGCGCCAATGAAACGGAGATCGACAGGATGAACGACTTCGGCAAGGCAACGGCTGTGGACTTCGACGTGGTGGTGGTCGGCGCCGGTTTCGCCGGGCTGTACCTGATCCACCGCCTGCGCAACCTCGGCTTTTCCGTGCGCGCCTACGAGAAGGGCAGCGACGTCGGCGGCACCTGGTACTGGAATCGCTACCCCGGCGCGCGCTGCGACGTGGAGAGCATGGATTACTCCTATTCCTTCTCCGAGGAACTGCAGCAGGAATGGGAGTGGAGCGAGCGCTACGCCGCCCAGCCGGAAATCCTCCGCTACATCCGCCACGTCGCCGAGCGCTTCGACCTGCGCCGCGACATCCGCTTCGACACCCGCGTCGAGGCGGCGGAATACGACCAGCCCAGCGCCACCTGGCGGGTGCGCACCAGTGCCGGCGAACAGGTGCGCTCGCGCTTCTTCGTCATGGCCAGCGGCTGCCTGTCCAGCACCAAGATGCCGGAGATTCCCGGCCTGGAGCGCTTCGCCGGCCCGACGTACCACACCGGCCTGTGGCCCCATGAAGGCGTGGATTTCAGCGGCAAGCGGGTGGCGGTGATCGGCACCGGTTCCTCGGCGATCCAGGCGATTCCCGAGATCGCCCGCCAGGCCGCGCACCTGCATGTGTTCCAGCGCACGCCGAACTTCAGCGTGCCGGCGCACAACCGCCCGCTGACGGCGGAGGAAGTCCGCGAGCGCAAGCGCAGCTACCCGCAGTACCGCGAGCAGGCCCGGCATTCCTACGGCGGCGTGCCGGTCGCCTACAACCAGCAGTCGGCGCTGGAGGTCTCCGCCGAGGAGCGCGAGCGCCGCTACCGCGAGCTGTGGCAGCGCGGCGGGCCGTTCCTGCAGCGCGCCTACGCCGACCTGCTGATCGACAGGGCGGCCAACGACACGGTGGTGGAGTTCGTCCATGCGCGCATCGGCGAGATCGTCCGCGACCCGCGCGTGGCCGCCAGCCTGATGCCGAAGTCGCACCCGCTCGGGACCAAGCGCATCTGCGTGGACACCGACTACTACGCCACCTACAACCGGCCGAACGTCACCCTGGTCGACCTCTCCGACGACCCCATCGTGGCCGTCACGGAACGCGGCGTGCGCACCCTCGGCCAGGACTTCGAGTTCGATGCGCTGGTGTTCGCCACCGGCTACGACGCCATGACCGGGCCGCTGCTGGCGGTGGATATCCGCGGCATCGACGGCCTCGGCCTGCGCGACAAATGGAGCGCCGGGCCGCGCACCTATCTCGGCCTGGCCACGGCCGGTTTCCCCAACCTGTTCATGGTCACCGCGCCGGGCAGCCCGTCGGTGCTGAGCAACATGATCGTCTCCATCGAGCAGCACGTGGAGTGGATCAGCGAGCTGATCGCCTCGGCCCGTGCAGGAGGCATTCGATCCATCGAGGCGCAAGCGGAGGCGGAGGACGGCTGGGTCGAGACGGTCAACCGGATCGCCGCCGGAACCCTGATGGTGCAGGCCAACTCCTGGTACCTGGGCGCCAACGTGCCGGGCAAGCCGCGGGTGTTCATGCCGTTCGCCGGGGGCGTGGATGCCTACCGGGCGATCTGCGACGAGGTGGCGGCGCAGGGGTATCGGGGGTTCGAGCTGGAGCGGGTGGAGATTGGCGAGGTGCGGATGGAGAGGGTGGTCGGGTAGCGATTTTCCCTCACCCTAACCCTCTCCCGAAGGGAGAGGGGACTGTTCGGTGTGAAGTGGAGCACCGTGCCTGAGCGCTGCACGTACTACCCCCTCTCCCACCGGGAGAGGGCTGGGGTGAGGGCAACGGATTCACACCGAACCCTCCCGCCCAGAAGGCAACAACGATCCACGCCAACCGAGGAGGTGGCATGAGCACGCAATTCGATCTGGTGATCCGTGGCGGCGAAGTCGCCGACGGGCTGGGTGGCGAGACCTGTCGCGCCGACGTGGCGATCAGGGACGGGCGCATCGTCGAGGTGGGGCAGGTCGCCGGCCGTGGCGTGGAGGAAATCGACGCGCGCGGCCATCTGGTGACGCCCGGCTTCGTCGATATCCACACTCATTACGATGCCCAGGCCATGTGGGATCGCAGCCTGGCGCCGTCGAGCAATCACGGGGTGACCACCGTGGTGATGGGCAACTGCGGTGTCGGCTTCGCCCCGGTGCGTGCGGGCGACCGCGAGTGCCTGATCGAGCTGATGGAAGGCGTCGAGGACATCCCCGGCGTGGCCCTGCATGAAGGGCTGGACTGGCAGTGGGAAAGCTTCGCCGACTACCTCGCCGCGCTGGAGGCCCGTCCCCGCGATATCGACTGCTGCGCCCAGTTGCCCCACGCCGCGTTGCGCCTCTACGTGATGGGCGAGCGCGCCGTGCGCCTGGAGATGGCCACCGACGAGGACATGGCGCGCATGCGCGAGCTGGCCGCGGAGGCCATGCGCGCCGGCGCCATCGGTTTCTCCACTTCGCGCTCGCTGAACCACAAGTCGGTCAGGGGCGACCCGACGCCGAGCCTGCGCGCCGCCGAGGAAGAGCTGACCGCCATCGCCCTCGGCCTGAAGGACGCCGGGCGTGGCGTGCTGCAGGTGATCACCGACTTCCTCGACGTGGAGGCCGAGTTCGCCCTGCTGCGCCGGCTGGTCGAGGTGTCCGGGCGGCCGCTGTCGTTCTCCCTGGCGCAGCGCCACAGCGCGCCCGATGCCTGGAGGCGCGTGCTGGAGCTGACCGCCGAGGCGGTGCGCGACGGCCTGCCGATGCGGGCACAGATCGCTCCGCGCGGCGTCGGCGTGCTGCTTGGCCTGAAGGGCAGCCTGAATGTGTTCTGCGAGTGTCCGGGCTACAGGGAAATCGCCGATCTGCCGCTGGAGGAGCGGGTGGCGCGGATGCGCGAGCCGCAGCTGCGCGAGCGCCTGCTGGCGGAGGTCGATGGCTCGCGCCATGCGCTGCTGGGGCCGAAGCTGCACGACTACGCCAACCTCTACCGGATCGGCAACCCGCCGAACTACAACCCCGGCCGGGAAGCGGCGGTCGCCGCCATTGCCGCACGGGAAGGGCGCGAGGCGAAGGAGATGGCCTACGACCTGCTGCTGGAGGACGACGGCGGCAATTTCCTCTACATGCCGATGGCCAACTACGCCGCGCGCGACCTGGAGTGCTGCGCCGAGATGATCGCCGACCCCAACACGGTGATCGGCCTCGGCGACGGCGGCGCGCATGTCGGGCTGATCTGCGATTCCAGTTTCCCGACCTTCCTCCTGCAGCACTGGGGCACGCACAGCGGCCGCTTCAGCCTGCCGTGGCTGGTCAAGCGGCAGACCTCGGACACCGCCCGCGCGGTGGGCCTGCTGGATCGCGGGGTGATCGCGCCGGGGATGAAGGCGGATATCAATGTGATCGCGCCGGACCGCCTCGGGCTGGCGGTGCCACACATCCGCCACGACCTGCCGGCCGGCGGCAAGCGCCTGCTGCAGGGTGCCAGCGGCTATGTGGCGACCATCGTGTCCGGCGTGCCGGTGTACCGCGACGGAGAACCCACCGGCCAATACCCCGGCCGGCTGGTACGGCCGTAGGTTGGCGCTGAGCGCAGCGAAGCCCAACATCTGGCGGGGCCGGCACCACTTTCGTTGGGCTTCGTGCCTCAGCCCAACCTACGGTGGATCGGAGGTGTGCGGGGTTGTTTCGCGTAGGTTGGCGCTGAGCTTGCGAAGCCCAACGGTGCCACTGCCGGGCTCATGTTGGGCTTCGCTGCGCTCAGCGCCAACCTACGATTCAGCGCCAACCTGCGTTTAGGCGCTTACTTCTGACTCACCTTGACCGGCTCGACCTTCTCCATGCGGCTGGTGTCCAGCAGCACGTGGCCGAAGGCCATGCCGTACATGATGCGGCCGGTGTGGTCGACCTTGATCGGCGCGTACATGCCGTTGAATACCGGGTCGCTGCCGGAGGCGATTTCCAGCACGGTCTTGCCGGTGTCGAGGTCCATGCCGATGTGGTAGCCCTCGCCCATGCGGCCGGCGTAGAAGCCGTTGATGATCGCCATGCGGCTGCCGCCGCTGATCATCGGCACGATGGAGATGGAGCCGACGTCGGTACGGGTCCACAGGGTCTTCCACTCGTCCTTGGCGTTGTCCCACTTGAACATCGCCACGCCGCGCGGGGTCGGACGGGTCATGCCGTTGAGCATGGTGACGTAGTAGCTGGACTTGTCCAGGACCGGCGTGTCTTCGGCGGGGATGTTGTTGACCACGAAGGCATGGCCGTCATACACCGCGACCGACTGCTCGGACTGCACGGTGGGAATGTCCGCGCCCAGGTCGACTTCACGCTGGTCGGCGATGCGCGGCGACAGGGTGCCGGGCTTCTGCTTCCAGCCGGCCGGGATCTTGTCGCGCCACATGGCCACCATGTGCATCTTCTTCGCGCCGTCGGTGAGCACCACCAGCTTGTCCTCGTCCGGACCGAAGCCCATCAGGGTCGGGGTGGAGCCGGTGCCGTCGGCGATCTTGATGGTGGTGAACAGCGGGCCGCGCTCGTACGGGGCCTTCCAGGCGCCGCTGGCTTCGTCGGCGTGGAGCTTGCCCTGCTTGTCCACCACCAGGCGGTACATATTCTGGTTGGACGCGACGTATACCGCGCCGCCATCGACTTCCGGACCGGTGGCGAAGGAGTTGAAGATCAGCTCGTCGCTGCCTTCCATGCGGTAACTGTCGATCAGCTTCAGGGTGTTGCGGTCGAAGGTGGCGATGGTGCCGCCCATGGTGCTGGCCACCAGGTAGCCGTTCAGGGTCATGCCCAGGCCGAAGGTCACGTCCGCCTGCTTGCCGGTGACGCGCTTGACCTTCTCGGGGTTGAACAGCGAGTCGGGGAGTTTCTCCTCGCGGCTCAGCTTCATGCCGGAGTTGGGGTCCTTCGGATCGTTCTGGTCGATGCGGAACACGCTGCGGCCGTTGACGCCGATGAAGGCGTTGTCGCGGGTCAGCAACGAGTAGATGGAGCCGTTGAGGATCTGGTCGGTGGTGCTGCTCAGCATGCGGTTGGGCTGCTTCTGCATGTATTCCAGCAGGCCCTTCTCATCCTTGGCTTCGAGGAACTTGCGGGTGTCGGCCGCCTGCTGCAGGCGCTGCTCCGGGGTGATGGCCTTGTAGTTGGGCAGGCGCATCGGCAGGTCGACGCGGGCGATCTCGGTGAACTTGAAGTCGTCGAGCTTCACCTTGCGCAGCGAGAAGCCGGACCACAGCCAGTAGATGTCCTGGCCGGCGACCTTGTCGTAGTACTGGATCAGGCTCGCCGACTCGTTCGGCAGGATGCGCCAGGAATCCGGGGTGACCTTGTAGAAACCGCGCGCCACCGGGATGTCGGTGCTGTCGCTGGCCGCGTCGTTCCAGTGCGTCTGGTTGTTGTAGGACTGCGCCAGATAGGGGTTGCTCGGCGCGACGGTGCCAGCGGAGGCCATCAGCGGAGCGGCGAGGCAGGCCGCCAGAAGCGTCCGGCGGGTACGAAGCAGATGTTTCATGGGGTCGGTCTCTTTTATGTGAATTGTCATGAGCCTGATGCCGGGGCTGCGCCCGGGCCTTGGCGGGACTATAGCCGCATGCCCCGCCGGTGCCGCCTACCCGCACCGAGTAGGGGCCACCCGGTGCGGGTAGTAAGTGCGTGGCGACCGCTCTGTTAGCCTCGGAACGATTGAAAATCCCCTGCGCGGGTCAAGACAAGAGAGAGGCACGCTGATGCTGTCAGGTATCAAGATCGTCGAAATTTGCGGGATCGGTCCGGGTCCCTTCTGTTCCATGCATCTGGCCGACCTCGGCGCGGATGTCATCGCCGTCGAGCGCGCCGAATCGATGTCGATCACCGGCGAAGCCAACGCCGCGAAGAACCCGATGAACCGTGGCAAGCGTTCGGTGACCGCCGACCTGAAGACCGCCGAAGGCCGCGAGACCGTGCTGAAACTGATCGAAAGCGCCGACGCGCTGATCGAAGGCATGCGTCCGGGCGTGATGGAGCGCCTGGGCCTCGGCCCGGACGTGCTGCTGGCGCGCAATCCGAAGCTGGTGTTCGGCCGCATGACCGGCTGGGGCCAGTACGGCCCGATGGCCAAGGCCGCCGGCCATGACAACAACTACGCCTCGCTGTCCGGCGCCATGTACTACTGCGGCACCGCGAACGAGGCGCCGTCCGCGCCGATCTCGCTGCTCGGCGACATCGCCGGCGGCGCGCTGTACCTGGCTATCGGCATCCTCTCCGGCATCCTCAACGCCCGCGCCACCGGCAAGGGCACCGTGGTCGACGCCGCCATCGTCGATGGCTCGGCGCACATCATGGGTCTGATGATGAACCTGGCCGCCAAGGGCCTGCTGAAGGAAGAACGCGGCAGGAGCGTCCACGACGGTTCGCACTTCTACGCCACCTACCGCTGCGCCGATGGCCAGTACGTGGCGCTGGGCTCGATGGAGCCGCAGTTCTATGCCCTGCTGCTGGAGCAGCTCGGCCTCAAGGACGACCCGCTGTTCGCCAAGCAGTGGGACCAGCAGCGCTGGCCGGAACAGCGCGCTGCCCTGGCGAAGATCTTCGCCGGCCGCACCCGCGCCGAATGGTGCGACCTGATGGAAGGCACCGACGTGTGCTTCGCTCCGGTGAACAGCCCGCGCGAAGCGTCGAAGCATCCGCACATGGTCGAGCGCGGCGTGTACTTCGAGCGCGACGGCATGCTGCAGGTTTCGCCGGCGCCGCGCTTCGACGGCAAGGTGGTCACCCCCGGCCCGGTCCCGACCCGTGGCGAGCACACCGCCGAGGTGGTCGCCGGCCTGGAAAACGGATCGCCCTGGCGCGCCTGATCCAGCCCGAATGAAAAGCCCGCCACCCGAAAGGGTGGCGGGCTTTTTCGTTCGCGGATGCTGGATACCAACCTTCCGTTACCGCATGGGTATCGCTTCGCTCAACCCATCCTACGGGCCGTCTCGCGAGGCCGCGTAGGTTGGCGCTGAACGCAGTGAAGCCCAACGGTGCAGCGCCCGGCCATCGTTGGGCTTCGTGCCTCAGCCCAACCTACGGTGCCCGGCCCAACCTACCCGCCCTACCGGGCCTACTCGCTGGCGATCAGCTGGCGCCGCTCCAGCGGCCAGATGCGTGCCGCCGGCGGGCCGTCTTCGCGCAGGGCGTAGCAGGAGTCGATCGACCGGGGTCTTTCCATCGGGCCGCTGCCCTTTGGCGTCGGCATCGGGCCGATCGTCGCGCGCTGGATGGAGAACATCGTCTGGTAGGCGGTGGTCGCCATCGGGCCGAGCAGTTCGGTGAGATGGGTGCAGCCCTGCGCGCCGGCGAACAGGCTCTTCACCCGCTGGGTGAAGCCGGGGCCGATCTTCTCGCCGGCCAGCGCGGCATAGGCGGTGTTGATTTCCGGGCAGAACGGCGTCGGCGAAGCGGCGATGCGCGCGGACACCTCGTGGATCACCAGCTGTCTGTCGACGGTCATGCACATGTGCATGTCATGGATGTCGCCGCCGGCTTCCAGGTCGCGGTAGGGCAGGCGGGTATCGTCGGCGCTGATGTCCTGCATGCGCGCCTCGATGTCGTACAGGCCATCCTCGCGCTCATAGCCATCGCAGACGATCCGGCGGGTGTGCAGGAGTTTGCGTCCGGGTTTCTGCTGCGCAGTGCTCATGGGCTATCGCTCTCGTTCGAAGTGGGCAGCCGGACTCCTTCGAAGGAATCCGGCCAGCATCGATGATCGGCAGGCAGGCGCTGGAGGAACACTACCCACGGTGGGTGGCAGGCTACAGCTTGCCGGCGGAGTCCAGGCCCAGGTCGCGCATCCTGGCGATGGCCTCGTCGCGGCCGGAGACGCCGAGCTTGCCGTAGATGTTCTTCAGGTGCCATTTCACCGTTTCCGGCGAGACGCCCAGCGCCCGGGCGATCTTCTTGTTCGGCATGGCGTGGGCGAGCAGGGCGAGCACTTCGCTTTCCCGGTCGCTCAGGTTGCCGATGGCCGCGGCGGGCGCCGTGCCGGTGCCGGCGTCCTGCGCGGCCTGCTCGCTCGCCGCCAGCAGGCGCTGGATGTAGAAGCCGAGGACAGGGTCGGTCCGCTCGTCTTCCAGCAGTCTGGCGAGCATCTTCGGCACCCGGTGGGAAACGCTCAGCAGGCTGCGCAGCAGACCCAGCTGATGGCCCAGGCGCAGCGCCTCGATCATCTGTGCGCGGGCCGCTTCGTCGTTGCCGCGGCCCTGTTCGGCGATCGCCAGCAGCATGCGCAGGCTGGCCACCCGGCGCCAGCGCTTGCTTTCCTCGCAGGTGGCGATCAGCGGCGCGAGTACCTCGGCGGCGGTGGCGAAGTCCTTGCGGTGGATGCGCTCCTCGGCCTGGGCGCGCTGGGCGACCATGCGGATATCGCCGGCGATGCCACGGTTGTCGGAGTAGCCGGCGGCCAGTGTTTCGATGCGCTCCAGCGTAGCCTTCGCCTGTTCGATCTCGCCCTGCTGGAGGAAGAAGCTGTGGCGGACGATGAGGGCGCTGACCAGCAGGCGGTCGAGGCTGTAGGCGCTGGCGTATTCCTCCAGCCGGTCGATCTGCGCGTGGGCCTCCAGGCGGCGGCCGGCCTGCCAGTGCGAGGACGACAGCATGAGCAGCGCCTGCAGCACCGCCTCCGGCAGCGAGGCGCGCTCCAGCACGCCGATCCGCGGTTCCAGCAACTGGCACACCGACTCGCATTCGTTCAGTTCGTAGAGCGCGCTGGCCAGCAGGCCGGCGGCCATGAAGGCGACGGTGCCATAGGCCGGGCCCTGCTGTTCCGCCTCCTGCAGCACCTCGCGGAAGATGTGTTCGGCCTGGGTGATGCGCCCTTCGAGGATCAGGCTCATGCCGGCCATGCAGCGCCCGACCAGGCTGCGTCGCGGCGAGCCGCCGGGCCGCTCGCCGGCATCGAGGATGGCGCGGGCGTGCTCGTACTCGCCCTGGTACATGTACAGCCAGGCGAGAGCGTTGCTGCGCCCGGTCTGGGCGAAGTCGTCGGCATCCTCGGGGATATCGAGCAGTTCCGGGAGCAGCGCCTGCGCCGCGTCGGTATCGTCGCGCTGCAGGGCGGTGCCAGCGTGCAGCAGGGTCAGGGCGTAGCGCTGGTTGGGTTCCAGGCCCTCACGCATGCCGTCGAGGCGCGCCACGGCCTGCTCCAGCGCCGCGTAGTCGCGGGCGAACATGTGGCGATGCGCGGTCACCAGCAGCAGGCCGAAGCGCTCCTGCATCTGCTCTTCCGGAATGCGCCGCAGCAGGCTGGCCAACTGGCTCAGGTCGCCGCGGGCGAGAAGGTCGTAGGCCCAGGCTTCGACGATGTCCGCCGCCGCCTGGGTATCGCCGGCCTGGATGGCATGGCGGACCGCCTCGTCGAGGTAGCCGCGTTCACTGAACCAGCTGCGTGCGGTCGCATGCAGCGCCTGCTGGTCGATTTCCGGATGCTCCGCCAGCTGGCCGCGCAGCACCTCGCGCAGCAGCGGGTGCATGCGGTACCAGGACTCGCGGTCATGGCTTTCGACCTTGGTGATGAACAGGTTGCTGCCGTCCAGCCGGGCCAGGCGGTTGAGCATCTTCGGCAGGGCGTGCGGCTGGCCGAACAGGGCGGCGCACAACGAGGCGCAGAAGCGGTTGCAGATGGACGTGCGCAGCAGCAGGGCGAGGTCGTCCGGCGCCAGGTTGGCCAGCACTTCCTGCTCGAAGTAGCTGGCGAAGGCGCCGGCATCGCGCACCTGTACGTGCGGATAGCTGCCGTTCGGCCTGGCCTTCAGGTCGACGGCGAACAGCTGCAGGCCGGCGGCCCAGCCGTCGGTCAGTTCGTGCAGGACTTCGGCGTCGCGCTTGTCGATCTTGCCCAGGTATTCGCGGAGGAAGCGCTCCGACTCCTCGGCGCTGAAGCGCAGGTCGCGCAGGTCGAATTCGCTCAGCAGGCCCTGGGCGCGCAGGCGGGTCAGCGCATGGGGCATGGGCACTGCGGTGCGCGAACCGAGCACCAGGTGGAAATGCGCCGGCGCGTATTCGAGCAGCCATTGCAGTATCTGGAAGATGCGCGGGTCGCTCAGGAGGTGCAGGTCGTCGAGGATCAGCACGAGTTCCTGCTTGTGCTGGGCGATGCCCTGCACCAGGGTGATCACCCAGTGCTCCATGGCCAGGTCGTCGTTTTCCCGTCCCACGAGAATCGCGGCCTCGCGGACCATGGCCGGGTCCACCTCGGCCAGGCTCGCCAGCAGGCAGCTGGAGAAGCGCGCCAGGTCGTTGTCCTCGCCGGCCAGGGAGAGCCAGGCGACATCGAAGTTCAGCGACAGCAGCTCGCGGCGCCAGGCCAGCAGCGTGCTGGTCTTGCCGCAGCCGGCCGGCCCCTGGATCACCACGCAGCGCTGCCGTCGCGCTTCGAGCAGGCGGGAGATCAGCGCCTCGCGCGGCATCAGGTGGCGCGCCCCGCGGGGCGGCAGGACTTTGGTGCTGGCGACGACCTGCAGTTCGCGGTCGCTGGACGAATATCGGGAGCTAGGCATGGCGAGTCGCTATGAATGGCCGAAGCCGGTTTTTCTTGTATGGATTGCCCGAGGATACCTATTTTTTCGCCGCCGGTTTGCAATCAAATGTACTAGGGGCTGTTGACGTTTCGTTCCGAACCGCGTTGCCGCGACAAATCGCGCCAGGCTAGGCGCGGGGCGCAGGGAATGGTGCTCCCTTGCCAAGTCCCGCAACGACGCATGGCGCGATTTGCCGCGCAACCCGAAGGGACGGGCCTGTTTTTGCGCGGTGCCGCGTTACTCGTCGTTCATTTGGAATAACCAAACCACTCTCCTCGCGCCTTGCCCCGCGCAAAAACAGGCTCCGTCGCGGCCGGAACGAAACGTCAACAGCCCCTAGTGGCCGATACGAACGGCGTATCGGGCAAGATACAGAAAGTATTGTCGCCCGCTGCTCCGGCTTCCATAGCATGGCTGCAGTCACCCCACGGAAGCCAGTCCATGCCCGCGCCCATCCAGTTCACCCCGGCACACCGTTCCTGTTCGCCCTTCGCGGGGATCGCGGCATGAGCGGGCCATTGGCGGGCGTCCGCATCATCGACATCACCAGCGTGCTGATGGGGCCGTACGCGACGCAACTGCTCGGCGACCTCGGCGCGGACGTGATCAAGATCGAAGCCCCGGCCGGCGACAACGTGCGCGATATCGGCCCACGGCGCGGCCCGGGGATGGCCGGGGTGTTCATGCAGGCCAACCGCAACAAGCGCAGCATCGTCCTCGACCTGAAGGCGCCCGACGGCCGCGAGGCCCTGCTGCGCCTGGCGGCGGATGCCGACGTGCTGATCTACAACGTGCGCCCGCAGGCGATGGCGCGGCTGGGGCTGGACTACGCGGCGGTGGCGGCGGTCAACCCGCGGATCATCTACGTCGGCGTCTATGGCTACGGACAGGGCGGCCCCTACGCGGCCAAGCCGGCCTACGACGACCTGATCCAGGGTGCCGTGGCGCTGCCGACCCTGGCCATGCAGGCCGGCTCCGACGTGCCGCGCTACGTGCCGCTGGCGATGGCCGACCGCGTCGTCGGCATGAGCGCGGTGAACGCGGTGACTGCCGCGCTGTTCCACCGCGAGCGCAGCGGCGAGGGGCAGTGCATCGACATCCCGATGTTCGAGACCATGGCCGCCTTCGTCCTCGGCGACCACATGGGCGGCCTGACCTTCGACCCGCCGGCCGGCCCGGCCGGCTACGCGCGCCTGCTCAACGAGCACCGCAAGCCGTACGTCACCAGGGACGGCCACCTGTGCGTGATGATCTACAACGACAAGCAGTGGCGGGCGTTCTTCGAACTGATCGGCAGCCCGGAGCTGATGGACAGCGACCCGCGCTTCAGCACCATCGGCAAGCGCACCGAGCACATCCACGAGCTGTACCGGATGGTCGCCGAGATCATGCTCACCCGCACCAGCGCCGAATGGATCGATGCGCTGGAAAGCGCCGATATCCCGGTGATGCCGATGCACACCATCGAGTCGCTGATGGACGACCCGCACCTGCAGGCGGTGGGCTTCTTCGAAGAACTCGAACATCCCAGCGAAGGACGCATCCGCTCGCTCGGCGTGCCGGCGACCTGGTCGAAGACCCAGCCCTCACTGACCCGCCACGCGCCGCGCCTGGGCCAGCACAGCGCGGAGGTGCTGCGCGAGGCGGGGTACGGCGAGGAGGAGATCGCGGCGATGGTGGCGCGGGGCGTTACGCGGCTGGAACCGTAGGGCGGGTGCAACCCGCCAACCTTTGTCCCGGCGCGTTCATGGGTTACGTAACTACGTGGCTGGGCCAGAAGCCGCGTAGGTTGGTGCTGAACGCAGTGAAGCCCAACGATGGCGATGTCGGGCTTCGCGTTGCTCAGCGCCAACCTACGGTGGGCATTGCAGCCCGCGAAGGTCGCTTATTCCTCGACAACCTGCACCACTTCGCGCACATGCTCGATGAAATTCCGCGCCGCAGGCGTGACTGCATCGGGCAGTACCGCCAGCGCGGTCCCCACCACCAGCTTCTCCGACACGCCGCGCAGCGGGATCAGGCGGATGCCATCGCCGGCGTATTTGCCCAGCCCGTCCGGTAGCAGTGCGACACCGAGGCCACCTTCCACCAGGCCGAGGATGGCATGCACCTGCACCGCCTCCTGGACGATCCGTGGCTGGATGCCGGCTTCCTGGAAGGCATACAGGGTCAGCGCGTGCAGGCTCGGCACCAGGCTGCGGGAGTAGATGATGAAGGGCAGCTCCGCCAGTTCGGCGATTTCCACCTCGTCGCGTGTGGCCAGCGGTGAGTCGCTGCTGACCGCCAGCACCAGGCGTTCGCGTTGCAGCAGGGTGATGCTGGCGCTGGTCGACTCCAGCACCGGAAAACGCACCAGCGCCACGTCCAGCGTGTGTTCGTCGAGGCGGCGCAGCAGGCCGCTGGTGGGGCCTTCCTCGATCAGCAGGTCGATGCGCGGATAGCGCTCGCGGAAGCTGCGCACGATGCGCGGCAGCAATGCGTAGGATGCCGAGCCGACGAAACCGACGCGCAGCCGTCCCTGCTCGCCGGATTCGCCCTCGCGCGCGGAGCGGCGGATTTCCTCGGCGTAGAACAGCGTGCGGCGGGCGTTGCGCAGCACCACCTCGCCGGCCGGGGTCAGCCTGAGGCCGCTGGGCAGGCGTTCGAACAGCAGCACGCCGAGCTCTTCCTCCAGCTTCTTGATCGACGTGGACAGCGGCGGCTGGGCGATATGCAGCTGCTCCGCGGCGCGGCGGAAGTTGAGGGTCTCGGCGAGGACCAGCACCTGCTTGAGTTGACGAAGTTCCATAGGGCTTGCCGTGTTGGCGAGTGGGCGGCGACACCATACGCCGAGTGTATCGGGCTATCCGAATCCGGTATTGGACGCGGCTTGCGGCGGGCCACAGAGTATCGCATGGCCCCGGCGTCCGCCTGAAGCGTACGGCCGTGGCCGCGTCTACCAATCTGCCAGAGCGAAAGAATTCCATGGGACCACTTGCTGGTGTGAAAGTGATCGAACTGGCGGGCATCGGGCCGGGCCCGATGGCCGCCATGATGCTCGCCGACCTGGGCGCCACCGTGCTGCGCATCGAGCGCCGCGAGGCCGTCGACCTGGGCGTGAAGAAAGAGCTGAAGTACAACCTGACGCTGCGCAACCGCAAGGCCATCGCCCTCGACCTGAAGGACCCGGAAGCGGTCAAGCTGGTGCTGGAGCTGGTCCGCGACGCCGACGCGCTGATCGAGGGCTTCCGCCCCGGCGTCACCGAGCGCCTCGGCCTCGGCCCGGAGCAGTGCCTGGCGATCAACCCGCGCCTGGTCTACGGCCGCATCACCGGCTGGGGGCAGGACGGCCCGCTGGCCAAGGCCGCCGGCCACGACATCAACTACATCGCCCTGACCGGCGTGCTCAACGCCATCGGCCGTAAGGACCAGCTGCCGTCGATTCCGCTGGCGCTGCTCGGCGACATGAGCGGCGGCGCGCTGTACCTGACCATCGGCGTGCTCGCGGCGATCCTCGAAGCGCGGCAGTCGAAGCAGGGCCAGGTGGTGGACGCGGCGATCGTCGACGGCACCGCGTCGATGGCGACGATCTTCTACGGCATGACCGCCAGCGGCCAGTGGAACCCCCGGCGCGGCAGCAACGTGCTGGATTCCGGTGCGCACTTCTACGACGTCTATTCGTGCAAGGACGACCAGCTGATTTCCATCGGCCCCATCGAGGGACGCTTCCACGCCGAACTGCTCAAGCGCCTGGACATCGACCCGGATCAGGTCGGCGCGCAGAACGACCCGCGCAACTGGCCGAAGGCCCGCGAGCTGTTCGCCCAGGCGTTCAAGCAGCGCAACCGCGACGAGTGGTGCGCGCTGCTGGAAGGCACCGACGTGTGCTTCTCGCCGGTATTGTCGTTCGCCGAGGCGCCGCAGCATCCGCACCTGAAGGCGCGTGGCACCCTCATTGAGATCGACGGCGTAGCGCAACCGGCCCCGGCGCCGCGCTTCAGCCGCACGCCGTCGGCCACCCCGACCCCGCCGGAAGCCGCCACCCGCGCCGGCGCCGACGCGGCCCTGGCCGGCTGGCTGCCGAGCGAGGAGATCAACCGCTGGCGCGACAACGGCGTGCTGGGAGACGGCCCGCAGGGGTGAGCCCTTTGTACGGTGGACAACGCTTTGCTTGTCCAACGTCGGGGCCATGAATTGGTGGAAATGCTTCGCGATTTCCACCCTACGTATGGAATACGTAGGAGCAGTTCGTAGGGTGGACAACGCTCTGCTTGTCCACCGCTTTTGATGGTGGTGGAAAAGGCTTCGCCGTTTTCCACCCTACGTTCGAGAGAGAGCGGAAGCCGTAGGGCGGGTGCAACCCGCCAGTCCGTAGATGTCATGGCGGGTTGCACCCGCCCTACGCGCGAAAAAAAGCCGGAGCTGATGCTCCGGCTTTTTCGTTCCTACCGCCCTCAGGCCTGCTTCGGCCAGTAGCGTTCGCGCAGTTGCTGCTTGTACAGCTTGCCGGTGGGCAGGCGCGGTAGCTGGTCGGTGAAGTCGACCGAGCGCGGCATCATGTAGCGGCCGATCTTGCCGTTGAGGAACTCGATCAGCGCCTTCGCCAGGTCGTCGGAAGCCTGCGCGCCGGGCACCAGCTCCACCACCGCCTTGACCTCTTCGCCCATCTCCGCGTTCGGCACGCCGATCACCGCCACGTCGGCGACGCTGGGGTGGAGGATCAGTTCGTTCTCGATCGCCTGCGGGTAGATGTTGACCCCACCGGAAATGATCATGAACGACTTGCGGTCGGTCAGGTACAGGAAGCCGTCCTCGTCCACGTAGCCGATGTCGCCGATGGCGCTCCAGTTCGGGTTGCGCGGGTGCTGCGAGGAGCGGGTCTTCTCGGTGTCGTTGTGGTACTGGAAGGCCGGCTGCTCGGAGCCGAAGTAGACCAGGCCCTTCTCGCCGGCGGGCAGTTCGTTACCCTCGTCGTCGCAGATGTGCAGCGTGCCGATCAGCGGCTTGCCGACCGAGCCCGGGTGGGCCAGCCATTCCTCGCTGTTCAGCGCGGTGGCGCCGTTGCCTTCGCTGCCGCCGTAGTACTCGTTGATGATCGGCCCCCACCAGTCGATCATCTGCCGCTTGATCTCCACCGGGCAGGGCGCCGCGGCGTGCACGGCGCTCCGGTGGCTGGACAGGTCGTAGCGCTGGCGATCTTCCGCCGGCAGCTTGAGCAGGCGCACGAACATGGTCGGCACCCACTGGCTGTGGGTGATGCGGTAACGCTCGATGTTCGCCAGCGCCTGCAGCTCGTCGAACTTCTCCATGAACACCACGGTGGCGCCGAGGTAGTGCAGGTTCAGCGCGAAGCCCATGGGCGCGGCGTGGTACAGCGGCGCGGTGGACAGGTAGACGCTGTCGCCGGTGTAGCCGAGCAGCGTGACCATCGGGCTGACCGCGGCGTACTCGTTGATCTTCACCTGCGGCAGGGCGCGCAGGACGCCTTTCGGCCGGCCGGTGGTGCCGGAGCTGTACATCATGGTGGCGCCCAGCCATTCGTCCGCCAGGCGTTCGGCGGGGAAGTCGGCCACGGCGTCTTCGAAGCGCGTCCAGCCGTCGAGGGCGCCATCCACCATCAGATGCTGGGTGCAGTTGGGGATCAGCGGCGGCAGGTCCTTGGCGGTTTCGCGCATGGCCCAGGAGCTGACGATCAGCTTGGAGTTGCTGTCCTCGACGATGTAGGCCACTTCGCCGGCGGTCAGGAAGCGGTTGATCGGCACCACCAGCAGCCCGGAGCGCAGCGCCGCCCAGCAGATCTCGAAGCAGCGGATGTTGTTCTCGAGGAACATCGCGAAGCGGTCGCCGCGGCGCAGGCCGTGCGCATGGAGATACTGGGCGAAGCGGTTGGAGCGCTCGTCCAGCTCGCGGTAGGTCAGGGTCTCGCCGCTGTTGGCGTTGATGACGGCCGGCCTTTCCGGCGTCAGGATGGCGTGATCGCCGAGGTACTTGGGAGCTTCCATCTGTCGGTCATCTCTTATGCTTGTATTTGCGTGGGAGCTGTCCTTGCGCCAGGCGCGCCTGGAAGCTCCGCTACCGGGTCGGTATTGCTGCGGGAAATGGTGGCATGGCGGGAAGCCGGGGGGAGCTACCCGCGGAGAGTAGCTGTAGGCGTGTCCAGTGGCCTGTACCTTCACCCTGGCGGCCAGGAAAGGGCCGGATCGCCAGTCATGGCGGAACAGGGATCATTCGCTTATCCACTCGCCACGGCATTCACCGGAGTCATCGCGGGGCGGGTTGCAGGAGAGTCGCATGCCTGATCACCACAACAGTGTCTCGCCCGCCGCCGACGGGCTGTCCGCCGCCATGCCGGGCAGATGGGCCGTGGTTGGGCAAATGCCGCGCGGCAAGCTGCTGGAACGGCTGGACAATGCCGGTAACGCCCGGCTGATCCTGATCCGCGCGGCGGCGGGGTTCGGCAAGAGCAGCCTGCTCCAGCAATACCGCGAGCGCTGCGTGGCGGCGGGGATGCAGGTCCTCTGGCTGGACATGGAAACGGCGGACAACGACCTGGCGAGTTTCGCCGGACGCCTGGAAACCGGCATCCGCGCGCTGGACCTGGGCGACGAGGCCGATGGCACGGACGACGGCGCCGATGCCGCTGAATCGATCCACCTGCTGCTGGAATACCTGCACGGCAGCGAGCGGCCCTTCGCGATCCTGCTCGACGAGTTCGAGGCGATCCAGAATCCCGCCGTGCTCAGCTTCATCCAGCAACTGCTGGCCGCGCTGCCGGCGGCCGGCCGGCTGGTGATCGCCTCGCGCACCACCCCGGCGATCGGCATCGGCCGCATCCGTGCGCGCGGGCAACTGCTGGAAATTCGGCCCGACGCACTGCGTTTCAGCATGGCGGAGACGGCGTTCTATCTGCGCGACATGCACCGGCTGAAGCTCGGCGACAGCGAGATTGCCAGGCTGCACGAGTGCACCGAGGGCTGGGCGGCGGCGCTCTGCCTGGCCGTGCTGTCCCTGCACGGGCGCGACGATCCGGCGGCGTTCATCGAATCCTTCTCCGGCTCCCATCTGGAACTGGCCAGCTACCTGGCCAACGACATCCTTGCCCAGCAGAGCAGGGAGTGCCGCGGTTTCCTGCTGCAGACCAGCGTGCTGCGGCAGCTCAGCGCGCCGCTCTGCGATGCGCTGACCGGCCGCAACGACAGCCGGCAGATGATCGAATACCTGCTGCACGCCAACCTGTTCCTGTTCCCGGTGGACGAGGAGCAGCGCTGGTTCCGCTATCACACCCTGTTCGCCAGTTTCCTCGCCGATGCCCTGGAGCAGCGTTTCCCCGGCCGCGCCGTGGCGTTGCACCGGGCGGCCGCGCAGTGGCACCTGGCCGAGGGGCTGCCGGTGCAGGCGATCGACCACCTGCTGCGCGCCGGCGATACCCGGGCGGCCGCCGGCGTGCTGGCCGGCCATTTCCCCGCGCTGTTCGAACGCGGGCATACGCGCCTGCTGCTGCGCTGGCTGGAGCAGATCCCGGTGGAGCAGCTCGACGAGCAGCCGGGGCTGCTGCTGGTGTATGCCTGGGTGCTGACCCTGGCCCGGCGCTATGACGAGGCGCTGCACCTGGTGGGGCGCTCCGCTTCGCCGGTCGAGCGCGACCTGATCCGCTGCATGGTGCTGGCGGTCACCGACCGGGTGGAGGAAGCCTATGAACTGGGGCTGGCGCTGCGCGACCGGGTGACGCCGAACGAGCGCTTCGCCTACGGGACGCTGGCCAATACGCTGGCCTACTGCATGCTCGCCACCGGCCGCAGCGACGAGTCGCGACGCCTGCTGTCGAGCGCGATCCAGCACGCCACGCAGCGTGGAACGGGGTTCATGAAAAGCGTCTCGGTCAGCATCGAAAGCAACCTCGACCTGGTCCAGGGGCGCCTGGGCAGCGCGCTGGCCCGCGTGCAGGACCTGGGCCTGAGTCACTGGGGCTCGGCTGGCGGCAAGCTGTTCGGCGGCAAGCTGGCGCTGAACGTCATCCGCGCCGTGGCGCTCTACGAGAGCGGCCAGCTGGACGAAGTCGAGCTGTTGCTCAGCGAGTGCCAGCCCTATGCGCAGGACAGCGGACCGCTGAACACGCCGATCATCGTCCACCTGCTGCTGGCGCGCATCGCCTGGTCGCGTGGCGAGCGGACGGCATGGCAGCAGAACCTGCTGGACCTCGAACAGATCGGCCGCAGCTGCGGCTCCTCGCGCATCCTCTGCTCGGTGTGGATCGAGCGAGCGCGCGTCGCTTCTCTCGAAGGCCGCCTGGAAGGCGCCGCCCAGGCGCTGTACCAGGCCGAGCGCCACGGCGACTGGGATCGCCCCGGCATCCTGTTCCACAGCAACGATACGGACAACCCGAGCATCGCCCGTCTGCGCCTGGCTATCGCCCAGGGACAGCACGCCGCGGCGGCCGAGGCGCTGACCCAGGCCATCGACGCTGCCGAGGGGCAGCGGCTGCTGCGTCGCGCGCTGAAGCTGCGCCTGCTGCTGGCGCTGGCGCTGGACGGCATGGGGCCGGAGGGCAGGGCCTTCGCGGTGCTCGGCGAGGCGCTGCGCTTCGCCAGTCACGAAGGCTTTGTCGCGACCTTCCTCGAAGAAGGCGCGCGGCTGGCGGATCTGCTGCAGCGCTGGGCGCAGTCATACCGGCCCAGCGCATCGGCGCTGGGCATCGCCCCGCGCTTCCTTGGCGAACTGCTCAGGCGGGTCGGTACGCGCAGCGAGCCGGGCGGCCGCGATGGCGCCGGCGAGGCGCGCGACCTGCTCACCGAGCGCGAACGCGAGGTCATGCAACTGGCCGCCGAAGGCTGCGCGATCCGCGACATCGCCGAGCGGATGAGTCTTTCCCTGCACACGGTGAAGACCCACCTGCGCAACATCAACGGCAAGCTCGGCTCCCACGGCCGCATGGAAGCCATCGCCATCGCCCGGTCGCGCGGGTTGCTCGATTAGCGCTGCCGGCGCAGGAGAGAGGAAATCGTAGGATGGGTTGAGCTTGCGATACCCATCATTCGCGGCATCCACCATTCGATGGGTATCGCTTCGCTCAACCCATCCTACGTTTGCGCCGTGGCGGTGGGATTTGTCGCGTGGCTACCCCCTCACCCTAACCCTCTCCCTCCAGGGAGAGGGGACTGTTCGGAGTTGCCGGCTGGCACGGCATATCGCCCGACGCAGTTGTACCCCCTCTCCCTCCGGGAGAGGGTTGGGGTGAGGGAATCGCAACGCCGGTGTTTCGGTGGGAGCGAACCACTCCCGCGACTGCCTCAGGACAACACCCCCATCGCCTTGGCCCGCACCACCGCCTGGGTCCGGCGCGTCACGCCGAGTTTGTGGTTGATGTGCTTGGTGTGCGCCTTGACCGTGTTGGTGGAGATATACAGGCGCTCGCCGATTTCCTGGTTGGAAAGCCCTTCGGCCAGCAGTTCCAGCACCGAGACTTCCCGCGAGGTGAGTTCCTCGCGCTTCTTCAGGCTGCTGCCGGAACCGCCTTCGGAATGGGACCTGGCCGGTTGCGCGGCCTTGGCCTCGCCGACCAGCAGGTTGAACGATCCACCCGCCGGCACATGCCGGCTCTCGCCTGGCTGGGCCGCCTCCGGCTGGGCCTGTTCGAGTTGTTCCAGGGTCTGCCGCACCCTGTTCAGCAGGCCGCGGAAATTCAGGCGCAGGCATTCCTTCTGGGTCATCTGCAGGCGCTTCTCGGCATCCCTCACCCGGCCCAGGCCGATCTCGGCGCGGGCCATCAGCACCTGGTTGCGCACCATCATGGAGGGCACCAGCATGCCGTTCAGGCGCGCGGTGGGGCCGCGCAGGTAGTCCTCGATCGAGCGGGCCATGGTCAGCGCCTGTTCCCACTTGTTCTGCCGCACCAGGATGCTCAGCGATTGCAGGTTGAGCACGCCGCGGTAACTGGTTTCCTGGACGTTGGCGCACTGCAGGCGCCGTTCGGCATCCTGCAGGTAGCGGAATGCCTGCTGCTGGTCGCCGCGGCAGGAGGCCACTTCGGCAAGGCCGGTCAGGGCGTGCAGCAGCGGCGAGCCGCAATTCTGGATGTGCTGCAGGGCTTCCTGCATGGCCCGCTCGCAGGCATCCAGGTCGCCGCGCTGCAGATGCAGCTTGCCCTGCATGGCCAGCAGACGCCCGTGCAGCATCTGGTGGTGGTTGCCGTCGGCCTGCAGCAGGGCGAGGTTCTCCTGCAGCAGCAGTTCGGCGAGCGTGATTTCGCCGCAGAGGATCATCAGGCAGATGCGCTCGCTGTTGACCAGCGCTTCGCTGGCCAGGCAGCCATGGCGCCGCGCCTGCTCCACCGCATCCATGAGGATCTGCTGGGCCTGTGCGGTCTCCCCGGCGCTCATGGCCAGGCGGGCCAGCGTCGAGTGGCAGAGGAAGGAGACGTGGCGGTCGCTCTCGCCCAGCTGGGCCAACGCCGACTGGCAGTGTTCGCGGGCGCTGTCGCAACTGCCCAGCAGGCCCTGGATGGTGCCGTGCAGCGCCTGCCATGCGGCCAGCAGGCAGCGGTTCAGGTCGGCCGTGGGTTGCGGCAGGAAGTGCCCCAGGTGGGTCAGGCAGGTCTGGGCCTCGCTGAGGCGCGAGGCCATCAGCAGGGCGCAGGCATTCAGCGCCACCAGTCGCGGCGTGCTCTCCAGCAGGCGTACGGGCAGGCGCTTGCGCCAGTCGAGGAAGGCCATCAGGTGTTGTCCGCCGAGCAGCCAGCTCGGGCTCAGCCGCGACATGTAGTTGACGGCAACGTCCAGGTGCCCGGCGTCCAGCGCCAGGTCGATGGCTTCGTCGGTGAAGCGCAGGGCGCTGAGCAGTCGGCAGGCGGCCAGGCGCAGGCGGTTGACGTCGACCGTGGCTGCCCGGTCCTGCAGCACGTGCGCCACGGCCGGCAGCAGGCGATACCATTCGCCGTCGCGGTCGAGCGGCTGGAAGAACGACTGTGATTGCAGCAGTCGCTGGAACAGTCCCCTGGCGTCCAGGTCGTCCCACAACTGGGCGCAGAAATTCGCCGAGAAGCGCGGCAGGTGCGCCAGGCCACCGAGCAGGCGGCGCTCGTCCTCGCTCAGGCGCGACAGCAGTTCGCGTTCCAGATAGTCGCCCAGCCACACCGCGCTGGACTGGCTGGCGCGGCCCTGGGCGCCGAGCAGCAGACGCACGCCGGCGCACCAGCCGAGGGTCCGTTGCCAGACCTCCTCGCGGGTGCTGACGCTGGTGGCGGGGGAGAGGAGGGCGACGATGTCGTCGAACTCGCCGCGGGAAAAGGCCAGCGCATCGCTGCCCAGCTCCAGCAGCTCGCCGTCCAGCAGCAGGCGCGGCAGGTTCCACTGCGGCCGTTGCCGGCTGCCCACCCAGAGCTGCAGGGGCGCGCGGGAATGCACCAGCAGGTGATCGATCCAGGCGTCCAGTTCGGCGTCGGCCTCGGCCGGGTAGTCGTCCAGCACCACACGCAGGGGAGCGTTCGAGCGTTCGAGGAATTCCAGCAGCGCCTGGCTGCCGTCCGGTGCACCGTCCAGCTGTTCGGCGATGCGCGCGCAGAGCTTCTGCAGCGGCAGCGGCTTTCCGGCCAGGTCGAGGTGGACGCAGCGCCCCTGTGCGTCGGACTGCTCCAGGCATTCCCGGATCAGGGTGCTTTTGCCGTAGCCGGCGGGTGCGCAGAGCAGGCGCAGGCGCGGCTGCCCGGCAAGCAGTTCGGCGACCAGGCGCGGACGCGGCACGAGCCGGGATGACGGTACGGATCGTATGGGGGCCTCGAAGCTCACCGCCTGGGCGGTCTCCAGGGCGATGGCTGAGAGATGCTGCGACATCTTTTTTTATTCTCCTGGACGGCGCCGGATTGCGACGCTGTCGACACTTCTGCGAGTGAATGAGTGATGTGCCATGGCCGATTCCAATCGGATCGGCCGACGCGGCGCTGTGCCGCATGATTCGCGAGCTGGTTGGCCGGCAGGGTGGAAGTCCCCTGCGCTGGGCGTTTCCGGCGCTATGCCGGGCAGCGATTTTCCCTCCCTCTGCGGGCATTAAGGATTGTTTGGGAACCACTCCAGCGGGCAATACCCTTTTCGGGTGATACGGGTTACTTCCTTCGCCCGATGGGACGAAACGCCGCGTGAAGCGGAGCACGCAGGCCAGCATCGCGATCCGTGGCGGGCGGGGTGGTCGTAACACTTTCGCGGACGCCTCGCGGTACGCCGCAAGTGCCCGTGCTGGAAGGGGTTTCCGCTAATGCCTGGCGATGCGTAAACGCCGTTTCGTTTCCGTTGGTATGCGGACCGTTACCTTCTGTAATCGCCGCCGCCAATCCAATCACCCGCACGGGTGACTCAAAATTACTCCAACAGGCAATGTTTACCCCTTGCGCCGCTCCCTAGCATCTAGCTTCCAACTGTCAACACATCCGCAATCGGAGTACCGCATGACAACTATAAAAATGCGCGGGCTGTACCAACCGCACCTGCTGGCCGCAGCAGTAGCCTTGGGGATCAGCGCACAGGCTCACGCCGTTGAATTCAATATCGGGGAGATCGAGGGGCGTTTCGACTCGTCTCTATCTGTTGGCGCCAGCTGGGCTGTCCGCGGTGCCGATCCGGATTACATCTCGCCGAACAACACAATGGGCAAGCGCGGCGCGGCAGGCAGCGCCACCGTCGACGACGGCCGCCTGAACTTCAAGAAGGGCGAGACCTTCTCGAAGATCTTCAAGGGCCTGCATGACCTCGAACTGAAGTACGGCGACGGCGGTGCCTTCATCCGCGGCAAGTACTGGTACGACTTCGAACTGAAGGACGAGCACCGCCTGTTCTACGATATCGACGACAGCGGTCGTGACGACCTGGCCAAGTCTTCCGGCGCCGAATTCCTCGACGCCTTCCTCTACTACAACTACAACCTTGGCGAACTGCCCGGCAACGTGCGTTTCGGCAAACAGGTGGTCAGCTGGGGTGAGAGTACCTTCATCCAGAACGGCATCAACGTGATCAACCCGCTCGACGTCGCCGCCCTGCGCCGTCCGGGTGCCGAGGTGAAGGAAGGCCTGATCCCGGTGAACATGTTCTACCTGTCCCAGGGCCTGGCCGAGAACCTCACCGCCGAGGGCTTCTACCAGTTGCAGTGGGAGAAGACCATCATCGACAACTGCGGCACCTTCTTCGGCGCCGATGCGGTCCAGCAAGGCTGTAACGATCGTCTGTCGGCAGCCGGCCCGGACTTCCCCCAGGGTGATCCGCGTCTTAACGTCGCCGCAAACAGTGCCTACGTGCCCCGCCTGAAGGACGACGACGCCCGCGACAGCGGCCAGTATGGCCTGGCCCTGCGCTGGTTCGTGCCGGAGCTGAACGACACCGAGTTCGGCGCCTATTACATGAACTATCACAGCCGCAACCCGTTCATTAACACCATCGCCACCACTGGTGCGACCGGCCCCGGTGCGGCTGCGATCAATACCGTTCGTAACACGCGCTTCTTCATCGACTATCCTGAAGATATCCGCATGTATGGTCTGAGCTTCCAGACCAACGTCGGCGGCACCTCGCTGGGCGGCGAAATCAGCTTCCGGCCGAACCAGCCGCTGCAACTGTCCTCGCCGGACTTCCTCGGCGCGGCACTGGGTCGCCAGACTCCGGTGAACCCCACCGGCCTGCAGGCCAGCCAGCGTGGCCAGGAGATGACCGCCTACAAGCGCATGCCGGTATTCCAGGCGCAGATGACCGCCACCCAGTTCTTCGACCAGATCTGGGGCGCCAGCCGCCTGACCCTGGTCGGCGAGATCGGCTACAACCGCATCAACGGCCTGGGTGACACCGATGGCAGCGACCTGCGCTTCGGCCGCAGCCCGGTATTCGGCGCCGGTCCGAGCGTCTTCGCCAGCAACGCCTGCGTACCGAGCGCCACCACCAATGCCAAGTGCAGCAACCACGGCTTCTACACCACCAACTCCTGGGGTTACCAGGCTCGTGCCCGCCTGGACTACTCCAACGTGATCGCCGGTATCAACCTGGCGCCGACCGTCGCCTGGCAGCATTCCGTGGACGGCTACGGCCCGAACTTCGACGAAGGCTCCAAGGCCATCAGCATTGGCGTCGACGCCGACTACCTGACCAAGTACACCGCCAGCCTCAGCTACACCGACTTCTTCGGCGGCAACTTCAGCACCAACGGCGACCGTGACTTCGTCGCGCTCAGCGTCGGCGTGAACTTCTAACCTCACCGAAAGGGCATGCACATGAAAACAATTACAAAGCTGCAATCGGGTGTACTGGCTCTGTCCCTGTCCCTGCTGGCCACCAGCGTGCTGGCCGCGGTTTCTCCGGAAGAGGCCGCCAAGCTCGGCACCACCCTGACCCCGCTGGGCGCGGAGAAGGCCGGCAATGCCGACGGCAGCATTCCGGAGTGGACCGGCGGCCTCAAGCCGGGCGCCGCTCCGGTGGATGCCAACGGCTTCCTCGGTAACCCGTTCGAAAGCGACAAGCCGCTGTTCGTCATCACCAAGGCCAACGTCGATCAGTACAAGGACAAGCTGACCCCCGGCCAGCAGGCGCTGTTCCAGCGCTACCCGGACACCTACAAGATCCCGGTGTATCAGACTCGCCGTACCGCCGCCGCTCCGCAGACCGTGTATGACGCCATCAAGAAGAGCGCGGTGACCACCGAGGCGGTCAACGACGGCAACGGCCTGAAGAACTTCGAGCAGTCGCACAACTACGCCTTCCCGATTCCGAAGAGCGGCGTGGAAGTGGTGTGGAACCACGAGACCCGTTATCGCGGCAGCAACTACACGCAGCTCTCGGTTCAGGCCACACCGCAGGCCAATGGCACCTACACCATCGTCGAGTTCAAGCAGGATGTGGCTTTCCCGCAGCTGATGTCCGACGTCAGTCCGGAGAAAGGTGCCAACTTCCTCTTCTACGTGAAGCAGGAAATCGTCGCCCCGGCGCGCCTGGCCGGTAACGTGACCCTGGTTCACGAGACCATCGACCAGGTCAAGGAGCCGCGTCTGGCCTGGGCCTACAACGCTGGCCAGCGCCGTGTGCGCCGCGCCCCGCAGGTCGCCTACGACGGTCCGGGTACCGCCGCCGACGGTATGCGTACCGCCGACAACTCGGACATGTATAACGGCGCGCCGGACCGCTACAACTGGAAGCTGATCGGCAAGAAGGAGATGTACATCCCGTACAACAACTACAAGCTGTGGTCGCCGAAGGTGAAGTACGCCGACATCCTCAAGCCGGGCCACATCAACCAGGACCTGACCCGCTACGAACTGCACCGCGTGTGGGAAGTGGAGGGTACCGTCAAGCCGGGTGAGCGTCACATCTACGCCAAGCGCCACATGTACTTCGACGAGGACACCTGGCAACTGGTGGAAGTCGACCATTACGACGGCCGTGGCCAGCTGTGGCGCGTCGGCGAGGGTCACCAGGTGCTGGACTACCAGCAGGGCGCCGGTACCTATGCCGCCCAGACCCTGTACGACCTGATCGCCGGCCGCTATGCGGTGATCGGCCTGACCAACGAGGTCAAGCGTGCTTCCTCGTTCGGCCAGAAGTTCACCATGAACGACTTCACCCCGGCCGCGCTGCGCAACGCCGGTATCCGCTAACCCCATCCCCGGCCCTCCTGCCGCCCGCAATGCGGGCTGGCAGGTTCGGCAGGGCCCGGGCATTTCCAGTACACGAGGGCAGCTTCTGCAGCATGCCCGATCCACGGTCCGCTCCACCGTGGCTCGGGGTGCTGCAGCCGCTGCCCTCGGTATTTCAGGAGGTAGGGCGGGTGCAACCCGCCAATGCCTCGGTCCTTGCCCCGTGTATCGACCTGCAGGAGCAACTGTCTTTGCGTTGTCGCGAGGCTACCCCCTCACCCTAACCCTCTCCCGGAGGGAGAGGGGACTGGTCGGAGTTGCCGGTTGGCACGGCGCATATCCTTGCACCGTTTTACCCCCTCTCCCTCCGGGAGAGGGTTGGGGTGAGGGAGCCGGCAACGCAACAGCATCGTCGTAGGAATAACTGTCTTGCGCGGCCAAGGGTACTGATGTAGGAGCGAGCTCTGCTCGCGAACATCGGCCCCGCAAAAGCTTCGCGAGCAGAGCTCGCTCCTACAGGAATACCCCCGCGTCTAGCCGGAGGGGCAGGAAAGACGCAAAAAAAAACCGGGCCAAGCGGCCCGGTGAAACCAAAGGGGGATAGAAACACGGCGCTGCCCGGCCTGCCGTGTCTATGAGTCTCGGCAGGGAGGGGATCGTCCGTGGGAAATCTGTCGACGCAGCGGGCCGGAGCGGCCGCGCTACGCGGGGAGGGGCGTGCGATTCGGGGCGCACGGCTGCAAGCGTTCGTTCATCGACCGGCATCCGTGGCTGGTCCGTCGCTTGCGGTCGGGATCGGCGCATGGCCGGAACTGCGGCCGCGTCGATAGCTGTTGCCGATTATCGACGCGGCGATGGTGGATGGCTCTAATCACTTCGGACCAATTTCCCGTCCGGGCGATGGCTGGTCCGGCCGCGGGTCAGGCGCCCATGCGGAACATCGCGCCACCCTGGGAATAGCCGCCATCGACGTTCAGCACGGTGCCGCTGATGTAGGAGGCCAGCGGCGAGGAGAGGAACAGCGCGGCGTTGGCGACTTCCTCCAGCGTGCCGTAGCGACCCAGCGGCACCAGGCTGGCGGTGCGTTTGGTGCTTTCGTCGTCCGGCGCCAGCCGGCGCATGCCCTCGGTGTCGCCGATCGGGCCGGGCACCAGCGCGTTGACGCGGATGCCCT
Source organism: Pseudomonas schmalbachii (assembly GCF_017589465.1). Classification (GTDB taxonomy): domain Bacteria; phylum Pseudomonadota; class Gammaproteobacteria; order Pseudomonadales; family Pseudomonadaceae; genus Pseudomonas; species Pseudomonas schmalbachii. Next base: position 99,123 of record NZ_JAELYA010000008.1, read on the forward strand.
GGCGACCCCACTCGACGGCGAGGGTGCGGGTGAGCATTTCCATGCCGGCCTTGGCGGCGCAGGCGTGGCTCTGCAGCGGGGTGGGGATGCTCGCCTGCGGCGCGGAGATGGTCAGCACCGAGGAGCCGGCGCCGCGCAGGTGCTGGTGGCCGAGGCGGACGACGTTGAAGGTGCCCAGCAGGTCGATGTCGACCACGGTCTTGAAGGCGTTGCAGGACATGTCGGTGGCAGCGGCGAGGAAGTTGCCGGCGGCCCCGGAGATCAGCACGTCGATCGGGCCGAAGGCTTCCACCGCCTTCTCCAGCGCGGCGCCCAGCGCCTGCGGATCGCGCACGTCGGCAGCCAGGCCGAGGGCCTGCGGGCCGAGTTCCGCGGCGGCATTGGCGGCCTTTTCCGGATTGCGCCCGAGCACCGCGACCTTCGCGCCGCACCGGGCGAAGGCCCGGGCGATGCCGAGGTTGATGCCGCTGGTGCCGCCGGCGACGAAGACGTGGGCGTTGGCGAAGCCCGACCAGGGATGGGTTTGCATCATGGGTACTCCTTTCTTGTTGTAGTCCGGAACGTAGGTTGGTGGCCGTAGGTTGGCGCTGAGCGCAGCGAAGCCCAACATGAGCCCGGCATTGGCATCGTTGGGCTTCGCAAGCTCAGCACCAACCTACAGGCAGCGAAGCCCAACATCTGTCGAGCCATTGCATCGTTGGGCTTCGTAAACTCAGCCCAACCTACGGGAGCGGTGAGCCAACATCCTTCAGTCCAGCAGACCGCGGTTGCGGGCGATGGCGATGGCCTGGGTGCGGCCCTGGGCGCCGAGCTTGGCGTTGATCTTGCGTAGATGGGATTTCACCGTGCATTCGGAGAGGAACAGCTTCTCGGCGATGGCGCGGTTGCGGTGGCCGGCTGCGAGCAGTTGCAGGACCTGGATTTCCCGGGCGGTCAGCGCTTCCTGATGGGCGTCGGCACTGCCTTCGCCGCTGCCCGCGCTCTCCACCACGATGTTCAGGCGCTCCAGCAGCGCGGCGAGGAAGCGCGGTTCGACGCCGCGCTGGTCGCCGCCCTGGGTGCGCTGGTTGAGCGTCCAGCGGCGCAGCAGCGCGACCAGGCGCTCGCCTTCCTCGACGAAGGTCTCCACGAAGCCGTTCTGGCTGGCCAGTTGCAGGGCCAGGCCGAGCGCCTCGAAGGCCGGCTGCGTGCGGCCCAGGCCATCGAGGGCGAGGGCCAGCAGCACTTGCAGCTTGATCTCGCGGCGCCGGTGCAGGCGCTCGCGGGCATCGGCGATGGCCGGGCGCAGGGCCTCGACCGCCGCGGCGTGCTCGCCGAGGGCGATGTGCAGGCGCTGGCGGGCGATGCTCGGGGTATCGACGTCGTTGGCGAACATCAGGAAGCCGGGGCGATCCCAGCCGCCGACCTGCTCGGCGGACTCCAGCGCCTGCTGCGCGGCGTCCAGGCGGTGTTCCAGGATGGCCACGCGGGCGCGCTCCAACCAGGCGGAGCACTGTACGCGCGGCGAGCCGGCCTGATGGCCGATCTGCTCCAGCTCCACCAGATAGCGCAGCCAGGTGTCGCGCTCGCCACGGGCCAGGGCCAGGCGCGCCATCAGCACATGGCTGACGATCAGGCTGTCCGGCGTGCTGGCGTTCTTGGTGGTCGGCATGATCCGCTGCAGTAGGCGCTCGGCCTCCTGCAGGCGATCGATTTCGTAGAGCAGCTGGGCGCTGATGGCGTCGCGGGTGAGCAGGGCGCCGACCGACTTGCCGTCGACCTCGTGCCAGGGATTGGCGCCGTCGCCCTGCAGGCGCGCCAGACCCTCGCCGAGGCGCCCCTGGATCAGGTCGAGGATGCTTTCGTTGCAGTCGGAAACGCTGCGCAGCAGGCTCGACGGGCTCTGCGCGTCGCGCTCGCGGGCCTGGGCGATCAGTTGCCGGGCCTCGTCGTAGCGGCCGCTGGCGATCAGGTTGTAGGCCAGGGCGTTGATCAGCACGTCGTACTGGAAGAGCTCGCCTTCGGGCAGACGAAGCAACTGCTCCAGGCCGACGCGGCAGCATTCCTCGACCTCGTCGGTCAGACCCAGCAGCAGGCAGCGCAGGGTCTGTGCCTCCATGGCCTCGCCGGTCTGCGACAACTGGTCGATCAGGCGGTTGGCGTCATGGAAGCGGCGGGCAAAGATCAGCGCCCAGGCATAGGCCAGGTTGAGTCGCGGATGGCGGTCCAGCAGCTCGCCGGGGAGGCGGTCCAGCCAGCGCAGCAGCATGCGCGTGCGGCCGGTTTCCACCAGGCTGTCGATGTGCTCGGCCAGCTGTCCGGCGGCTTCGGTCTGGTCGCCGGCATCCAGCAGCAGTTCGATGGCCGGTATCGGCCGCCCTTCGGCGAGGAACCATTGCGCCGCCTTGCGTTGCAACTCGCGGGCCTGGCCGGGGTGGCGTCGCTCCAGGGCGTCGCGCAGGAAGCTGGTGAACAGGCTGTGGTAGCGGAACCACTGGTGCTGGCCTTCGATGGGGATCAGGAACAGGTTGGCGCGCTCCAGCCGCTGCAGCATCGCCTGGCTGTCGTCGCGGCCGGTCAGTGCGTCGCACAGCGGCGCGCAGAACTGCTCGACCACGCTGGTCTGCAGGAGGAACTGGCGGCAGTCGTCGTCGAGCCGGGCGAGGATGTCCTCGGCCAGGTATTCCGCCAGCTGCAGGTTGGAGCCGGAGAACGAGGCGATCACCGACGCATGGTCCTCGCGGCCCTGCAGCGACAGGCAGGCCAGGTAGATCGCGGTGACCCAGCCTTCGGTGCGCCGGTAGAGGCTGGAGATCAGGTTGTTGAGCAGCGGCAGCTGGCGCTTGTCGCGCACCAGCGAGGTGGTTTCCTCCAGGCTGAAGCGCATCGCGCCGGGGGCCAGCTCCAGCAGGCGGCCACGGGCGGCGAGGCGGCCGAGGTCGAGTTCCGGGGTGGTGCGGGTGCCGATCGCCAGCACGCCGCCCGTCGGCAGGCTGTCGAGGATCTGCTGGACGAAGCTGAGCACGGAGGGGTTCTGGATCACCTCGAACTCGTCGAAGAGGATGGCGAACGGCGGCTGGCACTGGCCGAGCAGGTCCAGCACGTTCTGGGTGCCCGGCTCGTCGGCGGCGCTGGCCTCCGCCCCCTCCGGCAGCAGGTTGCGCAGCCCGTGCCAGAGCAGGACGACGAAGCGCTGCAGGTCGTTGTCGGCGGCGTCGAGGTTGATCCACAGCGGACGGCGGCCGGTGGCGCGGCAGCGGTCGTGGAATTGCTGGAGCAGGGTGGTCTTGCCGAAGCCGGCGGCGGCGCGGACCAGGATCAGCCGGGCGTCGCGGGCGTTTTCCATCTGGTCGAGCAGATGCTGGCGTTGCAGGTGGTGGCTGTCGCTGCAGGGTGGTGCGTACTTGGTGGCGAGGATACGGATCGGTGCGGACCTGGCTGGCGCATTGCCGGCGCGGGACGGCGCGGTGGCTGAGTTATCCATGGACCATGTCATGCAACGCACCTCCTGTTCGGGCGACGTGAGACTGCGGCCGTCGCCATCCAATTGTTTCATTTTGGGGCATTGTGCCACGGCAAGGTGCCGGAAAGAGAGGTTGCTCGGCAGGTAGGCACTACGGCCAGCGAGGGGGAGGGTGGACTGGGGGTGACGGGCGGTATAACCCGCCGACCGGCGTGGCCGGTTGGCGGGTTCCGGGAGGCTTTGCGCAGGGCGGGTGCAACCCGCCAGTCCGGAGGTGTGATGGCGGGTTGCACCCGCCCTACCTGCTATTTCTTGGCTTGCTCCGCGTAGCGCTCGACCAGCTTGAACTTCTGCACCTTGCCGGTCGGCGTGCGCGGCAGCGGGTCCTGCTGCTGGATCACCCGCTTGGGCGTCTTGAAGCCGGCCAGGCGGGCATGGCAATGGCGGATCACCGCATCGCCATCCACCGGCTCGCTGCCCGCCGGGACCACCACGGCAGTCACCGCCTCGCCCCACAGCGGGTCGGGCAGGCCGATCACCGCGCACTCGGCGATGCCGGGGACGGCCAGGATGGTTTCCTCCACCTCGGCGGCATGCACGTTCTGCCCGCCGGTGACGATGACTTCCTTCAGCCGGCCGCTGATGAACAGATAGCCTTCCTCGTCGAGGTAGCCGATGTCGCCGGTATGCACCCAGCCGTCGCGGAAGGTTTCCGCCGATTTTTCCGGGTTGTCGTAGTAGGCGGTGACTGCCGCCGGGCAGCGCCCGAGGATCTCGCCCGGCTGGCCGGCCGGCAGGTCGCGGCCCTGCAGGTCGACGATGCGCACCTGCGAATGCAGGACCTGACGGCCCACCGAGCCCGGCTTGCGCAGCCGGTCTTCCGGCGTGCTGAGCACCAGGGCGCCGCTTTCCTGCATGCCGTAGTACTCGTAGAGGTCCTGGCACAGCGAAGCCTGGACCGCGTGGCGCAGCGGTTCGGGCAGCGACGAGCCGGCGAAGACGATGGCGCGCAGCGAATCGACCTTGGCGCTGGCCAGGTTCGGCGCGGCCAGCAGCATCGCCGCCATGGTCGGCACCAGGTTGACGATGCTCACGCCTTCCTCGCCGATCAGGCGCAGCGCGGTTTCCGCGTCGAAGTTGACCAGCACGTTGCGGATGCCCTGGGATACCGAGGCGATCGCCCAGCCGAAGCCGACCCGGCCGAACATCGGGAATACCGTCATCGCCACATCGCGACTGGTCATGTCGTAGCTTTGGAACAGGCTGGTGGCGGCGGTGCAGTTGTAGTGGTTGATCACGTAGCACTTGGGCAGGCCGGTGGTGCCGGAGGTGAGGTTGAAGTAGTACGGGTCGTCCTCCTCCACCTCGATGTCCGGTTCGCTGCTGGCCGAGCGCGCCAGCAGCGTTTCGTAGTCGTGACCCAGCGCCGGGCCGTCGCCGAAGCTGACGCAATGGGCGATCTGCGGCAGGTCGGCGAGCAGCGGCGCCAGCGCCTCGGCGAAGCGGCGCTCGATGACCAGGGCGACCACGCCGGTGGCGCGCATCAGTTCGAGCATTTCCAGCGGCGCCAGGCGGTAGTTGAGCGGCAGGCCGACCAGCCCGGTCTTGGCCAGGGCGAAGTAGGTCTCGACCATTTCCGCGCGGTTGCTGCTGAGGAACGCCACCCGGTCGCCCTTGCGCAGGCCAAGACCGCCCAGGCCGTGGGCGAGGCGATTGCAGCGGTCGTTGGTCTGGCGGAAGGTGAAGCGGCGCTGGGTGGAACTGCAGAAGAAGCTTTCCCGTTCGGGGAAGCGGATGGCGGCGGTGCTGATGACCTGGCCGACCACCATTTTGCCCATGGCATGACGTTTCATCGAAGATCTCCTGGTTGGCCCCGCTCCGTCCGGCGCGGGGTTACAACGGCGACGCTGGTTATTGTTGTCTGGTTCGGGGCGTGGCGCCCGGACCGGTTGTGCGAGGCATTGCTGGATCGTCGTCGGCCGGTTGCGCACCGGCCGGTCTCCACATTCCACCGGCGGGCCCTGCAGGCAGGCATACCGTCGGTCGGGGGGATGTACCGATGATGCAAACGGGCGTCCCGGGTGTCGTCGTCCGAAGCGACGGTTTTGTCCGGCCGCAGGGCCTTTCCGCCCATTCCCTCGTCCATTTGGATGCCTCCGGTTCCTCCTCAACTTCATCCCTTCGACGGTCGCTGGGCAGGCGGACGCTCCCTAGGATTGAACGTGATAACTGCGTCAGTGGCCGAGGACATCCGGCCTGGCGCGAACACACAGCGCCTGGTGGAGCAGCTTCAGGGCAACCTGGCTCCCGGCTTCGATACGGACGACATGTCCTGCCTGGCGCGGCGTTACTACAGGAGCATCGAGCATGAGCGAAAAAGTAGTCGTTGCCGGCGTCGGCATGATCCCCTTCACCAAGCCGGGCGCCAGCCCGAGCTACACCGACATGGGCGCCGAAGCCGTGCGTCTGGCGCTGAAAGACGCCGGCCTGAGCTACGACCAGGTGCAGATGGCCTTCGCCGGCTACGTGTACGGTGACTCCACCTGCGGCCAGACCGCCCTCTACGAAGTGGGCCGTACCGGTATCCCGGTGGTCAACGTCAACAACAACTGCTCCACCGGTTCCACCGCCCTGTACCTGGCCCGTGCCGCCGTGCAGAGCGGCCAGGTCGATTGCGCCCTGGCCCTCGGCTTCGAGCAGATGCAGGCCGGCGCGCTGAAATCGCACTGGGATGACCGCCCGCGTACCCGCGCCAGCGTCGTCCACGTCATGGAAGACCTGACCGCCGACGTCCCGGACCTGCCGCAGGCCCTGCGCACCTTCGGTGGCGCCGGTCGCGAACACATGCAGAAGTACGGCACCAAGATGGAAACCTTCGCCGCCATTCGCGCCAAGGCCAGCCGTCATGCCGCGAACAACCCGCTGGCGCTGTTCAAGAACGTCGTCACCACCGAAGACGTGATGAACGACAAGCTCATGTGGCCGGGCGTGATGACCCGCCTGATGGCCTGCCCGCCGACCTGCGGCGCTGCCGCCGCGCTGATCGTTTCCGAGAAGTTCGCCAAGAAGCATGGCCTGCGCAGCGACGTGGTGATCCTCGCCCAGTCGATGGCCACCGACCCGGTGATCTCCTTCGATCCGCCGTCGCTGATCGCCTACGCTGGTTTCTACATGGCGCAGGACGCCGCCCAGCAGGTCTACGAAAAAGCCGGTGTCGGCCCGCAGGACATCCGCGTGGTCGAGCTGCACGACTGCTTCGCCCAGAACGAACTGCTGACCTACGAAGCCCTGGGCCTGTGCCCGGTCGGCGGCGGCGAGCGCTTCGTCCTCGACGGCGACAACACCTACGGTGGCCAGGTGGTCACCAACCCGTCCGGCGGCCTGCTCTCCAAGGGCCACCCGCTGGGCGCCACCGGTCTGGCGCAGTGCTACGAGCTGACCCATCAGCTGCGCGGCACCGCCGGCGCCCGTCAGGTCGAGGACGTGAACATCGCCCTGCAGCACAACCTCGGCCTCGGCGGCGCCTGCGTCGTCACCATGTACGGCCGCAACTGATCAACCACCTTCGCGCGCACTCTGCCGGGTGCGCGCCCTGAAAGAGGAGTGAAACAAATGGCAGACAAGAGTCTGATCGGACATGTGACGACGCAAGGTTCGGTCGAAGTGGAAAAAGGCAAGCTGCGCTTCTTCGCCAAGGCCATCGGCGAGACCGATCCGGTCTACACCGACGAAGCCGTTGCCAAGGCCGCCGGCCACAAGAGCCTGCCGGTTCCGCCGACCATGCTGATGCCGCTGATGAGCGAAATCCGTGGCGATATCGGCGGCCTGATGAAGCTGCTGGGCTGGGACCTCGGTCGCATCCTGCACGCCGAGCAGTCCTTCACCTACCACAAGATGGCCTATGCCGGTGACGTGCTGAGCTTCGAGACCCGCATCTCCGATGTGTACGAGAAGAAGGGCGGCGCCCTGCAGTTCGTGGTCCAGGAAAGCCGCGTGACCAACCAGGACGGCGAGCACATCGCCGACGTACGCAACTCGCTCGTGCACCGCTAAGGAGAACGAAATGACCGCCCCGAAATTCAATGACGTCAACGTTGGCGATCAGATCCCCGAACTGAAGCTGCCGGCGATCAACCGCACCACCCTGGCCCTGTACTGCGGCGCCTCGGGCGACCACAACCCGATCCACATCGATATCGACTTCGCCCGCAAGGCGCGCATGCCCGACGTCTTCGCCCACGGCATGCTGTCGGCTGCCTACCTCGGCCGCCTGATGACCAACTGGGTCCCGCAGTCGCAACTGCGCAGCTACTCCGTGCGCTTCACCGGCATCACCCAGCTGGGCCACGTGCCGACCTGCACCGGCACCATCACCGAGAAGTTCGAAGCGAACGGCGAGAAGCTGGTTCGCGTGGCCATTCGCTGCGGCAACCAGTACGGCGAAGAGAAACTGGTCGGCGAAGCAGTCGTCGCCCTGGCCTGATAACCCATACGAACACGTCGTAGGGCGGGTGCAACCCGCCAATCGGCCACTCCGCTCCGGCGGGTTGCACCCGCCCTACACAAGAAACTGAACAGGAACAGAACAATGAAAAAGCTCGAAGGTAAAGTCGCCCTGGTAACCGGCTCCGGCCGTGGCATCGGTCGTGAAGTCGCCCTGCAACTGGCTGCCTACGGCGCCAAGGTCGTGGTCAACGACCTGGACCAGGCCCCGGCTGACGAAGTCGTTGCGGAAATCCGCGCTGCCGGCGGTGAAGCCGTTGCCTGCTTCGGCAGCGTGACCGCTCCCGACTTCGCCGACCGTTTCGTCGCCACCGCGGTGAAGAACTACGGCGGCATCGACATCATCGTCAACAACGCCGGCTACACTTGGGACAACGTCATCCAGAAGATGACCGACGAGCAGTGGTACGCGATCATCGACTGCCACCTGACCGCGCCCTTCCGCATCCTGCGCGCCGCCCAGCCGGTGATCAGCGCCGCTGCCAAGAAAGAGGCCGCTGAAGGCAAGGAAGTGTTCCGCAAGATCGTCAACATCTCCTCCGGCGCTGCTGGCGGCAACGCCGGCCAGACCAACTACTCCTCGGCCAAGGCCGGCATCCTGGGCATGACCAAGACCCTGGCGAAGGAGTGGGGCCGCCTGAAAGTCAACGTCAACGCCGTTGCCTTCGGCTTCATCCAGACCCGCCTGACCGAAGCCCTGGCCGGTGCCGACAGCAAGACCGTGAACATCGAAGGTCGCGAGATCAAGGTCGGCATCCAGCAGGCCATGGTCGACGGCGCCAGCAAGGCGATCCCGCTGGGCCGTCCGGGTACCCCGGCAGAAGCCGCCGGTGCGGTGGTGCTGATGTGCCTGCCGGAATCCGACTACTGCTCCGGCCAGACCCTGTACTGCGGCGGCGGCCCGGGCTCCAACTTCTAAGAACCCGCCCGTAGGTTGGCGCTGAACGCAGTGAAGCCCAACGATGCTGATGTTGGGCTTCGCAGGCTCAGCCCAACCTACGACCAGGAGTTCTCCAGACCGTAGGGCGGGTGCAACCCGCCGCTCTGCACAGAGGCCCGGCGGGTTGCACCCGCCCTGCGAGTCCTGGCTCTCTTTCAGATTTCGAGGTAACCGCAATGCTGGACAACTACCGCTCCCCCTGGATGGACGAAGATCTCGAACAGTTCAAGGACATGGTCGAGCGCTTCGCCAAGGAATACATCGAGCCGAACGAACTGAAGTGGCGCGAACAGCACTACGCTGACCGTGCCGCCTGGCTGAAGGCCGGCGAACTGGGCCTGATCCTCCCCGACTTCCCCGAGGAATACGGCGGCGCTGGCGGCCATGTCGGCCACTACGTGTGCACCTCCCAGGTCTTCGCCGCCAACGGTGGCGGTCTCGGCACCGGCCTGAGCCACATCGTCGCCAAGTACATCCTCGACGACGGCACCGAAGAGCAGAAGAAATACTGGCTGCCGAAAGTCGGCTCCGGCGAGGTGATCTGCGCCATCGCCATGACCGAGCCGGGCGCCGGTTCCGACCTGCAGTCGGTCCGTACCCGCGCGGTGAAGAAGGGCGACAAGTACGTCATCAACGGCGCCAAGACCTTCATCTCCAACGGCCAGACCTGCGACATGGTGCTGGTGGTGGCGAAGACCGATGCCGGCGAAGGCTCCAAGGGCGTTTCGCTGTTCATGGTCGACACCAAGACCCCGGGCTTCCGCCGCGGCAAGTGCCTGGAAAAGATCGGCATGCACTCCCAGGACACTTCCGAGATGTTCTTCGACGACGTCGAAGTGTCGGAAGACTGCCTGCTCGGCGGCAAGGAAGGCCAGGGCTTCTACACCCTGATGCGCCAGCTGGCCTACGAGCGCGCGCAGATCGGCGTTGGCGCCGTTGCCGTGATGGAGCGCGCCCTGCGCCTGACCATCGAGTACACCAAGGACCGCAAGGCCTTCGGCAAGCCGGTGATCGAGTTCCAGAACAGCCGCTTCGTGCTGGCCGACGTGAAGGCCACCGTGCAGGCGTCGAAGACCTTCGTCGACCTGATCATCTCGCGCTGGATCGACGGCACCCTGGACACCACCCTGGCGTCCATGGGCAAGTTCTGGCTGACCGAGCGTCTGGGCGAAGTGCTCGACAAGTGCCTGCAACTGTTCGGCGGCTACGGCTACATGCACGAGTACCCCATCGCGCGCATGTGGACCGACGCCCGCGTGGCGCGCATCTACGGTGGATCGAACGAGATCCAGCGTGAAGTGGTCGCCCGCTCGCTGTAACGAAGGATCGCTGCGGGGCCGCCCAGGCGGCGGTTCCCGTAGCGCCTGCGACATCCGGCAGCCGGGAGCGGCCGCCAGTCCCACCGAGTTTCGAGGCAGTCGCCATGACGGATGACTTACCGAACGGTCCCGCCCGAACCCTCCTGCACGACCGCCATGTGCATTGCCGTGGCTACCTGCGCGACGACGGCCTGATCGACATCGAGGGCAGCATCGTCGACGTCAAGCCGGTCCCCTCGCAGACGCTGTACAAGACAGTCGAGGCCGGCGAGCCCTTCCACCTGATGCGCATGCTGCTGACCGTCGACATGGACTTCGTGATCCAGGACGTCAAGGCGTTCACCGAGGCTGCGCCGACCCCGATCTGCGGCAACATCGCCAGTGCCTACGAGGCGCTCAGGGGGCTGAAGATCGGCCCCGGCTTCAAGAAGCAGGTCAGCCAGCGCGTCGGCGGCGTACACGGCTGCACCCATCTCACCGAACTGCTCGGACCGATGGCCACCACCCTGTACCAGACCACCTTCGAGCTGATGCGCAAGCTGGAAAACGAAAAGGCCGCCCGCGACCCGGATTACCAGTCGACCCGCAACAACTGGGTGATCGGCACCTGTCATGCCTATCACCCGGACAGCGAGGTCACGCGGAAACTGCTGGCGCTGGGGGCTGAAACGAATCGAAAAGAGTAGTGAGGCGACCGCCGGCAAGGAATACGCTACGGTCGATGGGTGGACCGATCCGGCAGGGCGTCCACCGTTGAGCAGGCAGGGTTTCCAGTGTGTGTGACTACTGCGCTCCACCAGGCTGCGGTAGTTGCGAAAAGGCTTCCAGATAACAATAAAAGTGGAGTTTCGCATGTACATTACTCAGGGTTTGCACCGACAGCTGCAACAGAATCCCGACGCGATCGCCATCCGTTCCCCGGGCGGCGACATGACATACGCCGAGTTCGGCGACCGCGTGGCGCGGCTCGCCGGCGCGCTGAAGAGCATGGGCGTGGGCAGCGGCGAGCGGGTAGCCATGCTTTCCATCAACTCGCCCCGCTGCATCGAATACAACCTGGCGGTGCCGTGGGCGGACGCGGTGGTCAATCCGGTCAACATCCGCTGGAGCGCGGCGGAAATCATCTACTCCATGGATGATTCGGAAACCGCCGTACTGATCGTCGACGATACCTTCAAGGAGCTGGGCGCCAGGGTCGCCGCGGAGTCGAAGACGATCCGCCAGGTGATCTACTCCGGCGACGGCGAATGCCCGGCCGGCATGATGTCCTACGAGGCGCTGATCGCCGCGACCCCGCCGGTCGAGGACGCGCGCCGGGGCGGCGATTCGCTGCTGGGGATCTTCTACACCGGCGGCACCACCGGTTTCCCCAAGGGCGTGATGCTCAGCCACAACAACCTGTTCTTCTCGGCGACCGCATCGCTGAATGGCGGCCGTTTCGCCAACGACTGCGTCTTCCTGCACTCGATGCCGATGTTCCACCTGGCGGACTTCGCGGCGATGACCGCGCTGTTCATCAGCGGGGGCACCCACGTCGTGCTGCCGACCTTTACCCCGCAGAGCATGCTGGAAGCCATCGACCGCCATAAGGTCAACGAGATCCTCCTCGCGCCGACCATGATCCAGATGCTGCTCGACTGGCGCGACAGCCATCCCGAGGCGGCCGCGCTTGACCTCGGTTCGATCCGCATCGTCGGCTACGGCGCCTCGCCGATCACCCAGGTGCTGCTCGACCGCGCCCGCCTGGCCTTCCGCTCGGCCGGCTTCAGCCAGGGCTACGGCATGACCGAACTGGCGCCGATCGCCACCACCCTCGGCCCGGAATTCCACACCCCCGAGCACCAGATCAGCGGCAAGATGTACTCGGCCGGCAAGGCGGCGTGCTGCGCCGAAGTGCGCATCGTCGACGAGGACGACAACGAAGTGCCGCGCGGCACCGTGGGCGAGATCGTGGTCAAGGGCCCGCACGTCATGCTCGGCTACTGGAAGAAACCGGAAGCCACGGCGGACGCCCTGCGCAACGGCTGGATGCATACCGGCGACGGCGGCTACATGGACAAGGACGGCTTCGTCTACGTCTGCGACCGGCTGAAGGACATGATCGTCAGCGGCGGCGAGAACATCTATTCCGCCGAGGTCGAGACCGCCATGGCCAGCCATCCGGCGGTGGCCCAGGGCGCGGTGATCGGCATCCCCAGCGACAAGTGGGGCGAGACGGTGCACGCGGTGGTCATCCTCAAGCCGGGCGCAACCGCCACGCCGGAGGAAATCATCGCCCACTGCCGCGAACGCATCGCCGGCTACAAGTGCCCGCGCAGCGTGGAATTCCGCGACGCGCTGCCGCTGTCCAGCGTCGGCAAGGTACTGAAGACCGAACTGCGCAAACCGTTCTGGGAAAGCCAGAAGCGCAATATCGCGTAGGTTGGCGCCGGGCTGTGCCGATGTTGGGAGTTTGCTCTCGTAGGTTGGGCTGAGCGTAGCGAAGCCCAACGCCCGGCCCCGCTGATGTTGGGCTTCACTGCGTTCAGCGCCAACCTACGATTCCGGCGCCGCGCTTATCGTAGGTTGGTGCTGAGCTTGCGAAGCCCAACGTTCGGCTCCGCCCAGCGTGCTAGTTGATCCAACCCCGCGCGTGGGCGATGGCCAGGGCTTCGGTGCGGCCCTTGGCGTCGAGCTTGGCGTAGATCTTCTGCAGGTGCGATTTCACCGTGAATTCGGAGAGGAACACCTTCTCGGCGATCTCCCGGTTGCGGTGGCCGGCGGCCAGCAACTGGAGGACCTGGATCTCCCGCTCGGTGAGGATCTGGTGCACGTCGCCACCCTCCGTCACCGTCGGCTTGGCGCCTTCGCTGGCGACGTTCAGCTGTTGCAGCAGCGTCTCGACGAAATGCGGTTCGATGCCCAGGTCCTTGCCGCGCGCCTGTCCGGTCGACGCCCAGCGCTGCAGCAGGTGAGCCATCGGCTCGCCCTCGTCGATGAAGGTGCGCAGGAAGCCTTCGTGGCTGGCCAGGCGCAGGGCCTGGTTGAGTTCCTCGAAGGCATCCTGTTGCTGCTGCAGACCGTCCAGCGCCAGGGCCAGCAGCAGGCGCAGCTTGATTTCGCGGCGGTGCAGCTGGCGCGAATGGGCATCCTCGATGGCCTCGCGCAGGGCCTTGGCCGCTTCCGCGAAGAGTCCCTGGGCGATGCGCAGGCGCTGGTGGGCGATGCTCGGCGTATCGACGTCGTTGGCGTAGCGCAGGACGCCGGGGCGGTCCCAGTCGCTGGCCTGATCGGCCTCGTGCAGGGCCTGGGTGGCGGTGTCGAGACGGCCTTCGAGGATCGCCACGCGGGCGCGCTCCAGCCATACCGAGCACTGGATGCGCTGCGAGTTGGCGTGCTGGCCCAGTTGTTCCAGCTCGACCAGGCAGCGCAGCCAGGTATTGCGGTCGCCCTGCAGGTAGGCGATGCGCGCCGACAGCACGTGGCTGTTGATCAGGAGGTCCGGCGAGCTGAGGTGCTTGGTGAACGGCAGGTTGCGCGTGAGCAGGCGCTCCGCCTCCGCCAGGGCATTGTTCTCGTAGTGCAGCAGGGCGAGGGCGATGTTCAGCGAGATGGTGGTGTCGTGGCGGCCCCTGGTGCCGCTCTTGTCGCCTTCGTTGGCCGCCAGCAGGCGGGTCAGGGCGTTGCTCAGGCGGCCCTGGATCAGGTCGAGGACCGCCTCGCTGACGCTGAAGCCGAAGCGCAGGAAGCCCGAGCCGCCCTGCAGGTCGCGTTGCAGCGCATGGGACAGCAGGCGCCGTGCCTCGTCATAGCGGCCGGCGGAAACCATGGTGTTGGCCACGGTATGGGCCAGCGCCGAATACAGGTGCACGTCGGACTGCGGGACCACGTCCAGCAGCTCGATGCCGGCCTTGCAGCACGCCTCGACCTGGTCGGTGATCGACAGCTGCATGCAGCGGATCGCCTTGGCCACGTAGATGTGCTCCGGCTTCGCTCCGCGTTCCAGGCGCTCGGCGATCTGGATTGAGTCCTTCATGCGGCTCGACAGGGCGAGCATCCAGGCATAGACCAGGCCGAGGTTGGGATAGCGGTCCAGCGCGCTTTCCGGCAGGCGGTCCAGCCAGCGCACCAGCAGGCGGGTGCGGCCGTTGTCCATCAGGGTGTCCAGGTGCTCGGCGAGACGGGCGGCGGCTTCGTCGAGGAGGTCGGCGTTGAACAGGTGCTCGATCGCCGGGATCGGCTGCTGGGCCTGGAGGAACCAGCGCGCGGCGATCTCGTGGAGCTTCTTGGCCTTGCCGGGATGCTGGCGCTCCAGCGCGTCGCGCAGGAAGCTGGCGAACAGGTTGTGGTAGCGGAACCACTGCTGCTGGCTGTCCACCGGAAGCAGGAACAGGTTGGCGCGCTCCAGCCGTTCGAGCATTTCCCGGCTGTCGTCGCGGCCGGTCACGGCGTCGCACAGCGAGGCGCTGAACTGCCCGAGGATGCTGGTCTGCAGGAGGAACTCGCGGCACTCCTCGGTCTGCCGGGAGAGGATGTCCTCGGTGAGGTACTCGGCCAGTTCCAGGTTGGAGCCGGAGAACGAGGAAATGAAGTCCGCCTGGTCGTCGCGGCCCTTGAGCGACAGGCTGGCCAGGTAGAGGCCGGCGATCCAGCCTTCGGTGCGCTTGTAGAGGGTGGCGATGTCGGCTTCGCGCAGCTGCAGCTCGCGCTTGTCGCGGATGAACTCCATGGCTTCTTCGAGGGTGAAGCGCAGGTCGCTCGGCTTGATCTCCAGCAACTGGCCGCGCGCGCGGATGCGGCCGAGGCCGATGCCGGGGGTGGAGCGCGAGGCCATCGCCAGGGTGCTGCCGCCCGGCAGTGCCTCCAGCAGTTGCTGGATGAAGCTGAGCACTTCGGGATTCTGCAGCACCTCGAACTCGTCGAGGATGATGACGAACGGGGTTTCGCTGCCGGCGATCAGGTCCAGCAGGTCCTGGCTCTCCTGGCCGCTGCCTGCCGGTGCGGGCTGGGCGTCCGCGGGCAGGATGGTGCGCAGGCCGTTGCCGATCAGCAGGGTGAAGCGCTGCAGGTCGTTGTCGGCGGCATCCAGGTTGATCCACAGGGTCGGCCGGCCGGCGGCCAGACAGCGCTGCCGGTATTGCTGGAGCAGGGTGGTCTTGCCGAAGCCGGCGGCGGCGCGGATGAGGATCAGCTTCGCCGTCCCGGCGTTTTCCATCTGTTCGAGCAACCGCGCCCGCGCCAGGTGACTGCTGGCGGCGTTCGGCGTGGCGTACTTGGTGGACAGATTGCGCAGCGCACCGCCGTCAGCCGATTGCTTGCCGGCGTTCGAGGCATCCGTGCTGATGGATGCGCCGCTGGACGAAGGCGTGCGCTTGTCCCAGGAGGTTGGCATGAAAGATGGTCTCCACTTCGGTCATTTGCCCGCCTCCAACGAGGCCGGTCCGCCGACTGCTCTTATTAGGTATCCCGCCTATTCTGCCACGCCTGAGCGGCGGGCAGGTGGCCCAGAATAACCGCGGATGGATCGTGGCGGCAGCGCGCCTGGTGGTCTTTCATATCGGCAGGCAGGTGCATATCCCCCTTATGGACCATTTTTGCCGTGGAAGCAGGCTGGCTGGACGAAAGGACCGGGGCGACCCGTATCGGGAAGGGTGGGGACGGGGGTGTTGCGGGTTGTTTCCCATGCCCTCTCCCCTTGCGGAAGAGGGCGGGGAGAGATCGTCATTCGCCGCGGATGTACTGTTCCAGCTGGCGGATCAGGTCGGCCTGTTCGGCGATGGCTTCCTTCACCAGGTCGCCGATGGACAGCAGGCCGAGCAGCTCGCCGTCCTCCACCACCGGCAGGTGGCGCAGGTGGCGCTCGGTCATGATGGTCATGCAGGTGTCGATGGTCTGGTGGGTGTCCACCGTCACCACCGGCGAACTCATGATCGCGCTGACCGGCGTACCGATAGAGGAACGACCCAGCAGCACCAGCTTGCGCGCATAGTCGCGCTCGCTGACCACGCCGACCACCGTGCCGTCCTTCACCACCGGCAGCGCGCCGACATTGGCATCCGCCATCACCCGCAGGGAGTCCAGCACCATCTCATCCGGTGCGATGGTGTGGACATGCTTGCTCTGCTTGGCCCTCAAAAGTTGTGCAACGGTCTTCATGCGAACCCCTCCAGTGGTTGAGGCGCGGGCGGCCGAGGCCGTCGCGGGTTCTTACAGAATCGTGGAGAGGCGCCGTTTCGGCAATGTCCGGATGCGGCATGGCGGCGATGCAAAAACGTCATTGGCGCCGCCGACGGATGCGCACAGGCACCGGACTGTGCGCGGGTCACCAGAGATACCGATACCCCACGTTGACCGACCACGGCTGCTCGATCTCGTCGCCGTTGGCGTAGTTCGCCTCCAGGTGGATCTTCTGCCGTTCGCCGAACTGGCCGAGGCCGCCGCCAGCCACCTGAAGCGCCTGACCCCGGTCGGCCTGACCATCGCCCGCCGCCTGGTGGAATCGCTGAGCGGCGAACTGATCACCGTCAGCCCGCCGGAGCAGGGCGCGACGGTGAGCGTGCATCTGCTGCTGGAGCCTGCCGGGGAAACGTTGGAGAGCTGAGCCCTGACGGATGCGGGCCGCGGTCTTTCATGGCTTTTTCAGGCCTGGGATTACCAGAACCTGAAGGTGTAGCCGACGATCAGACGGTTCTCGTCAATATCGGTGGTGTGACTGCCGCGATAGCTGAGGTTGCGCCAGCGCAGGCTGACGCCGCTCAGCGGGCCGCTCTGGATGACGTAGGCGAGGTCGGTGTCGCGCTCCCATTCCTTCGCCGACTGGCCGCCGATATCGAAATTGTCGCCCTGCACGTAGCGGGTCATCAGGCTCAGGCCGGGAATGCCGGCGGCGGCGAAGTCGTAGTCGTAGCGCACCTGCCAGGAGTCCTCCTGCGCCCGCAGGAAGTGGTGATAGGTGAGGGTGTTCAGCGTCCATGGATCGGTGCCGCCGGCGATGAACGGCTGGCCGGTGTCGCCGCTCTGGTCCTGGTAGGCGAAACCCAGGGCGTGGCCGTTGTACGCCAGGGTGAGCATGGCGCCGAGGTTGCGGTTGTCGACGTTGGTGCGGCCTTCGTCGCTGCTGTCGAAGTAGCGGACTTCCGATTTCAGCGTCACGCCGCCGCCCAGCGGCTGGCTGTGGATCAGGTTGCCGTAGTGCTGGCGGTAGTTGTCCTGCAGTTCGGCGAAGAAGTAGGTGGCGACCAGGCTGGCTGTCGGCGTCCAGGTCGCGCCGGCATAGTCGAAACGGTCGCTGGCCACGCCGCCGCGGGAGCCGTCGGCGAACATCTTCATGTCCTCGTAATCCGCCGAGTCGCGCAGGCGCGTGGCGGTGAAACGCCCTCCAGTCAGCGTCAGCTTGTCGAGGTCTTTCGAGACGATCTGCGCGCCCTCGAAGGTCTGCGGCAGCAGGCGTGTGTCGTTGCGGAAGGCGACCGGCAATAGCGGCGCGTGGGTGCCGACCGTCAGCACGCTGCTGGCTGCGCGCAGCTTCAGGGTCGGGCCGAAGAAGGAAAACTCGTCGGCCGGCTCGCCCGTCTGCGGATTGCGCCGCAGCGCGCCGGTACCGCTGGTGCCGGCGCCGGAATCCAGCTTCACGCCGAGCAGGCCCAGCGCATCGAGACCGACGCCGATGGTGCCGTCGGTATAGCCCGACTCGAAACGCAGCATGAAGCCCTGCGCCCATTCTTCCGCCTTGGACACGCTGCTGCCGTCATGGCGCGGCGTATCCGGCAGGCCGGCGTCGCGGTAGTCGCGGTTCATGTAGAAGTTGCGGAGTTCCAGATTCAGGTGGCTGTCGTCGATGAAATCGGCCTGTGCGGCCGGGGACAGCAGGCATCCGCCAACGATGAGCGGACCGAGGGTATTGCGCGGTGAGGCGAGGTACAGCGGCATGTCGTTTACCTGTCATTGTTCTTGTGGTCGGTATCACAACGGCTCGGCGCGCCACCGGCATGCCGGCGGGCCTGGAAATGATCCTAGGGCTGACAGGGTTGAATGGCAATATGTTTACATAAATTGAGAGTGTCGTTCGTCTGGGCGGCTGTCTATTTGGCTCTGGGTTGCCTTGTCAATGCGATAAAGGTCTAGGTTTGAAATCGATTTAGGTAAAGTGCATTCCGTTATTGGCGCCGCCCCGGAGAGGTGTTCGACATTCACGCACCATGGGTATCGCAGGCTCAACCCATCCTGCCAACGGCATTCATCCTGCGGTCACGAGGTGGACAAGCTTCGCGTTGTCCACCCTACGAGTCGTCCCCGCCCAGCTCAGTCATGTAGGATGGGTTGAGCGAAGCGATACCCATGCTGTGGTGCGTGGTCGCCAATGATGGGTATCGCAGGCTCAACCCATCCTACGAACAGAGTTCATCCTGCTGCCATGAGGTGGACAAGCTCCGCGTTGTCCACCCTACGAATCGTCCCCGCCCAGCTCAGTCACGTAGGATGGGTTGAGCGAAGCGATACCCATGCTGTGGTGCGTGGTCGCCAATGATGGGTATCGCAGGCTCAACCTATCCTACGAATCGTCCTGCGCGTCCGAGCCTGCGCCACCGAGGGAAATCTCGCCCAGCGACTTCTGCAGCTTGGCCAGCAGATGCAACAGGCTGGCACCGTCATCGAAGCTCACGCCCTTCATGCCCTGCTCGTAGAAGGCGGTGATGGTGTTCTGCAGGCTGTCCCAGTACGCGCGGCCAGTGGAGGTGACCTGGACGAGGCGGGCGCGGCCGTCGTCGGGGTGGGGGATGCGCACGACGTGGTTTTCCCGTTCCATGCGCTTGAGCACGCCATCCAGGCTTTGCCGGCTGACGCCCAGGTATTCGGTGAGCTGGTTGAACGACACGCCCTGTTCGTAGCCCTCGCGGCAGACGGCGCCGAGCACCGCCCATTGCACGGTGCTGATGCCCATCTCGTTCTGCACCTGGCGCTGCAGGATGTTGCCGGTCTGGAACAGCCGGAAGAACAGCCGGTTGGCGATTCCTCGGGTTTCGTTGGCGCTCATTGGGTTTCCTTGTCGAGCCGACGGGCCGCGTCGATTGGGTTCGCCTGGCCCGTCGGCGGGGCAAGGCGTTACCGGGGGGTGAGTTCCCGGGCGATGATATTTTTCATGATCTGCGCCGTGCCGTCACCGATTTGCAGGCCGAGCACGTCGCGCAGGCGCTGGGCGAACGGCAGGTCCTCGCCGTAGCCGGTGTGCCCGTGGGCCAGCAGGCACTGCTTGACCACGTCGAACGCCAGCTTCGGCGCCCACCACTTGTTCATCGCCGCCTCGGCATTGTGCGGCAGGCCGCTGTCCTTCAGCCACAGCGAGTAGTAGCACTGCAGGCGCGCGGCGTGCACGTAGGTCTGCAGCTCGGCCAGCGGATGGGTCAGGCCCTGGAAGGCCGAGAGGTTCTGGCCGAAGGCCTGGCGCTCGGTCAGCCACTGCCAGGTTTCGTCCAGCGACTGCTGCGCCAGCGCCAGGCACTGCAGGCCGATCAGCGCGCGGCTGTAGTCGAAGCCCTGCATCACCTGCCTGAAGCCCTTGCCCTCGTCGCCGAGACGATGGCTGGCAGGCACTTCCACGTTGTCGAAGAAGATCGAGCCGCGGCCGATGGCGCGTTCGCCGGCGTCGTCGAAGCGGGTGGTGGTGATGCCCTTCAGGTTCATCGGCACGAGGAAGGCGCTGATGCCGCTGGCGCGCTCCTCGGTGGTGCCGGTGCGGGCGAAGACCACCGCGACGTCGGCCTGGTCGGCCATGGAGATCGAGGTCTTCTCGCCGTTCAGCACGTAGACGTCACCCTTGCGCTCGGCCTTCAGGCGCAGGCTGGCGGCGTCCGATCCGCCGTGGGGTTCGGTCAGGGCGATGCACACCACCTTGCGGCCGGCGGTGATTTCGCCCAGCCACTCGCGGGCCAGGTCCGGCGCGGCGTAGCGGGCGATGATCTGGCCGTTCAGCGAGGCCAGCAGCGGGATGTAGCCGACGTTGAAGTCGCCGCGGGAAATCTCCTCGATGATGATGCCGGCGGTGACGCAATCCAGCCCGCTGCCGCCGTATTCCTCGGGCAGCTCGCCGCCGAGCAGGCCCATCTCGCCGAGCTGGGCGATGGTCGAGCGTTCGATGCGGCCGTCGCGGTCGCGCTGGCGGTAGCCCGGAGCGAGCACGTCGGCGCTGAAGCGGGCGACGCTTTCGCGGATGGCGTTCTGTTGTTCGGTGAAGGCGAAGTTCATGATTCTCTCCAGGCCAGGTTCAGGCCGGCAGCGCCGTGGCTGCCGGCGCGGCGGTCACTTGTAGAACTTGCGGAAGTCCGGCTTGCGCTTCTCGCGGAAGGCGGCGGCGCCTTCCTTGGATTCCTCGGTGTCGTAGTACAGGCTCAGCGCCTGCATGCCGAGGCCGCCGATGCCGGCGATGTTCTCGCTGTCGGCGTTGAACGAGCGCTTGGCGATGGAGAGCGCGGTGGGGCTTTTTTCGAGGATCTCGTCGCACCACTTCTGCACTTCCGCATCCAGTTCCTCGTGCGGAACGACCGCGTTGACCAGGCCCCATTCCAGCGCCTGCCGGGCGCTGTACTTGCGGCACATGTACCAGATCTCGCGGGCGCGCTTCTCGCCGATCACCCGCGCCAGGTAGGCGGTGCCGAAGCCCGGATCGACCGAGCCGACCTTGGGGCCGACCTGGCCGAAGATCGCCTTGTCGGAAGCGATGGACAGGTCGCAGACCACGTGCAGCACATGGCCGCCGCCGATGGCGAAGCCGTTGACGCGGGCGATCACCGGCTTGGGTACGGCGCGGATCAGGCTCTGCAGTTCTTCCACCGGCAGGCCGATGATGCCGCGGCCGTCGTACTGGCCTTCGTGGGCGCCCTGGTCGCCGCCGGTGCAGAACGCCTTGTCGCCGGCGCCGGTCAGCACGATCACGCCGATCGCCTTGTTCCAGCCGGCGCGGTTGAAGGCGTCGATCAGCTCCAGGCAGGTCTGGCCGCGGAAGGCGTTGTAGCGCTCGGGACGGTTGATGGTGATGGTGGCGATGCCGTCGTCTTCGCTGTAGAGGATGTCTTCGTAGTTCATGATCTTCTCCTGGGCTTAGCCGGCCATGGTCAGGCCGCCGGACACGCTGATGACCTGTCCGGTGATGAAGTTGGCGTCGTCGCTGGCGAGCAGGGCGATGATTCCCGGGTAGTCCTCCGGCTGGCCGAGGCGGCGCATCGGCACGGCGTTGGCGAAGGCTTCCAGCAGCTTCTCCGGGTTGTTCGAGGTGGACGCCACGCTCTTCAGCAGGGCGGTGTCGGTGGGGCCGGGGCAGACCACGTTGAGGGTGATGTTCTTCGTCGCCAGCTCCCGCGCCAGGGTCTTCGACAGGCCCAGCAGGCCGGCCTTGCAGGCGGCGTACACCGCCTCGCCGGAGGAGCCGACGCGGGCGGCGTCGGAGGCGATGTTGATGACCTTGCCGCCGCCGGCCGCGACCATCTTCGGCAGCACCACGTGGTGCATGTTCAGCGCGCCGGTGAGGTTGATGGCGATCAGCTGTTCCCACTGCTGCGGCTCGGTCTTGAGGAACGGCATGAAGCGGTCGAAGCCGGCGTTGTTGACCAGCACGCCCGGCACGCCGAGGTCCTTCTCGATGGCTGAGACGGTATCGACGATGGCGGCGTAGTCGGTGATGTCAGCGGCATAGGCGACGGCCTTGCCGCCGGCCTCGCGGATCAGGTCGACGGTGACCTGCGCGGCGGCGCCGTCGCGGTCCAGCACGGCGACCAGGCTGCCTTCGGCGGCGAAGCGCTGGCACACGGCGCGGCCGATGCCACCGCCACCGCCGGTGACGATCACGGTTTTTCCACTGAGACCTTTCATGGGGCTGTCCTCTTTCATCGGGTAGGGGCGGTCAGGCGCGTTTCGCCAGGCCGAGGCGGATGTCCCGGGCGCGCTCGCGCAGCTTGAATTTCTGGATCTTTCCGGACGGCGTGCGCGGCAGGGCGTCGAGCACTTCCAGGTATTCCGGCAGGTAGGTCTTGCTCAGCCGCTGGTCGAGCAGGAAGGCGTTCAGTTCGTCGAGCGTCGGCGCCGGATGGCCGTCGTGCAGGGTGAGATAGGCGCAGACGCGCTCGCCCAGACGCTCGTCCGGGCAGCCGACCAGCGCCACGGCGGAAACGGCGGGGTGCTTGTAGATGAGGTTTTCCACCTCGACCACCGGGATGTTCTCGCCGCCGCGGATCACCACGTCCTTGGTGCGTCCGGTGATGCGGATGTAGCCAGCGGCATCCATGCGCGCGAGGTCGCCGGTTTCGAACCAGCCGTCGGCATCGACGCCATAGAGTTCCGGGCGCTTCAGATAGCCGACGAACAGGCTGGCGCCACGCACCTGCAGATGGCCCTCGCCGCCGGCGGGAAGGGGCCGGCCGTGGTCGTCGAGCACGCGCACTTCCATATAAGGCAGGGCCTTGCCGTCGCTGTGGATGGCGCGCTCGGCCGGGTCTTCCGGAAGGGTGGTGGTCACCGCGCCGTTCTCGGTCATGCCCCAGGCGGAAACGATCTGCGTGTCCACCACCGAGCCGGCCTTTTCCACCAGGGCGCTGGGGATCGGCGCGCCGGCGGCGAGGAAGGTGCGCAGCGAGGCCAGCGCCTCGGGATGCTGCGGGGCGATCTCGATCAGGTCGGCGAGGAATGGCGTCGAGGCCATGGTGAAGGTCGGCCGTTCGGCGGCGGCGATGCGCGCGGCGAACTGCGGGTCCCAGACGTCCTGCAGCACGGCGCGGCATTGCAGGTAGATCGGCATCATCAGGCCGTAGAGGAAGCCGGTCTGGTGCGCCATCGGCGAGGCCATGAAGACCACGTCGTCGCGGCCCAGGTGCAGGCGCTCGGCGTAGGGGCGCACGTTGGCGAACAGGGTGTTGGAGGTGTGCAGCACCCCCTTCGGCTCGCCGGTGGTGCCGGAGGTGTAGAGCAGCTGCACCACGTCGTCGGCGTGCGGACGGCGTGCGGCGAACAGCGCTGCGACGTCGGTTTCCTCTTCCCAGGCGCGGCGCACCAGCAGTTGCTCGAAGGTGTCCTCGCCGCCGATCACCAGCACGTGGCGCAGGTCCGGCAGGTCGCCGCGCAGGCCGTCGAGCATGGCGCTGTAGTCGAAGCCGCGGTAGCTGTGCGGGATCACCATCACCCGGCTCTGGGCGTGGGCGAGCATGAAGCGCAGTTCGCGCTCGCGGAAGATCGGCATCAGCGGGTTGAGCACCGCGCCGATGCGTACGCAGGCCAGGTGCAGCGCCACCATCTGCCACCAGTTGGGCAACTGGCAGGACACCACGTCGCCCGGTTCCACCCCCAGCGCGGCCAGGCCGCAGGCCATTCGCGTGGCGCGGCGGTCGAGTTCCGCATAGCTCAGTTCGATGCGTTCGTCGGACCCGGCGCGATAGGCGACCAGCGCCGTGCGCTCGGCGCCCGCAGCCACGGCGCGATCCAGATAATCTGTAATGATCATGTCATTCCATGCGCCAGAGGCAAGCATGGTTGAACGTCGCTGCGGCTGCAGGTTGGTGCTGATCTTCATGAGTCTGCCCTTCGTGATCTGTTGTTCTTGTGACGGGTGCGGCTGCTTTCACGATGGGGTTGAAGATACGCCTTCGATTTTTAATATGTCAACATGTTGTCTTTATCCTGTCGTGGGGATATCTTCAAAGCAAGCCCCAGGGGCGCGCCCAACTACAAGAAGAGGAAAGGTCATGACCTACAACAGCATCGTCGTCGAACGGCACGGGCCGGTCGGCCTGATCCGCCTCGACCGGCCGGAGGTGTACAACGCCCTCAACGCCGAACTGATGGACGAGCTGGGCAGCGCCCTGCGCGACCTGGAGCGCGACGCGCAGATTCGTGCGCTGGTGATCACCGGCAACGACAAGGCCTTCGCCGCCGGTGCGGACATTTCCGAGCTGCAGTTCAAGGGCTTCGCCGATGTCTATCTGGAGGATTTCGTGACCGCCAGCTGGGAGGAGGTGACGCGCTGTCGCAAGCCGGTGATCGCGGCGGTCGCCGGGCTGGCGCTGGGCGGCGGCTGCGAGCTGGCGATGATGTGCGACCTGATCGTCGCCGCCGACAACGCCCGCTTCGGCCAGCCGGAAGTGAAGGTCGGCACGCTGCCCGGTGCCGGTGGAACCCAGCGCCTGACCCGCGCGGTGGGCAAGGCCAAGGCCATGGACCTGTGCCTGACCGGCCGCCTGATGGAGGTCGACGAAGCCGAGCGCTGCGGGCTGGTCAGCCGCGTGGTGCCGCTGGAACGGCTGCTCGACGAAACCATGGCCGTGGCGGCGCAGATCGCCGGTTATTCGGCTGTCGCCGTGAAGCTGAACAAGGAGGCGGTCAATCGCGCCTTCGAGACCAGCCTCGCCGAGGGCGTGCGCTTCGAGCGTCGGCTGCTGCATGCCAGCTTCGCCAGCGCGGACCAGAAGGAAGGCATGCAGGCCTTCATCCAGAAGCGCAAACCCGAGTGGACCCATCGATGACTTCACCCATGCAGCTGTCTCGCGAGGGCCGCGTCGCCCTGATCCTCGTCGACAACCCGCCGGTCAACGCCCTCGGCCACGCCGTGCGCTCCGGTCTGCTGGAGGCCTTCGCCCAGGCCGAGGCCGATCCGTCGGTGGAACTGGTCATGCTGTATTGCGCCGGCAAGACCTTCATCGCTGGCGCCGATATCCGCGAGTTCGGCCAGCCGCCCCAGGCGCCGATCCTGCCGGAGCTGACCCTGGCCATCGAGGATTCCGCCAAGCCGTCGCTGGCCGTGCTGCATGGCACCGCGCTCGGCGGCGGACTGGAAGTGGCGCTGGCCTGCCACTACCGCATTGCCCACCGTGACGCCCGCGTCGGCCTGCCGGAGGTAAGGCTCGGGCTGCTGCCCGGCGCCGGTGGCACGCAACGCCTGCCGCGCCTGACCGGTGTGGAAAAGGCGCTGGAGATGATCGTCTCCGGCGTGCCTATCGATGCCGCCGAGGCGCAGCGCTGCGGGATCGTCGATGGCCTGTTCGACGGCGATCCGCTGGACGCCGGGCTGGCCTTCGCCGCACGCCTGCTGGCCGGCGGTGCCGGTTCGCGTCGCACCGGGCAGCTCGCGCCGCCACCGGCCGATGCCGGGCTGTTCGACACCTGGCGCGAACGCATCCGTCGCGAGCAGCCGGACGCCTTCGCACCGCTGCGCTGCATCGCTGCCGTCGAAGCGGCCGCCTGCCTGCCGCTGGCCGACGGCCTGCGCCGCGAGCGCGCGCTGTTCCTCGAATGCATGCAATCCCCGCAGCGCGAGGAACTGGTGCGCCGGTTCTTCGCCGAACGCGAGGCGGCCCGTGCCAACCGCACTACCGATTGAGGGTTTCTACATGGATATCGACTACACCCCGGACGAACTGGCCTTCCGCGACGAGGTCCGCGCCTTCCTGGCCGACGCCGTGCCGGCGGACATCGCCGCCAAGGTGCGCCTCGGCAAGCACCTGTCGAAGGACGACCACCAGCGCTGGCAGCGCATCCTCGCCGGCCGCGGCTGGTACGCGGCGAACTGGCCGGTGGAACACGGCGGCACCGGCTGGAGCGTGGTGCAGCGGCATATCTTCGAGGAGGAGTGCGCGGCCCACGGCGCGCCGCGGCTGATCTCCTTCGGCGTCAACATGGTCGCGCCGGTGATCATCAAGTTCGGCAGCGCGGCGCAGAAGGCCCGTTACCTGCCGCGCATCCTCTCCGGCGAGGACTGGTGGTGCCAGGGCTATTCCGAGCCCGGCGCCGGCTCCGACCTGGCCTCGCTGAAGACTCGCGCGGTGCGCGATGGCGACCACTACATCGTCAACGGCCAGAAGACCTGGACCACCCTCGGCCAGCACGCCAACATGATCTTCTGCCTGGTGCGCACCGACCCCGAGGCGCAGCAGCAGCGCGGCATTTCCTTCCTGCTGATCGACATGAGCACGCCGGGCATCAGCGTGCGGCCGATCATCACCCTCGACGGCGATCACGAAGTCAACGAGGTGTTCTTCGACAACGTGCGCGTCCCCGTCGCGAATCTGGTCGGCGAGGAGAACAAGGGCTGGACCTGCGCCAAGTACCTGCTCACTCATGAACGCACCGGGCAGGCGGGCATCGGCCTGTCGAAGGCGGCGCTGACGCATCTCAAGCAGGTCGCCGCCCGCGAGCTGCGCAATGGCCGAGCGCTGCTGGACGACCCGCTGTTCCGCCTGCAACTGGCGGAGGTGGAAATGCAGCTGCTGGCCGTGGAGATGAGCACCCTGCGCATCCTCGCCGCCGCCCAGGCCGGCGGTGTGCCGGGGGCGGAAAGCTCGATCCTGAAGATCAAGGGCTCGGAGATCCGCCAGGCGATCAGCCATCTGCAGCGCAAGGTGCTCGGCGTGCACGCCCTGCCGTTCCTCGAAGAGGAGCTGGACTTCGACTTCGCCGGCGCCCCGCTGCACGCCGGCTACAGCGCCGCGCCCGCCGCCCAGTACTTCAACCTGCGCAAGCTGTCCATCTACGGCGGCTCCAACGAAATCCAGAAGAACATCATCGCCAAGATGATTCTCGAGCTGTGAGGGCCAAGCCATGGACTTCAACCTGAACGAAGAACAACAGATGCTGCAGGACACCGTGGCCCGTCTGGTCCGCGACCACTACGACTTCGAACAGCGCGAGCGGCATTACCGCAGCGACGCCGGCTTCAGCCGCGAATTCTGGGCGACCCTCGGCGAGCTGGGCCTGAGCGGCGTGCCCATCGCCGAGGTGTACGGCGGCTTCGGTGGCAGCGGCGTGGACTGCATGCTGGTGATGACCGAACTGGGGCGCGGATTGTGCCTGGAGCCCTACCTGCAATCGCAGATCCACGGCGCCGGCCTGCTGCAGCAGCTCGGCGACGACCGCCAGCGCGAACGGCTGCTGCCGCAGGTGGCCAGCGGCGAACTGCAACTGGCTGTGGCGCTGGAGGAAAGCCAGAGCCATTACCAGCTGCACGACGTACAGACTCGCGCCGAAGCGGTGGAGGGAGGCTGGCTTATAAGTGGGCGGAAATGCTCAGTCATCGGCGGGCACAGCGCCGGCCTGCTGCTGGTTTCGGCACGCACCGCTGGCGAGGGGCTGGACGAGCAGGGCATCAGCCTGTTCCTGGTCGATCCATCGAGCAATGGCGTGCGTCGTCGCGAATATCCCTGCATCGACGGTCCGCGCGGCTGCGACCTGTTCCTCGACGATGTGGTCGTCCCGCATGACGCATTGCTCGGCGCACCCGGCGAAGCGCTCGCGGCGTTGCGCTACCAGCAGGGCCGCGCCATTGCCGCGCAGTGCGCCGAAGCCATCGGCGCGATGCAGGAAGCTTTCCGTATCACCCTCGATTACCTGAAGACACGCCAGCAGTTCGGCGCGCCCATCGGCAAGTTCCAGGTCCTGCAGCACCGCATGGCGGACATGCGCGGTGAGCTGGAGCTGGCCAGTTCGATGGCGATCCTCGCCGCCTGCGTCGCCGACCAGCCGGACAGCGACGAACGCAGCCGGCGCCTGAGCGCGGCCAAGTTCATCGTCACCCGCGCCGCACGCTTCATCGCCGAGCAGTCGATCCAGTTGCACGGCGGCATCGGCATGACCTGGGAATACAACCTCGCGCACTACGCCAAGCGGCTGGTGATGCTCAGCCACCAGTTGGGCGACGACGACCATCACCTGCGCGCCTATGCCGACCTGCTGCAGAGCGCCTGAGGAGGAAACGCACATGAGTGGATTCACGCGCATCGGCGTCGTCGGCAGCGGCGCCATGGGCCGGGGCATCGCCCAACTGTTCGCCAGCGCCGGCTGCGAAGTGCTGCTGCACGACAGCCGCGCCGAGGCCATCGAGCAGGCGCTGGCGTTCAACCGCGATCAGCTGGAGCGCGCCGCCGCCAAGGGCAAGCTGAGTGCAGACGCATTGCAGGCGACGCTGGCGCGCATGCGTCCGGCGGTGGCGCTGGAAGAGCTGGCCGGCTGCGATCTGCTGATCGAGGCCATCGTTGAGAATCTCGCGGCCAAGCAGGGGCTGTTCCGCCAGTTGGAAGAGCTGGTGGCCGACGACGCGGTGTTGGCGAGCAACACCTCGTCGCTGTCGGTCAGCCAGATCGCCAGCGCCTGCCGGCATCCGCAGCGCGTGGCCGGGTTCCACTTCTTCAACCCGGTGCCGCTGATGAAAATCGTCGAGGTGGTGAGCGGCGAGCTGACCGATCCGCAGGTGATCGAACGGTTGGTGGCGCTGGCGGAACAGGCCGGGCACTTCGCGGCGATCACCCCGGATTCCCCCGGCTTCCTGGTCAACCATGCCGGTCGCGCCTACGGCCCGGAAGCGCTGCGCATCCTCGCCGAGGGCATCGCCACGCCCCGGCAGATCGACCGCATCCTGCGCGACAGCCTGGGCTTTCGCATGGGGCCGTTCGAGCTGTTCGACCTGGTGGGGCTGGACGTCGGCCACACGGTGATGGAGTCGATCCACGAGCAGTTCTACCAGGACCCGCGCTATACCCCGTCGGCGCTGCTGCCGCCGCGTCTGGCCGCAGGATTGCTCGGCCGCAAGAGCGGGCGCGGCTTCTATCGCTACGAGGACGGCAAGCCGGTGATTGAGGACGAGCCCGCGCCGGAGCGGGTGAGCATCGACCGGCCGTTCTGGCTGGACAATGACGACCCGGCGATTCGCGAACAGGTTGCCCGCGTGCTGAACGCTGCCAGTGTCGTGCTGGAAAGCGGCGCGCAGCCGAGTGCGCAGGCCATCTGCCTGGTCACCCCGCTGGGCGAGGACTGCAGCAGCGTCATCGCCCGCAAGGGGCTGCCGGCCGAGCATACGCTGGCGCTGGAAACCTTCGCCGGTTTCGACAAACGCCGCGTGCTGATGCGCCAGCCGGCGCTGGGCCCGCAACTGCTGGCGCAGGCGCGACAGGCGCTGGGCGCGGACGGCGTGCCGGTGGAAGTGATCCACGATTCGCCCGGCTTCATCGCCCAGCGCGTACTGGCCGGCATCGTCAACCTGGGCTGCGAAATCGCCCAGCGGCGCATCGCCGATCCGGCCACGCTGGACCGCGCGGTACAGCTCGCCCTCGGTTATCCACACGGTCCGCTGGGCTTCGGCGACCGCTACGGCGCGGCGCGTATCGAACAGATCCTGCGCAACCTGCACGCGCTCTACCAGGAACCGCGCTACCGCATCAGCCCCTGGCTGCGCCGGCGCAACCAGCTCGGCCTGCCGCTGACCATGCCCGAGGAATGAATGCATGACTGCCTATATCTACGACGGCCTGCGCTCCCCGTTCGGCCGCCACGGCGGCGCGCTGGCCAGCGTGCGCTCGGATGACCTGCTGGCCGAGGTGGTGCGCGCACTGGTGGCGCGCAACCCGTTCGCCCCGGCGGACTACGAGGACCTGATCGCCGGCTGCAGCAACCAGGCCGGCGAGGACGCACGCAATCTGGCGCGCCACGTCGCACTGCTCTCTGGCCTGCCGGCATCGGTGGCAGGGATCACCGTCAACCGCCTGTGCGGCTCCGGCCTCGCCGCCATGCTGGACGCTGCCCGCGCGGTGCGTGCCGGCGAGGGCGAACTGCTGATCGCCGGCGGTGCGGAAAGCATGAGCCGCGCGCCGTTCGTCATCGCCAAGGCGGAGAGCGCCTGGTCGCGGGACTTCCGCGCCTTCGACAGCACCATCGGCGCGCGCTTCCCCAATCCGCGAGTGGAGGCGCAGTACGGCGCCGACTCCATGCCGCAGACCGCCGACAACGTCGCCCGCGAACTCGGCATCAGCCGCGAACAGGCCGACGCCTATGCACTGCGCAGCCAGACGCTGTACGAGGCGGCGCGACGGGATGGCTTCTTCGCCGGGGAAATCCTGCCTATCGAGGTGCCGCAGGGGCGTCGGCAACTTTTACGTGTTGCGGAAGACGAGCATCCGCGTCCGGAGACGACGCAAGAATCGCTGGCGCGGCTCAAGCCGCTGTTCGACGGCGGCGTAGTCACTGCCGGCAACGCCTCCGGCGTCAACGACGGCGCCGCCGCACTGCTGATCGGCTCGGCGGAAATCGGCGAGAGATACGGTGTGAAGCCAAGGGCACGCATCCTCGCCAGCGCCGTGGCCGGCGTCGAACCCCGGCTGATGGGGCTCGGTCCGGTGCCGGCCTGCACCAAGGTGCTGCAACGCGCAGGGCTGGGCCTGGCGGACATGGACCTTATCGAAATCAACGAAGCCTTCGCCGCCCAGGTCCTCGGCTGCGCCCGGCAGCTCGGGCTGGCGTTCGACGACTCGCGGCTGAATCCCAACGGCGGCGCGATTGCCGTCGGCCATCCACTTGGGGCTTCCGGTGCAAGGCTGGTGCTGACTGCAGTTCGCCAACTGGAACACAGCGGCGGCCGCTATGCGCTGGTCAGCCTGTGCATCGGGTTGGGGCAGGGCATCGCCTGCGTGATCGAGCGGGTCGAGTGAGGCGGATCGAGCTCATCCTTGGCGCGCGTTCAGTGGTTCACGCGCTCGACCATCTGCTGGTCAGCTTTCTGCTGGTCCGCCATTCAGCGCAGCCAGGACGTGTACGGGGTCGTTATGGATGGCGCGGAGCAGGGCGCGAGCAGGTCCTTCCGGGTCGCGGCGACCTTGCTCCCAATTGCGCAACGTGCCGACGGCGACATCGATCTTCTGGGCGAATTTCGCCTGGGAGAGTCCGGTGGCGCGGCGAATCTCACGTACCTTCACCGCATCGACGTGGAACTCGCGCGAGGGCTGACGCTCGCCGCGGACGATCTCGTCCATCTGCGTGACGCTTTCCAGCAGTTCGTCGAAGAGATGCTTGTCCATGGTTACCTCCATTTCTCGACAACCTGGCGCAGCGCTTTTTTTCTGGTCGCTGGTCAGGTCTTCCTGCTCGCCCTTCGGATAGGCCAGCAGGAATGCAATTTGTGAGGTGGATACGAAGTGGTAGTAGATGACCCGGGCGCCGCCTCGTTTCCCGTGTCCTTTTGCCGCGATCCTGATCTTGCGCAGGCCGCCAGTGCCTTGGATCAGGTCTCCAGCCTCAGGATTGGCAATGAGTTGCTGCTGGAGTTCCCGGTACGTCTCATCATCGACCAGCTCGTTGATCTGGCGAGTGAAGACCGGCGTTTCAATGAAAATCATCCTGACTCGTCGTGCGTCATTGGCGTAGTTGAATGGTAGGTGAAGACCCAGTAGCGGACAAGTACTGCTAGCGCCTCGGCGATGAAGTCGTCGTTCTCGACCAGCGTCTCCAGATGCAGCTTCATGGCATCGGATGTTTCGGTTGAGCAGCGCTGCCACGCTCGAGCGTGACGGTACGCAGGTTCGACTGGGCGCTGTACTCTGGTTCGAGGGAGCAAGCTCCTCGGCGTCCGATCTGAAAAAACTTTGGCTTTTAAGCGAGTCCCCCGAGCAGACTCTGGAGCATTGGCTAAGCCAGCATCACGCAGGCGGCATGCGGGCTCTGCGTCAGATGGAGAAGGATGGGACGGGTATCTGGCCTTATCCCAGCAAGAAAGCTTTCTTGGCCAGGCTGAGGGATTACTTCGAGGTCGGTGAAAACGCTTTCACTTTGCTCAACCGCGCTGCCGGCCTGAAGCAGCTCAACAGTATTGATGAGATCTTTCGAGAGTTGGTGCTGGATGACCGCTCCGCCTTCGAGCGGGCTGCCGAGGTCGCCAGCAGCTTCGATGATCTAACTGACATTCACCGAGAACTGGAAACCGCTAGAAAGCAGCAGCGCTCGTTGCAACCTGTCGCCGATGGCTGGGAGCGTTCGCTTCAATCGCCCCGCGCAGCCCTTAGCCTTGTTGCGTATCGATCTCGCCGGCCGCCCATTTCCGCTCGAACTCATCCTTGGCACGCATCCTGTGGTTCACGCACTCGACCATCTGCTGGTCCGTTTTCCAGTTATCGCAGCCGCGGGGTGATTGGTAGTAGCGCTCCCAGGCCGCATCGTGCCGGCGCTGAGACTCAGCGGCTGCCTTCATCACATGGGAGTCGTATGCATCCGTTTGCCTTTGGGCTGGCTGTGGCGTGGCAGGCGTTGGATTCTGAGGCTTGCTCTGAGCGCTCTGCTGGATATTTGCAAGGTTGGCCAGGGTCTGCTGCTCCATGCGCTTAAGCGCATGCGTGGCGCCGGTGTACAGGATGACCGAGGAGAGGATCGCGCCGACCATACCGATGGCGAGTTCCTTGAACGTGCGGGGTTGGCGTCGTGCCATGTGGATGCTCCATGCGTTGATGGCTGAATGCTATCTGATGGAGTAAGGGAAGGGGAGCCAGAAATGAGAAGCCCCGAGGATGCGGGGCTAGCAACAAAATCGTTACTTGAAATTGAATTGACTGGTCAGCGAGGAAGGGTTGATCGGGGCTATGTTGTAGCGCTCCGGTTGGACAACGCCGGACTTAACCAGTCGTTCAAATCTCTCGTTTATCTCATCGAGGCGTTGTGCTCGCTCACCGGAGCGCGCAGCAGCCTCTCTAGCTAGAGCATCAGCCGTTCGCTTTTCAAGCGACATCGTGTTTCTCCTTGGCGCTAAAGCCTAGGTGTAGTGAAGCATGAATACTGCTTGCTGTCGTTCAGTGTGCTCGGCAAGCAGTTCAGAATAAATCCGCAGATTTTGCCTTAGCTGGTCGTCCTGCGAATAGTCCTCGATTTCTAGCTTAAGACCAGTGGTAAGCGTATTGATGCCTATCATTCGACCGTGAGAATGCCACCGATTGTTGTCACTGAGGTCCTTGGCAATTTGTTCAGCTCGGGCTTCTTTCTCCTGGAGGGTGACTGGTTGCCCTGGGTTGTTGGTGCGGTGAGCAGTCCAGTCCTTAAACTTGTACTTCACAAGCCATTGTTTTAGCAGGCTTACCGACAGGTCCCTCGCCTGTTCATAGCGGCGCAACGTGGCCAGGTCTAATCGCTGAAGCATCATGAACTCAGCGTCTGTCAGCTTCCCCTGCGCTGACTTCTCAATTAGTTCATTCACCTTGTCGATGTATCCCAAGGCTGGCACCAGTTGGCCATCGGAAAGGGGGACCTGAGGATCGATAGGGCCGAGCGACGAGGTGTAGTCCATGAATATCTTATCGCCGGACATGCAAAAAATAGTCCCAGCGGACATGGCTGCTGTTGGAACGACGAAGAACACTTCGCTGAAATGATGGCGAGTAACTTCGACCATCTTCTCGACCGCTTCGACTACCCCGCCAGGGGTGGCAAGGACAATACAGATCCTGCCATCCATCTGCTCAGGCGGTATCTCAATCTGAAGGGATGGGTTAGCTGCTTGCTGTGAAAGCAAGACGGCGCGGTTGGCTTTTACAGCTGACCGCTGATCCGCCACTGATTCGATCGCGGCCACGTAGGAGCTGAGCACCGCTGGGTGGATGGGGCCGCTATAAGCCAGCACAGGGCATTGGAAATGAGAAGAAATCTGTTGGCGGTAGTGGGTAAGCGCCATAAGGATGTGATTGTCGAGACTCGGCACTTCTGCTCCTTATTGGAATTGTGGGTGGATGGTAAATCGCCGTGCTCTCTCCACCAGAGCTAAGCCCAGCTCTCATCCATGGGCAAGTCGTCGTGGCTCTGGCCTGGTTCGGTAGATACTCACCCAGTCAGCGTTCATCCACTGCCGCATCCCCGCCAACTTAACCGCCCGAGAAGGGGCAGTCCGTTCATGCACTGGAAACAAAAAAGCCCCGCCTGAGTGATTCAGTGCGGGGCTTTCTCTTTGCTCTTGCTGTCACCCTGCTGTCACGGCGATTTCGCCTGTCACGAGTAATTCAGCTAAGTGCTTGATTTTACTGGCGCATCCGGCGGGATTCGAACCCACGACCCCCCTTCGGAGGGCAATGCGGTACAGGAATCTCAGTTGCCATGCAGAGATCAAAAATGCCGCTAAGTGCCATCCTGCAAGGGTTTCGTCTTGTGCCGCTCCCTGCAGTTTAAGGCCTATAGCGACACCTGAGGGTGGTTATTCGTGGCACAAAAAACGAAATCTGGGATGCCGGTTTTTGACTACTAGCCAAACCCAGGCTCGCCCTGCCGCCGTCTGACTGAACCTGAATTTCGACTATCGACCTACAGATGATCACCCTCACCCAGTACGCTCACTGGTGGGCCGTGGAAATTAACAGATCGATAAGACCTTGCGCTGCTCCGGTTCCATAGGAGCTTGGAATGACGACTGCAAGCGGCGCTGCGCCTGAGTTCAGCCAACTCCGTTTTGCTTCTCTGGGCTGTGTCGTTACAAACGTACAACCTAGGAATGCGCGGACCGAAAAAGTTAGTGAAGCTTTTCTGGTGCCAGGCTCTGCCCTCGCAGGAGACCATGGCAGAGCGGCAAGCGCCGAGATTCGTGGGCAGGAGGCTGGGCAGTCAGCTCAGTCGTCCTTGGCGTTCACCTCGGCGGAGACCTTGTCAAACGACTCCCAGTGGCCAACCAGCTCATCTACGCGATCGGGGATGCGCGGAGATTTGCTGAGCACCAGGCAACGGGTAGTGCCTACGTACTCTTCAAGCAGATAGAGCGTGTCCCCAATGTCGACGCCCATCTCCTGCAGAACGTCGTCGGGTAGGCGAATAGCACCGTCGCCGTCCCAGTCCTCAATCACTACATGATTCCGCATCGTGACCCCAGGCAGCGGCTGAATGAAGTGTCCGCAGAGGGAGGCAACGGCGAGCCGATGCCAACGAAGTCCCGCGGCGCAGGTCGACAGAATAGCAAAAAGCTCTCGGGCTTAGAGCGTTGTAACGATGACACCCCTCACCTCCAGCCGCAGCTTCTGACATTTGAACTCGCTCCGGGCCTGCCAGCTACCATCGCCCTTAATGGGCAGAAAATCCCGCAATACCACCGGGGGAAATTAATATCCCCATGCCACATTCAGCTAATCCACCGGCAGGTCATCGATAGGTCATCGAGACTTCGCTCTGTAGCCACCATGGCTGCACTGGATTACCGCAGAATGTCAGTGGCAGTCCTGCAAAAACCACTGAGCCGCCACATGCGCTCACTGGGACGCCTTCGCCGAATTAGCCAAATACACCCTCGTGACGGTAGATCCCTCCGCCAAATCGCCAATATCCAGTGCGCGAACCTGGAATAAGCCGCCAAACCTCGACTGGCCTGGCTTTTCGCACCAGCTCTATTCGGGCAAGACGCGAGCTCTGCTGGCTATCAAATGGGCCCATCCGCCAAAACAAATACGTATCATGGGGCCACGACTTACTTCGGTAATCTCGTGCTCGGACTACCTTTGGAAAAGTGGCCGTCATGGAAGAAAGCGCGCAACAGCGTTCAGAACGCTATGTATCCACCCGCAGCCAGCACCCCGCGTGGCTTTTGCTCGCCTCACGTCGTGCTCCCCTTGTACTGGGTTGCCTGCAAGCGCTGTTCGAGCGGGCGCACGATGGGATCCCCATGGAGGATGCGCTGCAAGCGCTGTCCGAAATGCTGGCTGCTTATGCCAGCCAGGAGCTTTACGAGATCGACCCGGATACAACGCATCTCCAGGCCGGGCGTGAACTTCGTGAATGGATCAAGCGGCGTCTGGTCGTAGAGCGAGAGGGCCGCATCTACGCAACCGACGCGTTGGAGTCCGCCATCCAGTTCGTCGACTCGCTGGATAGTCGGATCATGACCTCCACGGCATCTCGCCTTTCGGTGGTCCAGCGCGAGATCGAAAACCTGGAAACGGGGCTGAACCCCAGCCCAACTGGTCGTATTGCCAGCCTGCGCCGCCGAATCCGGGATTTGGAACATGAGCTTGAGCAGGTAGAGGCTGGCCACGTCGTCGTGCTGGACGAAGCTCAGGCGATAGAGGGCATACGCGAGGTATATAATCTGGCCACCAGCCTGCGCGCAGACTTTCGACGAGTTGAAGACTCTTGGCGCGAGGCGGATCGCGCCCTTCGACACTCCATCATCAGCGAGCAGTCTCACCGTGGAGAAGTCGTTGATCGATTGCTGGACGGTCAAGATGCTCTACTCAACACACCGGAGGGGCGTGTGTTTGAAAGCTTCCAGCAGCAACTGAGGCAGTCCGCTGAGCTGGAGGTCATGCGTGAGCGCTTGCGCACCATCCTTCGTCATCCTGCGGTTCCAAAGGCGTTGAATCGTCCCCAGCAACGTGAGCTGCGTTGGTTGGCATTACGCCTGGTTCGGGAGTCGCAGGCTGTACTTCAGGCACGTGCCCGAAGCGAGCGTGATGTACGTGGCTTCATGAAGACGGGCCTGGCCGCCGAGCATCATCGAGTCGGACAGTTACTCAACGATTTCTTCACCCTAGCGCTCAGCGTCGACTGGCAACGCCAGGCCGTGCGGCGTAGCGCTGTCCGTTTGCCGCCGGTTGGCGTAGCCATTACCGGAGTCCCGGCAATCGAGCGTCTGCGTTTCAAGACTCTGGATGACGATGACACGGGCGAGCTGGATCTGAGTTTGAAGCCTGCGGGGTTGGAACATATAGATGATGACTTCTGGGATGCTTTCGACGGGTTGGACCGTGAAGCGTTGATTCATGACACTCTGGCGGTGCTGCTGGAGCAGGGGCGACCTGTGAGTCTCGGGGAGCTTGCGTCTTTGCTTCCACCTGCTCACGACCTGGAAACCTTTGCGCTCTGGTTAGCTATGGCGCGCGAGGCAGGTATTGAGGTGCTGACAGAGGAGCGTCAGATCGTGGATCTGTTTGACGAGGATGAGCAACGCTGGCGCTTCAACTTGCCTTATGTCGGACTCGACCACGAGGCACTCAAGGACATCGATTGGGAGTTGTGAGCATGGCGGGGATCTTCGATCGCATTGCAGGCGCCTCTGGTGCCGACGAAACGGAGCTGACAGCAGAGCCCATGGCGTTGGATGACGGCATGGATGACGAACAACCTGTCATGAGCGCCGCTGTACAGGTCGATGAGCGACGGACGCCGCAACGGGTACGTGAGACCGTACAGGAAATGCTCAAGTACGGGCTGCTGGAAGAGAGTCACAAGCCCAACCTGTATCGCTCAGCGCTTTCCAATATCGAGGCGGTCGACAGAATCCTGGAGCCGCTCGACCTTGCCATGGGGGTCGACGAGGTTCGGGGGCTGGTGTTTGTTACCGTTCGCCAGGGCGAGGTGGCCGAGCAGGATGACTGGTCGCACCCCCTCGTGCGTCGGCAAAGGCTGAATCTGGAGCAGTCTCTCCTGATAGCCATCCTGCGCCAGCAGTTCATCGCCTACGAACAGGAAAGCGGTACGGGCGCCAGTCAGGCATCGGTAGCGGTCGATGAGCTGATTCCCCAATTGCAGGTTTACCTAGGCGAGCTGGGCAGTGAGGCGAAGGAGCGCAATCGCATCATCACGCTGCTGGATCAGCTCAAGGGGCATGGCCTGGTGTCGGCTCTGGACGCCCATGATCGCGTCATCATCCGTCCCATCATTACCCACTTGGCTAACCCGGAGAACCTGCAGGCACTCGTGGCATGGCTGCGAGAGCAGGTGGAGGGCGCGGCGACGCCGGCTGCCGATGGCGAGGAGGATATGGCATGAAGCAGGCACTCCTCTGGCGTGACAGCGAGACCTTCATTCTCACCAGCATCGAGCTCTATAACTGGGGCGGCTTTCAGGGCTATCACCGTGCCGAGATCGACCCCTCCGGTACCGCCGTGATCGGCCCGACGGGGAGCGGTAAAACGACGCTGGTGGACGCTCTGATGACCTTGCTGTGCGCCAATCCGCGCTACAACCTGGCATCCACGGGCGGGCACGAAAGCGACCGCGATCTGGTGTCCTATGTACGCGGCGTCACCGGCCCCGGGGACGGAGGTGTAGAGCAATCTCATATCGCGCGCCAGGGTAAGACGGTCACCGCCATTGCCGCCACGCTCGAGCGTGACGGTGCGCAGGTTCGACTGGGCGCCGTGCTCTGGTTCGAGGGCACCAGCTCCTCGGCGTCCGATCTGAAAAAACTTTGGCTGTTAAGCGAGTCCCCTGAGCAGAGGCTGGAGCATTGGCTCAGCCAGCATCACGCAGGCGGCATGCGGGCTCTGCGTCAGATGGAGAAGGATGGTACGGGGATCTGGCCGTATCCCAGCAAGAAAGCCTTCCTGGCCAGGCTGAGGGATTACTTCGAGGTCGGTGAAAACGCTTTCACCTTGCTCAACCGCGCTGCCGGCCTGAAGCAGCTCAATAGCATTGACGAGATCTTTCGTGAGTTGGTGCTGGATGACCGCTCCACCTTCGAGCGGGCTGCCGAGGTCGCCAGCAGCTTCGATGATCTAACCGACATCCACCGAGAACTGGAAACCGCTAGAAAGCAGCAGCGCTCGTTGCAACCTGTCGCCGATGGCTGGGAACGTTATAGGGCCTTGCAAGAACAGTTGCAGGATAAACAAACGCTCGAAGGCATCCTCCCGGTCTGGTTCGCCGAGCAGGGGTATCGCCTGTGGTTGGCTGAAACCAACAGGCTTGAGAAGGAGCACAAACAGGCCGAACTGGATCAGGCGCAATGCAGGAGTCAGCTTGAGATCCAGAAGGGCGTGGTCGATCAACATCGTCAGCGCTACCTGCGAGTAGGGGGCGCAGGGATAGACCAATTACGCGGGCGCATCGCTGATTGGGTCAGGGAGTGCGATAGGCGGCGCCTGAAAGCCGAGCAATACCAACGCTTGGCCAAGGGGCTTGGACTCGCGGATGAGTTATCGGCCGCTGCGCTCGAAGAAAATCAGCAGCAGATCGCGGCACGCCTGGAAATACTGGCACAGCAAACTACAGACGCGCGCCAGAAAGCGTTCGACGCAGGTCTCGTCCAGCAAGAGCTCAATGGCCGCCTGCAGAGCTTACAGCAGGAGCGTGCTGAGGTTGAGAGACGGCCAGGCTCGAACCTGCCCGGGAATTTTCATGCTTTTCGAAGCGATCTGGCACAGGCGCTTGGTGTCGATGAGTCGGCCCTGCCTTTCGTTGCCGAACTGGTGCAGGTCAAGCCCGAGGAGCTGGCCTGGCGGGGTGCCATCGAACGGGCAATCGGTAGCCACCGGCTGCGTATCCTAGTGCCGCAGGGTTCATCCCAGGCCGCACTGCGTTGGGTGAACCAACGGCACAACCGCTTGCATGTGCGCTTGTTGGAGGTCAAGGAGCCGTCGTCGCGCCCTGTGTTCTTCGACGATGGTTTTACCCGCAAACTGACCTTCAAGGAGCATCCGTACCGAGAAGCTGTGAAGGCTCTACTGGCGGATAATGACCGCCACTGCGTCGAAAGCCCGGAGCAATTGCGTCATACCCCTTACGCCATGACAGCTCAGGGGCTGATGTCGGGCAAAGAACGCTTCTTCGACAAGCAGGATCAGAAGCGCCTGGATGAAGACTGGCTGACCGGCTTCGACAACCGCGATCGTCTGGCCTTCCTGACTGAGCATATTCGCGAGGTCAATGAACAGCTCGTGCCCGCCAAGCTGGCCCTGGATGCTGCCCAGGGCGATGTCGGTCAGTTGGAGAGTCAAGCTTCGCTGCTGCAACGCGTCGAAGAACTACAGTTCGAGGAGATTGATCGGCCGGGCGCCGAGCGTCAGCTGCAGTCGCTGCGTACTCAGCTGGACACCCTGACCCGTCCCGATTCTGACCTTGCTGTGATCAAGGCCGAGCTGGATCAAGCCGAGGCCCTGCGGGAGTCTCTGGACCAACAGCTGCAACGACTGATCGAGCAGTGTGTGCAGTTGAAAACTCAGTTTGACCAGGCCGCATCCGCTACCCGTAAGGCCTATCGCGGCGCCGAAAAGGGGCTGAGCGATACACAGCGTGAACTGGCGCAAGCGCATTTCCCGACCCTGACCGCGGATGACCTCGGCGATATTGACGAGCTGGAGCGCAAGCATACGCGTGAGCTTCAAGGGCAACTCAAAACGCTCGGCGAGAAACTGGGCGACCAGAAAACAGAGCTTGCCAAACGTATGTCCGACGCCCTGAAAGCAGACACCGGTGCGCTTGCAGAGGTCGGGCGAGAACTGGTGGATGTACCCAGGTATCTGGAGCGTCTCCGTGTGCTGACCGAGGAAGCCCTGCCCGAGAAACTCAAGCGCTTCCTGGAATACCTCAATCGCTCCTCGGATGACGGCGTCACCCAACTGCTCAGCTATATCGACCATGAAGTCTCGATGATCGAGGAGCGCCTGGATGACCTGAACAGTACGATGCAGCGTGTCGACTTTCAGCCCGGACGCTATCTACGCCTGGTTGCAGGCAAGGTCATCCATGAAAGCCTGCGCACCCTGCAGCGCGCCCAGCGCCAACTGAACTCGGCGCGTTTCATCGATGATGAAGGCGAGAGCCATTACAAGGCATTGCAGGAGCTCGTTGGGCTGCTCAAGGACGCCTGCGAACACAGCAGGAATCAGGGGGCCAAGGCGCTTCTGGATCCGCGCTTCCGCCTGGAGTTCGCGGTATCGGTGATCGATCGAGAAAGCAGGAATGTCATCGAGACCCGAACAGGCTCTCAGGGCGGTAGCGGTGGCGAGAAGGAGATCATCGCCTCCTACGTGCTGACCGCTTCCCTCAGCTATGCGCTCTGTCCCGACGGCAGCAGCCGGCCGTTGTTCGGCACCATCGTTCTCGACGAGGCGTTTTCGCGCAGCTCCCATGCGGTTGCCGGTCGGATCATCGCGGCGTTGAGGGAATTCGGCCTGCACGCTGTCTTCATCACGCCCAACAAGGAAATGCGCCTGTTACGCCACCACACGCGTTCGGCAGTCGTCGTTCATCGGCGCGGCCTGGAATCCAGTCTGGTTTCCCTGAGCTGGGAAGCTTTGGATGAGCATCATCAACAGCGCATCAAGGCCATGCATGAAATCGCCCACTGACATAGGTTGCAGCTTGGCTAGGCAATGGCAGCGTTCCAGTGTTCGCTTGGACCGCTTGCTCAATCCCGCTAGCTGGCCGCAACGCCTCAACATCGGTAAGCCTTCGGCACGACTATTCACTGACAACATCCAGGCGGTGCTCCGGCATGTGGAAAACTGGCGGAGCGTGAAAGTGGGTAAGGTCGACTGGGAACCCGTCAGCTACCGAGCAGGGTTGGCCCCAATTTCCTTGCCAATGCGCTGGCACTTGCGCAGTCCCTCCGAATGGATTGCCGCAACCGATGATCCAGCGGTCAGCCAGGAATACGCTCAACTCGAGTATCTGGTCGAGCAGGTAGATAGTTCCTTTCATGCTCTGCTGGTGGCGCAACGGAGCTTGTGGCTGACGAAGCCATCTGAAGAAGTCGTCGCCACGGCGCAGCTCGCCACTCAATTATCTCCGGGCTGTGCTCAAGGCCGCCCATTGCGCCTGCTTGCAGAGCACGGAGTCGACACCAAGTTTTTCGAGCGAAACGCTATCTTGCTGACGAAACTCCTCGATGAGCGCTTCGAAGGCGCGGCGTCCGAACAAGGTCTGACGACTTTTCTGGATGCCTTTGAAGAAACCAGTCATTGGGTTCTAG
Organism: Pseudomonas schmalbachii; assembly: GCF_017589465.1. GTDB lineage: Bacteria > Pseudomonadota > Gammaproteobacteria > Pseudomonadales > Pseudomonadaceae > Pseudomonas > Pseudomonas schmalbachii. The sequence continues at coordinate 140,744 of NZ_JAELYA010000008.1, forward strand.
TCGTTCCTCTTCAGCCTGAGCTGCTGCCCTTCAAGCGGATCAGGCTCACGACTTCGGAACTGGCCGAAACCCCACTTCCCGGTTCGCGATTGCTCGTGGTGGAAAATGAGCAATGTGTTCACTTGCTACCCGAAACGCTGCCGGACACCCTCGCTGTTCTGGGCGCAGGGCTCGATTTGCAGTGGTTGGCGTCTGCGCATCTAGCCGGGAAACAGATCGCTTACTGGGGCGACATGGATACTTGGGGCTTACTGATGCTGGCGCGAGCGAGACTCCATCAACCTGCAGTCGAAGCACTGCTAATGGAACGGGAGCTGTTTGACCAGCACTCAGTGGGAAGCGCGGTCGTCGAGCCAACTAAAGCTCAGGAATTGGCTCCCCAAGGATTGATGACTGACGAGGCTGATTTCTATCGGTATCTCCTTACGCAGGAACGGGGACGCCTTGAGCAGGAGTATCTGCCACGCATGCAGGTCGAACTGGCCATTAGTAAATGGTTCGGAGAGTCGGTAGTGCCGGCTCATCCTGAGCGAACGGCTTGGCTGCATGACTGACAGATGACGGCGAGGTGCAGCAACTTGGCGAGCGCGTGGGCATGTTGCATGCAACGCTCCTACAAGAAACCTCGTAATTCCACCGAGCGGCTGAAAAATCCCCCGTCACATCTAGTGGACAGAGCAGGACGTTAATGAAGTGCTAGTAGCCGGCATTGACAGCAGATACCTCCTTGCCCACCCGATGCCAATGCCGGGAACTCTGCAGCAAACGTGTACAGCAGCCCCTCTCAATCCGAGCGGTTAGCCTCAGCCTTGCGCAACCGCTCCAGAATGGGATGATCTGCGGCGACCTGCTTGCCCAAGTGCATAGGACCGGGCAAGCGAAGATACCCGGCCCACAGCGGAGCGTTGCGGCAGAGCAGTGCAACTTGCTCGGCAGTAGCTGTCGGGTGAGCGAACGATCCAGCACGTATAATCGTGATTTCTGTGACACCGAGCTGCTGCCACGGATCTCGCAAGTCTCTCTCGGAGACCTCATAGCGGGTGTTGTGGCGTTGTGACCGGACGGAGTCGTACTGTTTGGACGGAGAGACGAAATAATAGACGTCCGAGCTCTCATTGGACTGGAATACGCCAACCTTGGTGCCTATGTAGTGGGGTATATCAGGTGACAGCGACTGATTCCCACTCATTTGGGCAACGTCCGGATCTGCACGGATTCGCACGATTGCGGCACCTTCCGGTACCGGGGGAAGGCCCGCGTCTGGGCTGTCCTTGAGGCCCTTGTAGAACGTGCGAAGGCCACTGTCGAGGCATACGATCAGTGGGGCGTCAGCAACTTTGGTGGGTACCAACAGGGCTTGAGTCACCAGTTTGGTGAGCTGGTCAGATCTGAGCAGCGTGGCGAATGCATGTATGGCCGAGACACCCTCGTTATAGCTAAACCACTTGCCCCCTGAGTCCGGGCCTGACTCGAACCAGAAAATCTCGGTGCTGCGCTCCCCCAGCACCGTGCGGGTGATGACAGGAAGAAGCACTGCCGGGCCTTTTTCCTGGATGCGATCAAGCAGGACGGAAACTACAGTGGTCTTCTCCGGCGAAGCTTTGGATTTTGGTATCGGAGCGGGAAGGTAGCCGCTCAGGCGGATCGCCTCGATAATTGTGTTGGTGGCCTTGAAGTCGCGGTCGTCCTCTTCGCCCTTGCGCTTTTTCTTCAGTGGCGCATCGGGATCGACGTGCATGATGAACTGCGTCGCAATACCGTGCTCTGCCAGAACTTGCCGGATCAGATGCTTGGGGTCTTGGGCTCCTTCCAATTTCGCTGCAGAAGTGCAGGTTTCTACGATCATCACCTTGGGCCCACCGCTGTAGGCTTGCGAAGCTGCGGGCAATACATGATTAGATAGCCAGGCCCTGAGGGCCGGCAGGTCGTGTTGTCCCGCGAGCATGCGCTCTGCATCAGGTACATCCAGCCGAGTCAGTGTTACCAGTGGGGGCATCACGTCCTTGAAGAACTGACTGTCCTCACTGAGTGTTCCACTGGCCGCATGAAGCCGCAGCATTACCTCAGAATGGGCTGCAAGCACCATCACCGGCAACGTCACCACCTCGCCGGTGGCCTGTGTTTTTTCCTCTCGCAAGCGACCTACGGCCTTCCTGACTAACAACGGCGATGTCCCGGGTAGGTTGTCCAGCAGGTGAAAGCCGGCCTGATCCAGGAACAATGGCCCTGGCCCTGACGCTATCAGCGGGTTGGACGGAGGGATGGCATAGATGGGTCTGAAGTCGCTGTCGATGGGGATGTCGCCTTCCTGAATAGATGGAAAAGACGAAACGCCCATAAATCCCAGTAAGCCTTCGATCGGGTGCTCGTACGTGGTTTTCCATCCACCTTCATGTGGTCGGGTCTTGAGCTTTGCCTTCACGATCTGATCGCCAACTTTTACCCAGGCATGCTTTTTCGTCCCAACAAGATTTGGCATGACCGGGCTTAGCTTCACACGTAACTGAAGGTAAGGCTCGGCTCGTCCGCGCAACAAAACCAGCTTGGGCTCTATGGCATGCATGGCGCTGGCGTAGCGGATATCGTTCTCCGAAACAACGGGATCGTCCCATGCCAAAAGCGTTGCGTCCGATGCCTGATAAAGCGTGATTGGTTTGCCGGCCTGCATGGGGTTACGGATCAGCGCCTGGCCAACTAGCCACGGAATGACGGTGTATGCCAGTGACGAAATATCACCTGGCGTCACGAGGAGGTGGGTCTCAAGGGGTACGAGGTCGGTGACGGTGAGCTTGCCCTCAAAGTCCACGAGCTGCTCGTTCCAGATCCTCAATACATCCATCGACCATAGCCGCAGCGTCTCGTTGATGGTGTCGATCGGAAGAGGTTTGAGTAGAAGAATAGCCGATACGCCACCGTCCTTTTGGGGGGAAAGATCGACCTTCACTGGGCCACCAGAGAGGACGGTCAGCATTTCCTCCAGAGCGATGATAGGCAAGCCAGGATGTGGCTTTTTGGCCAGCCCTTGGAGAGCTTGCCAAGCATCGAGGTAATGCTCTCCAATCACCACTCGGTAGGCCCGCCCCAGTTGTGTCGGGTCGAATCTGAAAAGGCTGGTGCGCAGCTCAAGCGTTTTCATACGGACTCCTTTCTTGATCGAAGAATGTATTGCTGAACCGCCGATGCGATGCCTGCATGGTGACGCTCGAACTGTTCCCAGTCGCCGTCTTCCTTGAGCCGGTTGACACTTTCATTGAGCATCTCTGACCAGGGCTTCAGACCTTTGAGGAACGCTGCATCTGCGAAGTAGCACGTGACGGGGGTGCCCCCTCGGCGGCCTCGCCCAATGAGTTGGGTCAGGCTCACCAGAATGTTCATGATGGTGTAGTGACGGATGTTGGCGGGTTGCTGGCTAAACGCCGGGCGTGCGGTACGGATCGTCTGCAGCAGCGCATTGGAGAGCTTGCGTTCTTGCGTCATGACCTCTCCCGGACTGGAGCGTGGCAGCACTGTGTTCCCGGTTTCGTAGCAGATGTGGGCCAGGTTGTTGTTGGGGCTGTCGGACGCCGGTAAGGGACGGACACAGATCACAACTCCACCAATAGCGGAGAGTCCGTCTGCGTTGACGATATTGTGTCCTCTGGCCATAGGCCCAAGTGCGCTGACCAACAGCGTCTTATGCTTGTGCTTGCCGCTGGTGAACTCGGCAAGGTCGTCATAGATAAGCATTTGCCGGGCCTCCAGTGAGGAGGGTTTATATTCGCTTTGGCGACCACGCACCCATCCGACGGACTCGCCCGGGCCGTCCGGCATTTTCGCCAAGGTCATGGCTAGTGCTTCAGCGTCCGCATCGCTGTTGGTGACCAGCAGCAGGCGGGCCCTGTCCCGGGTCTCGGGATCGTTTGCAAGCTTTTCCAGCCGGGTCTTTAGCCATGGCCAGAGTTCCTTGGCGAGCTTGGTAACCAGGAATTTGCGTTGGGCAAATGGTCCCCCAGAGATCGCCGTGGTTTGATTGATGTTCTCGAACGTCACCTGGCCCTTGGCGTCCGGCACATCAATGAAGTCCTGGGCTTTCAGATCGAATGCACTGGCGCCGGGAAAATAGGCTGTTGCGGAGAAACCGATGAACAGCCTCTTCACTCCGGCATAGCCCAACGCACTGATGTCAGGGAGGGAGAGCAGGGTGCTGTGAGGGTCGCCCCGCATGGCGACGACGTGTAGCGTCGAGTCTTGCTCGCTACTGTCTTTGCGTTTGAATCCAAAGACAGCTCTTTGCAGTGGCCCGTTGGGGCTTGGGCTCAGAGGTTCTGGGCCGGCGATGCTCCGCCTGACCTCATACGCATAAGGGATCTCTGCGTTGACGAAGGCAGGTAGCTCGACCTGCAGATTTCGCAGGTGGGTCTCGATGACCAGCAGGGTACCGCGCAAGATCAGAGATGCTTTCAGGCGTATCCGATCATGCTCCTTCAAGCGCTCAGGCAGCCTGCCGCTCTCGGATAAGTCAGCGATCAGGTTTCCCAGGGTGATGGCCAGCGTTTCGAGCCTGTGTTCCCCATCGTTAGAACGCCAATTGGCAAGGTTGCGACTCAATGATTGCAGGTGGTGTGGAAGCTGATTGATATCGTTGTTGAACAGGTGCTCAAGTGTTTCTCGGGTAATGCCAAGAGCCTGTGTGATGAAGGTGTCATCAGCGTCCGACCAGGTGGTTTCCTTGATTGGCCATTCGAAATAGCGTTCTTGCTGAAGGTTCATGAGCTGGCTGACGCTCAGCGTGCAGTACATCAATGCCCAGTTGACCCGGTAAAGGCTGCTTCGATCGATTCCGGGGATGTGGGACTTTCCAACAACGTGGTTGAACAGACGCAGTAAAGGGCTGCTATCACCTACGTTGCCCAGCCTCAGCTCGATCACGCTGCTGTCGATAGCCGACTTCAGGAGGCCATCGATTTCGTCCACCAGAAATACAGGTGTCGTTCGCAAAAGGATTTCAACCAAGCTTCGTGGGCCTGGAAATTGCTCCACGTCTGACAGCGGGATGCGGGTTGTTCCAGACAACAGGGCGTGGTGGTTGATCACCACGATGTCAGCCTCCATCGCCTGTGACAGCATCCGGGTTTGGCCGCACCTGAAGAGGAAGGGGCAATGTTTGAGTCGCTTCGACGACTCCTCTCCATCATCCCCACATGCCGATATGCGTATGTTGAAGCATGGCTCGTTGCCTGGTTCCACAGCCATCAAGTCGGCTGAGTAAGCGTCGAGCAGGCAGGCATAATCGTAGGGGTGATCGGTCTTGCCCTGCTCGAACTGCATCTCTGCACGCTCGTATATTCGAGATGCGGAATGCAGCGGTGCGATCTTCAGTTCTTTGCCTACTGCCGCCGCCGATTGCTTGATGATGCGTACGGTGTTCTCGACCTCGACTAGCGTAGGGACTGCGATAACAATCCTGTGCCCACGCTCGGCCGCGTCGATGGCCATCATTACCATCGCGACGCTCTTGCCGGAACCAGTCGGCGCATTGACTCTGTAAAAATTCCCCGAGTCGGCTTTGCGAACGGGTTCATCGCCCCAGATGTTCACCAATGACGCTTCGTGCTGGCTATGCAGGTCAGGAGAGGCATCCATTTGTTTCGCAAGCTTCATCAGCCTGGCGTGCTCCCAGCTGATCTCGGGTAACGCCGTTGATGGTGGAATGAGGACGTGTTGGTCGAGCGCGTTCAGGACATGACGTTCGTTTTCTGGAATGGCGAAGACCCTGACGCGATCTCCAGTGACGTGCTTGAGTACGACGTCTCCCTCATTGGGTAGCTGTCCATGAGCCGGCGCCGTACGACCATTCTTGAGCGCCTCGAAGTTTTCCCTGATGACCTGGTCAATATCCAGATGGGGCGACAGGCGATACCGATCCTGCTCATGGAGTTCACTGCTCAGCTTGGAGCTGTCCACCAGCTCAAAAGAGCTCAACTTGCCCTTCAGGATGCCCTCGGCGCTCAACATGAAGCGTTTTGGCTGAGCCAACAAGGAAGGTCTGAGCCGCAAACTCTGGGCGATTAGCGTTTGCTGCGCCTCCGCCAGGGAGCCCCAGGTGCTCCACTTGCGTGTCCTGCCTGCAATGATTGCCGCAGCATCGGCCAGCGTAGGTTCGTCGGTGACGTAGCGTACGGCGATAGCCAGGAACAGTGTGGTCGCGATATCAGAAAGGGGACGCATGCTTCTGCACCTCCTGCACGCATTGGCTCTGGGTGAACACGCGCACACCCAAAGGACAGTGCTCTCGGAGTAGAGATATGTTCTGCTTCTGGTAGTCGGGGATCACGATCCAGCGAGGCAAGTGGGACGGGATCTGTTCGATGTGTTTGGCGAGTTCATGGGCTGATACCCACACCTTTGCGTCGATATCCTGAGTGCTTTGGCCTATACGGATACGAAGGTCTGTTCGATCAACGTTAGGCCAAAGTTCTACTTCGTAACCTCTCTCGGTCAGGGCGTGTGCCAGGGACAGTTCCAGCAATCCCGGCTGCAGCGTGAATTTCCATAAGGCTGGATTCAGCATGAGCCTTTCCTGGGCTTCCTGACCCTCAAGGTGGCTGTTATTCACGCGGTTCACGAGCCTCGTACCGTCTCTGAGAAAGAGGCTTTTCTTGTCACGGCACCAGGCAGAGTCGCAGCTCACCTCATGCCGTTGGGTGTTCAGGGGCCAGTGGCATTCCGGGCACAGGTACAGCAACCCGTTATGCCGCAGGTGAAGCGGGATGGGTTCGTAGAAGTCACTGAGAGAGAGGTTCAGTGGGACGAATGCGTCGCGGGCCTGGGAGGGGGTGATGACGCCGTGCTCAATGAGGAACAGGCGAAAGTTGCGATAGAGCGTGTCACCATCGGATCGCAGCCGGCACGCTTGCTTGACTCGGTTTACGCGAGCCTGGATGGTTTCCCAAAGCTGCCGAGCGTTGAGCTCCAGCATCATTTCGTTACAGGTTTGCGAAGCCATGTTGGAGCAGAGCAGGGGACCGGAATAGTCCGCCCGTATGGCCTCCGGGAGCCATTGCTCTATCGGCAAGTTCAGTTTGCGCTCCAGTGCCATTGTCGTCACCGGAGAGCGCTCAGGCTCAAGCCTCCACAGCAGAGCCGATGCCCGTTGCAGAAGCGGGAATGCCTTTTTTCTGTCGGTGGCGCATAAGGTGGCTCCTTGCGCGAGCAGGCTCAGCAAACGTTGGGCGTATTGGGTGTTATCCATTTCACTCAGCCTCTGTCGTTGTCTATAAGAGGGGGCTTGGCCTTACTTAAGCGTCCTGCCAGAAGGCTTTATTGGGGGCCAGTCTCCATGGGCGATTGGAAAAAAGGCGAAAACCTCCGCGCCTGCCAGATGACTCTACGACGTGCTCTGGACTTGCGCCGCCCTTTCAAATCCAACGTTTGCACTCTATGGCGGGCTCCTTGAAGCGGCATAGCTTGCTGCCAGCTTGTTGCGAGCATGCCAGTGGGGTGGGCAAACTGCCAGTAGTGAGGGCCGCGTGTTGGCTAATCGTGCGCCTTCGGCGGCGCCCTCCGCTGCATTGACGTACTTGCCTGCTACCGAGGAGCTGGATGAGCTTCACCAGAAGCCGACGCTGTGGCTCTGCTCAGCCGACGGCGTACAACGACCCCACAGGGTCGATGGTTTACTATTCGAGACGCGAATCGCAGCACAATTTACTCCTGTCTGGTACCGGCCAGGGGCATGAGTGGGGAGTACAGGGACAGTGTTGAAGAGGCAGCGCGCATTGACTTGCTGGGTGGGCGGGAACGATCTCAAAGCTGTTAACGACAGCGAGGTCGGGCCGATTTTGTCGACCCTGCGGGCTGCGTCCTTTGATCGTGTCGAGCTGCTTTGTTCTTACCCTGTCGAGCGGGTTGAGCCCTATCTGGCATGGTTGCGCGAGCGTGTCGATATACCGGTCGAGGCTCATTACGAATCTCTGAGCTCCCCAGTCCACTTCGGGGAAATCTACCAGACCGCCAACAAGCATCTGGAGCGCTTGTCCGCTTCCCGTGCCGATCTTTCGATTCTGCTCAGCCCTGGCACGCCTGCGATGCAGGCCGTGTGGATTCTTCTCGGCAAGACTCGTTATCCGGCCACTTTCTACCAATCCTCCCTCGAGCAGGGCGTACAGCAGGTTGAGGTGCCATTCGAGATAGCCGCCGAGTATGTGCCTGCTGCCAATGGCATCACCAGCGACAAGCTACTGGAGCTGGCAGGGCAGGATGTTCCCGTCAACGCAGCCTTCGACAGCATTGTCACGCAGAGCGAGCGTATGTTGACGCTTAAAGCTCAAGCGCAGGTCCTGGCACAGAAACAAGTACCGGTGCTGATCTACGGTGAAACTGGTACTGGCAAAGAGCTATTTGCCAGGGCTATCCACAACGCCGGTCCACGTTCTGCTGGCCCCTTCATTGCGGTCAACTGCGGGGCGATTGCGCCTGAACTCATCGACTCCACTCTGTTTGGCCATAGAAAAGGTGCTTTCACCGGTGCGGCGGAGAGTCGAGATGGGGTGTTCCAGCAAGCGCATAGCGGCACGCTGTTTCTGGATGAATTTGGTGAGCTGAAGCCGGACGTGCAGGTTCGCCTATTGCGAGTCCTCCAGGGAGGCACGCTCACGCCGGTTGGAGGCAGCCAGGAAATAAAGGTCGATGTGCGGCTGATTACGGCTACCCACCGAAATCTGATGCAGGAAGTGGCTCAGGGGCGTTTCCGCGAGGACTTGTTCTACCGGATCGCTGTCGGGGTTCTCCATTTGCCACCCCTGCGAGAGCGTGAAGGGGATCTGCTCCTGCTGGCAGATGCGCTGCTTGAAAACCTCGCTGAGCAAGACTCCTCGCTAGCTGGTAAGAAAATTTCCGCTGAAGCAAAAAAACTTATTTTAAGGCACCCCTGGCGTGGCAATGTCCGGGAGCTTCAGTCCACATTGCTTCGATCTGCGCTGTGGTGCCAGGGCAGTGCCATTGGTTCGGCGGATATTGAGCAGGCGCTGTTTCAACTTCCGCAGGAACAAGCCGACATCATGGCGCGGGATGTTGCACAAGGTATTGATTTGCAAGGGGTAGTTTCTGAGGTCGCAGGGCATTACCTGCACAGGGCACTCACTCTTACCGGGCACAACAAGACTCGCGCCGCCAGCCTGCTGGGCCTTAAAAGCCAGCAAACGCTGAGCAATTGGATGGACAAATACGGCATCGAATAAAAACTTGGCACGGTCCTCGCTGTAGGACTGGCATGGACAGAATCGCCTATATGAAATCAGCCAACTTCGAATTCCTCCGCTCCGGCAATGAGTTGCTGGCAAACCTCGCGGGCCTGGCCGAAGCCGTATTGTTTATCGACCCGGGCAGCGCGCTGACTCGTCTGCGCAGCTTTGCCGAAGAGCTGACCAAAGCCATCTACAAGGAAGAACTGCTGCCGCGCATGCCGCAGTCGACCTTCTACGATCTGGTGAAAAACCCGGTGTTTGTCGATTGCGTCAGCAAGCCTCTGGTTCATCAGATCAACTTTCTGCGTATTCAGGGCAACGACACCGCCCATGGTGCCGAAGGTGATCTGCGCAACGCACAGTTGGCGCTGAAGACTGCTCACCAACTGGCCATGTACATGGGCATCAAGTACTATGGCACTGCGCAGGCTGATATTCCGCCCTTTGCCGAGGTGCAGGACCCGACGGCAGCGCTGGCCAGCCTGCAGAAGACAGTTTCCAGCTACGAGAAGGAGCTCAACCAGCAGCAGGAAGAGCTTCAGCGCGTCATGGACAAGCTGGAGCAGGAGCGTACCCGCAACCTCGACAAACTCGAACCGCCGGCCAAGCCTGATCAACAAAAGCGCCAGCAACAGAGCCAGAAGGTTGCCGATAGCCTGCAATGGAACGAGGCCAAGACTCGTACCCTGCTGATCGATGCCATGCTTCTGCAGGCCGGCTGGGATGTCAGCAACCCCGCTCAGGTTGGTCAGGAGGTGGAGGTCGACTTCCCGGATAACACCTCTGGCAAGGGGCGTGCGGATTACGTGCTATGGGGGGACAACGGCCAGCCGCTGGCCGTAATCGAAGCCAAGAAATCCGGCAATGTCAGCCTGCAGGCCGGGCGCGAACAGGCCCGCATGTACGCCGACGGCTTCGAACGCATGGGCATGCAACGCCCGGTGATCTTCTACAGCAACGGCTACGAAACCTTCATCTGGGACGACCAGCAGTACAACACCTACCGCCCCGTCTACGGCCTCTACAGCAAGGACAGCCTCGAATACCTGATCTACCAGCGGCAGTACCGTATTGCCGAGGTTGAAAAGTACAACCCCGAGCTGAGCATCGCTGATCGACCCTACCAGATTGAAGCGATCAAGACCGTCGCCGCGCACTTCCAAAAGCAGAGACGCAAGGCCCTTATCATCCAGGCCACCGGCACCGGCAAAACCCGTGTGGCCATTGCTCTGGCCGAGCTGCTTCTGCGTACCAGTTGGGCCAAGCGCGTATTGTTCCTATGTGATCGTAAGGAACTGCGGGTGCAGGCGGATGATGCCTTCAAGCAGAACCTGCCCAGCGAGCCGCGCTGCGTGATTGGTGAAACAAACAAGGTCGATCAGACCGCGCGCATCTATATCGCCACCTACCCGGGCATGATGAACCGCTTCGCCCAGCTCGACGTAGGCTTCTTCGATCTGATCATTGCCGACGAAAGCCACCGCAGCATCTACAACAAGTACCGCGACCTGTTCGATTACTTCGATGCGTTGCAGGTGGGCCTGACCGCCACCCCGGTGAAGTTCATCAGCCGCAACACCTTCGACATGTTCGACTGTGAAACCACCGACCCCACCTTTGAGTTCGGGCTGGATGCGGCCATCAACAACGAGCCGCCCTACCTGGTGCCGTTCCGCGTACGCGACCTCACCACCGATTTTCTACGTGATGGCATCCACTACAACGACCTGAGCGATGAGCAGAAGCGCCAGCTCGAAGAAGATCTCGGTGAAGAGGAGGCCAAGCGCACCACCATCGCTGGCAAGGACATCGGCCGCAAGATCTTTAGTGAAGACACCGACCGCATCATCCTGGAAAACCTGATCAACAACGGCATCAAGGACGAAACCGGCTCGCTGGTCGGCAAGACCATCATTTTTGCCCAGCGCCAGGATCATGCCGAGCACCTGGAAAAGCTCTTCTGCAAGCTCTATCCGCAGTATGGCACCAAGGTCTGCAAGGTTATCCACAATGCCATTCCGCACGTGGACACCCTGATCAAGGAGTTCAAGAAGCCGGATAACGACTTCCGCATCGCCATCTCGGTGGACATGCTCGACACCGGCATCGATGTGCCCGAAGTGGTCAACCTGGTATTCGCCAAGCCGGTCAAGTCCTGGGTCAAGTTCTGGCAGATGATCGGCCGTGGCACGCGCCTGCGCCCCAACCTGTTCGGCCCAGGCAAGGACAAGAGTGAATTCCTGATCTTCGACCACTACGGCAACTTCGACTACTTCGAGCAGGAGTATCAGGAGCCGGAGGACACTGGCGGAAAATCCCTCCTGCAAACCACCTTCGAGGCACGCGTGGAGCTGGCCCAGGCGGCGCTCAAGCATAACCATGCAGCCGCCTTCGATACCGCCATCGAGCTACTGCGGGCGGACATCAATGACCTGCCGGACACCAGCGTGGCCGTGAAACGCGAGCTGCGAGTCGTGCATCAGTTGCAGCAAACCGCGCTGCTGAAACAGTTCGATGCCAAAACCCAGCACCTGCTGACGGACAGTATCGCCCCGCTGATGTCGGCCCGGGTGCTGCGCGACAAACATGCCACCGCGCTGGACAAGCTGATCGCAGGCATCCAACGCTGCCTGGTCGAGCAGGCCAGTTGCTTTGAGGATGGCAAGATCACCCTACTGGCCGAAGTGGACAAGCTCGCCGTTAACATTCAGGCCGTGCGCCAGAAGGATGCCGTGATCGCTGAGGTGCGCAGCGCCGAGTTCTGGCAACAGCCCAGCATCGGCAAGCTGGAACATGCCCGCCAGGAGCTGCGTGGCATCATGAAGTACCGGCAGACCGACACCGGGCCTGGCTATGGCGTAGACACCACGCGAACCGCGGATGGTAACGTCCAGGGCGAAGAGCGTGTGGTGTATATCGCTGGCGCCAACGAAGCGATGATCTACCGCCGCCGCCTCAAGGACATTCTTGACGGCATGCTGGCCGCCAATCCAACCCTGCAGAAAATCCACAAGGGCGAGCCGATTGCCGAGCCAGAACTGAAGACGCTCACCTCTACCATCCTCACCAGCCACCCGGGCGTCAGCCTGGAAGTGCTCAACGAGTTCTACGGCCGTACCGCGGATCAGCTGCACCTTACCGTGCGCGAGATCATTGGCCTGGATGCACAAGCCATCGAGGAGCATTTCAAGAGCTTCCTCCATGCCCACCCCAGCCTCACTGCCCAGCAGGTTCGCTTCATGAATCTGCTGAAGAACTACATCGCGCAACACGGCAGCATTGTCGTGGAGAAACTCTATGAGCCGCCGTTCGACAGTATTTCCCACGAGGGTATCGACGGCGTCTTCGCCCCCGAGGATGTCGGCGAGTTGGTTGCCGTGCTCAAGCCCTTCCTGCGCGGGGATGTCCCGCCAAGCAGTCACTAGGAGTGATCATGCAAGCCAGCCAATGGACGACAGAAATCATCGTGATCTGCGGGGGGCTCGCTATCGCAGCCGCGGTTATCAGCTACGTGATCGCCGCCCTGCGCCAGGGGAGGCAGATCGGCCAGCTCAGCATGCAGCTTGAGCAAGCAGAGCAGGCCAAGGCTTCGACTGAGACTCAGCAGCAATCTCTGCAGATTCAGCTCAAGGCAGTAGAAGCACGCAGCCATGAGCTGCAGATCGAAGAGGGCAAGCTGAAGGCGCAGTTGCAAGCATCGGCCGATACCGCGGCACGTTTTTCTACGGAGCTGCATGAGCGTAAAGCGGCCGGATCAGACTTGCAGGTGAAACTGGACGAAGCTACCCGGCAACATCACGAGGCCGCCAGGCGTCTGGAGGCTGTACAGGCTGGCGCCCGGGGGCTCCAGGATCAGGTGACCGAATTGCGCCAGCGCCTCGACACCTCGACAACGACAAATGCTGCGTTGCAAGAGGAGCGTGACTCCCTCAAGGATGCCTTGGCGACTGAGGAAACTCGCGCGAAGGTGGCGGAAACCGCCGAGCGTGAAGCTCGCGAACAGCTCAACGAGATCAAGCAAAAGCTGGTCGAGCATGCACAGGCATTCGACGCTTTGCAGGCGCGTTATCAGTCGACGAGCAATGAGCATGCAGAGCTGGGGACCGCTCTGGACAAGAGCGAGAAGCAAGTGGCCGAGCTACGAGAGCGCCTGGCTCAGGCTCAAGCCACAAATGAACAGCTACACACGGATCGTGACCGTCTGAAAGACGGACTGGCGGATGAAGGCAAACGGGCCAAGGCCCTGGAAACTGCCGAGCGCGATGTGCGAAACCAACTTCTTGAAACCAAGGAAGCGCTTTCTCAGCAAGTACGATCGTTCAACGAGCTGCAGGAGCGCCTGAACGTACTTTCGTCTGAGCACATCGAACTCAAGACCACCTTACAGAAGCGCGAGGAGCATTTCCAGGAACAGATGGCGCAGTTGGCCGACACCCGCAAGTCGCTGACCCAGGAATTTGAAAACCTGGCCAACAAGATTTTCGAGGAGAAGGGCAAGACCTTCACCCAGGCCAGCCAGACCAGTATCGATGGGATGCTCAAGCCTTTCCGCGAGCAGATAGAAGGCTTCCAGAAGCGCATCAACGAAGTTCATGATGCCTCGCTGCAAGGCAACACCAGCCTTAATGCCGAAATCAGGAAGGTGCTGGAAATCGGCCTGCAGATGAGCAAAGAGGCCAATAATCTGACCTCGGCCCTCAAGGGTGACTCCCAGCAGCGCGGCGCCTGGGGTGAGGCACAACTGCGTCGCACGCTGGAAATGAGCGGCCTGATCGAAGAGGCGCACTACGAAGTGCAGAGCGCCTTCAAGGATGCCGAAGGCCGTTCCAGGCAGACCGACTACCTGATCAAGCTGCCCGACGGCAAACACATCATCATCGACAGCAAGGTTTCTCTGGTTGCATACGACCGCGCCGTGGCCGCCGAGTCTACGGAAGAATGCCAACTGGCGATGGCTGAGCACGTCAAAGCCGTACGCAAGCACATCGACGACCTTGCCTCCAAGGACTACACCAACCTCGTCGGTATGCGCAGCCCCAGCTTCGTGCTGATGTTCATGCCCATCGAGCCGGCTTACATCGAGGCCATGAAGCACAACAAGGACCTGTTCGAGTACGGCTACAAGAAAGGCATCGTGCTGGTCTCGCACACCACCCTGATTCCCATTCTGCGTACCGTCTCCAACCTCTGGATGATCGAGCGCAGCAACGCCGAAGCGCGGGAAATCAGCGAGAAGGCGGGCGAGATCTACAACCAGGTCTGCACTGTGGCAGAACGCCTCGGCAAGCTGGGCGGCACTCTCAACACCGTCAGCAACCACTACAACGACACCGTCAAGGCGCTGGCTGGCAAGCAAGGCCTCTACGGAAAGGTGGAGCGCTTCAACAAGCTCTCGGCCAAGGTCAGCAAGACCCTGCCAGCGCTGGAGCCCACCCACATGGACTTCGAGAACGAGCGGCTCGCGCTGATCGTAGAGGCGCTCGAGGAAGCGTCGGAGCCAGCCGACGATCTGCCGCAACTGATCCAGAACAGTCACGAAGGCGAGCTGCTACCGCAGGCCTGACAACCCATTTTTGAACGAGAGAAGTACCCCGAATGCTCACCGGCAAAATCCGCAACGATATCGACAAGCTCTGGGAAAAATTCTGGACTGGCGGTATCACCAATCCACTGACCGTGATCGAGCAGATCAGCTACCTGATGTTTGCCCGTATGCTCGACATGCAGGAAGACGTGGCCGAGCGCAAAGCCAACCGCACCGGCAAGGCCTTCGACCGCCTGTTCCCCAACACACCGGAAGGCCAACTGCTGCGCTGGAAGAACTTCCGCAACATGAGCGGCAAGGAGCTGCACAAGCACCTCAAGCAAAACGTCTACCCCTTCTTCGCCAAGCTCGGTAGTGCTGAAGGCGAAGGCGGCGAGCGTGAAGGGCTCGGCCACATCAGCGAATACATGCAGGACGCCGACCTGGAGATCAAGAACGAGTCGGTGCTGGCCTCTGCCGTGGAAATGGTCAACGACCTGCCGCTGACCCAGAGCGACGTGAAGGGCGATATCTACGAATACCTGCTGAGCAAGCTCACCACCGCCGGCATCAACGGCCAGTTCCGCACACCGCGCCACATCATCGATGCGATGATCGAGCTGATAGCACCGCAGCCTACGGACGTAATTTGTGACCCGGCTTGCGGCACAGCGGGCTTTCTCGCCCGCACCATGGAATACCTCAACCGCGTGCATTCCAGTGAGGCTGGCATCTTCACCGATGAAGACGGCAATCAGCATTTCACCGGCGACCTGCTGGAGCCCTACCGCCAGCACATCAGTACCCAGATGTTCTGGGGCTTCGACTTCGACACCACCATGCTGCGCGTCTCCAGCATGAACATGATGCTGCACGGCGTGAACGGCGCGAACATCCGGTACCAGGACTCCCTGAGCAAATCCATCAAGGAGCACTACCCGCGCCAGGAGCAGAACTTCTTCGACGTAGTGCTGGCCAACCCGCCGTTCAAAGGCAGCCTAGATGAGACCAACACCAATCCCGACGTGCTCGGTCTGGTGAAAACCAAGAAGACCGAGCTGCTGTTCGTCGCCCATATCCTCCGCTCGCTCAAACTCGGCGGCCGCGCAGCGGTGATCGTGCCGGACGGCGTGCTGTTCGGCTCCAGCAAGGCCCACCAGCAACTGCGGCAGGAGCTGCTCGACAACAACCAGCTGGAAGGCATCGTCAGCCTGCCCAGTGGCGTATTCAAACCCTACGCCGGCGTCAGCACCGCCATCCTTATCTTCACCAAGGGTGGCACCACCGAGCGTGTGTGGTTCTACGACCTGCAGGCGGACGGCTACTCGCTGGACGACAAACGCACCGAATTAAAAGGCGAGGGCAGCAACGACCTGCCCGATGCAATCGCCCAATGGCATAAGTACCGGCAGATGGTCGAGAGCAATCTCAGCGGCAGCACCATCAATACCGTGTTCGGCGACAAGAGCAAAAAGAGCTTTGTCGTACCAGCCGAAGATATCGCTGCCAATAAGTACGACCTCTCCATCAACCGCTACAGGGAAGTGATGTACCAGCAAGAACAGTACGAAGACCCGAAAATGATTTTGCAAAGGCTCAAAGGGCTGGAGCAGGAGATTCTGGCGGATCTGGATGAGCTGGAGGGAATGCTGTGAATTGGCCTATCGTAAATTTAGGGGATTTGTCCGAAGCAATAATGGGACAAGCTCCACCTGGCGAAGACTGCAATAAGAGTGGAGTGGGAACCCCATTTGTTAAAGCTGGTGAGTTCGGAGTTGAAAGGCCAATTATACGTGAGTGGACGACAAATCCCCTAAAGTTCGCCAAGGCCAGTGATGTGTTGCTATGTGTAGTAGGGGCGACCTGTGGGAAAATCAATAAGGGCGCCGATTGTGCTATAGGGCGATCTGTGGCGGCTATAAGGGCGAATAAAGAAAAGCTCGATAAAGATTATATGTATTATTTTCTGTCGAGCTGGACGGGGCGACTTCGAGCTATGTCTCAAGGGGCTGCGCAAACTGTCATCAGTAAAGAAATGATTGAGCGCTTAGAAATTCCTCTCCCACCCTTACCAGAACAAAAGCGCATTGCATCCATCCTCGGCAAGGTCGACACCATCCGCCGCAAACGCCAGCAAGCCATCCAGCTCGCCGACGACTTCCTCCGCGCCGTGTTTCTGGACATGTTCGGCGACCCGGTGACCAATCCGAAGGGGTTGGTTATCACTTCTATCGGTGAGCTCTGTGAGGTTGTGACAGGTGCAACTCCATCTAGAGGTGTTGACGAATACTACGAGGGGGATATTCCCTGGGTTAAGACAACAGAAGTGGACGGCCATGTTATCTGTGAAACAGAGGAGTGTATTACGGATAAGGGCTTGCATAGCTCTAATTGTAAGCTGAATCCTGTTGGTTCTATTGTTATGGCAATGTATGGGCAAGGTAAAACGCGGGGGAAGGTTGGTGTTTTGGGGGTGGAGGCTGCAACCAACCAAGCTTGTGCAGTAGTAAGGCCGTCTTCAAAGATAATGATGGGCTATCTGTATTTTTATTTACAGGTGTCATATGAGGCGTTGCGATCCTTGGGGCAGGGGGCTGGGCAGCCTAATCTAAATCTCTCTATCGTTAAGAGTTTTCCTGTTCCGCTCCCTAGTGAGGTTGAGCAAATGGATTTTGTAAGGCTCTACGAGTCAGTTGGTATTCTCAGAGGAAGAAGTGCGGTTGCCACTCAAGAGTCTAGCGATTTCTTTAATTCATTGAGCCAAAAAGCCTTTGCTGGTCAGTTGTAGATAAGGAAATCCCCTTGTGCCTCAAGTCCGCCAAGCTCACCCATTTCCGAGGCTACCGCGCCGCCACCGTCATTCCCATCGACGAAGCCATGACCGGCTAGTTGGCTCTGCCGGGAGTCGGCTAGGCTGTTTCGCTGCGGACTGCAACCTTTTTAGATCATGCATAACAGAAAGGGATCTATGTATGAGCAATAGTGAAAATCGGCCGCTAATCAGAAGGCATATAGCGCTGGAAGAAGTGCTGCAGCTGGCGACGCCGGATGAGTTGGTCGCCATCACCGACATTCTGCTGGATAAGGCGAACGATCGTTTACTTGGTGATGACACTGCGAGGCAGAGGCTCGTCCACAGCTACGCGGAAGGTGAGCTGTACAAGGTGGTCAATGAAATCGCTTTCGAGATTCGCGCGCTGGGTAGTGTCAGTCTTGCCAGCTTGTTGCGTCGAGGCGAGCCGGTCAGTTACGACGAGGTTGTGCGGGATGTTGCCAGTGAGCTGAAGGTTGAGTTCAGCAAGGCAGATAGCACCTCCGCCATCGAGGAGAAGGTGCTGGCAAAGCTGGTTGAGAAACTGGCTGAGCAGGCTGAGCCGGAAAGCCAGGCGAGCAGTGATTCGTGGTTTGGCCGGGCGCGGTTCAATAGCTCGTTCACTGCTTTGCTTGGGGCGCTGGGCAAGTCGGGTTTAGGGGCTGCCGGGGACAGCCTGCTGAGTGGTGCGTTGGGTTCAGTGGCGGCTGTCGGCTCAGTTGCTGCGGCGGGCATGTTGGCGGCGCTGCCGCTGACGGCGGTTGGCGCTGTCAGCGCAGGTGTTTGGGCATTCGGCAACAAGAAGCGGCCAGAACTGCAAGGGCTGACCACGATTGTCGTCCATATTGCGCGGATCCGCGCTGGCCTTGTCGCTGCGGATCACGAGGATTTTGCTAACCGTTTGAGGGCGTGTTTATGAGCGCTGAAATTCTTGCAAGAGTGCTTAGCTCTGCACCGGAGATCGTTGAGGGTATTCGGTCTGGGCTTTATACCGTCTGGGGTGGTGTCGTCAGGTATTCCGCAGGCAACCCACAGGGCGGGCAGATCGTTGGCCATCTGCAATTCCCCGGTGATGCAGGCCAGGCGTCAGAGCAACTTGCCAAGCTTCAGCAGGCGCTGAGTGGTGCGCAGGAGTCCCTGGGTGTGTTGCAAAACCTGCAGTATGCGAACTTGGTGCTGTCAGGGCTGAATCTGGCTGTTTCGGTTGCCGGCTTTGCCATTGTTTGCAGGAAGCTCAATGGCATTTCCGAGCAGCTGCATCAACAGTCGGAAAAGCTCGATGTGTTGATCGAAATGGCCCGTGATGCCAAGGTCCGGGAAGAGCTGCGTGACAGCGCACGCTTCAGCTCCGTGCTCTGGACGGTCCGCCAGTCTGCCGAGCAGGGTGACCTGCAGGGGCTCAGAAATCAGGTTGGCAATCTGCGCGAGCAGTATGAGGTCACCAAGCTGACGTTGAACCGGGCGGCGGCAGGAGCCACTGACAAAGGCTTCGTTGAGTCCCTCGATGTGCTGAAAAACCTGCAGCAACGCATGATGTATCTCGGCTTCATGCAGGCATACGTTCAGCAGCGCACTGCGGGTGAGAAGTACGCCATCAAGGTGCTGCAAGAATTGCAGGCGGACTGGCTGCAGATCAGTACCGTGGTTGTCGAGGCCATTGCTGCCAATCAGGAGTGGGTCGAACAATTGACCCAGGACGCGGGCGATAACGTCGTGTCCTTCCTGGAGTTCCGCAAGCAAACTGCCCCTGCCATCGACTATCAGCTTGGCTTGTTGGAGTATGCCGCGAGTCATCCAGAAGCGGCCGAGTTGCTCAATGAAGAGGTCTCGGAGATTCGTTTTCTGGCGGCATGAAATAGCCGTTCTGACGATACAGAGGATAAAGGGAAGCGTTTGCGATGGCGTTGGATTTGAGCAAAACCCTGGTGGTGGGCATTTCCGCGACGGCCCTGTACGACATGAGCGAGTCCGATCAGATGTTCAAGGCCGCTTTGGAGGACGATCCGGAAAGCGTGATCGACAACTACCGCCGATATATGCAGGAGCGTGAGGACGAGCCTCTGGCACCGGGCACCGGTTATCACCTGGTTAAGGCGTTGCTCGATCTCAACCAGCATATGAAAGGTGGCGAGACCTCCCCACTGGTCGAGGTGGTGGTGATGTCGCGCAATAGCCCGGACACTGGCATCCGCGTGCTCAAGACTATTCGCCGTGACCTGTTGGCGATTACCCGCTCGGCCTTTACTGGCGGCGAGTCGGTGGCCGACTACATGGATGCCTTCGACGTCGACCTGTTCCTGACCACCAATGTGGAGGATGCACAAAAGGTCATCGACTCCCGGCAATGTGCCGCTGCTATCCTCAAAGCTCCACCGGCCAACGCCCCGCAAATCCCCGAGGGCCAGGTGCGCATCGCCTTCGACGGTGACGCGGTGCTGTTCTCCGACGCCAGTGAACTGGTTTACAAAACCCAGGGGCTGGACGCCTTCAAGGCCCAGGAAGATGCGCTGCAGCACACGCCGATGGAGGAGGGCCCTTACGCCAGTCTGCTGATAAAACTGGCCCGCTTGCAGGAGCGCCTGCCTACTGGCGGCAAGGACTCACCGATCAGAATTGCTATTGTCACCGCCCGCAATTCGCCCTCTGAAATGCGAGTCATCAATACCCTGCGCGCCTGGGGCGTCTGCGTCGATGAGGCCTTTTTCCTGGGCGGCGTCGGCAAAGCCAAAGTGCTCAGCGCCTTCACTCCGCACATCTTTTTCGATGACCAAGATGTGCACTTGGAGGCCGCAGCCAATTTAGTGCCATCTGGCAAAGTGCCATATCTAACCAAGTCTGGCTTAGCTATTAGCAGTGCAGTGGAGTGAAAGCTTTCATGGTTGATCACACTACTCAGCTCTACAAACTGGCGAGGACCCCTTCAGGACGCCGGCTGTGGACATACATGGCAGCCATTCTTGAGGTCACGGAAATGGATAAAGGCAAGCCGTTTCCATTGAAGCGATTTCTGAAAAACTTTCAGACTCACCTGAATGCAGGGCGAATCGAGCGAGTGCCCGAAGGCTACAGACTGACCTGCAGTGGGCAGGGCTATTTTCAAGACCGCTACCGGGGCGGGAATCCACAGTACGTTGAGCGCGCGGCGGTCGAGCGGATGATCAGCTCTATCCGCACCGGTTGCGGAGAGGGGGATTGGGTTCCGCTGACCTGAGGTGTGTGTTCATAGAGATTGGGAAGGGTAATTCCATCAGGGAGGGTTTTCATGTCGTACTCCGTAATCAAGTACTCGTCCTGGCTGGGTCGCTTTCTCCAGCGCCGTGGGCTTTCAGCGCCTGATCAACGCGGACTCTATGCGTACCACTGCAGTCTCGAAGAGTACGGAGAGCTGCAGCATTTGCTCCGTGAGTTGGGGGGCTTTGATGCGGCGTTAAAGGACCCGGCAGCCTGTGCCTGTTTGGTACTTTTTGGTTCGGAGTGGTATCGCCGCGAGTACCGCAGTGAGTATGCCTGGACCTGGGACCCGATCTGGAAAGCTCTGGGGTTCAACCTGTCGCCCGGAGAACTGAGCAAGGCCATTCCGAAAGGGCTGGAGGGATACTGGAAGCGTCCTCTTCATTTCTACGACGCAGGTCATCGGGATTTTCTGGGGTCTCTGTTTAGCGAGGGCGGCTTGCCCTTTCAGGTATTGCGAGAGGGAGGTAGCCGCTTCCAGTCGCTGTTTGATCGTTTGCTAAAGCAGTACGACCAGTGGCATTTGCTGGGGTTCAACACCCTTCAGCAGGTGGAGCAACAACTGGAGAAGGCAAGCCTTCCTCAGGTGTTTGCCTCGCGTACGTCGGTCGAACTGATTGCGCTTATGGTCGATGAGCTTGTAGCTCTGGTACGGAATTATGGGTTGTCCCAGGTGGATGAGCCTGTCGCCCGCCTGGATGCGCTGAACCCCAAGTGGCGTGAATTGTTCCCTCTGCCATTGGATAACGAGACTGGCAGCGAACTCCTCAATGGTCTGTTGAAGAGCGCGACCATCGAGGGCAAAAAGCGACGCCCGAATGCGACTGGATGGTCATGCCGACACTTTTGGCATGAAGCTCAGCCGGATGTGCTCAAGGTTCAGGTCTCGATGCCAGGGGAGGTAGTGTTTCGTCTGACTACGCAGCCATCTACTACCCGTTTTGAACTGGCTATTGTCGAAGATGGGCAGGTGATTGCTGAGCTTGGTCCCGGCTACGCAGTGGTCGACAACGGTGTTGCCCATATCCGGCTGCGTCTACGTGAGGTGATCGGCAAGCGGCGGGATTGCAGTGCCCAACTGAGCCTGGTGGCTATGGCTGGTGGCATGCTGATCGCCACCCAGCCGATAGAGGGCAGTGCAGTGGCCCTTGGCGAAGTACCGTTGGGTTTCGAGCCAGTGAATGATCGCTGGCAGCTGTGCGGTCAGGCTTCATTCAATACGGCTGGTGAAGAGCTGCTGCTGGTGCTGCCCGACGGTGGCAAGTTGAGCATAGCTGCAGAGGGCGAGGAAGCCGTCTTCAGCGATATGGCACCAGCTTTTTCGCTGCATACGGTAAAGGTTCAGGGCAAGGCGCAGGTCCAGATTGAGAGTGGTGAACTCTACCGGATACGCACGGGACATGCGGCTGGCATGGGCTTGGGGCTGGAACTGGCTGGCGCCCAGATCGGCTGGCCGACCAAGCCTGCTCTAACCTTTGTCGGTTTGCCTCGTGTGCAGTGGCCGACCGCTGCTGGGGAGCTACAACAACAGGGTGGTGATCTGTACGTTGCCGGCAAGCAGCCGGGAAGCGGTCTGTTGCAGGAGATGCTCGGCGCGCAGTATGTATCGGTGCGCAATCGCATTGGCGATACCCTGCTGCGCCGTAGGCTGGGTATTTTGCCGGCAGATTTCCGTCTGGAGCTGCGCAGTGGTGATAAGCCTGGACAGGGCAGCATTCTGGTGTATACCCGGCAGCGTTGTTTACTTCAGGTGGATGACGACTGTCTGCAGGTACAGCAGGTCAAGCATGAGGGGCATACCGAGCTTAGGCTTTCGGCAAAAGCCTTTCCTCCGATCAAGGTTCGCCTTTCTGTTACCCCCAGCTTGCTGGCTGATCCGGTGGAGATTGATCTACCGTTTCCCCATTCGGGTTGTCTGGCCTTCGATGACAGTTGCAAACGGCTGAAGCGCGACCTCAGCGTCGACGATCTATTGGGAGCGCGCTTGTATTTGTTTGGTCGGGCTGGCGCACCCTCCCGCTTTGGTCTTGAACTGACTCTTAGGGGCGATACGGCCAAGAACGCCTGTTACAGCTGGACTTATATCGCTGCAGATAAACCGTTAGAAATCAGTCTTTTCAGTATTCGGGATCAAATTGTCGACTTGCTTTCGCTGCAGTCGGGTATTGATCAGGTCGTCGAGTTGCGGGTGTTCGGTGTTGGTCCGGATGCCTCTTACCTCATCCGCAAGTATGTGACGGAAATGGAACTGGATTGCGACCGCCAGATACTACACGCGACCAACCTGCGCGATGTTGCCGCTGCTATGCCCGAGCCGGTGTTGATGCTGTTGCATGATCCCATGCGCAGCCCCATCGTTTTGCACTCACGCACCAGTGAAGGTGTCCCCACTGGCGACTTCGAGTTGCCGAAACAGGTTGAGAAGGACGGTCCCTGGCTGGTGTTGCCAAAATTGGGATCGTCCGTGTCATTCCGGCCGCTGTTTATTGCCGGAGGCTGGGAGCCTGTGATGCAGATCGATGGGATTCAGAGCCTGCAAAAGGCAGTGTTGACCTTCGATCACGCTTCGCCGGTCAGCTCCTTCACCTCCGTGCTGGATGCCATGGCGATCAACCCAATGCACAGTGGCTGGCAGTTTCTGCGGGCCTTGTATGAGGCCTACGGCTATTTGCCCCTGGCGACCTTCGAGGTCTGGAAGGCTCTGGTAGGACACACTCGCGCGTTGGCAATGGCGCTTTTCAAGTTTGAGATGGAGGCGAAGTTTCTTGACCGGTTGGAGGCTGAGTTTCCGTTGTTTTGGGAGTTTCTGCCGGTTGCCGAAATCCATCTGGCGACCAAGCGCTTTAGCGCATTCCTCAAGGTGAAGGGCGTTGCTGAGGACGCCGTTGATGCTTTGATAGGGCGGATGCTTGTGCGCTTGGGGGAGACCTTTCCGGCCTACGGTCAGAGTGTGCAGCGGTTCCTTGCAGGCCGGCCAGTTGGCCCGGAGATCAAGGTTCCCCTAGGAGTCTTCAAGGGAGTTCTGCAGGGTTGGTACCTTGAGTTGATCCGTGAGCGCAGTGAGGCCAAGTGGCCAGAGTTCGGCGGCAAGCGACTGGAGCGTTGGTATAGCAACCAGAGTGCCTCGGTCATTGCTTTCACGTCGGATATGGATTACCGCAAGGCGGTGCTCTATCTGCCAGTGTTCGCGGCTGCAGTCGCCTGTGGGAAAGCCCAGCTTGCGGATGTATTTGAGGATGACGTCGAGGCGATTTTCTTCCTACGCCAGGTCCGCGATTTCGATTCGAAGTGGTTCAACTCGATCTATCAATATTGCTTGTTGAACAGCGTTATGGATATGCAGAAGGCAGAGTCGGTTAATGGATAAGTATTTCTCTGGGCTAGTCGAGCAGGCGCTTTCCCGTACCACTGAGTCCACTTTGAGTATCTTGAGCATTACCGATCCGGGCTTGCGTGAGCACCTGGGAAGTCTGATGCGCGCAGAGTGCGGGAAAGAGGGTGCATTCCTGGCGCCACCCTTGTTCGAGCAGACCTTTGGTTGGGAAGAGTCGGCGTTCACCATGGAGCAACTGACGAACAAGGAGCAGTTGCTGAGCAAGGAGATCGTGGCCTCTCTCGATGGTAAGGCGAATGGGCGTTACCGCTTTGGCGCGAGCTGGAAACCCTTCACACACCAGTTGGCCAGCTGGCGCTCGTTGCTAGAGAAGAAGTATTCAGTGGTCGTCACCAGTGGTACCGGCTCGGGAAAGACCGAATGCTTTATGGTGGCGGTGCTGGAGGATCTTTATCGCGAGTACCGTGATGCAGGTCGTCAGCCGCTGGTCGGAGTTCGGGCGCTGTTCCTGTATCCACTTAACGCTCTGATCAACTCGCAGCGCGAACGTTTGAGTGCCTGGACTCAGAGCTTTGGAGGCGGCATTCGCTATTGCCTGTACAACGGCAACACACCGGAGTTGCAGGCGAAGGTGCGCAGCGAGCAGAGCCAAAAGCCTAACGAAATTCTGTCGCGCGAGCTGATGCGTACGCAACCGGCGCCCATTCTGGTCACCAACGGCACCATGCTCGAATACATAATGGTGCGCCAGGTCGATGCGCCCATCGTAAGAATCTCCAGAGAGCAGAAATCGCTGCGCTGGATTGTTCTGGACGAGGCTCACACTTACGTGGGGTCCCAGGCGGCTGAATTGGCACTGCAGCTGCGACGGGTGATGACAGCCTTCGGCGTGACGCCTAAGGATGTCCGCTTTGTGGCGACCTCGGCGACCATTGCCGGCGAGGACGCTGCAGGACAGTTGAAGCAGTTTCTCTCGGATCTGTCGGGGGTGCCGGTTACGCAGATCGATGTTTGGGGGGGTAACCGGGTCATTCCTCCTCTTGCACCTTGCCAACAAACGCTGGTTCCTCTGGAAGCGCTCGAATCCATGCCGCCTGTAATTGCGGACGATCCAGAGGTTCATCCGGATCGATACGAGGCCCTGGTCCATTCTCCGCAAGCCCGAGCACTGAGAAATCTGCTGGTGGCCACCCCCAAGCCGTTGAAGCTAACCGAGATGGTCAGCCAGATGCGTCAGGAAGGTGAGTGGTCACTGTCGCAGGACGAAATACTACGTTGGTTGGATGTCTGTTCAGGCACTCGTCCTTCAGCCAGTGAGCCAGCGTTTCTGAAGCTGCGGGCGCACTTCTTCCAGCGCACTACTCACGGGTTATGGGCCTGCTTCGACAAGTGCTGCTCAGCAAAGTCCGGAACGGCGCTGCAACAAAACTGGCCCTTTGGTTATGTCTACGCCAATCAGAGGCAAACCTGCAGCTGTGGCAGCCCGGTATTCGAGTTGGCGTTCTGCAATGACTGCAATGAGCCGCATCTGCTGGCGCGGGATAAGAACGGAAAGCTGGTCCAGTGGGAAAGCTCTGGTGGCGATGAATTTTCCCTGCAGACTGAAACACCTGTTGAGGAGGATGCGGGGGCTGGTGGCTCAGGGATACTTTCAGCCAAGACACCGCTGGTGCTTTGCTCGTTCGACAATGCCGGCAGCGCATACATCCCCGTTGAGGTCGATAAGTTCGCTGGTTCCTTCGCATCTGTTTCAGCTGAACGGGTACGGCTTGGGGTTAGAGATCTTGATGCCAAGTGCAGCCGTAACAGCTGTGGATCGAGTGGACTGCATGGGAATTCTCCTTTCCGCCGCGCAATGCTGGGCGGCCCCTTCTATGTAGCCAATGCCGTGCCGACAGTCCTTGAATACTGTCAAGACTATCAAGAGGAAGATCAGACGCCGGAACACGGTCCGCAGTCTCTGCCTGGTAGAGGCCGTCGGCTAATTACCTTCACGGACAGCCGTCAGGGCACGGCGCGCATGGCTGTACGTATGCAACAGGAGGCGGAGCGCAGCAGGTTGCGCGGACTTGTCGTGGAGATTTTGAGCTGGCACCAGCGGAGCCAGGCCAGCTCTCAGGCAGATTCCAGCAGCATCGATCCGTCGGTCTTGCAACAATTCATCGCCAAAGCGAAAGCGGAAGTAGAGCTATACCGCAGCGCTGGTATCAAGGACGAAGTCAGGGCCGCGGAGGAAAAAGTTACACGGCTCACGGCCATGCTAGCTTCAGCTACTGGAACGAAAGTTAGGCCGACGCTAGTTTCTCTAGCCTGGCCGGAGCTCACCAATGAGCTCAAGCAGAAGGCGGACCTGAAAGGCTCGATGCTGCTTTACAACAAGTATCAGAAGCCCGAGATCTTCAGGGACAATGATGGCCCCTACAAGCTGGCGGAGATGTTGCTGTTCCGCGAGTTTATGCGTCGCCCAAAACGGCAGAACAGCCTGGAAACCCAAGGGCTGGTGAAGGTCGGATACGTTGGTATGGATAAGGTCCAGGAAGTGCCGGCGTACTGGGAGCAGAAAGGTCTGACGCTCGATGATTGGCGTGACTTCCTAAAGGTGGCGCTGGACTTTCATGTTAGGGAGAACAGCTATATCCAGGTCGATGAAGGGTGGTTGAGTTGGATTGGCAGCCGCTTTTCCGCCAAGAGTCTGCGTAATCCCGAGTCGAAAGAAGCAGATGAGATTCGGGTCAAGCGCTGGCCTCAGATCCGCAATGGCAACCATTCCCAACGCCTGATCAAACTGTTGTTGCTTGGTGCTGGCCTGAACCCGGCCAGCACGGCCGACGTTGATCTGGTCAATGCTTGGCTAAGGGCTGCCTGGTTGCAGTTGGCCAGACCGGGCTCGGCGCTGAAGGCTGACGAAAACCGATACTTCCTACCCAGAGAGCACATGCTGTTCTCGTTGGTTGATCGGGCTTACATCTGTCCGGTTACCAACAAGCTGTTGGATACCACCTTCAAAGGCTTTACGCCCTACCTACCTGCTCACCTGGATTTCTCTCAGTTGACTGAAGAGCGACGCAAGGGGTATCAGGCAGGCCCGGTTGGGCTACCCAACCTGTGGGAGTTTGATCGTTCGCAGGACGACTATGCGCTGGGACTGGCGCGAATTAGAAACCTGGTGGCGAATGATCCTCTTGTTAGTGATCTGAGAGCACGGAACCTGTGGACGGACATCAATGATCGGGCAGTGGAGGGTGGCTTCTATTACCGTACGGCGGAGCACTCGGCCCAGCAGTCTTCTGAACGCCTTGGCTCCTATGAAGAGATGTTCAAGAAGGGACAGCTCAACGTTCTGAACTGCTCCACCACCATGGAGATGGGCGTAGATATTGGCGGTATTTCCGCTGTGGTCATGAACAATGTGCCACCGCACCCGGCCAACTACCTGCAGCGTGCCGGTCGAGCGGGGCGAAGCAAAGAATCCAGGGCGATTACCTACACGCTTTGTAAGAACAACCCGCATGATCAACAGGTTTTCGCCAATCCGAGTTGGCCGTTCGAGACCAGGATCCCTGCGCCAGTGGTGGCGTTGAACTCCGAGCGACTCGTACAACGGCACATCAACTCGTTACTGTTGGCGGACTTTCTCTGCAATGTAGTCGGGCCCACTCAGACTGAGAAAACCAGTCTGAATACACAGTGGTTCTACGACGATAAGCACGGTCTCTCACAATGTGACCGATTCATTGAGCGGCTGGGGCAAGTTGTCTCCGATTTGGATGACGCGCTCAAAGACTTGGTGAAAGGCACAGCTTTGGTCGGTGTGGACCCGGCCCAGCTGCGCCGTCGTTCAATCGACTCGATCAAGCCGCTGCAGAGTCGTTGGCTGAAGAGCTATCGCTTCTTACTTTCTGAGGAGAAGCACGCGAAAGCCAACAGCCCCTATCTGAAGCGTCTCCAGATTGAAAAGGCTCGCCACTGCAATGAGTACCTGTTGCGGGATCTTGCTGCGCGTACCTTCTTGCCTGGTTATGGCTTCCCTACCGACGTGGTGAACTTCGATAACTTCACGATTGAGGATTACATCCGCGAGCAGGACGCAGGGAAAAAGCTGAAGCACGATCGCGAGGACAACGTATCCCGCTACAAGGGGCTGCCTTCACGCAATCTGTCGATTGCCATTCGCGAGTACGCTCCTGGTGCAGAAATCGTTCTGGATGGCCGGGTGTTCAGGTCTGCCGGCGTTTCCCTGCACTGGCATAACCTCAATGCTGATAGCAAAGAAGCGCAGAAAATGGACATTGCGTGGCGTTGCGATGTCTGTGGCGCTCTGGACTATGAGGAAGGGTTGATAAAGACCGATGAGCTGACTTGCAGCAATGTCGATTGCCAGTCACTCATCAAGCCCCAAAACCTTCGCAAGGTCCTGCAGCCCTCTGGTTTTGTCACCGATGCTTATGAGTCGGCCTCCAATGACATCCAGCATCAGAAATTCATCCCAGTTGAAACCGCCTGGGTTTTCGTCAACGTCAACAAGACTCCATTGCCAAACCCGGCGGTTGGGGCAATGGCTTATGGTGCGGATGGAAAGGTCTTCCACCACAGCTCGGGTGAGCACGGAACAGGTTATGCCTTGTGCATGAGTTGTGGTCGAGCTGAGTCCATGCAGCCGGATAGCGGGTTCCCGCGAGACCTGTCACCGTCTGGCGAGCACTATCCGCCGCGCCCGACCAAAGAGGACAAAGATCAGAACAACAAGCGCCTTCCCTGCCAGGGTAGCGGGAGCATTCTTCCTAGTGTGAGCCTTGGTGCTGTAGCTACTACTGATGTGTTTGAACTCACCTTGCACCATCCCGTGCGCGGGGAGTTCATTGCAGACTCAGCGCAGGGAAGTGCAATTGCCATGACGCTAGCAGTGGCTTTGCGGGCTGCGCTGGCCGAGATACTGGGCGTATCTGCTTCCGAATTGGGTTATGCAACTCGGCCAAGCAAACTGCCAA
The DNA here is from genome assembly GCF_017589465.1 of Pseudomonas schmalbachii. Taxonomy (GTDB): domain Bacteria; phylum Pseudomonadota; class Gammaproteobacteria; order Pseudomonadales; family Pseudomonadaceae; genus Pseudomonas; species Pseudomonas schmalbachii. The sequence goes on from NZ_JAELYA010000008.1 coordinate 169,857, forward strand.
GTGGACAGTCCATTCGCGTCCTTCAGCTTTTCGATGTAATCAGCGGTGGCGCAGGTTTTGCCACTAGCGCGCCGCTGCATGTCGAGGAGCTGCTGCGGGGGATGGTGAAGAAGCTCGATTGCAAGCATTGTGAAACTGGCTGTAGTGAGTGCCTGTTGGACTCCCAAACACGGCATGACCACGACAAGCTGGATCGTAAGGCAGCGCTCGACTGGCTGGGCCCAGACTTCATTCATCACGTGGGTTTGACCGCCGAAAACAAACTCTCCTTTGCCGATGGCCAGTATGCGCCTGGCAGCATTGAGAGCGTTCTGCGCCGGTTGATCAATGAGGGGGCCGAGAGAATTACTCTGGTGACCTCTGGTGATATGGCGGAGTGGGATCTTCTTGCTCCACAGTTCCGTAAGGCTATCCAGACCTATGTTCTAGCCGATGAGCTGATTGTTGATCTGCTCGTCCCGGCAGGTATCACTGATGGGGTTCTTGTGCAGGATCTCCAGCGCCTGTCGGACCTTGGAGTAAACGTCGGGAATGCGATTACTAAGCCGGGTGAGCATCTCGTTGCCCAAGCCTTTATAGGGGACGAGGTTGTGACGTTGGCCTCGCGCAGCCTCGTGGCAACTGTTCCAGGCAGCAGCTGGCATCAAAGCGATGAGCTAGTCGTACTCTCGAAAAGTCAGCCGGAGCTTGGCTGGCAGGCAATGGATCTTTCCAGTGCAACGAGCGACTCCTTCGGCAAGGTAGCGATCGCCGACATATCAATCCACGAGGAACTCAATGGGTCGCTGCTGCAATTCGGTGAGCGTTTCTGGGAGCTGCTTGGCGCTAGAGATCAGCAAGTTGCTGACGTGATTTCGACTGCGAAGATCAACAGGCTGACTTACTCAGATCGTTACATTCAGAACCCCGCGGTAGTTACGATTCTGGGTGCAGTTCTAAGAGATCTGAAGAGCCGCATTTCTGCGGATGCGGTTGCGCAGGTGAAGACGCTATTCAAATCAGGTCGGCTGCAAGGTCGTAAAGCCTTCGATGACTGGGCCAATCAGGACGATTTCGAGTTCTTTTCACGCAATTGGCTGTCGGCAATGGTTGGGCATCAAGTTGAACTGATTGTGGAGTCGTCGAATCGCGAAATCCCTCATCACCGTAGGTTGGAGCTTGAGTTTGAAGACGGCAGGACGCTGAAGGTCCGGTTCGACCAGGGGGTGGCCTATTGGCAGGTTCGCTTTAGCTCGCATAGCGACATGTGGTTTGACTTTGATCTGGCTGCTCAGGATCAACTCATGCACATGGCCAGAGTGGTTGAAACCGCACGGATACAGAACTCTGAGCAGAAGTGGGCGACGGACGTGCTGGTGGAGCTAAAGGCCTGATAAAAATATTATTTTAGGATGGCAGCTAGTTTACGGTGAGGAGGTAGGCTTGCTGCCTAGATTTATTCGCCTGAACAGCCACGTCTGGTAGGAACTGGCCAGATGGTTGCTGAACGAAGAGAGCTCTGTGTCTTGGGCGGTCGAGCCATCTCTAATCGATATCTTGGACATTAGCCTGAGTTCAAGTGGGGGGAGTTTTCAGAAGGTGTCTTCTTAGCTGCCTGCTCAGTCAATACTTCCCGTGCGCGCTCCTCAATGAAGTCGAACACCTCTTTGGGGACGCTGTACTGGAACTGTTTGCGGCGATTGCGCGAGACGATGCCGTTGTTACTCAGGCACATCATCACCAGTTGCGCCAGGTCACTGCCGCGGACGTCGTAGCGTACGTCGACGGCCTTGAATATCTGGTCGTAGGCTTGGAGAAACTCGGTTTCTTCATGCAGTTCGACTTCCAGCGCCTGCCTGGCCATCTCCAGGGTGAAAGCCGCGCACGCCGTAGCATCCCAGTAGCGATAGATCCCCTCATTCCCAGTGAATTCGAAGCTCAGGTTGTTCGCATCGAGCCACAATACCCGCCAGAACTCGCGAGCAGGGCGCGAGAAGCTTTGCAGTGCTTCGAGATAGCGCTGTTCCTCGCGCTTCATCGCTACAGAGACGGGCAGCAGCAGGCCATGGCTCATGGCACCGCTTCGGCATAGCGCTTGATGAATCAGGAACCGGGACAGGCGGCCGTTGCCATCCATGAACGGGTGCAGGAAGACGAAACCGAACGAGATGATACCGGCGGCGACCAGCGGATCGATCTGCATGGGCGCTTCGTTGGCGAACTGCATCAGTTCTTCCATCAGGTCTCGGCATAGCTCGGGAGGTGGAGGAACATAGGTCACGCCCGCAGCGCCGCGCAGGCCGTTGTTCAGGTGATTCTGTTCGTGGCGGAAGGCGACAGCCCGATCGAAGGGATTGCTGATCGTGCTGTTCTGCAGCGAGACCAGGTAGTCCTCGGTCAGCGGCTGGCGCTCATGGGCCTGCCGCAGCAACTGGACGAAGCGCTCGGCCTTGTCAGCGCTGGGGGCTTCACGTTCGATGGCGAAGGAGTTGTGGGTTTCGTGGAGGTAGGCCCAGCTCAGGGCCCTGTCCATCATTCCCGCGGGCAGCGAGCCGATGAACTCACGTGACTTGCCGAGAATGTCCAGTGCCAGCAGCGCCTCGATCTCGGGTGTCCGTTCGACCGTAGCGCAGTAATGGAGTGTGCCCAGGCCGTTGAAATCCACCCGCCAGCGGGTATCGCGCCGCGCAGGGCCAGTGATGTAGCGGTCCGGGTCGAACAGCAGGGTTGCTGCGCCTTTTGGACTCTCATCATGGGGCAGCCGGGTTCCGCTGAAGGCCTCCCAGAGGAAGCAGGCCTTGCGGATATAGGCGCCGCTTGGAGCCTTGCGAAGCTCTGCCAGCATGGTGGCGGCAGGGATCTGTGGCAATGCCTGGGCCAGCACGCCCAGGTTGACCCCCTCATGTTTCAGGGCGAACAGGACATGAGCACAACAGTCGCCTGGTGGTGGGGCGAGACGCTGGGGTACGGCGAGTTCGCGGCCCAACGGCTCAATCCGTGTAACGGGCCTGATCACTGCAGGACGCTGAATCGGGAAGACTTTCAGCTTTAGGGTTTTGACCAGAAAGGCATAGCCGACAAATGGGCTCTCCATTCTGTGCTCCTGGCTAAAGATTTTTTGAACCGGACAAACATTATTTGAAAAATCTGGATGTGGATAGACAAAATTTTACCGTCATCATGCTCGCTCTGCTGCATTTGGAGGTTCGTGCAGAAGAGCATGCAAGGTCATCCTTGGGCCCCCGCCTCCCATGAGTGCAGGTAGTCGATCAGTTGTGCTGTCCGGCCCTCACTGACCATCTCTTCGGCTGTTTTATCGTTGAATGTCGACAAGTGCACGTTCCTGAGCCAGTAGATGGCTTTGCCAATGTCAGTTCCTGTGTCCGCGACAGCGCGAAGCACGCGGAGGGTGCTCCGAATGTAGTCTTGGATCCTCTCTGACTCGGAGGTCGTTCTGAGAGCATTGGGGGGTACGTGGGTGAGACGGGAAAATGTTTGTTCATCCATGGCAAACACTTCCATGTAAAGCTCTGGAGAAAAGCTCGCACGGCTCTCAGTAGATATACGCTCTATCAGGGCCTGGAAATCCGTCGGAGGAATTTCAATATCGGGTTTGATGGGCATCTGACACTCCGGTATGTCTTAATTTCAACTAAGATTTTTAAGGTTTAATTTAGCATGCGAAAGTCTGTTGCGAATTGATAGGGTATTTCATTCCTGAATGTCTGTTTTTTGTTTTTCTGTGTGCGTTCTGAGTTGAATTTTTTACTTTGAAGGGTACTCTTTTCTGCAGAAGCTTTTGGATGCTCGATATTCAGGAGGTTACATGAATACATTCAATTCGGTGGAAGGGGCGATATGGCGTCCCTACGCACTCTGGCTGACGATTGAGTTGTCCCTGTGGTCCATGGTGGGGTTGCTAGAACTGCCAGAGCCAGCGATATGCTGGGGACTTTTATCTATCGTACCCACTCTGGCTCTCGTCCGGGTGTTGAGGCGGCTTGGTGAACCGCGGAGGGCCGAGCTGATGCTGCTGGTGCTGATGGGGTACTTGGGAGGAGCTATCGGCGCAGCCTGGATTGCCACAGTCGTGGCCCAGTGAAATTCACGGACCGGCGAGTTTCGCATGCTAAATCCGACATGGCTGCCGGATTGGGGCACTGTCTTCCCACTATTAGGTAAAAGGACCAAGTAGTGGAGTCTTACGCATGCTGGAACTTGCACTTGCCGATATACATGGTGTTCATCCCGATTTTGCCCGCGTGGAGCGGGAACTTGACCTTGCGCCGATAGAGCTTTCGGATCGGGCGCTGGTGCCTTCATCGCTGATTCACCTGATTAATAGAGTCTACCCGCTGGTGGTGAGTGACCCGGATCGATTTTGCATTGGCCAAACGGCTCTTTATCGCTGGTTGACTGCGCATGCCAGTCCAGAAACACGGGTGTCATGCCTGATATGGCCAGAGAGTCTCACGAAGACCTCCCTCCACCAATTGGTACTCGCGGAGCGCTTGGTAGCTCCCGCACTCGCACGTATTACTGCGCAGCAGGTGCGTGATCTCTATTCCTATATCGCGCCTGCAAATTCCCGATGGCCTCATGAATATCGTAGTTACGCGCATCTTGCCCAACTTGTCGGAGTGAAGCCGATCAAGGGCAACAATCTCCAGGGAGGTAGATAATCAGTGAGCAGAAGAAGCGAGCTTCTACGCCTGGCCTCGGAACAGGGCCAGTCTCCCCAGGTTATTAGCGCAATTCTCGATGCCGTAGATGCCCATCCCGATCTGATTGATCTGCCGCGGATGATGACAGGGCTGCTACGAGTGCTACGTACTGCCGATATCGGCAGTCCCATTCGGCTCCAGAATTGCGACCCGCTCGTCTGGCGGGAAGCCTGTGAGTGGCTGATCTCATTGAGAAAGCAACCCCAGATTTTGCGGGATTTGGGAAAGCTGTTCTGGCTGGGTGAGCCCGCTCCTTCCAGAAATCCTGTGCTTAACAAGGGAGTCAAAAAGTACGGATTTCCATATGCGGCGCTTTGGTATCTGCCTCGCGATGTCGAGAGTGCACGGGATTATGAACGCCTGGTTGCACAACTGTTGGTCGCGTTTCAGCAGCAGGGCTCGGTCGATCTGTACCAGCAGCGCTATGCCGTATTTCTGGGGCTGCGTCGATTGTGCGAGTTGCGTCATTGCTCGATCTCTCCCGAGTTGAATATCTGGGGGACGGCTGAACATTTCCTGACGAGCTGTCAGCTGTTTTCGCCCAGTGAGTCCAGGTCAGTGGACGCGGAGCTTTTTGCCCCTATCAGCCGATTTGTTCGCTATAGCCATGGCGAAGAACCACCGACCAGAGCGGGGGGCGGCAGTGGCCGAGGTCGGCGCAAAAAAGCGGGCAAGCAGGAGTTGAGTCACTTTATCAGTGAGGACCCGCGCGGCTTCGTGCTGGGTGATCCGGAGGATCCTGATCAGTTACCTGGGCATTACAACATCCTCGCAGAATCAACGGATTCCCATGAAGGGGAGTTGGCGCCAGACGAACTGAGCCCGCCGGTCGAGATATGGATTCTGGATGATGACGGCAGCGAGCGGCCATACGTTGCGGACAAGCTCAGCCAGCAAGCGATAGAGGCGCATATCGTGCGGAGTCGGCAATTGTTGCCGTTCTCGTATACCCAGTTCACCCTGGCGGAACTGCGGGATCTGCTGTTCGGTGCCAGCGACCTGTTCGCGTCATGTCAGCAAGAGTTGTCCCTGGCCAAGGATCCTTCGGGGCTCCAGCTCCGGATGGAGGCCATCTTGTTATTGCACATCAGCTTGTGGTTGGGGCAGGCGACCACCCAGGTCGTACAACTGACAGTCGTGGAGCATGAAGATGACTGCGTAGATGGTCTGGTGCTGGTTAAAGGGGCGCCTGCGCGGTTCAGTTTGATCGTCTGTAGTCCCGACTTGGTTGGTGACGATCGCTGGCAGCCTACCATGGGAATTCGTCCGGCGCTGTTGCGCATTCTCCTGCCCGATCTGGCCGGAAGTGCTGCTTTGGTCGATGTACTGCTCAGGAGTTTCTCACGCCCTTCCAATCGGGTCTTCACGCATCAGACAGCGGAACTTGAAACCGAGGCCAGGGTAGTTCTGGGGCTGTTGGGCCGGGGTGATCCTCGTTTCACTCTGACCAAGGTTCGCAATTACCTGTTCCACCAACTCGTATCGGACACTCACGACGTGGCTGCTGCGTCCATGCTGTCTGGAGTTTGCGTGCCATCTGCCCAAACGCCACGCTACTACCTGCAATTCGACGCCAATCATTTGCGCCGTATCTATGCGGAGTCACTGAGACGTGTGCTCCGGCAGGTCTATGCCTGTGCCGGGTTGGCATACGAACCGGTAGAGGTTGGGATTGTTCAGCTCGGAGCAGTGGGGGCGAGCCACTGCCTGCTGCCTGAAACTGTCGTGATGAATGTGAAAGCCCTGGCAGGTGTCCTGCGCAAGAAGCCGGCGGGGCGTCTCAGCGACATGCTGGCTTGGCACAACCACTACACCCTGTGGGTCGTACAGATGTTCATGCTCTCGACCGGCTGCCGGGCGATCCGCAATCCTCTGCGACATATCGAGGAGTTCGATTCAGCACTGGGCATGGGGGCTATGTCGGACAAGGATTCTAATGACCGGCACATGAGCCGGCTGATCTGTATGCCTGCCATGCTGCGGCGCCAGTTAGATCAGTACTTCCAGCACTGTCTGGCTATTACACGGCACTTGATCGGCTATCTGCCGCATGACGAGGAGGGTAGGTGGTCTAGCGGCTTTTTACTGTCGCCTAGTGAAAGCGATATTCGCCGTCTGGAGATCAGGCCTGCCACCATTCGCCAACATATGGAGCAGGTATCTGGCTATATCCCGCACCGCATCAACGCCTATCGCAAATTCATCCGAACGGAACTGGCGGAACGCGGCTGCCCCGCTGAGGTTTTAGCTGCGTATATGGGGCACTGGCTACGAGGGGAGGAGCCGCAGGATGCATATTCATCGTTCTGTCCGTTGGCTTACACAGCGGTAGTCGGTGAGTGGATTACTCGACTGCTGAAAGATCTGGGCTGGTTTGCGCTTGGCAGCCCGTGGGTAGCGGAATGAATGTGACCCGTTTGGACAATCAACAGGTCGAGTACCTATGGGCTGCTGGTGATCATGAGCCGGATTGGAAACCGGAGCTGCGGGAGCGCCTGAAAACGATAGCCGAGGTGTCCGGAGTGCCGCTGGGGCAGTGGTTATTGGGAAAGTGTTCCATGCGCGAGGTGTCGGTCGAGCACGTGCGTGAACTGGAGGCGCAGCTTGGTACGAATCACGCGCTACGGAACATGCTGCGCAGCATCACCCAACGACTCAGAAGGCAGGTTCCAGGGTTCCCATTGGCCCGTATCGCCATTGCCGTCGAACGCCCAGCGAACCCGATCAACCCCGACATCTACACGGCCGAACGACTACGCAGAAGTCGCCAACTGCTCAATGTACTGCAGCAGGGATTGAGGCTGGATCTCGATTCGTTCCGCCCAGAGGAGCGCATCGGCCTGCTATTGATGAGTGCGGCCTATGGCGGCGGCCTGATGGACATTGCTCAACTGAATGCTCTGGTCGAGGTGGCCCCGGAGCGAATCGAGTGGATCGCAGGCGTTCCGGAACTAAGACTGCCGCTCTCCATTCGCGGCAAGGCGCAGGCGGAATACCGGCAATGGTTCCCGGACCCAGCCACGCTAGCTCTGTTGATCCGTTGTTCGGACGATATGCGAAAAATGGACGCTCGGTTGAAGCGTAGCGAAACCGCGCTCAAGTGTGTTCGAGCGTTTCTCGGGAGGTCCTGTGTATCGAAGCGGGATCTGCCGACCAGCCTGACGGAGCTGCTGGATTTGCTGCGAATGCAGATGCAATTGCGCCTGCCGCAAATCCTGGTGGGTAATTGCATTCAATTGACCACCTGTTTGCATTCGACTTGACCACCCAATTGCATTCGACTTGACCAGTCGTTTGCGTTCAGCGCCACCAGGTGCGCCTGAGCTCGGCAGGGCTTTGGTTAGAAATGAGCTCAGCTTTCTGAAAAGATGTACCCCATCACTGTTTCGAAGGGGGTTGGAATGACAGCTCATGCAGAGCGGGTGTGGGATGTAGTCATCATTGGCGGTGGGCAAGCGGCTTTGGCAACTGCCTATTTCCTTCGCCGCACCGGGCTTTCGTACGTCATGCTCGATGCCGAAGATGCGCCCGGCGGAGCTTGGCGACATGGCTGGAATTCCCTTCGTCTCTTCTCGCCGGCCACCTGGAGTTCCATTCCCGGCTGGATGATGCCGCCTGTTCAGGATGGCTATCCCTCACGCGAGCATGTCATCGACTACCTGAGCCGCTACGAGGCGCGCTATCAGTTCAATATTGAGCGGCCAGTGCGTGTCACCTCCGTCGAGCGCCTCGGCGGTGCATTGCGTGTTCATTCTCAGCGTGGGTACTGGGATGCCAAAGCAGTGGTCAGTGCCACCGGCACCTGGAGCAACCCCAATATCCCTGCTTATCCCGGTGCCGAACTGTTCCGTGGCCAGCAGCTGCATTCAGCTCACTATGTTGAGCCGCAGGCGTTCTCGGGTAAGCGGGTCCTGGTCGTCGGTGGTGGCAACTCCGGGGCCCAGATTCTCGCAGAGGTTTCCCAAGTAGCGGATGCGACCTGGGTAACGCCCACCGAGCCACTCTTCTTGCCTGATGATGTGGATGGTCGAGTGCTGTTCGAACGGGCAACAGAGCGCTGGAAAGCGCAGATGGAGGGCCGTGTCATTGAGCAGCCAGTCGGTGGGCTGGGCGATATCGTGATGGTCCCGCCTGTGGTCGAGGCGCGTGAGCGAGACGTTCTGCATGCTGTGCGGCCTTTCGTTCGTTTCACCCCCGACGGTGTGGTCTGGGCGGACGGCTCGGAGACTGCAGTCGATGCGGTGATTTGGTGCACCGGATTCAAGCCGGCGCTTGGGCACTTGGCCAGCCTCGGGGTAGTCACTGGTGACGGTCGCGTCGAAGTTTCAGGTACACGGGCAGTGAATGAGCCTGGCCTTTGGCTAGTGGGTTATGGCGAGTGGACAGGCTCTGCATCCGCGACCTTGATCGGCGTGACGCGCACAGCCCGCAGCACTGTCGCTGAGATCGAGCAGTTTCTGGTGAAAGCGGAGGCTTGAGTGCCTCCGCTCTCCCTCCGTGATCAGTGGGTCTGCTGCGCCATTTCGCTGTGTCTGGGCAACCCGATCGAGATGAGCGCGGCAGCCAGTACGAAAATGCTCGAAACCCACAGGCAGGCCTGCAAACCGTAGGCTTGGAACACCCAGCCTGACAGCAGTGTCCCGACCAGCCGCCCCAAGGCGTTGGACATGTAGTAGAAGCCTACGTCCAGCGAGACCCCATCTTCCTTGGCATAGCTGACAATCAGGTAGCTGTGCAACGAGGAGTTCACCGCGAACAGCACGCCGAACAGCATCAGCCCACCGAGCAACACCACCTGCGCCGACCAGCCTGCTGATAGGCCCACGGCAATAAGCGCAGGCAGTCCGGCCAGGGCGAGAGCCCAGATAAATGCCGCTCGGCCGTCGGGCACATGACCACGCTTCTTGCCGGTGATGTGAGGAGCAAACGACTGGACGATGCCGTAGCCAATGATCCACGCGGCGAGAAAGCCGCCGACCAGCCAGAAGTCCCAGCCAAATGCGGTGCTCAGGTACACCGGCAGCGCCACGACGAACCAGACGTCCCGGGCACCGAAGAGAAACAACCGTGCGGCCGAGAGGATGTTGATGGCTCGGCTCTTGGACAGCATGTCGCGGAATTTGGGTTTGGCCTTGGCTTTACCCAAGTCCTTTTTCAGCAGCACCAGACTGCCGATCCAGATCAGGGCCAATACAGCCGCCATGGCCAGCACCGCCAGGGTGAAGCCGAGCAACGCGAGCAATGCTCCGCCGAGGAAAAAGCCCACACCTTTGAGCGCGTTCTTCGAGCCCGTCAGGATGGCCACCCATTTGTAGAGCGTCCCCTGTTGGCTGTCCGGTACCAGGAGCTTGATGGAGCTCTTGGCGCTCATCTTGTTCAGGTCCTTGGCGATGCCGGACAGCGCCTGGGCGGCCATCACCCACGGTACCGTCAGCCAGGCTGCCGGCACCGTGAGCATCAGCAGTGCAAAGACCTGCATGCCCAAGCCGATGTTCATGGTGCGGTTGAGCCCTAGGCGGGCGCCGAGGTAGCCACCCACCAGGTTAGTGATCACGCCGAACACTTCGTAGAACAGGAACAGCGCGGCGATCTGCAGCGGCGTGTAGCCCAGCGAATGGAAGTGCAGTACCACCAACATGCGTAATGCGCCGTCGGTAAGGGTGAAGGCCCAGTAGTTGCCGGTAACCAGCAGGTACTGACGCACTTCCGCAGACAGGGCTGACAACGCCTTCATGATCGCTGTTTACTCCGCTGCGCCGACCAAGCGGGCCAGTTCCGCAGCACGGTTGGCGTAGCCCCATTCGTTGTCATACCAGGCGTAGAGCTTCACCTGGGTGCCATTGACCACCAATGTCGACAGCGCGTCGATGATCGAGGAGCGCGGATCGGTGCGGTAGTCGATGGACACCAAGGGGCGCTCTTCGTAGCCCAGGATGTCTTTCAACGGGCCTTCGGCCGCAGCCTTCAGCAGCGCGTTGACCTCTTCAGCTGTTGTTTCGCGCTCCACTTCGAACACGCAGTCGGTCAGCGAGGCGTTGGCCAGCGGTACGCGCACGGCGTGACCATTCAACTTGCCGCGCAGCTCGGGGAAGATCTCTGCAATCGCAGTAGCCGAGCCCGTGGTGGTCGGGATCAGGCTCATGCCCGAGGCTCGGGCGCGGCGCAGGTCCTTGTGCGGCGTATCGAGGATGCTCTGGGTGTTGGTGAGGTCGTGGATGGTGGTGATCGATCCGTGGCGGATGCCCAGGTTCTCGTGAATCACCTTGACCACCGGGGCCAGGCAGTTGGTAGTGCACGAGGCGGCGGTAACGATGCGATGCTGCGCCGGGTCGAACAGGTGCTGGTTGACGCCCATCACCACGTTCAGTGCGCCTTTCTCCTTCACTGGAGCGCAGACCACCACACGTTTGACACCCTGATCCAGATACGCCTGGAGCACGGCTACCGATTTCATCTTGCCGCTGGCCTCGATGACCAGGTCGCAGCCCGACCAGTCGGTGTCGGCGATGGTCTTGTTCGCGGTGACCTTGATGCGCTTGCCCGCGATCACTACCGCGTCGCCTTCTGCATGGGCTTCACGGTGCCAGCGGCCGTGGACCGAGTCGAAGTTGATCAGGTGGGCATGGGTCTCGGCGTCGCCGGCCGGGTCATTGATCTGCACAAACTCGAACTCTGGCCAGTCCCAGGACGCGCGCAGCGCCAAGCGACCGATGCGGCCAAACCCATTGATGCCTACTTTGATTGCCATGTTGTTGTTCTCGCGTAGCCGTCAGGGGACGGTCAGAGGGTATTGGCGAACTGGTTGATGTAGTCGACGTGCGCAGGGTTCTGAATTGCACGTGGGCGCAGGGCCTGGACCTGAGCAACAGCTTCCTGCACGGGAATGCCGCACTCGATCATCAGGCGGGCCGCAAACAGGCCGGTGCGGCCGGAGCCGCCTTTGCAGTGAATGGCGATCGTCTTGCCAGTCATCACCAACTCTTTCAGGCGTTCCCGGTGGATCTCCCAGGCGGCAGCAAAGGGCTCGCCGGGCGCCTGGTCGTCTTCCACCGGCAGGTGGAACCATTCGAGGCCCAGCAGTTGGCACTCCTCGGGCAGCAGGTCGATCTCGTTCTGCAGCAGCTCTTCACTCGGCATCAGTGTGACCAGTGCACTCGCACCGGCCTCGCGCAGCGTTGCCAACGCTTGAGATACCGAGGTGTCCTTGGTACCAGGGCACGGGGTGAAGATCAGCTGGCCGATCAGCTCGGGAGTCGCCAGCACGGAATACGGGTGCAGTTGCATGCTCAGAAAGCCTCAGATGGATCGTTGATTAACGCGTTTGGAAAGTTCTTCAGCCGACTCCTTGCGCTCGGAGTAGCGATCGACCAAGTAGTCGGAGCGATCACGAAGTAGCAGGGTGAACTTCACCAGCTCCTCCATCACGTCAACGACACGGTCGTAGAACGCCGAGGGCTTCATGCGGCCGGCCTCGTCGAACTCCAGGTAGGCCTTGGGTACGGACGACTGGTTGGGGATGGTGAACATGCGCATCCAGCGACCGAGGACGCGCAGCTGGTTGACCACGTTGAACGACTGCGAGCCGCCGCAGACCTGCATCACCGCGAGGGTCTTGCCTTGCGTCGGGCGCACGGCGCCCATGCTCAGTGGAATCCAGTCGATCTGCGACTTGAACACGCCGGTCATCGCGCCGTGGCGCTCAGGCGAGCACCAGACCATGCCTTCCGACCACAGCACCAGGTCACGTAGTTCCTTGACCATGGGGTGGTCATCGGGCACGTCATCCGCCAGTGGCAGGCCTGTGGGATTGAAGATCCGCGTCTCCGCACCGAAGTGCTCCAGCAGGCGTGCCGCTTCTTCTGTCAGCAGACGGCTGAAGGAGCGTTCGCGTGTCGACCCGTACAGCAGCAGGATGCGCGGTTTATGGGTGGACTGCTGCTCGATCGCGAGCTTGTCGGTGGACGGCAGGTCGACCAGTTCGTTGTCGATGTTGGGGATGTGGTGTTCGGTCATGATTTTACTCCTGAGACAAGGCACCAGAGGGCTGATCAAACCAGCGGCGTTTGAGCCACAAGGCCACACCCACCAGTGAGATCAGAACCGGCACTTCCACCAAGGGGCCGATGACGGTGGCAAAGGCGACCGGCGAAGCGAGGCCGAAGGTAGCGATGGCCACGGCAATGGCCAGTTCGAAGTTGTTGCTTGCTGCGGTGAACGCCAGCGCGGTGGTGCGTGGGTAGTCGGCCTCCAGCAGCTTGCCCATCCAGAAGCTGATGAAGAACATCACCACGAAGTAGATGGTCAGCGGGATGGCGATGCGCAGCACATCCAGCGGCAGCTGCAGCACCATGTCGCCCTTCAGGCTGAACATGGCCACGATGGTCAGCAGCAACGCCACGAGGGTCAGCGGACTGATCTTCGGAATGAAGCGCTCCTGGTACCAGGTCTCGCCCTTGCTACTGATCAGGATCTTGCGGGTCAGGAAGCCGGCCAAGAACGGGATGCCCAGATAGATCAGCACCGACTGAGCGATGTCGAGGAAGCTGGTCTCGATCACGCTACCCTCAAGGCCAAACAGTGGCGGCAGCAGGCCCAGGAAGATCCAGGCGTACACGCTGAAGAACAGGATCTGGAAAATGCTGTTGAAGGCGACCAGGCCTGCCACGTACTGGTTGTTGCCACCGGCGATCTGGTTCCACACCAGCACCATGGCGATACAGCGCGCCAAGCCGATGAGGATCAGGCCGGTCATGTACTCGGGCTTGTCGGAGAGGAACACTACCGCCAGCCCGAACATCAGCACTGGGCCGATCACCCAGTTCTGGATCAGCGACAGTACGAGGATGCGCTTGTCCTTGAAAACCTGAGGCAGTTCCTCGTATTTCACCTTCGCCAGCGGCGGGTACATCATGACGATGAGGCCAATCGCGATGGGGATGTTTGTCGAGCCTACCGACAGGCTGTTCAGCCACGCGGGCAATCCTTGGAACAAACTGCCCAGGGCGATACCCAGGCCCATGGCCAGAAAGATCCAGACCGTCAGGTAACGGTCGAGGAAGGAAAGTCGGCTTTTGCTCATGGTGGATCTCCCTAAACGTCAGAGCGTTCCGATGCGGACCAGCTCGACCTTGAGCTGCGCGGCATCCAGTTGTTCAAAAGGCAGTGCGAGGAATGCCTTGAGGCGTCGCTTGATCTGCTCAAGCGTGATGTCGAAAGCCGCATCCAATTCGGCGGCGCTACCCTGCAGGTCCGAAGGATCGGAAAGCCCCCAATGGGCTTTTACTGCCGGCCCGAAGAACACAGGGCAGGCTTCGCCGGCGGCCTTGTCGCAGACGGTGATGACGAAGTCCGGTGCCAGCTCGGCGTGTGCATCGCTGGATTTGCTGCTCAGGCCATCGGTGGAAATACCGGCGCGCTGCAGCGCGGAGATGGACAGCGGATGTACCTCGCCTTTGGGCTGGCTGCCGGCGCTGTAGGCCTTCATACCGGCCGGGGCCAGGTGGTTGAACACGGCTTCTGACAGGATGCTGCGGCAGCTATTGGCGGTGCAGAGGAACAGAACTTTCATCGGTTTTGCTCGGCAATGATTAGCAGCAGGTGGCGACGCGCTGTGGGCGGTCACCCATGGCGTCCAGTCGAGTGGAACTGCTGTTCAGCCACTCACCATTGGCCTCCAGCGTCGTTTCCAGGATCTCGCGTACCCAGGCGGGCAGCTCTGGATGCAGTCGGTAGTACACCCATTGGCCCTGGCGGCGGTCTGCCAGAAGGTCACAGGTGCGCAACTGCGCCAGGTGGCGGGAAACCTTGGGCTGGCTTTCTTCCAGCGCACAGATCAGCTCACAGACGCAGAGCTCTTCCTCGCGGGCGATCAGCAGCATCATCCGAATGCGGTTCTCGTCGGCGAGGCATTTGAAAACCTTGGTAGGGGTCAGTGGATCAGTCATCACGATTCTCAGTGTTTGGTTTTCACGAGGACGAACATCTTGATGCGCTCATGGATTTCGTGAAGCGTGTGGCGGAAGGCATCGTGCTTGTCGCTGGTGACTGGATCTTCGAAGTGCCACATCAGGCGCTCCCCGAATTCCGGCAGGAACTGGCATTCCAGCGCCGCCTTGTCGCAAAGGGTGATGACGTAGTCGAAGTGTCCGTCGACGAACTCATCCATGGATTTGCTGCGCAGGCCGCTGGCATCGATACCGAGGTGCTCAAGCGCCGCGTAGGTACGCGGATCGACCTCGCCAGGCTGAGTGCCGGCGCTGAAAGCTTCAAAACGCACAGGGTCTGTGTGTCGGAGCAATGCTTCGGCGAGCTGGGAGCGAGCAGCGTTTGCGGTGCAAACAAACAGGACGCGGATCTTGCCAGTCATCACGAGGTTCTCTGCGTGTATATGGTTTTTCGAATATACGCTTTTTCGAATGTATCGCAACCCTCTACGGACGGGATGGCTTTACATGTGCATATTCGTGCACATATATTGGCGGCATGACGACCAACCAGAACCTCCGCACCCAAGCCATCGACGCTGCCATCGAGTCGCTGGACGAAGCCTTCTTCAAAGCACTCTGCGAGCCCTCCAGGGTCGCGGTGTTTAAGCGTGTGCTCCTGCTGGGCCGGGCGGATGTCGGTGAAATCGCCAAAGAGCTGCCGCAGGAGCGCTCGGTGGTCTCCAGGCACCTACAGGTGCTGCACGACGCCCAGATCGTGAAGGCCACCAAGATGGGCAGGCAGGTGTTCTACGAAGTGAATGGTGGGGCGATCGTCGAGCGCCTTGAGGGCCTGCTCCAGCGAACCAAGGGTCTGGTGTCGCTGTGCTGCCCGTAGCTCGTGCCCTTTTTTGCCCTGATATATGCATGAGTGCGCACATATGAATAAATCGAGTCGCGCGGTGGATGTGATCGTCATCGGTGGTGGGCAAGCGGGTTTGGCGCTTGGCTGGCATTTGCAGCAACACAGCTTGGACTTTCTGATCCTGGATGAGCAGATGCGCCCAGGCGGAAACTGGCGTAACTATTACGACAGCCTGCAACTGTTCTCCCCGGCAGAGTATTCAGCGCTACCGGGAATGGTGTTTCCCGGCGATCCCCAGGGCTACCCACTGCGAGACGAAGTAGTGCAGTACCTGGAGGCATACGCCGCCGAGTTTCAACTGCCCTTTGAGGGCGGCACCCGAGTGCTGGAAGTCGTGCAGAAGGACAAAGCATTCGAAGTTCGCGCTGCCAACGGATCGACCTTCACGGCGCGTGCGGTGGTCGTGGCATCAGGGGGCTTCAGCCGTCCAAGCACGCCTGACATCCCTGGCCTGGAAAGCTTTTCAGGTACCTGCCTGCACAGCTCGGCGTATCGAACGCCTGAGGCCTTTGCCGGCCAGCGCGTCGTCGTGGTCGGCGCGGCGAACTCGGCGGTTCAAATTGCCTATGAGCTTGCCGGCGTTGCGCAGGTAGTGCTCGCGACCCGCGAGAAGATCCGCTTCTTCCCCCAGCGGATCCTGGGGCTCGATTTTCATGCCTGGCTGAAATTCACCCGGTTGGAGCACACGCGATGGTTGAGTGACCAGAGCACGCCTGTACTGGATACCGGCAAGTATCGGAAAGCCCTGGATACCGAGCGGCTTCAGCGCAAAGCGATGTTCCAGCAGGTGTTGCCCGAAGGCGTTGTCTGGCCGGATGGAACCACCCACCAGGCCGACGCGCTGATTTTCGCCACGGGCTTCCGGCCGAACCTGGAGTTTCTGGCACGCCTTCCAGTCGCCGACCAGCACGGTCGTGTCCTGCAGCGAAACGGCGTGGCAGATCAGGTGCCCGGCCTGTACTTCGTCGGGCTGCCCAAGCAAAGGAACTTCGCCTCGGCAACCCTCAGGGGTGTAGGGGCTGACGCGGGCTACCTCATGCCCCGGCTGCTTCGTCATCTGGACCGGGTTGGTTCGACGGAAACACCCGCTCAACGATCACGCAATCCAGCCAACGGCCTTCAAGGCAAGCGTGCTTCTCATAGACGCCAACCGTCCTGAAACCGCAGGACTGACAGAGCGCAAGGCTCGCCTCGTTGAAGGTGAAAATGCGGGAGAGGACCTTCCAGAAGCCGCGTGCCTCAGCCTCACGGAGCAATGCCTTGAGCAGCGCCTTGCCGATGCCACGTCCGCGGACGTCACGGCGCAGATAGATCGAGAAGTCGGCGATGCCGGCGTAGCACGAACGAGCGCGGTAGCTGCTCAGGTTTGCCCACGCCACTACCGCGCCGTCGACCTCGACGACCAGCACCGGGTAACGGGACATATCGGCAACCCACGGCTGCACATCCATAGCAGTGCGCGGCTGGGTCTCGAACGTAGAGCTGCGGTCTTCGATCCCCTGGTTGTAGATCTCGGCAATGGCCTGGACATCGCTGAGTTGAGCAAGGCGGATGTGCATCTGACTTCCTTTCGCGGGAACTAGTGGTTAGAGGGCTGCATTTTTCTTTCGGCAACTGCCTATTCACCCCCCGGCGTACCAGCACTGTACAACGCGGGCATGGGGATTTTCACATTTCGGCGGCGACTGTCCGAGCAATCAGCGCTTGGTAGGGAAGCTCGCAATCAGTAAATCAGCGGGGGGAAACCGTTCTATTCGTCCCTCCTCGATACCATCCCACGCCCATTGCCATAGTGCGGTGCTGCGCAGAAAGGTATGGAGCAATTCAGCAGAGATCTTGCTTTCGTCGACGCCAAGTTTGTAACTAGGCTGCATGGCATAGCACACGTCCAGCCCCATGCGACCACTGAGCAACTGGTTCATGATTTTCACCCGCTGGGCCCAAGACAAGCACTGCTGTCTACGTTTCGAGTCCTGATAAACCATCAAATTCAAATGAAGAGAGGCGTGAACATAGTCCTCTCCGGCCATAGTTATCTTCAAGTGCGACGGAGTGCCTAAGGGCAAAATGTGCTCAATGATCCAATCAATTAACTGTTGCGCGACATTGCGGGACGCCAACTCGATAGAAATCATGAACAGTACATTGTTTATGGACTTCGCAGCACTTAACGCAAATGCAGGTTGGTTTAGCTTTTTGGCTTCGAGCAAAAGAACAATTAGTGCGGTCAGCGCGTCTAAGCTTGCGCGGCGTTCCAGCTTGTCCAGCAGAAGCTGGTTGCTGGAAGCACGAACTGAATAAGTTGAGCAACCTAAATGCTCAACCTGAAATAAGATGGCCAGGGTGTCCGGGCTTAAGCTGCGAAGGACCGCGCTGAAGTCCAAGGGGGTGTCGGCGTTGAACTCTGACATCACCGTCCATAGCGGATGGTTCAAGTCATAGGTAGAGCCCGGGGCGAGCTGCTCGACCCTCTCCAGCGTCGCAGCCCTGGGGGTAAACAGGTGTTTTTCGTAGCTAGACCATTTGCTGCGGTAGTGACGAATGGTCCCATTGCTGTTCCTCTTGAATGAATCCCCCTCGAAATGAAGTTCCAGCCCATAAGCAGACTGTATGCCCGTGCGTTGCTTCAAGCCCGAGTACCAAAATTCGACCCTCAGACACTCCAGCCAAGGGCGATTTTCTGTCTCATCGGAATCGTTTTTTGATCGCAGTCTCTTTGCGAAATCCAGGTAGCACTCAATAAGCCGTTCATAATCAGTCATTTAGGTGCCGACTCGAAAAGCCTGTACCGTAATAACGGTAGTGTTCCTACGGCTGGTAGGCAAGGCGCCCCTTCATTACCATGAACTGCGACCAGATGGGACAAACAGCAAGATGGAAGAGCGCACCGAAGTAGACATCCTCGCTACAGAGCTGGAGGTCGACCTGAAAGATCGGTATGGCCTGATGGTGAGCAGTGCTGCGCTCTGGCGAGAACTTGGCTACGCCTCCTACGAAGCTTTTCGCAAGGCGAAGCAACGGGGGAGGATTGAGGTGCCGCTGTTTGATGTCCCGAACCGTAGAGGGTCATTTGCCCTGTCGAAAGAAGTCGCAACCTGGATAGCTCGGCAGCGCTGTGCTGCGGCTACCGACAAAACGATGTAGCACGTTCCCAAAACTCATTTTGAGGAAGCGCTCATGAAACCGTCCTAGCACGACAGGTGGATTAGGGACGCAAAAAAGCCCAGGGGTGGAGCCCTAGGCTTTTTTTGGTGTTCGGCAATTTGCTACTTGCGCGTCATCATTCTGTGTCCCTCCGCGACCGGCGTCAAGCTGGTCAGCCCCCGTTCATCTACAAAATTCACGCGGCGCGTTCTGTGAGGTGCACGTATGCCCACAGCGCGGGAGGCGGCATGAAATTACCAATCGAGACGCAGCGCGAGGTGTTGCGCCTTGCGAGCGATCCGACGCTATCCAACAGGGCTATCGCCCGGCTGGCGAAGATCTCTCACAACTCGGTGCGCAACATTCGCGATCGCCTGCTCATGAGCGGCGAGTGCTGGGAGAACCTCAAAGACCTCAACAACGATGCTTTGGACGCGCGCCTCGGACTGTACCGGAGCGTACCAAAAGGGAGGAAGAACAGGCCCCAGTGGCCGGAAGTCCATGAGCAACTCAAACTGCCGGATGTGACGCTTGAGCTGCTCTGGCAAGAGTATCGACTGGGTGAACCCGAGGGATTGTCTTACCCCCAGTACACCCGTATCTATCGGGAGTGGGTCAAACGGCAGAAGCTAAGCATGCGCCAAGTGCATGCACCCGGTGACAAGTGCTTTGTCGATTTCTGCGGCCGGACCATGCCGATCACCAATCCCGTCACAGGCGAGGTGTCCTATGCCCAGATCTTTGTCGCCACGATGGGGTGCTCTGGCTACCTTTTCGCGACGGCCGTCCCCAGCCAGACCGTTTCAGATTGGCTGACAGCGCACATACGCGCCCTGGAATTTTTTGGAGGGGTACCGCGTTACGTGGTGCCGGACAATCTCAAGGCGGCAGTGATTAAAACGACACGTGAGCAGGTCGTGCTCAACAGAGCGTATGCCGAGTTCTCAGAGCACTATGAGTTTCAGATCTTCCCCGCCCGACCTAACAAACCCAAAGACAAGTCTCTGGGAGAAATTGGTGTCCAGATTGTTCAGCGTTATGTCTTGGCCAGGCTTAGGTCCATGACATTCTTCTCTATAGATGAGCTCAACAACAAAATTGAGTACTGGATAACAGAGCTGAATAAGCGGGTCACCAAAACCTACCCGGTGAGCAGGCAGGTCCGTTTTTATGAGTCAGACCTGCTTGCGATGCAGGTATTGCCCGAGCGCCGCTACAGTTACTCCCAGTGGGTTTACCAAGTGCGAGCAGGCAGTGATTACCATGTCATATATGGGCAGCATGCTTATTCGGTCCCATATCACTATGCCAACTTGCTTGTCGACCTACGGGTGCAAGGTGAGTGGCTAGAGATCCTTCACCAACGGAAAGTCATCAGCACTCACAGGATCAAAGATGAGCGCGGGACCAGTACCTTGAGTGAGCATCTTTCACCCAGCCACGCCTATGCCCTAGATACTCAGCCCGAAATGCTGATTGCCTGGGCTGAGACGGTGGGGCCGCAAACGCTGATCTTCGTTAGGAACAACCTGCAGCTGCGCCGAGACTTCGCCTCGGGAAGGAAAGCGGTTATCGGAATCAGGCGCGACGTACGCAAGGGCGAGATCACAGTGTCGCGCTTGGAGTCGGCGTGCACCTATGCAAATGAGCTCAACATTTTGAGCTCTGAACGTCTGCGGTCAATTATCCGCAACCAATCCGATTTGCGTCCAATTACTCGAAAGCCAGCACCCGTGATTGAGCATGACAACATTCGCGGTGCTCAATATTACGCCACTCAAGGAGAAGAACTGCCATGAAAACGATCGCTAACACAGCTGAAAGTTTGAGCAGTCTCGGGCTTTGCGGGATGGCCGAGGCCTATGAGCGCCAGCTGGAAGACCCGGCATTGCTCAGCCAGCCCTTCGAAACTCGCCTCGGACTGATGATGGATGCCGAGAAAAGCGAGCGCGAGACCAGGAAAATCGAGCGTCTACTAAAGGCTGCCAAACTGCGGGAGACACAGGCCACTCTGGAAACCATCGAATTCAAAGCATCGAGAGGGCTAGACCGAAACACCATCATGACACTCGGCGAATGCGAGTGGCTCAGACGCCGGCAGAACGTGATCATCACCGGCGCGACCGGTACCGGAAAAACCTGGCTCGCATGCGCATTGGGCA
Source organism: Pseudomonas schmalbachii (assembly GCF_017589465.1). Taxonomy (GTDB): domain Bacteria; phylum Pseudomonadota; class Gammaproteobacteria; order Pseudomonadales; family Pseudomonadaceae; genus Pseudomonas; species Pseudomonas schmalbachii. Next base: position 190,714 of record NZ_JAELYA010000008.1, read on the forward strand.
ATCAAGCGTGCCGCCAAGGTATTCACACGATGTACCGGACCGCGTCCAAGCTGTTTGAGGACATTTCGCTTTCGTACGCCGACCACACGATGCCAAGGCTCCGACGTCAGCTCGTTCGAGTGGAGCTGTTGATCATCGATGATCTGGGCATCGGCGGCATTGACCCTCAGCTTGGGCCGTTCCTGCTGGACGTGATCGACCAGCAATCCCAAAACGGGTCACTGCTGATCACCAGTCAATACCCGAAGGAAAAGTGGTACGAGCTTTTTGGTGACCCGACGATTGCAGACGCCATCCTGGACCGCATTCTCTACAAGACTCACCCGATCACATTGAAGGGTGAATCGATGCGCCGGTCGAGGAGCAGGACGCGATCGTAGGCCAGGTGGTCAAGTCGAATGCAACTGGTCAAGTCGAACGCAACTGGTCAAGTGGAATGCAACCGACTGAACCACCTCGGAAAATAGACCACTGAGCTCTGGGATAGCCCAACAGATACCTGCAGCCACACTTCAAAATGCCGGGGGCCCATCTTCAACGCCGGTGAAGGTGATGTCCCTCGGCTCGCTCTCGTGCTGCCACCCAAAGTGGTACTGCACCCATTGGTACTCACCCTCTTGGCGATCGGCCACGAGCAATAGTGTCCATCCAGCAGTGAGCAGCAGGTTCGCGTTCACCTCGCTGCGGGTGCTGATGAGTCTTTTCGTTTTCTCGATGCCCACGTGATGTTCCTCAAGCGAAGAGCTCCGGCGCCTTGCCGGTAGGCCCCGAATCGCCCTGAAGAATAGCTTGCCGCGTACCGGTTATTCCAAAGCCCTGCCGAGCTCAGGCGCACCTGGTGGCGCTGAACGCAAACGACTGGTCAAGTCGAATGCAATTGGGTGGTCAAGTCGAATGCAAACACCAGGTCAGCTTTGGTGAGACTCACTGGTCAAGTGCGGCGCAATTTCCCATCCTGGTGAATTTCGCATGTCGGCATGGGTTCGTATCGCAGTCGCTGAGACCATCGTCTTGGGGGGAAATGTTCGGCTATCCAGGCCTGGAAGATCCGGTTGGCACCTATGGAGATAGTGTCAGATCGGACGAGTACGGAAAGGAAAAAACCGATACTCCCGATTGGGTGCTGGATTTGTGTCGGCAGATCCGGGCAAGTGAACCTGTCGAGCTATCGCCAGAGACTGAGGGTCCTGAAGCACTTGAAGTGCTCATCAGAGAGTGGGTTGCCTACCTGGTAGGTGGATCGTCCGTATACGGTCACGATATTGGGCGCAGTAGCATCGCCCGGTACACCCGACTGCTCGGGGAAGCGTTGGCGTCGCAATTGGGTGGCCAGAGTGTTTTCCAGATGGAGCCCGATGCACTGGAGAGTGTCTACGAGACGGTCCTCGATGCCCAGATAACCGATGGCAAGCGCCGCACCTTGGCCAAGGCGATTCATGAGTTCCACGCATTTCTGGGGCGTCGCTTTCACTATCCACCGATCAGCCCTTACTCGGTTCTGGGCATTGGCCGGGATGTGGCTAGCGTTGATGCCCGGATCCTATCCGAGGACCAATATCAGGCCGTTTTGCGCGCCTTGGACACCAGCGGGCTGGAATTTCGGACCCCGCGTCTGGTCACGGCTGCCAAGCTGTTCTTGATCTTGGGATTCCGGCTGGGGCTGCGGCGCAATGAGGCCTTGAAGCTGCGGCTCAGTGATCTACATCTGCCCGAATTATCAAGTGAAGCCAGCGAACGTATTCGCAGGCGTCACCCGGAGATGCGGATTCTCTCCAACCAGGAGCTGGCAGGGTTGGATCTGCCGGTCGACCTGCTTGTACGGCCACATGCACAGCGCGGTCTGAAAACCCAGAACTCGGTTCGGCGGTTACCGCTCCGCCTGTTGTTGGCACCCGATGAACTCGAACTGTTGATGGGTTGGTACCAGCAACGGCAAGTAGAAGAAAGCCGGGCGCCTTCATCGGAGTTTCTATTCTGCATCCCGGAGCTGAGAACTCAGTGGGTCAGCGAAAGCACCTTATTACCAGCACTTCATGCCTGCATGCGCGCAGTCACAGGTTCCGAGGTTATTCACTACCATCACCTGCGGCATTCCTGCGCCACCTGGCAGATGCTCAAACTGATGGGAACCATTACCGACTCATCGGCGGAGTTGATATTCCGTGATCTGCCCCTGACCACTCGATGGCTCAGCGACAATGCCAGGCAGCGTGAAGCACTTATATCTACCCACGGTGGCCCCACGCGGCGTATCGTCCATATCGTCAGTGCTCTGCTCGGTCACGGTAGCCCCAAAACCTCACTGCTGCACTACATCCACAGCCTGCCTCTGGTAATGGCCCAGGCCTGGCAGTGGAACCCCAGGGCCTGGCTTTTCAGCGCGCATAACGTCGCGTCGATTGCCAAGGTCAGCCTGCCTACGATGGATTCCGGTTCCGTCGGCGGTCCAGAACATCTGTTGCGGATCATTGGCCGGATCAAGTCGCTCAAGAGAAAAAGACGGCCTCGACGGGCTGCGGTTTGTTTCGCCGTTCAGCAGGTCGAAAATAACTGGGCGATCGAGCGTATTCGCCGGATCGAGTCGATGCTGGCATACGCATCGTATGCCGAGAGTAGTGGTCGGCAGATCAATCTGGAGTGGCTGGAGTTCGCGACAGAAGAGCGGAGCATGATGCTGGATCGAGCTCAGTATATCCGCGGCCTGACGCAGAGATCTCAACCGGAGGCTGGGGGCAAGCACAGGCTGCGAGCCTCTCTGCAGGCTGAGACGCCATCGCTCATACCAATGCCTCCTCGACATGGTGGAAGAGATGCCGTAGTAGGGTATGCAGGACGTCTCTACGAGTTGCTGGAGGGAGCGGAGAGCGAGCGTGCCAGTCGAGCGATAGACGATTTCGTCGAACGCTGTCGGGCAACGGAAACGACGCTGCGTTTTTACCGTGATTGCGACGAGGAGCATGCACGGGACTACCTGTGGCTGCTCACAGCCATCGGCGCTCCCGCCCAATCCATCGAGTTGATTATCTACGACACACGAAAGCCCAGAGCCGCCAAGTCACATTGGCGTCAGCAGCTCGGGAATATTCGTCGGCCGATTAGCCAGCATGCGCCCGAAAATCCGGATGCCGAAAATACCCATCTTGGAATTCGGGCCACGCTGGCGCTGGAGGAGGGGCGGCAGCAGAACCGACATTCGGGGGCAGCGCTGCGCTACCTATTCCTGATGGCCTCCATCGACTGGCATTTCCGGACATGAATGGGGCCGGAGGGCTGTTCAGCCCTCCGGATCATTCTGGATTTCCAAGAGATCCTCTACCTGGCAGTTCAGGTACCGGCAGATGGTCTCCAGGTCCTTCAACTCGACCCTCTGCGCGGTCTCGTGATAGAGCCGCGTCAGGGTTCCCCGGTTGATTCCTGTCTCCCGCACTACGTCACTGATCTTCAGCTTCCGCTCCCCCAGTAGGCGGGACAAATGGCACTTAACCATCCTTCTCTCCTGGAAAAATGATCTCCTGGGGATCATTTTGATCTTGTATTGTTCAAAAAAGACGTTATTTTGATCTGCAGGAGATCATTATGTGGCTTCAGAAGCCCATAAGACTCCTCTGCCGCTCAATCTAGCAGAGAGGACATTGCAATGTCTCAAACCTATCTAACAACCGAAGAGCTTGCCACGCGCATGAAGTACGACGTGCGCACTATCCGTAATCGACTGAAGGATTCGGTGCTGCTCGAAGGCATCCATTACTTCCGCCCCTTCGGCGGTCGTAAGATCCTGTTCATCTGGGAAGCTATCGAAGAGGACATGCAGAAGTACTCCCGTACCTCCGGCCTGGTGCCGATGGTTGGTGGAGGCATCTGTCATGGGTAAGATTCGCGCCCGCTCGGACAATCAGAAGTTGTTCTTCGACTTCACCTATCTGGACAAGCGCTGTCGTGAGCAGACGATGCTGCCCGACACGCCGGCCAACCGTAGAAAGCTGGAGAAAATCCTCGAGCGCATCGAGGCCGAAATCACTCTTGGGGTCTTTGATTACGCAACTTACTTCCCGCAGAGCAGCAAGGTGGCGGAGTTCAATCGGCTGCAGGCTGGCTGTGCCCAGTTGAGGACACCGCTGTTCAAGGACTTCGCCGAGCGCTGGTTCGACGAAAAGCGGGTGGAGTGGCGCGACACGCACACAAAGACGGTGCGCCTCACACTCGACAAACACCTGCTACCTGAATTCGGCAAGAAAGAGGTCAGCGCCATCACCAAGGCAGAAATCCTGTCCTTCCGCTCGGCACTCGGCAAAGTTCCCGGGCTGAAGGGACAGGCTCTGTCAGCGACGCGAATCAACCACATCATGACGCCATTGCGCATGATCCTTAGTGAGGCAGCTGACCGGTTCGAGTTTACTTCACCGTACCTCAACATCAAATCGCTGAAGGTCCCCAAGACCGATGTGGAACCCTTCACTCTGGAAGAGGTGCTGCAGATCCTTGGGGCAGTACGTGAAGACTTCCGCAATTACTACACGGTGCGCTTCTTTACCGGCATGCGCACTGCAGAAATCGATGGCCTGCAGTGGAAATACGTCGATTTCCAACGCCGGCAGATTCTGATCCGCGAAAGCTGGGTCGGCGGCAAGCTTGATTACACGAAGAGTGACGGCTCGCAGCGCGAGATCGACATGTCGGGGCCGGTTTACCAGGCCCTGCTCGATCAGCAGCAGAAGACCGGTGCCGGGCAGTTCGTCTTCTGCAGTCGGGAGGAGACGCCATTTGCGTACCGCAACATCAACAACCGGGTCTGGTATCCGTTGCTTCGCCACCTGGGGCTACGCCGACGGCGCCCCTATCAGACCCGCCATACCGCAGCGACCCTGTGGCTGGCCGCGGGTGAAAACCCGGAATGGATCGCCAGGCAGATGGGACATACGACTACAGAGATGCTGTTCCGAGTCTACTCGCGTTATGTCCCCAACCTGACCCGGCGCGACGGCAGCGCCTTCGACAACCTTATTCAAGCCAATCTCAAGGCTTGAGGAGTGGCGACATGAAATTGATCAAGCGCAGCAACGTCACTTTCCTGCACCCATCGATGGAGGCTCGTGAGCACCAGTACCTAAAGCACTTGGCCTCGGCCATGAGCCACTATCTGGAACACCCTCGCGGAACCGAGTTGGTCTGCGTTCTCGGCTCTGGATTCGAGAAGGACAACCGTCAGGCGCTCGACACCTGGGTTGCTTACCATCGCAACGAGGTTTTCGAAAAGCGCCTGGAGGGCCGCAGCCCATTGGATTTCCTGATCGAAAAACTGGAAGACCTGATCAACAACTGAACCGACGAAGGGGCCAATAGGCCCCTTCTACTTATGGGCCTCAAACCGATAGAGGAGATGTGCCTGCTCATGGCCAGTGCTCAATCGCCGGGTGTGAAGCAGCATCCCGTTCGCTCGCGCGGCACGGCTTGGGCACAGAATTGGCACAGCCCGAAAAGCGGCCGAAAAATGACGCTGAGGGCAGTAGTCACTACAGGCAGGCGGCTGATGCAGGGAGGGATCTTGGAAGAGAGCCGACACATGAGCTGAATCGGCCAAGACTCTATAGGAATGTCTTTTAAATCAAGGAGATATGGCGCACCAGGCGGGATTCGAACCCACGACCCCCGCCTTCGGAGGGCGGTACTCTATCCAGCTGAGCTACTGGTGCGTAAATTTTGCAGCGGCCTATTTGACCACTAGCTTCCGAGCTTCTCAACCCGATGATCACTGCCTTCGGAGGGCAGTACTCTATCCAGCTGAGCTACGGATGCGTATGCCGCGGCTGGCGCGGCAGGGCGCAATCATACGCATCTGTGCGGCGTGCGTCCATGCCAGCCATGTTCGTTCGCGATATCGAACGAACGTACCGTTTTCTTCGGCGAGTGTTCAGTAAATACCGGGTAACTCAATACTTTCGTTGGATTTTTCGAACGAGCTATTGCCCTTTGATTTACATGGCCCTAGGATGCGTTTGACATTTCAAACGCCCCCGGCCGTGCCTCCTTCTATACGTTGTATTGGCCCCTTTTCAATGTGGGGCGCGTGGGCTCCGTGGGTGAGTCTGGTCGGAATGTCGTGGCGCTGGCGTCCAGCCGGCGAATAATTCCTTGTCATGGCTCCCGACACGGGAATCCGGAACAGGCATCGGCGACAGGCAGCTATTCTCTTCGCGCCCGCGCGTTGCAGGCACGATGTTTCGGCCCGGTGATCGTCGCGCGGCGAAACATATGGCTGCGTTCCGGACTCGAAGTCCGGTGAGCGGTGCGAGATGGCGGTTGGGCCGGGCGCCCGCCGAATCCCGAATAACAAGGCAGGCGGGGTAGTCGAGGTAGCCCCGCTGCCAGTGGCATTCCTCGAAGGAGACAGGTTTATGCAACTCAAAGATGCCAAGCTGTTCCGTCAACAAGCCTATATCGACGGCTCCTGGGTGGATGCCGATGGCGGCCAGTCCATCAAGGTGAACAACCCGGCGACCGGCGAAATCATCGGCAGCGTGCCGAAGATGGGCGCAGCAGAAACCCGTCGTGCCATCGAGGCTGCCGAAAAGGCCCTGCCGGCCTGGCGTGCGCTGACCGCCAAGGAGCGCGCCAACAAGCTGCGCCGCTGGTTCGAGCTGATGATCGAGAACCAGGACGACCTGGCCCGCCTGATGACCACCGAGCAGGGCAAGCCGCTGGCCGAAGCCAAGGGCGAGATCGTCTACGCCGCCTCCTTCATCGAGTGGTTCGCCGAAGAAGCCAAGCGCATCTATGGCGACACCATTCCGGGTCACCAGCCGGACAAGCGCCTGATCGTGATCAAGCAGCCGATCGGCGTGACCGCGGCCATCACCCCGTGGAACTTCCCGTCCGCGATGATCACCCGTAAAGCTGGCCCGGCCTTGGCCGCCGGCTGCACCATGGTGCTCAAGCCCGCTTCGCAGACTCCGTATTCCGCCCTGGCCCTGGCCGAACTGGCCGAGCGCGCCGGCATTCCGAAAGGCGTGTTCAGTGTGGTTACCGGCAGCGCCGGCGAAGTCGGTGGCGAGCTGACCGGCAACCCGATCGTGCGCAAGCTGACTTTCACCGGTTCGACCGAAATCGGCCGCCAACTGATGGCCGAGTGCGCCAAGGACATCAAGAAGGTGTCTCTGGAACTGGGCGGCAACGCGCCGTTCATCGTCTTCGATGACGCCGACCTGGATGCCGCCGTCGAAGGCGCGCTGATCTCCAAGTACCGCAACAACGGCCAGACCTGCGTCTGCGCCAACCGCCTGTACATCCAGGACGGTGTCTACGACGCCTTCGTCGAGAAGCTGAAAGTGGCCGTCGCCAAGCTGAAGATCGGTAACGGTCTGGAAGAGGGCATCACCACCGGTCCGCTGATCGACGAGAAGGCCGTGGCCAAGGTCCAGGAGCACATCGCCGACGCCGTCAGCAAGGGCGCCAAGGTCGTCACCGGTGGCAAGCCGCACAGCCTGGGCGGCACCTTCTTCGAGCCGACCGTGCTGGTCGACGTGCCGAAGAACGCCGCCGTCGCCAAGGAAGAAACCTTCGGCCCGCTGGCGCCGCTGTTCCGCTTCAAGGACGAGGCCGATGTGATTGCCATGGCCAACGACACCGAGTTCGGCCTGGCTTCCTACTTCTATGCCCGCGACCTGGGTCGCGTGTTCCGCGTGGCCGAGGCGCTGGAGTACGGCATGGTGGGCATCAACACCGGCCTGATCTCCAACGAAGTGGCGCCGTTCGGCGGCATCAAGGCCTCGGGCCTGGGCCGCGAAGGTTCGAAGTACGGCATCGAGGATTACCTCGAAGTGAAGTACCTCTGCCTCGGCGGTATCTGATGTAACGCTGCCGGGCCTCGCGCCCGGCAGATGGTTTTCCGTGGGTTGGCGGATGGCAGGCAAGAGCTGATAGCCATCCGCTGCCGGCGTTTTCCGGTGGTGGCACCGGTACAAACCACCCGGCGGGCCGCAAGAGCCGCGACAGTCGATCATCGTATGCTGTCCTGTGCGTCTTCTCCCCCGTCTTCATCCTTGAACCTGGTCGACCGATGAGCGGCCAACTGAGGACACCATGAGCAAAAACGAATCCCTGCTGCAACGCCGTAACGCTGCCGTCGCCCGCGGCGTCAGCCAGATCCACCCGATCGTCGCCGAGCGCGCCGAAAACGCTACCGTATGGGACGTTGACGGCCGCGAGTACATCGACTTCGCGGGCGGCATTGCAGTACTGAACACCGGCCACCTGCACCCGAAAGTGGTCGCCGCCGTTCAGGAACAGCTGACCAAGCTGACCCACACCTGCTTCCAGGTGCTGGCCTACGAGCCGTACATCGAGCTGTGCGAAGAGATCGCCAAGCGCGTTCCGGGCAACTTCCCGAAGAAGACCCTGCTGGTCACCTCCGGCTCCGAAGCCGTCGAGAACGCCGTGAAGATCGCCCGTGCCGCTACTGGCCGCGCCGGCGTGATCGCCTTCACCGGCGCCTACCACGGCCGCACCATGATGACCCTGGGCCTGACCGGCAAGGTCGTTCCGTACTCCGCCGGCATGGGCCTGATGCCGGGCGGCATCTTCCGCGCCCTGGCTCCGTGCGAGCTGCATGGCGTCAGCGAAGACGATTCCATCGCCAGCATCGAGCGCATCTTCAAGAACGATGCCCAGCCGCGTGACATCGCTGCCATCATCATCGAGCCGGTTCAGGGCGAGGGTGGCTTCTACGTCAACTCCAAGCCTTTCATGCAGCGTCTGCGCGCCCTGTGCGACGAGCACGGCATCCTGCTGATCTGCGACGAAGTACAGACCGGCGCCGGCCGTACCGGCACCTTCTTCGCCACCGAGCAGCTGGGCATCGTTCCGGACCTGACCACCTTCGCCAAGTCTGTCGGCGGCGGCTTCCCGATCTCCGGCGTATGCGGCAAGGCCGAGATCATGGACAGCGTCGCTCCGGGCGGCCTGGGCGGCACCTATGCCGGCAGCCCGATCGCCTGCGCCGCGGCCCTGGCCGTGATGAAGGTGTTCGATGAAGAGAAGCTGCTGGAACGTTCGCAAGCCGTTGGCGAGCGCCTGAAGACCGGCCTGCGCGCCATCCAGGCCAAGCACAAGGTTATCGGCGACGTCCGTGGCCTGGGTTCGATGGTCGCCATCGAGCTGTTCGAAGGCGGCGACGAAAGCAAGCCGGCTGCCGAGCTGGTCAGCAAGATCGTCGTGCGTGCGCGCGAGAAGGGCCTGATCCTGCTCTCCTGCGGCACCTACTACAACGTCATCCGCTTCCTGATGCCCGTCACCATTCCTGACGCGCAGCTGGAGAAAGGGATCGCGATCGTGGCCGAGTGCTTCGACGAACTGGCGTAAGCCGGCGAGCCGTGAAAAAGACCCGCGCAAGCGGGTCTTTTTTTGCTTGCGATTCATGGGGCGCCGGAGTTCGTCAGTCCGCTGGCGTCAGAAAAGAATGCCCCGCACCGCTCTGGAATGGGGCATTCCGCTCGGCTATGGTTAGCGGCTTCGACAAGGATTCCCATGACTGAATTGATTCCGGCGCCCGCCGTACTGGTCGCCGCCGCCGATTCCTGGAGCCGTGAGCTGCTCGGGCAATTGGTGCTGAATGTCCGTTGCGATGCCGATGTGCAGTACGTTGGCGATGGCCCGCAGGCTATCGAGGCGTTGCGCCAACAACCCTTCGCCCTGGCGCTGGTGGAGCAGGAGTTGCCTCTCGCCGACGGCCTGGACGTGCTGCGTGCGGCGCGGCAGATGCGCCGCGGCGAGGCGTTCATCCTGATCAGCTCGCGAGCGGACGCGGCAAGTGTACGCGCGGCGCTCCCACTGGCCCCGACCGCCTACCTGATCAAGCCCTTCAATGCCGAGAACCTGCGCCAGCGCCTGCAGAAACTGCTGCTGGTCCCCGGGCAGGAAGTGGTCTGCGATCTGCCGTCGATGAATCCGCAAACCAGCCTGCAGGACTTCCTGCGCACGGCGCGCGACTCGACCGATGGGGCGCCGCTGATGGACGGAGTGGAGCTGGCGGCGCGGCGGTGCCTGAATGCCGAGGAATGCGTCCTGGCTGATCTGGAGAATGAGTTCGGGCGCGATCCGCAGATCACCGCCTGCCTGATCGCGGCGGCCAACAGCGCGGCACAGCATGTCGGCATGTCCTGCCAGACCCTGGCCCAGGCACTTGCCCGGCTGGGCCTGACCCAGGCGCTCAATCTGGCGCTGGGGGTGAGCCTGCAGCGTGCGGCGCAGCTCGACGAGCCGTTGCTGAAGCAGTCCGCCGAACAGTTCTGGGATTTGTCGCAGCGTTGCGCCGACTCCGCCCAGACATTGGCGCTGGCATTGGGCGCGGATGCCCCGCGCTGCTACACCGCCGGTTTGTTGCACTGCCTGGGCGAGCTGGCGCTGCTGCGCAGCCTGCAGGACTGGTGCAACGGCGGCGGCGAGCTGGATGAGGACGAGATCGAGGGCTGTCTGCGCGAGCTGGGCGCCGGCTTCGGCTCCGCCCTGCGTGCCCGCTGGCGCCTGCCGCTGGAGCTGCGCGAGCTGATCGCGGCGGCTTACGGCGTATCCGCCGGAGTGTTTTCCCGCGAAGCGCTGATTCTCAATCTCGCCGCCAGCGCAGTGCGGATGCCGCAGGAGCAGCGGGGTGAGCTGCTGGAGTCGAAGGCGGCGCGGATGCTGGGCTTGAAGTCGGCACAGCGGAGATTGCTGGAAGCTCTGTAGGATGGGTTGAGCGAAGCGATACCCATGCGGTCATGAATGATGGGTATCGCAAGCGCGCTTTTTCGCGGGCAGGCCCACTCCTACGCGGTTTCGTTCAGGAGTAGTGCCGTAGGTTGGTGCTGAACGCAGTGAAGCCCAACACCCGGTCGCGGCGATGTTGGGCTTCGCAGGCTCAGCGCCAACCTACGGTGGGCATCGCAGCCCGTAGGAGTGGGCCATGCCCGCGATCTCTGGTCAGCGCTTACCCAGCAGTTCCTTGCCGCGTGCAACCGCTGCGCGTACCTGCGCCGGGGCGGTGCCGCCGATGTGGTCGCGGGCGTTCACCGAGCCTTCCAGGGTCAGTACGGCGAATACGTCGTCGCCGATCTGATCACTGAACTTGCGCAGTTCGTCGAGGCTCATCTCGGCCAGGTCCTTGCCGGTGTCGACGCCGTATTTCACCGCGTGGCCGACGATCTCGTGGCAGTCGCGGAACGGCAGGCCCTTGCGCACCAGGTAGTCGGCCAGGTCGGTGGCGGTGGAGAAGCCGCGGCGGGCCGCTTCGCGCATGATCTCGCGCTTCGGCTTGATCGCCGGGACCATGTCGGCGAAGGCACGCAGGCTGTCGCGCAGGGTGTCGGCGGCGTCGAACAGCGGTTCCTTGTCTTCCTGGTTGTCCTTGTTGTAGGCCAGCGGCTGGCCTTTCATCAGGGTCAGCAGGCCGGTCAGGTGGCCGAACACGCGGCCGGACTTGCCGCGCACCAGTTCCGGCACGTCCGGGTTCTTCTTCTGCGGCATGATCGAGGAGCCGGTGCAGAAGCGGTCGGGCAGGTCGATGAACTGGAACTGCGCGCTGGTCCACAGCACCAGTTCTTCGGAGAAGCGCGACAGGTGCATCATCGCCAGCGAGGCGGCGGCGCAGAATTCGATGGCGAAGTCACGGTCGGAAACGCCGTCCAGCGAGTTGCCGGAAATCGCCTCGAAGCCCAGCAGTTCGCAGGTGATGGTGCGGTCGATCGGGTAGGTGGTGCCGGCCAGCGCGGCGCTGCCGAGCGGCATGCGGTTGGCGCGCTTGCGGCAGTCGACCAGGCGCTCGTGGTCGCGGCTGAGCATCTCGAACCAGGCCAGCAGGTGATGGCCGAAGGTGACCGGCTGGGCGGTCTGCAGGTGGGTGAAGCCGGGCATGATGGTGTCGGCTTCGCGCTCGGCCTGCTCCAGCAGGCCCTGCTGCAGGCGGGTGATTTCGGCGAGGATGATGTCGATCTCGTCGCGCAGCCACAGACGGATGTCGGTGGCGACCTGGTCGTTGCGCGAACGGCCGGTGTGCAGTTTCTTGCCGGTGATGCCGATGCGGTCGGTCAGGCGCGCTTCGATGTTCATGTGCACGTCTTCCAGGTCGACGCGCCAGTCGAAACTGCCGGCCTCGATCTCGCTCTGGATCTGCTTGAGGCCGTCGATGATGGTGTCGCGCTCGGCGTCGGTCAGTACGCCGACCTTGGCCAGCATGGTGGCGTGGGCGATGGAGCCCATGATGTCATGGCGGTAGAGGCGCTTGTCGAAGTCGACGGAGGCGGTGAAACGGGCGACGAAGGCGTCTACGGGCTCGCTGAAGCGGCCGCCCCAGGACTGGTTGGTCTTCTCTACGCTCATGGATATCTCTCGTGGAAACGGGCAGGCGCGGGCGTGCGGCCTGCGTGACGGGCAAAGTGGAACGATAATAGCAGGCTGAAGGGCAAAACCGGCGTGCGCTTTGGCGGGCGATGGGGCGGTGGAGCCGCGCAGGGTGGCGGGATTCTTGCGCTGGGCGACATTTCTGCGCTGGCGGCGAATCGCCAGCTTGCCGATGGGCGGAACCTTGCGGAAACTGCGTCGATGCCAATCCAGATCAAGACCGGCGGCAGGCCGGCACCCCAGGACGATTTCTTCATCCCCGAACTGTGCCAGCCGGAGTCGCTGTTCAGCCTCGTGCTGCTCGCCGAGCTGTTGGTGCTGGTGCTGGTGCTCGCCGAGCCGATGGTGCCCGGCTTCAACTGGATCCGCCTGGCGCTCGCCTCGCTGTTCGTGCAATGGATCGTGCTGCTGTCCGCCGCGCTGCTCTGCCGCCTGCGGCCGCTGCTGGCGCGCTGGCCGGCGGGCGTCGCCGGGCTGGCCAGTTGCGCCCTGGTGGTGGCGCTGACCCTGGGCTGCACCGCGGTGGCGGACTATTTCGAACTGGGCGGCCCGTTGCCGCGCACCGGCGAGGTCAACCTGTACCTGCGCCACGCGTTGATCGCCCTCATCATGTCGACCCTGCTGCTGCGCTATTTCTACCTGCAGAGCCAGTGGCGCAAGCAGGAACAGGCCGAATTGCGCGCGCGGATCGAGGCGCTGCAGGCGCGCATCCGCCCGCATTTCCTGTTCAACAGCCTGAACAGCATCGCCACTCTGATCGAGCTGGACCCGGTCAAGGCCGAGGCCGCGGTGCTCGATCTGTCCGATCTTTTCCGCGCCAGCCTGGCGAAACCCGGGACTTTAATTTCCTGGGGGGAGGAAGTGGAGTTGGCCAGGCGCTATCTTTCCATGGAGCAGTTTCGCTTTGGCGATCGTTTGCAGATGGAGTGGCAGGTGAGCGGCGTGCCCGACGGCGTGCCGATTCCTCAACTGACCCTGCAGCCGTTGCTGGAGAATTCTCTGATCTACGGCATCCAGCCGCGTATCGAGGGTGGTCTGGTGAAGGTGGAAGCGAGCTACCGTGACGGCGTGTTCCAGCTCTGTGTGAGCAACCCCTACGACGAGGCGAACGAGGCCTTGCCGTCGAAGGGGACAAAGCAGGCGCTGCAGAATATTGCGGCGCGACTTACGGCACTTTTCGGGCCAAAGGCTAGTCTGAGCGTCGAGCGCCGTGACGGGCGGCACTTCACCTGTCTACGCTATCCTTGTGCGCGTCTCATGCAGGAAGCTTGAGCCTATGAATGTCCTGATCGTCGATGACGAACCCCTGGCGCGTGAGCGCCTTGCCCGGCTGGTGGGGCAGATGGACGGATACCGCGTCCTCGAGCCTGCCGCCAGCAATGGCGAAGAAGCGCTGGCGCTGATCGACAGCCTGAAGCCGGATATCGTCCTGCTGGATATCCGCATGCCCGGCCTCGACGGCCTGCAGGTTGCCGCCAAACTGTGCGAGCGTGAAGCCCCGCCGGCAGTGATCTTCTGTACCGCCCATGACGAATTCGCCCTGGAAGCCTTCCAGGTCAGCGCGGTCGGCTACCTGGTCAAGCCGGTGCGCCCCGAAGACCTGGCCGAATCGCTGAAGAAGGCCTCGCGGCCGAACCGCATGCAGCTCGCCGCGCTGACCAAGCCGCCGGCGGCCGGCGGCCCGGGCCCACGCAGCCATATCAGCGCGCGGACCCGCAAGGGCATCGAGCTGATCCCGCTGGAAGAGGTGATCTTCTTCATAGCCGACCACAAGTACGTGACCCTGCGTCACGCCGGCGGCGAGGTGCTGCTGGACGAGCCGTTGAAGGCACTGGAGGACGAATTCGGCGAGCGCTTCGTGCGCATCCACCGCAATGCCCTGGTTTCCCGCGAGCGCATCGAGCGCCTGCAGCGCACCCCGCTCGGGCACTTCCAGTTGTATCTGAAGGGCCTCAATGGCGATGCCCTGACCGTCAGCCGACGGCATGTCGCTGGCGTACGGCGACTCATGCATAACCTGTAGCGACCTCTGGCCTGAAGCCAGGTCGCCGGCTTCAGGCTTAGCGCTCCGCTAGCTGTTATGATGCGTGCAGTCCTTTCTTGCACGGAATCATCATGCCGTCCCGCGAAATCCGAATCGCCACCCGTCAGAGCGCACTGGCACTGTGGCAGGCCGAATACGTCAAGTCCCGTCTGGAACAGGCCCATCCCGGCCTGACCGTCACGCTGCTGCCGATGACCAGCCGCGGCGACAAGCTGCTCGACGCGCCGCTGGCGAAGATCGGCGGCAAGGGCCTGTTCGTCAAGGAACTGGAAACCGCCCTGCTGGAGAACGAAGCGGACATCGCCGTGCACTCCATGAAGGACGTGCCGATGGACTTCCCGGAAGGGCTCGGCCTGTACTGCATCTGCGAGCGCGAAGACCCGCGCGATGCCTTCGTCTCCAACACATACGCCAGCCTCGACGAGCTGCCGGCGGGCAGCGTGGTCGGCACCTCCAGCCTGCGTCGTCAGGCGCAGCTGCTGGCCAGCCGGCCGGACCTGCAGATCCGCTTCCTGCGCGGTAACGTCAACACCCGCCTGGCCAAGCTGGATGCCGGCGATTACGACGCCATCATCCTCGCCGCCGCCGGGCTGATCCGCCTCGGTTTCGAAGCGCGCATCCGCTCCTCGATCAGCGTCGAGGCCAGCCTGCCGGCGGGCGGGCAGGGTGCAGTCGGCATCGAATGCCGCAGCGCCGACACGGAAATCCATGCCCTGCTGGCGCCGCTGCACCACGGCGAAACCGCCCTGCGGGTGACCGCCGAGCGCGCGCTGAACAAGCGCCTGAACGGCGGCTGCCAGGTGCCGATCGCCTGCTACGCCGTACGCGAAGGCGAACAACTGTGGCTGCGCGGACTGGTTGGCCAGCCGGATGGTTCGCTGCTGCTGCGCGCCGAAGCCCGCGCCCCGCTCGCCGAGGCAGAGGCGCTGGGCGTGCGGGTCGCCGAGGATCTGCTGGCCCAGGGCGCGCAGGACATTCTCGCCGCGGTCTATGGCGAGGCCGAACAGCCGTGAGGCAATGGCGGCTGCTGCTGACGCGTCCACAGGAAGAGTGCGAGGCGCTGGCGGCGACCCTGTCCGAGCAGGGCATCCATAGCGCCAGCCTGCCGCTGCTGGCGATCGAAGCGCTGGACGAAACCCCCGCCCAGCGCAGCCTGATGCTCGATCTCGATCGCTACTGCGCGGTCATCGTGGTCAGCAAGCCCGCCGCCCGCCTCGGCCTGGACCGGCTCGACCGCTACTGGCCGCAACCGCCGCTGCAGCAGACCTGGTTCACCGTCGGCGGCGCCACGGCGGCTATCCTCCAGGATTACGGATTGAACGTGCATTGCCCGGCCCAGGGCGATGACAGCGAGGCATTGCTGGAATTGCCCGAACTCGCCCAGGCCCTGCAGGTCCACAATCCGCGCGTGCTGATCATGCGCGGCGAGGGCGGACGGGAGTTGCTGGCCGAGCGTCTACGCGAGCAGGGCGTGGCAGTGGACTATCTGGAACTTTATCGCCGACAGTTGCCGGGCTACCCAGCCGGCGAACTGCTGCGGCGAATCCGCGCGGAAGACCTGAACGCCCTGGCCATCAGCAGCGGGCAGGGCTTCGAACATCTGCGCCAACTGGCGGCGGAGGACTGGCCGCAGGTGGCGGAGTTGCCGCTGTTCGTGCCCAGCCCGCGGGTTGCCGGGCAGGCGCGGGAAGCCGGCGCGCAAAGGGTGATCGACTGTCGCGGCGCGAACGCCGCGGCGTTGCTGGCGGCGTTGCGAGAGGCTGCCGAGAACAATTACTGAGCGAAGGACGGATCTGTGAGCGAAGCAGTGATTCCCCAAGACACCCCCGAACCCACACCCGCACCTCCTGCTCCACCGCGTCCCGGCAAGGCTGCCGGCGCCCTGGCGCTGCTGGCCCTGCTGGTC
Organism: Pseudomonas schmalbachii; assembly: GCF_017589465.1. Lineage (GTDB taxonomy): Bacteria > Pseudomonadota > Gammaproteobacteria > Pseudomonadales > Pseudomonadaceae > Pseudomonas > Pseudomonas schmalbachii. The sequence continues at coordinate 207,030 of NZ_JAELYA010000008.1, forward strand.
GGCGCCGCCGGCCTGGCGGCAGGTGGCTGGGGAATCTGGCAGGTCCAGCAACTGCAGGCGCGCGACCAGCAGCGCACGAGCCAGTTGGACGAGGCCCGCGGCCAGGCCCAGAGCCTGCTGCAGCGCGAGCAGGCGCTGTCGGCGCGGATCGATGCGTTGCCGTCCGCCGATGAGCTGGAAACCCGTCGCCGTCTGGTGGTGGAACTGCAGGGCGATCAGCAGCACCTCGCCCAGCAGATCAAGCAGGTACTCGGCCAGGGTCGTCAGCAGTGGCGGTTGGCCGAGGCCGAACATCTGCTGCGCCTGGCCGCGCTGCGTCTGTCCGCCCTGCAGGATATCGACAGCGCCACCGAACTGGTGCAGGGCGCGGACGACATCCTGCGCCTGCAGAACGATCCGGGCGCCTTCGCCGCCCGCGCCGCATTGACCAAGAGCCTGGAGGCGCTGCGCAGCCTGCCGCGCCCCGACCGCACCGGGCTGTTCCTGCAGATCGCCGCGCTGCGCGAGCAGGCCGCGCAACTGCAACCGCTCAGCCCGGCGTTCAAATCCGAGGAGGGCGGCCAGGCATCGAACGTCGCCTGGGGCGATGGCAGCAGTACCTGGGACCAATGGTGGGAGCGGATCTCCCGCTTCGTGCGCATCGATTTCAATGCCGGGCAGGACATCCGTCCGCTGCTTTCCGGCCAGCAACTGACCCGCGTCCGCCTGGCTGTCAGTCTGTCCCTGGAGCAGGCGCAATGGGCCGCGCTGAACGGCAAGCAGGAGGTCTACCAGGGTGCGCTGAAACAGGCCCGGCAGATCGTCGGCGACTTCTTCAACGTCGAACTGGCCGACAGCCGTGCGCTGGCCATGCGTCTCGACGAACTGGCGACCCAGCCGGTCAGCGTGCAGACGCCTGACCTCGGTCCGGCGCTGAGCGCCCTGCAGGCCTACCTGGCCCGGCGCGATTCCGCCGCCGCGCAGCAGGAACAACTGCAGCCGCAGGAACAGCCGGCTGCGCCCGCCGCAACGGAAACGGAGAGCCATCCATGAGCCGGGTCTACCTGCTGATCCTGGCGATCGTCCTGACGGCGACACTGGTCGGCCTGGCCATCGCCGAGCAGGCCGGCTACGTGCTGATCGCCTACAAGAGCTTCCGTTACGAATCCAGCCTGTGGACCTTCCTTGCCCTGCTGGCGCTGCTCTGGCTGGCCTATCTGGTGGTGCGCCTGGTGCTGCGGCTGCTCGGCGTGTCCGGGCGGGTGGTCAACCCCTGGTCGCGCTTCAACCGCCGCCGCCGCGCGCAGATGGCCGAGGAACAAGGCCAGCGCGATTTCGCCGAAGGCCACTGGGCGCAGGCGCTGCGACACCTGCGCCGCGCCGCCGAGCTGAGCGACCGTCCGCTGGCGCATTACCTGGGCGCTGCCCGCGCGGCCAACGAACTCGGCCGTACGGAGGAGTGCGACGAGTTGCTTGCGCGTGCGCTGCAGCGCGAGCCGGGCGCCGAAGTAGCGGTCGGCCTGACCCGTGCGCAACTGCAGATCAACCGCGGCGAATTCACCCAGGCGCGGGAGGTGCTGAACCAGTTGCACGAGCAGCATCCGAAGCATCCGACCGTCCTGCGTCTGCTCCAGCAACTGTACGTGAGCCTGCGCGACTGGCCGGCGCTGTGCGTGCTGTTGCCGGAGTTGCGCAAGGAGCGGGCGCTGAAGAATACCGAGCTGAGCGATCTCGAACGCCGCGTGTGGGCGGCCTCTCTGGAAGAGGCCGGCGAGCAGGGGCTGGGGCAGGGCGAGAGCACCCTGCAGCCGCTGACCCAGCGCTGGCAGAACGTGCCGTCCAACCTGCGTGGCAAGCCGTTGCTGGTGGCGACCTATGCGCAGCAACTGCTGCGTCTGGGCGCTCCGGAAGAGGCCGAGGAAGTCCTGCGCCAGGCGCTCAAGCAGGAATACGACGCCGGCCTGGTGCACCTGTACGGCCAGGCGCGCGGACGCGATCCGGCGCACCAGTTGCAGACCGCCGAGGCCTGGCTGAAGGCGCGTCCCGACGATGCGCAACTGCTGCTCGCCCTCGGCCGCCTGAGCCGGCACAACAAGCTGTGGGGCAAGGCGCGGGAATACCTGGAGGCCAGCCTGCGCAGCCAGCGCAGCGCGGAAACCTGCGCGGAACTGGCGCGCCTGCTGGCGCACCTGGGCGAGGTTGAGCGCAGCAACCAGTTGTTCCAGGAAGGACTGGGGCTGATCGCCGCACCGGTTGCCACGCTGCCGAGGGTGCCGGAGAAGGTATCGGCCACGTAGGTTGGCGCTGAGCTTGCGAAGCCCAACGGAGCAACGGCTTGGCTGATGTTGGGCTTCACTGCGTTCAGCGCCAACCCACGGTAGTTCACTTGCCGGTGTAGCTGATCCGGTAGATCGCACCGGCGCGGTCGTCGCTCACCAGCAGCGAGCCGTCCGGTGCGACCAGTACGTCGGCCGGGCGGCCGCTGACCTTGCCGTTGCTGTCCAGCCAGCCTTCGGCGAACACGCTCTGGCGCTTCAGCGAACCGTCGTCGTTGAGCTCGATGCGCGCGACGCGGTAGCCGATCTTCTCGCTGCGATTCCATGAGCCATGCTCGGCGATGAACAGGTTGTTGCGGTATTCGGCCGGGAACTGCTCGCCAGTGTAGAAGCGCACGCCGAGAGCGGCGACATGTGGGCCGAGCTTGGCCACCGGTGGGGTGAAGGCGGAGCAGGGTTTCGCGGCGAATTCCGGATCGGCAACGTCTCCTGCGTGGCAGTCCGGATAGCCGAAGTCCTCGCCGATGCGTGTTACCCGGTTCAGTTCGTCGTCGGGCAGGTTGTCGCCGAGCATGTCGCGGCCGTTGTCGGTGAACCAGAGTTCCTGCGTCTGCGGATGCCAGGTGAAGCCGACCGTGTTGCGCACGCCATAGGCCACCACCTCGCGGCCGCTGCCATCGACGTTCATGCGCTGCAGATTGGCGTAGTTGTCGCGTTCGGGGCGGCAGATGTTGCACGGCGCGCCGACCGGCACATAGAGCTTGCCGTCCGGACCGAAGGCGATGAACTTCCAGCCATGGTGGGTTTCCCGGGGGAACTCCGCCGGCAGTCTTTCGGGTTTCGGCGGCTCGTCCAGATGCGACTCGATGTCGCGCAGGACGACGATCCTGCTGATCGCCGACACATACAGATCGCCGTCGCGGAAGGCGACGCCGACCGGCATCTGCAGGTCATCGGCGATCACTCGCACGCGGCTGCCATCGGCCGACAGCGCATACACCTCTCCCGACTTGCTGCCAACGAACAATGTGCCCCGCGCGCCCCAGGCCATGCCCCGTGCGTTCGGCACCTGGTTGCTGAAGACCTCGATGCGGAAGCCATCCGGCAGCCTGATGTTCTCCAGCGGAACGGCGCCATGTGCCGTGCTGGCAAAAGCGGACAGCAGTGCGATGATGAAGCGATGCATGGTCGAAACCTCCGGATGGGTGCGCGCTTCAGTCTAGATCGCTGCCTTGAAACGTCCGCGCGCTTTCCTCTACCGTAGCGCCCTTGCTGCACATCCTTTCCCTGCTGCGGAGCCGCCATGAACCTGGCCAGCCCTCGTTCCCTTTTCTTCCTCGCCTTTCTCGCCTGCGCCGCCATGCTCGGCACCGGCTACTACCTGCAGTATGCGATCGGCCTGGAGCCGTGCCCGCTGTGCATCGTGCAGCGCATCTTCTTCGCTCTCGCCGGCGTGTTCTCCCTGCTCGCCGCGATCCACGGACCGCAGCCGGCGGGGCGGCGCATCTACGCGGGACTGGTCCTGCTCAGTTCGCTCGGTGGTGCGTTCACCGCTGCCCGCCAGGTGTGGCTGCAGACGCTGCCGCACGACCAGTTGCCGTCCTGCCTGCCGCCGCTCGACTACATGCTGGAGACCATGCCGTTCGCCGAAACCCTGCGGCAGATCTTCCACGGCTCGGCCGATTGCGCCGAGGTGACCTGGACGCTGCTCAGCCTGAGCATCCCGGAGTGGAGTCTGCTGGCCTTCGTTGCGTTCGCCCTGTTCGCCCTTTACCAGCTGTTCCGTCGCGGCTGATTTCGACGCGTTTCCCTGTGCGACGCAGCCCAGCGTCGCTGCGGTCTGCCGATTAAACGCTCGTATGAATTTTTCTCCCGGGGTGTCTTGAAGGGGGCACCCCACGGGCATACTCTGGGTTTCCGCTCTGCCGGAAAGCCGCCACGGCGAGAGCGCGTTTGCGGGGCGACAGTCCAACAATAAAGTCCCGGGGGCGGTCATTCCGGGACGGCTTATAGGGAAGAGAGGACAAAATGCTCGAGAGCTGCCGAAATGCCCAGGAACGTTGGGGAGGTGTGCACCAGTTGATCGATCGCTGGTTGCGGGATCGCCACGAACTGGTCCGGTCGTTCGACTCCCTGGAGAAGGCTCAGGCCCCGGCGATCAATGCCGAGTCGCTGCAGAACTTCTGTCAATTACTGCTCGACTACGTGTCGGCAGGTCACTTCGAAGTCTACGAACAGCTGACAAGCGAAGCGCAGGCTTTCGGCGACAAGCGCGGCCTGGACCTGGCCAAGCAGATCTACCCGCGTCTGGAAGCGATCACCGCCGCCGCGCTGGACTTCAATGATCGTTGCGACAACGGCGACTGCCGCGAAGGCCAGTGCCTGAACAGCGAGTTGAAGACATTGCGCCAGCAACTGCACGAACGCTTCGAGCTGGAAGACTGCCTGATCGAAGTGCTGCACAACGCGCATCAGCACGGCGCGACCACTGCCTGACGTACTGTTGGCGACGCCTTCGATGGCGCGGTTGGATGAGTGATCGCGCCGTTCTCGTACTCGCGAAAAGCTGCCTTCCGACTGCCTTTGCGGACACTTGCCGGACCCTCCGATTGCGATGCATCCGCCGGAAGTTTCCGAAAGCGAAGTGGAAAATGGCTGAGGATTATGCCTGACGCGGGTTACAGCTTGATGTGCGCGTTGGCGCGAGTGCAAACGTGGGTCTAGTATGGGCCCAATCACGTCCGCTCGGAGGCACGTCATGTCGGCTAACAAGAAATCCGTCACCACTCCTTTGCATCTGCTGCATCAACTGTCCCAAAGCCTTGTTGTACATCTCGAGAGTGCCTGCAAACAGGCGCTGGTCGATTCCGAAAAACTTCTCGCCAAACTCGAGAAGCAGCGCGTAAAGGCCCAGGACAGACTGCACAAGTCCCGCACCAAATTGCAGGACGCGGTGCAGGCCGGCAAGGCCAAGGCGCAGGCCAAGGCGAAGGCCAGCATTGGTGAGCTGGAAGATGCGCTCGAAACCCTGAAGACCCGTCAGAGCGAAACCCGCACCTATATCGCCAACCTCAAGCGCGACGTGCAGGAAAGCCTCAAGCTGGCGCAGGGCGTGGCCAAGGTGAAAGAGAGCGTCGGCAAGACGCTGGATTCGCGCAAGGCCGCCGCTGCGAAGGAAGCGGCCAAACCCAAACCCGCTGCGAAAGCGGCCGCCAAGCCTGCGGCGAAGCCGGCAGCGAAGGCCGCAGCAAAACCGGCTGCGAAACCCGCCGCCAAGGTAGCCGCCAGCAAGCCTGCTGCCAAACCGGCCGCGAAGCCTGCAGCGAAAGCAGCCGCCAAACCGGCTGCGAAGACTGCGGCCAAGCCTGCCGCCAAGGCCGCCGCCAAACCCGCGGCAGCGAAGCCGGCAGCAGCCAAGGCGCCGGCCAGGACGGCAGCCGCCAAGCCTGCTGCCAAGCCCGCGGCGAAAACTGCGGCAGCGAAGCCGGCAGCCAAGGCAGCGGCCAAACCGGCCGCGAAGCCTGCCGCGAAAGCAGCCGCCAAGCCCGCAGCAGCGAAACCGGCAGCCAAACCTGCCGCCAAGCCTGCAACTGCGAAGCCCGCAGCCAAACCCGCTGCAGCCAAGCCTGCCGCGAAACCTGCAGCGAAGAAGCCTGCGGCAAAACCGGCCGCAAAACCGGCAGCCGCCAAGCCGGCCGCCCCTGCTGCCTCCTCGACCCCCGCAGCGGCCAGCGTGAGCAGCTCGGCTCCGTCGGCTCCGGCGCCGTCGAGCAGCAGCGCTGCAGCGGTTACCACGGCGGTCACTCCGTCCAGCAGCACTACCGGCACTACCTCCAGCGCCTCCTGAGGTCAGGCGCCCTGGCTCGCCGCACTGCGCAGCTCATCGAGCGCAGCGCGGCGTTGCCGGCCGGCCTCTCCGGCGCAGCCTTCCAGCCAGGGTGAAAGATCGCTGGCCACGCCCTTCTGCCATTCGAGCGCGATGTCTTCCAGGCGCGACAGGGCCATCTTCTCGGCTTCCAGTTCGAGCCGCTTCAGCTGTTCACGCAACCCCGCCAACTGTTCGTCGTGCTGTGCCTGCAGGCGCCAGCCACGGCGGAGCTGGCGTAGCGGGGCGATGACTTCCCGCTGCCACGGCCCCGCCACTGCTTCGAGTTCCGCAAGCCGCGCATCGCTGTAGGCGATCCCGAGTTCACCGAGCCACGCTCCGGTCAGCAACAGGCAGACATCGGCACCCGCGTCCTGCAGGTCGAGACAGGCTTCCTCGACACCGGTCCTGGCGTACAGCGCCAGGGCGTAACTCCAGACATCAGTCGTCATATCTACTCCCACGCGGCTGTCGGACGAAGCTGATAAACTTCGCCGCCATGATCCGACTACAGAATCTTACGCTACAGCGTGGCCCCCAGCGTTTGCTGGAAGGTGCCGAACTGACCCTGCACGCCGGCCAGAAGGTCGGCCTGATCGGTGCCAATGGCGCCGGCAAATCCAGCCTGTTCGCCCTTCTGCGCGGGCAGCTCGGCCAGGATGCCGGCGACTGCCAGTTGCCGGCCGACTGGCGCATCGCGCACATGCGCCAGGAAGTGGATACCCTCGACCGGCTGGCGGTGGACTACGTGCTGGACGGCGACGTCCGTCTGCGCGAAATCCAGACCGCGCTGGCCGCCGCCGAGCATGCCCACGACGGCACCGCCCTGGCGCGCCTGCACAGCGAACTGGACAACGCCGACGGCTACACCGCCGACTCCCGTGCACGCAAGCTGCTGGCCGGTCTCGGCTTTGCGCCGGAGCAAATGGAGCGTCGCGTCGGCGACTTTTCCGGCGGCTGGCGGATGCGCCTCAACCTTGCCCAGGCGCTGATGTGCCCGTCCGAACTGCTGCTGCTCGACGAGCCGACCAACCACCTCGATCTCGATGCGATCCTCTGGCTGGAAGAGTGGCTGAAGGGCTACCCCGGCACGCTGCTGCTGATCTCCCACGACCGCGACTTCCTCGACTCGGTGGTCGACAACATCGCGCATCTGGATCAGCGCAAGCTGACGCTCTATCGCGGCGGCTACTCGGCCTTCGAACGCACCCGTGCCGAGCGGCTGGCGCAGCAGCAGCAGGCCTACGAGAAACAGCAGGCCCAGCGCGCGCACATGGAGAAATTCATCGCCCGCTTCAAGGCCCAGGCGACCAAGGCACGCCAGGCGCAGAGCCGCATCAAGGCGCTGGAGCGTCTGGAGGAGCTGGCACCGGCGCATGTGGATTCGCCGTTCGACTTCGGCTTCCGCGAGGCGGACAAGATCTCCAGCCCGCTGCTCGACATGTCCGAGGCGCGGCTCGGCTACGGCGACAAGACCGTGCTGGAGAAGGTCAAGCTGCAACTGGTGCCCGGCGCGCGGATCGGCCTGCTCGGCCCCAACGGCGCCGGCAAGTCGACCCTGATCAAGACCCTCTCTGGTGATCTTTCGCTGCTCTCCGGGCATCTGGCGCGCGGCGAGAACCTCGCCATCGGCTACTTCGCCCAGCACCAGCTCGATTCGCTGGATGCCAAGGCCAGCCCGCTGCTGCACCTGCAGCGCATTGCGCCGGGCGAGCGCGAGCAGACCCTGCGCGATTTCCTCGGCGGCTTCGATTTCCGCGGCGACCGCTGCGACGAGCCGGTGCTGAACTTCTCCGGTGGCGAGAAGGCGCGTCTGGCGCTGGCGCTGATCGCCTGGCAGAAGCCCAACCTGCTGCTGCTCGACGAACCGACCAACCACCTCGACCTGGAAATGCGCCTGGCGCTGACCATGGCCCTGCAGGATTTCTCCGGCGCCGTGGTGGTGGTATCCCACGATCGTCACCTGCTGAAGAGCACCACCGACGAATTCCTGCTGGTGGCCGACGGTCGCGTGCAGAACTTCGACGGCGACCTCGACGACTATGCCCGCTGGCTGGTGGACTTCCGCGCGCGCCAGGCGCCGGTCGCCGAATCCGCATCGGGCGCCGAGAAGACCGACAAGCGCGCCCAGCGCCAGGCCGCCGCCGCCCTGCGCCAGCAACTGGCGCCGCACAAGCGCGAGGCGGACAAGCTGGAGAAGGAGCTCGGCAAGTTGCATGAGCAGCTTGCCAGCGTCGAACAGCGCCTCGGTGACAGCGACCTGTACGAGGCCGCGCGCAAGGACGAACTGCGCGACCTGCTGGCCCGGCAGGCCAGTCTCAAGGCTCGCGAAAGCGAACTGGAAGAGGCCTGGCTGCTCGCCCTGGAAACCCTCGAAGCGCTGCAACGGGAACTGGAGGCCAGCGAATGATGGAAGAGATCGCCCTGCTGGCGGAGTGGCGGGAGCCGCTGCTGCATGGTCTGCAGATACTGCTCATCCTGCTGATCGCCTGGGCCCTGCAGCGCCTGTTGGCGCGCGGCATCACGCGCCTGGCGGAACGCTATCCGCTGCCGCCGGAGCTGCTGCTGCCGCTGCGCGGCGGCATGCGCTGGCTGATCATGGGCTCGGCGCTGCTGATGGTGCTGGAGCGCCTCGGCGTTTCCGCCACGGTGCTGTGGTCGGCGATCACCGGTTTCGCGGCGGTCGCGGCGGTGGCGTTCTTCGCCATCTGGAGCGTGCTGTCCAACCTGTTCTGCGCGTTGCTGATCTTCACCGTCGGGCCGTTCCGCCTGGGCGATCTGGTCGAGGTCATCGAGTCGGCCGACAAGCCGGGCGCGAAGGGCCGGGTGGTGGCGATCAACCTGCTTTACACCACGCTCGAGGAAGTCAACGGGGAGGGCAGCACCGGAGCCCTGCTCCAGGTGCCCAACAGCCTGTTCTTCCAGAAGGCCGTTCGCCGTTGGCGAGGGCCGAACCTACCCACTATCTCCTGACGGAAAACGAAAACTATGGAATGGCTCACGAGCCCTGAAATCTGGGTTGCCTTTCTTACCCTGACTGCCCTGGAGATCGTCCTCGGCATCGACAACATCATCTTCATCTCGATCCTGGTTTCCCGCCTGCCTGTCGCGCAGCAGCCGAAGGCGCGCTTCTTCGGCCTGGCGCTGGCGATGGGTACGCGCATCCTGCTGTTGCTGTCGATCACCTGGGTGATGCGCCTGACCGCCGACCTGTTCCATCTGTTCGATCAGGGCATTTCCGGACGCGACCTGATCCTGTTCTTCGGCGGCCTGTTCCTGCTGTTCAAGAGCACCATGGAGATCTACCACAGCCTGGAAGGCGCCGAGGGCGGTGGCGAGCAGTCCGGGAAGGCCCGCGGCTTCATGGGCGTGATCGTGCAGATCGCGATCATCGACATCATCTTCTCGCTGGACTCGGTGATCACCGCCGTCGGCCTGGTGCAGAACGTGCCGGTGATGGTCGCCGCGATCGTCATCTCGGTCGGCGTGATGATGCTCGCCGCCGGCACCATCAGCGACTTCATCGACAAGCACCCGTCGCTGAAGATGCTCGCCCTGTCGTTCCTCATCGTGGTCGGCACCGTGCTGGTGGCCGAGGCGTTCGAGGTGCATGTGCCGAAGGGCTACGTCTACTTCGCCATGGCCTTCTCGCTGGCCGTCGAGGCGCTGAACATCCGCCTGCGCGGCGCGCTGGCGAAGAAGCGTGGAGCGGAGCCGGTCAAGCTGCGCAAGGATATTCCGGAGTGATCCGCTGTTGCTGACGAAGAAGCCCGGCCATCGCGCCGGGCTTTTTCATTTCAGGAGTCAACAGGTAGGGCGGGTGCAACCCGCCAATCCACGGGAATCATGGCGGGTTGCACCCGCCCTACGGCTTCAGCCCAACCTACGCGGAGCGGTGCTGGGCTTGGCGGCGGGAGTAGGGCACACTGGCCGCTTCTCGTAACAGAATATTGCGCCGCCGAGGTTCCCATGCTCGCCAGTACCTGGTTCGCCTTCTTCATCGCCTGCTGGGTGATCAGTCTTTCCCCCGGCGCCGGGGCCATCGCCTCGATGTCCTGCGGCCTGCAATACGGTTTCGCCCGTGGCTACTGGAACGCGCTGGGGCTGCAGATTGGCCTGGCGCTGCAGATCGCCGTGGTGGCCGCCGGGGTCGGTGCGTTGCTCGCTACGTCGGCGCTGGCCTTCAGCCTGATCAAGTGGTTCGGCGTAGCCTATCTGGTCTACCTGGCGTGGAAGCAGTGGACGTCGCCGCCGCAGGTGATGCAGACCGAAGACGCGCCGCGCTCCCTCGGGCGGCCGCTGACGCTGGTGCTGCGCGGCTTCCTGGTCAACGCCAGCAACCCCAAGGCCGTGGTGTTCATGCTTGCGGTGCTGCCGCAGTTCGTCGATCCGCACCAGCCGCTGGCGATGCAGTACCTGATCATGGGCGCGACCATGATCACCGTCGACCTGATCGTCATGGCCGGCTACACCGGCCTTGCAGCCCGCGTCCTGCGCCTGCTGCGCTCGCCGCGCCAGCAGCGGGTGATGAACCGCACCTTCGCGGCGCTGTTCGTCGGCGCGGCGGCGCTGCTCGCCACGGTACGTCGCGCGCCGGCCTGAAATCCTTCTGCCACGGGCCTTCCAGCCGTTCTGACGGGAGCCCGTGGTGAGCTTTGCCTTGCATCCCCTGAAATACGGGGTGACAATTGAATCTCTTCCATTCTCATTTTCCTTCCGCTATGCGCCCCTCCAAACTTCTCGTCTGGCTGTTGCCCCTTGTCGGTATTTTCAGCCTCGGAGCTCTTGCCGACACGGTTGTCGACCCCTCCCAAACCCTGCACCTGCTCAGCTATCTCGCTGCCGACTACCCGTCGACCGTGGCGGACGGCCGGGTAGTCGATCCGGCCGAGTACAAGGAACAACTGGAATTCGCCGGCAACCTGCAGGCACTGATCCTTGCCCTGCCGGCCCGTGCCGAACGCGCCGAACTGGAGAAATCCGGCGCCGAGCTGCGCCAGGCCATCGAGCAGCGCCAGCCCGGGAAAGCGGTCGCCCATCAGGCCCGCCATCTGGAGGCCCGCATCGCCGACGTCTACCAGGTGGTGCAGACGCCCTCGATCACTCCCGACCCGACCCGCGCCGCGCCGATCTTCGCGCAGCAGTGCGCGATCTGCCACGGCGACGCCGGCAAGGGCGACGGCCCGGCCGGCATCGGCCTGGAGCCGCCGCCGGCCAATCTCACCGACCGCGCGCGCCTCGATCAGTTGAGCCTCTACGACCTGCGCAACGTGGTCATGCTGGGCGTTTCCGGCACCGACATGCCGGCCTTCGCCGACCAGCTCGACGAGCGTCAGCGCTGGGACATGGCCGCCTACATCGCCAGCCTGAGCGTCGGCGAGGCCAAGGCCGACACGGCGCATACCTACCCGCTGGCCACGCTATCGACCCAGACGCCGGCGGAAGTCGCCGAGCGCGATGGTGACGCCGCGGCCGAAAGCTTCCGCGCCCTGCGTGCCCATCCGCCGCTGGAGCAACGCGGTCCGGCGCAACTGATCGACTACACCGCCGCGACCCTGGACAAGAGCTTCGCCGTCTACCGTTCGGGCGACCACGACCAGGCCTACGACCTGTCCGTGGCAGCCTACCTGGAAGGCTTCGAGCTGGTGGAAAGCTCCCTCGACAACGTCGATGCCGACCTGCGCAAGTCCACCGAGAAGCAGCTTATGGCCTACCGCCAGGCACTGCGCGATGGCCTGCCGGAAGCGCAGGCGGCGCAGCAACTGGAGCTGGCCAAGGCGAAACTGGCGGACGCGGCCAAGGCGCTGAGCGGCGACGCGCTGAGCGAATCCATCAGCTTCTTCTCGGCGCTGCTGATCCTGCTGCGCGAAGGCGTGGAGGCGATCCTGGTGCTCGCCGCGATCCTCGCCTTCCTGCGCAAGACCGGCCAGGAAAGCGCAGTGCGCGGCGTACACGTCGGCTGGGGCCTGGCCTTCGTCGCCGGCTTCGCCACCTGGGCGCTGGCGGCCTACGTGATCGACATCGGCGGCGCCCAGCGCGAGCTGATGGAGGGCTTCACCTCGCTGTTCGCCTGCGTGATGGTGCTCTGGCTCGGCGTATGGATGCACGACCGCCGCCATGCCGCGGCCTGGCAGGACTACATCCGCAGCAGCCTGGTCGGCGGCGGCGGACGTTTCGGCTTCGCCGTGCTGGCGTTCTTCTCGGTGTACCGCGAGCTGTTCGAAGTCATCCTGTTCTACGAAACCCTCTGGCTGCAGGCCGGCCCGGCTGGCCACAGTGCGGTGATCGCCGGCGCGGCCAGCGCGGTGGTGCTGCTGATCGGTCTGGCATGGGTGATCCTGCGCGGCTCGGTGAAGCTGCCGCTGGGACTGTTCTTCAGCATCAACGCCGCACTGCTCTGCGCGCTGTCGGTGGTGTTCGCCGGCCACGGCGTGGTGGCGCTGCAGGAAGCCGGCGTGATCGGTACGCGCCCGGTGCCGTTCTTCGACTTCGACTGGCTCGGCATCAAGGCCGACGCCTATTCGCTGTCGGCGCAGGCGGCGGCCCTGCTGGCGATCGCGGTCCTCTACGGCCGCAGCCGGATCGCCGAACGCCGCCGCGTGGAGGCCGGCACGGCATCCTGACGGCGCCAGTGTTCATGAGCAGTTCACGACGGCCAGTGCGATACTGGCCGTCGTGCTTTTCGAGGAATGCTTTTTCATGCGTATCTGGATCGATGCCGACGCCTGTCCGCGTGCGGCGAAGGAACTGGTCGCCAAGTTCGCCCTCAAGCGCAAGCTGGAGGTGCTGATGGTCGCGGGGCAGCCGCAGGTCAAGCCGCCTTTCGCCTGCGTGCGGCTGATCGTGGTGGAGAGCGGGATGGACGCGGCCGACGACTATCTGGTCGAGCAGGCCGAGCCCGGCGACCTGGTGATCTGCAGCGACGTGCCGCTGGCCGACCGCCTGGTGAAGAAGGGCATCGATGCGCTGGACCCGCGCGGCCGCGAGTTCGATGCGAAGAACATGGGCGAGCGCCTGGCGCTGCGCAACCTGCTCACCGACCTGCGCGACCAGGGCCAGATGGGCGGCGGCCAGGCGCCCTATGGCGACAAGGACAAGCAGGCGTTCGCCAATTCGCTGGACCGCCTGCTGACCCGGCTGATGCGCGAGGAAGCGCAGCGCAACGCCTGAGCGTCAGGCCTTCTCGACGAGCAGCAGCGCGCCATCCTGCCCGCTGACCCGCACCAGGGTTCCGGCCGGCAGATCGGGACCGCTGACCAGCCAGAGCGAGTCCGCGACGCGGATCTTGCCGCGCCCGCCGACGATGGCGTCATGCAGGGCGAACTGTCGGCCGATCAGTTCGCTGCCGCGGCGGTTCAGACCCGGGCCTTGTGGCTCGCGCCCCGCAGCACGCTGATAGCGCCACCAGAACACCGCGGTGAGGATCGCCAGCACGCCGAACAGCAGGTATTGCAGCTCCCAGGGCACCGGCACGACGAAGCAGGTCGCGGCGACCGCCAGGGCTGCTATGCCGATCCACAGCAGGTAGCCCCCGGCACCGAAGATTTCCAGTACCAGCAGCGCGGTGCCGAAGGCCAGCCAGTCCCAATAGGTCAGGTGCTGCAGGTAATCCCACATAGCGTCCTCAGCCCCGCGCCTTGTTGCCGATGGCGGTCTCGCCGAACGTGGCCTTGACGATTTCGCCGATACCGCCGACTGCGCCGATCACCTGGCTCGCCTCCAGCGGCATCAGCACGATCTTGCTGTTGTTCGAACTGGCCAGGCGCCCGAGAGCATCGATGTATTTCTGCGCGACGAAGTAATTCACCGCCTGCACGTTGCCGCTGGCGATGGCCTCGGATACCACCTGGGTCGCACGGGCTTCGGCCTCGGCCTGGCGTTCGCGGGCCTCGGATTCGAGGAAGGCGGATTGGCGCAGGCCCTCGGCCTTGAGGATCTGCGCCTGCTTCTCGCCTTCGGCAGTGAGGATTTCCGCCGCGCGCTTGCCTTCGGCTTCGAGAATCTGCGCGCGCTTGAGGCGCTCGGCCTTCATCTGGCTGGCCATCGCTTCGACCAGGTCGGCCGGCGGGCTGATGTCCTTGATCTCGATGCGGGTGACCTTCAGGCCCCAGGGCGCGGTCGCCTCGTCCACGGTGCGCAGCAGGCGCTCGTTGATCGCATCGCGCTGGCTGAGCATGTGGTCCAGCTCCATCGAGCCGAGCACGGTACGGATGTTGGTCATCACCAGGTTGCGGATGGCGTTTTCCAGTCCGCTCACCTCATAGGCTGCGCGCGCCGCATCGACCACCTGGTAGAAGCACACCGCGTCGATCTGCACGATGGCGTTGTCGGCGCTGATCGCCTCCTGCGGCGGGATGTCCAGCACGCGCTCCATCATGTTGATCTTCTGGCCGATGCGGTCCATCACCGGAACGATGATGTTCAGCCCGGGCTTGAGGGTGTTGGTGTAGCGACCGAAACGCTCCACGGTCCATTCGTGCCCCTGCGGAACCGCCTTGAAGCCCATGAGCACGATCGCCAGGGCGAATATCACGAAGACCAGAACGACACTGCCAACTTCCATGAAACACTCCTTGATTGGATAGGTACATCCTGTAGCGCGCCTCGCGGGCGCGGAAAAATCATCGCCAGCAAGGGCTGGGCGCCCCCTGGCTCCTGCACACGCAGCACAATTATTTCTGCTCGCTGTACGGCGTCACCCGCAGGACTTCCTCGATGGTACTCAACCCGGCGGCGACCTTCTGTGCGCCGGACAGTCGCAGGCTGCGCATGCCTTCCTTGTAGGCCTGGCGGCGCAGGGCGATGAGGTCGGTGTCGGGGGTGATCAGCTGCTTCAGGCTGTCGCTCAGCAGCATTATCTCGTAGACCCCGGCACGGCCGCGATAGCCGGTGTCGCGGCACTCCAAGCAGCCGACCGCCTTGTTCGCGGTGGTGGGCAGCGGGGCGTTCCACGGGCGGGTGAGCTCCTGCCAGTCGGTTTCGTCCAGCTGCATCGGCGCCTTGCAGTGCGGGCAGAGGGTGCGCACCAGGCGCTGGGCCATGACGCCGAGCACGGTGGCACGGATCAGGTAGTACGGCACGCCGAGTTCGAGCAGGCGGGCGATGGCGGTCGGCGAGTCGTTGGTGTGCAGGGTGGAGAGCACCAGGTGGCCGGTGAGCGCCGCCTGGATCGCCATCTCGGCGGTTTCCAGATCGCGGATCTCGCCGATCATGATGATGTCCGGGTCCTGCCGCAGCAGGGCGCGCACGCCGCTGGCGAAGGTCAGGTCGATGTTGTGCTGCACCTGCATCTGGTTGAAGGCCGGCTCGATCATCTCGATCGGGTCTTCGATGGTGCAGACGTTCACCTCCTGGGTCGCCAGCTGCTTGAGCGTGGTGTAGAGGGTGGTGGTCTTGCCCGAGCCGGTCGGGCCGGTGACCAGGATGATGCCGTTGGGCTGGCTGGTCATGCTCTGCCAGCGGCGCAGGTCGTCCGCCGAGAAGCCGAGCTGGTCGAAGCTCTTGAGCAGCACTTCCGGGTCGAAGATCCGCATCACCATCTTCTCGCCGAATGCCGTGGGCAGGGTCGACAGGCGCAGTTCCACCTCGGTGCCGTCCGGGGTCTTGGTCTTCACCCGGCCGTCCTGCGGCTTGCGTTTCTCCGCCACGTTCATCCGCCCGAGCGACTTCAGGCGGCTGACCACCGCCATGCTCACCTGCGGCGGGAACTGGTAGACGTTATGCAGCACGCCGTCGATGCGGAAGCGCACGGTGCCCTGCTCGCGGCGCGGCTCGATGTGGATATCGCTGGCGCGCTGCTGGAAGGCGTACTGGAACAGCCAGTCGACGATGGTGACGATGTGCGCGTCGTTGGCATCCGGTTCCTGGTCCTGGGCGCCGAGGTTGAGCAACTGCTCGAAGTTGCCGACGCCGCTGATCTTCTGCTCGTTGTTGCTGGCGCCGCTGACCGACTTGGCCAGCCGGTAGAACTCCACGGTGAAGCGCTGGATGTCCACCGGGTTGGCCACCACGCGCTTGATCGGGCGCTTCAGCACATGGATCAGGTTGCTTTCCCAGCTGTGCACGAAGGGCTGCGCGCTGGCGATGGTCACGTGGTCCGGGGAGACCTCGACGGCGAGGATCTTGTGGCGCTGGGTGAAGGCGTAGGACATCAGCGGAGTGACCGCGGCGACGTCGATCTTCAGCGGGTCGATGCGCAGGTAGGGCTGCCCGGAGTAGTCCGCCAGCCAGTGCACCAGGGCGTCGATGTCGAGAGTGCGGCCGGGGCGCTGGCGGTCTTCCACCTGCTGCGCAGCCAGGAATTCCAGGGGATGCTGCTGGTTGTTCACCGCGCTGCGACGGATCGCCAGGCACTGTTCCGCGTCGTTCTGGCTGATGCGGTCCTTGCTGACCAGTTCGTGGAGGATTTCGGCGAGGTCCAGCCAGCGGTCCTTGACCGGTGAGGCGGTGGAATAAGGCATTCAGGCTCCCTATGGTCTGGCTGCTGGCTGCAGAACGGGCGCTTTGCTTGTCCACCGCCAGGTCAGGGGGGGAAAACGCTTCGCGGTTTTCCACCCTTCGGCCTGCAGCTTATTTCAAAAGCGCCTTCCACGGCTTGAGAGTCAGCACAGTATGTGCCTGGGCGGCGAGGGCGGCCAGATTCTCCTCGCTGTGCGGGCGGGCGATGGCTTCCTGCAGCTTGGCCAGCTCGCCGTAGAGGCGGTCGGTTTCCGGCAGGTCCAGCACGTGGCGCGCCTGGCGCAGCCAGACCAGCATGCGCTGCAGGCGCACCGGCTGGTCGCCGAGCACTTCCGGCTGGTGCTGGGCGCGTTCCAGCGGCATGGCCTGGGCTTCTTCGGCGAGGCTGCGCTGCAGCCACTTGCCGAGCGCCGCGGCGCCCTGGCGGTTGCCTTTTTCGTTGCGCGCGGCGATCCACGCCTTGCCCAGCAGCCAGCGCGAGGCGGCGAGGGAGAACTGGCCCCAGCGGGTGCCGGCCAGTTCCGCGCGGAAGGCTTCCGGTGCCTGCTGGCGGGTGGCGTCGTCGCTTTCGCCCTGATCCACGCGCGGTTTCCAGTCGGCGACCAGCGCGTCGAGCCGCTCGCGCAGTTCGCGGCTGCTGGCGCGCGGCACGGCCTGGCCGAGGCTGCCGAGGAG
Organism: Pseudomonas schmalbachii; assembly: GCF_017589465.1. Taxonomy (GTDB): domain Bacteria; phylum Pseudomonadota; class Gammaproteobacteria; order Pseudomonadales; family Pseudomonadaceae; genus Pseudomonas; species Pseudomonas schmalbachii. The sequence continues at coordinate 224,283 of NZ_JAELYA010000008.1, forward strand.
GGCGCGCAGGTCGATCAATTGCTGCAGCCATTCCTGCAACAGGCGCCAGTGGCCGTTGAAGCGGTACTGTTCGGCGAGGCGCTGGCTGTTGCCCAGCAGCAGCCAGGCGATGGCGGCGAAGGCGCCGTCCAGCGGGGTTTCCGCCAGCAGCTTCTGGCCTTGTGGATAGACGTCGTAGCTGGCCGGGTCGAACAGCCGGTAGCCGCGCTCGGCCTTGCTGATATCGCAGGGCATCAGCGGCAGGTCGGCGGCCAGTTCGGCAGCCAGTTCCAGCAGGGCTTCCGGTTCGCCCTGGCGCAGTTCCAGCTCCAGTTCGCAGATTTCCTCCTGCTGCTTGCCGGCCACCACCGCGCCGAGGTCGAGGGCGGCTTCCACGACCACCTTGGCCTTGCCGCGGCCCCAGGCGATCTCGGCCTTCTCGCGGACGAAATCGGTGGTGAAGATCGGCTTCAGCTGCTTCTTGTCCAGGTCGGCCAGCGCGGCGGGCCAGCACTGGTCGTCGAGCTTCTTCAGGTCGAGCTTCGACTTGTCCTGGTTCCAGTTCCACTCGTTGCGTTCGGACAGGCCGGCGACGCTGTGGCCGGTGGTCTTCAGGGTCTGGATGTACTGCTCGCCGTCGCGGCGCACGCGCAGCGCGACCCGGGCGCGGGCCAGGTCGCGGTCGGCGGTGTCGTAGTACTGGTTGTACAGCTCGCGGCGTTCCCAGCCGGACTTGTTGCGCTTCTTCAGCAGCGGATGGTCGCGTAGGGCGGCGAGGGTCTCGCGGCTGACGCGCAGTTTGATTTCGGTTTCTTTCAGCATGGCAGGGTCCGGGCTGGGGGCGATTGTCGCCCCGGGATGGGAATAGCGTAGATGGGCTGTGGCGGGGCGCAGGGCCTGGCGCGCCGGTGCCGCGTGGCGATTCGCCGGGGAGGCGTAGTGTACAGGACAACGGGGATGGCTACGGCGTGGCGGTTTGTAGCCTTGCCTGGGTACCTTGCCTACTGCGCGGCGCTGGCCTGGGGCTGGATGCGCCGGGTTTCCTCTTCCATGTAGGTCAGCAGCGCCTCGATGTCGCCGTCGTTCAGGCGCAGGTTGGGCATTTCCACCCTGTTGTACTGCTCGTACAGCTGCACGGCCAGCGGGTCCTTTTCGGCCAGCATGACGTCCGGCTCCTTGATCCAGCGCTTCAGCCAGGCGTGGTCGCGGGCGCGGGTGACGCCGAGCAGGTCCGGGCCGATGCCGCGCATGTCGGCGAGGGCGCCGTCGACCGGGCCGAGGGTGTGGCAGGAGCTGCAGCGCGTGCGGTACAGCTGCTCGCCAGCGGACGGCGGACGGATCTGCGGGGCGCTGGCGTAGTCGTTGCCGGCGGGGTTGCTGTGCTTCCAGTTCTGCAGGGTGTTGCCCAGCTTGTCGGCGAGGATGTAGGGATTCTCGAACGGCGAGACCTTCATCCACTGGTTGGTGTTCTGGTTGCCGATGACCACGCTCAGGGTGTGGGCGCTGAGCTTGCCCGGGTCTTCGTTGGGCATCAGCAGGCCGAGCCGTTCGCGCAGCAGGGTGATCTGCTCGATGTCGCCGGTGAGGAACTGCCAGCCGGGTCCGACGTTGAATTTCCCGGCGAAGCGCTTGAGCACTTCGGGCGTGTCGCTGATCGGGTCGATGCTGATGGAGTAGAAGAAGATTTCCGTGCCGACCCGGTCGCCGAGCAGCTTCTGCACCTGGCGCAGGCGTGCGGTCTCCAGCGGGCAGGAATCGCCGCAGCCGGTGAAGATGAAGTTGACCAGCACCACCTTGCCCCTGATCAGATCGTCGAAGAACCTGACCTTCCGGCCGTCCTGATCGACCAGCGGCACGTTGGGGAAATACTCGCTGCCCCAGGAACCCTCCGCATCGCGGGTCTTGCCGTCGGTGCTCCGCCAGAGCTGCCAGCCGCCGACGGCGAGCAGGAGGATGAGCGCAACGCCAAGAGACAGGTAGATCGACCGCTTGCCCTTTTCCATCGTTACGGCTCCTGGGGTCTGTTGACGTTTCGCCGCAAACCGCGTCGCCGCGGCAGATGCTGCCATCCGCCACGGCAACTCATGAACGGCCGTTCGATAGCGCGCCGTTATCCTCGACGCCCGCTACCGCCGCCACTTCCACTGCTACCGCTACCACTGCTTCCACTACCGCTGTTGCTGCCACCCTTCTGCCCCTTGCCATCGCCCGTGCGGTAGGTCGGCAGGGCCACGGACGGCGCGTAGGTCACGCCGTCCCAGGTCGGCAGCGGCGTCGGCATCACCTGCACCTGTCCCGGATACTCCACGTCCCAGCGCAGCAGCATCGAGGTGTCCTCATGCTGCGTATTGTGGCAGTGCTCCATGTAGGTGCCGGCGAATTCGCGGAAGCGGATGGCGACCTCGACGTTCTCGCTGCTGTCGAAATCGCCGCCGATCCGGTACACGTCCTTGCGCGCCCATTGCTCCCACACCGGAGGCTTCTTGCCGTCGCGGCTGAGGATCACCCCTTCCTCGAAGTGTACGTGCACCGGGTGTTCCCAGCCGTTGCCGCCGTTCTCGATCTTCCAGATTTCCAGGGTGCCGGGAGTCGTCGGGTCGTTCGCCGAGGTCGGGCCGCTGGCCAGCTGCATTGCCGCCGAGATGCGCCGCGGGTCCATCGGGAAGCCGTTGCCGCCATCGACCTTGATCGTCCACGGCTGTTCGTCGGTGCCATCGGAACGGCCGAAGATGAAGGTGCGGTGGCGGGCCTGGGCGAGCAGCGCCTTGTCCGCCGGGCTGTCGCGGTCCAGCGGCAGCGGGATCATCTTCAGGCCCGCCGGCTTGGCCGGTTGCCCCTTGATGGCCGGTTTGGCCGGCTCATAGTCCGCCGGATTCATCGCCAGGTCCTGGCCGCCGTAGGGCTGCACGCGCAGTTGCAGGAACATGCCGACGCCCGGGTCGCCCTTGTCCCACTTGGCCTTGTCCGGCTTGTCGGCGTCCTTGATCACCGGCTTGTATTTGCCGGACAGCACGTCGGCCAGCGGGATTACCTCCTTGGTGCCCTTGCCGGTGTCATGCTCCATCAGGTTGACGAAGTAGATCCGGTCGCCCGGCTGGATGCCGTGCCTGGCGAAGTCGATGATGATGTCGAAGCGCTCGGCGATGCCCTGCGTCGGCAGGATGCCGAAGTTGTCCTTGAGGTCGCCGTTGCCGTTGAGGTCCATGCTGCCGTCGAAGGGGACGGCGTGCTCCATGATGTTGCCGTCGTTGGCGATCATGTGGAACGGCACCCGTTCGTAGGACACCTTGGAACTCGCGCCCTTGAACTCGCCGCCGCTGCCCTGCACCTCGCGCACGATGGCCAGTTTGCAGTAACGGGAGACCGAGCCGTTGAGGATGCGGAAGCGGTAGCTGCGCGCGCGTACGTCCAGGTACGGCTTGTACAGCCAGTTGACCAGCAACTGGTCGCCGAGGAAGCCGTCGTTGTTGAACGGGTTGAACCACAGCTGGCCGTTCTTATCCCAGGCCTTGTCCGCCATCAGCAGGTTGACGTCGTAGTCGCGGTTACCCCAGCCACGCGCCGTGCCGCTCGGCAGGCGCAGGTTGATGCCGTCGTCGACTGCCTCGTTGCCGCGGTCGATGGCGCTGTAGTAGTTCATCATCGCGGCGTTGCCCTTGTAGACGTTCTGCGCGGTGAAATCGAGCATGTGGTCGTGATACCAGTGGGTGCTCATGGTTTCGCGCCAGTCGCCGCGGATGTTGATGCGCCCGTTCATGCACTGCTTGAGGCCGGGCTGCTTGTCGTTCACGTACAGCGTCTCGCCAGGCTCGCAGGGGAAGGCGGCGCGCGGGTCGGAAGCATCGGTGTTGATGCTGTCGTAGCCGGCCAGTTGCAGCGGCCAGCGATAGTCGTAGTACTGCCCCGGGAAGAAGAAGGCATTGGTGAAGCCGTCGCTCTCCGCCGGGCTGTGGCCGTTGTGCTCGTGGGTGGAGATGGTGTGGATGCCGAAGCCTGCATTGGCCGCCGGGTCGATCGGCAGGGCGTTGTAGTGGCGCATCACGATCGGCTGGCCGTAGCGCACCATCAGCAGTTTCGGCGGGAAGGTGCCGTCGAAGGTCCACACCGACTTGTGGTTCTGCAGCGGCATGTCCGGGTGGAAGCGCACGCCGATGCTTTTGGTGCTGCCGAGGATCTTGTAGGCCGGAACCCTGGTGCTGCCCTGGAAGCTGTAGCTGGCGTAATACAGCCCGCCCGGGCCGAACTCGCCCAGTTGGTAATGGTGCAGCTGGTAACTGTCACGCACGCCGCCATTGGCCCGCGCGCCCATCTGCACTGTCTTGAACTGGCCCTGCGGGTAGAACTCGTTGTAGCGCTGGTGCGCCCAGCCGCGTCCCGGCGGGCGGCCTTCGGCGCGGGACTGCACCATGCGCTTGAGGTAGGCGCTGATCTGCGGGGCCCACGGGTTCATGTCGCGGTCGTTGGAGTATTCGCTCGGCAGCGGGTACAGCCCGGACTGCGCGAGGAAGGCATCGATTTCGGCGGCGGCGGGGGAGCTGCGGGCCACGATCGGGTCCTGTTCCGGGGCCGGGCCCGGTTTCGGCACCGGGAAGCCGCCCGGATAGGGATTGGGGTTGGGCTCGAAGGGCTCCGGCCCGAACTCCTCGAACAGCAGCAGTTGCTGGGTGAACGGCTGTGCGCCGAACAGCGGGCTCGGCTTGCCGTTGGTGGGAATCTTGAACGAGGGTTGTGCCTTGGGTGGCAGGACATTTTCCGCCTGCGGGGTCGTGCGATCGCCCGCTACGCCGCCGGCCTTTTCGAACGCTCCCGTGTTGGCGGGCGCTACGCCTTGCAACTGGTATGCCTTGGCGTCCTTCGGTAGATCGGTGTAGGCCGATGGATCGCCCGGAGGCGGCGGCCCGTAGTAGTCCCCGGGAATCGCCGCGACGGTTGCCGCCACGCCCAGCAGGAGCAGCGCGCCCGGTCTGCGGTACTTCGACCATGAATTCCGGTCTTTTGGATGGCTTGTCGATGTGTTCGCTGTGTCTGCCCTGGCTCCGCCGTTTCCGGCTCGATTCGTTTTCATGGGAGATCTCCATTGTTATTCCCCCCGCGTAACACCTCCTTTCTTTTGGAATAACGCTGGTTTGCCTCGATCCGGTTCCTCTCCTTCAGTACCCGCCCACGCCGAATTCCCCAGCCCTCCGCTGGGGCCGGCGCATTGGCGGCTTGTGCAGACGAACGTTGTTACTGCATGCAAGGCATTGATATATGTAGTTCTTATAAGGAAGTGCAGTGTTCATGGGTATGCCGGCATAATTACCGAGTGTCAGAGATTTGACTTTCGATCTGCGCAGTGCATTTTGCAACCTGACATAGTCAAAATTCTGTTAATTGAAGAATGCATTTTGATAGCATCGTGCTATCAAAATGTCATGGAATTGCGGTTTGCATGCGGGGAATTGCTCTAGCTCGCCGGCTGGGAAGGGGCGCTGCAAATGGCCGCTCACTTTATGCCGTCAACAATGTGACGTTTCTGCGTTTTCTATGCCTTGCCGCAGCGGGGCGAAAAGGCCCTCGGAACGAAACGGTCTGAGCGAATTGCACGGCTCCATTCGCGCCCGAAAGGGCGCGGCAGAGCGGTTTGCGGGCCGCTCCATTGCCGGGGAGGCCCGCTGCCAGGGCGAGGTCAATTGGCCGTGCCGACCTTCTCCGCTCTGGGTGCAAGGCTGGCCTGCGGCTGCAGGCGCAGGGTTTCCTCTTCCATGTAGGTCAGCAGCGCCTCGATATCGCCGTCGCCCAGCAGCAGGTTGGGCATAGCCACCTTGTCGTACCGGGCGTACAGCTGCATGGCCAGCGGGTCCTTCTCGGCGAGCATGCGGTCCGGCTCCCTGATCCAGCGCTTCAGCCAGGCGCGGTCGCGGGTGCGGGTCACGCCAAGCAGGTCCGGGCCCAGGTTGCGCATGTCGGCCAGGCCGCCTTCGGCCGGGCCCAGGGTGTGGCAGGAGTTGCAGCGCGTGCGGAACAGCTGTTCGCCGGGGGATGGCGGGCGGATCTGCGGGGCGCTGGCGTAGTCGTTGCCGCTGGTGTTGACGTTCTTCCAGTTCTGCAGGTTGTTGCCCAGCTTGTCGGCGAGGATGTAGGGGTTCTCGAACGGCGAGACCTTCATCCACTGGTTGGTGTTCTGGTTGCCGATGACCACGCTCAGGGCGTGGGCGCTCAGCTTGCCCGGGTCTTCGTTGGCGGCGATCAGGCCGAGTCGCTCGCGCAGTAGGTTGACGTCGTCGATGCTGCCGGTGAGGAACCGCCAGCCCGGCGCCACGTTGAATTTCTGCATGTAGTGCTTGAGGGTTTCCGGCGTGTCGTTGATCGGGTCGATGCTGATCGAATAGAAGAACACCTCCTGGCCGACGCGCTCGCCGAGCAGCTTCTGTACCTGGCGCAGGCGTGCCGTCTCCAGTGGGCAGGAGTCGCCGCAGCCGGTGAAGATGAAGTTGACCAGTACCACCTTGCCCTCGATCAGGTCGTCGAAGAAGCGGACCTTCCGGCCGTCCTGGTCGACCAGTGGCACGTTGGGGAAATACTCGCCATCCCAGGCGCCGGCCGCTGCGCTGGTGTTGTCGGCGTCGATGCTCCGCCAGTAGCGCCAGCCGCCGAGCGTGGCTGCCAGCAGCAGTACGAGGCCGAGCGAGGCATATAGCATCCGGGTGCCGTTTCGCATGGCTAGCGCTCCCTGTCCTATGGCGCGCGGGCCGTACCCCTCGCGGGGACGGCCCGGTGCCCTTGCTTCAGCTATGGATCAGTTCTTCGCCTGTACCTGCGGCCCCTTGCCGTCGCCGCTGTGGTAGGTCGGCAGGGCGGCGGACGCCGCGTAGGTCACGCCATCCCAGGTCGGCAGCGGGGTCGGCATCAGCTGGAACTGCCCCGGATGCTCGATATCCCAGCGCAGCAGCATGGAGTTGTCCTCGTGCTGGGTGTTGTGGCAGTGCTCGACATAGGTGCCGGCGAACTCGCGGAAGTTGATCGCCATCTCGACGTTGTCGCCGCTGTCGGGATCGCCGCCGCCTACCCGATACACATCCTTGCGCGCGCCCTGTTCCCACACCGGAGGCTTCTTGCCGCCCCGGGTAAGGATGATGCCCTCCTCGAAGTGCACGTGGACCGGGTGTTCCCATCCGTTGCCGCCGTTGACGATCTTCCAGATCTCCAGGGTGCCGGGAGTCGTCGGATCGTTCGCCGAGGTCGGACCGCTGGCCAGTTGCGCTGCGGCCGAGATGCGCCGCGGGTCCATGGCGAAGCCGAGGCCGCCGTCGGTCTTGATGGTCCACGGCTGCGCATCGGTGCCATCGGAACGACCGAATATGAAGGTGCGGTGGCGGGCCTGGGCGAGACGTGCCTTGTCGGCTGCGTTGTCGCGGTTCAGCTTCAGCGGGATCATCACCTTGCCTTCCGGCTTGGCGGCCTTGCCCTTGGTGGCCGGTTTGGCCGGCTCGTAGTCCGCCGGGTTCATCGCCAGGTCCTGGCCGCTGTAGGCTTGCACGCGGAGTTGCAGGAAGATGCCGACGCCCGGATCGCCCTTGTCCCACTTGGTCTTGTCCGGCTTGTCGGTGTCCTTGAGGACCGCTTTGTAGTCCTCGGACAGCACTTCATCCAGCGGGATGGCCTCCTTGGTGCCCTTGCCGGTGTCATGCTCCTCGAGGTTGACGAAGTAGATCTTGTCGCCCGGTTTGATGCCGTTCTTCGAGAAGTCGATGATGATGTCGTAGCGTTCGGCGATGCCCTGTACCGGCAGGATGCCGAAGTTGTCCTTCAGGTCGCCGTCGCCATTGAGGTCCATGCTGCCGTCGAACGGCACGGCGTGTTCCATGATGTTGCCGTCGTTGGCGATCATGTGGAACGGCACGCGATCGTAGGTGACTTTCGAGTTCGGCCCCTTGAACTCGCCGCCCTTGCCCTGGATTTCGCGCACCACCGCCAGCTTGATGTAGCGCGACACCGAACCGTTGAGGATGCGGAAGCGATAGCTGCGTGCGCGCACATCCATGTACGGCTTCCAGGTCCAGTTGGTGAGGATCTGGTCGCCGAGGAAGCCGTCGGTATTGAACGGGTTGAACCACAGTTGGCCGTTCCTGTCCCAGGCCTTGTCCGCGATCAGCAGGTTGACGTCGTAGTCGCGGTTGCCCCAGGCGCGCGCCGTGCCGCTGGGGAGTCGCAGGTTGGGGTCCTTGTCGTCGCCCGGCGCCGGCGGCCCCTCGTAGCCGCGGTCGATGGCGCTGTAGTAGTTCATCATCGCGGCGTTGCCCTTGTAGACGTTCTGCGCGGTGAAATCGAGCATGTGGTCGTGGTACCAGTGGGTGCTCATGGTTTCGCGCCAGTCGCCGCGGATCTTGATCCGGCCGTTCTCGCACTGCTTCAGGCCGGGGTTCTTGTCGTTCACGTACAGCGTCTCGCCCGGCTCGCAGGGGAAGGCCGCATGGTCGTCCGAGGCGTCGGTGTTGATGCTGTCGTAGCCGGCCAGTTGCAGTGGCCAGCGGTAGTCGTAGTACTGCCCCGGGAAGAAGAAGGCGTTGGCGAAACCGTCGCTCTCGGCCGGGTTGTGCCCGTTGTGTTCGTGGGTGGTGATGGTGTGCAGGCCGAAGCCCATGTTGGCGGCCGGGTCGATCGGCAGGGCGTTGTAGTGGCGCATGACGATCGGCTGGCCGTAGCGGGCCATCAGCAGTTTCGGCGGCATGGTGCCGTCGAAGGTCCACACCGACTTGTGGTCCTGGATCGGCATGTCCGGGTGGAAGCGCACGCCGATGCCCCTGGTCGTGCCCTGGACCTTGAATGCCGGGACCTTGCTGTCGCCCTCGAAGGAGTAGGTGGCGTAGTACAGCCCGCCGGGGCCGAACTCGCTGTAGCCGGAGATGGGTTGCTTGTAGCCGTGCAGCTGATAGCTGTCGCGCGGGCCGTTGTTGACCCGGGCGCCGGCCTGCACGGTCTTGAACTCGCCCTGCGGGAAGAACTCGTTGTAGCGCTGGTGCGCCCAGCCCTGTCCCGGCGGACGTCCTTCGGCGGGAGAGGCGACGGTGCGCTTGAGGAAGGCGCTGACCGGCGCGCTCCACGGGTTGGGATCGGTGTCGTTGGCGAACTCGGTGGGCACCGGATACAGCCCGGGGTGGCTGAGGAAGGCGTCCAGCTTGCTGCCATCCGGGCCGCTACGGGAAACTATCGAGTCCTGCTCGGGCGCGGGGCCTGGCTCCGGCAGCGGGAAGCCGCCCGGATAGGGTTCCGGGTTGTGCTCGAAGGGCTCCGGTCCGAACTCCTCGAACAGCAGCATCGACTGGCTGAACGGCTTGGCGCCGAACAGCGGGCTCGGCCGGCCGTTGGTGGGGATCTTGAAGGAAGTCTGTGCCGAGGCCGGGATGACGTTTTCCTTCAGCGGAGTCTTGCGGTCGCCCTCGGTTCCCTCGGGTTCCTCGAACGAGCCGTGGTTGCCTTCCTCCACGCCGGTCAGCAGATAGGCGAGGGGATCGCTGGGCGGATCGTTGTAGTGCGACGGGTCATAGGACGGCGGGACGCCGAAATAGTCCAGCGAGGCGGCGGCCGCCGCCACCGACAGCCCCAGCAACAGCAGGGTGCCGGGCACCGCATTGGCTTTCCTGAACAGGCTTCTGGAGCGTTTGCTGGCAACTGCGTTTGCGGATGAATCGGGTAAGTCTGCCCTAGCCTCACCGTTGCCGGTTCTTCGCATGTTCATCTGACATCTCCATTGTTATTCCCCATGCCGCGGAAACCTTCCTGATCCGGAAGAAACCCTGGACTGCCTTGAATCTGCTGCTCCTGCGCCGACTCCCATGCGACTTCGCCGGTCCCTGCCGCCTGACGTTCACAACGTTTCGGCGACCTGGCACATGCGACCCATCACGACCACCAGGCACTGATTTCTGTGGAGCTCTGTTCCAGGGCGATGCCTCTGTAATCTTTCGAAGTAATTTTTCGTGACTGCCATTTGACTCTTAAGCATCTTGTTGCATTTTGCAATCAGGATTAGTCAAATATTTGTCTATTCTTTGGCGGGAATTGATAGCCGATTGCTATCAATTTGGGCGTTAAGACGGGCATTGGCGACGGGCGGTGCACAAAACACGGCGCTGCCGAATGGAATTTGTCGAAATTGCAGGTTTACGACAAATAATTGACAGGCAAATGCAAGTGGCTATTTGCTGGGGGCGCGCCCTCGTTTCTGCGACGCGGTTTCTTGCCGTGGATCAATGAGTGATCATGGGGCCTCTGCAATCCGGAGAAGCCCATGCCATTGCCGTCCCTGAAAGAACGATTCGCCGCACTGGTTGCCAGCCCGTCCGTGAGCTGTACCCAGGCAGCGCTCGACCAGTCCAACCGGCCGGTGGTCGAACTGCTGGCCGGCTGGCTGGGCGACCTGGGCTTCCGCTGCGAACTTCAGGAAGTCGCCCCGGGCAAGTTCAATCTGCTCGCCAGCCTGGGCTCCGGCCCGGGTGGCCTGGTACTGGCGGGTCATACGGATACGGTCCCTTATGACGAGGCGCTGTGGAAAAGCGATCCGCTGCGTCTGGACGAGCGCGACGGCCGCTGGTTCGGCCTCGGCACCTGCGACATGAAAGGCTTCTTCGCGCTGGTGATCGAGGCTCTGCAAGGCATGCCTCTGCATCAGCTGTGCCAACCGCTGATGATCCTCGCCACCTGCGACGAGGAGAGCTCCATGGCCGGGGCGCGGGCCCTTGCCGAAGCGGGGCGGCCGCTGGGCCGCGCGGCGGTGATCGGCGAGCCGACCAACCTGCGGCCGATCCGCCTGCACAAGGGCGTGATGATGGAGCGCATCGAAATAGTGGGGAAAAGCGGCCACTCCTCTGACCCATCTTTGGGGCGTAGCGCCCTGGAGGCCATGCACGCCGCGATTGGGGAATTGCTCATCCTGCGTGGGGAATGGCAGGTGAAGTACCGCAATCCGCAGTTCAGCGTGCCGCAGCCGACGCTCAACCTCGGCTGCATCCACGGCGGCGACAACCCCAACCGCATCTGCGGCCAGTGCAGCCTGGAGTTCGACCTGCGGCCGCTGCCGGGCATGCAGCCGGAGGCCCTGCGGCAGATGATCCGCGAGCGCCTGCTGCCGGTCGCCGAGCGCTTCGAAGTGGCGCTGGACTACCAGCCGCTGTTCCCCGCCGTGCCACCGTTCGAGCAGGCGGCGGATGCCGAGCTGGTGAGGCTCGCCGAGCGCCTCAGCGGACATTCGGCGGAAGCGGTAGCCTTTGGCACCGAAGCGCCGTATCTTCAGCAACTTGGCTGCGAGACCCTGGTGCTCGGCCCCGGCGACATCGCCTGCGCCCACCAGCCGGACGAGCACCTCGAACTTGCGCGCATCCCGCCGACCGTGGAACTGTTGCGGAAGTTGATCCAGCATTACTGCCTGTAACCCGCACTACGAAAGGAGAAGCCTGTCGATGTACATGCGACGACGATAACCGCGCCGCCTGCCGCCCTGCGGCCCCACGACAGTCTTACGTCCACCGATCACAGGCTTCTTGCGTAATGCACGACTACGTCAACTGGTTACGTCACGCGTCCCCCTACATCAACTCCCACCGGGACTGCACCTTCGTGGTGATGCTGCCCGGCGAGGGCGTCGATCACCCGAATTTCGGCAATATCGTCCACGACCTGGTGCTGCTGCACAGCCTCGGCGTGCGCCTGGTGCTGGTCCACGGTTCGCGCCCGCAGATCGAGGCGCGCCTGGCTTCGCGCGGGCTGACTCCGCACTTCCACCGTGGCCTGCGGGTCACCGACACGCCGACCCTGGAATGCGTGATCGATGCCGTCGGCAGCCTGCGCATCGGCATCGAGGCGCGCCTGTCGATGGACATGGCCGCCTCGCCGATGCAGGGCGCGCGCCTGCGCGTGGCCGCCGGCAACCTGGTCACCGCGCGGCCGATCGGCGTGCTCGAAGGCGTCGACTACCACCACACCGGTGAAGTCCGCCGCATCGACCGCAAGGGCATCAACCGCCTGCTCGACGAGCGCAGCATCGTGCTGCTGTCGCCGCTTGGCTATTCGCCCACCGGGGAAATCTTCAACCTCGCCTGCGAGGACGTGGCGATGCGCGCGGCCATCGACCTGGACGCCGAAAAGCTGATCCTCTACGGCGCCGAGCGCGGCCTGCTGGACGCCCAGGGCAAGCTGGTCCGCGAGCTGCGCCCGCAGCAGGTGGCGCCGCATCTGCAGCGGCTCGGCAACAACTACCAGGCCGAACTGCTCGACGCCGCCGCCCAGGCCTGCCGCGCCGGCGTGCGGCGCAGCCACATGGTCAGCTACGTGGAAGACGGTTCGTTGCTCACCGAGCTGTTCACCCGCGACGGCGGCGGCACCCTGGTGACCCAGGAACAGTTCGAGCAACTGCGCGAGGCGACCATCGAGGATGTCGGCGGCCTGATCGAACTGATCCGTCCGCTGGAAGAGCAGGGCATCCTGGTGCGCCGCTCCCGCGAGGTGCTGGAGCGGGAGATCACCCAGTTCAGCATCGTCGAGCGCGATGGCCTGATCATCGCCTGCGCGGCGCTCTACCAGATCGCCGATTCGGATTCCGGCGAGCTGGCGTGCCTGGCGGTGAATCCGGAATACCGCCAGGGCGGCCGCGGCGACGAACTGCTGGAGCGCATCGAAGAGCGCGCCCGCGAGCAGGGGCTGAAGACGCTGTTCGTCCTCACCACCCGCACCGCCCACTGGTTCCGTGAACGCGGCTTCCAGCCAAGCAGCGTCGAGCGCCTGCCGGCGGCAAGGGCGTCGCTGTACAACTACCAGCGCAATTCGCAGGTGTTCGAGAAGGCACTTTGATTGCCGGGGCCAACGTGCTCCGGCGATGGGTATCGCTGCGCTCAACCCATCCTACGAACTTTTGTAGGAGCGAGCTTGCTCGCGAACATCGGCCCCGCAAGAGCTTCGCGGGCATGGCCCGCTCCTACGGTAGCTCCGGCGCAAGGCCCCCTGCGGTCGGTGCGGGGAAATGTTTTGTAGGAGCGGGCCATGCCCGTGATCCGTAGGGCGGGTGCAACCCGCCTCCGGCTTAAACCCCGATCAACCCCAGAATGCTCGCCTGGTACGCCGCCACGAAGGTATCGAAATCCCCCTCCGGATGGCGTTCCAGCGCCGCCTGTTCGGCCAGCGAGTTGGCTGCCAGGGTTTCGAAGTGCGCGGTCTTTTCAGCCGACAGCGACTGCGCACGGAACTGCTCGGCATGTTCGCGGCTCTGGCGCAGGGCGAAGGCGCTGAAGCTTTCGCCACGGGCGCGCATTTCTGCGAGGACTTGTGCCGACGGGGTGGTGTCCGGGTTGGCGACTTTCTCCCGCTGTTGCTCCAGGCTCTGCCGGTGGGCGTCGCCGCCGTGGGCGCGGTCGAGCAGTTCGGCGATCGGGGCGATGCGTTCGAGTAGCTCGCCGGCCCAGTCCTTCAGCAGGACGGACTGCTTGCCATTCTGCAGGTGCAGGCCCGGGCGACGGCCTTCCTTGACCACCTTGAGGAAATTCTCGGTGCAGCTGCGGCATTCGCCGCCTTCCAGCAGCGGGCTGTCCTGCAGGGCGCAATAAATCAGGAAGGCGTCGAGGAAACGCGCCTCGCTGGCGTCGATGCCCAGCGGCAGGAACGGGTTGATGTCCAGGCAGCGCGCCTCGACGTACTGCACGCCGCGCGAGGTCAGCGCCTGGATCGGCCGCTCGCCGGTGTAGGTGACGCGCTTCGGACGGATGTTCGAGTAGTACTCGTTCTCGATCTGCAGGACGTTGGTATTGAGCTGCAGCCACTCGCCGTTCTGCTTGGTGCCGATCTTCTCGTACGGCGGATAGGGCGTGCTGACCGCCCGGCGCAGGCTCTCGATGTAGCTGTCGAGATCGTTGTAGCAGGGTGTCAGGCCGGCCTGGGCGTTGTTCTGGTAGCCCAGGTCGCTCATCCGCAGGCTGGTGGCGTAGGGCAGGTACAGGGTGTGCTCGTCGAAACGCTCCAGCTGGTGCGGCCGACCGCGCAGGAAGCCGGCATCCAGCGCCGGCGAGGCGCCGAACAGGTACATCAGCAGCCAGCTGTAGCGGCGGAAGTTGCGGATCAGCGCGATGTAGTGGGCGGACTGGAAGTCGCGCGGGCTGACGCCGCCGTCCTCATGCTGCTGCAGCACTTTCCACAGCGCCTCGGGCAGCGAGAAGTTGTAGTGGATGCCGGCGATGCACTGCATGGTCTTGCCGTAACGCAGCGCCAGGCCCTTGCGGTAGACGTACTTCAGGCGGCCGATGTGCGAGCTGCCGTAGCGGGCGATCGGGATGGTTTCCTCGTCCGGCAGTTCGCAGGGCATCGACGGACTCCACAGGTATTCGCCGTCCAGCCGGGTGCTGGCGAAGCGGTGGATGTCCTCGAGATTGTCCAGGGTCTGTTCGACGCTGGTGGCGGTGGGAGTGATGAACTCCAGCAGCCCTTCGGAATAGTCGGTGGTGATCTGCGGGTGGGTCAGCGCCGAGCCGAGGATGCGCGGATGCGGGGTCAGGGCCAGGTGTCCGTCGCCGTCGACACGCAGGCATTCGCGCTCGATCCCGTGCAGGCAGTGAGTGAGCAGGGGGAGGTTGTCTGCGTCGCCAAGCAGGGCCAGGCGGCGGGAGAATTGTTCGCTCAAGTTGATGTCCTTCACGCGGCAGTCGCCTCACTATGGGGGTGGACTGGCCGGTCTACAAGGGGAACGCATGCCGGCGTGGTCGCCTGGGCAAAGGGAGAATTGCCGTTAGCCTAGCCGCGCGCGGGGCGCTGCGAAAGCCGCTGGCGCGTCGCGCGGCGATGGCAGGCATGCGCGCGACGTATTGCCGGAGGGGGGCCGAGTGGCACCCCTTTTATATCAGGTGCGGATGAACGTGGCTTGCGCCTTGGCGACGAGTTTCTCGCCCTGCCAGGTATCGGCCTCGACCACCAGCGTGCGCTTGCCGGCGTTCAGCACCCAGGCGCGGCACACCACATCGCCGTCGCTGACCGGGCGGATGTAGTTGATCTTGCTTTCCAGCGTCACGCTGCCCGGCACGGTGCCGGACAGGCTGTGACAGGCCTGGCCCATGGCGGTATCGATCAGCGAGAACAGCGCGCCGCCGTGCAGCTTGCCATGCACATTGCGCAGGCCGTCGTGCATCTTCATATGCACTTCGGCCTTGCCCTCGGTGGCCTGGATGACCTCCAGGCCGAGCAGGCGGCTGAAGGCGCTGCCGCCGCTGACGTCGAGCACTTCGCTCATCGGTTACTTCCTCAGTTGCTTGGCGTTGGCGAACAGTGAGGCCATGGCGTTGTTCGCCGGTGCCTTCTCCTGGCGCGGGGCGCTGCGTTCCTGGCGTGCACTACCGCCCGGGCGGCCGCCGCGCTGGCCTTCGATCTTCTCGCCGGGGGTGTCGCCCATGCGCATGGACAGGCCGACGCGGTTGCGCGGGATGTCCACTTCCATGACCTTCACCTTGACGATATCGCCGGCCTTGACCACCTCGTACGGGTCTTTGACGAACTTCTCCGACAGCGCGGAGATGTGCACCAGGCCGTCCTGGTGCACGCCGATGTCGACGAAGGCGCCGAAGTTGGTGACGTTGGTCACCACGCCTTCCAGCACCATGCCCGGCTTGAGGTCCTTCAGGCTTTCCACGCCCTCCTGGAACTCGGCGGTCTTGAACTCCGGACGCGGGTCGCGGCCGGGCTTGTCGAGTTCCTTGAGGATGTCGGTGACGGTCGGCAGGCCGAAATGCTCGTCGGTGAACTTCTTCGGATCGAGGCGCTTGAGGAAGGTCGAGTCGCCGATCAGCGAGCGGATGTCGCGGTCGGTGTCGGCGGCGATGCGCTGCACCAGCGGATAGGTTTCCGGGTGCACGGCGGAGGCGTCCAGCGGGTTGTCGCCATTCATCACGCGGAGGAAGCCGGCGGCCTGCTCGAAGGTCTTCTCGCCGAGGCGGCTGACCTTCTTCAGCTCGTCGCGGGTGCGGAACGCGCCGTTGGCATCGCGATGGCTGACGATATTCTGCGCCAGCGTGCTGTTCAGGCCGGAAATCCGCGCCAGCAGGGCCACGGAGGCGGTGTTCACATCCACGCCGACGGCGTTCACGCAGTCCTCGACCACCGCGTCCAGGCTGCGCGCCAGCTTCAGCTGGGACACATCGTGCTGGTACTGGCCGACGCCGATGGACTTCGGCTCGATCTTCACCAGCTCGGCCAGCGGGTCCTGCAGGCGGCGGGCGATGGAGACGGCGCCGCGCAGGGAAACGTCCAGCTCGGGGAACTCCTTCGCCGCCAGTTCGGAGGCGGAATACACCGAGGCGCCGGCCTCGCTGACCATGATCTTGGTGCACTTCAGCGCCGGGTACTTCTTGATCAGCTCGGCGGCCAGCTTGTCGGTCTCGCGGCTGGCAGTGCCGTTGCCGATGGCGATCAGCTCGACGTTGTGCTTGGCGCACAGCGCGGCGAGCACGGCGATGGTCTGGTCCCACTGGTTCTTCGGCGCGTGCGGGTAGACGGTGGCGGTATCCAGCAGCTTGCCGGTGGCATCGACCACCGCGACCTTCACCCCGGTGCGCAGGCCCGGGTCGAGGCCGAGGGTGGCGCGCGGGCCGGCCGGTGCGGCGAGCAGCAGGTCATGCAGGTTGCGGGCGAACACGCTGATCGCCTCGCTCTCGGCGCCATCGCGCAGCTCGCCGAGCAGATCGGTTTCCAGATGGGTGTAGAGCTTGACCTTCCAGGTCCAGCGCACCACTTCGCCCAGCCACTTGTCGGCGGCGCGTCCCTGGTTACTCACGCCGAAGCGCTCGGCGATCATCACTTCGCACGGGTGGATGGTGCCCGGCAGTTCCTCGCCGACCTTCAGCGCGGCGCTGAGGATGCCTTCGTTGCGGCCACGGAAGATCGCCAGGGCGCGGTGCGACGGCGCGCTCTTCAGCGGCTCGTCGTGCTCGAAGTAGTCGCTGAACTTGGCGCCTTCCTGCTCCTTGCCGGGAATCAGGCGGGCGGTGAGGGTGGCGTTGTCCTTCATGAACACGCGCAGGCGGTCGAGCAGGGTGGCGTCCTCGGCGAAGCGCTCCATGAGGATGTACTTGGCGCCTTCCAGCACGGCCTTGATGTCGGCGAAGCCCTTCTCGGCGTCGACGAAGCGCGCGGCTTCGGCTTCCGGGGTGAGCGTCGGATCGTTGAACAGCGCGTCGGCCAGTTCGCCGAGGCCGGCTTCCAGGGCGATCTGGCCCTTGGTGCGGCGCTTCTGTTTATACGGCAGGTAGAGGTCTTCGAGGCGCGTCTTGGTGTCGGCCAGATTGATCTCGCGGGCCAGTTCCGGGGTCAGCTTGCCCTGTTCCTCGATGCTGGCGAGGATCGCGCTGCGGCGTTCGTCCAGCTCGCGCAGGTAGCGCAGGCGCTCTTCCAGCATGCGCAGCTGGGTATCGTCGAGGCTGCCGGTGACCTCTTTGCGGTAACGGGCGATGAAGGGAACGGTGGAACCTTCGTCGAGCAGGGCGACGGCAGCGGCGACCTGCTGCGGGAGAACGCGACCGGAGGGCAGTGCGGAAAGCTCTTCGGCAATACGGGTGTTGATGCTGTCCATGAATACACCTGACAAAACAGACAAAAAGGGCCGTATAGACAACGTCCCGGCGCAAAGCTCGGCATTATACCCGGCATGTTTTGCCGCAGTGCCCGCTCGGTCGGGGAAAAATCTGCTAACAATGGTGAGGGTTTGCCCACGGGACTGTGGGCGATAATGCCCGACTGATCTGATTCCCGGAGTGTCCATGTCGAATTCTGCCCCCTTGTCCGAAGGCGAAAAGATCCTTGTGGTCGATGACGACGCACGCCTGCGTCGCCTGCTGGAGCGTTTCCTCGACGAGCAGGGCTACCGCGTGCGCGCGGTGGAGAACACCGAGCAGATGGACCGTCTGCTGGCCCGCGAACTGTTCCAGCTGGTGGTGCTCGATCTGATGATGCCCGGCGAGGACGGCCTGTCCGCCTGTCGCCGCCTGCGCGAGCAGGGCAACCAGATCCCGATCATCATGCTCACCGCCAAGGGCGACGAGAGCAGCCGCATCCAGGGTCTGGAACTGGGCGCCGACGACTATCTGGCCAAGCCGTTCAACCCGCGCGAACTGCTGGCGCGGATCAAGGCCGTGCTGCGCCGCCAGGCGCCGCTGGTGCCGGGCGCGCCGGCCGGCGAGGATGAAGTGGTGACCTTCGGCGACTACGCACTGCACCTGGCGACCCGCGAGCTGAAGAAGGGCGAAGAGGTGCATATGCTCACCACCGGCGAATTCGCCGTGCTCAAGGCGCTGGTGCAGCACGCCCGCGAGCCGCTGACCCGCGACAAGCTGATGAACCTGGCCCGCGGCCGCGAGTGGGACGCCCTGGAGCGCTCCATCGACGTGCAGATCTCGCGCCTGCGGCGGATGATCGAACCCGATCCGTCGAAGCCGCGCTATATCCAGACGGTGTGGGGCGTCGGCTATGTGTTCGTTCCGGATGGCGCCACCCGCAAGTAACCAATGTTCCTGTAGGAGCGAGTCCTACTCGCGAAGGCGCTGTGTCGTGACATTCGCGAGCAGAGCTCGCTCCTACAGTCATCCCCCCGGATTCCGCGCTTGAAGACTCCACTCTGGTTCCCGCAAAGCTTCTTCGCCCGCACCCTCTGGCTGGTGCTGATCGTCGTGCTGTTCTCCAAGGCGCTGACGCTCGTGTACCTGCTGATGAACGAGGACATGGTGGTCGACCGCCAGTACAGCCACGGCGCGGCGCTGACCATTCGTGCCTACTGGGCGGCCGAGGAAACCTCGCGGGCCAGGATTGCCAAGGCGGCGGGCCTGAAATGGGCGCCGCGGGAGGAGGGCCAGCCGGAAGAGCACCACTGGCCGTATACGGGAATCTTCCAGCGGCAGATGCGCATGGAATTGGGCCCGGACACCGAAACCCGCCTGCGCATCCACCATCCGTCGATGCTCTGGGTGCACGCGCCGAACCTCGGCGAAGGCTGGATCGGCGTGCCGCTCTACCCGCACCCGCTGCGCGGCCAGCAGATCTGGAGCGTGCTCGGCTGGTTCCTCGGCATCGGCCTGCTGTCCACCGCGGCGGCGTGGATCTTCGTGCGCCTGCTCAGCCAGCCGCTCAAGCGCCTGGTGGTCGCCTCCCGCGAGTTCGGCAAGGGGCGCAGCGTGCGCCTGCGCCTGGGGCCGGAGACGCCCAGCGAGATGGCCGAGGTGTACCGCGCGTTCAACCAGATGGCCGAGGACGTCGAACAGGCCGGGCGCGAGCGCGAGCTGATGCTCGCCGGGGTGTCCCATGACCTGCGCACCCCGTTGACGCGCATGCGCCTGTCGCTGGAGCTGATGCCGGAAAGCGAGCGCGAAATGGTCGACGACATGGTCCGCGACATCGAGGACATGGATGCGATCCTCGACCAGTTCCTCGCCTTCATCCGCGATGGCCGCGACGAGCCGGTCGAACTGGGCGACCTCACCGAACTGGTGCGCGAGGTGGCGGCGCCGTTCAACCAGGGCGATGACCGCGTGCATCTCAACCTGGAGCCGCTACCGCCGTTCCCGCTGCGCCGGGTGTCAATGAAGCGCCTGCTCGGCAACCTGATCGAGAACGCCCTCAACCACGGCGGCTCGCGGGTCGAGGTGGCCGCGCATGTGGCGGGCGACGGCGGCGCGCCCTACGTGGTGCTGAGCGTGCTCGACCGCGGCGCCGGCATCGACCCGCAGGAAATGGAAGCGATCTTCAACCCCTTCATCCGCGGCGACAAGGCGCGCGGCGGCAAGGGCACCGGCCTCGGCCTGGCCATCGTCAAGCGCATCGCCGCCCAGCACGGCGGCAGCGTCGAACTGCGTAATCGCGATGGTGGCGGGCTGGAAGCCCGGGTCTGCCTGCCGCTCGGCCTGATGCTGCCGCGCGGCGCGGCATGAACTGTAGGAGCGGGCCATGCCCGCGAATCGCGCGCATGGCGCGCTCCTACACGTAGGTTGGTGCTGAGCCTGCGAAGCCCAACGGTGCCACGGCTCGGCAGATGTTGGGCTTCACTGCGTTCAGCGCCAACCTACGCGTTGTCCTTCCAGCACGGCGTTGCGTCCATAGGGCCACGCCCGATTGTGCGCGCCGTGGCCGCTGGGTAGCTGGTGGTAGAGCGGGATGCCCAGCGGCTCCAGGTACTCACTGAAGATTTCCTCCAGGCTGTGTGCCACTTCCTTGCGCGGGCAATCGGTGAAACCGCCGAGGCACACCGCGCCGAGCTTCCGGCTGTCGATGTTCTGCAGCAACTGCCAGAGGCTGCGCTCGATCCGGTAGTAGGGCTCGCCGACGTCTTCCAGCACCAGGATCGCTCCATCCGGCACATAAAGCTCCGCAACGGTTCCCGCCGTAGAAGCCAGGGCGGTGAGATTGCCGCCGATCAGCGGGCCTTCGACGCGCCGCTTCGGCCCGCCCAGATGGCGCAGCGGCAGGCTGTGGCAGTCCCCGGCCAGCACATGGCTGACCGACGCCAGCGAGGCCAGGCGCTCCTGCTGTTCGCTCGGCGCGCGCAAGGGTTGCAGCCCCAGCGAGGTGGCGACGGAGCCGTGGATTGCCGGCAGGCCGTGGCGATGGAATGCGCTGAGCAGCACGGAAATATCCGAGAAACCGATCAGCGGCCGCGGCGAGGTTGACTGCAGGCGTTTCCAGTCCAGATGCGGGACCAGCTGGGCGCAGCCGTAGCCGCCGCGCAGGCACCAGACGGCGGCGATGTCCGGCAGCTCGAAGGCTTCATGGAAATCCTCCAGGCGCTGTTCGAGGGTGCCGGCCAGGTAGCGATGACGGGCGCCGGCGTGGCGGCCGAGGTGGTAGTCGATGCCGAGCACTTCCAACTGGCAGAGGGTGGCTTCCAGCACTTCGTCGGCGATGGCGGAGGCGGGGGCGACCAGGGCGATGCGGCCGGGGATGGCGGACCAGGTGTGGGGGGATTTGGTGGGCATGGCGTGGGTTGGCTGCTTGTGGCTGCTGCTTTATGAGGCGTCGGCGTAGACATCCCTGTCGGCACATCGTGCCAGTAGGAAACCCCGGCCCGGCCGTCCCTGGCCGGGCGTTCGCTGGCGCAACGCGGTGCACTATGAAAAGGTAGGTGTAGACGTCCCTGTCGTTGCTCTGTGCAAGTAGGAGGCCCCGGCCAGGCCATCCATGGCCTGTCGTTCGGCGGGGCAACGCATGCGTTGCCTTTTCCGCCTCACCCCTTTCCCTTCGTCCGCGCCAGATGCGGCCCGCCGTTCTTTTCCAGGTATTCGATGATCACCTGGGCGATGTCCTTGCCGGTGGTGGTTTCGATGCCTTCCAGGCCGGGCGAGGAGTTCACTTCCATCACCAGCGGACCGTGGTGCGAGCGCAGGATGTCCACCCCGGCGACGTTCAGGCCCATCACCCGGGCGGCGCGGATGGCGGTCATGCGTTCCTCGGGGGTGATCTTGATCAGGCTGGCGCTGCCGCCACGGTGCAGGTTGGAGCGGAACTCGCCGGCCTTGGCCTGGCGCTTCATCGCCGCGATCACCTTGTCGCCGACCACGAAGCAGCGGATATCGGCGCCGCCGGCTTCCTTGATGTATTCCTGCACCATGATGTTGTGCTTCAGCCCCATGAAGGCTTCGAGCACCGATTCGGCGGCCTTCTCGGTCTCCGCGAGGACCACGCCGACGCCCTGGGTGCCTTCCAGCAGCTTGATCACCAGCGGCGCGCCGCCGACCATCTCGATCAGGTCCGGCACGTCGTCCGGCGAATGGGCGAAGCCGGTGATCGGCAGGCCGATGCCCTTGCGCGACAGCAGTTGCAGCGAGCGCAGCTTGTCCCGCGAGCGGGCGATGGCGACCGATTCGTTGAGCGGGAACACGCCCATCATCTCGAACTGGCGCAGCACCGCGCAGCCATAGAAGGTCACCGATGCGCCGATACGCGGGATCACCGCGTCGAAACCTTCCAGCGGCTGGCCGCGATAATGGATCTGCGGTTTGTGGCTGGTGATGTTCATGTAGGCGCGCAGGGTGTCGATCACCACCATCTCATGGCCGCGCGCACGGCCGGCCTCCACCAGTCGATGGGTGGAATACAGACGCGGATTGCGCGAAAGCACGGCGATTTTCATTGAGCACCTGAAGGGCTGGCGGGAACGATGATTAGGGGTTTTTCCTGCACGTAGGCGAGGCCCGGGTTGACCACCAGTTGCCCCTGCACCAGCGCCTTGGAACCGAGCAGGATGCGATAGCGCATGGTCTTGCGGCAGGCCAGGGTGAATTCCACCGGCCAGATCCGGTCGCCGAGCGCCAGGCTGGTGCGGATCACGTAGCGGGTCTGGCTCTGGCCGTTGGAGCTCTTGATGGTCTTCATGGTCACCAGCGGCGCCTCGCAGCGATGGCGGCGTTGCACGCGGGTGCCGAGGTGGGCGGTGAAACGCACCCAGGGGTGGCCGTCGCGCTGGAACGGCACGATTTCGCTGGCGTGCAGGCAGGAGGTACTGGCTCCGGTATCGATCTTCGCGCGAAGGCCGACCATGCCCAGTTCGGGAAGGGCGATCCACTCGCGCAGGCCGATCACGGAAAGGTGGTCGAAGGTCTTCAAGGTCGGTAATTCCGGAGGTTTGCCGCATTCTAGCAGGGCCATCGATGCCCGCCAGCGGGCTCCCGGGCGGCGCGTGGGAGTAAACTGGAACCTTCGTGAAACAGGACTTTTCAGCGTGAACGAAAAAGACGACGACAAGGTGCGCCTGGACAAGTGGTTGTGGGCGGCGCGCTTCTACAAGACCCGCGCCCTGGCCAAGGAAGCGATCGAGGGCGGCAAGGTGCATTGCCGGGGCGAGCGCTGCAAGCCTGGCAAGGAGCCGAAGATAGGCGAGGAGTATGTGCTGCGTACCGGCTTCGACGAGCGCACGGTGGTGGTCAAGGCGCTGTCGGCGGTGCGCCGTGGAGCGCCGGAAGCGCAGTTGCTCTACGAGGAAACCGCCGAGAGCATCCGCCGCCGCGAGGAAGCCGCCGCCCTGCGCAAGGCCGGCGCGCTGGGCTTGCAGACCGACGGCCGGCCGAGCAAGAAGCAGCGCCGGCAGCTGTTCAACTTCCGCGACCAGGGGTAGGGCATTCTGTAGGTTGGCGCTGAGCGCAGCGAAGCCCAACATCTGCCGAGCCATGGCACCGTTGGGCTTCGTACTTCAGCCCAACCTACGGGTCGAGATCACACTCAACCGGTTGAGCAGCGGAATCTTCGCCAGCAGCTCGAACAGCGGCCGGGTCAGGCGCACCAGCCGGTCGCTGCTCCAGGCGGCGAAGGGTGTGAAGCAGCTCCAGGCCAGGCTCAGCAGCGCCACCTGCATGCCGCCGATGTAGTCGTCCTGCCCCCAGTGGGCGCCGGTGACCAGGCGCGGCAGCATAAAGAGCAGTGCCAGGCCCCAGATCGCCAGCCATTGCAGTGCCGAGCGGGCGAACAGGCAGAGGAACAGCGCCCAGAGCAGCAGCACCGACGCGTGGTCGCCGGGAAAGCTGCGCGCCGACTCGTCCTTGATGGCGAACGGCGTGTCGTCCCAGGAGGGGAACAGCTGGCTGAGGTGCACGTCATCCGCGGCGTAGATCGAGATGCTGTCGTGCTGCCAGCCCAGATGGCTGCAGAGCGAGCTATAGAGGAAGCGGATTGCCAGCAGGAGCAGCAGACTGGCCAGGAAACCAAAAATCGCGGCGCGGGTCTGGACGGCCTTGAACACCCAGTCGCCGCGAATCAGCAGGGACAGCATGATCAGGCCGGTCAGCGCATCGAACGGCCGGGTGCTGGCCACCGCCCAGATGCCGCGCCACACCGAATGCTCCGCCAGAGGAGCATTGAGGCTGTGGTGCAGGCTGAAATCGAAGTGGTCCATCAGCGCCCGGCTGGGCTCCCAGAGCCAGAGCGCCAGCAGCACCAGCGCCAGCAGGTGACAGGCGACGAATGGCCGCCACGACCAAGTGGCTTGGAACGGTGAGGCTTTGCCCATAAAATCTGTCCTCTTCTCCTGCCCAGAATTCAGCCGGACGCCGCGAAGCGCGCTTTATAGGCCTTTGCCGCCGGCTTGTCATTCCCTTCCCAGCGTTGTGCCAAGCATGTCCCAGATCGACCAGACCCAGCGATTCCTCTTCGACAACACCGATGTCCGCGGTGAAATGGTGGAGCTCGACCGCAGCTACGCCGAGGTGCTGGCCAAGCACCCCTATCCGCAGCCGGTCGCGCAACTGCTCGGCGAGATGCTGGCGGCCGCCGCGCTGCTCTGCGGCACCCTGAAGTTCGATGGCCTGCTGATACTGCAGGCGCGCTCCAGCGGCGCCGTGCCGCTGCTGATGGTCGAGTGCTCCAGCGAGCGCGAGGTGCGCGGCCTGGCACGCTATGAAGAGGAACAGATCGACGCGGGCGTCGGCCTGCACGAACTGATGCCGGATGGCGTGCTGACCCTGACCGTCGATCCGCGCAACGGCAAGCGCTACCAGGGCATCGTGCCGCTCGAAGGCGCAACCCTGGCCGATTGCCTGTCCGCCTATTTCGCCACCTCCGAGCAGTTGCCCACCCGCTTCTGGCTCAACGCCGACACCCGTCGCGCCCGCGGCCTGCTGTTGCAGCAACTGCCGGCGGATCGCCTGAAGGACGCCGAGGCGCGCGCCGCCAGCTGGCAGCATGTGACCACCCTCGGCGACACCCTGACCGCCGAGGAACTGCTGGCGCTGGACAACCAGACCCTGCTGCACCGCCTCTATCACGAGGACGACCTGCGCCTGTTCGAGCCGAATCCGCTGATGTTCCGCTGCAGCTGCTCGCGGGAGCGCTCGGCCAACGCGCTGGTCAGCCTCGGTCATGCGGATGCCGAGCGCCTGCTCGACGAGCAGGGCGGCGCGGTGATCGTCGACTGCCAGTTCTGCAACCAGCGCTACCGTTTCGACAGCAGCGACGTCACTCAACTGTTCGCCGGCGGCGGCAGCCAGGCGCCGTCGCAGACGCGGCATTAACCGCCTCTATCGGGGCGATAGTCGAACAGTCGACGCCGTCACCGGATCAGAGGCTGCACGGGGACTGTGCTTTTCTGGCATAATCCCGCGACTTTTTTCCGCTGTAGTGGGAATCAGAAGTCACTACGCAATGTTTGGAGGACTCGGCCTCTGGCCGACGGGGACCCACATGACGCAAGCCAACAAAGCCGTGTACACCAATATCAGCGTTGCCCAACTGGTCGAAGAAGCCATCCGCCGCGGGGAAGGCGAACTGGCCGACAACGGCTCGCTGGTCGTACGTACCGGCCACCGCACCGGCCGCTCGCCTGCCGACCGTTTCATCGTCGAAGAGGCGGGCAGCAAGGACAACATCGCCTGGGGCGCGATCAACCGTCCGTTCCCGGCCGACAAGTTCGATGCCCTGTGGGATCGCGTCGAGGCCTTCAACAACGCCCAGGACCACTTCGTTTCCCACGTGCATGTAGGTTCCGCCGAGGAGCACTACCTGCCGGTCAAGATGACCACCGGCACCGCCTGGCAGAACCTGTTCGGCCGTCAGCTGTTCATCAATCCCGAGCAGTACAACCAGGCCGGCCGCGACGAGTGGCAGGTCCTCAACGTCGCCAACTTCGAGTGCGTGCCCGAGCGTGACGGCACCAACTCCGATGGCTGCGTCATCCTCAACTTCGCCCAGAAGAAGGTGCTGATCGCCGGCATGCGCTACGCCGGTGAAATGAAGAAAGCCATGTTCTCCGTGCAGAACTACCTGCTGCCGGAAAAAGACGTGCTGCCGATGCACTGCGCCGCCAACATCGGCGAAGAAGGCGACGTGACCCTGTTCTTCGGCCTGTCCGGCACCGGCAAGACCACCCTGTCCGCCGACGAAAGCCGCTACCTGATCGGCGACGACGAGCACGGCTGGGGCGAAGGCGTGGTGTTCAACATCGAAGGCGGCTGCTACGCCAAGTGCATCGACCTGTCCGAGAAGAACGAGCCGGTGATCTGGAAAGCCATCCAGTTCGGCGCCGTGCTGGAAAACGTCGTCCTCGACGAGAACCGTACCCCGGACTACGCCGACGACAGCCTGACCCAGAACAGCCGCGCCGCCTACCCGCTGGAGCACGTCGAGAAGCGTTCCGAGAAGAACCTCGGCGGCGAGCCGAACGCCGTGATCTTCCTGACCTGCGACCTGACCGGCGTTCTGCCGCCGGTGTCGATCCTGAACAACGAGCAGGCGGCCTACCACTTCCTGTCCGGCTACACCGCGCTGGTCGGCTCGACCGAAATGGGCTCCGGCGGCGGCATCAAGTCGACCTTCTCCACCTGCTTCGGCGCCCCGTTCTTCCCGCGTCCGGCTGGTGTCTACGCGGAACTGCTGATCAAGCGCATCAAGTCCTTCGGCTCCAAGGTCTACCTGGTCAACACCGGCTGGACCGGCGGCGGTTACGGCGTCGGCAAGCGCTTCAACATCCCGACCACCCGTGGCGTGATCGCTGCCATCCAGAGCGGCGCGCTGATCGGCGCCGAGACCGAGCACCTGGGCATCATCAACCTGGACGTGCCGAAGGCCGTTCCGGGCGTCGAGACCAACCTGCTCAACCCGCGCAACACCTGGGCTGACAAGGACGCCTACGACGAGGCAGCCCGTGGCCTGGCCGCCAAGTTCATCGAGAACTTCAAGAAGTTCGACGTGAGCGACGCCATCCAGAGCGCCGGCCCGCAGCTGTAAGCGAGCCGCCGTCGAGAAAGCCGCCTTCGGGCGGCTTTTTCATTTCCGCCGGAAGCATTTCGATCATTCCAATCGAGAGATTCGAATGATGAAGCCTGGGCGCGCGCGTAGCATAGGCGCCTTTTGCGACCGAAGAAGGAATGTTCCCATGCATATCGATGACGCCATCCGCAGCCGCCGCGCCGTCAAGCTCTACGATCCGGCCTTCGCCCTGAGCCGCGAGGAGAAGGACGAGCTGCTGCAACTGGCGATGCTCGCGCCGTCGGC
Organism: Pseudomonas schmalbachii; assembly: GCF_017589465.1. Taxonomy (GTDB): domain Bacteria; phylum Pseudomonadota; class Gammaproteobacteria; order Pseudomonadales; family Pseudomonadaceae; genus Pseudomonas; species Pseudomonas schmalbachii. The sequence continues at coordinate 251,226 of NZ_JAELYA010000008.1, forward strand.
CTACAACCTGCAGCCGGTACGCCTGGTCGAAGTCAGCGACCCGCAACTGCGTGCGCACATCCGCGAAGTCGCCAGCAACCAGGCACAGATCACCGATGCCTCGATGCTGGTGGTGGTCTGCGCGCGGACCGACAGCTGGGAAAAGGACGCCAAGCGCGTCTGGGAAGGCGCGCCGCAACCGGTACGCGACTACATGGACGGCGCCATCGACGCCTACTACCGCGGCAAGCCGCAGACCCAGCGCGACGAAGCGCTGCGCAGCTGCGGCCTGACCGCCCAGACCCTGATGCTCGCCGCCCGCGGCAAGGGCCTGGACTCCTGCCCGATGATCGGCTTCGACTTCGACGCGGTGGGCAAGCTGATCAACCTGCCGGAAAACCACGTGATCGGCCTGATGGTCGCCGTCGGCAAGCAGACCGCCGAAGCCAAGCCGCGCGTGGGCAAGCTGTCGATCGACGAAGTGGTCATCCGCGACCGTTTCTGAGGCGTACCGGGATTCCTCCGGGTGTAGGGTGGATGGCGCTTTTCCATCCACCATGCAAGCACCGCATTGGCAGGATGGTGGATCGATGGAGCGTGATCCACCCTACGCACAGCCCAGGCTGTAGGAGCAACTGTCTATGCTTCGCCGTGGGGCCGCCCCCTCACCCTAACCCTCTCCCTCAAGGGAGAGGGGACTGCCCGGCGTTGCCGGATGGCACGGCATATCTCCCGACGCAGTTGTGCCCCCTCTCCCTCCGGGAGAGGGTTGGGGTGAGGGAGCCAGCAACGCGACAGCATCTTCGTAGAAGCGGGCCATGCCCGCGAATCGCACTCCAGGGTGTCCGGATGCCAACCGCTGCCCACTTCCGCACCGCGGCTGTCGCCATGCTCCGAGCGCCCGTAGGATCGTTGCAGCGATCAATCTGGTCCATAGTCAGGTCAACGGAGTGACTCCCATGCACGACACCCTCGAACGCGTCTTCGGTTACCGCCAGTTCCGCCCCGGCCAGGAGGCGGCGATCCGTGCCGTACTGGCCGGACGTTCGGCGGCGGCAATCTTTCCCACCGGCTCCGGCAAGTCGCTGTGCTACCAGTTGCCGGCATTGCATCTGCCTCACCTGACCCTGGTGGTCTCGCCCCTATTGGCGCTGATGCAGGACCAGTTGGCCTTCCTCGCCCGGCACGACATTCCCGCCGCCAGCATCGATTCGGCGCAGAGTCGCGAGCAGACCGCCGAGGTGATGCGGCGAGCCCGCTCCGGAGAGCTGAAGGTGCTGATGATCTCGGTGGAGCGCCTGAAGAACGAGCGTTTCCGCCACTTCATCGCCCAGGTGCCGATTTCCCTGCTGGTGGTGGACGAGGCGCACTGCATTTCCGAGTGGGGCCATAACTTCCGCCCGGACTATCTCAAGCTGCCCGACTACCAGCGGCAGTTCGGCATTCCCCAGGTGCTGCTGCTCACCGCGACCGCCACGCCGGCGGTGATTGCCGACATGCAGGCGAAGTTCGCCATCGCCACGGAGGATGTGATCACCACCGGTTTCTACCGGCCCAACCTGAACCTGCTGGTGGAGCCGGTGCAGGGTGGCGCCAAGCTGCGTCGGCTGGTGGACTGGCTGGGCGCGCGGGCGGGGCAGCCGAGCATCGTCTACGTCACCCAGCAGAAGACCGCCGAGGAGGTCGCCGGGCAACTGGCGCAGCGGGGCATTCCAGCCTGCGCCTATCACGCCGGCATGGCTCATGAGCAGCGCGAGTCGATCCAGCGGCAGTTCATGGATGGGCGGCTGAACTGCATCGTCGCCACCATCGCCTTCGGCATGGGTATCGACAAGAGCGATATCCGCAACGTCGTGCACTTCGACCTGCCGAAATCCGTCGAGAACTACAGCCAGGAGATCGGCCGCGCCGGGCGCGACGGCAAGCCCTCGGACTGCCTGGTGCTGGCCAATCGCGACAGCCTCAACGTGCTGCAGAATTTCGTCTACGGCGACACTCCGGAGCGCGCGGGCATCCGCTGCGTGCTCGACGAAATGGCCGCTGCACCGGGCGGCGAGTGGGAGCTGACGCTCAACGCGCTCTCCGAGCAGAGCAACATCCGCCCGTTGCCGCTGAAGACCCTGCTGGTGCAACTGGAGCTGCGCGGCATCATCGCTCCGCGTTATGCCTACTTCGCCGAATATCGCTTCAAGTACCTGCTCGAACCCGAGACGCTGCTGGCGAAGTTCGACGGCGAGCGGCGGCAGTTCGTCGAAGCCATCGTCGCCAGCTCGAAGCGTGCGCGCACCTGGTGCACGGTGGATTTCGACAACCTGTACCAGCAGCACCGCGCCGAGCGCGCGCGGGTGGTCAAGGCGCTGGACTACTTCCAGGAGAAGGGCTGGATCGAGCTGGAGAGCAAGCAGATGACCGAGGTCTATGCGCGCCTGCGCAGCGACTTCGACGTCGATGTCCTCGCCGATGAACTGCACGCCTATTTCAGGCGCCACGAAGCGAGCGAGATCGCGCGGATCGACGCCATGCTCGCGCTGTTCGCCAGCGAGGAATGCCTGAGTCGGCGCCTGGCGGTCTATTTCGGCGATCAGCAGGCGCCGCAGCGTTGCGGGCATTGCTCGGTGTGCAGCGGTCGGGTCGCCCGCTTGCCGGAGGCGCCGGCCCTGCCGGAGCTTTCCGTGGAAAGGATGCAGGGCTACAGCGCGACATTCATTGCGCGCCATGCCGAGTCGCGCGGCATTCCACCGGGGGCCGAGTGTCTGACGCGCTTCCTCTGCGGCATCGGCTCGCCGCTGTTCACCCGCATGCGGGCGCGCAATATCGAAGGCTTCGCCGTGCTGGAGGACTACCCCTACGCCACCGTGCGCCAGTGGGTAGAGCGGATGCCGGCGTAGGTTGGCGCTGAGCGCAGCGAAGCCCAACATCTGCCGAACAGTGGCCCCGTTGGGCTTCGCAAGCTCAGCACCAACCTACCTTTCCCACACCTCGAAGGTATGCGCCGGCGTATCTGCCGTGGCCGTGTGGGCATCGCTGGATGCCAGCTGCCAGCCAGCGTCCAGTTCGGGGAACCAGGCATCGCCTTCCGGTTTCAGGGCCACGCGGGTCAGGTAGAGGCGCTGCGCAATCGGCTGAGCCTCGGCATACAGCTGCGCGCCGCCGATCAGCATCAGCTCGTCCACACCCTTTTCCCGCGCCCAGGCGTCGGCGCGTTGCATGGCGGCCTGCAGCGAGGTGAACACCTCGGCGCCTTCGAGGGCGAGACCGGGCTGGCGGCTGACCACCAGGTTGAGCCGGCCGGGCAGCGGGCGGCCCAGCGAGTCCCAGGTCTTGCGGCCCATGATGATCGGTTTGCCGAGGGTCATGGCCTTGAAGTGCTTGAGGTCCGCCGGCAGGTGCCAGGGCATGCGGTTGTCGATGCCGATCACGCGGTTTTCCGCGAGGGCGGCGATCATGGCGAGGGGGAGCGGGGTCTGATTCATGGGCGCGAGGATAGTCAGTGCCGTGCCCGCGCGGCAAGTACGGCGCCCAGCGGTTATGCTTCGCGCTGGAACTGCCGACGAGACAGCGCGTGACCGCCACATCTTCTGCCGAACATCATTCCGACCTGCAGGGCCTCTGGCTGGCCGAGGCCCTGCGCCTGCGCGAGGAACATGCCGGGCCGCTGGAGGACAGCGAGGCTTGCCGTCAGGCGATCGTCCAGGGCGGCTCGCTGACCCGGCGGATTCTCACTCGCGCCGCCAACCTCGCTCGCCGCGATGGCGTCGATGCGGCGCAGACGGCCTGGCGCCAGGGTGCGCACCTGGCGCTCTGGCTCATGCTGGCGCTGGCCCTGGTCAGCGGCGGCGGACTGGCGCTGGCCGCGCTCGGCGACGGGCAGCGGCCGGTCAATGTGTTCTGGGCGCTGGCCAGCCTGCTCGGGCTCAACCTGCTGATGCTGTTCGGCTGGGCGGTGGGCTTCTTCGCCGGTGGCGAGGCGGCCGGTGCGCTCGGGCGCCTGTGGCTGTGGCTGAGCGGCAAGCTGTCCCGCGATGCCCGCGCCGCGCAACTGGCGCCGGCGCTGCTGGTGCTGCTCGGCCGCCAGGGGCTGACGCGCTGGGCGCTCGGCCTGCTGGTCCACGGTCTGTGGACGGTCGTCCTGCTGGCCGCGTTCGGCGTGCTGCTGGCCCTGCTGGCGACGCGGCGCTACGGCTTCGTCTGGGAAACCACCATCCTCGGCGGCGATACCTTCGTCCTGCTCACCCAGGCGCTCGGTGCGTTGCCGGCGCTGCTTGGCTTCCCGCTGCCGGACAGCGAGCTGATCCGCGCCAGCGGCGATGCCGCGCTGACCAGCGAGGCCGCCCGGCATGCCTGGGCCGGCTGGCTGGTGGGCATCCTGCTGGTGTACGGCGTGCTGCTGCGTTTCGGTCTCTGGTTGTTCTGCCTGTGGCGCTGGCTGCGCGGCCGCGCGCGGCTCGACCTGGATCTCTCGCGGCCCGGCTACAGCCTGCTGCGCGAGCGCCTGATGCCGGCCAGCGAGCGCCTCGGCGTCAGCGATGCCGCCCCGGATGTGCTGGTCGAGCCGCAGGCGCAGTCGCCCGCCAGCAGTGCCGACGGCGCCGTGCTGGTGGCCGTCGAACTGGACGACCGGACGCCATGGCCGCCCCATCTGCCGCATGGCGTGGCGGACGCCGGTAACCTCGACGATGGCGCCCAGCGCCGCCGCCTGCTCGAACAGCTCACCCGTTATCCGCCGGCGCGCCTGGCCATCGCCTGCGACCCGCGGCGCTCGCCGGATCGCGGCACCCTGGCGCTGATCGCCGAGCTGTCGCGCTGCGCCGCCGCTACCCGCGTCTGGCTGCTGCAGCCGCCGTCTGGCGAGGTGCTGGACGCCGATCGCCTGGGCGACTGGCATGCCGCCATCGAGCGCCTGCAACTGCCGCACTCGTCGGCTTCCCCCGTCGGCTGGCTGGAGGCCGGTCATGACTGATCCGCTGAAACTCGCCGTGGTCGGCCATACCAACGTCGGCAAGACTTCGCTGCTGCGCACCCTGACCCGTGACGTGGGCTTCGGCGAGGTTTCGCATCGGCCGAGCACCACGCGGCATGTCGAGGGCGCGCGCCTGTCGGTGGACGGCGAGGCGCTGCTGGAGCTGTACGACACGCCGGGCCTGGAGGATGCCATCGCCCTGCGCGACTATCTGGAAACCCTGGAGCGCCCCGGCGAGCGCCTCGATGGCCCGGAGCGGTTGCGGCGCTTCCTCGACGGCAACGAGGCGCGCGGGCGCTTCGAACAGGAGGCCAAGGTGCTGCGCCAGTTGCTGGCGTCCGATGCTGGGCTGTATGTGATCGATGCCCGCGAGCCGGTGCTGGCCAAGTATCGCGACGAGCTGGCGGTGCTGGCCGGCTGCGCGCGGCCGCTGTTGCCGGTGCTGAACTTTGTTGCCAGTCCCGGCCATCGCGAGGAGCAGTGGCGCGAGGCGCTGTCCCGCCTCGGCCTGCATGCGCTGGTGCGTTTCGACAGCGTGGCGCCGCCGTTGGACGGCGAGCGGCGCCTGTATGAAAGCCTGGCGCTGCTGCTGGAGCGTGCCCGTCCGCAACTGGATCGGCTGGTCGCCGACCACGAGGCGCAGGCCATGGCGCGCCGCGAGGCGGGGGCGCGGCTGATCGCCGAGCTGCTTATCGATGTCGCCGCCTGCCGCAGCCTGGTCGAATCGGGCGACGCCGCGGTGCTCGCCGCCACCGAGGCGATGCGCGCGAAGGTGCGCAAGCGCGAGGACGCCTGCGTCAAGGCGCTGCTCAGCCTGTACGCCTTCCGCAAGGACGACGCCCGCGCCGCCGACCTGCCGCTGCTGGACGGCCGCTGGGGCGACGACCTGTTCAACCCGGAAACCCTGCGCCAGCTCGGCATCCGCCTGGGCAGCGGCGTGGCGGCCGGGGCGGCGGCGGGAGCGGGGATCGACCTGCTGGTCGGCGGCATCACCCTCGGCGCTGCCGCCGCGCTCGGCGCGCTGGCCGGCGGCGCCTGGCAGACGGTCGGGCATTACGGCGGGCGCCTGCTCGGCAAGCTCAAGGGCAGCCGCGAGCTCAGCGTGGACGACAGCGTGCTGCGCCTGCTCGCCCTGCGCCAGCGCCAGTTGCTGACGGCACTGCAGGCGCGCGGCCATGCGGCGGTGGAGGCGATCCGCGTGGACTCGCCGGAGGACCGCCAGTGGCGCGAAGGCAAGCTGCCCGACGCCCTGCGCCGGGCACGCGCGCATCCGGAGTGGTCGACCCTGAACGGCAACGCGCGGGTCGAGCGCAGCGAGCGGCAGGAGCAGGTGGCGCGGCTGGCGGGGCAGTTGTTGGAGCCGTGAGCGGACGATTTCTACGGCACGACGCACATCTGTAGGAGCGAGCTCTGCTCGCGAAGCTTCTGCGGGGCCGATCTTCGCGAGCAGAGCTCGCTCCTACACAAAATCTCAACGCCAACGTGAGGGCGGCCAGCAACGTAGGGCGGGTGCAACCCGCCAAACCCGGCACGATTGCCATAAATGGCGGGTTGTTCAAGCGAGGTCGATCAACTCCACTTCCGCGCGGCCGTGGTGGATATGCAGGATCGCCAGGGTGATCGGCAGCTTGAAGCGCCGTGGTCCGGCGCTGCCGGGGTTGAGGTGGAGCACGCCGTCGCGGATTTCGTTCAGCGGCTTGTGCGAATGCCCGGCGATGACCACGTCGATGCCCTCGGCGCGCGGGTCGAGGGCGAGTTGCTTGCGGTCGTGGATCAGGTACAGGCGCACGCCGCCGACGTCCAGTTGCAGGGTTTCCGGAATCCCGTCGGCCCAGGCGTCGGTGTCGTTGTTGCCGCGCACCACGTCGAGCGGCGCCAGTTCGCCCAGGGCAGCGAGAATGTCCGGCTTGCCGATGTCGCCGAGATGCAGCAGCCGCTCGCAGCCGCGCAGCGCTTCGATGGCTTGCGGCCGCAGCAGGCCGTGGGTGTCGGCGATCACGCCGATGCGGATGGAGTCGCTCATCCGGGCAGCATAAACGACGACGCCACCCGAAGGTGGCGTCGCGTTAACGGCACGGCTCGACTCAGAAGAGTACGCGGCTGCGGATGGTGCCGTTGACGTGCTGCAGCTTCTCCAGCGCCAGGTCGGAGTACTCGGCGTCGACGTCGATCACCACGTAGCCGACCTTGTCGTTGGTCTGCAGGTACTGGCCGGAGATGTTGATGCCGTTGTCGGCGAACACCTTGTTGATCTCGCTCATCACGCCCGGGATGTTGGCGTGGATGTGCAGCAGGCGGTGTTTGCCCGGGTGCGACGGCAGGGCCACTTCCGGGAAGTTGACCGAGGAAACCGAAGTACCGTTGTCGCTGTACTTGACCAGCTTCTCGGCGACTTCCAGGCCGATGTTGGCCTGTGCTTCGGCGGTGGAGCCGCCGATGTGCGGAGTCAGGATCACGCGATCCAGGCCACGCAGCGGGCTCTCGAACTCCTCGTCGTTGGACTTCGGCTCGACCGGGAACACGTCGATGGCGGCGCCGATCAGGTGTTCGTCCTTGATCGCATTGGCCAGGTGGTCCAGCTCGACCACGGTGCCGCGCGCGGCGTTGATCAGGATGCCGCCCTTCTTGATGGCGCGGATTTCCTTCTCGCCGATCATCCACTGGGTGGACGGCAGCTCCGGCACGTGCAGCGAGACGATGTCGGACATGCCGAGCAGTTCGTGCAGGCTGCCGACCTGAGTGGCGTTGCCCAGCGGCAGCTTGGTCACCACGTCATAGAAGTAGACCTGCATGCCCAGGGCTTCGGCCAGGACCGAGAGCTGGGTGCCGATCGAGCCGTAGCCGACGATGCCGAGCTTCTTGCCGCGGATCTCGAAGGAGTTGGCCGCCGACTTGATCCAGCCGCCGCGATGGCAGGATGCGTTCTTCTCCGGGATGCCGCGCAGCAGCAGGATGGCCTGGGCCAGGACCAGTTCGGCAACCGAGCGGGTGTTGGAGTAGGGCGCGTTGAACACCGCGATGCCGCGCTCGCGGGCGGCGTTCAGGTTGACCTGGTTGGTGCCGATGCAGAAGCAGCCGACAGCGATCAGTTTCTTGGCGGCGTCGAAGACCTCTTCGGTCAACTGGGTGCGGGAGCGGATGCCGATGAAGTGTGCGTCGGCGATCTTTTCCTTCAGTTCGTTATCGGAGAGGGCGCCCTTGAGGTACTCGATGTTGGTGTAGCCGGCGGCCTTCAGGGTGTCCACGGCATTCTGGTGAACGCCTTCGAGGAGGAGGAATTTGATCTTGCTCTTGTCGAGAGAGGTCTTGCTCATCTGCGTAAACCTGTTGTCCCGTGGGAAATTGACTTGAACTGAACAGCGCGGATGGAACCGGCCGGCACCTGGCAGCTCGGCGCCAGGTGGCACTCTGCGTGGGGTGCGTATGCTAGCATGTTCTCCCTTTTCCTTGCCCGGTTACGACCTGAGCGGTTCTCAGGACGACCATGAGCCAAATGAGAGTTCCCGAATGACCCGCGAAGCCCTGATCGAATCGCTGAAGCCCCTGGTAGAGCCCGGCAAGCTGCTCACCGACGCCGATTCCCTCGATGCCTACGGCAAGGACTGGACCAAGCATTTCGCCCCGGCGCCGCTGGCCATCGTCTTCCCGAAGACCATCGAGCAGGTGCAGGCCGTCGTCCGCTGGGCCAACGAGCACAAGATCGGCCTGGTGCCCTCGGGCGGCCGTACCGGCCTGTCCGCCGCCGCCGTCGCGGCCAACGGCGAGGTAGTCGTGTCCTTCGACTACATGAACAGGATTCTCGACTTCAACGCCTTCGACCGCACCGTGGTGTGCCAGCCGGGCGTGGTCACCAAGCAGCTGCAGACTTTCGCCGAGGAAAACGGCCTGTACTATCCGGTGGACTTCGCTTCGTCGGGTTCCAGTCAGATTGGCGGCAACATCGGCACCAATGCCGGCGGGATCAAGGTGATTCGCTACGGCATGACCCGCAACTGGGTGGCCGGCATGAAGGTCGTCACCGGCAAGGGCGACCTGCTGGAACTGAACAAGGACCTGATCAAGAACGCCACCGGCTACGACATGCGCCAACTGTTCATCGGCGCCGAAGGCACCCTGGGCTTCGTGGTCGAGGCCACCATGCGCCTGGAGCGCACGCCGAAGAACCTCACCGCGATGGTCCTCGGCACCCCCGACTTCGACTCGATCATGCCGGTGCTGCACGCCTTCCAGAGTAAGCTCGACCTGACTGCCTTCGAATTCTTCTCCGACAAGGCGCTGGCCAAGGTGCTGGCGCGCGGCGACGTGCCGCCGGCCTTCGAGACCGACTGCCCGTTCTACGCGCTGCTGGAGTTCGAAGCCACCACCGAGGAAGTCGCCAACGAGGCGCTGGCCACCTTCGAGCACTGCGTCGAGCAGGGCTGGGTGCTGGACGGTGTGATGAGCCAGAGCGAGCAGCAACTGCAGAACCTGTGGAAGCTGCGCGAGTACATCTCCGAGACCATCTCGCACTGGACGCCGTACAAGAACGACATCTCGGTCACCGTGGCCAAGGTGCCGGCCTTCCTCAAGGACATCGACACCATCGTCGAAGCCAATTACCCGGACTTCGAAGTGGTCTGGTTCGGCCACATCGGCGACGGCAACCTGCACCTGAACATCCTCAAACCGGAAAACCTGTCCAAGGACGAGTTCTTCGCCAAGTGCGCTACCGTGAACAAGTGGGTGTTCGAAACCGTGCAGAAGTACAACGGCTCGATCTCCGCCGAGCACGGCGTGGGCATGACCAAGCGCGATTACCTGGGCTACAGCCGTTCGGAAGCCGAGATCGGCTACATGAAGGCGCTGAAGGCGGTGTTCGATCCGAACGGGATCATGAACCCGGGCAAGATTTTCCCGGTCTGACCGCATCTCGCGTAGGTTGGCGCTGAACGCAGTGAAGCCCAACGATGGCGATGTTGGGCTTCGCGTTGCTCAGCGCCAACCTACGTATCGGCCAGGTGCGTAGAACCCGTAGGGCGGGTGGAACCCGCCACCGCGATGGCGGGTTCCACCCGCCCTACAGGAGTCATTCATGAGCTACCAGCACCATTACAGCGACGGCACTCTCATCCACTTCCCGCTGGGCAAGGTGGTCTGCGTCGGCCGCAACTACGCCGAGCATGCGAAAGAGCTGAACAACCCGATCCCGACCGAGCCGCTGCTGTTCATCAAGCCGGGCTCCTGCGTGGTGCCCAGCGAAGGCGGTTTCAGCATTCCCGAGGATCGCGGCTCGGTGCACTACGAGGCGGAAATCGCCGTGCTGATCGGCAAGCCGCTGTCGCGTCACCCGAATCGCGAGGAAGTGCTGGATGCCATTTCCGGCTACGCCCCGGCCCTGGACCTGACCCTGCGCGACGTGCAGGCGAAGCTGAAGGAAAAGGGCCTGCCCTGGGAACTGGCCAAGTCTTTCGACGGCGCCTTCGTGCTGGCGCCGTTCGTCAACGCCGACCAGTTCCCCGACCCGACCGATATCGGCATCCGCCTGAGCATTGACGGCGAGGTGCGCCAGGACGGCAACAGCCGCGACATGCTCAATCCCATCGTGCCGCTGATCCAGTACATCTGCGGACACTTCTCGCTGCAGCCCGGCGACGTGGTTTCCACCGGTACGCCGGCGGGCGTCGGTCCGCTGCAGCGCGGCAGCGAACTGGTGCTGGAGCTTCCGGGTACCAGCCGTTTCGAAAGCCGGGTATTCTGATTCCTTTGGCGGAGGCGGGCAGTGTCCTGCCTCCAGCGGGAACCTTTCCCGCGCGCAGAGCATCTGACGGCTTCCTCTGTCCGTCACCTGGCATACCCGACTACAAGAGCCGTCAATGAACAAGGCCTTCTCTCCTTCCCGCATGCGCCGGCTATGGCTGGCATTCTTCGCCGCATTGATCGTATTCGGCATCCTGGCCCGCTACTTCCACTGGGACGACCGCGCCGAACTCTGGCTGCAGGAGCAGGGCACCAGCCAGCAGGTGCGCGACGAGAGCATCTGGCTGCCGGGCTATCGCGCGGTGATCCAGGGCAAGCAGCTCAAGGGTGGCCTGGAGGGCGAGGAACCTTCCGATCTGGCCTATAACCCGCTGACCCGCACGCTGTTCACCGTCACTGGTACCAATCCGATGCTCGCCGAGCTGTCGCTCGATGGCGAAGTGCTGCGGGTGGTGCCGTTGCTCGGCATGTCCAATCCGGAGGGCGTCGCCGTGCTGGAAAACGGCAACGTGGCTGTCACCGACGAGCGGAGGAACACCCTGACGATCTTCCGTATCGATCCGCAGAGCCGCGAGTTGCGCACCGAGCGCCTCACCGAGTTCGACCTGGGCATTGTCATCAGGAAGAACAAGGGCTTCGAGGGCATCGCCTGGGACCCCCGCCAGCAGCGCCTGCTGCTCGGCCGCGAGCGTGATCCGAAGAGCCTGTTCAGTTGGTCCAGCGACGGCAGCCCGAGCCTGGCCGGCAGCATGCAGCCGCTGCCCAGCGAGCAGCTGTACATGCGCAACGTCTCGGCGCTCAGCGTCGATCCGCGTACCGGGCACGCCCTGGTGCTGTCGGCGGAATCGCACCTGCTGCTGGAGCTGGACGAGAACGGCGAGCCGGTCAGCTTCATCAGCCTGCTTGCCGGGCTGAATGGTCTGAATAACAGGATTCCGCGCGCCGAGGGCGTGGCCATCGACGAAAACGGCACCATCTACATGGTCAGCGAACCCGACCTGTTCTACGTCTTCCGCCGCGAACCGGCAGAGGGGGAAATAAGCGCCGCGGCCAACCAGGCGGAGCTTAAGGTTGGCTTAAGCGCGATTTCAGACTCGTTTCAGCAGTCCGATCTAAGCTGGACTCATCGAAACCAGCCCGGAGGCTAATTCATGAAACTTCGCCATCTTTCCCTGCTTGCCGCTACTACCCTGTTCTCCGCTGCCACCATCGCCGCCGGCTACACCGGTCCGGGCAGCGACGCCGCCGCGCCGGCCGCCCCTGCCCAGGTCACCACCGTCAAGCAGGCGCAGTCCGCCGCCGATGACACTCCGGCCGTTCTGGAGGGCATCATCACCAAGCGTCTCGGCGGGGAGCACTATGAGTTCAAGGATGCCACCGGCACCATCCAGGTTGAGATCGATGACGATGACTGGCCGGCCGGCGCCGGGGTTTCCGAGAACACCAAGGTGCGTTTGACCGGTGAGGTCGACCACCACAGGCAGAAGGCGACCGACATCGACGTGGACCGGGTGGAGCTGGTCCAGTAATCCGACCCCGTCTCATCGAAGAGCGCGCCCGGCCAACGCCGGGCGCGCTCTTTTCGTTTCCGCACCCTGGAGGTTCTTAAGCCTGGCTTAAGGCCCGGTTAAGTCTGGTTTCAGCACGGTTGCGTAATCTGGCTTCAACGAAACCACAGAAGAGGCCACCGCCATGAAACTCCAGCAACTCTCCCTGCTCATCGCCGCAGGCCTGTTCTCCACCCTTACCCTGGCTGCCGGCTATACCGGTCCGGGTGCCGCGGCGGTGACCACGGTCAAGGCCGCCATGGACGCTTCCGACGACACGCCGGTGGTCCTGGAGGGCAAGATCACCAAGCGCATCAAGGGCGATATCTACGAGTTCCAGGATGCCACCGGCAGCATGAAGGTCGAGATCGATGACGAGGACTGGCCGGCGGCGGACATCAACCACATCACCCGCGTGAAGCTGTTCGGTGAAGTGGACCGCGACCTGATCGGCCGCGAAATCGACGTAGAGCGGGTGGAACTGATCCAGTAAGAAACGGTTTGTGCTGAACCGCGCCGAGCTACCGAGACAGCCGGCGCGGTCTTTTTTTTGGTTCTTCGCGTTCCCCGCTATACGACTGGCGCGCTTCGGCTGAGGAAGCGTCTGTAGGAGCGCCCCATGGGCGCGAATCGCGGGCATGGCCCGCTCCTACACTTCGGGCAGGCCGAGCGAAACTCGTCGCTTCTGCCGTCCCCGATAATCCGCGATGAACCTTTTTTCACTCGTCAGCCGTTGGTTTCGTAGCCCTGCAGCACGTTCACCGCGTTGATGCCGATCTCCTCCACTGCATAACCCCCCTCCATCACGAACAGCGTCGGCAGGCCGAGCTTGCCGATCTGCTCGCCCATGCGCAGGTAGTCCGGACTGTCCAGCTTGAACTGCGAGATCGGGTCCTCCTTGAAGGTATCCACACCGAGGGAAACGATCAGCACGTCCGGGCCGTAGGCGGCGATCTGGCGGATGGCGGCCTGCAGCGCCAGGCTCCACACCGACCAGTCGCTGCCCGACGCCAGCGGATAGTTGAAGTTGTAGCCCTCGCCGACGCCCCGGCCCTTCTCGTCGGCATAGCCGAGGAAGTACGGGTACTCGAAGCGCGGATCGCCGTGGATCGAGGTGAACAGCACGTCGGCGCGGTCGTAGAAGATGTCCTGGGTGCCGTTGCCGTGGTGATAGTCGACGTCGAGGATCGCCACGCGGCTGGCGCCCTGGTCGAGCACCGCCTGGGCGGCGATGGCGGCGTTGTTGAAGAAGCAGTAGCCGCCCATGTAGTCGGCCGAGGCGTGGTGGCCCGGCGGACGGCACAGGGAGAACACCGAGCGGGCGCCCTTGGCCAGTTCCGCCTGGCCGGTCATGGCGACGTTCACCGAGCTGGTGATGGCCTGCCAGGTGCCGGCGGTGATCGGCGCGCCGGCGTCGAAGGAGTAGTAACCGAGGCGGCCGTCGATGCTGTCCGGCTCCCGCTGCTGCAGGCGCCGGTTCGGCCAGGCGATCGGCAGCATGTCGTGGGTGCGCCCGGTGGCCACCCAGTCGCGCCAGGCATGCTGGAGGAAGCGCACGAAGCCTTCGCTGTGCACCCGCAGGATCGGATCGAGGCCGAAGTCGCGGGGCGCCTGGATTGCGCCGAGATTCACCGCCTTGACGCGGTCGAGGACCATGTCGGCGCGGCTGGGTTTTTCGTAGCAGGGGGTGAACTGGCCGTCGATCAGTTCGTGCTGGCCGTGGTGCAGGCGATGGTCGTCGCTGTAGATGGTCAACATCGGGGATTTCCTCGGGCGCGTTGGAACATGCGGCAGCCCTCACCCCAGCCCTCTCCGGGGGGAGAGGGGGCGGTCAGGCGTGGGCCGGGTTGCGGAGTGGGTTATTTCTTCAGCTTGGTCCAGACCTTGGCGCGCAGGGCCATGGACTTCGGCGAGCAGAGCTGGAAGGCCTTCAGGCGGTCGAGCTTGTCCGCCGGCGTGTTGATCGCCGGGTCGTCGAACAGCTCCTTCTCCATGAACTTCTCGGAGCCTTCGATGGCGTTGTTGTACTTGGCGAAGTTGGAGGCCGCGGCGATGTTTTCCGGCAGCAGCATCCAGTTGATGAAGGCGTGGGCTTCCTTGACGTTGGCGGCGTCCTTGGGAATCGCGAAGTTGTCGATGAACAGGCGGATGCCTTCCTTCGGATAGACGTAGACCAGGCTGGCGCGCTGGGCGTGGGCGCGGTGGAAGGCGCCGTTCCACTGCTGGTGCATGCTCACTTCGCCGGCGGCCATGCGCTCGATGGTGCCGTCGCTGTTGTACATGGCCAGCATCGGCTTCTGCTTGAGCAGCAGGTCGAGGACCTTCTCGGCCTGCTTGGGATCCTCGGTGCACTCGTCGACCCCGGCGAGGTAGGTCGCCGGCGGCCACAGGTCGTCCATCGAGTTGAGCGCGACGACCTTGCCCTTCAGGTCCGCCGGCGGCTCGAAGAACGGCTTCCAGCTTTCCTCCAGCCTGCCGCCCGGCACCTGGGCGCTGTCGTAGCTGTAGCCCGTGGTGCCCCACAGGTAGGGCATGGTGTAGTCGTGGCCGGGGTCGTAGCTGAGGGTCCTGAACTTCTCCTTCAGGTTCGCCGCGTTCGGCAACTGCGACTTGTCGAGCTTCTGCAGCAGGCCTTCCTTCACGAAGATTTCGATGAAGCTGTCCGACGGCACCACCACGTCGTAGGAACCGCCGCCGGCCTTGAGCTTGGCCAGCAGGGTTTCGTTGCTGTCGTAGGCATCCAGGGTGGCGTGGATGCCGGTGTCCTTCTCGAACTTCTTCAGCAGCTCCGGCGGGTAGTAGTCCGACCAGTTGGCGAAGTGCAGGGTGCCTTCGGCCTGCGCCTGTCCGGCCAGCGCGAGGCCGGCGAGGAGGGAAAGCGCGAGCGGGGTGCGGCGGAATTTCATCGGTGAAGCTCCTTGTCCTGTTGTTATGGGAGGCAGTCAGCGACGGCGTTGGCCGACGTAATACGACAGCGCTACGAACGCTATGGATATCAGAAGGATGATCGACGAAATGGCATTTATCTTCGGCGATATCCCCATTCTTATGGCGCTGAAGATGTACACCGGCAGCGTCGTGGCACCGGCGCCGGCGACGAAGTAGGTGATGACGAAGTCGTCCATCGAGATGATGAAGGCGAGCATCGCCCCGGACAGGATGCCCGGCATCAGCAGCGGGAAGGTCACCCGCCAGAACGCCCGCCACGGCGAGGCGTAGAGATCGGCGGCGGCCTCCGCCAGGCGCGGGTCCATGCCTTCGAGACGGGCGCGGATCGGCAGGTAGGCGAAGGGAATGCAGAACACCACGTGGGCGATGAGGATGGTGAACAGCGACAGCTTCAGGCCGATGAAGGCGAAGAACATCAGCGTCGCCACCGCCGTGACGATTTCCGGCACCAGCAGCGGCAGGCCGAGCACGCCATTCATCAGGCCCTGGCCGCGGAAGCTGCGGCCGCGCATGCCCAGCGCGGCGAGGGTCGCCAGGCTGGTGGAAATCAGCGTGGCGAGGCTGGCGACGATCAGCGAGTTCTTCGCCGCGCGGATGATCTCCGGATCGTCCGCCACCACCGAATACCAGCGCAGGCTGAAGCTTTCCCACATGGTCGCCGACTGGCCACTGTTGAAGCTCAGCACCACCAGCACCACGATCGGCACGTAGAGGAAGGCAAAGAACAGCCAGGCCACCGGGCGCACGCCGGTGAAGCGCCAGAGCGGATTCAGCGAGTTCATGGGTGACCTCCGGCAGCGCCCGGCTTGAAGCGCAGGCTGTAGATCAGCATCGCCAGCAGGACGAAGGCGAGCAGGGCGAAGGACAGCGCGGCGCCGAACGGCCAGTTGTGCGCGCTGCCGAACTGCAGCTGGATCAGGTTGCCGATCATCAGCGACTTACCGCCACCGAGCAGCTCGGGAATGATGTAGCTGCCCAGCGACGGGATGAACACCAGGATGCAGCCGGCGACGACCCCCGGCATGGCCAGCGGGATGATGATCCGCTTGAGCGCCTGCCAGCGGTTGGCGCCGAGGTCGAAGGCGGCTTCCACCAGGCGCCAGTCCATCTTCTCCAGGCTGGTGTAGACCGGCAGCACCATGAACGGCAGGAAGGTGTAGAGCAGCCCGATCACCACTGCCGTGTCGGTGTAGAGGATGCCCAGCGCCTTGTCGGAAAGACCCAGGCCATGCAGGCCGGCATCCACCAAGCCGCCGTTGCGTAGCAGCAGGATCCACGCGTAGACGCGCACCAGCAGGTTGGTCCAGAACGGTACGGTCACGAGGAACAGCAGCAGGTTGCGCCGCCGCTCATCCTGCAGGGCGAGGTAGAGCGCGGTGGGGAAGCCGATCAGCAGGCAGCCGGCGGTGGTGAGGATCGACAGCCAGAACGAGCGCTGGAAGATGCCCAGGTAGTCGACGTTGAAAGTCAGGCTGTCGTCGAGGTCGCGTTCCCAGAGGAAGTTGATGTAGGCCTCGACGCTGTGCTGGCCCCACTTCACGCCACCGTAATCACCGGGCGCCTGGACCGAGACGGCGAACATGATGCCCAGCGGAACCACCAGGAACACCAGCAGCATGAGCATCGCCGGGCTGGTCAATGCCAGGCGCTGGCGCAGGCTCCTGCGTTCGGCCTGCATGCGGAGGGTCAGCGCGCTCATTCGGCGAGTACCCGTATGGCGTTGGCGGGTACCCGCACCCGTACTTCGGCGCCGGGCGCATGCAGGGAGCCGGCGCCTTCGCGGTTCTGCTGGCGCACGCGGAAGCCGCCCTGGCCGGCGACGCGCAGGTGGTACACGGTGTCGGTGCCGACGTAGACGATGTTCTCCACGATTCCGGCGAGCTGGCCGTCGTGGGCGAGTTCGGTGCGCTCCGGACGGATCGCCAGGGTGACCTTGCCGGGCAGCGTGGTGGCGGCGGGGATGAGCTGGCCGTCGGCCAGGCGTACGCCATCGGCCTGGGCCTCGCCTTCGAGGAAGTTGGTCTCGCCGATGAAGTCGGCGACCAGGCGGTTCACCGGCGCCTCGTAGATCTCCGTGGGCGTGCCGACCTGCATGACCTTGCCGCGGCTCATCACCGCAATGCGGTCGGACATGGTCAGGGCTTCTTCCTGGTCGTGGGTGACGAAGATGAAGGTGATGCCGGTCTCGTGCTGCAGGCGCTTGAGTTCGATCTGCATTTCCTTGCGCAGCTTGAGGTCCAGCGCCGACAGCGATTCGTCGAGCAGCAGCACCTTGGGCCGGCTGGCCAGCGCGCGGGCGAGGGCGATGCGCTGCTGCTGGCCGCCGGAAAGCTGGTCGGCGCGGCGCTTGCCGACGTCCGGCAGGCGCACCAGTTCGAGCATGGCGGTGACGGTCTTTTCGATCTCGTCGCGTGGCTTGCCCTGCATCTCCAGGCCGAAGGCGATGTTCTCCGCCACCGTCATGTGCGGGAACAGCGCGTAGCTCTGGAACACGGTGTTGACCGGGCGGCGGAAGGGCGGGAGGCCTTCCATGGGGTCGCCGTAGAGGCGGATGCTGCCGGAGGTGGGTTGTTCGAATCCGGCGATGAGGCGCAGCAGGGTGGTCTTGCCACAGCCGGAGGGGCCGAGGAGGGTGAAGAATTCGTTGGAACGGATATCCAGCGACACATCGTCCAGGGCCTTCAGCCCCTGGCCGGGCGTACCGAATTCCATGCCTATCCGCTCGATGGCGATCGCACTGGTCATGCTCGATACCTGCAGGCAAGCTATTGTTATTGTTGAGGTTTTCGCTCTCTGTAGGAGCGCTTCACCTGGCTGCGGATCGATAATGAACGCGGTCTTGGAGCGGCAGAACGATAGATCAGGCCAATAAGGGATAAATCAGGCCAAGTTGGTAGTACGGCTTTCGTGGATGGGTTCCCGTAGGTTGGCGCTGAGCTTGCGAAGCCCAACAGTGCCACGACGAGCAGATGTTGGGCTTCGCTGCGCTCAGCCCAACCTACGTGGCGTTCGCGGCTTCATGTCGCAGCCGAAAGCAAGCCTGATGAAACACCTCGACACAACTGCGCGGCTCGGTGGCAAATGATATTTCTTATCATTTCCTGTCTTTCATCAGTTCAGGGGATGCAACATGCAGGTTCGTCATGGATTGTTCGCCACTCTCATGCTCGCCACATTGGCCGGTACAGCGCAGGCGGCCGACGAGGTGGTGGTCTACTCCTCGCGTATCGACGAGTTGATCAAGCCGGTGTTCGATGCCTACACCGCCAAGACCGGCGTCAAGGTGAAGTTCATCACCGACAAGGAAGCCCCGCTGATGGCGCGGATCAAGGCCGAGGGCGCCAACACGCCGGCCGACCTGCTGCTCACGGTGGACGCCGGCAACCTCTGGCAGGCCGAGCAGATGGGCATCCTGCAGCCGTTCGACTCGCCGGTCCTCGACGCCAACATCCCGCCGCAGTACCGCTCCAGCACCGACAGCTGGACCGGCCTGTCGCTGCGTGCGCGGACCATCGCCTACTCCACCGAGCGGGTGAAGCCGGAGGAACTGACCACTTACGAAGCGCTGGCCGACAAGAACTGGGAAGGCCGTCTGTGCCTGCGCACGTCGAAGAAGGTCTACAACCAGTCGCTGACCGCCACCCTGATCGAGACCCACGGCGCCGAGAAGACCGAGCAGATCATCAAGGGCTGGGTGAGCAACCTGGCCACCGACGTGTTCTCCGACGACACCGCGCTGCTCCAGGCGATCCAGGCCGGCCAGTGCGACGTCGGCCTGGTCAACACCTACTACTACGGTCGCCTGCACAAGGAGAACCCGGGCCTGAAGGTCAAGCTGTTCTGGCCGAACCAGGCGGACCGCGGCGTACACGTCAACCTGTCGGGCATCGGCCTGACCAAGTATGCTCCGCACCCGGATGCGGCGAAGAAGCTGGTCGAATGGATGACCAGCAGCGACGCCCAGGGGCTGTTCGCCAGTCTCAACCAGGAGTTCCCGGCCAACCCGAAAGTCGCGCCGTCCGAAGAGGTCGCCGCCTGGGGAGCGTTCAAGGCCGACAGCATCCCGGTGGAAGTCGCCGGCAAGCGCCAGGCCGAGGCGATCAAGCTGATGGACCGCGCCGGCTGGAACTGACGCTCTTGCGGTTGCGTCGATGACATCGTTCCCACGCTCCTGCGTGGGAACGCCGCCTTCGACGCTCCTGCGTCGAGCCGGAGCCTGCCTCGGGACGCGGGAGCGTCCGGGGATGCATTCCCACGCGGGAGCGTGGGAACGATTGATTCATCCACGCGCCCCGGCCCAAGCCGGGGCTTCGTGTTTTCCGATACTGAGGTTTTCGTGGCCCATCCCGCTCCCCGTTGCTGGTATCCCATCGTCTTCGCCATCGCCGCCCTGGTGGTGCTGCCGCTCAGCGTGCTGGCGCTGAGCTGGGCGGAGATCGACGGGGAGATCTGGCAGCACCTGTGGGACACGCAGATGCCGCGCCTGCTCGGCAATACGGCGGTGCTGGTGCTCGGGGTGGGCGTCGGTGTGACCGTGCTCGGCGTCAGCCTGGCCTGGCTCACCAGCCTCTGCGAATTTCCCGGCCGGCGCTGGCTGGACTGGGCGCTGATGCTGCCGTTCGCCATTCCGGCCTATGTGCTGGCGTTCGTCTTCGTCGGCCTGCTGGACTTCGCCGGGCCGCTGCAGACGCTGCTGCGCGAGTGGTTCGGCAGCGGCTTCCGGATGCCGCGGGTGCGTTCCACCGGCGGGGTGATCCTGGTTCTGGTGCTGGTGTTCTACCCCTACGTCTACCTGCTCGCGCGCACCGCCTTCGTCGCCCAGGGCAAGGGCCTGATGGAGGCCGCGCGAGTGCTCGGGCTGTCGCCGTGGGCGGCGTTCTGGCGGGTCGCCCTGCCGATGGCGCGGCCGGCCATCGGCGCCGGCGTGGCGCTGGCGCTGATGGAGACCCTGGCGGATTTCGGCGCGGTCTCGGTATTCAACTTCGACACCTTCACCACCGCCATCTACAAGACCTGGTACGGCTTCTACAGCCTTTCCAGCGCCACCCAACTGGCCAGCCTGCTGCTGCTCGGGGTGATCCTAGTGCTGCTCGGCGAGCGCTACACGCGCAGCCGTGCCGCCGCGCCCAGCGAGCGGCCGCGCGGTGCGGCGCTGTATCACCTGCGCGGGGGCAAGGCGCTGGCCGCCAGTGCCTGGTGCGGCCTGGTGTTCCTCTGCGCCTTCGTCGTGCCGGTTCTGCAACTGGTGGCCTGGTGCTGGCAGCGCGGCCGCTTCGACCTCGACGAGCGCTATGTCGGGCTGATCCTGCACAGCCTCTACCTCGGCGCGCTGGCTGCGCTGGTGACGGTGGCGCTGGCACTGCTGCTGGCCTTCGCCCGGCGGGTGGCGCCGAACCGTCCGGTGCGTTCGGCGGTCGGCCTGGCCAACCTCGGCTACGCGCTGCCCGGCTCGGTGCTGGCGGTGTCGATCATGCTGGCCTTCAGTTGGCTGGACAATCACTGGGTGATCCCCCTTTCCACCGCCCTCGGCGGCGCCGGCAAGCCGCTGCTGCTGGGCAGCCTGCTGGCGCTGCTGCTGGCCTACCTGATCCGCTTCATGGCGGTGGCCTACGGTCCGCTGGAAGGCGGGCTGGAGCGCATCCGGCCGTCGCTGGCGGAGGCCTCGCGCAGCCTCGGAGTCGGCGGAGTGCGGCTATTCTTCAGTGTCTATCTGCCGCTGCTGGTGCCCGGCGCGCTGAGTGCGGCGCTGCTGGTGTTCGTCGACGTGCTCAAGGAAATGCCGGCGACCCTGCTGATGCGGCCATTCGGCTGGGACACCCTGGCCGTGCGGGTATTCGAGATGACCAGCGAAGGCGAGTGGGCACGCGCGGCACTCCCGGCGCTGAGTCTGGTGCTGGTCGGACTTTTCCCGGTGATCGGTCTGATCCGTCGCTCCGCCCATCCGCACGAACGCTGAGAATCTGTTTACGATCTTGCGAGCCTGATCCCAACGCGACATGGCCGACGCGCAGAAGATCGTAGGCAGGTTCCGGGATTCGACTGTCGGACAAGGTGTCCGGAGTCCCTGCTTGCGGCTACAATGCGCGCGTTTCGTGCGGGCCAACCTTGCGCTCCGCACCCGCCACGCCCGGAAGGAGATCACCCATGGGACAGCGCACCCCGCTCTACGACCTGCATGTAGCACTTGGCGCGAAGATCGTCGATTTCGGCGGTTGGGACATGCCTCTGCACTATGGATCGCAAGTCGAAGAGCACCACCAGATACGTCGCGATTGCGGCGTGTTCGACGTTTCCCACATGACCGTGGTCGACGTCACCGGTCCGCAGGCCAAGGAATACCTGCAGCGCCTGCTGGCCAACGACGTCGAGCGCCTGAAGGAACCCGGCAAGGCCCTCTACAGCGGCATGCTCAACGATAACGGCGGGGTGGTCGACGACCTGATCGTCTACCTGGGCATCTACGGCTACCGCGTGGTGGTCAACGCCGCCACCCGCGACAAGGACATGGCCTGGATGCAGGCGCATACCGAAGGTTTCGAAGTATCCCTCAACGAGCGCGCCGACCTGGCGATGCTCGCCATCCAGGGCCCGAACGCGCGGCAGAAGACCGCCGAGCTGGTCACTCCCAGCCGCGCCGCGCTGATCAATACGCTGGAAGTCTTCCAGGGCGTCGCCGATGGCGACTGGTTCATCGCCCGTACCGGCTACACCGGTGAAGACGGCCTGGAAATCATGCTGCCGGCCGAAGAGGCGCCGGGCTTCCTCAACGAACTGGTCGGCGCCGGAATCTCTCCCGCCGGCCTCGGCGCGCGCGACACCCTGCGCCTGGAAGCCGGGATGAATCTCTACGGTCAGGACATGGACGAAACCGTCTCGCCGCTGGCCGCCAACATGGGCTGGACCATCGCCTGGGAACCCGCCGAGCGCGACTTCGTCGGCCGCAAGGCGCTGGAAGCGCAGAAAGCCGCCGGCGACCAGCCGAAACTGGTCGGCCTGGTGCTGGAAGAGCGCGGCGTGCTGCGCGCTCACCAGGTGGTGCGGGTCGCCGGCATCGGCGACGGCGAAATCACCAGCGGCAGCTTCTCGCCGACCCTCGGCAAGTCCATCGCCCTGGCCCGCGTACCGAAGGCCACCGGTGACCGCGCCGAAGTGGAAATCCGCGGCAAGTGGTATCCGGTTCGCGTGGTTCGAGCGAATTTCGTGCGTCACGGCAAAGCCCTGATCTAAATTGCATAGGCGGCCCGTGTCGCCGTCGCCCAGTCCTCGAGGAAAACAACATGAGCAATATCCCCGCAGATCTGCGTTATGCCGCCAGCCACGAGTGGGCGCGCCTGGAAGCCGACGGTAGCGTTACCGTGGGCATCTCCGACCATGCCCAGGAAGCCCTGGGCGACGTGGTCTTCGTCGAACTGCCGGAAGTCGGCAAGAGCCTGGCTGCCGGTCAGGAAGCCGGTGTGGTCGAGTCGGTGAAGGCCGCCTCGGACATCTACGCTCCGGTCGCCGGTGAAGTGATCGCCGTCAACGAAGCGCTGGCCGACACCCCGGAGAACGTCAACAGCGATCCGTACGGCTCCTGGTTCTTCAAGCTGAAGCCGGCCGACGCCGCCGAGCTGGACAAGCTGCTCGACGCCGACGGCTATCGCGCGGCCTGCGACGCCGAAGCCTGATCGTCCGCTATCCTTAACGAGGCCTCGATTCGTCGGGGCCTCGTTTTTTAATCATTCCGGCAGACCGCCAGGCCAATCCGGAAGACTGCACAGTTCGAGACCGACACCATGTCGAAAAGCCCTTCGCTTTCCCAGCTGCACCAGCCAGACGCCTTCCTCAGCCGCCATCTCGGCCCCGATCAGGCCGAACAACAGGCGATGCTGGAAACCCTCGGCGTCCCCAGCCTCGATGAGCTGGTAGTCCAGACCGTGCCGCCGGCGATCCTGCTGAACCGTCCGCTGGATCTGCCCGCCGCCCTCGACGAACAGGCCGCGCTGGCCAAGCTGAAGGGCTACGCACAGCAGAACCAGATCTGGACCAGCCTGATCGGCACCGGCTACCACGGCACCATCACCCCCACGGTGATCCTGCGCAACGTGCTGGAAAACCCGGGCTGGTACACCGCCTACACCCCGTACCAGCCGGAAATCGCCCAGGGCCGCCTGGAGTCGCTGCTGAACTTCCAGCAGCTGACCATCGACCTCACCGGCCTCGACCTGGCCAGCGCCTCGCTGCTCGATGAAGCCACTGCCGCCGCCGAAGCGATGGCCCTGGCCAAGCGCGTGGCGAAGGCCAAGAGCAATGTGTTCTTCGTCGATGCCAACTGCCATCCGCAGACCATTTCCGTGGTGCAGACCCGCGCCGATGCCTTCGGCTTCGAAGTGGCGGTCGACGAAGTGGAAAACCTAGGCAGCTACGACGTGTTCGGCGCGTTGCTGCAGTACCCGGATACCCGCGGCGAAATCCGCGACCTGCGCGGCCTGATCGCCGACCTGCATGCCAGGCAGGCCATCGCCTGCGTCGCCGCCGACCTGCTCAGCCTGCTGCTGCTCACCCCGCCGGGCGAGCTCGGCGCCGACGTGGTGCTCGGCAGCGCCCAGCGCTTCGGCGTGCCGATGGGCTACGGCGGCCCGCACGCGGCGTTCTTCGCCTGCCGCGACGAATTCAAGCGCGCCATGCCGGGCCGCATCATCGGCGTATCCCGCGATGCCCGCGGCAACACCGCGCTACGCATGGCCCTGCAGACCCGCGAACAGCACATCCGCCGCGAGAAGGCCAACTCCAACGTCTGCACCTCGCAGGTGCTGCTGGCCAACATCGCCAGCCTGTACGCCGTCTACCACGGCCCGCAGGGCCTCAAGCGCATCGCCCAGCGCGTGCAGCGCCTGACCGCCATCCTCGCCGCCGGCCTGGACTCCAAGGGCATCAAGCGAGTCAACAAACACTTCTTCGACACCCTGACCCTCGACGTCGGCGCCCAGCAGGCGGCGATCCTCGAACGCGCCCGCGCCGCCCGCTACAACCTGCGCATCGTCGGTGAAGACCGCCTCGGCATCAGCCTGGACGAAACCAGCAGCGCCGCAACCGTCGCCAGCCTGTTCGACATCGTGCTCGGCGCAGGCCATGGCCTGGAAGTCGAGAACCTGGACGCCAACGCGGTGGCCGACGGCATTCCGGCCGAACTGCAGCGTGCCTCGGGTTACCTGACTCACCCGGTGTTCAACCGCCACCACAGCGAAACCGAGATGCTGCGCTACCTGCGCCAGCTCGAAGGCAAGGACCTGGCGCTGAACCAGGCGATGATCCCGCTCGGCTCCTGCACCATGAAGCTGAACGCCACCAGCGAGATGATCCCGATCACCTGGCCGGAGTTCGCCAACCTGCATCCCTTCGTGCCGCGCGAGCAGGCTGAAGGCTACCGGCTGATGATCAACGAGCTGGAAAGCTGGCTGTGCGCGATCACCGGCTTCGACGCCATCTGCATGCAGCCGAACTCCGGCGCCCAGGGCGAATACGCCGGCCTGCTGGCGATCCGCAAGTACCACGAGAGCCGCGGCGACGCGCACCGCAACATCTGCCTGATCCCGGCCTCGGCGCACGGCACCAACCCGGCCTCGGCGATCATGGCAAGCATGCGCGTGGTCATCGTCGAGTGCGACAAGCAGGGCAACGTCGACCTCGAAGACCTCAAGCGCAAGGCCGAGGAGGCTGGCGAGCAGCTGTCCTGCCTGATGATCACCTACCCGTCGACCCACGGCGTGTACGAGGAAGGCATCCGCGAGATCTGCGAGGTCATCCACAGCCACGGCGGCCAGGTCTACATGGACGGCGCCAACCTCAACGCCCAGGTCGGCCTGGCGCGTCCGGCCGATATCGGCGCCGACGTGTCGCACATGAACCTGCACAAGACCTTCTGCATCCCGCACGGCGGCGGCGGCCCGGGCATGGGCCCGATCGGCGTGAAGGCGCACCTGGCACCCTTCGTTGCCAACCACCCGGTGGTGCGCATCGAAGGCCCGAACCCGCTGAACGGCGCGGTGAGCGCGGCGCCCTGGGGTAGCGCGAGCATCCTGCCGATCAGCTGGATGTACATCGCCATGATGGGCCCGCAGCTGGCCGACGCCACCGAAGTGGCGATCCTCAACGCCAACTACGTGGCGGCCAAGCTCGACGGCGCCTTCCCGGTGCTCTATCGCGGCCGCAACGACCGCGTCGCCCACGAGTGCATCCTCGACCTGCGCCCGCTCAAGGCGCAGACCGGGATCAGCGAGGAAGACGTGGCCAAGCGCCTGATGGACTACGGCTTCCACGCGCCGACCATGTCCTTCCCGGTGCCCGGCACGCTGATGGTGGAACCCACCGAGAGCGAGTCGAAGCACGAGCTGGACCGCTTCATCGAAGCGATGCTGGCCATCCGCGCGGAGATCGCCAAGGTGGAGGAAGGCGTGTGGCCGGCCGAGGACAACCCGCTCAAGCGCGCGCCGCACACCCTGGCCGACGTCACCGGCCTGTGGCAGCGCCCGTACGAGATCGCCGAGGCCGTCACCCCGACCGAACACACCCGCGCCTTCAAGTACTGGCCGGCGGTGAACCGCGTGGACAACGTCTACGGCGACCGCAACCTGTTCTGCGCCTGCGTACCGGTGGACGACTACCGCGAGTGAGTGCGTGAGCTGTGAACGAGGCCGCCTTTGGGCGGCCTTTTTCATGGACAACTCTGTGCTGGACACACGCCCTCACCCTAACCCTCTCCCAAAGGGAGAGGGGACTGTGCAGTGTCAGGTGAAACTCCGTGTTAACCCGCAACGCCGAACCACCCCCTCTCCCTCTGGGAGAGGGCAGGGGTGAGGGAGCTTTGAGCGAGTAGTGCTCAGTGCCGCTCCACACCTTGCCCCGAAACACTGCGCAGCAACACCTGTAGCTCCAGCAACGCATGCGCCTGCTGCCCGGCGGCCGCCCGCAGCAGGCGCCACGGGCAGCGCCGGCGGGGTTCAGCGTTCATCGTCGGAGCCATCTGCGGTCAGGATGGCATTGGCCAGTTGCATGTCGCTGCTGTTACGCAGGTCCGGATTGTCCGCACGCAGCTTCTGCAGCGCCGCTTCCAGGTACGGCCCACGGATAGCGCCGTCGCTGGCAATGAAGCCGGCGGCATCGTCCTGGGCGGCGACGATCAGCTTGTCATCCTTCTCGTGCTTGAAGGTCAGGTAGGTAGACGCGGTGGTGGCGCCCGAGGAGATGATGTCGCGCCAGAAGCTGTCGGCCATTGCGGCGCCGACGGGGAGGGCGAGCAGGGTGAGGGTAGTGGCGATTCTGAGGATACGCATCGGCTACTCCTGGGAAGTCCCATGTATGAATTGGGATGTCCGCCGGCGCGTCAGGGTTCAGAAAAACCGCTGGGTGGCTGGTTGCCCGTCAGGCGGGTAGGGCGGGTGCAACCCGCCAGGATCAGCCAATCAATGGCGGTATGCACCCCGCCCACGGCCGCGCCCGCTCCAGTTCCGCCGCCAGGCGAAACAGCGCCGCGTCGTCGCCGAAGCGCCCGGCGAACTGCACGCCGATCGGCAATCCCGTCGCCGACCAGTACAGCGGCACGCTCATCGCCGGTTGCCCGGTGGCGTTGAACAGCGGGGTGAAGGCGGCGTAATGCGCGGCGCGGATGAAGCCGGGCAGCGGGTCGCGCGCCGGATAGCGCAACTCGCCGATGGCCACCGGCGGCTGCGCCAGGGTCGGGCTTAGCAGCACGTCGTGGTCGACGAAGAAGTGCGCGATCTCGCGGGAGGCTGCATGCAGCACTCGCGTCGCCTGGACGAAGTGGGTGGCCGATAGCGCCCGGCCCTTCGCCGCCAGCCGGCGGGTGATCGGTTCCAGTTCGCGCGGTTTGGCGACGCGGCCGAGCAGCGATTCCGCGTGCTCGACATTGAGCGCGGCCATCACCGCATACACCTTGCCGAACGCATCGAGAAATCCGGCCGCATCGACCAGCGTCGGGTGCGCGTTGCTGACCTGGTGTCCCAGCTCGCGGCACAGCGCGGCGGCTGAGTCGACGGCGGCCAGGCAGTCTTCATGCACCGGCGCGCCGTTGAGCGGCATGTGCATCACGCCGATCCGCAGCTTGCGGTGCGGCGCGTCGATTTCCCGGGCGAACGGTCGGGAGTGGTGCGGCGCCGCGTATGGCGCGCCGACGTCGGGGCCGCTGGTGGCATCCAGCAGCGCCGCACTGTCGCGTACCGAGATTGAGCAGCAATGGTCGGTGGCCAGCCCGGCGACGCTTTCGCCGAGCTTGGGGCCCACCGGGTTGCGTCCGCGCGTTGGCTTGAAGCCGAACACCCCGCAGCATGAGGCCGGAATACGGATCGAACCGCCGGCATCGCTGCCGTGGGCGAACGGCACCAGCCGCGCCGCCACCGCCGCAGCCGCACCGCCGCTGGAGCCGCCGGTGGAATGCTTGAGATTCCACGGATTGCGGCAGGGCCCAAACAGCGCCGGCTCGGTGGTCGGCGGAATGCCGAATTCGGGGGTGTTCGTGCGGCCGACGAAGATCAGCCCGGCCGCTCGGAAGCGCCGCACCAGCTCGCTGTCGTAGTGCGCGATGTGCTGCGCCAGCAGTCGCGAGCCGTAGGTGTGCCGCGAGCCTTTCTCCGCGCCGTTGGCCAGGTCCTTGAGCAGGAAGGGCACACCGCGAAAGGGGCCGTCGGGCAATTTCCCGCGCGCCCGTTCCCGGGCCTGCTCGAACTGCCGCTCGACCACGGCGTTGATGCGCCTATCGAAGCGTTCGATGCGGGCGATGGCGGCATCCACCAGCTCCAGCGGCGTCACCTGCCCGCTGGCGACCAGTTGCGCCTGGGCGGTGGCGTCCAGATTGGCGAAATCGTCGTTCATGCATTCCCCGCCGTGGCTCGTTCGCGAATGCAGCAAGTATTGCCTGCCCCGGAACTCCTGCTGGCCGATTGGCTCCAAGCTGGTCGTTTCATGCCATGGGTGGATGATGAAGACTCACAAGCTCGCGGTGATTGCCACCGCACTCCTGCTCAGCGCCTGCGGAAAGGAGGCGGACGTGTGCGCCGGCTCCGATGTGCAGGCGCAACTGGTCAAGGTGTTCACCGACGGCCCGCTGGCTGGCCACGCCTCGCTGCTCAAGCAGAGCGAACTCAAGGATGTCGCCATCCTCGAGAAGGACGCCGATACCGGCGTGCTCCAGTGCGTCGCCACGCTGAGCGCCACCATCGGCCCGAACAAGGTGGAAGGCCCGCTGCTGTACCGCATCGCGCCGGTCGCCAGGTCCGAATACGACTACCTGCTGCTCGACACCCAGGGCGACCGGACGGTGGCCCTGGCGGACAAGGTGATGAAGGCGTTCAAGAAGTGATCCGACCCGCCAGGCGCCGCTAAGGCCGGGCGTCGCGCGCTGGCGTACCTGTCAGCGCGTTCCGACCTTCTGGTCGCCGAACTGCCGGCGGAACCAGTCGTCGAGCATCGCCTTCTCGGCGTACAGGCGGTCGCTGCTGTGCGCCGTGCGGCCGGGGCGCTGCAGGTAGAACATGTCGCTGACCCGCTGGTCGCCGCTGGCCACGGGCTTGCCGTCCTGCAGCAACTGGTAGTGCAGTTGCACGCTCGGCCAGGTGATGTCGCGCATGAAGCGCACATCGTAGACATTGGGATGCCAGGGCTCGTAGCGGCCGGCCAGGTCGATGTCGCGTACCTCGATGTGCAGGCTATGGCCCGGCGGCAGGTAGCGTGCGGCGAGTTTCTCGAAGGTCGCGCGGAACTCCTTCAGCACGAAGTCGTCGGCGCCGCGTCCGTAGCCGGGGTTGCGCAGACTGGCGTCGCGGTAGCGCTCCGGATGCACGAAGTCGACCTCGACGGCGGGCTGCCCGGCGAGTTCCAGCGACAGGCCGGCCAGCACGGCGGCCACGGTGAGTGCGGCAAGGGTGGGGGCAAGACGCATCGGGCACCTCCCGGCGCGGCATGGGCCGGTCGCGCCTGAATCCAGTCTACGCCGCTGGTGGAAAGCGAGCGGCGTGCCGACCAGCGGTTGGGCTCGCGCAGCGTTCAGCCGGCCGCCTGGAGGTTGCTGCCGTAGTACAGGCGGGTGTTTGAACGGTCGTGGCCATCCGAGAAGTACTCCAAAGGCAGGCTGGCGTGCCAGCGCTGTAGCGTTTTCGTACCTAGGGATCAAAGGACTGATCCGGGTGCCACTCCCACAGAAAGCACAAAGCCGCGCAATGCGCGGCTTTGAAGGTGGTGGGCCCACACGGACTCGAACCGTGGACCAAAGGATTATGAGTCCTCTGCTCTAACCGACTGAGCTATAGGCCCCCAGAAGGTCGGCGGATTATACCGATGCGGTTGGGGATGCGCCAACTGGATGGGGGATTGCGGCATATATCTGCGTGCGGCACAAAGAAAAACCCCCGGCTGGGCCGGGGGTTGTTCATCACTCGTCGAGGAAGGAGCGCAGGTGCTCGCTTCGGGACGGGTGGCGGAGCTTGCGCAGGGCCTTGGCTTCGATCTGGCGGATACGCTCGCGGGTTACATCGAACTGCTTGCCGACTTCCTCGAGGGTGTGGTCGGTGTTCATGTCGATGCCGAAGCGCATGCGCAGGACCTTGGCTTCGCGGGCGGTGAGGCCGGCGAGGACTTCGCGGGTGGCTTCCTTGAGGCTCTCGCTGGTCGCCACGTCGATCGGCGACTGCATGGTGGAGTCCTCGATGAAGTCGCCCAGGTGCGAATCTTCGTCGTCACCGATCGGCGTTTCCATGGAGATCGGTTCCTTGGCGATCTTCAGGACCTTGCGGATCTTGTCTTCCGGCATGTCCATGCGTTCGCCCAGCTCTTCCGGGGTCGGTTCGCGGCCCATCTCCTGCAGCATCTGGCGGGAGATACGGTTGAGCTTGTTGATCGTCTCGATCATGTGCACCGGAATACGGATGGTGCGGGCCTGGTCGGCGATCGAACGGGTGATCGCCTGGCGAATCCACCAGGTGGCGTAGGTCGAGAACTTGTAGCCGCGGCGGTATTCGAACTTGTCCACCGCCTTCATCAGGCCGATGTTGCCTTCCTGGATCAGGTCGAGGAACTGCAGGCCGCGGTTGGTGTACTTCTTGGCGATGGAGATCACCAGACGCAGGTTCGCCTCGACCATCTCTTTCTTCGCGCGGCGGGCCTTGGCCTCGCCGATCGACATGGAGCGGTTGACGTCCTTGATCTCGGCGACCTTCAGGTCGACTTCGCTTTCCAGGGCAGCCATTTTCTGCTGGTTGCGCTGAATGTCGCCTTTCAGGCGCTCGAGCGCCTCGGCGTATTTCGGCTTGCCCTTGAGTACGCCGTCGATCCAGGACTCATTGGTCTCGTTGCCGGGGAACTGGCGCAGGAAGTCGGCACGCGGCATGCGGGCGTCACGGACGCACAGCTGCATGATGGCGCGTTCCTGGCCGCGCACGCGGTCCAGGGCGTCGCGCACGCGGGCGACCAGGGCGTCGTACTGCTTCGGCACCAGCTTGATCGGCATGAACAGCTCGGCCAGCGCGACCATCTCGGCGTTGGCTGCCTTGCTGCCGCGGCCGTGCTTCTTCAGGGCCTTCTTGGTCTTTTCCAGCTGTTCGGCCACAGCGCCGAAACGCTGGCGGGCTACTTCCGGGTCCGGACCGCCGTCGCCTTCGTCGTCGCTGTCGTCGCTTTCCTCTTCCTCTTCCTCTTCATCCTTGTCCTTGGCGTCGGAGCCTGCCTCCTTGAGGTCGAGCTCGACTTCCTCGGCCGGCACCGAACCGTCGTCCGGGTCGATGTAGCCGCTGAGGATGTCGGACAGGCGGCCGCCTTCGGCGACCACGCGATTGTAGTCGTCGAGGATGCTGTCCACCGCGCCGGGGAACTGGGCGATGGCGCTCATGACTTCGCGGATGCCTTCCTCGATGCGCTTGGCGATTTCGATCTCGCCTTCGCGGGTCAGCAGTTCCACGGTGCCCATTTCGCGCATGTACATGCGCACCGGATCGGTAGTCCGGCCGACATCGCTCTCCACCGCGGCCAGGGCAGCGGCGGCCTCTTCTGCGGCGGCTTCGTCGGTATCCGTTTCGGCCAGCAACAGGGCATCCGCATCCGGGGCTGTCTCGAATACGTTGATCCCCATGTCGTTGATCATGCGGATGATGTCTTCTACCTGTTCCGGATCGGATATATCCTCCGGCAGGTGGTCGTTGACCTCCGCGTAAGTCAGGTAACCCTGCTCACGACCACGGCTGATCAACTCTTTGAGACGAGATTGCTGTTGCGCTTTTCCGGACATAACACCCTATCCACTGACGGTCTTGGCGGGCAAAAACAAGCTGACCATTATAGCTGAAAGATGACCTCAAGCGCCAGATGAGGTCGGGGCGACGGGGGAGACGGGGCGACTGAGAAGATCGCGCAGACGTTCTTTCTCCTCCGCGCTGAGTTCGCTTTGACGTGCCTTGCGCAGCAGTTGTTCGAGGCTACGTTCGCGTTGGCTTGTCGCTAACCTAGTTATAGTGTCGAAAAACTGTTGTTCAAGGTTGTCCGCCGAGATCAGCCACTCCTTTTCCGCCAGCGCGCGCAGCAGACGGCCCTGTTCGGTGCCGTGCCAGCGGGCGATCAGTTGCATCGAACTCTGGTTCGGGCTCTTTTGCAGAGCGTCGAGCAGGGCGACCAGCAACTGGGCGTAGGTGTGTTCTTCGTCGGCGAACTTGCCGGCATTGTCGACCTTCTGTGCGAGCTGCGGATGATGCAGGAGAGTGCGCAGAGCGCTCAGGGTCGGGGGTTCCACGCTGACGGCGGTGCGTGGTTGGCGGGGGGCGAAATCGCCGCGACCGCCTTTCTTGTCCCATTTCTTGCCGCCGTTCCAGGGCTTCTTTTCCTTTTTCTGGTTGCCGAAATCGGACGAAGTGTCGAAATAGGCGCCGGCGTCCCGATAGTGACCGCTGTCGCCCTCGTATCCGGGATGGCCGGTGTCGTAGCCGGAGTAGTCGGCAAAATGTTCGTCGTTATTCTGGCTGTGCGAGGCGGCGGTCGGGTGCGGTGCGCTCAATTGGCCGAGCATCTCGCTGCTCAGGCCGGTGATTTCGCCGAGTCGCTGGCGCATCAGCAGGCGCAGGTTGTTGCCGGGAATCTTCTCCAGCAGCGGGCCGGCCAGGGTGGCAAGGTGCGCCTTGCCCTCCAGCGTGCTCGGGTCGGCTTCCTGCTTGAGCTGCTGGAAGAAATATTCGGCCAGCGGCAGGGCCTGCTGCACCAGGCGGGCGCGGAAGGCGTCCGGGCCTTCGGCGCGGACCAGGGTATCCGGATCTTCGCCTTCGGGCAGGAACAGGAAGCGCACCTTGCGCCCGTCCTGCAGGTTCGGCAGGGCCGATTCCAGGGCGCGCCACGCGGCGTTGCGGCCGGCCTGGTCGCCGTCGAAGCAGAACAGGATGTTCGGCACCAGACGGAACAGGCGCTTGATGTGCTCTTCGCTGGTGGCGGTGCCGAGGGTTGCCACGGCGTTGCGGATGCCTTGCTGGGCCAGGGCGATCACGTCCATGTAGCCTTCCACGACCATGATCTCGTCGAGGTCGCGGTTGTTCTTGCGTGCCTCGAACAGCCCGTAGAGTTCCTGGCCCTTGTGGAAAACCGGGGTTTCCGGGGAGTTCAGGTACTTGGGCTTGTCGTCGCCGAGCACCCGGCCGCCGAAGGCGATGACGCGGCCACGGCTATCGCGGATGGGGAAGATCACGCGGTCGCGGAAGCGGTCGTAGCGCTTGCCGCTGTCGGGGTTTTCCACCAGCAGGCCGGCGTCGAGCATGGCCTTGATCTGCAGGTTGTCGCCGCCCAGGTGCTTGAGCAGGTTGTCCCAGCCGGGCGGGGCGAAGCCGAGGCCGAAGTCGCGGGCGATTTCGCCGGTCAGGCCGCGACCCTTCAGGTACTCGACCGCGGCCTTGCGTGCCGGATGGCTTTTCAGCGCCTGGCGGTAGAACTCGGCGGCTGCCGTGAGCAGCGGGTAGAGCGGCGAGTCGGTCGGTTGGCGCGGTCTGCTGCCGCGGCGGCCTTCCTCGCGCGGGATGTCCATGCCGGCGCGCTTGGCCAGTTCCTCGACCGCCTGGGGAAACTCCAGGTTGTCGTGGTCCATGATGAAGCCAAGGGCGTTGCCGCCGGCGCCGCAGCCGAAGCAGTAGTAGAACTGCTTGTCCGGGCTGACGGTGAAGGAGGGGGTCTTTTCCTTGTGGAACGGGCAGCAGGCGCTGTAGTTCTTGCCGGTCTTCTTCAGCTGGATGCGCGAACTCACCACATCGAGGATATCGGTGCGGTTCAGCAGGTCATCGATGAAGGATTGCGGTATCAGGCCGGCCATAGACTGTTCGGGGCGCAGAATGGACCCAAGCATACTCTCCGGCGGTGCCGGCGAGTGCTGCCTTGCATGGGGGCATGAAAAGAAAAACTCCGACCTTCGCGCTGGCGAATCGGAGTTGGGTGTGCTTTTTCAAGCACTCGCCCGGCGAGTGGGCCGGGCGATGCGGGAGCGCGTAGCTGAGTCTTCGAACTCAGTACAGGCGCTCGCGACGGCGCTGCTCGCGCTGCACTTTCTTGGCGTGACGCTTGACAGCGGCAGCAGCCTTGCGCTTGCGCTCAGCGGTGGGCTTTTCGTAGAACTCGCGGCTACGGACTTCAGCCAGTACACCAGCTTTTTCGCAGGAGCGCTTGAAACGACGCAGGGCTACGTCGAAGGGTTCGTTCTCTTTAACTTTGACGGCGGGCATCCAGGTCGTACCTTCAATGATTACCGGTGGCTTTGTCGCGCTCCTGGCAGGTGCCTCTGGAGACGGCGGTTTTTAAGGGTTGCGGATATTAACGTTTTGGGCGGAGGAATGCAAAGCCTCCGATCGAAAAACACTGGTCGGCACCCGGGGTGGCGATTATGATGCGCGGCTTCGAATTTGCCCAGACTGAAGGCTCGAACCCATGCGTGTTCTGGGGTTGGAAACCTCCTGCGACGAAACCGGCGTCGCCCTCTACGACAGCGAACGCGGCCTGCTGGCCGACGCGCTGTTCAGCCAGATCGACCTGCATCGCGTCTACGGCGGCGTCGTGCCCGAGCTTGCCTCGCGCGACCACGTCAAGCGCATGCTGCCGCTGATCCGCCAGGTGCTGGATGAGGCCGGCTGCGCGCCGAGCGATATCGATGCGATCGCCTACACCGCCGGTCCCGGCCTGGTCGGAGCGCTGCTGGTCGGCGCCTCCTGCGCCCAGGCCATGGCGTTCGCCTGGGGCGTGCCGGCCGTCGGCGTGCACCATATGGAAGGCCACCTGCTGGCGCCGATGCTGGAAGAGCAGCCGCCGCAGTTTCCGTTCGTCGCCTTGCTGGTTTCCGGGGGGCATACCCAACTGGTGCGGGTGGATGGCATCGGCCAGTACCAGTTGCTCGGCGAGTCGCTGGACGACGCGGCCGGCGAGGCTTTCGACAAGACTGCCAAGCTGCTCGGCCTCGGCTATCCGGGCGGCCCGGAGATCGCCCGCATGGCCCTGCGAGGCACGCCGGGGCGTTTCGTCTTCCCGCGGCCGATGACCGATCGCCCGGGGCTGGACTTCAGCTTCAGCGGCCTCAAGACCTTCGCCCTGAACACCTGGCAACGCTGCCGCGAGGCTGGGGACGACAGTGAGCAAACCCGTTGCGACATCGCTCTGGCCTTCCAGCAGGCGGTAGTCGAGACTCTCACCATCAAGTGCCGCCGCGCCCTCAAGCAGACGCATCTGAAGAGCCTGGTGATCGCCGGCGGTGTCAGCGCCAACCAGTCGCTGCGCGAGCACCTGGAAAAGATGCTGGGCGACATGAAAGGCCAGGTGTTCTATGCCCGCCCGCGTTTCTGCACCGACAACGGCGCGATGATCGCCTACGCTGGTTGCCAGCGCCTGCTGGCGGGGCAACAGGACGGCCCGGCGATCACCGTGCAGGCGCGTTGGCCGATGGAGAAGCTGACGCCGGTTGCCGGCGGCTGAAACGGCCTGTTGCGGCGCTTCTAGAAGTGCCGTTCGCGGCCGGCGAGCAGGTCGCGCAGGTTGCCGCGGTGGCGCCAGACGATCAGGCCGGTGAGGATGGTCATCGGCAGCAGGGCTGCCGGTTGCTGCCAGGCGAGCAGCGGCAGAGTCAGCGGCGTGGCGACCAGCGAGGCGAGCGAGCTGGTGCGCGAGAGCCGGAAGGTAACCGCCCAGGCTGCCACCGCCAGTAGCGCTGCCGGAGGATACAGGGCGAGCAGCATGCCGGCGGAAGTGGCCACGCCCTTGCCGCCGCGGAAATTGAAGTACAGCGGGTAGAGATGGCCGAGCACCGCCGCCAGCCCGACCCAGGCGGCCTGCATCGTATCGAGACCGAGCAGGCGGGCAATGAGGACCGGCAGCAGGCCCTTGGCAAGATCGCCGGCAAGGGTGAGGATGGCGAGCTTCTTGCCCGCCAGGCGCAGCATGTTGGTGGCGCCGGGGTTGCCCGAGCCGCTGGCGCGTGGGTCCTCGGTGCCGAACAGGCGGCTGAGGAGCACTGCGAAGGACAGGGAGCCGAGCAGGTAGGCGAGGATCGCCAGTAACCAGACCATGGTTTCCACCGGGGCGAGTGAGTCCCCGATTCTAGCGGGGCGGTGCGCAGTTGTCGTGACCGCCTTGGAGCATGCAGCGATTGGATACAGTTTTTATCGAGGGCCTGGAAGTCGACACCGTGATCGGCGTCTACGACTGGGAGCGCGGCATTCGCCAGTGCCTGCGGCTGGATCTGGACCTGGGCTGGGACATCCAGCCGGCCGCGGCGGATGACGACATCGCCAGGGCGCTCGATTACGCGGTGCTGTCCGCGCGGGTCGGCGAATTCGCCCGCGACGCGCACTTCCAGTTGGTGGAAACCTTCGCCGAACGTCTTGCCGCGCTGCTGATGGCGGAGTTCGGCATCCGCTGGCTGCGCATCCGGGTGACCAAGCCGGGTGCCGTGCCGACGGCAAAGGGAGTAGGCGTGGAGATCGAGCGCGGATGTCGCTGACCACCGTTTATCTCGGCCTCGGCAGCAATATCGAGCGCGAGCGCCATCTGGTCGCCGGCCTCGATGCCCTGGGCGGATTCATCGAAAACATCCACTGTTCGCCGGTCTTCGAGAGCGAGCCGGTGGGCATTCGCAGCGGCCCCTTCCTCAATCTGGCGGTGCGCGGCGAAACGCGGCTGCCGTTGCGCGAACTGGGCCTGCGCCTGAAGCACATCGAAGCGGACAACGGCCGTTACGCGCCCGATCGCAAGGGCCTGCCGCTGGATATCGACGTCTTGCTGTATGGCGGCTTGCATGGCGAATTCGACGGCCTGGTGCTGCCGCGTGCCGAGGTGCTGAAGAATGCCTTCGTGCTCTGGCCGCTGTCCCTGCTGGCGCCGGATACCCTGCATCCCGGCGCACAGCGCAGTTTTGCCGAGCTGTGGGCGGATGCGCGGATCGACCAGCATCTGTGGCCGGCGCCGTTCGAATGGCATGGCCGGGCGCTGACTCCGGCCGCCTTGCTTCAGGCCTTCGCGAAACCTTCCTTGTAAGCCTTGAGCGCTTGCAGGCGCTCGTGCTTCAGCGCTTCGCCTAGTTCCGCACCCTTCAGGCCGCGCTCCAGCAGCGGTTGCACGCTGACCGCGCGGGCGGCCTGTGCGGCGCCGCGCAGGTAGGCGGCCTGTGGATAATCGCGCTGCTCGAAGCCATGGCGGCCGCGGGAGTCCATCTCGCAGGCAGCCAGGAACTCCTCGAACCGTTGCGGCCGGCGATACAGGTCGAAGGCCTGGAACAGGTCTGCGAGGGTGCGGGGACGCAGTTCCAGCGCGCGGTGTCCGTGGGAGTGGTATTCGCCGGTCAGCAGCGCCAGTTCCTGGCAATCCCGCGGTACCTTGAAGCGTGCGTTCACCGCTCCGATCAGCCGTAGCCCCAGTTGTTCGTGGCCATGGTGCTTCGGCCACTCCTCGCGAGGCGTGCGGCCCTTGCCGAGGTCGTGCATCAGGCAGGCCCAGCGCACCGTCAGCGGCTGGTCGTGTTCCGCGCACTGGCGCAGCACGTGGAGGATATGCACGCCGGTATCCACCTCCGGATGGTGCGCAGCCGGCTGCGGCACGCCGAACAGCGCATCGACTTCCGGAATCAGTACCGCCAGCGCGCCGCAGTCACGCAGGACCTGGATGAACACGTCCGGGCGCGGCTCCATCAGCGCGCGGGCGATTTCCTTCCAGCTGCGTTCGGCGGTAAGCGCTTCGAGTTCCCCCGAGCCGGACAGCTCGCGCATCAGCTCCAGGGTTTCGTCCGCGACGCGGAAGCTGAGCGGCGCATAGCGCGCGGCGAAACGCGCTACGCGCAGCACGCGCAGGGGATCTTCGGCGAACGCCGGGGAAACGTGGCGCAACAGGCGCGATTCGAGATCACGCTGGCCGCCGTAGGGATCGATCAGCCGGCCGTGGTCATCCTCGGCCATGGCGTTGATAGTCAGGTCGCGGCGGATCAGGTCGTCTTCCAGGCTGACGTCCGGGCTGGCGTAGAAGGTGAAGCCGCCATAGCCCTTGCCGCTCTTGCGCTCGGTGCGCGCCAGAGCGTATTCCTCTCCGGTCTGCGGGTGCAGGAACACCGGGAAGTCCGCACCCACCGGGCGGAAGCCCCTGGCGAGCATTTCATCGCCGGTGGCGCCGACCACCACCCAGTCGATATCGGCGACTGGCCGCCCGAGCAGCCGGTCGCGCACGGCGCCGCCAACTTTGTAGATCTGCATGGGAATCCTCCGTCATGGCGGGAGGATAACGTAGACGCGAGGCTTTGGAGGGGATTGTCCTGATGTTGGCCAGCAGGCTGGCTCTTGCAGCTATGGCGTTGGGAGACCCTCACCCTAGCCCTCTCCCAAAGGGAGAGGGGACTGTCCTGAGTTGTCGACGGCACACCTCCCAACACCGAAGCGCCCCCTCTCCCTCCGGAGCGGGGCGCGCAGCCAGGGCCAGGGTGAGGGGGTGTCGAGTCAGATCGGCGGAATGACCAGATCCAGCCGCGGGTAGCCCTCTTCGTTGCCGCTCTCACCCTTTGGGGGCATGTGGTGGGTGGTGACGACCTGCTCGCCCTGCAGGGTTTCCAGGTGGATGTCGAAGCCCCACAGGCGGTGCAGGTGCTTGAGCACGTCGTCGGTGGACTCGCCCAGCGGCTTGCGGTCGTGCTGCTGGTGGCGCAGGGTCAGCGAGCGGTCGCCGCGGCGGTCGACGTTCCAGATCTGGATGTTCGGCTCCCGGTTGCCGAGGTTGTACTGCGCCGCCAGGTTCTGGCGGACGATGCGGTAGCCGTCGTCGTCGTGGATGGCGTCGACCAGCAGGTCCTCCTTGTGGTCGTCGTCCTGGATGCTGAACAGCTTGAAGTCGCGGATCACTTTGGGCGAGAGGTACTGCAGGATGAAGCTCTCGTCCTTGAAGGTCTTCATGGCGAACTTCAGGGTGGCCAGCCAGTCGCTGCCGGCGATGTCCGGGAACCAGCGCTTGTCTTCCTCGGTGGGCTCCTCGCAGATGCGGCGGATGTCGCGGTACATGGCGAAGCCCAGGGCGTACGGGTTGATGCCGCTGTAGTAGGGGCTGTCGAAGCCCGGCTGGTAGACCACGCTGGTGTGGTACTGGAGGAACTCCATCATGAAGCCGTCGTTGACCAGCCCCTCGTCGTAGAGGTCATTGATCAGCGTGTAGTGCCAGAAGGTCGCCCAGCCCTCGTTCATCACCTGGGTCTGGCGCTGTGGGTAGAAGTACTGCGCCACCTTGCGCACGATGCGCACCACCTCGCGCTGCCAGGGCTCCAGCAACGGGGCGTTCTTCTCGATGAAGTAGAGGATGTTCTCCTGCGGCTCGCTCGGGTAGCGCGCGAGTTCCTGTTCCTTGTCCTTGCCGCCGGCCCGCGGAATGGTCCGCCAGAGGTCGTTGACCTGGCGCTGGATCAGCTCTTCACGCTCTTTCTGGCGCTGCCGCTCCTCCTCGGCGGAGATCGGGTAGGGGCGCTTGTAGCGGTCCACGCCGTAGTTCATCAGGGCGTGGCAGGAGTCCAGCAGGTCTTCCACGGCGTCGATGCCGTAGCGTTCCTCGCACTGCATGATGTACTGCTTGGCGAACACCAGGTAATCGATGATCGAACTGGCGTCGGTCCAGGTGCGGAACAGGTAGTTGCCCTTGAAGAAGCTGTTGTGTCCGTAGCAGGCATGGGCGATCACCAGCGCCTGCATGCATTGGGTGTTTTCTTCCATCAGGTAGGCGATGCACGGATCGGAGTTGATCACGATCTCGTAGGCGAGGCCCATCTGGCCGCGCTTGTAGTTCTTTTCCGTGCTGAGGAAGTGTTTGCCGTACGACCAGTGGTTATAACCGATGGGCATGCCGACGGAGGCGTAGGCATCCATCATCTGCTCGGCGGTGATCACCTCGATCTGGTTGGGGTAGGTATCCAGCGCATAGCGCTCGGCGATGCGGCTGATCTCGCGGTCGTACTGGCGGATCAGGTCGAAGGTCCATTCCGAACCGGTGGCGATGGGCTGGCGCTTGCTCATGCGACTAGCCTCCTGTGGAACAGTTCGCGGAACACCGGGTAGATGTCGGCGGCCGAGACGATCTGCTGCTGGGCGAAGCTGTCTTCGAAGGCTTCGCGGATGCGCTCGTACTCGAACCACAGCGCCTGGTGCTCGCGCGGGGTGATCTCGACGTAGGTGTAGTACTGCACGAACGGCATGATCTGCTTCATCAGGATATCGCGGCAGACCGGCGAGTCGTCATTCCAGTTGTCGCCGTCCGACGCCTGGGCGGCATAGATGTTCCACTCGTTGACCGGATAACGCTCGGCCATCACTTCCTGCATCAGCTTCAGCGCGCTGGAGACGATGGTGCCGCCGGTTTCGCGGGAGTAGAAGAACTCTTCCTCGTCCACCTCGCGGGCGCTGGTGTGGTGGCGGATGAACACCACGTCGATCTTCTCGTAGTTCCGCTTGAGGAACAGGTAGAGAAGGATGAAGAAGCGCTTGGCGATGTCCTTGGTCGCCTGGGTCATCGAACCGGAGACGTCCATCAGGCAGAACATCACCGCCTTGGAGGTCGGGTTGGGATGCTTGACCAGCAGGTTGTACTTGAGGTCGAAGGTGTCGAGGAACGGAATCCGCTCGATGCGGGCGCGCAGGCGGGCGATTTCCGCCTCCAGCGCCTGGATGTCGCCGAGATTGTCCGGCTCCTCGCGTTTCAGGCGCTCCAGCTCGGCCTTCGCTTCGCGCAGGGTGGCCCGGCTGCTGCCGGTCAGGGCGATACGCCGCGCGTGGGCCGAGCGCAGGGTGCGGATGATGTTGATGCGCGAGGGGTTGCCCTCGTTGCTGATGCCGGCGCGCACCGTCTTGAAGGTGTCGCTGCCGGTCAGGTGGCGCTTGACCAGGTTGGGCAGCTCCAGGTCCTCGAACATGAAGTCGAGGAATTCCTCCTGGGTGATCTGGAAGACGAAGTCGTCCATCCCTTCGCCCTGGTTGCTCGCCTTGCCGCCGCCGCGCCCACCGCCGCCGCCGGAGGGGCGGGGGATGTGCTCGCCGGTGGTGAATTCCTTGTTGCCCGGGTGGACGATGGTCTGCTTGCCGCCGCGGCCGTGGTGCAGAACGGGTTCGTCGATGTCGCGGCCGGGGATGCTGATCTGTTCGCCGTGCTCCATGTCGGTGATGGAACGGCGACTGACGGCCTCTTCGACCGCCTTCTTGATGTGCTCACGGTAACGCCGCAGGAAGCGCTGGCGGTTCACCGTGCTCTTGTTCTTGCCGTTCAGACGCCGGTCGATGACGTAGCTCATGAGTACTCCTCAGGGCCTGTGCCGTGGGGCTGAACCGCCACGGAACAGGTCCGAATGCGACGGCAATCGGCGCGCCGAAAGTCTCGACGCGCCGAAGGCAGACTACTGCGACTTGCGAACCCGCAGATACCATTCCGACAGCAGGCGTACCTGTTTCTCGGTGTAGCCGCGCTCGACCATGCGTTTGACGAAGTCGTTGTGCTTTTGCTGGTCCTCTTTGCTCGCCTTGGCGTTGAAGCTGATGACTGGCAGCAGGTCCTCGGTGTTGGAGAACATCTTCTTCTCGATCACCACCCGCAGCTTCTCGTAGGACAGCCAGCTCGGGTTCTTGCCGTTGTTGGCAGCCCGGGCGCGCAACACGAAGTTGACGATCTCGTTGCGGAAGTCCTTCGGATTGCTGATGCCTGCCGGTTTCTCGATCTTCTCCAGTTCCTCGTTGAGGGCTGCCCGGTTGAGGATCTCGCCGGTTTCCGGATCGCGGTATTCCTGGTCCTGGATCCAGAAGTCCGCGTACAGCACGTAGCGGTCGAAGATGTTCTGACCGTATTCACTGTAGGACTCCAGGTAGGCCGTCTGGATTTCCTTGCCGATGAACTCGACGTAGCGCGGCGCCAGGTATTCCTTGATGAAGCGCAGGTAGCGCTCGCGGGTTTCCGGCTGGAACTGCTCCTGCTCGATCTGCTGTTCGAGGACGTAGAGCAGGTGCACCGGGTTGGCGGCGACTTCATGCGGGTCGAAGTTGAACACCTTGGACAGGATCTTGAAGGCGAAGCGGGTGGAAAGCCCGGACATGCCTTCGTCCACGCCGGCGGAGTCGCGGTATTCCTGGATCGACTTGGCCTTCGGATCGGTGTCCTTCAGGTTCTCGCCGTCGTAGACGCGCATCTTCGAGTAGATGTTGGAGTTGTCCGGCTCCTTCAGGCGCGACAGCACGGAGAACTGCGAGAGCATCTTCAGCGTATCGGGCGCGCAATGGGCATGGGCCAGCGAACTGTTGGCGAGGAGTTTGTCGTAGATCTTGATCTCGTCGTTGACGCGCAGGCAGTACGGCACCTTGACGATGTAGATCCGGTCGATGAACGCCTCGTTGTTCTTGTTGTTGCGGAAGCTGTGCCACTCCGATTCGTTGGAGTGGGCCAGGATGATGCCGCTGAACGGCAGGCCGCCGAGGCCCTCGGTGCTGTTGTAGTTGCCTTCCTGGGTGGCGGTCAGCAGCGGGTGCAGCACCTTGATCGGCGCCTTGAACATCTCGACGAATTCCATCAGGCCCTGGTTGGCGCGGCACAGGGCGCCGGAGTAGCTGTAGGCGTCGGCGTCGTTCTGCGGGAATTCTTCCAGCTTGCGGATATCCACCTTGCCGACCAGCGATGAGATGTCCTGGTTGTTCTCGTCGCCCGGTTCGGTCTTGGCGATGGCGACCTGGTTGAGGATCGACGGATACACCTTGACCACGCGGAACTTGCTGATGTCGCCGCCGAACTCGTTGAGGCGCTTGGTCGCCCAGGGTGACATCACGGTGCGCAGGTAGCGCCGCGGGATGCCGTATTCCTCTTCGAGGATGGCGCCGTCTTCATCGGCGTTGAACAGCCC
The DNA here is from genome assembly GCF_017589465.1 of Pseudomonas schmalbachii. Classification (GTDB taxonomy): domain Bacteria; phylum Pseudomonadota; class Gammaproteobacteria; order Pseudomonadales; family Pseudomonadaceae; genus Pseudomonas; species Pseudomonas schmalbachii. The sequence continues at coordinate 293,776 of NZ_JAELYA010000008.1, forward strand.
CAGCGGCGACTCGAATACCGGCGAACCCTTGATGGCGTAGAAGGGCACCTTCTCCATCAGCTGCTTGAGTTTTTCCGCCAGGGACGACTTGCCGCCGCCCACCGGGCCGAGCAGGTAAAGGATCTGTTTCTTCTCTTCGAGCCCCTGGGCCGCATGGCGGAAGAAGGCGACGATCTGGTCGATGCATTCTTCCATTCCATGGAAGTCGGCGAAGGCGGGGTAGCGACGGATCACCTTGTTCGAGAAGATCCGCGACAACCGCGAATCCACGGACGTATCCAGCAGTTCCGGGGAGCCAATGGCTACCAGCATGCGTTCAGCGGCCGTAGCGTAGGCGGTCTTGTCCTGCTTGCAGATATCCAGGTACTCCTGCAGGGAGTACTCCTCTTGGCGGGTCGCTTCGAAGCGTTCCTGGAAGTGACTGAAAATGCTCATGACGTCTCCTCGCTCGATGCAGTGAGCCGGCGCGGGATCGGTCGTGTGGGTGCGGGCGAGCCGCCAGTGTTGCCGGCGATTGTCCCCCAGAACTCCAACGGTACCTGGAAGCCCCTCCAGGACCGCTCCAAATGGTCACTGCCGATAACCCGGAAGCCGGTGTGCCGGCTCTCCCCTGTTTTTGGATGGCCTGAGGGAAAGGATAGTTCTGGATAAGAATCGCGCGAGTTAGTTACAGATTTTTTGACGAATTTTTTGTTTTATCAGTCAGACGTTTCCCTGCTGGTGTCCTCGGGATAGACGCTGCGCCACAGCTCGAAACCGCCGTCCAGGCTGTAGACGTCGGAGAAACCCTGCTGGACGAAGTAGCCCGCCGCGCCCTGGCTGGAATTGCCGTGGTAGCAGACCACCACCAGCGGCGCGTCGAGATCGGCCTTGGCGATGAAGTCGGCCACCGAATAGTTGTCGACGTGCTGCGAGCCGCTGATATGGCCCATGGAGAAGCTCTGCGGGTCGCGGATGTCCACCACCTGGGCGCCGCTGGTGCGCAGCTGCTGGGCCTGGTCGGGGGCGATGCGCTTGAAATCGGTCATGTCACGTGCCTCGTTGGGGCGTTTCGCCCCGGGAAATCAGGAGTCTTTGCTGGCGCAGTCGCAGCTCAGGCGCTCGCCGGTGTCGACGTTCAGCAGGGTCAGGCTGCCGCCCCATACGCAGCCGGTGTCCAGGGCGAAAAGCCCCGGCTCGTTGCAGCGCCCTTCGAGCGCCGCCCAGTGGCCGAAGATGATCTTCTGTCCGCGGGTCTTGCGTTTCGGGTGGCTGAACCAGGGCGCGTAGCCCGGCGGCGCGGTATCCAGGCCTTCCTTGGATTTCAGGTCGAGCTTGCCGTCCTCGGTGCAGAAACGCATGCGGGTGAAATAGTTGGTGATCACCCGCAGGCGCTCGACGCCGTGCAGCTTCTTGTCCCACTTGGCCGGCTCGTTACCGTACATGCCGTCGAGGAAAAGTGGCAGCCGTTCGTCGTCGCGCAGCGCTTCCTCCACCTCGGCGGCGCGCAGGCGGGCCTTTTCCAGGCTCCACTGCGGCGGGATGCCGGCATGCACCAGGACGATGTCGCGCTGTTCGTCGTAGTGCAGCAGCTTCTGCTGGCGCAGCCAGTCGAGCAGGTCGGCGCGGTCCGGCGCCTCGACGATCTCGCGCAGGGTGTCGGCCTTCTTCAGGCGCTCGATGTTGTGCGCGACCGCCAGCAGGTGCAGGTCATGGTTGCCCAGCACGCAGGTGACCGCGTCGCGAATCGAATAGAGGAATCGCAGGGTTTCCAGCGACTGCGGGCCGCGGTTGACCAGGTCGCCGGCCAACCACAGCTTGTCGCGGGCGGGGTCGAAGGCGACCTGTTGCAGCAGGCATTTCAGCGGTGCGAGGCAGCCTTGCAGGTCGCCGACGGCATAGGTGGCCATCAGTGCAGGGCTCCGGGTACGACGAGGCGGAATACCGGGATCTCGGCATCGAAATGGTGGCCGTCGGCGGCGACCATCTGGTAGCTGCCGTGCATGCTGCCGACCTGGGTGGCGAGCACCGTGCCGCTGGTATAGGTATGGCTGGCGCCCGGCTCGATCAGCGGCTTCTCGCCGACCACGCCGGCGCCGCGGACTTCCTGCACATGGCCGTTGCCGTCGGTGATGATCCAGTGGCGGGTCAGCAGCTTGGCCGCCTGCTCGCCGGTGTTGCTGATGGTCACCGTGTAGGCGAATACATAACGCTGCTGTTCCGGCTGCGACTGCTCCGGCAGGTGGCGGGTGGTGACGCTGACGGAGATCTGGTAGCGGGGATCGCTCATGCTGGTCTGCCTTGGATTCAGTGGTCGGGCGTCAGGTCGGCCAGACGGTTGGCCAGGCGGACGAACGCTTCGACGCCGAGCTGTTCGGGGCGCAAGGTCGGATCGACGCCGACGGCTTCGATGTCCTCGCTGGAAAGGAGGCCCTTGAGCGTGTTGCGCAGGGTCTTGCGGCGCTGGTTGAAGGCCTCGCGGACCACCCGTTCGAGCAGACGGTGATCCTTGGCCGGGTAAGGCAGCTCTTCGTAGGGCACCAGGCGGACGATCGCCGACTCGACTTTGGGCGGCGGATTGAAGGCGCCCGGCCCGACGGTGAACAGGTAATCCACCCGGCAGAAGTACTGCACCATGATCGACAGCCGGCCCCAGTCGCCGCCGCCCGGCTCGGCCGCCAGGCGCTCGACCACTTCCTTCTGCAGCATGAAGTGCATGTCCTGGATGATCGAGGCGTGTTCCAGCAGGTGGAAGATCAGCGGCGTCGAGATGTTGTAGGGCAGGTTGCCGACCACGCGCAGCTTCTCGCCTGCACTGGGCAGGGTGGAGAAGTCGAACTTCAGCGCGTCGCCCTGGTGCAGGGTGAAGTTCGGCTTCAGGCCGAAGCGCCATTTCAGCTGCGGGATCAGGTCGAGGTCGAGCTCGATCACGTCCAGCTTGGCGTCGCTGTCCACCAGTCCTTCGGTCAGGGCGCCCTGGCCCGGGCCGATTTCCAGCAGATGCTGTCCCTCGCGCGGGGCGATGGCACGCAGGATGCGATGGATCACCCCGGCGTCGTGCAGGAAGTTCTGGCCGAAGCGCTTGCGCGCGCGGTGTTGATAAAGCTCGGACATCGGGGACAGCTCCAGGCTGCAAGCTTCAAGCCGCAGGCTAAAAGCTCAAGTGAAAAAGGCGATCATTTTAACAGTAGGTGATTGCTAGCACGATAAAAGCGGCGGGAGACGGGGGAGGGCGCTTCTGCGGTATGACATACACCTGTAGGGGCAACTGTTTTTGCATCGTTGCGAGGTGCTCCCGTAGGGTGGACAACGCTCCGCTTGTCCACCGCTCCGGCCCCACGACAAGGTGGAAATGCTTCGCGATTTCCACCCTACGCTCTTGCCATACCTGTAGGAGCGGGCCATGCCCGCGATGCTTTTGGGTTCGCGGGCATGGCCCGCTCCTACACGTTCTATCGCTTGCCGGTCATCTGGTAGGCGGTCTCCAGCGCCACCAGCAGGCTGCCGCTGTCGATTCGGCCGGTGCCGGCGAGATCCAGCGCGGTGCCATGGTCGACCGACGTACGCACGATCGGCAGGCCGAGGGTGACATTCACCGCTGCGCCGAAGCCCTTGAACTTGAGCACCGGCAGGCCCTGGTCGTGGTACATGGCGAGCACCGCGTCGCAGTGGTCGAGGTGCTTGGGGGTGAACAGGGTGTCCGCCGGCAGCGGGCCGATCAGGCTCATGCCCTCCGCGCGCAGCCCTTCCAGGGTCGGCTCGATCACATCGATTTCCTCGTGCCCGAGGTGTCCGCCTTCGCCGGCATGCGGGTTGAGGCCGCAGACCAGGATGCGCGGATCGGCGATGCCGAACTTGTCGCGCAGGTCGGCATGCAGGATGCGCGTGACCCGCTGCAGGCGCTCGACGGTGATCGCATCGGCGACCTGGCGCAGCGGCAGGTGGGTGGTCACCAGGGCGACGCGCAGGCCGCGGGTGGCGAGCATCATCACCACCTGGGGCGTGCTGGTCAGTTCGGCGAGGAATTCGGTGTGGCCGGAGAAGGTGATGCCGCCCTCATTGATCACGCCCTTGTGCACCGGCGCGGTGATCATCCCGGCGAAGTCGCCGTTCAGGCAGCCCTGGCCGGCGCGGGTGAGGGTTTCCAGCACATAGCCGGCATTCGTCGGGTTCAGCTTGCCGCACTCCACCGGAGCGGCCAGCGGCGTGTCCCAGACATACAGGCTGCCAGCCGGTGCGGGCTGCTGCGGCCAGTTGCCCGGGCCGACCGCCAGCAGGCGGATCGGCAGGCCCAGCAGGGCGGCGCGCTCGGCCAGCAGGGCCTGGCTGGCGATGGCCACCAGCGGGTGCGGCTGCGCCTCGCGGGCCAGCAGCAGGCACAGGTCGGGGCCGATGCCGGCGGGCTCACCGGGGGTCAGCGCGAAAAGTCGGGAATCGTTCATGGAGCGGACCTCTGGGGAGACGGCCGAACCAGTGGCGGTCTCCGGGGAATGAGTGGGGGGCTTTACTGTACGACGAGCGTCGGGCGGATAAAAAGAAACCCGGCGCCGGGCCGGGTTTCGGGTGTCGCATTCAGGCTGCGATCACAGCTTGATCTCGACGTATGCCTCGTCGCGGATCTGCCGCAGCCAGGTCTGCAGCTCCTCGTCGTACTTGCGGTTGCGCAGCAGCTGCATGGCCTGCTGTTCGCGGAGCTGGTCGCTGCTGTCGGTGGCGCGGCGGCCGAGGACTTCGAGGATGTGCCAGCCGAACTGCGAGCGGAACGGGTGGGTCACCTGACCTTGCGGGGCGTTGTTCATCTGCTCGCGGAACTCCGGCACCAGCGACTGCGGGTCGACCCAGTTGAGGTCGCCGCCGTTCAGCGCCGAGCCCGGGTCTTCCGAGAAGCTCTTGGCCAGTGCGCCGAAGTCTTCGCCGGCCTGGATGCGGTCGTAGAGACGCTGCGCCAGACGCTCGGTTTCCGCATCGCTGCGGATCTCGCTGGGCTTGAGCAGGATGTGGCGGACGTGGACTTCGTCGCGAACCATCCGGCTGCCGCCGCGCTTCTCTTCCACCTTGAGGATGATGAAGCCGCCCGGAGTGCGGAGCGGTTCGGTGACTTCGCCGACGGACAGCGAGCCGACCATGCTGTCGAACGGCGACGGCAGCTGGGCGGCTTTGCGCCAGCCGATCTCGCCGCCTTCGAGGGCGTTGTCGCCGGCGGAATGGGCGATCGCCATCTGGCTGAAGTCGGCGCCCTGGCGCAGTTGCTGGTACACGTCGCTGGCCTTGCGGCCGGCGGCCTGGATGGCTTCCGGCGAGGCGCCTTCCGGTACCGGGATCAGGATGTTGGCCAGGCGGTATTCTTCGGAAAGCTGGATCTTTCCGAGGTCGGAGGCGAGGAAGTTCTGTACTTCCTGGTCGGTGACCTGGACGCGTTCGGCGACGCGGCGCTGACGCACACGGCTGATGACCATCTCGCGGCGAACCTGGTCGCGCGCATCGTCGAAGGACAGGCCGTCGCGTGCCAGTGCCTGCTGGAACTGGTCGAGGGTCAGGTTGTTGCGCTGGGCGATGGTGGCCATCGCCTGGTTCAGTTCCTCGTCGGTGATGCGTACGCCGGAGCGTTCGCCGATCTGCAGTTGCAGGTCTTCGAGAATCAGGCGTTCCAGCACCTGCTGGGTCAGCACCTCGCTGGGCGGCATCTGCGCGCCGCGCTTGGCGATGGTCTGCTGTACTTCGCGCATGCGCTGGTCGAGCTGGCTCTGCATCACCACGTCGTTGTCGACGATGGCGACCACGCGGTCCAGAGGTACTACTTCCGCACCGGCCAGGGTGCTCACCAGCAGGGCGCCCAGCATGAGCGGGCGCAGACAGTTACAGAGCATTTTCTTCACGTTGACGGTAGCCTTCGATGCCTTGGTCGAGGAAGCCTTCCACCTGGTTGCCGACCACGCCACCAAGGCCTTTCAGGACGATTTGCAGGAAAATGCCGCGGTCGGCTTCGGACGACGAGGTGATGAAGTCGTTGTCGTCGTAGTCGACCCAGTAGCGGCTGATCAGGCGCACTTTCCAGCAGCAGCTGTCGTATTCGAAGCCACCCATGGATTCCAGCGTACGGCTCTGGTTGTAGTCGAACTGCCAGCGCGCAATGGCGTTCCAGTGCGGCACCACCGGCCAGATGACCGAGAAGTCGTGCTGGTTGATCCTGTAGGCTTCGCTGTTGAAGTCGTAGCGGCCGAGGTTCGGGTTGAAAGTCTTGCTGTCGGCGCGATAGCGGTAACCGACGTTGACGATCTTGTTCAGGTCGTCTTCCGGCTGGTAGTGGAACATCACGTTGCCGGAGTCGGTGTGGTGGGTGTTCGGGTTCCAGTTGTAGTCCGAGCTCACGCGCCAGTCGCGGTCGAAGCGGTAGATGCCGCGCAGTGCATACGGCGAACGCGAGCTATCGGTGTCCGGATCACTGACTTCCACGCCCTGAGCGCGTAAAGCCGCAAGTTCGGTCTGGGTGAGTCCCGGCAGTTGTACGCGACGGTTGGCGAAGTAGTAGATCTGACCGGCGCTGATGGCGGCGCGTTCGAAGCCGTTGTCCTCGATGAAGCGCGTAGTGGCGCCCAGCGACAGCTGGTTGGCGTCGCCGATGCGGTCCTTGCCGGTGAAGCGGTTTTCGCGCCACAGCGAGTCGTAGCTGAAGTTGAACTCGCCGGTGTCGAAGGTCGGCAGGTCGTCCTGTTCGCGGTACGGCACGTACAGGTACATCATCCGCGGTTCCAGGGTCTGGCGGAACGCGGTGCCGCCAAACGTGGTGTCGCGGTCGAAGTACAGGCCGGAGTCAAGCTTGGCCAGCGGCATGTCGCGGTCCGGACTGTCGTCGAAGGTAATACCGGCCGGGTTGGTGATGGAATTAGGGCTGGCCAGATCGGCTTTGCCTTCGCTGTCCAGGTCCAGGTCGTACTTGGTGTAGAGATACTTGACGGTCGGAGTCAGGAAGCCCCAGCTGGCGGTCATCGGCAGGCTGATGCCCGGCTCCAGGTGCGCGCGGTCGCCGGTGGCGCGGGCCAGGCCGGTCAGGGAAGCGTCAGGCCGCTGGCCGATCAGGTTGCCGTCTTCGTCGAAGAAGAAGTTCTCGTCCAGATCGCGGTCGAAGCGGACGAACTCGGTGCCGTAGGTGAACTGGAGGCCGCCCGGGTTGTACGGCACGTGGCCGTCCAGGGTCAGCTGCGGCAGGCGGTCGTACGGGGTCACGTCGGTGACCGTGGCCAACTGGTAGGACTGTGCGTTCAGGCGCGCGGTGAAGCTGTCGCCGCGGTAGGTCAGCACGCCCTGCTGGTTGACGTAGGTCGGCGAACCGAGGCCCAGCGAGGTGTCCAGGTCCTGGAAGTAGTACGGGTCGCTGATCTTGGTGAAGTCGACCTGGGCCAGCCAGCGGGAGTCGAGGCCGCTGGTGTTTTTCCAGCCGTACAGCCAGCGCTGGTCGGTGAATTCCGGTTGCCCTTCGCGGTCGTCGTCCTTGTCGTTCAGGTAGGCGGCGGTGACCTGGCCTTCGCTGCTGCGGGTCAGGTAGCGGAACTCGCCTTCCATTTGCAGGCCGCGATCGGACATGTAGCGCGGATACAGCGTGGCGTCGTAGTTCGGCGCCAGGTTGAAGTAGTACGGGGTGACCAGCATGAAGCCGGTGTCCGTGCTGCTGCCCATGCTCGGGACGAGGAAGCCGGACTGGCGGCGGTCGTCGATCGGGAAATAGATGTAGGGGGTGTAGAACACCGGAATGTCCTTCACCTTGAGCACCGCGTTGGTCGCGGTGCCGAAACCGGTGGCCGGGTTCAGCTCGATGTTGTTGCCGCGCACGTGCCAGGCGTTGCTGTTCGGTTCGCAACGGGTGTAAGTGCCATCCTTGAGCTGGATGATGGCGTTTTCCTGGCGCTTGGCGTACAGCGCGCTGCCGCGCACCGAGGCCTTGTGCATAACGTACTCGGCGTTATCGATTTTCGCTTCGCCGTTGTCCAGCTGCAGTTCGGCGTGGTCGCCGACCACCAGCGCGCCGTTGTCGCGCAGCTTGACGTTGCCGACCAGTTCGCCGCGGTTCTCCGCCTGGTGCAGGCTGGCCTCGTCGGCCTCGACCTGCATGCTGCCCTGGCGCAGCACGACGTTGCCGGCGAGGGTGGCGACCTGTTTTTCCTGCTCGTAGCGGGAAACCTTGGCCGAGACGAAGGTCGGAGACTCGTCGTTCGGGGTCTTGTCGTTCATCCCCGGGCGGGTCGGTTCGATGTAGGCGCCGCTGCAGTACGGGCCGATTTCCGCCATCTGGGCGGCGGTGAGCTTCTCGCGCGGCACCCAGTCCAGGTGGCTGTAGTCTTCGCTGCGCGACTTCAGTCCACGGCCGCCGGCCTCGGTGACCAGCTGCCCTGGCTCTGCGCGGGCTTCGCCACCGCTGGCCGCCGCGGCGCCGGCGCTGACGGCGCTGGTGCTATGCTGCGGACGCGGCGGAACGGCTGCGCTGGGCTGCTGCGGGGCGCAGGCCCAGGAACCGCCGGAAGGTTTGCAATCGAACTGCTCTGCAGCGTTCAGGTAGGCGAGCGGTTGAATAGCCAGCAGGCTGCCGGTTACCAACAAAGGGAATTTTCTACGGAACACTGGTAGGTTCACTGCCATCTTGTTAATCCGGGGCTTCCTGCGCGCCTTCGGCCCAATGGGGACCGCACGCCTCTCGATGGGCTCAAAAAGATACGGGATAATAAAACATGACCTTCGCAACGGCTAGGGCCGTGGAGATTCCCCAAGATGTCTGAAGATGCTCGTTACCAGCAGTTGAATCGCTGGCTGGACTCCTGTTTGCCGTCCGTATTCGATAGCGAAGGCTGGGGCGCCGTTCCGGCCGCCACGCTGACGGCTGCCAGCAGCGATGCCAGTTTCCGCCGCTATTTCCGCTGGCAAGCGGGCGAGCGTACGCTGATCGTCATGGATGCGCCACCGCCACAGGAAGACTGCCGGCCATTCGTGAAGGTCGCCGGCCTGCTGGCCGAGGCTGGCGTGCATGTGCCGCTGATTCTCGCGCAGGACCTGGAACAGGGCTTCCTCCTGCTCAGCGATCTCGGCCGCCGCACCTATCTGGACGTACTCACCCCGGCCAATGCCGAGGAGCTGTTCGAGCCGGCGCTGGATGCGCTGGTCGCCTTCCAGCAGGTGCCGGTCGCCGACCGCCTGCCGCACTACGACGAGGCGCTGCTGCGCCGCGAACTGCAGCTGTTCCCCGACTGGTACCTGCAGCGCCATCTCGGCGTGACGCTGGAAGGCGAACGCCTGGCCGCCTGGCAGCGGGTCTGCGACCTGCTGGTGGAAAGTGCGCTGGCGCAGCCGAAGGTGCTGGTGCACCGCGACTACATGCCGCGCAACCTGATGGAAAGCGAGCCGAATCCCGGCATCCTCGATTTCCAGGACGCGGTCTACGGCCCGGTGACCTACGACGTCACCTGCCTTTATAAGGACGCGTTCCTCAGCTGGCCGGAACCGCGCGTGCACGACGGGCTCAGCCGCTACTGGCGCAAGGCCCAGGCAGCGGGCATTCCGCTGCCGGCGAGCTTCGAGGAATTCCTCCGCGCCAGTGACCTGATGGGTGCGCAGCGCCACCTCAAGGTGATCGGTATCTTCGCGCGTATCTGCCATCGCGACGGCAAGCCGCGCTACCTGAGTGACGTGCCGCGCTTCTTCCGCTACCTGGACAACGTGATCGCCCGCCGCCCGGAACTGGCCGACCTGAAAACGCTGCTCGCCAGCCTGCCGCAATACGACTCGGTGCCGGCATGAAGGCGATGATCCTCGCCGCCGGCAAGGGCGAGCGCTTGCGTCCGTTGACCCTGCATACGCCCAAGCCGCTGGTGCGCGCCGCCGGCGTTCCGCTGATCGAGCGGCAACTGCTGGCGCTGCGCCAGGCCGGTTTCGAGCAACTGGTGATCAACCATGCCTGGCTCGGCCAGCAGATCGAGGATTATCTCGGCGACGGCGGCCGCTTCGGCGTGAGCATCCGCTATTCCGCCGAGGGCGAGCCGCTGGAAACCGGCGGCGGCATCTTCCGCGCGCTGGCGTTGCTCGGCGAGGCGCCCTTCGCAATCGCCAACGGTGACATCTGGACCGACTTCGACTACGCGCCGCTGCATACGGCGCTGGCCGACGGCGACCTGGTGCATCTGGTGCTGGTGGACAATCCCGATCACAACGGCCGCGGCGATTTCTGCCTGCGCGACGGCCGCGTCGAAGACTATCGCGACGGCGAGCCGAGCCTGACCTACAGCGGCATCGCCGTGCTGCATCCGGCGCTGTTCGATGGCTGCCAGGACGGCGCCTTCAAGCTCGCGCCGCTGCTGCGTGCGGCGATGGCGGCCGGGCGGGTGAGCGGTGTACATCACCGCGGGCAGTGGGTGGATGTCGGCACCCACGAGCGGCTGGCGGAAGTCGAACGCCGGCTGGCGGCGGAGGGCTGAAGTGCTCTGGCCGGGGACACTGATCGGCGTTGCAGCTGGCTGGGCGCTGGCGAGCATCCCCGGCGCCATGCTCGGGGGCCTGCTCGGGCAGGTGCTCGACCGGCGGCTGCAACTGCGTTCCTGGCGCGATGTTGTTGAACATATGCGCAGCGAACCGCCGCTGGCCGACGAGGAACTGCTGTTCGTCCTGCTCGGCAGGCTGGCGAAAAGCCGGGGCCGGGTGCTCGACGCGCATATCCAGCAGGCCCGCGCGGAAATGCTGCGCCTGCGTCTGGACGAGCCGGCGAAGCTGCGTGCCATCGAGGCCTTCGGCCGCGGCAAGAGCGGTGGCGAACAAATGGAAGCCGGCCTGCTGCATCTCAAGGAACAGCGCCATGCCGCGGAAGGCCTGATCCAGGCCTGCTGGCGGATGGCCTGGGCGGCCGGGGCGCCGGGGATGGCGGAAAAGAGCCTGATCCTGCGCTGGGGTGAAGCGCTCGGCCTGCCGCGCGGCACCGTGCTGGCGATGGCGGCCGGCGCCGAGTCGGCGCGCCAGCCCGAGCCTTCCGCGGCCAACAGTTATCCCCAGGCGCTGCGGGTGCTGGGGGTGACGGCGGCGAGCGAGCCAGCGGAAATCAAGCGGGCCTATCGCCGCCTGCTCAACCAGCACCATCCGGACAAACTGGCGGGCTCCGACGCCAGTGCTTCGCGCATCGCCGCCGCAACGGAAAAGACCCGCGAAATCCAGGCCGCCTACGCCGTGGTGCGCCAGCGCCGCGGTTTCCGCTGAGCGAGGCGGCTCAGCTGCCGTCGTTCCTGCTTTGCAGATGGTTCGTCAGCCAGCCGCGAATGCGCCGGTAGAGTTGCTCCTGCTCCGCATCCGGGTTCGCCGGTACGGCAGTCAGTCCGACCTGCGTATAGGCCGGATGCTGCTGGCGCTTGCCGGCCTGCAGGCGCAGGCGGGCGGCATCGCTGGCGACGGCATCGTCCCGATAATAGAAGTCGCCGATTGCCAGGCCGAGGCTCGGCAGCATGGTTTCCAGGGCCGGACGGAAGTCCTCCGGTGCCTGGGCATCCACCACCAGCAGGTTGTGGATCTCCGCCGGTTCGCGTTCGCCCAGATAGCGTGCGGCCCAGTAGGCGCCGGTGCCGTGGCCGAGCAGGATGACCTGTTCCGGCTTGTGCTGCAGGGCCAGGTCTACGCCGGCCTGGATGCGCGCCAGCACCCGTTCGGCATGGGCCTTGCGCTGCTCGATCGGATCGATCGGGGTCGGCGGCGCTGCCGTGCTGGATTGCGCCGGTTCGCCGCTGCCGGCTTCGGCGGTGCTTTCCGGGGCTGGAGCGGCGCCGGTGGAGCCTTCCACTTCCGGTCGGCTGGCGCTGTCGGTGGCGCTGGCGTCGCTGTCGGCGCTGGCCTTGTCCGCCGGGGCGACGGGTAGCGGCACCGGCGCGGTGCTCTGCGGATCGGGTAGCGACAGGCTCAGGGTCTGCCAGCCGGCATCCGGCAGCTTGCGCCGCAACGGGCCGATGGCGACCGGCCAGTCGGCGCTTTCGCCATCGCCGGGGATGAGGATCACTACGCCCGCGGGGCGCGCGACATTCGCCGGTTCCCAGAGGGCGAGGAAGGTTTCGCGGCCGGCCTGTAGTTTCTGCAGTGCGTCGCTGGGCAGGCGGCGTTCGAGGCCGTCGGCGGCATCCTGGCTACGCTCGTTGGCCGGCGCGCGGCGTTCCGCCGCAGAAACCTGCTCCGGAGTCGCATCGCCGGCGGCGTAGAGTGGTGCCAAGGGCAGCAGGCTCAGGGACAGGCACAGGGCAATCGGTAGCGGACGAAGCATGGGTGGATTCCGGTTCCGGGGCTGGAGCGGGGGCCAGCCTAACCCCTGTTATTACGTTTGTCAGGCGGAAGCTTTGCGGGGTTCCCCTGGGGGCTGTTGCCGTCGCGGCCGGAACGAAACGGCAACAGACCCCGGGTCTGCTGTAAGGTATGGGCGCTTTTCTCCTGGGAGCTTCGCTGTCGGCATGAGTCGTCTGTCCTGGTGCGCCTTCGTGGCGTTTGTGCTGTGTATCCCGCTGTTCTCCGTGGCGGCCCCGGAGCCGGCCGGCGTGGCGCTGGACGCCACGCAGCGCGCCTGGCTCGACGCCCACGCGCCGCTGCGGGTCGGCGTGGTGCTGGAAGCTCCCTATGCGCAGCAGGATCGCCGCTCGCAGCAATTGTCCGGCGCCCATGTGGAGCTGATCGAGCGGCTGGCCGGCGCGCTGCGGGTCAACTTCGTATGGCGCGTGTTCGAGGATCAGGCCGCGCTGGACAAGGCGGTCCGCGAAGGCGCGGTGGACCTCGCTCCGGGCATTACCCAGACGCCCGTCACCCTGCGCCGATGGCTGTTCTCCGACCCGTACCTGCGGGTGCCGCGCCTGGTGGTGGGCGAGCGGGGCGAGCGCGGCGCCGTCGAGCTGGAGAAGCTGGGCGCGGCCGATCCGCTGGCGGTGCGCGGTCCCGGCCCGGTACTCGACTACCTGCGCGGCACCTATTCCGGGCTGGAGCTGCAGGTCGTCGACAGCGACCGCGCGGCGCTGCACCGGCTGCTCGGCCGGCAGGTCAGCTACGCGGTGATCGACGAGGCGCAACTGGCCCGTTTCAGCCGCGATGCAGAATTCTCCGGCCTCGCGGTGCTCGCCGACATCGGCTACCCGCAACTGCTGCGGGTCGCCACCCGCCGCGACTTGCCGCAACTGGCGGCGCTGGTCGATCTCGGCCTGCGTTCGATTCCGCCCGAGGACTTCGAGCAACTGCACCAGCGCTGGCTGCAGCCCACCTATCCGCGGCTCGGCGAGTCGCCCGTATTCTGGCGCAACCTCTGCCTGCTGCTCGGCCTGGCGCTGCTCCTGGCGCTGGCCTCCGGCGCCTGGCAACGGCGCCAGGGGCGGGGGCTGGAGCGCCGGCTGCTGGCGACGCGGCGCGATCTCGAATCGCGGCGGGCCGCCGAGCAGGACCTGCGGCTGAGCCAGTTCGCCCTCGACAACAGCACGGTGGGCATCCTCTGGGTCAACTGGGACAGCCATGTGCGCTACGCCAACCGCGCCGCCGAGGAAATGTTCGGCTACCGCCCCGGCGAGGTGATCGACCGGCCGCTGGCCGACTTCGAGCCGGGATTGAGCATGGACCGCTGGCTGAACCTCTGGCGCCGCGCGCGCAACAGCGAAGAGGGGCCGCTGAGTTTCGAGACCAACTGCCTGCGCGCCGATGGCCAGTGGCTGCCGGTGGATGTTTCGCTGAGCTTCCTGCGTTTTCGCGAGTCCGAATACCTGCTGGTGTTCCTCACCGACGTCACCGAGCGCCGCCGCGCCCGCGCCGCGCTGGAGGAAAGCGAGGCGCGCCTACAGGGCATCGCCGCCAACGTGCCCGGCCTGGTGTTCCGCCTGGAACCGAGCAAGCCGGACGACGGCTCCGACTTCGCCTACATCAGCTTCATCACCGGCGGCAGCGAGGCCTCGCTTGGCTATCCGCCGGGCTATCTGCGCGAAAGCGGCACCGGGATCATCGGCCTGGTGCATCCGGACGACCGTGACGGCTACCTGGCCAGCCAGCACGTCGCGGTGGGAAGCGGCAGCAACTGGCGCTGGCAGGGGCGCATCCTCGCCCGCAACGGTGAAGCGCGCTGGGCGGACATCAAGGCCACCGCCCGCCAGCTCGACGACAGCCGGCTGGCCTGGGACGGGGTGGTCTGGGACATCACCGAGAACAAGCAGATCGAATTGAAGCTGGAGGAATCCCGCGCGCAGCTTCGCGACCTGTCGGCGCACCTGGAAAGCGTGCGCGAGGAGGAAAAGGCGCGCATCGCCCGCGAGGTGCACGACGAGCTGGGCCAGGTGCTCACCGTGCTCAAGCTGGAAACCTCGATGTGCGAACTCGCGTATGGCGAACTGGATGCCGGCCTGCGCGAGCGGCTGGGCAACATGAAGAAGCTGATCGCCCAGTTGTTCCAGCTGGTGCGCGACGTGGCCACCGCGCTGCGCCCGCCGATCCTCGACGCCGGCATCGGTTCCGCCGTGGAATGGCAGGCCCGGCGCTTCGAGGCGCGCACGCAGATTCCCTGCCTGGTGGAGGTGCCGGAGAATCCGCCGCGGCTGGCCGACGCCAAGGCCATCGGCCTGTTCCGCATCCTCCAGGAGGCGCTGACCAATGTCATGCGCCATGCCCAGGCGCATACTGTGGAGTTGGCGCTGACGGTGGAAGATGGCGAGCTATGCCTGCGCATCAGCGACGATGGCCGCGGTTTCGAGCCGTTGGCGATGCGCCAGGGCGTGTCGTTCGGGCTGGTCGGCATGCACGAGCGGGTGCTGATGCTCGGCGGCTCGCTGCAGATCGACAGCCAGCCGGGGGAGGGGACCACGCTGTGGGTGCGGGTTCCGCTCGATCCGCCCGGCGCCAGATAACAATGAAGCAAGAGGGGAGTACGTGCAGTGATTCGAGTTCTGGTGGCGGAAGACCACACCATCGTCCGTGAAGGCATCAAGCAACTGATCGGCATGGCCAAGGACCTGCAGGTGGTGGGCGAGGCCACCAACGGCGAGCAGCTGCTGGAAACCCTGCGCCAGGTGCCGTGCGAAGTGGTCCTGCTGGATATCTCGATGCCCGGTGTCAGCGGGCTGGAAGCCATTCCGCGGATTCGCGCGCTGAACAACCCGCCGGCGATCCTCATGCTGTCGATGCACGACGAGGTGCAGATGGCCGCCCGCGCGCTGAAGATCGGCGCGGCCGGCTACGCCACCAAGGACAGCGATCCGGCGCTGCTGCTCACGGCGATCCGCAAGGTCGCCAGCGGCGGCCGCTACATCGATCCGGGGCTGGCCGACCGCATGGTCTTCGAGGTCGGCCTGACCGACTCGCGGCCGCCCCACGCGCTGCTCTCCGAGCGCGAGTTCTCGGTGTTCGAGCGGCTGGTGCAGGGCGAGGGCGTCAACGAGATCGCCCAGCAACTGGCGGTCAGCAACAAGACCATCAGCACCCACAAGGCTCGCCTGATGCAGAAGCTCGGCGCCCATTCCGTTGCGGATCTGGTGAAGTACGCGGTGGAGCACAAGCTGTTCTAGGCCTGCCGCCACATCGTCTGCCCGAGCGAAGGAACGCGTGTAGGGATCGCCCTACATGCGAACCTCTTCTAACCTTATAGCAATTTGTCTTTTCGCCCGATTTGCGCCCTGTTCTGCCTTCTCTAGGCTTTGAGAACTGCAGAAATAATTACAAAGGTGCGGTTATGGCCGAGACTCAGGCAAACGATGTACTGGTGAGCTTCCGTGGCGTGCAGAAGAGCTACGACGGCGAAACTCTCATCGTCAAGGATCTCAACGTGGACATTCGCCGCGGCGAGTTCCTGACTCTGCTGGGGCCGTCCGGCTCCGGCAAGACCACCAGCCTGATGATGCTGGCCGGTTTCGAAACCCCCACCGCCGGCGAGATCCTCCTCGACGGCAAGGCGATCAACAACGTTCCCCCGCACAAGCGCAACATCGGCATGGTGTTCCAGAACTATGCGCTGTTCCCGCACATGACCGTGGCGGAAAACCTCGCCTTCCCGCTGACCGTGCGCGGCATGAGCAAGACCGACGTGACCGAGCGGGTCAAACGCGCGCTGTCGATGGTCCAGCTCGACAAGTTCGGCGGCCGCTATCCGGCGCAGCTCTCCGGCGGCCAGCAGCAGCGTGTGGCGCTGGCCCGTGCACTGGTCTTCGAACCGCAACTGGTGCTGATGGACGAACCTCTCGGTGCGCTCGACAAGCAACTGCGCGAGCACATGCAGATGGAGATCAAGCACATCCACCAGCGCCTGGGCGTGACCGTGGTCTACGTGACCCACGACCAGGGCGAGGCGCTGACCATGTCCGACCGCGTGGCCGTGTTCAACAATGGCGAAATCCAGCAGAACGCCGCGCCGCACGAACTCTACGAGCATCCGAAGAACTCCTTCGTGGCCAACTTCATCGGCGAGAACAACCGCATCGCCGGCCAGTTGCAGAGCCGCAACGGCGACCGCTGCGTGGTCAGCCTGGCGCGTGGCGAGAAGGTCGAGGCACTGGCGATCAATGTCGGCGAACCGGGCGAAACCGTCAGCCTGTCGATCCGTCCGGAGCGCGTACACCTGAACGGCGCCAGCGAGAAGTGCACCAACCGTTTCTCCGGCCGCGTGGCCGAGTTCATCTACCTTGGCGACCACGTCCGCGTTCGCCTGGAGGTCTGCGGCCGCACCGACTTCATCGTCAAGCAGCCGATCGCCCAGCTCGACCACGAGCTCCGCGTCGGTGACGTGGTACCGCTGGGCTGGGATGTCGAGCACGTGCGCGCGCTCGACCCGCTGCCGGTGGCGTGAAGGATCAGCCCGGGACAAGGGCTCTGAGTCGAAGAAAAGCAAACCTGCACACTGTGGAGAGAACAATAATGTCGAAATCCTGCTTCAAGCTGGCCGCACTGAGCATCGGCCTGGCCTGCGCGGCCCAGGCCATGGCCGCCGACCTGACCGTCGTATCCTTCGGCGGCGCCAACAAGAACGCCCAGGTGAAAGCCTTCTACGAACCCTACGAGAAGAGCACCGGCAACAAGATCATCGCCGGCGAGTACAACGGCGAGATGGCCAAGGTGAAGGCGATGGTCGACACCAAGAGCATCTCCTGGGACCTGGTGGAAGTGGAGTCGCCGGAACTGGCCCGCGGTTGCGACGAGGGCATGTTCGAGGAGATCGACCCGGCCATCCTCGGCAATGCCGATGACTACGTTCCGGGCGCCATCACCAACTGCGGCGTCGGCTTCTTCGTGTGGTCCACCGTGCTGGCCTACAACGCCGACAAGCTGAAGAGCGCACCGACCGGCTGGACCGACTTCTGGAACGTCAAGGACTTCCCGGGCAAGCGCGGCCTGCGCAAGGGCGCCAAGTACACCCTGGAGTTCGCCCTGATGGCCGACGGCGTCGCGCCGGCGGATGTCTACAAGGTGCTCGCCACCAAGGAAGGCCAGGACCGCGCCTTCAAGAAACTGGACGAGATCAAGCCGAACATCCAGTGGTGGGAAGCCGGCGCCCAGCCGCCGCAGTACCTCGCTTCCGGCGACGTGGTCATGAGCTCGGCCTACAACGGCCGTATCGCTGCGGTGCAGAAGGAAAGCAACCTGAAGGTGGTGTGGAACGGCGGCATCTACGACTTCGACGCCTGGGCGATCCCGAAAGGCTCGAAGAAGAAGGACGAGACCCTCAAGTTCATTGCCTTCTCGGTCCAGCCGGAGCAGCAGAAGATCTACTCCGAGAACATCGCCTACGGTCCGGCCAACACCAAGGCCGTGGCGCTGCTGGACAAGGGCCTGCTGAAGGACATGCCGACCACGCCTGAGAACATGCAGGGCCAGGTCGGCATGGACGTGACCTTCTGGGCCGACTACGGCGAGCAGCTGGAACAGCGCTTCAACGCCTGGGCTGCCAAGTAAGCCCCTGCCGCGGCCCCTGCACCGGGGCCGCGGCTGGAATGCGCGTCGTACGCGGCGCGCCTTCCGACTCGCCCGATACCACACCTTGGCCGTCCCCGGACGGCCCGTTTTACCGGAGTTCGCTATGGCCACCGCTGTGACGTTGAACGAGGTCGCCGGCCCCACCCTCAAGCAGCGCCTGGCGCGTGCCGAACGGATGAACCGCCTGAAATCCCAGGCGCTGATCCTGCCGCTGCTGCTGTTCCTCCTGCTGACCTTCCTCGTGCCGATCGTCGCACTGCTCTACAAGAGCGTGCACAACCCCGAGGTCGTCGAGTCGCTGCCGCTGACCATCCAGGCCATTTCCGACTGGGATGGCAAGTCGCTGCCGCCGGACGCCGCCTACAAGGCGCTCAGCGAAGACCTGGCTGCCGCGCGCAAGAACCAGACCATCGGCGATCTCTCCAAACGCCTGAACATGGAGCTGGCCGGCTACCGCAGCCTGATGGCCAAGACCGCTCGCGCGCTGCCGCTGAAGAGCGAACCGGCTTCCTACAAGGAGGCCATGGAAACCATCGATGAGCGCTGGGGCGACCCGGCCTACTGGCAGGCGATCCGTCGCAACGCCAGCAGCATCACCCCCTATTTCCTCCTGGCGGCCCTCGACCACCGCATCGACGATCTCGGCGAACTGGCGGCGGCCACTCCTGACCAGGCGATCTACCTGGACATCTTCGCGCGCACCTTCTGGATGAGCGTGGTGATCACGGTGATCTGCCTGGTGCTGGCCTATCCGCTGGCCTACCTGCTGGCCAACCTGCCGACCCGCCAGAGCAACCTGCTGATGATCATGGTACTGCTGCCGTTCTGGACATCGATCCTGGTGCGGGTGGCAGCGTGGATCGTGCTGTTGCAGGCCGGTGGCCTGATCAACGGCGCGATGCTCAAGCTCGGCCTGATCGACCAGCCGCTGCAACTGGTGTTCAACCGCACCGGCGTGTACATCGCCATGGTGCACATCATGCTGCCGTTCATGATCCTGCCGATCTACAGCGTGATGAAGGGCATCTCGCCGAGCTACATGCGCGCGGCGATTTCCCTCGGTTGCCACCCGTTCGCCAGCTTCTGGAAGATCTACTTCCCGCAGACCGTGGCCGGTGTCGGCGCCGGTAGCCTGCTGGTGTTCATCCTGTCGATCGGCTACTACATCACCCCGGCCCTGCTGGGTAGCCCGAGCGACCAGATGGTCAGCTACTTCGTCGCCTTCTATACCAACACCACCATCAACTGGGGCATGGCCACGGCCCTCGGCGGCCTGCTGCTGTTCGCCACCCTGGTGCTGTACGTGATCTACGGCTGGCTGGTCGGTGCGAACCGACTGCGGCTGGGCTGAGGAGAACAAGAAAATGCTGAGTCCCTACATGTCCCCGGTCGAGCGCGTGTGGTACTACACCCTGCGCATTCTCTGCGGCCTGGTCCTGCTGTTCCTGGTGCTGCCGGTGCTGGTCATCGTGCCGCTGTCGTTCAACTCCGGCACCTTCCTGGTCTATCCGTTGCAGGGCTTCTCGCTGCGCTGGTACGCCGACTTCTTCGGTTCCGCCGAATGGATGCGCTCGCTGACCAACAGCATCATCGTCGCCCCGGCGGCGACCTTCCTGGCGATGGTCTTCGGCACGCTGGCCGCCATCGGCCTGACCCGCGGCGAGTTCCGCGGCAAGGCGCTGGTGATGAGCCTGGTGATTTCGCCGATGGTGGTGCCGGTGGTGATCGTCGGCGTCGCCGCCTACCTGTTCTTCGCCCCGCTGGGCCTGGGCAACAGCTATATCTCGCTGATCATCATGCACGCGGTGCTCGGCGTGCCGTTCGTCATCATCACCGTGTCGGCGACCCTGCAGGGCTTCAACTACAACCTGGTGCGCGCCGCCGCCAGCATGGGCGCGCCGCCGATCACCACCTTCTTCCGGGTGACCCTGCCGCTGATCGCTCCCGGGGTGATTTCCGGTGCGCTGTTCGCCTTCGCCACCTCGTTCGACGAAGTGGTGGTGACCCTGTTCCTCGCCGGCCCCGAGCAGGCCACGCTGCCTCGGCAGATGTTCAGCGGCATCCGCGAGAACCTCAGCCCGACCATCGCCGCCGCCGCGACCCTGCTGATCGGCTTCTCCGTCCTGCTGCTGCTGACCCTGGAGTGGCTGCGCGGACGCAGCGAGAAGATGCGCACCGCCCCGACCTAATGATCGTAGGTTGGCGCTGAGCTTGCGAAGCCCAACGTCCAATGTTGGGCTTCACTGCGTTCAGCGCCAACCTGCGTCGGATCTACCTGCGATCCGGTCGAATAAGCGTCGTCCCCGCATACCGGCTACAATGCGCGCCATCCGTGATTCTTCTATCTGAGGTGCGCAATGCAACCCTACGCCATCGCTCCGTCGATCCTGTCCGCCGATTTCGCCCGCCTGGGCGAGGATGTGGACAAGGTGCTCGTCGCTGGCGCCGACATCGTCCACTTCGACGTGATGGACAACCACTACGTGCCGAACCTGACGATTGGTCCGATGGTCTGCTCGGCGTTGCGCAAGTACGGCGTCACCGCACCGATCGACGTGCACCTGATGGTCAAGCCGGTGGATCGCATCATCGGCGACTTCATCGAAGCCGGCGCCACCTACATCACCTTCCACCCGGAAGCCTCCGAGCACATCGACCGCTCGCTGCAGCTGATCCGCGACGGCGGCTGCAAGGCCGGCCTGGTGTTCAACCCGGCGACCCCGCTGGACGCGCTGAAGTACGTGATGGACAAGGTCGACATGATCCTGCTGATGAGCGTCAACCCCGGCTTCGGCGGGCAGAAGTTCATCCCCGGCACCCTCGGCAAGCTGCGCGAGGCCCGCGCGCTGATCGAGGCCAGCGGCCGCGACATCCGCCTGGAGATCGACGGCGGGGTGAACGTGAAGAACATCCGCGAGATCGCTGAAGCGGGCGCCGACACCTTCGTCGCCGGTTCGGCGATCTTCAACGCGCCCGACTACGCCGAGGTAATCCGCACCATGCATGCCGAACTCGCCCAGGTCGGCAAGTGATGAGCGCCGCCGAGGCGTTGTTCGCTGTGCGCCTGCCGCGCCTGGTGATGTTCGACCTGGACGGCACCCTGGTCGATTCGGTACCCGACCTCGCGGCAGCCGTGGACAAGATGCTCGTCGCCCTCGGTCGTGAGCCGGCTGGCGTCGAGCAGGTCCGCCACTGGGTCGGCAACGGCGCGCGAGTACTGGTGCGCCGTGCCCTGGCCGGCGGCATCGAGCACGACGGCATCGGCGAGGAGGAGACCGAACGCGCTCTGGCGCTGTTCATGGACGCCTACGCCGACAGTCACACCCTGACCGAGGTCTATCCCGGGGTGGTGGAGACGCTCAAGTGGCTGAAGCGGCGCAAGGTCCAGATGGCGCTGATCACCAACAAGCCCGAGCGCTTCGTCGGCCCGCTGCTGGACGAGATGAAGCTGGGCAAGTTCTTCCGCTGGATCATCGGCGGCGACACCCTTCCGCAGCAGAAGCCCGATCCGGCCGCGCTGTTGCACGTGATGAAAATGGCCAGGGTCAAGCCGGAGCACGCGCTGTTCATAGGCGACTCGCGCAACGACGTGCTGGCGGCCAAGGCCGCCGGCGTGTCCTGCGTCGGCCTCACCTACGGCTACAACCACGGCCGGCCGATTGCCGAGGAGTCGCCGGCGATGGTGCTGGACGACCTGCGCGAACTGCTGCCTTGCCTGGAGCCAGGCTCTGCGATAGTGTTGCCGGACAACTGCGCTCCCGCCCAAAGAGATCGAATCGTGTTGGTGACGGTTACCTGCAAACTCTGGATGAAGGTCATCAAGGCCCTGGCCCGCTGGCGCTGGCGCGCCTGACACATCCCTGGCCGGAATCCCGGCGCGTTTGCACACAACCCGTTTCACCGCTTCCTCACACGAGGCCGATCATGACTCGCGAAGAATTCCAGCGGCTGGCCGCCGAAGGCTACAACCGCATCCCCCTGACCTGCGAAACCCTCGCCGACTTCGATACCCCGCTGTCGATCTACCTGAAACTCGCCGACGGGCCGAACACCTATCTGCTCGAATCCGTGCAGGGCGGCGAGAAGTGGGGCCGCTACTCGATCATCGGCCTGCCCAGCCGCACCGTGCTGCGCGTCCATGGCCACACGGCGAGCATCAAGGTCGACGACGTCGAGACCGAGCGTTTCGAGTGCGAAGACCCGCTGGCCTTCGTCGAAGAGTTCAAGAACCGCTACCGCGTACCGACCCTGCCGGGGCTGCCGCGCTTCAACGGCGGGCTGGTCGGCTACTTCGGCTATGACTGCGTGCGCTACGTCGAGAAGCGTCTGGCGCAGTGTCCGAACCCGGATCCGCTGGGCAATCCGGACATCCTGCTGATGGTTTCCGACGCCGTGGTGGTGTTCGACAACCTGGCCGGCAAGATGCACGCCATCGTCCTCGCCGATCCGGCCGAGGCGAATGCCTACGAGAACGGCCATGCGCGCCTGGAAGAGCTGCTGGAGCACCTGCGCCAGCCGATCACCCCGCGCCGCGGCCTCGACTTCAGCGCGGTGAACGCGCCGGAGCCGCAGTTCCGCGCCAGCTTCACCCGCGAGGACTACGAGCGCGCGGTGGATACCGTCAAGGAATACATCCTCGCCGGCGACTGCATGCAGGTAGTGCCGTCGCAGCGCATGTCCATCGACTTCAGCGCCGCGCCCATCGACCTGTACCGCGCGCTACGCTGCTTCAACCCGACGCCGTACATGTACTTCTTCAACTTCGGTGACTTCCACGTGGTGGGCAGTTCGCCGGAAGTGTTGGTGCGCGTCGAGGACGGCCTGGTCACCGTGCGCCCGATCGCCGGCACCCGCCCGCGCGGCGCCACCGAAGAGGCCGACGTGGCACTGGAAGAGGACCTGCTGTCCGACGCCAAGGAACTGGCCGAACACCTGATGCTGATCGACCTCGGCCGCAACGACGTCGGCCGCGTCTCCGAGACCGGCACGGTGAAGGTCACCGAGAAGATGGTGATCGAGCGCTACTCCAACGTCATGCACATCGTTTCCAACGTGAACGGCCATCTGAAGGCCGGCATGAGCGCGATGGATGCCCTGCGCGCCATCCTCCCGGCCGGCACCCTGTCCGGCGCGCCGAAGATCCGCGCCATGGAAATCATCGACGAACTGGAGCCGGTCAAGCGTGGCGTCTACGGCGGCGCGGTCGGCTACCTGGCGTGGAACGGCAACATGGACACCGCCATCGCCATCCGCACCGCGGTGATCAAGAACGGCGAGCTGCACGTGCAGGCCGGCGGCGGCATCGTCGCCGACTCGGTTCCGGCGCTGGAGTGGGAAGAAACCATCAACAAGCGCCGCGCCATGTTCCGCGCGGTCGCGCTGGCCGAACACACCGCCAAGATGCAGGGTTGAGGAGTACCGCCATGCTGCTGATGATCGACAACTACGACTCCTTTACCTACAACCTGGTGCAGTACTTCGCCGAGCTGAAGGCCGATATCCACGTCATTCGCAACGACGAGCTGAGCGTCGAGCAGATCGCCGCGCTGCAGCCCGAGCGCATCGTCCTCTCGCCCGGCCCGTGCACGCCGAACGAAGCCGGCGTGTCGCTGGCGGTGATCGAGCACTTTTCCGGCAAGCTGCCGCTGCTCGGCGTCTGTCTCGGCCACCAGTCCATCGGCCAGGCCTTCGGCGGCGACGTGGTGCGCGCGCGCCAGGTGATGCACGGCAAGACCAGCCCGGTCTACCACACCGACCAGGGCGTGTTCGCCGGCCTGAACAATCCGCTGACCCAGACCCGCTACCACTCGCTGGTGGTCAAGCGCGAGACCCTGCCGGACTGCCTGGAAATCACCGCCTGGACCCAGCATGAAGACGGCTCGGTCGACGAGATCATGGGCCTGCGGCACAAGACCCTGAACGTCGAGGGCGTGCAGTTCCACCCGGAATCGATCCTCTCCGAACAGGGCCACGAGATGCTGGCCAACTTCCTCAAGCAGAGCGGAGGCGTGCGCGCATGAACATCAAGGAAGCCCTGAACCGCGTGGTCAACCAGCTCGACCTCTCCACCGAGGAAATGCAGGACGTGATGCGCGAGATCATGACCGGGCAGTGCACCGACGCGCAGATCGGCGCCTTCCTCATGGGCATGCGCATGAAGAGCGAGACCATCGACGAGATCGTCGGCGCCGTCTCGGTGATGCGCGAGCTGGCGGAGAAGGTCGAACTGCCGAGCCTGAACAATGTGGTCGACGTGGTCGGCACCGGTGGCGACGGGGCGAATATCTTCAACGTTTCCTCGGCGTCGGCCTTCGTCGTCGCCGCGGCGGGTGGCAAGGTGGCCAAGCACGGCAACCGCGCGGTGTCCGGCAAGAGCGGCAGCGCCGACCTGCTGGAAGCGGCCGGCATCTACCTGGACCTGCACGCCGAACAGGTGGCGCGCTGCATTGATGCGGTCGGCGTCGGCTTCATGTTCGCCCAGGTCCACCACAAGGCCATGAAGTACGCCGCCAGCCCGCGCCGCGAGCTGGGCCTGCGCACCCTGTTCAACATGCTCGGCCCGCTGACCAACCCGGCGGGCGTCAGGCATCAGGTGGTCGGCGTGTTCAACCAGGCGCTGTGCCGTCCGCTCGCCGAAGTGCTCAAGCGCCTAGGTGGCGAGCATATCCTGGTGGTGCATTCGCGCGACGGGCTGGATGAGTTCAGCCTCGCCGCGCCGACCCACGTCGCCGAACTGAAGGACGGCGAAATCCGCGAGTACGAGGTGCAGCCGGAAGATTTCGGCATCAGGAGCCAGAGCCTGATCGGCCTGACCGTCGACAGCCCGCAGCAATCGCTGGAGCTGATCCGCGATGCCCTCGGCCGGCGCAAGACCGAGGCCGGGCAGAAGGCCGCCGATCTGATCATATTGAACGCTGGTGCCGCGCTGTACGCAGCCGACCTGGCGACCAGCATGCACGAAGGTATGCGCCTGGCCAACGATGCCCTGCACACCGGCCTGGCCAAGGAAAAAATGGAAGAACTGGCGGCCTTCACCGCCGTTTACCGAGAGGAGAACGCACAGTGAGTGTGCCCACGGTTCTGCAGAAGATCCTTGCCCGCAAGGTCGAAGAAGTCGCCGAACGCAGTTCCCGCGTCAGCCTTGCCGAGCTGGAACAGCTGGCACGCAGCGCGGATGCCCCGCGCGGTTTCGCCAATGCGCTGCTGGAGCGCGCCAGGCGCAAGGAGCCGGCGGTGATCGCCGAGATCAAGAAGGCTTCGCCGAGCAAGGGCGTGCTGCGCGAGAACTTCGTGCCGGCCGAGATCGCCCGCAGCTACCAGGAAGGCGGCGCCGCCTGCCTGTCGGTGCTGACTGACGTGGACTTCTTCCTCGGCAGCGATGCCTACCTGAAGGAAGCCCGCGCGGCCTGCAAGCTGCCGGTGATCCGCAAGGATTTCATGATCGATCCCTACCAGGTGGTCGAGGCGCGCGCCATCGGCGCCGACTGCATCCTGCTGATCGTTTCCGCCCTGGAAGACACGCGCATGGCCGAACTGGCCGCGGTGGCCAAGGACTTCAATCTCGACGTGCTGGTCGAAGTGCACGACCGCGAGGAGCTGGAGCGGGCGCTGAACACGCTGGATACCCCGCTGGTCGGCATCAACAACCGTAACCTGCACACCTTCGAAGTCAGCCTGGAAACCACACTCGACCTGCTGCCGAGCATCCCGCGCGATCGCCTGGTGGTCACCGAAAGCGGCATCCTCAACCGTGCCGATGTCGAGCTGATGGAAGTCAGCGAGGTGTACGCATTCCTGGTTGGCGAAGCGTTCATGCGTGCCGACGAGCCGGGCACCGAGCTGAAGCGCCTGTTCTTCCCGGATCGCAACAAGGTCGTGCTGGCTGCCGATCCCGACTGATTATCGAGGCGTAGGTTGGCGCTGAGCGCAGCGAAGCCCAACATCTGGCAGGCGTCGCTTCGTTGGGCTTCGTCGCTTCGCTCCTCAGCCCAACCTGCGCTCTGATCCGCGTTGGACAAAAAAAGAAGCCGGCTGATGCCGGCTTCTTCATTTCTGCGGTGATTCAGCGCGTGCCGAACACCACCATGGTCTTGCCCTTCACATAGACCAGACCCTGTTCCTCCAGGCCCTTCAATACGCGGCCGACCATCTCCCGCGAGCAGCCGACGATGCGGCCGATTTCCTGGCGGGTGATCTTGATCTGCATGCCGTCCGGGTGGGTCATGGCGTCCGGCTGCTGGCACAGGTCGAGCAGGGTGCGGGCGACGCGGCCGGTGACGTCGAGGAAGGCCAGGTCGCCGACCTTGCGGGTGGTCTTGCGCAGGCGTTCGGCCATCTGGCTGCCGAGGGTGAAGAGGATTTCCGGATCGTGCTGGCTCAGTTCGCGGAACTTGGCGTAGCTGATCTCCGCCACTTCGCACTCGCTCTTGGCGCGAACCCAGGCGCTGCGCTCCTGGCCGATGCTGCCTTCCTTGTCGAAGAGCCCCATCTCTCCGAAGAAGTCGCCAGTGTTGAGATAGCCGATGATCATTTCGCGGCCGTCGTCATCCTCGATCAGTACGGTGACCGAGCCCTTGATGATGAAGAACAGGCTTTCGCAACGGTCGCCCGCATAGATGATGGTGCTTTTGGCGGTGTAGCGACGGCGGTGGCAATGCGCGAGCAGCTTGTCGAAGTTCTTTGGTTTGGGTGTGAGGGTGATAGCCATGCCCGAGTCCCGGAAATTTAAGAAAGGCCCTTTGCACAACAGGCGTTATTTGTTTGTTATGTGCAGCGCGCCGTTTCCCTAGCGACTCCCCCTCGCCATCAAGCTGGCGAACTGCGTTTTTGTGCTCCCGTGCTTTTACGTAAAGCGGCATGAGCTTAACAGACGCAGTGTTCCCTACAATCAGAAACCTGGAACGTCCGTCAGAGGATTTTCTGAGAGTGTGCCATTTTGGTGGCGTCAAATTAAGTGTCAGACAATGCGCAGCGCCCTGGATTTGCGACGCAGCTAACAGCGCGGGGAGAGGGCTCGACTCGATTGCCCCTGTGTTAATCTGTCGCCCCTTTTTTTCGGCGGAGCACTCGATGAAAGCGCGTATCCAGTGGGCAGGCGAGGCCATGTTCCTCGGCGAGTCCGGCAGCGGCCATGTGGTGGTGATGGATGGCCCACCGGAAAACGGTGGCCGCAACCTCGGCGTTCGGCCGATGGAAATGCTGCTGCTCGGCCTGGGCGGCTGCACCAACTTCGACGTGGTCAGCATCCTGAAGAAAAGCCGCCAGCCGGTGGAAAGCTGCGAGGCCTTCCTCGACGCCGAGCGTGCCGGTGAGGACCCGAAGGTGTTCACCAGGATACACGTGCATTTCGTGGTCAAGGGCCGCGGTCTGAAGGAAGCGCAGGTCAAGCGCGCGGTCGAGCTGTCGGCGGAGAAGTACTGCTCGGCCTCGATCATGCTCGCTCGTGGCGGCGTGGAGATCACCCACGACTACGAGATCGTCGAACTCGGCTGACATCCTTTCATCATCGGAGTGGCGCAAACTCTGGTGCGGGGCCTTCGACCTCTGCATAATGCGCCACCTTTTTTCGGGGCTTGCCGCCCCGGCAAGCAACCACAATCGCCATCGCGAAGAGGTGTAAACCGTCCTACGCAGGTGCGTCGTCCGCATCTGACGGGCATGCTCAATCACGCGGCAGAGCCGCATTGACGAGAGTTTCCACGGTGAAAAGCAAACTCAAGCTCCACGGGTTCAACAACCTGACGAAGACCTTGAGCTTCAACATCTATGACATCTGCTATGCCGAGACGCCTGAAGACCAGCAGGCCTACGTGCAGTACATCGACGAAGAGTACGATGCTGAACGTCTCACGCAGATCCTCACCGATGTTGTCGACATCATTGGCGCGAACATCCTGAACATCGCCCGTCAGGATTACGATCCGCAAGGCGCCAGCGTAACCATCCTGATCTCCGAGCAGCCGGTCGAGCCGACCGAAAGCCAGATCGAGGAATCCCCAGGGCCGCTGCCGGAAACCATCCTGGCGCACCTGGACAAGAGCCATATCACCGTGCACACCTATCCGGAAATCCATCCGGTGGAAGGCATCGCCACGTTCCGCGTGGACATCGACGTCTCCACCTGCGGCGTGATTTCTCCGCTGAAGGCGCTGAACTACCTGATCCACCAGTTCGACTCGGACATCGTCACCGTGGACTACCGCGTGCGCGGCTTCACCCGTGACGTGGAAGGCAAGAAGCACTTCATCGACCACGCGATCAACTCGATCCAGAACTATCTCTCCGACGACACGTACGAGGCATACCAGATGACCGACGTGAACGTGTACCAGGAGAACATGTTCCATACCAAGATGCTGCTGAAGGACTTCGAGCTGGACAACTACCTGTTCGGCGACGCCACCCGCACCCTGTCGGCGGAGCAGCGCAAGCAGGTGGAAGAACGCCTGCGTCACGAGATGCTGGAGATCTTCTACGCGCGCAACATGCCGCACTGAGGATCGACTCCAAAAGAAGAGGGCGCCTGCATGGCGCCCTTTTCTTTTTCTGTAGGAGCCAGCTTGCTGGCGATCCAGGGATTCCGCCTGGCAGCGTATTGCCGGCTGACACCATCGATCGCCAGCAAGCTGGCTTCTACAGGAGAGGCTTCAGATCCGGTACGTGGTCTTGGTCATCACCTTCGACAGCAGGGTCATGCCCAGCTTTACCGGCGCCGGGAAGCGCAAACCGCCGGCATCCAGGGCGCTGTTGGCATGGTGCTGCTCGTCGCTGCGCATCTGTTCGAGGATCGCGCGGCTTTTCTGGTCCTCGGCGGGGATTTCCGCGAGGTGTTCGTCGAGGTGCTTGCACACCTGGTCTTCGGTGGCGGCGACGAAACCGAGGCTGACGCGGTCGCTGATCAGCCCGGCCACTGCGCCGACGCCGAAGGACATGCCATAGAACAGCGGGTTGAGCAGGCTCGGCCGGCTGCCGAGTTCGCGGATGCGCTGCTCGCACCAGGCGAGGTGGTCGACTTCCTCGTCCGCCGCATCTTCCATGGCCTTGCGGATATTCGGCAGCTTGGCGGTCAACGCCTGCCCCTGGTAGAGCGCCTGGGCGCAGACCTCGCCGGTGTGGTTCACCCGCATCAGGCCGGCGACGTGGCGGGCGTCCTCTTCGCTCAGTTCGGCGTCCGGCTGCACGATGGCGGGCGACGGTCGCGCCGGATGGCCGGCGAACGGCAGCAGGGTGCGCATGGCGGCATCGGCCTGCAGCAGGAAACGGTCGACGGGCGAGTAGTGACGTTCGGCGGACATGGCGTACCTCCGGAAGAAATATCGCGCGCCAGTTTAGCGGAATGGGCGGGCCAGGTCTTGCCGCAGGGCAGTGGGAAAGTGTCGTAGGACGCCCGCTCAGCCCGGCGGCCAGTGCATCGCCCGCTGGCCAAGCACATGCATGTGGATGTGATGGACCGTCTGGCCGCCGAGGTCGTTGCAGTTCATCACCACCCGGAAGCCTTCCGCGCAGCCCTGCTCCAGCGCCAGTTGCTGCGCGGTATGCAGGATATGGCCGGTCAGCGGCTTGTCCGCCTCGGTGAGGTCGTTGAGGGTCGGGATGTGCTTCTTCGGTATGACCAGGAAATGCACCGGCGCCTGCGGGTTGATGTCGTGGAAGGCGACCACCTGGTCGTCCTCGTAGAACTTGCGCGCGGGAATTTCCCCGGTCACGATCTTGCAGAACAGACAGTTCACGGAAGTGCCTCCGGCCTGGGTCATGCGGCCTGAGTGTAACGGCCGGGGCGGCAATCGCAAGGAGCCTGCGTGAAGAACGACATCCATGATCTGGGCCTGGTGCTGGACTCGCGGGTCAAGCTGGTCGTGATCGAGTCCTGGGACGAGCCACGGGTGCTGGAAACCCTGACCGGGCTGGCGGTGAAGCGCGGACTCGGTCTGCTGACCTGGTCGGTCACCGAGGGCCTGCAGCGCCTGGGCTTCGGTGGCGAAGTGCAGGGCGAGGGCGACAGCCGCGAGGTGGAAACCGCGCTACGGCTGATCAAGGCCGACGTGCAGCCAAACCTCTACGTGCTCTGCGACCTGCATCCGTTCCTGGTGGACGGCCCGCGGGTGGTGCGCCTGCTGAAGGAAATCGCCATGGCGGAGAGCCCGTTCAAACCCACCGTGGTGCTGGTTTCCCATGCCCTCAAGCTGCCGGCGGAAATCCAGCGTTTCGCCGCTCGCTTCTCCCTGGCGCTGCCCAGCGAAGACGAACTGGTCGGCATCGTCCGCGAGGAGGCCGCGCGCTGGAGCGAACGCAACAACGGCGTGCGGGTGCGCACCGACAACCGCACGCTGCGCCAGGTGGTGAAGAACCTGCGCGGACTCAGCCATGGCGAGGCCCGCCTGCTGGCGCGCAACGTGATCTGCAACGACGGCGCCATCACCCAGGAAGACCTGCCCAGCCTCAATCGCACCAAGTTCGACCTGCTCGATCTCAGTGGCGTGCTCAGTTTCGAGCACGACACCGCGCGCTTCGCCGAAGTCGGCGGACTGTTCAGCCTGAAACGCTGGCTGGGCGAGCGCCAGGCGGCATTCAGCTCCGACAGGGACAACGATCTGCCCAAGGGCATCCTGCTGGTCGGCGTGCAGGGCGGCGGCAAGAGCCTGGCGGCCAAGGCCGTCGCCGGGTTATGGGGATTGCCGTTGCTGCGCCTGGATTTCGCCTGCCTGTACAACAAGTACTTCGGCGAAACCGAGCGCAACCTGCGTGATGCCCTGCGCCTGGCGGACGAAATGGCGCCCTGCGTGCTGTGGGTCGACGAGATCGAGAAGGGGCTGGCCACCGGCGACCACGATGGCGGCGTCAGCCAGCGCGTACTCGGTACGCTGCTGACCTGGATGGCCGAACGCAAGGCGCCGGTGTTCATGGTCGCCACCGCCAACAATATCGATCGGCTGGCGCCGGAGCTGGTGCGCAAGGGGCGCTTCGACGAGCTGTTCTTCGTTGATCTGCCGGACATGCAGGTGCGCGGCGATATCTTCCGCATCCATCTGGTGCGGCGCGAGCTCGATCCCGCGCAGTTCGATCTGGCGGAACTGGCGCAGGCCAGTGACGGCTTCTCCGGCGCGGAAATCGAGCAGGTGGTGGTGGGCGCGTTCTATGCGGGGCAGGCGCAGCAGAAGACCGTGGACCAGGAGCTGCTGCTGCAGGAGCTCAAGCGCACTTCGCCGTTGTCGGTGGTGATGGCGGAAGACCTGGCAGCCTTGCGGCGCTGGGCCGACGGCCGCACGGTGCGGGCGGACTGAGCGTCAGCCCTGCACGGCGAGGCGGTTGCGCCGACCTGCCAGCTTGCGCACCAGCCAGCGCGGCGCCAGGCGCGGCAGCCAGGCCAGCAGGCGGTTGCGCCAGCCGGGGATGATGATCGCCGGATTGCGCTTCAGGGCCTTCACGGTGAGGAACGCCAGCTCTTCCGGGCTCATCATGCGCTTGCCGGCGAAACGCTCCGGCTTCAGCCCGGCCTCGCGGAAGAACGCCGTTTGCGTCGGACCGGGGCAGAGCACAGAAACCTTCACGCCGCGGCCTTTCAGTTCTTCGCGCAGTCCTTCGGAGAAATGCAGCACATAGGCCTTGCTGGCGTGGTAGCTGCTCATCCACGGCCCCGGATGCAGGGCGCCGGTCGCGGCGATGTTGAGGATCCGGCCGCCGCCGTTCTGCGCCATGCGATAGCCGATGGCGTGGCAGAGGCGGGCGAGGGCGAGCACGTTGAGCTCGATCAGCTCCCGCTCGCGCGTCCAGTCCTGGTCGATGAAGGCGCCGGCCGAGCCGATGCCGGCACTGTTCACCAGCAGCTCGATCTGCAGGCCGTTCTGGTCCAGTTCGTGCACCAGTCCGGATAACTGCAGCGGCTCGGAGAGATCGCAGGTGCGGAACAGCACGTCCACGCCGAAGCGCTGCGCCAGTTCGCAGGCGATGCTTTCCAGGGCATCCCGCTGGCGCGCCACCAGCACCAGCGCCTGGCCACGGCGCGCCAGGGCTTCGGCCAGGGCGAGGCCGATACCGCTGGAGGCTCCGGTGATCAGGGCATAACGTGGCATCGAACGAGTCTCGGTGAAGGGGCGCGGATTCTAACGCGCCCCGACATGGCCGGCTATTGCTCGGACGAGGACTCGTCCGGCGCGGCGCTTTCGCTGTCTTCGCCGGAGCCGTAGTCGCTGTCCTGACTGTAATGACTCAACTGCTCGCGGGTCACGTAGTCCTGATAGCTCGGGATGGCGAAGGCGGCGAGGATGCCGATGACGGCCACCAGGGCGGTGCTCCAGGCAAGCACGACTACGCCCCGGCTGTTCGGCGGTGGTGGCGGGCCATAGCGGTTGGCGCCGGCGTTGCCGGGCATCAGCAGCATCACCAGGCCCATCACGCTGCCCACCACGGGCACGAGGTTGACCAGCCACAGCCAGCCGGACAAGCCGATATCGTGCAGGCGCTGTATGCCGAAGAGCACGGCGATGACGGCGTATGCGGCGACGGCTACGATCAGCAGAACCATCGCCAGGGAGCTGGAAACGCTGGCGAGCCCGGCGAATACCGCGAAGACCGGCAGCATCAGGAACATCGCGCCCATGCCCCAGCCGAGGTAGCGAACGCGGCCGATGCGTCCGCTCGCCGAGATGTACTTCAGTTCGCCGTACTCGGGCAGCACGTCGCCCACCTGGGCCTGCGGCGGCGCGTAGGGCGACTGGGCGGCGGCGGGGGCGGGAGTCGCGGCCGGTTGCGCGGGCGGGCTGGCTGCCAGTTCGGCCTGGCGGGCCAGGTATTTGTCGATGATGATGCCGCAGGACGAGCATTCCGAAGCCTTGTCCTGTTCGTGCCCGCATTTCGGGCAGGTCATGCGCTGTGCATCGGCGGTCGGGGCTGTTGCCCTGGCGGGGGAGGGGTGGTCTTCGGTTTCCACCAGCGACAGGCCGGCGAGCCGGTCGGCTTCCTTGCGGGCGTTGGCGCCGGCACTGTGCAGCGCGCGCAGATACTTCTCGGCCTCGTCCTCGGAGAGATCGCGCTTGAGCACGACCGGCTGGCCGCTGAACAGGGCGTCGACCTTGGCCGGGTCGCTCTTGAACAGGCGCGCAAGATTCTCTTTGGCGGTTTGCAGGGGCGTCTGTGGCATCAAAGCGCCGTCAAACACGATCTTGTAGCGTGTTGCGTCCATCGAAGCATCCTTGTCGGCTGGAAATTGGCTGGTGACAGCGTAATCGGCACGGCCTGTGGCGAACAAGCGGGATTATGCTCCTGTACCGCTGATGGCGTAGTGCCGGGCGCCGCCCGGGGTACGCGGGGTCAGAAGGGTTTGATCACTACCAGGATGACGATGGCGATCAGGAACAGTACCGGGACTTCGTTGAACCAGCGGTAGAACACATGGCCACGGCTGTTTTCGCCGCGGGCGAAGCGTTTGAGCATGGCGCCGCAGGCATGGTGGTAGCCGACCAGCAGGAGCACCAGGGTCAGCTTGGCGTGCATCCAGCCCTGGGACAGCCAGGCGGGATTGAGGATGAGCATCCAGATGCCGAGGATCAGGGTGGCGAGCATCGACGGCAGCATGATCCCCCGGTAGAGCTTGCGCTCCATCACGCAGAAGCGCTCGCGGCTGGCCTGGTCCTCGCTCATCGCGTGGTAGACGAACAGTCGCGGCAGGTAGAAAAGGCCGGCGAACCAGCAGACCACGGCGATGATGTGCACGGCTTTCAGCCAGAGATAAAGCATGGAGTCCTCCTCGTTTCACGGTTGCGCTGATAGTAGTGGCGCATGGGCATGCCGTCATCTCCAGGGTCTGACTAGACTCTCCGCTATCGCAAATTTCATGCGCCCCCGGCGGGCGACATGCCGCATGGCATCCGGCAGATGCCCGGGCTCCCAGGATGCTCGACCCCGGCCCAGAGGATCGCGAGTCCATCTTGCCGCCGCAGGCTGTGCGCAGCAATCCGCTGCGCTTCTGGCGGCGCAACCGTTTCCTGCGCCGCTGGCGGCAGGTCGTCGCATTCTGGATCGGTGCGTTACTGGTCGGGCTGGTGGCGCTGGCGTTCGCCCATCTCGCCGATCTGGCCAGCGCGACCTTTCGCGGCGTGGTGGCGCACAACCCGTGGTGGCCGTGGCTGATTTGCCCGCTGGGCTTCGCCGTGCTGGTCTGGCTGACCCAGGGCGCGCTGAAGAACACCCGCGGCAGCGGCATTCCGCAGGTGATCGTGGCGCTGGGGCAGAGCAGTAGCCGCACGCGCAATGCGCTGCTGTCGCTGCCGATCGCTGTCGGCAAGCTGGTCCTGACCCTGCTGGCGCTGCTGGTTGGCGCCTCCGCCGGGCGCGAAGGCCCGACGGTGCATATCGGCGCGGCACTGATGTATTCCTTCGGCCGCCGCCTGGGCCTGTACGAGAAGCGCACCGTCACCGGGCTGATCCTCGCAGGCGGCGCGGCGGGCATCGCGGCGGCCTTCAATACGCCGCTGGGTGGCGTGGTGTTCGCCATCGAGGAGTTGAGCAAGACCTTCGAGCAGCGTTTCAGCGGCCTGCTGCTCACCGCCGTGCTGCTTGGCGGCATGGTGACGCTCGGGCTGATGGGCAGCTACAGCTACTTCGGCAGGCTCTCGGAAAGCATGCCGCTGGGGCCGGCGTGGATGGCGGTGGCGGCGTGCGGCGTGATCGGTGGCCTGCTCGGCGGGTTGTATTGCCGCCTGATCCTGCCGGCGAAGAGCGGTCCGCTGAGTTTCATCGCGCGTTGGCGCGGCCGCTGGCCGATTCCCTTTGCGGTCGTCTGTGGCCTGCTTCTGGCGTTGCTGGGGCTGTGCTCGGGGCAGCACGTGTTCGGCACCGGCTATGCGGAAACCCGCTCGATCCTCGAAGGCCAACCCATTGTCGACCACTGGTTCCTGCTGTGGAAGTTCCTCGGCAACGTGGTGTCGTTCATCGCCGGTATCCCTGGAGGCCTGTTCTCGCCGTCGCTGACCGTCGGCGCCAGCCTGGCGCCGTGGATCACCCCGCTGATCCCGGGTGCCACGCTGCCGGCGGTGGGATTGCTCGGCATGTCCGCCTATCTCGCCGGGGTCACCCGCACGCCGCTGACGGCCACGGTGATCACCATCGAGCTGTCGCACAGCCCCGACATGCTGATCCCGATCCTCGCCGCGACCCTGCTGGCCAGCGCGATTTCCTCGCGCATCAGCCGCGTACCGATCTACCACGCCCTGGCCCGGCAGATGATGGAAAGCCTGACATCCGGCAAACGGTCCGGCCTCTAGGGTCTGTTGACGTTTCGTTCCGAACCGCGTTGCTGCGTCAAATGGCGCCAGGCTAGGCGCGGGACACAGGGAATGGTCGCTCCCTTGCCAAGTCCCGCAACGACGCATGGCGCCATTTGCCGCGCAACCCGAAGGGACGGGCCTGTTTTTGCGCGGTGCCGCGTTGCTCGTCGTTTATTTGACCACTCTCCTCGCGCCTTGCCCCGCGCAAAAACAGGCTCCGTCGCGGCCGGAACGAAACGTCAACAGACCCTAGGTCGATTCGGCCTGTTCAGCGCAGGCGGTGACTCTTATCATTGCGCTCCTGAGTTTGGCGCCATTGCTGGAGTGACAGATGATCAAGGTCGGTATCGTTGGTGGGACGGGTTACACAGGTGTGGAATTGCTGCGTCTGCTGGCGCAGCACCCGGAGGTGCGGGTCGAGGTGATCACTTCGCGTTCCGAAGAGGGCGTGAAGGTTGCCGACATGTACCCCAACCTGCGCGGTCACTACGATCATCTGGCCTTCAGCGTGCCAGATGCGCAGAAGCTCGGCGGCTGCGACGTGGTGTTCTTCGCCACTCCGCACGGCGTGGCGCATGCCCTGGCTGGCGAGCTGCTGGCTGCCGGCACCCGGGTGATCGACCTGTCCGCCGACTTCCGCCTGCAGGACGCCGATGAGTGGGCCAAGTGGTACGGCCAGCCGCACGGCGCGCCGGAGCTGCTGCCGGAGGCGGTCTACGGTCTGCCGGAAGTGAACCGCGAGGCGATCAAGTCGGCCCGCCTGATCGCGGTGCCCGGCTGCTATCCGACCGCGACCCAGCTCGGCTTCATTCCGCTGCTGGAAGCAGGCCTGGCGGACACCGCCAATCTGATCGCCGACTGCAAGTCCGGCGTCAGCGGCGCGGGCCGTGGAGCCAAGGTCGGTTCGCTGTTCTGCGAGGCTGGCGAAAGCATGGCGGCGTATTCGGTCAAGGGCCATCGTCACCTGCCGGAAATCAGCCAGGGCCTGCGTCGCGCGGCCAAGGGCGATGTCGGCCTGACTTTCGTGCCGCACCTGACTCCGATGATCCGCGGCATCCATGCGACCCTCTATGCGCGGGTCGCCGATCGCAAGGTCGATCTGCAGAAGCTCTTCGAGGAGCGTTACGCCAACGAGCCCTTCGTCGATGTGATGCCGGCCGGCAGCCATCCGGAGACCCGCAGCGTGCGTGGCGCCAACGTCTGCCGCATCGCCGTGCACCGTCCGCAGGGCGGCGACCTGGTGGTGGTGCTGTCGGTCATCGACAACCTGGTCAAGGGCGCCTCGGGCCAGGCTGTGCAGAACATGAACATCCTTTTCGGCCTGGAAGAGCGCCTCGGCCTGTCGAATGTCGCGCTGCTGCCCTGATGCAGCTCAGCCGCCCCGATTTTCCGGGGCGGCGATTCGACTGATCCTTGCTGTGGATTAGTTGACCATTTTTCTAGGGTAAGCGGATAATAGCCCGCAATGTTGTAACGTACGGCCCTGGCCGGGAGAGTTGTAACCATGACCATCGAGACCTTCACCCCCACAGCACTGATCTTTTCCCAAGGTGCGGCAACCAAGGTGAAGACGTTGATCGACGAAGAAGGCAATCCGCGCCTGAAACTGCGGGTATTCGTCACAGGTGGTGGCTGCTCTGGTTTCCAGTACGGCTTCACCTTCGATGAGGATACCGCCGACGACGACACTATCGTCGAGCGCGACGGTGTCAGCCTGGTGATCGACCCGATGAGCTTCCAGTACCTGGCGGGTGCGGAAGTGGACTATCAGGAAGGTCTGGAAGGCTCGCGCTTCGTGATCAAGAACCCGAATGCTGCGACCACCTGCGGCTGTGGTCAGTCCTTCTCGATCTGATCTTCGGCATACAAAAACGCCGCGCAATTTGCGCGGCGTTTTCGTATCTGCCGTCAGGCGGGGTAGAGCGCGCCGAGGATGCGTGGGCCGTGTGCGCCGGTGACGTCCGGACAGTTGCCCGGTTGCCGTTCGAGGAAGCGGTGTGCCAGCCAGGCGAATGCCATCGCCTCCATCCATTCCGGCGGGATGCCGTAATCCGCGGTACTGGCGACCCGCGCGGCCGGCAGATGCGCGGCAAGACGCGCCATCAGCGGCGGGTTGAAGGCGCCGCCGCCGCACACCAGAACCTCTTCGCAGCCCGGCAGGGCATCCAGCAGGGATTCGGCGATGCTGCGGGCGCTGAGCTCGAGCAGCGTCGCCTGCACATCCTCAGATGGCAATACCGGGCCGGCGGCGAGAGTCGCCTGTAGCCACGCCAGGTTGAAACGCTCGCGTCCGGTGCTCTTCGGGCCGCGGGTGGCAAAGAAGTCGTCCGCCAGCATGCGTTGCAGCAGCGCATCGTTCAATTTGCCGCTGCCCCCCCAGGCGCCGTCCTTGTCGTAGCTTTCGTTGCGCTGATGCTGGACCCAGGCGTCCATCAGGACATTGCCGGGGCCGCAGTCGAAACCGCGCACCGGTTCGCCGGGGGCGAGCAGGGAGACATTGCTGAAACCGCCGATATTCAGGATGGCGCGCTGGCGCGAGTCCTGGCCGAACAGGGCCTGGTGGAATGCCGGGACCAGCGGGGCGCCTTGTCCGCCCGCTGCCATGTCGCGGCGACGGAAATCGGCAACCACATCGATGCCGGTCAGTTCGGCGAGCAGCGCCGGGTTGCCGATCTGGATGGTGAAGCCCCATTGCGGCTCATGACGCACGGTCTGCCCGTGGCTGCCGATGGCGCGGATGGCGCTGGCGTCGAGGTTCCGGGAACGCAGTAGCTCGTTGATACCCTGGGCTGCCAGGCGAACCCAGTCCTGCTCGGCGCGGGCGGCGCGAGCCAGTTCGTCCGCGCCGGGAGCGCAGAGGGCCAGCAGATCGGCGCGTAGCGCCGCGGGCATGGGGATGTAGTGGGAGGCGCGCAGGGTGGCTCCTGCATCCTGCTCGACAAGGGCGATGTCCAGGCCATCGAGGCTGGTCCCGGACATCACCCCCAGATAGAGCGCCATGGCTCAGCGCTTGTTCATGGCGAGCTGGGTGGTCTTTTCCTGATCCATGCGGGCCATCAGGGGCTGCGTCTGCGCCATGAAGCGCTTGCGATCCGCGCCGGCGAGCGGGTCGGCCATCGGCAGCTTGGCGCTGAGCGGGTCGACGTGCTTGCCGTTGATCTGGAACTCGTAGTGCAGGTGCGGGCCGGTGGCAAGGCCGGTCATGCCGACGTAGCCGATGATCTGCCCCTGCTTGACGCTGGTGCCGGAGCGGATGCCCTTGGCGAAGCGGCTCAGGTGGCCGTAGATGGTGCGGTAGCGCTGGCCATGCTGGATGACCACGGCGTTGCCATAACCACCCTTGCGGCCTGCCTCGACAATCCGGCCATCACCGGTGGCCTTGATCGGCGTGCCGGTCGGCGCGGCGTAATCGACGCCCTTGTGTGCACGGATTTTGTTCAGGACAGGGTGGAAACGCCCCATGGAGAAGCGCGAGCTGATGCGGGCGAAGTCCACCGGAGTCCGGATGAACGCCTTGCGCATGCTGCTGCCGTCGGCGCGGTAGTAGCTGGTGCTGCCCTGCTTGTTGGTGTAGCGCACGGCGGTGTAGGTCTTGCCGCGATTGACGAAGCGTGCCGCCAGGATGTTGCCGGTGTCGACCTTGCGGCCGTTCACCTTGTGTTCTTCGTAGATCACGTCGAATTCGTCGCCGTCACGCAGGTCGAGAGCGAAGTCGATGTCGTAGCCGAAGATCTTGGTCAGCTCCATGGTCAGGCCATGGGGCAGGCCGGCATTGCGCGCCGCGGCGAACAGCGAGCTGTCGATCCGGCCGTGCGCGTAGCTGGCGTGCAGCTCCGGCTTGACCAGGTCGCGCTTGAATACGTAACCCTTGGCGGTCTTGTTCAGATTGAGGGTTTCAAGGTCGCTTTGCTTGACCTTCAGGGCCTGCAGGTCGCCGGCGGAGCCAAGCAGGAACTCGACTTCCTGGCCTTTGTGCAGGCGGGTGAAACGCTTGGCGTCCTTGTTGCTGGCCAGGATGTCGTGCACGAGGTTG
This sequence comes from Pseudomonas schmalbachii, assembly GCF_017589465.1. GTDB lineage: Bacteria > Pseudomonadota > Gammaproteobacteria > Pseudomonadales > Pseudomonadaceae > Pseudomonas > Pseudomonas schmalbachii. The sequence continues at coordinate 332,974 of NZ_JAELYA010000008.1, forward strand.
GCCGGCAGCCCTGCCTTGGCGAATACGGTGGAGAGGGTGTCGCCCTTGCCCACGGTCACGCTTTTCCAGGCCGGAGCGGCTGGAGTGACGGGGGCTTTCTCGCTGGAGGCGGTGAGTTCGGTGTTCTTTTCCGCGTCTTTTCCGGCGCTGTCGTTGTTGCTGGCGGACGGGGCCCCGGTCTGTGCAAAGGGTGAACTGCCTTCGTCCTCGGTGACCGGAGCAGGTCGGAGATCGTCTTTCTCCTGAACGATGCGTTCGGTACCGCCATCCATCTCGAGGTTGAGGGTGGTTTTCTTGGCCTCAACTTCGCTCGAGGGGAACACCAGCAGGGCCAGGCTTAGGAGCGCAGCAATACCACTGGCAGCCAGCAAATGGCTCTTCGGGTAGTAGGGCGCTTTCTGATCTGATTGCGTCATGGCTTGAGTGGTGTTTTTGGAATGTGAAATAACTGCCTAAAATATAACCAAATTCCCTCTGAAGCAACCCTGCGTTCAAGGATCTGGTTAGTCGTCCCCTGGGCGGAGCGGGGCTTGTTTTTAGTTATCGATCTTGTATTTTTGGTTCCCTTTTGAATTCTGGAAATGGGCGGAGCTCTGCAATGAAGTCGGTCGAAGAGCAGCTGGCGCTGATCAAGCGTGGCGCAGATGAAATTCTCGTGGAGGCCGAACTGGTCGCCAAGCTCAAGCGCGGCCAGCCCTTGCGCATCAAGGCTGGCTTCGACCCGACCGCGCCGGACCTGCATCTCGGTCACACGGTCCTCATTAATAAGCTGCGGCAGTTCCAGGACCTCGGACATCAGGTCATCTTCCTGATCGGCGACTTCACCGGAATGATCGGCGATCCCAGCGGCAAGAGCGTCACCCGCCCGCCGCTGACCCGCGAGCAGGTGCTGGAAAACGCCGAGACGTACAAGGCACAGGTATTCAAGATCCTCGACCCGGCGCGCACCGAGGTGGCGTTCAATTCCACCTGGATGGACCAACTCTCCCCGGCTGATTTCATTCGCCTTGCCTCCCAGTACACCGTTGCGCGCATGCTCGAACGGGATGACTTCAGCAAGCGCTATGCCAGCAATCAGTCGATTGCCATTCACGAGTTCCTTTATCCCCTGGTACAGGGTTATGACTCCGTTGCGCTGCGTGCGGATGTCGAGCTCGGCGGCACCGATCAGAAGTTCAACCTGCTGATGGGGCGTGAGCTGCAGCGTGCCTACGATCAGGAGCCGCAAGTCATCCTGACCATGCCGCTGCTGGAAGGGCTGGATGGGGTCAAGAAGATGTCCAAGTCCCTGGGGAACTACATTGGCATCCAGGAAGCGCCGGGCATCATGTACAGCAAGCTGGTGTCGATCCCGGATACGTTGATGTGGCGCTACTTCGAGCTGCTGAGCTTCCGTTCCATGGAAGAGATCGAGGGCTTCAAGCAGGATGTCGAGAAGGGTGCGAATCCGCGCGACATCAAGATCAAGCTGGCCGAGGAAATCGTCGCGCGCTTCCATGGTGAAGAGGCTGCTGCTGCCGCGCACAAGTCTGCTGGTAACCGCCTGAAGGAAGGTGAGCTTCCGGAAGATCTGCCGGAGGTGGAGGTTGCTTCGGCTGAGGATCTGCCGATTGGCGCTGTTCTTAATAAGGCGGGGCTGGTGAAGAACTCGGCCGTTGCGCGTGATCTGCTGTCTTCCGGTGGTGTGAAGGTGGACGGCCATGTGGTCGATCGCAGCTTCGTGTTCAAGCTTGGTGCGACGCATGTGTGCCAGGCTGGCAAGAAAACCTTTGCAAAGGTCTTGCTCGTCGCCGAGTGAAGATTCTTTCAGAAAGTCGTTGACTCAGTTTTCCAAGTCCCTATAATGCGCCCCACTCTCACGGCGGTGCCGGCAAAGAGCTTGAAAATCAAGCACTTAAGCAGCGATGAAGTGAGAGTGAAGTGCCGAGAGGGGCTTGACAGCGAGTTTGATCGCTGTAGAATGCGCATCCCGCTGACGAGAAGGCTTCGATCTTCTCCTTGGCGCAAGCGATTGAGTAGAAACGAAAATTTCGAAAAATAAGGCTTGACGGACGAAGAGGTTAGCGTAGAATGCGCGCCTCGGTTGAAGCGAAGGCCTCAGCCAACTGCTCTTTAACAAGTTGAATCAAGCAATTCGTGTGGGTGCTTGTGAGTTAAGACTGATCGATCGCAAGATTATCAGCATCACAAGTAACACTCGTGAATTCGAGAGTTTTTTGCGATTGCTGAGCC
>NZ_JAELYA010000009.1 GCF_017589465.1 Pseudomonas schmalbachii
TGCTTGACGACCATAGAGCGTTGGAACCACCTGATCCCATCCCGAACTCAGTAGTGAAACGACGCATCGCCGATGGTAGTGTGGGGTCTCCCCATGTGAGAGTAGGTCATCGTCAAGCACCTATCCCAAAACCCCTGGTCAGCAATGACCGGGGGTTTTGCTTTTGCGCGCGGGAAAGTAGGCGAGCAGTCTCAGAAAATCCAGGCATTACCGGCGTCAAAGGAACTGAACGCCGTCGATGAACGGTGCTCTCATCTACAATTGCGATAAACGCGAGTGAGCCAATCCATGTCTGAACTCGAGAGTGGTGCCCTGAAGGACCTGCCGCTGGAGGAACTTGTCGCCTGCCATGAGTGCGATCTGCTCATGCGGCGGCAGCATCTGGAGCCGGGACACAAGGCTGCATGCCCACGTTGCGGCTACGAACTGGAGGCGCATCGCCTGCACATGGTCAAGCGCTGCCTGGCCCTGGTCATTACCGCTCTCCTGCTTTATATCCCGGCGAATTTCCTGCCGATCATGCATATCACTATCCTTGGTCAGACCAGCACCGATACGGTCTGGGGCGGCGTCCAGGGGTTGTATAGCTCGGATATGAAGGGCGTAGGGCTCCTGGTGTTCCTTTGCAGCATGGTGATCCCCCTGGCGAAGCTGCTATGCCAGCTGTTCGTGCTGTTGACCGTGCAGTTGGGTGTCGGGCGTCAACTGGGGATGTTGCTGCATCGCGGCTATCACCACTTGCGTGAGTGGGGAATGCTCGAGGTCTATTTCATGGGCATCCTGGTTTCCATCGTCAAGCTGATGGATCTTGCCGAGCTGCATGTCGGGGTAGGGATGGCCTGCTTCATTGCATTGCTCTTCGCCCAGGTATGGCTGGAAGTGACCATGTCGGACCACCAGATCTGGCACGCGTTGTCCGAGGAGGCCGACGATGCGGGCCATTGACGCGGGAATCCTGATCTGCGGCGAGTGCCACCAGCTCAACCGGCTGACCGGTGATGAACCGGTGCATTGCAGCCGCTGCGGGGCAGTGGTGCATGATCGACGACCGAACAGTATCGCCCGTACCTGGGCTCTGCTGATCACGGCGGCGATCCTCTATATCCCCGCCAATCTCCTGCCGATCATGACAGTCAACTTCCTGGGTAGCGGAATTCCCTCGACCATCATGGAAGGCGTGACCGAACTGATCCATGCCGACATGATCCCCATTGCCGCAGTGGTGTTCATCGCCAGCATCGTGGTACCTACTTTCAAGCTGGTGGGAATTACCCTGCTGCTGTACTCCGTCCAGCGGCATCAGCCGATGTCCGCCAAACAGCGCATTGTGATGTACCGCTTCATCGAATGGATCGGGCGCTGGTCGATGCTGGATATCTTCGTCATCGCCACGCTCGTGGCGCTGGTGAGATTCGGCAACCTAGCCACCATCGAGGCGGGCCCCGGTGCCGCCGCATTCGCCACTGTGGTTGTGCTCACCATGCTGGCTGCAGTGACTTTCGATCCCAGGCTGATCTGGGACAACACGGACATGGATGAAAACGATGACTGACTTGCCCACCCCGAAGACTCGCAAGACATCGAACTGGTCGGCTATCTGGATTCTGCCGCTGATAGCCCTGGCGATCGGCGGATGGCTGGCCTGGAAGGCATACAGCGAGGCGGGAGTGGACATCAAGGTGCACTTCGAAAGCGGCGAAGGCATCCAAGTGAACAAGACCGAGGTGATCTACAAGGGGATTGCCGTCGGCAAGGTGACCGACCTGCATGTCACCACCGATGTGAAGGGTGTGGTGGCGACCATCGAGATGCGCAAGGAAGCCGCGCCGTACCTGAGCGACCAGACCCGCTTCTGGCTGGTGAAGCCGCAGGTTTCCCTGGCCGGTGTGACCGGGCTGGAAACCCTGGTATCCGGCAACTACATCGCCATCGAACCCGCGAAAGGGCCGCTGCAGACCGAATACACGGCGCTCCCGGAGCCGCCGCCGATGTCCGATGCGCTGCCCGGCCTGCACCTGACTCTCACGGCCGAGCGCCTGGGGTCTCTGGAGCGGGGCAGTCCGGTGTACTACCGACAGATCAAGGTCGGCCAGGTGAAGAGCTATCAACTGGCGGAGGATCAGAAGACCATCGAAGTGAAGGTCCACATCGAGGAGGCCTATGCCAACCTGGTGCGCAAGCACACGCGTTTCTGGAATGCCAGCGGCATCAGCCTCACGGGCGGGTTGTCGGGATTGAAGCTGCGCACCGAGTCGATGGCCAGCATCATTTCCGGCGGCATCGCCTTCGCCACGCCGGATCGCTACACGGACAGCCCGCCTACCGATCCGACCAAGCCATTCCGCCTGTACGAGGATTTCGATGCGGCGCAGGCAGGCATCACCGTTAACCTCAAGGTGACGGATATCAGCGGCCTGAATCCCGGAACGACTCCGGTAATCTTCAACGGTGTGCAGGTCGGTACGGTCAAGAGCCTCGACATGGACAAGGACTTCAGCAGCGCCACAGCCGTTCTGTCCATGGACCCCCGGACGGAAGACTTCCTCAATGCCAACACCGAGTTTTGGGTGGTCAAACCGAGCATTTCCCTGGCGGGCATTACCGGGCTTGAAGCGCTGGTGAAGGGTAACTACATCGGCGTGCGCTTCTCCTCGGAGGGCGCTCCATCGCGCGATTTCGTCATTCGACCGAAGGCGCCACCGCTCAATCTGAATGCGCCGGGCCTGCATCTGGTCCTGACCAGCGACAAGCTGGGTTCGCTGGAGATCGGCACGCCAATTCTCTACCGCCAGGTGAAAGTCGGCAGTGTGCAGAGTTATCAGTTGTCCCGTGACCGGCAACGGGTGGTAATCGGCGTGCATATCGAGCCGGAGTATGCCCATCTGGTGAATACCTCGACACGCTTCTGGAATGTCAGCGGCATCACCCTGACCGGCAACCTGAGTGGCATTCAGGTAAAAAGTGAGTCGCTGCAGACCTTGATTGCCGGCGGTATCTCCTTCGATACGCCCGATCCCAAGGCGGCTCCCGTCACCAAGGTGCGCCGCTTCGTCCTTTACGACAAGGAAGAGTCGGCCTGGGCCAAGGGCACGATCCTGGAGATCTGCGCCCCGACGGCTGACGGCTTGAGCGTGGGGGCACCGATTCGCTTCAAGGGGCTGGAGGTCGGCAAGGTCGAAGACATCAGCCTGGCAAAGGATCTCTCGGGTGTGGTGATGAAAGCGCGAATCACCAAGGCACAGGACCTGATCGCCAGCCAGGGCAGCCGGTTCTGGGCGGTCAAGCCGGAAGTCGGGCTATCAGGCGTGGCGAATCTGGGCACTTTGGTCAGCGGCCAGTATATCGAGGTACTTCCGGCCTCGAAGCCAGGGACGCGGAGGACGCATTTCGATCTGCTGGATTCGCCGCCCAACCTGCTTCCCAGCGAGAAAGGCCTGCATCTGGTGCTCAGCGCGGCCCGGCGTGGCTCGCTGAAACCGGGTGTGCCGGTGACCTACCGTGAAATCCAGGTCGGCAAGGTGACGTCGTTTGAGCTGGGGCAGCAGGGCGATCGTGTGCTGGTCCACATCGTGATCGAGCCGCGTTATGCACCGCTGGTGCGTACCGGCAGCCGCTTCTGGAACACCAGTGGCGTGGGCGTCGACGCCAGCCTGTTCAAGGGCGTGAAGCTGCGTACCGAGTCGATCGAGACCATCCTCGCGGGCGGTGTCGCCTTCGCTACGCCGAACAATGCGCAGATGGGCGAGTTGGCCAGGTCGGGGCAGACCTTTGCGCTGTTCGACGAGGCCAACGATGAATGGCTGGATTGGGCGCCGAAGATCCAGTTGGGGGCCAAGTAGTAGGGCGGGTGCAACCCGCCATCCGGGAACATGCATGGCGGGTTTCACCCGCCTTACGCTGAAACGACGAGGGCCGCGATTGCGGCCCTCGTTGTTTACGCCAGTTCGGCGCTTTCCTCTGCTGCAGCCTTGACCGCTGCCTGCTCCGGCTCGCGACGGCGGATGTACTTCCAGTCTGCCTCGTCGATATAGATACCGTTCGGGCCATTGCCGCCTTCCAGGTCGATCGCCACCTGCGCCGAAACCTGCGGCTTCACGCTGGCCAGGATCGGCACGAAGCCCAGCTGCAGGCTGGTCTCCAGTAGCGCGGCCTGGTTGCGTTCGTCGATGTCCGCCGCCTCGTCGAGGTAGTAGGGCAGGCGCACGCGGCCGGCCTGCTCGCGGTCCATCAGGTGCAGCAACAGGTACATGTTGGTCAGCGCCTTGATGGTCATGGTGGTGCCGTTGGAGGCGGCGCCGTCGATGTCGGTGTGGACGATCGGCTGGCCGCCTACCTTGGTGATCTCGAAGGCCAGTTCGAACAGTTCCTTCAGGCCCAACTGGTTGTTGTTGGCCGCCACCAGGCGCGACAGGTAGTCCTTGGCTTCCTCGTTCTTCGCATCCTGCTCGGCGCCCTGGGTCAGGTCGAACACCGAGAGATTCTCGCCTTCCTCGTACTGGCCGGCGCTGTGGATGATCTGGTCGATGTGCTTGAGCGCCTCGCGGTTCGGTGCCAGCACGATGCGGAAGCTCTGCAGGTTGGAAACCTGGCGACGGTTGATCTCGCGGTTGAAAAGCGCCAGTTGGTGCTCGAGATTGTCGTAGTCGCTGCGGATGTTGCGCAGGGTCCGGGCGATATCGGTCACCGCCGCGCGACGCGCCTTGGCCAGGGTCAGCGCCTCGTCCTGGCGATGCGCGTAAGCGTTGATCAGTAACTGCAGGCGGCGCTCCGGGTCGTCCTCGCTGTCGAACTTGGCTACGCCCTTCAGGCGCACCTGTGCATAAAGCGCCTCGATCTGGCCGTCGATGCGCTGCAGTTGCTGCCAGGTGTCCTGGTAGTCGTTGAGCAGCGGCAGCAGGTTGTCCATGGAGTCATCGACCGGGTCCATGAACGGTGTGCCGAACGGCAGATCGGCTGGCAGCAGCTGGCGGCGGCGCAGGGCGTCGTCGAGCGTGCGCTGCTTGGCTTCCAGGTCGGCCAGTTGGCGGCCGACCAGTTGCAGCTTGGCGGAGAGCTGCTGGACGCGCTCGGTGAAGGCATCGGCGGAGCGCTTCAGTTCATCCTGGGCGGCTTCCGACTGGGCGAGTTGCTCCAGCTTGGCCGACTCTTCGGCGGCGAGGGTCTGGCTGCGGCGGAAGTCTTCCAGCGCCTTCTGCGCATCCAGCACGTCCTGATACAGCTTGTCCGCTTGCGCCTTGCTCGCGCCGCGGTCGGCGGCCACGCTCTGCTGGGCCTTGAGCTGCTTGAGCTCCTTCTCCAGGCGCTCCTTCTGGTCGCGCAGGGCGGCGCGGTCGGCCAGGGCCTGCAACGCCGGCGGTTCGATATGGCTGAGGTCGATGGACAGGCCGGGTGCTTCGAAGTGCTCGCCCTTGAAACCGTCGAGGATCTTCTCGACGCTGGCGACCCACTGGCCGTCCTCGTCCAGCTGCACGCCTTTCTCGCCCAGCGGCAGGCTGAACAGGGCGCCGTTGAACAGGCGCATCAGGCGCTCCACATCCTGCTGCGAGAATTCCTCGCGCAGACGGGCGTAGCTGTTGTTGTCGGCGTGTTCGAGCTGCTGGCGAACGCCCTTCAGGCGCTTCTCCAGGTCGCGCACGCGCTCGTCGAGGTCCTCGCTGGAGAACTGCCGGGAGTGCGCCAGGGCGCCGGCCAGTTCGTCGTGGGCATCCTTGGCGGCGAGCAATTGCTGCTCCAGCACCTTGGCGTCCTCGATCAGGGCGAAACGGTTCTTCAGCACTGCCAGCTCGCCGAGCCAGCGCTGGATTTCGCTGATCTCGCGCTCCAGGCGCATCAGCTCCTGGGTGCTGCCGCGCTGTTCGTTCTGCAGGCCGTCCTGCTCGCGGCGATAGTGTTCGGCCTGGATCACCAGCTCTTCCTTGCGCGCGCCCGAGTAGTCTTCCCAGGTGCCGAGCAGGCTGTCGAGCAGCGGTGACAGGCGATGCATCTTGCCCCGCAGGAATTCGCGCTGGGATACGCCATTGGCCAGCGCCTCGACCAGCGGACCGGCGGCGACCAGCGCCTGGTAATCGCCTTCCATGCGGCGTACGTCGCGGAAGGCCTCTTCGCAGGCGGCGATGTAGTCGACGCTGCCGGAGCGCAGGCTGTGCTCGAAGGCGTCGAGGAACAGCTGCTTCAGCTTGGCCGCGGTGATCTCGCGCATGTGCAGCAGGTTGATGAACAGCGCGCGGAAGGTCTTCAGGCTCTGCTCGCTGGTGGAGCGCAGCGGGATCAGGGTCAGGTCCAGCGGGATCGAGGTGTGGCCGCCGACCAGCAGGCGGCGCAGCTCGTCCGGCTTCAGCTCGTATGACTTGATACCGGCACGTTCGAGGTTGGCGTAGAGCTCGCGCAGACGCAGGCAGGTGCCATTCTTCTGGTAATGCTCCAGGTCCAGTTCGCCCTGGTAGGCGAAGAACTGGTGGCCGAAACCGCCGCCCGGGCCGCGGCCGCCGACGCCGATCACATGGCGGCCGTGGGGCAGTTCCAGCTCGATGAGGATGTAGCTGGTGTCGGTGGCGAAGTAGAACTTGCGCGAGGCTTCCAGGCTGTACTTGCCGAAGCTCATGTCCGACATGCGCGCGAGGATGGGGAACTGCAGCGCGTTGATCGACGCCGACTTGCCGAGGTTGTTGGCGCCGTAGACCGACAGCGGCTGCTCCAGCGGGAAGATGCCGAGGCTGTAGCCGGCGGTGTTGAGCAGGGCGAAGCGGCGGATTCCGTAGCGTTCCTGGGTCATTCCTGTGTCTCCAGCTCGGCCTGTTCTTCGGCAATGGCGCGGGCGAGGGCGTCGTCCTCGCTTTCCTCGGTATCGTCAGCGATGTCGACCGGCATCAGCGGGGCGTCGTCCTCTTCCTGCAATGCCGGAGCGACCAGGTCGCCGACGTGCAGGCTGGCGGCGAGGTCGCGGTCCTGCTGCACCGACAGGCAGACATCGAGGAAGCGGTGGATCGGCGGCAGGAAGCGGTACACGCCGTTGTCCTCGGCGGCGAAGCCAAGCTGGGTCATGCGGCGCATGACTTTCTCTTCCAGCTCTTCCTGGGTCTGCACTTCGGCCTGGAGGAACAGGTCGCGGTACTTCTCCAGCAGCGGCGGCAGTTCGTCGCGGCCGAGGCTGCCGCCGTCGAGCACGGCGAGCGGGTCGCGGCCCTGGTCGGCGAGGTGTTCGACCAGAATGAAGGTGAACAGCGCCAGGCGCTGGGCGGTCTTGTTCACCTGCGCGCCGATCTGCTCGGGGACGAAGTAGTAGAAGCCGCGGGTATCGCAGACCAGCTCGAAGCCCAGCGCGCGGAACAGCGTGCGGTACTGGTCCTGCTGGTTGGACAGCTGGGAGTACAGCTCGGGGTCGCGGCGGCTGATGTGAAAGCCCTTGAACAGCTCGCGGAAGATCGGCGCGAGATGGGAGAGTTCTTTGAGGTCGATGTTCATGCGGTCACTCGCAGAGAATCGTAGGACGGATGGCCGCCCCGTGGAAAACCGTGAAGCGTTTGCCACCGGAATTTTTCAGGCGCTGGATGGTGGACGAGCAGAGCGTTGTCCACCCTACGTTCGGTTCAGGCATGTTCGGGACTGACCAGCGTGTAGGAGCACAGGTTCAGCCGGTGCTCGCGGGTGAGGTATTCGCGGCGCTCCAGGCGCTCGCGCTGGAAGCGGCCGTCGCGCGACAGTCGCGAGAACCAGTAGAGCAGCTCGTCGGTGGCGCCTTCCGGCTCCTGTTCGAGCAGCCAGAGCATCAGGTCCGGCAGCGGCAGGGCGGCCTGGCAGCGGTCGAGCATTTCCCGCGCCGTGCGTGGCGCGCGTTGCGGGCCGTCGCTCTTGCGCGAGCCACTGGCCTTGGGGAAGTGCGCCGGTTTCGGCTGGAAGCGTGCCAGGGCGAAGACGTAGCTCTCCACCTGCGAGGCGGTGCCGAGGAAGTTGCTCTGCGGCCGGGTGAACAGCGGCAGCGCCGCCTGCGGTACGGCGTCCAGGCCCTTGCGGCGGATCAGCGACAGGGCCAGGGCGGCGCCGCGGGTGATCGCGTTGTGCCGGCGCGCTTCCTCGCGCAGCGGCAGCAGCAGCTCGCGGGCGCGGCGCAGGGTGAGCTGGGCGGTGGTCTGCATTTCCAGGATGCGCGCGTGGGTGCGCAGCAGCAGGTCGTCGTCCACCAGTTGGCCGAGGCGCGCCTGTTCGCCGAGCAGGCGCAGCAGGACCTGCTCGACGCGTCGCACGCCCTGCTCGAAGGCGCCGTCGGCGCTGACCAGTTGGATCATCGGCTCGACGTATTCGTCCCAGGTCGCCAGGACCTCGGCATAGCGCTGGCGCAGGGGAATCTGCCGGTCGCTGGTCTTGGCCCGCTCGGCCACGGCGATCAGTGCCTGCTCGTCGTTGGCCAGCTTCTTCAGCACGTCGCGCACGCGCATGTCGAGCAGACGCAGTTGCCGCGCCAGGTCGTTGCCGTCGCGCACTTCGAAGGCGTCGCGGATGTAGCCGGCCAGACGCTCCAGATGGCGCAGGTAGGCCTCGATCTCCAGGCACAGGCCGAGGCGGTGCTCGTGGCGCAGGTAGGCGAGGAAGTCGTGGATCTGTGCGTTGAGTTCGAAGCGGTTGGGACTCTTGGCCACCGGGACCAGGATATCCAGGCGAATCCACTGGTCGAGGAGGGCGGTGACGTCCGCCGGAGTGCTGTCCGGCAACTGCGCGCTCAGTTGGTTGCGCAGTTCCACCAGGCCCAGGGTGCCGCTGTCGAAGCGCTCGCACAGCGGTTCGAGCAGGGGCCAGTGTTCGGCAAGGGCACGCAATACGCGTCTGGGGTCGATCATCGGGAAGCTGCCATCCATGCCAAGGACAAAGAAAAGGGGCGATTGTACTGCAAAGGTTTTGCCTTGGCCGACCAGGTGACGAAACGCGGCAGTTTGCGACAGCGCGACCTGGGCGGTGTGATGCAGATCACGGGAAAATGGGGCTAACTGCCTGAAATTCCTGGCATGTTTTCTGCGAGAAGGTCTTGTCGCACTGTGAACGACCGCCATGACCTACGATGCCGCCCTCGCCACAGCCCGCTGGGCTGAGCTGGAATGCCTGAACGATCTCGACTGGGATCTGGATGCCATCACCGATCGCAGCGAAGCGATCGCTTTCCTGCGGCGCTTCGAAAGCCGGTTGTGCATCTACTCGCCCTACGTCTCGACGCTGTATAGCGACTACAGCTTCGTGATCCCGGAAAGCCATGGCGCCGGCATCACCATCCTGCCCAACGAACAGGCCTGGTTCGGCACCTTCCATGACATCCCCGTCGATAGCGTGGAGCCGACCGGCATTCATATCCTGCCCGGCGAGATCATGGGCCGGCGCGGCCTCTATCTGCGGATTCCCGGGCGCAACCGGCTGGTGGCCTCCAGCGAAATGCCGTTCCAGGACGGGCTCAAGGTGCTGATCAACCGCTACCGCATGCGTGGCGAGCACTTCCTGCCGGTGCTGGTGAAGGGCGACCTGCGGGAATACGAAGCGCGTCTGCCGTCGCTGCATCTCCACCGCCTCAATCCGGCGCGGCTGGCGACTCGCTCGCGGGTCAACCTGGACGCCATCACCGGCACCATCGCCGAACGCCTGATCGGACTTTTTCGCCAGCCATAAGCGCCCCGATAGACTGCCTCTTCCGACCGGCCGTGGCCGATGGCCTTTCCGTATGGCGCGTTTCACGCGACAATTCGGCCTTGTCGTGATGCCGCCGAGCCAGGCGCATCCCTGTCCACAGGTACTTTCCGTTGATCGAAGAAGCCCGCCGCCGCGCCTATCTCGGCGCCATGCAGGTCGTCAGCTGGCTGCCGCGCGTGGCGCTGCCATTCGCCGCGCCTTCGCGTCCGGAGTTGCTCGAAGAGCCGGCGGTTGCAGTCGATGAGCCGGCTGCGGAGGTTGCCGCGCCTGTTGCCCCCCCGCGCAGCGAGGTCCAGGCTGTGCCGCGACCTGCTGCGGAGCGCCCGCCGATCCCGGTGGTGGTGCCCAGGCCCGCGGCGCAGCAGAAGAGTGCCCCGGCCGATACCGCCGAAGAGGCCAAGCCGCCGGTTGTCCGTGTACGGGCCGAACCGCCGCCGCGCTTCGCCCTGCAATTGCTGCGTGCCGGCGATTGTGCGCTGCTGGTCGAATTGCCCACCGGTGAACCGCTGGCCAGCCGCGATCCGGCCTACCTGCTGCTGAAGGATCTGCTGCGTGCCACCGGTCTTCCCGACAGCCCGCGACTGATCGGCGAGCCGGTGCGCTGGCCGCTGTTCGCCGGCGGCAATATGGACCAGGGACCGCAGGCTGCCCGCGAGTTCGTCCAGGGATTCGTCGCTGCGCGGCTGGAGGAGAGCGGACCTTGCTCCTGCCTGTGGCTGGTGGGGCTGCCGGCGGTGCGCTTCGCCGGCGAGGCCGACGCGGATGCGTTCCACCGCGAACTGCAGGTCGAGGGCCTGGGCGCTGCCTGGGCCGTTCCCGGCCTGGAAAGCCTGATCGAAGAGCCCTCTCTCAAGGCCGAACTCTGGCGCGCCATGCGCCGCGTGCGGCAACGCTGGATGAATCGCAGTAACGAAGCATGACTGATGCAATTTCCTTCCGCCCGATGACCGAGGCGGATCTCGAAGCCGTACTGAAGATCGAATATGCCGCTTTCAGCCACCCGTGGACGCGCGGCATCTTCCTCGATGGCCTGAAAAGCTACGATTGCTGGCTGATGTTCGAAGGCACCCAGCAGGTCGGCCACGGGGTGATCCAGATCATCCTCGACGAAGCGCACCTGCTGAACATCACCGTGAAGCCGGAAAGCCAGGGCCGCGGCCTTGGTTTGCGTCTGCTCGAACACCTGATGCAGCGTGCCGGCGAGCTGAAGGCGGCGGAGTGCTTCCTGGAAGTGCGCGAATCCAACCAGTCCGCCTATCGGCTCTATGAGCGCTATGGTTTCAACGAGATCGGCCGGCGGCGCGGTTATTACCCGGCGGTTGGCGGTCGTGAAGACGCACTGGTCATGGCCTGCACACTGGTCGACTGACGTCGCGCGTCATCCTGCCCGCTTTCAATATCCGGCGACCTTGCGTAAGTTCGCCTGCGAACTGGAGGAGCAAGCATGAGCGATCTGAAACAGCTGTTCGACAACAACGCGCGCTGGGCCGAGGCGATCAAACAGGAAGACCCGGACTTCTTCGCCAAACTGGCGAGCCAGCAGACCCCCGAGTACCTGTGGATCGGCTGTTCCGATGCCCGCGTACCGGCCAACGAGATCGTCGGCATGCTGCCTGGCGACCTGTTCGTCCACCGTAACGTCGCCAACGTCGTGTTGCACACCGACCTCAACTGTCTGTCGGTGATCCAGTACGCGGTGGACGTGCTCAAGGTGAAGCACATCCTGGTCACTGGCCACTATGGCTGCGGCGGTGTGCGCGCTTCCCTGCAGGACCGCCAGTTCGGCCTGATCGACGGCTGGCTGCGCACCATCCGGGACCTGGCCTACGAGTACCGCGACCACTTGAGCCAGTTCGCCAGCGAAGACGAGCGCGTCGACCGCCTCTGCGAGCTCAACGTGATCCAGCAGGTGGCCAACGTCAGCCATACCAGCATCGTGCAGAACGCCTGGCACCGCGGCCAGGAGCTGTCGGTGCATGGATGCGTCTATGGCATCAAGGACGGCATCTGGAAGAACCTCAACGTGACCGTCAGCGGCCTTGACCAGCTACCGCCGCAGTATCGCCTGCGACCGCCGGAACAGGTCTGAGCGGCACATTCCCGACGCCCAATGAAAAACGCCCCGGACATGCCGGGGCGTTTGCTTTGGAAGGCGCGGGGCTCAGTACTTGCCCTTCAGACCGTAGGTCTCGTCCAGCGTGCCGGGGGCATTGGCCGGTTTCGGCGCGTAGTCCTTCGGCATCTCGTTGTTGGCCGGCGGGGTGAGGCGCTCGCGGCGCTCATAGGTCTCGTCGGCGTGCAGGGCAGCGAGCAGGCGCTGCTTGGTCAATTCGTCGAGTGCCAGGCGCTGGGCGCCATCGGAAAGGTGTTCCTGGACGTCCTGGTAGCTCTGGGTGAGTTTTTTCACCAGGTTGGCGGTGGTGTTGAAATGCGTCGCCACTTCCTGCTGATAGCTGCTGAAGCGATCCTGCAGGTCATCCATCTGGCGTTGCATCTTGTTTGGAGCGGTATTGGGCATCAGGCGGGCAACCAGGAACCCGATGGCGCCCCCGATGATCAGGGTGAGTGCCGGCAGCAACCAGCTGGTGAGGGACTGTTCCACGCGAATCCTTCCTCTATAGACGGCTTTGCTTTACGTTAGCGGCTTGCACCTGTGCTTGTATACCGCGACATGAAATATCGCCGTCCGCGCAGGTATTGTGCTAGACGAGACGACCCGCGCCGGGGTCACGGAGCCGCTGTTTGACTACCCGCGAAATCCCCCTGTTCATCGATGGTCCCGACGGTCCGTTGGAAGCCCTCCACCTTGCCACTGCGGATGCCGCTGGCGTCGCGCTGATCTGCCATCCGCACCCGCTGTTCGCCGGCACCATGCAGAACAAGGTGGTGGCGACCCTGCAGCGTGCCGCGCGTGATGCCGGCTACGTGACGCTGCGCTTCAACTTCCGCGGTGTCGGCCAGAGTGCCGGCAGCTATGCCGACGGGCAGGGCGAGATCGACGATGCCCTGGCCGCGGCGCGCTGGCTGCAGGCGCAGCACCCCGGCCTTGCGCTGACGCTGATGGGCTTCTCGTTCGGCTCCTGCGTGGTCGGCAACGCTTCCGCGCGTCTGGAAGAGGAGGGCGTGGCGCTGGACCGGCTGTTCATGCTCGCGCCGCCGGTGGAGCGCTTCGATGTCGAGCTGGCGCATGATTGCCCGCTGACCGTGATCCAGCCGGAAGCCGACGAAGTGGTCACCCCCGAGCGGGTCTACGCCTGGAGCGCGGAGCTGGACAAGCCGCACGAGCTGCTGCGGATTCCCGAGTGCAGCCATTTCTTCCACGGCAAGCTGATCGAGCTGAAAGAGCTCCTGCAGTCGCGGCTCGCGCCCTGAGGCCTGCCGCGTTAACATCCGGGCCGCTAATTTTCCTGCGTTGAACACTGGTATCCCATGACGACTCGTATCCTGACCGGCATCACCACCACCGGCACGCCGCACCTCGGCAACTATGCCGGCGCGATTCGCCCGGCGATCATCGCCAGCCGCGATCCCCAGGCCGACTCCTTCTACTTCCTCGCCGACTATCACGCGCTGATCAAGTGCGATGACCCGGCGCGCATCCAGCGTTCGCGCCTGGAAATCGCCGCCACCTGGCTGGCTTGCGGTCTGGATACCGACAAGGCGACCTTCTATCGCCAGTCCGACATTCCGGAAATCCCCGAGCTGACCTGGCTGCTCACTTGCGTCAGCGCCAAGGGCCTGCTCAACCGCGCCCACGCCTACAAGGCCTCGGTGGACAAGAACGTCGAGGCCGGCGAAGACCCGGACGCCGGTGTGACCATGGGCCTGTACAGCTACCCGGTGCTGATGGCGGCGGACATCCTGATGTTCAACGCGCACAAGGTGCCGGTCGGCCGCGACCAGATCCAGCACGTGGAAATGGCCCGCGACATCGGCCAGCGCTTCAACCACCTGTTCGGTGCCGGCCGTGAGTTCTTCACCCTGCCCGAGGCGGTGATCGAGGAAGACGTGGCGACCCTGCCAGGCCTCGACGGGCGCAAGATGTCGAAGAGCTACGACAACACCATCCCGCTGTTCGGCAGCGCCAAGCAGCTGAAGGATGCCATCGCCCGCATCATCACCGACTCCCGCGCCCCGGGCGAGCCGAAGGACCCGGACAACTCGCACCTGTTCACCCTCTACCAGGCCTTCTCCACGCCGCAACAGCAGGCCGCCTTCCGCGCCGAACTGCTCGACGGCCTGGCCTGGGGCGAGGCCAAGCAGCGGCTGTTCGAGCTGCTCGACAACGAACTGGGCGAGGCGCGCGAGCGTTACCACGCGCTGATCGAGCGCCCGGCCGATCTGGAAGACATCCTGCTGGCCGGCGCCGCCAAGGCCCGCCGCATCGCCACGCCGTTCCTCGGCGAGCTGCGCGAGGCTGTGGGCCTGCGCTCGTTCCGCAGCGCGGTGCAGGGCGCCGATACTGGCAAGAAGAAAGCCGCCAAGGCCGCACGCTTCGTCAGCTTCCGCGAGGATGACGGCAGCTTCCGCTTCCGCCTGCTCGACGCGTCGGGTGAGCAACTGCTGCTGTCGAAAGGTTTCGCCGATGGCAAGGCCGCCGGCCAGGTCAGCAAGCGCCTGCAGGCCGGCGAGGAACTGGATCTGCGCGTCGACGGCAACGCCTTCGGCCTGTGGCTGGACGGCGAGGTAGTGGCGCAGAGCCCGTCCTTCGCCGATGCCGCGACCCGCGACACCGCCATCGAGCGTCTGCGCGCGGCCCTGGCGCCTCAGGAATAAGCTCAATTCACGGCCGGCGCGCTGCCGGCCAATTGCCAATCGACGGGGGCGCCGCTAAAGTGTTCGCCCCCGTTTTCGTTGCATTGCTATCGATCATGACGCCCCTTGAGCGCTATCAGGCTGACCTGAAACGTCCCGAATTCTTCTACGATGCGGCGCAAGAGAATGCCGTGAAACATCTGCAGCGCCTCTACGACGACCTCGTCGCAGCAGGCCAGAGCAAGCCTGGCCTGTTCGGCAAGCTGCTCGGCAAGAAATCCCAGGGCCCGGTCAAGGGTCTGTATTTCTGGGGCGGCGTCGGTCGCGGCAAGACCTATCTGGTCGACACCTTCTTCGATGCACTGCCGTTCAAGCAGAAGATGCGCACGCACTTCCACCGCTTCATGAAGCGCGTGCACGAGGAAATGAAAACCCTCAAGGGCGAGAAGAACCCGCTGACCATCATCGGCAAGCGCTTCGCCGACGAGGCGCGGGTGATCTGCTTCGATGAGTTCTTCGTTTCCGATATCACCGACGCGATGATCCTCGCCACCCTGCTCGAAGAGCTGTTCAAGAACGGCGTGAGCCTGGTCGCCACCTCCAACATCGTTCCGGACGGCCTGTACAAGGACGGCCTGCAGCGTGCGCGATTCCTGCCTGCCATCGCGCTGTTGAAGGAACATACCCATGTCGTCAACGTCGACAGCGGCGTGGATTACCGTCTGCGTGCGCTGGAGCAGGCGGAGCTGTATCACTGGCCGCTCGATGCCGAGGCCGAGCAGAGCCTGCGCAAGAGCTTCGGCAGCCTCCTGCCGGACTGCGTCCAGGCGGTGGAGGGCGAGGCGCTGATGATCGAGAATCGCGAGATTCGCTCCGTGCGCGTCTGCGAGGACGTCGCCTGGTTCGAGTTCCGCGAGCTGTGCGATGGTCCGCGCAGCCAGAACGACTACATCGAGCTGGCGAAGATCTTCCATGCCGTGCTGCTCGCCAACGTCGAGCAGATGGGCG
The DNA here is from genome assembly GCF_017589465.1 of Pseudomonas schmalbachii. Classification (GTDB taxonomy): domain Bacteria; phylum Pseudomonadota; class Gammaproteobacteria; order Pseudomonadales; family Pseudomonadaceae; genus Pseudomonas; species Pseudomonas schmalbachii. Next base: position 15,430 of record NZ_JAELYA010000009.1, read on the forward strand.
TGACCAAGGACGACATGGCGCGCCGCTTCATCAACCTGGTGGACGAGTTCTACGATCGCAACGTCAAGCTGATCATCTCCGCCGAGGTCGAACTGAAGGATCTCTACACCGGCGGCCGCCTGGAGTTCGAATTCCAGCGCACCCTGAGCCGTCTGCTGGAAATGCAGTCCCACGAATACCTGGCGCGTCCGCACCGGGCATAATGGCGACACGGAAAAAGGGGCTGCAGTGCAGCCCCTTTTTCATTGCGCCTTGCTGGTCCGTGGTGGGCCTCAGCCCTCCGACTTCTGCACCTGGCGCCGGTAGTGGTGCGGCGACAGGCTCGTGTGCTGGCGGAACAGGCGGGCGAAGAAGCTCGCATCGTCGTAGCCAACCTCATAACTGATGGTCTTGATGCTCTTGCGCGTGGTCGCGAGCAGATTGCGCGCGGTTTCGATGCGCAGACGCTGCAGGTAGTGCAGGGGTTTGTCGCCGGTGGCGGCCTGGAAGCGGCGCATGAAGTTGCGGATGCTCATGCCGTGTTCCCGGGCGACGTCCTCGAAGCGGAACTTGTCCGCGTAATGTTCCTCCAGCCATTGCTGGACCTGCAGGATGGTCGGGTCGTGATGCAGCTTCTGCCCGCCGAAACCCAGGCGGCCCGGGGTATAGCTGCGCTGCACCTCGTACAGGATGTCGCGGGCCACGCCCTGCGCCACGCTGATCCCGCAGAAGCCTTCGATCACATGGATGAACACGTCGCGGGCCGAGGTGTTGCCGCAGGTGCTGAAGATGTTGTCGACGTCGACGATGTGCTTTTCCTGGTTGAGTGCGATCTTCGGATAGCGCTGGGCGAATTCGCGGAAGAAGCGCCAGTAGGTAGTCGCCTCCTTGCCGTCGAGCAGGCCGGCCTGGGCCAGCCAGAACACTCCGGAAGCTTCGCCGCACAGTGTGCTGCCGCTGGCGTGGCGCTCGCGCAGCCAGGGCAGGACTTGCGGGTAAAGGCTGAGAAGGGTGTCGAAATCGCCCCAGAATGACGGCAAAATCACGATTTCCGCTTCATCCAGCGGCCCGTCGACGGCGATCTGGCCGCCGCTGAAACTGGTGACGGGTTGGCCGTCGGGGCTGACGATGCGTGTCTCGAAGCTCGGCACAAGGCCAAGGCCTTGCTGCCTCCCATGGCGCAGGCTGGCCATGTGGAAGAAGTCCTTGGCCTGCATCAGGGTGGAGGCGAATACCCCATTGGTCGCGAGGATGCTGACGCGTTGCAGCTTCCTGGGCGCTTGGCTGTGCATCATTTTCTTGTACTTCTGCGGATTGCGGGGTCTGACGCTTAAGCGGTCATGCGGTGGCTGAATCGTCTTACCATTTGGTGATGCTGTCCAGTAAGCGTACGTAACCGGCGCGCAGGCGGGCCCTCGCACCGTGCGTGGGCGAGGGGGCGCCGGGGAGGTTACGGGGCGGGGTTTGGCTGTGACTTGTGAATCGTCTCGATGCCGGCGAGGACTTCGTCGCTGAGTTGCAGGTCGAAGCTGGCAATGTTCGTTTCCAGCTGTTCGAGCGTGGTGGCGCCGATGATGTTGCTGGTCACGAAGGGTTGGCGGGTGACGAAGGCGAGCGCCATCTGTGCCGGGACGAGGCCGTGCTCGCGAGCCAGGGCCACATAGCGCGAGCAGGCCAGCTCGCTCTGCGGGTTGGTGTAGCGGGTGAAGCGGCTGAACAGCGTGATCCGTGCATTTGCCGGGCGTGCGCCGTTCTCGTACTTGCCCGACAGCATGCCGAAGGCCATTGGCGAATAAGCCAGCAGCCCGCACTGTTCGCGCAGGGCGATTTCCGCCAGGCCGACCTCGAAGCTGCGGTTGAGCAGGTTGTAGGGGTTCTGGATCGAAACGGCGCGAGGCCAGCCGCGGGCCTCGGCGAGCTGGAGAAACTTCATGGTGCCCCATGGCGTCTCGTTGGACAGGCCGATGTGGCGGATCTTGCCGGCGCGTACCTGTTCGTCCAGCGCCTCCAGGGTTTCCTCCAGCGGCGTGAAATCCTGTTCCTTGTGTTGGTAGCCGAGCTGGCCGAAGAAGTTGGTGCTGCGCTCCGGCCAGTGCAACTGGTAAAGGTCGATCCAGTCGGTCTGCAGGCGCTTCAGGCTGGCGTCCAGGGCGGCGACGATATGCTTGCGGTTGTGCCTGAGCTGGCCGTCGCGGATATGGCTGATGCCGTTGCCAGGCCCGGCGATCTTGCTGGCGAGGATCCAGTCGGCGCGGTCGCCGCGCTGGCGGAACCAGTTGCCGATGATCTGTTCGGTGCGCGAATAGGTTTCCGCGCGCGGCGGCACGGGGTACATCTCCGCGGTATCGATGAAGTTGATTCCGGCGGCCTTGGCGCGCTCGATCTGGGCGAAGGCATCCGCCTCGCTGTTCTGTTCGCCCCAGGTCATGGTTCCCAGGCACAGCGCGCTGACGCGGATATCGGTGCGGCCGAGCGGTCGGTATTGCATGCGTACCTCCGTGAAATGATCGCGAGTCGAGGTTGTAAATTCTGACGAAATCTGCATAATTCCGCAGCCTTTCATCGGTGGGGGATGCCAAGCCTGCCGATCGATGTATCTAGTCGTTACGGACGCACACTGACCCGAGCCCCAATCGTGTCTGTTTTCGGCTGTCCTTGACTTGTCAGGGCAACCACTGTCCAGTAAGATTCGCCGTCTATTTTTCAGGCGGCCCCTGAGGCTATAAAGAATGAAAACTTTTACCGCGAAACCGGAAACCGTTAAGCGCGACTGGTTCGTCATCGACGCTGCTGGTCAGACCCTGGGTCGTCTGGCTACTGAAATCGCTCGCCGTCTGCGTGGCAAGCACAAGCCCGAGTACACCCCGCACGTTGACACCGGCGACTACATCGTCGTCATCAACGCCGAGCAGGTGCGTGTAACTGGCGCCAAGGCTACCGACAAGATGTATTATCACCACTCGGGCTTCCCGGGCGGCATCAAGTCGATCAACTTCGAGAAGCTGATCGCCAAGGCTCCTGAGCGCGTGATCGAGACTGCCGTCAAAGGCATGCTGCCGAAGAACCCGCTGGGTCGCGACATGTATCGCAAGCTGAAAGTGTACAAGGGTGCTGTTCACCCGCACACCGCTCAGCAGCCTCAAGAACTGAAGATTTAACGGGATAGCTAATTATGTCGGCGACTCAAAATTACGGCACTGGCCGTCGTAAGACTGCTACCGCTCGCGTCTTCCTGCGTCCGGGTACTGGCAAGATTTCCATCAACAACCGCAGCCTCGACCAGTTTTTCGGTCGTGAAACCGCTCGCATGGTTGTTCGTCAGCCTCTGGAACTGACCGAAACCGTCGAGAAGTTCGACGTGTACGTCACCGTCGTCGGTGGCGGTGTCAGCGGTCAGGCTGGTGCGATCCGTCACGGTATCACCCGTGCTCTGATCTCCTACGACGAGACCTTCCGCAGCTCGCTGCGCAAGGCCGGTTACGTCACTCGCGATGCTCGCGAAGTTGAGCGTAAGAAAGTCGGTCTGCGCAAGGCGCGTAAGCGTCCGCAGTACTCCAAGCGTTAATTCGACGCTTCGAAAGAAACGCCCAGTTCCTTTTGGACTGGGCGTTTTTTTATGCGCAAAGTTTATTCGTGCGGCAAGGTGTCGCAGTTGTGAAAGTCCCGTCTGGCAAGGGCTTCAGCGCTTTTGTATCGGGTTATTGCCTTGTCAGCACTGGGGGTTTTCTTTACCATTTGGCGAATTTTTTGCGCGGCTTGAAATTTTACTTAAAGGCTTGGATACAACAGGCCTAAAGCTGATGGGAGACGACTGAATGAGTAATGACGGCGTGAATGCAGGCCGGCGTCGCTTCCTCGTCGCGGCCACTTCTGTGGTCGGCGCGGCGGGAGCTGTCGGTGCTGCGGTTCCGTTCGTGGGGTCATGGTTCCCCAGTGCCAAGGCGAAGGCAGCTGGCGCGCCGGTGAAGGTGAACGTAGGCAAGATCGAGCCGGGCCAGCAGATCGTGGCCGAATGGCGCGGCAAGCCGGTATTCCTGGTGCACCGCACCAAGGAAATGCTGGATGCCCTGCCGGGCCTCGAAGGTCAACTGGCGGATCCGGAGTCCAAGGCATCGGACCAGCCGACCTATGTCGATCCCAAGCTGCGCTCCATCAAGCCGGAACTGGCCGTTATCGTCGGTATCTGCACCCACCTGGGCTGCTCGCCGACTTTCCGTCCGGAAGTCGCTCCCGCTGACCTCGGTCCGGACTGGAAAGGTGGCTACTTCTGCCCGTGCCACGGTTCCCACTACGACCTCGCCGGCCGCGTTTACAAGGGGCAGCCCGCTCCCATGAACCTGCCGATTCCGCCCTATGCGCTCGATGGAGATGTGTTGACCATCGGTGTGGACCAGGAGAAAGCCTGATGAACAAGTTCATGGCTTGGGTCGATGCCCGCTTCCCCGCCACCAAGATGTGGGAAGACCATCTGAGCAAGTACTACGCCCCGAAGAACTTCAACTTCTGGTACTTCTTCGGTTCCCTGGCGCTGCTCGTCCTGGTCAACCAGATCCTCACCGGTATCTGGCTGACCATGAGCTTCACTCCGTCCGCCGAAGAAGCCTTTGCCTCCGTCGAATACATCATGCGCGATGTGGACTACGGCTGGATCATCCGCTACATGCACTCCACCGGTGCGTCGGCGTTCTTCGTCGTGGTCTACCTGCACATGTTCCGCGGCCTGATGTATGGCTCCTACCAGAAGCCGCGCGAGCTGGTGTGGATCTTCGGCATGCTGATCTACCTCTGCCTGATGGCTGAAGCCTTCATGGGCTATCTGCTGCCTTGGGGCCAGATGTCCTACTGGGGTGCCCAGGTGATCATCTCGCTGTTCGGCGCCATTCCGGTGGTCGGCGAGGATCTGGCCCAGTGGATCCGTGGTGACTTCCTGATTTCCGGTATCACCCTGAACCGCTTCTTCGCCTTGCACGTGATCGCCCTGCCGATCGTTCTGCTCGGCCTGGTCGTACTGCACATCCTGGCGCTTCACGAAGTCGGCTCGAACAACCCGGACGGCATCGACATCAAGAAGAAGAAAGACGAGAACGGTATTCCGCTGGATGGCATTGCCTTCCACCCGTACTACAGCGTGAAAGACCTCGTCGGCGTGGTGGTGTTCCTGTTCATCTTCTGCACCGTGATCTTCTTCTTCCCGGAGATGGGCGGATACTTCCTCGAGAAGCCGAACTTTGAAGTCGCCAACCAGTTCAAGACCCCTGAGCACATTGCACCGGTGTGGTACTTCACCCCGTTCTACGCAATCCTGCGTGCGGTTCCGGACAAGCTGATGGGTGTGATCGCGATGGGGGCGGCCATTGCTGTCCTGTTCGTCCTGCCGTGGCTTGACCGTAGCCCGGTTCGCTCGATGCGTTACAAGGGTTGGCTGAGCAAGATCTGGCTGGTGATTTTCGCGATTTCCTTCGTGATCCTCGGCTACTACGGCGCGCAGGCTCCGTCGCCGCTGGGCACCGCGCTCTCGCGTCTGTGCACCATCCTGTACTTCGCATACTTCATCCTGATGCCGTTCTACACCCGGATGGAGAAGACCAAACCGGTTCCGGAAAGGGTGACTGGCTGATGAAAAAGCAATTTGCTGCACTGATCCTCGCTCTGCTGCCTGCCTTCGGCTTCGCCGCTGGTGGCCATGGAGTCGAACTGGATCACGTCGATATCGATCTGACCGACAAGGCCGCCATGCAGGATGGTGCGCGCACCTTCGCCAACTACTGCATGGGCTGCCACAGTGCCAAGTTCCAGCGCTACGAGCGTGTAGCAAGGGATCTGGGCATTCCGGAAGAGCTGATGATGAGCAAGCTGGTGTTCACCGGTGCGAAGATCGGCGATCACATGGACATCGGCATGAAGCCGGCTGATGCCAAGGTATGGTTCGGTGCTGCTCCGCCGGATCTGACCCTGGTGGCCCGTGTTCGTGGTTCTGACTGGCTCTACACCTACCTGCGCTCCTTCTACGAGGACTCCAAGCGCCCGTGGGGTGTGAACAACAAGGTGTTCCCGAACGTCGGCATGCCGAACGTGCTGGTCAGCCTCCAGGGCCGTCAGGTCATCGGTTGCAAGCAGGTACAGATCGTCGAAGACGGCAAGAAGCAATTCGACCCTCTGACCGGTACTCCGCTGACTCACGAAGCCTGTGACCAACTGACCGTCCTGCCGAAGACTGGCGCTCTGAACGAGGCCCAGTTCGACGAGAAGGTCAAGAACCTGGTTACCTTCCTGACTTATTCGGCTGATCCGAACAAGCTCGAGGCTCGCCGCATCGGTACCTACGTCCTGCTCTATCTGGCTTTCTTCTTCGTATTCGCCTATCTGCTGAAGCGTGAATACTGGAAGGACGTGCATTAAGCACTGCCAGCGTTGAAGCGCGCGCCCTACGGGGCGCGCGCGTCTTTCTACCTCCCAAAAGTCGCACTGCGAGGAGGCGCGGCATGGCCGCAGTCAACAAGCTAACCTGCTACTCCGATCCCTCCGATCACTACAGCCATCGCGTGCGTCTGGTCCTGGCCGAGAAAAACGTCGTTGCCGAAATCATCGATGTCGAAGCCGGCCGTTGCCCGCCAAAGCTGGCGGAGGTCAACCCATACGGCAGCGTGCCGACCCTGGTCGACCGTGATCTGGCGTTGTACGAATCCACGGTGGTCATGGAGTACCTGGATGAGCGCTATCCACATCCGCCGCTGCTGCCGGTCTATCCGGTTGCGCGGGCCAACAGCCGCTTGCTGATGCACCGTATCCAGCGCGACTGGTGCGCGCTGGTCGATCGCATCCTGGACGCTCGTCTGAAGGATGCGGAGCGAGCCTTGGCGCGAAAGGAACTGCGTGAGAGTCTGACAGGGGTTTCGCCCCTGTTTGCCGAAAAGCCGTACTTCCTCAGTGAGGAGTTGAGCCTGGTGGATTGCTGCCTGCTGCCGATCCTCTGGCGCTTGCCGGTGCTGGGAATCGAGTTGCCGCGGCAGGCCAAGCCGTTGCTCGACTACATGGAAAGGCAGTTCGCTCGTGAAGAGTTCCGGGCCAGCCTGTCTTCCGCTGAGCGTGATATGCGCCAAGGAGCCTGATGATGAACTCCAGTCGTCCCTATCTCGTACGGGCTCTCTATGAGTGGATCGTGGACAATGGCTGCACGCCGCATATTCTGGTGAACGCCGACTATCCGGGGGTGCGCGTGCCGCCGGGGTATGCGAGCGATGGGCAGATCGTGCTGAATGTCTCGCCGACAGCGGTGCGTCACCTGCAGATGGATAACGAGGCGGTCAGTTTCGAGGGGCGTTTCGGCGGGGTTGCACAGTCCCTGTACATCCCATCCCAGGCTGTCATGGCCGTGTATGCGCGGGAAAACGGCCAGGGTATGGTCTTCGATCTGGAACCGCCGGTGCCGACGGATGATGACCTGTCGGATGACGGCCCTTCCGACGAACCGCCACGCCCAAGTGGGCGGCCCAGCCTGAAAGTGGTCAAGTAATGAAAAAGGCGATCCGAGGATCGCCTTTTTCATGTCTGTCATTCCGCTCAGTCGATGTACTCGAACAGTCGAACGATCTTCTGTACGCCATCCACACGTTGTACGACCTGGGTGGCCAGGTCGCCTTCCTTCCTGGTCACCAGGCCGAGCATGTAGACGATGCCGTTCTCGGTCACCACCTTGATGCGCGAGGAGGGCACGTTGGCGTCGGCGAGCATCTGGCTCTTGATCTTGGTGGTCAGCCAGGTGTCGTTGCTGCGCGCGGCGATGGAGGAGGGCTGCAGGATCTGCAGCTCGTTGTGCACGGTCTTGACCTTCTGCACGGTGCGAGCAGCCTGTTCCGCCTTGTTCTTCAGGTCTGCGCGCGGCGTCTGGCCGGCCAGCAGGACCACGCCGTTGTAGCTGACGACCACGACATTGGAATTCCGGTCCAGGTCGGCATCGGCCTTGGCCACATTCACTGCAACCTTGGTCTCGATGAGCGAGTCGTCGATCTTGCTGCCGATGGTGCGGGTGCCGCGGTCGTCGTCGATGGGTTTGTCACGCGTGGCGCTGAGGAAGCTGCTGCAGCCGCCGAGGGTGAGGCTCAGGGCTAGAGTGGCAAGGATCAGCGGGGAACGGGTCATTCTTCACTCCCGAACAGTTGGCGGTCGATAAGGTCGCAGAGGCAATGGATGACCAGCAGGTGAACCTCCTGGATGCGCGCGGTGACCTTCGCAGGTACGCGGATTTCCACGTCTTCCGGCAGGAGCAGGGAGGCCATGCCGCCGCCGTCGCGGCCGGTCAGGGCGACGACCAGCATTTCGCGATCATGGGCGGCCTGGATTGCCTGGATGACGTTGGCCGAGTTGCCGCTGGTGGAAATCGCCAGCAGGACGTCCCCGGGCTGGCCGAGGGCGCGAATCTGCTTGGAGAAGACTTCGTTGTAGCTGTAGTCGTTGGCGATCGAGGTGATGGTCGAGCTGTCGGTGGTCAGGGCGACGGCCGGCAGGCTCGGGCGTTCGCGCTCGAAGCGGTTGAGCAGTTCGGATGAAAAGTGCTGGGCGTCGCCAGCGGAGCCGCCGTTACCGCAGCTGAGGATCTTGCCCTCGTTGAGCAGGGCATTGACCATCACCATGCTGGCCTGCTCGATATGCGGGATCAGCACCTCGGTAGCCTGCTGCTTGGTCTCGATGCTGGCATGGAAGAGCTGTCGAATACGGGATTGCATGTCCATCAGGTGTGACCTTTCGTCGGGCGTCTGATCAGGTGTCAAAGGCGTTGGGAATCCAGTTCAGTTGCGCTGGTGGGTTGCCGCCGCTGTCCACGGCCACTACGTCGAATCGGCATGGATGCCTGGCCCAGCGGGGTTCCTGTTGCAGAAAGTGTTCGGCGGTGGCGACCAGGCGCTGGCGCTTGCGCGCATCCACGCTTTCCGCTGCGCCGCCCCAGGCCTGATGCCGGCGGGAGCGAACTTCGACGAATACTACTGTATCGCCGTCCAGCATGACCAGATCGAGCTCGCCCCGCCGGCACAGCCAGTTCTGTGCCAGCAGGCGCAGGCCGTGCCGTTCCAGATGGGTGCGCGCCATTGCTTCGGCGGCGCGCCCCATGGTCCGTGTGTCCGGGCGGGAATTGCTCAAATTCCGCTGTTCCCCAGGGGCTGGGCTTCGCCGTTGCGGAATTCCGCCCATGGCAGGCGGCGCTCGATGCGCTGGCTGGGGTTGAGGCTGAGGGTGCCGCTGAGGCCATCGAGGCTCATGCTCGGCACGGCCTTGAGCTCAGGCAGGCGCGGCGCCAGGCGGTAGGCATCGGCGCCCATCGCATACAGGCGGCCGAGGCTGCCGGCGGCCTGGGGCCACTGGGCGGTGACCTGGCGGCGCAGCGGGTCGTTGGGTTGCAGCAGCCAGGGGGTCTCGCAGAAGCGGATACCGTTCAGGTCCTGGTCCAGGGCCGGATTGCTGGCGCCGGCATAGAGATTGGATGTTGCATAGACCGGCAGGTCGCCCGCGTACTGGAAGGCCAGGGTCGGCTTGATCTGGCGCGCCTGTTGCGGGGTGGCGGCGAGGAACATGAAGTCGATGTCCTGGCGGCGCGACGGCTGCGTGTCGACGCTGCTGCCCAGCACGCCTTCCAGGCGCTTGGCGCGGGTTTCGCTCTGGCGCAGTTGCAGCAGATCGGCAATCTGTTGAGCCATTTGTACTGGCTGGTCGACATGCTCCGCGGCGATCAGTGTGCCGCCGGCGGCCTGCCAGTTGCGGCTGAATGCGGCCAGAACCCGGTCGCCCCATTCGCCACGGGGGACGAGAGCCACGGCTCGGCGCATGCCGTCGTTCCATGCGCGGTTGGCTACTTCACGCGCCTCGTCTTCAGCCGACAGGCCGAACTGGAACAGCTGCGCGGGGCCTTCCTGGTTGCCGTCGCTGTAGTTCAGGGCAAGGGTGGTGATCGGCAATTGCTGCTGGCCGCTCAACTGCTTCACCAGCGGTTTCTCCAGCGGGCCGACGACCAGTTGCACGCCATCGGATTGCGCCTGGCGATAGAACTCATCCAGCGAGTTCAGGCGGCTGCTGTCGTACAGCTTGATTGCCGGCAGCGAATGGCCGGACTGCTGTGCCTGGTAGTGCGCGGCGAGGAAGCCATCCTGCAGTGCGCGTGCCACTCCTGCGAGCCTGCCTTGCTGGGGAAGCAGCAGGGCGATCTTGTTCAGGGGCTGGGCGGCCAGGGACTTGAGCTTTTCCAGGGATTCCGGAAGTTGTTTGGCGGCAGGGTGGTCGGGGTGGCTTTTGCGCCAGGCCTCGATGTTGGTCTGCTGCTCGGCCAGGGTGGATGAGGTTTTGGTGATGCGGGCAAGCTCCAGCCAGCCGCTCAGGTCGCCTTCATTCTCGCTGGTCTGCAACTGGCTGACCGGGAGGCTGGATACCAGCGACCAGATCGCCTCGTGGTTTTTCTGGCCTGCGTCCTTGTTCAGCAGCGGGTCGATGAAGACGCGTTCGCGGGCGGCGGCCAGGGTTTGTCCATCCGCAGCCAGGGCCTGGGACTTGACCAGGCCGCTGCGGGCCTGCTGTTCGACGGGCAGTTCGCCAAGGCGTTCGAAACTCGGATGCCCCAGTGCCTGCAGTGCAGCCTTGGGCTTGTTGCGAGCCAGCGCCAGTTGCGCATTGAGCGTGCTGGCGAAGATCTGCTGCGCAGGCTTCAGAGTGTCGATCGGAACCTGCTCGAGGATCTGCATTGCACGGCCAAGATCCTGCTGCTGGTAGGCGAGGTCCGCTGCGGAAAGCCTGAGCAGGACGGCTTCTTCCGGCTTCGCGGTGGCGGCCTGCTGCAGCAGTTGCTCGACGGTTGCATCCGGGGTGCGTGGAAGCTCGCCCAGGCTGCTGGACGGCGAACTGGCGCAGGCGGTGAGTAGGCCAGCCAGGAACAGGGCGGAAAGTGGGCGCAAGCAAGCGATCATTTCGGGCTTCTCATGACGCATTCAAAAGAGTCGCCAATTGTACCCAAGCGTGCTCTTTGCTGCGATGGCGAGCCTGTGAATATGGCTACAATACGCCCCTTGATCTTTTCTCTTGCGAGGTATCGGCGTGTCTTTCGGCACTCTATTCGTGGTCGCTACGCCTATTGGCAACCTGGATGACATCAGCGCGCGCGCCCTGAAGGTGCTGCGCGAGGTGGCTCTGGTGGCGGCCGAAGATACCCGCCATTCCGTGCGTCTGCTGCAGCACTTCGGGATAGATACGCCCCTGGCGCCTTGCCACGAGCACAACGAGCGTGAGCAGGGCGGGCGCTTTCTCGACCGGCTGCAGGCCGGTGAAGATGTCGCATTGATCTCCGATGCGGGGACGCCGCTGATTTCCGACCCCGGCTATCACCTGGTGCGCCAGGCACGTGCTGCCGGCATTCCGGTGGTTCCGGTGCCCGGCGCCTGTGCGGTGATCGCCGCATTGTCGGCGGCTGGCCTGCCGTCCGATCGTTTCGTGTTCGAAGGATTCCTGCCGGCCAGGACGGCAGGACGGCGTGCCCGTCTCGAGGCCTTGCGGGAAGAACCGCGGACCCTGATCTTTTATGAGGCGCCGCACCGGCTGCTGGAATGTCTGCAGGATATGGCTGACGTATTCGGCGAGCAGCGGGATGCGCTGTTGGCCCGTGAGCTGACGAAAACCTTCGAGACCCTCAAGGGCTTGCCGGTTGGCGAGCTGCGTGACTGGGTGGCGGCGGACAGCAATCAGCAGCGCGGCGAGTGCGTGATCCTGGTGGCGGGCTGGCAGGCGCCGGAGGGCGACGATGCGATCGGTGCCGAGGCGTTGCGGGTGCTCGATCTGCTGCTGGCCGAGTTGCCGTTGAAGCGGGCTGCGGCACTGGCGGCGGAGATCACCGGGGTGCGCAAGAACCTGCTGTATCAGGCAGCGCTGGAGCGCCAGGGCAAGGCCTGACTTGTTCTTCGGGCTCTCAGCCGCTAACCTTTGCGGCGGAGAGTCGATTGGACAGTCGCTGTTCCGTGGTGTTCCATCACGGGGTGGAGGAAAGTCCGGGCTCCATAGGGCAGAGTGCCAGGTAACGCCTGGGGGGCGCGAGCCTACGGAAAGTGCCACAGAAAATAACCGCCTAAGCGCAACAGCGCCGGTAAGGGTGAAAAGGTGCGGTAAGAGCGCACCGCACGGCTGGCAACAGTGCGTGGCTAGGTAAACCCCACTCGGAGCAAGACCAAATAGGAATCCATTGGCGCGGCCCGCGCTGGATTCGGGTAGGTCGCTTGAGGCGTGCAGTGATGTACGTCCCAGAGGAATGGCTGTCCTCGACAGAACCCGGCTTATAGATCGACTCTCCCTGTTTTCTCCACTTCTTCCCACTATGACCATTTGTCGCTCGATGGAAGGGGTGGAAAACTTAACAAAGTACTTTAAGTGCAAAGCCCAGTGTTTTGAAAACACTGGGCTTTTGTCTTTTCTGGTGGTGCAAACAGCACCTTCCTGTCTCGAAAAAGTGCGCTAAATCTCCGTCCTGTAAGGATTTTTCCCCCTGGCCTCGCCTTGACGGTGGGGTCCGCGCATTTCTATAGTGTGCGCGAGTGGTAGAAAGTGGGTAAAAGTGGGATCAATAGGCAAGGAAAGCCAACCACAGGGGAAGCGCTGACGTGTTTCGCGGAGCCAACGCCATCAGTCTCGACGCCAAGGGACGTCTTGCGGTACCCAGCCGGTATCGTGACGAGCTCATGGCGTGCTGTGACGGCCGGCTCATCGTGACCATCGATGCGGCAGATCCTTGCCTGACCATTTATCCCCTGCCCGAATGGGAAAACGTCGAAGCCAAGCTGCGCCAACTGCCCTCGCTGCAAGAGGCTACCCGGCGCCTGCAGCGTTTGCTGATCGGTAATGCCGTAGATCTGGAGCTGGACGCCAACGGGCGTTTCCTGGTGCCGCCGCGCCTGCGCGAGTACGCCCGCCTCGACAAGCGGGTGATGCTGGTCGGCCAGCTCACCAAGTTCCAGTTGTGGGATGAAGATGCATGGAATGCGGTTGCCGAGGAAGACCTCGCAGCCATCAAACAGCCCGGCGGCGTGCCGGATGAACTACGCGACCTGATTTTGTGAGCCTGCCCGTGACCGCTACCTATCAACACATCACCGTCTTGCTCGAGGAAGCCGTCGAAGCACTGGCTCCCAAGGCTGGCGGCTGCTATGTGGATGGTACCTTCGGCAGAGGAGGGCATAGTCGCGCCTTGCTTGGGCGGTTGGACCCGGGCGGGCGACTGCTCGGGTTCGACAAGGATCCCCAGGCGATCGCCACCGGGGAGGCGCTGGCGGCCGAAGACGGCCGCTTCGTCATTGTGCAACGGTCGTTTGCCGAGATGGGCGACGAACTGGTAGCGCGCGGCCTGCAGGGGCAGATTGCCGGCGTGCTGCTGGACTTGGGCGTGTCGTCTCCGCAGCTGGACGACCCCGAGCGTGGCTTCAGTTTCCTCAACGACGGTCCTCTGGACATGCGCATGGACCCGTCGCGCGGTGTCAGTGCAGCCGAGTGGATAGCCACTGCCGCCGAAGACGAAATCGCCCGCGTATTCAAGGAATATGGCGAGGAACGCTTCGCCAGGCGTATGGCGCGCGCCATCGTGCAGCGTCGTGCGGAGAAACCTTTCGAGCGTACCGCCGACCTGGCAGCCGTGATCACCGAGGCCAATCCGGCCTGGGAAAAGGGAAAGAACCCGGCAACTCGCGCCTTCCAGGGGCTGCGCATTCATGTCAACAACGAACTGGGCGATCTCGAGCGCGGCCTGGACGCCGCCCTGGAAGGCCTGGAAGTCGGCGGCCGGCTGGTGGTGATCAGCTTCCACTCGCTGGAAGACCGCATCGTCAAACAGTTCATGCGCAAGCATGCGAAAGGCGAGGCCGACAACCTGCCGCGTGACCTGCCGATCCGCGCCAAGGTATTCGAACCGCGCCTGAAGCTGCTCGGCAAGCCGCAGTACGCCTCGGATGCGGAACTCAAGGCCAACCCGCGCTCGCGCAGCGCGGTCATGCGTGTGGCGGAGAAGCTGAGATGAGCCGCCTCTACGCCAAGCCCCTGCCGACTGGCAGCTTCATCATGCTGATGCTGTTCATCGCCCTCCTGCTGTCGGCGATTTCGGTGGCCTACTGCTCTTACTGGAACCGCCAGTTGCTCAATGCGCTGTATTCCGAGCTGAGCGTGCGCGACAAGGCGCAGGCGGAGTACGGGCGGCTGATCCTCGAGCAGAGCACCTGGACGGCGCATAGCCGCATCGAGACGCTGGCGACCGACCAGTTGAAGATGCGCGTACCGGATCCGGCAGAAGTCATCATGGTGGCGCCATGAAGAACCTCGACGGCGCCCTCTACCCCTGGCGGTTCCGCCTCGTCATCGGCCTGTTGCTGACGATGGTGGCGGCTATCGTCTGGCGGATCGTCGATCTGCATGTGATCGACCACGACTTCCTCAAGGGCCAGGGCGACGCGCGCAGCGTGCGGCACATCGCCATTCCGGCGCACCGCGGGCTGATTACCGACCGCAATGGCGAGCCGCTGGCGGTGAGTACTCCGGTGGCCACGCTCTGGGCGAACCCCAAGGAGCTGATGCTCGAACGCGGCAAGTGGGATGTGCTGGCCGATGCGCTCGGACAGCCGAGAGCGGCCCTTGCTGCGCGCCTGCAGCAGAATGGCGAGAAAGAGTTCATGTACCTGGTCCGCGGCCTGACGCCCGAGCATGGCGAGGCGGTGATGGCGCAGGTCAAGGCCAACCGGATTCCCGGCGTCTACTCCACCGAGGAGTTCCGTCGTTTCTACCCGGCGGGCGAGGTCGCGGCGCAGATTGTCGGTTTCACCGACGTCGACGACCGTGGCCGCGAAGGGGTCGAGCTTGCATTCGATGGCTGGCTGGCAGGTGTGCCGGGCAAGCGCCAGGTGTTGAAGGATCGCCGTGGCCATCTGATCCAGGACGTGCAGGTGACCCGCAACGCCAAGCCTGGCAAGACCCTCGCGCTGTCCATCGACCTGCGTCTGCAGTACCTGGCCAACCGCGAACTGCGCAACGCCCTCGTGGAGAACGGCGCCAAGGCCGGCAGCCTGGTCATCATGGACGTGAAGACCGGCGAAATCCTGGCGATGGCCAACCAGCCGACCTACAACCCGAACAACCGGCGCAACCTGCAGCCGGCGATGATGCGCAACCGCGCGCTGATCGACGTCTTCGAGCCGGGCTCCACGGTGAAGCCGATCTCCATGAGCGCGGCGCTGGCGAGCGGGCGCTGGAAGGCGAGCGATACCGTCGAGGTCTATCCCGGCAGCCTGCAGATCGGTCGCTACACCATTCGCGACGTCTCGAAGACCGAAGGTCCGGTGCTCGACCTGACTGGCATCCTGATCCGCTCCAGTAACGTCGGCATGAGCAAGATCGCCTTCGATATCGGCGGCGAGGCCATCTACAGCGTGATGCAGCAGGTCGGCTTGGGGCAGGACACCGGTCTCGGCTTCCCTGGCGAGCGGGTCGGCAACCTGCCCAACTATCGCGAGTGGCGCAAGGCCGAAACCGCGACCCTTTCCTATGGCTACGGCGTGTCGGTGACTGCCGTACAACTGGTGCACGCCTACTCGGTGCTGGCCAACAACGGCCGCAGCGTGCCGCTGACCATGGTTCGCGCGGATCGCCCCGCGGCGGCCACCCAGGTCATTTCCGAGGAGGTCGCCAAGACCATCCAGGGCATGCTGCAGCAGGTGGTCGAGGCGCCGAACGGCGTGTTCCGCGCCCAGGTGCCCGGTTACCACGTCGCCGGCAAGAGTGGTACGGCGCGCAAGGCCCAGGTCGGTTCCAAGGGCTACAAGGAAAACTCCTACCGTTCGCTGTTCGCCGGTTTCGGACCGATGAGCAACCCGCGTTTCGCCATCGTCGTGGTGATCGACGAACCGAGCAAGGCCGGCTACTTCGGTGGCCTGGTTTCCGCTCCGGTATTCAGCAAGGTGATGTCCGGCACGCTGCGTCTGATGAACATTACGCCGGATAACCTGCCAGTAACTCCGCAGCAGCAAGCCGATGCTGCGCCCCAGAAAGGAGGGCGTGGCTGATGCCGATGAGCCTGAACCAATTGCTGCTGCAGGCCGAGAGTGGCCTGTTGATCCGTGAATTGACACTGGACAGCCGCGCGGTCAAGCCGGGCGACCTGTTCCTCGCCATTCCGGGCGGCCGCCAGGATGGTCGTGCGCACATCGCCGACGCCATCGCGCGTGGCGCCGCCGCCGTGGCCTACGAGGCCGAAGGCGCTGGCGAACTGCCGGCTGGCGACGTGCCGCTCATTGCGATCAAGGGACTAGGCGCCCAGCTGTCCGCCATTGCCGGGCGCTTCTATGGCGAGCCCAGCCGGGGCCTGGACCTGGTCGGTGTGACCGGCACCAACGGCAAGACCAGCGTCAGCCAGTTGCTGGCCCAGGCGCTGGACCTGCTTGGCGAGCGCTGCGGCATCGTCGGAACCCTGGGCACCGGTTTCTACGGTGCGCTGGAAAGCGGCCGGCACACCACCCCCGATCCGCTGGCACTGCAGGCGACGCTGGCCAACCTGAAGCAGGCCGGCGCTCGCGCCGTCGCCATGGAGGTTTCCTCCCATGGCCTGGAGCAAGGGCGCGTGGCTGCACTGGCCTTCGATGTGGCGGTGTTCACCAATCTGTCCCGCGACCATCTGGACTATCACGGCTCCATGGAAGCCTACGCCGAGGCCAAGGCCAGGCTGTTCGCCTGGCCGGGGCTGCAATGCCGGGTGATCAACCTCGACGACGCGTTCGGCCGCCAGCTTGCAGCTGAGAAGCATGCGTCGCGGATGATGGGCTACAGCCTGGAAGACCCGGATGCCTTCATCTATTGCCGTGAAGCACGCTTCAGCGATGCCGGCGTCGAGGCGCACCTGGTCACGCCGCAGGGCGAAGGCGTGCTGCGCAGCCCTCTGCTGGGGCGTTTCAACCTGAGCAATCTGCTTGCAGTGGTCGGTGCGCTGCTGGCCCTCGACTATCCGATGGGCGACATCCTCGGTGTGCTGCCGCGCCTGCAAGGCCCGGTCGGCCGCATGCAGCGCATGGGCGGCAACGGCAAGCCGCTGGTGGTGGTCGATTACGCGCATACCCCCGACGCCCTGGAGAAAGTGCTTCAGGCGCTGCGCCCGCATGTGAGTGGCCAACTGCTGTGCCTGTTCGGCTGCGGCGGCGACCGCGACAAGGGCAAGCGCCCGATCATGGCGCAAATCGCCGAGCAGCATGCCGACCGTGTCCTGGTTACCGATGACAACCCGCGCACCGAGTCGAGCGCGCAGATCATCGACGATATCCGCGCCGGCTTTGCCCATCCCGAAACCGTGACCTTCGTTCCTGCCCGTGGCGAGGCCATCGCCCAACTGATCGCTTCCGCCGGGACGAACGATGTCGTGCTGCTGGCTGGCAAGGGACACGAGGATTACCAGGAGATCGCCGGCGTTCGCCACCCGTTCTCCGATCTGGATCAAGCCGCCAAGGCGCTGGATGCCTGGGAGGTGAAGAATGCTTAAGCCGTTGTACCTGAGCGAACTTGCCGCTCCGCTGAATGGCCGCGTAGCGGGCGCCGATGCGGCGTTCGATGCGGTCAGCACCGACAGCCGTGCCATCGTTCCTGGCCAACTGTTCGTCGCCCTGACCGGGCCGCGCTTCGATGGTCATGACTATCTGGCCGACGTGGCCGCCAAGGGAGCGGTGGCAGCCCTGGTCGAGCGTGAAATCGCTGACGCACCGCTGCCGCAACTGGTGGTGAGCGACACCCGTCTGGCGCTCGGACAACTGGGTGCGATCAACCGCAATGGCTTCAGCGGTCGCGTCGCTGCAGTGACCGGCTCCAGCGGCAAGACCACCGTGAAGGAAATGCTGGCCAGCATCCTGCGCACCCAGGGCGAAGTCCTGGCCACCCGCGGCAACCTGAACAACGACCTGGGCGCGCCGCTGACCCTGCTGCAGCTGGCGCCCGAGCACCGCAGCGCGGTCATCGAACTGGGCGCCTCGCGCATCGGCGAGATCGCCTATACCGTAGGCCTGACCCGCCCGCAGGTCGCCATCATCACCAACGCCGGCACCGCTCATGTGGGCGAGTTCGGCGGGCAGGACAAGATCGTCCAGGCCAAGGGCGAGATCCTCGAAGGCCTGGATGCCGACGGCATTGCCGTGCTCAACCGCGACGACCGGGCGTTCGATACCTGGAAGGCGCGGGTGGCCGGGCACAAGGTCCTGAGTTTCGGCCTGAAGCACGCGGACACCGATTTCCGCGCCTGCGACCTGAGCCGCGACCCGCGCGGCTGTGTCGGTTTCACGCTGCTCGGCCTCGCCGGAGAGGCGCGCGTGCAGCTCAACCTGCTGGGCGAGCACAACGTCAGCAACGCCCTGGCCGCCGCCGCTGCCGCCCACGCCCTTGGCGTGCCGCTGGTCGGGATCGTCGAGGGCCTGCAGAGCCTGCAACCGGTCAAGGGCCGCGCCGTAGCGCAACTGGCCGCCAATGGCATGCGGGTGATCGACGACAGCTACAACGCCAACCCCGCTTCAATCTGCGCAGCCGTTGATATACTCGCCGGCTTTTCCGGGCGGACCGTTCTGGTGCTCGGAGACATGGGCGAACTGGGCGCCTGGGCCGAGGCCGCGCACCGCGAGGTGGGCGCCTACGCCGCGGGCAAGGTCGGCGCGCTCTATGCCGTTGGCCCGCTGATGGCCCATGCCGTCCAGGCATTCGGTGCCGAAGGCCGCCACTTCGCCGACCAGGCCAGCCTGATCCAGGCGCTGTCCGGCGAACAATCGACAACCACCATTCTGATCAAGGGTTCCCGCAGCGCGGCGATGGACAAGGTCGTCGCGGCGCTGTGCGGGACCTCCGAGGAGAGTCACTAAATGCTGCTGCTGCTCGCCGAGTACCTGCAACAGTTCTACAAGGGCTTCGGCGTCTTCCAGTACCTGACCCTGCGCGGCATCCTCAGCGTGCTGACCGCGCTCGCCCTGTCGCTGTGGCTGGGCCCGTGGATGATCCGCACCCTGCAGATCCGCCAGATCGGCCAGGCCGTTCGTCATGACGGTCCGCAGTCGCACCTGTCGAAGAAGGGCACGCCGACCATGGGCGGCGCGCTGATCCTCACAGCCATCGCCATCAGCACCCTGCTCTGGGCGGACTGGTCCAACCGCTATGTGTGGGTCGTGCTGGTCGTGACCCTGCTGTTCGGCGCCATCGGCTGGGTCGACGACTATCGCAAGGTGATCGAGAAGAACTCCCGCGGCCTGCCGAGCCGCTGGAAGTATTTCTGGCAGTCGGTGTTCGGTCTTGGCGCAGCGATCTTCCTTTATATGACTGCTTCGACTCCGGTCGAGACCACGCTGATCGTGCCGATGCTGAAGAACGTGGAAATCCCCCTGGGGATTTTCTTCGTCGTGCTGACCTACTTCGTCATCGTCGGTTCGAGCAACGCCGTGAACCTGACCGACGGCCTCGACGGCCTGGCGATCATGCCGACGGTGATGGTCGGTGGGGCGCTGGGCATCTTCTGCTACCTGTCGGGCAACGTGAAATTCGCCGAATACCTGCTGATCCCCAGCGTTCCGGGGGCGGGGGAGCTGATCGTGTTCTGCGCGGCGATAGTCGGCGCGGGCCTCGGCTTCCTCTGGTTCAACACCTATCCGGCGCAGGTCTTCATGGGCGACGTCGGCGCGCTGGCGCTCGGCGCCGCGCTGGGCACCCTGGCGGTGATCGTTCGCCAGGAGATCGTGCTGTTCATCATGGGCGGGGTGTTCGTCATGGAAACCCTGTCGGTCGTGATCCAGGTGGCGTCGTTCAAGCTGACCGGCAAGCGGGTGTTCCGCATGGCGCCGATCCATCACCACTTCGAACTCAAGGGCTGGCCGGAGCCGCGCGTGATCGTGCGCTTCTGGATCATCACGGTGATTCTCGTGCTGATCGGCCTGGCCACGTTGAAACTGCGTTGAGGGCAGCAAGAGCATGAGCCTGATCGCCTCTGACCACTTCCGCATCGTTGTCGGCCTCGGCAAGAGCGGCATGTCGCTGGTGCGCTTCCTGGCGCGCCTGGGCGTGCCGTTCGCCGTCGCCGATACGCGGGAGAACCCGCCAGAGCTGGCTACCCTGCGCACCCAATACCCGCAGGTAGAAGTGCGCTGCGGCGAGCTGGATGTGGAGTTCCTCTGCCGTGCCCGCGAGCTGTACGTCAGCCCCGGCCTGTCGCTGCGTACGCCGGCGCTGGCTGCTGCAGCCGCGCGGGGCGTGAAGATGTCCGGCGATGTCGACCTGTTCGCCCGCCATGCCAAGGCGCCGATCGTCGCCATCACCGGTTCCAACGCCAAGAGCACCGTCACCACCCTGGTCGGTGAGATGGCCGTGGCGGCCGGCAAGCGCGTGGCGGTGGGTGGCAACCTCGGCACTCCGGCGCTCGACCTGCTGGCCGACGACATCGAGCTGTATGTGCTGGAACTGTCCAGCTTCCAGCTGGAGACCTGCGAGCGGCTGAACGCCGAAGTCGCTACCTGCCTGAACGTCAGCGAAGACCACATGGATCGCTACGACGGCATGGCCGACTACCACCTGGCCAAGCACCGCATCTTCCGTGGCGCGCGGCAGGTGGTGGTGAATCGTGCCGACCCGCTGAGCCGGCCGCTGATCGCCGACACCGTGCCGTGCTGGACCTTCGGCACCAACAAACCCGATTTCAAGGCGTTCGGCCTGATCGAAGAGGGCGGCGAGAAGTGGCTGGCCTTCCAGTTCGACAGGCTGATGCCGGTCGCCGAACTGAAGATTCGCGGTGCGCACAACCAGTCCAACGCTCTGGCTGCGCTGGCGCTCGGCCATGCCGTGGGCCTGCCGTTCGAGCCGATGCTGGCGACCCTGCGCACCTTCGCCGGGCTGCCGCACCGCTGCCAGTGGGTCGGCGAGCGCAATGGCGTGAATTTCTACGATGACTCCAAGGCCACCAACGTCGGTGCGGCGCTGGCTGCCATCGACGGCCTGGGCGCGGATATCGCCGGGAAGCTGGTGCTGCTCGCCGGCGGCGATGGCAAGGGCGCCGACTTCGGCGACCTGCGTGCGCCGGTGGCGAAGTACTGCCGCGCCGTGGTGCTGCTCGGCCGCGATGCCGAACTGGTCGGTGCGGCCCTTGGCGACGCCGTCCAGCAGGTTCGGGTGAAAACCCTGGAAGAAGCGGTGCAGAGCGCCGCCGAACTGGCCCAGCCGGGCGACGCGGTTCTGCTGTCGCCGGCCTGCGCCAGCCTGGACATGTTCAAGAACTTCGAAGAGCGCGGCCGCCTGTTCGCCAGGGCCGTGGGGGAGTTGAACTGATGCTCTCCTTCCTGCGCCCTTATCCGTCCCCGCTGATCAGCCGCAATGGCATCGACCTCGACTTCCCGCTGCTCGCGGGTTGCCTGGCGCTGCTTGGCCTCGGCCTGGTGATGGTGACCTCGGCGTCCTCCGAGGTGGCGGCGGCGCAGTCGGGCAATCCGCTGTACTTCTCCGTGCGTCACCTGATCTATCTGGCGATCGGCCTCGTCACCTGTGGCATGACCATGCTAATTCCGATGGAAACCTGGCAGCGCCTGGGCTGGAAGCTGCTGATCGTGGCCTTCGCGCTGCTGGTGCTGGTGATCACCCCGGGCATCGGCCGCGAGGTGAACGGTTCGATGCGCTGGATCGGTTTCGGCCTGTTCAACGTGCAGCCGTCGGAGATCGCCAAGGTCTTCGTGGTGATCTTCATGGCCGGCTACCTGGTGCGCCGCCAGCACGAAGTCCGCGAAAGCTGGCTGGGCTTCTTCAAGCCGTTCGTCGTGCTGTTGCCTATGGCCGGCTTGCTGCTGCGCGAGCCGGACTTCGGCGCCACCGTGGTGATGATGGGCGCCGCCGCCGCCATGCTGTTCCTCGGCGGTGTCGGCCTGTTCCGCTTCGGCCTGATGGTGGCGCTGGCGGTAGGTGCGGTGGTCCTGCTGATCCAGGCGCAGCCGTACCGGATGGCGCGCCTGACCAACTTCACCGATCCCTGGGCCGACCAGTTCGGCGCCGGTTACCAGCTGAGCCAGGCGCTGATCGCCTTCGGCCGTGGCGGCTGGTTCGGCATGGGGCTGGGCAACAGCATCCAGAAGCAGTTCTACCTGCCGGAAGCGCATACCGACTTCGTCTTCGCCGTGCTGGCGGAAGAACTGGGCATCGTTGGCGCACTGGCGACCGTCGGCCTGTTCGTCTTCGTCAGCCTGCGCGCCCTGTACATCGGCATCTGGGCCGAGCAGTCCAAGCAGTTCTTCTCCGCCTATGTGGCCTACGGCCTGGCATTCCTGTGGATCGGCCAGTTCCTGATCAACGTCGGGGTGAATGTCGGCTTGCTGCCGACCAAGGGCCTGACCCTGCCGTTCCTCAGCTACGGCGGCAGCTCGCTGGTGATCTGCTGCGCCTGCCTGGGCGTGCTCCTGCGTATCGAGTGGGAACGGCGCACCGCGCCGGGCAACGAGGAATATGAGTTCAGCGAGGAGGACTTTGCCGATGAAAGGTAACGTCCTGATCATGGCCGGCGGCACTGGCGGACACGTGTTCCCGGCGCTGGCCTGTGCCCGCGAATTCCAGGAGCGCGGCTACAGCGTGCACTGGCTGGGCACCCCGCGCGGAATCGAGAACGATCTGGTGCCGAAGGCCGGGCTGCCGCTGCACCTGATCAACGTCAGCGGGTTGCGTGGCAAGGGCCTGAAGTCGCTGCTGCGCGCCCCGTTCGATCTGATCAAGTCGCTGCTCCAGGCAGTCGGTGTGATGCGTCAACTGAAGCCGGTTTGCGTGCTCGGTCTGGGCGGATTCGTCACCGGCCCGGGTGGCCTGGCAGCGCGCCTGAGCGGTGTGCCGCTGGTGATCCATGAGCAGAACGCCGTGGCCGGCACCGCCAACCGCAGCCTGGCGCCCATGGCCCGGCGCGTCTGCGAAGGTTTCCCGGATACCTTCCCGGCCAATGCCAAGCGCTTGACCACCGGCAATCCGGTGCGCGCGGAACTGTTCCTCGGCGAGCAGGCCCGTACGCCGCTGGCGGGACGCAAGGTCAATCTGCTGGTTCTGGGCGGCAGCCTTGGCGCCGAGCCGCTGAACAAGCTGCTGCCGGCGGCGCTGGCGCTGATCCCGGCGGAGCAGCGTCCGGCCATTCGCCATCAGGCCGGTCGTCAGCATGCGGAAATTACTGCGGAGCGTTATCGCGAAGCCGCTGTCGAAGCCGACGTCGCTCCGTTCATCAGCGACATGGCCTCTGCCTATGCCTGGGCCGACCTGGTGATCTGCCGCGCCGGTGCGCTGACCGTCGCCGAGCTGACCGCCGCTGGCCTGCCGTCCTTCCTGGTGCCCTTGCCCCACGCGATCGATGACCACCAGACCCGCAATGCCGAATTTCTGGTACGCGAGGGCGCCGCGCGCCTGCTGCCGCAAAAATCCACCGGCGCCGCCGAACTGGCCGCGCAGTTGTCCGAGGTCCTGATGCAACCCGAAACCCTGACTCGCATGGCCGCCCGCGCCCGCGCACTGGCCAAGCCCGAGGCTACCCGCACGGTAGTCGATGCCTGCCTGGAGGTGGCCCGTGGTTAAAGAACCGACTGGCATGACCCGGACCATGCGGCGCATCCGTCGTATCCATTTTGTCGGCATCGGCGGCGCCGGCATGTGCGGTATCGCCGAAGTGCTGCTGAACCTCGGTTACGAAGTCTCCGGCTCCGACCTCAAGGCCTCGGCAGTGACCGAGCGCCTGGAAAAATTCGGCGCCCAGATCTTCATCGGCCACAAGGCCGAGAACGCCGACGGTGCCGACGTGCTGGTGGTTTCCAGCGCGGTGAACAAGGCCAACCCGGAAGTCGCCGCCGCCCTGGAGCGCCGCGTGCCGGTCGTGCCGCGCGCGGAAATGCTCGCCGAGCTGATGCGCTACCGCCACGGCATCGCCGTCGCCGGCACCCATGGCAAGACCACCACCACCAGCCTGATCGCCTCGGTGTTCGCCGCCGCCGGCCTCGACCCGACCTTCGTCATCGGCGGCCGCCTGAATGCAGCCGGCACCAATGCCCAGCTCGGCACCAGCCGCTATCTGGTGGCCGAGGCGGACGAGAGCGACGCCAGCTTCCTGCACCTGCAGCCGATGGTCTCGGTGGTCACCAACATCGACGCCGACCACATGAGCACCTACGGCGGCGACTTCAACAAGCTGAAGAAGACCTTCGTCGAGTTCCTGCACAACCTGCCGTTCTACGGGCTGGCGGTGATGTGCGTGGATGACCCGGTAGTGCGCGAAATCCTGCCGCAGGTGGCGCGTCCGGTGGTGACCTACGGCCTCGGCGAAGACGCCGACGTGCGCGCGATCAACGTCCGCCAGGAAGGCATGCGCACCTTCTTCACCGTGCTGCGCCCCGAGCGCGAGCCGCTGGACGTCTCGGTCAACATGCCGGGCCTGCACAACGTCCTGAACTCCCTGGCGACCATCGTCATCGCCACCGACGAAGGCATTTCCGACGAAGCCATCGTCCAGGGGCTGTCCGGCTTCCAGGGCGTCGGCCGGCGCTTCCAGGTGTATGGCGAACTGCAGGTCGACGGCGGCAGCGTGATGCTGGTCGACGACTACGGCCATCACCCGCGTGAAGTCGCGGCGGTGATCAAGGCCGTGCGCGGTGGCTGGCCGGAGCGCCGGCTGGTGATGGTCTACCAGCCGCACCGCTATACCCGCACCCGCGATCTCTACGAGGACTTCGTGCAGGTGCTCGGCGAGGCCAACGTGCTGCTGCTGATGGAGGTCTATCCGGCCGGCGAGGAACCGATCCCGGGTGCCGACAGCCGCCAGCTGTGCCACAGCATCCGCCAGCGCGGCCAGCTCGATCCGATCTACCTCGAGCGCGATGGCGATCTCGCCACGTTGCTCAAGCCGCTGCTGCGCGCCGGCGACATTCTGCTCTGCCAGGGCGCCGGCGATATCGGCGGTCTCGCGCCGCAACTGATCCAGAACCCGATGTTCGGTGCCGCCGGCAAGACTGGCACCGAGAGGAAAGCGTAATGAGCGATGCACTCAAGTCCACCATCGATCCACGCGATTTCGGCCGCGTCGCCGTGCTCTACGGCGGCAAGAGCGCCGAGCGCGAGGTGTCGCTGAAGTCCGGCGGCATGGTCCTGCAGGCCCTGCAGGCGGCCGGTGTGGATGCCTTCGGCATCGATGTGGGTGACGACCTGCTGCAGCGTCTGCTCGACGAGAAGATCGACCGCGCCTTCATCATTCTCCACGGCCGCGGTGGCGAAGACGGCACCATGCAGGGCCTGCTCGAAGTCGCCGGCATTCCCTATACCGGCAGCGGCGTGCTGGCTTCCGCGCTGGCCATGGACAAGCTGCGCACCAAGCGCGTGTGGCTGAGCCTCGGCCTGCCGACCCCGAACTACGCCGCGCTGACCAGCGAGGCGGATTGCCGTGATGCCGCAGAAAACCTGGGCTTCCCGCTGATCGTCAAGCCGGCGCACGAAGGCTCCAGCATCGGCATGGCCAAGGTGGAAAACCTGGAAGCGCTTCTCGCCGCGTGGAAGGACGCCGCCCGCTACGACTCGCAGGTGCTGGTCGAGCAGTGGATCAGCGGCCCCGAATTCACCGTCGCCACGCTGCGCGGCCATGTGCTGCCGGCGATCCGCCTGGGCACGCCGCACACCTTCTACGACTACAACGCCAAGTACCTGGCCAGCGATACCCAGTACCAGATCCCCTGCGGCCTGACGCCTGAAAAAGAGCGCGAGCTGCAGGACCTGACCGCCCGTGCCTGCGATGCCCTGGGCATCCAGGGCTGGGGACGGACCGACGTGATGCAGGACGCCGAAGGGCGTTTCTGGCTGCTCGAAGTCAACACCGCACCGGGCATGACCGATCACAGCCTGGTGCCTATGGCCGCGCGTGCGGCCGGCCTGGATTTCCAGCAACTGGTGCTGGCGATCCTCGCCGACAGCCTCGAGGCAAGGAGATAAGACCATGAACGGCGCGACGCTCCGTTATCCGCAACCCGGCTATGACCGTGCCGCACCTGCCCGCAAGCAGGTGCCGCGTGGTGCCAGCCGTCTGGTCGCCAAGGAACCGCTGAGCGCGCGCATGCCGAAACCGAGTTTCGGCTTCATCAAACTGTTGTTGTGGCCGCTGCTGCTGGCGGCGCTGGGTTTCGGTGCCTATCAGGGCGCGCAGTACGTGCTGCCCTACGCCGACCGGCCGATCTCCAAGGTCAGCGTGGAAGGCGACCTTAGCTACGTCAGCCAGCAGGCCGTGCAGCAGCGTATCAGTCCGTTCGTCTCGGCGAGCTTCTTCACCGTCGACCTGGCCGGCATGCGCCAGGAGCTGGAGCAGATGCCGTGGATCGCCCACGCCGAGGTGCGCCGTGTATGGCCGGATCAGGTGGTGGTGCGCCTGGAGGAGCAACTGCCGATTGCCCGCTGGGGCGACGAGGCACTGCTGAACAACCAGGGCCAGGCCTTCGCCCCGCGCGAGGTGGCCAACTACGAGCACCTGCCGCGGCTTTCCGGCCCGCAGCGTGCGCAGCAGCAGGTGATGCAGCAGTACCAGATTCTCAGCCAGATGCTGCGCCCGCTGGGCTTCAGCATTTCCAGCCTGGAGATGAGCTCGCGCGGGGCGTGGACCCTGAGCACCGCCCAGGGTGTACAGATCGTGCTGGGACGCGACCATGCGGTCGAACAGATTCGCCGTTTCGTGACCATCCACGAAAAGGCCCTGAAAGACCAGATTTCGAAAATTGCGCGGATCGACATGCGTTACCCCAATGGCCTGGCCGTGGCGTGGCGCGATCCGCTGCCGCAGACGACGGTGGCTGCGGCCGCCACCGTGCAGTGAGTTGAGGAGAGTCCAAAGAACATGGCAAGCGTGCAGAGCGGCAAAATGGTTGTTGGCCTGGACATCGGCACGTCCAAGGTAGTGGCGCTGGTGGGCGAGGTTGCGGCCGACGGCAAGCTGGAAATCGTCGGCATCGGCACCCATCCGTCCCGCGGCCTGAAGAAGGGCGTGGTGGTGAACATCGAATCCACCGTGCAGTCGATCCAGCGTGCGATCGACGAGGCCCAGCAGATGGCCGGCTGCCGCATTCACTCGGCCTTCGTCGGTATCGCCGGCAATCACATCCGCAGCCTGAACTCCCACGGCATCGTGGCGATTCGCGACCGCGAAGTGAGCTCGGCGGACATCGATCGTGTCCTTGATGCCGCCCAGGCCGTGGCCATCCCGGCTGACCAGCGCGTACTGCACACGCTGGCGCAGGACTACGTGATCGATAACCAGGAAGGCGTGCGCGAGCCGCTGGGCATGTCCGGCGTGCGCCTGGAGGCCAAGGTCCACGTGGTCACCTGCGCGGTCAACGCTGCGCAGAACATCGAGAAGTGCGTGCGCCGCTGCGGCCTCGAAGTGGACGACATCATTCTCGAACAACTGGCCTCGGCCTATTCGGTGATCACCGAGGACGAGAAGGAACTGGGCGTGTGCCTGGTGGATATCGGCGGCGGCACCACCGATATCGCCATCTTCACCGAAGGCGCGATCCGCCACACCGCGGTGATCCCGATTGCCGGCGACCAGGTCACCAACGACATCGCCATGGCCCTGCGTACTCCGACCCAGTACGCCGAGGAGATCAAGATTCGCTACGCCTGCGCACTGGCCAAGCTGGCCGGCGCCGGCGAAACCATCAAGGTGCCCAGCGTCGGCGATCGTCCGCCGCGGGAACTCTCGCGCCAGGCGCTGGCCGAAGTGGTCGAGCCGCGCTACGACGAGCTGTTCACCCTGGTCCAGGCCGAACTGCGTCGCAGCGGCTACGAGGACCTGATCCCGGCGGGGATCGTCCTCACCGGCGGCACCGCCAAGATGGAAGGCGCCGTCGAACTGGCCGAGGAGATCTTCCACATGCCGGTGCGCCTCGGCGTACCGCAGGGCGTGAAGGGGCTCACCGACGTCGTGCGCAACCCCATTTATTCGACGGGCGTGGGCCTGCTCATGTACGGGCTGCAGAAGCAGTCCGACGGCACTTCCATGTCCGGCAGCAGCTTCAGTGACGAACCCAAGGCTCCAGTACTCGAGCGCTTCAAGCGCTGGGTCCAGGGGAATTTCTGATGTACCACCGCGGTAACTCAGTAGGCAAAAACTAGAAAAGGAAGGAGAGGGGAAATGTTTGAACTAGTCGATAACGTCCCGCAAACAGCGGTAATCAAAGTGATTGGTGTGGGTGGTGGCGGCGGCAACGCGGTCAATCACATGGCCAAGAACAATGTCGATGGCGTGGAGTTCATCTGCGCCAACACCGACGCCCAGGCGCTGAAGAACATCACTGCGCGTACCGTCCTGCAGCTCGGCCCGGGCGTGACCAAGGGCCTGGGTGCCGGCGCCAACCCGGAAGTCGGCCGCCAGGCCGCGCTGGAAGATCGCGACCGCATCGCCGAGGTGCTGGAAGGCGCCGACATGGTGTTCATCACCACCGGCATGGGCGGCGGCACCGGTACCGGCGCCGCGCCGATCATCGCCGAAGTGGCGAAGGAAATGGGCATCCTCACCGTCGCCGTGGTGACCCGTCCGTTCCCGTTCGAAGGCCGCAAGCGCATGCAGATCGCCGATGAAGGCATCCGTTCGCTGGCCGAGAGCGTCGACTCGCTGATCACCATCCCCAACGAGAAGCTGCTGACCATCCTCGGCAAGGATGCCAGCCTGCTCGCCGCCTTCGCCAAGGCCGACGACGTACTGGCTGGTGCCGTGCGTGGCATCTCCGACATCATCAAGCGCCCGGGCATGATCAACGTCGACTTCGCCGACGTGAAGACCGTGATGAGCGAAATGGGCATGGCGATGATGGGCACCGGTTGCGCCAGCGGCCAGAACCGCGCCCGCGAGGCCACCGAGGCGGCGATCCGCAACCCGCTGCTGGAAGACGTAAACCTGCAGGGCGCCCGCGGCATCCTGGTGAACATCACCGCTGGTCCGGACCTGTCCCTGGGCGAGTACTCCGACGTCGGCAACATCATCGAGCAGTTCGCCTCCGAGCACGCCACCGTCAAGGTCGGCACCGTGATCGATCCGGACATGCGCGATGAACTGCACGTCACCGTGGTCGCCACCGGTCTCGGCGCGCGTCTGGAAAAGCCGGTGAAGGTTGTGGATAACACCGCACAGAGCCAGTCGGCCAGCGCTCAGGTCACCGCCCAGCGCGAGCATCAGTCGGTGAACTATCGCGACCTGGACCGTCCGACCGTGATGCGTACCCAGAGCCAGGCCGGCGCCGCTACCGCCGCCAAACTCAATCCGCACGACGACCTGGATTACCTGGATATCCCGGCATTCCTGCGTCGCCAGGCCGATTGAAGAAACTTATCAGGAGTATTGTTGTGATTGGTGTTCAGCAAAGGGCGGTTCTGCTATTATCCCCGCCCATTGTTGAAAACAGTTCGCAACTAGCGCGAAAGCGGCCAAAGCCATGATCAGACAACGCACCTTGAAGAACATCATCCGGGCTACCGGTGTCGGCTTGCACTCGGGGGAGAAGGTTTACCTCACCCTGAAACCGGCTCCGGTGGATACCGGCATCGTGTTCTGCAGAACCGACCTGGACCCCGTGGTGGAAATCCCAGCGCGAGCGTCGAACGTCGGTGAAACCACCATGTCGACCACCCTGATCAAGGGCGACGTCAAAGTGGATACCGTGGAGCACCTGCTCTCGGCGATGGCAGGCCTGGGCATCGACAACGCCTATGTCGAGCTGTCGGCTCCGGAAGTGCCGATCATGGACGGTAGCGCCGGTCCTTTCGTGTTCCTGATCCAGTCCGCCGGCCTGCAAGAGCAGGAAGCGGCCAAGAAGTTCATCCGCATCAAGCGCGAAGTGACGGTAGAAGAGGGCGACAAGCGCGCCACCTTCGTTCCGTTCGACGGCTTCAAGGTGGGCTTCGAGATCGATTTCGATCACCCGGTCTTCCGTGGTCGCACCCAGAAGGCCACCGTGGATTTCTCCAGCACTTCCTTCGTCAAGGAAGTCAGCCGTGCACGGACCTTCGGGTTCATGCGTGACATCGAGTTCCTGCGTTCGCAGAACCTGGCGCTCGGTGGCAGCGTGGAGAACGCCATCGTGGTCGACGAGTATCGCGTACTCAACGAAGACGGCCTTCGTTACGAGGACGAATTCGTCAAGCACAAGATTCTGGACGCCATTGGCGACCTGTACCTGTTGGGTAACAGCCTTATCGGCGAATTCCGTGGCTACAAGTCGGGTCATGCGCTGAACAATCGCCTGCTGCGTACTCTCATCGCAGACAAGGACGCTTGGGAAGTGGTGACGTTCGACGACGCCAAGACTGCGCCGATCTCCTATATGCGGCCTGCCGCGGCCGTATAAGGAACCTCCTCCTTCTATTTTGAGGCCACCTTCGGGTGGCCTTTTTTATTGGCTCTTCGCTGGCGTTCCCCGCCATACGGCTGGCGCGCTTCGGCTGAGGAAGTGTCTGTAGGAGCGCCCCATGGGCGCGAATCGCGGGCATGGCCCGCTCCTGCGGATTGCGATGCCCACCGTAGGTTGGCGCTGAGCAACGCGAAGCCCAACATCGCCATCGTTGGGCTTCACTGCGTTCAGCACCAACCTACGCGAGTTCTGGTCCAGCCTCTGCCTTCCCCAATGATCCGCGATGAGTCTTTCTTACTCTTTGGATTCGGACGTCTTGCCGCTGCGGCTGGCGAGTCGTTCCAGCGCGGCCTTCAGGAGTGGATTGGCGATACCTTCGGCCGCTTCGTGCAGCGTCGCGGCGGCTGCCGGCGAGAGGGTGACGGTGCGCACTGGCGCGGCGCTTTCGCGATGTGGCTGCACCTTGAACAGGATGCGCTCTAGACCAGCGAATTCGTCGAACGCCTGCAACTGGCGCAGCAGGCGGCGTTGCTGATAGCGCAGGCGAGTCGCCCAGTGGCCGTCGGTGACGATCAGCAGCAGGCTGCCCTCGCGCCAGGAGGCGACATGGCAATGCGGGCGGGCTGCCGGCTGCAACTGGCTGTCCAGCAACTGTTGCAGCTGTGCCAGGCGTTGGGCCTGATTGAACAGGCCTTGCAGGGGGCGGGCCTCGCGCAGCAGTTTGGTCATTGCCTGGGCTGGCAAAGGGCGGAAAGCCATGGTGAAACCCCCGGATGATGAAGGTCGATGGTAGCAGATCGACGGCGCGCCAGTCCCTGCGGAGGAGGCTTGAAGTCAGAGATATCAGCCATATATAGATTGAATCCGCGAATCAAAAGCGCTTTGCTAGCACATTGCTACTTGATTGCGTTGGCAACGCTGTCCGTGATGATCTGGGCACTTCTATAGCTCCCGTTTCCGGTTAGAATGCCCCCCTTGTAGCCGTTCCGCGGCGCGGCCAGCCAGTCGGGCAGCCTCCATTTCCCAAGTTCGGATGACCCAGTCGATATGTTTGCGCCTTTATTGAAGAAACTCTTTGGAAGCAAGAACGAGCGTGAAGTGAAGCGCATGGCCAAGCAGGTCCAGGCCATCAATGCGCTCGAGCCACAGATGGTGGCGCTTTCCGATGAGCAGTTGAAGGCCAAGACCGAGGAGTTCAAGGCGCGCCTGGCCAAGGGCGAGACGCTCGACCAGATCCTCCCGGAAGCATTCGCCGTGGCTCGCGAGGCGGGCAAGCGGGTCATGGGCATGCGCCACTTCGATGTGCAGCTGATCGGTGGTATGACGCTGCACGAAGGCAAGATCGCCGAGATGCGCACCGGTGAGGGCAAGACCCTGGTGGCGACCCTGGCCGTCTATCTGAACGCACTGTCCGGCAAAGGCGTGCATGTGGTCACGGTGAACGACTACCTGGCCCGTCGTGACGCGAACTGGATGCGCCCGCTGTACGAATTCCTTGGTCTGACTGTCGGCATCGTCTCGCCATTCCAGCCGCCGGAAGAGAAGCGCGCGGCATACGCGGCGGACATCACCTACGGCACCAACAACGAATACGGCTTCGACTACCTGCGCGACAACATGGCGTTCAGCCTGGACGAGAAGTTCCAGCGCGAGCTGAACTTCGCCGTGGTCGACGAAGTGGACTCCATCCTCATCGACGAAGCGCGTACTCCGCTGATCATCTCCGGCCAGGCCGAAGACAGCTCCGAGCTGTACATCAAGATCAACCAGCTGATCCCGCGCCTGAAGCGTCACATCGAGGAAGTCGAGGGCGAAGTGACCCAGCAGGGCCACTACAGCATCGACGAGAAGACCCGCCAGGTCGAACTGAACGAGCAGGGCCACCAGTTCGTCGAGGAAATGCTGACCCAGACCGGCCTGCTGGCCGAGGGCGAAAGCCTCTACTCCGCGCACAACCTGAGCCTGCTGACCCACGTCTACGCGGCACTGCGCGCGCATACACTGTTCCATCGCAACGTCGAATACATCGTGCAGGGCGACCAGGTCCTGCTGATCGACGAGCACACCGGCCGCACCATGCCGGGCCGCCGCCTGTCCGAGGGCCTGCACCAGGCGATCGAGGCCAAGGAGCGCCTGCCGATCCAGGCGGAAAGCCAGACCCTGGCTTCCACCACCTTCCAGAACTACTTCCGCCTTTACGCCAAGCTGTCCGGCATGACCGGTACCGCTGACACCGAGGCCTTCGAGTTCCGCCAGACCTATGGCCTCGACGTGGTGGTGATCCCGACCCATCGTGAGGTCGCGCGGAAGGACTTCAACGACCTGGTCTACCTGACCCAGGACGAGAAGTACGCAGCGATCATCAGCGACATCCAGCAGTGCCAGGCCCTTGGCCGGCCGATTCTGGTCGGTACCGCATCCATCGAGACGTCGGAGTACGTATCGCAGCTGCTGGAAAAGGCCGGTATCGAGCACAAGGTCCTGAACGCCAAGTACCACGAGAAGGAAGCCGAGATCATTGCCCAGGCCGGTCGTCCGGGCGCGGTGACCCTCGCCACCAACATGGCCGGTCGTGGTACCGACATTCTCCTCGGCGGCAACTGGGAGGCCGAAGTCGCCGCCCTGGAAAACCCCACCGACGAGCAGGTAGCGCAGATCAAGGCCGAGTGGCAGAAGCGTCACCAGCAGGTGATCGAGGCTGGCGGTCTGCACGTGATCGCTTCCGAGCGCCACGAATCCCGTCGTATCGACAACCAGCTGCGCGGCCGTGCCGGTCGCCAGGGCGACCCGGGCTCCAGCCGCTTCTACCTGTCGCTGGAAGACCACCTGATGCGCATCTTCGCCTCCGATCGGGTGAAGAATTTCATGAAGGCCCTGGGCATGCAGCAAGGCGAGGCCATCGAGCATCGCATGGTGAGCAACGCCATCGAGAAGGCGCAGCGCAAGGTCGAAGGCCGCAACTTCGACATCCGCAAGCAATTGCTCGAGTTCGACGACGTCGCCAACGAGCAGCGCAAGGTGATCTACCACATGCGCAACAGCCTGCTGGCGGCCGAAGACATCGGCGATACCATCGTCGAATTCCGCGAGGAAGTGCTGCACAACACCATCAGCGAACACATTCCGCCGCAATCGCTGCCGGAGCAGTGGGACATCGTCGGTCTGGAAGGTGCGCTGTACAGCGACTTCGGCCTGAAGCTGCCGATCCAGCAGTGGCTCGACGAAGACGAGAAACTCTACGAAGAGACCCTGCGCGAGAAGATCCTCAACGAGCTGATCGCCGCCTACAACGAGAAGGAAGAACTGGCCGGCGCCGAGGCGCTGCGCACCTTCGAGAAGCAGATGCTGCTGCGTGTGCTCGACGATCTGTGGAAAGAGCACCTGTCGACCATGGATCACCTGCGTCACGGTATTCACCTGCGTGGCTACGCGCAGAAGAACCCGAAGCAGGAATACAAGCGCGAGTCCTTCAACCTGTTCCAGGACCTGCTCAACTCCATCAAGCGCGACACCATCCGCGTGCTGTCCTTCGTCCAGGTTCGCCGCGAAGATCCGGCCGAGGAAGAAGCGCGCCTGCGCCGCGAGGCGGAGGAAATGGCCAAGCGCATGCAGTTCCAGCATGCCGCCGCGCCTTCCATGGAGCAGGCCGTGGTGGTCGAGGGCGACGAAGAACAGGAAGGCCCGGCACCGGTCGTGCCGCTGGAGCCGGTGCGCAACGAGCCGAAGATTGGCCGTAACGAGCCGTGCCCGTGCGGTTCCGGCAAGAAGTACAAGCATTGCCACGGCCAGGTGAACTGATTCATCGACCGTGATACCGACGCCGCGACCGGCCCAGCCGCTCGCGGCGTTTTCTCGCTTTCATCCCAACTCTGAAGGAGCTCGCCACATGGCTGTCGGTCTCGGCCCCATGCCCACCCTGCACCCGGTTCCCGGTTTCGAACTCGGTATCGCTTCCGCCGGCATCAAGCGCCCCGGTCGCAAGGACATCGTGGTGATGCGTTGCGCCGAAGGCTCCACCGTCGCCGGCGTGTTCACCACCAATGCCTTCTGTGCCGCGCCGGTGATCCTCTCCCGCAAGCGTTTCCTCGGTAACGTGCGCTACCTGCTGACCAACACCGGCAACGCCAACGCCGGCACCGGCGAGCCTGGCCTGGCCGCGGCTGCGCGGGCCTGCGCCAAGCTGGCCGAACTGGCCGGTGTCGACGAGAACGCGGTACTGCCGTATTCCACCGGCGTGATCGGCGAGCCGCTGCCGGTCGAGAAGATCGAAGCAGCCCTGCCGGCTGCCCTGGCCAACCTGTCGGTGGACAACTGGGCCGACGCCGCTGCCGGCATCATGACTACCGATACCCTACCGAAGGGCGCCAGCCGCCAGTTCGTGCATGACGGCGTGACCGTCACCGTGACCGGCATCAGCAAGGGCGCCGGGATGATCAAGCCGAACATGGCGACCATGCTCGGTTACATCGCCACCGACGCCAAGGTCGCTAAGGGCGTGCTGCAGGACCTGCTGCGCGATGCGTCGAACAAGTCGTTCAACCGCATCACCATCGACGGCGACACCTCCACCAACGACTGCTGCATGCTGATCGCCACCGGCCAGGCTGCACTGCCGGAAGTGACCCAGGCCAGTGGCGAGCTGTTCGCCGCGCTCAAGCAGGCCGTGCTGGATGTGTCCATGGAGCTGGCCCAGGCCATCGTCCGCGATGGCGAGGGCGCGACCAAGTTCGTCACCGTGCAGGTCAACGGCGGTGCCAACCACCAGGAGTGCCTGGATGTCGGCTACGCGGTTTCCCACTCCCCGCTGATCAAGACCGCGCTGTTCGCCTCCGACCCCAACTGGGGCCGTATCCTGGCGGCGGTTGGCCGTGCCGGGGTTCCGGACCTGGATGTCAGCAAGATCGACGTGTTCCTCGACGAGGTGTGCATCGCCAGCCGTGGCGGCCGCGCGGCCAGCTACACCGAGGACCAGGGCGCGCGGGTCATGGCCCAGGAAGAGATCACCATCCGCATCGAGCTGGGCCGTGGCGCCTGCAGCGAGACGATCTGGACCACCGACCTGTCCCACGAGTACGTGAAGATCAACGCGGAATACCGCACCTGATCTTCGGATTCCCGCTTTTCATGGGCCCATGAAAAGCGGGAATTTGTATTCGGCGCGCGCGGCTCCTATGGTCCTCTGAATGCGATGAACGAGGAGCGGCGCACATGTCCCTGACACTGGTGGTAGGCAGCAAGAACCTTTCTTCCTGGTCCCTGCGCGGCTGGCTGGCAATGCAGCTGACTGGCGCGGAGTTCGAGGAAATCCTCATCCCGCTGGACCAGCCGGATACCGCGAAACGCATCCGCGAACACTCCCCCAGCGGCAAGGTGCCGTTGCTGGAGTGCGAAGATGGGGCGATCTGGGATTCGCTGGCCATCGCCGAATACCTGGCCGAACGCTTCCCCGAAGCGCACATGTGGCCGCGCGGCGAGACGGCGCGGGCCCTGGCTCGTTCGGTGTGCGCCGAGATGCATAGCGGATTCACCGCCCTGCGCACGCACATGCCGATGAACCTGCAGCGCCATCGGGCGCTGGATGAGGTGCCGACGGAGGTCGAGGCGGATATCGCCCGCATCGTCGAGATATGGACGCTCTGCCGCCAGGGCTTCGGCCAGGACGGGCCGTTCCTGTTCGGCCACGCGAGCATCGCCGATGCCTTCTATGCGCCGATCGCCACGCGATTCCGCAGTTACCAGGTGGAACTGCCCGCGCTGGCCAAGGCCTATGTGGATACCATCTATCAGTGGTCGCTTTTCCAGCCCTGGCTGAATGCCGGTCTGGCCGAGCGGACCTGACGAGGAGCAACAGCAGTGAAACGAGTACATGTCGCCGCCGCCGTGATTCGCGGCGGTGATGGCCGGGTGCTGATCGCCCGGCGCCCCGACGACAAGCACCAGGGCGGTCTCTGGGAGTTTCCCGGCGGCAAGGTGGAGGAGGGCGAAGCGGTGCAGGTCGCCCTTGCCCGCGAGTTGCACGAGGAGCTGGGCATCGTCGTGGAAAAGGCCCGGCCCCTGATCCAGGTGCATCACGATTACCCGGACAAGCACGTGTTGCTGGATGTCTGGGAGGTTTCGGCGTTCACCGGCGAACCGCACGGCGCCGAAGGGCAGCCGCTGGCCTGGGTCAGCCCGCGCGAACTGCCCGGCTACGACTTCCCTGCGGCCAACGATCCGATCGTGCACGCCGCGAGGCTGCCGGATCGCTACCTGATCACCCCGGACGGCCTGGAGCCGCAGGTGCTCCTGCAAGGTATCAGGGCGGCCGTGGCCAACGGTTTCCGCCTGATCCAGCTACGCGCGCCGAACATGTTCAGCCCGGAGTACCGCGACCTGGCGGTGGACGCCATGGGCCTCTGTGCCGGCAAGGCGCAACTGATGCTGAAGGGCCCACTGGAATGGCTGGGCGACTTCCCCGCCGCCGGCTGGCACCTGACCGCCGAGCAACTGCGCAAGTACGCTGCCAGCGGCCGTCCGTTCCCGAAGGAGCGACTGCTGGCGGCTTCCTGCCATAGCGCCGAGGAACTGGCGTTGGCGACGCAGATGGGGGTGGACTTCGTCACCCTGTCGCCGGTGCAACCCACCGAGAGCCACCCGGGCGAGCCGGCGCTGGGCTGGGAAGCCGCGACCTCGCTGATCGCCGGCTTCAACCAGCCGGTATTCCTGCTCGGCGGCGTCGCCCCGCAGGACGTCGAGCGCGCCTGGCAGGCCGGAGCGCAAGGCGTGGCCGGCATCCGGGCGTTCTGGCCGGTCTAGCTAATGTTGCGATGGGTTCGCGAGCAGAGCTCGCTCCTACAAGAACGCGGTCCAACCACCTGTAGGAGCGAGCTCTGCTCGCGAACAATGGAGGGCAAGGAATGCCTATCTATCATGGCGGCCATCTGCGCCATGGCCGCTGTTCCGAGCCGGGCAGGCTCTATTCGATCACCGTCGTGACTGCGGGCCGGAAAGCGTTATTCCATGATTTCTTCCTCGGGCGAATCCTGGTGCACGAGTTGCATCAGGTTGAAGAACTCCGTCTGGCCCGCACACTTTGTTGGGTGGTGATGCCCGATCATTTGCATTGGCTTCTTGAGTTGGGCGAGTTGGAGCTGTCTGGGCTGCTCCAGCGGGTAAAGTCCCGCAGCGCCAAGGCCCTCAATCAGCGGCTTGGGAGAAGTGGAGCGGTTTGGCAGGCTGGTTTTCATGACCATTGCTTGCGTGGGGATGAAGACGTGCAGGCTGTCGCGCGCTACATAGTGGCCAATCCCTTGCGGGCTGGACTGGTCGAACGGCTATCCGACTACCCGTTATGGGACGCGATCTGGTTGTAGAGGGGTGGGTTCGCGAGCAGAGCTCGCTCCTACAAGAACGCGGTTCATCTACCTGTAGGAGCGAGCGCTGCTCGCGAATTGCGGAAGACCGTCAGGGTTTTTCCGCCGCTTGCCAGAGCACTTCCTTGACGCCCTGGCGGCGGGCGATGACGCGGGCGGCGACGAACAGCAGGTCGGATAGCCGGTTCAGGTAGCGCAGGCCGCAGCCTTCCAGCGGCTCCTCGGCGTTGAGTTGCTGGCAGCGGCGTTCGGCGTTGCGGGCCAGGCTGCGGCAGACGTGGGTCTGGGCCACCAGGCGGGAGCCTCCGGGGAGGATGAAGTTCTCCAGCGGGCCGACTTCCTCGTTCCAGACGTCGATGGCCTTCTCCAGGCGTTCCACTTCGCCATCATTCAGGGCCCGGTATTCCGGCATCGCCAGTTCGCCGCCGAGGTCGAACAGGCGGTGCTGGATCGGCGTCAGCACCCGGGTCACTTCATCCAGCGCGGCGCTGCGTGCATCGTGCAGTTCGGCGAGCAACAGGCCGAGCTGGCTGTTCAGTTCGTCCACGCTGCCGATGGCTTCGATGCGCGGATGATGCTTGGGCACGCGGCGACCGCCGGCCAGGCCGGTTTCGCCGGCGTCGCCGGTGCGGGTGTAGATCTTCGACAGGCGGTAACCCATGGTTCAGTGCTCCGTGTCCTGGTGCGCCGTGGATGGGGCTGGCGTGGCGCTGCCGGCTTCGCTGCTGAGCGGCAGGCGCAGGGTGAAGCAGGTGCCCTGGCCGAGTTCGGACTGCACCTCCATCTGCCCCTTGTGATTGTTGGTGATGATGAAGTACGAGACGGACAGGCCGAGGCCGGTGCCCTGGCCGACTTCCTTGGTGGTGAAGAACGGCTCGAAGATGCGCTTGCGGACATTTTCCGGCATGCCGCAGCCGTTGTCCTCCACCTGGATCTCCGCCCACGGCGGGTTCAGGCGCGTACGCAGGATGATCCGGCCCAGTTCGCCTTCTTCCTCGTCGTCGCGCAGGTGAATGGCCTGGGCGGCGTTCTTCAGCAGA
This sequence comes from Pseudomonas schmalbachii, assembly GCF_017589465.1. GTDB lineage: Bacteria > Pseudomonadota > Gammaproteobacteria > Pseudomonadales > Pseudomonadaceae > Pseudomonas > Pseudomonas schmalbachii. The sequence goes on from NZ_JAELYA010000009.1 coordinate 54,184, forward strand.
TTGAGGATGACCTGCTCGACTTCGTTGGCGATCACCGGAACCGGGCCGAGTTGCGGGTCGAACTGCTGGACGATCTGCACCGACTTGAAGTCGAATCCTCCGACCAGGTCGAAATCGTTGCCGGCGATCTCCACCGCCTGTTCCAGCAGGGCGGGCAGTTCGCAGGCAGTCATCTGCCGATTGCTGCGGCGGCTGAAGGAGAGCATGTGGGTGACGATCTTCGCCGCCCGTGAGCCGGCGTACTGGATGCCATCCAGCAGTTTCGGGATTTCCCGGCTCTCCAGGTAGTGATTGAGATCTTCCAGGGCGATGCCGACTTCCCCGGCGGTTTCCTGGTTCTTCGGCAGGTCAGGGGAGAGGCGCCGGCGGATGTTCTGCACGTTGTGCAGGATCGCCCCCAGCGGGTTGTTGATCTCGTGGGCCATGCCGGCGGCCAGGCCGCCTACCGAGAGCATTTTCTCCGACTGCACCATCATTTCTTCCATGCCCAGGCGCTCGGTGATGTCGTCGATGCGGATCACCGCGCCACGCCCGGTTCCACCCATCAGCGGGTAGAAGGTCAGGGAGTAGTGGCGTGGCGTGTCGGTCAGCGCCCAGGTCACGCGCTCCACCCGCTCGACCCGGTGCTGTTCGGCGGCGCGGGTGAGCTGCGGCAGGAACGGCTTGAGCGAGGGGAAGGCGAGGAATACCGGCTGGTTCACCGCGTCGTCCAGGCTGGTGCCGGAAAGCTGGCTGGCCTCCTGGTTCCACTGGGTCACGTAGAACTGCTCGTCCACCGCGATCAGCGCCGAGGGCATCGAGTCGATGATGCTGTTCAGGTAGTTCTGGAAGCCGGTGAGCTTCTTCTCGATCTTGCTGCGGACCTGGACTTCCAGTTCCAGCTTGCGGTTCGAGCGGCGGGTTTCCTCGGCCAGCGACTGCGCCTGTTCGACCGCTTCCTGGGCATCGTCGCGGGCGCGCTTGAGCTGCTGTTCGCGGGCCTCGATGCGGGTCAGCATGGTGTTGAAGGCATCGGACAGGCGGCCGATCTCGTCGGCGTTGCCGAGTTCGGCGCGCAGCGCGTAGTTCTCTTCGCGGGTGACCTGGCGCGACAGTTCTTCCAGATCGCGGATCGGCCGGGTGATCAGGCGGCGGATCTGCTGGGCGATGAGCATCCAGAGCAGCACGCTGGTGGCGAGGATCGCCAGGCTGGCGGTGAGCGTGCCGGTGTAGAAGGCGCCGGGCAGTTCGCTGCTGGCCACCAGCAGCAGGTAACCGCTGCTGCCGTTGGTCTGCGGCAGGGCGAACAGGGCATTGAGCCGGTACTCGCTGCGGCGCCAGCGTTCCAGGCGTTCCAGGCTGGCCGGCAGGCTCATCGAGCCTTCCCGGGGCAACTGGGCGATCCGCCGGCCGTTGGCGTCGTACAGCGCGGCGGCGCGCAGGGGCTGGTAGTCGCGCAGCTGTTCGAGGAGGGCGTTGGCCTGCTCGGGCGAGCTGAGCGCGGGCTCGCTCAGCGCCGGGTTGGCGATCAGCCGGCCGATGGTCTGCAGGGCTTCCGGCGCCACGCGGTCCTGGGAAATCCAGTAGGCGGCGCTGATGAAGGCCAGGTTGGCCACCAGCAGCACGGTGGCCAGCAGCACCAGCAAGGCGGCCAGGATCTTCTGGCCGACCGGCAGGTTCTCCAGGCGCTGGCGCAGGTTCATGAACGAGAGCATAGGCGCAGCCATGGGATTCGATGAGGCGGGCAGGGTAGCCCGCGCTCAGGCGTCGGGCAATCCACGTTGCCGCAGGCTTTCGCGCAGGCGTTGATGCAAGGCATGCAGGCGCGGCAGGGGCAGGCCGAGGCGGTCGCCCTCGGCGCAGGCATGGCCGAGCAGGTAGGCGATTTCGGTGCGGCGGCTTTGGGCGACGTCCTGGTACATCGACGAATAATTGGCCGCGGTCGCCGCGATCACGTGCTGGACTTCGCCATGCAGCTGCTCCGCCGCCTGTGGATAACCTCCAGCATGCAGCAACTTGCCCAGTTCGTCGCAGAGGCCGGCGACTTCGTCCGCATGCCCGGCCAGTTCGCCGTTGCGGCACTGGTGCAGCACGGTCAGCGGGTTGATTGCGCAGTTCATCGCCAGTTTGCGCCACAACCGTTCGAGGATGTCGTCGTTCCAGCCCACGGGAATCCCGGCGGACTTCAGCTCGTCCAGCCAGCCCGGCGCCGCGCCCTGCTGTTCGTCGCCGACCCAGGTCTGACCCTTGCCGGCGAAGACCACGCGGAAGTCGGCGGCGCGGAAGGCGCCTTCGGTGCTGGAGGCATACAGGCAGCGCGCGCGGGGCAGATGGCTGGCCACCGCCTGCTGGCTGCCGAGGCCGTTCTGCAACAGGATCAGTTCCGCCCCCGGCGCCAGACGCGCAGCCACGCTGGCGGCGGCCGCCTCGGCGTCGTAGGCCTTGCAGGCCAGCAGCAGACGCTGGATCTGGCCGGACTGGTCGGCGGTTTCCGCCGGGATCGGATAGAGGCTTTCCTGTCCGTCTTCGATCAGGCTGATGCCGCCGCAGGCGCGATAGGCATCGAGCCGCTGGCGGTCGCGCAGGAGCAGGCGCACGGGCTGGCCGGCGCGCGCCAGGCGCGCGGCCCACAGGCAGCCGAGGCTGCCGGCGCCGAGGATGTACCAGGTCATGGGTTGGTTTTTTGCCGGATTGCTGGGATAGGCGAAGTCTAGCGCAGGCCAGGGTCTGTTGACGTTTCGCTCCGGCCGCGACGAAACGTCAACAGATCCTCGTCATGCGGCTGGCATTGATTCGTCCACTGGCGTAGGACTCGGGCAGTAGTGTGCGGCCCTGTTCGAGCACGTCGTCGATGGTGGTCGGCAGCGCATGGGTATCCAGGCCGACCATGCCGATCCCGGCCTTGAGGGTGACGAAGCCCGTGCTGGTCTTGAACGCCTTGAGGTTGAGGCCGTCATGCAGGCGGCGGAAGCTGCTCGGCGAACACTCCTGCAGGTCGCCGAGCATGGCGACGAGGGCGAAATGCCGGTCGTCGATGCGCGCCAGTACGTCGAGCGGGCGCACCAGTTGCTGCAGGCGGCGGGCGACGCTATGGAGCAACTCATGGCTGATAGCTTCGCCATGCTGGACGGCGTGGCTGGCGAGCTCTGGAATGCCGATCAGCAGGTAGCACAATGCACCGCCGCGGGATTCCAGCTGGCGCAGGCTGTGCGCCAGCTTCTGCCGCAGGTAGCGCAGGTTGCCGAGGCCGGTGGGAGTATCGACCAGGTTGCGCTCCTCCAGGCGGGCGATGTTGTGGGTGAGCAGGCGGTTCTCCACCAGCAGGCGCTGCAGGGTGTTGCACAGGCGATCGGCGGCGAGCACGCGGGGCACCAGCTGTTCGCTCATCGAGGACTTGCTGATGAAGTCGTCCACGCCACGGTCGAAGGCCTCGGCGAGCGCCTTGTCGCCCTCCTTGCCGGTGAGCAGGATGATGTAGGTGTAGTGGTCGCCGTGCTCGTCGAGCTGGCGGATGCGCGAGGTGAGTTCCAGGCCGTCCATCTCCGGCATCATCCAGTCGGCCAGGACCACGCTGACCGGCTGCTCCTCCAGGCTCTGCAACGCCTCGTTGGCGCTGCTGGCGAAACGCACGTTCTGGTATCCCGCCTGGGACAGGGTGCGCCCGATCATGGCGCTGGAGAACTTGGCGTCGTCGACCACCAGGATGCTGAGGTTGTTGGTAGGCATTTGGAGGCTCGCAGGCAAGGTGGTACGCCTCTGCCGGGCGCACGCGTGACGGTCAGTTATAATGAGCGCGCATTTTTACCGTCAAGCCAGGCGCGCTCCCTTCTGTGAACCCGGTCGCGCCGCCCATCTGGAGAGATGACATGCCTTCGTTCGACGTGGTGTCCGAACTGGACAAGCACGAATTGACCAACGCCCTCGACAACGCCGCCAAGGAGCTCGACCGCCGTTTCGACCTGAAGGGCAAGTGCAGCTTCGAGCCCAAGGACAAGTCGGTCACCCTCACCGCCGAGGCCGATTTCATGCTTGAGCAGATGCTCGACATCCTGCGCGGCAACCTGATCAAGCGGAAGATCGACAGCCAGTGCATGGAGATCAAGGACGCCTATCCGTCCGGCAAGGTGGTCAAGCAGGAGGTGAACTTCCGCGAGGGCATCGACAAGGAGTTGGCGAAGAAGATCGTCGGCCTGATCAAGGACCGCAAGATGAAGGTGCAGGCCGCCATCCAGGGCGAGCAGGTACGGGTCACCGGCAAGAAGCGCGACGATCTGCAGGAAGCGATCGCCATGCTGCGCGGCGAATCGCTGGGCATGCCGCTGCAGTTCACCAATTTCCGCGACTGAGGGGGAACCTTAGGGTCTGTTGACGTTTCGTTCCGACCGCGACGGAGCCTGTTTTTGCGCGGGGCAAGGCGCGAGGAGAGTGGTTTGGTCATTCCAAATGAACGACGAGCAACGCGGCACCGCGCAAAAACAGGCCCGTCCCTTCGGGTTGCGCGGCAAATGGCGCCATGCGTCGTTGCGGGACTTGGCAAGGGAACGACCATTCCCTGCGTCCCGCGCCTAGCCTGGCGCCATTTGACGCAGCAACGCGGTTCGGAACGAAACGTCAACAGACCCTAACCATCCACTCGGCGTCGCATATGGCATCGAGTGGTCATTCTGCCGCCATGGCCACTGCCATGGCGGTTGCGTTTCATGCTGAAGAAAAGGGGGTTCCCATGGAATTCAACTACGACCAGATGCTAAAGCTTACCGAGACCTGGTTACCCATTGTGCTGGCCTACAGCGGGCAGATCCTGCTGGCCATCCTGACCCTGGCGATTGGCTGGTGGCTGATCAACGCCGTGACCAAGCGGGTCGGCCGGCTGCTCGCCGTGCAGCATGTGGACAGGACTCTGCAGGGCTTCATGGGCAGCCTGGTGAACATCATCCTGAAGGCCCTGCTGATCGTCAGCGTCGCCTCGATGATCGGCATCCAGACCACCAGCTTCGTCGCGGCCATCGGTGCCGCCGGCCTGGCCATCGGCCTGGCCCTGCAGGGCAGCCTGTCGAACTTCGCCGGCGGCGTGCTGATCCTGCTGTTCCGCCCGTTCAAGGTAGGCGACTGGATCGAGGCGCAGGGCGTGGCCGGTACCGTTGACTCGATCATGATCTTCCACACCGTGCTGCGCACCGGCGACAACAAGCGGGTGATCGTGCCCAACGGCAGCCTGTCCAACGGCACCATCACCAACTATTCGAGCGAGCCGCAGCGCAAGGTGGTCTTCGACATCGGGGTCGACTACAAGGCTGACCTGCAACTGGCCCGCAAGGTGCTGCTGGAACTGGCACAGGACCCGCGCGTGCTGCGCGATCCGGCGCCGGTGGCGGTGGTGAGCGCCCTGGGCGAGGGCAACATCACCCTGTCGTTGCGCGTCTGGGTGAAGAATGCGGACTACTGGGACGTGATGTTCATGTTCAACGAGAAGGCCCGCGGCGCCCTGGGCAAGCACGACATCGGCATTCCCTTCCCGCAGCGGGTAGTGAAGGTGGTGAAGGGCGAGATGCTGCTGGAGGAGTGACGCCTTCAGTGCTTCTGCAAGGAACAAGGGCCGGCTTATGCCGGCCCTTGCGTTTTCACGGTTCAGCTACGTTCGGCGCTGCCTTGCGGAGTCTCTTCCGGGGCGCCGTTGGTCTCGCCGCGGTTGCTTAGCCATAGCCAGACGATCAGCAGCAGGGTGGGCACGCCCAGCAGCGCGGTGAGCAGGAAGAAATGCTCGTAGCCCATGGATTCCACCATCCTGCCGGAGTAGCCGCCGACGAAGCGCGGCAGCAGCAGCATGGTGGAGCTGAGCATGGCGTACTGGGTCGCCGAGAACTTCAGGTTGGTCAGGCTCGACAGGTAGGCGACGAAGGCGGACGCCGCCAGGCCACCGCTGAAGTTGTCGAGCATGATGGTCAGCACGAACATGCTGACGTGGGGCTCGAACTGTGTCAGCAGGGTGAACACATCCTGGCCGAGGACGTTCGGGTCGGTGATCGTGCCCATCTGCGCCAGCATGGCGAACAGCACGTTGGTGGCCGCCGAGGCGGCACCGCCGAGGAACAGGATCGGCAGGATGCTGAAGCGGGCGATCAGCAGCCCGCCGGCGGCGGCGCCGATCAGCGTCATGACCACGCCGAACAGCTTGCTGACGCTGGCGATGATGTCCTTGGAGAAACCGGTGTCGATGTAGAAGACGCTGGCCATCACCCCCATCACCGTGTCCGACAGGCGATAGGTGGAGATCAGCCCGAGCAGCAGCAGCGCCTGCCAGCGATAGCGGCGGACGAACTCGGTGATGGGCGTCAGTACCGGCGCCATCAGCAGGCGGCCGGGGGCGGAGAAGCAGCTCAGGGCGATCAGCAGGTACATGCTGCCCAGCCACCACTTGTGCGCGCTGAAGGCGTTGGCCATCGCCGTGGTGGTGACCAGCAGGACGATCAGCACGATCACCGACACCGACTGGTGGACGAAGTCGAACTGCGGCAGACCCTTGCCGTGCACGGCCAGCAGCAGCGGGCGGCGCACTTTGGACAGCAGCTCGCGCACCGGGCGGATCTGCCGGCGGCCGTGGGGTGTCATGCACAGGCCGATGAATATCGCGTACAGCGCGGCGCGCGGCCAGGCAGTGTCCATCAGCGCGGTGATCATCGCCGGCACCGAGATCAGCAGCACCAGCAGTTGCAGCACGGACAGCACCTGGTGGTTGAAGGCGAAGGCCGAGCTGCCGGCCTGCGGCTGCACGTTCACTTCCGGCTCGCGGATCAGCAGGCTGGTGATCAGGCCGGGCAGCACGAGCAGGGCGAACAGCGCGTAGGTCAGGCCCCAGGCGGTCTGGCTGTAGTGCAGGTTGCTGGAGCCCAGCCATTCGGCGAGGAACAGCGCACCGGCGCTGGCCAGCAACAGGGAAATCCGGTAGCCGGTCATGTAGCAGGCGGCGAGGACGGCCTGGCGCTTGTTCTCGGCGATTTCCAGGCGATAGGCATCGATGGCGATGTCCTGGGTGGCGGAAGCGAAGGCCACCACCAGGGCCAGGCCGATCAGCACCGGCAGATGCGCCTGCGGATTGCACAGCGCCATGCCGAGCAGGCCGAGGCCGATCAGCGACTGCGAGAACACCAGCCAGGAGCGGCGCCGGCCGAGCTTGCCGATGTAGGGCAGGCGCCACTGGTCGAGCATCGGCGACCACACCCACTTGAAGGCGTAGACCAGACCCACCCAGCTGGCGAAACCGATGGTTTCCCGCGCCACGCCTGCTTCCCGCAGCCAGACCGAGAGGGTGTTGAACACCAGCATGGTCGGCAGGCCGGCGGCGAAGCCCAACAGGAGAAGCGCCAGACTGGCGGGAGACTTGAAGGCGATCAGCGCCTCTCGCCAGGATTGCTGTTTCATGCAGTTACTTCCAGCAAGAAAAAATTACCGCGCACTCTACTCGGACTGCTCCTGTCGAAGCCAGCCGTGTCGACGTACGTCCACACGATCATTATGGATTCTGACCCCCTCGGCACGCAGCCGGGCACGCTGTTCGTGCCCGGAAGGGCTGCCGGCGGGCAGGCTGATGCGCCCGCCGGCGGCGATCACCCGGTGCCAGGGCAGGCGGGTGCCCTCCGGCAACTGGCTGAGGATGCGTCCGACCAGCCGCGCCCCGCGCCCCAGGCCGGCGAGACGGGCCAGTTCGCCATAGCTGATCACCCGCCCCTCGGGAATCTCGGCGAGCACCAGGAACACCGCCTCGCGGCGCGCCTGCTGGCTTTCCAGGGGGTTGTGGGGGGTGCCGGAACTGCTCATGGACGGTCTCCGCTGATGTCCTTCATTCCTTTGTAGCCTGTTTGCCGGCGGCGCCGGCATTGGACCGCCGGCACCGTCCGGCGATCCTTGGGGCGACGGATGGTTCGTGCGGGCCATTCATCCGTCTGGCTGAACTCCCTGGAAGGAAGCCGGTCAGTCCTTGCTCTGGCGTCGGCTTTCCGGATAATGCCCGGCCCGTTTTCACATGGACCCAGATGAATCCTGCTCATGTTGTTGCGAAAACTGTTCTGTCTCATCCTCGTCTCGTTCCCGCTCTCCACCCTCGCCGATACCGTCTGGCTGAAGAATGGTGACCGCCTGACCGGCAAGATCAAGCTCTACGACGGCGGCAAGCTGCTGCTGAGCACCGACTATGGCGGGGATATCGCCCTCAAGTGGGACAAGATCGCCACCCTGGAAACCGACCAGAACCTGCTGGTCAAGCACGACGCCGCCACCGGCGAACACTCCCAGGGCCTGAAACCCGCGGAGCAGGGCAAGGTGACCCTGGTCAACGGCGCCGAACAGACGGTCGAGATGACCAGCATCGAGCAGATGATGCCACCCAAGCCGCTCGTCGAGGACTGGGTGTGGAACGGCAACATCGACTTCTCCCTCGAACGCAAGCACGCCGAGAACGATGTCGAGGACTACGACGTCGACCTGAAGACCAACGCCCGCCACGGCCGCTGGCGGCACAACCTGAAGGGCGAGTACAACCGCGAGAAGAAGGACGACGTGGTCGGCACCGACAACTACTCCGGCGAGTACGCCCTGGACCGCTTCCTCGACGAGCACTGGTTCTGGCAGGGCAGGGGCGAATACACGCGCGACATGATCGAGGACCTGGAGAAACAGCGCTCCATCGGTACCGGCCCGGGCTACCAGTTCTGGGACAACGAACTGGGCGCGTTCTCCATCGCCACCCTGGTCAACCGCAACGACTACGAATTCCGCGAGGCCGGCAAGGAGCACTTCTACTCCACCAGCCTGAAGTGGGACTACAACCGCTACCTGCTGGCCAAGCAGTTCGAGCTGTTCACCAACGGCGAGGTGGGCAAGCCGCTGGACTCGGTGGTCGATTACGCTCTGGAGAGCGAGGCGGGCATCCGCTACAAGCTGACGTCGTGGGCTTCGCTGAGCCTGAAGGCGGAGTGGGACAAGGTCGGCAGCAGCGAGGGCGACGTAGACCAGCGCCGCTATACCTTCGGCCTTGGCGTCGGCTGGTAACTGCGCTAGAAAAGAAAAAGCCCCGTTCTCACGGGGCTCTCGCTTCGCTGTCGACGTCTATTACAGACGCAGACCGCCGTCCAGCTCCAGGATACGACCGGTGTAGTAGTCGTTCTCGAGGATGTAGGCGACCGAGTGAGCGATCTCGTCCGGGCGGCCGAGGCGCTTGAGCGGGATGCCGGAGGTCATTTTCTCCAGGGCTTCCGGCTTCATGGCGTCGAGGATCTCGGTGGCGATGAAGCCCGGAGCCACGCCGGCGACACGGATGCCGTAGCGCGCCAGTTCCTTCGCCCACACCACGGTGTCGGCGGCGACGCCGGCCTTGGCCGCGGAGTAGTTGGCCTGCCCCAGGTTGCCCGCGCGGGAAACCGAGGAAATGTTGATGATCGCGCCCTGGCTTTTCTGCTCGATCATTTTCGCCGCCACTTCACGGGTGCAGAGGAACACACCGGTCAGGTTGACGTCGATCACCGATTGCCACTGGGCCAGCGACATCTTGCTCATCTCGCCGTCCTTGACCTTGATGGTCAGGCCGTCGCGGATGATGCCGGCGTTGTTCACCAGGCCGTGGATCGCACCGAAATCGCCGGCGACCTGCTCGACCATGTGCACTACCTGCTCTTCGTTGGCCACGTTGCAGATATAGGCACGGGCGTCGCCGCCGGCGGCCTTGCAAGCAGTCACCGCTTCGTCCAGTCTTTCACGGTTGAGGTCGACCAGAGCCAGTTTCGCACCCTTGGCTGCCAGGTACTCGCCCATCGCGCGGCCGAGACCCTGGCCACCGCCGGTGATGATGATGACCTTGTCTTTCAGTTGCATGTTGTAAACCCCTAAAAGCAGTTTCTGGTGGAGCCTCGCCGGCAGCTGCAAAAACTATTCTTCTTTATCTACCCGTCCGTTCGTGACGGCTTCTTTGCGAGGAGTCTTACGGTGAGTGTCAAAGCCGCCAAGCATGCCCGAGAATTGCTGCTCAAGGAATACCGTTCGGTGCTCTCCACCCAGTCGAAGAAGTGGGCGGGATACCCCTTCGGCTCCGTGGTGCCCTACTGCCTGGACGAAGCCGGGCGGCCGCTGATCCTGATCAGCCGGATCGCCCAGCACACCCGCAACCTGCAGGACGACCCGAAGTGTTCGATGCTGGTCGGCGAGCGCAATGCCGACGACATCCAGGCCGCCGGTCGCCTGACCCTGCTGGCCGAGGCCCGGCAGATCACCGATGCGGGCGCCATCGAAGCCGCGGCGCAGCGCTACTACCGCTATTTCCCCAGCTCGAAGGACTTCCACCGGGTCCATGACTTCGATTTCTGGGTGTTGGAGCCGGTGCAGTGGCGTTTCATCGGCGGTTTCGGCGATATCCACTGGATCGCCGCCGACAGCGTGCCGCTGGCCAATCCGTTCGTCGGCGAGGCCGAGACGAGCATGGTCGAGCACATGAACAGCGACCACGCCAATGCCATTGCCCACTACGTGGAACTGGCCGAACTGCCCGGCGGGGAGCCGGCGGAACTGGTGGGGATTGATACAGAAGGTTTCCACCTGCGCCTCGGCCAGACCCTGCACTGGCTGCCGTTCCCCGCGCCGTGCGGCAATCCTGGCGCGGTTCGCCAGGCGCTGGTGCAACTGGCGCGTGCGGAGGCCTGGCCGGGTACGGAAGTCATCCAGGCTTGAAATCGGGGGCGGCGGCTCCACGTTGTTAGTATTCGGGCCGCCGCCCGCTTAGGATCTATCAATGCGCGTTTCCCTGTTTTCCCTGTTGTTGTTCCCGCTGGTCGAACTGGCCGTCCTGATCAAGGTCGGCAGTGTCATCGGCGTCGGCTGGACCCTGTTCCTGATCATCGCCAGCGCCTTCGTCGGTGCCGCCCTGCTGCGTGTGGCCGGCCTGGCGACTGCCCTGCGTGCCCGCGAGCGCCTGGCTCGCGGCGAGCTGCCCGAGCAGGAGATGCTCGAAGGCCTGCTGATCGCGATCGGTGGCGGCCTGCTGATGCTGCCGGGCTTCATCAGCGACATCCTCGGCCTGTTCTGCCTCATTCCGTTCACCCGCCGCCTGCTGCTCAAGCGCGTCCGTCAGCGCATGCAGGAGCAGGCACTGCGCCAGCGCGCCTTCGCCGACGATCCGCAGGCACGCGATGCCGCCGGGCCTCAGCGCCCGAACGTGATCGAAGGCGAGTACCAGCGCCGCGACAACGATCGTCTGCGCTGAAAAATTTTTCGGTGCTGCCCTTGAAACATCCACCTGCGACCTCATGTAGCAGTCACCGCAAGGTCCCTGTCGAACGGACAGGCTGTCTTATGCGATTCGCCCGTCGGGTCGCTAGCCGGCCATGCTGGCCTTAAAAAACTTGCCGGACACCTGATCCGGCCGTTGGAAACCACTGTTTGGGAGAGTTACGACTATGAAGCTTCGTCCTCTGCATGATCGCGTCGTCATCCGTCGCAGCGAGGAAGAAACCAAGACCGCAGGCGGCATCGTGCTGCCGGGTTCTGCCGCCGAGAAGCCGAACCGCGGTGAAGTGGTAGCTGTAGGCACCGGCCGTGTGCTGGACAACGGCGAAGTGCGCGCTCTGGCAGTGAAAGTGGGTGACAAGGTGGTGTTCGGTCCGTACTCCGGCAGCAACGCAATCAAAGTCGATGGCGAAGAACTGCTGGTGATGGGCGAGTCCGAGATTCTCGCCGTTCTGGAAGACTGATCCGTCCGCCCATTCCCGTTTTCACCGCATACGAATTAGAGGAAAGAGAACATGGCTGCCAAAGAAGTCAAATTCGGCGATTCCGCTCGCAAGAAAATGCTGGTCGGCGTGAACGTGCTCGCCGACGCCGTCAAGGCCACCCTCGGCCCGAAAGGTCGTAACGTGGTTCTGGACAAGTCCTTCGGCGCTCCGACCATCACCAAGGATGGCGTTTCCGTTGCCAAGGAAATCGAACTGAAAGACAAGTTCGAGAACATGGGCGCCCAACTGGTGAAAGACGTTGCCTCCAAGGCCAACGACGCTGCCGGTGACGGCACCACCACCGCTACCGTCCTGGCCCAGGCCATCGTCAACGAAGGCCTGAAGGCCGTTGCCGCCGGCATGAACCCGATGGACCTGAAGCGCGGCATCGACAAGGCCACCATCGCCATCGTCGCCCAGCTGAAAGACCTGGCCAAGCCGTGCACCGACACCAAGGCCATCGCCCAGGTCGGCACCATCTCCGCCAACTCCGACGAGTCCATCGGTGAAATCATCGCCGAAGCCATGGACAAAGTCGGTAAAGAAGGCGTGATCACCGTCGAAGAAGGCTCGGGCCTGGAAAACGAACTGTCCGTCGTGGAAGGCATGCAGTTCGACCGTGGCTACCTGTCGCCCTACTTCGTGAACAAGCCGGACACCATGGTTGCCGAGCTGGAAGGCCCGCTGCTGCTGCTGGTCGACAAGAAAATCTCCAACATCCGCGAAATGCTGCCGGTGCTGGAAGCTGTCGCCAAGGCCGGCCGTCCGCTGCTGATCGTTGCTGAAGACGTCGAAGGCGAAGCCCTGGCTACCCTGGTCGTCAACAACATGCGTGGCATCGTCAAGGTCGCAGCCGTCAAGGCTCCGGGCTTCGGCGACCGTCGCAAGGCCATGCTGCAGGACATCGCCATCCTGACCGGCGGTACCGTCATCTCCGAAGAAGTCGGTCTGAGCCTGGAAGGCGCCACCCTGGAGCACCTGGGTAACGCCAAGCGCGTCGTGCTGAGCAAGGAAAACACCACCATCATCGATGGCGCCGGCGCGCAAGCCGACATCGAAGCTCGCGTCCTGCAGATCCGCAAGCAGGTCGAAGAGACTTCCTCCGACTACGACCGCGAGAAGCTGCAAGAGCGTCTGGCCAAGCTGGCTGGCGGTGTTGCCGTGATCAAGGTTGGCGCTGCCACCGAAGTCGAGATGAAAGAGAAGAAAGCCCGCGTTGAAGACGCCCTGCACGCTACCCGTGCTGCGGTGGAAGAAGGCGTGGTTCCTGGCGGTGGCGTGGCCCTGGTGCGCGCTCTGCTGGCCATCGAAGGCCTGCAAGGCGACAACGAAGACCAGAACGTCGGTATCGCCCTGCTGCGTCGCGCTGTCGAAGCTCCGCTGCGCCAGATCGTCGCCAACGCCGGTGACGAGCCGAGCGTGGTAGTCGACAAGGTCAAGCAAGGTTCCGGCAACTTCGGCTACAACGCTGCTACCGGCGTGTACGGCGACATGATCGAGATGGGTATCCTCGATCCGGCCAAGGTCACCCGTTCGGCTCTGCAAGCTGCAGCCTCGATCGGCGGCCTGATGGTCACCACCGAAGCCATGGTTGCCGAAGTGGTCGACGACAAAGCCGGCCCGTCCATGCCGGACATGGGCGGCATGGGTGGCATGGGCGGCATGATGTAATCAGCCTCCCGGCACCTGCTGTAGAAAGAGCCCCGCCTTAGTGCGGGGCTTTTTCGTTTCTCCGTAGGTTGGGCTGAGGTACGAAGCCCAACGATTTTCCCCGGCGCGTGCTGATGTTGGGCTTCGCTGTGCTCAGCGCCAACCTACGAAAGAGGAGGTCCCGCCTTGCGCGGGGCTTTTTCGTGGGCGGCTGTTTATGCCAACATGCCGCACAGGAGATGGCATTCCTCCTTCAACCGCCCCTCGTGGCTGATGATGCCTACGCATTGACCTGGAAAGGCGCGTAGGCGCTCGCCTGCAGCCTGTCCGGAACTCTCCGCTCGCAAGGACAGGAAAACATGTGGAAATCCATTCTCGCCATTGCCCTCGGCGCCGCGCTCGGTGCGTTGCTGCGCTGGGTGCTCGGTCTCAAGCTGAATACGCTGCTGCCGTCGGTTCCGCCCGGAACCCTGGTCGCCAATCTGGTCGGCGGCTACATCATCGGCGCGGCCATCGCCTTTTTCGCCAATACTCCGGGGATCGCGCCAGAATGGCGGCTGCTGATCATCACCGGCTTCTGCGGCGGCCTCACCACCTTCTCCACCTTTTCCGCCGAGGTGGTGACCCTGCTGCAGCAGGGCCGGCTGGTCTGGGCAATGGGCGCCATCGCCACCCATGTGGCCGGGTCGCTGGCCATGACGCTGCTGGGCCTGTTCTCGGTCCAGTGGATGATGAGCAGGTAGCTGTCGGGAGGTAGCCATGAACGGGTTTCAACTGACCTTCCTCACCCAGCAGGACCGCCGTCACGATGGCCTGCCGCTGGCGCAATGGCTGCTCGAAGAGGCCCGCCGCCAGGGCATTCGCGGCGCCACCCTGGTATCGGCCAGCGAAGGTTTCGGCAAGACCGGGCGAATCCATGCCGCGCATTTCTTCGAGCTGACCGACCAGCCGCAGGAGGTGCTGATGGCGGTGACGGCGGAAGAGGCCGACCGGCTCTTCGAAAAGCTGCGTGCCGTGGGGGTGAAGCTGTTCTACATGAAGACGCCGATCGAATTCGGCGTGCTCGGCGACTGACAGCGGCGCCTTCTCAGTCGGCAGCTTTCCACGTCCGGATGACCGTCCGTTCGCCGGCTGACGCGGGGCGATACAGCAGCAACGCATACAGCCCCAGGCAGATTACCCAGTCGAGCAGCGCCGTCCAGACATTGTGCGAGAGGAAGTGCGCCCCCTGCGCCATGCGCGACAGCGAGAACAGGCAGCCGAGGCCGAAGGCCAGCCAGAAGGCCTGGCGCGCCAGTTTCGGCTTGCGGTCGCGCAGGGCGAAGTACAGGGCGAACAGGACGAACCCCGAGGAGGCATGGCCGCCCGGCCAGCAGCGTCCCGGGTGATCGGTGGGCGGGCGTGGACTGAGCAGCGAACTGTAGGTCTCCTTGCCGCCGAACTGAGCCAGGTCCCACGGGCACTGCACCGCCGTCAGCACCTTGAGCGGCGTCACCACGCTGGCGGCGATCCCCATCGACAGCACGAGATAACCCAGCGGGCGGCTGAGATGCCGCCAGGGCTTGTGGATCACCCCGGCAAGGCTGGCAGCCAGGGCCAGCACGCCAAGCAGTATGATCAACTGCTTGGCGCGGTCATGCAGGACGTTTTCCAGGAACCAGCTGTGCCTGCCGATGAAGCCGCTACCCGGCTGGTACATCCAGTTCGCCAGCGCAAGATCGAGGCTGACCGGCTCGACGATCAGCAGCAGCGCCATCAGGCCGAGTGGAAGGGCGAGCGCCCACCCATAGTTGAGCGGGCGAGAAGGCAGAAAGGCGCGTGTTGAAGGCATGGGCATTCACATGGATCGGCGTGCAGAATTGCGCCAGCCTGCTCCCGCCGCTGTCGCCGTGCGGTGAATCGAATGTGAAGAAAGCGTCAAGGACGCCCAACCGGGGCGCGGGGACGCTACGCTAGGGAATTGCGGAGGAAAGTCGTATGCGCATTCTGTTGGTTGAAGACAATCGGGACATCCTGGCCAACATGGCCGACTACCTGGGGATGAAGGGCTACACCGTGGACTGCGCCCAGGATGGCCTGACCGGCCTGCACCTGGCGGCGACCGAACACTTCGACCTGATCGTCCTCGACGTGATGCTGCCCGCGCTGGACGGCTTCACCCTGTGCCGGCGGCTGCGCGAGGATGCCCGGCGCGATACCCCGGTGATCATGCTCACCGCCCGCGACCAGTTGGACGACCGCCTGCAGGGCTTCCGCTCCGGCGCCGACGACTACCTGCTCAAGCCCTTCGCCCTGTCCGAACTGGCCGCACGCATCGAGGCGATCCTCCGTCGCACCCAGGGCGGCGGGCGGCGTGAGCTGCAGGTGGCCGATCTGCGCTACGACCTCGACACCCTGGAAGTGACCCGCGCCAGCAAGCCGCTCAAGCTCAACCCCATCGCCCTCAAGCTGCTCGCCGTGCTGATGCAGAAAAGCCCGCACGTGGTGCGCCGTGATGTCCTCGAAGAGGCCGTCTGGGGCGACGACTGCCCGGACAGCGACAGCCTGCGCAGCCATGTCCACCAGCTCCGCCAGGTGATCGACAAGCCGTTCGCCACGCCGCTCCTGCACACAGTGCATGGCGTCGGTTACCGCCTGGCGGACGAGACGCATGGAATATAAGCAGAGCCTTTCCCGCCGGATCGTCTTCGCCTTCATCCTGATGACCGCCGCCGTGGGCGGGCTATTCTCCGTGGGCATCGTCGGCGTGGTGCACGTGGTCGAGGAACGCCTGATCTCCCGCGATCTCGGCGGCGAGCTGGAGCGCATCATCAATGACGACCTGCGCAACCGCCGGCGGCCGCGGCTGGACCCCGGCATGCGCTTCTATGTCAGCGACGGCCCCGGTGTCTACGCCATGCCGCCGGCCTTCTACCGGCTCGACGAAGGTTTCCACGAGGTCTTCGACGGCGCACTGTCGTTCCACGCGCTGGTGCGCGACCGCAACGGCCGGCGCTTCGTCCTGCTGCAGGACCAGAGCGATTTCGAGGCGCGCGAGCAGGTGCTGTACGCCGCCGTGGTCAGTTGCTACGTGCTGAGCCTGATCCTCGCCGGGGTGCTCGGCTGGATGCTGTCGCGCAAGGTGATGGAGCCGGTCGCCCGCCTGGCGCGGCAGGTACGCCATCGCGACCAGTTGCTGGAGCTGGCGCCGCCGATGGCGCCGGACTATGCCAACGACGAGGTCGGCGAACTGGCGGCCGCCTTCGACTACGCCATGGGGCGGCTGCAGGAGGTGCTGAATCGCGAGAAGCTGTTCACCAGCGACGTCAGCCATGAACTGCGTACGCCGCTGATGGTGATCGCCAGTAGCTGCGAGTTGCTGGCCGTGGAGCCGTCACTGGGGCCCAAGTCGCGCGCCCAGTTGCAGCGGATGACCGCGGCCTGCGAGGAAATGCGCGGTCTGGTGCAGACCTTCCTGCTGCTGGCGCGGACCAATCGCGAGGACCTCGCCATGGCCCCGCGCGCGGAGCTGCGGCAGATCGCCGAGGAAATGGCTGAGCAGTGGCGCGGACCGATCGAGGCGAAAGGCCTGCGGTTCGACTATCGGGCGGAGCAGGCGCCGGAAGGGCAGTTCAATGCGCCATTCCTGCGTTCCGTGATGAGCAACCTGCTGCGCAACGCCGTGCATTACACGGAGGCCGGCAGCATCCGCTTACAACTTTCCACCAGTGGATTCGTCGTCGAGGATACCGGCGAAGGCATTCCCGAGGAGCAGCGCGAAAGCGTGTTCCAGCCCTTCGTCCGTGGCCACTCCGCCCGTGGCGAGGGCCTTGGCCTGGGGCTTTCGCTGGTCAAGCGGATCTGCACGTCGGAAGGCTGGGAGGTTTCGCTGCATCCGGTCGAACCGCATGGTTGCCGCTTCGAGGTGCGGCTTCCCGCGGTTTGACGCTTTCTTCACATTTGTCTGACATCTGGATGACGAGTGTGAAGGTAGGTTCTGTTCGAAATTTGAACAGGACCTCCCACAAATGCCCAGCAAAGCCGTAGACCTCGATTTCTCCCGCAAATACGACCGGAGCCACTCCGAACAGTACCTGCACAAGCATCAGGCTGGCTTCTGGCGGAAACTTTCCCACGAGCGCGATGTCCAGATCGCCCGCAAGGCATTGAAACTCGCTGGCCAGCCGAACCTGGTGCTGGACCTGCCGTGTGGCGCCGGGCGCTTCTGGCCGATGCTGGCCGAGATGGAAAACCGCGTGATCATCGGGGCGGACAATTCCGCCGACATGCTCGCCGTCGCCTGCGCCCACCAGCCGGCGGAGGTGGTGAAGCGGGTACGTCCCCTGCAGACTTCGGCATTCGCCATCGATCTGTCGGACAACTCGGTCGACAGCATCTTCTCCATGCGCCTGATGCACCACATCGGCAAGTCGGAAGACCGCATGACCATGCTGCGCGAGTTCCATCGGGTAACCCGGGATAGCGTGGTGCTTTCCCTGTGGGTCGATGGCAATCTGAAGTCATGGAAACGCAAGCAGTTGGAGGCGAAGCGCGAACGGCGCGGCTACCAGAACCGCTTCGTGACCCCGGCTCGCACCATCGAGGCCGAATTCCGCCAGGCGGGGTTCGTCGTGCAGGACCATATCGATTTCTGCCCGCTGCTGCATATGTGGCGGGTTTACATTCTGCGCAAGGAGTAATGGATGTTCGCTGATCTGGCATCTCTGCAGCAAATTTCCGGTGAAAACGCCATCGATCGCTGGCTGCAGCTTCCCGGCAAATGGGTGGAGGAACCGAATCGGCGGCGTGGCGGCGAAAGCGGCGTGCAGCGCGTGCTGACCGACGACGGCCGCCTGCTCTATCGCAAGCAGCAGGTCGGCCACGTCTGCCGGGATTGGCGGCATCCGTTCGGCTACCCCACGGCGATCCGCGAGCGCGACGCGCTGAAGGCGATCCGCGCGCTGGGGGTCAACGTACCCACGGTGGTCTACGCCGGCTGTCGCAAGGTCGACGGCGAATGGCAGGCCCTGCTGATCACCGAATCGCTGGATGGCTATTCCAGCCTGGAAGAGTGCTACGCCCGCGGCGACCAGGATCGCTGGGGCGAGGCGCTGCACCAGCGCATCCTGCAACAGCTTGGTGCCGCCGTGGCCAGGCTGAATGCCGGCCACTGGCAGCATGGCTGTCTGTATCCCAAACACATGTTCGTGCGCGTGGAAGGCGAGAAGATCGACGTAGCGCTGATCGACCTGGAAAAGGCCCGCCGCCGGTTCAGCATCCAGCAAGCGGCCCGGCACGACCTGCAGCAGGCGCGGCGCCGTTCGTCGTGGACGGAAGCGCAATGGAGGGCGTTCGTCTACGGTTATGAAACGGCGTTTGGCAGCGCCATCAAAGGGTTGCGCACATGAAACTAGAAATAACGCGAGGTTTACTGCTCGTTGCAGCGCTGGGCGTCGCGACGCTTGCCGCCGCGGCCTGGCAGGAGCCTTCGCTTTCGGTGATCAAAACCGGCCAGGGAGCGGCCACCCCACACGCCCCGGCCCGGGTTCAGACCGATCAAAGGGCGCAGCCGGACAGCAACCTGCTGCTGCTGATGTTCGGCCTGTCGCAGGGCACCGGCGCGCAATGGCGTTGAGTCCGCGTCACTGGAGAAAAACCCCGCTTCGGCGGGGTTTTTCATGGCTGATCGCCGAGCCAGGGCTCGCGTAGGTTGGTGCTGAACGCAGTGAAGCCCAACGATGGCGATGTTGGGCTTCGCGTTGCTCAGCGCCAACCTACGGTGGGCATTGCGGCCCGTAAGCGGGCCATGCCCGCGATTCGCGCCCATGGGGCGCTCCTGCACCACGGTGTGCGCCAGTCGCAGGGAGGAATCTCTTTTATTGACCATTCGCCATCGCAACCCACTGCGATCCCATAGACTGAAGCCTTGTTGACCCGGACGAGACGAGCATGGCGGACAGCGCATTCTCCCAGCGAATCGTGCAGAACCTGCTGGATACCGACTTCTACAAGCTGAGCATGATGCAGGCGGTGCTGCACAACTACCCCAATGCCGAGGTGGAGTGGGAGTTCCGCTGCCGCAACCGCGAGGATCTGCGCGCGTACCTGGAGCAGATCCGCGAGCAGGTCGAGGTGCTCGCCGGTCTGGCCTACAGCCAGGAGGAACTGGATTTCCTCCAGCGGATTCCGTTCTTCACTGCCGACTTCATCCGCTTCCTGCGGCTGTTTCGCTTCAATCCGGACTACGTGCAGACCGGCATCCACAACGGTGAGCTGTATCTGCGCCTGAAGGGGCCGTGGCTGCATGTGATCCTCTTCGAGGTGCCGCTGCTGGCGACCATCAGCGAGATACGCAACCGCCAGCGTTATCCACAGGTGAGCCTGGACGCGGTGCGCGAGAGGCTGCAGGAGAAGTTCGACTGGCTGCGCCGTGAGGCCAGCGCGGGGGAACTGGACGGCTTCAAGATGGCCGATTTCGGCACCCGCCGGCGCTTCTCCTATCCGGTGCAGGAAACCGTGGTGGCCGGGCTGAAGAACGACTTCCCCGGCCAGTTCGTCGGCACCAGCAATGTCCACCTGGCGCGCACGCTGCAGGTCAAGCCGCTGGGCACCATGGCCCACGAATGGCTGATGGCGCACCAGCAGCTCGGCCCGCGGCTGATCGACAGCCAGATTGCCGCGCTGGACTGCTGGGTACGCGAGTATCGCGGCCAACTCGGCATCGCCCTGACCGACTGCATCACCATGGATGCCTTCCTCACCGACTTCGACCTGTACTTCGCCAAGCTCTTCGACGGCCTGCGCCACGATTCCGGCGACCCGCTGGTCTGGGCGGAGAAGGCCATCGCCCACTACGAGCGGCTGGGCATCGACCCGCTGACCAAGACCCTGGTGTTCTCCGACGGCCTCGACCTGCCCAGGGCCCTGGCCATCTACCGCGCCACCCGCGGGCGGATCGACGTCAGCTTCGGCATCGGCACCCATTTCACCTGCGATATCCCCGGCGTCGAGCCGATGAACATCGTGCTGAAGATGACCGCCTGCAATGGCCATCCGGTGGCGAAGATCTCCGACGCGCCGGGCAAGACCCAGTGCAACGACGAGAACTTCCTGCGCTACCTCAAGCACGTGTTCAAGGTGACCTGAAGGCGATTTCTGCAGCGCCCGGTTTGCGCCGCGGCGGTGGAGGGATCAATCTTGATGGATCGGCGGCGCGTCCGTCATCGCGCTTTCTGACTCAAGGATGTATGGAATGAACGAACTCATCATTGGCGCGGGTCCGGATGGCCAGCCGGTCTGCCAGGCCTGGAAACTGGCCAACCGCCACGGGCTGATCGCCGGCGCCACCGGTACCGGCAAGACCGTGACGCTGCAGCATCTGGCCGAATCTTTCAGCGATGCCGGCGTCGCGGTGTTCGCCGCCGACATCAAGGGCGACCTATGCGGCATCGCCGCCCAGGGCAATCCGCAGGGCAAGGTAGCCGAGCGGATCGCCGGCATGCCCTGGCTGAACCACCAGCCGAAGGCCTATCCGGTCAGCCTGTGGGACGTCGCCGGCAAGACCGGCCACCCGCTGCGCACCACGCTCTCCGAGATGGGGCCGCTGCTGCTGGCCAACCTGCTGGAGCTGACCGACAGCCAGCAGGCCGCGCTGTTCGCCGCCTTCCAGGTGGCTGACCGCGAAGGCCTGCTGCTGCTCGATCTGAAGGACCTGAAGGCGCTGCTCAACCACCTCAAGGAAAACCCCCAGGTACTCGGCCAGGATTCCGCGCTGTTCACCAACGCTTCCTCGCAGGCCCTGCTGCGACGCCTGGCGCTGCTCGAACAGCAGGGCGCCGAGGCGTTCTTCGGCGAGCCGGCGCTGCAGCTGGAGGACATCCTGCGCCCCGATCCGGACGGTCGCGGGCGCATCCACCTGCTGGATGCCAGCAAGCTGGTGCACGAGGCGCCGAAGGTCTACGCGACCTTCCTGCTCTGGCTGCTGGCCGAGCTGTTCGAGCAGTTGCCCGAGCGCGGCGACGCCGACAAACCGGTGCTGGCGCTGTTCTTCGACGAGGCGCACCTGCTGTTCAACGGCACGCCGAAGGCCCTGCAGGATCGCCTGGAGCAGGTGGTGCGGCTGATCCGCTCGAAAGGTGTCGGCGTGTACTTCGTCACCCAGTCGCCCGGCGACCTGCCGGACGACGTGCTGGCCCAGCTCGGCCTGCGCATCCAGCACGGCCTGCGCGCCTTCACCGCCAAGGAGCAGAAATCCCTGCGTGCGGTGGCCGACGGTTTCCGCCCGAACCCCGCGTTCGACACCCTCAAGGTGCTCACCGAACTGGGCATCGGCGAGGCGCTGGTCGGCACGCTGGAAGAGAAGGGTACGCCGGCGATGGTCCAGCGCGTGCTGATCGCACCGCCGCAGTCGCGTATCGGCCCGCTGGGCGATGCCGAACGCGCCGAACTGGTCCGCCGCTCGCCGATGGCCGGCCGCTACGACCAGCCGATCGACCGCGAATCGGCCTACGAACTGCTCAACGGCCGCACCGACCAGAAAATGGCACCCAACGGCGGCAAGGCGGCGAAAGAGACGGACTTTGGCGGCATCGCCGGCGATCTGCTCGGAACGCTGGCCAGCCAGACCGCCAAGACCATGGTCCGCCAGGCCGCCAACCAGATTGGCCGGCAACTGGTGCGCGGGTTGATGGGGGCGCTATTGGGCGGCAAGCGCCGGTAACGGCAGCGCCGCAGGTTGGGTTGACGAGTAGGATGGGTTGAGCCTGCGATACCCATCGATGGGCTTTCACCCTTGGCTCATGGGTATCGCTTCGCTCAACCCATCCTACGACTTGAGCGAAGCCCAACATCGGTCGTGCGTTGGCACCGTTGGCTCACGTAGGTTGGCGCTGAACGCAGTGAAGCCCAACATCGGGTGGGAGTTGGCACCGTTGGGCTTCGCAGGCTCAGCGCCAACCTACGAAGCCGCGTAGGGCGGGTGAAACCCGCCATTTCTCAGATGCGGAAACTATCCACCAACTGCCGCAAACGGCCGGACTGGTTTTCCAGGTCGGCGCAGGCGCGCAGGGTGGCCTGGAGGTTTTCCACACCTTCCTGGTTCAGCGTGTTGATCTCGTTGATATCGATGTTCAGCGACTCCACCACCGCGGTCTGTTCCTCGGTGGCTGTGGCGACCGACTGGTTCATTGCGTCGATCTCGCCGATCCGCCCGGTGACCACGCCCAGGCGCTGGCCGGCACGGTTGGCAATCTCCACGCTTTCCAGGCTGTAGCGTTGGCTCTCGGTCATGGTCGCCACCGCCTCGCGGGCGCCGACCTGCAGTTCCTCGATCATCTGCTGGATCTGCTGCGCGGAATCCTGGGCGCGGTGGGCGAGGCTGCGCACCTCGTCGGCGACCACGGCGAAACCGCGGCCCGCCTCGCCGGCGCGGGCGGCCTCGATGGCGGCGTTGAGGGCGAGCAGGTTGGTCTGCTCGGAGATGCCCTTGATCACTTCGAGGATCTGGCCGATGTTCACCGTGCGGCTGTTCAGCGCCTCGATATGGGTGCAGGACGCGCTGATCTTGTCGGACAGCTGGGTCATCGCGGCGATGGTCTGCTCGACCACCTGGCGGCCATCGCCGGCTTGCTGGCTGGCATCGGAGGCGTGGTGCGAGGCGTCGGCGGCGTTGCGGGCGATCTCCTGGGCGGCGGCGCCGAGTTCGTTGATCGCCGCGGCGACGCTGTTGGTGCGGTTGGCCTGTTCGTCGGAATTACTCATCGACGAGTTGGAGGCGTTCACCACCAGTTGCGAGACGTCATGCAACTGGCGCGCGGTGGTGGCGACCTCGCGGATCGACTGGTGGATACGCTCGACGAAGCGGTTGAAGGCATTGGCCAGGGCGCCGAACTCGTCCTGGCTGTGCACGGCCAGACGGCGGGTGAGATCGCCCTCGCCCTGGGCGATGTCCTGCATGGCGCGACCCATGGCGGTCAGCGGCTGCATCAGCACGCGCATCAGCATGCCCAGCAGGATCAGGATGGCGGCGATGGCCACCAGCGCGGCGACGATGGCCGAGGCGCGGAACTGGTTGAGCATGGCGTAGGCCTTGTCCTTGTCGATGGACAGGCCGATGTACCAGTTCACCGAAGGCAGGCCCTTGATCGGGGTGAAGCTGAAGATGCGCGTCGAGCCATCCAGCTCGGTTTCGCTGATCTCGCCGGCGATCTTCGGCGTGTTCGATGGATAGGCCTCGGACAGGTTCTTCATCACCAGTCGCTTGTCCGGATGGACCAGGATCTTGCCGTCGCCGCTGACCAGGAAGGCGTAGCCCATGCCGCCGAAGTCCAGGGAGTTGATGGTCTGCACCAGGGCCTCCAGGCTGAGGTCGCCGCCGGCCACGCCGAGCGGGCGGTCCGCCGCGCGCACCGGGGTGGCGAGGGTGATGATCAACTGCTGGGTCGCCGCGTCGACGTAGGGTTCGGTCAGGGTGGTGCCGCCGGCAGCCAGGGCGTCCTTGTACCAGGGGCGGGTGCGTGGGTCGTAACCGTCCGGCATCGGGCTCTGCGGACGCATGGTGAAGGCGCCGTCTTCCTGGCCCAGGTAGCTGAAGTTGAAGGTGGAGGCGAGGGCTTTCTGCTCCAGCAGGGCGCTCAGGCCCTCCGGCGAGCCGTCGCGGGCGATGGTCTGTGCGGTCTGCTCGATCAGCAGCAGCCGGCCGCCGAGCCAGTTCTGGATATTGTTCGCCGTCACTCCGCCCATCTCGTGCAGGTAGCCTTCGAGGTCGGCGCGGATGGCGTTGCGTTGCAGGTAGTCGTTGTACAGGGTGAACAGGGAGAACGCGGCGAAAACGACAAGGGAAGCGGCAAGGAGAATCTTGTGACTGAACTGGAGTCTTTTCATCATGCTGCGCGAAGTCCTTAAGGAGTGGGAAGCCTGAGACTGGCAAGGTTCCGGGCGACAGGTCCGTATCGCCCGGATTCATCCGCTGGCGCGGTAGCGCTGCGGAAACGTCCGGCGCGGAGGTAGCCGCGCAGGCCGTGCTGGCACGCCCATGTGCCAGGGAGTCGTCGAGCTGAGGCTCCGAAGGGATGCCGGACGCAGATGACGCGAGTTGCTCCGGACTGGATATCGGCAGCGGCGAGGGGAAGCTTGAGGCGGGGAGACGAATGGCGCTGGCCGGGGGATGACCGTCGGGTCGCGGGCAAACGTAGGTTGGTGCTGAGCTTGCGAAGCCCAACGGTGCCAACTCCCACCCGATGTTGGGCTTCACTGCGTTCAGCACCAACCTACGTGAGCCCAACGGTGCCATGCTCGGCCGATGTTGGGCTTCGCAGGCTCAGCGCCAACGAAGCCGCGTAGGGCGGGTGAAACCCGCCGTTTCTCAGATGCGGAAACTATCCACCAACTGCCGCAAACGGCCGGACTGGTTTTCCAGGTCGGCGCAGGCGCGCAGGGTGGCCTGGAGGTTTTCCACACCCTCCTGGTTCAGCGTGTTGATCTCGTTGATATCGATGTTCAGCGACTCGACCACCGCGGTCTGTTCCTCGGTGGCGGTGGCGACCGACTGGTTCATTGCGTCGATCTCGCCGATCCGCCCGGTGACCACGCCCAGGCGCTGGCCGGCGCGGTTGGCGATTTCCACGCTTTCCAGGCTGTAGCGCTGGCTCTCGGTCATGGTCGCCACCGCCTCGCGGGCACCGACCTGCAGTTCCTCGATCATCTGCTGGATCTGCTGCGCGGAATCCTGGGCGCGGTGGGCGAGGCTGCGTACCTCGTCGGCGACCACGGCGAAGCCACGGCCCGCCTCGCCGGCGCGGGCGGCCTCGATGGCGGCGTTGAGGGCGAGCAGGTTGGTCTGCTCGGAGATGCCCTTGATCACTTCGAGGATCTGCCCGATGTTCACCGTGCGGCCGTTCAGCGCCTCGATATGGGTGCAGGAGGCGCTGATCTTGTCGGACAGCTGGGTCATCGCGGCGATGGTCTGCTCGACCACCTGGCGGCCGTCGCCGGCCTGCTGGCTGGCGTCGGACGCGTGGTGCGAGGCATCGGCGGCGTTGCGGGCGATCTCCTGGGCAGCGGCGCCGAGTTCGTTGATCGCCGCGGCGACGCTGTTGGTGCGGTTGGCCTGCTCGTCGGAATTGCTCATCGACGAGTTGGAGGCGTTCACCACCAGTTGCGAGACATCATGCAGCTGGCGTGCGGTGGTGGCGACCTCGCGGATCGGCTGGTGGATGCGCTCGACGAAACGGTTGAAGGCATTGGCCAGCGCGCCGAACTCGTCCTGGCTGTGCACGGCCAGGCGGCGGGTCAGGTCGCCCTCGCCCTGGGCGATGTCCTGCATGGCGCGGCCCATGGCGGTCAGTGGTTGCATCAGCACACGCATCAGCATGCCCAGCAGCAGGACGATGGCGACGATGGCGACCAGCGTGGCGATGGCCGCCGAAGCGCGGAATTCGCCGAGCGAGGCATAGGCGGCGTCCTTGTCCAGCGCCAGGGCGACGTACCAGGTGACGCCGGGCAGGCCCTTCACCGGGCTCAGGGAAACCAGCTCGGTCTTGCCGTTCGCCTCGATCTCCTGCAGGCCGGCAACCATCTTCGGCGCGCCCTGTGGATAAATCTCGTCGAGGCTCTTGAATACGAGATCGGCATTCGGGTGCAGGAGGATCTTGCCGGCATCGCTGACCAGGAAGGCATAGCCGTTGCCGTTGAACTTCAGCGAATTGATGATCGCGGTGATGGTCTGCAGGCGCATGTCGCCAGCGGCGACGCCCAGCAGTTCGCCGTTGCGTAGCACCGGGACGGCCATGGCGAGGATCTGCTCCCTGGTGCCGGCGTCGATGAACGGCTCGGTCACCACCAGGCGCCCGGCGGCCACCGCGTCCTTGTACCAGCCGCGGGTGCGTGGATCGTAGCCGTCCGGCATCGGGTCGTCGGGACGCATGGTGAAGGTGCCGGTGGCCGCTTCGCCGAGATAGACCGAGGCGAAGTTCTGCTGCAGGACCTTCTGTTCCAGTACCTGCTGGATGGCGATGGGCGAAGCATCGCTGGCGGCCAGTTGCGCCGCTTCGCTTTCCACCAGATGGATGCGGCCTTCCAGCCAGATCTGGATATTGCTGGCGGTCAGGGTGCCGAGTTCGGCGAGATAGGACTGGGTATCCTCGTGGATCGCCTGGCGTTGCCGGTAGTCGTTGAACAGGACGAAACAGGCGAAGGCGAAGATCACGACGAGGGAGGCGGCCAGGAGGATCTTCCTGGCGAAGGACAGCGAGCGAAACATGGGTAAAGCACCTGCGGATGGAGCGGGAACTCCAGCTATCGGCAGGGCAGGATGTTACTTGAACGGTTGCGCAATAAAAAACGCCTGCCGAGGCAGGCGTTTTCATATCGCGGCGCTCTGTCAGACGAAGCGCGTAGCCAGCCAGAACAGGCCGGCGGCCAGGCTCATCGACGCCGGTAGGGTCAGGACCCAGGCCATCAGGATGTTGCGCACGGTGCCGCCCTGCAGGCCGCTGCGGTTGGCCACCATGCTGCCGGCGACGCCGGAGGACAGCACGTGGGTGGTGGAAACCGGCAGGCTGTAGATGTTCGCCAGGCCGATCGCCGCGGTGGCGGTGAGCTGGGCGCTGATGCCCTGGGCGTAGGTCATGCCCTGCTTGCCGATCTTCTCGCCGACGGTCAGTACCACGCGCTTCCAGCCGACCATGGTGCCGATGCCGAGGGCCAGGGCCACGGCGATGATCACCCAGAACGGTGCGTATTCGGTGGTGCTGGTCAGGTCCTTGCGCAGCTTGTCGAGGTCGGCCTTGTCGCGGGCCGGCAGGCCGGCGAGCTTGCTGACCTTCTTCGCCGTATCGTCCAGGCAGAGCAGGTAGCGGCGGACTTCGACGCGCGAATCGGCCGACAGGTCGGCGTAGCTGTTGACGCCATTCAGCGTGCTCAGCAGGCCGGTCAGGGTCGCTTCGGTCTGTTTCGGGTCGCAGCGGAAGTGCTCGGGCAGGTCGACGTTGTTGCCCTTGCCCAGGGCGAGCATTTCGCCGAGGGTCTCGCTGTTGCGCTGGTAGAACTGGCTGAGGTGCACGGCCGCATCGCGGGTGCGTTCGATCTGGTAGGTGGTGCTGTTCAGGTCGAGGACGAACTTGGCCGGGACGATGCCGATCAGCACCAGCATGATCAGGCCGATGCCTTTCTGGCCGTCGTTGGAGCCATGCACGAAGCTCACGGTCATCGCGGAAAGCACCAGGACCAGGCGGTTCCAGAACGGCGGGTGCTTTTTCTCGTCGACTTCGCGGCGAGTTTCCGGGGTTTTGTGCATTTTCGACAGCGGATACAGCTTCTTCAGGCCGATCAGCAGCAGCGCGGCGACCAGGAAGCCGGCCAGCGGCGAGAGCACCAGCGACAGGGCGATGTCGATCGCCTTCTGCCAGTTGATCCCGTCGCCCAGCGGCAGGTCGGTGAGCAGCGCGTTGGCCAGGCCGACGCCGAGGATCGAGCCGATCAGGGTGTGCGAGCTGGAGGCGGGAATGCCGAAGTACCAGGTGCCGAGGTTCCAGGTGATGGCTGCGGCGAGCAGCGAGAACACCATGGCCAGGCCGTGTCCGGTGTTCACGTTGATCAGCAGTTCCACCGGCAGCAGGTGGACGATGGCATAGGCGACGCCTACACCGCCCAGCAGCACGCCGAGGAAGTTGAAGATGCCGGACAGCACCACGGCGCGATAGGGCGACATCGCCTTGGTATAGATGACGGTCGCCACCGCGTTGGCGGTGTCATGGAAGCCATTGATGAACTCGAAACTGAGGACGAAGGCCAATGCCAGCACGAGGCTGACGGCAATCCACGGATCGAGCCCGCTGAAGAGATCAAACATGAAAGTTCTGTGACCAGTCTGAGACAGGGCGGCGATTATGCCAGAAGCTCAACTCGCCGTCCGGAACAAAGGCGGCACTGGCGTTGTCGTGCGACGCCACGCCACACAAGGCTTCCAGCCTGAGGGAAAAAACTTGAAACGCTTCCCCCCGGCGCTACCGGACCCTGTCGTTGGATTGAATTCAGGCGCAGCGAACGCCTTCCGTGCAGCGGGAAGGGCTACCTACTGGCTGCGTAATTCGGCTTCCTTCTCCGCCTTCAGGCGTTGTTCTTCGATCTTCTGCAGCTCCCGGTCGAAGGCCTTGTCGAGCAGGTTCTGGCGCTTGCGCCAGGGCTTCTTTTCGGGGTCCGGTTGGGCGGCATAGAGGGTGACTTCGCCGCCGTAAACTTCCTTGTAGCGTTTCTCCTGGCGCTCCAGTTCCGCGCGCAGTTCGTCTTTTGTCACGGGTCATCCTGATGACAGTGGCTGTTGGATCGCTCCGGAAGTGGCCGAAGCGCATCGTCGGGGGAGCAGTGTAGCCGCTCGGTGGAATCCGCGACCGGCCAAAAAAGGCGCGGGATTATAACCTCGCCTGTCGCGTCGTGGTGCGGACATGCCCGACGGATGGCATGGCGGCCGCCCGGGCATGCGCGGATTCGCCCGCAAACCTCGCGCTGGAGCGGCGGCGAGCTACGCTGAGTGGGGAATTCAACCAGGGAGATCCCGTCATGAACGCATTCCGGATTCCGCTGTTCGCCCTTGCCCTGCTGTTTTCCGCGCAGGGTTTCGCCGCCAGCGAGGCACAGCAGGCGCAACAGGAAAAGATGAAGACCTGCAACGCCGACGCCACGACCAAGGCGTTGAAGGGCGACGAGCGCAAGGCGTTCATGAGCACCTGCCTGAAGGCCAACGGCGATGCCACCACCATGAAGATGACGCCGCAGCAGATGAAGATGAAGAGCTGCAACGCCGACGCGGCCACCAAGGCGTTGAAGGGCGACGAACGCAAGGCATTCATGAGTTCCTGCCTGAAGAAATGATTCCTCGCGGCAAGGCCCGCCGTTACAGGCCGGAAAACACCAGCCAGGCGATCACGATGGCGTAGATTACGATGGCGACTTCCGATTGCAGTGACTGCGGGACCTTGCGGGGGAGGCTCATGGAATGACCTTCTCCGATTGTGGACAGGCCTTATAAAAAACAAGCAGCGCCGTGCCGGGTATGGGTATCGATATTGCTGCTACAGCCGATCCACGGAATCAATGGCCGGAATGACATCCGGCCATTCCAGTTGCAGCCCGCTGTCGAACTTCCTCGGTTCTCCACTCAGCGGATCGCTGAACTCCAGGCCGCGGGCCAGCAGTTTCAGTGGCCGCGAATAGTCCTCGGCTTCCCGCTCCTGGCGGCTAAGCAGCACGGGGTAGAGCGGGTCGTTGCACAGCCCGGCGCCCAGCGCGGCCATGTGCACGCGCAACTGGTGGCGCTTGCCGGTCACCGGCTGGAGATCGTAGCGCCACAGGTCGCCGCGCCGCTCCAGCACATCGATGCGCGTCTCGCTGTTCGGCGTGCCCTCGACTTCCTGCATGAGGATGAACGGATCGCCGTCGACCATGCGCGTGCGCCGGATGTGGGGGAACTCCAGCGCCGGCAGCGCCGGGGCGATCGCCTCGTAGCGCTTGTGGATGCGCCGCTCGCGGAACAGCGCCTGGTAGGCCGGACGACTGGCCGGGTTGGCGGAGAACAGCACCAGCCCGGCAGTGAGCCGGTCGATGCGGTGCAGCGGCACCAGCAGCGGATTGCCCAGGCGTTTGGCCAGGCGCGCCAGCAGGGTTTCCTCGACGTACTGGCCGGACGGCGTCACCGGCAGGAAGTGCGGCTTGTCCGCCACCACCAGATGCTCGTCGACATGCAGGATCGACTCGACGAAGGGAATCGGCGTTTCCTGCACGACCTCGCGGAAATAGTGGATGCGCAGTCCTTCCCGATAGACCGCCTGCGGGCCGACCGGCTTGCCCTCGGCGTCCAGCACGCGTCCGCGATCCATGCGGTCGAGCCAGGTCTCCCGGTCGATGGCCGGGAAGTGCGCGCACAGGCAGTCGAGCACCGTCGCCCACGGCCCGGCGGGCAGGTGCAGGGTGCTGGCGCGTTGCTGCGCGGCGGAGAAGGTGGGAGCGGACATGCTGGCGATGCTGGCAGGGAAAGCGCGCATTAGGCCGCAGCGGGGGCGGATCGTCAAAGGCGAGGGGATGGAGTGCGCGGCGCGGGGGCTGTTGAGGCATTGGGTAGGGCGGGTGCAACCCGCCATGCCCCCTCCGGATTGGCGGGTTGCACCCGCCCTACCTGTCTGGGCCAGAACCCGCGTAGGTTGGTGCTGAACGCAGTGAAGCCCAACGATGGCGATGTTGGGCTTCGCGTTGCTCAGCGCCAACCTACGGTGGGCATCGCAGCCCGTAGGGGCGCGAACGCCGCTCAGGGCGACAACCGCACCGCCAACTCGTCCACCTCCTCGGCCCAGTCGGAGTCATCCTCCAGCGCCTCGCGGAGGAAGTCGGCCTGCGCCTTGTTCCAGAAGGGCGCGTCCGGCAGGGCCTGCCCTTCGGCCAGGCGGTGCTGGCCGAGGAAGGCGTCGATATCGCTCTTGCCGTTGGCCAGTCCGAGTTGCTTGAACAGTTCACCGAGCGTGTGGTGGCTGGTATCCATGGGGCCTCCTGTGGATGGGATGCTGTTCGGTCCGTGCATCAACTATAGGCGCTGGTCCGGCCGGGGCCGTTCGCTGGAGGTGGATTGGCGACCGTTCATCCTGGCTCTCGACGAATGGCGGCATCGTCGCCGCGCCAGGAAAAATAGATAGCAGGCTTTCAATTTTCCCGGCCGCAGGCAATCATGTCGGCCTGTCTCCAGCCCTTGCGCCAGGCCACGTCCCATGAGCTCCGCCGAGCAGCGATCCGCTTCGACGACCCTGCAGATCATCTCCATCGTCACCTTCACCTTCGCCCTGTTCCTCGCCATCGGCGCCATGCTGCCGGTGCTGCCGGGCTTCGTCAGCCACGGGCTGGGTTTCGATGCGTTGGTCGCCGGGGTGGTAATCGGCTCGCAGTACATGGCCACCCTGGTGATGCGCCCGCTCGCCGGCCGGCTGGCCGATACCCATGGACCCAAGCAGGCGGTGGTCTACGGCCTGTGGGCGATGGGCGGCGGCGGCCTGATGTTACTGCTGTCGACCAGCCTGTCCGGGCTGACCTGGCTCAGCGTGTCGCTGCTGCTGATCAGCCGTCTGGCCATCGGCTTCGCCCAGGCGCTGATGGGCGTTGGCACAGCCAGCTGGGGCATCGCGCGGGTCGGTGTGGAGAACACGGCGCAGGTGATTTCCTGGAACGGCATCGTCTGCTACGGCGCCATTGCCCTCGGCGCGCCGCTCGGCGTGTTCATGGCCGATCACGCCGGGCTCTGGAGCCTGGGCGTCGGCACCGTGCTGCTGGCCGGCCTGGGCCTGCTGCTGGCGCGGAGCAAACCGGCGGTGGAGATCGTCCAGGGCGCGCGCATGGCCTTCCATGCCGTGCTCGGCCGCGTGCTGCCCTACGGCATGTGCGTGGCGCTGGGCTCCATCGGCTTCGGCACCATCGCCACCTTCATCACCCTGTATTACGCCAGCCTGGGCTGGGCCGATCCGGCCTGGTGCCTGACGGTGTTCAGCGTGACCTTCGCCGGCGCCCGCGTGGCGTTTTCCGGCATGGTGAACCGCTTCGGCGGCTTCCCGGTGGCGATCACCTGCCTGCTGGTGGAGTCCATCGGCCTGCTGCTGCTCTGGCTGGCGCCGAGCCCGGCCGTCGCCCTGGTCGGCGCGGGGCTCACCGGCGCCGGGTTGTCGCTGGTCTATCCGGCGCTCGGCGTCGAGGCCGTGCTGCGCATCCCGGCGAGCAGCCGCAGCGCTGCGCTGGGCGCCTATGCGCTGTTCTTCGACCTCGCCATGGGTGTCGCCGGCCCGCTGATGGGGGCGATTGCCGCGCATTCCGGCTATGCCTCGATCTTCCTTGCCGCCGCGCTGATGTCGGCGATTGGTTTCGTCGTCTGTCTGGCGCTGCAGCGCTGGACCCGCCGGCGCCACGAAGAACTGCCCCTCGACTGAGGTAAACTGCGCAGCTCCCCCGTGAGCCGATGGGCAGCCGATGGATATCGAACTGGCGCGAACCTTCCTGGAAATCGTCCGCAGCGGCAGCTTCGTCGCTGCCGCCGAGCGCCTGCACGTCACCCAGACCACCATCACCGCGCGGGTGCAGAACCTCGAATCCCAGCTCGATTGCCGCCTGTTCGTGCGCAATCGCGCCGGCGCGCGGCTGACCGCCGACGGCGAGCTGTTCGTCAGCTACGCCAACCAGCTGGTGCAGACCTGGGAGGCGGCGCGGCGCGACCTGCCGCTGCCGGAGGGATATCGCAACGTCCTCAACATCGGCGGCGAGGTCAGCCTGATCAATCCGCTGATGCTCAACTGGGTGACCCACCTGCGCGAGCACATGCCGTCCCACGCGGTGCATGCGGAGGTCGGCGACGGCAAGCAACTGCAGAAGCAGCTGGAACTGGGTCTGCTGGATGCCGCGCTGGTGTATCGCCCCGACTACTGGCCGGGCATGCAGGTCGAGCAACTGCTGGAGGAGAAGCTGGTGCTGGTCTGCCTGCCGGATCGGCCGGAGCCCTACGTGTACATCGACTGGGGCGAGGAATTCCGCCGCCAGCACAACGCCGCGCTGCCGGACAAGGCCAAGGCGGCGGTCAGCTTCAACCTCGGCCCGCTGGCCCTGCAGTACCTGCTGGAATGCGGCGGCAGCGGCTACTTCCGCACCCGCGTGGTGCACGCCTACCTGCAGAGCGGCGTGCTGCGACGGGTCGACAAGGCGCCGGAGTTCATCTTCCCGACCTACCTGGTGTATTCCCGCGAGAAGGACTCGCCGGCCCTGCAGCAGGCCATCGCCATCCTCCACGAGGTGATCGCCGAGGACATCGACTGGTCGCAGCGGTGGGATTACGAGATCTGACCCCGGGCGGGGGTAGGGGGCATTACTGTAGGAGCGCGCCATGCGCGCGATATATCGGCGGCGCCGGGACTTCCTTCGCGGGCATGGCCCGCTCCTACAGGCTGCAATGCCCACCGTAGGTTGGCGCTGAGCAACGCGAAGCCCAACATCGCCATTGTTGGGCTTCACTGCGTTCAGCGCCAACCTACGCGAATCCTGGTCGCGCCAAAGCTTCGCGAGCAGAGCGCGCTCCTACAACATAGGTCTCAGCTCACTGCCTGCAGCGCCGGTCTTTCAACTGCCGAAGACTGCAACCAGCAACGCTGCAACGCCGCGATCAGGTCGGTCTGGCTGACCAGGCCGGCCAGTTCTCCGCGCTCGTCCAGCACCGGCAGGCAATGCCGGCCTTCGTCGGACATGCGCCCCACCAACTGCAGCAGCGGCGTATCCAGGCTCGCCGTTTCCACCTGCCGGGTCATCACCTGCGCCACGCTGGGGCCGCCGAGGGCCAGGCGGCTGAACGGCGAGCGGCCGAGCAGGCCGGCGAGCAGGTCGGACTGGGTGAGGATGCCGACCAGCGCGCGGCGTTCGTCCAGCACCGGCAGCGCCTTGACGTGGAAGCGGCGGAACAGCTGCCGTGCCTGGGACAGGCGGGCGTGCGGGGACACCGTGCGCAGGTCGCGGGACATGATGTCCGCCGCCGTCACGCCGCCCATCACCCGTTCCGCGGCGTGGAGTTCGGTGGTGCGCAGCAGTTGCTCCAGGTCCTCGCGGGTGATGTCGACGAAGCCGCCGAACTCCTTCAGCGCCAGGTCCAGGTCGGCGCGGTTGAAATCCAGGCGCCGGCTCGGCAGCGGGTCGCGGGTGCGGTGCGGGTTGACCGGCGCGATGGCGAGCTGGCGCGGGTAGGCGTGGCGGGTCAGGTTGTTGAGCAGCAGCGCCGCGCCGATCAGCGCCAGCGAGACAACCAGAATGGGGTAGAGCAGCAGCAGGCCCTGCTGCTCCACCAGTGGCCCGCCGAGGGCCAGGCTGAAGGCCAGCGCGCTGCTCGGCGGGTGCAGGCAGCGCAGTGCGAACATCGCCAGCATGCTGCTGCCCATCGCCGCCGTGGCGGCCGGCCAGCCATGTCCAAGCCATTGCCCGGCGCCGAGGCCGATGGCGGCGGCCAGCAGGTTGCCGGCGAGCAGCGGCCAGGGCTGCGCCAGCGGGCTGGAGGCGACGGCGAACACCAGCAGCGCCGAGGCGGCCAGGGGCGGGCCGATGCGCTGGATGGCGTCACTGTCGAAGAGGGCGCTGCACAGCCACAGGCTGCCGCCCAGCGCCAGGCAGCCGCAGACGAGGATGCGCAGCCATTCGCGCGGCGATGCGGGCGCGGCTCCGGAAGACAGGCGTTTCAGCCAGTCGAAGTGGGTGGGAGTGCTCATGCTGGGGGCCCGAATTTAAAGAAGGGGCCGCAACGGCAGCCCCGGAACTCCCGACGGGGCATCGGGAGGGGTTCCATCCCTGGATATGGAAACTCAGGCGAGCAGCGAGTCTTCCGGGCGCTGCGGCAGTTCTTCCAGCGGCTCGATCACCCGTTCGCAGACCTTGCCGGTGGCGGCGGCGACCCGTTCGGCCACCGGCGGGTCGTCGGCGAAGGGCAGCAGCGCCGCCTGCTCGTACTTGCG
The DNA here is from genome assembly GCF_017589465.1 of Pseudomonas schmalbachii. Lineage (GTDB taxonomy): Bacteria > Pseudomonadota > Gammaproteobacteria > Pseudomonadales > Pseudomonadaceae > Pseudomonas > Pseudomonas schmalbachii. The sequence continues at coordinate 89,048 of NZ_JAELYA010000009.1, forward strand.
TTCGCCGGCGCGCAGCGGGGCGACCACCAGGGCGGCGATCGCGGCGAGGAGAAGCCATTCGACGATGATCATGGGCGTTCTCCTCAGGCGGTCGCCAGGCTGTGCGGCAGCGGCTCGCTACCGGCCGCGCGCACCGTGCGCCAGGTGTTCCAGGCCATCAGCAGCATGCCGAAGGCGAAGGTTCCGCCACCGATCAGGCGCACGATGTAGCCCGGATGGCTGGCCTGCAGCGCCTCGACGAACGAGTAGGTCAGGGTGCCGTCGGCGTTCACCGCGCGCCACATCAGGCCCTGGGTGATGCCGTTGACCCACATCGCGGCGATGTACAGCACGGTGCCGATGGTCGCCAGCCAGAAGTGCGCGTTGATCAGCCCGACGCTGTGCATCTGCTCGCGGCCGTACAGCCGGGGGATCATGTGGTAGAGCGTGCCGATGCTGATCATCGCCACCCAGCCGAGGGCGCCGGCGTGCACGTGGCCGATGGTCCAGTCGGTGTAGTGGGACAGCGAGTTGACGGTCTTGATCGCCATCATCGGGCCTTCGAAGGTGGACATCCCGTAGAACGCCAGCGACACCACCAGGAAGCGCAGGATCGGATCGGTGCGCAGCTTATGCCAGGCGCCCGAGAGGGTCATCATGCCGTTGATCATCCCGCCCCAGCTCGGCGCCAGCAGCACCAGCGACATCGCCATGCCGAGCGACTGCGCCCAGTCCGGCAGCGCGGTGTAGTGCAGGTGGTGCGGGCCGGCCCAGATATACAGGGTGATGATCGCCCAGAAGTGCACGATGGACAGGCGATAGGAGTAGATCGGCCGCCCGGCCTGCTTCGGCACGAAGTAGTACATCATGCCGAGGAAGCCCACCGAGAGGATGAAGCCGACCACGCTGTGGCCGTACCACCACTGGATCATCGCGTCGGTGGCGCCGGAATAGATCGGGTAGGACTTCAGCAGGGTGACCGGCACCGCCAGGTGGTTGATCACATGGACCATGCCGGTGACCACGATAAAGGCGCCGTAGAACCAGTTGCCGACGTAGATGTGCCTGACCCGGCGGCGGGCGATGGTGCCGAAGAACAGGTAGGCGTAGACCAGCCAGATCACCGTCACCCACAGCGCCAGCGGCCACTCCATCTCCGCGTATTCCTTGGAGGTGGTGATGCCCAGCGGATAGCTGACGAGCATCGCCACGATGGTCGCCTGCCAGCCCCAGAACACGAACTTCGCCAGCCCGTCGGAGATCAGCCGCACGTTGCAGGTGCGCTGCACCACATAGAACGAGGTGGCGAACAGCGCGCCGCCGCCGAAGGCGAAGATCACCAGGTTGGTATGGATCGGCCGGATGCGGCCGAAGCTGGTCCAGGGCAGGTCGAAGTTCAGTTGCGGCCAGACCAGCTGGGCGGCGATGAACACGCCCATACCCATGCCGAGGACACCCCAGAACAGCGTCATCAGGGTGAACTGGCGGACCACGGCGTAGTTGTAGGACGGTGAATCGTGTTGCGAGGCAATCGTCATGGCTAGCGGTGCACGCGGAAACACCGGCACGCGGCGAAACGCGCGACGGAATGCGGGCTGCTCCTTATCGATGGAGTTTTCTATAGGACCTGTCGGTATTCGTCGCAGGAGGGCAGCGGAATAGACGACAGGAGCACGCGGTGCTTACCCACAAAGGGGTAGCCAGACGATGCTAGGAAAGGTGACGATTCATATCCAATGAATGTTATTGCAGATTTAGTGCAATTATTTTGCGGTTAACCGGAGCCGTAGGTTGGCGTTGAGCTTGCGAAGCCCAACGATGCCAATTCCCGGCAGACGTTGGGCTTCACTGCGTTCAGCGCCAACCTACGAAAAGCTCGCAGGCGTGCCGTGCTCCGGCGATCAGAAAGTCTCGTCCACATACTTGAACGGATAGTTGATCTCCTTGTACCGCCCGATCTTGCCGCGCTTGGGCAGCTTGACCTTCTTCTCGGTGATGTCCTCGTACGGGATGTGCTTGAGCAGGTGGCTGATGAGGTTCAGGCGCACGCGCCGCTTGTCCTCCGAGCGCGCGACGAACCACGGCGCCCAGGGCGAATCGGTGGCGTTGAACATCTCGTCGCGGGCACGGGTGTATTCGTCCCAGCGGGTGAACGACTTCAGGTCCATCGGCGACAGCTTCCAGATCTTGCGGCCGTCGGTGATGCGGTCCTGCAGGCGGCGCTCCTGCTCTTCGGCGCTGACTTCCAGCCAGTACTTGAGGAGGATGATCCCGGAGTCCACCAGGATGCGCTCGAACAGCGGGGTGACGGCGAGGAACTTCGTCGCCTGTTCCTCGGTGCAGAAGCCCATCACCCGCTCGACGCCGGCGCGGTTGTACCAGCTGCGGTCGAAGATCACCACCTCGCCGGCCGCCGGCAGGTGGGCGAGATAGCGCTGCGAATAAAGCTGCGACTTCTCCCGCTCGGTCGGTGCCGGCAGCGCCACCACGCGGAAGATGCGCGGGCTGACGCGCTCGGTGATGGCCTTGATCACGCCGCCCTTGCCGGCGCCGTCGCGACCCTCGAAGACGATGCAGACCTTCAGGCCCTTGTGCACCACCCATTCCTGCAGCTTGACCAGCTCGACGTGCAGCTTCTTCAGTTCCTTCTCGTAGTCCTTGGTTCCCAGTTTTTCGCTGGCGTCAGCGGCCTGGTCTTTTTTCTTCTTGCCTTTTGCCATTGCGTTCTCCGTATGGGTGAGCGGTGTGTCATCCCCGATCAGGATAGTTGCGATTCAGCGGGTCACCTGTGCGGCGTTACCGCGCGGGGCTTCGCGGCCGCCCAGATACCAGCCGAGCAGCCCCCAGATCGCGGCGCACACGGCGCCGGCCAGGGCGGCGAGCAGCACGCCGGCGCCGAGGCTGTCGAGCAGCGCCTTGGCCCAGGCGCTGATCGCGTCGCCGGCGCGGTAGACCACCGTGTCGATGAAGTTCTTCGCCTTGTACTTGGTCTGCGCATCCAGCGGTGCGAAGAGCATCTCCCGGCCCGGGCGGACGAAGGCGTACTCGCCGACCCGCCGCACCACCATCGCCACCGCCAGCACGGCGAAGGTCGGCGCCAGCGCCAGGGCGAGGAAGCCCAGGCAGACCAGCGCCGGCACCGTGGCGAGCAGCGCGCGCAGGCCGTAGCGCTCGGCGACCCGCCCGGCGACGAACAGCTGGGTGGCCAGCGACAGTGCCTGGACGATGAAGTCGAGCAGGCTGAACACGCGGATCTGCGTCTGGCGGTCGGGGAAGTGTTCGGCCACCAGCCGCGCCTGTTCGAAGTAGAGGAAGGTGCTGGCGGTGGCGAGCAGGATGACGAAGGCGCCGACCGCCAGCAGGTAGGGCGAGCGCAGCACCAGGACGATGCCGCTGAACGGGTTGCCGATCACCGGCTTGCGCGGGTTTTCGCTGGGCGGCGCACCGGGGCGGCCGGCGCCGCCGCGTTCGCGCCAGGTCATCAGGTAGTGCTTGGCCGGCAGGGTGGCGGCGAGCAGCGCGGCGGCCAGCAGGGTCAGGCCGGATTGCCCGAACGCATCGATCAGCAGCGCGCCCAGCGCTGGCCCGGCCAGCCCGCCGCAGCTCGCCCCGGCGGCGATGAAGGGAAACAGCCGGCGCGCCTGGCCCTCGTCGAACACGTCGGCCATCAGGCTCCAGGCCACCGAGACGACGAACAGGTTGTACACCGAGATCCACACATAGAACGTCCGCCCGGCCCACACCGACTCGCCGGCCTGGAACAGCAGGGCGAAGCCCAGCAGGTTGGCGACGAAGAAGCCGTATACCCAGTCCACATAGCGCCGCCGCGCCACCCGCGAGTTGAGCCAGGCGAACAGCGGCACCGCCAGCAGCATGACGACGAAGGTCGCGGTGAACAGCCACTGCAGGTTCTCCACCCCGCCAAGAATCCCCATCGCCTCGCGGATCGGCCGCAGCATGAAATAGCCGGCGAACAGGCAGAAGAACAGCGCGAACCCGCACACAGCCGCCACCAGCTCGCCGGGGCGGGCGTTGATGGCGGTGGTGAGGCGTTGGGTGGGGGCCATGGCTACATCGCTCGGCGTAGGAAGCTCTTGTAGGTTGGTGTTGAGCGAAGCGATACCCAACATCGCGGGCCGATTGCGATGGGTATCGCTTCGCTCAGACTGCGCGTCCCGACCCATCCTACAAATGCAAGCCCGCAGCTTGCGATTCCCTCACCCCAACCCTCTCCCGGAGGGAGAGGGGGCGCAACCGCGTCGGGCGATATGCTGTGCCAGCCGGCAACTCCGAACAGTCCCCTCTCCCTCGAGGGAGAGGGTTAGGGTGAGGGGGTAGCCTCGCGACAAAGCAAAGACAGTTACTCCTACGGATACAGGGCGCATTCAGGCGAACACCTGGACGATCTTCTCGCGCAGCGCCGCATCCGGCAGCGGGCCCGTGCCGGCGGTCAGGTTGTCGGCCATGTAGCGCGCCTTCGAGGTGGCCGGGATCGCCACGGTCACCGCCGGGTGGGCGAGGATGAATTTCAGCAGAATCTGCGCCCAGGAGGTCGCCTGCAGCTCCCCGGCCCAGTCCGGCAGCGGCTTGCCTTTCACCTGCTGGAGCAGGGCGGAACGCTGGAACGGCCGGTTGATCAGGGTCGCCAGGCCGTGGTCGGCGCAATACGGCAGCAGGCGCTTCTCGGCGCCGCGCTCGCCCACCGAATAGTTGAACTGCACGAAGTCGACGCCCTTTTCCTTTTCCAGCGTCTCGATCAGGTCGTCGTGGGCCGACTCCACATAGTGGGTGATGCCGATATAGCGCACCGTGCCCTGCTGCTTCAGCTCGCGCAGCAGGCCGAGCTGGGTGGCGGTGTCCATCAGGTTGTGTACTTGCACCAGGTCGATCTTCTCGCGCTGCAGCGCCTTCTGGCTGGCGCGGAACTGCGCCTCGCCGCTGGCCTTGCCGTGGGACGACAGCTTGGTGGCGAGGAAGGCCCTGTCCAGGTCGCCGCTGCGCTTGAGCAGCTCGCCGGTGACTTCCTCGGCGGCGCCGTAGCTCGGCGCGGTATCGATCAGCGTGGCGCCGCCGGCGAACAGCGTGCGCACCACTTCCAGCAGCGGCGCCAGGCTGGCGTCGTCGAGGCTTTCGTTGAACACCCGCGAAGTGCCGAGGCCGATCACCGGGATGTTTTCGCCGCTGCTCGGAATCTTGCGCTGTAACAGCGGCGCGGTGCCCCAGGCGGCGGGCGGGAACCACGGGGCAAGAGTGGCCAGGGCCGCCAGGCTGAGTCCGCCCTGGAGGAAGTGACGACGGTTGGACATGGGAAATCCTCCGCGTGTCGAATGGCGCATCGTTCGAGGATAGTCCCGTATGCCGGGCGGGGCGGGTGCAGATGTATCCCGATGTTTGACAGGAGTCGTAGGTTGGCGCTGAGCGCAGTGAAGCCCAACGATGGCGATGTTGGGCTTCGCGTTGCTCAGCGCCAACCTACGGTTGTTGTTCGGGCGCTGGAAGCTGCAGCAGCGCACACAGGCCGCCTTCGCCACGGTTGCGCAGGTCGATGCGGCCGCCCAGGCGGCGGGCGATCATGTCGACGATGGCCAGACCAAGGCCGGCGCCCTGGGGGTTGCCCTGGCTGTAGAAGCGTTCGAACAGGCGACCGGCCTGCTGCTCGTCGATACCCGGGCCATGGTCCTCGACGCTGAGCAGGAAGTTGCCGTCCGCACGCTGCAGGCGCACGCGGATTTCCCCGCCCGCTGGCGAGAACTGCGCGGCGTTGCTCACCAGATTCTGCAAGGCGATGTCGATGGCGCCGCCGTCGACGCAGGCACGGTAGTCCGCCGGGGCGACCTCCAGTTCCATCTCCAGGCCCTTGCCGAGCACCCACGGCGTCAGCTCCGCCAGACTGCTGCGGACCTGCGCCTCCAGATCGATCTCCGGCCAGTCCTGCAGCGCCAGTTGCGGTTCGACGCGGGCCATGGTCAGCAACTGGTTGACCACCCGGCTCAGGCGATCCACGCCGCCGATCAGGAATTGCAGGGCCTGGCTGCGTGTCTCGTCGTCGCCCGCCTGCAGCGCGTTCTGTGCATGCAGGCGCAGGACCGCCAGCGGCGTGCGCATTTCGTGGGCGGCGTCGGCGATGAAGCGATGCTCGCGCTGCAGCAGGGCGTCGATTTGCGACAGCAGACGGTTGATCGCCGCCTGCATCGGCTCCAGTTCGCGCGGCAGCGGCACCAGTTGCAGCGGTTCGAGGGATTCCGCATGGCGGGCGCGGATCACCCGGGCCATGTTCTGCAATGGCCGCAAACCCCAGCCGATGGCCCACCAGACCAGCGCGGCGAGCGCCACGCTGGCGATCAGGATCGGCCCGAGGGTGTGATGGACGATGCGCTGCACCAGGTCCTGGCGCACGTCGTTGCGTTCGCCGACCCAGATCAGCAGCCCCTGCTGCTCGTCCGGCAGGAGGATGCCGCGCCAGCCGTGACCTCCGGCAGTCAAATTGAACAGGCCGGGCGTGCGCGGCGGCGCGCTGAACGGCGGGGCGCTGGCCGAGCGCACCAGGCTCTCGCCGCCCGTGCTCCACACCTGGAAGGCCAGCTTGCTTTCGTACGGATGGCCGACGCGCTGCGGACCGGTGTGGCTGAGCGCCTCCTCGAAGGCCCGGTAGAGCGCCTGGCGGTCGCCGCCGGGCAGCGGCATGCGCATCACGCCCTGCAGCAGGCGGGCGTTCTGCGCCAGGTGGGCATCGTAGATTTCCGCCACCTCGTGGCTGCTGTCGAGGTAGTTGTAGAGGGCGATGGACAGGGTGCCGAGGGACAGCAGGAACATCACCATGAACAGCGTGCGGCGGCGCAGCGAGGTCATGCCTTGCCTTCCACCAGGTAGCCGATGCCGCGCACGGTGCGGATCAGCTCGCCGAACAGCTTCTTGCGCAGGTGATAGATGTGCACTTCGAGGGTGTTGCTTTCCGCCCCTTCGTCCCAGCCGTAGAGCAACTGGGTCAGGCGTTCGCGGGTGAAGACCTTGCCGGGCTGCGCCAGCAGTTCGTGCAGCAGGACGTACTCCTTCGGCGTGAGAACCACCGGCTGGCCGCGATAGCTGACCTGTTGCGTGGCCGGGTCGAGGCTGACGCCGGCATGCTCGATGACCACCTGGGCGCGGCCGGCGCTGCGGCGCAGCAGGGCGCGCAGGCGGGCCTTCAGCTCGTCGAGGTCGAACGGCTTGACCAGATAGTCGTCGGCGCCCGAGTCCAGCCCGGCGATGCGGTCGCCGGTGGCGTCGCGCGCGGTGAGGATCAGCACCGGCAGTGTCGAGCCGCCGCCGCGCAGGCGCCGCAATACCGTGAGCCCGTCCATGCGCGGCAGGCCGAGGTCGAGCACGGCCAGGTCGAAGTCCTCTTCCTGCATGGCGTGCAGGGCACTGGCGCCATCCAGCAGCCAGTCGATGGTGTAGCCCTCCTGGCGCAGCCCGGTGCGCACACCTTCGCCCAGAGCGGGATCATCCTCTACCAGCAATAGCCGCATGCTCAGTCCTGTTTCTCGCGGATTTCCCTGAGTAAAGCATCGATCTCGCCGCGCCGGCCCTGGTCCGCCAGCTCCCGTCCGGGGCGCGGCGGCGCCTGCAGGGCCTTTTCCAGCGCCGAGGCGGCGGCGTTGTACTGCTTCTGCCGGTACAGGTGGTCGCCCCAGAAGTACAGGCTGTCGATGCCGTCCGGATTCAACTGCAACGCCTTGCGCAGCATCTGCTCGGCCTTGTCCTCGTCGCCGAAGCCGAGCGGCCAGCCGGGCACGCGGTCGTACAGTGCGCCGAGGCTGGTATAGGCCGATCCTTGCAGGGCACCGGGGTCCAGTTGCAGCGCCTTCTCCAGGCTGGCGCGGGCGGTCTTCACCTTGCCCAGCGCACTCAGTCCACCCTCGGCGCCGGCCCAGCTGCTGCTGACGATGCCGTGCCAGATCCAGGCTTCCGCCGCGCCCGGCTGTTCGTGGGTGAAGGCTTCGCTGTCGGCGGCGAGTTTTTCGAAGGCGACGGCGCGTTGCGCTTCGGGCGTGCGGTACTGGATTTCCGCCCAGCGCTGCTGGATCGCGGCGAGGTGCTGGCTGCCGTTCGCGTCCAGCGCCCAGACCAGCGGCGTGACGAGGAACAGGCAGAGGCTGAGGATCAGGCGTTTCATTTCGGGTGCTCCTGGGTATGGCTGTAGCGGCGGATCAGCGGCAGCTGCTTGCGCAGGGCGCGGTCGACGATGCGCGGCAGCATTCCGTTGAGGCGCACGAAGAGCTTTTCCGGCCAGCCGAGGTAGAGCTCGCTGCGGCTCTTCTCGATGGCCTGCAGCACGGCGCGGGCGACATCCTTCGGCTCGTCCATGCTGACCTTCAGCGCGGCGTTCAGGGCCAGCACGGCGGCGCCGTTCATGCTCGTGCGGGTGGCGCGCGGGGCGACGTAGAGCACGTCCACCGGGGTGTCGGCGAGTTCCCGCCGCAGCGCCTCGGAGAAGCCGCGCAGGGCGAACTTGCTGGCGCAGTAGGCGGTGTAGCCGGGGTAGCCGATGGAGCCGTAGATCGAGCCGACGTTGACCACCAGCGCATGCGGGTTGGCGCGCAGCATCGGCAGCATGGCGCGGGTCAGTTGCAGGGTGGCGCCGATGTTGAGGGCGAGCAGGTCGTCGAGCTGCGTTTCGCCGATCTGCTCCAGCAGGGCGAAGCGATTGACCCCGGCGGCGTTGATCAGCAGGTTGGCGCCGCCCATCGCCCTGGCCGCGTCGAGCACCACCTGGCGCCCGGCGGCCGTGCGAAGGTCGGCCATCTGCCAGCCCAGCGTCTGTGGATAACATTGCCGCAGGGCGGCCAGGGCGCCTTCGTGGCGGCTCACCGCCAGCACCCGCGCACCGGCGGCGCACAGCTGTTCCGCCAGTTGCAGGCCGATGCCGCCGCTGGCGCCGGTGAGCACTGCGCGGCATTCAGACAGTCGCATGGCGCACCTCGGCAGCGGTCGCCCCGGCGCGCGGCAGGCCACGGAACATGTCGGCGTACAGGCGGTAGACCACCCGCGCGGAATGGATCACCGCGGCCTGGTCGTCGGCATCGTCGAGGCGGTTCATCAGGCTGCGATAGGTCTGCATGTGGTCCTGGTCCAGCGCGCCGTGGGAGCTCAGGTAGCTGAAGGCGTTCCCGGGCAGGCCGAGGCTGTCGCGGATGCTGCCGGCGGCATGGGTGGCGAGGGCGACGCTGGTGCCTTCGAGGACGTTGACCATGCCGAACAGGCCGACCGGGTTGCCGCGGGCGATGAGGTCGTAGAGATAGGCCACCATCAGCTCGATGGGCAGCGCCGGACGGCTGCCCTGCACGGCATCCGCATCGCCTCCGCAGGCGGCGATGTCGTCGAGAATCCAGCGTTCGTGGCCGTATTCCTCGTCGATGTACTCGCAGACGGCACCGCGCAGCCACTCCAGGCGGGCGGGCAGGCGCGCGCCGCAGGCCATCAGCAGCGGCACGGTATGGCGGACATGGTGGTAGGCCTGGGTGAGGAAGGCGACGTAGCCCTCCAGGCTGACCACGCCGGCCAGCGCCTCGCGGATCACCGGGACGCCGAACAGCGCCTCGCGTTCGCTGGCGGTGGCGGTTTGCAGGGTGTCGAAGAATGGCATGGCAATCACCTCATTCGGTAACCAGGGCTGACAGTTCGTTGCGGTAGCGCTCGAGAATGGCCGCGCGGCGCGGGCGGCCGTTGGCGGTGAGCGTGCCGCTGGCGAGATCGAAGGGTTGCGGCAGCCGCCGCCAGGCATGTATCTGCGCGTAGTCGGGCAGATTGCGGTTGGCCTGCTCCACGGCGGCGGCCAGCGTCGCGTCGGCGCACTGGGGGTCCAGCGGCCAGAGCAGGGCGAGGTTCTGGTGCAGGCCCTCGCCGTGGACGAAGGCCTGGAGGATGACGCCGTTCTGCGTCAGTTCCGCCTCGACCCATTCCGGATTGACGTTGCGGCCGAAGCTGGTGATGAACTGGTTCTTCTTGCGCCCGCCGAGGTACAGGTAGCCGTCCTCGTCGAAGCGGCCGACGTCGCCGGTGGGCCACCACTCGCCGTCGAACGGCGCCTCGCCGAGATAGCCGAGCGCTACCGAGCCGCTGACCAGCACCTCGCTGTCCTCCGCCAGCCGCACCTGCACATGCGGCAGCGGCTGGCCGACGCTGCCGGGGCGGTTGGCGCCAGGGCGGTTCAGGCACACCACCGAGGCGCATTCGGAGAGCCCGTAGCCCTCGTATACCGGCAGGCCGACCTGCGCCGCGCGGGCCAGCAGCTCGGGCGAGACGTGCGCGCCGCCGACCGCGACGAAGCGCAGCGGCCCGACCTGCATCTGCCCGCGCTCGATGGCCGTGACCAGGCCGAGCAGCAGTTGCGGCACGAGGATCAGGCTCTGCGCGCCGCTGAGGGCGATGCAGTCGAGCAGGCGCGGCCAGTCGACGCTGCTGGCGCCGCCGATGCCCAGCCGTTCCTGCGGCAGCAGGACGATCTCGGCGCCGGCCAGCAACGCGGCGTAGATGCCGAGGTTTTCCAGCAGCACCGCCAGCGGCAGGACCGCCAGGTAACGCTGCGGCTCGGCGGGACGGCTGGCCAGCTCCACTTCGTAGGCCACCCGCAACAGCGCCTGCGCGCTCAGGCAGACGCCCTTGGGCGCGCCGGTGCTGCCGGAGGTGTAGGTGATCTTCGCCGTGCCTGCCGGCAGGACCGCATCGCCCCGCTGCGGCCGGCGCCAGAATGGCGGGTCGGCGGCAAAGCCGAGCCCCGCCAGTTCCTCGGCCATGTCTCCATCGGCCAGCAGCAGCGTGGCGCCGGTCTGCTCCAGGCAGTGGGCGCGCTGCGCCGGGGTGAAGAACGGCGGCAGGATCACGCAGGGTCGTCCGGCGAGCAGTGCCGCCAGGTCCCAGAGCAGGGCCTCGGGACCGTTCTCCAGTGCCAGGGCGAATACGCCCGGGGGCTCCGCGCGCAGCCATTCCTCGCGCCGCTCCACTTCGTGCAGCAACTGGCCGTAATGGCAGACCAGGCCGTCGCCGTGCAGGGCGACCCGCCCGGGCTGGTGCGCGCCGAGCCGGCGCAGGGTTTCCCATAGTGCGCTCAGTTCAGGCTGCATGGCCGGTCTCGTTCAGAAAGGGAAAGCCCAGGCCGGCGAACACCCCGCCGCGCTGCAACAGGTCGCGACCGTGGCGGATGTTGCCGGCGAACACGTGCGGCTGCTGCGCGTAGTAGCTGCCCCAGTCGTCGTGCTCGTTTCCCAGCCGCTGCGCTTCGGCGCGGGCCAGCACCAGCGGTTCCAGACCCAGGCGGTGGAAGCTGTTGAGCAGGCTGGCGGCGCCGGTGAAGGCCACCCATTCCAGCCCGCGGGCGGCGAGCAGCCAGGTCGCCGCGATGATGATCAGGCGTGCGCTGCCGGCGCCGACGGAACTCAGGTTGCCGACCTCGACCAGCTCCGCCCGCTCCACCGCGCGCCCGGCCAGGCGCGACACGGGATGTTCCAGCGGCTCGTCGAGATACTGTTCGAGAAACAGCGGCCCCGACTCGGCCAGGCGCATCCCGGCGACCGCCAGCAACCGCCCCTCGGCATCGCGCAGGGCGAGCAGCTCCGGCAGGAAATGGCGGATGTCGGCATGGTGCGCATGGCTGAAACGGTCGTGGATGAACTCTTCCACCTGCTCGCGGCCGGCATCGCCGCTGCGCAGCAGTTCGAGGCTGGCGCGATGCTCCGCGCGCTGGTCGAAATGAAATGGGAACAGCGAACTCCATTCGTCGCCGGTCATGTGTCGCTCCCCCCCTGCGGGACTGTGCAATGGGGGCGAGTATCGGCAGCGAATCTGAAGGCAGTCTGAAGCTGGCCTGCGGGGCGCCCAACGGCAACGCTGGAAAAACCAACAGCGGATCGACGGTTTTTTTGCTGAAATGCCCGTTCTTCCGCCCGGCACATGGAGATTCGATGAGCGCGCAACTCAAGCCCGGCCTGATGGTCATCCACGGTAACCACCCGGAAGACCTGCGCGACCTGCTGGTGCAGTGGATGAGCCTGCATCCGCTGGCGCCGCTGGAGAACGAGGTGATCCTGGTGCAGAGCAACGGCATCGCCCAGTGGCTCAAGCTCGCGCTGGCGCGGGACGTGGAGGAGGGCGGCTGCGGCATCACCGCGGCGCTGGACGTGCAGTTGCCGGCGCAATTCCTCTGGCGTGCCTATCGCGGAGCGCTGGGGCGCGAGGAGATTCCCGAGGTTTCCGTGCTCGACAAGGCGCCGCTGACCTGGCGCCTGATGCACCTGTTGCCGACCCTGCTGGAACGCGAGCAGTTCCAGACCCTGCAGCGCTTCCTCGCCGACGACGCCGATCTGCGCAAGCGCCACCAGTTGGCCGAACGCCTGGCTGACCTGTTCGACCAGTACCAGGTCTACCGCGCCGACTGGCTGGAGGACTGGAGCCTAGGCCGCGACCAGCTGCGCCTGGCCAACGGCACGGTGCGCGAGCTGGACGAGGACAACCGCTGGCAGGCCGAGCTGTGGCGGGCGCTGATCGACGAGGTTGGCGCCGATGGACTGGCGAGCAGCCGCGCCGGGGTGCACCGACGTTTCCTCGATTGCCTGGAAGCCGCCATCGAACGTCCGAAAGCCCTGCCGCGCCGCGTCGTGGTGTTCGGCATCTCCGCCATGCCGGCGCAGACCGTCGAGGCGCTGGCCGCGCTGTCGCGCTTCGCCCAGGTACTGCTCTGCGTGCACAACCCCTGCCGCCACCACTGGGCCGATATCGTCGCCGACAAGGACCTGCTGCGTCACGAATACCGCCGCCAGCGCCGCCGCGCCGGCACGCCGGAACTGCTCGACGACGACCACCAGCACCAGTACGCACAGCCGCTGCTGGCCGCCTGGGGCAAGCAGGGGCGCGACTACATCAACCTGCTCGACCGCTACGACGACCCGGAAAGCTACCGCAACCAGTTCGACGCCGGGCGTATCGACCTGTTCAGCGACGACCAGCCGACCACGCTGCTCGGCCAGTTGCAGGACGACATCCTCGAACTGCGCCCGCTGGCGGAAAGCCGCGAGCACTGGCCGCCGGTCGATCCGCAAGACGACCTGTCGGTGCGCTTCCATGTCGCCCACAGCGCGCAGCGGGAAGTGGAAATCCTCCACGACCAGTTGCTCGCCCGCTTCGACGCCGACCCGGCGCTGCGCCCGCGCGACGTGATCGTCATGGTGCCGGACGTCAACACCTACGCGCCGCACATCGAGGCGGTGTTCGGCCAGTTGCCGCGCGATGATCGCCGCTTCATCCCCTACACCCTGGCCGACCAGGGCCAGCGCGGCCGCGAGCCGCTGCTGGTGGCGCTGGAACACCTGCTGCGCCTGCCGGAAAGCCGCTTCGCAGTGAGCGAAGTCCTCGACCTGCTGGACGTCGCCGCCCTGCGCGCGCGCTTTGGCCTGTCTGATGCCGACCTGCCGCTGCTGCGCCGCTGGATCGATGGCGCCGGCGTGCGCTGGGGGCTGGATGGCGCGCAGCGCGAACGCCTCGGCCTGCCCGCCGCCGACGAGGCGAACAGCTGGCGCTTCGGCCTGCGGCGCATGCTGCTCGGCTTCGCGGTGGGCGAGGGCGAGGCGTTCCAGGGCATCCAGCCGTATGCCGAGATCGGCGGGCTGGATGCCGCCGTGCTCGGCCCGCTGGCGAATCTGCTGGCGGCGCTGGAACGCACCTGCGACGAACTGGCCGGCGAAGCGACGCCGGAGCAGTGGGGCGAACGCCTGGGCGAGTTGCTGGAGCGCTTCTTCCGGGTCAGTGATGAACATGAAGAGCTGCTCCACCAGCAATTGCTGAAGCTGCGCGATGGCTGGCTGGAGACCTGTACCCATGCCGGCTTCGCCGATCCCGTGCCGCTCTCGGTGGTGCGCGAAGCCTGGCTCGGCGGGCTGGATGCCGGCGGCCTGAACCAGCGTTTCCTCGCCGGCGCGGTGAGCTTCTGCACCCTGATGCCGATGCGCGCCATTCCGTTCCGGCTGGTCTGCCTGCTCGGCATGAACGACGGCGACTACCCGCGCCAGCAATCGCCGCTGGACTTCGACCTGATGCGCAACGACTACCGCCCCGGCGACCGCTCGCGGCGCGAGGACGACCGCTACCTGCTGCTGGAGGCGCTGCTCTCGGCGCGCGACCAGCTCTATATCAGCTGGGTCGGCCGCAGCATCCGCGACAACAGCGAGCGGGCGCCCTCGGTGCTGATCGGCCAGTTGCGCGACCACCTCGCCGCCGGCTGGAAGCTGGCAGGCGACGGTAAGCTGCTGAAGGCCCTGACCCGCGAGCACCCGCTGCAACCCTTCAGCCGCAACTACTTCGAAGCCGAGGTCGAGGGCATCGACGGACTCTTCACCTACGCCCGCGAATGGCGCGAAGTGCATCGCGAGGAACTGCCGGCGAGCGGCGAGGAACCGCTGGCGCCGCTCACCCTCGACGCAGCCATCGGCCTGCGCGTGCTGGCCGACTTTCTCGCCAACCCGGTCAATGCCTTTTTCGTGCAGCGCCTGAAGGTGCGCTTCGGCGAGGAACAGCTGACCGGCAACGACGAGGAACCCTTCGAGCTGAATGGGCTGGAAAACTGGCAACTGCAATTCGAACTGAGCGAGCGCATGCGCCCGTGGGTCGAGCAGGACTGGCAGGCCGAGCGTCTGTCGCAGCGGCTGGAAGATGAAGTCGAGCGCCTGCGCCGCGAAGGCCGCCTGCCATTGGCGGCGTTCGGCGACTTCTCCGCGCGGGAACTGGCCGCGCCGCTGCACGACCTGCTTGCCCGCTATCGCGAGCAACTGGACTACTGGGCCATTGCCGAGGAAGAGCAGCGCGAACTTGTCCACAGCCATGCGGGCGTCGAGCTGTCCGACTGGCTCGGCGGACTGCGCCGCAACGCCGACGGCCGTCTCGCCAGCCTGCAACTGATCAGCGGCAAGCTGCACGAAGGGCGCGGCTACAAGTGGCACACGCTGGTACGTCACTGGGTGCGGCATCTGGCCCTGCAACTCTGCGGCGAACCGGTGAGCAGCCTGCTGGTCGGCCTGACCGACACCCTGGAACTGCCGCCGCTGTCGACGGAGCAGGCGCGCGCCGAGCTGGACCGGCTGATCGATGCCTGGCTCGAAGGCATGCGTCGGCCGCTGCCGGTGGCGTGCAAGGCGGCGTTCGGCTGGCTGACCGCTGGCGAGGATGAGCAGCGCAAGCTGGGTGAGGCGGCCAAGCGCTATGACGGCGGCTTCAACCTCAATGGCGAGGCGGCCTCGTCGCCGGCGCTGGCGCGGGTCTATCCGGACTTCGCCGCGCTGAACGCCAGCGGCGAATTCGCCACCTGGGCCGAGGCGCTCTACGGTCCGTTGTACAACCTCCTGACCCGTCAGGACGACGCGGAGGACGCCGCATGAGCGCGCCCGTGCAACTCGACGTACTGGATTTCCCGCTGCACGGCAGCCGCCTGATCGAGGCCAGCGCCGGTACCGGCAAGACCTTCACCATCGCGCTTCTTTATGTACGGCTGGTGCTGGCCCACGG
Organism: Pseudomonas schmalbachii; assembly: GCF_017589465.1. GTDB lineage: Bacteria > Pseudomonadota > Gammaproteobacteria > Pseudomonadales > Pseudomonadaceae > Pseudomonas > Pseudomonas schmalbachii. The sequence continues at coordinate 104,555 of NZ_JAELYA010000009.1, forward strand.
CGGCGAACAGGCGTTCGGCCGGCCCTTGAGTCCGCCGGAAATCCTGGTGGTGACCTTCACCGACGCGGCGACGCAGGAATTGCGCGACCGCATCCGCCTGCGCCTGACCGAGGCGGCGCATTGCTTCGCCGAGCCCGAGGCGAAGCACGACGGCCTGCTGGTGCAGTTGCGCGACAGCTATCCCGCCGAACGCTGGCCCGGCCGCGCGCGCCTGCTGCGCCTGGCCGCCGAATGGATGGACGAGGCCGCCGTCTCGACCATCCACAGCTGGTGCTATCGCATGCTGCGCGAGCACGCCTTCGACAGCGGCAGCCTGTTCACCCAGGACCTCGCCGCCGACCAGAGCGAGCTGCTCGCCGAAGCCGTGCGCGACTACTGGCGGCGCAACTTCTACCCGCTCGCACGCGGCGCGGCGAATGCCGTGGCGCACTGCTGGTCCGGCCCCGAGGCACTGGCCCGCGCGTTGCAGCCGCTGCTGGCGCAGCAGGAAGCCGGCTTCCGCTATGCCGACCGGCCGCTGCTGGCGCCGGAGTCCCTCGCTGCGTTGCTGGAGCAGACCGGCGAGTGGTACGCCAATCGCGATGCCGCCGAAACCGGCGCCCGCGAAGCCTGGAAAGCCGAGCGCGAGGGGGTGGAAAAACTGCTGCACGACCTGCGCCCGCACCTCAACGGCACCAGCTATCGCGGCAAGGACGACGACGCCACCTTCGCCGGCTGGCTGGAAGCGCTGGCCGCCTGGAGCGAAGGCGGCGCTGCGCCGGACAATCTCGGCAAGTTCGGCCAGACGCGGATCAAGCTCAAGGGCAAGGCCACGGTGCCGGAACACCCGGCGCTGCAGGCTATCGATGCCCTGCTGGAGCTGGACGGCGATTGCCCGAATATCGCTCCCAGCCTGCTGCTGCATGCCCTCGGCGAAGTGCGCGCGGCGCTGGAAGCGGAGAAGCAACGCCGCGCCGAACTCGGCTTCGACGACCTGCTGATCCGCCTCGACCGCGCCCTGGCCGGCCCCGGCGGCGGGCATCTGGCCGAGCGCATCCGCGAGCAGTTCCCGGTGGCGCTGATCGACGAATTCCAGGACACCGACCCGCTGCAGTACCGCATCTTCGAGCGCATCTACCGCATTGCCGACAACCCGCCGGACCTCGGCCTGTTCCTGATCGGCGACCCCAAGCAGGCGATCTACGCCTTCCGCGGCGCCGATATCCACACCTACCTGCGCGCCCGCGCCGCCACCGCCGGCCGGCACTACACGCTGGGCACCAACTACCGCTCCACCGTCGATATGGTCGCGGCGGCCAATGGCTGCTTCGCCTTCGCCGAAAAGCACGAGCGTGGCGCATTCCGCTTCGCCGACGAGACGGGCGAAAACCCGGTGCCGTTCCATGGCGTCGAAGCCAACGGCCGCGATGAGGTGCTGGAGCTCGACGGACAGCCGGCGCCAGCCATGACCTTCTGGACACTGGACAACGACGGTCAGGTGGTCGGCTCCACGCTCTACCGCAAGGAAATGGCTGCCCGTTGCGCCAGCGCCATCCGCGACTGGCTCACGCTCGCGCAGCAGGATCGCGCCGGATTCCGCAAGGAAGGCGGATTGAAGCCGCTGCGCCCGGCGGATATCGCCATCCTCGTGCGCGGCCGCAGCGAGGCCGAGGCGATCCGCAACGAACTGGCGGCGCGGCGGCTGTCCAGCGTCTACCTGTCCGACCGCGACTCGGTGTTCGACAGCCCGGAAGCCGGCGACCTGCTGCACTGGCTGCGCGCCTGCGCCGATCCCGGCGATGACGGCGCCCTGCGCGCCGCGCTGGCGACCCGCAGCCTCGACCTCGACTGGCAGACGCTGGAGCGGCTGAACCAGGACGAGCGCTTCTGGGAAGACACCGTGCTGCGCTTCCGCGACTACCGCGCGCTGTGGCAGCAGCAGGGCGTGCTGCCGATGCTGCGTCGCCTGCTCGCCGACTTCGCATTGCCGGCGCGCCTGCTGCGCCAGGCGGACGGCGAACGCAGCCTGACCAACCTGCTGCACCTGGCCGAATGGCTGCAGCGCGAGGCGGTGGAACTGGACGGCGAACATGCGCTGCTGCGGGTACTCGCCGAACAGCTGGAAAACCCGTCCAGCGAGGAAATCCTCCGCCTGGAAAGCGACGCCGACCTGATCAAGGTGGTGACCATCCACAAGTCCAAGGGCCTGGAATATCCGCTGGTGCTGCTGCCGTTCATCTGCAGCTGGCGCGAGCTGGACGGCAAGAGCGCGACGCCGCCGAGCTTCCAGGACGGCGATGCGCGGGTGGTCGAGCTGTCCCGCGACAAGGATCTGGTCGCCGCCGCCTTCGACAAGGCCAACGACGAACGTCTCAGCGAGGACATGCGCCTGCTCTACGTGGCCCTGACCCGCGCGCGGCATGCGGTGTGGCTGGGCATGGCGCCGCTGGTATCCGGTAACGCCAAGAGCCCCGGTTTGCACAAGGGCGCGGTCGGCTATCTGCTCGGCGGGGGCGTGGCGCTGGCGGTGGAGGATATCCACAAGCGTCTCGAAGACCTGCAAACCGGTTGCACAGCCATCGCCATCGAACCGGCGCCGTCGGTGGATGAACAGCTGTATGTCGCGGAAGAGGCGGGCGCGCTGGGCAATGCCCGCGAGCCGCGTCGCCGCGTGGCGGAGAAATGGTGGATCGCCAGTTACTCCGCGCTGGCCGCGTTGGCGGTGGAGGGCGACGAGGACGAAATCCTGCCGCCGCCCGCCGCCGACGAGCCGACCAGCGCCAGCGAGGACCTGCTGCGCGAGAGCGTGCTGGAAGAGCGCCACGAAGCCGAGGCGCTGCCGGCGCCGGGCAGTCTGCATGCGTTTCCGCGTGGCTCCAATCCCGGCAGCTTCCTGCATGGCCTGCTGGAGTGGGCGGCGGACGAGGGCTTCGCTGCGCTGAGCGATGACGCCATTCGCGACCAGATCGCCCGGCGCTGCCGGCTGCGTGGCTGGGAGGAATGGATCGATCCGCTGAGCGACTGGCTGCCGCGTCTGCTGCGTACCGATTTCCTCCTGCCCGATGCGGCGCCGGTGCGGCTGGCCGGTCTTGCCAGCTACCAGAAGGAAATGGAGTTCTGGTTCGCCACGAAGCAGGTCGACAGCCGCCGCCTCGATGCGCTGGCCCGGCAACACACGCTGGGCGGCGCGGTACGGCCGGCGCTGCAACCGAACCAGTTGAACGGCATGCTCAAGGGCTTCATCGACCTGGTGTTCGAACACGAGGGGCGCTACTACGTGGCGGACTACAAATCCAACTGGCTGGGCGCCGACGAGGCCGCCTACGACCGCGAGGCGATTCGCGGCGCGCTGCTGGCGCACCGTTACGACCTGCAATACGTGCTCTACCTGTTCGCCCTGCACCGTCTGCTGCAGGCGCGGTTGGCGGACTACGACTACGACCGGCATGTCGGCGGCGCCCTCTACCTGTTCCTGCGCGGCAGCCAGTCGGCGACTCAGGGCCTGCATTGGGAGAAGCCGCCGAAGCAGTTGATGGATGAGCTGGATGCGCTGTTCCGCCATCTGGAGGTGCCGGCATGAAGGCCGTGGAAATGCTCGACCTGCTCGGCCAGTGGGCCGCACGTGGCTGGCTGCGCGAGCTGGATCGCGCCTTCGCCGCCTTCCTCGCCGAACAGGCGCCGGATGCCGACCCGCTGCTGATTCTCGCCGCCGCATTGGCCAGCCATCAGCTAGGGCGCGGGCACGTCTGCCTCGACCTCGCCGCGACCCTGGCCGACAGCCGCTTCGCCCTGTCGCTGCCGCCGGAAGGGGAGAATGAGAAGGACGCGCCGACACTGCCCGGAGCGCTGCTCGATCTTATCGACCTTACCGGCTGGCAGGCTGCGCTGAGCGATGCGCGACTGGTGGCGAATGGTCCGGGCAATACGCCGCTGGTGCTGGCCGGCCGCCGGTTGTATCTGCGTCGCTACTGGCAGTACGAGCGCGACGTGCGCGCCGGTATCGATGCGCGGCTGCGGCGGGGCGAGGAACTGCGCAGCGCGCTGCCGGAAGCGCCGCTGCGGCAGGCGCTGGATGCGCTGTTCCCGGCGAAGAAGGATGCACCGACGGACTGGCAGAAGCTGGCTTGTGCGCTGATGGCCGGCAATGCCTTCGGCATCGTCACCGGCGGCCCCGGCACCGGCAAGACCACCACCGTGGTGCGCCTGCTGGCGCTGCTACAGAGCCTGGCGCTGGACGGCGGCAGGCCGTTGCGCATCCGTCTGGCCGCGCCGACCGGCAAGGCGGCCGCGCGGTTGAACGAGTCAATCGCCGGGGCGGTGGATCGCCTGGATCTTTCCGCGCTATCCAATGGCGAGGCGGCGCGCGAGGTTATCCCCACCGAAGTCACCACGCTGCACCGCCTGCTCGGCAGCCGTCCGGACAGCCGCCAGTTCCGCCACCACGCCGGCAACCCGCTGGCGCTGGACTTGCTGGTGGTGGACGAGGCGTCCATGGTCGATCTGGAGATGATGTCCGCGCTTCTCGCCGCGCTGCCGCCGCGCGCCCGCTTGATCCTGCTCGGCGACAAGGACCAGTTGGCCTCGGTGGAAGCCGGCGCGGTGCTCGGCGAACTGTGCAGCCGCGCCCGCGAGGGCCACTACCGGCCGCAGACCCGTGACTGGCTGCAACAGGTGACCGGCGAAAGCATCGACACCGCGCTGATCGACGAGAGCGGCACGCCGCTGGATCAGGCGGTGGCCATGCTGCGCCACAGCCATCGCTTCAAGTCCGACAGCGGCATCGGCCAGCTTGCCGAGGCGGTGAACGCCGGCGACGTGGCGGCGCTGAAGGCGGTGTGGAAAAGCGGCTACGCCGATCTGGCGAGGGTCAGCGTGGATGCCAGGGATTCGCGGGTGCTGCGCGATCTGGTGGTGGATGGCGGGCGCGGTGGGGACATGTTCGGGCCGGTCGGTTATCGGAATTACCTGCTGGCCGTTGCCAGGCAACCGAGGCCGGAGGATGGCCCGGAAGTCTTCGATGCCTGGGCGGGAAAGGTGCTCAAGGAGCACGGCGAGTTCCAGCTGCTTTGCGCGCTGCGCCGTGGTCCGTGGGGCGTGGAAGGGCTGAACCAGCGGATCACCGAGCTGCTGCATGGCGAGGGGCTGATTCCATCTGCCCATGGCTGGTTCCTCGGCCGTCCGGTGCTGGTGACGCGCAACGATTACGGCCTCGGGCTGATGAACGGCGATATCGGCATCACCCTGGCGCTGCCGCAGACCGTCGATGGCGTGACCAGGCTGGTGCCGCGCGTGGCCTTCCCGGCTGGCGATGGCACGCAGGGCATCCGCTGGATATTGCCGAGCCGCCTGCAGGCGGTGGAGACGGTATTCGCCATGACCGTGCACAAGTCCCAGGGCTCGGAATTCACCCACGCGGCGCTGCTGCTGCCGGACAGCCTCAACCCGATCCTCACCCGCGAACTGGTCTACACCGGCATCACCCGGGCGCGGAAGTGGTTCACCCTGGCCAGCAGCGGCGGTCGGGTGCTGGAGCCGGCGATCGAGCGAAGGGTGCAGAGGGCGAGCGGGTTGCTGGAGGGGTAGGGCGGTCATGGGTATCGCTGCGCTCAACCCATCCTACGGTAACTTCGGCGCAGGGGGCAGAATGTAGGAGCAACTGTCTTGCATCGTCATGATGCATCCCCCTCACCCTAACCCTCACCCTCAGGGAGAGGGGACTGTCCGGAGTTGCCGGCTGGCATGGTGTACCACCTCACACCGTCGCGCCCCCTCTCCCTCCGGGAGAGGGTTGGGGTGAGGGGATCGCAACACCGGAGTATCCGTAGGAAGCGGACCATGTCCGCGAACGCCGGCAACGCAAAAGCTTCGCGGGCATGGCCCGCTCCTACGGAAGTTCGCCCCACGGCCAATCGTGGGGCCATGCCCGCGATCATTAGGTGCTGGCACGCCTCAGCCGCTCTATGGTGCGGCCCGGCATCATCTTTCATGCCAGCCATGATCGCCGGCGCGACTTTTTAGAATTGTCTTATGGGATAAGGCCGGGCGCTCCGTCACGCTGTCGGCCATGAAGCTCCGACGATTTCTTCACCCACTCGATACGTCGTTTTCCACTCCGCAGGCGCTGCGCAAGTTGCTGCGCGTGCTCGCCTGGGCGCTGCTGTTGTGCCTGGTTTCCACGCAGAGTTTTTTTCTCAACGAATCCTTCAATAGCGAGGTCTCGCGCCATCGCCGACTGATGAACGCCTCGATGTACGAGGCGCAGCTGTTTCTCTACCAGCGCGAGTCCCTGCTGGAGCACCTCGGCCGTGGCGTGATGTTCGGCAGTGGCGACAGGCCGATAGCATTGCCGTTCCTGAGCGAGCCGCTGCCGCCGCATGACTACGTGACCGTCGCCCTTGGCGATGCCGCCGGGCGCAGCCTGTTCCTTTCCGGGCGTGACCTGCGGGAGCTGCGCGAGAAGAATCTGAGCCTTCTGTACGTCGCGCCGGGCCCGGCGGCCACGGTGTCGCGCCTGTACGATTCGGTCGCGCTCAATCCGGTGGTGCCCACGGCGGTGCTCGATGCCCTGCACCGGCCCGGCACCGAGGCGGAGCGGGTCGGGGTGCGCTGGCTGGCCGATCCGACGGATGCCAAGGGGCGGCTCTATCTGTTCGTGCGTGTTTCCACGCTGCAGGAGGCCGGCTGGCTGGGCCTGGAGCTGAGCAATGCGGAGCTGACCGCGGCCTTCGACGACAGCGCCGCCGGCGACTACCTGCTGCTCGACCGGCAGCACCGGGAAATTCTCGGCAGCGACATGACGCCCGGTCTCGGGGAGCAGTTCAGCGCGTTGTGGCAGCACGACACCTTCGCCTTCAGCCGCTCGGGAGCGTTCTCCTGGAACCTGGCGCTGCTGGTGCACCTGGGCAATTCGAAGTGGACGCTGATCCGCTATGTCGACCTGTCCACCCTGCTGGCGCCGCTGTGGCCGCGCATCCTGCTGTCGCTGCTGCTCAGCCTGGCCGCCGGCGGCATGCTCTGGGGACTGTGCCGGCGCATCGAGCGGCGCCTGATCGAGCCGGACCAGCGGCGCCTCGATGCGCTGGTGGACAGCGAGGCGTTTTCCAGCACGGTGATCCAGACCGCGCCGGTGGCGCTCTGCGTGCTGCGCCGCAAGGATGGCGAGGTGGTCATGGAGAACCGCCTGGCGCTGCACTGGCTGGGGGAGGGCGAGCAGCGCCGGCGCTGGAGTCACGCCTGGATCGCCAGGGCCTTCGACGGCGAACCCGGCGGCGCCACGGAAGAACTGGAGCTGGCCGGCGGCCGGCATCTCCACCTGAGCTACGCGCCGACCCGCTACAAGGGCGAGGACGTGCTGCTCTGCGCCTTCAGCGACATCAGCGCGCGCAAGCAGACGGAGGCCGCGCTGGCCGAGGCCAAGCTCACGGCGGATGCGGCGAACGCGGCGAAGACGCTGTTCCTGGCGACCATGAGCCACGAGATCCGCACGCCCCTCTACGGCGTGCTCGGCACCCTCGAACTGCTCGGCCGGACCTCCCTGGACGCGCAGCAGGCCGGCTACCTGAAGGCCATCCAGCGTTCCTCGTCGACGCTGCTGCAACTGATCGGCGATGTGCTCGACGTGTCGAAGATCGAAGCCGGCCAGCTGGGGCTGGAACTGGTCGAGTTCTCGCCCATGGAGCTGCTCGAAGGCGTTCTCCAGTCCTATGCGGCGGCGGCGCGCAGCAAGGGGCTGCAATTGTATGGCTGCAGCACTCCGGACCTGCCGCGGCTGCTGCTCGGCGATGCCACGCGCATCCGGCAGATTCTCAACAACCTGCTGAGCAACGCGCTGAAATTCACCGACAACGGCCGGGTCGTGGTGCGCGTGCGGGTCGAGCGCCGCGAAGGCGAGCGGGTCACGCTGGTGTGGCAGGTCGCCGATACCGGCATCGGTATTTCCACCGAGGCGCAGCGCTACCTGTTCGATCCCTTCTTCCAGGTCGGCGACCATTCGCGCATGGCCGGCGGCACCGGGCTCGGCCTGTCGATCTGCCTGCGCCTGTGCAACCTGATGAACGGCCGCCTGCAGGTGGTCAGCGACGTCGGCCTGGGCAGCAGCTTCACCCTCAGCCTGCCGCTGCAGGCGCTGCCCAGCCCGGCCGAGGTGGAGCCGATGCTGGCCGCGACGCCGGTGTGGGTGCACTCGCCGGTACGCGAGTTCTCCGAAAGCACCTGCGGCTGGCTCAGCCTCCACGGTGCGCGGGCGCTGGTGGTGTCGCCCGGTGGCCTGATCGAGGACGGCGAGGATGCGGTCCTGGTGGACGTGCGCTTCGGCGGCGAGGACGACGACCCGCTGCCGGACTGGCCGGGCTGCCGGGTGATCGTTTCCGAGCGCGGGCATGACTTCCCGCAGCGCCAGGGCTGCGACTGGCTGGTGGGGCGTTACAACATGGCGGCGATCCTCCAGGCCGTCTCCCTGGCCCAGGGCTGCAAGGAGGCAGAGCTGGTCCACGGCGCCGTCCTGGCGACCGAGCGCAGCCTGGGCATGCGCGTGCTGGCGGTGGAGGACAACCCGATCAACCAGCTGATCCTGCGCGACCAGTTGGAGGAGCTCGACTGCAGCGTCGTACTGGCCTCCAATGGCCTGGAGGCGTTGCGGCTGTGGCAGGACGGCGCGTTCGACGTCGTCCTGACCGATGTGAACATGCCGGGCATGAACGGCTACCAGCTTGCCCGGGCCCTGCGCGAGCGGGGCTGCCGCGTACCGCTGATCGGCACCACCGCCAATGCGATGCGCGAGGAAATCGAGCGCTGCCTGGCGTCGGGGATGAACACCTGCCTGGTCAAGCCGCTCGACCTGCACTCCCTTTACGGCTGCCTGAAACCCATCCAGATGGAGGCCCGCGAATGCTCCCCTACCGAATCCTGATCGTCGAAGACCAGGCCTTCCAGCGCGAGTACCTGCTGAACCTGTTCCGCGACCTCGGCGTGCGTTCCCTGGAGGCCGCCGAAGACGGTGAGGATGCCATGCGCCGCCTGCGCGAGCGCGATTTCGACCTGGTTCTGAGCGACCTGATGATGCCCGGCCTGGACGGCGTCCAACTGATCCAGCGGATGTCCGAGCTGCGCGAGCCGCCGCCGCTGGCGCTGATGAGCTCGTCGTCGCGGCGGATGCTCGGCAGCGCCTGCCAGGTGGCGAAGATGCAGGGCATCACGGTGGTCGACATGATCGCCAAGCCGGCCCTGCCGCTGTCCATCCAGCGCCTCATCGACCGGCTGGAAAACCGCATGGGGCGGCGCAGTCCCGGGACTCCGGTCGAACGCCCGGAGTTCAGCCGCGAGGAACTGTCGGCGGCGCTGCGCAATGGCCAGATGCAGGCCTGGTTCCAGCCGAAGCAGTCGCTGGCCGAGGACCGCATCGCCGCCGCCGAGGCGCTGGTGCGCTGGGTTCATCCGCAGCACGGCACGTTGCTTCCCGGCGTTTTCCTGTCGGCGCTGGAAGAGGCGGGCCTGGACGAGGAACTGGTCTGGAAGATGCTCGAACAGGCTATCGATGCGCAGAAGCTGTGGGCCGAGCTGGGCTGCCGCATACCGGTTTCGGTGAACCTGCCGACGCACCTGCTCGACGATCCGAGCCTGCCGGACCGCCTGCACGATTTCGTCGTGGCGCGCCGCGCGGCGCCGGCCGGCATCGTCTTCGAGCTGCTGGAGCGCAGCGCCACCAGCGAACCCGGCAACTACTACGCCGGCGCCTGCCGCCTGCGGATGAAGGGCTTCGGCCTGGCCCAGGACGACTTCAGCCAGGGCTACAGCTCGTTCTACAACCTGGTCTCGACGCCGTTCACCGAGCTGAAGATCGACCGCGCGCTGGTGCACGGCTGCATCGAGGACGAGGGCCTGGCCGCCGCCCTGGACAGCATCGTCCGGCTGGGCCGGCACCTCGGGCTGGAGGTGGTGGCCGAGGGCGTGGAGAGCGCCGACGAGCTGGCCATGCTGCGCCGGCTGGGCTGCGACCGCGCCCAGGGCTTCCTGATTTCCAGGGCGGTCGCGCCGCATCTGTTCGCCCAGCTGCTGATGGAGGAACGCCCGGCCCGTACACACTGAATGGCATCGGCTGGTCGGGTCGGTCGCCGAGCGGGTGTTCGACATCTACAGTCAGCACTGAAGCTCAGTGGCATTCGGCGTGGCCCGGATTCTTTCGCTTATGGACCCTGAAAACAGTTCGATCCGCAAGCTGGCGAGCACTTCGCTGCGCCTGAACATCGTCCTGCTCTGCGCCATCTCCCTGGCGCTGCTGCTGGTCGGCATGTGCTATTGGGCGCTGGAACGGGTGGTCCAGGAGGAAAAGGACAAGATCAGTTTTCACTTCAGCCGGCTGATGGGCGACATCCGCGAGCACGAGAGCTTCCTCCTGCGGATCGCCCACCAGAGCGATGCGGCGACGCAGAAGCGCGACCAGGACCGGGTGCCGCTGCAGCGCCGCCTGGTGATGCGCGAGGGCGACCTGGAGATCCACGAGGGGCGCGAGTTCTCCTTCTCGCTGCCGTTCACCCTGGTCACCCGCGAGCATGCCACGCCATCCGACATGTCCGGCGGGCCGTTTTCCATCGGGGTGCTGGTGGCCAACTACTACAGCAGCTTCTGGAGCACCTCGTCCTATCCGGCACCGATAACGGTGCTGGTCAACCTGGAGGGCGACACCAGCCTGTCGGTGCCGTCGCTGAGCAGCGCGCCCGGCCATGGCGGCCTGGCGCGCGACACCTATCTGGAAGTGATCGGGCGCATCCTCGAACGGCTGCACGAGAAGCCGCCGCCGCGGGACGACATGCGCGTGCACTGGGGCCGCGCCGGCGCCTTCTACGGCGGCAACCAGGCGCTGCTCGGCTACATCAGCATCGACCTGCCGGACTCGCTGTGGTGGGAGAACAGCCCCTCGCGCCATGTGGTCGCCATCACCCTGCTGGAAATGGTGCGGATCAACGACTTCGTGCAACTGCTCGGCCAGCGCTTCTTCACCGAACTGGCCCTGATGACGCCCGACGGCGACGTGGTGTACGGCCCGGCGGCGCTGTTGCAGGACACCGAGGAGGGCCTGAGCCTGACCAGCAAGGGCGTGCTGATGAAGCTCGACAGCCAGCCGGAGGGCGGCTGGGTGGCGGTCTACCGGGTCGACTACGAGAGCTTCTTCAGCTATGCCCGCTGGCAGTTGCTCGGCATCCTCGCCGTGCTGCTCGGCTGCATCGGCGGCGGCTGGTACGCCTCGCACTGGTACTCGCGGCGGGTGGTGCTGCCGGCCCGGCAGGCGCACAGCGAGATCGTCGAGAGCGAAGCCTTCAGCCGCGCGGTGATCCAGACCGCGCCGGTCGCGCTCTGCGTGCTGCGCCGCGACACGCGCGAGGTGGTGCTGCAGAACCGCCTGGCCGAACTCTGGCTCGGCGATGCGCAGGACATCGGCAGGCTGAGCCGGGACTGGGACTTCTCGCTGCTGCCGGAGGAGGCGGGCGGCGATATCTGCGCGGTGCTCGGCGAGCGCTACCTGTACGCCCGCTTCGCGCCGACCCGCTATCACGGCGAGGACGTGGTGCTCTGTGCGTTCAACGACATCACCGCGCACAAGGACGCGCAGAGCGCGCTGGTCGAGGCGAAACGCTCGGCGGATGCGGCCAGCGAGGCCAAGACGCTGTTCCTGGCGACCATGAGCCACGAAATCCGCACGCCGCTCTACGGCGTGCTGGGCACCCTGGAACTGCTCGGCCTGACCAGCCTGACGCGCCAGCAGCAGGAGTACCTGCACACCATCCAGCGCTCGTCCTCGACGTTACTGCAACTTATCAGCGACATCCTCGACGTATCGAAGATCGAGGCCGGGCAGATGGCGCTGGAAGAGGTGGAGTTCAGCCCGCTGGAGCTGGCCGAGGAGGTCATGCGCGGGCATGCCGCCATGGCCGAGAACAAGGGCCTGCAGCTCTACGCCTGCCTGGATGCCGACCTGCCCGGCCTGCTGTGTGGCGACGCGGCGCGGATCAGGCAGATTCTCAACAACCTGCTCAGCAACGCCCTGAAATTCACCGATTTCGGCCGCGTGGTGCTGCGCCTGAAGGTGCTGGAACGCCGGGATGGCCAGGTGGAGCTGCAATGGCAGGTCACCGATACCGGCATGGGGATTTCCCGCGAGCAGCAGAAGCGCCTGTTCGAGCCGTTCTACCAGGCCCACGGCCACCAGCACACCATCGGCGGTACCGGGCTGGGCCTGTCGATCTGCTGGAACCTCTGCCGGATGATGAACGGCAGCCTGCGGGTGGTCAGCGAGGTCGGCCTGGGCAGCAGCTTCAGCCTCGGGCTGCGCCTGGAGGTGGTCGAGGAGCGCCAGCGCGCGCTCGAAGGCATCCGGCTGCAGGCGGACAGCATCTACCTGCGCGCGCCGGCCAGGGAACTGGCGGTCAGCCTGGGCGCCTGGGTCGAGCGCTGGGGGGCGACCGGCATCGTCGTCGACCAGTTGCCGGATGCGCCGCCGCCCCAGGCCGTGCTGCTCGACCTGCTGGCGGATTCGCCGGCCGAGCCCGCCTGGTCCGGCCCGCGGGTCTGCGCCAGCCCCGATGGCGGCTACCAGCCGCAGGCGGAAGGGCAGGGCTGGCGGGTGAGCATCCATCATCTGCGCGGCATCGGCCAGGCGCTGCTGCTCGCCCAGCGCGGCGAAACGGAGCTGGCGCAGGAGGAAGAACCGGCGCCGCGACTGGCCGGGCTCGGCCTGCGTGTGCTGGTCGCCGAGGACAATCCGATCAACCAGTTGCTGCTCAGGGAACAGCTGGAGCAGCTGGGCTGCAGCGTGACCATCGCGGCGAATGGCCAGGAGGCCCTGCAGCACTGGTCGCCGGGTGCCTTCGATGCGCTGCTGACCGACGTGAACATGCCGCAGATGAACGGCTACGAACTGGTCCGCACCCTGCGCCAGCGCGATGCGCAGTTGCCGATCATCGGCGTCACCGCCAACGCCATGCGCGAGGAAGGGGAGCGCTGCATGACGGTCGGCATGAACGCCTGGCTGGTGAAGCCGATGAGCCTGCGCACCCTGCACAACGCCCTGCGCAAGCTCTGCGGCGAGGCTGCGCTGGCGCTGGTCGAGCCTCCGGAGCCGGCGGAAGCGGAAGGGGAGGATCGCATCCAGGTGTCGCCGCGCATGCAGGAGCTGTTCATCCGCACCATGCGCCAGGATATCCAGGGCGTGCGCGAAGCCCTTGGGCAGGGCGACCTGGGCGGCGTGCGGCAGGTGGTGCACCGGTTGCGTGGCGCCCTGGCGGTGGTGCAGGCGCATGCCCTGGCCGACGCCTGTGGCGCGATGGAGGAAACCCTGCTCGCGGAAGTGCCCGGCAGCGACCTGAACGCTGCGGTCGAGGCACTGCTGGGGCGCATGGAAAAAGCCCTGGAGGTACTTGAGGGCTAGTCTTGAACTGATGGCTGGTGGTTTTTTTTCGAGCCGTTCCCGTTGGTCGCAATCGTTTGGAGCGATGAAACGTTTATGGAAGCAGTCAGAGTTGTATTGGCGGACGATCACCCCATCGTGCTGGCGGGGGTGCGCGAAGTGATCGAGCGCGATGCGCGTTTCGTCGTGGTCGGCGAGGCGCGCAATTCGAGCGAACTGGTGCAACTGTGCACGGATGTGCGGCCGGACATCGTCATCACCGACTACAACATGCCCGGCGACCGGGCCTATGGCGATGGCATCAAGCTCATCGACTACCTGCGCCGGCACTTTCCGGACACCCGCATCCTGATCCTCACCATGTTGTCGAACAACCTGATCCTGAGCAGCCTTTACGATCTCGGCGTATCCGGGGTGATCCTGAAGAACGGCGACCTCAACGAAATCCTCGTGGCCCTGGCGGCGCTCTCCCAGGGGCGCACCTACCGTGGCCCCGGCATGCAGTCGGGCAGCAGCGTGGCGACCAACAGGGACGACATCGGCGCGCGCATCGCCAGCCTGTCGGTGAAGGAGTTCGAGGTGCTGCGGCATTTCGTTTCCGGCATGACCGTGGGGGAGATCGCCGAGCATCTGAAACGCAGCGTGAAGACCGTCAGCGCCCAGAAGATCGCCGCCATGCGCAAGCTCGACGTCGACAGCGACCAGGCGCTGCTGCTGTTCTGCATCAAGGCCAATCTGTTCCAGTGAAACGCCCCGCCCCCACCGGATGTTGGGCTTCACCCGTTGGCGCTGAGCGCAGCGAAGCCCAACGCAAATGGCTCCGGCCCCTCCGGATGTTGGGCTTCACCCCGTAGGTTGGCGCTGAACGCAGTGAAGCCCAACACGAATGGCGCAGGCCCCACCGGATGTTGGGCTTCACCCGTAGGTTGGCGCTGAACGCAGCGAAGCCCAACGCGAATGGCGCAGGCCCGACCCGATGTTGGGCTTCGCTTCGCTCAGCACCAACCTACGCCCCGTTCCCCCTCCCCGAAACCCGCGTTCGCGGGTTTTAAGATTCGTCTGATTTTCCTGCTCCCTCTCCTTCCCTAAAGTTCGCGCCAGCCAGACGCATCGACCCACCGCCCTCACCTGGGTTGGTTGGTGCAGCGAAGGGTCTGCAACATGGAGGTGTCTCTTCGGGCTCATGGACGCGACCGGCGCGCCATGCCGGAAGTCAATCAGAAACACGCACACTGGAGTTCGATCATGAAAAAGCAACTGCTTGCCGCAGTGGCCGTCCTGGCAGGCGCCGGGGTATCCATGGGCATCAACGCCGCCCCTCCGCAGACCGGCGTCATCAACATCACCGGCAAGGTCACCGAAACCAGCTGCGTGCTCGAGTCCGGCTCGACCAACCTGGACGTGCACCTGCCGACCGTCGACAAGACCCTGCTGGCCGCTCCGCAGAGCAGCACCGGCCGTACCGGCTTCACCATGAAGGTCAACAGCTGCGCCGACGGCATCAAGGTCTCCACCGCCTTCACCCCGGACAGCAACGTCGATTCCTACGGCAACCTGAAGAACACCGCCGATGCCGACAAGGTCCAGGTCCAGCTGCTCGACCAGAACCAGAACGTCATCAATATCAACACCGACGATGCCCTGTCCCAGAGGGCCCGCGCCATCACCGCGGACGGCATCACTCCGGTGACCCTGCAGTACTTCGCCCAGTACTACTCCCAGGAAGGCAGCGCCGGCTCCGGCGACGTGGCGGCCATGGCCAACTTCCAGCTGACCTACGAGTGATCCCCAAGGCCCGGGGCATTGTCCCGGGCCACCCCAAGGTGCCCTGTAATGCGTTTCCGCTACATCCCGAACCTTCGCCAGCTGGCCGCCGGCCTGCTGCTTTCCGCGTTCGCCATTCCATCGACCTGGGCCGGAGTGCTCATCGACGGCACGCGGGTGATCTATCCAGCCAAGGAACGGGAAGTCACGGTCAAGCTGACCAACAAAGGCAACGGCCCGGTGCTGATGCAGGTGTGGGTCGACCGTGGCGATCCCAAGGCGGAACCGCAGAGCGCCGACGCTCCGTTCCTGATCACGCCGCCGATCTTCCGTCTCGACCCGCAGAAGGGGCAGAGCGTGCGGGTGGTCTTCACCGGCGAAAAACTGCCGCAGGATCGCGAGTCGCTGTTCTGGTTCAACGCGCTGGAAGTGCCGCCGCTGCCGCAGAACGCCGAGCAGAACCTGATGCAGATCGCCATCCGCTCGCGGCTCAAGCTGTTCTACCGCCCGACCGGCCTGCCCGGAAACCTGCCGGCGGCGATCAAGGAGGTGAAGTGGCAGGTGGTGCCGGGCGCCGGCGGCCATGTGCTGCGCGGCGAAAACGACAGCCCCTATCACCTTTCCTACAGCTCCCTCGTGCTGGAGCAGGGCGGCAAGCGCTACGACACCGGCGGCGGAATGATCCCGCCGTATGGCCGCCACGAGTTCTCCCTGCCGGGCTTCAGCGGCCAGGCCGCCGGCGCCAGCCTGCGTTATCGCTGGATGAGCGACCACGGTGTCGCCCCCGAGCAGGAAACCGCCCTGCGCTAGACCCGAGTGACCACCTCAAGGAAGGGAGACTGCATAGCTGGATTACTCCACCCGTTCCGATCCGCGAGAGGGTTCCGATGTCTTCGACGTCCGTATGGCATGGCAGCAGGGAGTGGCTGCCGGCATATCCGCGCCGCGCCCTGCTGGCGGCCGCCGTTGCTGCCGCAGCAGGCTTCATGCCCGACATGAGCGCTGCCGAAGCGGAAGGTTTCGCCGCCTTCAACCCGGCCTTCCTGCGTGGCAAGGAAGGTCGCTCGGTCGATCTGGCGCGCTTCGAGCATGGCAACCCGGTGACGCCGGGCAGCTACCGGCCGGACGTCTACCTCAACCAGAACTGGATCGGCCGTCTGGAAATCAGCGCGCGTGACGGCGATGCCAAGGGCAGCTCTTCCAGCTACTGCTTCAAACGCGCCGACCTCGCCAGCATCGGCCTGAACCTCGACAAGCTGCCCGACGCCCAGGCCGCCCGCGCCCTGGCCGAGCAGGATTGCGTCGATATCGCCCGCCTGGTGCCGGGCGCCCGCGTCGACTTCAACCATGCCGACCTGCGGCTCGACCTGAGCATCCCGCAGGCCTATCTCAGCCGCGTCGCCCGTGGCCAAGTCGATCCGCGCGACTGGGACCGTGGCGTCACCGCGGCGTTCGTCGACTACAACGCCAACGCCTTCCGCAGCGAAGCCGGCGGCAGCCAGCAGACCCAGTACTACACTGGCGTGAACGCCGGGGTGAACGTGGGCGACTGGCGCGTGCGCCACAACGGCAGCTACAACCGCAGCAGCGGCGATGGCGCCACCGCCAGCCGCTACGACGCGGTGAGCAGCTACGCCCAGCGCGACGTCACCCGGCTGAAGTCGCAGCTGACCGTGGGCGAGTACTTCACCCCGGCGGACCTGTTCGACAGCGTGCCGTACACCGGCGTGCAGCTGGCCTCCGACGAGCGCATGCTGCCCGACTCGCAGCGCGGCTTCGCCCCGGCGATCCGCGGCACCGCGGAGAGCAACGCCAGGGTCACCGTGCGCCAGGGCGGCAACGTGCTCTACGAAACCACCGTGGCGCCGGGGCCGTTCGTCATCGACGACCTCTACAACACCGGCTATTCCGGCGACCTGGAAGTGACCGTGACCGAGGCCGACGGCCGCGAGCGGCGCTTCACCGTACCGTTCGCCTCGGTGGCGCAACTGCTGCGCCCCGGCGTGTCGCGCTACAGCGTGGTGGCCGGCAAGTACCGCGACGACCGCCTCGACGATGCGCCGGCATTCGTCCAGGGCACCTACCAGCGCGGCATCTCCAACCTGGTGACCGGCTACACCGGCAGCATCGTCGCCGAGCAGTACCTGGCGGTGCAGGGCGGCATGGCGCTGAGCACCTCGCTGGGCGCCGTCGCCTTCGACGTCACCCACTCGCAGGCGTCCGGGCTGAGCGAGGCCCGGCAGATGGGCGGCAGCCCCAGCGGGCAGAGCTACCGGCTCAGCTACAGCAAGCTGGTGGAGCCGACCCAGACCAACTTCGTGGTGGCGGCCTACCGCTTCTCCAGCGAGGGCTATCTCGGCTTCGGCGACTACGCGCAGCTGCGCGACGAGTCGGCCTTCAACACCTTCCGCCAGCGCAACCGTTTCCAGGTCAACGTCAGCCAGCCGCTGGGCATGAACTACGGCAGCCTGTTCCTCAGCGGCTCGGCGCAGAACTACTGGAACGCCGACAAGGGTGGCGACATGAGCTACCAGGCCGGCTACTCCAACGGTTTCCGCTGGGGCAGCTTCAGCCTCTCGGCCAGCCGCACGCAGTCCGAACGCGGCGACAACGAGACCCAGTACATGCTCAGCGTGTCGCTGCCGCTGGGCCGTTCCGCCCATGCACCGTACCTGAGCAGCACCACCACGCGCTCGGATAACGGCGACCTCAACAGCCAGCTCAGCGTGTCCGGCGCGCTCGGCGAGTACAACCAGTTCAACTACGGCGTGTACGGCTCGCGCAACCGCAGCGACGGCGGCAACTCCAGCGATGCCGGCGTCAACATGCAGTACCGTGCGGCGAAGACCAACCTGTCCGGCAGCTACAGCAGCGGCGACGGCTACAACCAGACCAGCCTGGGCCTGAGCGGCAGCGTGGTGGCGCATCCGGGCGGCGTGACCTTCAGCCAGTCCCAGGGCGAAACCCGGGTGGTGGTCGAAGCCGCGGGCGCCGAGGGCGCGCGCCTGCTCAACAGCAGCGGCGGCCAGGTCGACGGCGACGGCTACGGGGTGGTCTCCGGCCTGATGCCCTACCGGCAGAACGAAGTCGCACTCGATCCCAAGGGCACTTCCGAGGACGTCGAGCTGCAGAACACCTCGCAGAACATCGCGCCGCGCTACGGCTCGGTGGTGATGCTCAAGTACCCGACCGTCACCGGCAAGCCGCTGCTCCTGCTGCTGCGCGACGACAGCGGGCAGAACCTGCCGGTCGGCGCCGAGGTGCTGGACGCCGAGGGCAACAGCCTGACCCTGGTCGGGCAGGGCAGCCGGGTATTCCTGCGCAGCGAAGAGAAGCAGGGGCAACTGCTGGTGCGCTGGGGCGAGGGACCGGACCGGCAGTGCCGGGTCGACTACCGGATGCCGAAGGAACAGGCCAGGGGCGGCGCGCCCTTCCAGCAGGCCGAGGCGGTCTGCTCCAGACAGATTGGCCACACGGAGATCGCCGCGCGTTGAGCGGCAGAGAGGTATTCATGAAAAAGTCGATCCTGCTGTGGCTGGCGCTGCTGATTTCCCCGTCGCTGTGGGCGGCGTGCAGCTTCGATTCCGGCTATTCCAGGTCGGCGGCCGTCATCAACCTGCCGGCCACCCTGAGCGTCCCGCGCGACGCGCCCAACGGCACCGAGCTGTGGAGCAGCGGCTGGATGAGTTTCTCCGGGACGAATATCAGCTGTAACAGCAGCGGAAGCGTGGCGGGATCCCTGGCCACCGGCACAGGGCCACCCGCGCCGGGCTATACCAGCAACGGTTTCAACTCGGTGTTCACCACCAACGTACCGGGGATCGGCGTGTCGGTGTTCTGGTGCAACCAGGTGTCCTGCAACCCGGACTACACCAAGGTGACCCCGCTTCCCAGCCTGGCTTGGTCGGTCATTGCCACCCAATACCCGCTGAGGACCAGCTGGTGGGTGCGACTGATCAAGACCGGCGACATCGACACGTCCGCCGGACCGCTGACGATCGGTGGGGCATCCACGATCTCCTACGCGGGGCTGCCGGTGGCCGACCTGACGATAGCCGGGGCGTCGGTAGTTGGTACGCGGGGATGTGAGTTGCTGTCCGCGCAGAACATGGATGTGCGCCTGCCGACGGTGGCGAAGACCGACTTCAGCGACGCCTCGCCGACGCCGGCCGACAATGGCAAGGCCGCGGCGTTCACCATCCGCCTGCAGTGCGACAAGGGCGTGAAGGTGAGCCATCAGTTCGACGGCACGCAGACGCAAAGCGGCAGCAACGTGCTGGCCAATGCGGCCGGAGCGGACATGGCGGAGGGTGTCGGCGTGCGCCTGTACTACGGCGACGTCTCCAGCACCACGCCGGTCGAACTGGCGCAGAAGAAGTTCATGGGCCTGACGGCCGAAAATATGCCGATGTCCATCCCGGTGGCGGCCAGGTACTACAAGACCGTCCCCCGCGCCGCCGACATCAAGGCCGGGCGGGTGTCCACCATCGCTACGTTCACCATGTATTACGAGTGACTGGCATGGCCTGATGCCGCCCTCACCCTAACCCTCTCCCAGTGGGAGAGGGGACTGCTCGGCGTTGCCGGTTGGCACGACATTCATCCCGACGCCAATCTGCCCCCTCTCCCTCCGGGAGAGGGCAGGGGTGAGGGAAATCGCAACGCCGATGGTTCCACGTGATCGTTCCCACGCTCCCGCGTGGGAATGCAGTTCTCGACGCTCCCGCGTCGAAAGGGACGCAGGAGCGTCCCCGGATGGGTTCCCACGCGGGAGCGAGGGAACCATAGGCCATGCCCACGTTCGTCGCCCCCAGGCTTTTTTCCGACACCCTGTCGATCTCCATCGGGTCCGAACGACTATAGGTATCTGCACTCCGCAGACAACCGAAGGAGTCGACCATGCAATACCTCTGCCTGATCTACGTGGACGAAAGCGCCGCCGCGAAGCTGCCGCCCGATGAGTACCGCGCGGTGGTCGATGAATGCCTGACCTACGAGGAACGCCTGCGCGCAAGCGGCCATTTCATCGCCGCCCAGGCCCTGCAATCGGTGGAATGCGCCACCACCCTGCGCCATCGCAACGGCCAGTTGTCGATTACCGATGGTCCGTTCGCTGAAACCAAAGAGCAACTTGGTGGTTTCTACATGATCGAGGCGCGTGATCTGAACGAGGCGATCCAGATTGCCGCGAAGATCCCGCCGGGGCGGCTGGGCTGCATCGAGGTGCGGCCGATTCGCGACTGGGAGAAACATTTCGCCGGCATGTGACCGGGATAAGGATGAATCATGCTGAAGTATGCAGGGATCGCACTGGCGGTCGCGCTGGTCGTGGTGCTGGCGATGGCCGCCATGTCTCCGGACGGTTTCCGGGTCGAGCGCAGCACCGTCATCCAGGCCCCGCCGGACAAGGTCTACGGACTGATCGAGGATTTCCACCAGTGGCGCCAGTGGTCGCCATTCGAAAACCTCGACCCGGACATGCAACGCATCTACCGGGGGCCGCAGAAGGGACCGGGCGCGGTCTATGAGTGGAAGAGCGAGGGCCGGGCAGGCGAAGGGAGCATGAGGATTCTGTCCGCGACTCCGGCCTCGAACGTGACGATCCGCCTGGAATTCGTCGAACCCTACCAGGCGCGCAATACCGCCGAGTTCAACCTGCGCGAGGAGGGCGGCGCCACCCGGGTGACCTGGGCGATGTACGGCCCCACGCCGTTCGGGGCGAAGGTCGTCCACCTGTTCTTCAGCATGGACAGCATGGTCGGCAAGGACTTCGAAGCCGGCCTGGCCAATCTCAAGCGCCTCAGCGAAAGCTGAGGGGAGAACGCATCATGAACATTCCACAATTCACCCGTCCGCCGGTGGTCAGTCGTGCGCAATGGCTGGAAGCCCGCCGGCAACTGTGGCTCAAGGAACGCGCCGCGACCCACGCCAGGGACGCGCTGAACGCCGAGCGGCGCAAGCTGCCGCTGGTGCGCATCGACAAGGACTACCGCTTCGAAGGCCCGGACGGCCCGCTGAGCCTGCTCGACCTGTTCGAAGGGCGGCCGCAGCTGGTCGTCTACCACTTCATGTTCCACCGCGACAAAGGCGTGGGCTGCGAGGGCTGCTCGTTCGTCATCGACAACATCCCCCGCCTGGAGCACCTGCACGCCCGCGGCACCACGCTGGCGATGGTCTCGCGCGCGCCGCTGGCGGAAATCGCCCCGTTCAAGGCGCGCATGGGCTGGCGGCTGCCGTGGTATTCGTCGTTCGGCAGCGACTTCAACTACGACTTCCACGTGACCATCGACGAGAACGTCGCGCCGGTGGAGTACAACTACCGCGACAAGGCCGAACTGGAACGCCTCGGCCAGACTTGCCACATGCAGGGCGAACAGCCGGGGATGAGCGTGTTCCTGCGCGATGGTGAGGAGGTGTTGCACAGCTATTCCACCTACGGACGCGGCCTCGAAGCCGCCCTCACCACCTACCACCTGCTCGACCTCACCCCGCTGGGGCGCGGCGAGGGCTGGGGCGGCATGGCCGACCTGGAGGGCAAGGGGCTGGAGTGGATGCGCTTCCATGACGAATACGGCCAGGCCGCTCCCGCGCACGGTTGCTGCGAATCCTGAAACACCCGGTCCCCGATCGGGCAGGAGAACTCCGATGAATGCACAACTCGAACCCCGCGTCGATCCAGCCATCCGGGCCTTCCTCGACAGCTGGCTGCTGGCCGTCAAGGCGGCCGACGTCGACGCCATCGCCAGTCACTACGCCGCCGATATCGTCGCTTTCGATGCCATCATCCAGCTGCAGTTCAAGGGCGTGGAGGCGTACATGAAGCACTGGCAGAAGTGCCTGTCGATGTGCACCGACATGGTCTTCGACATCCATGAGCTGGGTGTGGAAAGTTCCGGCGACGTGGCCTTCGGGCATTACCTCGCCTGGTGCGGCGGCACCGACGAGAAGGGCGAGGCGAATGCCTCGTGGATGCGCGCCAGCTTCGGCCTGCGCCGCGAGCAGGGGAAGTGGAAGGTGGCCCATGAGCACTTCTCTGCGCCGTTCGATGTGGAAACCGGGAAGGCCATTTTCGACGCCAAGCCGTGACGGGCCGGCCTGATGCATGACGACGCGGCACTCCCGCTGCGCGACCTGGTGGATGCGCTGTACCGCCAGGAATCGCGGCGGGTGCTCGCCACCCTGATCCGCCTGCTCGGCGACTTCGACCGCGCCGAGGAAGCCCTGCACGATGCCTTCGCCGCCGCCGTCGAGCAGTGGCGGCGCGATGGCGTGCCGGCCAATCCGCGCGCCTGGCTGGTCTCCACCGGGCGCTTCAAGGCCATCGACAACCTGCGCCGCCGCGTGCGTTTCGACGCCTCGCTGGAGCAGATCGCCCGCCAACTGGAAATCGACAGCCAGGCGGCGGAAGAGGACGCGGAAGAACTGCAGGACGACCGCCTGCGCCTGATCTTCACCTGCTGCCACCCGGCGCTGGCGCCGGACGCCCAGGTGCCGCTGACCCTGCGCGAAATCTGCGACCTGAAGACCGAGGAAATCGCCCGCGCCTATCTCGTCACCCCTGCCACCATCGCCCAGCGCATCGTCCGCGCCAAGACCAAGATCCGCGACACGAAGATTCCCTACCAGGTGCCGTCGCAGGCGGAACTGCCGGAGCGCCTGGCCAGTGTGCTGCGGGTGATCTACCTGGTGTTCAACGAAGGCTATTCGGCCTCCAGCGGCGATTCGCTGACCCGCACCGATCTCTGTGCGGAAGCCATCCGCCTCGGCCGGCTGCTGCTGGAATTGCTGCCGGAACCCGAAGTCATGGGCCTGCTGGCGCTGATGCTGCTGCACGACTCGCGGCGCAAGGCACGCACCGACGAACACGGCGAACTGGTGCTGCTGGAGGACCAGGACCGCTCGCTGTGGAACCGCGAACAGATCGACGAAGGCCGCCAGTTGATCGCCCGCGCCCTGGCCGGCCAGGGCTTCGGCCCGTACTGCCTGCAGGCGGCGATTTCCGCCGTGCATTCGGCGGCGACGGACGTGGCCAGCACCGACTGGGAGCAGATCGTCGGCCTCTACGACGCGCTGCTGCGCATCCAGCCATCCCCAGTGATCGAACTCAACCGCGCCGTCGCCCTCGCCATGCGCGACGGCCCCCAGGCCGGTCTCGATGTGGTCGACGCCATCCTCGAACGCGGCGACCTCGCCGACTACCACCTGGCCCACGCCGCCCGCGCCGACTTCTGCCGCCGCCTCGGCCGCACCGACGAGGCGCGCGAGTCCTACCGCAAGGCGCTGGAGCTGACGCGCCAGGAGCCGGAGCGACGCTTCCTCGAACAGCGCCTGCGCGAGCTGATGTAGGTTGGCGCTGAGCTTGCGAAGCCCAACGGTGCCGCGTCCAACAAGTGTTGGGCTTCGCAAGCTCAGCGCCAACCTACGAAGAGCACCTCGGCGCGAGTTCCTGCAAGGACGGTGTGGGGGGAGCGTCAGCCGCTGTCTTCCAGCGCTTCGGCGGGCGGGGTGGCCGGGGGTTTGGGCGGGGCGGCGGGGGGCTTGGCCAGGCGGGTGGTGAGGATGGTCTGGTACAGGTCCTTCGGCGATTTTTTGCCGAGCTCCTGCAAGTCCCGGTAGTTGGCGAGGAAGTCGAGGATGCACGGGCGCAGCGGGTTGGCCTGGAAGTCCCGGCCGGACTTCAGCTTGCGTTCCAGGTCGAGCTTGGTCAGCTCCAGTGCATGCTTGCGCCACTCCGCCTCGCGGTCCTGCAGGTCGCGGGAGCTGACGATCAGCTTGCCGAGCAGGGCGGTGATCAGCGCGGCGACGATGGCTCCGGTGGCGCCGGCCACGGCGGCGATTGCGGCGAACGCGCCGGCCGGGACGCTGGAGAGCTGCTGTAGAAGGTCATCGAGCATGCTCAGACATCCGCTGTGACCAGCTCGCCTACGCTGGTTTCGGCGTCGCCGATGATGAAGCTGCGTTCCTCGACGTTGCCCTGGGTATCCCGGGCGATCACCAGCAATTCGGCGCCGATGGTGCCGTGGGGAATGGCGACCATCTCGTGGCAGGGCGGGTCGGGACAGTCGGTGACCCGTATCGCCAGGCGGTCGATGTAGACCTCGATATGCGTGGGCCGCGTGCCGCCAGTGACGCGGAAGTGGAATTTTTCCCCGGCGATCGGTTGGTTCAGGTTCTCGATATCCATGGCCCGTTGCTCCCCATGTCCCTCTGGAAGCATAGCGAGGGTTGCGGTTATCGGTAGGCGCGGGGGTGTCTGTAGGAGCGAGCTCTGCTCGCGAACGCCGGCAATGCAAAAGCTTCGCGAGCAGAGCTCGCTCCTACGGATTGGCGCCGCCCTGCATCTGTCCCTCCGACCGAAGGGTATCGCTTCGCTCGACCCATCCTACAAACTGTAAAGATCACCCATCCCGTGCGGAGCCCAGCAAGCCATGCGACTGAACGACGATCTGAGCCAGCGCACGCTGGTGCATGCCGCGCGGCTGGACTGGGCGGCGAGTCCGGCGCCGGGGGTGGAGCGGCGGATGCTCTATCGCATCGGCGAGGAGAAGGCGCGGGCGACGTCCATCGTGCGCTATGCGCCGGGCAGCCGCTTCGCCCGGCACGGCCACCCGGCCGGCGAGGAGTTCCTGGTGCTGGAGGGCGTCTTCGAGGACGAGAACGGCGCCTATCCGGTCGGCAGCTACGTGCGCAACCCGCCGGGCAGCCATCATTCGCCGGCGTCCACCCAGGGCTGCACCATCTTCGTGAAGCTCTGGCAATTCCGTCATGACGATGCCGAGCAACTGGTCGTCCGTCCCGGCGAGCGGGCGCTGCTGTTCGACAACGGCTATGAACAGGTGCACATCGAGCACTGGCAGCCCGGCAGTACCCACGAGATTGCCAATCCCCGGGGACTGGAACTGCTGGTGCTGGCCGGCTCCTTCAGGGAAGGCGCCGATACGCTGGAAACCCTGTCCTGGCTGCGCCTGCCCGCCGGCATGCCGCTGCGTGCGCAGGTCGGCGCCGAGGGCGCGCGGGTGTGGTTGAAGGAGGGCGCGCTGGAGCAGCGCGAAGCCTGCGACTTGGACCCCGTCTGAGCCGGCTCAGGTCGCGTCCGGCTGGCCGACCGGCGTCTCCGACTCCTGCTGTTGCAGCATCCACATCTGCGCGTAGCTGCCGCCGGCCGACAGCAACTGGCGGTGGCTGCCGCTCTCGATGATGCGCCCGGCGTCCAGCACCAGGATCAGGTCGGCGTCCATCACGGTGGACAGGCGGTGGGCGATCACCAGCGTGGTGCGGCCGACCTGGATGCGGTCCAGCGCCGCCTGGATGGTCTTTTCCGAGCGCGAGTCGAGCGCCGAGGTAGCCTCGTCGAAGATCAGGATCGCCGGGTTCTTCAGCAGCGCGCGGGCGATGGCCACGCGCTGCTTCTCGCCGCCGGAAAGCTTCAGGCCGCGCTCGCCGACCTGGGTTTCGTAGCCGTCCGGCAGGCGCTGGATGAATTCGTGGATATGCGCGGCGCGGGCGGCGTTCTCGATTTCCTCGCGGCTGGCGTCGGGGCGGCCGTAGGCGATGTTGTAGTAGATGCTGTCGTTGAACAGCACGGTGTCCTGCGGAACGATGCCGATGGCGGCGCGCACCGAGCCCTGGGTCAGCTCGCGCAGGTCGTGGCCGTCGATGCGGATGTGCCCGGAGTCGACGTCGTAGAAGCGGTACAGCAGGCGTGCGAGGGTGGACTTGCCCGAGCCCGAATGGCCGACCACCGCCACCGTGCCGCCGGGCGGGATCTCGAAGTCGACGCCGTGGAGGATCTCGCGGCGCGGGTCGTAGCCGAAGTGCACATTCTCGAAGCGCACGCGCGGGCGGCTGGTCGCCAGCGGTATGGCGTTCGGCGCATCCTGCACGTCCTGGCGCTCGTCGAGCAGGCCGAACAGGCGCTCCATGTTGGTCATCGCCTGCTTCACCTCGCGGTACATCATGCCGAGCAGGAACAGCGGCGCCGACAGCTGCAGCAGGTAGGCGTTGACCAGCACCAGGTCGCCGATGCTCAGCCGGCCATCGACCACCCCGGCGGCGGCGCGCCACATCATGGCGGTCACGCCGACGGCGATCACCGCGGTCTGGCCGAGGTTGAGCAGAGCCAGCGACTTCATCGCCTTGACCTTGGTGTTCTCCAGGTGGCGCAGGTTCTCGTCGTAGCGCTGCGCCTCGTGGGCCTCGTTGTTGAAGTACTTGACCGTCTCGTAGTTGAGCAGCGAATCCACCGCGCGCTCGTTGGCGCGGGTATCGGCCTCCACCGCCGCGCGGTAGTAGCGGGTGCGCCACTCGGTGACGGCGATGGTGAACAGGCCATAGGCGAGCAGGGTGGCGAGGGTGATCAGGGCGAAGCCCCAGTCGTAGGCCCAGACCAGCACCACGGTCACCATCAGCACTTCCAGCAGGGTCGGCACGATGGTGTAGAGCGTCCAGTCCAGCAGGTCGGAAATCGCGCTGCCGCCGCGTTCGACGTCGCGGGCGACGCCACCGGTGCGGCGGCCGAGGTGGAATTTCAGGCTGAGGCCATGCAGGTGGCGGAACACCTGCAGGGTGATCTGCCGCGAGGCGCGCGCCATGACCCGGGCGAACACCACCTGGCGCAGCTCGGTGAACAGGGTCACGCCGATGCGCGAGGCGCCGTAGGCCAGCAGCAGGCCGACCGGCAGCAGCATCAGGCTGGGTTCGACATTGAGGCCGTCGACGATCTGCTTGAGCGCGACCGGCACGTACAGGTTGACCAGCTTGGCGGCGAAGACCAGCCCGAGCGCCGCGCCGATGCGCCAGGCGTAGGGCCGCAGGTAGGGCAGCAGGGCGTTGAGCACGGCGAGGTCGCTGCGCGCACCGGCGGCACGCTCGGCGGCCAGGGCGGGCTTGGCCGGTGCTGCGGACGGGGTGGCGGGCTGCTGGTTCGGTTCGCTCATGATCGGCACTCGGGGGCGGGGTTCTGTTGGCGGGGAGTATAAGCGGGCGGCCCGCCATGGTCGGTGCATGGTTGCCGCACGCCGCTGAAAGATCGGCGATTTTCAGGTAAATCCCCCAAAAGCGCAGGGCCCTTCAGGGGGATTGCCATCGAACTTTTCCTAGACTTCAGATAGGCATTCCTCGCGGAGGTGAGCCATGCGTATCGGTGTCCCCAAGGAAGTGAAAGTCCATGAATACCGTGTCGGCCTCACCCCGAATTCGGTGGCCGAACTGACCGGCCTCGGCCACAAGGTCTGGGTGCAGCGCAAGGCCGGCGCCGCCATCGGCTTCAGCGATGCCGACTACGAAGCCGCCGGCGCGCGGATCGCGCATGACACGGCAGAGGTCTTCGATGCCGCCGAGCTGATCGTCAAGGTCAAGGAGCCGCTGGCCGACGAGCGCGCCCGCCTGCGTCCCGAACATACGCTGTTCACCTACCTGCACCTGGCCCCGGATCGCCAGCAGACCGACGACCTGCAGCACAGCGGCGCCACCTGCATCGCCTACGAGACGGTCACCGACGCGCAGGGCCGCCTGCCGCTGCTGGCGCCGATGTCCGAGGTCGCCGGGCGCATGTCGATCCAGGCCGGCGCGCATTGCCTGGAGAGCGCCCAGGGCGGCCGCGGCGTACTGCTCGGCGGAGTGCCGGGAGTGGCGCCGGGGCGGGTGGTCATCCTCGGCGGCGGTGTGGTCGGCACCCATGCGCTGGCCATGGCGGTCGGCCTCGGTGCCGAGGTCTGCGTGCTGGACAAGAGCGTCGATGCCCTGCGCCGCCTCGATGCGCAGTTCGGTAACCGCATCACCACGCTGTACTCGACCCGCGCGGTGGTGCGCGAGCAGGTGCTGGCCGCCGACCTGGTGATCGGCGGCGTACTGATCCCAGGGTCGTCCGCGCCGAAGCTGGTCAGCGCCGAGATGGTCGCGCAGATGAAGCAGGGTTCGGTGCTGGTCGACGTCGCCATCGACCAGGGCGGCTGCGCCGAGACGTCGCGGCCGACCACCCATGCCCATCCGACCTACGAGGTCGACGGCGTGGTGCATTACTGCGTGGCCAACATGCCGGGTGCGGTGGCGCGCACCTCGACCCTGGCGCTGAACAACGCCACCCTGCCGTTCGTCATCGCCCTCGCCGAGAAGGGCGTGCGCGCCGCGCTGGAGGCCGATCCGCATCTGCGCAACGGGCTCAACGTGATCCGTGGCGTGGTGACCTGCGCCGGCGTGGCCGAGGCGCATGGGATGGCGTATCGCAGCGCGGAGGAAATGCTCGGGAAGTCGTAGGCGCGGTGGTACGTGCCGCGTCGGGAGGTACCCATGCGGGGACTCGCCTGCAATCGCCGCCAGTTCGTCGGCGGCTGCCTGACCGCGGCGCTGGCGCTCGGAGCGCCGGGCAGCTGGGCCGCGCTGATGCTGACGCCCCGGCAGACCGCCGGGCCGTTCTACCCCGACCGCCTGCCGCTGGACCGCGACAATGACCTGGTGCGCGTGGAGGGCGCGGCGGCCGCCGCCATCGGCACCGTGGTGCAGTTCCACGGGCGCATCCTCGACGCCCGGGGCGAGCCGCTGAACCACGCGCTGATCGAGATCTGGCAGGCCGACGCCAACGGCATCTACCTGCACAGCCGGGGCGGCGATCCGCAGCACCGCGACGTCGGCTTCCAGGGCTACGGCCAGTTCGAGACCGCCAGCGACGGCGGCTACCGCTTCCGCACCATCCGCCCGGTGCCCTACAGCGGGCGCACACCGCATATCCACGTGGCGGTGACGCTGCCCGGCCAGCCGCGCTTCACCACCCAGTGCTACATCCGTGGCGAGCCGCAGAATGCCCAGGACTACATCTTCACCCGCGTCGAAGACCCGCGCGCCCGCGAGGCGCTGCAGGCGGACTTCCTGCCGCTGGCCGACGGCAGCGGCCAGCAGGCGCGCTTCGATATCGTGCTGGGACTGACGCCGAAAGCCTGAGTGGATTTGGCGCGTAGGTTGGCGCTGAGCTTGCGAAGCCCAACGTTGCCATCGTTGGGCTTCACTGCGTTCAGCGCCAACCTACGAGAAGCGCTGCCACTTCTGCGGTGGACTTCACCGGCATTGTCATCAATCCTGTATGCCGCTAGCGGCCGCCCTGCGCCGCGCTTTTTGACCTGCCGGAGAGAACCGATGAGCGATTGGCCCGACAACCGAATCCGCGATCTGCTTGGCATCGAGCTGCCGATAGTCCAGGCGCCGATGGCCGGGGCCAACGGCTCGGCGCTGGCCATCGCGGTGGCCGAGGCCGGCGGGCTGGGTTCCCAGCCGTGCGCGCTGCTCAACGCCGAGCAGATCCGCGTCGAGGTGGCGACCTTCCGCGCGGCCAGCCGCAAGCCTCTGAACATGAACTTCTTCTGCCACCAGCCGCCGCAACCCGACGCCGAGCGAGAGGCGCGCTGGCGGGCGCGGCTGAAGCCCTACTACGAGGAACTCGGCGCCGACTTCGATGCGCCGTACCCGCCGTCCAACCGTGCGCCGTTCGATGCCGACCTGTGCACGCTGGTGGAAGAACTGCGCCCTGAGGTGGTCAGCTTCCATTTCGGCCTGCCGCAGGCGGAGCTGCTGGCGCGGGTCAAGGCCACCGGGGCAAAGGTGATTTCCTCGGCGACCACCGTGGCCGAGGCCGTCTGGCTGGAGCGCCACGGCTGCGACGCGATCATCGCCATGGGCCTGGAGGCCGGCGGCCATCGCGGCACTTTCCTCGATCTCGACATGAACACCCAGGTCGGCCTGTTCGCCCTGCTGCCGCAGGTGGTGGACGCGGTGCGGGTGCCGGTGATCGCGGCCGGCGGCATCGGCGACGCCCGCGGCATCGCCGCCGCCTTCATGCTCGGCGCCTCGGCGGTGCAACTGGGCACCGCCTACCTGTTCTGCCCGGAGGCCAAGGTCTCCGCCGTCCACCGCCGCGCCCTGCACGAAGCGCGCGACGACAGCACCGCGCTGACCAACATCTTCACCGGCCGCCCGGCCCGCAGCATCGTCAACCGCATCATGCGCGAGATCGGCCCGCTGACCGACCTCGCCCCGGAATTCCCCCTGGCCGGCGGCGCGCTCGCCCCGCTGCGGGCGAAGTCCGAACCGGGCGGCTCGGGCGAATTCATCAACCTCTGGTCCGGCCAGGCGGCACGCTTCGGCCGCGTATTGCCGGCGGGGGAATTGACCCGCAAGTTGGCCGAGGAAGCGTTGGCGCGGTTCTCGCGGGGATAATGGGTTGGTGCGGCGTGTGTAGGAGCGCCCCATGGGCGCGAATCGCGGGCATGGCCCGCTCCTACGGTTTGCCGTCACCGGAAACGTAGGGTGGAAAACCGCGAAGCGTTTTCCACCAGGACTCGGTGCCGAGGCTGAAGGTGGACAAGCTTCGCGTTGTCCACCCTACGAATCACGGCGCCGTACGGGCGATACCGCTACCGCTCGCGCCACACCTGCGGATTGACCAGGTTGCGCGGCCGTTCGCCGCGTATGGCGGATTCGAAGTTTTCCAGGGCGCATTCGGCCATGGCGCGGCGGGTTTCGTGGGTGGCGGAGCCGATGTGCGGCAGGGTCACGGCGTTGGGCAGGGCGAACAGCGGCGATTCGACCAGCGGTTCCTTCTCGTAGACATCCAGCCCGGCGCCGAGGATGCGCTTTTCTTGCAGCGCCTCGACCAGCGCCGCTTCGTCGATCACCTGGCCGCGGGAGATGTTGACCAGGATGGCGCTGGGCTTCATCAGCTCAAGCTCGCGCTTGCCGATCAGCTTGCGGGTGGCGTCGGTCAGCGGCACCACCACGCAGACGAAATCGGCCTCGCCGAGCAGTTCGTCGAAGCCGCAGAAGCGTGCGGCGAACTGTTGCTCCAGCTCGGGCTTGCGGTTGTTGCCGTGGTAGAGCACCTGCATGCCGAAGCCCAGGTGCCCGCGCCGGGCGATGGCCGCGCCGATGCGGCCGAGGCCGAGGATGCCAAGCTTCTTGCCGTACACGTCGACGCCGAATTGCGGGGTGTCGACGGTGCGCTTCCACTGGCCGGCCTTGGTCCAGGCGTCCAGTTCGGCGGTGCGCCGGGCCGCGCTCAGCAGCAGGGCGAAGCCGAGGTCGGCGGTGGATTCGGTGAGCACGTCGGGGGTGTTGGTCAGCGGGATGCCGCGCTGGTTGAGGTAGGCGAGGTCGTAGTTGTCGTAGCCGACCGAGACGCTGGAGATCACTTCCAGCTTGCCGGCCTGTTCCAGCTGCTTCGCGCCCAGCGGGCGGCCGACGCCGATCATGCCGTGGGTTTCCGGCAGGGCGGCGGCGTACTGGGCGTCGACGTCGCCGAGCTTGGGATCGAGGACGGTGACGTTGAACTGGCTGCGCAGGCGTTCGAGGTGTTCGGGGGCGAGGCGGCTGAAGACGAAGACGTTCTTTTTCATGGCGGCAAGGCTGCTGGGGAAACGAAGCGCCAACCCTACCATCGCGTGGGCCGTCGCTGGCAAGCGCCCCGGTGTTCGCGGGCGGTAATCGAACCGAGTCTAGAAGGCGAAACGCAGGCCGATCTCGGCGCCGATCGCGGACGCGTCGTTTTCGCCTTCCAGCGCATGCGCCTGCGCCCATCCGCTCAAGCCGGCGGCCAGTTCCATCTGCAAGCCCAGCTTGAGACCGTACTGGTCGTTCGATGCCGAACGATGGAAGCGCGCACCGTTCAGCTCGATGCTGGCGTCGTTGTCTTCGTTCCACCAATCCAGTTGCGCGAATGGCTGCAGCCGATAGGCCGTTTCATCCAGCGCCCGGGCATACAGGCGCACGCCCAGGCGCGTGGTCAGGCCATCGCTGTCTGTCGTGTTCAACCGGGTGCCGTTGGCCTCGGTGAGGCTGTCCGCGCCGAATTCGCTGTGGATAACTTGCACCTGCGGCTCGACGAAATACCCATGGCCGGTGCTGCGCAGTATTTCGAAGGCATAACCCGCCTCCACGGAAACGGCCCAGGTGTGGCTGTCGTAGTGCTCTTTCGGCAGGCTGTCGCCGCGCACTTCGTTGTCGTAGTCGGCATATTGCAGCCAGCCGTCCACGTACAGGCCGGTAGCTTCGGAGGCACTCTGGAACCAGGTGGCATAGATTCCCGCGCCGGTGCCTTCCACTTCGCCCTTGGCGCCGAAGCCGGTCGCGTCGTTGTCCGTATCGGTGTCGGCGCTGCCCTGTGCGGCCATCACGCCGAGGTGGAAGCGATTGTCGCCGTCGCTCCAGCGCAGCAGTTCGGCGCCGACCTGGAGCAGGCGGATGCGGCTGTCCAGGTCCAGCGCGTCGTTCGCCGCCGATGCGTCCACGTCGCTGGCCTCGGTCCGCATCCATACCGCGCCGCCGCCTCCTTCGCTGCGCTGGCGCTCGCTGAAGTCGATTTCACCGAGCCTGTCATGCAGGGTCAGGCGGTTGAACATGCGGTTGGCGACGAACTGGTTGCCCAGATAGGCGCCGATTTCCGGCCGGAAGAAGGGTTGTGGCGCTGGAGTCGGCGTCGGTGATGGTGCCGGCGTTGGCGTTGGCGTTGGCGCTGGCGCTGGCGCTGGCGGTGCTGGAGTGGGCGCTGGAGTTGGTGTTGGAGTGGGTGAAGGCGCGGGCGGATTCGCCGAGCGCAGGTACCAATCGCCGTCGTTGGGATCGACGCCGCCCTTGAACAATCGATAGTCATACGCGCCGGCGACCACGCGCCCCTGCAAGGCGAAGGAGCCAGCGGAATTGCCATCCACCTGCACCACGCGAATGCCATCCGCGACGGTCGGGGCGCCCGCGCCGCCAAGGTTGATCACCTGCACGGCGGTATTGCCGCTGGTGTTGCCCTGCACCACCAGCCGGTCGCTGGGAGAGTTGTCGTCGCCGAGCACGCTTTCGATTTCCAGCAGGCCGTTGGCGCCCGTGTAGTCACCGACGGTCAGTACGCCAATGGAGTTGCCAGGGGTGAGGCGGCCGGCGTTGGTCAGCGGGGCCAGCAGCGTGCCGGTGCCCGCCAGGGTGCCGGCGCTGTCGATCAGCGTGGCCGAGCGCAGCGTACCGTTCAGCGACAGGGTGCCGGCCTGCACGCGGGTGTCGCCGGAATAGTCGTTGTCGCCATTCAGTTGCAGCGTGCCGGCGCCGGTTTTATTCAGCTCGCCTTCGCCGCTGCCGGCGCCATCGAGAGTGAGCACGGTGTCCGGTGCGGTGTCGATGGTGCCACCCGGTGCGCTCAGGCTGAACGGCCGGGTGCTGGAGAAGCTGCCGATGGTTTGCAGGGTTCCGCCGGAAAAGTCCAGCGTTCCGCTCGCCGCGCCAAGGTTGGCATCCTGCTCCACCACCAGCGTCCCTTGATTGATGCCGGTGCCGCCGAGGTAACTGTTGATACCGCTCAGGACCAGACTGCCCGGGCCCACCTTGAGCAGGGCGCCGCTGCCACTGACGATTCCCGACTGGGTGGCGCTGCCGCCTTCGGTGAGAAGGGGAACGGTGGTGTGCAGCTCGATCGGACTGGCGACTGCCACGTCGTCGGCGTAGGCGAAGCGACCTCCGGTGACATTGAAGCGGGCGAAGCCGAAGGTGTTGGTGGCGAAGCGCAGGGTGCCGCTTTGCACCTGCCATTCGAGGTCCCGCGTCGCCGCGCCGGTCAGGCTCCAGGTCGCGTTGTCCTGCACGCGGAAGGCGCTGAATGCCTGATATTGCGCGTCGGGGCCGATCAGGCCGAGGTCGAAACTGGCGGAGACATTTCCGCCCAGCACCAGCGTATTGGTGCCGACGCCCCGTACCGTGCCACGGATATCCGAGCCTGCCTCCAGGACCAGGGTGTTGCCGCCGCTGTCCCGCCAGAGGATGGCGGTTCCGGAATCGCCCTGGATGATTCCGGAGTTGATGATGATCACATCGGACTGACCCTGGCTGAGAATGCCCTGCTGCTGGCCGATGATCACGCCGCGATTGATCAGCAGCTGCGTGCCGGCGGAGATGAAGTTGATGCCGCGCGCGTTCTGTCCCTCTATCCGGCCATCGTTGATGATCGTATTGCCCGCTCCGCGAGTCTGGATGGCTTCGGTGTTGGGGTTGCTGCCCGCGGAAAGGAGCTGGGCGCTGCTTTCGACTCGCACCAGCGTGCTGCCATTGATCTGCACCAGGTCGTTGTCCTGATCCGCCGCCTGGTTCGCCACCACGGCATTGCTGCCGATGGTGATGGTCGAACCGGCGCCGGTGCTGATCGCGGTGGCATCGCCGACGACCAGTTGCGTCGCCGGCTCGCCCGCTGCGCTGGCGGCCAGGGTGACGCTGGCGCCGGTTACCGAGCCGAGGTTGATCCCTGTGGTTGCGGGGTTGGGCGGGCTGGCGTCGCAGGTGGCCGTCGAGCCGCTGATCGTGCACTCGGCGGCGACTTGCATCGACAGGCCACACAGGGCAGTGGACAGCAATCCACCGAGCACGGCGGAGCCGTTCGAACGAAGCATCCGGTGCTCTCCCTGGCCTTCTGCATCGGAGCTGAAGTCTAGACGAGCCGAAGCGGGTCCGCCGCGCCAGCAGGTGAGCGATCTGCCTGGCCCGCTAGGACTGCGGGCGGCCGCCCTCGGGAATCCGCGCTTCGTCGGCCTGCAATATGCCCGGCAGGGTTTCGCGCAGGTAGGCGACCCAGGTGCGGATCTTCGCGTCGAGGTACTGCCGCGACGGGTACAGCGCGTAGACGTTGAGGATCTGCAGCTTGTAGTGCGGCAGCACGCGCACCAGCGAGCCGTCGCGCAGGCCGGCGCTGGCCGAGTACACCGGCAGCGCGCCGATGCCCATGCCGGCGCGGATCGCCTCGGTCATGGCGTCGCCGACGTTGACCTGGAACGGCGACGGGCCGAGGGTGATCATCTCCTGGCCGTGGGGGCCGTCGAACAGCCACTTGTCCAGCGGCAGTACCGGGCTGACCAGTCTCAGGCAGTCGTGTTCGATCAGTTCCGCCGGGGTGCGTGGTGCCCCGCGTGCGGCGAGGTAGGCCGGCGCCGCGCAGAGGATGCTGTAGGTCTCGCCGACCCGCTGCGACACCAGCCCGGAGTCCGGCAGATCGGTGGCGACCAGGATGGCCACGTCGTAGCCCTCGTCGAGCAGGTCGGGCACGCGGTTGGCCATGGTCAGCTCGAAGGCGACTTCCGGGTGCAGCTTGCGGTAGCCGGCGATGGCGCTGATCACGTAGTGCTGGCCGATGCCGGTCATCGAGTGCACGCGCAGCTTGCCGGCGGGGCGGGCGTGGGCGTCGCCGGCTTCGGCCTCGGCTTCCTCGATGTAGGCGAGGATCTGTTCGCAGCGCAGCAGGTAGCGCTGGCCGGCTTCGGTCAGGGCGATGCGTCGGGTGGTGCGGTTGAGCAGGCGCGCGCGCAGGTGCGTTTCCAGGCTGGCGACCGCCCGCGAGACGTAGGCGGTGGTGGTGTTCAGCTGCTGCGCGGCGGCGGTAAAGCTGCCGGTTTCCGCGACGCTGACGAAGGCTCGCATGGTTTGTAGCGTGTCCATAGTTCTCTCGTGCGGCTCTGCCCGGCCATTGTCCCACGGAAGTCGTGACCAATTGTTTCAGTATCGGTAATAAAGAATCGCATTTCAGCCGTCTTATCCCTTCCCGCCAGCCTCCCTAGAATTCATCTGCCACACTGGCTTTACCGGCCACCCGCAAGATCATTCTCCCAGGACCCTTGACCGTGCCGCGTCACCTCGTGAAAGGACTGACGTTCGTCTGCTCCTTTGTCGTTTTCTCAACAATCGCCGGCTGCATCAGCACCAACGGCATCGCTCCGCAGGAGCAGCGCCTGGCCGATGAACAGCTCGCCACCGATGCCGCCATCCAGCACGCCAACAGCGATGCGGGCTGGCCGGCGGAGCAGTGGTGGCGCGCCTATCGCGATCCGCAGCTGGACGCCTGGGTGCGCACCGCGCTGGACGGCAGCCCGAGCCTGGCCCAGGCCGAGGCGCGGGTGCGCATGGC
Source organism: Pseudomonas schmalbachii (assembly GCF_017589465.1). GTDB lineage: Bacteria > Pseudomonadota > Gammaproteobacteria > Pseudomonadales > Pseudomonadaceae > Pseudomonas > Pseudomonas schmalbachii. The sequence continues at coordinate 140,605 of NZ_JAELYA010000009.1, forward strand.
GATGTCGCTGGCCGGCGCCGCCGAGGCCGCCGAGGCGCCGCAGGTCAACGGGGACGTTTCGCTGCAGCGCCACGGCTGGCCGGAAGACTTCTTCTACGGCCCCGGCGAGCTGGCCAAGACCACCACCTGGAACAACAACGCCGCCCTCGGCTTCAGCTACGCCCTCGACCTCTGGGGCCGCGAGCGCAGCAATACCGAGCGCTACCTGAACATCGCCTACATGGCCGCCGCCGAGGCGCGCATGGCGCAGCTGGAGCTGGAGAGCAACATCGTCCGCGCCTATATCCAGCTGTCGCTGCAGTACGCCGAGCTGGAAGTCGGCGAGGCCATGCTGCACCAGCAGGAACAGATCCTCGCCCTGGCCCAGCGCCGCCTGGCCGGCGGCATCGGCACGCAGTTCGAGGTCAGTCAGGCGGAAGTGCCGCTGCCGGAAACCCGCCGCAAGCTGGAAGCCCTCGACGAGGCCATCGCCCTCAGCCGCAACCAGATCGCCGCGCTGGCCGGCAAGGGGCCGGGGGCCGGCGCCTCGCTCAAGCGCCCGACGCTGGTCCTCGCCGAGCAGCCGGGCCTGCCGGGCAAGCTGCCGATGGAGCTGGTCGGCCACCGTCCGGACGTGGTCGCCAGCCGCTGGAAGGTTGCCGCCCAGGCCAAGGGCGTGGATGTGGCGCGCGCCGAGTTCTATCCCAACGTCGACCTGGTCGCCAGCATCGGCTACAGCGCGGTCGGCGGCGGCATGCTGGAATTCCTCACCGGCCAGAAATTCACCTACGCCGTCGGCCCGGCGATCTCCCTGCCGATCTTCGATGGCGGCAGCCGCCGCGCCCAGCTTGGCCAGGAATCGGCGGGCTACGACGTGGCGGTTGCGCAGTACAACCAGACGCTGGTCAACGCGCTGAAGGGCATCTCCGACCAGCTGATCCGCATGCACTCGATGCAGATCCAGCAGGACTTCGCCGCGCAATCGGTAGCGGCGGCGCAGAAGACCTACGACATCGCCACCATCGCCTACAAGGGCGGCCTGACCGATTACCTCAACGTGCTCAATGCGCAGACCCGCCTGTTCCAGCAGCAACTGGTGGCGCAGCGCGTCCACGCCGCGCGGCTGGCGGCCCACGCCGGGCTGGTGGTGGCCCTCGGTGGCGGACTGCTGAGCGGCCGGGACACGCCGAAGGAAGCGCAGATGGTGCCGGACACCGTCTCCGTACGCCCGCCGGAAGGACGCTGAGATGGCCCGTAGCATTGGCTCGGTCATGCCGAGCGGCGGAGACCTGCGCCGCGCCGCGTTCGACTGGGCGCGCAGCGACGGGGTGACCTGGATCTACCTGCTCAAGGTCCTGCTGGCCGCCTTCGCCACCCTCTGGCTGGCCATGCGCCTGGAGCTGCCGCAGCCGAGCACCGCGGTGATCACCGTGTTCATCGTCATGCAGCCGCAGAGCGGGCAGGTGTTCGCCAAGAGCTTCTACCGCATCCTCGGCAGCATTCTCGGCCTCAGCGTGATGGTCACGCTGATCGCCCTGTTCGCCCAGGAGCGCGTGCTGTTCCTGCTCAGCATGGCGATCTGGATCGGCCTGTGCACCGCCGGCGCCGCCCGCTACCGCGACTTCCGCTCCTACGCCTGCGTGCTCTCCGGCTACACCGCCGCGCTGATCGGGATTCCCGCCACGCTGCATCCGGACGCGGCGTTCATGCAGGCGGTCTGGCGGCTGCTGGAAGTCGGGCTGGGTATCGTCGTCGCCACCGTGGTCAGCGCGGCGATCTTCCCGCAGAGCGCCGGCGCGGCCATGCGCAACGCCCTGTACCTGCGCTTCGGCGCCTTCGCCGGGTTCGTCCTCGACCACCTCGACGGCGGCGACTCGCGGGCCTTCGAGGCGGCCAATGTGAACTTCGCCGCCCAGGCCGTCGGCCTCGACACCCTGCGCAGCGCCAGCACCTTCGAAGACCCGCACATGCGCCTGCGTAACGGCCGCCTGCTGCGCCTGAACAACGAGTTCATGGTCCTCGGCACCCGCTACCACGCCCTGCACCAGCTGCTCGAACGCCTGCGCGGGCAGGGCGCGGAACAGGTGCTGCAGGCTTTCGAACCCTGCCTCGACGAACTGCGCGGCGTGCTCGAACCCTGGCGCGGCCGCGCGGTGACCGACGAGGACGCCCGCCGGCTCGCCGAGGACCTGGACAGCCACCGCCTGCGCCTGATGCGGACCATCCGCCGGTGCCGCGCGGATCTCGTCGACCGGCAGCCGGACGAGGATGCGCTGCTCGATTTCAACACCGCCGCCGAACTGCTCTACCGCTTCGCCGACGACCTCTACAGCTACGCGCAGACCCACGCCTCTCTGGCCGATCATCGCCACGAGCGCGAGCAGTGGAGCGGCGACTTCGCCGCCAGGGCGAATGCGCTGGGCGCGGCGGTCGCCGGGATGCGCACCGGGATGATGATCCTGCTGTTCGGCAGCTTCTGGATTTCCACCGCCTGGCCCAGCGGCAGCACCTTCGCGCTCAACGCAGTGGCCGTCTCGGCGCTGGCCTCCGCCGCGCCGAACCCGGCGAAGCTGGCGATGCAGATGGCCATCGGCACGGTGATTTCCGCGCTGCTGGGCTTCGCCACGACCTTCTTCGTGTTCCCGCACATCGACGGCTTCCCGCTGCTGTGCATGGTGATGGCGCCGGTGTTCGCCGCCGGCGCCTTCGCCTCCACCCGCCCGCAGTGGGCCGGCTACGGGCTGGGCTTGCTGGTGTTCTTCAGCTTCGGCTCGGTGCCGGCCAACCTGACGGTCTACGACCCGGCGCGGATGATCAACGAATACATCGCCCTGGTGCTGTCCATGGCGCTGTCGGCGGTGGCCGCCGCGGTGATCCTGCCGCCGACCAGCGCCTGGCTGTGGCGGCGCCTGGAGCGCGACCTGCGCATGCGCGTGGTGCAGGCGATTCGCGACGAGCGCGCGGATCAGGCACCGGCCTTCGAAAGCGCCACCCGCGACCTGCTCAACCAGGCCTACGGCGTCGCCGCCGGCCGCCCGGACGTGCAGCGCGGCCTGCTGCGCTGGACCTTCGTGGTGCTGGAAGTCGGCCACGCGATCCTCGAACTGCGCCGCGAACAGGACGCCCTGCCGGACGAACCCTGCTACGCCGAATCGAGGCCCTGGCGGCAGTCGATCCGCACGCTGGGCAGGGCGCTGATCCGCCTGTTCATGCAGCCCGACGAAAGCAATCGGCAACGCGCCGTGGCTGCCGTGGAGCACGCCATCGACGCCATCCGCCACACCGACGAGCAGCGCGCGCCGGACTTCGAGAGTTCGCCGCTACGCCGCCTGCTCAGCTACCTGCATTTCATCCGCACCACCCTGCTCGATCCGCAGTCGCCGCTGCGCGATGCCGAGCCCAGCCGAGGGAACGCTGCCCATGTTGCTTGACCTGCCCCGCGAGGTCGCCTTCCACGGCGTGTACATGCCGGTCATGACCCTGCTGTTCATCGTCGCCGCGCTGCTCGGCTGGGGCCTCGACCGCCTGTTCGCCTGGGTCGGCCTGTACCGATTCACCTGGCACCCGGCGCTGTTTCGCGTGTGCCTGTTCGCCTGCCTGTTCGGCGCTCTCTCACTCACCGTGTACCGCTAACGAGTTTCGCCATGACCTTGAAATCCGTCTTCAGCCTGCTGGCGACCCTGATCATCCTCACCTGCGCCGCATTGCTCGGGCGCGCCCTCTGGGTGAACTACATGGACACCCCGTGGACCCGCGACGGCCGCGTGCGCGCCGACATCATCAACGTCGCCGCCGACGTTTCCGGCGTGGTGGTGGACGTGGCGGTGCGCGACAACCAGCAGGTGAAGAAGGGCGACCTGCTGATGCAGATCGACCCCGACCACTACCGCATCGCGGTGAAACAGGCCGAAGCGCTGGTCGCCTCGCGCAAGGCCACCCTGGACATGCGCCGGCTCAACGCCAGGCGCCGCGCGGCGATGGACGAGCAGGTGGTTTCCCGCGAAAGCCTCGACGACGCCAGCAACACCGCCGCCGCCGCCGAAGCTGATTACCAGCAGGCGCAGGCCGCGCTGGATGCCGCCCGGCTCAACCTCAAGCGCACCGAAGTGCGCGCCTCGGTAGACGGCTACGTGACCAACCTCAACGTGCACCGTGGCGATTACGCGCGGGTCGGCGAGGCGAAGATGGCGGTGGTCGACGAGAGTTCCTACTGGATCTACGGCTACTTTGAGGAAACCAAGCTGCCGCACATCCGCATCGGCGACCCGGCCGAATTGCAACTGATGAGCGGCGAGCGCCTGAAGGGCCACGTCGAGAGCATCGCCCGCGCCATCTACGACCGCGACAACCCGGAAAGCCGCGAACTGGTGGCCGACGTCAACCCGACCTTCAACTGGGTCCGCCTGGCCCAGCGCGTGCCGGTGCGCATTCATATCGACGAAGTACCGGACGGCGTGCTGCTGGCCGCCGGCATCACCGCGACGGTGATCGTCAAGCCGGAACGGCGCGAGGCGGTGGCTGCGCACTGAGCCCAACATACTTGGCACCGCTGTTGGGCCTGGATTCGTAGGTTGGCGCTGAGCAACGCGAAGCCCAACATTTGTCGGGCGTGGCATCGTTGGGCTTCACTGCGTTCAGCGCCAACCTACGGCGCAAACCTTTCCGCACCGGCGTTGGGCCTGGATTCGTAGGTTGGCGCTGAGCAACGCGAAGCCCAACATTTGTTGGGCGTGGCATCGTTGGGCTTCACTGCGTTCAGCGCCAACCTACGGCGCAAACCTTCCCGCACCGGCGTTGGGCCTGGATTCGTAGGTTGGCGCTGAGCAACGCGAAGCCCAACATTTGTTGGGCGTGGCATCGTTGGGCTTCACTGCGTTCAGCGCCAACCTACGGCGCAAACCTTCCCGCACCGGCGTTGGGCCTGGATTCGTAGGTTGGCGCTGAGCAACGCGAAGCCCAACATTTGTCGGGCGTGGCATCGTTGGGCTTCACTGCGTTCAGCGCCAACCTACGGTGCAAACCTTCCCGCACCGGCGTTGCAATCCCTGGACGCTCTAGCGTCCGCTCTTGTGGGCTCTCAGCGGTCGACCGGCTCATCCAGCCACGCCAGCACGCGGCAGCTGGAAAACAGCGTGGTGCTGCACTCGCCGCTGGCCAGGGCCTGGCGCAGTGCCGGTACGTCGGCGTTCTCCACATAGGCGATGGCGTCGTCCATGTAGGCCGGGTCGCCGAAGCCGCCTTCGCGCATTTCCTTCAGCGCATCCTCCTTGCTCCAGCCCTCGATCACCGTGCGGTACATCGCTGCGAACAGGCCGGTGCGGTCGCGGCCGTGCTTGCAGTGCATCAGCACCGGGCCGTGCTGCTGGGCGTCCTGCAGGGTGCGCAGGACCTTCAGCACGTCGGCGTCGTCGACGCGGTCGGCGTGCATCGGCAGGCTGACGAGGTTCACCGGCTGCTGGCCGAGCCAGGCGCGGTCGTCGTCCTTGATGAAGCTGACCACGGTATGCACCTTCAGCCGGCGCAGCAGCGGCACGTCGGCCTGGTCGGGCAGGGCGCTGCGGTAGAGGGTCGGCGACATCCGGTAGAGGTTGAATGAAGTATCCACCGGCTGCGCCCATGGCGCCGGCGGGCTGGCGGATTCGGCGGCCCTGCCGGGCACGCCGGCGAGCAGGGCCGCCAGCACGGCGGCGCAGCAGGCAACGCGCAGGATGGTGAGGGGCTGGGTCATGGCGCCTCCTGTCAGTCGAAGGCGTGACCCTAGCGCCCGGGCGGTAAAGCACGGATGAAATGCGCGTGAAAAATTCGTGAAGCGATCCGGCTCAGCGCGGCAGGAAGCGCGACATGACCGTGGGGCGGAAGAACCACCAGGCAGCCAGCGGATAGCACAGGTAGTTGAGCAGGTAGAGCAGCAGGGCGGCCGGGCTCGGTGGGTTCTTCCAGGCGGCCATGCCGACCAGCCACGCATAGAACAGCGCCAGCGTGCCGCCATAGATCGCCAGCAGGCGCCAGCGCTCGCCGGTGGTGGCTTCGCGACGGACGATGCGGGCGAAGCAGAAGGCCATGCCGGCGCCGATCAGCGCGGCGACCAGCAGGTTGGCCGGCAGCCCGCCGACGCGGATCACCGCGCGCAGCACGACGTTGAGCAGCACCGCGACGGCGATGCCGGAGAGGGCGTAGTAGCGGATGGCGATCTGTGCGCTCATAGCTGGCCGTTCAGTCCGAAGCGTCGCTTCAGCGCCCGCTCGACCAGCGCGGCCGGCAGCCAGCGGGCCATGAACGGCAGCGCCCGGCTGCCATTGCCGATGCGCAGCAGGCGGGGGCGCGGCTTGTTCTGCACGGCGGCGAGCAACTGCCGGGCGAATTCGCTGGCCGGAGTCGGGCTGTCCTGGGAGGCGGCGGCGCGGGCGCGGATCGAATCGCGCAGCGGCCACCAGGGCGAGCTCTCGTCCACCACGCTCTCCATCTCGCGGCTGGCATTGGCGCCGAAGCTGGAGGCGATGGCGCCGGGCTGCACTTCCATCAGTTCGATGCCGAACGGCGCCAGTTCCAGCCGCAGGGCGTCGGACAGGGCGTGCACGGCGGCCTTGGAGGCGCAGTAGGCGCCGGCGAAGGGCGTCACCAGCACGCCGGACACGCTGCCGATGTTCACCACCAGCCCGCGGCTTTCGCGCAGCAGGGGGAACACCGCGCGGGTCAGCCCGACCACGGCGAACACATTGGTTTCGAACTGCTTGCGGATGTTCTCGCTGCCGCCATCGAGCAGCGGTCCCATGGCGCCATAGCCGGCATTGTTGACCAGCACGTCGAGCCTGCCGGCCTCGTTGCGCAGGCGCCCGACCAACTGGGCGATGGCGGTCTCGTCGTTGACGTCCAGGCGTATGCCGCGGAAGCCGGCCATGCTCAGGGTGGCTACGTCTTCGTCACGCCGCGCGGTGGCCCAGACCTGGTAGCCGGCGGCGAGGAAGGCGTCGGCGAGGGCGCGGCCGATGCCGCTGGAGCAACCGGTGATGAGGATGACGGGTGTCGGCATGCTGCTGATCCTTGCGTAAGAGCCTGTTCAATGTCTGCCTGCGCTTGCTCATGCTGCGTTAAAAACAGGCTCAAAATGCTCATTTACAGCGCGTAAACTGCGCTTTTTCGCCTGTTTTTGCCTTGCCTGAGCTGCGCTCGGCGAGACCTTGAACAGACTCTGGGTGGCGAGCTGACCGGACGAATCATGCTGGCCATTTGCACCGTTTGTCACTCGCCAAAGGCGCCTTCGATGCGTTCGGCGCGGAATTCCAGGGTACTGGCGCGGTATCCCGGCCGCAGCGGTGGCAGGGGCAGGCAGTCCTTCCACTCTGCGCCGCTGAGCAGCACGCCGGGGCCGCGATAGCGCGGCGCTTCGTAGAGGTTCTCGGCGAGGTCGGTGGTTTCGCCGGGACGGTAGGCGGCGATCTTCCAGCGCAATTCGCGCAGCGGGTGGTCGCTGCCGTTCTTCAGGCTCAGCGCCAGCGGGCGGTCGGCGGGGCACTGCGTGGGAGCGTAGGCGATGCGCAGTTCCAGGCGGTCGAGCTGGCGCCGGTCGCTGCTGTCCTGCCAGATCGCCAGGGCAATCACCAGCCCCAGCCCGACCAGCGCCGCCGCGGAGATCGGCAACGCGCGAGTGGGGAAGCGGATGAGCAGGACGATCCAGGTGACGATGAGGAGGATGCCGTAGAGCATGGGAGGTTCCGCGCCGATGACAGGCAGAGCTTAGCAGCGGGGGATGCCAGTCGGCTCCGCCCGCTTGACCATCAGGTGATGCGGGTATATACACGCATCATGCTGACCACCAAATGCCTGTGCACCAAGCTGCGTCGCGCCGCACGCAGCGTCACCCGCGTCTATGACGATGCCCTGCAGGACGTCGGGCTGACCACTGCCCAGTTTTCCCTGCTGCGTCATCTGGCGCGGCTCGACCAGCCGAGCATTTCCAGCCTGGCCCAGGCCATGGGGCTGGACCGCAGCACGTTGGGCCGCAACCTGCGGCCGCTGCAGGCGGAGGGGCTGGTGCTGCTGCATGACGGCGAGGACCAGCGCAACCGCATCGTCGCGCTGACCGCCGCCGGCCAGGAGCGCATCCGGCAGGGCGAGCAGGCCTGGGACGAAGCCCAGCGCAAGGTGGCCGGGCAGCTCGGCGAACAGCGCCGCGCGCAGTTGATGGCACTACTGGATGATCTGGAACGCCTTGGCTAGACGGCATGTCTGGCAGGGAATAATTGCAGGAAAAAGCGGGCATATACCCGCAATGGGGTAAATGATGGACAAGATGTCGCGTGCGGGTTTCTGGATTCTGTTGTCCGGGGCCCTGATCCTTGCCCTGTCGCTGGGCATCCGCCACGGCTTCGGCCTGTTCCTGCCGCCGATGAGCGCGGAGTTCGGCTGGGGACGCGAGGTGTTCGCCTTCGCCATCGCCCTGCAGAACCTGATCTGGGGTATCGCCCAGCCGTTCACCGGCGCGCTCGCCGACCGCTTCGGCGCAGCGCGGGCGGTGGCGGTCGGCGGGCTGCTGTACTGCGTGGGACTGATCCTGATGGGCTCGGCGGATTCGGCGGCCAGCCTGTCGCTGAGCGCCGGCCTGCTGATCGGCATCGGCCTTTCCGGCACCTCGTTCTCGGTGATCCTCGGCGCCGTGGGACGGGCCGTTCCGCTGGAGAAGCGCAGCCTGGCGATGGGGATTTCCGCGGCGGCCGGCTCCTTCGGCCAGTTCGCCATGCTGCCCGGTACGCTGGGGCTGATCAGCTGGCTCGGCTGGTCGGCGGCGCTGCTCGCGCTCGGTCTGCTGGTGGCGCTGATCGTCCCGCTGGCCGGGCTGATGCGCGACAAGCCGCTGCCCGTGCAAGGCCATGAGCAATCCCTCGGCGAGGCGCTGCGCGAGGCCTGCGGACACTCCGGGTTCTGGCTGCTGTCGCTGGGCTTCTTCGTCTGCGGTTTCCAGGTGGTGTTCATCGGCGTACATCTGCCGGCCTACCTGGTGGACCGCCACCTGCCGGCCACCGTCGGCACCACGGTGCTGGCGCTGGTCGGGCTGTTCAACATCTTCGGCACCTACATCGCCGGCTGGCTCGGCGGGCGCTGGTCGAAGCCGCGCCTGCTGACGGCGCTGTACCTGATCCGCGGGCTGGTGATCCTGGCCTTCGTCTGGGCGCCGCTGAGCGTTTGGAGCGCCTACGCCTTCGGTATCGCCATGGGCCTGCTGTGGCTGTCCACCGTGCCGCTGACCAATGGCACCGTGGCCACCCTGTTCGGCGTGCGCAACCTGTCCATGCTCGGCGGCATCGTCTTCCTCTTCCACCAGATCGGCGCGTTCCTCGGCGGCTGGCTGGGCGGTTATCTCTACGACCACACCGGCAGCTATGATCTGGTATGGCAGATATCCATTCTCCTCAGCCTGCTGGCCGGCGTGCTCAACTGGCCGGTCCGCGAACGCCCGGTGGAGCGCCTGCGCAACCTGGAGACGGCATGACCCGGATTTACCTGCGCCTGCTCATCACCATGCTCGGTGCGACCTTGCTCGCCCTGGCGTGGTGGGGCTGGCTGCACGGCGGACTGGCGTTGATGCAACTAGGCATGGGCAACTGCTGAGAACCTGTTTACGATCTGCTACGCGTCGGAAAAACTGCGTTGAAAACGGCATTCGGAGTGCTCATTTACTACTCGTAAACTCCGCTTCCTCAGCCGTTTTCGCCTTGTTTTTCTCTAGCTCGCGAGATCGTAAACAGGTTCTGAAAGGTTTGCCGAGGGGCCGCCGGCGGCGTAGCGTGACGAAAAAATCCGAGGATCGACGCCATGCGTGCCCGTCTGTTACCCATCGCCCTTGCCCTCTTGCCATTGTTCGCCCAGGCCGCCGATTGCCCGGCGTTGCTGCAGGGCGAGCTGATGAAGCTGCGCTCGAAGGAATCCCTCGACCTGTGCGAGCTCTACGCCGGCAAGCCGCTGGTGGTGGTGAACACCGCCAGCCACTGCGGCTTCACCCCGCAGTTCAAGGGGCTGGAAGCGCTCTACCAGCGCTACAAGGCGCAGGGCCTGGAAGTGCTCGGCGTACCCTCGGACGACTTCAAGCAGGAAGCCGCCGATAGCGCCGAGACGGCCAAGGTCTGCTACGGCAACTACGGCGTGACCTTCAACATGACCGCCGTGCAGCATGTCACCGGCGACGAGGCGATCCCGCTGTTCCGCGACCTGACGCAGCAGAGCGGCCAGGCGCCGCGCTGGAATTTCTACAAGTACGTGGTGGACCGCCAGGGCAGGGTGGTCGGCCAGTTCTCCAGCAAGACCACACCGGACGACCCGGCGCTGCAGGCCGCAGTGGAAAAGGCCATCGCCAGCACGCCGTGAGCGTAGGGCGGGTGCAACCCGCCATGATGCAACGCATGAAAAAGCCGGGTGAAAACCCGGCTTCTTCGTTTCAGCTGGCTATCAGAAGCGATAGGTCAGCTGCGTGCCCAGGATGTGCGCGGTGTTGTCGTACTTGGCGCTGTAGGCCGGTTGCAGGGCGGAGCTGGCCTCGTGGTTCACGCCGGCAGTGGTTTCCCACAGGTAGCCGTAGGCCACGTCGATGGTCAGGTCGTCGTTCGGCGAATAGCCGGCGCCCAGGGTGAAGACCTTGCGGTCGCCCACCGGGATACGCACGCTGCGATTGTCGTTCCGGGCCGGCGACGGATCGTAGGCGAAGCCGGTACGCAGCACCCATTGCTTGTCCAGCTGGTAGGACGCACCGATGGCGCCGGACCAGGTGTCTTGCCAGTCCAGTTCTTCGCTGACGGTGCCGAAGAGTGCCTGGCCGATCGGGTTGGTGAAGCCGGTGTTGTCCACCACGATGGACTTCAGGCGGCTCCAGCGGGTCCAGGTGGCGCCGATGTAGCCGGTCCAGCGGTCGTCGAACTTGTGGGTGATGGAGGTATCCACCGACTCCGGCAGGGTGATGTCCAGGGTGGCGTCGTACTTGCCGTTCACCAGCGGGCCCAGCGGTGCGGCAGGCAGGCCCGGGTTGAGCGCAGAGGCCGGCACGTTCGGGGCATTCTTGATCTTGGTGCTGCCTTCCAGCTCGTACTTGACCTTGGAGTGGTAGGTGGCGCCCCAGGTGGTGTCGTCGCTCAGGTCGACCATCACGCCGAGGTTGAAGCCGGCGGCGACGTCATCGCCCTTGATACGCACGGCGGTGTCCTGGCCGTTGCCGCCAATCGCGGAAGGGATGGGCGCGGTGTTCAGGTCGCTGTCCAGCTTGCCATCGATGCGGTTGAAGGTCGGGCCGAAGCCGACGGAAACCCGGTCGTTGAACTTGTAGGCCAGGGTCGGCTGGATGGTGATGACCCGCACGCGGCTGTTGGAGCCGTGGGAGCGGCCGGCGAAGCTGCTTTCGTAGTCGTTGACGATACCGTAGGGCGCGTAGATGCCGAGGCCAAAGGTGACCTTGTCGTCCAGTGGGGTGGCGAAGTAGCCGAACGGAACGGCGCTGAGCGGTACCGAATCCCCTTTGCTGGTGCCCAGGGCGCGGTTGGCGCCGCGGGAGCCGCCCTGCGCATCGCTGATGTCGTCCTTGGCGGCGACCAGCGCGAGACCGCCGCTGATCTCGGTGCGCTTGAGCTTGCTCAGGCCGGCCGGGTTGCCGAACACGGTGCTGGCGTCGATCGGGGTGGAAGCGCGGCCGGCGTAGGCGGTGCCCGCGGTGCTGACGCTCTGCTCGTTGATCTGGAAGCCGTTTGCGAGGGTATGGGTGGAAATGGCGCCAATGGTCAGGGCCAGGGTGGACTTAAGCCATGTTTTTTTCATTGTAAGAGCAACTCCTGTGTTGAACGGCGCGCAAACTACCAAGATTTCCAGTCCATTGGTAGTGCGACAATTTGTGCCTTACTGCAGGAATTTTCCAGAGAAAATGCAGCTATCTAGGCATCAATTGCTGGGAAATTGATTCTGACTGATCGGTCATCTAATGGCATTCATGCGGCATGGCTGAGATTGCCGATGAAGTTCTGCCAGGCGTCGACGAAATCGTGCAGGCATCCGTTGGGATGGAAGACCCGTCGCCAGATGCGCGCCTGGCCCAGGTGATCGCTGGCGGAGGGTAGGGGGAGCTGTTCCGCTTCGATCAGCATCCAGGCGATGGCGGTGCTGTAGCGCAGGTTGACGGTCAGCTCCAGGTGCGGGGCGGCGAGGAAGGCGTGCTGGCTGGCCAGGCCGCGAACCCGGCTGGCGAGGTCGGGATCGCGGGCCAGGTAACGGTCCCAGAGGTTCTGGTGGCGGCTTTCGGTGATGCGGAACAGGCCGTGGCCGTGGCGGTCGTCGAGGGCGCTGCCGAGCGCCGACTGGCAGGCGGCGGTGCCGAGCAGCAAGGCTTCGGCGGCGGCGCTATGGCGTTCCAGGTAGATCAGGGTGGGGCGGATGACATGCTGGCACAGATCGCTCGCTGCTATACCCATGATGACCTCGTCCTCATATGGACGGCGGGGCTGGGCGTTGTGGCAGCTTCTGATAATTTTCCTGGGCCCCGCCGTAAGCGGACTTAGCCGCTCCACTTGAAGTCTAGTGCGATCTTTGTGCTGTAAAGGACTGTTTTTAAATTGTTTTGATTTCCCAGTTATTTTCCATATGCCCTGTGGAAATTAACCGGCGCTGCATGCCGCTCAAGTCGGCAGCGGGTGAAGCGGGAGATCCAGCGATCCGTAGGGCGGGTGCAACCCGCCGTTTCCAGGCGAGGAATCTGGTGGGTTGCACCCGCCCTACGGATTTTCCGGCAAGCCGCCGCTCGCAGGCGCCTAGTCGCCGGTGGCGATGGGGTGGCGCGAGTCGTTGATCCACTCGCTCCAGGAGCCGGCGTACAGGCGGCCCAGCGGGTAGCCGGCGAGGCTGAGGGCGAACAGGTTGTGGCAGGCGGTGACGCCGGAGCCGCAATAGGCCACCAGCTCTTCCGCCGGACGGCCGCGCAGCAGGGCGGCGAAGCGCTGGTGCAGCTGTTCCGCCGGGAGGAAGCGGCCGTCGCTGCCGAGGTTGTCGGTGAAGGCGGCGCACTGCGCTCCGGGAATGTGGCCGGCGACCGGGTCGATCGGTTCCACCTCGCCGCGGAAGCGCGGCAGGCCACGGGCGTCGAGCAGCGGCAGTTGCGGGTCGTCGAGCAGCGTGGCGAGCCCGGCCGCATCGATCAGCAGGCTGTCGTCCGCTTCGCCGTGGAAGTCGCCACGGGTGATGGCGATTTCCGCGGTGGTCTGCGCCAGTCCCGCGGCGCGCCAGGCCGCCAGGCCGCCGTCCAGCAGGTAGACGCCATCGCGCTTGCCGAGCCACAGCAGCAGCCACCAGGCGCGTGCGGCAAAGGCGCCCTGGCCGTCGTCGTAGAGCACCACCTGGCTGTCGTTATCCACACCCCAGCCGCGCAGGCGGCGGACGAAGATATGCGGGTCGGGCAGCGGATGGCGGCCGGTCACGCCCTTGGTCACCGGGCCGGACAGGTCTTCCTCGAGGTCCGCATAGAGTGCGCCGGGAATGTGGTTCTCGCGGTAGACGCGCGCCCCGTAGCCGGGATCGTCGAGGGCGAAGCGGCAGTCGAGTATTACCAGGTCGGGTTCCTCCAGGCGGGCTGCCAGTTGTTGCGGGCTGATGAGGCGGGCGAGGGCCATGGGACGGGCTCCTGTGTCGTGGCATGTTGTCAGGCATCATAAAACTACTTATGCGGTAAATGCGCTGGCATTCTGCTGCGTTCCAAGCCTCCCGCCGGCAACCCGGGGAACAATTCCTCGTCGTGGAATGAGCTGCGGCGGACGCTGCCGCCAATCGCGCGGAATGCCCGTGAGCGGGCAGCCCTCCTATATAATGCTGCGCATTTGCCACGGGCCGCCGGCAAACCCCGGCAGCCCTCAAGGAGATTTTCGTGAGCGCACTCGATATCCAGTGGATTCGTGACGATGCCAGCCTGGAGCGGCAATGCCACGACTGGAAACAGCGGCCGTACCTCGCAATCGATACCGAGTTCATGCGTGTCGATACCTTCTACCCCGCAGCCGGCCTGGTGCAGGTGGGTGACGGCGAGCGGGCCTGGCTGATCGATCCGCTGCTGATCCGCGACTGGTCGCCGTTCGCCGCCGTGCTGGAAGCGCCGGAGGTGGTCAAGGTGTTCCATGCCTGCGGCGAAGACCTCGAAGTGTTCCAGCGCCTCACCGGCAGCCTGCCGCAACCGCTGTTCGATACCCAACTGGCCGCTGCCTATCTCGGCATGGCGTTTTCGATGGGCTACTCGAAGCTGGTGCTGGAGATCCTCGGCGTCGACCTGCCGAAGGACGAAACCCGCTCCGACTGGCTGCAGCGCCCGCTCACCGAGATGCAGGTGCGCTACGCCGCCGAGGACGTCCAGCACCTGGCCGAACTCTACGTCCGCCTCGACCCGCGCCTCAGCGACGAGAAGCGTGCCTGGCTGCTGGCCGATGGCGCCGACCTGGTGCGCAACCAGACCCGCGTCAGCGATCCGCAGGAAGCCTGGCGCGACGTCAAGCTGGCGTGGAAGCTGAACCCGGCGCAACTGGCGGTGCTGCGCGAGCTGTGCGTCTGGCGCGAGGAACAGGCGCGGCTGCGAAACCAGCCGCGCAGCCGCGTGCTGCGCGAGCAGACGCTGTGGCCGCTGGCGCGTTTCCAGCCGAGTGACAAGGTGGCGCTGGCACGCGTCGAGGAAATGCACCCGCGCACCGTGCGCCAGGACGGCGACACCCTGATCGCGCTGATCGCCCACGCGGCGGCCCTGCCGTCCAGCGAGTGGCCGGAGGTCCTGCCGGAGCCACTGCCGCGCGAGGCCAGTCCGCTGTTGAAGAAGCTGCGCGAAGTCGGCCAGCGCCAGGCCGAACGGCTGGGCATGGCGCCCGAGCTGATGCTGCGCAAGAAAGTCCTCGAGGCGCTGCTGAAGAGCGGCTACCCCGATGGTCCCTACCAGTTGCCCGATTCCCTGCAAGGCTGGCGCCGCGAACTGATGGGCCAGGCCTTGCTGGATTGCCTGGCCGCCCATTGAGCGCGCGCCGCGGAGAACCCATGAAACGTATCTGCTCCATCTACAAGAGTCCGCGCAAGAACGAGATGTACCTGTACGTCGACAAGCGCGATGCCCTGCAACGCGTGCCCG
Source organism: Pseudomonas schmalbachii (assembly GCF_017589465.1). Classification (GTDB taxonomy): domain Bacteria; phylum Pseudomonadota; class Gammaproteobacteria; order Pseudomonadales; family Pseudomonadaceae; genus Pseudomonas; species Pseudomonas schmalbachii. The sequence goes on from NZ_JAELYA010000009.1 coordinate 155,702, forward strand.
AGGCGCTGCTGGCGGTGTTCGGCGCGCCGCAGCACGTCTTCGACCTGCTGCTCACCCCCGAGCGCAAGCTGGCGCGGGAAGATATCGGCAAGGTGCTGGAGAACATCGAGTCGCAAGGCTTCCACCTGCAGATGCCGCCGGGCGAGGAAGAGTACATCGAGCACCTGCCGGAAGAACTGCTGCGCATGAACGACCCGCTCTGACGCAGCGGGCGCTGGCCCGCCTTTTTTCAAGCCGTGAACTGGTACCGTGCTGGCACTGTGCAACTTCACGGCTTGAGCGCATTATGGGACGACAAAAATGCCACGCAGGTATGGAACGCCTGGACTTTGGCTGTGTCCAATCGCCCCCGTACACCTGCCGGAACAATCGCTGACTAAATGCAGGGATGAAGTCATTGAAGCGAACCATGATGCGCCAGATGGAACAGCCACAACGCCCGGGCGGCACGGTATAACGCCATGCGCCTGCTCATTCTCGATCGCGAACACAAACTCTACGCCGCGCTGATCATGGCCGCCGAACCCGGCCTCGTCGTGGTTTCCGGCAACGATCCCGACGCCCTGCAGGATGCCGCCGCTGAATGCCCGGTATGGCTCGGTGAGCCGGACCTGGTCGGCGCGATGCTGCGCAAGGGCGTATTCCCGGTCTGGGTGCAGTCGACCTGGGCCGGCATCACGCCGCTGCTCGCCGACGACCTGCCGAAGGACTACACCCTGACCCGCGCGGTGGGGATCTTCGGCCAGGTGATGGCCGAATACCTGCTCACCTACCTGCTCGCCCACGAGCGGCAACTGCTCGGCCGGCTGGCCAGCCAGGTCGGCGCGCAGTGGGACGACCGCCCGCCGGGCAGCCTGCACGGCCGGCAGGTGCTGATCGTCGGCGCCGGCGAGATCGGCCAGGCGGTGGCGCATCTGCTGGCGCCCTTCGGCGTCGAACTGGTTGGCGTGGCGAGCACGGCGCGCGCGCTGTCGCCGTTCAACCGGGTCGGCTCGCTGGCCGATCTGCCGCGCCTGGTGCAGACCGCCGACTACGTGATCAACCTGCTGCCGGATACCCCGGACACCCGCGATATCTACGACCTGGCGCTGTTCAAGCGGATGAAGCCGAGCGCCCTGTTCGTCAACGCCGGGCGCGGAACCGCGGTGGTCGACGCCGACCTGACCGCCGCCCTGGAGGCCAACCAGTTGGCCGGCGCGGTGATCGACGTCTGCCGCGAGGAGCCGCTGCCGGCGCAGCACCCGTTCTGGCTCACGCCGCGCCTGCTGCTCACCGGCCACACCGCCGCGCCGACCCTGCCGGGACTGATGGTGCAGCTGTTCCGCGATAACCTGGCGCGCTTCTGGGCGGGGCAGGGGCTGCGCGGCGAAGTGGATTTCACCCGGGGTTATTGAGCAAATTTTGACCAATGGTCGCCTGCGCTTGGCCGGCGACCGCGTCAGGCTTAGACTTGGCGCCCCGTGAAATGCCCCCTACCAAGAAAATGGCCGCCAAAGTCGAACCCTTCTGGAAACGCAAGACCCTCGCCCAGCTCGATCAGGATGAATGGGAGTCGCTCTGCGATGGCTGCGGCCTGTGCTGCCTGCAGAAGCTCGAAGACGAGGACGACGGCAGCGTCTACTACACGCGCATAGCCTGCAAACTGCTCGACCTGAAGACCTGCCGCTGCAGCGACTACGCCAACCGCCGCGCCAGCGTGCCGGACTGCATCCAGCTCACCCCCGCGCAAGCCGACGAATTCCAGTGGCTGCCGCCGACCTGCGGCTATCGCCTGGTCGCCGAGGGCAAGGACCTGCCGCTCTGGCACCACCTGGTCTGCGGCGATCCGGACGCGGTGCACCATGAGCGCATCTCGCAGTCCGGCCGCATGCTCAGCGAAACCCAGGTGGCCGAGGACGACTGGGAAGACTATCTAATCTTCCGCGCCGGCTAGATCCCTCCCGAACCTTCTATCCCCATGGTGGTGCGTATTTCCGTTCCACTGTGGGTACCCGCGCCTGTTTCAGTTCAAAAATTGACGAGAATCATTTTCGATTGAGAGTGATTCTCCTAGTCTGCGCTGCAACTTTCACCGCCGGCCGCAACCCGTCGGCGTGAATCCCTCCAGCCAGCCAGGGACCAGAGCCCAAGCCAGCCGCTAACCACTCACTCTTGTTGGAGTTGAATATGCGCAAGCTGGCTTTGCCCGCTGTTCTTTCCGCCATGACCCCCATTGCGGCGTTCGCGACCGATGCGTTCGAGCTCAATCCGACGACCATCACCGCCAGCCAGAGCGAACATGCCGTGGCCGACGCGCCGGCATCGGTGGCCGTGATCAGCGCCGAGGAAATCCAGGCCAAGGGCGCGACCAACCTGCTGGAGGCGTTGCGCGGCCTGCCGGGCATCACCCTGAGCGGACGCCAGGTGGGCGGGCGGAAGAACATCAGCATCCGCGGCATGGAGGATCGGCACACGCTGGTGCTGATCGACGGCCGGCGCATCTCCTCCACCGACGACGTGATCGGCCACTCGGACTACCAGTACGGCTGGGTGTCGCTCGACCAGGTGGAGCGCATCGAACTGGTCCGCGGCCCCATGTCGGCGCTCTACGGCTCCGAGGCCATGGGCGGGGTGGTCAACATCATCACCCGCAAGGCCGAGCCGGAGTGGCATGGCATGGGATCGCTGCGTGGCGATTCCGGCGCCGGCGATGGCCACGTGCTGTCGGCGATGGCCAGCGGGCCGATCGGCGGCGGCTTCAGCCTGGCGCTGAACGCCGAGGACCTGCGCCGGGGCGCCACGCCGCTGGAGGAAGATCACCGTATCTCGGAAATCGAAGGCCAGTCGCGGCAGACCGGCGGCCTGTCGCTCGGCTACCAGTTGGCGGAAGGCCACGACCTCAGCCTCGACCTGCTGCGCAGCGACGAGGAACGCTGGCGCCACGAGCTGCGTGGCACCAGCGTGTACCGCGACCAGTACGACCTCGACCGCAGCCAGGAGTCCCTCGGCTACTCGGGGCAGTGGAGCGACGTGCATTCGGAACTGCGCTACACGCGTTCGAAGTTCGATGTCACCAACCGGCGCAGCAACGGCGTCAGCCCTACGCGGCCCCAGGCGCTGCAGGACGACATCCTCGACGGCAGCCTGGCGTTCGCCCTGGGCGAGCGGCACTTCTTCACCGTCGGCGGTGAATACCGCGAAGAACAACTGGAGAACGCCGGCCTGATCGGCGGCTCGGACGAGGCCTACCACGAGGCCGTCTACCTGCAGGACGAGGTGTCGCTGGCGGAAGACTGGGCCCTGACGCTGGGCGCGCGCCTCGACCGCCACGAGCTGTTCGGTTCGGAAACCAGCCCGCGCGCCTACCTGGTCTGGCGGGCGACCTCCGACCTGACCTTCAAGGCCGGCTACGGCGAGGCGTTCCGGGCGCCGACCCTGAAGCAGATATCGCCGAACTACGTCGGCGCCGAGGGACCGCACACCTTCTACGGCAACCCCGACATCCAGCCGGAAACCAGCCGCTCCTACGAGCTGGGCGTGGACTGGCGGCGGGATGACAGCGCCTACACCGCGACCCTGTTCCACAACGATGTCGAGGACCTGATCGACTACCGCCTGCTGCGCCAGGTGGGGCCGCGCCGCTTCTACATCTACGACAACATCTCCAAAGCCACCATCGACGGCTTCGAGGCTTCGGCATGGCAGTCACTTGGGTATGGCTTCGCGCTGTCCGCCAGCTTCCTCTACCTGGACCCGCGCAATGGCGACACCGACGACAAGCTCAATGGCCGGCCGGAAGTCAGCATGACCCCGACCCTGGAGTGGAGCGGCGGCCCGTGGGCCTTCCAGGTCAGCGCGCAATACACCGGCGAGCAGTACCTGAGCGGCAACGACGGCCAGGAGAAGGCGCCGGATTACACCCTGATGAACGTCACCGGCAGCTATCAGGTGAACGACAACCTGAAGCTGCGCGCGGGCCTGCTCAACGCCACCGATGTACGGCTGGAGGACAAGTCGCCGCTGTTCGGTTACTCGGAGGCCGAGCGTTCCGCCTATCTGGCGGTGGACATGAGTTTCTGAGGTTCTTTTCCCGGCCGCCGGTCATGAGACCGGCGGCCGTTTTGCATTGATAGCGAGGGGAGTTGCAGGGGATGCTGGGGAGGTTGATGTCGTGGTTCGTCTGGCTGCTGTTGCTGGCCTGTGTGCCGGCCCATGCGGCGAAGAGCGTGCTGTTCCTGAGCGCACCGCCACTGCAGGCCGGGAAGTACCAGAGGATGGTCGACCTGGCCAGGGAGCAGGGGCTCGTCATGGAGTACCGCTTCGTCAACCAGCCGGGCGCCGCGCTGACTGTTGATGAACTGGCGAAGCACGACCTGCTGGTCATCGATGCCCCCTACGGCGCGGCCCTCGGCGCCGCCCAGCGAGTCCTCTCGCCATTGTTGCCGCAGGTGCGCAAACCCTGGCTGTGGATCAGGTCGGATGGAGCCGAGGCGCGCGGGATCGCCGCGGCGGTGACCACGCACTTGTACCAGTACTATCACCATGGCGGCCCGGCCAACTTCGCCGGATTCTTCTGCCAGCTCAATCGCGAGGTGTTTGACCAGCGCGGGTCGGACTGCGCGGAGCCCGTGCGCTATCCGGAGTCGGGCGTCTATCACCCGGACTATTCCGGACGGATATTCGCCGATGTCGCGGACTACCTGCGCTGGAAGGGAGTCGATGCGGATGCGCCGCCGCCGATGGTCGCGGTGCTGTTCCACAAGAGCTACCTGGATTCCGGCCTGACCGGATTCATCGATGACACGCTGCGGCGGGTCGAGCAGTCCGGCGCGCTGCCCCTGGCGTTCTACGTGCCGGCCATGGCCAACGGCGAAATCACCCGGATGCTGTCGCCGCATGGCAAGCCGCTGGAAGGCGTGCTGATCAACACCCAGATCATGCTCAACGGCGAAGGGCGCAAGGCCGAGTTCGAGCGCCTGGGCCTGCCGGTGCTGCAGGCCATGCCCTACCGCAAGGGCGAGCAGGCGGACTGGGAGGCCGATCCGGTGGTGCTGGAGGCCCAGGACATCCCGTTCTACCTGGCGCAGCCGGAGTATGCCGGCGTGGTCGATCCGCTGATCACCGCCTACACCCGCGAAGCCGATGGCGACATCGTCGGCATCGACCGGCAGATGCGCGGGCTGGTGGGCAAGGCGCTGGCGCTGATCCACCTGCAGCGGACGGCGAACGCCGAGAAGAAGGTGGCGGTGTTCTATTACAACTACCCGCCGGGGGAGAAGAATCTCGGCGCGTCCTTCCTCAACGTTCCGCGCAGCCTGGAAACCCTGCTGGCGGCATTCCAGAAGCAGGGATACAAGGTCGAGACCCGCGACGAGCAGGCGCTGATCGAGCAGCTGTCGGCCCTGCTCGCGCCGTACTACCGCGATGGCGCGCTGCCGGACCTGCTAGCCCGCGACTTGGCCGAGCGGCTGCCGCTGGAGCGCTACAAGGCCTGGTTCGCCGGTTTGCCGGAAGAGCTGCAGCACTCGATCGAGCAGCGCTGGGGGCCGCCGGAGAAGTCCGGGCTGCTGGTCCGCGAGGGCGGCAAGGCCTGGCTCGCCGTGCCGCGCCTGCGCCTGGGCAATGTCGTCCTGCTGCCGCAACCGCCGCGTGGCGAGCGCCTGGACGACCGGGAAAAGGCCCTGTACCACGACACCAGGGTTCCGCCTTCGCACAGCTACCTGGCCACCTACCTGTGGGCCCGGGAGTCGGCCGCCAGCGACGCGCTGGTGCACCTGGGCACCCATGGCACCTACGAGTGGCAGCCCGGCAAGGAGCGCGGCCTGTCGGTGCACGACTATCCCTACCTGGTGGTGGGCGACATGCCGGTCATCTATCCCTACATCGTCGACAACATCGGCGAAGCGCTGCAGGTCAAGCGCCGCGGGCGCGGCGTGACCATCAGCCATGCCACGCCGACCTTCTCGCCGGCCGGGCTGCATGGTGAGATCAACCAGCTCCACGACCTGCTGCACCAGTGGCTGAACATGAGCGAAGGCGAGGTGCGCAACAAGAGCGCCGAGCAGATCCGCAGCCTCGCGGACGGCCTGAACGTCGGCAAGGACATGGGCTGGGACGCCGCCGCCGTCGCCAGGGATTTCCCGGCGTTCGTCGATGCCCTCCATGTGCATCTGCATGAGCTGGCGCTCTATCAGCAGCCGCTGGGCCTGGCCACCTTCGGGCGTGCGGCGGACGAGGACCTGCGCCTGTTCACCGTGATGCAGATGCTCGGCAAGCCGCTGCTGGCCGCCCTCCATCCGCAGGACCCGGAAGAGCAACTGGCCGGGGACTACCAGCGCCTCAAGCAGACCGACGTCTGGCAATGGCTGGACCGGCATGTCCGCCAGCAACAACCGGTGACGGCGGACGCCACCCTGCAGGAGCTGCAGCAGAAGGGTCGCGCCTACTGGCTGGCGCTGACCGGCAAGCGAGAGCTGGAGGGCTTCTTCACCGCCCTTAACGGCCGCCACGTCGCCACCTCCTACGGCGGCGACCCGATCAAGAACCCCGACAGCCTGCCGACCGGGCGCAATCTCTACGGTTTCGACCCGTCCCGCATTCCCACCCCGCAGGCGTGGGAGGCCGGTCGCGAGGCCGCCGAGAAGCTGATCGCGCAGTACCGCGAGGAACATGGCGCATTCCCGGACAAGCTGGCGTTTTCCCTGTGGTCGGTGGAGACCATGCGCCACTACGGCGTACTGGAGGCGCAGGTGCTGGCGGTGATGGGCTTCAAGCCGAAATGGGACGCCGGTGGCCGGGTGATCGGCATCGAGACGATTCCGTCCGCCGAACTGCAGCGGCCGCGCGTGGATGCGGTGGTCTCGGTGACCGGCCTGTACCGCGATCATTTCCCCAATGTCATGAAGTGGCTGGCCGAGGCGGCGCGCCAGGGCAGCGAGCTGGACGAGGCCGACAACGCCATCGCCGCGAACAGCCGGGCGGTGGAGCAGGCGCTGCTGGCCAGGGGCATGAGCGCCAGCGACGCAGCGGATGCCGCGCGGACGCGGATCTATTCCTCCGAGTCGGGCGCCTACGGCACGGGACTGAGCGACGCCACCCTGGCCTCGGACACCTGGGGCGAGACGGCGGCCGGCGGCCAGTCGCGCAGCGAAGGCGAGAGCAAGCTGGCCAGCCTCTACCTGGAGCGCATGCAGTTCGCCTACGGCCCGGATTCCGCCAGGTGGGGGACGAAGAGTTCGGTCAATGCCTACGCCGAACATCTCAAGGGCGTGCAGGGCGCGGTGCTGTCGCGCTCGTCGAACCTCTACGGGATGCTCACCACCGACGATCCGTTCCAGTACCTCGGCGGCATCGGCCTGGCCGTGCGGCACCTGAGCGGCAAGTCGCCCGAGCTGTTCATTTCCAACCTGCGCGACACCGACAACCCGCGCAGCGAAACCGCCGCCGGCTTCCTCGCCAAGGACCTGCGCGCCCGCTATTTCCATCCCGGCTGGATCAGGCAGATGCAGCAGGAGGGCTACAGCGGCGCGCTGGAAATCCTCGATACCGCCAACAACCTGTGGGGCTGGCAGGTGACCGCGCCGGAAACCGTGCGCAACGACCAGTGGGACGAGTTCAAGGCGGTGTATGTCGACGACAAGTACCAGCTCGGCATGCAGGAGTGGTTCGAGAAGAACCACCCGCAGGCCCAGGCGCAGATCATCGAACGCATGCTGGAGGCGGCGCGCAAGGAATACTGGTCGGCGGATGCCCGGACCCTGGAGCAACTGGCGCAGCGCTGGCAGGAGCTGGCCGAGAAGCACGGCGCGAGCAGCGAGAACAACAAGTTCCTCGAATTCGTCGAAAAGGCCGCCGCCGGCTACGGACTGCAATCGCCCGCCGCGCAAGCGGACGCGGCGCCGGCCGAGCAACCCGAGGCTGCGCCGCAGAGCGAGGCGGACACGCAGCAGGTGAGCGGGATGCGTATGGAGAAACAGGCGAGCGACGTCGACCCGACCGTGGACTGGTCCATGTTGCCGGTGCTGGCGCTGATGCTCGCCTCCCTGTTGTTCGGCCTGTGGCGGCAAGCCGCCCGCAGCGCCTGCTATCGCTGAAGTCCAGGAGTCATTCATGCAGTTCTACATCGAGTCCATGCTCTACAACGCCAGCCAGCTGTTCATGTTTCCGGTGCTGCTGGCGGTGTTCCTGCTGTTCCTCTACGCCTTTTTCGCGCTCGGCTGCTTCCTCTGGCAGGCCCGCCAGCGCAGGAGCGGCGATCCACGCGGCTTCGACCTGCTCGCCAGTTGGCGAACGGACCCGCAGATGAGCGCCGAGGCCCTGGAAACCCTGGCGTTCAAGCGCCTGGAAACCCCGCGCATCGTCACCCGCGTGACGCCCATGCTCGGTCTGGTGGCGACCATGATCCCGATGGGCCCCGCCCTGAAGTCCCTGGCCGGCGGCCAACTGGCCGAGGTCAGTGACAACCTCACGGTGGCTTTCTCCGCGGTGATCCTGGCATTGGTCGCCGCCTCGCTGACCTACTGGGTGGTCAACGTGCGTCGCCGCTGGTACGCCGAGGAACTGGTGCAGATCGAGCGCGACAGGGCCAGCAACAGCGCATCCGGCGGACGCGCCGCCTGGGATGCGGCGATCCACGACCTGGCCAGGGAGCATGAGTGATGGGCCTGAAGCTGCTGGAAGACGCGGAAGCCGACGACCCGATCCTCTCGGTGGTCAACCTGATCGACGTGTTCCTGGTGATCATCGCCGCGCTGCTGCTGGCGGTGGCGAACAATCCGGTCAACCCCTTCAGCCACGACGATGTCACGGTGATCACCAATCCGGGCAAGCCGGACATGCAGATCATGATCAAGCAAGGGCAGAAGCTGGAGCACTACAAGGCCAACGGCGACATCGGCCAGGGCGAGGGCGCCAAGGCCGGGGTCGCGTATCGGCTCAAGGATGGCTCGATGGTCTACGTGCCGGAATAGCCCGGACCATCGTTGTCCTGCCGCCCGTCATGGGGCGGCAGAGGAGCAGGCATGAACGAATACCGCAGGCAGGAGGAGGGCGTGGCGCCCGACAGGTTGAAGAGTCGCACTCCACGCCGCCACATTCCCAGCCACATATTGCTGGGTGAAGCGAAGGAACTGGTCATCGAACACGAGGGTGTCGAATACGTGCTGCGCCTGACCCGGCAGAACAAGCTGATTCTGACGAAGTGATCTGCATCGCCGGAGCCATGAAAAAAGGCGCTTTTTGTAGGAGCGAGCTCTGCTCGCGAACATCGGCCCGACAAAAGCTTCGCGAGCAGAGCTCGCTCAAGATCAAGACCGCGCTTCAGTCGGCCGTAGGAGCAACTGAGTGGCTGGGCCAGAACTCGCGTAGGTTGGTGCTGAACGCAGTGAAGCCCAACGATGGCGATGTTGGGCTTCGCGTTGCTCAGCGCCAACCTACGGTGAGCATTGCAGCCCGTAGGGGCCATGCCCGCGAAAGGCGGGTATTACTCCGCCAGCCCCAACACCTTGAGCAGGAACGCATACTCCAACGCCACGTCCTTCAGCCCCTGGTAGCGCCCGCTCATGCCTCCGTGGCCGGCGCCGAGGTCGGTCTTGAGCAGCAGCAGGTTGTCGTCGGTCTTGCTCGCGCGCAGTTTCGCCACCCACTTGGCCGCTTCCCAGTACTGCACGCGGCTGTCGTTGTAGCCGGCCACCACCAGCAGCGCCGGGTAATCCTGGGCGGAGACGTTCTCGTAGGGCGCGTAGCCTCTGATCCGCGCATACACCTCCGGCTCCTGCGGGTTGCCCCATTCGTCGTACTCGGTGACGGTGAGTGGCAGGTCGGGGTTGAGCATGGTGTTCAGCACGTCGACGAACGGCACTTCGGCGATGGCCGCGGCGAACAGTCGGGGACGCTGGTTGAGCACCGCGCCGATCAGCAGGCCGCCGGCGCTGCCGCCGCTGATGGCGAGCTGCGCCGGAGTGCTGTAGCCCTCGGCGCAGAGGTGCTCGGCGCAGGCGATGAAGTCGCCGAAGGTGTTCTCCTTGTGTTCCAGCTTGCCGGCGCGATACCAGGCCTCGCCCAGTTCGCCGCCGCCGCGCACGTGGGCGATGGCGAAGACGAAGCCGCGCTCCAGCAGGCTCAGGCGCGCGTGGGAGAACCACGGGTCGAGACTTTCGCCATAGGCGCCGTAGCCGTACAGGTAGAGCGGGGCGGGCTGGCCGTTGGCGATGGCGTCCAGCACCTCGCGGCGGGCCACCAGGCTGATCGGCACTTGCATGCCGTCCGCCGCCTGCGCCCAGAGGCGTCGGCTGAGGTAGGCGTCGGCGTCGAACGGGCCTTCCACCGGGGTTTCCTTCAGGACTTTCTGCTCGCCGCTGGCCAGGTCGAGCTGGCGGATCTGCGCCGGACGGTTCAGCGCCTCGTAGCGCAGGCGGGTCACCGGGCTGTCGAATTCCAGGTTGTCCTGCACGTACAGGTTGTAGGCCGCGTCCGGCAGTTCGACGCGGTGTGGCTCCAGACCCTGGGGATGCACCTCGACGATCGGCAGGCCGCCTTCGCGCAGGCTGAGGATGTAGGCGCCGGCGCCCAGGCTGACGCCTTCCAGCATCACCTCGTCGCGGTGCGCGATCAGTGGCTGCCAGTGTTCGCGGGTCGGCTGCTGCTCGCTGGTGTGGAACAGGGCGAAATTGATGCCGGTCTGGTTGCTGCGCATGAACCAGGTCCACTCGCCGTCGAGGCGGCCGTGGTCCGGGTAGTACTCGTGGCCTTCCTCGCGGGTTGCCAGGCAGCGGAACTCGCCCTGCGGCGCGTCGGCGTCGAGGGTCCAGGCCTCGCAGGTGGTCTTGCTGTTGAGCAGGAGGATCAACTGGCGCTCGGAGCTGGAGCGGTAGCAGTGCAGGAAGAAGCGGCCGTCGGTCTCCTCGAACACCTGCTCGGCGCCCTCGTCGCCGAGGCGATGGCGGTACAGCTTGTGCGGGCGGTGGGTGTCGTCGAGTTCGCCGAAGAACAGTGTGCGGTTGTCGTTGGCCCAGGTCATGCTGCCGTCGCAGTCTTCGAAGGGCAGGGCGCGCACTTCGTCGCTGGCGAGGTCCTTGACGTAGAGCTGGTAGATCTCGTCGCCGCTGGTGTCGAGGCTGTAGGCGAGCAGCGAATGGTCCGGGCTGACGCTGAAGGCGCCGAGCGACAGGTAGCCGCCGTCGGCCAGCGCATTGGGATCGAGCAGCAGCTGCTCGGCGGCGTTGTCCACCGTCAGCGAACCGTCCGCCGGACGCGGGCAGCGGTAGTGGCGCGGGTATTCGTCGCCGGCGGTGGTGCGCTGGTAGTACAGCCACGGGCCCCACGGCGTCGGCAGGGACAGGTCGGTCTCGCGGATGCGCCCCTTGATCTCCTCGAACAGTTGCTCGCGCAGGGTGGCCTGCCCGGCCAGCTGTTCTTCCAGGTAGGCGTTCTCCGCCTTGAGGTAGTCGAGCACGTCGTCGGCGTCGCGGTTTTCCAGCCAGGCGTAGGGATCGGCGGCGGCTTCGCGGCGGGCGATGGGGGGCTGATGGGCGGACATGCGCTCTCCTGGCTGGCGGCGGGGACGCTGGCTGCGCACCCCGGGGGAAAAGGAGCTATCATAAGCGCCCCTTCGCCGCCATCGCACGCACGCGCATGAACGAACACGATTATATGCTCGCCTGGGGCGCCTACCTGGTCGCCGGCTTCGGGCTGCTGCTGGTCTGCTTCCTGGCGACCGGCTGGATGTGGCGCTGGCTGCGCGAATCGCTGCGAATCATCGCGCTGGTCCTGCTGTTCACCCCCACTCCGGTGGACCCGGCGAACAACCTCTACGCGCCGGCCATCGCCATCACCGCCATGGACATCCTGTTCAAGATCGGCAACAACGCCTGGCGCGCGGTTTCCGACATGGCGCTGATCATGGTCCTCGCCTTCATCGTCTACCTGGTGTTCGCCGGCATCCGCTGGTCCATCGAGCGGGCCAGGAAGAAGAGCCAGCGCCAGGCCGAAGCGGCCGACGAGCCGACCCTGCGGCAACTGATGCAGCCGTCGCTGATGCCGGATGTGGATACCCGCACCGACGAAGGCGGCGAGCGCCGCATGCGCATCGAGCCGCGCCTCTGATCGACATAGACAGACCTTGCTACCCGCCGGACGGGCGTCCAGCATTGCCATGGATGCCCGCGCCAAACGCTGCCTGAGGAGAACCGAGCCATGTGCGAACTGCTCGGCATGAGTGCAAACGTACCCACCGATATCGTCTTCAGCTTCACCGGCCTGATGCAGCGCGGCGGCGGCACCGGCCCGCATCGCGACGGCTGGGGCATCGCCTTCTACGAAGGGCGCGGCGTGCGGCTGTTCCAGGACCCGCGGGCGAGCATCGATTCGGAAGTGGCGCGGCTGGTGCAGAACTATCCGATCAAGAGCGAAACGGTGATCGGCCACATCCGCCAGGCCAACGTCGGCAAGGTCTGCCTGTCCAACACCCATCCCTTCGTGCGTGAACTCGGCGGGCGCTACTGGACCTTCGCGCACAACGGCCAACTGGCGGATTTCCACCCCGAGCCCGGCTGGTACCGGCCGGTGGGCGACACCGACAGCGAGGCGGCCTTCTGCGACCTGCTCAACCGCGTGCGCCAGGCCTTCCCCGAGCCGGTGCCGGTGGAGGTGCTGCTGCCGACTCTGGTCCGCGCCTGCGACGCCTACCGGCAGAAGGGCGTGTTCAACTGCCTGCTCAGCGATGGCGACTGGCTGTTCACCTTCTGCACCAGCAAGCTGGCCTGGATCACCCGCCGCGCGCCGTTCGGCCCTGCGCGGCTGAGGGATGCCGACCTGACGGTGGACTTCCAGGCGGAAACCACGCCGGACGACGTGGTCACGGTGATCGCCACCGAACCGCTGACCGACAACGAGGACTGGAATCTGCAGCAGAGTGGCGAATGGATGCTGTGGTGGCGCGGTGAGATCGTCGACCAGGGCAGGGTTTGAGACCTGTTCCGCATAAATCACCGCAAAATCGACATGAATCCCATTCACCGACTTGCCAGTCCGCGACCTTCGGACCAGCCTGAAATCATTCTTCGTGCCTGTGCATGACGCCCGTATTCCCTCCGGACCCAGGGAGGGCGCGAAGGCAACCGAACGATCGGGTGAAGAGCCATGCTGCGCAGCTACATTCGTCTGGCCATGTTCGCACTGGGATTGCTGGTAGCGGTACAGGTGCCGGGCTTCATTCATGACTATCAATTGCGGGTGGACGCCCATCGCGTCGAGGCCGGGAAGGCCCTGGACGGTTTCAGGGAGACCGCGACGCGATTCTTCGACGGCGACCTGAACGCACTGCTGGCGCACTACCGCGGCAGCGCCGACCCGGTGTTCCAGCGCGACGCGGACAGCGTGGAAGTGCTGATACGCCGGGCGAAACTGTTCGACACCGAATGGAAGGTCCTGCAGGCCCCCTGGTATGCGCGGGCCTGGCACATTCTGCTGCGGCCGAACAACGAGCTGCTGCAGGAAACCCTGGACAAGTACGACTACCGCCTGACGCTCACGCCCGAGTCGATTGCCTGGGGGCTTTGTGGCGGCCTGCTGGCGGCCTGGACCGGCGAGATGCTGCTGTTGCTGGCCGGAGCCCTGGCCGGGCTTGGCGGCTATCGCCGGGCGGCGCGGCGGCACTGGGGGTGAGTGCCCGGCGTTGAGGCTGGCTGTGCTCGTGAAGTCTTTGCGGCGCCGGTGTTCGCGAGCAGAGCTCGCTCCTACAGGCCGCAATGCCCACCGTAGGTTGGCGCTGAGCAACGCGAAGCCCAACATCGCCATCGTTGGGCTTCACTGCGTTCAGCACCAACCTACGCGGGTTATGGCCCAGCCACCCAGCCATATAGTTACGTAGGATGCAAGACAGTTGCTCCTACATAAGTCCCGGCTGACCCTCGGCATTCAGCAGCAATCCCTGTTCCCGCGCACACAGTTCCAGCAGGAAATCCCACACCAGCCGCAGGCGACCGCTGCGGTGCAGCTCCAGGAAGAAGCGCAGGTCGTTCCAGTCGAACATGGCGGGTCCATCGCTGTTAGAAAACAAACAATAGCTGACCCGAAACGTACGTTTTTTTATCGCCTGCGCGCTACTAGTCTCTAGCCGCATAACAAGAACGAGGCTTCTGGCAATGGATTCCTACGACTACCTCATCGTCGGCGCAGGCCCCGCTGGCTGCCTGCTGGCCAACCGGCTCTCCGCCGATCCCGCCAACCGGGTGCTGCTGCTGGAAGCGGGCGGACCGGACAACTACCCGTGGATTCACATCCCCGTCGGCTACCTCTACTGCATCGGCAACCCGCGCACCGACTGGTGTTTCGACACCGAATCCGTGCCCGGCCTGGCCGGCCGCTCGCTGAAGTACCCGCGCGGCAAGGTGCTCGGCGGCTGCTCGTCGATCAACGGCATGATCTACATGCGCGGCCAGGCCCGCGACTACGACGGCTGGGCCGCCGAGGGCAATCCCGGCTGGGGCTGGAACGACCTGCTGCCGTTGTTCCTGAAAATGGAGGACCACTTCTCCGGCGGCAACGCCCTGCATGGCGCCGGCGGCGAATGGCGGGTGGAACGCCAGAGGCTGTCCTGGGCGATCCTCGATGCCTTCCGCGAGGCCGCCGCGCAGACCGGCATCGCGACCGTCGAAGACTTCAACGGCGGCGACAACGAAGGCTGCGGCTACTTCCAGGTCAATCAGCGCGGCGGCGTGCGCTGGAATGCCTCGAAAGCCTTCCTGCGCCCTGTCGCCAAACGGCCGAACCTCACCGTGCTGACCGGCGTCGAGGCGCAGCGGCTGATCCTCGAAGACGGCCGCGCCAGGGGACTGGTGGTGGACTGGCGGGGAGGCCGGCGCGAACTGCGTGCCCGTCGCGAGGTGATCCTGTGCGCCGGCGCCATCGGCTCGCCGGCCATCCTGCAGCGCTCCGGCATCGGTCCGCGCGCGCTGCTGGAACGCCTGGGCATCGGCGTGCGCCACGAGCTCGCCGGAGTCGGCGGCAATCTGCAGGACCACCTGCAACTGCGCCTGATCTATCGCATCAGCGGCGCGCCCTCGCTGAACCAGATCGCCTCCAGCCTGTGGGGCAAGCTGGGCATGGGGCTGGAATACCTGCTCAAGCGCAGCGGGCCGCTATCCATGGCGCCAAGCCAGTTGGGCGCGTTCGCCCGGTCCGATCCGTCGCAGCCGTCCGCCAACCTCGAATACCACGTGCAGCCGCTCTCGCTGGAGCGCTTCGGCGAGCCGCTGCACGACTTCCCGGCGTTCACCGCCTCGGTCTGCGACCTGCGCCCGCAAAGCCGCGGCACCGTACAGATCCGCTCTGCCGATCCGCGCGACAAGCCGCTGATCCAGCCCAACTACCTGAGCCATCCCGAGGACCTGCGGGTCGCCGCCGACGCCATTCGCCTGACCCGGCGCATCGCCGCCGCCCCGGCACTGGCGCGTTTCCGCCCGGAGGAATTCAAGCCGGGACCGGACTATCGCAGCGAGGAAGACCTGCAGCGCGCCGCCGCGCAGATCGGCACCACCATCTTCCACCCGGCCGGCACCTGCCGCATGGGGCAGGGCATGGATGCAGTGGTCGACAGCCGCCTGCGCGTGCACGGGATTCCTGGCCTGCGCATCGCCGACGCCTCGATCATGCCGAACCTGACTTCCGGCAACAGTTGCTCGCCGGTGCTGGTGATCGCGGAAAAGGCGGCGCAGATGATCCTTGCCGATGCCGCCGGCCAGGGCGAAAGCATCGCCACGAGCGGACGGCCGCTCGAACAGACTGTCGCGCCGTGAAACCACGGCTGGCGTGCAACGGGTGTCGTGCGATCCACGCAATGATCCATCGAAAAGCGCCGGCCCGCAGTGCGCGGGCCGTCGTCACGCTTACCAGCCCAGTTGCTTGTGCAGGCCGAGGGCGTCGTAGTAGTCGCCCTGGTAGACGATCTTGCCGTCCTTGATCTTGATGAAGCTGACCCCGTCGAACGACAGCGGTTTGTTGGTCGCCGGGGTCTTCGGGTCCCAGTCGCCGGTGTTGGTGCCGCTGAAGTTCCACTGGAAGGAGATGCCGTCCTCGCCGACGATGGGCTCGCCGGTCATCTTCCACTTCAGGTCCGGCACGGCGCCGACGAACACCTTGATCACGTTGTCGCGCGCGGCTTCGCGGCCCTTCTGCGGGGTGCCGACGGTGACGTCGAAATACTCCGCATCATCGGCGAGGTAGCCGGCTGCCTTGTCGGCATCGTGGGCGTTCCATGCCGCCATGTAGTCGTCGACGATCTGTTTTGGCGAGTCTGCCGCCTGGGCCAGGCCGGCGAGGGTGAACAGCGACAGCAGGTAGAACGCTCTGACGAGGTGACGCATGCTTGCCTCCGTTGCGGGCGTGCCCGCGGGTTGTCGGCCGGACGGCCGGATGGGGCGGCGCCACGGCGGGCGTGGCGCCGGTTGAGTCATGCCAGCTCGTCCACTGCGCGCCAGGCTTCGTCGATGGCAGCATGGGCATAGGCGTCCCAGGCCGCGTCGGAGTTGGCGATGGTGACATTGCCGACTTTAGTGCGGGCCAGGTTCATCAGTTTTTCGCTTTCTTCCTCATCATCGAAGAGGCTGTTGGCGAAGTACGAATAGCCGTGGGACCAGCGGTTGACGGTGATCGCCAGGATGTCCTTCCGGTGGTCGAAGCCAGCCGGGCCGAGCATGGCCTGCAACTGCTCGTGGATGGCGCTTTCCAGTTGCTCGAAGGTCAGGGCGTAGAGCCTGGCGCGGCCGGCGCGGGCCTGGCCGCGGGCGTCCATGCCGCTGTTGGGGCTGGTGGGCACGTGGACCATGTGCAGGCCGATGGGCTGGTTCGGATCGCGCGGATGAGTGTAGCCGCCGATGTCCACCGGATAGTCGAGCTTGACCCGGCTGTAGGGCTGCGACGGCGCATAGATCTCGTGCACGCCGAGCTTGAGGAACGGCTGCCAGTTGCGGATCACCACCTTGGTGTACACCAGCGGGAACTTCACGTTCTGCGCCAGCGCGTGGGACTGCTCGGCGGACAGGTCGCGCAGCAGGTAGGGGATCATCATGTTGTAGCAGGCCAGCACGCAGTGCCTGCCGCGCACGCGGTGCAGCCGGCCGGTGCGGCTGTAGCCGACATCGACGCCGCCGTCGCGGTTCTTCACGCTCACCACGGTGCTGTTCAGGCGCAGGCGTACCTTGCTGGCGGGGACGTCCAGCTTCGCGTAGTCGAACGGCGCGAGGACGATGTCGTTCATGTCCTTGCCGGGCGCCACGCCCGGAATCAGGCCGCGCACCAGCAGGCGCGCCAGCGAGGCGTTGCCGTCGGGGAAGTGGTAGATGTACGGCTCTTCCATTTCCGCCCGGGCTTCGTCGCTGATCGGCTTCAGGTCCATCGCCGCGAAGCCGGGGAAACCCACCTGGTAGGCGGCGTCGGCGGCCACCGCGTCGATGCTCAGGGCGGAGAAGTCGTTGGTGCGGCTGAGGAAGTAGCGCGTCGCCGCCGGGCTCAGGCCGACGTCCCTGAGCAGGAAGTCCTGGTAGCTGGTCTTCTCCAGGTACGCCTGCTTCTCTGCGCGGGTCTTGCCGGCGAGGTAGTCGCGGGGCGCTTCGTGGAGGTCGATCAGCGCGGCGCGGTCGGCCTCCGGCAGCGGGAAGTCGTTGATGAACGCGCGCCAGGAGCGGGCATTGAGTTTTTCCGGGGCGATGTCGTCGGCCACCATCGGCGTCGGGTCGCCGCTGACCAGCTTGTCCTCGCCGAAACCGGCCTTGTCGAAGAACACCCCGCGCGACAGGCCGAGGTCCGGATAGAAATTGCGGTCGAAGGCCGTCTCGAAGCGGTCCACATCGACGTTGAGCTGCTTGAGCAGGCCGTTGACCGTGTCGCTGTACAGGTGCTTCGGCGACTGGAAGGCTTCGCTGCCGCCGTAGCCGATGATCATCCGGCCGCCGGCCTCGAACTCGTTGCGCTTGGCGTGGCCGCCGAAGTCGTCGTGGTTCTCGACGATCAGGATGCGCGCCTGCGGATGCTTCTCGCGGTAGAACCAGGCGGCCGCCAGCCCGCTGATGCCGCCGCCGACCACCACCAGGTCGTACTCTTCCTCCACCTGCAGGCCGTCAGTGTCGAATGTCTTCTTCTCCCAGCCCATCTGGTGCGCCACCTCGAAGGCGCCCGGATGGCTGCCGCGTAGGCCGGTGAGGGCGGGCGGGTAGTAACGTCCGCCGGGGGCGGCGCGGAGGATCTGCATCGGCGTAAGGCCGGCGGCGATGGTGAGGGCTACGCCGTTGAGGAAGTCGCGGCGGGTGACGGTCATGGTGGAATCCTTGCACGCTGAGGGTTCGGGGCGGGAACCTGTTGTTGTATTGCCCTTCGTTCCAGCGAAGGGAGGCGGCATGCGTGGCCGCAATGGCGGTCCCGGTCGAGCGGGACACCGTTTGCTTAGGTATAGCTGTGCAACAAGCGAGCGAGCTAGAGCAGGACAAGGCGGAAACAAGAACGGGCCCAGGAGTTTACGAGCGGTAAATGACTGGGCCCGTTCTTGTTGACAACGCAGTACTGCCGACGCGCAGCCGTTTGTTTAGTGCTTGAACATCACGTGGCGGACCAGGGTGTAATCCTCCAGGCCATACATGGACATGTCCTTGCCATAGCCCGAGTGCTTGGTGCCGCCGTGCGGCATCTCGCTGACCAGCATGAAGTGGGTGTTCACCCAGGTGCAGCCGTACTGCAGGCGCGCGGCCAGGCGGTGGGCGCGGCCGATGTCGCTGGTCCACACCGAGGAGGCCAGGCCGTAGTCGGAGTCGTTGGCGAAGGACAGCGCCTGCGCTTCGTCGTCGAACTCGGTGACGGTGACCACCGGGCCGAAGATTTCGCGGCGGACCACTTCGTCGTCCTGGCGGGCGCCGGCCAGGACGGTCGGCTCGAAGAAGAAGCCCGCACGGTCGGCGCGCTTGCCGCCGGTGACCACTTCGATGTGCGGCACCTGGCGGGCGCGCTCGACGAAGCCGATCACGCGCTCCAGATGCTGCTCGGTGATGACCGGGCCGAGTTCGGTCTGCGGATCGTCCTGCTCGCCGTACTTGATGCTGGCGACCGCTTCGCCGAGCTTCTGCACGAACTTGGCGTAGATGCCCTTCTGCGCGTAGATGCGGCAGGCGGCGGTGCAGTCCTGGCCGGCGTTGTAGAAGCCGAAGGTGCGGATGCCTTCCACGGCGGCGTCGATGTCGGCGTCGTCGAAGATGATCACCGGGGCCTTGCCGCCCAGTTCCATGTGCATGCGCTTAACGGTGTCGGCGGTGCCGGAGATGATGCGGCTGCCGGTGGCGACCGAGCCGGTGAGGGAGACCATGCGCACTTTCGGGTGGGTGGTCAGCGGCTCGCCAACGGTCGGGCCACGGCCGAAGACCATGTTCACCACGCCGGCCGGGAAGATGCCGGCGATAAGCTCGGCCAGACGCAGGGCGGTCAGCGGCGTCTGCTCGGATGGCTTGAGCACCACGGTGTTACCGGCGGCCAGCGCCGGACCGAGTTTCCACGCCACCATCATCAGCGGGTAGTTCCACGGCGCGATGGAGGCGACCACGCCCACCGGGTCGCGGCGAATCATCGAGGTGTGGCCCGGCAGGTATTCACCGGCGGCGGAACCCTGCAGGCAGCGGCTGGCGCCGGCGAAGAAGCGGAACACGTCGGCGATGGCCGGCAGCTCGTCATTCAGCGCGGCGGCGTAGGGCTTGCCGCAGTTGTTCGATTCCAGGCGGGCCAGCTCTTCGGCGTTGGCGTCGATGGCGTCGGCCAGCTTGAGCAGCAACAGGGAACGGTCTTTCGGCGCGGTCTGCGACCAGCTGTCGAAGGCGGCATCGGCGGCCTGGACGGCGGCGTCGACCTGGGCGGCGGTGGCTTCGGCGATTTCCACCAGGGTGGTGCCCAGCGAGGGGTTCAGGACGGCGAGTTTCTCGCCTTCGCCGGCGACCAGTTGGCCGTTGATCAGCAGTTTGGTTTGCATGGGGAGGTCCTCTATTTCAGGGGTGAGGTGCAAATTCGCATCGTTTCTTGCTTGGCAGGCCTGCCGGAGAGGGGGCCTGGGGGGTTCTGTTGTTTCAGTGCCGTGCGGCCCTCACCCCAGCCCTCTCCCAAGGGGAGAGGGGGCAGTCCGCTGCACGGTCATCCCCTCTCCCTCCGGGAGAGGGTTAGGGTGAGGGGGCCGCACGGCACCCAAGTCACTTCCCGCTCCCCGCCACGCCCTCGCCACCCTTGGTCAGGTAGTAGGCGCCGAGGATCGGCAGCATGGTCACGAGCATCACCAGCATGGCGACCACGTTGGTCACCGGCACGTCGCGCGGGCGGCTGAGCTGGTTGAGCAGCCAGATCGGCAGGGTGCGTTCGTGGCCGGCGGTGAAGGTGGTGACGATGATCTCGTCGAACGACAGGGCGAACGCCAGCATGCCGCCGGCCAGCAGCGCCGAGCCGAGGTTCGGCAGGATCACGTGGCGGAAGGTCTGCCAGCCGTCGGCGCCGAGGTCCATCGAGGCTTCGATCAGACTGTGCGAGGTGCGGCGGAAGCGCGCGATCACGTTGTTGTAGACGATCACCACGCAGAAGGTCGCGTGGCCGATGACGATGGTCAGCATCCCCGGCTCGATGCCGAGGGTCTTGAACGCCGAGAGCAGCGCGATGCCTGTGATGATGCCGGGCAGGGCGATCGGCAGGATCAGCATCAGCGAGATGCCTTCCTTGCCGAAGAAGTCCCGGCGGTACAGCGCGGCGGCGGCCAGCGTGCCGAGGATCATGGCGATCAGCGTGGCGATGCACGCCACCTGCGCCGACAGCTTGATCGCTTCGAGCACGTCCGGACGGGCGAAGGCGATGCTGAACCACTTCAGGGTGAAGCCCTGCGGCGGGAAGCTGAACGCCGCGTCCTCGGTGTTGAAGGCGTACATGAAGATGATCAGGATCGGGAAGTGCAGGAACACCAGCCCGCCCCAGGCCGCCAGTTTCAGGCCCCAGGAACTTTTCTCAGAGTGCATCGAAGGCCCCCAGACGTTTCACGACGGACAGGTAGATGGCGATCAGCACGATCGGCACCAGGGTGAAGGCGGCGGCCATCGGCATGTTGCCGATCGCGCCCTGCTGGGCGTAGACCATGCTGCCGATGTAGTAGCCCGGCGGGCCGACCAGTTGCGGGACGATGAAGTCGCCGAGGGTCAGCGAGAAGGTGAAGATCGAGCCGGCGGCGATGCCCGGGATCGACAGCGGCAGGATCACCTGCATGAACGTCTGCCGCGGGTGCGCGCCAAGGTCGGCGGAGGCCTGCAGCAGCGACGGCGGCAGGCGCTCCAGGGCGGCCTGGATCGGCAGGATCATGAACGGCAGCCAGATGTAGACGAACACCAGGAAGCGCCCCAGGTGCGAGGTCGACAGGGTGTTGCCGCCCACGCCCGGCATGCCCAGCAGCAGGTTCAGCACGGGTTCCAGCCCCAGCTTCTGGACGAACCACATGGCCACGCCGCCTTTCGCCAGCAGCAGGGTCCAGGCGTAGGCCTTGACGATGTAGCTGGCCCACATCGGCATCATCACCGCGATGTAGAAGAACGCCTTGGTCTTGCCCGTGGTGTAGCGCGCCATGTAGTAGGCGATCGGGAAGGCCAGCGCGCCGGCGGCGATGGACACGGCGACGGCCATGGCCACGGTGCGCAGGATGATGTCGTAGTTGGCCGGGTTGAGCAGGGCGGCGAAGTTGGCCCAGGTCAGGTCCGGCGTCACCGTCATGGTGAAGTCGTCGAAGGTGTAGAAGCCTTGCCACAGCAGGGTCAGCAGCGAGCCCAGGTAGATCGCGCCGAACCACAGCAGCGGCGGCACCAGCAGCAGCGAGAGGTACAGCGTCGGCTTGCGGTAGAGCAGGTTGGACAGGCTGCGCAGCGGGCCGCTTGCTGCCTGCGGCCGTTCGGCCTTGAGTGTCAGTTCCATCTCAGGCGTCCTCGCGCAGGGCCACCATGGCTTCGCGTGCCCAGCGGGCGGTGACGCGCTGGCCCGTCTGGTGGGCGCTGCCGGTTTCGGTCCACTGGCTGTTGGCCTGGCTCACGCAGAAGTTCTGGCCGTTGTCGAGGCGGATCTCGTAGCGGGTCGCCGCGCCCTGGTACTGGATGTCGTGCAGCAGGCCGCTGATCTCCACGTCCGAGGCATTGCGCTCGCCGTTGGCGAAGCGGATGTGCTCGGGGCGGATGGAGAACGGCTGTGCGCTGCCGCTGACCTGCGCCGCCAGGTCGCCGCGCAGCACGTTGGAGGTGCCGACGAACTCCGCCACGAACGGCGTGGCCGGCTTCATGTACAGGTTGCGCGGGGTGTCGACCTGCTCGATGCGGCCCTTGTTGAACACCGCCACGCGGTCGGACATGGACAGCGCTTCGCTCTGGTCATGGGTGACGAAGATGAAGGTGATGCCAAGCTGGCGCTGCAGCTTCTTCAGCTCGCTCTGCATCTGTTCGCGCAGCTTGAGATCGAGGGCGCCGAGTGGTTCGTCGAGCAGCAGCACGCGCGGACGATTGACCAGAGCACGGGCCAGGGCGACGCGCTGACGCTGGCCGCCGGACAGCTGCGCCGGCTTGCGCGAGCCGTAGCCGCCGAGGGCGACCATGCCGAGGGCTTCCTCGGCGCGGGCCAGGCGCTCGGCCTTGGCAATGCCTTTCACTTTCAGGCCGTAGGCGACGTTCTCCAGCACGTTCATGTGCGGGAACAGCGCGTAGTCCTGGAACACGGTGTTGACGTCGCGCTGGTACGGCGGCAGGCCGGCTGCTTCCTCGCCGTGGATGCGGATGGAGCCGGAAGTCGGTTGCTCGAAGCCGGCGATCAGGCGCAGGCAGGTGGTCTTGCCCGAGCCCGACGGGCCGAGCATGGAGAAGAATTCGCCATCCTTGATGTCGATGGACACCCGGTCAACGGCCTTCACCTCGCCGAACTGGCGGGAGACCTGGGTGAACTGAACAGCGGGAGTGGTCATGGGTAACGCTCCAGGGGCGGAAATTCGGCGTGCGAAGGTCCTGCCCGAATAGAAATCGGGTGAAACGAAGAGAGAAGGTCGTTCGGGGAGGCGTAGGGCGGGTGCAACCCGCCATTGCGGGCGTTCCCATTGGCGGGTTGCACCCGCCCTACGGTGTTTACCTGCCGCCCATGATCCCGATGTAATCCTGGGTCCAGCGGCTATAGGGGACAAACTTGCCGCCCTCGGCCTGCGGGGTCTTCCAGAAGGCGATCTTGTCGAACTGCTCGAAACCATTGGTGGCGCAGCCTTCCGCGCCGAGCAGGGTGCTGGCCTTGCAGCCTTCCGGCACCGCCGGCACCGAGCCGAACCAGGCGGCCAGGTCGCCCTGGACCTTCGGCTCCAGCGACCAGTTCATCCACTTGTAGGCGCAGTTCGGGTGCGCGGCCTCGGCGTGCAGCATGGTGGTGTCGGCCCAGCCGGTGACGCCTTCCTTCGGGAACGCGGTGGCGATCGGCTGGCCTTCGGCCTTCAGCGCGTTGGCCTGGTACGGCCAGGCGCTGGAGGCGGCCACGCCTTCGTTCTTGAAGTCGCTCATCTGCACGGTGGTGTCGTGCCAGTAGCGGTGGATCAGGTCGTGCTGCTTGCGCAGCAGTTCGATCACGGCGCCGTACTGTTCTTCGTTCAGCTGATAGGGATCGGTGATGCCTAGTGCCGGCTGGGTCGCCTTCAGGTACAGCGCGGCGTCGGCGATGTAGATCGGGCCGTCGTAGGCCTGCACGCGGCCCTTGTTCGGCTTGCCGTCCGGCAGGTTCTCCGCGTCGAACACCACGGCCCAGCTGTCCGGCGCCTTGGGGAAGACCTTGGTGCTGTACATCAGCACGTTCGGGCCCCACTGGTACGGAGTGCCGTAGTGCTTGCCGTCGACGGTGTGCCAGGCGGCGTTCTGCAGGCGCTCGTCCACGGTCTTCCAGTTCGGGATCAGGGAAACGTCGACCGGCTGCACGCGCTTGCCGTAGATCAGGCGCAGGGAAGCGTCGCCCGATGCGGTCACCAGGTCATAGCCGCCCTTGGCCATCAGGCTGACCATTTCGTCCGAGGTGGCGGCGGTCTTCACGTTGACCTTGCAGCCGGTTTCCTTCTCGAACCCGGTCACCCAGTCGTAGTTCTTGTCGCTGTCGCCGCGTTCGATGTAGCCGGGCCAGGCGACGATGTCGAGGCGGCCTTCGCCGGGGCCGACTTCGGCTGCCTGCACGCCGGCGGAAGCCAGCAGGGCGGTGGTGATGGCGCTGAGCAGAGCGATCTTGCGCATGTTCAGGTTTCCCTTGTTGTTGTCTCTATTGGTGGGGCAGTGATCAATCGAGCAACTGATTTCTAGTTATTCCCGGCTCGCACCGGGGGTGTCTCAATCTCCCGGCCCTCGCCGGGGTTCAACCCAAATCCCGGCCGTGCCGCGCCATGATGTGGCGCACCACGCTGTAGTCCTGCAGCGAATCGCTGGACAGGTCCTTGCCGTAACCCGAGCGCTTCAGCCCGCCATGCGGCATCTCGCTGGCGAGCATGAAATGCGTGTTGATCCAGGTGCAGCCGTACTGCAGGCGATTGGCGATCTGCAGCGCCTTGTCGAGGTTCTGCGTCCACACCGAGGAAGCCAGGCCGTATTCGGAATCGTTGGCCCAGTCCACCGCCTGCTCCAGTTCGTCGAAACGGGTCACGGTGACCACCGGACCGAACACTTCGCGCTGGACGATCTCGTCCTGCTGCTTGCAGCCGGCCAGCAGGGTCGGCTGGTAGTAGAAGCCGGGACCGGAGTGCACGGCGGCGCCGGTGATGCGTTCGATGTGCGGCTGGCCGAGGGCGCGTTCGACGAAGCTGGCCACGCGGTCGCGCTGGCGGGCGGTGATCAGCGGGCTGATCTCGTTGTCCTGGTCGCGCTTGCGGGCGAAGCGGATGCTGCCGACGGCGTCGCCCAACTCGGCCACCAGACGGTCGTGGATGCCGGCCTGGGCGTAGATGCGGCAGGCGGCGGTGCAGTCCTGGCCGGCGTTGTAGTAGCCGTGGGTGCGCACGCCCTGCACCACGGCGTCGATGTCGGCGTCGTTGCAGACGATCACCGGGGCCTTGCCGCCCAGTTCCAGATGGGTGCGCTTGAGGGTGCGGGCGGCAGCCTGGAGGATCTTCTGGCCGGTGACGATATCGCCGGTGAGCGACACCATGCGCACCTTCGGATGGCTGACCAACTGACTGCCGACGCTCTCGCCGCCGCCACTGACGATATTGATCACGCCGGGCGGGAGGATTTCCGCCAGCGCCGGCGCCAGTACCAGCACCGACAGCGGGGTGTGTTCGGATGGCTTGAAGACCACGGTGTTGCCGGCGGCCAGCGCCGGGGCGATCTTCCACGCGGCCATCATCAGCGGGTAGTTCCACGGCGCGATGGAGGCGACCACGCCGAGCGGGTCGCGGCGTACCATGCTGGTGTGACCGGGCACGTACTCGCCGGCGAGCTGGCCCTGCTGGCAACGCACCGCGCCAGCGAAGAAACGGAACACGTCGGCGGTGGCGGGAACGTCGTCCTGCCGCGCCAGATGCAGCGGCTTGCCGCAGTTCAGGGCTTCCAGGCGGGCGAGGGAATCGGCGCGCTTGTCGATGGCATCGGCGATGGCGAGAAGTGCGGCGGAGCGCTGCGCGGGAGTGGTGCGCGACCAGCCGGGGAAGGCGCGCTGGGCGGACTCGACGGCCTGGGTGACCTGTTCGATGGAGGCTTCGGCGATGGAAACCAGGGTTTCGCCGGTGGCCGGATTGAAGATCGGCTCGACCAGGCCCTGGCCGACCACCAACTGACCGTCGATCAGCAGTTCGGTATGCAGGGTAGGGATGCTGGCGGCGCCGGTCATCTTGGGAGCTCTTTTCTTCTCGGTCTTGTTTTCGGGGGCCATGTGCGTGCTCCGGAAGGGGTAATGCCCGGAACGGCCCTTTTGTATGCAGCGAGAGACTAGATTCCGGGCGTGAGGTCGACAAATTCTAAATACTGAAAGCAGCGTTCGATTAAATCGAAAGCCTGCGGTTGTTCGGCTGTTCGCGGGCGACGGTGATGAACGGGTCCACCAGCGCCGGCCGCGCGGTGCCACGGCGCCAGGCGAGGCCGACATCCAGCGGCTCGCTGAGGTCCACCAGCGGGCGCGCTTCGATGATGTCGCCCTCCAGCGACCAGGGGCGGTAGGTCATGTCCGGCTGGATCGACAGGCCGAGGCCGGCGGCCACCAGGCTTCGCACCGCTTCCACCGACGCCGTGCGCAGCGTTACCTGCGGCGACATCCCCGCCCGCGACCAGATGCGCTGGGTGTGCAGGCCCATCTCGTCGGCGTTCAACTGGATCAGCGGCTCGCCGGCGACGTCGGCGAGGCCGATGCTGTCGCGTTCCAGCAGCGGATGCTGGGGCGGCAGCCAGAGGCGGTGCGGCGAGTGGGTCAGCACCTCGGTCTGCAGCGCGTGGCGGTCTTCCAGGTTGGACAGGATCAGCACGCCGACATCGATCTCGCCGGCCACCAGCAGGTGTTCTATATAAGGACGCTCATCCTCCACCACGCGGGTCCGCACATTGGGATAGGCGCGCTGGAAGCGGGTGATCAGGTCGGCCAGGTAATAGCCGGCGACCAGACTGGACACGCCGATGGTCAGGCTGCCGGCGACCTGGTCGGTGCTCTGCTGCAGGCTGCGCTTGGCGTTCTCCACGGTGGCGAGGATCAGATGCGCCTGGCGCAGGAACTGGTGACCCTGGTGGGTCAGGGTCATGCCCTTGGCGTGACGGTCGAACAGGCGCACGCCGATTTCCTCTTCCAGCTGCTGGATGGCCAGGGTCAGGGTCGACTGCGAAATGAACACCGCCTGCGCTGCGGCGGAGATCGAGCCGGTCTCGGCGACGGCGATGAAGTGGCGGATCTGGCGGAGGGTCATCATGGCGGAAACTGCCGGTTTGCTGACTGAATTTTCAGAAAGTCTATAAGAGCATTCGGTTTTTACGAATAGAGTCCGATGTTTCCGTAGGTTGGCGCTGAGCTTGCGAAGCCCAACGGTGCTACATGCGGCGGATGTTGGGCTTCGCTGCGCTCTGCGCCAACCTACGGTGCCATGCACGAGTGCAAGGCGGCGCACCCACGCAGGATCGTGGGTGCGATCTGGAATGCGAATGCTCCGGCAGCGCCATCCTCTGTAGGAGCCAGCTTGCTGGCGATCAACCGTACTCACCGGCTGGCAGGGTGTGGGATGGATACACTGGATCGCCAGCAAGCTGGCTCCTACAGATCAGTGCCACGCCGAACCACCCCGCAATATCCCGAAGCACACTCAATCACCTCATCTCTCCTCTCCGGTCTAGAGTCGAAATCTCGAATTTCCCCCGATAACGGAGAACGCCATGAACACCCGCGGTCTGCTCGATCAGTTGCTCAAATCCGGCCAGGACCTGCTGCAGAACAAGGCCCCCGCCCAGAGCGGGCAGCAGGGCGGCGTCAGCAGTCAGCTCGGCAGCCTGCTTTCCGGCGCCGGGGGCGGCGCGCTGGCCGCCGGGGCGCTGGGGCTGCTGCTGGGCAGCAAGAAAGGCCGCAAGGTCGGCGGCCAGGTGCTGACCTACGGTGGTCTCGCCGCACTCGGCGTGCTCGCCTACAAGGCCTACGGCAACTGGCAGCGCCAGCAGGCCAGCGCGCCGCGCGGCGAGCCGCAGACCGTGGATCGCCTGCCGCCGGCGCAGGTCGAGCAGCACAGCCATGGGATCCTCCGCGCCATCGTCGCGGCGGCCAAGGCCGACGGGCATATCGACGATCGCGAACGGCAACTGATCGACGGCGAGATCGCCAAGCTCACCAGCGACATCGAACTGCAGGGCTGGCTGGACCGCGAACTCGCCAAGCCGCTCGATCCGGCGGAAGTCGCGCGCGCCGCACAGAGCGAGGAAATGGCCGCCGAGATGTACCTGGCCAGCCTGCTGATGGTCGACGAGGAAAATTTCATGGAGCGCGCCTATCTCAACGAACTGTCCCGTCAGCTGAGCCTCGACGCCGGTCTCAAGGCCGAACTGGAAAGCCAGGCGAAAACGGCCTTGCAGCAGTTGCCGGCCTAACAGCCGGACGGTAATGGCGGAATCCCTCTCCGGGGCTATCGTTGCCTGACTGGCACGGTCGACACAGCGAGGGCGATGCCATGAACAGCAGCAATTTGCTTGAGGACCTGTTGCAGGCCGGCATGGGGTCGATGATGCAGCAGGGCGGCAGTAGCTACGGGGCCCAGCAGGGTGGCATGGGCGGCGGCATGGGCGGTCTTGGCGACCTGCTCGGCGGTCTGCTCGGCGGCGGTGGCGGCGGTGCCGCCAGCGGCATGGGCGGTGGAGGAATGGGCGGCGGCCTGGGAAGCATCCTCGGCAGCATGCTCGGTGGCGGCGGTGGTGGTGGCATGGGCGGCCAGAGTCGTGGCGGCGGCATGAACTACGCGGCCCTGGCGTCCCTCGGCATGATGGCCTTCCAGGCCTACCAGAGCTGGCAACAGCGCCAGGCTTCGGCGCCGACCCAGGCGTTGCGCACCGTCAATCAACTCTCGGGAGCGGAAGTCGAGGATCACAGCAATGCGATCCTGCGCGCGCTGATCGCTGCGGCGAAGGCCGATGGCCGAATCGACGAGCAGGAAAAGCAGATGATCTACGCGGAAATTTCCCGACATGCCGGCGACCCCGAGTTGCAGGAATGGCTCGATCAGGAAGTGCAGCGTCCGCTGGATGCCGCCGATGTCGCGCAATCCGCCCGGGACCCTGGCATGGCCGCGGAGATGTACCTGGCCAGCGTGATGCTGGTGGACGATCAGCAGCCGGCCGAGCGCACCTATCTGGACGAACTGGCCTATCAGTTGCAGATCGACCCCGATCTGCAGGCGCACCTGGAACAGCAGGTCCGCGGCGGCCGCGGTTCCTGAACGTACGCGGCAGCGCATGGCCCGGGCGACGCAATCCGGGCCGGCGACACACCCTGCTACCGCAGCATGGTTGCCGGTAACGCGGGGCGCGGCCTACCATGCGCGATATCGCAAGGGAGAGTGCTTCGCGCCAGGAGAGTCGTATGTTCCCGTTTTTCCGTATCGCCGGTCTGTCCATGGCCCTGCTGCTGGCCGGTTGCCAGGCGGTCAATACCACCAGCGGCGGCGCCGTCGGTGTCGAACGCAAGCAGTACATGTTCAGCATGCTGTCGGCCGATCAGGTCGACCAGATGTATTCCCAGTCCTACCAGAAGACCCTCAGCGAAGCGTCCGCTGCGGGTGCACTGGATAGCAGCAGCAGCGACGCCAAGCGCGTCAAGGCCATCGCCCAGCGCCTGATCCCCGAGACCGGCTCCTTCCGCCAGGATGCGCCGGGCTGGGACTGGCAGGTCAACGTGGTGAAGAGCGACGAGCTCAACGCCAACTGCGGCCCGGGTGGCAAGATCATTTTCTACACCGGCCTGATCGACAAGCTGAAGCTCACCGACGACGAGATCGCCGCGGTGATGGGCCACGAGATCGCCCACGCCCTGCGTGAGCACGGCCGCGAGGCGATGTCCCGCGCCTATGCGATCCAGATGGGCGAAAACCTCGGTGGTGCGCTGCTCGGCCTCGGCCAGACCAGCATGCAGATCGCCGACCAGGTGGTGCAGTACAGCCTGACCCTGCCGAACAGCCGCTCGAACGAGACCGAGGCCGACCTCATCGGCCTGGAGCTGGCGGCGCGCGCCGGTTACAACCCGAACGCCGCGCTCACCCTGTGGCAGAAGATGGGCCAGGCCGCCGGTGGCAGCGCGCCGCCGGAACTCCTCAGCACCCACCCGGCGGACAGCACCCGGATGGCCAACCTTCAGGCTGCCATTCCGAAAGTCATGCCGCTGTATGAACAGGCCAAGGGCCGTCACTGATCGCATTTCCCTATTAGCCTGAACCGGCCCGGAAACGGGCCGGTAACTACAGGGAGCGCCTGTGAAACTTGCAGTACTCGGAGCCACCGGGCTCCTAGGTCATCACGTTGCCCGCGCCATCAAGGCAGCCGGGCACCAACTGGTACTCATTCATCGTCCGTCATCGCAGATCCAGCGCCTGTCCTACCTCGAACCGGAATGCCGGGTCGCCGAACTGTTCGATCACCAGGGCCTCGTGCGCGCGCTCGACGGCCTCGACGGCGTCATCTTCAGCGCCGGCTACTATCCGCTGCGGCCGCGCCGCTGGCAGGAGGAAGTCGCCAGCGCGCTGGACCTGACCAACCACTTCTACGCCGCCTGCCAGCAGGTGCGCGTGCCGCGCATCGTCTACGTCGGCTCGGCCTTCGCCATGCCGCCCCATCCCCAGGGACTGCCGGGACACGAGGGGCTGTTCTACGACGGCCTGCCCACCGGCAAGAGCGCCTATGTGATGTGCAAATGGGCGCTGGACGAACAGGCCCGCGAGCAGGCCAGGGGCGGCCTGCCGGTGGTTATCGGGATTCCGGGGATGGTGCTGGGCGAGTTCGACATCGGCCCCACCACCGGACGCCTGATCACCTCCATCGGCCGGGGCGAGATGTCCCACTACGTGCCGGGACGACGCAACGTCATCGACGCCGGCGAAGCCGGTCGCGGCCTGCTGCTGGCGCTGGAACACGGCCGGGTGGGTGAGCGCTACCTGCTCACCGGACACAACGTCGAGATGGCCGAGCTGACCGCCACCATCGCCCGCATGCTTGGCAAGCCGGCGCCATTGCCCATGCAACTGCACC
Source organism: Pseudomonas schmalbachii (assembly GCF_017589465.1). GTDB lineage: Bacteria > Pseudomonadota > Gammaproteobacteria > Pseudomonadales > Pseudomonadaceae > Pseudomonas > Pseudomonas schmalbachii. The sequence continues at coordinate 186,412 of NZ_JAELYA010000009.1, forward strand.
GCGCCCGCGCCCTGGCGACCCTCGGCCGCTGGCGCTACCGGCTGACCGGCAAGCTGCCGCTGCTGGACGAAACCGCCATCGAAGTGATGGCCGGCGGGCAATTCCTCGACGGCCGCAAGGCCCGCGAGGAACTGGACTTCCAGTCGCGCGTGCCGCTGGAATCGACCCTGGAACGGGCCATCGCCTGGTTCCGGGAGAATGGCTACCTCTGACTCGGCTCGTTGGGCTTCGTAGGTTGGGCTGAGGCACGAAGCCCAACGATGGCCGGGCGCCGCACCGTTGGGCTTCGCTGCGCTCAGCACCAACCTGCATGGCCAATTGCCGCGTGGCGATTCTCAGATTACCCCGCCCACCTTCAACGCATGCCACGCCGCCGCCACGCCAAGCACGGCGAAGGCGGCTGCGGCCAGGCGGCGGATCATGTTCAGCGGCAGGCGGTCGGCGGCGAAGTTGCCGGCCAGCACCACCGGCACGTTGGCGATCAGCATGCCGAGGGTGGTGCCGATCACCACCAGCCAGAAGTGCGGATACTGCGCGGCCAGCATCACCGTGGCGACCTGGGTCTTGTCGCCCATCTCGGCGAGGAAGAAGGCGATCAGGGTAGTGAGGAACGGCCCGTACTTCTTCAGTCCGCTCTCCTCGTCGTCGTCCAGCTTGTCCGGCACCAGGGTCCAGGCGGCCACGGCGATGAAGGAGGCGGCCAGCACCCAGCTCAGCAGGGTTTCCGAGAAGAAGCTGGCGACCCAGTTGCCCACCGCGCCGGCGGCGAAGTGGTTGGCCAGGGTGGCGGCGATTATGCCGGCGATGATCGGCCAGGGCTTGCGGAAACGCGCGGCGAGGACGAGCGCGAGCAGTTGCGTCTTGTCGCCGATTTCGGCCAGGGCAACGATCAGGGTTGGTACGAAGAGGGATTCCATCAGACTTCCTAAGGGGCGGGTCGACTAATCACCAATGACACGCATACCTGCCCACCCCGGGTCAGGTCATACGTGTCATAGGTCTTGTCAAACCCGGAACCCAACTGCGCGGGCTTTGGGTCGTACGCGCCATGGTCTGCGGACCAAGTGTGTTGACGCGTACCGGGCGAGCTGGGTGCTCGCGGGAGACTACTCCCCTAGGACGGCGGGCATTTTGCCCAAGTACGCCGCCCCCGGCAAGCTTCTAGCGATGTCACTCGTCTTCCCGAGCGGAGCGCACGTTCATCTCTTCGTACGGAACGAAACGCGTGCCGTTCTTCAGTCGATAGCTCCACCAGATGATGAGGAACAGCGGCAGGCTGATGTAGGTCGCGGCCAGGCCGGCCCAGTTGATGCCTTCGCTGCCGCCGATGAAGGCCTGGTAGTTCTGCCCGAGGGTGATGATCAGGCACAGGGTGAAGGCGAAGATCGGACCGAACGGGAACAGCTTGGCGCGATAGGGCAGGTCGTCGAGGTTGCCGCCCTGGATCACGTAGCCCTTGCGGAAACGGTAGTGGGAGATGGCGATGCCCAGCCAGACGATGAAGCCGCACATGCCCGAGGTGTTGAGCAGCCAGGTGTAGATGACCTTGTCACCGACGAAGCTGCTGAGGAAGCACAACGCGCCGATCAGCGTGGTGGCGTACAGCGCATAGCGCGGCACACCGCTCTTCGACAGGTAGGTGAACAACTTCGGCGCCTTGCCCTGGGTGGCCATGGTGTAGAGCATGCGGGTCGAGGCGTACATACCGGAGTTGCCGGCGGAGAGGATGGCGGAAAGGATCACCGCATTCATCACTCCCGCCGCGGCGGCGAGGCCGGCGCGTTCGAACAGCAGGGTGAAGGGCGAGGTACTGATGTCGTCGGTGCCGCTCTTCAGCAGGTTCGGATCGGTATAGGGGATCAGCATGCCGATCACGAAGATCGACAGGACGTAGAACATCAGGATGCGCCAGAACACCTGGCGGATGGCGATCGGGATGGACTTGCGCGGGTTTTCCGATTCGCCGGCGGCGATGCCGATCAGCTCGGTGCCCTGGAAGGAGAAGCCGGCGATCATCGCCACCCCGATCATCGCCTGCAGGCCGCCGACGAAGGGTGCGTCGCCGGTGGTGAAGTTGCTGAAGCCGGGCGATTCGATGCCATGCATGATGCCGACGATGCTGGCCAGGCCGATGCCGATGAACACCACCACGGCGATCACCTTGATCAGCGCAAACCAGAATTCGCTCTCGCCGAAGCCCTTCACCGAGAAGAAGTTCAGCATGAACATGATGCCGAGGAAGATCGCGCTCCAGTAGAGGCCCGGCACGTCGGGGAACCAGAAGCTCATCACCAGCTGCGCCGCCACCAGTTCCGCGGCGATGGTCACCGCCCAGTTGTACCAGTAGTTCCAGCCCATGGCGAAGCCGAAGCCCTCGTCGATGAAACGGCTGCCGTAGGTGCAGAACGAGCCGGAATCCGGGATGTGCGCGGCCAGTTCGCCGAGGCTGCTCATGAGGAAGAACACCATCATGCCGATCAGCGCATAGGCCACCAGCGCGCCGCCGGGGCCGGCGGTGGCGATGGTGCTGCCGGAGGCCACGAACAGGCCGGTGCCGATGGAACCGCCGATGGCGATCATGTTCAGGTGGCGAGTCTTGAGCGAGCGCTTGAGGTGCGGGGGAGTCTTTTCCGGCGACATTGCGAAAGTCAGTTCGGCTTCTTTTACGTTGCTTTTCACGACAAACCTCGACTCGCAGGGCGCACGTGGGTGCACCGGTCCATGGGCTAGATGGAGTGTAGTGCTGCCGGAGCGAATGCGAGTCGTTGTCGTTGTTGTGGGCGTCAGCGGCGCGAGGCGCTGTAGATGCGGAATCCATCCGCTTCGGCGAGCGTGCGGCAGGCGCCGAGGTGCTGCTCGATCAGCGGCGGATATTTGAGGAAGCTGTTCGCCACCAGCCGCAGTTCGCCGCCGGCATGCAGGTGCCGCGCGGCTTCGCGCAGCAGTTGCTCGGTGGCCTGGTAGCTGGTGTGCACGCCCTGGTGGAACGGCGGGTTGCTGACGATGGCGGCCAGGTCGCGGGGCGCCGCGTCGATGCCGTCGCCGGCGATCACGTCGCCTTCCAGACCGTTGGCGGCGAGGGTCAGGCGGCTGCTCTCGATGGCGAAGGCGTCCACGTCCAGCAGCGTCAGGCGGCTGGCTGGGTAGCGGCGCTTGAGCGTGGCGCCGATCACCCCGGCGCCGCAGCCGAAGTCCAGCACGTGGCCAGTCGGCAGATTGTCGAGCTGTTCGAGAAGCAGGGCACTGCCGCGGTCGAGGCGGCCGTGGCTGAACACGCCGGGCAGGGTGACGACCTGCAGCGGGCCGTCCGCCAGCGGCAGTTCGTAGCGTTGCGCCAGGGCATGCAGGTCCGGCGCGGCGGGCGCCTCGCCGATGCGGGTGTGCCAGAGCTGGCAGTGGCGGGCGCTGTCGAGTTTGCCGGTGCGGCCGAATGCGGCCAGTTGCTTGCTGGCGCGTTCGACGCCGGCGCGCTTTTCGCCGACCAGATAGAGCTCGCCGTTCGGCACGCGGCTGGCGAGGGCGGCAAGCAGGTAGTCGGTGAGTTCGCGGGACTTCGGCAGGAACAGCACGGCGGCTTCGAAGTCGCCTTCAGGCGGCGTCACGCCGAAAGCGCAGCGGCCCGGATAGCGCGCATCGAGCTGCTTCTGTTCGCCGGCATGCCAGCTCCAGCCCAGCGCCTGCGGCAGTTCGCCGAGCAGGCCGTCGGCCGGCAAACCGGCCAGCAGCACCTTGCCCTGGAAACGTTCGGCCTGGCGTAGCAGGACTTCACTGGTGGGTTCCATGGCGGCGGCCTCCTCGAAAAAAGGGCGGAATCTTAGCAGGCTTGCGCCGGAGTTGCCCGCCCGCTGGCCCTAGGGATTGACCACCCGCATCGGCTTGCCGGCGAAGAAGGCGGCGGCGTTCTCGCTCACCTGGCCGACCATACGCTGCCGCGACTCGCGACTGCCCCAGGCATTGTGCGGGGTGACGATCAGGCGCGGGATGTCCGGCGCCAGCAGCGGGTTGCCGTTCTTCGGTGGCTCGACGCTGAGCACGTCGCAGGCGGCGCCGCCGAGATGGCCGCGGCGCAGGGTGTCGGCCAGCGCCTGCTCGTCGACCAGGCCTCCGCGGGCGGTGTTGATGAGGAAGGCGCCGGGCTTCATCAGGTCCAGTTCGCGCTGGCCGATCAGGTTGCGCGTGGCTTCGGTCAGCGGGCAGTGCAGGGTCAGCGCATCCACCTGCGGCAGCAGTTCGTCCAGCGGCAGACGGTCGGCGCGCGGCGGCCGGCCGGGCAGGGCGCCGAGCAGCACGCGCATGCCGAAGGCTTCCGCCAGCCTGGCCACCGCGCCGCCCAGTTCGCCGTGGCCGAGCAGGCCGAGGGTCTTGCCTTCCAGTTCGACGATGGGGAAGTCCAGCAGGCAGAACTGCGTGGACTGCTGCCAACGGCCGGCGCGCACGGCGTCGCGGTAATCGGCCTGACGGGTCGCCAGGTTGAGCAGCAGCATCAGGGTGTGCTGGGCCACCGACGGCGTGCCGTAGCCCTGGCAGTTGCTGACCACGATGCCGTTGGCGCTGGCGGCGGCGAGGTCGATGTTGTTGGTGCCGGTGGCGGTTACCAGGATCAGCTTCAGCTGTGGGTTCTGGCGAATGGCGTCGGCGTCGATCTGCGCCTTGTTGGCGATCGCCACGGTCGCCCCACGCAGGCGTTCGGCCACTTCGCCGGGCAGGCTCTGGTCATGCAGCACCAGCTCGCCGAAGGCTTCGCGCAACGGCTGCATGTCGAGGTCGCCGAGGTCGAGGGAAGCGTGGTCGAGGAACACGGCGCGCGGGCTGTTCATGTCTAGCTGTACCTGTTGCGGAGGGTGGGGACAGGCGTAAGGTTGGCAGCCTGTAGGGTCTGTTGACGTTTCGTTCCGACCGCGACGGAGCCTGTTTTTGCGCGGGGCAAGGCGCGAGGAGCGTGGTTTGGTCATTCCAAATGAACGACGAGCAACGCGGCACCGCGCAAAAACAGGCCCGTCCCTTCGGGTTGCGCGGCAAATCGCGCCATGCGTCGTTGCGGGACTTGGCAAGGGAATACCATTCCCTGCGTCCCGCGCCTAGCCTGGCGCGATTTGTCGCAGCAACGCGGTTCGGAACGAAACGTCAACAGACCCTACCATTATCCAATGCTGCGGAGGTTGCATGTACTGGACGGAATTCCTGACGGTGGCGCTGATCCACCTGCTGGCGGTGGCGAGCCCGGGGCCGGATTTCGCCGTGGTGGTGCGCGAGAGCGTGGCCCACGGCCGTCGTGCCGGCTCCTGGACGGCGCTGGGCGTGGGCTGTGGCATCTTCATCCATGTCGCCTATTCGCTGCTCGGCATCGGCCTGATCGTTTCCCAGTCGATCACCCTGTTCAACGCGCTCAAGTGGGCGGCCGCGGCCTATCTGTTCTACATCGGCATCAAGGCCCTGCGCGCGCGTCCGGTGGCGGGCGGCGAGGAACAGGTCTACGTGGAGCAGGAGCGCTCGGCGCGCGGGGCGTTCGTCAGCGGCTTCGTCACCAACGGTCTGAACCCCAAGGCCACGCTGTTCTTCCTCTCGCTGTTCACCGTGGTGATCAACCCGCACACGCCGCTGGCGGTGCAGGCCGGCTACGGCGTCTACCTCGCCTGCGCCACGGCGGCCTGGTTCGCCCTGGTGGCCATGCTGTTCAGCCAGCAGCGCGTCCGCGCCGGCTTCGCCCGCATGGGGCACTGGTTCGACCGGCTGATGGGCGGCGTGCTGGTGGCGCTGGGTGTGAAGCTGGCGTTTACCGAGTTGCGCTGATTGCCTTTCGTAGGTTGGTGCTGAGCCTGCGAAGCCCAACGATGCCATGGCCGGCGGATGTTGGGCTTCGCTGCGCTCAGCGCCAACCTACGTCTCACTTCCTCAGCAGATAACTATCCATGATCCAGCCATTGCGCTCCCGGGCATCCGCGCGGGTTGTGGCGATGTGTTCGGCTACCTCGTCCAGCGGCCCGGCGATGAGGATCTCGTCGGCCGTCCCGACATAAGCCCCCCAATAGATATGCAGGCCCTGGCCGACGAAGCGGCGGTAGGTGTCCTTTGCGTCGAGCATCACCGCGACGCTGTCCACGCCCTGTGGCCAGCCTTCGGCGAGCAGGCGGCCGGTGGTGATTTCCACGGCGCGGCCGATGCTGTTGAGCGGCACGCGGTGGCGCGCGGTGAGGGCCTGCAGGCTGGTGATGCCGGGGATCACCTCGTAGCTCAGGTCGCCGCGGGCGCTGGCGATGGACTCGATGATGCGGATGCTGCTGTCGTACAGCGACGGGTCGCCCCAGACCATGAAGGCGGCGACTTCGCCGTCGGCCATCTGTCCATCGATGAGCCGCTCGAATACCGCCTGCTTGTCGCGGTTCAGCTCATCGACGGCAGCGCGGTAGTCGGCGGCCTCGCGGTCGCGTTCCGGCTGCGCGCCTTCGGCGAAACGCGGCGTGTGGCCGTCGAGGAAACGCGCGCAGATTTCCCGGCGCAGGGCGTTGAGCTTGTGCTTGGCCGGGCCCTTGTCCATCAGGAAGATCACGTCGGCGCGGCGCAGGGCCTTGATCGCCTGCTGGGTGATGTAGTCGGGGTCGCCGGCGCCGATGCCGATCAGCAGCAGTTCTTTCATGGTCAGCTCCAGGGGCTTGGGACGGGGCGGGCGCTGGGCGCCAGCGAGTCGATATGGCGGTAGTCGGCGCCCAGCTCGGCGGCCAGTTGGCGCGCACGGCCGAGGCGCACGGCGGTGGATTCGATGTCCACCAGCACGGCCGGACAGGGCAGCGGCGCCTGCGGCGGCCAGTCGCGCAGGCGGCCGTCGGTGAGGATCAGCAGGCGCTGGCTCTCGTCGGGTTTCAGGCGCTGGCGACGTTGCTGCCAGTCAGCCGCTTGTTGCAGGGCTTCCAGCAGCGGAGTGCCGCCGCCGGCGCCGAGGTTTTCCAGCCATTGCTGCAGGGCAGCGCCGGCCTTGTGCCCCTGCCACAGCCAGCGCGGTTGGGCGCCGCCTGCTTCGAGCACGGCCAGGCGCGCGCGCTGGCGATAGGCCTGGGCGAACACCTCCGCCAGCAGTCCCTTGGCCCGGCTCAGGGCGCCGCCACGGCGGGTGGAGGCCGAGGCATCCACCACGACCAGCCAGAGTTCCGCGGCGCGGGCACTGCGCGGGCGGTGCAGCAGGTCCTGCCGCTTGCGCGGGCGGCCCTGGCGCAGGCTGGCCGGCCAGTCCACCGCGCCCGCGTCACCGGCGCGCCGGGCGCCGCTGCGGCCGCCGGCCAGTTTGCCCGGTGAGGGTGCGGCATCCGTGGCTGGGCGCGGGCGGATGCTCAGGGCTTTTTTGACCAGCGCGGCGGTTCGCGGCGTTCGCCCATGGCCTGCGGCTGGGGCGGCAGGGCGCCCCACTGGCCGTCGGCGGAATCGTCGCGCGCCTGCGCGGAATCCTGCGGCTGCGGTTGCTGCGCAGAGGGCGGCGGCGCGTGGCGACGTCGATGGCGCAGAACGAAGTCGGCCACCGCGTCGATATCCGCTTCCTCTATCTGCCCGGCGCCGCGCCATGCAGCATGGGCGCGGGCGGCGCGCAGCCAAACCAGGTCGGCGCGCAGGCCGTCCACGGCGGCGGCGAAGCAGCGCTCGGCGATGCGCATCAGCGTGGCTTCATCCAGCGGAATGCCGGCCAGACGCCCGCGGGCGTTGGCGCAGCGCTGGCGCAGTTCGTCCTGGGCGTCGCGCCAGGTGGCGGCGAAGGCCTGTGGATCGGCGTCGAAGGCCAGGCGGCGGCGGACGATCTCCATGCGCCGGGCCGGTTCGGGCTGGCCGTCCAGCGCCAGGTGCAGGCCGAAGCGGTCGAGCAGTTGCGGGCGCAACTCGCCTTCCTCGCCGTTCATGGTGCCGATCAGCACGAAGCGCGCGCGGTGGCTGTGCGAGATGCCGTCGCGCTCGACATGGTTGAGGCCGCTGGCGGCGGCGTCCAGCAGCAGGTCCACGAGATGGTCCGGCAGCAGGTTGACCTCGTCGACGTAGAGCACGCCGCCGTCGGCGCGGGCCAGCAGGCCGGGGCTGAAGCGGGCGCGGCCTTCGCCGAGGGCGGCGTCCAGGTCGAGGGTGCCGACGATGCGGTCCTCGCTGGCGCCCAGCGGCAGGGTGACGAACTGGCCGTCCGGCAGCAGCTCGGCCAGACCCCGGGCCAGGGTGGACTTGGCCATGCCGCGCGGGCCCTCGATCAGCACGCCGCCGATGGCCGGGTCGACGGCGACCAGGCACAGCGCCAGCTTGAGGTCGTCGGCGCCGACCACGGCGGCCAGGGGAAAGTGGCTATCGGTCATGTCGATTCCGTAAGGAGGGAGCATCAGTTTTCCTCCGCATCCAGCAGCAGGTTTTCCAGCGCCGCGCGGTAGTCGCCGGGCTGTTGCCAGAGGCCGCGCTGCTGGGCTTCCAGCAGGCGTTCGAGCATGTCCTGCAGCGCGCCCGGATTGTGCTGCTGGATGAAGTCGCGGGTGTCCCTGTCGAGCAGATAGGCGTCGGCGAGCAGGGCGTACTGGTGGTCGTCGACCAGCTCGCTGGTGGCGTCGAAGCCGAACAGGTAGTCGACCGTGGCGGCCAGCTCGAAGGCGCCCTTGTAGCCGTGGCGCTTCATGCCGGCGATCCACTTGGGATTCACCGCGCGGGCGCGCACCACGCGGCCCAGTTCCTCCTTGAGGGTGCGGATGCGCGGGTTGTCCGGCTGGCTGCTGTCGCCGAAATAGCTGGCGGCCCGGGCGCCGCGCAGGGTTTCCACGGCGGCCAGCATGCCGCCCTGGAACTGGTAGTAGTCGTTGGAGTCGAGGATGTCGTGCTCGCGGTTGTCCTGGTTGTGCAGCACCGCCTGCACCTGCTCCAGGCGCTCGGCGAACCGCTCGCGGGCGGGCAGGCCCTCGGCGCTCTGGCCGTAGGCGTAGCCGCCCCAGTTCAGGTAGACCTCGGCGAGATCGGCGCGGGTCTGCCAGAGGCGTTCCTCCACCGCGTTCTGGATGCCGGCGCCGTAGGCCCCGGGCTTGGCGCCGAAGATCCGCCAGCCGGCCTGGCGCCGCGCCTCGACCGGGTCGAGTCCGCGATCCTGATGAGCCAGGGTCTCCTGCCAGACCCGCGCCGACAGCGGGTTGAGCTCTTCCGGCTCGTCCAGTTCGGCCACCGCCTGCACGGCCTGGTCGAACAGGCGGATCAGGTTGGCGAAGGCGTCGCGGAAAAAGCCGGAGACGCGCAGGGTGACGTCCACCCGCGGGCGGCCCAGTTGGTCCAGCGACAGCACCTCGATGCGTTCGACGCGCTGGCTGCCGGGCTGCCACACCGGGCGCACGCCGAGCAGGGCGAGGGCCTGGGCGATGTCGTCGCCGCCGGTGCGCATGGTCGCGGTGCCCCATACGGACAGGCCGAGCCGCTGCAGGTGTTCGCCCTCGTCCTGCAGATGGCGCTCCAGCAGGCGTTCGGCGCTCTGCACGCCGATGCGCCAGGCGGTGGGCGTGGGCAGGTTGCGCACGTCCACCGAGTAGAAGTTGCGCCCGGTGGGCAGCACGTCGAGGCGCCCGCGGCTGGGCGCGCCGCTGGGCCCGGCGGGGACGAAGCGTCCGTCGAGGGCGGCCAGCAGGCCGTCCATCTCGGCCGGGCCGCAGGCATCCAGCAGCGGGGCGATGCGTTCGCGCAACTCGGCGAGGACGGCGGCGCTGGCCGGGCCGATGGCTTCGCCGTGGTCTTCGATCAGTTGCAGCGCCAGGCGCTCAAGGCGCTCGCGGGTGTCGCCGTGGCTGCGCCAGACTTCGTCGCCCTGACTGCTCAGGCAGTCCGGACGCGGGCCGGACCAGGGCTCGGCCATGGCGCAGTCCAGCGGGTCGAAGCCGAGGCCCAGGTCCGCCGCCAGCGCACGCAGCAGACTGGCGTTGCCGCCCTGGCCGTCGCCCCGCGGGATACGCAGCAGCGCCAGCAGGGTGTCGCGGCGCAGCGCGCCCCGGGGCGATTCGCCGAACACATGCAGGCCATCGCGGATCTGCGATTCCTTGAGGTCGCACAGGTAGGCGTCCAGGCGCGGCAGCCAGCTGTCCGGATCGTCGTTCAGTTGCAGGCCCAGCTCGCGGTCGAGACTGGCTTCGCGCACCTTGTCCTGGATTTCGCCGCGCAACTCCACGGCGCGGCGCGCGTCGAGCTGGCTGGCCTCGTAGTACTCGTCGGCCAGCCGTTCCAGGTCACGCAGCGGGCCGTAGCTCTCGGCGCGGGTCAGCGGCGGCATCAGGTGGTCGATGATCACCGCCTGGGTGCGCCGCTTGGCCTGCGCGCCCTCGCCCGGATCGTTGACGATGAACGGGTAGAGGTTGGGCAGCGGGCCGAGGATCGCCGTCGGCCAGCAGGCGTCGGAGAGACCTACGCTCTTGCCCGGCAACCACTCCAGGTTGCCGTGCTTGCCGACGTGGATCAGCGCGTCGGCGGCGAACACGCTGCGCAGCCAGCAGTAGAAGGCCAGGTAGCCGTGCGGCGGGACCAGGTCCGGATCGTGATAGACCGCCGCGGCATCCACCTGATAGCCGCGCGCCGGCTGGATGCCGACGAAGGTCAGGCCGAAGCGCAGGCCGGCCACCATCAGCCGGCCGCCGCGGTACATCGGGTCCTGTTCCGGCTCGCCCCAGCGCTCGCGCACCGCCCGCTGGTTGGCTTGCGGCAGGCCGGCGAACCAGCGCCGGTAGTCGTCCAGCGCCAGGCTCTGGGCGCAGGGTCGCAGGTCCAGGTTGTCGAGATCGTTGGTCACGCCGCCGAGAAGCTGGTGGATCAGCGCGCTGCCGCTGTCCGGCAGACCCTCCACCGGATAGCCACGGCCCTGCAGCGCACGCAGGATGTTCAGCGCGGCGCCGGGGGTATCCAGGCCGACGCCGTTGCCGATGCGCCCGTCGCGGGTGGGGTAGTTGGCGAGGATCAGGGCGACGCGCTTGTCTGCGTTGGTCTTGCCAGCCAGCACGGTCCAGCGCCGCGCCAGTTCGGCGACGAAGTCCATGCCCGGCAGGTGCGGGCGGTAGCGCACCACGTCGCTCTGGCTGCGCTCGTTGCGCGCGGCCACGCCCTTGAAGCTGATCGGCCGGGTGATCAGGCGGCCGTCCAGCTCGGGCAGGGCGATGTGCATGGCGAGGTCGCGCGGCCCCAGGCCCTGCGGGCTGGATTGCCACTGCTGCTCGCTGTCCAGCGCGCAGAGCGCCTGCAGCACCGGAATATCACGGCGGAAGGGCCGCGCCTGTGGGGCCTCCGGGTTGGACTGGGCGAAGCCGGTGGTGTTGAGGATCACCGCCGCGCCGGCCTCGTCCAGCCAGGCCTCGACCTGCTCCAGGCAGCCGGCTTCCTTCAGGCTGGCCACGGCAATCGGCAGCGGATTCAGGCCCTGCATCTGCAGGCGCTGGCAGAACACGTCGACGAACCCGGTGTTGGCCGCCTGCACCTGCGCCCGGTAGAACAGCAGCGCCGCCACCGGGCGACCGGGCTGCCAGTCGTCGCGCCAGTGCTGCAACGTTGCCTCGGCGTGGCGCGGGTGGTGGATCAGGCTGCGCGGCAGGGCGCGTGGCTCGCTCCACGGGTAGTCGCGGCCGAGCCAGCGGCTGGCCAGGCAGTGGAGCAACTGGCGGGCGTTATCTGCGCCGCCCTGGCGCAGGTACTGCCAGAGGCGATGGCTGTCCTCGGGCGGGACGTTGCCGAGGTCGGTCAGTTCGGGATCGGGGCTGTCGTCGCCGGGGACGAGGATCAGCGTGGCGCCTTGCCGGCCCAGCTCCACCAGGCGCTCGATGCCGTAGCGCCAGTAACTGACGCCGCCATGCACCGAGATCAGGATGACTTTGGCGTGACGCAGCACCTGCTCGACGTGGAAATCCACCGAGGCGTGATTGGGCAACTGCGCCGGGCTGGCCAGGCGCAGGCTGGGGAAGTCCCCGGGGAGGCTGCGCGCCACCTCGGCCAGCAGCGACAGGTGCGAGTCGCCGGTGCAGAGGATCACCAGCTCGGCTGGGGTCTGGCCGAGGTCGGCGATGCTGTCGGCCGGCAGGGTGACGCCGGCCTGGGGGCGCAGCAGGTGCATGGCTTGCCTCTCCCGGCGCTGCCGGCTTACGCCAGGGCGGCCTGGAGTTCGGCCTCGATGGCGGCGCGGTCGAGCTTCTGGCCGATCAGCACCAAGCGGCTGTCACGCGGCTCGCCGGCCTGCCAGGCGCGTTCGAAATGGCGGTCGAAGCGCTGGCCGACGCCTTGCACCAGCAGGCGCATCGGCTTGCCGGGGATGGCGGCGAAGCCCTTGACTCGGAGGATGCCGTGCCTGGCCACGGCGTCCTTCAGCACGGCCAGCAGGCGCGCTTCCTCGGCCTCGGGCAGGACCACGTCGAAGGAGTCGAACTCGTCGTGGTCGTGGTCCTCGTCTTCCTCGTCGTGGTGGGTGCGGCGGGCGTCGATGTGCAGCTCGGTCTCGCTGTTCAGGCCGAGCAGCACCTCCAGCGGCAGCTCGCCGCCCTGCGCCTCGATGACCTTGACCGCCGCCGGCAACTCCTCGGCTACCTCGGCGCGCACGGCAGCCAGCGCGTCGGCGTCGAGCAGGTCGGTCTTGTTCAGCAGCACCAGGTCGGCGCTGGCCAACTGGTCGGCGAACAATTCGTGCAGCGGCGATTCGTGGTCCAGGTTCGGGTCCTGCTTGCGCTGGGCGTCGACCTGCTCGGGGAAGGCGGCGAAGGTGCCGGCGGCCACGGCCGGGCTGTCGACCACCGTGATCACCGCGTCCACCGTACAGGCGGTGCGGATTTCCGGCCAGTTGAAGGCCTGCACCAGCGGCTTGGGCAGGGCCAGGCCGGAGGTTTCGATGAGGATGTGGTCGAGTTCGCCACGGCGCTCGACCAGTTGGCGCATCACCGGGAAGAACTCTTCCTGCACGGTGCAGCACAGGCAGCCGTTGGCCAGCTCGTAGACACGGCCGCTGGCTTCTTCCTCGCTGCAGCCGATGGAGCACTGTTTGAGAATGTCGCCGTCGATGCCCAGCTCGCCGAACTCGTTGACGATCACCGCGATGCGACGGCCGCCGGCATTGGCCAGCAGATGGCGGAGCAGGGTGGTTTTGCCGGCGCCGAGGAAGCCGGTGACGATGGTGACGGGAAGTTTGGCGAGGGATTTCATGGCGGCCCCGGTGCGTCGGTGAAGTGGACGGACGGACAGGGGCGGACCGGATGCGGACGTGCGCAGGCCTGGCACCACCGGATCACCCCGCCCGGACGTTCAGGCTGCGTGAAAACTACTGCGCTCGGTTATGCCGCGTTGAAGTCAGGCTCAGAATGCTCATTTACAACTCGTAAACTGCGCTTCTTCGCCTGACTTCGCCTTGCCTAACCTTCGCTCGCTACGTTTTCACACAGCCTGAGTTGCTTTGCTTTCGAGGCAGGTCTCCTGGCTCACGGTTTGCGCCGAAGCGCGACCCCTTCACCTTCCCGCCATTGGCAGTGGTCTATCGAAGGGGCTTGAACCGTTCACAGTTGCGGGGGCAGCCAGGGCATTGACCCTGTTCCCTCTTAGCCACACCCAGGCGGGTGCGGACCTCGAAGGCAGAAAGGCTACGCAGTGCGTGAGGGCCGGTCAACCTCGCGGTTGACGCTGAGTGCGGCTTCGTGATCTTGTAAAAAAGCTGTTTCAGGTGCCTCTCGCCGCCGTGCGCGAGGTGAAACGGGAAGCCGGTGGGTCCGTCTCCGAGAGAGCGGACGAGTCCGGCGCTGCCCCCGCAACGGTAAGCGATCGACGGGTCATCCACGCCACTGTGCCTAGTGGCCTGTTTGGTTGATTCAGTTAGTCAATTTCGGCCCCTGTGGCCCTCATGCTGCGTTAGCGCTCCTCGCCATAGCCCTGCTATGACTCGTCGCGCTGCCTTGCCTGAGAACCACAGGAATCCGAACTTGAGTTAACCAATCAACCGCACAGGCCACTGCATGGGAAGGCCGACCCGGTTCCTGCAAAGGCGTCGCAAGCCCGGAGACCGGCCTGAATCCCTGTTTGGCAACCCGCGGTGGGCGGGCGCGCGCCGGCTTCTGGCCACCCGTGGGCCATTCTCCTGCAGCGTTCCTTCCGCCGGTCATAGCAACCTTCGGAAGGTGTCCATCATGTCCAGCCGCACGCTGTCGTCCCCCGCATCCGTTTCGCTCCCCCTGTCCAAGCGCGTGGCGATCGCCGCCGGCTGCTGCCTGCTCGGCGCGCTGCTGATCTTCTTCGCCGGCTTCTCGCACATCGAGGCGGTGCACAATGCCGCCCACGATACCCGCCACAGCGCCGCCTTCCCCTGCCACTGAGACCGCCCGCCATGATCAAGCGCATCGCCCGGACCGCGGGCTTTTCCGGCCTGCTCGCCGCCATCCTGCTGACCCTTTTGCAGAGCCTGTGGGTCACCCCGCTGATCCTCCAGGCGGAAACCTTCGAGAACGCCGAGCCGGTGGCCGAGCACAGCCACGGCGAAGCAGTTGCGGCTCACCAGCACGAGCACGAGGAAGCCGCCGGGCATAGCCACGACGGCGAGGCCTGGTCTCCCGAGGACGGCTGGCAGCGCACGCTGTCCACCGGCCTGAGCAACCTGGTGGTGGCTGTCGGCTTCGCCCTGATGCTCGCCGGCCTGTTCACCCTGCGCGCGCCGAACCGCACCTGGCAGGGACTGCTCTGGGGCCTGGCCGGTTTCGCCGTGTTCAATCTGGCGCCGTCCGCCGGCCTGCCGCCGGAACTGCCGGGCACCGCCGCTGCCGACCTGCTGCTGCGCCAGTACTGGTGGATCGGTACCGCCGCGGCCACCGCCGCCGGCCTGGCGCTGATCGCTTTCTCCCGCAACTGGCTGCTGCGCGGCGTCGGCCTGGCACTGCTGGCCGTGCCGCACCTGATCGGCGCGCCGCATCCGGAGGTGCACGAGAGCCTGGCGCCCGAGGCGCTGGGGCATGAGTTCATCCTCGCCTCGCTGCTGACCAACGCGCTGTTCTGGGCCGCCCTTGGCCTCGCCGCAGCCTGGTTCTTCGGCCGTGACGCCCGGCACGACGCCTGAGCCGGTGACCATCGCCGGCCTCGGCTGCCGTCGCGGTTGCACGGTGGCCGAGCTGCGCGAGTTGCTGGAGCACAGCCTGCAGCAACTCGCGCTGCCGCTATCGGCGCTGGATGGGCTGGCCAGCGGCGCGCACAAGCGCGAGGAGGCGGGCATGCTGCAACTGGCCGCCGACCTCGGCCTGCCACTGGCCTTCTGCTCCACCGAACAACTGGCCGCGCAAGAAGCGCTGCTGGCTCAACCCAGCGAGCGCGTGCGCGAGCTGACCGGCGCCGCCAGCGTGGCCGAAGCCGCCGCCCTGGCCCGCGCGGCGGAACTCGGCGGCCGTCCTGCCAGATTGCTGTGCGGCAAGCAGCGCAGCGCCGCCGCCACCCTCGCCATCGCCCGTGCCTGAATCGGAAATTCCCTCATGACCGTCTATTTCATCGGCGCCGGCCCCGGCGATCCCGAACTGATCACCGTCAAGGGCCAGCGCCTGATCCGCAGCTGTCCGGTGATTCTCTACGCCGGCTCGCTGGTGCCCGAGGCCGTGCTGCAGGGCCACAGCGCCGAGCAGGTGGTGAACACCGCCGAGCTGCATCTGGAGCAGATCGTCCGGCTGCTGGCCGAAGCCCATGCCCGCGGCCAGGACGTGGCCCGCGTGCACTCCGGCGATCCCTCGCTGTACGGCGCCATCGGCGAGCAGATCCGCCATCTGCGCGCCCTCGGCATCCCCTTCGAGATCGTCCCCGGCGTCACCGCCACGGCGGCCTGCGCGGCGCTGCTGGAGGCCGAGCTGACCCTGCCCGAGGTATCGCAGACGGTGATCCTCACCCGCTACGGCCACAACTCGCCGATGCCGCCGGGGGAGGAACTGGCGGCACTGGCCAGCCATCGCGCGACCATGGCCATCCACCTCGGCGTGCAGCATCTGCCGCGCATCGTCGCCGACCTGCTGCCGCACTACGGCGCCGGTTGCCCGATCGCCGTGGTGCACCGCGCCAGTTGGCCGGATCAGGAGTGGGTGCAGGGCACCCTCGCGGATATCGAGGACAAGGTGCGTGACAAGGGCTTCCGTCGCACCTCGTTGATCCTCGTCGGGCGGGTGCTGGGCGCGGCGGATTTCGCCGAGTCGGCGCTCTATGCCGAGGCCACCCGCCACCTGTTCAGGCGCGAGGGCGCAGGCAGTAGCGACTGAGGTCGGTGTTGCCGAGGTTCTCGGCGATGGCGATCTCGCCGCCCAGCGCCGCCAGGCGGGTGTTCAGGTCGCTGGCGTAGAGCGCCTGGCGAAAGCGCGGGTAGTCCAGTTCGGGTGCCAGCCACTGGTGCAGTTGCGGCAGTTGGAACTGCCAATGGCCGGGATGGCAGGCGAAGCCGGCGGCGTGCAGACGGGCGAGCAGCGCGGCGTCGCCGTCGAGCACGGCCCGGCATTGGGCGAAGAAGCTTTCCACGGGATCGTTCATGGCGGCGAATATTGCGCGGCGGCAGCCGGACGGGCAACCGGGCGGCTGTCCGAAAGCCCGGCGCGGCGTTGACGCCCCCGGTGCCAGCCTCTACCCTGCGCCTCTGCTACAGGTGCCCCCGACGCCATGCGTCCATGGGGTGAAACAGGGAAGCCGGTCCAGATTCCGGCGCTGCCCCCGCAACGGTAGGTGAGTCAAAGGTTGCATCCAGCCACTGTGCATCGCATGGGAAGGCGCAACCGGGGAGCCCATAGCTCCGCTCACGAGCCCGGAGACCGGCCTGAAGCGATCCATGGCATTGCGGCGGGCTTTGCGGGTGGGCGGCCCGTTCGGCCGTCCTGCGTGTCGTCCTCCTCCTGCCTCCATCGTCCGATTGCGCCGCGCCTGCCTAGGGTCGCGGCGCCGATGCTATGCCGCGACGCAGCAGGTCGCGAGGAGTGAGACATGAGCGAATCCGCCGCGCGCGACGAACGCCACAAGGCGCGCATGCAACGCAAGAAAGCGCTGATCGACGAAAAGATCGCCCAGGCCCAGGACGAATACGGCCTGCTGCTGGTGCACAGCGGCAACGGCAAGGGCAAGAGCAGCTCGGCCTTCGGCATGGTCGCCCGCGCGCTCGGCCACGGCATGCGGGTCGGTGTGGTGCAGTTCATCAAGGGCGCGGCCAGCACCGGCGAGGAAACCTTCTTCCGCCGCTTCCCCGAAGAAGTCAGCTACCACGTGATGGGCGAGGGCTTCACCTGGGAAACCCAGGACCGCCAGCGCGACATCGAGAAGGCCCGCGCCGCATGGGTGGTGGCGAAGGAGCTGCTGAACGACCCGCAGATCGGCCTGGTGGTGCTCGACGAGCTGAACATCGCGCTCAAGCACGGCTACCTGGAACTGCCGGCGGTGCTCGCCGATATCGAGGCGCGTCCGCTGCTGCAGCACGTGGTGGTGACCGGCCGCGGCGCGTTGCCGGGGATGATCGAGGCGGCGGATACCGTCACCGAGATGGGCATGGTCAAGCATGCGTTCAAGGCCGGCGTGAAGGCGCAGAAGGGGATCGAATTTTGACCGCCCGCAGCTGCCCGGCCCTGCTGATCGCCGCCCCGGCTTCCGGCCAGGGCAAGACCACCGTCACCGCCGCCCTGGCGCGCCTGCACACGCGGGCCGGCAAGCGCGTGCGGGTGTTCAAGTGCGGCCCGGACTTTCTCGATCCGATGATCCTCGCCCGTGCCTCCGGCGCGCCGGTGTACCAGCTCGACCTGTGGATGGTCGGCGAGGACGACAGCCGCCGCCTGCTGTGGGAGGCCGCCGGCGAGGCCGACCTGATCCTGATCGAAGGGGTGATGGGCCTGTTCGACGGCAAGCCCTCGGCCGCCGACCTGGCGCGCCTGCTGCGGGTGCCGGTGCTCGGCGTGATCGACGCCGGCGCCATGGCCCAGACCTTCGGCGCGCTGGCCTACGGACTGGCGCATTTCCAGGACGACCTGCCGTTCGCCGGAGTGCTGGCCAACCGCACCGGCAGCGCCCGCCATGGCGACATCCTGCGCGACAGCCTGCCGCCGGGGCTGCGCTGGTACGGCGCGCTGCAGCGCTCCGCCGCACTGGAGCTGCCGCGCCGCCACCTGGGGCTGATCCAGGCCGAGGAACTGGCCGACCTCGACGCCCGCCTGGATGCCGCCGCCGATGCGCTGCTGGCCAGCGCCGGCGCAATCCTGCCCGAGCCGGTGAGCTTCGCCGCACCGTCCGAAGAGCTTCAGGAGTCGCTGCTGGCCGGGGTGCGCATCGGCGTGGCGCGGGATGCCAGCTTCGCCTTCCTCTACCAGGCCAACCTCGACCTGCTGCGTGCCCTGGGCGCGCAACTGATCCATTTCTCGCCGCTGGCCGACCGCGCCCTGCCGGAGGTGGACAGCCTCTACCTGCCCGGCGGCTACCCCGAGCTGCACCTGCGCCAACTGGCGGCCAACCGCCCGATGCTCGATGCCATCCGCGCTCATCAGGCGGCGGGCAAGCCGATCCTCGCCGAGTGCGGCGGCATGCTCTACCTGCTCGAAGCGCTGACCGACAAGGAGGGCGAAAGCGCCGAACTGCTCGGCCTGCTGCCGGGCAGCGCGCGGATGCAGCCGCGCCTGGCGGCCCTGGCCCTGCAGGAAGTCGAGCTGCCGGAAGGGCGCCTGCGCGGACACACCTACCACCATTCCGTGCTCGACTGCGCCGAGGAACCGCTGGCCCGCGGCCTCTGCCCGAACGGCAAGGCGGTGGCCGAGGCGGTCTATCGCAGCGGCCGCCTGACGGCCTCCTACATCCACTTCTACCTGCCGTCCAATCCCCGGGCGGCGGCCGGGTTGCTGCGGCCATGAGCGAGCACGCCTTCAGCGCCGAGGAACGCGCCGCGGTCTACCGCACCATCGCCGAACGCCGCGACATGCGCCATTTCGCCGGCGGCGAGGTGGCGGCCGAACTGCTGGCGCGGCTGCTGCAGGCGGCGCACCAGGCCCCCAGCGTCGGTCTGATGCAGCCCTGGCGCTTCATCCGCATCACCCGCGCGGAACTGCGCGCGGGCATCCATGCGCTGGTGGAAGCCGAACGGCTGCGCACCGCCGAGGCCTTGGGCGAGCGCGGCGACGAGTTCATGCGGCTGAAGGTGGAAGGCATCCGCGACTGCGCCGAACTGCTGGTGGTGGGGCTGATGGACGGCCGCGAACGGCACGTCTTCGGCCGCCGCACCCTGCCGGAAATGGACCTCGCCTCGGTCGCCTGCGCCATCCAGAACCTCTGGCTGGCCGCCCGCGCGGAAGGACTCGGGCTCGGCTGGGTCTCGCTGTTCGAGCCGCAGGCGCTGGCCGAACTGCTGCACATGCCGGCCGGCAGCAAGCCGCTGGCGATCCTTTGTCTTGGCCCGGTCACCGGGTTCTATCGCGAACCGATGCTGGTCGAGGAAGGCTGGGCGACGCCGCGACCGCTGCGGGAACTGCTGTTCACCGACAGCTGGGGACTGAGCCAATGAGCCTGGTACTGGCGGCCTTCGCCGGGGTGATCCTCGATGGCCTGCTCGGTGAGCCGCGCCGCTGGCATCCGCTGGTGGCTTTCGGCGGCCTGGCGCAGCGCATCGAGCGGCGTTTCAATCGCGGCGGCAACGGCTGGCGCAGCCATGGCGTGACGGCCTGGTGCCTGGCGGTGCTGCCGCCGACCCTGCTCGCCCTGCTGCTGGCGCGCCTGCCCTATGTCGGCTGGCTGGTGGAGGTGCTCGCCCTGTACGCCGCCCTCGGCCTGCGCAGCCTCGGCGAGCATGCCCAGCCGGTGGCACAGGCGCTGCGACTCGGCGATCTGCCGGCGGCGCGGCAGCGGGTCGGCTACATGGTCAGCCGGCAGACCGCCGAACTGGACAGCGCCGGGGTGGCCCGTGCCGGCACCGAGTCGGTGCTGGAGAACGGCAGCGATGCGGTGTTCGCCGCGCTGTTCTGGTTCCTCGTCGCCGGCGCGCCGGGCGTGGTGCTGTACCGCCTGAGCAACACGCTGGACGCCATGTGGGGCTATCGCAACGAGCGTTTCGAGCGCTTCGGCTGGGCCGCGGCGAAGATCGACGATGTCCTCAACTACCTGCCCGCGCGTCTGGTGGCGCTGACCTATGCGCTGCTCGGCAGGACCGCCCTGGCCCTGCGCTGCTGGCAGCGGCAGGCGCCGCAATGGGACAGCCCGAATGCCGGCCCGGTGATGGCGGCCGGTGCCGGCGCGCTCGGCGTGGCACTGGGCGGCGCGGCGATCTATCACGGCGAACTGCATGTGCGCCCGGACCTGGGCGAAGGCCCGGCGCCCGGCGCGCGGGATATCGAGCGGGCGCTGAACCTGGTGTATGGCGGCGTGCTGCTGTGGCTGGCGCTGCTTCTGCCTGGGAGTCTCTACCTTGCTTGAGCATGGCGGACGTCTGCGCATGGCCGCGCAGCAACATGGCATCGCCCTGGCCGACTGGCTGGACCTGTCCACCGGCATCGCCCCCTACGGCTGGCCGCTGCCGGCGATCCCGGCGGCAGCCTGGACGCGCCTGCCGGAACTGGACGACGGCCTGGAAGCGGCGGCCCGCGCCTATTACGGCGCAGCGGCCGTGCTGCCGGTGGCCGGCTCGCAGGCGGCGATCCAGGCTTTGCCGCGGCTGCGGCGCGACGCCCGGGTGGGGATCATCTCGCCGGCCTATGCCGAGCACGCCGAGGCTTGGCGCCGCGAGGGCCATCAGCTGTCGGAGATCGGCGAGGAGGCGGTGGACGCTGCCCTCGACCATCTCGATGTGCTGCTGCTGATCAATCCGAACAATCCCACTGGCCGGCGCATCGAACCGCAGCGCCTGCTCGACTGGCATGCGCGTCTGGCCGCGTGCGGCGGCTGGCTGGTGGTGGACGAGGCGTTCGTCGATTGCACCCCGGAGCTCAGTCTGGCGTCTTCCAGCCACTTGCCGGGACTGATCGTCCTGCGTTCGTTCGGCAAGTTCTTCGGCCTGGCCGGCATCCGCCTGGGCTTCGTACTGGCCGAGCCGTCGCTGCTCGACCGGCTTGCCGAACTGCTCGGCCCGTGGACGATCAACGGCCCGGCGCGGGCGCTGGCCACGAGCCTCCTGCAGGACGGCGCCGGCCAGCAGCACCAGCGCGAACGCCTGCGGGCCGATGGCCTGCGTCTGGCCGATCTGCTTGGCCGCCACGGACTCACGCCGACGGGTGGCACCGCGCTGTTCCAACTGGTGCGGCATGAGCAGGCCGCCTCACTCCACGAATTCTTCGCCCGCCGCGGCATCCTGCTGCGGCTGTTCGCCAACCCTTCCAGCCTGCGCTTCGGCCTGCCCGGCGACGAGGCCGGCTGGCAGCGCCTGGAGCAGGCGCTCAAGGAGCACCCATGACCACCCTGATGGTGCAGGGCACCACGTCCGACGCCGGCAAGAGCACCCTGGTGACCGCCCTGTGCCGCTGGCTCAGGCGCCAGGGCGTGAGCGTCGCGCCGTTCAAGCCGCAGAACATGGCGCTCAATTCCGCCGTCACCGCCGACGGCGGCGAGATCGGCCGCGCCCAGGCGGTGCAGGCCCAGGCCGCCGGGCTGGCGCCGCATACCGACATGAACCCGGTGCTGCTCAAGCCCAACAGCGACACCGGCGCCCAGGTGATCATCCACGGCCGCGCCGTCGGCAACATGGACGCGGTGGTCTACCACGACTACAAGCGCGTCGCCCACGAGGCGGTGCTGCAGTCCCACGCGCGCCTCGCCGCCCGCCATCCGGTGGTGATGGTGGAAGGCGCCGGCTCGCCCGCCGAGATCAACCTGCGCGCCGGCGACATCGCCAACATGGGCTTCGCCGAGGCGGTGGACTGCCCGGTGATCCTGATCGCCGACATCGACAAGGGCGGGGTGTTCGCCCATCTGGTCGGCACCCTGGAACTGCTGTCGCCCAGCGAGCAGGCGAGGGTTTGCGGCTTCGTCATCAACCGTTTCCGTGGCGACCTCAGCCTGCTGCAACCGGGCCTCGACTGGCTGGAGCAGCGCACCGGCAAGCCGGTGCTCGGCGTGCTGCCGTACCTGATGGACTTCCACCTGGAGGCCGAGGACGCCATCGACCAGCGCCAGGCCGGCAAGGACGGCGAACTGCTCAAGGTGGTGGTGCCGGTGCTGCCGCGCATCAGCAACCACACCGACTTCGACCCGCTGCGCCTGCATCCGCAGGTCGACCTGCGCTTCGTCGGCCCCGGCCAGGCGCTACCGCCGGCCGACCTGGTCATCCTGCCCGGCTCGAAAAGTGTGCGCGCCGACTTGGCCTTCCTCCGCGAGCAGGGCTGGGACGCGGCGATCCAGCGCCACCTGCGCTATGGCGGCAAGCTGCTGGGCATCTGCGGCGGGTTGCAGATGCTTGGCACGCGGATCGACGATCCCCACGGCCTGGAAGGCGCGCCCGGCAGCAGCGCCGGCCTCGGCCTGCTGGACTTCGCCACCGTGCTGGAACCGGAGAAGCAACTGCGCAACGTCCACGGCCGGCTGTGCCTGGAACAGGCGGCGGTGAGCGGCTACGAGATCCATGCCGGGGTGACCACGGGCGCCGCGCTGCAACGGCCGGCGGTGACGCTGGAAGATGGACGCCAGGACGGCGCCGTCAGCGGCGACGGACAGGTCATGGGCACCTACCTGCACGGTCTTTTCGAGTCGTCGGGCGCTTCGGTGGCTCTGCTGCGCTGGGCCGGCCTGCGCGAGGTGCGGGCGGTGGACTACCACGCCCTGCGCGAGCGCGATATCGAGCGGCTGGCCGATCTGGTCGAGGCGCATCTGGATACCGGCCGGCTGCGCGAACTCTGTGGATTGCGGCCATGAACCGGCTTGAACTGATCCTCGGCGGCGCCCGTTCCGGCAAGAGCCGGCTGGCCGAACGGCTGGCGGCCGACAGCGGGTTGGCCGTGACCTACATCGCCACCAGCCAGGCGCTGGATGGCGAGATGAGCGAGCGCATCGCCGGGCACCGGGCGCGGCGTCCGGCCGACTGGGGGCTGGTCGAGGAACCGGTCGAACTGGCCCGGGTGCTGCGCGAACAGGCGTGCGCCGAGCGCTGCCTGCTGGTCGACTGCCTGACCCTGTGGCTGACCAATCTGCTGATGCTGGACGACGAGGCACGCCTTTCTAGGGAGCGCGATGACTTGCTGGAATGCCTGCCCGGGCTGCCGGGGCGGATCATCCTGGTCAGCAACGAAACCGGCCTCGGCGTGGTGCCGCTGGGCGAACTGACTCGCCGCTATGTCGACGAGGCCGGCTGGCTGCATCAGGCCGTGGCCGAACGCAGCCAGCGGGTGCTGTTCAGCGTCGCCGGCCTGCCGATGGTCCTGAAGGGAGAGAGCCTGTGAATGATTTCTGGTGGCAGGCCGACTGCCGGCCGCTCGACCGCCAGGCGGCGGCGCAGGCACTGGCGCGCCAGGCCGAACTGACCAAACCGGCTGGCGCCCTCGGCCAGTTGGAGGAGCTGGCGGTGCGTCTCGCTGCCCAGCAGGGGCGCGTCTGCCCGCAGCTGGAACAGGTGTGGATCGGCATCTTCGCCGGCGATCACGGCGTGGTCGCCGAGGGCGTCTCGGCTTATCCACAGGCGGTGACCCGGCAGATGATCGGCAACTTCGCCACCGGAGGCGCGGCGATCAGCGTGCTGGCGCGCCAGTTGGGGGCGAGCCTGGAAGTGCACAACCTCGGCACGGTCGAACCGGCGGCGGAACTGCCGGGCGTCTGGCAGCACCAGTTGGCGCCGGGTACGGCCAACTTCACAAGAGAGCCGGCGATGAGCGTCGAACAGTGCCTGGCGGCGCTGCAGGTCGGCCGCATGGTGGCCGGGCGTGCCGCTGGCTGCCAGTTGTTCATCGGCGGCGAGATGGGCATCGGCAACACCACGGCGGCCAGCGCCCTGGCCTGCGTGCTGCTGGAGAAAGCGCCGGAAGAACTGATCGGCCCCGGCACCGGCCTGGACAGCGCCGGCATGGCGCGCAAGGTCCGCGCCGTCGAATCCGCCCTGATGCTGCATGGGCAGGCTGCCGAGCCGCTGGAGTGCCTGCGGCGCCTGGGCGGCCTGGAAATCGCCGCGCTGGCCGGCGCCTACCTGGGCTGCGCGCAGCAGGGCATCGGCGTGCTGGTCGATGGCTTCATCTGCAGCGTGGCGGCCCTGCTGGCCGTGCGCCTGAATCCGGATGCGGCCGACTGGCTGCTGTTCAGCCACAGTGGCGCGGAGCCGGGCCATCGCCACGTGCTCGCCGCCCTCGACGCGCAACCGCTGCTGCAACTGGGATTGCGCCTGGGCGAGGGCAGCGGCGCGGCGCTGGCGGTGCCGCTGTTGCGGCTGGCCTGCGCGCTGCACGGGCAGATGGCGACCTTTGCCGAAGCGGCGGTGCAGGATCGATGACCCTGCGGCTGGATTTGTTGCGCCATGGCGAAACCACCGGCGGCAGCGGTTTCCGTGGCAGCCTCAACGATGCCCTCAGCGAGCGCGGCTGGCAGCAGATGCACGCGGCCGTGGCCGGGCAGGGTGGCTGGGAACTGGTGATCAGCTCGCCGCTGCAGCGTTGCGCCACCTTCGCCCGGCAACTGGCCGAAGCCCGTGGCTTGCCGCTGCGCATCGAGGCCGATCTGCGCGAACTGCATTTCGGCGACTGGGAAGGCCGCGATGCCGCGCAAGTCCACGAGGAAGACAGCGAGGCGCTGGGCCGTTTCTGGAGCGATCCGTTCACTTTCACGCCGCCGAACGCCGAGCCGGTGCGCGACTTCGCCGCGCGGGTGATGGCGGCGGTCGCCCGTCTGCAGCGGGAGCTGGCCGGCCGACATGTGCTGCTGGTGACCCACGGCGGGGTGATGCGCCTGCTACTGGCCCGGGCCCGTGGCTTGCCGGCGCAGCAGTTGTTGCAGGTCGAGGTCGCTCATGCCGCGTTGCATGGCCTTGAGGTCGCCGTCGACCTGAGTCTGCGCGAATGCGTCTGCCCGAGCCGCTGCTGATCGCCCTGCAGTTCCTCACCCGCCTGCCGGTGAGCCTGCAGGACATGCCGGCGCCGCTGCAGCTGGGGCGTTCGCTGCTGTGGTATCCGGCGGTCGGCGTGCTGGTCGGTGGGCTGCTGCTGTCGCTGCATATGGCGCTGGCCGGCACACCGGCGCTGCTGCAGGCGGCGCTGCTGCTGGCGCTGTGGGTCGGCCTGAGCGGCGGACTGCATCTGGATGGACTGGCCGATACGGCGGATGCCTGGATCGGCGGCCATGGCGACCGCGAACGCACCCTGGCGATCATGAAGGACCCGCGCAGCGGACCGATCGCCGTGGTCACGCTGGTGCTGCTGCTGTTGCTCAAGTTCGCCGCGCTGGTGGCGCTGCTGCAGGCCGGGCAGTGGGCCGCGTTGCTGCTGGCGCCGTGGCTGGGACGCGGGCTGCTGCCGCTGCTGTTCCTCACCACGCCGTATGTACGCGCCGGCGGCCTCGGCCAGGCGCTCAGCGAGCATCTGCCGCGCCGGCAACTGCCCTGGCTGCTGGGCGGCAATGCGCTGGTCATGCTGCTGTTCGGCTGGAGCGGGCTGCTGGCCATCGGCGGCGCGCTGCTGACTTTCTATCTGCTGCGCCGCGCCTTCGTCGCCCGGCTGGGCGGCACCACCGGCGATACCGCCGGGGCGCTGCTGGAGGTGGGCGAGTGCGTGGTGCTGGTGGTACTGGCGGTGGCTTGAGTCGGGGGCGCGCACTTCGTAGGAGATTCAACCGTAGGTTGGGCTTCGCTCCTGTAGGTTGGGCTGAGGCACGAAGCCCAACGATGGCCGGGCGCTGCACCGTTGGGCTTCACTGCGTTCAGCGCCAACCTACGAGTCCCGGTCGCCCGATGCAGGGACGTCCAGTCGTAGGGTGGAAATCGCGAAGCATTTCCACCAGATCGTGCCGCTTAGTCCGTAGGTTGGTGCTGAGCTTGCGAAGCCCAACTCGGCGAATGTTGGGCTTCACTGCGTTCAGCACCAACCTACGAGGGACGTTCAGAGCAATGGCTGCAGCGCCTGCCACAGGGATTCGGGGTCGGCGAAGCTGCGCTCCACCTCGGGCAACTCCGGGCGTGCCAGCAGCAGCACCGGCAGGCCGCGTTCGCGAGCCACCTGCAGCTTGGCTTCGGTGGCGTTGCCGCCGCTGTTCTTGCTGACCAGCACATCGAAGCCCTCGGCGGCGAACAGCGCGCGTTCGTCTTCCAGCTGGAACGGGCCGCGGGCGGCGATGCAGCGGGCGCGGGGGTGAGCGAGCTGGGCGTCGAGCAGGCGCAGAGTCCAGAACTGCCCGGCGGGGATTTCATGCAGGTGTTCCAGCGGTTCGCGGCCAAGGGTGAAGAACGGCTTGCGGAAGGGCGCCAGGGCGTCGCGCAGCGCGGCCCAATCGGCCACCTCGCGCCAGTCGTCGCCGGGGCCGGCCTGCCAGCCGGGGCGGCGCAGGGCCCAGCAGGGGATGCCGGCGAGGCGCGCGGCTTCCGCCGCATTGGCGCTGATCCGGGCGGCGTAGGGATGGGTGACATCCAGCAGCAGGTCGAAGCCTTCGGCGCGGATGAAACCGGCCAGGCCCTCGGCGCCGCCGAAGCCGCCGACCCGCACGTGGCAGGCGAGGTCGTCCGGCACCTTGCCCAGCCCGGCCAGGCTGTACAGGTGCTCCGGGCCGAGGCGCCGGGCCAGGCGCAGGGCGTCGCCGACGCCACCGAGCAGCAGCACGCGGGCACTCATGGCTTGTTCACTTCCAGCAATGTGATCGGCAGGGCGCTGCGCCAGGTGTCGAAGCCGCCGAGCGGCTGGGCTTGGGCCACGGCGATGCGGATCAGTTCGCCGCCATGCTGTTCGCGGAAGGCCACCAGCGCGGCCTCGCTCTGCAGGGTCACGGCGTTGGCGACCAGCCGGCCGCCGGGTTTCAGCGCCTGCCAGCACTGTTCCAGCACGCCGGGGACGGTGACGCCGCCGCCGATGAAGATCGCATCCGGCTGTTCCAGCCCCGACAGCGCCTCGGGCGCATGACCGGCCACCAGTTGCAGTTGGGGAACGCCGAGCCGGTCGCGGTTGTGCGCGATCATCTGCTGGCGGCCTTCGTTCGCCTCGATGGCGATGGCCCGGCAGCGCGGATGGCTGCGCAGCCACTCGATGCCGATCGAGCCGCAGCCGGCGCCGACGTCCCACAGCAGCTCGCCGGGACGCGGCGCCAGGCGGGCGAGGGTGACGGCGCGCACATCGCGCTTGGTCAACTGGCCGTCGTGGCGGTAGGCGTCGTCGGGCAGGCCGCAGGTCAGCGGCAGCGGTTGGGTACCGGCATCGGCGCGGCATTCCACCGCCAGCAGGTTGAGGGCGGCGGCTTCCGGCAGGTTCCAGCTTGCGGCCAGGCCATCGACGCGCCGCTCCAGCGGTCCGCCGAGGTGTTCCAGCACGCTCAGGCGGCTGGCGCCGAAGCCACGTTCGCATAGCTGCGCGGCGATGGCGGCGGGGCTGCTGCCGTCGTTGCACAGGATCAGCAGGCGCTGGCCGTCGTGCAGGTGCAGGTTGAGCGCTGCCAGCGGCCGAGCCACCACAGACAGCACGGTCACGTCCTGCAACGGCCAGCCCAGGCGCGCGGCGGCCTGGGAGCAGGAGGAGGGCGCCGGCAGCACCCTCATTTCGGTTTCTTCGACATGCCGCGCCAGGCTGGCGCCGACGCCGAACAGCATGGGGTCGCCGCTGGCCAGCACGCACAGCGGCGTGCCGCGGCGTTGCAGCACCGGCGCCAGGCTGAACGGGCTGGGCCAGGCCTCGCGCGTGGCGCGGATGCACGGCGGCAGCAGTTCCAGCTGGCGCGGCGCGCCGACGATATGCCCGGCTGCCAGCAGCGCGCGGCGCGCCGCCTTGCCCAGTCCGGCGTAGCCGTCTTCGCCGATGCCCACCACCGTCAGCCAGGCTGTCATGCGTGTCTCCTCGATGCGTTGCAGGCGACGCGCGGGCTTGGCCAGGCGCCGGAAAAAGCGGGCATAATAGCCGCTTCGTCGGTGCCCCAGCGATCTTCCAGACGCTGACATGGGCCGAAGAGGGAACACGGACAAACCGTGGCTGCCCCCGCAACTGTAAGCAGCGAGTCGCTCCGCACAACGCGCCACTGAGCAATCGGGAAGGCCGCGGAGCAATGCCGACCTGCCAGCCAGGAGACCTGCCGACGACGCAGTCGCGAGTGCCAACATCGGGCGGGGTGTACCGATGCCAAGGAATCCCTTTGGGGTTCCGCTGGTTCGGTCGCCGCGTCGTTGGTTGTCGGTGACCGCGTTGAAGCACGATCCATCCGTATCGATTCCCTTCTCCCCCAGGCCCTCCGCCTGTCCGGGGCTGTGGCGCGTCGTGTCCGCCCTGGATGGCGGCATCTGCCGGGTCAAGCTGCCCGGCGGCCAGCTTTCCAGCGCCCAGGCCCGCGCTGTCGCCGAGGTCGCGCGGATGTGCGCCAGCGGCGTGCTGGAGCTGACCAACCGCAGCAACCTGCAGATTCGCGGCGTGCGCGCGGAACATCAGGACGAGCTGGTGCGGCACCTGCTGGCCGCCGGTCTCGGCCCCCGCAACGCTGCCGCCGACGATGTGCGCAACCTGCTGCTCAGCCCCGCCGCCGGCCGCGACTCGGCTGCGTTGGTGGATGCCCGTCCGCTGGCCGATCAACTGCTCGCGCTGCTGCAGGACACTCCCGAATTTCACGCCCTGTCCGCCAAGTTCGCCCTGCAGCTGGACGGCGGCGAAACCCTGTCCATGCTCGACCATCCCCATGACATCTGGCTCAGCGCCTTGCCCGGCGGTGCGCAGATGGCCTTCGGGCTGGCCGGTTGCCCACGGCGCCAGCCTCTCGGTGTGGTCGATCTGGCCGAGGCGCCACGACTGGTGGAAGTGCTGCTGCGCCTGTTCCTGCAACTGGCCGGCGAGCACACGCGTATGCGCCAGTTGCTGGTCGATCTGCCGGTGGAAGACTTTCTCGCTCGCCTGCCATTCGCGCTGGATCGCCGCCAGCCGGTGTTGCCATTGGCGGAGACGACCGCCGGGCCGCTGGGTGTGCATGCTCAGCGCCAATCCGGACTGGTCATGCTGCTGGCCGGCGCGCCGCTGGGGCGGCTGGAGGCCGTGCAGCTTTGGGCGCTGGCCGATCTGGTCGAGTCCGAGGGCAGTGGCGAGCTACGCCTGACGCCCTGGCAGGGCGTGCTGCTGCCGGATATTCCCGTCGCCCGCCAGAGTGCAGCAGCCCAGGCCATGAACGATATCGGCCTGCTGCTGGATGCCCGCGCGCCGCTGGCCCGTTTGCTCGCCTGCAGTGGCAGCAGCGGGTGCGCCAGGGCGATGGCGGATACCAAGGGCGACGCCCTGCGCCTGGCCGCTCACATGGGCAGCAGCGGGCCGGCGCAGGTGCACCTCTGCGGCTGCCCGCGCTCCTGCGCCGCCGCCCATGTCGCTCCCTTCACCCTGCTGGCCCAGCCCGGCGGGCGCTACCACCTCTATCGGCGCGAGCCGGGCCAGGCCGGGTTCGGCCGCCTGCTGGCGCCATCCCTCGATATCGACCAAGCCGGCGACTGGCTCGCCACAGGAAGTCCCGAATGATCGATTACATCCGCGATGGTCAGGCGATCTATCGCCAGTCCTTCGCCACCATCCGTGCCGAGGCCGATCTCTCGGCCATTCCCGCCGATCTGGAAAAGCTCGCCGTGCGCCTGATCCACGCCTGCGGCATGGTCGACGTGGTGCAGGACCTGCGCTTCTCGCCGGGTGCCGGCGCCGCCGGGCGTGCCGCGCTGGCCAATGGCGCGCCGATCCTCTGCGACGCGCGCATGGTGGCCGAGGGCATCACCCGCGCGCGCCTGCCGGCGGACAACCGGGTGATCTGCACCCTGAACGAGGCGGACGTGCCGCAGCTCGCCCGCGAACTCGGCAACACCCGCTCGGCGGTGGCGCTGGAGCACTGGCGCGAGCATCTGGAAGGCAGCGTGGTGGTGATCGGCAATGCGCCCACCGCGCTGTTCTACCTGCTGGAAATGCTCGACGCCGGTGCGCCCCGGCCGGCGCTGATCCTCGGCATGCCGGTGGGTTTCGTCGGCGCGACGGAGTCCAAGGACATGCTCGCCGCCGACAGCCGCGGCGTGCCCTACGTCATCGTGCGCGGCCGGCGTGGCGGCAGCGCCATGGCCGCGGCGGCGGTCAACGCCCTGGCCACGGAGGTGGAGTGATGCGCAAGGGACGTCTGCTCGGACTCGGCGTCGGCCCCGGCGATCCGGAACTGATCACCCTCAAGGCCCTGCGCCTGCTGCAGTCCGCGCCGGTGGTGGGTTACTTCGTGGCGAAGGCCAAGGCCAGCAAGGGGCAGGGCGGCAACGCCTTCGGCATCATCGAGCGGCACCTGACGAACGCCCAGCGACGCCTGCCGCTGGTCTACCCGGTGACCACCGAGAAGCTCGAACCGCCGCTGAGCTACGAGGATGTGATCAGCGACTTCTACGACACCTGCGCGGCACAGATCGCCGCCGAACTGGACGCCGGCCGCGACGTGGCGGTGATCTGCGAGGGCGACCCGTTCTTCTACGGCTCCTACATGTACCTGCATGACCGGCTGGCCGAGCACTACGAGGCGGACGTGGTGCCCGGCGTGTGCTCGATGCTCGGCTGCGCGTCGGTGCTCGGCACGCCGCTGGTGTACCGCAACCAGTCGCTCAGCGTGCTCTCCGGCGTGCTGCCCGAGGATGAACTGGAGCAGCGTCTGCGCGAGGCGGAGGCGGCGGTGGTGATGAAGCTCGGACGCAACTTCGACAAGGTCCGCCGCGTGCTGCAGCGCCTCGGCTTGGACGGCCGCGCCCACTATGTCGAGCGCGCCACCATGGACAACCAGCGCATCGTGCCGCTGGACGAGGTGGAACCGCTGGCCTCGCCATATTTCTCGATGATCCTGGTGCCGGGGGAGAAGTGGCGTGGCTGAGCTGGATACCCTGAAGTCGCCGGCCATCGTCATCCTCGCCGCCTCGGCGCTGGCCACCGCGCGCCGCGTGCAGCAGCGCTATCCCGGCGCCGAGATCCACGGCCTGCGCGGGCGGGTCGAAGGCGTCGAGCGGAGCTATCGCGAGTTCGCCGAACACCTGCGCGGCCTGTACCGCGCCGGCACGCCGATCATCGCCCTGTGCGCCGCGGGCATCGTCATCCGCAGTCTGGCCCCGGCGCTCGCCGGGAAGGGTGCCGAGCCGCCGGTACTGGCCGTGGCCGAGGACGGCAGCGCGGTGGTGCCGCTGCTTGGCGGTCTGGCTGGAGTCAACCGGCTGGCCCGCGAGCTGGGCGGCTGGCTGGCGGTGGCGCCGGCCATCACCACCAGCGGCGAGCTGCGCTTCGGCACCTGCCTGCTCGATCCGCCGTCCGGCTATGTGCTGGCCGACCTGGAGCAGGGCAAACGGCTGGTCAGCGACCTTCTTGGTGGCGCGCGCCTGCGGGTGGAGGGCGAGGCGCCATGGCTGGAGCAGGCCCGGCTGCCTTTGCATCCCGAGGGCGAGCGCTGCCTGCGTATCGATGTGGCGCTTGGGAATGAAGACGAGACCCTGCTGATCCATCCGCGCCTGCTGCTGGCGCGGTGCAGCGACTTCGCCGACGACCTGGCCGGGCGCCTGCGCGACTTGCTCGCTACGGCGGAATTGGCGGAGCAGGCATTGGCCGCGCTGCTGGTCGAGGGGCCGGGCCGCTCGCTGCCCGCCGTCGAACGTGCCGCCTGCGAACTGGGTGTGCCGCTGCGCTTCATCGAGTCCACCGCCGGACTGCCGCCGGCCCGTTGCGAGGCGCCGGGGCTGAGCCTGCATCAGGCCGCGAGTCCTGCGGCGGCCGCAGCTATCGGCAGGCCGCGCGGCAGGCTCAGCGTGGTCGGTATCGGCCCCGGCTGCGCCGATCTGCTGGCCCCGGCCGTGCGCCGGGCACTGGACGAGGCCGGGGATGTGCTGGGCTACGAGACCTACGTGAGCATGGCCGGCCCCTACCGTGCGGACCAGCGCGTGCATGGCAGCGACAACCGCGAGGAACTGCAGCGTGCCGCCCATGCTTTCGAACTGGCGGCCGAGGGGAGGCGGGTGGTGATGGTGTCCTCCGGCGACCCCGGCGTGTTCGCCATGGCCGCAGCGGTGATGGAGGCGCTGGAGGCGTCCGGCGATGCGCGCTGGCACGGCGTGGAGCTGGAAGTGCTGCCCGGCATCTCCGCCGCGCTGGCCACCGCCGCCAGGGCCGGCGCGCCGCTGGGGCATGACTTCTGCCTGATCTCGCTGTCCGACAACCTCAAGCCCTGGGCGGTGATCGAGAAGCGCCTGCAGCATGCCGCCGCCGCCGACCTGGCGATGGCCTTCTACAACCCGATCTCCCGCGCCCGCCCCTGGCAACTCGGCCGCGCCCTCGACCTGCTGCGCCAGCATCGTGCGCCGCAGACGCTGGTGGTGCTCGGCCGCGATATCGGCCGCCCGGCGGAGGCGCTGCGGGTGCTCGCCCTCGGCGAATTGACGCCGGAGCTGGTGGACATGCGCACGCTGGTGATCGTCGGCTCCAGCCAGACCCGGCGCTTCCCGCGGCAGGGCGGCGGCGAGTGGGTGTATACGCCGAGGTGGTATCCGGGGGAGTAGCGAGGTTATTCGCGGACCTCGGGCGTAGGGCGGGTGCAACCCGCCGGTTCGGTGGGGTGATGGCGGGTTGCACCCGCCCTACGCTCCTACGGAACCATCGGCGTTGCGATTCCCCTCACCCCAACCCTCTCCCGGAGGGAGAGGGGGCTCGACGGTGTTGGGTTGTATGCCGTGCCAGTTCCGTAGGATGGGTTGAGCGCAGCGATACCCATGGGTATCGCGAATGATGGGTATCGCAAGCTCAACCCATCCTACGAAGAGCGCTGCCCCTACGCCGGATGGTTGTATGTCCGGTTCGTCAGCCTCAGGCCAGGGCCTGGTCCGTGGAGGCGGCGGGACGCTTGTTCACCGAGCGATGCAGCAGGCTGGAGACCGCGAAGCCCACCACGGCGAGGATGCTCATCAGGCTGAACACATAGGTGTAGCCCTGTTCGCCCGGATAGTGGTCGAGCAGCGAGCCGTAGATGACGTAGGCGAACATCCCCGGGGCGTAGCCGATCAGGCAGCCGATGCCGAAGGCCGAGCCACTGATGCGCGAGGGGATTCCCACTTCGCTCATCGGCGCCCAGAACACGCCGCGCATGGTGAACACCACCAGGGCGAAGGACAGCGTGGCGGCCATGCCGGCGTAGATGAAGCTTTCGCCGTGCGGAATGCCGAGAATCACCGCCATCAGCGGAATGAGCGCAAGGAAGGCCCACTTCAGGTAGCGGCTCGGGCTCTTCATTCCCTTGTCGGCGATGAAGCCGCCAGCCGGGCCGCCCAGTACCTTGAGGAAGTACTGGTTGATGATGCCGTAGGCGCCCACCAGCGCCACCGGCAGCTGGTACATGTCCTTCAGGTAGGGGATGAAGTAGGTCAGGCCGCAGTAGACGATGTAGACCATGAACACGTTCAGGCTTACCAGCCAGATGCCTGGCATGCGTACCGCCTCCAGCAGGCCGGCGAGGCCGATGGGTTCGCGGTTGCCGCTGGTCTGGCGGGCATCCCTGAGCAGGAACCAGGTGAGCAGGCCGACGCCGATGTCGATTCCCGAGTAGAACAGGATGGCTGCCTTCAGACCGTCCGCGCCGGAACCCAGGGCGACGAACACGCCGAGGGCGGAAAACGCCACCAGGGTATCCACCACGCCACGGCCGCCTTCGAGGAAGCCGAACATGCGGCCCTGCTCGTTGTCGTCGCCGAGGTTGCGAATGGCTTTCAGCAGCGACGGCCAGAAGATGCAGTCGGCACATACCGCCAGCAGGCTGAAGACGATCAGCAGGTGGCTGTAGCCGGGGAAGCTGGCCAGGTACAGGCCGAGGCTGCCGGCGCCGATCAGCCCGATGGGAATCAGCTTGCGCGTCTCGAAACGGTCGGCGAGGAAGCCGCCCAGGACGAACAGGGCCGTGGCGATGATGGCGTTGGCGCTGAGCAGGGTGCCGATCTCGGTGTGAGTCAGCCCCATGTGCTCCTGCATCGGGATGTAGAAGGCGTCCTTCAGGTTGGCCAGTTTGTAGATGGTCCCGCCACCGAGGACGAGGACCAGGAAGCGGAGCCACTTGGCTTTAGCCTGTGCTGTCATTGTTGTTCTCCACAGTTTCCGGTGTTGTTGGGGCCGGTCAGGCGCGCTGGGCGTCGGCCAGGGTCAGTTCGGCGAGCAGGCGCAGCTCGGCCAGCAGGCCGCGCAGGTGGCGTACCTGATTGTTCGCCCAGCGGTGTTCGTCGGCCATCATCCGCTCCAGGCTGTAGCCCGGCGGGAGCGGCGTCTCGCTCATCTCGCGGTAGGGAATGAAGGGGTCGGCGTCTTCGCCGGTCTGGCGGAAGGCGGGGGCGATGTAGTGGTTTTCCTGTTCGAGGATGAAGGCCACCACCTGCGGCGCCGTCTCGCCCAGCAGCAACAGCTCCAGCAGCATGCGCGCGCCGGGCAACTGGTCCTCGTCGCTGCCCTGCAGCACGCCGTAGTGGCCGAAACCGTTCTGCTCGGGGACCACACGCACGCCCTTGAGGTGGACCTGGCGGATGAAGGGCGCGAGATTGGCCAGCGCCGGCAGCGGTCGTTCGCAGGCGTTGATCATGTTGCCGAAGTCGAACAGGGCATTCAGGCGCGGGTGCCCGACCCGGCGCAGCAGGGCGGCGATCTCGTCGCTCTTGAGTTCCTCGTGCTGCTCGAAGTCGAAGTTGATGTCGTGCTCGTCGGCCAGTCGTGCCAGGCGCCGCAGGTCGGCCTCGATCAGGTCCATGACCCGCGACAGGTGCCCCTCGTAGCGGGAGTAGACGCGAATGTTGCGGCTGCCGATGGCGCGGGCCACGGCCACCGCCTGGTCGACGTCTTCCGGGCGGGTGCTGCTGATCTCGACATGCAGGTCGAGGCCGAGCGCGCGGGCCTTGTCGCCAAAGGCGGCCAGCCCTTCGGC
Source organism: Pseudomonas schmalbachii (assembly GCF_017589465.1). Taxonomy (GTDB): domain Bacteria; phylum Pseudomonadota; class Gammaproteobacteria; order Pseudomonadales; family Pseudomonadaceae; genus Pseudomonas; species Pseudomonas schmalbachii. The sequence continues at coordinate 221,383 of NZ_JAELYA010000009.1, forward strand.
GGACATGCGCGACAGGCTGTTCTCCTCGCCATCCAGCAGGTGCAGGGAGAGGCCATCCAGTTCGTGACGGTAGGCGAAGTCGAGCATGTCCCCGGGAGTGACCCGGCCGTGGGTGAGGTTGGTCAGCAGCGGATAGCCATGGGCGAACAGACGCAGGCTGTCCAGGCGTTGCAGCAGGCGGCGGGCGAGGTCGGGTGTGAGCGGCGGCGGGGCGGAATCGGCTCCGGCGTTATGGCTCAGAAGGGCGGCGAATCGGGCTTGGATAGCATTCATTATTGTCATTCCTGATAGCGACACCGGGGTGGCCGGCAGTTCTTTTATCGCTCCGGAATGGCGCTATACCTATAGCCATTATTGTTTTGTTCTTATGGCCATTTTGGCTGCCCTCTCGGGCCGGGGCTCACACCCGCATGCCCAGGGCGTGCAGGGCGTGGACGAATTCCTGCACACGCTTTTCGGCCTGTGCCTCGGGGGTGGCGGCGAAGCCCAGCAGCAGTCCCGGCGGCAGGTAGCGGCGGATGCAGTAGTCGCGCAGGGCGTAGGTGTAGACCTGATGGTCGGCCAGGCCGCGGGCGAGGGCGTCGTCGTTCATGTCTTCCGCCAGCCAGCCGATCATGTGCAGGCCGGCCTCGACCGGCGCCACCGAGAGAAAGCCGCCCAGGTGGCGCTGCAGTGCGTCCAGCAGGCACTCCTGGCGCGCCTGGTAAAGGTTGCGCATGCGCCGGATGTGCCCGAGGAAGTGGCCGTCGAGCATGAAGTCGGCAGTGGTGTCCTGGTGCAGGGTCGACGGGCTGCGGTCCATCACCGCGCGAATGGCGCAGAAGGGTTCCACCAGCGCCTCGGGCAGGATCACGTAGCCCAGGCGCAGGGAGGGGTAGAGCACCTTGCTGAAGGTGCCGACGTAGATGACCTTCTGCCACGGGTCCAGGGCGTACAGCGCCGGCAGCGGGCGGCCGACGTAGCGGAATTCGCTGTCGCAGTCGTCTTCCACGATCCAGCCATGGCCATGTCCGGCCCAGTCGATCAGTTCCTGGCGGCGCGCGTAGCTCATGGTGGTGCCCAGCGGGTGCTGGCGCGACGGAGTGGTGAAGGCCAGGCGTGCGTCCGGGCATTCGCGCAGGCCCTGCTGTACGTCCAGGCCCTGCTCGTCGATACGCAGGGGCACCAGCTGGCAGCCCAGCGCCTGGAAGGCGATGCGCGCGGCGATGTGGCCGGGGTCTTCCATCCACACGCTGTCGCCGGGATTGAGCAGGAGCATGCCGAGCAGGTTGAAGGCCTGCTGGGCGCCGGAGGTGATCACCACCTGGTCGACGCTGCATTCGATGCCGCGGGCATCGGACACGTACTCGACGATGGCTTCGCGCAGGCGCAGCAGGCCTTTCAGCTCGCCGTAGCCCAACTGCGCCTTGTCCGGCTTGCGCAGGTGGCGGTTCATCAGGCGTTTCCATACCAGCATGGGAAAGGCGTCGTAGGCCGGATGGCTGGGCAGGAAGGATGTCGGACAATCCGCTGCCCAGGAGCTGTAGGACATGCCGCTGAAGTGATCGCTGCGCAGGGAGTGCACCGCCTGGCTCATGCTGGACAGGCGCGGAGGCTTGCGCGGGATGTTCGCGGCTGCCTTGCGGCCTTCCCATTCATCGCCGACATAGGAGCCGGCGCCGGTGCGCGATGCCAGGAAGCCCTCGGCGGTGAGCTGGTCGAAGGCATTGAGCAGGGTGATTCGCGACAACCCCAGTTCCTTGCACAGGGTGCGCGTCGAGGGCAGGCGTGTGCCGCCGGGTAGTCGTCCGGAGAGAATCTGCTTGCGTACCTGCAGGTAGAGCTGCCGATAGAGCGGCACCGGGCTGGAACGGTCCAGTTCGATGCCTGTGAGCAGCATGCCGCCGGGTGTCTTCATTTCGGTCCCTGCCTTGCGTCCTCGAATATTGTGCGCCGCTCCGCATCGGAGTGGGGAGGCTGGCGCCGGGCAGCGGGAGCAGTTGCCGGCCGGGTGCTGCTGGCGTCCAGCGCACATGTACGGCCAGCGGAAACGAGAAGGGCGCGGTGTTCGCCGCGCCCTTCGGTGTTACCGCGTTACGTTACACCAGCTCGATCGCTACCGCAGTCGCTTCGCCGCCGCCGATGCACAGCGAGGCCACGCCGCGCTTGCCGCCCTTCTTCTGCAGGGCGTTGATCAGGGTGACGATGAGACGCGAGCCGGTGGAGCCGACCGGGTGGCCCTGGGCGCAGGCGCCGCCGTAGACGTTGACCTTGGCGTGGTCGAGGCCGTGTTCGCGCATGGCGAGCATGGTGACCATGGCGAAGGCTTCGTTGATCTCGAACAGGTCGACGTCGTCCTTGGTCCAGCCGGTCTTCTTGAACAGGTTGGTCATGGCGCCGATCGGGGCGATGGTGAATTCGCTCGGGTCCTGGCTCTGGGTGGCGTGGCCGACGATCTTCGCCAGCGGCTTGAGGCCACGGGCGGCGGCTTCCTCGGCGGTCATCAGGACCAGCGCGGAGGCGCCGTCGGAGATCGAGCTGGCGTTGGCGGCGGTGATGGTGCCGTCCTTCTTGAACGCTGCCTTGAGGCCGGGAATCTTGTCCAGGTTGGCGTTCAGCGGCTGCTCGTCATCCTTCACCACGACCTCGCCCTTGCGGGTGGTCACGGTCACCGGAACGATCTCGGAATCCAGCGAGCCATCCTTGATCGCGGCCTGGGCGCGCTTCAGCGATTCGATGGCGTAGGCGTCCATTTCCTCACGGGTGATGCCGTACCTGTCGGCGGTCTCCTGGGCGAAGGAGCCCATCAGGCGGCCGCTGCGGGCGTCTTCCAGGCCGTCGAGGTACATGTGGTCCTTGATCTCGGCGTGGCCCATGCGCAGGCCGGTGCGGGCCTTCTCCAGCACGTAGGGGGCGTTGGACATGCTTTCCATGCCGCCGGCGACCATCACCTTGTTGGTGCCGGCCTTGAGCAGGTCGTGGGCCAGCATCACGGCTTTCATACCGGAGCCACAAAGCTTGTTTATGGTGGTGCAGCCGGTGGCGCTCGGCAGGCCTGCGTTCAGCGCGGCCTGGCGGGCCGGGCCCTGTTTCAGACCAGCGGGCAGCACGCAGCCCATGATCACTTCCTCGACGTCGGCGGGCTGGATACCTGCACGGCTGACGGCTTCGCGGATGGCTACGGCGCCCAGGTCGACGGCGGAAACGCCGGACAGGCTGCCCTGCAGGCCACCCATGGGAGTGCGGGCGCCACTGACGATGACGATTTCGGACATGAAGCTGTACCTCGTTGATCTTGTCTTGAAGTCGATTCGAGCCAGCGATTCTACAACGTGACCGGAAGCAGCCAAAGAGTCATCTGCAAATCACTCTTTGGTTGGATGATCTGATGGCGCGGTGACCCTAGAGTCATGTCCACCAACAATGACAATGTGCCTTACAGGTGTGCCGCCCATGCTTCAGACCCGCATCCTCCCGTCCGCCCAGAACGCCTACCAGTACCCGCTGCTGATCAAGAGCCTGCTGCTGTCCGGCAGCCGCTACGAGAAAGGCCGCGAGATCGTCTATCGCGACCAGGTGCGCTACACCTACGCCACCTTCAACGAGCGGGTCGCGCGGCTGGCCAACGTGCTCAGCGAGGCGGGCGTGAAGGCCGGCGATACCGTGGCGGTGATGGACTGGGACAGCCACCGTTACCTCGAATGCATGTTCGCCATCCCGATGATCGGCGCGGTGCTGCACACCATCAACATCCGCCTCTCGCCGGAGCAGATCCTCTACACCATGAACCACGCGGAAGACCGCTTCGTGCTGGTCAACAGCGAGTTCGTATCGCTCTACCAGGGCATCGAGTCGCAGCTGACCACGGTGGAGAAGACCATCCTGATGACCGACAGCGCCGACAAGAGCTGCCCGCTGGCCAACTGCGTGGGCGAGTACGAGAGCCTGCTGGCCGAAGCCAGCCCGCGCTATGCGTTCCCGGACTTCGACGAGAACTCGGTCGCCACCACCTTCTATACCACCGGCACCACCGGCAACCCGAAGGGCGTGTATTTCTCCCACCGCCAGCTGGTGCTGCACACCCTGGCCATGGCCTCGACCATCGCCAGCCTGGACAGCATCCGCCTGCTCGGCAACAACGACGTCTACATGCCGATCACCCCGATGTTCCACGTGCATGCGTGGGGCACGCCGTACGTGGCGACCATGCTCGGCGTCAAGCAGGTCTACCCGGGCCGTTACGATCCGGAATTCCTGGTCGAGCTGTGGAAACGCGAGAAGGTAACGTTCTCCCACTGCGTGCCGACCATCCTGCAGATGGTGATGAACGCCAAGGCCGCGCAGGGCGTGGACTTCGGCGGCTGGAAGATCATCATCGGCGGCAGCGCGCTGAACCGTGCGCTGTACGACGCGGCCAAGGCGCGCGGCATCCAGCTCACCGCCGCGTACGGCATGTCGGAAACCTGCCCGCTGATTTCCTGCGCCTACCTCAACGAACAGCTGCGCGCCGGCAGCGAGGACGAGCGCACCACCTACCGCATCAAGGCCGGCGTGCCGGTGCCGCTGGCGGAAGCGGCGATCATGGACGAGCACGGCCAGTTCCTCCCGGCCGATGGCGAGTCCCAGGGCGAACTGGTGCTGCGCTCGCCGTGGCTGACCCAGGGCTACTTCCGCGAGCCGGAAAAGAGCGAGGAGCTGTGGGCCGGCGGCTGGATGCATACCGGCGACGTGGCGACCATCGACGGCATGGGCTTCATCGACATCCGCGACCGCATCAAGGACGTGATCAAGACCGGCGGCGAATGGCTGTCCTCGCTGGACCTGGAGGACCTGATCAGCCGCCATCCGGCCGTGCGCGAAGTGGCCGTGGTCGGCGTGCCTGACCCGCAGTGGGGCGAGCGCCCGTTCGCCCTGCTGGTGCTGCGCGAAGGGCAGGCGCTGGACGCCAAGGCGCTGAAGGAACACCTCAAGCCCTTCGTCGAGGAAGGTCACATCAACAAGTGGGCGATTCCCTCGCAGATCGCCGTTGTTACTGAAATTCCCAAGACCAGTGTGGGCAAACTGGACAAGAAGCGAATCCGTGTGGATATCGTCCAGTGGCAGGAGGCCGGCAGCGCGTTCCTGTCCACCGTTTGAGCCATGCGCCGCGCCCGCCGAGCAAGCGCTCGGTGCGGTGCGGCCCCGTCTGGCGCGGCCTTCACGGGGGTCGTGCTACCTGACCGGGTAGTCACGGGATAAATCACACTTTGGTGCGATCATCCCCCCCTGATGGCTGGCTATATTCGACGCACTCATAACAAGAAACACATGGAGTAGCGTCGATGACACAAATGAAAAGGATCTGGCGCCTGGCAAGACTGCCACTGGCGGTCAGCCTGGCCTCATCCCTGGCGGCTCCTGCCTCCGCCATCAGCTTCAACGTGGGGGAAGTCGAGGGTTCGTTCGACTCGTCCCTGTCCGTCGGCGCCAGCTGGTCGACCGAGAGTCCGAACAAGGACCTGATCGGGGCGAACAACGGCGGCAGGGGGCTCTCGCAGACCTCCGACGACGGCCACCTGAACTTCAAGAAGGGCGAGACCTTCTCGAAGATCTTCAAGGGCATCCACGACCTCGAACTGAAGTACGGCGATACCGGCGTCTTCCTGCGCGGCAAGTACTGGTACGACTTCGAGCTGAAGGACGAGAGCCGCCTGTTCAAGGACATCGACGACCACAACCGCAAGGAAGGCGCGCAGTCCTCCGGCGCGCAACTGCTCGATGCCTTCGTCTACCACAACTACAACATCGCCGAGCAGCCGGGCACCGTGCGCCTCGGCAAGCAGGTGGTGAACTGGGGCGAGAGCACCTTCATCCAGAACGGCATCAGCTCGATCAACCCGGTCGATGTCTCGGCGTTCCGCCGGCCTGGTTCCGAGGTCAAGGAAGGCCTGATCCCGGTGAACATGTTCTACCTGTCGCAGAACTTCACCGACAGCCTGTCCGCCGAGGCCTTCTACCAGCTCGAATGGGACCAGACGGTGGTCGACAACTGCGGCACCTTCTTCTCCCAGCCGGACGTGATCGCCGATGGCTGCGACGGCAACCTGGCGGTGCTGCGCACGCAGCGGGCCCTGGGCGGCGCGCTGGGGCCGCTGGCAACGCCGGTCGGCAACGTGCTGCGCAACAACGGCGTGACCTTCGGCAATCCGGACGAGGGCGTGATCGTACGTCGCGGGCCGGATGAGGATGCCCGTGACAGCGGCCAGTACGGCCTGTCCATGCGCTACTTCGCCAACGAGCTGGATACCGAGTTCGGCGCCTACTACATGAACTACCACAGCCGTCTGCCGATCTTCAGCGGCAGGGCCGCCAGCCCGGCGGTGTTCGGCCTGTTCAGCCCGCTCAATCCGAACGGCATCGGGGCGCAACTGGTTCGCGCCGGGGTGCCGGCGCCGAACGCCGCCGCTGTCGCCCAGCAGATCGCGCCGCTGGTCGTCGCCGGCAACTCCAGCTACTTCGTGGAGTACCCGGAAGACATCCACCTGTACGGCCTGAGCTTCTCCACCACACTGCCCACCGGCACCGCGTGGAGCGGCGAGATCAGCTACCGGCCGAACGCGCCGGTGCAGATCAACACCACCGACATCCTGTTCGGCGGCCTGACTCCTCTGAACCCCAACGTATCCCTGCTGCAGGCAACCCCGGGGCGTGACACCCACGGCTACCGCCGCAAGGAAGTCACCCAGCTGCAGACCACCTTCACCCACTTCTTCGACCAGGTGATGGGCGCCGAGCGTCTGACCCTGGTGGGCGAGGTCGGCTGGACCCACGTCGGCGGGCTGGAAAGCACCTCCAAGGTCCGTTATGGCCGCGACCCGGTATTCGGTCCCGGTCCGCTGCCGGCCGGGCAGTGCCAGACCCTCAATGCCGGCACACTGGCTGGCGCTCCGCAGAACAACCTCACCCGCTACTGCGAGAACGACGGCTTCACCACCGCCGACTCCTGGGGTTATCGCATGCGGGCGATCTGGGACTATAACGATGTAATCGCCGGCGTGAACATGAAGCCGAACGTAGCCTGGTCGCACGACGTCGACGGCTACTCCCCCGGCCCCGGCGGCAACTTCGAGGAAGGCCGCAAGGCGGTCAGCCTGGGCCTGGATGCCGAATACCAGAACACCTACACCGCCAGTCTGGCCTACACCACCTTCTTCGACGGCAAGTACTCCACCGTGGATGACCGTGACTTCGTCGCGCTCAGCTTCGGCATGAACTTCTGATCGGAACTCCGGCCCGCTTCGGCGAAGCGGGCCTTCCGCCCGGCACGGGCGAGCATGGGACAGATGTCACGAGCGGCCGTCAGGGCCCGGCTCGTGGGCAGACACGACTTACCGAGGGCACGCGATAATGAGAACTACAAAAATCCTGCTGCAAACCGGGGCGCTGGCGCTGAGCCTGCTGGCGACCCAGGTCATGGCAGCCGTTTCCGCCAGCGAAGCGGCCAAGCTGGGCACCTCGCTGACCCCGATCGGCGCGGAAAAGGCCGGCAACGCCGACGGCAGCATTCCCGCCTGGGATGGCGGCCTGTCGAAGAGCGCCGGCTCGGTCGACAGCAAGGGCTTTCTCTCCGATCCGTTCGCCAGTGAGCAGCCGCTGTTCACCATCACCGCGCAGAACGTCGACCAGTACAAGGACAAGCTGACTCCCGGCCAACTGGCGATGTTCAAGCGCTACCCCGACACCTACAAGATGCCGGTGTACAAGACCCACCGCAGCGCCTCGATGCCAGACGCGGTAATCGCCGCGACCAGGAAGAACGCCACCACCACCAAGCTGGTCGAGGGCGGCAACGGCCTGGAGAACTTCGATACCGCCAACCCGTTCCCGATTCCGCAGAACGGCCTGGAAGTGATCTGGAACCACATCACCCGCTACCGCGGCGGCAGCGTGCGGCGCCTGGTGACCCAGGCCACCCCGCAGCCGAACGGCAGCTACTCGCTGGTCTACTTCCAGGACGAGTTCACCTTCCGCACCAACCTCACCGACTACGATGCGGGCAAGCCGAGCAACGTGCTGTTCTACTTCAAGCAGCGGGTGACCGCGCCGGCGCGCCTGGCCGGTAACGTGCTGCTGGTCCACGAGACCCTCAACCAGGTCAAGGAACCGCGCCTGGCGTGGCTCTACAACGCCGGTCAGCGCCGCGTACGCCGCGCCCCGCAGGTGTCCTACGACGGCCCGGGCACCGCCGCCGATGGCCTGCGCACCTCGGACAACTTCGACATGTACAACGGCGCGCCGGATCGCTACGACTGGAAGCTGGTGGGCAAGAAGGAGATCTACATCCCCTACAACAACTACAAGATGGACGATCCCAAGCTGAAGTACGGCGAGATCATCAAGGCCGGCCACCTCAACCAGGACCTGTCCCGCTACGAACTGCACCGCGTGTGGCACGTGGTGGCGACCCTGAAGCCGGGCGAGCGGCACATCTACGCCAAGCGTGACTTCTACATCGACGAGGACACCTGGCAGGCCGCCGAGATCGACCATTACGACGGCCGCGGCACCCTGTGGCGCGTGGCTGAGGCGTTCCAGCAGTACTACTACAACAACCAGGTCAACTGGTACACCGCGGAAACCCTGTACGACCTGCTGTCCGGCCGCTACCTGACCCTGGGCCTGAAGAACGAGGAGAAATCCTCCTACGACTACCAGTACCGCGCCTCGGAGAGCGACTACACCCCGGCGGCACTGCGCCAGGCGGGCGTTCGCTAAGCGACGACGTTGTGGAAGAACCGGCCTTCGGGCCGGTTTTTCTTTGTGGGCGTCCTGCCATTTTCAGCCTGTGCAGGATGGGTTGAGCAACGCGATACCCATCGCCTTCTGCCCCGGCTGCGCCTCCCGAGCGCCTTATGCCGCCTCATCAACCGGATGGATGGGTATCGCCAGCGCGCCAATGCCTCGTACTATCCGGCACTGGCACATCTCCTGCTTCGAATTCGCGAATCGCTATAGAACGGTAACAATTTCGACTTCATAAGAACGGAACGTGCGTCTAGGCTGCCTGGCAGCACGTAGCGTCCCTGAGCCGGAGTGAACCAGGCCGCATGACTGAATTCCCGACTCTTACAGAAATCGCCAAGCCCGCGTCCCCCACGTCCGGCAGCCGCTTTTACCGCCCGCCGTTGCCTGAGTGCCACGTTTCCCGCTCGCGGCTCTGCGAGCGTCTGCAGGCAGGGCTGGGCGGCCGGCTGATGCTGGTGTCGGCGCCGGCGGGGTTCGGCAAGAGTTCCCTGGCCATCGAATTCTGCGAACAGCTGGAGCCGCACTGGCGCAGCCTGTGGCTGGGCCTCAGCGCGCGGGACAGCGATCCCGGCCGCTTCCTCGAACGCCTGCTGGACGGTCTGCGCCTGCATTTCCCGTCCCTCGGCGAAGAAGCCATGGGCCTGCTGAAGATGCGCCAGCGGCACCAGCCGTTCGCCTTCGAGGCCTGGCTCGACGACCTGCTCGACGAACTGACGCAATGCCTTTCCCCCGAGGCGCCGCTGCTGCTGGTGCTCGACGACTACCACCTGGCCCAGGGCGCGGTGCTCGACCGCTGCCTGCAGTTCCTTCTCAACCACCTGCCGGACGGCATGGTGCTGCTGGTCACCAGCCGCCGCCGGCCGGACTGGCATCTGGCGCGCCTGCGCCTGTCGCGGCAACTGCTCGAACTCAACGAGCAGGACCTGCGCCTGAATACCGAGGAAACCGCCGAACTGGTCGCCCTGAACGGCGCGCGGATGGACGAGCAGGCGCTGGAAAACCTGGTCGAGCGCAGCGAAGGCTGGATCGCCGGGCTGCGCCTGTGGCTGCTCTCCCATGCTGGCGAACTGACCGGCAGCGGCTGCAGGGTCGCGCTGAACGGTGCGGAAGAGCTGATCCGTGACTATCTGCTGGAGGAGGTCATCGACCAGTTGCCGGTCGAGATACAGGAATTCCTCTGCCAGACCGCGCGCTTCGAGCGTTTCTCCGCCGAACTGTGCGACACCCTGCGCGACGCCCACGACAGCGCCGCGATCCTCCAGCACCTGCAGCAGCACCAGGTGTTCCTCGTGCCGCTGGACGAGCAGGGCCAGTGGTTCCGCTATCACCACCTGTTCTCCGACCTGCTGCTGGCGCGCGAGCTGCCGGCCTGCGGGCCTTCGGTGTCGGCGCTGCACCTGCGCGCCTGCCGCTGGTTCAGCGCCCGCGGGTTGCTTGACGAGGCCATCGAACAGGCCCTGCGCGCCGGCCATCCGGAAGTGGCGGCGAGCCTGGTGCAGAGCCTGTCGGAAGAGCAGTTGCTGGCCGAACAGAATGTCGCGACGCTGTTGCGCTGGAAGATGGACCTGCCGGACAGCCTGCTGGCCAGCACCCCGCGCCTGATCGTGTTGTACGGCTGGGCGCTGGCCCTGGCCTGCCAGCTTGATGCGGCGGAGGAACTGGCGCTGCAACTGGCGCGCTTCCTGCCGGCCGCCGATGCGGCCACCCAGCGCGACCTGCTGGCGCAATGGCAGTCGCTGGCCGGCGTGATCGCCCGTGGCCGCGGCGACATCGAATCCGCCGAGCGGCACTGCGGCGAGGCCCTGGACAATCTGGACGCGGGCCGCTTCGGACCGCGTCTGCTCAGCCTGTCGACCCTGGCCAACCTGGCCATCGTGCGCGGCGACCTGTGGCGCGCCCGTGGCTTCAACCGCGAGGCCCTGGAGCTGGCGCAGCGCTTCGGCAACCCGATGTTCGAGGCGATGGTGCACTGCGATCGCGCGCGGCTGCTGCTGGCGCGCGGCGAGGTGAACCGTGCCGACGAGGAAGTACGCCATGGCCTCGCCCGTATCGAAGGGGTGTCGACGCAACGGCGCTCCTCGGTGCGCGGCCGTCTGCTGATCATCCAGGGTTACCTGCGCAGCCTGACGCTGCAGCCGGATGAGGCGCGGCGCAAGCTCAAGGCCGGCATCGACGAAGCACGCCATTGCCGCGACATCAGCCTGGTGATCGGCTATTGCGCGCTGGCCAGCCTGGAAGGGCGGCACGGCAACCACGCCCGCGCCTTCACCCTGCTGGGCGAGGTCGAGCGGCTGATGCACGTGTGGGATGTGCCGCCGGTCTACTACCTGTCGGTCATCACCCTGGTGAAATGCGAGCTGTGGCTGGCGCAGGGGCAGATCGAACTGGCCTCCGCCTGGCTGAGCCGCCTGGCCGATACCTACACCGGCGCGCAACCGGCCACGCCGCCGGAGTGCAGTCCGCTGCTGCCGAGCCATGTCGAACTGCTGCAGGCCACGCTGGCGCTGCGCCAGGGCAACGCGGTCGAGGGCGAGCGGCGGATGCGTTCCGTTGCCGGCAGCGCCACGCGTACCGGCGCGCAATTGTCGGCGAGCCTGGCGCAGGGACGGCTGCTGCTGTTCCTCCTGCACGAAGGGCGCGAGCGCGAGGCTTCCAGTCTGTTCGAGGAATGCCTGGCCGCCGCGGCGGGCGGTGCGCTGCTGCCGCTGGCCGACCTGCTGCGGGAATATCCTGGCTGGGTCCGCGAACAACTGGCGGGCCGCTCCGCCTGTCCGCTGCCGGAGCGCCTGGCCGCAATGCTGCCGGCCCAGCCGGAGCGCCTGGCGACGAACAGCGAATGCCTGAGCGGCCGCGAACTGGCCGTGCTGGAACTGATCGCCCTGGGCTGCTCGAACCAGGAAATCAGCGAACGCCTGTTCATCTCCCTGCACACGGTGAAAAGCCACGCCCGCCACATCAACGACAAGCTCGGCGTCGAACGCCGCACCCAGGCCGTGGCGCGGGCGAAGGAGATGGGACTGCTGCGCTAAGGCGGTCACGTAGGTTGGCGCTGAGCGCAGCGAAGCCCAACATCAGCCAAGCCGTTGCACCGTTGGGCTTCGCAAGCTCAGCACCAACCTACGTTTTGCCAAGCCCAACATAGGCGCTGGAGGGCGTTGGGCTTCGCAAGCTCAGCGCCAACCTACGTCTTGCCTAGCCCAAACATCGCCGTGGGCGGGAGTTGTGCTGCCGGTTGGTCCGCGTAGAATGCCCGCCCTCTGGCCGTACCCCGCCGATTCCAATAACAAATCCCGCTACGAGAACCGCCCTGGCTAGCGAGCCTGAGGCGGCTTCCGTCGTGCTGCGCGGGCGGTCTCGACAACCGCAAATCACCTGAGCGTCGCAGAATGGATACCCCCCTGGAATCGCGCAACGGCAGCTGGCTGAGCGTGATCGCGCTGGCCCTGGCCGCCTTCATCTTCAACACCACCGAATTCGTCCCGGTCGGCCTGCTCAGCGACATCGGCCGCAGCTTCGACATGCCCGTCGCGCAGACCGGCCTGATGCTGACCATCTACGCCTGGGTGGTGTCCCTGGCCTCGCTGCCGATGATGCTGCTGACCCGCGATTTCGAGCGGCGCAGGCTGCTGGTGTTCGTCTTCCTGCTGTTCACCGCCAGCCACGTGCTGTCGGGCATCGCCTGGAGCTTCACGGTGCTGATGGTCAGCCGCATCGGCATCGCCTTGGCCCACGCGGTGTTCTGGTCGATCACCGCGTCGCTGGCGGTACGCGTGGCGCCGCCGGGCAAGCAGGCCAAGGCGCTGGGGCTGCTGGCGACCGGCACCACCCTGGCGATGGTGCTGGGCATTCCGCTCGGCCGCGTGGTGGGCGAGGCGCTGGGCTGGCGCACCACCTTCCTGGTGATCGCCGGGGTATCGGGACTGATCATGCTCTGGCTGGCCCGCGCGCTGCCGTCGCTGCCGAGCCAGAACTCCGGCTCCCTGCGCAGCCTGCCGCTGCTGTTCCGTCGTCCGGCGCTGGTGGCGCTGTATGTGCTGACCGTGCTGGTGATCACCGCGCAGTTCACCGCCTACAGCTACATCGAACCGTTCGCCCGCGACGTGGCGCACCTGAGCAGCGAAATGACCACCGCGCTGCTGTTGCTGTTCGGCGGCGCCGGCATCTTCGGCTCGATCCTCTTCAGCCACTACAGCGAACGCTTCCCCCGGGGCTTCCCGTTGGCGGCGATCGGAGCGCTGGCGCTGAGCCTGTCACTGCTGCTGCCGCTGTCCGTCGATCCATACTGGCTGGCGGCGCTGAGCGTGCTGTGGGGGATGGGCATCATGGGCTTCGGCCTGTCGCAGCAATCGAGGGTGCTGCGCCTGGCCTCGGATGCCACCGACGTGGCGATGGCCATGTTCTCCGGCCTCTACAACGTCGGCATCGGCGCCGGCGCGCTGCTGGGCAGCGTGGTGAGTATCCACCTGGGGCTGGCGAATGTCGGTTATGTCGGCGGGATGCTGGCGGTAGCGGGACTGGCGTTGTGCGCCTTCGCCGGCTGGCGGTATGCAGGGGAGCGGTAGGGCGGGTGAAACCCGCCATCGCCGTGCTGGCGGGTTGCACCCGCCCTACGTGGTCAGAGCAGCTCCGGCTCGACCATATCGCATTCGAAGGACAGCCAGCCGCCCTCCGGCCGGGCTTCGCCGCCGGTGATCGGGCCGTAGTAGGCCAGGCCGTTGCTCAGGGTGATGCACACGTGGGTCGGCTCCTCGGGGGCATCCAGCTGGCCGTTGAAGTGCGCCTTGAACACGCCGGGGGAGAGGGTTTCCAGGCCGACGTTCACGCCGGCGTTGTCCACAGCCTCGGCTTCGCGTCCCCAGTGTTCCGCGCTGACCGTTACGGTGGCGGTGTCTTGATACATGTTGTGGCTCCTTTGAGCGGAAAAGCCGGGCCGCTCTGTTGCGGCCCCGTTGAGTTTAGTGTCACGCCTCCGGCGTATCGCGCAGGAACACCAGGCTGTCTTCCGTCGACTGTTCCGCGCTGAAGCGGTAGCCGGCGTAGTCGAAGTCCTTCAGCCCGGCCGGGTCGGTCAGGCGCTCCCTGATCACATAGCGCGCCATCATCCCGCGGGCCTTCTTGGCGTAGAAGCTGATGATCTTGTACTGGCCGTTCTTCAGGTCCTTGAACTCGGTGTCGATGATCCGCGCATTCAGCGCCTTGCGCTTCACCGCGCCGAAGTATTCGTTGGAGGCCAGGTTGAGCAGCACGTCGTCGCCCTGTTCGGCCAGCGCCTCGTTCAGCCAGCCGCTGATGCGTTCGCCCCAGAAGGCATAGAGATCCTTGCCGCGCGGGTTGGCCAGCTTCGTGCCCATTTCCAGGCGATAGGGCTGCATCAGGTCGAGCGGCCGCAACACGCCGTACAGGCCGGAGAGCATGCGCAGGTGGCGCTGGGCGAAATCGAAGTCGTCTTCGGAGAAGTCCTCGGCGTGCATCCCGGTGTACACGTCGCCCTTGAACGCCAGCAGCGCCTGCTTGGCGTTCGCCGGGGTGAAGTCCGGGTGCCAACTGCCGAAGCGCGCGGCGTTCAGGCCGGCGAGCTTGTCGGACAGGCTCATCAGCCCGGCGATCTGCGCCGGGGTGAGTTCGCGGAGGATGCCGATCAGCTCCTGTGCATCGTCCAGGTGCAGCGGCAGCGTATGGCGCTCGGTAACGGGCGGGGTTTCGTAGTCCAGGGTCTTGGCGGGGGAAATCACCATCAGCATCGCGCGGTCTCCTCGAAGCGAGGGGCGATTGTAGGGATTCGAGCGCCGAGGCTCCACCTATGGAGACGATAGGTCGGTCAGCCCAGCCGCTGTTCCACCGGCACCTGCTCCATGCGCTTGAGCAGTTCACTCAGGAAGCAGCGCTCGGCCTGGGTGTGCTTCTGCTCGCGGTTCCACAGTACATGGATGTCCACGTCGGCCACGCCGTCGTCCGGCGGCAGCGCCCACAGGCGGCCCTGGGCGAGATCGTCGGCGACGATGTGCCGGGGCAGGCAGCCGATGCCGAAACCGCAATACACCAGGCGGCGGATTTCCTCGAGGCTGGGCGAGGAGGCCACCAGCTTGCCGGTGAAGCCCTGCTGGTCGCGGAAGATGGTCAGCGGCGAAAGCACTTCGCCGATCTGGTCGCTGGCGAAGGACACGTAGTCCTCGCCCAGCAGGTCGGCCAGGCGCAGGTCGCGGCGGCCGTAGAGGGCGTGGTGGCGGCCGCAGAAGAAGGCATAGCGCTGGCGCAGGAAGGTGCGTTGTTCCAGGCGGGGCGAGGGCAGGCGGCACAGCGCGAGGCCGAGGGTAGCGGTTTTCTGCTGCAACGAACTGAGTACGTCGGCGCTGCGCATCACTTCGATATCCAGTTCGACGCCGGGATGGGCGTGGTGGAAGTCGGTGAGGAAATCGTCATAGAAACCTGACTGGATGCGGCTGATGCTGAGCAGCCTCACCTTGCCGACAACCTGATCGGCCGGCTGCTCCAGCGCCGCCGCCAGGCGCGAGACATTGCCGTTGATGTCGCCGGCGATGCGCATGATTTCCTCGCCCAGCGCGGTGATCTCGAAGCGCGGCCCGCGCCGCTGCACCAGCGCGGCACCGAGCTGTTCCTCCAGCCGTCGCAACGCCTGGCTGACCGCCGGCTGGGTCAGGTGCAGGCGTGCGGCGGCGCGACTGATGCTGCGTTCCTGGCCAATCACCAGCCAGGTGCGCAGCAGGTTCCAGTCCAGCCGGTCATTGAGGAAGCGGCCGAGGCTTTCGCGGGGTTCCACAGGGCGGTCTCCATTCGGAAATCGGTTGATTATAAGCGGTGGTTATTCTTTGAATAACGATTAGAAAATTGACTGATTATCGCTGTGGCGGCGATAAAGTCCACAGGCGCCAAGAGCGCCCTCCGCACTGCCCCTGGGCTAGAACAACTGACAAGATCGGAGCCTGAGATGTCCCAGCCATCGCCACAGCCGGTTCGTGCCGCCACGGCCGCCTTCATCGGTACCATGATCGAGTGGTACGACTTCTATATCTACGCCACCGCCGCCGCACTGGTTTTCGGCCAGTTGTTCTTCCCCTCCGAGAGTCGCTTCCTCAGCACCATGGCCGCCTTCGGCACCTTCGCCGTGGGCTTCTTCGCCCGTCCGCTGGGTGGACTGATCTTCGGCCACCTGGGCGATCGCATCGGGCGCAAGAAGGCGCTGCTGGTCACTCTCGTGATGATGGGGGTGGCGACGGTGTGCATCGGCCTGCTGCCGACCCACGCGCAGATCGGCGTGGCCGCTCCCGTGCTGCTGGTGATCCTGCGCATCGTCCAGGGCATCGCCGTGGGAGGCGAGTGGGGCGGTGCCGTGCTGATGGCGGGCGAACACGCGCCCAGCGGCCGGCGCACCTTCTTCGCCTCCTTCGCCCAGCTGGGCAGTCCGGCGGGGCTGATCCTTTCCCTGCTGGCATTCAAGGCCGTCACCAGCATGGACAGCGAGACCTTCCTCGACTGGGGCTGGCGGCTGCCGTTCCTCGCCAGTTCGGCGCTGCTGATCGTCGGCCTGGCGATCCGCCTGGGCGTCAACGAGTCGCCGGAGTTCGCCCGCATCCAGCAGCAGTCGCGCCAGCACAAGCTGCCGGCGCTGGAGGTGGTGCGCAGTTCCTGGCGCACCTTGCTGCTGTGCATCGGCGCCAACACCATCGGTATCGCCGGTGTCTATTTCACCAACACCTTCATGATTTCCTACACCACCCAGAACCTGCAGATCGACCGTGCGCTGATCCTCGACTGCCTGTTCTACGTGGCGATCATCCAGTTCTGCGTGCAGCCGCTGGCGGCGCGCCTGGCCGAAACCATGGGCGCGGCGCGCTTCCTCAAGCTGGCGGCGCTGCTGGCGGTGGCTTCGCCGTACCCGATGTTCCTGCTGGTCAGCCAGGGTAGCGCCACGGCGATCATCCTCGGCATCGCCACGGCGGTGGTGTGCATGGCCAGCTTCTATTCGGTGATCGCCGGCTTCGTCAGCGAGGTGTTCGACGCCCGGGTGCGTTACTCGGCGATCTCCATCGCGTACCAGGTCTGCGGCGCCATCGCCGGTGGCCTCACGCCGCTGATAGGCACCTTCCTGGCGCACCGTTTCGACGGCCAGTGGCTGCCGCTGGCGCTGTTCTATTCCCTGCTGGCCGCCCTCTCGCTGCTGTGCATCGTCGGTCTCGACCGCCGTCTGCGCGTAGGCACCGCAACGGCCACCGCCTGATTCCGTAAGGAGAGATTGATGCTGAAGATCGATGGTGCTCGCCTGTGGGCGAGCCTGATGGACATGGCCCGGGTTGGCGCAACGGCCCGTGGCGGCTCCCGCCGTCTGGCGCTGAGCGAAGAAGACCGCGCCGGTCGCGAGCTGTTCGAAGGCTGGTGCCGCGATGCCGGCCTGAGCCTGCGCCGCGACGCGGTGGGCAATCTGTTCGCCCGTCGTGCCGGCGAGGACGATGGCCTCGACCCGGTGGTGATGGGCAGCCATCTCGATACCCAGCCCGAGGGCGGCCGTTTCGATGGCGTGTACGGTGTGCTGGCCGGACTCGAGGTCTTGCGTACGCTGAACGACAGGCAGATCCGTACCCGCCGCCCGCTGGAAGTAGCGGTATGGACCAACGAGGAAGGCGCGCGCTTCACCCCGGCGATGCTCGGCTCGGCGGCCTTCACCGGGGCCATGGCGCCGGAAGCTGCGCTGGCCTCGCGGGATAGCGACGGCGTCAGTGTCGGCGAGGCGTTGCAGGCGCTCGGCTGGCAGGGCGATCTGCCGTTGGGCCGGCGCCTGGATGCCTACTTCGAGGCGCACATCGAGCAGGGCCCGATCCTGGAGGACAACGCCATCGACGTCGGTGTGGTCACCGGCGGCCAGGCGATCCGCTGGCTGGACGTACGAGTCACGGGACAGGCCGCCCACGCCGGCACCACGCCGATGCCGCTGCGCCACGATGCACTGTTCGGCGCGGCGGAAATGATCCAGGCCCTGGAGGTGCTGGCGCAGCGTTTCGCGCCCCACGGGCTGGTGACGGTCGGCCAGCTGGAAATCGCCAAATCTTCGCGCAATACCATCGCCGGCCTGCTGGACTTCACCATCGACCTGCGCCATCACCGCGACGACGTGATAGCCGCCATGGAGCAGGAGGCCCGTGCGCTGCTCGAAGCCATCGCTGCACGACGCGAGCTGGGACTGCAGATCGGCGTGCACTGGATCAGCCCGGCCACGCCTTTCGACGCCGATTGCGTCGGCCATGTGCGCGAGGCGGTGCAGGCGCTGGGCTATTCGCACCAGGACATCGTCAGCGGAGCCGGCCACGACGCCATCCACCTGGCGCGCGCCTGCCCGACGGCGATGGTGTTCATTCCCTGTGTCGGCGGACTCAGCCACAACGAAGCCGAAGACGTGATTCCCGAGCAGGCCACCCAGGGCGCCGATGTTCTGCTCAATGCCGTGCTGGCCCGCGCCGGCCGTACCGACTGACAGGAGATTGCCGTGCTGACGTTCTTCCATCCCGAACAGCTGCTGCACCTGCCGCGCAGCTATTTCTCCCGTGGCCAGATGCGCACCCCGCAGGAGGTGCCGGAGCGCGCCGAACGGCTGCTGAAGGCGGTGGGGGCGATGGGGTTCCCGATCCTGGCGCCAGACGACTTCGGTCGCCAGCCCCTGCTGGCCGCGCACAGCGAGGCGTACCTGGACTTCCTCGAACACGCCTACCAGCGCTGGCACGACGTGCCGGAGGACTGGGGTGACGAGGTGATGTCCAATGTGTTCATCCGCGAGGGCAATCCGCTGCGCGGTGTCCTTGCCCAGGCGGCACGCTATCTGGCCGATGGCAGTTGCCCGGTGGGCGAGCACACCTGGCGCTCGGCCTACTGGTCGGCGCAGAGCGCGGTTGCCGCGGCGCGCCAGGTGCGAGACGGCGAACCGGCCGCCTATGCCCTGTGCCGCCCACCGGGGCACCACGCACGGGAAGAGGGCGCCGGAGGCTTCTGCTACCTGAACAACGCCGCCATCGCCGCGGCGGAGCTGCGCCATCGCTTCGACAGGGTCGCCATCCTCGATACCGACATGCACCACGGCCAGGGCATCCAGGAGATCTTCTATGGCCGCGACGACGTGCTCTATGTGTCGGTGCACGGCGATCCGACCAACTTCTACCCGGTGGTCGCCGGCTTCGACGACGAGCGTGGCGAAGGGCAGGGCGAAGGCTTCAATCTCAACCTGCCGATGCCGCATGGCGCGAGCGAAGAGGACTTCTTCGCGCAGGTGGGCACAGCGCTGAAGGCGGTGCGCGAATTCGGTGCGCAGGCACTGGTGCTGTCGCTGGGTTTCGACATCTACCGGGAGGACCCGCAGTCCAAGGTGGCCGTGAGCACCGAGGGCTTTGGCCGGCTGGGTCGCGAGGTCGCCGCGCTGGGGCTGCCGCAGGTCATCGTGCAGGAAGGCGGGTATCACCTGCAGACGCTGGAACGAAACGCGCAGGCGTTCTTCGACGGGCTGAAGGGCTGAGGCGAAAGGGTGGGTAGCGGGTTTGCGGGAGGTCAGACTCTTAAAACTAACGCTCCGCGAATCCCCCGCCAAGGTATTTCGTCGTAGGACGAAAAAAAGATTCTTGAGAAGGAAAAAGACTTTTTATCGTCATGTTTTTTCCTGTATTTCTGGATTCGTAGACCGCCGAACCCTGCAGACAGGTGGCGGCCCCGGCCCGTCACTTGCTTGCTTCGCTCTCGAGCCTCCTCGAGAGTCGGCGGCTCACCGCGCGGCGGAGCGCTGTCATGGCATTCCGTCGTAACCTTCCAAGAAGAGGTGACCCGCGTATGGATGACCACGGACGTTCCAGACCTACCAAGCCCACCCTCTACGTCCTCGATACCAACGTTCTGATCCACGACCCCAACGCACTGCTGAACTTCCAGGAGCACCACGTCGCCATCCCGATGACGGTGCTGGAGGAACTGGACAAGCTGAAGGCCGGAAAGCACACCATAGCCGCGGAATGCCGCCAGGCGATCCGCCTGATCGATCAGGTACTGGGCGAAGCCTCGCCGGAGGAAGTGGAGGAGGGGGTTCCGATCCAGCGGGGCAAGAGCGGGCCGTGCGGCAGTCTGTCGATCCTCATGAGCAAGCGTGCCGAGCCGATCACCTGGCTGCCCGAACACCTCAACGACAACCGCATCATCAACCAGTTGGTGGAGCTGCAGAGCCGCCACAACGCCAAGCGCGTGGTGCTGGTGACCAAGGACATCAACATGCGCCTGAAGGCGCGCGCCTGCGGGGTGGCTGCGGAGGACTACCACACCGACCAGCTGATCGACGACGTCAACCTGCTGCCCCGTGGCTACCACTCGCTGAACGGTTCGTTCTGGGATCGCGTCAGCACCGTCGAGACCCGCCAGGACCACGGCCGCACCTGGCACCGCGTGCAGCTCACCGACAACCTGCCGGCCGTGCACATCAACGAGTTCATCGTCGACGAGCAGGGCTTCGTCGGCTGGATCAAGGGCATCGAGCAGGACGAACTGCTGATCCTCGACCTGCACCAGGAGCCGCTGCTGCACCAGGAAGCCTGGGGCCTGCGCCCGCGCGACGTGTACCAGTCGCTGGCGCTGTATGCGCTGCTCGATCCGGACATCCATCTGGTCAACCTGTCCGGCGCCGCCGGCTCGGGCAAGACCATCCTCGCCCTGGCCGCCGCTATCGAGCAGACCATGGTCAACAAGCGCTACCGGCGCATCATCGCCACCCGCAGCGTGCAGGGGCTGGACGAGGACATCGGCTTCCTGCCGGGCACCGAGGCGGAGAAGATGGAACCCTGGCTCGGCGCTATTACCGACAACCTCGAAGCGCTGCATTCCGATGACGAGTGCACCCACGGCAGCGTCGACTACATCCTCAGCAAGGTGCCGCTGCAGTTCAAATCGCTGAACTACATCCGCGGACGCAGCTTCCAGCAGAGCCTGATCCTCATCGACGAGTGCCAGAACCTCACGCCGCACCAGATGAAGACCATCATCACCCGCGCCGGCAACGGCTCGAAGGTGATCTGCCTGGGCAACCTGGCGCAGATCGACACTCCCTACCTGTCCGCCACCAGCTCCGGCCTGACCTACCTGACCGAACGCTTCAAGGACTTCCCCCACGGCGTGCACGTGACCCTGCAAGGGGTGCCGCGCTCGGTGCTGGCGGAGTTCGCCGAGGCACATCTCTGACGCACATGGCCCGCTCCTTCCGTAGGAGCAACTGTCTTTGCATTGTCGCGAGGCTACCCCCTCACCCTAACCCTCTCCCTCAAGGGAGAGGGGACTCTTCGGAGTTGCCGGCTGGCACGGCATATCACCCGACGCAGTGGTGCCCCCTCTCCCTCCGGGAGAGGGTTGGGGTGAGGGAGTCGCAACGCTTGTCCATCGCCCCGGCCCCGAGACAAGGTGGAAATGCTTCGCGATTTCCACCCTACGCTCTCGCCATACCTGTAGGAGATTCTATGTCAATGGGGCTTCGCCTCCTGGGGGTGATAAGCCGTCTGCGTCTGCATCAGGGCAAAGGCTATCCGGGCTAATTTGCGGGCCAAAATGGTCAGGGCCTCGGTC